>NZ_BDAP01000022.1 GCF_001598915.1 Williamsia muralis NBRC 105860 | reverse complement strand
TTTGCGGGAGAAGACCGGGAAGATCTCCGACACGATCCCGAAGAACGGCAACGCAATGATGTACACCTCGGGATGACCGAAGAACCAGAACAAGTGCTGCCACAAAATCGCACCACCATTGGACGGGTCATACAGATGCGCCCCGAACTGCCGATCAACCTCCAACCCCATCAACGCCGCCGTCAACAACGGGAACGCCAACAGGATCAGCACACTCGTCACCAAAATGTTCCAAGTGAAAATCGGCATCCGGAACATCGTCATACCCGGCGCACGCAAACACACCACCGTCGTGATCATGTTCACCGCACCCAAAATCGTGCCCAGACCCGACACACCCAGACCCAAAATCCACATATCCGCACCCGGACCCGGCGAATGCACCGCATCAGTCAACGGCGTATACGCAGTCCAACCGAAGTCAGCCGCACCACCCGGAGTGATGAACCCGGCAACCGCCACCGTCGAACCGAACACGAACAACCAAAAACTGAACGCATTCAACCGCGGGAACGCCACATCGGGCGCACCGATCTGCAACGGCAACACCACGTTGGCAAACCCGATCACAATCGGCGTCGCATACATCAGCAACATCACCGTGCCATGCATGGTGAACAACTGGTTGTACTGCTCAGTCGACAAGAACTGCAGACCAGGAGCCGTCAACTCCGTACGCATCAGCAACGCCATCAAGCCACCGATGAGGAAAAACGCAAAACACGCAACCAAATACATGATGCCCAGCATCTTGTGATCGGTCGTCGTCAACATCTTGTAGATGAACGAACCCTTGGCACCCGTGCGCTCGGGATAAGGCCGAACCGGAGCCACCTGAGTGGTGGGCTGGTCTACCGCGGTCACTGATCCTCCTG
>NZ_BDAP01000021.1 GCF_001598915.1 Williamsia muralis NBRC 105860 | reverse complement strand
TGGCCGATCTGCTCATCTGTGTGTTGGGCAGCATGACGTGAAACTCAGCTGATCGTAAACCCTCACACCCTCATCAGCCGAGCCGGTCCTACGAACTGTCGTAGCGCGTCGTCCTCGCCCGGCTCGGAAAGCTCGTACACAACACCGCGGCGGCACTGGTAACCCAGTGCCGCCGCGGTGTGAGAGAACTCAGTTGTGCCTGGTCAGCTCGGATCAGGATCCGACGACGCCTCGTGCGTGCCGACCGTGAACGGGTCGCGCCGGATCTTCTCGGCGGTGTCGCTGGTGCCACCGTGGGCTGCACCGACGTGTGCTTCTTCGCGCATCCGGTCGACCATGTGCGGGTAATGCAACTCGAACGCCGGACGCTCCGAACGGATCCGCGGCAGCTCGGTGAAGTTGTGCCGCGGCGGCGGGCAACTGGTCGCCCACTCCAACGAGTTACCAAAGCCCCACGGATCATCCACCGTCACCACCTCGCCATACCGGTAGCTACGGAACACATTCCACAAGAACGGCAACGTCGAAGCACCCAGAATGAACGCACCCACCGTCGACACGATGTTCAACGAGGTGAACCCATCGGTGGACAGGTAATCGGCATACCGACGCGGCATACCCTCGTTACCCACCCAGTGCTGCACCAAGAACGTGGTGTGGAAACCGATCATCGTCAACCAGAAGTGGATCTTGCCCAAACGCTCATCAAGCATTCGGCCAGTCATCTTCGGGAACCAGAAATAGATACCGGCATACGTCGCGAACACGATCGTGCCGAACAACACGTAATGGAAGTGCGCCACCACGAAGTAACTGTCAGACAGGTGGAAATCCAACGGCGGGCTCGCCAGCAACACACCGGTCAGACCACCGAACAAGAACGTCACCAAAAAGCCCACCGAAAACAGCATCGGCGTCTCGAACGTGATGTGACCCTTCCACATCGTCCCGATCCAGTTGAAGAACTTCACACCCGTCGGCACCGCGATGAGGAAGGTCATGAACGAGAAGAACGGGAGAAGAACGGCGCCTGTGGCGTACATGTGGTGCGCCCAGACGGCAACGGAGAGCGCAGCGATGGAGAGCGTCGCGTACACCAGGCCGCTGTAGCCGAAGATGGG
>NZ_BDAP01000020.1 GCF_001598915.1 Williamsia muralis NBRC 105860 | reverse complement strand
TGGGACTATCCCGTTAACGGTGTTTCGGCCGTTTTCCATTAGTAGGTTTCTGATCCGGGCCAACGGTCCGCGAAGGTGATCGCGAAAGCGTTCAGAGCGGGCTTCCACCGTGTGATCCATCGTGCCTGACCTCTGCCGGTCGGGTCCAGCGAACGGGTCACCAGGTACAAACATTTCAACGCGGCCTGCTCGCTGGGGAAATGACCTCGTGCTTTCACCGCACGCCGGTACCGCGCATTCAGAGACTCGATAGCGTTGGTAGAGCACAAGACTCGCCGTATCTCGGTGTCGTAGTCGAGGAACGGGATGAACTCTGGCCAGGCGTTGTTCCACATCCGGATGATCGCCGGATACCGTGTGCCCCAGTTCTCGGCCAGGTCGTCGAAAGCAGCTCGGGCGGCGGGCTCGCTCGGTGCTGTGTAGATCGGCTTCAGTTCCCGTTTGAGCGCGTCCCAGTGCTGCCGTGCCGAGAGCCGAAAGGTGTTGCGGATTAAGTGCACGACACATGTTTGGACGGTGGTGGCCGGCCAGACGTTCTCCACCACCTCCGGCAGTCCTTTGAGACCGTCGCAGACCAGGAAGAACACGTCCTTGGTGCCGCGGTTGCGGATGTCGGTGAGCACGCTCATCCAGAACTTGGCGCCCTCGCCACCGGTGCCGGCCCACAACCCGAGTACGTCGCGGCGGCCGTCCAGACTCACCCCGATGGCGGCGTAGATCGGCCTGTTCGCGACCTGGCCGTCGCGGACTTTGACGACGATGGCGTCGATGAAAATCGCCGCGTACACCTCATCGAGCGGCCGCGCGGACCAGTCCTGCATCTCCTCGATCACCTTGTCGGTGATCCGCGAGATGGTCTCCTTCGAGACCGATGCGCCGTAGATTTCCGCGAAGTGCGCGCTGATCTCACCGGTCGTTAAACCCTTGGCGTACAACGATAAAACGATCTCATCCACGCCGTTGAGTCGGCGCTGTCGTTTCTTGACGATCTGCGGTTCGAAGGTGCCTTCGCGGTCTCTGGGGACTTCGATCGGTACCTGGCCGGTGGACTCGGTCAGCACCGTTTTCGGCCGGGTCCCGTTGCGGATATTTGTTGACTCCCGATCGGGCTTGGCTTGGTTCTTGTCGTGCCCGAGGTGCTCGGTCATCTCCTCGTTCAGCGCGGTTTCCAGGACCGTTTTGGTGAACTGCTTGAGCAGCCCATCCGGACCCGTCAACGACAGGCCCTGCTCCTTCGCCAACCGCACCAGCTCAGCTGCCGCCGCCTCCTCGGCCGACGGTGGTGTCGATTTCTTCTTCGTCACATCATCTAGTGTCGTCATCACGGCACCCTTCCCGCTGAGCATTCACCCAGCGTGTCGGGCCAAAACACCGATTAAGAAACA
>NZ_BDAP01000019.1 GCF_001598915.1 Williamsia muralis NBRC 105860 | reverse complement strand
GACGGGGCTCAGGAAAATTCCCCAGTGGTGCTCATCGAAATTCCCCACCCGTGAGGTGGGTCTACTGTAGCGGCCGGCGGATGGTTCCGGCGGCGGTGCGGTGGTTTTCTGATCGGGCGTGGTGGTCTCGCAGGCGATAGGAATCGCCGTCGAGTTTGAGGACTACCGAGCGATGCAGGAGCCGATCGAGCATGGCCGCTGCGACGGTCGTGTCGCCGAGGACTTCGCCCCATTCGGAGATGCTGCGGTTGGTGGTGATCACGATCGACGTCTTCAAATATCGTTGTGCCACAACCTGAAACAACGCAGAGGCAGCCTCGGCAGGCAACGGCAGATACCCCAGCTCATCAATCACCAAGAGTGTCGGCCCGGCATAGAACCGCATGCAGGTGGCCCACCTGCCTTCGATAGCCGCTTTGTGGCAGCGGGCCGCCAGATCGGCAGCGGTGGTGACGTAGGTGCGGTACCCGGCGTGCACCGCCGCTCGGGCAAGCCCGACCGCCAGATGTGTCTTTCCTGTGCCTGGCGGACCCATGAGCAGGACGTTTGTCGCTGATTCGAGGTATCCGCAGGTGCCGAGTTCGGCGATCAGCTGGCGGTCCACGCCGGGAGCGGCGTCGTAGTCGAACCCGTCCAGGGTGGCTGGGGTGGGCAGGCTCGCGAACCGCAACCGGCCGGCCAGGCGCCGGGCCTGGTTCTCTTCGACTTCTACGGCCAGGAGTTGTTCGAGGGTGCTGGTCATCGACCACCCCTCGCCCTGTGCCCGCTCGAGCATCCCCGGTAAGGCCTCCGCGGCGGCGTGGAGTTTGAGCACCGCCAGGTGGTGCCGCAGTTGCTGGTAGACCGAGATCTCAGCTTGCGTCGCCGGCTCAGGCACCGCGTTGGTGGTGGTTGTTGTTTTGGTGCGGGTCATCGCAGCGTGGTCCTGTTCTGTGCGGCGCGCTCATAAGCGCTCATGTCGATCACGGTGGCAGACTCGTCGGCCGTGGCTACCGTGTGGGAGTTGTTGTTCAGCAATAGATCTGCAGCAGCGAGCGCGCTCTTGCCGGGTGGGATCCGTTGTTTGCGGCGGTGCGGAGGTCCACCGGTGTTGGCCGTGGCCATCGCCTCGGTGTTCAGCGCATGGACGTGGCCGTGATCGCGGACCATCACCCCCGACCCCTCAGCGGCGAGGCGGTGGCGGGCGACGACGATCCCGCCGGCGGTGGCGATATCGATGTGGGCGTCGCCGAGCTGATGGGTTACGGTCACCTCGCCCATCGCGAGCTCCGGCGGCACCGAATACTGATTGCCTTTCCACGCCACCAACGCCTGCCGGTTCACCTTCCGGGTCTCGGTCATCATCGCCGGATAGGGTGCACTCGGCAGCGATGCTAGGGGTTCACGATCGGCAACTGTTGCGACGGTGGACCTTCCGTCAGCGGTGACCCGGACGCGGGTGTCTCCTCGGCGGGTGCAGAACGTGTCCAGACTCTTCTGGGCTTGCTCGGCGGTGACGTCATCGCCCAGGGTCCGCCACCACCGCTGGGCGGCGACCCGGTTGGCTGCCTCCACGACGCCTTTGCGGTTCCCGCGCCGGGGCGGGCAGATCGCGACACTGACTCCGTAGTACTTGGCCACGCCTGCGAAAGATGCTGTCACCGAACCCGAATCGGGATGGCAGACCGTGGCCATCCGGTCGAACCGCCACACCTTCGTGAGGCCGCCATGCTGGCGGGTGACCCGGTCGAGGCCGGCGATCAACGTCGGCTGGGTCATATCGGCGGCCAGGAAGCCCCGCCAACGCCCCGAGTGGGCCAGCGACCCAACCAGCAGATGCGCAGTCTTACCCCAGCCCCACGACGGCGGTGGGTCCGGTAGGTCCACCCAATCCCATTGCGTCTCTTCACCCGCAGGGTGGTCGATGATCGCGTTCGGTCGGCTGGTCGCGGTCTGACATTGCGGGCAGACCGGGCGCAGGTTCCGAGCGCGGATTTGGCGGGTCAGCGTTTGATAGGACTGGGTGTAGCCGAGGTCTTCGAGCTCATCGCACAACGTTCGGGCCCATAAATGTGGGTCGTCGATCAAGCGTGCGGTGATGTAGGCGACGAACACCTCGAACGCATCGACGGCGCTGCGCGCCCGCTCGCCGGGCGAGCGGGTGCCGTTGAGATAGGCGCGGACCGTTTTGCGGTCTCGGCCGGTGTGGCGGGCGATCGCCGAGATCGTCAACCCTCGTTTGTGCAGGGCGTGTACTTCCATATCGTCCTCCCATGTAAGCATGAGAAAGCGGGTCTCCTTCGAGTAGCTGATGAGTGGTCAGAGACCATCAGCATCGAGGGAGACCCGCCCTCGTTGGCGGTGCCACACGGGTGGGGAATTTCAGTGAGCGTTACTGGGGAATTTCAATGAGCGCCGTCA
>NZ_BDAP01000018.1 GCF_001598915.1 Williamsia muralis NBRC 105860 | reverse complement strand
GTTGTGTTCGGCGGTGTCCTACTCTCCCACACTGATTAGGGTGCAGTACCATTGGCGCTGGAGGGCTTAGCTTCCGGGTTCGGAATGGGGCCGGGCGTTTCCCCTCCGCTATAGCCGCCGTAACTTTATGAAACCAGTACACACATCTTCTGGCCTATTTATCTTTTTTTGAGATGTGTGTGTTGTTTCAGATATTGCACAGTGGATGCGAAACAGTTTTTACATGTTTTGGTTGTAAGTCCTCGGCCGATTAGTACCAGTCACCTGCACCCGTTACCGGGCTTCCAGTTCTGGCCTATCTACCCCATGGTCTGTGGGGGGCCTTACCCCTGCTAAGAGGGTGAGAAACCTCATCTTGGAACAGGCTTCCCGCTTAGATGCTTTCAGCGGTTATCCCTTCCGAACGTAGCTAACCAGCGGTGCCCTTGGTAGGACAACTGGCACACCAGAGGTTCGTCCGTCCCGGTCCTCTCGTACTAGGGACAGGTTTCCTCAAGTTTCTTACGCGCGCGGCGGATAGAGACCGAACTGTCTCACGACGTTCTAAACCCAGCTCGCGTGCCGCTTTAATGGGCGAACAGCCCAACCCTTGGGACCTACTCCAGCCCCAGGATGCGACGAGCCGACATCGAGGTGCCAAACCATCCCGTCGATATGGACTCTTGGGGAAGATCAGCCTGTTATCCCCGGGGTACCTTTTATCCGTTGAGCGACACCGCTTCCACTTGCCGGTGCCGGATCACTAGTCCCGACTTTCGTCCCTGCTCGACATGTACGTCTCACAGTCAAGCTCCCTTGTGCACTTACACTCAACACCTGATTGCCAACCAGGCTGAGGGAACCTTTGGGCGCCTCCGTTACATTTTAGGAGGCAACCGCCCCAGTTAAACTACCCACCAGGCACTGTCCCTGAACCAGATCATGGTCCGAGGTTAGATATCCAATACGATCAGAGTGGTATTTCAACAACGACTCCACACACACTGGCGTGCATGCTTCACAGTCTCCCACCTATCCTACACAAACCGAACCGAACACCAATACCAAGCTATAGTGAAGGTCCCGGGGTCTTTTCGTCCTGCCGCGCGTAACGAGCATCTTTACTCGTAATGCAATTTCGCCGAGTCTGTGGTTGAGACAGCAGAGAAGTCGTTACGCCATTCGTGCAGGTCGGAACTTACCCGACAAGGAATTTCGCTACCTTAGGATGGTTATAGTTACCACCGCCGTTTACTGGGGCTTAAATTCTCAGCTTCACACCGAAGTGTTAACCGGTCCTCTTAACCTTCCAGCACCGGGCAGGCGTCAGTCCGTATACATCGTCTTACGACTTCGCACGGACCTGTGTTTTTAGTAAACAGTCGCTTCTCTCTGGTCTCTGCGACCACACCCAGCTCACAACGAAAAGTTGATCACCAGACGTGGTCCCCCTTCTCCCGAAGTTACGGGGGCATTTTGCCGAGTTCCTTAACCACAGTTCTCTCGATCGCCTTAGTATTCTCTACCTGACCACCTGTGTTGGTTTGGGGTACGGGCCGTGTCGCCACTCGCTAGAGGCTTTTCTCGGCAGCATAGGATCATGGAATTCGCCTCATTCGGCTACGCATCACCTCTCAGGATATGTGAGACACGGATTTGCCTATGTCTCTCCCTACAGGCTTACACCAGTACAACCACTGACTGGCCCCACTACCTTCCTGCGTCACCCCATCGCTTGACTACTACCAGCAAAGGTCCCATGCATCCAACCAAACGAAACCCGAAGGTAACCCTTGATCTTCAGGATGGTTAGTACTGCTGATTCATCACGGACGCGACTACACGGGTACGGGAATATCAACCCGTTGTCCATCGACTACGCCTGTCGGCCTCGCCTTAGGTCCCGACTCACCCTGGGCGGATTAGCCTGGCCCAGGAACCCTTGGTCATTCGGCGGCGAAGTTTCTCACTTCGCTTTCGCTACTCATGCCTGCATTCTCACTCCCACACCCTCCACACCTGGATCACTCCGATGCTTCCATGGATGCAGGACGCTCCCCTACCCACCCACACACCTAGTCCCACCCCCGCAGGGATGAGACGGGCTATTGCGTGAGTGCCGCGGCTTCGGCGGTGTACTTGAGCCCCGCTACATTGTCGGCGCAGGATCACTTGACCAGTGAGCTATTACGCACTCTTTCAAGGGTGGCTGCTTCTAAGCCAACCTCCTGGTTGTCTTCGCGACCCCACATCCTTTTCCACTTAGTACACGCTTAGGGGCCTTAGCCGGCGATCTGGGCTGTTTCCCTCTCGACTACGAACCTTATCGCCCGCAGTCTCACTGCCGCACTCTCACTCACTGGCATTCGGAGTTTGGCTGACGTCAGTAACCTTGTAGGGCCCATCGGCCATCCAGTAGCTCTACCTCCAGCGAGAAACATGCGACGCTGCACCTAAATGCATTTCGGGGAGAACCAGCTATCACGGAGTTTGATTGGCCTTTCACCCCTACCCACAGCTCATCCCCTCCATTTTCAACTGAAGTGGGTTCGGTCCTCCACGACGTCTTACCGTCGCTTCAACCTGGCCATGGGTAGATCACTCCGCTTCGGGTCTAGACCCGGCGACTCTGTCGCCCTATTCGGACTCGCTTTCGCTACGGCTACCCCACACGGGTTAACCTCGCCACCGAGCACTAACTCGCAGGCTCATTCTTCAAAAGGCACGCCATCACCAACCGCCAACTAAATGACGCATCAGCTTTGACGGATTGTAAGCGCACGGTTTCAGGTACTATTTCACTCCCCTCCCGGGGTACTTTTCACCTTTCCCTCACGGTACTAGTCCGCTATCGGTCACCAGGGAGTATTCAGGCTTATCGGGTGGTCCCGACAGATTCACAGCAGATTTCACGGGCCCGCTGCTACTTGGGTGTCCATATCAACAGTCGTCACATTTTCGGCTACGGGATTCTCACCCTCTACGACAGGCCGTTCCAGACCACTTCGCCTAACACAACGATTTCTCACTGTTGGCCAACCCGGCAGAATTGACACAATGGATCCCACAACCCCACGAATGCAACGCCCGCCGGCTATCACACATCCATGGTTTAGCCTCATCCGCTTTCGCTCGCCACTACTCACGGAATCACATGTTGTTTTCTCTTCCTGTAGGTACTGAGATGTTTCACTTCCCTACGTTCCCTCCACACACCCTATATATTCAGATGCGGGTAACACGACATCACTCGTGCTGGGTTTCCCCATTCGGACACCCTCGGATCACAGCTCGGTTGACAGCTCCCCGAGGCTTATCGCAGCCTCCTACGTCCTTCATCGGCTCCTGGTGCCAAGGCATCCACCGTACGCTCTTACACACTTACAAACATTATCAAAACAAAATAAAGATGCTCGCATCCACTGTGCAATTCTCAAACAACACACACCCACCAACCGGCACCCCGCAGAAGAATCTTCACCCCTCCGCGATAACAGGCACCCGCATCAGCCGGCATCATCGTTAAATCCAGAGCAAACCCACCTCACAGTGTGTTCCCTCAGGACCCAATAGTGTATCGATGCTCCACCCAGTCACCTGAGCAGACGCCACAATGTTCAAACGAACACCACAGCATTGTTAGCGTTTCACCCATGAGCTCCCACCACAGAACATTCGCCTGTGAAGCGGGGCCACCACGATCACACCCACTGCCAAAGCAGCAGGAGGGGCTGGTACAAAGCAACCCATCGACCGCAGTTTATGTTGCTCCTTAGAAAGGAGGTGATCCAGCCGCACCTTCCGGTACGGCTACCTTGTTACGACTTCGTCCCAATCGCCAATCCCACCTTCGACGGCTCCCTCCCACAAGGGGTTGGGCCACCGGCTTCGGGTGTTACCAACTTTCATGACGTGACGGGCGGTGTGTACAAGGCCCGGGAACGTATTCACCGCAGCGTTGCTGATCTGCGATTACTAGCGACTCCGACTTCACGGGGTCGAGTTGCAGACCCCGATCCGAACTGAGACCGGCTTTAAGGGATTCGCTCCACCTCACGGTATCGCAGCCCTCTGTACCGGCCATTGTAGCATGTGTGAAGCCCTGGACATAAGGGGCATGATGACTTGACGTCATCCCCACCTTCCTCCGAGTTGACCCCGGCAGTCTCCTGCGAGTCCCCACCATTACGTGCTGGCAACACAGGACAAGGGTTGCGCTCGTTGCGGGACTTAACCCAACATCTCACGACACGAGCTGACGACAGCCATGCACCACCTGTACACCAACCACAAGGGGGGCCATATCTCTATGGCTTTCTGGTGTATGTCAAACCCAGGTAAGGTTCTTCGCGTTGCATCGAATTAATCCACATGCTCCGCCGCTTGTGCGGGCCCCCGTCAATTCCTTTGAGTTTTAGCCTTGCGGCCGTACTCCCCAGGCGGGGTACTTAATGCGTTAGCTACGGCACGGATCCCGTGAAAAGGAACCCACACCTAGTACCCACCGTTTACGGCGTGGACTACCAGGGTATCTAATCCTGTTCGCTACCCACGCTTTCGCTCCTCAGCGTCAGTTACTACCCAGAGACCCGCCTTCGCCACCGGTGTTCCTCCTGATATCTGCGCATTTCACCGCTACACCAGGAATTCCAGTCTCCCCTGTAGTACTCAAGTCTGCCCGTATCGCCCGCACGCTTGGAGTTAAGCCCCAAGTTTTCACGAACGACGCGACAAACCGCCTACGAGCTCTTTACGCCCAGTAATTCCGGACAACGCTCGCACCCTACGTATTACCGCGGCTGCTGGCACGTAGTTGGCCGGTGCTTCTTCTCCAGGTACCGTCACTTTCGCTTCGTCCCTGGTGAAAGAGGTTTACAACCCGAAGGCCGTCATCCCTCACGCGGCGTCGCTGCATCAGGCTTGCGCCCATTGTGCAATATTCCCC
>NZ_BDAP01000017.1 GCF_001598915.1 Williamsia muralis NBRC 105860 | reverse complement strand
AACTCACCAAGAACGTTCTAGAGACCGCGTTAGACGCGGAGATGACCGAGCACTTGGGCTACGAGAAACATGATGCTGCCGGCCGCGGCAGCGGCAACTCCCGGAACGGTACACGGTCCAAAACCGTACTTACCGAGATCGGGCCGGTGGAGATTGAAGTGCCACGTGACGTCGACTCTTCGTTCGACCCGCAGATCGTTAAGAAGAGACAGCGACGCTTGACGGGTATTGATGAGATCGTATTGTCCTTGACTGCAAAGGGTTTGACGACCGGCGAGATATCCGCGCACTTTCAGGACATCTACGGAGCGTCGGTGTCGAAGGACACGATCTCACGCATCACCGACAAGGTCGTCGGGGAAATGACGGAGTGGCAGAACCGGCCACTCGATCGGGTGTATCCGGTGATATTCATCGATGCGGTGCACGTGAAGGTGCGCGATGGGCAGGTCACAAACCGGCCGATGTATGTGGCGATCGGGGTCACCGTTAATGGCGAACGCGACATCCTGGGGATCTGGGCCGGCGAGGGCGGTGAGGGCGCCAAGTTCTGGCTTTCGGTCCTGACCGAGATCAAGAACCGTGGTGTGGCGGACGTCTGCATCGTGGTGTGCGACGGACTCAAAGGATTACCTGAGGCGATCAACACCGTCTGGGAACTCGCCGTGGTGCAGACGTGCATTATTCATCTGATACGCAACACCTTTCGGTTCGCATCACGGAAGTATTGGGATGCGATGGCACGTGATCTCAAACCTGTCTACACCGCTCCGTCGGAGTCTGCGGCCAGGGAACGATTTGCAGAGTTCACGCAGACATGGGGTCAGCAGTATCCAGCGATCATCAAGATGTGGGACAACGCGTGGAGTGAGTTCGTTCCGTTCCTGGACTACGACGTCGAGATTAGGCGGGTCATCTGCTCGACGAACGCGATCGAGTCTGTCAACGCTCGCTACAGGCGCGCGGTACGGGCGCGTGGGCACTTCCCGACCGAACAGGCGGCGCTCAAATGCTTGTATCTGGCCACGCGTGCTCTGGACCCGACAGGGAAAGGTAAGGCACGATGGGCAATGAGGTGGAAGCCCGCGCTCAATGCGTTTGCGATCACCTTCGAAGGACGCATCACCCCGAACGGTAACTAACCGACATCAAGGTCGGATCCACCGTTAATCGGACAC
Source organism: Williamsia muralis NBRC 105860 (assembly GCF_001598915.1). GTDB lineage: Bacteria > Actinomycetota > Actinomycetes > Mycobacteriales > Mycobacteriaceae > Williamsia > Williamsia muralis. The sequence goes on along the minus strand of NZ_BDAP01000017.1, from coordinate 5,108 downwards.
TCCCGCCCCACCGGACCGCGCTAATACAAGCAGCTAGTGTGAGCGTTGTCGTCTCGCGAGATGTGAATGGGTGTTGACCGGATCGACATCGCGAGCGCTAATGCTGCTGTCACGGTGGCTTCGTGTCTGTGGGTTCCGGCCCACCCAATCAGCCTTCCTCGAATGGGCAATTGCCCACTTATGAGATTCGTTGTGCGGCTTCACCGCGGCTTTCGGATGTGGTTCTGGGAGTCAGTGCGAGCCGACGACAGCCCTGCCGAGCGCTCTCCTTCCGACTACTCGACCGCAAGGGCAGCGACCTTTCGGGATGTTCACGTCATCGCTGCCGGTGTAGCGGCAGCAGTAGCGAGCTCGGGGCAACAGCACATACGTGGATCGCACCCTTGCCTTGGAACTGGCAATAGACGTGCCTGGACTCGCGGGGCACCTCGTAGGTGTCACCGGAATGCACCGACCGCCCATGTCGACGTCGGCCCCGTCAACTTGCGGTCCTACACACCGCCTTTTAGATTGCTTGGCAGGCCTTGCGGTCGAACAGGGAGCCGCAGTGCCGCTGTACTTCCCCGGGGGTGAGTGAGGGTAAAGGGCAATGATGGCGAGTCAGGACGAGACCCGGCAATGCATGGTCGTCGGATGCCGCCGACCAGGGACATGGACCGAGCTGGAATACGCCTCAGACGGAGTGTCTGAAACTGAACGCGTGCGGTTGTGCGGCGAACATGCAGTCGGCCTGTCGGGCTAGGCAGCTCGGTTCACGGAGGGATTAGTTCTGGCAACCCGAGTGGGCAGGCTGAACCGTCCTGGACCGGATGGAGACCCGGTTCAAGCCACCTCCGCCTCGGAGGCGACCTGCTCACCGTAGCGGCTCTCGTACTCGATCGGCGAGCAATAGCCGATGGACGAGTGCAGTCGGTCGCTGTTGTACCAGTGCACGTATGCCGCTGTCTCACGTTCAACCTCGGCCCGGTTGCTCCAGGAACGATCCCGCTCAATCAACTCGGTCTTGTACACACCAATCGCTGATTCCATGAGGGCATCGCCCACCGTTCCGATAGATCCGGTGATGCCAGCCTCGCGCAGTTCCTTGCTGAAAGCGATCGACGTATACTGACTCCGGGTGTCGTTGTGATGCACCAAACCCGTTGCAGTGAACGAGAAGTCGTATCTTCGACGACAAACAACCTTGCTCGACGACACTGGAAACCAGCGGAGTTTCCTTGTTCGACATCACTCGCCACCCCAAAATGCGACGCGAGAAGACGTCGACAAGGAACGCCACGTACACAAACCCGGCCAGCGTCCAGACATATGTAACGTCGGCGACCCACAACTGATCCGGACGGTCAGGCGAATCTCATTGCCGCTTACCATGATCAGGGTACCTGGGCGCCTTGTCCTCGCGCCGGGTGGTGACCGTGCGGTGTGTGCCGCGAACCGCGCCGGAGATCCCGCTGATTCCCATCAGTCGGGCGACCTGGTCGCGGCCCATCATGTGGCCGGCGCGCCACATCGCATGCCACATTTTGCACACTCCATAGGCAATAGCTCGGTGGTGCATCGAACTACGCTGGCGGGTGAACTCCAGGTAGACCGCGTGTGCGTCGTACGCCTCGGCCAGCATCGCGGCCGAGGATCGGGCCCGTTTTCTTGCGGGCGTAGTAGGTGGACGGGGCGATGTGCATTCCGTGCTCGTGGTGAGCACTCGGCAGATCGGATTGACCCCGAACCGGCCCCTGTGAGCGTCGATGTAATCGACGATCACCGCAGTCGGCGGTCGACCTCCGCCGCTGCGAAGAACGCCGAAGCAGTCTTCAAAATCTCATTGGCCCTGCGTAATTCAGCATTCTCTCTGCGCAGCGACGCGAGCTCAGAATCTTGTTCAGCGACTGTCTTCGAACCCTCCGCCGCCGCAACGGGCAGGTCCTTCTCGATCCAGTTCCGCAGAGTCGCCGGATTGATATCCAACAAGGCGCCGACGTGCTTACGTGCCGCCAGCTTAGACTCATCATGCGACGCCAGCCGGTCCTCGTACATCCTCACAGCCCGCTCGCGGGTCTCTTGGCCGAACTTCACATTCTCCTGGTGAGATCACGGTCCACCAGACCCAGGACGGTTCACGTGAGCCCTCCAACTAGCGCGCAAAGTGCGTCTTTGACGCCCGCCGTGCGCACGGTGCGCTAAGGGGGCCGTCGGCCTACTCGAGGCCACGGCAGGTGCACCCGCGAACGGCTAGTCGATTGGTGGCCGGAGAGGTACCAGATTGTGGCGCATTTGGCTCTAGCCGTGCTTCTCGTACGTCGAGTCGCGCGGTCAATGACTGCGGGCCGGAGTGCCCGGCCATTTCGTCACGTGACAGCAGGCTGCGTGCGTTGTCGGCATCATTGGCGGAAGCGGGCTTCACGCCTCCTAGTCACAGATGTCTTGCGTCGAACTAGGCTGTATTGGCGTATCTCCGCGCGGTTCCACAAGGCACTCCCGACTGGCTGGACAGCCTTCGACGAGCGTCGTTGGAGTCGCGTCGGCCGCAGTCGCGGAACATGCTGTCCGTCAGCGGTGCACTGAAGCGGCAGCGCGGTAGCCGCCCTGGTTGCCGAACTCACCCGAATTAAGTCCCGCGTTAATGCACGCATTACGTGTCGCCTTAAGTACGGTTGACGTGGGTCCTGCAAGCGGACGCATGCGCAAGCTGGGCGGGTCCGCGAACTACTTGCCATGAATCTGCGCGCCGGTCGGACAAATGAGCAACGCAATATCTACACCTGTCGGCGAGGGGGTAGGCCCACGGCTTCCGGATCGGGATAGTCCGGACGTACAAGTCCACCGTCTCGACCTCGGGCTTGGTCTGTTCCGTGTGCCTCGGCCATTGACTACCGCGCCCGTTCATCGACCGCAGGACGCACGCGTTCCCGAAAGTAGACCATGTCTGACGCACCGGGTCGGTCTCTACGTACGGAGCGCCACCACCGCATATCGCCCACGCCGACACCCCACAACTGTCACGCCGTCGATGACCGTTTGACCCGTTATCGCCAGGCGGAGTCCCTTGTACACGAAGCTAGTTCGCCCAGTTCAGAGCCTATTAAGGCTGGCCGTAATGCACGCATTAATGCCGCCATTACGTAACTACATACGTCCATCCTTAGCGTCGGTCCCGAATACGGCATGCTTTCATACAGTACTTGCCACCCTGCCCGCCGCCGCAGTATTCGATATACGTGCAGCCACACTTCGGCACGGACGCCATCGACTAATTCTTTAACTAAGTTCTCATCTACAGCCCGCGTCATTGCGCACTGTATAGAAGCAACTGCGGTCCTTCCTAGGTCAAGCTACACATCGGCCCCTAGGCTAGGCAGCAGGCTCGGACGCATTAGCAGAACTGAAGCGGGCTGTAGTGAAAACAGTGCGTGTCGCATCAGGCGATGCCATACAGCTTGGACTATCGTGGCTCCTACATCGCGCACCCATACGCACTTCACTTCGTGTCGCACACCGCGCAGCAACTCACCATCGAAAGCAGGAAGTCATGGACGACTTAACGCCGGAGCTTTCTCGCGTCGTCGCCTTTGCGAACGGCAAAGGCGGTGCCGGTAAAACCTCAGTTTCAGTGAATTGTGCGGGGCTTGCCGCTGCGGCCGGCTGGCGAACTCTGTTTATCGACCTGGATCCTCAGGGCAACGCCGGCGAGGACCTCGGGTACAACCAAGCCGGGTCAACCGACAATGGCCAGCATCTCCTCGACGCGCTCGGTTCAAGCCAGAAGCTAGCGCCGGTCTTGAGCGAGGTCCGCCCGAATCTCGATGTAATTCCCGGCGGTGAGGCTCTCGACGACCTGGAGTCCATTCTCGTAGGTCGGGCTCAGCGATCGAAGCAAGTCCACAGCATGTTGGCTGAGGCGTTGACCCCGTTGGCAGGGGAGTACGACCTCATTGTTCTTGACACACCGCCGACGCGCCCCAGCCTTCTTCAGGTCGCCCTGGGCGCTACGCGATGGATAGTTGTTCCAACCAAACCTGACCGTGCGAGCATCCTTGGTTTGGGGGCACTCGCGACTCAGATTATTCAGGTTCGTCAGTTTCATCCCGACATTGATGTCCTGGGCGCAGTCCTGTTCGACGTGTCGACTTCGGCGAAGGCTGTACGACGCAATGCGATTCAGGATATTACTGACGCGCTTGGCGGCGCCGCTCCCTTGTTTAAATCCGTGATCCGCCACACGGAGACCTGCGCTGTGCAATCCCGCGAGGAGGGGAAGCTCATCCATGAGCTCGCTGAGCAAGTCGAGGATGCCGAGCCGTACTGGAAAGCGCTGAAAGAGGGAAGGACCCCGACGCGGGTGCCAGGAAGCGCTCCCGCATTGGCTGAGGACTACGTACTGCTTTGTCAGGAGATCTTGCAACGTATCGCGCAGATGGAATCAGCTGACGCGGAGGATGAAGCCGTATGAGTGAGCGACCATCGCTGAGTGCGGTGCCCGGCCTCAAGCGAGCGAACGCGCTTCCTGGGCCGCCTCCACGAAAACCGCGCGTTAACCCAACACCAGGCGATGCGGTCAAATCGTCGCCGCCAGCAGCAAATACCGAATCGGCCGCGGTCTCGACCGCACCGCCCAAGGAAGTCAAGCAGCCACGCATGCCTAGGCGCGCGAACGACTCGGCTGCCAATTCGCTTGTTCCAGTGACGTTGTCACTGCCTGTACCTTTAGTTCAACGTCTCAAACGGTATGCGAAGGACCACGAACTGGCCTACGCGAACGTGATCATGGATGCGATTGTTGCCCATCGGGATGAGCTAGGAGCACTGGTAGCTCACCTGCGCCCGAATGTAGCGTCCGACGGCATATTTGTGCGAACCACACCGAGAAAATCGGCTGAACGGACAACGCTGTCCTTCCGAACTCGCCGCGCGAATGTTATCGCTTTAGACGAACTTTGGGAGAGCGAGGAGATTGCTGCCGAGAACCGGTCTCAACTGTGCCACGCTGCTCTGGACGCGTACCTGCCTTAACGAAGAACGCGCGCGCCCACACAGACTCACGCCACACTAAGACTGTCATGTAATGCAACCCGGTCTAAGGCTCGGCCGTACGCCATACGCCCCTCAGCATT
>NZ_BDAP01000016.1 GCF_001598915.1 Williamsia muralis NBRC 105860 | reverse complement strand
GCACAAGTGGGCGGTGACGGCCGGCTCACTCGCCGCAGGCATGTGACGAATCGCCGTAATTGACCTCGGGCAACTATGTGAGGCAAGGAAAGTGGCAAACTGAACGACATGTCTGACGGATCCACTCGACGCAGTCGCGGCCGACCGCCTGGCCCCGGTGTCGATCCTGGGGCACGGCGCGAAGAATTGCTTGATGCCGCTGAGGCGGAAATCATCGAAAACGGGGTCGATTTCGGTCTCGCCGGTGTCGCGAAACGAGCCGGCCTGACCCGCTCGGCCGTGTACGCGGCGTTCGCCGACCGCAGCGACCTCCTGGCGGCGCTGGCGCAGAGACACACCCAAAACCTCGTCTTAGAGGTCGGGACCATGGTGAACACCCTGCACGACCCCAAGGAACAGACGCGGTCGGTGATCGACATCCTCGCCCGGTGGATGGAGGACAACAGCAAGCTTGCAGCTGTTCTGGCTCCACGCATGCAGGTCGGCGTCGGTTCGGCCGAGGTCACCGGATTCATCGAGCAGGTCCTGGACATAGCCCTGGCGCAGCTCGGGGCCGACACCCGGGCGTCCGGGCCGTGGGCGCGTGCCCTGGTCGGAGCCATCTGGACCGCCGTGGACTGGTGGAGCAAGACGCCCACGATGGATCGTGCCGAACTCGTCGACCACATCACCGAACTGATCTGGGCCGGCTTTGCCGGTGTGGGCGGCGAACGGGTGCGACTGCCCGAGGTCGAGCTGCCGGTCGAGACCGACGAAGCTGGAGAAGTGGTCAAGGGTTGACCTCGAGCGCCTGTTAAATACACCATGATTCATGGGTGCATCGGAGATCACAGGCGCAGCGAATTGGGACGTCGTCCGCGAACGCCATCCTGACCTCGTCGATCGGCTCGAGGCTGGGTTGCATATGGGTGACCCGCTTGCCCAAGCCGCCATCGAGGAGATGTTTGCCCTCGACGGTTACGGCTGGCGAGACATCCTGCAGATTCTTGACGACCTGCCTGGCCGGATCGATGACGCACCGCCTCGACTGCGGGAGCTGCTTGATGCCGCATCGACGCCGCCGCCGTGGTTCGATGCGGCCGTCGCTCAAGCGGGTGGTCGAGCCTGGTGGAAGTTCGGAACACTCCAGTCCAGCACGCTCTACCAGTCGTTGATCTACGGCTATCAGGCGCGCGGATTCGTCCGGCCGCTCGCGGCAACTGGCCGGTTCGAGGAGCACACCTACGACCGTGTGCTGGGTACCGGTCGCTGGATCGCCCTGGCGACCGCACCGGGTCAGATGCTGCCCGGCAATGCAGGTTGGGCGCAGACTCTCCGGATCCGCCTGGTCCACGCGATGGTTCGACACCATCTGATCACCGAAGGTGGCTGGGATGTGACCGAGTGGGGCGTCCCGATCAGCCAGACGTACAGCGCCCTGACCATCGGTGGGGGGTTCTTGGCGTTGCCGATGAAGGTGGCACGCGACCTCGGTATCCAGTACTCGGCCGCCGAGCACGAAGCGATCGCGCATCTGTGGCGATGGATCGGCTGGGTCATCGGGGTGGACGAGCAATTGCTGCCCAACAACTTCGGCGCCGCCAACGAATTGTTCGATGTGGGAGCACAATTCGACCTCGAACCAGATGAGGCGTCGAAGACCTTGACCCGGGCATTGCTGCGGGAGGGCTACCGGATAGACATCCCGCTGATGCCGGGTCCGTTGGCCACGATGATGAACTCGGTACTGCGGCCCATGTTGTCCGTGTCGTTTTCATCGATCTCGACGCGCTGGATGGACAAACCGTCCGCGGGAAAGATGGGCCTTCGCCGCACGCCGTTGCATCACCTCGTCGATGTGGCCAGGCCTGCGGTTCGCGCCCGCGAGGTGGCACGGGTGATCGGATTGCTCGGCGACGAGGATCGGGTGGTCCGGCGCGAGATGCGGGTTGTCATGTGGGGCCTGGGCATGGACGCTCGACAGATCGCCCACGTGGACTCGGTTGCGTAGTGCCCGTGCTTTGTCGGGCATGGGTTGCCGACGGGTTCTCGATCTTTACTGCTGGTAAATGGCATTGACCCCGCTAAGATAGTGCTGATAACTTAACGGCGATCACTTGAGAATGACTCGAAAGGATCTGCCGTGTTGTCCTCGTTGGCCCGTGGCGTCATCGCCGCCCCGAAGCGCGTCCTGGCCGGAGCGCTGCTGTTGCTCATCATCTGCGGGGTCCTCGGCTCGTCGGTGTCCGGTCAGCTGGCCGCCGGCGGTTTCCAGGACCCGGATTCCGAATCGGCCAAGGCGATCGAGGTGATGAGCGACACCTTCGAGCGCGGGGGCCTGCAGGTGGTCATCCGCCTGCACGAGTCGGGAACACCCAACATCTCCGACAGCGACACTGCGCGGACCGCGGCAGACGCCGTGGTGCGCGAACTCGAGTCGTTGAGCTTCGTCGAAAGACCGATCATCTCGGCGTGGAACAATCCGGAAGCAGCAGCCGCGCTCATTTCCGAAGACCGCACATCCGGGCTGATCACGTTCACGGTCGCGGGGGGCGACAAGGACGCTGCGGGCAACGGCAGGAAGATCGAAGACCGTTTCAGCGCCCCGTCTTTCACCGGCCAGTTCCCCGGGATCGACGTTCTCGTCGGTGGACAGGCGATGGTCTACTCGCAGGTCAACGAACAGACCAGCCGTGACCTGTTCGTCGCTGAGGCAGTGGCGATCCCGATCAGTTTCCTGCTTCTCATCTGGGTGTTCGGAGGACTCACCGCGGCCGTGCTACCGCTGGCGATCGGTATCTTCGCGATCATCGGAACAACGGCTGTACTGCGAGGTTTCACGCTCTTTGCCGACGTGTCCGTCTTCGCCCTCAATCTGACGACGGCCATGGGGCTCGCGCTGGCCATCGACTACACACTCTTGATCATCAACCGCTACCGAGAAGAAGTGCAGGCCGGACGGAACCGGGATGACGCTCTTGTCGTCACCGTCGCGACGGCAGGACGCACAGTTCTGTTCTCCGCTGTGACAGTGGCATTTTCGCTCGCTGCGATGGCGATCTTCCCGATGTACTTCCTGCGGTCGTTCGCCTATGCGGGACTGGCCGTGGTGGCGCTGGCCGCCGCTGCCGCGCTCGTGGTGGCACCGGCACTCATCGCTGTGCTCGGCCCGCGCATCGACTCACTTGATGTGCGCAGGCCCATCCGAAGGCTCCTCGGCCGAGACGAACCGCATGTGCCCGAACCCGAAGAGTCGATGTGGTACCGCTCCACACAGTTTGTCCTGCGTCACGCCGTCCCGGTCGGGTTGGCCGTCGTCGCATTGCTTCTCGTCCTGGGTGCCCCGTTCCTCGGCATCAAGTTCGGCTACCCGGACGACCGTGTGCTCCCGGAGTCGGCGTCCGCGCGCGTACTCGGTGACGAACTGCGAGAAGACTATTCACAGAACGCATCCGCGTCCGTCAACATAGTGATCCCGGAGGCCCGCGACCTCGGCGAGCCCACGATGTCGCGGTATGGCCAGGACCTCTCCCAGGTGGCCGACGTCACCGCGGTCACAACCCCGGTCGGAACGTTCGTCGACGGACAACGGGTGGGCAACGGTGGCAACGACATGACCGCCGACAACGCCGCCTATCTCACCGTTTCCTCGACCGTCGATCCGTTCTCCGAACGCGGTCAGGACCAGCTCGACGCGCTTCGTGAGGTGCCCGCACCCGCCGAGACGTTGTTCAGCGGTCTGGCACAGCAGAACATCGACAACGTCAACAGCATCATCGACCACCTCCCCGAGGTGTTCGTTGTCATCGTCGTGACGACGTTCATCCTGTTGTTCCTGCTCACCGGTTCGGTACTGCTACCGGTGAAAGCGCTGGTGCTCAACGTGTTCTCGCTGACGGCGACATTCGGCGCGATGGTCTGGATCTTCCAGGACGGCAATCTCGGAGGGCTCGGAAGCACCACCACCGGCACGCTCATCGCCAACATGCCCGTACTCATGTTCTGCATCGCTTTCGGGTTGTCGATGGATTACGAGGTGTTCTTGCTGTCGCGGATACGGGAAGAGTGGCTCAAGTCCGGCAGGACCAGGGCGGACAACGATCACGCGGTCGCGTACGGCTTGGCCAGAACCGGCCGGGTTGTGACGGCCGCTGCGCTGCTGATGGCCATCGTCTTTGCCGGAATCGCCTTCTCGCAGGTGTCTTTCATGCGGATGTTCGGTGTCGGTCTCGCGCTGGCGGTCTTGATGGACGCAACGTTGATCCGCATGTTCCTCGTTCCTGCATTCATGAAGATCGCCGGCCGGGCAAACTGGTGGGCACCGGCGCCCCTACGCAAGTTCCATGACAGGTTCGGTCTGAGTGAGGAAGGTGGCCATGACAGTCGAGCGACTGAGGCGCCGCAGGTCCCCTCGCGGCTCGGGTGAGCAACTGCGCGCGGAGATCCTCACCGCTGCAACCGAATTGCTTCTCGAAAGTGGAGACGAGTCAGCGGTCTCGATCCGTGCTGTCGCCAATCGGGTAGGGGTCACGCCGCCTTCGATCTATATCCACTTCGCCGACAAGGACACACTGATCGACGAAGTGGTGGCGCAGTACTTCACCCGACTGGACGAAGTGATGCGGGCTGCCGGGGCCGAGCACGAGGACAGCTGGGAAGCGGCACATGCGCAGGGGATGGCCTATGTGCGTTTTGCGGTCGAGAACGCGGAACTGTACCGGGTGGCGACCATGAAGGTCTGCGCCGAGGGCACCGATGCCGATGCCGTTCTCGGGCAGTCGGCTTTTGTTCATTTCGCCGAGACGATCGAGCGTTTGATGGACGAGGGGTTTGTCGACAAGGGCGACCCGACCCCCGTGGTGCTCGAGTTGTGGACCGCCGCACACGGAGTCGCCGCGTTGATGATCGCAAAGCCTTACATTGCGATCGGCGAGGATTACGAACTCGCCGAACGGGTCCTGACATCTGTGTGTCTCGGGCGGGCCACCAAGGACTTGATCGGTGGAGACGTCGGGCCCAAGGAGATCCGCGACTTCATCGTCGAACAGCGAGGCCGCCGAGGTCCCGATTCGTGACTCCATTCGCGGGGTGAACGTGTTCTAGTTTCGCTAGTGTCTGCTGCATGGGAGTTCTGGACGGCAAGGTTGCATTGATCACCGGCGGCGGCAAAGGGGTGGGCTTCGGCATCGCTTCGGCACTGAGCAAGGAAGGTGCCGACATCTTCATCTGCGGCCGTCACGAGAAGCCGTTGGCCGCGGCTGCCGAGAAACTGCAAGCCAACGGTGTGCGGGCAGAGTACCTGGTGGGCAACGTCAGCGAGGCCGACGATTGCTCAAGCATCGTCGAGGCGTGCGCAGAACGGTTGGGTGGGGTCGACATCCTGGTGAACAACGCCAACGATGCGATGCCGATCCCGCTGCTCGACGTGTCCGACGACGACTTCACCAGGTTCTTCCGAACCGGACCGCTCGCCGTGTTGCGGTTGATGAAGGCCTGTCATCCGCTGATGGTTGCCAGAGGTGGGGGATCGGTGATCAACCTGGTGACGTCGTCGGCGGTCCGCTGGGACATGGCCACGTACGGACCCTATGCCGCCGTCAAGGAAGCGACGCGCTCGTTGACCCGGGCGGCGGGCTGCGAATGGGGTAAGGACAACATCCGCGTCAACGCCATTGCGCCGCATGCCATGACGCCATCGTTGCAGTGGTGGACAGAGACGTACCCGGAGGCGGCCGAAGCGTTTGTCAAGAGCATCCCGCTGGGCCGGATCGGTGATGCCGAGCAGGACATCGGTCGAATCGCGGTGTTCCTGTGCAGTACGGATGCGGCGTATCTCAGCGGTGTGACGATCCCCGCCGATGGCGGTCACAGCCGGTGGGGCTGACCAGATCGATGCTCTGAGCCGACTGTTCGGCCCGGCAGCTGGTCCCCCAGGGGAGTCGACTGCACCGAAGTTCAAGAGAAGGTAAAGTCGGAACTCGATAGCCACGCCGCTCGTTGAGCGTGCATAAGTGGGATCACTTGATGAAGGGACCAAAACGGTGCGTGAAAGCAGCAATCCGGTGATGCGCGGAGTAGTGCGCAGCAACCAGGGACCCGGCGGCTACGCCGGCTTTGGCGCTGGTGCAGCCGGCGCCGGCCAGGGCGCGATGTGGAATCAGCAGACGGGGCAACCGCCTGCCGATCCGTTCGCCCGTCCAGGGCAGCAGGTCGGATCGCGAACCCTGACCATCGACGACGTCGTGATGAAGACAGCCGCCACCCTCGGTGTCCTCATCCTCTCGGCGGCTGTCTCGTACTTCCTGGCCAGCCAGAACGAAGCCTTGGCGATGCCGCTGATGCTGGTCGGCGCGCTGGGTGGGCTCGGCCTCGTCCTCGTCGCGACATTCGGTCGTAAGCAAGACAATCCGGCCATCGTGCTCAGTTACGCGCTGCTCGAAGGTCTGTTCGTCGGTACGGTGTCGTTCGTCTTCGCCAACTGGGTTGTTGCCGGCGACGTCAGCGCCGGTGTCCTGATCGGCCAGGCGGTGCTCGCGACATTCGGTGTCTTCGGCGGCATGCTGATCGTCTACAAGACCGGCGCCATCCGCGTCACCCCGCGGTTCACCCGGATGATCTTCGCGGGCCTGATCGGCGTGCTCGTGCTGATCCTCGGCAACCTCGTCATCGGGTTCTTCAACGGTGGCGACGGACTGGGCCTTCGTGACGGCGGACCGATCGCGATCATCTTCTCGCTCGTCTGCATCGCGCTTGCGGCATTCAGCTTCCTGATCGACTTCGACGCCGCGGATCAGCTGATCCGTTCGGGCGCACCGGAAAAGGCGGCCTGGGGCATCGCTCTCGGACTCACCGTCACCTTGGTGTGGCTGTACGTCGAGATCCTGCGCCTGCTGA
>NZ_BDAP01000015.1 GCF_001598915.1 Williamsia muralis NBRC 105860 | reverse complement strand
ACGAAGCGCTGCGCGCGACACGGCCCGGACAGCCCGTGGCGGATGCCGGTAACCGAACGCATCGAGTAGGGCGTCGTCCATCAACGACCGCGCAAAGATGTTGATCAGCCAGGCCGGGGCCTTGTCGTTCGGCGGGAATGTGGTCATCAGGGCCAGCGTCGAATCGGCGACCTTGCGCGCACCGTCGTTGTAGGCGAAGTTCTTCTGCTCGTAATCGTCGAGGAAGTGCTCGAACTCGGTGTAGGTGGCCGGAATCTGCTTGATCCCCATCAGGGTTCCGAGACGGCGATAGTAGTTGGTGGCGGCCACCACCTCGTTGTGATTGAGCTGCCGCCAGCCGTAGTCCTCGATCCAGCGCACCGGGGTCACCACGAATGTCGCGAGTACGTAGAGCATGTCGTCGTTCGAGATGTCGTAGGCGCCGTGCATCTGATTGATGCGGCGGATGCTCGTCCGCCCGGTCTCGCTGTCGAGTCCGTGTTCGAGCACGCCGTCAAGGAGCAGGGTGGTGTCGTCGTAGCGTTTCTGGACTTTGTCGGTGAACTCTCCGGTGTCGAACAGCAGCTGGCCCACGGACGGCACCGCGTACGTCCGGAACAGCGCGAAGCTCAGTGCCTGGTTGATGTCCCAGGGGAACTCGATGGTCGCGAGCAGCCGGTTGATCTCCTCGAAGTCCTTCTCGGGGTCGAGCTGGCTGGTCTTGGAGCGCACTGCGTACCGGTTCATGGGGCCTCCTGTGGTGCCGGTCACTATGACCTGCTGACAGCTTAGCCCCGGTACCGAGTGTTCATCAGGCGACCCGGTCAGCCGACGTATTGCCTGCTCAACTGCCCGATTTCGCGCGAGAAGGCCACCAGAGTCACCAAGTCCACGTTTACTTCGGCGGTCTTGATGGCGTGAACCTGACGGGACACGGCGTCGGCGACCGGCCACCCGTACGCACCGGCCGAGATCAACGGGAAGGCGACAGATGTCGCCCCCAATGACCGCGCCAGCAGCAGGCTGCGCTGGTAACACGCCCGCAGGTCAGCCGACCGGTCGTGACGCGTCGAGTAGCGCGGCCCCACCGTGTGGATCACCCACTTCGCCGGAAGCCTGCCCGCCGTGGTGGCCACTACGGCTCCCACACCGAGGCCGTCTGGGAGTGTTGTTGCCCGGATGAGCCGGCACTCATCGAGTATCTCGGGCCCGCCCACGCGGTGGATCGCACCGTCGACACCACCACCGCCCAGCAGCGACGTGTTCGCAGCGTTGACGATCACATCGGCTCGCGTGGTGGTGATGTCCCCGATGGCGACGTCGATGATGGTCATTGTTTGTCCTCTCGTTTGGTGTCGCCCGCTTGAGCGTCGGGTGCAGTCGGACCCGCCGCCTTACCCACGACCCGGCGTACGGTTGCAACGAGTTCGACCGAAGTGTGGCCGGGATAGCCATGGAGGAGGGACGTCCACTCCGATGGGATCGCCGAGGCTCCTCGGCAGGCTCCCACCAGTCCGCCGGCGATGGCCGCGGTGGTGTCGGTGTCGTTACCCGCACGCACGCAGTACTCCAGCGTCTCGGGCAGATCGCAGGCAGCCCTGGTCAACGCCCACCAGGCGGTCTGCAGCGCATGCACCACCCACCCGTTGTTGGGAAAATCTGCGGGCGAACCGTTTTCGGCGATGTCGAGCAGCGGACCCCAGTACGCGCGGACCGATGCAGGCGCCTGCTCCAGATAGAGCCGCACCCCCTCGGGCGACCCGGTGAGTACCGCGTGCCGGATTCCACAACTCCACATCTGACACGCTTCTCGTGCGCGTTCGTCGTAATGCGTGAGATCGCTGATGGCACCCGCAGTGTGCACGCAACCCCCGGGGTCGTCGAGAAACGCCAGGGCCACTGGCGCCGTGCGCATCAGTGAACCGTTGCCACCGGTGCGTCCGGTCAAGCTCGCAGCCCTGTCGGTCATCGCGCGTGCCGATCGACACCGGCCGCTCAACACCGCCCGGGTCTGCGTACCGATATCGGGCGGACCGGAGTCGTACCAGCGCACAAACGACCTGGCGATCGCATCGAGATCGGCGTGGCCTTCGGTCAACCCCTCGGTCACGCAGATCGCCATCGACGTGTCGTCGGTCCACTCACCAGGGGCCCAGTCGAACGTCCCGCCTCCTTTCATCCGGATCTCGGTGTGCGCCGCGGGATAGGTGAACTCGTAACCCGCGCCGAGTGCGTCCCCTGCTGCCGTCCCGAGCAGGACCCCGAGGGCCCGGTCGAGCTGTTGGTCGTCGAGATCCATCGCTACTCCTTAGATCAAAGTTGAGCTAAAGGTTAGCGCAAATGTGCGCTAACATCAACGGATGGTGTGGCTCGATGCAGCAGGTAAAGCTCTGACCGACTACGACCGGCCGTCGGTTGCCGTCGACGTGGCTGTTCTGACTGTGCAGGGCGACGAGCTGGCCGTGCTGGTCGTGAAGTCCGAGCGCGGCCTGGCGCTCCCCGGAACCTTCCTGCACCGGGGTGAGACCCTCGCCGATGCGGCGAGTCGCGCCCTGCAGACCAAGGCAGGCATCCGCGGCCTGGCCTTCCATCAACTCGGCATGTACGACGACCCGTCACGCGACGACCGCGGGTGGGTGTTGTCGATGGCACACGGTGCGGCAGCCATGCGCCGGCACCTTCCCGACGATGCGCTGCTCGTGACGATTGCCGGCGAGTCACCTTCGGAGGATCTCACCTTCGACCACAACAACATGGTTTCCCAAGCGGTACAGGACATTCGGGTTCGTTACTCGAACAGTCCCGACCCCGACCGGTTACTCGGCGATCAGTTCACCCTCTTGGAGTTGCGGCGCTTGCACGAGGCGATCTTTGGCGCCACATTGATCAAAGACACTTTTCGCCGTCGTTTCATCGGAGACCTGGAGGGCACCGGCGAGCGCGCCGCATCCGACAGCGGGCGGCCGGCCGAACTCTTCCGCGTCCGGCGATGACGGGTCTCGGCGCCCACACCCTCCGGCTCCAGTCACATCCTCCGACTGCAACCGGAGGATGTCGCTGCAATCGGAGGAAACGTGGCGGTCGGTCAGTCGAACATGATCACCTGACGGATGGCCTTGCCGTCGGCGAGCTGGTCCATCGCGTCGTTGATCTCGTCGAGCCGGATGCGCGAGGAGATGAGCTGTTCGACGGGCAGGCGCCCCTCACGCCACATCTGTGCGTACCGGGGAATGTCGCGACTGGGCACAGCCGATCCCAGATAGCTCCCGATGATGGTCCGAGCTTCAGCGGTGATCGTCAACGGCGAGATGCTCGACCTTGCGGCCGGAGCGGGCAGGCCCACCGTCACGGTGGTTCCACCGGTGGATGTGGCCGCGAAAGCAGTCTCGAAAGCCCTTGCGTTGCCCGCACATTCGATGACGTACGTGGCCTTCACACCTCTCAGCGAGACATCCTGCGGCGTGTACACCTCGTGCGCGCCGAGTTCCTGGGCGAGACCGAGCTTGTCTTCCACGGTGTCCACCGCGACGATCCTCGAGACATTCTGCGCCACAGCAGTTATCAACGCTGCCATGCCGACTCCGCCGAGGCCGACGATCATGATCGAATCCTGCGGTGAGGGCTTGGCGGCGTTGAGCACTGCTCCCCCACCCGTGAGAACCGCGCAACCCAGGACGGCGGCAATGTCCGCGGGCACGTCGTTGCCCACGGCAACCGCTGACGCGGCATCAACCACCGCGTGGGTGGCAAACCCCGAGACACCCAGATGGTGGTGAATCGGTCCGCCGCCATCGGGTGACGAGAGTCGGCGGCCGCCGTGGAGCATCTCGCCGGCGTTGTTCGCGACCGATCCCGGTACGCATGGGAGCCGCCCGCCCGCCGCGCAACCCTCACAGTGCTCGCACCGCGGCAGAAACGACATCACCACGCGATCGCCGACCTCGATGTCGGCGACCTCTGAGCCCCGTTCACGCACGATGCCGGCTGCCTCGTGACCCAGCAGCATCGGGACCGGTCGCACCCGATTGCCGTCCACCACACTTAGATCGGAATGGCAGACACCCGCTGCCTCGATCTGGACGAGCAGCTCGGTGGGGCCAGGCGACCGCAGCTCCAACTCGCGCACCGCGATAGGTGTGGACTGCGCGTAGGGTCGCGCCCGCCCGATCTCCTCGAGAACTGCTCCAGTGATCAACATATGCGCGCCTTTCCACCTCGGCAACAGCCCAGATCCACCAGGCACCTCGTAGTCTCTATCCGGGACCACCAGCCAACCGGGCGTCCCATGACGACGTCGACCACGATAGGGCAAGCCCCGAGAACGGAGATTCGAGGCCGGTGACCAGAGGTCCACATCCGTCGCCCGACGACTATCCGGTGCTGTGGCCGATCCCGACCCGCTGGCACGACAACGACCACTACGGCCACGTCAACAACGTGACGTACTACTCGTACTTCGACACCGCGGTGAACGCCTGGCTGATGTCGGCCACGGGCACCGACATCCGTGACCTGCCGGCCATCGGGATCGTCGCCGAGACATCGTGCAACTACCTGCGCGAGTTGAGTTTCCCCGACCAACTGTTGGTCGGTATCTCGGTGGAACGCCTCGGCACCCGCAGCGTTGTCTACGCGTTGGCGATCTTCCGTAGCGGCCCGAACGGCGACCACGCCATCGCCGCGACCGGACGATTTGTACATGTGTACGTTGACCGCTCGTCGCGGAAGCCGGTCGACATCCCACCTTCCATCCGTTCGGTGATCGCCGGTCTCGCCGGTTCGTCCGCAGAGAGCTGACACGACATGGGAACCGTGGTCACCTCGTTTTTCTGGATCGTGGGGTGCGCGGTGCTCGCACCACTCGTCGCCGGGCTGATTCCGGGCAAGCGGATACCCGAGGTTGTGCTCCTTCTCGTCGGCGGGATCCTGATCGGGCCTCATGTCCTGGATTGGGCCGTCGAGGGCAACGAGATCGAGATGCTCCGCGAACTCGGTCTCGGAATGCTGTTCCTGCTCGCGGGATACGAGGTCAAGACATCAGAACTTGTTGGCCGAGAGGGTCGTCGGGCGTTCTATACGTGGATGTGCTGCCTGGCGATTGCCTTCGGCGCAACGTTCGCCTTGGGTGCCGCAGGACTGTTGACCGCCGAGAGCGCCGTGGCCATCGCTCTGTGCTCCACCGCGCTCGGTACGCTGCTTCCCATCCTCCGCGACAACGGACTGCTCGACACCCGACTGGGACAGACGGTCCTCAACCACGGGGCGTTCGGTGAAGTGGGTCCGGTCATCGCGATGGCGGTACTGCTCGGCACGCGCGGGTCGCTCCAATCCACGGTTGTCCTCATCCTGTTCACCATCGCTGCGGTTGCCGTCGGATTGGTGTCGGACCGCGTTCTGCGGCAACAGACCTGGCTGAGGAAGTTGGTGTCTGCGGGCGGGGAGACCACAGCGCAGACGACCGCCCGGGTGACGATGTTCTTGCTCGTGGGACTGATGGTGCTGGCCTACGAGTTCGAGCTGGACACGGTACTGGGGGCGTTCGCAGCGGGATTCATCCTGCGGCGGCTGCTGCCCGAGGGACATGAGTCACTGGAAACCAAGCTGGACGGAATAGCTTTCGGCTTCCTGATTCCCATCTTCTTCATCACCTCCGGCATGGGTATCGACATCGCGGCGGTGTTCTCGAAACCCGGTCTCCTGGTGGTGCTGGTACTCCTGATCATCGCAGTGCGCGGCGTTCCCGTCTTCATCGCCACCCGATGGGATCGGGGGCAATCAGGCACCGAACCGCCCTTTTCCATCGCCGAGCGCACGCAACTCGGCCTGTACTCGGCGACCGGTTTGCCTCTGATCGTGGCGGTGACAGGCGTTGCCGTGGCGGCCGGTGAGATGACCGAAGCGAACGCCTCGGTGCTGGTGACCGCAGGTGCGGTCACCGTGTTGGCGCTGCCGTTCACGGCGTCGATGATCGGCGCCCGGCACAAAAGACTCCGCACGTCGAAAATCAGTCCGGAGAGTCGACGGTGAAAGCGGGCGCCGCGTCTAGCCTGCGAGGAAATCGAGAACCCGGCGGTTGAATTCCGACGGGCGGTCGCGGTGCACGCTGTGGCCGGCCTCGATAGCGGTGAAATGCCCGTCGGGCAGGGCCTCGCTCACACTGCGTAGGTGCCTGGGCGGCAAGAAGCTCTGTTCACCACCCGAGATGACCAGTACGGGCGAGGCGATCACGTTCAGCGAATCCCACCAGTCGGTATCGATCACCTGGAATTGGGCCGCGACGAGTTGGGGCATCCGGTGGTCGAACCGGATCACCGGGCTCGGATAGCGCGCGAACGACCAGGCTCCTCGGAGCCGTTCAGGCCACCCTCCCGCCGACGGTGCGATGTTCTCGTCCAGGTCGGCCTGTCCACGGGGCATGGGCGGGATCTCTTCGAGCACCAGCCGCCTGATCCGATCGGGCGCAGCCATCGCCATCCTCGCCACGGTGTGGGCGCCCAGCGAATGCCCGACCACATCGACCTCGCCCACCCCCAGGTCGTCCAGCACAAAGGTCAGGTCATCACGAAAGTCATCGAGCAGGTAGTCGCCCGATCGCGAACTCCTGCCGTGACCGCGCTGGTCGTACGTGATCACCGTTCGGCCAAACGCTCGCAATTGCCTGGCCAGCGGACGCCATGTCTGATGATCACCGCCCATTCCGTGCACCAGCACCACTGGCCGATCTGTCACCGGACCCGACGTTCGCACCGCGAGGGTGATCGATTCGGCGCCGGATGGCCGGGTCAGCGTGTCCACCGACGCCACGGTAGTCAAACGCTCACCAGCGCGCCTGCCACGCCCACCCGCATCACCGGTTCCGTGCGCCACGTCTCGCCGGTGCGGATAATGGGTGAGCATGGTGTACATCTCGGCAATCATCGGCTTCGTGCTGGTCTTTGCCACGAGTGCACTGGTGCTGGTGGGGACCGAATGGATCAAGTCGATCGACTGGGCGGCCCGGTTCCGCGCGGCGTCTGAGGGCCGCGTGCCACCCCCGGTCGAAGCGACCGACGAATCCGGGTCGACGTCACCGGCAATCACCGACTTCGCCCCGCCTGCACCCCTTCGTCGACGACCCGAGGGCGGTGACGGACTGGCCGATCTGGCCAAGACCACGGCCACGCCGTACTGGATCGACCACCAAGGGGGGACGCGACCCGGCGAGTCGATTGCCATCCGGTTCGCGTTCATCGCCGTCGACACGTGGCGCGGCGACCAGCCCCGCATCGACATCGATCGTCTCCTCGACCGCGACTCCGGGCAGGTCGACGATTGGGCCGTCCGCACCGACGAGAACAACTACCCGCGACCTCTGCGACGGCAGCTGCGCCAATCCGCGTTGTCGCCGCACGACCAGGCAACCATCGACGAGATGCGGGCGCATCCCATCGGCAAGCTCGCCTACCTGGCGTGTTCGACGGCAACGGCGATCGAGCAGAGCCGATCCTGGAAGCACGACATCCTCGACAACAAGATGATCAGGGTCGACCTCGATGCCGAGGTGGCGGAGATCAGTCGCAGTTGCGCGCGGTTGCGTGCCTCCGTCGACAAACTCGGGGCCGGTCCGCCCGACGACCTCGGCGACGACCCGGAGCTCACCGCCATCCACGCTGCGCGGTCGCAGGTGCACGACGAACGGCTCGGCGTGCTCGTCCAGCGACTGGAGGCATTCACCCGCTACCGAGCCGGCGTGGAGCAGGTGGACCGTCAGCTGGCAAAGC
The DNA here is from genome assembly GCF_001598915.1 of Williamsia muralis NBRC 105860. Taxonomy (GTDB): domain Bacteria; phylum Actinomycetota; class Actinomycetes; order Mycobacteriales; family Mycobacteriaceae; genus Williamsia; species Williamsia muralis. Next base: position 6,084 of record NZ_BDAP01000015.1, on the reverse strand, counting down.
TCGAATGGGTGATCAGCGTTGTGGTCGACGACGATTCGGACGAGTATGTCGCCGCGGCCGAGGACGAGCTGGGGTCGGAGCGGTTGAATCGCGCGGCCGAGGAGTTCGACACCGTGGCAGGCGCGATCATCGAGACCATGCTCACCGACGCCAAGCGCCTTTCGCGGATCGTGCGTTACTCGTAGGCGCCTTGCGGGTCAGCGTGGCGCCGACACGCCCAGTCGCCGTTGTTCGATGATGAGGCAGCGGTCTTCCACGTACAGCAGGCCCGCATTCTCTGCGATCTCGCGAGCCTCCGCCGAGGCGATGCCCAGCTGAAGCCACAGTGCTGTGGCCCCGGCGGCCACAGCCTGCCGGGCGATCTCCGCCGTCTGGTCCGAGGGACGGAACACGTCGACGAGCCCGATTTGTTCGGGGATGTCGGCCAGTGTTCGGTAGACGGGTTCCCCGAAGAGTTCGTCGGCTTTGGGGTTCACCGGGATGATCCGCCAGCCGTGGTTCTGCATGTGAGCGGGCACGGTGTGCGCCGGCTTGGCAGGGTCGGCGCTGGCCCCGACCACGGTGATCGTGTCGTACTTGCTCAGGATCTGTTCGACGACATCATCGGTGTTCGACATTGTGAAATCCTAGGGTTCGCCGGTACGGCCGCGACGTTCGCCCGGCCTCCTTCGGTCAAACCGGCCATCGAATCGGTTTCTTCCCAGATGCACTTCCCGGCGGTTCGATTTTCCGCCGGCCCCTGTCCAGGACCCCGCACGCCGAGCCCCGCGGCACGACATACTCAAATGATGGAGCCCTGGCAGATCATCCTGGTGGTAGTCATCGTCGTAGTGGTCGTGGGCGTGATCATCGCGCTCGTGCAGGCGGCCCGAGCGAGAAAGCCACCGACACCCGCCGACTGGTACCCCGATGAGCACGACCCGAGCATCGAGCGCTACCACGACGGCTCGGGATGGACCGATCGCACGCGGCCGAACAAGGAAGACGACTACTGACCGACCACTAGTCGAACTGGGTCAGCAGGTGGGCCTCGGCGTCGTGCAGATACGTGTCCATCGCAACTGCCGCGGCCTCCACGTCACCTGACGACAGCAGATCCGCGATCTCACCATTGCGCTCCACGTAACGTTCGTGGAATTGCCGAGCCGACCCGGTACGAAAGAAGACCAGGCGCATCTCGGCCAGTAGAAGATTCATCTCCACATCGAGCCGGGCACTACCGGCCTGAGCGACCACGGCCCGGTGAAAATGCTGGTTGGCGCTTGCGACCGCGTCCCCGTCACCGCGCGCCAGAGCCTTTTGTCCTTCGGCGACCGCCGCCCGCATGGCGTCGTGCTGGGGCCGGGCGTGGCGACCTACCCGGATGGCTCCCGTCTCGATCACCCGACGTGCCCGGTAGACGTCGCGCACGTCGTCGGCCGTGGGTGTGCGGATCAGGACCCCTCTGTTGGGTACCCGCTCGAGTATGCGTTCGGAGATCAACTGGCTCAGCGCCTCGCGCAGGGTGTTGCGGGAGATGCCCAGTGCCCGGGCGATCGCTTCTTCGGGCAGGCGAGCGCCGGAACGAAGCCGGCCTTCGTCGACCTGCGCGCGCAAGACGGACGCTGCTCGTTCAGCCGAAGACGTCAGGACCACCTCGGGGCGAGCGGCTTCGAGCGCGCCGAGAACGCTGTCGAATCCGGGTTCCGTTTCCACGGATCGAGTGTACGAGACGCAGGATTGTGAGATTGTTGAACAATCCTTATCGCGTCGGAAAAGCTCTGGAAACAATCGGACGCGACGCTGAGGAGTAGTCGAGGCACCTCGCCGCCGGCACAGCTCGACAGACAACGAGGAGATCTCCATGGCAGAAACAATTGCCGTCGGGGCCAACAAGGGCGGGCGCGCTGCGCTCCTGGGAGCCATGTTCCTCATGGCCACCAGCGCCATCGGGCCCGGCTTCATCACTCAGACCACCCAGTTCACCGTGCAGCTCGGCGCGGCATTCGCATTCGCGATCGTGGTGTCCATCCTGGTCGACATTGCGGTACAGCTGAATGTCTGGCGGGTGATCGGGGTTGCGGGCCGTCGTGCCCACGAGCTCGCCCACGACGTCCTTCCCGGAGCCGGATACGTGCTCGCCGGGCTTGTGCTCCTCGGCGGACTGGTGTTCAACATCGGCAATGTCGGCGGTACCGGTTTGGGTACAGACGCGATGTTCGGACTCGAACCCCGGATAGGTGGCGCGATCTCCGCGTTGATCGCCATCGCCATCTTCCTGAGCAAGCGCGCTGGTGTTGCCCTCGACCGCATCGTGGTGGTGCTCGGTGCCGGAATGATCTTGATGACCGGCTACGTGGCGATCGTTTCCGGGCCGCCCACGGGCGAAGCACTGCGCAACACAGTCATTCCCGAGCAGATCGATGTTCTGGTCATCACCACCATCATCGGTGGGACCGTCGGTGGGTACATCACCTACGCCGGCGCACACCGACTCCTCGACAGCGGGTTGACGGGGCCCGAACACGTCACCCAGATCAGCCGAAGTTCGATCCTTGGCGTGATCGTCACCGGCGTGATGCGGGTGCTGTTGTTCCTTGCCGTTCTCGGTGTCACGGCAGGCGGAGTGGCTCTGGCCAAGGACAATCCGACGGCGTCGGCTTTCGAGTCGGCGCTCGGCAACGTCGGCATGCACTTGTTCGGGGTGATCCTGTGGGCGGCGAGCATCACGTCGGTGATCGGTGCGGCGTACACATCGGTCTCGTTTCTCACCACATCCAGCACCGCAGCTCGTACCCGCAATCTGCTGACGGTCGGTTTCATCGCGATCACCACGGTCATCTATCTGTTGATCGAGACAACGCCGGTGAAGCTGCTGATCTTCGCCGGAGCATTCAACGGCATCATCTTGCCCATCGGCTTCACCATCGTGCTCTGGGTCGCCTGGCGTCGTCGCGACCTGCTCGGCGGGTACCGTTATCCCACATGGTTGTTGAGTATCGGCGTCATCGCATGGCTGGTCACCTTGTATCTGGGCTACGAATCACTGACGAAACTCGGTGACCTATGACCACGATCGATCTCAACAGCGACATCGGGGAATCGTTCGGCCGGTGGGAACTCGGTGACGACGAGGCAATGCTCGAGCTGGTCACCAGCGCAAACATCGCGTGCGGTTTCCACGCGGGTGATCCCAGCACCATCGCCCGCACCGCGCGATGGTCGGTGCAGCGCAGTGTCCGGATCGGCGCCCAGGTCGCGTACCGCGATCTGGCGGGATTCGGTCGCCGGTTCGTCGACGCGTCGCGGACCGAATTGACCGACGACGTGGTGTACCAGATCGGCGGGTTACAAGCACTTGCCGCAGCGGCAGGCGGATCGGTCACGTACGTCAAACCCCATGGTGCGCTGTACAACACGGCCGTTCACCACGAAGAACACGCTTCAGCGGTGGTCGATGCGGTGGCCGCGGTTGATCCGGGACTGGCGATCCTCGGGTTACCGGGCTCGCGGCTCCTCGAGTTGGCCGAACAGCGGGGGCTGCGGGTGGTCCGCGAGGCATTCGCAGATCGCGGTTACACCCCATCTGCGACGCTGGTGTCGCGGCGTGAACCCGGCGCGGTCCTCCAAAATCCCGACGCGGTGGCCCAGCGGGTACTTCGAATGGTGACCGACGGGGAGGTCGAGGCGGTTGATGGTTCCACCGTGAAGCTCGACGTGGATTCGGTGTGCGTTCACGGCGACTCCCCTACCGCGGTCGAGATGGCTCGCGCCGTCCGCGACATCCTCGGTGCGAATGGTGTTGAGGTGAAGCCTTTCTCATGACGGTCCTGACGTACGGCGATCGGTCTCTGCTCATCGAGGCGGAGACCACCGATCAGGCGATCGGCTGGACGGTCGCCATCAACGAGGCGAACTTGCCCGGCGTCGTGGATGTTGTCCCCGGCGCCAGAACGGTTTTGGTGACCGCAGATGGCCCAGGTAGAACTGGTGCGCTGCGCACCGCACTCGAGCCCCTCACCCCGGAGCCCGAGGAAGCCCGACGTGACGGCCCGACCATCGACGTGCCGGTGATCTACGACGGACCCGATCTCGACGACGTCGCTCGCCTCACTGGGATGACCCCGCAGGAGGTGGTCACTGCACACACTGGTACCCCGTGGCACGTGGCCTTCGGCGGGTTCGCACCGGGCTTCGCCTACCTCATCGGCGGCGACCCACGCCTGCAGGTCCCGCGCCGCGACGAAGCCCGAACCAAGGTGCCGGCGGGTGCGGTGGGACTTGCGGGCGAGTTCAGTGGCATCTATCCACGGCAGTCCCCCGGCGGTTGGCAACTGTTGGGGCACACCGACCTACCGATGTGGGATGTGTTCCGCGATCCACCCGCACTGCTGCAGCCGGGCACACTCGTACGATTCCAGAGCGTCTCGTGAGCACGCTCGAGGTGTTGGCCACGGGGCCGCTCACCACGATTCAAGATGGTGGCCGCCCCGGGCTCGCCTCGCTCGGGGTGAGTCGCTCCGGTGCCGCCGATCGGCGGTCGCACCGTCTCGCCAACCGGCTGCTGTCCAACCCGGAAGACGCTGCGACACTCGAGGTGACTCTCGGCGGGCTGTCGCTTCGAGCAACGGGTGAGGTCTGGCTGTCGGTCACCGGCGCCGATGTGGACGTGCTGGTCGATGACGGTTCCGGACCTCACCCGGTCGGGATCAATGCCCCGTTTGTGATGCACGCGGGGGATTCGGTGTCGCTCGGTATGGCACGTGCCGGACTTCGTGCGTACGTGGCCGTCCGCGGCGGCATCGCCGTGACGCCCACTTTGGGCTCGTGTAGTACTGACACGATGTCGGGGCTAGGGCCAGATCCGTTGGCCGCCGGAACGGTGTTGCAGATCGGGCCCCGGCCAGGCGAACTACCGGACCTCGACGTTGCCCCCGTTGCGGCGCCGGCCGCCGGAGACGTGGAACTGCGCGCCATCCGCGGTCCGCGCGACGGATGGGTTCTGGACGCCGATGATCTGGTGCGTGCGGCGTGGCAGGCATCCGATCACAGTGATCGAGTGGGAATGCGGTTGAGCGGCAATGCGCCTGGCCTCGGCCACCGTGATCCCGCTCGTCAATTGCCCAGCGAGGGCATGGTGCGGGGAGCGATTCAGGTACCTCCGAGCGGTCAGCCGGTGGTCTTTCTCGCCGATCATCCGGTCACCGGCGGCTATCCCGTGGTCGCCGTGCTGATCGACGAGGACGTCGACCGTGCCGCCCAGATCCGTCCCGGTCAGTCGGTGCGTCTCCGCTGGGCTCGATGACCATGTGTTCGCCCGATAGGAGCTCTTGATGACGTCACCCGCAGCCACCACCCCATCGGCGGCCCGAAAGTTGTTCCGCGACGGGCTGGTCACCCCCACCGCGGGTTGGTCACCCGGATATACACAGGCCAACCTGTTGACCCTTCCGCGCGCCGACGCCTACGACTTCTTGCTGTTCGCGCAGCGCAATCCGAAGTCGTGCCCGATCCTCGATGTGTTGGATGCCGGCGAGGTGACCGGACCGATGCTCGGTGGGGACGGTGACATCCGCACCGACGTGCCGCTCTACCGGATCTACGAGAACGGCGAACTGGTCGAAGAGGCAACGGACGTGACGCCGTGGTGGCGGGAAGATCTGGTCTCGTTCTTGATCGGGTGCAGCTTCACGTTCGAGGCTGCCTTGATCGAGGCAGGCGTACCCGTGCGACACATCGAACAGGGTTCAAATGTGCCGATGTACAAGACCTCTCACCGTTGCCGCCCGGCCGGGGGTCTGTCCGGTCCGCTGGTGGTGTCGATGCGGCCGGTACCAGCAGAATTGGTCGCAACCGCAGTACGGGTGACGTCGCGCTATCCCGCGGTTCACGGCGCTCCGCTTCATATCGGCGACCCCGCCGTACTCGGCATCTACGACATCGACCAACCCGACTTCGGCGACGCTGTGGACATCCGCCGGGGCGAGATACCGGTGTTCTGGGGATGCGGCGTCACCCCGCAGGCCGCGGTGATGGAGTCGAGGCCGGCGTTGGCAATTGGTCATGCACCAGGCCACATGGTGATCACCGACGTGCGCGACAGCC
>NZ_BDAP01000014.1 GCF_001598915.1 Williamsia muralis NBRC 105860 | reverse complement strand
TTACTGAAGCCCCCCGCTAACGCGGGGGGCTTCAGTGCTTTCTGGGTAGATCGACGTCGAGCAGGCTCCGTGGAGGCGGTCTTTGCTTAGATGAGTCCATGGCATCCCTGGTCACCGGTCCGTCGCTGGTCGAGTCTTATCTCCAGCACATCCACAGTTCGTGCTACGCCGGCGGGGGCGGCGAGCTGGCGGATTACATCCCAGAACTGGCCCAGGTGGACCCGAATCGGTTCGGGCTGTCCCTGGCGCTGCACGATGGCTACGTCTACTCGATCGCCGACGCGGATATCGGTTTCACCATCCAGTCGGTGTCGAAACCGCTCACGTACGCGCTTGCGTTGACCCACAAGGGTTTTGATGCAGTCGACGAACGAATCGGTGTCGAACCGTCCGGTGAAGCGTTCAACGAGATCAGCGTGGATTCTCGTCGACGGCCGAGGAATCCGATGATCAATGCCGGGGCCATCCTCTCCGCTTCTCTGCTTCTGGAGACTCAACCGGACGTGGACAAGGCGTTCACCGAACTACTCGAGTTCTACTCGGCGTGCGCAGGCAGGCAGCTCGCACTCGACGCCGACGTCTATGCGTCCGAGATGCGGACCGGCGCACGCAACAGGGCGATCGCCTACATGTTGCAGAGTTTCGGCATGCTCTGGGCCGCGCCCGAGGACGCAATCGATCTGTATTTCAGACAGTGCTCGTTGATCGTGACGACCGACGACCTCGCGACGATCGGGGGAACGCTTGCCAACGGCGGCGTCAATCCGCGTACGGGTCGGCGGGCAGTAGGGCAGGCGGTTGTCCAGCGGGTCCTGAGTGTGATGACCACCTGCGGAATGTACGACGGAGCCGGCGACTGGGTGACCACCGTCGGACTTCCTGCGAAAAGCGGTGTCGGGGGCGGAATCATGGCTGTCCTGCCCGGACAGTTGGGGATCGGTGTCTACTCGCCTCTGCTCGATGAGCACGGCAACAGCGTCAGGGGAGTGAGCGCGTGCAAGCGTTTGTCGTCCGACCTCGGTCTGCACATGTTCAACGTCGCTCGGGAGAGTCGGGTGACCATCCGGTCGTTCTATTCGGCACGCGAGATCGACATCGTGTCCGACAGGTCCGACCATGAACGGCGATATCTGAACGGGCAACGAGATCGCATCCGGATATACGAGCTCCAGGGTGACCTGACCTTCTCGGGCACGGAGAGCGTACTGAGGCGTCTGCGTGCTGCAGTCGCGGAGTTCGATGTCGCCATCCTGGACATGAGCCGCGTCGATCACGTGGACCAGGTATCCCGCTCGATGTTCTCCGGTGCCAGCGAGAACATCAACGGAGCCGCACGGACGGCAGTGATCGTCGATCCCGATGGAGTCGTGGTCCGGCGCAATGCGCACGTCGCCGAGCCGAGTCCTGGCGCGGAGTATGTGGTGACCACGATGAGAGAGGCAATCACGCGAGCGGAGGATTTCCTGCTGAAGGTCGCGGTCGACCGTACCTAGATGGTCGCATCCCCGGAATCGTGCAGAGACAGCAACGTGAGCGCCGCGAGAGTCTGCCCATCGCAGATCTGGCCGGCTCTCACCGCTGTCCGGACCTCGGCGACCGTCCACCATCGCGCGTCCATGTCCTGCTCTTCGTGCTCTCGTGCGGCTTCTCCCGTGTGTAAGCCCTCGGCGAGAAACACCACTTGCCGCTGACTGCTGAATCCTGGCGCCACGTCCAACACACCGATCTGGGTGAGACTGTCGGCCACCAGACCTGTCTCTTCCGCCAGCTCGCGAACAGCCAGATCCGGCGGCGGAACGTGTGCTCGATCGGGTGCGGTGCCCGCGGGGAACTCCCAACGTCGCGCCCCCACCGCGTACCGGAATTGTTCGACGAGAAAAAGCCGGTCGCCGTCCCGTGGGATCACCACAACGCCTGTCGGCTTGTCGACAACGCTGTAGATCCCGGGACTCCCGTCGGCTCGGAGTATCTGATCCTCTCTCAACGACATCCATGGGTTGGCATAGATCTCCGAGGAGGAGACTCGTTTGATCGACACAAGGACCACAATATGGCCGACCCCGGCACGGCGTGGAGGACGTGCGCTCGTGCGCGCCTAAGGTGGACGTCGTGCGTCTAGTTATCGCGACATGCCAGGTGGACTATGTGGGCCGGTTGACAGCCCATCTGCCGATGGCCCGTCGACTCCTGCTGATCAAATCCGACGGCTCGGTGAGCATCCATGCCGACGACCGTGCGTACAAGCCACTCAACTGGATGAGCCCACCGTGCTGGCTGGTGGAGGAAGATCCCGCCACCTCTGAAGGGCCGCGGCTGTGGGTGGTGACCAACAAAGCCGGTGAAGAGCTCCGGATCACCATCACCGACATCGAGCACGATTCCAGTCATGAACTGGGTGTCGACCCTGGTCTGGTGAAGGATGGCGTTGAGGCGCACCTGCAGGAGCTTCTGGCTGAGCATGTGGAGACGCTCGGCAGCGGGTACTCCCTGGTGCGGCGCGAGTACATGACCGCGATCGGGCCGGTCGATCTGCTGTGCCGGGACGCCGACGGTGTGTCGGTGGCAGTGGAGATCAAACGCCGCGGGGAAATCGATGGCGTCGAACAACTGACCCGCTATCTGGAGCTGATGAATCGCGACCCTCTACTGGCTCCCGTGCAAGGGGTGTTCGCTGCCCAGCAGATCAAGCCGCAAGCGCGGACGCTGGCAACCGATCGCGGAATACGCTGCGTCACACTCGATTACGACAAACTCCGGGGGACCGAGAGTACCGAGTTCCGGCTGTTCTAGGACGGGCGCAACGGTGCTGGAGCGGATCGAACCCGGGCCTGACGGCACCGACTATTACGTGCGGCCCATCTCCGGGCAACGTGCGGTCAAGGACTATCGCTGCCCACACTGCAGTCAGGTGATCTTCGTGGGAACACCCCATGTGGTCGCGTGGCCGGTCGACGACTATGGCGGGCCAGATCGCATCGATGACCGCCGCCATTGGCACACCGGATGCTGGCGCAGACGCATCCACAGGCGGCGTCCAACCAGGTGAAGAGGAGTGGTCGGGAAAGTCACCTTGGCCCGACCTCGTCAGCCGTCGCGGTGATCAGCGGTAGGAGGCGCTGACCGTGTCGTTGTCGGCGGCCGCGGCCTCGTCTGTGTCGCCATCGTGCTCGGCTGCGTCGGTGGTGTCCGCGGGCACTTCCGAATCCCGTTCGCCGGCAGCTTTATTCGGTTGATCGAGCCGCGCGTTCTCGGACAGGTCCTTGTTGAGCAGGCCCTTGGTGTCCGGGTCGAGTAGTTCGGGCTCGTTCTCGACCTCGGCGAGTAGCTGTGGCACATCGTCGAGCTGACTTCGCACCTCGGCGAGTTGCGCCAGCATGCGAGCGCGCAGTGTTCGGATCTGCTCGGTGACTTCCTGTGCCCGAGTGATCCTTTCGGTGGCCGCCGAGGCCGCGCGTTGTCGGGTGCTCTCCGCTTCTGCTCGCGCGGTGTCCAAACGCTCTTTCGCCTCGGCCTTGCTGGTGGCTTCGAGCTGCTTCGCCTGCTCCAGGGCTTCCTTGCGGCGGGCGGCCATCGTGGTGTCGAAATCTTCTTGGATGCGCTCGCGATTGCTCTGCGCCCGGGCATCGAGTTCCTCGGCCTTGGCTTTGGCGTCGGCGAGGATGCGCGCCGACTCCTCGTGCGCGGCATGCATGGTCGACTCGTGCTCGGCGTTCATCGCCTCGCGACGCTCGTTCATCTCCTGCGTCTGCCTGGCAATCTCCTGGCGGTGCTCTTCGGCTTCTTGCCTGGCTATCGAGAGAGTCTCTGCCGCTTCGGCTTCCGATCGTGCCCGGATCTCCGACGCCTCGTCGGACGCAAGTCGCAACATGCTTGAGACGCGCTCGCTCATGCCCTGCACCGTGGTCGGGGGTACCGAGAGCTTGTTCACCTCACGGCGGAGCTCTTCGATCTCCTCGCGCGCGAGTTCCAAGTTGTCGGCGAGTTCGCGCGCATTCGCGGTGGCAGCGTCACGATCTGCGGCTATGACTCGCATCTCGGCGTCGAAACGACGAAAGAAGTCGATGACCTGATCACGGTCGTAACCGCGCATGACCGTGGCAAAAGGCAGTCCGGACGCAGATGTGGCCTCGTGAGATGGCATGGCCGCAATTTTACGCTGCACGGGCGCCAAAGCGGTTCAAGCCGGTGGACAGCATGAACTGTGTTACCGCACTGCAACGCTGGGCTACTGCCGGCCAGGCGCACCAGCCGTGAAGGTGAAGAACGGGGCCGACTCAGTGAGCGGCTGCAGGCTCCACCAGTTCGAGGAGGACACCACCGGCGTCCTTGGGATGGATGAAGTTGATGCGGGAGTTCGCGGTGCCGCGACGGGGTGCGTCGTAGAGCACCCGCAACCCGTTGGCGACGAGCCGCCGGGTGACCTCTTCGACATCGGTGACGCGCACGGCCATCTGCTGCAAACCCGGGCCGTTACGGTCGATGAACTTGGCGATGGTGGACGTCTCGTCGATGGGGGAGAGCAGCTGGATCAGAGCGTGCGACTTCTCGGCGCCTGCAGGCCCGACCATCGCTTCGACGACGCCCTGGGCTTCGTTCGTCTCCTCGTGCAGGCACACCAGGCCCAGGTTGTCGAGATACCAGGCCTTGGCCGCCTCGAGGTCGGGGACGGCGATACCTACGTGGTCGATCGCGGTGACCAGTTCGCCGATGGATGTCAGTACCGCTGACTGGGGGTTCTGTTCCGGAGCACTCATGGTCTAAAGGTAGCGTTGTGAGTGGTTGCGCCACCATTCAGCCAGCTTTGACGAGAGGTCAGAAGTAGATGTCGACATCGGTAATAGTATCCGGAGCCCGCACCCCGATCGGACGATTGATGGGTTCGCTCAAGGATTTCAGCGCAGTGGACCTGGGCGCGATCGCCATCCGCGGCGCCCTGGAAAAGGCCAAGGTTCCTGCCTCCGAGGTCGAGTACGTGATCATGGGTCAGGTACTGGGTGCCGGAGCCGGGCAGATGCCCGCCAAGCAGACGGCCGTCAAAGCCGGTATCGGCTGGGACGTCCCGGCCCTCTCCATCAACAAGATGTGCCTGTCGGGCATCGACGCGATCGCACTGGCCGATCAACTGATCCGCGCCGGTGAGTTCGATTGCGTGGTGGCCGGTGGCCAGGAGTCGATGACCCAGGCGCCGCACATCCTCCCGGGTAGCCGTGGTGGGTTCAAGTACGGCAACACCGAGCTGGTCGACCACATGGCTTTCGACGGCCTCCACGATCCGTTCACCGATCAGCCGATGGGCGCGCTGACCGAGCAGCAGAACGACGTCGAGTCGTTCACCCGTGAACAGCAGGACGCTTACGCGGCAGAATCCCACCAGCGTGCGGCCGCGGCCTGGAAGAACGGCCTCTTCGCCGACGAGGTGGTCCCGGTGAGCATCCCGCAGCGCAAGGGCGATCCGATCGAGTTCGCCGAGGACGAGGGCATTCGCGCGGACACCACCGCAGATTCGCTCGCTCGGTTGCGTCCGGCGTTCCGTAAGGACGGCACGATCACCGCAGGCAACTCGTCGCAGATCTCGGACGGTGCCGCGGCGGTCGTGGTGATGAGCAAAGACAAGGCAACCGAGCTGGGACTGGAGTGGCTGGCCGAGATCGGGCCCCACGGCGTGGTCGCCGGACCGGATTCCACGCTGCAGCACCAGCCGTCGCGGGCCATCCTGAAAGCCTGTAAGCGTGCCGGCATCGAACCTGCCGACCTCGATCTCGTCGAGATCAACGAGGCGTTCGCCGCAGTGGGCCTGGCGGCCACCGCCGAGCTGGGGCTCAGTGACGACAAGGTCAACGTCAACGGCGGTGCGATCGCCTTCGGTCACCCGATCGGTGTGTCCGGCGCACGGATCACCCTGCACCTTGCCTTCGAACTGGCCCGCCGCGGCGGCGGCACCGGGGTCGCAGCGCTCTGCGGAGCCGGCGGCCAGGGCGACGCGCTGATCATCAAGGTGCCCGCGAAATGATCTCCACCGACCTCACCGCAAAGATTTTCCGTGTCGTCGCCATCGCAGAGGCCGTGACCTGGCTGGCCCTGCTGGTCGCGATGTTCTTCAAATGGGTCCTCGGCCACGAAGAGGCGGTCGCCATTCCGGGCATGACGCACGGGGCGGTCTTCGTGGCCTACATCGTGGTCGCCTTGTTCACCGCATGGCGCCTGCGGTGGAGCCTGGTCACGACCGGGCTGGCCCTCGTTGCGAGCATCCCGCCGTTCGGAACCCTGATCTTCGAGATCTGGGCGAAGCGGAACGGGCATCTCGACGGGACCGACGCCCCGACCCGGGCCGCCACCTCCTGACAACGCATACCGCCGCCACCGCGCACGCGTCACGTGCCGTGCGCGTGGCGGTGTCCGGCATCTTCGCCCTCAACGGTCTGTTGGCATCGATGTGGGTCGCCCACATCCCGGTGATCCAGGACCGGACGGGCGTCGACAACGCGACTCTCGGCGGGCTGTTGCTGGTGTTGGGCGCATCAGCGTTTGTCGGCATGCAGCTGCTCGGACCGCTGATCGACCGTTTCGGCTCGCGAGGACCCACTGTGATCAGCGCGATCGCGTTGGCTGTTGCGATCGTTCTGCCAGGGCTGGCCACCGGACCGATCACCCTCGCCGCGGCAATGGTGATGTTCGGATTCTGCAATGGTGCCCTCGATGTCTCCATGAACACGCAGGCCGTGCTCATCGAACGGATCTACGGCCGCCCGATCATGTCCTCGATCCACGGGTTCTTCTCGATCGGCGGACTGATCGGCTCAGGGGTGGTTGCCGCCACCCTGGCAGTGGACGTGCCCCTGCTGGCCACGTTGGGGACTTGCTGTGCACTCGCGATCTGTTGCGCTCTGCTGTTGTCGAACACCCTGATCACCGGCTACGCCGACGAAGAGCCAGGCGAACCCGGCGAGACAGGTGACGCCGCCGCCTCACGGCGGCCGTGGGGAAGGATCGCCCTGCTGGCCGCGGTTGCTTTCGGTCTGATGCTGGCCGAAGGAACCGCCTACGACTGGAGTGCGCTGTACCTGGTGGAACGATACGACCAGCCCGAGGCCATCGGAGCAATCGCGTTCGGCGCGTTCAGCGCCACGATGGTGGTCGGGCGGTTCTCGGCGGACACGGTGAGTGCGCGGCTGGGGCCGGTTGCGGTGGTGCGCCTGGGGTCTGCGATCGCCATGGTCGGTATGACGTTGGTGATCTGTTCGCCGACACCGGTGCTCAGTGTCATCGGATGGGCGATCTTCGGCCTCGGAGTGGCAGGCGGGGTGCCGCAGCTGTTCACCGCAGCCGGCAACATCTCCAGCCGTTCCAGCGGCCAGACCATCTCACTGGTTGTCGGGTGCGGGTACGTCGGAATGCTGGCCGGACCCGCGGTGATCGGTCCGGTGAGCAGTTGGTTCTCTCTCGGCACCGCACTCTGGATCGCTGCAGCCGGCATGGCGTTCGCGTTCGTGGCGGCGCCGGTGGTCCGACCGAGTGCCGGTGACGCCGGGTCTGCGCAGAAACCTGCGTCCGCTGCTGGCGAACGCGGGCGGACCGGGGCACCACACGGTCTCTGACCGTGCCAGACTGGACGGGTGAGCAGACCGCAACCACGTCAACAGGCTGCTGCCCGAGCTGCAGCGGCGATGTCCGGGGCAGTGGACCTGTCCGTTCTCAAAGAGCGGGCCGATGCCCAACGCGCACAACCCAACCGGCCGGCGACGCCGCCCGCGTCGGGCCCGCCCACCTCGGCGTCACCAGCTCCGGCAGGCGGCGCCTTTCCTGCCGTCTATGACGTCACCGAAGCCGACTTCGAGTCCGATGTCGTCGCACGTTCGGAACAGGTGCTGGTACTCGTCGATCTCTGGGCAACCTGGTGTGGGCCGTGCAAACAACTCTCACCGACGCTCGAAGCGCTTGCCCAGCAGTCAGGGGGCAAGTGGGTGCTGGCCAAGGTCGACGTGGACGCCAACCCCCGCATCGCGCAGCTGTTCGGGGTCCAGTCGATCCCGACCGTGGTGGCAATCGCCGGTGGCCAGCCCGTGTCGGCATTCGCCGGCGCACAGCCGGCCGCCCAGATCCAGGGTTGGGTCGACGACATCCTGGCCAAGTACGAACACACCTTTACCGGAGCTCCGGCTGACGACTCCGATGAGCCGCAGCCCGAACCGGTCGATCCACGGATGGCCGCGGCCGAAGACAAGCTGAACAGTGGCGACATCGACGGTGCGCTCGCCGACTACAAGGACATCGCGGCGTCCGAACCCGACAACGTCGAGGCCGCATCGCTTGTCCGCAACCTCGAGTTCGTAGCGAGGGCACAAAGCCACGATCCCGCGTCGCTCACGGACCTCGAGGCCGATGACGTCGATGGCCACCTGGCGGCCGCGGATGTCGAACTGTTGAATCAGCAGCCGGAGGCAGCCTTCGACCGCATCGTTGCGGTGATCGCGAAGACCGGTGGCGACGAACGGACCAGGGCAAGGACCCGACTATTGGAACTGTTCGAGCTGTTCGACCCGGCGGAACCGTTTGTGGTCGCGGCCCGGCGCAAGCTGGCAACCGCGCTGTACTGACCGACCCTGTACTGACCGACCCCGCACCGACCGACCCCTGACGGCCGATGCAGTAACGACCTGTCGAGACCTACGGGTCGTAGCGGGCGCAGCCCTTCTCGTCACCGAAGTAACCGGCCGAGAAGGCCGCGATCCGTGAGAACCCGCTCGGCAACGACCGACCGGCCACATCGCTGGCGACCGCGCCACTCACGAGCAGGCCCGACACCAATTCGTCGAGGTCACCTCCGCGCAGCGTGAACGTGCCGGAGTCCGCTGTCGATCGTGCCCACCGGCCGGTGAAACAGGCAGCCCGGGCGGCGGTCACCGGCTGGTCCAGCACTTGGCCTCGCGCGCGCTGTGTCGCAAGTGAATATCGGGAGGCGACAAGCGAATACGCACTGAAGTCCCCACCGATGAAGCTCGGCAGCGCAGACGGTCCGCTGGTTCCGTTGGTCGCGATCAGGGCTAGTTCATCGGGGTCCATCGAGACGGTGTTGGTGTCCGGGCAGAACGCGACAGGCAGCGCGGCCTGTTGGTCGGACGTTCCGCTGCACGGTTGCTCGATGCGGTCGGTGAGCACCGACGGCCGGGCGGTGTCCGGCAGGTCGAAGAACGCCTCGACCGACTGCACCACCGACTCCAGGCCGGCTTCGGTGAACGGGGAGGTGTCGATGGCCCCGGCATTGTCGAATCTCGGTGGCATCTGGTCACGCAGGTCGTCGATCGTCAGTTCGGTGATCGCTGCGCACGTCGCCGGTCCAGACCGAAAACCCTTTTCGAACGCGAGGGCCCGCTCGAAGGCGGTGCCGTGATCCGACCGGCCCCGGCGGCTGTCGCGTGCGGAGATCAGCGCGGCCACTGCGGTGTTGAGCCCGTCCCCGGTGTTGATCTGAAGGAACTCGCCGTTGCCTTCGGCGATCCATCGGATGAAGTTCCCGGAGAGACAGTCGGCCTGCTGCTCGCTGACGATGGGCGAGGTGTCCTTGTCGAAACCGCCGATCATCTGGATGTAGTGGCCGTATTCGTGCGCGATCACCGTGACAGGCGCCATCGGACCGAATGCGTCCGCCAAAGCAGGCATCAGAACTCCGCGGTCCCAACCGATCTCGTCGCGCGTGGGGCAGAAGGCCGCATTGACCTGACCGAAGGTCGGCTCGTTGCAGAACAGCACCGACCGGCTCTGGGGAGACTCGGCATCCCACGAGACGAAGGACAGGCCGGTTTTGAAACTCGTTTTGAAGGCGGGCTCGAATGCCTGCTTCCAATACGTCTCCAGGTCCGCCAGCGCTGCACCCATCAGGTCGTCGATCTCACCATCGTCGCCCCCACGGATGTCGAGCGCCGTGTCCGCCGCGTCATCACGGAGTCCGTTGGGCCCATCTGAGACGGGAAGCCCGGCGACGGTGAACGGGTCGGAGTACGCCGACACCGCTTCACCACTGACCACCTGACGCTCGTCGCGCGTCGCGCACGCCGACACGAGCATCAGACAGGCCCCCACCAGCGCACCGATCAGAACCGGCGTTCGCCGGGAGCTATGGGCCACGACCAAACTCTAGCCGCGCCGATCCGTGCTAGTCGGTGGTGGCTGCCGGAGTGAGCCAGATGGCACCGTTCGCCGGAAGCGTCAGGCGAGCACAGGCCGGCCGGCCATGCCACGATTCCTCCTCGGCGATGACCTGCCCGAGGTTGCCTTCCCCGCTGCCGGCGTAGGACGGCGCATCGGTGTTCAGCACTTCGTCCCACGATCCCGTCAGCGGTAGTCCCACCCGGTAGTCGGTGCGAGTGGTGCCGGAGAAGTTGAATACGCAGGCCATCACCGAACCGTCGGATCCCCACCGCAGGAAACTGATGATGTTGCCCGCGGTGTCGTTGGCGTCGATCCAGGAATAGCCGTTCGGCGTGATGTCCTGGCTGTAGAGAGCAGGGTGACGTTTGTAGACGCTGTTGAGGTCGGAGACCAGCGACTGGACTCCGCTGTGCAGCTCACCTTCCCAGCCCTCGAGTTGCTCCCAGGACAGGCTGCGCTCCTCCGACCACTCAGGGGTCTGTGCGAACTCCTGACCCATGAACAACAGTTGCTTGCCCGGGTGAGCCCACATGTACGCGAGCAGCGCGCGGACCCCCGCCGCCTTGGTCCTGGAATCTCCCGGCATCCGCGACCACAGCGTGCCTTTGCCGTGCACCACCTCATCGTGGCTGATCGGCAACACGAAGTTCTCGCTCCACGCGTACATCAGCGAGAAGGTGATCTCGTGGTGATGGAAGCTGCGATGGATCTGGTCACGCCCGAGGAACCCGAGCGTGTCGTGCATCCATCCCATGTTCCACTTCATCGAGAAGCCGAGGCCTCCGAGGTTGGTGGTGCGGGTGACGCCCGGCCACGAGGTGGACTCCTCGGCGACCGTGACCACCCCGGGGTGATGCTTGTGGACGGTCGCGTTCATCTCCTGGATGAACTGCACGGCCTCGAGGTTCTCGCGGCCGCCGTGGATGTTCGGCGTCCAGCCCCCTTCGGGCCTGGAGTAGTCGAGGTACAACATCGATGCGACGGCGTCCACCCGTAAGCCGTCGATGTGGAACTGGTCGAACCAGTAGAGCGCGTTCGCGACCAGGAAGTTACGGACC
Organism: Williamsia muralis NBRC 105860; assembly: GCF_001598915.1. Classification (GTDB taxonomy): domain Bacteria; phylum Actinomycetota; class Actinomycetes; order Mycobacteriales; family Mycobacteriaceae; genus Williamsia; species Williamsia muralis. Next base: position 29,944 of record NZ_BDAP01000014.1, on the reverse strand, counting down.
TCGTTGCGTCCGAAGTCGAACACGTACGTGCCCCAGTCGAGCTGTTCGCCTCGCTGAGGGTCGCCGTGCTCGTAGAGCGCGGTCCCGTCGAAGCGGGCCAGCGCCCAGGCATCCTTCGGGAAGTGGGCGGGCACCCAGTCCACGATCACGCCGATCCCGAGCGAATGCAGGTGGTCGACGAAGAACCGGAAATCGTCAGGACTTCCGAAACGTGACGTGGGGGCGTAGTAGGAGGTGACCTGGTAACCCCATGAACCGCCGAACGGGTGCTCCGACACGGGCAGCAACTCGACGTGTGTGAAGCCGAGTTCGACGACGTAGTCACCGAGTTGTTCGGCCAGCTCACGGTAGGTGAGACCTTGTCTCCACGAGCCCAGATGGACCTCGTAGACGCTCATCGGTTCGATGGTGGCGTCGGACTCTTCACGCTGGGCAACCCATGTGTCGTCCGACCATTCGAACGACGTCTCGGGGATGACAGATGCGGTCTTGGGCGGGATCTCGGTGGCGCGGGCCATGGGGTCGGCCTTTTCGCGCACCACCCCGTCATTGCCGGTGATCCGGTACTTGTAGGTGGTACCCGGTCCGATGTCGGGGATGAACACCTCCCATACCCCGCTGGAACCGAGGGACCGCATCGGCGCCGTGTGACCACGCCAGCCGTCGTAGCTCCCGATCACGGTGACGCCCTGGGCATTGGGTGCCCACACGGCGAAACTCGTCCCGGTCACCTCGCCGTCAGGTGTGGAGTACACACGTGATTGCGGTCCGAGGATCTCCCAGAGCCGCTCGTGGCGGCCTTCGGTGAAGAGATGAATGTCGAGTTCGCCGAGACTCGGCAGGAATCGGTACCCATCGGCGACCACGAACTCCCGGTCCGCCACACCCGATTCGTCCGCGGGATAGCTCACCCGGTATCGGTAGTCGATCAGGTCGGTCAGCGGCACGGCCGCGACGAACAATCCCGATTCCTGGTGTGTCAGTGGGTAATCGACTCCACCGATCACGGCGCTCACCGACACGGCATCGGGTTTGAGCGTGCGCAGGATGGTGTGGTCACCGGCCGGATGTGCGCCCAGTAGACCGTGCGGATTGTGATGTGTACCCGACAGCAATCGATGCAGATCACCCTCGGTCACAGCTGCGTCGGGGGCCTCGGAGGCGGCGGCGCTCATGACGGAGTCCGGAACGACAGGGCCGCGCGGGCCTCTTCGGGCATGGGGGGCAACGCGACCACGTGGGCCACCTGACGCCAGGGTTCGAGCCGAACATAGTTGGCCTGACCCCAGTGGAAGTTCTCGCCGGTCACCTCGTCGACTCCGCTGAAGCGGTCCTGCCAGTCATAGCCGAGTGAGGGCATGTCCAGCCACAGGGTGGATTCTTCTGCTCCATAAGGATTGATGTTCACCACGACAACCACCGTATCCCCGGTTTTCGGATCGAACTTCGAATATGCGATCAGTGCATCGTTGTCCACGTGGTGGAACTTGAGGTACCGCAGCTGTTGGAGCGCCGGGTGCCGCCGGCGGATCTCGTTGAGCGAGCGAAGCCAGTTCTCCAAAGATTCGCCCCGGCTCGCAGCACCTTTGTAATCCCGTGGCCGGAGCTGATACTTCTCCGAATCCAGGTATTCCTCGCTGCCCTCGCGTACCGCCTGGCCCTCATACAACTCGTAGCCGCTGTACACGCCCCACGTCGGCGACAGCGTTGCCGCCAGCGCGGCACGTAACGCGAACATCCCGGGGCCGCCGTGCTGCAGACTTTCGTGCAGGATGTCGGGCGTGTTGACAAAGAGGTTGGGGCGGGCGACGTCGGCGTTCTCGGCCAACTCGTTGCCGAACTCGGTCAACTCCCACTTGGCCGTCCGCCACGTGAAGTAGGTGTAGGACTGCGTGAACCCGAGTTTCGCCAGGCCGTAGAGGCGGGCGGGCCGGGTGAATGCCTCGGCCAGGAACAGCACGTCGGGGTCGCGCTTCTTCACCTCGATGATCAGCCACTCCCAGAAGTCTGGTGGCTTGGTGTGAGGGTTGTCGACCCGGAAGATCTTGACGCCCTGGGCAACCCAGTGCAACACCACCTTGAGGACGCCTCTGAATATCCCGTTGCGGTCGTCGTCGAAGTTCAGGGGGTAGATGTCCTGATACTTCTTGGGTGGGTTCTCGGCGTAGCGAATGCTGCCGTCGGGTTCGATCGTGAACCAGTCGGGGTGCTCGGTGGTCCACGGATGGTCCGGAGCGCATTGCAACGCCAGGTCGAGAGCCACCTCCATGCCGAGCTCCTCGGCGCGGTGGCGGAAGTAGTGGAAGTCGTCGAGAGACCCGAGGCGGGGATGGATGGCGTCGTGGCCACCGTCTGCAGACCCGATGGCCCACGGGGAACCGACATCCTCTGGTCCGGCGGTGACGGAGTTGTTCGGTCCCTTACGATTCACCTCTCCGATCGGGTGGATCGGGGGCAGGTAGACCACATCGAACCCCATGTCGGCGATGCGGGGAAGGTCCTCGGCCGCAGTCAGGAACGTGCCGTGAACCGGATGTCCCTCGTTGTCCCATCCGCCGGTGGAACGAGGGAACAACTCGTACCAGGACCCGAACAGTGCCCTGGTGCGGTCCACCCAGACCCGGTGGGTGCGGCTCTTGGTGATCAATTCCCGAACGGGGTGATCGGTGAGCAATTGAGCTACTTCGGCCGAGAGTGCCGGGCCGACACGATCGGGCAGAGCGGCATTGCCATCACGCAAGGATGCCGATGCGCCCGCGACGACGTCGCGATCACTCGGGGGGACGAGGTCGAGGGCTCGGTCCAGGAGGCGAGCCCCGCGCTCGATGTCGTTGGCAAGCTCCGCACTTCCCTGACCGGCGGCGAGCTTCTTGTCCATCGCGTCGCGCCAGGTGGTGAACGGATCACTCCATGCGTCGATGCGGTACGTCCAATATCCGATGCTGGTCGGACTGAAGACGGCGTTGAAGGTATCTGGTTCTGCTGCCGGGACCATCCGGACGTCGACGGTGCCGCCGCGGGCGGGACCTTCCACGTGCAGAGTGGCCGCCACCGCGTCATGGCCTTCGCGCCAGACTGTTGCGGTGACTGGAAAAGTCTCTCCGACAACCGCTTTCGCGGCAAACTGTCCGGAAGAGACTACCGGGGCAATGTCATCGATCCCGATGCGCCCTATCAATGAGTCCGCCACCTTTCGAGAGTGTTGTCGCCCAACGCTGTCATGTCGTCGCGTGCACCACCACCGTAGGCGACCCGGGCCCGATCGGCTCGGGCTCGGACACCCTCACCCGGCGCCGGCGCCCTGCAATCGGGTCAGTGCACCCCGTACCAGCTGGGCATCGGTGGTCCGCCAGAAAGGTGGTAACGACGCGAGTAGGTAGTTTCCATAGCGTGCCGTCGCCAAACGTGAGTCGAGCACGGCCACCACTCCTCGGTCGGACGTCGACCGGAGTAGACGGCCCGTACCCTGCGCCATCAGCAACGCCGCGTGGGTGGCAGCGATGGCCATGAAGCCGTTGCCTCCTCGGGCCGCGACCGCACGCTGGCGCGCCATCAGCAGGGGATCGTCCGGTCGTGGGAAGGGGATCCGGTCGATGAGGACGAGGTTGAGTGACGGGCCTGGCACGTCCACTCCCTGCCACAACGAGAGAGTGCCGAATAGACAGGTCTTCTCGTCGGCGGCGAACTCTTTCACCAGCGCCCCCGTCGCGCCGTCGCCTTGGCAGAGGACCGGGAGCTCGATCCGGGTGCGGACGGCCTCGGCCGCCTCTTTGGCGGCGCGCATCGAAGAGAACAGCCCGAGCGTGCGGCCGCCTGCGGCGGTGATCAACTCCACCATCTCGTCGAGCGTGCGGGCGGAGATGCCGTCGCGGCCCGGTGCGGGCAGATGTTTTGCGACATACAGAATTGCGGCCTTCTGATGGTCGAAGGGGGAGCCGACGTCGAGCCCGTTCCACCGCATCTTCTTCTCGTCGGACGGCGGCGGTTTGCCGATTGCGGTGATGCTTTGCGCAGATTTGGTTGCCTCGGAGTCGACGTCGGATCCGGCATCGCCGCTGCGGTGTGGCGGCAATCCCCAGCCGGCCGCCAAGCCGTCGAATGAACCGCCGACGGTCAGTGTGGCCGATGTCAGGATCACTGTCGCCTTGGCGAACAGTGAGGCACGCAGCAGCCCGCCGACCGACAGGGGGGCCACCCTGAGCACGCGTTTGCGTTCACCTCGCACCAGGTCGTCCCCGACCCAGACGACGTCCAGGCGGCGCGATTCGTCGGGATCGTCGAACGCGGCCAGAATCCGCACGGCGGTGTCGTGCATCTCTTCCAGAGAGGTGAGCGCGGCCGAGCGGGCGGCACTGGCGTCGGCGTCCACCTCGCCACTTCGTTTGGCGGGCCCGATGGCGGTGTGCGCCTTCCACAGACGGTCACGCAACGACGCGAGCGCCAGCGGCGCGCCGTCGGGGAGCCCGCTCCATCTGCCGGGCTCGAGCTGTTCGAGGAGGGACTCGATCAACTCGCCGCTACCCTCGATGTCGTCGGCGATCTCCTGGTCGATCAACTTCCCGCAGCGCCGGGCCACACCTGCGATGGAGGTGCCCGAGATCTCTGCGGTGGCCACAGCTGTTATCCGGTCGGCGAGTTCGTGGGCCTCGTCGACCACCACCACGTCGTGGTCGGGCAGGATCGTGGCCTGGCTCATCGCGTCGATGGCCAGCAGCGCGTGGTTGGTCACAACGAGATCGGCCGCGCCTGCCTTCGCCTTGGCCTTCTCGGCAAAGCAGTCGGCCCCGTACGAGCAATTGGTTGCTCCCAGGCACTCTCTCGCGCTGACGCTGACCTGTCGCCAGGCCCGGTCCGATACGCCGGGCTCGAGGTCGTCGCGGTCACCGGTATCGGTATCCGACGACCATTCGCGCACCCGGGTGACCTCGCGTCCCATCCGAGATGCGGTGAAAGCGTCGAAGAGTTCCCCGTCGGGTTCCTCGATGGTTCCGGCATGGATCTTGTTGAGGCACAGATAGTTTCCTCGGCCCTTGAGGATGGCGAACTCTGGTGCGCGGCCGAGGGGTTTGGTGAGCGCTTTTGCGGTGCGCGGGAGATCGCGGTCGACGAGCTGGCGTTGCAAGGCGATGGTCGCAGTCGACACCACCACCGTGTGCCCGGTGTCCACGGCATGGCGCAGCGACGGCACCAGGTAGGCGAGGGACTTACCGGTTCCGGTGCCGGCCTGGACGGCCAGATGTTCCCCGGTGTCGATCGAATGTGCCACGGCCGAAGCCATTTTGAGCTGACCATCGCGTTTGGCGCCGCCAAGCGCCTGCACCGCGGAGGCGAGCAGTTCGGGTACCTCGGGTATGGACGTCACCGTGATCGTCCACGGCGGCTCAGGTCTGTGTCATGCCACCAGATCATGCGGGACGGTCCGCCGCGGACACACCGGTGATCACGCCGATGCCGGCCTCGGTCATCCGGGCAACGGCTGTCTTGGTGGTGTCCGGGCTGACTCCGGCGGTATAGCGCAACAACACCCGTGTGGTGAATCCGGACGCCTGTGCGTCGAGCGCGGTCGCCACCACGCAGTGGTCGGTGGTCAGTCCCACGATGTCGACGGCGTTGATCTGCTTGTCTCTCAACCAGTCCGCCAATCCGGCACCGGAATCGTCGAATCCCTCGAACCCGGAGTACGCCGCGCTGTATTCACCCTTGCTGAACACGGCATCGAGTGTGTCGGTGGCAAGCGAGGGGTGGAAGTCCACTCCCGGTGTCCCCTTGACACAGTGCGGTGGCCAGCTGTCGACGAAGTCGGGGGTGTCGGAGAAGTGGTCGCCGGGGTCGATGTGATGGTCGCGGGTGGCCACGATCGCGTGGTATCCGTGGTCGCGGCTGATGTAAGCGGTCACGGCTGCGGCGACGGCACCGCCGCCTTTGACGGCAAGAGATCCGCCTTCACAGAAATCGTTCTGCACGTCGACGATGAGCAAGGCGGTGCGGATGGGTTCGCTCACATCATTCCCCTCACGGTGCGATGAATCGGGTCGGGATGGCGGGATCCCCATGCGAGAGTCCCAAACCTTCCCACGGAAGCGAGACCAGGCCTGCGGCGAGGTGGTCACGCGATTGGGTCAGTGACGGTAGGCCTTCCACCGGTTTGCCGCCCCTGACGAGTGGGATCTGAAGGGGGCGGGCGGGCAGGTCGAGAGTCGGTTCAGAGCCACCGCTCGGGTAGATGACCTCCTCGACGATGGTGCCGGACTGTTTGGCGGTACGGACAGCGGTCTTGGCCCCGCCACGAGATTCCTTGTGACTGGCGCGTTTTGCGACCGGGAGTCCGTCGACCTCCACGAGCTTGTAGACCATACCTGCTGTCGGTGCACCGGATCCGGTGACCAGTGACGTGCCCACCCCGTAGACGTCGACCGGTTCGGCGCGTAGCGAAGCGATCGCGTATTCGTCGAGGTCTCCCGATACCACGATGCGTGTGCCGGTGGCACCTAGGTCGTCGAGTTGCTTGCGGACCTGGCGGGCGAGCACCCCGAGGTCGCCGGAGTCGATACGGACGCCACCGAGCTGGGGCCCGGCGACCTCGATGGCGTTGGCGACACCCTGCGTGATGTCGTATGTGTCCACCAGCAAGGTGGTGCCGACACCGAGTTTGGCGATCTGGGCCGCGAAGGCGGTCTTCTCGTCGGGTCCGTCCGCGGTGGTGTGCACCAGGGTGAACGAGTGTGCGCTGGTGCCGGCGCTCGGTACACCGTGGCGGTGGGCGGCTTCGAGGTTCGACGTGGCCGAGAGCCCGGCCAGGTACGCGGCTCGCGACGCGGCGACGGCCGCCTCCTCGTGGGTGCGTCGTGACCCCATCTCGATGATGGGTCGTGACCCTGCCGCGGTGACCATCCGGGCCGCAGCCGACGCGATGGCGCTGTCGTGGTTGAGCACGGACAACGCCAACGTCTCGAGCATGACGGCTTCGGCGAACGTGCCGCGGACGGTGAGGATGGGCGAGCCGGGGAAGTAGAGCTCGCCCTCGGCGTATCCGTCGATGTCTCCGGAGAACCGATAGTCGGCGAGCCACGAGAGCGTCTCGTCGTCGAGGAACTTCTCGACCACCGCAAGCTGTTCGGGTCCGAAGGTGAAGTTGGTGAGCTGGTCGATCAGACGGCCGGTACCTGCGACGACGCCGTAACGACGCCCATCGGGCAGCCGCCGCGCGAAAACCTCGAAGGTGCACGTCCGATGGGCGCTCTGGTCGGCGAGTGCTGCGGCGACCATGGTGAGCTCATATTGATCGGTCAGCAGCGCTGTGTTCGAAGCGGTCACTATCGGTACCCTAGGGCCATGCGCGGACAGATGATGACCGCACCGCACCACTTCGGCCCTGTGTCGGCAGCGGGCGACGGTCAGCACGAGGCTACCCCGTCGAGTACCGCCGTCGCCGAACGTGACCAGGCAGTTGATCGGCCTTGGGTGACCATCGTGTGGGACGACCCGGTGAACCTGATGCGATACGTCACGTACGTGTTCCAGAAGCTGTTCGGATACAGCGAGACACGGGCGGCGGAGCTGATGATGCAGGTGCACACCGAGGGCAAGGCGGTCGTGTCGACCGGTGACCGCGACAAGGTCGAATTGGATGTCCAGAAGCTCCACGCGGCAGGTCTGTGGGCCACGATGCAGCGGGACAGCTGAGCCGCGTGCGCAATTGGAAGCGGCGTGGTTCCGGCGAACGGCTCCGGATCACCACTGAACTGGACTCTCACGAGTCGGATCTGATCGCGTCTCTGGTCACGTCGATGACCGAGTTGCTCGACGAACGGCAGTCCACGGCACCGTCCGACGAACTCACCGATCTCACCGGGATCGAGGCAGGACACTCCGAACCGCCGTCAGACGTGACGCTGGGGCGCCTGTTCCCAGATTTCCATCGACCCGACCAAGACGAGTCGACGTCGGTGGACGCGGTCACCGGCGATCTGAACGGCGCCCTGCGCAGTCTGCACGAGCCGCACATCATCTCGGCGAAACAACAAGCGGCACAAGCAGTCCTGGACTCGTTGCCCGACGGCGGCGGACCGGTGTCGCTCACCGAGGCCGAGGCCGATCAGTGGCTCGCGGCGATCAACGACGTACGGCTCGCGCTCGGTGCGATGATCGGGATCAGCGAGTCGACTCCCGATCAGTTGCCCGAGGGTGATCCGATGGCTGCTCACCTCGACGTCTACCACTGGCTGACGGTTGTCCAGGAACTTCTTGTCGTCGCCCTGATCGGGAAATGATCTCGATGCCGGCCCGAACGTGAGGAACAAGCCATGATTCCGGGGCCGACCGACTCGATCGCCGACGTGCGCGGCGTACGAGTCGGACATCACCATCGGGTCAACGACGAGGTCAGCGTGGCCACCGAGGATCAGGCAGGCGAGGGCTGGGCCACGGGCACCACCGTCGTGCTGCTGCCGGACGGTGCAGTCGCGGCCGTCGATGTACGCGGCGGGGGGCCCGGCACTCGCGAAACCGACCTCCTCGATCCCACCAACACGGTGCAGCAAGCCCATGCCGTGGTCCTCACGGGCGGGAGCGCCTACGGTCTCGCCGCTGCCGACGGGGTGATGACCTTCCTGGAGGAGCAGGGCACGGGTCTGGTCATGGACACCCGCGGTTCGGTGGTCCCGATCGTTCCCGCCGCGGTGATCTTCGACCTCGCGGTGGGTGACTGGTCGGCGCGGCCGGATCGCGAGTTCGGGGAGCGGGCGGCCGCAGCGGCGAGCACCGATGTGACATCCGGTTCGGTGGGCGCAGGAGCCGGGGCGCGGGCCGGCGAACTGAAAGGTGGCGTCGGATCGGCGAGTGTCAGGATCACCAACGGGCCGGCCACGGGCATCACGGTGGCGGCGCTGGTGGTTGCGAATCCGGTCGGTGCAGTGATCGATCCGTCCACCGGTGTGCCCTGGGGTGCGGGTCCCTCAGAACTCGACTACTACGGGCTGCGTCCTCCCGCAATCGAGGAGATTGCTCAACTACGTTCGCTCACAACCAAATCGACGGCACTGAACACCACGATCGGGGTGATCGCCACCGATGCCGCTCTGGACCCGGCATCGGCCACACGGGTTGCGATGACAGCGCACGACGGTCTGGCACGAGCCATTCGGCCGGCGCACTCGCCGCTTGACGGGGACACATTGTTCGCTGTTGCCACCGGCGCGGTGACACCCACCCCGGGGGAGGGCGAGGCACCGGCGATCCCGATGGGGATGAACCAGCAAGCTGCCCTTGTAGCGGTGATCGGGGAAGCGGCGGCCACTGCCGTTCAGCGGGCCATCGTCAAGGCTGTCCTGTCGGCTGATCCGGTTGCCGGAATACCGTCCTACCGCCAGACGTTGCCTTCAGCATTTGCACTTCGGTGACGGGTGCGTGACAACGGAGGTGGGTGTGCTCAACATCAGTCGATCGCTGGTGGACCAGATGGTGGCGCACGCCCGCGCCGACCATCCCGACGAGGCATGCGGGGTGATCGCCGGACCGGAGGGTTCGGACCGGCCCGAGCGGTTCATCGCGATGACAAACGCCGAGCGCAGCCCGACGTTCTACCGCTTCGACTCCGGGGAGCAGCTCAAGGTGTGGCGTGAGATGGATCGGGCCGACGAAGAGCCTGTGGTGATCTACCACTCGCACACCGCGACGGAGGCCTATCCGAGCCGAACCGACATCTCGTTCGCATCCGAACCGAACGCCCACTACGTGCTCATCTCCACCCGCGACGCCGACAGCGAGGAGATCCGCAGCTACCGGATCGTTGACGGCTCGGCCACCGAAGAACAGATCACGATCGACGACCACTAGTCGTGTGCCACGACGCACACCACAGCTCGGCCACACAGAAGGAGTTCGCCATGGCAGTAACCGTTTCCATCCCGACAATCCTGCGTACGTACACCGACGGCAACAAGCGGGTCGAGTCCAATGGGGCGACGCTCGGTGAGTTGATCGACAACCTCGATGCCAGCCACGAGGGGCTCAAGGACCGGCTGATCGCGTCCGGCAAACTCCACCGCTTTGTCAACGTCTACGTCAACGACGAGGACGTTCGTTTCTCCGGCGGCCTGGACACCTCCGTTGCGGACGGCGATGAGGTCACCATCCTGCCCGCGGTCGCCGGCGGCTGACCGTACCTCGATGACCCGTTACGAATCGCTGATCGACTCTGTCGGTGGTACCCCGCTCATCGGGCTGCAACGGCTGTCGCCGCGCTGGCACGCCGATGACAGCGGGCCGGCGATCCGGCTGTGGGCCAAGCTGGAGGACCGGAACCCGACCGGGTCGATCAAGGATCGACCGGCGCTGCGCATGATCGAGCAGGCCGAGACCGACGGCGCCCTCAAGCCGGGGGACACCATCCTGGAACCGACCAGCGGCAACACCGGCATCTCGCTCGCGATGGCCGCAAAACTCAAGGGCTACAAGCTCATCTGCGTGATGCCCGAGAACACGTCGATCGAACGACGTCAGCTGCTGACCATGTTCGGGGCGGAGATCATCTCCTCACCCGCGGCCGGCGGGTCGAACAAGGCCGTGGCGATGGCGAAGGAACTCGCGGTGGACAACCCCGATTGGGTGATGCTCTACCAATACGGCAATCCTGCGAATGCGCTCGCGCACTACGAGGGCACCGGTCCCGAGATCGTCGCCGACCTGCCGGAAATCACCCATTTTGTTGCCGGACTCGGCACCACCGGCACTCTGATGGGTGTCGGACGGTACCTGCGCGAGGCCCGTCCAGAAGTCCAGATCGTGGCCGCCGAACCGCGTTACGGCGACGAGGTCTACGGACTTCGCAACATCGATGAGGGTTTTGTGCCCGAGTTGTACGACGAGACGATCCTGTCGATGCGGTATTCGGTCGACAGCCACAACGCCGTTCGCCGCGTCCGGGAGCTCATCGAGAGCGAAGGAATCTTTGCCGGCATCTCGACCGGAGCTATTCTGCACGCTGCCCTCGGCGTTGCGCGCAAGGCCGACAAGGCCGGTGAACGCGCAGACATCGCCTTTGTCGTGTGCGATGCCGGATGGAAGTATCTGTCGACGGGGGTGTACGAAGGTAGCCTCGACGAAGCAGGTGAAGGGCTCGAAGGCCATCTCTGGGCCTGATCATCGGACATCGATCGGAGACACATGACCGGATCACTCGGCCCGTACGGCGGTGCCGGTGGCGGACTCACGCCATCCGGGTCCGCCGAGGCCAAGCGAACCTCCTGGCCGTTGTGGCTGCGGTCCACGGTAGTCATCGTCGCGTTGACCGCCCTGCTGTACGTCGTCGAGGCGATCGACGCGGTGAGCGATCATGACCTGGACAGCGCGGGTATCGAGTCGCGTGAGACGGACGGTCTCTCGGGCATCGTGTTCTCGCCGTTCCTGCACGATGGGTGGGAACACCTGCTGGCCAACACGATTCCCGGGATGGTGCTCGGCTTCCTGGTTCTGATGGCCAAGCGGTTCATCGTCACCACACTCATCGTGTGGGTCGTGTCCGGTCTGGGCGTCTGGCTCTTCTCGCCGGCGGATGTCGTCACGGTCGGTGCCTCGGGCATCATCTTCGGCTGGCTCACCTACATCCTGGTTCGCGGCTTGTTCAACCGCGACATCTGGCAGATCTTGCTGGGCGTGGTGGTGTTCTTCGTCTACGGCGGTGTGCTGTGGGGTGTGGTCCCCACCGACGGCCGCGTCTCCTGGCAGGGCCATCTCTTCGGGGCGATCGGCGGAGTGCTGGCCGCGTGGTATCTCTCCGGGAAGGACCGTAAACGCGATCACGCCACCGCGCCGACTCCGTACGGCGCCAACGGCGTGGGCGCCAATGGTTTCGGGAACAATCGGGGCACAGCCCTGTGAGCGCGGATGTGGACGCGCCGATCGGCATCTTCGATTCGGGGGTGGGCGGTCTCACCGTGGCGCGTGCGGTGATCGACCAGCTGCCGTCCGAGAACATCATCTACATCGGCGACACCGCCAACGGCCCCTACGGGCCGTTGACCATTCCCCAGATCCGCGCTCATGCACTCGCCATCGGTGACGAGTTGGTCGATCGCGGTGTCAAGGCTCTTGTCATCGCCTGCAACACCGCATCGGCCGCCTGCCTGCGTGATGCTCGCGAGCGCTACCCCGTGCCCGTCATCGAGGTTGTGCTGCCCGCCGTTCGCCGTGCGGTGGCGGCAACGCGATCGGGCCGCATCGGTGTCATCGGCACCGAGGCCACCATCGCGTCTCGTGCCTATGAGGACTCTTTCGCCGCTGCCCAGAACGCGGTGATCACCTCGGTGCCCTGCCCACGCTTCGTAGACTTCGTCGAACGGGGGATCACCAGCGGTCGGCAGGTTCTCGGCCTCGCCCAGGGATACCTCGAGCCGCTGGCCCAGGCGGGAGTCGACACGGTGGTGCTCGGCTGCACGCACTACCCGATGCTGTCGGGTGTCATTCAGCTGGCCGTGGGTGACGAGGTCACCCTGGTCTCGAGCGCGGAAGAAACCGCCAAAGATGTGTTGCGGGTGCTGACATCCACCGACCTCTTGCGGCCACCCTCCGACGTGCCCGCCGACCGCGTTTTTCAGGCCACCGGTGATCCCGAGATGTTCGCCCGGCTGGCCACACGTTTCCTCGGCCCGGCCATCGGCGCAGTTCAACACGCCTGATCGACCGTCCGCCGACGGCAAGGTGAGCCGGCGTGGCAGCATGGCTGCATGCGTTTGACCGTGCTGGGTTGTTCGGGCAGTTTGGCGGGCCCGGATTCGCCGGCGTCCGGATATTTGCTGACGGTTCCTGGCGGCCAACCGGTGGTGATGGACTTCGGCCCCGGCGTCCTGGGTTCGTTGCAGCAGCATGCCGACCCCAACGAGGTCGCGGTGATGTTGAGCCATCTGCACGCCGACCATTGCCTTGATCTGCCCGGTCTGCTGGTGTGGCGCCGCTACAACCCGATTCCCGCCATCGGCAGGGGAACACTCATCGGACCTCCCGGAACAGCGGCCCGGATCGGCGCTGCATCATCGGAGTACCCGGGGAAGATCGACGACATCAGCGACACCTTCGAAGTGTCCACATGGACCGACCAGGAGGAGATCGAACTGGGCGGGATGAGGATCCTGGCCCGGAAGGTGAACCATCCACCTTCGACGTTCGGACTTCGGATCACTGGCCCAGGTGGCGAGGTACTGGCCTACAGCGGCGACACCGGCGTGTGCGATGAGCTCATCGAACTGGCCCAGGGCGCCGATGTGTTCCTCTGTGAGGCGTCGTGGACCCACGATCCGCAGAACAGGCCGCCGAACCTGCATTTGTCCGGCAGGGAGGCAGGCGAGGCCGCGGCCAAGGCCGGCGTCAAGAGCCTTGCCCTGACCCATCTTCCACCGTGGACGTGGCCCGACGACATGCTTGCCGAGGCCCGCGAGGTGTACGACGGCCCGATCCGCGTTGTGCGTCGCGACGAGCAGATCGATATCGGCTGACGAACTGCCGGGATGCCCGGACGAGATATCGGGCACCCGCCCACGGTGCCAGGTGGTGTCGATAGGGTGTCGGTGTGAGTAGACGCGCTGATGGCCGAGTAGACGACGAACTGCGGAAGGTCACCATCACCCGCGGATTCACCAACCACCCCGCCGGATCTGTGTTGGTGGAATTCGGACAGACCCGGGTAATGTGTACGGCCAGCGTCACCGAGGGCGTCCCGCGGTGGCGGCGCGGCTCGGGACTGGGCTGGCTGACCGCGGAGTACGCGATGTTGCCCGCTGCCACCCACGATCGGTCCGACCGCGAGTCGGTCAAGGGCAAGGTCGGCGGACGCACCCAGGAGATCAGTCGCCTGATCGGCCGGTCGCTGCGTGCATGTATCGACCTGGCGGCGTTGGGGGAGAACACCATTGCCCTCGACTGTGATGTGCTCCAGGCCGACGGCGGCACCCGCACCGCAGCGATCACAGGCGCGTACGTCGCGCTCTGCGACGCGGTCACCTATCTCAACGCCGCGGGCAAGCTGGCCGACCCCCAACCGATCTCGTGCGCGATCGCCGCGGTGAGTGTCGGCGTGGTGGATGGCCGGGTGCGGATCGACCTTCCGTACGAAGAGGATTCGCGCGCCGAGGTGGACATGAACGTGGTCGCCACCGACACCGGCACCCTCGTCGAGATCCAGGGCACGGGCGAAGGTGCGACCTTCCCGCGATCGACCCTCGACCGCCTTCTCGACATGGCGATGCTCGGTACCGAGAAGATCTTCGAGGTCCAGCGCGAGGCTCTGGCCCTGCCGTACCCCGGCACGTTGCCCGAACCCGAGGTGTCCGGCAAGCGCAAGGCTTTCGGTAGCTGATGGCTCAGCGTCTCCTGGTCGCCAGCCGCAACAGCAAGAAGCTCGCCGAACTCAGACGAGTCCTCGAGCGTGCGGGCATCAGCGGTCTGGAGGTCGTCGGTCTGGACGAGGTGCCTGAGTACGACGAGGCACCCGAGACCGGCGCCACGTTCGAAGAGAATGCCCTCGCCAAGGCTCGGGACGGGTTTGCCGCCACCGGATTGGCCTGCATCGCAGACGATTCGGGCATCGAGGTGGATGCCCTGCGCGGTATGCCCGGCGTGTTGTCCGCCCGGTGGTCGGGGCGCCACGGCGACGACGAGGCGAACACGTCACTGCTGCTCGGCCAGATGCGCGACGTACCCGCCGAGCGCCGAGGGGGGGCCTTTGTCTCCGCGTGCGCACTGGTGACGGCTACCGGGGAGGTGGTGGTCCGCGGCGAATGGCGTGGCCGCATCATCGATGCGCCTCTGGGCGACAACGGTTTCGGCTATGACCCCGTTTTTGTACCCGATGACGAGGCGGCGGACGGACGGACAGCGGCCGAGCTGTCTGCATCCGAGAAGGACGCGCTCAGTCACCGCGGTCGTGCACTGACACAACTCGTGCCCGCTCTGCAGGAACTGGCACGGAGCTAGCCGCTCCTGGCCGGGGCCTCAGACCCCGAACTGTGCCTTGATCTCTTGGGTGCGCTTGTGTTCCACCCAGAACGACAGGAACGGGATGGTGCCGGCGATCAGGGTGTAGACGGCCTTGCCCAGAGGCCAGCGGACCTTGATACCGAGGTCGATGGCCATGATGAGGTACACGAAGTACACCCAACCGTGGACGATCGGCACGAAGTCGAGCGCATCGACGTCGAAGCCGTATTTGAGGACCAGTTCGGCCACGAGGAGCAGCAACCAGAGGCCGGTGACCCACGCCATCACCCGGTACCGAAGCAACGCGCCCTTTATCTTGCTCGGCGTCGCCGTGGTTGCAGGCGCGGTCTGTTCGGCCGGGGTCTCGGTCACTGATTGCTCCGTTGCGTGTTGTTCGTGTGCGGGTCGGTGTCGACCATCTCGAGGTCGGGGTCGGGGCCGGTTTGGCGCGGGTTGTTACCCGCGAGTTCGGCGAGTATCTGGTTGTATTCGGCCAGCTGATCGCTTTCAGGGCTGTCGTCCGCTGGGGGGCTGGCCGGTGCGGGCCGAGGCGGCAGGACTCCGTCTGGAATCTCCGTCATGCCCTTGTTCGATTGCAGCTTCAGGACTTCGACGGGGTCCGACTCGAGCACCACAAATCGGCGATACGCGTAGACCACGAATATGGCGAAGGCCGGCCACTGGAGTGCGTACCCCAGGTTCTGGCCGGTACCCGAGCTCGATTCGAAGCGATCCCACTGCCACCACGCCAGCGCGAGACATGCCAGCGCGGCGACGATCACCAGCACGATGAGTGCTGGTCGATGCCGGTGCTTGATGGGATCCATATCTTGACGGTACCTAAGTACTGCAACGCGCTGGTCAGCCGGTACGCTGTGCTCTGCACGCGCGAGTGGCGGAATTGGCAGACGCGCTGGATTTAGGTTCCAGTGTCTACGGACGTGGGGGTTCAAGTCCCCCCTCGCGCACCATTCGAACATCCAGATAGTGCCCGTTTCCGGTGTCTCACCTGCTGTTGATCGGTCTTCGTGCGCGAGTCGCTGTGACTGTGTTCGAGCCGCTTTCTGCGCCGTTAGTGGGCAGGATGTGGGCACGCGACCGGCTTTCAGTCTTCGTTGAGCTCATCATTCTCGTCGCGTTCTGGGTCGCTGCCGTCGAGGTGTGCGCGGTTATAGTTCTGACTTGCGACTTGGACGAACTTTGCCTCCTCGAACCAGGACGAGCTAGTGACGATTGACCAGTGATCGCTCTGAACCATCAGACATGCGTCGTGTGTGTGCGTGGCTTGAGGCTCAGATCCGGTACGTCGCCGTGAGCAGCGATCTCTACAGTGCCGTACACCACGGCGACACCCACATACAGGTCGTGAAACCCACGCGCAAGCCAGGGGATTGGATGGCGTCGTGATGGTTCCGGACTTCAAAAAGACCCACTGAGCTAGGCAGCGCCAGTCGCCAGGCCTGGCGCAGGAGTCAGCGTTATGGGCGGGTGCGTACAGCCCATTCTCGCTTGGTGAACTGGTGGCCACATCGGCTGCCCTGGCAATCGAGGCCACACACCGTCCGGTCTACAGAGGCGCTACCAGGCGAACCGTCGCGGTAGGCGACGTCGGCCAGCATCACCGCCCCACAGTCGGGGCAGCGTTGGTTGCTCTGTACGTAGCCATGGTCGCTCATCTGATGCCCTTCCGCGCCCCTGCCTCTAGCTAACAGCAATTTCGTCGCAGATAGTTGATTTCGGACTTCTCGGTGTTAAACGTCTACCCGCCGGTGCTGGCGCTGGCGCTGGGCTACACCGGCATCCGGCGGGGTGAGGCAACAGGCTTGCGCGTCCGCGGTGTCAACACACTCCGCAAGCGCCCCGTCGTCCGGGACAACGCGGTCGAGGTTGACGGCATGATCATCGTGGGCACGACGAAGAGTCACCGCGAGCGCACCGTTCCGGTGCCGTCCTTTCCGATGGGTCGGATCTCGGCGCTGTGTGAGGGAAGGGCCGCACGAGTTGCTGTGGTCGAAGGACGGAAGCACCTACCACTGCCGCCGTACACCCGCGGTTTGGTGGCAGCAGTCGATCGTTGCGGCCGGCCTTCCACGCTTCACGCCGCATCCACACTGCGGCATCGCTGGCCGTGGAGGCGGGAGCGAATGTGAAGGCGATCCAGAAAGATGTGGGGCACTCATCGGTGGCGATGACGCTCGACGTCTACGCGGAGCTTTTCGACGATGGCCTCGATGATGTTGCCAATAGGCTGGATTCAGCCGTGGGCATTATGTGGGCAAACGGGCCGAGTGACTGTTCGACCTGCATGGAAGCTGGGGTTCAAGTCCCCCTCGCGCACCACAAATCTCTGCGCCGGCTGTCCGGAGTTTCGTACGCCAACGTCGGCGACAGCCGCGTGACTGAACGCAGATCCGCGGCGAGTCGGCCCGCGGCGTATCCGTTGCCGATAGACAGGGCGGCTCCTCCATGTCCGAAATCCACGTCCACAGGTGACCGCCCCGCCGGGCTTGAGACTAGCACCGATTCGAACGTATGGTCGAACCATGAAGACGGCCGGAATCGGAGGAGACAGCGGGCAACCGCGCCGTCCGGCCTTTGTGGGGGTCGGGCATATGGCGGTGACGGTTGACCTGATCACGCTGTACGCCTACCAACCCCACCACTCGGGGTCCTATCACCCTGATGGACTCCAATTCCGGAAGAAGACGATGGGAGTGCTCACCGAGTGGGGCATGACCGAATGGGGCGAATGGTTCGGCAAGGTCACCTACACCATCCCGGCCAAGGGGAGAGAGGAGAAGGTGACCCATTGGGTTCCTGGATGGGCGCTTCGACCGGCGGAAGGGGTTGCCGGCGAACGTGATACGTGAGCACAGTCGTCGCGGGTGGCGAGCTTGGCCGAACCCGAGGACGCTGGAGTCCAGTATGTCTGCGCGTCCGTCGTCCCTGACCTCCACGCGGCCCGTTCGCATAGTCGTCGCGGTCGCGATGATCGCTGTGCAACTGGTTCTGACGGCATCTGTCGGTGCGTTTGTGTGTGGTGTGGGCAGTGCACGGGACGTGGACGACCATACGCCGGCTGGATCTGCTGACCGCCGCAGTGTGGTCGGCGGCTTCGTCGGCAGGGCGGTGGCGGCTGCCGAAACCGTTGCGATGGCCCGGCCGGGGCTCGACTTGGGAATGGCGGTACTGGACACCGGCACCGGGGAGTCGTCGGGTTCGGCCAGTGCCACGCCGATGTATGCGGCGTCGCTCACGAAGTTGGTTGTGGTGGTCGACATCGTCGAACGTCGCCGTGCTGAACAATTGCCTGTGGCCGACTCGGATGTCGCTCTGATCGAGCGCGCACTCGGTCTCAGCGATGACGTCGCGATGAACGAACTGTGGACACGGTTCGACGGGCAAGGCGCGGTGTCGCGGGTGAGTGAACGGCTCGGACTCACCGAAACCCAACCACCGCAGGATGCTTCGTACTGGGGCGAGATGGTCACGTCGGCTGCCGATGTCGTTCGGATCTACGCGCATGTATCGAAATTGCCGGAGCCGGACCGTCAGTTGATCCTGGGTGCGCTGGCATCGGCGCCGGGGGTGGCTGCCGACGGCTTCTCTCAAGACTTCGGTCTGCTCGCAATCGGCGCGGCGGATGCGCCTGTGGTCAAGCAGGGGTGGATGTGTTGCTTCGAGCAGACTGCCTACCTCCACAGCGCCGGGTTCGTCGGACCCGATCACAGATTCGTGGTCGCGCTGCTGAGCCGCCAACCCTACGAGGCGAGTTGGGCGACTTCGCGCGACGGCCTGACTGCCGTGGCGTCGGCGGTCGGGTCCGCGTTGTCTCTCGCAGACAACGACACGATGCAACTCGACCCACGCGGGCAGCTCCACTGATGTGTCCCACAGCGACAACATCTTTCGGCCAGGTCGTGACTGCCGCGGATTGAGCACCGGGCGCCGGCCAAGACTGTGGTGTGACGTCGATCGCCACCGGGAACGAAACCGCCGGCACGGATCGTTTGCCCCACAGACCAAAAAGTGCAGTCTTCGAAAGGTGTTTGTTGTGAGTCCGTTTCCGCCCCCGCCGCCATGGACGAGTGGATTCCGTGCACTCAACAGACCTGAGCCCGAACGGAAGAACAGTGGAGACAAGAACGGCGGCGACAAGTGGGAGTGGCTCATCCTCGCCGCGATCTTGGCGGTTGTCGTACTGGTGCTCATCCTGAAGTAGCCGTCGACACGTAACCCCGGCTGCCAGAGCAGTCCGCATAACTTCCGGAAAAACAAACGAGCGGTTGGCACCTGTAGGTGCCAACCGCTCGCGTGGTTGTTGCTGCCGCTACTTGGTGTAGAGGCCCTCGATCTCGTCGGCGTGGGAGTCATGGATGACGTTGCGCTTGAGCTTGAGGGTGGGCGTCAACTCGCCCGTCTCGATGGTGAAGTCGTTCTCGATGATCCGGAACTTCTTGATGGCCTCGGCCTTTGACACCTGATCGTTTGCGGTCTTGATGGCCACATCGATATCGGCGATCAACGTCTTGTTGTCGACGAGATCCGCGACCGCGGTGTCGGCGGGGAGGTTGTTGCGCTCGAGCCAACCGGGCAATGCTTCGGGGTCAAGGGTGACCAGAGCGGCGATGAAGGGCTTGTTGTCACCGACGACCAGCGCCTGACTGACCAGCGGATGCGCGCGGATCGCATCTTCCATCTGCGCGGGGGAGACGTTCTTGCCGCCGGCCGTGACGATGAGTTCCTTCTTGCGGCCGGTGATCGACAGGTAGCCGTCATCAAGCGTCCCGATATCACCGGTGTGGAACCAGCCATCCTTGATTGCCTCGGCCGTGGCCTGCTCGTTCTTCCAGTACCCACCGAAGACCACTGGGCCCTTGAGTAGCACCTCGCCGTCGTCGGCAATGGCGACCGATTGTCCGTACACCGGACGGCCGACTGTTCCGATGCGTTGTGCGCCTTCGGCATTGACCGTGACGGCGGCGGTGGTCTCACTCAGGCCGTAGCCCTCGTAGATGGGGATCCCGATGCCACGGAAGAAGTGGCCGAGTCGGGCGCCGAGTGCGGCGCCGCCGGACACCGCGCTTGTGCACTCGCCACCGAGCGCCGCGCGGAGCTTGGAATAGACGAGCACATCGAAGACCTTGTGCTTGGCCTTGAGGACCAGCCCGGCTCCGCCGTTCTCCAGTGCCTTCGAGTATTCGATGGCGGTGTCGGTGGCAGCCCCGAAGATCTTGCCCTTGCCGCCGTCCTCGGCCTTCTGCTTGGCGCTGTTGTACACCTTTTCGAATACGCGGGGGACCGACAGGAGGTAGCTGGGCTTGAAGGCCGCGAGATCATCGAGGAGCGTCGGCCCCACGGTGGTGTGGCCGAGCTGAACGAGGTGCACGATCGAGGCGACCGAGATGATCCGGGCGAACACGTGCGCGAGCGGCAGGAACAGCAGGGTCGAACTGCCTTCGGACATCAGGTCGCCGAGCGTGACACGCACGCCGTGGCATTCGTGCAGGAAGTTCGCGTGGGTGAGTGCGACGCCCTTGGGCTTGCCCGTGGTTCCGGATGTGTAGACCAGAGTGGCGATGTCGCTCGACAGGGTGTTGGCGAGACGCTGATCGAGTTCGGAATCGTCAACGGATTCGCCACGGCGAACGAGCTCGTCGATGGCGCCTTCGTCGATCACCAGGATCTCTTTGAGGTCGGCACTGTCGGCGAGTACGGAGCTGTGTTGCTGCTTCTGGGCAGGCGTCTCGACCAACAGCAAGGAGGTCTCGGAGTTCTCCACGATGTACTGCACCTGCGAGGGGGCGGAGGTCTCGTAGATGGCGACCGTGGTTCCCGCGGCGCGCCACACGGCGTAGTCGAGGACTGTCCACTCGTAGCGGGTGGCCGAGCAGATCGAGACCCGGTCGCCGTGCTTGATGCCGGACGCGATCAGACCCTTGGCGACCTTGTCCACCAGGTCCGCGAACTCCTTTGTGGTGATCGGAGTCCAGGAGCCGTCGTCACCGCGACGCTTGAACAGCCCCTTGGTCGGTGACTCGTCGCGGTGCCGCAACATCGAGTCAACGATGGACGCCTTTTCCGGAACGACGAAGTCGGACGGCACTGAAACTTCTTGCACAAGGGCCTCCTGCGGCAGGGGAGTGTCGGAGAGGCGGGTAACCGAGGCACTCGGAACCCGTCAACTGTGGGTTAGGTTACCTTTCGAACCTACTCGTCAGTAGGGCACCCTGACAGCGATTCCCCTGCGGCGGGGTTTTGTCCTGCGAATAACGGATTTGAGCTGTTCACGGCTACAGTAGGTAGTAATGACAGACAGTATTGATGGGCCCCCCGTGCGTGACGCGGCCCTTTTAAGCGAAGACACCGTTACGTTCGCCGACCTCGGGATGGATCCCCGAGTGTTGCAGGCACTCACGGACGTGGGCTACGAGACCCCCTCTCCGATCCAGGCGGCAACCATCCCGCCTCTGCTCGAAGGTCGCGACGTGGTCGGTCTGGCGCAGACCGGCACCGGCAAGACCGCCGCATTCGCCGTCCCGATCCTTTCGGGCATCGACTCATCGGCGCGTAAGCCGAAGGCACTCATCCTGGCTCCGACGCGTGAACTCGCGCTGCAGGTGGCCGAGGCGTTCGGCCGCTACTCGGCACATCTGCCCGGTGTGAAGGTGCTGCCGATCTATGGCGGTCAGAGCTACACCGTGCAGCTGTCGGGACTTCGCCGTGGCGCACAGATCATCGTCGGAACGCCTGGCCGTGTCATCGACCACCTCGACAAGGGCACCCTCGACATCTCCGAGTTGGACTACCTCGTCCTCGACGAGGCCGACGAGATGCTGAACATGGGTTTCGCCGAAGACGTCGAGCGCATCCTGCGCGATACGCCGGAGTCCAAGCAGGTGGCGTTGTTCTCGGCCACCATGCCGAAGACGATCGGCCGGCTGTCGCAGAAGTACCTCAAGAACCCGGTCGAGGTCACGATGAAGGCCAAGACCGGTACCGCGTCGAACATCACGCAGCGGTATCTCCAGGTCTCTCACCAGCGCAAATTGGACGCGCTGACCCGTGTCCTCGAGGTCGAGCAGTTCGACGCGATGATCGTGTTCGTACGCACCAAGCAAGCCACCGAAGACCTGGCCGAGCGGCTGCGGTCGCGTGGGTTCTCCGCAGCTGCCATCAACGGCGACATCGCCCAGGCGCAGCGTGAGCGCACCATCGCGCAGCTGAAGAACGGGCAGGTCGACATCCTCGTCGCCACCGACGTGGCTGCGCGCGGTCTCGACGTCGACCGGATCTCGCACGTCCTGAACTACGACATCCCGCACGACACCGAGGCGTACGTGCACCGGATCGGGCGCACCGGCCGGGCGGGTCGATCGGGCACTGCACTGTTGTTCGTCTCGCCCCGTGAGCGGCATCTGCTCCGGGCCATCGAGAAGGCCACCCGTCAGCCACTCGACGAGATCGGGTTGCCCAGCGTGGACGATGTCAACGCGCAGCGGGTCACCAAGTTCGCCGAATCGATCACCCAGAATCTGAGTTCGGACAACCTCGACCTCTTCCGCAAGCTGATCGAGGACTACGCCCGCGAGAACGACGTGACGATGGCCGACATCGCCGCCGCGTTGGCTCTCGAGACGCGGGACGGCGGGTTCCTGATGTCGCCGGATCCGCCCGCAGGCGAGCGCAAGGAACGCGACCGCAAGGAGCGTTCAGAGCGCTCCGGTCGCGGCGGTGACGTGGAGTTCGCGACGTATCGGCTCGCAGTCGGCCGCCAGAACAACGTGACCCCGGGAGCGATCGTGGGCGCCATCGCCAACGAGGGCGGCTTGTCCCGCGGCGACTTCGGTCACATCAGCATCCGCAACGACCACTCACTCGTCGAACTGCCCCGCAACCTGGATCGCGAGACGCTGACACGGCTTCGCGGCACGCGGATCAGCGGGGTGCCCATCGGCATCAAGAAGGACGACGGCGCACCGCGTCAGCAACGTTCTTCCTCGTCCTCCGCGCGTGGCGGCAGTGGAAAGTCGTTCAGCCGTGACCGTCGCGGATCGCAGAAGGTCGCCGGCCGCGCTCGGCCCTGATACTTGCTGATCACACGCCTGACCTGCTTGTCTCACTCGCCTACACCATGACCTGTGAGCTGCGCAAATCTCGACTGGAACATCACGTCGACGGCCAGTAATATCCGGCATCGGCATGACCTCTGCGGGAATCGTGTTCAATTCCCGGCCACGCTCTCGTAACGCCTGCGTTGCGGGCGGCGACGTACCAGAGGGACGAGAAGCAGAAAGCATTAGGAAACGGTGATGAGTCCAGTAGCGATGGCTGATCCGATCTCGGCACAAGAAGCGGCCGAGCATCGTGATCGCGGCGAAGCAGTTGTAGTCGACATGCGGCCTCAGGTGGTCCGGCACCAGGGCAGTCTGCCCGGAGCTGTGGTGGTGGAACCGAGCGAGCTCGCCACCGCATTCAGTCCCGACTCCGACAAGCGAATACCTGCCATCCGCGGGCTGGACACCGAAATCGATGTGGTCTCGGTCAATTCCCAAGCTGCCCGCATCGCGCAGCAGATCGCCGCGATGGGGTACACCAACGTCCACTACGTCGACGGTGGATTCAGGGCGCTGCAGTCAGCCCTCCCGCGCTGACCGTTCGCTTTACATGCCACCGAGATCTGTCCGGGGCAAACGACGCTCAAATTGTGAAGCTCGTGGCCGCAACGGGTAGCGTTCACGTGAACAAGAGTGTCAACCTGAGGCTGAACTCGAGGACGTGATGACCGAATCGGTGCCCGGCGACGACCGGCGTGCGCGAGTGCTGCGCCTGCTGCAGTTCCTGCACGAGCTGATTCGCGCCAAATCCACGGTCATCCGTGATGTGTCGGACCATGCTGCGACGGTCTGGCTCGGAGACGACCACAACATCCCGATCATCCGTGACGCCGCAGTCGGCCAGGTGATCGTGGAACTCGCTCGCGACAACACCCTGCAGAGCAGCGGATACGACGCGCTGGCCCAGGCCATCGACGAGCTCGCCGAACGCCCCGAGTCGCTCGAACTGGTCATCGCGTCCGGACTGCTCACCGTGCAGTCGCCGGTATCGATCCGGGAGCACCTTGTCACCCAGGCGGTCGTCGCCGAACACGATCACGCCGCGGGCATCATCCGTGTGACACTCGCAGGCGAATCGCAACCCGAGTTGCACGCGGGACATCTTCTCACCGGTGTCGACGGTTTTGACCTGGCTGGTTCGGCCGATCTGGCCGAGCAACTCGCAACCACGCGGTCCCCGGTCGCCGATTCCATCGACAAGTTCTTCACCAAGTGGCGTCGCGCGGTGGTCGACGACCCGGCGTCGGCGTCGGTCGACCTCGCGCCGGCCCTGGTGCTGCGCCGCCGTGGCTCAGCACGGCTGCTCGACTACTACGAGGCCATGATGGCCGCCGTTCGCGACGAAAAGAACGACATCCCGATCGGCCTGGCGCAACTGGTCGAGCCTGTCGAAGCCTCCGAGCGTGTGCTGCGATTGCACGAGAGCGGCGCGATGTCGGCTGAGGAACTGGTCGAGGACGCTCTGTACCCGTTGCCGTCGAACGTCGAGCAACGAGACATCCTGGCCCAGCTGGGACTCGACAGTGGTGTTGTGGTCGAGGGCCCACCCGGCACCGGCAAGACCCACACGATCGCCAACCTGATGTCTGCGCTGCTGGCCAAAGGGCAGCGCGTGTTGGTGGTCTCGGAAAAGGCTCAGGCGCTGCATGTCTTGCGGGACAAACTGCCCGCCGAATTGCAGGAACTCGCGGTGTCGATCACCGACGTGACCAAGGACGGTTCGCAGTCGCTCATCGACAGCGTGGAAGCAATCGCGAACCGCAAGGGCAGTTTCCAGTCCCGGGTCGCGACGAGCGAGATCAAGAACGTGCGGTCCAAACGGGATCAGGCGCGGGCCAAGCGGGAGCAGATCCTTCGCGAGATCTGGCAATTGCGCGAGTCGGAGACAGAGAAGCACGAGTGGGTTGCCGCTGGGTACAGCGGGACGGCGGCCGAGATCGTCCGTCAGTGCAATGACGTTGCCGCGGAATACGATTGGCTTCCCGGGCCATTGCACAGCGCCATCTCGCCACTGGAACCGAGCGAGTTCGAACGGCTGTTGGACCTCCTCCGCAAGCGTGGCAAGAATTGGTCTGACCGACTGGCCCAGCATCTGCCCGAGCTCGACGACGTGCTGCCCGACACCGTAGAGCTCGAACGGATCTGCACGCGCGTTCGTGACCGTCCGTCGGAGCAAATGGTCGGCAGCGGTTCGCTTCTGGCAATTCTCGCCGACGTCGACAGCGCCCGGCTGCTCCGGGTGAAGACTCGGTGTGACCGGCTCGGCGCCGCCGTCCGTGAGGTGCGCACCTTCCCGCCGCATCTGCAGCAGATGGCGCAACGGCTGCTCTCTGGCGAGGCGTCGTACCTGTGGAACAGGGTGACGGCGCTGTCCGAGGTGATCGACGACGCGACCGAGCGCGACAAGAGGATCGGCACCCACACGGTCGAGGCGACGGGCGCGAACACCGGTGACTCGTTGGTGTTCGAGAAAGCTGCCGACTACCTCGATGCGGGTGGTCAGTGGCGCGGTCGCTTCCGGAAGGCACCCGAGCAGAAAGCGGTCGAAGAGCTGCCGGGACAGTATCTGGTGGACGGCCGGCCTCCGACCGACGCCACGTCGATGCGCCTGGTCGCCGACCACCTCGGTGTACTGGACGCCGTCGCACGCGTCCAGGCGATCCTGGCCGAGGTGAACGTACCGATGGACACCACCGGCACCCGCTCGGTTCAGCTCGGCCGACTGGTACAGCTCGACGGTCAGCTCGCCTGGGTGTCCGAATTGCTCACCGGCCGCGACCAATTGGTCCGGGAACTCAACGCGATCAGTCCCGGGGGTCCGCGACCGAAGAGCATCGACGAAGTCGAGGAGGTCGCCCGGCAGGCCGGTGCCATCGCTGCCGCCAACGACGGCACGTTGGCCCGTCGCGAACTCGACGACATCGCCCGCGCGCTCTCCACCGAGATCGAGAAGGGCCCCTCGCCTGAAGGCGATGCGCTTCTGGCTGCGGTGCGTGCCGCCGACCCCGACGCCATCCTGGAAACCCGTCGCGCCTGGCACACCGCAAGTGCCGAGCGGGAAAGCCAGGGCGCGCTGGATCTGCTGGAGCTTCGGCTCAAGCAGAAGGCGCCCGCTCTGGTGAAGCTTCTCGAGGAAACAGCAGACGACCCGGTCTGGGACGAGCGACTGGCTGAGCTGGACGCCGCGTGGTCGTGGCGACGGGCCTATCAATGGGCGCAGGACCGCAGCGACCCCCAACGGGAGACGCGGCTCGAAGCCGACCTCGACGAGGTCGAGGCAGACATCACCCACTTCACCGCCCGGCTCGCCGCCGCCTGTGCCTGGCGCGAATGTCTCGAGCACATGACGGTGAGTCAGGTGCAGGCACTGCAGTCCTACCGCGACCACATCACCAACATCGGCAAGGGTTCGGGCAAGCACGCCGAGCGGTTCAGGCTCGCGGCCCGATCCGCCATGGCGCAGGCACAGACCGCAGTCCCGGCGTGGATCATGCCGATTTCTCAGGTGCTCAGTTCCGTTGCGCCGGCGCAGAATTCGTTCGACGTGGTGATCGTGGACGAAGCGAGCCAGGCGGACATTTCGAGTCTGTTCCTGCTGTGGCTGGCGCCACGGGTGATCGTGGTGGGCGACGACCGCCAATGTGCACCCGGAGGTTTCGGCGGATCCGGGATGGACGAGGTGTTCACCAAACTCGACACCTACCTGCCGGACATCCCGCAATACATGCGGGACAGCCTCACGCCGCGGTCGAGTCTGTTCTCGATGCTCCGGACGCGATTCGGACACGTGGTGCGGCTTCGCGAACACTTCCGGTCGATGCCCGAGATCATCGAGTTCTCCAGCCGGCAGTTCTACCCCGATTCGCCACTGATCCCGGTACGTCAATTCGGTGCGGACCGTCTGGCGCCGTTGCGTACCCACTTCGTCGAAGGCGCACGCAGTTCGGGATCGAACTCCTCGCTGGTCAATGCCGACGAGGCCGGTGCATTGGTAGGACTGCTGGCCGGATGCATCGAGGACCCGCGGTACGACGGGATGTCATTCGGGGTGGTGGTGCTGCAGGGCCAACGTCAGGTGGAGCTGATCTCGCAGGCCCTTCGTGAGGCGCTGGATCCGCAGGTCTGGCGTGACCGCAATCTGCGCGTCGGAACACCCCCGGACTTCCAGGGCGACGAACGGCACGTCATCTTCTTGTCGATGGTGGTCTGTCCCGACACCAACGTGAACGCGTTGACGCGCAGCGAATCCCAGCGACGCATCAACGTCGCGGCGTCACGGGCCATGGAGCAACTCTGGCTTGTGCATTCTGTGCAACCCGATGACCTCAAGAGCAACGATCTCCGGTACTCGCTGCTGACCTACATGCAGAAAACCGAAGGCGCGCTGGTGGATCCGGTCCCGGCCAACGTCAGCACCACCTCTCGTACCGAACCGTTCGATTCGCTGTTCGAGCAGCAGATCTTTGTCGAACTGGTGGATCGCGGGTACTACGTGAACCCCAAGGTGGTGGTGAACAACCGGACGATCGATCTGGTGGTCACCGGTAGCGACGCACGGCTGGCCGTGGAGTGCGACGGCGACGAGTTCACCAGCACCCCGGAGCAGGCCCGCGCAGACATGGAACGTGAACGCGAGCTCCGCCGGTGCGGATGGCGTTTCTGGAGGGTTCGCGAGTCGGAGTACCTGCTCGACCCGATACATGCCCTCGACGGTCTGTGGGACGAGCTCGAACGGCGAGGGGTGCAGCCGAACTCGGTCGGTCCGGACTTGGCGGGCCAGGAGTCTGCTGAGCCCTGGACTCCGGTGACCTTGTCCGGCGCGGACTAGGCGTCGTCTGCGATCACGTTCAGTAGCGCGGGCAGCCCGACCGCCGCGGTGGTCTGAAGGAAATGGGTGACGTTGCGGCTCAACGGCGTTGGCTCAGGGTTGATCTCGATCACCGGTATTCCCGCGGCCAGTGCGCGTTCCGGGAGTGATGCTGCCGGATACACCATGTTCGACGTGCCCACCACGATGAGGAGATCGCAACCGGCGCTCGCGTCTGCGGCACGCTCCCACGCGTCCTGGGGCAGCGACTCGCCGAACCAGACCACTCCCGGTCGGACAGGGGAGAGGCAATTGGGGCAGATGGGCGGTTCCACCCGAAGGGACTCGGTGGCGCTGTCAGGATCGGCGTCGGTTCCGGCGTAGGGCAGTCCACAATGCGAGCACCGGGGTTCGAAGAGGCTGCCATGCAGATGGGCGGTCACTTCGCTGCCGGCCCGTTCGTGTAGGTCGTCGACGTTCTGGGTGACCACCATCACCGTTCTGCGCCGCGCCCACTCGGCCACCGCATGATGCCCGGGGTTGGGAAACGCACGCCGCACGAGATGAGCGCGCCATTGGTACCAGGCCCACACGAGAGCTGGGTCGTCCGACCACGCTTCCGGGGTAGCCAGCGTAGTCGGGTCGAAACGCTCCCAGAGTCCCGTTTCGGCGTCGCGAAACGTCGGTACATCACTCTCTGCGGACATCCCCGCACCGGAGCACACGGTCACCCATTCGGCGCCTTGCACCAACGCCACCAGATCACTGTTCAGGTGGAGGTCACTCATCGGCGGCGTGGTCTTTCAGTTCTGCCCGCAGGATGGCCGCAGTCCCGGGCAGATCATTGTCCCGCCTGGTCAGGAGGCCTTTTGCCAAGGTCAACTTGTCGCCGTAATGCCTCGGGACGACATGCAGATGTGAGTGGAACACGGTCTGGAATGCGGCGCGACCATCGTTGACCAGCAAATTCACGCCGTCGGCGGCAATCGCGGATGCTCGCTGAGCGGCTGCCACGAGCTGACCGGCCCGGAACAGTCTGGCGCCCTGTTCGGGTTCGAGTTCTGAGAGGTCGGCGGCGTGGCGCTTGGGCACCAGCAGAGTGTGGCCGGGGCGGACCGGGCGGATGTCGAGGAACCCCAAGATCTCGGGGTCCTCGTAGACGACGTGGGCCGGGGACGTCCTGGCGACGATGGCGCAGAAGATGCACTCGTTCATGCGCCAAGCCTAGTGGGCGCGCAAGAGTCGGCCAATTCGATTGTAACAATTCAATAACGACTCGAATTGGCTGCTCAGCGCCCGGGTGAGCGCTCGTTCGGGGCGTCTGAGCAGGTGTTTGGCGGCAGGTCGGCACAAAGGGGCGGAAGCGGCGATGTGGCGGCCTCGGGGGTTACTCGCCGGTATACCCACGGGTCACATTGAAACATGAGGAAAACCTCATTTTCGTGTGCAAACATGGTCATCGTGCGCATCAGGAGACCGCGGCATCGACGCCGTGCGTCCAGGGATGAAAAGGAGTGCGTCGCAGCGTGATTCGAGAATCGGATCACCGCGACCGCCAACGGGTGGACTCCAGACGTCCACGCGCCGCCACAGACATCGAGTGGCCGACGAAGACCTACCGCGGTGTCACGCCCGCCGACCGACGAACACCACAGCTACATGAGGGAGCCTCGTGACGATTCACCAGTTCCGCACCGGATCCGAAGAAAACTCAGCGTGGGCCGCACGCCCCGACGGAATCCTGATCGACCGACTGCGAGAAGGTGAGCCGTACGCGGTCAGCTTCGGGGGACAAGGTGGACCCTGGCTGCCGATTCTTGCCGAACTGGTCATCGACGCAGACCTCGACCGCAGCATCGCGAACATCGTCGATGCCGCCGAGCGGCTCATCGAGCCGGTCGCCGACCGCCTCGCCGCGGTCCGGCCCGACGGCTTCCATCCACTCAGTTGGGTGCACGCACACAACGCCGAAGAATCGGTACCTGCCGACCATGCTCTCGCCGCGGCGCCGGTGTCGGTGCCGGGCATCCTGCTTGCTCAGCTGGCGGCCATC
>NZ_BDAP01000013.1 GCF_001598915.1 Williamsia muralis NBRC 105860 | reverse complement strand
ACCCGACAGGGAAAGGTAAGGCACGATGGGCAATGAGGTGGAAGCCCGCGCTGAATGCGTTCGCGATCACCTTCGAAGGACGCATCACCCCGAACGGTAACTAACCGACATCAAGGTCGGATCCACCGTTAATCGGACACTCCCGTAACGGTCGCCGCGCTCTCTGTCGGGGCTGGTCCCGAAACCCAGTACGACGTCACTGTCGGCGTAGTGGTGAAAGGAACGGTCGCACGGTCTCTACTGCAACGGACACGTGTGCGTGTTTCAGGTCAGCTCTCGGTTGGTGACCGAGCCCAGGACGAACAGCACCAGCGATGTCAGATAGACCTTCTTGGTGCCGAAACTAAACCTTCTTGGTGCCGAAACGTGCGGCGGCCAGCTCGACAGCGGGATGACCGCGCGGCCAGGGCGAGCGTGTAACCGGTCATCGTCCACGCCGAACGGGCCTGGTCGGTGCTGAAATGCGTTCTGCGCCACGGGTAGTGTGTTGAGGCCGCAGCGGTTGGCGATTGTGTGGATCGCGCATAGGCGGATGCGGTGATCGTACTGCTGACTATTGCCTTCTTGCGGCCCGCTGTCGATAGGTGAGTCCGTCCGAGGACTTCGTATCTTGGTCCGCACAACAGCTCTGATGTTTGGTAAGGGTGTCAGGCTAGGGCTAGGAATAGTTTCTCCAGTTCGGCTTCGGTCAAGGGCGCCTGGTCGCCGTCGGCGCCGTTGATGCATTGGCGCATTCCTGAGGCGACAATCTTGAAACCGGCGCGGTCGAGAGCTCGGGACACTGCAGCCAGTTGGGTGACGACGTCTTTGCAGTCGCGGCCTGCTTCGATCATCGCGATCACCCCGGAGAGTTGTCCCTGCGCCCGGCGGAGTCGGTTCAGTACGGCCGCCATTGATTCTTCGTCACCGGTCACCGGTCATGCCTCTCTGTCTGTGTAACAACTGTCAGGGTACCCCAGGGGGTATGGGAACGCGGTCCGATCGAGGGTTGACCCAATGATACCCCGGGGGGTACCGTCGGGCTGGCGTACATACCCCAGGGGGTATTAAGTCTTCACCTAGAAAGAAGGATCGTCTCCATGCCCGGCATCTCGACCACCGAACAAGAGCCCAGTTCGCCACCGAGCTCAGCGCCTGGTCTGCTGGGCCGGTGGGGTGCGGCGATGGCTGGGCGATCGCGCTGGGTCTTCGGTGTCTGGTTGTTGGTGCTCGTCGGTCTCGGGGCGGCCGCGCCGTCGGTGTTTTCTTCCTTGGCCGGTGCCGGATGGCAGGCCAACGGGTCTGAGTCCGTGCAGGTGCGGGAGCTGGCGCAGCAGCACTTCGGCGGGAACTCGTCGGCTGCGGTGCAGGTCGTCATCCATTCTGACCGCGACACCATCAACAGCCCGGTGATGCAAGAAACGATCTCGGATGCGACAGCGGTGTTCGGCGGTGACTCCCGCTTCGGAGCGGTGGTGCCCCCACAACCGGGGATGACGATCAGTCCGGATCAGCACACCGGCATCTTGATCGCCGGCGCGAATGCGAACACCGACGACATGGTGCGGGCTGTCGACGAGGTCAAGGCGGAGCTCACCGGACTGTCCGGCGATGGTGTCGATGTGTATCCCACAGGGGCCTCGGCCTTGTGGAGCGATTTCAATAAGGCCAACCATGACGCGATGATCAAGGCCGAATTGTTCTCGTGGCCGGTCACTCTGGCGATCATGGTCTTGGCTTTCGGTTCGCTTGTGGCCGCGGGGCTGCCGTTGCTGCTCACCATCGCGGGTCTGATCGCGTCGGCCGGTGGCCTCGTTGTGCTCAATCAGGTGACGCCGATCTCGGTGTGGGCCATGAACTTTGCGATGATGTTCGCCCTCGCGTTGGGCATCGATTATGCACTGTTCATCGTCTCCCGATTCCGGGACGCTCTCAGACATCACACCAGCAAGGCCCATGCGGTCGCCGAAACGATGGATACCGCCGGTAAAGCTGTGGTGCTGTCGGGCTTGACCGTGTTGGTGAGTTTATCGGCGGTGTTGTTGGTGCCGGCTCCGGCGGTGCGGACGATGGCTGTGGGCATCATGCTCGCGGTGACCTTTGTTCTCGCGGCTACGTTGACGTTGCTCCCGGCCACCCTAGGCGCACTGGGTCCGAAGGTGAACGCTGCTTCGCTCCCGTACGCCCAACGCCAGCAACATCGTTCGCCGTTGTTCGAACGGTGGGGCACGATCTTGCACAACCACCCGTGGCCGTTCGCGATCGGCTCGCTGGCGGTGTTGATCGCGCTGGCTATTCCGGTCATCGGCCTCAAAGTGGCTATGCCGTCGATCTCGGTGGTCCCCGAGGAGGCACCAGTGCGTCAGGGTTATGAACTGGTTCAGCAGCAGATGGGGGACGGTGCTCCTGGCATGCTCCAGATCGTGACCCCCTCGGCACAGGCGCAGCAGGCTGCCACGACGGCGGCACAAACCCCTGGCATCAGCATGATCACCCCTCCGCTACCGGCGCTCGACGGCACCAACTACGTGTTGATGCAAGCACTGCCTGCGGTTGATCCCTCCGATGCCGAGCTCGGCACCATCGTCGATGACCTCCGCAACGTTCTGCCCGCTGATGCGCTGGTCGGCGGTGCGCCGGCCGAGAACGTTGATTTGCAACAGGCCCTCAACGACTACTTCCCGCTGATTGTCGGCATCATCCTGGTTCTCGGGTTCACCTTGCTGTTGGTCTCACTGCAAGCCCCGCTGATTGCGCTGATCGGCACCGTCGTCAGCCTCCTGTCGACCGGAGCAGCGTTCGGTGTCGCCAAGCTGATCTTTCAGGACGGACACTTGTCCGGACTGCTCGGATTCACTCCGCAAGGTTTCCTCGACGGTTGGGGGCCGGTGTTCTTCTTCGCCATGATTTTCGCGATTGCCATGGACTACACCGTCTTCCTGCTCGCCACGGCCAAAGAACACTTTGAACGCACCGGCGATGCCGATACTGCGCAGATCGACGGCATGGCGCATTCGGGACGCATCATCTTCGCCGCGGCAGCGGTGATGGTCGCGGTGTTCTTCACCTTCGCACTGGCGGACCCGTTGCCGCCCAAAGAGATGGGCATCATCCTCGGTGTTGCCGTTCTGCTCGACGCAGTCCTGATCAGGCTGATGCTCCTACCGGCTCTGCTACGCCTGACCGGGCGGGCAGCATGGTGGTCACCGATCTGGCTTCGAAAGGTCTTGCCCGCGATCTCGTTTTCCCACTAAGCACCCACCAGAAAGGCCTCTACCCGATGAACACTCGAACAACTTCCGCTAGGTGGACGGTCGACCGAGCAGTGCCACTTCTGGCAGGATTCATGATTCTCGTGAGCCTGGCCCTGGCTACTGGATTGTCGACCTGGTGGCTGCTGCTGACCGCCTTCGTAGCGGTGAACCTGCTGCTCTTCGCCGCTGTTGGCTGGTGCCCGGCCAGCCTGCTGATGCACCGCCTGGGACTGCCACGCTGCACCGAACTCCGCTGAATCCGATCAAGTACACCCCGCCCGGAAGGAAAACTATTATGGCACTGTCCATCTCCACCGTTCTCAGCCTCCCGTTCGACGAGGCAGTCGCACGAACCCGCGCCGCACTGTCCGACCAAGGTTTTGGGATCCTCACCGAGATCAACGTCAAAGACACTCTGAAAACAAAGATCGATGTGGACATGGAAAATTACCTGATCCTGGGCGCCTGTAATCCATCTTTGGCCCATCGCGCACTGGGGGTCAGCCGGCAGATCGGCCTGCTGTTGCCCTGCAACGTCGTGGTCCGCACCGACCCCACCAATCCATCGAACTCGGTCGTCGAAGCGATGAATCCCGACCTGATGGTCGAGGTCTCCGGGGTCGCCGAACTTGCGCCGGTGGCCACCGATGCGTCCGCCAAACTCTCGGCCACTATCGCCGCATTGGAAGCCATAGCCTCCGCGTGAGCAAACACATCTAGCAGTCCGCGATCTGAGGAGTACCTACGAGCGCAGTCACGTTCTGTTGACCCGGCATGCCCGTTCGCCTCCTCGGCATCATGTTGGCGCAGAACCGCGTTGGACCAGTGGCATGACGGTGGTGGTGAAAGTGATCGGAGCGGCATAGGTAAAGCCCAGTATTGCTCACGTCAGGGGCGGCCCATCGGGGCCGTGGTCATGACCACCCACGCTGCGTCGGGCACGCTGATCTTCGAACTAATCGCCATGGCGTGCAGCAGCTCGAGGCCTTCGGTGGAGGACGCGTTGTTGTATTCCATCAGCATGCCGACGGCGACTGCGATCGTGCAACTGACCTCGAGGGCCGCGCGAACCTCATCGCCGTCCATGGGGTCCTGTCCGTTGATAGCCAACGAAGAGAACTCCTCGCCCGCTTCAGTGTGCGCCCCACGGGCGACGTGGGCGGTGACCTACCGGAAACAGGGGAGTTCATCAGATCAGAGAGCGTCACTGAGCTATGCGCAGACCCCCACCGCAGCGAGGCCTGAGGGTGTACCGCCTTCGGCTAACTACTACTTCGTATAGTAGTTTCGCGGCGTGGGACAACACGAATCTGGACGCGCGTCATGGCTGGTGACTGTAGGAAGGCTGGTCGCGATTGCCGCGCTCGCCGCAGTGGGCACGTTGCTGCTGGGTGTGGGGCAGGCGTCGGCGCATAGTGCGCTGACATCGTCGACCCCGACCGATGGGGCGGTCCTGGAACAGGCTCCGGCAACGATTGATTTGGTGTTCAACCAGTCCATCTCCAAAAATTTTGCCGAGGTAGCGGTCCTGAGCACTGAGGGCGAGCCGGTGCAGGTATCTGCCCCGGCGGTCACCGGAGCGCAGGTCAGTGTCAAGGTGCAAACCGCTCTGGGTTCGGGTGCCTACACCGTGAATTACCGGGTGGTCTCTGCGGACGGACATCCGATCACGGGCCAGGTCGCTTTTTCGGTGGCCCCGTCGTCGTCAGCGCCGACCGCGTCGGTGCCCTCGGCGACAGGTGTTGAACCGCCACCGCCAGCGGGCACGGTGACGGGTGTGCCGGCGTCGACAAGTCCGTCAACAGGTTTGCATCCCGGCGATGATCCCGAGGGCAAGCTGGCAGATAACTGGGTGGTGATGGTGGTGATCGTTCTGGTCGTGGCGGGGTTGGGCGCGATTGCGCTGCTGTTGGTGCTGCACTCCCGCGATGACCACGACAAGGATGACCACAACAAGGCAGTGCCGCCGCCGGCGGAGCCTTCAGCGACGACGCCGCAACCCCCGGCATCGCCAACTCCTGACTCTGATCAGCCTCCGAAGGGCGATAGGTCAGGACACGATGGTGCAGAAGAGGGCTGAGAGCGCGGCCATGGTCGCCACTGCGGCGGTGGCCGCGATGGCCGCGGGCATCACGGCGTACGCGGTGTAGGTCAGCGCGGTCGGGTGTGGGGTGAGGGGAGCACCCAGGGTGCGTAGTCGGCGGTCGGTGGTGGTGTGGGCTCTGTGCGTGGCGCAGCCCTGGCTGGGGCGGGGGGTGATTGTGCTTTGTTGTTGTTCGATAACCCGGCTCAACGCTGACCGTAGGACTGCGGCGCCACTGGCGGTGGCGGCGGTCTGATCGGCGTCGAGTTCGACCAGGGCCGCGATCGCGGTCGGCGCTTGGGTCATCAACGGCACGAACGGCAGCGCGCTGGCCAGCACTTCGCAGACTGCGAGGATGCGGTGGTGGCGGCCGTTGAGGTGGGCCCTTTCGTGGTCGAGTACGGCTTGAGCCTCTGAGGAGGTCAAACACTTTTTCAGGCCTTCGGTGGCGACGACGAATCCGGGGTTGCCGGCGATGCTGTAGGCGAAGGGCAATGGATGATCGAGCCACAGGATCGGGTACGGCCCGTCCTGCTGGCCGGTGCGCGCCAGCACGGTCACGATGTCGTGGTGATAGTCCAATAGTTGAAGGCGCGAGCGACGGTGGCGACTGCTGACGATCGCGACCCGAACCGCGATATAGGAAGCCACGGCCACTGCGACCGAGATGATGATCTCGGTGACCCAGGGACGCATGGTGTGTTGCGCTGAGCTCAAACAGCGGATCCACACGTCGGTGAGGCTTTCTCCGGGAGCGTGGCGGGGCCAGGCGGCCACGACCACCGCCGAGACGGCGAGGAGGAAGAACGCGGCGATACTGCCCAGCCAGAGCGCGACCATCGACCTGGGCGCGGTGGTCGCCAGGGGACGCAGCAACAGCCGCGGCATCAGCACTGCGATCAGTGCCGCGGCCAGTCCCAGGGTGAGGGCCAGGGTCACCGCCGAGCCTGCTTGGTGCGAAGACTTTTCCGTAGAGCGTCTTGTTCTGCGGGGGTGGCGGTTTGGGCGAAATGCATCAGCACCGCCGCCGAATCGTCACTGCGATCGAGGATGTCTCGCAGGGCCTGGGAGGTGGCTTCTTCCCTGGTCTGCACCGGTGAGTACAGGTACGCACGGCTCACCTTGACGCGGTTGAGGAAACCCTTGGTGTGCAGGTTCGTCACGACGGTCAAGATGGTGGTGTACGCCAACTGCCGATCCGCAAGAGCATCGAGGATATCGTGCACCGACTGCGGTTGCGGTCCGGCGCTCCACAGGACGTCCATGACGTCCGCTTCGAGTGCTCCCAGCCGTTTCATACCTTTATTGTCTCTGCCACGTCGGGGCCCGTCCACCGAGGCTCATCCGACCTCGACGCCGCAGCTGCCTAACCATTGCACCGGATCGAGTTTTCTGTGCCGCCCTCCATCGGTTCCACTGCCGCACCCGACGGCAAACTCCCACCACCGCGTGGTGCGGTGGCGCACCGTCTCGTTACCGCAAGTGGATAGCCGGCAATTCCCGACCTTGGTTCAATCAGGGTTGAGATCCCGTAACGTGGCCTGTCGAATGTTTTCGTCGGTGTCCGGTATGTCCGCTCTGGTTCCGTAAACTACTAATCGTCCTAGTAGTCACGACGGAGGAGTGTTCTTAGTGCCGACGCAGCGGTCTGGGTGGAATGGGGTGCAGCTCAATCGCCGGAGTGTGCTCGTGGCCGGGGCCGGCGCGCTGATCACTGGCGTGGCAGCAGCGTGCTCTTCCAGTAACGGGGGATCCTCCTCACCGCCGTCGCGTTCGGGGGCGTCGGCATCGGTGGACGCGCCCGCCGTGACATTTGCTCCCGCGCCCGGTGCCCGCGATGTCGACCCGCTCACCGCGGTGATGGTGACCGTCACCGGCGGCACCCTGGCGGAGGTGGTGATGACCAACGACGACGGTCGCCTCATCCCAGGGATCATGACCCCCGACCGGCTGACATGGAAACCCGATACGCCGTTGGGCTACAACAAAACCTATGAGCTGGTCGCAACAAGTACCGACGCCCAAGGCCGGACCGCCGACCACACCAGTGCGTTCACCACGGTCGCACCGAACAACCTGACGCAACCGTCGCTGTTGACGACTGGCGGCGGCACGCTCAGTTCCGGACGCGCCTACGGGGTAGGGCTGGTGGTGGCCGTACGGTTCGATGAGCCGATCACCGACCGGGCCGCGGCCCAACGAGCGCTGTCAGTGCAGACCGAGCCGGCGGTCGAAGGGCAATGGAACTGGATCGATGATCAGACCGCGCACTACCGGCCCCGCGACTACTACGCACCGGGCACCGCGGTCACCGTGGCAGCCGACGTCTACGGAGTGGACCTGGGCAACGGACTATACGGCCAAGAAGACGTGCGCGTGTCCTTCACGATCGGCGATGCCCACGTCTCGATTGCCGATGACACCACCAAGCAGGTATCGGTGTACGCCAACGGGGAACTGGTGCGCACCATGCCGACCTCGATGGGCCGCGGCGGCACCGAAACGGTGAACGGCCGCACCATCCACTTTTGGACTCAGCCGGGCATCTACACCGTCCTGGACAAGGCCAATCCGGTCATCATGGACTCCTCCACCTACGGGCTACCGGTGAACTCTCGACTCGGATATCGCCAATCGATCAACTACGCCACCCGCATCAGCAACGACGGTATCTACTTGCACGAGCTCGTCGATACCATTGCCCAGCAAGGCAATACCAACATGTCCGCCGGCTGTCTGAACCTCAACCCCGACAACGCCCGGTGGTTCTACGACTTCTCGGTCACCGGCGACGTTGTGGAAGTGCGCAACACCGGCGGGCCTGCCTTGGAACTGTGGCAAAACGGCGACTGGAGCGTGCCCTGGGACACCTGGGTAGCCGGCAGCGCGCTCTAATTCGTGCCGCTCCGCGCGGGCACGCCGTCTGTCCGTGGGTGTGAATACACCCCGAACAAAACTACTATTGTGCGTAGTAGTTAGGGTGGTCGTGTCCGGTGTGTGCACGAAACAGCGAGGAGGGCGCAGGTGTCCGACTTTGCGGTGGCCGGGGTAGGCGAGGCGTTCTCGACCGCAGCGGCCGGTGGGCCGCTGCTTCTGGCGCTGGGTGCATGCCTGGCGGCCGGACTCATCTCGTTCGCCTCACCCTGTGTCATTCCGCTCGTGCCCGGGTATGTGTCCTATCTCGTCGGCATTTCCGCAGGCGGAAACTCCCCGGAGGCGGACGGTCATGCGCTGCAGGGTATTCGGCGGTTCCGGGTGGCCGGTGCTGCACTATTGTTTGTCGCCGGGTTCACTGTGGTGTTCGTGTTGGCCACCGCCACCATTTTTGGTGTCACCTCGACGTTGATCGTCAATCGCGAGATTCTTCAGCGCGTCGGTGGCGTCATCACCATTGTGATGGGGCTGGTGTTTATCGGTGCTTTTCCTGTCCTGCAACGGGAGGCGCGGTTTCATCCTCGTCAGGTATCGCACCTGGTGGGTGCCCCGCTGTTGGGCGGGGTGTTCGCTTTGGGGTGGACCCCGTGTCTGGGGCCGACGCTGGCGGCGATCATCGCCACCGCCAGCGGTACCGCTGACACCACCGCGGCTCGGGGGGTGGCGATGATCGTGGCGTACTGCCTGGGTTTGGGGCTGCCGTTCGTGGCGATGGCGTTTGGCTCGGCGTGGGCGGTGCGGGCTGTGGGCGTGTTGCGGCGCAATTCGCGGCGCATCCAGATAGTGGGCGGGCTGCTGATGGTGGCGGTGGGTATCGCGCTGATCACCGGCATCTGGGACCACTTTGTGGTGTGGGTCCGGGACATGTTCATCACCGACACCACCCTGCCGATCTAACCCCACCCCAGGCGCGCGTGCGTCGGTGAGGAGTACGAGGTCAGCCCAGAGTGGACCAGTACCACCAGAACTCGATGATGATGAGCGTGAGGATGCTCAGCGCCCACACGACCGGGACCACCGAGTGCACACTGATCAATGCATCGACCAGACGCCGTGCCCGGCCCCTGACGATCATCTGGTCAAGGTTGCGCAGGGTGACGTACCAGAACGCCACCACCACCACGATCCATACCGCCATGCAATACGGGCACAGCGCCCCGATCTCGTACAAGCTCTGCACGATCAGCCAATGGACGAACACCACGGCCGCGCTCAACCCCACCTGGGTGCTGATCCATATCCAGGCGGGAGTGGCGGGGGTGAGCAGCACTGCGATCGCGAGGACAGCGGTGAACCCGGCGATACCCAGCAGAGAATTGGGAAAACCGAACACCGCAGCCTGCGGGGTATCCATGATCGACCCGCAGTTCACAATGGGGTTGAGGCTGCAGGTGGGGGTGTAGTCCGGGTCGGTGGCCAGCTCGAACTTTTCCACCGTCAGCGTGAACGCTGCGATCAGGCCGATGACCCCGCACACGCCCAGCACCCACCGAAGCAACCGCGGAAACAGCACAGCGCGTCCCCCAGGATCGTTCCGCACACCTGGATCATCACCGGTGCCGGACAGGTGCGACGACATCGAAGTCACTGTGCCAGAGCGTCGTTCAATGCGGCCTTGAGTTGATCGTAGCTGCCGGCCTCCACCTCAGCGTCGTCAATGAAGAAGGTTGGGGTGCCGCGGACCCCCAGTTCGGCGCCGTCGCGCAGGTCGGCATCGATGCGCGCCCGTGTGGCCGAGGATGTGTAGTCGGCCTGGAACTGAGTCATGTCCAGGCCGAGGTCGGCGGCGTAGGACGCGAACAAATCATCCAACGGCACCTGCTGTTCACCCCACTGTTTTTGGCTGTCGAACATCTTCCGGTACATCGCCTCAAACCGGCCCTGGTTCGCAGCCGCGACCACCGCCCGCGCCGCCCGGTCGGCGTTGAAATGGCCCGGCAACGGAAAGTATCGAACCACGAACGTGACCCTGTCACCGTACGTTTGGCGCAGTTGCTCCACGGCGGGGTACATGGCCCCACACGCCTCACATTCAAAGTCTAGGAACTCGACGAACGTGGCCTCAGAGTCCGCCGGCGAGGTCAACCGTTGCGAGTCCGAACGCACCACCGCGCCGTCGGACTCGGTAGCGGTGTCACCGGCCCGGGTCACCACGAACACTGCGGTCAAAGCCAGGCAGAATGCAAACACCACCCCCAAGGTGACCTTAACGCTACGGCTCATCAGCAGGCCCCGGTCACAGCAACACCACCGCGGTACACAGTCAAGTCATCGCTCCTCACTTCGTGCTACTACGATGCTTAGTAGTTTACGTGGTGTGGCCGCCGGGTCAGCGGCCGGTAGTCGATGGCGAGTAAGCGAAAGGATGGCGGTATAAAGCGATGGGCGTTGCGTTGATGGACTTGCCCCAGGCGCCGCCGAACCTCCTGGCGATGGTCGGATGGGACCTGCCCGCGATTCCGCTGTTGCCCGCGGTGGGCGCTGTGCTTGGAGCTGCTTACTGTGCGGCCTTGCTGCGGCTACGCCGGCAGGGTCGACGATGGCCGTGGCATCGTTCGGTGAGTTTTCTGGCCGGGTGCCTCATCCTGATCGCGGTCACCGGGCTGGCCATCGAAAGCTATGGTCTCGGACTGTTCAGCGCCTTCATGTTCCAGCACATGACCCTATCCACCCTGGTCCCCCCGCTACTGGTCCTGGGCTCACCCGGGTTGCTGCTCTTTGCCGTGGTACCGAACCAGGGCACGGGCAGAAGTATCCGGCGAGCCATCCTCCGCGCGGCCAGGTCACTGCCGAGCCGGGTGCTGCTGCACCCGGGTTTCGCGATCCCGGTGTTCTTGTTCAGTTTCTACGGTCTGTATCTGTCACCGATCTTCGATGCCCTCAACACCACCTGGGTCGGCCACACCGCCATGGAAGTGTTCTTCCTCGTCAGCGGTCTGCTGTTCATCATCCCGATTCTCTCGATCGGTCCGCTGCCGCGACGACAATCGAACATCGGACGGCTCCTCGACATCTTCTTGGAGATGCCGCTACACGTGTTCTTCGGAGTGGTGTTCATGATGTCGCCGACCGTCCTGGTAGCCAGCTTCGCTGACCCACCGCCGCAGTGGGGCATCGATCCGGTCGAGGACCAGTCCATCGCCGGAGCGCTGGCGTGGTCCTACGGCGAGCCAGTGGCGTTGCTGATCGTGCTGGTCTTCGCCTCCCGGTGGCGCCGCGATGAAGAAAAGATGTCCTCTGCTGCCACCGCGGCCCAGACCGCGCAGCACGACGACGAGCTCGAGTCCTACAACCGTTTTCTTCGTCAGTTGGGAAGCAGCCGATGACCACCACGACATCGTCACCACCGTCGCGCCCCAGGTGGCGATGGGCCATCGCGGTGGTGGCGGCCCTCACACTGGCCCTCGCTGGGTGCGGTACCGGCGATGATGCGGTCCGCCAAGGCGATTCGTTCGAGTTCGTTTCCCCGAACGGGCAAACTGTCATCTTCTACGATCCGCCCGCCAGTCGCCAGAAGGTTGCCGCGCTGCGTGGCCCCGATCTGTTCGCTGATCAGAAGACCATTCGCCTGGACGACTACACCGGGCAAGTGGTCGTGATCAACGTGTGGGGCTCATGGTGCGGACCCTGCCGCGCTGAGGCCCCGGTACTCGAAGAGGTCTACGCCCAAACCAAAGAACGCGGAGTTGCGTTCTTGGGGATCGACTTTCGAGACCGCAAAGAAACAGCCCGCGATTTCGTGGTCGACCGCGCGGTGACCTACCCGTCGATCTACGACTACGACGGACGCACCCTCGCCGCGCTGGGAACCCCAACGTCAGTGGTACCCACCACCGTTGTCTTGGACCGCCAGCACCGAGCGGCGGCGGTGTTTTTGCGGGCGGTCACCGCCGCGGATCTCTTGCCCGTCGTGCAACGCCTGGCCGACGAAACCTGACCCACTGTGAAAGGCCCTCTGCTGTGAACGATGACGACGTCAGCAAGTCGTGGAATGATCCCACCGCCCTACGCACAGGCGGCGCCTACCTCGCGACCGTCATGGCCGCAGGTCTGGCCGCGGTGATCTTGTACAACAAGACCGGCTGGCCCATCTGGGGTTTCGGGGCGCCGGCCATCTTCTTCCTCGGCGGGCTGGGCGCATTGGCCCAGACCTACCGCGTCTGGAAGCGCGGCGGCACCTGGCCGATTTGGCAAGGCATCGGCTGGCTGCTGCTCATGACCATGCTGGTCGCACTCGGAGTCCCCGACATCAGCTGACCCCGTGCGGGCGGCCACCCGTGCAGGTGTATGCAAAGTCCGCCGGCGCCCGGTGGGGCAGAGGGCTGCTCACTCACCACGACAAGTCGTGGCAGCCCGACCCCTGCGCGGGTTCGACCTGCACGGTGGCGTGCTCGAGACCGTGCCGGGCAGCCAACATGTGCTGGACAGCAGCGAGCACCACAGCAGAGTCGGCATCGGGTGTGATCACCACATGAGCCGAGGCCACCTCCATGCCCGAGGTCAGCGTCCACACATGCAGATCGTGTACCTGCACCACTCCTTCCACGGCGACCACATCCGCGCGCACCGCGTCGACATCGATGCCTGCCGGGGCATGCTGAAGCAAGATACGCAGCGCCCCACGAGCGAGGGTGAATGCTCGCGGCAACACGAACAGGGCAATACCGACCCCGATGAGCGGATCGGCGTACCGCCACCCAAACAGCACCGTGAGCACCCCACTGACCAGCACGCCGAACGACCCGATCATGTCGGCCATCACCTCGAGGTAAGCACCCCGAACATTGAGACTCTCTTTGGCGCCAGATCGCAACAGCGCGAACGCGGTTACGTTCATCACCAGCCCCACCACCGCGACCGCGATGACCGGGACTCCCGGAACTTCGGGCGGATCGGAGAGCCGCTGGGATGCCTCGTACAAGATCCAGGCGGCGACCGCAAACAACAGCACCGCATTGAACAACGCTGCGAACACCTCGGCCCGGTACAACCCGAACGTGCGATCAGCTCGAGCAGCGGCCCGCTGAGCCACCATCACCGCCACCAACGCCATCGACACCCCGAGCACGTCGGTGAACACATGCGCCGAATCAGAAAGCAACGCCAGCGACGACGTCGCCAAACCCACAATCACCTGAGCCAGCAGGGTAATGAGACCCAGCCCCAACGCCATCCACAGGCGACGAACATGGCGTCCAGATGCACTGGCCGCACCCCCGGGCTCAATGCCACTGTGCGAGTGTCCGGCCCCCATCAAAACTCGTTACGTAGTCGTATGCGCATGCGTGCAAGTATGGCCTGGTTGCGGGTCGGCTCGCAAGACATGTTCGTAGTGTGGGCGGTCTCAACTTAGACAGCCAACGGGGTGGAGGCATCAAAGCTATGCGCCGTCGACGAAGCCGATTGGCGATAGCCGACGCTCCGGCTCGTCGGTCCGGGATTCGGATCAGCGGAAGCGTACCAACCCGCCGCGTGCTCGCAGCAGGACCACTGTCTTGCAAGCGATTTCCGACGGACTGTCGAAGCAGACCTAGCCGACTACGGTGGGATAGATCAACGCCACATTCAAAACGATGATGACCACCGCGGTTAGCCACGCCATGGCACTTGTGACGCGATGATTGGTGTCCCGTCCCATTAGCGTGCGATCGCTGGTTAACCGCACCAGAGGAATCAGCGCAAACGGTATTCCAAACGACAACATGACCTGCGACAGGTGGTTCGCTTGCACAAAAAAGTTCAGACGATAGGACGTTCGAGTGCCGAGTTACGCAAAGAGTGGCGTAGCAGGCTAGGAAGCGAAGAAACAGTACGCCGCCGACAGGGTGGCCATCGCTACGATCGCGGAGATGGCCGCTGTCGCCAGGGGCAGGAGTGCCGCAGCGGCGTAGATGAGGTGGTGTGGGGTCGGTAAGGTGGCGGCGCTCAGAACGTGTAATCGTCGGTCGTTGGTGGTTTTGAGGTCAGGTGCGGTAGATGTGTAGCCCATGGCCTCAACAGAGGGTTCGCCACCTTGAACCTCAAGGACTCGACATAGGGCTGAGTGAACGTTGGCAGGGCTGGTCTTACGCGCGGCGACGCGGTCGGCGTCGAGTTCGACGAGTATGGATATCGCCGCCGGAGCGCGGCTGAACAAAGGGACGATAGGTGCCGTACGTGCCAGCACAGCACAGATCGCCAGGATGTCGTGATGGCGACTGTGTAGATGGGCGCGCTCATGTTCGAGGACGGCGGCCGCTTCTGTGGGCGTCAAGAACGTATTTAGGCCCTCAGTCGCTATGA
The DNA here is from genome assembly GCF_001598915.1 of Williamsia muralis NBRC 105860. Taxonomy (GTDB): domain Bacteria; phylum Actinomycetota; class Actinomycetes; order Mycobacteriales; family Mycobacteriaceae; genus Williamsia; species Williamsia muralis. The sequence continues at coordinate 44,898 of NZ_BDAP01000013.1, read as the reverse complement.
CCAGCCCGGGGCTACCGGCAATACTGTAGGCAAATGGTAGGGGATGGTCGAGCCACAAAACCGGGTATCGACTGTCGGGATCGGGTTTGATGCGGGCGATGACTGTAAGTACATCGTCGTGGTAATTGCGGACTTTCATTCGGGAACGGTGTAGCCGTCGCCCGGCAGCAGTGAACTTGCCCGACAAAAACACTGCGACGAAAGAGGCTGCGCCTAACGCGATCTCGGATACCCAAGGCGACATTGTATGTTGCGCCGAGCTTAGGCATCGGATCCAAATATCGGTGACGTTCTCGGCGGGAGCGTGGTCGGGCCAGGCGGCCACCACCACCGCCGACAGTGCCAAAAACACAAATGCGGCGATACTAGCTAGCCAGCAGATAATCATGAGACGCGGCGACGCGGTGGTTTGGTGAAATGTTAGGAGTCGGGGCATAGTCACCCCGATGAGGGCCGCCGCCAGGGCCAGCGTCACTGCAAGGGTCATTGGCGGAGCCGTTTTCCAGGCAGACCATCGCGTAGCGCCTCGGTCTCTTCGGAGGAGGCGGTTTGTGCGAAGTGAACTAGGACTGCTGTGGGGTCGTCGCTGGAATGGAGTATGCCGCGCAAGATTTGCGCGGTCACCTCTTCACGGCTGTACGTCGCGCAGTATCGATATGCCCGGCCGAATTTTTTGCGGGTCAGGAAGCCCTTGCCGTAGAGATTGGTCATAACGGTCGAGACGGTGGTGTACGCCAGTTGTCGGTCGGTCAAGACGGCTAGGATGTCGTGCACTGACAGCGCTTCAGGAGCGCCATTCCAGACGGCGTTCATGACGTCACCCTCCAGGGTGCCCAATTGCTTCATACCACTAAAGCCCCACAATCGTGTGTAGTCCCGCTTAGTGGACTACTCGATTACGATTCCCCGGTTGCTTAGCCACTGTGCGGGGTCGAGTTTGAGTCCGTCTTGCTGCCAAACCTCAAAGTGCAGGTGCGGACCGGTGGAATTGCCACGGTTTCCCACCGTCGCTATCTGTTCGCCAGCCAAGACCCGTTGTCCAACACTCACCAATGTCTCGTTGATGTGCCCATACACGCCGATCGTTCCGTCGTCCTGGAGGACGCGAATCCATAACCCAAAGCCATCGGCGGGCCCTGAATCGATAATTTCACCGTCGCTGGTCGAAACCACCGGTGTGCCAATGGTATTGGCTATGTCAAGACCGTAGTGTGTAGTGTTCCAGCGCGACCCATAGCTCGATGTCAAGGTTCCGTAGGTGGGTGCGGCTGAGCGCGGCCGCGGCGGCGCGGGCGGCTCGGGAGGTAGCCCTTGTTTTGGCTCGACTAGGTCCCGCATGGCTGTGGTCAGCTCATCGAGCGGCGGTATCGGCGGCGACGTGGGGGAGCCTTCTTGGGTGTTTGCGGCAGCGAAAGGCTGCGGCGAGGTGACGGGCTGGCCGGTGACGGGCTCGCTGATGGTCTGGGCCACCGGGGTGATTGCGAGATCGGGTCGATCAGCGAGTGCAGTAGCCGCCGTGCCCCCAGCCGCGAGCAAAACCACAGCGGCAACGAGGGAGCCGCTGATGCCGGCAGCAGTGGTCGATCGAGCCGACGTGCCCGGCAGGTCCTTGTTGTCAAGCCGCTCCAAAAAACTAGCTGTCGCGAGCTCGCAGCCTCTAGCAGCCTCGTCACACAGCGACCGCTCCCAGGGGGCAAGGGGTGTCAGGGCGGTTGAACCATAATTGGCGATGATCGGGTGCTGTGGGCGAGGCCTCGGCGCGAAGTCTTGATAGTCAGGGCTGGCAGCATGGCGACGGGCGGGCGGGGTCGCAAAGGTCAACGCAGAGGGCGCTTTCGTCGATCGAGAGCGCAACGCGTGTGGTGGCATGACAGTTTTAATCTGAGTGGGCGCAAGTGGCTCGGAAGGGCCCGGCAGTCGATGCCGTCCAGGTTGGACCAGCGCGACTGTCTGCTGTGACCGCCTCGATCTGGTGGCGAGGGGGGCCGGCGCGGCCACCACACGGGCGGGTCGAAGATCAAGCATGCCAGGAACGGGCAGTGTCGGATCGGTTCTGCGGTGTCGTGCCAAGGAAATGTCCTTCAGTCCAACGGCGGGCAGGATGGAAACGGTTTGATATCGAGGAGAGCACGGACAGGTTACTACTATCCTGGCTAGTTGTTCAGCGGCGGTGTCGGAACGGGGAACCGTGTCGTTTGTTCTGGGCAGGTCAGAGGCAAGTGGCGCGATCGATCATGGGCGTCGGGTGTTGCCGGGCCATGCGAGAATGGTGGTGACCGCCCAGCGAAGGACGTTGCCCGGGTTTACCTCCTGATGAGTCGTGATGACGAAGACGGTCAACAGCCATGTCGTCCACTCGACTCGCCCGAGGGCCGTGTTTAGAGCACCACCGCTGGGCCCGCCAGGCTTCTTTCTTCGATGCCTCATCCGCCCTTTCACGGCGTAAGCCACGGCACGGATGTACGCATCTGTCGCCACAACTCTGGTGTCAGACTCCGCACGAAGGTTGCGCTGAGATGGTGCCAGTCGTGGTATACGACAATGTTGCCGATCACAGCGGGGCACATGCTCTTATTGCATAAACCTTCAGATAGGTCTAGCGGCAACACGTTGGGGTTGGAGGCGAGGATCGCCAATGTTGGATTGGTCGGTTCGAGCGCGAGCGATCGTGGGGTGCCGCAGTCGTTTGCGCTGCCGCCTTCGGCCAAACACGTTGGGGTATCGATGAGACCGTCGTCGTTGTGCGGCCAGACAGTATCGCGCATGCCGAGTACGGGGATGCCCGCAGCGGCGAATCGGGCGAAGATTGGCAAATAGGTCGGGGGAACCCAGTCTCCCGGAGCAGTGTCGCGAGGTCGGGTCGTGGTGGTGAAGACAGCGTCTGGACGATCCGCGATGATCTGTTGCATGGCTCGTTGAACCCAATCGAAACAGCCGGGGTAGGGAACGCCCCGCTGGGTGGGCATAGGGTCGGTTGACAGTGGGCATCCCATTTTGAGATAAGTGGTGACCTTAAAATTGTTTCTCTTTCCCAACTCATCGAGTGCAGTAATCCAAAATTCGGAGTGCGACCCGCCGGCCAGCGCGATCGTGCGGCTGGCGGTGGTATCTCCGTAAGTGCCCACGCGGACCTCCGGGTCGGCGAAATCGCTAATTTCTCCCCGCAGCGATGTGATGGGGAGGTCTTTGACCACTTCGAGCGGCGACGGTTGCGGATCGACGGGTGCCACTGGCATGCCGTCGAGCAGGGCGCGAGCTCCAGGGTAAATTGTCGGGTCGAGATTTGCAGTGTCGACGCGAAGGCTACTGACATGATGGTCCCAAACTTTGATAGCAACGCCGCAGGCCAGCACTCCGACGAGCAGCAGACTTACGGTGACGCTCGTGTACGTCATGGGTCTGCGACGACGTAGCTGGCCACCCTGCTCAGTGACGTCGCACGACGCAGTCGAAAGCGCGGTGTGCGAGCCCGCGCGTAGGGGTTGCTCGATAAACCGGCAGGTTCCCCATGCCAGAGCGATCGACGTGCTCAGAACGAATAGGCCGCCAACAACGCCGGCATGATTGGACTTGCTCCAGGACAAATAAAATATCAGCAGCGGCCAGTGCCATAAGTACATCGCGTAGGCGATCGATCCCAACCAGACTGGGACAGCGGTTGCCAGTAGCCGGTTAACGGGAGTACCTGTACTGCCTGCGGCCGCGCGACTCACGCTCCCGGACAGAATTAGCGCCATCGTGGCCAAGACCGGGACCAGGGCCCAGGGCCCAGGATAGCTTCGCAGTCCGTCTATCCACCAGCCGCTGGTCAGAATTAGCCCTAGGCCGGTGAATGCCATCGCGCTGCGCAGCCGGCAAGACTTGATCGTCGGAGCCCAGACAGCCATGAGACCGCCGGCCAGCGGTTCCCAGGTTCGGGCAACGGTGTCGTAGTAGTTGAACGGCTGGTTGACCTCCATCCGCATCGTCGCCCAATACAGCGACACCGCCGCCACACCAGTGATCGCAATGCCTACCATTACGCGTAAAACCGCTGGATGTGCCGCAGCCGAGACTTTACGGGCGGCGAGCTTGAGCAGAGCGCCGATACAAAGTCCCGTGACCAATGTGACAACAAAATACTGGCCCTGCACTGCCATGGACCACACGTGCTGCAACGGGCTGTTGACCGAACTTGCAGCGGTGTAGTCCTGGGACCTGAAGGCCAGATACCAATTCTGGTAGTACAGCGCACTGGCCACAACCTCACGCCCTGTAGTGAGCCATCGCGTCTGAGGGAAGACGACTACAGTTCCGATGACGACCGCGATCAGGACCACAGCCAAGGCCGGCACTAACCGGCGGACCAACCGGATCAGACGTGGGATTGGCGAAATCGTGAACCACCAGCCGGCGGAGGGCGCCTGGCTGGCAGTGACATGCCGCAGGAGTGATCCGACAAAAAAGTAGCCCGACAACACCAAGAAGACATCAACACCGCCTGAGACACGGCCTAACCAGATGTGAAAGCACGCGACCAGCATGATCGCAACCCCGCGCAGCCCGTCAAGATCGAGGCGGTGAGACTCGACGGGAACGGCCAGGTCTTGCTTCACGGTTGTAGCCGGCGCGGTGCCCGTCCCCGGTTGTGCCACTAGCTGCCCTACTCTCCGTTGTGCTGCTCGTCTGCGCTGGCCGTGGTAGTTCGACGCGATCGCAACGCGGAATAATACTATTTCGCATAGTAATTACAGGCCGTAGTGGTTGTGTGGGACGCCTCGGCCGACGTCAAGGCCGCTAATCGATGTCAGACGAGACTGCTACTTCGGCTGGCGGTAGATCAACAGGCACTGTTAACTCGTGCTTCAGGTCTGAAGAGGTGTATCAGACGGCCAGAACTGGGTTGCAACTCGAACACCGACACCCTCGGGTAGCTTCGGTTTCAAGACCCATACCAGTGAGGGAAAGTGCCTTTCGCGTCGTGGTGGCGCGCCCGGCACCTGCTGGGCCTGGGCTGGCACGTTGCTACTATAGTAGATAGTAGTATGTGCGGCGTGTATGACTTTGCCTCTAGTCGGCTGATCCGCGACGTCATCGTTCTTAACGGTGCCCGGTTGGGTGCAGTTGCCCTAACGGTGGCCATAGTCTATTTCGGTGGCCGTCTGGTGGGAGTGGATGTGCCCCTCTTCGTTTCTATGATGTGCGGACTCGGCGTCGCACTTGCTGCTTCAGCATCCGTTCTGCGTCCCCTACGCAAGCGGGTCAATGACGGTATAGCTGCGGTGGACGCCGAACGCAACGTGCGCGACTCCTTCCTCCAGTAGTGACCTTCAATGTGGTTCTCCCTACATCCACAGCAGTCGCCTTCAGGTCACGCACAGAGCAACAATGCGGTCCAGCTGTTCGGTGCCGTCCGCGAACGTGGTACTGGGTGGACTAGCCCGGATACTATCCGGGCTAGTAGTTAGCCTCACTAGGGATGGCCATGCAGTCTGGATCCTGCCCCGAGCTGGTACACCTAACTACTATGCTGCATAGTATCTGTGTGACGGTTGATTGGTTCTCGGTGAGTTGGGTGATCATATGAGTCTTTTGGACGAACCAGCGAAAGTGGAACCGGCGCGGCCGTTCCCGGCTCGTACCGGCCCGAAAGGGTCGTTCATCTACAAGATGCTCACCACCACCGATCACAAGACGCTAGGCGTGATGTACCTGGTGGTGTGCTTCGCGTTCTTCCTCATCGGCGGATTGATGGCTCTGTTGATTCGGACCGAACTAGCTGCACCGGGGTTGCAGTTCCTGTCCACTGAGCAGTACAACCAGATGTTCACCATGCACGGCACCGTGATGCTCTTGATGTATGCGACCCCGATCGTCATCGGCTTCGCGAACGTCGTGCTGCCGTTGCAAATCGGCGCCCCTGATGTTGCGTTTCCGCGCCTCAACGCGATGAGCTTCTGGCTTTTCGTGTTCGGATCGAGTGTCGCGTTGGCCGGCTTTATGACCCCGGGCGGCGCTGCGGACTTCGGCTGGACCGCTTACACCCCGTTGACCGACGCTGTGCACTCGCCGGGCCCTGGTGCTGATATGTGGATCTTGGGGCTTGTGGTTTCGGGGTTGGGCACCATCCTGGGGGCAGTCAACATGATCACCACGGTGGTGTGTCTACGAGCGCCGGGTATGACGATGTTCCGGATGCCGATCTTCACCTGGAACATCTTGGTGACCAGTGTGCTGATCTTGCTGGCGTTTCCGCTGTTGACAGCGGCATTGCTGGCCCTGGAGTTCGATCGGCAATTCGACGGCAACATCTTCGATCCCGCCAACGGCGGCGCGCTTCTGTGGCAGCACTTGTTCTGGTTCTTCGGCCACCCCGAGGTGTACATCATCGCCCTGCCATTTTTCGGAATCGTCTCAGAGATCTTCCCCGTCTTCGCCCGCAAACCGATCTTCGGGTACACCGGATTGATCTACGCCACCCTGGCGATCGCGGCACTGTCAGTGGCGGTGTGGGCCCACCACATGTACGCCACGGGAGCGGTATTGCTGCCGTTCTTCTCGTTCATGACCTTCCTCATCGCAGTACCCACCGGGGTGAAGTTCTTCAACTGGATCGGCACCCTGTGGAAAGGAAACCTCACCTTCGAAGCCCCCATGCTGTTCTCGATCGGGTTCCTGGTCACCTTCCTGTTCGGCGGCTTGACCGGCGTGCTGCTAGCCAGCCCACCATTGGACTTTCAGCTCTCGGACAGTTACTTCGTGGTCGCGCACTTCCACTACGTCCTATTCGGCACCATCGTGTTCGCTACTTACGCAGGTATATACTTCTGGTTCCCCAAGATCACCGGACGCATGCTCGATGAAAAGCTTGGAAAGATCCATTTCTGGCTCACCTTCATCGGGTTCCATACCACATTCCTCGTGCAGCACTGGCTCGGCAACGAAGGCATGCCACGCCGCTACGCCGACTACCTGGCCTCGGACGGATTCACCGCACTGAATATAGTCTCCTCCGTCGGTGCATTTATTCTCGGCGCATCGACGCTGCCATTCCTGTGGAATGTGTTTCGTAGCTACCGATATGGTGAGGTCGTTACCGTCGATGACCCCTGGGGATTCGGTAACTCGCTAGAGTGGGCGACCAGCTGCCCACCGCCACGCCACAACTTCACCGAACTGCCCCGAATCCGTTCCGAGCGTCCCGCATTCGAGCTGCACTACCCGCACATGGTCGACCGTATGCGCGCTGAAGCCCACGTCGGTAAGGGACACGGCAGCAAGAAGACAGAAGAGGCTCGCCGCGAACCGCTCACGGTTGGCACTCACGAATCGTCAACCGACCCGAATACGTAAAAGTAATGCGACAAAGGCTCGCAACGTCTTCATCAACTCGGTGGACAGTTGCCGCTCTAATTGTGGTGCTCGCATTGATAGCAGCGATTTGGCCGCGTGATGCAACAGACCCGGGTCCGGCGGCGAACCCGGGCAGCACTAAATCCTTGGAGGCTTTCCCCGGCGAGCAGGCTGAGGTGCCCACAGAAGAGCTGGCTGCCGCTCGAGAAAAGGCCGCCCTTAGCCCGTGCCCATCGGGCACCGAGACACCCCGCCCGAGTTCGGTCTTGGCAGGTGTGAGGGTGCCCTGCTTGTCGGACGGTTCGGACGTTGATCTCGGAAACGCGACCGCGGGCGCCATGTGGGTGATCAATTTTTGGGCCTACTGGTGCGCGCCCTGCCGCAAGGAGCTGCCGATCTTCGCCGAATTCGATCGCGTTGCTGGTGATCGCGTCAACGTTCTAACTGTGCAAGGCAGCGACGGCGCGCAGAATCCGTTTCTTTCACTGAACTTGCTGATTGACATTGGTGTGGATCTACCCACCGTGGTGGACACCGACGCAGCGATGGCCGCCGCACTGGGTGTTCCCCGCGTCTATCCTTCGACGGTCCTTGTGCGCGCTGATGGTTCGGTCGCTGCCGTTCTGCCCCAGGTCTTCGCCTCCACGGACGAGTTGATCCAAGCAGTCAATACCCATCTCGGACTCACGCTGTGAGTACGACAACGCCGACACTGATTAAGCCTCGGCCAGATCGCCAGCGTGCGACCCGGCACTTGCAGCGTTACCTGTTCTGGCCCGCCCGGAACCTGTGGCGGTCACTGACCTCCATGCGCACCGCCCTAGCACTGCTGTTCTTGCTCGCTATTGCTGCTGTACCCGGGGCCCTGCTGCCGCAGCGAGACCTCAACGCTACGAAGACCACCCAGTACATCGCCGACAACGGCGCCGTGGGTGACGTTCTAGACAGACTTCAGATGTTCGATGTCTTCTCCAGCATCTGGTTCACCTCCATCTACGCTTTGCTGTTCATCTCACTGGTGGGATGCCTGACCCCCCGCATCGCCGAACATGCCAAGTCGCTACGGGCTCGGCCGGTCGCCGCACCTCGCAACCTTGCACGGATGCCACGGCACGAAGTTCGCGACACCGATGGCACACCCGAGCAGACCGCAGCCCTAATCCAACAACGGCTAAAAGGGTGGCGCACAACGGTGCGCACGGTGCACGGGCCTGGCTCAGAGCGTGGTTCGGTCACTGTAGTGGAAGTGTCGGCCGAGAAAGGGTACCTGCGGGAGTTCGGCAACCTCGTCTTTCACTTTTCGTTGCTCGCCCTGCTCGTGGCGATCGCCGCGGGCAAGATGTTCGGCTACGAGGGCACCCGCATCTTGGTTGCCGACGGGCAAGAAGGCTTGTGCAACACCTCCACTGCCGTGTACGACTCGTTCCGAGCCGGCAATCTCGTCGACGGCACCAGCCTCAACGAGTTCTGCATTCAGGTGCAGGCGTTTGAAGCCAGCTACCTCGAGACCGGACAACCCGACATGTACACCGCCACCCTGAAATATCAGAGCGGCAACGAGATCTCGAAGAATGAATGGAACGAGCGAGCGCTCCAGGTCAACGACCCACTGCGCGTGGCCGGCGATCGGGTCTACCTGTTAGGCCACGGCTTCGCGCCCACGTTCACCGTCACTTTCCCTGACGGCCGCACCCGCACCCAGACCGTCCCGTTTCAGCCCGACGAACTGCAAACAATGATGTCTAGTGGAGCCGCACGTTTCGACACGCCAGCTGGCCTGTATCCCGACGAGGACGAGCGGCGGACAAAACAGATCGCCGTGGAAGGACTGTTCGCACCCACCGCAGTCTTCAACGGCGGCTTGATGACCTCGGCGTGGCCGATCCCGGACAACCCGGCTGTGGCCATCGACATCTATCAGGGCGACACCGGACTCGACACCGGCAGACCGCAAAATGTTTACAGCCTCAACGTCGACATGATCAACCAAGGCCGGCTCCTCAAAATAGAACGCGTCAACCTCCTCGCCGGCCAAGACACCCGCCTGCCGGACGGAACAGTCGTCCAATTCGACGGCTACCAACGCTGGGTATCGCTGCAGGTATCGCACGATCCCGCCCAGAAATGGGTGCTGGCGTCCTCGATCGCCATGCTCGGCGGCCTGCTGATCTCCCTGCTGATCAAACGCCGACGGATCTGGGCCCGAATCACACCCACACCCGGACCCGAGCATCCTCGATGCACCGTCGAAATGGCCGGGCTGGCCCGAACCGACCAAGCCGGATGGGGCGAAAACTTCACCCGGATGGTGGACGCTCTTGTCGACGGACCAGCCGACAAGGCACTACCGAACCAACTGCCCACCTAGACAGCCTTCAGCATTCAAACTGCAAGGCCGCGCCCTCGACCTACCCCAATGGTGGCCTCCCTTGGTCGCAGGCGAGCGACAATTCAGTCATGCAAAGCCAGCAGTTGCGGAGGTGGTCATCGGTCTCACGAATCTTTGAGTGAGAAGGGTCACCGATTGTCGCAAATACTATCAGGCGTAGTATTTTGAGTTCGTGATCTTCTCATGGGTGGTCAAGCGGAGTGTGGTGGTCACTGCGGTCGCGCTTCTGGTTTGCATTGTTAATGCAGGCTCGGCTTCGGCGCACAGTTCGATCGTGGCAACTAATCCGCAACCCAACGCGGTTCTTGACCGGGCGCCGTCATCGATTGATTTCGCCTTCGACCAGGAAGTATCAGGCCACTGGCTGCCGGTTATCACGCTGAGTGACTCCGTCGGGCGCAATCTCGAGATCTCGGTGCCTGCGGTCAATAAGTCGTTCGTCACTGTTCAAGTACGTTCAAAGCTCGAGCCCGGCGCATACACTGTCACCTATGGTGTCGACTCAGCCGCTGGAGAGTCTGTAGCAGGGGAGTTCACCTTTAGTGTGGCGGAGTTGGGGTCAGAAGGTACGAGCCAACCCGTTGAGGGGCAGCGCCGTACCGGCGATCCGTCTGCCTCTGACTTGGTACTGGCAGATGTGTCGACACCGACTCACATCGGCTCTGACGGTTTAAAATGTGCATGGCTCTGGGGCTCCATGGCCTTTGCCATCGTCGTGTTGGCAACGGGCATAGGGATGTATCGAGTAATCAGCGCTCGAAAGAACCGCTAACCTAACGTTTAAGCCGCTGGAAGAGTCACCAGGCTGGGCCAGCGTTCCCATGGTTCACTTCCCATGGAGACGGGGTGCTGGCGGCGTCCGCGCGCGCGAGGGCCGAGGCGATATCGTGGCATGGGTTATTTGACCCATGTATAGAGGCGAGCGTTATTCCCTCCAATGCCCGTGGCACCGATAAACCGCGTCTTCCGCGATCGCCGGGCGCTCCATGCATGCAGTCGGCGCACCGCACCGCGACGCCGGTATCAAGAAAGGCCTCATCTGAGGGCGCCTGAACGCGGGGTCGTGGCCTTTACCGTCCCAGGCACGGCCGATTTTATTTGCCGCCAGAACAAACTGGTGCGGCGCACTGACCCCCACAGGGTAGGCCAGAAGCGGTTAGTTGATTCGTCGGAGACGCGGGTGATGCCGCGATCCAGCAGAGCGGTGAGGACGAGCCCTTTGTATCCATGCCGGGCATGTCACTCGGCGAAGTATCGCCGTGTGTGAGGGTCGTCGGGCTGAGTCTCACAACTACGCGCTGTTTCACACGTATGTCACCGCCGGCAGTCGGTGTCGTCAGCGCCCCGGTGTGGGCACGGGCGCGGTTAGGGGCGATCATGGGGGTGGATTGTGATGTGGCGCGTGAGGCGCTATCAGCTCGGCTCGATGGTGAGCGGGAGAGCCGGTCCCTGCGGTTCGGGTCGATGAGCACCTGGAAACGTGCCGTCAGTGCTGTGCCTGGTACATCCTGGCTGACGACCAGGTCCGTCGGCTGCGGCGGGCAACGTTCGCCGAGCCTGACCCGCGTGCGGCCGCAGCTGTTATGGCGGCCGCGGGCCTGATACCCTGCCATCGCTCGACCTCGCTGCGGCGTTCGTTGGCGTGGGCCCCGATCAACAAGTGGGCGCGGATGGATTTGGTGGCCGTGGGCGCTATTCAGACCGGTCTTGCGGCGGTCCAGGTCGCTGGTGTCGATTTCGGGATGATGCCGGCCGGGCATCACATGCCTGTGATGTCGGGGGCTCATTTCTTTAACGAGTCCACGGCATGGTCGGGTGCTTTGGGTTGTGGGGATGATTGTGGCCGGGATCTGGCCGATCGCTGCGGCGGGCCTGTGCGCGGTGCTGGGTATTTTCGGGTTGGTTCTTGGGGGTTATGTCATCGTCGATGCGAGTGCGGGGCAGGTGACGGTGGGACGGATGCTCAGTCATCTGCCGGTGCTAGCTGGTCTGATTCTTGCCGTGGTGGTGTTTCGGCGAGCGCAGTGATCAGATGCCACCGTCGTCGGCGGTTGCTGCCACAAGTGAGGCCGATGGGGAGATCGAATTGCTCGGCACTGCCCGTCGTGGTCGGCGCCGCGCGGGCATCTGTGGCCGACTGATGGTTCGGCCGCCTGAGGGGTCCGACCTAGCGTGCGCAGCACCGTGGTTCTTTGCGATGTGGTGGCCTGGGGCAGAGACGACGGGCCCGGCAATCTCGTCGAGTGCGTCGAGGGTCGCCGGACCCGCCTTACCCTTACCCTTACCCTTGGCGGCATCTCCTCCGCCGCTCAGAGCGTAACAGCGGACATGATCGTCATGCCTGCGGCCATCGATCGCGGCGCTCATCATCGTTGTGGCGATGATTGTGGCGATTTGGCCGCGAGCTTCTGAGACTGCCTCTGAGCCAGTCGATCCGGGAGTCAACCCCAGTGCGCCACTGCCGGGCATCAACGCGGACGTCAGCGCGCAGGACATGGCCCAGGCCCGCGAGCGGGCGGCTCTGCAACCCTGCCCAGTCGGTGATGGCACCCCGCCCGCGCCGGGGTCGGTGTTGACCGGGATCGTCCTGTCCTGTCTGGCCGACGGCGCCACCGTGGACCTCGGCGGCGCCACAGCCGGGCAACCGCTACTGATCAACATCTGGGCGCACTGGTGCGGACCGTGCCGCACCGAGCTGCCGGTGGTTGCCGACTTCGCCGCCCGAGCCGGCGACCGCCTGCAAGTGCTCACCGTCCAGGGACAGGAGGGTTCCCAAAACCCGCTGCTGTCACTGAATTTACTGATCGAGACCGGCGTACACCTACCGACTGTCGTCGATACCGACGCCCGACTCGCGGCGGCCCTGTCGGGATCGGGTTTATCCCTGCACCGTGCTGGTACGCGCCGATGGAACCGTGGCCGCAGTCCTGCCGCAGGTCTTCGAATCAACCGACGAACTCGCCGACGTGGTTGACAAACACTTGGGCCTACAACTCTAGCGACGCTCAGGGGTTTCTGACTGCGTGGCCGCTGGCGGGCTCTGCGGCGCTGTGGCAGCGGCGGTAGCGGCCGAATCCGTTACGGTCGCCGGGCCGGCTGAGGTACCGGCCATCTGCGCCAGCATCGCGTTGTAGCTGACCAATTGCGCATCGCCCTCGCGATCCTCGCGGCGATCAAAGCCGGTGGCCTGGCGCTGATCCTGGCGAGACCACTGGACCAGCAACGCCAACATCACGAGCACCAAAGGGATTTCACCGGCCGCCCATGCGATACCTCCACCTAAACGCTGATCGCTCATCAGATCCGGGTTCCACGGCAACATCAGACTGTTGTAGTAGGTGCGGGCAATGACGCTGTCGGTACTCATCAACGCAACACCGAAGAAAGCGTGAAAAGGCAACGAGCCGAACACCATCGCCAGTTTTGCGACCGGGGAAAGCCTCCGCGGGGCAGGGTCGATCCCGATCACCACCCAGTAGAACAGGTAACCGCTGAGCAGAAAATGCAGATTCATCGCGACGTGCGCCGCATGGTATTCGGTGAGGACGTCGAACAGCCCACCGAGGTACAGCACGTAATAGCTACCGACGAACAGCACCGACGCCACCAAAGGATGGGTCAGAAACCGCGAGAACGGGCTGTGCAGCAGGGACAGGATCCACTCGCGTGGGCCCGGGGGAGAGGACCGGCCAGCCGGCGCAATGGCCCGCAGCGCCAGCGTCACCGGGCCGCCGAGGACCAGGAGCACCGGCGCCAGCATCGACAACATCATGTGCGCGATCATGTGAATGCTGAACAGTGCCGGAGCATACTTGCCCAGGCCTGAAGAGGTCGCGAAGAGCACTGCGGCACAACCCAGCAGCCATGCGATGGTGCGTCCCACCGGCCAGGCATCACCGCGTGTGCGGAGCCGGTAGACCCCCCGCAGGTACAGGGCGGCCATCACGATCGCGAGGGTGCCGAACAGCAGATCGAAGCGCCAACCGACGACGATCTCCCCGAACGTGGGTGCTCGGTCGAGGCTGTACCCGAGGATCAGTTCGGTCGCCGGCATGTCTGCGGGATTCACATTCTCTGGCGGCGGTGTCCGCGACAACCCGACCGCGATCCCGAAGGTCGCTGCGAAGATCAGCAGTTCGACGACGGCGAAGCGGATCAATGGTTGACGGTCACCCCCGTTGCTGGTCACCGCCGGGATAGTGGTGCGCCGGTGCCAGGCACCACAACCACCCAGTAGGAGCAGCGCTGCGACTTTCACCAGGATCAGCTGCCCGTAGGTGGTGCTGAACAATTGGTCCAGGTGTACCCGGATGAGTGCGTTGATGACTCCACTGGCTCCGACGACGACCAGGCACCACAGGGCAATTCGGGAGTAGCGCCGGACCGCGAGTGCGGTGAAGTGGCCGTGTCCGCGAGCATAAACGAGGACGGCGAACAGACCGCCCATCCAGATGCATGCGCCCACGATGTGCAGGATCAGGCTATTGGTCGCGATGTCGTGGCTGCCGCCGGTCGAGGAGTGGCCGGCCAGGGCTGTGGGCATCAGGGTCAGCAGAGCCAGCGGGAACGCGACCAGCGTCCACGTCCAGCGCAGCGTGATCCGGGCAACAACCGCGCACATCAGGGCGAACAGCGCTGTCCAGAGCCAGGATCGGGCGTCGGCGACCTGGCCGACCGCTGTGATCAGCCGGTCCACCGACACCACTTCCGATATCGCGAAGCCGGTCGTGTCCGAGACGGTCAACGGGACCATCAGCAGTGCGCACACCATCCACACCATCGCGCCCACAGCAGCAGACCGCAGCGCGCGGTAGCCGCCGACGTCGAGGATTCCGTTTGATTGTGGGGGGACGAAGAACGCGGCGAACAGTGTTCCACCGACAGCGACCACTGCACCGATCTCACCGATGGTCTGCACCGCGGGCAGCCCGTAGCGAGTCAGAATGCCGGGATCGCCGACCCCCACTAGATCCAGGACGGTACTGGCAGAAATGGCCGTTACCGCAATGGCCACAGCGGCCCCGACCCAGGCCAGCGCCCATCCGATGCTCGCTGCTGCCGCGCGTCGAACGTTGATCGAATCGGCCGGCGGTGTGCTCATCCCATCAGCGTAGGCACCGGGGCGAACCTGGAGAAATCGCCGATGGTCGACGCCGATGGTCGAGCATCGGGAGTGGCGGTGCAGGAGCGTCAGTGTGGGCGAAGGCGGGCTGCTGCCACGGCAACCGTGCACGGTGGTCGAGCGGTAGCGATCGCTGCTTTAGCCCAGGACAGTGAGATAGATCAAGGCAACATTCAAGACAATGATCACCGCCGCGGTGAGCCAGGCGAGTGAGCTGGTGACGTGGTGATTGGTGTCCTCACCCATCAGTGCGCGGTCACTGGTAAATCGCACCAGGGGAACTAAGGCGAAGGGGATGCCGAACGACAAGATGACCTGAGACACGATCAGGGCCTGGGTGGGGTCGATGCCCACGGCAAGGATGGCGATGGCGGGAATCAAGGTGACCAGCCGCCGCACCACGATCGGTATCCGGCGCTGCAGCAACCCGTCCATGATCATGGCGCCGGCATAGGCGCCGACAGATGTCGATGCCAGTCCAGAAGCAAGAAGACCCAATGCGAATAGCAATGCCACGACTGGTCCGAGGGTGTCCCCGATGGCCTCGTGGGCGCCTTCGATGGTGTCGACGTCGTCTCTGCCTTGCAGGTTGGTTGCTGCTAGCAGGAGCATCGACATGTTGACTGCTCCTGCCAAGAGCATGGCCAGTGCCACATCGACGCGGGTCACCCGGAGCAGTCGTCGCCGCAGTGGTCCAGGCCCGTTGACACCGTGGCGGTCCCGTACCAGTCCCGAATGCAGATACACAGCATGCGGCATGACCGTGGCACCGAGCATCGCCGCTGCCAGCATCACGCTCTCGGTTCCTTCGAAACGTGGAATGAGGCCCTCAGCTGCCGCTGCCGGCGATGGTGGTTCAACGACCACACTGGTGAGGAACCCAATCGCGATGACTGCCAACAACCCAATGATGACCCGCTCGAACGGGCGTTGGCCGCTGCGGTCTTGCACCAGCAACAGCCCCATCGAGACCAGCCCGGTGATCACCCCACCTACCAGCAACGGCAGATCGAACAACAGGTTCAACGCAATGGCGCCGCCGACCACTTCGGCCAAATCGGTCGCCATCGCCACCAGCTCGGCCTGTACCCAATACCCGAGCCGAGTCGAACGAGAAGAGCGGCCGCGCACCGCTTCGGGCAACGACATGCCCGTGACCACACCCAACTTCGCCGACAGATACTGCACCAGCCCGGCCATCACATTCGCGGCCACGATGACCCACACCAGCAAATACCCGAACTCTGCGCCAGCGCTGATGTTCGATGCGACGTTGCCGGGATCGACATAGGCGATTGCCGCGACGAAAGCAGGCCCGAGCAGCGTGGAACTCACCCGAACCCGGGCCAGCCGGGGACGCACTCCACTCGTTGCCACCACAGCGCCCTCCTGTTCGATGCCCCGCAGTCTAATGGCTAGCCGAAACTATATATTCGGCCAGCCGAAGTTGCCGCGCGGAGGATTTATGTCGGCGGTGGCGGCCCGGTACGTACTGCAAGCGGGCGGGCGGACGCTAAGGCCGTATCGGCTCGTATAAGAATCCGCGTTATACACCCCGATACTTTGCTAGTGTCTGCTGGTGGAATCTGGTCTCAATCCCTTCACGCCCGGGTCGGGTACTCGTCCGCCTGAGCTGGTGGGTCGTGCCCGGGAGTTGGAGCGTTTCGATCTGCTGGTCGCCCGGGCCAAGCAACGCCACTATGACCGGGGGCTGATGTTGCAAGGACTGCGGGGAGTCGGCAAGACCACGTTGCTGGCGACCATGGCTGACCAAGCGCGGCGCAACGATTGGGTCGTTGTGGAGGTCGAAGCGCAGACGAGTCAGGAAGGCGCCGAAGCGCTGCGTAGGCGGATTTCTAAAGACGTCACCCGGGCGCTTAGGCGCCGCAAGTTCGCACGGGCAATTGCAGATCGGCTTCGGGCGATGACCGAGGAGTTTTCGGTGTCGGCGACTGCATTCGGCACCGGGGTCAGTGTGTCGAAAGCCGCACCACCGTCGCAGGCATCATTGGGAGTCGAGTTCGAAGATCTCGTCGAAGAGTTGTGCGATGAACTCCGCAAGGAGGGCAACGCATTCGGGTTGTTCGTCGACGAGATGCAGGAGCTCGAGGCGCCGCTGCTACAAGTGTTGCTAGCAACCCAGCACCGTGCCGCGCAACGGGGCTGGCCGTTCTTCGTGGTCGGTGCGGGACTTCCGAACCTCCCCCAGGTGCTAGCTGATGCACGGTCCTACGCCGAACGCCAATTTGACTACCGCACCATCGGACCTGTGTCCAACGATGAGGCGCGGGCGGCCATCGTCGCACCGATTTCTCGGCTGGGTCAGGCCGTTTCCGACGAGGCCGCTGATTATGTGGTCACTGCCAGTGCCGGCTACCCGTATTTCCTGCAAGTCTTTGGCTACGAATTGTGGCGTGCGGCAACAGAATCACCGTTCAGGCTGCTTGAAGCCGAAGATGCGGTGAGCACCGGCCACGCCTCTCTTGATGCCGGGTTTTATAGCTCGCGGTGGCTTCGTGCGACCGAGACCGAACGGCGGTATTTACACGCCATGGCGGTGAGCGGCACCGATCAACCGCGGTCGTCTGCGATCGCCACAGCGCTGGGCAGCTCCATGCAGTCGGTGGCACCGCACCGCGACGCCTGTATCAAAAAAGGCCTGATCTGGGCGCCTGAACGCGGAGTTGTGGCATTCACCGTTCCGGGTATGGCCGAATTCATTCGCCGCCAGAACAACACTGGTGCGGCGCACTGACCCTCCAGGTGGTGGGCCAGTAGCGATTTAGTTGTTGTTCTCGGACATGCGGGTAGCGCCGGGTTCGAACAGAACAGTGAGGACCAGGACGACTACGCCGCAGGTGATGTAAGTGTCGGCGAGGTTGAAGGTGGGCCACCACCCGGTATGGAAGTAGTCGGTGACTTTGCCGTCGAGGAGACGGTCGATGACGTTGGCGGCGGCGCCAGCGACAATGGCGGCGAAGCTGACGGTCTGCAGCGTTCGTTGCTCAGATGCGGTGCGCCAGGCATAGATGGCAAAGCCGAGGGTGATGAGGCTGGTGAGGGCGAGGATCACCGCGGTGGGCAGCTGGTTGCCGAGGCTGAAAGCGACCCCGGTGTTGTAGGCGAGGTCGAGTTGGAGCAACCCGAGGTCAACGGTTCGGCCGTCGGACAGGGTGTTGCGGGCGATGGGATCGAGGATGAGTGCGACGGCGGCCAAGGTGGCAGTGACCGCGACCAGGACTCGCCGCCGTTGTGCTGATGCGGTGACGATCGACTGATCGTGGTCGGCGGCGTTGTCGTCAATGTTCATTGTGTGGTCTTTGCTAGTGGGCGGTCGGTGGTCGTCGAGTTGTCGGGCAGGTGCAGACGTGTGGTGCGTCCCGCGCGCACCCCGTTGCCGATGACGACGATCTCGGCGATTTCATGAACGAGGACAACCGCGGCAAGGCCTAGGACACCGAACAGGGCCAGGGGCATCAGGACGGTGATGATGGCCAGGGAGAGGCCCACATTTTGCAGCATGATGGTGCGTGATCGGCGGGCGTGGGTAAGAGCTGAAGGCAGATGACGTAGATCCTCGCCCATCAGTGCGACGTCTGCGGTTTCGATCGCGACGTCGGTGCCCATGGCGCCCATGGCGATGCCCAAATCGGCGGTGGCCAGAGCGGGGGCGTCGTTGACGCCGTCGCCCACCATGGCGGTGGGTTGGTGGGCGCGCAGCGTGTTGATGATGCGGGCTTTGTCCTCTGGCCGTAGATCGGCGTGCACGTTCTCAATGCCGGCTTGTTCGGCCAGCGCGGCGGCGGTGCGCGCGTTGTCGCCGGTGAGCATGGCCACCGAGTAGCCATCGCGGCGTAGACCAGCAACCACGGTGGGTGCTTCGGGCCGAAGTTCATCGCGCACGGCAATGGCGCCGATGACGGTGCCGTCGCGTTCGATGAGTACGGCGGTGGCACCTGCTCGTTGCATGCGATCGATGTCATCGGTCAAGGCGCCAGCCTCGATCCAGCCGGGCCGTCCCAGCCGAACAGGGTGGCCCTCGACAGATCCGACGAGGCCGGCGCCGGTGACCGCGTCGACGTCGTCGGCGGGAGTGACCGGGTCAGCGGCGGCCAAAATCGCCCGGGCGAGGGGATGTTCACTGCGCGCTTCGAGCGCCGCAGCGACGGTAAGTACCTCGGCGCGTGAGGCACCACCGGTGGTTGCGATCTCGACGACTGAGGGTTGATTGCGGGTCAGGGTGCCGGTTTTGTCGAGCGCAACGGTACGGATTCGGCCGAGCGCCTCGAGGGCGGCGCCCCCCTTGATCAAGACACCGAGTTTGGAGGCGGCCCCGATCGCGGCGACCACGGTCACTGGTATGGCGATTGCCAGCGCGCACGGCGAGGCAGCGACCAGCACCACCAGGGCCCGTTCAACCCACACTCGCGGGTCTCCGAGCGCACTGCCAACCCCGGCGATGACACCGGCAGCGATCATCACTGAGGGAACCAACGGGCGGGCGATCTTGTCGGCCAACCGCTGGGCCTGGCCTTTGCGGGACTGTTCGGCCTCGACGATCCGCACAATCTTGGCCAGAGAATTGTCGCGTGCAGCAGCAGTGACCGTCACTTCCAGGACGCCGGTGCCATTGATGAAACCGGCGTAGACCTCGCTACCGGGTCCCGCTTCGGTTGGAACCGACTCACCGGTGATCGCCGAGGTGTCGAGCGCAGTGTGCCCGGAACTGATCGTGCCGTCCGTGGCAAGGCGTTCACCGGGTTTGACGATCATGGTGTCGCCGACCACGAGGTCGGTGGGGGACACGACAAGTTCACGGCCACCGCGTCGCACGGTGGCGGTGTCAGGCACCAGCGAGAGCAGTGCCCGCAAGCCGCGGCGGGTCCTGGTAACGGCGTATTCCTCGAGTCCTTCGCTGATCGCGAACAGAAAAGCGAGCATGGCCGCCTCGCCGACTTCCCCGAGCACGACCGCCCCGACCGCGGCGATGGTCATCAAGGTGCCGACCCCGATCTTGCCTCGGGCTAGTCGGCGCAGTGTTGAAGGCACAAAGGTATAGCCGGCGATGACCAGCGCACCTACTTGCAGTCCCAGCTCCACATACTGCGGTCCCTCGGCCACGCTGCTGATCAAAGCTGCCACGAGCAGTGCCCCGGCAACGATCGCAGCTCTGATCTCTACGACCTGCCACCACCGCGCGAGGTCGGCTTCTGCTCCATCGTCATCGGGGGCTTCGTCATGGCCGCAGCCGCACGCATCACTCATCGCCGACCACCCCAGATGCAATACCGTAATTCGGGCACAACGTGACCGCATTACCCGTTGCTGCCAGCAAGGTTTCCGCTGACGCCAGCAGATCCATCAGTTCAGGGCGCGAGAGTGAATAGAACACCTGACGGCCCTGCGGCCGGCCCTGTACGAGGCCGCAATCACGTAAACACCCCACGTGCGCTGACACCGTCGACTGCGCCAAACCGAGCTCGGCCACCAAGTCAGCCACCCGGGCCTCCCCGCCGGCCAGTTGCCGCACGATAGCCAAACGTGTTGCGTCCGAGAGACTATGGAACAGCGCAACTGCTGCATCGACACTTGAGTCCGCGCCTCCTGTAGCCGGCACACACCCCTCACTTTTAATCGCCATGCGACGATGATAGCCGTTGTCACCGATCTTCAAAAGGTCTATTCATCGTTGATATTCGATGTTATCGTCCGAATATGGTGAAAGTCACAGTGGCGACGCGGCCACGCATCGGTCTAGCCCCTGGCTCGGTGTTGTCTCGGTGGGGCAGATGGGTGAGCCGGCGGCGGTGGCCGGTCCTGGTGAGCTGGGCGTTGATCATCGTGGTCTGCGCCATGGCGTTTGCGCCATTGGAGCGGCGCTTGACGGCAATGGATTTCGGGATTGCCGGGTCTGAGTCCGAACACGTCGACGCGGTCTTGGCGCAGCATTTTCCTCAGTTGGGAGCCGAGCAGGATGTCATCGTCTACGACGGTGCCGGCGTGTCTGTGGATAGCCCTGAGTTCCGTCAGGTTGTCGACCAGGCGGTCGCGGCAGCTCGCTCGGTGGAGGGTGCGCGCGAGGTGACTAGTCCCTACGACGTCGGTGGGGAACAGATGGTGTCGCCGAATGACCGTGGTGTAGCTGTCGGGCTGGTCGGTATCGACGGTGACATGGCCGACCGGGCCATGGTGGCACGCACCCTCCAACATGAGCTGTCACGCTTTGAGACCGCACAGATCAAGGTTGCAGTCACCGGCTACTCATTCGGCCAGTACTCTCAAGCGGCCGCGCAGCCAGGCATCGGAACGGCGCAGATAAATGTGCTATCGATACCGGTACCGCCCCTTTCAGAGCAGCACGCTATTGCTGACTACCTCGACCGCGAGACCGCCCGCATCGACACGCTCATCGAGGAGCAGCAGCGCCTGATCGAGATGCTCCGCGAGCGACGCCTTGCGGTGATCACCGAGACTGTGGAAGGTGCCTCGACGACGAATCGGGTTGCCAGCAAAAGCGGTTGGTACCCAAGCCTTCCGGTCGGTTGGGGGCGAGCGCGTGTCAAATCCGTTGCGACACGCGTAACTGACGGCGCTCATATCTCCCCTGACACAGATGGCGGGGAGTTCGATTTCGTATCGACGCGGGATCTAGACGGTGGATCTATCGACTTCGAAGGCGCGTTGAAGACAACTCGAGACACGTACGAATACATGGTCAAGACTGGCTGCCAACCATACGATGGTGATGTGCTGTTTTCGAAGGATGGCACTGTTGGTGAGACGGCTGTGGTTCGTGGCACGCACCAATTTGTTGTCGCGTCATCACTGGTAATTATCTCTCCGGATCGTGAACGGATCGTATCCAAGTACCTCGCTTACGTCTTCGCATCCAAGACGGCGCGGGAGCAGGCGGCCTCCATGATGCGAGGCGCTGGTCTGCCACGGCTATCGGTCGGTAACCTCGCGCGCCTCGAGCTTCCAATTCCGCCGCTTGGTGAGCAGCTCGATGTTGTAGCTTACTTGGATCAGCAGACCTCGAAAGTCGACACTCTCATCGCGGAATCGGAGCACTTTATCGAACTCGCTCGCGAACGCCGCGCGGCGCTGATCACGGCCGCGGTCACGGGGCAATTCGATGTACGGGAGATGGTGTGATGGCCGATCACCACGAGGTTGTGTTCGAGTCTGAGATCTGTGCCTACCTGGATGCCCATGGCTGGCTGTATTCGACCAAAGACACTGGCTATGACCGCGAGCGGGCGCTGTTCCCCGAGGACTTGTTCGCGTGGCTGCGGGAGACCCAGCAGGTGGCCTACGAGAAGGCACTGAAAGCTGCCGGGTCGCAAGCCAAGTTCCTCGACGTGCTGACCGCAGCCCTCGATAAGCCCCTCGAGCACGGCGGCGGGACGCTGAACATTCTGCGCAACGGCGTGCAGTACATCGGCGGCGGCCGGCTCAAAATCGCGCAGTTCCGCCCCGAGACCAGCCTGAACGCCACCACCAACGAGCAGTACGCCGCGATGCGGGTACGGGTGATGCGGCAGGTCCATTTCTCCACCGCCGACCAGCGCAGCATCGACCTCGTCTTCTTCATTAGCGGCCTTCCGGTCGCCACCGTCGAACTCAAGACCGACTTCACGCAATCCCTTGACGACGCCACCAACCAATACCGCATGGACCGGGGCCCCATGACCAACGGGCGCCCGGAGCCGCTGCTCTCGTTCGGGCACCGGGCGCTGGTTCACTTCGCGGTCTCCAACGACCTTGCCGCGATGACCACCCGGCTCGAAGGCCCGAAGACGCACTTTCTGCCGTTCAACGTCGGCCACAAAGACGGCGCGGGGAACCCGCCGCCCGAGGCCGGGCGGTCGGCCACGGCGTACCTGTGGGAGCGGGTCTGGGACAAAGACGCCTGGCTCAACATCATCGGCCGGCTCATGCTCGTGGAGACCAAGCAGGAATGGGACGTGGCGACCGGAACGTCGCTGCGCCGCACCAGCATGCTGTTCCCTCGATTCCACCAGTGGGAGGCAGTGACCAACGTGGTGGCCGCAGTCCGCGAGGAAGGGGTGGGCAAGCGCTACCTGATCGAGCACTCCGCAGGATCGGGCAAGACCAACACCATCGCCTGGACCGCGCACCGCCTCGCGCGGCTGCACGTGGACGCCAAGAAGGTCTTCGACTCGGTGATCGTCGTGGTGGACCGCACCGTGCTCGATGGGCAACTGCAGGACGCGATACGACAGATCGACGGGTCCGGCAAGATCGTGGCCACGATCAGCCCGGAAGACGTCCGCAAAGCGGGCGCGAAGTCGAAATCCGGGTTGCTGGCAACGGCGCTCAAGAACAAAGAGCTAATAATCGCGGTGACAGTGCAGACCTTCCCGTTCGCGCTCGATGAGATCCGCAAGGATTCCTCGCTCAAGGGCCGGCGGTTCGCGGTCATCGCCGACGAGGCGCATTCGTCACAGTCCGGTCAGATCTCCTCCAAGCTCAAAGCGGTGCTGACCGCCGAGGAGGCCAAGGAAATCGAGGAAGGCGCCGACGTCGACGTCGAGACGATCCTGGCCGCGGAGATGGCGGAGCGCTCCGAGTCGGACAACATCTCTTTCCTCGCGTTCACTGCGACACCCAAGAACAAGACCGTAGAACTCTTCGGCCGCCAGGGCCCCGATGGCAAAAAGGTCAGGTTCCATCTGTACTCGATGCGCCAGGCCATCGAGGAGGAGTACATCCTCGACGTGCTCAAGGGCTACCAGTCCTACGACACCGCCTTGAAAATCGCCGGCAAAGCCGAAAGCGGCGACGGCGGCGATGTGGAGGAGTCCGCCGCACGTAAGGGCTTGATGCGGTGGGTGCGGCTGCACCCCACCAACATCAGCCAGAAGGTTCAGATCATCGTGGAACACTTCCACGCCAACGTCGCGCACCTGCTCGAGGGCCGAGCCAAGGCGATGGTCGTGACCGACTCTCGCAAGGCCGCGGTTAAGTACAAGAAGGCGATTGACGCCTACATCGCCAAGCGGACAGCCGAGGATGCCTCGTACAACTACCGCACCCTGGTGGCGTTCTCGGGGTCGGTGACGATGGACCAAGACGAGACCTGGACGCCGGAGTGGGGGCAGCAGCCGAGCAAGGACGACGAGTTCACCGAAGCCAACCTCAACCCCGGTGCCGGCTCCGACCTGGCCGCAGCCTTCAAGGGTACGACCTACAAGATCATGCTGGTCGCCAACAAGTTCCAGACCGGATTCGATCAGCCACTGCTCACCGCGATGTACGTCGACAAGAAGCTTTCCGGAGTCACGGCGGTACAGACGTTGTCCCGGCTCAACCGCACCCACCGCACGGCGGGCGGAGAACGCAAGCGCAAGACGTTTGTAATCGACTTCGTGAACGAACCCGAGGACATTCGGAGCTCGTTCGAGCCGTACTTCGCGGGCGCCACGTTGGAGACCGAGACCGACCCGTACGTCGTCGCGCACCTGGCGACCAAGCTTGCGCAGGCGGGGATGTACACGCCTGAGCAGGTCCGTGAGGTCGCTGAGCTATGGGTCACCCGGAAGGGCAACAGCGCGCTGTCGGCGGCGATGAGACCGGCCAAGGATGATTTCGCTCGCCGCTACGCGGCAGCGATTCAGGCCGGCGACACTGTTGCGCTGAACACTCTCGATCTCTTCCGCAAGGACGTCGCCACCTACGTCCGGCTGTATGACTTCATGAGCCAGATCGTCGACTACGGCGACCCGTTCATGGAGATGCTGTCGATCTTCTTGCGGTTGCTCGACAAGCTCATCGCGGACTCGTCGTGGGCAGCGGAGGTGGACCTGTCCGACGTGGTGTTGGTCGGGGTCAAGCACACCAAGGTCGGCTCGGTCGACATCTCGCTGACCGGCGAGGGTGAGCTCAAAGGCATCGGCTCCGCCGGCACCGGCAGCCGAAAAGATCCCAAATACGTTGCCCTGCAGGTTGTCATCGACAAGATGAACGACCTGTTCGGAGCCGAGGCGTTCTCCGCGGCCCAGGTCCGTGAGTTCGTACAGGGGCTGGTGGTCCAGCTGTTGACCAATCCGGACTTGGTCAATCAGACACGAGTGAACTCGAAGAAGCAGTTCGTCGAGTCTCAGGACTTCCAGGCGGCGGTCACCGAGGCCGTCGTCGACAATCAAGATGCTCACAACACCATGGCCGACTACTTCTTCAGCGACGGCCCGGGCATCAGTGCTGTCATCATGGCGCTCGCGGACGCCTTCTACGAGGCAGCAATCGATCAGGGATCGGATGTGTGAGTGGTCAGCTGTCGGAGCCCCGCCGCCCTAAATGAACCAAAAGCAGGGTGTTCTCGCGCCTAGGCCGAATACATTCTTGACCACTTGGAGACGGTCGAACGTAGCCGCTCGGGGTAAGGGTGGCCACGGCCAGCGGTACGGGGGATGCTAGCCTGCGCTTCAAACAGAGCGACTGCACATTCGGTCATGTTGACCGAGGCCGCCAGTCCGTCGGCGATCATGCCCATGATATTTCGTTGGTCGCCGAGATAGTCCGTCAACCATTTCATACCATGGGTGGTGCTTGATCCGAGGCTGTAAGACAGTTTCATTCCATGGGTTAGATTGCGATTCGCAATTTCGCCCCGGTCGTGAGCCGGGACGTTCTGTTCAATCCAGTCGGCTGCGGCCGTGATGATCGGGCGGAATTGAATTCCGGGTAGGCCGGATATAGCGTCTAAATACGCAAGCCGCTCGTCGAAGTCCTTTTTGTGCGCGAGCAGAGGGTTGTAATCTGTGTTGGTATAGCGGCTTTTGCCCTCGTCATTTTCAGTCTCAAGTTGTCCGACAAAGTACTTCTGTTGACCTAGTTCGTGTTTGGTGATTGCGAGGCATCGTTTGCGGCGTTCCTCACGATCAGTGGGGGACAGCAGCCAAATTGTGCGGGAGGCGGACTCAAGTGCTGCACGGCAGAGGGTGAGGTTGGCGACCGTGTGCAGATTCCGACTGTCACGTCGTTCGCCGGCGTTGGTGCATGCGATGGCGAGACTGTCTGTTGCTGCCATTGCGGGGAACAGCGCAGTGCTGCTGACGAGGTTTTTGTAGTTGAGTTCGGGGGCGAAGTCGTTATCGTCCTGATCGAGGCTGCTACCCGGTTGTACGCGTGTCCCACCCAAACCCCACCGTTGAAGCAATAGCCCACGTTGGGCGCGGGAGTCGATACGACGGCTGACATCACCGATCCCTGCCAGTGCTTCGTTTTCCGATGTTAGGGGTGGCCGCTGTTTGGTCATTCCCCAAGTTTGGCAGCCCGGTACGACACCTTCGGCGTCATCGCTTGACGGTTACTGATGAACTCTCCGCGCGGATGGAGTAAGTGCTCCAACAGGCGCAGCAACAGATGGTCGACCGGTTCCCGCTGGTTATCGCCGTTGGTCAGTCCGCAAGCGTGCTGGACGTAGCTGAAAGAGACGCCGAGGTTCGGGCACGAACCTGCGCGGCATGAACCCCGCGGTGCGAACCTGACTGAGGCGATGCTCGATGGCGTGATCGGATTGTCGTAACCCCACATTGGTACTTATCCAGACCCTGAGACCTGTCGTCGCTCGATAGAAGACCGAGCTGTCCGGGGGCCATCACGGGTACGTTTCGTCACTGGTGACGAAACGTATTGCAGCGCAACCCGTTACGCCGATAATAGTAATTATGTCAAGTAGAGGCTAAAAAGTGCTGGGAGAGAGCACTATTCAAGTCCGCTCTTGATAACATCATGTCTGTGAGTAGATCCCGTACCGACAAGAACCGTGCCCGCAAAGCGCGGCTTGCGGCCGACGAACGCCGGCGCGAAGAACACGCACGGCTGGTCCTCGAGCGCCACGGCGATCCGCACTACGTCCAACGAGACGTCGACCCGTCATCGGGTGATATCACCTTGGCGATGTCTCCGGAGCATCCCCAGGCCGCGGAGATGGCCGATGTTTTCGCCGCGCTGCAGCGGGACTTCGTGGAGCGGTTCGGCCGCGAACCCGGGCCGAATGATCCGCTGCTGGTCGACCCGGACGCCACCGTGCCGACGCCGATGTCCGCCGATGCGTTCGACTCGATGCTCGATCGACTCGCCGACGGCGTCGACGACCCAGTCATCAGGGCCAAAGTCCTCGCCAGTAAAGACGTTGGCTACATCCTCACCGAGGACACTCTGCATCTATTTAGTGCCTACGAGATCGATCTGTGGGAAGCCGCACTCGACCGACACCTCGATGATCTGCAGTGATGTAGTGGGCAGGTTTCGTCCCACTCAGGAACTGCTGTCGCCCGCTCCCGCGGCCATCCATTTGATTGCTGCGTACGCCGGAAGCAGGCCACCCACCGACCGGGTGATCCTTCAATCGTCGAGCACTGACGTGCCGACACCCAGACCCCAATGGACCTCGGTAAAGTAGCTGGCCGTGACCCTTCCCAAGCTCTTTATTGGCTCGTCTGTCGAAGGTCGCGATGTCGCACACTACTTACAGGTCGTCTTAGAGGACCGCAAGATATGTGACGTCGATGTATGGGACCTAGGCGTGTTCGACGCGGGCGGGTATGCACTCGAGACATTGGAAGAACGCGCTCAGAGCTCGGACTTTGCGGTTCTCATAGCCTCTCCGGACGACGTCACGACGAGCCGCGGCAACACAACATCCTCAGTGCGAGACAACATAATTCTCGAGTTCGGACTCTTCTTAGGGGCGCTCGGCCGGCGTCGGACCTATCTTTTGTCCACCACCCGCGACATGAAGTTGCCGTCGGACATCCTGGGACTCACGCGGCTGCCATACTCAGCACGACCAGATGGGAATTTTCACGCAGCGGTGAGCGCGGCGGCACTTGAGATTGGCCAACTGGTCAAAAAACATGGACCCAGAGTCGAGGACGGCCAATCACAGGCGGGCCGAGACGTCCGACTCCTGGAGCTTGAAATCGAGCTTTTGTGTGCCAACGCTGAGGCACAAGGATGGACAGTAAAAAAGAACAACGAGACGACGCTACGCCTCGTGCCTCCCAACCGAAAGAACGACGGGCACACGCTCAGCAGACGTGGTGCTCGCTCCACCCGCGAGGATCTGCGTAAGTTCGTTGCTGAGCTCCGTGCTGACGGTCTACGGATCAACAGTGCGATCAGGTTCTGACAGGTACGCCACGAGGCCCCCTGACGCACTCGTGGCAGAAGCGCGCACCACCTGCCCTATCCGGACCGCAACGAGTCACTGACCGTTGTATTTTGCGTAGATCCGTTTCAAGCCGTCGAGCCGATGCCCGCCAGCGCCGAGGCCGACGAGATAGCCGGCCAGGAACGTGAAGGACACACCTTCCTGGACGAGCAGCGTCAGGTCCTCGTCGATGCGCTGTCTCAGGGAGGAATCCGACACCGAGTATCCGTTGTTTCCAGCGTCGTGGATCGACTCGAACGCTTCACGCAACGCAGGATTCACCTCAGGCGCAGGCGCGCCCGTGGTCAGATCGATCGCTCCGACTGCCGCAGCCCATCCGGCAACCTCGCCGCTGACGTGCTCGACCACACCGAGAGCGTTGCCGTCTGCCAATCCGACCGCGTCCGCCAGGAGCTCCAAGGTCGGAGCGAGAGCGAGTACCGGACCACCCGTTCTAACCGACAAACTGCCGCTACTGCCCACATTGCCGTTCGCGATGAACCGCTCAACAGCAGGACTCGGGTGTCTAAGATCCCCCTTCCGGGGAACAACTAGCCCACGCCGCTCATAGTTCTCGCCGGCGTCAGCGAGCGACGCCGCGACCACCTCCACGGCCCGATCGAGATCTACACCACGGCTGATCCAAACGTTCGTCGATGGCGCCACGGCGTAAGGATAGACCGCCGGACTATCACCGGACGGGTCGTGCACTGCTCAGCGGTTACGGATGTGGTGGGGAACCAAGACCGCCAATGGAGGCGGGGCACGTCTCTTGGTCCCTGGGCCGAATCACAGGCGGGTGCTCGTCCGCTGGTCAGCGTGAGTCCGGACTCACGACTCCGGGGTGATCGACAGCAACGACGACTCTAGATCATTCCGGTCGCTCTTTGGGCCGCGCCGGCAACTCATCGGTGTCATGCACCAGCCACCGCAAGAACGCGATGACATGCGCATTCAAATCTGAATCCACCTGTGCCACAGCTATTTGCGCACGACGCTTCAACTCCGGATCAGGCCGAGGCGTGATCGCGGGAAAGCGGTGCTGGCTGGGCATGTAGTCAGTATCGCACGGTGGCTTGCCACCCACCAGCCCATCGCCTACACTAGGTGGCTAGCCACCTTCTACCTGTGCATATGGCCAGCAGTAGAAGGGGTGTCGGGCCCAAATGGAACACTTGGGTTGCAAACTTCGAAGGGGGAACTTTGACTGTCGAGCACGCAATCTCATACCTGCTCTGTGGCGCGGCCATCATCATCAGCAGCGCAACGCTATTGAACACCCAGCGACGACACCAGCGAGCCCGCACCAGCGGCAACCCAACCGCGGCCCGACTCGTCGGATCAATCATGACGGGCCTGATGATCCTGGGAGCCGCCTCCGCCATCGTGGGCGCATGCGGGCTCGTCGCCAACTGGCTCGCCTAAAGCAACCGACTACTGCACCACTACGGAGGAAACGATGACCGAACTGCCCATCCCCTATGTAACAGCCGATGTCCCAGTCCCGACGTCCGACCCGACCTATCTCTCAATTCAAAAGGTGCAATTTCCTAACGGTGACATCCGAACTTTCGCAAGTCCCGAACCGTTTCCCGTAGGCACCCT
Organism: Williamsia muralis NBRC 105860; assembly: GCF_001598915.1. Taxonomy (GTDB): domain Bacteria; phylum Actinomycetota; class Actinomycetes; order Mycobacteriales; family Mycobacteriaceae; genus Williamsia; species Williamsia muralis. Next base: position 15,270 of record NZ_BDAP01000013.1, on the reverse strand, counting down.
CATGACGTTCACCGATCACCACGCGGCCGATGGCGCTCTCCTTGTAGGCGGCATCGCGGTTGATTACCTCGTACCCAACAACTTCCAGGACCACCGATGAGCTACGAACACAGCAGCGTCTACGTCGTGCGAGCGCGATGACTGACACGATCGGGCCAACACCGACAGCCCCACTTCCGGTGTTCAGTCGTGAGGCCGAACCAACCAAAGCAGCAGCCATCGCAGGTGCAATCGAGGCCCTGGAAGCTCTCAAGGATCACAACAGCATTCCTCGGCTTCCCCCGCCGCCGGCAACTCGCGCGTACGTCAATCACCTCCCGGTGTCCGCTGACCTGCGCGCACGCCTGCAGCTCGCTGTCGACGCAGGCTATGTCTTACCGTCGCACTCGTTCACGACCGCCAATGGTGAACTGGGTGTGCGCTTTCCAGCCAGCGACCTCCGCGCCGACGCAGGAGGGGGCGAGCTCTCACGGCGCATCCGGTTCACCGCCCGCCGTGGCCTGCCCGACCGGGACGCTCCGCGGCGATGGGGCGTGTTCCGCCGACCCGGCCGCAGTGAGCAGCCAGCCGCCGACAAGGGTCCGTTCACGCCGCAGGACCGCACTGAACTGGCCGCCGCACTCCCCTCTGAGACCGAACTGGCCGTGACGCTCTCCTCCGAGGACATCTCGAACGTCCCGCGCGCCAATACGTACGAACGCATCGCCTACCTCGCCCACCGCCTCATCAGCCAGCTCCTCGCTACCCGCGCATGGAACAGCCCGTACCTCGACACCGCACACTCGACGTTTGATCCCGCGCGCGAGCTGGCCGAAATCACCGAGCATGCCAGCCGTCTGGCGTACTTCTACAGCCAGATCTGCCCACCTCTGACCGGAGCCGGAGCCGAGGCCGTCACCGCGCGGCACCACCAGGACTACCAACGCGGACAGCTCGACGTTCTCACCCACAGCCTCATCGAGAGGGTCGCCGCACTTCAGCACTATGTGACCCTGCTCGACGAGCTCTCCGAGCGCATCACAGCACTCGACCAGCTTGAACGACTCACCACAGTCGGTGGCGAGCTCGACGCCCTATTCACCCAGTACGGCGCCGATGAACTGGCGAAAGATAACTACCGCCGACTCATCGACGACGTCGAGGCAACCAGGGCTGGCATCGAGGCCGTCACCGAAATACTCAGCGGACCGGCGAGCACGCCATGACAAGAAACCCGCTACGATCCAAACCATCTCTAGAACAAAGAGATTCAACCCGCGTAGCGGGGGCTACATCTCGAATCCCGGACCGCTTGTGCGCTGAGATGGACAGTTTGCCAATCTAGCCAGTTTGTCCACGACGGACTCTTCCGTCACCCATTCGGCCATTGAGTCCCGGCGCGAGGCGGGCTTGTGTACGTCGACAACGGCCGGCGCGGCTAGCAGCCGGTGGATTGATGCATCCCTGGTCGATTGAGCACGATCCTCTTCGTCGGCTTGGCGCATCTTCCGGCGCTGAGCCTCCTCGCACCTGTTGTACTGCTCTGAGTCTTCTCGGTGGTCGGGGTGGTCGGAGTCGTCCAGAGGGCACTTCTTCATCATTGGTCGACCATACCCGAGATCGGATCGGCGCAGACGAAACAGTGTGCGTAGCAAACAATTTCAGGTCGCACCGTTCGAACTCGCAGGACTTTGTCAGAATGGCCACCGACGTGCGCTAATGCGGCAGTGGCTGATTCTCCGCTGGGAAACTATCGGTCCTTGGTCCGACGCACCAAGGACTCTCCAGCGCGGGTTCGGTCGTCAGACTGTTCGGTGGGTGATTGTCCTGCGGTCGAGTGCGAGCCAGGTGTCCGGCGTTTCGCCCCCACGGTCCGCGCACTGCTCGGGGGTCGCGAACAGCACACAGCAGTCGACATCATCGACCGCTGTTGAACGCCATAGGATGCCGTCGACGGGGCCATTGGGGAGGCCGTAGCGCAGGAATTCCGTGATGATCTGGGTCGGGATGTAGGTGATTTCACTTTGAGTCGCGGAGCCACCCGGACGGGTGGGTTCACCGATTGAGTCGATGAATTCCCGTAGGAACACGGTCGCCGACCTCCGGTGCCTGTGCACGGCGTTGAACAGGGACGGAACGGGCGGAGGTGTTCGCAGATCGAGTACCTGAAGTTCACGGTGTAGAGCGAATTCACCCACGCTGAGCGCGCTTCCGGGCGCGGCGTATTTGCTCACCTCCTCGACGGCACCGGCATGCGTCGAGGCGCCGTAGAACGCGCTGATCCCCACTGCCGTCATCCGATTGTTGCGCGCGTAGTCGGACGGCGGTGGGCCGATGTCGCGTGCGGTGGCGAACGTCTTCCCCTCCTCGTCGACCCGTGCGCGCCACCAGGTGCCACCGGCGGGTAGGTCGATGACCAGATCGGCGAGTTGGACGGCTTTGGTGACGGCGGCGGGAACCTCGTGCACCAGATGCATCCCCGGCTCGTCTTCCTCGGCAGGGTCGGGCAGCAGGAACGTGTAGCGGCGCCGCGTGCGAACCTCCTCACGAAACCGATCCCAGCTCCACGCAAGGCCCATGCCCATCGGCGGCACGGCGAGATCGCGGTCGCACCACTCGGTGGTGTGGATGCTCCGCGCGATCGCCTCAATGACGGCATGATCGCTGCTGACGTCGTTTTCGTAGAGCAGTTCCTCGGTGTCCTGCGTTGCGACCTGATACCCGCCCTCCCTGGAGTCGTACAAAGCCTCGTTGATCGGGTCGGTGTACTCCTCCCTCAGACCGCCGACGACCAGCTCGAGGACAACATCGAGCGACGCGGCGTCTCGTGCCCGACCGCAGAACGTGCACGGTCCGAGCGAGGCGTCAGCGGCGTGATGGACCGCCTGCTTGAGAATCGGCTCTTCGAGGCACTGCGAACAGACGACAGCATCGGAGTAGGACCAGCCCTGCTCCTCGGTCTGCATCACCATTCGCTTCGTAAAGCCCATCTCAGAATTATCCCGTGGCCCACCGTTCCGCGCGACCGAGAACGTAAGAAGCAATCAGCCCCTCGGCAGGGTGCCGAGAGGCTGATTGTGAGCTGGCCAGCCCATGGTCGACGTTGATTCACCAGCCGCCGCTGGCGCCTCCCTGCTCTGGTTCAAGTGCGTTGAGGCAACGGGTTGCTGCGAGCGCAGCCCAGGTGGGATTGCTGAGCGGCGGGTGGTACGTCTCGAGATCCCACGTCGGGCCTGCCGGCCCCTTGAAGGGGTATGCCTGGTGACACATGAGTTGTTGCCAGATGCTGTCCGCGACGTCGCCGTAGAGCCCTGGAATGCATGCCTGGATGGAGTGCCACATCTTCACAGTCACGTCTCGGTTTGCAACCCTGTGCCATGCTGCTTCCGTTGGGGTCACGACGATCTTGGTGTACTGGGCGTAAGGCTCGTCCGGGTGATCGGGATCAACGCTTTGAACGTACTCGTTTTGGCCGCAGCCGCTCGGGGAGGCGACGTCGGCGGTGGCAAGTGCGGGCACAGTACCGGCGAAGCCCAGGGTCGAAGCCAGAACGGCGGCGGAGACGAGGGAACGCTTAATGAGTTGACGCATCTAGTGGGTACCTTTCAGCAGAGACGGGACCTCGCCGGGCAGCTAACTTGCTGCTGCCCGGCGGGCCTTGTTACCAACATCCCCGGGTGTGGCCGACTCCCCGTGTACTCCAACGGATTCGTGGTCCGATGGCAGGAAGTGTGGTCGTTCCGGAGAACTTCAATTATCCCATCGAGACCGGCCCGTATTGTTACAGCAGGGTTACATTGTTACGGACATGAGTTGCCGCGAGGGCTGCACGTTGACGCCGCGACGGGCTGGCCCGCAGATCTTGCCTTTTCCACAGGTGATCGGCGTAAGATTCACCGTTGTCCGACGTTTACGCCGGACAACCGGTACCGCTCCGAGCGGGACTGTTACCAACACCCTGGTGGTCGCGTGCCGACCCACCGGACCCGAAGACCCCCTGGTTCGTGGCCAGGGGGCCTTCTTCTTTGTGTGGGTTGGGGGGCTGCCCGCCGGACGACGAAGGACCATTGGAGTACCTGATGTCGGCGGTGGCGGGCCATGATGACCTGGTCGAAGAAGTAGCACAGCGAGGCGCACGAGGGTCTCGCTAGCGGTCGACGAGAACGGCGCATCAGGTTTGATTACCGCGAAGATCGCGCGAGGCACGCGAGTCTTACTGTCCCTTGGGTTGGTCGACTAGGTCGATGTTCGTTTGGCGGCCAGGGCCTCGCGGCCGCGTCGCACGAACTCCTCGAGGGTAATGAGGCCGCGAGTCAGGGCGATGAGGTCAGCGACGTTGCCTCGGGTCGGTTCCCACCCTTCCATCACGTGGCTCGCGATGTTGTTGTGTACGTTCCACTTTTGCTGATCGGTCAACCCGGCGAACAGATCGGGGTAGCACTGCGCCCATTCGGGTTCGGGAGTCATGTCAGCACCGTATTTTCTCCTCGGGGTGCGGTATCGATCTACGGGTTGGGGCGTGCGCGGATTGCAGCGAGCAGTGTGGCCACTTCCTGATTGGCGGTGGTTTCGCCGCGGGCGATACGTCGTATGGCGGCGCGGTCGGCGTCGGTGAGCGGCACGCCATCCATGTCGTGACCGGCGGCTACTGCGGCGAGGATCTGTTCCTCGGTGCGGGCGGAGATCTGTTCTTCTGTTGGGCGTTGGAGTGTCATCGTGTCGGGCCTTCGGTGCGGGAGCGGTGGCGCAAGGCGCGCCGGATGGTCTCGGCAGTCACGCTGTCCATGACCCCACAGCGATATTCGGTGCCGACGTACAGGACTGGATGGGTGTTGTGTGGTCCCCACCCAGGTCCCGCTGGTGCTGCAAGTAGGTCGCCAACGTTCGGGTAGTAGAACCACCACAGCCAGGCGTCGCCGGACAGGCCCCGCGTGAGATTGGTGAGAATGACTTTCATCCCCCGCTGCGCGTTTTGGTAGACCGCGTCGATGCGTAAGACGTCAAGCCGATTCATGTGAACCACGGCGTCGAATTGAGCGAGCCGTTCCGCGCACTGGCGGTCACGTCGTTTGCCCCCGAACATGAGATACAGCCTTCCAGATTCCGCGGCTAGGACTTCTGTTGCGTGTGAATGCAATAGTGAAATTCTGCGCCGTCTCTGCGCGGCGGGCCACTGTGGCAAGTGACCCGCCTTTTGCAGCGCGGTGTAGCGCCTCGCCGTTAGATGATCTGTGGGATCTCGACGCCCTGTTGTGCCAGCCACTCGAGCTCATCAGGGGAGGTCGCATGCCAGGTGTCGGGGTCTAGGTCGCCGGCGGGTATGCCGTTGACGTTTCCGTGGGTGATCCGCTGGTGGGCGTAGTCGAACCGATATTGCACGGCAAGGTAGTTCACGCCGCCCTTGTCCACGACGTAGTAGTGGATCGGGATTGCGCGGTCAACCTTTAGGCGGTACTGGCGTTGAATAGTGACCGTAAGCTCGTCGCCTCCGGCCGGAATGCCGATGCTCGAATCACCGGTCGTGGGATTGGGAGACAACACGTTTGCCGACCAAGCGCCAACTACCCCGGCATCGCTGTCCTCGAGCACCTGGAGCGGGGTGCCCCAGTCGATCGGCGGCTTCTCGGGATTCAACCCATCCGGGCCCACTGGGAGATCGGTGACCCTCAACGTGCCCCGAGCATCGCGGATCCCGTCTCCGTATAGCGGCTCCCCCGGCAGACCCGTGTCGTCCTTGCGATCAGTTAACGCTGTTAGAGCAGAGGTCGGACCCTGCACGGGAGCAGCTGGCACCGGCATTGACTGATCCGCGGCCGCCAGTCCACCACCCGTAGCTAGCAGTGTTACGGCTGCAGCGGATGAGAGAAGTAGCCGCGCAGAGCTTTTTGCTCGTTTCATGCTCACTCAATCTTTCTGTTGTGCCTGGTCGTCCAGCGCGTTTATCTGAACGCGGCGGTGTGTTAGTCAGCGCAGTAGCGGTGCTAGTTCGAAGTGCGTTTCGTCGGGGAGGTCGGCCCAGTCGCCGCCCCAGACCAGTCGGCCTCCGGCTTGGGCGACCTTGGCCCGGATGGCAGAGGTTTGGGCGTCGCTGAATGTGCCGCGTTCACCCTGGGGATGCTTTTGGGCATTGACGTCGACTGCGGTCGCCGAACCGTGGTTGGAGTAGGAGGCGTAGGTAGGGCCGACCAATTCAGGTTCTGCCCAGGACCATTCGTCAAATCCGCCTTCATTGAGTGACTCGATGTTCAACGAGAACCACGAGACGAAGTCCTGGAGGATCGTCGTCGCATCGCCTGGTGCGGTCCAAAAGTTGGTGCCCTCGACGTTCCACTGGATGGTCGATTCGAGCGGAATGACGGGGTGCCCGTTCATGGTCGTTTCCGGGCTTGCTTGGGCCACACCGCCGCCGAGGGATAAGGCAGCAACTGCTGCGGCGACTGCGAGGCCAGTCATCTTGGCCCCTTGTTGTCTACTGACAGAGAACATTTCGAGTTCCTTCCATAAAACACCAATGACGACCACACCCATGTGGAGACATGGGTGTGGACTTCTTTTGTGTCGGACGCCAATCTGACAGGTAGATGGTCTACCACCTAGAACACTACCGGCTAGAGACTCGAATGATCCGTAGATGCATGCGGCCAATCAGCCGATCTGTTGCGCGCGCCGTGAACCTGGACGAGCTCGATAGGCAGCGTCTGTGCCGCAGGGCATTCGAGCAGCTGCCTACCGATGTCAGTCGGTGGCGGCATCATGGGCCTGGAACCGAAGGAGGGATGTGTGATGGCACCGACAACGTACCCGCAACGGGCGGTTCACTTCCGGCGTGCTGCCGAGAGTGCCCGCGCCGAAGGCGACTTCTCTCGGGCAGTGGACCTCGAGGAGTTTGCCGGCCGCTGCGCCAGCCACTACGACCAGGTGCAGGAGACGGAGCTGGGTGTGTGGGCGCTAGCCCAGGACGGCCTGATTTAGGCGGCGCGGGCGAACAGGCCGAACACCAGCACGAACAGCATCAGGACGCCGATGAAGACGGTGATCATGAAGAACAGGATCGACACCGACAGCAGTGCGGCCGACAGCCCCGAGAAGAACACTGCCCGGCCGGTGATGTGGCGCTTGCCCCAGGCATCACGGGGGCTGATCCGGAAAAGCTGGATCGCAAACACGACGGCGAAAGCGATGATCGCCGCCACCACTATCTGTGTGTTCATCACGTGCTGCCCCTCCCCCGGTGCCGTCGCCCTCCCGGCGGCGGTAGAACCTCAGTATGCCATTGCTGGAGCCGATTTGGACATCGGGGCCCGGTAGCAGCGCAGGTCAGTCACTGAGATGAACGAGCCCAGCCATGCAGTTGGCCAGGGCCTCTGCTTGCGTCACGGGAAAGGGGTAGGACGCCTCGACGGGCAGGGTGTCGCCGACGAGCACCAACATCACGCCCCGGTGGTGCACGTCGGCGAGCCATTGTGCGGAGTGGGGGTTGGGGAACACCGCTGAGGCCAGGGCCCGCCGATGACGATGCCCCCGGTGGTCGTACATCTGCGACACCTCGATGGTTGTCGGCGAGGTGATGTGCGCACTCATTACCGTGTGTGGCAACGCCGACCGGCCGAACTCCACGAAACCGAGGACCGAGGGAAACACGGGTAGATCCTCGAAGTCGAGCCAAAGAACCGGAACATCCGAGTCCAGCGCCTTGCGTTCGATGCGGTACCAGGTCACAGCGCCAGCCCCGAAATGCGCTCGATGAGACTCACTGTTACGAAGGGCGTTTCGGTGTGTTTGGTGCATCCTGTTCGGCGAACAGGTCGGCTACTGCAACGCCGAAGTGATTGGCCAACCGAAAGACGTACTCCAAGGACACGTTGTTCTCGCCGCGTTCAACCTGGGAGTAGAACGGCCGACTGACTTTGAGGGCTTGTGCCACCGAGGCCTGTGTTTCCCCGCGCCCTTCTCGTATATGTCGAATCCGCAGACCGAAGGCACGCCGGTCGGGCTCGGTGTCATAGGGCGCTGTCTGCTCACTCACAACCCCTCCCCTTCCTCGTCGATAGCGCCAAAAAGAGGCACCGCCAGGTGTTGCATATACCGTACATTAGCATGTACGATATATCTAACACCCACTGATGAGAAAGGTTGTCACGCAATATGTTTACTCACACCACAGGAGCAGGGATGCCCGTTAGTAACGAACTCGATGCGCTCGCTGAACACGCCCCCAATGTGGCCGCTGTTCGTATGGTCGCGGACCTACGAGGTGTCAGCGTGCATCAGGTGCTCGTCGACCAGCTCGCGGAATGGCGCGGTGCGCTGGATGATTCGATCGAACGGCACTCGGCCGAGGCGGCGATCTACATCAGTCAGGCCGAGGACGCTACCGATACCCGACAGAAGATCGGGTTCTTTGCCAATGCTCAAACCCATCTTGACCAGGTCGCACGGTTGGCCAATGCGCGAGTGGTCGCAGAGCAGATGCTTTCCGACAGCGCCAACAACCCGATCGAGTGCGGTCGGACTCAACACCCGGCTTCGCCCAGCACCTCCGCCAACTGAACTGGCCAGTCACCACAAGGAGGCAACCGGGCCAGCGACTATCTGGCCCGGTTGCCACCCCCTTACGAACTTTAGGAGAACAGCACCATGGGAAACAACACCGCGACCATCACCCCTGCCGGCGAGATCGTCACCGGCGAGCTGGTGCACGCCCACCCGGCCGAGGTGGTCATCGATGACAACGTGCGCACCGACGCCACTCTTGACGCCACATTCGTGGCCTCGATTGCTACCAGGGGCGTGCTGTTGCCGGTCCTGGCCACCCAAGATGCCAATGGCACTCTGCGGGTGCGTGATGGGCAGCTGCGTACGCTCGCCGCGCGTGAGGCTGAGCTTGCCAGCATCCCGGTCTACGTGATCAGTTCGGCGGCCGCCGACGACGCCGCGACCATCGAGCGGATCAGTGACCAGCTCCAAACCAACGAGCAACGCACCCAGTTGAACAACACCGACCGCGCCACGGCGTTTCAGCAGTTGCTCGACCTAGGGCTGTCGCGGACCGCGATCGCCAAGACCACCCACACGCCGAAAAGGACGGTGGATGCGGCCCTGGCCATCGCCGGATCCCAACACGCGATGGCAGCGGTCAACGACCTGCTCACACTCGAGCAGGGCGCGATCATCGCCGGATACGAAGCAGACGGTGACACCGACGCGGTCACCGAGCTCCTGGATGCCGCAGCCGACGGGCGGTTCGAGCACAAACACGCCGAGCTGATCGAAACCGCCGACAAGCGCACCGCGTTGAGGTCGGCGCTCGCTCTGTACCGCGAGCAGGGCTACCACGTCACTGACACTTCCCCCAGTGCCAGCAGTGCGTGGCACAGCATCTACCGGTTGGTAGTGATCGAGACCGGCGAAGACATCGTCGACGACGATGTCCCCACCCTGACTCGCGAACACGTCATGGCCCGCGTCGGCGTGGAGAGCCACACCGAGCTGGTCGACCCGGCCGGCCAGCCCGTCAACGATGACGCCGTCGATTGGGACGTCGTAGACGAGGCCCCCGACGTCGCTGCGGCCGAAGGAATGATCGACCCGCGAACTCTCACCGAACGGGAAGTGTGGACCCACTACGTCACCTGGTACCACAACGACCCGGCGGTGGACGGCCTGGAAACCGGCGCCCAGCACCGCCAACGCCGCGCCGATGCGCTCACCGATGATGCGCCCGCCGAGGTCGAGAATGCCGACGAGAGCGCGCAGGAGCGGGCCGATCGGATCGCGCGTGAGCAGGCCGAGCGTGAGCGGGAGCGTGAAGAGGCTGAGAGGCAGGAGCGCCGTAAAGTCATCACGCTCAACAAATTGGGTGTGGCCGCGCAGAACGTGCGCCGCAAGAAGCTGACCGAGACGTTCGCACGTAAAACCTTGCCCAAGGGCAAGGCTGCTGTTATCGCGGCGTTCTTGGCAACAACGGTGTGGCGCAACGCCGATCTGTATGACGTGGCCCGCGAGGGCGCGAACGCCAAGCAGATCGCTGGCGAGCTGCTCGGTGCCGATCCCATGCAAGCGCTCGATGGAGCCGCCGCCGAACGCGCCCAGCTGATCGCGTTGGCGATCACGTGCGCCGCGCACGAGGCCAACCTGCCCAAAGACGCCTGGCGTGGTGGCCACGCCTACTACCGCAACGTCGGTGAGGCGCGTACCCGATACCTGCAATTCCTCACCGAGGCGTTCGGATACGCCCTGTCTGACATCGAGAAGGTCGTCACCGGCGACATCAACGCCGACGACCTCGACATCAGCTGAACCAGGATCGCAGCGGGACAGGTGAGACAACCTGTCCCGCTTCGACCCGGGCCGATGTTCGGACATGAAGATGTCGGTGTCTGCTGCTAACGTTCCACCCGAAGTCTGGCCCGTACACGTGGTACTTCTCCCCTGTTGGACCGCGTGACGCACTCCCTCCCCCCGGAGTGCTACGGGCCAGGCTTCATTTCGTTCTCCGGAACCCTATTGCATTCAGGCAATTCGTTCTTTCAACTGTTTGTATCGAACCCCGCTATCTCGTGCTTCGTATAGTTTAAAGAGCGCTGAATAGAAGGGGGTGTTATTGCGCGAAGTGAACGCATTCTTTAGACGCCGCATTAATGCCCTGAAAGGTGATCGGTTTGTTACCTGAATTCTGTTGTAAGACTGGCTATTACGGCGCGAATGGCCTATACTAAAAGGGTAAATTAAACCATTCGAGATTGGCGTCCAGAATGACTATCACCGTTTATACCAAGCCCGCCTGCGTGCAATGCAATGCCACGTACAAAGCGCTCGACAAGAATGGCATTGCCTACGAGGTCGTGGATATCACAGAGAGCACCCAGGCTCGCGAATACGTGATGAGCCTGGGCTACCTGCAGGCACCGGTTGTGGTGGCCGGCGACGACCACTGGTCCGGTTTCCGTCCAGATCGGATCAAGGCACTCGCTGCTCACGTGGCGGCATGAAGAGGGGGAAGCAAATGAGCGCTGACACTGTCGAGTTCGCACCGGAGAGGGATGAGATCGAGGAGCGGCGCAAGCAGTACATCGCGTCGACCCGTGACGAGTTGGCGACGGCTCTACGTGCGGTGGAAGAACACCTCGACCACGCTGAGCGGTTGACCGTGTTGCTGGGTGAGGGCCACCTGTACGACATCGAGTACACCAACGACATTGGCAGCGAAGATGCAGAGCGGTTCATCGACGACGCTGCACGCAACATCCGAGCCGCCTATCGCATCATCACTTCCCTTCCCTGAGCAGTCTTTTCGATTGGAGAACCACACCATGACGAACACCGCCCCCCACGCAATGAGTGCGGCAGCCGAGGACCGGTTGGTAGACCTCGATCACACCGCGGCGACCAACCACTTTGCCGGCCCGTTCTGTAGCTGCGGTGACTACAGCTGCCCGCGCATGGAGAACACCAACGCCCTGTGCGTCAACCTCGACCTCGGCACCACCGACTACGCAGGCGGCCGCGACCTCTGCGACTGCGGAGACCACCTCTGCGGCGGCACGAAAGACGGAAAGACCGACTGCGACTACGCCCAGCTCTAAAACTCCACCACCGCAACCCCAACCGGAAGGACCACCAACCCATGAGCACCAGTACCGTCCTGACCCGTTCGAGCTACGCAGATCGTGCCGCCCACTACCGCGCACAATCCGGCAATTGCGACGCCGCCGTGTTCGCAGCCCGCGCCGAACACGCCCACATCACCCGCCCGTGGCTGCGGGCAGTTGTGGAACGGGACTACGACGATGACGACTGCTGCGTCGAATGCGGCGAACACATCAGTGACCCGCACGCGCCGCAATGCCCCCACGCCGACCTCGCGTACGCCGAAGCCGACGACTACGCGGAGGCCGTGCGGTGAGCGCGTTGGACCCAGGCACCAGGGTGCTTTGGGCGGACCTGCACGACAGCGCGTTCGCGAAGCACGGCACCGTCACCAACGGCACAGAACCGGCCTGGACGCCCAACGATCTGTCCACCACGCCGCCGGACGCGGACATGATCACCGTGGTGTGGGACGGCGATGTTCAACCGTGCTGGGAGTACGTCCACGAACTCGCCCCGGCCCCGAAGAGCTGACCGGCGATGAGCCCCACCGATGCCTTCTCGCTCGGCGAGGCTCTGTCTGCGTTGCCCGAACCCGAACAGCGGTGGGCGCCCTCGGACGACGACGCGCCCGAACCCGAAGAACTGTTGTTGTGCGCGCTGCTGTGGAACCACACCGCGCCAGACCGCGTCCGCGAACACACCCGACTACTCCGCGACACCGACTTCTTCTCACCCACCCACGGCAAACTCTTCACCACTATCCGCGATCTCGCGGACCGATCAGCACCGACCGACACCGAGGCCGTCCTGACCCACCTTCAGGAGTCCGGTGAGCTGGCCGGCCACAAAGGCCACCTACTTGCCTCTGCCTTGGCCGCTGCCGCCCTCGCAGGCGCGGACCCACTCACAGTCAGCGACCACACCCTCTCCGTCGTGGTGGCCGCGTACCGACGCGGCTACCGATCAGCCGGTCACGCAATGTTGGCCGCCGCTGACACCTACACCCACACCGAACTGGCCTACCACTTCGCCTCAGTGGTCCGGTCACACAACGCTGCACGCCATCGAATCGCCGCCATCGCCCACACCCTGCACCGCGCCAACCCGCTGGAGGACACCTGATGACCACGACCGCGCACTCAGCACCCGCCGCCGCCGACCTCGAGGTGGGCCGCCTCGCGCAAGACCAACGCGAACTCGGACGTGACTGGTCCACCATCACCACCGATCTCGGCGAAACATCCCCGGCATACGTGCGACGCGCCGTAGCCGCCTACCTCGAGCACGTAGCCGCCACCATGCGCCAAGACCAACTCGAATTGTTCTGACACAGCTCATTTCGCACCACCCAACAACGCGAAACCAGACTCACCTTCGTGACCTACATCGGTCGACCCCTCGCCGGGCGAGCTGTTAGAACAGGTGCAGCTGGTCGAGACGGGCAGCGCTGCCGAACAACAGATGCGTGCGGTCGGGGTCCCCGCCACCGCGTAGATAGTCGCGGATAGCCAATGAGCGGGCGACGCGCGATTGCAGAGCGGTGGGGATCGGTCCGCGGTGCCGGCCGAGCATCACCGCGTACGCCAAGTTCGTCGCCTGGGTGCCAGGCTGGACATGGTCGGGATCGACGCGAACACACAACGGTTCGTTGCAGTGATGCTCGCCGATGGTTTCCAGCGCCGATGTCCCGGTGTCATCGGTGATCGCGCCCAGCTCGGGGTATTTGAGCAAGAGTGCGAATCTGTGGGCAGAGATTGCCCGTTGACGGTTGTTGCGGCGAAACGTGATTCGCCCATACCCATCGGGGGAGCTAACCGCTCCTGTCCAAAAGAAGCACCCTGTTGAACGCACCACGTGCGACCAAAACCGTTCTTCGGTTCCAGCATCAGGCAGCAGGGTTGGGTCGCCACGGACCGTGCGACTTGTTGAATCGTCACGGCCCGTGGCGACAAGGTCGCTGATGTCGAACAGCGACCACTGATGGTCATTCATTACGCGCATCGCCTACCAGCGCACCACACACCTACGACAGGGTGCGGTAGCGCGGCGGCTACGACGCCATGGCCGGTTCGGAGTTGCCCAAGGCCGAGGCCCCTTCGCCCGAGCCGTCCTGGCTCACCTCGTCGCGGTTGTCCCGGTCGGTACTGGTGGCCGCCGGATCTGCGGGTTGAGCATTGCCCTCTACGGATGGTGCGCCCGCTGCTGCGGTGTCAGCCAGCTGCACAAGTGCTTTCACCCGCGAGGGAGAAATGCCGAGCAACTTGGCAGCGGCACTAACACTTCCTTCACGCTCAACGATTTCCGCAAGCGCCAACCCCATCTTGTGTTGGGATTCGGCGGTCACGTCCTTGAGGTGTTGTTCAGCCGCCTCGATCGCTGACTCGTGTTGATAGAACGAGACCATGGCCTCTTCGTTGGCCGTGAGTCGCTGCTTGCGTTCAGCTTCACGCAGCTCCCGCTGTTCCCGTTCTTTGCGTTCCACCTCCGCTTGTACTGCCGCTTGGCGCGTTCGCGCTAGCCTCCGTGCATCTTCCTTAGTTAACTTCCTGGTCGCCATACCCGCCAGGGTAGCGCCGAATGCCGATAGTTCCCACTGGGTTCGCTACTCGGCTGGCCCATCCGCTAGCCACCCGGGAAACACCCGATCAATGGCGGCAATCAACTTCTCATGCGGCGCAAGGTCGCTACCAAGAAAATCCATCGTGAATCGAAGTGCCTTGTAGTACGCGACAATTGCCAGCTTGAGCCGTCGTTCGAGAGACTCGATCTGGAGCCCGCCGCGCCGCATCTGGCGAGCTTGGTACAGCGACGGATGCGTGCCAGCACACAGGAATGCGTAGATGCCTTTCGCCTGATTGTTGTCTACGGAGCCGCCACCGAACCGTTCGAGAAGATCAAACATCCATTCCACGCCCGCCGTTGGGCCCACTAGGACCTGCCCGTCGATCGTGCGCCCCGGCTCGCCCCCGTTGATGTGGGCGTGCTTGCCTCGATCCAAATGGGACGGAGTGGTTCCCGGGAACGTACTCATTGCCCGATCGCGGACGATGGTCCAGCGTGTGCGGGCGACTGGGTAGGCAGTCGACTCTTTGCCGTGCATTTTGGCGGCGGCGTCCATTCCGGATTCGCAGCTGGCGAACTCTTCGAGGTATGCCCGCGCGAGCATGGCTTGCGGTGCGAAATTCGGATCATCGCCGATGACCCACATCGCATGCGCGCTGAGTTCGACGATGGACCGGATAAGAGGGATCGGCGGGAACATTGCCTGGCCGCTGCGATAGAGGGCAGCAAGACCTGCCAGATGGCCGGCGGCGACCTGGAGATAGGTGACGACAACGTCTTGCACCAGTTCAAATCCCGCAGGAATGCCGTCGGCGGCCGTGCCGTCTGCAGTGACTGCGGGATCGACGGTATTCAGTGCGTCACGGACCTTGGCGCCATCAGACCCTGGAGCTGGTTCCCAGTTCGAGGCCGAACCGACAGCGAGAAAGGCCGTTCGGCACGCCTCGGCAAGGCCCGCCAGTTCACCCAGCCGAGCCATCACTCCGTCAGACGACTGCTGCTCCACGCCGATCACGATAGCGAGCACACGCTCGTCCAGGCCATCCATTTCCGCCCACCACTAACACATGGTGGCCTTCGCCATAGGAGCGTCCACCGCCCTCCCAGTCGCGTCCCGTCCCACCCCAAAACCACCCC
>NZ_BDAP01000012.1 GCF_001598915.1 Williamsia muralis NBRC 105860 | reverse complement strand
CCGATCTTCGGCTACTCCACACTCGTCTATGCCACCTTGGCGATCGCAGCTCTGTCGGTGGCGGTGTGGGCGCACCACATGTATGCCACAGGCGCCGTTCTCCTCCCGTTCTTCTCGTTCATGACGTTCATCATCGCGGTGCCGACGGGTGTGAAGTTCTTCAACTGGATCGGGACGATGTGGAAGGGTCACATCACGTTCGAGACGCCGATGCTGTTTTCGGTGGGCTTTTTGGTGACGTTCTTGTTCGGTGGTCTGACCGGTGTGTTGCTGGCGAGCCCGCCGTTGGATTTCCACCTGTCTGACAGTTACTTCGTGGTGGCGCACTTCCATTACGTGTTGTTCGGCACGATCGTGTTCGCGACGTATGCCGGTATCTATTTCTGGTTCCCGAAGATGACTGGCCGAATGCTTGATGAGCGTTTGGGCAAGATCCACTTCTGGTTGACGATGATCGGTTTCCACACCACGTTCTTGGTGCAGCACTGGGTGGGTAACGAGGGTATGCCGCGTCGGTATGCCGATTACCTGTCCACCGATGGGTTCACCTCGTTGAACATCGTGTCGACGGTGGGTGCGTTCATTCTGGGTGCTTCGACGTTGCCGTTCTTGTGGAATGTGTTCCGTAGCTACCGGTATGGCGAGGTGGTGACGGTGGATGATCCGTGGGGCTTTGGTAACTCGTTGGAGTGGGCGACCAGTTGCCCGCCGCCGCGGCACAACTTCACCGAGCTGCCGCGGATCCGTTCGGAGCGTCCGGCGTTCGAGTTGCATTACCCGCACATGGTCGACCGGATGCGCGAAGAAGCACACGTCGGCCACGCCAGCGAAAAAGCGGAACAGACCAAGCGTGATCCTTTGACGGTCGGTGGCACCGAGTCATCCACCGAACCCAACTCGTTCTGACGGTGGGACACAACATCAGCCAAAGCTCGGAAGAAGCAAGACCTCTCGGCACCTCGGTGCTGATCACGGTCACCGGTCACGACAAGCCAGGCGTCACGTCGGTACTGTTCGGAGCCCTGTCCACCCGCAACGTCAGCGTGCTGGACGTCGAACAGGTGGTGATCCGCGGTCGCCTCACCCTCGGCGTGCTGGTGAGCTGCATCGGCGACAGCGAAGAGTTGCAAGAGGTCATCGAGCAGGCCATGGATTCTCTCGGAATCGATGTCACGGTCGAGGTGGGAGCAATCAACGGCGACCGCAGGCTGTCCACCCACGCTGTGGTGATCCTCGGCAGCCCGGTCAGCGCCAAGGGGTTCAGCGCACTTGCCGGCGAGCTCGCCCGCCAGGGCGGCAACATCGACTCCATTCGCGGAATCGCGGACTATCCGGTCACCGGACTCGAACTACTCATCAGCGTCGACAAGGACAGCGTCGCCGCCGATGCCGCACTGCGTCAGGGACTTGCCGCCGTGGCCAGCAAGTACGGCATCGATGTGGCCGTCGAGCGAGGCGGTCTGGCCCGGCGGGCCAAGCGCCTCATCGTGTTCGACGTCGACTCCACCCTGATCCAGGGTGAGGTCATCGAGATGCTCGCGGCCCGGGCAGGCCGCGAACAAGAGGTCGCCGCAGTCACAGAGGCTGCCATGCGAGGTGAGCTCGACTTCGCGGAGTCTCTCCACCAGCGCGTGGCCGCACTTGCCGGTCTCGACGTATCGGTGCTCGACGAAGTGGCAATGGAACTGCAGCTCACGCCCGGTGCCCGGACGACCATCCGCACCCTCCACCGCATGGGTTACCACTGCGGCGTGGTGTCGGGTGGCTTCCGGCAGGTCATCGAACCGCTGGCCCATGAACTCGAGCTCGACTTCGTGAAGGCGAACACGCTGGAGATCTCCGAGGGCAAGCTCACCGGCCGGGTGAAAGGCGAAATCGTCGACCGGGCCGGCAAGGCGAAGGCCTTGCGTGCGTTTGCCGACAGCGTCGGTGTGCCGATGGAGCAGACCATCGCGGTCGGTGACGGGGCCAACGACATCGACATGCTGACAGTCGCCGGCCTCGGAATCGCCTTCAATGCCAAACCGGCGTTGCAGGAAGTTGCCGACGCCGCGCTGTCGCACCCGTTCCTGGACGCCGTCCTCTTCATCCTCGGTGTCACACGCGACGAGATCGAGGCTGCGGACGCCGTCGACGGTGTGTTGCGCCGGGTGCCGCTGAACTGATGGTCGCGCCCGACGCCGACAACACTTTTGTGCAGCGGTACCGGCGCCTGACCGAATACGTCGGTGGCGGTTCGGATCCGGTCGATCCGGGCCAGGTGCTGGCGATGCCGATGGTGCTGCACATCCCCAAGACCGATCCTCCGCCCAGGACCGAGCTACTCAACGCTGCGGCTTCCGCGGTCGCGGCATTGTGCCTCGATCCGCGCTCGGGCGGCGACGGCCCGTGGTCGGAACCGATGGACGCCTGGTGCGACGCGCGGATCCGTAAGATCGCGCGCCGCGCACGTGGATCGCATTGGAGTGCGGCACAAGAAGTCCCGGGGGTCACCACGCGATGCGGTTCGGCCGAGGCCCGGGCCATCGTCCCCGGACCGGTCGGCGACATCGATCGGCGGATCGGACGCCTCCAGATCGGGGGCACCGACGTGCCCGGCGACGATGCCGACGTGGGCACCGGGCCGGTGCTGTGGGTCAATCCGACTCTCGAGATGACGGTCGGGAAGCTCGCCGCACAGGTCGGGCACGCTGCGATGCTGGTCGTCCGGTTGATGTCCTTGGAGGACGCCGAGCGATGGTGGGCCGATGGATGCCCAGTACGGGTGCGCACCGCGTCGCCGGCCGACTGGACCCGGCTGATCGACGCCGACCTCACCGGCCATGCGGTTGCTGTGCGCGATGCCGGTTTCACCGAGATCGCGCCGGGCTCGGTGACCGTGATCGCCGAAGTAGGGCAGGCCGGCGAGGGCTCTGCCGATTAGTCTGGCGCCATGACCGAGCTCCCCGACTGGGCCGCCCAACTGCAACTGGAACCGCATCCTGAAGGCGGGTACTACCGGCAGACCTGGGTGAGCGATCTGACCATCCCGAAAGATGCTCTGCCGCAGGGGTATCCGGCTGAGCGAGCGGCCGGGACGGCAATCTTGTTCCTGCTGTTGCCGGGGCAGCAATCCGCGTGGCACACCGTGCGCAGTGCTGAGATCTGGCTGTATCACCGCGGGGCCCCGGTGGCCCTCGGTCTCGGTGGTGACGGACCTGAGCCCGCCGGTGAACGAACCGTGCTGGTCGGCGCCGACATCACCGCCGGTCAGCGCCCGCAGTACATCGTCGCGCCTGGCGAATGGCAGCGCGCGCAGCCGCATGGAGACGAACCTTCGCTGGTCAGTTGTATTGTCGTGCCCGGCTTCGACTTTGCCGACTTCACCATGCACTGACCTCGGGGACCACAGACCCGGTCGGCAAAGTGCCGGACGTGTTCGGCCCGCCTGCGCCGCCTTCGTGTCCCGGTGCGGCACGATAGGGGGGTGCGTGAAACGGATCCGGACCTGCTGATCGACTTCGAGGATGTCGCCCTGCGACGCTCCGGCAACACCTTGGTGGGGCCGATCACCTGGAAGGTGGAACTGGACGAACGGTGGGTGATCCTCGGTCCCAACGGGGCCGGGAAGACCTCGCTGATGCGCATGGCCGCCGCACAGACCCATCCGAGCAGTGGAAGCGCGTTCCTTCTGGGTGAGCAGGTCGGTCGCACCGAGATGAGAGAGCTCACCACTCGTATCGGCGTCACGTCAGCGTTGCTCGGCGAACGCATCCCCGATGACGAAAGGGTGAGTGACCTCGTCATCTCCGCCGGCTACTCGGTGCTCGGCCGGTGGAAAGAGGAGTACGACCAGGTCGACCGCGAACAGGCCCTGGAAACCCTCGAATCGATGGGTGCCGAACACCTCGCCGACCGCACCTTCGGCACGTTGTCCGAGGGCGAGCGCAAACGGGTTCTGGTCGCGCGCGCCCTGATGATCAATCCCGAGTTGCTCCTTCTCGATGAACCGGCCGCGGGGCTCGACCTGGGCGGACGCGAAGAATTGGTTGCGCGACTCGAGGTCCTCGCGGCCGATCCCGACGCCCCGGCGATCGTTCTGGTGACACATCACGTGGAAGAGATCCCGAACGGGTTCACACACGCGATGCTCCTGAAGGAGGGTGCGGTGGTCTCCCAAGGCCTGATCGAGGATGTGGTCACGTCGGAGAACCTGTCGAGCGCCTTCAGCCAGTCGATCGTGCTGACCAACACCGGCGGTCGTTTCTTCGCTCGGCGGGCACGTCGCGCGGGTGGCCATCGGCGGCGTGCCGAATGACGTTCGGACAGGTCTCCGATCCCGAGTCCGTCCCTCTGCGCGACGCGGCAACGGTGGTCCTCGTCCGCGGCGGAGTGGATGAGCGGCCCATCGAGGTCTTCCTGATGCGGCGGGTCAAGCAGATGGCGTTTGCCGGCGGGATGACCGTGTTCCCGGGTGGCGGCGTGGACCGCCGCGACGCCGAGGCTGATCTCGCGTGGATCGGGCCCGACGAGCACTGGTGGGCGGAGCGCTTCAACACCGATGCGGCCACCGCGCAGGCTTTGGTGTGTGCGGCCGTTCGTGAGCTGTTCGAGGAATGCGGTGTGCTGCTCGCCGCGCGCCCGGATGGCACGTTCCCCGACACCTCTGCCCTCAGCGCTGAGAGGGCGGCTCTCGTCGACAAATCGTTGTCGTTCGCCCAGTTCCTGCGTGAGCACGACCTGTCGTTGCGCGCGGACCTGTTGCGTCCGCTCGCGCACTGGATCACGCCGATCGGGGAGAGCCGTCGCTACGACACCAGGTTCTTCCTCGCTGCACTGCCCGAAGGCCAACAGGCAGACGGTGAGACCACCGAGGCCGCGGAGACGGCGTGGGCGACGCCTCGGGCGGCGCTCGAGGCCTGGGACGACGGGAAGCACTTCCTGTTGCCGCCCACCTGGACTCAACTCAAGGAGATCAGCTCCTTTGGCAGTCTTGCCGACCTGCTCGCGGCCGAACGCGAGATCGAGACGATCCTCCCCGAGGTCGTGTCGACCGGCGAGCGGATGCGTGTCCGGTTCGACGGGGAATCCGACTACCGCCGCTACCGGACGGACCTGGCCTGACGGGTCACTCGGGCTCGGGCGGCGGTGAGGCACCCTCACGCTCGTCGCGGTCGGCCCATTCGAGGAGTGTGTCCAGCCGGTAGGCGTGGTCGTCGATCGCCGAATGCAGGTCACCGAGTTCGGCGAACCGGGCCGGAACCGTCGCGATCGTGAATTCCTTCGGTTCCACATCGTCGATCTCGTCCCAGCGGATCGGGGTCGACACCGTTCCCTCCGGGTTGCCCCGAACCGAGTAGGCGCTCGCGATCGTGTGGTCGCGGGTGTTCTGGTTGTAGTCGACGAACACCGCGGCGGGGTCGCGGTCCTTGCGCCACCAGGTGGTGGTCACGTCGTCGGGGGCGCGGCGTTCCACCTCCCGGGCAAAGGCATGCGCCGCGCGGCGGACGTCGGCGAAACCCCACTCGGGCTCGATCCGAACGTAGATGTGCAGGCCCGAGCCGCCGGATGTCTTCGGATAGCCCGTCATGCCCAACTCATCGAGTACCTCATGGGCGACGTGTGCACTGCGGCGCACCCGGTCGAACGGGCAGTCGGGCATCGGGTCGAGGTCGATGCGCCATTCGTCTGGCTTCTCGGTGTCGAAGCGACGCGAGTTCCACGGGTGGAACTCGACGGTCGACATCTGCACCGCCCAGATGACACTGCCCAACTCGGTGACGCAGACCTCGTCGGCCGTCCGGCCGAATCGGGGGAAGTAGATGTTCACCGTCTCCAGCCAGGGAGGTGCTCCGGACGGGATGCGCTTCTGATGCACCTTCTGTCCGGCAACACCCTTGGGATACCGGTGCAACATGCATGGCCTGTCGAGCAGTGCGCGAACGACTCCGTCACCGACGGCGAGGTAGTAGTTGACCAGATCCAGCTTGGTCTCGCCCCGGGCAGGGAAGTACACCCGTTCAGGACTCGATACGCGCACGACGCGGTCGCCCACGGAGATCTCGATCGGCTCGCCGTGCGAGCTAGCTGCCATCCCCCGACAGTAGGGGATGGACCGGACACCCGGTAGCCTCCGATACATGCCTGAGTTCGTCACATTGCAGACGTCCGACGAGTTCCCCGGTGTCGGCACGATTCTTCTCAACCGCCCTCCGATGAACGCTCTGAGCCGGCAGGTGCAGAGTGAATTGGCCGACGCCGCCCGCGAAGCCACCCGCCGTGACGACATCAAATCGGTTGTTGTCTATGGCGGACCGAAAGTGCTTGCCGCAGGGGCCGACATCAAAGAGATGAACGACATGACCTACGCCGAGATGCGTAAGGTCGCCGGCCAGTTGCAGGACGGTCTGAGTTCCGTCGCCGCCATTCCCAAGCCGACCGTTGCGGCCATCACGGGATACGCCCTCGGCGGCGGGCTGGAAGTTGCGCTCGGTGCCGATCGCCGGATCGCCGGTGACAATGCGAAGCTGGGCGTTCCTGAGATTCTTTTGGGCGTCATCCCGGGTGGCGGGGGCACGCAGCGCTTGGCACGGCTGATCGGGCCCGCCAAGGCCAAGGACATGGTGTTCACGGGCCGATTCGTCGGCGCCGCCGAGGCCCTGCAGATCGGGCTCGTCGACGAGGTCGTCGCTCCGGACGAGGTCTACAACGCGGCGCTTCGGTGGGCGTCGAAGTTTTCGGGCGCGGCCAGCGTGGCGCTTGCCGCGGCCAAGGCGGCCATCGACCAGGGTCTCGACGTCGACCTGCGCACCGGCCTGAAGATCGAGGAGCATCTGTTCGCCGCGTTGTTCTCCACCGACGACCGGGCGATCGGCATGGCGTCGTTTGTCGAGAACGGCCCCGGCAAAGCAGAGTTCACGGGTAAATGAGTATCGATCCGAAAGCAGTTGTGGAACCAATGACTTCGCCTACCAGTGATCCCGCTCCCAACCCGCATGCCACCGCGGACGAGGTCGAGGCCGCACTCGCAGACACCAAGCTCGCGCAGGTTCTCTACCACGACTGGGAAGCCGAGACCTACGACGACAAGTGGTCGATCAGCTACGACGAGCGCTGCATCGACTACGCCAGGGGTCGCTTCGACGCCGTTGCGGCCGACGAGCCGTTGCCGTACGGGCACGCGCTCGAATTGGGTTGTGGCACGGGATTTTTCCTGCTCAATCTCATGCAGGGTGGGATCGCGACAAAAGGTTCGGTGACCGATCTGTCGCCGGGCATGGTGAAGGTGGCGTTGCGCAACGCGGCGAACCTGGGCCTCGACGTCGATGGCCGGGTGGCCGACGCAGAGACGATTCCCTACGACGACAACACCTTCGACCTCGTGGTGGGTCATGCGGTGCTCCATCACATCCCCGACGTCGAGAAGTCGCTGCGCGAGGTGCTGCGAGTACTCAAACCCGGGGGACGGTTCATCTTCGCCGGCGAACCGTCGACCATCGGTGACTTCTACGCACGGTGGCTCTCGCGTGCCACGTGGGCAGCGACGACGAAGGTCACCAAACTGGGGCCGCTGCAAGGCTGGCGCCGACCGCAGGCCGAACTCGACGAGTCGTCGCGCGCTGCGGCGCTCGAGGCGGTCGTCGACATCCACACCTTCGATCCCAGCGACCTGGAGCGGATGTCCACATCAGCCGGAGCTGTGAACGTGAAGACCGCAACCGAAGAGTTTGCCGCCGCCATGCTGGGCTGGCCGGTTCGGACCTTCGAGGCCGCCGTTCCGCCGGAGAAGCTCGGCTGGGGCTGGGCGCGGTTCGCGTTCGGCGGCTGGAAGCGGCTCACCTGGGTGGACGAGACCATCTTGCGAAAAGTGGTGCCGCCCAAGTTCTTCTACAACGTGATCATCACGGGCACCAAGCCGGAGTAGTTCCGGGCCCGCCTGAGTCGGAAAAGGATGCAGGCGCTCACGGCGACAGCCCGGTCCGTGTAGTCGATCAGCAGGTGGCCACGATTTGGGCCATGGCTTGCTTCTCGGCTTCCGTGACCCACAGGCTGTAACGCGCCTTGACGTCGATCTGCCGAGACACATAGGTGCAACGGTAGGACTTGTTGGGTGGAAGCCAGGTGGCCGCATCGCCCGCGCCCTTGCTCTGGTTGGTCGGCCCGTCGGTGGCCTGCAGATTGGCCGGGTCGTTCGCGAAGTCTGTCCGCTTGGTGCGGTCCCATTGCGCTGCTCCCTTCTGCCAGGCGTCGGACAACGCTACGACGTGGTCGATTTGTACTGCGGGAGAGGTTTTCTCGCCTCGGACGAAGTCGATGCGACGGCCGGTGTAGGGGTCGTCCAGGACGCCGGTGAGAATGACACATTCGCGTGTACCGGGCTTCACCGTGACAACAGTCAGGTCGCGACGCAGGATGTCGTTGCGGGTGTCACATCCGTTGTGGCCCTGCGCGACATTCACGTCGTCGGTCCACGCCTGCCCGAATTGCTCGCGGCTGTAGCCGGTTTTGGGCGCCCGGCCCTTGACCGTCAGCGAGTCGAGCCGAGCAAGCACAGGGCTCTGGGCCGTCGGCGCGTCGGGTTGGGCAGGGCGGGCCGCGGTCTGACTCCCGGGCGGGACGGGCGCGTCCTCGATCTGACAGGAGGCGACTGCCAGCACACTCAACAACGTGAGCGCCAGGTGGCGGCCCTGTTCGGGTCGGTTCACGTTCTCCTCGGTTTCGGCACGGATACTGTTATACCCGTGGGCTACGACTTCTCGACCGACGATGTGGCGTTCCTTCGTTCCGAAACCGGACGCGAGGCACTGCGGTTGGCGGATTCGCTTGCTCTGCAGCCGGATTCATTGATGACCGACATCGGACGCCTGACCGCTGCCTATCCCGGACGGCAGGCGGCGCTGGTGGAGACGGTCACGTGCCGCCGTCGGGCAGTCGGGAAACTGCGCGACCCGCATCGCTGGCTACTGACCTCTGACGCCCTGCAACAGGCCACCGCCTACCCGGTCGCCGATCACCGGGCAGCTGAACTCGCCGCCCGATATCCCGGTGCCACCGTCCACGACGTGACCTGCTCGGTAGGCGCCGATCTCGCGTCGCTGACGCAGGCCGACGGGTTGGGCGGCGTGATCGGCAGCGACATCGACCAGATCAGGATGGCGATGGCGGCGCACAACGTGCCCCAGGCCGCGCTGGCCCGCGCCGATGCACTCACGCCGACGAGTGCTGCCGACGTCTATGTGGCCGACCCCGCACGCCGCAGCGGGGGTCGCCGGAGCTTCCGGATCGAGGACACCGCGCCGCCGCTCCTGGAACTGCTGACCGTCTACGCCGGCCGGTCACTGGTGGTCAAGTGCGCGCCCGGGCTCGACTACCGACTCTTGCGCGATCGTTACGGATTCGCCGGCGAAGTACAGATCATCTCGCTGAACGGCGCGGTGCGCGAAGCGTGCCTGTGGAACGACCCCCGCCCTGGCGTCAAGCGCCGGGCAACCGTGATCCGCACGGACGGCTCAGGTTTCGAGATCACCGACGCTGCCGACGACGATGCAGGCGTCGATGACGCAGGGGAGTGGATCTTGGACCCGGACGGCGCCGTCGTCCGGGCCGGTCTGGTCCGCCACTTCGCAAAAGCCCACCGGCTGTGGCAACTCGACCCCCAGATCGCCTATCTCAGCGGCGATCACCTGCCGACGGGTGAACGCGGATGGCGGGTCATGGAACAGTTCAACTTCTCGGAGAAACACCTCAAGCGACGCCTGGGCGAGTTGGGTTGTGGCACCCTCGAAATTCTGGTTCGCGGTCTCGACATCGACCCCGACAGGTTGCGGAAGAGACTGAAGCTCAAGGGTTCTGCGGCCCACGCTGTGGTGATCACCAGGATCGGGCGGCGCGGGGTGATGTTCATCTGCGAAGAGGGGGTGCGGCAACGCTGATGACCACCGCGATGTGTGCGGTCTATTTGTCCTTCGGTGCGTCGTAGAAGTAGACCTCACCGAGGTTGGTCGCAGTCGCGACCTGCCCGGTGTTCGACACGGCCACACCCGTGGTGAAACCGACCGACCCGGGGATCGCAAACTTCCGCACCGTGGCACCGTCGGCGGAATCTACCTCCATCAATGTCAGTTCGTCCGCGTTGTTCTCGCGCACGACCGTCCAGGCGGTCCCGGAGGTGGTGAGTGCCGACAGCCCCACCGATTGCACATCGGTGCGTTGCCACACTCGTTCGGCCTTGTCGCCCAGATCTCGGTAGGCGCGCACCGGTGCGTTGAGCAGTCCGGTCGGGATGATCAGGCCGTCGGGTGAGACTGTCATCGTCCCGAAACCGTAGTTGTCCACGAAGTAGTCCCATTTGGGCGTGCCGGTGAGGGCGTCGAGGGCGTAGATGCTGCCGAGGCGGTTGAACACGTACAGCGTGCGACCGTCGGCCGACAAGGTGGGCGTCCCGATGACGCCGCCCGGGATCTCCGCTTGCCACGACTCGCGAATCGAGCGGGTGCCGTTCTCCTCGGAGTAGTCGTAGCCGCGGACCCCAGATGCGATGACACCCTCGGGCCAGTAGTTCAGATAGAAGCGCTCGCGATCGGAATCGACTGCGGGAGGCGCCTGGACGGGGCAACGAGGACCACCCGAGACGCAGTCGCCGAGGCCGTACAGCGGCTGTGCCGGGTCGGCATCAGGACGCAACGCGATACCCGGCGCGGCAAGTTTGCCGGTCTGCGAGTCGAACAGCAGGATCTGGCCGAGATGGCTCACCATCAGCACCAGCCCGGGCGCCGCGAACTTTGCCGAGAGCGGCACGCCGACGACGCCGAAACGCCACCGGAAATCACCTGCTCCGTTGAGCCCGTAGAACATGCCGGCGTCACCGATGTAGATGTTCTCGTACTGATCGAACAGCATCGAATTGAGTTCGATGCCCGGTCCGTAGTACTTGCAGAAGTTCTTCCGTCCGGCCCGCTGATCGAAGAGGAATGTGTTGCAGCCCCCGGGGGTGGCGGCCGTGACGCCTACGTTGGATCGACCGGAGATCGTCAGGGGCGAGGAAATCGGCCCACCGACCGGCCGCGACCACGAGAGCTCGAGTTCGCCGGTCTTGGGATACACGAAGTTCGAGTTGTGGGCGTTGCCCCCATAGCTGGACCAGCCTGCGCTGGCCACCGAACGCACGTCGTCGACACCGTCAGAGCACGAACTGAGCAGAACGGCCAGCAACATCACCAGGGCCGCGGCGGCTCGTGCGGTGGTCCGGCGCCCCATCGTGCTCCTCTTCGTTGCTTCGGCAGATCGGGCCTGAGCCTATCGCGAGTGACCCGCAGGATCGGGTATCGGCGTCCATTAGTGTTCGTATCCATGACGAGCATGTGGAACGCACCGCTGCATCGCCGGTGGCGTGCTGGAATGCGGCGGGAGCCGGAGCAGGCCCGTTTCCTCACCCGGGAATCGCTGCGGTGGGTGCTGGAACATCGGGCGTACACACCCTGGTATCTGGTGCGGTATGTACGGCTCCTCCGGTTCAAACTCGCCAACCCACACGTGATCCTGCGCGGGATGGTGTTCCTCGGCAAGAACGTGGAGATCCACGCGACCCCTGAACTGTCCCGGCTCGAGATCGGCCGGTGGGTACACATCGGAGACGGGAACTCGATCAGGTGCCACGAGGGTTCGCTGCGCATCGGCGACAAGGTCGTCTTCGGTGAGAACAACGTCGTCAACACCTACCTGGACATCGAGATCGGCGCGTCGACTTTGGTCGCGGACTGGTGTTACATCTGCGACTTCGACCACCGGATGGACGACATCACCGTTGCCATCAAAGACCAGGGGATCGTCAAGGGGCCCGTGCGGATCGGCCCGGACACCTGGATCGCCGCCAAGGTGTCGGTGCTCCGCAACACCCTGGTCGGCAGGGGTTGTGTGCTCGGATCTCACGCGGTGGTGAAAGGGACGATCCCGGACTACTCCATCGCGGTCGGTGCGCCGGCGCGAGTGGTGAAGAACCGCATGGACGACTGGGCGAGCAACGCTGCCGAGCGAGCCGAACTGGAGCGTGCTCTCGCCGACATCGAACGGAAGAAGGCTGCTGCCCAAGGGGATTGAGCCCACGGGGATTGAGCCCAGGGGATTGAGACCAGGCGGTTCAGGCCGGGGGGATCGAACCGGCAGGCCGGATGGCCCTCACGTCGACGGATCAGATCGGTTGAGCGGGGTCCCGCTCGGGCAGTGGCCTGTCGACGATGGTCGGCCGCCCCAGTGGGCGCCGTGGGCGCCGTGTGGCCTTCTCGTAGACAGCCGCCGTGCGCGCCGCGACCTGATCCCAGGCGAATCCCTGTGACACCCGGACGCGCGCGGCGATGGCGCGCTGTTGGGCGGCCACGGGGTCGGCGAGAGCGGCGCGGATCGCAGCCGTGAGGCCACCGACGTCGGCCGGGGCGAAACTGAGCCCGGTGACCCGGTCGGTGACGGCCTCGCCGAGACCGCCGGCGGTCGAGGTGACCAGCGGGGCGCCGGTGGCCGCCGCCTCCAGGGCGACGATCCCGAACGGTTCGTATCTGCTGGGAAGCACCATCACGTCGCAGTCCTTCATCAGTTCGGCCAGTCCCGCCTTGTCGACGGCACCGACGAAACGGACCGCCCGCGACACCTTGTGGTCGCGGGCGACCTCCCGCAGCCACGACAACTGCGTGCCGTCACCAGCGACCGTCAGCACTGCTCCCCGGTGGGTGCGCCGAATGCGTGCAAGGGCCGCGATGGCGTCCTGGACACCTTTCTCGTATTCCAGGCGCCCCGCGAACAACAGGCGCGGGGGGCCGTCGTGCGCGACGCGGCGCGCGAATGGCCACGCATCGATGTCGATGCCGTTGTGGATGGTATGGATCTCGGCCAGTTCGGGGCCGAACAACCGATGCACCTCGTCCCGCATCGACGCCGAACAGGTGATCACGGCGTCGGACTCGGCTGCCAGCCACCACTCCACCGAGTGAACCTGCTTGTTCACCCGTCCGCTGACCCATCCGCTGTGCCGGCCCGCTTCGGTGGCGTGGAAGGTACTCACCAACGGCACGTCGAAGTGTTCGGCCAGAGCTATCGCCGGATGGGCGACGAGCCAGTCGTGGGCGTGTACGACGTCGGGCACCCACGTGCCCTCGCCGTCAACGTCTTTCGGATACCCGAGCCCGAGACCGGCGCGGATGAGCGTGTGGCCGAGAGCCAGGACCCATGCCATCATGTCCTCACCGAACACAAAATGCGGGGGATCTTCGGCCGCGGCGATCACGCGAACCCCGTCGCACACCGTGTCGGTGCCCGGATGTGTGAGTCCGTCGCTGCCCGTGGGTTGTCGCGACAACACCACCACGTCGTGCCCCGCTCGGGCGAGCTCGGTTGCCAGGTGGTGGACGTGCCTTCCGAGGCCGCCGACCACCACCGGGGGATACTCCCAGGAGACGACCAGGATCCTCATGTGATCGCGTCGGCGGGCAATCGGCGGGCGTCGAGTCCGGGGAATACGTTGTCGGCGAGATTCCAACGCGCGGAGAGGGTTTCGGCCCATTGTTCCCGACCCCGGTCGGCGTTGTCGCAGATCTCCCTGGCAGCGTGTGCGTGGGTGTACAGGCGCCGGCGCGCATAGTCGGCTGCGGTGTTCTTCGACACCATGAAGGGCCAGTCGGACGACAGCATCATCAGCGTCTCGCGCAGGATCTGATCACTGACCCGGTCACGTCGGCGGCCGTGATCGTTCATGCGTTTGTCGACGGTCGCCAGGGCTGCGGTGACGACCTCGGCGTTGATTCGGACCAGATCGTGGACCTGCGGCCCGTTCCACACCCGCCAGTCTTTGCCTGAGCCCCAGGAGGTCTCGGGAAGGTCGACCGGATCGCCGACGAAGCCCCCGGCTTTGGCGCTCTGCAGGCTGCCCACACGGACGCCGGCGCGCGGGAGTGCACGCAACACTGCATCGAGCCATTGGGGGCCTTCATGCCACCAGTGGCCGAACAGTTCGGTGTCGAAGGCGGCGACAACCAGTGCCGGCCTTCCGATCCGTTCGGTCTCGGCGATCAACCGGGCTCGGACGTTGGTGACGAAGTCGTCGACGTGACGCTGCACAACTGCGTGGGTGCGCTCCGGTTCGTACGGCTTCTTGTCGCCGGCGGCGACGGAGCGGCCGGTCACCCGCGAGGCCTTGAGCCCGAATCGGTGGTCGTAACTGTGGAAGTCGCGGTAGGCACTGTGCCCGGGATATCCCGAGCGCGGTGACCACACCCGGTACGACACCGGCAGATCCCGGCCGAACGCGATCACATCGCTCCCACTGACCGGGCGTCCGAGTGCCGTATCCCCGTGCAGCGCAGGGCCGTCGACCATGAAGTGCTCGACGCCGGCTTCGTCGTAATCCTCTTCCATGCCGGGTGCGTAAGCGCACTCGGGTGCCCAGATCCCGCGCGGACGTGCGCCGAAGCGTTGGCCCGCATCTGCCAGTCCCTCCCGGAGGGAGAACGCCCGGAGGCGCGGATCGAGCAGGGGGCCGAAGTGATGTGCCAGCGGGCCGCCGAGCAACTCGACGGTTCCCGCGTCCACCAACGACCGGATGAGCGGGGAACCGCCGTGGCGCCAATGGCTTTCGAAGTCATCGAGAGCTTCTGCCGCACTGCGGTATTCGCGGGCACCGAGGTTGTTGATGTCGGAGGGCCGGCCGTCTGGGCTGTCTGCGACCGCGGCCTCACCGGCCCGCAGCTGCCAATCCGCGAGCCATTGATACATCGAATCCAGGCAATGCGGATCATCGAGCTGCGCCGCCAGCACCGGCGTAATCCCGAGACTCAGTTGGTCTGTGTATCCATCTGCTGCGAGTCCCCGCAGGACTGCGAACACACGTTGATAGGAGCCGGCCCACGATTGGTACAGCCACTCCTCGCCGACGGGCCATCGGCCGTGATTGGCGAGCCAGGGGAGATGCGAGTGCAGGACCAGGGCGAACATGCCGGGGACGGCGTCCGCGCCCCCGTCGTCGCGAAGACCCGCTTCGGTCACGGCTTCACCGCGACGAACAGCAGGTCGAGGCTGTTGTCGAGATCGGTGCCGGAGATGTCGAAGTCGGCGGTGCTCACCCCCGCCACGTCCGCGGTCAAGTCGTTGGGCCAGGCCTGGCCGGACAGCGCCCGGTCGATCTGGGCGTCGATGAACGAGCCACCCCATCGGGTGTCGAGTTCGCGGAGTCCCCGGCCATGACGGACGCCCAATCGCTCGATGACGGAGAAGCCCGCTGCGGAGAGCAGTTCATGGAGTTCGGCGGGATCGAGTTCCCGGGTGTGGAACGGGTTGAGTGGGGTGTCGCGGCCGGGGGAGAAGGTGATGCGGTTCGGCGTGGACATGAGCAACTCACCACCGGGTCGGAGCACCCTCAGGCACTCGGCCACGAACGCCGGCTGATCCCACAGGTGTTCGATCACCTGAAAGTTGACGACGCTGTCGATCGAGGCGTCGGCAAGGGGTAGGTCGATCAGGTTCGCCTGGTGGATGGTGAGGTGCGGGTAGCGGGCCCGCGTGTGCTCGACGGCGGACTGGTCGTAGTCGACGCACGTCACCGATCGGGCGACGGCGGAGAGCAGGTCGGCGCCATAACCCTCGCCTGATCCGGCTTCCAGGACATCGCGTCCGTGACAACGGTCGGCGATGTACTCATAGGCGACCTCGTGGCGGCGGAACCAGTAGTTCTCCTCGGGAATTCCGGGAACTGTCCGCTCCCCGGTGAGCGATAAACCCTGCTCGGGGGCTGTTGCGCCGTCCTCGGCGCCGATCGGGGCAGGCGATCCGACGGCGTTGTTGGATCCATGCGTGGGGCTGACCATCCAGCAGAGCCTAGTGGGCCGTGTGTGGAGCCGGAGGCGGACCTCACGGTGACCCTCGCGATGCGGGGTTCGGCAAGGCAGTGTGACCGACTTCATTCCCCTGCAATCGGGTGTTCGACCTGCCGGAAGTGCGCGCTAAGGTGGTAAAGAAACAGGAGTACTTACCGACGGGTAAGTTGTCCAGAACCCTACGCAGGAGGTCGACGAAGACCCATGACAAACATTGTCGTTCTGATCAAGCAGGTCCCTGACACCTACTCCGAGCGCAAGCTCAGCGACGGTGATTACACCCTCGATCGCGAAGCCGCCGACGCCGTACTCGACGAGATCAACGAGAAGGCCGTCGAAGAGGCTCTGAAGATCAAAGAAGCGGACGGCGGTGAAGTCACCGTGCTGACGGTCGGACCGGATCGCGCGACCGACGCCATCCGTAAGGCACTGTCGATGGGGGCCGACAAGGCCATCCACGTCAAGGACGACCAGATGCACGGCAGCGACGCCATCCAGACCGCATGGGTCATCGCCCGTGCGCTGGGCACCGTCGAGGGCGTCGAACTCGTCATCGCAGGCAACGAGGCCACCGACGGTCGCGTCGGCGCGGTGCCGGCCATCATCGCCGAGTATCTCGAGCTCCCGCACCTGACCCACATGCGCAAGCTCACCATCGAGGGCGACAAGATCACCGGCGAGCGTGAGACGGACGAGGGCATCTTCCATCTCGAGTCCACCCTGCCTGCCATCGTCAGCGTCGGAGAGAAGATCAACGAGCCTCGCTTCCCGTCCTTCAAGGGCATCATGGCGGCGAAAAAGAAAGAGGTTCAGGTTCTTTCGCTTGCCGACATCGGCGTCGAAGCCGAAGAGGTCGGACTGGCGAATGCCGGATCGACGGTCACCAGCGCGACCCCCAAGCCGCCGAAGAGCGCGGGCGAAAAGGTCGTCGATGAGGGTGACGGCGGCACGAAGGTCGCCGAGTTCCTGGTCGGTCAGAAGATCATCTGATCCCCGCCGATCACATCCCCCGACATCGACCACACCGCAAGGAGTTAACAAATGGCTGAAGTACTCGTCCTCGCCGAGTTGGACGCGGAAGGTGCCCTGAAGAAGGTCACTTCCGAACTCATCACCGCTGCCCGCGCACTGGGCACCCCGTCTGTTGTCGTTGCGGCCAAGCCCGGCACAACCGACGCCATCGCCGACGAGCTCAAGGAGTTCGGCGCCGAGAAGATCTACGTCGCCGAGTCCGACGACGTCGACGGCTACCTGATCACGCCGAAGGTCGACATCCTCGGCACTTTGGTGGAGCAGGTCTCCCCGGCCGGTGTCCTCGTTACCGCCAACTTCGACGGCAAAGAGATCGCCGGCCGCCTTGCCGCACGGCTCGGTTCAGGCGTTCACGCCGACGTGGTCGAGGTCAAGGAAGGCGGGGTGGGCGTCTACTCCATCTTCGGCGGCGCCTTCTCCGCCGAGGCACAGGCCGGCGGCGACGTCCCGGTGTACTCGGTGCGTCCCGGCGCGGTCGAGGCAGCCCCGCAGGCCGGCGCAGGTGAGCGCGTCGACGTCGAGGTGCCCGAGGTTCCCGAGAACGCGGTCAAGATCACCAAGGTCGAGCCGAATGTCGGCGGTGACCGTCCGGAACTGACCGAGGCCACCATCGTGGTGTCCGGTGGACGCGGCGTCGGCAGTGCCGAGAAGTTCTCTGTCGTCGAGGAACTCGCCGATTCGCTCGGTGCCGCTGTCGGTGCCTCGCGTGCGGCTGTCGACTCCGGTTACTACCCCGGCCAGTTCCAGGTCGGCCAGACCGGTAAGACCGTGTCGCCGCAACTGTATGTCGCTCTGGGTATCTCAGGCGCCATCCAGCACCGTGCGGGTATGCAGACCTCCAAGACCATCGTGGCGGTCAACAAGGACGAAGAGGCTCCCATTTTCGAGATCGCCGACTACGGCATCGTCGGTGACCTCTTCAACGTGGCACCGCAGCTCACCGAAGCGGTCAAGAAGCGCAAGTAACACCGCTCGCAGCTGAACCACAGATGACCCCCTGGCACCCTGCCGGGGGGTCATCTGCTGTTCATGCACGTTGCACCGACACGACACGCCGCCGATTCCGACCGGTCCGACGCGCTCGATACACCTGTGCCCATGAGGACACCCGCAGTCATCAGCACGACCGCACTCGTCTCCGGGCGTGACTACAGCCTGTATCTGAGTACCGACCCTTCCGACATCGACGTCATCGCACGTCTGCGTTACCAGGTCTTCGCGAACGAGCCGGGTTTCGGCGGCGCGATGGCCGGAGTCACCGACGGACGCGATTGCGACCCGTTCGACGAGTTCTGTGACCACCTCATGGTGCGCCACAACATGACCGGCGCCGTGGTCGGCTGTTATCGCCTCCTGCCGCCGCCGGGTGCCATCGCCGCCAGAGGCCCTTACACCGCTACGGAATTCGACGTCCACGAATTGGATTCGATTGCGCCGCAAACGGTCGAGATGGGCCGGGCGTGTGTTGCCCTCGAACACCGGTCCGGATCGGTCCTGGCTCTCATGTGGGCGGGCATCTTGAGGTATCTGGATCTCAGTGGCTACCGATACCTGATGGGTGCGACCTCGGTGCCGATCTGCAAGGACAGCGACCGCGACCGGCCCGGCGCACAGGTTCGCGGTATCCGGGACTTCGTGCGCGACCGGCACCGTGGTCCGTGGGAGGTGTACCCGCACAGGCCGGTGGTGCTCGACGGCCTGCGGCTCGACGACATCGCACCGCCCGAACGCCTGGCATTCCCGCCCCTGCTCAGTGGATATCTCAGGATGGGGGCCTGGGTGTGCGGAGAACCGGCCTACGACCCCGATTTCGGGGTGGCCGACTTCTTCACGGTGATCGATCGCGAGCGCGCGAACACCAGGTACCTGGACCGGCTTCGCCAGGCTGCCGAGCGGGTACCCGGATGACAGACGACCCGATGGTGACGAACGCGCCCGCTCGGCACAGCTGGTTTCCGGCGAGTGCCTGTGACAGCAGTTGCCTGTCCACCTCGAGCTGCGCAGCGGGGCGGGTACGCAGGAGCTGGCGCGTCATCGCACTGCTGACCACCGTGGCGGTCGCGGTCACCCTCGGGGTCCTGGTGCCTCTGCTGCCACGGTCGGCGCGTGCCGGGTACGTGCGGTGGATGGCTGTCCTGTTGCTGGCTTCGATCGGCATCCGGGTACGCGTCCGGCACAGCGAATTGTCTGCGGGACATCCGCGGGCCGCAGGCGCAGGCCTCATCGTCGCCAACCACATCTCGTTCCTGGACATCCTCGCGATCGCCACCGTCAGCCCTGCCCGCTTCGTGGCCAAGGCAGAACTGACCCGATGGCCGGTGATCGGAACGCTCACCCGTCGCCTGGGTGTGATCCCGATCCGCCGTGAGTCGTTGCGCGACCTCCCATCCGTCATCTCGGACGCCGTCGACGGACTCCGAGCGGGGGACAACGTCGGGTTGTTCCCCGAGGGGACGACGCGATGCGGTCGCGGCGGTGGTCGTTTCCGCCCCGCGATCTTCCAGGCCGCGGTCGAAACGGGGGTTCCGGTCCAGCCTCTGGTGGTGAGTTTTCACACACCGGACGGCGCGATCAGCCCGGTCGCGGCCTTCATCGGAACCGACAACATCGTCGACACGATGGGTCGGGTCCTGCGGGCCAAAGGTCTGACCGTGCACGTCCGCCTCTGCGAACCCCAATGGCCGGGATCGGACCGACGTGAGCTCGCCGACCGCTGCGAGCGGATCGTGTTCGGAGAACCTTCGTTGATCGGTCTCTCGTCGGACATCCCCGCCGCGATGGTGAGCTGACCACCGCACGAGACGCAGGTGGAATAGAACCTGCTCTGCGAGCGGTTATCCTGGATTGGTTATGTATTCCTCCGACCGGGCCCCGATCTACCTCGATCACGCAGCGGCAACCTCGATGGTGCCTGCAGCAGTCGTGGCGATGAGTCAGATCCTGGGCACTGCGGGCAACGCTTCGTCGCTGCACGCGTCAGGGCGGCGCGCCCGTCGGCACCTGGAGGAATCGAGGGAATCCATCGCGGCCTCGCTGGGTGCGCGACCGTCTGAGGTGGTCTTCACCGGGGGCGGAACCGAAAGCGACAATCTCGCGGTCAAAGGCATCTTCTGGGCGCGGAACAAGTCGGGTTCGCCGGCCGCCGTCCGTCGCCGCATCATTGCGTCATCCATCGAACACCACGCCGTTCTCGACCCTGTGCTCTGGCTTGCCGACACCGAGGGAGCCGAGGTCACCTGGCTACCCGTCGACCATCAGGGTCTTGTCGACCCCGCAGATCTGCGGGCCGCGCTCACCGCGCACGCAGAGGACACCGCACTGGTCAGCGTGATGTGGGCGAACAACGAGGTCGGCACCATCGAGCCGATCGCGGAGCTTGCCGCGATCTGCCGGGAGTACGGCGTTCCCATGCATTCCGACGCTGTGCAGGCGGCCGGACACCTTCCGCTCGACTTCGCCGCCAGCGGCCTCTCGGCGATGAGCATCGCCGGACACAAGTTCGGTGGGCCCCACGGGATCGGCGCGCTGTTGCTGGGCCGCGATGTGGACTGCGTGCCGCTGCTCCACGGTGGTGGGCACGAACGGGACGTTCGCTCGGGTACCCCCGACGTCGCGGCTGCGGTGGGAATGGCTGTAGCACTTGAACATTCGGTGCGAGAGCTGTCGGTCACCGTCCCGGCAGTGACGAACCTGCGTGACCAATTGTTCGCGGTGCTGACCGAGAACACCGACGACTGTGTGGTCAACGGACCCACCGGCCCCGCACGGCTGCCGGGCAACGTGCACGTGTCGTTTCCGGGCTGCGAAGGTGATTCGCTGTTGATGTTGCTCGACGCCAACGGCATCGAATGCTCCACCGGCTCGGCCTGCACCGCAGGCGTGGCCCAGGCGTCTCATGTGCTGACCGCGATGGGCGTATCCACTGCGCGGGCCCGCAGTTCGCTGCGGTTCTCACTGGCGCCCTCGACAACTAGCGATGACATCGACGCCGTAGGCGCCGTCATCGGTGAAGTGGTCTCCCGCGCCCGCGCCGCCGGGATGGCCACGGCAATGGCAGGAGAGCGCTGATGCGAGTACTCGCAGCAATGAGTGGTGGTGTCGACTCGGCGGTGGCTGCCGCACGGGCGGTTTCCGCCGGACACGACGTGGTCGGGGTACACCTGGCACTGTCCACTGCGCCCGGCGCACTGCGGACCGGATCCCGAGGTTGCTGTTCGCGGGAGGACGCGTCTGATGCCCGTCGGGCCGCAGATGTTCTCGGAATCCCTTTCTACGTCTGGGATTTCGCCGATCGCTTCAAAGATGACGTCATCGACGAGTTCGTTGCGGCGTACGCGGCCGGGCAGACCCCCAATCCCTGCCTGACATGCAACGAGAAGATCAAGTTCTCGGCTCTGGCCGAACGCGCCATCGCCCTGGGCTTCGACGCGGTTGCCACCGGCCACTACGCACGGCTCGAAGGCGGCCGGTTGCGTCGGGCGGTCGACCACGACAAAGACCAGTCGTACGTGCTCGCCGTGCTGACGCCGGAGCAGCTGTCGCGGGCGATGTTCCCCGTGGGCGACACACCCAAGGACCAGATCCGGGAAGAGGCCGCCGCTCGCGGCTTGTCCGTTGCCAACAAGCCCGATTCCCATGACATCTGCTTCATCCCCACCGGTGACACCCGGGCGTTCCTGGGTGCCACGATCGGTGTCCGGCCCGGCAAGGTCGTCGACGCCGACTCCGGTGCCGAACTGGCCCAGCACGAAGGCGTCCACGGGTTCACCATCGGACAGCGCAAGGGGCTCGGTATCGATGCACCGGCTGTCGACGGCAAACCGCGGTACGTGACCGAGATCGATCCCGACTCCGGAACCGTGACGGTGGGTTCCTCCGAGCATCTCCAGGTGTGGACGATCACCGCCCGCAAGGCCATCTGGACGTCCGGACACACTCCCACCGAACCGTTCGAGTGCATGGTCCAGGTCCGGGCACACGGCGGATTGGCGCCGGCCGTGGCCGAGGCCATCGAGCTTGAGCCTTCAGACGGTGTCGACGGACAGGGCCCGGGTATCCGCATCACCCTGCGCAGCCCTCTCACCGGGGTGGCCCGCGGGCAGGCGGCGGTGCTGTACCAGCCGGATTCGGTGTCGGGTGACCTGGTCATCGGCAGCGGACGAATTGCGGCCACCGGTTCGGTCCCGTCGGATCTCGTCAGCAGCGCCACCACGTGACCGTCCTGCCGGCCGGCACCGGAACCGGTGTCGGATCGATGCCGGGTACCGATCCGATCGAATCCGCGGGCATCAGCCTGGGCGAGTGCGAGCTGGCGTTTCTTCCCGAACTGCCGCAGCGCGGGCTCGGGGCCGACATGATCGGGCGGTCGGCTGCCCTGCTGGTGGACATGCCGATGGACACCGTGGCCTCCGGCTACCGCCTGTCGGCACGCAAATCCGGGTTGACCCGTCGCGCGCGTGACTTTCTGAACGCCGACCTCGACGCCTTCGAAGAGGCCTGGGAGCGTGCCGGGATGGCCGCGACCGACCGCTTCGTCAAGCTGCAGGCGTGCGGCCCGTTCACATTGGCCGCGTCGGTGGAACTGCGCAACGGTCACAAGATCCTGCACGATGTCGGGGCGTGGTCGGATCTCGTGGATTCGATGGCCGAGGGACTGCGAGTGCATGCCGACGAGGTCCGTCGCCGCACCGGAGCTCAGGTGATCGTCCAGATCGACGAACCGATGATCGGGCGGGTGATCGAGGGCTCGGTGGAGCCGCTCACCCGTTTCGACATCATCAGGCCCGTACCCGTCGCTGTGCTCGCCGAGAAGTACGACGGCTTCATCGATGTCGTCGGCAGGCCGGTGGTGATGCACGACTGCTCGGCGAACCTTTCGTGGGAGCTGTTGGAGCGCACCAGATTTGCTGCGGTCAGTGTGGATCTCGTCCAGATCCGCACGGCGGACCTGGACGGTATCGGGCAGCTGCTCGACGAGGGTCGGGACGTCATCCTTGGCGCCGTGCCGACAGCTGCCCCCGCAACCGAACTCGCCGCAGAACAGGTGGCCGCGTCGTGCGCCGCTCTGACCGACCGAATCGGGCTGTCCCGGAAGGTCCTGGCGGAGCAGGTGGTGATCAGTCCCGCGTGCGGTCTGGCCGGTGCCGATGCCGCCTGGGCGAAGACGGCGCTCTCGCTGTGCACCACAGCGGCGGCCGGCTTGCTCGCCGACCCGACCGCGGTATAGCGACCCGGCCCGGTCGATCGGGAACATTCATCGTCTGCGCAGCCTCTGATGAGGTATGGACAACTTCGCCTGCCGCGCACGGATATGCGCGAGACCGACGCGGGTTCGAACCGCGATGCAGGGCGGCACTTTCATCTGGCCGCTCCCGTGCCATGGCCGTGACGATGCGGGGCCCCAGCCCGCAGAGGATGGTGATGAGTTCGGCCCCGGCGCAGCAACCGAGCGATGACGTCAGGTCAGTTCGTCGGGGCGCTCGCCGGCGTCGAGCCGGGCGATCAGCTTCTTGGTCGCGACAGAGCGGTAGCTGGCATCGAGTAGTTCGGCCACCTCCGTCCAGTCCGGCCGTGCCGACAGGTCGATCCCCATCCATCCGTACGGTCCCACGTACGCCGGATAGAAGAATCGCGAGTCTTGTTCCAGTGCAACGCGTTCGGTCTGCTCCACCTTGAACAGCAGCGATTGCTCGAACTGGGGTCCACCTTTGACCCCGCCGCCGTACATGCCGAACATCTTCGCGCCGCGGAACGTCGGGCGACCGTGTGCGATCTTCTCCGTCGCATCCGGGAACGCGAGGGCGATGGTGCGCAGTCGAATCAGGACCGGGTCGTCATCGGAGTACATGATCGGGTGGGGCATGGCGACAGTCTAGAACCGGTGTCTGTTCGGGTGCCGGTGAAATGTTAGGTTGACCGGGCGTTGGTTTCCGCCGGTCAGTGACCGGCGGATCGTAAGAGGGAATCCGGTGAAGATCCGGAACTGCCCCGCAGCGGTGAGTGGAAACGAACGCGGTCACCAGCACTGGGTGTATGCCTGGGAAGCGACCGCCGGTAGGAGACACCGACTATTCGGTGTCATGTCCACGAGTCCGAAGACCTGCCAACGCGACCGCGCCGCCGGCGTGGTCGCCCGTCGACTCCGAGGGACACGGTTGACGCGGTGATGGTGTGCTCGCGCGCGCCTTCATTCGCTGACGCATGCGTACGGGTCGGCCGGCATCCGGTACAGCGGAAAGTGCGGCGATGCGCCCTCATTCGGTGACTGCGTTGGTGGTCGGGTTGTGTCTTGCGCTGGTCGCTGTGTCGGTGGTGGCACTCATGTTCGGTACCGTTCACGTTCCCTGGCGCGACACCACCTCGTTCCTCTGGGCCGAGTTGGTCGGAGGCGCAATATCCGCGGACGACGTGCCCAATTACCGGATAGTGAGCGATTCCAGAATGCCGCGACTGATCGTGGCAATGTTCGTCGGGGCCGGACTCAGTGCTGTGGGTCTGCTCGTACAGGCGATGGTGCGCAACGCATTGGCGGACCCGTATGTCCTCGGGATCTCGTCGGGGGCATCCGTGGGCGCAACCGCGGTTGTCCTGTTCGGCACTTTTGGTGCGCTGGGCATCTACGCGCTGAGTACCGCAGCGTTCCTGGGCGCCCTCGGTGCCACCGCCCTCGTCTATCTGATGGCGAGATCGGCAGCCGGATTGGTGCCTCTGCGGCTCGTGTTGACGGGAACGGCGCTCGGATACGGTTTCTCGGCGGTCACCACCGTCCTGATCTTCATGGCGCCGCAAGGTGACGGTGCGCGCAGCGTGATGTTCTGGCTCCTGGGGAGCCTGTCGGGCGTAAGCTGGGGCATGGTTCCACTGGTGGTGGTCGTCGCCGCGGTGGGAATGGTGTCCATCGCCCTGTGCGCGCGACGCCTGAACGCGTTGTCGATGGGCGACGAGGTCAGTGCCGCACTGGGACTGAACGCATCGCGGTTCAGGATCCTCCTGTTCGTCATCGCGGCCGCGATGACGGGTTGTTTCGTGTCCGTGTGTGGCGCGGTCGGATTCGTCGGTCTGGTCGTCCCACACGTGGCGCGACTGCTCGTCGGCGCCGATCACCGGCGACTCATCATCGTGACGCCCTTGCTCGGCGCCGTCTTCCTCGTTTCTGCCGACCTGTTGTCGCGCACGGTGGTACCGCCCCAGGAACTGCCACTGGGGGCGATCACCGCGGCAGTCGGGGTACCGGTGTTCGTGTTCTTGATGAAACGCCGTGATGCATCGATGGTGCAGATCTGATGCGCGTGCAGTTCGATCACGTAGACGTCGAGATCGGCGGCCGTCTGGTGGTGGGCGGCATGAACCTGACCGTCGAGGCGGGTCAGTTCGTCGGAATCGTCGGGCCCAACGGCAGCGGCAAATCCACGACGCTGCGCTGTCTGTATCGGGCGTTGAAGCCGTCCGACGGTCGTATCATGGTGGGTGAGCGCGACATTCGTGCCATCAGCATGCGCGAGAATGCCCGTCAAGTGGCCGCGTTGACCCAGGACAACACCCTGCACTTCGACTTCACAGCGCGCGAGGTGGTCGCCACCGGGCGATTGCCACACAGCGGGATCGTCGCCCGCGACCGTGCCGCCGAAGACGAGGCCATCGGGGAGGCGATGGACAAAGCCGATGCCGGGGATCTGCGCTCGCGATTGTTCTCGTCACTGTCCGGCGGTGAGAAGCAGCGCGTCCTGATCGCCCGTGCTCTGGCCCAGGAACCACAGGTGCTCGTGCTCGACGAACCGACCAATCATCTCGACGTGCAACATCAACACGGCGTGCTCGGGGCGGCAAAAGCGTTGGGCATCACGGTGATAGCGGCATTGCACGATCTCAATCTGGCCGCGCAGTACTGCGACCGTGTCCTCGTGCTCGTCGACGGCGCGGTGGTGTGTGCCGGGACCCCTCACGAGGTCTTCACCGAAACCGTGATCAACCGGTGGTTCTCGATCGGCTGCCACATCGTCGCCCATCCCCGCCTCGGCGTTCCCCAGATCATCTTCGACGGTCTCAACGGGCCTGTCTCCGACGGGCACAAGCCGGTGCCGAATTGCACACCCC
Organism: Williamsia muralis NBRC 105860; assembly: GCF_001598915.1. Lineage (GTDB taxonomy): Bacteria > Actinomycetota > Actinomycetes > Mycobacteriales > Mycobacteriaceae > Williamsia > Williamsia muralis. Next base: position 37,121 of record NZ_BDAP01000012.1, on the reverse strand, counting down.
ACGCCCTTCACCACGAGGAGAGCTGAATGTACCGAAATCGCTGTGCCCTTGCGATGATCGTGATGGCGGTGGCAGTCAGCGCGTGCGGCGCCGACGTGGAGCAGGAGGCCCCGTCCGGCGGGCCCACGGTGACGGTGACGAATTGCGGTGCGCCACTGACGGTATCGGGGACGCCGACTCGTGTGGTGACCAATGACACCGGCATCACCGAGATGATGTTCTCGCTCGGACTGGCCGACCGGCTCGTCGGGTACACCACGTATCCCGGCAAAGAACGGGACGTGCAGACCTCGCCCTGGAAGGCGGATTTCGAATCGACCCCCGAACTGGGCAAGGCATTCACCCGGGAGATCGTGCAGGCCGCCGACCCCGATTTCGTCTTCGCCGGGTGGAACTACGGCTTCCGGGAGTCGACCGGCCTCACACCGGACTGGATCAAGCAGATCGGCGCCGTCCCGTACCAACTCACCGAGGCATGTCGTCAGCCCGGAACAACGCGCCGGGGGATCATGTCGCCGTTCGATGCGCTCTATGCCGATCTGAAGAACCTCGGCGACATCTTCGGGGTCCGCGAGCGTGCGGACAACCTGGTGGAGGAGTACCGGACCCTGGTGCGCGGGGTGAACGAGGCTGTGCCGCGAGACCGTGACCCGGCCAGGGTCTTCCTCTTCGACAGTGCCGCCCCCGAACCCTTCACCTCGGGCAGAACCGCTGCGCCCCAACAGATCATCACCGAGGCCGGTGGCCGCAACATCTTCGATGACCTGAACGACTCGTGGACCACCACCTCGTGGGAGGCCGCCGCCCAGCGTGATCCCGAGGTCATCATCATCGTCGACTACGGGGCGGGGCCGGCCGACTCCGTCGCCGCGAAGATCCGTCAGCTCGAATCGCACCCGTTGATGTCGGGTTCGACCGCGGTTCGAGAGGGACACATCATCTCGCTGCCCTACGCCGCCTTGGTGGAGGGCCCCAGGAATCCGCAGGCTGTGGTCACGGTCGGGAACTACCTACGATCCATCGGCCGCTAGAGCACTGCGGGGTCTCCACCGCGCGGTTCTTACTGATGGATCGAACCCCGCGAGTCCGGTTTCGGTGTCAGCCCTCTGGACTATCTTCGAGGGGTGGCCAACAGTGCAGACATCAGTGAGCAGACGCCCGCGGAGCCGACTCCTTCTGCGGCCAGAGAGCAGTGGTCGCAGCTGGCCGAGGAGGTGCGTGACCACCAGTTCCGCTACTACGTGAAAGACGCTCCCGTCATCACCGACGGCGAGTTCGACACGTTGTTGCGCCGCCTGCAGGCCCTCGAAGTCCAGTACCCGGAGTTGGCTGTCGCCGATTCGCCCACCAAGTTGGTCGGCGGCGGTTTCGCCACCGAGTTCAAGGCCGTCGACCATCTCGAGCGAATGATGTCGCTGGACAATGTGTTCGACGCCGAGGAGATGCGCAGCTGGGTGTCGCGGGTGGAGGCTGACGCCGGTTCGGGCTTGGAATATCTGTGTGAGCTGAAGATCGACGGCGTCGCCCTGGCGCTGGTCTACGAAAAAGGTGTCCTCGTGCGCGGCACCACCCGCGGCGACGGACGTACCGGTGAGGACGTCACGCTCAACGCCAAGACCATCAACGACGTACCGCACCGGCTCACCCCGTCCGACGACTACCCGATACCGGATCTGCTCGAGGTACGCGGTGAGGTGTTCTTCCGAGTAGCGGATTTCGAGGCGCTCAACGCGTCGCTGGTGGAGGCGGGCAAGGCGCCGTTCGCCAACCCACGCAACTCTGCCGCCGGGTCCCTCCGTCAGAAGAACCCGCAGATCACCGCCAGACGACGGCTGGGGATGATCTGCCACGGGCTCGGCCGGATCGACGGAACACCGCCCAAGACTCTCCATGACGCCTATCTGGCGCTGGGTGCCTGGGGACTGCCGGTCTCCGAGCACACCACCAAACTCACGGGCGCCGACGCCATCCTGGAGAAGATCGCCTACTGGGGCGAGCATCGTCACGACGTGGAGCATGAAATCGACGGGATTGTCGTCAAGGTCGACGACATCTCACTGCAGCGCCGTCTCGGCTCCACATCCCGCGCTCCGCGTTGGGCCATCGCGTACAAATATGCCCCCGAAGAGGCGACCACGAAACTGCTCGACATCTTGGTCAATGTCGGACGCACCGGACGGGTCACTCCTTTCGCATCGATGAAGCCTGTTCTGGTGGCGGGCTCGACGGTCGGCATGGCAACGCTCCACAACGCGTCCGAGGTCAAGCGCAAGGGCGTTCTGATCGGCGATACCGTGACCATCCGGAAGGCCGGCGACGTCATCCCCGAAGTACTCGGCCCTGTGGTCGACCTGCGAGACGGCACCGAACGTGAATTCGTGATGCCCACGCACTGTCCCGAATGCGGCACCGAATTGGCGCCGCAGAAGGAGGGCGACGCCGACATCCGCTGTCCCAACAGCAGATCGTGCCCGGCCCAGCTGAGAGAGCGGCTGTTCCACATCGCCGGTCGCGGATCATTCGACATCGAGGCTCTCGGATACGAGGCTGCCACCGCGCTTCTGAGCTCCGGGGTGCTCGACAACGAGGGTGATCTGTTCAGCCTGACCGAGGACGATCTCCGCAAGACCACTTTGTTCACCACCAAATCGGGAGATCTCTCCGCGAACGGGAAGCGGTTGCTCGCGAACCTTTCTGCGGCCAAGAAGGTACCGCTCTGGCGGGTATTGGTCGGGTTGTCGATCCGGCACGTCGGCCCGAGTGCCGCACGCGCATTGGCCACCGAGTTCGGCAGTCTGGAGGCCATCGAATCGGCAACAGCCGAACAGCTCGCGAGCGTGGAGGGTATGGGTAACACGTTGGCGCAGAGCGTCGCTGACTGGTTCACGGTCGATTGGCATCGTGAGATCGTCCGCAAATGGCGTGAGGCCGGTGTGCAGCTGGAGGACGAGCGCGACGCTTCTATCCCGCGCACGCTTCAGGGCCTGAGCATCGTGGTCACCGGCTCGCTGCAGGACTTCTCGCGCGACGGCGCCAAAGAGGCCATCCTGGTGCGCGGGGGCAAGGCGTCGGGGTCGGTGTCGAAGAAGACAGCTTATGTTGTCGTCGGGGATTCGCCCGGTACCAAGGCGGACAAGGCAGAACAGCTCGGCGTACCCATACTCGACGAAGACGGGTTCAAAAAGCTTCTGGCAGAAGGGCCTCCGCCGGCGGAGACAGACGAATCAACTGTCGACGTGAACGAAGGTGACGCGCCGTAGGACTGATGACGCGGCCGACCAGATCACGGTTGTTTGAGCACCGTCGTCACGATCTTCGCGAGGTAGCCGATCCGGGCAATTTCGGACGGACGGAAGTCCGGGCCACCCGGTCGACCGAGGAGTAACGCCTTGCCCGGTGACCCGATGGGCGCTGCGGCCAGCCGAGTGTCCATGTCGCGCCAGGACTGCGGCACCCATGGCGATTCCGGATCCAGTTCGGCCTCGTGGTCGATCGGCAGCCAACTCGCATCGGTGAGTTGGGTTTCCGGGGCGCCAGAGCTCCCGAAGAGCTGGATCGCCCCGTTGGCGCCTGAGGTGATGATGGTGGCCCATGCAACCCGCAGAACCCGGGGGGCCGCCTCGACCAGAACCTGTAGCCGATCGCGGCCGGCGGCCGCGATCTCGTTGACCAACTCGAGTTCCCGGTGGGTCTCGAGGATGCCGGTGTACGGGCGGATCGAATCCACCCGCACGCCATCAACCTTTTCTGCGGCAGTGATCAGGGTGTCGGGCAGCGAGCTGCGCGGAACCTCGACGACGATGTCATCGACTGCGTACCCTTCGCCGCGTTCGACAACGTCGAGCGACAGGATGTCGGCACCGATCGAACCCAGGGAAACGGCCAGGAGGCCCAAGGATCCGGGTCGGTCCTGGAGGTAGACGCGCAGCAGATAGGACACGGTCGACATTCTCCCACCGCTACGTCGGCCCTGCCGTGTGGCGCGCCCTCAGTGGCCGGCGCTCAGTGGCCTGGCGGTCAGGCCGGAGGAGTGGTCCCGGGGAGCGCCTCGACGCCTACTGCCGTGCCGTACGCGCACACCTCGATACCGGTTCCACCGAACTCGGTGGTCTCGAACCGGAACGCCACCACGGCGTTCGCGCCGCGTTGCTGCGCCTCGGTCGCCAAGCGCTGCAGTGCTTCCTGACGGCAATCGTGGAGTAGCTGTGTGACTCCCTTGAGTTCGCCACCCGCCATCGCCTTGAAGCCGGCACCGAGGTTCGATCCGATGTTGCGTGACCGGACGGTCAGCCCGAAGCACTCGCCGAAGGTGTAGGTGATCCGGTAGCCGGGGATGTCGTTTGTTGTGACGATGATCATGAACGAGACGATACGTCGGCGACCCATCATCCGCCCGCCGGATATTCGCCTGATCACGAGGCGGGCCCAGAGTTCGGGGCGGTTGCCGGTCGGGCTCGATAATGACCGGATGGCAATCGACGATGCGCGCGATAATTCCGACGTGACCACGTCCGTGGCACGCCGGATCGAGCCTGATCGAGAACACGACTTCATCGCCTGGACCGACGCCGGAATCGCACTGGCCCGGACATTCCCGGGCTTCCTCGGCGGAGGGTGGTTGCGCTCATCGAAGGTGCCCGGCGAGTACTACGTCATGTACCGGTTCGAGAACCACGCACAGGTCGACGATTGGGTGTCGTCGCCGGTGCGCAAGGCCTGGCTCTCGCGTGGGGAGGGGATCGCGGTGGAGTACGCCACCCATCGCCTGTCCGGCATCGAAGGATGGTTCGAGCCACAGTCCACGTTGACGCAGGCGGTACGCGTGATGGGCGCTCCGCCACCACGCTGGAAGCAGGCGATCACCATCTGGCTCGGCTTCTTTCCGCTCAGTCTGGCGATCAACATCGGCATCATCGCCCACCTGGGGGACACGCCGCTGGTGGTGAAGACGTTGATCGCCACATTGGTGAGCACACCGCTGATGGTGTACCTGCTGCTGCCGTGGATCACCGCGCGACTCAGACGCTGGTTGTAGGGCTCGCGGCACCTGAGGCGATCGGGGGACCGGCGCCGACTAGTCTGGACCGGGGTTCGGGCCGACATCATCGTGGGCCGCCCTCGAACAGAAAGGGTGCATCTCTCGTGTCTGCCATCTCGCGTGATGAGGTTGCGCATCTCGCCCGGCTGTCGCGGCTGGCGCTGACCGACGACGAACTCGACCACTACGCCGGTCAGCTCGATTCGATTCTGTCCCACGTCGCCAACATCTCGGAGGTCGCCGCGGCCGACATCCCCGGCACCGCACATCCGGCAGACATCGCCAACGTCTTACGGCCCGACACCATCGTGCCCAGTCTCACCACCGAGGAAGCCCTCTCGGGTGCACCTTCGGTCGAGCAGGGACGGTTCGCAGTGCCGCAGATCCTCGGAGAAGAACAGTGACCGCACCCACCCGCCAGTCCGGCGAGATCACCGGCCTGTCCGCCGCCCAACTGGCGGAGAAGATCCATGCCGGTGACCTGTCTGCCGTGGAGGTCACCAGCGCGCACCTCGACCGGATCGCCGAGGTGGACGGTGAGCTGAACGCCTTCCTGCACGTCAATTCCGACGAAGCACTGCAGGCGGCCGCGGCCGTCGACAAGTCCATTGCTGCGGGCGAGTCCCCGGCATCGCCGCTTGCCGGTGTTCCTCTGGCCCTCAAGGACGTGTTCACCACCACCGACGCGCCCACCACCTGTGGTTCGAAGATCCTCGAGGGCTGGGTACCTCCGTACGATGCCACCGTCACCTCACGGCTGCGTGCTGCGGGCATCCCGATCCTCGGCAAGACCAACATGGACGAGTTCGCGATGGGATCGTCCACCGAGAACTCGGCATACGGCGTCACCCGAAACCCTTGGGACACAACAAAGATCCCCGGCGGATCGGGTGGCGGCAGTGCGGCGGCCCTGGCGTCGTTCCAGGCGCCGCTCGCCATCGGCACCGACACCGGCGGTTCTGTCCGTCAGCCGGCGTCGGTCACCGGGACCGTGGGCGTGAAACCGACATACGGCACCGTCTCGCGGTACGGACTGGTGGCATGTGCCTCGTCGCTCGATCAGGGCGGACCGTGCGCGCGCACCGTGCTGGACACCGCGCTCCTGCACCAGGTGATCGCCGGGCACGACCCACGGGATTCGACGTCGATCGACCAACCGGTCGGTGACATGGTTGCCGCCGCGAAAGCCGGCGCTTCGCAGGACCTTTCAGGTGTCAAGGTCGGCATCGTCGCCGAATTGCAGGGTGACGGTTACCAGGCGGGCGTGCTGTCCTCGTTCAACGCGGCCGTGGAGTCATTGCGTGAGCGTGGCGCCGAAGTGGTCGAGGTGTCGTGCCCGCACTTCACCTACGCACTCGGTGCCTACTACCTGATCCTGCCGTCCGAGGTGTCCAGCAACCTCGCACGATTTGATGCGATGCGATATGGACTGCGGGTCGGCGACGACGGCAGCCACAGCGCCGAACAGGTGATGGCAATGACCCGTGCGGCCGGCTTCGGTCCAGAGGTCAAGCGACGCATCATGATCGGAACCTACGCGTTGTCGTCTGGCTACTACGACGCGTACTACGGTCAGGCACAAAAGGTTCGCACGCTCATCGCCCGCGACTTCGCCAAGGCGTACGAGACCGTGGACGTCCTGGTGTCGCCGACTACTCCGACAACGGCGTTCGCGATCGGTGAGAAGGTCGACGACCCGCTGGCAATGTATCTCTTCGACCTCTGCACCCTCCCGGTGAACCTGGCCGGGAACTGCGCTATGTCGGTGCCGTCGGGGTTGTCCGAGGACGATGGACTGCCCGTGGGACTGCAGATCATGGCTCCGTCGATGGCCGACGAGAGGCTGTATCGCGTCGGCGCCGCCTACGAGGCGGCCCGCGGCCCGATCGTCTGACCCCCACCTCCCGATGATGTGCCCTTCTGGCGACGAAAACCCCAGGTGGGGTACGCCATAAGGCCACATCATCGGGGGCAGACGGGGATGACGTGACCCTGTTCGGTTCCGTACTGATGACCGTGACCGGCGGGAAACGACAGTGCCCCGATCAGGTCCGCGCTGGCCTGGACGAATCCGGCCACCGGTAGCCACGGTGGTGTCGGCAAGTCGTGGGTGATGCCGGACGCCAGCGCCGGCGGCTGCCAGATCAACCGTGGGGACCAGCGCACCACAGGATCCGATCCGTTCGCCAACACGGTGGTCGACGGCGCCGACAATGACGCTGTGCCCGCCGGGGCGCCCGCGAGCACCGTGTGGCACAGCGCGCCGGAACGATTGTCCTGCGCCCATTGCCGTGCCGCGTCGGCGCCGACCGCGCCCAGACTCTGGCCGTAGAGGTAGATGTGTGGGCGGCTGGGCGAGGCCGACCGATTGACCGCATCGATGAGCGCGGCCGTGACCGCGATAGCGCTGTCGCGGGCCGGTGCGGAACTCGACAGAAAAGCCTGCCAAGACGGAATGTCGCTGTATTGCAGGGCAACAACTCCCACATCTCCGGCCATCCGCGACTCGATCCCGACCAGAGCGTCCGGGTCCACCCACCCCGATCCGGTGGGTACTGCGACCACCACCGCACTGCGGTGCATCCCACCCGCGGCCTGCCAGCGTTTCACCAGATTCTGCGCGCGGTCGGTGACGTCGCGGGTGTCGAGTTCCCCGTAGACCCGTAGCGATGTTGATTGGGCGCCGATAGCGGTGAACTTGTGCGCCACAGACTCGCCTGACCCCGCAGCACCGGCAGGCGACGGGGCGACCGAGAGCGCGATGGCGGCAGCCAGCACCGCGCCGATCATGCGGATACGGGAAGGCAGGGCAACACCCACGGCCACCAACCCGGAGGGCGCGGCGGCCACGGCCACCCATCCGAGGTCGAGGGTCTCCGTGCCCAGAGCCCATCGCAACCCGAGTTGCCACCAGATCATCTGTACGAACATCGCAACGATGACCAGGCCCCCGGCGACGGCAGTGACCTTCCTCGCGCGCGCGGCCGGCCACGGGACGAAGCGAGACGCCAGCATGCCGATGAGGGCGCCGATGCCGGCGAACGCCGCGAGCAGCACGCCCTGGATCAGTGCTTCGCGGGGCAGCGAGCCGGGGGCCAAAGCGATTGCCGCGCCCGCTGTGGTGCCGGCGGTCACCAATGGGTGTGGCCACGTGCGTGCCTTCATGCCAGACCCACCAGAGATGCGAGCGACTCGCCACCGCGGACGAAGGTGGATGCAACGATCGCCGGAAAAGACTCCCGCGCGACCGGGGCGCCCGAGTGCTGACGCCAGGTGTTGAAGCTCAGCCCCACCCGGGCGAGATCGGCGGCCCAGTCGCATGCGGGATCGTCGCAGACCTCATGCATACGCTCGGGAGCATGGTGTCGAGTGCCACCCGAGCCCAACCGGCCAGCGGAACGCCGTCCTTGTCGGCGAGGCGCAACAGGTCGTATCCGAAATCGTGTGTCTTGCACAGTGTTTCGAACCGATCGGGCAGCGGGATGGGTGACGAGCAGGCGCCCGCGGGATCGATCGGCATGCCATCGACCACCTCGGGCCGATATCCCATCGCTGCCTCGAAGTCCACGGGCAGTACTGCGATCGCATCGGTGGGCCTCGGCCCCGTCAATGCCGCAATCGCCGCGCCGGCCGGGGTACGGATGTCGGCGGCCTCGGCGGGCGACATCCCCGGGGCGGAGGTGGCTGCGACGACGGTTGCCGGCCACAGACCCAACGCCACCACGAAGCAGATCACCAAGCTGGACAGAAAGATTCGGTTGTGTACGGCTCGCATGGATTGAACGTAGGAATCGGGAGCACCCTGGCGCATCGGTCGTCGGACGCGTTGTCCGGTGGCTACAACGGGGTGCACCGGGGGTGCGCGTGCTACCTGCGGGTCGGCGCAGATCTCACTCTCAGGTATGGGGTCGGACGAGGAATGGGTGGCTACTGTCGAACCAATGAAACTGTGGACTGCTGCCGCCGACTATGTGGTCGACGAGGCCAAGAAACTGCCGATCACCGCCGACCCGGCGGTCATCGGATTCTTGAGTCGCAAGGTCAACATCTTCTTCACGCTCGTCGCACTCATCATGTACGCCATTGCGTGGCCGACCCTGGCCGTGACACACGACGTGCAGCCTGCGCTGATGCCCGTCGTCGCGGCATTCGCGGCCCTCCCGATCATGCTGGGTTGGGCGAATCCCACACTGGGCTGGGCGATCTCGGTGGTGTCCTCACAGGTCATCGGGCTGACCATCGATCGGCTCGACACCTGGAACTACTCCATTCAGGTGGTGCACTTCATCGAACTGGTGGTGCTCACGGTTCTCGCCTATCTCAAGGCGCCGCTACGTCTTCTGCCGGTGATCTGGCTGGTGTCGGCACTGGTGATGTTCTCGGTTGCACCCAGCGAGGCCGAGGTCGGCTGGGTGATCGGACTGGCGGTCGCCGGCATCATGTGCGTGCTGATCCGCATCATCGTGCGATCCCGTGCCCAACTCGCCCAGCAGACCAAACTGAAGGACACCGAGAAGTCGAAGAATGCGGTGCTCTCGGAACGGACCCGCATAGCCCGTGACCTCCACGACGTTGTGGCCCACCGGATGTCGGTGGTGGTGGTGCAATCACAGACCGCGAAATACCGGATCGAAGGTGTCGGCGACGCGGCTGCGGCCGAGTTCGATGCCATCGCCAACGTCGCACGCGAAGCCCTCGACGAGGTGCGCACCATGCTCGGTGTGCTTCGTCTCGAAGATGATTCGGCCGCGGATGCACTGGCACGCAACCCGAACCCGGGGCTGGCGCAGATCGACGGACTGATCTCCGCGACGAGGGGCGCGGGGATCGACGTCACGTATTACCCGGCCGTCGGCGCGGACGAGGTGGGTGACGCGTGTGCGTTGGTGGCGTACCGGATCGTGCAGGAATCGTTGGCGAACGCCACCCGTTACGCGGCGGGGTCGCAGGTGCGCGTCGATGTGACGGTCAAGGGAACCGAACTCGCGGTGACCATTGCCAACACCGCACCGACGGAACAACCCATCGGGCTCGATTCCGAAGGGGGACTGGGTATTCCGGGGATGATCGAGAGGGCCAAAGCCGTCGGTGGTGTGCTGTCCGCAGCGCCGCAACCCGACGGTGGGTTTGTCGTGCAGGCACGCCTGCCGATTCGGGCGCCGGGTGTGGTCGATGATTCGGGACAGTCGGGTCTGCAGGCCGGGATGGTGGAAAAGTAGGCTGTCGACGTGTCGATCACGGTCTTCATTGCGGACGATCAAGCAATGGTTCGACAGGGCTTCGGTGCCCTGCTCGCCGCACAGTCCGACATCTCGGTGGTCGGGGACGCGCCGGACGGCAAGGCAGCGGTGACGGCGGTCCGTCAGCTCCACCCGGACGTGGTGCTGATGGATGTGCGCATGCCCGTCCTCGACGGACTCGCAGCAGCTGAACAACTGCTGTCCGGACCGGCAAAGGTGTCCAGCAAAATCCTGATGCTCACCACCTTCGACATCGACGATTACGTCTATCAGGCCCTGCGGATCGGTGCCTCGGGCTTCATGCTCAAAGATGCGCCCGCCGAAGAGCTGGTGCGTGCGGTCCGCGTGGTGGCAGCCGGTGACGCACTGCTCGCACCGTCGGTGACCCGTCGGCTGATCGCCGAGGTGACCAGTAGACAACGCCCTCGCCGCGCCCCGTCGAGCGAACTCTCCGGGTTGACCCCTCGCGAACGCGAGGTGCTCGAGCAGGTGGCCGAGGGCAAGTCGAACGCCGAGATCGCCACCCATCTCTTTGTGGCCGAGCAGACGGTCAAGACCCATGTCAGCAACTTGCTCTCGAAGTTGCAGCTGCGCGACCGCGCGCAAGCGGTTGTCTATGCCTACGAAAACGGCGTGCGCTGAGCCGTAGCTTGCATTCGGTTGCACAATTGAAGCCAGTGGCGCCCGCAGAGCGCGTGCTGTCCGAGCAGAGATGACAGTCTGAGCACAGATGAAAAGGGAGCGGGAACACCAGATGCGCATTGGAGTGCTAACCGGTGGCGGTGACTGCCCAGGATTGAACGCGGTGATCCGGGCCGTGGTCCGGACCAGCGAGGTCCGGTACGGGTCGGCGGTGGTCGGATTCCTCGACGGCTGGCGGGGATTGCTTGAGGACCGGCGGATCCATCTCGCCGCCGACGACCGGAACGATCGGCTGCTCGCGAAGGGCGGCACCATGCTGGGTACTGCCCGCACACATCCGGACAAGCTGCGTGCCGGCCTCGACCAGATCCGGCAGACATTGGACGACAACGGCATCGACGTACTCATCCCGATCGGCGGCGAGGGCACGTTGACCGCCGCGTCCTGGCTGTCCGATGAAGGTGTCCCGGTGGTCGGGGTGCCCAAGACCATCGACAACGACATCAATTGCACCGACGTGACGTTCGGGTTCGACACCGCGCTGACCGTCGCAACCGACGCCATCGATCGTTTGCACAGCACCGCCGAGTCGCATCAGCGCGTGATGCTGGTGGAGGTGATGGGCCGCCACGCCGGCTGGATCGCGCTGCATTCGGGCATCGCATCCGGTGCACACATGATCCTCATCCCCGAACAGCCGTTTGATGTCGAAGAGGTGTGCCGTCTGGTCAAACGCCGCTTCCAGCGCGGTGACTCGCACTTCATCTGCGTGGTCGCCGAGGGGGCCAAACCTGCCGAGGGCAGTAACTTCTCGGTACTCAAGGGTGGACTCGACGAGTTCGGACACGAGCGGTTCACCGGAGTCGCTCAACAGCTCGCCGTCGAGATCGAGCGCCGGATCAACAAGGAAGTACGGACGACCGTGCTCGGTCACGTGCAGCGCGGTGGCAAACCGACACCTTACGACCGGGTGCTGGCCACCCGATTCGGGGTCAACGCCGCCGACGCCGCGCACAACGGGGACTACGGGATGATGGTCAGCCTCCAAGGGCCGAACATCGGATTGGTTCCCATCGGTGAGGCCACCAAGGAGCTCAAACTCGTTCCCCAGAACCGCTACGAAGACGCCGCGGCCTTCTTCGGCTGACTCCCTACCCCGATGATGTGCCCTTATGGCGGGTAAAAGCCCAGGTGAGCGCCGCCAAAAGGGCACATCATCGGGGGTGTGGGGGCCAGTTAAACTCGGTGCATGACCGAACTGCTCGACTACGACGATGTCATTTCCGAATTCGACCCCGTGATGGGCATGGAGGTGCATGTCGAGCTGGGCACCAACACCAAGATGTTCTGTGGCTGCCCGACCACCTTCGGTGCCGAACCGAACACCCAGGTGTGCCCTGTCTGCATCGGCCTGCCCGGCTCCCTGCCCGTGGCGAACGAGAAGGCCATCGAGTCGGCGATCCGCATCGGCCTGGCCCTCAATTGCTCGATCCGTCCGTCGAGCACCTTCGCTCGGAAGAACTACTTCTACCCGGATCAGCCGAAGAACTACCAGATCTCGCAGTACGACGACCCCATCGCGTACGACGGCTACCTAGACGTCGCGCTCGACGACGGCACCACCTGGCGCGTCGAGATCGAGCGGGCCCACATGGAGGAGGACACCGGCAAGTCTCTGCATGTCGGATCCACCGGTCGCATCCACGGCGCGAGCCACTCGCTGCTCGACTACAACCGCGCGGGCGTGCCACTGATCGAGATCGTGTCCAAGCCGATCGAAGGAGCGGGGGAGCGGGCACCGGAGGTCGCTCGCGCATATGTCACCGCACTGCGTGATCTGCTGAAGTCGCTCGGTGTCTCCGACGTTCGTATGGACCAGGGCTCCATGCGCTGCGACGCCAACCTGTCGTTGATGCCCAAGGGCGCCACCGAGTTCGGTACACGCACGGAGACCAAGAACGTCAACTCACTCAAGAGTGTCGAGGTCGCGGTCCGGTACGAGATGCGGCGCCAGGGTGCGCTGCTCAAGTCGGGGGTCGACATCATCCAGGAGACCCGGCACTTCCAGGAGTCCGACGGATCCACCTCGGCCGGGCGCCGCAAGGAAACCGCAGAGGACTACCGCTACTTCCCCGAACCGGATCTGCCTCCGGTGCAACCCGATTCGGCATGGATCGAGGAACTCCGCGAGACCATCCCCGAACTGCCATGGCTGCGGCGCGCACGGATCCAGCAGGAGTGGGGTCTGTCCGACGAGGTGATGCGTGACCTGGTGAACCTCGGCGCCGTGGACCTGATCATCGCGACCGTGGAGGCCGGTGCGTCGGTGGACGCCGCGCGTGGCTGGTGGGTCTCGTTCCTGGCCCAGCAGGCGAACTCCCGGAGTACCGAACTGGCGGATCTGCCGATCACCCCGAAGCAGGTTGCGGCAGTTGTCGCTCTCGTCGACGAGGGCAAACTCACCAACAAGCTCGCGCAGCAGGTCGTGACGGCAGTGCTCGACGGTGAGGGCGAACCCGAACAGATCATCGCCGACCGGGGCCTGGAGGTCGTGCGCGACGACTCCGCGCTGCAGAAGGCAGTCGACGAGGCGTTGATCAACAACCCCGACATCGCGGAGAAGATCCGCAGCGGCAAGGTGGCCGCAGCAGGCAAGATCGTCGGCGATGTCATGAAGGCCACACGGGGACAGGCAGATCCGGCACGGGTCAAGGAACTGGTACTGGCCGCCTGCCAGTAGCGGCTCAGATGTTGGTGTCGGCGGGGCCCTGCGGCATCGGGATGATGATCACCCGATCGTCTGTGGGGCCGGCCGTACCGGTCTGTTTGTTCACCGTCGCGACCTGAAAGAGGCCACCGGGTACAGCCGTGAGGCGTCCGAGCGACCCATATCGCTTCTCCAGCACGGTGACCGGTTCAGCCGTGGTGGGCTTCTCCTCGGTCGGTGCCGCGAGGGCCTGAAGTCGTTGAGTCCTGGTCTGCGACACCATGATCATGCCGTTGACCGCAGCACATCCCGCCGTTTCCGGTTTGTCGGGCCAGGTCCACAACGTGCGCGCCACACCGGTGGCGCTGATCAGCTGGAGGCGGTCCTCGGCGGGGGCGCGGTCGGTCAGGTACAGCGCACCGGTGGCGACGTCGGGGCACAGAGCCGGATTCGATCCCAGCCCCGAGGTCAGCACCCGGGGTGGGGTGGCGCTACCCGATGCCAGGTCCGTGACCGACAGAATCTTGCCCGCCAGGGATGCCGGGTCAGACGCCGACTGTGGATTGCCTGCGTCGCCGGTGGCCACCAGGAGTTCGGTCGGACTCTTGAAATAGATGGTTCCCATGTTCCCGACCGGGCCCTTCGGGATCCCGACGAGGATCGGCTTGGGCACGTCATTCGGGGCCAGCCGGACAACACGGTTGTCGGTGGGGGTGGTGATGTAGGCGTAGAGCAACTGGTCCTGCGCGAAATCGGGGGAGAACGCGAAGTCCAGCAGGCCGCCGTCGCCTGAGGCATCGACCTCGAACGAGGCCACGTCCTGAATCGGCCCGCCGCGCTTGGTGCGCACGATCTTTCCCGTGGTGCGTTGCGCGACCACGGTCGCCGTCGCGTCGGCATTTCCTGGGAGCACGCCGCTGGTGGTGTCGAGACACGTGGCGATGACGGTCGGGTCGGGGTCTGGGCACGGGCCCGTCGGAGCGCCCGGATCGGTCGGTGGCGGACTGCTCGGTGTCTGTTCCTGCTGCTGCAACGGCGGGTTGGGGTTGGTCGAGAACTGGCCGGCGTCGCGGTTGCGGTCCTGCTCGGCGAAGCCGTCGGCACATCCGGTCACCACGGTGGCTGCCGCCACCAGCATGATCACGATCCGTGCGATCGCAGACCCGTGGTGCATTGTCATGGCGTCCACCCTACTGATCGGGCGCGCCCGGCCCGGCGAACACTTGGGTTGCCCGGTGAGCCTCTAAGGTCGAACTGTGACCGAACGAGATCCTGACGGCCAGGGGTCGAGCCCCTACGACGAGCCCACCGAACAGATCGGAGTGCCGCAGAGTGCGGCGCGCGACCCGCAGGCGACCCGGCCGGAGGGCGATACCGGCGCCTATGGCTACGCGCCGTACCGCTCGCCTCGCTCCGGTGAAAGTGGTCAGTTCGCCCAGGACGAGGCGGAACTGGAAGAGACCGAGCAGATCCCGACCATGCGCAAGCAGCCTGCCGGCGCGACGCCGGCCGGTGCGCAGGCCGCCGACGACGATCTGTCCCGTCAGGACACCGATGTGGTGGCCAGGCCCGCTGCAGCGGCGCCCTCCACCGCGACAACCCGGATTCCGACGGCGGGTGTGGACCGGGACGACTTCCATCGTCAACACGGCCCGCAGCCGCGATACGACGACGATGACGACTTCGCGACCCGCGGCCCGGCTGAGCCCGAACCCGTCGGTCCGGTGGTCACCGAGGCGCCCGTGCGGCGTGGGACCACCGATCTGGGATTGCTGATCCTGCGGGTGGGTGTCGGCCTGATCGCGATGGCCCATGGCAGCCAGAAGCTGTTCGGGTGGTGGAACGGCCCCCGGCTCAGCGGCTTCGAGGACTACCTCGTCAACTCGGCGAACACCAACATCGGGTTCAACCCGGATGCCGCCAAGTGGCTTGCCGTGCTGGGCGCGCTCTCGGAGACCATCGGCGGGTTGATGCTGGTGCTCGGACTGCTGACCCCCATCGCGGGCGCGGCGGTCCTGGGTGTCATGGTTGTCGCCGCACTGTTCAAGTCGACCCTCGCGGGCGGCGTGTGGTTCTTCGCGGTCGACCCCGACTTCACCAACAAGGGCATCGAGTACGAACTGTTCCTCGGTCTGGCGGCCGCGGTGATCATCTTGACCGGGCCAGGCCGTATCTCTCTCGACTTCAACCGGGGCTGGGCCACTCGGCCGTTCATCGGATCGGTCGCCTGGCTTGTTGTCGGCATCGCCGCACCCGTGGCGATCTGGTTCCTGTTCAACGGAACCAACCCGTTCGAATCGCCGGGTAACCCCGCCCAGTAGTCAGGCCCTTCGCAACGTCGCCAACTTCGTCGCCGTGGCGGGCCGCCGGGGGCCTATGTCCCTCGGCGGCCTCGCAACGGGCCGATCTCGGGGCCGATCGAGACAGGTCAATCGACCTGGCGGACCGCACCCTTGTCGGCTGACGTGGCGAGCTTGGCGTACGCGCGCAGCGCGGTGGTCACCTTGCGATCGCGGGCTTGCATCGGCTGCCACGGGCGTTCGGATGCGTCCATCTTCGCTCGGCGATCGGCGAGGACCTCGTCGTCGACGAGCACCTCCAGCTTGCGGGTCTTCACGTCGATCAGGACCTGGTCGCCGTCCTCGATGAGTCCGATGACACCACCCGCGGCCGCTTCCGGCGAGATGTGACCGACCGACAGGCCCGAGGAACCACCCGAGAAACGCCCGTCGGTGATGAGCGCGCACTTCTTGCCCATGCCCGTGCCCTTCATGAAGGCGGTGGGATGCAGCATCTCCTGCATGCCGGGCCCACCAGCAGGACCTTCGTACCGCACCACCAGTACTTCGCCGGCCTGAATGGTCTTGCTCAGGATGACCTGGACTGCTTCGTCCTGGGACTCGACCACTCGAGCCGGGCCCTGGAAGTGCCACAGTTCCTCGTCGATGCCGGCCGTCTTGAGTACCGCGCCGTCCTCGGCGAGATTGCCGCGCAGCACGCACAACCCGCCTTCGACCGTGTAGGCGTGTTCGATGTCGCGGATGCATCCGCCGGCAGCATCGGTGTCGAGAGAGCTCCATCGATTCGCAGTCGAGAACGGTGTGGTGGTGCGAACGCCACCGGGGGCGGCGTGGAACAGCTCGAAGGCCTCGTCGGTTGCCTTGCCGCCGCGGATGTCCCAGTCGTCGAGGAAGGCAGCCATCGTCGGCGAATGAACCGTGCTGGTGGTGTCGTCGAGCAGTCCTGCCCGACGGAGTTCGCCCAGGATGGCGGCGATTCCGCCGGCCCTGTGCACGTCTTCCATGTGGTAGTCCGAGTTGGGCGACACCTTCGACAAGCAGGGCACCCGACGGCTGATCTCATCGATGACCGTGAGATCGAAGTCGCGGACCTCGCCTTCCTGGGCGGCAGCCAATACGTGCAGAACGGTGTTCGTCGAGCCGCCCATGGCAACGTCGAGCGCCATGGCGTTGCGGAATGCACTGGGGGTCGCGATGTTCCGGGGGAGCACCGACTCGTCATCGTCCCGGTAGTACCGCAGCGCCGCCTCGACCATCACCTGTCCGGCCCTGCTGAACAGACTGCGGCGCGCTTCGTGGGTCGCGAGGGTGGAACCGTTGCCCGGCAGGGCCAGTCCCAGCGCCTCGGTGAGGCAGTTCATGGAGTTGGCCGTGAACATGCCCGAGCACGAACCGCAGGTCGGGCACGCGGCGAGTTCGACCTCCCGGAGCGCGGCATCGTCGACGGCGTCGTTGGCAGAGGCCGAGATCGACGTGATCAGGTCTGACGAGGGATGCACCGTGTCTCCGACGACAACTGCCTTGCCGGCCTCCATCGGGCCGCCCGAGACGAAGACGGTGGGGATGTCGAGCCGCATGGCCGCATTCAGCATTCCCGGGGTGATCTTGTCGCAGTTGGAGATACACACCAGCGCGTCGGCAGTGTGGGCGTTGACCATGTACTCCACCGAATCGGCGATGATCTCCCGGCTGGGCAGCGAGTAGAGCATGCCGTCGTGGCCCATCGCGATACCGTCGTCGACAGCGATGGTGTGAAATTCCCTCGGCACGCCTCCCGCGGCACGAACAGCGTCTGCCACGATCTCGCCCACGTCCTTGAGGTGCACATGGCCGGGTACGAACTGGGTGTACGAATTGGCAATGGCCACAATCGGTTTGCCGAAATCGTCGTCGGTCATCCCGGTGGCGCGCCAGAGCGAGCGGGCGCCCGACGCATTACGTCCGACAGTGGTGGTGCGTGACCTCAAATTCGGCATGACTGCTGATTCCTCGATTGCTCGACCAGATCCGGCCGGGCTGCGGCACGGAATAGTTGCGCGGTCAACCGTACTCCGGTGCGCGCGGCCGCATTTGCGCGGCCGTACGGATTCAGCAGTGCTCAGTGCGGGTTTCGACCCACCCGGTTTCGGCGCACGCGGAGTCGACGCAGATCATCTCGACGCTGGTCATCTCGACGCGGACGGGTTTGGCGGGAGCCCTCCGGGACTCAGGTGGTCGTACCCTCGCCGGGTTTGGTGCCGGACTGTCCATCGTTGTCGGAGATGGTGCCATCGGTCGACGAGGTCGACTCGGGCGTGGGCTCCTCGACCTCGGCTATCCGTTCCTGCTCGGGGCTGTCGATCGCGTAGGGGTCGGGTATGCGTCCGCGGCTGGCCGCCGACAGGCGGGGTAGGTCACGGAAGGTGATGGCGGGCAGCACGAGTTTGGACTTGTCGGTCCGGATCGCACGCACGGCGCCCCACTTGGGGAATTGCAGCCCGGCGATCTGGTCCCACGTTGCCGACCGGCGACCCCGCAGACTCACGGCGGTGACCCCGTCCTCGGTGACGATGGTGCGCAGCCGATGGATCCACAAGGCCAGCAGGATCGGGACCACCAGGGTCCAGCCGAGATAGCGCAACGATGCGCCCGCCAGGGCCAGCGACGTCACCGCCATCATGAACGCAGCAAAGTAGGCGACCGGAGTGATGCGGAACACCGCGGGCAGCTCGATTGATTCGGTCTCGGACACCGAGACATTGTGGCATCCCCGAAGACGCAGACGGAATCGGCGATGAACACAGCCCTGCAGCCTGGGCGTTGATCCGGTCCCACGATGTGGGATCGGATCTCAAGGAGTTTGACTCACTGCATCCGCAGTTCTAGCCTGGCTAACTGTGATGCAAAAACAGATTCTCGTACTCGGCCGGCGCGTCATCGCCTGACCGGGTATCTCCCACGAGTACTCACAAAGCATCGACGCGCCACCCTCGCACAGCAACGGCTGTCGGGGGTTTTTTGTTGTCCACCGACGCATACGGCCCAGGGCCGTGGTGTCCGAACAGAGGGAAGGTGCAGTGAGCGCACCAGCAGCACGCACCCAGCCGGGGTCCCACCCCGGTGGTCAGACAACGCAGCAGGCCAAGGGGCCCGTCGCCCCGCGGCGTACGCCAGGGAATGGTTCGCCGGTAGGCCCGTCCGCAACCGGTCCCCGTCGAACGGTGGCACCGGAGCGGGTCAGTGGTGCCAAGGCAGTAGTGCGCGCCCTCGAGGAACTCGGCGTCGATGCGGTCTTCGGCATTCCCGGCGGAGCGGTCCTCCCGGTCTACGACCCACTGTTCGACTCCAAGCAGGTCCGCCACGTCCTGGTCCGCCACGAGCAGGGGGCCGGCCACGCCGCCACCGGTTACGCGCAGGCCACCGGACGCGTCGGAGTGTGCATGGCGACCTCCGGTCCCGGTGCCACCAACCTGGTCACGCCCCTGGCCGACGCGCAGATGGACTCGGTGCCCATCGTCGCGATCACCGGGCAGGTCGGCCGCGCGCTGATCGGTACCGACGCCTTCCAGGAAGCCGACATCTCCGGTATCACCATGCCGATCACGAAGCACAACTTCTTGGTCAACAGTGGTGCGGAGATCGCGAAGGTGATGGCCGAAGCGTTCCACATCGCCGAAAGTGGCCGTCCCGGAGCGGTTCTCGTCGACATCCCCAAAGATGTGTTGCAGGCCCAGACCACGTTTTCGTGGCCGCCGCAGCTCGATCTGCCCGGCTACCGTCCTGTCACCAAGCCTCACGGCAAACAGGTCCGGGAAGCCGCCAGGCTGATCGCGTCGTCGCGTTCACCCGTGCTCTACGTCGGCGGCGGGGTCATCAAGTCAGACTCCTCTGCTGAGCTGCTCGAGCTGGCCGAATTGACCGGTATTCCCGTGGTCACCACCCTCATGGCCCGCGGCGCGTTCCCCGACAGCCACAAGCTGCACCTCGGAATGCCCGGAATGCACGGAACGGTTGCCGCGGTCGCGGCCCTTCAGCGCAGCGACCTGCTGATCACCCTCGGCGCTCGCTTCGACGACCGTGTCACCGGCGCGCTCGATTCGTTCGCTCCCGATGCCAAGGTCATCCACGCCGACATCGACCCTGCCGAGATCGGCAAGAACCGGCACGCGGACGTGCCGATCGTCGGCGATTGCCGTGCGGTGATCACCGAGCTGACCGAGGCCATCCGTGACGAGCGGGCGACCACCGCGGCTGCGCCGGACCTGAGCACCTGGTGGAGCTACCTCGACGGCATCCGCCGCACCTACCCGTTGAGCTACGACCGCCCGGCCGACGGCTCGATGTCGCCAGAGTTCGTGATCTCGGCGATCGGCAAGACCGCCGGCCCGGACGCGATCTACTGCGCGGGTGTCGGACAGCACCAGATGTGGGCCGCACAGTTCATCTCGTACGAGAAGCCGCGTACGTGGCTGAACTCGGGCGGACTGGGCACCATGGGTTACGCCGTCCCGGCTGCCATGGGCGCCAAGCTCGGGATGCCCGACACCGAGGTGTGGGCCATCGACGGCGACGGCTGTTTCCAGATGACCAATCAGGAACTGGCCACCTGCGCCATCGAGGGCATCCCCATCAAGGTCGCCGTCATCAACAACGGCAATCTGGGCATGGTCCGGCAGTGGCAGACCCTCTTCTACGACGAGCGGTACTCCAACACCAACCTCTCGACTCACCATTCCGAGTCGTCGGTGCGCATCCCGGACTTCCTGAAGCTCGCCGAAGCACTCGGCTGTGTCGGATTGCGTTGTGAGCGCGAGGAAGACGTCGATGCCGTGCTCGCCGAGGCGCGTGCGATCAACGATCGTCCGGTGGTCATCGACTTCGTCGTCGGTGCCGACGCCCAGGTGTGGCCCATGGTCGCGGCGGGCACAGGCAACGACGAGATCATGGCGGCCCGCGGAATCCGGCCGTTGTTCGACGACGACGAGGCCGCATCCACCGAACCCGCCGAGATCCATCGGACGATGGCAGGCGGAGACATCGCCGGCGTCGAATCGGTGCAGACCACCCGGATCAGTGACGAGAAAGACGAGACGAAATGACGACGCATCACACCCTCAGCGTGCTCGTCGAGGACCGTCCAGGTGTCCTGGCCCGTGTCTCGGCACTGTTCTCGCGCCGCGGGTTCAACATCGAGTCCCTCGCTGTGGGAGCCACCGAACTCAAAGGTGTCTCGCGGATGACCATCATGGTCGCGGTCGAGGATTTCCCTCTCGAGCAGGTCACCAAGCAGCTCAACAAGCTGATCAACGTGATCAAGATCGTCGAGCAGGACCCGGACACCTCCGTGGCCCGCGAGCTCATGATGATCAAGGTGCGCTCGGATGCGTCGGCGCGCGGAGAGGTGATCGAAGTGGTCAACCTGTTCCGGGCGAAGGTCATCGACGTCTCGCCGGAATCGATCACCGTCGAGGCGACCGGTACTCCCGACAAGCTCGAGGCACTGCTGAAAATGCTTGATCCGTACGGCATCCGCGAGATCGCCCAGTCGGGCATCGTCGCGCTCGGTCGAGGTCCGAAGAGCATGTCGGCGGCACGCTGAGGCGTTCGCCGGAACGCGCTCGGCTCGTCTCTCGGGCCGAGTTCGGCACCACACCAGAAGTTCGAGTCGAATAAAGAACTAGTCCCTGGCCAATGAGGGCCGGGGGATCACCGAAGAAGGGAAAACCAAGTGGCAGTCGAGATGTTCTACGACGACGATGCCGACCTGTCGATCATCCAGGGCCGCAAAGTTGCGGTCATCGGATACGGCAGCCAGGGACACGCTCACTCGCTGAGCCTGCGTGATTCCGGCGTCGAGGTCGTGATCGGCCTGCGCGAGGGCAGCGCTTCGCGCGCCAAGGCCGAGGAGCAGGGCCTCAAGGTCCTGACCGCGTCCGAGGCCGCCGCCTGGGCCGACGTCATCATGGTGCTCGCGCCGGACACCTCACAGGCGAAGATCTTCAAAGATGAGATCGAGCCCAACCTCAACGACGGCGACGCGCTGTTCTTCGGCCACGGCCTCAACATCCACTTCGACCTGATCGAGCCGGCCGACAACATCACCGTCGGCATGGTCGCACCCAAGGGCCCCGGACACCTCGTGCGTCGGCAGTACGTCGACGGCAAGGGTGTGCCCTGCCTCATCGCGGTCGATCAGGACCCGAAGGGCAACGGCGAGGCCCTGGCCCTGAGCTACGCGGCCGCCATCGGTGGAGCCCGCGCTGGCGTCATCAAGACCACCTTCAAGGAAGAGACCGAGACCGACCTCTTCGGCGAGCAGGCCGTGCTCTGCGGCGGCACCGAGGAACTGGTCAAGATCGGTTTCGAGGTCATGGTCGAAGCCGGCTACGCGCCCGAGATGGCGTACTTCGAGGTGCTGCACGAGCTCAAGCTCATCGTCGACCTCATGTACGAAGGCGGCATCGCCCGCATGAACTACTCGGTCTCCGACACCGCCGAGTTCGGTGGCTACGTCTCCGGTCCTCGGGTCATCGACTCGGGTACCAAAGAGCGTATGCAGGGCATCCTCAAGGACATCCAGGACGGCACCTTCGTCAAGCGCCTGGTCGCCAACGTCGAGGGCGGTAACAAAGAGCTCGAAGGCCTGCGCAAGCAGAACGCCGAACACCCCATCGAGGTCACCGGCCAGAAGCTGCGTGACCTGATGAGCTGGGTTGATCGTCCGATCACCGAAACTGCCTGATACGCAGTAGCTTTCACAACAAGCCCCGGGCCACTTTGGTCCGGGGTTTGTTTGTTGTGCATTTGTCGCGATCTCGACCACAACGCGGGCGGCCCGCGTCGTCTGGACTGAGGAGCGAGGGAGCGCAGCGACCGAGTCGACGAGGGAAGACGGCGCGAGAAAGGGCCGCCCGCACGCGAGCGCCAGCGAGCCAAAGACACAGCTGGTGAGACGAAGAGCTGAGTGGGGGACAGCTGAGTGAGCGAAAGGCTAATTGGCGCCAACCGATAGCGAGCGCAGCGAGCAGATGGCTCAGAACACTCTGAAACCCTCGACGCCCCGCTTGGGCATGTCATCGAGGAGCGCCTTGATGTTGGTGCCGGTCTCCGGCCCGATGCACCCTACGAAGTAGTAGGCGTTGACCATGCCGATGAGCCTGTCGCCGACCACAACGGGGCTTCCGGAATCGCCTTCGACAACGCAGATCTGGCTGATGTGTTCGGTGCCGTTGGAGAACCAGGTGATGCCACAGGTGTTGCCGGTGGTGCGGCCTTCCTTGCAGGCGATGCTGCCGACTGCCGGGGGAGTGGTCTGGACGCCGCGGATGGTGACACTGCCGACCGTGCGGGTGGGGGTCACCTTGGTGTTGTCGAACTTGATGATGGCGTAGTCGAGTTTGTGGTTGGAGAACGCGATGCGGCCGAGTAGACCCCGGTTCTGGAACTGTTCGGAGATGACCCGCTGGCCGCCCTCGCCGCAGTGTGCCGCCGTCAGCCCGTAGAGGTCGCCCCGGTTGTCGGTGCCGATGGTGGTGAGGGTGCACGCGGCTGCGGTGTTGCCCCCGGTGAGGATGAGGATTCCCGACCCGCCTCCGAGGGTGACCTTGGCGGGATCCGCGCTCGCCGTGCCGGCCCCCACCAGCACGAGTGCGGCCATTGCGATCGCAGCGCAGACGGCGAGCAGTTTCCTGAACATTTCGATTCCCCAATCGTGTGTGCGGGCCACCTGAGCGCCCCCCGCCCGGATGCAATATAACCGTAACGCAAGTCACAGGGAGCTAGATTGCCTGCACGCGAATGAAGATCCTTTAATCGCGCAGGTCGGATGCTTGTCGGTCTACCCACCCGCGGGAAATCCGCAGGAGAGGGCCTCTAAGCTGATCGCTGGAGTTGCCAACTGAGTTTGCTCCCGGTAGAGCACCGGGCGCGGCCCGACACCAGGAGAAAATCACCGTGAGTCCCACCGGCCGCCCAGTCGTCCTGATCGCCGACAAATTGGCCCAGTCCACCGTTACTGCACTGGGTGAGGATGTCGAGGTGCGCTGGGTCGACGGCCCGGATCGTCCCAAATTGCTCGAAGCCGTCAAGGACGCCGATGCGATCCTGGTCCGATCGGCCACTCAGGTTGATGCCGAGGTCCTGGCCGCCGGCCCCAATCTGAAGATCGTCGCCCGCGCTGGAGTGGGCCTGGACAACGTGGACGTGCCGGCTGCCACCGAACGCGGTGTCATGGTCGTCAATGCGCCGACCTCGAACATCCACACCGCCGCAGAGCACGCAGTCAGCCTGCTGCTGTCCGCGGCCCGACAGATCCCCGCAGCCGATGCGACGCTGCGTCAGCACGAATGGAAGCGGTCGAGCTTTAACGGCGTGGAGATCTTCGGCAAAACCGTCGGTGTCGTCGGGCTCGGCCGGATCGGACAGCTGTTCGCGCAGCGCCTCGCGGCCTTCGAGACCAACATCATCGCGTACGACCCCTACGTGTCCCCGGCTCGCGCCGCTCAGCTCGGCATCGAACTCGTCAGCCTCGATGAACTGCTCGAGCGTGCCGACATGTTCTCGGTGCACCTGCCCAAGACGCCGGAGACCCTCGGACTGATCGGCGCCGAGCAGCTGGCCCGTACCAAGAAGGGCGTCATCGTGGTCAACGCTGCCCGTGGCGGTCTGATCGACGAGCAGGCTCTTGCCGACGCCATCGCGTCCGGTCAGGTCTTCGCTGCCGGGCTCGACGTGTACGCCACCGAGCCGTGCACCGATTCGCCGCTGTTCGAGCTGCCGCAGGTCGTCGTCACCCCGCACCTCGGTGCGTCCACCTCGGAGGCCCAGGACCGTGCAGGCACCGACGTCGCCAAGAGTGTTCGGTTGGCCCTGGCCGGCCATTTCGTTCCCGACGCAGTCAACATCACGGGCGGGTCTGTCGACGATGAGGTCGCGCCGTGGCTCGAACTGGTGCGCAAGCTCGGCGTCCTCGTCGGCGCGCTGTCCGGTCAGGTTCCGGCCAACCTCACCGTCGACGTACGCGGCGAGATCGCCGTCAAGAACGTGGACGTCCTCGGACTGTCCGCGCTGCGCGGGTTGTTCTCGGCGGTCATCGAGGAGCCGGTCACGTTCGTGAACGCTCCGGCTCTGGCCGCAGAGCGCGGCGTGACATCCGAGGTCACCACCGCGTCCGAGAGCCCGAACCACCGGAACCTGGTCGACCTGCGCGCTGTGTTCGGCGACGGCACCGTGCTGAACGTGGCCGGCACCCTCTCGGGTCCGGCCGAGGTCGAGAAGGTCGTCAACATCAACGGCCGCAACTTCGACCTGCGTGCCGAAGGCCGCAACCTCGTTGTCGCCTACGGCGACAAGCCCGGATCGCTCGGCAAGATCGGCACGCTGCTGGGCAACGCCGGTATCGACATCCAGGCTGCCGGCCTCTCCCAGGACGCCGAGGGTGAAGGCGCAACCATCCTGCTCCGTGTCAGCCAGGAAGTTCCGGCAGCTGTCGTCGAGGCCATCGGCGAGGCCGTCGACGCCACCCTCATCGAGCAGGTGGACCTGTCGTGAAACTGGCTGTCATCGCGGGAGACGGCATCGGACCCGAGGTCGTCGGGCAGGCGCTGGCCGTTCTCGATCAGGTGCTTCCGGGTGTCGAGAAGACGGAGTTCGACCTCGGCGCCCAGCGCTACCACCGCACGGGCGAACTGCTCACGGACAGCGACCTCGCCGCCATTCGCGAACACGACGCGATCCTTCTCGGTGCGATCGGGGATCCGTCGGTGACGCCGGGCATCCTCGAGCGCGGGCTGCTGCTGAAGATGCGATTTGCGCTCGATCACCACGTGAACCTGCGCCCCAGCAAGCTGTTCCCGGGCGTGCGTTCGCCGCTGGCCGGCAATCCTGACATCGACTTCGTGGTGGTACGGGAGGGCACCGAGGGTCCGTACACCGGAAACGGTGGCGCGATCCGTGTGGGCACCCCCAACGAGGTCGCCACGGAGGTCAGTGTCAACACTCGCTTCGGCGTCGAACGTGTTGTCCGAGATGCTTTCTCGCGTGCGCAGGCACGCCGTAAGCACCTCACCCTGATCCACAAGACGAACGTGCTGACCTTCGCCGGGTCGCTGTGGAAGCGCACCGTCGGCGAGGTCGCGGCCGAGTTCCCGGAAGTGACGGTCGATTACAACCACATCGACGCGGCAACCATCTACATGGTCA
Organism: Williamsia muralis NBRC 105860; assembly: GCF_001598915.1. Classification (GTDB taxonomy): domain Bacteria; phylum Actinomycetota; class Actinomycetes; order Mycobacteriales; family Mycobacteriaceae; genus Williamsia; species Williamsia muralis. The sequence goes on along the minus strand of NZ_BDAP01000012.1, from coordinate 11,015 downwards.
CCAACCCGTCGCGCTACGACGTCATCGTCACCGACAACTTGTTCGGCGACATCATCACCGACATCGCCGCGGCGGTCAGTGGCGGTATCGGTTTGGCGGCGTCCGGCAACATCGATGCCACCGGTACCAATCCGTCGATGTTCGAGCCGGTTCACGGCAGCGCACCCGACATCGCCGGGCAGGGCAAGGCCGATCCGACGGCTGCCATCTTGTCGGTGGGACTGCTGCTGCGCCATCTCGGTCACGACGCCGAAGCCGACCGCATCGACCAAGCGGTCGCTGCCGACCTCGCGGGACGCGGCGATCAGCCGGTGACCACCGACGAGGTCGGGACCCGGATCAAGGCTGCACTCGGCTGAATCGGATACTTCCGAAAATCCGCTCCACCTACTTCTGTTCGCTCCCGTCGCAAGCGGTGCGAACGAAAGTAGGTGGAGCGGATTTGTTTGGTGGCTCTTCGTCGGCCGGGACCAAGCCGATCGCGATGGCCGGCGCGGCCGCGGAGATCAAGAAGGCCGCCGGATAGCCGAAGGCGCCGATCGCCATTCCGAACAGGGGAGTGGATCCAGCCATCCAGAGATACTGGCCGGTGTTCTGGATCGCGAGTCCGCGCCCGCTCCACCCGGGACCCGCGAATTCGGCGATGGCGGTGAAGGCCAACCCGTTGTCCGCCACGGTGATCACGCTCGCGACAACCATGACGATGGCTGCGGTCGGGCTGTCGAGCCAGTCCGTGAACGCGAGCAAGCCAACCGAGGCAGCCGCGCCGACGGCGATCAGCCGAATGGGTTTGGTCCGCGACCCCCACGAGTCCGACCACCGCCCGGCGGCGATGCGACCGAATGCGCCGAGTACCTGGCTGATCGTCACCAGTATCCCGGCGCTGAGGGCTGACCATTCGTGTTGCACGATGAGCCACGCCGGGACGAAGGTCCACAACATCCCCTGCGGGATCGACAGCAGGATGCTGACGCCGTGTACTCGCGGCAGAAAACTGCTCCCACGATAGGGATTCGGGGACTCGACCGCGGATCCGTCCGCCTTGGTCTCACGGGGCGGGTCCGCGATGACTACTGCCACGAATACGGCCGCCAATGTTGTGACCACCAGAGGAACAGCCAAACCTGCGGTGACGCCGAAGGTTTCGGCGAGTACGGGGATCGTCAACGCGCAGACCCCGATGCCCAACGGCTGCGCCATCTGCCGGACCCCCATCGCGGTGCCCCGGCGATCGGGAGGAAACCATCCGACGACGATGCGCCCGCCGGCGCCGTTGGTCGCCGCCGAAGTGATTCCCGCGACCAGTAGACACGCGCCGAGGATCACGGTCGGCGCTTCCAAAGCGTTGGCCAGGCAGGCGGATCCGGTTGCCGCGACGGTCAACGTCAGCGACAGCAGCAAGATGCGACGTTCACCGAAGCGGTCCAGTGCAACGCCCCACGCAATGGTCGCGAGCAGCAGGCCGACCATGGGGACCGCGGCAAGGGTCGAGGCGGCCGTCAGCGACATCCCCTCGGACCGGTGCAGCTCCGGGATCAGGAAAGCTATTCCACTGACCACGCACGTGGTTGCCATTGCTGCCGTCAAGGAAGCGGCGAGCATCGCCCGACGTCTGGTTTCCGTAGGCACCGCACACCTCCATCGATCTCAACATATGAAACTTATAGTCCACATTCTAAAACACTTAGGGAATGCAACCAACCCGGCTCCCGCCCTGTGAGACGGCGCCGGTGCGATAGTGTGGCGACCATGCGTCTAGGTCGAATTGCGAGCCCCGACGGGGTTGCCTTTGTCAGTATCGAGGGAGAAGGCGGTGATGCCACCGCCCGCGAGATCGCCGAGCATCCCTTCGGCACACCCACGTTCACGGGCCGCAGCTGGCAACTGGCCGACACCAGGCTGTTGGCGCCCATCCTTGCCAGCAAAGTGATCTGCATCGGTAAGAACTACGCCGCGCACGCGGCGGAGATGGAGACGGAAGTGCCGGCGAACCCGGTCATCTTCATCAAGCCGAACACGTCGATCATCGGTCCCCAGGTGCCCATTCTGCGACCCAAGTCGTCGGAGCGGGTCGACTACGAGGGCGAGCTGGCCGTTGTCATCGGGCGACCGTGCCGTGATGTGAAGGCCTCTGCCGCCAAAGACGTCATCCTCGGTTACACGGTCGGCAACGATGTGACTGCTCGCGACCAGCAGAAGGCCGACGGTCAGTGGACCCGCGGTAAGGGGCACGACACGTTCTGTCCTCTCGGCCCATGGATCGAAACCGAGCTCGACCCAAGCGATCTCGAGATCCGCACAGAACTCGACGGCGAGGTGAGGCAGCGCAGTCGGACCAGTCTGATGCTCCACGACGTGGGTGAGATCGTGGAGTGGATCAGCGCGGTGATGACCCTGCTCCCGGGCGACGTCATCCTGACGGGCACCCCAGAAGGTATCGGCCCCATGAACGCCGGCCAGACGGTGAGCGTGACGGTCGAGGGCATCGGAACCCTCACCAATCCGATCGCCGATCGGGGTAAATGACATGCGCCCACAACCCAAGACCGCTCAGTTCAACGGAATTCAGCTGAGTTATGAAGACGCGGGGACCGGTCCACTGGTCGTGATGGTGATGGGGACGGGTAGCCCCGGCCGGGTGTGGAAAGCGCACCAGCAGCCGGCGTTGGTCAAGGCCGGCTACCGGGTCATCACATTCGACAATCGTGGGATCTCGCCGTCGAGCGAGTGCCCCGGTGGGTTCGCCCTCGCCGACATGGTGGCCGACACCGCTGCGCTGATCGAGTTCATCGGTGCGGGTCCGGCCGCGGTGGTCGGCACCTCGCTGGGAGCGAAGATCACCCAGGAGTTGGCGCTGGCTCGTCCCGAACTCGTCAAGTGCGCGGCGATGATCGCCACGTACGGCCGCAGCGGGCCTCTCCAAGAGGCGATCTCAGAGGGTGAGCGTGCGCTGTATGACCAGGGCATCACGCTCCCGCCGCGCTATCACGCTGCGATCACCGCGCACCTGAACCTGTCGCGACACACACTCGACGACGACGCCGCGGTCCGGGATTGGCTGGACGTCATCGAATTCTCGGGTCAATCCAACACCGCGGGAGTTCGTGCGCAACTGGCGTTGCACGACGGCGAGAGTGACCGGCTGTCGGCCTATTCGGCCATCAACACGCCTTCTCTCGTGGTCGGCTTCGCCGACGATCGGACGTTGCCACCTCACCTTGCGCGCGAGGTCGCCGACGCGATCGGCAGTGCCGAGTACCGCGTTGTCGAGAAGGCCGGACACTACGGGTATCTCGAGCAACCCGACGAGGTGAACTCGTTGCTGATCGGGTTCCTCGACCAGCACGCCCGCTGAGCCACGACCGGGCGAGGGCCGGCCGGCGGTCAGCGATAGCCTGGGGACATGAGTGATTCGCAGGTCCGCGTCCGTTTCTGTCCATCACCGACCGGCACCCCCCACGTCGGTCTGGTGCGCACCGCGCTGTTCAACTTCGTCCACGCGCGGCACACCGGCGGCACCTTCGTGTTCCGGATCGAGGACACCGACGCGGCGCGAGACAGCGAGGAGTCGTATCAGTCCTTGCTCGACGCCCTTCGCTGGCTCGGGCTCGAGTGGGACGAAGGCCCCGAGGTCGGTGGCCCGTACGAGCCGTACCGTCAGTCGCTGCGCAAGGCGCAGCATCTCGACGTGGTGGCCAAGCTGCTCGAGGCCGGCGAAGCGTATGAGGCCTTCTCGACGGCCGACGAGGTCGAGGCCCGTCACAAGGCGGCCGGCCGTGACCCCAAACTGGGTTACGACAACTTCGACCGCACGCTGACCGATGAGCAAAAGCAGGCCTATCGCGACGAAGGCCGAACCTCGGTGGTGCGTTTGCCGATGCCCGACCGGGACATCGAGTGGGACGATCTGGTGCGCGGCCGCACGGTTATCCGGGCGGGCACGGTCCCTGACTTCGCCTTGACGCGCGGCAACGGTGATCCGTTGTACACGTTGGTCAATCCGGTCGACGACGCCTTGATGAACATCACCCACGTACTGCGGGGCGAAGACCTGCTGTCGTCCACGCCGCGCCAGATCGCGCTGTACGAGGCGCTGGCCCGGATCGGAATCGCAAAGCGCACACCAGAATTCGGTCACCTTCCATTTGTGATGGGCGAAGGCAACAAGAAGCTGTCGAAGCGCGACCCGGAATCGAGTCTGTTCCACCACCGCGACCGGGGATTCATCCCCGAGGGGCTGCTGAATTACCTGGCGCTACTCGGCTGGGGCATCGCCGACGATCACGACATCTTCACCCTCGACGAGATGATCGCGGCGTTCGACATCCGTCAGGTCAACTCCAACCCGGCCCGGTTCGACCAGAAGAAGGCCGACGCAATCAACGCCGAGCACATTCGACGCTTGGCTCCGGAGGACTTCGCCGACCGGCTGCGCACGTACCTGGTCTCCGCTGGGCTGCTGACCCAGCCTGTGGACGACAAACAGTTCACCGTGGTCGCCGATCTGGTGCAGACCCGCATCCAGGTTCTCGGTGACGCATGGGGTCTGATCGCGTTCCTCTATGTTCCCGACAGCGAGTTCGCCATCGACGAGACGGCTGCGCGCAAGAACCTGGGAGCTGATGCCGGGCCGGTGCTCGACGCCACCATCGCCGCTCTGAGCGCTCTGGACGAGTGGACCACCCCCGCGATCGAGGCGGCCCTCAAAGATGCGCTGGTGGACAAGCTGGAGCTCAAGCCGCGCAAGGCGTTCGGCCCGGTGCGGGTGGCGGTGACCGGATCCCACATCAGCCCGCCACTGTTCGAGTCGCTCGAGCTGCTCGGCGAGGCGCGCAGTCTCGATCGTTTGCGGCAAGCCCGGGCAAACTTCTGCTGAAAACCCGTTCTGAGCTGGCGATTGTAGGTTCTGGCGGGGGGTTTGATACCCTTCTTTTCGGCGCTTTTCCGGCGGTCACAAGCGGCTTGGAAAGCACCCATTGGGGTATGGTGTAATTGGCAACACAGCGGTTTCTGGTACCGCCATTCTAGGTTCGAGTCCTGGTACCCCAGCGTTCACAGCGCAGCTGTGACAGTTCTGGCCCCGTCGTCTAGCGGCCTAGGACGCCGCCCTCTCAAGGCGGTAGCGCGGGTTCGAATCCCGTCGGGGCTACAACAGAAAGACCCTCTCACCTGCAACGCAGGGGAGAGGGTCTTTTGTTTTGGGCCGCGGCAGCGAGGTTTTCGGGTCGGCGGGGCCTGTCTCCCCGGTTCAGTCGGCGGACGGTGTGGAAATACGAACGGCCCCGGTGGGATGCCAGGCCAGCGAGCCGTTTTCGAAGTCCTGTGCTCGGCCGCCGTTGTACTCGTACTCGTTGGACACCGGCCAACCCAGCTCACCGGTTTCGGCCCCTCGGCGGTAGTACGCGTCGCCGATCACGCCGTGAACATGGTGTCCGGGGTCGTCTCCCAATTTGCGGAACACGACGCCGCGTTCGAACGCCTGGATGTCGCCCACCCCCTCCACGTAGGTGTGACCCTGCACGGGGTATCCCAGAGGACCGTTCTCCCAGTTCAATCCGGCCCAGTACTCGAAGATGCGCATGTTCACCGCATGTGCGCCGAACCGCGGGTGCCAGTAGACGTAGCCGGCGCGGAATTTCGCGTACCTGCCTGCGCCGTCTGATCCGCAGATCATCTCTCCGGGTGTCTCACGTTCTCCCAGCCAAAAACCCGCGACCTTCTGGACCTCATCGATCTGGTTGACCGCCGGCGGTGTCGGGCCTCGGTTGATCTGTTGCTGGATGTCTTGCCGAAACGCGTCCATGTCGATACCGCCCGGGTCCCACTTCCCCTGCGAGCGGCCGGCCCATTCCTTGTGACCGATGACGCGATCTGCGCCCAGTCCGAGCTGACGGCAGATCGCTGCACACACCTTCACGTAAGCCCAGTACTGCGCCGCGGACCATCCTTCGGTGCCGCTGTTCTCCGCCTCGATCCCGATGGAGACCCGGTTGGCGTCATCGGTGGGAATGCCGGGCCAGTCGCCAGGACCGGCATGCCATGCGATGCCCGCGCCCACAACTGTCGCGACACCGTTGCGGGCAAGGTGTATCTGGGAACTCAGGCCCAATTCAGGATGCTCGGCGATGGATCGGGGACTGGCATTACCACCGGTGTGGTGTGCCATGACGTGGGTGATCTGGCCGAAATCGCCGTGGCCGCGGTCAAGCCAGCCCGGATACTCCACGGTCTCCACACCCTCGGCGCGCAGAACGTCGGCGAGCCAGACGGGATCTGCCACGGCAGCGTCTCCTAGGTGTCTTGTCGGGTGCGGTCGCGTCAGAGAGGTTGGGAGACGTGGAACACCATCCAGGCCGCCCAGCGCCCCGGTTGCACGGCGAGCGTGGTGATCTCCACCTGGCCGTCCATCACGATCGGGACGTTGACGAACGCTTGCGCTCGAACGCCTTCGGCGAGCCATGTCTGGATCGAGTCGGGATCGGCATCGTGATGGAGCCGGTAGTTCAACTCGCGACCAGAGTCCGAGACGAGGCGCAGATAGTGCACCATCGGTACCTCCTCGAGTACGGGGTCAACCCGATGAGCGTACAAAAGCCGTCGGACAGCTGAGTGGATCCACCGCGTGTGCATCTCTGATGCCGTCGGTCGGGCGACGAGTTGAAGAAACCGACGTTGCTGACGCAGGATTGGCCAATGACCAAGAAGATGACGAAGAACGAGCTGCTCGCCGAACTCGACCTGAGGATCGGATCATCATCACCGGATATGCCGGGGACGTCATCGACAACCAGCGCCACCGAGAGTGCGGACGACATCCACGCCAGGGATGCGAAATTGTCGTCGTGGCGCGATCAGGTCCAGAATGCCGCCGACGGTGACCCGGTCCTGGACGAGATCGCCGCGCACCTGGCCGAGTGATCACACACTCGGCGGTCGGTGCACGCGATCACTGCTGGTTCAGGAACTCAGCTGTGCTGCCGGCCAACGGGATCTCGGGCATACCCAGTTTGCGGTGATCCCAGCTGCGGACGCGGTCGGGTGAGACCCGGACCGCCACGCGCTTGTTCATCATCTGGTCCACGAACGGTCGCATCTCTTCGGTGTATGGGCCGTTGTACCGTTCCCACACACTGATCCCGACCTTCAGGATGGTGTCGGGATCGTCGTGGATCGATGCCGTGCCTTCGATCGCGACGCCGCGGAGTTTGTCGTAGGTCAGGCCGTCTTCGATCATCACGGTGCAGATCGGGTTGCGGCGCACGTTCACCGCCTTCTGTGACTTGGCCTTGGTCTCGAACCAGATCTCGCCGTCGATCACCGCGTACCACATCGCGACGAGGTGCGGCCTGCCCTGAGCGGACACCGTTGCCAGTGTCGCGGTTCGGCTCTGGACGATGAACGTCGAGATCTCGTCCTCGCTCATGACAATCTTGCCGCGCTCGTTCGTACCCACTCGGTGCCCTCTCGCCGCGGGAGAGTGATGGGTCGATCGACCCTCAATCTCCGTCTCAGATGAACGTGTTCTCACACACTAATGCCGCGCTACAGCCGCTTGTTGATCGCATCGGCTGCAGCGAGCAGGTCAGCGGCCCATCGCGATCCCGGCCGCCGGCCCATCCGGTCGATCGGGCCGGATACCGAGATCGCCGCGATCACCTCACCGCTGGGGCTGCGAACCGGGGCGGACACACTCGCGACGCCGGGCTCGCGTTCTCCGACGCTCTGCGCCCAGCCGCGTCGTCGCACCTCGAGCAATGTCCGCTCGCTGAAGCCGTTCTCTCCCAACAACAATCGTGCGGTAGCCGGATCAGCCCAGGCAAGAAGGACCTTCGCTCCGGAACCGGCGTTCATCGGCAGACGCGCGCCAACCGGGACCGTGTCCCGAAGTCCCGACGGCGGTTCGATCGCCGCGACACAGATGCGGTCGGCACCCTCGCGGCGATAGAGCTGCACACTTTCCCCGGTGATCTCGCGCAGCCTCGGCAGCACCAGGGCTGCGGCCTCGCGCACCGTGTCGGTCGCTCCGGCCGCCAATTCGCCCAAGACCGGACCCGGGCACCACAAGCCGGATGTGTTGCGTGCCAGCAGTCGATGGGTCTCGAGGCCGACCGCCAATCGGTGCGCGGTGGCGCGGGGCAGGCCGGTGCGTGAACAGAGCTCTCCCAGATTGCACGGGCCCTCGGCGACGGCGTGCAGAACTGCAACAGATTTGTCCAGAACACCGATGCCACTGGAGGTGGCTGATGCGGTATCATTTCTCACAAGCCGATACTATGCTCTCGCATACTGAGATGCCAGCCCCAACTCGGTAAGACAGAAAAGTGGTGATTGTGGTGACCGACCGTCCGATGACCCTGGCCGAAAAGGTCTGGGAAGAGCATGTTGTGGTCCGCGGTGAGGGAGAAGGATCCTCGCGCAACCCCGACTTGATCTACATCGATCTACATCTCGTGCACGAGGTGACCAGTCCGCAGGCATTCGATGGGCTCCGCCTGGCGAACCGTCCGGTGCGCAGGCCCGACCTCACGATCGCGACCGAGGACCACAACGTCCCGACGGTCGACATCGACAAGGTCATCGCTGACCCCATCTCGCGGTTGCAGGTGGACACCCTTCGCCGCAACTGCGAAGAGTTCGGTATCCGACTGCATTCGATGGGCGACGCCGAACAGGGCATCGTCCACATCATCGGGCCGCAGCTCGGACTCACCCTGCCGGGTATGACAGTGGTCTGCGGTGACAGCCACACCTCGACCCACGGCGCCTTCGGTGCGATCGCGATGGGCATCGGCACCTCCGAGGTCGAACACGTCATGGCAACTCAGACTTTGTCGTTGCGCCCCTTCAAGACAATGGCGATCACCGTCGACGGCGAGCTGCCGCCCGGCGTGACGAGCAAGGACCTGATCTTGGCGATCATTGCCAAGATCGGCACCGGCGGAGGGCAGGGCTACGTCCTCGAGTACCGCGGATCGGCGATCGAGAAGCTGTCGATGGAAGCACGGATGACCGTGTGCAACATGTCGATTGAGGCCGGCGCACGCGCGGGTCTGATCGCTCCCGACGACACCACCTTCGAGTTCATCAAGGGCCGTCCGCACGCCCCGCAGGGTGCCGATTGGGACGCGGCGGTGGAGAATTGGCGACAATTGCGTACCGATCCGGATGCTCTCTTCGATGCCGAGGTGCACATCGACGCGGCGTCGCTGACGCCGTTCGTCACCTGGGGGACCAACCCCGGACAGGGCGCGCCCCTCGGTGCCACGGTGCCGGACCCGGCCGAGATGACCGACGAGGGGCTGGCCGCCTCGGCGCAGAAGGCGCTCGAGTACATGGATTTGAAGCCCGGAACCCCACTGCGTGATGTGGAGGTGGACACCGTCTTCGTCGGATCGTGCACCAACGGGCGCATCGAGGACCTACGTGCGGTGGCCGAGATCCTCGACGGTCGCAAGATCGCCGACGGGATGCGCATGCTGATCGTTCCAGGGTCCACCCGTGTGCGGCTGCAGGCCGAGCAGGAGGGCCTCGGTGAGATATTCGATGCCGCAGGCGCACAGTGGCGACAGGCGGGGTGCTCGATGTGTCTGGGGATGAACCCGGACCAGCTGGCGCCAGGGGAACGGTGTGCGTCCACATCGAACCGGAATTTCGAAGGGCGACAGGGCAAGGGCGGCCGAACCCATCTGGTCTCACCGGCGGTGGCGGCGGCCACCGCGATCCGAGGTCGGCTTTCTGCGCCCACGGATCTGCCCGATCCCGTCCGATAGATCTCACAGGCCGAAAAGAAAGAACAGACGATGGAACCGATCACCACGCACACCGGCATCGGCGTCCCGATGCGCAGGGGCAACGTCGACACCGATCAGATCATCCCGGCGGTCTACCTGAAGCGGGTGACTCGCACGGGCTTTGAGGACGGTTTGTTCGCCGCGTGGCGCAACGACCCCGATTTTGTCCTCAACACCGAGCCGTACAACCGCGGCTCGGTGCTCGTGGCCGGGCCCGACTTCGGCACCGGGTCGTCGCGCGAGCACGCCGTCTGGGCGTTATCCGACTTCGGATTTCGGGTTGTCATCTCGTCGAGATTCGCCGATATCTTCCGCGGGAACGCCGGAAAAGCGGGTTTGGTGGCCGCCCAGGTCGAGCAGTCGGACGTCGAACTGCTCTGGAAACGGCTCGAAGAGCAGCCGGGACTGGAATTGACGGTGAGCCTTGAAGATCAGACCGTCACCGCAGGGGACCTAGTGGTGCGCTTTGCAATTGATGAGTACACAAGGTGGCGTCTGATGGAGGGTCTGGACGACATCGGACTGACATTGCGGCAGGTCGAAGCCATTTCTGCGTATGAAAAGGTAAGGCCCGTATGGAAACCGAAAACCCTGCCGGTCCCTCCTTCGGGAGCCTGAAGCCGGCCTCTGACGTAACCTGTTAGAGGACAAACCTTTCGCCACGCCGGGTGAATTTGGCGTGGATCGTGGACGTTTTGCCATTTGACGTTTACCGTGTCCTGTAGCTGGCCCAAAGTGGGCCAACAGTTTGCGGAGGTTGAATCCATGAACAAGGCAGAGCTCATCGAGGAACTGACAAAGAAGTTGGGGACCGATCGCCGGACGGCTACAGATGCCGTTGAGCACATCGTCGATACGATCGTTCGCGCTGTGAACAAAGGCGAGAGCGTCACGATCACCGGCTTTGGTGTTTTCGAAAAGCGTCGCCGCGCTGCACGGGTTGCCCGCAACCCCCGCACCGGTGAAACAGTCAAGGTCCGTCCGACTTGGGTTCCGGCATTCCGTCCGGGCGCCCAGTTCAAGTTGGTGGTCTCCGGCAAGCAGAAGCTGAGCGCGTCGGGACCAGCAGTCAAGCGGGGCAGTGCAACTGCTTCGAGCAGTGCACCGGCCAAGAAGACCGCCGCCAAGAAGGCGGCTCCGGCCAAGAAGGCGGCCACTCCGGCCAAGAAGACCGCCGCGAAGAAGACCACGGCAGCACCGGCCAAGAAGACTGCTGCCAAGAAG
>NZ_BDAP01000011.1 GCF_001598915.1 Williamsia muralis NBRC 105860 | reverse complement strand
GTCCCCGGACCGTGCGCGAGGCATGTCATGTGGCGGATGTGGGCACGCGGATAGGGCGGATAAGTCTGGTTATGGGTTCGGTGAGGCGGCCGCTGTGGCGGCGAGTGCTTCGTCCAGGGTCGGGTAGAGGGCGAATGTGTGGTCAAGTCCGACCAGCTTGAGGGGGCGGGCGGTGGAGGGCCCGGCGGCGACGACACCAAAGGGTGCTGGGGTGGTCGCCTCGTAGGCGGCGACCAGTGCAGTCATTCCGGCGGAGGCCAGAAACTCGGTGGCGGTGAGGTCGATGATCACACCGTGCGGTTGACTTTCAAGCGCGTCGCCTACCGCCGTGGCGAGGTGCGTGGCGGTGAGTAGGTCAAGGCTGCCGTGCACAGTGAGGATTGCGATGTTGTCGCGCTCGACGGTGAGGATCGACAACGCATCATTGCCCGTAGCGGTGGCACTGTCGCTGGTGGAGAGTTCGACGGCTTTGTCTACGTGCACGAGCTCTCCTTCTATTTGCGTTCTACAGCGACCGTCATCGTACGGGGCCATTGTTCGCAAGTGTGATCAGTGGCGGTAGCCCCGAATAAGCAACAAACCGCTGTCATTACCGGTTGGGACACGACCCGACAGTTTAGACGGAATGTCTTTTTGGTTGGGCGCGGTCGGCTGACATTGGCTATCTTTAGTTTATGGCGAAGAAGACGGTCGTGGAGTTCGTTGATGATCTCGATGGCAAGCCCATCGAGATTGATGATCTGAACACGATCGAGTGGTCATGGCGAGGCGTCGACTACGTCTTTGACACCAGCACAACCAATCTCGAGAAGATCGAGAACGGCAAGATGGCTGTCACGACGCTGCTGAGTAAGTCGACCCGGGTGGGCGGCCGGCGGCGGTCCGGGTCGGCCCCTCGCCGAGCCGCTGGCAGTAACGGTTCCGTCGACGATGCCGGCGACCGTCCGGTCATTCGTGCATGGGCCCGCGACCACGGATATGGCAGCATCGGCGACCGCGGACGCATCGCGAAACACATTGTGGCCGCCTACTACGAGCAGGCCGGCGACCGCTAAGCGCAGACGTCCTCGCGGTCGCTGTCGGCGTGCAGCCCACGTAGCCGGACGAGCCCGTCTCGAAGGCGGCTTTTGAACGTCGGCACCGGAACGTTGAGTCGCTGTGCGCCCTGTGTGTGGGTGAGGCCAGCGAAGTACACCAACGTGATGCTCTGCCGTTGCAGGGCGCTGAGCGCGGCTACGTGTCGGCGTACCTCACGGTGCTCCTCACGCACCAGCACCGGTTCGTCGGCGGCCACGGCGTCTGCAGCACCGGCCGCCAGTACGGCGAACGCTTCGGTGCGACGTTTGTGGCGCTCCTCGGACCGGACCCGGTCGACAGCACGCCGGTGACAGATCATCATCAACCACGACAACGGCCTGCCCATGACCGGTGAGTGCAGGTGCGCTTTCTGCCACACCTCGAGGTACACCTCTTGCAGGACTTCCTCGGTGTACCCGGCGTCGCGCACCGTCTTAAAGACCAGCCCATAAAGACGCGGCCGAGTCGCCCGATAGAGGCGGTCGAACGCGGCAGCGTCGCCCTCGCCCACGTCCCGCAACAGCAGCGCCCAATCATCACTCTGAGCTGAGGAGATGCCGAGGGTCTCTGCGGTCACACCTAGATATCGACATCGACTGCTCGTGCGTTACCCACGCCACACAAACACCCATGCATGTCCGAGGTGAAGACCGAGTTGTGTCACGTCGCCGATAACGATCGCATTGCTGCACACCAATGTGCGCCGAATTGGCCACGGAAGGGTAGGGATCGCCAACGCAGAAAGCCTGTCGTACAAACGAACTACTGATTTTTGGTGTCGAGTCTGGGCCATTGACTCCGCCGGTCTCGCAGTCGCAGAGGTTAGGTAATGTCCGGATCCGTCGCCTGACGCGATCTCTTATCCCTCACTCTCGGCAAGGATTTCCATGAAGACAAGCGCGTACCGCATTGTGCGGGCGTCATCGATCGTCACCGCGATCGCAGCAGTCGCATTCGGCTTTTCAGCATCCCCCGCATCGGCTCTGACGTATGCGATTGAACTCCAGAACGTTCCTGCGACTGTGGAAATGGGAGCATCGTTGACTCTCACCGCCCAGATTACTCCAGAGTCAAACTATGGCTACATCAATATCTACGGTACGGATGTGAACGGGCGGGTCGTTCCACGACCCTCTGGAGAGGCCCTGCAGAAGGCGCCTGTCAACGGTGCCGCCAGCTTCACACTGACCCCTGAGGTGTTGGGTGCGATGAAGCTTTCTGCGTACGGGGATGATCCGAGCGGAAAGACGCTGGCCGATCACGAGACCACGACTGTCGTGTTCACCCCGAGTGACGTCAAGATCGGCGAGGTTCCTGCGGCACAGCGGAACAGCACAGTTTCCGTCCATTTGAGTGCATTCGTTCCGAGAGCGGGCCGCGTCCAGGTCGAGTGCGGGCCGGTCGACGGCACCACCGCGGGCTCAACCTTCGAAGGCAAAAACATCAGAAGCGGCGAGTGGACCTTCGACTGCCCAGTCACTGACCGAACCGCGACGGAATACTACGTGCGCGCGTGGACCCTGGGAAACAAATGGGAAAGCGCCCTCACCAAGGAAATCCGCTTCCCGGTTGTCGGTACGTCGCCGGACTCTCCTGACGAGAATGCCGGCGGGGCGGGCAGCCTCTCCGGGGTAGGCATCGCAGACCTGACCGGGGATCTTGTCGGTCTGGTCGGCTAGGTTTTTCGAACTCACGGAATTGCTCCAGCGGGGAGGAAAGTTCCGTCGTACACACTGACTATCGCTATGCAAAGGACAAAAAATGACGTACCCTCCCCCTCCCGGCGGCAACAATGCGCCAGGCCCGTACGGCCAGCCAGGCCAGGGTCCGCAACAGCCCTACCAAGGCGGCGCTCCCAGTTGGTCCCCTCCCCCTCCGCCCGCCAAGAAGCGGAAGAAATGGCCGTTCATCGTGGGCGGCATCGTTGTGTTGCTAATCATCATTGCGCTGGCGACCGGCGGCGGAGACGACAAGAAAGAGTCCGATCCGGCATCTGCAACGACTGCACAAACATCGCAAAATAACGCAGCCACCCAGGAGCAGGCGGCGACCACGTCAGCTCCGGCCGCGGATCGTGGCGACACCGTGGGACTGAACGCCCCTGCGCGTGACGGCAAGTTCGAGTTCGTCGTCACCGGCTACCAACCCGGAGTGACCGAAGTTGGCGACAACCCATACTTCACGGAGCAAGCATCGGGCCAGTTTGTCCTCGTTGATGTGACAGTGAAAAACATTGGGGACAAAGCGCAATCGTTTAGCCCCACGGACCAAAAACTTATCGACGCACAAGGTCGAGAGTTTGAGGTGAACACCACCGCGATGATCGCAGGGTCCACCTCAGACATCCCTGTCTGGGACAAAATCAATCCCGGCAACACAGTGAATATTCAACTGGTGTTCGACATGCCCACCGACGCGACACCCGCCCAGGTGGAGTTACACGACTCCATGTTTTCTGGAGGGGTCAAGGTCGGCTTGGCATAGCTGAGGTGCTTCCTACGGGGTGCCGCGGTCGTAGTTGGTCGCGGCATCCCGACCGACACCGTTGAGCGTGTGCCAACATCAGGTTCTTGCCGCAGCCGTCGACGCGCAGCTCTCCGATCCACACCACGACGTAACGCTGGTCGCCCGAATAACTTCGGGCACGCGAGTGCGGCCGCCCCCATCGACCTACGTTGGCCCCGGTGCCGGAACAGCGCCGCGTTTGCAATCTCGGGTGGTGAACCTGTGCGAGGAACACTCCGCCGAACGCCGCGCTTAACTAAAAAACTGACTTCCGAGTGTGACAGCTGACGCGTGGCCCGTTGGCCGACTCGGCTGGCCTGACGCCGAACCGAAAAGCCCTGCGGCCGTCCCTGTTCAAGGACGTGCAAGGAACCCTTAGTGGTCGTCGATTTCGTCGTTGGCGAGGTCGGCTATTTCCTCCAGTGTGAGTTTTTGGGCGGCTTCAGCGCGTCCGTTTGCGTCGAATTGTATGCCCTCTTCTTCGAGAAGGTTCCTTGGATCTCGGCTGTCGGCAGCGTCCACCCATGCGAACTTCTCTGCTACTACCCCCCCTCGCTTTAGTACGCGGTGAGCATTGGGGGTTTTAGTCGATGCCAACCGGTTGCCGATAGGTTGTGCTGCCGTGCCCAAGATTGTGGCGAGGTCGCCGTACGTAGTCCATCGCCCGGTCGGTACTTCCGCCAGTACAGCCTCAAGTTTGAGCCAGACCTCGTTGGGTTCTTCTGTGTTGGTCTGCTCCCCTGGGCCCGGCCAGTAGCTGATGATCCGCTCCGCGAGGCTGAATGCCCGTTCACCAATCTCGGTCGGTCCCCAGTGGTCCTTTTCAGCGATCTCTTGGCTTAAGCGGACACCTGTTTTTCTGAGCTCAACCTTCTTGGTGTCGAACGGCTTGTTACTCATCGACGTGTTGTAGCCACTTAAGGTCAGATTGCCAAGGGTGTGGACAAGTCGCGCGTGCACTTCAGCCACATCATCGTCGCCCACGTCTGCGCCGAGTTCCTCGAGCCACGCACTCGAAAGTGTTTGCGGCATGACATGTTCGATCGAGGCTGCAGAAAGATCGACAGGCTCGTTGCTGCCAAAGGAATCCTCCAACCACATCAAGACAAGCTTGCGGTGGCCGGGTCGGCCGTTTAAGTAGTAGGCAGTGGTCCCAACGGCCGCTCTAATCTGCGCGTCCCCAGCAAAATGCTTGCGTCCTGCCGACAGGTAGGTATGGACTGCTTCCGGTAGAGACGACTCCGAGTCCATCTCTGCAACGGCTTGCGCGAGGATTCGGTTCAGGCCTTGCGACCTCGTCGCACTGATGAACCGGCGGACGATATACGACTCGACCACGTGAATTGCTCGGGCAACCTCGTCGCTGGTTGCCCTGCCCGCAGCCCGTTCGGCGAGAAAATGAAGTAGCAGGGGGGCCGGGGTCGCCGACCCCCAGGCATCCATGCGTTGGAGACGGAAGCGGACTGCCGGATCCGTTTCGCTCTGTGGATGAACAATTAGATGATAAAGAGAGCCCAAGTCGTAAAAACGTTTGGTTTCGGCGACGATCTCTTCCTCTGACTTCAGACGTTCAAGTTGACGTTGTTGCCCTGAGTAAGTGTCATTAATTTTAGCGCGGACATTTGCTCTGAGTAGATCAAGCCAGAAGAACGTCTCTAGCTGCCCGCCGGGAAGCATGTCTTGGAGAGGTTTCCAATACTGCTCGTAAACGAGCTGCCCTTTGGTGGGCATACGCATAAATAGGTAGTTTCGAATCAGATCAGCCTGGCTCAATTTGAGACCAGTGTTGTTGAGGCTCTCAAAGATCCGATGCACGTTATCGCGAAGATCTGTCTGAATCAGGACCACTGAAATTCCGCTATTGACCGCTTCCTCGACTTGGGCAAGGGAGATGACGTTGTCGGTGGACGCATCAGACACGAGCCCGTTCAAACGGGCAGAGAAGAACCTGTAGGCCTCGCCAACAGCGTCATCACCGCCGGCCCCGGCACTACCGTTCACCACCGCGACGTACGATGCGCGATCAGCCTGGGTCGGGACCAACTTATAATGATCATCGCCAGTCCGGTACTGATTCGTCAGTAGTTGATCTTGGATGCGTCGTGCATCGACGCTCTCGGGATCCCTGGCCTTATAGGCGTCGCGAATTGCGCACAGCAGGAGCGTCAGCGTAGTTAGTCGCTGTTGACCGTCCACGACCAGGTGATGAACAAAAACCGAGGTCACGTCGCCCGGGCTGGGCGCCAGTACCAGCGAACCCATGAAATGCGTTGCGGTGAGGTCGGCTTGTCGGTCGCCTGCTAGTTGGACAACGTCGTCCCATAACGTCTTGAGCTGTGGTTTACCCCACTTGTAGGGCCGCTGGTACAGCGGCACACGGTACTGCTTGGAGCCCTCGAGGATCGGAAGAAGACTGGTTTCACGCGCGGCGACCACTATCACTACCTCCGGCTCAGACGAATCCTGAACTCACCTTAACGGAGGTACACCAAGCGGCAGGCTTGTCATCGAGCCGTCGCCCAGCTGTTCGATTTGCGCACCTTTTACCGGGCGTCTGGGGGTCAGAGCGAGAACATGACGGCTACGATCGGGGCCGACTGCGCGCGTCGCGTGGAGACTCCCCATATTCGAGCCGGAAAGCCCCAGTGCGGGTACTGTTCAATAGTGTTCGCGATCTGGAGAAGCTGTCAGCATTTCGCCACCCCAGAGTCAACTCCCGATGCCGCCGGGTCCAAACTCGAGGTAGTTCTGGCAGCCTCGGAACACCTGCCGTCGACAGGCAGAGCTCGCCGTTTCATCGCCCGACGCGCCGACACAGGCCAGTGGCTCAGCGTTGGATTTGTAGCGAACGGGCTTCTGATCGAAACGACCACATCCGCTCAACTCCGAAAGTACGAACGCGTCAGAACAGGCGAGTTGACCTGGTCAAACGATGCCTACCGCCCATTGACCGACCGAGACCATCCCTCAAAGACAGTCAATCTCGACGCTGACTAGTGGATGCTCGCCCGCCCAACACTGCGGGTATTCCGGATCTTCCGTTTTCGGCGCTTTCGGTCGTGTGCCTATTTGCGCGGGCACCCGGCCGCCCTCACCAGCCGTCGCTGCCACAGCAGTCAAAGTGCGCAACCCATGCAAGTACTTCTTTCGAGGCCTCGCGGTGGCGCGCGTTGTACCGGTGGCGGCCCTCGATGAGCCGATACGGGTAGTCCGAATCGGGCTCATGAATGACGAATACGGGCGAAAGATGCACTCCATCCCGAATGCTCGACCGAATTGCCTCGATCTTCGCTTCACCCCGGGCGTCACCTGAATCGTCCGCTAGTTGTGATGGGTTGATCTTCGAGGTGAGGATGGCCTTCATCTCCCAGCACTCGGCATCTTCGCTGACGCCGTAACCGTCCTCGACGTTCGAAAGAGTGGAGTCATAGTCTTTGTCCTGGCAGATGCGGTAGGTCATCGCGAGGGAGACGAGCTCCAAAGTATCTTCCGGCCCGTCTGTGTCGACCACCAGCTCTCCTAATGTTGCACTCGGACCTCGTTACGACGTGTAGACGTCGACGAACTCAGTCAGACGCTGCCGATTCGCGGCGCGACACGCCGGGAATACTATCGGTCGCGTAAGTGACTGCCCAGAGATGAGGTGATGTTGTCGAAGATCCGTGTCACCTAAAACTCCTGTGCTAGCGCGGTCCTATCTGGCTTCCTGGATAGCACATGCGATGCGCTCAGGGATCAATCCCTGTAGGTATGTGGATGTCGGGCAGGGTTGCCCGCACTGGGCGCTCGCCGAACTGCGCGGTGAATCTCACAATGAATCGTCCTGGCCGGGGCCCGTCGATCTAGACCCTCAATCTTGGGCACCTATTCGCCGGTAGATCAGTGGCGCCGCGCCGATCCGGGTAGCCCTCCACTGACAACCTGGGCGGGGCCGGCGACTTGGTGCGATGCAGCCGCCTGCACCTGGGGTGAAGTGCGCGAGAGAGCGCCCCACCCAGTCGGTAACGCACGTTTTAGCTGGTCGCGTTCATTGACGTAGGTGCGCCTCGTCTGGCGTTCGTGCGGGGTTAGCTGGCGCGTACGGCTGGTGCGGTCCAGGCGCGAGATCTGAGCTGTCAGGCACTGGACCCGTGTGACAGCGGCGCGCTGCTCGGGGGTGTAACCGGTTTTGCGACTCATATCTTGACCTCCGTGACGTGACCATGCCAGTCAGCTTTGTCGCACCCCTCGGCGGCCGGGGCCATGCGCGGGTCGATATCGCGACCGGCGGCCTTATCAGCGGCGAGGACCATGCGTGCGGCGGCGCGGCGGGCAGCGGGCGCGAGTGGTCGCCGCTTCCCGCTTGCCGGGTTCGTTCAGTGGTTGTCATCGTGGTCATCCTGACCCTAATTATCCGCCAGCTCGCCGGGATTGTCACCTGCGATGGAGTCGATGGGTTCGCGGCCGTAATTCGGCGAAGATGTCAGCCTCGGTCTTGGTGACCCGCGTCGATTCCTGCAACTTCGCGATCACCTCAAACCCCACGACCTGGGGGGCAGTGTTTTCCGACAACGTGTGGTCGACCGCCCACGGAGGAAGAGGAGATTGCCGTTGTCGAGGGCGATCGCGTAGCGACGTGGCCGGATAGTGGTGGATTGATCTAGCTGCACCGCTGCGTCGGCGGGCAGCGGTCCAGGGTCTTCGACCACGAATTCGGTCTCACGCCACCGCCGGAAGGTATTACGCTCACCCCAGTTCCTACCGGCACTGGGATCTCGGCATCCGGGGGCCGGTAATCATCGGTCATGGACAGAGCATCTCAAATTCGTACCCGCCTGGCGTCGAACAACGTGCATGCGTCGCGCAGTGCTCGTGGCACGGCCTGGACAACACGAGTGCCCCCGACCCTCGCGGTCGGGGGCACTCGTCGTGCCGAGTTCGATCAGTACGTCCAGCTCCAGCCGCCACCAGGGGCTGCGAATGTCAGACCGGCCCACTTTCCCTGACTCTGAGCCTTCTTGGCAGCGTCGATCACCATGCCGGTGCAGCTGATTGAGGCGGCCAGAGTGCCACTGAATCCGCCGACTCCGGTCGCTACAGGAATGCTCACGCCAAACGATGCCGCAGCCAGGGCTGTTCCAGCGCCACCGCCGATAACAGACCAAGTCAACCCGTACTGCGCGATGATTCCGCCATCAACGCAGTACGAGTACGCTGCCCAGACGTCGCCGCTGGCTGCTCGAGCGGTCTCGTCTCCGTCGAGGAGAAGGTCGCGCTGCCCAACGCCGTGGCCGGGGCCGCTCTCGACCGCATTGGCAACGCCAGTGCCTGTGACTCCCATGAGGATGAGCGCTGCGAACAAGAACGCGGTCACCGCAGCAAAGGTCCGCCGCGGAGCGGACGTCGATGGCGAGACCCGCTGGTGCGGAACATCCGTTTTGGCCGCCGACTCTGCAAACGAGCTAGGCGAGTACTCGTGTGAAATGAACTTGGTGATCATTGATCCTCCTGCTACATAAGGTCTTTCGGGGGGCAAATCGACTATAAGCACGGGCACGCGGCGCTGGGAATACGTTGGACGCGATCGAACATCACCGGACGCTTGGTGTCCATATGGACACTGGGCTACCCTTGACGTCACTGGACTCTTCTCACAAGGACGGTGATGGATCGCATGGAATCCAGCTCGAAGAATCGTGACGAAGCGCGCGCGCGTGCGGCTGAGACACGTAAACGCCAGAGCCGCCACATCATCCTGGAGATGGCTGAGGGGTTGGTAGAAGCCGGAGAGTTCTCCGTGACGATGAAGGACTTCGCACGGCGAGCGGGCGTCTCGGTGAACACTGTCAAGCGGCAGTTCGCAAGCATGGAAGAGGTATTCGCCGCGGTCGCCGACGAGCGTGCGGCGGCGGGTCGTGCCGTTCCCCGTCGCCTCCAAACAGGCAAAGGGTACGCAGCAGCTCGAGACAGCCGAGAGTATGTCACCAATCAGGTTCGGGTCTTACGAAGTCTGGCTGATGTGAACATCTCCCAATCTGTCGAAGCAACACGGAGCATCTACGCCGATTGCGTTGCAACACATCCGGAGGAGAACTACCTGCTTGCGACAACGTGTTGCTATCTGTCGTACCGATTGTTGCAGTTGCCCAAGGATCCATCGACAACACTGGAGGCACGACAAGTCGCTGAGCGAGGGCTGGAGCACCTGGACGCCGACCGCTCACGGCATTACGCACTGGGAGCACAACTCGCCCGCATCGCAGCTGATGCCGCTAGACGGTTGGCTCAGGCGGCAAGTGACGCTGTCGGACCGGAGCCAGATGAACTGCTCTACCTGAGAGCCACACGCGATGTCGTCGCTCACCTTCATGCTGTGGCCGAGAACAAGCGGAAAGAGTCCGTGTACGAGAAGAAACTGAACCAACCGCTGACCGCGGCTGCCGCCGAGTACCACCGTGCCCGAGCTCAAGCACTAATCCAAGATGACGTCCCCGCCGAAATTGATGCCGCCCTTGCCATGGCACGAACCCTGGTCGATTCCGCCAATGCAGGCAAAACGCTCCCTCCTCGGATTCTCATCCCCTTCGTCACTCGGCTGTGTGGAACGCAGCTTGCGTACCGACAGATCCTGCAAGACAACGGCGACGACGAAGAACTCACCGAACTGCGAGATCGGCTGCTAGACAACCTGCGCGCACAAGACTCGACCGAAGCGGCAACGGCAAGCCGGGGACTCGCCACGATGATTACACTTGTGGACAGGAACTCAGGTGACATCACCAGCGCCAGTGCGCTCCACCTCCCCGATCTCATCCTGCTCACTGGGTACGGAGTCGTCGGGCAGGTACTTCTCGCCGACTTTCTAAGAGACATCGCGGACGTCAACGACTCTCGACCGGCAGACATAGGAGCGCTTTACCCGACAACAGCACTTTTCAACGTCACGCCAAGTGATCTGCGGCCCGCCGCAATGGAGTACTACCGGACCGCGCAGCGGTTCGCCCTGGTCGTGGGATCTGCAGCCGTCCTTGCTAGCCGGGCCCGACAGGCGCGGCAAGAAATGATCGAACGCTTGGAGCCAGAAGACTCCGAACAGCCAAAGCCCTGGGCTGTGCTCCACCAAGGAAAACTCAACACCGCTCTCGTGAACCAACTCTCGCTTGGAATGGTCACCGGAAGACGACCAACGGCAAGCGAGGCATCCGAGATGCTACGAGAGCTTGAGCCATTCCTCGACACCCTGCGCACCGTCGCCGGTATCCGCGCGGCCACGGTGGAGAAAATTCAACCCACCGAAGACGTGTATCTGACCAGCCTGCGGTTTGACTAGCCCGGGAGACCGGGTCGCAAAACAGTTGCTCGCGTTCGGCGCAAAGGGGACCTAAAGCCAGGGCTTCCGCGACACCGAGCCCTACCGCGACCTAGCGCAGCTCCCGCACAACCAGCTCCCAGCGTCCTCACGACCGGGCCCCTCCCCCTGGCCGGCCACCACACTCCCCCGTGGTGGCCGGCCTTTTGTTTGCCCGCTGCGCGGTCACCTACTCGGATGCGCCTGCGGCGCGCAGTGACACCGGCCTATCGGCCAGAGAGCCCTTTTGCCCTTCTGGCCGTCCGATCATGACCGGCGTCGTCCGCCGCACAAGACCTGGCTCCGCTGCGCTCCGGCCTGCCGACTCGGAAACTTTTTCAACCCGCACTCGCTGCGCTCCCTGAAAAACTTCCCGCCCACATCTTGTGCTCTGTCCTCCTGAGCCGGTCTTTATCTCCCTTGCCAGAAGGGCAAAAAAGCTGGCGGACACGACAACACAAGGGAGGCACGCCATGTTCTATGACCCGAACGCCCGCGATGAAGCACGTCTACAACCACACGAAAATGCCCGGTGATCCGGCCTACACCGATCTCGACGACGACACCAAGTTCGTCCTGTTCGACCTCGCGGTTACCAGCCCCGAAGCCCATGTAGCCGCCGCCACCGTCATCGACCCCCCCACTTCACCCACTGACAAGGAGCGCGCCCCATGAGCATCGACACCTACACCGAACTCGACGCCCTGACCGTCGCAACCCCGAACCTGGCAGCGGTCCGCATGATGGCCGGTTTACGCGGAATCAGCTTCCACGAGGCCATGAATGCCCAGGCCGAAGAGTGGGCCACCGCCCTGGATGAGGCCATTGAACGGGAAACCGCCGAGGCCGCGATGTACATCCGTCAGGGCGAATCGACCACCCACCCGAACCAGCGCGCCGCGTGGCACACCGAAGCCACCAAACATTTGGACGAAGCCGCCCGACTGTCGAACGTGCGCGTGATCGCCGCCTGCATGCTCGCCGACGCCGACACCAACCCCGTCGACCACACCCCCACAAACCCCAGATAGCGAAACCGCTTCTGGCCCATAAAGAAAAGCAGCCGGGCCGACTGTTACTCGGCCCGGTTGCTTCTCTCACACAATAGGAGAAAACACCATGGGAAACAACACCGCCACCATCACCCCCGACGCCGAGACCACTGCTGTCGAGACCATCACCGCCGCTACCGGGGAGCTGCTGCATATCGACCCGGCCGAGCTGGTCCTGGATGACAACGTGCGCACCGATCCGGTGCTGGGCAAAGACTTCATCGCCTCGATCGCTACCGGTGTCCGGTTGCCGCTGTACGCCGTCCGTGACGCCGATGGCACCGTGAAGGTCCGAGACGGCCAACGCCGGATGCTCGCCGCCCGTGAGGCCGGTCTGACATCGATCCCGGTCTATGTGGTCGCGGCCGATCAGGCCGAGAGCGACGACACCGAGCGGACCCGCCGCCGCATCATCGACCAGGTCATCGCCAACGAAGCCCGCGCCGACCTCAAAGCATCGGAGAAGGCTGCAGCGGTCGAGCAACTGTCCTTGACCGGCTTGTCGGCCACCAAGATCGCCAAATCGCTGCACACCAACAAAAGAACCGTCGATGCAGCGCTGGCCACCGCAGCCTCCCAGACCGCCCGCAGCGCGGTCGATGCCGCGAACCTCACCCTGGACCAGGGCATGATCTTGGCCGAGTACGACGACGATCCCGAGGCCGTGGCCGAGCTGGTCGCCGCCGCTGCCGAGGGCCGGTTCGACCACAAAGCCGCCGAGCTCAAGGAGACCGCACCGGCACGCGCCGCGATCAGGGCCGCTCGCGATGAACTGACCGCCCAGGGCTTTATCGCCACCACCGACCGGAGCGACGTTGTCAGCGGCTACCGCCGCCTCGATCAGCTCGTCGACGCCGAAGGCAGCAAAGCCGCCGTGGCCGATCTTGACCCCGATCACCTGCTCGCGCTCCTGTCGGCGCGGTGGCGGACCGAGTACACCAGCGCCGAAGGAGTCGCACTCGACCGCGACGACATCGACTGGGACCTCGACGGTGAAGAAGACGCCGACCTCAAGCCCGAAGAGGGCTACCACGATCCGCGCACAGTGACCCGGACCGAGAGCTGCACGGCTGAGGTGGTGTGGTTTCACCGCTGCTACGAAGAGGCCGGATTACTGACCGCGTGGGAGTGGGACCAGCAGAACCGGTCAAGCAAAAAGAGCACCCCGAAAGATCGGCCGCTGACCGAGGCCGAGCAGGCCCACAAAGACGCCGAGACCCGCGAACGACGCAAGGTCAAGACGCTCAACAAGTTGGGTGTGGCGGCGCAGACGGTGCGCCGGGACAAGCTGACCGAGGCCTTCGGCCGTAAAACCCTGCCCAAGGGTAAGGCCGCTGTGGTCGCGGCGTTTCTGGCAACCACGATGTGGCACAACGCCGATCTGTACAACGCCGCACGCCAGGACGCCAACGCCAAGGAGATCGCAGCCGACCTGCTCGGCGGCGGCCCCATCGAAGCGCTCGACGGAGCCACCGGCGAACGCGCGCAGCTGATCGCCTTGGCGATCACGTGCGCCGCGCACGAGGCGAACCTGCCCAAGGACGCCTGGCGCGGTGGCCACGAATACCTGCGCAGCATCGGCGAAGGACGCACCCGCTACCTGACATTCCTCACCGAAGCGTTCGGATACGCCCTGTCCGACATCGAAAAAGTGGTCACCGGCGACATGAACGCCGACGACATCAACATCAGCTAGACAGGTTTGGGGCGGGGCGGGTGGGCACCACCTGCCCCGCCCCCGCCTGCGTTGGGACGGTCGACCAGCGCCCGACCCGAGACCATCCATCACTTGACCCCTGTAACGGTACGCGTTACACTGGAGGGGTGATCCAGTCCTTCCACGACTCTCGAACCGAGAAGGTGTGGCGGCGGGAAGTGGTCAAGAAGTTCGACCCGGACCTGCAACAGCGCGCCTACCGCAAACTCCTGGCCCTGCACGCCGCCGACCGGGTGTCAGATTTGCGGATCCCGCCGGGGAACCGACTCGAAGCGCTCAAAGGCGACCGGGCCGGGCAGCACAGCATTCGCATCAACCAGCAGTGGCGAATCTGTTTTACCTGGACTGCACACGGACCCGCCGACGTTGAAATAGTCGACTACCACTAACCCAAAACCACACCAACACACCAAGAACGACTACCAATCAGAGGTAACGCCCATCATGACCACCACAGCCCACCCCCCGATCCATCCCGGCATCGTCCTGTTCGAGGACTACATGCAGCCCATGGGCCTCTCGCAGCGCCGACTGGCCGATCTGATGAACGTCCCGCCCCGGCGTATCAACGAAATCATCCACGGCAAGCGGGCCATCACCCCCGACACCTCGCTGCGCCTGGGCAAAATGTTCGGCATCAGCGACACCTTCTGGCTCAACATGCAAACCCATTACGACCTCGAAGTCGCCAAAGAAACCACCGACCTGTCCACCGTCAAAGTCCTCGAAGACGCCTAACCCCGATCCGCTACAACGTCCTGACGGACATCCAACTCAACGCAATAACGATGCGGGACAGGTGAGACGACCTGTCCCGCTTCGCCCCGACGTGGCCGCTCAGATGGGCAATGTCAGTTCGTCCTGCTAGCGTGCTCACCGAGAGCCTGGCCAACCGGACCATCCCCCCGGTCCTGGGACCACTCCCCCCGGTCCCGACACGTTTCTCCCCAGACCTGTGTCGCGTTGGCCAGGCTTCTCTCCCCCTCAGTCCGCGTTCTCGGACCTGGCGGTCCGAGCTTCGCCGTGGTGGTCACCACAGGGGGCGCGCGCCTTCTCATGGTGGCTGGCCGGGGACCCCGACCTGTCAACCCACGCCCCGGCGGTGTCGCCCGTTCTCCGCTGCGCTGCGCCCGTGCGCTCCAACCACTTTCACACCCCCACTCGCTGCGCTCGCGTGAAAGAGGCTTCCGGCCGCCGGGACTCTTCGGGGTTGACAGCCCACCCCGGCCAGCCCGACCGCGAGGCGTCAGCGCCACCCACCGAAAGGCCACATCATGACGTCTGCACCACCATCGACGGAGTCCAGTACGGACCACTGAACCCCGGTGTCGCTGATCTGCAGACTCGTTTGCTGCGCTACTCCTCGATGTATCCGGTGTTGGGGTTAATCATGCCGAGGAAGTCGCGGATGCTGTTGCGGTAGTGGCCGAGTGTGCCGGTCGGCGGGGATGGTGGGGGTCGAACCTTCGTTGCGTCGTCTGCTGAGATCTGTGCCGTTTGAGGCGCGCTCTCTGAGAATCCGTAGTCGGGGTTGGGTCCGTTGTCCCAGTTGTAGTCGTGTCCGCCGTCGCGTTCGGTGATGGTGAAGGTTTGGCCGTCGACGGTGAGGACGATCGGAAGTTGCGGGACGAGGTCGTCGGGCGCTGCCGTGTCGATCAGGACGGGCGGGCCGGCAGTGGTGGTGGACGTGTTGCTTGAACGCAATTCGGTGGCGCTCGATGATCCAACGTCACCGTCGCTGGTGGTGCAGGCGGTAAGCGTCCACATCAGTACGCAGACGAGGCCGAGGACGGCTCTGGGGATGTTGATTCTGGTGCTCGGAGTGTTCATCACGGTGCCGGGAATGCCGGTTGTTGGCATGTTGCTCTGGCGGTGAACGTCTTCGTGCGCGTCGGGGCGAGGGGGTCGGGTGCGCTTCCGGTGACGGTGTAGGTGTCTGGGGATTCGATTGTTGCGGTGGCCGATCCGGTGTTGCCCTCGCCTTCAACGTTGTTGGCGACGTACACCCAGATACCAGCGTCTGGGCCGGTGGGCTGGCTGATGTTGACCCGCTTGACGGTGGGGGCGGCGTTACGAAGTCCGACGAGTTCGATGTCAAAGCTTCCGAGGCCGACTCCGGTGTTGTAGTTGTTGTTTCTGTTGTCGTCGTACCCGTAGCCGTGAGTTTCGGCGGACACAGTCACGGCATCACCGTCACCGCTGCGGGTGCAGATCTTGGTGAACTCGATGATGGTGATCGGTTGGCCGTCCACGGTGGTTTCGATGGTGGCGCGTTGAACCGTCGCACCGGGGTCGGGCGTTGTGGCCGTCTCACCGGAACCGATCTCGACCCCGATGTAGCCACTCTCCGAGGTGTCCGGCGGTGGCTGGGTCGTGCAGGCGACGAGCATGCATGCCGCAGTGGCGAGCGCGACCATGCCGACAAATTTCATGTGATCCCCCTGATGGCAGTGCTGATGGCTGCCCAGGACGGATTATGCAGCACGGGTTCCGCAGGGCCGGGTGCGTTCGTAGTTGACACGATGGCCGGCCGTTCCCCGCATGCTCCGCTCTGAGGCGG
The DNA here is from genome assembly GCF_001598915.1 of Williamsia muralis NBRC 105860. GTDB lineage: Bacteria > Actinomycetota > Actinomycetes > Mycobacteriales > Mycobacteriaceae > Williamsia > Williamsia muralis. The sequence continues at coordinate 54,601 of NZ_BDAP01000011.1, read as the reverse complement.
GGAGCCCTTTCAGACGGAAGTCCGCCGGCCTTCTCGCGGTTCCGTGCCGACCCGGTGCCCGGGAATGTCCGCTGCGCGGTCACCTGATCGGAAGCGCCTGCGGCGCACTGTAACCGGCCTGGCGGCCGGTTTCATCGTTTTGTCCCTTCTGGCCGTTCGAGTGTGACCGGCGTCGTCCGCCACACAAGACCGCGGCTGCGGCCCTGCGGGCTCGAAAACTTTTCACACCCGCACTCCGCTGCGCTCCGCGTGAAAACTTTCCGCCCACGGTCTTGTGTTCTGTCCTCCTGAGCCGGTCCACCTCTCCCTTGCCAGAAGGGCAAAACAGTGGGTGGACACCAGGTCTGCCGCACCGACCCGAGGGAGACGCCAGTCATGGACATTGCCGAGATCGCCAATCGCATCAACCCGCGCCGCGCCCAGCTCGCCGTCGCATCGGTCCTGGCCGTGCTCGGATCCGCCGAAGCGTGGCGCGGGGACCAACTGTCCTCCATCAACCATGAGATACAGCCCGCGTGGGCCGGAACCGGGCTGCCGCCCTACAGCGACCAAAACGCTGAGGCGCTGGAGTTTTGGCAGAGCGCCGTCGACGTCGGAACCCCGGCCGAGGCACCCGACGCGCTGACTGTGTGGGCCGACATCTTCGGCGGCCTCGACGTGGCCGACGACATCGCCGGTGCCCTCACCTGCCTCGAAGCCGAAGCGACCGTCGCCGCGTTGCGGGCGGCCGGAAGCCCGACCGCCGCCGACACGTTCCTGGCCGCGCACCTACGCCGCGACACCGCAGACGGCGAAGGACACACCGATCACTGATGTGGGTGGGCGGGCCACCCCCCGACCCGGTGGCCCGCCTGCCGCTCATCATCACCGAAAGGCACCCGACATGAACAGCGTCACCGAACTGGAGTTGTTCGCCCGGTGCGTGCTCCCCGGGTGCGCCAACCCGATCGCCGAGCAAGGCGACGTCTGTTCGGACTGCACGCGGGCGTTCACCGGTTACCTGCGTGCCGGCACCCGGCCGCCGCTGACCGAGGCCGAGCAGCACGACCGCGACCAACAGGTCCGCGCCGCCCACCGCGCCCAGCTCACCGTGGCCGCCGCCGCAGCGGCCGCCGATCAGACCGGCGACACCATCACCCGAGCCAACCAGCGGTGCTGGCTCTGCGAGCAGCGACGCACCTGCAGCCGCATCAGCGGGCAATGGGAATGCCGCCACTGCCGCACCGTCACCTAACCCACCGTCCCGAAATGTGCTGAGCCACAGCCCCCGATCCAGGAGAACCCCCATGAACGCCGTTGCCACCCTCACCCTCCCCGACCTGCACGCCACCGTTTCCCCAGACGGAGACACGTTCGTTCTGTGGTGGACCGACTACGTCGCGAACGCGTGGACCGAAACTCACCCCGACCTGGGCACCGCCCTGGCCCGCCTCGCCGTGCTGCACCACTGCGTCACGCACGGGGAAGGCTTCGACGTCGAGCCCGGCGACTTCGTACCCGTCGCCACCGCGTTCCTGGACGCAAGCACCACCATGCCCGCTGCGCGGTCACCTCAACGGAGCGCCTGGCGGCGCGCAATGATTGGCCTGCGGCCGAGATCCGCGTGACGTGACCGGCCTTCGGCACGGTCACGTTTTGTCCTTCTGGCCTTCCGAGTGTGACCGGTTCGTCCGCCACTTCGAACAGGTGACTATCGCCCCTGCGGGGTCGAACACTTTTTCAACCCGCACTCGCTGCGCTCGCTGAAAAACTGTCCGATCACCTGCCACTCCGTTCTGTCCTCTGCCGGTCCACCTCTCCATTGCCAGAAGGGCAAAAAAGTTGGCGGACACCAGGTCTGCCACCGATTTCGAGGGAGACGTCGCCATGGTCGCAGGGAAAGCACGAGCACAGGCCCAAGAAGCACGCCGCATCGCCAGCAGCCGCCCCGAACACATCAAGACCCCGCTACCGCTCCGCACCAACGGTGTAGTCACCAACGTCGCGGTCACCGTCTGCGGAGAACAACGCGCCCGCGTCGACGTCATCGCGGCCGGGACCGGCGTCGCCATGGTCCAAGTCCAATTCCCCGGCGTCACCATGCAATTCCTGAGCTGCGAACAGGTCCAGCACGTCCTGGGACTGTTCGCCACCGCCCGCCAGGCCCGCATGGGCATGGCCAAAACCACCATGCTCCCCGGCATCCTGCCCGGCGGATACCCCGAAATGCAGACCACCCTGCGCTGGACCCGAGGCCCCCTCGGTGCCGCTGCCCGTGAACAGTTCACCCACCCCGCGACCCAGAAAGTGCTCCCCTACGTCCGGCTCACCATGTCGCCGCTCACCCTGGCCCTGATGGACACCACCGCCATCGACACCATGGTCGCCACCATGAAAAAGGCCCACAAACTCGCCATCGCCACGTTCGACGACGGCGACCAATTCGCCGACAACTCCGCCGCCGAAAGCTGGCGACCACGCGCCGCCCACCGCTACAAAATCACCGGCACCGGATGGCTCGCCAGCGGCCCCGTCCCACCCGCCGACCAGCACTAACCCAGGCTTATCCCCAGACCCGGACCACTCTGCACAACCGGGTCTGGGGACCCACACATGCCGCGCGGCCCGAGGGGCCGCGCGGCATCCTTGTCACCACCACAACCACTCGCCGACAAGGAGACCTCACTGATGATCTGCTGGAGCGTCACCGCATTCACCCTCACCGACCCCCACAACGGCATCCTGATCGCCAACGCCGACACCACCTACACCGACGCCCACCACGCCGCCGGCGACGCGGCACTCGCTGCGCTCGACCACCTCGCCGGCCACCAACCCAACGGCGCACCATTCCTCACCATCAGCATCGACGACAACCCCCTACTCCTCGCCGGCGCAGGCAGAGACGAACACGGCAACATCGACCGCGAGTGGCTCACCAACGCAGCCATCCACGTCCGCGACACCGGCACCGCCTACTCACCAGAACCAACGCTCTACTGACAGCACTCCCCGCCGTCAGACACATATGGCACCCTGGCCAACGGGAGGGGACACCCAGCAACCAGCAACGCCACGGCATAGCTCTGCTCACCGATCCTCGACTACCGAACAGCACCAACAACAGTGAAAGGTTCTGACTGATGGCGTCCAGTCACAACGACATTCGCAGCATCGACACGATCGAACCAGTGCGTCCACCCCTATCTGACGGGGTCCTCAACGCCCTCCAATGGACCGGATTCGGACTCGCGCTCACCATCGCAGCCATCGGCCTCTTCGTCGCGATCTACAACCGCACCACCAGAGACGAGAAAGCCGGCTTGGGCGCACTCATCGTCGCAGGCCCAACAGCATTCCTCCTCAGCATCTTCGTCGGCGCGTTCTTCGGCAGCCCCGTGTCCCTCCCCGTCGGCGTCCTCATCATCGTGACCACCGCAGCACTCACCACCGCCGCAGCACTCCTCGCCTCAAAGCTCAACCACGATCACCGCTACTGAGTGGACGCCCTCACTGACCAGACATGTGTCACAGCACCAAACCGATCACCAAATGATCCGTAACAGGCGCTGCCAGAACCCATTTGGGAATGAGGCGACACCCTCAGTCGCGAGCGATGGCCTGGTATCGCAGCCGATACGAATGGTCACCAAAGTGACCTGTCGTCACACCAAGCAAAACGTCATCTACCAGGCCTAACGACCGACGGACGATTCGTTAAAACGACGCGCTTTGTGGATCTGGCAAAAGAAAAAAAATCTCGTTACAGTGAAGGGGTCCGCCGCCGCCACGGCAATGACGACGACGGACACGGTTAGATGTTCCTCTCGACGATCTGATCAGAGAATCGAACTACATCTGATCAGAGAACCAACGGATGAACTGATATCCATTCCGGACGAGCTGGGTCAGCACAAAAAACTTGGTCCAGCCGTTCCGGATTTTTTTATTTCCGGCGGCGATAGCCATTACCTCCTTCCTCATATCGGGGACAGGGAGAGCCCGAAGGTACTCCCAGACAATGCTTCCCCTTCGAAGGGAAGTGTTCTCCATACTACTGGGTAAGGCGACAGGGAATGGCCCTGCAACACCCCTGACTTGTCCGCAGACGGATTTTCTCGGATGAGACCTAGTCCGACCAACACAGCGGGTACGTCGACCACGTTCTGACGGAATCCGCCGCATCCGGGCTAGCTCTTACTCAATTCAAGAGCTGCCGCGGCACCGAGCCCTCCCGCGGCGTAGCGCAGCTCCCGCACAGCTAGCTTCCGGCGGGATCGCGTGGAGCCACACCCGTTCCGTTTAGGCCGGTCACCTGATCTAGGTGGCCGGCCTTCTTTGTTTGCCCGCTGCGCGGTCACCTGAACCGAGCGCCTGCGGCGCACTGTGACCCGGCCTGACGGCCGGGCTGGGTCGTTTTGTCCCTTCTGGCCTTCCGATCATGACCGGCGTCGTCCGCCACACAAGGCCCCGGCTGCGGCCCTTCGGGCTCGGAAACTTTTCACACCCGTACTCCGCTGGCGCTCCGCGTGAAAACTTTCCGCCCGCGGTCTTGTGTTCTGTCCTCCTATGCCGGTCTTTATCTCCATTGCCAGAAGGGCAAAAAAGTTGGCGGACACCAGGTCTGCCGCACCAAGGCCGGGAGGGTCACCATGCCGAAGTTCACCACGAAAGAGACTGCCGCCGAGCTGCGTAAGCACCTGCGCGCCACCTGGCCCACCGTGAAGTTCTCGGTACGGTCCGGACGCGGCACCGCCAGCGCATGGCTGCGGGTCGCCTGGGTCGACGGACCGGCCTACACCCAAGCCCAAAACGAGTGGTTCGGGTTTCAAAGCGCCCAATTCAACGGGATGACCGACAGCTACGACCAGCTCGACGACCGCCTGGTGTGCACGGACCCGGCCAAGCTGCCCGACGTGCGTTCGTACTCGTGCGACGGGATCAACGGCGAACGCACATTCACCGACGATGCAGTGCGCACCACCGTGCGTCAGCTCATGGACGAAAACACCTGGATCTCAGCAGCATTCGCCGTTGAAGGTATCGACCCCGACGCCCTGACCTACAACACCCTGCACCGCTCAGCGTCCATGCTCACCCTCGACGCCGGCCGCTGGCTCTCCTACCTGGGGGAACCGCTGCCCCGTAACCCCTACGACCTGGGCACCGCGATCACCAGCGCCCTATCGCTTACCGACTTCACCACGCCCACGCCGGCACTGCACACCCGCTGACCTACCCCACCCACCGAAAGGACCCCCGTCATGACCTCGACCACCAGCGCCTACGCTCCCGCTGTCATTCCCGACGAGCTGGCCCGCACGTTCACCGGGATCCTGTGGGCAGCAGCCAACATCGCCGCCACCCGCCCCGAGGTGGTCGACGCCATCACCGAAGCTGTCCGCGAGATCGGCGGAGTCAATTACGACCAGCAGCTCACCGTGGAATCGGTGTGCGTCAAAGCGGCCGCCCGCCGCGACCCCTGCGCCCTGAACCCGATGCTTCCCGGCCGCCGCTGGGCCAGCTGGGCACCAGGACTGACCGAACGCGAACGGTGGGACTGCCTCGCCGAGATCGCCGACCGGTGGAGCGACCCCAGCGACCGCGACACCGGGCTACGCCCCGGCCGATGGGACGAGCCCACCACCTCGTAAACCGACCGGCCGGGTGGCTGCCCGACCCCTCACACGGGCAGCCACCCACACATCAATATCCACTCCACAGGAAAGAGTTACGCCGCTATGACGATCACCATTCGCCACACCCACGCAGACGGAACCCTCGTCGAGGGCACCAGCAAAGGCGACGGCACGAACACGATTTTGAAAGCCAACGGGTTTCGCTGGTTCCGCACGCTGGGGCTGTGGGGCATCGCCGGAAGCCGCGACCGCCAGCCCAACGACTACAAGATCAACCGCGCCGCCCACGCCTTGCGGGAGGCCGGCCACACCGTGACCGTGGAGATCGACCGCACCCACCGGCCAGCGGCCGAGGCCGAGGCCGACCGCCTGGCCCGCCAAGACGACCGCGCCGCCGCCCTGGCCGCGAAAGCCGAACGCAAGAAGAGCGACGCCGAAGCCGCGTGGGCGAGAGAACGCGCCGCCACCGACGCCCTGCCCCCAGGTGGGGAGCCGATCAAGATCGGCCATCACTCCGAACGCCGGCACCGGGGCGCGATCGACAAAGCGTGGAAGACACTCGGTCAGGCCGTGGAGGCCGAGAACACCGCCAAGGCTGTCGAGCAGCGCGCAGCGGCGGCCGCCGCGACCACCGAGCACCGGTACAACCCGGTCACCGTGGCCAACCGCATCGACACACTCGAGGCCGAACAGCGCGCCGACCAAAGAAGACTCGACGGGCACCGCCGCACCCTGTTCACCGACGCCGCGGGCGACAAACGCGAAGAGGTCACCACGGCAGCGGCCGGCCCATACCGCGAGCGGGTCGCCGCCCGCATGGCCCAACGCGCCGAGGACATCGCCTACTGGACACAGGTCCGCCAGCAACAGATCGCCAGCGGCGACACCACCAACTACACCCGCGACACCATCAGTGTCGGGGATCTGGTGCGCGGCCGGCACGACGACTGGTATCGAGTCCGCCGGGTCAACCCCAAATCGGTGACCGTGGAATATCCCGCCTACGGCGGCGGCACCCTCACCCACACCATCAAATACGCCCACCTCACCGGCCACCGCACCACCACTGCGGACCAGAACACCACCGGCGCAGGCGAGGCGGACAAGGCCGGCTAAAACGGTGTGGCCGCGCAGCGTGACGGTATGTCCGCTGCGCGGCCACCCGACTAGTCGGGCCTTCGGCCCGAGCTTCGTCCGTGTGGTCACCAAGGGGCGCGCGTCTTCTCATTCTCTCAGTCCGGGGGCCCGACCGGTCAACCCACGCACCGGCGCTTCCGCCCGTTCTCCGCTGCGCTACGCCCGTGCGCTCCAACCACTTTCACACCCACACTCGCTGCGCTCGCGTGAAAGTGGCTTCCGGCCGCCGCTGCTCTTCGGGGTTGACCGCCCACCCCGCACTGAGCGACTGCGAAGCCGACAGCGTCGCCCACAACGAGGAGAATCTTAATGACGATGTCAAGCAGCGGTAGCGGCTCCTGGCACGTCGACAGTGAACTCCCGCCCATCACGCAGCAGTGCCCACAGGACGTCGACGAGTCGCCGCGCGAGGGCGATCAGAGCCTTGGTGTGAACCATGTTCTGGGCGCGTTTCCTGTCGTAGAACTCTCGAGACGGCCCTTGTGTTTTCAGGCTCGAGAGAGCGGCCATGTAGAACACCCGTCGCAGTCTTCGGTTATAGCGTTTCGGTCGGTGCATGTTGCCAGTGATTCGACCGGAATCGCGAGGAACAGGAACCAGCCCGGCATAGGAGGCGAGCTTCCCGGAATCGCGGAAGGCCACCATGTTGCCGCCGGTGATGACGAGGAATTCCGAACCGAGACCAGGACCCATTCCTGGCAGCGATTCGATGATTCTCGCCGACGGATGCGTCCGGAACAGCGCAGCGATCTCCCTATCGAGATCCTTGATCTCGCGATCGATCTCAAGCAGCCGGGCGGCCAACTTGCAGATCAGCCGTGCGGTGCCGGCTTCGCCGGGCAGCCGATGCCGCTGACCGTTCGCCGCTACGACCGCGGCCTCGGCCATCGCGGGGATGCCTTTGGCCCAGGCCTTGTTCTCACGCAAGTACTTCGCCACGCCAGCTTCGCCGGCGTTACGGATCGCCGCGGGTGTGCAGAACCGCGAGACGAGGATCAGCGGCGACCGAGTCGAGTAGTCAAACGCAGCCTCAAGAGCTGGGAAGATGCTGCCGAGCATGTCGCGCAACCGATTGATGCCCCGCACCCAGTCGGCCATCACATCGGTGCGGTAGGCATGCAACTGCCGCAGCTCCGCAACCAGATCATTTTCGACCACGACCGGCGACAGGTCCCGCCGCATCCGAGCCGTGTCTGCAATCACCCGAGCGTCCTTGGCATCGGTCTTGGCCTCGCCGCGAAACACCGGAGCCATCACCGAGGTGGTGCGGCCGGGCACATAAACAACGGTCTGCTCGCGCAGCAGCAAAGTGGTATTCAGCAGCGCGGCGGCGGGCGAAACAAGGTCAACGGCCCACACCACCGGTCCTTCTACGGTGGTCACGACACGGTCGATCAACGCCTCGATCTTGGTCTCGTCATTGGCGATCTTCTGGTCCCAAAGCTTGGTCCCTTCAGAGTCGATCACGCACGCATGGTGATGCGACTTGCCGACATCAATACCGATCCACGCTGCCATCGAATCCGGTCTCGTAAGGGCCATATACCTGCTGCCTTCCGACGAAAAGCCTCGGCCATAGGCAACCCCGTCGTCAGGTCCTTAGAGCAGCGACCACAGCCCATTCGCGTCAGTACGAGCAGCGTCAGATCTCAATTAGCGACCAGAGCCACCACAGCGGCGGGGCAGCCATTCTCCTAAAGATCCCGAGAATCAACCAACCATCAGCTTCACCCTGCCGCCCTGGCCATCTAGAGCACCTAACCCCAGACACAACGATCCTAAGGAACCCACCATGACCATCACCACTGCCTACGCCGACATCGACGGAACGATCATCATCCGAGAAGGCATCACCACCCACACGATCCGCCAGGACGGAACCAGCCAACTCGAAACCGACTGGCACCTGCCCGACGGCACACCATCTGACCCGTTCGCCGAGACCAGCTAGCGGCGGCCGCCAGGCCCCACCCGCAAGGGTGGGGCCACCTACGGTGCGTCGGCTTACAGGATGTTGATCGGCGCGTTCAAGTGCCACGGCGAGGTCATGCTGTCGGCACCGCACACCGCTTCATTGACCATGAACAATTCCGACAGCTGCGGATTCGATTTCGCGAAACCAATGCAATGATTCGCATCGCGAAACGGCCCGTATTCGTAATACGTCGCATTGTCCCACCAATGCCGCGTCTTTTGCACCACGTTAATGGTGTCAGCACCGGCGGCCGGCACCGCCGCCAATGACACAGCAGCAGCGGCCACAATTCCGCTGAGCCCAACACCGATTCTCTTTGCGATTGTCACAATGAACCCCCTTTATATGCGGAAATTCAGGCCCAGGGTTGAGCCGAATGGACAGAAAGGGTCAGCACACAGGGCGCCCACAACGCGCACCACAAACCACTCGCTCACACATGCATGCGAGCGAGTTCTGACAGGGTGTCCGACGCCAATCCGACGTCTCCACCCTAGCCCATACGTGTGGTGTGCGCTGCATGTTTGTCTTACCTGGCCGGTCATCCCCTGATGCGCCGATTCTGACTGGATCGGGGTGGCCCCGCGTCAAGCAGCTTCGTCGACAAAGACCCACGCGCTACCCGCCGCTGGCGCGCCGATCCGCTTATATCGCGGCCCTTTCTCTCCTCCACAACGTGACTCGAAACCACCCCGACAGGGCGGCGCTAATATCAGGAAATGCCCAAAAAAGGAATGACCGAAGAATGCACACCAATTCACGGAAAGTGTTGCGAATCAACGCAATAAGAAATAGAATAGACGTATCAACTCAACCAGTCGCACGTAACTAATCGAGAGGCCAAAACAATGACTGAGCACACCATCACCGTGTACACCAAGCCTGCGTGCGTGCAGTGCAACGCCACCTATAAAGCCCTCGACAAGAACGGCCTGGACTACACCGTCGTGGACATCACCACCAACGACCAGGCTCGTGACTACGTGATGGGACTGGGCTACCTGCAAGCACCCGTTGTGGTGGCCGGCGACGACCACTGGTCCGGCTTCCGGCCCGACCGCATCAAAGCACTCGCTGCCAGCGCAGCGGCATGAAGAGCTGAAACCCAATGAGCAGTTACAACGTCACAACCCCGGAAGGGTGGGCAAGTGCCGGCGAGCTCCACAGCCTGACCGACACCCACTCCCCCTCTCCCAAGCCTTCTTTGATCGGAGCCCACGCCGTGACCACAGATCGCCGCAGCACCTACGCCGACCGAGCAGCCCGCTTCGAGGCCCTTGCTGTTACCGCCCGCACTGCCGGCGACACCGACCATGCCGCTCACCTCGAGGCGATGGCCCACCGGGCGCACAAAGCCCACGAGGACCGTGCGTGGCGGCACGCCGAGGGACTGATCTACGACCACGACGAGTGCTGCACCGAATGCCACGAACACATCAGCGACCCCCACGGCCCTGGCTGCGTCTATGCCGATGCCGCCTACGCCACCACCTGACCCACGAACCGATGACTGACGAGGAGGACCCCATGACGATCACCGCCAGTGACATGGTTACCGACCCGGCGGCGGCCGCCGGCGAGATGCCCGCAGACGACGAGGTCCTGACCGTCGATCAGTTCCCCAGCCACCTGGGCCCCGACGTCAGTACCGAAGACGCCATCACCACCAGCGTTGAGGCTGCGTTCCTGACCGCGTTGATGTGGGCACCGAAAGACCTTGCCCAGCAGGTCCGTCAGATCATGACCGGACCCGACCGGTGGAATCCGTTCTGGAGCCCGGCTCACACCGAAATCTTCGACGCGGTGTGCAGCGTCTTGGACGAGGGCGGCCCTGCCAACCCGGTCCTGGTCCAAGCTCGCCTGTTCGAGACTGGCCGCCTGGCCCGCGTCGAGCAGCACTTGTTCGCGATCCTGTCCCCCGCTCAGGGACCGCTGATCGGTGGTGTGGAACTGCCGCACCTGGCCGCCAAAGTGATCGACCAGTGGTACCGCCGCGGCTACGCCGGCCTGCTGGCCCGCATGTCCCAGATCCGCGAGACCGTCAGCGTCGAGGAGCTCGCCGGCCATTGGGAAAGCCTCACCGGCCACCAACAGCGGGCCGAAGAACTGTGGTTGACCAAACGCGACCAGCTCGCCCGCCTGCACCAGGGCACCGCATGAGCACCGACTACGTGAGCGGGGGTCCGGTGTTGCGGGCCGAGGATCTGCACAAGATGGCCTGGCACATGCACTACGACGAAGGCATGAGCTGGGAACAGATCGCCGATGAGCTCGAAGAACCCCACGCCGCCGTGCAGCGGATGGCCGCCGCCTACGAACGGCTTACCGACACTGCCGCCGCCCAGGCCCAACACACCCTGTTCTGACCCGAAAGGACGACCTCTCGATGAGCTACTACGAAGTTCCCGACCACACCCACATCGCTGATGTGTCCCTGCGGCGCAGCGACCGCGGCTACGCCGTGACGGCCGCTTTTGTCACCGTGCCTGAACGCGCCATCGACGAGCCCTACACCGACACCCGCACCTGGCACGTCGAATCATCAAATCTGTGGCGCGATTTGGGGTCGGCAGGATGGGCAATGGACCACTACGACCGACTCGTCGACGGCCACCGCATCCATGCTGAACCCAGCGTCGGCAGCACCCTGCCACTGCCCGAGATGCTCGCCGTGGCCGCGAACCGGGCACAGGCCTGCGCCTCGGACTCTGAACGCCAGGCCTACAACGATGTCGTCGAGCTCCGTACGCAGCTGCGCGAGTACACCCACCCCCACACCGCGCACCCCGAACCTGCCTTGCAACTGGCCGGCAACCAGCACCTGCCCGAGCAACAGCACCTAGCCGCCGATCAGCGCCCTGCCCCGCAGCACTACGAGCAACACCCCGAACCAGTGCACTACAACCAGCTCCTCGACACCCCACACCGCGACAACGGCCCCGAACGGCCCGCCCACCACCGCGGCATCGAACGCTGACACAGACCACCACCACAGCACGCGAGGGAGAAATACGATGACCGTCATGACACAGGAACCCGAATGGGCAGTGCGCTACCCCGACCTGTTCGCCGAGCTGACCATCGAGCAAAAGTGGTCCGTGCACAACACGATCGCCAACAACGTGATGGAAGGGTGGACACCCACCCGCGACAACGTCGCTGACCTGATCGCCCTCACACGCGGCGACATCACCCTCGAGGAGTACGTGCGCCGCGGCCGCGCCGGACTGGCCGCCAAACGCTCACCGTCCTAAACAACCGACACGCGGGGGGAACGTCGAGTCGATGGACTGGGACGACTACTACTGGCCAGGAACCACGGTGCTGGCCAACAAACTTGGCCACCACAACCAGCACGACCTCTCCGGCGAGGAATACATCTGGACCGCCGCCCGAGAAGAACTGATCCGCAACGGCACCGCCCAGATTGAGCGCACGTTCGACGTCGAACACCTGCGAGCGTTGCACGGCTACCTGTTCCAGGACGTGTACGAGTGGGCCGGGCAGTACCGCGAAGTGAACATGAGCAAAGACGGCAAACCGTTCGCGCACCGCCACGACATCGACCACTACCTTGCCGCGGCCGCCACCACCGCCGCCGAAACCTCGTGGGCGACAGTGGACCGTGGCGAGTTCGCCGACCAATCAGCGGTCATCTACACCCTGATCAATCACGCCCACCCGTTCCGTGAAGGCAACGGCCGGGCCGCGAAACTGTTCATGGCCCAGATCGCCGAACAATCCGCCTACGACTACAACTTCACAGCCATCGACCCCTACGTGTGGAACATGCGCTCAGGGATGAGCCGCCCCGAGGCCGGCGACTTCACCACCCGGCCCGCCGCCCTGACCCCGGTGTTCGAGTTCATCACCATCGAACGGCCCACCCCCACACCCGCCGCCGAAACCACCAGCCCGGCGCACGACCACCAGCACGAGCTGAGCTACGACCAACGCCCCGAACCCATCGCCTACCAACAACATCCCGAACCGGTCCATTACAACCAGCTCCCCGACACCCCACACCAGTACCGCGACAACGGCCCCGAACGCCCCGGACACCACCACGGCATCGAACGCTAACCACCGGAGCACGCAACGCAGGCCGCGAAGGAAGTAGATCCTAGGTGAACACAGAACCCAGCTACGCCGACCTATTCGCCGGCCTGACCATCGCGCAGAAGTGGAACGTGCACAACAACATCGCCAGCCACGTCCTCGACGGCTGGGCCCCGGACCGCGACGACATCGCTGACCTGACCGCGCTGGAACGCGGCGACATCGACGGCGACGAATACGTGCGGCGTGGTCTGGCGCGTGTGGACGCCCGGTTTCCGGACGCCTGAACGCGCAAGCCGACCCAGCCACCCACCGAACACAGGACCTCGTGCACATGGCCTCTCGCTACCGAGCACTCATCGCCGCCGCAACGCTCAGCGCAGCCACCCTGCTGGGAGGCTGCGCCTCAGTTGCCGACGATGACGTCGCGCCCGTGACTGACACGGCCGTCGATGTGATGCGCGGGCAGATCCCCGACACCGCCGGGCCCGAGGTGACAGTCAGTCGTGTCGTCGACGGCGACACCATCGAGGTCACCGATCGAGCCGGCGCCACCTCCACCGTCCGGCTCATCGGCGTCGACACCCCCGAAACCGTCAAACCCAACGCCCCCATCGAATGCTTCGGGCCACAAGCGAGCGACTACACCAGCACGATCCTCACCGGCCGCGCGGTGCGACTCGAACACGACCAGACCGTCGGCGACACCGACCGCTACGACCGCCAGCTGGCGTACGTGTGGACCGTTCAGGATCAGCGGTTGTTCAACCTGGCGCTCATCGAAGCCGGAGCTGCCCGTGAATACACCTACGACCGCACCCGCTACCGCTACCGGAATGCTTTCCGCGCCGCCCAGACTGACGCTCAACGCGACCGTCACGGACTGTGGGGCCACTGCCCGACCGACAGCTAACCCCCGCCACTGTCAGACCCCTACGACACACTCACCGGCACAGGCCCCAACTCACAGAAGGTGACCGCTATGGCGTCGCTCGTGTTCATCGCAACCGGTGTGCTGCTCGTCGCCATCCTGCTGTGGGGCATCGGCTCTGGCCTGGCTCGCCTGGTCGGCATCATCCTGTTCATCGACGGCATCGGCGGAATGTTCATCCACGGCGGCGACCTCGCCAACACCCGCTACCCCATCGAGGCCGGCATCGGACTGGCCCTGTGGCTCGCCGGCCACTGGCTCTACGCCCTCAAACACCGCCTGTGGCGCTCACACCTCGCGCTGGTGGTGTGGCGCCTGCCGGTGCTGTCGATGCTCGCACCGATCCCTACGCGGTAGCCGTTCGGTGCACTCACAGGAAGATGATGGCTCAGGGGGCGGCCCGTTTCAGGCAGCGAATACGTCACGGTCCGTCACGGCCACTCACCAGAAGCGCGTTAGGCAGCGTGGGTGCTTGTTGTTTACTTGCCCGGCGGCAGTAACGGTATGTCCGTGCGTCGCGACGTACGGGCATGTTCACGAAACGGTCGTTGCTGGGTGTGTGTGCGTTGGGTGTTTTGCTGACGGCCTGTGCCACTGACAATCCCGACAAGACCGGTGCGGCGGAGTCGTCGTCGACTGCATCATCGGTCGCCGTCAGCACCGTCACTGTCACTGCACCTCCGCCCTCGTCGTCGACCCCCGCGCCGGCACCGGCGCCGCCGGCAGAGATCGTTGTCGAGGAGACCGTCGTGGAACCAGAGCCCTACATCGTGGGCTGCCAAGTTGGGTTGGGTCCGATCGAAACCTATTGGTCCGATGGAACAGTCACCGGTTACTCGGACTACTGCCAAGCCCAACATGACAACTCATTGAGTCGCGAACGTGAAGCCAACACCCCTGTCTGTGACGGGACCGTCTGTCGCTACCCCAACGGGGCGCAAGTCCCGGACCCCAACGCGGTCATTGCTGACCGCTGTACGAACCAGATTGACTACGCCGGGGATCCGCGGTCGAACGCAGAAATCAACTCGATCGGTGCTCAAACCGGGCAATGCCCAGCCCCCATTTCGTGAACCGCCCACGTGCGTAACATCCTGAGCTAGCCAGCGCCTGCCTGGCATAACCGTCTCCGACCGCCAGGGAAACTCCATGAACGCTAAGAAGGCCGCCGCTGCTCTGCTTACCGCCGTCGCGGTGACCCTCGTGGCCGGCGGGTGCAGTGACAACGAGGAGACGGGCCATCCCACGGCGCCGGTGGGCATCAACAACTTTGCGCACCCGGATAACGAGAACTCTGGCTCGGGCGAACACGAAGTGTCACAAGTGGCGTGGGGTGAGGCGGTTCTCGTTGAGGACTACGACATCATGGGCGACAAGACCGGAGACGCTGCCACCATCACCGTCAACGCGCCCGAGATCCGCGAAGACGGCGCAGACGACAAGCCGTATTCAAAGGTGTTCGTCACTGTGGTCGGCGAGAACGGGAACTACGACGCCAGCCAGCTGGCCTACGCGCACGCGTACGCTCTGCTCGCTGACGGCACCAAGGTGGAAATTAACTGGGGTGTCGCCAATGACAACGCACTCCGAGGGCAGGTGAAGCCCGGCGAAAAAGTCAGTGGATACATCGCGTTCGAGACGGACCAGCCGTTGCACAAGGTCGTCGCTCGAGGCATGTACCTCGACGAAGCCGAGTGGTCCGCGCCGTAGGTCATAAGGGCAGAAACTTGGAACCGAACTGGTCGGTGTTGCCCCATCGAGGAGACCCCTACGGAGGCAAAGACGGGGTGGATGGCCCGGACTAAATGCCGCCGTGAAGAGCGAACAGAGGTTCCTGGCCGGGCATCCCAGCACCTAACGCTTCTGAGACCGCCGTGCGGTCCCATCCGTTGATGAGTGCGGCGCGCACGGCGTGGGCGCGGGCTCGTCGGGCTTGGCGATCTAGACCGCTGGCGCCGCGGCCCCATCCGCTGCCGCCGCCGCGGTGTTTGCGGCCCATGTCGGTGAGATTGTCGGACTGGGTACCGATCACGACGTGACGGGAGCCCACGCGCACACAGAGTGGGTTGTCGCATTCGTGCATGGCGACCATGCCGGCCGGCATCACGCCGTGGACGGCGGCGACGGCGAACCGTTGAGCGCGGACCACTTTCGGACCGCCGGGTCGGCCGAGCCAGAACCGGCCGTAGCCGTCGTCGCCGATCGCGCCGACGAACACCGCACAGTCGTGCGCGCTGGGGCCGACGATGACGTACCGGGTGAACCGCCGGATCTCGCCGGCGTCACCGACCGGGTCGACAACCAGCCGGTGGCTGGTCACGACCCGGCCTTGACCGAAACGGCAAACGCGGTGGTGATGTCCATGGGTGTGGTCTACCCCAGGGCTACGACGCGAGTTCTGCCGGCGACTGGACCGGCTGACTTTGACCGTCTCCCCCGGCCGCCGGTGCCGGCTGGTGTGGTGCATTGTCGGTGTCACTGTGCTCGGTGCCTGGCGCCGCGGCCTGGCTGTCTGTGGTGGCCTTGGATTCGTGGAGCCTGATCAGCCGGCGCACTTCGGTGTCGGGCAGGTCGGAGAGCTCGGCGAGCGCGGCGATCGTTTCACCGCGATCGCGCATCGCTGCGAGCGCGGCACCCATGCGGGTGTGTGCCTCGTCGACTTTGCTCTGACATTTGGTCTTGGCCGCGGCGATTGCTTTGTCGCGGACCGTTTCTGCAGCCGGTACCGCTTCGGCCGCTTTGAGGACAGTGGCCAGATCGGTTTCGTTGGCTTGGTCGCGCAGTCGCTGCGCTTCGCGTTGCGCGGCGACCTTCTTCCGTGCGAGATCGCGTGCGGACATTCTTTTTTCGGTGGTAGCCACGAGGGCCCTCCCTCATCTGAACCTGTGTAAGCCCCGTACGTGCATACGGAACTTCTTGCAGCACTCGACGCCAGTTGAATGCAGCCCCAACATTACCCGCTGACGCGGCCGTTGGGGGGTTCTGGCAGACCGTTGTCGCCTGGTGGTCGAATCCCGGTGTTGCCGGCCCCGGGGGGCCTTGCACCGTCTTTTCGCCCTGTCTGTCTCCGCTGTCTGCTCTGTGCCCGATTTTTGATCTCGGTTCTTCGAACCATCGCCTTGTGCCATGCCCTTCGGTCATGACCTGCTTGTTTGATCCCACAGCTTTACTGTGAGTGATTAGTTCTGACACACCTCTGGCAGATCTTCTGACTTTGGGGGCGGCGCGTTTCTTCCACCACGGCCGTGGCCGGGTTATGGTGCGGTGGTGATGACCCTGCACGTGCTGCATGCCGGTGACGGCTACAGCTATCTGACGGACCAGGTAGCCAGTCAGGATCGCGAGCGCGAGCGGGGCCAGGAGATGGCCGATTACTACACCGCCCATGGCACTCCCCCGGGGTTGTGGTGGGGCGATGGGCTTCTCGCGCTCGAGGACCACCGCCTGGCCGGGGGGGTCGGACATGACGCTCTGGCCGTCAATGGCACGGTCCGCGAAGAGCAGATGAAGGCGCTGTTCGGAGAAGCGTTGCACCCCAACGCCGATGCTCTGATCGACACGATGGTCGGCGAGGGTATGAAGCCGGCGGCGGCGATTAAGACCGCCCGGTTGGGCCGCAAGTTCCCGCACTACAACAACGACATCGAGTTGGTGAAAGCCACCGAAGCGAGCATCGAATCGTTCGTGGCCACCCACCACCGTCGCCCGAAAGTGGCTGAGGTCCGTGACATCGAACGCGAGCACGGCCGCCGACTGTTCACCGCCGACAAGGGCCGGGCCCCGCTGACCGAGCGGGAACTGTCGTCGTGGATTGCCTTCGAGAAAGGCAAGGTGCGCCAACCCGTTGCCGGGTTCGACCTGGTGTTCACTCCCCCCAAATCGGTGTCCACGCTGTGGGCACTGGGTGATGAGCACACTCGCCGCACCATCGAACGCTGCCACCACGAGGCGGTCAACGACGCCTTGACCCATCTGCAGCAGGAAGCGATTTTTACTCGCTCCGGTGCCAGCGGTGAGCTGCAAGTGGACACCAAAGGGCTGATCGTGGCCCAGTTCGATCACTACGATTCCCGGGCCGGGGATCCGAACTTTCACACCCACGCCGCGGTGTCCCAGAAGGTCCAGGGCACCGACGGTGTGTGGCGATCCATCGACTCCAAAGCCCTGCACAAGGCCGCCGTGGCGCACTCGCAGCGCTACAACGGCGCAGTGATGGACCTGGTCTGCCGCGAGCTCGGTGTGGGCCGTGAGGTCCGCCAGATGGGCGACGGCCGCCAGGCGGTCATCGAGATCGCTGGGGTGCTACCCGAGCTGCGTGAAGAGTTCTCCGGCCGCCGCACCGCCATCGAGGCCCGCTACGACGAGCTGCTGCGCGCCTACCGCGACGAGCACGGATACATGCCACCCAAACGCACCATGTACCGGCTCATGCAGCAAGCCAACCTCGACACCCGCGAAGGAAAACAGGTCGGCAAGTCACTCGCCGAGCTGCGTGAGGGGTGGCGCGATCGCGCCCTGACCGTCCTGGGATCCGAACGCGCACTGGGTCGGATGATGGACCGAATCTTACAGCGTGAGAACGCCGTAGACCGCGACTTTCTCGGCGTCGACACCGAAGCCCACCAGGTCCTTGAGCACCTGTCTGAGCGTCGCTCATCGTGGACGATGCACTCCCTACGTGGCGCGGCCGAAGCACATCTGGCGACCGTCGCGTTCGATGATCCACCGCAACGCCGCGCCGCGATCGACGCTGTCATCGACCACGCCCGAGCCGGTGTAATCGCGCTGGCCACCCCCGAGTTCGCCCCCACCCCAGCGGCATTGCAACGCGCCAACGGCGAATCGCAGCTGGTGCGCCACGACGAGACTCTGCTGACCACCACCGCAGTTCTGGCCGCCGAAGACCGCGTGCACGCTGCAGCGAACACCCCCACCGGCCACGTCCTGACCCGCGCCCACGTCGAGCACATCTGCCAGCAACTGCAGGCCGAGAACGGCCGCGAACTCAACCCCGGCCAACGCGCCCTGGTCGACCATTTCACCGGCTCCGGTGCCCTCCTCGCCGTCGGCGTGGGCCCCGCTGGTGCCGGCAAAACCACCGCCATGTCGGCTGCGACCAAGTCGTGGGAAGCGGCCGGACACAACGTCATCGCCCTCGCACCCTCAGCTGTCGCCGCCGAGAACCTGGGCGAAGAAGTCGGCGTTCAAGGGCTCACGGTTGCGTACCTGACCTACCCCTATCGCGGGAAGATGGCTGACAAAGGGATCCCCGCCGGCACCATCCTCGACTCTCCCATCCGCCCCGGCACCGTGCTCTTGGTCGACGAAGCCTCGATGATGTGCACCGCCGACTGGGACGCCCTGGTGGCCATCGCCCACGAACGCGGCGCAATCATCCGCGCCCTGGGCGACCCAGCCCAGCTCGACGCGGTCGAGTCCGGTGGCCTGCTTCGCTCCCTCGCTGATCACACCCACGCACCAGAACTCGACGAAGTCGTGCGGTTCGGCGACGACCACGTGCAAGCGAAGAACTCCATCGCCCTACGGTTCGGCGACCTCGCGGCCATCGACCTGTATGCGCGGCGCGGGTGGGTCCACGACGGCACCCTGGCCGAACTGAAAACCCACCTGGTCGCCGACCACATCGCCGACCTGGAAGCTGGCCGCAACAGCATCGTCCTCGCCTCGACGACCAACGATGTGCGCGAACTGAACTCAGCCATCCAGAGCATCCGGCGCAGCGAAAACGCTGCACGCACAGACCGCGTCGTCGGTCTGTCCGATCAGCACATGGCCGGCGTCGGGGACCAAGTAGTCACCCGATCCAACGACCGCGGGCCCGGCGGCCGCACCAAAGGCGGCACCCGACCAGGCTCCTACGTCCGCAACGGTGACGTGTGGACAGTCGTGAAAGTACACCGCGACAAGTCGCTGACGGTGCGCCACCGTGACCATAAAGGCACCGTGCGTTTGAGCGCCCAATACGTGCGTGAACACACGGAATTGGGCTATGCGATGACGATCCACCGCGCCCAAGGCTTGACCGTCGACGTCACCCGTATGCTGCATTCGGTCACCGCCGACCGCGCCGGGCTCTACGTCGGAATGACCCGTGGCCGCTCCCAAAACCATGCCTACGTGCCGCTGGATCAAGAGCTGCCCATCGACGTGGAAAAGGTCCACGTCGACGGCGTGCAACGCGCCCCGACCGCTGTGGAGCTGTTGCGGGTCTCGGTCGCCCGCGACAACGGACACCGCACCGCCACCGAAGAACTCCGGGCTGCCCTGGCCGCCGCACACGACCCCGAACGCCTCTCGGTGCACTACCACGCAGGCCAACGAATCCTGCGCGATGAGTACCTGAACCGGGTGCTGGATCAAGCGCTGCCCGAGACGATTCACCTCACCATGCGTGAGGCACACCCCGACAGCTATCACCGTTTGCGTGAGCTGTTGGTCGCCGAACACGACGCCGGCGGACACCCGGTGCACCTCCTCGCCGCCGCGCTGGGTGACCACACGTCCTTGGCCGACGCGCACGATCCGGCCGCACTGATCGCCCACCGCATCGCCGAACAGCAAACCCGCACACCGCGTCCGGTCAACGATGACCCGAACCGGTTGGCTCCCCTGCCTCCGCGCTATCCCGGCACCGACGCCGAGCTGGCCGACTGGTGCCAGATCGCCGCGAGCACCCACCAAGAAGCCCTTAAACGGCAGACCGATCCCCTGGCATCCGCGCTCACCGACTACCGGGCAGCGGTCGCCCAGATCGACTCTGCACGACTCGATACAGCACTCTCCGTGCTCCCAGCCGAGGGCCGCAACCACGTACGCAACGACCCAGCCACCCGCCGCCTCATCGCACGCTTAAGCGCAGCAGACCGCGCCGGATACTCCCCCGACCGGGTCACCGCAGCGGCGGTACGTGACCTCCAGCTCGCCGACCAAGAGATCTCAGCGGCCGCCATCGCCGAACACCTCGACACCCACCTACCCAACGCACTCAACATCGCCCGCAACCGCTGGATCGACGCCCACCAGGTCGAAGTGGAACGCCTCGAAAGTGCCGGCATCGCCATCCGCAGTGGACACCCGACGATCGGCACACTCATCGACGACATCGCTGCGCGAGAACGACTCTCTGGTGAGACCGCGATGCAGCTGGCGGGCCAACTGCAAGTCCGCAGCACACGTGCGCGGACCGCAGCCGGCGACGTAGACCCCGAAAAATTGCTCGCCGCATGGCGTGAAGACCACCCTGTTGCCGCGCTAGCAGCCGATCCGCGCGCACCGTCCTGGCTGCCAGCCCCTCCGCTGGCCGAGGGCAACGAACACGCCGTCGCACACCACCGCCACCTAGCCGAAACCATTGCCGCCGCCGGGTCACAACTGGCCGTCGACCGACCCCTATGGACCGAAGCGCTCGGCGACTACCCCACCGACCAGACCGCACAGCACCGATGGGAACACCTCGCCGGCCAGATCCAGGCGTGGCGCACCGACCACGACATCACCTCCGACGTCGACCCCATCGGACCCAAACCCGTTGACACCAACTACCTCCACCAGCAGGCCCACCGGAACCTACAACGAGAACTCGAGGAGCAGCGGCGCGAACACCACGCCGCCATCGCACACGCGGGCGCGGCCAACGAACTCGAGCACGACCCCCAGATCTACCGCGGCCACACCCGCGACACCGCCGAGCACGTCACCCGCGAGCACGAACACAACCGGCGGCTGTAGTTCGGCCGGGTTCCCGAGAAGGAACGGTTAAAGGCTGGGCTGGGTCTGCGCCGGCGGCGGCATCAAGGGCGACACGGTGAGCTACGCTCGGCCGTATGGCAGGACTCTCGCCGATAAACCGTGCGCTCGCGCGGATACCCAAGCGCGCCGAGAAGAGCGAAAACCCCCACCTCCACGAGACCTTCGTCGACTCCGGAGTTGCCGATATACTCGATGTCGTCGACCATCAGGTTCTCAACGGGCGACGCGGCACCGGCAAGACTCACGCATTCGCATACCTGGCCTCGGAACGTCGGGCACTTGGCGACATTGCAATCGTCTTGGACCTGCGAACCGTGGGCTCGCCAGACGGTCTTCTTGACCCAAGCGCAGCAAGTCCACAAGAACGTGCGGGTCGATTGCTGATCGACCTCCTAGGCCAGCTGCGCGAAGCAATCCTAGACGCCGTGCTGGAAGACGAAACACTGGTCAATGACGGGGACTTCGTCGCGAAAGTCGACCACCTGCTGACGGTGCTTACGGATGTTCGTGTGACGGGTGAGGTAGAGACGTCGCAGCAACGGCAGTCCACACAGAAAGAACATTCCGGTCTCAAATTCAACGCAAAGGTGAGCTCTTCACCCACCGTCGACTTGTCGGCTGAGGCCGGTGCCGAAGACCAGAAGGTGAGTTCGAGGTCCGAAACCCGACGGGGGACAGAACAGGTCGCACTGAACTTCAGTGACATCGCGCGGGCATTGCGCGATGTCGCAAAAGTGCTAACCACAAGGCGAATTTGGATCTTCCTCGATGAATGGAGCAGCGTCCCTCGGGATTTGCAGCCCTATCTAGGTGAGTTCTTACTTAGGTGCGTGATGCCACTGCAGAAGTTTACCGTCAAGATTGCTGCGATCGAGCAACAATCGAACTTCATGGCCGTTGTCGCCCAGGAACGCATTGGTCTTGAGCTAGGGGCAGACCTCGGTGCGACCGTGTCGCTCGATGACTACATGGTCTACGAGGGCAATGAAGACGTCGCTAGGGAGTTCTTCCGCGGTCTCATCTTCAAACACCTGTCCGCCAGCGACGCGCCGGAGGCATTCGGCGATCTGACTGTCAGGAACACATCCGACGTCATCCGGCTCGGTTTTACCGATACTCGGGCGTTCGACGAACTGGTACGGGCGGCTGAAGGCGTACCTCGCGACTTTCTGCACATTGTGTCGCGGGCCGCGACGCGCGCTGGTAGCCAGCCAATTTCGGTGGATATCGTCAGAGAAGCAGCAAAGTACTGGTATCAAAGCGACAAGGTGGAGGCCCTGGAGAGCCGAGAGCAGGCCCGAGCGCTTCTGACCTGGCTGATTGATAAGGTCATCCGAGAAAAACGCGCGAGAGCGTTCCTGGTCCGTGAAGACGATATGCGCGACCCATTGCTCGTGACTCTGTTCGACGCGCGGGTGCTTCACGTTGTCAGACGCGGATACTCGGCACAGGATCGACCCGGAGAACGCTTCGACGTGTGGACGATCGACTACGGGGCGTATGTTGACCTCGTCCGAACCAAGTATGCCCCCCAGGGTTTGTTCCAACTGGAGGACGATACATATGTAAGCGGTGTCGACGTGCCAACTCAGGATTTACGGGCAATCCGAAGAGCCATCCTGGATCTTGATTCATTTCGTCAGTCAATCGAAACATTCTAGGCCACTTCGTTGTTGGCGGGATCGCCGCCAGACGTGCACAAACAACTCGGATGAAGGCCCGGCGCTGATCGCAGTGCTGTTCCTGGCCGGGAATAACAGCGTTGCGGCTCAGCGGCCGGACCTTCACCTGTTGCGGTGGCCAACATTTTCGTGCCGGCCACCGGGTATGTGGGTGCGCCTATGAGGCGCAGTCGAACTCGCCGGTGGCGTTGTTGTAGACCCAGCGACTGTCTCGACAGTGAATTGATCCGTCGTCGGCTGAGATCGCGTCTCCTGAGGCGACGAGTTCTGCCATAGCTCGCTCGGTCATCGTGTGGTGCTGTGCGGGTACCGCTTTGCGGGCTTGGATGTCGGCGTTGATTGTTGTGCGTGTTGAGGGGTGCAGGGGTTTGAGCTCGCGTTCGTACCAGTTGCAGTCTTTGGAGTTGCAGTCGCCGAATGAGGCGTGCTCTTTGAGACGCGACAGGCAGGACCACAGCTCAAGTCGATGCCAGACGATCATCGTGTCGTGGTAGCGAACCACGACACCATCTTTGGTCGATAGTGCTTGGTAGGCGGCGGTGTAGGAGCCCATCAGGGCCGTGAGTTCTTCCACTGCCACAGGGTGGTTGGGCCAGCACCCGGGGAGTTTGGAATGGCTCAGTCCGTAACGGCGGCGGAGCCATTCCACCCAGTCGACCAGCTCGTCCCACAGGTCACCGGCCTGGTCGGTGTCCAAGTGTCGCCAGGTTAGCGGCCCCCAACGGACCTGGACGGTCACGCCCACACTCGCACGTCGGTGTCGCCGTCTCCGTCACTGCTGAGCAGGGGTGCGACTTTGTCGAACAGCGTTTTAGAGGCATCGACTTCTTTGCGCCACGGCTTGTTCTCCCACACGGTCGGCAGATGCACGACGAACGGTGCAGCGCCGCGAGCGACGAGCAACGCATGATCGGTGGGCATCTGGCGGATGTCGCTCGGTTCCATGACGTTTCGGGTTCGTAGGCGGGGTGTGTGGGTGGGGTCGGTGATGGGTTCGTACTCGTCGATGGTTCCGCACAGACGGGAGAGCTCAGCCAGTTCACGGTCGCCGGATAGGCCCGGCAGGATCAGCCGAACGGGTGCTGAATCGGTGAACAGTTCACCCTCTGCGTTGCCCCACCGTTGGATGTTCTGGGCCTTGTTGTGGGCGAACGCCCAGATGCTGATACCGCGACCGCCGGTGTCGTTCATCATGTTCGGCAGACCTGGGATCGGTGCGACGGTGTTGACTTCGTCGAGTACGAGGCGAGCTGGTGGGTCGAGTCGCTCGCTGCGTGTGCGCAGCGATGCCCGGTCGAGGATGTGATAGACCTCGGCGGCGAAGACGGCCACGATCGGGGCGACCGAACCGCTGGTCCCCTTGGACACCAGGTAGAGCGTGTTGGGCCCACCCAGTACCAGCTGTTCGAGGTCCACGGATTCGTCAGCGGGGGTGTCGACGGCCGCCAGCAGTCGCGGATTCGACAGGGGTTCGACCAGGGTGGCCACCGCGTGGAACATGTCGTCGCTGGAATCTGATTGTGCGTCGACGATTTGCCTGATCTCGGCCGCCCATGCTGGATTGACCGAGTCCAGGATTTCCAGGGGCTCGCTTGCTCGCCGGTTGGTGACCCACGAACACACTGCGGCCAAGCCCTTTCCGCGGTGTGCGGCAGCGTGCAGGTAGCAACGCATCAGGGTTTTCGCTTTGCCTTCCCAGAAGGAGGAGTCCTTGGTGTCGCCCATTGGCACGGCTTTTACCCAGGCCTCGGCGCGTCGGGCAGCTGTCTCCTCGTCGTCGCAGCCGGCCAGCAACGACCAGCGCAGCGGGTCGGGATGGCCGATGAGCCCTTCGGGGTCGAAGATCTCTGCCTGACCCAGCGCCGACCGGTACCGCCAGGTTGAGGCGATCAGGTCACGTTTGGTGGTGGTGGCGAGCAGGAATCCTGGGGCGTCCCAACACCGTTGAATTGCCACACGGGAGGTTTTGCCGGCACCGGTGGGTGCCTCGCACAGGACGCAGTCGCGGTGTTGCAGATAGATCGGGGTGCCGGTCAGTACGTTCGATCCGAGCCTGATCGCAGCAGCTTGGCTGTCAATGGATCGCAGAGGCCGGTCTTGCAGCGACCGGAAGTCGTTCCGTGCACGCTCGGTCGCGCCCTTCTCATTCATTTGCAACCGCAGCAGCTCCCGGTCATCGCCCAAGCCCGATGTCTTTGCCTTATTGCGGTGGGCCCGGTTCTGGGCGATCGATTCGGCGATTCCCGCGCAGGCGCCGGAAATGATGAGGCCGATGGCCATGCAGATCCAGGTCAGGACCGGTCCGCCGGGCACGGGCTGTGAGGGCCACCGCGCGGCCGGGTCGCCGGGTGAGGTGAGTATGGCTTTGTATCCGCCCACGCCGAATGGTCCTGCTGGCCAGGCGAAGCCGTGACCGGATAGCAGGCCCGACATGGCCCCGCCGAACGGAACGGTCGCCGTGGCCACGAACACCAGCAAACACAGCGGGAGCACCCACCACGCGATCAGCGGTGTGCGGGGCGGTGCGGGTGCGGGTCGTCCTCCGATGGCGCTCACGATCGGGCCCCTGTCTGGGTTGTGGTCAGCTGGCCGGCGGGTATAGGTACCGGGCGTGCAGTGGGCAGGTTCGCGGCTACCTCACGCAGGTGAGCGGCCACGGTGCGGTCAGAGTCGGTGTCGGCGGCCGCGAGGATTGTCGTGGTGAAGTGGTCGGGCTCGCTGCCGGCTAGGACGGCGGTCAGTGCAGCTGCGGCCGCGATCCGGGTTCGCGCTTCGGTCGCGTCGATGCCGGGGGCGTCGGCCCTCCGAAACAGTTGGGAGATTTCCGCACGCAGCGCGATCCGGCGAGGATCGACGGTGTCGGTCATGACGCGGCCGCTTCGCTGTCGTCGACGACGAACAGGGTGTCCAGGCGCACTTCGTGCCAGCTCTGATAGCCGGGCACCCGGCACTGCGGCACGGCCGGGTTTTGCTCGGCGACGTCGACGGTGACCGCGACTTGGTGGCGGGCGGCGGACGCGGCCACCGAATCAGCATCGATGTCAGGGTGGCAGGTGTGCAGCTGCAGCCGCACGACCTCCAAACCTTGGTGTTCACGGGCTTTGCCGGCCAGGAACACCGCCTTTTCTGCCGCCGACAGTTCCGCGGACAGATCGTCGCCCCGGTCGTAAATGTTGTCGTTGGAATGGAACTCGCCGTACCAGGCTTCGGTGCCGTCGGCGTTGCACACTGCGTAGGTGTTGACTTCGGCGTCGCCGGCTGACCACAACTCGATCAGCGGCGCGTCCTGCGCGGACTCGACGACCTGGGCGGCGCGTTCGGCTACTACCCGGTCGCGGATCTCGTTGTAGTCGATGCCGAGTTGTTTACGCATCTCGGTTTTCACTTTCGGCCACAGGGCGCGGGTGTCGAGCTTGTGGGTTTTGGCCCACCCGTACAGGGCGGTGTGGGTGTCGAGGGCGCGTAGCTCGTCGGCGTTCTCGCGCACAGCCGATTCAGCGGTGGTCCAGTCAGCTTTGGTGCTCATCGGTCGGTCTCCTTGTCGTGGTGGGTGATCGGGGCGGATTAGTCGCGTCCGGCGGCGTCGGTTAGTGGGTCGGTGCGTGCGGCGTGCGTCAGCCCGAGTCGGGAGCTGTGGGCGACGACGTGATCACAGGCGGCATCCAGGGCCCGCCGCACACGGTGCTCAGATTCAGAAGTGATGACTTCAATCGCCACGAAGACCTCCCCGGCGCGGCGGGTGGGAATGACCTCCACGGTCGGCACCGCGTGCAGGTAGTCACCGATCAAGGCTGTGCACTCGCGTTCGATCGACCCGATATCGGCTGCGGTCGCTGGGGCGAGGAACCCGTGGACGATCGCGGTGTAGCGCCGGGGTGGCTTCATCGAGGAGCGGGCGGTGAACCGATCAACGCCGTCCATCATGGTCGGTACAGCTGTGAGCATCGTGGCCATGGATCGTCCTTTCGCTGCGGTGCAGGGGTTTAGGGTGTGGTGCCTTCGAGGACGTCGTTGGTGTTGGTGAGGGCGATTTCGTCGGAGGACCGCATGTGTTGCATGAGGATGGGGTCGCGGTTTTTCATCACGACCAGGCACTGGCCGCGGCCCAGTTGCATGAGGACGTCGCGGGTTTCCGGGGGCAGGTGGTACATGTCGCACACTGCTTCGGCGTCATCGGCGCGGCCCTGTTTGTAGAGCTTGACGATGTCGGCTTCTTGCATCAGGGCCCGTGACGGGGAGTCGGCGGGGTGATCGGACAGGTGGTGAAACGCACTCGACGTCGACAGACCCAGGCCGCGCGAGAGTTTCATGTTGGCGCGGGCGGTGTCGCCGGTGGAGCCGTCTCCGAGGGACCAGCCTTCCTCGAACACCTCGACGGTTTGGGTGCGGTTTTGTGAGCGGGCAGCGAGCCGGTTCGACAGCCACGTTTGGGCGGTGGTCATCACGACCTGGACGGCTTTGCCCTGCTCAGGCAGGCCGGAGATGTCGAAGTGCACGAACGGGTGCTCGAGGGCGTCGTGGACTGCTTGGCTGGTGGGCCGGTCGACGAGTCCGCGGAGCTCGCCGTCGATGAGCTCGAGCAGGGTCAGCCCGGCGTCCACGCCCCATTCGAGCGAGCGGGAGGCCCAGCGGGAGCCGAAGTAGCCGCCGTCACCGAGGTTGGACAGGATCTCTTCGGATAGTTCGGCGCCGTTGCGGACCGCGTCGTAGGCCGCAGTGGACATGCCGGGGTCGGGGTCGAGGAGTTGGCCGGCGACCTCGACCAGCAGCGGCTCTCGGTTGGCGGCTTTGGCGCGTTCGTTCACGATTGCTAGGGCGCGGCGCACCGCCGCCCGCATTTTCGGGGTGATGGGTTGTTCCATCGCGTCTTTGAGGACCGCGAGCAGCAGGGCTTGCTGGCCGGCCGGGACGACGCCGGCCACACCGCCCTTATGGCGGCCGTCGGTGGAGATGGCCGGGTCGAGCAGGTTCAGGCTCACCCCGGCCCCGTCGAGCAGGAACTCGATCGACGGTGCGCCCAAGGCATCGGCGATCGACCCGTACTCGCCCCGTCCGCCTTGGCGTTTCTTGTCGAAGACGACTACTTGCCGGTTGAGGATAAGTTGCCGGAACACACTGGTTTTCATGTCCGAGGACTTGCCGGTCCCCACATCGCCGATGTTGCAGGTGTTCACCCCGTCGATGACGCCTTCTTTGTACAGCTCGAACGGGTCCAGGCGCACGACCGATTGGCCCATCAGGTTTTGCCCGGTGATCAGGCCGGAGTGGGCAATGGCGCGGCGGGTGGTGAACAGGTTGAGCGCTTCGGCCTGGCGGGTGGTGGTCCAGCCGCCGGCGGGGCGGCGTTCGTACCAGCCCGCCCGATCGAGCCAGCGTTTACGCAGCGGCGGATCACGCCGCTCCATCATCGGGGCGTAGGCGCCCCATTCGTCGAGGTCGCCGCCCCCATTACCGTGGCGGGCTTGTTCTCTGAGCAGCTGCACATCGGCCAGGTCGGCGTCGTAGTGCTCCATACCGTCGTCATCGAGGTACACCGGCTCGTCGGCTTTACCCATCACCCAGCGCATCCAGCCGCGAATGGCCTGGCTGCGCGAACGCTCGACGTCTTCGTCGGAATAGTAGGGCTCGTCGGGGTAGGCGTGGGCGCCGGTTCGTGTACTCATCAGTGCGACCTTGGGGGCTAGTTGCGGGTGAACTTGGTACGGGCCAGACCACGCCCGAGGGGCAGGGTCCAGAACTGGGCGATGTCGTGATCGTCGGTGCACCAACGGATTTCCGGGATTGCTGAGTCGCCGGCGGCGGCGGTCACCCGGTCACACGCCCGGTCCAGGTCATCGGCGTCGCGGCCGGTGACCGCGACCGCCATAGACCAGATGACCCCGTGGTAGCCGGTGCCGGCTTTGAGGTCTTCGCGGCGCCGCGCCGACGACGAGGACAGCACTTCTTCCGAGCCGTCACTGATCTGCCCTTTTTGTTGCAGCTCAATGGCTTTGGCGGCGTCGTTGGTGGCATGTCGTTTGGTGGCCTGGCGTGCGATGCGGGCGGGCACCAGATCCATGCGGACGGTGATCGTGCGCATGGTCGGCGACGGGGGCAGATCATCGCCGGGGTCACCGGGATCGGGCTCGACGCGCGAGAGCAACGGGGTCAGCCATGCAGGTCCCAGCTGTACCGGCGGGATCTTGCTCGGCGGTATCACCCCGACGCGGGTGTGCCAGTACTCGTCGCGGCGGTCGGGGTCGGTGGAGGCGCGCACCAGCACCGAGTCGTGGCCACCGAAGAACGAGGGGATCCAGTTCCGCCAGCTCGCGCCCTGGTGGCGGTCCAGGGCGAACGAGGGGTTCATCATGGCCCGCATCACCGCACACGCTCGTTGTTCGCCGAGCACGTCGACCCGGCCGAACCCGGCCGACTGCAGCGCCCGTTGAATCCGGGCGGCTTCGTCGCGGATCACCTGTGCCACGCCACCTTCGGGGGTCGCGTTCTTACTGCGGGCGATCCGCGCGGCCTCCCGCATCAGCCGCCCGTTCTCCGGGACCGCAATCGACAGATACGAATACGGCTCTTCCGAGTACGGCCGGGCGTCGTCGATCAGATGCCCGTAGGACACGATCGCCGGGGTCAGTAACTCGACCCTCTCCGGTGAGGTTTCACGGAGCTGTTCGATCTTCTTCTGCACCCACTGCTCGTGCGGGTCCAGGTCGGCCGGCACTACCCGCAGCACCAGCTGCAAACTGCGGGTGAACACGGTGTCGCGGGCCGCGGCGTTGAGGACAGATTCGCTGTAGGCCGCCTGGTTTTGGGCCCACCGCTCGTTCGACCGCAGCCCTTCGGCCTGACCCTGGACAGACATGATCAGCTGGAAGTAGGGCCGCTCCCCCGGGTT
Source organism: Williamsia muralis NBRC 105860 (assembly GCF_001598915.1). Classification (GTDB taxonomy): domain Bacteria; phylum Actinomycetota; class Actinomycetes; order Mycobacteriales; family Mycobacteriaceae; genus Williamsia; species Williamsia muralis. The sequence continues at coordinate 24,543 of NZ_BDAP01000011.1, read as the reverse complement.
GTGGTGCCACAAGATGAACAAATCATCCAGACCCGTGCCGGTCAGGTCGATCGGCTCGCACGCCCCCAGCGCCGGCGGGAACGTCCACCCCGGATCAACCTGCGGGTCGCCGTAATCAGGGTCAGGGGCGATACCCAGAGCGGGGTCGCCGGGAGTGAGCCAAATGTGGCGGCCATCGCGACGCCGCCACCACGTCGAGCACCGGTGCGCAGCAATCCCGGCCAGCGATTCGTCGCCGATCAACTTCAATGTGGACCCGGCCGTGGCCACGATGATGACCGCGCACAGTCCCAACCCGGTCAGGCCAGGCATCATGATCATGACGATGAGCCCGCTCAGTGCCCCGATCGTGCACAAGATCAGCTGGGCGGCCGGAAGGCCACGTGAGGCGACCTCGCCGCCGAGGACCGAGGTCCGAACCTCTTCGTGCATGGGGACTGTCATCGCGGTCGTTGTCCTTTCTGGTCAGGCATGGCTGGTCAGGTGTTGTCGGGGGTGGGCGCGGAGTCAGCGGCGACGCCGTGGGTGCGGCTGGCGGCGTTGATCGCTGCGGCCCGGGCACCGCCCGAGACTCCGGCGCTCGCGGCGTGGCCGGTCATCGACACGCCTCTACCGAGCCCGGAACCGGCGGCCGCCAGTAGTCGGCCTGCGGCTCCCCCTTCGGGGCCGGCGAGCGCTCCGGCTTTGCCCAGAGCTTTGGAGCCCTTGGTGATGCCCGACCCCAGCTCGCCGCTGTGTCCACCGCCGCCCTTGCCGCCGGTATGACCTCCGCCGGGGCTGGCGTTCGCGGCGCTGGTCGCTTTGTGGGCGGTCTGTCCGCTCTGCCCACCCACAGGTCCTCCACTACCGCCGCCTCCGCCGCCGTGGCCACCACCACCGGAGGCTCCGCGGGAGGCCCCGATCGCACCGCCCATGCCGGCGCCGATGATTTGGCCTGATCCGCCTCCGGAGTCGCCCATTCGGTCGGAGTCTTCGGTGTCAGGCAGGACTGGTGCCCATTTGAGCATCGAGAACGGCGCGAGACCGATGACGACGAACGCCAGCGCCATCAGCGTGAGCATGCCTAGCGATTGCAGTTCCCCGGTGCTGGCGATCGAGTTCTTAGCTGCGTCGTTGAGCAGGTCGCTGAGCAGCCCGAGCATGAAGAACAGCAGCGGCACACTGAGCATCAGCGACAGCAGGGTCATCGGGATCCGCAACGCCTTTTTGCGCATCGGCGGATAGACGAAGAAGGCGAACCCGATCGCCATCGCGCAGGAGGCCAACGGGATGCCGATTTGGTGCATCAACAGACCCACGTACAGCGCGAACGCCCCTATCGCCAGCAGGCCAAAGCCGATCAGTCCCATCAATGTTCCGCCGACCAGGGTGTCTTTGTTGACCGCGCCCAGGGTGGCCGAGACATTGTTGACCAGCTCGTCGACCGATGTCCCCATAAAGCCGACGAGGGCATCGGACAATGCCGCACAGAACGCTTCGATCATGTACGCCACTCCGGGCGCGAAGAGCATGAACGCCACTGCCATCGGCGCATAGCCCAGGGTGTTGAACAGCAGTTCTCGCCCCCCACCGCTGCGGGCGGCGCGCACGGTCGCGGCGAGGAACAGTACCGCCAGCACCGCGATGCCCAGCCCTACGGCCTTGGCGTACCAGGCGATGAACCATTGGGCCTTGAAGTCGAAATTGCCTACTTCGGCCAGGCCCGGTAAGACTTTCTGCAGCAGGCCGATCGAGCCTTCTTTCATCGTGTTGGCCCAATCGTCGATCACACTGCTGGGATCCTCGACGAACTTGGCGATCGCCACTGCCCCGGTCCAGAGCATCGAGAACGCATCGACTGCGGCGGCTCCGAGCTTGTAGGCCCCGGTCTCCTTGATTGCCTCGTCGACCCGGTCACTGAGCTCGGTGTTGCGGTCGATCCACGCTGCCGTCTCGTCGAACATTTTGCCCACGTTGATGTTCCAGTCCGTGCAGCTCGCGACATCCGGACCTCGGGCTGCTTGGTCACAGTTGACGAAGAATGCGTGTTCGCAGTACGCCCATCCGCGTTTCTCGCCGGTGTTGCAGGGATCTTCGATCCGGTTGCGTTGCGGGTCGCCGGCCTCGGCGTTGGTGCGTCGGGGGCCGTCCTCGGCGGCGGTCATGATGTCCATCGATGCCGCGTCGGGTTGTTTGGCCCACTTGAAGCCCCACGTTGTGATCGCTTCGCTGGTCCAGCGTTTGAGGTCGTCGGCGCACACCGGTGTGGTCGAGGGGTAGAACTCAGAACGGTCGTTGGGAAAGGTCTCCTGATACCAGTCACTCGGGGGTGCCCAGCCTGCGTCGACCGCTTCTTTGGCCTTCTTCTCGTCGCGCAACGCCTCAGCGGGCAGCGACTCCCCGCTGGGCAGCTCCACATTCGACACGACCAAGCCCATCGCCTTGGCCTGAATCAATTTGACCTTCTGATCAGCGGGAAGGCCCCAGTACCGCAACGCTTCCTCGTTCGGGAACATCGCGGCCAGGTAGCCGGCGAAGTCACCGCCCTTGTCCGCGCAGACCCCTTTGAACCAGGGGCCGTTCTTGAACTCGTCGGTGCCGGCGACGAATTGATTGAGCTCAGCGGGCATCCCTTTGGGGAGTTGTTTGCCGCCCGTCGTCGGCGCGACAGGCCCGTTCTCGGGTGCGGCGGCGGCCTGCCCGGCCCCCACGGTGACCAGCACCAGTGCTGCGGTCACCAGCAGCAGCGCCCGCACCCACACCGAGTGCCCACCAGTTCGGGGCGTACGGCGAGAGCTTGTGCGGATTCGACGAAAGATGCTGGTCCTCATGGGTTTCTCCTGTAGCCCGGCGACTTAGTCGACGTAGAAGCTGTAGTAGCCGTTGGTCGCCTTCTGCGCGAGCGGTGAATCGGCGGCCGGGAACGTCGTGTCGGCCGGGTTAGGCCCCGGCTCGAACTTCCAGTCGACTACTTTCCAATCGGTGCCGCTCCAAGACAGGGTTACTGTCGTTGTCGACCAGATCGTTTGCACGCCAACCTTGCCCGCGTCACCGATCTTCGATTGGCTGGTATCGACCTGCCACACACTGACAACTGCGCGGGCCGGGTCGAACGTCGGGACCGTGGTGACCACTGGAATGGTCGAGTACACGTTCTCGGTCGCCCCGCGGCCGGAGTTCTGCTCGACTACGTCGAGCAACGCCTTGCTCGCACCGGGGCCCACGGCCTGCTCTCGCAACTTGTCGCCGGAGATCCGGCCCTGCCCCGCTTGAGTGATGGCCTGAATGAAGTTGACGGCGGCGGTTACCGCGCCTGTCTTGTCGCGTGTGTATCCCGACGGTATGCCGTCAGTGATCGACTGCGGGCCATGGGCGGAGCCGATCCCCTGTGTCGAGTTCTTGTTCGCTGCGCCAGAGTCGCCGCCGTCACTACCGCCGCACGCAGCAGCGAAAACAAAAACAAGGACCACGATGATCAGCAGTGTTACGCCGCCGATCCACCACGGCGTACGCGATCGTGTCGGGGCACCGCCCCCTGCGGCCGAAGGCGTGCCGACTCGGCTGTAGTCGCGGGCCATCACCGCACACCCCCGATCGGGTTGGGCGACTCGCTCGGTAGTTCGTAGCCAATCATGCTGTGCTCCTTGCTTGTTAGGACGTTGGGCGCTTTAGAGGATGACGGTGAGCAGGATGATGAGCAGCGTGATCACGAGTGCTACGCCGAAGAACACGACGAACCGAACGCGGCGCAGCTTGTGGCGGTCGCCGCCAGCTCGTGGGGGGACGGGGGCCGCGCCGGGGTTGATGGGGCGGCGAGCGCGGGGGCTGGGAGAAGATGTCATGTCAATGTCCTTTTCTGTGAGTGGGATTGGTGGGTTTTGGGTTAGCCCGAGACGGCGAACAGGACGCCGCCGATGAGGATCGAGGCCCCGGCGCAGGCGCCGAGCCCGGTGAGGGCGTCCATGAAGGAGGCTTTGGCCTCGACTTGCTGTCCGGCCATACCGCGCCGGTTGGCCATGGCCATCTTCACCGAGGCGGCGATGACCCAGATGGTGCAGGCGGCCAGGCAGGCAGCCCAGAACGCAGCCATCAGCCGACGCCAGGTGTCCCCGACACCGGTACCCCAGAGAGAAAAGTCGGGGGTGATGCCGTCGAGTGGGCTGTCAATCGCGACGACAGTGTCGGCGCCGGCGACACCGGCGCTGGTCAGCCAGGCCAAGGTGACGATGCCGAGGATGGATGCGGCGCGAATACTGTTGCGCTGCAACCTGCTACCGCCGGTGCTAGTGCTGGTGGTCATGAGTTACCTCCTTGTGGTGGATAGGTGTTCATTGCTGGGTGGGGGTTGTAGGGACCGGTGTTGGGTGGTGGCCCGCCTGGTGCTGGTGGGCCGATGTACACAGCGGGTCGGGTGATCGAGGTGGGTACCGCACCGGCGGTGTACTCGATGGGTGCGCTGCTGCGCAGCTGGGAAAGCTGGTCGGCGATCTCCGCTGCCACCCGCGTGTAGGCGATGTGGGTGGGCGCGGCGAGCTGGGCTTCGGCGATGCGGGTACCGGAGCCCTCGAACAGCGGCTCGTAGGGAACGTCGATGATCCGGGTGATCCCCAGATCATTGAGGTCGCTGATGATGGCGTCCCGGTCGACCGGGTCAGCGCTACCGGGGGTGGCAGCGATCGCAACGACCGCGTCGGTGACCAGGCCCGGGCGGCCGTGCCGACTGCGCAGCCCGTCGAGCATTTCCAGCACCGCGCGCGCGGCGTCGCGGCGGTAGGTCATCGGGATCACCAGCTGGTGGGCATTGTGGGCAGTCCACTGCCAGTTCTCCGACAGGTCCTCTCCGGCGGTGTCGACGAACACGCCGTGGCGGTGTCGGCGCAGCACGGCGGCCACCGCATCGCATTCGGCGTTGCCGATGGCTTTGGCGCGTTTGGACGAACTATCCGAGGCCAGGACGTCCACCATGGTGCTGGGCTGGCGGCGCAGGTACGCCCCCAGCGCCCCGGCCTGCGCGTTCGGCCCGGCGAGCTCGCTGGCGTGCTCGAGGAGATCCCACACGTGCAGCTGCTCGCCGGGTGTGGTGGCTTCGGCGCGGTCGGCCAGGGTGCCTTTGGATTCGGTGTTGTCCCATGCCACCACGCCCGCACCGCGGAACAGCCCGAAAATGTAAGAGAGCATCAGAGTGGTCGGTGTTTTTCCCTGTCCGCCTTTGGGGTTGGCGATCATCACCACGAACCACGGCGGCAAGACCGCCCGGGAAATCAGCTCGACGTCGTAGCGGTAGTCGATCTCGGCGGGTTCAGCGCGCAGCTTCATCCCGAGGGTCTGATTGATCCGGCCCCACCGGCCCCACTCGGCCGGGTCGGTCTCGATACCCGGGTTCGCCGCGAGCAGCTCGCCGCGCAGCACCTGGTGGCGATAGTCCTCGTCGACAACAGGCGGCGCGATCGCGCGGACCGGCGGACCGAACTCGACGGTGGGGGCTTCGCCTGGTCCGACCGGCGCGGGCCGCACCACTTCGGTTTTCGCGGCGTCGGTCGGGTCGGTGGTCGCGGCGGCGAAGATCGCTGCGCGGGTGGCTTCGGCGGCCTCGCGGGTGGTGCGCGGACCCTCGACGGGTTCGGACGCCACCGTATCGGTGGAGTCACTGTCGTCGTCGGCGGTGTCGTCGATGGGTTCTGGTTCGGGTGGGCGGCGGCGCAGTGTTTGTGCGCGCAGGTTCACGGGTGTTTCGGCGTCGTACGGGCTGCCGACGCTCGATTGCGGATAGGCGTTGCTGGAAAAGCTCATACGGTCCTCCTTCGAGGTTGGGTCCGGGGCAGGGACAGGTCGGTGGTGGTCATCGTTGGGCGAGTTGACTCACCTCCCAGATCGGTCCGTTGCGCACGCAGATCACCCAGGCCGAGGTGGTCACCGGTGCACCGACTTGCTCACCGTCGGGGGTGCGCGCGGTCTGGGTGACCTCGTAGACGTAGTACTTGCGGTCGGGCGTTTGCGGTGCCCCTTGGTCGGGCATCAACCGGATCGTGGGTGTGACCACGGCATCTTGTTTGGCCCAGGTCAGCCATTGCCCGCCAGGACTGTTGGAGCCGGTGGCGAACAAGCTGTCCGCGAACTTTTGGGTCAGCAACGGGGCGGCGCGGGCGGTGGCGTCGTTGGGGCCGCGGTCGGTGGCGGTGTCCCAGGAAAACCAGATCTGCACCGCCGCTTGTGAGACCGCACCGGGGTTGGACCGGTCGAGCTCGGCCGCTGCGTCGGGCAGGGCCGAGCTGGGTGTGGCCGCGGTGGGCTCGATGGTGCGCGGGGGGTCGTTCGGATCCCACTGCTGGGCTTGGGCCGGGGTGCGCGGGGTCGTCGATGCCGCGGTGGGTTCGCCGTCCTCACCGGAGCACCCGGCCGTGAGTGCGGCGGTGATGGCGATCGCCGCCGCTGTGACCGTCAGTCGGCCAGCAGCTGATCGGCGGGTGGGTGTGTGGGTGGTGGTCATCCGAACCTCCGTGCGTCGATGCCGTCGCCGAGGTTCGACAACGGGGAGACCTTGACGACGTCTCCTGATTGGGGGGCTTCGACCATCTGGCCGTTGCCGATGTACATGGCCACGTGCTGGGGGTTGCCGCCGCCGGGGAAAACCACATCGCCGGGCTGTAAGGCGTTGATGGGGACGGGTTTTCCGCGTGGATCGTTGAGCTGGTTGACGGTGTAGTGGTCCAGGATGATCTTTTGATCGGAGGCTTGGGCGATCGCGTAGATCATCAGTCCCGAGCAGTCGAACCCGATCTTTCCGAAGTCGCCGGCCGCGTCGGCGGCACCGCCGCCGTCGGAGATCCCGCCGCTGGGCCCGTGTGCAGTGCCACCGCCCCAGGCGTAGGTGGTGCCGCGCCACTTCATCGCTGCAGCGACCGCACGCTGCCCGAACGGGCCACCGCGGGGAAGGTCAGCGCTGCCGGGGCCCGGGGCGGTGAACTTGGCGGCGGCGTTCGCGGGGATGTTGCGGACGTAGTTGCGGGTCTCTTGGTTGTCGCAGACCCCGCCTTGGGCTTGGGTGGCGCCGGGCCCGCAGTTGTACATTGACAACCACAGCTCGGTCAGGTCGCCTTTGAGTTTTCCTTGTTGCAGATCGGCTTTCGCGATCTGAGCCAGCTCGCAGTCGTAGGCGGCCTGCGACATCACCGCATCAGCGACGTTGCGGGTTTCGCGGCGGCCGTCGCCGTCGCCGTCGACCGCTTTGGCTTCCCACGTGCTCGGAATGAACTGGGTCGGTCCGTCCGCGCGAGAGGTGGCGTTGTGGGCTTCGACGTCGAAGTTCGACTCGTTCTCGATCTGGGCGGCGATCAGGGGGGCGGTGACTTCGGGGCAGGTGGTGGCGGCCTTGATGATCCACGGCTCGAACTCGGCCGGAACCGATCCTGGTTTGAGTCCTTCGCCCAGGCCGCCGGCGGGGGCGCAGCCGGCACCGGGAGCGGGTCCGCGTGCTGCGGCCAGCTCGACGGTGGCCGATTCGGGTGTGGACGCGGCCGCGTCGACGAACGCGCCGTCGGGTGCGGGCTTTTTGTCGGTGACACCAGCTTCTTTGCTGGTGACCGGCCAGGCACCCCACCCTTGAGTTTTGAGGACCCGGTTGGCGACCTCCATCTGCTCACCGGCAGTGGCAGCATTCGCCGTGGGGGCGAACTCGCCCCCGCCGTTACCGGTCCAGGTTTGCGGGTTGAACTGCAGCCCACCGAAGTAGCCGTTACCGGTGTCGATGGCCCAATCGCCGCCGGACTCGAGCTTGGCGACTTTCTCCCAGTCGGCGACCGACACCACGGCCGGATCGGAGACATGCTCGGCCGGTGGCGGTCCGCGGGGTGCGCCCGGATCTGCCGACGGGTCACTGGCCGGGGCTCCCGGCTCGCCAGCACCCGAAAGCCACGGCATCGGGTCAACAGCAGTGCCGGCCCCCTCCGGTAGACGGCCGCCGTCCCACACCTCAAAGTGCAGGTGGGGTCCGGTGGAGCCGCCTTCAGAACCGACCGAGGCGATCTGCTGGCCGGAGGAGACCTGGTCGCCCTTTTTGACCTTGAACGAGCTGCCAGGCATGTGGCCGTACACGTTCGAGTACTTTTTGCCGTCGGCGTCGAAGTCGATGATGATCCAGTAGCCGAATCCGCCGGCGGGCCCGGCTTCGGCGACCGTTCCGCTCATCGCCGCATAGATCGGGGTGCCCAGCGGCGCAGCGAAATCCACGCCCTGATGCATCGTTCCCCACCGCGGCCCGAACGGGGAACTGAACTGGTAGGTGTCCTTTTTCATGGGAAGCACCTTGGTGCCCGGGCCCTGCACGGTCGGGCCTTGGGCGGCGACCTGAGGTAAGCAATCGGTGGGTGGTTCGGGATTGTCCGATCCGAACCCGACGAACATGATCGCCGCCAGAAGCAGCCCGACGACACCAGCCAACGACAGTTTCTTGGCGGTGCCAGCTTGTTGTGCCATCGGGTCTACCTCCTCACTTTGGTTGCATTACTTCGCTTTTCACGCGCCCGGCCAGGACAAGCAAAAAGAGGAAAAGTGGTGCGCGCCCGTAGCGCGCACGGCGGGTGTCAGATCAGCTGCACATCACCCGCCGAGTGCTTCACGGAAGAAGTCATAGAGCCAGTCCAGGGCGGTTTTGCCGTCGATGATCAGCTTGTCGTATTGCCCGTGCGCATTGGAGGCGTAGAACGTGGCAGCGGTGAGGCCCTCGCCGACGAGCTTGGAAAGGTCCTGTGCGCCTTGGGAAGAGACCAGCTGGGTCAGCGACCCGAACATGCCGGCCATGTCCTGGCCCTGGCTGTGGGTGGCCAGTGCTTGCTGCTCGGGGGTGGCGCCCGCACCGAGCAGTTCCGGCGACATTTTCGCGCCTGGTTCGAGCACACCCAAGGCCACCGACGCCAGATCCAAACCGATCGGCAGGAGCTGGGTCAGCGCCATCAGGTTGTGCGATTCGAGGACCTGCCAGGCCACTTCTTGGAGCTGGCCGACGTTGCGAGCCAGGCGGACGATGTCGAGGTTGCCCAGCAATCCCAGGACCACCGACGCGATTTGGGTGGTCCCGGACGGATCGGGAATCAACGCCACGAGTTTGGCGGCGGTCTTGAAATCGATCTGGGCGGCCATCGTCACCCACGGCGACAACATGTTGTTGAGATCCCCGGCAGTCTTGTGCGCGCCGGGGATGTCGCCGGTAAAGATCTGTTGCGGCAGCCGTTGCAAGCCCGCCACGATGCCCCGGTAGTCGGTGCTGGTCACCGCGGTGACCACGTTGAGCCCTTGCCCGATCAGTACCTCCGGTTTGAGGCCACCGAGCACGGTGGCCGCCGACGTCAACGCTGTCTTATCGGCAGAGTTCAACGGTGCAACCTGGGCCACCAGCTGGGCCGTGGAGGCACCGAGAGCGGCGTAATCCGGAGCGGCGCCACCGGTTTGGGGTGTGGGGAGTGCATCGGTGCCCTGCCAGGCCGGTGCACTCCCCTCCCCTGCCCCTGTGGGGACCGTCGGCGAGACCGAAACAGCCTCACCGGTCGGAACAGCCGCCGCACCGCCGGCCTCACCCCTCTCGGACGTCGGCGATGCAGCGGATGGAGTGGTCGTCGACCCCGCACCGCTCGACGCGGTGGTGGGTGTGGTCGACGACGTGGTGGTGGTGCCGGCGAGGGGGACGGTGGGACTTGACCCGAGCGCTTGGGACAGCGACGACGCAATGGAGCTGGTGGTCGACAGGATCGCCGGAACGTCCATCGCGTTGAACGTCGAGAGCAGCGAGTTCGCCTGCGCGGCAGGAGTGCCAGGCTTGGCGTTGCTCAGGTACTTGTCTGCGCCGGGGGTGGTCTGCACCCACTGCTGGGTATCGGCCACCGCGGTGAAGGTTTCCAGGAGCTGTCCGGCCAACGACGCCAGCGAGGCGATCTGGCTGGCCTGACCGCCCGAGGCCGGCGCGGGCTGGCCCTGGAGCTCGGCGATCTGATCGTTGAGCGCGGTCGCCGCCCCGACGGTGCCTGGCACATCGGTGCGCGAGTAGTCACTGGTCAACGCTTGAGCATCGGCCGGCGATGTCACCGCACTACCCGTAGTCGGTGTGGTGCTGGTCGTGGTGTCGGCGACTGTGGTTGTGGTGGGTGCGGTTTCACCGTTGCCCGATGATCCGAGCATCTGCCCTAGACCGGCTATGAAGGAGTGCTCGGAGGAGTTCGTCGAGCAATAGAGGTCACCGGGTGCGCAGACCTGGCGGACCTTGTCGGCGAGTGTGCCGAAACCACCGGGACGGGTGCCGGCGATGCCTTTACCGGTCGGGGCGGGTCCGGCGACCGGGGCGTTGCCCTGTTTGGGGTCGGCGACCAGGCCGACCGCGTCGATCTTGTCCGGATCGACGGGGCCTTGTCCGTTGCCGATCTGCCAGGCCACATCGCCGGCCACGTCAGCGCCTTGGGAGTAGCCGCCGAGCACGTTTTGCGATTCGGGGCACTGTTCGAGCAGGCCGCGAAGACGTTGCACGCCATCGGCTTCCGAGCTGGCGTAGGTCTGTCCTTTGTCGAACGCTGACGCCGAATAGTTCGGGTAGATCACGGTGATCTGCGAACCGTAGGACTCTTCGAGTTCGGCGCCGACCTTGCCGAGCAGCCCGGCCGGTTTGGAGGGGTCAGCGGTGGCGGTGGTTTCCCACGTTCCGGGCACCAGGTACGCCATATACGGGGTGCAGCTCGACGGCTGGGCGGCGCTGGCGGTGGCGGGCACGGTGGCCACCACGGTCAGCGTCACCGACAGGGTCGCCAATCCAGCCACTAGTGGCCGCATCTTCGCTCGACTCATGTATGTCCCTACCGCCTAGACTGAGGGACGCCGATCGGCGTCCGCTTCGTGTGGATGAACATCGGCAACCCGCGGCCTGGGAGCGTCACTCGACGCCAATCTGAACCGCTCCCAGGCCGCCCTACTCGCAGTAGGACTGTGTGCGTGACCACTGGTCACTCCCCTATCGACACGTTTGTTGGAATCCCGGTGATGACCGTGCGACCCTCACGAACACCGGTCTCGATCACCTGAAACGTCAGGCTCGGTGCAGCCGAATTGGGCAGGAACTCAGCCAATCTGACCTCGTACACACCGCGGCCGGTGTCGGTGATCTCCAAGCAATGGGTCGTCCCGGCCGGCAGAGCGTCCACGGCCCGTTGGATCGTGGGCGCATCAGCAACCAGGGCCGCATCCGGTGCCACGACCGCGCGGGCCGCCTCGCCCGAGCGCTGCACGTAGTAGCCGTAGTCGAACGCCTTGATGGCGTCGACACCGTTGCTCGTGCCGCCGGCATCTCGGCCCCACGACACCTTGCCCACCGTGGTGGTGGGGCAGGCGGGATTGGTGACCGACGGCGGCGGCGCAGGAGACGGCGACGGAATCGTGGTCCAGTTCGCCTGATCGGCGGCCGGCAGGTCCACATTCGGTGGGTCCGACCGCAAAACCGACAACGACGACGTCAGCACCATCACACCGCCGGCCACCACGATCACCAGCACCACGATCGCCGCGGCCACGATGACCGATCCCCGACGACGTCGCGAACCCGTCGGGCGTGGTCGCCGCCGAGCAGCTGGTGCCGCCGGAGCAGCCGGAACCCGGGTCCCTGTGGGCATTGGCGTGGCCGCGGCCGGGCGGGCACCGGGGCGTTGCCAGCCCCGGCGACCGCCACGCATCTGCCGTGGCTGAGGTGCCGGTGCCGTCGGCATGCCCGCAGATCGGGGTCGCTGCCCCACCGAGGGGCGGCGACTCGCGGAGTATCGCGTCGCAGCCATTACTGAACCGGGCTCAGCTCACAGCAGGAGTAGCAGCCGGAATCAGCTGCGGGAACTCCACGCGCACACCGGGAATGACCTTCTCGATCTGCGTACTGACCTGCGCGGTCACATCAGCGACGGTGTCGCGGGCGGTCTGCGCCAAGAACCCAGCCGCCTCATACGGAGCGTCGGCCTGCTCAGCTGACCACTCCAATGGCACGTTCACCGGGCCGACATTCACGTTGCCGCTGACATCACCGCGAGAGTTGACGACATAGTTGACAGTGCCGTTGCCCGGCAGGCCCTGTGCGTTGAGCTCGTACTGGTTGGCATCCGGATTCGGCGGCTCCGGCTTGCTCAACTCGCTTTCCGGGGTGCCCGGCGCGGTCGGTGTATCTCCGTTCGCTCCTGGATCGCCAGCACCGAACAGCCACCCCAGGGTTCCGCCGGTCACACCACCGATCGTCAGCGCCAATGCGAGGCCGGTGGCCGCGCCAGCAGCAGCACCGCCGCCGGCTCCGACCAGCGGTGCTACCGGGGGAAGTGGAGTGAACGGTGCGACAGCGGCACCGATACCCAGCCCGGCCAGTGCGCCGATCAGCGTCGCCGGCGGGACGAACAGAACAGTCGCGATCAGCATTCCGGTACCCGCACCCACGGCCATCGCTGCGGCCTGCCGCGAGGCCACATCAGCAGGCACCCCCACCGAGATTAACGCGCGAGCGAACTCCGATTCACCGTAGGCAGACCACCGATTGATCGAGCGGGTGTCGGCATCGGAGAGCACACCTTGCGGGGCGGTGATGTTGCCGACCCGGACGTTGCCTGGCTTCGGCAGAATCGGCCGGACCGGCTTGGTGGCCACGGGTGCGTGGATCGGTCCTTGCGGGACCGGGCTGTAGATCGTCGAATACGACGGCGGCGCTTGGTAGTAGGACGGATCGTACGACGAGTCCTCAGGAGTTCCCTCGTACACCGGCGGAGCACTAAATACCGGGTCAGGGATGGAGCCGGGGCCGTCATCAAACACGGGGGCGACCGGTTCGGCCGGTGCCGGCGGTGCGGCGGTAACACCGCCCTGGCCGGGGCCTCCAGACGGAGGCACAGTCACCCCGCCCTGGCCGCCGGGCTCGGCGAACGCTCCCCCGGCAGCGGCGGTACCGCAACTGACCACAGCAGCCGTCGCGATCGCGGCCGCGATCACCCGCCGCGACGCCAACGACGTGGCCTCCAACGAGCGGGTGAAGCTGTTGCCACGCGCTGGCAAGGCGTGACGAGGAGTATGAACGGCGTTATATGGCAAGGCATTTCCTTTCGACGTGAACAAACTGAGGGGCTTTGTAGATCTCCGCGAGGCATCGCGGTATTAGCGATGCATCAAGGGATGTGGAGTCGTTCAACCGTGTGACCGAGGGGACAGGTCGGGGCAGCAGCTTCCTCGCGATGGGGAAGACAGATGAAGCCCACAGGTTGCGCCGGGCAGCCAATCCTCGAGGCAGGCTTGGATATAACGCCTAAGCTGGGGACGTTCGGCTCTGTGGGCACAAAATCAGCGGCTGGACAGTGGGGGCCTTGTGAGTGCTTGGACGGCAAATCTTGAGCACTCGTTAGGGCCTTTTCGCCCTGGGAGAGGTTGGACGGCAAATCTTGGCCTCTCCCAGGGCCCCCCGGTCTGTCAGGTGGCCGCCCGCGGCGAATGTTCATCCGTGGCTCCGTCTTTCGAATTGCGGTACCCGGCGGTCGGCTCGCGACCAGCGATTTATGGCAGGACTATCTCCCGCGACGGACGCCACTAGTACGCCGAGTGGCGTCTGGGCGTTGATGCGGTACTTGACGGGCGTAAGCCGGAGCGCGAGACCGGGCCCCCCGGGCACGCAGTGAAGTCCGTAGTCGGTAGCAACGTCGTACCTCCCCGTTCGCAGTTGCTGGCAGTAGCATAGCGCACACGGTCCACTCTTTGAGTACCACTCGTACGTTATAAAGGCACTGTAAGCCAATCATATGGTGGTTGCAAGGACTGCAAAACTAGGAGCAAAACGGCGATGTTCCCTCTAATAGACGATTCGGAACCCAAAGCGGCCCCAAACACGTCAGATCTTGGCTTCGAGGCGGCCTTTAGCTGGGATACGGTTTCGATCATGCCGGGTGATTTAGAACGCTTGCAGCGCCTTGCGAAGGCCGTACTAGAACGGCGTCGCGCGCTCGCCCTCACGCGCGCAGAGGTGCACGGAAATGGCGGTCCGGCCGACACTACGATGGCGCGGATCGAAAACCCCGATGCTCAAACAACCGAGCCGAGGCCGACAACCCTGCGGCGCCTGGACAAGGGGCTGCAATGGCCGGAAGGCACGGCCGCCAAGATGCTTCACGGCGGCACATCCTCGTCCGGTGCTCCCGTTGACAATGAAACGCTCGAGTTAACAGATGCGCTGTCGTTCACCACGATTGAAATGCCCGTGGCGATCGTTCGAGACATTGTTCGTGCGGCTGATGGAGCGATTGGCTCCCCTTCGCCCGATACGCATGAGGCTTTGCGGAGGTGTGTTCAGCGTTTGACCGCTATCTACGCCACCGAAGTACTCGAGCGTGTGGGCGGACCTGGTGCGACGATTGCGCCGGCGATCGAGCTGACCTTTCGCGCGCATCTGAATTCCCCGCTCGCACCCGCGGGCGACCCTGCTCGTGTCGATCAGTTGTACCGACGGTGGCTCGCCGGCATGCTTCCGGAGGATGAAAAAGGCCTCATTGATGTCTTTACGGCGCGGTGGAGGGCTAAGCGGCGATCGATTATGCTGCGTCAGGAGAACGACTAGGAGGGGGTTCCATGTCTACGACTCTGCCGCTCGAGGTCCGCATCAGCCGACTGCGCGAGTTGGCTAACTATGTCGGGGAGCAACCTAAAACTAGCGCGGAACTGTCCCGCACCCTCAGTGACAGGCTGCATCGCCACATCGACAGCCACACAGTGGACCGGTGGTTTGCCGGAGAGGCACTCCCCTCCCTGGAAGAACGCACTGCCTTGGCTGTCTCGTTCGGCTTCGATGGCGAGGCAGCTGCCTACTTGGTCTCGGACAACCCTGACGTCTACACGCCATATGCCCTTCAACTTGAGAATTTCCTCCTCATTGCGAACAACACCACCGGTCTTATCGCGCTACGCGCGTCCGAGAAGCCCATGAGTGACAAGGCCCGGAGTGCACTCGCGCGTCTGGCCAACCCTGACAACTCTCTCGATGACGGCGTCTGATCCGGAGACGGTGGCCGCGGCCGCCGTTGCGCAAGTACCGTTCCGTCGGCCGTGGACTATCGAGGCAGCGATCGCGACGCTGTCCCTTGAGCGTGACCGACCCATAACCCTGCACGATCTGCCACCTGATCTTGTCGACGAGTGCTCCGCGGCGTGGGTGCCGACTGCGAACAGCGACCAGGTGTATGTCCGTCCAGATCTCACTGGCGTGCCCAGGGAGATTGCCATCGGACATGAACTCGGCCACATTCTGCTGCAACACACGCTTTCTGCCGAGGAACGCGAAAGCTACCTCGCATCGCTGTTTCCGTTGATGCCAGCGCGAATCGTCGCGAACGTGCTCACGCTGCCGTGTTCTCTCGCTCGGTCCAACTATGAGCACCCGTTCGAACTGCAGGCCGAGTGGTTCGCTCGTCTGCTCATCGCGCGCGCAGATGAGTACCGCGACACCATCATTCCCGCGAACGCGACCGCAGCCCAGCGGCGGATGCTCGAGAAAGCCGCTCAAACATTCGGCTGGCCGTGACCGTGAACCGGAGAACCGGATGATCTCTGTATTGACCGCCGGCATCTGCCTACTCCTGGTGGCAGTGGGCGTAGTGCGAATCCGAAACGGCTCGGCACAATCGACGCCGACCTACTGGGCCTACACCCAAGTGTGTTTGCTGGTGGGGCTGGCAAAACTCGCTCGCACCCCGGTCATCACCGACGACGTCATCAACCCGGCCTTAAAGACTGTCACTGGCCTGGCGAACGTCATGACATTTGTTGGAATGTCGCTCGCTGCATGCGCGACCGTTCCGGCGGTAGTCCTGATGCTCGCGCTCACAGGTCGGCCAGTGGCCTACCGGCCCTGGTTCATCGCCCAGGCCGCCATCGCTGGCGCGATGTTCATCGCGTATGTGATCTCACCGATTGCTGATATCCCCAGCTCCTACATCACCACCGACATCCCGTTCACTTGGTCGGTCTGGATGTATTGGGGTGTGTTCCTCGGATCAGTTGGGCTTGCGGGCGCTCTCAACGCCGCACTTGCCGTTCAGGCTGTCCGAGTAGTGCGAAGTGGTCCCTTCGCGCTCACGCTGAGCGGCTGGGCGACGACCGCAGCACTGGCCTGCATCTACACGGTCAACAAAATTGTCGATCTCGCGATGACCGAGCTCGACATCGAAGACAACTGGTACACCGAGCACGTCAAGACCATCTCGCTGATACTTGCTCTGCTCATCGCACTCGCGGCGATGGCGACCGTCCTGATCTACCCGGCGGTCCGACTCCCCTACCGGGTGCGGCGCTTCAAAGTGCTGAGGAAATCGGCAGCGACCTGGCTCGCGGCACGACAGGAGTACCCGGAGTTCGCACTGCCTATGGCCGACCCGCCGGCCACCCAGTGGCAGTGTTGGACAGCAGCCAAGGACCCTCTGTCGGCCTACAGCCTTCAAGTGGAGCTGGCCGATGCCCGCAACGCGGCCGACCGTAAGGCTGGTCGCCCCGCCGACGACCAGCCCACTGGCTCTATCGCTTAACAGCCTTGATGAGCCAAGCAATCTCTTGGCCGGGAGTCTCCTCGATGTCGTAGGGAATAGTGCGTCCCAAGCGCTGTGCGGCACTACCGAAGGTTTCAGCCTCAACATCCCAGCCGTATTCGTCCAACCAGCCAACCGGCTCAGCGACAATCGACTTGAACCCGTACCCGCCGGCATTGGTTGCTGCTGCGGCCATCTCGCGCGTCTGGGCTTCAACGAGAGCCCCCGCGCCGAAGTGGACCGCAAGTAGCTGGCTGCCCTGTGCGCTGTAGTCCGAAACCGTCTGAATCAGCTTTGCGACGACGTCATCGGAGAAATAGAACAGCACCCCCTCGATCACCCAAGCAGTCGCCACCTCGGGGTCAAACCCCGCGGTGGTCAACTCCCCGATCCAGTCCCCTTCCAGGTCGCCACTACGCGGCCGCCAGTCGGCTGGCACCACAACACCTTCCTCGGCGTACACCCGCTTCTTGTAAGCGATCACGTTCGCTTGATCGATCTCGAAAACGACGCACTGCGAGGGCAGCTCAAGGCGCGCGACCCGGGTGTCCAAACCGGAACCCAAGATCACGACCTGGGTCACCCCGCCGGCAATCGCGGCCTGCAGCGACGTGTCCAGAAAATGGGTGCGCACGATATTCGACTCGAACAGGCGCTGGCCCGTCATCTGCTCCAGCTGCACCGATGCCATGTCCAGACCCGAGTGCTCAACGAGACACGCCGCGTAGGGATCTGAAATAAGTGGCTCAGGCCGATCAGTCTCCAACGCACGCATCTTCGCTGTCAGAACTGCAGTTGCAGCGATATTTCCTACCTCAAAGTCCGTCATAAAGGCCCCTTTGTGTAGCGCAATACTTGTGTTGTGATGACTCTATAGGTGTTGTACGGATGACAGTAGGCATTGAAACTGTTAGCCTCGTCCCGTGCTGCAGCTTCGCCTTCCGATCTGCCAACAACAAGGTAGACCTTCGGGCCGACTCTCATTACCGACACATGGGTGGAAGGCCGCCTGCCGAGCCGTGCGCCCGATTCTATTCGGCGATGCATTCGGCGCGCGTCCGTCCGCTACTCGTGCAGTTAGACCAATGGGTGTCGCGCCTACTCTGAAGGGGCGGTGTGGCAAATGACATGTCGCAGTGCGACGATCGAGATGACCAGTGTCTGAAAGAGATTGGTGGCGGTTCGCTAGCAGTAAGGAATGTCCAGTTTCGTGTGGCGGGTTGGTTCCGCAGAGCGGCGGATCTTACCCGCTCCCGGCAGGGGGTGAGTCGGTGAGTAAAACAGAACAGACCATTGAGTTCTCAACGGAGCGGTCGACCTGCCGGGGTGTTTTCACCGCCCCGGCTATCGACGAGGCGAACGGGCTGACAGTTGTCGTCTGCCCGGGGCTGGGCGGCACCCGCGACGGTCCCGTAGTTCAGAGTGCCGTTCGAGGATTCAATGCAGCTGGGTTTGCGGTGTTCGCGTTTGACTACAGTTCCTTCGGCGACAGCGACGGTTCTCCACGCCAAGTTGCAGAGGTAGCTCTCCAAATTGAAGAGGTCGTCGCGGCCGTGAAGGCGGTGGCGAGACACTCTCGCGTGGACGCCAATCGTGTGGCGCTATGGGGTACATCGCTAGGCGGTGCTCACGCGATCGCCGCTGCGAGCAGGCACCCCGTGCGCGGCGTTGTTGCGCAGCTACCCTTCGTCGGAGTCGCGAGCAAGTCAGGCCTCCCGGGGACAATGCGTTTCGCCGCAGCGGCCGTGTCAGATCGGATCCGGCGAGCGCTCCGGCTCGAGCCTCATTACATTCCGCTCGTTGGCGCGGTAGGAAGCACCGCTGCTATGACTAACGCAGAGCCAGAAAGGGTTTCGCGGCTTTTCGACGGGACCTCCTGGTGCAACAAGGTTTCGGCTGGAGTATTACTTGATCTTGTCCGCTATCGGCCGGCTGAGTACGCTGCGGGCGCTCCCCCACTACTTCTTTGCGTTGGCGAAGACGATCCCATGACCCCGGGCTATCTGGTTGACGAGGTGGTAGCTGCGGCGCCCACGTGCGAGGTGAAAACGCTTCCTGTTGGCCATTTCGAGCTAGAGAACGGAGTGCACGAATCGGCTTGGATGGCGGCACAGGTCGACTTTCTCGAGCGCGTGATGGCGATTTGAGGCTGTGGTAGCGATCTTCGTGCAATCGGCACGCTGAACCTTCACAGCCAGCCGCACGGAAGATCTGTCGGTGCAGTGTTCTCCAACGGAGAACCTTCGGGGAATCTGTTTCTGTTACAGGCGTGTCGCTACCTGTTACTGGTACAGGTTTGCGCGACTATGAACGTGCTCCGCTGGCCGGGCTGCAAGGAAGGAAGGTCACCGAATGGCTCAACCGAATCTCGGAAAGCGCAAGGAACACATGGTGCGCGTCCCTGAACCTGTGGACGTACCCGAACTTGCAGCGCACGCCGGATACAGCCAGGTCAGCAGGTATGTAGCGGACCTATTATGCGACATCGCTGGTCGATCTGATCTCAAGGTCGGCCCCGACCTAGTGAAGGAGGGGCAGCTGCCTCTGACGGCCTAACGGCATAGGAACACCACACAACTTCACACGGCGGGTTTTCGCAACAAATTAAGAAACCCCCTGGCTGGCGGGCCAGAGGGCTTCTCAAGGTTTTGAACTCAGAGCGCCAACTCTGGGTCAGGACGGTTGCGAAACCGCCCCATTCCCCGAAGGGACTGTCTTGTCGGACAGGTCTCAGGGTAGCGCGCACCCTCTGGCGCGTGCAATCCCTGCACATAGCGTGTCGGATACAAAATCCGACTCTTTTCTTCTGGTCCGCCGTTACTGCGGGTCCAGCCCGGTGCGGCCCAGACGTGGTCGGAGCACCACAGCCCCCGTGCGTCTTCGAAAACTTGGGTGCTTTGGGCTACAGCCCATCGCTCTTGATCTCGGCGACTATGCACATGCGGGTGTTCCGTGCTGGAATCGCGACGAACATTGGCTGAGGTGGACGCTGCCGATTGCGTACGCGCAGCACTATGCGCGGGTGCTTCCGCACCTCGGTGGCCCAAAGAACGGCATTTCTCTTGCTGTATTGACCAAGGTGGCGGCCGCCCATGCCGTTCACGCTGATTATCGCACCGGCCGTAACTGCCGGCCTACTGTCGCGCGGGTTGCTGCAATAAGCGGGTGCGCCGAACGCACCGTCCAGCGCGCCCGCAAAGTGATGCGGCTGATTGGCGTTGCCACCGAAGTCATGCGTGGCCGTCAGCGAACGCTTGATGAGCGACTCGCCTCGTACCGAGTCGGAGACCGAGGTCGTGGATGGGCCTCGGTGTACGCACTGCACGGTGCGCAAGTTGTGGATAAACGCGCAGGTAATAGAACTGCGGCACCCCATCCCGAAGGGCGCCCTTTAGGGCGCTCATCTCACGTATCGAAGAACTTACTAACCCCATCCAGCAATGCTGGAGAGCAACAACGCCGCGCTACGCGCGACCCAGCAACTACAAGAACCCCACCGTCACGGCGCAAACCGGACACCAGAGGCCTGTTGCTCGCTTCAAGATGGCGAAGCAATGCGCGTACGCCGCAGTGGGCTCGGCGGTATACCCCTGCGGCCTGGTCACATGTCTTGGCGAAACCAGCGGCATACGGTTGGACTGACCGCGACCTCAATCAGTTGCTTCGCGACCACACGCTTCCCGGTAACGGCAACTGGGTCGCCCACGACCCGAAACGGCCGATTTTGTTGCTTGCGGGCATCTTGAATCGCCATGGTGACCTCAACAACCGACCTGCTGCTCTGGATGACGCTCGGCAAGAAGAATACGAAGTTCGCCGTCGAGGCGTGTTGCTATGCGACGCCTGCGATGATCACGGGTGGCTACTCCCCTACGGCGACGTCGCGGTTCGCTGCAGTCACGGAGAAAGGTGAAGAACTGCATGGCTCGAGCGTTAGCTGACAGGCAGGCCGATCATTTGGCTGCGGCGCCCTAGCTTGGACGTACGTTGTACCTGCTTAACGACAGGGTCGACGGCTTCGCTGGGTACGCACCACCAGGTGGACGAAACGGGGACGGACCTCAAGAAGCCCGATGCTGCTGATCCTGCGGTATTGCCGCGCTGCGGACGGCCTCTAACAGTCGGTTGAACTCCGTCGCCAATGTGCTCCCATCGTTAAGCCCGAGCAAGACTCCTTCGGCTCGCGCCACCGCGACTTCGATACCTGGAGCTACGGCGTGGTTGGGAGCGGCTGGTGCAGTATCAAGATCGAAAGCGGCGAGGTCGCGTGTGAGCATGTCGGCCATGGTCCGATGGTGTTCGATCTGCGCAGTAAGCCGTCGCGCGTCGCCTTCGGCCTCTCGCCGGCATTCGCTCGAACAGTACGTCCGCGGCCGCCCGCGCCCCATAGTTCGCCGAAATTCTTTGCGGCACTGAGGTCTTGCGCAGTAGGCAGTGACAACCGGTGCGCGTCCCGAGTCGTTCTCAAGGCCACGTGTGGTTGGGACAGCCTCGGCTACACGCCGGGTGCCAGGGGTCCGTTCCACATCTTATTGTCTCATAATTAGCGCAAAAATGCACCAGGCGCACTGCGTGTGACCTGCATCTTTGCGTAGCGGTAGTCCGGACTTGCGGTCGACTCGCCAGCATCGGCCGAGTTAAAAATGCGCGTAAAGCTCGACGATATACTTACATCGTTGTAATTCGGCCGAGTTTTCGCGGCTGGCAACATTGGCGACCGCCATCGCCAAGCCTGTATGCGCCGAACGATCGGAGTCCTACCCGCTCACTTAACGAACTCATGAACGCCCCGTAGCGCGGGCCCAAACGATAAGAACCCCCCGGGTACCAGCCGGAGGGCTCTTGATCTGGCATACGAGGTCGAGTAAGCGCTCGTCTCGCGGGTCTCGCCATTCCCCGAAGGGACTGTCTTGCCTGACAGGTCTCAGGGTAGCTCGCGCCCGAAAGCGCCCGCAATCCCTACACCCCGCGTGTCGCACAGTCGAACCCTTGATAGGCCCGCTTCCTCGTGTCTATCACTTCTGGCGTGGTGGCGGCGTTGGTCGCCACGCGCAACGGTGAGGCTCGACGTCGACAAAGATCATTCCTACCGCTCCTCGTCCTGGCCAATTTCACTGTCAGACATTCCGACCGCTAGCTATTTAGCAGACAGGTCTGGGGTCTTTCAGCTCCTAGCCTTCGACTTCGACGTCGGCCGGTACGGACGAGATGCAGTCGACGCCGATGCTTCGGTCATGGCCAGGGTGCTCGAGGAGCTAGGCGTTCCGCACCTCACTGTGCGGTCCGGCCCTGCCGGCGGCATCCATGTCTGGGTTCGATTGCAATACGGCGCAGATGCTCAATCAGTTGCTGCCTTGGCTCGAGCCGTTAGGTCCCACCTACCCACTCTCGATATCACTCCCCTTTGCAACCCGGCAACCGGCGCCGTCCGGATCCCTGGCTCAGCGCACCGCGCTGGAGGCTGTGCAGAACCGCTTCTCCGGGCCGATGACCTCGACGCAGCTCTATTGGCAATGGATCGAGATGCACCACCCGTGGAAGTCGTCGATTGGCTGCACGCTCGCTTCCCGACGCGGCCCACGCCTCGGGAGCACGCGCCGCACAAGGCGCTCGGAATTAGCACGACCGGTTCGGGTCCCGCCCAGAGATTAGACCGAGTTCGCACTCCTCTGACTGGGGGGACTGCGCAGCTACTCAACGACCCCCTTACGGCATCCTGCGATCGGTCATCCGTGGCGTGGAGAGTTCTGTTAGGCATGGCTGCCAGCGGGTGGTGTTGGACTGACGTCGTTGGTCAGATTCGAAGGCCAGGACTGACTCGACTGCGTGAGGATTACGAGAGCAACCCCGGCCGAGCTATCAAGCAGTGGCACAAAGCGTTAGCTGTAGCGGCACAAACAGCCTGGCCTAGAACAGCCTATGAGGTGTCGGATGATTCTGTCAGCGGCGCCATCGCTGAGGCAGAGAGTGCACTTCTGAGATGGCCTGCTCGATGGTCAGCTCCCGGCGGCGCCAGCGCCGAGCGAGTGCTGTGTGCGTTTCTCTCCGTTTGCATTTCGGCGCATAGCACTACGATTAACATCGACGTTAGACGCCTAGCAGAAGGTGCGAACGTGCACGCCGCAACGGCCTGTCGTGCACTGCATCGTCTCCAGGCCCAAGGTTGGATTACAAGAACCGCTGAAGCGGAGGGCACCTGTTCAGCAACGTGGAGGTTGAATCGTCCCCCACTATCCACAGCTGCAACACAAGTGGAATCACGCCCCTACGGATCTGGGCTTACAGAACGTCTCCAGCACGCTCAAAGGGACGTTTGGGTTTGGAATGGTGGTCTTGGAGGTGCGGCTGAACAAATCCACCGTGCCTGGGGGCTAGGGGTGGGCACCGTGGAGGACGTTGTTCGGCGTACGGGGTACGGACGCGTGGTGGTGTCTCGTTGGCTGGACCGAATGCAACGGTTGGGCCTTCTCGTGGAGTGGCCCAACTGGACTCTAAGTAGTCAGTTGCTTGACGTCGCGGGCGTCATGACCCGACGTATACATCGCCATCGCTGGGAGAGAGCGGTTCGCGACTGGTGGAATCAAGAAGTTGCTTGGCGTAAGCGTAGAGGTAAGCAACGAAAACGTGGGCCACGGCCCGCCGAGATCTACCCCGCCGCCATCGCACTGCCTATCGCAGCACCTGAGCGGGTCCGCTACGGCCGCTTTCCGACCAATGAGGTTCCCCCCAGGTAGTGGACACCGAGCTAGCGGGATCACAGGTTCCGCTGGGAGGATGTTCACATGTCGCGGAAGCGTCGGTCGTTTACGACCGAGTACAAGGTCGATGCTGCGCATCGAGTGATCGATTCTGGTCGATCCATTGCCGAGGTCGCACGCGATCTCGGCCTCAACGAAGGCCTGCTGGGGCGGTGGGTCGCTGATGAGCGCCGGCGCCTGGATGCGGCGCAGCGAGAGGGTGAGGAGCCTTTGAACGCTGCTGAGCGCGACGAGCTGACGCGGCTGCGCCGGCAGGTCGCCGATCAGGAGAAGGACATCGCGTTCCTAAAAAAAGCGTCGGCGTACTTCGCGGCGAACCATCAACGGTAGAGAAGTACGCGTTGATGGCCACGGAGTGCGCCACCACAGCGATCAGCCGCATGGCCTCCCTGCTGGGTGTGTCGGCATCGGGTTACTATCGGCACTTGAAGTCAACTGTGACAACGGAATTGGGGATACAGCGGCAGCGTCGGGAGGAGTTGGCGGTGCGGATAGCTTCGATCCACAAAGACTCTTACGGCGTGTACGGGTCGCCGCGGATCACCGCTGAGTTGCGCGCGCGGGGCGAGTTCGTGACCGAGAAGACCGTCGCGAAGATCATGGCCGAGCGGGGTCTGGCTGGCATCAGTCCACGTAGCTTTTCGCCTCCGACGACGATCGTGGATCCGTTCGCGACGTTCCCGCCGGATCTGGTCAACCGGATGTTCGACCAGGGTCGCATCGATGCGGTGTGGACGTCGGACATCACGTACCTGACCTGCGGCGGCGAAGACATGTATCTGTGCGTGATCAAAGATGAGCATTCGAAGCGGGCGTTGGGCTGGGCTGTTGCTGACCATATGCGTGCTGACCTGGTGACCGATGCGGTTGACATGGCTGCTCGTACCCGCGGTGGCCGGACCAAGGGCATCATCATGCACTCGGACAGGGGATCTCAATACACATCGACGCTGATGACGAAGGCTTGCGGGAAGTACGGTCTGCTCCGGTCGATGGGACGGACCGGGGTGTGCTGGGACAACGCCGGCGCCGAGAGTCTGTGGTCGACGTTCAAACACGAGCACTACTACCGCAACAGCTACGTGCATGAGACTGAATTGGTTGCTGCGGTTGACAATTGGTTCAACTACTACAACACTCGACGGAGGCACTCAACGATTGGGATGCTCAGTCCCATTAACTACGAGATGTCACTGACCGCGGCCCTTCAGGCCGCGTAACCACCCTCCACTATCCGGGGGGAACCTCAC
>NZ_BDAP01000010.1 GCF_001598915.1 Williamsia muralis NBRC 105860 | reverse complement strand
CCTGCCCCCCCCAATCCATTCCCGCATTCCCGACCGCCATCTCCCCACCTGCCCCCTTCCTTCCATAGCCAGCCCCGTTAAACCCCAATCCAAACATCACACACCTCTTGCACTAAGGTCACGAAACGATAACGAACCCCTCATCGTTGCCAGATCGCCTCTACGGTCGGGGCGTGGCGATGTCCATGCACAAGCTCACGGCCGGGACCGGCTACGAGTACCTGACCCGTCAGGTCGCCGCGATGGATGCCACCGACAAGGGCCACGTGTCGCTCGCGGACTACTACAGCGCCAAGGGCGAGTCGCCCGGTCGCTGGCTGGGATCTGGCCTGACTGGCCTGTCGACATGTGGGGCAGGGCGCACGCTCGAACACACCGCAGCCTGGTCGGTCGAAGCGGACTCGGTGGTCTCCACCGAACAGATGAAAGCGCTCTTCGGCGAAGGCAGGCACCCCAACGCCGACGAGATCGAGAAGGCGTACATCAAAGCTGGTTCGTCGGCGAAAGTGGCAACAGAGGCCTCCAAACTCGGTGCCCTGTTCCCGATCTACACTAAGGAACCCGAGTTCCGTGTGGAGCTGGCAAAGCGGTTCAGTGACTACAACATTGAGCGCGGCGAGCGATGGAACACACCCATCCCCGACGAGGTGCGGGCACAGTTCCGGACCACTCTGGCGCGGGAAATGTTCAGTGCCGAGCACGGCCGAGACCCTGCCGACGATCGCGAACTCTCGGGCTATCTCGCCCGAATCAGCCGCCCCAAGCAGTCCGGCGTCGCCGGATACGACCTGACCTTCTCCCCCGTCAAATCCGTCTCCACCCTGTGGGCGATCGCGCCACGAGAGGTGATGGAGAAGGTCGAACAAGCCCACCAGCGGGCCGTGAACGACGCCGTCGACTTCATCGAGAACCACGCCCTGTTCTCACGATTGGGCACCAAAGGGGTTCAGCAAGTCGACTGCCACGGCCTGATCGCTGCCGCCTTCACCCACCGAGACTCCCGCGCCGGCGACCCCGACCTACATACCCACGTCACCGTCAGCAACAAGGTGCAAGTCACTGGCGCGGACGGCATCACCCGGTGGATGGCCATCGATGGCCGCCCGCTGCACAAGGCCATCGTCTCTGCCTCCGAGCGCTACAACACCCGCCTCGAAGCGCACCTGTCGGACCTGCTCGGAGTCTCGTTCGCCGAAGTTGAACCAGCTGATCGAGGCAAGCGCCCGGTCCGCGAAATCGTCGGAATTAACACCGGGTTGATGACCTCCTGGTCGTCGCGACGAACCGCCATCGAAGAGATGATCGGTGAACTGTCCACCACGTTCCAATCCGACCACGGCCGAGAACCCACGTCCACCGAAGCGTTCGACCTGGCGCAGCGAGCCACTCTGGCCACCCGTGACCGCAAGCACGAACCCCGCTCGCACGCCGAGCAACGCACCGCCTGGCGACGCGAAGCCATCCGCATTCTGGGCAGCGACAGCGCGTTGTCGACCATGGTGGAGCGTGCACTGAGCGGCACCGCCGCAGTCCGCAATGACCCGCTCACACCCGGTGAGATCGACCGCTGCGCCGAACACATTGTCGGTGTCGTGGCCGAGAAACGCGCAACGTGGCAGCCACCGCACCTGCGGGCCGAAGCCGAGCGTTTGTTGCGCGCCGGAATACCGGACCTCGCCGCGGCTTCAGGTGCCGGCAAACCGGTCATGAAACTCGGAGCGCCGCTTACGGTCGGTCTGCTCGACGAGGCGGTAGAGCAGATCGTGACAGCGGCAACCGGTGAACGACACAGCATTTCCCTGGCTTCCACCCGCCTCGACGGAGAGATGAACGAACCGGACATGCTGCGCCGCAACCGCAGTCACGGCCGCGCATCGGTCTACACCACCCACGACACCGAACTGTTCACCAGCGAGGCCATCGTGGCGGCCGAGCAACGCATCGTGGCCGCAGCCCGCCAGCGTGACGGCCGCACTATCGAGGGAGTCGACGTCGATCTGGCGCTTCTCGAGCAGACCGCGAACGGGCGCTCGCTCAACACCGGGCAAGCCGCGTTGGTGCGTGAGTTGGCGACCTCTGGCCGCCGCGTGCAGGTGGCGCTCGCACCAGCGGGAACCGGAAAGACGACCGCGATGCGAGTGCTCGCGAGCGCCTGGAAAGCAAGTGGCGGAACCGTAGTGGGAATGGCGCCGACCGCCGCTGCCGCCGCGGTGCTGCGCGACGAACTCCAAACGCCAACCGACACCCTGGCCAAACTGGTGTCGTTGGCCCGCGACGAACAATGGCTCACCGACCAAGAACAACTGGCTGCCACTCCCCGATGGCGACGACTGCTCGACAAAGACCTCAATCGCCGCGCCGATGCGGCGCAACAAGGGCTCCGCGAGGGCACCATACGACCAGCCACGCGCCCCGACTGGTACCGCAGCATCGGCCCGGACACGTTGCTGGTGGTCGATGAAGCCGGTATGGCCGGCACCCCCGACCTCGACGTGGCGATCGCCCATGTCCTCTCCCGCGGGGGCAGCGTGCGGCTCGTCGGCGACGACCAGCAACTGGCGTCCATCTCCGCCGGCGGCGTGCTCCGCGACGTCGCGCTGCAGACCGGTGCAGTCACCCTGACCGAAGTCGTCCGCTTCT
Source organism: Williamsia muralis NBRC 105860 (assembly GCF_001598915.1). Taxonomy (GTDB): domain Bacteria; phylum Actinomycetota; class Actinomycetes; order Mycobacteriales; family Mycobacteriaceae; genus Williamsia; species Williamsia muralis. The sequence continues at coordinate 84,991 of NZ_BDAP01000010.1, read as the reverse complement.
CCGATCCCGCCGAAGGGTCTGCCTCCCTGGCCCTTCGAGATGGCGAACGGGCCGCTCTGGGCTACTACGCCGACCACCACCGCATCCACACCGCCGCCGACGCAGCCGCCGCCGATCAGGCCTACACCGCCTGGAGCGCGGACCGAGATAGCGGACGCGAATCGGTGATGCTCGCGCCCACCCGCGAAACAGTCAACGAACTTAACGCCCGTGCGCGAGCCGATCGCCTCGCCGCGAGCAGCGGCACCCCCGTCGGCCCGATCGCCGATCTGGCCGACGGTCTTCAAGCCTCGGCCGGCGACACCATCTGCACCCGCCGCAACAAACGAAACCTACGACTGTCGGCGACCGACTGGGTCCGCAACGGCGACCGATGGACCGTCCTCGAGGTCAGCGCCACCGGACAAATCCGCGCCAAACACCACACCCTGGGCCGCGAAATCGTCCTCCCCGCAGACTATGTGCGCGACAACGTCACCCTCGGCTACGCCTCAACCATCCACGCCGCCCAGGGCATGACAGCTGATACCTGCCACGTCATCGGATCCGACGGACTCTCTCGCCAACTGCTCTACGTCGCCATGACCCGTGGGCGTCACAGCAACGACATCTACCTGTCCACCGCCGAGGCTGATCCGCACAAGGTCACCACCCCCAAAGCACTCAACCCGCAAACCGCCATCGAACTTCTCGGCGGAGTACTCGACCGCGACGGCGCGCAAACCTCGGCGACCACCAGTGCACGCGAAGCACTCGACCCCGCTCAGCGACTCGGATTCGCCGCCGCCGCCTACCTCGACGCCGTCGGGTCTGCCGCCGAAAACTACGCCGGCCCAGAGACCATGGCGACCATCGACGCCGCCGCCAACACCGTCTACGACGGACTCACCGACGAACCCGCATGGCCGGTCCTACGCAAACACTTGGCCATCATCGCCGCACACGGCCGTGACCCCGTGACCGCGTTGAAAAACGCAGCAGCACACCGTGAACTCGACACAGCGGACGATGTGGCCGCCGTCCTGGACTGGCGACTCGATACCAGCGGATCACACTCCGGCGGCGTGGGACCACTGAGCTGGCTCACCGGGATTCCCGCCGCGCTCGCCAAACATCACACGTGGGGTCCGTACCTATCTGGCCGAGCCCAACGAGTAACCGAACTGGCAGACGGCGTCCGCGAACACGCACACACCTGGACCCTCACCGACGCCCCGGCCTGGGCGCGGCCCTATGTAGCCGCGGCCGCCGACGGCGAGCTCGTCGCTGACCTCGCAGTGTTCCGTCACGCGAACGACGTCCCCGACACCGACCGTCGACCCGCCGGACCCGCACCCTTCGCCCACGCGCCCGCCCGCGCCCACAAGAACCTCACCCGCCGCGCCGAAACAGTCGTCACCGCCAGCACCGACGAGCGCTGGACCACCCTGGCCACCAGTGTCGACCGCCACCTCACCCGCGACCCGTACTGGCCCGAACTCGCACAACACCTGTCCCTGGCCGCCCGCGCCGGGCTCGACGTGCGTGCGCTGGTCACCGACGCCGCCGCACAGGGCCCGCTGCCGACCGAAACACCCGCCGCCGCCCTATGGTGGCGACTGTCCGGGGTACTGGCACCAGCCACGCTCGATGCCACCAACACCGCTGGCCTACGCCCCGACTGGATCAACGACGTGGCTGCCGTGCTCGGTGAACACACCGCATCCATCGTCATCTCTGACCCCGCCTGGCCCGGTCTGGTCACCGCCATCAACGCCGCCGACCCGAGGACCTGGACACCCCGCGACCTACTGAGCACTGCCGACGAACTGCTCCACGCCGGCGGCGAAGGCACCCACGTGCGAGCCGATGAGTACGCCCGGCTGCTCACCTGGCGCGTGGACCTACTGACCGCCCACAACGCAGCGGCCTACGGCCACATCCCGCTCCCCGAGGAAGGCCTCGATCCAGAGGCCGAAGAAGCCGCCGTGGTCGCAGCCGGTCTCGTTGAAGATGACCAGTACCCCGACCCCGCCCTCGACGACTACGCGGATGCACCCGCACCTGACGAACACGTCGACCCGCCAGTCGACGCCGACTACCTGGCCGCGCTCCTGGAGGACGGAGCACCCCCCGAACCTGGTTACGAACCCGAGGAGGAACCGCCCTACCGTGATCTCCCGTTCGAGGACCACCTCCCCACGGCGCCGCGCCCTCCGGCCGGGGGCGATACCCGCTCCGCGGCCGAACTCCTGGCCGATCACCTGGAATTGACCCACCAACTCCGCGAACTGAGTCAACAGATCGATACCCTTCGCGCCGAGGTTCTCGACATCACCCAGATGGGTGAACATGAACGCGCCGCCGGGCCCCTAGTAGCTGATATGCGGGCCCGCTTCGACGCCCAACGCCCCGCCGTCCTGGCGGCCGACCGCGTGCACGCCCGATGGGCAGAACTGGAAGAAGACGCCGAGGAAGCCGGCCGTGCCTACACCGACATCGCTGACAAACTCGCTGCAGCGCAGCGCGATAACGACGAGGCCGCGATCGCCCAACTCGAACCGCTCGAGCGCACCATGGGTCTGTGGAGAGACTCGGCAAGCGCCCTCGCCGACTCCGTCTTTGACGACCTCGTCACCGCCCGCACGGCCGTCGACGACATCGCCGCCACCACCGGCGGACTCGTGACTGACACCGACATCGAACGCGTCCGGATGGCCGCCCAGCAACTCGACATCGACACCCTCAACGAGACCCGCGCACGCCACCTCAGCATCGAGGGCCGGCTGTTCCGGATCGAGGGAATGCTCGCCCAACGACATGGCATCGAACGATGGAGCCTGCGCAACGCCGACATCATGGCCGATCTATTGGCCTCCGCCGTGCCTCAACCTGCCGTCGAACCAGAGCCGCCACACATCGTGCACCCGGCCGCCGCCACGGCCGACGAACTAGTCGAGTTCATCCAGGCCGAGCCCGTCCGGTCCCTCTCCGACAAGCAACTTGCTGCCGCCGTGCGCAATATCGGAAAGCGCCTGGCCCGCACCGACAACGACTTCCTCGGATGGAAGCCCGACACCGGAGCAGAACAGCGGGTGCGAGCTGCCCACCAGCAGCTCGACACCGCCGCTGAGCATATCCAGGTTGCGCGCCAGCACCAGGCGGCCGCGCACACCACCCACCAGCAGGTCACGCATCTGCATCAGCAGGTCACCGCCCTCAGCGGCACACTGGCTACCGTCCGCCGGCGGGACAGGCCACAACTGCAGGCCGAACTTGATACGGCCAACCAAGCACTTTTCGCTGCGCGGCGTGACCACACCGCCGCACAAGCTTTGGCTCACCAAGCGGCCGTGGCCACCGGCCGCCCCGCTAGCGAATGGGACACCGTGCTCAGCGCGGCCGCTGACACCACCGCCAAAGAGGTCGAACTCGCCGCTGCCCGCGACCGCGACACCCGCAACACCGACACCTACCGACAAGCCCTCGCTCAGCGCGACACCGACCGCGCAAAACTTGACGCTGCCCTCGCCGAACAGGCCCGACGAGACAGTCTCGAACCAGACGCGCGTGCCGCCGAGAACACCGCCCGCGACGCCGGTGAATCAGTGTCGAAGACGTCAGCCAGAACTCCTGCAGAACGCACCACAACGGTGCCGGCGCACGCCCAGCCAGACCCCACCTTGTCTCCCGATGCCACACCCCAGCCCGGCCCAGACATAGGACTGTAAAACTCGTCGTCAGCGTCTGTTCGTGTACCATCAAGGTAGAGCCGTATCGCATGGCTGACCCCGAGTCATAGTGAAAGCCCGCATCTTTCGCGCAGACATTCGAGGGCAAGGTCCGTAACTGGATCTGCGAGATCGAGTTAGACCCCATTGCACTGACAACTGTGTGGTGAATGCGGGTCATCACACGTCCCCAGTGAATGGAAAATCTGATGACGAAGAATCACGGTAAGAAGAAGGCGGCTCGCGCCCTCAAAAACGCCAACCCCGCGCTTACCTACCCAGCCGCCCGTCGCCTCGTCCACGGCCAACCCCGCACGACGTCGCAACCGATCTACAATCCTTCCGATTTCGACAGTATCGACAGGGTTCTCAAGGCGACCATGATCGGCAGTGAAGACGACCTCATCGGTCAAAAGCTGACGAATATCGCCGACGGGAACGGGTTCTATGTGGAGCTGGATGACGCCCTCGCCGAGATAACCATCGACCATGTCGTGATGTTCAGGGACTGGACTGCCAACCACGATGTTCACGAGGTGTACGAGGGTGGCGGTCAGGTCGGTGAGTGCCAGATCGAGGCCGTGCTCGAGTACTCGGCCACGATCAGCCGGCAGGACTTCGCTGCGGCGTCGCCACCGGTCCCCTGGTCAGTGTCTGACCCCAACTGGTCACCGACCCACATCCTGGTCACCGGGAATCTGGCCGCCGAACTCAGCTATCACTTCGAATACGGAGGCAGCGGTTCAGTGGAGCACTTCGTCTTCCACGGGCTCTCATTCATCGACTCCGTCTGAGCTGGAGGAAACAACGCCGGGAAGGCTACGGCGCCGCCCTCTGCCAATGTGGGCGGCGCCGCAACCCTCGGCAGCATCTGACTCGCACTCAGAGCCCGGCGCTTGCTTTAGCTGTCGCTGTGTGGCGTCGCCGAGCGTCGATCCTCGATATGCACTAGGGCTAACGGTTCTGTATCGAGTTCAGTCATAGGGACCGCTCGACGTGCAGTGATCTCGCCGAAGCGAATCGCGACGTACGCCAACCTCAGGCTCGCATCGCTACCCCCTGGTGCAGAGGGGAACAGAAGTTCAATCCATCCTCGGGGGAATGGATCGGCGGCATCGACAATGAATTGCCAACGGTCGCCGTGAGAAATTGTCAGTAGATCATCGCCCCACAAACGCAACACCCGTTCCGGCGGGGGCGATTCGTTGGCAGCTCCGAAACCAGTGACAGGATCAGCAAAATCGATGGTTTCACCAGGCGGCAACGACAGCATGATGCCCGGAATGACCCCACCAGTTCCGGTCATCGTCGTCATACTGTGTTCATCGACGATGATGTTGATGTCAGCCGCGTGAGCAGCCATTCGAATCTGGTCAGCCTCGCTCGCACGCTGCGGCCATGGCCTTAGCTCCCGACTTTGGTGTTTTCGTTTGAACGGCCACATCGCATCTACCCCCGGACTTTTGAGTTTCGTCAAGATCTCTGGCCCCGTTGTCTTCATGAATTTGGGGACCTGCGGGACGGTTGGAGCGTCAATCGTGGGAGAGAGTGACGGTAGAGGTTTGCTGGGAGCTACCTTGGTCGCGCGACCCTGGGCCGGGTCGGGGAACACTCGCGGACGTAGATTCTTGACCATGATCGACAAAGAGCTCGCTGCTGTTCTCGACGAAAATCGTGCTGCGTTGATCAGCTCGGTCACGCGGCTAAGCGATGAGCAGAGCCGATCCCGGCTGGTGCCGTCGTTGACAACGCCGATCGCTCTGGTCAAACACTGTGCTGCTGCAGAGAGGGTGTGGTTTCAACGCACCGTGGCAGGTCTGGCCCTAGAGAACTGCGACGGATATGCCACGGGCGACGCTCGCAGCTGGGTGGTGGCACCCCACGAAACGCTTACCGATGTATTGATTGAATTCGAAGCGGCGATCACTCTGTCCCGCGACATCGCGTATGGACCTCATTCGACTGACAAATTTGTCCACTACCGACGCGGCGAAGTGACCTTTTACTGGATTTGTCTGCACATGATTGAAGAGCTGGCACGTCACGCAGGCCACGCCGACATACTGGTTGAGCAGATCCTGGCTGGCGCAAAGTAGCAACCGTTCCGCGCGGTCCGATTGGGCAAGTTGCTGTGGAACGAGGGATATAGCCCGACCCCGCAACCGCTGCTGATAGCAGCGAACGGGCGAACCGCACTATCGCGGACCCCGCCAGCGGGAGTCACTCTTTTCTCGACGACCGTTGGCGTTTACTGGTTTTCAGTCGGTAGCTGGTGGTGCCGGTTTCGAGGATGTGGGCGTTGAAGGTGACCCGATCGACGATCGCGGCGACCAGGCGTGGGTCGGGAAAAACGGTGCCCCATTCAGAGAACGGCAGGTTTGATGCGATGGCGATGGAGGCGCGTTCTTCGCGTTCGGTGATGATTTGGAATAGCAGTTCGGCCCCGCGAGGATCGATCTGGACGTAACCTAATTCGTCGAGCAGCAGCAGATCGAGGCGCCCGTACTTGCCGACGATGCGTGAGAGGGTTCGTTCGTCGGCGGCCTCGACGAGTTCGTTGACGAGTTGGGCGCACGTTGTGTAGCGGACGCGGCGGCCTTGTTCGCAGGCTGCGAGCCCTAATCCGATGAGTAGGTGCGATTTTCCGGTGCCGGAGTCGCCGAGGAGTACGACGGGTTCGCCTGCGTCGAGGTAGTGCCCGGAGGCCAGGGTTCCGATGGTGGCCGGTGTGATCGTAGGGACGGCATCGAGGTCGAACTCGGCTAACCGTTTCATACGCGGGAACTTTGCTTCGTTGATGCGGCGGATGCGGCGGCGCTCGACCCGGTCGTCGAGTTCGGCGGCGAGCACGTCGGAGAGGTAGCCGAGGTGGGTGGAGCGTTGGCGGGTGGCGACCTCGGCGAGCCGGACGGCTTCGGCGCGCACGGTGGGTAGGTGGAGGTCTTTGGCGGAGACGGCGATTGCGGCCTCGGCAGCGGTATCACTGGTCATGTTCGGGGCTCATTTCAGATCTAGGACGCCACGGGCCGGGTGGCTGGTGGGTGTGCGGTGGTCAGGAGGTCGTCGTATCCGGCCAAGGTGGGTGCAGGTCTGTCAAACCGATGCAGCGCACCGACCTCGGCCACAGGTGCCTCGATGCCGGCGGCGGTGCGGCGGGCGGCGATGATCACCGCTGCCGGAGCCAGGACCCCGGTGGCGGCAGCATCGGCCATCGCGGCGATCACCGCAGAACGTGGCAGATGGCGGTGCGCGAGGAGAAGTTCGATGAGCATGCGGGTGCCGGGGCCATCGCCGTGCCGGTCACGGGCGGCATCCCAATACCGTTGATGGGCGTCGGTGAACACTCCGCTGTTGCGGGCCTGCACTAGCGCCGCGGCACCGGGCAACGCACCAGGTTTGCGAGACAGGATCTCAAGGTAGTGATCGAGATCGAGAACATCGAGATGGCGGCCCACCACTCTCGGGTGGGTGGCGATCACCGTGGCCCCATCGACAATCTCGATACGGGTAGCGGTGCGCCGCGCCAGCACGCGTGTGCCGACATAGCGCACTGGCACCGAGTAATAACACTGGGCGACTGCGACGCGGCTACGCTGATCCACCCGCCGAATCGCAGTGACGGCGGTATCAAACACCTCGATCGGTGCCGCCGCCAATGACGGCTTCTCCGCAGCGAACTCAACGCTGATCGTGCCGTGGTGCCCGGCGATGACCCGCCCGTCATCGATCAGGTCAGCAGCGGCGATCAGCTCGTTGAGCTGGTCAAGTGAGGCGACGGCAGGGACCGGAACCAAATGCCGGCGCCGGAACCGGCCGATCTCGCCCTCTACGCCACCTTTTTCGTGAGCGCCGTCGATACCGGGCTGGCAAAAGAACGAGTCGAACCCGTAGTGCGAGCGCAGGGCGATGAACTTCTCGGTCTCTTGCCGGTTGCGGCCCTTCAACACTTTGGCGACGGCGGGCTTGAGGTTGTCATACCGGATCCGGGCGGGAACTCCACCGAGATGGGCGAACGCCCGCACATGGCCTTCGAGGAACGCTTCCTGCGCTTGGGTGCCGTACGCGACGTGAAACGCCCTGCCGGAGTGCGATAGCCGCATCACGAACATCCACACCCGCACCGTGCGCCGATCAGCCAACTCGATATCGAACTCTCCGAAATCGACCTCGGCTTCCGCGCCCGGGGCATGGTGTTGCGGCACAAACACCTTCACCTCGACCAGGCCCAGTTCCCGACGCCGGATCGCGACGTACCGCGACACCGTCACCTCAGAAATCTGGGCACCATGCTCGGCGATCAACCGCTGCCACACCCGACGTGCGGTATGACGCTGCTTGCGATGCACCTGCTGGTCAGCCACCAGCCAGCCGTCAACGATATCGGCGTAACGGTCCATCGACGGCCGACCCCGCGCCGGATACGCCTTGCGAGGTGGCGGCACCGCGCAGGCCAGAGCTTGCCGCACCGTGCGCCGGTGAGTTCCGTGGCGCTGCGCCAGCTCTCGGATCGACAAATTTTCCAGGCGGTGATCACGCCGGATCTGTTCGAACAACTCCACTCGAGAAACCACCTCACCGAACCTCCATGCCTTGACAACCAGACACAGACGATCCGAACCCAGGTGGGGCCAACATTGGAGACGACACGCCGCCCACCACTCGGCACACCATCACCCCCACCCCCGGGGCCAACATCCGTGCAGAACTACACCTCAGGCGGGGCCAACATCAGTGAACACACTCAGACTTTGAACACAACGAACGCCAGTGACTATTGCAGCGGGCTCTGACACCCCGCTCTCCCCCAGATTTTCTAGGCACCGAATGTCTGCTAACTGGCCACGGCCTGCCCGTAAACTCGATAGGCCGTCACTGTCGCAGTAGACGATTCGATGGAGGATAAGGCGTATGTCAGGCTCAGTGAACGTCCCCGCGTGGTCGCGGCTGGTGCATCTGGGCGCGCATGAAACCCCGGAACCGCGGCCCGAACTCGCAGAGCTCGGTATGGATGCTGTGCACGAGGCGTGCATTTACGCCTGGAAGTACAGTCGGGCCGACTTCGAGCCCCACCTGGACGTGGAAAGAAAGCGCAGCCAGTGGCGCGAAACGTGTGCGCTTGCAGGCTCGATGGCTGAGTCTCTGATGCTAGGCTCCGCGGCAGTCGTGGAGGCCGAGTGGCATGCTCGGGCGATCGCGGCCGGTACAGAGTCGGCAGGTATGGCGCTTGCGCAGCGCTATCTCGCCGACACCGCAGTCGACACCGTAGTGAGTATCGGACACCGGCTGATCAACTTCCTGGTCCGTGTTGCCCGGACCGATCCAGCTACTTGCAGGACTCTGGCGGACGTGAGCTGGTTCGAAGCTTTCGGGCCGACGTATCTGCCATTCGAGACGGACGATCCTGCAGCGTGGTTACCGTTGAACGAGAAGACAATCAATTCGCTTCGGCGCGTTCTTCCGGCGCGGCATGCACCATCTCTTGATGCCCTCGACGTCCTGGTCCGGTCTGATGCTTGGAAGGCCGTTTTTGAGATCCGGGGCGAGAACTTCCACAGGTGGCGCAAGGAGCACGAATCGGTCATCGGTGTCGATGCGAACTCCGGGGCCGAAACTGACTTGTACAACGATGAGGGGAACCATATCGGTAGGTCGATTGGCGGATTCTCCCGGCGCCATACGATCAGCGATGGCTTGACGGCACGTACGACGGCTGTTGCCGGCGACGGCTTGCGGGCGGTTGCCGTGGCCCTTGACGCTCTGATCGCGGACGCACTCCAAGTGCTACCGGAGATTGCGGACGGATACACGATCACGTTCACGGCTACCCACATCGAATACGGGCGGCAGACGTACCGGACCACGTTCTAGTAGAGCGCCGTCACAGCCCAAATCCCTGTTCCCGATGTTGATTTGCGCCGCTATCTGGGTGGAGAGGTGCGTCAGTCCGCGTGCGGGTCGGACGCGTTCTTGAGCGTTTGATTTCAGGATTGGCCGCTGGGAGGAGGTCTGCTACCGAGGACGTGCGTGCAGGCGGCGTCGGTTCAACCCACTGCTGATGTTCAGGTGCCCACCGCCCATGAGCGACTTGTCCATTGAGGACGGGGCTGATGAAACGGTTGGCTGTGTCTAGAGCGGTGTGTACGTCGTGAAGATGGACAGGCAGGGACGTCTCTTCAACCCGCTTGGGGTAGGTGGTCGCCCACTCTGGAGCGGGTAGGCGCAGTGGTGTTGGAATAGAGACGTTGCGTTCGGATTCTTGTTGACGCACTGCTGCAAGCAATTTTGGGGCATCGACGGTACTGCTGCGACTGAGGATCACGATGTCGGCGAGGTCGTGGGGCCGGGTCGATGGACTTGTTCCGTCGCTGCCGTAGGTGTCGTACATCGCTGCGAGCTTGTCGGCGAGGTGTCTATGCACGGGATAGACCCGCAGCGCGGCTGGCGGCGAGAGGTCCGGCATGGTCACGAGCGCGTCGGGGGTGAGGACGTCGGGTGTGAAGTCCACCGGCCGAGTGGTGTTGACGTCGATGGACGCACTGGCGAAGCGTTGGCCGTTGAGGTTGTAGGTCAGTCGCCCGGTGTAGTTTCCGCTGTCTTTGGTGCGGGAGAGTCTGAGGTCGAAGCTGCCGTACTCCCCCGCTATCGGAATCAGGGCGCGCCGCAGGGCAGTTTCCACTTCGGCGGCTTCGCGGGCGAACGCCAGGTCGGCATCGGCGGTGGGACGGGCCTCGGTGCTGCGATATTGCAGCGCGGTGCCTCCGGTCAGTACCCACTGCTCGGCACTGTCGGACCGGAAGAGTCGTACCGAAAACTGCTGCAGCACAAACGCTCGGGCGACCTCTTGCGTGGGCCACTGCATCTGTTGTGCGCGTTGTCGCAACCGGGAACTGAGCGCGGCACGGAAATCAGCTTCAGACGCATAATGCGCCACGTCACGCTCCGATCGGTTCGCGCGCCGACGAGAGCAACAAGTCGACCAACCCGTTACCGTCTCCGGCTCGCAGTTTCCACCGGCGGGCATGGGGAGCGCACAGGTCGACCAGCTGCTTGCGGGTCAGCAAGTCATCGTCGAGGCAGTGTTCGAGGACCGTGCCCAGGTGGCCTCCGTCAATGACCTCGCCGGCAAGGTCGGACACGATCCGAGCTGGTGTGGCGACGGGCAATCCTTCGTACAGGTGCCAGTCGATCCCCAATGAACCGAGCGGTCGACGGTGGCTTCGGGTCCGCTGGTTCCGCACATTGATACGGTGCGGCCCCGACAGATTGAGCCAGTTGGTGGTGATCGAACCCAGATTCTGAATCGCTGCGGCGCTTTGATGACTGACGATCGCTTCAGGCTGCCGACGTCGCCGGCGGATGTCTCCGCCGGGGCTCAGTGCGAGCCATTGTGCGGCCCAGTCCTCAAAGCTGCACCAGTAGTCGGACTCGGTGAAGGCGTAGACGCCGTGGTGTACCCGGCGCAGCACGTCGTGGTTGGTGGCGCGCGCCAGTTCGTAGCGTTCGACTCCGTGTGCGCGTGCCTGGGCGGCGGTGAACAGTCCGAACTGGTTGTCGGCCACCTCACGTAGCCTGCTGCTCCCGACGGTTGTCATGCAGCAATAGTAGCATATATGGCGATAGAAATAGAGGTGAACAGGCGTTATGCAGACTACAGGTCCCGTCCGTGATCGACGCGACTGTAGTGGTCGGGGGTGTCGGGTGCGGGCGGTGTGTGGTTGGTGCGGTCGACTCCCCGGCGAGGGGTTCTGGGTGGGGTCTGACTCATGGACACCAGGCGGCTGGGGTGTGGGTGGAGGCGGTCGGCGGCACGTTGTTCGAGTGCGACCGCTTCCTCGAGCAGCAGGGCTGCCTTGTCGCGTTCGCCGGGTTGGGCGTCGGGATGGAGGATGACGGTGTTGGCTGCGTCGGTGGCGGCCACGGCGGCCGACTGACTTTGGTAGGGATCGGTGTCGCGGAACTCGACCGCTCGGTGCACCATTGCTCGCGCGTCGGCGAGAATCGTTGACACAGAGGGTTGTTCGCTCACCCCGGCGCTGGTCAGCGCTTCGCGCCAGTCAGAGACGGGCAGTAGCTCCGGATCGGTCAACGAGGGACCGTTTCGGTTACGCATACGGTGCCACACGTCCGCATGCAGCTGACCTAGCTGATGTTCTTTCGTCGCACCCCGCCGGGCGGCGGCTTCAGCGATCAGCGTGAGTGCATCGGGCTGCTTGTTGTTCATGAAAGTCCTTGTCCGTCCGGTTCGAGGGTTGTGTCAAGGGACTGGGTGTGACCAGAAGTCATCGGGTGCGGCTGGGCACGGTCCGAGACCAACCGGAGACGCGCTGGTTGCGATGCGGCAACGAGGTCGGCGACCGTGGGTGTTGGTCGGCAGGATTGTTGATCGGTTACCTCCGTCGTTTCCGTGGTGGTGTGGGTACTGGGTGGTGTGCGGTACCGGGCCTCGGCGAGGGCTTGGTATTCGCGGGCGGCCATCATCTGTCGGACCTCGTCCGCCGTCTCGAAGCCCAGCTGCTCGACGAGAGCGGGCGTGGGGTTGAGCATCAGCGACCAGCCGTCTTCTCGTCCTCGTTCGCTCATACGTTGGGTGAGTGCTTCTTTCGCGGCGAGGGCCTCGGGGCTGGTTTCGGCTTCACGCAGTTCGCGTTGCAAGGCGGTCAGCTCGTCGGTCATGTCCCGAAGTTCACGGCCGCGGGGGAACTCGCTCAAGGTCACCTGTTCGAGTTCGTCGAGACGGGCCCGGTCCCGGTCGAGTTGCCAGCGGCCCACGTTGAGGGAGTGTTCGGCGCCGGTGACCATACTTTCCAGGCGCGTCATGAAACCGGAGTTGTACGCGGCCCGGGCTGCGGTGGAACGATCACCGCCGGTGACCGAGTCGCTGTCGAACAGGTCGCGGAGCTTGATCTCTTTGTGCGGGATGGGCAGGTCAGCGAACTGCAGGTAGATGCTGTCGGTTGACATCGGACGCACGATCTCCACGGTGTGGCCAGCTACGTCGCCGATCGGCCGGGACACTCGCATGCCGGCCCCTTTGAGCAGGGCGGTTTCCCGGCGCAGTGTCTCGACCAGTGCCTCGGAGGCGTCAGGCCGTTTGCGGTAGGTGTGGTCGTCGACGGTGATGGTGAACGCGTCTTTGTCTGCTCCCCGCCATCGTTGCAATGCCGGTAGCGCAGCCTCGAGGCGGGCGGTGCGTTCCTCCGCTGAGGGCACCTGCCAGCGCAGGTTGTCGCGTTCGCGTTCGATGCTCCGCTGTTCGGCAAAGTGGGCGTCAGCTTCTGATTGCAGCTCGACCACCTGCGCGTCGAGTTCGACCTGGCGCAGATACCGAGGGTCACCGGTCGCCAACGCCTTGGTCATGGCCGCGTTCTCGGCGATGGAATCAGCACCCAGGTCCGGCATCCTGCGCATCGAGCGGTCCGCGTTTCTGAACTGTTCAATGAAGTGCGCTTTGCGATGCACGCCCTGCCACATCACGGTGTCATAGGCCCGTTCGGCGACGTAGTTGAACACGTGCACCTTCTTGTTCTGGTTGCCCTGCCGGATGATTCTTCCGTCCCGCTGCTCGAGGTCGGCAGGCCTCCAGGGAACGTCAACGTGATGCAGGGCGACGGCGCGGGTTTGAATGTTGGTGCCGGTGCCCATCTTTTCGGTGGAGCCCATGATGACCGACACCTCCCCGTTGCGGCATTGCTCGAACAACCGCGCCTTGTCCGAGGACTTCGGGTAGTCGTGGACGTAGCGAATCGTTCCGGGATCCATTCCGCCGGCGATCAGTTCGTCGCGGATTTCGTCATAGAGGGAGAACGATCCATCTGTTTTGGGTGTTGACCTGTCGCAGAACAGGATCTGCAGCGCCCCAGTGCGCGGTGATGGTTCACCGAACGCATCGAGATACACCGTGTCCTCGTACGCGCGGTGCAGCTTCAGCACGTTGCGCGCTACATGCCATGCTCTTCGGTTCTCGTTGTCGGGGTCGCGGGGCAGGTGGGCGGCCGCCCCTACCAACGATGCGTTGCGGCCGTCGTTGGCGATCTTGAGCGCGTTGTCGAGGTCCATCCGGCGGGGGTCGAGATGATCGGCTCGGTACCCGAGGTCGGTGATGAAGTCCAACACCTGCTGCGATGGCCGAAAGGTGACGATTTCTGTGGTGTCGCCGACTTTGGCGGGCAACTTGGCGGGCACCTGGTCACGGCCCACACTGTCGGTGAAAACACTTGAGATAGCGACGAGGTCACCGACATTGGTGAACTCCCCTACCCGGGTCACCGACCGCAGCCTGGTACCGGAACTGTTGAGTTCCACCCGTTCGATGGTGTCGGTGAACGTCGCCCCCCACTCGTCGAGTCCGGCGACACCGGCATCGATCAAAAGGTCGGGTCGCAGATACGTTTGCATCACCCACAGCTCGGCCAGATTATTCGCGACCGGGGTCCCGGTGGCGAACGTGGCCACTCGCTCGACGTACGCATCCGAGGCGATTCCGTTCTCGGCGGCCTCATGACGTCGCACCGATCGCAGATGAGCGAGCTTCATCTGCAGGTCTGAGGCCTGATCCGATCCGGCACAGGCCAACTCGGCGACGTGCGATTGGCGGGCGAGGTTTTTGAACATGTGAGCCTCGTCGATGAACAGGTAGTCCGCCCCTGATGCCTCGAACGTCAGTCCGGTGTCTTTGCCGGCCTGGTCCAACGCTTCTTCGAGTCGTGCCTCCAGTCGCGCCTTGGCGTTTTCGATCGCTTTGACGCTGGCTTCGTTCTGAATCTCGTACTCGGCGTCGGGGCCGAAGTAGGAGCGTTCGATGTCCTCGAGCTGGCCGCGGATGTATTCGGCTTTGGTGCCGGCGTCGACGCTGATTCTGGTGAACGCCGAGAGCGGCACGATGACCATGTCCCAGTCCTGGGAGGCCGACTGGGCGATGAACAGTCGGCGGCCTTCGGCGTCGGTGGCCGCGCTGCCGGAGAGGACATTGGCCGCCGGGTACCACTGTTTGGCTTCTCGGGTCACCTGCTCCACGATGTGGTTGGGGACCACAATCCACGGTTTGTTGACCACGCCAAGGCGTTTGAGTTCCATCGCACCCATGAGCATGGTGCCGGTCTTGCCGGCGCCGACCACATGATCGAGGAGGACCGTGGGCTCGGAGACGATGCGCTGCACCGCGTTGCGCTGATAGGCGTACGGGTCGAACTGGTCACCCAGGCCAGGGAACTGTCGATGCGAACCGTCGTAGACCGGGGCGACGGTCGAGTTGAACAGCTCGTTGTATCGGTCGATCAGGCGCTCGGCGCGATCGGGGTCCGAATGCAACGCCCATTGCTCAAACTCTTGAGCGATGCGCCGCGCGCGGGGACCGGCCGCCCGTGATGCTCCGTCGTGCAGCCAGTCGCGGCTGCCGGTGGCCTCGAAGAACTCTTTGGACTTGTTGATCTGCGGGGGCTGGTTGTTGAGCACGTCGGTGAACATGTCCACCCAGCCGTAGTCGTGGCCACCGTTTTTGCTGCGCCGCATGCCGGCGAACATCACCCCGACCCGGTCGGCCTCGCGGTCCTCGAAGTTGAACCGAGATGACTGCGCCGACGCTTTGGGAACCAGTCCCCAGGTCAGGTCAACACCACTGAGCCCCGGGTAGTAGTCGACCTCGACCGACCATTCTCCGGCTGCATATTCCACGCTGACGCGGGTGTCTGCGGGAACGCTGAACGTGTCACGGATGAACTGCTCGTAGTCGCTGGTCGGGACCCACGGGGCTCCGGGGCGTACGGAGATCCCACTGGATAGCCGGGGCGGTAGCACCTCGGTGAGGGCGTTGACATTTGCGCGGTAGCGCTCATCGAGCATCGCCACTTCAGTTGCTGCGGACAGCTTTTTGCGGACGTTGCCCGACAAGTACTGCGGTGCGGGTATCCAGGTGTCGGGATCGTCGAGGGACCGGAAGGCGTGCGTGCCGATGGCCTCGGGGACCTGGTCGACGTCGAGGTCGAGCAGCTCGGCGAGACGGTCGATGTCGAGCCTGCCGCGTTCGTCGAGCACCGCCGCGATCGCATCCTCGGTGGAGGCGATGTCACGCGGAAGGTCGCGGGGGCTGAGCACATCGTTGTGGAACAGGGCCGCTTTGCGGGCGGTACCGGTGTCGTCGCTGAACTGTTCCAGAGCCATCACCATGGCGAAGGTCGGATCCTGGCGAAGCAGTTTGCCCAGATGGGGGTAGGACTTGTACCGCTCACGCGGATTGACCCAGGCTTGAGCTGAGAGCTCGTCAGCAACGGACGAGGGCAGCGCGACATCGGCCGATACTCCTTCGGCGGCGCGCCATTGGCTGGCCAACTTTTCGAACGTTTTGTCGTGCTGAGCCTGCGTGATCTCTTTGGGCTCAATCCACTTGTAGCGGTTGACCGGTCCGTAGGTGCTGACGTACTCGTCATAGCGGGCATTGAGGTCGGCGCGTATCGCGAGTCGCTCGTGGGAGGGCTCCCCCAGTCGTTGGGACTCGATCAGCGCCGCGGCAAGGTCGCGTAACTCGAGCAACCGGGCCCACTCGCGGGTCTGGGCTTTGCCCCGCGTTTTGGCCTCCTCCCAGTCCGATCCGTTCCACCGTTCGATCTGGGTACCGGCAGTGTCGGCGCGGAGCATTCCGACGACGAAGTCGGTGGTGGTCGCGCGTTCTCGGCGAATCAGGCCGTAGGTGAAGTCCTCCCGCACGGGGCCGATGGTGTTGTGCCAACCCGCGGTCAGGGTCAGGTTCGCCTCGTGGGCATAGTCGACAACGTCGGCGAGACGATGCCGTACCTGCCCCGCCACTGTCGCAGCGTCGCTGGCTCCGTCGACCTGCAAGGTGGTCGACCCGTGAATGCCTTGACCGTGACGCAGGGTGCCGAGCACATGATTGGGATGGGTGATGAAGTAGCGGTTGATCACTGACGATTCAGCGGCCCCGTTATAGCCACGCACCGGTACCGAGCCGGTCGAGACGAAGTCGGTGGTCTGCACGGTGGGCTCGCGGTCGTGTTCGCGCCGGCGTAGGACCAGCAGGTCGGTGACCACTTCGGTGCCGGCGACCCGGGAGAACGCCCCGGTGGGCAGGCGGATAGCACCGACGAGGTCGGCGGCGGCGGCGATCTCTTTGCGGGCACGCTGATCGCTCGAATCCATGGTGTATCGGGAGGTCACCACGGCCACGTAGCCGCCCGGCGCAGTCAAGTCCAAGGCCTTGATGATGAAGTGGTTATGAATCGAATGGCGCCCTTGGTTATGGGCGGGGTCATACAACCGGAAGTCGCCGAAGGGGACGTTGCCGATCGTGGCCGCAAATGACTGTTGCGGAACGTGGGTGGTCTCGAATCCTTCGTTGCGGATCTGGGCGTCCGGATGCAGGGCGGCAGCGATCTGCGCGGTGGTTGCATCGAGCTCCACACCGACCAGCTGCGCTGAATCGGGCGCATAGGCCAGGAACGTTCCGGACCCGCACCCGGGTTCGAGAACGCGACCTGAGGTGAACCCTGCATCGACGAGCGCGCCCCACATCGCTTGCGCGATCTGAGGATCGGTGTAGTGGGCGTTGAGGGTGTTTCGTCGGGCTTGGCCCCATTCGCTGTCGGTCAGCAGTGCCCGTAGCCGGTCCCGGTCGGCGGACCACTCAGTTTTGCGTAGATCGAACACGTCGGCGGCCGCGCCCCATCCCGACCACCGGGCGAGGACCTGCTGCTCATCAGCGGTTGCGTACCGGTTCTCGGCGTCCAACCGTTGCACCAGCTCGATGGCGTCCATGTTCGCCCGTGCCCGCGACTTGGCTCCGGTGGGCGGCAGAACCGGCTCACTGGGCCGGAACGGCAGCGGAACAGACGCCGGGCGCACTTGTGCCCCCGCGGGCGGAGCCGACTCACGCTCGGCACGTGAGCGTTCGGCGCGTTGCTCATGCAATTGATCGATCGGATCGGCTGCGGGGCAACCGGGTTCGTGCGGATCGCTGATGTGCGCGCCACACGCCGAGCAGGCGTCCTGACTGTCGTAGCTGGCTTCGGCAACCGGTGACTGCTGCGCGGGTTCAGGCAGCGGTGTCGCGCCGGGATCGAGGATGGCCGGATCAAGCGGTGCCGCCCCGTTCTCGTCGAGACCAAACAGGTCTAGCTGGGCATCATCTACCGGCCGGCTTCGGCGTCGCGCACCCGGCCCTTGGCGCGTAGTTCCTGCTCGACCTGGTTCGTAAACTCCGCCAGCAGCGGATCGTGCAGTCCGGTCGGAATCGTTTCGCGATCCTCGCTGCGCGCTTGGATCAGGTACTGGGCGCTCACCCGGAACCACGCTGTCCGGTGCGGCCACAGCTGGCCCACCAGCTCCTGGACCTCGGGTGTCGGCTCCGAGCGGTGCAGCGGGCGCATCCACCGATCGCGGTCGTGCCGGTTCGCCGCTAAGACGTCCGCGTCCCGCGCCTGTTGTTCCTCGGCCAGCTCCTCGAGGCTCTGGCGTGGCTCGAACTCCGCCACCGGTTCGGGAACCTTCGAGTACAGCTCCTGAGCGAGAATCTGCTCGCTCGCCTGCATCCGGGCCATGTTGATCAACCGGACCGTCGTCTTGTAGTCCGGGGCCTGATTGTGCTCGCGGCGGTACTGCTCCACCAGCGGGCCCTGACCGGGTATCTGATCCTCGATCAGGTTCTCGATCCGCGCCCCTTCCTGGTCCAGAAAGGCCTGCTGCTCGGTCGGATCCATCTTTTCGGGCAGTCCGATCTCGGTCCGCCACACTCGTGCGACGATCTGCCTGACCGTCTCGTCTTGTACTGCCATCGTGCTCATCATTGTCTCCTTGCTGGTCGAGGAAGTCGAAAAGGTTTGGTTCGATGTTGTTCGGATCATTTGCCTGGACGCCGCGGGCCATGAAAGAACTCCTGTAGATCAGTGCGAGCGACCACCCCACTTCGGGGTCCGCTGCTGTTTCGTATGGTTATCCACTGGTCAGAGGGTTCCTCTCTGATCGCCCAGCCCTGACGGGTCTAGCCACCCGTCAGGGCCCTGGGGCGAACTATGAAGCGAGCCGGATCAGGCGTGCACCTCCCTGTCCACGCCTACGGGGGTGGGTACCACGAGCATCTGACACCACCGCCACAGTCGCCGGAACTCCGCCGTCCAGGGCCGGCGCGAGTTGTCGACTGAAGGAGCCTCGAGCCGCACCATATTTCTCATGGAGGTCAGTGCGGTGCGCTGAACCCCAACGAGTCCATATTTCGTGCAGTGGTTGATCACGTGCTCGCAGGCCGCGTCCAGGGCACGATTAGCCAGCTCAGGCTTCCTGGCTGTGTTCAGCTCGATCGACACGAAAACATCAGCGGCGCGCACCACGAAAACCTCCACGTGCGGTCGAATATGCGCCACCTGAAGCACTTTCGCGACGCAGTCGCTCACGATGCTCTCCTGATCTACTACGCGATCGGGGGATGCTGGCCGTGCCTGCAGGACGGCTACATAATGGCGCGTACCGTTCACCGCCTGAAGGTCTTCGCGGCGGCCGGTCATGGTCGACCGCCGGACGAGTGCGGTTGCTCGCGCAGAGCGGCAACGTCGGTAGCACGATGGTGTTGCGCCACTACGGGTTGGCTGTGGTTTCGGCGACGTCGGAGCAGGACCGCCACGACGATGAGCGCTCCGCCGGCCACCGCGCACACCCCGAACGCGGGACCAGTGACAGCCCACTCGGTCGCCGCCGTCAGATCAAGCCCACACGGCGGTGGTTGAAGCGGCTGAATTCCCCCGCGCCCGCCCCCGCCGTCCGGTGGTGCTGCACACGACATGTCCTCACTGACCAGTGCCGCGGCGCTGCCGACCAGGAATGCCCCCGCGAACAGAGCCTGGAGGAACACCCACGTGCGCCAGAGTGCCCTGCCCTCGGGGCCGGGATTAGGAAACGGCCCCCCTTTCACGACCTGCACCACGAGCATGTTCGCGTAGAAGAGAATCAATGCCACCGTCAGAACCAGGTAGACCGGCATGGCTACCGTCCTGCCCCGGTGGTGACCCAGAGGGTCAACACCGCTGGCGATGTCGTAATTGCCTGGTCCCCGCCGCGGCGCTGAGGGCCATCATGTGTGGCGGTGAGGTCTCGGCGCAGCTGGTCGAGTGCGGTGGCCACGGGCGGGCAGTGGGTGGTGTGCTCGATGAACGCACTCAGTGCGGTGCAGATGAGTTCGCACATTTGGGCATCGGACATGTCGGTGTCGTCGGTCCAGGAGTGCGGATCGCAGGCCTGGCAGATCTCGCTGAGCAGCATCTGTTGTGCCGCAGTTGATGTCGAGTCCGAACGTTTGCCGATCCGCGCGTGTTCGCCGGCTGCGGCGAGCAGTATTGCTCGTGGGTCAGTCGACGGTGACATGAATCGGTCCCTCCTCGACAGTGGTGGCCGGTTCGGTGTCATCGCCGGGCTCGATGAGGTCGGTCAACGACACCTCGCGCCACCCCCGGTATCCGGGAAGATCACGGCACATCGCCAGTGCCGGATTGTCGGCCGCCACGTCCAATGTGACCAGAACCCGATGCCGGACAGCGTCTTTGCGAAGCCGCTCGATGTCGAGTTCATGGTTGCTGGTCGTCAGCGTCAGATTGATCGCCTCAAGTCCGGCGTATTCACGGGCCTGCCCTGCGAGGTACACGGCCTTGCCTGCAGCGGACAGGTCGGCGGTGATCTGCTCGCCCTCCTTATAGATCGGATCTTCCTCGTGGAAGTCGCCGTACCAGGGATCGCCTCCTTCGAGATTGCACACCGCAAAGGTGTTGACCTCGGCGTCTCCGGCGCAGCACAGCTCGATCACGGGGGCCTCGGCTGCTGCTGCGGTCAGCTCGGCGTACCGGTCGGCGATCGCTTGCTCGCGGAGTTGCTCGTAGTCGATGTGCAGTTGTTTGCGCAGCTCGGTTTTGAACGGCGGGAACAATCGTCTGGTGGCGAGTTTGTTGTCTTTGGCCCACCCGTACAGTTCGGTGTGGGTGGTCAGCGACCGTAACGCGGCGGCGTTGTCGCGTACCGCCCGCTCTGCTGTTTTCCAGTCGCTTGCATCACTTTTGGATCGGCGGCTACCTGCCATTTGTGAATATCCCTTCTCGTGTTCGACGGTTGTGACAGTTGTTGTGCGCGGGCTACCTGATGCTCAGACCGTGGACGATCACCACGGACGTGATGATCGAGGACAACGCCCATAGGCCACCGATCACGGTTATCCAGACGGTGGCGACGGGTACGCGCCGCCAGTGCTCTGCAGGTGTGCGGATTTGGCTGTAGACGGACACCCACGAGTGCGGCGACGATGGCTGCGGCGGCGAAAGTGCCCACCTGGGTGGTCCACAACGCCCACGACAGGGCTGTCTCGGTGTCCGGAGGAAGCTCACGCCCCAGCGTGCTTTCGCGGCCGGGTATGTCGTAGCCGACCACTTGCAGATACAGCGGCAGTGCGATCGCGACCCCAGCGATCACCAATCCTTGCGTGATAACCAGTGATCGCCGGTATTGGCGGGTGAATCGGTGCCAGGCCACCCGGCGAACGCGCCACAGGATCGTGGCGTGTTCGGTGGTGGTGCGGCGTTCGACATCGGCGATGGTCACGAGGTCTCCTGGAGGCTTGTGTTAGTGGCTCTATGTGCGGGGACAGCCTGGTGCGGTGTGCTTTTGAGGGACGCTGGGGTGTGGCGGTACGACCTGGCGGCGACTGCACCTCCGATCATGGTGGCCATTGCAGCGACGGTCAGGGCCGGCCCCGCGACCGTCCATGTGACGGGGTGGCTCGGGTCGGGCAGGCAGGCGCCGCCGCCGATTGTTCCCAGGCCCGGGCATTGCGGTGGTGCGTCGCTACCGGCGGCCACGCACGCAACGAAGGCCGACAGTGCTGCCACTACTGCCGCTGTTGCGGTTGTTCTTCTGGTCCAATTCGGTGTTGGGCAGGTGTCGGTTGGGTGGGGTTGTGCTCGAGTGATGCTGTGAGTTATCACAGTCGCCAGGAACGCGACAGCTGGTAGAGCGGCGAGGTACACGGCGTAGAGCGGCATATTTGGCTGTACTTCCGTCTTAGGCGGCGTTGGGTTCGTCGGTGTGCTGGGTGGGGTCGAACCAGCCATCGGGTGCGGGTACCACGGACAGCGATTTGTTTTGTGTGTGCTTGCCGTTGGTGCACTTGTTCATTGGCCCGTTGGTGGCGCTGATGTCGCGCCAGTGAGCGCTGAAGTGGTAGACCCACCACGACGACTGCGCTAGTGCGTCGTCACTGACGCGGGCCGCTTCCCACCCGCGGTGCAACGCCGCGAGTCGCACCGCGACCTCGGGGTGTCGCCACCACTGCTCGCACCAGAGCTGTTCGTTGGTGATCTTGCGAGCAATGGTGGGGGCCAACCACTGCTCAACCCAGTCCTCGAACCGCTCGAACTGCGGTGGGATCTTCTCCTGCTCGTCATCATCGAGCACCTCGTCGTCGAGGTCGGTGTCGTCGAAGTCGGCGTGAGTCATAGCGATTTCAGCTCTCTTTCGGTGTCGAGGTGGCGGGCTGGCGGTAGATGCTGGTGGCGATGTACACGGCGATGAGCGCGGCGGCCGAGAGGATGAAGATCGGGAAAGCAATCGCGGAGGTGGTCGAGATGACGTGGGTCCACAGGCGATCGGGGTTGTCGCTGGGTACCTCAGCGGCCATCGCTGCTGTTCCAAGGCCGACGGCGAGCAGGACAGAGGCGAGGGCCGCCCCGGTGATGACGCGTGCGGTCCGGCGTATCTGTCTGAGCCGCCTGAGTGCGCGCGGATGTGGCTCTGTGGTGGTCGTCGATACGGCCATGGCTGACACGCTCCTTCTGGCTCGGGTGTTTAGGCGGCGGTGTCGAGGGGTTCTTGACCACCAGCTGTCCGTTCGAGACGGCATCGCGCTTTGGAGGCCTCGATGGATTCTTTGAGGGGCCCGTCCCACCAATACTGTTTGCGCACAAGCGCAGCCGGGTAGGTGCCGAACATGGCGATGGCTCGGCCGGTGGGCATTTGCGCCAGCGCGTCGGGGCTCAGGACTGGTTCTTTGGAGAAGTTCTCGCTGTAGCTGGTGTGTCCTTGTGAGTGCGAGCGCGATTGACGTCGCACATCGCGGTGGCCGATGCGGTCGGAGACCTGTCGGAGGTAGTCCATGTCGTTGGATCCGCCACCGTAGTAGTGCAGGTTTGCTGCACCGAGTAGCTCCTGGAGCTGTTTGGCCGACCACACGCGGTCTGCCTGAGCCAGCGACTGCAAGATGGTGACCAGGCAGATGCCTTGTCCGCCGAAGTGGGAGTACCAGCCTGGAAGCTCCTGCAGTTTGCACACATTCGCTGCCTCATCGAGGATTCCCACCAGCGGGACAGCCAGTCGTCCATTGTTAGCGCGCGCAGCTTTGACGGCGGCTTCAAAGACGCATCCGGCCAGGGCGGTGGTCAGAGCAGTGGCGGCCGCGGGGCCTTCCATGCTCATCGCGTACACGGTGTCGGTGGACAGCACGAACTCGTCCGGGATGAACTCCACGCCGTTGTGGGTGATGTCGGCGTTGCCCAAGGAGTTGTCGCCGGCCAGGATGGTGCGGCGCGGGGGAAGTACCGAGGCGGCGTAGCTGGGATCACTCATGACGTTGACGAATCGACGCGCCATGTCATACAGGCCGTCTCGCTGGCGTGGGTTGAGGTTTTGCGCGGTGAGGACTTGTGATGCTGCGCTGCTGTGCCCGGCGGCCAGCAGAGCCTCGATGGGGGTTTCGAGGGTGGGATCGGAGAGCCATCCGTAAACGTGGAGTAGGTCGCCACCTGCGGCGGCGGCGGCGAACATGTAGAGCGCCAACAGTTCTTGGGCACCGCCGTCGAAGTAGGAGTCGACCCGGGCACCGCTTTCGGTGGAGGCTGATTTGAAGTATCCGGCGACGGTGCGGGCGTCGCGCAAATGTTCAACGTTGCGCAGCGGGTTCCACCACCAGCTCTGCACCAGTCCGGTGCTGTCCATGCGGGTTTGTTCGAGGGACCCGGCAATGTGCTGCAGGTCGCTGCACCAGACGGTGCCCCGGTCAGCGCGCACATAACGGGTGTGATCGTGCAGGTCGGATTTGTTGGTGGTGCTGAACACCGGGCCGGGGGCTTGGCAGATCATGGGGATGGCCAAAGCGTGTGTCTTGCCGGTTCGGGGGCCGGCGACCACGAGGGCGCACCATTCCCACGACAGCAGGAGCTCGCGCTGGGCCGCGGTGGCCAGCGTCCCGACGGACAGGCCCACGTCTGCGGCTGTGGTGATCTGCGCGGTCGGGCGCAAGCGTGCAGCGGTCTGTTTGGCTTCGCGGCCCATCACCACCCCGGTCAATTCCGAGGCCGTGGCGAGGTAACGGGCGTTGCGGTCGAACTCGCGGGTGCGGGGGTCGGGGCGGTGCTTGGCCCACAGCGCCGCGCCCACGGCAGCGGCTGAGCCGAGGACTATCAGCACCACGATCAGGGTGATGGTCGATGCGAGGGGCCAACGTAGCTCGCCGCTGGCTACGCGCAAGGCGGCGTTGATCGGGTTCTTCGGCGCTGGTTCGGTGATTCCGGCGAACCATCGACCGACCCGCCAACTTCCGTAGAACAGGGTGAGCGCTGCGACGATGCCCACCACTGCGAGGAGGGTGGCGGTGGTGGACATGTCGTTGCCTCCGCTGTGGCGGCGACGGGTGCTGCTGGGCATCGACGTTCTCTTTCAGGTAGGGGTCTGGGGCCTGGGACTAGTCGCCGGGGTTGTAGCCGGTGTCGAGGTCGACGGCGGGCGCAAGGTCAGCCGAGGGAGCGAACGAGGTGGTCGCGAGTGCGTCGGCCGGTAAGGACGAACTGGTAGCGCCCAGACCGCTTTGCTCGAGCAGATCCCCGACGCTGGCGTCCGCTGGTACCGCGTCGAGGTCGGCGTCGGTTAGTTCGGTGGTCGCGGCTGCGGTTGCTTCGGCCAGCGACCCGGGAGTCGGGTCGCTGTCGGGGAGGTCGGTGATCGGCTCAGCGGCCAGACCGTTGACATCGATACCGTGCTCGTCCAGTAGCCGTTCTTGCCACGCGTCGACCTGGATGCCGGCGCGTTCGGCATCGAGTTCTGCCGCCTCGAGTGAAGGATCCTCCGGTGCGAGTTCGGCAACGATCGCTTGGGCCGCTTCGGCGGCCGCCACGGCCGCCGCCCACTGGGCGAGCATTGCCGCCCGGTTCAGATCGGTGGCGCCGAGACGATCGGCGGTATCGCGGTGTACATCTGGGTTGGTTCCGGTGTGGAACTCGCTGGTGGTGCGGACGCGGCGCGTGCGGGAGATGGCGTAGTGCTGCAGGCGTTGTCCACGGACACGGCCCCCGCTGAAGCTGCGTCGCAGGTGGGGTGAACGGCGGCGCGCAATCGACAATGCGTGGCGGGCTGCGCTGGTGACTTCGTCGAGTACTTCGCCGCCACCGAGCTGAGGGATGGAATCGGACATGGAACGAACTCCTTTAGTGTTTCGTCGATTACGTGGTGGGCACGAGCGTGTATGCGGTGACGCGCCACCCGCCGTCGGTGCGGGTCAGCTCGGCGCGGGCAGTGAACGCGGCGTATGGGACCGTCTCTCCGGTCGGTCGCATCACGTTCTGGACGACGCGGACCGAGCGCACCGCGGTGGTGTCGGTGGTCGAGACTTCGTCGGTGACTGCTGCGGTGGCGGTGATCAGGTCGCCCGATTGCCGCCAGGCTTGCCAGTCAGCGGGGAGACGAACATTGGTGTCGCGGCCTGAGGTGTCGGCGAGTTCGCCACCGAGCCACGGACGCGCCCGCAGAACGGCATCGCCGGGTGAGTTGTCGGAGACGGGTTGCCAGGTGAACATGGCGCGGAATGCTTGTTCGGTGGCTGCGGTGATGGTGGCGTTGTCCGGGGCCAGTGGGTCAGCGATGGCGTGGTCGTGATCAGAGCCATGGTCGTGGTCTGCGTGCTCGCTGTGAGAGGGGGCGGTGTCGTGGTGGTCGGTGGTGGGGTCGGGCCATAGTGCCCACAGCGCGATTCCCAACACCACAGTCGCAGCGACGATTCCGGCTGCAACGATGGTCAGTGCGGTGCGTTTCATGACTGATCTCCTGGTGTTTTAGAGTCCGCTACTGGCGAATTGGGCTTCCATGGCGAGGATTTTGTCGGCGTAGGGCCGGGTTTGGTTGATGTAGTCGGCACCGTCGGTGGGGAACCCGCGGTTGCGTTGCACCGCGCCTTCGCCGGCGTTGTACGCGGCCAGGTAGAGCGCTTTGCGTCCGCCGGGGGTGTTGTCTGAGACCTCGCCGGAATCGACCCAGCCGTCGACGGTGGCGGCGATCTGACACATGTAGCGGGCTTGGCCCATGATCGCGTCGCCGGGATCGAACACCGACGCTTGACCGTTTCCGTCGTCGTCTTTGACGTAATTGGGTGCCGTGCCGGGCATGAACTGGGAGATACCGCCCGCGCCGTCGGGGCTGATGGCTTTGGGGTTGAACCCGGATTCTTGCTTGCCTTGCGCGGCGAGGAGCGCAGACCCGATCTGGGGACAGGTTTTCCCGGCTTTGCGGTACCAGGGCTCGTATTCGGCGGGAACTTTCCCTGCAGCGAGATTGTCTACGCCTGAACCGGTATCGCCGACCTTCATGTAGGACCCGCCGGAGCAGTTGGACGATCCGGTGTTGATGGAGGAGTCGGTACTGCCCCCGCCGGGGGCGAGGCCGTAGGTCTGACCGGGAGCTGGGTAGCCGTGGCCAATGGTTGTGATGTGGACGTGGTCCATGTGGTTGGCGGTGTCTCCGCCACGACTGGTCATCACGTTCGAGGGCCCCTCAGCGGGCCGGTAGGTCTGTTGCCAGATGATGTACTCGACGTTGAAGACCTTTTTGTTGGTCATCACGTAGTTGGCGACCGCGTCACCGAGAGCTTTGCCCTCGCCGCTGGTGTAGTTCGGGATCATCACGTCAATGGCGCGGCCCGATGGATGGTCGGGGAATGGGTCTTCGCGCCATCCGCCGATGGTCTTGATCTGCGGAAATTTCACCGCAACTGCGCGCGCCAATCGGATGGTGTCGATCTGCAGGCGGGCCTCAGAGCCTTTGCTGGCCGGTAGCGGCGGCAGCTCTCCCCCACCATTGTCGGCGGCGGTTAGAGGGGTGGGTTGAGTCGGTCCACCGTTGGTGCCGGTGGCGTTGACGAATGTTCCTGCCGCTGCGGGTTTTTTGTCGCGCACTCCCGCTGCCACCGATGTTTGTGGCCAGGCGTTCCAGCCTTGGGTCGCCAGGACCCGGTTGGCGACCTCCATTTGTTGTTCTTTGGTCGCTTTGTCTGCGGTGGGCGCATATTGACCGCCGCCGGCCCCGGTCCAGGTGCTCGCCGAGAACTGCAGGCCACCGAAGTAGCCGTTGCCGGTGTTGATCGACCAGTTACCGCCCGCCTCGTGTTCGGCGATCTTGTCCCAGTCGGCCACGGATACGGCCGCCGGATCGGTCGGGGCGTTTCGTTGAGGGGCAGTGCCGGCGTTGACACCGCTGGCGGCGTTGGTCGGTGGGGCCGAACCGACTTCGCGGGCCGAATCAACCCACGGTTGCGGGTCGACAGCTTTGCCGCCGGTTAGGCGCCCTCCATCCCATGTCTCGAAGTGCAAGTGTGTCCCGCCAGGGCCGGGCGGGGACACCTCGCCGTTGTAGCCAGCGTTGGCGATGTGCTGGCCGGCGGTGACCTTATCGCCGGTCTTGACCAGCACGTCCTGGGGGAACATGTGGCCGTAGACGGTGGACCACATCTTGCCGCCGATGTTGTGGTCCAACACAATCCACTGCCCGAAGCCCGAGGCGTCCCCGGCGGCCGCGACGGCGCCGTCGGCAGAGGCGTAGATCGGTTTGCCGGGAGCAGAGCCGAAGTCGACTCCCTGGTGCATCGCGCCCCCGCGCATACCGAAAGGGCTTGTGGGGGTGTAGTCGCCGGTCTTCATCGGCTTGACGGTGGTGCCCGGGGCGAGTGCGTCTTGGTTGGTCGCTGGCCCGGTGGCGTTGGGTGCGGCGGCGTAGGTGTCGCAATCAGCGTCTTCATCGGTGCTGAAGAGCGTCACGAACATCATTACCATCAGGACCACGCCAGCCATCGCTACGGTCGCCACCAGCTTGCCGGAGTTTTTCATCGCCGCACCCCCCTTCTATCGACCGGCCGTGAGGTCGCCGTCGCTGAGGTAGCTGTCGGCGGGTGCCCCGCCCTCGCCGTTGGCCAGGCGGGACAGTTCCGCGACAGCGGCACGCAGAGTCGAGATTTCGCGTTCGAGTTCCTGCACCCGCAAGCTCTCGTCAGCCGGTTCTGCGCGGGCAGGGCCCAGTTCCTCATGGGCCCAGCGACGAAGGGTCGTGACAGGTACACCCATCGCGACCGCGGTCACCGATACGGCTTCCTCTCGCGACCGGGACTTGGTGAGCTGCTCGCTCAGCGTTTTAAGGCATAACCCGCGAAAGCCACTGGTGTAGGTGCGTTTGCTCATGCTGCGCCAGCTCCGGCCCAGTCGGCGTCGGCAACGTCGTACTCCTGCTTCCAAACGTCAACCAGATCGAACCGTTGGTTGGTGTCGTGGATACCGGCCTCGATTTCGGCGGTGGTGAGCACACTGCGCAGCGGAAGCCCCGGAGCGCCCTGTTCCCCGACCTTGATATAGAACTTGCCCTGACCTGGGGGTGCAGTGTTGGTGCGAGCATCACCGGTGAGAGCCGGCGGCGAGGACCATGAGGTGATGTCGGCGACCTCGGTGTCGGTGAACGGTTTGATATCGGCCAGCCGGGACATCTCTTTGCGTGGCAGTGCGCCAACGACCAAACAGGCCGCCCGCTCGATGAAACCGCGCGCAATCTCGCGGTCCTCCTCGTTAGCCAGAGAGATCAGGTCGGTGACGGTGTGGGTGCACATCAACAGCGCTGTCCCCCACACCCGGTTGAGGCGGGTCAGTTCGTCGACACGTTCGACCATGCCGACACCGGCCCGCAGCACCTGCCACATCTCATCGAGCACTGCGAGGAAGTTGCGTTTGGGTCCGCATCCGGCGTCGTGCAAGAAGTGGGCAGCGGCGGTCGCGGCGAATCCGTGCTCCCAGCAAGTGAGCAGCACCGCGCCTTTGAGCTTGCGATCGGAGGCCTCGATGCCCGACACGTCAATGCACACTGCGGTGGCATCGACATTGATCGGGGTGGTGGTCTGTCCGGAGAACACATCTCCGAACCCGCCCTTGAGTAGCGATTTGAGAGTGCGGCGTAGCGGCTTGGACTCGAGCAGGCACGCCTGGCGATCGGTCTCGCAGTAGGCGTCGAGGATCGGTTGCGGGCAGTCGTCAAGGATCGCAATCAGATCGGTCAACTCAGGCTGGGTGCCCGAGCGTTGGCCGGCCTCGTCGCACAGGGCCAGTGCCTCGCGCAGCGCGGCCTCTTCAAAGTCTTCGATGCGTCGGCCACGGGTAAGCTCGGACAACGATTTGATTCGCCGCAGGCGGTCACCGGAGATCCGGGCGCGCACTTGCCGGGCGATGGTGGCGGCCTTGTCCGCGCTCAGGGTGAGTTGGTCGGCCAGCTCGATACGGCCGTGCTCGCGGGCCAGGTCGGCCTGATCGCGTCGGTCTGTGACTGCAGCGTCGAGGGTGGGCAGGATCTGAGAGAGCGGGCCCATATCGAGGGGGTTGAGTTGGCCGGCTCCGTTACCCAGGTCAATGATCTGGCCGCCGTCGATGGATTCGACCAGCTTGCGGTAGTCAGGCTTCATATCGCCGAGCACCAACGCGGTGACACCGGTGGCGATCAATCCGAGCATGATTTTGCGGGCCAGCGTCGATTTACCGAAGCCAGGCAGACCGAGCAGCATCATCGAGGGCTGGTGCAGAAACTTGGCCCTCGTCATCCACGACAGCGGGTCGAAACACACTGGGGCGCTGGTGTATAGGTGCGATCCCAACGGGATGCCCACAAGTGGGGCTCCTGCGCCCACCGGAAATGGCCACATGCCCGCCGCCTGCACAGTGGTCGCCCGGTACTCGACCGGCATGGCCACCGGTCCGGCGTGCCCGCCCAGATTGCCGACCAGGCCCCTTTTGCCTTCGGGGAGGGGTTTGACGCCGCCGCGGCTTTGCGACACCAGGCGTCGTCTGCTGTTGGCAGCGATCGTCTTCCGGTTCCGCACATCGCTTTTCAGTTTGAAGTCGGCAACCCAGCTTTCGACCCGGTTTCCCGACCACTTCTTGTGCTCGAGCTGTCGGCGTTCTTCAGGTCGCAGCAGTCGTGGCCCGGTCGACTTGGCCTTTGCCCGTCGGCGGCTTCGCCGGTCAGTGCGGCTCGGCGAGGGGTTGTCCGGGTCGTCGGCGCGATCGAAGTCCTCGGGTGTGTCCGCGCGGTGTTTGCCCAGCACCATGCCCATGGCTGCGGTGTCCTCTCGGTGGGTAGCTGTATCGGTGAACGGTGTTGTTACTCAGCGTGCTTGCGCGAGACCGAGGCGTGATCGGGTAAGAGAACTCCGATGCCGATAGTGGCGGCGAAGGCCGCTGACTGCTGCAGGTACATCCGTCGCACCCGCAGGCTGGCACGCATGGTCAGATCCCGGACGATCGCTTCGTTGCGTGGCACGTCGCTGTCTTCGGGGTTGGTGATGGTGATCATGATTCCGAACCGGGTCAGCCCGTGACCACGACCTTGTTCTTGGCGTTGCTGTTCGGTCGCCTCGACGCGCAGGTCCGCCTCGACGCTGGCCACCCCTTTGCCGCTATTGCGTCCGGACAGGGCGTTCTTGTAGTCCTTGTTGACCAGGTTGGCTGCGTCGGAAGGGCTGTGCGGGCGGTAGACGATCGCTACCCGTTTGCGGACCAGGTCGCCGTTGACGTCGACGACCGGGCGGAGCACGGTTTCGGGGACGGGTTGACTTGGTGCCAGCGACATTTCCCAGGTGGTGCTGAAGCAGCCGTCGTGCCAGTAGGTGGACCGCTTGTCGCGGTGGGCCATCGGCCCGGCATCTTCCCAGCCCAGGTCGTGCCCGCCCTCGTCGATGTCGGCAAGCTCCAGGGAGTTGAGGGTGCTGGGACTATAGGCCCGTTTGGTCAGGGCGACGATTTCATCCGAACCCAACATGCGCGGGTTCAGGTTGGCCTCGTCGAGCACGGTGAGCAATCCGCCCAGACGCCGGGAGATCTCGGCGATCTGCTCCCCCACGTCGTCGCGGCGAGCAGCTGAGGTCGCTTTGAATGTGATCGCTACCCGCGCCCACATCCGCACCGAGCCATAGGGCAGGATTTCTGCTGACTCGGTCATCATCGCGGTGGGCAGCGGCCCCCCGGGCATCGACGGCCGCACCAGTTCGGCGACCTCGCGGCGCAACCGGTTCCCGGTTTCGGGCCCTGTCTCAATGACGACGGTCGCCCCGTCAACGTCGCTGGTGTCGCCCAGATAGTTCAAGAACGTTCCCCAGTTGAACACCGAGACGTTCACCGATTCCTGGTCGATGGCTTCGTTGCCTTGCGGGAAGCACTCGATGACGACGGTCGATTGTTTGGTCGCCGGCAGGTGTACGACGCCGTACTTGTGGCCCGAGCGGTGCTGGTCCCACCCTTCGTGGAGTTCGCTGCCGTGCAGCAGCCCTGGAAGTCGGTTGGTGCCGTTGGGAACTCGGGAAAATAGCCCGGACAAATACATGTCTTCTCCTTTGCGTGTGTGCCTGCGCCACTGGCGGGCCAGGCCGGACCATTCGTAGAGGCTGCGCCCGGCGAACCGCAGCACCATCGGTGACCACAGCAGGTAGGCGATAGCAGCGAATGTGACAGCGAATCCCACCCCGAACCCGAACATGATCAGGGCGATAAACGCGATGGCGATGACCAGGAACCAGACGGAGGCGCGTGTGCTCATTCCGAACAGGAACGAGGACCGTGGAATCGACCACCCGCTGTAAAGGACGCGGTACTGCGTGTGTGGGCCGGTCACGAGGGCACCTCATTTCTGCCGAGTGAGCGTTGGGGTATCCGTGAGCCCACGGTGGCCGGTGGGCCGCCTTGCTGTGCGCCCGAGCTCGACCGCTGGGCCTTGGGTCCGCCGTCTGGTGACCCCGATGGGCCAGCCGAACCTGGTGGGGCTTTGGTCGATTCCACTCGCGGCGCCGGGGCGCTTCCTGTCCCTCCGGAGGTGCTGCCCTGGGATTGCCCACCGCTGGCGGGGCTGATGTTGGCGCCCCGCATCTCCCGGGCTCCACTCTTGGGCGCAGGACCGGCGTACCCGCCGCCCCCGCCTCCTCCGCCGCCCCCGCCGCCGGTGGCTTTGCTGCCGACCGCACCGATTGCTGCGCCGCCTGCCTTGGCTGCCATCGAGGTTCCACCGCTAGCTAGGGCCATGGCCCCGCCGGCGAGCATCGGCATCATCGAGCCACCGCCGCCGCCGACCCCGTCGTTGCTCACCCCGATCACACGCAGCAACGCGGGGAAGGACACCGCAGCGACGGTCAGCAGGATTAGGCCCTGCAATTTGCTGATGTCACTGGTGGGGTCCGAGGCCCACAAGGCGCACGCCATGATGGACGCGGCCCCGAGTTTGAAGAGCACGAACGCGATGGCCCAGTTACGCATGGTCTCAAACGAATTGCGCCCGAAGCTGCTGCCCGACGCGGTCGCTGCGATCGGAATGACCCCGACGATGACCATCAAGAACGCTTGCCGGATGACCAGCAGAACCGCTTGGGTAATTGCCCCGATCAACCCCATGATCGCGATGATGAGCACCCAGCCTGGGCCCCAGGTGGAGTTGTCGTCGATGAGCATGGCGCGCACCTTGCCGCCCAGGTCGTCGCCGCCCGCCTCTCGTATGAGCCACAGCGAGATCGCATCGGTGGCGATGGTGCCCAAAGTGATGAAGGTGGGAAGCATCGCGATCGCGAACACCGATCGCATCAGCACCTTGGCCACCTCGAGCGATTCAGCGGTCTCCCCGCCTGGCATGGCCATGGCGATGCGCACCGAGGCGATCATGAGCGAGATGGTCAGGGCCGCTACTTGTATCGGTGCGAACCAGGCCTGCAGGGTGGTCAAATACTGTGTTCCCGCCAGCTTGGGTGTCGGGATGGTAAACCACCAGTTCAAGACCGCCCCCCAGCCATCGGCGACTCCGGAGATCATGGATTTGACTGCTTTTCCGAAGCTCGATTTCCACATGGCCGACAGCGCGTCACTGGGATGGCTCACGACGTTGGCGACCTTGCAGGTCTGTTCGGCAACGTTGCCGACCATGCGGCTGATGGCCTGTGTAGGTGCAAGCCACGACCCCTTGTTCTTCGACATCCGCTCGCACACAGCGTCGAAACCGTACGTTCCGCCGCCCTCGCCGCTACCTGATGAATTAAGCGAGGGAGCGGGTGGCACGTTCGCGTCGAACGCCTTCTCAGTGGGCGTGGCTTCGGGAGTTCCGCTGGGAATAGCGAACTGTCGTGGTTCGCCGCACTTTTCGGTCACCAACGTCGGTGGTCCACCATTGGGACTCACGTTCGGTTTGAGAGTGGTGCAGGACTTCGACTTCTGGACCATTGAGTACCCGGCCGGTGGCTGCTGGTCGCCGGTCAACACCAGTGCGGTGGTGGGGACCTTGTAGTCGGCGGCATCTTGGGCGGTGACGTAGGCAAACCCTGTAGGGGCGGGATCGGCCGGAGCCGCATCCCCCTTGATCACTGCCAACGGCACCGTGGTGCCCTTCGCGCAGCCCGGGGTTGCCCCAGGCAGGCACACGCGTTGGCGGTCTTCTCGCACGGTGCCCGGCGGGAGGTAGCCGGGGTCGGCCGCAGTGGGGTTGGCCAGGTAGTACGAGCCGGTGAGCACCCCGAAGTCGAACTTCGCTTCTTGCTCGGAGAGGGGTTTCCACATGTCATCGGGGGCCGCCGATGCGGTTCCGCCGCCGATCACCAACGCCGCCACGAACCCGGACACGATCAACCAGGCTGCGACGATGGTGCTGCAGTGTCGCGGTCTACGGGTGGTGATCACCATGGTGTCCACCCTTCGAGTGAGGCCGTGGTGCCGCTGTTGTCGGCGGTGGGCAGCTGCAGCTTCCAGTCGCCGTTATCACCGGCATCGGCGTCCCAGACTGCTTGCCACCGGTTGGTGATCCATTGCTGTGTCGGTGTGCTTGCTGTGTCTGACTCTGGTGCGCGAGAGGCGATTTCGATAATCGCGTAGTCATCGGAGTAGTCGACAATCCGGAACGCATCCGGCCGGGCCTGGTAGGTCATCGCCGCGTCGGTGAGTTCGCGGTAGTAGGGGCCCTGTTTGGCTAGATCGGAGTTGAGTTGGGTGCGTTGGTCGGTGGTCATCTCGACCTGCTCGTCGTAGATGACCTGGGCCATCTCGTTGACGCTGCCGGCGATCCGCAACGAGATGTTCGACACCGCAATCGCTGCGCCCTGCGGACTGTGCCGAAACCCCAGGGCCTGTCCGGCGTAGACGGTGCGGGGACCGTCAGAGGTGGAAAACGGCACGATCACACCGTCGTTGACCTTCTGCCACATCAAGCCTGCCGGAGCGGGGACCGGAGTATTCGGTGACCACGTCGCAGTGCCTCGCCAGGAATCTTGGGGTAGCGCCCATCCGCCGCTCCACTTCGGGACGTCCACCCGGCGCCCAAATGCATCGGTGATCGGCGTTCTCAAACCCGCATACTGCGGGTCGGACTGGCCTGGCAGCTCCCCGGGTGCCCGGGTGCTTGCCGAGACCGGGGGTGGGGTGCTTTGGGGTCCTGCACCAGTGTCGGCTGAGTCGTCATCGCGCAGGGCCAGCACGGTGGCGATGATCAGGCAGATCACCACGCCGACGACGCCGGCAATCGCCAGAACGGTCCAGACGGGGTTGCGTTGCGCGCCGCCCTCGCTGGAGGTGTCCTGCTCGGTGGGTCTGTTGTGTGCCATGAGTTTCCTTCTGCTGGGCGTCGCCTGGGCGGTGGGCTGTCAGAACGTGCGGGGCTATTCGTGCAGGGCCACGAATCCGTCGAGGTTGGTCAGTGGCTGCGCGTCGGTTTCAGTGCCGGGCTCGGGCAGTAGGACTCGCCAGTCGGCCCCGGTCCAGACGACCGTTTGCTGTGCGGCGGTGAGCTTGTGGTCCTGCTCGACGGCCAGTTTCAGGGTGGCGCGGGCGGGGGTGTAGCTGGTGAAGATGTACCCCCGCGCGATCGGCGCTGTTCCCGCTGGAGCGGGCCCGGTTACCGACACCAACGCCCGGTTCACTGCGTAGGTGTCGCGGCCGGTTCCGGGGGCAGCGAGTTTGTTGGCGACCTGCGCCCAGGACTCGTCGGGAGCCAACGACAACCGGATGGTGCCCTGGAAGGCGGCTAACGCCGCACCCTGAGGGGTGTTGGAGTAGCCGGTCGCTATGTCGCCGGTGATCGTGCTCGGGCCGTCGGTGGCCGAGACGGGCAGTCGGGCACCTTGCCAATCGATCCAGCTCACGTTCGCCGGGGGCGCAGTGGTATTGGTGGCCGCCGCCGATTCTCGGGGTGTGTCGGACTCCGAGCCGCATGCGGCCAGGGTCAGGGTGATCGCAAGCGCCGCGACCGCGGCGAAGAAGGTCCGTAGGGAAGTCATTGGTGTAGCTCTCATTTCGTGTCAGGTGGCGAGGGTGAATCCGGCCAGGCAGTAGGCGGAGCTGAACAAGATGACGCACAACAGCACTGAGGCAATCTTTTTGGTTCCGCGGCCGAATCCGTTGCGCCATCCGAACCACAGCAGCGTTGCTCCGACCAACAGGCACGCCAGCAATCCCATTGATCCGATCCACATGCCGTAGCCGAGGATTTTGTTCATAGCGTCGTCGGCTTCGGGGGGAAAGGGCTGCGAGGGCGGTGCCGGTTCGGCGATCCACAGGGTGACCATGGGGTTGCCTTAGGAGAAGAACGTGATCAGTCCGGCCGCCGAGGCGCACACAATTGCTCCTACTAGTGCTCCCAGAACAACTTTCACACCGGTGCCACCTCGAGCGCCGACCCCGCCCATCTGATCGACCCACATCCAGCCGGCGCCGACGATGATGCCCGCGACAAAGCCCAGGCTCACAAGCCACAGGGCAACTCCGACGAGTTTGATGATCCCGTCACCGCCGGGCGGCTGGACCGGGGTGGGTTGGTCGACCGCTAGGACTGCGGTGGCCGACTCGAATGCTAAAGCAGCGGTGCTCATTGTGGTTGTCCTCCTTGGTGGGGTGTTGATGCCGTTTGTGTCGGTGCGGATTTGGTTTGAATGAAAGTTCTTATGACGTCGCGGATTTCGTGGGCTGCGACGATGACTTCTTTGAAGTCCTTGTCTCGGCGTTTGGTGGGGACAGGCTCGTCGATCGCGATGGGGGTGATGTCTGCGGGCGTGATTTCGAGCCAGTGGGGCATCCATGGGATGCGCCACACCCGATCGCTGACCAGACCGCTGATCACCTTTGCGTGGTGGCGCAGTTTGGTGCTGGCAGCCCCGTCCTTGGCCGCGACCAGCACCAGTCCCACCAGGACGGTTCCTGGTCCGCCGTGCCCGGACAGGTGCTGATTAATCAGGTCGTGTGCACGAGAGAGGCCGACTTCTGATTCACGGGCGACGATGACCACGAATGGCGACTCCCCTGCGGCCCCACCGGGAAAGCAGCCGTGGGCATCGCCGGCCAGCGGCCAGAGCGCGGCCAGGGAACTGGCCCCCGCGCCGCCGTGGGCGCCCACAAGCCAAAACGAGGGTGCACTGGCTCCGGCGGGGAGCCACACCGGTTCTGGCCATACGTCGATGAAGCTGTGGGCGGCAGGTGGGGCCACGACGTGCTGGCGGGGGGTGGCCGCCACAGACCGCGACGCTGGCGGATCCAGGTAGTCGTTGTTGCGGGCCGGGGCGCTCACAGCGCACCACTTCTTTTGGCGGGGAAGTCATCAGCCACCAGCGAGGCTAGATCCCGGTAGGCGGCCACCGTTTTCGGTCTGAGTCGGTCCCAGAAGAATCGACCGCCCTCGGCCAGATGCGGGTCGAAGGGGACCGTGACGACCGCCCGGACACGGCTTTGGAAGTAGGTGATGATGCGCTGTTCATCGGCGGTTGGTTTGCGCCGCCCGCTGGCCTGGTTGATGACCACGATCGCTCGTGCGGACAGACCGCGCATTGAGTGGGCATCCAGCCAATCCAGAACGAAGACTGCATTGCTCAGCGAGTCGTCGCTGATGAGGGTGGGAACGATCAGTGAGTCGGTGCTGGCGAAGACCCCCCGCATGGCATCGTGGGTGATGCCGGTGCCGCAGTCACTCAGGATGACCTGGAAATGGGCCGCGATCATGTGTGCGGCTTGCTGGTACTGCTCCCCGGTCAATGCTTCTGAGCGTGCCGGGTCCGCGTGGGAGGCCACTACTTGCAGGCCGGTGTCTGCCTCGAGGGTGTGGGCCCGCACATCGGCGTAGCGAGCGTAGTGGCCGGCAGCGAGTAGGTCGTAGATCGTGGAGGTCTGATCGGCCGGGACAATAGTGTTGAGTCGCTGTCCCAGAACGCCTTTGTCGGGATTGGCGTCGATGGCCAGCACGCGGTCGTTGCGGGCATCGGCGAATGCAGATCCCAAACCCAACGTGGTGGTCGATTTACCGGCGCCACCTTTGGTGGTGAAGATCGTAATGCGGTGGTCGTTGCTGACCGGCGCGTTCAACCGGTAGGTGATGGCGCGTTCGCGCACATCCACGGGGTTCTCCCCCGGGTTGATCAACCCGGCGGTCAATCGGTGCACGGCCCGCCGCCACCCTGACCGAGGAACCGGTTTGACTCGACGGCCGAGCAATTCCGGCGACAACGCGGTCCCGGCCTGACCGCCCAGCGGGATGACCTGGCCATCGAGGTTGAGACCCACCTGGGGCCAGTCTCGGCCGACCGGATCGAGGTAGACAGGGCCACCGCCCAGGTGGGTGCCGGCGGGAGCGGCCACCAGATGTGCCGGCCGCTCCTCGCTGCGGGCAATAGGCCCGGTGCCGGCCTGCGAGTCGTCGGCGAGGTGAGGATCTGTGTCGTCAGCTCCAACTCCCAGGTTGGCCATCCAGTCGTCCTGTGACATCACGCGCTCCTGACTGTCGTCGGTTGGAAAGTGGTGTGGCTCATGGCGGCTCACTGTCCTTTTCGCTTGTCTGTGTCGATCGAGACAATCCAGGTCCGCCCTTGGCTGTCGACGGTCTGCACGAGCTGGTGCCAGACCTTGCGGTCGGCCGGGTTGGGAGTGTTTTGAGTCAGTTGCACCGCCCACAAGCCCTCGCCTCGATCGGTGATCGACAGGCAGAACGTGCTGCCCTCGGGAATCGACCGGATGCCGTCGTCGAGCTGTTGGACCGTCCCGACCAACGCGTTTGGGGCCACTACCTCGCGTGCCTTGGCCCCTGACCGCCACACGTAGTAGGCGAAGTTGAATCGTTTGATCACTGCCGCGCCGCCGACCACGTCGCCTTGGTCATCGCCCGTGGTGACTGCGCCGGTAGTGGTCTCCGGGCACGGGTCGGCAGGATCGGCGGTAGGCGGTGATGAGGGTTGTGTCGCAATCGAATCAATGACCTGGACGGGTGCCGATGGAATGGCCGACGCCGCCGGTGTGGAGGTCGAGGAAGACATCGACTGCAACGCCCACACTCCCGCTCCCACCGAGGCCGTGACCACGACGACAAAGACGGTGACCGCGATCAGCAGGCCGCGTCTGGATCCCCGCCGCCGTGGTTGTCGTGGTGGCCGGATTGTGGGACTCGGTGGCCGGAGCGGTGCAGGTGGTTGGGCGACTACGGGGTCGAGCCCGGCTGCCGAGGGGGCAGCCACCATCGCCGGCGGTTGCTCGCTCGTTGAGGGGACGGAAATGTCGGGTGCCTCAACCGATGTGGTGGGAATTGCTTGAGTTGGTCGTTCGAGAGATGTTCCGTCTTCGTGCTGACCGGTGTCGGCAGTAATGGGTGCCGGAGGCTGCAGCTGCGGGGACGGCGGCCGCTCCCACGGCCGACGTGCGAACGACCGGGGCGGTGGGTTGTGGTGAGTGGTCATCGTCAAGCCACCGTCGCGATAGTGGCGGCGAGAATGGCCACAAACGCCGCACCAATGAAACGTGGAATCGACGTGCGTGACGGTGGCCCCATGACCGCCACCGCAGTGCCGCTGCCGGACATGACGTCGGTGAACAGTTGCAGATGCGGGGCGGTCATGGGATCTCCTCCTGAAAGCTAGAAACGGGTCGGTGTGCGGCTAGACGGCCGGTGCCGGCGCGATCGTTTGCGGGTAGGTGATGTGCAGTCCGTTCACGACCTGGGTGAGTCCGTCACCAATCTGTTTGGTGGCCCCGGCGATGGCGTCTTTGGCGGGTTGCTCGAGCGGGCCCAACGCCTGTAGCGGTGCCTCGGCCTGCTCGGCAGTCCATCCACCGCTGATCGGAGGAAGCCCGGCGACGTTGGCGGAGAAGGAGACGTCGCCGCCTGTGTTGACGGTGTAGTCGACCGCCGGCAGTCCCGCATCGGAGGCGGACGGTGCATCAAGGACGAGCTGGTACTGATCGCCTTCGGGGTTGGGCAGCGGTGCGGGCGGCGGCGGGGGTGCCGGTGCCCAGGGGGCGGCCGGGTCCGCGTT
The DNA here is from genome assembly GCF_001598915.1 of Williamsia muralis NBRC 105860. Lineage (GTDB taxonomy): Bacteria > Actinomycetota > Actinomycetes > Mycobacteriales > Mycobacteriaceae > Williamsia > Williamsia muralis. Next base: position 45,715 of record NZ_BDAP01000010.1, on the reverse strand, counting down.
CGGGTCGCCAGCGCCGAGCGCCCATCCCAACAGGCCACCGGCCAGAGCGCCTGCTGCGCCACCGGCCGCTGCGCCAGCGGCAAAGCCCAGGGCTGCGCCGCCACCAGCGCCGATGCCGATGCCCGGCAGGATGTTGAAGGGGGTGGGAGGCACGAAGGAGCCGACGATGCCGCCGCCGACACCGCCCACGATGCCGAAGAAGATCGCTGTTGGGATGCCGGCCGCCAACGCTCCAGCAAGCCCGCCTACGCCTGCGCCGGCGGCAGCTGCTGCGGCCCGGCGTGCAGCTTCATCGCGGGGGAAGCCAATCGACTCGAAGTACTGTGCGGCTTCGGCCTCGAAGTAGGCCATATACTCGTTGGTGGTGATCGCGGCTTCGGGCGACACCCAGTCCGGGCGGTCCACGATGTAGTTGCCCGCGCGGATCTCGGCGGCCGGGTCCTTGACCAGGATCGGAGCGATGGGACCTGCGGGCTGTACCGGAGCGGGCGCAGGAGCTGCTGGTGCCGATTGAGGAAGCGGGGTGTACGGAGTCGACGGCGGCCCGGACGGTTCGGTGTAAATGACCGGTTCGGTCTCCCACTGCGGCGACGGCACGAGGCCGGGCCCGTAGTCGGGCACGGGCTCTGGGGCAGGAGCTGGCGCTGGTTCGGGGGTTGGGGCTGGGGTGACGCCGGGTTGTCCGCCGGGATCAGTAGTCGACGGTGGTGTCACGCCGGGCTGCCCGTCCTCGGGTGCGCCCAGGGCCTGTCCGGCAAATGCGGTACTGACGGCGATGGTCGCCAGGACTGTTGCTGCCATTCTCCGTGGAGTGGACGGGAGGTATTCGGTGTGGTGGTGCATGAGTGGTTGTGTCCCTTCGTAATTGGTGACGCTCGTGGTGGCGCTGATGGGGAAAGGTTGCTGATGCTGGTCGCGCTGCCCTCCTGTGGTTACGACGGGTGGTTCACGCTGAGGGCGCTGTGGTGAGGGCTGGGGTAGCCGAAGGGGCTAGCTCGCCGGGCCCGAGCTCATCGAGATCGTCAGACGTCGGAGTCTCTTCGGTCGGTGCTGAGGGCGAGGTCGACGTTGCTGCAGAGGTGCTGGTTGTCGGAGTGGTTGGTGTAGTAGAGGTGCTGCTGCTCGTCGGCGTTGTGCTCGACGAGGTGCTGTCGTTGTCGAGCTGCCACGGCTGGTAGGACGGCTCGGTGTCCGGCTCAGTAGGCACGGTGGGCAGTTTCAGACCCGGCAGACCGTTGTAGGACCCTTCCCCATTGACCGGAACTGTGGGTGTAAATGCGGCCGTATCGGGTGCGGATTGTGTGACCGTGCTGCTCAGCAAGTCGGTGATTGCAGCGGTGATCCAGGTAGCGCCGAAGTCGACCGCCGATCCCCCGGCAGCTGCCAGTGGCGTCTGGTCATACATGGTGTGCTTGGCGACGTTCCAGTACGACACATCGGCGGCCATCCGAACCAGGCCCTGGTTGTCGGTGAGGTCCTGCTTGATTTCGTTGACGATCAGCGGTGCGGCCTGATCAATGAGGTTGACCGGCAACATCTCCAGGGCCGCTGAGCCCAGTTTGGTACCGAACAACGCTAGACCTGCAGCGGGGTTTGCCAGTCCGACCGTGGCGACCTGGGCGATGTTCGCGGGAGTCAACACTTTTTTGGCGACGGTGATCGCGGTATTGACGGCGATCCCCAGAACTTTGCTGACTGCGGCGAAGATGTCCGGCTGATACTGCGGGTCTGATGCTGTGGTGACTCTGGACAGCACGGTTTCCTGCGGCTGGTACTGCAAGGTGGCGGTCGTGCCGTCGGTAGTGGAGATGTCGTTGTTGACCACATCGGCGGCAGTCTTAATCGACGTTGTGCCAACGACGTTGGCCACCGACAACAAGATGCCCACCGGGTCGTTTTGATTCAGGTTCAGTTGGCCCGCGACATTAGTGACGAGTTTGGCCACAGGAGCGTCCGCAGGCACATCGCAGGCCAGGTCACCGGGTATGCACGCCGAAGCGACCCGTCCGGTCAGATCACCGAAGCCGGACGCGACTCCCTCGATGGGTGGCGCGATCCCGCCACCCTGGCCGGCCTGCTGATCGACGGCCTTGACCTGGGCAACCGAAGCGCCCTCAGTCCCTGGGACCGGCGTCGGACTGCTCTGGCTGTCTGCGCCAGGGAACAAGCCCGCGCCGTCGGGGCGATCTGGGGAACTGAACAGCATGCCCAAAGCGACCCGGTCTGGATCGATCGGCCCCTGCCCGTTGCCGATCTTACGGAGCACCGTGTCAGCGACCTGACCGCCTTGTGAGTAGCCGAGCAAGGCGAACTTCGTTGCAGGGCAACGCTCTGCCTCGTCAGTGATGACTTTCTCAGTGTTGGTCACCCCCTGCGTGACCGACTCCGCGTAGGTATGTCCGCGCCATCCGAAGTCGGCCGGGTAGGGCACGTACGTGCGGTCGATCTTGCTGGGATCGTTGCCGAACTTTGCAGCCGCCGGCACGATGACTTTCGAGAGCATCCCAGCGTCAGCCTTCGGGTCCTGCTTCTCGGCGGACTCGTTGGTTCCCTGATCGGCGATCACATGGACCACCGCGCACTGCTTACTACTCGGCGTGGTGCTCGTCGAAGTGGAGGGCGATGTGGAATCTGCCCACGCCGCTCCGCTTCCAAGCACCATTCCGACGAGTACCGCTTGCGCGGCTGCCAAAGCAGTCCACGTCGCAGATCGTGACCTCGCCATCATTTTCAATTCCCTTTCTCTGGATCAGCTGTGATTGCGGTGATCCACGTTCGACCGGAGGAGTCGTCGCGGGTGCGAACGATCTGGTGAAAGACATGTGCGGGAGAAGATTCGGGGCGTAGCTCTGTGGTTTCGACAACCCACTGCCCGGCCCCACGGGCAGTGACCTTCACGCAGTGCCGAGTGCCTTGGGGGCGACGGTTGATCCATTCCTGCAGTTGTGCAGAAGGTGAAACGGCCCCGTTGGCATCGACCACCGATCGGGCGGCGGTAGCCGACCGCAGGACATAGACGCTGAAAGTGAACCGCTCGATGACGGCCACTCCCCCGCTCACACCTCCCCGGCCTGAACTCACAGAGACCGGGCCATCGCGCAGATCACGGCATCGCCCATCAACGACGGCCGCAATATCCGCCGGTGGCGGCACGCTAGAAGATGGCGCGTCCACCACCGAGCTGAGCGGTGCGTGCGAGAGGCCAACAACAGGGTCGGCTGCAGTTGGGTCCGCCGCCGTGGGCGACCCGGACAACGCCGAAATGCCCCAGTAGGCAAGGCCTACAGCTCCCAAAGTGACCACTAGAATCCCCGCCACCGCTGCGCTCAACAGGCCCCGATCGCGCCAATCCTCCGATACACGTGCGCGTGGCTTCCTCTGAGATGACCGCCCCTGAGCTGAACGGATCTCCGACAACAGAGGCAGAGAGTCGTGCGATTCAGTGAGCTGCCGGCCCTGGCCCTGGCCAAGCGCAATCTGGCTCGGACCCAAGTCATCGTGCTTATCGATGAGATTCACGGTCGAGCTACTCGCTCGATGGGTGACCACCCACCCAATCGACGCAAAAAGACAAACTGCGCGGCCAGATGGCGTGACACAGACATGGTGAACCTTCCAGAGTTCGTCAGATGGCGGCGGAACCGCCTACCCTGGAAGGGTCAGCAGTCCGCTCTTAACGGCGCGGATGCCTGACAGACCCCGAACCCGCCCTTCCTGGACGCCAATCTTTCGAAGATGGGTTCGGGGTCAACCTGTTTACGGGGGTGCGTATGGCACCCTCGGTGCCCGGTATTGAGCATTCGATCTGGTCCGACGTGTTGAGGCCGTGGAGCTAACGCACTCGAAGCTCGATGCGGCAGGCGAACCACCAATGACGACCAGCTTCCACATGTGGCTACGTTGGCTGCTTCTCCCCTGCACCCCCACAGTCTATGCATACTTTGTGGACAGTTTCAATCCCTACAGTGGTTAATTTATGGATAGTATGGAAGGGTCGAGTCAGCGCAACCGCCACAGACCGGGGTTGTTCTGAGCCCTGCTCACCTTCTTGGGCCCTATGAACCAATAGGGTTCTAGAGGTGACGACTCCTAACGCCGTTCGCTTCGGCCGCATCGTGGCTGCTCGGCGTCGAGAGCTCGGATTGACTACTGAGGACCTCAGCGACGCAGGCGGGCCTACACGAGTCACGCTGCGGAAACTGGAAGCTGGCACCACTCCTCAACCTGGCTTGAAAACATTCGGCAAACTCGACAAGGTTCTGAAATGGCGCCCAGGCTCGGCCGCGCGGACTTTCGACGGTGGTGAGCCTGATCCACTCGACCAGCGGCGCCGTAAGCCGGCGGTGGATTTGCCGATCACAGCTACAGATACCACCGTCACCCTTCGCACCGAAGTCGTTGCTGAGCTGATCGAAAAGGTCAGTGCGTTAGAGCGAATCGTAAAGCGCTTCACTGGTGAACAAGACTTGCAAGAGGCGGCAACCGGATTGCAGCTCTTCGGCGATCGAGTGTTGCGTGCCTGGATCATCGGGCAGGCCGAGGTGATCCGCCTGCGTGGTGATTCCCCGAGCGTTGACCCGATTTTCACGCGGATGCTCGGTGACTATCTCAATCGCGAACCACCCGCGGATGATCCACGCGACACTGATGACTTGCTTTACCTGAGGTGGCTACTGGACATGCCAGTTAAGATCACCGAAGAGCAAGAGTCCGGTTTCGCTGCCCGATGGGAGTCGGTGGCCGGGGGAACGTAAGGCAGGCAATACCTGGATGGAAGGCTCGTACAGTGGAACTCACCCACGCTGACCGACTCAATCGACTCTTCGCGTACTACCACGCAAGGCTCGAGCCGGAACTGACCGAGCAGGCCATGGCCACGATCGTTGGCCAGGCGCTGGCGCACCGCGACGACTACCCCGATCACTACCAGGTCGATCCGAAACTGCTGGTGGACGTTCGTAAAGGCAAGCGTGACTTGCCTTTAGATATAGCTGACGCCATCTGCGATCAGGTTGGCGCTCACCGTGATTACTTCCGCGGTCCAGACCGTGAGGTACACGCGATAGACCAAACGCTTCGGCTTTGGACCATCGCTCGCGACCTCGGTCTAAATCACCTGGCTTGCCGATCGATCGATCCCGAACATATCGATTTCCTGATCAACGAACTGACGGCCGCCCTGGATCCGACCATCGCTTCGGTGACTGCGATCCGCTAGCGCTCCCCTGGTGTTACCGCGGTGCGAACGCCAGGCGCAGGTTGTTGGGACGAAGTGTGAGGTTTTCCTCGACATCCAGCGTTTTGGAGCCGGCCTCAAGGTCGAACGCCTGCACGAGGTCTGAGAGCACGACGGTTGCTTCATGAAGTGCAAACTGCCGGCCGATGCAGGCGCGAGGGCCGGTGCCGAAAGGCTTGTAGGACGTCGGTACCCGGTCCTGCAGAAAGCGCTCGGGACGGAACTCCTCTGCGTCCGCACCCCAGACAGCTTGGTCTCGGTGCACTGCGAGTAAGAGGATGAAGATCCACTCGCCTTTCGAAAAGGTGTAGTCCCCAAGCGTCGTGCCGGTTCGCGCAGCTCGGAAGAAGCCTGGTGCCGTAGGCCAGAGGCGTAAGGACTCCGAAATGACTGCGCGAGTGAAACGAAGTTTCGGTACCTCGTCGAACTCCAGCGCCCGGCCGCCAGTGAGCGATTGGCGTTCCTCGCGCATCCGCTGGGCAGCGTCGGGATGTGTTGCCAGGAAGTGGGCAGCAAAGGCCAGCAGATTGCCGGTGGTTTCGTGACCGGCAACGAGGAAGGTCAGCATCTGGTGGCGAATGTTTTCGTCGTCGAGCTTGGTCTCTTCGGAGGTGGGGTACAGCATTAGATCGAGAAGATCGTCAGCGCGCAGTCCAGAACTGCGCCTGTCTTCAAGCACCTGATTGACTGTCCCAAGGATGAGGTCGGCGTCGGCGTCGGCCTGCCGCCGGCGCTTGCGACCAGTGATTGAACCAATCACAGGAATCGCAGTTTCCTGGGTAAACGCGAGCGTGCGAGTCAGTGCATCTATGAACGCTTTTCGTCGAGCTTCGCCGTCAGGATCGCCGAACCCGAAGCTGTGCCCAAAACCGCACCGACCAATCACCTCGAGGGCAACGCTACTCGAGGTCTCCGCAAACGACGCTTGCTCGGGAACACGCAATAGTTCCTCACGCAAGCTCTGGGAAACCTCGACCATGGCGGGGTGGTACGCCCGCATGGATTCCTTCGAGAAACCACTGACGAGGGCTGCATGACCGTTGATCCATGCGGTGGAATCATTTGGTGCGGTGAAGAGTCCATCGCCGGCCACCGAACGCAAAGCTGCGATGGGACGCCCGATGAACCGTTCCCACTTAGCTTCGTCCAGTGCTTGTTCCATGAGGTGGGCCGAGCCAACGAAGGTTAGGTCAATTCCGCCGATGATCGATCGACGGTAGATGGGACCCAGTTGCGAGAACTGCCATAGTGTCTTCTGGTTTGGTCGTTCACGGTCCATACCAAGGATGTCGCCAAGAACGGGCACGCGTTTCGGTGGGTGCGGAATGGTGTTGGTGGACAATTGAACTCACATCTCCAATTTCATTGTGTTTTGGGCTAGCTACGTTGTCGTAGCAGTGTTGATGTCGCTCCACGCGGCCGCGAGAGCCAGCACCTGATCTGAGGAACTCAGCCAACTGGGCGGACGAATCGAGGTCGGCGGCGTGCCCTTCTCGTATTCCGCCAACGCTCTCATAAGCATCTGCGCGCGGCCCTGGGGATCGCTAGGCCATTGCGTGCCAGGTGGAAGGTGGTAGTTGAGGACCCCGATGCAGTCTTCGATCTCAACGCGCATCCTGTGCTCGAGTCCCGACGCGGCTCCGAGGCCGTGAGTTTGTGGAAGCCGATACTGGGGCAGCGTATTGGTGAGCGTGGACCACATCGGACCTAGCACTTTGACGGCGACTGCGGCCGAGTCGCGACCACGGTGGATTCGGATAGAGGTCACGATTGAAGGGATGGCAAGTACCGCGAGACCGGCCATCACGGGAAGGAAGAACAGGTCATTCGACTCGGCACGAGCATCCGTTAAGCCATTGTGGACGCCAAACGATAGGAACCAACCGACGGCCAGGCGCGACAGATGGTCGAAGGTGCTGGTGGCCGCGGCCACGAACACCACGGTGCCCAAGAATACTCGTGCGCTCGTTGATCGTTCACGAATCAAACCCGCTGAGATGGCAAGTATGAGTACCTCAGCGACGGGCGTTGGCAGGCTGTAGATCGTCATGTAGAGACCGGTTCGCCAGTTCTCCAACTCTTCCACGGCCACGCCATGGTCCCGAGCTGGCAGACTGACGAGGAAGAGCGCTAGGCCACAACCGATCGTGAATGCTACGAGTGCCGGCAGCAGCCTCTTTGGTGGTCGGCGCACCTCGCGCCAGTACAGCCCCAGCATGAAAATTGCTGCCGCCGCAGCGATTGCGGCAGTGTGGGTCATCACCCGGATATCGCTGAGCTCGAAGCCAAGCTTGAACAGCGGACTATGGACCCAGGGCTCGCGCAGTAGAGCCACCACAATTAACCAGAACGCAAACCACGCGATCGCCCTGTCGACGGATCGTTTGTCAACCAGGACGATGGAGCGCAAACCGAGAATCCCGATCACCCACACAAATAGCGGGGCGGTCACATACCAAGGCAGCGATGTGGTGGCTTGCTGCTCGAGGAACTCGCTCGCGTGCATCTAGTTTCGGAAGACAGAAGCAGCACGATGGAACCTACCGCCGCTCTCATCGAGCGCCTCGCCACAGCTCTGCATAGCGAGCATGGTTCCCAGAAGTTCTGCGTCTCGCTCACTAGCGTTAGTGAATCCGTCACGTCTGCGCAGAATCGACTGGATGCTTGCCGGGTCCAGCCCGTACGTCAGGGCCGAGGGTTCGAGGCGGTAGCCCTCTTCGCCTACGTGATCACACAGCACGTGCCCGCACTCGTGGAAGATCTGCTGACGCTGGTGGAACAGACTGCGCTGCGCGTCGTAGAAGATGTGCATCTCACGGTTTTCGTTGCGGATCGCCAACGTGCCGCACCCCGAGGCCGCGTGGTCAATAAGGTTCCCCCAGGGCCGGAGCCGAATCTCCACGTTTTTGTAGTCTTCCAGCCACCGCAAAAACTCTTGAGTAGTCCACGGCGGGTTGAGTGGGACATCTTTCAAAATGGCAGCAAGCTTCGGCTCCAAACGACCGCCCCCGGCCAAGCTGGAAACATGACGCCCTATCGATCGCAGTACCACGAGCACCCCCTGCTCTTCTGATCGCTGTGTTGCCCCGTAACGCTAGCCGATGAGAATTCCGCTTACACGCCGACTTCTGACCACCCCGCCAGTCTTGCAAACAATCTGGATAGTCTCTGGATAGTTTACGTAAACCTGCGCTGATAGGCTGCTGGGCGTGTCGCTCCCCACGATTCGCATTGCGTACCCACAAAATGGACGCATGGCCGGACGCCCACGTAAAGACCCCTCAGGTCAGGACCTCGTTCCTCTCCGGATGAGATCTCCTCTACTCATCAAGGAGGTCGCGCGGCGAAAGGCCAAGGCGAAGGGAACGAACCTCACGGAATACGTGCTGGGGCTCATCCTTGCCGATAATCCCGAACTCGCTGAGCTGATGGCGTTGCAGAAGTACGACTCAGAGAAGGCCACCGCCTTGCTCGAACAGCTGCAGCTCGATCCGGTCCAGCTCGACATGCTCCAGGAGGTGCTACCGCTCCGGAAAACGGCGTAAGCCTTCAACTTTCATAAGCGAGAGCCCTAGAAACGAAGAATCCCCCGGCTGGCACCGAGGGATCTTCTTAAAGTTTTAGGACCGAGTTACCAGCTCGATCCGAGGCGCTTATCGCACCATCTCCCCGAAGGGACTGTCTTGACCGACAGGTCTCAGGGTACAGCGCACCCTTTGGTGTCTGCAATCCCTGCACATCACGTGTCGGACACAGGTTTGTCCGAGCAATCGCCGCCCACACGCTGGGCTGAGCTCTACCGGTTGATCGTTGACCCGACCGCACACGGCCGCGCTCTGGAACCGACTGACGCAGCTAACGAGGCCGCCTCGGTTCGTATTGGCAACCCAGTGGCATTGATCGCTGAGGCCGAGCACGCGGGAGCGGGTAAAGCGATCTGGGCTGTTGTTGCCCCCCTGCGCCCTGACTTCCTAACCATCGACATCGATAAGTGCGCTGACCAGGTTCTTTCCCCGATTTTGGAAGCCGGGGAGGAAGTCGGCGCCGCAATAGTGCACCTCGCAGCCTCTGGCTCGCCGGACTCGCTTCACATCTCATTTGTGTGCCCAAGTCCGGCCGCCCGCGCCTTCTTGCTCGCGCACGTGGACAGCATCCGTCGCTGGGCCAGGCTAGAGACCCACCAGGCGGTGGACGTCCTGACTGATCGCCGGGTGCTGCGTTTGCCTGGTTCCGTGAGCTTGAAGGGTGGTCACTTCTGCCGGCCAGTCGACGTGGCGGGGCGGCCAATTACAGCCGTGGAGGCAGTGCGCCGAGCAACGCTCGCCCTCGCGACCGCACCACCTGTCGGCTCGCAGGGCCCAGTAGCTATGCCCGTCGCAGCTCCGGCACCGGGACGAATTGTCGTCGACCCCACGCTGACCGAGTCGTTTGAGCTGGCCGAGGAAGCTCCGCGGGCATGGCGTCGACGGAAACGGCTCTCAGACCAAGAGTGGCGATTGATGATGTCGACGCCAGTCGCGCCACACCGTTCTGACCAGGCACTAAAGGCGGCGTGGGTGCTGTGGCGTAACGGCGTCCGTTCCTGGGCACAAGCGAAATGGTGGTACACCAACTGCCCCGTCTTCACGAAGTTCGCCGATCGCGACATCCGTCGCCCGGCCGATAAACCAGGTCCCAGTGACTGCCAAAAACACTGGCAATCTCTCGTGGCCAGAGCGCGATCCCATCGCCCCGCGCTGACCATTGCTGAGCAGGACGTCGTTACCCAGGTGCGCGAAGAGATTGCGACGTGGTCAGACTCCCCGGACCTCGCGGTAGGCGTGCTCGCTGTCCTCAAACACCGGTTCACAGACGGCCACGGCCTCGAGAACCGCCCCGTAAGCGTCCGGTGCCTGGCGATGTGGCTCAACGTCCATATCGACCGTGCAGCCGCAATCAGATCCGACTTGATCGCCCGGGGGGTGCTGCAAGAAGCCAGGGCTCATTCGCAAGGGCCAGCACGTGAGGCCACCCTGTTTTCTCTCGCAGTTCCGCCCCGTCTTAACCGGTCAAAACCCGTACATGACGTCACAGCCCCCAGCCCCACGCTCCCCCTCACCACCGGCCAACCCCTCTCCCCCACCTGGGGAGTCCTCGGGCATAGCGCCTGGCTCCTCCACTGCTCCCTCACGGATACCCCAACGGACACAGCTTCACTGGCCCAGGCATCCGGGCTCCCTGCCGGTACCGCCCGTTTCGGTTGCGGCCGAGTTCTGCGCACTCTGGAGCAGCACGGACTTGCTCAGCGGGTAGGAGCAGGGCGCGGCACGAGGTGGGTGCGCGGACCGGCGACGGCAGACGAGGCGGCTCAGCCCTGCGGTGCTACCTCTCGGCTGCGGGCGCTCCGGATTCGTATTAACGCAGAGCGCTCAGCTTGGCATGCAGAGAGTCGCCCTGAGCAGGTGAAAGCCGCTACCCGGCTACGTCGTCTGCGTGACCGCACGAGGGATAGGGGTGTCCAGGGCTCGCGTCAGCTCGAACTGGCGGCACTAGATGCCAGCTGGGATGACATCCAAGGTTGGGAAACCAAAACCACGCTTCGACGTCGGCCCGTGAGAGCGCGGCGGGAACCTCGACGGCGGCCGCCGCCACGCGCCGGCTGACAGAGTGGTCAGGCTCTGATGAAGATCCGGAATGGGCGAAGGACGGTTGTGCCACTGGCTACGAGTTCGACTTTGACATCAATTCGAACTTCGCTGTCGCTGACCGCGCCCACGACGCCCCTTACGGCGAGTTCGACGGCGGTGGCCGGCGGCACGAACACCGGCTTGATGAAACGTGTTTCGTACCGCAGGAAGCGGTCGGATGCATCCCCGAGCCAAGTCATGACGTGGCCCAATGCGATACCAACGGTCAACATGCCGTGCGCCACCGGGGCCTCAAGGCCTACGAGTCTGGCTGCTTCCGGATCGACATGGATGGCGTTGTCGTCTTTCGCAGCACGGGCGTAAGCCTGGACGCGTTGTTGATCGATGACCTCGGTGGCGGCGAAGAGCTGGTTGCCGACCTCTAACGTGTTCATTCGGCCGCCTCCGATGTTTCGTACGCCAGAGTCGACTTGACCCGCGCGATCTCGGTCCCATCTTCTGCGGTCAGAACTCCGAGAGTGTCGAACTGAGTGACCGACGAACGTTGGCGGACACCAGTTACGTCGAGTCGGGTTCGCACCAGGTCGCCGACTTTCAGGAGTCGGCTGTAGGTGACGGACTCGGAACTGTGTACGGCCGCCGGCACCGAGTCGAAAACGCCGCTGTTGATCAGCAAACGCACTGCCGGCTCCAGCACCGCGTTCACAAAAGTGGGAGGCGCAAACTCTCCGACAGGCTGCCCTAGGACCTCACTGAAGGCGCGGACCTCTGCATCGGTCACCTCATACGCCTCGGCCGGGCTGAAGCTCATTCCCTCTTCAATCACGCCAGTACAGTACCGATCCCATGAGCGAGCGGCAGTACAGCAGCCAACTAGGAGGGCCTACGTGCGGCGCGGAAGGTCAAAAAGACCCCGGCCCCTGCTAGGACCGCACCAACAATTCCCGCCGTCCAGGGAACGATGACGTTGCCTATTCGAAGTTGATCGATGTACTCGCCGGCCCTGCTCGTCTGCTGCTCCACAGTGCTGTCGGTCCACGACATAGTGGTGTTCAGCGCATCGACGCGGAAATCCCGAATCGGCTGTGCGAGCGATGGATCCTCCCAGCCCGGCGACTTGAAGTACTGGTGCTGGTCTTCGCTTCCATAGAGCACCGTCCCCGTCTTGGGCTCGATCCACACGCGCCTGGTGGCGGTGCCGTATCGGTGCATCAGCACCTTCTCTTCGGGATCGACTCCTGGTCCCCTTATCCCCCACCATTTCGCAGGCATCTCGATCGATGACCCAAGTGCTGGGAAGCCGCTGGGCGTCGCAAGCTGCGTCTGATCTACTTCCGGCACCTCGGACACGAACTCGAGCGCATGGAGCCCGTTAATAGTGGTCTCCCCCACGAATCGCGCAGGCTGGTCCGACCTGGAGTTGACGTCGTAATAGGGGTACGTCCCACCGTGCTCAATGTCGAAACCGAAGTGATACTGGAACCCGTCGCGAGGTGCATCGATTGAGGTGTCTAGAGAGTCTTTCGCTTCCACCCCAGTTGGAACTGGAACGGTATGGAGCTGGTGGAGCTGGCCATTCGGTTCGCTGGTCCGTCTGTCCAGCGACACTATGTCGACCGACGAGGCGAGCAATCCGTCGCCGCAAGGACGTTTCGCATCCTGCTCGCCAAGGTCAACGGCGACGATCTCAGCGTCGTCACGCACCCGGTCGATAACCACCGTCTGCGCTGACTGCAATGTGACCTGGTCTTGGTCTGAGGGATCGATAGCGACGGTTCTGCGCTGTTGCGTGAGGTGAGCATCGAAAACCCGTAGCTTCGGCTCATTGACGGAGCATCGGTCAAAGACCCTCGCCGGCACTTCGTCATTGGACGTCAACCCGGCAGGATTAGAGGTAGCCACAGTAGTGATGTCCAGATCGAGGGGGACGACTTTGAGCCGCGGTACCAACGCCAACGGAACTGCGACGGCGGTGGTGAGCAGTAGCGTTCCTAGGAAGAGCAGCAATGGTCCTAAGACTCTCGACGAGATCTGGTTCCCCCGAATGTTGATCACAAAGTAACCGTAACCTCTCCCCGCGGCCTCCGGGAACGAGCGTGGATCGGGTGGCGCGCACCCCGACTTGTCGTGACGCCGCCACTCAAAATTGGCTATCCGCCCCACGCGCCCAATGGCTCGTGCGACGCCGGCAAACTGTGGCGTGTCTTCCCGATCGGGGCATGGCCGCGCGAGAGGCCCGCTCCCCTAGTTCCACATCGAGCTATCTCAGGGTTATGAGCTGTTGCAATCGGCTTACGCGTGGCTCATGCGTGAGCCACTGCCCGTGAGGTGGGCCAGCCGCATGGCGGCTCCCAAACCGTCTGCATCTCCGCAACTACGTAGGCCCGCAAATACGTAACTCTGTGTGACCGTGCCAGTACGGAGATACGGAGATACGGGGACACGGTATTACGGATCGCCGCATATGCGCAGATACTGCGATGCGGGGCTACGGATCTCCGCATATGCGCAGATATTGCGATGCGAGACTACGTACACCCGTTCATGCGGGATTGCGGAGTTGCGGAGTTGCGGTTGTGCGTATTCCCGTATCCCCGTAGACTTGGATATGCGTAGCCCCGTAGACGCGGCTCTACGCGAACCCGGATTCCCGCAGAAACGGATCTACGTAACTCCGTATATCCGCACTCCCGCAGATAAGGATTTGCGCATGTTGGTAATAAGCGTCCTCAATCTGAAGGGCGGTTCAACCAAGACGACAACCGCGGCCTTCCTTGCCCACGCACTTCACGAGGCTGGGATGTCTGTCCTCGGGGTCGACGCAGACGGCGAGAACGAATCATTGCTGAGTTGGCAGGCAGCAGGGGACTGGCCGTTCCCCGTCATCGGAATGCCCGTCGCTAACCTTCACCGCCAACTGCCAGGCATTGCTGGAGAAAAGTATGACGTGGTCGTGATCGACACCCCGCCAATGAAGGAACAACGCAGCATCGTTCTCTCGGCAGCGCGGCTCGCCACCCACATCGTGTGCCCAATGGCGCCCACCCAGATGGAGTACAGCCGTTTGCCAGCCATGGCCCAGCTCCTCGAAGAGGTCACAGATTTGAGGGACGGCGACCGCCCGCTGTTCGCTGTACTTTTCACGAGGACCGTCTCCAACGCTGCATCGACTGCGGCGTTCCGGCAACTAGTTGAGGATGACGGGTTCCCGGTCCTAAAGCCCACGGTAGGCCGCTTGGAGCGGTTCGCCCAGGCGTACGGGTCGCCGATCTCGAACGCGCTTAACACGGCATACGGAGACGCAGCTAATGAACTCTTTGCGCTGACCGGAAGTGAAGTCGCATGAGCCAGTCGGCCGCGGATCGACTCCGCGCCCAAGCGACCGCAGCGCGCGCGGCGGCCGAAAGCAAAACCCGTCCCAACCAGGGTGGCCCAACGGCGGCGACGCCCGTCACCGCTGACTCGGGGGGCGACACTGCGCCGGCCCCTGCGGTTACCGACGAGCCTCGCCGAGCCACCACTCCGAACGCCACATCCCCGACAAAGAGCCAAAAACAGCCACAAAGGGCCGATCCAAAGCCGGAGCAACGAACAGATGATCCCTCGGTTCGAACGCCAAGACAGACCGCCATCAAAAAGACAGTTGTTCTGGCGCCGACCACAAACAGCAAGCTGGGGGAGTGGCTAAACCGGACGGCCGATGAGCTGGGGCTCGCTCGCGTCACTGCCCAGCAGGCCATGGAATCGCTGGTAGACGAACTTCTCGACAATCCCGACCTCGCGCGGCAGATAAAGATGCGCATAGCCAGAGAGAACTAACGTCAGCAAAGACGACGGCCCTGGCCAGTGATTCCAGCACTAGCCAGGGCCTCGACCACAGATTGGAGTCTCAATCAGAAACGCAACTCCCTGATGCGGGCGTGCGGGTGCTGCGGAGGACTGCTGCAGTGTAGGCCTCGCGTTTGGCGGATGTTCGTGCGTGGTGGCGCGTCAGACGTGCGCTGCGTCGAGGCCGGTCTGTTGAGAAATAGTCATCAGTTCGCGCAGAGTTTCGTGGAACTTCCCGATGTTGGCGCTCGCTCGCGGACCGACATCGACGAAGGCAAGGTAGATTGCCTCGCCGAAACCCCGGATTTGCAGGGGGTGTGGGAGGCTTTGTCCAGGTGCAAGGCATACCGGGTAGAGCAACCCTGAGAGAGCGCCCCTCCATCTGTCGTGTTTGCGGTAGGCAACCGCCTGATACACGTCAGCGCGACTCACCTTGATTTTCAATTTGTTGGGCAGGTCGATCACCTCGCCATCCGCAGACGGCGATGAGCTTCCTCTGTCTAGGGATAGAGCTTGTTTGTATTTCGTATCGAGCAGGACGTGAGCTCCGCTGGTCACAGACTTGATGACCAAGTCGGGGTCGACGATGCTCGAGCGTAGTTTTACGCCGTCGTTGTCGTAGATGGTGGCCCGAGGAGGTGGTGCGGTGTCGAGAGCTATATCGGGAAACGACGAAATCAGACCGCGTACAGATTCTTGAAAAAGCGTAGGCATTTGCCACATGAACGACTGAGTCTCAGTGTCTCCTTGATGGTCAGTCAGGAATTTATGTGCTAGTAGCTCGAGTGTTGCTCGGAGAATGGGACCGTAGTGCCGCTGGGGTCCGCGCATCGACATACTGCGAATGTCCGCGCGCGTGACGTTGATATCTGAGACCTGCGCGAACTTGGGTAGCGTTGCCGCGACCTGCTGCATGACAGCTCTTCTTGCCGCTGGTACGGGGAGTAGGTGGCTGAGGGCTGCGATGTACCTCAGTCCTGCCTTCAGAATCCGGTTGTTTGCGGTATCTTGCGTTCGTTCGATCGTTCTGCAGGGAACGGTATTGGGCTCACCGACGGCCAGGTAGTTTTTGACGTACTGGTCGACCAGGATGCGGCCCTTGATCTTGCCGTTGAACGTTTGGTCACGGCGTCGGTAGTCCCGCCGAAGCCACCGTGATGCGAATTGACTGATTGAGCGCGCGTGCCACATCAGGAGGCATGATGTTGGGTCGTCACGCACGGCGTCCACTAGGGGAGAGTCGAAATCGAATATCCGCAGTGGTTCATGGCGTTGACCGAAAGCGTAGTCAGCTAGGAAGAAGACGTCTGCGCCGCGCAATTTGGCGGTGACATTCAATGTCACGTCATGGTTTCGGCCAATCGAGCGAATGACGCCTGTGCTGTCACCAGCGGTCACGGTCCAAGCGGCGTCTCCTGGCGCGCGTTGCACTTTGCAGTCGGCGGCCTTCCAGAAGTTGGTCGAGACTGCGCTGGCCAGTTCTGGCCCGATCGTTGTGGATTGCCGCTCTTGGACGACGATGGGGCGTGTTGGAGTCACGGGTCAGCGGGCTCGTCGGTTGCAGTAATTCTGCTGTCGGCAACGCTGGTGGCGGTCGTGTCGACCCGTGCTTCTGTCGCCAGTTCGTCTTCGTCGGTGGAGTCCGTGACCGAAGAACGGTCGATCAAGTGCTGGGCTAGGCGCGAGACCTGATCTTGTTGGGAAACGACGGTCGATATTCCCAGGCGCTCACGAAGGTCGGCTAGGGCGGTCGGATCGAGCTCGCCCTCCATTTCGTATTCCGTCAGCAAGGGAAGCACCTCGTAGACGTAGCGGGAGGCGAGCACATGTGTCGACGTGTCGACTCCGTCCCGTGCCGCAAGGAAGTAGGACGGGCCGACTTTCAATCCCGTCGGGGCGTCGGCCAAGGCTCCTCTGGTGAGGTCTGCCAGGTAAAGGGCTGCGGCTCGTGTGGATTCGTCGTCGTAGGGGTAGGAATGCAGTGCAGCGTCGGTGGCGGCGATGTCCAGAAAGACGAAGCGGCGGCGGAGTGCATAGTCGATCACGGCGATGCTGCGATCGGCTGTATTCATCGTCCCGATGATCGAGACGTTCTGAGGAACAGTGATTGATGCATCCCCATCGATGGAGTAGGAAGTTGATACCGCTTCGTCTCGATACTCCAAGGCATAGAGCAGCTCGCCGAAGATGTTCGGTATATCACCGCGGTTGATCTCATCGAGAATGAGGACCAGCTCGGCGGGGTGGTTCTTACGCCGGAGCTCGACGCCCACGGCCGCGACCAGGCTGAATATTTTGTGTCTCGGGGTGAAGGTCACACCGTTCGCGTGGGGTTCTGCCACCAGCGCTCGTACGAAGTCCGTGTAGTCATAGCCAGGGTGAAATTGGACGATGTCCCATACGGCCGTGAGCCCGCGTCGCATGATCTCGGTCGTAATGCCGGCTACGGTGCGCTCATTTTCGGGCAAGTCGTCGATGATCGCCTGCAGCCTACTTTCTTCGGCACGGCCTGCCGTGACCCATGTAATGTACTGTCGGGCGACGTAGGTCTTTCCGGCCCCCGGTGGGCCTTGGAGGACGACTTGACGCTTACGACGTAGCTGTGTTGCCAGTTCTTTCAGTCCGTCTGGGAGGTCTGCGCGTGTGGATTGAGGTTGCTGGGTCGCATCGACCTGTGTTACCGCGTCGATGAACTCCGACCGGGAGAGTCCGAGCCAACGGTTGGCCCCAATCGCGAGAGCTAGATCCGTTTCGCCGCCGGGCACAGCCTCGACTGATTGGTGCGAAAGTCGTTGTTGCACAAGAGTGACGAGTGATTTTGCTGCACCGCGCGTGGGTAGCACCTGTTTGATGCCAACAATCGAGCCGCCGCGCTTCTCGGGGACGATAATCAGGCACCGCTCGAGAAGGCTCAGAATGTTGGTGACCGACTTGTCATCGGTGGGGAAATCGCTCAACCCGCTCGTTTTTGCATGAAGCGTGAGGCGTCTTTGTAGCTCGGTTCTGTCGACTGCAGCGGCGTCGAATCGACCGTTTGAATCGGTGAGTATTAGACGGGTGATCTCGTCTAGGCGTTTATCGGCTAGGTTCAAGGCGGCCCAGAACAGTACGTACTGACTGTCGGCGGATTCCCTTGCAGCCCGAAGCAATTCGTTGTCGACGGCGAGCTGGTTCCCCGGAGCGGCACGTGGTGAGGCCAATGGTGGATCGTAGTCCAGCAGGTCGTTCCACAATGGCCCGGGTACGGAACCCTCGGCGACCGATTCCAGTATTGCTTGCACCTGGAGTGCGGTTGACGTTCCTGGTTCGACCTGCGCCAACTTCAGCATCGTTGCTTCAGGGGCGGTGAACTTCGTGAAGGAAATTTTGCCAACCGTCGGTACTGGACTCATCGTCGTCAGTGTGCCAGGTGAGCCAGCGGATCAGGGGCCATAAGCATCTAGTGCGGGGACGTGTCCGTGGCCGTGTCGCCCCAAGAGACGACGATTGGGTCGCTCACGCTGGGTGTCACAGCTCGATGTGTTTACCTCGCGCGCGGAGCGGGCCTGTCATCTTGAGGAGGGTCCTTACCCGTTGTATCGAGTAGTCGGTCTGAGCTGCAAGGTCGCGGATGCTCGCACCGGCTTCGTATTCCTGGCGGAGTTTCTTGGCTGCGAGTTCGCGTTCCTCACCTGCGAGCCGTTGGTGCTTGCGCACCGGTGCCACAATCTCGCCACCGGCATAGCCCTTGTGAACCTGTCCTCGCGGAGTGGCGTTCTCCTCCGACTCGTCGCCCCAAGCCGTCCATCCCGGCTGAGGGTGACGGGCGAACATCTCCAGGTACGGACCCGGTGAGCATGCTTCGATGAATCCGTACTGCTCGTCGGGTTTGCGCGAGTGCTCTCGCTTTCTGGTCTCGATCATGTTGACCTGGCTCCGGGCCGGGGCCAACGTTCGCATGGACCCTTTGACCCCGAACAAGATCAACTCGGTGACGTTGCGGAAGTAAAATCCGACACCCCGGCCATCTGGTCCGCCGTCTTTGCGGCGTTTAGCCCACACGACATTGCTCACGTACCGAAAGCCCCAGGCTTCGAGAACCTGCATCCCTTCAGGAAGAAGTGCGTTTGGCACCCAGAGGTACAGATGTGCGTCCTTGGCGGCGACGTCGGCCACGGGCAGAGCCTTGATCCCGTCGAGGTCCATGGTCGAGTATCGATCGAGGCGACGATGCTCGGGGGCTACCTTGCCCGTGCGATTGGTAAATCGCCAAGGGGGGTCGGCCAAAATGGTCTTGAATCCACCGTCTGCCACAGGTAGGGGCGGCGGAGCGAGCTCGGGACGGAGCGGTTCGGCGGCGGTCATGCAACGGACCTTAACAAGTAGATCTGACAAGAGATCTAATTGGGCTCGGCGTGGCGCGCCTTCTCGTTCCCGTGGTGTGTCCGACAACGGTGCAGTCGGGACTTCAGCAGGGAAGTCCCAGTCGCGTCGCGAGAGGTCTGCCCGGACCTTGGTCGATGTCGAGGTCCCCGCCAGCTGCAACACGATCCGGTGTCGAAACAGGCGGTGGTACTGACACCGTCGGTCCTTCTCCGACGCACTCGGATCTTACTGCGTTGCAGAGTTCTTCCGCCGAACCAACGAAGTGGGGCCGTAGTACCAAGCACTAAGCGACTGCTGCAGTCGCTGGGTGGGGCGCGGAAAGTTGCGATCGGGGAGTCCAGCTCCGATCGTCCCGGATAAGGGCCCACAGGACGTTGGTGCGGCGGCGAGCGAGGGCCATGACGGCGCTAGTACCGCGTTTACCTTCTGACTTCTTTTTCTCGAAGTAGAACTTAGACTCCGGGCAGTACCTGATGCTGTTGAGGGCGGACAGGTACATCACTCGTCGCAGTTGACGGTTGTATCGGTGCGGTCGGCGGTGTCGTCCCACGGCTTTTCCCGAATCGTGAGAGACCGGGGCCAGTCCCGCGTAGGACGCGAGGTGGTTCGCTGAGGCGAAGGAGTTGATGTTTCCGATCGCGGCCAGGAACTCGGCGCCCAGGCGAGGTCCCATGCCGGGCAGGCTGATTACGATATGAGCGAGCGGATGTTGACGGAAACGGGCGTCGATCTTGGCGTCGAGCTCAGTGAGTAGAGCGTTGAGTCGTGAAACCTCTTGTGCCAATTCGGCGACTAGCTCTGCGGCCAAGTCAGCTGCGGGCAGCTTCACGGTTTGAGCTTTGGCTGCGCCCACCGCAGCTTCGGCTATTTTCTGTGCTGTTGTGGCTCGTAGCCCCGCGTTGGTGAGCATCGTTGTTAACCGCGATACTCCAGCACGCCGAATGGCTTTGGGGTCCTGGTAGCGGCGCAGCAGAATGAGCCATCCGTGATGATCGGCGACCTTAGCCGCCCGTTCCAACGCCGGGCACACCGATGTCAGTTGCTGGCGGAGTTGATTAATGGTTCGTATCCGGTCGGCCACGACATCGGCGCGCCGAGTGATGAGGATGCGCATCTCGCGAACCAGGGTGTCATCGGGCTGCAGTTGAACCAGGTCGCTCCGCATCCGCGACTGATCGGCGATCACCCGCGCATCCTTGGCATCTGTCTTGCCCTCGCCCCTGTACCCCGCTGACGCCCGGTGGACAGCACTACCCGGCAGGTACCGGACCTTGTGGTCGAATCCGTGAAGTACGGCCAATAGTAGCGATGCCTCAACGGCGATCAGGTCCACTGTCCAGGCGATCTCACCCGCTCCCAGTACTTCGACCTCATTGATCAAAGCGCGGATATCGGTCTCGTCGTTGAAAACCCCGCGGGACATGAGGATATCGCCCGCACTGTCGAGGCAACATGCCCAGTGCACCTCTTTGCCGACATCAACACCTACGAAGATTTTGTTCATTCACTCGCCTCCAGCACACGGTTCGTACAGGTCAGCCCGAGACGATCCACCCGCAGATCCTTAAACAGCGACGATTTCGCAGGTCTCAATAGTGCGGCCCGGAAAGTCCGGGCTGGGCGGGCGGCCACTCCAATCGAGCCTCACCTCACGCGGTAGGCAACCTGTGACAAGCCATACCCGCCCAGCCTGGGCGCCCAGCAAACTACCGGACGAAATTACGTTAAGGACCTGTGACCGTGAATACCGATACTAAGCGCTCAACTGTGCAGCAAATGGCGGTTGTCACCGCGATCGCCGTAACGACATTGCTTGCACTGGGCAGCTTCATCTTGAGCTTTTCAGCGTTGTGGGACATTGCAACCGAGATCTGGCCACAGCGAGAGCTGTCTTGGATCGCACCTGTCATCGTCGACGGCACCATTTTGCAAGCGACCATCTCTTTGGTCGCAGCTGCCGGCGACGAATCCAGGCGTTCCCGACAGTTCTTCTGGTTCCTCCTGACTACCGCGGCCGCCATCAGCATCGCCGGCAACGCCCTTCACGCGTATATCTCCGAGACCGCCCGCCTGGATCCGATGGTCGCCGTCATTGGCGGCACGATTCCGCCAGCGTTCTTACTCCTGTCGACCCATGGTCTCGTTCTGCTCCTTCGGCTTCGACCTGAACATGCTGCGCCAAGCGTCCAAGAGGTCGAAGACCACCTCGCAACCCTGCAGGAGATCGCACCAGCCGGCCACCCCGATCCCGTGGACGCTCGAACCGTTGGTGACTTCGTCGAACCGGCCCGCCGTCTCCGGGAAGTCACCAATGCGACAACGGAACCGTCCACCATTGCGCACATCCTGTGGCTCAACCACTCTCAGCCCCACCAGACTCGGCGGGCGCTCGCCAAAAAGGTGAACGTTCACCACGGCACCGTCAGCCGCATCCTGGATGCTTGGGGAGAACACCGCGAGGACATCGACGGGGTTGATCAAGAACCGGCACGGCAACCAGTCATGGCGTAGCAGCCGAGGACGGGCTGTCGGCGGGGGATGAGAACATCGTTTGATGGCGTACCCACCTGAACCAGGCGAGGGACAACCTGGGCTCGTCCTGCTGCCCGACGACCGCTACACCAACAGCGATGACCTGATCATTCTGAAACGGCCTGATCCGCCGGTATCCTCAGCGCAGTAGCGCTGGGACATTCGGTTACACGATCACCGTTAACCCAGGACCGAACCGCTCTTGGGCGGCAACGATCGCCGCCTGCGCGGTCGAGTAGTCGGTAGGGGAGTGCTCGACAGGGCTGTCGTGGGCGGCTGCAGGCACCGACTTCCACGACCACATCCGAGAGTCTCGGTTAAGCCGCACAACAACTCTCATGGCTGAGTAGTACCCATTCGAGGAGGCCTGATCGCCTCGGCCGGCACCCACAGACATGACGCCACCGTGACGGCGGCATTGGTGCTCGCGATGCTGACTCGCACCACACCCATCCACACCCCGCGAGAGGACAACGCCCACGCGAGCTGTTCGCCCGCCTGGTAGTGCTCGATTCTGAGCCCGTACGCGCGCTCAGTCAGGGTGACCGGTCGGGCGCCCACCATCGGGAAAGCCCAGCCCAACGCCGCAATCATGTCGACTATGACGGGCCGCGGCGGAGTGAAGACTCGCACGGTGGGGGCCATCCCCCGCATGTCGAACATAGGTTCGATACTATCTCAGGAGGCGCGGGCCGATGAGGTGTGAAAAGCCTGGGTGCCTCTGTGTCTGTCAAGCGATGAAGCGTTCGAATTCTGTTGGTACGAACAGTTTGGTTGGCATCTGCGCTAGTGGCAGCATGAGGGGTCGAGGACCTGGCGAAGTGCTTGCAGAGCGTCGGTGTGGGCGCTGTAGTAGACGTTCATGCCTCGGCGTTCGGGGTGGACCATGCCGGCTTTTTTGAGTTGGCCGAGGTGGTGGCTGACCGTCGGTTCGGACAGGCCGACGGCGACCGCTAGGTCGCAGGTGCACACTTCTCCTGCGGCGTCGGTGAGCAGGATCGACATCAGTTTGATCCGCACTGGATCGGCAAGGGCTTTGAGCCGTAACGCCACTTCCAGGGCTGCGGCATCATCCATCGGTGATGCCGAGACTGGGGCACAGCAGATGGGCGCGGTCATGTCGATCACCGGCAGTGTCTTGGGCATAACTCAATCCTACCCACGCTATTGACATATGTCGAAGAGGTCGGCACTCTTGGTCCCGACGGTAGTTTGATGTATGTCTCACAGGTGGAGGAAGTTATGTCCCGTATGCAGTTGGCACTCAACGTCGACGATCTGGAGCAAGCGGTCGAGTTTTACTCGAAGCTGTTCAATGTTGCTCCGGCCAAACGTAAGCCGGGCTATGCGAACTTCGCGGTGACCGAGCCGCCGCTGAAGCTGGTGCTGTTGGAGAACCCCGGTAAGGGTGAAACGATCAACCATCTCGGTGTGGAGGTGGAGTCGAGCGACAAGGTGCACGCCGAAATCGCGCGCCTGAGTGGCGAGGGTTTGTTCACCGAGGAAGAGATCAACGCGACCTGTTGCTTCGCCACCCAAGACAAGGTGTGGGTGACCGGCCCGGCAGGAGAGAAGTGGGAGGTCTACACCGTCCTAGCCGACTCGGAGACCTTCGGCACCAGCCCACAGTTGCTGGCCGACAACAATACTCAGGTAGACGGCGACGAGTCGCCGTCTACGTGCTGCGGTACCTCCCAGACTGCGCAGGTCAGCGCCGCCTCCAACTAGAGCACTGTCAGCTGGCGTTCAACCAACCTGTGGCGGGCACCGGTGTGGTTGCCCGCCACTCGTGCTCAGCCTGGGTCTGGAAGTCAGGTGGTGAGGCGGGTGTGTAGGTCGGCGACTCGTGCAGCGATGTCATCGCGGACCAGGCGCATCCGTTCGATTCCGTCGATGCCGCGTTCGGAGGGTTCGTCGGTGTCCCAATTTTCGTAGCGGGGTCCGGCGACGACGGGGGGTTTGGCTTCGCGGCCGAGGGTGACCACGACATCCATGTGTGCCAGCAGATCATCATCGATGGCGCGGGGTGTGTTGGCGGAGATGTCTACACCGACTTCGAGGAGCGATTGGGCCGAGAGTGCGTTGATGGCCGACCCGGGAGCGGTGCCCGCGGAATAGACGTCGACCGAGTTGCCGGCGACCTTGCTCATCAGGCCGGCCGCCATTTGCGACTTGCCGCCGTTCTTGACGCAGACAAACAGAACACGAGGAGTCGAACTCATGATGGCAGGCAATCCTTTTCGTTCGGTGGAGCGCTTGGGTCTGGTGGTCAGTAGCGAATTGGTGTTGGAGTGCGCGCCGTCGATGCTGCTAGGGCCTGTAGGGCGCTGACGCCGACGGGTTCGGTGGGCAGCATGGGGATCACGGCAACACGGTGGTGGGCGTCGGTGATGGCCGTAATTTCGTCGAGTTCGGCGTCTGCCCTGCGGGCTAGGAGCGGTGAGGTGGGGTGTGCGGCGGCCAATGAGTTGTTGATGACCCAGGCCCATGGGGTGATGCCGGCGCGTTGCAGGTCCTGCTGCAGGCCTTCGGCTTCCAGGCGCGGGGTGGTCTCGGGGAGCGTCACGACTAGTACTTTGGTGTTGTCGGGACTCTGTAACCGCATCATCGGGGTGGTGAACGAGGCGTTCTCACCCATCTGCCGGGTGATCTCACGGTGGTAGGAGCCGGTCGCATCGAGCAGCAGCAGGGTGTGCCCGGTGGGTGCGGTATCGACGACCACGAAGGTGCGTCGCGATTGGTTGATGACCCGGGAGAAGGCTTGAAAGACAGCGACTTCCTCGGTGCACGGTGACCGCAGATCCTCGGCCAAGGTGGCGCGGCCCTGCTCGTCGAGGTGGGCGCCTTTGGTGGCCAGCACCCGCTGGCGGTACTGCTCGGTCGCCTCGGCGGGATCGATGCGTGAGACGGTCAGGTTGTCGAGATCCTCGGTGAGGGTGTCGGTGAGGTGGGCGGCGGGGTCGGTGGTCGTCAGGTGCACCTGGTGGCCGCGGCCGGCCAGAGCGACTGCGACCGCTGCGGCGATCGTGGTTTTGCCGACACCACCTTTGCCCATGCACATAATGAGCCCGTGGCCCTGGGGTTCGAGGTCGTCGATCAGCGCTGCTAGCGGGGCGTCATCGATGCCGGCAGTGATTTCCGGTTCTGTACCGATGTGGCGATCAGTGGCGGTCGGAGCAAGCAGACTTGCCAGCGCGTCGAGGCCGACGATGTTGGTGGGTTTGAGGTCGATATGGTCGACCGGCAATGCCCGGAGCTCACGGGGCAGATCGGCGATGGCTTGTTGGTCTCGGTCGTAGATGGCTTGTGCGAGTGGGTCATCGGTGTCCGGGCGTGGCAGGACGCCGTTGATGACGACGTGTTGGGTGGTCAGTCCGATGGCGGCGAGTTCGGTGTGGGTGCGGGCGATCTCGGCCAGAGTGGAGTGCTGGGCGCGGGCAACGAGGACGAGGCGGGTGCGGGCCGGGTCCGCCAACGCGGCGACCGCACCTGCGTACATGGCGCGTTGTTTGTCCAGCCCGGACAGTGGTCCCAGGCAGGAGGGGTTACCTTTGCCGGCGGTGAGGAAGTCGGTCCATGATCCGGGTAGTTGCAGCAGGCGGATGGTGTGTCCGGTGGGTGCGGTGTCGAACAGCACGTGGTCGAACCGGGCCAAGGTGTTGTCGTCGTCGGTGAGCAGGGTGGTGAACTCGTTGAACGAGGCGATTTCAGTGGTGCACGAACCGGAGAGCTGTTCGGTGATGGTGGCGAGGTCGGCCTCGGGGAGCAGGCCGCGGACTGGTCCGATGATGCGTTCTCGGTAGGCGGCGGCAGCTTGTTCGGGATCGATTTCCAGCGCCGAAAGGCCCGGCACGGCAGGGATTGTGGTGATGGTGTTGCCGATCGTGAGTCCGAACACCTGGCCGACGTTGGAGGCCGGATCGGTGCTCACGAGCAACACATTCTGGCCGGCGGCGGCCAGGGTGATGGCCGAAGCGCACGCGATGGAGGTTTTCCCGACACCGCCTTTGCCGGTGAAGAACAGAAAGCGGGGTGCCTGGTCGAGGAATGTGGGGGAAGGCACGGTCAGCAGCAACCGCTCGCAGCGGCGGCGCCGGGAGCGCAGCCTCCGCTGGTGTCGGTGAGGGTGAGCAGTCCGGCACCTGCGGCCGGTGCGGTCGCGGGAGTGTCGACCGGGGCGGTGAGCCCGGCCCAGGAGGCCAGCTGATCGCGGGTGGGGTAGCGGCCGGTCATCGCGGTGACACCGTCCACCAGCACCAGCGGCAGGCCTTGGGATCCGGAGAGGTGCAAAAATGCGGTGACCGGTTCGCGTTCGGCGAAGGCCATGGGTTCGCTGGCCAGATTGAATCGGGCGATGTCGGCGCCCTGGGTGCGGAGCCAGTCCAGGTCGGCGGTGAAGGTGATCAGGGCTTGATCGACGTCGTCGCCGCAGACACCGGTGGCACAGCACAGTGCCGGTTCGAAGATTTCAATTGTCATGTAGTGCACGCTTTCTAACAGGTTGATCAGGCGGTGGTGGCGACGGGCTGGTTGGCAGCAGCGAGGGTGTTGGTGGTGATGTCGCCGCGGTCGGCGAGCCAGCGTTCGGCGTCGATGGCTGCCGCGCAGCCGGTCCCGGCGGCGGTGATTGCTTGCCGGTAGGTGTGATCGACCAGATCGCCGGCGGCGAACACCCCATCGATCGAGGTGGCGGTGGTGGGGGGCTGCACTTTCACGTAGCCGGCGTCATCGAGGTCGACTTGGCCGGTGACCAGTGCGCTGCGCGGGTCGTGACCGATGGCCACGAACATCCCGGTCGCCGCGAGGGTGGTGTGTTCACCGGTGATGGTGTCGCGGACAACGAGTCCGGTGACACTGCCCTCGCCGAGGACCTCGATGGGTGCGGCGTTGGTGACAAACCGGATCTTGTCGTTGGCTCTGGCGCGTTCGAGCATGATCCGCGACGCCCGGAACTCGGTACGGCGGTGGACCAGAGTGACGCTGCGGGCGAACCGGGTCAAGAAAGTGGCCTCTTCCATCGCCGAATCACCGCCGCCGACGACCACGATGTCCTGGTCCCGGAAGAAGAACCCATCACAGGTCGCACACGCGCTCACCCCACGGCCGAGGAGTTCCTGTTCCCCAGGAATGTTCAGGTAGCGCGCTGCGGCGCCCATCGCCAGGATCACCGCATGAGCGTGGTAGGCCATCCCGCCGACGTGCACTGTTTTGATCGGCCCAGCGAGCTCGAGCTGGTCGACGTCTTCGGTGCGGATGTCGGTGCCGAACCGTGTTGCCTGCTCGCGCATCTCATCCATCAACTCCGGGCCCGTGATGCCACTGCGGAACCCGGGGAAGTTCTCTACCTCGGTGGTGGTCATCAAAGCGCCGCCGAACTGGCTGCCCTCGAACAGCAGCGGTGCCAGTTCGGCGCGGCCGGCGTAGATACCGGCGGTGTAGCCGGCGGGCCCAGAACCCACGATGATCAGTTCGTGCACGGTGTCGGTCATAGCTCTCCTGGTCTAACAATCAGCAGATCAGTGGGCGGCGGACGCGGAGGTGAGTTCGTCGACGAGCGCTTGCACGCGGACTTTGATTTCGTCGCGAATCGGCCGGACCGCTTCCACGCCTTGACCGGCGGGGTCGTCGAGGACCCAGTCCCGGTAGCTTTTGCCGGGGAAGATTGGGCAGCTGTCCCCGCATCCCATGGTGATCACTACATCAGAGGCCTGCACCGCGTCGGTGGTGAGGATCTTCGGTGTTTGGGCGGTGATGGATACCCACCTCGGCCATCGCCTCGACAGCGGCCGGGTTGATGGTGTCGGCGGGGGCGCTGCCCGCGGAGCGGACCTCGATCGCATCGCCAGCCAGGTGGGACAGGAAACCGGCGGCCATCTGCGAGCGGCCGGCGTTGTGGACACAGACGAACAACACGCTGGGAGTGGTGGTCATGGGAGTCGAGATCCTTTCATCAAAGCGAGAAGACGGTAGTGGGGGAGGTTAGGCGGGCACGGGAGTGGTCAACTCGCGCAACAACTCCTGGACTCGGGTGTCGAGGTCGTCACGAATAGCGCGCACCACATCGAGGGATTGGCCTTGCGGGTCGTCCAGGGTCCAGTCGAGGTAGCGTTTGCCTGGGTAGATCGCGCAGGCATCGCCGCAGCCCATCGACACGACCACATCGGCGGCGGCCACAACATCGTCGGTCAGCGGTTTGGGGTACTCAGCTCCCAAATCCAAACCGCTCTCGGCCATCGCTTCGATGACCATCGGGTTGATGGCATTGACCGGTGCCGACCCGGCTGAGCGCACATGCACCCGGCCCTGGCCGTAATGGTTGAGAAGTGCTGCGGCCATTTGTGATCGGCCGGCGTTGTGCACGCAGATGAACAACACCTCAGGCACATCTTTGGGCGCCTCACCCTGGGATTGGGCCAGCGCGGTGAGCCGGTCGGCGGCAAACCGGCCGGCCAAGGTCGGCAGGTGGTTGTGGATCGTGGAAGTGCGCCGCAGCGCAGTGTAGGACTCGAACACGTAGCGCTCCACCGTTTGCGGGGAGAACACACCCTCGTACTTCTCAGACAGAACCGCAGCAGTGCGCGACAGCAGCGCTTGGGGCATCAACAGTTCGGGTTGAGCGCGGTGTTCAGACATCAGGACTCCTTGGTCACAGACGAGACGGCGGTGGGGGCGGGGGTGAAGCGTTTACGCAGGGCGAGTGAGACGTACACCAGGCCAACGAGCACCGGGACCTCGATCAACGGGCCGACCACCCCGGCTAATGCTTGTCCGGAGGTGACGCCGTAGGTGGCGATAGCCACAGCGATCGCGAGTTCAAAGTTGTTGCCTGCGGCGGTGAACGCGAGGGTGGTGGTGCGTTCGTAGCCCAACCCCAATGCCGCGCCCAGGGCGTAGCCGCCGCCCCACATGATGGCGAAGTAGGCCAGCAGCGGGAGCGCGATCCGCACCACGTCCCACGGCTTGGAGGTGATCTGGTCGCCTTGCAAGGCGAAGAGGATGACGATGGTGAACAGCAACCCGTACAGCGCCCACGGGCCGATCTTCGGCAAGAACTTGTCCTCATACCAGGTGCGGCCCTTGGCTTTTTCGCCGTAGCGGCGGGTCAAGAACCCGGCGAGCAACGGGATACCGAGGAAGATCAATACTGATTTGGCGATCTGCCAGGGGGAGGCGTCGATGGTGGTTTGTTCCAGGCCGAGCCAGCCGGGTAGCACCGACAGGTAGAACCAGCCCAAGATCGCGAACATGATCACCTGGAATACCGAGTTGATCGCGACCAGCACTGCCGCGGCTTCGCGGTCACCGCAGGCCAGGTCGTTCCAGATGATGACCATCGCGATGCAGCGGGCCAGGCCGACGATGATCAGGCCGGTCCGGTACTCGGGTAGGTCGGGCAACATGAGCCAGGCCAATGCGAACATCAGTGCCGGTCCCAGCACCCAGTTCAACACCAGCGAGCCGATCAGCAGCTTGCGGTCACCGGTGACGGTGTCGAGGCGGTCGTACCGCACTTTCGCCAAGACCGGGTACATCATGATCAGCAGTCCGATCGCGATGGGCAGGGAGATGCCATCGATCTCGACCGCGCTCACCACATCGTCCAGGCCCGGAATCATTCGGCCCAACAGTAGGCCGGCGACCATCGCCACTCCGATCCATACCGGCAGGAACCGATCCAGGGTCGACAGTTTGCCGACCACGGCCGGGTGCTCGGCGGTGCTCTGGCTCATGCGTCGACCTCCGCCTGGGTCTCGGCCGGCACCGTCATGGTGCTCTCCACCAGGAGCACCGCCGACAGTTGCTGCAGCGCCGAGGGGATCACCCAGTAATAAACCCACGTGCCTCGGCGTTCGCAGTCGAGCAGACCGGCCGAGCGCAGCACCTTGAGGTGATGGGAGATCGTGGGCTGGGACAGGTCGAACGAGTCGGAGAGATCGCAGACGCACGCCTCACCGCCCGCGTGACTGGCGATCAGGCTCAGCATCCGCAACCGGACCGGATCGGCCAACGATTTGAACATCCGCGCCAGATCAGCGGCCCAATCCTCGGTCAACGGCTCACGCACCAGCGGAGAACAGCACGCACCGCCCTCAGATCCCTCTTGTATCGACATACTTCAATATTGACAGGTGTCGATATACGCTGCAAACCAACAACAGGTGAACGCTGCAGCGAGCTGCCCGGGCACGGGCGGGCATCGCCCTCGGAGGAAGCCGCAGGTGCAGACTCGCCCAGCCGCAGCGACAAGTTATCCACAGAAACTGTGCAACACTGATGACGCGCTAGAACTATGCGCACAACCGGCCACTGGCCGGTTTTTTTGTGCCCGCTGACCGTCTGGCCAGCATCGGGCCATCACCCTGTCACGCATCGCCGACCGGCACGCCCTCGTGGTGGCTGGTCTCGTCGGCGTGCGCGGCGCACCTCACCTAAGGGGTAACCAAATGTTCGGAGACGTCTCTGCGTTCTGCGTCCTGGGACTGATCGCTCTCACTCTGCTCGGGGTGGGTGTTCTTCCGCTGCTCTACCTCGTGGTCCTCGGTGGCCGCGAAGCACCGGTGCGACGCGTCGAGCGCTTGCTCAAAGCCCTCGCTGTGCCGGTGCGGGCCTGGCGCCGGAAGTAACACCTATATCCCTGCCATGGAGACGCTGATGTCGCCGTAAGGCGCCGCGCACCCACTGGTTGCGCGCCCTCCAACCCCCTGGGCGTTCTTGCAAGCCCCGTGGTCGAACCCAATTCGACGCACGGGGCTTTTTCATGCCCAAAATAGGTCGCCACGGGTTCTTATTCATGCGCACACCCCAGCTAGCGAACCCATGTTCGAACGCCTAGTACGCTCTAGGCGAGCGGGGACCTGGCGCACTCACATCGATTCGGGGTACGCGGGAAGCAGGTCCCCGCCCCTTCGCCGCCACACCGGAATAGCCGTCGCAGGCGGGTGTTGCGCCGCGACGACCGGGGATCTGTCGAGGTTTACATCGCTGGGCTTTCGAGTTGCTGGAGTGCTTGCCATCGTCGGTGGTCGTCGCACATGGTGCGCCAGAGTTTCTTTGCGACTTGGCGTTTGAGGCAGCGCATGGCTGACCGGCGGGTCATCCCGGCGTCCATTTTGGAGTGCAGGTAGGTGTAGCCGGGACTGTTGGCGTTGATGCTCTGGCACACGGCGATGATGTGGATCGCTGAGTTCAGTGTGCGGTCGCCGTCACGGGAGAGGCGGTGGCGGCTGGTGTCGGCGGAGGCGACCTGAACGGGGGCGGTACCGGTGTAGGTGGCGAACGCCGATTCGGACTGAAACCGGAATGGGTTGCCAGTGCGGGCGATGATGCGGCCAGCGGTGACGGGACCGCAGCCGAAGATGGTGGTCAGGGTTGATCCGCAGTCGGCTAGCGCATGCTCGGTACGTTCGGTGATGTCGGAGATCTGGACCGTGCACCGCCGGGCATCCCCGACCAGCTCGAGGCCGATCGCACGTCGCACACCGTCAGCAGCGGTGCGGGCCTCAAACGTCCGGAGAAGATGGAACGCCTTCTCCGAGTCGAGATTCTTTGCGGCGCCGCCAGGTAAAAGCTGACGCAGGATCGCGTGAAGTTGATTGATCAGCCGATTCTTGGTGTGCAGCAGGTTGCGGCGGCGTTCATCGAGACCCGTAACACGCTGGTGTAGTCCTCGGCATAGATCGGCCGGCCCTCACCCTGCAGGACCGCGACACAGGCCGCGGCCGCGGCGTCAATGCGATCGTTCTTGCGGCGACCGCCCCTGGAGAGCTGTCGGACACGGGCGGTCGCGGTGGACGGGACATCGACGACCGACTCACCCTGTTCAAGCAACCACAACGACAAAT
The DNA here is from genome assembly GCF_001598915.1 of Williamsia muralis NBRC 105860. Taxonomy (GTDB): domain Bacteria; phylum Actinomycetota; class Actinomycetes; order Mycobacteriales; family Mycobacteriaceae; genus Williamsia; species Williamsia muralis. Next base: position 14,285 of record NZ_BDAP01000010.1, on the reverse strand, counting down.
GATGGCCGAGGCCTTTGCCGTTCTCCACCGCCCACCGACGCTCAGGCCACCGACCCGCCCACTCAATCAGGTTTTGGTAGTCCGAGAGAGTGGACTGGATGCGCAACGACCCGAGGTCGACGTTGGTGGCGGGGTCGACGGCGGTGGCGGTGTGGGAGGACTTGTGCGGATCGATACCGATGACGATCATGGGTTCCTTTCGGTGAGCGGTATTGAGATGGGAATCCCCGGTCGGCACTCCGACTTTTAGCGCACCCGTGGCGTGATGCGTTCATGCCTCTGTTGAGCCAGACCAAAGACGGAGAACGCAGAGGAAGGCACACCCAGGCCAAGCCAGCCCCTCAATGACACGCCGGCAGGGCGGCACGAAGCATCCGAGCCACCCCCTGCGCTCTCCTGCGCCAGGCTACGAACCCGCCGGTTCGAACACCACGACGTACTTCAATCCAAGTCGGAAGCATCGGCCTGCGCCGGCCACTTGTTCCGCCCGCTCCCGCCGGGCGCCGACCGCCAGCCCCAACGGTCGGCAGCGGAAGAGCAGACGCAGGGGATCCAGGATCGGGCCCGCAGACAGGGCCACAACCTCCCTTAATGATCGCCGGGCCACCCGACTGAGGATGCGGGTATGTCCCGCAGTCCTTTCCAGCTGGGATGGCGCGCAGGTGGCCGGTGAACTCGCGGTACTCGATATCGCCGACGTAGACGGCCCTGACCCACCGCATCGACGAGCCGGCATCGGCCGTGAGCGGCTGGGTGAATGGTGGGGTCGGTTGCTCGATCGCCTCGAGCTGCACGCGCAGAATGCGCCGGTCTTTGGCGCTGAACCCGGTACCCACATGCCCGATGTGGCACAGGTCGCCGGCAGGGTTGCGGGCGCCGAGAACCAGCGCCCGGAGCCCACCGCGTGGACCGGGATCCCAACCGCACACCACCACCGATGTTGTCCTCCGCAACGGCGATTTGATCCAAGACGAAGAGCGCCTACCAGTGTGGTAGGTCGAGGTAAGGCGTTTGGCGACAATGCCTTCTAGGCCGTGCTCGCGGGCGATGTCGAGCATCACCTGATCGTCAACATCAATCCAGTACGGTGGGGCTTGCACCGACGTGTCCGCCAACGCCAGCCCGTCGAGAAGGGCGCGGCGCTCGAGATAGGGCAGGGCAGTGTTGTCCTGGCCGTCTAGGGCGAGGATGTCGAAGGCGTAGAACGTCGCCGGGACCATCCGCAGGGCCTATCGGCTGGGTTTGGGAATCCGCAGCCGTCGCTGTAGTCGGCTGAACGAGGGCCGCCCGGCCGCATTGAGTACGACGATCTCGCCATCGAGAATCGCCTGCCGGCCGCCCAACGCCGGCGGGCACACCAGCAACGATCTCGGGGAAGTGGGAAGAAAAGTTGTTGCGGTGCCTACCTACTCCACACATACGTTCTCGCAGAACCGGTTTCGACCAGCGCGCGAGCCCCATCCCCACTTGAACTCGAACGCCCATCCCTCGCCAGATGGGGCTTCGCCCAGGGTGGCGAGCATCGGATCCGGAACAGGCGGCACCCGTTCAGGATGCCCACGCGGCATTCACGTCACACGTACTGCGGTCACGATGTCGCCGCCGGCGGGGAAGTGCGCAATGACAGGTGCTGGCGCGACACTCGCAAACACGCCGGGTGCCTTGCCTTCGAATCAGTGCTGGGCACGACGCCATAGGGGTGCAAATCAGTGGTTGATGACAGGATCCGGTCGTCGAACGCTCCTACGATGGTGACGGTGTGCCGAACCGGGTACACCGAGCCGAGCACAGGAGTTCATTTTCATGGGTGGAATTGCCGACAAGTTCGACAATGCGTACGAGGAAAAGCCGATCAGTGAGCTCGCTGACGCCCCCGTTGAGGCACTGCAGGGTGTGAGCCCGGGCGATGCCCAGCACCTCAAAGAGGCGTTCAACATCAAGACCGTGCGCGATCTGGGCACCAACAAGTACTTCCTCTGGGCCCAGGCAGTCGCCAAACTCGCCGACTAGCCAACCCCGACAGCGAAAGCCGCGACCCTCCACCAGGGTCGCGGCTTTCTGCGTGTCGGTATTTAAAGAGTTGCGGGCCTGGTCGGTCGAGGTCAGGTTCCGCAGGCAGTCGCTGTCGAGGTTGCCGCCGGGATGTTGCGTAACCGGATTGGCCCGGAAACCCCGCTGATTTCGCGTGAGCACTGTTTGCTGTTGAGGCTGCGCAATGACTAAGTGCTGGTTAGGTGACTTAGACAGGGGCCGTCGAGTGGGACGAGGGGCGTTTTGAGTGCAGACGACGCAACAGATCACCGCGTTGATCCGAGAGTTGCAGTCCCACTTTCCTTCCTCGCTAGATGCCCTTGAGGAAATGATCGGCGAGTTTGCGCAGACTATGCCTGGAGAGTGTGCCTGGTACTTTTGCCGTGTCCCGCAAGGGTTCGGTGACAATTCACCAGTTGCATAAGTGTAGGACAGGGAGAACGTTTCACCACTTATTGCACGTCTGGTGACCAGCGCTAGTCGCGGCCTATGCGACGGATACCGAGCAGCAAGATGGTGAGTATGACGGCACCTACAGTCGCTGCCCAGGCCCAGTTGTGTAGGTGTGGCCAGCCGGGGTCGGTGATGTTGGGTGGGTGTGGCTGGCGGGTGTGGACGACGTCGGTGGCGTACGGGGCGGAGAGAACCAGACCCAAGGTAAACGCGATTGTTGCCCCGGAGGCGACGACGAGTACGGAAAACCAGTGGGGCAGGCGTGTGGTGTGAGCCATGACGGGTGGGCAGGCCTTTGGTCGTGGAGCGAACGCGAATTGCCGAGGCTGCTTTCCAAGGGTGAGGAAAGCGAGACTTGTTTAGGAGCGCACTAGCCGGGCGATTGCATCGGAGGCTTCTTTGAGTTTGAGGTCGGCCTGCGCACCACCTGTCTTAGCGGCGTCGACGACGCAGTGTTTGAGGTGGTCGTCGAGCAGGCCGATGGCGACGCCTTCGAGCGCTTTGGTCAGCGCGGAGATCTGGGTGAGGATGTCGATGCAGTATTGCTCTTCATCGACCATGCGGTGCAGCCCTCGGGCTTGGCCCTCGATGCGTTTGAGGCGAGCGAGGTACTTCTTCTTGTCGTCAATGTATCCGTGGGGGGCAGGGTGATCCCCGTCGTGGGTGGGGGTTTTGGCAGCCATGTGAGTCCTTCGTTGTCGGGCGTGTGCATTGTAGGTGGCTACCGGCTGCCTGCGGTGGTCGCGCTGATCTCCGGTCGCAGGTCCAGTCGCCGCAACAGCTGGGCGTTGAGCGCCACGACCACCGTGGACGCCGACATCAAGATTGCGCCGACGGACATGGGCAAGACGAAACCGATACTGGCAAGTACCCCGGCAGCAAGGGGAACCGAAATCAGGTTGTAACCGGCGGCCCACCAGAGGTTCTGCTTCATTTTTCGGTAGCTCGCCCGCGACAGCTCGATGACCGATAGTACCGACCTGGGGTCGTCGCTGGCCAAGATGACGCCGGCTGAGCCGATTGCGACGTCGGTGCCGGCGCCGATGGCGATGCCGACGTCGGCTTGGGCGAGTGCGGGGGCGTCGTTGACGCCGTCACCGACCATGGCTGTCTTTCGTCCCTCGCTTTGGAGCGCTTTGACTTTGGAGGCCTTGTCTTCTGGGCGGACGCCGGCGAACACGCGGTCAATACCGAGTTCGGCGGCCACCGACTGGGCCACAGCGTGCGCGTCACCGGTGATCATGACCACTTGCACGCCGAGTTTGTGGAGCGCGGCGACGGCTTCACGCGATTCGCTGCGTATTTCATCGGCTAATTTCAGTGCTCCGATCGGGTTTCCGTCGGCCAACACATGAAGGATGATGGCACCGTCGGTTCGCCAGGTGTCGGCGATGTCGAGTTCAGCAAGGTGGTACTGCTCCAGCAGCCGTGGGCCACCGACTTGAATGCGGCGTCCGTCCACGAGTGCCGATACACCCACTGCCGGTGACGAACTGAACTCGCGGGCCCTGCTCAGAGATAGAGCACGCGTGCGGGCTGCGTGCACGATCGCTCTACCCAGCGGGTGTTCACTGTCGGCTTCGGCCGCGGCCGCGGCCGCAAGCACCTCATCTTCGGTGTGGCCTGCTGTGGTGTGCACGGCAGTCACGGTGGGTTCACCTTTGGTGAGGGTGCCGGTCTTGTCGAACAACACGGTGTCCACGGTGCGCATACTCTCCAGCGCGAGGCGGTCTTTGATCAACACACCACCGCGGGCAGCGCGCTCGGTCGCGATGGCCACCACCAGCGGGATCGCCAATCCCAGTGCGTGAGGGCAAGCGATGACCAGGACGGTGATGGTGCGCACGACCGCGTCATCCGGATAGCCAAGTACTGTCCAAACAATGGCGGTCAGTACCGCTGCACCCAGGGCGAACCAAAACAGCCAGGCAGCGGCGGTGTCGGCGAGCCGTTGGGCCCGAGACGACGAGTTCTGAGCTTCAGAGACCAACCGTTGGATACCGGCCAGTGCGGTGTCGTCACCGGTGGCGGTAACCTGCACGCGCACACCCGAGTCGGTAGCGACAGTGCCAGCAACGACCATGTCGTTGACGTTGCGGCGCACCGTTTTTGATTCACCGGTCACCATCGACTCATCCATCTCGGCAGTGCCCTCGACGATCTTTCCGTCTGCGGGCACACTTGCCCCTGGACGGACGATGACCACGTCGCCGACCTGTAGCTGTGCAGGTGAGACGGTGACTATGTTGTCGCCGTCGATACGCTCGGCCTCATCGGGCAACAGAGCGGCCAGCGAGTCCAGCGCGGAAGTGGTTTGGGCCAGCGACCGCATTTCGATCCAGTGCCCCAACAACATGATCACGATCAGCAGGGCCAGTTCCCACCAGAAATCGAGTTGGTGGTCGAGCAGTCCAATGCTTGCGCCCCACGACGCCACGAACGCCACCGTGATCGCCAGTCCGATGAGGAGCATCATGCCTGGAGTCCGTGATCGCACCTCGCTGGCTGCGCCGACCAGGAAGGGGCGGCCGCCCCAGGCGAACATCACCGTACCCAGAATCGGCGAGATCCACGACACTGCTCCAGAGTCGGGCACGTCGTAGCCCACCAGCATGGCGAACATGCTCGAAAAACCGACGACAGGGATGGCCAGCAGCAGCATGATCCAGAACAGGCGCCGGAACTGGCCCACATGGTCACCATGCCCGGCGTGGCCCTGATGGCCGCTGTGGTCATCAGTGTGGCCCTGATGGTCACCCGCGTTATGGCCAGGGTGCTCATGGTCGGTATGACCGTGCATCCCACGAGCTTCGGCGTCCTCGGCATGGCCGGGGCTCGATACGGGCGGGTGTGCCCCGGTCGATGCCGGTGTGGGCATCGACTGGCCCTGGTGGTGGTGATGAGAAGCGTTCATAACTACCATCCTATACCCCCCAGGGGTATTAGTCGAGGGTGAAGCTGTTGGTGGGTGGGTGGTCAGGCGTGCTGCAGCGACCGGGCCGGTGCGTCGGGCGTGAGCGAGGGGGTCGAGGTGGCCTGGGAGGTGAACGTGCGTAGTCGCAAGCTATTGCTGACCACGAACACACTGGAAAAGGCCATCGCGGCACCGGCAAGCATGGGGTTGAGCAACCCAAGAGCGGCCAGGGGTATTGCGGCAATGTTGTAGGCGAATGCCCAGAACAAGTTCATCTTGATGGTCCGTAGGGTTCTGCGGGCCAACCGGATGGCGTCTGCGGCCGAGCGCAGATCGCCACGTACCAAGGTGATGTCGGCGGCTTCGATGGCCACGTCTGTGCCGGTACCCATCGCTAGGCCCAGATCGGCCTGGGCAAGGGCGGCAGCGTCATTGACCCCATCGCCCACCATGGCCACTGTTTTGCCCTTTTTCTGCAGGTCGGCGATGACGGTGAGTTTGTCCTGGGGCAGGACCTCGGCGATGACCTCGGTGATACCGACCTGGGCGGCGACATGATCGGCGGCGGCGCGGTTGTCCCCGGTCAGCAGGATCGGGGTCAGGCCCAGGGCAGTGAACTGCGCGATCGCGGCGGCGCTGGTCGGCTTCACCGTGTCGGCGACCACCAGCACACCTTGCACGTGCCCATCCCAGGCGACGACCACCGCAGTTTGGCCGGTCTGCTCGGCGGCAGACTTGGCTGCGGACAGGGTGTCGTCGAGATGAAGGGACCAGTCGGCAAGCAAGCTCTCACGGCCCACCAGTACAGCGTGACCGTCGATGACACCGTGCACGCCTTTGCCGTCCACGCTGGTGAACGACTCCACCGACGGCAGCGGTCCGGCTTGGTCGGCCGCGGCGGCGATGGCCCGGGCGATCGGGTGTTCGGAGGCGTGCTCGAGCGCGCCGGCCAGACGCAAGACATCGTCGGAAGAGACATCGGGGGCGGTGACGATGTCGTGCAGGGTCATCGTTCCAGTGGTCACCGTGCCGGTTTTGTCCAGGACGATGGTGTCCACAGCGCGGATCGATTCGAGTACTTCGGGCCCTTTGATGAGGATTCCCAGTTGCGCGCCGCGGCCGGTGCCCACCAGCAATGCGGTCGGAGTGGCTAACCCCAGCGCACAGGGGCAGGCGATGATCAGCACCGCTACGGCGGCGGTGAAGGCGGCGCTGAGCGGGAACCCGGCACCGATCCAGCCTCCTAGAACGGCGACTGCGATAGCGATGACGATGGGGACGAAGATCCCGGAAATGCGATCAGCGAGTCGCTGGACTTGGGCTTTGCCTGATTGGGCGTCTTCGACGAGTTGGGCCATTCGCGCCAACTGGGTATCGGAGCCCACACGGGTGGCCCGCACGATGAGCCGGCCGCCGGCGTTGACGGTGGCACCGGTGACCGCATCACCTTCGCTGACTTCCACCGGCAGTGATTCACCGGTCAGCATGCTTGCATCGACCGCGGAGTTTCCTGTGATGATGACCCCGTCGGTGGCGATCTTTTCTCCGGGTCGCACCACAAAGCTGTCGCCCACCTGCAACTCGGCGATCGGGATTTGCGTTTCGGTGCCGTTGCGCAGCACGGCCACCTCTTTGGCGCCGAGTTCAAGCAAGGCCCGCAGTGCCGCGCCTGCTTGGCGTTTGGATTGCTTTTCGAAGTAGCGGCCGGCCAAGACGAACATGGTGACTCCCGCGGCTACTTCCAGGTAGATGTTGCCTGCGCCGTCGGACGGAGAAACGGTCAGCTCAAAACCGTGGGTCATCCCCGGTTGCCCGGCAGTACCCCAGAACAGCGCGTAAATCGACCAGGCCAAGGCTGCCAGGGTGCCGACCGACACCAGGGTGTCCATGGTGGCCGCTCCGTGGCGCAGGTTCGTCCATGCCGCTGTGTGAAACGGCCAAGCCCCCCATACGATTACCGGTGCGGCCAGGGTGAGTGAGGCCCATTGCCAATAGGTGAATTGCAACGCCGGAATCATCGCCAGTGCGATGACTGGAACGGTGAGGGCCACCGACACCCATAGACGCTGACGTAACGCGACGAGCTCGCGATCAGGGCGCGCCTGCTCGTCGTCGGCGCCACTGCCATCGGCGGGGCCGGAGGTAGGAAGTGCTGCGGTGTAGCCAGCGTCCTCGACGGCGGCAATCAGGGTGTGTGGATCCAGGTCCGGGGAGGCTGCGGTGACCTTCGCCTTTTCGGTCGCGTAGTTCACTGTCGCGGTCACCCCGGGCAGCTTGTTGAGTTTGCGTTCGATCCGGTTGGCGCATGACGCGCAGGTCATGCCGCCGATCTCGAGTTCGATCGCAGCCTCGGGCTGGGATGCAGGTGCGGTGACCATGGATGCTCCTCGGGAATGGTTAGCGTTGGCGTGTGGGCGCCGAACGGCGGTGGATTAATGGCCACCATGGGCATCGGTGGGCGCAGACGGGTTCGGGGCGGGTTGTCCTGCCGGTGGCGCCGTGGGTTGCGCCCCGGTGGTCTGCAGGACGAACTCGGCGGTGTGGACTTGGCCGTCCACCTGAAAATCGAAATACAGCAGATACCGGCCCGGGGTGGGTGCGCCCGTCGCGAACTGCACGTGCGGACCGGAAAGCTGGTCCGGGCCACTGGGGGACGCGCCTTCGGGGTGCACATGCAGGTAGGCCAGATCGCCCTCACGGAGGGCAACGAGGTGTCCGTAGGCGCCCAGGTAAGGCTGCAAGGTCGTCACAGGGTTGCCGTCTCGGCTGATGCGGGCCGTGACCATCGAGGTGCCGGCGGTACTGAGGCTTCCCTGGAGGCTGACCTGAAAGCCAGCCACGTCATCGGTCGCGCTTACTGGCCGCGGCAACGATGGTGCTACCTCGCCGGCCACGGTCACAGTGCTGGTCAGCGTGAGGGCGGTTCCGGTGGCCGCGGGCACGAAATCAGCGAAGACGCGATAGCTGCCGGCAGCGGGCCATTGCCACGGCAACGCCCACCGCCCACCGGCGTCCATCGTGGGGTGCACGTGCCGATAGTGGCTGCCATCTGTGGCGACGATGATCGCATGCAGCTGTTTGTCGTGGGACGTGGCAAACGAGGTGACGGAGCGACCGTCCGGGCCGGCGATGGTGAATGCCAGCTCGCCGCTCTCACCGACGCGGGTGGGGGCTGCTAGGCCGGTCAAGGCAAAGCCGTCAGCGGCGATCGACACCCCGCGTACCGGTGCGGCCTCGGGTGCAGGGGCAGTAGCGGCGTCCGTGGTGGGGGTATGGGCGGTGTGGTCGGCTGAAGTGGTCCAGTCGCTCGCGACCCGATCAGGCACCACAGCACCGGCCGCGATGAAGGCGGCGACAAAGACGGCCACCAGACCCGCACCGTACAGAGCTAACCGGGTCGCGGTGTTCACAATCGTTCTCCTCGCTCATGTAACGGGTGGGAAGGGCAGATACCCGGCGCCGCACCGACATTCGTCCGGCGCCGGGGGCCTGCCGTTGTCACTCGGCGACCTGGTACCCCGCCTCAGCCACCGCAGCCCTGACCGCCGACGGCTCGATGGTGTCGGTGCTGGTGATGGTCACTTTGCCGGTGCTCAGGTCAACATCGACCTCGCTCACACCCGCCAGGGCGCCGACCTCTTCCCGGACCGACGAAGCGCAATGTCCGCAGGTCATTCCGGTGACAGTGACAGTGGACGTACTCATGACAACCCCATTTCTTCTTCAGTGCCGCACGGGTCATGCCCTGCGCGGAGACCCTCAATCAAGGCCCACCCCATGTCTACCATACCCCCCTAGGGTATTCAAGTGAGGGGTTGGAGAACCCACAACTGGGTGGTCGACGCCGCATAGGCAAGGCCGTCGGGCGCGACGGTGAGTGCGTGCGGAGCACCGATCCACGAATGCTTGAGCCACGGCCGGTTTTCGAAGTGTTGCCAGGCGTACCCGTCGGCATCGATCGCCCACAGCGCGCTGCCGCTGCCTGCCAGAAGCGCGATGGTCGGCGCGGCGATGCGGGCAAACGAGCGCCCGCCGTCGGTGCTACGCCACACGATCCCGTCCTCGGTGGCTGCCCAGATACCGTCGGCGCTGATCGCCAGCGTTCGTGGCACCAACTGCGCTCCAGCACTCCAGGTGTGGCCGGCGTCAGTGGAGATCAGCAGGCGTGCACCCCCATCAGAGCCGATCAGGAGGCCCTCGTCGGCGGCAAGCACATGAAAGTCGACCTCGCCCACTAGCGAGCGATCCTGCCAGGTGCGTCCACCGTCGGTACTGGCCCGCAGCCCCAAGGGATTGGGGGCCGAACTGGACCGGCCGGGATGCCCCGAGGCAAAGACCACATCAGTGCCCGGTATCCCGCTCAGACCCATCAGGTCGTCATCGGAGGTGCCCACGGCGGTGGTGGCGCCGGCGGGGGTGATCGCAGCCAGCCCGGTGTGGGTTCCGGCCAGTAGCGTGCGATCGGCGGACAGCTGCAGCCCATGCAGATGCGTCAGCTCCGGAGACAGTGTGATCGCCTCGGTGACGTCGCCGACACCAGCTGAGGGATTCTGGCGGGGGGCAGGGGCGGCGGAGGTGCACCCAGCCGCTACCGCCACCACGCCCACCAGGAACACCACTGCTGCGGCCCTGCGTCGTTGGGCAGTGAATATCATTGCAGCGCACTTCCATCGAGCCACTGGTCCCACGGCACACTCCAGTCACCGTTCTGCCAGAGCTCCAGTGGGGGGCCTCCGGTATTGCGGACCTCGACGATGTCGCCTGGTACCGAGAAGTCGCAAAACCAGCGCGCATTGTCCGGGTTGAGATTGAGGCATCCGGCGGACATGTTGGTGTTGCCCTGCTGGGCGATGGTGTCAACAAGCTCGTGCAGGTAGATGCCGTCGTTGCTGATGCGGGTGGCGTAGTTGATCGACTGGCGATAGCCCAGGCGAGAGTTCACCGGGAGTCCGTAGGTGGAGGAATCCATGATGACCGGGTTGGCCTTGTCCAGGACGGTGTACGGGCCCGATTGAGTCCAGAAATGGATGGTGCGGCCATTGACCGTTTCGGTGCCGCCGCGACCCATCGAGGTAGGCATGGTGCGCACCAGCTCACCGTTGCTGAACACCGAGACTTGTTTGGTGGTGTCATCGGCGATCGAGACGTGCGCATCACCAATGGTGAACGAGGTCGATACGTCCTCTTGCCCAAATAGGTTCTCTCCCAACTGAACCCCGTAGATGTTCGCGCTTACGGTCACGGTGATCCCGGGGGCGTAGTACTCGCGAGGACGCCAGTGCACGTTTCGCTCGTCGACCCAGTTCCACGAACCGGTGACTGGGGGATCGGTCCGCACCTCGAGTGAACGTTCGGCGGCGGCCCGGTCGCCGATCGGCTCGTCGAACTGGGCGACCACCACCATCCCTACCCCGTAGGTGGCGCCGTCGGTGAGCAGGTTTCCGCCGGTGCTGACAAAGGTCGGTTTGGTCTGGTTACCCGGTGTGACCGTCGAGAACGAGATGGTGCGTTCGGTGCGTTGATCCTCTTGAACAGCAGTGGCGGTCAGCGTGTAAGTACGGCCATACCCCAAGGGAACAGCGGGTTTCCAATCTATTCGGTCCGGGGTGTAGAACCCGGCGATCTGGGCTCCGGTCTCGTTGGTCAGCACCACCGATTCCAAGGTGCCCATAGATGTTTGAACCTCAACCCGGTCGGTGGGCTTGACCGTGGTGGTGCCGTCGCCGGGGGTGATGGTCAGTTGCGGCGCGTCGACCGCCGAGGTTGCTGCCGGTGAGGATGAACTCAACGTCGACGGTGAGGGGGAGGAACTACAGGCGGCCAGTGTCGCCATGACGAGCACCAGCACCAGGAGCCCTCGGTGATGAGGGGTGCGCATGAAATCTCCGTAAGTCAAAGCTCAGCGGCCCCGCGCCCCCGGCGAGAGGGCCGGGGGAGGGAGCCGTTCCTGAGGTGAAGAAGGGTGAGGGGGCAACTGGTCGAGGGCGGAACCTACTGACCGCATCAGTAGGTTCCGGCCCGACGACAGCTGGTGAGGGGTTAGGACTGGGCTTGTAGCGACTTCATGGTGTCGATTTCGGCCTGCTGGGTTTGCACGATTGTGCGAGCCATCTCTTTGGCCTGCTCGTTAGAGCCGTCCGCGATTTCGGTGTTGGCCATCTCGATCGCACCGGTGTGGTGCTCGATCATCATTGTCAGCCACGCCTGATCGAACTCGGCGCCGTTTTTGGCTTTGAGCTCGGTCATATCTTGCTCAGACATCATGCCGCTCATGCCGTCGCTGCCGTGGTCCATGCTGCCCATATCGGCGCTCGGAGCAGGTTTACCCCACTGCTGCAGCCACTGCTGTAATTGCGCCATTTCCGGGCCTTGAGCGGCTTTGATCGCCGCGGCCAGCTCGATGACCTGAGGATTGGTGGTGCGTCCCTGTACCAGCTCGGCCATCTCGACAGCCTGGGCGTGGTGGGGGTACATCATCTGGGCGAACATCACATCGGCGTCGTTGAATTGGGCGGTGGCCCCCGTCGAAGTCGAGGGAGCGGTCGTGCTGGTAGATGCAGGCGCCGACATCGAGTCGCCACCCATCGAATCCATGTCGTGGCCACCGTCACCGCCACAGCCGGCCAACACCACGGCCGCAGCGACACCAGCACCGGATACAACAACTTTGAGTCGGGCAGAACGGGTCAAGAACATAATCGTCTCCTTGGAAAAGAAATGTGGATGTGTGGGGATCAGGGATCGCGACGCGCCGATAAGCACGTACAACGTCACAACGAAAGTGCCCAGGGCACTTCGTCTGTCAGATCCGCAACACCGACAACTTCTCCAACGAGGGTGTCGCCCACGGCGGTGCACGCGAGGTGTACCTGCCCGTCCACCGCATCTGGTGAGCCCCACCGACGGTGGGCAGATGCGCCACTAGCCGACGTGTCATCAGCAGGGCAGCCACCACACTGACCACCGCCATGCACATCGCCATCCCGGTGTGCGGCGTACAGCCGTCGCCGCAACCCATATCCATCACCACGCCCGCGCCGTGCATCCCAAGGGCGGTCAGATCGGCGAGGGCGGTGTGGTCATGGCTAGCCGGGTGCGTGACCGTAGCGGTGGAAACACCGGCCACACCGTGCCCGGCCGGAGGATGCACCATAGGCACCGAATGCATCAACAACACACCCACAAGTACAGCGAAAGCGGCGCACGCCATCGCCGCCGCGGTCAACCAGCGACCGCGGCCCGGCCGATGACGCAGGACAACATCAGTGCTGCCATGACCGCCTACAAACCCTGACATCGCCCACCCCCTTTGTGTCTGCGCTCGCTGTCGTTTTCTGGGTTTACCCCTGGGAGGTATTGACCCTCATCGTAGTGGACAGTCCCGCCGATGACAGAAACTTGTGTCTGCTGCCCAGTGCCTACGCGGGGTCGCTCGTCGCAGCCGCACTAAGTGCACCTCGCCAGAAACTTGCGTCGAACAGTGAGTGTGGACCAAATTTACGGGCACACAATCGATCTCACGCGCTGAGCCGACTCCTGTAATCACATGTTTGTGATTCAGATGAGGCTGCTGTTTCCTATGGTGCATCTGGGAAAGGAGTGCAATAGTGGGGTCTACGCCCGGTGGTGGACCCTGTCAAAACTCGTGCGGTCCGCCCCTTCCCGACACCTCCAAAAGGAGCGTTGCCGTGCGCTTTGAAGTATTTGTTCGTTCCCGCAGACCGCGAACACGCCGCCGTTGGACAGCGGCAACCTCCACAGGCTGTGTGGTCGCCGCAGCCGGGGCGTTAGTTCTTGTCCACCCACAGCAAGAACAGCAGCCGGCCTCAGCACCCGAGCTCTCTCTAATGAACGCCCATCAGCTCGTGTCCGACGAGGTCGCCGACGTGGCGTCGGGAGATCAATCCGTCGCCGACAGCACCCACATCCGACGAGAATTGCTGCAGCTGGCGGTAATGAACGCCCAGGCGATGGTCACCGACAACGGCGTTGCTGCCCTGGCGGGAGTGGGCCGCGAGGTGGGCACATGCGTTGCCCAGTGGTCACTCGCCACCCTCGGTGCCCCCAACGCAGATGCCCAGGCCCTCGCCCAATGCCTGAGCCCCCTAGCCAATCTCGATCCCAGCGAGACCACCGAAGCAATGAGAGCGCTGCACTTCGGTGACATCGTTGCCACTCTCACCGCCGCCGGGACTCCGCACAGCCCGACCATCGTCCACACTCTGGCATCCTCTTTCGCACCTGCACCTGCACCTGCGCCCGCATCACCCACACACACCGGGCAGCTCAGCGCCACCGCGCCTGCAACCCCTGGATTGCCGCCGCCGCCGCCATCGACAACCACCACACAGGCCATCGAATCGACGGCATCTATCGGATCCACGCCCCCCGTACCCAGCGCCGCACCGGCAACTCCGTCGGCGCCCGTCCCGTCGACCACGCCACCACTGCCTCCGGACACCTCCAGCCCGCCGGCACCAATCGAAACTCCAACTGAGATTTCGACCGTCGGCCGGCAGTACGTCGCGCCGACCTCGGGGACAATCACTTCCCCGTTCGGTGACGGCCGCAACCACCAAGGCATCGACATCGCCAACTCGACAGGAACACCCATCGTTGCCGTCGCCGACGGGGTGGTCATCAGCTCGGGCCCGGCACAGGGATTCGGGCTGTGGGTTCGCATCCAGCACAACGACGGGACCATCACTACCTACGGACACAACAACGAAAACACCGTCACGGTGGGACAATTCGTCACCGCCGGCCAGGAGATCGCCACCGTCGGTAACGGTGGGACTGTCTAAATAACGGTTGATCCGGTCATTGGTTCAACACGCCGAGCTGAGCTTGGCGGGAAGGATCGACGATGACCGAAACACTTGATTCT
>NZ_BDAP01000009.1 GCF_001598915.1 Williamsia muralis NBRC 105860 | reverse complement strand
CCTGCGTGGCCTCTCGCCTGCGTCAGGTGCGGAAGTGTGTTCCGCGGAGGACGTTGGAGCGACGGCCATGAATGTGCGCTGATGTTGATCCTAGACCCTCATACGGCCCGCAGCCGATCGGGTCCTACGAACTGTCGTAGTCGATCCGGGGGTGGGCAAACGCGGCTTTCGACATCGGTCTCCACCCGGCGGAGCAGTGCTAGTTTGTTCGGGATTCAGCCGTCATCGGGCCGCAACCGAAGAGTGGAAGAGAACCTGTGAGCGAAGTGATCCGTCGCCGTCGCGCCCTGGCGACTCTTGCGCTTGCCGCCCTGGTCAGCGCAGGTGTGAGTGGATGCCTCGACTCGTCCGTCCCCGAGGGCGAAGGGTCGATCGTGAAGACGACGACACGCATCGCCTCGGTCGATCTCGCGGACCCCGATCGCGACAAGAACCAGACATGTCAGACACCTGCGCCGGCCGACTCCGGAGCCCCCGACCCCAGTCGCATCCTGGTCGCGGACCCGAGCCTCCTCGACGCTCTGTGTGCGCTCGGCGTACAGGGCAAAGTGGTCGCATCCACCACTGTCGGCGGCTCACTCCCCTCGTTCATGGGCGCAGCGGTGCAGGACCTTCCCACCGTCGGTGAAAAGAGCCGGCCAGACGTCGCACGGGCGGCCGCGAGCAAACCTGACCTCCTGCTGACGGTCGGCGAATCCCCACTCGACGGTGCCGTGGGCTCGGTCCGGACCGTCCAGATCGATCCGGCGCAGGACTGGCAGGAGCGGTTCTCGGCGGTCGCCGAGGCGGTGGGCCGCGGTGACGCGGGCGAGCAACGACTGCAGGCCTACGAAGACGCCGCCAAGACCACCGGCGACCGACTCGGTGCGCGATACAACCAGGCCTCTCTCGTGCGGTTCGGCAAGGACTCCGAGACGGTGGAGGGCACCGGGGGGTTCGCCGCGAGCGTCCTGACCGACATGGGTGTGCAACGTCCGCCCGGTCAGCGTGAGCCGGAGCCGACGCCGCTAGACGACAAGAACTTCGAGATTGCCGACGGAGATGTCATCTACGTCGGATTCGATGGGCCTGCCGGGCTGGAGCACGGCACCTCGGTCCTCGAGAGCGATCGATGGCGCGACATGGGTGCACCGAGCTGGGGACGCGTGCGCATCGTGGAGGACGAGGTCTGGTTCGGCTCGGGAGGACTGACGGCGGCGAACATAGTGCTCTTCAACGTCGGCAACTCACTGGTGTAAGACTCCCGTTCACCAGGTTCGACGAAGGCGTTCGGCCTGATCATGGCGGCGGACTGCGTTGGAATCTTCGTGGCTGCAACTCTGTCCGCGCGATCATGCACCCATGAGCATGAGTGCATGACCGTCACCGATGACTACCTGGACAACAATCGCGCGTACGCGGCCGACTTCTCCGGTCCCCTGCCCCTTCCACCCAGCAAGCACGTCGCCGTCGTCGCATGCATGGACGCCAGGCTCGATGTCTACGGCATTCTCGGCCTCAATCCCGGTGAGGCACATGTCATCCGCAATGCCGGCGGTGTGATCACGGACGATGAGATCCGGTCACTCGCCATCAGTCAGCGGCTGCTCGGTACCACCGAGATCATCCTGATCCACCACACCGACTGCGGCATGCTGACGTTCACCGACGACGACTTCAAACGAGCCATCCAGGACGAGGTCGGCGTGAAGCCGGCGTGGGCTGCCGAGGCGTTCGGCGACTTGGACGAAGACGTGCGGCAGTCGGTGGCGCGGATCGAGAAGTCCCCGTTCATCACCAAGACGACGTCGTTGCGCGGGTTCGTGTTCGACGTCGCCACCGGGAAACTCAACGAGGTCAGCTGAGCAGATTCGCTCCACCTACGACAAAACGCTCCGGTTGCGGCCGGAGCGTTTTGTCATAAGTGGAGCGAATTCTGGCGTGGGTCAGAACTCCCAGTCTTCGTCTTCGGTGTTGACGGCCTTGCCGATGACGTACGAGCTGCCCGAGCCGGAGAAGAAGTCGTGGTTCTCGTCCGCGTTCGGTGACAGGGCCGACAGGATCGCCGGGTTCACGTCTGTCTCGTCCCGAGGGAACATCGCCTCATAGCCCAGGTTCATGAGCGCCTTGTTGGCGTTGTACCGCAGGAACTTCTTGACGTCTTCGCTCAAGGCGACATCGTCGTAAAGCTCTTCGGTGTAATCGGTTTCGTTGTCGTACAGCTCGAAGAGCAACTCGAAGGTGTAGTCCTTCATCTCCTGACGGCGCTCTGGCGTCTGGGTTTCCAGCGCCCGCTGGTACTTGTAGCCGATGTAGTAACCATGCACCGCTTCGTCACGGATGATCAGCCGGATCAGGTCAGCGGTGTTGGTGAGCTTGGCTCGCGACGACCAGTACATCGGCAGATAGAAGCCGCTGTAGAACAGGAACGACTCGAGCAGCGTGGAGGCCACCTTGCGCTTGAGGGGATCATCGCCGCGGTAGTAGTCCATGACGATGCGCGCCTTGGTCTGCACGTACTGGTTCTCTTCGGACCAGCGGAACGCCTCGTCGATGTCCTTGGTGGAGCACAGGGTGGAGAAGATGGAGCTGTAGCTCTTGGCGTGCACCGACTCCATGAACGCGATGTTGGTGAGCACCGCCTCTTCGTGAGGGGTGGTGGCGTCCGGGATCAGGCTGACGGCGCCGACGGTGCCCTGAATGGTGTCGAGGAGCGTCAGACCGGTGAAAACCCGCATGGTGAGCTGCTTCTCGACCTCGGTGAGGGTGCCCCATGACGGGATGTCGTTGGACACCGGCACCTTTTCCGGTAGCCAGAAGTTACCGGTGAGGCGGTCCCACACCTCGGCATCTTTCTCGTCGGGAACCCGGTTCCAGTTGATCGCCGAGACCCGGCTGACCAGTTTGATCGGTGCTCCGTCGGCCGGCGAATGGCTCTGAGTGGACGTCATCGTTCCTCGCTTACGAGTTCTTCATCATGAAAGTTGTTGTCGGCCAAACACATCGAGACAGCTACTACAGCATGCAGGAGACGCAACCCTCCACCTCGGTGCCCTCGAGAGCCATCTGACGCAGCCGGATGTAATACAGCGTCTTGATTCCCTTGCGCCATGCGTAGATCTGCGCCTTGTTCACGTCGCGAGTGGTCGCGGTGTCCTTGAAGAACAACGTGAGACTCAGCCCCTGGTCCACGTGCTGGGTGGCTGCGGCGTACGTGTCGATGATCTTCTCGTAGCCGATCTCGTACGCGTCCTGGTAGTAGTCCAGGTTGTCGTTGTCCATATAGGGGGCCGGGTAGTAGACGCGCCCGATCTTGCCCTCTTTGCGGATCTCCACCTTGGCGGCAACCGGGTGGATCGAGCTGGTCGAATGGTTGATGTAGCTGATCGAACCCGTCGGCGGAACGGCCTGCAGGTTCTGGTTGTAGATGCCATGCTCCTGCACGGACGCCTTCAGCTCACGCCAGTCGTCCTGCGTGGGGATCGCGATCCCGGCCTGCCCGAACATCTCTCGGACCTTGTCGGTCTCCGGCGCCCAGGTGCGGTCGGTGTACTTGTCGAAGAACTCGCCGGTCGCGTACTTCGACCGCTCGAATCCACCGAACGCCTTACCGCGCTCCTTGGCGATGCGGTTCGATGCGCGCAGCGCGTAGAAGAGCACGGTGTAGAAGTAGATGTTCGTGAAGTCGATACCTTCGGGCGATCCGTAGTAGACCCGCTCCCGCGCCAGGTAGCCGTGCAGGTTCATCTGCCCGAGGCCGATGGCGTGTGATTCGTTGTTGCCCTTCTGGATCGAAGGCACCGACGTGATCGCGGTCTGATCCGACACGGCCGTGAGCCCGCGGATCGCGGTCTCGATGGTGTGCGCGATGTCGGGCGAATCCATCGTCTTGGCGATGTTCAGCGAGCCCAGGTTGCACGAGATGTCCTTGCCGATGTTGGCGTAGGACAGGTCGTCGTTGAACTCCGAGGCCGTGGAGACCTGCAGGATCTCCGAGCACAGGTTGGAGTGGGTGATCTTGCCGTCGATCGGGTTGGCGCGGTTCACCGTGTCCTCGAACATGATGTACGGGTAGCCCGATTCGAACTGTAGCTCGGCCAGCGTCTGGAAGAACTCACGTGCCTTGATCTTGGTCTTGCGAATACGACGGTCTTCGACCATCTCGTGGTACTTCTCGCTGACGTTGATGTCAGCGAACGGCACACCGTAGATGCGCTGCACGTCGTACGGGCTGAACAGGTACATGTCGTCGTTGCGCTTGGCCAGCTCGAAGGTGATGTCAGGGATCACCACACCCAGCGACAGCGTCTTGATGCGGATCTTCTCGTCCGCGTTCTCGCGCTTGGTGTCGAGGAAGCGGTAGATGTCGGGATGGTGCGCATGCAGGTACACCGCGCCCGCACCCTGCCGGGCACCGAGCTGATTGGCGTAGCTGAACGAGTCCTCGAGCAGCTTCATGATGGGGATGACACCCGAGCTCTGGTTCTCGATCTTCTTGATCGGGGCACCGTGCTCGCGAATGTTGCTCAGCAGCAAGGCCACTCCGCCGCCGCGCTTGGAGAGCTGCAGTGCGGAGTTGATCGAGCGCCCGATCGATTCCATGTTGTCTTCGATGCGGAGCAGGAAGCACGACACCGGTTCGCCGCGCTGCTTCTTGCCAGAGTTGAGGAAGGTGGGGGTTGCCGGCTGGAAGCGACCTTCGATGATCTCGTCCACAAGGTGACGGGCCAGCGCGGTGTCACCGTCGGCGAGGGTCAACGCCACCATCGACACTCGATCCTCGAATCGCTCGAGGTAACGCTTACCGTCGAACGTCTTCAGCGTGTACGAGGTGTAGTACTTGAACGCGCCCAAGAAGGTCGGGAACCGGAACTTCTTGCTGTAGGCGTGATCGAAGAGCCCCTTGACGAACTCGCGGTCGTACTTCGCCAAAACCTCTGGCTCGTAATAGTTTTCCTCGACGAGGTACTTGAGCTTCTCTTCCAGGTTGTGGAAGAAGACGGTGTTCTGGTTGACGTGCTGCAGGAAGTACTGGTTGGCCGCTTCGCGGTCCTTCTCGAACTGGATCTTGCCGTCTGCGTCGTACAGGTTCAGCATCGCGTTGAGCGAGTGGTAGTCCATCTCACCCGGGTTGTGCCCCGACGGGTCGGCATGTGCGCCTGACTTGCTTGCCGAGGTCTCTACTGCGGTTGCGGTTGGCGACACTGTGCTGGCTCCTGTGCGAGTTGATCGAGTGTGAATTGATGGAGGCCGGTGCGGACTCGCTCTACGTCTTCGGCGTCGCCCATCAGCTCGAACCGGTACAGGTACGGCACCTGGCATTTGTTCGAGATGATGTTGCCTGCGAGGCAGAACTCTTCACCGAAATTGGTATTCCCTGCCGCGATGACCGCGGTGATCAGCGAACGGTTGTGTTTGTTGTTCAGAAACTTGATGACCTGCTTGGGAACGAATCCGCCGGGCTCTCCTGACGCCTTCCCACCCCCATAGGTGGGGCAGATCATGACGTAGGGCTCATCGACGACGAACGTGCCCTCGGGGTCGAACAGGGGGATCCGGACCGCCCGAAGACCGAGCTTCTCGACAAATCGGTGTGTGTTCTCCGAGACGCTCGAGAAGTACACGATCAGCGGGGGGCCATCGGATCCTGCCTCCGCGGAATGTACGGGAATCTTCCCCAATGTCCCGACCTCCGCGATGGTGCTGACGGTAGAGCTAGAAAATGATGAGACGACGTGGATCAGGCTGCGGCTGCGACGAGCGCCTTGATGCGATCCGGACGGAATCCTGACCAGTGGCTGTCACCGGCGACCACCACGGGCGCCTGCAGGTAACCGAGGGCCATCACGTAGTCGCGGGCCTCGGAATCCTCGGTGATGTCGACGACCTCGTAGTCGAGACCGTTCTTGTCGAGCGCCTTGTAGGTGGCGTTGCACTGCACGCAAGCAGGCTTGGTGTAGACGGTGATCGTTGCGGTGGCCGAAGTAGTCATATCCCAGAACTCCCTGTGTGCGGACCGGTTATCGCTGCCGAAAATGTGCCTCGAGCAGCAAATCGTGTCTTTCGTATCTCGATCTGGCCGGCCTGTCAGTGCTGTTCATAAGAGTCAACCCCGTCGTGCCGTTCAGTGTTCCAAACACTACACCTAGTGTCTGACATTCGGGAGCGACACAACACGTTGCGAATCACATTCATGAAAGTCCCAGGTCGGGAGCTCCGAAAAAATCTGCATCTGGCGTGTCTCGGCGTGTCGTTCGTCACATGTCGCGCCGAACACGAACGGACCGCCGCGGCGAGTCGATCGATCTCGCCACGGCGGTCCGTCAGAGGTGTTGTCGGCTGTGCGAACCCCGCCCTCAGGCGGCGACGGGGGCGTCGACGGCATCGACCAGCACCGTGACAGCGTGCCGCAGCTGATCGACCACCTCGGGCACTTCGGCCACCGGCTTGCCGTCCAGCTTGCCGATGGTGAGGTGCAGTTCGACGTCCTCGACCACCCGGCCTCCGGCGATACCCACCGATCGGCTGGTGTCGTCGTGTGACCACTTCCCGCCGAACTGCGCGAGCGCTGCGCCCAGCACTCCGACCGGCTTACCGGTGAGGGCACCGGCGCCGTACGGCCGTGACAGCCAGTCGATGGCGTTCTTGAGCACGGCCGGAATGGTGCCGTTGTACTCAGGGGTGACGATCAGTACAGCGTCTGCCTCCCCCACGGTCCGGCGCACCCTGGCAACCTCGGCATCAACCGGTTCGATGTCGAGGTCCTCGTTGTAGAACGGCAACAGTTCCAGGCCCGAGTACACGTCCACTGCGACGTCGGCCGGCGCGTTCTCCGCGGCCACGCGCGCCAGCGCACGGTTCACCGACTCGCGTCGCAGGCTCCCGACCAGCACCACGATCTTCGTCGATTCCGTTCTGTTCTCGTTTGTCACTGCTCTTCCTCCAAGATTGATTCGACCTACAAGCGTACTCAACCGGACCATGGTCCGAATAATTCCGTCATCGCAGCACGCGTTACAGTCAAGGTGTGTCAAAGCCCGCACGGCACCCGGCAACCGGGGCGAACTCCGAGCAGTCCAGCGCCACCGGCGCCGAGCTGCCGTTGATCGATGCCCCCAACGCGCCTCGACCGCCCCTTCCCCTCACACTGACCGAACGCCACCCTGCCGCAATCCCCCTGGTCGACGACCAGGAGCCGGAACGGGCCGATGCCGCTCGCAACCGTCAGCTGCTGATGGAAGCCGCGACCCGCCTCATCGAATCGTGCGGCGCGTCGGCGGTCACCATGGACGCGGTCGCACGCGAGGCCGGCGTCGGCAAAGGCACCGTCTTTCGTCGATTCGGTAACCGGTCCGGCCTGATGCTCGCACTCCTCAACCACTCCGAGATCCAGCTGCAACAAGCCTTCCTCACCGGCCCGGCGCCACTGGGACCCGGGGACCCGGGCGAGAAGGTGGACCCGTTGGACCGGTTGATCGCGTTCGGCCGCGCCCGTCTGGCGATGGCAGCGGCGCACCTGGATCTACTGCTCGAAGCCGAGGACACCGGGCCGCAGCGGTTCAGCCATCCCACCCGGACCGTTGTGGTCACCCACACCCGAATGCTGCTGACACAGATGGGTTTTCGCGGCAATCTCGAATTGATGTGCATGGCGGTGCTGGCACCACTGGAAGCGCCTGCCATCCACCACATGCTCCACAACGACCACATGGCCCTCGGTCAGATCGGCGATCGGTGGGAAGAACTCGTGCGGGCGCTCACGCCGCCGCAACGCTGAGTTCGCTGGGCAGCATCGGGGGCATCCCGAATCGATCCGACTAGTTGCCGGGTGGTTCGAATTGCGCACCGGCCAGATTCGGCGCGATGCCATCGTGGGACACCAGTGCGTCGTATTGGTTCAGTGTCGGCCCCACAGCAAGCAGTGAGATGACCGACCACGGGGCCGGCAGCGGATCTCGTCCGAGTCCGATGACATCGGCGGTCGCAGCGTCGGGGACGCCGAAACGAACCCCCGAATCGTTGACGTAGAAAAGGGATTCGGCTCGCGTGCTGTCGGGTTCCGATCCCGTCGCCTGGATGTAGTGTCCCCGTCCGGGGGTGACGAACGCCGCGTCGAGACCCGGGCCGGGACCGTCAGCGCCACTGAGCGGAACCGGCTTGTCGCGTGGCCTCAGCGGCAGGACGGAACCGAGCAGTGTCCGTAGCGACGCCTCGTGGTCGTCCACCGACCGTGACCAGGCCGCACATACGACAGGGTCGGCCGTGGCGTCCGCGAATCGTGGCGGCGCCGTCGGAAAGTCGTCTGTGGGGAGAATGCTGACCGTCTCCACCCCTGTCAGAGCGCCGGGATTGACTGTCGGCACAGTGTCGGCACCCGATCGATCGGCCTGCCGGATGATCTCAGCGGCGACCTCACCGAT
This sequence comes from Williamsia muralis NBRC 105860, assembly GCF_001598915.1. GTDB lineage: Bacteria > Actinomycetota > Actinomycetes > Mycobacteriales > Mycobacteriaceae > Williamsia > Williamsia muralis. Next base: position 92,141 of record NZ_BDAP01000009.1, on the reverse strand, counting down.
CCGCTGCACTCCTTGCGCCAGAGCCACATAAAACGTCGCCTCTCCCGACAGTGCTGTCACCTTGAACACCGATCCGACGGGGGTGTCCCGACCGAGAGCCGAAGGGGCACCCCGATTCGAAATGTCGGGCACCGCAATGGGATCGGTCTCCGGGAAGGCATTGAGGACCCCCGAGCTGACCTCGCGCACCTCGGCGTGGTCGAGATCGAGAGCTCGGCGTACCGGCACGCTCTCGGTGTCGACGCGGGATCGGCGCCCGGCACCGATCAAGTGGACCTGCCCCGCGGAGGAGACGAGAACGGCCTCGTCCCCGGGTCCGTCCGCTCCGTCGGCCGAACGGATCTGTTCGCCGAGTACGGGGGCCACGCCTTGCACGGTGGTGGTGACCTGACCGGCCGACGTCGTGTCGCAGACAACCCAGTCCGAACGTTTCGTGTCGGCGGGGCCGGGCAGCGCCGCGGGCGCTCCGGGGATTCCGAGAAGCGGGCCGCGGGCGTATCCCGTCAACTTCTTCTCGCCGACCGACTTCGGGGACTCGTCGCTGCCGGTGATCAAACGCGCCGACGCGAGGTTGAGGACAGGGTGCAGACGGCCGTCCAGGACCACATACATCGCGCCGGCCTTCTTGCTGATGATGATCTGCGACTTACCAACGGAGCCTTGCGGTTTGATCAACCCGTATACCCCGAAGCCGGCGAGCACCAGTATCGCGAGTACCAATCCGACCATGAGCGACCGCAACTGCGACCGCATCGGGTCGTGCAACATCCGCACGTCCCGACGGATCAGCGCATGCTCGAGTCTGCGCAGTAAAAAGCGGTATCCGTTGACCTGAGCCTTCGTCGTCAATTGAGCCGGCATGCCGTCCCCCCATCTCCCCGGCGTGTAGCGTATAGCACCATTGGGCCGGCGGAGACGTAGCGCAGCGGAGCTCGACCAGAGTGACGGAGACGTAGCGCAGCGGAGCTCGACCAGAGCGACGGAGACGTAGCGCAGCTCGACCATATGCAGTAGACGTATCGCAACCGGGGGGATGCGAGCGGGGCTCGGCCATGACGTGCGGTGTTGATGATTCTTGGGGGGATCATGAAGGTAGTGGTCGCGATCGAAGTTCTGATCGCTGGGGCGTTGGTGTTGTCTCACGACGTGGGCGGTCTCTGGTGGGCAGGGATCGCGGCGGCAATCGCGTTGTCCGCGACGCTTGTCGCGCTGCCGGGCCGTATGTCGCTGGCGGAGCGCACCGGTTTGCGACTGGGCCTGTGGCGCAGAAGGCTCATCGGTGCAGCGGAGTCGGACGGTTCGAAACCGGATCAGGCACCGTTCGACATACCCGTATCCGGATCGAATGCGATCGGTGCACGTTGGGACGGAACGGCTCTGGTCACGGTGGTGCGCATCGACACTCCCCCACCCACCTTGAGTTTCCTCGACCCCAGCGGTTGTCGCGGCCTTCCGCCGATCCCCCTGGCTGCCCTCGCCGAATGCGTTCGCCAGTTCGACATCCGCCTGGAGTCGGTGGATGTGATCAGTCACGGGATACGCACTCACGGCACCGGGCCGGTGGCCCAGGTCTACCGGTGCACGCTGGGCCCGTTGCCTGCCACCGCATATCGGTCGGTGCTTGTTGTGCTGCGACTGGACCCGTCGCACTGTCCCGACGCCGTCGCACGTCGGGGTGGTGGTTCCGAAGGCGCTCTACGCACCGCGATGATCGCGACCCGCCGGGTAGCCAACCGGCTTGCGGGACAGGGTTTGTCGGCCAGCATTCTCACGGCGGCGCAGATCACCGCCGCGACCGGCCACCTCGCCCACGGCGCCGACACCGGTGAGGTGCGCGAAGACTGGGATGCGGTGACCTCCGATCGGTTGCGCATGCGTACGTATGCGGTCGATCCCGACCACCTCGACGAGGTCCTCGACGCGGTATGGGCCGTTCCGTCGATCTCCACGACGGTGACGATGCGATTGTCGCCGGCAGGTCCGGGCGAGGTCGCGATGCGGACGCTCGTCCGGTTCAACTCTGCGTCCCTTGATCATTCGGCGATCACCGGGTTGATCGGGTTGCCCGGCCGTCAGCGCACAGCGCTCGCGGCAAGTCTGCCGGTGGGGGCTGCCGCCGAACTACCCCCGATCGGTAGGCAGACGGTGCCGTTCGAATCCCTGTCCGATGTGACCATGTCGGCAACGGGCTGCGGTCAGCTCATCGGGGCGGACCACGCAGGCCGGGCCGTTGCGGTCGACCTGCTGGGTGGTCCCGCGCATCGGGTGTCGATCGCCGGCGGCCTACATCTGGCTCAGCAGGTGTTGTTGCGCGCCATCGCAGTCGGCGCTCGAGTCCTCGTCTACACCGATCATGGCGCCGTCTGGCAACAATTTGTCACCGCCGTCGGGGATCCGGGTCTCCTCGCACTCGCAGGAGGGCGAAACCCCCATGGTCAGTACACCGTGGCGGTCTTTCATGGAGTCGCACCGGCGCCCGTCGATGCTCCGACCGTGATCACCGTGGTTCCTCCCGGCTCACCGGGTGAACCGGCCGACGTCCGGCTGGAACAGAATGAAGCCGCTCCTCAAGACATCTGGGTTGCCACACCCACCGGCAGCGCAATGGTGACGATGGTCGCGACGCCGGATGAGATGGCATTCATCGGCAGTACGCTGCCGGTTCCTTCAAGAGTCTGACCACGTCGAACCGGACGGCTAGTGTCCGGGTACCAACCCTCGGAAGAATGTGGTGTGCGCCGATGCCGCATGCACGATGACGTCAGGATCGTTGTCACCCAGCCACGCCGCCCGACCTTGCGGCACCACCAGATGACCTGATGGACCCCTCAGTTCGATCGAACCCGTTGTACACAGCAGAATCTGCGGACCGGGAACATCGAAGAGGATTGACGACGGCCTGCGTAGACCGGTCCCGTCGAGTTCCACCTTCGACAGTCTGAACTCCGCCGCCGGTGTCTGGTAGATCAGTTCGGAGTTCAAGGTGTGGATCGAGGGAGCGATGTCGCCCGGAGCGACCGGGGTGAAGTCGAGGACGCGCAACAACTCGGGGACATCGACGTGTTTGGGGGTGAGACCACCGCGAAGGACGTTGTCGGAGTTGGCCATCACTTCCACAGCGGTGCCCCAGAGGTAGGCATGGAGATTGCCGGCCGGGAGATACAGGCCTTCCCCCGGCGCGAGCGTGACCCGATTGAGCAGGAGCACAGCGAGAACGCCAGGGTCGAGCGGGTAGTTCTCGCCGATCTCCAGCACGGTGCGGGCCTCGGCCGCGAAGCGGTCCTGCCCGGATTCGAGATACCGGATGGCCCCGGCCAGAACGGCCGGGATGAGAGTGGACAAGGCCGACTCAGGCGAGGTGATCCAGGTGGTGAACAATGCCCGCAGACCCTGCGAGTCCGGTTGGCCGGCAATCATTCCGAGGTGACTGTCCAGCTCGGGAACCTGTAACACGCGCAGCAGGTCGACGGTCTCGCGCACGTCACGGAAGCCGGCCAGGGCGTGGAATTCACTCAGTGCCACGACGAGTTCGGGCTTGTGGTTCTCGTCGCGGTAATTGCGGTCCGGTGCACCCACATCGATGCCACGCTCGTTCTCTCGCGCGAACCCTTCCTTGGCTTGTTGCAGACTGGGGTGGGCCTGCAGTGACAACGGTTCCTCGGCGGCAAGGATCTTCATCAGGAACGGCAGACGCCCGTCGTACCGTTCGGCACAGAGAGTGCCGAGTTCTGCGCGCGGATCGGCGTCGATGACTTCCAAGAGTGTGTTCTCCCGCGCGTCATCACGAACGATCGCGGGCGCTGCCGGGTGGGCCCCGAACCACAACTCGGCCTCCGGATGCGCGCTGGGTGTGGGCATTCCGCGCAGGGCCGCTATCGCAGTACGCGATCCCCAGGCATAGGGACGGACGACACCATCGAGCAGGCGCATCAACGATCCCCGACCAGCCGCAGGTAGGCACCCGCCATGTCAACCCTCAATCCCAAGATCATCAGAGGCACAACATCTTCCAGTCCGCTTGGCGCCGGCCCGTCGGCATGTGTGCCGGGCGCCGGTTGACCGCCGACCGGTGGAGACGCGGGGCCACTGGTCACCACATCGGCATCCGGCAGCACTCCGAGGCGACGACGGATCTGCCACTCGCGATCGGGAGTGGTCAATACTTGTACCCGAACCTGCGGTCCGGCGACCGGGCCGTCGATCTGCGCGTCGTGGAAGATGGGATCGAAGTCGGGCGACAATGCTCCGCCCCCTTTGGCCAGCACCGGTGCCGCCGCCAGCACGTCGCCGAGATCCGTTGCCGTACTGACGATCCCGGCACTGGCGAAGACACTCCTCGACGCATGCACGGCGAGCGCCAGCGCGGCCGGGGTGTCGGCCGCCCATACCGTGGGATGCCCGACCAACCGCGCCGCCAGTTCCTTTGCAGCATTGTGGAACAGCTCGTTGGCGGGGTGGTTACCGGCGGCTTCGGTGTCGAGCTGGTCGGCGAGCGCTTCGAGGTCGGGGTGGCGGCCGGTCACCCGGACCGATTGCAAGCCGGCGAGAACGGCCAGGTAGGCGCATACATAGTGGGTGAAGCGGAAACGCGCAGGCACCGGAACCCGCGGCGACATGTCCAGCACCCGCCCGGCCAGCGCGTCGCGCAGTGGCCCCTCCACGGGTCCGGCGACAACAACCTCGGCCTGCCGGCGTCCGGCACGGGCCGCCGCGTCGGCGAGCCTGGGATCGCCGGCATCGTCACCGGCGATCACGACCACGTCGAGAGGACCCACCCACGACGGCACCGTTTCGGACTTGATCAACGGCACGTCGATATGAGGCGCGGCCAGCGCCAGAACCAGGGCCGCCGCTCGCCCGGCCGGCCCGACGCCACAGACGATCACCACGGCCCGTGGCCGTAGGTGGCCCAGAGGCTCCAGAACTCCTTCGCTGAGGGCCGCTGACACTGCGCGACACTGCGCACCGGCCAGCGCCGAAGCGGGCAGCAGACCGTCGACGTCTGCGTCGAGCAGTGCGGTGACGTCGTCGAGGTCTGGAGCTCCGGTCAGCATGAGACCAGACTAATGGTCCACACCCGTTCGGGAGCGGAAGAATTGCCGTCCGAGCCGCCCCTCACCGCGGTCTGCTCAGCCCCGCACCACCCCGAGGATGCGATCCACCAGCTCGTTCACCCGCTCCGCGGTCGGCGCCTCGACGTTGAGCCGCAGCAGGGGCTCGGTGTTGGAGGCACGCAGATTGAACCAGGACCCATCTGCGAGATCCACGGTGACGCCGTCCATCCGGGTGGTCTCCGTGATCTCGTCACCGAAATCCGCGAGAACGGCCGCAGTACGTGCGACCTGGTCGTCGACCGTTGAGTTGATTTCTCCTGAGCTCTTGTAACGCTCGTAACGCGCCATCATCGCCGACAGCGGCTGATCTGAGGCACCAAGCGCGGCAAGCACGTGCAACGCCGCGAGCAGCCCGGAGTCGGCGTTCCAGAAGTCCTTGAAGTAGTAGTGCGCGGAGTGTTCACCGCCGAACACCGCACCGGTGTCGGCCATCTCCTGCTTGATGAACGAATGCCCAACACGGGTCACCACCGGCGTCCCGCCCAGCTCTGTGACCAGCTCGGGAACCGCGCGTGAAGTGATCAGATTGTGAATCACGATGGCGCCCGGATTCTTTGCGAGCTCGCGTTCGGCCACCAGCGCGGTCACCGCTGACGGCGACACGGGTTCACCCAGCTCATCGACCACGAAACAGCGGTCGGCGTCCCCGTCGAAGGCCAGCCCGATGTCGGCCCCGGTCTCGCGGACATACGCCTGCAGGTCCACCAGGTTCTTCGGATCGAGGGGGTTGGCCTCGTGGTTGGGAAATGTTCCGTCCAGCTCGAAGTAGAGTGAACGCACGGTGAACGCCTCAGATCCGCCGAGGACCACCGGAACTGTGTGACCACCCATGCCATTGCCCGCATCCACGGCGACCGTCAGATGCCGCAGACCGGAAAGATCGACGAGCTTGTGCAGATACGCCGCATAGTCCGCCAACACATCGCGCTCGGTCAGGGTTCCCCTGGTGCTCTCGGGGGCCGCCGTGCCGTCCACCCCGTGCACCAGCTCGCGCGAGATGGTGGCCAGTCCGGTGTCCTGACCGACAGGTTTTGCACCGGCGCGGCACAGTTTGATGCCGTTGTACCGAGCCGGGTTGTGACTCGCGGTGAACATGGCGCCGGGCCGATCCAGGAATCCCGACGCGAAGTACAGCTGGTCGGTGGACGCGAGGCCGATCATCGTGACGTCCAGCCCCTCGGCCAGTGCACCGTCCGCGAAGGCAGCGGCCAGTTCCGGCGACGACTCCCGCATGTCGTGGCCCACCACCAATCCCAACTGGCCCTCGGTGCGCATGAGGCGGCCGAACGAAGCTCCCACGCTCCTGACGAACTCCGAGTCGATCTGTTCGCCGACGAGACCACGTACGTCGTAGGCCTTGATGACGGCGCTGACCAACTCGGGGCTGAACAGCTGTGCGGGACGATCCACGGAATGGCTCCTTCTCATCGGGTGCATGTGCATCCATTGGAACTGGCGAAAAACTGCTCGGTCGACACCGGGGTCGCCGCGCAATCATGACCGAACTGCAGAGCCCCCAAAAAACTGACGCCCCTGTTACATCTTGGTACGCCCGAACCCGATTCGCCGAGTTCGCGGCGGCGCGTCTAATTTCCGAGAGAGTGAACCTGGTCCTCGTCCGTCGCGTGACGGTCACCATCTGGGCCGCCACGATCATCGTGCTCCTGGCCACCAGGACCATGTCGTTCGGCCGATCGTACGTTCTCGTGGCCCTCGCGCTCGGGCTTGCCGCGGCATCCATCGGACGACGGAACATCCTGTCGGTGGTGCGCGACTGGCTGCCGTTCGGTGTGCTGCTGGCGGTCTACGACTCCACTCGCGGTATCGCAGCCTTCCTCGGGATGCCGACCCAGTGGCACCTCGCGGTGGACGCGGACCGGTGGATGTTCCACGTCGTGCCGACCGTGTGGCTGCAAGAACACCTCAAGATGGCCGAGGCGCAGTGGTGGGAGGTGTTCACGAGCTTCGTGTACATGTCCTACTTCATCGTTCCGTACGCGGTCGCCGGCTTCCTGTGGCTCAAAGATCGTCTGCAGTGGCGTCGATTCGTCTTGCGGCTCATCACCATCTTCTTCATCGGGTTGATCGGCTACATCCTGGTGCCTGCCGCACCGCCATGGGCGGCGGCCAAATGCACCCCGGCCGAGGTCGCCGACGGATCGGCGTTCCCGCTCTGCATCACCCAGCCCGTCGAGGACGCCCCCGACGGCGGCCTGCTGGGCCCGGTGCAGCCGAGGCACGACGGCGCACAGCCGTACGTCGAGCGCATCTCCAGTCGCGGTTGGGACGTACTGCACATCGGACCCGTCCGTGAGGTGCTCGAGGTCGGGCAGAAGAAGTCGAACCAGGTGGCCGCGATCCCGTCGCTGCACGCCGGGGTCACCGCACTGCTGGCCATGTTCATGTGGGGCCGCACCCGTGCGTTCGGACGCACGATGTACACCGGATACGCACTGGTGATGGCATTCACGCTGGTGTATTCGGCCGAGCACTACGTGATCGACCTCTTCCTCGGCTGGGGCCTGGCAGCGCTCGTCATGGTTGGTTGCCACTACGGCGAGCGGGCGTGGACGAACCGCAAAGACCGACGGCTACAGGCGGATTCGCAGGCAGCGTTCAGTCGACAGGATCAGGCAGTACTCGAAGGTGCCCGCGGCGACCTGGTCGAGGACGAGGAAGCGGATCGGGTCCGCTGAGCGAACCGTTGCCGCGAGGCACGGGGCGCTCATGGGATCCGATCGACTCGCCGGCACGTACGGGCGACGAGCGGGGCACCAGTCCCCCACCGCCGGCTGCCTCACGAACAGCCTCGGCAAGAGCCGTCAGATCGTCTTCGTCCCGCAGAGGCTGGGCGAACCCGCCCTCACTGCGCAACATCTCCCACCCCCGCGGCACGGTGATCCGGGTGGCGTGCGTGTCACACAGATCCCACGAATGCGGTTCGGCCGAGGTCGCCAGCGGACCGACCACCGCGGTCGAGTCCGAATACACAAAAGTCAGAGTTGCCACCGCCGGATTGGCGCAACCGGGCCTGGAACACTGACGTGGGAGCCTCACGGAGGAAGATTATCCCGACCGACTGGCGGGTCGTAGCAGGACACACCGTCCGCGACTGCCTAGACTTGCGCTCTATGGCTCCCATTCGTCCTCCGCTGGCACGACCGCGGCGCCGGCGAACCTCACGTGGTGTGCCCCGGGTCCGTGATCGGCGGGGCCGCGGACTGCGTTCGACGTTGCTGCCCACCCACGTCCCCGCCTGGACCAGCCGGTCACAGTCGTTCGATGCGGTGGTGCTCGAGGCATTCGCCGAGATCGACGCGCGTTGGCACGCCCGGTTGACCGATCTGGACATCGCGGTGGACGACGTGCCGAGGATGCTTCCGCGCGACCCCGAGACCGTTCAATGGCCGGTGGAGGTGACGGCCGATGGCCCAATACCTCTTGCCCGGCTCATCCCGTCCGGCATGGACTCGCAGGGGCGAGCCACCAAGGCGCGCATATTGTTGTTCCGCCGGCCGCTGGAGAGCAGGGCGAAAAAGGGTGCAGATCTCCTGGACCTCGTGCACGAGGTCCTGGTGCAGCAGGTCGCTGCGCACCTCGGTGTCGACGAGGACACGATCGATCCGCCACCGACCTGAGAGGCGTTGAGCAGACCCACTCTTGCCGAGTCTGTCGACGGCTTCGGAGCAGACGCCCCGAGCTCACAGAGCGGGGGGTGCAGAGAAAAGCGAGAGACCTAGACGATCCCGCGCTTGATACGGCGACGTTCGCGCTCTGACAGGCCGCCCCAGATTCCGAAGCGTTCATCTTTGTGCAGCGCGTATTCCAGGCATTCCGGACGTACTTCACAACCCTGGCAAATGCGCTTGGCTTCCCGGGTCGAACCGCCCTTTTCAGGGAAAAAAGCTTCTGGATCGGTCTGTGCGCACAGCGCACGGTCCTGCCACTGGTCTTCGACTGCTTCGAACATATCATCGAATGCCGACGTGACCAGGCTCAGGCGAGGACGTTCAGTTTGGTTGGTTTCGGATGCATTCGATTGCGAATCGACTTGCGGTTCAAGGCTGTTGGTAGCCATGTGTTCCAGAGCCATCGTCCCGCCTCCTCATCTCACTTCGAATTGTGCAGTTGGTCAATCGGATTCGAACAAGTGATCGATCCCCGTGCCCCGCAACAATTCTCGCTGTCAAAACAGGGAATGACACTGATGTGATTAGACACGGGTTTGGGTGTCCAGGTCAAGCGCAGCGGGGAAATTGCTTTATCACCCCTCTGCCCGATTTCGTTGTCTCGACACGGCGAAGAGCGAGGAAAAGTCAGGCGAGGATATCGAATCGCCGCAAAAACCCCCAAATTGCGCGACGTCGCCGTGAGCAACGTTACGTGCACTCGGCTCACTTCGCTGGCACTCTCGGCAAGCGCCTACCCTGGTTCCCTGTGAAGGTGACGGTTCTCGTCGGAGGCGTCGGTGGCGCCCGGTTTCTGCAAGGTGTACGTGAACTCCTGGGACATACCCCGTTCCCGGAGGTTCTCGCGTCCGGTCGCGCCCCGGCCGACCATGAGGTGACGGCAATCGTCAACGTGGGAGACGACGCGTGGATGCACGGGGTCCGGATCTGTCCGGACCTCGACACCTGCATGTACACACTCGGTGACGGCATCGACACCGAGCGCGGCTGGGGCAGACGCGGGGAGACGTGGCACGCCAAGGAGGAACTGGCTGCCTATGGCGCCGACCCCGATTGGTTCGGGCTGGGTGACCGTGACCTGGCGACCCATCTGATCCGCACGCAGATGCTCGATGCGGGTTACCGGCTCAGCGATGTGACCGCAGCGTTGTGCCGACGGTGGGATCCGGGCGTTCGCCTGTTGCCCGCCACCGATGACCGCCACGAGACCCACGTCGTCGTCACCAAGGAAGAGGACGAGAAGGTCGCCATCCACTTCCAGGAATGGTGGGTGCGCCACCGGGCGCAGATCCCGACCCACGGGTTCGCGCAGGTCGGTTCGGACGATGCCAAAGCCGCGCCCGGGGTTCTCGACGCCATCGCCGATGCCGACATCGTCTTGCTGGCACCGTCGAACCCCGTGGTCAGTGTGGGCGCAATCCTCTCGGTCCCCGGCATCCGGGGAGCGTTGCGGACAACCGCCGCACCGGTCGTCGGCATCTCCCCCATCATCGGGGCCAGTCCCCTGCGCGGCATGGCAGACGAGTGTCTCTCGGTCATCGGCGTCGAGACGAGTCCCGAAGGTGTCGGTCGGCACTATGGAGCGCGTAGCGGCAACGGCATCCTCGACGGGTGGCTCATCGCACAGGGAGACACCGCCGACATTCCCGGAGTGACGGTCGCGTCTGTTCCCCTGCTGATGAGCAATCCCGAGACGACGGCCCAGATGGTCCGCGACGCATGTGATCTCGTGGGTGTGGCGCATGGATGAGGACCACGCCGCCGGTGGGACGATCCAGATCCTGCCGATCACCGGCCTGCCGCGGTTCCGGGCGGGTGACGACCTCGCCGGTGCGTTGGCAACGGCGGCCGATTGGTTGCGTACCGGCGACATCTTGGTGGTGACCAGCAAGATCATCTCGAAGGTCGAGGGCCGGATGGTGCCGGCCCCCACCGAGCCGGAAGCTCGCGACATCGCCCGTCGCGCCCTCGTGGACTCCGAAGCGGTGCGGGTGGTGGCCCGCAAGGGCCGCACACTGATCACCGAGAACAAGCTCGGCATCGTCCAGGCGGCATCGGGCGTCGACGGCTCCAACGTCGACGGTGACGAATTGGCCCTGCTTCCCACCGATCCTGACGCCAGCGCTGCGGCCCTGCGCGCGTCCCTGCGCGACCGGCTGGGCATCGACGTGGCCGTGTTGATCACAGACACGATGGGACGGGCCTGGCGGGTCGGACAGACCGACGTGGCAATCGGAGCCGCAGGTATCGCTGTCACCCACCCGTACGAGGGTTCGGTCGACGAGTACGGCAATCCGCTGATCGTCACCGACATCGCCGTCGCCGACGAACTCGCCGCTGCCGCCGATCTCGTCAAGGGCAAACTGGGCGAGATCCCGGTGGCCGTGGTGCGTGGTCTGACTCCGCGCGAAAACGGCACCACCGCAAGGGATCTCCTTCGCCCCGGCGAGGAAGACCTGTTCTGGTTGGGTACTGCCGAAGCCATCGATGTGGGTCGACGGCAAGCGCTCCTCATGCGCAGGTCGGTCCGTGATTTCACCGACGAACCGGTACCGGCCGACGTGATGAGGGCAGCGTTCGCCGACGCCCTGACCGCACCTGCACCGCACCACAGCCGTCCGGTGCGCTTCGTGTGGCTGCGCGACCGCACCCGTCGCGTTGCGTTGCTGGACGCCATGGCGCTCCAGTGGCATCACGACCTGACCGAAGACGGCAAGACCGAATCGTCGATCAGCAAGAGGGTGGCGCGCGGCCAATTGCTCTATCGGGCGCCAGAAGTCGTCATTCCCGTGCTGACAGGCGATGGGCGGCACGACTATCCGGACGCCCGGAGGACGGCGGCCGAGCACACGATGTTCACCGTGGCCGCCGGCGCCGCCGTGCAAGGCCTGCTCGTTGCCCTGGCCGTGCGTGATGTCGGGAGTTGCTGGGTGGGATCGACGATCTTCGCGCCGGACGTGGTGAGAGCCGAGCTCGGGCTCCCTGCCGACTGGGAACCGCTGGGCACGGTCGCCATCGGATTCCCCGCCGACCGGCTCGAACCGAGGTCACCCGCAAACGTCGACGACCTGGTGGTGGAACTGTGAGCGCCCAGAGCCTGCACCGGTCGACCACCGAACTGCTCACCGGGTGGCAGGCACCTGACCCGCACCAGGATTCGTTACGTCACACCGTGCTCGCGTTCCTGGCGGCCGCACCGCGCGGGTGCCTTCGCGAGAGTGCGGCGGGGCACATCACCGCGTCGACCATCGTGATAAACGCGGCCCGTACCCACGTGCTGCTCACCTTGCATCCCCGGGTCGGCAAGTGGATCCAGCTCGGTGGGCATTGCGAGGACACTGACGAGACCATCGCCGACGTCGCCACTCGCGAGGCGCGGGAGGAATCCGGGATCGCCGGCCTCGACGTCGTACCGGAGCTGGTCCAGATTCACACGCACCCGATCACCTGCTCGCTGGGTGTACCCACCCGGCACCTCGACCTACGGTTCGCGGCGTTTGCCGCCGACAATGCCGACGGCACCCTGCCTGCCATCGTCCGCAGCGACGAGTCGGTGGATCTGGATTGGTGGCCCATCGACGCCCTGCCCGAGAACACCGAACACCCCGCCATACCGGCGCTGATCGACGCAGCGCTCAGCGCTGCATCCGGTCGCTAGACCCGTACGCCCTTGCCGATGGCCACGACGCCGCCGTTGCTGAAAGCGAAGCGCTCGCGGTCACGTTGTTCGTCGACGCCGACGATCTCGCCGTCTGACACCACGACGTTCTTGTCCAGGATGGCCTTTCGCACGACCGCCCCTTTACCGATCCGCACACCCGGCATCAGCACGCTGCCTTCGACGGTGGCACCGTCTTCGACGATCACGTTGGAACTCAGGACAGAGTTGCGAACGGTGGCTGCAGAGATGATGCTCCCCGCCCCCACCATCGACTCCTGCGCGAGGCCCCCCTGGACGAACTTCGCAGGCGCCACCAGATAGTCCGCGGAGCCGTGGATGGGCCAGCGCCGGTTGTAGAGGTTGAAGATCGGGTGCACCGACACCAGGTCCATGTGGGCGTCGTAGAAGGCGTCGAGGGTGCCGACGTCGCGCCAGTATCCGCGGTCGCGGTCGGTGGCCCCGGGCACCTGGTTGTCCTTGAAGTCGTAGACGAACGCCTCACCGCGGTCGACGAAGGCCGGGATGATGTCGCCGCCCATGTCGTGGTCGGAGTCGGGGTTGTCGGCGTCGGCCTTGATCGCCCTCACCAAGGCGTCGGCCGTGAAGACGTAGTTGCCCATCGATGCGAACGTCGCGTCCGGATCGTCCGGGGTGCCGGGCGGATCGGCGGGCTTCTCGAGGAACTGGGTGATCTTGCCGCTGTCGTCGGAATCGATACAGCCGAACGCCACGGCCTCCGCACGCGGAACCCGGATGCCCGCCACCGTGCACTCGGCACCAGAAGCGATGTGGGCCTCGACCATCTGCTCGGGATCCATCCGGTAGACGTGGTCGGCGCCGAACACGACGATGTACTCGGGCTCCTCGTCGTAGACCAGGTTCAACGACTGGAAGATCGCATCGGCGCTGCCGGTGTACCAGCGGGGTCCGAGCCGTTGCTGCGCCGGCACAGGCGTGATGTATTCGCCGTTGAACCCCGATGGCCGCCAGGTCTGCGAGATGTGGCGGTCGAGCGAGTGCGACTTGTACTGCGTGAGCACGCACAGCCGCGAATACCCGGCGTTGACGAGGTTACTGAGGACGAAGTCGATGAGCCGGTATCCGCCACCGAACGGCACGGCGGGCTTGGCGCGGTCCATCGTCAACGGAAAGAGTCGTTTCCCCTCGCCGCCGGCGAGGACGATCCCGAGGACGTGGCGCTGTGAAATCACCCCTTAAACCTATCCGTCAAGTGACGTCGCGGCCAGAGACAACAGGCGAGAGTTTCGAAATCGCTTGCGCTATCGCGACACAACTTCTGATCACACGGCGGGATTGAAGTGCACCGATGGCGTTACGGCCTTCGTCCGACTAGCGTCAGACCCATGCGCGTGGCGATGATGACCAGGGAATATCCACCAGAAGTGTACGGCGGCGCCGGAGTCCACGTCACCGAATTGGTGCGCCATCTGCGCCACCTCGCCACGGTCGACGTGCACTGCATGGGCGCTCCGCGTGAGACCGCTCAGGTCCACGGAGTCGACCCCGGCCTCGAAGGCGCCAACGCGGCGATCACCACACTGTCGTCGGATCTACGGATGGCGGTGGCCGCCGAAGGTGCGTCGGTCGCCCACTCACACACCTGGTACACCGGGCTCGCCGGCCACCTCGCCGCGCAGCTGCACGGGATACCCCATGTGCTGACCGCACATTCACTCGAACCCCGCAGACCCTGGAAAGCCGAGCAACTCGGCGGTGGGTACCGCGTGTCGAGCTGGGTGGAGAAGAACGCCGTCGAATACGCGGATGCAGTGATCGCGGTCAGTTCGGGTATGCGGATCGACGTGTGTGATGCGTATCCGCGCCTCGACCCGGACAAGGTGCATGTGGTCCGCAACGGCATCGACACCCACACGTGGCACCCGGTGGACGCCGCCGACTCGACGTCGGTCCTGACCGACATCGGCGTCGATCCGACGCGCCCCATCGCGGTGTTCGTCGGTCGCATCACCCGACAGAAGGGTGTTCGCCACCTGATCGCCGCAGCCCACCACATGGACCCTGATCTGCAACTGGTGCTGTGTGCCGGCGCACCCGACACCCCTGAGATCGGTGCGGAGATCGCTGAAGCCGTGGAGCACCTGTCCGCCGCCCGCTCGGGGGTGTTCTGGGTGCGCGAGATGTTGCCCACCGAGAAGGTGCGGGAAATCCTCTCGGCTGCAACCGTATTCATCTGCCCGTCGATCTATGAGCCACTGGGAATCGTCAACTTGGAAGCCATGGCATGCGGAACCGCGGTGGTGGCCTCGGACGTCGGTGGCATCCCTGAGGTGGTCCGAGACGAGGTCACCGGCCTACTGGTGCATTACAGCGCGGACAACACCCGCGACTTCGAGCACGATCTTGCCGCGGCGGTGAATCGCGTGGTCGCAGACCCGGTTCAGGCCGCCGCCATGGGTGCAGCCGGCCGCGAACGCGCCATAGCCGAATTCTCGTGGGACTCGATCGCCGAGCAGACGCTGTCGATCTACGAAACCGTCTGCGCCACAGGCTGATACACCTGGACGGTCGTCGACACCGTCACCGACAGCGGGTCGGGCAGACCGGAGAGCTTCGCGGCGACATCGCCTGTTGTCAGATGGAATGCGGACGGACCCATCAGGACCACATCGGCTATCTCCGAGTGCGACAGCGCAACCGAGTACTCGACCAGGGTGCGTTCGATGCGGACGAAGGTGCCCGCCATGCTGTTGCCGATCCGCTCGGACTTGTCCTTGTCCACACCGATCATGCCCACGGCATCTACCAGTTCGCGCAGGTGGCGAGGTGTCGGGGTCACCACCACCAGCTTGCCGTCGGCCCTGAGCACTCGCGCGAACTCGGGTATGTTGCGTGGCGAGAACACCGACAACGCAAGGTCGATCACCTGATCGGCGACCGGAAAGGGTTGCCAGCCATCAGCGACGACGGCACCGATCTCCCCGGGCAGCCGACCGAGTTGCCGCGCCGCGATCTTCGAGAGGTCGATGCCGACGCCGCGCCCGCCCGACGCATCGACCGCGGCCGACAGGTAGTGCCCGGTACCCGCACCCACATCGAGAATCGTTGCGCCAGGCGCGCACTGATCGCGTACCGCGGAGAGAATCGGGTCGTAGAAACCCGCGTTCAAGAATCTTGTTCGGGCGCCGAGCATCTCGGCGGTGTCCGAACGAAAACTGCTCCCCCCGCCCCCGAGCAGGCTGACGTATCCCTGCTTCGAGATGTCAAAACTATGGCCGCCGGTGCACCAGAGAGTGCGGTCGGCGCACTCGAATGGTGCCCGGCACACCGGACAACACAAGAGATCGACCACTGCAGAAAGCATGGTCGATCGTCTCCTTGTTGTTGCTGCGTGTCACCGGATCAGGCGGTCACCCCACGCAGTTCTTCACCCAATGCCGCTGCCTCGTCCGAGGTCAGCTCGACAACCAGTCGGCCGCCACCCTCGATGGGGATGCGTACAACGATTCCTCGCCCTTCCTTGGTTGCTTCAAGGGGACCGTCCCCGGTCCGTGGCTTCATCGCCGCCATCTCTGCTCCCTTCAGATTCGCTGCCGCAGTCGGCGTCGAAGTCTGATCTTATTCGGTCGGTGCCAATATCCGTTGACACCGCGCGGTTATACGCTGGTCGGCTTCTATAGTACGGACTACTGACGGGTTATTCTGCCTCTTGCGCTGGGCTTTCGACCTCGTCACGCGCCTGGAGCCGGTAAAGCGCCGACCTGAGTTCATCGATTTCCCTGGCGAGCTTCTCCAGGGCCCAGTCCACTTCGCCCGCTTTGTAGCCGCGGGTCACCTGTGCGAACCGCAGGGACCGGATGTCGTCACCGGTGATCCCGGCGCGCGGCAGCCGCGTCAGTGTGGTGCCCGGTTCAAGGGGCGGAAGGTCTTCCGACCGCCCGAACACCACCCAGACAACGGCGAACACGACACCGATCACGGCGATCATGATCAGCAGGTAGAGCAGTAACGTCAGCACCCATCCACTATGACACCCGCTCGGCGTCCTCGAACGTCATCTCCAGGTGGCCGACAGACGATGTCATCAATGCCCGACGTCCCAGCTTCAGGCTTCGCAGCTCATCGGCGATCGGATGCGAACCCAGCTGCAGATCGGCGCCGCCGATGCGGGTGCGGGTGTCCTTGGTGTTGTTCAGCACCCACGGGGTCTCCCTGGTGACCCCGTCGAGATGTGAGTAGGCACGCAATACCGTGGTGGCGCCGGAATCGGGAACCTTGATGCCCGGCCGCACCGTCAACGCAGCGATCATCTGTCCGCCCTCGCTGACCACTCCCCGCTTTGTGGCGCTGCGATGGTCGACATCGAAGTCGGCCAGTGTCTTGGGGAAGCCCCAGATACCCCGGCCCGCAGCAAGAGTGAACTCGCCGTCGACGGGAAGCCGATGCACGAGCGCACGTGCCCGCCCGGCAGCCAGATCCCTCAGATTCGAAACGATCGACGCGCCACGGCGTTCCCGATCACCGACGAGCAGGCACACCCCGAATTCGTTGTAGGGACCGAGATCTCCGTCCACGTAATCGACGAATACGAGCATGCACATCGCCCGGCCCGGGCGCACCTGCATCACCTGCAGCCCTGTCTGGTCGATCGCGGCCTGCGCCGCTGACGCCGAGGCGGTGAACCCGGCAACAAAGCAACTCGCATCACGGACCTGTACCGGCATCTGCACCTCGGCGCCCAACACCTGATGTGCGGTGGTCATGACCTTGCCTCCTCTGTGTTCTCGACTGCTCGGTCACTCTCCGTGTGGACGACTCCGCGCAAGCCCTCGGCTCCGAACAAAGGCTCGAGCATGGAACTGAAGTCGGGACCACGCCGCAGCATCTGGCCCCCGTCCACGTTGATGACCTGCCCGGTGATCCAAGACGATTCGTCGCCGAGCAGGAACCTCGCCAGCGCGGCGATGTCCTCCACCTCGCCGACACGAGGCAGCGGGGTGCTCACCCGGTAGTCCTCGCTCAGCGTCGGGTCGTCCACGATCATGCCCACCAATTCGGTGCGGGTCAGGCCCGGCCGGATCCCGTTGACGCGAACGTTGCTGGCGCCCAACTCGTCTGCGGCCAGCGCAACGAGGTGATCGACGCCCGACTTGGTGACGCCGTACGCCCCGAACCATCGGTGCGTGTTGCTCGCCGCGATCGACGAGATGGCCACGATCGACCCGCCGCCGGCCCGCACAAGCTCGCGCCCGCCGTGCTTGATGGTGAACATCGTGCCGTTCAGGTTGAGGTCGATGGTGCGTTTCCACGCAGCGGTGTCCATCTGGGTGATCGGGCCGATTGTCTCGCTACCGCCGGCGCACGCGACGATTCCGTCCAAGCGCCCGGTGAGAGCCGTGGCCGCGGCCACCGCTTGCGCGACCTGATCCTCGTCGGTGATGTCACCCGCGTGAGCGTGCACCGAACCGTCCACAAGTGCTGCGTTGAATTTGTCGGCCGTCTCGCCGAGGCGCTCGGCGTTGCGACCGACAATCGTCACCTTGGCCCCCTGCTCGGCGAGTGCACCGGCGATTCCCGCGCCGATCCCACTGCCGCCACCCGTGACCAGAACGGACTTACCCGTCATCGAACCTGACATCGACCAACTCCCCGAAGTGTGAACGGACACCTTGCTAGAACATGTTCTAGTTACGGTAGCCGACCGGGGCGCTGCATATGCAAAGACGATCCACCTGCTCGGCAGGTGGATCGTCTTTGGTGCTGTGGTGACGGTTGGGTCGGCCGTTACGAGGCGCGGCGCGCTCGCGTGGTGGCCATCGGCCGCAAGGTGTTCATCGCGGGCCGATCAGCGAGGTAGACATCGGTGGTCTTGGGTGTGAAGGTGCCGTCGGGCTGGATCTTGAACTGGGTGAGCCCCACACCCGAGTCCTCGATGCCGCACCGGCCCATCAGTGTGCCGACGATCTGGCGGCTCATCACCCCGAGCTCCACAAGAGGGCGGTTCCGGTGGGTGCGAACACCCAGGTTGACCTGGCCGATGCCGGCCATCCCGTAGCGGTCGTAGGTGTCGACGAGCAACCCGATCTCCACTCCGTAACCGGGGGCGAAAGGAACGGCGCACAGCAGTTCTCGGGTGCCGGCGTATTCGCCTCCGAGAGGTTGCAGCACCGCGGTGAGATCAGGCTTGAAGGACGCGAGCAGCGGCCTGGCAACCAGTTCGGTGACTCGGCCGCCTCCGTTTGCGTCCTCACCCTGACCCGTACGGAGCGGACGTCGATAGAAGCCCTTCACCAGTTGGATGTCCTCGTTGATCAACAGCGGTCCGAGCAGTTTCGGGACGAACATCGGATCGGGATCGATGAGGTCGGAGTCGACAAAAGCGATGAGATCGCCGGTGGTGGCGGCCAGCGAACGCCACAGGACTTCACCTTTACCGCGGACCGGCTCCACCTCGGGAACCGCCTCTTCACGGGTGATCACCTGGGCACCGGCCGCGCGAGCCCGCTCGGCGGTGGCGTCGGTCGAGCCCGAGTCGAGCACGACGAGTTCATCGACCAGGGTGCCGACGAGTGGACGGATCGAGGCGATCACATCCGCGACGGTGTCTTCCTCGTTCAGCGCCGGCAGGACCACCGACACCGTGCGGCCGCGTTTTGCGGCCACCAACTCCTCGACAGACCAGTCTGGTCGGTCCCAGCTGTGATCGGCGGCCCACTCGGCCTGCGGCGAATCTTCGGGCGCGGACGCGATGGGCGTCCAGACGCGGTCGGACTTTCCAGTGACGTGTTTTCCAGCGGTCATGCCAAACCCCTTACTGTTCGGGCAGGTGGTCTGGTCCCGGCTATTGCGGCAACCATCTCGACCACCCTTCGTGTGGCGGCAACCTCGTGAACGCGAAACACTCGTGCTCCCGCCAAAGCGGCAAGTGCTGTCGCGGCCAGTGTCCCCTCCAGCCGATCTTCCAGGCCTACCCCTAGAGTCTCCCCTACAAAATCCTTGTTGCTCAGTGCCATCAGCACTGGCCAGCCGGTATTAACCAGAACGTTCACCTGGCGTAACAAAGCCAACCCGTGATGGGTGTTCTTCCCGAAGTCATGCGTCGGATCGATGACAATCGAATCACGGCGCACACCTGCGGCAGCCGCCCGGTCGGCAGCTTTGGTCACCTCCGCGAGCACGTCGGCCACCACGTCCGGGTACCGAACCCTGTGGGGGCGGGTACGCGGTACGGCTCCCCCGGTATGCGAACAAACGATGCCCGCCGACATCTCGGCGGCCACCGAGACCAGGTCTGGATCGGCCCCCGCCCACGTGTCGTTGATCAGATCCGCCCCTGCGTCCACTGCTCTGCGGGCCACATCGGCCCGCCATGTGTCGACGCTGATGATGAGATCCGGGTGCCGATCACGGATCCACTCGACCATCGGCAACACCCGGTCGATTTCCTCGGCGGCGTCCACCTCGGCACCGGGACCCGCCTTCACCCCGCCGATGTCGACGATGTCGGCACCCTCTGCGACCACCTGCTCGACTCGGGACTTCGCGCCATCGTCGGTGAAGCTGGACCCACGGTCGTAGAACGAATCAGGTGTCCGGTTGACGATCGCCATGACCAACGCACGATCCGTGGCGACCGCACGGCCACAGAGGGTCGGCGACACCGGCGCATGCGCCGACCACGCATCAGGCCTCACGGTCTGCGCGCTCGGGATCGGCTTATCCGCGGGGGACTTTGGCTCCGGCAACGTCATCGGGGTACTCATCGTAGAACTCGATGTACCCGTCCTCGCTACCGGTCAAAACATAAAGCGCATCGTCGCCGACGTCCGCATAACCCTGATCGCGCAGCTCGACCTTCCGGTTCTTGAACGTCGATGTCTGCTCGAGCTGATCAACGACCCGGAGGAACAGCGGGACCGCGTACTGGGGCAGCTCGTCGTACAGGTGTTTCGCGAGCGCCTTCGGATCCAGGTCGGCGCCCTCGCGGACGGTCACCGAGGCCATTCCGGCCTTGCCGTCACTGCCCGGCACCTCCACGCCGTAGACCACGGCCTGATCGAGAGTGTCGACGCCTGCGAGCGCACCCTCGACCTCGGTGGTCGCGACGTTCTCGCCTTTCCAGCGGAAGGTGTCACCGAGCCGGTCGACAAAGGCGATGTGCGACATACCCAGATCGCGCACGAGGTCACCGGAGTTGAACCACCGGTCACCGTCCTTGAACGCGTCGGAGATGATCTTCTTGTTGGACGCCTCTTCATCGGTGTAGCCATCGAAGGGCACTCGGTCGGAGATCTCCGAGATGAGCAGTCCCGCTTCACCTTTCGAGACCTTTGTCAGGCGGCCGTCGCCGTTGCGTTTCGGGTCGCCCGTCTCGTGGTCGTACTCGACGACCTTGTACGGCAGCGGGCAGAACCCGGCGGTGCGGGTCAGGTTGAACACGTTGATGAATGCCAGGTTGAGCTCGGAGGCGCCGTAGAACTCGACAACCCGCTCGATGCCGAAGCGTTGGGTGAATTTCTCCCAGATCTCGGCGCGCATGCCGTTACCGACGATCACCTTCACACCATGGCTGCGGTCGGTCGGCTTCTCGGGCTGGGCCATCAGGTACCGGCAGAGTTCGCCGATGTAGCAGAACGCAGTGGCCCGGTTTTGGATCACGTCGTCCCAGAAGCGGGACGCCGAGAACGACTTGCCGATGGCGAGGCATGCGCCCGACGCCAGCACCGACGACAGCGCAACTGTCAGTGCATTGTTGTGGTAGAGCGGCAGCGCCGAATACATGGTGTCGCTGTGGCGAAGCCGCACCCCCATGCCGCCGATGCCGTCCATGCTGGTCATCCAGCGATAGTGCGACATGATGCTGGCCTTCGGCATCCCGGTGGTGCCGGAGGTGAAAATATAGAACGCCTTGGTCTTTGCGGGAAGCCCGGCGGTGACCGCAGGATTCTCTTCGCTCAGACCTTCGGTGGCCTCGTTGAGCTCATCGAAATCAACTGTGACCGAGGGCAGCACGTGATCGTCGTCGATCGATTCGAGGGCCTCGCGAACCTCCGGGTCGACCACGAGAACGGTGGCCTCGAGGATCCCGAGGCTGTGGGTGAGTACCTTCCCACGCTGGTTGTAGTTCAGCATCCCCGCCACCGCACCGAGCTTCACCGCGGCGATCATCACCAGGAGCGTCTGTGGATGGTTCTTCGCGAGTACGCCTACGACGTCGCCCTGTCCCACACCGTTCTTGCTGAAGAAATCGGCGTAGCGGTTGATCCGGCGATTGGCCTCACCGTAGGTGATGGAATTGCCCTCGAACCGGATGAAAGGCCGCTCGGGGTGTTTGGCCACCAGCGAGTTGAACACCGACCCGATCGTCGACTCCGCCGACGGCCTGCGAAGGATCAGTCCCGGTGCGTGCCTGACGATGCCGGGTACATCCGGCACCATCGCAAGCGCGCCCTTCGCAACGTCGAGAAGTCCAACACTTGTCCGGGATTCACTTGCCACCTGAGCTCCGATGCTTGTCCGTTGTGCCCCCAAACGAGCTCCGTAGAGCTCCGCACGGCACGTTCGCGATGAGGTTACCGATATTCACAGATAAATATTGCACGCTGCCAAAGCGTCGCGGACCGACTTGGTGACGACAAGCCGATCGAGTGCATGCGTGGAGACGAACCCGGTTGCCGTCAGGTTGCGCAACCACCGCACGAGCGGGTCGTAATGTCCTCCGGGATCGAGCAGGACCACGGGCTTGTCGTGCATGCCGAGGTAGCCGGCCGTCCACGTCTCGAAGAGTTCTTCCAGTGTCCCGATACCTCCGGGCAGGGTGATGAACGCATCGGCCCGGTCGTCCATCTGCTGCTTGCGCTCACGCATGGTGTCGGTGACGACGAGTTCATCGGCGTCGGTGTCCGCGACTTCGCGGTGCACCAGCGCTTTGGGGATGATCCCTACGGTGTGGCCACCGGCGTCGCGGGTCGCCTGCGCCACCGCACCCATCATGGACACGTTGCCACCCCCGGACACCAGCGTGTTCCCGGTGCTGCCGATGGCGGTGCCGAGCTCGGCCGCCAGCTGCAGGTACTCGGCAGGCACCGGTCCGGACGCGCAATACACGCAGATCGCACTCATGATTTGGCCTGCCGCTGGCGCGATTCGTTTACGATCGCGACTGCTTCGGTCACCGAATCGGTCACCTGCAGGAGCTCGATGTCCGCTTCGGACACGAGGCCCTCACCGGCCATCGTCGTACGGACCCAGGCCAGGAGCGGTTCCCAGAAGTCCTTGCCCAACAAGACGATCGGAAACTGGACCACTTTGCGGGTCTGCACCAGCGTGAGAGCCTCGAAGAGCTCGTCGAGCGTTCCGAAGCCACCGGGCAAGCAGATGAAAGCCTGCGCATACTTCACGAACATGGTCTTACGGACGAAGAAGTACCGAAAATTGATGCCGAGGTCCACCCATTCGTTCAGGTTCTGCTCGAACGGCAGCTCGATGCCGAGCCCGATGGAGTAACCACCGTTCTCGCAGGCGCCGCGGTTGACCGCTTCCATCAGACCGGGTCCGCCACCGGTGATCACCGGATATCCCGCGTCGGCCAGCGCCGCACCCAGCTCGCGGCCCAACTCGTAGAACGGGGAACCCGGTTGCACGCGGGCCGAACCGAACACGGTCACCGCGGACGAGACCGTCGAGAGGGTGTCGAAACCCTCGACGAATTCGGACTGGATGCGCAGCACCCTCCACGGGTCACGTGCGGAATCGGGTGATCGCAGCAGGCGCTGGTCCGTGGTCTGAACAGGCTTGTCGTGATCCTCGCGGATCCGGGCCGCCCCGCGATAGCTGAGTCGGGTGTCTCGGTCGGGTGTTGACATGCCACGACGCTAGCAACGGTCGGCAGATGTCGGCCCCCGAGCAGGCGGTTAGGCGGTGAGATATCGCCGAAGAACGTCGGTCACCTCGGTGATCTGCGAGGTGGGCACCCGTTCATCGCGTTTGTGCGCGAGATTTGGGTCTCCCGGCCCGAAATTGACCGCCGGGATCCCGAGCGCCGAGAACCGGGACACATCGGTCCACCCGTACTTGGCCCGGAACTTTCCGCCTGCTGCCGCGACCAGGGCCGCGGCCGCCGGATGCCCGAGTCCGGGCAGCGCTCCTGCCGCCGAGTCCGTCACTTCGAAGGTCACTGCGCCCGAGGCGATCTCGTCCGCGAACAGCTGGCGGACGTGGTCGGTCGCCCGCTCCACCGACCGGTCCGGTGCGAACCGAAAATTCACGTCGACGCTCGCCACGTCGGGCACGACGTTTCCCGCGACACCGCCCTCGATGCGCACGGCCGAGAGACCTTCCCGGTATTCGCACCCGTCGATGTCCACTCGGCGCGCCTGGTAGGCGGCCAGGGTCTGGAGCACCGAACCGAGCTTGTGGATCGCGTTGTCGCCCAGCCAGGAGCGAGCCGAATGAGCGCGCACACCCGGGGTGCTCAACCTCACCCGCAGGGTGCCCTGGCAACCCGCCTCGATCTGACCGGCGGTGGGCTCACCCAGGATGGCGACGTCTCCGGCGAGCCACTGCGGCAACTCGCGCTCGATGACACCGAGGCCGTTGTATTTCGCGGCGATCTCTTCGCAGTCGTAGAAGATCAGGGTCAGATCGCAGTTCGGGTCGTCGAGTGTGGCGGCGAGGTGCAGGAAAACTGCGTCGCCGGACTTCATGTCGACGGTGCCGCATCCGTGGAGCACATCACCGTCACTGCCTGCCTTCTCACGGCGACTCGGGACGTTGTCGGCGATGGGGACGGTGTCGAGGTGGCCGGCGAGCACCACTCGACGGGCCTTTCCGCGATCGGTGCGGGCGAGCACCCGGTTGCCGTGGCGCAGCACCTCGAAACCGGAGGTCTGCTCGCGTATCGCGATCTCCACGGCATCCGCGATCGCGGCTTCGTCATGACTGACACTGGGGATGTCGACGAGCGCCGCCGTCAGGTCGATCGGGTCGGCGCGCAGGTCAAGGGCCGGAATACTCACGTGGTTCACCGTAGTCGCCCACCGCTCCCCCGCACGAGTTGTCCACGTTGTCCGAAACATTCATGACCGATGCCCGGGCACGCAAATACGTTGACGCTCATGAAAACGCCGAAGCCGATCCTCAATGCGCTGTCCATCGTGGTCGATGACATGGCCGCCTCGGTCGCGTTCTACCGAGCGTGTGGTCTCGAGTTCGCAGACGACGGGGTCGATGCCCCTCATACCGAGTCGACTGCATTCGGGGGATTCCGGATCCTGCTCGACACCGCCCACAGCATCGCCGAGTTCGACCCCGCATGGTCGGCGCTCGCAAAGGGTGGACGGATCTCGTTGGCATTCGAATGCGCTGACCCGGCCGAGGTGGATTCCAGATACGCGGAACTGACCGCTGCCGGCCACACGGGCCGGCTCGAACCGTTCGACGCGTTCTGGGGCCAGCGCTACGCGACCGTCGTCGATCCCGATGGGAACAGCGTCGACTTCTACGCCCCCTCGACCTGACCACGCGCGAAATGGGTCGGGGCCTTCCCGGTGACCGCCCGGACCTCGCGGAACATGTGCGCGTAGTCGGCGTACCCGGTCGAGTGGGCCACCTGTGTGAGCGGGGCCCCGGCCCGTAGGCCATCCAGCGCAGAATCCACCCGGAGGATCCGCGCGAGCGCCTTGGCGCCGTATCCGTAGTGGTGCCGCGACCATCGCTGGAGTTGACGAGGGCTCACGCTCACCTCGTCGGCGACCCGGCTCACCGGCTGACCCTCCGCCAACAGTGCCGTCGCCGGACGGAGCCATCGCGGGGGCGGCCTCCGGGCGAGGCTGTCGGCGGCGCATCTCTGTAGTACTGCTGCAGGATCCGCGGCGAATGCCACCTGTTCGGTGAGCAGGCGTGCAACCCGGGCCGGCCACACATCGTCGAGCGCGACCCTGCTGTTGATCAGTTCGTCTGCGGCACAACCGAAGACGACCGGGGCAATACCCGGCTCGAATCGCAAAGCGGTCATGTCTGCCGTGCGCGATCCCTCCACGACGACGGGTCCGGTGTCCGGTCCGGCGATCATCAGGTCTGTGCCCGTCCATATCAGGTCCATGCACCCATCCGGCAATATCTCGGTGGGACCTGCCGGGCCGCTGCGCCACCAGATCGTCGCGGGCACCAGCGACGAGCGACGTTCGCGGTAGGTGACGGATTCGGACACACTCTGGATTGTCCTGCGTGAAGTTGCTCCGCGTAAACTCATGACCCGTGACCAACGCATCTGGAGCCTCAGCCATCGGCATCGCCACCATCACCGATGACGGGGCGGTCCTCGACACCTGGTATCCCTCGCCCGAACTCACCGAGGTGACCGAATCCGGTACAACTCTCCTCGAAGGCGACGAGGTACCCGCCGACCTCGCCTCTCTGGTGGGCAGCGACACCGAACGCGGTGTGCGCACCGTGGCGGTCCGCACCTCGATCGTGCTGGCCGATGCACCTTCGGACGCCCACGACGCATACCTGCGACTGCACCTGCTCTCACATCGACTCGTCGTTCCCCACGGCGCAAACATGGACGGGGTCTTCGGGAAGCTGTCGAATGTGGTGTGGACCAACTTCGGCCCGTGTGCCGTCGAGGGCTTCGAGCTCACCCGCGCCAAGCTCAGGGTCCGTGGCCAGGTCACTGTCTACGGCATCGACAAGTTCCCCAGGATGGTCGATTACGTTGTGCCGAGCGGAGTCCGGATCGCGGACGCCGGCCGCGTACGCCTCGGCGCGCATCTTGCCGAGGGAACCACGGTGATGCACGAGGGCTTCGTGAACTTCAACGCCGGAACACTCGGACAGTCGATGATCGAGGGCCGGATCTCGGCCGGGGTCATCGTCGGTGACGGGTCGGACGTCGGTGGTGGTGCGTCGACGATGGGCACCCTGTCCGGCGGCGGCAAAGAGATCATCTCGCTCGGCAAGCGTTGCCTGCTGGGGGCCAACTCCGGGTGCGGTATCGCGCTCGGAGACGACTGCGTGATCGAAGCGGGCCTCTACGTGACCGCGGGCACCAAGGTCACCGGACCCGACGGCACCGTGGTCAAGGCGCGGGAGCTGTCGGGCAAGAGCAACATCTTGTTCCGTCGCAACAGCACCACCGGCGCCGTGGAGGTTGCCCCATGGAAGGGCGACGGGATTGAACTGAACGCGGCACTCCACGCGAACTGACGCGCGAGGTGGTGGTGGGGCGGCGTCGACGATCAGTCGCCTCCGCCACCACCACCACACCCCGAGCCACAGGAACTCCCGGAACTGCAGGAACTGCCCGAACTGCACGATCCTGAACTGCTGCACGAGCTGCTCGAGCTGCAGTTGTGTTGGTGGCCCGATCCGCAGCTGTTGTTATACCCACGCCCCCGGCCAGGAGCTCGATACCGATCGGCTGACCTGGACGAGCGAGAACCGACCACGGCGATGAGGGCGATCAGCGCCCCGCCGGCCAAACACGCACCGATCACGATCAGAATTGTCATCGCGTCGCCTCTCTAACCGCTGCTCCCGCAGCCACCGCCACCACTCGACGAGCCACCGCCGCCGCAACTGCTTCCACACGAACCACCGCCGGACCCACCGTCGCCGTGACCTCCCCCATCGGACCCGCCGATCCACCCGCCGCCGTCCCCGGACCAGCCACCGCGACGCCTGCGGCGGCGCCCCGGCTGCACCGATCGGGTCAGCAAGACGAACAGTAGAGCCGGTATCCCCACCGCCAGAGCTATGAACAGTGCGTTCATGACAACCCCTCCTCGTCGACAACTCTTGGACGCGACCCTGACAGATGCCATGTCGCCGAACCCATTCCGATCACCAGTTCTCGACGACCGCGGTAGCGCACCCAAGCGATCCGACGGACACCTGCGTACACCTTTTCGACCGCGAGCCAATCCGCTGCCTCGGGGTCCAGATCCTCGCGACGCTCGAGCCACAACGTGAAAGCGGCCACGTCATCATGCGCGCACCCACGAAGGGAGTTCTCTCTACCGAACTGACCGAACCGCGAACGCCAGCGCGGGAGCGCTTCGAGTTGGGGGCCTGCACGCAGCGCCGCCGAAGCTCGCTTCCCGACCAGGATGTCGCTCGTCAGCATCGATCCGACGCGGTCGAAGCCGGCGGGGACCCGGCCTGCCAGTAGGTCACCCACCACCTCGCGTTGACGGGCGGCGAGCGCCGCGCGTTCTCGGTCAAGCGCAGTGGTCGCCTTCACGGACCCGGCCTTCCTCGATCGCGGCGTCGATCGCGCGCAAGCCCGGCAACACCGTCTCGGGTCTGATGTCCGTGTCACGTTCGAGCATGATCCCGGGAACCCGAACCCGCGCCCGGTGGCATCCCGCCACGAACTGCGTGAGCAACGTCGTCACATCGTCCACAATCGGATCGCCATGGGTGTCCACATATCGACCTTGGCGATAACGCCCGCCTGCGGTGTGCACGTAGGCGATGTGCGACAACGGGAATCGCAGCAACTGTTGTAGCGGATCAGTCCCCTGCGCGACGGCGCTCGAGAAGAGGTTGGCCACGTCCAGGACCAACTGTGCCCCTGTGCGCCGGACGATCTCGGCGAGATAGTCGGGTTCGTCGAACTCATCCTCCGGCCAGGCGATCAGCGCCGCGATGTTCTCCAGTGCCAGCGGTACACCCACTGCGTCTTGGGCGCGGGAGACGTTGTCGCACAGGACTGTCAACGCCGCGCGTGTTCGGGGAGGCGGCAACAGATGACCGGCTTCCAGAACGTCGCCATGAAGAGGATCGGGCGAGTCGGCGGCCCTGACGAACGCGATGTGCTCGCTGACCACCGGCGACTCGAGTTCACGTGCGAGTTCG
Organism: Williamsia muralis NBRC 105860; assembly: GCF_001598915.1. Taxonomy (GTDB): domain Bacteria; phylum Actinomycetota; class Actinomycetes; order Mycobacteriales; family Mycobacteriaceae; genus Williamsia; species Williamsia muralis. Next base: position 63,837 of record NZ_BDAP01000009.1, on the reverse strand, counting down.
GCCAGTCGGCGCAAACGCCCCGGGTCGGGTACATCGGCTCCGGCGAGGCCCAGGCTGACACCGTGCGCCACGATCGTCACTCCTCGGGCGCGCAGATCGATCACTCCGTCCGGCAACGCGCCGGGCGTCATGTTCTCGGCGACCACCTCTGTGAAGCGCAGAGACCCCGCATCCGCGAGATCGCCCAGCAGGTCGGAGATCGGGGCACGCCACGCGATCGATGATCCGGTCAGCTGTGTGCTCATCACGCCTCCTCACCCGGTTCACGAGTGGACGGCGCCGGCCATTCGAATCCCTTGTAGCGGTAGCTGTTTCGACAATCGATCCAGCTGGTTGATCACAGCTTCGCCCAAAGTCGACGAAATGGGGTAACGGAACGGTCTCAGATTGGCTACAGGTGATGTATCTGCAGGTCAGGATGCCAGGCGGGTGGCCGCAGCCGTAATCCGTTCGTCGGTGGCGGTCAGCGCGAACCGTACATGGCGCACGCCACGCGGGCCGTAGAAATCGCCTGGGGCGACGAGGATGCCGCGCTCGGCAAGCCAGTCGACGGTGTCCCGGCACGGCTCGTCCCTGGTCGCCCACAAATACAGACCTGCGGCCGATTCATCGATCCTCAGCCCGGCGCTGCGAACGGCCGCCGCGAGAGTCTCGCGGCGGGCGCGGTAACGCTCCCGCTGGGCGTCCACGTGATGGTCGTCGCCGAGCGCAGCGGCCATCGCCGCCTGCATCGCGTACGGGACCATCAGGCCCGCGTGTTTGCGCACGGCCAGCAGCTCCCCGATCAGCGCCGGGTCGCCGGCGAGGAAACCAGCGCGGTAGCTCGCCAGGTTCGACGTCTTGGACAACGAATGGACCGCCAGCAGACCGGTCAGATCACCGTCGGTGACCCGGGGGTCGAGGATCGACAGCGGTTCGTCGTCCCACGCCAGGCCCAGGTAGCACTCGTCCGACACCACGATCGTCCCGCGCTCGCGCGCCCACTGGACGACCTTGCGGAGGTGCTCGAGCCCGAGGACCTTCCCGGTGGGGTTCGACGGCGAGTTCAGGTACAGGAGGGCAGGCGAACTCGGTCCGAGCTGCGTGAGCGAATCAGCGCGAACCGGCTCCGCACCGGCAAGCAGGGCACCGACTTCATAGGTGGGATAAGCGATTTCGGGAATCACCACTTGATCGCCCGGTCCGATACCCAGGGTCGACGGCAGACCGGCGATGACCTCTTTGGTGCCGATCACCGGCAAGATCATGGTCTCGTCGAGACCGGGAACCGCGTGCCGGCGCGCAAGAGCGGCCACCGCGGCGCTGCGGACCTCGAGCGTCCCGATGGTCACCGGGTAGCCGGGAAAACCCGACGACTCGGCCAGTGCCGACCGGATCAGCGGATCAACCGGGTCCACCGGCGTTCCCACGGAGAGATCGACGATGCCGTCGCGATGCTCCGTCGCCCGCGCCTTCGCGGCCGCGAGGGTGTCCCAGGGGAAATCCGGAAGCCGCCTGGAAACCGGTTCGCGGCCACGCACCACTGTCATCGGGCAGTCAGTCCTCGGTGTTCATCGGAGGCAGCGCTTTGACGAACGGCGAGTCGTACGCGACCTTGCCCACCTTGCTGGCACCGCCAGGCGAACCGAGATCATCGAAGAAGTCGACGTTGGCGTTGACATACGGTTCCCACTCGTCCGGCACATCGTCTTCGTAGAAGATGGCCTCCACCGGGCACACCGGCTCACAGGCACCACAGTCGACACATTCGTCGGGCTGGATGTAGAGCATCCGTTCGCCCTCATAGATGCAGTCGACAGGGCATTCCTCGACGCATGCCTTGTCCAACACATCAACGCAAGGCTCAGCGATGATATAGGTCACCGACCACCCTCCTCGTCTTCGCTACTCGCGCGTGGGCTGCACGCGCTCAAAAGCGGGCACGCCCTCCACCACAAAAAAGGACGGCAGACTGCCCGCTTGTCGCCTCCTAGTATCCGCGTTGCACATATCAAGTCAAAACCGGGTGATGCAAGGTGGCCTTTCTCCCCGTCGGTCGGGCCTCGATTGAAATCACGACGGTCCTAACCCTGTGCACTCCGGCGGGCGCAATCCATCCTGGGTGACGTGACCGTGCGCCAGATGCCCCTGTGGAACCGAATGTGTTGTCGCTGACCCAGCGACCACGCACCATTCGACCTTTCCCAGGAGCACCTGTCATGACCTCCACACTGAACCGTCCGCTCTCCACCGCCGCACTACCCACCCACCACCTCCCGACACGGTTGCGACCGGCCGATCTGCTGCGGTTGACCGACCAGAGCGCGAGTGACGTACTCGACGGCCGCCACGACGACCTGCTGCCCAAGTACTGGGACCGGGAAAACCGGTGGGCAACACGTCTGCACTACGACGACGACGTAGACATCTGGCTGATCAGCTGGACACCCGACGAATCAACCGACCTGCACGACCATGCCGGTTCGTTGGGCGCGCTCACCGTGCTGTCGGGCGCACTGACCGAATACCGGTGGACCGGATCCACTCTCCGGGCACGCACTCTCGACGAAGGCGACCAGGCCTCGTTCCCGCTGGGCTGGGTCCACGACGTGGTCCGCAGCCCCACCCGCGAGGTGACCAGCGAGCCGACGCTCAGCGTGCACGCGTACTCACCACCGTTGACCGCGATGTCCTACTACGAAGTCACCGACTCGCAGTCGCTTCGCCGGACCAAGACCGTCCTCACCGACGGCGGGGCAGCATGAGTTCGCAGTCACTTCGCCGGACCAAGACCGTCCTCACCGACGGTGGGGCAGCATGAGTTCTGTGGCAACACGTCTGACGATCGATGAAATGCTGGCCCGTGCGAGGGAGGCCCTGGTGCGCCTGGAAGCGGCGGACGTGCCGATCGCCGTCGAACAGGGTGGAGTGCTCGTCGACATCCGGCCAGCAGCCCAACGCGCCGCCGAGGGCGAAGTGGACGGTGCCCTCATCATCGAACGCAACGTTCTCGAATGGCGACTCGATCCCACTTCCGACGCACGCATCACCCAAGCGATCGACCACGAAGTCCAATGGATCGTGCTGTGCTCGCAGGGATACACGTCGAGCCTGGCCGCCGCGTCGCTGCAGGAACTCGGCCTCCACCGGGCCACCGACGTGGTCGGAGGATTCGAGGCACTCGTCGAAGCCGGGCTTGCCGAGCCTGCCCGTTGACCCGCGGTCAGCTGTTGTGCTGGATCTTCTCCACCGCGGAGTCCGTGGCCCGACGAAGGGCGGAGTGCTCGCCGATGAAATCGGCCACGGCGCCGATGACCGGTAGGGCACCCAGCATCCGCCAGGGTTGACGCGGCGACGGACGACGACCCAACTCACCGACGATGGCACGTGATGTGGCCAGCCTGTCCCACACCGAGGCGTGACCTTCGTCTGCGGACCGATTGCGCAGCAACGCACGCGAATCCAGTTTCCGGCGGCAGAGAACGTGGGCGAGCAGGTCGGTCTGCGCATGACGGTCGTCGATGCCGTATGCCCGTGCGACCGCGCACAGCACGACCGCCTGCTGCACGAATCCGGCGATCACCTGGATCGGCAACCGATTGGCGATCACGCCGAACACCCCGGGGTAGGCCACCAGGGCCGTGGTCACTGTTCCCATACGGCCGACCCACCAGTCGCGGCGCTGATCAGCGGTCCAGCTCTCCCATTTCGCCGTCCCCGGGAAGCCGGAAGCATCGGTGACCTTGACGAGTGAGTCGTCCAACACCGCAATCAATTTCGCGATCCCCTCGGCGGGCACCTCTGACGCCGAGATGGCCTGCTGTTCGGGTCCCCGAAACGTTCTGTGCTTGATCCCCAGGGGATCGAGGTGCTCCACCGCCCCGAGGGCGGGATCGATCAACCCGGTGGCCGTGTACAACAACCGGGCGACCTCGTGATCACTCAGGTGCTTCGCCGGTGGCAGCGGTAACTTCATGCGGCACTCGCTTTTCGGACGCCGGCGACGATTCGCTCCTGCGCTGGTCGGCCGATTGCTCCAGCCATGGACCGCATCTCTGCGGGTGTCCACGCGAGGCCATGATGCGACCCGGTTGATCGCGCGATGGTTTCCTCGATTGCCGTCCGCCCCAGATCGCTTGCGCCACTCTGCAGCATCAACTGCGCATCCGCCACCCCGAGACCGCGCAGACTGGTTCCGATCGTCGAAATCCGACCGTGCAACATCACACGCGACAGAGCGTGCACTGCCCGACTGTCGCGGATCGTCGGTTTCGTGGCGTCCACAGACGGGGCGGGGGCTCCGGCGTGTGAGAACGGAAGCGGCACGAAGTCGATGAATCCCTCGGTGCGGTCGAACATCTCGCGCACCAGGCCCAACTCACGTACCCAGTCTGAGGGTCCGTCCCCGTGGCCGTAGACCAGTGTCGCAGTGGAACGCAGCCCCAACTCATGGGCCACCGAGAGCGCGCTTGTCCCCATGCTGAGTCCTGCTGCGCCACCGATGTGGTCGAGGCCCGCGTCACGCAGTTCGGCCAGGAGCGTGTGGGCCACCGGCCCGCCCGCACGGACCGCGACGCCGATCGTCTCGGGGACCAGGAGGCTCACGTGCATGAACGGCACCCGCGACTTGATGGCGCGGATGTACTGACAGCACTCTGCGGCGGTGGCGTTGGAGTCGGTTCGAATGCAGACCTCATCCACCCCGGCGATCGATGCTTCCCAGGCCCGGTCGGCGACCTCCTCGGCCGACAGAGCCGAGTGGGTGGAGGTCGCGCAGTATCGGCAGCCGGGTTCGCACACGGACACGGTGTTGATGATGCGGCTGGACACGTAGGTGACGTCGTCGCCGACAGTCTGTCGACGTAGCGAATCAGCCAGCGCGACAAGAGCATTGAGCTCCTCGCCGTCGGCGTGCGCCAAGGTCAGGTAGTCGTCGGGACTGCAGCCGGCCGGGTCGGCGTGAGCACGGTCCAAAGCCGCGGCGAAGTCCGGCACACCCCGAGCCTGGGCTGGGCCCGCCTCACGAACCACACCCCAAGGCCGACCGCTCGGACGGATGTCGGCGGCCAGGCCGGTCGTCGGATCCGCCACCGCCTGCAAGTGGCCCGCGACAGCCGGATCAATCCACGGCGCGCCTTGCAGGACGTAACGCGGCTGCGCAGTGACGCGCTCGGTGAGGGTGTAGCCCGTGGCGGCGGTGATCTCGGCCAGGGATTCCAGATTGGGCCAGGGCCGTTCGGGATTGACGTGGTCGGGCGTCAACGGCGACACACCACCCCAATCGTCGACGCCCGCCGAGACCAGCGCCGCACACTCGGCAGGAGAGACCAGATTCGGCGGGGCCTGGATTCGCATCCGCGGCCCGAGCACGATGCGCGCCACCGCGACTGCCGCCAGGAACTCCTCGAACTCGGCGTCGGCGACCCCGCGCATCGCGGTGTCGGGCTTGGCCCGAAAGTTCTGGACGATGACTTCTTGGACGTTGCCGAAGATGTTGTGTATCTTGCCGATCTCGATCAAGGAGTCGGCACGCTCGGCGAAACTCTCCCCGATTCCGACGAGGATCCCCGTGGTGAACGGTATGGACATCCGGCCGGCGTCGACGAGTACCCGCTTGCGGATCTCCGGGTCCTTGTCCGGACTGCCGTAGTGACAGTTCCCCCGGTCCGTGAAGAGACGGCGTGCCGTGGTCTCGAGCATCATGCCCATCGATGGGGCGACCGGTTTGAGCCGCGACATCTCTGCGGCACTCATCACCCCGGGATTGAGGTGGGGCAGCAGGCCGGTCTCTTCCAGAACCCGGATGGCAGCGGCTCGGACATAGTCGAGGGTGGAGCTGTAGCCGCGTTCGTCGAGCCACTGCTGCGCTTCGGGCCACCGGTCTTCAGGCCGGTCCCCCAAGGTGAACAGTGCTTCTTTGCAACCCAATTCAGCGCCCTGCCGGGCGATCTCGACAACCTGGTCGAGTTCGAGGAACATCCCGTGGCCCGCGCGGCTGAGTTTGCCCGGCACCGTGACGAAGGTGCAGTAGTGGCAGCGATCGCGGCACAAGCGTGTGAGCGGGATGAAAACCTTGCGCGAGTAGGTGATCTGGCGGTCGCGGCCTTCTTCTGCGAGCCCGACGTCACGCAGGTCGGCGGCGATGCGACACAACTGCTGGAGCTCATGGCCTCGCACTGCAAGCAACGTCGTGGCCTGGTCCGGGCTGAGGGCGCCTTCGCGGGCCTGCTGCAACGCGTTTTGTACCGCTGCAGACACCTGCCCGTCCGTCTGCGCCTCTGAGGTCAGCTGGTCTGGGGTCACCATCAGATAATGCTCCCCGGCTGCCCGATCATTCCCTGGCCCCCGCGACCGGGGTGGCCTTGCCGGGGTCGGCGGCCGGCAACAACCCGGCGTACGACACGAATGCGGGAACTCCCACACCCAGCCCCAGCAGCGCGAATGCTCGCCAGTCCTGAGGCATCAGAGCATCACCCCCGGGGCCACTTGCGGTGGCCACGAAGAAGGCGAGACCGAACGCGATGAGAGCACCGAATCGGGCCGTGGTCTCGGCGAGCGTCGCGCAACACCACAGCAGGACACAGTTCGCAGCTGCCGCCACCACGGCGCTGATCGGAACCTGTACGGTGCCGATGGTCAGCTGGAGGAACGCCACCGAGGCGATGCCCACCAGGAATCCGTCCAGCCAGAGGAAAACCAGCAGAGCCCTGCGCATCACAGCCCCCCGAACAGGTCCGGCTCACGGCCCCCCGGCCCCGTAGGCCCCTGGACCCCGGACACCAAGATGTAGTGTTCCTCGGCGAAGATGGGCTGAATGATGTTGTTGGACAACGCGTACTCGGTACCCGACGCTGACACCGTGACCTGTGTCGCATGAGCGGCCAGTGCCCGGACCTTGTGGTCGTACACCTCTCGCACGTCGATGGCCGTCGTGACCTCGGCATCAGGATGACTGGGCAGCTCTCCCGCCAGCGGCATCCGCCAGCCCGAAGGGACCCGCGTCTGCGCAGAGGCCAGCCCGTCGGCAAGCGCCGATTCCTCGGTCACCGTCCAGTAGTGCTTGCTCACCGTCCACGGCCGGGTCTCCGACGCTGCCGCGAGCTCGATGGCCCGGGCGCAGATCGCATGCACCTGGATGTGGTCGGGATGCCCGTAACTTCCCACCGGGTCGTAACCGACGAGGACCTGCGGACGCGTCTGACAGATCAGCTCGGCCAAGACCTCGGCCGGTACGGTACCGGCGCCGATGAATGCCCGCGGGTGGTCGTTCGACGGCGCCCCGGCCATACCCGAGTCACGCCACCGGCCGGCGCCGCCCAGAAACACCGGTGCGAGGGATTCGGCCGCCGGAGCGCTCAGCTCCGCCAGGGCCCGGGTCAATTCGCTGATCCGGTAGCCCCCGAGCTGATCGGCACCGCCGTCTGCGGCCAGACCACTCCACTGCTCCCCGATCACCTCTCCCTCCTCACCCAGCGTGCAGGTGACGACGGTGACCTCGGCTCCGTCGGCCAGGTACTTCGCGATTGTGCCGCCGGTGGTGATGGTCTCGTCGTCGGGATGGGCGTGCACGAACAGCAAACGGTTCAAGGTGAGAGTTCTCTTTTCAATTTCCGGTCTGCTGCTGCCAGCCCGCGGACCCACCGAAGATACCCGTCTGAACCGGCCCGGTGACAGGTGCGCCGGTCACCAGCGGCGATACCGCCGTCGTGAGGACGTCCTGATAGACGGGCAGATACACAGATTGGTCGTCGAGGAGCCGCTGGGCGCCGCGGAGATCCTCGGTCGGGTCGTCGGCCGAGATGGCCCGCGCCGACAGGGCCTGCAGTGCCGGGTCGCATAGACCGGACACGTTGCTGGTGTACCGCGGTTCGGTGCGCTCCTCGGGTGCCTGCGACGAGCTCGACGCCGACTCGGTGGGGCCGGGCGATGGTGTCGCCGACGGGCTGGGACCGGGTTCACCCGAGGCCGATGTCTCCGTGGTCGCCTCGGTACTGAGGCATTCGGTGTTCGATGCCAGTGCGGTGGCGGGCGACTCGCCCGCGCGGCTCCAGCCCACGACTATGTCGACCTGACGGCCGGTCAGAGCCGAGCTGTAGAGGTCGGCGGTGGACAGGCTGACGGTCTCGGCGCGGATTCCCGAGCGGCCCAGCTGGTCCACGATGTTCGCGGCCGCGGCGCCGGTCCGTGGATCGCCGCTGACCGAGGCAACCCGCACAATGAGGGGGTCACCGTCCCGCTCCACCTGCTGGACGCCCACGGGCAGGCGGGGCAGATCGCCGGCTGGGGTCTGCGGGGTGGATGTGCCCGACTCGTCAGACGAACCAGGTGCAGTGGTGGTGGTCTCCGTTGTCGTCGAGACCGGCGCATCCGACGGGATCGATTCGTCCGACGGGGTCGGTGGCGGTTCGGCCAGTCCCCGGCGATATCCGGCGGCCGATATCCACCCATCGATCTGTTGAGGTGTGGCAACCGTGCGCGGAACCGGGTAATAACCCGGGTCCGACGGTGCGTACACCGAGTTCATGGCCGGCAGCACCTCGGTGTCGTCCGCTCCGGCGTAGGTGACGAGCTGGGTGTCGATGGAACCGAGCACCGCCCGCCGCAGATCCAGATCGGCCATCGAGTCGGTCCGGGTGTTCACCGTGATCCCGAGCGTGCGGGACTGGGCCACTTTCCCGGTCTGGACACCCCCGATGCTGCCGAGGTTGGCGCCCAGGGCCGGCCCGCCGCTGATCGCGGCGACGCGCGTGTCGCCTGAGCGAATCGAGTCCGCCACCTGGCTGATGGTGCCGGCGCGCCGGAGGGTCAGCCGGTCGACGATTGCCGGCTTGAGCCAGAACCGATCGTTGCGGATCATCCGCACCTCGTCGCGGCTGTGGTCGATGCCGCTGATCGTGAAGGGGCCACCGGACGCAGGGAAGCCGCTGTCCATGCCCGACTGGAAGCCGCCGGGAGCGCCCTTGAGCACATGCGACGGAAGGAGGTCGTTGAACAGCTCCCGCCATGCCGGGTACGGCGCCGCGAAGGTCGCGGTGACCTCTTTGCCACCACCGCCACTGCGGACATCGGTGATCAGCCGGTATCCGGCGGGCGCGGTGACGTTGGGTTGACGTGACATCTGCTGCCAGAGGTAGATGAAGTCCTCTGCGGTGATCGGCAGCCCGTCGGACCACTGCGCGTCCTCGTGGATGCGATAGGTGATCGTGAACGGCGCGGTGCCGGTCACCTCCGCGCTGGTGAGCAGAGCCGGGTCCATCACCCATCCCACCCGCGGGCCGTCGGCGACCGGCCGGAATGAACTGGGCAACGTCATCGCCGCGACCGCCGTGGTCACCGCCGACTGGTCCGCGGCCAGGTGTGGGTTGAAGCCGATACCGATCGAATCGGTGGCGACGTACAGCACCTGACCCGACGGCTCGGTGGGCTCGGGCGGAACCGAATTGGTCTGCTGCACAGGGGGCGGCGGGTCGGCGACGCACGCCGTGACGAGCATGAGACACGCCGCGACGAGCCCCAAGCACCTCAGCGCGCTGAGCGCCTTGGTATCCAACCGCGATTGTCCGGCAGCGTCGCCCGTCATCAACTCCCCGTCGTCGATCCTTCGCCCGATGTCAGCTCACACAGCGAGTCAGCTGACGCTCTGGTTGCGGGCCTTGGTCTTCGACCGCTCACGTGCGCGGGTGTTCGAGTCGAGGTTGACCTTGCGCACCCGGACGACCTCCGGGGTGACCTCGACGCACTCGTCGTCGGTACAGAACTCCATCGCGGCCTCGAGCTCGAGCTTGATGGGCTTGGCCAGGGTCTCCATCACGTCGGCGGAGGACTGACGCATGTTGGTCAGCTTCTTCTCCTTGGTGACGTTGATGTCGAGGTCCTCCATGCGCGGGTTGATACCCACGACCATGCCCTCGTACGTGTCGGCACCCGGCTCGACGAAGAACGTTCCGCGATCGGCGAGCTGGATCATCGCGAACGGCGTCACCGTTCCCGCGCGGTCGGAGACCAGCGAGCCGGTGTGGCGGGCGCGGATCTCGCCGGCCCACGGCGCGTAGCCGTCGAACACCGCGTTGGCGATACCGGTGCCGCGGGTCTCGGTCAGGAAGTCGGTCCGGAAACCGATCAGTCCGCGGGAGGGCACGATGAACTCCATCCGAACCCAGCCACTGCCGTGGTTGGTCATGTCGCCCATGCGACCCTTGCGGGCCGCCAGCAGCTGAGTGACCGCACCGAGGTACTCCTCGGGGACGTCGATGGTCAGGTGCTCGAACGGCTCGTGGAGCTTGCCGTCGACCTGCTTGGTGACCACCTGCGGCTTGCCGACGGTCAGCTCGAAGCCCTCGCGGCGCATCTGCTCGACGAGGATGGCCAGCGCGAGCTCGCCACGACCCTGGACCTCCCAGGCATCGGGACGGCCGATGTCGAGGACGCGCAGCGAGACGTTACCGATCAGTTCGCTGTCGAGGCGGTCTTTGACCATGCGAGAGGTGAGTTTGTGGCCCTTGACCCGACCGACGAGCGGCGAGGTGTTGGTGCCGATGGTCACCGAGATCGCCGGCTCGTCGACCGTGATCCGTGGCAGCGCGATCGGGTGATCGATGTCGGCGAGGGTGTCGCCGATCATGATGTCCGGCATGCCGGCGACGGCCACGATGTCGCCGGCGACGGCGACCTCGCCGGGCGTCCGCTCGACACCGACGGTGATCAGGAGCTCGGTGATCTTGGCGCGTTCGGTGACGGGCTCGCCGTTGACCTCACGCAGCCAAGCGACGGTCTGGCCCTTCTTCAAGGTGCCGGCGTAGAGACGGACCAGCGCGAGGCGACCGAGGAAGGCCGACGCGTCGAGGTTGGTGACGTGGGCCTGCAGAGGCGCGTCGAGATCGCCCTTGGGGGCCGGCACGTACGAGAGCAGAACGTCGAAGAGGGCGTCGAGGTTTTCGCCTTCGGGGACGTTGCCGTTCTCGGGCGCCTTCGTGCTGGCGATACCGGCGCGGCCCGAGGCGTAGAGGACGGGCAGATCGAGGGCCAGTTCGGCGGCCTCGGCAGCTTCGTCATCGACGTCCGAAGCGAGGTCGAGCAACAGATCGTGGCTTTCCTCGACGACCTCGGCGATGCGGGCATCGGGTCGGTCGGTCTTGTTGACCAACAGGATCACGGGCAGCGAGGCGGCAAGGGCCTTGCGCAGCACGAAGCGGGTCTGCGGCAGCGGACCCTCGGACGCGTCGACCAGGAGCACAACACCGTCGACCATGGACAGGCCGCGCTCGACCTCACCACCGAAGTCGGCGTGGCCGGGGGTGTCGATGACGTTGATGACCACTTCGGTGCCGTCGGGCTGACGACGGTGCACCGCGGTGTTCTTGGCGAGGATCGTGATGCCCTTTTCCCGCTCGAGGTCGCCGGAATCCATCACACGATCGACGAGTTCGGCGCGTTCCTCGAAAACGCCCGATTGCCGCAGCATCGCATCAACCAGGGTGGTTTTCCCGTGGTCGACGTGCGCAACGATCGCGACGTTGCGGAAATTGGGGGCAGCAGTCACTGAAGTTCTCCGGACGTGAAGTGGGCATGTCAAAAAGGTCGAGCGAGGTGCTCAGACCAATACAGGGTATCCGGTACCCCGGTGAGAGCGCCGTCACAGGACACATCGACCCTAGAATTAAGGTGCTGCTAACCTAACTTTTCCGGGTACGCACCGACGCGAAGAGGTCAGCAGTGGGCAAGAAGAAGGCGGCAGATGTCTGCAGCATGAAGGCGAAAAAGAAGTGCTGCCGATCGTCCACCCGGTGCCTTCGCTGCCCCGTGGTGATCCACAAGATGCAGAAGTTCGCTGATCAGGGCATGTCCAACAAGGAACTCACCAAAGCCCTCAAGAAGGTCCGTTCCCGCGCTGCCTGACGGCCAGCAGTTCGATCAGGTCATCTAGCCAGGCAGCGTCCGCAGGCACGAGTTCACCCCGCGCCGCCATCGACTCGAGTTCCGGAGTCTCGACCCACCGCACGGCCGAGTGTTCCGCCGGGCGGGGCGACCCCTTGATCAGATCAGCGGCCAGCGCGACCAGGACGAGGTCGGCGCGCAACGGTACGGGGTCCCCTAGTTGCCGACCGACTCGTACCTCGATGCCGAGTTCCTCGCCGAGTTCGCGGCGCAGGGCTTGTTCACGGGTCTCCCCCGCCTCGACCTTTCCGCCAGGCAGTTCCCACAACCCGGCGACCTCCGTGGGATAGGTCCGTTGCGCGAGCAGCAGCCGACCATCCCCGATCACTGCCCCGGCGACGACTTCACGCATCGGCGTCCTCCGTGCTGTGTTCGGTGATGACCGCAAGCCGGTGTGCGTCGAGCGCAATCGCCATCCGATCACCCAACGACACCGCAGCGCTGCTCACGGCATCGACATCGATTCCCGCCACCGACAGCCGCACTCGTGTCCCCTCCGGCAGCGACGCCACATGCCGCACCGTTCCCACGGGCGCCGACTGCCCGGCATCGGCAAGCGGTACGGCCGTGACGGCATCCGGCCGTAGCCCTATTCGCACTCGCCCATCGGGAACATCCAGTGCGACCGCACCGAGGTCGCTGTCCAACACACCCGCACGAACGGTCCCTTGGCAGATGGTCGTGCACCCGATGAACCGAGCGACCCGCTCGTTTCGCGGTGCGCGCCACAACGACGCCGGGTCGTCGTGCTGGATGATCCGGCCCCGGTCCATGACGGCGATGTGGTCGGCCATCAACGCCGCCTCGGTGTGGTCGTGGGTCACCACGATGGTGGGAGTGCCTGTGGCGTCGATGATCTCGGCGATCTCGACGGCGAGTCGTTCACGAAGTTGCCGATCGAGGGCCGAAAGTGGTTCGTCGAGCAACAACAGGCGAGGACGAGGGGCAAGAGCGCGGGCCAGGGCCACCCGCTGCTGCTGCCCACCCGACAACTCGGCGACCTGCCGGTTCCCGTAGCCGGAGAGATCAACCAGGTCGAGCATCTCGGCCACCCGGGCGGCGGTGGCATCTCTACGCCAGCGTCGGGCACGCAATCCGTATCCGATGTTGTCTGCGACGCTGCGTCCGGGCAGCAACTGTCCGTCCTGGAACACCACCCCGAAGTCGCGCCGATGGGTCGCGATCGGCGCCAGATCCGCTCCGTCGAACGTGATCGTGCCGCCGGTCAGTGGTTCCAGGCCGGCGATGGCACGGATGAGGGTGGATTTGCCACATCCCGACGGACCCAGCAGTGCCGTGATGGCCGATCCCTCGGTGCCGATCGACAAGCTGAGGTCGTCGAGGACGGTTTCGGACCGATAACCGACTGTCACAGAGGACAATTGGAGCATCTCAGAACTCGCCTCCCCGTTCTTCGCGACGGACGACCTCGATCAGGGTGACCACCACGGCAGTCACCACCAGCATCATCACCGAGCACGCCATCGCGGTCGCGAAGTTGCCCGACCCGGGCCTGGCAAGGGACGAACCGATCAGTACCGGCACCGTCGTGGTGTCGGGACGAGCGACAAAACTGGTCGCCCCGAACTCCCCGAGCGCGATGACAAAAGCGAAACCCGCTGCAGCGCACAGTGCTCGCCTGATGACCGGGAAGTCGACGGTCCACCACACCCGCCACGGACCGGCTCCCAGGGTGGCCGTCGCCTGACGCAGCCGCTGGTCGATCAGACCCATTGCCGGCACGAGGATCCGAATGACCAGTGGACATGCGATCAGGGCCTGCACCGCGGGCACGATGGCCGGCGAGGTGCTCACCTCCCGCGGCATCGTCGTCAGGACAACGAGGTACCCGAGGCCGACGGTCACCGCGCTGACCCCCAGCGGGAGCATGGTGATCACCGTGGCAACACTGCCCGACCACCCCGTCGCCCGGGAGATGGCAACGGCGCCGGCAAGACCGAGGACCATCGCGATGACCGTCGCCCACGTCGCACTGACCAGCGAATACCGCATGGTGTCCAGTGGTGTCTGACCGTTCACCGACTCCGACAGCGCCCGGTAACCGTCCAGATTCCAGCTCCCACCCACGGTGGGTCGCACCGAGCGCAGCACCAGGATTGCCGGTGGGGCCAGCAGGATCACCCCGGACACCCCGAGGATCGAGCCGATCACCGGCCATTCACGGCCGCGTGGTCGCCTGCGATATCGCGGAGCAGCTGTCGCGCGGGCCCGGCGCCCGAGGATCGCGCTGATCGCGACCACCACCGCGACCACGACGATCTGGACCATCGAGAGCGCAACCGCAGCAGGTAGCTGGAAGAAGCCGATTGCCTGCCGGTAGATCTCGGTCTCCAGCGTGTTGAATCTGCCGCCACCGAGTATCAGGATGACCCCGAAGCTGGTCGCGCAGAACAGGAACACCACTGATGCCGCAGAGGCGATGGCCGGGGCCAACGCGGGCAAGGTGATCGTGCGGAACACGCGAACGGGTCCGGCTCCGAGAGTCCGGGCGGCCTGCTCGGAGCGAGGATCTATTCCGGACCACACCGACCCGACCGTGCGCACCACCACTGCGACATTGAAGAACATGTGCGCCAAAAGGATTGCCCAGACCGATGCGGCGAGATCAAGTCCGGCGAGCGGACCGCGATCACCCAGCAGAGCTGAGAACGCAACGCCGACAACAACAGTGGGCAGGACAAAAGGGATGGTGACGAGCACCCTCAGCAGCAGCGCACCCCGGAGTTCATAGGTGGACAGCACCCACGCGAGCGGAAGGCCGATCAGCAGGGTGAGGGCAGTGGACGCGGCCGCCTGCGCGACGGTGAACCACAGCAGGTGTGCGGCGTTGGCGCCATCGAGAAGCTGCCACAGGTTCGACGCGGAGCGGCCGGCGAACGCCCGCTCCGCCAAGGCCACGAGTGGCCAGCCGAACATCACCGCCACGAACACCAGCGGGGCCGCGCCCAGAGCCGTCACCGCCACTCGGCCGGACATGGCCGAATGTGCCGGCCGAGCCGTCGGCACCTCGATCAGCGGCCCATCACGGTGCGCCACTCCTGTTGCCACGCTTCGCGGTTCGTCGCGATCTCGTCGGCGGGCATGGTTGCGGCGGACTCGGGCTCGGGAGCGTGCTGAGCCCAGTCGGCGGGCAGAGGTGTTCCTTCACGGACCGGGTAGACGTACATCGACTCGGGAAGCGCCGCCTGAACGGGCTCACTGATCAAGTAGTCGATGACTTTCTTGGCGCCGTCTTCGTTCGACGCGCCGCGCAGCACGCCGGCGTACTCGATCTGCTCGAAGCAGGTGTCGAGCAAGGCGGTGGTGGTGGGGAGAAACGCGGGCGACGATGCGTAGGAGACGACGATCGGCTTGGAGCCCTTGCCCTCACCCGCGGTGAACTCCTGGTTGTAGGCCTCGGTCCATCCGGGCGCGATGGCCACCTCGTTGTCGCGCAGTCGCTGCCAGTAGCCCCGCCATCCGCCGTTCACCCCATCCGGGTAGGCGGCGATGGTCGCGAGCAGGAACGCCATTCCGGGTGATGACGTAGCGGGATCCATGGCGACGGTCAGCCCGCGGTACCGCGGATCGGTGAGGTCGGCCAGGTTCCGGGGTGCGGGCAGGTTGCGGTCGGCGAACCAGGTGTTGTCCACGTTCACGCAGACGTCTCCCCGGTCGACGGCGGTGAGCAGGTTGGGGGGCGGCAACGCGTCGTCGGCGGGTCCGAGCGCGTTGTCGGGGCTGGTGTACTCCGCCAGGGCACCGGCGTCGATGACCCGGGACGCGAAGGTGTTGTCGATGCCGTACACGGCGTCGCCGCGAGGCGATCCGGCCGTGAGGGCGACCGAGGACGACAGCTGACCCGCATCGGCTTCCTTGACCACCTTCAGGGTCAGTCCGGTCTGGTCCTCGAAGGTGGCCAGGAGTTCGTCCGGCAGCACAAACGAGTCGTGGGTGAGCAACACCACCTCGTCGCTGGTGTCCGAGTCGCCACAGGCGCTCAAGGCGGTCGTGGCGACCGCGGCAGCGATCAGCGCTGCTACGAGTTGATGTCGTCGACGCATCGAGCCTCCAGAGGTGCGGTGGTGCTGGTCATCAATGATCTAACCAGGCACTCGACGGAACCCTCTCGCCCAGTGCGCGAGGTCGTGGCCCGAATGACACATAACAATTGTGTCTCCAGCCCCATGAGTCACTCCAGTAACACGCTATGGTCCCCTGGCGACAGAAATCGATTCTCGCGGCGCGTCCCCCTGTTGGCGGGATGGTCACGGAACGGTTACCGTCAGCACGGCGATTTACACACCAGCCGTCAGATCGCGGGCAATCAACGCAAGATGGGACACCACACAGTGCTATTCAGTGAGCCGACAGGTCGCAGCAGCAAGCGTTCACGCAAGCCGTTGCCCAACCTTTCCGCCCGCCGGGTCGTCACGGCCGTCGCGGTTGCCGCCAGCGCTGCGCTCGCACTGCCGGCCACGGCCTCCGCCGCACCGGCCCCGGCGCCGACACCCAAGGTCAGCGAGGCCACACTGCAGTCGCTGGGCGCATTCGTCCCGGCGATCATCGGTTCGGCCGCGACCCCGGGCCCCGACGGCAAGGTCAATGCCGATCTGATGGCGAACGCCAAGACCCTGGCAGCCGACTCCGGACTGCCGCCAGACCTCGCGAAGATCTGGGATCGTGTCATCAGCTTCCTCGAGGGCACCGGCGGTGGCGGTCCCGCCATTCCCACCGGCCCCGGCGCACCCGTGATCCAGCAATTCCTCTACCCGACCCTGGGTAACGGGTGCATTCCCGGAGGCAACTCCGTGGGCACCGCGCTCGCGACCGCAGGACCGCAGCAGGCACCCGCTCCCGGCCCCGCCCGCGGCGAAGCCGGCTTCGTCTACACCAGCCTCGGCACCGGGCCCGCAGTGAACAACAAAGAAGCCCCGCTGACCGTGGCCTGGGTCAACATCGACACCGGCAAGACCGGCCAGCAGAGCCTGCAGCGCAACGAGAAGATCAACGTCGCCGAGGGTCCCGGAACTTTCACCACGATCGCGAAAACCGGTAAGGGCCGGGTCATCTCGGCCATCTACGGCAACGTCACCACAAAGACCGAGGGCAAGGTGGTCAGCTGCACCATCATCCCGACCGTCGGCTTGATGAACATCTAGCCCTCCCCCGCACAGCAACAGGCGCCGACCATCTGGTCGGCGCCTGTTTCTTTTCTCATTGCGAACAGTCCCGCCGAGATCCGTTGACCCGCAGGGAAACCGGAACGGTAGCAGTTGCATCACAGGTCGGCGTCGCAGCTTGCCTTCTCCTTGAATCACATGGTTGTGTGTAACAAGCGCACCATTGGCCACATCTGTCACACGGGTAACAGGTGGCCCATCATCATTCTCTTCAAGGGGGAACCATGCCCAGCTCACCAATGCTTCGCCGAGGCGTCGCCGCACTAGCGATCGCAGCGTCCGGAGCGCTGCTGATGCCTGCCCTGGCTTCGGCCGAGCCTGCGGCACCGATCAACACGACCCTCACCGCTCCGAAGCACACCCCCAGCGACGCCGAACTCACCTCGGCGATCGGAACGCTGAAGAAGACCTCGGGAGATCCGACCGCCCTGGCCGCGGCGAAAGCACTCCTGGGCGGAACAGGTCAGGTGCCGACCGAGGTCGCCGGCACAGCGGCCACGCCGGCAGCTGACTCCTCGGACATGTTCGGCCTTCTCGCCGAAGCGAACGAGAGCCTGCGCAAGCTCGGCATCCAGAGCTTCATCAACCCGTCGGCGGCCTTCAACTGCACAGCCCCGACCGAATCCAATCCGCTCGGATTGGTCCCCGCAGTAGGTGGAGCGATTCCGGGCCCCTACTTCCTGCCCGGGCTGAAGCTTCCCGAAGGACTCGACGCCAACCTGATCAAAGACGGTGAGACGCTCTTCGGCTTCTTCCCGGCCGGCATCACTGCCGACGGCGCAGCCACGGGCATGCAGGTCGCCTGGTTCAACGTGAACACCCTCAAGGGCGGTTTCGCGGACATGGCGCCGGTGGGCACGACGATCGTCGACCTGCTGATGAAGAACGTCCCCGCCTCCTTCCCGGCCGCAATCCGCACCGCGATCGCCGAGCGCATCTCGGCCGTGGTGAACAACGTCAGCGTCAAGGGTGCCCGTCTGGCACCGGTGGAGACGGGCAACGGCACAGTGTTGTCCGCAGTCTTCGGCACCGTCCAGAACGGAAACCGCAGCTGCTTCTTCTTCCCGATGATCGGGATCACCCAGGCGTAGCTCGGTATCAGCGTTTTCTTGTAGGAGAAGTCATGAAAAGTGTTCACACACAAGCACTGCGACGGATGGGTGTCAGCGGTCTGACCGTTGCTGCCCTGGCCGCGACCGTTGCCACCGCGATCGGGACCGGCGTCGCAGCCGCCGCGCCGACCGCCACCTCGGGCACCGTCCACGCCAACATCGGTCTGCCAGACGACCGCTGGGTCACCGGCGCCGGCAGCGCCGACCGCTTCACGTACTGGACCACCGCGGCCGAAAATCGGAGCGAGATCAGCAGTGCCGCGGTGTACCTGCCGAGAGGCACTGCGCCCGAGGGTGGCTGGCCGGTGATCGCATGGGCGCACGACACCGTCGGCCTGGCCGACAAGTGCGCGCCGTCCTGGTCGGGCAAGACCGAATCCGCCGCCCACTGGAACGACATCACCCCCTGGCTCCGCAAGGGCTACGCCGTGGTCGCCTCGGACTACGCCGGTCTCGGTGTCGAAGGGGCCACGCCGGACCTGCAGGGCGACATCAAGGCACGCAACATCGTCGACGCGGTCAAGGCCGCCCACGACATCACCCCGGACCTGTCCGACGAGTGGATCGTCAACGGGAACGGGAGTGGGGCGACCTCGGCGCTGGCGACTGCGCGCAACGCCATCACATGGCAGGGCCCAGAGCTCGACTTCCGGGGCGCGGTGACCACCAGCGTGCCCGCCAACCTGGGCGAACTGGTGCTCAGTGCCGGACCGGGTTTCATCCCCGTGCCGCTGCCCACCGATCTCACCGCCGAGGTGCTCTATGCGATCGCCGGTATCCGCGGCTCGTACCCGGAGCTCAATCTGAACTCCTACCTCAGCACCGAGGGCAAGGCACTCGTGGACAAGGCCCTCAAGGTGTGTTCCGCCGAACTGCAGCGCTCGGTCGCCTCGACCGGACTCAACGAGTTGTTCACCAAGCCGGTCGCGTCGATCCCGAACATCAGGCCCGTCGTCGACGCCTATCTCGGTGTTCCTGATCGCGGCTACGACAAGCCGGTGTTCATCGGACAGGGCCTTCTCGACACCACGGTTGTGCTGCCGTACACACTCGACTTCATCAACAGGGTTCAGGCGTCGGGACAGAACGTGACGATCCGGACGTATCCGTCCGACGGTCAGGGCACGGCTGCGGCCGCATTGCCTGATGCCTCAGGGTTCGTCGAGAGACTCTTCGCGGGCTGACCAGACATGCAGGTATCCGGCTGGAAGTATCCGGAGCGCAAGGCGTTTGCGGTGACCACCGTGTTGGTGGCGGCAGCGGGAGCTGTTCGCCACCGGCCGGTGGTCGCTGTCGTCAAGCCGGCAGCGCTGGGAATGTTGGCGATCACCGTTGCCCGAGGCACGAAGCGACGGGCCCCGGCGGACAACGCATTGCTGGCCGCCACGATCGTCGCCTCGGCAGCCGGCGACTACTTCATGTATCGCGAAGAGTTCGCCGACGGTCCCGGTAAAGACCGGCACATACAGACCGGCGCAACCATGTTCGGCGCGGCACACCTGGCCTACCTCGGTCTGTTCACCCGACACGGTGCCCGGCCGACACGTCGACGACTGCTCCCCCGGTTCACGGTGATGAACGAGGTTGCTGCACTGCTGATCCTGAACCAGCCCAGGCTGCTGCCCGTACTCGGTACCTACGGAGCAGCCTTGTCGGTGATGGCGGCCACGGCCGCCGACCCGTGCCTGTCGTCGGGCACACGAGGCGATCCCACCCGCCGACTGGCAACGGGTGGGATCCTGTTCATGCTGTCCGATGCGATCCTGATGAATCGCCGGTATCTGTTGCGCGGCAATCTCCCACGCGCGATGAGCGAGGCAACCGTGCTGTCGACCTACTTCGTCGCCCAGATGTTCCTGCTCGACGGCGTCGACTCACTGGCCCGGCGTCGCCATGCCGCAGGCATCGTCAGACCGGCGTGACCCCGCCGGCGGGAACGGTCTTCCCCTGCATCGGCATCACCAACCAGAGAGCCAGGTAAACGACAAGCTGCGGTCCCGGCAGCAGGCACGAGACCACGAATGCCACGCGCACCGCATTCACGTCCCAGCCGTACCGTCGTGCGATGCCGGTGCACACGCCTCCCAGCATCCTGCCCTCGGAAACCCGAACCAATTCGTCCATGTCATTCCTTTCTGTTCAGTCCCCCAGCGACACCGAGCCGCTCTCACCTGTCCCAATGTATGGACGTCGAGCGCCCCTGCCATCGGGGATCGACCCTGATCTTTGTGGCCGACTTCCCTGATTCGCACCTCAGGGAACCCGGCTCGTGTCACGATGGCGAAATGTCGTATGTCCGGGTGGACCATCCCCGCGAACACATTGCCCTGGTGACCTTGGATCGCCCAGAACGCATGAATGCCATGGCTTTTGACGTCATGCTGCCCTTCAAGGAAAAGCTCGAGGAGATCAGTGCGGACAATGCGGTCCGAGCTGTGATCATCACCGGCGCAGGACGCGGGTTCAGTTCTGGCGCCGACCAGAAGTCGGCGGGCAAGATACCCGGGATCGACGGGCTGACCGCCCCCACGATCGCGCTTCGTTCCTTGGAGCTGCTCGACGAGACGATCAAGGCGATCCGCCGCATGCATCAGCC
The DNA here is from genome assembly GCF_001598915.1 of Williamsia muralis NBRC 105860. GTDB lineage: Bacteria > Actinomycetota > Actinomycetes > Mycobacteriales > Mycobacteriaceae > Williamsia > Williamsia muralis. The sequence goes on along the minus strand of NZ_BDAP01000009.1, from coordinate 43,033 downwards.
GGTGATCGCCGCTGTCAACGGCGCCGCGATCGGTGGCGGACTGTGTCTGGCGCTGGCATGCGACATCCGTATCGCAGGCGCAGCGGCCTATTTCCGTGCGGCGGGTATCAACAACGGGCTCACCGCAAGCGAGTTGGGTTTGAGTTACCTGTTGCCGCGAGCCGTCGGCAGCTCACACGCCGCGGAGATGATGCTGACCGGATGGGATGTCCACGCCGACGAAGCCGCCCGTATCGGGTTGGTATCGCGAACTGTTCCCGACGCCGTCCTGCTCGACGAGTGCTGCCGCGTCGCTGACCGGATCGCCGAATTGTCCCGCCCGGGAATCGAACTGACCAAGAGAACGCTCTGGTCGGGCATGGAGGCCTCGAGCCTCGACGCGCACATGCAGGCCGAAGGCCTCGGCCAGCTCTACGTCCGGTTGCTGACCGCGAACTTCCAAGAAGCGACGGCCGCCCGCAAAGAGGGACGGCCGCCGCTGTTCACCGATTCGCTGTAGCGCTATTTCTCTTTGGCCGCGGCCTTTTCGGCCTTGAGTGCGGCCTCGACGTCGCCGAGGGTGTCCATGTCCTCGAGTTCCATACCCTTGGTCTCGGGAACCTTGAAGTGCACGTAGAAGTACGACACGATCGCGCAGAACGCGAAGAACCCGTAGATCCATGCCAGGCCCAGGCGCGAGTTCAGTTCCGGGAAGAGCAGCGAGATGGTGAAGTTCGCGAGCCAGTTCACACCGGTGCACACACCGAGCGCCACACCGCGGATCCGGTTGGGGAACATCTCCCCCAGCATCACCCACATGACCGGACCCCATGTGGCAGCGAACGCGACCACGAACAGGTTGGCACCGATCAGGGCGACCACTCCCCAGTTGTCGGGGAGGGTGATGTCGTCGCCCGAACCCTGCTGCTGGGTGAAGGCCGCGCACGCCAGGATGAGACCGATGGCCATGCCGACCGAACCGATCAGCAGGAGCCTGCGGCGGCCGATGCGGTCGACGAACAGGATCGCCCCGAAGGTCATCACCACGTTGACAACGGCGGTGATCACCGACGTCTTGAACGACTCGCTCTCACTGAATCCGACGGACTGCCACAGCGTGGTGGAGTAGTAGAAGATCGCGTTGATGCCGACGAACTGCTGCAGCACCGCGATCCAGATTCCCACCCACACAAGGGGATGCAGACCAAACGAAGGCCCGCGGATGTCCTTGATCGACACGTTGGATTCGCGTTTGAGCGTCAGCCGGATCTCTTTGACACGTTCGAGCGGGTTGGGCTCACCGGTCACTTCGGTGAGGATGCGGGCGGCTTCCTCGTCGAGGTTGCTCCCCACCAGGTACCGGGGTGATTCCGGAATCAGTAGGGCCAGAACGCCGTAGACGATGGCGGGGATGACGCCGACCATGAACATCCAGCGCCACGCCTCGATACCGAACCACAGATCGCTCGATGCGCTACCGGCGCTGTCGGCGAGCAGCGCATCCGACAGCAGTGCGACGAAGATGCCCATGGTGATGGCCAACTGCTGAAGGGATCCGAGTGCACCACGGTATCGGGCGGGGGCGATCTCGGCGATGTACGCCGGAGCGATCACCGACGCGATGCCGATACCGAGGCCGCCGATCACACGCCAGATCAACAGGTCTGGAACCGACCACGCCAACCCTGTACCGATGGACGAGGCGATGAACAACGCGGAGCCGAGCAGCATCACCTTCTTGCGGCCCCAGATGTCCGCGAGCCGACCGGCGAACCAGGCGCCGAGCGCGCACCCGAGGAGTGCGATGGCGACCGCGAAGCCCTTCATGAACGAGTTGAGCTCAAAATGTGTGCCGATGGATTCGACAGCACCGTTGACCACCGAGCTGTCGAAACCGAAGAGGAATCCGCCGACGGCCGCGGCGACGGTCACACCGATGACCTTGGCGACGTGGGCCTCACCCCCGACCGGCCGACTGGATCTACTGGCTGCACCTGTGGACATCGGGGGGTACCCACCTTCCGGACGGCGGTCGGCAATCACCGCCGACGACATACGCCAAGAGCTGACGTTACTCCTGTCATGTCAGGCGAGTTCGCAAGTCCCCGAAAGACAGTCGGTCACAAGTCGGTCACCGGCGAGCGGGGGCGGCACGCGTTTACGCCCCCGCGAGATGGGGAACTCCAGCGCCCCACCCGACCGGTGGTCACACCGTTGCAGCGCCGCGACAGGTCGACGATTGCGGGTTCACCATGGGCATGAAGGCGAGTGCGCCGATCTTCTGGGTGACGACGTAGGCCACGTGGCCACGGCCGGTCGGCAGGGAACCTTCCCAACTGGCCGAACGGCCCCGCGCCGGGATGATCCTCGTCCCACGCGCTCCGGTGGTGGTGTTGACCCAGCGGACGGTTGCCTCGACGTTGTAGTCGAGCAGGAAGCCAGGACGCGAGTTGTTCGCACTGAGGTAGAGGACAGGCCCACGCGCCCCGTCGGGCGGGAAGACGACATCGTTGTACACGTCGATGTCGATCCTGAGCCGGCCCGGCGACCACGGGTCGGCGCTGTCGCAGCGCACGGTGTCCACCAGGTCGGGTTCGGTGTACGGCTCGGCAGAGGATTGGCCGGCGGCCAGCACAGACATCGTGGCCGCGGCAGCCAGGGCCGCCGCCGCAACTCGCGTACGTCTCCACATGACCGACTCCGCTCTCCCCGACCCGGACCGTCCTGTCGAGCATTCAATCACCACCGAGTCACCGGCGATCGGCGTTCGGTGCGACGGGTCCTCGCGCGCGTCGATGTGGGTTGGGTGCCCGGCACTAGACTTCGTGTCCATGACCAGTCTGCACATCACGGGCGACCCGTCCGCCGACGAGTTGCTCAGTACCGATTCCTTCGCGCTGCTGGCCGGGATGTTGCTGGACCAGCAGTTCCCGATGGAGCGAGCATTTGCCGGGCCTGCCAAGGTCAGGGAACGGTTCGGCAATCTCGATCCCGCCGCGATCGCCGCCGCCGAGCCCGACTCGTTTGCCGACCTGTGTGCCACTCCTCCGGCCGTCCACCGCTACGGCAGGTCGATGGCCGCGCGCCTGCAGGCCCTGGCCACCATCGTGGTGGAACAGTACGGCGGCGACACCGCCCGGATCTGGAACGAGGCGGCAGACGGACCTGATCTGGTCAAACGCATCAATGAACTGCCGGGTTTCGGTGCCCAGAAAGCCAAGATCTTCACCGCCCTGCTCGCCAAGCAATGTGGCGTCGCCCCGGCCGGCTGGCAGAAGGCGGTCGGCGACTACAGCAAGGCCGGTTACCGCTCGGTGGCGGACGTGGTGGACGAGGAATCCCTGCAGAAGGTGCGAGCCTTCAAGAAGGAACAGAAGGCAAAGGCCAAAGCAGGGTGATCGGCCACCGGCGTGGAGGGGACGTCTTAGGGTGAACGGCATGGATGCCAGATTGGTGATCGAACTCCCGACCCGGTTGGGATTCGCGATCGCAGGGGCGGCCCTGTCGGCCGTCGAGGCCAGCGTGGCGGTCAGTCGTATCGCCATCGAAAACGTGCAGCACGAGATCACGGTGGCGTTGGGGGTGTCTCAGGGACCTCCCGGCCGCAGTCCCCTTCAATTGATCGGCCAGGTGGCCGAGCTCCTCGAAGACGACCGCTCATTGGGTCGCGTCCTAGCCAGGGGCGGGCCGTTGGAACGCTTGGTGTCCGAGGACGGACTGGTGAACCGGATGCTGTCCGACGACGGCGTGCTCTATCAGATGACCGAAGACGGTGGACCTCTCGATCGCCTCCTCTCTCGTGGTGGCCCGGTAGACCGCCTTCTCGCCGAGGACGGGATCCTCGCGATGCTGACGACGACGGGCGGTTTGCTCGACCGTCTTGCCGAGGACGAAGGCTTCATGGACCGACTTGTCGCCGAAGAGGGTTTGCTCGAGCAACTCCTGGGCGAGAACGGCGCGATCGAGCGCACCATCGCGCCGGGCGGACCACTGGATCGGTTGACCGAACTCGTCGAGGTGATCGGCGAACTCGCGCCGAACATCCGAAAACTGCAGGAGACGGTGGATCAGCTCAACGATGCCGCCGAAGTCCTCGGCCAGGCCGTGCTCCCGCTGGGCGAACTCGTCGGCCGATTGCCGAAACGGTTGGTACGCACCAAGAACGGAAGCGACGACCACTGACGCCAAGCAACGGGCGGCCGCAGAGGAGCCGGTCGGTCACCGTCCGGCGACGATACGGTTCCATGCGATGGACGCACTCAGCGATTCGAGATAGTCGTCGATGTTCCCGATCGCAGACTCTGCGGCGTGCACGCTGATCGCCACCGTGTCACCGATTCCGTGCACCCCGTGGGTGACGCCCATCGCAGGCGACAGGGCCGGGTAGCCGGCGGTGAACGCAACCGGCGCCCCGCCGAATGTCAGGTCGGCCGGGCCGCGGTTGATGCTCGACACCACCGTGTTCCCGATGACCATGGGTGCGACCGCAGTCGGGTCGAATTGTGTTGTTCCCCAGTACAACAAAGGAGCGGGAACCGCCGCGAAGGCTTCGTCGGCTGCTCGCAACGCGGGATGAGCACCACGTGATCGACGATGCATCAGCGCCTCGGCGATCTGCTCGTTTCTTCGTTCCCATGATGGCGTGGTGCTGAACAGTTCGACACCGACGTTCCGGAAGTGGTTGCGAGCGAGGGGTTTTCCCGGTTTTGCAACAGTCAGCTCCGCACCGAGCGTGGCAGTGTCGACACCCTGGCCGGCGAGGTGCTCCGACAACCCCAGCGAGATGGCTGCGAGCGCTCCGACGGTGACGGTGGGCCCCGGAAAGTCGTCGCGGTCACGGACCAGCGTGCGGATCGCGCGGCGACCCTCCGGCCTGTTGTTGGTGGGCAGTGCCGGCCGCACATCGGCCTGCGCGGGCACGGATCCGTCGGCCACGTCCGCGACCAGCCTTCGGTGCGTCACAGCAGCATTCAGCCCCCGCAAACCCAATGAGCCGAGCTGCTTGGGTGTCCGGATCGCCGCGACCGTTGCCGCCCGCACCGTCGAGTAGCCGCTCTCGGGTTTCGCGGCAACGCTGCGGCGCTGTCCTCTGACATCGACGAACAGACTCCTGGCCACGCCCGTCGCACGGCGACCGTCGGCGAGGGCGTGTCCGATCTGCAGGACCACCACTGTCGCCGATCCCTGGCAGCGGGGAACGTCCCCGACACCCTCGAACACGTGCAGACGCCACACGCTGTCGCGGAGGTCGAGCTGATCTGCGAACAGATCCTGAACGGCCGCAAGGCAACCCGACCAGGTGGGCTGCGGCAACTGGTGCACTGCGACGTGATCTGGTCCGACCCCGTGACGAACCCAGTACGGGTAGTCGAAGGCACACCCTGGGTCGGCAACCCGCAGGGTCAGATCGACGTTCGACGCCGCGCGCCCGAGCACGTCGTCGATGGCCGACTCGAGGTTGCCGACTTCACCGTCGAAGGCGAACAGCAGGAATTGGTCGTTCGGAACTCGACTCGACATCCAGTACATCTGGGCATCGATGGGTGTCATTCGCTCCATCCGACGAACGTACTTCACCGCCGCGGGCAAATCGGGCGCCCATCTGTTGACCGCAACCGTCCGCCCACGTCGGTCGATACAACTTGGCTATTGAACACGTCCATATTTGACTTGGACATGAATGAATAAGCGGCCTACGGTCGATGTATGACCCAGGTCACGCCTGCCGCTGGGCGGCGTGGTCTGGGTCGACGACGCAGGTCGGCCGCGATCGCCATGGCCGAACAAGTACGCACAACAGGTAGGAGTCGGCACATGACGACGACAGAAGATCGCGCGACAGAGCAGGCGCAGATGAACACTCTGACCGGGCAGATGATCATCGCGGGCACCTTTGTCACCGGGCAGGGCGACACCGTGCACGGGCTCGACCCGGCGACCGGGGACGTCCTCGAACCCGGTTACTCCTACGGGTCCGACAGTGACGTCGACGCCGCATGTGCCGCTGCCGCCGCTGCCCTCGACCGGTATCGGTCGACCACGTCCACCGTCCGCGCCGAATTCCTCGAGGCGATCGCGGAGAACATCGAATCTCTCGGCGACGCCCTCGTCGACCGAGCCTGCTCCGAATCGGGTCTACCCCGCCCCAGGATCGCCGGCGAGGTGGGCAGGACCGCAGGACAATTGCGTTTGTTCGCAGGCGTACTGCGAGACGGCGGCTGGAACGGTGCACGCATCGATCCCGCACAACCCGATCGCACACCGTTGCCGCGCGCCGACATCCGGCAACGCAAGATCCCCCTCGGACCGGTGGCAGTGTTCGGCGCCAGCAACTTTCCCCTCGCGTTCTCCGTGGCAGGCGGCGACACGGCCTCTGCCCTCGCCGCCGGCTGCCCGGTGGTCGTGAAGGCACACGACGCTCATCCCGGTACCTCAGAACTGGTCGGTCGCGCCATCACCGAGGCAATCGCCCGCACGGGGATGCCTGCCGGAACGTTCTCGCTCCTCTACGGCTCGGGACCGATCCTCGGTACCCGGCTGGTGACAGACCCGAGGATCAAGGCCGTCGGATTCACCGGATCACGTTCTGGCGGAACCGCTCTGGTCGCTGCCGCCGCAGCCCGGCCCGAGCCCATTCCCGTCTACGCCGAGATGAGTTCGGTCAACCCGGTGTTCCTGATGGAGTCCGCCCTGCGGAACCGGGGCACCGACCTCGGGCAGGCATTCGTGGGGTCGTTGACCATGGGTGCCGGGCAGTTCTGCACCAACCCCGGCCTGGTCATCGCCGTGGACGGCCCCGCGCTGAATGACTTCGTGCGGTCTGCGAGCGACGCGATCGCCGCGTCGGCCCCAGCACCGATGCTCACCCCCGGCATCGCGAGGTCCTACGCCGACGGCGTCGAGGCGTTGTCGACCGCAGCGACCGCCGAGGTGAAGGCCCAGACGACCGACCGGCCGAACACGTGCGGTGCCGCTGTCTTCAGCACCGACGCCGATACGTTCCTGGCATCAGAAGTGTTGCAGGAGGAAGTATTCGGATCGGCCAGTTTGGTGGTCAAATGCGTTGACGCGAACCAGGTACGCGCCGTCGCGGCACGCCTGGAAGGCCAGCTCACCGCAACGGTGCACTGCGACGACGACGACCTCGAGGCGGCGGGCGAGCTGATGAGTGTTCTCGAACTCAAGGCGGGCCGGATCCTGTTCAACGGCTGGCCCACCGGGGTCGAGGTCGGCCACGCCATGGTCCACGGCGGCCCGTATCCGGCGACGTCCGATTCGCGTACCACGTCAGTGGGATCACTTGCCATCGAGCGGTTCCTGCGGCCGGTCGCCTACCAGGACGTCCCACCCGCACTGCTGCCGTCGGCGATCGCCGACGGCAACCCCGATCAGCTGTGGCGCCGCATCGACGGCCGCCTCGTCCAAGACTGACCAACCCCACCCATTCAAGGAGAAATCTGATGCTCGACGGAGTTCTGTTCTTTCCCGTCACCCCGTTCACCCCGTCCGGGGATGTGGACTACACCCTGCTCGCCGAGCACCTCGACAAGGGTGTCGCTGCGGGACCCGGTGGCGTCTTCGTTGCCTGCGGCACAGGCGAATTCCATGCTCTGGGGCTCGACGAGTTCAGCAAGATCGTCACAACGGCGGTCGAGGTCGTGGCCGGACGGGTGCCCGTGTTCGCCGGCGCCGGCGGATCGCTGGTCCAGGCAAAGGAATTCGCGCGTAGCGCCGAGGCCGCGGGCGCTGATGGCATCCTGCTCCTACCGCCGTACCTCGTGACGATGCCGCCCGCCGGGCTCGTGGAGTACACCCGCGCCGTCGCTGCCGCAACCGACCTCCCGCTCATCGTCTACAACCGCGGTTCGGCCGTCTACAACGAGGCTGCCGCGGTCGAGGTGGCGCAGCTGCCCACCGTCATCGGGTTCAAAGACGGTACCGGCGACCTGGACAACGTCGCCCGCATCGTGATGGCCGTCAAGGATGCCTTGGCACCTTCGGGCAAGAACTTCCTGTTCTTCAACGGTCTGCCCACAGCCGAGATCACCCAGCAGGCCTACCGCGCCATCGGCGTCACCCTGTACTCCTCGGCAACCTTCGCGTTTGCCCCTGAGATCGCGCTGGCGTTCTACAACGCCCTGGAGTCCGGGGACGACCAACTCGCAGAAGCTTTGTTGCGCAAGTTCTTCCACCCGTTGGTCCGCTTGCGCAACCAGGTCCCCGGTTACGCGGTGTCGATGGTGAAGTTCGGCGTCACAATGGAAGGTCTCGATGCCGGACCGGTTCGTGCACCGCTCGTGCCGCTGACACAAGCGCACCAGCAGGAGCTCATCGAGATCACCGCTGCCGGCCGGGCCGTCCTCGAAGGCGCCCTGTCACCGGCCGTCGCGGTCTGATGCCCACTGGACCCATCCGGATCACCGGCGCCCGCATCACACCGGTCGCTTTCGCCGATCCGCCGCTGCTCAACACCGTAGGCGTCCACCAGCCCTTCGCACTCCGGGCGATCATCCAGCTCGACACCGACGCCGGAATCGTCGGGCTGGGCGAAACCTACGCCGACACCGCGCATCTGGCTCGGCTCGAGGCGTCCGCGAAGGCGATCACCGGACACGATGTGTTCGCGCTCAACGCACTGCGAACGACCATCGATGCCACCCTGGGCACGCTGTCGGTCAGCGGCGGGGACGGTGTGGCCGGCATGATCACCACCGCCAGCACCACCGATCGGGTGCTGTCGCCCTTCGAGGTCGCGTGCCTCGACATCCAGGGCAAGGCCCTGGGCCGCCCGGTGTCGGACCTCCTCGGCGGCGCCGTACGCACCGAGGTGCCGTTCAGTGCGTACCTGTTCTACAAATGGGCCGCCCATCCCGGAGCAGACCCCGACGAGTGGGGTGCGGCGCTCGACCCGGAGGGTCTCGTCCGGCAGGCGCAGCGGATGATCGGCACGTACGGATTCAAGGCGATCAAGCTCAAGGGCGGCGTATTTCCTCCCGAGCAGGAGATCGCGGCCATGAAGGCGCTGCGGTCGGCATTCCCCGACCTGCCGCTGCGGCTGGACCCCAACGCGGCATGGACGGTGGACACCTCGATCGAGGTGGCATCCGAACTCGCCGGCGTCGTCGAGTACCTCGAAGACCCGACACCGGGCCTGCAGGGCATGGCCGACGTGGCGGCGGAAGCAAAGATGCCTCTGGCGACCAACATGTGCGTGGTCGCCTTCGACCAGCTCGAACCGTCGGTCCGGCAGAACTCGGTGTCCGTGGTTCTCTCCGACCACCACTATTGGGGTGGCCTGCAACGGTCTCGGTTGCTCGCCGGGATCTGTGAGACCTTCGGTCTGGGCCTTTCGATGCATTCCAACTCGCATCTGGGCATCAGCCTTGCCGCCATGGTCCACCTGGCCGCCGCGACGCCCAATCTGTCCTACGCCTGTGACACTCATTGGCCGTGGAAGACCGAAGACGTCGTACGAGCAGGAGCGTTGTCCATCGTCGATGGCGCAGTACCGGTTCCGACTGGTCCGGGACTGGGTGTCGAGATCGACGAAGATGCCCTCGCGGCTTTGCACCAGCAGTATCTCGACTGCGGCATCCGGGACCGCGACGACACCGGCTACATGAAAACCATCGACCCGTCGTTCGAGAACACCTGCCCGCGCTGGTGAACCCGCTCGTCCGGCGCTGAACCGGCGCGTACATTGATCCACTGGGCCGCTTACGCGCCCAATTCCGATACCGGGAGTGGATCAATGTTCTCGCTGGCTCGCCTCACCTGCTTCATCGCCGTCGCCGAAGAACTCCATTTCGGCCGAGCTGCCGAACGTCTTCACATGACGCAGCCGCCACTGAGCAGGCAGATCCAGCAACTGGAGAACGAACTCGGGGTGCAACTCGTCGACCGGACCAGTCGTTCGGTCACGCTGACCGCCGCCGGTTCGGCATTTTTGCCAGACGCCCGCCGCATCGTCCGGCTGTCCGAGAGCGCAGTACTGACCGTGCGCCGGGTGCCCGCCGGCGATCTCGGCACGGTCATCATCGGATTCACGGGCGCTTCTGCGCATGCGGTACTGCCCCGGTTGCTCGCCACCGCCCGCGAGGTACTACCCGACGTCAAACTCGTTCTGCGCGAGATGGTCTCTTCCGCCCAGATCGAGTCACTGTCGGGTGGAGAACTCGACCTGGGGCTCGTGCGCCCCATCATGACCCGCCCAGGTATCAGCAGCCGGCCGATCCATCACGAGCGGCTGATCGCCGCCTTGCCCGCGGATCACGATCTCATCGATGCCGAGCATCTCACCATCGAGGACTTCGACAACCGTCCCGTGGTGATGTACTCCCCCGTCGACGCCCGCTATTTCCACGAGTTGCTGATCAGCACGTTCACCATCGTCGGCGCGACACCACGTTACGTCCAGTACGTCACCCAGGTGCACACCATGCTGGTGTTGGTCAGGTCCGGTCTCGGGATGGCGCTGGTGCCCGAATCAGCCGCCACCATGCACCCTGAGGGCGTCGTCTTCAAAGAGGTGACAGCGGTTCGAGACCGCCCGGTTCAGATGAATGCCGCGTGGCGCCCGGACAATCCGAATCCGGCACTGGCCCGGATCATGGAAGACGTTCTACCGCAACGTGAATGGATATGACTCAACACCGTGAAGCAGTGGTCACACAGCCGAGCGCACCGGGGGTTTGACTGCCGCGACCGGGCACTGCGCGTCGAGCAGAACCCGTTGCATGGCGCTGCCCGTCAGCAACTTGCCAACCGGTGAACGTCGACGGATACCGATCACGATGAGCTCGACATCGTCGCGATACGACGCATCGATGAGATTGTCTGCGTGAGAGAGGGCCGGGTCGTTTGGCTCGATCGCAAAAACCACATCGGCCGCCCCGGCGGCCTGGCGAGCCGCGTCGAGATCCGATTCGAACTCCGGAGACGATCCGCTGTCGTCCTCGGCGATGACCATCAGATCCGTTCCGCGCATGCGTGCCTCGGCGAAACCGAACGACAACGCGCCGCGCCCCTCTGTAGAGGGAACATAGCTCAGCACAACGCTCATGGGCGCGGCCTTCCTTTCGGTTCAGGTTGCAGCACGGCCGTCCTCAGCGTGCCCTGGGCGAGATACTCGTCGAGGTTGGCCAGCGTCAGGGCTTCCATCGCGGCGCGGGTCTCGGTGGTGCCACTGGCTACATGGGGCAGCAGCACAACGTTGTCGAGGCCGACGAGCGCTGCCGGGACATGCGGCTCGTCGGCGAACACGTCGAGACCCGCGCCGGCCAGACCGCCAGACGTGAGCAGGTCGACCAGCGCTTCTTCGTCGACCACGCTGCCCCGCGCCACGTTCACGAGGAAGCCGTTGGGCCCCAGCGCCTCGAGGACATCACGATCGACGAGCTGCCGGGTGTGTTCACCACCTGAGGCCGCCACGACGAGTACGTCCACCGACGCCGCCAGTTCGGCCGGCGACGATGAGTACCGATACGGCGAGCCGACTATCTCGCGGCGGTTGTGGTAGGCAATGCTGCACCCGAAGCCTTTGAGGCGCTCGGCAATTGCCGAACCGATGCGGCCGAGTCCGATGATTCCGACTCGGGCGCCGCTCACCTTGCGCGTCAGGCGGAAGTTGCCCTCGCTCGCCCACCGGCCGGCCCGCACGTAGCGGTCCGCGGCAGAGAAACCGCGCAGCGTGTCGATGAGCAGTCCCACCGCAGTGTCCGCAACGCAATCGGTGAGGACGTCCGGGGTGTTGCTCACGCCCACGCCCCGCTGCTGGGCAACCTCGACGTCGGTGGTGTCGTAACCGACGCCGAAGTGGATGATCGCGCCGAGGTTCGGCAACTGTGCCATCAGTGCCGCGTCGACGCCCGTGCGGCCAGAGGTGACAACAGCGGCGACGGCATCGCCCCGAGTGGCGAGGAAGCCCTCTCGGGAACTGTCGTCAGGGAGCAACAACGCTCCGTAGCCGGCTGCCAGGGACTCAGCGAGTGACGGCTTGAGCGGGCCGACCTGCAGCACCCGTCCCGCCTGGTCCTCCGAGTCGTGATACTGCTGTGGCGCAGTGCTTTTCGCCGGTCGTGCCGCGACTGGTGCGACATCGGCCATCGTGCCTCCTGACGACAGGGAAAGACCATCATGGTCTTCATCGAGTTACCCGTACGGTAGGCCGCCTCAGGAATACCTGTCCAACTCGTAAATAACATGGACTGATACCCAAACGGCATCACTGGGTTGGCTGCCGAGCGGGCTCGGCGACAAGCAATCCGTAATGCGGCAGGTCAGAGGCTATATTGCAGGTGAGTCGTGTCACCAGATGAGACATCCAGTGACGCCCATCACCGACAGATATGGCGGTTTGCAGGCCTTTTGGCCTGTTGACGCCTCCTCGGGGCACTTCTAGGTTGTGGCTACCGTCACAAACGGTCAGCGTCTCGATCGACGCGATTCACCATCATCAACGGAGGACCCATGCACGCCGCAGCCCCGCAGCCGGCATCCCGACGCCATTCCGTACGGGCGGTCGTCGCCATGGCCGCCGTGGCCGCTCTGGCCACCGGTTGTTCGGTTGCCAACTCGACACAGACCGACGCTGCCGACCCGAACACCCTGCGCATCGTGCTCCCGCAGGAGCCTCCGACGCTCGAGCCGTGCGACGCCTCGCTGACGGCCACGGGTCCCGTGGTCCGGTCCAACATCACCGAGCCGCTCATCGAACGCAATCCCGATACCGGTGACCTCGAGCCGAAGCTGGCCGACTCATGGGAGCAGACCTCTCCCAACACCTGGACGTTCCGCATCCACCAGGGCGTCAGATTCAGCGACGGCACGCCCTTCGATGCCGAATCCGCCGCCTTCTCCATCAATCGCACGATCAACTCCACGATCGGCTGCGAGGTGGACGGCTACGTGTTCGGTGACGACGAACTTGTCGTCGAAGCGACCGATCCGGCGACGGTGACAGTGACCACCCCCACTCCGGATCCGATTCTGCCGCTGCGTGTCTCGTTCATCGAGATGGTCCCGACCAGTACCGACACCGCGGACAAGGTGCGTATCCCGATCGGCACCGGTCCCTACCGGGTCGACTACTGGGATCCGGGCCAAAAGCTGGCTCTCGCGCTCAATCCCGAGTACGCCGGTCCCACCCCGGAGTACAGCCGTGCGGTGTACCAGTGGCGTACCGAGGGCAGCGTGCGCGCAGCCATGGTGACCAACGACGAGGCGGAGATAGCCACCTACCTGGGCCCGGAAGACGGCGCCGGGGACCTGGGTGTGTCGTACCCGAACAACGAGACCACCGCGCTGCGGATGCAGGCGGATGAACCACCGCTCGACGACTACCGGGTCCGCGAGGCCATCGACCTGTCGATCAATCGCGACGGGATCATCAAGGCCCTCTTCCGCGGCCTCGGAGATCCGGCGGCACAGCTCGTCGGCCCGAGCATCATCGGGTTCAACGACACGATCTCCGCCACCCCCTACGACCTCAACCGCGCGAAAGAGCTTGTGGCCGAGGCTAAAGCAGACGGCGTGCCGGTCGACAAGCAGATCAAGCTCATCGGGCGCACAGGTATGTACCCGAAGATCAACGAGACCATCGAGGTCATCCAGAACTCACTCGACCAGATCGGTCTCAACGTCAAGATCGAGATGATGGACACCTCGGGCCAGATGCTCTACCAGATCCGACCCTTCCCCGACGAGGGACCGATCCTGCTGATGATCCAGCACGGCAACCAGGCCGGTGATGCCCAGTTCACCGCCGAGCAATACCTGCTGAGCGATGGCTACCAGAGCACCTATGGCACGCCCGAGTTCGACGCCGAGATAGAGACGGCCCAGAACCAGACCGGCGATGCCCGCCAGGGGGCGTTCGCCGCGGTCCTCGCCGACGAACCGAGCAAGATCCGTCAGTACGCCTACCTCGCTCACATGAACGCGGTACTGGCCAAGGCTCCGTCGGTTGCCTATCAACCGAACTCGGCAACCGGCGACGAGATGCGACTGGCCGAGATGACCCATGCCACCGCCTCCGGCAACGACTGACCCCCGCTTTCCACACCACCTGAAGGAACCTGTCATGACCAGCCCCATGTCCTCGAGAAAGCGGTGAGAGATGTTCGCCTTCCTGCGACGCCGCATGTACACCAGCCTCATCCCTCTGTTGGTCGTGCTCTTCGGTGTCTTCCTGCTCGCCCGACTCACCGGTGATCCCACCAACCTGTACCTCCCGGTGTCTGCGACCCCGGATCAGCGTGCCGAGTTCGCGGCCGAGAACGGTCTCGACAAGCCCGTCTGGAACCAGATGCTCGACTACCTGGGCGGCGTGGTCCACCTGGACTTCGGCGAGTCCCTACGCACCGGCGAGTCGGCCGCCGAGATGGCCTTGCGGGCATTTCCCGCGACGTTGCAGCTGGCGTTCTTCACCATGTTGCTGGCCATCGTCGGCGCGGTGATCCTGGGTTGCTGGGCGGCTTTCCGGCCCAACTCACTTGCCGACCGCTTCTCGTCGCTGCTGTCGATGACGGCGGCGAGCGTCCCCGACTTCTGGTTCGCCATCACCGGCATCTGGATCTTCGCGGTGGTCCTGGGCTGGCTGCCCACGTCCGGTACGGGCAGCACCCTCTCCTGGATACTGCCGATCGCCACACTGCTGATCAGGCCGCTGGGAGTCCTGACCCAGGTGGTCCGGGGCGCGATGGTGCAGGCGCTCTCCGCGCCGTATGTGCGACTTGCCCGCAGCAAAGGGGCCGGCGACATGCGCGTCGTCACGCACCATGCGCTGCGAAACGCCGCCGCGCCGGCGTTGACCGTGGCGGGCGACCTCGCCGTCGCGCTGGTCAACGGTGCGGTGGTGGTGGAGGCCATCTTCGGTTGGCCCGGCATCGGCAAGCTGATGATCGATTCGATCCTGCAACGCGACTTCGCAGTGCTGCAGGCCGCCGTATTGCTCACCGCTGTCAGCATTTTCATCCTCAACGTCGTCATCGACGCCGGTTACGCGCTGCTGGACGCGCGGGTCCGCGAAAAGGTCAAGGTCTAGGAGAACGTCATGTCGATTGTCACCGGACCGTCCGAGTCCACAGTCACCGATCCCACCGGTTCGCTGGTCGCGCCCACTGACATCACCGGCGATTCCGTTGCCGCAGGCAAGGTTCCGTCCAACAGGATGCCCCTCTGGCGACTGCTGCTGCGGGATCCGATGGCCACCGTCGCCGCAGGCATCCTCGCCTTTGTCCTTCTCGTCGCGTGCTTCGGGCCGTGGCTGGTGGGTAGCGCCGCCACCGATCAGAACCTCGACCAGTCGAATCTGGCCCCGTTCAATCTCGACACCGGCTGGATGAACGTGCTCGGCACCGACCCGCTCGGTCGCAGCATGCTGGCCCGTCTGATCGTCGCCTGTCAGACCACGATGATGGTGGCCCTGCCCGCCGTGGTGATCTCTTGCGTCATCGGTTCGGTGATCGGCATGTGGGCCGGTTACCACCGCGGCTGGCGCGAGACCACCGCGATGCGGGTCGCCGACGTGATCATGAGTTTTCCTTCCCTGCTGCTGGCGGTCGTGGTGCTCTACGTGTTCTCGCCGAGTGCAGCCAATATCGTTCTGGTGCTGGCCTTCACACGCATCCCCATCTATCTGCGTACCGCACGGGCGGAGTCGGCCGAACTGCAGAGCAGGGTCTTCGTCGATGCCGCCCGCACGTTCGGCGCCAGCAGTGGATCGATCATCCGCTCGCATGTCCTGCCTATCCTGCTGCCCACCTTGCTCACCGTTGCCACCCTCGACTTCTGTTTTGTCATGCTGGCCGAATCGTCGCTGAGCTTCCTGGGCATCGGAATCCAGCCCCCGGACATCAGCTGGGGCCTGATGGTGTCGCAGGGACGCACCTACCTGCAGACCGCATGGTGGCTGTCGTTCTTCCCAGGTCTCGCCATCGTGGTGACCACGGTGTCCGCCACGATCCTCGCGGCGTGGGCCCGGATCGCCACCGATCCCGGTCAGCGCTGGCGCCTCACCGTGCCGCGTGCCCGCCGCCGTCTGTTCTCCTCACGAAAGGCAGTCGCATGAGCGCACCAGCCATCACCGATCCCGGCGCGACCACCGCCGACGAGCGGATCGCCCTAGACGTCACCGACCTGACCGTCGACCTGCGCACCCCCACCGGGGTGGTGCGGGCCGTCGACCACGTCTCGTTTGTCGCCCGCCGCGGCGAGACGCTGGCCCTGCTGGGTGAGTCCGGATGTGGCAAGTCCATGACCGCCCAAGCCCTGGTCGGGCTCTTGGACCCGATCGCGGATGTCACCGATGGCACGGTGATGCTCGGGGACACCAATCTGACGACGGCGAGCAAACGCAAGCGCCGCCAGGTCGCCGGAACCGAATTGGCGATCGTCTTCCAGGACGCGCTGACCGCGCTCAACCCCGTGTACACGGTCGGTACCCAGCTCGCCGAGCCGTTCCGTATCCATCGCGGGATGTCTGCGCGGGCCGCCAAACGCGAGGCCATCCGGCTGATGGAGCACGTCGGCATCCCTGAGCCCGAGTCGCGTATCGACTCCTACCCCCATCAGTTCTCGGGCGGCATGCGCCAACGACTGCTGATCGCGATGGCGGTGGCCCTGAGCCCCAAGGTGCTCCTCGCCGACGAGCCGACGACTGCGCTCGATGTCACCGTGCAGGCACAGATCATGTCCCTGCTGCAGAACCTGCGGGCCGAGTTCGACATGGCGGTCATCTTGATCACCCACGACCTGGCACTCGTGGCCGAGCAGGCCGACCGCGTGGCAATCATGTACGCCGGCAACGTTGTCGAGACCGGGCCGGTCGCCGAGGTGTTCTCCCGTCCGAGACACCCCTACACCAAGGGGCTGCTCGACTCGGTGCCCGTGAACGCCAAACGGGGCGACGATCTCAAGTCCATCGGTGGCACTCCCCCGGACCTGCACTCGATCCCGACCGGGTGCGTGTACCAGGCCCGATGCCCCCTGGCACAAGACATCTGCGCCACCTCCCGACCTGCACTGAAGTCAATCGCCACCGGCCGTTCCGCGGCATGCCATTTCACCGAGGAGGTCGGCAATGTCTGAGTCCACACAACCGAGATCGACGGGATCGTCGGTCCTCGAGGTCCGCGACCTCACCAAGACGTTCCGGGTGCCGGCGGGCAAAGACGGCAAGACCGAGCTCAAGGCGCTCGACGGGATCGACCTCGATCTCGCCCCCGGTGAGACGCTGGGTCTGGTCGGTGAATCAGGTTGCGGCAAATCAACTCTCGCCCGCACTCTGATGATGCTGGAGCGTCCCGACGCCGGGACGGTCAGCTGGGATGGCGTCGATCCGTACACCCTCAAGGGCAAGGACATGCTCGCCCTGCGTCGCCGCGTCCAGATGGTGTTCCAGGATCCGTATGCCTCACTCAACGCTCGGATGACGGCCGCCGAGATCATCTCCGAGCCGTGGCGGACCCACAAGACCCTCTACAAGTCCAAGCGAGACAGGGCCGCTCGGGTGCGCGAACTCCTGCATCTGGTGGGTCTCCGCCCCAGCGACGAGCACCGCTCACCACAGGAGTTCTCCGGTGGGCAGCGCCAGCGGTTGGGAATCGCCCGGGCGCTGGCCCTCAACCCGTCGGTGGTCATCTGTGACGAGCCGGTGTCGGCACTGGACCTCTCGGTGCAGGCCCAGGTGCTCAACCTGCTCAACGACCTGCAGCAGCAACTCGGCATCTCCTACGTCTTCATCTCGCACGACCTGTCGGTCGTGCGGCACGTGGCTGATCGCGTCGCCGTCATGTATCTCGGTCGCATCGTCGAAACAGGGCCTACCGAAGCAGTTTTCGACACCCCGATGCACCCCTATACCGAAGCTCTGATGTCGGCGGCGCCCACCCTCGACCCCGGAACCCGGCGCACCCGGATCATCCTGGAGGGCGAAGTGCCCTCGCCGCTGAATCCGCCGTCGGGCTGCCGCTTTCGTACTCGATGCTTGCACGCCACTTCCGAATGCGCGGAGTCGGCGCCGCCCGTCGCCACTGACCTTCCACAGAGCAAGTCGATCCGGGCAGCGCTGAGCGGTCCGGCACACGTGGCTGAGTGCTTCCACCCGCGCAACGCGGTGTCGCTCGGTATGCCCGCTGCGGTCGGGTGAGCATCACAGCTCTCGTCGTGATCAGCGTGGCAGTGTTTGCTGCCGCCTGCATGCAGGCCTCGATCGGGTTCGGCATGGGGATGCTTGCCGCGCCGATCGTCGCCCTGGTCGATCCATCGCTCATCCCGGGCACGCTGATCATGTCCGCGGTGGTGGTGACGCTGCTCGTCGTGGTCCGCGAACGGCAGAGCCTCGACCTCAGGGGCACCGGGTGGGCGCTGGCGGGCCGTGTCCCCGGCACCGTCGCGGGGGCATTGCTGCTGCTGTTCCTGCCCGAACGCGGGCTCGCGTTGCTGCTCGCGGCCGTGGTGCTGGCCGGTGTTGTCATGGCGACGATGGGTTGGGCGCCACCGCCGCGGCGACGAAACCTCGCGACTGCGGGCGCTGCGTCGGGCCTGCTCGGCACCGCGACCTCGATCGGTGGTCCGCCGATGGCTTTGGTGTTGCAGGGATCAAGCGGCCCCCGGCTGCGCGGGAACATGAGCGCGTTCTTCTTGGTCGGGTCGTTGATGTCCATCGCGGTGCTGGCCGCCGCCGGTGCCATCGAACGGGAGAACGCCGAGATGTTCCTGATTCTCATCCCGGCGATTGTGCTGGGCTACGCGGCCTCTCGATTCGTCAACACATTGCTCGACCCGGTGCGGCTGCGCCGGCTCTCCATCGCAATCTCCTCGGTGGGGGCTGTCCTGCTCATCGGGCAGCAGATCATCTGAAATCACAACAGCGAAAGGCTCCACCATGACGTCATCAGCCACATCGCGAGTATCGCGTGGTGCTCCCGCGGTCACCGAGATGCGGGTGATCCCGATCGCCGGCCGCGACAGCATGCTGCTCAACCTGTCCGGGGCACATGCTCCGTTCTTCACCCGGAACCTGGTGATGATCACCGATGCAGACGGGAACACCGGGGTCGGCGAGGTGCCGGGCGGCGAACCAATTCGTCAGACCCTGTGCGACGCAATCGACATGGTGGTCGGACGCCACGTGGGCGACCACAACGCAATTCTCGGCGACATGCGGCGCGCCTTCGCCGATCGTGACTCGGGTGGCCGAGGCAATCAGACGTTTGATCTTCGCACCACTGTCCACGCCGTCACCGCTGTCGAATCCGCTTTGCTCGACCTGTTGGGCCAACACCTCGGAGTGCCGATTGCCGCCCTCCTCGGCGACGGCCAGCAGCGTGAGCGCGTGCAGGCGCTGGGATATCTGTTCTTCGTCGGCGACCGCACCAAGACGGGACTCGACTACCTCGACGGTTCCGGTGAGTCCGACGACTGGCTTCGACTACGGCACCAGGAGGCGCTGACCCCTGAGGCCGTCGTCGCTCTCGCCGAGGCCGCGCACGATCGTTATGGCTTCTCCGACTTCAAACTCAAGGGCGGGGTGCTGGCGCCCCAGGAGGAAGCGGCCGCGGTGACCGCCCTCGCCGAACGCTTCCCGGCCGCGCGCATCACGCTTGATCCGAATGGCGGCTGGCTGCTCTCGGAGGCGATCGAAACCTGCCGCGGACTGCGCGACGTGCTCGCCTACGCCGAGGACCCGGTCGGGCCCGAGGGCGGCTTCTCCGGGCGTGAAGTGATGAGTGAGTTCAAGAGGGCCACCGGGCTGCCCACCGCCACCAACATGATCGCCACCGACTGGCGGGAGTTGGGGCACACCATCCGATCCGGAGCGGTCGACATCCCATTGGCCGATCCCCACTTCTGGACGATGGCCGGATCGGTGCGGGTGGCGCAGCTCTGCGATGTGTGGGGCCTGACGTGGGGATCGCACTCCAACAACCACTTCGACGTCTCACTGGCCATGTTCACCCACGTCGCCGCTGCCGCACCCGGCGACATCACGGCCATCGACACCCACTGGATCTGGCAGGACGGTCAGCGGATCACCAAGGAGCCGTTCGAGATCATCGACGGTCACCTCACGGTTCCCGACCGGCCTGGACTCGGTGTCGAGCTCGACATGGACCAGGTCGAGCTCGCACACGAGCTGTACCTCCGCGAGGGTCTGGGGTCCCGCGATGATTCGGTCGGGATGCAATTCCTGGTACCGGGCTGGAGTTTCGACAGCAAGCGTCCAGCGCTGGTTCGGGCATGAGCGATCCATTGGGGCGGATGGTGATCGTCGTCGGCGACCGGAATCTGCTGCCGCATCGTGAGTTGTTCGAGAGCTTGCTGCCTGCCGAGAGTGAGGTCCGGTGGCACCAACGCTTCGACGAGCGGGCGATCATCAGCGATCTCCCGGCAGCCGATGTGTATGTGGGCGGCAGGTTCACGACAGCAATGGCAACCGCCGCCCCGCGACTGCAACTGGTGCACGTGGCAGGGGCGGGCACCGACAATGTCGCATTCGACGCGCTCGGGCCTCGCACCAAAGTCGCCAACACGTTCCATCACGAGGATTCGATCGCCGAATACGTGTTGTCCACGTCCGTCATGCTGCGCCGTGGTTTCCTCGCCCATGATCGGGCACTCCGCCAAGGAGTGTGGGCGACATCGGTGTACGACGACTCCCTTCCCCAGCCCCTCACCATGCGCGACGCGCACATCGGCTTCGTGGGGTTCGGCCACATCGGGTCGAAGAGCTGGAACCTGCTGCGCACGTTGGGCTGCACCGCGTCGGCGGTCACCGGCCGCGGCACCGTCGACGCCGAAGAACAGGGCCTGTCATGGGCAGGAGATGCCGCCGATCTGGGCCGCCTGATGACCGAGTCCGACGTTGTTGTCGTCTCGGCACCGCTGAACGCTCATACCCGAGGAATGATCGGTCGCGCGGAGTTCGAGGCCCTCGGTCCGGATGGAGTGTTGATCAACGTCGGACGGGGGCCACTCGTTCAGCAGCAGGCTCTCTACGATGCACTCAGCACGAACACCATTCGTGCGGCCGCCATCGACGTCTGGTACTCGTACCCCGGCCCGGATGGTCGCGGTGTCCCGGGCGATCTGCCCTTTGCCGAACTCCCCAATCTGCTGATGACGCCGCATTCGTCCGGCGTCACGCACGACACCTTCGTGGGACGGGTTCGGGACATCGCCGACAACATCCGCAGACTCGCCCGGGGCCTGACACTGGCTCGTACCGTCCGTTGATCGCGCGGGTGGTTCACACTGTGAAGTTGTCAATGTTCCATCGCGGTTCCGGCCGTGGGCCGGTTGCGAGTGGGTCTATCGATCTATCGGCCCAGCAGTTCGGTGTGGTCTTGCAGCCTTGTGCGGTTCGGCCGCATTCACGCAGCGAGGGTGAGCGTCCTACGGTTGTAGGCCGGCAGGGGTTTTCGCAACGGATCCACGTCAGCGGGCGGTAGCAGCCATGGGTGTCCGTCTGGCCCCATGACAACGTCCCAGTCCGTGTTGTGAACTGCGCGGTGGCAGGTGCGGCACAACAGGCACCCGTTCTCCAGGGTGGTCGGGCCACCTGCTTGCCAGTGAACGATGTGATGGCAGTCGGACCAGTACGCCGGTGCCCCGCATTTCACACAGCACGCGTCCCGGATGATGATCGCCTTGCGCAGCAGCCCGGTGAAGAGGCGGCGTGGTGGGCTCATATCGATCGGCACCTCTTGGCCGTCCAAGGTCACCGATGTGATGAACGAGTCGCAGGCAAGCGCGGCGGCAGTGGCTTCGGTGATGGGACCCATCCACCGCAACGATGCGCGATCGGGTTCATCGGCCGGAACAGTCACGATCACTTCCGTTCTCGGGGCCGGCGCCGATGTTCGTCCACCACCGCTGTCCAATAGCTGGTGCAGGGCATCGGCTCTGCGCTGCGCCGGGGACCGGCGATCTTCACTTCCGTCGGGCTCAGGGCGCGGCTTGCTCCAGACGTTCAGGGCAGATCGCATCTTCTCCCCCATCACCGCATCGAGATCGAACTTTCCCACGAACCGACCGTCGACAACTGCAAAGTCCACGGTGTTCATCGCCGAATCCTCGGACGCCGGGAGCCCACCCGTGTTCCCAGAGATCTGATTTCCGAGCTTGCGCGCGGCCTTGCCCACCTCGTCGGGCGAGGCGCCGGAGATGGCGTGGCTCAACAATTTCCGTTCGATGTCCACTCGCTCCTCAGCAACCATCTCGGAGCCGGCCCGGGCCGCGACGTGCGCGCGCCCCCTGACCACCGCATCAACATGTTCGGTCGACAGGAATCCATCGCGAAAGTAACCGGCGGTGCGATCCAAACCGGTCAGTCCGGTCCCGATCCGTAACCACCGTGATGCAACCGCTGGAGCCACCCCATTGGCTTGCAACAACTTCGAGGTGGTGGACCCTGACTTCTTCGCTATCCCCAGCCGTTCGATATGAGCTGCTGCAGCAGACAACTTGCACTCGGTCGCATTGCGAAGGGTGATCAAGTCCTTGATCAGACCCACAACACCCGGTGGGTCATCCGGAACGACCAACCCCATCACATCGTCGACCACATCGAGAATCCGCATCCTCATACCCCTCCCCAGGGACCCCCACAGCAGTTACGCCGATCGAACTCTGCGCCAGCTGCCCGATTTATGCCTTCATATTACCGCATTCGAACACATGTTCGCAAGGGTTGATCTACAGGTTCCTCCTGTCCAACAACAGCTTTCGCTACCCAGGAGAGCGCACACACCACGCCGGGCGGAGGCTACCATCCACCTCCGACACCACCCCGTCGCGTCAGTCTGGCTGTCCTCCAACACCCGCGTCCCTCGCCCTGGCCACCGCCTCCGCCCTCGTCCGAGCACGCATTTTGGCCAGGATCTCACTGACCCGGTTGCGAACGGTCTTCTCGGACAGGAACAACCGGCGGGCGATGGCAGCGTTGTCCAAACCCCGGGCCATCAGTTCCAGGACTTCGCGCTCACGGCTCGTCAGCTCCGGAAAGGCCTGGGGTCCAGCACTGTTCGGGGCCATCGCCGAGAAGAACCCGACCACCTGTTCGGCGACGCGGGGTCCGAAGACGGCCTCCCCCCTGGCGACCGCCGCAATCGTGCGGTGCACATCACCGGCCTCGGCTTCCTTGAGCAGATAGCCTCGGGCGCCGGCCCGCAGGGCTGCGAAGACCGAATCAGGGTCCTCGCTCATCGTCAGGACCACCACTGCGACGTCCGGATACCTGTCCACCACCCGCGCCGTGGCCGCGAGCCCACCGATACGCATTGTCGACGATGTCAGTAGCGGCAAAGCCCACGCATCGACAAGTCGGGACTGTACGTGCTCTACGTTCTCAACGCCTTCGGCTCGTTCATCGGATACCTCGGCGTCACGGTCGCTGCGGGCGCCGTCGCCTGGATGGCATTCGGCGAGCGTCTGGTCTCTCGCTGGATCGGGGTGGTCAGTGTGCTGGCGGTACTCCCCGTCATCGTCACCGTCGGCGCATTCGGGCTGCCCGGGTTCCCGGGTGTGGTGAGCGGGGTCTGGCTGGTCATCGCGTTCGGTGGACTCGCGCTGGGAAAGAGCACCATCAACCGGTGAGTGAGGTCGTTCGGCACGGAAAGGGGTCTGAAAATCAGTGTTCCTGGCCGGGCGTAGAGTGACCGGCGCCACACTGGTCCGTGAACCCATGGATCAGGGTGGCGCCGGATACAGCGCTTGCGGCAGACAGCAGGCGTGAATCCTCCTACCGCCCACAACGCACAGGAGCCACGGTGACCGTCACTCAGGAACGCGACCGAGATCCCCACATCGATCTCATCCGCACCGACCCCGATCTTCCCCCCGTCGCCATCGTCGACCGAAGTCCGATGACCGTTGGCAAACGCATCATGTTCGCGATCATCGCGATCATCGGGGCGTGCGCCTGGGCGATCATCGCCTTCGTCCGCGGCGAGACGGTCAATGCGATCTGGTTTGTCATCGCGGCACTGTGCACGTACGTGATCGGCTACCGCTTCTACGCGCGCCTCATCGAGATGAAAGTCGTTCGGCCCCGCGACGATCACGCCACCCCGGCCGAAGTCCTCGACAACGCCCAGGACTACATGCCCACCGACCGGCGGGTGTTGTTCGGGCATCACTTCGCAGCCATCGCCGGCGCTGGGCCACTGGTGGGACCCGTCCTCGCCGCGCAGATGGGCTACCTGCCCGGAACGATCTGGATCATCATCGGCGCAGTGTTCGCCGGCTGCGTCCAGGACTACCTGGTGCTGTCGATCTCCACGCGGCGCCGCGGCCGCAGCCTCGGCCAGATGGCCCGCGACGAACTCGGTGACGTCGGTGGCTTCGCGGCGATGATCGCGGTGTTCGTCATCATGATCATCCTGATCGCGGTCCTGGCACTCGTTGTGGTCAACGCGCTCGCCGAGAGCCCGTGGGGTGTGTTCTCGATCGCGATGACCATCCCCATCGCCTTGTTCATGGGTATGTACCTGCGGTTCCTGCGTCCCGGCCGGGTGTCAGAGGTGTCCCTGATCGGCTTCGTGCTGCTGATGTTCGCGATCATCTCCGGCCGATGGGTCGGCGAGTCGAGCTGGGGCGCAGACATGTTCAGCCTCTCGCCGGTATTCCTGAGCTGGGCCATCGTCATCTACGGGTTCGCCGCAGCGGTGCTACCGGTGTGGCTGCTGCTCGCGCCGCGCGACTACTTGTCCACCTTCATGAAGATCGGCACCATCGTGCTGCTCGCGGCCGGCATCGTGATCGCACGACCGGTGATGCAGGCCCCGGCGGTCAGCGAGTTCGCACACAACGGCCAGGGTCCGGCCTTCGCCGGTTCGCTGTTCCCCTTCCTGTTCATCACCATCGCCTGCGGCGCACTGTCGGGCTTCCACTCGTTGATCGCCTCGGGTACCACGCCGAAGTTGTTGGAGAAGGAGAGCCAGGCACGCATAATCGGTTACGGCGGCATGCTGACCGAATCCTTCGTCGCCATCATGGCCCTGATCACCGCCTGCATCCTGAACCAGCATCTGTACTTCGCGATGAACGCGCCGAAGGCGTTGACCGACGGGACTCCGCAGGGTGCAGCCGATTACGTGAACGGCCTCAATCTTCCCGGGGATCCTGCCACGGCCGCACAATTCGAGCAGGACGCCAAGGCTGTGGGTGAGAGTTCGGTGATCTCCAGAACAGGCGGCGCACCCACGTTGGCGATGGGTATGGCCGACACGATGCAGCGCGCATTCGGCGGGGAGTCGTTGCGTTCCTTCTGGTACCACTTCGCGATCATGTTCGAGGCCCTGTTCATTCTCACCACCGTCGACGCCGGAACCCGTGTGGCCCGGTTCATGCTCTCGGATGGGCTGAGCAATGTGAAGGGCGGCAAGCGATTCAAGGATCCGTCGTGGCGGCCGGGCGCGTGGCTCTGCACCTTCATCGTTGTCGCGGCGTGGGGCTCGATCTTGTTGATGGGTGTCACCGACCCGCTCGGCGGCATCAACACCCTGTTCCCGCTGTTCGGTATCGCCAATCAGTTGCTCGCAGCGATTGCACTGACGATTGTGCTGGTGATCGTCCTCAAGCGCGGGCTGTTCAAGTGGGCCTGGATTCCCGGCATCCCACTGGCGTGGGACCTGATCGTCACGATGAGCGCCTCATGGCAGAAGATCTTCTCGAGCAATCCCGCCATCGGATACTGGCAGCAGCACAGCGATTTCCAGAACGCGAAGGACCGCGGGGAGACCGCTTTCAAGACCGCCAAGAACGTCGGCGAGATGGATGCCGTCATCCGGAACACCTTTATCCAGGGCACGTTGTCCATCGTGTTCGCGGTACTGGTCCTGATCGTCGTCATCGCGGCAGCGTTTGTGTGCGTCAAGGCGATTCGGGCAGGAGGACTGCCCACCACGGAAGACACGCCAGTGGAGTCGAAGAGGTTTGCCCCCCGCGGCCTGATCGCCACATCCACCGAGAAGCAGATCGAGCGGGAATGGGCCGAGTTCGAGAAAACCGACAGGGTCTCGACGGCGTCTGCGACGGGCGATCCGGACGGGCACGGTACGGGCAAGGGAGCGAGGCCGGCTCCGTGATGGACGTACTCCGCCGCGGTTCAGACGCGGTGCGCTGGTATGTGGGAGCGATGATGGGTGACAGCGACTATCAGCGCTACCTCGCCCATCACCGGGCGCACCACCCGGCCGATGTCCCGATGACCGAGCGCGATTACTGGCGTACCCGGTACCGCGATCAGGACCGGAATCCGCAGGGCCGCTGCTGCTGATCCGTCAGTCCGGTCGGGTGGCGAAGAAGCGGGCGAGTTGTTCGGTCCAATATCGGTCGTGTCGCTGTTCGACCGCTCTGCGGGTCACCTGCCGGATCACAACGATTCCGCCTACGCCCACCAGCATCGCCAGTAGCACCGCGGGTCCCACTCGTGGGATCGGTCCCCCGAAGGCAGCACCGGCCGGTGCCCAGTCGCCGTTCTCGTCGACGGGGATGTCGCGGTTACTGCCCGCGGGGGTACCCGCCGGTACTGCGATCACACCGTCACGTCGTTGCGACTCCCACTCCCAGTGCGCCCGGACCGCCACGGCCGGGGTGCCGATCGTCTGGGCGGTGGCGGGCATGGCCGTCTCATCGGTCACCGCTCGTACCGCAGCCACCGGCTCGGCGATGGGTGACCGTTCGGCCATGTCCCACACCAGGACTCCTGTGAGCACCGACATCATGCAGGCGATCACCACGCACAGCGCCGACACTCGTCGTAGCCTTCGTTCGAACCGATCGACGGGGCGGCTCAGCAGATCCGGGGGCACCTACTCGATTGTCGGGATATCGCGTGTAGGCGCAACCCGGGATCGATCAACGCCAGGCGCCGCGCGTGTACTGCGGCGGGTAAGGGGCCTCTCGCCAGGTCAGACCCAGTTCGTGCGCCGCGCGCAGTGGCCACGCCGGCTCACGGAGACCAGCTCGGGCCAGCAGTACAGCGTGTGCGGACTCTGCCTCGAGGATCTTCTCCGCCTGCCCTGGCTCGGTGATCAGGCCGACCGCCGCAGTGGGAACACCCGACTGCTCGAGAATGGCCTTGGCGAAGTCGACCTGGTAGCCGGGACCCACCGGGATGTCTGCCAGAACATTCCCGCCACTGGAGACGTCGATCAGGTCGACTCCCAGCGGTTCGACGAGTGCGGCCAGCCGAGCGCTGTCGTCCACCGTCCACCCACCCTCTGTCCAGTCGGTCGCCGAGAGTCGCACGAACAGGGGCTTCCCGTCAGGCCACACACGGCGAACGGCTTCGACGACCTCGAGCAAGATCCGGGTGCGGCCTTCGAAATCGCCGCCATACTCGTCCTCGCGGATGTTCGACAACGGCGAGAAGAACTCGTGGAGCAGGTACCCGTGAGCAGCATGGATCTCGACGACGTCGAAGCCGGCCTCATCTGCCCGGGACGCCGCGGCGGCAAACGCATCGACAACGCCTGCGATGCCATCGCGCGTCAGGGCCGACGGCGTGTCGTAGCCCTCGAATGCAACAGCAGACGGGGCGCTGGTCACCCAGCCGCCGTCTGCATCAGCGATGCTGCCCTCGGCGTCGGCCATCGGGGCGTACGTCGAAGCCTTGCGGCCCGCGTGCGCCAGTTGGACGCCGATCGCCGAACCCTGCTCGTGCACGAAGTCCACGATTCGACGCCATCCTGCTGCCTGTTCGTCGTTCCAGATGCCGGCGTCCTGGGGGCTGATCCGCCCGTCGGGCGTGACTGCGGCGGCTTCGGTGAGAATCAGGCCGAACCCGCCGGTGGCCCGGGCGCCGAGATGGACCAGGTGCCAGTCCGTGGGCACGCCGTCTTCGGCAAAGCAGCTGTACTGGCACATCGGTGCAAGCCAAGCGCGGTTCGCGATGGTCAGATCGCGCAGGGTCAAGGGCGTGAAGAGTGCTGGTGTGGTCACGCCACACCTCAACCACCGAGGCCAGGTGCCGATTCCACGACCCACCCGACCGTGAGATAGGTCTCGCGGGATCATCAGCAAAATCTCACACGTTGCTGCAGGTTGAACACAGGTCCACGGTCTAATCTCGACACAGATGAGTATTCAGATGAAAGCACTGTCGACGATGCTGAGGCTGAACGGGTTGTCCCTCACCAGCACCGCGGAGCGCGCACGCCGACAGATCTACCGGCCCAAGAAGGTCGTGTCGCCCCCGGAACCGATGTACACCTCGCACATCGTCAAACGCCGCTCGATCGGCGGTTTCCGTAGTTACAGCGTCACCCCGCGTCGAGTCCGCCCCCAGACCACGGTGCTGTACTTCTACGGCGGCGCTTATGTCAGCGAGATCAGTGCCCAGCATTGGGCTTTCATCGCGCAGCTGGCCGACGCCGGCATGCGGGTCGAGGTGCCGATGTACGGGCTTGCCCCCCGCTACGACCATCGGGACGCCCTTCCGTTCATCACTGCGGTGTATCAGCGACTGGTGACCGAACACCCCGGGTCGCCCATCGCACTGGTCGGCGATTCCGCCGGCGGCGGTCTGGCGTTGCTGATGGCACAGACCGCGCGTGACCAGAACCTGCGCCCGCCTCAGCGCCTGATCCTCATCTCGCCCTGGCTCGACCTGTCCCTCAGCAATCCCGACATCGCTCGCGTCGAGCGTCACGACCCATGGCTCAACCGGTCCACGTTGGACATGGCAGCACGGGTGTGGGCTCCCGACAAACCACTGACGCACCCGGAGGTCAGCCCGATGTACGGCGACCTCGGTGGGCTCGCCCCGACGACGGTGCACATCGGCACGCACGACATGTTGTACCCGGATGCCCTGCGATTCCACGAGCAAGCGAGCGCGGCGGGTTCGGATGTGGAGCTCAACACCTGCCCCTCCGGATTGCACATCTACCCGCTGACACCGACCCCTGAGGGCCGCGCTGCCACCCGGTTGATCATCGAGACCTTGCAATTCGTCTGACTTCGCCACGCTGGACGCATAACCGGCCGAACACGGTTTCGTCACAGCACGATGTCGCAGCGTGGCTGAAGTCTAAACCTCAACTTGAGCTGGATATGTTTGCCGCGACCTGAATGGTGAGTTGCGGCAAGGAGCGACATGCACGCGTGGGGGGCTCCGGCCGCTGAACCGATCGATTCGAGCACGGGACCGACAGACGGGCGTCGTTGGGCACATGCCCGCCGCCTAGCGGTTCCTGCTCTCCTGGCTCTACTCGTCGTGTTGCTCGCACCGGTGCCGTCCGCGATGGCACAGTCGATCGTGCAGCCGGTAGCGGCCGACCCGACCGTGATCCGCGCGCAAGACGGCCGGTATTACATGTACGCCACCGCCGACGACTGGGGCGATGGCCAGGGCGAGCACAACATGACCGTGTTCACCTCGTTCGACCTGGTGGACTGGAAGTACGTTGGCGACGTGTTCGACGAGGCGCCCGGCTGGCACCCACCGGGCAGACTCGCCTGGGCCCCAGACATTTCGGAGTCGAACGGCACCTATTCGCTGTACTACGCGCTCTACGACGAGAAGAACCCCTGCATCGGCCTGGCAACCGCACCGGGTCCGACAGGACCGTGGACCGATCTGGGCCATCCGGTGTTCTGCGCGCAGGACGTCGGCGTCGGGGGCACCATCGATCCGTTCCTCTGGGACGACGGAAAGACGAAGACCATGTTCGTCGGCAACTTCCACGGCGTGTACGCGATACCGCTCAACCCGGAGGGAAATGCTGCGGCCGGAGCCCCGGTCCGGGTGGCCGACGACCGGTTCGAAGGCCCCGAGGTCATCTTCCGCGACGGCTACTACTACCTGTTCGTCTCGGCGGGCAACTGCTGCAACGGCGCCGACACCGCATACCGAGTTCTTGCCGGCCGTTCGCAGTCACTCACCGGGCCGTACCTCGACCGCAAGGGCGACGACCTGAACGCCGGCGGCGGCGCGCTCATCCTCGCCGGCAGTCAGGCATGGGCCGGCCCCGGGCACAACACCGTTGTCACCGACGACGCCGGAGCGGATTGGATTGTGTATCACGCCGTTCCACGCGATGACCTTCAGTTGCCCAGTGGCGCCCAGCGACGTGAAGGGATGATCGACCGCATCGTGTGGGCCAACGGCTGGCCGGAGGTCGGCGACGGCTCGCCCGCATCGACGGGGCCGGCGTCTCCGCAGACCAAGCTGCCGGTGCAGGTCCGGCTCTCCCCGGAGACACCGACCGAACTACCCGAGGGCGGTGGTCCCCTGAACGCCAAGCTGATGGTCTCCGCACCCGCCGACGCACCCTACGTCGGGCAGGTGTGGGTGGATGTGGCGCAACCAGGCAGCGCAACAGGCACAAGCGTTCTCGCACCGATTCCAGTGGACCTCAAACCCGGGCAGACGATGGAACAGACGGTCACGTACACGGTTCCACCGGAGGCCCCCGCCGGGATCTATGGCATCTTCGCCTATGCGGGCGCGACCGTCGATGCGCCCGTCGAGTTCGGGACAGTCACGGCCACAAAAGCGGGGAACTCGGTCGGCAGTGGGCTCGCCGGGCTGTCGACGTCACTCGACAACGCTTAGGCCAACCGCCAGGGGCTCACGCAGGCGCGGGCAAGGTCATCCCCCGAGTGGCCATCACCTCTCGCAGGCGAGTGGGGTAGTCGGTGATGATGCCGTCTGCACCCGCTTCGATCTGTGCGTCCATCACGGCGGGATCGTTGATGGTCCACGGGATCACGGCCAACCCGGACTCATGCGCTCGGGACACGAAGTCCTCATCGGCCACCAGCGTGTAGCCCGCGGGCGGTACCTGTCCGTCGGGGTACGGGTTCACATAACCGGGCGACAACACCGTCACACCGTCGATCGATGAAGCCCCTTTGATCACATCGCCGCCCACCGCGTCGAAGTCAACCGGGCCGAGCCACTGAGAATCCTTCTTCCATGTGGTCTCATCCCAGAGCGCCACCAACGGAATGCTCGGCTCGGCGTCGTGCACCAGCGGCAGTGTGCGCCAGTCGAAGCTCTGAATGCTGACCCGGCCAACCATGCCCGCCTCTTTCACCGCCGCCAAGGTGACGTCGACGAACTCCTCCGGTGTCGCCGAGTCTGCCCGTTTCTCTGCCTCGATCTTGGTCTCGATGTTGAACCGCACCGCGTCGGCGCCCCGTGTCTCGACGAGTGTGAACAGTTCTGGCAGAACCGCTATCTTGTTCCCAGCCACCGGCTGCGCTTCGGGGTAGCCGGCGAGCACCTTGTCGCAGTTGAGGGTTCGGATCTGCGCGAGGGTCAGATCGTGGACGAGGTCGCCGACGTACGGGAACTGCGGGTCGCCCGGTGTCGCCGCTGCGGTGTCCGCGCATTTGGTCTCGTCTATTTTCGGATCGTGCCAGATGAGCGGCTGATTGTCCTTGGTCAGCACGATGTCCAACTCGAGGGTGCTGACCCCGAGGGACAGGGCCTGGTCGAACGCATGCAGCGATTCCTCGGTGTATTCGCCGCGTCCGCCGCGATGCGCCTGCAAGTCAAAGGATTTCGGCGACTCCGCTTCGGATGCCGACGGCACGGTCGTCGCGCTCTCGGTCGAACCGGTCGAGTCGCTGCCACACGCGACCAGTCCCACCGTCGCGACCATCGCGGCCATCGCGGCCATCGTTGTCGCCAAGAGATTCTTTCGCACACCCATCCCATCGCCCTGTCGTCTGGTACCGCGAAAACCTAACGCACGAGCGGTTCCTGGGCAGGACGAGCAGATCCGAGTTCATCTCTTGTTGGCGTCGAGTCCTACGCCTGGTCACACGATCGCTGACCGCAACGTTGCCGTCACGTCGTCCGCAGCGGCGGGCCGGCCGAGGTGGTAACCCTGCGCATAGTCCGCACCGCACGCCCGCAGAGCCTCGAGCTGCTCGGCGGTCTCCACACCTTCGCCCACGACGGTGACGTCGAAAGCCCGTGCCAGGCCCACGATCGCGGACACGATCGCCTCCGGCCGGGCACCCGGAAGGTCTGCTATGAACGACTTGTCGATCTTGAAGCACTCGAACACCGGATAGCGATCCAGGTAGTAGATCGAGCTGTGGCCCCTGCCGAGGTCGTCGAGCAACAGGGACACCCCCATGTTGTGTAGCTCGGTGAGTGTGCCTGCCACCCTCGCGGTGTCGGACACCCACACCGTCTCGGTGATCTCGAGCCCGAGTGCGGATGCTTCGAGGCCGGTCGCGGCCAGTACCCGTGAGACCACCCGCGGAAAGGCCGGGTCGCGCAATTGCAGCGCACTCACGTTGACCCGGATCGACACCGCGGTGAACTCCCGCCACCTGGCCGCCTGTGCACACGCCTCGGCCAAAGCCCATGTCCCGAGATCCGTTGCCAATCCTGTCCTTTCGGCAACGGCCACGAACTCCACCGGACTGACCGGGCCATGGACCGGATGGTTCCATCTCGCGAGTGCCTCGACCGCGACGATTCGCCCCGACGCGATCTCCACCAACGGCTGGTAGTGCAAGGTGAGCTCGCCGCGTTCGAGCGCCGACCGCAGGTCGATGGACAACGACCGGATCCGCTCGGCGTCGTACACGTCGTCATCGTCGTAGACCGCATGGCCACCGGCGCCCATGTCCTTGGCCCGGTACATCGCGAGATCGGCCCGATGAATCAGTTCCCGCCGGGACGAGCCCGGTTCGCTGACGGCGACACCGATGCTGGCACTCAACGGCGTCGGCGCACTGCCATGCGCGTAGGGAGCGCCCAGCAGCTCGGTGATGGAATGCGCGATCTGCTGTGCCTCGGCGATGTCGCGCACCTCTTCGCAGAGGATCAGGAACTCGTCGCCTCCGAGACGGGCCACCACATCCTGTTCCCGCACAGCGGTTCTGAGTCGCTGGGCGAACCGAACGAGGGCGAGATCGCCCGCTTCGTGCCCCAGGCTGTCGTTGATGAGTTTGAAGTCGTCGACATCCAGGAGCAGCACCGCGACGTGGGTATCGGCGGCCTCTACCCTTTCGAGGGCTTCGTCGATGCACGCATAGGCCAGAGCGCGATTGGGGAGGTCGGTGAGAGGGTCATGCATGCTGCGCTGGCGCACTTGGCGGTCGAGCTCAATGCGCCGGATGGCCGCGGACAGCACATCTGCCACGGTCTGGAGGAACGTGATGTCGCGATCGGCATAATCGCGCGCGTCGGCACTGTGGACCGAGAGCGCTCCCCATGGCGCGGTCGCACCGGCAATGGGTATGCCGACACCACTACGCAGGCCGTAGCTCTTCATCACCTCGGTGGGAAATCGGGTTTCTGCCAGGCGGTCCGGGCACACCACCACATCGGCAGTGTTCATGGTGTAGCCCATGAGCGAGTGATTGCCCGCGGGCACGTCGAAGCCGTCTCCCCGCGGGCCGGTGACCGCCTCGAGGCTCAGGCGTGTGCTGTCGAACTCGTCTACCCGGGTGACCATGGCGGTTTCCACCCCGACCAGCGTCACCGCAGCCGCGGTCGCAGCGGTCAGCAGTTGAGGGAGTTCGGCCTCCAGCGCGAGCCGGCTCAGCTCGGCGACGGCTTTCTGTTCGGCGCCGAACTGAGCTGCAGCGTCGGCGACCTCGCGCAGCCGGCGATCACGTTCATCTCCCCGGCGGCGATCACGGACGATGGTTGCGATCACCGATGGCTGGCCGTCGGACCGCTCCACAACAAAGGTCGTGAGTGTCACCGCGATGCGGGCACGGGTATGAAAATGCTGTAACTCACTGCGACCACGCCAGTACCCCCGTGACCTGAGGTTCTCCTCGACCTCATCGGAGATCGACAAGCCCGCCGGAGTGAAGAAATCTGCTGTCGACAATTCCCCATCAGGCCGGTTATCGGTCCAAAGACCGACCAGTTCCCGGCCGGCGGGGTTGACGTACACCACCCGTCCCGAGAACTCGGACACCACGATCAGGTCGGGAGACAACTCGAGGATCGCGCGCAGTATCTGCGGGTCGTCCACGAATCCGGCCATGCGCCGCCCACCCCTCTCCGACGCGCATGTGACCCTGCGAACGACGATTCCACGGGGCGGGATCGAGCGCGAGCACACCGTGTGCGACTGATCAGATCATCGCACACGCCTAACTCGTTGTTACGGCGCGCGAACCCGCCCCCAGCGGCGCGTTTCAGGCGCCGACGTACGCCGCGAGGTGTTCGCCGGTGAGGGTGGACCGAGCCGCGACGAGATCGGCGGGTGTGCCCTCGAAGACGACCCGGCCACCATCGTGGCCGGCTCCCGGCCCCAGATCGATGATCCAGTCCGCGTGTGCCATCACGGCCTGGTGATGCTCGATGACGATGACCGACTTCCCCGATTCGACCAGCCGATCGAGCAGGCCGAGGAGATTCTCCACGTCGGCGAGGTGGAGGCCGGTGGTCGGTTCGTCGAGCACGTAGATCCCGCCCTTGCCGGCCATCTGGGTGGCCAGCTTGATCCGCTGCCGTTCACCGCCGGACAACGTGGTCAGCGGTTGTCCGAGCTTGATGTAGCCCAACCCCACGTCGGCCAATCTGTCGAGAATCTTGTGCGCTGCAGGCAGTTTCGCATCACCGTCGCCGAAGAACGCTTCCGCCTCGGCCACCGACATGCCCAGCACTTCGCTGATGTCGCGACCGCCGAAGGTGTATTCGAGCACCGCCGCCTGGAACCTCTTGCCGTCGCACTCCTCGCAGGTGCTGGCCACCCCTGCCATCATCGCCAGGTCGGAGTAGATGACACCGGCGCCGTTACAGGTGGGGCAGGCGCCCTCCGAGTTGGCGCTGAAGAGCGCCGGCTTGACACCGTTCTCCTTGGCGAACGCCTTGCGGATGGGGTCGAGCAATCCGGTGTAGGTGGCCGGATTACTTCGCCGCGACCCCTTGATCGGGGCCTGGTCCACCGAGATCACCTCGTCGAGACCGGTCACCGAGCCCTGGATCAGCGAACTCTTGCCGGATCCGGCGACCCCGGTGAGGACAACGAGCACGCCGAGGGGGATGTCGACGTCGACCTTCTGCAGGTTGTGAGTATCGGCCCCGCGTACCTCCAGAGCGCCCGACGGCTCACGCACCGAGGGCTTCAGCTGCGCCCGGTCGTCTAGGTGGTGCCCGGTCAGGGTGTCGCTGGCACGCAGTCCCTCCACGGTGCCCTCGAACATCACCTGACCGCCTTCGGTGCCTGCGCGCGGACCGAGATCCACCACGTGATCGCCGATCGCGATGGTCTCCGGCTTGTGCTCCACCACCAACACGGTGTTGCCCTTGTCGCGCAGCCGCAGCAGCAGACCGTTCATGCGCTCGATGTCGTGTGGGTGCAGCCCGATCGTCGGTTCGTCGAAGACGTAGGTCACATCGGTCAGGGACGATCCGAGATGCCGGATCATCTTGGTGCGCTGCGCTTCTCCTCCGGACAAGGTGCCGGAGGGGCGGTCCAGTGAGAGGTAGCCCAGCCCGATCTCGACGAACGAGTCGAGAGTCTGCTGGAGGTTGGACAACAAACCGGCCACCGACGGCTCGTCCAGTCCACGGACCCACTCGGCCAGATCGCTGATCTGCATCGCACAGGCATCGGCGATGCTGATCTTGTTGATCTTCGACGAGCGCGCCGCTTCGCTCAGCCTCGTGCCATCGCATTCCGGACACGTGGCGAAGGCGACCGCCCGTTCGACAAATGTCCGGATGTGCGGCTGGAGCGCATCGATGTCCTTGGACAGGAACGACTTCTGCATCTGCGGGACCAGCCCCTGGTAGGTGAGGTTGATGCCGTCGATCTTGATCTTGGTCGGTTCCCGGTAGAGCAGGTCATTCAATTGCTTCTTGGTGAACTTGCTGATCGGCTTGTCGGGGTCGAAATAGCCGCAGCCCCGAAAGATTCGGCCGTACCACCCTTCCATGCTGTACCCGGGAATGGTGATGGCGCCGTCGTTGAGTGACTTGTCGGCGTCGTACAGCGCCGTCAGGTCGATGTCGGACACCGACCCTCGCCCCTCACACCGCGGGCACATGCCACCGGTGATGCTGAAGGTCCGCCGCTCCTTTGTCTCCCGTCCCCCACGCTCGATCGTCACCGCACCGGCGCCGGAGATCGACGCGACGTTGAACGAGAACGCCTGTGGGGAACCGATATGAGGTTTGCCGAGGCGGCTGAACAGGATTCGGAGCATCGCGTTGGCGTCGGTCGCCGTACCGACGGTGGACCGCGGGTCTGACCCCATGCGCTGCTGGTCGACGATGATGGCGGTGGTGAGACCGTCCATGACGTCGACTTCCGGCCGCGCCAAAGTGGGCATGAAACCCTGCAGGAAAGCGCTGTACGTCTCGTTGATCATGCGCTGCGATTCGGCAGCGATGGTGCTGAACACCAGCGAACTCTTGCCCGAACCCGAAACGCCGGTGAACACCGTGAGCCTGCGCTTCGGGATCTCCACGCTGATGTCTTTGAGATTGTTCACCCGAGCACCCTGCACGCGGATCAGGTCGTGGGTGTCGGCGATGTGCGGTTCCTGCGATTGCGGTTTCTTGGTGGTGGCCATGCTGCTCCGGTCTCCATCTGTTGGCACGACGTCGCGGCAGAGCGCCGACTCGGTCTAGTTTCGTACAGCGTACTGGGTTTCCCGGACCCTGGGTGCCGGTTGAGGATCAGCGCGGGGTGAGCCGGACAACCGGGTACTGCCTGTCGGACTTCTGCTGATACTTCGCGTAGCGGGGCTGTGCCTCGACGATTCGTTGCCAGGCCTGTTCGCGCTCAGGACCTTCGAGTCGTCGCGGCGTCACCGCGACGACGTCCTGGCCGGGCATTTCCATCGACGCCTGGTCTGGAGCGGCCATCAGATTGGCGAACCAATCAGGGTTCTGGTCCCCGCCGCCCGACGCGATGATGAGCCGGACACCGTCGCCGTCGTCGAACCAGGTCACCGGCGATTGCCGCGGCTCCCCCGTACGCCGGCCGACGGTGTGCAGGACAAGAAGGTCCATACCCATGAAGGTCGCCTTGCCCCGTCGTATGCGGGTGATCGTCCGACTGTTCGTGCGCTGCTGCATCCACCGCGACAACCGCCCCGGCGTCTTACCGCGATTCTTGCGGCTGTCCGCTTGCTTGCTGTCCGTCATCACGCGACTTCCTGGATACGGATCATGTTGCCTGCCGGGTCACGGATCGCGCAGTCCCGGATGCCGTAAGGCTGTTGCGTCGGCTCCTGCACCACCTCGGTGCCGTTTGCCTGCACACGCTCGAACGTGTCGTCCAGGTCTTTGGTGGCGAGCAGCAGGCTCGCGTACGTGCCCTTTGCCATCATCTCGGTGATCGTGCGCCGCTCATCGTCGGTGATGCCCGGGTCGGCACCCGGCGGGGTCAGCACGATGTTGACGTCGGGCTGACCCTTCGGTCCGACCGTGATCCAGTACATGTCGTTGTAGCCGACCTCATTGCGGACCTCGAAGCCGAGGGTGTCCCGATAGAAGGCCTTGGAAGCCTCTGGGTCGGTGTGCGGAAGGAAACTCGAATGAATGTTGATGTCCATGTCGCTCACGCTAGTTGCGACGCGACGCCTTTGGCTTCTCGATTCCTGATCGGTCTGGCCACCTTTTTCGTGACGCAGGACGGCATCCCTGCGGTCTCACCCGCGGCCTCACTCCGGTAGGTGCTCGGCGACATCCCGACCAACTCGGTGAAGCGGGTGCTGAATGTTCCCAGCGATGAACAACCCACGGCGAAACACACTTCGGTGACGTTCAGATCGCCCCGCTGGAGCAGCGCCTTCGCACGCTCGATTCGCCGGGTCATCAGATAGGCATACGGCGACTCGCCGTAGGCCAGCTTGAACTGGCGACTGAGATGACCTGCCGACATGTTCACCCCTCGGGCGAGGGCTTCGACGTTCAGTGGTTCCGCATACTCGCGGTCGATTCGATCGCGGACGCGTCGCAGCAGAGCAAGGTCTCGAAGGTTCTGCGCTGCCGCGGAGTCGCTGGTCACAAGCGTGATGTTGCCATGTCTACTCCACCTTGCCCAGCGTTCGCGGCCTTGTTCCCTGGATCGCGGGCGTCTGGCCGCAGATCCAGCCGGCGCAGGAGCTGCGCGTTGAGGGCAACCACCACCGTCGAGATCGACATGAGGATGGCGCCCACGGACATCGGCAGCACGAACCCGAGCGGGGCCAGCAGTCCAGCAGCCAGCGGCACGGAGATCAGGTTGTAACCGGCTGCCCACCAAAGGTTTTGCTTCATCTTTCGGTAGCCCGCCTTGGACAAGTCGATCACCGACACGACCGAACGCGGATCGTCCCCGGCCAGGATGACCCCTGCCGATGCGATTGCGACGTCGGT
This sequence comes from Williamsia muralis NBRC 105860, assembly GCF_001598915.1. Taxonomy (GTDB): domain Bacteria; phylum Actinomycetota; class Actinomycetes; order Mycobacteriales; family Mycobacteriaceae; genus Williamsia; species Williamsia muralis. The sequence continues at coordinate 4,746 of NZ_BDAP01000009.1, read as the reverse complement.
CCCGGCGCCGATGGCGATGCCGACGTCGGCCTGGGCCAGCGCGGGCGCATCGTTCACCCCGTCACCCACCATGGCGGTGGTGCGTCCGGCGCCCTGCAGTTCTTTGACCTTCGACGCCTTGTCCTCTGGCCGAACTCCGGCGAACACGCGGTCGATACCCAGCTCGGTCGCGACCGATCGGGCCACGGCTTCGGCGTCACCGGTGATCATGACAACCTCGATGTCGAGTCGGTGCAGTGCCGCAACGGCTTCCCGCGATTCCGGCCTGATGTCGTCGGCCAACTTCAGCGCTCCGATCACCTCGTCGTCGACGAGTACGTGCAGGATGATGGCCCCGTCGGCACGCCAGTTCTCGGCAACCTCGACCTCGGCGCGCTGGTGCCGCTCCAACATGCGCGGGCCCCCGACCCGGACATGCTTCCCTTCCACCGACGCCGACACCCCTTCAGCCGGCGACGCCCGGAACTGTTCGGCCGGGGGAACCTGCAGCTGACGCGCCTTGGCGGCCTCGACGATCGCCTTGCCCAACGGGTGCTCGCTGTCGGACTCCACCGCCGCAGCCAGGGCAAGCGCTTGGTTCTCGGTCGTCGTACCGAGTGCGTGGACCGCGACAACCGTCGGCTCCCCTTGCGTCAATGTGCCGGTCTTGTCGAACAGCACCGCGTCGACCGACCGCATGCGTTCGAGAGCGAGGCGGTCTTTGACCAACACACCTGCACGGGCAGCGCGCTCGGTGGCGATCGCGACCACGAGAGGTATTGCCAGCCCCAGAGCGTGAGGGCAAGCGATCACCAGCACGGTGATGGTGCGCACCACCGCGTCGTCGGTGGATCCGAGGACAGACCAGACGATTGCGGTGAGGGCTGCGGCACCGAGCGCGTACCAGAAGAGCCACGCGGCGGCACGGTCCGCGAGGCGCTGCGCCCGCGACGACGAGTTCTGCGCCTCGGACACCAGTCGCTGGATACCCGCCAGCGCGGTGTCGTCGCCGATGGCCGTGACGCGAACGCGCAGAGCAGAATCGGTGGCGACGGTTCCGGCAACCACAGCGTCCCCGACCGTCCGGCCGACGGTGCGCGATTCGCCCGTCACCATCGACTCATCGACCTCGGCGGTCCCGTCGATGATCGTTCCATCGGCCGGCACACTCGCTCCCGGACGCACGAGAACCACATCGCCCAGACGGAGTGCCGCGGGAGCTACGAGCACCGTGGTGCCACCTTCAATCCTCTCGGCCTCGTCGGGCAACAATGCGGCCAGCGAGTCGAGTGCCGACGTGGTCTGTGCCAGCGAACGCATCTCGATCCAGTGCCCGAGCAGCATGATGACGATCAGTAGTGCCAGCTCCCACCAGAAATCTAGATCATGGTGCAGCACATCGAGGCTCGCGCCCCATGAGGCGACAAACGCGACCGTGATGGCAAGAGCGATGAGCAGCATCATTCCAGGAGCCCGCGAGCGGATCTCGCCGACGGCGCCGCTGAGGAACGGGCGGCCACCCCACACGAACATGACCGTGCCGAGCACCGGCGAGATCCACGAGACGAACCCGTGGTCGGGTAGTTCGTAGCCGATGAGCATTGCGAACATGCCCGAGAATCCGACGACCGGGACTGCGAGCGCGAGCATGATCCAGAACAGTCGGCGGAACTGTCCGACGTGATCGCCGTGGCCGGAATGCCCCGCGTGCCCCGCATGACCACCCTGATGGTCCATTCCCTCATGAGCTGCGTGATGTTCGGCGTGAGCCGAGTGGTTGTGCATCGTGTCCATGTCCCGAATATATACCCCCCAGGGGTATGTGTCGAGGAATTGTTTCGACAACAAAGGCGCTCCCGCCGAAGCCGGAGCGCCTTTGCTGGATCTTTCGATTTCGTGTGTGCAGTCAGGACCGCTGGAGCGACCTCATGGTGTCGATCTCCTGCTGCTGAGTCGCCGCAATGGTCGTTGCGAGTTGCTTGGCGGCCTGGTTTTCACCGTCAGCAATCTCGGCGTTTGCCATCTCGATGGCACCGGCGTGATGTTCGATCATCATGGCCAGCCAGGCCTGGTCGAACTCCGTGCCACTCTTGGCCGCCAGGTCATTCATCTCTTGCTCCGACATCATCCCGCTCATGGTGTCGTCGCCGTGATGCATGTCGCCCTGCCCTCCACCTTGTGCGCTGGGATCAGGTTTGCCCCACTGCTTCAACCACTGGGCGAGCTGTTCCATCTCCGGACCCTGAGCCGACTCGATGGCCTCAGCGAGTTGGACGACCTCGGGAGTGGTGGTCCGACCCTCGACCAGTTGGGCCATCTCCACGGCTTGCGCATGGTGGGGGTACATCATCTGCGCAAACATCACATCGGCATCGTTGAACGCGGCGGCCTGTTCCGAATTCGAGGCCGTCGGAGCGGCAGATGTGGCAGACGACTGGTGGGACATCGAGCCCATGTCGTGGTCACCGTTGTCAGAACTGCACCCCGCAAAAAGCAGGGTGGCCGACGCCGCGATGCCGACGAGCGCGAAACCGGTTCGGCGAGAACGTGTTTTGTACATGGCTATTCCTTCGAATGTTGATAGGGATCGGCGTGCGAAACACACACGCCATGACGAGGACTCGCCCGCAGGAAACGGGCGGGGGTCCATCAGATCCTCAAGATCGACAACTTTTCGAGGGAGGGCGCGGCCCAGGGTGGGGCGCGCGAGGCGTACCTGCCGTTGCCGGGAACGTGAATTCGCGGTGCGGCGTCGGCGCCTTGGTGTCCAAGTAGCCGCCGCACGATCAGCAACACCGACGCGACGGTTATCAACGCCATGCAGAGGGCCATCGCCGCATGCGTCGTCCAGTGGGTGCCGTCGGCTGCCATCGCCGGCGGGTCCATGGTTGTGTGGCCCGAATGCTCCTGGTGGGTGGGGACTGCGGCATGCGCGCCTGCGACGCCATGCGCCGGTGCGTGCACCATGGGCACCGAGTGCATGAGGAGAACTGCCAGTAGCGCTGCAAACGCCGACGCCGCGACAGTGGCGGTTGACCCGACGAAGGCGGAGTCAGCGCGTTGCGTACGCCTCATCTCACCCTCCTCGTGTCGGCCAAAATCGACTATACCCCCGTAGGGTACCGAAGCAAGTAGGTCGACTTGGACTAGCGCTACTTCGTGGCTTGGCGTATCGCAGGTTGCGTAGCAATCTGCTGTCCGGCGCGCGTGTTGACCCAGATCTTTCGGTCGCCATTCAGGACCACTCGGATGATGCCCCGGGTTTTGAGGTCGTGGTGCTCTTTGCACAGGCACTCGAAGTTCGCTTCGATCGACCACCCACCGGCCATGGGGTTGGCATGGTTGAACGGCACAATGTGGTCGAGCTCGCATTTGTCCGCGGGCACGAAACAGCCCGGGTATCGGCAATGCCCATCGAGCGCACGCACTATTCGAGCCAGCCTTGCCCCGGGTCGATATCGCAACGCGCCCGGCGGCGGCGTACTCCAACCACCGTGGCCCTCCTGATCGGGTGGCGCTTTCAGGGGCGGCGGCGGGCCCAGGTTCTTCTCCCCCAGCACGATTCGACTTCCGCCGTCGACCGAGCTCATCAACACCGCCGTGATGTCGTCACGGTTGATCGCCGCGCCTGCGGCAGTGGCGAACAAGTCGAGGAGTCCCGAGACTGCCCTTTCCCCGATCGTCACCAAGCCCCGCCACCTGGACCGACCCGCCAACGACCGCGACTGCTCACAATCGAGCGGCCCGTACCCGAGTAGATATCCCGGATTCGAAGACAACCCCAGGACTGTCGGCAGGTCGACCACCAACTCCGTCCATGCGCGAGGAGCCGACCGCGCGGGCTTCCGCTCTACATCGGCCAGATCGCGCGTATCTGCTTCTGAGCTGACGGCTGATTCTGCGGGATTCGACGTCTCGGCGACAGCGGCTTCAGTCTGGCCATGGCTAGCTGCGATCGCATCGAGCACCGCGTCCACCTGTCCGGCCCGATTGTCCGGCGCCATTTCATCGAGCTGCGCTTTGACCCGGACCGCTTCTTCCGCAGTGCATGCGGTGATCAAACTCGCCATCCCACCCGCACGCCGACGCACCACCACCCGCCGAGCCGGATCGGCTACCTCGTCATCGTCCGCGGTCTCCGGCTCGAACAACATCAGATGACGATCCAGTTCTTCGGCAAATGAGTTGTCACCCAACAGCATCGCGTCGTCCGCGAGCACACCGTCCAGGTCCATCAGCGCGTCCCGGTACCCTCGCGACGCCCGGTGATGCAGCGCCTTGAGCTTGCCGATGCTCACCTCACCGGCATCAAACGCCTCGGCCAAAGCCGGGAGGTGATCCAGCAGCCGCCGACAGCGCAACAAATGATCGGCCTGCCCGGTGGTGCATCGCCACGCCACCGCGATCTCACACGCCGCCGCTCGAGTGCCGTTCTCGTCGTCGTTGCTGGAGACATACCGGTAGTACTCGAGGCCGTCGTCCAGCCGCCGCGCCCATGCCCGATTCACCTCACGCACTCCAGACTGCACCCGCGACAACAACTCCGACGCCTCAGCGTCCATCGTGGTGGCCCCCGCCCAACTCATGAATCGATCATACGTTCGAGGTCTGACAAACAAGCCGAACGCCGACCTAGCCGCCAGTTGTGAGCGCGGCTGATAGCAATCAGACGTTGCCGTTCTCCGAAGCACTTGCTCCCCAGCGACGCGAAAAGGAGTAGTTGGTGGAAGGGCAGATATAGCGGCCGAAAACGTCGACCCAACCCGT
>NZ_BDAP01000008.1 GCF_001598915.1 Williamsia muralis NBRC 105860 | reverse complement strand
GGGATCAAGTGTTTCGGTCATCGTCGATCCTTCCCGCCAAGCTCAGCTCGGCGTGTTGAATCAAGGACCGGATCCACCGTTATTCAGACAGTCCCGGTGGGGCCTGAGAATTTGGTGCCTCTGTGTTTGTCAAGTGGCGGAAGTGTTCGAAGGCCCTGGTCGGGTCCGGGAAGTACTGGATCTGTTCGTCGACGTCGGCCTACTCTTGTCTGCGGGGTGGGGTCAGTGGCGGTGGTGGGTGGGAGTGGGCGTTGGTTTTTGGGGCCACCAGCTCGCGTTGCCGAGGAGTGTGGCGATGGCCGGTACCACGATGGTGCGGACGATGAAAGTATCGATAAGAAGACCTACGCCGATGATGAGTCCGACTTGGGTCATGATGCCGATGGAGCCGGCGATGAGGCCGAACATGCTGGCGGCGAAGATGAGGCCTGCTGAGGTGATGACTGAGCCGGTGTTGGTGACGGTGCGGAGCACTCCGACTCGGACGTTGTGATGTGATTCTTCGCGCAATCGTGAGACCAGCAGCATGTTGTAGTCGGCGCCGACGGCTACCAGGACGATGAACGCTAATAGTGGTACGGGCCAAGCGATGTCGGTGTGGAGTATGTGCTGAAAGATCAGGACGCCTATGCCCAATGCTGCGGTGTAGTTGAGTACGACGGTGCCGAGTAGGTAGATGGGTGCGACCAGTGAGCGCAGCAGGATGATCAGGATGATGCCGACGATGGCCAGGGTGGCCAGGGCCAGGAGGCGGAAGTCGTTGGTGAGCAGTCGTTGCAGGTCGGCGTTGATGGCGGGGAAGCCGGCGACGGAGACGGTGGAGTCGGTCAGGGTGGTGTTGGGTTTTGCGTCGTTGGCGACGGTGGCGATGGTGCTGGCCAGGCGCATGGCGTCCGCGCTGTAGGGGTCGAAGCTTGTCTGGACGGCGTAGCGCACGGTGTGTCCGTCCGGGGAGATGAATTGGCGCGCAACGTCGGCGAATTGCTGGTCAGCGAAAGCATCTTTGGGTAAGTAGAAGCCGGTGGCCGAGTCCGAGCCGCGGGTTTCGCGCGCGGTGGTCTGTAGTTGGGCGGCGAGGGTGGCCATGCCGGCGAGTTGTTGAAGGTTGCTGTCGACGAGTGCAGATACGCCTTCGACGAGTGTTCGCGAGCCGGCGGCGAGTTGGGAGACCCCGGTCTGCAGTTGGGCGAGTTTGGTTGGCAGGTCTTGGGCCCCGATGGTTCCCAGAGTGGTCTCGAGGGTGGCGACGGTGGCGTTGAGTTGGTTGGTGACCGCGGTGAGGGGGGTGTCCATCTGCGCGAGCTGGGTGGACAGTGTCGTGATCTGGGTGAAGAACCCGCTGTCGCGGAGTGCGGCGAGATCGCGGGCTTGTTGGCGCAGGGTGCTGCATTGGGGTAGTTGAGTGCACAGCGCTGAGTTATCCAGTAACGGGAGCACTGAGGTGATTGTGGCTATGGCGGCTGATGACTGTTCGGCCAGGGCTGCTAGCTGAGGGGCGTTCTGCGCGGCTTGGTCGAGTTGGGGTGCGGCGGCGGTCAGTGTTTGTAGAAGTGGTTGGTATTGACCTATTTCGGCCCCGATGGTGGTGACTTGGTTAAGAATGCCGGCCAGTGGGGTGAGATTGGTGCGGATCTGTATGTCGAGTTGTTCGAGGCCGTCGGCGAGTTGGTCTGCACCAGAACGCAATTGTTCGAGGTCGCCTTTGCGGGCTTGGCCCTCACCTACTGAGCCGGACAGGCGATCGCCGATCTGCCCGTTCTGCCAGGAGAGTTGGGCTTGTTCGAGTTTGGCCCCGGTCGGGCGAGTGACACCGACCACACGGGTGACGCCGGGGATCTGCGCAATCCGAGCTGCCATCTGATCAAGGTCGGCAAGTCCGTTGGTTGTTCTCAGATCGGTGGGCGAATCCACGACGACAAATTCGGCGATGGTGATGTCTTGCGGGAAGTGCCGGTTGAGCAGTGCGTAACCTTCGTTGCTGTCGGTGGTTTTCGGTTGACCGTCTCGGTCGTCGTAGGTGATCTGAATGCCCAGCGCGGTGAGGCTGAGGAACGTCAACCCGACGAGGCTGACGGCCAGCAACGGCACCGGGCGGCGTACGACGAGGACCGCGATGCGGTTCCAGTAGCGCCGCGTGAGATCTTTGCGCGGGGCACCCCACCCCCAACGCGCAGCCCACAACAGCACTGGCGGCAACAATGTCACGGTGGCGAGGAATCCGATGAGGATCGCCACCGCGCAGGCGGGGCCGAGGGTGGCGAAGACGCTGAGCTGCCCGAAGACCATGGCTAAGAACGCGAGAGCAACAGTGCTTGCCGACGCAAGGATCACCCGGCCGATGGTGGCGGTGGCATCGATGAGAGCGTCGGACGCGGCGGCGCCTTGGCGCAGCCGTTCGTGGTATCTGCTGACCAGAAAAACCGAATAGTCCACACCGGCGCCAAGCAAGATGACAGTCATGAACGCAACGGTGAATTGCGAGACTGGCATGCCCAGTTCACCTAACGCAGACAGGACTCCGCGGGCTACGGCGAGACTGATACCGATGACCAAAAGCGGCAGCAACGCAGTGAATACTGACCGATATACGATCAGCAAGATTATGGCGATCAGCACGACGGTGGCGATGGTGATGATCACCAGATCCTTTTCAGCAGTGACGATTTGATCGCTGAAGGTCGCTGTTGGTCCAGTCACGTGGACCGTGGTGCTGGTGCCGGCGAAGACCTCTGCTGCAGTCTCGCGGATCGATTCCACAGCGTGGGCCGCCGTCGGCCCGCCGAGGCTGCCGCTGACCCCGACGGGCAGGTACCAGGCGTTGCCGTCTTCGCTGAGCGCTTGTCGGGCAGTGATCGGGTCGGCGAGCAGGTCGCGTACGGCCTGCACATCGTCGCGGTCGGCGCGGAGCCGGACCACGAGGTCGTCATAGCGTTGGCGGGCGGGCTCGGTGAGTCCGGCCGGGTCTTCCATTGCCACGAACACCGTGGTCTTTGCGCCCTTTTCGTCGAACGCCTCGCCCATGCGATCGAGCGCCTGAAACGACGGCACTCCCTTAGGAATTGGGTCCACCGACTGCTGGCGCACAACTGTTTCCAACTGGGGAAACAGCACAGCCAACACCACGGCAACAGCCACCCAGACGCCCGCTACCAGCGCTTTGTGCGACAAGACGAAGCGTCCCACCTGACCCAGCGACCGGCTGTACTCACCGCGGCCGGTTGATCGCCGAAGCTTCACCACTGCTCACGCATCCATCGCTGCGTTGGCATCGCACACCCTTCGACAAATGAATCAATCGGTATCACTACGCTACAACATGTAGCGAAAAGGAGGGATGGTTCGGCACGCGGGACTTCGGTCAGTCGCGACGGTGGGCGGCCAGAGAATCGTCGACAAGCTGTTCGCAGTCTGCGCCACTCATCGAGCGAAGGCCGGACAGCCGCGCGAAGACCAGCGGGCCCACGAGCTGGGTGATGGCCACGCCGGGATCGAACTCGTCGAGTTCCTTCTGGGCGGCGGCGCTCTGCAACACCTGATCGAACGGTTCCCGGTACTGCGCGATGACACGAGCGCGCAGCGGCGCGAGGGTGTTCTGCTGCTCCCCGGGCTCCTCGGGCACCATCGCCAGCCACGCCAAGGTGGTCAATTGCAGTGGCGCCTGCTCGATCAACGCAGCCTGAGCACGGACCAACCGCACCAAACTGTCGCGGATTGGTCCGTGCGCGTCAGGGACGTCGGCGTGGGGGCAACAATCGTTCGAACGCCGCAGCCAACAAATCGGTGCTGCCGTCGAATGCCGGTAAAACGTCGTTCGAGCCACCCACGACATCCGGGAGACCGCCCCGACCGTGACTGCATCAACCCCGCCGGTCTTCAACAGGGCAGATGCCGCATCAACCAACCGATTGCGTGAACGAACCAAACGCGGGTCTTTGTCATCCATCACGTCCTTGGACCGAGGACCCGCGTCGCGCCTGGCCGCCATCACCGCACCCACACTCCCATCCCCGAGACTGCTCTCGGGCGCCTGGCGATCTTCGTTCGCACGAAGTGCTACTGATAGTAGCGAAAGTCGAGGAGTGTCCGCCGGGCTAGTCGTGCAATTCACCTGTTCGACACCCCGACCCGGCAGGAAGGTCGGCGCCACGGTGCCCGCCTCCGGGGTACCTTCGGCGAAGGGTTGGTAGATCAATTCGGGGCTTGGCGGCAGGGCTGGGGTGGGTACTGCTGAAGGGTTTGTCCGGGTGTGCAGCAAGGGCCTGGCAGCGCGCCATGGTTGCACGCGCACACAAGTGAATCCGAGTATCCAGCTCTGGTGAGGACGTCTTGGGCAGGAGGGCGAACCGGGCACAGGCCGGGTCGGGTGCAGGGCGTCCGGACGCGTCGCGTTGCGCAGCCGCAGACTCATCTAGCCTGTCGAGGTTAGCCGGCGCGGAAGTTGTCATTGGGTGGTCACTGGGAGTGAGATCAGACCGCGGAACGAGAGCCCCGGTCGCCATGTCGCCTCTCCAGTTGCGGCGAGCTCGGGGAATCGGTTCAGTAGTCGCGGAAACAGCTCCGCGCCTTCCATACGGGCGAGCGCGGCACCGAGGCAGAAGTGGATGCCTGCACCGAACGACAGCGGCCGCCAGACAGTGCGGGTGATGTCGAGGGTGTCGGGGCATTTGATGTGGTCAGGGTCGCGATTGGCTGCACCGAGCAAGATGAGTACGACCTGGCCTGGCTCAAGGTCGACCCCGGCAATCTGAGTCGGTTCGAGTACGGTACGTCCGTTCGTCTGAATGGGGGCGTCATAGCGCAAGAGCTCCTCGACAGCATTGGCGGACAACGCAGGTCGTCGGCGTAGGAGGTCGGCTTGATCAGGGTTGGCCAGGAGTGCTGCCAGCCCGTTGCCGATGAGATTGGTGGTGGTCTCGAAGCCGGCGGCGAACAGCAAGATTGCGGTACCGACGCATTCGTCGTCGTCGAGGCTGTCCTCGCCGTGCGCTGCGGCAAGTCTGCTGAGTAAATCGTCGGCGGGGTGAATGCGCTTGTCTGCGAGCAGCGTTCCAAGGTATTCAGCCAGTTGATCCTCGGCGTGGGCCGCTTGCCGAATGGCTTGTGCATCGGACATCGGCTCCAAGGGTGCTACCAGGTCGCGCACCAAGTTGGCGGCTAGATCTCGTCCTTCGGCGGGCACGCCGAGCAGATCGCCGATGACGTTCACGGGAAGGGGCAGTGCGAGATCGGTCATCACATCGACGGTCGATTTGCCTGCCATCTCACTGAGCAGGTGCTCGATGGTCGCGACGATACCGGCGCGCAGCAACTCGACGTGGCGCGTGGTGAAGACGTCGGTGATCAACCGGCGAAGCCGGGTGTGATCGGGAGGGTTGCGGAAAAGCATAGTGCGTCGGAAGCGGTGCATGGCTCTGCGCTGTAGCGCGTCGGGCACCTCAGTGAGCCCAAACCCCAGTGACTCGTCGGCCTTGCCCAAGGTGCGGTCGCGCAGAGCGCTGTCGCAGTCGCGGTGTCGGCTGAGCACCACTACCCCTGAACTCGTCTGTAGGACTGGATGAGCGGCGCGTAGTCGCTGGTAGGACTCGTAGGGGCCGGCACTGCCGTGGTCGGTTAGAAGTGCTTCCCTGAGCAGACTAGCGCCGTTCGCGTCGGTGCTCATGGCTGCTCGAGTGCGCGCGCGAAGTGCTCAAGGGTCACCGTCATGAACAACGCTGATGCCGTGGCGATCTCGCGGCCGCCCGGCTCGGATAGGTGCGCATCGACATGGAGTCGACGGCCCTCGCGTCGGTCCAGTTTTGCAACGACCGTGTAGTCAGTTCCCAGTCGCACGGGTGCGAGGTACTCGACCTGCAGCGAGCGGGTGACGGCTAGCTCGCCGACGATGAAAAGCGTAAATCCGAACAGGTCATCAAAGACGGTGGCCACCGCACCGCCATGGGCTATACCGGGCGCTCCCACGTGGCGTTCGTCGAAGGTGAGCGCCGCATGCACGCGGTCGCCGTCGCGATGTACCTCGAGGTGATGTCCGTGAGGATTGTCAGGCCCGCAACCAAGGCAGCCAGGGGAGTGCGCAGGTAGCTGCGTACCGTCGGGCAGGTCAGCTACCATTCCAGCCGCCCAGCCAGCCAGCACGGGGTCGATATGATCGGCAGGTGAATCCGGCGAACCTGTTATCCCACTTGGGCCATCTGTCACACCGCTCCAATCGGGCCGAGGAAGTTCGCTGATGTAACAGCACTACAAATGAACCATAACTGTCAACAGTGCAGTCAGATCTACCTAGAATGTCAACGTCGGGCCGCCTGGCGCGGCACCGCGCTGAACACTGCATTCTGGTCAAGAATGGACAAAATCGGTCATGTGTTTAGAGTGTCGCCATGGCGAGCGAGACGATGCGCATGTCGTTCCGACGGCACATGCGCGAGCAAGTGCTCTCGGCAGCTCACATATTGACCGTGGAAAAGGGGTGGGATCGGGTGCGCGTGGCTGAGATAGCCGCGCGGGTCGGGGTCTCTCGGCCGACGTTGTACAAAGAGTTCGGGGACAAGCAGGGGTTGGGTGACGCCCTGGTGGTGCGTGAGGGAGAACGGTTCCTGACGGGGATTCGTCGAGTTCTCGATGAACACAGCGGCGATGCCGCAGAGGCCATCGTCTGTTCGGTGCGATTCACGCTGGATGAGGCCACTGCCAGCCCTCTGCTCAAAGCGGTCCTGACATCCAATCCTGCCGACGTCAGCGAGGAAACCGCACGCGGCACAGGGATGTTGCCGCTGTTGACGTCCTCGACCACTTTGCTTCAGATCGCCTCGCACGAGCTGGTGCGCTGGTTCGCCGCGCACTTTCCGCAACTGGACGGTGACGATGTCGCTGACGGAGTCGACGCGCTCGTCCGGCTGACCGTGAGTCACCTTGTCTTGCCTGCTGGCGATCGTCAGACAACAGGACGCCAGATCTCACGAGTTGCACTGCGCTATTTAGGACTCGAGGAACCTCCCGCGCCAGGCTGACAAAGATCGCGGCCCTTGGCACCAACTGAAGCGCACCCAGACCCACGAGTACCAACAGCCAAAAGGCCGACACCGCGGCAAATCACAATGGGTGGTGGGGATTGCTCACGGACGGGAGTGTAAAAACTCGCTCGGAGAGTGGCCGGTCCACCGCTTGAAGGCGTGCGAGAAGCTGGTCAGATCGCTGTATCCGAGCTCGGTGGCGATCTGACTTGCCGACATTGATCGGGTGAGCAACATCAGCATCGCGTTCTCACGCAGACACGACTCGCGCAGCTCACGAAAGGTCGTCCCTTCCGCAGACAGGCGCCGCTTGAGTGTGCTTGTCGATACCGCCAACTCGTCCGCGACCCACTGGCTATGGGGCTGTCTGGGATCTTTCTCTAACAGCTGCCTGACCTTTTCGGAGAACGACACATCTCCGCTTCTCTGGTCAAGGGTCCGCTTCAGGTCCGCGACCGCGAGCCGATAGGCGAGGGGATCGGAGAACCGGCACACCTCGTCGAGCGTGTCAGCGGGGACGTACAGGTAGGACATCGGAGCGTCAAAGTGCAGGCGCCCGGCGACGGCCAGATCCTTTTCATGCGTGGCCAGGGCGGTGGGTGCTGACCAGTTCATGTGGAGTGTGACGGTCGGGGCGTCACCGACGAGCATGTCGAGCAGCCGCAACAACGTTGCGCCGCTGTACGTGACAGTAAGGCAGTCCAGGGCTCGGTCGCCGGTGTATGCGGTGAGCCCGACCGTGAGGCCATGGTCACCAGGATGCAACTGCGGGCGAAGAGCTGTCGAAATCAACGGCAGGTAGGTGAGTAATTCTACGACCTCGGTGATCGAGCCCGCACTGACCAGCGGAACACTCAGGGCTCCAAACGACGTCAGACGGGCCTGTTCGGCGAACGCAAAACCCAGCAGCGTTGCCTGGTCGATGTCGAGCTCGGGATAGACCTGCCGAAACCACTGCAGCGGTGCCGGGATGTCACGCTCGAGCAGCGTCGCCTCGTCAGCGCCGGCGCGAGTCATGATGGCGCGAAGCCGCGCGATGGCGTCCGGGTCGAGCGCCTGGCTCTCGAGCATCTGCACGAACACCAGCGGGGGAACTAACGAATCCCTGTTCATATGGTGGGTCCTGACCCGAATTCACAACTTAATGACTTGAGTGAACATAGCCGCGGCGCTTGTGCTCCACGACACTTTGAAGTAGTCCCCACACCAAGGACAACGTAACAGGAGTTGGTTATGGCAATTGTCACCTTTGTCTCCTACGACGGCGAGAAGCACCAAGCGCCCGTCGAAGCAGGCCAGTCATTGATGCGGATCGCGACCAACAACGCGGTGCCCGGCATCGACGGCGACTGCGGAGGTGAGGCAGCATGCGGCACCTGCCATGTGATCGTCGATCCGCAGTGGTCCGAGCACGTCGGCCGCTCTGGCCCAGGTGAGGAGGAGATGCTCGCGATGCACCCCGAGCGTCAACCGACCTCGCGGCTGTCCTGCCAGATGACGGCAACTGAGCAGTGGGACGGGTTGATCGTCGAACTCCCCGAGTACCAGCTGTAACGACGAGAGAACGGACAGTCATCGTGAAGGTTTCTGAAACAATCACCGCACAAGTCCAGTCGGTCATCCCGGTGGATCTGCAGATCCAGGGAGCGCACCTGTACGACAAGACCCGCCGGTGGGTGACCAGAACGGACGGGGAGAAGATCTTCGTCGAGCGGCCCATACCCCCGGTCGAGGACGTCGACCTCGCCGACATCGACCTCAGCAACCCCTTCCTCTACCGGCAGGGACGCTGGCAGTCTTACTATGAACGCCTGCGCAACGAAGCGCCGGTGCACTACCTGCCCGATAGCGCGTTCGGACCGTTCTGGTCCATCACCCGCCATGCCGACATTGTCGCGGTCGACAAGAACCACGAGGTCTTCTCCGCCGAACCACTGATCGTAATCGGGACCCCGCCTCGTTTTCTGGACATCACGATGTTTATTGCTATGGACCCGCCACGCCACGACCGGCAGCGGGCCGCCGTGCAGGGTGTGGTTGCGCCAAAGAATCTGCGGGAAATGGAAGGGCTGATTCGATCGCGCGTCCAAGAGGTCCTCGATGACCTTCCCGTGGACGAGCCGTTCGACTGGGTACAAAGGGTCTCGATCGAGTTGACCGCTCGAATGCTCGCGACTCTCCTGGACTTTCCGTACGAGCATCGTCGCAAGCTCGTCGAGTGGTCAGATCTCGCGACCTCGATGGAACAGACCAACGGCGGTCCGTCCGACCTTGACGAGACTTTCGTGGGCATGCGCGAGATGGCGCGAGGTCTCAGCGAGCACTGGCACGACAAAGCTGCCCGGACCGCTGCCGGAGAAGAACCCGGGTTCGATCTGATCACAATGCTGCAAAGCAACGACAACACCAAGGATTTGATCAACCGACCGATGGAGTTCCTGGGTAACCTCTTGTTGCTGATCGTCGGAGGCAACGACACGACTAGGAACTCGATGAGTGGCGGTGTGCTCGCCTTGAACCGGTTCCCGGATCAATTCGAGAAGCTCAAAGCAAACCCCGACCTGATCCCCAACATGAACTCGGAGATCATCCGGTGGCAGACACCGTTGGCCTATATGCGTCGGATCGCCACACGCAACACCGTGCTGAACGGGCAGTTCATTCGCAAGGGCGACAAAGTGGTCATGTGGTACGCCTCGGGCAACCGCGACGAGCGCGTGTTCGATCGCCCGGATGACTTCATCATCGACCGAGCCAACGTCCGCAACCACATCTCCTTCGGCTTTGGGGTCCACCGTTGTATGGGCAACCGGCTGGCCGAATTGCAACTGCGGATTCTCTGGGAGGAACTGCTCCCTCGCTTCGAGAACATCGAGGTCATCGGTGAACCTGAATATGTGCAGTCCAACTTCGTTCGAGGCATCAGCAAGATGATGGTCCGCCTCACCCCGAAATCGAGCACATGACAATGCAGCGAACCATCATCGTCGGGGCCAGCCACGCCGGCGCCCAGCTCGCAGCCAGCCTGCGCCAGGAAAAGTGGACCGACGAGATCGTCCTCATCGGGGACGAGTCGACCCTGCCCTACCATCGCCCTCCGCTATCGAAGGCTTACCTCGCCGACCGCAGCGCACTCGCCGACCTCGCGATCCGCAGCCCAGACTTCTACGCCAAGCAGCGCATCCATCTCCTCGATGCAACCGTAGAAACGATTGATCGCGCGGCTAGTCATGTGATCCTAGATAACGGCGACACACTGCGGTACGACAAGCTCGCGCTGTGCACCGGTGCCCGTCCTCGACGACTACTTACCACGGGAGCCGGCCTGGCCGGGGTCGACTACCTACGCACTGCAGCGGACGTCACCAGGATCCGTGAGGCCACCCGCCCCGGTTGCCACGCCGTGATCGTCGGAGGTGGCTACATCGGTCTCGAGACGGCGGCCTCGTTGCGAGCGCTGGGTCTGGAGGTCACCGTGCTCGAAGCGACCGGCCGCGTGCTCGAGCGTGTCACCGCGCCTGAGGTGTCGGCATTCTTCGACCGGATCCACCGGGAGAAAGGCGTCAACATCAGAACGGACACGCTCGTCGAGGCCATGTCCGGCGACGGGAGGGTCCGAGAGGTGATCCTGGCCGATGGGGAATCAATTCCTGCCGACCTCGTCATCGTCGGCATCGGTATTGAGCCGAACACCGATTTGGCAGCCGCCGCAGGGCTTGCCGTGGACAACGGCGTCGTTATCGACGACCAAGCACGCACCAGCGACCCCGATATCGTGGCCGCCGGAGATTGCGCAATTCACGACATGGCCCGCTACGGCCGCCGCATACGCTTAGAGTCCGTGCCGAGCGCTGGCGAGCAGGCCAAAGTCGCCGCCGCCACAATTTGCGGCAAACACAAGAAAATAGCCGCGCTTCCATGGTTCTGGTCCGATCAATACCACCTCAAACTCCAGATCGCCGGTCTCAACTCCGGGTACGATGAAATTGTCCTGCGCGGCGATCCGACCCGAGACGGCGACTTCACGTGCTTTTACCTGCGCGCAGGTGAACTCCTCGCCGCCGACTGCATCAACCGACCGCGGGACTTCATGTTCAGTAAACGGGCCATCACCCAGCAACTCCCCACCGACCGAACCGAACTGAGCTCACCAATACCGGTATGACCCAGTACATCCCCTGACTCACCAGCACGATGAGAGGTACACACGGCAAGCGTCGAAGAAACCTCCAGCGACGAACGCCGACCAATGCCTGCCCGCCCGACCAAGCCCTGACCGACTGACCCCGTGAGGAGTACGGATGCAACGCCCAACCGTGATCGAGGATTACCCCCACCGGATGGGGGGACACTGTGGTTCGGGCGCAATGCGCGATCTTCTGCACTGGCACGGTTTGGGATGGGATGGCCCACCCGATGAAGGCCTGGTGTTCGCCCTCGGCGGCGCTCTAGGACTGTCCTACCTCCGATCGGACGACCTCGTCCCACCGCTCTACCTGGTGGGCCGAGGCGCCGACTTCGAGCTCGATCTGCCCCGCCGCCTCGGTGCGAAGGTCCAAATGCTTACCACCGACGACCCCGAGGAAGGATGGTCGTGGATCCGCGACGAGATCGACACAGGCAGACCCAGTCTCATATGGGGCGACATCGCCGAGCTGCCATACCTGCGGGTCCAGCTACAGATGAGTCGACACGACATCGTGATTATCGGCTACGACGAGGCTAGAGGTATCGCCTACGTCGTAGACAATGACCGCGCCGAGGTGCAGCAGGTCCCACTCGAGGCACTGGCGCGCGCTCGATCCTCGACATCCTTTCCGCAACCGACACGCCACTGCACGTACCGCATCACGTGGTCAGACGAACTGCCAGACTTGGCGCAAGTGGCAGCAGAAGCGTTTAGCCAATCGGCCGCCAGCATGCGGCACCCGTCACAGCCAGGAATCGTCGACCCGACTGCAACGGCCGAGGGCGCCGAAGGCCTAGCTGCGGCCGCTCAACTCGCGGCCGACATCCCGATTTGGACCGACCTCCCCGTAGACCAGCTCGAGATATTCCTGTTCAGCCTAAGCGCCTTCATCGAAAAAGCAGGGACTGGCGGAGGACTGTTCCGCCGCTTGCTCGCCGACGGATGTGCCGACATCGCGCGCCTGACCGGCGACCCCGCAACAGCAGACCTCGCCGTGGCCGCCGACCGTTGTGCACAGGCATGGACCGACACCGCACGTGCGGGGGTCCAACGCGAAATCGACGCGCAAGCTCGCGCGGAAACAGTGGCCATGTCGGCCGGCCGTATGCCAGAGCTCGAACTGAACCTAGTCGAGTCCCTTGAGTCCGCTTCGAGCTCGCTGAGTGCAATAGCACGCTGACCTCAGTACTATCCCGCACACACCCCGGTGCGTATGACCCTGGACTATTCTGCCCGAGCACATTGCGCACACGCGAATTCCTCACCGCCTGAACGGAACTGGTCTTCGACCGGGCTCAAAGTGGCGCGCTGCCTCGCAACAGACATCGACCATTCATGGGTGACCTCCACACATTGAACTCAGTATATCGAGCGGCGCCAACGGATTTACCGTCCGATCCCGACAGCGCAAAGGTCCAGTGTCGCTGCTCCGCTCCCGCCCGAGACGGAGGGAAGTTTGCGACGACTAGGCCAAACATCTTGTACTACGCTACGATTGGTGACCCGTCGATAGACTTCTCCGTGTTGAACAGCTCCTACGAGTTCTGCCCCCTCGCCCAACTTGCTTCAAGAACGACCGAAGGCGGGGGGTGCGAACGCTTGATCCGGCTGTTCATTTCGTCGCGCTGCGTGCGCAGCTCGAAGATTCTTAACTGCGAACCCCGTGCCACCTCGCCGATGTCGATCGCTGAGGCGCGGTGCTCCGAAAAGTCCGGCATTGTAGAAAGCGCGGACTTGCGACACGAGGCTCTTAGCTTGGGCACTTTCATAATGTTGGGTCGTTCCGTCGCAAAAGGTCAAGGCCATGCTGGGCGCCAACGCTTGGCCAGCCTGGTTAGGCTAGGGCTAGGAACAGTTTCTCCAGTTCGGCTGCGGTCAAGGGCGCGATGAACAGTCGAACAACCGCACCTACGTGGACCGTCGAACGAGCGGTGCCACTGCTCGCGGGATTGATGATTCTCCTCAGCGTGGCCCTGGCGGCCGGTGTGTCGAGCTGGTGGCTGGTGCTGACCGCCTTCGTAGCGGTGAACCTGCTGCTCTTCGCCGCCGTGGGCTGGTGCCCGGCCAGCCTGCTGATGCACCGCCTGGGACTACAACGCCGCGCCGACCTCCGCTAAATCCGATCACGTTCAACCCGCCCTGAAGGAAAGCTGTTATGTCACTGGCAATCTCCACCGTCCTCAACCTCCCGTTCGACGAGGCGGTCGCACGAACCCGCGCCGCATTGGCCGATCAGGGTTTTGGGATCCTCACCGAGATCAACGTCAAAGACACCCTGAAAACAAAGCTCGATGTGGACATGGAAAATTACCTGATCCTGGGGGCTTGTAATCCACCATTGGCTCATCGCGCTCTGGGAGTCAATCGGCAGATCGGTCTGCTGTTGCCCTGCAATGTCGTGGTCCGCACCGACGCCACCAATCGATCAAACGAGATCGTCGAAGCGATGAATCCCGACCTGATGGTCGAGGTCTCCGGGGAAGCCGAACTTGCACCGGTGGCCACCGACGCGTCAGCCAAACTCTCGGCCGCTATCGCCGCATTGGAAGCCATAGCCTCCACGTGAGCAAACACGTCCAACAGTCCGCGACCGCAACGAGTACCTATGAGCGCAGGGACATTCTATCTTGACCCGGCATGCCCGTTCGCCTTGGCCGCCTCACGGTGGCTGCTCAACGCCGCGCGGCGCCGACATCGAGATTGATTGGCAGCAAATGAGTTTGGCAGTGCTCAACGAGGGCGCAGATGTTCCCGAGCACCAGCAACAGCACCACATAGAGGTCTCTCGCAGGCTGCGTCGTGTCTTTGCCGCTGCACATGACAAGACCGGCGACAGCGCACTCGGACCGATCTACACCGCCCCGGGGCAGCGTGTGCACCACCAGAGCGCCGACGTCACCACAGCAATGGTGGCCGACGCGCTCTCCGAAAGCGGCCTCGATCCCCAGCTCGCCGACAATCTCCACGACACCTACGTCAGCGCAGTGTGCGTCGCTCACCGGGAAAGCCAAGACGGTCTCGGCGGCTCCGGTGGATCGCACCGAATGAGTCAGCTATCCCGTGTCCGCGCATATCGGCCCCCGAGCAAGTTAATCACCTCGCCGGGGCCACTATCTGGGGCACACACGTCAGGGCGCATTGCGTTCTACAAGCCCGTCCGCGATTCTCGATGATGCCGCGCCCACTTGTCGGAGAAGCCGTGCCACTCGCGGCATGACCTCCAGATCGCGGTACACAGCCGCGTGCACAAGCCAGGCCGCAGCTTCAGCCGCAGTGAGCGCGGGAGTGTGGTGGTATTCGTCGGTGGGCTCGATCATCGGTGTCCGGACGAGCGGGAAAAAGACTGTCGTCACAGAGACCCCTGTGCCGCGCAACTCCGACGCTATGCTGCGTCCGAAAGCGGTAATCGCGGCCTTCGATCCCGCGTATGCCGAGAACTTCGGCATGGCGCCCATCGGGATACCCCAGGTGGACACGTTGATGAAGTGACCGCTGCCACGCTCCTTCATGGCAGGTAGGAACCCTAACGTCAGTTGCACGGGACCGAAGTAGTTGACCGCCATGGTGCGCTGATAATCGTGTAGCCGATCAGTCGAGTCGAGGACCTCGCGGCGAATCGACCGCCCGGCGTTGTTCACGACGATGTCCGGGCAGCCGTATTCCTCGAGCACGTACTGGATCAAGCGAGCTGTGTCGTCGGTATCGGAGAGATCCGCCGGACAGGTGTCGGCATAGCCGCCCGCGGCCCGGATACGCGTGACGAGTTCGTCGAGGCTGTCGGCACGACGCGCCACCGTCAGGACGTGGGCTCCACGACGGGCGAACTCTTCAGCTGCCGCAGCGCCGATGCCCGACGACGAGCCAGTGACGAGGACGGTCAAGTTTTGTAACCGTCTAGCCGGCGATCTGGTGCGAAGTGTGTTGACGAGCTCGACCGGCGTGCGTGGCCGTTGTAAAGCTGTATGCGCGACTCGGGCTGGCACGTATTTCACGGCTACTGTCACCATGGGTGGAACCGTAGATCACGAGGCCCCGCAGCACCAGTGCCCGCCGTCCGCTGGGGTGCAAACGCTGTCTGTCGGCGCGATCGCTGCCGCTGGCTTCACTAGCGAATCCAGCGCAGCCGGAACCGATTCCGCATCTTTTCCCCGAACAAAGTTGTGCTGCAGGTGATTTACATGCCTGACGGCACAAAGTGTCGATCTCTGTACGTCAGGCGAGCGCTGGCGATCAAAGAATGTAAACGTGGACCGCTGTGGCCACAGGTCCCGGCTTGCAACGAGGGGACCTGAAAAGTCGAACTCAGAACCGGCGGGCGACCCTACGTTACGCGCTGCTCACACGAACACGCGTGCATCCGATGCTTTAGGTCAGCCCGGTCGTGCTCAACCGAAATAACGAACTCGGAGCAGACCTGCCAGCCCCGCAGAGCCACTGCCGCACACAGGGACGGGTCGGTGCGTCATCGAGGGTCAACGGGGCCGGTGTTCCGTCGTGCGGCTGGTTAGTTCGGGCAGAAATATCCAAACCGCGAATGGAGTACTGCAAGTACCTGGTACCGTGCGAACACCCATCGCGGTGGGATGTTCAGCAAGGTGAAGGAGAATCAGTATCGCTACGGAACTTGCTGGTCGTGCGACAGACAGTCTTGCGACCTTCGGAAATACGATTGCCCTCGCCGGCCAGGCACTGCGGTGGGCCGTGCGCGACATTGTCACCGGACGGTTTCCTTTTCGGGAGGTTGTCACACAGACCTGGTTCGTCATCACCGTCACGACGTTGCCGGCGATCCTGGTGGCAATTCCGTTCGGCGTCATCGTCTCGGTGCAGGTCGGAAGTCTGACCCAGCAGGTCGGGGCCACGTCGATCGCCGGAGCCGCTGGTGGACTCGGGATCATTCAGCAGGGGGCACCGATCGTCACAGCCCTACTGCTCGGTGGTGCGGCAGGGTCGGCCATCGCCTCTGACCTTGGCGCACGGACCGTCCGTGAAGAAATCGATGCTATGGAAACTCTCGGACTCAATCCGACCCGTCGAGTCGTCGCACCGCGGTTCGTCGCGGTTCTCATCGTCGCTCCAATGTTGTGCATGCTCATCGTGTTTACCGGCCTCGTGGCCGGCTACATCCTGAGCGTCAACGTCCAAGGCATCACGCCCGGAAGTTACGTCGCCTCGTTCGCCTCGTTCGCGTCATCGGCGGACATCCTTGTGGCACTGGTCAAGTCGTTGGTATTCGGTCTCGTTGTCGTGGCAATCGCATGTCACCGGGGTCTGTCCACAAAAGGCGGCCCGAAGGGTGTGGCCCAATCTGTCAACGCCACCGTAGTTCTGGGGGTGGTGGCGTGCTTCGTCATCAACGTATTCATCACCCAGCTAACGATCATGTTCGTCCCGCAGACCATCGGATGACGGAGAATACGTGACCGCAGTACCTTCCACCCGCTTGACTTCTGTCACTCGTCCGATCGCTCGTTCTGTGACGCCCCTCGCCGAAGTCCCCGCACAACTCGGGCACATCACCACGTTCACCTTTGACACCGTGGCCGGAATCCGCCACGTCGCGACCACATATCGACGACAGACGCTCTTGTACATACAGGAGTTTGCCTGGGGGCGAGGCGCTATTCTGGTCGGCGGGGGTACCGCAGTCGTGCTTGTCATTCTCGGAATGGCTGTCGGGGCATCCATCGGCATCCAGGGTTACGCCTCGCTGGACCTGGTGGGGATGGGATCTCTTACCGGGTTCATCTCGTCGTACGCCAACACTCGGGAGTTGGCACCGATTATCGCCGCGATCGGCTTCGCAGCCCAGGCCGGCTGTCGTCTCACTGCGGAGATCGGATCGATGCGCATCGCCGAAGAGATAGACGCACTCGAATCGATGGCGGTGCGGCCGATTCCATATGTCGTCAGCACGCGCGTGGTTGCAGCGATCACCACCATCATCCCGCTCTACATCGTGACGCTGATACTCAGTTTCGCCGCAGCCAAGCTGGTCGTCATCCTTCTGCACGGCCAGTCAGGTGGCACCTACGACTTCTATTTCAATGCGTTCCTCAAACCGCAGGATCTGGTGTTCTCGGTCATCAAGGTCCTCATTTTCGTAGTATCGGTCGTCATCGTCCACAGCTACCAGGGTTTCTACGCCACCGGTGGAGCAGAGGGCGTCGGCCGCGCGTCTGGTCGAGCGATCCGTAGCAGTCTCATCATCATTGTTGTGGAGGACATGATCTTGACCCTGCTGATGTGGGGCTTCGATTCGGGCGTCAGGATTTCGGGGTAGGGGTTGAAGTGGCTGTTTATAAAGATCCGTCAGGGCGCGCGCCATCAATAACAAATTTGACCCTGCGTGGGATCGGTGTCCTGGTCGTCGTGGTGGTTGCCGCCTATTTTCTGGTGGGAAACGCAACCGGAAAATTTGTAGACAGCAAGACAGTGACGATAACCACCGACGCGATTGGTGACGGGCTGAAGGGCGGATCGGAGGTGAAGTATCGGGGCTTTACCGTGGGCAAGGTGTCCTCGGTGTCGGTGCGCGACCAAAGCACATCTGTGAGAATTGAGCTCACCGGAGCTAACGACGACATCCGGTTGCGTCAGGGCCTGGCGGTGAATTACACGTCTGCCAGCGCGCTGGGGCCAACGGCACTGGAGATTGTTGACCCCGGACGGGGAGAGTTAATCAGTGATGGCGGCAGTGTCTATGTCAACAAGCAGCAGTCCGAACAAACGTCGGTTTCGACACTGATTCGTAAGCTTTCCAAGCTTGTCAATGCTCTCGATCAGCCGGCGTTCAATTCCGTGGTTAAGTTTGTTGTCGATGATTCCCAAACGTTTGCCGACGCCGGCAAGCTCATGTTCCAGATTGCACAGATCACTCGGGACGTTCAACAGCGGCCAGTGGGCCAGGATTTGGCGATCGCAGCAGATCTGTCCCAGGGTGTAGCCGATTTCATGACGCCGTTCGTTCCAGGCATTCTGATAAACGTTGACGTCGCTGATTTCTTCGCCACTGACGAAGCCATCAAACAGACAAAGGGCAACCTCAACGACACCGGCGCGGTCTTGTTCGGCGGACTCGGGGGACTGTTGAGCAAAAACTATCCGGCGTTGAGTTCACTACTGGACGTGGGTCTCGATCTGGCGAGGCCGGTCGCCAGGTCGGCATCGGGGCTGGTGCGAACCGTGTACACCATCCCGCAAATCTTGGACAGCATCGACAAAGCCACGCCGCAGGTCGGCGAGCGAGTACAGCTTCAGGTCGCCCTGGTAGTGCAGACGTCACCTGCGCTGCAGAGCGCGCTTGCAGCAGGAGGACCGAGGTAGATGAAGTCGTTAACTCCCACCATCATCAAGATCGTTGCGTTCGCCGCAGTCATCGGCGTTCTCACCTACGTGATCATCGCCATCCTCGAACCCAGCTCGGACGGACCGAGTTCTGAACGATCTGCGGTCTTCTCCGATGCATCCGGGCTCAAGCCTCGCGACGGTGTGCGGTTGGCGGGAGTCAAGGTCGGTTATGTGACGGCGATCGACCTGAAAGGACCCACGGCGGTCGTTCATTTCCAACTGAACGACGACGTCACGATCACATCGAACACCACCGCCGCCGTGCGGTATCAGAATCTTCTCGGACAGCGATATGTCGAATTGATCGGTGCGGCACAGGGAAAAACACAGGGGGCACTCACACAGGTGGCGCTCGACAAGACCGTTCCCTCATTTGATGTGTCCACCTTGTTCAACGGGTTCAAGCCGGTGTTCGACACGCTTAATGCCGACGAGATCAATGAACTGCAGTCCAATTTGTTGCGCGTTGCTCAAGGTGATGGAAGGGGCATATCGCCTGTTTTGAAGCAGGTCGCCAACATCACTGCCTACGGGAACCAGCGGTCTGAGATCATCACGAATATTGTGACGAGCCTTGGCCAGGTCTCCGACCAGCTCGAAGGCCGCTCGGCGGAGATGGTCGAACTTGTCGACAAGCTGGGATCGATCGTCGACGCCTTCAGCCGCGTGAGTGACCGGCTGCGAGAGTCGCTACGCGAGGTCAACCGGTCCATGTCGAAGACGGTCATCACCGGCGAGCAACTTGAGTCAACGTACGACCAGAGTTTCGCGACGATTTATCAGCGTCTGACGCGAGAACCCGGGGAGTTGGAGGGTCTACTCAACGGCGCGGTACTGCTCAAGCCCCTTATGGACTCGCTGGCCGCTGCGACGAACTCCACGCCGAGCGAGGCGCGATGTTCGAAAGGTCCTCTGCCTCTGCCGGATACAGCGAGGATCGCGCTTATGGGGCAACGATTGGTGGTGTGTAAGTGAGGTTGTTTAGTCGAAATCGATCGCATCACCAGCCTGAACGCAGGCGCGACCTCATCGTCGCCGGTGTGGTGGTGGTGACCGTGGTGGTCGGTCTGGTGATCGCAGGGGCCGTGTATATCGCACCGCCCGGCCAAAAAGTGTACTCGGCCCAGCTGGTCAACACCGGCGGGCTGGAGTCGGGTAATCAGGTGCGTATAGCGGGGATAAGACAAGGGAAGGTGTCGTCGGTGGACCTCACAGGAACGTTCATCACAGTCAAATTTCGACTCGACGACTCGGTATCGGTCCGTTCGGACGCTACCGCAGCGGTTCGCCTGATCACGCCGATCGGCGGGCGAGTTCTCGATCTGGACCCAGGGTCAGGACCGACCGCGCTCTCGGGGGCAATCCCCCTTGTTCAGACATCGAGTACTTACGACATCTCGAACACGCTGGAGACGACGACGCCGGTGTTTCGTGATGTGAACGGCGTCGATCTCCGTCAAACCGCAACACTGCTGCAGAATGCGTTCTCCGACGGCAACACAAACATTCCCGACGCACTGAGGAACACCAGCAGTCTGATGGACCTCCTAGAGCGACAGTACGGTCAGCTCGACAAAACGGTCGCTCTGTCCGATGAATACGTCGAAGCTTTCGCCGACCAAAAGCAGGTGCTGGTCGACTTTCTCCGTCAACTCAGCTTCCTGGCCAGCACTCTGGGACCTGATATCCAGAACGTCCGCGACGGGTTCGACTACCTCAGGCGTCTGTTCAAACTTCTGACGAGGCCGCTCGTGGCGTACCGCGATGGGATCGAACCGTCCGTGCAACAGTTCAAGACGCTCCTGGACAAGGTGTCGACAGAGCTGCCGGGCTACTCCAATGCCCTAACACAGGTCGATCAGATCACTCAGCGCCTCGGCGTACTCCTCCAGGCAGCGCCGGTGGGTGCGCCGGCCACCACAGAACCAGAGGTTCGTGTGTGCATTCCGAGTGGTGACGACAAATGTTGACCACCTGGGTCCGGAGGCTGCTGCTCTTGATCGCCGTGGTGGTTGTGGTCATCGCTGGTATCGGGATAGGGCGGACAGCGTCCGACGACACGCGTGCCTTGTGCGCAGAGTTCACCGATGCATCGGGCCTCTTCGAAGGCAACGCAGTCGCCATGCTCGGCAAGAAGGTGGGCAGCGTCGTTGGGGTGCAACAGAATAAAGGTCAGTCCGGTGTAAGGGTCGAGATGCGGGTCGACAAGAGCGTGCCGCTGTCCGCCGACGTCGGCGCGACTATGGTGTCGACATCCATCGTGACCGAACGTCAGATAGAGTTCACCAAGCCGTACTCCGGTGGAGCCCGATACGAGACGAATCAGTGCATTTCGTTGAGTAAGACGAGAACCCCGCTAGGCGTCAGTCAGACGCTCGACTCGATCAGCAACTTGTCCGAGGACCTGGTCAAGGACAACGGTAGAAACACCGACGCCGTCCTGCAGTCCCTCAAGCTCGTCTCCCGCAATCTGGAAGGGACACAGGGCGACGTGGCCGGGATCATCAAGGACTCTGCCACGCTCATCAACGACCCGGCCAAGCGGGATGGACAGATTCGCAGGATCGTCGGGAACCTCGCAACACTGACGGGGGTGGCAACCGAGAACGACAAAGAGCTGACCGCCCTCTTCGACAACTTCGTCGGTGCCATCAATGTCATCGTCGCGTTCGGCCAGACGTTCGGTGCAGCAGTCGAGTACGCGGGGACGTTCGTACCGATTCTCTCGCGGCTCGCAACAGATTTCGGCCCCCCGGTATTCGCGATCGGTGATGCTGCCGTTCCGCTCATCGCCGGCATGGGAGAGCAGCCGGACATGATGGCAGCAGTAGCAGCCCGCACGGCAGACCTCATCGTCAAACACCCCGATGCCAAGTCGATCGTGCAGGCGTTCGCAGTGTCGCTGCCTTTGCGAAGCCTCGTCAGTGGCTGCGCCGCGCCAGTGGCAAACGGCGTCTGCAGGCCCGGCGATGCATCAAAAACGATCGCCGGGATGATGGGTGGAGGGGCCTGATGATCTCGGTCAACCGGGCACGCCTCGGACCCACGATAGTCGCACTGATGGCAGCGATGGTGTTCGTCACGTCATGTGGGATCAACGCCGACAATCCGCCGACCATAGGGACCTCCGACGGCAACGGCTACGACATCCAGATGGAGTTCACCAGCGCACTCAACCTGCCAGCCCTCGCTAAAGTCCTGTCGGAGGGGATCAGCGTCGGAACCGTCGAAGATGTCACGTACGAGAACGGGCATGCGGTCGTCAAAGCTCGCATCGATCACAAGACTCAGCTGCCGGGCGAATCGCGAGCCGAACTGCGTCAAGACACTCTCCTCGGTGAGATCTACGTTGCCATCCTTCCCCCAGCCGAGCCGTCGACGGGTGCCTTGCTGCGGTCGGGTTCGGTGATCCCGCTGGCACGGACCGAGCCGGCAGCAAATGTCGAGGACGTCATGCGCGGAATGGCGAATGTCCTCGGCGGCGGTGAGCTCGACAAGATCCACACCGCCATCTCGACATTGAACACCACGTTCCCCAAGGACCCGCAGGAATTCGACGCCCTGTATCGGACAACGCTGGAGACCGTTTCGGAGGTCTCCTCGAACACTGACAAGCTCGACGTAGTGTTGAGGTCGGCTGATCGGACTCTGAAGGTGATCTTGGCTGATCCATCGGGAATCGACCGGATGCTGACTAAGGGTGGACGCAACTTTTATGGCCTCGGCTACTCCCTGATCGACGTCGCGTTACTCATCGCCAACTTGCGTGATTTCGCTGTGGCCGCGGGCAGGATCGTGGATCCGGAGTACTCACGCATCAAGGAGTCGGTGGCTGCGATCGCCCCGGTGATTGCTTCGATCGCCAACTCCGACATTTACTCAAAGTCCTTCACGGAGCAGGCAACACGCGTCATCCGCGACAAACTGATTCCATTCGTGGGGTCGCCCGACATCAACCTTTCGGACATCTCCATCGATGGCCGGAACCTGGCGCGGCGGGACGCCGAATCGTTTATTACCGTGTTGAAATCGATCGGAATGATGCCGTGAACCGCAGCAGCACGCTCATATCTATGGTGGCTTTGGCCGTCGTGTTCGTTGTAGGGCTTGGCTACCTTGTCGTCGGCGTGGCTCGCGTGAACCCCACCCGCTCCGAGTACTCGTTAACCGCCTTCATCGACAGCTCGGGCGGTCTGCTGGACACGTCGCCGGTGATGGTGCGGGGGATACCCGTCGGAAGGGTGGCCTCCATCAACGTCGTGGATTCGGCACTTAAGGTCGAGATGGCGATCGATTCCGATAACAAGATTCCCCAGGACAGTGTGATGTCTATCCAGAATCTGTCACTTGCGGGGGAACAGTACATCAACTTCGTGCCCGCGGGCACGGCTACCAGCGGGTACTTCCGCAACGGAGACGTGGTGCCCGCTGAGGCGGTGCACGTGTCGCAATCGGTGCCCCAGGTGTTGCCGAAGATGGCTGCAGTGGCAGATGGGCTCGACCCAGCATCGATCGAGTCCATCAACAAGACCGTCGCCGAGGCCGTCGCCGGACAGCAGGGAGACCTCGACATGATCGGCGACATGATGTACCGCCTAGTCGATTTCGTCGGCAAGGATGGGTCCGTCCGGGTGACCGCGGACAACGCCGAGTTCCTGCTCGGCCTCATGTCCAACGTCGGGGACGTCCTCACTGAGGCAGCTGTGCGTACCCCTGACGCCGTGAACGGATTGGCGAGAATTCAGCGGGCGTTCATCGAGTTCACAACCACCTCGTACGACAAGTGGCCTCCCGTGTTGAAGCTTGTGGAAAAGCTCAGCGGCTATATCCAGATCCTGCAGCCGGATCTGCTGACGATCACCCGTGCGGTGAAACCGGCGACCGAGAAGGTCGCGGACACCTACGTCGACTTCGGATCGATCGGCGACCTCCTCGCCCGAACCTTCCCGACGTCGCGACCAGGTCGTGCCGAGGTCCCCATCACGGTGTCGCAGTCACCACGATGACGACTTGTCCGCGAGCGACTATCCACCGCAAGTAACAAGAAGGTCCAGATGACAAATGACGAGCAGACCAATCCGCCTACTGAGCCCACTGAGGTCGAGGACGGCTCGGCAGCAGCGACGACGGATGGCGATCTACTGGTGGACGAAAACGCCCCAACTGCTTCTGTAGCCACGGCGGGGGTTGACGACAGCGACGTCGCCCCCCTCTCGCCGAGTGCGCGGCGCTGGTCAGCATTGCCGCAATCACGTGCTGCCGTGGCCGTTTCGGCCGTGATCGTGGTGCTCGCTGTGCTGGTCGGCGTGTTCGCCTACCTCTACCTCGAGGCCGACGACGCGAAGTCGACATTGGAAAACGAAGCCGCGCAACGGGCCGCGGCGGCGGAGGCCGCCTCGGATTACACGACCAAGTCCCTGACCTACAGCTACGAAAACACCGACGCCTTTTTTGCAGCGGTCAAGGAGAACGCAGGTGAGGCGCTTATCAAGCGCTACGACGAGGTTCGACCGACGCTGACGCAAATCATGCAGCAAGCCCAGGTGCAAGCGTCGGGCCGCGTTCTGGCCACCAGCGTCACCGGTGACACCGACGGCGAGTACACGGTGATGGTCTTCGCGAGCCAGAAGACGCAGAACGTGCAGAACCCACAACCGAGTGAACTGCCGACGTTGTTAAAGGTAATTGTGTCGAAAACGGCTGGGAGCTGGCAGATCCAGGACTACGGCCCAGCTGAATAAGGCGGCTGTGCCGCAGAAGGAGTATTTCTATTCATGAAGAGCACGATGCAGGACGTACCTTTGACGGTGTCGTCGATCCTTCGCCACGTCGCGACGAATCACGCCGGCAGGCAGGTGATCACCTACGGCGGCGCCGAACCGGCTCGAACCACGACTTACGGGCCCCTTGAGGAACGCTGCGGGCAGCTGGCCAATGCTCTGCGTCGTGCCGGTGTGGGCGACGATGACCGGGTCGCCACTTTGCTGTGGAACAATCAGGAGCACCTCGAGGCGTACGCTGCGGTTCCCGCCATGGGTGCCGTCCTGCACACCCTGAATCTGCGGTTGTCTGCGTCCCAACTGTCGTTCATCGCGAACCACGCTGAGGACCGGGTCATCATTACGGATAGTTCGCTGGTGCCGTTGCTGGCGCCGCTGCTGCCGGGCCTGTCGACCGTACGTGTCGTGTTCGTCGCCGGCGGTGGGGAGGTGTCGGCGCTGGAGGGCAACGGCGTCGAAATCATTCGTTATGAGGACGCGCTCGCTGCGGAGTCCCCGGCCTTTCCGTGGGCAGAACCCGATGAGAGATCGGCGGCGGCTATGTGCTACACCAGCGGAACCACGGGAGACCCCAAAGGCGTTGTCTACAGCCACCGTTCGGTGTTCCTTCACTCGATGGCAGCCTGTACCGGCAATGCGCTCGCCGTGGAGGAAGGTGACCGAGTCCTGCCCGTGGTGCCGATGTTCCACGCCAGTGCCTGGGGCCTCCCCTATGCGGCCCTTATGGCGGGTGCCGACTTGCTTCTGCCCGACCGATTCCTGCAAGCGGCTCCTCTGGCGGACATGATTCAGACACATCGGCCCACGAAAGCGGGTGCCGTTCCGACCATCTGGAACGATCTATTGCAGTTTGGGTCATCGCACCCCGACCTGGATTTGTCGTCGATCAGTCTGGTCGCCTGCGGGGGTGCGGCGGTGCCGCAGTCGTTGATCGAGGGATTCGCGGACAGGTTCGGCGTCCCGATTATCCAAGCGTGGGGGATGACGGAAACTTCGCCACTCGCCGCGGTGAGTCGACCACCGGCCGGTGTCGCATCGGAATCCGATATGTCGTATCGCAAGCGTCAGGGCCGTGCCATCTGTGGCGTTGAGATGCGTCTTACCGACGAGGCAGGTATGCCGGTTCCACGTGACGACAGGTCCGTGGGGGAATTGGAAGTGAGGGGGCCGTGGATCACCGGTAGCTATTACAACATGGACGAAGACAGCGACAACTTCCGTGACGGCTGGCTGCGAACCGGCGACGTTGGCCACATCAGCCAAGACGGTTATTTGACGCTCACCGATCGAACGAAGGACGTCATCAAGTCGGGTGGCGAGTGGGTCTCATCGGTGGAGCTCGAGAACACCATAATGGGCCATCCTCAGGTGGCCGAGGCTGCCGTGATCGCTATCCCTCACGATCGATGGCAGGAGACGGCCCTAGCCGTGGTCGTCCGGACGCACGGCAGCGAGGTTACCGCCGATCAACTCGGCCAGTGGTTCCTCGAGAATTGCCCCGACGAGATCCCTCGTTGGTGGATTCCCAAGAACTGGGCGTTCGTGGACCAGGTGCCCCGCACCAGCGTGGGCAAGTTCGACAAAAGAGCTTTGCGTTCCCAACATGCCGACGGGAGTCTGGTCGTCGTGCCGAACTGAACACGTTTCTCGCTGACGGCGGCGGTTCGCTGAACCGCCGCCGTCTGGTGTTCACCGCCTCGGCCCGGGCCGGTGCGCTTAGAAGTACTCAGGCCAGGCGTCCGCAGCGATGACTCACACTGCTACCGAGCACCACGGCACGGGTGTAGCGAAAGCGTTAGCGAGAATGGGCAATTGATCGTGGGTCCGTTTCACAGCAGGAACCGAGAGTTCCTGTCAACCCTCGCGCGCCTGATGTAGATTCACCCCGCCATCAGCGATTAGACGTCGTCAAAGGTCCTCTGGCATAGGGTCCTACCTCGGTGGAATCCCGGCTCACGGCCGCGCGGTGCAGCCGCCCTGGCCACCAGCTCGCCTCACCGAGCAATGCTGCCAGCGCAGGGACGACAATAGTGCGAACGAGAAAGGTGTCCAGGAGTAACCCGATACCGATGATAAAGCCGATCTGGACCATCACGTCGATCGATCCCAGCATGAGTCCGAACATGCTCGCCGCGAAAATCAAACCGGCCGAGGTGATGACCGAGCCGGTGTATGCAACGGTGCGTAGCACTCCGAGCCGGACATTGGCCGTCGATTCCTCTCTGAGCCGGGAAACCAACAGCATGTTGTAGTCGGCCCCCACTGCAACCAGGACGATAAAGGACACCAGCGGGACGGGCCACGCTATTTCATTGCCGAAAATGTGTTGGAGGACAAGGACACCGATGCCCAGAGCGGCTGCGTAGTTGAGTACAACGGTGGCCAGTAGATAGATCGGTGCGACGATCGCCCTGAGTAAGAGCATTAGGATCAAGCCGACTATCAGGAGCGTTCCGAATCCGAGTAACTTGAAATCGTACGCCAGAAGTCGTTGGATGTCGGCGTTGATCGCCGGGAACCCGGCGACAGATGCGCGCGCACCCTGCAGCGTGGTGTTCGGCATGGCGTCCTCGGCCACCTTCGACAGACTGTTCGCCAACGTCATAGCATCCGCGGTATACGGATCGTAGGCGGTCTGCACTACAAAGCGAGCAGTCTTGCCATCCGGCGAGATGAACTGGCGCGCCACTTGGCTGAACTGCTGATCCTTGAACGCGTCGGCGGGTAGGTAGAACCCCGTTGCCGAGTCAGAGTTGCCGATGTCCCGGGCGGGCGCGCGTAGCTGGGCGGCCACTTGAGACAGGCCCGCCAGCAGTTGCAGGTTGCTGTCCACCAATGCGCTCACACCGCCGGAAAGCTGTCGGGACCCGTCGGCGAGCGCTCGGACGCCCGTCTGGAGCTGTGACAACCGACTGCCGAGGTCCTGGCCGTTGATCGTCTGCAGCGCGGAGTCGAGGACGTTCAATGAGCTCTGCAACTGCGCGAGGTCCGCCGTTCCCGGGCCCTCAACTCCACCGAGCTGGGTAGCGAAGTCCGCGAAACGACCGAGGGACTGGTTGTCGGCCAATGCGCGGATATCCGAGGTCTGTGCCTGCAAGGCCGAACACTGCGGGATCTGAACGCACCAGGGAGCATCGAGTGCACTCAACGCAGGTGCGACGGAGTCGGCAGCCGACTGTGCCTGTCGTGCCACTCGAGACAGTTCAGGAGCTTGTTGGGAGAACTCATCGAGTGCGGGCGCCGCAGCAGCCAGCTGATCGACGAGCGGACGATACTGGCTGAGTTCCTCGCCGGCCGACGAGGCCTGCTCGAGCAACCCCGACAGCGGCGCGAGGTTGGTGGTGATTTGTTCGTTCAGCAAAGCAAGACCGTCGGCGAGTTGTGAGGACCCGGTCCTCAGTAGCTCCAGTTCGCCCTTCCGTGACTGTGCGTCACCGGTCTGTTCGGTGATACCACTACCGATCTGGTCGTTCTGCCATGACAACTCAGCCTGCTCAAGCTTCTCGCCCGTCGGGCGAGTCACCCCGATGACGCGGGTGACACCGGGCGTCTGCGCGACGCGCGACGCCATCTGTTCAAGATCGGCCAGTCCCTGGCCGGTGCGCATGTCTTTGTTCGACTCCACCAGAAGGAACTCGGAGATGATGGTGTCTTTGGCAAAATGCCGGTTCAGCAGCGCGTATCCCTCGTTGCTTCCGGTATCCGACGGCTGACCTTCCCGATCGTCATAGGTGATTGTCATGGTGGTCGCGATAAGGCCGAGAGCGATCAGTGCCACTAGACTCACCGCGAGCAGCGGGACCGGCCGCCGGATCACCCCCGTTCCCACCCGATGCCAGTACCGCCTGGTGAGGTCACGACGAGGTAGCCCCGCACCACGCTTCGCCGCGAACGACAGCACGGGGGGCAGCAAAGTGACGGTTGCCAGGAAGCCAAAGGCGATAGAGATCGCGCACGCCGGGCCGAGCGTGTTGAACACGCTGAGCTTGGCGAACGCCATCGCTAAGAAAGCAAAGGCAACTGTGGCTGCGGACGCGAGCACCACGCGACCGATCGTTGCCGTGGCGTTCGCAATGGCCACGTCAGGGGCATCGCCCGCCCGGATGCCCTCGTGATACCGGCTTATAAGGAATACGGAGTAGTCGACTCCGGCGCCGAAGATAATTACCGTCATGAACATCGAGGTGAATTGAGACACGGGCATGCCCAATTCGCCCAGACCCGAGAGCACCCCGCGGCCCACTGCCAGGCTCATGCCGACCACCAGCAGCGGCATGAGAGCGGTGAAAACCGATCGGTAGACGACCAGCAGGATCCCTGCGATCAACAGCACCGTGGCGATCGTGATTACGACCAGATCGGACTCACCGACCGCGAGCTGGTCGGTGAACGTGGCAGGTGGACCGGTCACCCGAACAATTGTGTCGGTACCATCAAAGATCTCGTTCGCGGTGTCACGGACCGCTTCCACGGCGTTGGCAGCGTCCGGTCCGCCCAACGTCCCCGTGACACCGATAGGCAGATACCACGCCTTCCTGTCTTTGCTCAGCGCCTGACTCTCCGTGAGCGGGTCGCCGAGCAGATCGCGGACTGCGATGACGTGTTCCGTGTCCGCACGCAGTGCGGTCACCAATTCGTCATACCTGACGCGGGTGGTGTCCGAGAAACCCCTGTCGTTCTCCATGGCGACGAAGACGGTGGTCTTGGCCCCCTTCTCATTGAACGCCTCACCCATCCGGTCGAGCGTCTGAAATGACGGTACGCCCGCGGGTATCGGGTCCACCGACTGCTGTCGGATCACGGACTCCAACTGCGGGAATAGCACCGCTAAGCCGACCGCAACCACGACCCAGACCGACGCCGCGAATCCCTTGCGCCGCAGCGTGAACCAGGCGACCTTTTCCAGTTGAGCGCTGTACTCACCGGTGCCGGCAGAACGCCTTGATGGACGGTTGTGAACGATCGACGACCTGGCCACGTACGAACTTCCTCTCGGACTCATGGGATGTAGGGGCACGCCCCCACAGGCGGCTCCGCGGGTCGGTCAGCCGTGATGTTCACTCTCTGCTATCGACTCCACGTCTTCGAGGGTGGTGGGGATGTGGTACGGCGGCCTGCTCGTGCCCGTAATGCGATAGCGGTCCCAGAAATCAGGATCGCCCACGACGCACTCGGCGCGGCCCTCTGGTGTCACGAAGACAGCAACCGTGCGCCTGCCCGCGAGGAGCGTGTCGAGCGCATCATTTTTGTCGATCCTGCCGTACCAGGTGTACAAGCCATTGAGAGGCTGAAAATAACCTTTGATTTTCACCCCGACAGCAATCTCCTTGCCACGGCACACCAAGGTGCCCTCGCCGGAGTAGTCGAGGTCGTGGTCGTCAGACACGTAAAGCTCACTTTCTTCACATCAAGCGTTGACAAAAGAACACACTGGCAGCGACACTAGCAGTATCGGGTACCCAGAGTATCGGGTATAAAGACGAGACTCAGCTCGGCCCGGAACACAACGGAGGTGTCACATGACCGTTCAGAATGTTGAGATCAAGCCCGACGTTTCGACGGAAGGGGTTTCGCGCGTCAGTGCCCGCAAGCCCGTCGACATGCAAAGGTCTGCCGGCCGACTCCTGCGGGCGGCGGCTGAAAAGTTCTACGACGCGGAGATCGACATCGATTGGGACTCGCCCTGGGAGGAGGGAAAGTACTTCCTGCCCGAGCATCGTGTCTCGCTCTACGGCACCAAGCTGTGGGAGAAAATGAGCGATGAACAGAAGGTGGAACTCGGGCGCCATGAAATTGTCAGCATTCTCAGCTTCGGTATCTACGCAGAGAATCTGCTTAGCTCAGCGCTGCTCCGAATGTCTGCCAAAGGCGCCCTGACAGATCAAAGGGCCCTGTACGCCCTTAACGAGATCGGCGACGAGGCACGTCACTCGACGATGTTTGCCCGGTTGATCAACAAGACGGGGCTGGCGCCGTACAAGTTGCCGAAGGGATTCTTGGGCTTCGCGAAGATTCTGCATTTTGTGCCTCTCGGCCCGTCTGTATCCGGCGCGACATTGCTCATCGAAGAGATACTCGACCGCGCTCAGCGCGAGGCGATGAATGACCCGAAAATGCAGCCGCAGCTGCGCCAGCTCATGAAGATTCACGTTCTCGAAGAGGCCCGCCACATCACCTTCGCGCGGCTGGAAATGGTGGAGGGGATGCAGCGTCGCGGACGCATCTCGCGCGCCTGGCATCGAGGCACGCTGGCGGCCATTGCGAACTTTGCGTACCCGTTGCTTATCAATCCGAAGGTGTACCCCGCTGTCGGAATCAGTCGTGTGCGCGGCCTGTGGGCGCAGCAGACGAGCCCGAACTATCGCGTCAATTTGCAGTTCATGTCCGAGCCTATGATCCGGTTCTTCCACGAGGCCGGGATGATGGAGGGGAAATTCACGATGGCGATGTGGCGCGCAACGCGCAGCCTGCCCGACGATCTGCGCTAACACCCTTAGCCTGGCCCCGTCGGCCACCAGTTCATCCCCGACCCCCACGTTCGAATTTCTCCGTTCGCGGGCTCGGGTGGATGACATTCTCACACCTGCGACGCGTCCCCGCGCGTGCAGGTCCGTCTGCTGTATTTGATCAGGGAGTTTTTCACTCAATGCCGTCCTCCAACACCAAGCGCGCGGCGCGCGCCGCCACGGCGACAGACCCGGGAATAACCGAGCCCATAATCACCAAAGTACTCATCATCGGCACCGGCTTCTCTGGCCTCGGTATGGCCGTGCAGCTCCGCCGGCGCGGCTACAGCGACTTCATCGTGCTGGAAAAGGCCGACTCTGTCGGTGGAACCTGGCGCGACAACACCTATCCAGGATGCGCATGCGACGTGCCGTCACTGATGTACTCCTACTCGTTCGAGAGCCGCGGTAGTTGGTCGAAGGTGTGGTCTTCGCAGCCCGAAATCGAGCAGTACCTGAAAGAGATCTCCAACAAGCGTGGTGTCACTCAGAAGATCCATTTCGGGCAGAAATTGGTCTCCGGATACTGGAGCGAGTCCGAATCGCGGTGGCACCTGCGTACCGAGTCGGGCCGAGAGTACATCGCACAGTACGTCGTGTCCGGTGTCGGCGCCCTGCACATCCCGAACTATCCGAACATCCCCGGAATCGACGATTTCACCGGCCAGGCATTCCATTCGGCAAAGTGGGACCACACGGTGGATCTCCAGGGCAAGCGGGTGGCCGTCATTGGCACCGGTGCCAGCGCAATTCAGTTCGTGCCATTCGTGCAGAAAGAGGCCGGCACACTCACGGTCTTCCAGCGAACCCCGGCGTGGGTACTTCCACGCAAGAACTTCGCAGTGCCGACGGCACTTCGGACCCTGCTCAGCAAGATCCCTATCACTCGCCGCCTCGCTCGGTGGTCGGTCTACTGGGGCGCAGAGAGCCTAGCCTTCGGGCTCAACGGCCACTCCAACCTTATGCGACCCATCGAAAAAGTGGCGAAATGGAACATCGAACGTTCTATCGCCGACCCCGAACTACGCAGAAAGCTGATGCCGTCCTACCGCATCGGATGCAAACGCATCCTGGGATCGAACGACTACTACCCTGCACTCGCCGCGCCCAACACGACAGTGATCAGTGATCGGATTGAAAAGGTCACTGCGGATTCTATCGTCACCGCTGACGGCGTGTCACATCCTGTAGATGTGATCATTTACGCCACAGGGTTCCATGTCACGGACGGGTTCGATCAACTCGCGCTCAAGGGCGCCCGGGGCGAAGACTTGCCGTCGCACTGGCATCGGACGGGTATCAACACCCACCTCGGCATCACCACCGAGGGCTTCCCGAACCTGTTCTTCCTGCTCGGGCCCAACACAGGTCTTGGGCACAACTCTGTCGTATTCATGATCGAGCAGCAGATCAAGTACATCATGAAGGCCATCGACGCCGTCGACAGTCGCGGAGCGCAGCGCGTTGATGTCCGGCCCGAGGTTCAAGAACACTTCAACAAGAACATTCAGCACAAGCTCGCCAAGGGGGTATGGACCAACGGCGGGTGTACGAGCTGGTATCTGGACTCGCAGGGTGTCAACCGTACGGTGTGGCCCGGGTTCACCTGGCAGTACTGGCGAGCGACGAAGGACTTCAAGCCCGCCGAGTACGAGATCGCCTGACAACCCAGCCGTAGGTCATCGAGAAGTGAGTATTCAACAGTGAGTAGTTCGACAACAGATAACTATGCGAATCAGGTCGCAGTCGTCACGGGAGCCGCTTCAGGGATCGGCCGGTCCCTTGCGCTTCAACTTGCCGCACGCGGGGCCAGCCTTTCCTTGTCCGACGTCGACGAGGTGCATCTCGCGGAGACGGCGGCTATGTGCCGTACCGCGCATCGGGCGAAAGTCGAGACCGCCGTGTTGGACGTGGCAGATCGTGCTGCCTTCCAAGATTACGCCGAAAGCGTCCAGTCATCTTTCGGGTCCGTGAACATGGTGTTCAACAATGCCGGCGTCGCCCTCGGCGCCGACGTTGTTGACATGTCTTGGGAGGACTTTGACTGGCTGATGGGTATCAATTTCGGCGGTGTCGTCAATGGGACGAAGGCTTTCCTGCCCTATCTCATCGCCTCCGGTGATGGTCATCTTGTCAACACTTCCAGCGTCTTCGGTCTGGTCGGTATTCCCAGCCAGAGTGCCTACAACGCCGCCAAGTTCGGTGTGCGTGGCTTCACCGAAGCGCTTCGCCAAGAGATGAAGATCAGTCGGCATCCGGTCACAGTGACATGCGTTCACCCCGGCGGCGTCAAAACCAATATCGTCAATAACGCTCGAGGTGTATCCGATATGGGGGCAGATACCGCCACCATTGCCACAATGTTCAACAACATTGCCCGGACCACTCCGGAAAAAGCGGCGTCCACCATCCTCAAGGGAATGGACAAGAAGAAACCTCGAGTGCTGATCGGCGCAGACGCACGGGGCTTCGACTTTGTCGCGCGCGTTGTGGGACCGCGCTACCAGGACATCTCTGCGCCTGTTTCACGTGCGGGCTACGCATTGGCCCGAAAGCGGGGGATTATCAAATGACCGTCGAGCAGGAAAATCGGCCGGGCGCGACCGCGCGATCGCGGACGCTGACCGTGTCGGAGGTCGTGCAGGAGACCAAGGACTCGGTCAGCATCGCGTTCGAAGTGCCTGACGAGATTGTCGACGACTTCAAGCATCTACCCGGTCAGTTCATTACGCTAAAAATTCCGTCGGACCAGACGGGCCACGTCGCACGATGCTATTCGCTGAGCAGTTCACCTCATGTCGATGACTTCCGCCTCGAGATCGGGGTGAAGCGCACCGCTGGGGGATATGCGTCGAACTGGTTGTGTGACAACGTCTCCGTCGGCATGGAGGTGACCGTACTTACGCCGTCGGGAAAGTTTACCGCTAAGAGCCTCGACGTCGACATGCTCTTCTTCGCCGGCGGAAGTGGCATCACGCCGGTGCTGTCGCTGGTCAAGTCGGCACTGGTGTCGGGCAGTGGGGAAGTCGTCCTGTTCTACGCGAACCGTGACGCCGATTCGGTCATGTACGAGCGCCAGCTTCAGCAGATCAAATCCGAATTCCTCGAGCGGTTCACTTTGGTCTACTGGCTTGAGTCGGAGAACGGGCTCCCCACATCTGTGGCTGTCGAGAAGATTATTCGTGATCACAAGGGGTCGTCGATCTTCACCTGCGGCCCTTCCCCCTTCATGGATCTGGTGGAAAGGTCTGCCGCCGAGTGTGGAGTGGACCATTCGGATGTACATCGGGAGGTGTTCCAGTCGCTGGCGGGTGACCCGTTTGACACCGCCACACTGCGTCGACTCAGCGACGACGAGGGTGTGGCTACCGCCACGGTTTACCTCAACGGAGAGTGCATCACCACGGAATGGCCACGTAATACACCGCTGCTCGATGTGCTGCTCTCACGAGGGCACAACGCCCCGTACTCGTGTCGAGAGGGCGCATGCAGCGCGTGTGTCTGCAAGCTCATCGAGGGCGATGTCGAGATGGCGCAAAACAACATCCTCGTCAACGACGACATTGAGGACGGTGAGCGACTCGCGTGCCAGGCACTTCCGCTCACCGACGCTGTGACGGTGAGCTTCGATGACCTCTGACTCTTCGGGAGCTGGCCTATTGCCGGCGCGGTCGCGGGAGGTTCTCTCGAGTGACGGCACGAGGTTGTTTGTCGAGGAGTACGGGCTGGGTGATGATGCGCCACTAATGGTGTTTAGCCACGGGTGGGCTTGCCAGGGCCGGTTCTGGCGACCTCAGATCGAACACTTCGCCAGCACACACCGTGTGGTGGTGTATGACCAACGCGGACATGGCTGGAGCGACCGGGGTCACTCCCAATTCTCTTCCTCGTTGCTCGGCGACGACCTTGAGGCTGTCTTGCGTGCGGTCGTGACCTCGAGTCGTAAGGCCTTGGTGATCGGTCACAGTATGGGGGGGATGTCCATCATGGGATGGGCTGCCGGGCACCCGGACTCTGTGCGCGCCTCATCACGCGGTGCCGTGTTGGCGAGCACTGGCCCCTCGCAGTTGGTTAGCAGATCAACGTTAATAAGGTCGCCACGTCGATTCCGCGCCACACTCGAGCGGGGCTTCGCGGCTGGGCTCGCCGTCGCGGGACCGGAGATGCTCGACACTCGTTTTAACCGACGGTTGGTAAAGTACGGGACGATGGGTCCGCACGCGTCGGCCGCCGTTGTAGCGGAGTGTTCCGGCATAGTATTGCGTTGCCCACCTGCGGTGCGGGGAATGTGGGGGAAGGTTCTGGCTTCCATCGACGTCAGCAAAGGAGTTGACTCGCTTGCTGTGCCGACGACGGTGATCGTGGGTTCTGCCGACAAGTTGACACCTGAGGTTCATTCGACTGATCTCGCCGAACGGCTGCAGCAGGGCGGCCGGTTGCATGATTTAGTGGCGTTGCCGCAGATCGGTCACATGATTAACATGGAGGCGCCGAACGATTTCAACCAAGCGGTGGCGCGATTGGACGCAGCCACGGTTGAACGTTGATAGCGAACTGACGATGCCAATGGGCTGACGCGGATGGCCGCTGATGACTTGGGGGCTTTCGGTAGTATTGTGTCCACAATGTCAGTCGTCCGCCGCGTTTCGTCCGCGCCATCCCAGGTACAGCGTCGGGTGCGTGATGCCCGCAGCACCCGGTGGGATGACCATCGCATCGCAAGACGAGCGGAATTAGTCGATGCGGCCATACGGGCAATCGACCACCATGGCGTAGGCGTGAGCATGGACGACATTGCTGCGGAGGCAGGCGTGTCCAAACCGAAGCTGTACCGCTACTTCGGCGACAAAGCGGGACTGAACGGGGCGGTGGCGGGGAAACTCGGTGAGTTGATGTGGGAGTCGGCGCAAGTCACGATCCTTGCTGAGCAAGAGCATGCGTCTGTTGACGACATGATTCGCTCGTCCGTCCAGTCCTACGTCGCGCTGGTTGGGAAACATCCCGTGGTCGTCAGCTTCCTTATGGCGAATCACTTGTTTCAGTACTCGGGGTCGGGAAATGGTGGAGTTGCTGAGCAATTGAGGTCAGTGATGGAGGTTGTCGCCGATCGATTCACTGAAAGTCTGCGACGTATTCACGCAGATGTCTCGATCATTCCCTTGGCAGTGGCGTCCATCCTGGGTGCTGGGCTATCTGCGACTCAGTGGTGGATTGACAGCGGTCGTGAGCAAGGGGTCAACGACAGCTATTTCGCCGCACACCTATCGGAGACGACGTGGGGAATTATCAACGGTGCAGCCGCAACAGTAGGCGTTGCCTTCTCACCTGATCTGCCATTCAGCCATCCCGGTTTCGCGTCCCGCCTCGAAGTGAACTGACCGCGTTTGCAATCAGCCAATCGCCGAACTATCCGTAATCAGTGGCCGCGCGTCATGGCCAGGGGTGATCGTTGTCAGTCGATCGTGCAGCCCAGGGACGGCGAGCGTTGATACGGCGGTCAGCGTACCCGGCAGAATAGTGGACCCGGGGAGGCTGGCGGCGGAATACAGAGCCAGCGGACACGCCGGGCCAAAACCACATAGCAGTCCCTCGCCCCGGTAGAACTGCAACCGCGACGGTCAAGAATTTATGAGCGGAAACAGCGAAGCTTGACAAGTAGATACTTTCACTGCCTGCTCAAGCAGTGTAGTCCGCCGGTTACTTTCAGGATCGGACGATTCGACTGCCGAGGAAACCAACGTATGCGGCCAACCCGACCAAACCGCAAACGCGGGTTGGGCTGTTTGAGATGGCCAGGCCGATCATGGTCTCGCTTGCACCGTTCGCATAAATCCATTCACGCGTGTTCTCGGGAAATGCAAGCTTGGTGATCGATTCGAAAGCCTGCGGAAGAACAAGATGCGCCAGCCCTGTTCCCGCGATTCCGAAACCGATCAATTTCGGCAACACCGTCGCCGTAGCCCTTCCTGTCTTATAGGCCGCTTTCGCCGTCACCACCGCCGGACTCTTAGACGCAACGGCCGCAACGACACGTGCCGTCTTCGGGTTTCTGTTCCACTGCTTTTCGGCATTTTTCAAAATTCCGCTCCCTCTCGTCGTGATTCTATTATCTAAGCCCAGTTAGAATTGTTGCCGACCTGCACCCCGGAGTGACCGCTACCGTGGCAGAGATCTAAAACACCCGACCACAACCCCGGTGGGCTAACCCAACCAAGTATGATTCAGCCCTTCGTTTCAGTGCCTTCGCCGTTTCAAAGCGACCGTGCGGCCACGCATCCTGCGTCCCAGGAGTCGGGAAACGCCCCCTTTTTTGGAGGCTCGATTGGTTGGTTTCCGGCTTCTGCTAAAGCCGGATTTTATGGTACTCGGATATCTTCGGGTTCGACCAGTAGGCGGTCTCGTATTCGACGGCTGATGTTCCGATCTCGCCGTGTTCGGCGCAATGGATGAGACACCAGATGTATTTGTACACAGCGATCTTAAACGTCATCGACCCCGGGTCATTCATCTTTCGGGCGAATGAAGGCTTTGGCGGATATACTCGGCCTTGAGCAGAGAGTCGATCGCTTGGGGTTCGACTCTCTGGGTCGCGCAGTTTGATTCCACGAAGCTAGTGCTTCATCGCCAGGCCCCGGGAAGGTTTTCACTTGACAAACACATAGGAACCCGGGAGTGTCGGATTAACGGTGGATCACCCTGCAGCGAAACTAACCGACACCAAGGCCCGGATCCACCGTTAATCTGACACTGCCTTATCGGAGATGCTGTGTTTAAATTGCGCATCAGACGATTAGTGGGGAATTGCATTTGGTGAACGGCGAGACGGACTGAAAGCGGCCATTGCGGGCGAACCAGTCCTGACGTCGAACAACCGGGTTTTGGGGTATGCAGTGCCACGGAAGGGATCCGTGAGTGTGAAGACGCGTGAAGATTGCGGGCGAGGTGGCTGTGCTGATGCACCACACCAAGCTCAGGGCTGAATTCGAGGACCGGGGTATGTCGGATACTCGCACTTGGAAGGACCCCAAACGTCACCTGTGGCCGCTGTGTCTACTCGTGCCTGCCGGGCCGTTCATCGCGTGCCTGCTGGCCAACAGTGTGTCGGGGTTGCTCTGGGGTTTCGGTGGTTACCTGCTCCTCGTGGTCGTCCCTCTCCTCGACCTGATCCGGGGGCCCGACCGTGCCGGACCGCCGGAGGATGCGGTGCGGACGCTGTCGGCGGACCGGTACTACCGGTGGTGCACCTACATTTTCGTCCCGCTCCAGTACGCGGGCCTGTTCTTCGGCTTCTGGTGCCTTGCCTTCGCGGACATGACCAGGGGTGAGCGGGTAGGTCTTTCGATCACTCTGGGCATGAGTGCCGCGATCGGTATCAACGCCGCTCACGAGTTGGGCCACAAGCGCGAGAAATTGGAACAGGGCCTGGCCAAGATCGCGTTGGCGCCGTCGGTGTACGGGCATTTCTACGTCGAACACAACGTCGGCCATCACGTGAAGGTGGCAACCCCTGCAGATCCGGCGAGCGCGCGTTTCGGCGAGTCATTGTTCGCGTTCTATCCCCGCGCGCTCTATGGAGGACTTGTCTCGGGTATCGAGCTCGAAACCGCTCGGCTACATCGTCAGGGCCACCGATTCTGGAACTGGCGCAACACAATTCTGCAGTCCTGGTCGGTGAGTGTCGCGATCGTTGTCGTCATCGTGGCAGCCTTCGGGTGGGCGATGCTGCCCTACTTCGCGCTGCAGGCGGTCATCGGCATGCTTGTACTCGAAGCGGTGAACTACATCGAGCACTACGGATTGCTGCGAATGCCCACTCCGGACGGCAGATTGGGAAAGGTGCGTCCTGAGCACAGTTGGAATGGTGACCACCTCGTCAGCAACGTCGTCTTGCTCAACTTGCAACGGCACTCCGATCACCACGCGCGCGCCGGACGGCGGTACCAGGCCCTTCGTAGTTGCAGCGAGGCCCCACAATTCCCTGCGGGCTACGCCATGATGGTGGTCCTGGCGTTCTTCCCGCCGCTGTGGCGCAAGGTGATGGATCCCCGCGTGCTCGGCCACTACAACGGCGACCTCTCCAGGGTGAACGTTCACCCGCCCAAGGCCGACAAAATCGAGCAGCGCTACGGCGCCGCGTTAGCCCAGGACTAGTGTGGTTCAAGGGAGGGGTGGCGACGCAATGTTGGCAGCGGGGGACGAAGTTCCTGGACGAAAACGCGGCCGCCCGCCTGGGCCCAGGGTCGACCGGGCGGCTCGGCGGGAAGCTGTCATTGATGCCGCTGAGCTTGAAATCGGCGAACATGGGTCCGAGTTCGGGTTGAGCGGAGTGGGTGAGCGAATGGGGTATGCCCGTTCGGCGTTGTATGCGGTGTTTGATAGACGCGACGATCTGCTCGACGCCGTGGCAGCGCGGCACGCTGGTCGACTGACCATAGAAATGGCC
The DNA here is from genome assembly GCF_001598915.1 of Williamsia muralis NBRC 105860. Taxonomy (GTDB): domain Bacteria; phylum Actinomycetota; class Actinomycetes; order Mycobacteriales; family Mycobacteriaceae; genus Williamsia; species Williamsia muralis. The sequence continues at coordinate 65,012 of NZ_BDAP01000008.1, read as the reverse complement.
GCGGTGTTGGCTGGCGTCGATGGTGGACGTGAGCGAACCCAGTTGGTGGTTGAGGTTGTTATTGGCTGGGTCGAGCGCCATCGGCTTCTCGCGACCGTGTTGGCGCCGCGTCTATTCAACGAATCAGGCCCCGCCTCGATCACCGCGCCGATACAGGACGCACTGCAGCAGGCGCTGAGCGAGGCCGGTTGTGACGATCGGGCCGCAGCGCCTTGGGCGCATGCGCTGATTGGCGCTGTCTGGGCAGCGGCTCATTGGTGTGAGGCAATGGCCGGTGCTATGGATCGAGACGAACTGGTCGAGCAGCTCACCGAACTAATCTGGGATGGCCTAGCCGCCTCTGTAAAGGCGAACTCGTCAGCCGAATAGGCAAGAAACGCTGCGAGGCCCCGCAACAGATGCTTGCCAGCAAGCACTCACTCGGGGTCGGCAAGCGCAGCACGATTGGCGCGCCCCCAGTCGTTGACGCTCGTAAGTAGGCGTTGCCCAAAAGCGTCCGATGAACCGATGAACCGATGGTCCGATCGCTCGATTTGGAAGCGTACTGACGTAAATGAAGTCGCTTGCGACCACGTACGACAGCCGCGCGGGTTTATCAAGCTGGACACCGTCGAGGTTGTATTTCCCACTGGTGACCAAAGATTGCATTACAACTGATTATGCCGACACAGATTACGTCAGGCGGTCCACTGTCAACCCACTCCGGCATGCTGGCCGAGCTTCTACCAGTTGGCCGTCGCGTCAGGTGAGCGAGGAAAACATCTACCCGGCTCGAGCACCGTCCCGGTGGCTACATCGACGACTAACTGGATCGGCGCTGGCTTGTAGGACGGCGGAGCGAGTTCAACTTCCCAGCAGTGCCGTCCTAGAAAGTCGATCTCCCTGACTGGTCGGTCTGTGGGGCGCGTGAAGTCAGAGCCAGTCCATTCGTTGGCCGACCGCGTTCGAATCAACACGTCCCCGGGGCCGAAGTACAGGACACCGCTCTCTGCGACAGCCTGACCGGTCTGCGCCTGACCCCACAGCTTTTGCGCGCTGCCACCTTTACGGTCGTCGAGGTCGTCAACAGGCCAGGAACGCCCGGGGCCGCCGACCGCCAACGCCAACGGCCTGCAGCGGACGAGCAGACGCAGGGGATCCGGGATTGGGCCCGCAGGCAGGGCCAGAACCTTCCTTAGTGGTCGCCGGGCTACCCGACTGTGGATGCGGGTATGTCGCGCAGTCCTTTCCAGCTGGGATGGCGCAGGTGGCCGGTGAACTCGCGGTACTCGATGTCCCCGACGTAGACGGCGCTGACCCACCGCATCGACGAGCCGGCATCGCCCGCCAGCGGTTGGGTGAATGGTGGGGTCGGTTGCTCGATCGCCTCGAGCTGCACACGCAGAATGCGCCGGTCTTTGGCGCTGAACCCGGTACCCACATCCCGACGTAATAGAGGTCGCCGGCAGGGTTGTGGGAGCCGAGAATTAGCGCCCGGAGCCCACCACGCGGGCCTGGATCCCAGCCGCACACCACCACCGACGTTGCTTTCCGCAACGGTGTTTTCGACCTTGACTGCACTAGTCAAGAGCTGCTGCTCCAACCTCCGATTATGGTTAGGCGAGCGATACGCCCAGGAGTTCTCGGTTCTGTCGCAACATTATTGGTGGCGGGCCGATGAAGGCTACACCGAGTCCGTGAAGCCATTGCTGGGCGGGGGTCGTCGGCCGGGCCGTCAAGCTAGGGCTAGGAACAGTTTTTCCAATTCGGCTTCGGTCAAGGGTGCCTGGTCGCCGTCGGCGCCGTTGATGCATTGGCGCATTCCTGAGGCGACGATCTTGAAGCCGGCGCGGTCGAGTGCGCGGGACACCGCGGCGAGTTGGGTTACGACGTCTTTGCAGTCGCGGCCTGCTTCGATCATCGCGATCACTCCGGAGAGTTGTCCCTGCGCACGCCGTAGGCGGTTCAGTACAGCCGCCATTGATTCTTCGTCACCGGTCACGGGTCATGCCTCTCTGTTTTGTGTAACAAGTGCCAGGGTACCCCAGGGGGTATGGGCGCACGGGTCGGTCGGGGTTGACCTCACGATACCCCCGGGGGTACCGTCGAGACTTGCGCAGATACCCCATGGGGTATCGGTTCGATATCTAGAGAGAAGGTTCGTTGCCATGCCTGACATCTCGACCACCGATCAACAGCCCAGCTCGCCACCGAGCTCAGCGCCTGGAGTGCTGGGCCGGTGGGGTGCGGCGATGGCCGGTCGATCGCGCTGGGTCTTCACCATCTGGTTGCTGGTGCTCGTCGGGTTGGGTGCGGCCGCGCCGTCAGTGTTTTCCTCGTTGGCCGGCGCCGGCTGGCAGGCCAACGGGTCGGAGTCGGTGCAGGTGCGAGAGCTGGCGCAGCAGCACTTCGGCGGCAACTCATCGGCTGCGGTGCAGGTCGTCATCCACTCGGACCGCGACACCATCGACAGCCCGGCGATGCGTGAAACAATCGCGAATGCCACCGCAGTGTTCGGCGGTGACTCCCGGTTCGGCGAGGTTGTACCCCCGCAACCGGGGATGACGATCAGTCCGGATCAGCACACCGGCATCCTGATCGCCGGCGCGAACGCGAACACCGACGACATGGTTCGGGCCGTTGACGAGGTCAAGGGCGAGCTCACCGAACTCTCGCGTGATGGTGTCGAGGTATATCCCACGGGAGCGTCGGCCTTGTGGAGCGACTTCAACAAAGCCAACCACGACGCGATGATCAAGGCGGAGCTGTTCTCGTGGCCGGTCACTCTGGCCATCATGGTCCTGGCCTTCGGGTCGCTCGTGGCCGCTGGACTGCCGCTGCTGCTCACCATTGCCGGCCTGGTCGCCTCCGCGGGCGGTCTGGTCCTGCTCAATCAGGTCACGCCGATCTCGGTGTGGGCCATGAACTTTGCGATGATGTTCGCCCTCGCGCTGGGAATCGATTACGCCCTGTTCATCGTCTCCCGATTCCGGGACGCCCTCAAAAACCACACCAACAAGACCCACGCGGTCGCCGAAACGATGGATACCGCTGGTAAAGCCGTGGTGCTGTCGGGTCTGACCGTGCTGGTCAGTTTGTCGGCGGTGTTGCTGGTGCCGGCTCCTGCAGTTCGGACGATGGCTGTGGGCATCATGCTCGCGGTGACGTTTGTCCTCGCGGCTACGTTGACGTTGCTCCCGGCCACCCTGGGTGCTCTGGGTCCTAAGGTGAACGCCGCGTCGCTCCCGTACGCCAAACGCCAGCAACACCGTTCGCCGCTGTTCGAACGCTGGGGCAAGATTCTGCACAATTACCCGTGGCCGTTCGCGCTCGGATCGCTGGCCGTGCTGATCGCGCTGGCCATCCCGGTCATCGGCCTCAAGGTCGCCATGCCCTCGATCTCGGTGGTCCCCGAGGAGGCACCCGTGCGCCAGGGATACGAATTGGTCCAGCAGCAGATGGGCGAGGGCGCCCCCGGCATGCTCCAGATCGTCGCACCCTCGGACCAGGCACAGCAGGCTGCCACCGCAGCTACACAGACATCCGGCATCAGCATGGTCACCCCGCCGCAACCGGCGCTCGACGGCACCGACTACGTGATGATGCAAGCACTGCCCGCAGTGGATCCCTCCGATGCCCAACTCGGCGTCATCGTCGATGACTTGCGTAGCGCACTTCCCGCAGACGCGCTGGTTGGCGGCGCCCCGGCCGAGAACCTCGATCTGCAACAGGCCCTCAACGACTACTTCCCGCTGATTGTCGGCATCATCTTGGTTCTCGGGTTCGTCCTGCTCCTAGTCTCACTGCAGGCCCCGCTGATCGCGTTGATCGGCACCGTCGTCAGCCTCCTGTCGACTGCGGCTGCGTTCGGTGTCGCCAAGCTCATCTTCCAGGACGGCCACCTGTCCGGGCTGCTCGGATTCACCCCGCAAGGGTTTCTCGACGGCTGGGGGCCGGTGTTCTTCTTCGCGATGATCTTTGCCATCGCCATGGACTACACCGTCTTCCTGCTCGCGACCGCCAAGGAACACTATGAACGCACCGGTGACGCTGACGTCGCGCAGATTGACGGCATGGCTCATTCGGGCCGAATCATCTTCGCCGCCGCGGCGGTGATGGTCGCAGTGTTCTTCACCTTTGCACTGGCGGACCCGTTGCCGCCCAAAGAGATGGGCATCATCCTCGGTGTTGCCGTTCTGCTCGACGCAGTCCTCATCCGGCTGATGCTGCTGCCTGCGCTACTTCGCCTGACCGGGCGGGCAGCATGGTGGTCACCGACCTGGCTCCGAAAGGTCCTGCCCGCGATCTCGTTCTCCCACTGAATACACCACCAGAGAGGACTACGAACCGATGAACAGACGAACAACCCCACCTACGTGGACCGTCGAACGAGCAGTGCCACTCCTGGCAGGGTTGATGATTCTCGTGAGCCTGGCCCTGGCCACCACTGTCTCGACCTGGTGGCTGCTGCTGACCGCCTTTGTAGCGGTGAACCTGCTGCTCTTCGCCGCGGTCGGCTGGTGCCCGGCCAGCCTGCTCATGCACCGCCTGGGACTACAACGCCGCGCCGAACTCCGCTAGATCCGAACACGAAACCCCACCCGGAAGGAAAGCTGTTATGTCACTGGCCATCTCCACCGTTCTCCACCTACCGTTCGACGAGGCAGTCGCACGAACCCGCGCAGCACTGGCCGACCAGGGTTTTGGGATCCTCACCGAGATCAACGTCAAAGACACCCTGAAGACAAAAATCGACGTGGACATGGAAAATTACCTGATCCTGGGTGCCTGTAACCCGCCGCTGGCGCACCGCGCACTGGAGATCAATCGACAGATCGGACTACTGCTGCCGTGCAACGTCGTGGTCCGCACCGACCCCACCAATTCATCGAACTCGATCGTCGAAGCCATGAACCCCGCCCTGATGGTCGAGGTGTCTGGGGAAGCGGAACTCGAACCCGTGGCCGCCGATGCATCAGCCAAACTCTCAGCCGCTATCGCTGCATTGGAAGCTGTAGCCTCCGCGTGAGTTCCACCAGTCCGCGACCCGAAGGAGTACAGATGAGCGCAGTGACGTTCTATTTTGACCCGGCATGCCCGTTTGCGTGGGCCGCCTCTCGGTGGCTGCTCAACACCACGCAGCGCCGCGAGATCGAGATCGATTGGCGGCAGATGAGTTTGGCAGTACTCAACGAGGGATCTGATGTTCCCGAACAGCAACGGCACCACATGGAAGTGTCCCAGCAACTTGGCCGTGTCCTGGCCGCCGCGCATGACCGGGCCGGCGACAGCGCACTCGGACCGCTCTACACCGCTCTGGGCAAGCGTGTGCACCAGCAGGGCGCCGACGTCACCACAGCGATGGTGGCCAAAGCCCTCACCGAGAGCGGCCTCGACCCCCAACTCGCCGACAGTCTCGACGACTCCACCTACGACAGTGCCGTGCGCGTGGCCCACCAGGAAAGCCAAGACAGTCTCGGTGACTCTGGCGGTAGCCCCATCATGTGCATCAACGGACAGTGCTTCTTCGGGCCCGTGCTCACAGCCATCCCCGATGACCGCGAGGGCGACCAGTTGTTCGACGCCCTGCAGACACTGTCGACCACGAGCGCCTTCGCTCAACTACAACGACCACACAACGGACCGCCAACGTTTAGTTCCTGAGGCAGGAGTTAGCCCGCGCCTCGCGTCCAGCGCACCAAAGATGAGCCACCTGACCGCAGATCAAGCCAGTCGCTGCGGTCAGGCGCTAGAGGGGAACTCCGACGGCAGGAATGCCCAGTGGCGTAGATGTAGTGGGATTCAGACGCTCGAGGTCGGTGCGCTTCTGGGCCAGGAATGACAGTGTGAGGGTGAGGCCTTCGATCTCGCCGATCCAGCCCTTTGCTTGGGCTATGGTTCGGCGGGTGTGCAGGTCTGCTTCGAGTTCGTTAAGCCGGTCGAGCATGTGGGGGCTGACGTGCAGCATCGGGCAGCGGATGCAGGCGTGTTCGTGTGCGCACGGGGTGCCGTAGGGCCGGCCGCAGGTTCCCAGTTCGACTTTTCGTTTGTCGAAGTGTTGCTCGAACTCGCTCCACTCGCCAGTGGTGGCGGGACGGTACTCCTCGGAATCACGTTGTGAGCGACGGTGTTCGAGGTACTGCTGATAGTGCTGAACGACGTCCTCGTCGAATACTGCAACGTAACCGCGGGTTGTTTGCAGATTGGTGTGGCCGAGCAAGGCGGCTCCGATATGGATGGGCAGGCCGTTGTTCACTAGCTCGGTGGCAAAAAGCCGACGCAGATCGTGTGGTGTGAATCGAAGGCCAGTGAATTGTGGGTGCTCTGCCACGACTGCGTTGCAGATGCGCGCGAGTGAAGCGCCCATCCATGCGCTGCTGTTGCAGCGCGCTACCGGTCCGAGCGTGTTCTGGAAGAGGTAAGGAAGTGCTGGCCCAATGGTGGATTCGTACGGGTCGAACCGTTGCAGTGCAGAGATTTTCCGGCCGCCGGAGGTGTGCCGGCCGATAATCGCCGCGATGATGTGGAACAACTCGGTCGACATCGGTATGACACGTTCGCGATCGGTTTTCGATGGCGCGATGACCAGGAGGGCAATCACCTCGCCCCCGGGACGGGTGTACTGGCGGACGCTTAACTGTGTCAACTCCAGGAGTTCCTCTTGCCGAACTCCAGCGAGCCGGAGCACTCCGAGTAACGCCCAGTCCCAGAACGCGCGATCCTCGGCATCTTGAAGATTGATCGTCACACCGGTGGCAACGTTGACGACCCGGACGCGGGCCGTGCCCGTTCGATTTGTGTTCTTGTGGTCGCGGTCAAAGGCCACCCGGGTGAACTTTGTGCCGCCATGCTCGAATGTCTCACCGATCGCCGCGGAGTCGCCGCGTGTCAGCAACTCGCGTGTCTTTCGCCGTTCACGCTCGACGTGGGCAATCATGGCGGGAAGCATTGGTTGCCGCTCGCGAGTGCGGTCGGCGATGCGTTCGCTCTGACGGCGACGCACTCGTGCGTATCCGGAAGTAGCAGCCGGCGGGATGGGGCATGGTGCCGTCCAGCGGGCCCATCGTTCAGGTTCGATGGCAGCCCAGCTCTGTAGGTCGAGGTACAGCGCGCGCACTGCCATCAAGATGTGGAAGATGTCAGTCCGAGGGCGGGTGCCGGCCGACGTTCGAATCACGCCAATCTCTTCGCGCCACAGGGCGTACAGATCAGGACTCAGTCGCAGATCTTGCTGGTTAGGGCACAGTCGCTCAATGGTTTTCCAGAAGATTGATGCGAGCACGCGCGATAGTGACTCGAGTGTGTTGTGGTCCATGCCGTCGCTGCTGCGGTGGCGCAAGTAGTCCACCAACAGAGTGCGGACAGCGCGGTTGGTGAGGTGGTAGCGGTCGACCAGTTGCTCGACGGAACGGGGCTGCCGTGACCGCGCCAACGCCAAGGTGCTGGGTGTATCAGGTCCGAAGTGGCCTATCGAGACCAATGTCTGCCACGCGACGTGCACGCCGGGGCGTTCTGCAGATGCCTTGTCTCCGCACGCGTCGATGTGGGCTCGGGCGTAGTACATCAACGCTTCGGGCGTCAGATCTACCAGTCCGATGCGCTGGCTGGTCAACGCGTAACACAGTTCGTTACGAGCTTTAGTTCGCTGTGGGACTTGGGTATCGGTGCTGTTAAGCGCGTCGTACAGCTCGTCCAGGAGCGGATCCTTCTGGGCGGGCCCGAACAGCAAGCCGTATTGGACAATTGTCGACTGCCGCAGCGCTAAGACACTGGGTGAGATCACACGGAGCGCCGCCAGAACCTTCATACCCTCCCGGTGTGAGCCGCTCGTTCTTCTTGGGTTGGGAATGTCCGTGATGACAGATTCGCCGTTGTCGAGCCCAGTCAACTGCCACCGCTCCTGCCAGGTGTCTCCCGGCAGCGTCGCTAGGTAAGTCGTAAACATCTCAATCGAGGCCGACCGCTTCTGCCTGGTGGACACCGCCTGCGGCCACGCATGCGCTGAGACTTCGACCAGTTCGTCGGGTGTGGCCGCCGATAGATCCCCAAACGGGGTTGGCAGATTGGGCGGTGCTGGGCACGGTGTAACCGTGGTCGCTGCCGGTGGATATCCAGCAGCGGAGGGTCCTGCCGGGTCTGGAACCGAGCGTCGACGAGTGCGGGCGGTGGTCGTGCCTTGCGATCTAGGCACCGAAGACCACCGAGAAGTCGGTGGGGTCGTAGTCGCTGTGCAGACGGGCAGGGGGTGCAGGCCGTGCATAGAAAGCTGCCATGGACTCGACCATTTCCTCTAGACGGGGAACGGTGTAGCGGCTAGTGGTTCGCAGGTCGGCATGGCCGAGAACCGTCTGGATTTCGGGGAGGGTCAGCGTTCCGTCGCTGACCATCCGGACCGCGGCGGTGTGCCGCAGATCGTGCAAAGTCCAGTTGGTTCCAAGGACAGTGTTGACGCGTTGCAGAACCCGCCGTGCAGCTGAATAACTCAATGCACGTTCAGGTTTCCTCAATGTCCGCCACAACGGAGCTGACGGTTTAGGGTCGGCCGCAGTGTCGAGGTACGCCGCGAGCCACATAAGAGCTTCTGGTGATACCGGTACAGGGCGACGCAGCCTGGTCCCTTTCGAGATCACCCAGATTCGCTGGTGAGCCCAGTCGACATCGTCGGTGGTGGAGCCCAGCAACTCAGAAGCTCGTGCCCCGCTAGTGACGTAACAAAGCAAGAGTGCTCGGTCTCGGGGACAGCGCAGGACTGCGAAAAGCTCGGACCACAATTCGTCAGGTATCGACCGGGGCTGGGTGTCGACCGACTTCTGCCGTAGCCGTGCTCTGCGGTGTCGTAGTTGACTTTCGATCGGGCTGCGATGAGCTAACGCTCGTCGGCGTTGGGGGGACTGGGGTACCGGATTGATGAGGGGGCCGCGGCCGAAATGCTCATGAAAGGAATAGAACTGGTAGATCGCGGCCAGCGCAACGTTGATCGTTGATGGACTGTAGCCACGTCCCAGCGAAGGTTTGCCGGTCTTGGCGTTCACCGCGCCGAAATCACTGGTCGAGCTGGCTGACCGGGCGCGCTGCGGATTGGTGCTGCTGCGGAGCCAACCGACCATCGCGGCTACGTCCGACTCCGTTGCCGCGTCCCATCTCACGTCTAAATACCAAAGGATGCGGAACCATGTGAGGAGCGAATAGCAGTATGCTCGAACTGTTCTGGGGCTGCGATCACACAGCATCAGATCTCGCACCCACATGTCGATCGCGTCGACTCGCCCTCCGTCGGCGCCTGCAACCTCGTACGGTGCCCCGGTCGAACGAGATGCAATCACTGAACCGATCCGTGGCAAGTCGACGGCACCGTCCGCCAGTGCGTACCGCTTGTTTGCCGCTCCTGCGTCCATTCCGCCCCCCGGGATTCAGTCGGACCCTAGCTCACATCGGCTGTTTGGTGCAGTTAACTCTCCACGCAGGGGAGCGACGACCAACGTGGTAGGTCAAGGTAAGGCGTTTGGCGACAATGCCTTCCAGGCCATGCTCGCGGGCGATGTCGAGCATCACCTGACCGTCAACATCAGTCCAGTACGGAGGGGCTTGCACCGACGTGCCCGACAGCGCCAGCCCGTCGAGAAGGGCGCGGCGCTCGACATAGGGCAGAGCAGTGGTGTCCCGGCCGTCTAGGGCCAGCATGTCGAAAGGGTAGAACGCCGCCGGGACCGCCCGAAGCACCTGTGGGCTGGGTTTGGGAATCCGCAGCCGTCGCTGCAACCGGCTGAACGAGGGCCGCCTGGCCGCATCGAGTACGACGATCTCACCGTCGAGAATCGCCTGCCGGCCGCCCAACGCCGCGGGCACACCAGCAACGATCTCGGAGAAGTGGGAAGAGAAGTTATTGCGGTGCCTACTCCACATATAGGTTCTCGCAGAATCAGTTTCGACCAGGGCACGAGCCCCATCCCGCTTGAATTCAAACGCCCATCCCTCCCCAGACGGGGCTTCGCCCAAGGTGGCAAGCATCGGATCCGGGACAGGCGGCGCCCGTTCAGGATGCCCACGCGGCAGTCACGTCACACGTGCTGCAGTCCGCCACGATGTTGCCGGCGGGGAAGTGTGGAACGACACGTACAGGTGCTGGCGCGACACCCGAAACACGCCGGGTGCCTTGCCCTCGAATCACTGCTGGGCACGACGCCATAGGGGTGTGAATCAGGGGTTGATGACGGCGATCTGGTCGTTGAACGCTCCTACGATGGTGGCGGTGTGCCGAACCCGGTACACCGAGCCGAGCACATGAGGTCATTTTCAATGGGTGGAATTGCCGACAAGTTCGACAAGGCATACGAAGAGAAGCCGATCAGTGAGCTCGCTGACGCCCCCGTTGGCGCTCCAGGGTGTGAGCCCGGGCGATGCCCAGCACCTTAAGGACGCGTTCAACATCAAGACTGTGCGCGATCTGGGCACCAACAAGTACTTCCTGTGGGCCCACGCAGTCGCCGAACTCGCCGACTAGCCAACTTAGACAACGGAAGCCGTGACCCTCTAGCAGAGTCGCGGCTTTCCGTCTGTCAGTGACCGGCACGGTGTGGGCCTGTCGGTGAGGGTCAGGTCTCGCAGGCCACGCCGACACCGTCGCGATCGAGTTTGCTGCTGTACCCGGGTTGGCCGGCATAGATCGGGGCAGCCCCAGCCGCCCGGACTGCGGCGCAGATCGCGACGACACCGACGGTGCCTGCACGGTCGGTGGCAGCGTCTCGGCGGGCAGATTGCCCTGGTACGGAGGATCAGCAGGGTCCTCCGGGGCTACCCTTTGCCGGCGCGACAGGGTCAGGTGTGGGGAGGGCAGCGGGGTCGAGGTTGGCGGGCGAGGAGCATTCGCTGCTTGGCCGCGGCCGACATTGATAGTCGCCGAGGTGGCCCCACAGCCAGCGAGGACTGGTGATGGCGTCTTTTTTCAGCTTGGGCGACCCACAACCGGTAGGTGGCTTTGACCTCGACCTGGCGGGAGACGTAGGTGCAGCGGTAGGCACCACTCGGCGGCAGCCAGGTCGCCGCATCCCCGTCGCCCTTTAGCTGGTTGATTGGGCCGTCGGTGGCCTGCAGGTTGCGGGGTCGTTCGCGAAATCGGCACGCTGAGTGGGGGAGAGCTGCTGGGCGCCCTTCTGCCAGGCATCCGACAACGCGACTACGTGGTCGATTTGCACTGCGCTCGACGAGTTGGACCCTGTGCTCAGTGGGGCTCAATCCGGCTTGATCGTCCCCATCGTCATAGTCATATACCGGGGAAATCGAACCGTCGTAGGTTCGGGTGCTGAAGGCGTCGCGCTGTGCTTGGCGACCGTGGTGACGGGAAACCCGGCCAAGGTTTGCTTCGACTTCCCGACCAAGATTTCTATGCGCTGTCGGTCTCGATGCAGGTTGCGGGTGATTGCGGTCAGTTCCCTGGTGGGATGCTTTCCCAGGTTTGTGTCGGCAGGGTTCGTCCTTTGAGGGAGCAGTCGCCGTGTGGTGTCCAGTATTGGCGTTCGGGTTCGCTGGCGGCTCTGATGACGGCGTCGCTGGCGAGGATCCGTCCCGGCGTGTGTTTGGCGAGTTCGGTGAGGCGTGAAGCTTCGTTTACCGCGTCGCCTATGACGGTGTATTCCAGGCGCTGGTCGGTGCCGAGGTTTCCGGCGAAGACGGGGCCGGTGGCTAGTCCGATCCCGATGTCGAGTTCCGCGTGAGCCAGGACGCGGTCGCGGATCTGCCGTGCGGCGTGGAGTGCGGAGTCAGCGGCATCGGCTCGGGCGACGGGCGCCCCGAAGATGCAGAGTGCGGCGTCTCCCTCGAATTTGTTGACCAGCCCGTGGTGGCTCTCGGTTGCCGCGATCACTTCTGCGAGGAGGCGGTTGAGCTTGTCGACGAATTCCTGCGGTGAGATCTGGTGGGCGAGTGCCGTCGAGTTGGTTACGTCGACGAACAGTGCTGTTATCTCCCGGATTTCGCCGGTGAGGTCGGCTCCTCGGTCGAGTGCGCGTTGCGCGACGTCTCTTCCGACGTGCCGTCCGAACAGGTCGCGCAATCGGTCCTGCTCCTGGAGTCCGCGGACCATGTCGTTCACGGTGGATTGCAGTACCCCGATTTCGCTGCTGTCGTCGACGGGCACGCGCACGTCGAGCCGGCCTTGCCCGATGCGGCGGAGTGCACCGCGCATCTGGTGGATCGGTTGTGCGACGGCGCGGGCCAGCAGTGTTTCCGCGAGGGCTCCGGATACGAGTCCGAGGGCGGCGAGGTAGGTCGCGGCGCGGATGCGGTCGGGCGGTGCCGCATCTGGATAGTGCAGGAGCGCGATGGCCGCGGCCAATGGCAGCGCGGAGGTCAGCGCCCAGGTCAGGATCAGCCGGGAGATGACTGACGTTCGTGGTGGCGCGTGTGGGGTGTCGACGGCCAGGATCGTGGCCATCACTGGACGGAGTGCACGTTCGACGAAGAGGTAGTTGTATCCGACGGTGGCAAGTGCGCCCAATGTCATGAGGAGGGTTCCGCCGAGGGCCTCCCAGACGGGCAGGAGCGCGAAGGCCGAGCCGGACATCGCGAGGATGCCCCCGGCCCACAGAGATCCGATGAGGACGGTGGACTCGGTGGGCAATCGTAGGGTGTGGCGGGCGTGGTCGGGTGTGGGCGCAGAGGAGGTGTCCAGCCACCCGAGGCTGCGTCGACGCAGGGCGAGAACGCCGCGAACTGCGGCGAGCAGAGCCACGACCACGTAGACCGCCAGGATCTGCAGAAGCGTTCCGAGCTGGGCACCGGAGCGGTGCGGTGCGCCGCCCAGAACGATCAGCAGCGCGACGACGACGGCCCCGCCCACGCTCGAGCCCACGGTCAGCAGTGGTAGACCCCACTTCGTGCGTAACAGCACCGGAACTGGCCGGGCCGCATTGTGGGCTTCTGGTGGGTGTGGGCGCCCGGGGTGAGGACGGGCACTGGTGTGCTGCATTACCGATGCATCTTCTTTCGGTCGTGTCAGCGGTCCGGCGGGTGCGGTGACGGTCTGTCCGGCCCGTCGTGGTCGAGCGCGGAGGTGAGGCGGTCGAGTAGGTCCTGGACGGCGCCGGGGGCGCCATGTTGGGTGAAGTGCTCGATCGACACGGCGATGAACACCGCGTGGGCGGTGAACAATGCGGTGCCGTCATCGGCGGTGGCGGTCGCCTTGAGGTGCAGTTTGCGGCCGTCGATCTCCCGGACGTGGGCGCTGATGCGCAGGGGTCGGTGCAGCGGGACGGGGGCGAGGTAGTCGACGGTGAGGCTCCGGGTCACTGCCGGGGTGCGGGCGATCCAGAGGCCGAAGCCGAACAGGTCGTCGCAGGCGGCGGCCACTGCCCCGCCGTGCGCGAGGCCGGGCGCACCGATGTGGCGTTCGTCGAACGTCACATCGGTGTAGACCTCGTCGCCGGAGCGGAACACCACCAGTTGCAGGCCGGCGGGATTGTCTGGCCCGCACCCCATGCAGGTCGGCGAGTGCGGCGGCAGCGGTAGCTGGGTCACGGGCGTTCCTTCTCGACGGTGCTGGCTAGCGGGCGGGCGTGGGATCGACTGCGCTGGGCCGGTTCAGTCGGGCTCCTCGATGCGCCTGCGTCCGGGGAAGCGCGGCCGGGCGCCCAGACCAGCAGGATCGCGGCACCCGCCGCCGCGATGAGTGCGAGGACGATCGCGGACTGCTCGACACCGTGCAGGAACGCGGACTTGGCGAAGTCGGCGAGTTGCTGGCCGGCCGGTCCCGCCCGATCGGCGACCTCGAGGGCACCGGCGAGTGAGTCGGCGACCGGGCCCCGCGCCTCCGGTGGGAGCCGGGCGATCGCCGGGGCGATGTTGTGGCTGTACCCGGCGGCCAGGACACTGCCGGCGACCGCGATGCCGATCGCCGCGCCGATCTCGCGGGTGGCGTCGTTGACCGCCGCGGCGACCCCGTGCTTTTCGACGGCGGTGTCCGCGACGATAGCCGCCGTCGCCGGCGCCGCGGTCAGGCCCAGACCCGAGCTCATGATCAGCGTCGGCCACATCACGTCGACGTAGGTGGAGTCCAAACCCAGCCGGCTGATGAAGTAGAACCCCGCGGCGATGGCGAGCAGACCGGTCACCGTCATCAACCGCAACCCCAGCCGGGTCGTCATCCACGGTGCGATCGCCGACAAGAGCACCAACGGCACCATCATCGGCGCCAAGGCCAGCGCTGAACCCAACGGGCTGTATCCAAAGATCAACTGCAGGTATTGGACGAGGACCAGGAAGACACCGAACGTCACCAGGAACTGAATGGTGATAGAGAACGATCCGCTCCCGAAGCCCCGACGGGCGAAGAACCGCACATCGAGCAGCGGATGATCCGCCCGCAACTCCCACACCACGAACACCACTGTGGCCACCACCCCCAGCCCGAACCCGGCGACCACCACGGGATCCGACCAGCCGCGTATTGGGGCTTCGATGATGGCGAGCACCACTAGTGCGACCGCGAACACCACCGCGACCGATCCGATCACATCCATCAGCGGCGGATTTTCCTGGCGGGATTCGGGAATGGTGAAGGCACACAACAGCAGAAACACCCCCACCGCGGTCAGGCCGACGAAAATCGACTGCCACGACCAGTAGTCGAGCAGCAGCCCCGACCCGAGAATCCCCAGCAGACCCCCGGACCCGGCGACCCCCGCCCAGATCCCGACCGCACGCCCCCGCTGCTGCTCGGGGAATCCCGCAGTCAGGATCGACAGCGTAGACGGCATCATGAACGCCGCCCCCACCCCGGCCGCTGCCCGCGCCGCGATCAACCACCACGGTGTCGATACCAACAGTGGCACCGCCGAGGCCAGCGAAAACAATGCCAACCCCACGATCAGCACCGCCCGCCGGCCGTAGCGGTCACCCAGGGCCCCGGCGGGCAACACCAGACACGCCAACACCAGCGTGTACCCGTCGACCACCCAGGTGAGCTGGGTTTGCGTCGCCCCGGTGGCCACCGCAATGTTCGGAAGCGCGGTGTACAGGGCCGCCATCGAGGCGACCACCAGGGCCACCGACAGGCACGAGACCACCAACGTCCATTTCTGCGCCCGCGACAGCAGCACTCGATCATCGGCGGTCATGCAGCCACCTCCAGTTAACGCTACAGTTGGTAGCGTTCCACTACTATGAGTAGCACAATGCGGGGTGCGGGGATAGTGCCTGCGACTGATCCGAGGGCACAATTACGAGGTGGGCGAAGAGATGATCAACCAGAACACCGACGACGACGAGGACCGGCTCGTGGATCCCCGGAAGGCACGCTCACGCGCACGACTGCTCGACGCGGCGACGTCCCTGCTCTCGACCGGCGGTGTCGAGGCCGTCACGATCGACGCGGTCACCAAGGCGTCCAAGGTCGCGCGGACTACCCTCTACCGGCATTTCACCGACAGCACCCAGCTCCTGGCCGCGGCCTTCGAGCGTCTGCTGCCCCCGGTCACCGCGCCGCCGGTGTCCGGAACGATGCGTGAACAGTTGATCGAACTGCTGGACCGTCAGGCCAAGCTCATCGAGGAAGCCCCCGCCCAACTGACGATGCTCGGGTGGCTCGCCCTCGGGTCCGCCGAACCCGGCACGGCCGGGGCGACTCTGCATCCCGAAGAAGACCGGAACCCGGTCAGTTCCCTTCGCGCACGGGTGGTCAACCAATACCGCGAACCGTTCGACCGGATCCTGGGCAGCCCAAAAGCCCAGCAGGAGCTCGGTCGCTTCGACACCAATCTCGCCCTGACCCAACTCGTCGGACCCATCGTCTTCACCCGACTCACCGCACTCCCGCCGATCGGCCCGGCTGAACGCCAGCAACTCGTTGACGACTTTCTCGCTGCACGTTCCGCGCAACGCGCGCTGACAGTGACCCCGGACTGATCTCTGATTCAGCACCCGCCCGAGGCGGCGGGCTGGGACGTCAATTCGGCGATCAGCGCCTCGACGCGGGTTTTAATCTCGTCGCGGATCGGGCGAATCGCTTCCACGCCCTGGCCCGGCCGGGTCGTCAAGGACCCAGTCCCGGTAGCTCTTGCCCGGGGGAGATGGGGCAGCTGTCACCGCAGCCCACGAGGATTACCACATTTGAGGCTTGCACGGCATCGGTGGTGAGGATTTTCGGTGTTTGCGCCGTGTGTCGATGCCCACCTCGGCCATCGCCTCGACGGCAGCGGATTTGAGCTGTCGGTGGGGACGCTTGCGGCGGAGCGGACCTTCATCGCATCGCCTGGCGAGGCGCGAGAGGAAACCGGCGGCCATCTGCGAGCGTCCGGCGTTGTGCACGCAGACGAACAACTCGCTGGGGGTGATGGACGTGAAGTGAGATCCCTTCGTCAGGAGGGACAGGAAGCAGATGGGGGACAGGCAGGAACGGGAGTGGTCAACTCGCGCAACAAATTTTGGACCCTGGTGTCCAGGTCGTCGCGGATGGAGCGGACCGTCTCGAGAGTTTGACCCCTGCGGATCGTCGAGCGTCCGGTCGAGGTAGCGCTTGCCGGGATAGATCGCGCAGGCATCGCCGCAGTCCATCGAGACCACCACATCGGCGGCGGCCAACACATCATCGGTCAGCGGGTTCGGGTAATCGGCGCCCAGATCCAGACTCGCCACCGATCCATCCGCCGACGAGACTAACCGAATGGCCGCCGTAGACGATGCAAGAAGGCGCTGCGAACCATACGGGAATCGCCCCACACTTCAGCATCTTCCACGGTCGGTACCCAATCCGAGAGTGACGTTCGGCGGCGGTTCGAAGATCGCACAGACGCCCCATACTGGCGGCTAGGAACAGCTTCTTTTCAGCGGCGGTAGTCGGCTCCAACTCGTCTGACTCCCAACGTCTGTTCGGACCAACCTGCTCGCCATGCATCTGCACTGAATGGATGAGGTGGTCCGAGCTTACCGGTTTGCGATCTACACTCGTCGCCGGTGACTAAAGACATTGCAGCACAATAGGTCTCGCCGATAATATAGATCACGTCAGGCTGAGCTGGCTATTTGTGGGGTCGGCGGCGGAACCTTGGTGAGGGCGATGACGTAGGGGTGCACGTTCGCGATCTACGCAATGTAGGGGTGTCCTCGATGGCAGGTGTTTACGGACTTGCATTTTGGATGTCACCGTGGTCCATGACTGGGCCGTTGGTGTTCTGGGAGGGTGGGATTTATGGTGTCGATCGCGACGTGGAATGTGGAAAACCTGTTTACACCCGATGCTGATTCGGGTCCGGACACTGCGGCTGAGTTCGCGGCGAAGGCTGATGCGTTGGCTGCGACTATCTCTGAGATGGACCCGGATGTGCTTGCCCTGCAGGAGATCGGGGCTCTGGGAGCGCTCGAGAACGTGTTGGGGAGAGTAGGGGGTCGGTGGTATGTAGAGACCGCTGAACCCGACGGGCGTGGCATCCGTGTGGCGATAGCAGCCCGGACCCCGTTGTCGCAGGTGTACCAGGTGGGTCCGTTCCTCGACGGGTTGCGTCCGGTTCAGGTGGATGACACTGCGGTGGGGGAGACGGCGATGGGCCGGCCGGCGTTGCACGCTGTGGTCGACGGTGTGCATGTGCTGACCTGTCACCTCAAATCGAAATTGTTGACCTTTCCTGGTGGGCGGTTCAGTCCTCGTGATGAGGATGAGCGGGCCCGGTTCGCGACGTACGCGTTGTTCCGGCGGGCCGCGGAGGCGGCGACGGTCCGCGCGGCCGCCACAACGATCCTCGCCGCCGATGGTGACGCACCGTTGGTGGTGTTGGGCGATCTCAATGACACCGTCGATGCTGCGACTACCCAGCTGATGGCTGGGCCGCCCGGATCTGAGATCGGCACCGGTGGGTACACCCAACCTGACAGTGGCGATCGTCAACGGTTGTGGAACCTCGCCGCCCACATCCCCGAGGATCAACGGTTCTCCCGTATTTACCGCGGCCGCCGTGAACTGATCGACCACATCCTGGTCAGCCATGCACTCGTTGATCAGATCGCTGACGGTGCGGTGACAACCGACCATGCCGGCGTCACCCCGTCGGTCACCGACAACCCTGCTGAACGTCGTAATTCCCCTGGGTCTGACCACCGACCGGTCATGGCGATCGCGTCATAGAACGGGCATACGCGGTCGCCGGGGCGCAGACTGTCGGCGGGGCATCGTATCGGCAGCAAGGGTGGGTTGTGGTGAACGTACGTGGACGGTCGCCGCATCGGATGGCGTGCGCGGCCGCGGTGTCCGTCGCGATGTTGGCGGGATGTGGTGACAGCGAGGGTGATTCGCAGCGGCCCGGCGGTGTTGCCACCCTCGATTCAGCAACTTCCACTCTGGTCATGCCCTATGACCCGGTCGCCGACACGACCGACCCCCGCAACCTGGTCGCTATGGCTACCCACATCTTCACCGGGCAGGTTGCCGCACTCTCTGGCACCGAGGCTCTAAGCGCTGGTTCGGAAACGCAGTACGACGTCACTGTCGGCGTAGTGGTGAAAGGAACGGTCCCAGGCACCGCGTTGGTCAATCAGCAAGGGGGAACAGTGGCCGGGGTGTACATGTCCCTGGGCGGCGACGTACCCCTGGTGCCCGGTCAGTGGTACTTGTTCGCTACCCGCATCTTGGAATCGAAGGGGTGGTTTACCGTCATCCCGGTCGTCGGCGACGTGCCTGTCAGCGAACAGGATGCGCGCGACGTGGATTCACCGCCGATCACGGTATTGACTGAGGCGATGCGCGCGAACCCGGAAGCAACGATCATCGAACCGCCGCCAGTGAGCTCTCCGACTTTGACCTTTCCGCTACCGACGCCTGGCGACTACCATCCGCCGCCGCCGCCGCAGCCGACCAGGTAGAAACTAGCCGTGAGGTGCCGGACGAAAACTGAGTGATGTGGGCACGAAAGGGGGATGTTCTGTTGCGGTGCAATGGGTTCAGTCGTGCGATAGCGGTGGTGTTGCTGGTGGGGTTTGTGGTGTCAGCGTGCGATCTCGGTGACGACGATGGTTCCTCGCGGACGCAGCCGTCGACGCCAGTGACGATTCGGGGATCTGACACCCCTCCGCCGTCGTCTCCGCCATGGACGTTGGCGGATCTGGTGAACCATCAGTGCGCAGTGTTCGACGAGGCCGACCTGGCCCGTTTCGAGATGGTCAGTCCGGGTGTGGTCGGGGACGGCTCCGAGTTCTGTCGGTGGCAGAGCCTCCCCACCGCACCCACCACGGCGGTGATGTACTTCCTGCCCGACATCAGACGGCAATACCAGGACCTCGAGGCCGCCTACCGCGATGAACCGAACTTCCGCACCCTGACCGTCGCCGGGCGGCCGGCGTTCGTCGAAGATGACCGCAACCTCAGTGGCACTCAAACGTGCCAGCTGTGGGTGTCGGTGCCATCGGGTGGGACCATCCAGTTCGAGTACGCGCTCAAAAATGCTGGCGTTGTGGATGAGAACTGCGCTACTGCAGTTGATATCGCCACTGTTCTCGCTGAGCGCGTCCACTGAGCCACATCTGCAGTCGCGGGGGAAGAAGTTCTCCGTGCGAACCTCAGGGGGCGGTAGAGCTCAGTTCCGGGGGAGCGAGGTAGGACGAGCCGGCGATCTGTTCATGGGCGCGACGCTCGACGAGCAGCGGAATGAAGTCGCGGATGGGCGTTCCGTCGTATCGGTGATACGCAGTGTGGACCACGTCGGTGACCGCCTGCTCAGCGGTCTCCGGGTGTCGGGTGACGAGGCGGTCGATGATCTGATCGATCAGCAATTGCTCTTCTTCGTTCGAGATCATGGGAGCCAATCTAATGGCCGATGCGAAGTAGTTGCCACCGCGCTACTGCCGTTTGCTAAACGTTCACATGCTGTTTGCGTGTTGTTCGCTTTGAATGGCAGCGTCACCAGAACGCAGTTGCCGGTGGATGATTGAAGTATGACATCAGTGTCCGAGCCAGATGATCGTGGTCGGCTGATGACCTTTGCCATGCAGTGGTATCGGTACGGGGGCGGTTCTGGCGAAGACATTTTTGTGGAGTTCGGACTGACCGAAGCAGCGTATTTTCAGCGGCTACTCGTGCTTGTCACAGATGGTGCTACTGGGCTGCCCGCAGATGTGCGGGCTGAAGTCGCCGCGGCCGGTTAGTTCGAGCGAAGCCCAGGCACGCTACTTGGCCGGCGAACTCGACCGCTGGGTCGATCATCTCGAGGCCGAACTATCCGGCCGGGTCCCATTGCCTGCGTCGGTGCAGCACGCCAAACGCCAAGAACTCTACGACGTGCACCGGCAGATCAAAGCGCTCCAAGACCGGGTTCCCACGAGCCTTCTCATGAACGGCGATCGTTCCCAGTGTGGGCCGAGCGCCCACCATGGCTCCGGACGGGCTCGGCTCGACCCGAACTCGCTGGGTGTCAGCGTCAGGGCAGGCCGGCGAGGACGAACCGCAGGACGTCCATGGCCCACGGGGTGGTGTTGAGGAAGGTGTCGATAGCGGCGTCTAGTGCTGAATACGTCGACATAGGGTTAAGCCTTTCGTGAATTGCGGGGGCGTTGTGTTCAGTGAGTGATGCTCTGCGTCGTAGGGGACTCGGGGCATCACGCTATCCGTGCACGGTCTCTGACGGCGGTGGACGTAGAGGCCGCGGGGATGGAACTGCTGCTAGCCGACGAGGCCGGTGAGAGCTTCGGAGTTGTCGATCAGGAACTGGAAGATGTCGAGCAACGCGAGTTCGAACGTCGAGGTCATGGTGATGCCTTTCGTGTCGATGTCTGCAGACGACGGTCGACTGCACACGAGAGGAGCGCACCGGCCAGGCCGATACGCGCCACACACTAGTGTGACCGATCCACACCCAACGCGCCCGCCCAGGTGCCAAGCATGTCCGCACGTATATTCCTGTGCCGCGGCGGCATACGTCCCGTTTCCCCAGGGGGCCTGGCCATTGTTGGCCCCCTAGTTTCCCGAGCGACTCCGCCGAATCCAGGCACGGTTCACAGTCCATTCACCTTCGCGCCGACTGAACCGCCAAGGGGTTCGTCCTTCCTTCAGGTCTGCGCTGCAGGTCTGGGTGGGGAGTGTGTGGGGGTTGGGGTTTGCGCCGGTGATGATCGTGGCAATGGTGCATGGCCGGCGCCGAGGCGGAACGACCCCGATGATGCGTGTTGCAGGTGCATGGGTGCGGGTCCACACGCAAGCCCACTGATCAGGCTGCCATCGCCCACGGGTGCCACGATGGTGTCGAAAGAGGCGGCGGCTGTGAGCTCTTGGGCGATCGTTGCTGCCCCTTCGGCCAGGGCCGTGTCGACTCCGTCCACGAGGAGCAACGCGTCCTCGGCAGCTGCCGCGGCGTGCCGTGCTTGTTCGCCGCCGCCGGTGACTTCCACGACGTGGGCGCCGAAGGCGAGTATCCTTTCGCGTTTGACCGGGTTGAGCGGTGTCGGCGCGTACACCCGGACCCGCGCTCCCCGGGCGCGGCCGACGAACGCAACGGCTTGTCCGAAATTCCCTGACGACGCACACACCACACGCTCACCGGCCGTAACCTTCCGGAGTGCGTAACTCACCGCTCGCCCCTTGAAGCTGAGTAGCGGGTTCGCTGTCTCCACCTTCACTGTCACACGGGTCCCCAGCGCCGCGTTGAGTAGCTCGTCTTCGTACTGCGGACTATCGAGAAACACTGCGGGAATGACAGTTCGCGCTGCATCGACATGCGCCACTATCGGATCCAGCACAGGCCAGTCAGGGTCAGTGCGATGAGTTCGTTCCATACGTGGACAGTAGGAAACTTGGTGCGACATGCGCTTGCAAAGTTCGCGGCGCAACGCAATATCATTGCGTGGCCATTTAGACGGTCGGCTTATCGCCGAGTGCGGTGCAGCGACGCATCCAGCGATACAAGTCCTCGGGGCTGCTGCGCACCGTCGCAGTCATCGACCCACAGCGAATATCGGCGGTGACCCAGGCGCTGGTGGTGCTCACTCTCGTCGAGGAGTCCACCGCCCATCACCGACGGCTAGCGCAGCGCCTCGGCAAACACTCATCGGTACAACAGTTGTACGCATTCTCTGGGCGGTGGGACTACGCCGTCCTCGTCTGCGCGCGATCAATCCGCGACCTACGAGACCTCAACAACCATCTGTTCAAAAACGACCCCAACATCCGTCGCTTCGACACCATGTTCATCCTCGACGCCGTAAAAACCGGCGTCACCTGCCCGCCGCACTACTAAGCTAGACCGGTGCGGCCGTAGTTGTTGTGAGCGGTGGTCCGCAGCTACTCGGTACGTACGTAACTGCCGCCCAGTTTCGTCACTGGTGACGAAATATGTTGAGCCGCAACCGATGACGCCGATAAGATAGATTATGTTAGCTGGCGCAGAGTGGTAGCCACTCTGCGCGTTGCAGGCTGTTGGCGTGTACTGACGGTTGGTGCGCTGGTGAGGACGCGTTGTTACCTCGTCGGCGTGAACGTCGGTCGATTCATTGGGGGTCTGGGTCACCTTTTGAATTGTCGGTGGTGGCGGTGTGGAGTTGTTTCTCGTTGGCGAAGGTCACTGTGCCGTCATCGTCTCGGACGACGGCGTAGCGGCGGGGTCGTATTTGTTCTCCGTTGCCCAGGTCAGCGACGGCGTGGTCGGGGAGCGGTCCGAAGTCTTCGATGATGACGCCGGGTCCGTCGTTGTCGATGTCGACTGCGGTGCCGATGGGAAGGCTCTCAGGCGGTCCTTCACTAGTGAATTTCTGGTTGGGGGCGGCGGGATCGTCGTTGCTCTGAGACATGGGAGTGCAGCCTTTCATTTGTGCTGTGTTGATGGTCATTGGGGAAAGTTTCTGCGCGCCCTGTATGTGCGAGCGATGGATTTGTATTTTCGCTGGGTCAGCAACTGCAGCAGGTGCTCGCTGGCGCGGGCATCGGCGGCATCGTCGATGTCGAGTTCACTGAACGAGGTATACGCCTGGACAATCTGGTCCTTCATGTCACCGAACAGAACTGTGCTCTGGTTGCCGGTGGCCCGATCGTTATGCCACATCCGAAGTCCATAGGCGGCCGAGCTGACCGCGACCGACCCGTCGCCCGCCGCCTGCGACAGACGTCCTCTCATACCGCCTTCCCCGGATGCGCACCGCACCAACAGCATGGCGCACACTACGACGGCAATCTGAGCCGCAGCGGTGGGCGCCGATGACCACGTGCGAGCAACCCTCACCTTCTCTGGCGGCGAACTCTCCGCGATGTCGGTACAGAGGTCTCGACCCGTGTCGGGCGATGACCCCCCCGGCAATGTTTCGAGTCGTATCCCTGCCCGTACCTGCGTGGCCGACGCTCTCGCGCGTCTGCGGGGCGACGTGATCGGTCTGGCATGTGCGGTGCTCTAGTAGTCGTTGGAGTCATCGGGCGGTGAACTGTGTGGGCGGATGCGTTGTAGGTGAATCCGTCGGGCCAGGCGGATCGCGGGTCGGATCAACAGTTCGATGCTGCCGAGGAGAAAAAACCACGTTCCGATGGTGGTGGTTGATTCGTGGAAGAACAGAACGCTGCCGACGATGAACCACAGTGCGATCGCGATGTCATTGCTGATACTGATGACTTCCCAGCGCTGGCGGATGACGAGTTCTTCGCGGCCGAAGGACACTGCCAGGGTATTGCTGTTTTCTCGAGGCGATGATTGCGTGTGGTCGCTGCCGGTTCGTTGCTCGCTGGTCATAGCTGTTAGCCCAGTGCTTCGAGCAGTAAGTGGCATGCGTTTTCGCAGCGACGGCAAGCGTCGGCGCAGACGGTGCAGTGCTCATGCATGTCTGCGTGCTGGGCGCAGAGGTCGCCACACGCGGAGCAGGCGGCTGCGCACGCCTGCAACATTTTTCGGGTGAGCTGGGTATCGGGGTTGGTTTGGCGGGTGACCACGCGTTCGGTGGCTTGGCAGACGTCGGCACAGTCGAGATTGGCCCGTATGCAGGCGATGAGGTCGGTGACGTGGTCTTCGGCCAGGCACGCATCGGCGCAGGCGGTGCAGGTTTGTGTGCATTCGGCGCACGCTTCGATACAGGCCACCAGCGTGGCCCGATCGACGGTGTCCACGTCGAGGGGGTAGGTGTCGAGCATGGCTGCTGCTGTGTTCATGGTGTCTTACCTTCCTGTGGGTCGCCGGTGGTCCTCCTGAAGGG
Source organism: Williamsia muralis NBRC 105860 (assembly GCF_001598915.1). Classification (GTDB taxonomy): domain Bacteria; phylum Actinomycetota; class Actinomycetes; order Mycobacteriales; family Mycobacteriaceae; genus Williamsia; species Williamsia muralis. Next base: position 40,895 of record NZ_BDAP01000008.1, on the reverse strand, counting down.
ACACCTCGTGTGTGGTGTGAGAAGTGCCCAGCACGGCGAGAGCGGCGTAGAAGCTGACTGCGGCGAGCCCGAGACTGACCCACAACCGCTGTGGTGAGCCAGGTGTGCGAACTGGTTCGCCGATTCCTGTGACTAGGAACCGTGGTGGTCGCCATCAGCTGGCCAGAATCTGCGGTGAGAGGGTTTTGAGCATGGCGTTGGCCCATCTCATTTGGCGAAGTGATTGGGGGTGGCTTTGCGCTGCGAGGTCGATAAGGTCGGTGTCGCGGACTGCTTGTGCGCCTTGTGCGAGCAACTCCCAGTCCAACGACACCCCTGCTGCGGTGCGGTGAAGCCGGCGTAGGTCGGCGAGCAAAACGATCCCGGGCTGCGGTTGGCTGCCAAAGGCTGTGCTGACCCTCTTCTGGATCGCATCAACGATCGGCGGCGCGCTGTGGCGGTCTCCTCGGGGCAGGAAGAGGTTGTAGCGGCCGGCGCTGTCGGCGAGCTGTTTCACGTGGTCGTCGCTCCACTCGGCCAAATCCAATGCCACGTGGTGTATTTCGGGTTCCACGTAGTGGCGGGCTGCGGTTGATCGCAGTTGCCTGGCGAGTTTGGATTCTGAGCGGTGCAGTTCGACGATCGCCATCTTGATTTTCATGACAGCGCTCCTTGGCTGGTGGCGATGGCCTGTTCGCCGCCGGTCGTGGGCGCCACGTAGTCGGTGATGGGGGCCGAGGCCGTGTTGGTCGGCGCCGCGGTCGGTTCGTCGGATGCTTGGATTCGTCGAAGCCCGGCGGCGGCTGTTTTGAAGATGGGTTGTTTGGAGGCAGGGTCCCAGTCGGTGAGGGTCATTTCGTTTGCCGCCCGGTGGTGGTCGCCGCCGGAGTCGTCGGTGTCCCAGTAGCCGTAGTGGAACGGGACGAATAGCACCCCGTGCCGGATCGCGGTGATACGCGCCTGTGCTTGGATTGCTCCCCGAGGCGAACGCACCTCCACCAGGTCGCCTTCGGTGACGTCGTACTCGAGCGCGTCGTGTTCGGAGATCTCCACCCACACCTGCGGGGCAGCGCGCTGAAGTTGGGGCGCACGCGCGGTTTTGGTGCGCGTGTGAAAATGGAAGAGGGTTCGTCCGGTGATCAACGCGAAAGGGTAATCTTCGCTGGGCATTTCATGCGGCCGGATGTACGCGGCGGCTTTGATAATCGCTTTCGCCGAGGGGTTCAGCGCCTTGTATTCGGTTGGCTCGAGCGGTGCCCCGGTGATCAGGTCTTTGCCGTAACTTTCGCAATAGTCGGGGTCGCTGAAGAACTCGCCATCAACATAGAGGCGTTCTGTTCCCTGGGGGTGTTCGTCGTTGCAGGGCCACTGCACGCCGCCCGCCTGACGAAGCATCTCGTAGCTCATGGCGCTGTAGTCGCAGGGTCGTCCCGCGCTGCACCTCTTCCACGCCTCGAACGCGGACTCGGGATCATCCCACGGCGGCAACGGATTACCGTCTTTGTCCCGGAAGTCCATGCGTCGGGCGTAGTCGAGGAAGATGTCGAGGTCGGGCCGTGCCTGTCCCGGTGGTTCTACCGCCTTCTCGGACAGGTGCACTGTCCGGTCTACGTTGGTGAACGTCCCGGTCTTTTCCCCCCACGCCGCTGCCGGCAGCACCACGTCGGCCAACTCTGCTGTCTCGGTGAGGAAGATGTCCTGCACCACCAGAAATAGTCGGTCCTGTTCGAGGATGGACCGGATCCGCCGTAGTTCGGGCATCGATACCGCCGGGTTGGTGGCACTGACCCATAGCAAGCGAATCGAGCCCTGCTCGGCGTAACGGAAGATCTGCATCGCATGCGTCGGCGGCGAGTAGTGGGGTATTTGTTGCATGTCGATGTTCCACAGGTCGGCAAGTTCACGAATGTGGCTGTCGTTCGACCAGTTCCGGAAGCCGGCCAGGTCTCCATCGGCACCGCATTCGCGGGTGTTCTGTGCCGTGGGTTGCCCGTTCATCTGCAGGACTCCGCAGCCCGGTGTGCCGAGCATGCCGCGGATCAAATGAATGTTGTTGACCTGAACTGCAGCAGCGGTGGCCTGGTGCGATTGATAAAAGCCCTGCAGCACGGTAGACAGCAAGCGTTCGGCAGATCCGAGTATCTCGGCCGCCGCGCGGATAGCGTCAGCGGGCACCCCGCAGATCTCGGCGCCACGGTCGGGTGGATAGTCCGCGACACGGATACGTAGTTCCTCGAAACCGACGGTGTGCTCGTCAATGTACGACTCGTCGATCCAGTCGTGGGCGATGATCTCGTGCAGTAGGGCGTTCATGAGGGCGACGTTGGTTCCCGGTAGCGGCGCGAGATGCACTGTTGCGTGTCGGGCGACCTCGGTGGGGCGAGGATCGACGCACACGATTTTGGGTGGGTTCGGTCCGGCGAGCCGGTCGAGCATGCGCGTCCACAACACGGTCTGTGTCTCGGCGACGTTGTGGCCGAACAAAGCGATGACGTCGGCGTGGTCTATGTCGGTATAGGAGCCGGGCTGACCGTCGCTGGCAAAGGACTCTTTGAGTGCTGCCGCGGCGGTGGCTGTGCACAGTCGGGTGTTGCCGTCGACATGGTTGGTACCGATCGCCCCGTGCGCGATCACACCCAGGGTGTAGTACTCCTCCAAGAACAGCTGGCCACTGGTGTAAAAGCCCAGCGCGCTCGGACCTTGTTCGGCAAGCAAGTCTTTCGAATGGGTGACGACGGCGTTCATGGCCGTGCCCCAATCGCATTCGACCAGTTCGCCGTCGCGGCGGATCAATGGTGTGGTCAACCGGTCGGGTGAGTTGTTTGCCTGCCAGCCGAACAGATCTTTCGGTCCGAGGCGCCCGTGGTTGACGCGGTCGTCTGCGCGTCCGCGTACCCCCACGATCTGTTCATCTTTGACGGCGATGTCGAGACCATCTCCGTTGGAATGGAGTACCGATGCTGATGGCAGCCACCGATCGATGTCCTCGGGCGAAAGGCCATCGCGCAGAAAGGAATCAACTCGTGTCGGCCATGTTTGTCCCGGGCCGTACGGGGTGCGCTTCCCCCAGGGGTTTTCGATGCGATCGGTTTTCATCAGTGCTCCTCGTCGTTGAGGTAGGGGTCGGTGACAGCGGCCGCTTACACCGCCTGGTCGACCTGATTGATGTGCCGCGCAGCGCCGTGGCGGCAGTGTATGAGACGAGGGATCAGACCCAGTACGACTGGTCGATGGCCGGTTCGCCGCCGGCGTCGGTGAACGCGGTCAATGCGGCTACCAATCCGACACGCTGATCCGGCGCCATTTGCGCCACCACACGCTCGATCTCTTTGTGACGTCGACGACTGACTGTCTTGACCAGTTTCTGGCCATGATCGGTGAGAGCGATGTTGCGTTCGCGCCGCGAGGTGGGGGATTCGGTCCGGCTGACTAGCCCACTGGTCACCAGTCGGTCGACCATCCGGCCCATCGTCGACTTTTCCACCGACAACGCCTGAGCCAAGCTGTTGAGCGTCACCGTCCCGCGGTTCTCCAGCACCACCAACACCCGAAATTGGGGCAGCGTCACCTGCTGCTCGACCTCGGCGATCGACCGAGCCGCTATCGACACCAACAGCCGCGACGCCGTCAGCACCGCGTCGCTGATCTCGTTGACAGTCGGCGCTGCAGTCGCCGGCCCACCGGTTGTCTTCTTGCCGCTCATCGATACTCACGATCCCACAACCAGCCCTTCGCTCGCCGAGAAGCGATGCATCATCCATATACGGCAATGCGCAACAGTTGTACACTACAACTTGGAGTGTGCGATGGCTAGCTTGATTTGCGAATATTTATCTGTTGCTCATGAGCCCCTGTCCGCTTGTGGCGAGCAAGCGGTGTGGTGATTGGAACGCTGCCGAACGGGGTAGCTCGTGCAATGAGTTGTTTCGGCCGTGACCGCACCTAGTCGTAGTGGAGTATCTGGACAAACATGCTGAGGCACAATGAGTTACCGAGACCACGCCGCGTCGATGCCGCTCAAAACCGCACCGCTGGCGTCGCATGCCCGCCCGAGCTGCAGGTGCGGTGAGCGCGGCGAATGTCGTTTCGTTCGGCGCGGTACCGGCGAACATTGCAGATAGCGGGAGTACAAGCACCCGGGCTCTGGAGATACTTCCCGAAGAATCGCTGCGCTCGGCGGTGGACCTGCTGGTGCGCTTGGTCGAGGCCGCTGGTGCAGGTGTCATCTTCATCGGCGCGGTCATCGCGGTCACCGGGTTTGTGCGTGCGCTCCCTCGGCGCGATCCAGATGCTTTCGTGCCGGTACGGCTGACGCTGGGTCGGTTCTTGGCGTTGGGGTTGGAGTTTCAGCTCGCTAGTGACATTTTGCGTACCGCGATCTCGCCGAGTTACGAAGAGATCGGCAAACTGGCGGCCATCGCCGCAATCCGTACCGCTCTCAACTACTTTCTTGCTCGCGAAGTCGCCGAGGAACAACGAGTCCTGAACAGAAACCGCGCAGCGCGCACGGACATCGAGTCCCCTGGCGACTCGCCGTGAGCATGGTGCTCGCCCAAGTCGCGCTCATCATCGCTGCTGCCGGCGTAGTGCTGGCCGCCGCGGTACTTGTGCGGACGCGTCAGTTGACAGTGGCCCTGCCGATCTTGCTCGATCTGTTATTGGCCGCCGGTGTGTTGCGGCTCAGTGCTGCAGCGCCGTGGCAGGCCATCATGGTGACCGCTGTGGTGGTGGTGCTACGCAAAGCCGCGAGTTGGTCGCTTCGGCGAATCGCCGACCAGGACCTCTCGGCCGTCGGGTAGTTACCCTTCTGTGCGCTTCGGCCCGCCCCGCATCGCCGGGATAGATCAACGATGCCCAGCTTCGGCCGACAGCTGCCTGTTCATCGTGGGGTACAGGTCGCGATGGGGGTACCCATGCGCCGGGGCGCCGGATCGGTGTCGACCGCGACCGGTTTGCTCAGGGCCGCGATGGCCGGCACGAGCAAAGCTGCCGCCGAGGCCAGTAGCACCAGTCCAAGGCCATCGCTGTCCGCGCCCGGCGGCGACTGCAGGGTCACCACAGTGACCGCCGCCCAGGTGCCCGCGAGCACCCCCATCCCGGTGCCGGCGACCGAGTCTCGCGCCAGAAATCCGAACACGGCCGCGAGTAGCTGCGCGGGCACGGTCAACCCGAGTACCGCCCAGGCGATCACACTGCCCTGTTGTGCAGGCACCCAGCCCAATTGCAGACCAGCGAAAGCGAAGGTAGCCACGCATAGACCGAGGAAGCCCAAGGGCAGCGGTGTGCCGAGTGGGCGAACGACGATGCGAGTCGATCCCGAACTGCTCACCTCGCCAGCTGGACGGTGTTCGTATCGAGTGGAGTCAACAGTGGCATCGGAACCGGCGACACGTGGATCAATCATGTCGATGCGCGTACCCGCCAGCGCCAGTGGCGAACCAAGATCCATACGATTCTCGGGAAAGCTCGGTCGGCCACGATTTCACCAGCACCAGCACCAGCACCAGCACCAGCGCCTGCACTGCTTCGCAGTGTGGGCACGTTCGTAACGGGTGGGGGATATGCCAGACTGCGGATATGGCTGTCGATCCGCGTGGTGCCGACCTGAAGCGTTTCCTCGTTGAGGACCCTGGTGGGCCGGTAGTGATGCTGAACCTTCTGCGTTTCGCTGAGGGAGGCCGAGAACTCTATGACCGCTACGCCGCAGCGCTGCACGAGACGTTCCTGCCACGCTTTGGCGGCGAGGTCCTCTATGCCGGAGACGGTTCCACCGCCCTTGTGGCAGAGGCAGGCCAGCAATGGGATGCGGTGTTGCTCGTGCGCTACCCGTCCCGGAAGGCGTTCTCGGAGATGGTCGCAGACCCCGATTATCAGCAGGTGACGACCTGGCGCACCGCGGCGTTGACCGAAGCGGTCCTGCAGGCCACTGTGCCGTGGCCTGATCCCCTCTAGGTGGCGGCGAGACATCCATGGACTCCGGTGAGGCGATTGAAATACCACCAGATGTGCTGGGTCTGCCGCCCTTTCGGGTACGCGACTGATCGAGGGACTTATCGGTTCCTTCGACAGTCACCGAGACAGGGCCAGATTCACCGGTACCGCACAGAGCATGAGCTCGCGTTGGCGAGTATCGAGCCGAGCGTGCCGCAGACATCGGCGATCTGGATGCGGCTACGACAAATGCCGTTGACCAACACCATGGTCACAAATACTGTCGCCTCAAGTACAGCCACCTAGGCCGGGCCGTCCGCGAGCTACCGAAAGGTCCACCGAGATCGATAGGTTCATCAACGCCGGACAGCAATGCTCACAACGCTCAATGTGTGTGGTGAGTGGGTGTGGCCAGGTCGACCGGCGGTTACGCGCCGGTGTCGCGGTGTGGGTCGGCGACGGGTTTGGATTCGGGAGATCTGCGTTGACGCAAAAAGACTGACAGCAAGACAATCGCCGCGACGGCGATGAACTCGCTCTGCCAGTTCTGCATCGATTCGAACCAGAACTGCGAGGTGCTCAGGTACTCCCATACCGACACCGGCGCCTGCCCGTGTTGTTGCTGTTCGTCGCTGTAGGCACGTGCACCACCCCAGGCGTGCAACGCCAGCGAGGCAAAAAACAGCACGAAAAAAGCAGTCGCCAGCGAGTTTTCGTACAGCTTCAGCACAAAACCGCCGCGGCGCACGGGCCATGGCGCCCGGGGATCACCTGCCCGCGCTCGGGGGTCATCATCTTGGTGGGCGTGCTCGGTGACCGGCTTGGACTCGGACGACCCGCGTTGATACAGGTAGGCGGTCAACACCACGTACATGGCCATCTGCAAGAACTCCGATTCCCAGTTCTCAAACGTGGCCTCGATGAAGTCGCCGGTACGTAGATATCCGACGAAACTGACCTGTTCGGTGCTGCCGTGATCGAGTTGTTCGTGGTTGTACACCTGCCATCCCGAGATCACCATGCCGATGAAGAACACCGCGAACAGGCCCATGCACGCCCAGAACAGGCCGTTGTTGCGGAGATGCCCCTTGACGCGGTCGCCGATGAGATCAAGCGAGTTGGTTGTTACCACTGCCAAAGCCTAATCCCCGCCCACACTGATTCGAGGCACCAAAGGCAGGCCGCCCATTGCGGGTCGTTACGGCGCATCGTTCAACTGGCCCAGCGACGTGCCCAGCGACGACTGGGGAGAGTCTGGCAGAGCCCGAGGCCGGCATCGATGATGGTGGCCCGGTTCTGGGCGTCCGACCTGGCCGCAGCAGCGGCCGTGAGGTAGATGCTGCGGCGCTGAGAAGGGTGAGCGCCCCGTGCCGTTGCCGGGTGGGCATGGGCTGACTGAGGGAGAGGGGCTGACCACGGTGAGGGGAGTGAGCTGACGTACCGGAGATCGGTTTGGTGAGTGGATATGGCGGGCATTAATCCACCATGACTGTGAATGAACGTCCGCAAGAGGCGGTGCTGCTCAGCGACCTCACCGCGCCACCGTTGCGGGGACCCGCGCAGCCCGCTCAAACCCGTAACGAGTCGGCCCAGCGCCGCCGCAGTGATGAGCGGTCAGAAGACGCGGCTGGTGATGAAGTCGACTAGTGTGTCGGTCGCGGTGTGTGATTCGGGTAATTCGTGTTGAATCCAGTTGTGGAACATGCCGTCATAGATGTGCAGGTCGAGGGGCGTGCGGTGCTGGCGGGCGCGGGCCTGCAGGAGCCGAGCGTCGGGTAGCAGGATGTCGCGGGTCCCGATGAACACGATGAGCGGAGCCAGCCCGGACAGGTCAGCGTCGACCGGACGTACCGCCACGTCGTGGAAGTCCGTGTCCGCGGCGTACCAGCGCGCGGCTTGACGTAAGCCGTCGATCCCCAGCTCGGGATCCGATGGTGCGATGCGCAGGGATTCAGGGGCATCGGTGGGCAGGTTCAGCCAGGGTGAAAACAGTGCGATCGCCGCGGGCTGGGGAAGGCGGCGCTCGCGAAGATCAATCGCCAGGTCCAGGGCGAGTGCACCGCCGGCGGAATCGCCGATAACGACGCGGTGGCCGGGGTCGGTGCCGGCCATGGTGTGGGCATAAGCATCACCCACCATGGGCACGATGGTGCGGTGGTCGGCGGCCGGGCACAACGGGTACATCGGCAGCGTGTATCGGCACCCGAGGAGCTCGACCATGCGCCGGGCGAACGACCAGTGTTGCGTATCGGGTTGCTCGACGAAACCGCCACCATGGAGGTGAAAGATATGCAAGGTAGTTCGCGGGCCGTGTGTGGGGCTCAAGGTGAAGCAGTCATGCCCGTCAACGACGGTACGGTCCACCGTGAGAGCGGCAGCGACAGATCGGGGCGGTTGGGCCCGCCTCGGATCCTGGTGCCGGCCAAGTCGTTCACGCATCACCTGCGGATCGGCATAAAACCGGTTCTTGCGTTGCAGCCGCATCCATGCGATCTGCGCACGAGCCTGCCAGGACACCATCGACAACCCCTTCCGTAAAGAGCCCACCACCGGGCCACCTCTCTACACCGCCGAACTGTCTCACACGACACCGGCTCCAGCCCCTTGCGGCGGGAGTCAAGGACAATGAGCAGGGTTGCTGACCCGATGGTATCTTCGTCAATGACGACGAAAATGGTTGTGCTGCAAAGTATGACATCGGCAACGGAGAATCTTGCGCCATAGAACTTCGACCATTCAGTGGTAGTTGCCGAACGCGGCACCGAGTAAGGGTGCCAGCTGCCCTCGGTGCGGCAGGCGCTGTCGGAGTCAACCTCTGTAAGCGTTCGGTGTGATCAGGCGGTGGGCGACGTCGACGAGTTTGGTGTTGTCTTCCTGTGACAGCCTGCTCAGCAGGGCAAAGGCGTCGCTGGCGGTGATCTTGTAACGCTCCATGAGCATGCCTTTGGCCTGGCCGATGATGTCGCGGCTACCGAGTGCGGTGCGCATGTGTTCGCAACGGTGTACCGCATTCCACACGATCGAGGCGTGGGCAGCGAGGATGTGTCCGAGGTCGCGGGTCTGGTGGTCGAAGGTGTCGGGTGTGTCGGCATACAACTGCATGGTGCCTACCGAGCTGCGGGTGGTGAACAGCTCGAATGCTGCGATGGAGCGAATTGGTGTCCGATGTAGTGCATCTGCCCGGAAACCAGGCTATCGTTGCTCATCGTTCAGGTCGCTGATGTAGTAGCTGTGCGGCCCGGCGGCTGCGTCGAAACAAGGACCTTGCTGGTGTTGTTGCTGCAGGCTGTCAAGCAGTCGGGGGTTGTGGTGGGTGGCTGCCACCGTTGTCACGTGGTGTGTCCGGTCGATGACGGTGACAGCGGCGTAGTTCACTCCCCCTACGTGATTGATCGCGCCGCCGATGAGTTCGTCGAGTGCGCCTGCTGCAGTGGCCGGCAGACGTCGGCTCATACCCTGTGTCAAGTCAGCAACTTGCTTGTAAAACTCAAAAGCGTTGGGTTCCACCGCAACACGCCCGTCACTCAGAGGCCAAGACGCGGACGGTGCATCAAATCACTGTACCCGTTCGGTGCTTTCGGGGCCTGCCACACAATGCCGCCTCCGCGGCCACCGAGGTTCTCGTGGGCCTGGGCTGGCAGGGCCGCACCGGCTCATGGAGGCTGGGTTCGGGCGGCACCCATGGCTCAGTCCTCGACCACGGATGCCTGAGCCGGCACCGCTGCTTGTCTCCCGACCTGTTTGGCCGCCTACCCACCGAACTAGGCCAAACGTGTCATCTGCTATCGGAGCGCCGTCTAGCCTATCGCCCACGCCCGGAGCGAAGGACCGGCTACAGTTGGTCATATCGTGCACCCGCTCGATGGTCAGCGAAAGGGCCGAGATGAGCGGCTACAGCATCGACGCGTACAAACAGATCGCCGACCTGGTCAAGACGATGAGTGAACGCATCAACGAGTACTCCGGCAGTGCGGTCGACGAACTTGTCCGCCATGCTGTCGAGCACATCGCATGTGTGGACTATGCCGGGATCACGGTCGTGGCCCGACGCCAAGAGGTCATCACCCCGGTCGCCTCGCACGAGGTGCCGCGTACGTTGGATGCCATTCAGCACCGCCACCATGAAGGCCCGTGCCTTGATGCGGCGCTCAATCAGGACACCTACTACCTGGCCAATCTCAGCGCCGATGAGCGGTGGCCGATCTTCCGGCGCGAAGCGTCGGCGCAGACATCAGTGCAGTCCATCGTGTCCTACCAGCTGTTCACCACCCGCGATGCCGTGGGTGCGCTGAACTTGTACTCGGAACGAGCTGATGCGTTCGACGAAGCATCCCGCGATCTTGGCTATGTTTTCGCCGCCCATGCCGCAGTGCTCTGGAACGCGATGCGCCGCGGTGAACAGTTCCGGAGCGCGCTGGCTAGCCGTGACACAATCGGCCAGGCCAAAGGCATGTTGATGGAGCGCTACAACATCGGCCCCCATCAAGCGTTCGAGTTGCTGCGCAAACTGTCCCAGGACGCCAACATCCGTCTCGCCGACATCGCCCACAGCCTCGTGGAGGCCGATCACCCCCACGACACCTGACCGCGTCCGAGGGCCCGATTCACCCACTGGCTCAGAGGGAGCGACCGGAGGAGGGGTACTTGTCGAGGTGCTGCTAGTGGGACAGGACCACGGCGCGCTGAGCATGTGTGCCTACAGTCCGAACGCGTTCGATACGGCCGATACGGCAACATCTGAAGCGCCATCTCACGTGATCTCACCGGGCAGACAAAAGAACATGCTGATCGAGCGCTACACCATCAGCTACACCGCCGCGAACAGGACGCTGACCGCAAACCTGTTGTGCACCAAAAGATAACGGGCGTAGCTATCGATTGCGTCCGTATTGGCCGTCGAGGACTGTGTGTGCGGCGTCAACCAGGGTGATGTTGCGGTTGTCGGCGATCAGCCGTAGGTAGGCGGTGGCCAAAATAGCGTCGAAACCCTCGCGTTGCATGATCATGCCGGTGGCCTGGCCGATGACCTCACGGCCGGCCAGGTGGTTGTTGAATTGCTCGCTTCGATGTAATCCGGTCCACACGATCGCGGCATGGGAGGCGAAAATGAACCCTAGGTCACGGGCAGGCTGGTCGAGGGCGCCGCGGCGGTCGGCGTACAGGTTCAAGGCGCCGACCCTGTCGCGGGTGGTGAACAACTGGTACGAGCTGATTGCCTGCACAGGGGTGCGGGCGAGGGCGTCGCGCCGAAACAGTGGCCACCGGCTGTCTACGGTGAGGTCGTCGACAAAGAAAGTCTGATGCTCGAGAGCAGCATCGAAACACGGGCCCTGGCGGTGCTGTTGCTGCAACGCATCAAGGGTGCGGGGATGATCGTGAGTAGCCGCGGGCGTGGTCACGTCATGGCCGCGGCGAGAAACCACCGTGATACCGGCGTAGTCCACACCAGGAATGTGGCGGACCGCGCTGTGCACCACATCAGCGAGTGCTTCATCAGAATGATCAAAGTGCCGCTGCTGCGGCGTTCCCATCAAATGCGCGATCCGCGCGTAGAAATCACTGTCGTTGTCGGCGCCCATTCGAGCCCACTTCCCGCATCACCACCGAGCGGTATGCGCGACTTGGCTCCCAGCCTACGCGCACCGACTGCGGCACACAACGACGGCGAAACCACCCCGAGTTTCGTCACTGGTGACGAAACTGATTGAGCCACAACGGGTTACGCCGATAATCTATGTTATGTCAAGTAAACTTGACGACGCCCAGGTCGGGCCGCCCAACCTGGGCCATTTTGGCTTTGCTAACTAATCCCGCAGCGACATCTGCGATGCCATACAGTCAGTTGCACGACTGTTGCATCCTGCCAGCGGAAGGCTCGAGAAGTGGGCACTGAACACAGCGACGTCTACAAGCAGATCGCAGCGCTTGCGCGGCAGATGAATGAACGGTTGCCAGACACCTCGGTGCGCGCGTTCGATGAGCTTCTCACTAACGCCGTCAAGCATATTCCGGGAGCTCAGTACGCAGGCATCACCATCGTGGCCCGCCGCGAGGAGATCGCTACACCGGCCGCGACCCATGAGCATGCCCGTACGATCGACTCGATCCAGGAGAAACTTCGCCAGGGCCCGTGTTTCGCTGCGGCAACCGAGCACGACAGCTACTTCATCAGCGACCTTCAGACCGAGACGCGGTGGCCCGACTTTCGTGCTGAGGCGTTGGCGCAAACCAAAATTCGGTCGATCGCCTCGTTCGAGCTGTTCACTACCCGTGACACGGTCGGCGCATTGAATCTGTACTCCGACAACGCGAATGCTTTCGATCAGGATGCCCGGGATCTCGGTTACATCTTCGCCGCGCATGCCGCGATCGTGTGGGCCGCGGTGCGGCGTGGTGAGCAGTTCCGCAGTGCTTTGGCCAGCCGCGACATCATCGGCCAAGCCAAGGGCATGATCATGGAACGCTTCAGCGTCAACGCCATCGAGGCTTTCGACATGCTGCGCACGTTGTCCCAGAACGAGAACATCCGCCTCGCCGAGGTCGCCCGCCAGATCGTCGAAGCAGATCACCCACCCAACGAGCGGCTTCAATAATCCCAGGGCGGCCGCGCAGGTTAACTGTTGATCTGCTCCGACCAGCCGACCAACTCGGCTGACCACAGAGGACGAAAACACCCGCCCGCAGGTCAAGCAACGGCACGAACCGAATCAAGAAGATTACCGCGCGGTCCGGACCCACGACCAGCCCGACTCACTCCGACAGTCGTGTGGGAACAGCCATAGCGACAGGCGACGACGCCGTGAACTCAACGGTGAGGGCGCCGCCCTCCTGGGTGTTGCGGGAATCGTACGCACCCTGGTGGATGGGCATTGGTGATCTTGTGCCCGATCGCTTCGTCTATCGGTTTCCTAGTGCGCGAGATGTGTGCAGTGCATTTACGCAACCCTCGCAGCCAGTTATCTCGACGGTCATTTCGTCACAGCTTTCGCGCGCCCCGCCGCCCGCCTACGATGACGCCCTCCACGCCGGGCACCGTCGAGGATCTGCTGTCTTTGGGGAACAGACGAATCGAGATGGCGCCGTCAGATGGAGGGTCGTTCGCCGGATATTGCTCGGAAGGCGTGCGACTGATTTCTCTGATTGTTAGGAACTCTCCAGAATCTAGCTCGCTGAACGCGCTCACGATGTGCTGGCCAATGTCCCGGCGCCGCGTGCCCGACCCCGTTGTGCGCTGAGGTGATGACTTGGATGCCGCCACTGCCCGGTCCCGATCTGGTCGGAGCTCCCGCTCATTGTCCGAGAGCTCGCGCGCCGGAGCCGCATCGGGGCGCGGCCACATCCGCGTGGCCACGTCGGCCAGAACACGCGACCTCTGCGCGATCGCGTCGGAACCCCATACTGCTGGCAGCGATCTGTTCATTGTCAGCGCCGAGTGCTTCAGCAAGTTTTCACGCTTGATCGACCACGGGCCGTTGGAGACGCTCGCATTGAGCTTTTGCGTGATGAGCGTCAGATTCCCGATCGTGTGCACCAGTTCGTCGCGGCGCTCCTCCTCCGCCCCACCGTCACCTGGGTCGACAGGCCAATTCTCATGCCACGCCTGGGGCAAGAGGTGCTCTACTGAGAGCTTCTTGCTGGGCGGCACTGGCTCTGTCCTGTCGGTGGTCATCTCGTTCTCAATTGCGAGCAATAGTCGTTGCAGGCGATCCCGCTTCAACAGCCGGTACAGTTGCAAACGCGTCATGTCATCGACGACCTGAGCGTCGGTCGGCCACACTCCCGAGTCGGATCGCTGGCCGACCAGGAATCGCTCCACGACTACGTCCGCCTCCTCCGTCGCTGATTCCAGCCGACGGGTCAGCTCCAAGAACAATCGGTTGTAGTTCTTGGGTGTGAGCCGGCAGATCGCGCGGCGGACGAGGTACGCTTCCAACAGCGCCAGTGCCCGCTTCCGCTCCGCTCCATCGGAGTTCGCGAACAGCCACAGTAAGACCGGCATGATCGTCGTGGTGTCGACGATCTCAAGCCGATCGAGGGACACCTTCTCTGCCTTCGACGCGATCGTGCGATCGTCGATTCCTGCGTAGACGGCGGCGTAGCGCGACATCTCCTTGAGGAAGATTGCGGCCATTTCCTTGTCGCCGTCAAAGTAGCCTCGTGCCTGCGGGAAAAGTTGGTGGGACTGTACTTCTCGCTGTAGCAGAACAGTCAGGAAGTAGCCGACGAACACGTCGAGCCGCGGCCGCGTGAGTCGACCCACCCGCACTTCGGTCTGCCACTGCTCGCTCTCCAGCGGCTCCCAGTACGTCCGATACAGCGTCTCAATGCCGTCGTCACCGGCGGCGCCATCCTGAAGGGTGCGGAAAAGGGCGTTCTTGATAAGGTCCGATGCCCTGAGCGCGGTTCCACGTGCGTTGAGCGTCTCGAAGATGACCTGTGCGTTATCTTCAACGTCGAGGTCGATGACGACGAGCTCAAGGTGCTCGAGCGCTACCTCGGACAGACCGTCGAGCGCGTCCTCGACCTCTTGTTCCGATCCGCACGCGGACACCAGATCCTCCAACTGCCCCCGAAAGTACAGGTAGGCCCGCGGGATCTGTGCGTAGCTGGGGTCCGATGTCTTGTCCCGGTACTCACCGCGCATGACGCCGACGAACGGAGCGCGATCACGGTTCGTCGGGTAGAGCTTGAACTCCTCTTCCGACCGTTCGATCAGATCGGTGTCGTTCTCCAACGTCTTCCGGAGGTGATTGAACAACCGGGTCTTGATGTTCTCCGCCAGGTACGTGTCCCGCAGCGCTGCGATGAACAGTTGCAGCGTCGTCAGCCGCTGCTGGCCGTCGATAACTTCACGGACTTCGAGGCTGCCCAGCGCACCGCGCTTCTGCTCCAGGACAATGGCACCCAGGAAATGAGGTGGGGTGTCCACGTCGGTGCGGCGGTCGAACGCTGCCAGGATGTCCTCCCACAGGGGAGCCCACTGATCCTCCTCGTCCCACACATACGGCCGCTGGAACAACGGGACAACGAGCCGCAAGTCGCTGCGGAACACCGACTTCAATCTACGGGGGTGAGCCTCCATTGCTGCCGTTCACACTCCTGTTCGCGTTCGGAAAGCAACTCACTACTACCACCTATTCGTCTCACACCAGACGCGTTGAGTTCACACATTCACAACGCCACTCGTTGTGCGTCAGACGTAACGGCGTCGGGCGTGAGCCCCTGCAGTACCCTCTGCTGTCTGCTGATGGGTCTGGAACTGGGAAGGTATAGTGCCACACCGTGTTCCGGCGATAAGATTGCATTATGTCTGCTAGCAGATCCCGAGCCTCACAGGTGGCTTATCCAATCTGCGCGCCATGCCTTCGGCGAGCGGCCGCACGTTAACCGTTTACAGCACCTGATCTACGAACGGCGTCCCGGAGCTGTCGAAGGGATTTGCCAGTCGGCTCATGAATCCACCACGCCCACCCATCGATTTGAGTGCCGACGCAGTCTGCGAGGGCAGGAGAAGGTGACTCGTACTGACCGTGCTCGGTGGTAATCCATCCGGCCGCTTCGACGGTCGCAGTAAACGTCCGATGCTTTCGTGGTTGATGATGCTTCAGGGTGTCACCCACACTTATCAGACCAGCCTCCACGAGCGCGTATAGCTTGCCGGGGCGCCGTGCGCCACCACTCGACTCACCGCCGTGCCCTCTTGCCGGCAGAAGTAGAGCCGTCGGCGGGAGTGACGCCGGCGGCGGTGAGGTGGCGCAGTCCGCGGTCGAGTTCGCGTAGGGCGCGGTGGATTGCTGCTTCGGGGATCGCGATGTCGGGATACTCGCGGCTGGTGGTGTGGCCGGTCAGGGCGGCGCGTTCGATCAGCAGCCCCCAGGCGGCGATCAGGGCTTGGGATTCACGATGAGCGGCTAGGACGTCGCCGGGATCACTGCCGCCCGCGGAGGTCGACAGTTCGACGGCGATCGCGAGTCCGGCGATGGTCCGGGCGGCCAGGGCCAAAGGAATGGTGTGGGTGATGGGTAGGTCGAGCAGGTCCTGTCCTGGCTGCTCTTTGGCGAACGGTTCGACCGCCTGGCCAGCTAGAGACTGCGCATCGGCGATTGTGAAGTTGGTGCGGGCGGTCTTCTCGGTGATTCCCGGCCGGTCGGCCACGGTACGAACATGGTTCTCGATCAGCGCGGCCACCGCGCCCCGCGGCGCAGTCAATCCGTGCTGCCCTGCGTGCTCGCAGAATGCATCGACGTACTCATCAGACCAGCGCCGCTTCATGTTGCTCACCGGCCATTATGGCCACCGGGAGTGGGGACTGACTACACATCTGGGACACCGTCTGCGCACATCCACCGTCGACCGTCGATGCAATGAGAGCCGGTACGGTTCGTCATTAGTGACGAAATACAGTGCACCACATATGATTACGCCGATAGCAAATACTGCGTCGGGTCAGCTTCGATGTCAGGATTGTGCCGCTCGGCGCAGCAGTGACGGGCCGACGGCGGCTATGACCGCAGTGCCCCCAGCGAGTAGACTCCGATTCCGGCAGCTCGACGGGGGACGCCGTTGCGTGCGGCCGCTATCACTACGCCCGCGTCTACGAGGTCCATCGCGATACCGGCTTGCAGTACTGACCGCCTAACGGTCTGATCGGGGTGCAGTGCTGCGGCGCCAAGCGCGATGTCGCGAACGCCGAATGCTTTAATCCAGATGCCGCGGTCTGGTCCGGGGTAGTCGACCCCGAGGGCGCGGTGCACGCGGGCCGGCGCCAGTGCTGTCGTCGCACCCAATACGATTCGGCCGATGCCGATCGCCGTTCCGTTTGGTGGTCGGTATGAGTCCGTGGGCGTCGATGGTTTGGTGTGATTTAGTCCGATCTTGGCCGTGGGTAGGTTGCCGGATGTGTGGGGGCGTTCGAGCGGTCTCGCAGTTTGTGCACTCGCGCGTTCGATTGAGTGATGGGTCTGTTGAGAACGGTGCCAGGCGATGCCGGTTGAGCGCATCGCGGTAGGTGCCTCAATGGCGTTGATGCGTTCGACGATGCCGTTTAAGTCAATGATTTCGCGTGCCGTGTCTATGGACCGGGAACGGTTCTTCCGGGCTGCCGACCGTTCATCAACCGGCTGACGCGCTGCGCGCCAGAAGCTAGTCGTACGGGTCGCGGGTCTGAGTCCGGCCGGAGAGTTGGGCGAGCATCGCGTTGTAGCTTGCCAACTCTGCACCGTCGTCGCGTTCTTCGCGTCGGTCGAATCGCTTCGCCTGCCGTTGATCCTGCCGACTCCACTGCACCAACAACGCGAGCATCACCAAGACCAACGGGATCTCACCCGCCGCCCAGGCGATGCCACCACCGAGGCGCTGGTCACTCATCAGATCGGGGTTCCACGGCAGCATCAGGCTGTTGTAGTAGTTACGCGCGATGATGTTGTCGGTGCTCATCAACGCGACACCGAAGAACGCGTGGAACGGCAAGGAGCCGAACACCATCGCGAGCTTGGCCACCGGTGACAGCGTGCGCGGTGCTGGGTCGATACCGATGACGACCCAGTAGAAGAGATAACCGCTGACCATGAAGTGCAGGTTCATCACGACGTGCGCCGCGTGATAGTCCGCCAGTAGTTCGAACAGGCCGCCCAGGTACAGCACGTAGTAGCTGCCGACGAACAGTACAGACGCCACCAGCGGGTGGGTCATGAACTTCGAGAACGGACTGTGCAGGAGCGTTAGAATCCATTCCCGGGGTCCCGGCGGTGCGCCGCGCCCGGCCGGTGCCAACGCTCTGAGCGCCAAGGTGACCGGACCACCGAGTACGAGAAGCACCGGCACCAGCATCGACAGCACCATGTGCGCGATCATGTGCATGCTGAACAGCGCAGGGGCGTATTTGCCCAGCCCGGACGACGTGGCGAACAACAGCGCCGCACAGCCCAGCATCCAGGCGATCGTGCGGCCGATCGGCCACGCGTCGCCGCGCCGACGGAGCCTGATCACTCCCCGCAGATAGACGACGGCCATCGCGATCGCCAAGGTTCCGAACAGCAGGTCGAAGCGCCAATCGGTCAGCAGGCTCCCGAAGGTCGGCGCTTCGTCGATCCGATATCCGAGCACGAGTTCGGCGGCCGGCATGTCCGCCGGGTTGACGTTGGCAGGTGGCGGGGTACGCGAGAGACCGACTGCGATACCGAAGGTCGCCGCAAACACGAGTAATTCGACGAATGCGAATCTGACGAACGGCTTACGCTCGTCGCCGCCGGTCAAGGCCGGGATGGTCGTGCGACGATGCCAGGCGCCGAACCCGCCGAGGATCACCAACGCGGAGAGTTTGGCGAGCACCAGTTGCCCGTACGTCTCGGTGAAGAGTTGATCGATGTGCACGCGAACGAGAGCGTTGATGACACCGCTGGCTCCGACGACGATGAAGCACCAGAAAGCCACCCGCGAATATCGCCGGGCCGCGAGCGCGGTGAACTGCCCGCCCCCGCGCGCGTAGGCCAGCAGCGCGAACAGGCCACCCATCCACAGGCAGGCGCCGACGATGTGCAGGATCAGGCTGTTGGTGGCGACATCGTGACTTCCGCCGGTCGAAGAATGCCCCGCGATGGCTATCGGCATCAGCGTCAGCAATGCCAAAGGCAAAGTGATGAGGGTCCAGGTCCATCGCAACGCGATCCGGGCGACGATTGCGCAGATCAGAGCGAAGATCGCCGTCCACAACCATGATCGCGCATCGGCCACCTGGTCGAAGGCGGTGGTCATGCGATCGACAGTCAGCGTCTCAGACAACGGGAAGCCGGACGCATCTGAGATCGTCAGCGGGATCATGAGCAGTGCCGCGATCGCCCAGACCAACGCTCCCACCGATGCGAACCGGATTGCGCGGTACCCGCCGACGTCGAGAATCCCGTCGGATTGCGGCGGAACGAAGAACGCTGCGAACAGCGCCCCGCCCACGGCCACCACGGCACCGATCTCACCTATCGTCTGCACGGTGGGCAGCCCGTAGCGTGTCAGCGCGCCGGGGTCACCGACGCCGGCCAGGTCCAGCGCCTTGCTCGCGGAGATGGCGGTGACAGCAATGGCGACGGCGGCCGCAACCCAGGCCAGCACCCAGCCGATGCTCGCCGCGGCGCTACGGCGGATGTCGATCGAATCGGCGCTCGGCGTACTCACCCTTTCAGGGTAAGCAGCGAGCGCTGCGCCGAAGACACTGGCCACAGAGCAGCCCACCGCCCGCGACCCCGAGGAATGCACTCGCGCTGCACCGGGAACGGCTCAGGATCACGAGGGTGCACGCGGCCGACCAGCGTAGACCCACTCGTTCGTGGGCGATAATATCGTTGTATGTCGATCATGAGCGCAGTCTGCGCTGCTACCGGCGAGACGACGTCTGCAAACCCACTTGGTGCGGTGACTATGTGTCCTCGTCTGTCAGAACGCGCGCCCTCCCGGGTTGATGCTGATGGGCTCCTGTGGAGCTGGGCCGTGGTCGCCGGAGTTCATGACGTGACCGATGTCGTCGTTATCGGCACCCCCGGAGGCGAGCCGGTCGGGCGGCAGCACGGGCTGGCCGCCCCGGGTGGTCAGGACCGTGTCGTGGGGGAGTGGCACTGGTGAGTATCTCCCACGAACCCAGCGCCACCGCGACACCACAGCGCCGGGTATTGGTCTATGTGGCAATGGTTTTGACGACTCTTGCTCTTGTTTTTGATCCGATCGCCCGTGCCACGCTTGCCGATGGCCGCATCGTTGACCTTGGCCCGCTGGAGCTTCGGTTGGCGTTCAACACCGGGGTCGCTTTTAGCTTGGGCAATCAACTTCCCGCTGCGGCCCTGATTGCGGTTACCGCTGCAATCACTGTGGGTATTGGCATCTACGCGTGGGTCAGCGCACCGCATCACCACACAGTGCACGCCATGTGCCTGGCCGCCATCTTCGCCGGCGCCACGGCCAACGTCATCGATCGGCTCATCGACGGCAAGGTGACAGACTATTTCCACACCGGGTGGTGGCCCACATTCAACCTCGCCGATACCTATATCACTTGCGGCGCAGTGGTTCTCATCGTGGCTGTGTTCATGGAGCGGCCAGCGGACACGGCAAGCTCATCTCAGTGACCTGGTGGTGGCGCCTCGCGAGTTAGGGCTTTCTAGCGCCGGTGTGCTGCCCCGGGGTGAGGCCAGGCTGGCGGTCTGCTCGTTGGTGTGGTCGTAGCGTTCGGCGCAGTCGGTTGAGCAGAACCACCACCGGTCGGTGCCGGTCTGTCGGTGTGCCGGTGCTGTCGCTGGGTCGATCCGCGCTCCGCATATCGGGTCGCTGGGATGGCGGGCTGGGGTGAGTGCGAGGGCGTGCAGCTCGACGGGGGCGCTGATGTTGCGCAGCCCCCGAGACCCCAGTGCCGTGGTGGGCCATCCGATGCGGGTGGCGGCGGGCAGTACCGGGGTGGTGATGACCGCCTGGCCTGCGCCGGCGAGGGCGGTGATGCGGGCAGCGACGTTGACGGTATGCCCGAACAGATCGCCGTCGCGGACGATCGCTGTGCCGTGGTGGATCCCGGCGCGCAGCGTGAGGAATCCATCGTGGTCGGCGACGGCGTCCGACAGGGTGTTGATCGTGGCGAGCATCGCATCGGTGGTGTCGGCGGCGAGCATCACCGCATCGCCGATGGTCTTGATCACTCGGACACCCGGGTGAAGCGCTCGCCGGGCCTGTTCGGCCAGCGCGAGAGCGAGTTCGGCGGCTTCCTGGTCCCCGCAGATCTCGGTCAGCACGCTGAAGCCGGCGAGGTCGACGAATGCGACGGTGACCTGCACCTGCTCCAGTCCGGCCAGCTCGTTCGAGTTCGCGCCGTGGTGGTGCGGGTGCGACGGCGCGATCATCGGTCACCGCCGCGGCGCGCGCGAAACCGGGTAGTGACCGCATTCTCCCGGATCCGGAGGTCGGTCAGCGGCAGGGTGTGAAGATGCGGGCGTAGCTCGCCACGGCTGATGAACCGGTGCGGTGCACCTTCGAGGCGATGCAGCAGCCGTGCCGGTGCGCTGGCGAGCAGGTCGTAGCCCACCAGTACCCCGCCGGGCGCCAGCACCCGGACCGCTTCGGCCAGGGCCTTCTCCCAGTCGAGCACGTGGTGCAACATGATGAACGAGACAACGGTGTCGAAGGCGCCGTCCGGAAACGGCAACGCGGTGGCATCGGCGACCCGAGCGTGAGCACGACCTCGGAAAGGTTGCATCCGGCGCCCGGCGGCCTCGACCATCTCGGGATCGATATCGGTCACTGTTAGGTCAACTAGATCTGGTGGCGCCGTCGCGAGGATTTGGGTCGCCATTGCACCACTGCCGCCACCGATCTCGAGCACCCGGCCCCGAGGCTCGATGCCCTGCAACGCCCACGGCAGCACCCATCTGCCCGTTGCCGCCTCCCAGGGTGCGCTGCGACAGAACAGTGACTCGATCGTCGACATCGATGGCATACCGGCGGCTCCTTACACACTTTGTCCGGGGCGCGTCGCCCGGAAATGTCGTGGTACTCGATTACACCACAAAATATCGCTATCATCGCCATATGACGATGAATAAGAGTGCGGTGGCGACCGGCGCGGACCTCGATCCGGCGGTGGCGTTGTTTCACAGCCTGTCCGACGGCACCCGGTTGGCGATCGCGACCCGGCTTGCCCAGGGCGGTGAGGCCCGGGTGGCCGATGTGATGGCTGAGCTGGGGTTGGCGCAGTCGACGGTCTCGGCGCATGTGGCGTGCCTGCGGGACTGCGGGCTGGTGGTCGGCCGTCCGGTGGGGCGGCAGGTGTTCTACAGCCTGGCGCGGCCGGAGCTGATGGACCTGCTCGCCGCGGCGCAGACACTGCTGGCGGCGACCGGGAACGCTGTTGCGTTGTGTCCTACGTACGGCACTGACAGCAAGTGTTGCGACGGCCCAGAGCCCGGAGTCGGCGCCCCGGAGGGCAAAGCGACGGTGTGGCGATGAGCGAGGCATGCGGCTGCGGGCACGACGAACCCAGTGAGGAAGAGCAGGCGGTCTGCGCCGCAAGGGATTTGCGGTTCTGATCCTGGTTCGTTCCGGTAATCCGCCGGTGCCTTCTGGCTGCGGCGAAGCGACATCGCTGCCCCAGCGGGTACGGCGTCCTCCTGTGCGGTGTGACGGCGGCCTTCATCTACGACTTCCCGGCTGCACCGAGTCTCGCGGTTCCTGTGGTCAGGCGTTAGATTGGGTGATGAGTTTGTTGAGGGTGGTGCCGGCGCTGCCGGTCGAGCGAATCGTGCTCGGTGTGGAGTTCTATTGCACACGACTTGGGTTCACGGTTATCGCATCAGATGAGGGGTTCGCGAAACTGGTGCGCGAGGGTGCTGAGGTGCATCTATGGGCGGCGTTCGACGACGATTGGCGTGCGCGTTCTGACTTTGTCGCGATGCCGATCTGCAGTGGGGCAGAAAGCTTCATCGCGGGAACGGCTAGTTGCCGGATAGAGACCGACGGGTTGGACGAGCTCTACCGCGAGATGGCGGCGGCTCAGGTTCTTCATCCGGGTGATGCTGGGGCGGGGCCCACGGACACTGAGTGGGGCACGCGAGAGTTCGCGGTACTTGATCTAGCTGGAAATCTGCTGACGTTTTTCTCGCCAGTAGCTCCCGGGACCTGAGCACTCGTGCCGTCGAGCAGGGCAGGGTCGTTGATATGAGGGTGGAGATTCTCTATGTCGAGGGCTGCCCTAACTGGGTAGCGGCGGTCGAGCGCGTCCGTGCGGCGGCGGCCAAAATCGGAAGGACAGATCTCGAAATAGGGGTGCGGCGAATTGGGTCGGATGCCGAGGCGGCAGCGTCACCGTTCGCTGGTTCGCCGACGATACTCATCGATGGCGCTGATGCCTTCGACGATGCCCTTCACGTCGATCAACTTGCGTGCCGTCTCTACCGGACTGAAGCCGGTGCGTCCGGGCTGCCGTCCGTTGATCAACTGGCTGATGTCCTACACGCCAGAGGCTGAGCGATTCACAACTGGTCTGTTGCAGGAGCTCAGGAACGCCTCTGCCACGTCACAGTCAAGAGCTCGAACTGGACTGGCCGGACTGTAGGACTGTATCAGTCTGTATAAGATCTCGCCTTATAGAGACTGATACTTTGCTAGTGTCTGCGGGTGGAATCTGGCCTCAATCCCTTCACGCCCGGTTCGGGTACTCGTCCGCCTGAGCTGGTAGGGCGTACTCGGGAACTGGAGCGTTTCGATCTGCTTGTCGCGCGGGTCAAGCAACGCCGCTACGACCGTGGGTTGATGCTGCAAGGGCTGCGTGGTGTGGGAAAAACGACGTTGTTGGCGACCATGGCTGACCAAGCCCGGCGTAACGACTGGGTCGTTGTCGAAGTCGAAGCACAGACAAGTCAGGAAGGCGCCGAAGCCCTGCGCCGGCGAATCTCCAAAGACGTCACCCGGGCGCTTCGACGCCGAAAGTTCGCCCGGTCGATCGTGGACCGACTCCGGTCGATGACCGAAGAGTTCTCGGTGTCAGCGACCGCGTTCGGCACGGGAGTCAGCGTGTCCAAAGCAGCGCCGCCACCGCAAGCATCGCTGGGGGTGGAGTTCGAAGATCTCGTGGAAGAGCTATGCGATGAACTGCGCAAAGAAGGCAACGCGTTCGGAGTGTTCGTCGACGAAATGCAGGAGCTCGAGGCGCCGCTGCTCCAGGTCCTGCTAGCAACCCAACACCGTGCCGCCCAACGGGGATGGCCGTTCTTTCTGGTCGGGGCGGGACTGCCGAACCTCCCTCAAGTCTTAGCTGATGCGCGATCCTACGCGGAACGGCAATTCGACTACCGCACCATCGGACCAGTGTCCAACGACGAAGCACGGGCGGCGATCGTCGCGCCGATTTCCCGACTGGGACAAGCCGTCACCGACGAGGCCGCTGACTACGTGGTCACTGCCAGCGCCGGCTACCCATACTTCCTGCAAGTGTTTGGATACGAACTATGGCGCGTGGCAACAGGATCACCGTTCAGCGTGATTGAAGCCGAAGACGCGGTGAGCACCGGACATGCCTCCCTCGACTCTGGCTTCTACAGCTCACGGTGGCTCCGCGCCACCGAGACCGAACGGCGATATCTACACGCCATGGCTGTCAGCGGTACCGAGCAACCGCGATCCTCCGCGGTCGCCACAGCCCTGGGTAGCTCCATGCAATCGGTGGCACCGCACCGCGACGCCTGCATCAAGAAAGGCTTAATCTGGGCACCCGAACGCGGGGTCGTAGCCTTCACCGTTCCCGGCATGGCCGAGTTCATTCGCCGTCAAAACAACACTGAGCCAGCAAACTGACCCCCGATGGCAAAGAGTGCCAGGTAGGCGAGTCCGTCGTCGTTGGGCTTGGGCCCGATCGTCTACCAACTCGGGCGACCTACCACTCGTCGCAGCTGCTTCCGGAATCTTCGTGACGTCGAACGCGTGAACCTGTGCACTTACGCACGGCCGACGCTGCGACCTCACTGAGGCGCCGCTACACCGTGGTTCGGGATACCTTTCGTCACTGGTGTCGAAAGGCGTTGCTGCGAAACGGAAGCAGTTAGTGAGACGCATTGGCGTGTAGGACGAGTAAGAATGCTCTTATAGCAGTGATTTTCAACGGGTCGAGATACCACGGACGGTCACTACTGAGAGACTGTTGCCCTGGGGCGTCAGGCCTTGGCAGTCACCTCCGGTCGCGTCGGCGGAAGCTGGCCGTAAGTTCTCATCAGGCCGAACTACGCTGGTCAGATGCGAGTCAAATGCACCATCGTCCTCACCGTTGCGGCAGTTCTGATGACCGCCGCGTGTTCTGCGGAAGAGGACGCTCCGAGAGTTTCCGCACCGCAAGCATTCGTTGATCGCTCGACGCTGCCTAGTTGCGGGGAGACCACAGCTAAAGGGCCCGATTCCACCCTCGCCGAGTTGTACCCGCAGTCAATTGTGGACTGCCTCCTGAGGAGCCGCTACGGGAAGGGCGCGGAGCTGAGCGTCACTGCCTTTACGACCGAGGGTGACCCGATCAGAACGTACTATCGGACGGCTGAAAGCGCCTCAACCGTCGAAGTTTTCCTAGATAGGTCCCGCGACGGCGGCAAAGAATGGGTGCAAATTTCATGCGAGGTACCCACAATCACTGCCGATGCCCTCCGGACGTGTACGAGCAACTACTAGCCGGGATGCGAGCCAGCCCGGATAGAGCAATATTGTGCGAAGAATCGTCGAACAATGCAGTGACACAGATCTGCTCATGTTTCTGGACTTGTCCTAGTTAAAGCCGAGATTGAGTTTACGTCGGGTTAGCTGCGATGGCAGGATTTGTCCCGGACCGATTGGCGTAGCAGCGAAGGTCCTATGGCTGCCACGACCGCAGTACCACCAGCAAGTAGGACCCCGACTCCAGCGGCTCGGCGGGGGACGCCGTTGCGGGCGGCCGCGATGACTACGCCCGCATCCACAAGGTCCATCGCGATACCGGCCTGCAGTACTAATCGTCTAACGGTCTGATCGGGGTGAAGGGCCGCAGCGCCAAGGATGATATCGCGAACGCCGAATGCTCTAATCCAGATGCCGCGGTCTGGCCCGGGGTAGTCGACCCCGAGGACGCGATGAACGCGGGCCGGTGCCAGTGCTGTCGTCGCGCCCCATATGATTCGGCCGAGGCCGATCGCTGAGGCAACTGTCCGTTCTGCGTCATTTGTCCGATTCACGGTACCTGTTCTATCACTGCGGAGCTAGAGCCATTTGAAGCTGTGCCAGGACCCGCGACGCGCGAGCCGGGCGCAGGTCGGGCAACGCGACTCCCGGATCGCGTAGCGTTTCGTCACTGGTGACAAAATGTACTGTGCCACAATTGATTACGCCGATAATATATATTATGTCAAGTAAACTTGACGCGGCGCAGGTATAGCCACCATGCGCCAGCTCCGATCAATGGAACAAACCGAATATCTCTGCAAAGCAACGGGTTTCGCTGCTAATATAGATTAGGTCAACTGGAGTCGGCAGTATTGCATCGGATGCACGATTCCCTGCGGCTCACTTGCGGATGGTCGACCTCACTTGAGCCTGCTGAGCAGCCCCAACGGCGGGCGCACAAAGCGCACCCATGACAGGAGATTACGGCGTGAAGGAACCTCCATAATCCCTTCAATCATCGGGTACGAGCTGTAATTAGTGTTGGCCGTGGCGGATCAAGCCTCTCGATGCTGCTGCTGCCACGGCCGAGGTCCGTGAATCGACGCCCAGCTTCGTGTAGATGTGCGCCAGATGAGACTTGACGGTGGCCTGACTCAAGAACAGCTGCTGGCTGATCTGCACGTTGGAATGTCCGTCTGCCACTAACTGCAGCACTTCGATCTCGCGCAACGTCAGTGTGTTTCCGGGTGCCCGCATTCGGTCCATCAGTCGCGATGCGACAGCAGGCGCAAGCGCCGATCCGCCCGCTGCCGCGGTGCGCACCGCGGCAGAGAGATCATCGGGCGGCGCGTCTTTGAGTAAGTAACCCACGGCGCCGGCTTCGATGGCGGCGAGAATGTCGGCATCGGTGTCGTAGGTCGTCAAGACCAGGACATACGGTGCGTCGGGGAGGGTTGCGATGCGGGCGATGGCGTCGACGCCGTGCATTCCGGGGCCGAATTGCAGGTCCATCAGTACCACGTCGACCTCGAGTTCCCTGGACAATTCGATCGCCTGCTCGGCAGTCGTCGCCTCGGCAATGATCGAAAAGTCTGGCTCGGTCTCGAGCACCGCACGCAACCCAGCGCGAACTATCGGATGGTCGTCGGCCAGGAGGAGGCGGATCATGTTCGCACCTGCAACGGCACAGTGATGGCGACGGCTGTGCCCTCGCCGTGTCCCGATTCCACCGCCAGGGTGCCGCGCAGTGCATCAGCGCGAGCTCTCATTCCGGGCAGCCCGAAGCCGCGATCCCCCTTGCTGACGGTGTCGGGTTCGAAGCCCGCACCATCGTCGACGACGTCGAGCGCCACCTCGGTGTCCATGTAGCTCAGGGTGACCGCCGCCCGGGTGGCATCAGCATGCTGCGTGGCATTCGCCAGCGCAGACTGGGCGATGCGCAGCAGCGCAACCTCGTGTGCTGTCTGGAGGGGCACCGGAACACCTGACAGCTGCCAATCGACCGGTAGACCGGTAGCCGCCGAAGTGCGGGCGCACAATCGTTCCAACGCCGAGGGCAGTGAGCCGTTCTCCAGATCCGGCGGTGTGAGCGCACGAACGAAGCGGCGTGCCTCTTCGAGATTGCTCGACGCTGTCACTCGGGCCTGGACGACATGCTTGTTCGCCTCGTCCGGACGCTCGGGGAGTAGGCGTTCCGCCGCGCGGAGCAACAAATGGATGCTGGACAAACCCTGAGCTAGGGTGTCATGGATTTCGCGGGCCAGCCGTTCACGTTCCGCTAGTACCCCGGCCTCGTGTTCCGCAGCTGCCAGTTCTCCACGGGCAGCGGTCAGCTCTTCGATGAGCGTGCGCCGCTGTTCGCTCTCCCGGTAGAGCGCCTGGTAACCGAGAACGACCGCGATCGCCACCGCGGCGCCGAGCGAGGGCCCGACCACCGCACCGACCGCGAAACCCCCTTGATGCCAGCAAAATCCAGCGATCGCCGTGATAGTCGTGACGACGACGGCTGTCAAGCCCCACCGCGTGGACAGGAGGTGGAGCTCGAGAAAGAACAATGGGAACGCCAGGTACACGGCCTCCGGGCTCACCACGAGCAACGCCGCCCACGCAGCCCCGACCGCCAGTAGCCATCCCGCCGCCGTCGCCCCGGAGTTACGCACTCTCGGCCAAGCTGCGCCCACTGAATAGATCACGCCCAGAGCCACGGCAAGAACGATGACAATCGCTAGGTGCGGTCCGCGTTGCTGGACCGCACGCACGACCGACAGCGTCAGCAGTGCCCCCATCATCAGATGTAGGCACCCGCGCAGGCTGCGCATGACAGGGGCGAGCGTCGACGGATCCATAACAGTGTCCAGGCTATGCGGTTCACTCTCGTCGACATCAGCCAAAAGATGTAACCGGCTCTGATCCTTCCGGCTCTCAGGATGCACTCTCCCGGTCGATGCCCCCGCACCCCGGCTCAGGCGAGGGTTGAACACAGTCACCGGGCACCTGATCCGGTCGTCTGCAAGAAAGGCAGAAGAGACGTGTTCGTCGCATGGAGAGACCTCCGATTCGCCAAGGGGCGGTTCGCCCTGATGGGAACCGTCATCGTCCTGATCACCATGTTGGTCGGCCTGTTGTCCGGACTCACCGCAGGATTGGGCAAAGAAAGCACGTCGGCGATCACCGAATTGCCGGCTGACCATCTGACGTTCGCAGCGCCGACAGAGGGCAAGTCGGTGTCCTTCACCGATAGCACCGTCACTGAATCCACATGGCAGCAGTGGGCCGCCGTGGACGGAGTGCAGCGAGCCGAACCACTCGGCATCACCACTACCAAAGCCGAAGCCGGGTCGCGCAGCGCCTCGATCTCTGCCTTCGGCGTGCAACCAGGCTCAACGCTGGCACCGGAATCGGACCGAATCGACGCCGACACCGCAATCCTGTCGACGTCGGCCGCCAACGAGCTCGACGCCGGTGCCGGCGACCACATCATCCTCGGTGGACAGCGGCTGTCGGTCGCCGCGATCGCCGGCGACGCCTCCTACAGCCACACGCCGGTGATCTACATGGACTTGCAGGCATGGCAGACCCTGTCCGGCGGAGCGTCCGACGGCCCACTACGCGCGACGGTGGTCGGGTTGAGCACTGTCTCCGACGCCGACCTCACCGCGGCCGACGAGCGGATCGGCACCGACACGGTGCCCACAGCGGACGCCAAGTCCGCCGTCGGCTCCTACAGCTCGGAAAACGGTTCGCTGCAACTGATGCGCGCCTTCCTCTTCGCTATCTCCGCACTTGTCATCGGGGCGTTCTTCACCGTGTGGACCATCCAGCGCAGTGGCGACGTCGCGGTACTCAAAGCCCTCGGAGCGTCCACCGCGTACCTGCTTCGAGATGCCCTCGGTCAAGCCGTCGCACTTCTTACCGTCGGCACCGCCATCGGAACAGGGTTGGCCGCAGCAGTGGGCGCACTCGTCAGCGGCCCTGTGCCGTTCGTACTCGACATCGGCACCGTGGCTATACCCGCGTTGATCATCATCGTCCTCGGCGCAGCCGGCGCCGGACTATCCATCAATCGAATCACCTCCGTTGACCCCCTCACCGCACTCGGGAGCGCACGATGAGCCTGCATCTGACTAACATCACCCTTACCTACCCCGACGGCGACGCCCGGCTGACCGCGCTGGACAGCGTCGATCTGCACGTCGAGAAGGGCACGATGACCGCCGTCATCGGCCCGTCCGGCTCCGGCAAATCCAGCTTGCTCGCCGTGGCGGCCACCTTGATCACACCCGACAGCGGACACGTCGTCATCGACGGAACACCGACTGCCGCAATGACCCGCGGAGAATTGACGACACTGCGGCGCAACAAGATCGGGACCGTATTTCAACAGCCCAATCTGTTGCCGTCGTTGACCGCCGTCGAGCAACTGCAGGTCATCGCCCACCTCGATGGACACTCCCCCCGCGGCGCAGCAACGCACGCGCTCACGCTGCTCGACGCTGTCGGTCTAGGCGATCACGCGCACAAGAGGCCGCATCAACTGTCCGGTGGGCAACGGCAGCGGGTCAATATCGCCAGAGCCTTGATGAGCAACCCCGCAGTGCTGCTGGTCGACGAACCCACCAGCGCACTCGACCACCAGCGCGGAGCAGCGATCCTCAATCTTGTCACCACCCTGACCCATACCAATGGCACTGCAACCGTTGTGGTCACCCACGACCGCACACATCTGTCCGACATGGACGCTGTCTTAGAACTCGGCGACGGCCGACTACTCGTCAACGCTCAAACCGGCTAAACCGTCGCCGTCGTCCAGGCACAGCACGTGCACCGCTGGTGTCCACAACAACCCGGACGCGTAGTGCCCTGGCTAGAAGAGATCGGCGGATTTGGGCGCCTCTCAGTTTCCGGCGACCGTACACACCGAAGCTGCCGTCATGGCGCTGATGGAGCGCGTTTCGGGTGTGCAAGTAACGCACTCGTTGCTCCACGAGTCGACGTACCTGACTGCATTGGTGAGGCGAACTCCGGGGTCTTCCTGATGGCCTTGTGGCCAGCGAACCGAGCGTGATTCCCTTTGCCTTTCGTCACCGGTGACAAAACACGTTGCAGCGCAATTGATTACGCGCCGATAGGATAGATTATGTCAAGTCAACTTGACATAACGCAGGTAAAGCCACCATCCGGCGGCCCCGATCAACGGGACCATCCAGATGGCCAGCAACCACAACCGCAACCACCGGCCCGGCACGGCGACTCTGCCTTGAGAACGCTGGCGGAGTTCACCTACGTCGCCGACGAACTCACCGTCGCGTTCAACGGCTCGACCTCCACCGAAACCGATGGCTCGGTCGTGTCGCACTCGTGGAACTTTGGCGACACGGCCACCGCGACTGGTGCAACCCCGTCGCACACCTACGCCGCGCCGTGTGCCCGTGCCGCCCCGGGCGCCGACCCAGACCTCAGACCGCTCGGGGCGGCACCCTAAAAGCGGCAGAATGCCACCCATGGAGGAGTTTCGGAATACAAAATAAAATTCAGGGATTCCGCGGGCGCCAGCTCCTCTCGCCGAGCGCCACAGGCCACGGTTGGGTAACGTCCGATTGGGCGAAGCTGGACCTCCAACCGGCGTCGCCACTTTGCTGCCCTGGGGCCGAGTGCCCCAAACCCCGGCCCCAGGGCAGCAATCCATACTGCGGCACGATCTAGTGATTCTCACCCAACTTGCAAGGGTGTCCAAACTCCCCGGTGAAACAGCCGCCACCCGTTCGACTCACGCTTTCCTCGATGGAACCTCGCGGCCGCATTTTGCCGATCAAATCAGCGTGCCTAATTGTGTGTCCAGCTCCATCCGCGCGCCCAACAGCACCGAATCACTGATGCCGGAAGACCCAACCCTTCCGGTAACCGCACCCGGTATCGCGACAAGCGGTATCGGGTGCGGCGCACCACGATTGGCCATCCCGCTCGCTAGGTCCATCTGCCCGGCTAGCTGCACACCACGTCACCAAGGCGGTAAAGTATGTGTTCTACATCACATTAGTGGAGGTCACCAACCATGATCGACCATGACTACCTGAGCACCGACGCACCCTGCCCAAACTGCGGGGGTCGGATGCTCGCTGACGTGGCTTACGACGATCGAGCAGGCGGAGACTCATTGCACCAGAGAGTGTCTGGCTACGACTGTCAGGAACTTGAGTGCGGCAGCCAGTTCAACATTCGCAAATGGGCCATACGAGCCCGAAGTAACGGCGTCTACGACAGCGGTCTCGCAGCACTCACCAACCCCACTCGCACCGGCAACCGAGCGTAGACGCCCAGATACGGGCGCCTGCATTTGCTGATACTCGCCCACAGCTTCCGACCGCCCCCCCTCCGCACCGGACACACCCCCGATCGCGGGTTTGGGCGCCCACTCTATGGACTTGGAACTGTGGTGCTAAAAGCCACGAGCAGCCCGAAGGCGATCAGCACGATACCCAATAAAACGATGCGCACGTACAGCGCGACTGAGCTGTTTCGTTCCCGCTTATCCCCCATGAAGACAAGCTAAACCCCACCGCGAACAGCCACAACATGATGCCCGCCGCATCTGATCAGGAATATCGCATAGAACACATAGCGATGGCCCCCGGCCATGGATCTAGGGAGAGAAATGGCCGGGGGCATCAGGCCGGGCGTGTGATCCTAGGTAGGACACCGGCCGTCACGAGCATAACCACTACCCACGGGCACCGCACCGCCAACAAACTTGGGTTACCGACCTAGGGGACCACCCGGCCCACGTTGGGCTGCCGTTCAATCGGTGCCCAACAATCACAGCACGCTAGTCGGACGGACCATTCCCGTGTTCGTCACACAGCCAGATCCTCGCCTGCTCGACTTTGCCCCGAACGTTGAACTCCAACGCAACCCACGCACCGGGCCGCTGACAATGCAGGACGCTGCACTCCGAGGCTCCAGTTTCTTCCCCCACGCTTCTATGATCGCAAGAGAAGACAACCCGAGCACGCTCTGGTCCACTTCAGGCACGTCACGCCCGGCTGCGGCCGCTGTCAATGCGCGTACAGGAATGCCACAGCGGACAGCCCCAC
The DNA here is from genome assembly GCF_001598915.1 of Williamsia muralis NBRC 105860. Classification (GTDB taxonomy): domain Bacteria; phylum Actinomycetota; class Actinomycetes; order Mycobacteriales; family Mycobacteriaceae; genus Williamsia; species Williamsia muralis. Next base: position 8,754 of record NZ_BDAP01000008.1, on the reverse strand, counting down.
CAGTATGAGAAGAATGAACGCTCCAAGGACTACTTCTTTACGTCACGGCCGCCGGTGAGGTCCCCCAGATCCCATGATCGAAAGTATGCCTTCCCCCAGAGGTCTTACGGCTGAGTCACTCCCCGCCACTTTCCCAGCTCGGTCCCGACGGTCGCGACAAATAGATCTCGCCGCCTCCGGGGAGCACTTGCTTCCGATCGTCGTGAATGATCAACTCTTAGTGCTCAGCTTCCGGGTCCGGATCCGCATCGGTGATGGCAATGCATGCAACCCGCCCCCAGTCGATGATGTACGACGGATTCGGATCCTCAGCGTCCGTCGTCTCAATCATTGACTCGCGCCGAGCGTGCCGCAGCACGCCCGGTCCCTGCTTGATCACGAAACCTTGCGATTCGAGCTCGTCGTCATCCTCGGGGTCATCGGCTCTGCGGGTCGATCCGAGCATCAGATCTTCGAAGTAGGCCTGGACTTCAGATTTAGTCGAGTCTTCGACTGTGTACACCATTGGCAGTTGCGGCTCGATACGTAGTAGGTCATGACCTCAAGTCAACCCTCTCGAACCAAGACCCGAGCCCTCTTTGTGCGACCGTGAACTGGCTCTCGCTCGCCCTGGCGGTAGGCGGTTTGAGTGTTCGGCCTCCGTGTCCTTCTGCCGGGTTCCGGATTCGACGCGTGGGGGCATTACCGATGTAGCATCTCCACGTTGGGGTCTGAGCCACTTCAACAGAGGACCACCCCTCGCGACCGTCAAGAGCCGAAAAGGGGTGGTCTTCTCTTTTTGCTTCGACACCCGCAGATCCGATAGTCGAGCGGCCGTCGGGGGTATCGCCGCTCTCGCGAACTATCCCGCGCGACCAAGGTGCGGCCCCGGCCTGAGGCGTCGACGCCGATTGCACCACCATCTGGGGAGGCAGAAGATACCGTTGCCCCTATGAGTAGCCAGAACTTGCCCTACGTCCTGGAGCTCGCGGGCATGACGATCACGGCCGAGGCAAACGGCCGGCCGCCCGATGATCTCCGCAAGACCGCCGAGAGGAACGGCGTGGACGCGGACCAACTGAACCGGGCGATCACGATCCTCCGTCGCCTTCCGGAGCAGTCAAGGACAGCATTCGTCTACGACCAGATGTTGCTCGACGGGCACATAAAGGGCTACGCCAGCCTCGACGACCGACCTAGCCCATGGGTTCTCGGCCAGTTGGCGCACGGCTATTACGACCTCGGCAGTCACGCGGACCAAGGTGAGCGGTCCGGCTCTTAGTGGTGCTGCCCCGGCCTGAGGGGTCGGGGTCCCAGACCGGGACAGCGGCGTTAGCCGACAGGGTCAGAACCGGCCAGCACAACCAACTTTACGCGCGAGAAGAACCAGCGGGTGGCGGGTAACACCCGTGCCCGCAAGTTAGGGGCTCGCAGTCCGAGAGCGTCCGTAGCAGCTCCCAGCTGTCAGATGCTCCAGGCTGTCAAAGAGGGACTTTGCGATGATGGGTTCAAACGCGTTCAGCTGCAATTATCCACCCTCTGCGGCCATCGAAACGGTGACGTCGTTGCCAGCCAGCGCAGCTCATCGAGGCCGCGCAGGCCACATGGCGGGCAGTCAACGCATCGCAGCTGGTGAAACTGGTCCGTGATGGCGCCACCTTCGACAAAGGCAAACTCATCGAACCCGACGCCACTTCACACGCCGAGGATGCCGCCTAGAAATCGCTCATCCACAGGCCTTGACAATATCTCGCGACGAAAAGTATTGCAAAGCAATTGATTACGCCGATAGTGTATTTATGTCAAGTAGCGCCAAACTAATCGTTAGGTCAGACTCGACAAACCGGTCTTACTTTGCAACACTGGGACCATGTCCGCATCTCGTCTACTCGAGCTCATCGACCTCTGGCGGGTGGCCGACCAGCGGACCGACGCGGAGGCAGCTCGCCGGATCGGAATCTCGCGGGCCACATTAAGTTTGATGCGTACGAACGGTGTCAAAGCGCTGCCGAACCGATCCACGCTAGAAGGTATCGCTGCGACGATAAGCCTGCCGTACACGGCGGTCCTTGTCGCAGCGCTGCGAGACGCTGGTTACCTCGACCATCAGTTCATCATGATCCCTGCCGAAGAGAACCAGGCGAAGCCCACGTGAGCAGCTCACCGGCAGACCTCGATCAGCAGCTCGCGTCGAACCTCCTGGCGGCGGGCGTCGTCACGTTGAGAAACCCTAAGCGGTCGAGTAGCGGTTGACGCTCTGCATTTCGCCTAGCAGCGTTCGCCCGGTTTCCGTGGGTAAGTACTGGAAACTCTGTGGGGGCCTGAATAGTCCGAGTCGAGACTGCAGACACATCGGTTCATCGGCCACTAATACGTCGCCGACGGCTATGCCTGTCCCGGACTGTCGGCCGGTGTAATACGCGGTGAAGTCTGCCCATCCGATGCCGGCCACGTGACGAAATCTTCGCCATAGCATCTGTGGAGCCAACGTCACCTGCTCGTTCACGGCGAATGCTCCGACGATGGCGCTGACGGGCGCGGTCGCGTAAACCAGGACATGGGTAACGTCCGGTGCGATGGGGCGTTTGCGAAATTCGACTCGTTTGGCTCCAGCCAGGATCTGATTCGCATACTTTGGATGGATGGACATAAGCGCTACGCGTCCTACGCGTCCTACGTGTCCAGCTGCTGTTGTGCCCATCTCACTCCTGCCTCGGGGACTGCGGTAATGCTCATTGGCGAGCTTTTCATCACCTCGTTGTCGATGAGCGATTGGCGGCTCCATGGCGGTTCGACACGGCGATCTAAACGAAAAAGTATGGCTAGCACCTCGCTTTCACACTGACGGCAGATTTCGTTGTAGCTGTAAACGGTCCGTCCAGCGACGAACGCGGCCACTTGGTCCGGCTTACGGCTGACTAGAGTTTGCTCGACCACACCAACAGCCGTGACTTGGGCTGAGCCGCTCCCGGTGCGCAGGAACGCGACCGTGCTGCCAGGCCGCAATTGACGGCTAGGTGAGTGGCATAGATACGCTTTACGGATGGCATTCCCGCACGATTCGTTCTCCAGGAGCGACTGCTGATCGTCGCTGTCGGGAAACAGCCGGGCATGAAACTTGTCTTGAATCGGGATCAGAAATAGGGAGTCGACGAGTAACGCACGTGGGCCGTACCGTACGTGGTGCTCGAGCGGGGGGAGCCGGGGGGAGCCTGGCTCGGGACCGAATCGCTTGACCATGACGACCTCACCGTCGTCAGTGACGGCACTCTCGGCGAAGCCGAACCGTTCTAGCCACCCGATCAGCTTTTCATGACGGGGCCAAGCGGTGAGATAGGCGGTTGGGCAATGACGTTCAACGGCGTAGTCAACGACTGCGCGAAGGAGCAGTTCGCCGCGGCGTGAACCACCGACGCCTTCATCGACTTTGAAAGTGCAGATCTTCAGTACACGATCCCCCAGCCCGAACGCGTTGTGCTCCTCTTTCAGTACTGCGATCCCGTTGGGGTCGGCGTTGTCTCCGAGGAGGATGACCGATCTGCGTTCATCGACGACCTTGTCCCACCATCTCGAAAAGTCCGGGTAGTCGTCGCTGAGCGATGCAAATAGCGGAGCATCTCGGTTGACTTGGTAGGCGGCCGGCATATGAGCGGCGGCGGCGTTGGCCAGCGTGGGATCGCGCAAGGCGCGGAGCCAGTCGATCGCTTCCGCGAGGGAGAATACGTTGGCCAGACCAGCGCGTTCTGCACGTGAGCGCATCAGACGGTCTTCGGTCACAAGAGCGGTCGCTGCTCCAGTCGAATACGCAGACAACACTTCCATGTCCGCTTTGTTGTTGCGAGTAAGTGAGGCGGGAAACTGCTGTCGCACAGCGTGATTTGTTCCCACGGCGCGGAGTACGACGTAGTACTTGTCGAGCGTCCTCTGGCGCGTGGTGCGGCGGGGTTCGGGGGCGTTCTGGAAGTCGGTCCGAGTCCCGTGACTGACGAGTAGCTCGAAACCGAGATCGCGGGCGAGCCGGATCAGGGCCGCCGCGTCTTCTGCATTGATGTGCGGCTCCGCTGGGTTGTCGTCTTCGTGGGCAATGACGATGTTCGTGTCCACTAGTAGCCGCAAAGTGCGACCGTGCGGGTCCTTCGCCATGCGCACTTCCCTCCAGGTCTCTACAGCAATCTATCCTGGTCGGACGAATGCCGGTTTGTGCACGAGCTGTGCGGGTCCTGCGCTCTGCTTCGCCGGTAGAGCTCGCGCCTCGCGGGCGGTGTCGGAGAAAGCTGATACAACTTCTGGCGTGGCATCTTCATCTAGCGGTACCCAGGACAGGCGTCGGCATTGGCGCGGTGAACGCAAGGCCGTGCTGGTGCGTGTACCGGTCGCCCTTGCTGACCAGCTGGCGCACGAGGCGGAGACGCGTGGTACGTCTGTGAGTGATTGTGCCGCAGCTATTCTTGCGAACGCTCTCGGTGAGGACTCGGCAGCATGACACGCGCACCGTTCGGCGGTAACCCCGTTGACACACAGCTCCTACGCAAGGCCCGCGGCGCGTTTTTCACACCACCGGCGTTGGCCGATTTCGTCTCGCGCTGGGCCATTCAGGCACCTACGGACCGGATCCTTGAGCCCTCGTGCGGCGAGGCGGCATTTTTGCTGTCGGCGGCCGCTCGCCTTGATCAGCTGCACGCCCCCAAGCAGCGCCGCCAGCTCGAGGGTATTGAAATCCACGCTCCCAGCGCCCGGTCTGCGACAGAACTTGTCGCGGCGACGGGACGGCCGGCGACCATCGGTGTGTTTGATTTTTTTTGCCGTGCCCAGCGAACTCCGCGAACGCCGCAACATACCCGTGGCCGAGAACATTGACGCGCCCTAGCAATGCGCATCGCGGTCACGTGAGTAGCCAGCGCTCAGTCCGCGTTGGGACCACTCGCCATCCGACCGCTCGCTTTGGCGGATCTACGCCAAATCAGCAACCGGACCCAGCCAACGGCCAGGATGACCTATGCCAATAGGGCACGTAATCCTCTGCGGTGCAACATATTCCGCGCACTGATAAGATACCTTATGTCAAGTAAACTTGACACGCCGCAGGTAGAGCCACCGTCCGGCCACCCTGGAACAGGTCGAGGCCTTCTCGCCGTTGCGGACGCGCTAGAGAGGCTTGTGGCCTCGCAGGAACCCGTCGACGACGGCCGTGTGCAGACCCTGGCCCGAGGACCTGCGGACGGCCGCGCGGTTGAGGACGCTGACGGTCGCGATCGTAGAGAACGTAACCGACGCGCAACGCAAGAAGGTCAACGAGAAACAGCGCAACGAAAAGCAGAATGCCCGTTGTTGAGGGCCCGCACGTCCCGTCGCGAGCGCACTCTGAAGGCCGGCCTCTGGGCCACCGGCCATATGGGGCGGGCATTTGCAGCAGGGCTTGCGGGTGGCCTCGTCGGCATCCCGGCAGCACGGCTCGATCAGTTGAGCTGCACGTTTTCGAGATACTTCGAATGGCCAGCGACACTAGCGGAGACGTCGTGGTCGTGGATGCGGGCGAATTTGGTGCGGAAGCCAGCGAATCCGACCGCCGTTTGTCCGCCTTGGGCGGTCTTGTAGGCGAACTTGAGGACACCGTCGTTCGATGAGTGGTAGTTGTGCACTGCACCGGTGACTGCGTTGCTGAGCAGTCGCCAGTCACCTTTTGACCCGACTGCGGCGCCTAGCAGATGGACCGTGTCGATTTTCGGTCTGCTCTTCGATGTCGCAAGGGTTTCGGCCGCTGTGGCTGCAACGCGGGCACCAAGGCTATGGCCAACAAGCACGTAGCTTTGTGCATCGGTTCTCGCCAACAGTCCTGCCAGAGCCACACCCGTTCGGTCGGCCTTGACCTTGGCGGTGTGCCAGGGGTTTTTGGCAATGGCTGCCATCGCGAGCGCGGGTGCCAGCGGTCCCAACTTCTTCGCGCCCGCCTTCCCCGCCTTTGCAGCCAGCCCCTTGACTCCGAGCGCCGCTGCCGGTTGTCCACCCAGCGCCTTGACCATTGCCGCCAGATCTCCGAGATCATTGCTCCCCCAATGAACCCGATAGATCGGTGAATCCGGGTAGCGTTGTGCGACAAGCTTCTTCCAGTCCTTGCGTGTGTCCGTCCCCTCGCTGAACAGTCCATTCGCGACGATCACGGCTATGCCGGACCCCGGCTTGATCAGTTCGATATTGAACGACTTGTCGGCGCCGATGTAAGCAGTTGTCACGGAACTGCCTAGTGCACCGCCCAGAGCTCCGCCGACAGCTGCGACGACTGCTGTCCCGCCAGCCATTCCCAGCCCACCTGCAGCGATCGAGCCACCACCGAGCAAGGCTAATCCGTAACTGCTCGCCGCGGCACCGGCGTAGCCGCCGCCCCCCGCGACGCTCAGACTTCCTATTGCCCCACCGATCGCCGGAGCAGCAAAAAATGCGCCAGTCGCGAGTGCGCCGGCGGTAAGAACAGAGATCGTCGCTACACGTGACCCCAGTGCGAGGTTGCGGCGCTCGAAATTGAGGAATTCGTGGTAATCCTCTAGCACCCCAAAGCTCGCCGACGCCTTCTCGAACCCGGGGATCTCATGCCTGTGCTCGGCGCAATACCGTGGCACCAGCACGGCCGCGAAACCTCGCGTCGCCATGTTCGCGCACCCAGGACCTGCGCATCCCAATGTCGGCGATCCGCACGATTCGCAGAGGTACGCCGGCATCGTGCCGAATCCTTGCGTCAGGCGTCGATGGTCGCTGCGGGTGAAGCATGCTGAGCACCAGGAATTCTTCGACGCGGTACCTAACTTATCGACCAGTTCTGCGATGCCAGCCACAATTTTACGGTGCACACTTGCCTGCTCACGATGACTTTTTCGCTCGTCGCCTTCCGGTAGCGTGCGGTCTAAATGATCGTGCTTGGCGAATGCCCATGCGTTGTGGACCAAGGCGGGATTCGTACCCAACGCGTCGTCACCCAGAACGCGAGGCTCTAGATCGCCCAGCGCACCGTTGCAGCGCATCGTCAGCCCTTGCGGGCTGCGAACCGCGCACTCGACCTCTGCATTTCCGAGTGAGCGAAATACGACTTCCGCGGACCTTTCCACCACATGCCTTCCTGAACCCTCGACCAGCTTCAAAGCAAATCTACAGAGTGAACCACCCCGGGTTTGACCCACACCTGGTTACTTGCTCAGCCCAACCGCGCGACCTGCCAAGGCCGTGGTCAACAAGAGCCTGGTGGTTCCGCATGGATCTCGTCCTCCTATCCGGGAGACGAAGAAGCTTGGTCGAATACCGGACGCCGGCACGGTAACAACGTTTGGGCGTAAGGACGCTGGCGGTGCCCGCGGTTGAACCTGGAACTGCTCCGCAACGACCGGGCGCCGTCGGGCGACCGTGAAATTTTGGCCCTTTGCGTGATTGACTCGGTCCGACTGGCGTCAGGTGCTGAGTGTTGCCAAGGTGGACTTGGTGGGATCGGTGCGGCCCTTATGCTCGCAGCCGAGCTACGACGTCGTCACTGAGAACCACCCCGATCTGCACAGCTTCGGCGCTGCGGGCGGGTTCACCGAGGTCGTCGACGCTGATGATCACGACGCGGTGGTCGGTGTTTTGGCGCCGGCGGCGGCGGCCGAGGGTGCCGAGCGGGTACTTGCTGTGGGCGCGCATCCTGACGATGTGGAGATTGGGTGCGGGGCCACCTTGTTGCGGCATAGCCAGCAGGGCCACCCGGTCACGGTGTGACTCTCAGTGGCGGCGCGGTAGGCGGGCCGGCCGCGGCCCGGCGGGCCGAGGCTGCCGCGGCGGCTATGGCGATGTCGGCGCAATTGCTGATGGCGGATTTACCGGACACGCGACTGGGCGAGGCCCGGAGATGACCGCCATCATCGAACAGGTCATCGCTGCGGTTCGGCCGACAACGATGTACGTGCATTCAGCTGCCGACAGCCATCAAGATCACCGGGCGGTGCACGAGAAGGCGTTGATCGCCGCCCGCCGCGTGCAGCAGGTTTTCTGTTACAGTCGCCGTCCTCTCTGAACGGGTTCGCGCCCAGCAAGTTTGTGCCCGTCGACGAGACGATCGATGCGAAAGTCGCTGTCTTGGAGCAGTATCGATCACAATCAAACCGACACTATCTTGATCCGGAACTGGTCGTTGCCACAGCCCGGTACTGGGCACCCTTCCTGCACCGACCCGGTTGAACGCAGGTGCGCCTCACTCCGATAGTCGTGTGGGAAACAGCCACACCGACACCTGACGGCGCCGTGCCCTGCGCGGGTCGTGCCGTGAAGGCGACATTGCGCGGCCGCACAGCGACCTCACGCGCTCGATCACGACACCGCCGCCTCTCCATGGCCCTGCCCTCGGTCAGCACACCATGCTCGCTGATCGCGACATACTCACCACGGCCCACCCGTATGCATCGGCATCAGATGCAAGGACTACACCGTCCAGATGAATTCTTGATGATTGGCGCTGACGGGTACACCAACACCGACATAATGAACAGCATGATGTTTCTGGAACCGCCGAGGCGCCTACACACGGGAACACCCAGGCGACGCGTGCGGCCGACGACGGCCTCGTCGCCGTTCACTCCCGTCGGGGGTGATCTGGCGATCTTGCTGACCCTCCCGGCACTTGTGGGCACCATGGTCGGCCTCGCGATGCTGACCGAACTGCAATAAGTCGAATTCGATCCCTGTCCTTAGACTCAATCCTCTTGTCGGGCAACAGATGACTCGTCCCGGCGATCTCCAAGAACGCGACGTGCCGGACCG
>NZ_BDAP01000007.1 GCF_001598915.1 Williamsia muralis NBRC 105860 | reverse complement strand
AGGTCGAAACAGCCTGTCTCGCAGGTCAGCTCTTGGCGCGTCGATCGCTCGGCAACTGCAAACTGGCCTCCAACCCGACTCGGCCGGGGGCCCCGCGGCGCCCCTGAGCTCCCGTGAGATTCTGGTCTCGCCCGGGATTCTGCGTCCGGGAACGCCCCCATAGCCCAATCGGCAGAGGCACCGGACTTAAAATCCGTCAAGTGTCGGTTCGAATCCGACTGGGGGCACCCTATTCCTTGGTGATGAACCCCTTGGACACCATCCAGTCGCGCGCGACGATGCTCGGATCCCGGCCGTCGACGTCGACCTGCTTGTTCAGATCGGTGATCACCTCGTTGGTGAGTGCCGCGGTGACCGGAGCGGTGACCGGCGCGATCTCGGGATGCTTCTCGAAGAAACTCTCCTTCATCGTCACCGACGGGTTGTAGTGCGGGAAGAACTGCTTGTCGTCGGTGAGAACAACCAGGCCCAGACCGGCGATACGACCGTCCGTGGTGAACACCTCACCGAACTTGCACTGGCTGCCCGTCGACGTCGCCTGGTAGATGATGCCCACCTGCAGAATCGGCGTCTGAGCCTGAGCCGGGTCGAAACCGTAGGCGGCGGCCATGCCCGGGAAGCCGTCCTGACGGGCGCGGAACTCGGTGTCGACACACGTCGCCGCGGCCGCCGGATCGCGTTTGACGAGCTCGGCATAGTCGGACAGCGTCGTCACACCGGTCTCGTCGATGACCTTCTTGCTGGCGGCCAGCGCGTAGGTGTCGTCCATCGGCCCGGGTTCGAGCCAGATCATGTCGTTGGCCGCGAGGTCCTCGTCCCGAACGGCCTCGAACTGCTCACGCGTATCGGCGATGGGCTTCTCATGCCCGAGATAGTTGATCCATGCGTTACCGGTGAACTCGTACGCCACGTCCACCTGACCCGCCAGCTGCGCGTCGCGCGTGCTGCGTGAGCCCACGATGCCGGTCATGTCCCGCACGTCGGCGCCCGCTGCCACGAGGGTGAACTCGAGGATGTATCCCAGGATGACCTGCTCGGTGTACTCCTTCGATCCCACGGTGATCTTGACGCCCTTGAGCCCCTCGTTCTCCGTGATCGAACCGGGGCCCACCTTCAGCGGGACCGCGCCGCCAGACGACAGGCCACAGGCCCCCAGGACCACCGCGCACACGAGCGCAAAGACGATCGAGGGAAAGAGACGGCGAAACCCACGCGCCGAACGAGGCGTTGTGGTCATCCGCGCACCCCTTTCGGTCCGAGGTAGTGCTCGGCCAAGGCACCGAGCCAGTCGACGAGGAGTGCCAGACAGACCGCGAGGACACTGCCGAGGATCAGGGTGACGTTGTCGCGGAGTTTGTATCCGGTGTCGATCAGCACTCCGAGCCCCCCGGCATTGACGAGGAAACAGAGTGTCGCGGTTCCGACGGCCAGCACCAGTGACGTCCGAAGGCCGGCGAGGATGTACGGCACCGCCAGCGGCAGTTCCACCCGGAAGAGAATCGATGACGGGGACATACCCTGGCCCTGACCCGCGTCGATGAGCGATTTGTTCACCTGGTCGATGCCGAGGATCGTGCTGCTGAACACCGGGAGCAACGAGTACACCGCGATCGGCAGTACCCCGATCCAGAAGCCGGTCTCCCCTGTCCACAGGAAGAGCAGCACGAGCAGACCGACTGCCGGAGCCGCCTGTCCGATGTTCGCCACACCGATGAACGGCGGACGAAGCAGTCGCGCGCGCCCGCGGGTGACCACGATCCCCAGCGGAACCCCCACCAGGACCACGATGAGTGTCACGGTGATGGTGATCAGCAGGTGCTGCCACACGAGTGTCGCCACGTTGCCGGCGCTGATGTTCACCTTCTGCGTGGCCGTCAGGTCGCGGCTGAACGCCCAGAAGATGACGGCGGCTGCGACGATGACCACGAGGATGGGTTGGATGATCAGGCGGAGCTTGTCCGCCACGCTGATGGAGGACGCCGGCGCCTCGACGGCAGTGGTCATCGCGCGGCGTCCGACGAGCCCGCGGCGCCGGGGGCGTCCGAATCGGTGTGCGCGCCATCGGCCGGCGCCTTGCGGAGGTTGGTGATGGTCGTGATGAGCGTTTCGAGGGTCACCACCCCCTGGTATCGATTGCCAGCTCCGGTGACCACGGCCGAGGCGTGATCCTCGGCGAGCATCGCCTCGAGTGCGTCCTGCAAGGTGGCCTGGATGCTGATCCACTCGTTGAGCGGTTCGGCGAACTCTTCGACGGTGCGTGCCTGCTGGAGACGATTCTGGCGCACCCAGCTCACCGGCCGCTCGCGGTTGTCGAGGATGACGGCCCAATCATGTTCACTCGCTGCGAGTTCGGATCGCAGCGTGTCGACGGCCTCCCCGACGTGCGCGGTGGGCCGGGTCTCGAGGTCGATGTCCTTGACCCGGACAAGGCCCAGCTGCCGTAGCGAAGCCCCGGTTCCCACAAAACCGGCGACCGTGTCGTCGGCGGGATTGGCCAAGATCGCCTGTGGGGTGTCGTACTGCAAGATCTTCGACTGCTGACCGAGCACCGCGATGCGGTCGCCCAGTTTGACCGCCTCGCTGAAGTCGTGGGTTACGAAGACGATCGTCTTACCCAATTCGCTTTGCAGACGCAGCAGTTCGTCCTGCAGCGAACTGCGGGTGATCGGGTCGACGGCACCGAAGGGCTCGTCCATGAGCAGGACGGGCGGGTCTGCCGCGAGCGCACGGGCGACGCCGACCCGCTGCTGCTGGCCGCCGGACAACTGCCGCGGGTACCGGCTCGCGTACTGGGCCGGATCGAGTCCGACCAGGTCGAGCAACTCGTCGACGCGGTCGGCGATGCGCTTCTTGTCCCACTTGAGCAGTCCTGGAACGAGGCCGATGTTCTGCCGGATCGTCATGTGCGGGAAGAGGCCGGCCTGCTGGATCGAGTAGCCGATCGAACGTCGCAACTCGGTGGGTTTGATCGACAACGCATCCTTGTCGCCGATCGTGATCTTCCCCGACGTGGGCTCACTGAGCCGGTTGATCATCCGCATCGTGGTGGTCTTGCCGCACCCCGACGGGCCCACGAACACCACGACGTCACCGGCCGGGATGTGCAGCGACACATCGTCCACCGCAGGTGTTTTGGATCCCGGGTAGGTCTTGGAGACATGGTCGAGCGTGATCTGCACGCCGGTCGGGTTCTCGGTACGCAGGGCCTTGGAAGCCGTGGCGGACTGTGGTGCGGCCGCTGGATGTTCTGTCACCGGATGCCTTTCGACGTTGTGAGTCGTCCGAGGAGTACGTAGAGAGCGTCGAGAACGAGGGCGAGTATGACGATCAGCAAGGTGCCGCTCAGTGCCATCGGAACCGCGGTCGGGCTACCGACGCGGGCAAGGCCTGCGAATATCAGGTTCCCCAGCCCCGGGCCCTTCACATACGCCGCGATCGCCAGGACACCCATCGCCATCTGCGTGCTCAGCCGCATGCCTGCGAGGATCGCCGGCCAGACCAACGGGAGTTCAACCCGTACGAGGGTGATCAGCCGGCCCATACCGATGCCCCGTGCCGCATCGATGAGCGCAGGCTCGATGTTGTTCATGCCGACGATGGTGTTGCGGATGATGGGCAGCAGCGAATACAGCACCAGCGCGGTGATACTCGGGATGACACCCAGCCCGACCAGCGGGATGAGCAGGCCCAACAGCGCGAACGAGGGCACGGTCAACACGGCGCTGGAGATGGATGTGGCGAGGTTGGATGCGATGTCGTTGCGGTAGGTGAGCAGTCCGATCACCACTCCGATGACCGTCGCGATGACAACGCTCTGCATAACCGCACTGACGTGTTGATACGAGTCGAAGACCAATTGCGATTGGTGCGACGTGATGTAGTCCCACAACGCGTCCAAGCGATGCCCCGCTTCCCTCGGTCGTTCGGCCAACAGGCGACATCGCCGCCGTCTCGGCGTGGAGCCGCCGCGACGTGTTCGGTCATTATGTTGTCCGACCACGACCGCGCCAAACATCGCTTCTCGGAAAAAGGGCTCACAGCTCCGACTGCCGATGCGGCAAACCTGCACGTGGCGGCCACCCAGGGCGGCTGAGCAAGCCTTCAAATCACGATGAGTGAAACACCTTCAGCACACCGGCTGCGTCGATCGGGCCGAAAACTGAAACGTGTTCCTTATTCTGGACTGCGGACGACGCGGTAGATGCCGCGGTCGACACGAACCGCAAGGACGGCGCCGTCATGATCATCGACGTTCCCCAGGACAAAGACCCGATCACCTATGTATGGGGTGAGATGGTGCCCGGCATCGGAGTCGCAGCGTCCACCTTTGCGATGAAGGTGTACTCCGACAGCACCCTGGGACTCCGCGAGTTCGAAGCCGCCCGACTACGGATTGCGCAGATCAACGGATGTGTGTTCTGCCAGGACTGGCGCACCGAACGGGACGGGACGAAGGTCGAGGACTTATTCGACCACGCAGTTACCGAATGGCGCACCACCGACGCGTTCGACACCCGTACGCGGCTGGCCGCGGAGTATGCCGAGCGATACGCCCTCGACCACCAAGGACTCGACGACGACTTCTGGAAGAGGATGACCGCCGCCTACAGCCAGGCCGAGATAGTCGAGCTGAGCATGTGTCTCGGCTCATGGCTCGCCTTCGGTCGGCTAAACCGCGTGCTGGGCATCGACACGGTGTGCGTGTTGCCGAACCACTGACCGACCAACTGCGATTCACCGCGCCCGATCTCGAATCTTCGGTGGCCCGATCCGCGGTCGACAGGTACCGTCGAACACATGAGCGAATCAAACATCCAGCAGAATCCCGAAAAGGACCCCTCCGACTGGGTCACCGGCGATGAGCCGGCCACCGGACCGCAACAGAGCTACCTCGAAACCCTTGCCCAGGAAGCCGGCGAAGAGGTCCCGGACGACCTCAACAAGGCCCAGGCCTCGGAGATGATCGACAAGCTGCAGGGCGAGACCGGCCGCGGCCAATAGCCGCGAACACCGCGTTCATCAGCCCCGCGCAGTGCCCGAGCGACGACGCGCAAACATTTTTCGCCCCTGCGCTATCGCTTTCGCCCAATCCGTGCAACACTATGTGCAGGGGCGTGTTCATGCGTTCTGCAGGAAAAAAGAGAGAAGTACTTTAATATGGCACAGGGAACTGTGAAATGGTTCAACGGCGAAAAAGGCTTCGGCTTCATCGCCCCCGACGGCGGTTCGGATGACGTCTTCGTTCATTACTCTGAGATCCAGGGCGGCGGCTTCCGCACCCTCGAAGAGAATCAGCGAGTCGAGTTCGAGATCGGCCAGGGCGCTAAAGGCCCGCAGGCCACCGGAGTAACCGCGATCTGAGATCGCCAGACTTCCAAAGAGTGGGTGACCAGCGAGAAATCGCCGGTCACCCACTTTTTTGTCTTCACTGCCGCTGAGCTCAGCCGAGCAGACCTCTCCGGCAAGGCGTTTCGCCGTCGGCACTCCCTCATGGATGTTTGACTGCGAGCGAATACGGGTATGTCATTTCTTCTTCAATGACGATTCTTTGTGGGCGGCCTTCGAACCGCTCTTTGCGGACTCGACTATCCAATAGGGTTCGTCATCACTTGCATTGAATTTCTGACCTGAAAAAGTAAAAGGTTTTGTTCTCTTCTCGACGGCTTTCCCTTCTGTCTCGCCTTGCGGGGTATTCCATGCCACTGAGTCGTTCTTACTGATGCCCATGTATCCGAGGGTAGCGATGCGCGGCCGGACGACAACGCCGTCCGGCCGAGCGATCAGGTCGTGAGCTGCATCTGGTGGGTTTGCACCAGCTTCTGCGACCCTCCCGGGCCGGTCTGCGCGTGGTCGACCCGCACAGACGCTGTGTCACCCTCGAGCCGCAGCGACATCACGCCGTTGTCGAACCAGGGCCCCGCCTCGGCCTGCCAGGTGATCGGATGGTCCTCCAGCCCGGCCCGGTGGGCGAGGAATCGCAGGAACCGGACCATCGGCTTCCGGATCGCGAGACGGTTCACCACGCGAATGGGCAGGTCAAGGGGATTCCGGAACGGCGACATGGTCAGTTGGTAGAGCACCGTCGAGTCGGTCGAGGTGCGGGTCAGCTCGGCCTCGGCGACATACGAACAGTGCACATCGCCGGACAACCACAACGCACTCGCGGGCGGATTGGGACGATCGACGATCTCTTCGACCAGGCCGACCATGTCTTCGAACGACTTGCCGAAGGCGGCCCAGTGCTCGAGGTCCAGAGCGAGCCGCAGCTTCTCCCCCACCTTGCCCCAGCGTTTACCCCACGCGCCCTGCGCGACGGCTTCATTCCACTGCTCGAGGTGATGGAGCGCAGGCAACATCAGGTAGGGCAGTGACGTCCCGAAGACGATGTGGCGTGCATCGGTCCCAAGTGCCTGCTCGCGCAACCACTTCCATTCGGCTTCGTCGAGCATCGCACGGCGTTCGGGGGTCAGGTCGCGTGAGCAGCGCGAATCGATCATGATGATCCGGGTGTTCCCGAGATCGCGGACATAACTCCACCGCGCCGATGTCGGCTCGCTGTCGGCGCGGAGCGAGAAGTCGGACAGCAGCTTTTCACGGTCTTCGGCCGTGGCCGCCCCGCGCACGGCCAGGTAGAGCTCGTCGTTCTGCAGCTCGTCCGGGGAGAGATTGCCGAGGTGCTGGTAGATCCAGTAGGACGAGAATGCCCCGACCACTCGTCGGTGCCACCACGGCTTCTGCTCGATGTCTTTTCGCCAGTCGAGCGACGAGTTCCAGTCGTCGCGCAGATCGTGGTCGTCGAGGATCATGCAGCTCGGGATGGTGGCCATCAACCCGGTGACCTGCTCGGCACCCCACGACTCCCGATACAGCCAGGTGTATTCCTCGAAGTCGCAGATCTCCTCGAGCACTTCCTCGCCCAGTTCCGGATCCTTCTGGGTCTCGCGACGTTCGCGCAGTCGCTCTTTGATCTCGGGGGACGGGTCGTCGGCGTACACCTGATCCCCGAGAAGCAGAAGCAGCTGCGGCCACTGCTCGGCGTCTTGATCTTTCACCCGTGCGGCCAGACCGGCGAGCCCGTCGGCCCCGATCGCCTTGAGCCGGTCCTCGTCGTATGTATCGCCGCGCCGGCACGAGCCGAACGCAACCGTCAGGGCGTCGTCCTCGGCCGCGGTCCGCAAGGTACCGCCGGCGGCCACCGTGGGAGAGGCCTCCACCACCGGATCAGCAGACGATCGCAACGTCACCGAATAGTCGACAACAGTGCCGGACGGCAGATCGACCAACTGCACGATGGCGAAGTGGTGCTCGTGTACGGACCACGTGTTCTCGGCACCGCTCTGGCCGGTCGAGGTCCGCACCTCCACAGTGCACTCACGATCGGTCTCCACCCAGATGGTGGCCCGCGTGTTGTCCACGTAGCGAAGGATGGGTCCGAGAACGAGGGTCGGCATTTCATTGCTCACACTCACACGGTTCCACCGATTGGTCCGATGTGCACCATTTCTGAGGTCACGCGCTCACGCCAGTTCCCATGAAGACGGTTTCGCGGGGTAGATGTGGAGTGCGCCCATCAGAACTTGACGGAAGGAACACCGTGAACGAATCTGCACTCCTGACCGACGCGTTCGACCGGATCAAGGAAATTGTCCACGAGACACTCCAGGATCTGCCGGAGTCAGCCCTCACCTATCGGCCCGATCCGGAGGCGAACTCGATCGCCTGGTTGATCTGGCACCTCACCCGGGTGCAGGACGACCACGTCGCCGAAGTTGCCGGGACCGAACAGGTGTGGACCGGCGACGGGTGGGAGGCGCGGTTCGCGCTGCCCTTCGACACCGGCGCCATCGGATACGGGCAGACGTCAGACGAGGTCGGGCGGGTCGTCGCCAGCGCGCAAGACCTTCTGGGATATCACGATGCAGTGCATGCGAGCACGCTGTCGTATCTGCAGACCATCGGCTCCGACGATCTCGACCGGATCGTGGACGATCGCTGGGATCCTCGGGTCACGCTCGCGGTGCGTCTCATCAGCGTCATCTCAGATGACCTGCAGCACGCCGGGCAGGCCGCGTACATCGCCGGATTGTTCGACCGGGCTTCGACCACTTCCTGACGGTCTAGTTGTGCACAACTGAATTGTGGTCTACCATTTCGGCATGTCCGCACTTCGGCTTGATCAGCAACTCTGCTTCGCGCTGTATTCGGCGTCGCGGGCAACCACGGCCGCGTATCGGCCGATTCTCGACGAACTCGGTCTGACCTATCCCCAATACCTGGTGCTCCTGGTTCTGTGGGAGGACGAACCCATCACGGTCCGACGGCTCGGTGAACGGCTCCAGCTGGATTCGGGAACCCTGTCCCCGTTGCTCAAACGCCTCGAGTCTGCCGGCCTCCTGGTGCGTCAACGGACACCCGCCGATGAGCGATCGGTCGAGATCACGTTGACCGACAAGGGCCGCGACCTCGAACGCCGCGCAGAGTGCATACCTGAAAATCTCTTCGCGGCAACCGATCTGACAGAGCTCGAATTGACGAACTTGCGTGACGCGGCCCAGTTGCTGACCGCCGCGTTACGACAGGCCGGCGCCGCTCAAGCCGGCGATGAGAAGAACCGACAACGAAAGGCATTGTGATGAAAGCTATTTACACAGCGGAGGCACTCGCCACCGGAGAAGGTCGCGACGGCCGCGCCCGCACCTCGGACGGCAAAGTGGATCTCGAACTCTCGATCCCCAAGGAAATGGGCGGCAACGGCGTCGGCACCAACCCCGAGCAGCTCTTCGCAGCCGGATACGCCGCGTGCTTCCACTCCGCCCTGCGGTTGGTGGCCGGCCAGGAGAAGGCGGATGTGTCCGACTCGGCCGTGGGCGCACGGGTCTCCATCGGCAGCCTCGACAACGGCGGCTTCGGGCTCGCCGTCGAACTAGAGGTGACCCTGCCGAACGTCGACCACGACACCGCACAGAAACTGACCGAGAAGGCTCACGAAGTGTGCCCCTACTCCAACGCCACCCGCGGAAACATCGACGTGAAGCTGGTTGTCACCGAAGACTGAAGTGTGTCCAATGCCTGATCGATAGCCCCCGAACGGCCGTGTCCGCGTATTACAATTCACGCGGCGCGGTCGTCGTGGTTTCTGGCACATCCGTCCTGCGCCCCAACGGGCTGCAGGAAGGCGACCGATGATCGAGATTCGTGGCTTGTCCAACGAGACCGTGGTACTCGACGGTGAATGGTTCGAGAAACTCCGTGGCGGCACGTCCAAGACGCGGCTCCCGGCGGCGTCCTTCGTCTCCGCCGAGGTGAAAGAAATCGACCGGCGCAAGAAGCTCTTCGGCGGAGACCGAGAACAGCTCATCCAGGTCACGTTGACGTTCGACCGCCCTCCCTTTGTCGGCTTGATGACACCGGCGACGAATCGCGAAAAGGTCGACGCACTACTTGCCGGTCTCGCCGCCGCCCGTGACAGCACCCAGCGGCCGATGCAATGACCTCGCCCCACGTTCCCCGGCCCGCGGTGGTCGACATGGCGAACCACCCCTACCTGTCGGGAGTGTTTGCCCCGCAGCGCAACGAAGTCGACGTCACCGGTCTCCCCATCGCCGGTGAGCTTCCCCCGGACCTGGTGGGGAGCTATCTCCGCAACGGGCCCAACCCTCGCTTCGATCCGATCGGGAGTTACAACTACCCGCTTGACGGCGACGCGATGGTTCATCAGGTCGACTTCGACGGCACCACAGCGGGATATCGCAACCGCTTCGTCCGAACCCCGGCGGTGATTGCCGAAGAGAAGGCCGGCCGCGCCCTCTGGTCTGGCTTGTTCGACCCCTATTCCCCCACCGCCGACGACCTCGGTCCGGGCGTGGCGAACACAGGGCGCGATCTCCCCGACATCAACGTCGTCAGGCACGGCGGTCGGTTGCTGGCCATGGCCGAGACCGCTCCGCCGTATGCACTTGACCCTGCCGACCTCAGCACGATCGGCCGCGAGACATGCGATGGCGCAATGCTTGTCGGCAGCACAGCTCATCCGAAGATCGATCCGTCCAACGGCGAGATGGTCCTCTTCAACTACGCGTTCGAGGCCCCCTACCTCACCTGGTCGGTGGTGTCCGCAGACGGAAAATGCACCCGTCCGCCCACAGCCATCGACGGCGTGAACGCACCGATGATGATTCACGACATGGCATTGACCGAGAAGTACGCGGTCATCTTCGTCTGTCCGCTGAAGTTCGACATCTTCGGGGCATTCGCCACCGGAGGGTCGCCACTGCAGTGGCAGCCCGAACTCGGCACCCGGATAGCGCTTGTTCCCCGGGACGGTTCAGCGGTGAGATGGATCGAAACAGAGGCATTCTGGGTGTGGCATTTCGCGAACGCCTACGACACACCCACCGGAGAGGTGGTCATCGACTACGTCTGGTGGAATCAGCCGGAAGCCCTTGGCATCACTGACGATCCATCCGTCGGCAACATCACACGCACGGTACTCGATCCGGCGAAGGGGCGGTGCACGCACACCATCTTGAGCGACTCTGATGTCGAGTTCCCCAGGGTCGACGACCGTTTGTTGACCCGGCCACACGGCGCCATCGCCACCGCCGGACAGCTGCCGGGTGCGGCCGACGGCATCAACACCGTGTTCTTCGACAACCTGACGTCGGGTGGCCAGACGTTCTGGGACTCCGGATCGGTCAGCGTCGGCGAACCGATCTTCATGTCCGGCGACAGCAACAACTACTGGGGGACCATCGGTACCGACATCGAAACGATGATGTCTGCCTTCTACATCTTCCCCGAAGACAGTCCGGAGACCGGCCCGCTCTGCACCGTCGACCTTCCCATCCGCGTGCCCGCCGGCCTGCACGGATGCTGGATTCCGGGCTCGCCCAGATAGGGCAGCGCAGGGGTACCGGCTATTTCAGTTGCCACTTCACCGTGACTTTGAAGCTGACTGTCTGCTGTCCGGGTTCCAGCGGCACTGCAGCGTCGACCATCGCCGACCGCATCTGATCGGACGCCGAAACCTCTTGGCCACTTGTGGTTTCGTCGATGGTCAACACCTTGCCCAGCTCGTCTCCGGACAGCCCGGCGTACTGTTGAGCGCGTTCTCGCGCGTCGTTGAACGCCTGCTCTCTCGCGTTGGTCACCAGCTCCGAGTCGTCGTCGATCACAAACGACACGTTGCTGATCCTGGTCGCATCGCCCCCGGCATTGACCGCTGCCGTCAGCACATCGGAAGCTTTTGCCAGATCATGGATCTCGACGCGAAGTGAGTTGGTGGCCCGGTAGCCCGTGATCGCACTGGAGCCGCCTGGAGAGGGCGTCGAGTAGTCCGGGGTGAGGGTGACTTGCTGGGTCTGCACGTCCTCCCGCGGTACACCGGCGTTGACCACCGCGTCGGTCAGTGCCTGAATGCTGGCGTTCGCCGAGTTGATGGCACCGGACACGTCGTCGCCCGTTGCCTCCACCCCGAGATCGGCACGGAGGGTATCCGGAGCGCCCTTCACCTCCCCGTTGCCGACAACCGTCACCGACCTCTGGTTCCCGGGATCGGACGGTTCGTCGCTGCCGCACCCCACAGCGAGCGCGAGCACCAGAGCCGAGCCGGTCAGGGCACAGGCAACTCGCGCTATTGGACGGCCTGATCGCATACGCCGGCGGGAAGTTGGTCGAGACGGGTGGACAGCCATGCGCTGACAGTATCGAGGATCCGCGTGGATGAAGCGGAACGAACAAAAGGTGAGCCGATCGACCTACCCGCTCCGCTCCGCTTCTGTCTCCGTCTCCGTCTCCGTCTCCGTCAACGGTCGAGCTCCGCTCCGCTCCGTCTCCTCCAACGGTCGAGCTCCGCTCCGCTCCGTCTCCTCCAACGGTCGAGCTCCGCTCCGCTCCGTCTCCTCCAACGGTCGAGCTCCGCTCCGCTCCGTCTCCTCCAACGGTCGAGCTCCGCTCCGCTCCGTCTCCGCGGGCCGCCAACTCCCCATCCCCAAGAAGATCATCACGATCTGCTTCTCGGTCCGCTCGATGAGGTCGGCCTCTTCTTGGGTGTTGCGGCGATCGAGTTCGACCAGTTCGGCAACCGCGTGCAGCATCACCGTCACGATCAGGTCGCCGGCGAGCTCGAGATCGTCGGCGGGCCACTCGGACAGCTCCGGGATGCGCGAGAGATCGATGGCGAGCTCGCGCGAGAACAACTTGAGCTCGGTGTCGATGGCGCGGCGGACCTCGCTGATACCGCCGTATTGTTCGCGAACCAGAAACCGGAACTGTGCTTCGTTGGCGTGCGCCTGCCGGACCAGCACCGCCAGCGACTCCTTCGCCGTCGGTACCGCTGCTCGTGCTGCGAGGTCACGACGTCCTTCTCGCAACATCCTGCGCAAGGTCCGCATGGCGTCTTCGACGAGCGTGACACCGACCTCTTCCATCGACGCGAAGTGACGATAGAACGCAGTCGGAACGATGCCCGCACGTTTGGTGACCTCACGCAGGCTGATCGAGGAGAAGCTGCGTTCTCCCACCAACTCCAGGGTCTGATCAAGCAATGCCTGTCGAGTACGGCTCTTTTGTTCGGCACGCGTCCGCGTCGCGTCGGCAATTCGTTCGGTGGAGGCCGAGTCACGACGTGCAGCACTTCGGCTACTCGAACTGTGGTGTTTCGAACTCCGCGACACGCAGGTCAGTGTACGTCCGTGCACCGGCCGATTCGGGTACCGCATCCGGCCCGGGCTGCAAAAAACCTGCAGAAGGTGATGGCGGTTACACCTAAAACCCTTGACTTCGCCGACCCCTGGGATGCGACACTGTTTGTGTACAGTTGTTCACTGAACGGAAGGAAGTGCGGATGCCGAAGTCACTCTCCGGAATTCTCGGCTCGGTGCTCGAAGTAGCCCTGACGCCCCACCCTGTGGACCGCTATCTCGAACTGTTCGACCCTCGCATCACCTGGAGTGATCTTCGGGCCGAAGTACTACGGGTCGATCGCCGCTCACCGCGATCGGTAACCCTCACCCTCAGGCCGACCCGTCAGTGGACGGGCTTTGAACCGGGGCAATTCGTGCAGCTCAGCACCGTGATCAACGGTGTTCGGCACAGCCGTTGCTACTCACCCGCCAGCAGCGCGAAACGCCAGGATGTCATCGAGCTGACCCTGACTGCGCACGACGACGGCTTCGTCTCCAAGCACCTGCGCGACCACGCGCAGGCCGGCCAGGTCCTCGGTCTCCAGCCGGCCACCGGGACGTTCACGATGCCCTCGGATCGTCCGGATTCGATGCTGTTCATCAGCGGCGGCAGCGGCATTACACCCGTGCTCTCAATGTTGAGAACACTTGTTGACGAAAAGCACCAGGGCAACGTCACGTTCGTCCACTATGCACGCAGTCCGCAGGACCACCCCTACGCCGACGCGCTGGCTTCGATCGCCACTGCCCGCCCCGACTGGACGATCACCACTTACTTCACCCGACCCGATGACGAGCAGTCGGCAGGAGGCTCGACGCGCACGTACTTCTGCGCCGAACACCTCTCCGATGTGGATCTCGCATCCACCGAGGTGTTCCTCTGCGGGCCTCCGGCACTGCACGAGTCCGTCACCGATCACCTCGGTGCCAATGGCGCCGAGGAACGGCTGCACACCGAGCAGTTCGTATTGGTGACACCGGCAGCCGACGACGGCGCTCCGGCGCACGGTCGTCTGCAATTCGCCGGAAGCGGCAAGGAGACCGACAATGACGGCTCGTCGATTCTCGAGCAGGCAGAGAACACCGGTCTGTCACCCGAGTTCGGCTGCCGGATGGGGATCTGCTTCTCCTGCAGTGCGGTCAAGAAGTCCGGGCTGACAAAGAACATCCTCACCGGTGAGACCGACAGCGAAACCGACAAGCACATCCAGCTCTGCATCAGCGCGCCGGTCGGCGACTGCGTCATCGACATCTGACGCCCGCCGCCAACGCCCACCCACCACCTTCAGGAGTCCTCATGACAAGCACTCAACTGGTTCTCACGGACGATCAGGTAGACGAGCTCGGTCGCGAGCTCGACGCCCTCAAAGCACGGGTCGTCGCCGACCTCGGCGAAGCCGACCGCGAATACATCTACTCGATCATCAAGGCTCAGCGCACCCTCGAGGTCGCCGGCCGCGCACTCATGTACTTCCCGTTCATCCCGCCGGCCTGGCTCGCCGGAGTCGGGGCACTGAGCGTGTCGAAGATCCTCGACAACATGGAGATCGGCCACAACGTGATGCACGGTCAGTACGACTGGATGCGCGAGCAGAGCCTGAACTCGCGCGAGTTCGAGTGGGACACAGTCTGTCCCGCCGACCAGTGGCGCCACAGCCACAACTACATGCACCACACCTTCACCAACATCGTCGGCCAGGACCGCGACATCGGCTACGGCATCCTGCGCATGGACCGCGACCAGAGCTGGAACCCCTACTACCTCGGCAACCTGATCTGGGCCGGCGCGCTGATGGCGCTGTTCGAGTGGGGCGTGATGCTGCACGACCTCGAGGTGGAGAACATCGTCCAGGGCAAGCGCATGTGGACCGACATCAAGGGTCTCGCCAAGGGGATGTGGCGCAAAGCCCGCCGCCAGGTCCTCAAGGACTACGTGGTCTACCCGGCGCTCACCGGACCGTTCTTCGTCACGACACTGGTCGGCAACGTCAGCGCCAACCTCATCCGTAACCTGTGGACCTTCTCGATCATCTTCTGCGGCCACTTCCCTTCGGGCGTACAGACTTTCACCCAGGAAGAGACCGAGAACGAGACCCGCGGCCAGTGGTACCTGCGGCAGATGCTGGGGTCGGCCAACATCACCGGCACACCCCTGTTCCACATCATGAGCGGCAACCTGTCGCACCAGATCGAGCACCACCTGTTCCCGGACATCCCGGCCAACCGGTACCCGCAGATCGCAGGCGAGGTCAAGGAACTGTGCGAACGATACGGATTGCCTTACAACACCGGCAGTTTCAGCCACCAGATCGGCTCGACCTGGCGCAAGATCGCGCGTCTGTCCCTTCCGAATTTTCTGGTGGCAGATGACGCCCAGTTCAGTGTTAAGGTCGAGTCCAAAGTCGCCGCTTAGCACCCGTCACCAGGGGCTGGGCCGCTGTCAGCGCAGACACGGAAGGGTCCCATGGTCTCGCGATTCGAGCGAAACAAAGACACAGCCCAGGAGATGATCGAGTCGACCGCCCACCGGGTGGGACGGATCGCCTCGATCATCACCGGGGCGGTCATCGATGTGACACGGGAGATCGGCGACCTGATCTCCGACGGTATCGAGATGCGGGAAGCGGCGAAGAAAGCTCGGGATGACAAACCCGACGTATAAACGCCGCAATCTCGCGATGGCGATATTGACGTTCGCGATGTTCATGGATCTGATGGACGTCACGATCGTCAATGTCGCCATTCCGTCCATCCGGGACGATCTCGGGGCCAGCCCGGCACAGATCGAGTGGCTCGTCGGCGGGTACGTCCTGGCGTTCGCGGGCGTTCTGATCACCGCCGGCCGGCTCGGCGACCGCTACGGCCGCCAACGGATCTTCCTCATCGGAATCATCGGATTCACCCTCGCGTCTGTCCTGGCCTCCACCGCCCAGACCGGCAGCATCCTGGTCGCCTCGCGTGTACTGCAGGGATTCTTCGCCGGATTGATGGTTCCTCAGGTGCTTGCCAGCGTGCAGGCGCTGTACCGCCCCAAAGAGCGGGCACCGATCTTCGCCATCCTGGGAACCATCACGGCCATGGCAGCGGTGATCGGGCCGGTCCTCGGCGGCTGGCTGGTCACCAACAACCCCATCGGCGGCGAGTGGCGCTCCATCTTCTTCATCAACCTGCCGATCGGCATCGTCATCGCGATCGCCGGGTACTTCCTGGTCCCCAACACCAAATCCGAGGAAGTCCGCGACCTCGACATCGTCGGTGTGGTGCTGGCGGTGGGCGGCGTGCTGCTGCTCGTCTACCCGCTCGTCGAGGGCCGCCAGCTCGGTTGGCCCGCCTGGTCATTCGTTCTGATGGCGTTGTCGCCTGTGGTGCTGACCGCGTTCGTCTTCCAGCAGAAGCGGCGGACGATCACCGACGCGCTGATCCCCCTGCGCCTGTTCGGTAACCGCGGGTTCGTGGGCGGATCGGCCATCCAGTTCCTCTTCCAGGGGTCGATCACCTCGTTCTTCCTGATCCTCGCCCTCTACGTGCAGGTGGGTCTCGGATTCGAGGCCATCGCGGCAGGCGCGATGACACTGCCCTTCAGCATCGGGGCGGTGTTGGCCGCCGGTGTCGCAGCCGCACTGACCACCCGTCTCGGCCGGAACCTTCCGCTGATCGGGGGGCTGATGATGAGCTCGGGAACCGCCTGGACCATCGCCACGATCCGGTCCGCGGACGAGGGCTTCTCGAGCTGGGACACCGTGATCCCGATGGGTCTGGCCGGGCTGGGCCTGACCATCATGCTGGTTCCCCTGCTCGACATCGCGCTGTCGACTGTCGACGTGGAGGACTCGGGAGCGGCGTCCGGCACTCTCAACACGTTCGCGCAGATCGGTGGCGCAGTCGGCGTCGCCGTCACCGGTGTGCTGTTCTTCGGGGAGGCTGGACGCTACTCACAGCCAGAGTTGTTGCACGCGTTGTCGATTGCTGCCTGGGTCCCCATCTGCGGCTATGCATTGTGTGCCGCGGCGAGTTTTCTGCTGCCCGGGCTGGGTGCGGTGCGCAAGCATGCCGAAGAGCAGGAGCGTATCGCTGAGCTCGAGGAAGCCCGGCTCGCCGCCGAAGCCCGATGATGGTGGGTTCGGGCGAGCGTTTGACCAGTTCACGCTCACCGAAACCCACCAATTCCGGGTTTCGGGCAGGGTGAGTCCAATGGTGGGCGATCGGGTGATGGGTCCGTAGCCTGTTCTCTGTGCTGACTTTCCCCAATCCGGTCAATGACTACGCTGCCCGATCCACCGCCGGGCTGGTCGTGATCCTGGCCGTCGTCGCCGTCGCGGTGAACAGCCCCGTGGTCTACGCGCTGTTGGCGATCGGGTTCGCCCTACGTGTCGCGTCCGGCCCGACTCTGTCGCCGTTCGGTCAATTGTCCGTGCGAGTGATCGTGCCGTATCTGATCAAGAGGACAAAGCTGGTCCCCGGGCCACCCAAACGATTCGCCCAGACCATCGGGCTTGTCGTCAGCGGCGCGGCGTTGATCCTGTCGCTTCTCGGACTCGGGCTTGCCGCGCAGATCGTCACCGGCATTCTCATCGTCGCGGCCCTGCTCGAATCGGCGCTCGGATTCTGCCTCGGCTGCACCATCTTCGGCTTCCTGCAACGCCGCGGCGTCATCCCCGAAAGTGTCTGCGAGGCGTGTAACAACATCTCGCTCCGGCGACCCGCCGGTGAACAGGTCAGCTCTTAGCGAGGAGCGACAGCGCGATTCCGTCGAGGATGTCGTGCTCGGAGACGACCATCTCCCGGATCGGGCTCTGTTCGGCGATCACCCGGGCCAGTTCCAGCGTCACCAGTGACCCGCCACCGATGACGTCGACCCGGCCCTCGTGCATCGGCCCCAGAGCGGCCCGCTCGGCGCGCGGCATCCCGACCAGATCCCAGCAGACACGGGCGAGGTCGTCGAAGCCCACTCGGGAGAGATGAATGATCTCCGGGTTGTACTCGGGCAAACCCGAAGCCAGGGCGGCAAGGGTGGTCATCGTGCCCGCGACACCGACGAAGGTGCGCGCACCGGCCACCGATACGTGCGTAAACGCTTCTGCCAGAAGCTCTTTGATGACCTTCTGGGCCTCGTCGATCTCGGATTTCGTGGGCGGGTCGCTGTGCAGGCACCGTTCGGTCAACCGCACGCAACCGACGTTCGCCGAGTACGCGGCATGCACTCCCTGCTCGTCGCCGACGACCACCTCGGTGGAACCGCCACCGAGGTCGACGACAACAAATGGACCCTGCGACGGATCGAGATCGCCCACAGCCCCTGCGAACGACAATCGGGCTTCCTCGTCGCCCGTGATCACCTCGGCCACACCGCCCGGAACCACCTCGCCGAGCAGTTCCCGGGTCATCGCGAAGAAGTCATCCCGGTTCGCCGCGTCACGCGTGGCCGAGGTGGCGACCATCCGAACAGCGCTCACGCCATGCGCCTTCATCACATCCACGTACTCGGCCAGAGCCTGCCGCGTGCGCTCGATGGCTTCGGCGGCGAATGCGCCCGTCGCGTCGACCCCTTGGCCCAGACGGACAACACGCATCTCGCGGTAGAGGTCCACGAGACCGCCATCGCCGCCGCGCGCCACCAGCAGGCGGATGGAATTGGTGCCGCAGTCGACCGCGGCGACAACCTGGGTCATTCCGAGGTGTCCCCTGCCGGCGTCTGCGGCCAATCCGCCGGTACTGCGGTGCCTCGCAGGCCGGCGTCTGCGGCAAGGAAGACCGCCTCGTCGCCGAGAGGGTTCACCCCCGGACCCTTCGCGAGCGAGTGCGCGATGAGGACGTGCAGGCATTTGACGCGCTGCGGCATCCCGCCGCCGGTGAAGTCTGTGCCGAGCGGTTCGATGGCATCACGCTCGGCGAGATAGGACTCGTGCGCTCGCCGGTAGTGCTCGGCCAACTCCGGATCCTCGGCGAGACGCGTGGTCATGTCACGCATCACCCCGGCCGACTCCTGACGGCTGGCCTCGGCTGTGAGCCGCGGGTCGGTGAGGTAGTACAGCGTGGGGAACGGCGTGCCGTCGGGCAGTCGCGGCGCCGTCTTGACCACGGCGGGCCGGCCGTCGGGGGTGCGGTAGCTGATCTCCAGCACCCCGCGCGGCACCCGGCCGAGCTGCTCGGCAACGGCGTCCAGATCTTCTTGCGAGACAGCCGAATCCGCTTCTGGCCCCTGTTCGGACTCGGCCATCAATTTTCGGCACCCGAGATCGAGTTGTACAGGCTCGTGTACCAAGGGTTGGCCGCCACCCTCTCGGCTTCACGTTCTTCGTCTGTCTTCTCCGGAGGAACCGGGTACTGCATCAGCAGCGGCTTCTCCCCCGGCATCACGAACTGCAAACGCTCGCGGGCTTGCGCTTCGATGTAGGCCGGGTCGTTCTGCTCGGCCACCTTCTCTTCGTACTCCTGCACCTGCACCTGCAGCTGAGCGTTGCTGGCGCGGAGTTCGTCGAACTCGGTCTGCTGCGAGAAATACGTCCGCATGGGCACGGCCAAGGTCAGCGCCAGAAGACTCAGGACCGCCGCCAGTACCACTGCCCGCTTCGGGTTGATGTTCTCCCACCGCGACGAGAGTGCCGACGCGGTACGGGGGAACGTCGTCGACGATGCCGCGGATTGCCGATTTGCGCTCCGGGAACGGGCGGGCCCAGGACTGGGCGCAGCTCGTGACCCGGAGCGCGACGGCCCGTGGTTCACGTCGGCCGAGGTCCGTCTCCGGTTCCCGCGGGGTGCATCGGAGCCGCCCCGCCTCCGGTTTCGTCTCTCGGCCATCATCATCGATCCATCAACCCGTTTGGTACCGATCAGCCTTAGAAGGAGAACCGCGGGAAGGCGAGGTCACCGGCGTAGCGAGCGGCGTCGCCGAGGCCTTCTTCGATGCGGAGCAGCTGGTTGTATTTCGCGACGCGCTCGCTGCGGGCGGGAGCGCCGGTCTTGATCTGGCCACAGCTGCATGCCACTGCCAGATCGGCGATGGTGGTGTCCTCGGTCTCGCCGGAACGGTGGCTCATCATCGACTTGTAGCCGTTGTTGTGTGCCAGCGCGACAGCGTCGAGGGTCTCGGTCAGGGTGCCGATCTGGTTCACCTTCACCAGCAGTGCGTTGGCCGCACCGCGGTTGATGCCGTCTTCGAGGCGCTCGGGGTTGGTGACGAAGAGGTCGTCGCCGACCAACTGGATCTTGTCGCCGATCGATTCGGTGAGGGCGACCCAGCCGTCCCAGTCATCCTCGGACAGGGGGTCCTCGATGGAGACCATCGGGAACTCGGTGATCAGTGCCGCGTAGAAGTCGGCCATCTCGGCAGCAGTGTGGGTCTTGCCCTCGAAGGCGTAACCCGTTCCCTCGGTGTGGAACTCGGTGGCCGCAACGTCCAGGGCCAGAGCCACATCGGTGCCGAGCTTGAGGCCCGTCTTGCCGATGGCCTCGCTGATGAGCTCCAGAGCCGCGCGTGTTCCGGCCACGTCGGGGGCGAAGCCGCCCTCGTCGCCCAGCCCGGTGGCCAGGCCCTTGGCCTTGAGCACGGACTTGAGGGAGTGGTACACCTCGGCGCCCCAGCGCAGTGACTCCTTGAACGTCGCTGCACCGATAGGCGCGACCATGAACTCCTGAACATCGACGCCGGTGTCGGCGTGTGCGCCGCCGTTGAGGATGTTCATCATCGGCACGGGGAGGATGTGGGCGTTCGGTCCGCCGAGGTAGCGGAACAGCGGCAGGCCGGCAGACTCGGCGGCGCCCTTGGCCACGGCAAGCGACACTCCGAGCAACGCGTTGGCGCCCAGTCGCGACTTGTCCGGCGTGCCGTCCAGGTCCAGCAGCGCCTGGTCGACGAGACGCTGATCGTCTGCCTCGATGCCGATCACAGCGGGAGCGATCTCCCCGAGGACGGCCTCGACCGCCTTGGTCACACCCTTGCCGCCGTAGCGGTCGCCGCCGTCGCGCAGCTCGACTGCCTCGTGCTCACCGGTCGATGCGCCGGAAGGCACCGCAGCGCGGGTGAAGGTGCCGTCGTCCAGTACCACCTCCACCTCGACTGTGGGATTGCCCCGCGAGTCGAGAATCTCGCGCGCTCCGACCTGATCGATGCTGGCCACGGCATATCTCCTTCGAGTTGGGATGTCACTCCACGTTCAGCGCACGCACCATCGCGGGTGCGGCGAGTATCGCTACAAAGACTAGTGCCCAACCCCTCGCCATACCGACTTGACTCACCGACCGGGAGGGTTGGAAATCGAGACGGCGGGGAATCAGTAGGCGACGTTGACCGAATAGGCGTTGGCGTGGTCGCGGACATCCAGTACGTACTGCATCGAGTTGTTGTAGACCTTGACCGCGTTCTCCCAACCCTCGGGCGTGGTCATGTCGCCGCCGGACACGCAGAGGTAGCGCGCCGCAGACAGCGCTGCGTCGTCGATGTTGTCCATGTCGGCACGCCCGTCACCGTTGGCGTCGACCCCGAAGCGTTCCCACGTGGTGGGGATGAACTGGAAAGGTCCCATCGCGCGGTCCAGCTGGTCGTCGCCGTCGAGCACGCCGCCGTCGGTGTCGTTGATGGTGGCGTTGCCCTGCGTCCCGTCGAGCGGCACACCACGGATCTCCGGGGACACGTCCCCGTTCGCGGCGATGTCGGCTCCGCGGTAGCGCCCGTGTTTGCTCTCGACCCCGGCGATCCCGGCGAGAGTGGTCCAGGTGATGCCGCACTCGGGGTGTTGCTGGCGCTGGATCTCCGCGGCATTGCCGTACGCCTCCAGTGCCACCAACGGGATCCGGGTCTGTTCAGAGATGGGAGTCGCCCAGTCGCGCAGCAGTTCTGCCGTGCGTCCGGGGGTGTTGATGTCGATGTAGGGAACGGGCGCACCCGGATTGGGAGGGATGCCCTCCGGGATGGCGACCTTCGATTTCGACGGCAGATCGAGGCAGCCCGCGGTCAGGAACATCGCCGAGGCGATGGCCGTGACAGCCATTGTCCGTCCGGCAGTCGACCGCACCCCGATTCGGGGTCGTCGCCGTCGCGAAGGCACCACCGTCATCCTCACTTCCGTTCTCGTAGACCGCTCACCGGTCACTCACCCACTGTGCCCGACACATCTCCGGCGACAGGGCAACGAATCGCCGGTGCCCCGGCACCCACCCCGGCCACTATGCCCGATATGTCCGTATTCGCAGGTAACGCGCATGTACACCCAGCCAACCAACTCTCGGGAGCCGCTCGGAGTTCCTGCAATCTGGCTGTACGATCGCCGAATTAGGCAACGCGACCCTAATCTGACGCACGAGGAGTCCGCACCGTGAACCTGGCTGACACCGGCTCGGCACCATCGGTGGGGACACAGCTGTTCGGCAGTGGGCTGATCGGTCTGCGTGAGGGCCTCGAAGCCGGGATCGTCGTGATGATCCTCGTCGCGTTCCTCGTGAAGTCCGACCGCCGCGACGCCCTGAAATGGGTGTGGCTCGGGGTGGGCGCCGCGGTCGCCATGGTGCTGATCATCTTCGCGGCCATCCACTACGGCACCTCCACCCTCACCGGACTCACCGCTGAAGCGATCGCGGGAGTGACGTCACTGGCCGCAGTGGTCATCGTGACGTTCATGGTGCTGTGGATGAAGAAGGCCGCCGCGTCGATCTCCGGTGAACTCAGGCAGTCCATGACCCGGGCCCTCGAAGTGGGGGCCGGCGCGGTTGTCCTGCTGTCGTTCCTGGCCGTCGGTCGCGAGGGCGTCGAGACCGCCCTCCTGATGGTCGGGTACGCGGAGAACACATCGGGAAGCAACTGGCCCCTGATCGGCCTGATCATCGGCGTGGTCGGGGCGGTGGCGCTGACCGTCCTCCTGTACCAGGGCACCGTCCGGATCAATTTCCAGAAGTTCTTCACCTACACCGGCGCGTTCCTGGTGTTCGTGGCCGCCGGGATGCTCGCCTACGCGATCCGTGCACTGCAGACCGTCAACTGGATCCCGGGATTGTCGAACATCGCCTTCGACATCACCGACCACTACGACCAGACGTCCTGGTACGGCACGGTTCTGGCCGGCATCTTCAACTTCCGGCCCGATCCCACCGTGCTCCAGGTGGTCGGCTGGGCGGCCTACCTCGTCGTCGTCATGACCGCATTCCTGTGGCCGACAAGGCGCAAGGATCCCGCCACTCCCCCGGCACCGACCCCCACCTCGGCCACCGTCTGATCGACGCCCGGCCTCCTCGCGCCACCCAAGAAAGGCAGCACCCCCTTGAAGAATCCCACCCGAGCCACGAAAGTCGTTGCACTCATGTGCGCGGCTGTCGCCGGCCCCGTGTTCCTCGCGGCATGCACCGACAAGTCGGAGCCGTCCGAAGGTGACATCGCGGTGACCTCCACCGATGAGAGCTGCGACCTCGCGGCCACCGACGCCCAGACCGGCGACGTGTCGTTCAACGTGACGAACAACGGCAACAAGATCACCGAGTTCTACGTGTACGGCAACAACAATCGGGTGCTCGGCGAGGTCGAGAACATCGGTCCCGGTCTGACCGGAAAGCTGACGGTCGAGATCGTCGAACCCGGCACGTACGAGACGGCATGCAAACCGGGCATGGTGGGCACCGGTATCCGCAAGCAACTCGAGGTCACCG
Organism: Williamsia muralis NBRC 105860; assembly: GCF_001598915.1. Taxonomy (GTDB): domain Bacteria; phylum Actinomycetota; class Actinomycetes; order Mycobacteriales; family Mycobacteriaceae; genus Williamsia; species Williamsia muralis. Next base: position 220,127 of record NZ_BDAP01000007.1, on the reverse strand, counting down.
GGGAGACGAAGGAAAAGGCCAAGGCCCCGGCAGACGTCGAACAGGCCAAGGCCAGCTACCTCGACTACGTGCGCGGGCAGGTCAACGGATTCGCCGCGCAGACCGCCACCTTCGTCGAGGCCGTGAAGTCCGGTGACCTGGAGGCCGCGAAGGCGCAGTTCGGCCTCACCCGCACCTTCTTCGAGCGGATCGAGCCGGTTGCCGAGTCGTTCCCCGACCTCGACCCCGCAATCGACATGCGGTGGGATGACACCGAAGACGGCGCCCAGCCGTTCACCGGTTTCCACCGTCTCGAGCGTTTCCTGTGGCCGCCGCAGCAGTCCGATGTGGGCGAGAACCCCGGTGATGTGACCCAGGCCGACTTCGACAACGCCCAGAAGACAGACAACAAGACCGAGGCAGACAAGGCCGCGGACGAACTGCTGGCAAATGTGAACGAGCTCAAGACCGAGGTCGACAAGCCCGACTTCACCTTCGAGACTGGCTCTTTCGTCAAGGGTCCGCAGGCGCTCATCGATGAGGTCGCGGCCACGAAGGTCGGGGGCGAGGAAGATCGTTACAGCCATACCGACCTGTGGGATTTCGCAGCCAACGTCGATGGTTCCGAGACGTTGATCGCTGCAATGCAGCCCATCATCGCCGCCAAGAATCCCGAACTGATGGACAAGATCACGGCGCAGTTCGCCACCGTCCGGCAGTCCGTGGAGCAGTACCGCGAAGGTGACGGATACAAGTCGTACGACCAGGTGCCCGAAGAAGCGCGCAAGGCGTTCTCCGACCAGATCGATGCGCTGTCGCAGAGCCTGAGCCTGGTTCCGGGGCTTGTGATGGGTCAGTAGTGGACGGACCCGACGACAAGCGGGCCGCCGACAAGCCGGCCGACACCCCGTCCGAGCAGCCCCGACACCATTCCGGCGTGACCCGCCGGGTGGTGCTGGGTGCTGCCGGCGTGGGTGCGGTCGCAGCTGCGGCCGTCGGCGGCGCTGCGGTGGGACGGTCCACCGCAGCCGAATCGCAGGCCGACGCCAACGCCCACATCGTCCCGTTCTACGGCGAACGGCAGGCGGGGATCATCACCGAGGCCCAGGACCGCCTGCACTTCGCGTCGTTCGACGTGATCACCGACTCCCGAGAAGAGTTGGTGGACATGCTGCGGCGCTGGACCGCCGCGGCCGAGCGGATGACCCGCGGTCTCGACACCGTCGAAGGCGGTGCTCTCGACATGGGCGACTACACGCCCCCGGCCGACACCGGCGAGGCCATCGGCCTGTCCGCTGCATCGTTGACGCTCACCATCGGCTTCGGGCCCGGACTGTTCGGACCGAGCGCGTCCAATCCCGCCGGGGTGGACCGCTTCGGCATCGCCGACCGCAAACCCGCTGCGCTGGTTGACCTCCCACCCTTCGTCGCCGATGCCATCGAGCGCACCCGCAGCTTCGGCGACATCGCCGTGCAGGCCTGCTCGAACGATCCACAGGTGGCGGTACACGCAATCCGAAATCTGGCGAGGATGGGGTTCGGCGTGGTCAGTGTGCGGTGGTCGCAACTCGGGTTCGGTCGCACGTCGTCGACCACCACATCGCAGGCGACACCGCGGAACATGTTCGGTTTCAAGGACGGAACAGCCAACATCAAGGCCACCGACACCAAGGCGCTCGACGAGCACGTCTGGGTGGCCGAGAGCGACAACCCCGCCGGCGCACAGTGGATGACCGGCGGGTCGTACCTGGTGGCCCGGCGCATCCGGATGGACATCGAACCGTGGGACCGGGCGATGCTCCTGGAACAGGAACAGATCGTCGGCCGCTTCAAAGGCAACGGCGCCCCTCTGGGCAAAATAGACGAGTTCGACGAACCCGACTTCGCGATCGGCGACGGCACCGGACCGCTCATCGCCCGCAATGCCCATGTGCGCCTGGCACATCCGAACAACCTGAACGGCGTGCGGATCCTGCGCCGCGGCTACAACTTCACCGACGGTTCAGACGGCTTCGGACACCTCGACGCCGGTCTGTTCTTCATCGCCTACTGCCGCGACGCGCACAAGCAGTTCGTCCCCATGCAGCGTGCGCTCTCCACCAAGGACGCGATGATGGAGTATCTGATGCACACCGGCAGTGCACTGTTCGCCTGCCCACCCGGGGTCAACGAGGGCGAGTACTGGGGTCAGAGCCTCTTCGAGTAGCCCCGCCCCTCCGATGTTGTGCGGTTTTGGCGGACGCCACCTGCAGAAATGCTCGCCATAAGGGCACATCATCGGGGGAGGTTGGTGCGCCAGAACTCCGGTGTTCTCGGCCCGGGCCCTGCGGCCTCGGCAACGCGGATGTCGGCCATGAACCGGAGAACCGCTGCGCGCAGGGTGTCCTCGACACTCGGCCCGTCGGCAACCACCCGGACAGAACGTACGGCGTCGGGAACGAGGTCGTCCGGAAAACCGGCAGCGGTGAGGCGTTCGAGTAGCTTCTGCGCCAGCGCCAGGGCCGGCTGACCGGTGGCGATGCCGTCGAGCACCGATCCCCTGGCCTTCTCCGCCGCCTTTCGGGTCTCCCATTCCTCGAGTTGGGTCTGCAGGTCGATCTCGTTCCCGCTGAGCACACCCTGGGTGCGAGCCGAGATCTTCGTGGTGAAAGCCCTTGCCACATCATCGATGTCGAAGGGGTCACCGGACCGGTCGGCCGCGATCCGGGCGTGGAACAGCACCTGCAGCAGGATGTCGCCCAATTCCTCGAGCAGGTGGTCGCGGTCGCCGGAGTCGATGGCGTCGAGCAGTTCGTAGGTCTCTTCGACGAGGTACCGGCGCAGCGACTCATGCGTCTGCTCCCGCTCCCACGGGCCGTCGCGACGCAGTCGGTCCATCAGCTCGACGGCCGCGAGAAGCTCCCAGCCGCTGGGCCGTTCGGTCACGCGCCACCTGCCGTGCCGGCCGCCGCAGGAACGGCCGCACGCATGTTGACCGAGCCCGGGGTGCGACCGTCGACGACCAGCAGGAGGTCGGCGACCACCTGCACCAACTCGACGTCGCGGACCCGGTCGCTGCCGATGCCGCCGGTACGCGGGATGGGTAGGCCGACCACGCCGGTGGTCGCGCGATAGACCACGCTCGGGTAGATCCGCTTGAGTCGGACCTGCTGGGAATCCATGAGTTTGAGCGGCGAGATCTTGATCTGACTGCCGGCCACACCCACCTCTTTGACCCCGAGTTCGCGCGCCAGCATCCGCAACTTGGCCACCGACACCAGCCGTGCGACCTCTTCGGGCAGCGGACCGTAACGGTCGACCAGCTCGTCCACCACCCCGCCGATCTCCTCGGCCGAGTCCGCGGCGGCGAACTTGCGGTATGCCTCCAGGCGCAACCGGTCCGAATCGACGTAATCGACCGGGATGTGCGCATCCACCGGCAGATCGATCCGCACCTCGCGGTCTTCCTCGGTCGCGATCGGCCGGCCGTCCGCTGCCGCCCGGTAGGCCTCCACCGCCTCGCCGACGAGTCGCACGTAGAGGTCGAACCCGACCCCCGCGACGTGGCCGGACTGTTCGGCACCCAAAACGTTTCCGGCGCCACGCAATTCGAGGTCCTTGAGGGCGACGGCCATGCCGGCGCCCAATTCGTTGTTCTGCGCGATGGTCGACAACCGCTCGTAGGCAGTCTCGGTGAGCGGCTTGTCGCCGTTGTACAGGAAATACGCGTAACCGCGTTCGCGGCTGCGACCGACGCGGCCACGCAACTGGTGCAGCTGCGACAGTCCGAGCACTTCCGCGCGGTCGACGATGAGGGTGTTCGCATTCGAGATGTCGAGACCGGTCTCGATGATGGTGGTACACACCAGGACGTCGTATTCGCGGTCCCAGAAACCCGTGACCGTGCGCTCGAGAAGGTCCTCGCCCATCTGGCCGTGTGCCACGACGACCCTGGCCTCAGGCACCATCTCCTTGATGGACGCCGCGGTCTTGTCGATGGTGCTCACCCGGTTGTGCACGTAGAACACCTGACCATCACGCAACAACTCACGCCTGATCGCGGCCGCGACCTGCTTCGCCTGATAGGCACCGACATACGTGAGAACCGGGTGCCGTTCCTCGGGCGGGGTCAGGATGGTCGACATCTCGCGAATGCCGGCCATCGACATCTCCAGCGTTCGCGGAATCGGCGTGGCCGACATGGTCAGCACGTCCACGTGGGTACGCAGCGCCTTGATGTGTTCCTTGTGCTCGACGCCGAAGCGCTGTTCCTCGTCGACCACGACCAGGCCGAGGTCCTTCCACCGCACACCGGAGGCCAGCAATCGGTGGGTGCCGACCACGATGTCGATGCTGCCATCGGCCAGCCCGTCGGTCACCTTGCGCGATTCGCGGGTGTCGGTGAAACGGGACAAGCCGGCCACCGTGACCGGGAACCCGGACATGCGTTCGGTGAACGTCTGCAGATGTTGTTGCGCGAGAATGGTTGTGGGCACCAGCACCGCAACCTGCTTGCCACTCTGCACAGCCTTGAAGGCCGCGCGGACCGCGATCTCGGTCTTGCCGTAGCCCACGTCACCGACCACCACACGGTCCATCGGGACGGGCCGCTCCATGTCGCCTTTGACCTCGCCGATCACGGTGAGCTGATCGATGGTCTCGGTGAACCCGAAGGCGTCTTCCATCTCCCGCTGCCATGGGGTGTCGGGTGCAAACGCGTATCCGGGCGCGGCGTGCCGGGCCGCATACAGCTGCACCAGTTCGCCGGCGATCTCGCGAACAGCCTTGCGCGCCTTGCGTTTGGTGTTCTGCCAGTCCGACCCACCAAGCTTCGAGAGCGAGGGCGCCTCACCGCCGACGTACCGCGACAGCTGATCGAGCGAGTCCATCGGAACGAACAGTCTGTCGCCGGGATGACCACGCTTGCTCGGTGCGTATTCGATGACCAGGTATTCGCGGCGCGCGCCGCCGATCGTTCGCTCGATCATCTCGACGAACTTGCCGATGCCGTGCTGATCGTGCACCACCATGTCGCCGGCGTTCAATGCCAGTGGGTCGACCTGGTTGCGGCGCTTGGCCGGAAGTCGTCGCCCGTCCTGGGCGCCGGTCACCCGCGCACCGGTGAGGTCGGCTTCGGTGGCGACCACCAGGCCCGCATCGGGCAGCACGAGTCCCGAGGTCAGCGCGCCTCGCAGCACCGACACCACGCCGGGCTCGGGAACGGAGCCGGGTTCGGCCAGCCGCGCCGCCACCTCGGCCTCGCCCAGTCGTTCCACCAGGCGCTCGGCTGTTCCGGCGCCGGCGGCGACCACAGCGGCGCGGTTACCTGCGCCGATGTGAAGACGCAGGGAGGCAAACGTTTTGGTGAGTTCGTCTCGGTCTCCGCGCGGTGCGGGCCCGGGCGTGACCGCGAGTTCGGTGCCCATTCCCATCGGACTCAACGTCCACCACGGCCGTTCGGCCTCGACGGTTTGCGTGTGGACCTCACCGAGTGACCGGTATGCGCTGGCCTCCAGGTGCAGGATGCCTCCCAGGTCGATCGGGGCGTCGGCCCCGCCACCGGCAGCAGTCCACGACGCCTCGAGGAACTCGGCGCCGGTGCGGGCGAGATCCGAGGCGCGGGTACGAACCTTCTCGGGATCCAAGACCAGCACGTGCGTGCCCGCCGGCATCACCTCGGTGAGCAGTTGCATCTGCCCTGGGACAAGTGCGGGGATCAGCGCTTCCATACCCTCGGTCGCGATCCCGTCGGAGAGCTTGGTGAGCATCTCCACCAGCGGACCGGTCGAACTACGCTCGACATCGTTGCCGGTCCCGGCTATCTCGCCTGCGAGCTCTGCCGCACGACTCCGGACCCCGGTGGTCAGCAGCAGTTCCCGGCACGGATGGATGTGGACGAGCTTCATGTCCACCTCGGGCTGACTGCGCTGGTCGGCAACCGAGAAGGCACGCTGCTCGGTGATCTCGTCGCCCCAGAACTCCACGCGCACCGGGTAATCGGTGGTGGTCGGGAACACGTCCAGGATGCCGCCGCGCACCGCGAACTCGCCTCGTTTGCCGACCATGTCGACACGGGCGTAGGCGAGTTCGACCAGTTTCTCGATCAATGCATCGAAGTCGACCTCCGCTCCCTCGCGCAGAGTGATCGCGTCGAGGTCGCCGAGTCCCGGGGCCATCGGTTGCACCAGCGAACGCACGGTGGTGACCACCACGCTCAGCGGTGGGCCGTAGCTGCTGTCCTCGGGATGCCGGAGGCGATGCAGCACTCGCAGCCGCTGGCCGACCGTGTCCGCAGACGGCGACAACCGCTCGTGCGGCAGCGTCTCCCACGACGGGAAGTTGCTGACCCTCTTGCCGATCATGTCGCGGAGCTGGGCCGTGAGCTCATCGGCTTCGCGTCCGGTCGCCGCGACGACGAGCACGGGATCCGGGGAGGCCGCGGCCATTGCCGAGATCAGGAACGGCCGGGCGGCGGGCGGGCCCACCAGCTCCAATTCCGGGGCTCCCAGCTGGGCCACCACTCCGGTCATGGCCACGTCCGACGCCGCGATCTGCGCCAAACCCGACAGCTGTCCCGTGAAAAATGCAGCAGAGGGCCCAGTCACACGAACAGTTTACGGGTGCGAACAAGGGCCGCCGGGCCGGGACCGTCGTGGACCGGAACGAAACCCGGGCAACAGCCTCGTCGCCGGAGACCGGGCAGTTACGCTAGGCCGCATGAAAACCCGCTGGTCGGTGGCCAACCTGCCACGTATGGACGGCAAGCGTGTTGTCGTCACCGGTGCCACGAACGGCATCGGATGGGAAACCGCGCGTGGACTGGCGCGTGTCGGGGCCCATGTGGTGCTGGCGGTACGCGATCTCGATCGCGGCAAGGAGCGTGCCGAGCAGATCGCCGACGAGACCAGCGGCGCCCGCACCGAGGTCGTCGAACTCGATGTCGCCGATCTGTCCTCCGTTCGTCGCTGCGCTGACGGTCTCGGACCGCTCGACATCCTCGTCAACAATGCGGGCGTGATGGCGTCGGAGCGGCGGACCACCGTCGACGGGTTCGAGATGGCGCTCGGAACCAACTTCCTCGGACCGTTCGCGCTCACCAACCTCTTGCTGCCCCAGATCGCCGAGCGCGTCGTGATCGTCGGATCCACGTCGCACAAGACCGGTGAGATCAACCTGGACGACCCACATTTCGAGCGCCGCACGTGGACACGCCCCACGTCGTACTCCCAGTCCAAGTTGGCCGACATGTTGTGGGCGCTCGAACTCGATCGTCGCTTGCGTAAGGCTGGTTCGACGATCACCACTGCCATTGCTCACCCGGGGTGGGCCACCACCGGCATCCTCGGGGTCACCGGGATCGCACCTCTGGACAAGGTGATCGAGGCCGCCGGCGCTGTGCTCGCCAATACGCCAGAACAGGGCGCGGCCGTCACGCTGTACGCGATGAATCCCGATGTGCCGTCGGGGGCGTATGTCGGACCCGACGGTCGATTCGGCCTGCGCGGCGATCCGGTTCTGGTCGGGCGCACCCCGAAGGCCTGCGACTTCCGGACCGCAGGCCTGCTGTGGGAGTTCGCAGAGCGCGAGACCGGCACGGAGTTCGGTCTGTGAGTGTGTTGATCCGACCGGCCACCGCGCCGGATTGTGTTGCGGTGGCCGACATCTACCGCCACTACGTCGAGAACACGGTGATCACGTTCGACTACGACTCGCCGTCCGCAGCCGACTGGAAGGCCAAGCGTGCGGATCTGAACGCCCAGCGGATGCCGTTTGTCGTCGCCTCGGACGAGACCGGCGCGGTGGTCGGGTTCGCGTACGTGGCGCAGTATCGCGTCAAACAGGCATACGCCTGGACGGTGGAGAACACCATCTATCTCAGCCCCGACCACACCGGGAAGGGCCATGGAACCGCGTTGATGAACGGGCTTCTCGACGCGGTGCGATCGACGTCGATCCGACGGATCGTCGCGGTGATCGCCGACGTGCCCGGTACGGGCTCCATCGCACTGCACACCAAGGCCGGTTTCTACGACGTCGGCAGGTTGCGGCGGATCGGCTACAAACACGGCGCGTGGGTCGATTGCGTGCAGATGCAGCTGGACGTGAACGAATCGGGCGATCCGCCTACCTGAATACCCAGCACCGGGATTAAACGGACCGCGGTCCGCGTTGATAGTGTCATGTCTGTGTCGCGCATGCCCGCCTTGTTCCTCAGCCACGGTGCGCCGCCGTTGGTGGATGACACCCGGTGGGTCTCCGAACTCCGTGCGTGGTCCGGCGATCTGCCCCGGCCGTCGGCGATCCTGATCGTCTCGGCGCACTGGGAGTCCGCTCCGCTGACCATCGGTTCGACCGATCCCACCGTGCCGCTGACCTACGACTTCGGCGGTTTCCCCGAGCGCTACTACCGCGCACGCTACGACGCACCCGGGGCCGTCGACCTCGCCGCCCAGGTCGCCGCGTTGATGCCCGACGGACAAGCAGTCCACCACGACACTGACCGCCGACTCGACCACGGCGCCTATGTGCCGTTGACCGTGATGTACCCGGAGGCGCAGATCCCGGTCTTGCAGGTGTCGCTGCCGACACTCGACCCCGAGAAGTTGCTCGACCTCGGCCGGCGACTGCGCCCGTTGCGCGACCAGGGCGTCCTCATCATCGGGTCCGGGTTCACCACACACGGGCTGCCGTTCCTGCGTGACCCACGCCCCGACGCCCCGGCACCCACCTGGTCGAAGGAGTACGACAGTTGGGCCGCAGAACGATTCGCCGCGGGAGACGTGGAGTCACTGGTGCGTTTTCGGACCGAGGCGCCGGGCATGCCGTACGCCCATCCGACGGTCGAGCACTGATCGCCGCTGTTCGTGGCACTGGGCGCGAGCGACGACCCGGAGCAGCAGGGTCAGCAGATCATCGACGGATTCTGGATGGGCCTGAGCAAACGGAGCCTGCAGCTGAGCTGACGAGTCGGTCCTCGACAGCAGCCTGGGGCTACCCCTTCTCGGTGTAGTCCGGACCGACGAGATGTGGGTCGGATTCCAAGTGCGACAAGCCGTTCCAGCAGAGGTTCACCAGGTGGGCGGCCACCACCTCCTTGGACGGCTCACGGACGTCGAGCCACCACTGAGCGGTCACGGTCACCATTCCCACGAGGGCCTGTGCGTACAGCGGCGCCAGTGCCGGGTCGCGGTCGCGGCGCTGAAAGTCACTGGCCAGAAGGTGCTCAACCTGGCTGATGGCGTCGGTCAGCAAGCTCGAGTACTTACCGGTCTCGCCCGCTGTGGGGGTACCGCGCACCAGGATCCGGAATCCCTCGGTGCGGTCTTCCATATAGGTCAGCAAGGCCAAGGCCACCTGCTGGATCCGGAACCTCGACCGGTTCTGGGTGAGCGAGGACGTGATCATCCCCAACAGGGTTTCCATCTCGCGGTCCACCACCACGGCGTAGAGACCCTCTTTGCCGCCGAAATGTTCATACACAACAGGTTTGGAGACGCCTGCGCGCTGAGCGATCTCCTCGACAGAGGTCGAGTCGAAACCGCGCTCGGCGAACAGCCCACGGGCCACCTCGATCAGCTGGTGGCGCCGCTGCGTTCCCGTCATGCGGGCTCGCGGGGCGCGTTGCACCTTCTCTTCGTGTGCGGTGGGACGGTCGACGGTCACCTCGGTCCCTCCTGTCACTCGTTGCTCCGCCACCAGGACTCGAACCTAGAATGCCTGAACCAAAATCAGGAGTGTTGCCGATTACACCATGGCGGATTGCGCTCACGATTGTGCCACGCGTCCGGACCCCGAGCGCAACAGGTCCGGACTGCGCACAGCTCAGTCCTTGGGGCCGCCTGCGACGTAGATCACCTGTCCGGACACGAAACCGGCGCCTTCGCTGACGAAGAACGAGGCCGTGTGGGCGATGTCATCGGGCACACCTGTCCGCGCGACCGGGATCTGCGAAGCAGCGGCCTTCTTGAAGTCCTCGAAGGAAACCCCGACGCGTTCGGCCGTGGCCGCGGTCATCTCGGTCTCGATGAATCCGGGGGCGATGGCATTGGCGGTGACGCCGAACTTGCCCAGCTCGATGGCCAGGGTCTTGGTGAAGCCCTGCATGCCCGCCTTGGCGGCCGAGTAGTTGACCTGGCCACGGTTGCCCTGGGCCGAGGTGCTCGAGAGGTTCACGATCCGGCCGAACTTGGCGCCGACCATGTGCTGCTGCACCGCACGCGACATCAGGAAAGCACCGCGCAAGTGCACGTTCATGACCGCGTCCCAGTCCGAGACGGGCATCTTGAAGAGCAGGTTGTCGCGGGTGATGCCGGCGTTGTTGATCAGGACGGTCGGGGCGCCGAGCTCGCTCGCGACTCGTTCGACCGCTGCGGCCACCGAGTCCTCGTCGGAGACATCGGCGCCCACGGCCAGGGCTTTGCCGCCGGCGTCGGTGATCGCCTTGACGGTGTCGGCACAACTGCCCTCGTCGAGGTCCAGCACTGCCACCGCCAGGCCGTCGGAGGCCAGACGCTTGGCCACCGCCGCACCGATGCCGCGGGCCGCTCCGGTCACGATCGCCGTTCTCTGTTCGCTCACAAACAACTCCTTGTCGAAGAAACCTGATTCGTCCACCCGGCCGGCCCGAACCATCACTGCGCTGCCCGGTCGATACTCACCCAGTTGTATCAAGACCCCTCCGAAGGTGCGTAGGATCGGGCCGTTCCCCCGCTTCCAACCGCATGGGAGTTCTATGTCCGCGGCCCCCGCATCCGCGCCTTCGTCGTCCGGACCGACCGCAGTTCTGGTTCTCGCCGCAGGCGCAGGCACCCGGATGAAGTCCGCGACCCCGAAAGTCCTGCACACCATCGCCGGCCGCACGCTGCTGTCCCACGCGCTGCACGCCGCAGACGACATCGCTCCCGACCACCTGGTGGTCGTCGTCGGCCACGACCGCACCCGGGTCGAGACCGCGTGCTCGCAGATCGCCACCACGTTGGGCCGCCAGGTGGTGACGGCGGTGCAGGAGCAGCAGAACGGCACCGGTGACGCCGTGCGCGCCGGACTGTCGGCGTTGCCCGACGGCTTCGACGGCACCGTGCTGGTGACCGCGGCGGATGTCCCACTGCTCGACGGACCGACACTTCATGCGCTGATCAGCGACCACACCGCGTCGCCCCGTGCCGCGGTGACAGTGCTCACGTCCACAGCCGAAGACCCCACCGGGTACGGCCGGGTTCTGCGAACCCAGGACGGTGCGGTCACGGCGATCGTCGAACAGAAGGACGCCACAGAGCAGCAACGGGAGATCACCGAGGTCAACTCGGGCGTCTACGCCTTCGACGCGCAGACCCTGATGGGGGCCCTGGCCGAGTTGTCGCCCGACAACGCACAGCACGAGCTGTACCTCACCGATGTCATCGAGATCGCCAACCGGCACTCGAAAGTGGTGCGCGCCAAGCACATCGACGACGCCGCCCTGGTCGCCGGCTGCAACGACCGGCTGCAACTGTCCACCCTGGGCGCCGAACTCAATCGCCGGGTTCTCGCCCGCCACATGCTGGCCGGCGTCACGATCATCGATCCGGGCACCACCTGGATCGACGTCGATGTGACGATCGAGCCCGACGTCACCATCGCTCCCGGTACTCAGCTGCTCGGAACCACCGACGTCGCGACCGGGGCGCAGATCGGGCCCGACAGCACCCTTGCGAACGTCACCGTGGGGACCGGCGCCTCGATCATCCGAACCCACGCGACCGACGCGGTGGTGGGCGCCGACACCCAGGTCGGCCCCTTCGCCTACCTGCGACCCGGCAGCGTGCTGGGCGACGGCGGCAAGATCGGGACCTTCGTCGAGACCAAGAACGCCGACATCGGGCCCGGCGCCAAGGTGCCCCACCTGACCTATGTGGGCGACGCCACCATCGGCGAGGGCACCAACATCGGCGCCTCGAGCGTCTTCGTGAACTACGACGGTGTGAACAAGAACCGGACCGTCGTCGGCTCACACTGCCGCACCGGGTCCGACACGATGTTCGTCGCACCGGTCAACGTCGGTGATGGCGCCTACACCGGAGCGGGTACCGTCTTGACGCAGGATGTGCCCGCGGGCGCCTTGGCGATCTCCGGTGGCAAACAACGAAACATCGACGGTTGGGTGCAAGCCAAACGGCCCGGCACGCCCGCAGCCCGGGCGGCTGCCGACGCACTCACCGTCGCCGATCACGTGCAACAAGAAAGTGAAGATCAGTGACCTGGACCACCACCGACAACCAGAAGAGCCTCATGCTGTTCTCTGGTCGTGCACATCCCGAGCTGGCCGACGCGGTCGCCCGGGAACTCGACATCAAGGTCACCCCGCAAACCGCCAGAGACTTCGCCAACGGTGAGATCTTCGTGCGTTTCGAGGAGTCGGTCCGTGGCTCGGATGCTTTTGTGCTCCAGAGCTGCCCGTATCCCCTGAACAAGCACCTGATGGAACAGCTGATCATGATCGACGCCCTCAAGCGTGGGTCGGCCAAGCGCATCACCGCCATCCTGCCGTTCTACCCGTATGCGCGCCAGGACAAGAAACATCGTGGGCGCGAACCCATTTCGGCTCGTCTGGTGGCCGATCTGCTGAAGACCGCGGGCGCCGACCGCATCATCACGGTCGACCTGCACACCGACCAGATCCAAGGGTTCTTCGACGGACCGGTCGACCACATGCACGCGCAGGGTCAGCTGTCGGAGTACGTCAAGAACAAGTACGGCACCAAACACATCACCGTGGTCTCCCCCGACTCCGGACGTGTCCGCGTCGCCGAGAAGTGGGCCGACTCGCTCGACGGTGCCCCGCTGGCCTTCATCCACAAGACACGCGACCCCCTGGTGCCCAACCAGGTGAAGTCCAACCGTGTGGTCGGTGACGTCTCGGGACGCACCTGCGTGCTGATCGACGACATGATCGACACCGGCGGCACCATCGCCGGCGCGGTCCAGGTCCTCAAGGACGCCGGCGCAGGCGACGTGATCATCGCGACCACACACGGCGTCTTCTCCGACCCCGCTGCCGAGCGACTCGCCAACTGCGGAGCCCGTGAGGTCATCGCCACCGACACGTTGCCGATCGGGCCGGAAAAGCAGTTCGACAGCCTCACCGTGCTGTCGATCGCGCCGCTGCTGGGCCGCACCATCCGTGAGGTGTTCGAAAACGGTTCGGTGACAAGCCTGTTCAACGGAAGCGCATAGGCACTCCGGTGGCGACCATCTACCACAACCCCAAGTGCTCGACGTCGCGCAAGGCATTGCAGCGTATGCGCGACGGCGGGGTCGAGCCGACGATCGTCAAATATCTGGAGACACCGCCGAGCCGTGTCGCCCTGGAGAAGATGATCGCCGACGCCGGCATCGAGGTCCGTCAGGCAGTTCGCAAGCGCGAGTCCCTGTACACCGAACTCGATCTCGCCGACGCGACCGACGACGAGTTGCTCGACGCGATGGCCACCAACCCGATCCTCATCGAGCGGCCGTTCGTGGTGACCGACAAGGGCACGCGACTCGCGCGTCCGGTCGAATCGATCGACGACATCCTCTGAGAAGAGGGCCGGCCGCCTAACCGCCGAACGGCGCGATGGCGGTCAGGGTGGGCTTCGGCAGCGGTCGCTGCAGACGCGGCACGGCGATGGCGGCCAGGCCGCGAAGTACGCCCTTTGTCATGTCGAAGAAGTCGAAGTAGTCGCGCCAGACGGTGATCAGGCCATCCGCGATCTCGAACCGGCCACAGACCCAGAACTGCATCGAGAACCTGCCGAAGGTGAGTTCGTCGATGCGTTCGGTCAGCACCACGGGACCGTCGGTGGTGACGTTGATGAACTGCACGCCGAAGCCCGCGCGAGGGTTCTCCATCACCTTGAAGAGCTTGGCGACGCGGGACTTGCCGCGGATCGTCGAGACGCCCACGTTGGTGTAGTCGATGTCGGGGTGAACCAGCTCCATCGCGGCGCCGAGGTCGCCGAGGGCGAGCAATTCGAGGAACGACCGGGCGATCTCCGCCTCAGATCTGTCGGTCTCTGTGTCGAAATCGTCTGTCATACCGGCGACGCTACCCGCCGGTGGCGCGGCGTGGTCGCCGAAGTCGGCGAGCCGGTCACAGCGCCGCCCATCAGCGCGAATCGGAGCCACGGCACGGGTGCGGTATAGTCTGACCCGTTGTCTCGGCGAGGGTGATCTCGATTGTCACCGTGATCGGCGCGGCGTGGTTCTCCCCTTCGGGTGCACTGTGGCTGTCTGTCGATGTTGTCGTGACCCACAGACCCACCATCCGTAACACCGAGGAGAACACCCATCATGGCCACTGCCAATCAGGCCAGCAATCTGAGCGTTTCGATCCGCACCGAGAGCGGCAAGGGCGCAGCCCGTCGCACCCGTCGCGCAGGCAACGTGCCCGCCGTGCTCTACGGCCACGGCACCGAGCCCAGGCACCTCACCATCCCGGCCCGTGAGTTCGCCGCGATCCTGCGTAACAACGGCCTCAACGCCGTCATCGACCTCGACATCGAGGGCGAGACCCAGCTGGCACTGACCAAGCAGGTCGACGTGCACCCGATCCGCAACTACATCGAGCACGCCGACCTCGTGGTGATCAACCGCGGCGAGAAGGTCACCGTCGAGGTCGCGATCGTTGTCGAGGGCGACGCCGCCCCCGGCAACCTGGTCACCCAGGACGCCAGCGTCATCGAGATCGAGGCCGACGTGCTGTCGATCCCCGAGCAGATCGTCGTGTCGGTCGAGGGCAAGGAAGCCGGATACTCGATCAGCGCGGCCGAGCTCGAGCTGCCCGAGGGCGTCACGCTGATCTCCGATCCCGAGACGCTGATCATCGCCGTCAACGAGGCTCAGAAGGCCGAGACCGAATCGGACACCGACGCTTCCGAGCCGGCCGAGACCGATTCCGCCGCCGCCGAGGGCGACTCCGCCGGCGAGTAGTCAGCGCCGCAAGGATTCCGCCGTCTCCGGCCCGCGCACTTCGGTGTCGCGGGCCGGAGTCGTCTGCGGCGCCGGTCTCGACGACGCGCCTGCCGACGTTCCCAGCAGCTTGATGGTCACTCCCGCCGCGCTGACCACGACGCCGGCCACCTCCCACACCCCGAGCTGATCGCCGAACATCGGCCAGGCGATCACCATGGTGGTGGGCGGCACGAGCAGCAGCAGGGTGCTCAGGTGCATCGGTCCGGCCTCCCGATTGACCCACAGGTAGGCACCCCAGCCGCCGAACGTCGCAAAGAGAACGGCCCATCCCAGCGACCACGCGAAGTCGAACGTCATCGGCGGAATCACGTCCCCGACAGCCACATTCACAGCCCAGAAGATGACGGCACCCACGACGCACTGCACGGCCAGGGCGGCCGCCATCGGCTCGGGCGGCCGCAGTCGCCGCTCGGTGAGTGTGGCCGCGACCAGGGCGAGCATCCCGAACGTGCACAGCAGGTAAGCCCACCAGGGAACGCCGCCGGCGTGCACCTTGCCCCCGACCACAAGTCCGACACCCGCTATGCCGACGGCCAGGCCCAGCCACTCACGGGCTCCTATCCGCTGACCGAGCACGGGCACCGCACACGCCGCCACCACCAACGGCTGCAGTGAACAGATCAATGCGGTGATGCCGGGACTCAGCCCCGCACCCACCGAGGCGCTGATCGCCCCCAGGTACAGACCCTGCATCACGATCGCCAGGCCCACCTGTCGCATCACGCCTGCGCGGGTGATGCGCAGACGCCTCACCACACAGAAGCCGATCAGCAGGATGGCAGCCACCGCGAACCGGCAGCTGAGCAGCATGTGCCAGGAGGAGTAGCGGGCGGCGAGCTCTGCTCCGAGATAACCCGAGCTCCATGTGAGCACCAGAACCGTCGAGGCTTTGATCATGCCGACAGGTAAACACACCGGTCGGTATACTTGCAGTGTACCGAGCCACCGACCGAGGAGATCCATGACCGTTCCCGCTGTCCTCGACGTACCGACCGAGGCGCCCATGACCCCGGCAGCCGAGCGAATCCTCGACGCCGCGGGGACCTTGTTCTACACCCACGGCATCCGAGCGGTCGGTGTCGACTCGATCGCCGAGGCCGCCGGCACCACCAAGAAGACGATCTACGACCGGTTCGGATCCAAGGACGGGCTGATCGTCGCTTATCTACATCGCCGAAGTCTGCGGTGGCGCAGCCTCGTGCTCGACTTCATCCGTCCCCTTCCGGTGGGGCGCGCCCAGGCCCTGGCCGTCTTCGACGCCACCGACGAATGGATGGCGTCGTGGGTGCGCGGCTGCGGCTTCATCAATGCGTACGCCGAACTCGGCGGAACCGACCATCCCGGTGTCGAGATCATCGTCGAGGAGAAGGCGTGGGTGCGTGACCTGTTCGCGCACACATGTACCGCGGCCGGCTATCCGCAGCCCGATTTCCTCGCCGGGCAGTTGACGCTCTTGCACGAGGGCAGCATCGTAGCCCGGACCGCGGGGGCACAGGACGATGCATCACGGGTTGCGAAGCTGACCGCGCAGGTGCTGCTGGACGCTCCGGTGGGCGAACCGTCGTGATGGGCACGGATGACAGAATGAGCGCGTGACCGAGAGCATCGTGATTGTCGGCCTGGGCAATCCGGGCACCCGCTACGAGAAGACCCGCCACAACGTCGGGGCGATGGCGGTACAACACCTGGCGCACAAGCTCGGCGAAAAGTTCAAGGTACACAAGAAGTCCGGGGCCCAGATCGCGGTCGGACGGTTGGCAGGCACTCCCGTTGTCCTGGCCGTCCCGACGTGTTTCATGAACGAATCGGGCCGCCAGGTCGGGCCGTTGGCGTCGTTCTATTCCGCGGGTCCGCAGTTCGCGGGACCACACACACTCGTGGTGGTCCACGACGAATTGGACATCGACTTCGGAGCGGTCCGCCTGAAGCAGGGTGGCGGCGAAGGTGGCCACAACGGCCTTCGCTCCATCTCGCAGGCCGTGGGCAGCAAGGACTACCTCCGGGTCCGGCTCGGAGTGGGCCGACCACCCGGTCGTCAGGATCCCGCCGACTTCGTCCTCAAGCCGTTCTCGACGTCCGAACGCACCGAGGTGCCACTGCTGCTGGAGAACGCGTCCGACGCGATCGAATTGCTGATCTCGAACACCCTGGAAGACGCTCAGAATCGCGTACACGCGTGGTGAGCTGACAACCGCGCCGTCGCGTCGGAGAAGCTCGATTTGTGAGGTGGCACTCGCTAGCCTGTTACAAGCTTCGCCGGCCGACCGATACATCGAAGAAGCCGCAATGAAAAGAGGAACGCATGCCTGTCATCGCTGACAAAACCGGGATCAACAACGTCGGGATTCTCGGCATCGGCGCCTATCGGCCGGATCGCGTGGTCACCAACGCAGAGATCTGCGAGAAGATCGACTCCAGCGATGAATGGATCTACACCCGCACCGGAATCAAGACCCGGCGGTTCTGCGGGCCGGACGAGAACGTCACCACGATGGCCATCGATTCCGGACGCAAGGCCATTGCCAATGCGCTGCTGAGCGGTTCGGACATCGACGCCGTCATCGTCGCCACCAACACCCACCTGCTGCTCACCCCCGGTGCCGGCACCGCGGTCGCCACCGCGCTCGGCGCCAACGGGGTGCCCGCTTTCGACGTCACCGTCGGATGCGCCGGATTCGGCTACGCGATGGGGATCGGCGCCGACATGATCCGCGGAGGCAGTGCCACCAACGTTCTTGTCATCGGATCCGAGCAGCTGTCGATCGCGCTCGACATGACCGATCGCGGCAACTGCTTCATCTTCGGTGACGGCGCCGGCGCCGTGGTCCTCGGAGCCACCGAAACCCAGGGCGTCGGCCCGGTCATCTGGGGCAGCGACGGTTCGCAGTACGACGCGATCCGCCAGGACATCGACTGGCTCGAGTTCATCGAAGGCGACCGCAAACAGCGCCCCTACCTGCGGATGGAGGGCACCAGCGTCTTCCGCTGGGCGGCATTCGAGATGGGCAAGGCAGCTCAGCGGGCACTGGACGCCGCAAAGATCGATGCGCAGGAACTCGACGTCTTCGTCCCACACCAGGCGAACGCACGGATCAACGACCTGCTGGCCCGCGGCCTCAAACTCCGCGACGACGCTGTTGTCGCCGGCGACATCGAGACCACCGGCAACACCTCTGCCGCCTCGATCCCGCTGGCCATGGAGGACCTGCTGTCCAACGGCAAGGCCAAGCCAGGCGATACCGCACTGCTGCTCGGTTACGGCGCCGGCCTCAGCTACGCCGCGCAGGTCGTCACCCTCCCGCCGGTCCCGTTCGAGTAGCACCTCCACCGAGCGGGCCGCTCGGCGGTGGTGGCGATTGGTACCCGAACGCGCTGGTCTGTAGCCTTTTCTGAGTGAGTTCCGACCCGACCGCTACACCTGCCGAAACCCCTACCGCCAACAAGGCCGTGGTGGCCCGCGAGGTGGCCCGCCGTCGCACATTCGCGATCATCTCGCACCCGGATGCCGGTAAGTCGACGATGACCGAGGCGCTGGCCCTGCATGCGCGGATGATCAGCGAAGCGGGCGCCATCCACGGCAAAGCCGGCAGGCGCTCGACCGTGTCGGACTGGATGGAGATGGAGAAGGCTCGCGGTATCTCCGTGAGCTCGACCGCACTGCAGTTCAACTACCGCCTCGACAAGACCAGTAGCGGTGTCGACGAGGTCAATGTGATCAACCTCGTCGACACGCCCGGTCACGCCGACTTCTCCGAGGACACCTACCGGGTGCTCACGGCCGTCGATGCCGCCGTGATGCTCATCGATGCGGCCAAGGGACTCGAGCCGCAGACCCTCAAGCTGTTCCAGGTGTGTCGCCACCGCGGCATTCCCATCATCACCATCGTCAACAAGTGGGACCGGCCGGGACGCACTCCCCTGGAGCTGATCGACGAGATCAGCGACCGCATCGGCCTGACCCCCACCCCCCTGTACTTCCCTGTCGGCATCGCCGGAGACTTCCGCGGATTGCTCGACCGGCGGACCGGCAAGTACATCCACTTCACACGCACCGCCGGTGGCGCGACGATCGCACCCGAAGAGCTCATCGAACCCGAGGATGCACTCGCTCGCGAGGAGGACGACTGGACCACCGCGGTCGAGGAGAGCGAACTGCTCTCGGAGATGGGTCAGGACCATGACCAGGAGATGTTCCTGGCCGGCCAGACGTCGCCGATGATCTTCGCCTCCGCTGTGCTCAATTTCGGTGTACGCCAACTGCTTCAGGCCCTGATCGAGTTGGCACCGCCGCCCACGGGCCGCGAGGCGATCGATCACACGGTCCGCGAGGTCACCGACGCGTTCAGCGCCGTGGTCTTCAAGGTGCAGGCGGGCATGGATTCCTCGCATCGAGATCGACTGGCCTACATGCGCATCGTCTCGGGAGAGTTCGAGCGGGGCATGGTGGTCACCCACGCTCAAACCGGGAAACCGTTTGCCACCAAGTACGCCCAAGCCGTGTTCGGCCGAGACCGCTCGACGGTGGACACCGCTTACCCCGGCGACGTGGTGGGTTTGGTCAATGCCATGGCGCTGGCCCCCGGCGACACCCTCTACTCGGGTCCGAAGGTTCAATTCCCGCCCATCCCCTCCTTTGCCCCCGAACACTTCTCGGTGTGCCGTGCCGAATCGGCAGGCAAGTACAAACAGTTCCGCAAGGCCATCGACCAGCTCGACTCCGAAGGTGTTGTGCAGGTGCTGCGCAACGATATTCGCGGCGATGCCTCCCCGGTGCTCGCCGCTGTCGGTCCGATGCAGTTCGAGGTCGTGACGGCGCGGATGAAGACCGAGTTCGGGGTCGAGACGAGCTTCCAGGGCCTGCCTTACCAGTTGGCCCGTCGGACCGACGCCGAGAGTGTGGACGAACTGAACCGGCAGCGAGGGGTGGAGGTGTTCACCCGCAGCGACGGGGCACTCCTGGCTCTCGTCAGCGACAAGTGGCGGCTGCAGTACATCGAGAAGGAACACGGCGACCTGACTCTCGAACCCCTGGTGGCGGCGGCAGATTGAGGCGGTCACGGTTCCACCGGGTCGCGATGTCGGTCGCCGCATGCGCTCTGCTGACGGCCGGATGCGGTGGCCAGTCGAACTCGTCCGAGGACCCCGTGAGTTCATCGACGGTCGCGCCGACGCCGACGGCCCCGCAGAACGCCAGAGTCGCCGATGACCAGTGCCGATCGACACCGCCGGCCGGCCCGATCGATCACAGTCTGCAGAATCTCTCCTTCGCCACCGGCCAGGCCACGGTCGCGATCACGGGCGCCGAACCACAACAAGGCTGCTATCGCTTCGCGCGGTGGGGCAATGCCGACCCGGCGGTCCCGATCGACAGTCTGCTGTTCCTGTTCAAAGACGAAGGCTCCGACGGCGTCACCATCGACATGCTCGTCGGCGACCTGACCACCCGCACTGCACTCAATGCGCGGATCACGGTTGTCGTCGACGGGACCGCCTACGGTGCCGACACCTGTGCGACGACGGTGACCGCCCTGTCCAGCACCGCCGTCGCCGGTGAGTTCAACTGCCCGACCGCAACTCGCGTCTTCGGCAACCCTTTTGCTCCGCTCGACGACACCGAGCCCGAACCGAGCCAGTCGTCACCCTTGCCGACGGTCGCGGTGTCGGGTTGGTTCACCGTCGCTCCGGACGCGGGCTAACGCGAGACGTCGAAAGCCGCCGATGTACCGGTGAAGCCGGTGATCGTGCCCGCCGGATTCTTCGAGTCGCCGAAGTAGCGGATGCGGAACCTGCCGGACGTCCCGGCAGGAATGTTCCACAGGACGGTGATCACCGAGGTGTCGGTACTGTTGGCCGGTCGCGCCCAATGCATCTCGGTCGACCATGCGTTGTCGTCGTAGACCCGGTCCCACGTGTCGGCCGTCCACTGTTGCACTTCGACGTAGGTATCTGACGTACGTAGATTGTTGTTGGGATGGGCACCGACGAACTCCACGGCCACCGTGCTCCCGCCTCGATGACGAGGCTCAGGACCCCTCAGTACGTCTCCGAAACGGTGCCCCGCGATCGGGACGTCCGGAGGTGGAGGCGGCACGAGATCCGGTTGGATGCCGGATTTGTTCAGGGGCGCCGGTCCCCGTCCGAGATCGGAACCCCTCGCCATGGCCCCGGCGAGGGCATCGAAACTCTGCATGTACGCCGACAGTGTCCACCGGCCGAACTGCGTCTCCCCACCCTCGTACTGCTGTGACACATACTCTTCCGGGGTGGTGACGTACTGGCTGTATCCGTTGGCGAAGCCCTGCAGCAGGACGTTGTCCGCCGAGATCTGCAAGGCGTGTGCCACGACTTGCCGTACCCGGAGCCCTGAGACGATGGTGAACTCGGCAGGGGCAGCCGCAAGCACGAGATCGCCTATCCGGATGATCTGGACCGGCATGATCTGAGGTATCCATGGCCACGGTGGCAGCAGCCCCAGCGGAAACGCGATGAGCTTGGGAGCCTGCACGTCTCGCACCCATGGCGACACCTCGGCGTCGAGCCCACCCACCGCGGCCACCAACGGATTGACCTGTCCCTCATAGAAGAACGGCAAGGGCTGTTCGAAGTTGTCCTCCGAGCTGGTTGCCACCGCGCCGGCGCCCATCATCGCCGGGCTGGTGCGCGCGGGCTTCCCATCTGGGGTGTACGTACCGTCGATGGCGACGTCGGAGAAGTCGACGTAGTGCACCACAGATTCCACCCCGCTGCGAGTCATCGGCGAGGCAGAGCGGGATGCCTCACGGCCCGCCTGATATTGACGCTCACCGATGATGGCGCAGTTGGCCCGATTGTCGGCCGTGGGTCCAGATGGACTGAACGGCACCAGATCGAGGTTCGGGGTCATGTCTCCGGCGTTGGTCTGCGGGAACGCCGCGATCACGCCCGGCTCATCACTCTCCCATCGGTGGCTGGCATAACCCTTGTTGTCCACCGTGATCAGTCGATTGTGGTCGGCGATCGAGGTTCCGTGCGTGGAGAACCAGGTGATCACGCCGATGTCCTTGCCTGCCTGCGCCAGCCGGAGCACGGTCACTGCTGGGTCGATGGCGTCGGGGAACGCATTCTTGTCGTGGGCCGGGTTCAGATCGAAGGCGACTCTTGAGCGCTGCGCGCTCGCATTGTGCAGCTCGGTTCGCCCGAGCTTCACCGTGCCGGGTGCAAGAGAGTCGTGTGCGCGGCAGATCGCCGCGAATACCCCGTTGACCTCGGCGTCGTAAGAGTTCTTCTTGAAGCCGAACGCGGCCAACGTATACGCGTAGTCCCAGGCGGTACCACCACACGAGTTGTGGTTGTGGGTGGCGTTGAGGTTGACGTTCTTCTCGGTGTACAGATCGCCGTACCGTGCCCGCAGCTTGGCCAGCACTCCGATGTGGATCGATTCGAACACGCACGAGGAGTCAGCCGTCACGAAGACCACCCGCTGACCCGAGGCGCTGTCTGCGATGATGTATGCCCTTGCGTGATAACGCATGTGCAATCCCGCGGCGACCTGCTGGGGCTGGGAGTAGCCCATCATTCCCTGGCCTGCCACCGCGCCCGTCATGTCGGCACGTCCGGCTCCCACGAGATAGCCGGTCTGCGCCGGCGCGGCCCCCGCTTGTGCGGAACCGAGCACTCGGAAGGCACCGACCGCCACGGTGGTCGCGGCGGCGCCGCCGAGAACGCGGCGTCGGGAAACTTCTGGTCCGTCGAACTTCATGGTCACCGATCCGTTTGTTCAGTCGCCGAGTACCGAGGCGAGGTAGGGGTTGACAAAAACGCGATCGGGATCGAGATCCTCACGCACACCGAGAAATTCACCGAACCGCGGATACACCGACCGGAGGTGCCGAGCGTCGCGGGTGTGCATCTTCCCCCAATGGGGGCGCCCACCGTGGTCGGCCATGATCCGTTCGACCTCGCCGAAGTAACCGTCCACCGGGTCTGCGTGATACCGGTGGACGGCAACGTACCCACTGTCCCGCCCACTCGCCGTCGACAGCATGAGGTCGTCTGCGGCCGCCGCACGAACCTCGATCGGGAAACTGACCCTGAACCCTCGCCGGTTGATCATGTCGCGTACCTCGTTCAGCGCCTGCGGTACCCGGTCCAGCGGGATCGCGTATTCCATCTCCCGGAATCGAACTCGACGAGGTGAGACGAAGACCTTGGTCGATGTATCCGTGTACGTCCGAGCCGACAAAGCGTTCCCGGCCAGTGAATTGATCCTCGGAACCGCCGCAGGAAAGCGGGCCCCGACCTCACAGGTGGCGCGAAACAGCCCGTTGCTCACGACCTCGTCGTCGATCAACCGCCGGACCACGCCCGGGCCGGACCTGGGTGTGTCAGGGGGAAGCCGGGTGTTGGTCTTCGTCAGCGCAAAGCCGGTGTGCGGGAACCAGTAGAACTCGTAGTGGTCGTGGAGCGCGGCCTTCTCGAGGAACGAGTCGATGACGTCGTCCACCTGCTCCGGACCTTCCTGGGCGCGCAGGGTGAATGCGGGTACACACTGCAGTGTGACCTCGGTGATCACACCGAGTGCACCGAGCCCAAGCGCGGCGGCCGAAAGCAGTTGGGGCTCGGAGGTATCCACTGTGCGGACGTCGCCCTTGCCCGTGACCAACTGCACTGCGGTGATCTGTGTGCTGATCCCACCGTGGCGCAGGCCGGTGCCATGAGTCCCCGTCGATGTTGCACCTGAGATCGTCTGGGCATCCACGTCGCCGAGGTTCGCCATGGCCAACCCGTACGGCGCGAGAAGACCGGGGATCTCGCGCAAGGTGGTACCAGCTCGCAGTGTCGCCCGGCCGGTGGCCGTGTCGACGGCGACGAGTCCGCGTTGACCTGACATGTCCAGCTGGATCTCTGGAGCAATCGCAATGGCACTGAAGCTGTGCCCCGACCCCACGGCCTTGACGGTCACACCGTTGGTACGAGCTCTCGCCACCACATCGGCCACTTCCTCGGTGTCTCGTGGCGTCACCACCTCGGCCGGGTTCACCGATTCCGTCCGGCCCCAATTCCGCCACACCGCCGTCACAGAAAGCACTTCCCTTCGCCGCGATAGGTCGGCAGTTCACCGACCACCCTGCCGCCGTCGACCACGAGGATCGAGTTGACGTGTTCACTCAGTTCGCCGGACTTGGTGTGCCGCATCCACACCCGGTCGCCGACCCGCATCTGTTGTGCGGCCTTGCCGGTCAGTGGCGTCTGTACCTCCCCGGCCGCCTCGCGCGGCAGGTAGTCGAGTCCTGCAGGCCACACCGGCAGCGGCAACCGGTCCCGGGCCGGCGGGCCGGACGCCACCCACCCACCGCCCAGGCACGTGACGATGCCGCGCGCCGGGACGCGAACAACCGACAAGCCGAACGACATGGCCGGGGCCGGCTTGAAATAGGCATAGTTGTCGAACAGGTGGCCGCCGAAGAAACCACTACCTGCAGCGATGTCCGTGATCGACGGGTCGGTGGCGGTGACCTCGATCGAACCGGTCCCCCCGGCGTTGACGAACTCGAGGTCCGCGATCGTGCGCAGGGCATCGACCACCCGCCCCCGCCGATCGATCAACTCGGCCATCGAACGCCGCTGCATCTCGGTGATCATCTTGTTACGCAAGCGCTTGCGCGGAATTGCATCGCCCACACCGGCCACCTGTGCCTCGTAGGACATCACTCCGACCAACCGCACACCAGGCCGCACAGCCACCTCGTGCGCGAGCCGTTTGGCTTGCGCAGCCGTGCGAATCGGCGATCGCCGAACACCGATGTGGACGAGCAGTCGGGAGGAGTAGGACGCGTCGACGTCGATGGCAACCCTGACGTCAGCAGCGCCCGGTGGCACTGCACGCGCGATGAGGTCGAGGTGGTCCACCGAATCGACCAGGAGGGTGACCCTCTCGGCCGCCACCGGGTCCGTCGAGAGTTTTGCGATCGCGTGCGCATTGGCTGTCGGATAACCCACCAGTACGTCGGTCACAGCCGCCTCGGTGGCGAGCCAGTGGGCTTCGGCGACGTCGTAGGCCAGTACACCGGCGAAGCCATCGGTGGCCAGGATCTCACTGATCACCGAACGCACCCGCAACGATTTGGAGGCGATCCGAATCGGCACTCCGCCGGCTCGGGCACGCAGGTCCGCCACGTTGTGCCGTAGCGCCGTCAGTTCGAGTACTGCCACCGGCCCGTCGGGCGCGCCGTGGTCGCGCACTGCCTGATCGATGGCACGCCAGTATCTTTCGGGTTCTGCCGCCCACGGCCACTCCGGTCGCATCACGGCTCCGTCCAGTCCGAGCTCGGTCATCGCACACTCCGGACCCGGAGCACCGACAGACCGCCGAGTATCCCGAAGAACGCCGACGCGACGAACAGCCCGGTGAACCCGGACGTGAGGTGGACGATGAAGGCTCCCAGCAGTGGGCCAAGCGCTTGCGGCACGGCCATCGCGATGTTCATGATCCCCAGATCCTTTCCGTAGTGGTCGGCGTCGGGCAGCACTTGCGTGGCCAGCGCTTGGTCGACGGCGAGGAAACACCCGAATCCCGCACCCAGTAACGCGGCCGCGACGATGGTCGTGGCGAGGCCGGGAACCAGCGCGATCACGAGTGCAGCAGCGCCTTGGAGCACACCGGCAACGAGGACAAACGGCTTGCGCCTCCCGATCCGGTCACTCAGGGCGCCGGATCCGACCGCGACGGCGATGACGAACACCATGTAGACCGCGGTGAGAGCCAGCAGCGACTCTTCGGGCTCGGACACCTCGAGCCCGAACTGGAGGTAGAAGAACAACAGCGATGTCCCGAGCGCATTGCCGATGTTGACGAGCACCCGTCCCAGCAGTGTCCAGCCGAAGTCCGGTTGTTCGCGCGGCGAGATCCACAGCTCGGCGAACAGCGCGCCCACACTCAGGCGACGTGTCGCGACCGATTGCACGGGAGGGTCGGGAACCCAAAGCGCAAAGGGCACAACGAATATGACAAGCAACAGCGCCAGCAATGCGTACCCGGCGACGTAATGTGCGCCCACCGCGGTGAGCACAGCGATACCGGCGATGGTGCCGATCGCCTGCGGCGCCGACACCCAGCTCGAGACCACCCCGCGCTGCGGGGCGGGCACCTGGTCGCTGATGAGTGCGGTCAGTGCCGCTGCGGCCATGCTGAAGCCGGTCAGCGCCAGACACCAGAAGAGGGCCAGCCCCCAGTAGGTGTGCTGCGGGCCCAGCATGACAAGCGCGGCCGCGAAGACCGCCGTGCCGGCGAGGATCCAGGGGCGCCTGCGGCCGAATCGTCCGGTGGTCCGGTCACTCAGGGCGCCGGCGAGCGGGAACGCCACCAGAGCGCACACCGCCGACATCCCCGAGATCGTTCCGAATGTGGTGACGCTGCGTTCCCAGTTGCTCTGCTGCAGTACGTCTCCCACGCCCAGCCAGTCATTGATCTGTTCGGGCAGCGCCAACTGGAACGGCGCCAGCTGCGCCATCCAGATACCCACCCAGGCCAGCGCGAACAACGCCACCCACCGTCTCGACACCCTGGGCTGCGTCGTGATGGTCACGGCGACACCAGATGTGAACGCAACATGGTCACGGTGGCATCGATGATCCGCTCTGCGATCTCACGGTTGCCGGTGCTGAGGTACGCCAACGTCAGACCATCGGTGGCCGCGACCACCAGCGGTGCGAGATGGCTGGGCGGGGTGGCCCATTGGACATGCATCGCTTCGGCTGCCGCTTCCAGCGTCGTCTGCGCTATTTCGTAGTACCGGTCGTAGAGGCGTTGCGCGAAGTGTTCGAGACCTTTTGTCCGCCTGGCATATTGCGCAAGTGTGATCATCGCCGATTCACGCCCGGGGTCGGCGATGATGCTCTCGAGATACGACATCAGCCCGGCTTTGAGGAGGTCGCCGATGTCGGCCGGCAGAACCCATTCGGCTGGTTGTCCAGTCCCAGCACCTTCGGTCCCAGCACCTTCGGTGCGACGCTCGGAATCGTCCGGCCCGAGGTCGACAGGCCCAGAATCAGGCCCAGGGCTCGGCGACGGAGGACTCAGGGGCGCGATGAAGGTGGCGAGTTCGTCGGAGGTTCCACGCGCCACCAACTCGGCAAGTAGTTCGTCGCGCGATTCGAACGCGTAATGGAAACTGGCGAGTGACATCGAGGCAGCAGCGCTGATCCGCCGGGTGGTAGCGGCTTCGACCCCGTGCTCGGCGATCACCCGGAAAGCGGCCTGGACCAGCAGATCTCTGCGGGTCTCCACGGACATCCTCGCCACGGACCACCCTTTCGCCACCGAGTGAGTGGGTCAGATGACCCACTCGTGGTGTCGAGAGTATGGCACCGGAAGTCACCGCGCTGTACGAATGGCCAGGTCGACCAGAATCAGCATGGTCACGCACAACCCACCGCCGCGGGGTCGGACTCGACCTCCGGTCAGGTGACCGCTAGCCGACGATGCGGGCGACCACTGCTGGATCCACATCGGCGAGGTCGGCCGGGTCGAACCGCGGGTTTCGATCCTTGTCCACCAGCACGGCCCGAACCCCTTCGGCGAAGTCGTGAGTGCGGGTGATCTGTTCGGCGGCGTTGAGCTCTCGTTCGAGGCACTGATCAAGTGTTGAGCGGCCACCGAGGTCGATCATGGCAGCCGTCACGGCCAGGCTGGTGGGTGATGCCTTGTCGAGCAGGGCAACCATCTCGGTGGCCCATTCGTCGACCACGGCGCCGCGCAACCCACCGACGATCGCCTCGATCGGGTCGTCGCTGAAGTACTCGGCGATCTTCGCCAGCGGCAAGTCGGTCCCGGTGACGGGTTCCGCACGTCCTGACAACGCCTGACCCAGCGGCACTCCCGAGCGGATGTCGTCCGCCAGGCCCTCGAACAGATCGCTGGGCACGAAGTGGGTGGCCAGGCCGAGCGCCACCGCGTCCGCGCCAACCACCCGCGCGCCGGTGAGGCCCAGCCAGAGCCCGACGCCGGCAGGCAGTCGCGGCAAGAAGTAGGTGGATCCGATGTCCGGGATGAACCCGATTGCCGTCTCGGGCATTGCGATCATGGCCTTTTCACTGACCACGCGAACCTCACCGTGCACGCTGATGCCGAGTCCGCCACCCATCGCAGCACCGTCGATCAGCGCGACATAAGGCTTGGGGTACTCGGCGATCAGCTGGTCCAGCTCGTATTCTGCGCTAAAATACCTTGTGACAGAAGCGTGGTCGCCGGCAACGGCGGCGTCCCGGATCGCACGGATGTCGCCACCCGCGCAAAATGCCCGGTCGCTGGCCGAGGTGACCAGCACGAGTTCGATGGCCGGATCGTCAGCCCATGCCGTGAGGACGGGAAACATGTCGTCCACCATCGTCTGGTCCAGGGCATTGAGCGCCTTGGGGCGGTCGAGGATGATCTCGCCGACCCCACCTGAGACCTGTGTACGGATGAACGACATCGATTCCTCCTTCTCAGCCGACCTGGTCGGCGAGTTCCATCCATGACTCCTCGGCCGCTTCCCGCTCTGCGACAACGTCTTTGAGCTCGGCATTGAGCTTCATCAACTGGTCTGCATCGGTTGCGGCCGCGGCCAGCAGTTCGTGCAGTTGCTTCTCGCGGTCGACCAACCGCACCACCTGCTTCTCCAGGCGTTTGAGCGACTTCTGCATGTCTCGCTCGCTGCCGGAACCCTTTGCCGCGCCGGCGCCCGTTGCCGGGGTCGTGCCGGGGCGTGACGGGGCCGCCGAGGTCGGCGCCGGTCCGGCCGCGAGCTTCTTGAGGTATTGCTCGATGCCGCCCGGCAGGTTGGTCAGTCGGCCGTCACCGAACAGTGCCCAGGTGCTCTCGCAGATCCGCTCGATCAGGAACCGGTCGTGACTGATGACCACGAGCGTGCCCGCCCAGTTGTCGAGCAGATCTTCCAGTTGCTGCAACGTGTCGATGTCGAGGTCGTTGGTGGGCTCGTCGAGCAGCAACACATTGGGCTGCGCCATCAAGACTCGGGTCAACTGCAGTCGGCGACGCTCCCCACCGGAGAGATCACCGACCGGCGTGCGCTGCTTGGCCGGGGTGAAGCCCAACCGTTCGGCCAACTGCCCGGCCGATATCTCCTTGTCACCCAGGGTGATCCGGCCCGCCACATCTTCGACCGCCTCGATCACGCGCATGTCGACGGGCAGGTCGTCGAGTTCCTGGCGCAGCCAGCCGATCGAGACGGTCTGACCTTCGATCCTCTTGCCCGCGGCAGGCGGTGTCTCACCGGCCAGTGTGCGGAGCAGGGTTGTCTTACCCGAGCCGTTGATACCGACGAGTCCGATCCGCTCCCCCGGCGCCAGGCGCCAGGTGAGGTCGTCGAGCAGGACGCGTCCGTCCGGGGTCGTCAGGCGTGCATCTTCGAGTTCGATGACAACCTTGCCGAGTCGCCGTTTGGCAAAACTGGCCAGTGCCACCGAATCTCGCGGTGGCGGCACATCGGCGATCAGCTTTTCCGCGGCCTGGATCCGGTACTTCGGCTTCGACGTGCGAGCCGGGGGGCCGCGCCGCAGCCAGGCGAGTTCTTTCCGGGCCAGGTTCTGCCGGCGTTCCTCGGCAGCGTCGGACAACCGCGACCGTTCCGCGCGGGCATACACCCAGTCGTTGTAACCGCCTTCGTAACTCTCGACGTTGCCGTTCTGCACCTCCCATGTCTGGGTGGCGACGCGGTCGAGGAACCACCTATCGTGCGTGACCACCACGAGTGCACTGCGCCGCGAGACCAGATGGTCTGCGAGCCAGGCAATGCCCTCGAGATCGAGGTGGTTGGTGGGCTCGTCGAGGATCAACAGGTCGAGGTCCTGGACCAGTGCGGCCGCCAGCGCGACCCGGCGCCGCTGTCCACCCGAGAGGTCGGTCACCAGAGTGTCCAGACCCAGTGCGCCGATGCCGATTCCGGCCAGCACCGAACGGATCCGGGCGTCGCCGGCCCATTCGTGTTCGGCCACATCGAGGGGTCCGAGCACAACCTGGCCGATGGTTTCCTCCGGCGGCAGATGTCCGCGCTGGGTCACCACCGCCATCCGCAGACCGGTACCCCTGGCGACACGGCCTTCGTCGGGGGGTTCGATACCGGCCAGGATCTCCAACATCGTGGTCTTGCCACCACCGTTGAGGCCGACGACCCCGATCCGGTCGCCTTCCTGCACACCGAGGCTCACCTTCTCGAGCAGCGGCTTCACCCCGAACGACTTGCTGATGTTCTCGACGCTGATGAGGTTCGCGCCGTTCGTCTTTCGTGCTGCGGTGGTCATGCGGCCCCTTCGATCAGGCGGGCGCCGGCAACCGGTCCGGATGCGGTCCGGACTGCGCGGCACACCCCGGCTCCCGACAACTCGGCGGCGGTGGTCACGGCGGACGTCTCATCGGCACACAGGAACGCGCAGGTCGGTCCGGACCCGGACACGATTCCGGCCAGCGCCCCGGCGTCGACGCCAGCGCGCAGTGTCCTGCGTAGCGCCGGTCGCATCGACAGCGCGGCCGGTTGCATGTCGTTGTGCAGCAAGGCTGCCACGCGCACGGGGTCTCCCGACGCCAGCGCCTGCAAGAGTTCGTCGGGCGATTCGGTGTAGGTGCCGGTGTCCTCTTCCGAGGAGTACGACTTTCGGAGTTGATCGAGTTCGCGGTACACGGCGGCGGTACTGAGTCCTTCCTTGGCCACGGCCAGCACCCAGTGGTACTCGCCGCGTGAGAGCACGGTGGTCAATTTCTCGCCACGACCCGTGCCGAGTGCGGTACCGCCCCGCACCGCAAACGGGACGTCGCTGCCCAGTTCGGCCGCGAGGTCGCGCATCTTGTCGCGACCGATGTCCAGTCGCCACAACCGTGCCA
Source organism: Williamsia muralis NBRC 105860 (assembly GCF_001598915.1). Lineage (GTDB taxonomy): Bacteria > Actinomycetota > Actinomycetes > Mycobacteriales > Mycobacteriaceae > Williamsia > Williamsia muralis. The sequence continues at coordinate 189,322 of NZ_BDAP01000007.1, read as the reverse complement.
GTGCCACCAGCGTCCCGGCGGCATCCGCGCTTCCCCCGGCCATCCCCCCGGCGACGGGAATCCCCTTGGTGATGCTGATGGCGACAGCGGGCTCGCGACCGGCCACCCGGGCCATCAGCTCCGCCGCGCGCCAGGCGAGATTGGTCGCATCGAGGGGTACCGCGCCGGCGCTGTCGCCGGTGACGGTGATCGACAATGCGTCGGCCGGGACCACCGAGATGGTGTCCGACAGCGACAGCGCCTGGAAGACGGTGGTCAATTCGTGATAGCCGTCACGACGCGGCAAACCCACCCCCAGGTGCAGATTCACCTTGGCAGGCACCCGAACGGTGACGGGGCGTGGGACGACAGACAACACGGTGTTCAAGTCTATGCGGCCCTCCTAATCGAGTTGCGCGGCGAGCGCGACGTAGTCCTCGATGGCCAGCCGCTCACCACGCAGACCTGGGTCGATCCCGGCGGCGACCAGCATGCTCTCCGCCTGTGCGGCAGAGCCGGCGAGTCCCGAGAGGGCGGCACGTAATGTCTTGCGTCGCTGGGCGAAAGCCGCATCGATCACCGAGAACACCCGACGTCGATGTACTTCGTCGATCGGCCACGGCGCCTGGGCGTACCGGCGGATCCGCACGAGTCCGGATTCCACCTTGGGTTCGGGCCAGAACACGCTGCGCCCCACGGTTCCCGCCTGCCCGACCTCTCCGAAGAAGCGCGCCTTGACGCTGGGGACCCCGTAGACGCGGCCACCTGGTCCCGCGGCGAGCCGTTGGGCCACTTCGAGTTGCACCATCACCAGGGCCGAGGTGATGCTCGGGAACTCCGACATCAGGTGCAGCAGAACCGGCACCGCGACGTTGTACGGGAGGTTGGCGACCAGCGCGGTGGGCGAATGCGGGAGATCGGCTGCCGTGACCCGCAGTGCGTCGGCGGTGACAACGGTGAGTTCACCTGCCTGATCGGGCGCGCGGTCGGCGACAGTGTCGGGCAGACGACCGGCGAGGCGAGGGTCGATCTCGACGGCGAGCACCGATCGTGCCGCGCCGAGCAACCCCAGGGTCAGCGAGCCGAGCCCCGGGCCGACCTCCAGGGCGACGTCATCGCCTCCGACTCCTGAGGCCGCGACGATCCGCCGCACGGTGTTCGCGTCGTGAACGAAGTTCTGCCCCAGCGTCTTGGTGGGCCGGATGTCGAGAGCGGCTGCGAGTTCCCGGATTTCGACGGGGCCGAGCAGCGCGGGCGAGTTCGTCAGAGCGCTGCCCGATCAACGGGTGCCTGCGCGGTCAGCGCAAGCCGAGTTTCGAGGAACAAGAGGGCCACGCGCCCCATCCTTGCGCGGCCTGGGTCTTGGTGGCAATTGCGATCTGTTCTTCACGGGTCGCAAGGTCGGCACGTGGGGCGTATTCCTGCCCACCCCAGCGGTCCCAGGTGTTCTGGTCGAACTGCACGCCGCCGTAGAAGCCGTTGCCGGTGTTGATCGCCCAGTTACCGGTGGCCTCGCACTGCGCCAACGCATCCCACACAGAGCCCGGCGGCACGTACGGCGCACCCGGTTTGGTGCCCACGGCAACTTCTGCGGCAACCGGTTCTACCTTGACCTCGGCATCGACCTGCTTCTTCGCGGTCTCCTTGCCGTTGACCGTCGTCACCTCGTAGGTGACCTCTTGCGAACCGGGGGTGCCCGGCTTCTTGACGACCTTGCGGTCCTTGACGAGGTTCGGGTCGTCGACCTTGTTCTCGGGCGGCGCGACGGGTTCGGTGACGGTGATCGTCTCGGTGCGGATGCGCGTCACCGTGATGTCCATGTTGTTGGTCACCGGGGTGTCGGGCGCCGGGGTCACCTCATCGGTGGGGGCGAGCGGCTTGCCCGTGTCCGCGAGGAGTTCGGCGACGGTCTTGGCCGCGATGTCCTTGGTGACCTTCTCGGATCCGTCGGTCAGGTGCACCTTCTTGGGCAGCACCACGTTCACCAGGCCACCGGAGACCGGGAGCTGGTCGGTGGTGGGGCCTTCGATCTCGATCGAGTCCGAGACCAGGTTCACCTGCGCCAGTGCCTGCTCGACGGTGGTGGCGTTGGTCTTGATCTCCCGGGGGCTGCCGTCGACGTTCACGGTCAGGGTCTTGAGCCGGTGGAACGTGATGGTCTCACCGTCGCCGACACCTGCGCCCGGGGCCGGCTGGACCAGATCTCCGCCAGACGGGTCGTAGCCCTGTTCCTGGAGGATGCCCTCGACGGAGGTGCGCATCGTGGCCACCGTCTTGAGCTCCCCGTCGACGTCGATGGTGACGTTCTTGTACATCGCGGTGCCCATGATGCCGCCGGCGATGAGCACGATGAGCAGAAGGGCGACAGCGATACGCGGGGTGCGGGAGGTCGACGAGTTGATACGAGAGAGCACAGACATGATCACGTTAAGATAACGGGATGGTGTGTTTTGTGCAAAGCGACAGGTAAAGGTCCTGTTCAGGCCGTTGTTCAGGTGTCGAGACCGTAGGCCCTCGCGGCGTTGGCAGTGATTGCCTCAGCGACCTCCGCGGCGTCCTGTCCCCGCACCTCCGCCAGCGCTCGCGCGGTGTACGGCAGCACGTACGACTGGTTTGGCTGCCCGCGGTACGGGTGCGGGGTCAGGAAGGGCGCGTCCGTCTCGATCAGCAGCAGATGGTCCGGGACCAACTTGGCGGCCGCCTGCAACGTGGTGGAGTTCTTGAAACTGACCGTCCCGGCGAAACTCAGCAGATAGCCCCGCTCGATGCACTCAGCCGCGATCTGCTCGTCTCCCGAGAAGCAGTGCATGATCACCGTGTCCGGCGACCCCTCGCGAGCAAGCACGTCCAGCAGATCCCGATCGGCTTCACGATTGTGGATCATCAACGGCTTGCCGACCCTCTTCGCCAGGTCGATGTGCCAGGCGAACGCCTCGTGTTGCTGCGGCACCGTGGCGCAGTCGTCCGATCGACCCGGCCAGTAGTAGTCGAGGCCGGTCTCCCCGACCGCGACGACCCTGGGATCGGTGAGCATCTGCTCGAGCTCCGCCTTGGCGGCGTCGTCCAGCTCATGGGCGTGGGTGGGATGCAGGGCCACCGCGGCGTACGCCCGCTGGTCCCACTGTGCTGCGGCGACTGCCCAGCGGGCGTCGACCATGTCATCGGCAACCGTGACCACCGCCCGCACGCCGACGGATTCGGCGTGGTCGAGGATGGCGGTCACCGAATCGGCGTCGCGGCCGCCACAGGCAGCCAGGTGGGTGTGGGAATCGATCAACGGTGCAAGGGGCTCAGGATCGGGTGGCGGGGTCCGGCGACGCTGCTTCTTCAACTCCTTGTTGCTGACCCCGGAGTCGTTGCCTTCGGTGATGTTTCCGTCAGGGGTATTGCCGTCAGGGGTGGTGCTCTGGTGGTCGGCCATCGCTACAGGTCCACCTCGCCGCTGATGACGGTGGCACTGCGGCCACCGACCCAGATGTCGGTGCCGTCATCGTCGATGTAGACCCGGCCCGCCCGGCCGAGGACGGTCCCCTGCGAGGCCACGTACGACGCCGGTACCTGTTGCTCACCGCGCAGCCACGTCGCGAGGCCGGCATTGAGGCTCCCCGTCACCGGATCCTCAGGCGCGGCGACCCCCGGGATGAACGCCCGGACCTCGAAATCCGGCCGATCGGCGGGCATGGGCACATCTCCCCGATACGGGCCGATCACACCGACGTTGAGCGACCCGAGTGCATCAAAATTCGGTCGGACATCGAGTACTCGCTGCGCGGAGGTGAGCATCAGGCCGATCCACCGTGGCCCGTTGTCCACCCAGTTCGAGGCGACCACATCGGACGGCGCGAGGTCCAGGGCTTTGTGGATCGTGGCCAGATCCGAGTTGTCGACAGCCCCCGACCGGACCAGCGGAGGACTCGCGAAAGCCAGGCGGTCACCGTCGGACCTGATCGTGACCAGCCCGGCGCCGCACTCCTGAACGATGTTGTCGCCCTTGGGGACTCCACCCGCACGCATCCAGGCGTGGGCTGACCCGAGGGTGGGGTGGCCGGCAAACGGTAGCTCTTCGGCGGTGGTGAAGATGCGCAGCTTGTAGTCCGCCGCCGGGTCGTCGGGGGTCTGGAAGAACGTCGTCTCCGCCAGATTCGTCCAGTTCGCGAAGGCCGCCATCGACGCATCGGTCAAGCCGTCGGCGTCGAAGACGACGGCGACAGCGTTCCCCGAGAGGGATCCGGACACGAAGACGTCGACTTGCTGGAAGGGGCGCAGGGGCATGTGTGAATTGTGCCCTGGTCGATTTACCGTTTTCCAATGGATATGGACATGGGCCGCAATGGCGGGACCCGGACGGACATCGAGACCCGGCCGGCCGACGACTTCGATGTGCAGCGCTTGGTCGCCGTTGCCGTCGCCGAGCTGAATGTCCGCTACCCCGGTGACGTGGAGCTCGAACCCCTTCCCACGACCGGCGACCACTTCGTGGCCGTTGTCGACGGAGTAGCGGTTGGTGTGGTCGTCTTGATCGGTGTGCGCCCTGGACTCGACGAGGTCAAGCGGCTGTACGTCGAGCCCGGGCAGCGCGGGCGAGGCGTGGCGCGGTCACTGATGAACGCACTCGAGCATCGGGCGAACACACGTGGGACAGACGTGGTCCGGCTCGAGACCGGCACCCGCCAGCCGGAGGCGATGGCGCTGTACGAGTCGTTGGGGTACTCCCTCATCGAAAACTACGGCCACTACGCGGGCAGCCCGTTGAGCCGCTGCTACGCGAAATCCTTGCGGTCCGACAGCGAGACTTCACCCTCCGCCCGCGGGGCCGGGTACTAAGGTCGTGACGATGAGTGAGATCGAGAACCGGGTAGGCACGGCGCAGGTCGGCGACATCACGATCGCTTACGAGGACATGGGTGACCCGAACGATCCGGCCGTACTGCTGATCATGGGTCTCAGCGCGCAGTTGACGTTCTGGCAGACCGCTTTCTGTGAGTCCATCGCCGCCAGGGGTTACCGGGTGATCCGCTTCGACAACCGGGACATCGGCCTCTCGACGCATCTCGACGGCGTACGCGTCGGCGGTTCGATGCTCACCAGGATGGCCCGCCACCAACTCGGTCTTCCCAGCGATGTCCCCTACACCCTCGTGGACATGGCGCAGGACGCCGTGGGACTGCTCGACACCCTCGAGATCGATAAGGCGCACGTGGTCGGCGGATCGATGGGTGGCATGATCGCCCAGGTCCTCGCGGGCCGACACCCCGAGCGGGTGCTCTCGCTGGCGATCTTCTTCTCCAGCACCAACGAAGCCTTCCTGCCACCTCCGGATCCTCGCAAATTGTGGGCGCTGCTGTCCGGACCCGGAAAAGGCGCCACCCGCGAGGCCTACATCGAGAACGCAGCCAAGGCGATCCGGGCCATCGGCAGCCCGAAGTACGAACTCAGCTGGGACGAGGCCCTGCGACGGTCGACCGCAGCGTACGACCGCGCGCACGACCCCGCCGGCGTGGTGCGTCAGACCTGCGCGGTGATGGGAACCGGAAGCCTGAAGAAGTACACCACCGCGATCACGGCACCAACCGTGGTGATCCACGGTAAGGCAGACGGGCTGATGCGCCCGTCAGGCGGCAAGGCCATCGCGCGGGCGATCAAGGGTTCCAAGCTCGTGTTGATCGACGGCATGGGCCATGATCTGCCCGAACCGCTCTGGCCTCAGTTCATCTCCGAGTTGGTGGCCAACTTCAGCCGGTCCACGAACTCCAACGCCGCACGGTGACGGCGATCACCGGACCGTCGAGCGAAACAGTCTGATACTGCGGGTATTTGGCACGCAGCATCAGCAATGCGTGCTGAACTTCGGGGCCGCTTTCGTGAACGCGGGCACACCCGTCGGCCCGCACCCACCACAGTCGGCTCCAGTCGTCCTCGTAGTGATCCACCACCAGACTGACCTCCGGGCATTCGGCGATGTTCGACAAGCGCCGCAAGGGTCTACCGGACTTCGGCTTGCCGTCGACCGCGGTATAGATCACATCGCCGGCCACGGCGAACACCACCGGGACCACATGGGGTCGGTGGTCGGCGGACACCGTACCCAGTCGGGCGACGGGTGCACTGGCGAACAACTGTTTCGGGTCGGAGACGGCCACGACTCACCCTAGATCGCGGAGCGGGGACGGGGACGGCGATGCGCACTGAGCTGTCAGCAGAGCCTGTACAGACCTTGTAAGGTGATTCCCCAGGAGTGCCGGGAAGTCTGGTCGGCCACGTGCAACGCGTAAGACATCTGCGTGCCGTGTCATGTCATCACCGACAGATTAGAGGTATCCCGTTGTCTGACAACCAAGCTCCCGAGCCCACCGGCCCGACACCGCCAGGTTCGGCCGGGCCACCCTCGCGGGGACCCGCCCTCCCCATGTTCGCCCGGGGATCGTGGTCGGAGGTATCACGGGTCTCGTCGATTCTCCGAAAAGAGACCGTCGGCGGGGCCTTGCTACTGGTCGCCACGGTGATAGCGCTGGTGTGGGCGAACTCCCCGTGGTCCGATGCCTACACCTCGCTGGGTGAGACGACCGTCGGGTCGGACGCGCTTGGGCTGCATCTCGACCTCAGTCTGGCGACCTGGGCGGCCGACGGGCTGCTCGCCATCTTCTTCTTCGTCGTGGGCCTCGAACTCAAACGGGAGTTCGTCGCCGGCGATCTCCGCAATCCTGCGCGTGCCGCGCTCCCGATCGCCGCGGCCGTCGGCGGGATGGTGGTGCCCGCAGCGATCTTCGTGGCCATCACCCTGCCGGCCGGCGACGGCGCCGTCGAAGGGTGGGCCATCCCCACGGCCACCGACATCGCCTTCGCTGTCGCGGTGCTGGCCGTCATCTCCACCCATCTGCCTTCCGCGCTACGCACGTTCCTGTTGACCCTCGCCGTTGTCGACGACCTACTCGCGATCACCGTCATCGCGGTGTTCTACACCGAGGACGTCAACGTGGGAGCGCTTGCGCTCGCGGTGCTGCCGCTCGCCTTGTTCGCGGTCTGTGTTCAGCGACGCATCCGGTCCTGGTGGGTCCTCCTCCCACTCGCCGCGTTGACGTGGGCGTTTGTACACGAATCGGGCATCCACGCAACCGTGGCCGGCGTGCTCCTCGGGTTCACCGTTCCGGTGATCCGCAGCAAGGCAGCCGGAGGCCCCGACGCAGGGCCCGGCCTCGCCGAACACTTCGAGCACCGGATCAGGCCCATCTCCGCCGGCTTCGCGGTCCCAGTGTTCGCGTTCTTCGCCGCGGGCGTCGCCATCGGCGGTCTGTCCGGGTTCACCGACGCCCTGCGAGATCCGATCGCACTGGGCATCATCGCCGGACTTGTCCTGGGTAAGCCGCTGGGGATCTTCGGCACCACCCGACTGCTGTCGGCCTTCACCCGCGCGAGCCTCGACACGGCGATTCGCTGGATCGATGTCCTCGGCATCGCGATGCTGGCCGGTATCGGATTCACCGTGTCCCTGCTCATCGGCGACCTGGCCTACGGCATCGGCTCCGAACGCGACGAACACGTGAAGATCGGCGTGCTCACCGGGTCACTGCTGGCCGCTGTACTCGCGGCCGTCCTGCTGCGCATCCGCAATCGGCACTACCGAGCCATCTGTGCTGAAGAAAGCGTCGATGACAACCACGACGGCATCCCGGACGTCTACCAGACGCCACAGTCGCGCTGACCGAGCAGTGAGATGAGCCGGTTAGGCCCGGTGATGGCCTGTACACATCGGCGATAAGCTGTCACCCACCATGGCTTCTGCATCGAAACCGCCGTTTTACATCACCACGGCCATCGCTTACCCCAACGGGGCACCACACATCGGGCACGCGTACGAGTACATCGCTGCGGACGCCATCGCCCGATTCAAACGACTCGACGGCTACGACGTGCTGTTCGTCACCGGCACCGACGAGCACGGCCAGAAGATGCAGCAGACCGCCGAGAAAGAAGGCATCGAGACCCGGGCCCTCGCCGATCGGAACTCCGCAGCGTTCCGCACCTTGCAGGAAACCCTCGGTAGCAGCTTCGACCGGTTCATCCGGACCACGGACACCGACCACCATGTCGCGTCGCAGGCCATCTGGGAACGAATGGTCGCCAATGGCGACATCTACCTCGACAAGTACTCGGGTTGGTACTCGATCCGGGATGAGGCCTTCTACTCCGAGTCGGACACCACCGTGAACGACGACGGTACGAGGGTCTCGACCGAAACCCAGACGCCGGTGGAGTGGACCGAAGAAGAGGCGTACTTCTTCCGGCTGTCCGCCTACCAGGACAAACTGCTCGAACTCTACGAGAAGCACCCGGAATTCATCGGTCCCGGAACCCGCCGTAACGAGGTGTCGAGCTTTGTCCGCGGCGGTCTGCGCGATCTGTCGGTGTCGCGCACCACCTTCGACTGGGGCGTGCAGGTCCCCGGTCACGACGACCACGTCATGTACGTCTGGGTCGACGCGCTGACCAACTACATCACCGCTGCGGGCTACCCCGACACCGACTCGGAGCGATGGAAGAAGTTCTGGCCCGCCGATCTGCACATCATCGGCAAGGACATCATCCGGTTCCACTGTGTGTACTGGCCTGCTTTTCTGATGAGCGCCGGCATCGAACTGCCCAAACGTGTGTACGCGCACGGATTCCTGCTCAACAGCGGCGAGAAGATGAGCAAATCGATCGGCAATGTCGTCGACCCGTACGTGCTGGTGAACGAGTTCGGTCTCGACCCCATCCGCTTCTTCTGCCTGCGCGAGGTGCCGTTCGGACAGGACGGGTCCTACAGTCACGAGGCCATCATCGCGCGGGTCAACGCCGACCTGGCGAACGAGCTCGGCAACCTCGCCCAGCGGACACTGTCCATGGTCGGCAAGTACTTCGATGGTGTCCTGCCGGCACCCGCCGCCCTCACCGACGCCGACACCACGTTGCTGGACAAGGCCGACGGCCTGCTCGCTCGCGTGCGCACGGAAATGGATCAGCAAGCCATCCACACCGCGCTCGAGGTGATCTGGGAGGTGCTGGGCGACACCAACAAGTACATCTCCGTCGAACAGCCGTGGAAGCTCGCGAAGACAGACCTCGAACGCACCGGCACCGTGCTGTACGTCTGCGCGGAGGTAGTTCGGATCACCACGCTGCTGGCACAGCCGGCCATGCCGGAATCAACCGGCACGCTTCTCGATCTCCTTGCCGTGAAGCAGGATTCGCGCACTTTCGAGTCCATCGGAGAGCGGTTGACCGCCGGAACGGCGCTTCCGAAACCGACGCCCGTCTTCCCCCGGTACGAACTCCCCAAGAGCTGACGAGATCAGGGCGCGGACTGGTGTTGCGAAGCGTTGAACTCGGTCCGGGTTCGGCGTCTGATGTGGTGCGCGCCCTGGACTTCCACACCCGGCGGCTCGGGATACCCGGTCCGGCGGCGCTGATCGGCGATTGGCTCGACTCCGATGCCGTCATCGCTCCGTCGATCGACCTTCGGGCCGGAGTCCCGATACCCGATGACCCGCAAGGGTTCTGGTTCGGCTACCAGGGTTTCCCGGATCGCGTCAGCGAGAATCCGTTGCCTCCCGCTGCCGGCGGTGAGACCGACAATGTGCTCGAACTCGACCGGACGGGCAGCTGGTGGTGGACGTCGCTGAACGGTCAGGAGTGTCCGGACTGGGTACGCGCCAGTCTCGGCGAGCATCACAGCCGGACATGGTCGGTCACCTGGCAGCCGCCCGCGCAGCGACCACACGTGGAGGCCATTGCGCAGTGCCTCGAGGCCATCCGTGCCGGTGAGGTCTATCAAGCCTGTATCTGCACCCGTTTCGCCGGCCGGTTCGCAGGTTCGGCGGCCAACTACTTCGCCGACGGCGTGCACTTCACCCGCCCTCGCAAAGCAGCTCTGCTGCATGGCGATTGGGGATCTGTCGTCTCGTTCTCACCCGAGACCTTTCTTCATCGACGAGGATCGGTGGTGACCTCGAGTCCCATCAAGGGCACCCTGCCCATCGACCTCGACCCGCAGCTGTTGCTCGACTCCGCCAAGGATGTCGCCGAGAACATCATGATCGTCGATCTCGTCCGCAACGACTTGGGGAGAGTGGCCCTCACCGGCACCGTCGCAGTGACCGAGTTGCTCGACGTGCATCCCGCGCCCGGCGTGTGGCATCTGGTGTCCACGGTGCAGGCAACGGTGCCGCCATCGGTGTCGAACTCGGCGCTGATCGACGCCACGTTTCCACCCGCCTCGGTGACGGGTACGCCGAAAGCCCGTGCTCGCGAGTTGCTTTCGGAATGGGAGCAGAACTCCCGCGGGTTGTACTGCGGGGCAGTCGGAGTGGTCTCCCCCATTTCCGGACTCGACCTGAACGTGGCGATCCGCACCGTGGAGATCGCCCCGGATGGCGCGGCGTTCCTGGGCGTCGGCGGGGGGATCACCATCGACTCCGACCCCGACGGCGAATGGCAGGAGTGCCTGGACAAAGCCGCGGCCATCCTCGGTATCCAGCCCGCCTGACGCACTTTCCGGTGCACGGCGCACCGGTTCGTTCCGGTGCGCGAGACCGCGATCCGCGCGCGAGGGCCGACATCAGCTCTCGCGGCTCGCAAGCACCGCCTCGTACAGTTCGCGGCGCGAGGCACCTGTCTTCGCCGCGAACTGGGCGCAGGCATCTTTGAGGCGCACTCCCCCGGCGACAACTTTTTCGACGCGCGCCACAAGCGCTTCGATGTCCGGTTCGCCCGCGACCGCGCCATCGAGAACCACGGTGATCTCGCCGCGGACACCCTGGGCCGCCCACTCCGCGAGCTCGCCGAGCGACCCACGACGCACCTCTTCGTACGTCTTGGTCAGCTCGCGGCACACCGCGGCGCGACGGTCGGGCCCCAGCACTGCCACCGCGTCGAGCAGACAGTCCGCGAGCCGGTGTGGTGCCTCGAAGAAGACAACCGTGCGCGCCTCGTCGATGTACTCGGTGAACCACGATCGACGTTGCCCTGACTTGCGGGGAGCGAAGCCGTCGAAGCAGAAGCGCTCCACCGGCAGACCCGACACGGCCAGCGCGGTGGTCACCGCGGACGGTCCAGGCAGGCACGTGACGGGTAGATCCGCCTCGATACACGCGACCACCAGCCGATAGCCCGGGTCGGAGACCGACGGCATGCCGGCATCGGTGATCACCAGGACGGTGGCGCCCGACCGCACCTCGTCCACCAGGGCCGGGGTTCGCTTCACCTCGACCTGGTCGTAATAGCTCACCACCCGGCCGCCGATGGTCACGCCCAGTCCCGCAGCCAGCGCCTTCGCGCGGCGGGTGTCTTCCGCGGCCACCACGTCAGCAGCGGCCAGTGCCTCCCGGAGTCGGGGGGACGCGTCGTCGATGCGTCCCATCGGGGTCGCGGCGAGTACGAGTTGGCCTTGTGGCTGCGGAGAGTTCATCACCGCACAGCCTACGATTGGCAAGGTGACGTTCGCCCCGCCGCTCGAGAACTCCGTTCCGGAGGCCTCGGACAACGCTCGACGGTCCCTGCCCGGGTGGCAATCCTCGGACGAATTACCCGGCGTCCACGCCGAGGACCTGGGCACCAGCCCTGGCGCGGCGCGTAAGGTCCCCGCGCCTGTCTTCGGCCCCACCGATCGCCGACGCGGCTGGATCGTCGCTCTGATCATCACCGCGATCGGCGCGATCACCCGTTTCGCGAACCTGGGCAGCCCCACCGACAAGGGCACACCCGTCTTCGACGAGAAGCATTACGTGCCGCAGGCCTGGCAGGTGCTCACCGGCGACAACTGGCTCGAGGACAACCCGGCCTACGGTCTGGTTGTCCACCCGCCCGTCGGCAAGTGGATGATCGCCATCGGCGAGTGGCTGTTCGGCTACGACGCCTGGGGTTGGCGGTTCATGTCGGCGGTGTGCGGCACGCTGATGATCCTCATCGTCGTGCGACTGGTCCGTCGACTGACCCGCTCGACGCTGGTCGGCGCGATCGCCGGGGTGCTCATGATCGTCGACGGGGTCACCTTCGTGGCCTCGCGGACGGGCTTGCTCGACATCTTCCAGATCTTCTTCATCCTGGCTGCGCTCGCCGCGATCGTCTGCGACCGCGACCAGATGCGGGCCCGGATGCACAAGGTCTACTCCGAGGGCCGGATCCACGACTCGCCGTACGGACCGCGGCTGGGTTTTCGGTGGTGGCGTTTTGCTGCTGCCATCGCGTTGGGCCTCGCCTGCGGCACCAAGTGGTCGGGCATCTACTTCGTCATCTTCTTCATCGTGCTCTCACTCGGTTTCGACGTGGCGGCACGCAAGGCCTATCTGGTGCAGCGTCCGTGGCGGGGTGTGCTGCTCCGCGATGTGATCCCCACCGGTTTCTCCCTCGGCGTCACCCCCGTGCTGATCTACCTGGCAACGTTCGCTCCGTGGTTCAGTTCCGAGACAGCGGTTTACCGGTACGAGGTGGGCAGGCAGATCGGCACCGGTGGGCCCTTCGCGTGGATTCCCGACGCCTGGCGTTCACTCTGGTACTACGAGTCGGGCGTGCTCTCGTTTCACGCCAACCTCACCAACTCGGCAGGCAACCACCACCCGTGGGAATCGAAGCCGTGGACGTGGCCCATGGGCCTGCGCCCGATGCTGTACTACATCGAGTACGGCCCGGAGAAGTGCGGCGAGTCCGAGTGCGTCAAGGCCATGATGTTCATCGGCACCCCGATCATGTGGTGGCTGGCGTTACCGATGCTCGCATGGGCACTGTGGCGCATGTTCATCCGGCGTGACTGGCGCTACGCGGTGGTACTGGTGGGCTACGGCGCCGCTTATCTGCCCTGGTTCACCAATCTCGACCGCCAGATGTACTTCTTCTACGCCACCGCGATGGCGCCGTTCCTCATCATGGGTCTGGCCCTCTGCGTCGGAGACGTGCTGGCCGCGAGCCGCCGCGCCAAGAAGTACGCGTACGAGAAGCGGCTGGTCGGCGCGGTCGCGGTCAGCATCTATCTGGGTCTTGCCGTGGCCAACTTCATGTGGATGTGGCCGATCCTCACCGGCGAACCCATCTCCCGCGAAATGTGGAACATGCAGATGTGGTTGCCCAGCTGGACATGATCGAACCTGCAATGGCAACGCGTTGCTACTGCCCCCGGACGCAAACGGGCCCCCTCGAGAGGGGGCCCGTTCACATCTGAATCTTGTTGGTCACTTCGGTTCGTCGGGCGACTTCCGCAACTGCTCAGGTGTGATCGCCGGGAACTGATCCGAGGGCAGCACGTCATTGGCCTCGTCGTCGCCGGCCAAGATGTTCGCGTGCGTACGCAACGTGTGGTCGACCTGGGTGTCGTAGTTGCGCTGGGCGACGATGAGCGGATCGCGCCGCAGGTCCATGTACAGAGACACGCACATGAAGATCATCACGATGACAAACGGCAGCGCGGCGATGATGGCCATCGTCTTGATGCCGTTGAGCGCGTCGTCGCCACTGGCCCACAACAGCAGTGCGGCAACAGCTCCGGTCAATACGCCCCAGAAGATGGTGACGCCCTTGCTCGGTTCGTGCGCTCCCCGTTCGGACAAGGTGCCCATCACCAGCGAGGCCGCGTCCGCACCGGACACGAAGAAGATCGCGACGAGCACCATCACGAGCACCGATGCGATGCCGGTCATTGGCAGGTTGCCGAGCATGTCGAAGAGCTGACTCTCCGCCGAACTCGCGTCGGCCAGCCCCTTGCCGTCCTGTTGTTGTCGTATCGCCGTCCCACCGAAGATGGAGAACCACAGCAGCGACACGATCGTCGGCACCAGCAGCACGCCGATCACGAACTGGCGGATGGTGCGGCCACGGCTGATCTTGGCCAGGAACATGCCGACAAAAGGTGTCCAGGACACCCACCAGGCCCAGTAGAAGATGGTCCAGCCGGCAAGCCAGGTCTCACCCTCGCTGTCGACGGTGGCGCCTGATCGAGCCGAGAACGAGGTGATGTCGTTGAGGTAGGTGCCGATGCTGGTGGGCAGCACGTTCAGGATGAAGACCGTGGGCCCGACGACGAAGATGAACAGCGCCAACACGATCGCCAAGACCATGTTGGTGTTGGACAGCCACTGGATGCCCTTCGCGACGCCCGACACCGCTGATGCGACGAATGCCGCGGTCAGCACCGCGATGATGGCCACCAGCAACAACTTCGACGGGTCGTTGATCCAGCCGACCTCCACGAAGCCCGAACCGATCTGCGCGGCACCGAGTCCCAGGGAAGCGACCGTACCGAACAGGGTCGCGAAGATCGCGAGGATGTCGATGACCTTGCCACCCCAGCCGTTGGCACGGTGGCCGAGGATGGGAGCGAAGACTGCACTGACCAATTGTCCTCGGCCACATCGGTAGGTGCTGTAGGCGATGGCCAGTCCGACCACGGCGTACATCGCCCATGGGTGGAAACCCCAGTGGAACATCGTGGTTGCCATGGCGATACCCACGTCGTTCTGCGACGTTCCGGGAGGTGCGGTCACGAAGTGGGTGAGGGGCTCGTTCGCCCCGTAGAACATCAGGCCGATACCCATACCGGCGCTGAACATCATCGCGACCCAGCTGACGGTGTTGTACTCGGGTTTCTCCCCGTCACGGCCCAGCGGGATCTTGCCGTATTTGCTGACCGCCAGGAAGATGGCGAACAGTACGAAGAAGGTGGCCGACAGGATGAACACCCAACCGAGGTTGTCGGTGATCCAGGCCAGCAGGTCCTGCGTCCTGGTGTTCAGGCTCTCTTTGTCGACCAGACCCCAGATGACAAACGCGATCACTGCAGCAGCGGTGACCCCGAAGACAACTAGGTCGATCCGCGGTTTGGGACCCCGAACATCCGGAGTCGGAACCGCATCGGTGGTTTCAGTGGTCAATGCCATGAACCTAACTAGAACAGGATTCACCTCGATTGTTCAACTTTCACAACCGATTTGCTACCTGGTCGTAACCACCGGATTCACCCTGCGCAACCGGCCTAAATGGCCCCTAGCTGCGCAATGCCTGCTTGAGCAGCGCCTCGATCTGTGTGTCGTCGACACGCAATTGTCTCAGGGCGGCAACATGCTCCACGGTCAACTGCGCGGCCCGCTGAACCGAGGAATCGGCGTGCGCCTTCACGAACGACCCCTGTCGCCCTCTGGTCTCGATGACGTCCTCGGCCTCGAGTTCACGGTATGACCGGGCAACGGTGTTGGGGGCCAGATCGAGCTCTGCTGCCAATGCGCGGACGGTGGGGATCCGGCTGCCGGCGAGCAGCCTGCCCGAACTGACCAGTTCGATGATGCCCCGGCGCACCTGCTCGTAGGGTGCGACGTCGGATTCCGGATCGATGGACAGTTCGATCATCCCGGCACCGCGCCTGTGTGTGTCACAGCGGATCCCTCGACACCGGGCACGACATGCAACGCGGACCGCCGCGTCCCGAGCCGAGTTCACTGCCCGCGATGGTGAGTACCTCCACGCCCGAATCCTCGAGTCTGCGATTGGTCTCCACGTTCCGGTCGTACGCAACGACAACACCCGGGGCGAGGGCCAGGGTGTTGTTACCGTCGTCCCACTGTTCACGCTCGGCGGTCACCGCATCCAGACCGGTGTCGATCACCCGTAACTTCTCGATTCCCATGGCGTCGGCCGCCGCCTCGACGAACGGGTCGGGACCCGTCACCGAGACCGAGCCGTCTGTCATCGCGATCGTGAACGCCGACAGGGAGTCCTGGATCACCGGGTACATCACCACCGCGTCGGTGTCGACCATGGTGCAGACCGTGTCCAGATGCATCGACGCGCGGCGCTGCTCGATCGGGACGGCGAGTACCGTGTGCGCCAGACCATCCTCGAACAGGCTGCGCGCCAACGCTTCCGCACCTGCTGGAGTGGTGCGCTCACCGACACCGACGGCGACCACCCCGGGAGCGAGCAGCAGTACGTCACCACCTTCGACCGGCGCGGTGTGCGATTCATAGGCACGCCGGACGCCGAGGAACCGGGGATGGTGGGCGTAGATCAGGTCGGTCAGCGACGTCTCGCGGACACGGGCCGGCAAGGCGAGTGAGGTGATGGCAAAACGGTCACCGATCCAGAACGAGCTGTCGCGGGTGAACAGCAGATTGGGCAGTGGGTCGATGGCGAACTCGGTCCCGTGGTGCATCCGCCAGACCAGCGATGACCGGGCCGAGGCCGCCGACTCGGGCATCTCGTCGAAGGTCATCCCCGCCATCAGGACTCCCGCCAGGTCCGTCGGCGACAATGTGCGCAACTCGGTCGCGAGGTCATGGGCCAGATGGTGACCGAGGCGGCGGGGGCTGACCGCAGCGGCGATCCCCTGCATCCTGGCGGCGCCGCTGTTCGCGATCGTCTCGGTGAGCAGGTCACCGAGCAGCAGCACTTCGACGCCACGCCCACGCAACACCTCGGCGAAGGCATCGTGTTCTTCCTGCGCGCGGTCCACCCACGGCAAGCCGTCGAACAAGAGTTGGTCACTGTTGCGCGGGGTCAGTCGCCGCAATTCGTCGCCAGGGCGATGCAGCATGACGGCGCGGAGTCGGCCAACCTCGGAATTGGCACCCAATGCTGGTCCTTCACCCGACTCGGGCCGCTCGGGACCGGACTCCTCAGACATGCCGTCAACGTTAGTTCGGTCGCGGCTCTTTCGCCGGTATCTGTACACCGGTGCGCGCGGGCGCGGTCTCCCGGGCAAAGCCCCAGACGATCAACGCGGCGAAGGCGATCGCCCCGGTCATGGCGAACGCCGGCCCGAAACCCCAGGTTTGGGCGATGGCCCCGGCGATGACCGGCCCACTGATGGATCCCAGATCGGTGGTCATCTGGAAGGTCGCCAACGCAGGCCCGCCCTGGCCCCTGCCTGCCAGCACATCCGCGAGCGCGGCCTGGTGGGTGGGCGCGAAGAGTCCGGAGCCGATGCCCGCGACGAAAGTGAGTCCGCCCACGATCCAGATGTTCCCGCTGTAGCCGAGCACCACGGTGGCCCCGCCCATCAGAGCCAGGCCCGGCAACATGATCGGCCGGCGACCCCATGAATCCGACAGCCTCCCGGCCACCATGATCGCGAGTACGTTGCCCGCCGAGTAGATGGCCAGCACCACACCGGACATCGCCGCCGATTCACCCAGCTCGTCGACGATGAGGAGGGGCACCAACGCCACCCGCACACCCATCGACGCCCACCCCTGCGTGAAACTGGACGCGAGGATCGCCCGGTAGGCCGAGTCGCGCAACGCTTCTCGCAACGGCATCGCCGCCTGGGCGGCCGCACCCGGCTGTGGTCGGCCGCCGACGCCGCGCAACTGGGTGGCCACCACTGCAGAGGCGACGAGCAGCGCGATGGCGTAGACGACAAACGGCATCCGCAGCCCGAAGCCGATCAGCGCGCTCCCCACAAGAGGGCCGGTGATGTTGCCGACGAGGAATCCGGCACTGAAGTAGCCGGACACACGTCCGCGGATGTCGGGTGGCGCCAGCCGGATCATCAGTGCGGTCGCCGACACCGAGAACATGGTCGAGCCGATACCGCCGAGACCGCGGAAGACGAGTAGTTGCCAGTAGGTCTGCGCGAATGCACACGCGAGGGTGGACGCTGCGACGATCAGCAGGCCCGCCAGGTAGATCCGCCGCTCCCCCAGCACCCGCACCAACCGGCCGCTCACCGGGGCGAAGGCCAGACGCATGAATGCGAATGCCGAGATGATGATCGACGCAGCGGTGATGCCAACGTTGAAGCTGCGGGCGAATGTCGGCAGGGCCGGGGCGATGAGTCCGAAACCCAGAGCGATGACGAAGTTCGAGCTGAGCAGTACCCAGATCTCGCGGGGTATCTGCTTCACACTGCCCAAGTTACCGCCGACGCCTGACCGGACCCCAACCGCGCCCCGGCGAACGAGCCGGGCCCCGTTCTGCGCCGGCAGTCGGCCTGAAGGTCTACGATCTGATCACACGCGTAACCACAATGCCACAGCCCTGGAGCCAAACCACGATGCACAAGAACCCAACCCGCACGGCCGATCTCATGACCACACTCGGCTCCACCATGGGTGTGGCGAACGTCATCATGCAGCTGTCGTTGCCAGGGGTGGGCTATGGGGTGCTCGAGAGCCGGGTGGACAGCGGCAGCACCTTCAAGCACCCGTTCAAACGAGCGCGCACGACCGGGCAGTACCTCGCGGTGGCCATCCAGGGCACCGACGACGATGCCGAGTACGTCCGCACGGCGATCCAGGCGATCCATTCTCAGGTCACCTCGACACCGCAGAGCCCGGTCGGCTACAGCGCGAACAACCCCAGCCTGCAGCTGTGGGTGGCCGCCTGCCTCTTCCGCTACTTCGTCGACCAGTACGAGTTCATGTACGGCAGGCTCAGCGACGCATCCGCCGACGCGATCTACGCCGATGCCGCCAGGCTCGGCACCACACTCAACGTTCGACCCGACATGTGGCCCGCCGACCGAGGTGCCTTCGAGGCCTACTGGGCCGAACAGATGCAGAAGATCTCCATCGACCCGCCGGTGCGGGAGATGCTTGCGTCACTGGCCGACCTCAGCTTTTTGCCGGGGCCCCTCGGACGGACCGGAGTGGTGATGCAGCGGGCCCTCGGTCAACGCACTTTGTTCATGACCAAGGGCGCCCTGCCGCCCGAGTTCCGCGATGCGATGGGCTTCACCTGGACAGCGGACGACGACCGCCGCTACCGCAAGGCCATCGCCATGCACCGCCGCTTCGACCGGGTCAATCCCGGCATGCTCAAGGGCTACAACCAACTGATGCTGGCGGGCCTGCGCGTGCGCCGGAAACTGGGTATCCGTGTCTTCTGACCAGTTGTCCCGAACGGAGCCGCGAGCCGGTGGTCGGGGGCTAGGCTCGGCACGCATGCTGCCCCTCACCACGCACGGCGTGTGCAACCTCTGCGAAGCCATCTGCGGACTGCAGGTCACCGTGGAAGACAACCGCGTCACCGACATCCGCGGCGACCGCGACGACCCACTGTCGCGCGGGCACATCTGCCCCAAGGCGACAGCACTGACCGATCTGCACGCCGATCCCGACAGGCTCCGCACCCCGGTTCGAAAGACCGCCGACGGCGGGTGGGAACCGATCAGCTGGAAAGACGCGACAACGCTGGTGGCCGAACGCATCTCGGCAACACAACGTGACCACGGCCGCGACGCGGTGGGCCTATACCTCGGCAATCCGAGTGTGCACAGCCTCGGATTCGCGACCCACGGTCTGTCTTTCCTCGGCGCCTTGGGTTCGAAGAACATGTTCTCCGCGACATCGGCCGACCAGCTGCCCATCCAGCTGGTGGCGCACCTGATGTACGGACATCAGCTCCAGATCCCCATTCCCGACCTCGACAACACCGATCATTTCTTGGTCTTCGGCGCAAACCCGGTGGTGTCCAACGGCTCGATGATGACCGCACCCGACTTCCGGAACCGCATGCGCGACCTGCGCCGTCGCGGCGGTCGGCTGGTGGTGATCGACCCTCGCCGCACCGAGACCGCCGCCATCGCCGACGAGCACCACTTCGTCCGGCCCGGCACCGATGCGGCGCTGCTGCTGGCGATCCTGCATGTGCTGGTGCATGAGCGGGGCGTGGACAACGCACGCATCGAACATCTCCCGTTGTCGGGCATGGACGGCGTGCGCGATGCGTGCGCCACCACCACACCGGAGTGGGCCGGACCGATCACCGGGATCGATCCTGGCGAGATCCGTCGCATCGCCGGTGATTTTGCCGAGGCAGATCGTGCCGTGGCGTACGGCAGGATGGGTGTGTCGACCCAGCAGTTCGGCACCGTGTGCCAGTGGGCGATCCAGGCGATCAACGCTGTCACCGGCAACCTCGACCGCGTGGGCGGGTCTCTTTTGACCGATCCCGAGATCGACCTCGTGGCCCGGAAGCTGAGCGGTCGTGGGCATTTCGACAAGTGGCGCAGCCGCGTCCGAGACCTGCCCGAGTTCGGCGGCGAACTGCCGGTGGCCACCCTCGCCGACGAGATACTCACCCCTGGCACCGGGCAGATCAAGACGCTCATCACCCTCGCCGGCAATCCGGTGTCATCCACCCCCGGCGGAAGCCGCCTCGACCACGCCCTCGAGAACCTCGACTTCATGGTCTCGCTGGACTTCTACGTCAACGAGACCACGCGGCATGCCGACATCATCCTGCCGCCGACGATGATCCTCGAACGAGACCACTACGACCTTGTGTTCCATCAGCTCGCGGTCCGCAACACCGCCCGATTCTCACCCGCGGTGGTCAAGAAACGTGCTGGCGCCAAGCATGATTGGGAGATCTTCCGTGACCTGACCCTGGCGCTCGGGCGGGCACGCACCACCAAGCAAAGCCTGCGTGAGCGGCTTCGTGCCGCCCCCGCCTCGGCCACATCGTCAGCTCGAATCCATGCGACCCCGAAGATGTTGATCGCGTTGCTGCTGCGAACCGGGCCCGGTGATCTCACGATGCGCGATCTCCTGAGGTCGCCGTCGGGTCGTGACCTCGGGCCGTTGCGGCCCGGCCTCCGACGCAAACTGGTTGCGAAGTCCAAAACGGTGAACGTCGCTCCTTCGCTGATCGTGGACGATCTCGAGCGGGTCCACAGCGACCTCGTGGGTACACACGACGGCGAGCTGCTGCTGATCGGACGGCGGCATCTCCGATCGAACAACTCCTGGATGCACAATTCCGAGAGACTGTCCAAAGGCCAAGAGCGTCATCATCTTCTGATGCACCCCAAAGACCTGGCGCACAGCGGACTGTGTGCCGGCGACAAGGCTGTGCTGCGCTCACGCGCCGGCAGCACCACGGTCACGGTCGCCGAGACCGAGGACATCATGCCGGGTGTGGTCAGCCTGCCCCACGGCTTCGGTCAGAACCGCAGCGGCGTCCAACTGGCGGTGGCCGGTCTCATCGACGCACCGAGCGCCAACGACGTGACCGACCCGCAGTTGCTGGATGCGGTCTCGGGCAACGCCGTACTCAATGGCGTGCCCGTGACCGTCTCCGCCGTCTGACGAGGCCCGGGCGTCAGCCCATGTGGACCGCGCCCTGGGCAGGCAGGTCGTGCTTCTTGACCCGGGCCAGGATCAGCACCACCGGTGTCACCAGGACCAGCAGACCCGCGGCCCACGCGAACGCGGACGTGTAACCCGACACCTCGGCGGCGAGGAACGCTGTCGCATCGGATGTGGCCGGATTCGACGGCAGTGCATCTGTTTTGGCCGAGGTGTACACCGTGGTCAGCAGAGCGGTACCCAGTGCCGCGCCGACCTGCAGGCCCGCGCTCGAGAGTGCACTGGCGGCGCCGGCGTCGTGATCACGTACACCGATCAGGGCCACGTTCTGCACCGGCACCATCAGCAGTCCCATACCGAATCCGAAGACGGCCAGGGCCGGGAAGACACCGGTCCAGTACGAACTGTCCACGTCGACCTGGGCGAGCAACAGCAGACCCGCGGCGGCGACCACCGGGCCGATGGCCATGGGGACCTTGGGCCCCGCCGCCACAGCCAGTTTCGCGGCGATGCCCGACGCGAGCACGATGAACGCCGTGATCGGCAGACAGGCGACACCGGCGATCATCGGACTGAAACCCAGAACCGCTTGCAGGTAGATGGCCAGATACAGCGTGCTCCCGACGAGCGCGACGCCGGCGAGTGCGATACCGATGAGTGCCGAACCACGGTTGCGGTGCCACGGAACCGACAGGGGCAGCAGCGGATTGGCCGACCGGTGTTCCACCACCGCGAACAACGCGAGCACAACGAGTCCGCCGACGATGAACCCGATGGCGTCGGGTTCCAGCCAACCGTGCTCGGCGCGGGTGAAACCGTAGACGAGGGAACCCAGTCCCACGGCGACCAGGATCGCCCCGGGCAGGTCATAGCTGGTGTCGCCGTGCGCCTTGGTCTCCTTGACCACCGGAACGGCGGCGGCAATGGCGACCATCGCGATCGGGATGTTCACCAGCAGGCACCAGCGCCAGTCGACATACTGGGTCAGAGCGCCACCCAGGAGAAGTCCGATGGCCGCGCCACCTCCGGAGATCGCACCGTAGACAGCAAATGCCTTGGCGCGCTCTTCATCTCGGGTGAATGTGGTGGTGAGGATCGCAAGCGCGGCCGGTGCGACCAGCGCCGCGAACACACCTTGACCGGCGCGGGCGATGAACAGCTCGATGCCGTTCTGCGCGATGCCACCGACGCCGGACATCACCGCGAAACCGACCATGCCCACGACAAACGAGCGCTTGCGCCCCCAGTAGTCCGCGATGCGTCCACCGAGTAGGAGCAACGCGCCGAAGGCCAGCGCATACGAGGTGACCACCCACGCGCGGTCGCCGTCGGTGATGCCCAGATCGGCCTGGGCGTCCGGCAAAGCTATCGAGACGATCGTGCTGTCGAGGACCACCATGAGCTGGGCCAGGGCCACGATCGCCAGCACCAGCCAGCGGCGTTGGTGATTGGGATTGGCGGGTCCGGGGTCGATCGCGGCGGAACCGGTTTCGGGCACGTTTGTACCCACAGGGGATGTGGTCATGAGAAGCGACGGTAATCCTGTTTCTCCCCAAAATCAAACGAACTAGTTCGACTGACTATGCTTGATCGATGGCCCCCACCGATGTGACGGCGACAAAGCAGCGAATTCTCGACGCAGCGCGAGACGAGTTCGCGGTCCATGGACTGGCCGGCGCCAGAATCGATCGCATCGCCTCGAATGCCAGTGCCAGCAAGGAGCGTCTCTACGCGTACTTCGGCGACAAAGTGGCCTTGTTCCACGCGATCCTCGACGCCGATTTTGATCGCTTCCTCGAAGCGGTCCCGTTCGACGCCGAGGATGTGCCCGCCTATGTGGTGGCCCTTTTCGACGACCTCGTCGCCAGACCCCAGACCCAGCGGTTGCTGTTGTGGGGCCAACTCGAGGGCCGCGCGCCGCGACTGCGTGAGCTCGCGACGTCCGATCCGCGATGGCGCATCCGCATCGACGCCATCCGTGCCGCACAGCAAGCGGGGCAGATCGAGCCGCACTGGGATCCGGAAGACGTGCTGACGATCATCTTCGGGCTGGTGTCGAGCTGGGTCACCACCCCGGGGTCAGACGGCCACGTCGATGTCTCCCCCGTTGTCGTCGATCACCGCAGATCGATCGTTCGCGAGTCCGCGCGCCGGATCTTCAGTCCGGCGCCGAACTGATCAGCAACCCTCGATCTCGATGATCGGCGATCCCTCACGCCGGGCGAAGCGAGATGTCGCCAGGTTGCACAGCCCCTGAGTCCTGCACAGCCATCGATCGCCGCCGTCCCACTGTGCGGTGAATGCGCTGCGGCCGTGGATTGCTCGACTGTTGTCGAGGATGAAGAGTTCACCCGGATGCAGCACCACCTCACTGCGGTGGGCCATCCACACGTCACGAACGGCCGCAAGCGCACTCCGATGTTCCGTACTGGCCGTCGACATCAGGTCCTCGTCGTACGTGAGCACCGGGTCGTCCCAGGATCCACTCAGCACCGGGATGGGACCACGCACCTCGTCAGGGACGCCACCATCGATGAACGAGCTGTCGACGCGCGTGAAATAGACCGGATCGCGCAGTAGTCGCGAGGTCTCTGCGGGCAGTCTGCGCTGCAACTCTCGCGCGGAGAGCAGGTACGTCGAGGCGTTGGGGTCGCCGCGCAGGCAGCCCAACGCGATGAAGTCCGGGCGGGTGCGCAGGTTGTGACACTGCTCGGTGTGGCTCTCGAGGTCCACGGCACTCCCGGTGGACGTCTGCCGACGCAGGTGGCGACGCACCGGGACCAGCGTCTGGACCAGTTCTCCGCGACATTCCGGCCGGTAACCCACGAGATGCACGATGCTCGACAGCAGCAGGGCCGATTGCCTGGCCATCAGCGTGTGGCGTGTGTTCGCACCCACCGCATTGTCGGGAGTCGGCGGAATCGGGCCGACCTCGAGCCCGCTGAGCAACAGCCCCCCGTCGCCCTCGACGAGGAAGTCGAACAGCAACTCCCTCAGTTCGGCCGGTAGCAGCGCCGTCGCGAGACGGCTCTGGCGTGCGAACGCGTGGGGGTCGGCCAGGGAGTCGGCGGTGATGTTCTGGGCAATCAACTCGACGACCTCGCGACTGCCGGCGGCCGACTTGCGCCGGACGGTCGGCCACGGGGTTCGAGGTGTCCAATCGGCGTGCGTTTGTGCACTCATCATGAGTCCGCCCTCCGGTCCATGCTCGTTGCGGTAACAACAGCGTAGTGCGCAACACCGCTGCGCACACCGCAACAAGGACGGCCAGCCGAACGCGCCCGGCGACGCCGTGGGCCGGCTGCCGCTAGTCGGTCGCCTCGAGTTTGCGTTCGCAGGAGTCGGTGATCAGCCGGTTGTTGCCCAACCCCTGTTGCGCATAGGCATCTCCGGGATTGAGCAGCATGCATGCCTTCATCGACAAGCAGCCGCACCCCACGCACGAGTCCATCAGGTCTCTCATACGTTGCAGCAGAGCAATTCGCTCGTCGAGGTCGTCGACCCATCGTTGTGACGCGCGGTGCCACATCGACTTGGTCGGCGACTCGTGCTCCCCGAGAGCTTCGAGTACCGAGCCGATGGTGGCGAGCGGAATGCCTGCCGCCTGCGACGCGCGGATGAACGCGACCCTGCGCAACATCGCCCGGTGGTAGCGGCGCTGATTACCTGTCGTGCGCCTGCTGAATATCAATCCGCGATCCTCGTAGTATCGAACCGCCGATGGCGCGACCCCTGCTCGGATGGCCAGCTCCCCGACCGTCATCTCCAATTTCTTCGGTGGCATGACCACATCGTAGCTTGACTTCAAGTTCACTTGAACTTGAATACTCGTTTTCCATGACGCACACACAGCCAAAGTTCGTTCTCATCATCGGTTCGGTCCGTCCGGGCCGGATCGGCCTCAAGGTCGCGGAGTGGTTCCTGCAGCACATGCGTTCTCGTGACGCCGATTTCGAGGTGGTGGACCTCGCCCACCCCAGCGACACCCGGACGAGCGACGTCTTGGCATCCGCCGACGGCTTCGTCGTGGTCACCCCCGAGTACAACCACTCCTACCCCGGCGAGCTCAAGATCCTCATCGATGCCCACCGTGAGGAGTGGAAGAAAAAGCCCGTCACTTTCGTGTCCTACGGCGGGATGTCGGGCGGTCTTCGTGCCGTGGAACATCTTCGCGCCGTGTTCGCCGAACTCTATTCGGTCGGCACCCGCAATGGCGTGGTGATCCACTCGCCGTGGGACCACCTGGTCGACGGAACGCTCGAACTCGACGATGCCGCCGTCGCCTCCGCCCGGGCGGCGATGGACGAATTGACCTGGTGGGCCGAGTTGTTGAAATCGGCACGCGTGGCGGATCAAGGGGCGGCGTGATCATGGATGCTCGAGCAAAGAAGGTGGCAGCGATTCTCGCGCTGGGCACCCTGATGGTGATGCTGGACGTCACGGTGACCGTTGTCGCGATCCCCGGGCTCGCCGAATCGTTCGACACAAATCTCGCAACCGTGCAATGGGTCACCACCGCATACGCTCTCGCACTTGTCGCCGTGATGCCGACAGCGGCATGGATGATCGGACGATTCGGTGCCGCACGCGTGTACATCTGCGCACTGACCATCTTCGTGGCAGGATCGGCCCTAGCAGGTCTGGCCTGGAATGTGGAGAGCCTCATCGCCTTTCGGGCGGTTCAGGGATTCGGCGGAGGTTTCCTGCAACCGGTCGGCATGACGATAGCTCTTCAGCTCGTCGATGAACGGCACCGAGGGAAGATGATGGGCTGGCTCGGCCTCCCGTTGCTCATCGGGCCGGTCCTCGGCCCCACTGCGGGTGGGTTCCTCGTCGACAGCGTGGGCTGGCGATCGCTTTTCCTGATCAACGTTCCGATCGGGATCGCGGCAATCATCCTGGCCATCAAGGTGTTCCCGCGAACAAAGGGAACAGAGATACGCCCCCTCGACTGGGCGGGCCTGCTGATGCTGGCACCCGGTGGCGCACTGCTCGTGTTCGGCCTGGCCAAGGCCGGCGACCACGGGGACCCTCTCACGCTCGCTGTCATCGCCCCTGCCGGGGCCGGGGCACTGCTGCTGGCGCTTTTCGCGCGGCGGACACTGAACACCGAACGTCCCTTGCTCGACCTCCGGTTGCTTCGCGAGCGGTCGTTGTCGACGGGCGCGCTGACCATGCTGCTGGTGGCCGGGGCGTATTTCGGTTCGATGATGATTCTGCCCATCTACGTCCAGGCAGTTCGGGGAGACACCGCGACCACTGCCGGCCTACTGATGATCGGCCAGGCACTCACCACCGGCGTGGTGGTGCAGATCGCCACCCGTCTGGTCGATCGTGTGGACCCGCGAATGGTGGTGTGGTTCGGGATCTCGGCCACGGTGGTCGCCATGTCGTTGATGACAACGATCCTCGACGACAACACCTCGTACGTCGTGGTCGCCCTGATCGGCGTGGTGATGGGTATCGGCATCGGTTCCACGTTGATGCCCGTGATGACTGCCGCCCTACGTGGCGTCTCGGCCGAGCACATGCCTTCGGGTACAACGATATTGACGACCGGCAACCAGTTCGCCGCCGCGATCGGCGCGGCGGCGGCCGCGACCGTGCTCACGACTCACCTCAACAATCGGGTGCCCCTGCTCGACGACGGCGGTATGGCCGCGGCGCTCGGGCTCTCGGGAGCCGAACGATCGGACGCAGGGCCGGCACTCGCCGACGCCGTGGCCGACACCTACCTGCTGACATTGGGCCTGCTCGTCGCGGCACTTGTGGCGTCGTTCCTTCTCCCGCGGACAGCAGTCCCGCTCAGAACGGCCGAGCCCGCCGAACGAACCGAACTCGCCGCGGAAACGGGCTGAACACCGCTAGGCGACGACACGCCTCACACGACCGCGCTCGGGCCACGGCCAATCGAACTGCAGTTCGCCGCCGACGCCGAGCTGCCGCCAGCGGCGGGCCAGGCCATCAGCTTCGGTGAGGCAGTCGTCGATCTGGCGCGCGGTGGCGCCGGCGATCTCGATCCGATCATCCAGCCGCGGTGGCACCAGATGTCCGTCATGACGCTGGTGCCACCTCACATGTATGACAAAAGCCAGCGACTCCGAACGCTGAACACCGTGTCCTGCGGTCACGTTCCGTTTCGAACTTCGCTTCGCCCATCGTTTGTCACGCTGGGCATCGAGGGGCACGAAGGTGTGCGCGTCGCCGCCGGCTGCCAATTGTCCGAAGATGCCGTCCTGGATCCGCCAATGACGTTCCACCAGAAGGTGGATGAGGTCATGGGGCAGATGGTCGTCGTACCCGGGGGCCGGCTTCATGACCACATCGTCGGCGTGTTGACGACGCGCTTCCACGGCGTATTGCCGCTGACCTGTTCTACGGAAGATGACCTGCACAGCTGCATACGTTAGGCCCAGAACACCACATCTGCCACGGGTTTTCGCCACCGCGCGGCAAAGGGACGATGAACCTCGGAGTCCGGCCGCCGGGTGAGGACTACTTCGTTCGCGCCGGCTTGACCACCAGAACCGGGCACGTGGCCTTGTGCAACACGGCCTGACTGGTCGAACCGAGCAGCAGCCCGCGGAACCCGCCTCGGCCGCGGCTACCCACCACGAGCAACTGAGCGTCGGTGGCATGTTCGATCAGTTGGTTCGCCGGGCCGTCCGGCACCACGACGCGTTCGATCTCGACGTCCGGGTAATCGCTGCCGAATCCGGCGATGCGCTCGGCGACGACTTCGTGGGCTTCGTCCGCGAGCCGCTGCAACTGGTCCGCGTCGAGTCCGTAACCGTTCAGCGCGTCCGAGGCCAGGTCTGTCCAGGTGTGCACCACCTTGAGCTTCGTCCCGAGCTGAGATGCCTGTTCGAAGGCGGCAGACAGTGCGGCCTCGCTCAACTCCGAGCCGTCGATTCCGACCACCACCGGGCCGGGGCCACCCGGGCCCGCGTAGACCACAACCGGGCTCGTCGCGTGAGCCGCGACATCCACACCGACCGATCCGAGGAACAGGCCACGAACGCCACCGAGGCCGCGGCTGCCCACAACCACCAGAGCCGCGTCATGCGAGGCGTCGATCAACACCGGGCTGGGCCGGCCCTCCACGACCTTTCCGGTCACGTCGACAGACGGAGCGATTTCGCGCGCCTTCGCTGCTGCCTTGTGTACGTTCTCTTCGGCTTCCTTGCGAATGATGTCGATGACGTCCTGCGGGATGACCAACGCCGGCGCGTATGCCGCGGCCTGTGTCTCGTAGGCGGCCAGGATCGTCAACGACTTTCCCTGCCGCTCGGCAGCTTGTGCCGCCCATACCGCTGCCTCGAGGGCAGACTCCGATCCATCGATTCCGACAACAATTGTCGAGCTCACCATTGAACCTCCTTTTTCGCGTCCCCCGACCATCCTTCTCTCCTTTTGTTCATCGTCAACGCGCGGCGCGCGTCTACTGCGACACATGCAGGTGAACTGCTCGGGCCGACAGGCGGGCCCCACAACCGCGTTTGTGGCCGGGGTACCCGTACACTAGAGACGTCGGACACATTACGAACGCTGTTCGTGCTCGAACATCCACCGGCCGCCGTCTCTCCCACCTGGCCTGAGAAGGCGTCGGAATGGGCCATCAGCCCAGGTGAGCGGCATGAAATGGCTAGCGGCTACGAAAGGCCGATCCATACCGCTGCGGTGTCGGGTAGCAGACCTGAAACCGATACACCGCTCGTTCACTCCCTAGATCGCAGCCGGATGCCCGGCTCGTCTCGCAGATCGTGTTCATGCTCCACCGCCGACGGCGACCGCTGGATCCATTCCCCTCGCCGCGGCCCACAAACTCGAGCGCCACACAATCGGCTCTCACACCAGAAAGAAGACAAACATGCAGGATCGAGACCTTTTCTCGCACCGCGAATTGAGCCATTCTGATGATTCGCACAAAGCAGCCCCGTCGGGTGACATCCCTCAACCGGTGTTCTCCGACCTCGTGATCGACCCGAAGGCAAAACGCCAAGAAGCGCAATCCACATTCGTATCGGACCGTGGCTGACCATGAGCAAACCGATGTCGGCGCCGATCCGCTTCACGCTCGCCCGCGAGCGCGGCGCCAACATCGACGGAGCCTGGTGGCCCGAGACCGCCCGCGTCGGCAACGAACTGCCGTTGTTGGTCAGTGCCCTCAATCCGCTGCTCGGAGTGGTCCGGGATGTGTCGGTGAACTGGTCGCGTTCCGACTCGTTCCCGGATCTCGACGCTGTCGACTACGACGGCATCAGGAACTCGCTGATCCCGGTCGCCCAACGAATCATCTGCCTGACCGGCCTCAAACGCACCGCGACGTTGTTGGTCATCCCTTACCGGACGTCGTCCGCATTGGCCGTGGCAATTCTCGGTGAGTCCGCAGGCATCGCCTCCGCGGGCAATGCATCGGCCAAGGCGCGGGTTTCGGCCAGACGGATCGTCCGCGAGGCGACCAAGCAGATCCACGGCGCCCTGCCAATCGCCAAGACACCCGCGGCCAAACCGCGCGGAGGAGCGCGCTCAGAGGCCTGATCGGCTCCGACCGTTTCTCACCGCTTCCGCAGCACGAATCGCTGGACCTTTCCGCTCGGAGTCTTGGGCAGAGCATCGATGAAATGAACCTTGCGCGGATAGGCGTGGGCCGCGAACTTCCTCTTCACCAGTTGCTGCAGGTCTGCCTCGAGCTCCGGCGAGGGCTCGGCCGAATCATGCAGCACCACATACGCTTCGAGTACCTCGCCGCGCAATTCGTCGGACTTTCCGACCACTGCCGCCTCCATGACCGCGTCATGCATGACAAGCACACTCTCCACATCGAACGGCCCGATCCGGTAACCGGCCATGATGATCACGTCGTCGTCGCGCGAGGAGAAGAAGTAGAAGCCGTCACCGTCCACCGCCCCCGAGTCCCCGGTCAGGTACCACCGGCCGTCGCCGGTGTAGCGGCTCGCCGTCTTCTCCGGCGCGTTCACATAGCCGTTGAACCAGAGCAATTGACTGGATGAGGTGTCGATCGACACCCGCCCGAGCGTTCCGGCGGGGGCCACATCGTCCGAATCCTCTTGCAGCACGGCACATGACCAGCCCGGCAGTGCCCGTCCCATCGAGCCGGCCGGTACATCGGTGCGCAGCGAATCGTGCCAGGCGTTGACAATGAACATGCCATGCTCGGTCTGCCCGTAGTGATCTCGCACCGCCACACCCAGAGCATCGCTGGACCAACCGACGACGTCCGGGGTCAGCGGCTCACCGGCCGAAGACGCCCGGCGCAGCGTGATCTTCTCCGGCGGCGCATCCCCCGCTCGCAGTGCGCGGTAGACGGTCGGCGCCGCGGCGAAGTTGGTCACCCCGAACTCTCGGAGTACCTGCCACGTCAAGGCAGGCGAGAATCCCGAGTGCAGCAGCAGGCTTCGGGTGCCGGACGCCATCGGCCCGAGAAGTGCGTAGTACAGCCCGTAGGCCCAGCCCGGGTCGGCGGCGTTCCAGAACACGTCCTCCGGCCGCACGTCCAGGCCGAACTCCTGGTAGGCGTGGAACGACGCCAGTGCACGCACCGGAACCGGGACGCCCTTCGGTGTGCCGGTGGTGCCGCTGGTGAAGAGTTCGACCAGCAGGCCGTCGCCGCCGACTGTCACCGCGGACGCACCCGGTTCGTCAGACGCGTGCGCGTCGATCAGCGCAGACAGTTGGAGTCGGTCGTCGGAGGTGTCGCCCGCCGCGATCACCTGCCACGGCGCGTCGGCCGGCATGTCCTCGCCGGGCGCGAGCTTGGTCAGCTGGTCGAGGTCGGAGATGACGATCTTGGCACCGCTGGACTGCAGTCGGTACGCGATCGCGGGGGGAGCAAAGGCCGTGAACAGCGGGACATACACCGCTCCGCGACGCCAGATACCCAGTGCCGCAACGATGAGATCGGCGGACTTCCCCATGAGCGTCGCGACCCGGTCCCCCGGCTCCACCCCGAGGTCGGCAAGGGCCGCCGCGAATCTCGAGGACTGTTCTCGAAGGTGGCCATAGGTGAGGTCCACCGACGTCACGTTTCCGGCGCCTGCGGAGTCGATGACGGTGAACGCGATCGCATCACCCGGGTGCCGATCACACAGCAGGTCGGCAGCACACGCCTGCGGATTGTCGTACTGGGCCAGCAACTCGGCCACTCGGTCATCGATGGCATTCATCTGCGGAGTCCTCGTCTCGCTCGCTCGTTCCACACACGAGTAGGATCCAGGTCACACTTGTCCGCCCGCTACCCCCGAAAAGGGGTGACACATGACCAGCTCGTCCCCCGTACTCCGTCCACGCGACACCGACGCTCTACGCAGCGAGATGCGTCAGGTGGCGACGCGGTCGGAGACGCCGGTGCTGTTCGGCGGTGAGGTCCACGCGGGCACCCTGATCCTCAGCGAGTTCGTCGGCACCCGAACCAACGGACTGCGGGGTCTGGCCGTGAGTTCGTCGTCGGGGCTGGGCGGCCGTGTGGTCGACCGACTGCGTCCGGCGTCGGTCTCGGACTACCGCAACGCCTCCGCCATCACCCACCACTACGACCGGCCGGTTCTGGGCGAAGGCCTGCGATCGGTGCTGGCCGTGCCCGTGGTGGTGGACAACCGTCCGCGCGCCGTCCTGTACGCAGCTCGGCGCGACGCCGCACCCATTGGAGGGCGCACCGCGGACGCGGTGGTCGAGGCCTGCCGACGACTGGCGGCAGAGATCGCAATCCGAGACGAGGTGGATCGACGTGTGTCGATGATGACCGCGGTCGCCGCCATCCCGCAACACACCGATCCTGTTGCCACAGAAGAACTCCGGAGTATCCATGCCGAGTTGCGCCAGTTGGGCGCAACACTCGACAACCGCGCGGGCACCCGGCTGCGAGACATGTCCGAACGCCTCGCCCGAATCATCAACTCTGACATGGACACCCCGGGCGATGTGGCACTCGCCCCCCGTGAGATCGACGTCCTCTCCGCGATATCGCTCGGCGGTTCCAACATCGATGTGGCCAAGCGACTGTCGTTACGTCCCGAGACGGTGAAGAGCTACCTGCGTAGTGCCATGCGCAAACTGGATGCCCACAACCGGCACGAAGCGGTGGTCGCGGCGCGACGGATGAACCTACTCCCCTGAGCGTCAGTTCGGCGACCCGTCGACGCGGACTCGGATCACGTCACTGCGGGACGGATCGGTTGCACGTCGTGCCTGAGTTCGAATCCTCCGGCTCGCACCATTCGCCCATACAGATCATCGGTTTTCATCAATGCGTCGTGACTGCCCACCGCGCTCACCCGCCCCTCGTCCATGACGATGATCATGTCGGCATGTCGCACCGTCGACAAGCGATGGGCGATGGTGATCACGGCGCCGGTCTGGGCGCGTCGTCTGATCGAGTCCACGATCACCGCCTCGGTGAGGGTGTCGACCTGTGATGTCGCCTCGTCGAGCAACAAGATGGGCGAGGGACGAATCATCGCGCGCGCCATCGCTATCCGTTGGCGTTGTCCGCCCGACAGGTCCGTGTCACGGATCGGCGTGTCCACACCCGCCGGCAGAGCGGCAATGGTCGAGTCGAGTTTGAGCAAGGTGAGCACCTCTGCGAGTTCGTTGTCATCGGCATCGGGGTGGATGAATCTCAGGTTCTCACCCACCGTGCCCGGTACGAGCGGCGATTCCTGTTCGACGTAGGCGATCTGCTCTCGCACCTCTGCCACCGTCATCTCCGGATACCCGACGCCCCCGAGTCGCAGAACGCCGCTGTCGGGTTCGATGAAGCGGAGGATCGCCGAGAAGAGCGAGGTCTTGCCTGCACCGGACGGTCCGACGATGGCAGTGTGCCCGATGGCGGGGATCTCGACCGACACCCGGTCGAGCGCGGGCAGCAGGTCGTCGCCGTACCGGAATGTGACGTCGTCGAAGACGATTCCCCCGCTGTCTGCACCACCATGCTGGGGCAGTGGGACTTTCACCGCCGGAGCCGAGACCTCCGACTCCAGGCTCTCCATCTCCCGGATGCGGATTGCTGCGGCGATCCCGGACTGCAGTGCGGTGATGTTCTGCGTCAACTCCGACACGGGCCCCATCAAGGTGAAGGCGTACAACAGAAAAGCGATCAGTGTCGACACATCCATCGAGCCGGCTTCCACACGCCACGCCCCCAGTGCGAGGATGGCGATGATCGCGCCCTGCACGCCGGTCCACCCGGCCGTCATGGCGCCGGCAGAGACACGCACCGCGGCCACTGCATGCGCGCGGGCACGAGCGGCGTTGTCGCCGATGACCGCGCCCACCCGGTCCTCCGCTCCGGCCGCCTTCACTGTTCGCACCGAGCGCAGACTGCCTTCCAGGACACCGCCGAGATGGCCTAGCGCTTCCTGGGTGCGCGCTTCCGCCTTGGCAATTCGTGGCATCAGCACCGTGAACACCGCCGCGACACAGATGATCGCGACCATGGTGACCCCGAGCAACACCAGATCCAGCACACCCATCAGCACAATGGTCCCGACGGCGACGCAGGTCGCGTTGATGACCCCGACCACCGCGCTCGACGCGGCCTCGCGCAGCAACACCGTGTCGGAGGTGACGCGAGTGACCAACTCGCCCACCGGCCGGGCCTGGACCGACGGGACGGTGGCTCCGAGCAACCGGCGCACCAGTGACGAACGAGCGTCGTAGACGATCGACTCCGCAGCGGTTCCCAGTACGATCCACTGTGCGCAGCCGAGTACCGCCCCGACCACCAGGAAGATCACGAGCACCAGGACCGGGGTGACGATCGAGGAATCGCTCCCCAGCGAATCGAGGATCCACTTGGTCACCATCGGCGTCGCGAGGACGGTGACCGAACCGCTGAGCGCCAGCACGAGGCCCAGGACGATCGATCTGAGGTGAGGACGCGCGAACCCGGCGAGAACCTTGATGTTCTTCAGATCACCGGATGCCGCCGCGGGAGGGCTGTTCTCTGCGATCGAAGTGTCCATGCCCAAGTGGAACACACATGTTCCATTTTGGAAACTCACTTGTTCGGCGCGGTACGGCGACATTCCGTCGTTGATGACAGCGCGACTATGCTCACGTCATGGTCGCGACCTCAACCGCCGAGGAGTCCGGAGCGCGTGAGCGTACTCGCCGGGCAATTCTCGACGCGGCTGTGGCCGCACTCGCCAAGTCCCCCACTGCGCCGCTCGCGGAAATCGCAGATCGCGCGAGAGTCGGCCGCACCACGTTGCACCGCTATTTCCCGGAACGTTCCGATCTGCTCGGTGCGGTTGCGCGGTTCGCCGAGCAGTCCGTCGCGGACGCCGGCGAGCGCGCCGACCTCGCACGGGGCACGGGTCTGGAAGCGATCTTGCGATTATGCGAGGAGTACTTCGAACTCACCGATGTGCTCGCCGTCTTGTTCTTCGCTTCCGGGGTGAATGATCAGGACATCGCCTTCACGGACGGCACAGTCATAGAAGCCGTCGAACGCGGACGATCCGACGGCTCGATCGATGCCGAACTCGAAGCGGAGTGGATCGTGAACATGATGTGGGCACTGCTCTATGCCAGCGTCGACCACGTCAATCGTGCATCCGGCACCCGCATGAAGGTGCAGACGATGACACTGCGGAGCCTACGCAAAGCCATTTCCGCGACATCGGTGCCCGCGTGACACCGGTGCCCGCGTCGTAATCTGAGCTGATGAGCCGCCCCGACAACGACGACCCGTCCACCCTGTCCTTCGACAGCCGCGCGGTGCACGCGGGCAACTCGGTGGACAAGGGCTCCGGCGCCGTACGCACGCCGATCGTGATGGCGAACTCGTACGCCCTGCCCGATGACCCGTCGAACGTCAGCTGGTCCGGGACCGACATCCCGCTGTACACACGCAACTCGGGCGCCAATCAGATTGCGTTGCAGAAGAAGTTGGCGGCGCTCGAAGAGGCGGAAGACGCAGTCGCCCTGGCCTCGGGGGTGGCCGCACTGCACGCGGTCTTCTTCACGTATCTCAACACCGGTGACCATGTGGTGGTCGCCGACGTCACCTACGAGGCCACGTGGAAACTGTTCACCGAACTACTCCCGGTCAAATACGGCATCGAGGCGACCTTCGTCGACGCATCCGATCCGCAGGCGGTCGAAGAGGCCATGCGCCCGACCACTCGTCTGGTGCATGTCGAGGCCATCGCGAACCCGACCACCAAGGTCACCGACATCGCCGCGGTCGCCGCCATCTCGCACGAAGGCGGAGCGTTGCTCGTCGTCGACTCCACATTCACCCCGCCCCCGCTGTATCGGCCCCTCGCCGACGGGGCCGACCTGGTGGTGCATTCACTGACGAAGTACTACAACGGGCACGGGGACGCGATGGGCGGTGCCGTGGTGGGCGCACGCAGCCTGATCGATCCCATCAAATCTCATGCCATGGTCGATGTGGGAGGAGTGATCTCGCCCTTCAATGCGTGGTTGATCAGCCGCGGTTCGATCACGCTGCCGCTGAGGCTGTCCCGACATCTCACCTCGGCCGAGCAGGTGGCGCAGTTCCTCGAGGCCGACGATCGGGTGGCCTACGTCGCCTATCCGGGACTGGCCTCACATCCCCAGCACGAGTTCGCCTCTCGCCAATTCGGCGGTCGAGGTCACGGAGCGATGATGGCGTTTGCCGTCCGTGGGGACTCCGACACCCAGAACCGGTTTGTCGCGAACCTGAGGATGATCACCTCGGCGGTCTCGCTCGGACACGACGAATCACTCATCGTGCACGTCGGCACCGAAGGCGCGCGAGTCGCGAACTACCCGAACGAGTTCCGCGAGTGGGGGCATCTGCGTTTGTCCATCGGGCTCGAGGATCCCGCCGACATCATCGCCGATCTGTCCGCGGCTCTGGACGACACGTTCAGCTGACGCCCGTCAGATCGCGTCACACGGACGCATCAGCAGGGCGATCAGCCCGCCCACAGCCATCACGGCGATGACCGAGGCGAACACCACGCCGGCGGTGGTCAGCGTCCACGCCTGCGCGGCGAAGCCATCCGCGATGATCGGCACCGAGATGGCAAGATAGGCAACAACAAAGTAGGCGGATGTGGCATCGGCCTTGCGCTCGGGCTCCACCCGGGCGGCGATGGCGGAGATCCCCTTGCTGAACAGCAGGCCTTGACTCGCCCCGGAGATCACGGCGCCGACGATCAATCCCGCCAACGACGCAGCCTCCAGACTGACGATCAACACGGCCATACCCACGGTGAGTGAGATGTATCCGGCGACAAGCGATGGGCGAACCGGTGCATTCGACAAGACGATCTGCGTGGCAGCCGAGGCCGCGAAGAGGACAAAGACCACCAGCCCCGTGATCGTGGGCGACGAGATGTCCAGGACCTTGGTCATGAAATTGGGGGCGACCGCGGTGAACAGACCGCACACCGCAAATCCGGCTACCGCACCGACCACCGCCTGCGGGAAGATCCCGCGAACCGAGGGCGGCACACTGATCCGCTGCAGTGTCGGCCGAGCCCCTTTGCGCACCTTCACCGTCTCGGGAACGGTGAGGAGGCCGGCACCGGCGATCACGAGCAGGAGGGCATGCACAACAAAAACCGTCCGCGTCGGATACGGCGCGAACTCGGTGACCACGCCGGCGACCAGCGGACCCAGGCCCAAGCCGCCGATGTTGGCGGCGGTGGCGATCGCCGGTGCCATCCGGCGGCGAGCCGCAGGTGCGGCCTCGATGACCGCGACGGTTGCCGTGCTGGTGAAGATGCCCGCGGAGAATCCCGAGACCAGGCGCCCGACGAACAAGATCTCGACACTGCCACCGATCAGGAACAAGACCGCGCTGGCCAGTGACAGGGCCACGCCTGCAAACAGCATCGGGCGGCGGCCGATCGTGTCCGAGAACTGACCCACCCCGATGAGCGCGGCAATGACCCCGACCGCATACGTCGCGAAGATGACGGTGGTCATCAGGCTGCCGAAGCCGAACTCCCGCTGGTATTCGGGGTAGAGCGGGGTCGGCAACGTGGTGCCCATCATCACCACCGCGAACGCGTACACCGCCGCGGGGAAGGCGATCAGCCGTAGTCCTCGGCCCGGCGCCGGCTGCCCGGTGTGGGTGTCGACTCCGGCACCAGCAGCAGTCATGGCAGAGCCTTTCGGTTGGTGAGTCTCGCGGGTACGCACGGGCACCTCAACGTCAGCAACGCTCACGATCTTCCGCGGGGGCCGGATGACCCCGGAATGTCCGAGTCAGTGTGCGGAAACGGCCATCTGGGTTCGGGTTTCACTCACCGACACCAGCTTGCCGTCGTGGATCACCACCCGATCCGCGGGGGCGTTGGCGATGACGTCGAGCACACTCGTTCCTCGGACGGCCAGGAACTCTGCGCGTGCACCCACACGTGGGCCTGCGTCGGGCAGCCCCATCACTGCCCGCGCGTCTTCGGTGACCATCGCCATGGCGATGTCCGGGTGTACGTGCGCTGCCGTGATGGCCAGCATCGCGGTCTCGAGTGCGTCGCTGCGCCCGACCGGGTTGAACGCGTCCCGCACGTTGTCGGCACCGGCCGCCACCCGGATGCCCGCTTCTCGGAGCGATTCGATGGCGGTGATGCCCCGCGGAGTCGAGACCGGGTGACCTCTGCCCTGCAGATAGAGGTTGGTGATCGGGTTGGCCACCACCCCGATGCCGCTCGAGGCGATGACCGGCAACAGTCCTGCGAGTTCTGTTCTGCTCATCGTGCCGAGCCGGGTGCAGTGTCCGGCGGTGCGGATCCGGCCCGCCGGCCATGTCGCCACGCGTTCGGCGAATGCCCCGATGGTGTGGTGATCGCCCTCCAGGAACTCGTCGGTGTGCAGGTCCACGCCCACTCCCCTGGCCTCGGCGATCGTCAGCAGGCGGTCCAGGTCGCCCAGCGGGTCCGGCGCACTGTGCGGTGAGCCGCCCACGAGGTCGGCGCCTGCGTCGAGTGCCTGATGCACCAGTTCGTCGGTGGCGTACACCTTGCTCAGCGCTACGATCTCGATGTCCATCACCCCCTCGAGTTCCCTTCGAACCCGGTCGATGGCCCGGATACCCCGGAGGGGGTCGGGGCCGAGCAGGATGTCGACATGCGACCGGACGGCGGTGGTGCCGTTGCGCAGCAAGGCCAGGGCGGCCGTTCGCGCGCGTGTCCGGAATGACTCCTCGTCGAGACCGGCGCTGCCTTCCTTCCAGTTCGCGATCGCATCGTGCAGGTCGCCGAGGGGCGGCCGCAACACATCCCACGACAGTGCCTTGTCCAGATGCGCATGAGGCTCGGCAGGTGCGGTGAGCAGAACGTACCCACGCAGGTCGAGTACGTCGGCTCGGTCCGGAGCAACCGCGCGCTCGTCTGTGGGCCGCACAGCCGTCACGACCGCGTGACCATCGACCCTCGAGATGTCGAGGTCGACCACGGATCCGTCGGCGAGCACGGCGCCGCGCAGCTGCGAGAGCGATTGCGGCAAAGAGAGATTCATTGTTCAACCTTCTGATCTGCACATGGGGCGAGAAGTGATGCGGGGGCGCCTGTCACACCCGCTGGGTACGCACGAACACCCCGGCCACATGGGCGCACGCGGCGGTGCGCGCACCTTCGGCGTCTCCTGCTTCGATCGCGGCGACGATCCGTTCGTGCTCGATCACCGCGAGACGGCGATTGAGGTCGGCGGTCCACACGTCGGACCGGAACAGGTGCGACTGGCCATCGAGCCGCGAAAGCGCTTCGCCCAGTGGACGATTGTTCGCCGTCTCACGGATGAGGGTATGGAACTGGAGGTCTAGGGTGGCGTCCCGCCGGGAGTCGGCCGGATCCTCGAGCAATTCACGCTGCACCTCGACCATCTTGCGCAGGTGGGCCACTGTCTCATGCGTGGCAGTGAGAGTGGCGTTGTACGCCGCCAGCCCGTCCAGAACCTCCCGGACCTCGAACACGGACTTGAGCGTCTGGGCATCGAGTGAGGCCACCCGGGCGCCGGCGTTGCGCGTATGGGATGCAAGACCTTCGTAGATGAGCTGCTGCACCGCTTCTCGGACCGGAGTCCGACTCACCTTCAGCCGAGCGGCCAACGCGGGCACACTCAACGGGCTCCCCGACTGCAGTTCGCCGGAGAAGATCATCTCCTGCAGCGCGTCGTGCACCGAGTCGGTGAGCAGGGCACGCTCAGATGCCGTCACCTCTGCTCCCCTCCCTACTTCTCGGCCGCGGCAACACGCGCGGCCTCTCGAAGTTGCGTCGCAGGTGCCACACCGGTGCGCAGGCCGGCAACCTTCATGGCGATGTTCTCGGCAATCGTAATCGGAGGGTAGCCCGTCTCGCCCTCTGCCAACGTCCCGGGAAGAGCTTCGATGACCGCGTCGTGATTGCCGTCGAAGAAGAATGCCGCCGAACGACGCCGCGTGATCTGACCGTCGACCACCGGAGGGTCGACGCGATGGATGGTCGACATCCAGCGGTCGTTGGTCCAGCGCGACATCGCATCTCCCAGATTGATCAGCAGCGCACCTTCGGCCGGCTGGACATCGTGCCAGTGTCCCTCGCGGTCGAGTACCTGGAGACCGGGAACGCGGTCGGCCCACAGAATGGTCAGGATCCCGAAGTCGGTGTGGGCCCCCATCCCCGTCAGGTCACCGGTGAACTCGGTGTCGCCTTCCGGCAGGGCGTAGTTGTTCATCTTCAGCGCTTCGATCGAGTGGTCGATCAGATTCTCGAAGTACCCCGGTCGCAGACCCAGCGCATCGGTGAAGGCGCCCATCAGAATGCGCGAGAGTACCTGTGCTGCAGCGAAGTAAGCCTGGATCGCGGGAGCGAACCCCGGCGCGGCGTCGGGCCAGTTGTTCGGCGCGTAGCTGGTCTCGGGTAGTTCGAGCGGCATGAAGTCCGCCGCTTCGGTGCCCACCGTGTATGCCTCGTAGAAGTCGTTCATCTGTCCTGCTGTCGGGATGCCCAGGCTCATGCTGAGCGACTCCGACTTGGGCGGAGAGTAGCCACGATTGGTCGCCGGGTCCCGTCGGTACTGCTTCTTCACCGCCAGGGGCAGGGCAAAGAACTCATCGAGCGCGCCGGCGAGTCCCGCAATGGTGTGGGTGTCGATACCGTGACCGACGATCTGGACGAAACCGACGTCGCGGCACGCACGGTCGAGGGCGGACGCGACCTCTGCCCGCGCCGACGGATCCGAGCGGCGCTTGTCGTCGCGGTACGGGCTGATGTCGATGGTGGGTACCTCAAACGGTGTGCCGGGCACAGAATGCTCCCTTGTCGATGATCGATTCTCTGTGGTCTCGGGATACGGATCGTTCACGAGTCACGCCCGGACTCGTGCCAGCTGCCGACTGCGAGCTTCGACACGATCCCCATGACACCGAACACCGCGACTCCGAAGATCGACGCGAGCACGATGGCTGCGATCAGGTCATCGGACTGCAGACGGCCGCGGTAGACGTCGAGCAGTGTGCCGATTCCCGGCTGTCCCTTGGCGAAGAACATGTCCCCGATGATCGCGCCGACCACGACCAGTCCCGACGCGGTGCGCACACCGGTGAGAATGGCCGGAAGTGCGGCCCGCAGTTCGAGTTTGACCAACCGGTCCCAACGTGACGCACGAGAGAGCGCAAAGAGCTCGTGCAGTCCGCGGTCGACCGACCTTATCCCGAAGTGGGTGTTGGTGATGATCGGGAAGGCGGCGATCAGCACACAGACCAGGGTGCGCGACATCATCCCGTATCCGAACCACAAACCGATGAGCGGAACGATGGCGAGGATGGGGATCACCTGGATCACCACGGCGTAGGGGTAGATGATGCGCTCGATCCACTTGGCCTGACTCATCAGCACTCCGGTGCCGACACCCACCACAACCGCCACCAGGAATCCGACCATCGCCACCTGCGCCGTCACCGCCAGCGCTTCGAGCATGGGCCGCAGGTGCGTCCAGTCCATCAGGGAGTTCCTCAGCACATCGCCCGGCGGCGGTAACAGGAATCTCCGCTCCGGTGACAGCACCCAGTAGCTGACCATCGACCACAACACCAGAGCGCCGAGCAGCGACAGCAGGGGCCCGAGCACAACGGCTGTCGCCGTGCGGATCCGCCGCTTGGACAGTCGACCGGACGGCGCGCCCGGCCGTGCCGTCGCCGTATATGTCCTCCCTGGCCGGGCGAGCGTGGCATCGAGCTGGGTCATCGGTTGCTCCTGTGCAGGGTCGCCGAGATCTCGGAGACGTGGTCGGTGAAGCGGGTGTCGAATCGCAGCTCGGGGCTGCGCGGATAAGGAAAGTCGATGTCGAACTGAGCGGCTATGCGTCCCGGTCGTGCGGTCATCACCACCACCCGATTGGCGAGGTAGACCGCCTCGGACACCGAATGCGTGATGAACATCGCGGTGAAATGCCTTTCGGCGTAGAGCCTTTGGAGTTCGACCTGCATGTCCAGCCGGGTCATCTCGTCGAGTGCGCCGAACGGTTCGTCGAGCAGCATCGTGGCCGGCGACAGCGTCAGCGCCCGCGCCAACGACACACGCATCTTCATGCCACCAGAAAGTGCTTTGGGTAGTTGATCCGCGAATTGCTCCAAGCCCACCGCGGAGATCGACTCCGCGGCACGACGTTTGACGGCGGCACGATTCTCGCGACGCAACTCGGCCGACAACTCGACATTCGCCCGAACACTTCGCCACGGCAGCAACGTGGGTTCTTGGAAGATGAAGCCGACCGAATCGTCAGCCACTGCGACCGATCCCGCGGTCGGCTCCTCGAGACCGGCTGCCATCCGCAAAAGCGTGGACTTCCCGCAACCCGACGGCCCGACAACCGCAACAAAGTCTCCGCGGCGCACCTCGAGGTCGACTCCCTCCACGGCAACCGTCCCGGTGTCGAACTGCTTGCCGACATCGGCGAAGACGATCTGCGTGTTCTTTGTGAGCCTGCGCGCGTCTGCGTCCCGCACTGTGTCCGCGAGTCTCATCTCGACCTC
Source organism: Williamsia muralis NBRC 105860 (assembly GCF_001598915.1). Taxonomy (GTDB): domain Bacteria; phylum Actinomycetota; class Actinomycetes; order Mycobacteriales; family Mycobacteriaceae; genus Williamsia; species Williamsia muralis. The sequence goes on along the minus strand of NZ_BDAP01000007.1, from coordinate 147,322 downwards.
CATACGATCGGCTTGTACATGTAACAGTGGGCTGTCCGTTCCTCATCATGGTGGATTACATGCATGACGATCGAGTTGCACGCAGTTACGTTCTCGTGACATCGGTTCCTTTGCGGGCTGTCTAACTGGCTTTTTGAAGTGTCCTTGGATGCTGCCTACGGTTTTAACAGGCGGTAACAACGCCGCAACACACTACTGATTGCATGTAATTGTTCCGGCGCACGAGGCGACCGGGCGGCGCGAGCACATGCTCGATCGCAATCCAGGTGAGCGTCCGCGACCACCCCCAACCATCTTTCGAGGAGAAACCATGACGTTCTCGCACCGTCGGCGTTTCGGCATCACTGCCGTAGCGCTCACCACGTTGACCTTGTCCGCCTGCGCATTCGGGTCCGACGACGCGGCAGAAACGGTCTCGATCGAACCGGCGGCAGCGGAGCAAAGCCTCGCTGATGTGTGTCCGGCAAACGTCGGCGTGCAGTTGCAGTGGCAGCCACAGTCCGACATGGGCGCTCTCTTTGCCATGCTCGGCCCGGGCTACCAGGTGAACACCGACGACAAATCGGTCACCGGCCCGCTGGTGGCGGGAGGCAAGGACACGGGAGTGGACATCACACTGAAGTCCGGCGGACCGGCGATCGGGTTCCAGTCCGTCACCTCGCAGCTGTATGTGGACGACTCGGCGATGCTCGGTGTGGTGCACGGAGATCAGCTGGTGTCGGCGGCCGCCGACCAACCTGTGGTCGGGGTGACCCCACTGCTCAAATACAGCCCGGCGATTCTGATGTGGGATCCGCAGACGCATCCCGAATGGAAATCCGTCGGCGATGTGGGCACCGGCGATGCCACCGTGGTGGTTTCCAAGGACCAGATCTTCCCGCAGTGGATGGTGGCGAAAGGTCTGTTGAAGCCGTCCCAGATCGACACCAGCTACGACGGCGCACCATCGAGGTTCGTCGGTGACCCGGCGATCGCCCAGCAGGGGTTCGCGAACTCGGAGCCGTACACGTACGAGGAGGAGACGCCCGCGTGGGACAAACCGGTGTCCTACGGCCTGATCAAGGATGCCGGCTACGACATCTACGCCTCGAATGTCTCTGTGCGAGCTGACAAACTCGCCGAGTTCTCGCCGTGCCTCGAGAAGCTGGTGCCCATCATCCAGCAAGCGGGCGTCGACTACATCACCTCTCCCGAGGCTACGAACAAGGTCATCGTCGACGTGGTGTCGCAAGACCAGACCTACTCGCCCTACAGCGAGGGCGAAGCCGCTTTCAGTGCTGATCTCTTGCAGGAGAAGGGTCTGCTCGCGAACGAGGACAACGGCGCGTTCGGTGTTTACGACGACGCCCGCACCAGCCGCAACGTCGCAGAACTGACACCGGTACTGGCCGCAGGGGGAAATAGTGTGCCCGCGTCGATGACCGCGCAGCAGATGTTCACCAATCAGTTCACCGTCCCCGCCATCTCCATTCCCTGACCAGCAGCACTCTCGCGAACACCGCGCGTTCTCTCCCGGACATCCAAAACCCCGGACCCAAGACCCAAGCCCCCAAGACCCACAGACCTCAGAACGGAAAGTCCTCAGCTCATGACGTACGACATGACCGAATTGCAGCGCGAACGCCGAATGGGCGCAATCGGCACCGAAAGCGCACGCGAGGTGCGGCGCATCTCGTTGGCCGACCTCAGCACCAGACGCGCCGAGATCGCCGATGAATTGTGGTCGGCAGCAACCGACATCGGCTTCTTTCAGGTGGTCGACCACGGTATCGACCTGACCGAGGTACGCCGGGCCTTCGCGATGGCAGAAGCATTCTTCGCACTGCCGGCCGAGGTCAAGGCCCGCTATCCGAAACGATTCAACTCCGGATGGGAGAGCATGACCCAGGTTCGGCCGTCGGTGGGAACCCCGGACCAGAAGGAGTCCTACCAGGTCACCCTCTCGAATATGGATGGACTCTGGCCGTCCGACGACGAACTCGTCGGGTTCACCGACACCATCAAGGCTTTCGAAGCCAGATGCTGGCGCCTGGCGATGGATCTGCTGTCGCTGTTCGCCGAGAAGATGGGTTTCCACCGTGACTTCTTCGCGGCGGCCCACGACCCGACATCGGCCACCTACCAGAGCACCCTGCGTCTGCTGCACTACTTCGCGGTCCCGCAGGACGCCGAACTGACCGGGATGTGGCGAGCGGGAGCGCACACCGATTTCGACTGCCTCACACTGCTTTTCCAGCGAAACGGCCAAGGCGGATTGCAGGTGTGCCCGGGCAAGGAGATGGATTCACAGGAATGGACGTCGGTTGAACCCTCCGACGATGCGATCACCTGCAACATCGGGGACATGCTGATGCGGTGGAGCGACGACGTACTACCGTCCAACTTTCATCGGGTGCGCAGCCCCGGGGCCGGGGACGACCGTGGTGCGCGGTATTCCATCGCCTTCTTCGCCCAGGCCAACAGCGAGGTTGTCATCGAGGGGCCCAGCGGTAAGTACCCGCCGATCACCGCGAAGGACTATCTGCACCAGCGGATCAGTGCGAACTTCGCGAAATAGTTCGAGCGCGTGGTTCCAGCGCGTGGTCACAGCGCGGCTCCGGGTTCGGTACCCGGGGCCGCGTCCTCGACGAATTGTCCGGCGGCGCAAGGCCTGCGAACCGTCAGTGGTGCGACGAACTCAGTTCGATGACCAGGACGCCACAGGCAATCAGGACGATGCCTGCACCCATCACCCAGGTCAGCGGGTCCTTGAAGACCAACCTCGCCACGACCGCGGTCAACGCGACGCCGCACGCGGCCCAGATCCCGTAGGCCACACCGACGGGCATGCCGCCGGCCAAGGTCAGCGACAGGGCGCCGAACGCAACCAGATAACCGACGACGGTCGGAATCAGCCAGATCATCTTGCGGAAGCCGTCCGACGCTCGCAGTGAGAGCGTGCCCGCGACCTCGAAGACGATCGCGATCATCAGGTACGTCCACGTCATTCGGGCGCCTTGGGTTCGTCCGCCGTCTCATGGCCGCCGTGCGAGCCCAATTCGACCAGGAGGACTCCACCGATCACGATCGCGATACCCACTCCGATGCCCACGGTGAACGCATCACCGAAGATGAGAGCGGCCAGCACCGCGGTGAGTGCAACCCCCACGGCCGCCCAGATCCCGTAGGCAACCCCCACCGGCATCCCGGCCCGCAGGACAAGCGCGAGGAAGGCGAACCCTCCGAGGTATCCGGCGACCACCAGAACCAGCCACCGCGCGTCGTCCACCGACGCCCGCAGGGCAAGGGTGGCACTGACCTCGCTGACGATGGCGCAGCCGAGGACAAGCCACTTGTTCGTCGCGATGTTCGAGAGGGTGGTCATCGACGACAGTCATCGCGCACCGGCCCGCCGGCGACCCGGTCGGCCAGGTACCGCGCGATGCCGCTCGTGTCCACATTGCCGTGCCCGGCCCCGGGGCTGTAGGTGATGGTGATCGGGCCACCGAGTTCGCACGCCTTCCGGATTCCGGCGGTGATCCACTCGGGGGCATTGAACCGGTCGGCGCCGCCGTACAAGACGTACAGCGGGGCCGACAACCGTGTGCGCGGCAACGCCATCGACTGCAGCAACGTGCGCAAGCGTTCGGCGGCGGCAGGACTCGACGGCGTGAACTCGGAGGCAGAGATCTGCCGTAGCGCCCGCTCGCGCGCGTTCGACCGCCCGCAGCCACTGAGATCGGTCCACCGCTCCGCAAGGCCACCCTGACGGTAGTTGTTCAGGTCGAAATCGGCATGCCTGCGCGCCAACGACTCCTCCAGCCATTGGAGGATGCCCTGTTGTTCGAGGGTCAAGGTGCCGGCAGCGGCCAGATCCACCATCGGGGTCTTGTCCGTCGACGGAACCTGTGCAACAGCTCCGACAAGGCGGAGTTCCGGCGCATAGTCCGCCGCGAGCTCGTCGGCCGCCCAGCTGGCTGCTCCACCCTGAGAGATGCCGTAGGTCGCCCATGTCGACGACATGCTGGGGAAGACGTGTCGGATGGCGCGTACGGAGTCGATCACCGTTCGGGCCGCCGCATACGGGTCGAGATAGGGGTGGGGTCCACTCGGCGTGCCGAGCCCGGAGTAGTCGGCGAAGGTGACGGCCATCCCCGCACGCAGGTAGTTGCGGACCAACCGGAGCAGGCCATACAGGTCCGGGGTGAGTGAAGGTGCGCAGTCAACGTTGATCCCGGTGGACCCATGTCCGATCGCAAGAATCGGCCAACCGCCCTCCGGCGCCTCCCCCGACGGCACGAACACGGTTCCCGAGACGACGATCGGCCGGTTCTCGATGTCGGTGGATCGGTACAGGATCCGCTTGCCGGACACCTGCGTAGCCTCGGCGCCACCGGACACCCAGTCCGTCACCTCGACCACGTCACCTGGGCCCGGGAACGGTAGATGCGCCGGGTTGGTCCAGCTCGTCTCCTCGCCGTTCGATGTCGAGATGGCATCGCCGCCGCAGCCGGCGAGCACAAGGGCCACAACCAGTGCGGCGAGTGCAACCGCTCGCCTCGTCAGACCCACGGCAGGAACTTACCAGCGGCACCCATGGGCGCAGTGCACGCCGCGGGCTGCGACATTCACGATCATGTCCCGAACGCGCATGTCCTGAACGCGGTGACCCGGCCGGACGTCGACTCCACGGCAGCGATCACCCGGTCGGGTCGAACGAGAACGGCGTTGAGCTGGCCGCTGCGAAGCCACTCGGTGAGTTGGGGTGCGGCCGGGCCGAATTCGCCGACCGCCACTCTGCGTGCGCCAACGGCATCCGTGTGGTCGGCCAGCTCGTCGGTGAACCGACCGTGGTGCACCAGCACCGGGCCGAGCCCCAGCACGTCGTCGGAGCCGGCCACCATCTCACCGCCGGGGCCGGAGCGCAGGACGAATTGGGGGAACAACGCACCGAGTCGACCACTCCCCCGTCGGATGCGCTCCCGTGCGGGCACGCCTCCTCTGCCGACCCGCGGATAGATCAGCCGCGGCCCGATGGTCGCGGCACCTGGCGCACCGCCGAGCCCACGCAACACCGCGTCCACGGCCGCTCTGCCCGGTCCGGGCTCGATGGACATGGCCCTGCCGATCGCTGTTGCCGCGACCACCGACCGCAGGACATGCGGTGCGCGTTCGGTCTGGTAGCTGTCCAACAGACGGTCGTCCGCGCGGCCGTCGAGTACGGCAGCGAGCTTCCAGGTGAGGTTCATCGCATCGCGTTGTCCTGCGCCGAGTCCCTGACCGATGAAGGGCGGGGTGAGATGTGCGGCATCGCCCAGGATGAACAGTGGGCCTGCGCGCCAACGCCGTGCCACCCGCGCGGCGTGCCGGTATCGCGCCGTCCGGACCACCTCGATGTCGCAGCTGTCGGGCAGCGACCTCCGAATCTCACCGAGTGCCCAGAGCGCGTCCGGTTCGCGGTCCAGATCGGTCGGGAGCCGAAACTCCCACCGGTACCGGTCAGCTCCGATTCGCATGAACGTCGATGCTCCAGACCCGGCGCAGACCTGGTGCACGCCCGGCCACATCGTCACCTCGTGGGAGGTACGGACATCGACGACCAGCCACTCCTGGGTGAATCGCAGGTCGCGCCATGCCCCTCCGATGGCTTGCGCCACCGCACTCGAAGCGCCATCGCAACCGAGGACATAGCGTGCGTGCAGCGTGGCGCGGGCACCAGAGTCCCGTCGGACGCTCACCACCGCCCCGTCGGTTCCGGGTGTGATCGCCTCTACGACGGAGCCTTCCATCACCTGGGTTCCCGGGTGTTCGGCCAGGGCGCAGCGCAGTGCCCGTTCCAGGTCCGGCTGATCGAACATCGTGGTCTCACGCCAGCCGCTGTGACCCACGGTGCGATCACGTGCGAACTCCATCAACACCCGGCCCTGCGGATTCACCAAGCGCAAGCCATGTGCGGCTCGCCCGCTGGACGCGAACTCGGTTGCGGCGCCGGCACTTTGCAGTATCCGGTAGACCTCGTCGTCGAGGTGGACAGCGCGAGGCAACGGATGCACACCCCGCCGTCGTTCGACGACCACACAATCAACGCCGTGTGCGGCCAGCAGGCAGGCCGCGGTCAGACCCGTCGGTCCGGCCCCGACCACCACCACCGGCACCGTTGTCATCCGGCCGACCGCGCTTGTCCCCGAGGCGGCCGGGTGAGCGCCCGGCTGATGTTGGCCGGCCCGTCGAGCTGCGCGATCTCATCACCCAGTTCACGAGCACGCCGACGGTACCCCGGATCGCAGAGCACCGTCTCGACCGCGCGACGAATCGCTCGCGGTCGCGCCGATCGGAGCCGAATCCCACACCCGGACCGGACTATTCGGGCGGCGACCTCGTTCTTGTCCTCGGTTGTCCCGGCAACCACCATCGGAACGCCGTGCCTCAAGGCGTAGTGCACCCCGCCCCAGCCGCCGTTGGTGACCAGCACGTCTGCCTTCGGCAGCATGAGATCGAACGGAACGAACTCCGTGACGATCGAATTGGCCGTTCGAACCCGCACCGAGGATTGCGACTTGCCACCTGTTGCAGCGACCACCACGGCATCCATGTCCGCCAGACCGGCCAGGGTCGGTTCCACCAGCTTGCTCAGGTCACCGTTGTCGAGGGTGCCCTGCGTCACCACCACGACTCGCCTCGAGCCGGTCACCTCAGGCCACCATTCCGGCGGATCATGCTGGCTGCCAACCGGATCGAGAACCGGTCCGACGAAATCGAGTCGGCCGGCCAGGTCCCGTCGCGGGTATTCGAACGATGGCGTGGTGAGCACAAAGATGTCGTCTGCCAGCAGTGGCCAATCCAGGATGAACGCGCCGGCACCGTGCCCGACGCATTCACGCACCGCGGTGTCGGCGAGGTGTTGCACCCGGCGCAGCACGAGGTGTTCGGCGCCCACGGTCAGCATTCGGTTGCGCATCATGCCCAGGCGTGTGGTCGACGGCGGGATCCCTGGCCCGAACGGACCCGTGTCCTGGCTGTTCACCATCAACGGCGACGTACAGACCGAACCGACTCTCGGCCGCCGGCCGGCCCGCCGTAGCAGTGGGAGAACGCCCAGGAACAGGTTTTCGGCCAACACCACATCGACGTCGGTCTCGTCCAAGAACGCCGACAGCGCTCGGTATTGGTCGGCGATCTTTGCTGCGAACAGATGCTCGAGGTCAAAACGCGACCGCAGGACGCCGGGCATACGGTGGCGGCCGGGAAAGACCCGGTCGAGGTCGCGGTCATCGAAGTCACACGATGCAGGAAGCGGGACGTGTGCCAGTCCTGCCTCTTCGATGCGGCGGCGAAAGCGGCTGCCGGTGAGAACCACAACGGTCCAGCCGTCCAGTCGGAGTTGTCGGCCGATGGCGATCATCGGCGCCACATGGCCTGTCAGCGGCGCACTGCACAACAAGACACCGGGCACCTGCGAACCTCGTCCTTCCAGCCCCACCGAACTCCCGATGTTGCCACAAGAGCACCATCGTCGACGTCGCCGCGACAGATCGGCAGCCCAAAGGTCGAGCGGCTGAACGACACGCCCTGAAGATCTCCTGAAAATCACGGTCGAACCGGCGCCTCACGGTTGCGGTGGCACCCGATCGGACCTACGTTTGCGTCAGTCACGACGTTCGCACGGATGCGAGAAAACGACTGCCCCAGTTCTTTTGAGACAAGATTCGGACTTCATCTCATGGCTACTGCCTTTGTCAACCAGATCAGCACCGCTGTACCCGACCTCGATGTCCACAACATCTTCGTCGACCACGCGCCCGAACTGATCGAGGAACGGCGCAAGATGCTGTTGTTCCGGCGGATGGCAGAGCGTGCCCAGATCTCTCATCGGTGGTCCGCGGTGGAGGACCCGATCACCTTCTACGGTGGAAACCCGAGCTCGGTCGACACCGAGACACGCATGGTCGAGTACGAGGACAAGGCCCCGAAACTGGCACGCAAGGCCGTTGAAGGCCTCGATCTCGGTGACGCGGCCGACGAGATCACCCACCTGGTGATCGTCACCTGTACCGGATTCTATTCTCCGGGAATCGATTACGACATCATCAAGACCTGTGGCATCAGCCCCAACGTCGACCGCACCCAGATCGGCTTCATGGGCTGTTTCGCCGGTATCACCGGACTCAAGACCGCCGACAACATCGTCCGCGCGAACCCACAGGCGAAAGTCCTGCTCGTGAGTGTCGAACTGTGCTCGGTCCACATGCAGCAGCCCAAGAGCCTGGAATCGATGTTGTCGTTCTTGATCTTCGGGGACGGGTGTGCCGCCGCCGTCATCTCGGCCGATCGATCGGGCATCGAGCTCGACTCGTTCAAACAGGTCATGGTTCCCGATACGCGGGATCTGATCACCTGGCGCATCGGCAACGCCGGCTACGACATGGTTCTTTCCGGCAAGGTCCCCGGGCAGTTGGGCCGCGCACTGAACCAGGAGAACCTCAAACTCATCCTTGCCGGGCGCACCCCCGGCGACATCGATCTCTGGGCGATCCACCCGGGGGGCCGCACCATTCTCGACGCGGTGGAGAACGCACTCGAACTCGAGCCCTCCGCCTTGGAGGTGTCGCGGTACGTGCTCGACAACTACGGCAACATGTCGTCGGCCACCGTGCTGTTCGTGCTCGCCGAGATGATGAAACGGGCAGCCGCGGGAGGCCCGACCGGGATGGGTAGTGCGATGGCATTCGGGCCCGGCCTGACTGCGGAGACGATGCTGTTCCGCCTCTGATCGGCCCCGATCAGTCCTGTTCGGCCCGGCGCCTGCGGTATGCCGCGACGTGGGCCCTGTTGCCACATCCCCCATCACTGCAGAATCGACGAGATCGGTTGCGGGACAAGTCGATGAAGACGAGCCGGCAACCCTCTCCCGCGCATGTCTTCAGTCGGCTCAGCTGATCGGTGCGGATCAGGTCGATCAACGCCATCGCATTCTCTGCGGCCATCCGGTCGGCCAGTGGCGCCTCGGGTTCGGTGACGTGGATATGCCAATCCCAACCGTCGTGGCGGGTGAGGTACGGCCGGGCGTCCGCCTCTCGGAGCATCACGTTCACCTCGTGCGCCGCGTCATCGATCCCGAGTTGCCAGAGGGTGTCGAGCCGGGTGCGCAGTGCTCGCACGGCATCGAGTTCGGCGGCGTCACCGTCCCGGCGGCCCGTGTAGCCCTGGTCGTCGAGGAAGTCGCGGAGCTCGCCGGTGGTGCTCAGCGTGTCGACGTCGTCGCGGCCGGTGTTGATCAACGCGGCAGTGGCCACCAACGCGACATCGGTGTCATGAGCAAATAGCATTTGACTCCTTACCAGCAATCCGTTTAGCTGTCATGAGTGTAAACAGTTTTACTCCTGTCACCCTCATCGGAGGAATCTTGAAGTTCGTTGATGCGCGCACCCTGCCCGGGTTCGGCTTGGTGATGGGCGTGACGTCGGCCGTGTCGTTCGGCACCTCGGGACCGCTCGCCAAGGGACTGATCGACAGCGGCTGGTCCTCGGCCGCGGTGACGGCCGTACGGCTGGGCGCCGGCTCGCTCCTACTCCTCGTTCCGCTGATATTGCTGCGCCGCAACCTGTTTGCCCAGTGGGCCCGATCGCCGATGCTCGTGATCGCCTACGGCATCCTCGGCGTCGCCGTCGTCCAACTCAGCTTCTTCAACGCGGTCCGATACCTCGACGTGCCGGTTGCCCTGCTCATCGAATACTCGGGGCTGATCCTCGTCGTGGCGTACGACTGGCTCATCCGAGGACGCACGCCGACGACCTTGACCGGTATCGGCTGTGTCATCGCACTTGCCGGGCTTGTGATGGTCATCGTCGGCGGGGGCGACATCGGTGACATCGACCCCGTCGGATTCGTGTGGGCCGTCATCGCCGGCGTCGGGCTCGCGGCCTATTTCATCCTGGCCACCGAGGATTTCGGCAAATCGGGTCAGAGCGTGGAGCCATTGGCCCTGACCACCGGTGGATTGCTGCTCGGTACAGCGGTGATCTGCATCGCCGGCGCGCTGGGTCTGCTGCCCATGGCCGCGGGCACCGGGTCCACCGTGCTCGCCGACACCTCGGTGCCCTGGTGGGTGGTCGCACTGGCGATAGCCGGGATCTCCACCAGCCTCGCGTACGTCACCGGCGTACATGCCGTTCGGCTCCTCGGCGCCACTCCCGCCTCGTTCGTGGCGCTCATCGAGGTGCTGTCGTCCGCGGTGGTGTCGTGGTGGCTGCTGGGCCAGACCATGACCGTCGCCCAGCTGGCGGGCGCGGCTGTGCTGCTGTCGGGACTGGTGGCGGTCAACATGGGCGGGCGGCTCAAGAGCGATTCACAACTCGCGGCGCGGGTACCCGTGGAATAACCCGCCGGGGGTCCGGACTTGCACCACAAGGCCGATGAACAGACGGCTGAACCGGACAAAAGTGCAAAGGAGCATGTTGTGGCAAAGGTGTTGTTCGTGATGACCGCCGCCGATCATTGGACCCTGAAGGACGGAAGCAAGCATCCGACCGGTTTCTGGGCCGAGGAGTTCGTGGCGCCCTACGAGGAGTTCACGAACGCCGGCCACGAGGTGGTGGTGGCAACCCCAGGCGGCAAGGTGCCTGGGGTGGACCAGGGCAGCTTGGCCGCCGACGCCAACGGTGGGCAGGACAAGGCCGACGCGATCGCCGCGAAACTCGAGTCGAATGAAGAACTGAAGCATCCGATCTCTCTCGACGACGTTGACCTGAGCCACTACGTGGCAGTTTTCTACCCCGGTGGTCACGGCCCCATGGAAGACCTCGCGGTCGACGAGGTGTCCGGTCGACTGCTGACCGACGCCATCGATTCCGGGCGACCACTGGGCGTGGTGTGCCACGCTCCCGCAGCGTTGCTGGCCGCCACCCGCGATGACGGGTCGTTCACTTTCGCCGGCTACCAGGCCACGGGCTTCTCCAATGCCGAGGAAACCCAGGCAGGCCTGGCCGACAAGGCCCTCTGGCTGCTCCAGGACCGGCTGATCGATCTCGGCGTCGACTACCAGGAGGGCGAGCCCTGGGCACCCAAGGTCGTCGTGGATCGCAACCTCTACACGGGCCAGAACCCAGCGTCGTCCGCTCCGCTTGCGCAGAGGATCCTCGGCGACCTCGGCTGACCACCATTTGGTGCATGGGCGCCGGCAACGACGAGCGGTCGAAGAGACCGATCAGCCCCGTCGTTGCCGGCGTCTTGTTGTCGGCGTCTTCTGTACGGGGCCATGGCGCGGAATTAAACGGACCGTGGTTTCATTTACAGTGTCATGAAGAACATCGGATTCTTGTCGTTCGGGCACTGGTCGGATTCACCCGGTTCGCAGACCCGGTCAGCCGCAGACACTTTGCTGCAGTCGATCGATCTCGCGGTCGCGGCCGAGGAACTCGGCGCTGATGGCGCCTATTTCCGTGTGCATCACTTCGCTCGGCAGCTGGCGTCGCCATTTCCACTCCTAGCCGCAGTCGGCGCGCGGACCAGCCGCATCGAGATCGGGACCGGCGTCATCGACATGCGCTACGAGAACCCGATGTACATGGCTGAGGACGCCGGCTCTGCGGATCTCATCTCGGGCGGCCGACTGCAGCTCGGGATCAGCCGTGGTTCGCCCGAGCAGGTGATCGATGGCTACCGGTATTTCGGCTATGCGCCGAATGAGGACGCCTCGGACGCGGACATGGCCCGCCAGCACACCGATGTCTTCCTCAAGGTCATCGACAACGCCAAGTTCGCCCAACCGAACCCGTCGCCGATGTTCCCCAATCCCCCTGGCCTGCTGGGCATCGAGCCCCAATCGCCAGGCTTGCGAGACCGCATCTGGTGGGGCGCCGGTACACGGGCCACCGCGGAGTGGACAGCCGAGCAAGGGATGAACCTGATGAGTTCAACCCTGCTGACCGAAGACACCGGAGTGCCCTTTCATCAACTGCAGGCCGAACAGATCGAGCGTTTCCGCGAGACCTGGAAGTCGGCCGGACACAAGCGCGAGCCGCGAGTGTCCGTCAGCCGCAGCATCTTTGCCCTTGTCGACGATCGGGACCGCGCCTATTTCGGGCGTGGCGGACAAGATGCCGATCAGGTGGGCATCATCGACGGGACCACGGCGCGATTCGGCCGGAGCTATGCCGACGAACCAGACCGGTTGATCGAACAGCTCCGCGAGGACGAGGCCATCGCTGCAGCGGACACCCTCCTTCTCACCGTGCCGAACCAGCTCGGTGCCGACTACAACGCACACGTCATCGAATCGATCCTGACGCACGTCGCCCCCGCCCTCGGTTGGCGCTGACATCGTCTGCGCCTGCGTGCGACCATGGCTCGATGAGCGAACGCGAAGTACTCACCTGGGATCTGTTCGGGGCGGCGAGTCGTGACCTCGCTCAGACGGTCGCCGATTCCGGGTTCGCGCCCGACGTGGTGCTCGGTATCGCGCGCGGGGGCCTGGTGCCTGCCGGGGCGCTGGCGTACGCGCTCGACTGCAAATCACTGTTCACGATGAACGTCGAGTTCTACACCGGTGTGGGCACCACGCTCGACGAACCGGTGATACTCCCGCCCATCCTCGATGCGACCGAACTGGACGGCCTGACCGTACTCGTCGTCGACGACGTCGCGGACAGTGGAAAGACACTGGAACTCGTACACACCTTCTGTCGCAACCACGCCTCCGAGGTACGGACGGCGGTGTTGTACGAGAAGCCCGCATCGGTGATCAAGGCCGACTACACCTGGCGGTACACCGACCGCTGGATCAACTTCCCCTGGTCCACCGAGCCGCCCATCACGCCTCGCTGATCAGGGTGGATGTGCAGCCGTTCAGTCGAGCCGCGCAGTGGGCGCCGTGATCGATCTGCGCACACTGACCGGCGAGACCGCCGTTGTTCTCCGCGGAGCGAGACGACGTCTGGCCGGCGGCGACATCGCCGGTGCTGCCGCCACGCTGACCTACTTCGCAGCGATCGCCATCGTCCCCTGGTTCCTGCTCGCGATGTGGAGCACCACGTGGTTCGAACCCGACCTGCAGGCACAGCAGGAGCTGCTGGCGCTGCGGGTCCTCATCCCGCCTGACATGGGGGCACGACCGGCGTACGACGCACTGGTCGAGGCCGGGGTACAGATGGACCCACTCAAAGCACTTGTCCTGTTGTTCCCGGCATCGTTCTACGGCGAAGGTCTGCGGCGCGCGTGTCTGGCAATCTCGCCCGAACCCGACCGGTTCACCGGATGGAGAGCCCGGGCCCGCGTTTTGGCCTTGCTCATCGCGATACCGGTCTTCGGACTGGTGTTCCGGACCGTGGGCGAGCAGCTCGTCACCTTCGCACCCGAGGGCGGTGGCACAGGCAGCGCGGGCGACCTGATCTTCCGCACCTGGATCGGCTTCCTCGCCACGTGGCTGGTGCTCTCGGTGGCACTCGTCTGGGTGTATCGCGCTGTGACACCGGGCAACCCGAGATGGTGGGTGGCAGCGGTCGGCGCAGTCACCACCGCGTCGTTCATGGCCGGATTCCTCCAGGGCTTCGCGTTGTTCCTGTCGCTGCCCATCGACGTCGGGATCCCCTACGCGGGTCTCGATGTCATCGGCGGTGTGGTCGCGGTCGGTCTGTGGCTCTGGATCCTGCATATGGTGGTGATCATGGGGTGGGCGGTGACACGATCCCTCGACACCGTGGTGGACGGCCGGCGTGGGGCCGAACCCGACCACACCAGCAATGATCCGGAGGAAAAAGCTTGAGCCACATCGTTGTTGTCGGAGCGGGTGTGGGCGGATTGGCCGCAGCAACACGTCTGGCGGCACAGGGGCACGCTGTCACCCTCGTCGAACAAGCCGCCACGGTCGGCGGCAAGCTCGGTGTGGAGAAGATCGACGACTTCGTGTTCGACACGGGCCCATCCCTGTTGACTCTCCCCCAGGTCCTCGACGATCTGTTCGCCGCAACCGGCGGCGGCTCGGCATCCGACGAACTCGGACTGCAACGCCTCGACATCGCCTGCCGGTACACCTTCCCCGATGGCGCCGTCCTCGATCTCCCCGGAGAGATGCGCGACATCCCCGCCGCGCTCGACGCGGCACTGGGCGATGGCCGAGGCGCACAGTGGAGTGCATTCTCCGAGCGTGCCCAACGGATCTGGGACGTCACCCGCATCCCGTTCCTGGAATCACCGATCGACGTCCGCACGATGCTCGGACTCTCCCGCCACCTGGATGAGCTCGCGGCGGTGGCACCGTGGCGGTCGTTGCGCGGGATCGGCAAATCGTATCTGTCCGATCCCCGCCTACGGATGTTGCTCGACCGATACGCGACGTACACCGGGTCTGATCCCCGCCGTGCCCCGGCCGCGCTGGCGAGCGTGCCGTACGCGGAGCAGGCTTTTGGATCCTGGTACGTGGCCGGGGGTCTGGGGCGTATCGCTGCTGCGCTACTCGATCGCGCGCTGACCCTGGGCGTCGACGTACGTCTTGGTACGAAGGTCACCGAGATCGTCTCGGACGCAACAGGTGTCACCGGTGTTCGGGTCGACGACGGCGGGGTCATCTCCGCGGATGCGGTGGTGGCCAACGCCGATGCACACCAGGTCTACAACACGTTGCTCACGGCCCGCCGTTGGCCGATCCGGCAGGCGCGATGGCGCCTGCGCCGCACCACCCGTTCGCTGTCCGGCTTCGTGATCCTGCTGGCATTGCAGAACGCCCCTGCCGGTCAGCCACACCACCATGTGATGTTTGCCGAAGACTACGACGACGAGTTCGACGCGGTCTTCGGCCGTCATGGTCGGGCCCGTCCGGTTCCTCGTCCGACGATTTATGTCAGCGCTCCCCCCGACCCGGCGATCGTTCCGCACGAGGGCGCGGGTGCGTGGTTCGTTCTTGTCAACGCGCCTCCGCACGACCCCGAATCGGGTACCGATTGGGACGCCCCCGGCCTGGGCGACCGGTACGCCGACCAGATCTTGGACCTGATGGCCGACCGCGGGCTGGATGTACGTGGCGAGGTCACGAACCGGGTGATCATCAGCCCGGCCGATCTGCAGCGACGGACGATGACACCGGGCGGCTCCATCTACGGCACGTCGTCCAATGGTGCGATGGCGGCATTTTTGCGGCCGGCCAACAGATCGCCCGTTCCTGGCCTGTTCCTCGTCGGCGGCTCGGCCCATCCGGGCGGCGGCCTGCCGTTGGTGATGATGTCGGCCAAGATCGTCGCCGACATGATCGGGGACGCTGAGGGCAGTCAGTCCTCGAGTTCCGAGTGAACAGCGACCAGTAACTGCGCAAGGCCCGCAACCGCCAACACGGTTGCGATGATGGAGTAGATGGTCACGAGGGTGACGCCGTCGAGGGCCGGCAGCACGTCGATCCCCGAGCGCCTGGCACCCCACTCGATCGCGCTGGTGGCGGTGGCGAAGGATGCGACTATCACCCGCGATGGACGCTCCCACCACGTCAGCACTCCAGGCCCCTCCATCCCGGTGGCCTGCGCGTGCGCACGTACCGACTCGAGCAGCAACGTGAGCAGAGCGAGCGAAACCCCGAGCCACGCAGGGGCACCGAGGACAACCAGCGTGAGGATCAGCAACAGGTCCGAACAGCGGTCGGCGAACGGGTCGAGCACCCGGCCCCACCGCGACGCCTTGCCTGCGCGTACCGCGATCGCTCCGTCAACACCGTCGAGCACAGCGCCGACGAGGATCACGAGCATGGCCACCATGGGCCACGCGGCACCGGCCGAGGCGATCAGCGGAACGGCCGCCATGACCGCGACTCCCGCGACCGTGACCGTGCTGGGGCTGACACCTGCGCGCACCAACGGGGTGGCGCATGTGTGAGCGATACGAACCCAGCCGCTGATCCACATCGAACTCCGGGGATCGATACCGCCATGCAGACGCGACCAACCGGCATACGCTTCTTCACGGGAAAACACGGGCCGCATGAGTACTGATACCTCCGATCTGCGACTCGCAAACCCGACCGCACCGTGGCGTACGCCATGAACCGGCAACGTGGGTGCAGGGCCGGGACGCACTTCGATCGAGCCGAGGAAGGAAGCCGTGGCCACCTTTGCGTTCATCCACGGGGCCGGGGATGTCGGCTGGTATTGGCACCTCGTGGAATCCGATCTACGCACGCGGGGACACGACACCGTGGCACCTGATCTGCCCTGCGGAGACGGCTCTGCCGGCGTCGCCGAGTATGCCGACACGATTGCCACTGCGGTGAGCGATCGGTCCGACATCGTTGTCGTCGCGCATTCGGCGGGCGGACTCACCGCTCCCCTCGTCTGTGAGCGGGTCGCCGTCGAGTTGCTCGTTCTGGTCGCGCCGATGATCCCGACCGCCGGTGAGGCACCCGGCGATTACTTCACCAACACCCGCCTCGGCGACGAAAAGCGCACGCACTACGACGATGTTGTCGCGCTGTTCTATCACGACGTGCCGCCGGAGTTGGCCGCGCAGGCCGTGGCGAAAGGTCGCGATGAGTCCGAGGCGCGGGCCGAGGAACCGACACCTCTGCGCGCCTGGCCTGATGTCCCCACCCGAGTGCTGATCTGCCGGGAGGACCGGGTGTTCCCTGCTGCCTACCTACGCCGGGTGGTCTCCGAGCGACTCGGCATCACCCCGGACGAGATGGACGGCGGACACACCCCCGCGCTCAGTCGACCACTCGACTTGGCAGCCCGCCTCCACACCTACGCGGCCGAGCAGGGCCTGGCGCCTGCGAGCGTCGGGCAGGAGACCAGCGGCCAGGTGCTGCCATGACAGACATCTACGACGGTTACGACGCCGAATTGTCGCTCTACGACGAACCACTGCATCGGGCCTGCGCGATCAGAGCCGGCGACCGCGTTCTCGACATCGGGTGTGGAACCGGACACTCCACGCGTCAGGGGGCGCGAACAGCTCACGCCGGCAATGCCTTCGGGATCGACATCTCCGAATCCGCCATCGAGCGAGCCCGCGAAATCGCTGATGCCGAGCGACTTTCAACCGTGACGTTCGAGGTCGCGGACGCACAGACCCACCCGTTCACACCGGGCGGCTTCGATGTGGCGATCAGCCGCTTTGGAACCATGTTCTTCGGCGACCCGGTCGCAGCGTTCACCAACATCGGACGCGCGATACGGCCGGGCGGGCGACTGGCCATGCTCGTGTGGCAGGCACGCGAGCACAACGAATGGAGCTCGGCCATCGCCCGTGCCCTCGCCGCGACCGGCCCGTCGGGCCCCGGTCAGGTACCCGATGCGTTCTCACTCGCCGATCCATCAACCGTCACGGCGATCATGAGTGATGCCGGGTTTGTCGACGTCGTCGTCGACGGCGTCCATGAGCCGGTCTTCTACGGCCGAGATGTCCACGCCGCCCTCGATTGGGTCGGTGGCTTCGGGAACGTTGCCGGCACGATGGCACGGCTGAGTCCGCCCGAGGCGGAACAGGCGACGGGGCGTTTGCGCGACATGCTGGCGAGCCACCAACGTGCAGACGGTGTCTGGTTCGACGCGCGGGCCTGGCTCGTCACGGCCCGCGTGCCCGAAGCTCAGTGACCTGATCGCCTGCGGGAACGGTTGCCTGTGTAAACCGGCCATCAGTCGATGCGCCGACCACCCATCCGATTCGTGTTCTGTTCCGAAGCAACCAATGCAACGACTCAACAGTTTGATCGCCGCTCGGGGACGGAGAACGCCACATGACGTCAGTAGATCACCACACCGAGGCGCCGATCTCGAACGATCTGCTCCAGGACCGAAGCCACGAGATCGTCACTGCTGTCAACGCCGTGCTCACCGCCCATGTCTCCGACCACTCGGCCGCGATGAGCGATCTGAGCGCGGAGGTCACACCCCTGGCCACGGCTGTCACCGACAGCCTGGACCGCGGGAAACGGCTGCGCGCTCAGTTCTGCATGTGGGGTTCGTACGGTGTGACCGGAGGCGAACTGGCTGCCGGCGTCGCCGAGATGGCAGCGGCGATCGAGCTCTTCCACTTCGCCGCACTTGTGCACGACGACCTGATGGACAACAGCGACACCAGGCGCGGCCTGCCCACGATGCACCGCCACTTCACGGCCGAACACGCGCGCCAGCAACGACTCGGCGACGGTGACGAACACGGCTCGGCGGCTGCCATCCTGGTCGGCGACATGTGCCTGTCGTGGTCCGACGACTTGTCCGCGATGGCCACCGACGCTCTCGATCCGAGGTCACGCCGCGCGGTTCGGGCGATCTGGTCGCAGATGCGCGACGAGGCCTATGCGGGCCAATACCTCGACATGCTCAGCCAGACCGAGGCCGCCACCTCCCGCCGCCGCGCCGACCTCATCCTGCGATTGAAGAGCGCCAAGTACACGATCAGCCATCCGCTCCGACTCGGTGGCGCGATCGCCGGTGCCGATGACACGCTCCTGCACCTCTACGACCAGATCGGGCTGACCGCCGGCGAAGCCTTCCAGCTGCGTGACGATCTCCTGGGTGTGTTCGGCGACCCTCAGATCACCGGTAAACCAGCGATCGACGATGTTCGTGAAGGCAAGCGCACCCTGCTGATGGCAGTCGCCGAATCGCGCGCCGACAACGCGCAGAAAGACATCCTGAGGCGCTCGCTGGGCAATCCCGAACTGACCGACGCCGACCTCGAGGCCGTGCGTTCGGTGCTCACCGAGACCCGCGCCGATCAGGCCATCGAAGCGCGGATCGGCGAACTCACCAGCGACGCTATAGAAATCGTGGACACACTACCGGTGGACGCCGTGACCCGGCAGGCTTTGACCACCCTCATCGAGAAGTGCGTCTGGCGCCAAGCCTGAGCGATCTCTTCGGCAAGGCGCGTCAGTGTGACGGGCAGATGTCAGTGTGATGGACCGACGGTCCGATCTCCCTTGAGGCGTTTGCGGATGAGCTCGGCGCTGATCAAACACATCGGCAGACCGATGCCGGGGCGGGTACTCGACCCGGCATAAAACAGGCCCTCGACCTTGTGGGAGCGGTTGGTGGCGCGCAGAAACGCACTCTGCCGCAATGTATGCGCCGGACCGAGTGCACCACCCGACCACGAGTTGACGTTGTCGACGAAGTCGGCCGGCCCCACCGACCGCCGGACGACGATCCGCTCGGCGAGATCCGGGATGTTCGCCCACCAGGCGATCGTCGCAACAGCCTGGTCCACGACCTTCTCGATGTCGGGAGCGCCGGCACCGTCGATGCCCCCATGTCCCAGACCGGGATCCGGAGGCGAGGGCACCAAGATGAAGATGTTCTCGTGATCTGCTGGCGCCACCGAGTCGTCCGTCGCGGACGGGCGGCACACGTACAGCGATGCGGGATCCGGCATGTGCGTCGGGGACTCGAAGATCGCGTCGAAGTTGGTTGTCCAGTCGTCGGTGAAGAACAGCGAATGATGAGCCAGTTCAGGAAGACTCCCCTGCACACCCAGATACGCCAGGACAGCGCCGGGCCCCGAAGTCGCCTTGTCCCACCACCGTTGCGGGAACGTCTGCAGATGCTCCGGCAGCAGCCGGGTCTCCACGTGGTGCAGGTCGGCGGCGCCCACGACGATGTCGGCCGCGATATCCCGTTGAGTCCCATGACCGTCGGCGACCCGCACCCCGACAACCTCGTCGCGGCGTCGCCCGATTGCCCGGCGACCCCGCCTGCCGTCGGCCCTCGGGCGGGTGAGGATTGCGGTCGCTGCCGTACCGGTGTGCAATCGCACCCCGTTGTCGGCGGCCAGCCTGGACAGCGCGTCGACAAACGTGGTGAAACCCCCGTTGGGGTAACGGACCCCGTCAGCGAGATCAAGCCAGCTCATCAGGTGGTAGATGGCCGGGGTGCGTTCCGGAGAAGAACCGAGGAACACCGCCGGGTAGCCGAGGACCTGCTGCAGTCGTCGATCCGAGAATCGTTGCGAGACAAATGATTGCAAGGACCTGGTGAGCAGCTCGGCCAGCTTCGGCGCGTTGCGCAACACGTCTCGGCCGAGGAAGGCTCGCGGAGAATCGAAACTCGTGTAGAGGAAACGTTTGACGGCGATGTCGTAGGCATGCCGGGCGGAGTCGAGGTAATCGCCCAAGCCCGCTCCGGCACCTGGCTCGATGCTCTCGAACAGTGCCCGGTTTCGTTCCTCGTCACCTTCGACATCGATCTTCTCGTCGGCGCCCTCGAAGAACACCCGATAGCCCGGTTCGAGACGAACCAGGTCGACCTGCTCTTCGGTGGACGTCCCGAGCAGATCGAAGAAGTGGTCGAACACCTCGGGCATCAGCCACCACGACGGTCCGGTGTCGAAACGGAATCCTTCGTGCTCCCAGGAGCCGGCACGGCCACCGAGATCATCGTTCTTCTCGACCAAGTCGACGTCGTGGCCGTCATGGGCCAACAGGGCAGCGGTGGCCAGCCCCGCAACACCACCGCCGATGATGACTACTTTTTTCGATGGTGCGGTCACTTGAAGCTGTTCTCCGTATCGATGTCGTGAGGTCGCCCACGGCGCAGGGCTGCTCTGGCCGCGATGCGAGCCTTCTCCGGCGTGGGCACGCGCACCCTGGTCAGCCGAGCTTGCGCCGCCGTCGTCGCCCTCAGGCGCCGGGTAAGTTCGGCGAACAGGTCGTGCGCGGTACACACTGCCACGCGCGAGCCTCGCGGTAGCCGTGGAATGACCTCCGCGGCCGCGGCCAGGTCCATCTCGATGTCGTCGAGCCAGCTGCTCCAGATCTCTTCGTCGAGGTCGTCGGGTTGGAGGCCGACAAGATATTGCCGTCCGAGTCCGTCGCTGTCGTCGCCGAAGTCCCGGAGGAAGTTGATCTTCTGGAATGCGGCACCGAGGCGCTGGGCGCCGGGCGCCAGCTCCGCGTAACGACCGGAGGGGTTGGGTTCACCGGCCACGAATGCGCACAGGCACATCAGGCCGATCACTTCAGCTGAGCCGTAGATGTAGCTCCCGAGGCTGGCGAAGTCGTGCTTTGTGCGCTGTAGGTCTGTGCGCATCGAATGGAAGAACGGGGCGACGAGTTCCTTGTCGATCCCGACTCGACGAGCGGTCCTCGCGAACGCGTGAACAACAAGATTGGCACTCGATCCCGTTTCGATCGCCGCGAAGGTGTCCTGTTCGAGCTTGTCGAGCTCCACCAGCCGGTCGACGCCGTCCTGGCCGGGCCGGGGGGCGTCCACCACTTCGTCTGCTATCCGTACCAATGCGTAGATGTTGCGGACGTCTTGCCGCACCTGCCCACCGAGCATTCGGGTCGCGAGCCCGAAAGACGAGGAGTAGCAACGGATCACCAGCGCCGCGCTGGCGTCGGCTGCCGCGTCGTACCGCAGGTACGGCGCCATCGCATCCATGCGCCCACGTGTTTGCACCATTCGACTCGCCCTCGCTTTCGGTCCACCGGCTCGCAGGGTCATCGGTTGACCTCCATCTGCGCCCGCAGCCAGTTGGGATGTGCGTCGAGACCGTAGGGGTCGGGTGCGGGCATCGACCGGATCTGTTCGACGAGCCAGGGGCTCAGGGCCCACGGGGCACGTTCGACAACTGCCCACACATCGGAGATGTCGGACCACGCGTATTCGGCGACTTCGTCCGGGTCCGGTCGCAGCGTCCCCACCGGGCTCGCGACGAACACCGGACAGATCTCGTTCTCCACCACGCCGCTGGAATCGACGGCCCGGTAGCGGAAGTCGGGTAGCACGCAACGCAGATCCTCGACATCGATGCCCAGCTCGCGTTGCGCGTAACGGTAAATCGCGTCCTCGACGGATTCACCGGGCCGCGGATGCCCACAGAAAGAATTGGTCCACACGCCGGGCCATGTCCGCTTGCTCAGTGCACGCCGGGTCATCAGCAGGCGACCCTCGTCGACCACGTGGCACGAGAATGCAAAATGCAAGGGGGTGTGTGAGGTGTGCACGGTCGCACGGTCAGCCGTCCCACACGGACGTCCGTCAGCGCTTGCCAAAACCACCAAGTCGTCGGTCATGCATACCTCGTCTTTTCGGGTGTGTATGTTCCTCTCCTGGTATTCGGAACCGCTCACAGAGCGGACGACTACGACCAGAAGAAGTTTTTGGTCCCCTTCGCCACATGCGCACAACCGAGAAAACGCTGTCTGGACCGGCGCTGCTTGTCTTCGGATACCCCGAAAGAGCCCAGGTCACTCCTGCCCAGCGGCTGATCCGCGCCAAACGCTCCACATACGCAGAAACGCTCCACCTGTAGGTGGAGCGTTTCGAGGTAACTGGCGCGTATTCGGCTCGGTGGGGCTCGGTGTTTCTGTGGAGCTAAGGGGAATCGAACCCCTGACCTTCTCGATGCGAACGAGACGCGCTACCAACTGCGCTATAGCCCCTTTGCCGCGTGAGCGACTCGACAAGATTAACAGGGCGGGACTACTGCCCCACCACCCGCCGGTACGAGGGTTCACGGACAACCTCTTCGCGGTGCTCGAACCGCGGCAGGTGGTCGAAGATCGGGTCCTCGTCGTCGATCTCCAGCACGATCGCGCCTGGCCGACGGAGTCTGCGGGGCACCTCGGCCCGGGGGTCGACCTCGGGGTGCGCGCGGCGTTCTTCCTCCTGGCGCTTGGCCCGGGCGAGCCGCTGCATCCGCTGACGACGGATGCGCTGTTCGTTTCGCACCGCGCGGCGCAGGAAGGCAAGGTAACCGACCAGCGCGACAACCGTGGCCGCGGCGAGGATCCAGCCGACCGAACCCAGGAAGAAGCCGGCCGCGATGCCGAGCAGCGCCAGCACTCCGAGCACGGCCATCACACGCTGGCGGAACCGGTAGCGCTTGTCGCTGCGCTCGCGATCGGCCTCGGGGTCGAAGCCTCCGCGACGTGCACGCCGGGCGACCTCGTCCTGCTCCGCCTGATCCGCAGCCTCGTCGGCGCTGATGTCCTCGTCGGTGAGATCGTCGTCGTAGTCAGCGTCTTCGTAGTCGCCGTCGTCGTAGTCCGCGTCCTCGTGGTCGGCGACCTCGTGGTCGGCGTCCTCGTAATCTACGTCGTTCTCCGCGTCATCATGGTCCGCGTCATCATGGTCCGCGTCTTCGAGCTCAGCATCGTCGAGCTCTGCGTCCTCGACGCGCCGATCATCGCGATCTGCGTCTGCATCTTTGTCATCGCGCTCAGCAACGGCGTCGCGGTGATCGGATGACTTAAGGTCGGCAGCTTCAGCCACTACCGTCTTGTCGTCCGTGGTTGCGTCGGCATCACTGTCACTGGTGTCGACAGTCTTTGTCTGAGCCGCAGCTGCAACGGTTTTCACCGAGACCGGTGCAGGCTCGGACTTGCCGGCCGAAACCTTGGTCGTCGTGGCGTCCTCGACGTCAACGGCATCTGTTGCCGCCGTTGCTTTTGCGGTCTTGCGGTACTCACGCACCGGGGGTTCCCAATCGGGATCGTGCGGATGACGGCCTGCAGCCATGCGACGACGGGTCTTGGCGATGGCCCGGCCACCTCGATAGAGCACCCGTGTCGACATTGCGGCGTCGGTTGTCTTGCGCACGGTGGGACGCGACTTCACCACCATCGGCACCAGAACAAAGAGCCAGATCGCCACCAGACACACCCACAGCAACGAGTTCGGCATGGGCAGCTCCTTCCTGTCGGCAATCTCGCCCCGACCGGCCGGTCGAGTACGCGTCAGTCACACCTGTAACAGACGATAGGAATCAGGCTATGGCTCACCGCTGCCCAACCAGCGCCGACGCGCCGATGTCCCGGCCGATTCGTTCCATCTGTGGGTGATCACGCGGTGATCGGAGAGGAGCGGCCTCCCAGCGCGAGCAGAGAGGCATGTGGGCGCAGGGGTTCAGGCCGTGGCGTGGCCGCTGCGGATCAATGTGTCCACGGCACTGCTGGTGAGATCTTCGGTGGTCAACGCGAGCAACAGGTGGTCCCTCCAAGCGCTGTTGACGTCCATGTAGCGCTTGAGCAGGCCTTCGTCACGGAATCCCACCTTGTGCAGTACCGCCAGCGACGCCGCGTTGGCAGGCTGCACGGTGGCCTCGAGTCGGTGCAGACCCGCCGGTCCGAAACAGTGGTCGACGCCGAGTGCCAGTGCGCCCGTTGCCACTCCACGTCCGGTGACCGCGGCATCCACCCAATATCCGATCCATGCGTTGCGCAGCGCACCACGCTGAATGTTGCCCACCGTCAGTTGTCCGCAGTACTCGCCGTCCAATTCGATGACAAACGGCAGCATGTTCCCTGCCTTTGCCTCGGCCCTCAGGACCGAATGCAGACCCGGCCAGGCCGCCGGGTTGTGCCGGGCCGACCACAAGCCGACGCCCGTCGGCTCCCACGGCAACAGCGAATTCTGGTTCTCGATGCGAAGCCTGCTCCACACCCTGGCGTCACGCAGCCGGACCGGACGTACCGTAACCGCGCCTCCCGCAACGGATATCGGCCCGAGCTTGGCCGGCCATCCACGGCGGCCGGTGTCACCCCTGCTCCAGGCGCGCACGGTGCACTCTCACCCCCGCTGAGCCAGGAATGCGACGTCCACCTCATCGCCGGCGCGCAATTCAACGTCTTCCGGCTCGATGATGACCAAGCAGTTCGCCTCCGCCAAGCCCGCGAGCAGATGTGATCCACCGTCTGCGGCCGCGATCACCTGAGCGAGGTATTCGCCCGTCTGCTCATCGCGCATCAGCTGTCCACGCAGATATCCGCGCCTTCCCTCCACCGAGGTGATGGGGCTGACCGTGCGGGCACGTACCACTCGCCGCATCGGTTGGCGTTTGCCGAGCGCGATCCGGATCAGCGGTCGCACCATCACTTCGAAAGCCACCAACGCCGAGACCGGGTTCGCAGGAAGAAGGAAGGTGGGCACCTCGTCGCGGCCCAGCTGGCCGAAACCCTGGACCGACGCCGGGTACATCGCAATGCGTTCGATCTCCAATTCGCCCAGTTCCGAAAGGGCTTCGCGAATCGATTCCGAGGCGGCCCCACCGACCGGGCCGGTGATCACGACGATCTCAGAACGAATCAGCTGCCCCTCGACCAGTTCACGGAGTTGCGACGGCTCGCTGTCGGCGATGCCGACCCTGTTGACGTCTGCGCCGGCGTCACGAGCAGCCGCGGCGAGCGCGTAACTGTTGACGTCGTACACCTGACCGCCCCCGGCCGTCCGGTCGATATCGACCAGCTCGCCGCCGATGGAGATGACGGAAAGCCGTGGCCGCGGATGCACCAGCACGCGGTCGCGACCGACTGCGGCGAGCAGACCGACCTGCGCGGGACCGATGATCGTTCCGGTTCGGACCGCTACGTCACCGGGCTGGACGTCATCGCCGACGTGCCGGACGTATTGCCCGCTGCGTACCGCATGACCGATTCGGACCTTGGGCAGTCCGCCGTCGGTCCACCGCTTGGGCACCACGGCGTCGGCGAGTGTCGGCAAGGGAGCGCCGGTCTCCACCCTGACCGCCTGCCTTGGCTGGAGCCGTGTTGGCGTCCGCGAACCCGCCTTCAACTCCCCCACCACCGGCAGGACGACGATCACCTGGTCGCCCGGCGACTCCGATTCCTCATCGGCGATGGTGCCCGCTTCGGCCACATCCACACTGCGAACGGCATATCCGTCGATGGCAGCCTGATCGAACCCGGGCAACGGCTTGTCGGCAACAACCTCTTCGGCACACAGCAGACCCTGTGACTCCGAGATCGCGACGCGCACCGGCCTGGGAGCCACTGCCGCGGCGGTCACCCGGCTCAGGTGATCTTCCACCGAACGCACCGATCGCCTCCTTCAATCGCCGTGGCGGCCCGATAGTGCTCGTTCGCCGTGCCAACGGGTCGCCGTGTCGTAGTTCTGACGACTGACGTTAGCTGGTTTGTCGGCGATTTCCGTTCTCTCGCATCCAGGGATCGCCGCGCGCCATCGCATAAACGCGGTTGAACCGGGTGCTGTTGTGGGTCGGCGGTCAGTTGCAGCCGAGGCGTTCGACCAGCCAATCGCGCAATTCGGGGCCGTAATCCTCACGGTTGAGGGCGATGTCGACCGACGCCTTCAGGTACCCGCCCGGGTTCCCGAGGTCGTGGCGAGTTCCGCGGTGAACCACCACGTGAACCGGATGACCTTCGTCAATCAACAAAGCGATGGCATCGGTGAGCTGCAATTCGCCACCTGCGCCGGGTTCAATTCGTCGCAATGCATCAAATATTGCGCGGTCGAGGATGTATCGCCCGGCCGCCGCATAATTCGAGGGTGCGTCTTTTGCCTCGGGCTTTTCGACCATTCCCTTCAGCTTCATCACATTGGGATTTGCAGCATCGGGAAGTTCTTCGACGTCGAATACGCCATACGCGCTGATCTTTTCGGTCGGGACCTCGATGGCGCAGAGCACCGTGCCGCCGCGCTTGGCGCGTGTTCGGGCCATCACCTCCAGGACGCCGTTGGGAAGCACCAGGTCGTCGGGCAACAGCACCGCGACAGCATCCTCGTCGTCGTCGAGTTTGGCCTCGACGCATCCAACCGCGTGGCCGAGTCCGAGGGGCTTCTCCTGGATGACCGACGCGACCTCCAGCAACGATGGCGCGTTCCGCACCTTGGCCAACATGGTGTCTTTGCCGCGGGACTCGAGGGTGTGTTCAAGCACCAGGTCTTCGACGAAGTGCGCGACAACACCGTCTTTACCCGGCGACGTGATGATCAGCAGTCGCTCGGCACCGGCCGACTTGGCCTCTTCGGCCACCAATTCGATACCGGGTGTATCCACCACGGGAAGGAGTTCTTTCGGCACGGTCTTGGTCGCCGGAAGAAAACGGGTACCCAAGCCGGCGGCCGGCACAATTGCGGTTCGCGGAATGGGCGGCGTGCCCGGAACCGACTCGTATTCGACCTCGTTGGCCGGGCTGGTCTGCGCTTCAGTCATTTTCCCACCCTAGGTTGATCACACTGGTGTGTGAGTAAACCTATCGGCTGATCGCCAAACATGAGAGGGGCGTACCGATTTTCATCGACAAAGCAACCTGGAGAAAGCTCGCCCTCGAGCGTCGCGACAGCCTGTCTCCCCAGGTTAAGGCGAGCCTGGATGCCTCGATTGTGACGTGGATCGCGAACCTCCCCGAGGGCGGTCCGCGGGTGGAGCCGGGCGCCGTCATTGCGGCCTACGTCCCGATCGGGAGCGAACCGGGCACCACTGCGCTGTTGGAGGTGTTGCGCGAGGGCGGCTTCCGGGTCTTGCTGCCGAAGGTGGCGGCGGGCCCGCCTGCCCCGCTGCGTTGGGCCTGGTACGACGGACCGGAGTCATTGCATGAAGGACGGTTTGGACTGTTGGAGCCCGGTGGGGACAGCACCTCACCTGACGCGCTCGGCGACGCCGCTCTGATCCTGGTCCCGGCGCTGTCGGTCGACCGCCACGGTATTCGACTCGGTCGCGGAGCCGGTTACTACGACCGGTCGATACCAGAGGTGGACACAGACAAACTGGTTGCCGTGGTGTTCGACGACGAGCTGGTGGACGAGCTGCCAACGGACGACTTCGACGTGCCGATGGGCTGGAGCCTGACACCCGGCGAGGGGTTCAGACGACTGGGAACAAGCTGACCTTGGCACTCGTTAACGAAGAGTGCCAGTTCGACGGTAGAATCCACAACGTTCTCGGCTTAACACCTTCGGAGGTCTTCGGTGCCCACATATTCGTACGCTTGCACACAGTGCGACAACCGCTTCGACATCGTGCAATCTTTCAGCGACGACTCGCTCACCGAATGCCCGAAATGCGCCGGTAAGCTGCGCAAACTGTTCAACAGCGTGGGCATCGTGTTCAAGGGCAGCGGCTTCTATCGCAACGACAGCCGCTCCACCACCACGAGCAGCGAGTCGAGTTCGAGCGACTCGTCGAAGTCCGACTCCGGCAGCAAGGAATCGGCGCCTGCAGCGAAGTCGACGGATTCGGGCAGCAGCTCGTCGAGCAGCACGTCCAGCAGTTCGACCACTGCCAAGGCTGCTTCCTGACACCTGTCCACACACAGTGGACTGTGCACAGGCAACCTCATATCGGTGCCTGACCAAGCGGACGATGGATGGCAATCGCCATAACGTTCGCCCATGGCCGCGCGCAATGCTCTGAACCCGACACTCTCCGACCGCGTCCGTCATGCCGTCAGGCCCGGATGGACACGGTCGCTGCTCCTCCGCCGAGCCTGTGCAATCGTGCTGCTGGCGGTCGCGCTCGTGGCCGCACTGACGGCGGGCCGCACCGAGGAACTGCGGCCGGCGGTGATCGCGGCCCATGACATCAGCCCTGGGCAACCCCTCACGATCGGCGACCTGACCACGCGCGAGTTCCGTCCGGGCGACCTCCCGGCAGGCACAGTCGACGACGCGGCCGACCTCCTGGACAAGACGGTGACCGGCCCGGTACGGGCGGGCGAGATCTTGACCGATTCCCGTGTGCTCACCAGCCGCCTGCCGGCTCAGATCATGCAGCGTCCCGATGCGCGCCTGGTTCCGGTGAAGGTGGCCGACACAGCGGTGATCGATCTCCTCCGCGAAGGAGACGTGGTCGACGTGCTGAGCATCGACGATGCCGACACCGCTGAAGAGTCATCGGCGACAAAGGTTTTGGCCAAGGGAGCAGTGGTCGCACTCGTGTCGCAGGAGTCAGGTTCGCGGACGGGGTCAGATGCCCGACTTGCCGTTCTCGCCTTGCCGGAGCGCGACGCGCACGTGGTCGCAGCGGCCACCCTCACCGCTCCGATCACACTGGTTTTTCACTGACTGCATGTTGTGAACGGCAAATTCCGCGACCGCTGGTTAGGATCAGCGGACAGCAATTAGAGCTCGTTTCCCTCGTGGGAAGGGTCACTACATGTTCAAGGGCTTCAAAGATTTCCTCATGCGGGGAAACGTCATCGACCTCGCTGTCGCCGTGGTCGTCGGTGCTGCCTTCACCGCGATCGTCACAGCGTTCACCACCAACATCATCCAACCGTTGGTGAACTCGATCGGTGGCACCGATTCCGCGCAGGGGCTGGGATTCACCATCAGGTCCGGCAATCCGGAAACGTTTGTGGACATCGGCGCCCTCATCGCCGCCGCCATCAACTTTCTGATCGTTGCCGCGGTTGTCTACTTCCTGATCGTGATGCCGTACGAGAAGTTGAAGACGCTCGCAGCGCGCGACGGCGACGACGCCGCGGCCCAGACGGAGTCGGAGTTGCTCGCCGAGATCCGCGACATTCTCCAAGGCAAGGATCCCGCCGAGGAGAAGGCCAAGATCGCCGGCGCGACAAGCGAGAAGGATCAGGCTCTCATCGACCGGCGTGGCGACGACGGCCCGCACTCCGGTCCGCTTTACTCGGGTCCGGCCGCCGCCGGCGCAGGCGCGTCTTCTGCCGGTACGCAGCAGTTCTCTTCGCAGCAGTCGGACCGGATCGGTGGCGCCAACGTCTATCCGACGCAGGGTCCGCCTACCGGTGGCTCAGGACCGATCGGCCAGCCGCCGCAGGGACAGCCGCCCCAGGGCGGTGTGCCGCCGCGGAGCCAGCCGCCGCTGGGTGGACCGCCTCCCGGTTATCAGCAGCCGCCGGGCCCGCCGCCCGGGTACAACCCGGGTCCGCCGCCCCGCCCGAACCCGTCGCCGCATGAGGGGCCAGATCAGGGTCAGGGTTACCGCCCCGATCCGTTGACCGGCCCGTCACCCGGTTACGACCCGCTCACCGGTCCACCACCGAACTACGGGCCCCCACCGGGACGTCGCGACGACCACAACGGCGGCGGCAGGCACAGCAGCCCGTAAACATTTCGAGATCGACGTATCGCCCCGGCTCAGGCCGGGGCGATATTTTTTGTCGAAGGGGCCCAGCGACCTCGGCACGCCGTTCCTGCTGCTTCGCAGTTCCTGTTTTCACTGCCCCTATTCCACGAGGACCTCCACGGCCTGCGGGGCACCTGGTGGAGGCGGGGCTTCTGGCGGAGGGTTGTTCTCCGACGGTCTGGTCGGTAGTGAATCTGGTGGTTGAGGGCTGAGTTCTCGATTGCGTTGTTCGAGTTCGGCTTTGCGGCGCGCGATCATGCCCTGACGGGCCTCGATGATGGCTTCGTCCGGGTGGTGGGCACGGTTGACCCGGGGTTGTCGCTCCGGATCCAACAGTGCCGGTGGGATCCAGGCACACCGCCCTGCGTCGGGGCCGTCGGTGATCATCACCGTCTGCCACTGATGCTCCCCCGGTCCTACGAGTTGGTGGTGTTGCGGGCATGCCGGAGCCAGGTGAGTGATGTCGGTGAACCCGCCCTGCGCCCATTCGCGAACATGGTGCGCCTCGGCCCACAACGCCGGATTCGAACAACCCGGATGCGAACAGCCTCGGTGCGCGGCAAACATCGCCAGACGCTGCGCCTCACTGGCCAGACGGCGTGCTCGACCCAGAAACAACGGCTCATTCGAATGGTTCGCAAAAATGGCCAACGTCTTGTCGGAACGCACTGCAAGCCTCAACGCATCAGCGATCGGCAACACCGCACCGGTCGCCGTGTAGACCAGCCCCGTCCCGTACCGGTCGCGTCGGCCCACCAGTGACCGAAGGCAACCAGCTCGGATCCTCCCAGTGCGTCTCCCGGTACGGATGAACGACCTCCGATTCACGGTCTTGCTCCGCCTCGGGGTCTGGCTCCAGCTTTGATGCCGGCTCTGGCGTGCGCTCCACCTCGCGGGCTAGCTCCGCCTCGCGGTCTGGCTCTGACGTGCAGCCTGGCTCCGGTTCACGGCCTGATTCTGCTGCTGACGCCGGCGCTCGACCGGGTTCAAACTCAGATCCCGAAACGTCCTCTCCGTCAACGCCTTCTGGCGACACCTGCTCGAGCATGTATTGATCGAGCTGGTCTTTGGTCATGTTGATGATGACCTGCACGGGCAATCCGTGATGCGTCTTGCCCAGCTGCCCCGATTCGAGCAGGTACATCAGCATCGACTTCACCGCATCGTGATTACGCTGCGCCGCACTGCGGGTGTCGTTGTCTGCCGCAGCTTGCAAGAGGTCCTTGTCCACCGTCGGATCATCGGCCGCACCTGAGGGCGACAGCGGATCATCAGGATTGTTCATCCCCGGAGCGGCCCACACCGCGAGCATCACATCCAGCAAGGCCCGGGTCACCGGGTCCAGATGCCCCGCTACCGTCGACATGAGATCCGTGGCCGGTTTCCCCACACTGAATCCACGTTTCCGGGCCCTGTCGGCGTCATCGGCCAACGTCCCGTCGGGATCCAAGTATTCGACGATGCGCTCACCGATCGCCTCTACCTGGCCAGGAGTGTGCTTGCGGCACAGATCAGCCAGCGCCGCCTCTGTATTTGTCCGCTTCTCCGCATCGACCTTGTGCGGAATCTTCGCCATCACCCTCGCCACCACCCCAGCGTGATCAAGTCCGATCACACCCTCGCGCAACGCTTCTGCGGTGTTCGGGAATCGAGCATCTACAACTTCACCGCTGGGAGTCGCCGACGGCGTCAACGCGTCCATCGCTTCCACCCGAGCTCGGGCAGCACCCGGGCGTAGCCGTGCCAGCGAGGTCAACATCGCAGCCGGCGAGGAGCACCCGAGTTTCGAATACGCGCGTCGCACAACCACTTCCCGCAACACCGGCAACCCCGCGGACTGCAACCGCCGCGACGCGACCTCCAACCGGTCGACCAGACGTACACAATCCTCGTCGGAAAGCGCCGTCAGACTCACCTCGCCGAGCTGATCGATTGCCGACTCCAGACCCGACACCGCGCCCACCACAGGCGAATCGATGCCAGCACCGTCGGACATGATGACCCCCCAGTCAACCGAAAAGCGAACGCTGACAACTAGATACAAAGTGCCTCTGTTGTCAGGACGTTTCCCTATGACCGATAGTAGTCCAGTATCCGCAGTTTGTCGAACACGTGTTCGAACTCCGATCACCGCCTCGGCGCCTGCCCGGCCAGCACCGGCGATGTCAGCATCCTGGTGAAACGCCGAAAGCCGGAACACCTTGCGGTGGTCCGGCTTTCGGGTTGTTCAGTTGTCAGGCAGCAGGGATCTGCCTATCAGCCGAGGCTGAACTTGGAGCCCCACAGGGTGACGATGCCGGTGACCGACGGGGTGTCGACGGTGACCTTGACGTACGCCTGTCCTTCGGCGTATCCGGCGCAGCCGTCGACCTTGACGGTTTCCTGGCTGTAAGCGATGCCGCCGGCGTTGCCCTCGAAGCTGAAGTCGGTGGCGTCGTCGGACGACAGGATCGGCACGTAGGTGGCCTCACCGGGTCCGAGTGTCAGACCGCCGCTCAGGCCGGCTTCGGGAGTGGTGAACGGGGTGCCGGGAGCCGAGAGATCCAGCGAGGTTCCGATACCGGCCTTGCCGCCGGCACCGAAGGTCAGCTGGCAGCCGACAACGTAACCGGCTTCGACGGTGGCGCCTTCGGCTTCACCGTCGACGGTGACGAGCACCTTGCCCGACAGCCACACGTTGCGGCTGGTCGGAACCGCCACGGTCGACGGCTGGATGTTGACGAACTCGTCCTTCAGCGTGACGGTGACGTTGGAGCCGTCGATCAGCTTCTGGGTGG
Organism: Williamsia muralis NBRC 105860; assembly: GCF_001598915.1. Classification (GTDB taxonomy): domain Bacteria; phylum Actinomycetota; class Actinomycetes; order Mycobacteriales; family Mycobacteriaceae; genus Williamsia; species Williamsia muralis. Next base: position 114,785 of record NZ_BDAP01000007.1, on the reverse strand, counting down.
CGACGCCACCGGGCAGAGCGCCGGCAGCTGCGCCGCCGGCACCCATGGAGGACAGTGCGATGGCCGAGACACCGGCGATGCCGACCACCGCGGCGAGACGACGCGAGAGTTTGTTGCGCATGATTCCCCTTCAGGAATATGAATCTGCTTGCGGCAGATGAGATTTCAGACTAGTTGGTTTATCTGCCGACGATCAGTTCAGGCTGAACGGGGCGCCGTAGAGGGTCGACTTGATGACGTAGTTGCCCTCGGTCTGCACGGTGGTGAAGGCGCGAGCCTGGGGGTATCCGCCGCACTGCTGCACCTCGATGCCCTGACGCTTGTACTGGACGCTTGCAACGCCGCCCTCGAAGGTCTTGGTGCCGAGCGGGACGAAAGCCGCTTCACCGGGTGCCAGGGGGAACGAGAGCGAGCCGTCGAGGCCCAGGCTCAGAGAAGAATCGATGGAGGCGTTCAGGCCACCTTCGAGACCGGTGATGTCGACCTGGCAGCCGACGATGTAGCCGGTGGTCAGGGTACCGCTGGCGCCACCGGCGGTGACGGTGACGAGGCCGGAAACCTCTGCGGCGCGGCCTGCGCCGTTGTTCGCCAAGGACGGGACCGGGTAAGCGGCCTCGCCGGTGCGGCTGATCTTGACGACGGTGCCGTCGACACCCTGGGTCACCTTGCTGCCGCTGGGCAGGGGTCCTGCGGCGGCGTTTCCTGCGCCCATGCTGGCCAGGCCAATGGCGGCAACCGCGGTAATCGCACCAACGCCGACAACGCGGCGCAGACCGAACATGTTGATCTTGCTCATTCGTTCCCTCTCACAGGATTGCTGTGTAATCCAAGCTCAACCAAATCGTGAGCTCGAAGTGACCAAAAGGTTCAGCGGAATCTTCTACCGGGGCAGTTAACGGGCTTGTGTGCCCGTAGTTTCCGGTAGGTAAATCTCAGCCGAACACCTTGCCCACACCGCGGTCGCCATTGGGGACGTCGCACGGGATACGCCCAACCCCCGCACTGGTACTGGCCGTATCGAGCGGAACGTTAACCCCAGGAACAGGTGCGGGCAACAGTTCGCAGCAGTCGTGTCTGGATAGGGAACTTCGCTAAAGTGAATGAACAACTGTTGATTTTGCAGCAAGTTCAGCGAATTATCAGGAAAAGCCCAGGAACCGGGCCGTGACCTATTCGCGATTCAGCCGTGATGTGGCGGGCGATTCTCGATAAACCATTCGTCCCCACGCATATCGGCGTTACTGTGACCTTCATCACTTCGACCGATCGGTCGCTCATCGCTGCTGGTCGAGGGCAAATCCTCGCCGAAAACCTTCTCTAACTCGGCCCGAGTCTTGGTTCGCTTTCCGTCTTTCGAGTCGCTCATCGGACCCGATCAGAAGTTGCTGATCGACGAGATCAGGTGTTTCGCCATCGGGGTGATGGTGGCCATGCCATCACGAACAGCGGCCCGCGAATTGGCCAAGTTGACGACGATCGTCTGCCCCGAGACACCCGCAAGCCCGCGTGACAGCCCGGCATCCATCGCGCCGGCAGCCAATCCGGAACTGCGCAAGGCCTCTTCGATACCAGGCAGTTTGCGATCGAGTAGATCCGCGGTCGCCTCGGGAGTCACATCGCGACCACCGACCCCGACGCCGCCGACCGAGATCACCAAGTCCACCCCGCCGATGACCGCAGTGTTGAGGGCGTTGCGGATCTCCACCTCGTCGGACTCCACCGCCACCACCGCGTCGACGTGAAAACCGGCTTCTTCGAGCAACTCCCCCACCAGAGGACCGATCAAGGCCTGGTCCTCACCATGGGCGGCCCGGTCATCGACGATCACCACCAGGGCCCGACCCAGATCCTCTTCAGCCAAGTTCAGTGACCTCATGCGCTGTCCTTCCGCTTCGATCTCCCCTGTGCGGACGGCGAGCTGTTCCGCCGCGGCGTCCGCGGCGACGACATCTGCCTCGCCGATACCCAGGACTGAGATAGCACCATCTCCGTCAGGAACTCTATCGGTCGGGATGGGGATGACTGCCCGCAGTCGGGTACCAATGTGATCGTCGATGTGTTTCACGGTCTAGCGTCCTCCGGTGTCCAGGGTGTCGAGGGTGACCTGCGCGGTCTTTGTCTGTCCGTTGGTGACGTACGTGATGGTCACCTGGTCGCCCGGAGCGTGCGACCGCACCGCCGCGATCAGCGCGTCTCCGGAGGCGATCACACGATCGTCGACCTTGGTGACCAGCGCACCACTCGGGATGCCTGCCTTCGCGGCGGCTCCACCCGACGTCACCTCGTTGATCAGCGCGCCGGGGCTGTCAGCTGACGGTGCCCCCGACCGCACTGTGACGCCGAGCCCCGCCTGTGTCGCCTTACCGGTCTTCTCGAGCTCGTCGGCGATGCGCATCGCCTGGTCCACCGGGATGGCGAACCCGAGGCCGATGCTTCCGCCGGTCTCGCCCTGGGAGAGGCTGGCGATCGCGGTGTTGACCCCGATGAGGGCGCCGTTGGCGTTGACCAGCGCACCACCGGAGTTGCCCGGATTGATCGCCGCGTCGGTCTGGATGGCATCCATCACCGAGGCCTGGCCACCCTGCTCACCCTGTGTGGACACCGGACGGTTGAGTGCGCTGATGATTCCCGTGGTGACCGTGCCGTTCAGCCCCAGCGGCGACCCGATCGCGATGACCTCCTGACCGACCACAAGATTGTCGGAGCGACCGACGGCGATCGGGGTGAGGCCGGACTTGTCGACCTTGATCACGGCGATGTCGGAGATCGGGTCGGCACCCACGATCTGCGCGGCTGCCGTGCTGCCGTCACTGAACGTGACGGTGAGGTCCGGATTGTTGCCCGCACCGGCGACCACGTGGTTGTTGGTCATGATGGTGCCGTCCGCGGTGAGCACGATGCCGGACCCGGACCCGGACGCCTGGCTGCCCTCCACCTCGATCGACACGACCGACGGCGTGACCTTCTCCGCGACTTCCTGCGTCGAGCCGGCGGGGGCCTGGACCGGTTGGCTGTTGTCGCGGTCGCCACCGAGCACGCTCTCGCTGGTGGTTGATCTCGATCCCGATGAATCGTCGGCCACATTGGCTCCGACCACACCTCCGATGCCACCGCCGACGAGCACCAAAGCGATTGCGGCAGCCGCCAATCCGGCTTTGGCTCCGCCCGAACGCCCGCTGCGTGCGGGCGGCGGGGAGCCGAACTGCTGTGGCGAGCTCCCGTACGGGTTCTGGCCGGCCCCAGGGGCCGGGATCTGACTGGTGGGGTTGGTACCCGTCCCCGCGCCGTGGGAGTAGGCCCCATACGGGTTCGGCTGCGCGAATCGCCCGGACGGAGCATACGGATCAGGTTGAGCGCCATAGCCGTAACCACCCGGACCGCGACTTGCGGATGCACCCTCCGAAGGCTGTCCGAAGGGTCCGGAAGGTCCGGAAGGGCCGTTCATGCCGGAGGTACCGAACTGTGCCGTCTGCTCACCCGAGGAATCCTGCTGCCGAGGGTCGAACGCCGAGGTTCGCCCATAGGGGTTGTCCTGCGGTCCGGCGTTGCTCGGCCCGTCCGGCCGATCAGCGGACCCGCTGGGATGCGATTGTCCCGGTGATTGCGAGATGCCCTCTCCCGGAAAGGAACTGGTGTCGCGGTTTGTCCCGCGCTCGTCATCGTTGCTGCCGACCATGTCGATTTTTGCTTTCTGCCAGGCGCACCCTGCGCTCCCCGATGCCGCAACATTTACCGGCACTGAGGAATACCTTGCTGTGTCGGCCTGAGACGGGGCTGAGACAGTGCTGTTTGTTTCCCCTTCATTGTTCCCCGCAGGGACTTCGCCAAACAAAGCCGCCGATCGACGGACAGAGACGTCAGACCCTTCGAACGACCGCCGAACGCTCGACACTGCTCGATCAGAACCTATTGCTGGACCACCTGGGGCGCGATCTCGGCCGGTACCGGCGACCCGGGAAGGCTGATCGTCACCAGGGCGCCTCCGAGTTCGGACTGACCGGCGGTCACCGTGCCGCCATGGCGGTCCACCACCTGACGGACTATCGCCAGCCCCAGCCCGGAGCCGGGCATGGATCGGGACGCGGTGGACCGGTAGAACCTCTCGAAGACCAGTTGCCGGTCTTCGGGAGGGATACCGGGGCCGGCATCGGCAACGGTCAGAATCGCGCGATCAGGCTCGATCTGAGCCAGCCGGACCTCCACGGGCCGGCCGGGCGGACTCCACTTCGCCGCGTTGTCGAGCACGTTGAGCACGGCCCGCGACAACCCGGCACTCTCACCGAAGACAAACCAGGGCGTGACGTGCACTTCGAAGTCGACGTCGCTGCGCCGGCGGCGGACACGCTCGAGAGAGCGGTCCACCACCTCGGAGAGGTCGACCTCTTCGTGCACCACCTCGGGCGCATCCTCACGCGCGAGATCCACGAGATCGCCCACTAGCGTGGAGAGTTCTTCGATCTGGGCCATCACGTCCGTTCGCAGCTCGGCCATGTCCGATTCGGGCACCGCCCGCGCACCCGGCTGGCTCGACGCGATCATCAACTCCAGATTCGTGCGCAATGACGTCAGCGGCGTGCGCAATTCGTGGCCGGCGTCCGCGACGAGCCGGCTCTGCCGGTCTCGCGACTCGGCAAGCGCCCGCAGCATCAGGTTGAAACTCTCGGTGAGCCTGGCCAATTCGTCGTTGCCGATGACCGGGATGGGCGTGAGGTCGTCGGTGCGCGCCACTCGCTCGGCGGCCCGGGTCAACCGCGCGACCGGCCGTAGTCCGGCACGCGCCACGGTCGTTCCGGCGACCGCGGCCAGGATGATCCCGCAGCCACCGATCACCCCCAGCACCCAGGCCAATCGGTGCAGCACGTCGTCTGTGTCGCGAAGGCTCTGCGAGATGATCAGGGTGTTGCCGTCGTTGAGCTTGCGGGCCAGCACCCGCTGGTTCTTCGCGGTCCGCAGCGACGACTCCGCTTTCCCGTCCACCACATCGCGTTCGGACTCGCCGTAGGGAACGCCGCCGATCTGGAATCCACGGCCCCCGGGCATCACCAGTGCCACCGACATGTCTGTGGAGAACACCGTGCCGGCCACCAGTGATTCGGGCGAGTCGTCGAGGACCCCGATCCGGGCCAGTTCGGTCATCCCGTTGGCCCGGTTGGTGAGCTGCGAATCGACGTCGGCGTACATGGCCCGGTAGACGACCGCAAAAGCCGCGGCAGCCATCACGGCAACCGCGATGCCCACCACCGTCGCGGACAGGATCGTGATGCGCCAACGCAGCGAGATGGTCCGGGTCAAAGGCGTCGGCTTACGCATCTGCCGGGGCAGATCCGGGGCGGAAGCCATCTGTATTGGCCGCTGTGCGGTCACCACGCCTGCCGGCGGGGCTTCGCCGGGGACCGGCGGGTGACGGTGATAGAAGCTCACGATTTACGGAGGGGTCTCCCGCAGGACGTATCCCACGCCCCGCACGGTGTGGATGAGGCGCGACTCGCCTTCGGCCTCGGTCTTGCGCCTGAGGTAGCCCACGTACACCTCGAGTGCGTTGCCCGACGTCGGGAAGTCGTAACCCCAGACCTCCTCGAGGATGCGACTGCGGGTGAGCACACGGCGCGGATTGGCCATCAGCATCTCCAACAGGGCGAACTCGGTGCGGGTCAAACTGATCGGGCGCTCGCCTCTGGTGACATCGCGCGTGACCGGATCCATCGTGAGGTCCTCGAAGGTCATCGCCTCCGAGTCCGGTAGCGGTTCGGCTGTCGCGCGGCGCATCAGGGCCCGCAGACGTGCGAGCAACTCTTCGAGCGCAAAGGGTTTGGGCAGGTAGTCATCGGCCCCCGCATCGAGTCCGGCGACCCGCTCGGACACCGAGTCGCGAGCGGTGAGGACCAGGATGGGGAGATCGTCGCCGGTGCTTCGGAGGCGACGGCATACCTCGAGCCCGTCGAGGCGCGGCATCATGACGTCCAGCACCACCGCCTCGGGACGGTCGGAATTGATCTTTTCGAGGGCTTCGACGCCATCCCCCGCCGTGAGCACCGTGTACCCGTTGAACGTCAGGGACCGGCGCAGAGACTCGCGAACGGCACGATCGTCGTCCACAACCAGTATGCGCATGACAACAGTCTTACTTCCACGACTGAGAGTGCGCTAAGTAATCCCCTGCGACGCGCCAGTTTTCTTGTTCTGAAGCCGTCGCACGCGGACTTCGTACCCGTCGCGCACTCATCCCCCGACCCGGCGCGTCGGGGCCATCGGCAGTCGCCATCGGAATCGCAGGCTTCCCACACGCAACAGGAAGGCCAGGGTCGCCCCCGCCACCAGACCGGTCCAGATCGGCAGACCTGTGCCGTCGGCGATCACCACGGCCAGCGCTCCGCACATCGCGGGGACGGCGTAGAGGTCGGCGGGTCGGAGCAACAGGGGGACCTCACCGGCGAGCACGTCGCGGATCACGCCACCACCCACCGCGGTGGTGATCCCGATGAGCACCGCAGCCATCGAACTCGAGTCTCGTTCGAGTGCCAACAACGCACCCGACACCGCGAACACACCCATCCCGACCGCATCGAGCATCAGGACGGCCGGGAACAACGCCCGGAACGCAGGATGGAAGAAGAAGGTGATCAGACCGGCGACCACGGCGATGGTGAGGTTGGGCCAGTGTTGGACCGAGGTCGGCGGGGTGATGCCGAGGAGGAGGTCGCGCACGATCCCGCCACCGATACCCGTGGCCGCACCCATCGAGAGAATGCCCCACAGATCAAAGTCCTTGCGGACGCCGACCAGTGCGCCTGAGCAGGCGAACACCGCAACGCCGGCGTAGTTCAGGACGTCCTGCAGCATCGCGGACTCCCAGTTCTCGATCTGTGCGGCCCCGACGAGTCACCATGCTCTCCGGGGCACCTTCCGGACACAACAAAGGACTGACCGTCGATCGACGGCCAGTCCCTGTTGTCGGCTGTGTGGCTGTTAGCGCTTGTCGAGGTCGACGATGCCCAGCTTGACCGCCTTGACAAGGCGACGGGGCACGCGATGAGCGACGCCACCGACCTTCACCTCCTGCAAGGCGGGGTTGTCCGCTTTCCACTGCGAACGGCGGCTACGAGTATTCGACCGCGACATCCGGCGCTTCGGTACAGCCATGATTCAGCCCTTCATTTCTTCGTTTTAAGTTCCCTGGTTCGCGCGAGTCCGGCGACCGTATCGGCGTTCGAACTTCTGCACACGTCCTGCGGTGTCCATCACGCGCTGCGCACCTGTCCAGAACGGGTGCGAGTCGGACGTGACATCGACAACCACTAGAGGATACCGGTTACCGTCCTCCCATTCCAAAGTGACGTCGGACGTCAGTGTGGAACGGGTCAGGAACGCCTTGCCTGTCGCCGAGTCCTTGAAGATCACCGGATGGTAGTCGGGGTGGATGTTCGCCTTCATGATTTGTCCTTCCGTTCCGGGTTCGTCTGCTGTCCAGCCGAGCCCTCTGCCTGCTTGAACCATTCGATGGGTGGGTCTGTTCCCGCCAGCAGAGCGCGCTCGTCGAGCACGTCCTGGCATGGGTCGGCGTGGGCCACACCAAACGGATCGGTGAACCGATCCCAGCCCTGCTGACCCTCCGACAGCTCGTCGTCGGTCAGCAGTGCGCTGCTCAGCGCCCAGCGGATTCGCGCGGGTTCGGCGCGGTACGAGATCGCGACGATCGAGCTGCTGCGATCGCCGTAGAGGGGATGCCAGCGCAGTGATGCCATCGCGACGCGCTCTGGGTCGGCGGCAGCCGCCTCGTCGTCGGACATCGCCGCGAGCCAGGTGCCACCGGTCGCGATGCGTAGGCCGCCGCCCGCACTCTCGAGCCACAGCGCCTCATCGGGCTGGGTGGCCAGCCACAGCCGACCGCGGGAGGCGACAACACCGTCGAGCAGTATGTCGATCGCGTCGTGCAGGCGTTCCGGATGGAACGGCCGATCGGCATGGAACTCGACCACCGCGACTCCGCAGTCGGCATCGAGGGGCGGCTGCCCGCGCAGCAGCGGGTCGTGCGGCCCGGTGATCCGGCCTCGGCGCGCGCCGGGCGGGATGGCCGAGATCAGGTTGCGCATGATCGAGGCGGTCAGTGGACGCCTCGGCAGTTCCATGATGATGGGCGCTGTCGGGTTGAGCCGCTTGAGAACGGCGAACAGCTGCGCCCCGGCCCATCCGTTGTCAGCCTGTCCGTGGACCACCAGGGCGTCGGCGAAGTCGACGTGCCCGACCGCGAGCTGGGCGATGGTCCGCTCGTCGTCGGCGGTCTGAAACCGATCGTCCTCGTCGAGGGCCTCGTCGCCGGTTGCGTCGCGCAGCCACTCACCTTCGTTGACGCACCCGATGACCGCCTCGATCTCCACGTCGAGACCGGCCGGGCCGTCGACCTGACCGGGGACGCCGGCCACCACCGTGCTGGCAATTGCAAAAGCCATGGGTTCGGGTTCGATGGCCGGGTCGAGGGCCAGAACGATCCGGTCAACGTTGGAGCGGCGGTGCAGGGCCCGCAGCAAGGGCAGCACGTCTTCGCGGAGTGCACACGACAGACATCCGTGATCGAGTGCGGTTTGTGTTGTGCGCGAGGTCTTCTCACCGTTGAAGTCGATCGAGGTGACCGTTCGGACGATGGTTCCGGCGTCCACGAGGCCTAGATCGTGGTGCACCACAGTCGTCCCCGGCAGGCCGAGCGCCTCCGCACTGCGCACCGTCGCCTCGCGGTCGAAGCCGGTCACGATCACCAGCGGGGTCTTGTTGACCAGGCGGGTCACAGGCAGCTCCTATCGGGAATGGTTTTCATTTGGTCGAGGTTGAATGTACAGTCCAATTCGCACGTTGTCGACAATCATTCCCATTAGAGACAGGAGGCGCGCCCATGTCCATGCACTGCCAGGTCACCGGCCGCAAACCAGGTTTCGGCAAACAGGTGTCGCATTCGCATGTGCGCACCAATCGCCGCTGGAATCCGAACATCCAGCGTCGGCGCTACTTCCTGCCGAGCGAACACCGCACCGTCACGCTGACCGTGTCCGCCAAAGGCATCAAGACCATCGATCGAATCGGAATCGAGGCGGCAGTCGCCCAGATCCGCGCACGAGGAGAACGAATCTGAATGGCACGCAATGAGATACGGCCCATCATCAAGCTGAAGTCGACAGCCGGGACCGGATACACCTACGTCACGCGCAAGAATCGCCGTAACGACCCCGACCGCATGGTGATGCGCAAATACGACCCACGGGTCCGGCGTCACGTCGACTTCCGAGAGGAACGCTGATGGCAAAGAAATCGAAGATCGAGCGCAACGAACAGCGCAAGGTGATCGTCGCCCGCTACGCCGAACGCCGTGCGGCACTCAAGGACATCATCCGGCGGCCGTCGTCCACCGACCAGGAACGAGCGGACGCTCAGTTGGCCCTGCAGCGCCTGCCCCGCGACTCCAGCGCCACCCGGGTCCGCAATCGCGACGCCGTCGACGGTCGTCCCCGCGGCTACATCGGCAAAGTCGGCCTCTCGCGTATCCGGCTGCGCCAGATGGCGCACAACGGGGAACTGCCCGGTATCACCAAATCCAGCTGGTGACAATCACTCTCACGACAAGGACCTGATCGATGGCACGACGCCCCGCAAAAACCGACCTCTCGGCCAAACGCAAACGCAACATGTTGCTGGCCGCTGGTGTGACCACGGTCGATTACAAGGACACCGCACTGCTGCGCCAGTTCCTGTCCGACCGCGGCAAGATCCGCAGCAGGTCCATCACCGGACTCGACCCCCAGCAGCAACGTCAGGTGGCCACCGCCATCCGCAACGCGCGCGAGATGGCGCTGCTCCCCTACCCCGGTTCGTCCCGATAGTCCGACGGATCGCTTTCCACTTGCACAAGTGGAAAGCGATTCATAAACTTTCCATCATGGAAAGTGAAGAGGCACGCGAGCTGCTGCGGGTGGCCGAGCGAGCAGAGGCCGCCCCTTATCTCGACTATCCCCCGACGCCCTGCTGGTACTGCCCGGCGATCGGCGCCTGGGCGGCGGGAATGATCGGTGCCTTCGCCTGGTGGCGCGAGAGCATTCCGCTCTTCGTCGGGACACTGGCAATCCTGATCGTCCTCGAAATCGTATTCATCAACTGGATGCAACGCCGTCACGGGTCTCTGCCGCAGCCCGGCCGCGGACGACCGCCTGCGGAGATCGGCGTCGTCTGGCGCGGATACTTCATGGCGCTGCCTGCGGTTGCGGCGCTGGTCGCGGCGTCGTGGTGGCTGGGTGGTGTCGCGACGGCTGCTGCAGTGGCTTTTGTGCTGGTGACCGGTGGATTGGTGATCTACGAAAAACGATACGAGCTCGCCGCGGAGGCGACCCGAGCTCGGCTCTCATGATGGCCCAGCACTCATGATCGAAGGTCTCGATCCGGTCATCCACGCCCCGAAACGACTGGCGGCCATGGCGATTCTCGTCAACAGCTCGTCGACGTCGTTCCGATTCCTCAAAGAACATCTGGGCCTCACTGATTCTGATCTCTCGAAACAGATGTCGGCACTGGAGTCGGCCGGGTACGTCCGCGCGTCGAAAGAAAGCCTCGGACGAGGCAGCAGCACCACCTACCGGGTCAGCACCACGGGACGGCGGGCGTACGAGGCACACTCGAAAGCCCTCCGCACCCTGCTCGATCCCCGATAGTGTGCCTTTCTGGCGACGCCAAACCCTGGTGACCCCCACCAAAAGGGCACATCTTCGGGGTCCATAGACTGCCCGGATGTCCGGCGTCATCCAAGGGTTCACGGTGATCTTCATCGTGGTCGCCGTCGGATATGTCCTCGGCCGTACCGAGGCGCTCGGCCCGGGCGCGGTAATGGTGTTGTCGCGCTTGGTGTTCTTCGTCTGCACGCCGGCACTGCTGTTCTCGTCGCTCGCGAAGGCCGACCTCGCCGACGTGTTCTCCACCACCCTTGTGGTCGCCGGTGGCAGCGCATTTGTGGTGGGCGCCATCTACTTCGCCCTGGCGCGACTGCTGCTGCGTCGCGCGATTCCCGAAGCCGTGATCGGCGCGTTGTCTGCTTCCTACGTCAACAGCGCGAATCTCGGGATACCGATCGCCATCTTTGTGCTCGACGACGCATCGTTTGTGGCGCCGCTGCTGCTCTTTCAGATCATGGTGTACTCGCCGCTGGCCTTGACCACACTCGACCTGACCGCGTTGCGCGATTCAGACGAATCAGGCTCACGTCGCCGAATCTCACTGCGCGACACCGTGGTCACCCCGTTCACGAACCCCATCGTGCTCGGCGGTGCGGCCGGTCTCGTCGTGTCACTGATCGGTGTGACACTGCCCGAGGCGGTGATGGAACCGTTCGACATGCTCGGGGACGCCTCGGTCCCTGGCGCACTCCTGGTGTTCGGTCTCTCACTGACCGGGGTCTCCGTGTTGCAGAAGGGCGAGAGCCCACGCCGCGACGTCGCGCTGGCATCGGTGCTGAAGATGGTGGTGCAACCGGTGCTGGTGTACCTGGTCGCCCGCTACGCCTTCCACGCCACCGGGCACGAACTCTTCGCGCTGGTTGTGATCGCCGCATTGCCCACCGCACAAAACGTTCTGGTGTACGCCAACCGCTACCAACGGGGCGTCGTGCTTGCACGCGATTCCGCGCTGGTCACCACCCTCCTCTCGATCCCGGCGATCATGCTCATCGCGCTTCTGCTCGCCTGAACCGGTCCATGGTCACGGCACGGACCAGCCCTTCGCACGACGAACGATCCTGTGGCGGTTGGCCACAGCCACCGGTGGGACTAACCTCGTAGCGGTGAGTGATCTGGTACCGAATGATGATGAGCGCGAAGGCCGCAGTCGCCTCCGGGCCAGCGACGCCGACCGAAACTTCGTTCATGACATTTTGTCATCTGCAATGAGTTCCGGTCATCTCAGTCCCGTCGAATACGAAGAGCGGGCCGCCAAGGCGGTTGCCGCCAAGACATTCGGAGAGCTCGACGAGCTCACCGACGATCTGCCGGTCAACCAGCTGACCACCGCTGGGGTCGCGACCAGCCGGCGAGTCACCACCCCGTCGGCAGGTGTGGAGGTGATCACCAGCCGCATCGCCATCATGAGCGGTTCAGAACTCAAGGGTCCGGCCGCGGTCGGGGAACATCTCAACGCGTTCGCCCTGATGGGCGGTGTCGAGATCGACCTGCGCGACGCGGAGTTCACGGCCGACCACCTGACCATCCGCGCCAACACCATCATGGGCGGGATCGAGATCGTGGTTCCGCACGACGCGACCGTCCGGATCACCGGGATGGGCATCATGGGCGGGTTCGGAGGCAGTCGCAACGCCGAGGGCAAAGGCATTCCGGGCGGCCCGATCATCACCGTCAGCGGCCTGGCCATCATGGGTGGGGTGGAAGTGGTGCGACGCCGTCCACACGACGCGACCTGACTTCGACCTGCATGATCCAAAAATGAGACGCCCCGGCTACAGCCGGGGCGTCCTCATCTCATCGGTATCTCATCGGTGCGACAGAATCAGCGACGCCCGCGACGCCGTTTGGTGCCCAGGTAGTCGCCGACCACGGCGGCGCCGAGACCATCGAGATCCGGGGCCACCACCCGACCCGATGCCCGTCGTGCCATCTGGTCCACAAAATGCACCAGTCCGGGGTCGTCACCGAGCCGGAAGAAGCTCACCTGGGCACCCATCCTCGCGACGTTGTCCAACTCTCGCACCGTCGCCGACAACGTCGCCGGGTGCGGCGGGTAGTAGAAGAACGGTTCGCCACCGGGCAGCAGATGTGCTGTCGGCTCGCCATCGGTGACGATCAGCACCACCGGCTGCGCGTTGGGGTGGCGACGAAAGTGCCGCTGTGCCAGGAGCAACGCATGGTGCAGGTTGGTCCCCTGCTGCCGCATCCCGTCGAGCCCGATCAATTCGGACATCTCCAGCGTCTTGGCGTAGTGACCGAAGGAGATCAGCTGCAGTTCATCACTGCGGAAGCGTGTCGAGATCAAATGGTTGAGCGCCATCGCTGTGCGCTTCATCGGGGTCCACCTGTTCTCCAGCCACATCGAGAACGATGTATCGACCAACAGGGCGACTGCGGCCTGACTGCGGGCCTCGGTCTCACCGACCTCCACGTCGCGGACGTCGATGCGGACGCCGTCCCGGAGCATCGCGTTGCCTGCGTGCAGCTTGTCGCGATCCTCGGACATGGTGCGCAACACCGCGTTCGACACCGTGCGGGTGACATCCCAGGGTTCGGTGTCACCGAACTCCCATTCCCGGCTGGAACCGGTGGGTTCGCCTGCCAATCCCGAACGCCGGGTCTGGCGGTCGCCACCTCGACCCGACAGCTGTTCGGCGACATCCCGGAAGATCGACTGACCCAGCTGACGCATGGCCTTGGGAGACAGCCGGAGTTGACCGTCGTTGCCGCGTTCGAGCAGACCCTGTTCTTTGAGTGCCTTCTCGAGTTCGGCAAGTGTCCGGGCGTCGACAGCGGCATCGTCGCCGAGCTGACGGGCCAGTGCGTCGAGGTCCACATCGTCGAGGTGAGCGCCCGAATACTGCTGCGCCAGTTGCTCCGACAATGACTCGAGCTCGGCGAGGTCCTGAAGCGCACCGGCACCCTCGCCCATCCCCATGCCCTGCTGACCCTCGAAGCTCTGACCTTCGTCCCAGCCCATGCCGGGCCGGGCGGCTCGCAGTTGCGAATCCATCTGCGAGAGTTGGTCCATCAGGTCGGGTGAACCGAATGCCTGCTGCGCCAGCTGATCGAGTTCGGCGCGCTGTTCCTCCGACAGCGAGTTGTAGAACTGCTGGGCCGCAGCACTTCGAGCGGCCAGCGAGTCGATCAACTCGTCTGTGTTGCGGGGGTTCTCGGGAAAGAACTCGCCGTGCTTGTCCATGAACTCACCGAACTGCTCGGTGGTGTCCTCGCCGTTGTTGTGCGCAGCGAGGAGCTTGTTCAGGTCCTTGAGCATGTCAGCGATACGTTGCCGGTCCTCTTCGGTGGCGCCCTCGAGCGCCTCCTTCATGCCCGAGAATCGCTGATCGAGGAGTTCACGACCGAGCAGGTCTTTGATCTTCTCGTAATTCTCTTTGGCCGCCGGACTGCGCCAGTCGTAATTGGCCAGGTCCTGCACCGCCTGTGCGGTGGACGGAGGCAGGTTCTCGATCTGCATCTCGGCGAACCGGGCGTCGTCGTCGAGGTCGCGGGCGAGCTGCTTGCGCTCCTCGAGAACTGCGGAGTCGAGCAGCTCACGGATTTCTTCGAAGGTGCCGTTGAGGTTGCGCGATTTGAGCAGTTCTTCGCGACGCTTGTTCACCATCTCGCGGAGTTCGTCGAGGCCGCGCATGTTGTCGCTGCCGCGCCGCAGGAACTCGCGCATCGCCGACTGCGGTGACCCACCGGCCATCACGTCGTCGCCGATGGCGTCGAGTGCCTCACGCAGGTCCACCGGCGGCGCCAGGGGGTCCGGCCCTCCGGAGTAGCGGAGATACCGAGCGCGATGGAAATTATTGCGGGCCATGCTTTTTCCCGTCCAATATGTCTGAATAACCGACCGACACCGGTTCCGCGGACCGGCCGCGGAACCCGATGTCGACCTAGCCGTACACGGTCCGGCCTGCCTCGTCGGCTTCTTTGCCGATCCGGCGGGCCAAGAACAATCCCTCCAGGGCGAGCTCCAGCGCGCTGGCCCGTTCACCGTCGTCCGTCGCCTCGAGACGCTCGGCGATCTTTGTCACGACGGGGTCGGTGCCCTCGGGCATCGAGGTCAGCAACTCCCTCGCCGACACCCGGTCACCGGTGATGATCGGGTCACTGGCTTCCAGCGCGGTGACGAGCGTGGCCAGGTCGACACCACCGAGATGCGCACGCACGGTGTCGGCCGTCGACTTGCGCAGCAGGTGTTCGAGGATCTCGATCTCGCGGCCCTCTTCACCCGACTCGAACTCGACCTTGCCGCGGAGCACCTCGATCACCGAGGACAGGTCCACGACGCGCGCGACCGCGAGGTCCTCGCCCAGGATGGTGGCGCGGTGCAAAGCGGCGGCGGCGACCGTTTCAGCACCCGCGATGGCGAACCGCGCGGAGACTCCGGAGCGCTGATCGATGGACGGGTGGTCGCGCACGTACCGCGTGAAGCGGGCGATGATCTCGACGATGAAGGTGGGTACCGACGCGGTGAGATCGGCTTCCTGCTCGATCACCGCGATCTCGTCGACCAACTCGATCGGGTAGTGGGTGCGGATCTCGGCGCCGAAACGGTCTTTGAGAGGCGTGATGATGCGGCCGCGGTTGGTGTAGTCCTCGGGGTTGGCACTGGCCATCAGCACCACATCGAGCGGCAGCCGGAGGCTGTACCCGCGGACCTGGATGTCACGTTCTTCCATCACGTTGAGCATGGCGACCTGGATGCGCTCGGCGAGGTCGGGCAGCTCGTTGATCGCCACGATGCCGCGGTGTGCGCGCGGGATCAACCCGAAGTGGATGGTCTCGGGATCACCGAGACTGCGGCCCTCGGCGACCTTCATCGGATCGACGTCACCGACGAGGTCGCCCACCGAGGTGTCAGGGGTGGCGAGCTTCTCGCTGTAGCGCTCGCTGCGGTGGAGCCACCCGATGGGCAGGTCTTCCTGCAGGTTCGCGGCCTTACGAATGGAACCGGGAGTGATGGGCTCGTACGGATGCTCGGCGAGCTCAGAGCCTTCGATGACCGGGGTCCACTCGTCGAGCAGGCCTACGATCGTACGCAGCAGACGGGTCTTGCCCTGGCCGCGTTCACCGAGCATCACCACGTCGTGGCCGGCGATCAGCGCACGCTCGAGCTGGGGCAGGACGGTGGTCTCGAACCCGAGGATCCCGGGCCAGGGATCGGTGCCCGACCGGAGTGCGGACAGCAGGTTGTTGCGTATCTCGTCTTTGACGCTGCGCTGTACGTGGCCGGAGGCACGCAACTCCCCCAGGGTCCGTGGAGAGGGGTGGGCAGAGCGGGTGTTCGTGGTGTGGGGTGTGCTCACCATGTCCACGCTACGAGCCTCGTCGCCGGAGTGCACTTGTTTACGCCCGCAGAGGAACACGGGACGGCCTCCGGCACACCCCATTGGGTGTGGGTTCGCGACCATTGGCGACACTTGACCGATGACGCCACCCACACCGTCGGAACCGGCCGAAGAGTCGAGCACATCCCCCAGCGGTGGTACCCCGCCCGCCGGCGCTCTCGACGGTATCCGGGTGCTCGAACTCGGTTCCCTCATCGCGGGGCCGTTCGGCGCCCGCCTGATGGGTGACCTCGGCGCCGACGTCATCAAGATCGAGGCGCCCGGCTTGCCCGACCCGCTGCGCGGGTGGGGCCAGGCCGAACGCGATGGTCACCGATTCCTGTGGACGGTGTACGCGCGCAACAAACGTGCGATCACCCTCGACCTCCGCAGCGAACGCGGACGCGAACTGTTCCTCGAACTGGTCGACCAGTCCGACATCATCGTGGAGAACTTTCGCCCGGGCACCCTGGAGAAGCTCGACCTCGGCTACGACGTCCTCCGCGAGCGCAACCGGGGCATCATCCTGGTGCGGGTGTCGGGCTACGGGCAGACCGGACCGGACGCAGGACGGGCTGGGTACGCGTCCGTGGCCGAAGCGGTGAGCGGCCTCCGCCATCTCAACGGATATCCCGATCAGCCTCCGCCACGGATCGCGCTGTCACTGGGCGACACCCTGGCAGGGATGTTCGCCGTGCACGGCGCTCTCGCGGCGCTGTACCGCCGCACCGTCACCGGGGAGGGCCAGATCGTCGACACGGCTCTGAACGAGGCATGCCTGGCGATCCAGGAATCGACGATCCCCGACTACGACCAGGGTGGCGTGGTCCGTGGGCCCTCGGGCACCCGGCTGGCCGGCATCGCGCCGTCGAACATCTACCCCACCGGAGACGGCTCGCTTGTTGTCATCGGCGCGAATCAGGACACCGTGTTCGCCCGGCTGTGCACGGCGATGGGCCGGCCCGAACTCAGCACCGACCCCCGTTTCGCCACCCACGGTGCGCGCGGCGAGAACCAGGACGAGCTCGACGAGCTGATCGCCCAGTGGACTGCCGAGCAGCCGCGCGACGCGCTGATCGAACTCCTCACCGCCGCGGGAGTGGTTGTGGGGCCGATCAATACGGTTGCCGAGGTGATCCGTGATCCACAACTCATCGCCAGGGGCATGATCGCCGAGCACTTCGATGAGCGCATCAACGACACCGTGCTGGGTCCCGGTATCGTGCCGCACCTGACGGGCACCCCCGGCAGCATCCGTAATGCCGGTGCTCCCGTTCCCGGCTACCACAACAGCGAAGTCCTCGGCGCCCTACTGGGTTTGAGCCCGGACGCAGTGGCAGCCTTGCATGACGAAGGCGTTGTCTGAGTCGCCACTCACCCGCCGAATTCGCGCTCGTCAACGCAGTCCGAGCCAGGCGGCCAGAGCGAAACCCGCCAGTGCGATGGCAACCCGGAGCACCGCGACGGGCAGCCGGTTCACGACGGGTGGGCCGATCCAACCGCCGGCGAGACAACCGAGCCCCATCGCCGCTGCCGACGACCAGTCGACGTCGCCGAAGATGGCAAAGCCCAATGCGGCAACAGCATTCGATGCACACAACAACACCGACTTGATCAACGTCGCCTGGCCGAGTGGCTGCGCGGTGAGGATGAGGGCGAGTGCGGTGAAGATGATGCCCGCGCCGGCCCCGAAGTAGCCGCCGTAGACGCCGATCACCACGATGCCCGCCACAAAAACCCGGGGCGCGTCGCGATGGCCGGCGATCCGCCGGATCAGCGGCTGGCCGAGTACTGCCAAGGCCGCGGTGGCCACGAGGTACGGGACGATCGCCTCGAAGGCCCCCGCCGGGGTCAACAGGAGCAGAACCGATCCCAGCACTCCCCCGACCGCGGCGGCAACACACCAGAGGCCAAGACGCCTGTCGAAGGTCAACGAGTTCCGCGCCTGAGCAGTGCTGCCGACCCCGACGGGGATCAACGCGACCGTGTTGGTCATGTTCGCGGTCAGCGGGGGCAGTCCGGCAATCAGCAATGCGGGATAGCTGACGAGTGAGGCGATCCCCGTCACGTAACCCACCACACCGGACAGGAAACCGGCGGCGATCAGGAATGCCAGTTCTGCCACAGCGGCAATCTACTCCGCCTTGCCCTCGCGGGTACCGGCCAGCACCCCGGCACATCGGACTGTCCGCAGTCCACTTGGAGTCACGATGATCGCAAAGCTGTGCCAAACACGCACCCTTGCGCACCATTTCCGTCATACCCGACGTCCCCGGCGCATCCAGTGTGCCGGGGACGCCCGTCCCTGTCTCCTGGAAAGAACCACCTCGTGATCGAAGTAGAAAAGCTCGGGAAGATCTACGGCACCGGGCCGACGGCCGCGACCGTGCTGGACGACGTCAGTTTCACCGTCGACCCCGGCGAGATCTTTGCCATCGTCGGACCGAGCGGCGCCGGCAAGAGCACCCTCGCGCACTGCCTCAACCTGCTCGAACGGCCCACGTCGGGCAAGGTCGTCGTGAACAACCAGAACCTGACCGAGTTGAGCACCCGGGCCCTGCGCGATGCCCGCAGGCGCATAGGCACCGTCTTCCAGTCGTCCAGCCTGCTCTCGCGGCGGACGGCAGCCGAAAACGTGGCGCTGCCATTGGAATTCCTCGGCGTCACCAAGGGACAGACACGCGACCGCGTGGCCGAGCTCCTCGACAGGGTCGGCCTCACCGACCGCGCGGACCTGTATCCCCACCAGTTGTCCGGAGGGCAGCGACAGCGTGTGGGCATCGCCCGTGCCCTGGCCCTGCGCCCCTCGGTGCTGCTGTCCGACGAGGCGACGTCGGGCCTGGATCCGCAGACAACCGACTCCTTCCTCGAACTGCTGCGCGAGGTGCGCGAAGAACTCAACCTGGCGGTGGTGTTCATCACCCACGAGATGGACACCATCGTGAAGGTCGCCGACAGCGTCGGCCGCCTGGATGCGGGCCGGATCGTCGAAAAAGGTTCGCTGGTGGACCTTCTCACCGACTCCACCTCCGTCCTCGGGCGATCGCTGCGTCCACGGGGGACCTCTGCCGATCCCGAGCCGGGCCAACGCTCGTTCGAACTCACCTACAACTCGGCATCGGTGCCTGCCGACTGGATCAGCCGCATCGGATCCGAGCTGTCCGTGCCGATCTCGATCCTCGGGGCCGCCGTACAGGTGGTCGACGGCGTGTCCGTCGGCGAGATCACGGTCTCGGTACCGGACGAGCTCTCCGGAGCATTTCTGGAAAGCGCAGCCCGCCATGGGCTCTCGACGAGCCTGCCCGCCAAGCCCGTGGTCGAGGTCGCGGCATGAGCGACATCACGCACCTCGCGGCGATCACCGTACCCACCGACGAGATCCCGGATCTGCTGATCCCGGCGTTCGTCGACACCCTCACGATGGTGTCGATCGTGATGGTGATCGTGCTGCTCGTCGGCGTGCCACTGGGCGCGACGATCCACAACCTGGCGCCTGGCGGCCTGTTCGAGAACAAGGTCTTCCACTCACCGCTGTCGTGGGTGATCAGCATCGGCCGCTCGTTGCCGTTTCTCGTCCTGATGACGTCGATCATCCCGCTCACCCGCCTGATCACCGGCACCAACATCGGCATACCCGCAGCCGTAGTCCCGATGTCATTGGCGGGCATCGCCTTCTTCACCCGAATCGTGGAGAACTCGCTGCGGTCGGTGCCGCCGGCGGTGATCGATGTGGCCCGCGCGTCGGGCGCGTCCAACGGTCAGGTGATCTGGAAGACGCAGATACCCGAAGCACTTCCGAACATCGTCGGTGGTCTCACCATCAACACCATCGCGATGATCGAATACTCGGCCATCGCGGGAACGATCGGCGCAGGCGGTCTTGGCTACATCGCCGTCACCTATGGCTATCAGCGATTCGATCACGGCGTGATGATCGCGACCATCGTGACGCTGGTGATCACCGTGGCACTCATCCAGATCGTCGGCGATGCGCTGGTCCGTCACCTCACGCCGGGACAGACCATCCGCGCCCGGTCGCACGCCTGACGCCGTACCCGCTCGACCACCGCGACCACCTGACGCGGGAAACAACACCCACTGCGCGCACGGCCGTGCCGTTTTCATCTGCACACCCACTGATTTCGCACCGATGAGGAGATAACCATGACGTCCACAACTGAGCGCCCCACCGGAAGCGGTGATCCCGGCGGCTTCGACATCAAGTCCCGCAGGCGACTTCCGCTGTACATCGCGATCGGCGTTGTCGTCGCTGTGGTACTCGCGTTCGTCGGGTGGCGGTTCTGGGGTGGTTCGGATTCGAAGTCACCCAACGAAACCGCCGGTGCGACACTCGAGATCGCCACGGCCGAAGGCAATGCCGCCGAAGAGGCGCTCGTCGACTTAATCGCCGAGGAGGTCGCCCCGAAGTACGACCTGAAGATCAAGTTCAAAGGGCTGGCCGACAGCACCACCATCAACCGAGCGGTGAGTGACGGCGAGGTCGCCGGAACCATCTACCAGCACAAGCTGTGGCTCGGTCAGGTACTGGAAGCCAACCCCGACTTCAAGGAAGAAGCCGCAACCCCGGTCTTCCGTTGGGGATTCGGCATCTGGTCGGACAAGTACACCGACCCCGCGCAGCTGCCCGACGGCGCCACCGTGTCGTTGTACTCCGATCCTGCCAACGAGGCGCAGGGCCTGTGGCTGCTCGAGCGTGCCGGTCTGATCGAGCTGAACCCGGCGGCAGACAAGTGGAAGGCCACCCAGAAGGACATCGTCTCCAACCCGAAGAACCTGCAGTTCACACTGCTCGACTTCGCGGCGCAGTCGCGCGCACTGCCCGACATCGATGCCGCCGTCGGCTACACCGAGTACTACCTCGCCGCCGACATCGACATCAAGAAGCAGATCTTCGCGCCGCCGGCACCCGACGAGTTCGCCGGCCAGCTGACCATCGGCACCAAGTGGAAGGACACCGAGAACATCAAGAAGCTGGTGCAGGTGTTCAAAGACCCTGCGGTACAGGAGTACCTGGCCACCGACCCTCAGGTGAAGAACATCCTGCTGCCCATCTGATCACGTCGATGCGGTGTCCTCGTGGCGGTCCCGATCTGGGAGCACCGCCACGAGGGCGCCGCGTCGTTCGTCAGTGGGCGAAGTGCCGCGCACCTGTCAGGTACAGCGTGATGCCGGCATCGTGTGCGGCACTGATGACCTCGTTGTCGCGGATCGAACCACCGGGCTGCACAACGGCTTTCACTCCCCCGTCGATCAGCACCTGCAGACCGTCCGGGAAGGGGAAGAAGGCGTCGGACGCGCCTACGCTGTTCATCGCTCGTTCGCCGGCTCGCTTGACCGCCAAGTGTGCCGAATCCACCCGGTTCACCTGGCCCATCCCGACACCGACCGACGCCTGGTCACTGGCCAGCAGGATCGCATTCGACTTGACGGCGCGGCATGCGCGCCAGGCGAACACCAGATCGGCGAGGGTCGCGTCATCGGCCGGGTCACCGGCAACCAGCTGCCAGTTCTCGGGCGAATCGCCACTCGCGTCGAGGATGTCGCGCTGTTGCACCAGCAACCCGCCCGACACGGGGCGCAGTTCCAGGCCCGCGCGTTGCGGGGGCTGCGCGAGAAGTACACGTACGTTCTTCTTGCGGGTCAGCACCGAGAGTGCGCCGTCCTCGAAACCGGGTGCCACCACCACCTCGGTGAAGATCTCGGCGACCTGCTCGGCCATCTCCATGCTCACCGGGCGGTTGGCAGCGATCACGCCGCCGTATGCACTCACCGGGTCACAGGCATGGGCCTTACGGTGCGCCGCCGCGATGTCGTCGTCGACCGCGATGCCACAGGGGTTGGCGTGCTTGATGATCGCGACCGCAGGTTCACCGAAGTCGTACGCGGCCCGCCACGCAGCGTCGGCGTCGGTGTAGTTGTTGTAACTCATCTCTTTGCCGTGCAACTGTTCGGCCTGCGCCAGCCCGGGGGCTTCGGAGCCACCGACGAACAATGCCGCGGACTGGTGCGGGTTCTCGCCGTACCGCAACACCGACGACCGTTCCCAGCTCTTGCCGATCCACGTCGGCAACGAGCCCTCGGGCTCGGGCGCGACAACCGAACTCATCCACGAGGCCACGGCCACGTCGTAGTCGGCGGTGTGCCGAAATGCCTTCGCCGCGAGCGCTTGCCGTTCGGTCAACGTGAAGCCGCCGTCAGCGACCGCGGTCAGGACGGTCGCGTAGTCCCCTGGATCCACCACCACGGCCACCGATGGGTGATTCTTTGCGGCACCGCGCACCATCGACGGACCGCCGATGTCGATCTGCTCGACGCATTCGTCCGGACTCGCGCCCGATGCCACCGTCTCGGTGAACGGGTACAGGTTCACCACCACGAGCTCGAAGGCCTCGATGCCGAGTTCCTCGAGCTGTTCGAGGTGGTCGGGTTTGCGGGTGTCGGCGAGGACGCCCGCGTGCACCCGGGGATGCAACGTCTTGACCCGGCCCTCGAGGCATTCCGGGAAGCCCGTCAGTTCGGAGACCTCGAGCACCGGTACACCGGACTCGGCAATCTTCTTCGCGGTCGAACCGGTCGACACGATCTCTACGCCGGCGGCGTGCAGCCCCTCGGCAAGCTCCGCGAGCCCGGTCTTGTCGTACACGCTGACCAGTGCACGTCGAAACGGTTTGCGCTGCAGGTCACTACTCACGGAATGTGGGCCTTTCGTCCTTCGATGACAACACCTTTGGTGGCAATCGAACGCACAACCGCTACCAGCAGCACTCGCTCGACCATCTTGATTCGTTCGTGCAACGTGATCTCGTCGTCGCCTGGGCTGATCGCGACCGGCGCCTGGGCGAGAATCGGGCCGGTGTCCACCCCGCCGTCCACGAGGTGGATCGTGGAACCGGTGACCTTGACGCCGTGCTCCAACGCGGCGGCCACAGCATGCGCGCCCGGGAACGAGGGCAGGAGCGCCGGATGCGCGTTGATCGTCCGGCCGCCGAAGCGTTCCAGGAAGTGCGTGCCCAGGATCTTCATGAACCCGGCGGACACCACCAGGTCGGGCGCGTAACCCGCGACCGTGTCGGTGAGCCGGCGGTCCCATTCGGTGCGGTCGCCCTCCAGGGCCACCACTGCGGTGGGGGTACCTCGCCGGCGCGCGGATTGCTCAGCAGGACAGTCACGGTCGCAGATGACCGCCGCCACGTCGGCCGGATACTCGTCGTCCTCTGCGGCGTCGAGCAGGGCCGACGCCAGGCTGCCGGCGCCCGACGCAAGGATCACGACGGTCACCGGTGTGGCTGACGGCATGGCGTCCAGGGTGATTCTCCTCGAACTCGGTGGGGCGTAGCCGGGTCCGCCATCTGAAAACAGGACCTCGGGCGGGCGGCTGCGTCGCTCGGACCGAGCCTAATGGCCTCCGATTCAGCGGGTGCGCCGGGTACCGAAGTCGTCGGTCGACACCAGTTCTTCGCCTTCGGCGGCGTCGATGGGCTCGTCGACCACCACACTGCCGGTGTCGTCCCACACCTCGTCCAGGGCCCAGTCCTCCGGGTCCCAGCCGTCCACGATCACCTCGGGTCGGCCCGGCTCCGGCGACAACTCGTGGTCGTCGTCGAGCGGGGTCTGCTCGTCGACGGGGACGAATTCGATGGCTGCTTCGTCGGCCACCGGATTCGACTCGACGCCCTCGTCGTCGGTGTCCGAACGGCCTTCTTCGCCACGGCCGTCGTCGTCGTAGTAGTCATCATCGATGATGTTCGACCGCGCGCGGCGTCTGCTCGGCAACGCCCTGTACACCAGGGCCGTCACCGATCCGATCACGGCGATCCACCCGAACATGAACACCCCGGCCACCGGCAGGTTGGCGCCGACCTTGCCCAGAACGCCCAACTCGCCACCAGCCAGCACGCTGGCGATCACCAGGAAGAGCGATGAGGTCGCGGCCGCGACCACCACCATCCGGATGTTGCGCAGCAGCGATTCGTCCACACAGAGCCGGCCCACGAAGAGCGCTGTGCACGCGATCCCGATCAGCAGCAGCGCTGTCCAATGCCCGGCTCCACCATCGGGAAGCGCGGCGAGTATCGGCAGCGGCGGAACCTGACCGCCCTGTGATCCGAACAGATCGACGGTTGCCCCGCCGACAGCCACCGGCGCCCCGACCAAGGCGCCCGCCGCACCGATAACCATGTTCGGCAGGTACAGGATGGAGAGCAACGTCAGTCCGAGACCACCGATCCAGCCGTTCCCGGCTGCGAGCAGGTCGCCGGCCACCGACCAGTTGATCACCAGCCGCACTGCCACCACCATCGCGCCGAGCGTCATGAGTGCGGTCACCGCAACGACTCCACAGCGAAGTCCTTTGAGGACCCAGTCCGCAACTCCTGCGCGCACGACCAGGGTGGACCACCATTTGAGGCCCACGCCGATTCCGGCGCCGACTGCATGCACTGCGAACGTGCAGGCGAAGGCCAGCAACGCATCCGGGCTCTGGATGGTCATCACGGTGGATGCGTCCATCACCACCGCCAGGGACAGAATGGTGGCGAGAAGGGGCCCGCCGATGGCCGAGAGGATCACGGCCGTCACCTCGCTGTGAGGACGGTCGACGTCTGTTGCCCGCGTCGTGGCCCGCGCCACCGCAGCCACCATCAGCAGGGTCGGGGCCAACGGCAGGACCCCGATGGTGACCTCGCCGATGGTGAGTGGGATCTGATGAATGCCCAGCCACATGGACGCAACGGTGGCAGGCAGACTGCCGAGCCCGTCACCGACCGCAACAAGGGTCAGCGCGGCGATGACAACCAGGATCGCGAGGGTGATCGCAGTGGTCCCGAACGCCAGGCGAACCAGTGCCCGTGCCGAGTCCGCGGCGCCCACCTCGTGGGCGCGGCGGGTCCGGCGCATCTCACGCAGACGCGCGGCGAGATTTTCCGCTGTAGAGCTGGCCACCCTTGTCAGGGTGTCATTTGCCCGGCGAACAGATGGTCAGGCGCGCCGAGCGGTCGGCAAGACGAGCGGCCTCCCCTACACCCGTGCGGTGGCAGACGTCACGGACACACGAAAAAGCCGGCCACCACACATCGTGTGATGGCCGGCTCCTCCTGACCTGGACCGAAGTGCTTGCTCAGCGCTCCGGCGACTTGAACTGCGTGGTCTGGTCGCCGTAGGGGTTCTGCTGCTCACCCGACGGCGTCGATGGGGCCTCGTACGGCGCGGAAGCACCGGGCTGAGCGCCGAAGCTGCTCGTTCCCGGAGCCGACGACGGCGTGCTCGGCTGACCTGGAGCCGTGGACGGCGACGACGGGCTCGACGGGACCACCGTGGTGGCGTCCGACGATCCGGCAGGCCCGGAATCGGACTTGCCCAGTCCGATCGAACCCGAGTCGGTGCCCTGCTGCCCGTAACCCGACTGTGCGTAGGGATTGCTCTGACCGGGCGCGGCCTGGTGACCACCGGAATGCTGGTCACCTGAGCCGGCAGCCGTGGCTCCGCTGCTCTGGCCGTAGGAGGAGGCCGCGCCGTATCCGCCTGCCTGGCCGTATCCGGTGCTCTGGTCGCCTGCCTGGCCGTAGCTGGTGCCCTGGTCACCGGTCAGGCTGCTGTTCGAATGCTGGCCCGTGCTGGTCGACGCGGTGTCCGCGCTGGCGTTCGATGCGCCAGAACCAGCGGTCTTGATGATCCCGGCCTCGGTGAGGAGCCACGCGATGGCGACGGCAGCCTGGAGGACTGCGAAGACGATCGCGAGGATGAAGCCGATCCCGGCGTCGATGTCACCCTTGGTGAAGAACTGGAACAGCAACACCAATGCGCCGATGACCGACAGCGCGGCAACGATCCCGCTGAGCTTGGCGTTCTGCCGGAGGAGCGCCGTGGTGAGCGCGATGAGACCGGCTGCCCCGAGAAGCGCGATGGCCGTGGGGAGTCTGAGGAACAGGTTGTTCTGGTCGACGTCGAAGCCTTCGGCGTCGAACGCGGGTGCGAAGCCGAGGAAGAAGTTGATCAGGCCCAGTGCACCGACGGCATAGGCGAGGTACTTCGCCAGATCGGCGGGCAGACCCTTGGGCCCCTGCGACTGGCCGTAGCCCTGTTGTCCGTAACCCTGCTGTCCATAGCCCTGCTGGGCGTAACTCTGGGCCGGCTGCTGGCCGTAACCCTGCTGACCGTATGGCTGCGACGGTTGTCCGTAGCCCTGCTGACCGGCGGGCTGCTGACCGGCGGGCTGCTGGCCGTAACCCTGTGCAGGCTGACCGTAGCCCTGGCCGTAACCGGGATTCTGCGCCTGCTCGCCACCGGGCTGCTGGCCATAGCCGGGGTTGTACGACGGCTGTCCTGATTCGTGCTGCCCCGCGCCGGGGTACTGCGAGCCCTGGTACGGCTGCTGCGAACCGTAGCCGGACCCACCGGGTTGATAGCTCATGTTCACTCCTGCTGTTGAGGGTGTTCGTCCCGCGTGCTGCTCGGCGGATTTATATGTCGCGCCTTACGCTAGTACATCCACTGGTGACGACAACCGTTGATTTCGACTGCGACAACAAACGGACTACGTCACTTCCAGCTGTGTTCGCGGCCCTGCCGTCGATACCAATCGAGCAATTCCGGTGCGTCCACCGACCGAGGGTCCACCGCGACATCGGCGCGACCAGCCAAGATCGCGGTCACCGGTACCTCCAGCTTCTTGCCGGTTCGGGTGTGTGGGATGCCCGGTGCCACGATCACCTCGTCGGGGACGTGCCGCGGCGACAGCCTGCGCCGGATGTCCGAACGCACCTGCGCGACGAGCGATTCGTCAAGGGATGCGCCCGGGGTGAGGGTGACGAACAACGGCATCCAGTACGCGCCGCCGGGGCCGTCGACCCCCACCACGAATCCTTCGGCGATCTGGTCGATGCCCTCTACCACCTCGTAGATCTCGGCCGAGCCCATCCTGATCCCGTTGCGGTTCAACGTCGCGTCACTACGACCGTGGATGATGATCGATCCGCGTTCGGTGACGGTGACCCAATCGCCGTGTCGCCACACATGTGGACGGGGGCCGGCGGCCCACTGGTGGTCGAAATACGCCTTCCGGTAACGCTCCCCGGCAGGGTCATTCCAGAACCCCACGGGCATGGACGGCATGGCGGTGGTGATCACCATCTCTCCGACCTCGCCGATCAGCGGTTCGCAGTGCGCACTCCAACTGGCCAGTTGGACACCGAGATACCGCACCGACAGCTCGCCCGGCACCACCGGGACGCCTGGCGAGCCGCCTGCGAAGGCGGTCACCACATCGGTCCCCCCGCTGATCGAGGACACCGGAATACCCTCTCTCACATTCTGATCCACCCAGATGAACAGATCTGCCGCGAGCGTGGAACCGGTGCTCGCGATGGTGCGTAACGCGCTGAGGTCGTGATCCGTGCCGGGATGGAGCCCGGCCTTGCGTGAGGCCTGCAGCTGTCCGGGACTGGTACCGAAGTAGGTGACCCTCTCCGATTCGACCAAGCCCCACAGCCTGTCGGCATCCGGATTGAGCGGGTGGCCGCTGTAGCAGATGATCCTGGCCCCCACCAGCAGACCGGCGACCTGGTAGTTCCACATCATCCAGCTCAGGGCGGTCTGCCAGAAGAACACGTCGTCGCGGTTCATTGCACCATGCAGGCCAACGGCTTTGAGGTGTTCGAGCACCACCCCACCGTGGCCGTGCATGATGCCTTTGGGCTTTCCGGTGGTGCCGGAGCTGAACAGCACCCAGAGCGGATGGTCGAAGGGTACCGGTTCAGGCTTCAGGTCTGCCGAACGGCGTGCGGCGACGGAGAACTCGACGGCTCCGTCGGCCGAATCCTCATCTTCCGGGTCGGATTCGGCGGTACGCACGACCAGCTGCCCGGTCAGCGTCGGGAGCATTCCGGCCAGCTCCGCACTGTCGCCGCGTTTGTCGATCCACTTGCCGCCGTAGTGATAGCCGTCGGCCCAGATCATCACCAGCGGGTCCAATTGGGCAAAGCGGCCGGCAGCACCGGCCGGCGCGTAGTCCTGGCCACAGCCCGAGAACACCGCTCCGAGCGAAGCGGTGGCCAGGAACGCGATCACGGCCTCGGGCACATGCGGCAGGTAGGCCACCACCCTGTCGCCTCGCCCGACGCCCATCTCACGCAATGTCGCTGCAACACCGGCGATCTGCTGTGGCAGTTCACCCCACGTGATCTCGGTACGGCGACCGTCCTCGCTCAGCCCTACGATGGCGACACCGTCCTGGTCGGTGTGCGACAGGATCTGGTCGACATAGTTGAGGGAGACGTCTGGGAACCACCGTGCACCCGGCATCTCGGGATCGCGCAGTACATCGGAGTCGGCGTCGCCGAGCGTGCTACCGCCGGTCGCTCGCACGCCGAAGTGGTCCCACACCTCGCGCCAGAACTGCTCGGGCCGGTCCACCGACCACTGCCACAGATCGTCGTACCCGTTGAACGTCAGTCCGCGGGCAGCACCGACCGCTTCGGCGAACTCGTCCATTCGACTCATCGGCCGATTCCGAGGATGTCCAGGGCACTCTCCCGCATCTGGACCTTGCGGATCTTACCCGTGACCGTCATCGGGAACGCTTCGACCACGTGAACGTATCTGGGGATCTTGTGGCGCGCGATCTTTCCGTCGGCGAACGCGCGGAGATCGTCGACGGTGAAATCGCTGACGCCGTCACGCAATTGCACCCATGCCATCAACTCCTCGCCGTATTTCTCATCCGGCACCCCGATGACCTGGGCGTCGAGGATGTCGGGATGGGTGTAGAGGAACTCCTCGATCTCGCGGGGGTAGATGTTCTCACCGCCGCGGATCACCATGTCTTTGATGCGGCCGGTGATCTGGACATAACCGTCCTCATCCATGACGGCCAGATCGCCGGTGTGCATCCAGCCGTCGCCGTCGATGGCCTCGGCCGTCTTGTCGGGCTGGTTCCAGTATCCGATCATCACGCTGTAACCACGGGTGCAGAACTCGCCGACGTCGCCGCGGGGCACGGTGTCCCCCGAGGCCGGGTCGACGACCTTGATCTCCAGGTGTGGTGCAACCCGGCCGACGGTGCCCACACGCCGGTCGAACGTGTCGTCGGAGCGCGTTTGCGTCGATACCGGCGACGTCTCGGTCATGCCGTAACAGATGGACACCTCCGACATGTGCATCTTGTCGATCACCTGCCGCATCACCTCCGCCGGGCACGGCGATCCGGCCATGATCCCCGTGCGCAGGGAGCTCAGGTCATAGGTGTCGAAATCGGCCAGCGCGAGCTCGGCGATGAACATCGTCGGGACGCCGTACAAGCTGGTGCAGCGTTCGCCCGCAACAGCATCGAGCGTCTTGGCGGCGTCGAACCCTGGTGCCGGAATCACCATCGCGGACCCGTGGGTGGTGGCCGCCAGGTTTCCCATCACCATGCCGAAACAGTGGTAGAACGGGACAGGGATGCAGATCCGGTCCTGGTCGGTGTAATTGCACAGCTCCCCCACCAGATAGCCGTTGTTGAGGATGTTCCGGTGGGACAGGGTGGCACCCTTGGGATTACCTGTTGTGCCGGAGGTGTACTGGATGTTGATCGGGTCGTCGGGTGTCAGCGTCGACGCGATGTCGTCGAGTGCGGACAACTCTGATCGTGTTGCGGTCGAGAGCAATTCGGACCATTCATCGGAACCGAGTAGCACCACCGATGCGAGGTCGGGACAGTTGTCGATGGCGGTGGTGAGCATCCCGGCGTAGTCGGCGTCGCGGAACTGCGGTGCAGCGATCACGGTGCGCGTTCCTGACTGTTGCAACGCGAACTCGATCTCGGTCTGGCGGTACGCCGGATTCAGGTTGACGAGGATCAGACCCGACTCCGCCGCCGCGTACTGAGTCAGCACCCATTCCGCACAGTTGGGGGCCCACAGCCCGATTCGGTCGCCAGGCACCAAGCCACTGCGTGCCAGGCCGGCAGCCAACGCACGCACCTGATCACGGAACTCGCGATAGGTCCATCGACGACCCGTCGGAACGTCGACCAGGGCCTCGTTGTCACCGAATCTCTCGGCGGTCTGTCGCAACGACTCCCCGATCGTGACGGTGAGCAGCGGCGGTTGCGGCAGCCCCTCTGCAAGCGAGGGCTCAGGTGTTGCCATGAAAAGCGCTCCTAGTGTGATTCGGCGCGGCGCATGATCGCCTCCGCCTGTCCCAACAGGGGTGAATCGATCATCTGGCCGCCGACCTGGAAGACCCCGCCGGTGTTGTCTTTGTCGGCACCCAGAATCTGTTCCGCCCAACGGATCTCGTCGTCAGTGGGCCGGTAGGCCGCTCGAACGGTATCCACCTGCGACGGGTGGATACACGCGGTGGCCTCGTAGCCCAGGTTCACCGCGTCGAGCGCCTCTGCGTGTAGACCGTCGGTGTCGGCGATGTCGATGTGTACCGAGTCGACGGCGAAGCGCCCGTGGGCTGCACAGGCCAACCGAACCATGCCGCGAACCTGCCTGACCACGTCTCGATAACGTCCTGTGTTGGCTTCGCCGGTGCTGAACCGGCTCGACCGCCCGCCCATGGCGGCGACGAGGTCTTCTGCGCCCCACATCAGCCCGATGCAGTTCGGCGCCGAGGCGATCTGCTCCACGGCCAGGGCACCGGCGGGGGTCTCGATCAAGGCGATCACCTGGTACCCGACCTGTGACAGATCCTCGGCGGTCTCACTCTTGGACAGCATGACAACGCGGTACGCCGTCTGCGCGAGGGCTTTGAGGTCGCGGTAGTGGTCACCGGTGCCGGCGGCATTGATCCGCACGATGGTGATGTTCGGGTCGATCGGATTGTTGATCAGCGCTTCGCGAGCGGCCTCGCGTGCCTCAGGGCGCACCGCATCCTCGAGGTCGATGATGACCGCGTCGGCGCGCTCTGCAGCTTTGGCATACCGCTCGGGACGATCTGCGGGGCAGAACAGAATGGCCGGGCCGGGCGGACTCCAGTTGGTCACCGGTGCTCCTCCTATGTCTCGGTGCGCCACCTGTCTGGACCTCACGTGACGCGCTTGCGCACGAGCGTGGACCGCTGAGCTACAGCAACCACGTCGCCGTGCTGGTTTTTTCCGATGTGACGCAATGACACCACGCCCTCGCCGGGTCTGGATTTGCTTTCCCGTTTTCCCGTGCATTCGGTCTCGGCATACAGCGTGTCACCGTGGAAGAGCGGTGCGGGGAACGCGATCTCCGAGAAACCGAGATTGGCCACCAGGGTTCCCTGCGTCAATTGACTCACCGACAATCCGACGATCGTCGAGAGGGTGAACATCGAGTTCACCAGGCGCTCCCCACCGAAACCCGGTTGTTCGGCGGCGTACGCCGCGTCGAGATGCAGTGCCTGGGTGTTCATGGTCAGGGTGGTGAACAAGACGTTGTCGGCCTCGGTGACCGTCCGCCCTGGTCGGTGTTCGTACACCGCGTCCACCTCGAACTCGTCAAACCACAAGCCGCGCTGGGTGACCCGACGTGGTTGCGGCGAGTCCTCGCTCTGGCGGTCCGTCTCGCTCACGCCGGTCATGCGAAACCCAGCTCGCGCGCGATCAGCATCAACTGCACCTCGGTGGTGCCCTCGCCGATCTCCAGGATCTTCGAATCCCGGTAATGGCGTGCCACCGGATACTCGTTCATGAAGCCGTAGCCGCCGTGGATCTGCGTGGCCATGCGTGCGTTGTCCATGGCGGCCTCGCTCGAGACCAGCTTGGCGATCGCCGCCTCTTTCTTGAACGGTTTGCCGGCGAGCATCTTCGATGCCGCGTGGTAGTACGCGGTGCGCGCGGTGTGTGCGCGAGCCTCCATCCGGGCGATGGCAAACGACACCGATTGGTATTCGCCGATGGCCTTGCCGAATGAGTGACGTTCCTTGGCGTACTTCACACTCTCGTCCACACAGCCCTGCGCCACCCCGGTCGCCAACGCCGCGATCGCGATCCGTCCCTCGTCGAGGATGGACAGGAAGTTGGCGTAGCCGCGGCCGCGTTCACCGAGCAGATTCTCCGCGGGCACCCGCGCGTCACTGAAACTGAGCGGGTGGGTGTCCGACGCGTTCCACCCCACCTTGTTGTACGCGGGCTCGGCGGTGAAACCCGCTGTGCCGCTGGGCACGATGATCGTCGAGATCTCCTTGCGGGCCGACCCGTCCGGCCCCGGTGACCGCGCTCCGGTGACGGCCGTGACGGTGACCAGCGAGGTGATGTCGGTGCCGGAGTTGGTGATGAATTGTTTGGCCCCGTTGATGATCCACTCGTCGCCGTCCTGCTTGGCCGTGGTGGCGGTGGCACCCGCATCCGAGCCCGCGCCCGGCTCGGTGAGCCCGAACCCTGCCAACGCGCGGCCGGCAATCAGGTCCGGCAGCCACTTCTGCTTCTGCTCTTCGGTACCGAACCGGTAGATCGGCATGGCGCCGAGGCCCACACCGGCTTCGAGGGTGATGGCCACCGACTGGTCCACCTTGCCCAGTTCCTCGAGCGCCAGCGACAGCGCGAAGTAGTCCCCTCCCATCCCGCCGTATTCCTCACCGAACGGCAGACCGAACAGGCCCATCTCCCCCATCTGGCGCACCACCTCGTACGGGAAGGTGTGTTCGGCATCGTGTTTGGCCGATACCGGGGCAACCACCGACTGTGCGAAGTCGGCCACTGTCCTGCGCAGTTCGTCGTACTCGACCGTCAGGTCGTCGGTGATGGTCATGTGGGATTTCCTTCCGAGTGGTCGATGATCGTTGCCAGCCGCTGGCCGCTGGTGACCTTGTCGCCGACTGCGACCACCACCGACAGGTCACCGGCACGTGGAGCGGTCAGCGTGTGTTCCATCTTCATCGCCTCGACCACCAGTACGGGCGTACCGGCCTCCACCGACTCGCCTCCTGGATGCAGCACGGCGACAACGGTTCCCGGCATGGGACTGGTGATCTCCCCGAGTTCCTCGGCATCGGTGGACGACCGCAGGATCTTCGACTCGGCAATTTCCCAGGTACCGGCCGGGCCGCTGACCCAGTAATGCCCCGGACTGTCGGTCCGATGGCCTGCGGCCGGCTTCGGTGGTGCCTGCACGATCAGCCATCGCGACGTCATGCCGTCGAGGGTGAGTCGCTCGCCGGACACCGATGCTGTGGCTGTGCGGTCACCGATGGTGACGCGGGCGTCGGTTTCCGTTCCGGTCACCGCGACCGTCACCACATCGTCCCCGACCTGTAGGCGTGTCCTCGTAGCTGCTGGTCCACCTATGCGCCAGCCGACCTGCGAGGTCCACGGTGTCTCACCGCTGCGACCGGTTCGCACCCGGTGAAGCCCGACCAATGCCAGTGCCTCGAAAGGGGGCGGGGGTTCGCGGTAGTCGACGACGAGGCGGTCGAGCAGCTCGGTGTCGAGCTCGGCGGCCCGAACATCGGGCTGGTCGAGCACGTGGCGGCAGAACCCGATGTTGGTGCGAACGCCGAGCACGTGGGTGCGCGCCAACGCTGCATCCAGACGGGCGATGGCGTCGGCTCGATCATCGCCGTGGACGATGACCTTCGCGAGCATCGGGTCGTAGTCGCTGCCCACCACATCTCCGGTGACGATGCCCGAGTCGACCCGGACTCCGGGGCCGGCAGGTTCGTCCACGAGGAGCAGGGACCCACCGGTGGGAAGGAATCCGGCAGCAGGGTCTTCGGCGTACACCCGGGCTTCGATTGCGTGGCCGGTCATCGTCACGTCGTCCTGGGCGAAATCCAGTTTGTCCCCCCGGGCCACCCGCAGCTGCCAGTCGACGAGGTCGACGCCGGTGACCATCTCGGTGACCGGGTGTTCCACCTGCAGACGGGTGTTCATCTCCATGAAGAAGAACTCGTCGGGTTTGTGTGCCGAGACGATGAACTCCACCGTTCCGGCGCCGGTGTAGCCGACCGACCGCGCCGCGTCGCAGGCCGCCGCGCCGATGCGGGCACGCGTGGCGGTGTCGAGCAGCGCCGAGGGCGCCTCCTCGATGACCTTCTGGTGCCGTCGCTGGAGGGAACATTCGCGCTCACCGAGATGCACCACGTTGCCGTGGGTATCGGCGAGTACCTGCACCTCGATATGACGCGGGGTGTCCACGAACCGTTCGAGAAACAGCGTGTCATCGCCGAATGCCGCCTTGGCCTCGCGCCGGGCGGTCCGCAGCGCGGCGGGCAGGTCGACCGGATCGGCAACGCGGTGCATCCCTTTGCCGCCACCGCCCGCGCTCGGTTTGATGAGCACGGGGAACCCGATGTCGGACGCTGCCTCGATCAGGTCGTCGTCGGTGAGCCCGGGCCGGGAGATGCCGGGAACCACGGGGACGTCGCGGGCCGACACAGCCTCCCGCGCGGCGATCTTGTCGCCCATGATCTCTATCGCCGCTGCCGGCGGGCCGAGGAAGACGATCGACGCCTCCGCCAGTGCACGTGCGAATGCCGCGTTCTCCGAGAGGAATCCGTATCCGGGATGCACCGCATCGGCGCCGACACTTCGCGCGGCAGCGATCACCGCGTCGATCTTCAGGTAGCTCTCGGTCGCGGCGGCCGGGCCGAGTCGGACGGCCTCGTCGGCCATGGCCACGTGCAGCGAATCAGAATCTGCGTCCGAGTACACCGCAACGCTGCGGACTCCCGCTTGCCTCAGAGTGCGGATCACCCGGCAGGCGATCTCCCCGCGGTTGGCGACCAATACCGTGTCTATCTGTTTCATCGCCACATCACATCCGAAAGACGCCGTAGGACACCGGCGCGAGTGGTGCGTTGCGCGCAGCGGCAAGCGCCAGCCCGAGCACGGTGCGGGTGTCGGCGGGATCGATCACGCCGTCATCCCATAGCCGTGCGGTGGAGTAATAGGCGTCCGATTGTGTTTCGAACTGCTCGCGAATCGGCGACTTGAACTGTTCCTCGTCCTCCGCAGACCACTCCTGACCGCCACGCTCGATCTGGTTGCGCCGCACCGTCGCCAAGGTGTCGGCAGCCTGCGGTCCACCCATCACCGAGATGCGCGCATTGGGCCACATCCACAGAAACCGTGGAGAGTAGGCACGCCCACACATCGAATAGTTGCCGGCACCGAACGATCCACCGATCATCACGGTGAACTTGGGCACCCGAGCGCAAGCCACCGCGGTGACCATCTTGGCGCCGTTCTTGGCGATCCCGCCCTGCTCGTATTCCCGTCCCACCATGAACCCCGTGATGTTCTGCAGGAACACCAGAGGAATCTTGCGTTTGTCGCACAGTTCGATGAAATGCGCTCCCTTGAGCGCACTTTCACTGAACAACACGCCATTGTTGGCGATGATGCCGACAGGGTGGCCATGGATGTGGGCGAATGCGGTGACCAGCGACGTCCCGTATCCCGCCTTGAACTCATCGTATTGACCGGCGTCGCAGATGATCTCGATCACCGCGCGAACGTCGTACGGGGTACGAGCATCGGTGGGGACCACGTCGTAGAGATCGGTCTGCGCCGCAACAGGTTCGCGAACCGGCTGCACGTCCCATTGCGGGGAGTCGGCCGGCCCGAGCGTGGCGACGATCCGCCGGACCCGTTCGAGCGCGTCCTCGTCGTTGTCCGCGAGGTGGTCGGTCACCCCGGACACGGTCGAATGCATCAGTCCGCCACCGAGGTCCTCGGCGCTGACATCTTCTCCGGTTGCGGCCTTCACCAGTGGCGGTCCGGCGAGGAAGATGGTGCCCTGATCGCGCACGATCACCGTCTCGTCACTCATGGCCGGCACATAGGCACCACCGGCTGTGGACGACCCGAGCACAGCCGAGATCTGCGGGATACCTGCCGCACTCATGTTGGCCTGATTGAAGAAGATGCGCCCGAAATGGTCGCGGTCGGGAAAGACCTCGTCCTGCTGCAGCAACATCGCGCCGCCGGAGTCCACCAGGTAGATACACGGCAACCGGTTCGCCGCCGCCACCTCCTGAGCTCGCAGGTGCTTCTTCACGGTCACCGGGTAGTAGGTGCCGCCCGACACCGTCGCGTCGTTGGCGATCACCACGCACTCACGTCCGGCCACCCGCCCGATGCCGGCGATCACCCCCGCCGCGGGCGCCTTGCCGCCGTACATGTCCTCGGCTGCCAGCGGCGCGATCTCCAAGAACGGACTCCCGGCATCGAGAAGCGTGTCGACCCGGTCACGAGGCAGCAGTTTCCCGCGGTCCAGGTGCCTGGCCCGCGCCTTCTCGCCGCCGCCCTGGGCCACGCGATCCAGTCGGGCACGCAGAGCCGCCACGTTGGCTTCATGCGTTGCACGCCACCGGGGTGCGGTTGCGGTCGTGGACACCGGCGTCCACCGCCTTTCAGTTAGGAACGATTAACTGAAGTCACTGTAAGTGCTGGCAGACCCATTGTCACGCGATTGACGACATCGCGGCCGAAGTTTCGCCGATCCCGCCCACGCCCGCACTCACCGCCTGCCCCCGATATCCGCACACGCCGATATCCGTCGTGACCCGCATCACAGGTTGACGTACGATCGCGGTACCGAAGAACAAGCTCCGACCCACCACCCCCGGGTCGGCACAACACAATAGAGAGCCGGGTAAACAGCCATGACCCTCGTTACGCAGAACCACCACGACGGCGACCACGACCGCGATCCACTGGGCGGAGCAGCCGCTTCCGTCGAGTCCTTCTCACTGGACGACCGCTACACCCGCGAGTCCGGGACCGTCTACCTCACCGGCATCCAGGCACTGGTCCGGATGGTTCGTGACCGGGCCCGCCTCGACCGCAGGCAGAATCTGCGCACAGCGTCCTTCATCTCCGGCTACGAGGGTTCTCCGCTCGCCGGTTACGACCTCGAGATCGCCCGTCGCGCCAAGTACCTCGACCCCTTCGACGTGGTGCACCGCCCGGGACTCAACGAAGAGATCGCCGCGACATCGGTGATGGGTTCGCAGGTGGCGGCCCAGGTCGGAACACTGTCGAACCGCGGAGAGAACAGTGCGCTCGACGGCGTCGTCGGCTACTGGTACGGCAAGGCTCCAGGCCTCGACCGGGCCACCGATGCCCTCCGGCACGCCAACATCATCGGCACCCACCCCACCGGCGGCGCCGTCGCCCTGGTCGGCGATGATCCGGGTGCCAAGAGTTCCACCGTCCCCTGCGCCTCGGAGATGGCGCTGGCAGACCTGTACATGCCGATCCTCTATCCCGCCGACTCCCAGGACATCCTCGATCTCGGAGTCCACGCCGCGATCATGTCTCGGGTGTCCGGCCTGTGGACGTCGATGAAGATCTCCGCCCATGTCGCCGACGGGGCATCCACCGCTGACGTGCATCCCGACCGCATCCTCCCCATCTACGGCGATCTCGGTACCAGTCCACATGTCCCCAGCGGAAAGCTGTTGGGCGCCAACCTCATGGAGCTCGAACAGAACCAGCTGACGATCCGTCTGCCCCGCGCGATGGAATACGCACGCATCAACAGGCTCAACCGGATCGTCTCGCGCACCCCGGACGACAGGATCGGCATCGTCGCGGCGGGCAAGACCTACCTCGATGTCCGCGAAGGGCTGCGGCTGATGGGGATCACCGACGCCGACCTGGGCCGCCTGGGCATCCGGATCCTGAAGATGGGCATGGTGTACCCGTTCGAGCGCGAGATCATGACCGAGTTCATCGCCGGGCTCGACGAGGTCATCGTGGTCGAAGAGAAACGCGACTTCCTCGAAACGATGATGCGCGACATCCTGTTCCGCCGCCCCGATGTACCGAACATCGTAGGCAAGTCCAACGAAGACGGATCCACCCTGTTCTCGCGGTTCGGCGAACTCGACATCGACTCGGTCACCCGCGGTCTCGCGAACCGACTCGCCCGTCACCACCAGATCCCCGAGGCCAAGAACTGGCTCGAGACCAGCGGTCGCAGTCGGGGCCGCATCGAACTACCGCTGGCAGTGCGCAGCCCGTACTTCTGCTCGGGATGTCCGCACAACAGCTCCACCAAGGTCGCCGACGGAACATTGGTGGGCGCCGGGATCGGTTGCCACGCCATGGTCTTGCTCATGGACCCCGACCAGGTCGGTGACATCGCCGGAGTCACACAGATGGGCGGCGAGGGTGCGCAGTGGCTGGGAATCTCCCCGTTTGTCGACGAGAAACACTTCGTGCAGAACATCGGCGACGGAACCTTCATGCACTCGGGATCGCTGGCGTTGCGTTCGGCGGTCGCCGCCGGGTCGAACATCACCTACAAGCTGCTGTTCAACGGCACGGTCGCGATGACGGGTGGACAGAACCCGGTCGGTCAGATGGACCTGCCGCAGATCACCAAACTACTTCTGGCCGAGCGGGTTCGGCGTGTGGTGGTCACCTCGGACGATCCGATTCGCACCCGTTCCCTGCAGCTACCGCCCGGGGTCGAGGTGCGCAGTCGCGACGACATGATGCAGATCCAGCAGGAGCTCGCGGCCATCGAGGGTGTCACTGTGCTCATCCACGATCAGCACTGCGCCGCCGAGAAGCGCCGCAAGCGCAAGCGCGGTGAGCAACCGACTCCCACCACGCGCGTGATGATCAACGAGCGGATCTGCGAGGGGTGCGGCGACTGTGGCGAGAAGTCCAATTGCCTGTCGGTGCATCCGGTGTCGACGGAGTTCGGTCGCAAGACCCGGATCGATCAGAGTTCGTGCAATCTCGACTTCTCCTGCCTCAAAGGCGATTGCCCGTCGTTTGTCACGATCACCCCCGGCGAGGCCGCTCGGGTTCGCCACACGGTGCCGAACATCGACGCCGACGTATTGCCGACGCCCACCGCCACCAAACGGATCGACGACGGATTCACCCTCCGGGTCACGGGTATCGGCGGCACCGGGGTTGTCACGGTGTCCCAGGTGATCGCCACCGCAGCCGTTCTCGACGGGCACGTGGCACGCACGGTCGACATGACCGGGCTGGCGCAAAAGGGCGGCGCAGTGGTGAGCGACGTCAAGGTCAGCTCGGGCGTGGTGGAACAGGCGGCGAAAGTCGCGTCGGGTGACTGCGACCTCTACCTGTCGTGCGACGGACTCGTCGGCGTGGACCCGGCGAACCTGAAGGTGGCCTCGCCCCTCAAGACCACCGCCATCGTCTCCACCACCAAGATCCCGACAGGCGCAATGGTCATCGACACCTCGGTGTCCTACCCCAGCGATGCACAGATCGCGTCGTCCATCGACCGGTCGGTGCAACGAGGCATCTACCTCGACGCCGGCGAACTCACGCTCGAACTCTTCGGGGACGAGCAGTACGCCAACATGCTCCTGGTGGGTGCGGCATTCCAGTCGGGAGCCATGCCGATCACGGCCGAATCGATCGAGCGTGCCATCGAGCTCAACGGCGTCGCCGTCGAACGCAATCTGCAGGCGTTTCGCCGTGGGCGGCAGATCGTCGCCGATCGCGAGGCGGTCAGATCTGCTGTTGCGGCCGCACACCCGGCGCCCCCGCCGTGGCAGCCCAGCACCCGGGCCATCACCCTCACGCGGTCGCTGGACAGTGTGAGCACCGAGGTGCTGGGCACGGTGCGCCGCCGGGTCGATGAACTGATCGACTACCAGAGCGTCTCCTACGCAACCGATTACGTCCGGTTCGTCGGTGACGTCGCACGAGCCGAAGGCCGGCCCGAGGTGGGTGGCCTCACCGACGCCGTGGCGCGCAACTTGTTCAAACTGATGGCCTACAAGGACGAGTACGAAGTGGCACGTCTGACGCAGGACCATCAGTTCGCAGCCGAGGTCGCCGACCAGTTCGGTGAAGACGCAAAAGTTGCTGTGCGCCTGCATCCGCCGACTCTCCGGTCGCTGGGCATGCGCAAGAAGATCGCCATCGGGGCCTGGGGCACGCCTGCGCTGAAGTCACTGGCAAAAGCCAAGCGCCTGCGTGGCACCAAGCTCGATCCGTTTGCGCGTGCCGAGGTCCGCGAGACCGAGCGGGCACTGATCGTCGAGTACCGCGAACTCATCACCCGGTTGCTGGAGGCCTTTGCGGACGGCCGGCTGACCGCCGACGACATGCCTTCGGCTGTTGCGGTGGCCGAGCTGCCCGACATGGTGCGCGGATACGAAGACATCAAGATGCGCAACGTGGCCCGGTACCGCGAAGCAGTGGCCGAACACACTGCGGCACTGAATATCTGAACCGCCGGCACCCCACGCAGTACGCGGGGACGCTCCATGAGCACGTGGGCGTCCTCGCGTTCTGTCACCTCTGGTCAGCGGTGTCGCACCACCGGGGTCACGAACTCAGCAGAGCCGCGTGAGCCATCCGAGCGAGGATCACGTGCAGACGCCGGGCATCCAGATCCGGGAGTCGCGGCGAGGAATTGATCAGTCCGAACACGGCCTGAACCCGCGTCCGCGCTTCCTGCCGGGGTATCGAGCCATCTAGTTGGATCAGCGTGTCGGCCCACAGTTCGACGTACTGCCGCTGTAGCCGCCTGACCGTGCGACTGGCTTCGGAGGCGAGTGACGAGAAATCCCGATCCTGCACGCGGATCAGCTCGGGCTCGGTGGTCGCGAACCGTACGTGGAAGTCGATCAGACCGTCCAGTGCTTCGTCGGGTCCGTCGGTGGAGGCGACCACCGATTGGCCGCCGTCGAAGAGCCGTTCCGAGATGCTGATGAGCATCTCGGCGAGGACTGCGTCCTTGCCCGTGAAGTGCCGGTACATCGCCGGACCGCTGACACCCACCGCGGCGCCGATGTCTTCGAGACGGACCCCCGCAAATCCTCGCTCGGCCATCAGACGTGCCGCTGCGGCCAGCAACTCCCGCCGCCGCGCAGCTTTCGCCAGACCCCTGCGTGTGACCGGAGCGGGTCCGGACGGGGTTTCTGCCGACGACTCGTGGACGTCATCATCCGCGGGCTCTGCGGGCCCGTCAGGAGTTCCGGCTGATGCAGTGGTCATCGCCTGCTGAGGTTACCCGCCCGACCCATGGGTCGGGAACGGGTTCGCCCAGCCGTCACACCGCACGTCAACGATGCAACGCGCGCCTGGCCAGCCGGTTCCCGAGCCACTGACCCAGTTGCACCAACACGATGAGCATCGCGATGACCACCACGGTGAGCTTCCAGTTGAATTGCTGATAGCCGTATTGCTGGGCGAAGTCGCCCAACCCCCCGCCACCGACGTATCCCGCCATCGCGGACATGTCCACGATCGCGACGAAGATGAATGTGTAGCCGAGCACAAGCGGCGCAAGACCTTCCGGGATCACCACCGTCAGCAACGTGCGAAGTCGGCTTGTACCCATCGCGCGCGCCGCCTCCACCACACCCGGGTCGACGGCCACGAGATTCTGCTCCACCACGCGCCCGATCACGAACACAGCCATCACCGTCATCGGGAATATCGCTGCCTCGGTACCGATCCTGGTGCCCATCACCTCTTTGGTGAGCGGTGCCATGGCCGTGATGAAGATGATGAACGGGATGGGCCGGACGATGTTGACCGCCACGTTGAGAAGGTTGTAGACAACCGTGTTGGCAAGCAGATTGGTCGGGCGGGTGGCGTAGAGCAGGGCACCGAGACCCAGCCCGATGACGCCGCCGATCACCAGCGTGAAACCCACGAGCTGGAAGGTCTGGATGACTGCGTCCCACAGGATCGGCCGCAGCTCTGGAGTGATGATGTCGCCGAGGAACACGGGCTACACCTCCTCTTTCACCGGATGTTCGGTGACGTCGGTCAGTTCGCGGAGGTCTGCAAGCGCCGCGTCGATCTCCCTGTCGCCACCCTGCAATGCAAATGTCAACGAACCGAACGGGCGCCGGGACAGTTCGATGATCCCGCCGTAGACCACGGTGGCCCGGACGCCGGGCCGCGCCAGGGCTCCGGTGACATCGACCGTGCCGGAATCGGTTTCCCGTACCGCAACGGTCACGAATCGACCGCTGTGGCGGGAGCGCAACCTGACGAGCGTCTCCCCCGATGGCGCATCACCGACCGCCGAACGCACCAGGCGTCGCGTGATCGGCGACGCGGGCCCGGAGAACACGTCGTACACCAGACCCTGCTCGGCGAGCCGCCCCGAATCGAGGACGGCCACCCGGTCACAGATGTCACGCACCACGTCCATCTCGTGGGTGATGACCACGATGGTGGTGCCCAGCTCGCGGTTGACCCGTTTGAGCAACCCGAGGATCTCCGCTGTCGTGTCCGGGTCGAGCGCACTGGTGGCCTCATCGGCCAGCAGGATCTTCGGTGACGTCGCCAGTGCCCGTGCGATTCCCACCCGCTGCTTCTGTCCACCGGACAGCTGCTGCGGGTACTGACGGGCCTTGTCACCGATGCCCACGAAGTCGAGGAGCTCGGTGACGCGAGCGGCACGCGCAGATCGCGTCATGCCCGAAACCTTCAGTGGGAACTCGACATTGCCGGCAACGGTGCGCGACGAGAACAGGTTGAACTGCTGGAAGATCATGCCGATGTCCCCGCGCACGCGGCGCAACTGGCGTTCACGGGCTCGGCTGATGTCCTCGCCGTCGATCAGGATCTGCCCCTCGTCGGGGGTTTCCAGACCATTGATCAGCCGAACGAGGGTGCTCTTACCAGCACCTGAATATCCGATCACCCCGGTGATGTCGCCGCGGGCGATGTCCAGGTCCACCCCGTCCACCGCGACGAGCTGTTTGCCTCCTTTGCCGCGAAAGCGCTTGGTGGCGCCCCGGAACGAGATGGCGGGTTCGTCAGGCACCGCTCGACTTCACCTGCTCCTGGAGTTCGACGGTGAGCTGCTGCAGTTCGGACGCGGGGTTCGTCTTGAAGACCCCGCTTGCGCCCAGGTCTTTCTTCGCCGCCGCTTCCACCTCGGGGTCGTGGTAGAGCGCGGCCAACTTCAGGTAGTCGGCGTTGTCCTTGTCTTCGTCGCGTGCGACGAAAGCGTTGATGTACGGCTTGGCGATATCGCTGTTCGGGTCGTCTTGAGCGATCA
Source organism: Williamsia muralis NBRC 105860 (assembly GCF_001598915.1). GTDB lineage: Bacteria > Actinomycetota > Actinomycetes > Mycobacteriales > Mycobacteriaceae > Williamsia > Williamsia muralis. The sequence continues at coordinate 71,804 of NZ_BDAP01000007.1, read as the reverse complement.
CCTTGTCCGCGCCGAGATTTGCCGACGTCGCATAGTTGTTGTTGACGATCGCGGCATCCACGGAATCAAGACTCTGGGCGGTCTGGCCGGCGTCGACTGCGGTCACCTTCACCTTTGACGCACCCTCGTTGATGTCGGCCAGGGTCGAGAACGCGGACCCGCCGTTCTTCAGGGAGATCAGACCGGCCTGCTGCAACACCAAGAGGCCGCGGGCCTGGTTGGTCGGGTCGTTCGGGATCACCACGCTGCCGCCCTGCGGGATCTCGTCCAGAGACGCGTGTTTGGTCGAGTACAGCGGCAGAGGATAGACGGCCGTTGCACCGATGGGCACGAGGTTCTGATTGTTCTTGGCGTTGTATGTGGCGAGGTACAGCAGGTGCTGGAACTCGTTGAGCTGGAGTTCTCCCTCGGCCAGCGCGGGATTGGGCTGGTTGTAGTCGGTGAAATTCACCAGCTCGACGTCGATGCCCTCATCGGAAGCCTTCTGCTTGAACACATTCCAGTAGCTTTCACTGGCGTCGGCGACACCGATCTTCACCGTGTCCGAGTCGTCGCTGCCGCACGCGGCCATCCCCAGGGCCAGCAGGGGCAGAACCAGTAGCAGGGCAAGCCTTCTCAAACGCATGACAACCCGTTCCCTTTCGTCTCACGGCCGAGGCGGCCGAGCACATGAGCGACCGACCGGCGGTCGCGCGTAGTGACTGTAACGACGGGAGACAACACGAGCAGGAAGCGCCGAGGCGACACCGGGCAGACGAAAGTCGTTGACCTGCTCTATTTCCGGGCCAGGGGTTAAAATCCGGCAGATTTTATGGGATCACGCCAATCGAGTGGCTCACCACGCGTAGATGACCCGACTACGCAGCACGATGTCCTGCACCGAACGGCGCCGTCTGTCCACGGCAACCCACAGCAGGCCGATCGGGAAGGTGGTGTAGAACATGGCACGTAACAAAGCGCGAACCGGACCGAGCCGACCACCCCTGCGGTTGACCACCTCGAGGCCCATCGCAACCGAACCCACTGTGCGGCCCGACACCGTCCAGCAGCCTGCGAGGTAGACAACCGCGACCACATACGTCGCCACTCCGGAGAACAGCACGTTCGGGTTTGGTGTCTTAAAGTTCCCGCTGGTGAACAACAGTCCGAGCAGCAGCGCCCCCAGGTACAAGATTCCGAGGATCGCGGCGACTGTCGCGACATCGAGGACCGCGGCCACACCACGACTGACGATGCCGGCGATCCTGCTCTCGAACTCGTCCCTGCCCGTGTGGTGGGGTTCGGCGACCTCACGCGACTTTTCGGTCATCCCCTGTCCGCCGGGACGTCGGTGGCGGCGCCGGACCGCTCGCCAGGCTTGTCGGGAACACGTCGGTGCACCTCGATGATCACCTCGGCCGGGGGCGATGTTCCGTTCAGGGAGCCGGCGTCGGGGTGCCGGTCGTTCCGGGCCGGCGGCTCGACCGGGCGGGCAGCGCGCTTGCCATCGTGACGTCCGAGCAGTCGTCCGACAACCCCTGCCACCACATCGTCGGCGCGTGCCCCCTGCGTCCGGACGTCTTCGAGCACACCGGTTGTCAACGTGGTGGTCGAGTCACGAACGATCGCTTGGAGATCGACCCCGTCGATGATCTGATTCGCCAGTTCGATGAGATCGAGACGCCCGATGATCGCGTCGACGTCGATCTTCGCGGCGACCGCGTCGATGTCCACGCCGGCAACGGCACGGTCGAGGTCGACGGTTTCGATGATCCTGTCGATGTCCACCCGGTCGAGAATCGCGTCGATGTCGATCCGGGCCGCGATGCGGTCCACGTCGATCCCCACGGCGATCCGATCGAGGTCCACGTGGCCACGCACCAGTTCGGTGAGGTCAACCTCGACGACCAGGGCATCGATCACCTCACGGATGATCACCTTGAGCGACGAACGCGCCACCACGATGGCCGCAGCGAGCGCGCGTTCACCCAGCGCGACAACATCTTCGGTGCGCCGTTGCAGCACACCGCCGACCACCGGGACACGCACCGCAAGGGAGTAGGCCGAGCCCGCCGTTCTCAGCAATCCGTCCAGCAGTGGTCCACCGGTCATGCGCGCGCTTCTTTCACTCGCCGTGACTGAGAACACTACTCGCCGGGCACGCCGCCGAACCCCCGAACTTGTGGGGTTGTTCGCGTGCCCTCATGGATGGTCGTCGACCGGCCGCACCGGATGGGAGTGCAAACAACACAAAGCGCCGGTCCCCTTTCGAGGACCGGCGCTTCGTGTTCTGTCTGCTTACAGGCTCTTGTAGAGCTCGCGTGCGAGTTCGGCGGTTTCGGACGGCGTCTTGCCGACCTTCACCCCGGCCGCCTCGAGTGCGTCCTGCTTGGCCTGAGCGGTTCCCGAGCTGCCGGAGACGATGGCGCCGGCATGGCCCATGGTCTTTCCTTCGGGAGCGGTGAAGCCCGCGACGTACCCGACGACCGGCTTGGAGACGTTGGCCTTGATGTAATCGGCCGCCCGCTCCTCCGCGTCGCCGCCGATCTCACCGATCATCACGATGACCTTGGTGTCGGGGTCCTTCTCGAACGCCTCGATGGCGTCGATGTGCGTGGTGCCGATGACCGGGTCACCGCCGATGCCGATTGCGGTGGAGAAGCCGATGTCACGCAGCTCGTACATCATCTGGTAGGTCAGCGTTCCGGACTTGGAGACCAGACCGATGGGCCCGGTGCCCGCGATGTTCGCCGGGGTGATGCCCACGAGCGACTCGCCGGGGGTGATGATGCCGGGGCAGTTCGGACCGATGATCCGGGTCTTGTTGCCCTTCTCCACGTTGTAGGCCCACGCGTATGCGCTGTCCTGCACCGGGATGCCCTCGGTGATGACCACGAGCAGAGGGATCTCCGCATCGATGGCTTCGATGATCGCGTCCTTGGCGAACTTCGGCGGCACGAAAGCGATCGACACGTCGGCGCCGGTCTTCTCGATGGCCTCGGACACGGTGCCGAACACGGGCAGCTCCACGCCACCGTCATGGCTGACGGTGGTGCCGGCCTTGCGGGCGTTGACGCCACCGACGACCTTGGTGCCTGCTTTGAGCATCAGAGCGGTGTGCTTGGTGCCCTCACCACCGGTGATGCCCTGAACGATGACCTTGGAATCTTTGTTCAGAAAAATCGACATTGATCTGCTGCTCCTACTTGCTCGCCAGTTCGGCGGCCTTGTCGGCGCCACTGTCCATGGTCTCGGCGAGCGTCACCAGAGGATGATTGGCGTCGGCGAGGATCTTGCGGCCTTCTTCGACCTTGTTGCCGTCGAGACGCACAACCAGAGGCTTGTTGGCATCATCGCCGAGCTTCTTCAGCGCACCGACGATGCCGTTGGCGACCGCGTCACACGCGGTGATGCCACCGAATACGTTCACGAAAACACTCTTGACCTGCTCGTCGCCCAAGATGACGTCGAGTCCGGCGGCCATCACCTCGGCCGAGGCGCCGCCACCGATGTCGAGGAAGTTCGCCGGCTTGACGCCGTTGTGCTTCTCTCCGGCGTATGCGACCACGTCGAGCGTGGACATGACCAGTCCGGCACCGTTGCCGATGATGCCGACCTGTCCGTCGAGCTTGACGTAGTTGAGGTCGTTCTCTTTTGCCTTGAGTTCGAGCGGGTCGGTCGCGTCCTTGTCTTCGAACGCCTCGTGGCCGGGCTGGCGGAAATCAGCGTTGGCGTCGAGGGTGACCTTGCCGTCGAGGGCGAGGATCTGATCGTCAGGCGTACGGACCAGCGGGTTGACCTCCACCAGGAGAGCGTCTTCGTTGATGAAGACCTCCCACAGCTTCTGGATCGTCACGGCTGCTGCGTCGAGCACCTCGGCGGGCAGCTTGCCTGCCTCGGCGATGCTGCGCGCGAACGCGAGGTCGACACCCTTGACGGCGTCGACGGGGATCTTGGCGAGTGCGTCGGGGTTCTCCTCGGCGGTCACCTCGATCTCGACGCCACCTTCGACCGAGCACATCGCCAGGTAGGTGCGGTTGGTGCGGTCGAGCAGGAAGGAGATGTAGTACTCCTCGGCGATGTCGCTGGCCTCGGCGACCAGCAGCTTCTTGACGACGTGGCCCTTGATGTCGAGGCCGAGAATCGATTCGGCATTCGCGACGGCCTCATCGACGTTTGCCGAGTACTTGACGCCGCCGGCCTTGCCGCGGCCACCGACCTTCACCTGTGCCTTGACCATCACGGGCTTGCCGATTTCTTCGGCAATCTGACGCGCGCCGTCGACCGTGTCGGTTACACGGCCGGCCGAGGTCGGCACCTCGTGCTTGGCGAAGAGCTCCTTCGCCTGGTATTCGAAGAGATCCATTCAGCTCACCATCTCGTAGGTTTGTCCGCTGTTGGTGTTGCGAACCACAGCGACCTTAGCGTCGCGCCGAACAGCCACGATCACTACTCCCTGCAGCTTGTGCCACAGATCACTCGGGGTGCCGCCTGTTACCGCTCACCGGTCGCCGATCGCGCCGACCTGCGACGCAGCCGTGAACAGCACCTAAACGTATCTGTGATGCGCCTCACAACATCACAGCAATTCTCGCGTCCGGTTGCGGTCGTCGCAATCATTTCGTTACCGTTCCTGAGGTCAGAAGGTCACGGATCCGTCACATCGAGTTTCCGTACCGCCTGCGCGGATCACATTCATCGGCGCGGGCCAGTTGTCAGAAAGGCTCAAGCTGTTGGTAGTTCGCGATTCGATCACCGGCGATGTTGCGCATTCGCGCACTTCGGCTCGGACCATCGACGGCGAACGACCCGGTGATCCGCACGACAACTCCATCACGTCGATCATTCCCATCGATGACTTCGGTCTCGAGGAGTACGCCGACGGGCCGCTGACCCAGTGGCGCAACGCCAGCGTTGACGGCGGCCGTCGTCGGGCAGGTGCCCGCCGATTCGACCGCGATGCCTACGACGCCCCGCGCCCGGCCGAGATCACGCAAGACATCATCGTCGCCGAGGTCGAACTCGACGAGATTCTCCATGATCATCCTTTCGAGGTCCATGGCGCCGAGTTCGATGATTTTGCACCCGCAGCCGATGAGACGTCGTGGTCGCCACAAAAACAGACTTCCCCGCGCCGCACCGGCGGTAAACACCGCATCGCCGCGCCGCCGCAGGCCTTCAAGGGACGTGCAGCGCTGATGGCTGTTGCGGCCGGTGCTGCCGTCGCCGCCGCCACAGGTCAGTTCGCACAGCCTGCTGCCGAGCCCACCCAGTCCGCGGCTCCTACGCCCGTGGTGAACCCGATCAGCACAGACGAGAGTCTTGCCGCCGGAATCGCCGCTGCGCCCGCACCGGCCAACATGGACACCTTCACCGAGCAACTGGCTGTCGGCCAGGAACTCGCTGAAGCAGCGCATGCGCAAGACGAAGCCGCGCGCATCCCCTTGTTCGCTGCCCCCATCCCGGCCGGCGCGTACACCTTCACCTCCACGTACGCGAACCGCTGGGGTTCGTTCCACGGTGGCATCGACCTCGCCGCGCCCCTGGGCACTCCCATCCACGCCGTCACCGACGGCGTCGTGATCGAGGCCGGGCCCGCTTCCGGGTACGGCAACTGGGTACAGATCCAGGCGGAAGACGGCACGGTCACCATGTACGGGCACATGTCCGCAGGCGGCGTGCTCGTCAAGAAGGGCGACAAGATCATCGCCGGCCAGAAGATCGCCGAAGTCGGCAGCGAAGGCTTCTCCACCGGCCCCCACCTCCACTTCGAGGTGTGGAAGAACGGAACCATGAAGATCGACCCAGCTCCATGGCTCGCGGCCCACGGCATCAGCCTGGCCTCCTACACCGGAAGCTGAGCTTTTCTCCCTGTCACGTCGGAGCGCAAGCGTGCGCTCAAACCCGTCGATGCGGTGTCTGTAGATCGAGCGTGGGCCAGTAACCCGAGCGCTCCCCCGGGCCCGCTCGCGAAACTCGTAGACGCGGCATCCACAGACCGAGCAGGCACAAGTATTGCGAGCGCTCCCGTTCGGCCGCTCGGGAAACTCGTCAAAGCGATACCCGCAGACCGAGCAGGGGCCAGCAACGCGAGCGCTCCCCCGAGCCCGCCCGCAAAACTCGTCAACGCGGCATCCACAGACCGAGCAGGCACAAGTATTGCGAGCGCTCCCGTTCGGCCGCTCGGGAAACTCGTCAAAGCGATACCCGCAGAGCGAGCAGGAGCCAGTATTGCGAGCGCCCCCGGAGCCCGCTCGTTGAACGCGTCAACGCGTTATCCGTAGACCGAGCGTCGCCCAGTAAGCCGAGCGCTCACGAACCCCGCTACTACCGCACCCGCAGCTCCCGTGAACGATTGCGCCACAACAGCTTTCGGCGTAACTGTCGACCGAGTACCTACTCGGTTACAGCTTTTCGACGGGCAGACCACCCAGTGACATGAGGGTGATCCTTCCGGCGCTTCCGAAGTCGAAGGTGACGCGCTCGGTGGGGCCGGCTCCTTCTTTGCCCACCACCTTGCCCATCCCGTACTTGGGATGGGTCACCCGGTCGCCAACGGTCACGTGAACCTGCTTGTTGCGACCACGGGTCGGCGAGCCGAACGACTCCTGGCGCCGCGAACCCGACCCGAATGAACGGCCACCGAATCCACGACCCTCTCCGAAACCGCGGCCGTTGTCGCCGTAATCCCGGCCACCGTCGCTGGTCATGCGCCCCATCCCACGCCGCGGCTCGGTGCGCCGCCAATCGATGAGATGCTGCGGGATCTCTTGCAGGAAGCGCGATTCGGGGTTCTGCATCGGCGATCCCCACGCCGAGCGGACCATCGCCCGGCTCAGGTACAGCCGTTTGCGGGCACGGGTGATGCCGACGTATGCAAGCCTGCGTTCTTCCGACAACTCGGCGGGGTCACCGAGAGCCCGCATGTGCGGGAACTGACCGTCTTCCCAACCGGTGACGAAAACGACGGGGAACTCCAGCCCCTTCGCCGTGTGCAACGTCATCAACGTCACCACACCGTCCTCGTCGTCGGGCACCTGGTCGGCGTCAGCCACGAGGGCCACACGTTCGAGGAAGGCCGCCAGCGACCCCGGCTCCGGCTCACCGTCGTCGGGTGTCAGACCGTCGTCGTCGCCGTTGTCCAGTTGCGTCTCCGGCGGTTCGGCAGCCGCGGCTTCGGCACTGAACTCCCTTGCCACCGAGATCAATTCGTTGATGTTGTCGAGTCGGGCACCGTCTTGCGGATCCGATGAGCCCTCGAGCTCGTCCCGATAACCTGTGCGTTCGACGATGGCCTCGACCAGTTCGCCGATGTCGCCGGCCTCGCTACCCGCATCGACTGCCGCCACGTCGGCGCCGTCGGACCCGGCCGCACCGAAACTCGCGAGGAAGTCGTTCCGCAGGCCCTCGATGAGTTCGATGAACCCGGAGATCTGTTTGGTGGCACGGGTGTTGAGCAACGGCACCTTGCCTTCGGCCCCATCGATCAGCGCCTGGTAGAAACTGATACCGGCGTTCTCCGAGTGGACGGCCACGCAGGCTTCCGCGCGGTCTCCGATGCCACGACGGGGAGTGTTCAGTATGCGACGCAGACTGACCTGGTCGTCCGGATTGGCGACCACCCGTAGGTACGCCACGACGTCCCGGACTTCTTTGCGCTCATAGAACCGGACCCCACCGACCACCTTGTAGGGGATCCCGAGCCGGATGAACACTTCTTCCAGCGCACGCGAGGCGGTGTTGGTGCGATAGAAGGCCGCGACGTCCGAGTACCGGAACTCGCCCGTGTCGGTGAGGGCATCGATCTCACGGGCGATGAACTGGGCCTCGTCGTGCTCGTTGTCGGCGACGTAGCCGACGATCAGTTCGCCGTCACCGGAATCGGTCCACAACTTCTTCTCGCGTCGGCCCGCGTTACGGGAGATCACCGCGTTGGCGGCCGACAGGATGGTCTGTGTGGATCGGTAATTCTGTTCCAGCAGAATGGTTTCGGTGTCCGGGAAGTCGCGCTCGAACTCTTCGATGTTGCGGATGGTGGCACCGCGGAAGGCATAGATCGATTGATCCGCGTCACCCACCACACACAGTTCCGAAGGGCTCACGTTTCCGACGCTTCCCGTTCCGACCATCTCCCGCACCAGCACGTACTGCGCATGGTTGGTGTCCTGGTATTCGTCGACCAAGACGTGCCGGAATCGGCGCCGGTAGTACTCCGCGACCTCCGGATGAGCCTGCAGCACCCCGACCGTCTCGCCGATCAGATCGTCGAAATCGAAGGCGTTAGCGGCGCGCAGGCGTTGCTGGTACTGCCGGTAGATCTGGGCGATCGTCTGCGCGGCCGGCTCCCCGCTCTCCTCGGCGGCCGCGGCCGCACCGTCCGGATCCACCAGTTCGTTCTTGAAGTTGGATATCGCGATCCCGACCCCTCGGGGGCTGAACTTCTTGGGGTCGAGGTCCATGTCGCGCACGATCATGCCGAGCAACCGGCGCGAGTCGTCCGCGTCGTAGATCGAGAAGTTGGAGTTCATCCCGGTCAGCAGCGACGCCTGAGCGCGCAGGATTCGCACGCAGGTGGAGTGAAAAGTGCTGACCCACATCCGCAGAGCCCGGGGACCGACCAGATCGACCACTCGTTCGCGCATCTCGGCGGCCGCTTTGTTGGTGAAGGTGATCGCGAGTACCTGGCCGGGACTGACGTCGCGCTCGGCGAGCAGGTACGCGATCCGGCGGGTGAGCACCGCGGTCTTGCCCGACCCGGCGCCGGCGACGATCAGCAGCGGTGACCCCGCATGCAGCACCGCAGCCCTCTGTTGGGGGTTGAGCCCATCGAGCAGCTCAACAGCACGCCGCGAGGGCGTACGGGTGTTTTCCTGCAGGTTTCCAGTGGCCAGACCCGGCAGCGACGGATTGGGAGCAGCGCTTTTCATCGTCTTACAAAGTTACCCGCTCGCCCCGACAACTCACGCCACCGAACCACCTGTCGGCCCGCCTGGGTAGCATCGCCTCGACTGATGGTCAGTGGTCGCGGGCGTCTCGATGGGAGGCCACCCGCGGCGGGGGTTTCGGGCGGGGGCTCATGCGTAGCAGAACTGTGGCCGGTGCGGCTTTGGCGGCGGCTGTCTTGGGGCTGGTGGTGGTCCTGGTGGCGATCTTTCTGCCCCGGACCACCGATGGCTCCGCGTCGGCACCTGCTCCGATAGTCGTGCAGAAGAGCCTCACCGAGGCTGCCGGCCAATTCGCAGCCCACCCTGGCGCGAAATACACCGGGTCGGTGTCCTCCGACCGCGACAAGATCAATCTCGACGAGGTCGTGGTGTCGGCCGCGGGCGACCTGTCCGGGCGGATCAAGGTCGGCGGCGAGGCCGCCGAGATCATCGGCGTGAACGGCCAGACCTTCGCCAAGGGTTCCGCCGGGTTCTGGAAAGGCCAACTCGAAGACACCCCGAAGATCAATTACGAAGCAGTCGCGACTGGTTGGGCGCAGCTCGACCCGGCCGTGTTCCCCGATCTGGGCCGTCTGCTGGCACCGCCGAACCTGGCCGGTGCCGTGGCGGGCGACGACAAACTCTTCGACCTCACGGCGCGAGGTCCTGCGAACGGACTGATCGGAACACCTGACGTCCGATACCGGCCGGCGGGATTGCCTGCGGTAGTCGCGGAGAGCGACTCCGTCGTGCTGGCCGGGGACTCGCTTCGCATCACCACACAGGATGACGGCGGCATCTCCTCGGTCAGCGGCCCGCTCCCGGCAGGCGGCGGCAACGTGTTCGACGTCGACCTGCAGGTCCAGAAAGCCGGACCCAACGAGGTCGGCCGGGTGTACGACACCATCGGCGAGCAGACCGCCGCCCTGACTCACGTGCCGGCCCCCTACATCCGTCCCGATTTCGCCGCCAGCGGCTTCCGGCTGTCCGTCTCGCCGTGCAGCCCGCCTGTCTGCGAATACATCGTCACCTACGTGGCTTCCACCCCGTCGCCCACCGGTCCAGGGTCGGCCACAGTCGTCGGCAACATGACGCTCACCCTCAACGGCCGTCCCGTCGGCGGGACCTGCGCCCATACCGTCACCGTTCCACTCAACGGCCGTGCCGAGTCGCGCTGCCCGTTCACCGTCCCGAACGAGGACGGCACGCTCAAAGGCGACGTCACCTATGTGTTCACCACCTTCCTGGATCAGGATCGTGGTGCGTTCGAGAACGCGCTCGGCGCCAACAAGAAGGCGGCGACCACCGGCGCTGTGGGCACATGGAAACCAGCGGGATTCAAGGAGACTCGGCAGGCGCGTGACCACAGCAGGCAGGTCACCGGCGTCCCGTCCACATTCGTCTACGAGGTGAACGAGTACGCGTTCGATGGCCGGGCGTCCGACGGCACCCTGTTGATGACATTCGGCCCGGGCTACGCCGACAACATCGGCCGCGACGGACTTCTCGGCTCCGATTGGGAAGGCACCGAGGTGCTCCTCGCGAACGCGGATCAGCAGCTCGAGGCAGCGGGTTCGACACCTGTCCGCTGGGTGTTCGCCGAACCGGAGGCCGCCGAGGCCGTCGGGAAAACCCTTCAGTCACAAGGGGTTCGAGGTATCACGACCGTCGCGGTGCAGACGGGCTGACTGGCTGACGGGCTGACCGCGTACGAACCCGATCAGGGCGCACGCACGAGTTCGCCGACGCGGCCTTGGCCCACATGCAGTTGCAGGCCCGGCGTCACGGGACGCAACTGAACCTCAAAACCAGACCCCTCGACCTGAACGAACACGGTGTGCAGACCTGCCTTCACGGGCACCTCGAGCGACGAGTCCTCGGCCAGACCGATCCGCACGGTTCCGTCGGTGTTGGCGCAGTACGGAAGCGCCACCACCCAGGTCCAGTCGAGCAGCGGCCCGTTCAGAGGGATCGATGACGGCCCGGTGATCTCGGGTCGATCGCATGCCCCGGCGCCTTCGCCGAAGGTTCTCGCGGCAGTCACGTCGCCCGACACCAGGTGGCCCTGGTCGTCGAGGACCTGCAGTTTGTCGGTCCACGGGCCGATAGTGGGTCGCTGGTCGAGCGCAGCAAAAACCTTGCCCACCTGATTGTCGGGGTAGGTCACCGGCAGGATCACCAGCAGTGGGAGGGCATGGTCCAACATTCGTGTTCCGGCCGCTTGCGCCAGCGACGCCCGCGCGTTGGCCATGTACTCCTCGGTCGGGCTCGAGTTCCATTCGTCGGCGAATTCGGCGGTCGAGACCAACGAGCTACCGATGTAGGCGACACCGACCACGGCGGCGGCAATTGTCGCTGACCGGGCCGGAAGGGCAGCGCTGCGCCGAGAGTGACCAGGTGCACCGGCCGAGGAGCGTCGACGTCGAGGCGCCGACACCAGCAGCGCCATCGCGACCGTGATCACCAAGGCGGTGTCTGGCAGATACCGCAGTGTCTGCGCCAACTCGAGGGAGGTGAACTCGCTTGTCCGGCTCCAGAACAGCGGGATCTGCAACACGACGACGTAAGCGAACACCGCAACCAGGACCAGGGCCGCGCCGCGCCTGGCCCAGAGGACATAGGCGACCGCCGCGATCAGGACCACCCAGCCGGCCGCGATCATCCAGTCGTGAGGTTGGGCCATCGGCGGGCTCGGGAGCCAGCGGGTCCAGAACCACGGCCCTCCGACTCCGGCGGGCACCAGTCCCCGGTTGATGGACCGCCACGTGAGCGACATCGCCTGGCCGATCGAATGCCCGTCGGCGATGGACGTGGAGGCGAAGTAGAGGACCATCCATCCGGCGGCGACTGCTGCCATCGCGATCCACAGTTCGCGAGCCGCAGACCATGCCGTACGGATGGGGCGCATGAGCCCGGGCCCCTCGGCCGACGAATTGACGTGAACCCACAGCACCGCGGCGACCGCGGCAACCGGCAGGATCAGCAGCGATTTCTCGAAGAACGCCAGCGCCACCACGAACACCACCAGCGATCGGATGATGACCCGGCGGCGATCGGCAACCTGCCCGCGACAGAGCTGCACCACGTCGGCCACCACCACCGCCATCGCGAACTGCAGTGGCAGGGTGTTGAGACCCGCCGCCCACCACGTGTAGGCCGGCACGGTCATCGGGGTGAACAGGAAGAACACCAGCGGCACCAGCAGAATCGGGCGGACACGACCTGCGATCACCACCACCATGCGCAGCACGGCCAGTGACACCGCGAGCTGACCGACCACCAGCGTGACCGCAGGTATCGCCCAGTTCAGCGGGCTCAGTTCGGTGATCACCCCGGCCACGAGGAATGCCCCGGGCATGAGATGCCCGTCGTGATCCTGCATCAGGTAGGACCATGACCAGATCGACTCGGTCGATGCGCGGCCGATCAGGATCAGGTCGTCCCAGTAGAAGTATCCGCGCGCGACGAGCCATATCCGGATCACGGTCTGGACGGCGATCAGAGCGAGGGCAATCCACACGACCGTCCGCGCAGAAGGCTTGACGGTCAGCACCTGGTGGGCCGTCCGATACCTGAGGTCCCCGGTCGTCGATTCACCGGACCACTCTTACCAGCGCCCCGATACTGCGTGGCACACTTGGCTGCGTGACTGCTGACCAGCCGATTGATTTGTCCGGCTTCGATTTGGGCTCTGACGTGGGCGACCTTCCGGAGAGCATCGACGACCTGCGCGCCGAGATCGATCGTGTCGACGCCATCATCCTGGCCGCGATCAAGCGGCGTACCGCGGTGTCCAAGCGTATCGGCCAGGCGCGGATGGCGTCCGGCGGCACCCGTCTGGTGCACAGCCGCGAGATGAAGGTGCTCGAACGCTTCAGCGAGCTGGGCCAAGAGGGTCACACGCTGGCGATGATGCTGCTCCGGCTGGGCCGGGGACCACTCGGCCGATAGCCCTACCCTGCCCGTCACCCGGGTGGCGGGGTTTTACCCACGCCGATCAAAAGTGTGGCCCGGCCTCCGGGTTGCTTGCAGGATTGGCGACTTGATCCAAACGCGCACGCACATGGTGGGATGAATATGCCTGAGAACGTTCTGTTGATCCATTGGCATGACCTCGGTCGCCATCTCGCCTGCTACGGGGCCGAGGGTGTCGAGAGCCCGACGATGGACGCGCTGGCCGAGGACGGCATCCGGTTCACCAACGCCCATTCCACCGCGCCCCTGTGCTCCCCTGCCCGGGGCTCGTTGTTCACCGGCCGGTACCCACATTCCAACGGCCTCGCCGGGTTGGCGCACCACGGCTTCGAGTATCACGACGACGTGCAGACCCTCCCACAGGTACTGAGCGACAACGGTTGGCGCACAGTGTTGTTCGGCATGCAGCACGAGTCGAGCGACCCCACCCGGCTCGGCTTCGACGAACTCGACGTCTCCGATTCCGAATGCGACTACGTGGTGGCGCAGTCTCAGGAATGGTTACGTGACCTCGCCGGCGACCCCGAACGTGCGTCGACTCCGTTCCTGCTGACGGCCGGCTTCTTCGAGACCCACCGGCCTTATCCGCCGGACGAGTACAAGCACGCCGACCCCAAGAGCATCGTGGTCCCCGATTTCCTGCCCGATGCGCGGCCGGTACGCGAAGATCTGGCAGGCCTGCACGGCTCGATCACCAAGGCGGATGCGGCGGTGGGCCGGCTTCTCGACACGGTGACCGAATTGGGGCTCGACCGCACCACCTGGATCGTGTTCATCACCGACCACGGACTGGCGTTCCCGCGGGCAAAGTCCACCCTGTATTCCGAGGGCACCGGCGTTGCGCTGATCATCCGTCCGCCGTCGGCTCGGGGCATCGAGCCGTTCGTGTACGACGATCTCTTCAGCGGTGTCGATCTCACGCCGACCGTGCTCGAACTCGTCGGTGTCGACGTTCCCGAGGCCGTCGAGGGGTTCTCTCACGCCGCCCCGATCGCTGCGGGTGAGATCGCCTCGGTACGGACCGAGGTGTTCACCGAGAAGACCTACCACGACAATTTCGACCCGATCCGGGCCGTTCGCACCGACCGGTTCTCCTACATCGAGAACTATGCGAGTCGCCCTGCGCTGAGCCTCCCACTCGACATCCGCGACAGCCCGTCGGCACGGGCTCTCGACGGGTCGCAGGACCTCCCCCGCGCGCCGAGGGAACTGTACGACCTGACCACCGACCCTCTCGAGCTGAACAACCTGATTGACGATCCGGAATTGTCCGATGTCGTGGCCGACCTGTCCGGGCGGTTGACCAGGTGGCGCACCGAAACCGGTGACAACCTCCCGTCGGAGACCGACGGGAACTCGATCGCACACGACTTCATGACCCGCTACCAGCGCCAGCTCGACAAGGTCGACGTCGACCACGCCGACCGCTCGCTGCCGTCGCGTCGCACCCGGGCCGAAGAGCGCGAGCTCCGCAACGTCCCGACCCGGCACACCCAACACAGTCACTGACGAAGTTCCCGGCACCTGCCGGGAACAATCCACCACGGCCCCGTCTCTTATCTCCGAATGCAGCAAACGAGCTGCAGCACCGGAAGATTCACTCCCCCGAAAAGAGACCGCCATGGAAAGCCAGTACTTCGACACCGACTACAACGGCATCGTCGACACCATCGTCACCGACACGAACGGCGACGGTTACGTCGACGTCCAGGAGTGGGACACCAACGCCGACGGCTGGGCCGATGAGGCCGAGTACGACTACAACTACGACGGCTATGTCGACGAGTACGCCTCCGACACCGACTACGACGGTTTCTACGACGTGGTGATCGCGGCCTGACCGCCATCACGCCGGCCGGGTCACTTCAGCAGTGAGGTGACCCGGTTTCGTCGTTTGCACAGCTCAGACGTCCTGATCGTCAGGTTGCTCATCGTCGGTTCACAGCCGCTTACCAGGTTCGGCGCGCAAAATTGTCTTCACCAGCGCCACACCGACCAGAGCAGGTACGACGATAATTGCCTCCGCAACCCTCTTCGGTCTCGACACCGATATAGCGGTGTCGGTCACCGACCCCAACTGTCTCGACCGCGCCGTGCGGCACACCCGGTCGCTCGCTCGGCGACTCGACGAGACGATCAACCGCGGGTTCGCGAACGCCGAGATCATCGCACTCGACCTGGCCGACGGAGAACCGGTGATGGTCTCGTCGCTGCTCGATCAGGTCATCATCGAAGCCCTGTTCTACGACGACCTCACCGACGGCGCCACGCAAGCGGTCTTGGGACCGGCGACGGGTTCACCCGTCCCGCCATGGCATCGGGTGAACATCGGCGGCGCGGCGACCACAGTTCCTGCCGGCCTGAGACTGGACCTGATGGCGACCGGCCGGGCTTTCCTGGCTGATCATGCCGCCGAGGTGCTCGCCCGGGAGCTCGGCTGCGGCGTCCTCATCCGGGTCGGCGCTGTCGCCGCCACGGCCGGCGAGGCACCATCCGGCGGACCGGGCACCGACGAACACTGGACCGTCGACATCGACGGCGTGCGCATCCCGCTCTGTGCCGGACAGGCAACGGCACGAGTCGGTGACAGACGTGGTGCCGCCGGACAGATGACGATCGTCGCCGGCAGCGCGGCCATGGCCCACGCCGCAGGGCTCTACGTTCTACGGGCACCCGCCGACCCCTCGCCATGGCTTCGTGATCATGCCGCAGCGATCATCAGCGATGAAGATGGAAACGCACACGCCCGCCCGTACGGCGGACTTCCGGTGGCCGCAGCGTGATCGGTGACGGCCGACTCCCCTGAGGCACACCTGGCGACGGCCAGCTGCCGTCGGTCATCTCCCGACAGTCATCTCCCGACGGTGCGGAATCCGGCGTTGCCCATCGACGATTCCGGGGTGTTGTGCGACCGCGCCGAGTTCCGGTAGCGATTGCAGTACGAGTCGTGACAGAGGTAGGAACCCCCGCGCAGCACGCGCGAGCGTCCCCGCTGGGGCCCGACGGGGTCGACCACATCGCCACTGCGGTAGTACCGGGGATCGAATCGGTCCTCGCACCACTCCCAGACATTGCCGGCCATCTGCCACAACCCGAAACCGTTGGGCGCGAATGCTGTCACCGGCGCCGTACCGACGAATCCGTCATCCCCGGTGTTGTTCGAGGGGAACTCGCCCTGCCAGATGTTGCATTGCCAGGTCCCATCGGCCGCCAGCAACTCATCTCCCCACGGATAGCGGGCGCCCGCGATACCACCTCGCGCTGCGTACTCCCACTGGGCCTCGGTGGGTAGCCTGCGCCCCGACCACTCGCAATATGCCTGTGCATCATGCCAACTGATGTGCACGACAGGATGGTCGCCGAGGTCGTCCAGATCGGACGAAGGGCCGAACGGGTGCGCCCAGTCCGCACCGGCGACCGCGAGCCACCACGGCGCGGTCGGAGACCGGCCCACCACATCGCTGCCCTCGGCCACCAGTGAATGGAAGACGGCCGAGGATCCCTGTCGCTCGGCCACCGTGGTGTAGCCGGTGGTTGCCACGAACTCCGCGTAGTCGTTGTTGCTCACCGTGACGGCGTCGATGTCGAACGCGCTCACCGCGACCTCGTGCAGCGGCGACTCTCCGTCTGCGGCAAACCCGTCGCCCGTCGAATCACCCATGGTGAATGTCCCGGCCGGAATGCTCACCTGGGAAACCCGGTGCGTGCCCCGACCCTCGACGGAGGTCGCCGACAACTCCGGCATTCCTTCGGACCGTGGGGTGCAGCAGGACATGGACTCACTGTATTCGGCTGCCGGTACCACCGGAGTGTTCGCCGAACTATCGCAAACAGTTCGACCGCTCGCTGCGAGCCGAGCGCTCGATCTGGATAGGCTGACGGTCGAGGTCATCCTCAGTGCAGATGTGCAGTTCGTAACCGACGAAGGGGTCTGTCGAAAAATGAGTAGCGTCCCGAGCGAGTCCGCCCGCGAGTTCGACCTGACCGGGTCACATGCCTGGCAGCAGCTGTCGGCCCACCAGTCGCACGTGTACGCGATGCACCTGCGGGAGGTCTTCGCGGTGGACCCCAAGCGCGGTGCCGAGCTGACCATCGACGTCGGCGACCTCCACATCGACTACTCCAAGCATCGCGTCCTGCGCGAGACCCTCGATCTGCTGCTCGACCTCGCCCGGGAGGTCGGTCTGGAAGAGAAGCGCGACGCCATGTTCTGGGGCGAGCACATCAACACCTCGGAAGACCGTGCTGTGCTGCACACAGCACTGCGGTTGCCACGCGACGCCACGCTCAAGGTGGATGGCCAGGACGTGGTGCACGACGTCCACGAGGTGCTCGACGCCATGGGTGAGTTCACCGACAAGCTGCGTTCGGGTGAGTGGAAGGGACACACCGGTAAACCGATCGAGACAGTGGTGAACATCGGCATCGGTGGCTCCGATCTCGGGCCGGTGATGGTGTACCAGGCATTGCGTCACTACGTCGACACCGCGATCCGCTGCCGGTTCGTCTCGAACGTCGATCCCGCCGACCTGGTTGCCACCCTCGCCGATCTCGATCCGGAGACCACCCTCTTCGTGATCGCATCCAAGACCTTCACCACGCTGGAAACGCTGACCAACGCCGCGGCGGCACGTACCTGGCTGCTCGAGAAGCTGGGTGCCGGACCCGAGGCCGTCGCCAAACACTTTGTCGCCGTGAGCACCAACGCCGAGAAGGTGTCCGACTTCGGCATCGACACGGCCAACATGTTCGGCTTCTGGGATTGGGTCGGTGGGCGCTACTCGGTGGACTCCGCGATCGGGCTGTCGGTGATGGCGGCGATCGGCAAGGAGGCCTTCGCCGATTTCCTCGCCGGTTTCAATCTGGTCGATCGGCATTTCCGCACTGCGCCGCTGCACCAGAACGCGCCGGTCATCCTGGGCCTGATCGGCCTCTGGTATTCGAACTTCTGGGACGCCGGAGCCCGTGTGGTGCTGCCCTATTCGAACGATCTCTCCCGGTTCGCCGCGTACCTGCAGCAGCTCACGATGGAGTCGAACGGCAAATCTGTCGACGCGCACGGGCACCACGTCACCACGGACACCGGCGAGATCTTCTGGGGCGAGCCGGGAACCAACGGGCAGCACGCGTTCTATCAACTGCTCCATCAGGGCACCAGGATGGTGCCGGCAGACTTCATCGGTTTCGCCGAGCCCACCGACGACCTGCCGACGGCTGATGGGACCGGCAGCATGCACGACCTGTTGATGAGCAACTTCTTTGCCCAGACAAAGGTTCTCGCGTTCGGCAAGACCGCCGACGAGGTCGCCGCCGAAGGCGTCGACCCGCATGTGGTGGCGCACAAGGTCATGCCGGGCAATCGGCCTTCCACCTCCATCCTGGCCCCGAAGCTGACGCCGTCGGTGGTGGGTCAGTTGATCGCCCTGTACGAGCACCAGGTGTTCGTCGAAGGTGCGATCTGGGGTATCAACAGCTTCGATCAATGGGGCGTCGAACTCGGCAAGACGCAGGCAAAAGAACTGCTCAAGATCATCACCGATGACGAATCCCCTGCACCGCAGGATGATTCGTCCACCGACTCACTGGCCCGCTGGTACCGGACCCACCGGGGCCGCACCGCGTGAGAGCACAGGGGCGCCGCATCGGCGCACCCCGGCGCATCGATCGGCTCGGGGTGGCCGATGACATCTTCTGGCGAACCCACCACGGGATGGGCATCCCCACCTCGATGCAGGGACTGTGGCGCTTCGACACCGTCCTGACCCCCGCGGATCTCGAGCCGATGTACCAGGCACTGGCCGCAGGCCCGCTGACACGACGCGTGGTGCGCGGGCGGGTGTGGCCGGCGCGGAGCAGCTTTGTCCACGGCGCAGACCTTGCCCCGATCCATTCGGAGAGCGGGCCCTTGCCTCCCGGTGGGATCACGGAGTGGGCCGACTCTCGGGGCGACACCACCCTGAACATCGACACCGGCCCGGTGTGGGAACTCTCGGTCGCCAGACTTTCCGAGGGCGGCAGCGTGGTGTCGCTGCTGTGTTCACATGTCGTCGCCGATGCCCTGTCTCTTGTCCGTGCCGTGCAGATCGCCTCGGGTGCAGCACCTCCCGGCGATCAGGTCAACGATCTGCCCACCGTGTCCGACGACATGCGTGATGCGGCCAGACAGCTGCGGACGGTCGTCGGGGGTGTCGCACGTAGTCTGTGGAAGGCGATGATCGACTCGCGTCGGCGAGCCGAATTGTTCGCGGCGGCAACTGGATCGGAGCCGATGCCCGCGAAAACCGAAGGTGCTCCCACCTGGCGTGAACCGACAGCCATCTTCTCGATCGATCTCGGCGCCTGGCGCGAGGTGGCAGATGCACACGGCGGTACCGCCAACACGTTGTTCACGGCACTGATAGCCGAACTGGTGTTGCAGGTCCGGGGTTCGGGCCCTGCCGAGTTGATCATTCCGATCTCACTGGGTGGTGCCGCCGGGAATTCACTGACGGCGGCGACGGTGTCGGTGTCCACGATCGACGAGTGCCGAGACCTGGCCGGTCTGCGTACCCGAGCACGCCTTGCGTTTCAAGCCGCAGGGACGGGTGTGGGTATCGGTCCGCCGGCAGGAATGCCCGAAGAACTGGTGCAGGTGATCGGTCATCGGGCTGCCCACAGGCTGATGCCCGACCCAGGATCACGAGATGGTCTGGCGTCCAATCTCGGTGCGCTCGACGGCATGTTGACGATGCTTGCCGGTCATCGCGGCCGTGCCATCGCCGCACGGTCGGTTCACGGCGGACTCACCGGGCGGCAATGTGGGCACACCCGGACATCAGTTGCCGGATGGGCCGCCACCACGGGCGACTGCCTCACGTTCTGTGTCGGAACGCCCGATCCGGCAGTCGCGCGCAGCGAGGATCTGCGCCTTCTGATCGACCAGATCCTTGCTCGATGGGATCTGACACCGACGTACTGGTAGTCGAGGTCAGAGCGGCGCCCACTCCGGGTTCCGGCCGATGAAACCGAGCAATCTGGTCTGCGCATCGGCGTCATCGGACACCGGCACGCGGGCGCCGTATTGACCCGACGACCGAATCATCTCTTCGGCCGGCTCCATCCCGGACAGGAGTACAGCGCAGAAGGCTGGGTCGAGCCGGTCGTCTTGGCCGGTGGCACGGGCGATGTCCCAGGTGTGCATGAACACGTCGGCGGTGTAGAACTGGTCGATCGCGCGGCCGAGCGGTACGTCGCCGATGTGCGGGTTGCTCAGGACCGAGTTTTCGGTCGCCGGGTCGTCGAGCACCGCCTGCACGGCGTCACACTGGGTGAGCCACGCCCCGACCGGGTCGTCGTCGACGCTCGGCCCGGACGGCAACCGAACACCGCTGCCGCCGGCGAGGAACGGTGGGAACCACTCTGTCAGGTGGCGCACCACATCTCGGGCCGTCCAGTCGGCGACCGGTGACGGCACATCCCAGGACTGCGTGCCCCGGACGCGATCGCTGAAGATCCGGCAGACCTCACGGTGCCGTTCGGCTGGTTGATCAGACAGCGTCACTGGTCAGCATCTCCTCGAGTTTGGCGTATCCCTCGTTGACCCCGACCTCCATACCGCTCCGAAGCCAGGCGTCCCGGCCTTCGAAACTGTCCACCAGCGATTGCGTGCGCAGCCGGGTACGTCCGTCCCCGAGGTCGTCGAACCACAGGGTTTCCAGGGCCACCCCATCGGGGTCACCTTCATACGTGAATGTCTGCACGATGCGGTCCGGCCGGATGTCGTGGAAGCAGCCGCGAAAAGCGTATTCCTCTCCGTCGCGGGTGGATACGAACCGCCAGCTGCCGCCGGAGCGCGCGTCCCATTCGTCGATACGTGTGTCCAGAGCGCTGGGTCCGATCCACTGCGCGAACAGCTCGGGATCGGTGTGCGCCCGCAACAGCTGCTCGGGCGTGCCCGCGAACTCACGGGTGATGCGAATGATCGGCACGTTCGGATCGGCCTCGATCTTCGCTTCGGTGGTGGTGCTCATGCCGTGTTTCCTTTCTGCTCAACGTTGCCTGACTCGGTGTCGTTCACATGCGCAAGAACCGCGTCCAGACGGCGGTATCGCTCCTCGGCGCGCCGCCGGTATCGCTCGATCCAGTGGTCCATCAGGTCGAAGACCTCCGCTTCGAGTCGAACGGGCCGGGGCTGGGGCCCCGGCGGCCGTGTCACCACTCCGGCGTTTTCCAGGACCTTGAGGTGCTTGTAGACCGCCTGAAGCGAAATCGGGTAAGGGTCGGCGAGCTCATTCACCGTCGAATCACCGGCAGAGAGCCTGGTCACCATGTCACGCCTTGTCGGATCCGCAAGCGCGGCAAAGATCCGCGATAGCTCGTCCAACACGCGCCCCCTTCCTCGGCTTTCAACCTTTTGGTTTAAACCACGATAGATCGCTACGGACGCGCGAGTCAACCACCAGGTTCAATGAGTCGAACTCGGCGCTGCGGGTTGACCCACGACAACAAGTACGTACCGTCGGACCAATGAGTTTTTCCGCCTCCGAGGTCCACTCGGCGTTCGAATGGACTGATACCAACCGACTTTGGCTGATCGAGAACCCCATCCGAATTGTGATCTATGTCCTGGCCGGCCTGGCCGTCAGGTATGTCGCACACCGAGTGATCGACCGTGCCACCCGGCGGCCACGGGCCACCGGTGACGGTGATGCACACCAGAAGCCCGCGATCGTGCGCCATCTGCGCGAACGAACTCCCAAGGCGCTGCGTGATCCCCAGGTGATCGAACGGCGACAACAACGGGCCGAGACAATTGGTTCGGTACTCAAATCCACAGCCTCGATCCTCATCCTGGTGTGGGTGGTGCTCACCTGCCTGAGCGTGGTGCAGGTGAACATCGCACCGTTTCTTGCCTCCGCCGGACTTGTCGGTCTGGCCATCGGTTTCGGTGCCCAGAACCTGGTCCGGGATTTCGTCTCGGGCGTCTTCATGCTGCTCGAAGATCAGTACGGAGTCGGCGACATCGTCGACCTCGGTGAAGCCATCGGCGAGGTGGAGACCGTGGGGTTGCGTGTGACCACCGTCCGGGACATCGATGGAACCCTCTGGTACGTCCGCAACGGCGAGATCGTCCGGGTCGGCAACATGAGCCAGGACTACGCCGTGGCCCGGGTCGAGGTGCCCATCGCCCACAACGTCGATCTCGAACGCGCCGAACAGGTCACACTCGACGCCGCGCACGAGGCAGTGGCCGACGAATCCACTGCCCGGGACGTCCTCGGCGCACCCGAAATGCTCGGTGTGCAAGAGATCTCGGCCGACATGGTGACCTTGCGAGTGCTCATCAAGACCCGGCCGAACGCACAGTGGTCGCTGCAGCGTCGTGTCCGCAAGCAGATCCTGGAAGCCTACGAGGCGAACGGCATTCGTCTGCCGTACCCCAATGGCCGGGAGCTGGGCCCGTCGGCACTCGTCAGCGCCGGCGAGGCTCCGGGCTCCTAGCCGTCACTCCCAGCGGGCCTGATCGAACAGCTCGTCGGGAATGGGGTCGCCTGGTTGCACGTCGAGGGCTTCCAGGCGACCCATGATGACGGCGGCCAGCGCCACGTGGGTGACCACGTCACGGGGTTCGGTCACCCGTTCGTCGGCAGACCCGCCGATGAACTCGAGTTCCACTGTCGGCGCGCAGGTTCCCATCGGTATCTCGCGGTGTCCCGTCTCGGCGAGCCACGCCGAGAAAGCTTCGCCGTCAACGGCTTCGGTGATGTCGCCGCGGTCGATGGACGCCATCAGCTCGGGAAGCGTTGCGAGCTCGCCGCTGTCGCCGGTCGACGGGTCGAAGCCGAAAACCTGATCGGGGGCCACGTCCGGTTCCTCGTCGAGGGTGAAGTAGAGGATGCCCCGCCAATCGCCCGCGTAGCAGGTGATGTCGTCGCGACCGAAGACATCGCAGAGCAGATCACTCATGCGTACCTGGCGTTCGCTGCCGTAGAGCTGGAATGCGCCGCGCCCGTAGACCTCGCCCTTTCGTTTACCCATACCGCTCACCCTACGTCGCCCGTCATCGGCGTCCAGCACTTACGATCACCGCATGAGTGTGCGTTCCACTGTGGTCATTGCAGCCCTCAGCGCAGTCGCCATCGCCCTGGCCGGTTGTTCGAGCAGTGGTGACGACAAAGATCCGGCGCCCGCGAGTCCGCGCGTCACCGTGCCGGTCTCGGCCGATGTCACCCTGCCTGCCGGACCTCCGGAGCGGACCGAACCCGGCGACTCACTGCAGTGGTCGCAGACAGCAGTTCTACCGGCCGATGCGTTTCGCCCCGAGCAGCAGTTGGCCGGGTTCACGGTCACCGGCATCGAGCCCGGAGCCGACGGTGATCTGCCGGAGTCGTTCACTCATGGCGGCACACCCTTCTACGTGCGCCTCACCATCACCCAAGCCGTCGACCGTCAGCGCAACACGATGTCGACGGCGGGGTTCGCGGGCAGCGCCGACGGGGTCACGCCGGCACTCACCCTCACACCTCCGGACGGGTTCGCCAGGTGCCAGGCGGCCGAACGGCCACAGACGTTGACCAAGGGGCAGTCGTTCGCCACGTGCCTTGTGGCGCTTGCCGATCCGGGCACACAGCTGAGCAGGGTGATCTATTGGGCCGACACCGGAGAGGAACCATTCGACTACAAGTCCGCACCCGTGGTGTGGTCGGACGGATCCCCGGTGGCCCCCTCGGATTCGGCCGTTCCGACCAGCTGATCGACCGTCGCGACCGAGCTCCCGGGTATCTGCCCACGCGTGTGGGGTGTTCGCCTGAAGGTCCGCTGAAAGCTCCCGCTGGCCTGCGATGGACGGCCCACCTACCATCGAGGCAGCCCTCAGCAAGGAGTTCGGTACAGGTGTCAGCCGACAGGACACGCGGTGTCCGTGCGATGTTCCGCCGCGATCAGGGAGTGCGCATGCGCTCCACCGTCGTCGCGACCATCATCGTTGCGCTTGCGCTGATGACCGGCGGCGCCCTGATGCTGTACATGCTGCACCGCCACCAGGACCGCACGATGTACGAGTCGACGGGTTCACGGTCGTACGAGATAGCCCGCCAGATCGACGAAGGTGGCATCGGCAACATCGCTCCCCGGTTGCTCGCCCCCACCACGGGCGTGGACATCATCCAGGTGGTGAACGCGAACGGCGTCGTGGTGTTCAGCTCACCCGACTCCGACGAAGATCCCATCTACCCCGTCTCCCCTGGATGGTGGAAGACCGAGCGTTTCGACGTCGAGGTTCCCGGCCGATCCGGGACGTACTGCGGACAGGTGACCGGCGCGCAGTGGCAAGGTGTCGACTACAACGTGATCACCGCGGTCTCGAAGCAGCCCTACCTGTCCGGGTTGCGCGGCACCGCAGTGATTCTCGCGATCGAGTTCCCGCTGATCATCCTGATCGCGGGTGCGGCGGTGTACTACTTCGTCGGCCGCGCGCTTCGGCCGGTCACCCGCATCACCGAGCAGGTCGAGGCCATCACGAGTTCGGATCTGAGCCGGCGGGTTCCGGTGCCCACCACCGACGACCAGGTGACCCGGCTGGCCTCCACCATGAACACGATGCTCGAACGGCTCGAGCAGAGCCGGGACAGTCAGCTGCAATTCGTGGGCGACGCATCACACGAATTGCGTTCGCCGCTCACCACATTGGTGGGCATCCTCGACCTCGCCGATGACACCGACTCCGCCGTGGACGTCGACACCGTTCGCACGATCCTGCTTCCCGAGGCCTTGCGAATGAAGACCATGGTCGCAGATCTGCTGCTCCTGGCACGTGCGGATGAGCGCGGGATCCCGTTGATCGTCGACGAGGTGGACCTCGACGACATCGTCGGCGCCGAGGCTCAACGGCTCCGCTCACTCGGGTTGGCAACAGTGGTCGCGGAGGTGACACCCATCCGGGTGATCGGCGATTCGGAGAAATTGACCCGCGCGGTTCGCAACGTGACCGACAACGCTTCTCACCACGCGAACACCACGATCACGCTGTCGATGAGCGAGGACGTCGGGGCGGGCACCGCCACGATCGAGGTGGCCGACGACGGCCCCGGTGTACCGGCGGACGCTCGCGGGAAGATCTTCGATCGCTTCTACCGCCACGGCAATGATCGCGGCCGGCACTCCGGCGGATCGGGGCTCGGTCTGCCCATCGCCGCCGAGATCGCGCGGGCGCACGGCGGATTCATCGCCGTGTCGGACACGCCGGGCGGCGGGGCCACCTTCAGCATCACGATCCGGACCGAGACCACCATCGCGGCCGAGACCGGCAAGGCCGCCGCCGGCAGCCCCGAGCCGTCACTGGTCGTCGGACAGGCAGTATCCGGATCCGCGCACAGTGCGGATTGAATCCAGTCCGAACGGGACGTCGATGCGCTTGCGGAGGTAACGCACGTACACCTCGACGATGTTCACGTCCCCGCCGTAGTTGTCGTCCCAGATCGCTTGCATGATCTGCGTTTTGGTGACAACACGACCCTTGTTGCGCATCAGGAACTCGAGCACCGAGTATTCGCGCGGTGTGAGTTTGATCGGCTCGCCGTCACGGGTCACCCCGTGGTCGGAGGGATCGAGCCGCAGGGTCCCGGCGGAGAGAACGGCCGGCCGCTCCTTGCCTCCGCGGCGCAGCAGAGCACGCAGACGCGCCTTGAGGACCACCACGGAAAAGGGCTTCACCAGGTAGTCGTCGGCGCCGTAATCCAACGCCTCTGCCTGGTCGTATTCACCATCCTTGGCGGACAGCATGAGCACCGGCGTCCAGATCTCCCGCGCACGCAGTGCTTTGATCACCTGGTAGCCGTTCATCTCCGGCAGCATGATGTCGAGCACCATGACGTCGAACTCGTTCTCGGTCGCCTGCCACAAGCCGTCGGCCCCGTCGCGGGCGATCACCACACTCCACCCGTCACTGACCAGCATCCGGCGAACTGTCTCTGCCGCGCGGACGTCGTCCTCGACCACCAGAACGCGCACCTAGCCGACCTCCGACCCCGATTGTGTCCCACAGGCCAATGCCTGCGGCGAGCATAAACGAGTCAGAGCAACCTGCGGGTGATCCCGGCCGGGAGATGACGCAGCGCCAGATCGATCCCGGTCCACGGCCACCGCGGCACCACGGCACGAGCGCGTTCGGACTCGATCGCGGCGACCAGAGCTTGCACGCCGATGTCTCTGTCGGCCATCAGCTTGGTCTTCACCCCGGCATTGATGTCTGTGGAGATGTACCCGGGCAAGATCACACTGACCTTGATCGGCGAACCCGCGAGCTCGGCCTGTAAACCCTCACCCAGAGCCGACAGACCCGCCTTCGATGCCGAATACGCGGCTTGCGCCCTGGGCAGACCTCGGACCGCACTCATCGAACTGATCAGGACGAGGTGGCCCGCATCCTGCGCCCGGAAGATCTCCATCGCGGCCTCGATCTGTGCCAGCGCACCGATCAGGTTGGTCTGTACGGTCTCGATGTTGGCGTGTGCCTTGCCGGTGCCCAGTGGGGCGCCTTTGCCCAGGCCTGCGTTGACGATGACACGGTCGAGCCCGCCGAGGTCGTCGCGCAACCGCCGGAACGCGATGGGCACCGATGCGGTGTCTGTCACGTCCAGCTGGGCCACCGCAACACGGCCGCCCCGCCCGGAGAGCTCGGTCTGCAGGTCTTCGAGGCGGTCGATGCGGCGGGCGCACAACGCCAGGTCACGACCCTGCGCTGCATAGGCTTTGGCCATTCCCTCGCCCAATCCCGAACTGGCGCCCGTGATCAGGATCTTGTTGCGCGTCATGGCCGTGAACTTACCTGGCCCCGTCCTACGCCGGTGACGACGGACGGGTTGACCCGAACGGGCACACCACCGGGAAGCTGCGCTCTGAACTCGCCATCACCCCAGCGAAAAGCCAGACCGGGTTGCGGGAAGTCGGTGCTGATCATGTGCGCGCCCGAGTCCAGGGCGGCAGCCACCCGGTTGTGCTGGTTCGCCTTCGCAGTCGAGACCGGGTCGTCGGAGCGGGTGCGCACCAGGTATCCGCGGCGCACGAGGTCGGTGATGTGAGCACCGTTCGCCCCTCGTGGATCGTTCACCATGATGAACGCCGAATCTGTCTCGGCAGGAGGCGGAGTGGTGAATGCCACCCGCCCCTCCAGGCTGGGCCGGCCCGCTCGATAGTTGTCCCGGACGTAGGTGTTGTCGCCGTAGTCGAGGAAGAACATCACGTGCCCCCGGACATCGTCGAGTAGTGGCCAGCCGCTTGTGAGCACGGCATCTTCCAGTGTCTCGGCGTCACCGCGTACCCGGTCCGGAGTGATGATCCGGTGGTCGGCGAACACAGACCGGATCTCCCGGTCGAGGTCGTCGAGAACCGTTGTCGTCCATCGTGGTACCCGGGCGCCACCGGTCAGCCGTGCCCACGGCCACGACCCTTTCAGTTCGAGTTGAACAACGATGGGCACATGACCGGGGTTCGACGTGGACCATGCACTGATGGTCTGCAGGGCGCCGGTCAGCGTCGGGCAACTGGTGCGGTAGTCGGCGTCGGGACCGTGCATCACCTTGAAACCCGGCTCATCCCAGAGACTCTCGGGGCGTGGACCACGGCGGCGCCACCGCCTGGCCAGCGGGTGGCGGTACAAGCCGCCCTGTGGGTCGGGATACAGATCCAGCTCGAGGCCCCGTACCGCCTGCTCGCCGAGCTGACGGTCCAACGGCAGGTGTTCATATCGGTAGGAGTCGAGGTTCGATCCCATCAACCAGGTGAACCGTTCGTCCGGCGGCATCAGCTGATGACTCGAGTTGTGCGTCGCCATGAACTGGATCTCGTTGAGCCGCAAGCCGGATGGCAGAGGGTCCGTCCCGTTCTCACCCCGGTGGACACGGGCCGATCTGTCGGATGTGGTCACTTGAGCAGTCGTGACATCCGGCGATCGGCCAGCACCTTGCCGCCGGTCTGGCACGTGGGGCAGTACTGAAAGGAACGGTCGGTGAACGACACCTCTCGAACGGTGTCACCACACACCGGACACGGCAGACCTGCTCGCGCATGCACTCGCAACCCGGACCGCTTCTCGCCTTTGAGCCGCGCGACCTCTTGCCCCTCGAGACGACCGATGGCGCCTTCGAGCACGTCGTGGATCACGGCGTAGAGCTCGTCGATCTGGGTAGCCGACAACCCCTTTGCGGTCGCGAACGGCGAGAGCTTGGCGGTGTGGAGGATCTCGTCGCTATAGGCGTTGCCGATACCGCTGATGGTGCGTTGGTCGGTGATCACCGTCTTGATGCGCGCACTCGTCTTGCCGAGCAGGGCGGCGAGTTCGTCACGGCTGAGAGCGAGCGCATCCGGACCGAGTGTCTTGATCCGTTCGACCTCGTCCAGGTCGCGTACCAACCAGACTGCGAGACGTTTCTGTGTGCCCGCCTCGGTGACGTCGAAGCCCTCACCGGGCAGACCGCAGTGCACCCGGAGTGCGATCGGCCCTTTTCCTCCGGGGCGCGGTGGGGCGGGTGAGAGGTTGTCCGACCATCGCAGCCATCCGGCGCGGGACAGGTGGATGATCAGGTGCAACCGGGGGTCCACATCGCCGGGGTCGGTCGCAGCGGTGGTGATGACCAGGTATTTTCCTACTCGTCCCACGGACTCCACGATGCGGCCCGTGAGCGCCGTGTACGGCGGGTCGGCCGTTTTGAGCACTGCCAGCGACGCCACGTCGACTCGTCGGATGGGCAATCCGGCGGCACGGCCATCAACGTAATCGGCGATGGCCTGCACCTCAGGTAACTCAGGCATGTAGACAGTGTGCTCTAGTAACCAGATGCGCTCTACTGGTTCGGCGTCGGACGCCGAGTTGGCCCGACTACTGGCCGAAGGCGCCGGGAAGATTCTCGTCGACATCCGCCACGAACACCTTCTGCAGGGGCGACTGCTCGGCGACGTCGGCGATGCGATGGCGCAGACCTGGATCGCCGCGGTGCTGGCCGAACACCGCCCCGCCGACGCCGTCCTGTCGGAGGAGGCACGCGACTCCGCCGGCCGTCTGCGCGCCGACCGGGTCTGGATCATCGACCCGCTCGACGGCACCCGCGAGTTCGCTTCCGGTCGCAACGACTGGGCGGTGCACATTGCTCTGACGATGGGTGGTCAGCCCACCGATTGCGCGGTGTCACTGCCTGCGATCGGTCAGGTGTTCGCCACCGACACCGTGCCCGTGGTCGAGGGTGAACTCACCGGCCGGATGGTGGCCTCACGCGGGTGGTCGTCGTACGAGGCCGACCACGTCTCCCGGCGCCTCGGTTTGCAGATGATGCCGATCGGGTCCGCAGGAGCCAAGGCGATGGCCGTGGTGCGCGGTGATGCCGACGCCTACGTCCACGCCGGTGGTCAATACGAGTGGGACAACTGCGCGCCGGTCGGAGTCGCCCGGGCTGCGGGTCTGCACTGCAGCCGCATCGACGGTTCGGAACTCGAATACAACCGGCCCAGCCCGTTCATGCCCGACTTCATCATCTGCCGCACCGAACTACGCGACCCGATCCTCGCTGCCCTCGACGAGATCCTCTAGCCCAGCTCCCCGGAATTGGTGGGTTCGGGCGAGCAAACCTGCAGGTCGACCTCACCGAAACCCACCATCATCGGGGTTTGCGGAGCAGATAGATGTCCATGATCCAGCCGTGCCGCTCACGCGCGGCAGTGCGGACGTCGCGGATCTGCTCCCCCACCTCGCCGACGGTTCCGTCGATCAAGATCTCGTGCTCGGTTCCGAGGTAGGCACCCCACCAGATGTGGTCGAGCGCATCTGCGGTGTCCAGGAAAGCGCAGTCGGCATCGAGCATCACCACCTGGTTGGCGGCCACCTCCCCCGGGGTGTCGGCCAGCTTGCGTCCGGTGGTGATGTGGATGGGTTCGCCGATCCGGTTCAGCAGGATCCGATGGGCCGCGGTCAGTGCCGAGACACTGGAGATACCTGGAATGACGCGATGGTCGAGACCGATGTGCCCACGTCCGATGATCGTGTCGACGATCCGCAGGGTGCTGTCGTACAGGGCCGGATCACCCCACACCAGGATCGCCCCCACCCCTCCCTCTGGCAGTTCGTCGATCAGGGCCCGCTCGATGAGGTCGGCCCGGGCGTCGTGCCACCTGCGGACCTCGGCGGCGTAGTCGGCGGGATTGCGATCGCGCGGCGGGTCTGGCACCTCGACAAACCGGTACCCGCCCTCGAGATATCGCTCGCAGATCTCCTGACGCAGACCCACCAGCGACTGCTTCACCTCGACTCCCCGTTCGGGAGCCTTGTCCAGGACGAAGAACACCTCCACCGACTTCATCGCCTCGATGGCCTCGATGGTGACCTGCCGCGGATCGCCGGGGCCGATACCGATGACCAGAAGCGTCCGTTCGATCACGGCCGCGCCTTGGGCAGGTTGTGGAATCTGCTCGTGATGTCGAGGATGGCCCGGCGCGGCAGCACACGACGCAGCGCGAACACGATCGGCGCCCGATTACCCTTGGCGTACAGCGGTTTTGGATCCGGACTCAGCGCCGCGTCGACGACGACCTCGGCCATCTCGACAACGTCGAGACCGGCATCCTCATTGCGGCGGGTGGCCGCAGCGACGATGTCGTACTCGCGGCGGTAGGCGGAGTCGTCGGCGATGAAGTAGCCCCGGCGGTCCCCGATGCCGGTGGCGATGGTGCCAGGCTCCACGGTGCAGATGGCGACGCCGAAGGGCGCGAGTTCGCGACGAGTCGCGTCGGCGAAACCTTTGATGGCGCATTTGGTGGCCACGTAGGTCGACCGGAAGGGCAACGGGAAGCTCGCCAGCATCGAACCCACCATCACCACGGTGCCGCGACCACGCTGACGCATCCCTGGCAGAACCGCCTTGGTCAAGGCGATCGGACCGAAGACGTTGGTGGCGAACAGCTTCTCGATCACCTCCATCGGGGTGTCCTCGAGCGGCCCCATCTGGCTCTCGCCCGCGTTGTTGATCAAGATGTCCACCGCGCCGGCCTGCTCGGCGCATCGGGCAATGCTGGCCGGATCGTTCTGGTCCAGCTCGAGGTAGCGGACGCCAGGGATGGGATCTGTCACAGACTCGGGGTGACGGCTGGTACCCAGCACCGTCAGCCCACGAGACACCAGTTGACGAGCGACTTCGGCACCGATGCCACTGGAAGCGCCGGTGATCAGCACAGTTCGGGTCATGCGAACACAGTAGGCGGTTGCCGACGGCGGACCGAAAGCCTCCGCCGACGATGAGTTTTCGGGCTGACCACGGTCAGATCTCGCAGGGTGACCATTTAAATCAGTGGCGAACCTGGGAATTACCTGAGCATCCTTTGTTGTTGGACCGGGTCGAGTGTGGGAAGTGGGTGTGGGCCTGTGATTATCGGAATCACGTTGGCGTTGCTGGCCGCGGTCGGCTACGGACTGTCGTCGGTGATGCAGGCGCTCGGTGCGCGCCAGGCGGCACGCGAAAACGCCGATGACCACCGCATGTCCACCGCAGCGGGCTCGCCCACGTTGCAGTCGACCGTCGCCACTGCGCTCACCGGCGTGTTCATCGTCGGCGCATTGTTCGACGTCTTGGGTTTCATCGCCGGTGCCGGTGCCGCACGCGCATTGCCACTGTTCCTGTCGCAGACCATCGTCGCCGGAAACCTGGTGGTCACCGCGCTGTTGGGCACCCGGTTGCTGGGAATCAAACTCCATGGCCGCGACTGGGCGGCCATGGGCACCGTGATGGGTTCGCTGCTGCTGCTCGGGGCCGCGTCAGAACCGCACACCTCATACGAGACGTCGAGGTCGTTGCATTGGGCACTGTTGCTGGCCACCCTGCTGGTTGTCGGCTTGTCGCTGTTCGGTGTGCGACGCATGGGACGCGGCGGATCGGTGGCGGCCGGGGCCGCAGCAGGTTTGCTGTTCGGTGCGGTCGCGATCGGCGTCAGAGTGCTCGACGGCGTCTCCCCGTTCTCGATGTCCACCATGCTCACCGACCCCGCCGCCTGGGTCATCGCCATCGCCGGAGCCGCAGGTTTCTACCTGCACACGGTGGCGCTGCAGCTCGGTGCGGTCAACGGGTCGACCGCGGCACTGGTTGTCGGTGAAACCGCGGCACCGGCCATCGTCGGCGTCATGTGGCTCGGCGACTCGACGGTGCCGGGGCTCGAATGGCTTGCCCTGGCAGGTTTCACGTTCGCCACACTCGGCGCGGTTGCCGTTGCGATCTTCGGAACGGCAGAAGCCGAACGTTCCGCCGAGGAGAATCTTCGGGGCGATCGTGCGGACTTCTCGTCCGGCGAGTTCACCGTACCGGCTGACTGCAGCTCGTTGGAGCATCCACCAGTGAGCAGAACTGGGCCGGCCGGGTGGGTCGATAATCTGACCGAACGCCTCCACTGGAGATGATGTCGCGATAGGCGGCCACCGCATCGGTCGGCTGCCGGGTCAGTGACGGGTCGGACTTCACATCGACGCGGTAGAGACCGAATCGTGAAGCGTAACTGCCCCATTCGTAGTTGTCCGTGATGGACCAGTAGTTGTAGCCGACCACGTTCATCCCGTCGGACTTGGCGCGGGAGATCCAGTACGCGGCGTCGCGGAGCTGGTCTTCACGCTTGTATCCGTCGGGCCTCGGTTCGCCGTCCTTGGTGGGCATACCGTTCTCCACGATGTAGAGCGGCGTGCCAGGGAACTTTCGCGCGTAGTACCGCAGCGCGTAGTAGAGCCCATCCGCCGACGTGGATGCCTTCCAGTACTCCTCGGTCGCGGCGTTGTAGGTATTCACATCCGTTGCGGCCACGGAGTAGTAGTAGTCGATGCCCACGAAGTCCTGCTTGTCGGCGATGCGGTCGAGGAAGAGTGCATCGAGGGCCGGCTGCACGGTCGGCAGATAGGCCGAGTTCGACGACACCCAGGCGCCTGGCTGACGAGCGTGGATGTAGTCGTAGATGGTGCGGTGCACGTGTACGAGTTGGTTCAGCATCAGCGGAACGTTTTGGGGCGCAAGACCACCGAAGTTCACCTCACGAAGAAAGGTGTAGACCATCGGTTCGTTGATGGTGATCCAGATCGGATCGTATGCGGCGTAGCGGTCGACCACCGCACGCGCGTTCGCGAGCCAGTCCGCAGCCATCGTCGGGTTGTTCCAGCCACCACGATCAGCAGCCCAGCCCGGGTACACCCAATGGTCGAGGGTGATCATCGGGCGCATCCCCGCACGCAGGATGTGATGGATCACGTCGTCGTAGTAGGCGAGTTCCTGTTGATCCCATACCCCCGGTGAAGGCTGGATCCTCGCCCACTCGATGCTGATCCGGTACACCTCGACGCCCATCGACCTCGCGTTCTCGATGTCTTCGGCGTAGCGGTGGCGGAAGTCGACAGAGGTGCC
The DNA here is from genome assembly GCF_001598915.1 of Williamsia muralis NBRC 105860. GTDB lineage: Bacteria > Actinomycetota > Actinomycetes > Mycobacteriales > Mycobacteriaceae > Williamsia > Williamsia muralis. The sequence continues at coordinate 38,533 of NZ_BDAP01000007.1, read as the reverse complement.
GACGCGGTCGTGGACCCGTGTGCTGTTCGAGTAGCGCAGCCAGTTGCTGTCCGGGGAGCTGCCCTCGGACTGGAATCCTGCCGAACCCACGCCCCACAGGAAGTCGTCACCGAGCACCGAACCCTGCGCCGAAGCGGGCGCGGCCGGGACGGCCACGGCGACGAGAATCGGGAGAACAACCGCGAGAATCCGCCTGATCATGGTCATCTCCGAGTCAGATCGTGAATGCGAGGCTGCCGAGCACAGCATCTGCGAGGTCGGGATCGCCGGTCACCTCGACGGCCGACGGATCAGCACTTGTCCGTCCACCGATCAGGCGGGCGAGATCTGCGATGTCGAGGCTCAGCCCCAGCGTCGCTTCCTCGGCGAACTCCGGCACCACGGCCGCTCGGCCGTCGACGGCGATGTTCACTGTTCTGGGCGTCAGACCGGTGATGTCGAAGCGCACCCGACTGCCTGTCGGTGCCCCCGCCTTTTTTCCGACGAGGTAGGGCAGCGATTGGGTGATCTCGTCGGCGGCGAACCGCGCACTGACTGCATCATCCGGCGCAGGCAGTCCGAGGGTGTCGCGCACGTCCAGTTCATGCATCCAGCAGTCGAAGACCCGGATCCGCACGAATCTGCCATAGGTGTCCGGCCCTGCCGGGGTGGATGAGTCGGCGTCGAAGTCGTCTTGCGTTGTCGCGTCGAGGGCGGCGCTGCGGCGCTTGATTGTGTCCGCGAAGTCAGCCATCGTGGTGGCCCTCCCCTGTGCGCGGTAGTGCACCAGCCACCGCTCGTTCATCGCCGCGATGTCGTTGCGGACGTGCGGATAGGCGCTGACGTCGGCCTCGACCACAGGTTCCGGATCGCCGAGAAGCATCAACTCCGTGGTGAACACGTGGGTCACGATGTCCCCCACCGACCACCCCGGCAGCGTCGACGGGTGCTTCCACTGGTCGTCGGTCAACGAGTCGGCCAATCGGTGCACGGACGCCCAGACCGCGGTGAGCGCTTCGATCGCGGGTTCCCTGGGCACAATGGTTCGGCTCATGGTTGGTGACATTACGGATGCCACCGGTCCGAGTCGCCAGGATTCGGCCGATGGGCGGGGCCGAACTGTGCGCGAACCCGCGCGCGCCTAGAATTCGTGAAATGACCAGTGACAAGAATTTGCATACGCAGATCACCGACCTGATCGCGCAGGAGAAAGAACTGCGTGACCAGGTGTCCAGCGGGGAGATCAGCCCCGACGACGAGCGTTCGCAGCTCAGCGACATCGAGGTTCAGCTCGACCAGTGCTGGGATCTGCTCCGCCAGCGCGACGCCCTCCGTCGGGCGGGCAAAGACCCTGACGACGCCGAAGTCCGTCCGCCGAATGTGGTCGAGGGTTATCTCAACTGAGTTGGTAAGTTTGTCGGGTCCGCCCTCGTAGCTCAGTGGATAGAGCACCGCTCTCCTAAAGCGGGTGTCGCAGGTTCGATTCCTGCCGGGGGCACTTCCTGTGCCCGACGTTCGAGGTGTCAGACCCGCAGGGCCAGCGACACCACCAGCCGCGACGCCTGGTCGCCGAGGTCGAGTCCGGTGAGCTCTTGGGCTCGCCGAACCCGGTATCGCAGCGTGTTCGGATGCACGTGCATGGCGGCGGCAGCTGTGCGCACATCGCCGAACGCATCCAGGTAGGCGCGAACGCTGGCCACCAGGTCGGAGCCGTGGGTGCGGTCATAGTCCCTCAGTCGGCCCACTCTCGGGTCGACGAGATCCGGGTTGTCGGCGAGCAGTCCGACGATCTCGCCGAGCAAGACGCCGGTGCGCGACTCCGCAACGGTGGTCACCACGTCGATCAACGCGCCTTCCCGCGATGCCGCGTCAAAAACCCGGTCGATCTCGGTCCGCAGGCCCGGCACCGCCGCCAGACCAGCGGGCGAATCGGCAATGACTCCCCGGATCTGCGTGGCGAACCGGCGGTCAGCAGCTGCCACCGTGCTCTGCACCCAGCGCACCGTCGATGCTCCGCCGTCCGTGTCCGGCAAGATGACGTACACCCTCTCACCGACCGCGGCGGTCACCGATTCGGGACGAAAAGCGCTGGCGTGCAGCGTGACTGCCGGCAAATAGGCAGCAACGGAATCCGTCGCCAACTGTGCGGGAAACCGACGTGCCAAACCGACGACGGTAGCGGGACCTGAGCGCGGAATGTTCAGGGCGTCGGCGAGATAAGGGATGTCGACGGTGTCACCGCGAAAGCCCAGCAGGCGCTGCACCTGTTCGGCATGCACGGACGGGACCGCCGCAGAGCGCGAGATGATTCGAGCGGCGACCGCTGCGGCGCCGGCGATCACATCGCCGGAATCCGGCGACAGTTCGGCCTTTCCCTGCTGGAGCCACAAGGTGCCGAGATACTCACTGCCTCTTGGGGTTCTGATGCCCACGGCAATTCTCGGTCGCAGCCCGAGGTCGTCGCGGGCCGCCACCGACACCACGTCCGGCCCCGCTCTCAGAGCAGTGAACACGCCCCACTGCCGAAGCCAGTCGAGCATCTCCGGTGGGCCCTCCCGTCCGAGGATCGACAACCGGCGAAGGGCATCGGCTTGTTCATCAGATGAGCTGTACGCCAACACATGTGAGCCCGCATCCTCGATGCTGACGAGTCCGCCGGTCCGATCTGCGACCGCCTGTGCAAGAGCGAACAGGTCGCCCGCCGTGCCGCTCGCCATCGATTCCGGGGACTCGGCACGAGCGTGGTCGAGGACCCGCCCGATCAAGTTGTAGATCCGTTCCCACCGCGCATGCGGATCCACCGCGACCACAGCGATACCAGCGGACACCGCGCGCCGGGTGACGTCCCCGTCCGGCGCTTTGAGCAGGATGGCCGCCGGAGCATGGCTGCCGAGACTCGCCAACCACGCCATCACCTGTGCCGGCGCGACACCGACGAGCAGGGCCAACTCGGCCGCTCTGGCCCCGCGTCCCACCCCGAGGTGCAGGTCATCCGCGTCGAGCAGGGAGGCTGCGGTCACCGGGCAGTCGAGTCCTTCGGGCGCCTCCACCAGCGTGACGAGCGTTCCGTCGAGTGCCAGAAGCAACCGCCCGAGTGTCACGGCCCCGCGACCATCGGCATCTGCCATCGGCACCCCTTGTTCGATCGGCCCAAGAACTCGCTTCATCTTAGTCCGATCAGCCATATCGCTGGACCGCTGGTGCAGCTGAGATTGAGGACATGGACGCCATCACCGCACCCCCACCTGCCCACAACGAACCCGTGCACACCTATGCCCCCGGATCTCCGGAACGCTCCCGGATCGTGGCCACCCTGGCCGAGATGAGCGCCGCCGACCCGATCGAACTCCCCCACGTCATCGGCGGCACACATGCCAGCGGTTCGGGCGCCGCCATCGCGGTGGTCCAGCCACACGCGCACCACGAGGTGCTGGGCACACTGACAAACGCGACCACACACGATGCGCGCAGAGCGGTCGACGCTGCGCTCGCCGCCGCACCGGACTGGGCGGCAACATCTTTCGACGAACGCGCAACCATTTTGCTCCGGGCTGCGGACCTCCTGTCGGGACCTTGGCGCGAGAAGATCGCCGCCGCAACGATGCTGGGCCAGTCGAAGAGCGTGCAGCAGGCCGAGATAGATGCGCCGTGCGAGCTCGTCGACTTCTGGCGGTTCAATGTCGGGTTCGCTCGCGAGATCCTTGCCGAGCAACCCGTCTCCAGCCCTGGGGTGTGGAACCGGCTCGATCATCGCCCACTCGAGGGCTTTGTCTACGCCATCACCCCGTTCAACTTCACCGCGATCGCCGCGAATCTACCGACCGCACCGATGCTCATGGGCAACACGGTGGTCTGGAAGCCGTCACCGACGCAGACCTACGCCGCGTATATGACCATGCAGCTACTCGAAGCCGCAGGCCTTCCCCCGGGCGTCATCAACATGGTCACCGGCGACGGCATCGCCGTGTCAGACGTCGCGTTGGCCGACGAGAACCTCGCAGGCATCCACTTCACAGGCTCGACCGCCACATTCCAGAATCTGTGGCGGGAAGTCGGAAGCAATATCCAACGCTATCGCGCCTACCCCCGACTCGTCGGCGAGACGGGAGGCAAAGACTTTGTCGTGGCGCATGATTCGGCCGACCCCGACGTTCTGCGCACAGCGTTGATCCGCGGCGCGTTCGAATATCAGGGCCAGAAGTGCTCGGCAGCCTCGCGCGCGTACATCCCGAGGTCGGTGTGGGACAAGATGGGCGACGATTTCTTGCAAGAAGCCAATGCCCTCTCATACGGCGATGTCCGCGACCTCGCCAACTTCGGCGGCGCAGTCATCGACAGACGCGCTTTCGACAAGGCGGTCAACGCAATCGAACGGGCGAAGTCGGTTCCGTCATTGACGATCGCGGCGGGCGGTGACTACAACGACGCAGAGGGATACTTCGTACGCCCAACGGTACTGCTCAGTGACGACCCCGCCGACGAGGCTTTCCACAAGGAGTACTTCGCTCCCATCCTCGCGGTGCACGTCTATGACGACGGCGAGTTCGATTCTGTTGTACAGGAGATCAATTCATCAGCAAGCTACGCACTCACCGGGGCAGTGATCGCCGATGACCGGACTGCCGTCGAAGCCGCGATGACCGGGTTGCGCAACGCAGCAGGCAACTTCTACGTCAACGACAAACCCACCGGCGCCGTGGTCGGGCAACAGCCGTTCGGTGGAGGGCGCGCCTCGGGCACCAACGACAAGGCTGGGTCGAAGCAGAACCTGATGCGCTGGACGTCGACACGCACCATCAAGGAGACCTTCGTCCCGGCGACGTCGGCGGGGTACCCACACATGGAACGCGACGATGCCGGGCGCGGTGAGTGACATGACCGGCGTGACCGCGGGTGCAGCACGCACCATCATCATGGCTGCCGCCTCCAGCGACCGGATCAAGCGAACCGCTGAACGAGTCCCGGTGACCCGGAACGTGGTGTCGCGCTTTGTTGCCGGCAAGTCCCATCGTGAGGTGATGGAGGCCGGGGTCGGGCTGTTGAACTCTGGTCGGATGATCTCTATCGACCACCTCGGTGAGGACACCACCGACGAAGCCCAAGCCGACGCGACTGTCCAGGCGTACCTGAGGTTGATCGGGATGTTGGGCGACCACACCGAGTCGGTCGCCGGTTCGCATCCGGTGGAGGTGTCCCTCAAGCTGTCGGCGCTCGGCCGCGCCTTGCCTCGGCACGGCGAGAAGATCGCTCTGGAGAACGCGCACCGGATCGCGACCGCAGCAGAGGACGCGGGAGTGTGGGTGACCGTCGACGCCGAGGACCACACCACCACAGACTCGACTCTGCGGATTGTCCGTGAATTACGTGCCGATTTCCCGGCACTGGGAACGGTTCTCCAGTCGTACCTGCACCGGACCGAGGACGATTGCCACGAGTTCTCGGCCCCCGGCTCGCGGATCCGGCTCTGCAAGGGCGCCTACGCCGAACCGGGCGAGGTGGCGTTTCAACGCAAACCCGATGTCGATGCGGCCTATGAACGCTGCTTGCGGGTGCTGATGAACGGGCAGGGATACCCGATGGTGGCCAGTCACGATCCGGCCATGATCGCCGCCGCCGCGGCCATGGCCGCCGACGCCGGACGCGCCACCGACGACTGGGAACACCAGATGCTCTACGGGATCCGGAGCGCCGAACAACTCCGACTCGTCGGCATCGGACGTCGAGTCCGTGTCTACGTTCCCTTCGGTTCGCAGTGGTACGGCTATTTCATGCGCCGCCTGGCCGAACGCCCGGCGAACGTGGCGTTTTTCTTGCGAGCGTTGGTGTCTCGGGGGTAGGCCGGTTCTGTCGGCTGGAGTCGGAGTATGTGGGTCCCGTGCGTGCAAACCCTCCGACTCCAACCACATCCTCCGGTTGCAACCGGAGGAACTCACCGCAGTCGGAGGATCTGAGCCGCGCCGACCAACGGCGACAAACGACCCGCGCCCGCAAGCCAAAGTCGGAGAATGAGGCCCCATCCCCGCAAACCCTCCGACTCCAGCCACATCCTCCGGTTGCAACCGGAGGAACTCACCGCAACCGGAGGAAGCGAGCCCCGCCCAACCAACCGCGGCAAACGAACCCGAACCAGAGAGCCAAAGTCGGAGGATCTTGCCCCCACCCCGCAAACCCTCCGACATCAGCCACACCCTCCGGTTGCAACCGGAGGAACTCACCACAGTCGGAGGATGTGGGTCCTCAACCGGGGATTACGCCACCGCGGATCAGCGCGGATCGCAGTTTCGCGTGCAGGCGACCTGGATTGAGGAGGTCATCCCACGACCACCGGACCACCACGATTCCCATGGCCCGAAGCCGATCCTCGCGCAACTTCTCGCGGTACACCGCGTCCTCGGGCCGCTCGCCTTCCGCGAGAGTGCCGAGGTACTTGATCCGCCCATCGAACTCGCCGACGACCTTCCCGTCCCAGTCAAAATCCGTCCGGCCGATCAGTCCGTCTGCATCGAAGAACTCCGACTGCAACGTCGGCACGGGGATGTCTTTCCAACCCGCCATCAAGGCTCGACTGACCGATTCACCAACGGATTCCGCGTCCCCGTCAGCCGTCAGCAATGCGCGACGCAACATCCCGATACCTGCGGCGTGTGGGGTTCGCGCCGCGATGGCGTGTAGTTCGGCCAGCGATACGCCCCACCTCAGGGCATCGTCCAGCGCGGCAACGGCCTGTTCAAACGTTCCCGCCCGCGCCACATCACACGCCGTCACTGCTCGGCTCGTCACTCGAATACCGTCGATGAGCACGATGTCGGTGGCGGCCAGAAGGGCATGGTGGACGTGAACGTCGCCCTCCCGCTTGCCCTTGGTCTGCGCAATGAAGTGGACACATCGCTGGTCCGGTCGAAAGAGCTGCATCCGATGGCACACCGCTGCCGACTGATGGCTCACGACGCGAACGCGTGAACGCCCGGCAACGGCGATCACCCGCCGGCGGTACTCGTCATCCGGTGAAAGGGCCACGCCGTCGGCAGGTGCCGAAACGCCGCGGACAACCGGCTGGATGATTCCGGCCCGCCGTGCCGCTCTCAGCTGTGAGTCGCTGCCCAACCCGCCTTCGACCACTGTCTTTCGCCGGATGAGCCCGAACTCCGATGACTGCATCTACCCATCGTCGTTGCCCCCGCCGACCAGGTACCGCCGAAAAAGGGCCTTCTGTGGATAGTTTCGAGTGTGTGCACAGGTCCACAATCTCCGACTTCAGCCACATCCTCCGACTGCAACCGGAGGAACTCACCAAAGTCGGAGGAAGTGCCGACACACCTCCCCACCCCAACCCAACCACCACAACCTCCGACTCCAGCCACACCCTCCGACTGCAACCGGAGGAACTCACCACAACCGGAGGAAGTGCCAAACCACCCCCGAGAACTCAATACCCGATGAACCGGTCGGTGTGCAGACGCCATGGCTGCCAGCGCAAGGCGGGTTCTGCGCGAATCAGCATGGGCTTGAGCGCAGAGAGCATCATCGGCGGGCCAGAGAGGTAATAGTGTGCGCCGGGGCGCGCGACCGTAGCGACGTCATCAACACTCACCAGTCCCCCGACCACGGTGATCACCTGGGCTCCACGAGCGCGCGCCGCATCCAGCACATCGCCGTACACGAGGCGGTCCTCGGAGTTCGCGGCGTAGATCAGCGAGACCTTGGTGAGGTCGGTGTCGCCGCGCGCCGTCAGGTCCGCGAGCATCGACCGGAACGGCGTGATACCGATACCGCCGGCGATGAACACCATGGGAGAGCGCAGGTTTCGTGGCAGCGTGAAGTCGCCGCCGACCTCGTCGACGTACAGTCGGCGCCCCGCACCGTCTTCGATGAGACGCCGCTTGAACTCCGAGGGACGGCCGCTGACGGTGAATCCGAAGCGGGTGGTGCCCTCCCCCGGCGCGCCTGCCAGGGACAGAACCCTACGCGTGCCCTGCTTTTCGGGTGCCGGACTCCATGTGGGATCAGAGATCTGGGCCCATTGCCCGGGCCGGAACCGCAACCCTGGTGAGGCCAGCACCTCGTATGTGTCGGTGCCGATCGGCTGCACGGACTCGACCTCGAGTATGTGCCGTCGCCACTGCCGCCCGACGACAAACGTGAACAGGCTGCCGGCCAGCAGCGCTATCTCCGGTACGAACTCCAATGTGTACTCGGACGTGATCTCGAAGGACTGATTCCAGTACATCAACACGGCGACAAGAGCGGCATAGACGAGTGTGGGGATTCGACTGGTCGGCGACGTCAAGGGTTCGGTCAGCATGATGGCCGCCACGAAGAGCAGTGGCGTGGACTGGAATCCGAGCTGCAGCGCGTCGCCCACGGGCGTGCCGTTGTCGGCCGCGACCACGATCATCGTCAAGACGGCCACTGCCAGGAACACCCCGACGAGCCACCACTCGCGCAGCTTCCACACCACCGCGGCACCGACGACGATCATTGCGACCATCAACGGTTCGGCTGCGATCCACCAGACCGGGTACAGGAACGGCCCGACCGAGAAGTACGCGAACAGGTAGCTCACCACCGCACCGGCCACTGCCGGGTTCACGATATGTCGACGACGCACGGCGACAACGTATTTGGAGGCACTGGCGATCGCGGCCGCGAGAACGAGTCCCCATGCACTGTCGGTGTCGGTGAGCCCGGGAAAGATGAAGAACAGGATCAGGGCGGTGATCAACCACGACTCGCTACCCGGCGGCACCCGCACGATGGCGGCGCAGAGGTATGTCACGGCGGCACAGACGACCACGAGAATGGCCAGTGATCCAAGCAGTTCGGTTGCCGTGTAGGCGAAGTCGGCGCCGGACGCGGCGACGATGATTGCGTAGGCCGCCAGGATCGCCAACGCGATCAACACGAACCGGTACATCGACAATCGGTCCACGGCGCGGACGATCTTCATAGGAAAAGCTCCAGTTCTCTGGCGTGCGAATGTTCGACCGTGCCGTTGGCGCGCACCACAACGTAGTCGAACGAGAAGTGGCTCAACAGCTTCTGTGCGGGAGTGAAGAACAGCGCCGTGGACAGTCCGTCGGCGATCATGGTGTCGTCGGCGATCACCCAGGTCGCCAGCACCTCGCGGGTCGGCGCGGACGTGACGGGATCGACGATGTGGTGCCAATCGGCCCACGCGCGGCGGTTTCCCGCCGAGCCACAGATCGCGTTGTTCTCGATGACCACCGTGCCGATGGCCTTGGTCGGGTCGGTGGGGTGTTCCAGCGCGATGCGATGAGGTGCGGCACCGGCCCTGATGTCACCGCTCCCGTTGACCAGGTACTCATCGAAGCCCGCCGCTTTCACCAGTGCGCTGACGCGGTCCACCGCGAGTCCTTTGCCGGTGGCCCCGACATCCAGCAGGCACGGAGACCGTACCTCCAGCTGGCCCTGCCACCCGCCCAGCACGTCGTCCCAGGCCGGGACGGTCGCAATCGTCTCGCCCGGCTGCAAGGTGTACTCGGCGTCGTATCCGGCGTCTGCCAGGGTTTGTCCCACCATGGGCGTCACCATCGCGCCGGTCAGTTCGTACAGCGTGCGGTGCAGGTCGAGCAATGGCTGGTCAGACGGCTCGACCGGGTAGGTGCCGGGCGCGCGGGCAATCGAGGCGACCATCGAGTCGGGCCGGAACCGAGACCAGGTGCGGTCGATGCGGTCGAGTTCACCGAGGACCGAAGCCTGCAACACTTCGGGCACGGCCTGCGAGAGGGTGATGTCCCAGGCCGTGCCCAGTGCGGTGAACACCCACTCATTCGAATCGGTCACGACAAGGCGGGTGTCGATCAGGCCGCGGCGTCGGTCTTGATCTGGTCGATGGCGTCGTTGAAGCCCCCCGACGTCAGGGAGGATCCGGACACCTTGCTGACGTCGAGTTCGTCGATGCTCTTGCCGACAACCAGCGCGTCGATGCCGCTCTTGAACTTGCCCTGGAAGTCGGCCGAGGTGCCCTTGGTCTGACTGGTGTCCACCGACAGCGCGGTGATCACCGAGTTGGACAGGGTGACGGTGACGCCGAGTTGCTGTTCGCCGCCGGGTGATTGGTAAGAGCCGACGGCGGTGTATTCGCCGTTCTTGTAGGCCGAGGTGGCTGCTTCGTTCTGTACTGCGCTGGTGTCGGCAGCGGTGCTGTTGGCCGCCGCGGTCGTGGAGCTTGCTGCGGTGCTGCTTCCGTCGTCGCCACAGGCGGCGATGGCCGCTCCCGCGGCTGCAATGACTGCAGCGACCTTGCCCGCGTTGACGATTCGGCTGTTGTGGAATGAAGTCGATGTCGAGGTCATGGCTCCATACTGCCGCTTCAGGGTCGACCGTGGTCCGTTTCAGGGGCCTTTGACAGCAGACTCTCAGATCTCAGCCGGCTTTAAGCGGACTCGTTGTAGAACTGAATATTTTACCGTCCAGCTGCGGCGATCCGCGCCGCGACCGCGTCGATGAACACGTTCGAGATGTCGGCGGGCGTCTCTGCAACGTAGCTGCTTCCGCCGGTGGCGTCCGCGATCTGCTTGAGTGATTCGGCGTCGGCGTCCTCGGTGATGCCGATGGTGAGGATGAGCACCGGTCTGGCCGGATCCTCGAGCCGTTTCAGTTCGGCCAGCAAACCCTGGAGGCTGATCGAGTTGTCGTCCTCGTTCTGGCCGTCGGTCAGGAGGATGACGCTGTTCGAATAGTTGGGATCATAACTGTCCTGGACCTCCTTGAACGCCGCCAGCGTCGTGTCGTAGAGCCCGGTGGCGCCGCCCACCCGACCCGGAAGCGTGACGATCTGCGACTCCAGATATTTGCGATGGGTCTGGCCATCGGCATCAACGGTGTCGAGGCGCTCGATGGGAGCGATCGGCAGCCAGTCCTGATCCGGTCCACCCATGTCGATGGAGAACAGCCACGCACCCAGCGCCGAATTGTTGGGGAAGATCTTCAGGCCGTTCTGGCTGGCCTCCACGAGCATCTCGGCCCGGGTTGACGTGCCCGCCGGTTCACGCATCGAACCGGACGCGTCTTCCACCACCAGCGTGCGGATCGGCACCCCGAGAACTGCCCACTGCCTGAGCGCTTTCTCTTCCTGCGCAGGGTCTTTGAGCGCCAGCACCTTTACCGCACCCACGCCCCCTTCCGGCGACGGCGCGTCGATGGCCGTTCGGAATCCGGCGGTGGTCAGCGCTTTCGCGCCGTCCTCGGACGTGATGTGTTCGGCCAGTTGTTCACCCGCTGCGGCCACGATCTCTTTCCGAGCTGCCGACGCGGTGTTGAGCATCGGATAGTCGAGGATCATGGTCCCGTCGGCGGGGATCGCGGCTCGCAGACCACTGTTGCCGCTGGTGTTCTGGAACTCGATGAAGTGCTGCTCGCTGACCACTGTCGGCGACTCGCTGCCTGCAGCCACCTGGAGCCGGTCGACATCGGAGTCGCCCCCGATGCGGGCATTGCCCTGCTGCAGAGCCAGCAGGGTCATTCCGTCGGTGAACTGCTTGCGGTCGATGGCGCCGGCCTGTTCGGCCGCAAGCGCCCCGACGATCGGCGCGTCGCCGGTGCTGGAGTCGATGGGGTTGCCAAGGCGCAGGCCGGGCAGCTTCATGACGTCGACCCAATTGGTCAGCGCCGGAACATCTTTACCTGCCACCACCACCGGGCTGGCCGCAACGGATTCGGCGATCACGTCGCGCTGCACGCGGGCCTGGTCGGTGACCTTGCGGGCCCGAGCCTGCGAATCGGCGATCCACAGGTCGGGCGCCTGATCACCCTTGGTGAGCTGGCCGGCGACGTTGGCACCGCTGACCGCAGCCACATTGAAGTCGTAACACGAGTCAGCCGACGCCTTGGCCGCCAGGGGCTTGAGGGTCGCAGCCATCGACGGATCGGCGATCACCGACACCGCTTCTCGTGAATCGCAGTCGCTGCCGGACGATGCCCAGACCGTCCGCCAGAGAATCAGCCCGGCCACCAACACCGCGACGACAACCAGCGCAAGAAGCGCCCAGCGAGCGCCGCCGCCCCCACCGCCACCCCGACCGCCGTCTCGACCCTCGCTGAATCCGAAGTCGTCATCGGCCCTGCTATCGACCCCATGTCGACCCATGCGTCACCCACCCTGTTGTTTCGAGGTTCGCCGGATTCTATCCACAGCGAATCAGGAACCAACACCCCAGATGGTGGCGGGCAGACGCCAGACCCGGCTCGCCCTCAGGTCTGGCGAACGGCTCTACGGTCAGGAGTAAAGATCGCGAAAGTTCTTGAGTGATTGGTTGATCTCACCTTTGAGGATCTTCGCGGTACTGCGAATGATCAACGACATCATCGGCGATCCGGTCAGGTTCACCTCGAGTCCTACCTTTGACCCACTCTTGGCGGGCTCCACCGTCAGCGTCAGGGTGACCGTGACGCCACCCTTGCCGTCGCCCTTCAGGTCCACCCGGCGGGCCGGATCGAACTCATCCACCACCCAGTCGAAACGAAGCTTGGCATTCTTGGCCGCGATGACCGAAGACACCTTCGTGCCCTTCTGGATCTCGTCGGGGCTGGGCAACTCGCTACGCCAGCCATCGTGCAGAGTGAGCCACTCGCCATACCGCGACAGATCGAGCACATGCGCCCACGCGTCATCCGGGGACTGGTTCACGTCGATCGAATCTTTGACCTTTGCCATAGGTGCGACGTTAGCGCTCCGACACCGGCAACCGGTGGACCATAGCCATCGGTGTCATGCCGGGCAGGTGTCCGGGGCGGGTTCACCAGCGAAGCGGTCGCCGATCCAGTTGACCGCTGGGCCTGTCACACCGAGATTGGTGTGCCCGCCGTCGGGCTTGCGAACCACCTCGATGACGTCACCGCCTGCACATGCACGCTGCACTGCTGCCGCGGTCCATGCGGGCAAGATGATCGAGTCCTGGTCGCCGAATGCGACGAAGAGCGGTCCGGCTGCCCGGCCCGCAGGCAACGCGTCTTGCTTCAGGATCGTGCGGATACGTTCCACTGCCTCCTGATCGGCGACGGCCGCGTCTCCAGGGGCCACGCTCATCGCCGCGCTGAATCGGTCCACCATGGCTGTGGGACCGCAGGATGTGAAGACTTCGGCGTTGTCGGCCAGCCCTCCGCGTATGTAGTCGTCCGCGTCGAAATCTGGGTACACCTCCCTCAATCCCTCGATGAGGTTGGGGATGAAGATCTTCTGAGCGTCGGTGTAGGCCATCTGGGTTCCGGCGTCGGTGATCGGCGAGAGGTCGGCAGCAGGGGCCAATGCGGCCGCTCCGACGAACTCGAGACCCTGGCCATAGTCATCGGCGTGATCGGCGGACGCCCACGCGGCCTGGCCACCCTGTGAAGCACCCATTGCCGCCCACCGGTCCGAGGTGTCCGGAACGAGGTTTCGAGCGGCACGCACAGCGTCGATCATGTTGTAGGCGATTGTCTTCGGTTCGAGGTACGGGTGGCCAGGCGCGTCCTTCACCCAGGTACCCAGCCCCTGGTAGTCACTGGCCGCCACCACGTATCCGCGCCCGACCAGTCGCGTGATGGCACCGTCTTCGCCGAGAAGGTCTGGGTAGTCCGACGGACCGCAACTCTCGTCGGTACCTGTTGTTCCGTGACCGAAGGCGACGATCGGCCAGCCACCCGCGGGCGGCTCACCGTTCGGGACGGCGATCACGCCGGACACCTCCGTGCCGAACCCGCCCTGGTATCCGGCGGTCGAGCGATAGATGACACGCGTCACCTCGGCCCCATCACTCAGGGAGGAACTCGCCTGGAAAGGCATCTGCTCGACGATGTCGCCGCGCTCGCCGGGCGCCGGAGCCGGTGGACGATCCGAATCCGGGGCCGGAACAGACGAGGACTGGACAGACGACAGCGGCGAGGACGCGGCCGTTCGACCGTTGTCCTCGCCGCCGGCGCACGCGCTCACCGACAGCAGCACAATCGCTGCTGCCGGGATCGCCTTACCGAGGAGGCTGATGACCGGGGTTCTGGTGGCCGGGGTTGTTCCCGTCCTGCGCGAACTTCCGGGCAGCATCTGCACCCTTTCGGATCTGGTTCGAGTACTTGCCCTTGGTGGCCTTGTTGACCGCGCTGGCGCCCTGGTCGATGAGTTTGGTGTTCTTGCTCAGCGTGGACTTGCCCTTGTTGACCAAATTCTTGAAATCCATGCCACTCCTATCTCCGGATCGCCGATGCTCTCACGCCGGCGATCTTTGCTCTTGCGGATTCGATTTAACTTTACTAAACCACGCCGCAATTGTCGGGTTCAGTCGCCACAGCACTTCCACAGCAACGATACCGATCGCCGATGCAATGACTGCAATTCCGGTTTTGCTCCAGTCAGTCGGGTCGAGTTTGAACAGCTCTTGCGTGAACGGCAGCGAGAAGATCAGCACGTAGGCCAGTGCCGAGCCGACCAGCAGCACAACCTTCCACCAGTTGTACGGTCGCGCGATCACCGCGAGCACCCACAACGCGATCGCGATGAGGGTGATCAGGGCCGTCGTGGCCGCCTGCGTCTGCTCCGGGGTCATCTCGACCGAGTCCTTGCTGCCGAGCGCAACACCCTCTCCGCCGGGATAGACCAGTGCGTACGCCACGAACGTGCACACGGCGATCACGATGCCGGAGGGAATGGCCAACCGCAGCACCCTGCCGACAAAACCACCGCGAGCGCGTTCGTTGTTGGGTGCCAGCGAGAGGACAAACGCCGGCACACCGATGGTGAACCATGCGGAGATCGTGACGTGGATGGGCTGGAACGGGTAGGAGATGGGCGTGAAGCCGAACAGTTCCCCGGCCACCCCTGCGATGCCGATCATCAACGCCAGCAGCACCGCGTACACGGTCTTGGTCAGGAACAGGTTGGAGACGCGTTCGATGTTGCCGATGACCCGCCTGCCCTCGCCGACCACGTAGGGCAGCGTGGCGAACTTGTTGTCGAGCAAGACGATCTGGGCCACCGAGCGGCTGGCCGAACTACCCGACCCCATCGCCACACCGATGTCGGCGTCTTTGAGGGCCAAGACGTCGTTGACGCCGTCGCCGGTCATCGCGACGGTATTGCCACGGCCCTGCAACGCACCCACCATCGCGCGTTTCTGGTCGGGTCGTACGCGACCGAAGGTGGTGTGGCCGTCGAGGACGTCGGCGAGCTCGTCTTGGTCGGTCGGCAGACTCCGCGCATCGACGGCGTCGTCAACGGTTCCCAGGCCCAGCGAACCCGCCACCGCGCCCACCGACACGGCGTTGTCGCCAGAGATCACCTTCACCGCAACGTGCTGGGATGCGAAGTAGTCCAATGTCTCGCGGGCGTCGGGACGAACGCGTTGCTCCAGTGCGATGAGTGCCCGCGGCACAACGTGTCCCGGAGCTGACAGGCCGTCGTCGGTCGGAGTGTCGACCGGCTGATCGGTGGAGGCGAGTAGCAGAACCCGCAATCCTTCCGAGCCCAGTTCCGTTGCGCGCGCCGCGGTCTCGCTCGCCGGATCGAGCAACATGTCGGGGGCGCCGAGCAACCAGTTGCCCTGGCCCTGGGCGGTCGTGGTGTCCTGGAACGAGATCCCACTCCACTTCTTCGCCGACGTGAACGGCGCGATGTGGGTCGCCGACCACTCCGGGGCGACGGGGTAGGCCTCGGCCATCGCCTGCACACTGGCGTTGGGGCGTGGGTCGTGCGCCGCGAGGGCGGCCAGGGCCTCTTCGAGCTGGGCGCGATCGTCGCCGAGCGGAACCAGTTGCGCCAGCCGCATGCCGTTCTCGGTGAGCGTGCCGGTCTTGTCCGCGCACACCACGTTGACCCGGGCGAGTCCCTCGATGGCCGGCAACTCGTTCACCAGACACTGTCGACGACCCAGCCGCACCACCCCGACGGCGAAGGCGATCGACGTCATCAGCACCAGGCCCTCGGGAACCATCGGCACCAGCGCGGCGACCATACCCAAAAGGGCTGCCTTGATGCCGTTTTCACTGATGAACAGCTGGTTGACGATTGTCAGCAGCCCAGCGGGGATCAGAAGCCAGGTGATGATCCGGAGGATCTTGTCGATCCCGTTGCGGAGTTCGGAGTTGACGAGGGTGAACTTGCTGGCCTCCTCGGCGAGCTGCGCCGCGTACGCGTCGCGACCGACCTTGGTCGCCCGATAGGCACCCGAACCCGACACCACGAAGCTGCCGGACAGGATCGGATCACCCACCGACTTGAAGACGGCGTCGGCCTCACCGGTCAGCAACGATTCGTCGACGTCGAGTGCTCCCGCCTCCACGGTCTCTCCGTCGACGACGATCTGGTCTCCGGGCCCCAATTCGATGATGTCGCCGAGCACCACCTCGCTCGGCGCGATCTCGGCGGCCACCCCATCCCGGCGCACCATGGGCCGGGTCTGCCCGACGATCGCAAGCGCATCGAGTGTTCGCTTGGCCCGGATCTCCTGGATGATGCCGATGCCGCTGTTGGCGATGATCAGTAAACCGAAGGCGCCGTTGATGATCGAGCCGGTGGTCATCACGATGATGAACAGCACACCCAAGATGGCGTTGATACGGGTGAGGACATTGGCGCGAACGATGTCGAGGACACTGCGGCCGGAGCGGTCCGGCAGGACGTTGACCTGGCCGGCGGCGACGCGTTCGGCCACCTGCGCGGCAGTCAGGCCTGTGGTCACGTGTGTTTCGCCGAGCGTGGTCACGCTGCGCCTTCCCACCAGGACTGGGTGTCGAATCCGTGGCCGGACCGCGACGGTACGTCGAAACGCGCACCGGGCATCGGCGTGATCACGGGGATGTGTTCGCTCTGAGCGGCGGGCAGCAGACGTTGGACCGGGTCGGCCCATTCATGCAGAGCCAGATTGAAGGTGCCCCAATGAATCGGCAGCAGCAACGACTCGGACAGATTGGCGCGATTGAGCATTCGGTGCACTCTCACCGCCTCTTCCGGATTGAGGTGGATGTCGGGCCACAGCCGGTCGTAGGCGCCGATCGCGATCAGGGACAGCCCGAACGGACCTTGGTCGGTGCCGACTTGCTCGAATGCGTCGGTGATTCCGGTGTCGCCGGAGAAGAAGAAGTTGTGTCGAGGTCCGGCGACCGCCCAACTGGCCCACTGGGTGGTGTTGCGCTGCAGCCCGCGTCCCGAGAAGTGGCGTGCGGGAGTGCAATTGAAGGTCAGCTCGCCGATCGTGATCGAGTCACCCCAGTCAGCCTCGTGAATACGTTCGGGGCTGATGCCCCAGTACTCGAGGTGCGCCCCGACGCCGATGGGAGCGACAAACGCGGCCTCGGGATGGGTGGCCGCGAGTTTGCGAACAGTGGCCGTATCGAGATGGTCGTAGTGGTCATGACTGATGAGCACCACATCCAGCGCGGGCAGATCCGCCAGCGCGTGGGGTACCGGGTGCATACGCGCCGGTCCCACCAGACTCGACGGTGAGCACCGTTTGCTCCAGACGGGGTCGGTGAGGATGCGGTATCCGTCCAGTTCCACGAGCACCGACGCGTGCCCCATCCAGGTCGCCGCCAGCTCGGCTGCGACATCAGGCAACGGCGTCACATCGAACTCCAGCGGTCGCCGCGGCTTGCCGATGTCGCCGCGACGGAGCATTGCCAGCGCGGCTGCCCGATCCCCTTGCACGGGTGTCGGCGGCTCCACATTTCCGAAGTTGCCGCCGGTTTGATGCGGCGAATGGTTGATGTGGGATAGCACAAGGTCTTTGGGTGCACCCATCGCTCGGAACACCTCGGACCCGGCGCCGACGCCGGCCGCGGTGAGCGCTACGCCAGCTGTTGCCGCACTGGTCAGAAGCCTTGGACCGGTCATGAGATTGGGAAGACGCACCACGGAAGCACACACTACCGGCCAGGTTGGGTGGTTGACCGGGACTGACCTTGCCTCTCCCCGCCCCACTCCCCTCGACCGGCTGGAACAGGGGCACCGTCGGAGGGTTTACAACCCGGAATATCCAGGGGTATACCTGACTTATATAGACCATAGTCAGACAACAGGAGGCCGCAATGAGTTCGATCGTCGACGCTGTCATCGTCGGGGCAGTCAGGACCCCGATCGGTAAGGGCAAATCAAACGGTGCGCTCCACGGCGTGCATCCGGTGGACATGTTGGCCCACAGCCTCACGTCCCTGGTGGAACAGACCGGCATCGATCCGGCCCTGATCGACGACGTGATCACCGGAAACGTCACACAGGCCGACGAGCAGGGCCAGAACATCAGCCGCAATGCGGTGCTCGCCGCGGGCTTCCCCGAGACCGTTCCGGCCACCACGGTGAACCGCCAATGCGGGTCGAGCCAGCAGGCCATCTCGTTCGCAGCACAGGCCGTGATGTCTGGTGTGCAGGACATCGTGGTCGCCGCGGGCGTGGAGTCGATGAGCCGCGTACCGATGTTGTCCGATGTCCGAGACGGGGCAAACCCATTCGGTGAAGCGCTCTTGCGCCGCTACCCAGAAGGGTTCATCCCCCAGGGGTACAGCGCAGAACTGATCGCGGCGGACTGGGGTTTCTCGCGCACCGAGCTCGACGAGTTCTCGATCGCCAGCCACGAGAAGGCCGCCGAGGCCACCAAGGCCGGCCGATTCGAGCGAGAGATCGCTCCCCTCGCGGGCGTGTCGACCGACGAGATGATCCGCCCCGGCGGCACCGTCGAGCAACTGGCCGGACTCAAGGCCGCGTTCTACAACCCGGCCATGAAAGAACGGTTCCCGCAGATCGACTGGCGGATCACCGCGGCGAACTCGAGCCCACTCTCCGATGGCAGCGCCGCGGTACTGATCATGAGCAGCGCCAAGGCCAAGGAACTGGGCCTCAAGCCGCTGGCCCGATTGCACAGCTTCTCCGTGGTGGGCTCCGACCCGATCTACATGCTCACGGGTGTCATACCAGCGACGCAGAAGGTCCTCGAGAGAGCGGGTCTGCAGATCTCGGACATCGATCTGTTCGAGGTCAACGAAGCCTTCGCACCTGTGGTGCTGGCCTGGGCCAAGGACACGGGGGCCGATCTCGGCAAGACCAACGTCAACGGCGGCGCGATCGCACTCGGCCATCCCCTCGGGGCCAGCGGAGCACGCATCATGACCACCCTGGTCAACGCACTCGAGCAGACCGGCGGCCGCTACGGACTGCAGACGATGTGTGAGGCCGGTGGGCTCGCCAACGCAACGATCATCGAACGGCTCTGAACTCGGTTGTCGACCATCAACGCATGACGCGCCACCCCCACCTCGGTGGCGCGTCTTTGCGCAACTGGACCGTGCGGGTGACCCGCACACTAGGCTGGGACGGGTGTCCAATGATGTTGTCCTCGCCGTCGACTTCGGTGGAACCAAGGTCGAAGCCGCGTGGGTCGATTCCTCCGGGCAGGTGTTCGAGGCGGGACGCAATCGCGCACCCACCGGGCCCGATGCCACCAGCTCCGAACTCGAAGAAAGCGTTGTGCGCGTCGTCGACACTGCACTCGCGCAGATTCCGGCCGGTACACGGGTGGTCGGCGTGGGCATTGCCGCCGCAGGGCCCGTCGACGAGGACAACGGAACCGTCTCCCCCATCAACCTGCCCCGATGGCGTCGTCATCCACTTCGACAACTGATCGGCGACCGCTTGCCGGATCCGCTGCGCGACATCCCCGTTCACCTGCATCGCGACGGCGTGGCGATCGTGCTGGCTGCGCAGTGGCTCGGCAACGCGATCGGTGCCCGCAATCTGATGGGCATGGTGCTCTCCACCGGTATCGGTGGGGGTTTCATCGTCGACGGTCGTGTGCTCGCCGGCAACAGCGGCCACATCGGACAGATTCAGGTGTCAGGGTTCACGGGCGAGGTCAGCATCGGCAGCCGGACAACCCTCGAGTCGGTGGCATCCGGACCCCATGCGGTGGCGTGGGCCCGCGCTCAGGGGTGGACCGGCGAGTCGGGAGAAGACCTTGCCGCGTCATACCGCGACGGCGACGACATCGCCTACAGCGCGGTGCTCCGGGTATCAGAGGCTGTGGGCCAGGCGATCTGCAGTGCCGCGGCGCTGGTCGAGCTCGATACCGTGGCCATCGGCGGCGGATTCTCGCGAGTGACTCCCGATCTGCTGCCGCTGATCCAATCTGTGGTCAATCGCCATCCACTGCAATACATCTCGAGGGTCAAGATCCTGGACGCCGGGCTGCCGGAAGACGCGCCGCTCGCCGGGGCAGCGGCGCTGATCTACCGGCGCGACATGGTCGGACTTCCCTGAACCCGGCGGATCAACCTGCCAGCGACCGACTGATCACCAGCCGCTGAATCTGGTTGGTGCCCTCGAAGATCTGCGTGATCTTGGCCTCGCGCATCAACCGTTCGACCCGGAAGTCCTTGGTATAGCCGTAGCCGCCGAACACCTGAACGGCATCGGTGGTCACCTTCATCGCCGCATCGGTGGCGACCAGCTTGGCCACCGACGCGTTGCGCGAGTAAGGCAACCCGGCGTCGCGGCGCCTCGCTGCATCAAGGTATGTCGCCCGGGCCGAGTCGACCGCTGCAGCCATGTCCGCAAGGAGGAACCCGAGCCCTTGGTGGTCGATGATCTTCTTGCCGAATGTCTTTCGTTCTTTCGCGTACGCCACCGCCTCATCAAGCGCCGCCTGGGCGATTCCGACCGCCACCGCAGCGATACCCAACCGTCCGGAATCGAGTGCACTGAAGGCGATCTGCAGCCCCTGGCCCTCCGCGCCGATGCGCCGTTCCTCCGGGATGAAGGCGGAATCGTAGTGTGCCGAGGTGGTCGGAACGGCCGAGAGGCCCATCTTCTCTTCGGGTTTGCCGAAGGTCAGTCCGTCGGTGCCGTCCGGGACGAGGAAGCACGAGATTCCTTTGGACCCCTCGCCGGTACGCGCGAAGAGGTTGTAGAAGTCGGCGATCCCACCGTGTGTGATCCACGCCTTCGCGCCGGTGACCCGGTAGCCCCCGTCAGCGACCACCGCCTTGCAGTTGAGCGCTGCCGCATCTGATCCGGCCTGCGGCTCCGACAGGCTGTACGCCCCGATCTGATCGCCGCTGAGCATTCCCGGCAGCCATCGTTTCTTCTGCTCGTCGGTTCCGAACGCCATCAGGGGATGACAGGCCAGCGAGTGCACGCTCACCGCAACGGCAACTGCCGCCCATCTGGCGGCGATCTCCTCGAGCACCTGCAGGTAGACCTCGTACGGCTGGCCACCACCACCCCACTCCTCGGGGTACGGAAGGCTCAGCAGCCCGGCCTGCCCCAGCACCGTGAATGCCTCAGCCGGGTACTTCTCGGCCTTCTCGTACTCATCGGCGATCGGCTTGAGGGTCTTGTCGGCGACATCGCCTGCCAATTGCACCAGGTCGCGGGCTTCGTCGGTGGGCAGCAGCCGGTCCACGGGCATGGGTGTCTCCTTGGTCGGACGGGCGCGACAGTACTGGAAGCCGCGCTCTAGTACTGCTGACAGTACTAGATTCACTTCGCCAGTACTATCGACGCATGGCCACTCCCGCTGCGCCGACCCACGCCACCGCTCGCCGGGC
This sequence comes from Williamsia muralis NBRC 105860, assembly GCF_001598915.1. Classification (GTDB taxonomy): domain Bacteria; phylum Actinomycetota; class Actinomycetes; order Mycobacteriales; family Mycobacteriaceae; genus Williamsia; species Williamsia muralis. The sequence goes on along the minus strand of NZ_BDAP01000007.1, from coordinate 17,032 downwards.
CGAGTTGTTCGACGAACTGGCGGCACTGTTCCTCGCCGACGGTTTCGCGCATCTCACGCTGGACCAGATCGCCGCGCAACTGCGCTGCTCCAAATCCACCCTCTACACACTCGCGGGCAGCAAGGACGATCTGGTGCGAGCGGTCACCGTGGACTTCTTCCGGTCGGCCACGGCCGAGGTGGAACAAGCACTGGTCGGCATCACCGGCACCAAGGCGAGGTTGACCGCGTATCTCACCGCCGTGGGAGCGGCGCTCAGCCGCGCCAGTGAGACATTCATGGAAGATCTCGCCGCCTTCGCGCCGGCTCGAGAACTGTACGAGCAGAACACGCGTGCCGCCGCGGGCCGAGTCCGCGAACTCATCAACGAAGGGGTTGCCACCGGGGACGTACGTGATGTGCACGCCGACTTCGTCGCCGATGTCGCCACCTCGGCGATGGTTCGAATCCAGCAGCGGGGCATGAAAGCTGCTGTCGGGCTTGACGATTCTCAGGCGTACCTCGAACTCGCCCACCTCCTGACCGAGGGAATCGGGCGTTGATCTGAGCTGACGCTGATCAGACGGTGGCGTCGTGGTGGGCGATGGTGAACGCAGCCAGCACAACCGCGATCACCACTCCGACCGCAGTGTCCAGCACCCGGTCGACGGCGACCTCGGGCGCAAGTCCGGCGCCGAGAGCGGTCAGCATCAGCGCCATCGGCGTGACCAGTAGCGAACACAGTACGTAATTGACCGTGACCAGTGTCTCGGCGAGCACTTGCAGAACGGCGATGAGAACAACTGCGCCCCAGTAGCCGATCGGCAGTGCCAGCAATCCAGCGGCGATCGCAGCGCCCCCGACGTTCCCGAGCAGTCGCTGGACTCCCCTGGTGACGGTCAGGTGATAGTTGACGCCCTGCAGCGTGGCAACGGCACCCATGGCCGCCCACATCGGATGCTGCAGACCGACCGCCGCGACCATTCCGGCCGCGACACCGCCTGCCACGACGATCCGGAGTGACCGCGACAGCAGCTCCGTGTCCCCGATCCGTTTCAACTCCTGGACCAGGGAGGCGCGAGCGGGTGACGGGTGGGGCTGGGGACGTTCACGCCGAACCCACATCACAAGCCACGGCGCAAGCGAGGCGACCACGCCCACCACCGCGCCGATCACCGCGGCGGTCGACGCTTTCCAGACGTCGTCGGCGCTGTCGGCAAAATCTGCGGCGCCTGCCGCAGCGAAGACCATCACGACCGGGCCGGGGCCGACCACCCGTAACGCTCCCAGTACCAGCGCGGCGAAACCTGCGGCGAGTGCGATGGTCACCACCTCTCCGGCGAGAGATACCCCCGCTGCCCCCAGCACCGCACCTAATGCGACGTACCCGGTGACCATCACCCCCGTCACCACCAGTCGGGGCAGACGAACCCGAAAAGGGTCGGGGCGACAGAAGGCCGAGGTGAGCGCACCCAACGCGGCGAATCCCGCGACGTCTCGGTGGCCCGTGAGCCCACCGACAACCAGCACCAAGGCCACCGCCAGTCCCACCCGGACTGCCGAAGCAATCGCAGTGTTGCCGGTCTCGACGGTGACGACGGCGGACCGCCAGGTCTGCGGATCGAGCGAGTGAAGCAGCGCCGACCTGCTCCGATGGACCCGGTCGATGACGGGGACGGTGAGAGGCACATAAGTAATTTATCACTATTTTACTAGTGAACTAAATATCCTGGGTCGATAAGCTGTGCCGGTGGTCGAAGAGAATGAGCCGTCGGACGTCGTCGAGCGGGTTCGGCAGGAATGGGCCAGGACATATCCCGATCTCGACACCGAACCCGTGGAAGTGATCGGACGGATCAACCGGATCTCGTCGGTCCTCGCCCACCAACTCGACCGCGATCTGGACGCCCATGCCATCACCCGGTCGGAGTTCGACATCCTGGGCGCACTGGCCCGCGCCGACCGCCCGTTGCGTGCCAGCGAGGTGGTGTCGACGACAAAGCTCAGCGGCGCATCCATCACCAAACTCACCGAGCGCCTCGCCGAGCTCGGTCTACTGGCGCGCAGGAAATCCGACCGTGACGGCCGGGTGGTGTTGCTGGAGCTGACCGACACCGGCCGCGAATTGGTCCACGCCCAGTTCCCGAGGCGACTGGCCCGAGACACCGCAGTGCTCGCCGGACTCACCGCGAAAGAGCGCGCCACTCTTGTTCAGCTGCTGCGCAAGGTGTCGCGCGCCATGCCGGACTGATCCCGCCGCATTTCGCATTCTCAGAGCAGATCGAGCAGCCGATCGAGGAACGGGCGTTGCCCCTTGAGCAATTTCACGCGCGCCGTCTCCACGTCGAACCAGGCAACCCGGTCGACTTCGGGAAACGACTTCATCGTCCCCGACCGCGGCGGCCATTCCATCTCGAACTCGTTGCTCACCGCGCCGGTGATGTCGAGGTCGGCCCCGATCGCGAACGCGGTGACGATCTTTCCACCCGACTGTTTGATCACCCCGAGTTCTGCGACCTCACCGCCGGGTACGTCCAGACCGAGCTCTTCGCGGAACTCCCGACGAGCGGCGTCCAGGGGCTCTTCCTCCTCGGTGTACTCCCCTTTCGGGATGGACCACGCCGCTTCGTCTTTGCGGGCCCAGAACGGACCACCAGGGTGCGCGATCAGCACCTCGGTGCGTCCATCACGACTGCGGTACAGCATGATCCCGGCACTGAGCTTCGGCACTCGGATCCCTTCACGGTGTTCGTTCGGACGTCAGAACACCAGGTTAGCCCGCGACACCTCGGACGCCATGAACCCCAGAAGCGCCCCGCGCCGATCGGGTCTACCGTGAAATGACCCGTCCAATCCAGTCTTCGATCTCCAATCGGGAGTGCCTATATGACCAGCAACACCACAGCCGCACAGCAATCCGGACAATTCGCCATCGGCGGATCCTTGAATGTCAACAGACTCGGCTACGGAACGATGCAGTTGACCGGGCCCGGCGTGTGGGGACCGCCCGCGAACCCCGAGGAAGCCGTGAAGGTGTTGCGTCGAGCCGTGGATCTCGGGGTCAACCTCATCGACACCGCCGACTCCTACGGCCCGGCGATCGCGGAACCGCTGATCAAGGAAGCCCTCCACCCCTATACCGATGACCTCGTCATCGCGACCAAGGCGGGCCTGACGCGCAGCGGCCCGGGTGACTGGCGGCCGGTCGGCAGGCCCGAATACCTACGCCAGCAGGCCGAGATGAGTCTGCGCATCCTCGACATCGAGCGGATCCCTCTGTTCCAGCTGCACCGCATCGATCCGAAGGTCGATCTCGCCGACCAGATCGGCGAACTGAAGCTGCTGCAGGAGGAGGGCAAGATCAATCAGATCGGCCTCTCCGAGATCAACGTCGACCAGTTGATCGAGGCACAGAAGATCGTCGAGATCGCCAGCGTGCAGAACCTGTACAACCTCACCAACCGCAGCGCGCAACCGCTCCTCGACCACTGCACCGCCGAGAACATCGGCTTCATCCCCTGGTTCCCGCTCGCCACCGGCGAACTCGCCGGCCCTGGCAGCAAGCTCGCCGCCATCGCCGAACAGAAGCAAGCCAGCCCCTCTCAGCTCGCGCTCGCCTGGTTGCTCGCGAAATCGCCTGTGATACTGCCCATTCCGGGGACGTCCAGCGTCGACCACCTGGAAGACAACATGGCCGCGGCCGGAATCGAGTTGTCCGAGAACGACATCGATGCACTCACCGCCGCTGTCGAGGAGTAAGCGGACCGGGTAACGACGCCGGACGGCACACCAGCCGATTTTGACCGACCGCTCGCCGTCAGCCGACCAACGCGTCGGCGACGGTGAGTGCGGCGTCGAGGATCTCCAGGCCTTCGGCGACCTCGGCCGGGCTCACCGTGCACGGGGGCACCATGTGCAGGCGGTTGAAGTTGGCAAACGGCAACAGCCCACCCTTCTTGCACGCGCCTATGACGTCGTTCATGGCTGCGCTGGTGGAACCGTACGGCGCCAACGGTTCTCGGGTGCCCTGGTCCTTGACCAGCTCCACCGCCCAGAAAACGCCGATCCCACGCACCTCGCCGACGCTGCGATGTCGTGCCGCCAGCTCGGCGAGCCCGGGCCCGAGGACGTCGCGTCCGATGGCCGCTGCATTCTCGACGATGCCTTCCTCGGTCATGGCGTTGATGGTCGCGACCGCTGCGGCTGTCGCCAACGGGTGTCCGGAATAGGTCAACCCGCCCGGGTACGCACGGTCGGCGAACGTCTCGGCGATCGCACCGCTGATCGCGACACCGCCGAGCGGCACGTACCCCGAGTTCACGCCTTTGGCGAACGTGATGAGGTCGGGTACCACTCCGGAGTGGTTGATGGAGAACCACTCCCCCGTCCGCCCGAACCCCGCCATCACCTCGTCCGCGATCATGACGATGCCGAACCGGTCGCAGAGTTCACGGACACCGGCCAAGTACCCCGGCGGTGGGACCATGATCCCCGCGGTTCCGGGCACCGGTTCGAGGACGATCGCGGCGATGGTCGCAGGACCCTCCATGGAGATGACGGCCTCGAGATGTTCGAGTGCGCGCTCACACTCCTGCTGCTCGTCGACCGAGTGGAACTGCGTGCGGTACAAGAACGGGCCGAAGAAGTGGACCACCCCCGCGGCGCCGTAGTCGTTCGGCCAGCGTCGTGGGTCGCCGGTCATGTTGATCGCTGTGTCGGTGCCGCCGTGATAGGACCGGAAGCGGGTCAGCACCTTGCGCCGTCCGGTGTGCAGCCGCGCCATCCGCACCGCATGTTCGACGGCATCCGCGCCGCCGTTGGTGAAGAAGATGCGGTCGAGGTCACCGGGGGTGCGTTCGGCGATCAGGCGTGCAGCTTCGGACCGTGCCACGTTGACATGCTGGGGTGCGATGGTGCACAGCGTGCGCGCCTGTTCGGCGATGGCCTCGACCACTCTCGGATGCTGGTGTCCCACATTGGTGTTCACCATCTGCGACGAGAAGTCCAACAGCCGGTTGCCGTCGCCGTCCCAGATGTGTGAACCCGACGCCGCGAGGATCGTCATCGGTGAGATCTGAGCCTGCGCCGACCACGAGTGGAAGACGTGGGCGCGGTCGAGTTCGTGGGCACGGCGGCCGGCCTCGCGAGCCTCGTCGAATGCGTCCTGGCCCCCGAACGGTGTGTTCTCGAACGTATCGGTCACAGTTTGCCTTCCACCATCCGCGCCACGGTCTCGGTCAGCACGTCGACCCCCGCGGTGAGATCGCCGTCGTGCGTGTATTCGTTCTCGGCGTGGGATACCCCGTCGACGCTCGGGATGAACAACATCACGGTGGGAACCACGTCCTTCATGTTGGTCGAGTCGTGGCCTGCACGGGTGCGCACCTGCATGTGGCTGTGCCCCAGGGCATCGATCACCTCTTCGGCCAAAGCCACGCCTTCTGGCTGATAGGTATGGCCTTTCCAGGTGTGTGCGAAACGTCGCTCGATCTTGACGTCGGCGGCCACCTCGATCTCGGCGAACGCCCGGGTCAACTTGGCGTCGGCCTCCTCGAGCAACTCATCGGACGGCGAACGCAGGTCGAGATGCATGTCCACCTCGCGGGCGACCACCACCGGCGAGTTGGGGTACACGGTCAGCTGACCACAGGACGTGTGCAGGTCATCACCGTACTCATCAGCAAGTTCACGCAGTGCCACAACAACTTTGGCTGCCCCGTACAGGGCGTCCTGACGGTCGGCGATGGCGGTGGCCCCGGTATGGGATTGAGCGCCCAGCACCGAGATCTCGTATTTGTTGGCTCCCCAGGTGGAGGGCACCACACCCATCAGCACACCGGCCTTGTCCAGCTCGCGGCCCTGCTCGATGTGGATCTCGGCGTACGACGCGACAGCGCGGCCGCCGGCGGTGTGGTGGTCACCGACGGTGAAGACGTCGTTGTCGCCGAGCATGTCCCACGCGCCCAACGCCTGCGCCACGGTGGTCCCGTCGGCGTCGGTGGTGTCGAGGGCAGCCTGCAGGGCGATCTTCCCGGTGAAGACGCCACTGCCCTGCATCGACGGCTTGAAGCGAGAGCCTTCCTCGTTGAACCAGTTGATCACTGCCAGGTTGTGGCGGGCGTGCTCCGGGTGGTCGGTGTAATGACGGCGCAGCCTGTCCATCGCGTGGGCGGCAGCCAGCACACCGTACGCACCGTCGAAGCGTCCGCCGCGTGGCTGACTGTCCAGATGCGAACCCGCGAGCACGTAGGGCGCCCCCGGTACGAGTTCGTAGAGGCCGAACATGTTGCCGACGCGGTCGTAGAGAACGGTGAACCCGCGATCGGTGAGCCACCGGCTCAGCCAGCGCCGGTTGTCGGCATCGGCGGCTGTCGCGGCCTGTCGTTCGACACCGCCCGCCGTGGTGGCGCCGAAGGTCGACATGGTGGCGAAGTCATCGAGGAACGCGGTGTCGGACGCCGACTTCGATTCGACCCGAACGGACCCGGAGGCGTGCGATTCGGAGGGGGTCATGACGGTCCTTTCTGTTCCGCGCCGGTCATGATCGCGCAGCGACTGTGGGCGCGAGGGCGGGAATGATCGTCTCGCCGTACGCGTCGAGGGTGGAGTCCTTACCGTCGTGCTGAAGGTAGACGGCGAACTGGTCGACACCGAGGGCGTGCAGTTCCTCCAGTCGCTCGACATGACGCTCCGGTGGACCGAGGATGCAGAACCGATCGATGATCTCGTCGGGCACAAATGCGGTGTGGCTGTTGCCCACTCGGCCGTGTTCGTTGTAGTCGTAACCCTGCCGGTTCTTGATGTAGTCGGTGAGGGCCGAAGGTACCTGCGCGCCGTCACCGCCGTATTTGTCGACGAGGTCTGCGACGTGGTTGCCCACCATTCCGCCGAACCAGCGGCATTGATCGCGTTGGTGGTCCAGATCGTCTCCGACGTAGGCCGGGGCGGCGACCACGATCGATACCGCCGCGGGATCACGCCCCGCCGCCTCGGCTGCTTGCTTCACGCGTTCCACCGTCCATCGGACGATGGCGGGATCGGCGAGTTGCAGGATGAACCCGTCGGCGACCTGACCGATCATCTCGAGCGCCTTCGGTCCGTACCCGGCGCCGTAGACGTCGAGACGCGATTTGCCCGCCCAGGGGAAGCGCACGGACGTGCCGTTGATCGTGGCACTACGCCCGTTGCCGAGTTCTTTGATGACATCGATGCTTTCGCGCAAAGTCGCCAGTGTGGATGGCTTGCCCGACAGCACACGCACGGCCGAGTCGCCCCGGCCGATACCGCACACCGTGCGATTTCCGAACATCGAGTTGAGCGTGGCGAACGTCGAGGCGGTCACCGTTGCGTCACGCGTGAGCGGATTGGTGACCATCGGACCGACGGTCACATTGCGGGTGGCCGCGAGGATCTGGCTGTAGATCACGTTCGGCTCCTGCCACAACACGTGGGAGTCGAAGGTCCACACGTGGCTGAAACCACGGTTTTCGGCCGAGACGGCCAGTTCGACCACCCGCGATGCCGGCGGATTGCATTGCATGACAACACCGAAATCCATGCGGTGTCTCCAATCGTTGAGAGTGCGGTGGTTGACCGTTACCGGGACCGCTGTCGGAAAATTGCCGGCGAGCGGCCTTCTCAGAGCAGGTTCTGTGACAGCTCGCGGCGCACGAACCGCCCGTCTGAGCTGGCCCCGAGGTAACTGCCACCATCGACGATGACCTTGCCCCGGGAGAGCACCGTCTGCACGGCGCCGTCGATCTCGAAACCCTCCCAGGCCGAGTAGTCCATGTTCATGTGGTGCGTTTTGCCCAGCCCGATGCTCGTGTGACCTGCCGGGTCATAAATCACCACGTCGGCATCGGCTCCCGGGGAGATCACTCCCTTGCGGGGGTACATCCCGAACATGCGGGCCGGCGTGGTGGCACACACCTCCACCCAGCGCTCCAGGCTGATGCGTCCGTCGACCACACCCTGGTACATGAGGTCGAGCCGGTGTTCGACACCGCCGATCCCGTTGGGGATCTTGGAGAAGTCGGAGATTCCGAGCTCCTTCTGGTCCACCATGCAGAACGGGCAGTGGTCGGTGGCGACACCGGACACATCGCCGGTCCGGATGAACTTCCACAGCTCGTCCTGATGACCCTCGGCACGTGAGCGCAGCGGCGTCGAACACACCCACTTCGCACCCTCGAAGCCAGCGGCGCCGAGTTGTTCCTCCAGCGAGAGGTACAGGTATTGCGGGCATGTCTCGGCGAACACGTTGGCGCCCTTGCCACGTGCGGTCGCGATCTGCTCGAGGGCCTGCCGGGCGGACACGTGCACCACGTAGAGAGGAGCTCCGGTGACATCGGCGAGCATGATGGCCCGGTGCGTGGCCTCTTCCTCGAGCTGCCACGGCCGTGAGACACCGTGGAAGTACGGGGAGGTCTCTCCACGCTTGAGGTGCTGGGCCACCAATTCGTCGATGGCGATGCCGTTCTCGGCGTGCATCATCATCAGCGCGCCGGTGTCGGCGGACTTCTGCATCGCCCGCAGGATCTGGCCGTCATCGGAGTAGTAGACGCCCGGGTAGGCCATGAACAACTTGAAGCTGGTGACCCCTTCGGCCACCAGTTCGCTCATGGCCGAGAGGGATTCGTCGTTGACATCGCCGATGATCTGATGGAACCCGTAGTCGATCGCGCAGTTGCCCGCCGCTTTGTCATGCCACGCGCCGAGGGTGTCCTGCAATCGCTCCCCGGGTGTCTGGATGGCGAAGTCGACAATGGTGGTGGTACCGCCGAAAGCCGCTGCACGGGTACCCGTTTCGAAGGTATCCGACGCGGTGGTGCCACCGAATGGCATCTGCATATGGGTGTGCGCGTCCACACCGCCGGGGATGACGTACTTGCCGGTGGCGTCGAGGACGGTGTCGGCGGTGGCGGAGAGATCGGCGCCCAGCGCAGTGGCGCCCGGTTCGACGAGCGCGACGATCGTCTCGCCGTCGATCAACACGTCGATGAGTTGTCTGCCGGTCGAGGACACCACCGTGCCGCCGCGGATGAGTGTGATCGCCATCAGATCTCCTGCTTCTCCGCGCTGTGCGGACGTTCGGGATCGGTCGGCCCGGTTGTGGCAGGCACTCGTTCGTCCACCACCACGGTGCCGCGCCACTGTCCGATCAGACGCATCACATGGTAGATCACCACCGCGGAAATGGCGCCCAAAGCGATGCCACCGAAACTCAGATCGCCGATCTTCCACGAGAAGTCGGCGATGCCGATGACAAGAGCGATTGCCGCGGTGAACTGGTTGATGGGCTTGGAGAAGTCCACCTTGTTGGTGACCCAGATGTGGACGCCGAGAATACCGACGAGGCCGTACAGCGCGGTGGTCACGCCGCCGAGAACGCCCGGCGGGATGGACGCGATGACCGCACCCACCTTTGGCGAGAGGCCGAGCAGGATCGCCGCGCCACCTGCCACCCAGTAGGCGGCGGTGGAATACACCTTGGTCGCGGCCATGACCCCGATGTTCTCGGCGTATGTGGTGGTGGCAGAACCACCGCCGCTACCGGCCAGCACGGTTGCGAGGCCATCGGCCGCCAGTGCCCGCCCGATCCGGTGGTCGTTGTTGATGCCGGTCATGGTGTTGATGGATTTGACGTGCCCGATGTTCTCGACGACCAGCACGAGCACCACCGGGATGAACATCGGCAGTACCGACAGGTGGAAGGTGGGTGCGGTGAAGTCGGGCAGACCGAACCAGTCGGCCTGGCCGATGGGATCGGTGTCGACCTTGTCGCGGGCCAGGGCGATGAAGTAGCCGATCACCACGCTGGTGAAGATGGCGAGTCGACCGAGCAAGCCGCGGAACAGCACCAGCGACAACAGCAGCAGCACAAGCACGATGAAGGCGGTGATGGCGTCTTCTTCGAAGTTGGTCTTGGCCGTGGGCGCGAGGTTGAAGCCGACCAGCGCCACGATCGCGCCGGTCACCACCGGGGGCATCAATGCTTCGATCCAGCCGATGCCCACGAAGTGGACCACCACACCGATGATCATCAGCAAGGCGCCGACCACAACGATCCCCCCGAGTGCGCCGGACGGGCCGTGGGAGGCGCCCGCCGCGATCGTGGGGGCGATGATCGCGAAACTCGAACCCAGATAGCTGGGCAGCCGGTTACGCGTGATGATGAGGAAGAGGATGGTTCCGATACCGGAGAACAGCAGCGTGGTGGCCGGCGGGAAACCGGTGAGGACCGGGACGAGGAATGTCGCGCCGAACATCGCGACCACGTGCTGTAGCCCGATGCCGACGGTGCGCGGCCAGCTGAGGCGTTCGTGCGGCGCCACGACGGCGTCACCGGTTTTGAGTTGCCAGTCGAATATGGACATGCGGGCTTCCTTTCGGCGCAGAGAAGACCTGCGCCCGTGCGGATCTGATGATTCGACGGCACTGTCGAGGTGGGGCGGGGTGGAGAGAACGTCAGGAAGGCTGTTCGAGCGTCAGGTGGTTGAGCCGAAAGGCGTTGCCGTCGGGGTCGAGCAGCACCGACTGCCAGGCCCCGTAGTACGTCCGACCGGGTTCTTTCACGCAGGTTGCCCCGGCCGCCGTTGCGGCCGCGGTGACGGTGTCGACGTCGGCATCGGTGGGCAGTTCGAACGTCAAAAAGCTGCTCACCCCGTCCTGATCATGTTTCGGGGCAACGAGATTGAGCATCGAATAGGCAGTCGGGGCACTGAAACCCAGGATGGTGCCGCCGATGCGAAGTCCGCGAAAGTGCTCCGAGCGCAACTCGAGTACCTCGTCGAGTCCGAGCAGCTCGCGGTAGAAGGTGCTGAGCTTCTCGATGTCCGTAGTGAACACGCTGGCAAACGACAGGCTGGTTGTCGTCATGGTCGGGGCCTTTCGTTCAGAGGTCGAGCACCAGCCGATCCGAGGCGGATCGGCTGACACAGAGGATGATTCGCTTGCCTGCGGCTTTTGCCCGCTCGGACAGAACGGTGTCGCGGTGGTCAGGGGTGCCTTCGAGCACCGTGGCCACGCATGCACCGCACTCGCCTTGGAGACAGTTGAACTCGGCGGTGGGCACCACATCGCGGACCGCTGCCAATGCGGACCGGTCGGCCGGTACCGTCACCACCCGCCCGGTGCGCCGCAGCTCGATCTCGAAGCTCGAGCCCGACATCAGCGAGGCGTGAGGGCGATCGTCTTGGCAAACTTTTCGGTGAGGTGGTCACCCGAACTGATCGGCCGGTATTTCGGCTCCTCCCCCGGAGCCAGGCAGGTGGGCAGGCATTCGATCATCGCGTCGTAGTTCGGCTGGTGGAAGAACACCAGGGACATCCGGCGGGTGTCGCCGGCCGCGTCGGGCCGCGGCGTGCGCACACGGTGCCGGGTGGACGTCCATTGGTCGTTGGTCCACTGCGCCATCAGGTCTCCGATGTTGACCACCAGTGCACCCGGGATGACCGGCACCGGGATCCAGTCCCCGTCCATGGTGAACACCTCGAGTCCACCGGGCGCCTCTTCCTGCCGGACGATGGTCAGACTGCCGTAGTCGGTGTGGGCTCCTGCGCGCATCTGACCCGGCTGGGGCGGTGTGGTCATGTGCGGGTAGTTGATGGCGCGGAGCATGCTGATGTCCTTGTCGATGGTGTCGACGAAGTAGTCGGGGTCGAGTCCGAGTCCGCGGGCGAAGGCACTCATCAGGTTGCGGGAGAGGTCGTTCATCGCGCGGAAGTAGGCGCTCCAGGCTTGTTCCATCTCCGCCGGGCGCTGCGGCCACTGGTTGGGCAGGAAGTGCGGACCTGCGTTATCCACCGAGAAGTAGGGGTCGTCGCGATCGAAGTCGACCGGGCCCACGTCGAACTTCTCGTGCAGATCACGCGGCTGATGGACGTCCTCGCTGTAGGAGAACGCCTGCTCACCGATGGACGAGTAACCGCGCACGGTGTCCGGACTCGGCTGCGCGACGTGCCGCTTCTCGGCTTCGGGCAGCGAGAAGAACTCGTCGGACGTGCGGTACATGTCGGCGATCACCTGAGCGTCGATTCCGTGATTGGTGATCTGGAAGAACCCGATCTCGCGGCATGCATGGTCGAGTTCGGCCGCCACCGCGGCCTTGGCGTTGTCGTCGTCTCCGTGCAGTGCGGAAATGTCGATCACCGGTACTACAGACATCTGCAGGCTCCTCACTTGTCGTCTGCATCAAGTCTGTTTGCGATGCAAGCAACCAACAAGAGCACTGATCACCGATAGTTCGCGCCGCCACCTGTCACATCACCACATCGGAAACACATGCGTAACAGTGGATTACGTGGACGTTTCCTGCCGCACTCGAGACGTAACACCGCGATCGGTGTCAATCGGCGGTGCGCCGGCCGAATGTGGTCTGCCGTACGTACTTCTCGGCCAGGTGGTCGCCGGCACGCAGTGGGTCCGGTACGGCCGCCGGATCGGATGCCGCAAAAGGAGGTAAGGCCGCAACCGACACATCGAAATTTGGATGTTGGTAGAAGGCGAAACTCAGGCGCGAGCTGTCGAAGGCCACCGACCGCGGCGGATTGGCCGTGCGGTGCAAGGTGGCCGGCCAATGATCACCGGTCCATTCCGCGAGCAGGTCACCGGTGAGCACCACCAACGTGGCCGGGGTGGTGGTGACCTCCAGCCATTCGCCGTCGGGGTCGAGTACCTGAAGGCCTCCCGGCGACGACTCCGCGGAGACCACGGTGAACGCGCCGTAGTCCGTGTGGATGCCGGCGCGTGCCTGGTGGGCCAGGGGCGGTTCGGGTTGGGGCGGAAAGTACAGCCCGCGGAGCATGCTCATCTCGGTGTCGAACATCGGCGCGAAATGATCCGACGACAGACCGAACCCCTCGGCCGCCAGCGACAGCAATTCGGCGCCGACCCGCTGCATATGGCGGTAGTAGTCCTCCCACACCGCTCTGAACCCCTCAGGGGATCGCGGCCATAGATTCGGATACGCCATCGGGCCGGCGCCGGGCTGCCCCACCGTCGGGCCCGACACCGGGCCGATGTCCATCTTCTCCTTGAGGTCGCCGTGCGATTCCTCGTCGAGCGAGTAGGCCATCCCCTCGGATCCGAGTCCCGTCCAGCCGCGAACCTGCTCAGGCGCCGGCTGCCTCACGGCTGCTTTTTCCTCGTCGGACAAGAGGAAGAACTGCCTGCTCACGCTGTACAGCTCGGTGAGCAACGAGGTCGGGATGCGGTGACCGGTGAGCAAGGCGTAGCCGGTGCGGGAGCAGGCGGTGTCGAGCAGCTCGATCTGGCGCGCCCTCGATTCGGGGTCGCGGGAGGCTTCGAGCAAGTCGACCGGCGGGATGGCGAGCACGCGACTACTCTGCCTGACGAACCTGCAGTGTGGTTCCCAGAGGAGGATCGACGTGCCGAACGGGAGAGCCACACCGGCTGGGCTCGCCGGGCTCACCGGCGTCCAGATGGCCACCTCGCCCGCCGGAATCGACACCTCGATCACGTCGGTGATCGACCTGGCCGATACACGGGACCACCTCACGCTCGACCAGGCCGTTGTGACGGTGGAATGGAAGCCCACCCGGCCCAGCGGCCCACTTCCAGATCTGTTGCCGATCCTGGACCCGGTGCTGGTGAAGAAACCTGTGGCAGTACTCGTCAGCCCCATTCGGCCGGTCAATCCGCCCCGGCAGCTGGTGGCTCGCGCCGAGCGGGCGGGTGTGTGCCTGCTGTGGAACAGCGCACTGGTGCCGCATGCAGATCTCGTCGTGTCGTTCGAACGGCAGCTGCAGCAGTCGGGCGAGGTCCGTTCCGAGACCGGGCCACGCGCTGCGTCCGTTCCCGACGACATCCTTGGCGCAGCCGACGACCTCGACAAGCTGCTCGACCGTCTGGGCCGGTTCCTCGGCGCCGACCTACACCTCTCCGACGTCGCGGGCCCGGCCGATCCCGACGTCACCTCGGTGCGATTGTCTGCGGCGTCGGTGGGCGGACCCGTACTGGAAGTTCGCCGCGACAACGCCCTCACGCCAGACGAACTCCTGATCCTGACGACGCTCGCGCCCGTCTTTCGCCTGCACGCCAGGCTCGCCGACACAGCCACCGACGAAGCCGCCGCGGAAATCGCCCGCAACCTCAAACACATCCTGGGCGACGACCTCGTGCAACGCGAGATGAGCTTGCGCAAGAGCCGGCGGTTGTCGCTGTTCCCGCGCCATCGCGTCGTCTGTCTGGGCATCGAACCGTTCGGCATCTCGGTGGACTTGAACGGGCTGCAGCAGCTCAGAACGGCGATGACCCCCGTGGCCCTGCGATTCGATCCCGACTCGATCACCATCGTCAATTCCGGCACCGTGGTCGTGATGATCCGTGCGACAGTCGATTTCGATGCCCTGGCCCGTGCGCTGTACCGTTCGGTGCAGGTTCCGCTGGCGGTCGGCGCCAGCGACGAGGTCGACGATCCACGCAGCTATCCGAGTTCGTTCCGTCAGGCCGGCCGTGCCGTGGCGGTCGGCAGACGCGTCGGCGCGATCAACCGGGTGACCAGATACCGCGACCTGGGTGTGCTCGGCCTGCTGTACCAACTGCCCGAACACGCCCGCCGCAGTTTTGTCGCCGAGACACTGGGCTCGGTTGCCGGTCCGACCCCGGACGGTCTCGATCAACGGCGAATCCTGCGAGTGCTGCGGTCCACCGACTGCAACATCACCGAATCCGCACGGGAGCTGTACATCCACCCCAACACGCTTCGTAGCCGAATTGCCCGGATCGAGCAGATCACCGGCCCTTTCATGAATGAACCGGAGCGACGGCTGACGATTTTCACAGCGCTGTCGATGTTCTCGCTGGACAACAACGTCGAAGGCGAATAGCCCGCCCCTTCCCGACCATGGATCGCTCGCGTCTCCAAACATGGGATGTTAGGTTGTTTTCATGCGAACGGAGATGACCCAGGTACCCGTCGAGGCGGCGTCGATCACTCGTCCGAGGCGTACGAGCGAACTCGTCGTGGAGCAAATGCAGGAGTTGATCCGGTCGGGTGAGTGGGCAGTCGGCGCCAGGATCCCGGCTGAGCCCGAGTTGGTGACCCAGCTCGGCGTCGGGCGCAACACAGTTCGGGAAGCCGTTCGCGCGTTGGAACATTCGGGCTTCCTGGAGCCCCGGCGCGGCGATGGTACATACGTGCGCAGCCGTAATCTCATGGCCGCTGCCATCGGCCGGTGCGTGGAGAACGCCGAGATCCTCGAGCTGCTCCAGGTGCGACGCGCCCTCGAGCGCGAAGCCGCTCGCTCGGCAGCGTCCACCAGGAACGACGATGACGTACGGGAACTCGACCGACTCCTGACCGAGATGCGCGCGGCATTCGACGCCGACGACCTCGATCGATACATCAACGCGGACATCGCTTTTCACACCGCCATCATCACGGCCTCGGGCAACGGGCTTCTCGGTGAGCTCTACGCCGGAGTCGCGGAGGTGATGGCACGCACCCATGCGACCGTCATCGCGGCCGACGCCCAGTCACACCCCCATCCGACCGGACATGCCGAAGTGGTCGCAGCCATCCGAGATCGCGACCCGGTGGCGGCAGAGGCGGCTGTCGCCTGCTACCTCGACCGCTCGATCGAGGTCCTCTCATGACTGGTCCTCTCACGAGTTCGGGCAGTACCACTGTCGCCGTGGGTCCGCCGTCGACGTCCCCGCGACGGCCCGGCCGCACCGCGGCAATCTTTGCCGGCCTCGCGATCATGGTGGTGGCAGCGAACTTACGGCCTGCCGTGGTGGCCGTCGCTCCCTTGGTCGACGACATCAAGGCCTCTGAGGGCTTCAGCAGTGCCACCGCCGGGCTGCTGACCACCCTTCCGGTGTTGTTCTTCGGGCTGGTGTCGCCGATCGCGCCGCGGCTCGTCCGCCGGTTCGGTATCGAACGCACGGTGTTCGGCGCAATGCTCCTGTTGCTCAGTGCAATACTGCTCCGTCTCGTTCCCTCGGTACCGGCGCTCTTTGCCGGATCGGCGTTGGCCGGCGTTGCGATCGGCATCTGCAACGTGGTGCTGCCGGCATTGATCAAACGGGACTTCGCGCACCGATCGGGGTTGATGACCGGTCTCTACTCGATGACACTGTCCGGCGGCGCGGCCCTGGCAGCGGGCCTAACGGTTCCCATCTACTCGGCGGTCGATGACCAGTGGCGCATCGCCTTGGCATCGTGGTCGCTGCTGACCGTCGTCGGGCTCGTCCTGTGGATTCCGCAACTCTCACGCAAACACCGGATGGGCGCCCGACCCGCGCTTCCTTCGCTGTGGCGCAACAAGATCGCCTGGGCGATCACCATCTACATGGGTGCCCAGTCGCTGATCTTCTACACGTTCACCGCGTGGCTTCCCGAGTACCTGATCGATGGGGGCATGGCCAAATCCGCAGCCGGCGGTTTGTTGGCGCTGGCCCAGACCGTCGCGCTGCTCATGTCGCTGGTGGTCCCCATCATCGCCGGGCATTTCCGCGGCCAGCGTGTGATCACCCTGGCGGCGTGCGTGGTGAGTGCAGTCGGATTCGCCGGACTCATCGGTACCGACCACTGGACCGCGTTCTGGGTGATCTGTGTGGCTGCCGGGCCGGGGGCGTCGATCAGTTTGGCGCTGTTGTTCATGGTGTTGCGCAGCTCGAGTCCCGCCCAGACCGGCCAGATATCGGGCATGGCGCAGGCCGTCGGCTACTGCCTCGCCGCAGCCGGCCCCTTGGCCATCGGCGCTTTGCATGACATCAGCGGTTCATGGCCGCTGGCCATGGGCGTGCTGAGTCTTGCCCTGGTACCTCAGGCGCTGTCAGCTCTCCTCGCCGCAAAAGACGTCAAGATGCCTGCGTGAGTTGCCAGATCACTTGGTGAGGGTGGCCGCAGCTGCCTGCCCCGAAGCCACCGGGGACGAATCGCCGTGCACCACAGGGCATCCACGAGGGAATGTGCCCAGCGCGGTGACGTCGTAGCCATCAGGGTAGGTACGGATGTTCGGGAGGTCGCGGGCATGCAACGGCGCCTTACGGACGGGGAACCAGCGGACCAGCCGACCCCTGGC
>NZ_BDAP01000006.1 GCF_001598915.1 Williamsia muralis NBRC 105860 | reverse complement strand
AAAAACCATGCTCCGAAGAACACGCTTTTCAAAAAAATATGTCCTGAAGAGATTTCACAATCCCAACCAAACAAAAACTGACACCACCACAGGACTCAAAACCTGCGATGGGATCAAAATAAAATATCTAACTAATGCCGGCACCACACCCCACCACCAACCAAACCCCGAAAAGGGCTTCGTCACGTGACAGAAATGCAGCACCTAAATTGGCACTAACAATCCATCGACACACTATCGAGTTCTCAAAGAACACACCCCGTACCGACTTCGACACCGTTATATGTCGTGCCATCCCGGTAAGGATATTATTGTCTAGCTGTTGTTGTCCCCGTCTCCGAGGCAACTCTACCAGCCTACCAGCTCTGTAATCTCGGCGCAACTCCCGGTTTTGAGGCCGTTCGTGGCTTCCGAAGGTCGCAGGACCTTGGGCCACCCGCGTCGATACGCTCCACTTTTCAGTGGACTCGTTTCGAACTTGGGCGGTCAGCGTTGTTCCTTCAGGAAAACATCCCGTCGGTGTTCTTGGCCGCTCCGGACTCTCGCTCTCCGGCGCCTCACTCGCTGACTTGAAGAAAGTTACGCGGGTCGGACATGCAACGTCAAATCGCCTGGACAACAGCTGCTTACGCGTGCATCGGTGCAGGTCAGCGCTGCGCTCGCGGCTCCGCATTCCGGGCCTGGGGACCACTTTCGCGAATTCGACCTGCTGTGATCACCAACACGGGCGGTCGTTCAGCGTGTCGTATTGACACCGGGCCATCCCGGACGGTCCGCAAGACTGCCCATTTGTCGAGCTGTCCCCACCATTTGGACAGTTACCCTCCGTTCCCCTCCCCCATAGCGTCGGAGAATGACCACCGCACTCCTGTCCCAGACTCGCTTCGTCACCGATTGCGTTGTGGTGCAACAAGGCCCACCGGGCTCGGGTGCGCAACGGGTGGGTGCCCTGCAATGGAGGCACGGCCGTACGGGTCGCCTCGAGATCGGTCATGACCTCGACCTCGCCACCGTGTCCGACACCCGGATGGTGGCTGAGCTCGAAGGACTGGTGCAGTGCGGTGTCCTCGAGGGCCGGCAGCAATTCGAAGACGCGGCGACCGGCGTGATTCTCACCTGTGCCGACGACGCGGGCGACTGCTGGCGCGCTTTCTACGCCAATTCTCTGCGTGAGTTGTCGGCTGGCCGATCACCATTTGCACCCATTCACAGGCGAGCGCTCTCACTCATCAGCGGTTCGAGCCTCTTGGAGGTCGGTTGCTGTTTCGGATTCTTCGCGTTGCAGGCCGCCGCGGGTCACTGCGCCGACGTGTACGCGTGCGACATCTCGGCCGGGGCGGTGCGACTGCTCGACGAGGCCGCGCGGCAGCGCATATCGAATGTGCAGGTCGAGTGCGGTGACGCCCTCGCGCTCCCCTACCCGGATGACTTCGTCGACACGGTCACCCTGATCCACCTGCTCGAACATCTGCCCGGTGGTGCGGACATCGCCATCGCCGAGGCACTACGCGTGGCTCGCCGGCGGGTTGTGATCGCCGTTCCCTATGAGCAGGTCGCGAGCGCACACTTCGGCCATCACCACACACTCACCCCGCAGACGCTGACCCGGTGGGCAGAGACCGCCGGACAGCCGGACGCCCTGACGTTCTCCGACCACGGTGGCTGGCTCGTCCTGGCGGCTGATCACAACGGTCGCTAGATCAGGCCACGCTTACTGGCCGCGTACACCGCCTCCGTGCGCTTGGAGACGCCCAGTTTCCGAATGATGTTGCGAATGTGGAACTTAACGGTTGACGCGGAGATGAACAGCGTCTCGCCGATGCTCTTGTTGGAGCTGCCGTCGGCGAGCAGCCGCAAGACCTGGCGTTCCCGTTCGGTCAATGTCTCGGAGCGTCCTTGCCCGGTGACCGCGCGTAGCACCACAGCTGCGCTGCGTGAGTCGAAGGCGCTTTCTCCCCTCGACACGGACTTGATCGCCCGCACCAACTCGGTGGTGTCGATGTCTTTCACCACGTAGCCCTTGGCGCCGCTGCGAACGGCACGGACCACCAGGTCGTCGTCGAGGAAAGTGGTGAGAACCAGTGCCGCGACCGCTGGATGCCGCCGTGTCAACTCACTGATCAGACGCAGGCCCTCATAGTCGGTGCCGGCTGTGAGCTTGAGATCGACAACCATCACGTCGGGCGCGAATCTGGCTGCGCCTTCGAGCGCCTCGCCGACGGTATCGGCTTCTCCCACAACCGAAATGGAGCTCTCGCGTTCCAGGAGAGAGCGCATCCCCTCGCGCAGCAGCGCATGGTCGTCCACCAGCATGGTCCGGATCGGTCGTTTGCCCCCGGCAAGTGCGCGGTCGGTCACGTCCATCATCTGTCCACCCTGTCAGTTGTCGGGATCTCCACCACGATGCGTACGCCGCCGAGCCGGGAGCGGCGAATCCTCAGATCGCCACTGAGCTCCACGGCCCGGGATCGCATGTTCGCGAGCCCGTGATGCCGTCCGGCCAGGTCACCCACGGTCGCGGCGCGCATCACCCGGCGCATGTACTCGGGGTCCCCGGAGCCGTCGTCATCGACGGTCAGACGGACGTCGCTCTCGGAGTAGAAGAGGACAACTCGAGCATTGGTTGCCTGGGCGTGCACCGCGGTGTTGAACAACGCCTCTCCTGCTATCCGCAAGATCGCGTGCTGGACATCGTGGGCCAGGTCTCGCTGACGGCCGATCACCCTGACGTCGGTCCGGAGATCATCCGGCATGTGCATCGAACAGAGTTCCTCCAGGATGGCGGCCAGGTCACCGGCACGATCGGAGGGAGCGTGATTGAGCGTGTAGATGACCGATCGCACCTGCTCCACGGCATCTTTGGTCAACTTCCCCGCCACGGCGAGGCGATCCGCGATCGCCGGGTCGGCATCGATGCGGCACACCTCGATCTGGACGCCGGCCGACAACACCGACTGTGCAACCGAGTCGTGGAGCTCTCGCGCGATACGTGCGCGCTCGGTGTTGAGGACCTCTTGGCGCATGGCCGCCGAGAGTTCGCGCTGAGTGCGTTCGAGTTCGGCGTTGCGCTCGGCCAGGTGTGCGGCGTGACGACGGCTCTCCTCGTACGCCTGCTCGGCGCGCACCAGCAGGTGCCGGCTCTCCTCGAACAGGGCCGCATTCAGAAGCGCCACTGTGGCCTGACCTGCGAGAATCCGAAGAACCACCACGTCGGTCGGATCGATGGTGTGCGTCTGCGAGATCCACGCGGACAGTCCTCCGACGACTTCTCCGTTCAACTCGACCGGTACGTGAATGTGGTGGGCTTCGATAATTGGCCGGCCCAATCTCGTCATCTGGCCACGTAGGACGTCGTTGAGCCGGTTGAGCACTTCGTCGGGTAAGCCCACCGGTTTGCCCGCCGAACCCGCGCCTTCGAAGGCGTACACATCACCGTCCGCATCCATCATGAGGTGGCGCGGCCCCGTGCGTTCGAGTCGACCATCGCTCAACGCAAAAAGAACCCATTGGGCCCCGAGATGCTCGCGCGCTGCGTCGAGCACCGACAACACCAGGGTCTCGGGTCCCTCCGCCGTGCGCACGAGCGCTCGGGAGATCCGTTCCAGCGCGCCCACCACGCGCGTCAGGCGTTGCTCGACACCCCTGAACTGCGCATAGTGGCTGCCTTTGACCGAACGGAGGCCGACCAGTGACTCCAGGTCACCCGGCCCGGGACCCGACGGCCGGCCCGTCACAGCGCCTCCCGGTACAGATCGGCGACGGTGGCCGCGTCCGGCTGGCGCGGATTGGTGGTCATGCACGAGTCGGCCAGCGCGTGCGCGGAGAGCATCTCGATGTCCGCGCTGTTCACCCCGAGTGGCGACAGACTGGCCGGCATCCCGATCCGAAGGGCGAACTTCGAGACCTGATCGGCGAGCCGATCGGCCACACTCATCGGTGTTCCGTGAGTGGACAGCCCCACTGCCTCCGCGAGATCGACGAAACCGTCGGCACACACGTGGGCGTTGTAACGGATGACGTGCGGCAGCAACACCGAGTTGATGGCGCCGTGTGCAGCATCGCAATGCCCGCCGACAGGGTGGCTCATGGCGTGCGCCGCCCCGAGGATCGCATTGGTGAACGCCATGCCCGCTTCGAGTGAAGCGTGGGCCATGGCCACCGACGCCTCCGGATCGGCAGGGTTGTCGACCAGTCGTTCGAGATGACGCCAGGTGGTCGAAAGAGCCTGCAGCGCAAATGTATCCGTCATCCGACTATGGGCGATGGAAACGTAGGCCTCGATGCAATGGGTCAGCACATCCATTCCGCACTGGGCAGTGACCTCGGGTGGAACCGTGGCCAGCACCCGTGGGTCCACGACGGTGACGTCGGGAACCAAACCCCGGCCGATGATCGTGATCTTGGTGTGCCGCGCTGGGTCGTTGACGATGCAGAACTGGGACACATCCGAGCCACTGCCGGCGGTGGTCGGAATGGCCACCACCGGAGGCAACGGACGCGTTGCCCGGTCGATGCCTTCGTATTCGAGGATGTGGCCGCCGTTCGACGCCAAGATCGCGACGCCCTTGGCCGCGTCGATCACCGACCCGCCTCCGAGCGCGATGATCCCGTCGCCCCCGTGTCGTTTGTACTTCTCGAACGCCGCTGCGACCTCCTGGGCACGAGGATTGGGCGAGATACCGGTGAAACAATCCGAATGCAATCCGACCGACACGATTCTGCCCGACAACTCGTCGAACCACGGCGTGGCACGGATCTTCTGATCGGAGACCACCAGCGGCCGGCGCATCCCCAGTCGGGAAGCAGCAAGTGCGGCCTCGGCCAGCGCACCGTCGCCGATGATCATCTCGGGAGCATGGAACTTCACGATCCGTGGGGACGGCATGCTGCGCATCATGATCCGATTCCTGTCCGTGGGTGGCAGCCGGTGACTCGGTCGCGCGCGCCGCACCCACGCTCGACCCTAGTGACCACGTGGCCCGCTCAACACGATTTCTGTCAACTGGTGTCGTGTCATGACCTCATGGTCGCTTTCCTGGTCCCGCTCTCCGTCACGACAATGCCGTACCGATCTCGTCGGCACGTTCGAGAAGTTCTTCTGCATCGCGCGCCACGACCACGGCGTCGCAATACTCGGCGTACTCGCCCATCCCGCAACCGGTCTGGCTCCAGTATCGGCGTGGCTCAGGAGTGACCCAGGCGAGTCGGTGCGTGCGGCGGCGCACTTCGCCGAGTAGGTCGGCCCGCGCAGCGAACCCGTTACCGCGGGCATCGCCGACAAACAAAACACTCGTACGAGCGTCGAGCACACCACCGTGTGTTGTCAGCAATCCGTCCAGGACGCTGCCGTAGTCGCTCGTGGCCGCAAGATCGAGGCCAGGAGCGGACAAGATCCGCGCCAGCGCATCATCTCCGGTGCCGACGAGCAGTGGAGTCGTGACATCGATCGGCTTGTCGACGAAGGCCAGGACCGTGCACCGGTCGGCGATGTGATGCAGGGACTGTGCCAGCCGGAGGATGAAGCCGGTGACCGGGCGCACCGACAAGGACACGTCCACGACGATGACCAGCCGCACTCGGCCCGCCACCAGCGTGCGCCGATAGAGGTCAACAGGGTCTCCATCGGTACGCAGCGCCGCCCGGAGGGTGTGCCGGATCGCCAGCCGGCCACGGCCCTGAGTCCGTGCGCGAGTACGTGGGGCACCTCGCATGCGTCGGACGATCCGGTGGCACGCCTGATCGATGTCTGCTCGGCTGATCGTCGGCGTCGTTGCGTCCCCGGGACGAGGTTCGTCTTCGGCGGCCGGTGCGTCCCGGGTGAGCGCCTCGACGAAAGACTCGATCGCGGCCATCAGGTGTTCGAGCTGAGCCGGATCGAGGTCGTCGGCGCCGGCGGTCCCGTAGACGCGCCGTGCGTCGTAGTCATCGAGCCGGTCCAACACGGATTGCGCGTCCACGAGCGAGAGGATGCCCGACCGCACTCGCATCGGCGCCGACGAGAGGTCACCGGCTGTGGCCGAGCCGGCGTTGTCCACCTCGATCGTGTACGTGATACCACCCTGCGTGGAGCCGGAATCCGGGTCTACCGCAAGAGCTTCCGCGCCCGCCGAGACCGTGAAATCGTTCTCCTCGCGGTGCGCCGACTCACCATGGCGTTCACTTCGTTCGGGATCCGAGTCGAAAAGGTCGCCGACCTCTTCGGTGTGCTCGTCGGCCCCGACCATCCGGGCGGCGCCCTGCAGTTCGTCATCCCATTCGAACTCATCTGGCAATCCGCCGGGGGTCCCCCGCACGGTCGGCAGGGCTCCAGGGTCATCGACCGATGCGGGCCCGGTCACGAACAATGCGTTGAACACCGCGTCGAAGGCCGGTCGCTCGTAGTCGTACTTGACGGTGACCGCCTGCAGCGCAGGGCGCAACACCGACAGCTCTGATCCGTAGAGGGCCAGGACACGGCGGGCCTCGATCGTCTCGGCCGGCGACACCCGCACCCCTCGGCGCCGCAACATCCGTCCGAGCACGCCGGCAAGCACGTCTAGTACGGGATCGCGACCCGCGGTCATCGTCGGCCCGAGGACCGTGCCCGGCCGGCTCCGAAGGCCGCAGCCGTGACCGACCCTCTCGTTCCGCTGCCCGCGGCGACGGGAGTCCCAGCAGTAGTGACGCCGTCTCGGGCATCGTCACCCGACAACTGCGCCTGAACGGTGTCGACGTCTGCGCCGAACTTGACGAGCAAGGACAGCAGCGCCCGGGTGTTCTCACCCGACACCCCGCCGAGCACCGACGCCGCCCGCGCCGCATCCACCACCTCAGCGATCGATGGACTCTTACGTAGCGGCATCGCCCGGAGCCGCCCGGCGAGCGCCACGACGTCCGCGACCGCAGACTCCTCGACCTCGGGCGCACGCGACGCCACGATCTCCCGCTCCCGTGCGGCATCCGGGTAGTCGACCGAGAAGTGAACGCACCGACGCTTGAGTGCCGCCGACAGCTCGCGGGTATCGTTCGAGGTCAGAACGATCCACGGCTGCGAGCGGGCGGTGAAGCTCCCCAGTTCGGGCACGGTCACCTGCTGTTCGGCCAGGACCTCCAGCATCACCGCCTCCATGGCCTCGTCCGTGCGGTCGACCTCGTCGATCAGCAACACAACGGGCTCAGGCGACAGGATCGCCTCCAGCAAGGGCCGGGCCACCAAGAAATCCTCGGTGAACACCCCGACATCTTCGCGGGCAAGCGCCGCCGACGCCGCAGCCAGGTCCGCATACCCTGCCAACTCGGTCGTGATGCGGTCCCGGAGCATCTGTACATGAAGGAGTTGGCGTGCGTAGTCCCATTCGTACAGCGCCCGGGAATCGTCGAGACCCTCGTAACACTGCAGGCGGACCAGTCGGCGTCCCGACGCTGCGGCCAGCGACTTGGCGAGTTCGGTCTTGCCGACGCCGGCCGGACCTTCCAGCAACAGCGGCCTGCCGAGCACGGTCGCCAGATGAACCACCACCGAGAGGTCGTGGTCGATGACATAACCGTTGCCACGCAACGCCTCCGCCAGAGCTTCCGGGCTGTCGAATGATGCTGCGTCCGAGTCGATCCGGGATTCGTACGCCAACTCCGTCATGGTGTCCTCTCTTGCTCGAATCCGGTGTCAGTACGAACCGCTGAAAGCGTGCGACACCATCGGGATCAGGGATTCGACAGTCGACTCGCGCGGGTTGCCCGGCGTGCACCAGTCCCCCATCATGTGTTCGGCGATCGCCTGGACCTGCTTGTCCGAGGTGTCCATCTTGTCGCCACGACCTTCGTACTTGCCCGTGTTCATCCGGTTCTTGTCGTAGCTGTCGATCCGCAGCTGACCGAAGTTGTCAGGGATGCCCAGATCCTTCGACAATCGGATGGCCTCCTCCACCGCGGCATCCGCTGCCTGAACCGTGGTCATCTTGGACGTGTCGACGCCCATCAACTTGGCGATCTCGGCATAGCGCTCGAAACGGGAGGGCAGGTTGTATTCCCACACCCGAGGCAATGCGATGGCGTTGTTCAAGCCGTGATGACTGTCGTAGAAGGCGCTGACCGCGTGCGACAGCGAATGCACCAGGCCCAGTCCGCCGGAGTTGAAGGCCTGTGCCGCGATGTACTGCGCATGCATCATGCCGGTCCGCGCTTCCAGATTCTTCGGATCGTAGACCGCCGTCCGTAGATGGTCGCGAATGAGCTCGATCGAGTACTTGGCATTGCCCAGCGACGGGGCGAAGTCGAGCCGCGACACGTAGGGCTCGCTGGCGTGGGCCAAGACATCGAACCCGCAGAATGCGGTGAAGTGCTGGGGGCATGTGTAGTACAGCAGCGGATCATCCATCGCGAGGTCGACGAGGCAGGTGTCGTCGAAGGCCACCCATTTGTGTGGATTCGCCATGTCGGAGGTGTCGGTGATGACGTAAGCCCACGAGGTCTCCGAGCCGGTACCCGCCGTGGTGGACACCGCGATGTGTTTGGGGTTCTCCTTGTTGGTCGCCTTGGAGAATCCCTCGAACTCGTTGATGTTGCGCCCGTCGTGGGCGATGACCATCCGGGCACCCTTTGCGGCGTCGTGGCTCGAACCGCCACCCACGGAGATGATCCCGTCGCATTTCTCCGACTGATAGAGGGCGGCGGCATCCATGCA
Source organism: Williamsia muralis NBRC 105860 (assembly GCF_001598915.1). GTDB lineage: Bacteria > Actinomycetota > Actinomycetes > Mycobacteriales > Mycobacteriaceae > Williamsia > Williamsia muralis. The sequence continues at coordinate 348,198 of NZ_BDAP01000006.1, read as the reverse complement.
GTTGTAGTCCTTGGGATTGGACTCCACCTGATCGAACAGCACCACGTCCACGCCCTGGTACTCGATCTTGCCGGTGAGTTCTTCGATGATGCCCGAGCCGCGGAGACCGGTTGTCATCAGCAGGACTCGCGACATACCCAGTTCCTTGGCCTCGACACCGATCATGTCGTGAGCGCCGACCCCCAGTTTCGCCTTGGGGAACGGGTGAAACTCCTTGATCGGGAATTCCCAGATCTGGTTGAGCTCGATGGCCATGGCGTGTATCTCCTTGTGCTGGGCGGAAACTGTTGCCTCACAAGGATGTTGCCCAGCTCACACCGGAAACAAGGTCACCTGACCCGCGCAGTGGGGGTTCATGTCCATCACGTCAGCACGGCCACCTGGCCATCAGGACAGGTCCACCGCTTCTGTCACTACTGCGGAAGCGGCTCGACCCGTTCGATCTGTGCGCCGAGGCTCCGCATGATCTCGACGAAGTCCGGATAGCCGCGGTCGATGTGGGAGACATCGTGAACCTCCGTGACCCCATCGGCCACCAGGCCGGCCAGGACCAGGCCGGCTCCGGCACGGATGTCCGAACTCCAGACCGGCGCGCTCGACAGTCGTTCGATACCGCGGATCACGGCGTGATGGCCATCGGTGCGGGCATCTGCCCCCAGCCGGACCATTTCCTCGACGAAACGAAAGCGAGCCTCGAAGACGTTCTCGGTGATCACCGACATCCCGTCGCTGATCGACGCGAGGGCGATGGCCATCGGCTGCAGGTCGGTCGGAAATCCGGGGAACGGCAGAGTCGAGTAGTTCACGGCAACGGGCCGGCCGGACTGGGCGACCCTGAAGCCATTCTCGTATTGGGTGACCGTCGCGCCTGCCCCGGACAGCTTCGTGAGAACGAGCTGGAGATGTTGAGGGTCGACACCCCTGACCGCGATGTCGCCGCGGGTCATCACGGCCGCGATCGCCCACGTGGCGGCCACGATGCGGTCTCCGATGACCCGGTGGGTGACCGGTTGGAGACGGTCCACCCCCTCTACGGTCAGGGTTGACGTGCCCGCCCCGGAGATCTTGGCACCCATCTGCTGCAGCATGACGCACAGATCGACGATCTCGGGTTCACGCGCGGCGTTGTCGATCGTCGTCACGCCCTCGGCCAGCACCGCTGCCATGAGGATGTTCTCCGTGGCTCCGACAGAGGGGAACTCGAGTGCGATCGGCGCGCCGATCAACGTGTCGGCCTCGGCGACCACACAACCGTGCTCGATGACGCTGCGCGCACCGAGAAGGCGTAGCCCGTTCTGGTGCATGTCGAGCGGCCGGGAACCGATCGCGTCGCCGCCCGGCAACGCGACCACAGCTCGACGGCATCTTGCGATCAGGGGCCCGAGAACACACACCGAGGCCCGGAACTGCTTCACCGCGTCGAAGTCCGCGTGGAACTTGGGCTCGGCCGGGGTGTCGATGACCACGGTGTCGCCCGAATGGCTCACCGACGCTCCGAGTCCACGCAGGACCTCGGCCATCAAAGGGACATCGAGGATCTGCGGGCAGTTGGTGATGGTTGTGGTGCCTTCCGCCAACAGGGCAGCTGCCATCAGCTTCAGCACGCTGTTCTTGGCGCCCACGACCTCGACCTCACCGGTCAGCCGCGCGCCCCCCGTCACCAGAAAACGATCATCCACGACACGTAGCCTAAGCGACCGGTCGCAGCGCGACCCCGACGGCCCGCCACTTGTCCAAGCCCTCCCCGAAATAGACACCCGGAAGTGTCTCCGTCGAGACCGAAATCGCGAAATTCGTTGCGCGGTCGCTCTTTTCCCCACTCAGACCACCGAACGATCGTTCCCTCCGCGCCAGCAGATACATCGGGGCAAAGGTCACCGTGTCCGTTGCCCATGCCGTCGTCGCCCGCGCCGACGGGTAGATTTCATCCATGGCTGTACACCTGACACGCATCTACACCCGAACCGGAGACAGCGGCGAAACCGGACTGAGCGACTTCTCCCGTGTGTCGAAGAACGACCCGAGGGTGATCGCCTACGCCGACTGTGACGAGGCAAATGCCGCAATCGGCGCAGCTCTGGCTCTCGGCAACCCTGACCCGGAGATCGCGGAGATCCTCACGCGCGTGCAGAACGATCTGTTCGATGCGGGCGCCGACCTGTCGACACCGGTCGTTCCGGATCCGAAGTATCCCCCACTGCGGCTACTACAGAGCTACATCGATGATCTCGAGGTGTGGTGCGACCACTACACCGACAAGCTGGAACCGCTCAATTCGTTCATCCTGCCGGGCGGCAGTCCGCTGAGCGCGCTACTACATGTGGCCCGAACCGTCACACGACGGGCGGAGAGGTCTGCATGGGCTGCCATCGACGCTCATCCCGACGGCACGAGCGCGTTGCCGGCCAAGTACCTGAACAGGTTGTCCGACTTGCTCTTCATCTTGTCGAGAGTCGCCAACCCGGGCGGAGACGTGCTCTGGCAGCCGGGCGAGCAGCGAACCCGCGCCAAATCTGGAACGGGAAACGACCAGTAGGTCGCAGATCAGCGGCGGCGCTCGCGGCCCGTGCGTTCGGCCCGCTGAGACGGGCGGGATTCGAGCCAGGATTGAAAGGCTGTGACGGCGCCGCCGTCGAGCGCAAGCTCGAACGCACCGTCCCGGTCGGCCAGTTCGAGGATCACCATGTCGTCGTCCATCACATCGGCCTCGGACGGCGTGGGCCCGCGGCGCCCTTTGGACACGACAACCTGACGGAGAACCAGGCGGTTGGGGCCGGGACGCATGCTGCGGAGCCGGAAGTACTCCATCGCGTTGTCGTCATAACGCACCACGCCATGCCGCCACGCTCGACCGTCATCAGCGGGTAGTTCGCGCAACAGTGCAGAAGTACCCGCGCCGCGCAGCTGATTGATGCGATAAAAAACGTAGAACATCGCCAAGGTGACCAGTACCAACACCGCAAGGGCAATCAGATTCCAGTGCACAACCGACACCTCCTTCTGCCCCCGCTAGAAAAACACCCGGTCCCCGCAAACTCCTCGAAGTTCGCGGGGACCGGGGAAACGGCTAGCCGTCCAGATGGTCCCCTGGTCACCAGGATGCCATCCGATCGACGATCTACTTCACGTGGCCCAGCTCTTCGACCGCACGCAGCCGAGACTGCGCACGGATGTAACGCTCGCTGCCCTCTTCTTCCGACTCCAGAACGGAACGTTCTGCGTCGGCGTCGACCTCGTCTGCCCACTCGGCAGACTCGGCGAGGACGGTGACGGTCTCACCGGTGACCGACAGGAAACCACCCTGCACGGCCGCGACTTTGCGTTGACCGCCCTCTTCCTCGATCAACACGAAACCGCCTTCGACCAATTGTCCCAGCAACGGCTCGTGATTGGCGAGGACACCCAGCTCACCTTCGGTGGTCTGAGCGATCACGAAGGTCGCCTCACCCGAGTACAGCCGCGTGTCCGCCGAGACGACCTCGATGTGAAATGCGGTGTCAGCCATGGATTTCGGTCACTTCCCGGAGATTCGTGCGGCAGCAGCCTCGACGTCATCGAGACCACCACAGCTGTTGAACGCCTGCTCGGGCAGGTGATCGAACTCACCCTTGGCGACCCGGTCGAACGCCTCGATCGTGTCGGCAAGCGAGACAACCGAACCCTTCTGACCGGTGAACTTCTCGGCGACCAAGAAGTTCTGACCGAGGAACTTCTGGATGCGACGAGCGCGCTGGACGGTCACCTTGTCCTCTTCGGACAGCTCATCCATACCGAGGATTGCGATGATGTCCTGCAGTTCCTTGTACTTCTGGAGGATCCGCTTGACCTCGTTGGCGACGCGGAAGTGCTCGTCTCCGACGATCGAGGCCTCCAGGATCCGCGAGGTCGACGTCAGCGGATCCACCGCCGGGTAGATACCCAGCTGCGAGATCGGACGGGACAACTCGGTGGTGGCGTCGAGGTGCGCGAACGTGGTGGCCGGCGCCGGGTCGGTGTAGTCGTCGGCGGGCACGTAGATCGCCTGCAGCGAGGTGATCGAGTTACCACGCGTCGAGGTGATGCGCTCCTGGAGCTCACCCATCTCGTCGGCCAGGGTCGGCTGGTAACCAACGGCAGACGGCATGCGGCCGAGCAGCGTGGAGACCTCGGAACCGGCCTGCGTGAACCGGAAGATGTTGTCGATGAAGAGCAACACGTCCTGGTTCTTGACGTCGCGGAAGTACTCCGCCATCGTCAGCGCGGACAGGGCCACGCGCATACGCGTGCCCGGCGGCTCGTCCATCTGGCCGAACACCAAGGCGGTGTCCTGGAGAACGCCCATCTCCTCCATCTCGAGGTGGAGGTCGGTGCCCTCACGGGTGCGCTCACCGACGCCGGCGAACACCGAGGTGCCGGAGAACTCGCGAGCGATACGGGTGATCATCTCCTGGATGAGGACGGTCTTGCCGACACCGGCACCACCGAACAGACCGATCTTTCCGCCCTTGACGTACGGGGTGAGAAGATCGATGACCTTGATGCCCGTTTCCAGGATCTCGGTCTTGCCCTCGAGCTGATCGAAGGCCGGTGGCTTACGGTGGATGCCCCACTGCTCGCCGTCGCGACCGAGACCCGGAGTGTCGAGGCAGTCGCCGAGAGCGTTGAAGACGTGTCCCTTGACCACGTCACCAACAGGCACCGAGATCGGCTTGGTGGTGTCGGATACCTCGGTACCTCGGGTCAAACCGTCGGTCGGCTGCATCGAGATGGTGCGGACAAGATTGTCACCGAGGTGCTGAGCGACCTCGAGCGTCAATTTCTTGGCCACCGAGGGCAGCGTGATCTCGGCATGGAGGGCATTGAAAAGCTCGGGCACTGCGCCACGCGGGAACTCCACGTCGACGACAGGTCCGATGACTCGTACGACCCGGCCGGTCACCGAGTCTGCGGTCGAACCCGAGACGGATTCGGTTACAGCTGTGGTCATGTTGTCTCTTCCTCTTTGTCGGTGCGCGGGTGGTGATCCGCGACCGCCTTTGGCTTGTTGCTGCTAGTTCGCGAGCGCGTTTGCGCCGCCGACAATCTCGCTGATTTCCTGGGTGATCTGTGCCTGCCGCAGCTGGTTTGCCTCGCGCGACAGGTTGGTCACCAACTCTTCGGCGTTGTCGGTGGCGGCCTTCATCGCGGTACGACGGGCGGCCGACTCCGATGCCGACGAATCGAGCAGGGCCGCGTACACGCGCGTTGCCACATACTTCGGCAGCAGCGCCGAGAGCAACGTCTCCGCACCGGGTTCGAACGTGTAGTTGCGCGCCGGCGTGGACGACTCGTCGTCGTCGCTCTCCGACACCACAAGCGGTGCGATCCTGCGAACCTCGGGCGACTGGTTGAGCATGCTCACGAACTTGGTGAACACCAGGTGCAGTTCGTCGACGCCTTCGATCTTGCCGCCGTCGAGCCCGTCGATCTCCGTGCCCGAGCCGGCGGCGAACAGGTCCACCAAGTGGTCGGTGGCTTCCGCAGCGTTGTGATACTCAGGCTGCTGCGAGAACCCCGTCCACGAGCCGGCGACGTTGACCCCGCGGAAGGAGAAGTAGCCGAGGCCCTTCTGTCCGGTGATGAACAGAACGGTCTCTTTGCCCTCGTCCTCGAGCAACTCCAGCAGTTGCCGGGTTTCACGCAAGACGTTGGAGTTGTACGCACCGCACATACCGCGGTCACTGGTCACCACCAACACCGCTGCGCGCTTCGGGTTCTCCCGGGCGACGAGCAACGGATGGTCAAGCGTGCCGGCTCCGGAAGCAAGCTCCGAGAGCACCGCGGTCATCTCCTGCGAGTACGGCTTGGCCGCCGCAACCCGCGACTGCGCCTTGACGATGCGCGAAGTCGCGATGAGTTCCTGGGCTTTGGTGATCTTCTTTGTCGACTGGACTGACCGGATGCGTGAGCGCAGATCACGAATACTTGCCATGGGCGTGTCTCACACTCCTTTCGGTTTGGTCATGGATTGTCGAATCATCTGCCCTAGGACTTCCGGACCTTGATTTCTTCGTTGTTGACTTCGTCGGCCGCGAGAGCGCCCGGATCTTCTTCGTTGACCGATCCGGGGCCGTCGCTGGCGAGGAACGACTTCTTGTACTTGTCGGCGGCGGTCTTGAGTGCCTCTGCCTGATCGTCGGACAGAGCCTTACCGCCCGCGATCGAGTCGTAGACGCCCTTGGCACCGTGGTGCAGGTGATTGAGGAGCTCGCCCTCGTACCGGCGCACGTCGTCGACGGCAACCGAGTCGTAGTGGCCCTCACCCGCGAGGTAGATCGAGACGATCTGGTCCTCGACGGACACCGGGGAGTACTGGTCCTGCTTGAGCAGCTCCACCCAGCGAGCACCGCGGGCCAGCTGGGCCTTGGATGCGTCGTCGAGGTCCGAGGCGAAAGCCGAGAAGGCCTCCAGCTCACGGAACTGCGCAAGCTCTAGACGGAGCGAACCCGAGACCTTCTTCAGGCCCTTCGTCTGCGCTGCACCACCGACACGAGACACCGAGGTTCCCACGTTGATCGCGGGGCGGACGCCCTTGTTGAAGAGGTCCGACTCGAGGAAGACCTGACCGTCGGTGATCGAGATGACGTTGGTCGGGATGAACGCCGAGACGTCGTTGGCCTTGGTCTCGATGATCGGGAGACCGGTCATCGATCCGCCACCGAGCTCGTCGGACAGCTTTGCGCAACGTTCGAGCAGACGGGAATGCAAGTAGAAGACGTCACCCGGGTATGCCTCGCGGCCCGGCGGGCGACGCAGCAGCAGCGAGATGGCGCGGTAGGCCTCGGCCTGCTTGGAGAGATCATCGAACACGATGAGGACGTGCTTGCCCTGGTACATCCAGTGCTGGCCGATGGCCGAACCGGTGTACGGGGCCAGCCACTTGAATCCGGCCGAGTCAGATGCGGGAGCCGCGACGATGGTGGTGTACTCCATCGCGCCGGCCTCGTCGAGCGCGGACTTGACGCCCGCGATGGTCGAACCCTTCTGGCCGATCGCCACGTAGATGCAACGCACCTGCTTGGTCGGGTCACCGGTTTCCCAGTTCGCCTTCTGGTTCAGGATCGCGTCGATGCAGACCGCGGTCTTGCCGGTCTTGCGGTCGCCGATGATCAGCTGACGCTGGCCGCGGCCGATAGCGGTCATCGCGTCGATGGCCTTGATGCCGGTCGCGAGCGACTCCTCGACGGGCTGACGCTCGAGCACCGATGCCGCCTGGAGCTCCAGCACGCGCTTCTCGTTCGATTCGATCTCGCCCTGGCCGTCGATGGGCTGACCCAGCGGGTTCACCACACGGCCGAGGAAGTTGTCGCCGACCGGGACAGACAGCACGTCGCCGGTACGGCTGACCTGCTGGCCTTCCTCGATCTCGTCGTATGCACCGAGGATGACGGCACCGACCTCGTCCTCGTCGAGGTTGAGGGCCACGCCCAGAACCCCGCCCGAGAACTCGAGCAGTTCGTTCGCCATCGCGCCCGGCAGGCCGCTCACGTGGGCGATACCGTCCGAGGTGTCGGCGACTAGGCCGACTTCTTCGCGCGATGCCTCGGCCTGGAATGACGAGACGTACTGCTCGATCGCTCCCTTGATCTCGTCGGATGAGATCGTCAACTCCGCCATGAGTACTCGTTCCTTGCTTTCGTTTTCGCTTGTGGTCTAAGTGTGCCCGCGCCGGAGTGCGTCCGGTCGGGCGTCGCGCCCGTCGGGCTAACTCGGCAAGGTCTCGCTCGCCTTGGCCAGTCGGCTGGCCACGTCGCCCTCGATGACTTCGTCGGCAACGATGACCTTGAAACCGCCGAGCAACTGCTCATCGATCTCGATCTGCACCGACATGTCGCGGCCGTAGATCCGCCCCAGCACTGTGCTGAGCCGCTCGATCTGCGCATCGGTCGGCAGTGCCGCCGCGATGACGTGTGCAACCGACTCTCCGCGTCGAGCAGCAGCCAGTTCGGCGATGCCTGACACGGTGACGTCGATCGGCTGATGCCCGCGCTGCAACTGCACAGCCTGTCGGACCAGCGCTCCGGTCTCGTCAGTGACCTTTCCGCCGATGACCCTGTCGAGCAACTGCAACCGGCCCTCGGCAGGTGCATTCGAATCGGACAGCAGTCGCGACAGATCAGGTTCTGCCAGCAGCAACCGGCCCAGCCGGAACAGTTCGTCCTCGACCTCGCCGATCTTGCCGCTGCGGTCGGCGACCGTCAGCAGCGCGAGCCGGGCGAGCCGCTCGAGTGCGGTGAGGAAATCTGCGGTGGCCGACCATTTCGCGGCGACAGCGGACTTGACGATGTCGAGGGTGGTGTCGGACACCTTCCCCGACAGGATCGAATCAACCAGAGACGCCTTGTGCTGCGACTCGTCGGTGGACTCCGCCAGGTGCTTGCGCAGAACCGGGTTGGCCGCGAGAAGGATTGCGACCGAACCGAGTTCGTCACCGATCGTTCGGAGCTGCTCGACATCCGCCGAGCCGGTCTTCTCGTCGAACGTGCGTGCCAGCGTGCGTACCGAGTCACGGCTCGCTGCCCGCATCGAGTGGGTGCCGATTGCCTCACCGGTGGATGTGGACTCCGGTGCGACACCGCCTTCGGCGGCCATCTGCTCCAACTCGGCCAGAACCCTGTCGAAGGAATCCTGCTTGGCCTTCGGGTCCTCGAGGTGCTCGCGCACCAGGTTGCCGGCGACGTCGAGTGAGGCGAGCCCCAGTTCGCCACGCAGCTGACGGATCAGCGCCTGGCGGTTGAGGGCGACCTGCGCCTTACCGTGCTCGGTGATGCGCTTGACCTCTGAATCGGCCTGGTTGCGCATCTGTTCCGCGATCGCCTGAGCGTCACCGCGTGCCTCTTCACGGATCTGGCTCGCCTCTGCCCTGGCCTGCTCGAGTGCTGTGGCGTGAGCGTCTTTCGCCTCGGCGAGCCGGGCCTTGGCCTGCTCGCTCTCGGCGACCTGCGTGGCGATCGTTTCCTTCTGCGCCGCAACGGATTTACGCAGCGGCGGAAGAACGTATCGGATGAAAACGAAGACAACGACGGCAAAGCCGACGAGTTGTCCGATGAAAATATCCACTGGTCAGTTCACCGTCCCGGTCTTTTCGCCCTCGGTCGCGGAGACACGATCGAGGGATGCCGACAACTTCGGGTCCGACGAGACGTCGAATCCGAGTACTCGGCTGGCCAGCCCGGAGGACAGCCTGCCCAGTTCCGCGCGGGCCTCCGCCGCAGCCCGCTGCCCTTCGGCGGCCAGCTGTTCGGAGGTTTCGCGCTGAACCGCGTCCGACTCCTCGGTTGCCCGCCGCCTCATCTCCTCGAGGTTCTCGTTGCCCTTGGCACGAGCCTCGTCGCGGATGCCGGTCGCCTCGACGCGGGCGCCCTTCATGGCGGATCGGTATTCCGATTCGGCATCCTCGAAACTCTTGGCCGCGGCCTTGTTGTCCTCGTTGGTCTTCGAGACCAGTGCCTCACGTTCTTCGAGGACCTGGCGGATCGGCGGAACGATGAACTTGCCGAGCACCACCAGCACGATGATGAAGATCAAGAGGACAACGAAGAACGTGCCGTTGGGTATGAGGAAATTCTCTGCGGCGAGATCCATGGTGTCGTTTTACCTGTTTCCCGAAATTATTCGGCGCTGATCGGGGTGGCGAAGACGAACAACGCCATGAAGGCCAGGTTGATGAAGTAAGCAGCCTCAACCAGACCGACGGTGATGAAGAACGGAGTGAACAGACGACTCTGCGCTTCGGGCTGACGCGCGATGCCTGCGATCAGCTGAGCACCGGCGAGACCGTCACCGATACCGGCTCCGATAGCTCCACCAGCCATGATCAGACCGCCGCCGATCAGTGCGCCCATGCCAATTGTTGGATCCATTTACTCTTCCCTTTCGGTGGTACTGACAATGGGATTGCCAGGTCTTTGTGCCCCGCCAGCATCGCGCCAGCAAGGGGTCGTGCTAGTGGTGCTCGTCCTCCAGCTCCATTGACTGGCTGAAGTACAAGATGGTCAGCAAGGTGAAGATGAACGCCTGGATGAGGCCGACGAAGAGGTCGAACATCTTCCAGATCGAGTTGGGGGCCCACATGATGTAGGCCGGGAAGATCGCGATCAGGGACACCATCACGCCGCCGGCGAACATGTTGCCGAAAAGACGGAGGGAGAGCGAGACGGGCTTCGCGATCTCTTCGATGATGTTGATCGGGGCCAGGCCGATGGCGTGACCCTTGATCAGGGCCTTCGGGTGGCCGAGGAAGCCGCGACGCTTGACGCCTGCGGCGTGGTACGCGACGAAGACGAACAGCGCGAGGGCGTAGACGAAGTTCGCGTCCGAGGCCGGCGGCTTCAGCCACTCACCGGTACCTCCCCCCTCTTTGCCGTACTGGACCGGCAACACCGAGATCCAGTTGGCGACGAGGATGAAGATGAACAGGGTGACCGCCAGAGGCAGCAGGAACGGCGCGACGCGCATGCCGATCGAGCTCTCGACCTGGCCACGCATCTGCGAGGTGAGTGTCTCGAAGAACAGCTGTACGGGGTTGGGAACCCCCGACGTCATCTTGGCCCGCACGTAGAAGGCCAGACCGAGCACGACCAGGGCCGCGAAGGCGGTCCCGATGATGGTGTCCAGGTTGAAGGTCATCCCGAACAGATCGACGTGGGTGTGATGCCCGACCTCGATCTCTGCCTCGGCGAGATACGACGTATCTGTCATGACTGGGTACGAAGTCCTTTCATCACTGGAATAACCGTGTTGAGAACCAGGATCACCTGACTCAGCGCGAGTCCGAACATCACGCCGATGCCGTCGGGCCTGGCGAGGAACGCCACCACGAGGGCGACGACCGTCAGGAGCGCCAGGCGCAGTACGGAGTTGATCGCGACCGGCCGCTTGCGCGGGTTCTCTTCAGCGGTGATTCCTTGCACATACAACTGCACGAGCTTGGCGTTGGCCAGACTCAGGGCCAATCCGACGAGCATCCAGATACCGAACATGATGTGGCCGAGGTAAGCGCTGGCGGCCACTGCGACGACGACCAGCAATCCGCTGAGGATCGCCGGACGCACCAAACTCAACGGAACATCCGGGAATACCGGCGCCGAGTCGGAGCTTGACGTCGTCATGCACCTCTCCTCAAGGGTCCAGCGGGTTCGCTAGCTCTGGGGGCAGCCTGGTAGAGCCGTGCCCGTCGATCTGGAACATGATCGGGGCGACAGCTCATCGATCCCTGTGACCATATCAACACTGTCGTGGCCTGCCACCAGGGGGTGCATTGACCGCGATTGCGGCTCTCACCTTGGTGATTCGGCTACTACAGACGATAGTACTACGTCGCATCGCATACCCGAAATGTCCGGGTTAGGCTGCACTTCGTCACAGATTACTGGACACGGTTCTACCTGCTGCACCCGGTCAGGCAGATGCACCCTGACGGTGTCGTCGTCGAAGGCGCGGGACGATGGTGGCGACCATCGCGAGGACCAGTCCGGCTGCCAGTACCGGTACCACCACCGACACCGAGAAGAACGTGCTCGCAGCCGCCCCGAAGGCCAGTAGTCCGACCCAGAGGTAGATGAGCAGCACCACGCGCCTGTGCGAGTGACCGATCTCCAGCAGTCGATGGTGCAGGTGCATCTTGTCCGGTGTGTAGAAGCCGACACCCGCCCTGGTCCTGCGTACGACCGCCATCAGCATGTCGAGCATCGGGATGAACATGACGGCCGCCACCAGGATGATCGGCGAGAGCAACGTGAACACATCGGCGGGGCCGTAGGCATTGGTGGCCACCCTGCCCGATGCGCTGGTCGAGGCCGTGGCCAGCATGAGCCCGATGAGCATCGAGCCGGAATCGCCCATGAAGATACGGGCGGGCTGGAAGTTGTGCGGCAGGAAACCGAGGCATGCGCCGGCGAGAATGGCCGAGATGAGAGCCGGTGGGTAGTAACTGACGTCGCCGCCCTGGTCTCGGAGCAGACCCAGCGAGAAGACGCAGATCGCCAGCGACGCGATGAGCGCGAGGCCTGCGGCGAGCCCGTCGAGGCCGTCGACGAAGTTCATCGCGTTGACCGTTGCGACGGTGACCGCGATCGTGAGCAGTCCCGCCTGGAGTGGGTCCAGCACCACCGTGCCGATGTCGCCGAACGGGACGTACAGCAGATACCAGCTCACACCCATGATCACCAGGACACCGGCAGCGGTCAGCTGGCCGACGAATTTAGTCAGGGCGTCGATCCCCCAGCGGTCGTCGATGATTCCGACGAGCACGATGACCCCACCGGCGACGACAACGGCGTTCATGTCGTCGGTGTATGCGAAACCCCTTGTCAGAGCCGGTAACTCGCCGGCGAGAGCCATTCCGGCGAGTACACCGATGTACATGCCGACACCGCCGAGACGCGGCGTGGGAATCGCGTGGACATCCCGGGTCCGCGGAACGGCCACCGCACCAGTTCGCGTGGCGATGACCCGCACGACACCTGTGGCGAGATAAGTGATGACGGCGGCGGCGAGCCCGACGAGCATCAGCTCCCGCAGCGGGACGCCTGCACCACTGCTCGTGAGGCCGGACTGCGCTGCGATCAGCACACCACTGCTCTCAAGGGAACTCGAATAGGCCGCGAACACGGGTCAACGCTACTAGCGCGCGCTCGAAAAGCACGCAAGCGGTCGACCTGACCCGCCAGCGGGATCGAGCCGACTCAGCTCCGCAGGCTCTCGACTCCGGTGCCCAACACCTCGGCGATCTGCTCGGCACTGATCGCACCCTCGCGCAGAATCTTGGGGCTGACGTCTGTGAGGTCGACGATGGTCGACGGCATCGCCTTCTCGGCCGGTCCACCATCGAGGTACACGGCCACCGACTCCCCCAGTTGCTCTCGGGCCTCGGCGGCGGTGGTCGCCGGCGGTCGGCCGGAGATGTTCGCGCTGGAGACGGCCATGGGCCCGACCTCCCGAAGGATCTCGATGGCCACCGGGTGCAGCGGCATCCGCAGCATCACCGTGCCCCGCGTATCACCCAGATCCCAGGCCAGCGAGGGAGCCTGGTGGACCACCAGACTCAGGCCGCCGGGCCAGAACGCCCGGGTCAGTTCCCTCGCCATCGACGACACGGACAACACCAGGCCGTCGATGGTGCTCCACGAGCCGACCAGCACGGGCACGGGCATGTCCCTGCCCCGCCCTTTGGCGGCCAGGAGGTTGTTGACCGATTCGGAATCGAAAGCGTCGCAACCCAACCCGTACAACGTGTCGGTGGGCAGGACGATCAGGCGGCCACCTTTGGCGGCGCCGACGGCGGCCCGGATACCGGCCGTTCGAGAATGGGGATCGTTGCAGTCGAACGTGGTGCTCACGGGTCCCATCCTTGCATGGTCGCCCTGGCCCCCATCCGCGACGTACCCGCCGGTCAGATGCGGCGGGACGTCGTCGTTCTGGTGGCGGTGACAAAACGCGGCCGTCCGGCCAGATCGTGGTTCTGGACGATCGAATCAAACCGGCCATCGGCGGTCAGCACCTCGATCACCGCCTGCCCCGTGCTGTCGTCATGCTCGATGGCCACTTTGCCACCCGCCTCGAGGAGCTGGGCGACGGTGGCGATCATCGGACCGATGACCGACATCCCATCCGCTCCCCCGAACAGTGCGAGGGGCGGGTCGTGGTCGATCACCTCGACCGGCAATTCGGCTGTCTCGGGTATGTAGGGCGGGTTGGCGACCACAACATCAGCTCTGATGCCGGCCAGAACGGCCGGGTCCCGAACGTCGCCCTGATGCACCTCGACTCGATCCGCGACCTGATCGGGCATCCGCGAGAGGTTCCGCTGAAGCCATCGGAGTGGCTCGTCGGCGATCTCGACGGCGTGCACCACGGCGTTGCGCCGAGCATCCGCGATGGACAACGCGAGTGCACCGCTTCCGCTGCACAGATCGACCACCACCGGTTCGGCAACGTCGGCAATCGCCTCCAGTGCCCACGACAGCAGCGCCTCGGTTTCCATCCGGGGTATGAACACCCCGGGGCCGACCTCAAGATCGACCATGCCGAACTGGACGTGACCGATGATGTGCTGCAAGGGCTCACGCGCGCGCCGCCGGTCGATCATTACGCGGTACGTGTCGGCCTGCTCCTGCGTCAGCTCGTCGACCGTGACGAGGCCGCCCACGGATGTGCCGGCCACGTGAGCCAGCAGAAGCGCTGCGTCGACGTCCGGGCTGGGAACGCCTGCGGCGGCCAGTTCGGCCGTTGCGGCCCTGCGATGTTCGCGCGCGTTCACTCCGCCTCGAGGCGGGCCTGGCGATCGGCGGCTCTGAGGGCGTCGAGTAGTGCGTCCATGTCGCCTGCGAGAACGGCGTCGAGGTTGCTGGCCTTGTAACCGATCCGGTGGTCGGTGATGCGATTCTCCGGGAAGTTGTAGGTGCGGATCCGCTCAGAACGATCAACTGTCCGCACCTGCGCCGCCCGTCCTTCCGACGCCTCCGAGTTGGCTGCCTCCTCGGCCGCCGCCTGCAGGCGCGCAGCGAGGACCTGCATCGCGCGGGCCTTGTTCTGCAACTGCGATCGTTCGTTCTGACAGGTCACGACGATCCCGGTGGGCAAGTGGGTGATCCGGACCGCGGAGTCGGTGGTGTTCACGCCCTGTCCGCCCTTGCCCGAACTGCGGTACACGTCGATGCGGAGGTCCGAATCGTCGATCTGCACCTGCTCGACCTCATCGGGTTCTGGATAGATCAGCACGCCGGCAGCCGAGGTGTGGATACGCCCCTGCGACTCCGTGACCGGCACACGCTGGACACGGTGTACGCCACCCTCGAACTTCAATCGCGCCCACACACCGTCCGGACCGTCGCCTCTCGACTTGATCGAGATGGTGACGTCCTTGTACCCGCCGAGATCGGACTCGGTGAGTCCGAGGGTCTGGGCCTTCCAGCCGTGCCGTTCGCAGTATTTGAGGTACATCCGGGCCAGATCCGAGGCGAACAGGGCCGACTCCTCGCCGCCTGCACCCGATTTGATCTCCAACACCACGTCGTCGCCGTCGTGGGGATCGCGTGGCGACAACAGGTCGGTGAGGGTGGCGTCGAGATCGGCGGCGGTCTTCTCCAGCTCGGGTATCTCGGCCGCAAATGCCGGGTCGTCCGCAGCGAGTTCGCGTGCCGCCTGCAGATCGTCCTGTGCTGCTTGAAGTTTGGTGTACGTGGCCATGATCGGCGCGAGCTCGGAGAAGCGCTTGCCAACGCGGCGCGCGGCAGCGGGGTCATCGTGCAGGGAAGGGTCGGAGAGCTGCGACTGCAAGCCTGCATGCTCGGCGAGAATGTCGTCGATCGCGGACGGCTCGGGGCTGCTCATGACCTGTTCCTACTCGAGAAAAGTTGTGACCGACGGCTGATGACGTCAACCGGGTGATTCGACGAAAACGGCGCCTGGCCTGCCGCGAAGGCAGACCAGACGCCGGACTTTCAAGCTATTTCTCGGCTGCAGCGTCTTTCTTCGCCGGACGCTTGCCGTATCGCTTCTCGAAGCGTGCGACGCGGCCACCGGTGTCGAGAATCTTCTGCTTGCCCGTGTAGAACGGGTGGCACTGCGAGCAGACCTCGACGTTGATACGACCGTTGTCCTTGGTGGAGCGGGTCGTGAAGGTGTTCCCGCAGCCGCAGACCACAGTGGTCTCGACGTACTGGGGGTGGATTCCCTGCTTCATTCTGGTGTCCCTTTCAATGGTCGCCGGGTCACCTTCGCGGATCGAAGGTGTGAACCGGAACCGGACTCGACCGTTCAGTATGCCAGAGCAGCGATGCCATCTCCCAATCGCTGAAATCTCGGAGAAGGCGCTGCACCCATGCTTGGCGGCACGATCACTGGAACGACCCGACAACCATTTTCATTCCGGGGATTTTCCTTCCACGCGAACGGGCATCTACATTCCACCTACGTGGAGTTCCATCGACGTCGTCGGGCGTTCCCTCGTCACGACTCCGGGTTAATCGACATACGGCTGGCAGGCACAGTGATGACCAGGTCAAGAACAATTGCGACGGCGGCGACCATCCTGGTCCTGGGGACGACAGGATGTGTGGCCGAGCGTTCCGGCGATCCCGTCCCCGAATCGGCGGACTCCGGATCGGTGTCGAGCTTGCGACCATCGGCGGACAATCCTGATCCCACCGACGACATCGAAGGCGTCGAGAAAAGGTACTACCCCGCTGCTCTTCATGTGGTCCCGACCGATCGCGTCCGTTACTCGTTCAGCCCGCCCATCGGCGGCCGACACGACGCAATCTGGGCCGCCTGCACCGGGGTGGTCTACAACGCGGGCATCCGTTCGGAAAACGCCGTGCATTCACTCGAACACGGAGCGGTCTGGCTCACCTACAACCCGGAAGACCTCGACGCCGAGGCCGTGGAATCGCTCGCCGAACGCGTCGACGGAGTCGACTACACACTGCTGTCGCCCTATCCCGGATTGGACCGGCCGGTGTCGGTGCAGTCGTGGGGACATCAGCTCAAGGTCGACGATGCCGACGACCCACGTATCGACCAATTCATCACCGCGACGAAACAGAACATCCAGAGCGGTGTCTACCCGGAAGCCCCAGAAGAGACCGGTTACCCCGAACCGGGGGCCACGTGCGCGGCGTCCGGCGCGTTCGATCAGCTCGATCCCCCACCGTTCGATCCACGCCCCGGCACCCTGCCGGAGAACTGATCACTGCCACCACGCACGAACCCACCCATCCCGTTCGGCCCGCCCTGTGACGGGTGGGCCCACGGGATCAGGTGGGTTCGGTGGCTGCGAGCCGGCGACTAGTCGTCGCCCATGGCTCCCGGTGCGGTCTTCTGGACCTGCATGAGGAACTCGATGTTGCTCTTGGTCTTCTTCAGCTGACTCACCAGGAGATCGATCGCCTGCTGCGAATCGAGGCCGGCAAGCACGCGCCGCAGCTTGTGCACGATCGAGAACTCCTCGGGCGACAACAGCAACTCGTCCTTACGCGTGCTGGACATGTTGACGTCGACGGCCGGGAACACCCTGCGCTCGGAGATCTTGCGGTCCAGTTTGAGCTCGGCGTTGCCGGTGCCCTTGAACTCCTCGAAGATCACCGTGTCGCCGGTGGAACCGGTCTCGACCAGAGCCGAGGCGATGATGGTGAGCGAGCCGCCGTTCTCGATGTTGCGGGCAGCACCGAGGAAACGCTTGGGTGGGTACAGCGCTGTGGAGTCGACACCACCGGACAGGATCCGGCCCGAAGCCGGCGACGCATTGTTGTACGCGCGACCCAGCCGGGTGATCGAATCGAGCAGCACCACAACGTCTTTGCCGTCTTCGACCAGACGCTTGGCCCGCTCGATCGCCAGCTCGGCCACCGAGGTGTGGTCTGACGGCGGGCGGTCGAAGGTGGAGGCGATGACCTCACCCTTCACCGACCGCTGCATGTCGGTGACCTCTTCGGGCCGCTCGTCCACGAGCACCACCATGAGGTAGCACTCGGGGTTGTTGATCGAGATGGCATTGGCGATGTTCTGCAGAATCGTCGTCTTACCGGCCTTGGGCGGGGACACGATCAGTGCACGCTGTCCCTTGCCGATCGGCATGACCAGGTCGATGACGCGGGTGGAGATGCGCTCGCTGGTGGTCTCCAAGCGAAGACGCTGATTCGGATACAGCGGGGTCAGCTTGTTGAACTCCGGCCGGCGCTTGGCGGTCTCGACGTCAGCGCCGTTCACCGAATCGAGCCGGACCAGCGGATTGAACTTCTGACGCTGGTTCGACTGCTCACCATCGCGCGGGACCTTGACCGCCCCGGTGATCGCGTCACCGCGACGCAGCCCGTTCTTGCGGATGAGGTTCATCGACACGTAGACATCGTTCGGTCCGGCGAGGTAGCCCGACGTACGAACGAACGCATAGTTGTCCAGCACATCGAGGATTCCCGCGACCGGCTGCAACACGTCGTCGTCGGAGATCTGTGGCTCACGCTCGTTGCCGCCACCGCCGCCTTCGCCGCGGTCACGTCCCCGTCGACGCTCACGGAAACGGCGTCCCCGCCGACCGCCGCGGCCGTCGCCGTCCTCGTCGTCGTCACGGGGACCGTTGTCGCGGTTGTCACGGGGGCCGCTGTTCTGGCCACTTCCCTGATCGTTGCGGTTGCGGTTCCTGTTGCCCTGCTCGGAGCGGTTTCCCTGCTCCGAACGGTTGCCCTGGTCGTCGCGGTTGCGGTCGTCGCGGTTGCGGTTGTCACGGCCCTGGCCTTCGCGGCTGGAGCCGCTGCCCTGGTTGTCGCGAATCTGACCCTCGCGGGTCTGATTGTCGCGGCCCTGACCCTCGCGGCCCTGGCTTTCACGGCCCTGACCCTCGCGGTTGTCCCGACCTGCGGCCTGCCCGTCGCGACCACGACGACGCTGCCGCCGCTGGTCGTTGCCGTCTGCCTGGTCACCGTCTTGGGAAGACTCGTCGGTCTTCGGCGCAGCCTTCTCCTCGGCGGGCGCCGCAGTGGCAGCCTGCTCGGGTTCGACCTTTGTGGTTTCGGTGGTCTTCGTCGCTGCTTCGGCGGCGGGTTCCGCAGGGGCGGAGGCGCTCTTGACCTGCGGCTTTTCGGCAGAGGCAGTCGGTGCGTCCTCCGACGGCGCCGTTCCTGCCGAGGTCTTGTCCGCGGGCGCCTTGCTCGAGGCGGCCTTGCCCTTGGTGGCAGGTGCGCTGGACGCCCCGCCGCTCTGGCGTTCCTTGATGGCCGCGATCAGGTCGCTCTTGCGCATACCCGACGTGCCCTTGATGCCCAGCTCTCCTGCCAGGCCACGAAGTTCAGTCAGAACCATTCCCGAGAGCCCGGTCCCACGACGACGTTCGGCTTTCGGAGTGTCAACTCCACCGAGGTCGAGCGTGTTCTCCGAGCCCGGTGCAGTGATCAGGTCCGTATCCGTCAACGGATATCCTTTCCTTCCCCCGCCGGTAGATTCGCGAGGGCCAAAGTTCTCGCACCCGGAGCCCAGGTGAGAGGTGCCGCTAGTTTTTCAGCGGTCTTATGAGGCGTGTGTCGTTTGCCGCGCTTTATATTTCACGGACTGGCGCCCGCGGGCTGTGATTCGAATTTGACATCCGATGAGAAGCACGCTCGGGTGAAAACATCCGCGGCTGGACGGGTACATGCTAACCAGGATCAGTAGTTCGGGCAACACCCACAGAATGCGGCGTGTTCACAAACTGCGAATCAATCAATGTTGCACCCGCCGTCGTCAGTGTACGACTACTCCGGGTGCAATCTCTACTTCCTGCAGAACAAATCCCAGCTCAGCTGCCTTGTCGCGGGTCTGAGGTGGTAGCTCCGACGCCGTCAGCGCCAGCACGGTGGGCCCGGCGCCCGACACGGTGGCCGGTACCTGCCGCTCACGCAACCATCGCACCAGAGCGGCCGTCGCAGGCATCACCGGGGCCCGGTAGTCCTGGTGCAGTCGATCCTCGGTCGCAGCCATCAGCAACTGGGGTTCGGTCGTCAACGCCACCACGGCCAGGGCCGCGCGGCTGACATTGAAGACCGCATCCGCCCGGGACACCGCGTCCGGCAACAACCCACGGGTGACCGCGGTCGACGACTCGACCTGCGGAATCATGGCGTAGGCGCGAATACCTGGATGCAGCTCCAGCGACCTCGCGAAGTAATTGAGTGCCGGCGAGTCCCCCGCCACGTCCGAGGTGTGGACGCCCGCGGTGGGTTCGGACCAGGAGACCACGGCCGAACCGAGCACACTCGCCGAGGCATTGTCCGGGTGGCCTTCGAACTCCGACGACAGCTGGATCAACGCCTCGGTGGACAGTTGTGTTCCCAGGCCGGCTGCGCGGACCAGGCCGGCGGCGACCGCCAGCCCGCCGACAACTGCGGACGCCGACGACCCCAGACCACGGGCATGGGGAATGCTGTTGCGGCACTTGACGTCCAGGCCCGGGGCCGTGACACCGGCCGCCGCCAGCCCCCGATTGATCGCCCGAACCACCAGGTGTCGCTCGTCGAGCGGTACTCCCTCGGCGCCTTCACCGCTGACGGTGATGCGCAGTGCATCGCCACCGACGGTGACGGAGATGTCGTCGTAGATGCCCAGAGCGATACCCAGACAATCAAACCCGGGGCCCAGATTGGCACTCGACGCGGGAACGCGCGCTTGCGCCTGGACCCCCGCAGGCAGAACGGGATTCACGTCCACACCTTCGCGACGGAGCCCAGCCACGTGCGAGTCATCGCCAGAGGATTCATCAGTCCGCGTTGCCCACACCGTCATGATCGGTTCCCATCAGCCCACATTCAGCGCGCGTGCGACAGCCACCGGATCAACCGGGATTGCCTCTACCGGCGGGATGCCGGCCAACGCGGTGTCGGGATCCTTGAGGCCGTTGCCGGTGACGGTGCAGACGACGAGCTCGCCCGCAGACACCCAACCCTCTTCACGGGCAGCAAGAAGTCCGGCGACACTGGCGGCCGACGCCGGCTCGACGAAGACACCTTCGTGGCCTGCGATCAACCGGTAGGCCTCGAGGAGTTTCTCGTCGGTGGCAGCCCGGAATTGACCACCCGATTCGTCCTTGGCGGCCACTGCCTGGTTCCAGCTGGCGGGTGAGCCGATCCGGATGGCGGTGGCGATCGTCTCGGGATCCTTGACCGGTTTGCCGGTGACCAGAGGGGCCGCGCCGGCCGCCTGCACGCCGAGCATGCGAGGGGTCGACCCGACAACACCGTCGCGGTGGTACTCGGTGTAGCCCTTCCAGTACGCGGTGATGTTGCCCGCGTTCCCCACCGGCAACGCATGCACGTCAGGAGCCCTGCCGAGCACATCCATGATCTCGAAGGCGGCAGTTTTCTGACCTTCGATGCGGGCGGGGTTCACCGAGTTGACCAGCTCGATCTCGGTCCACTCGGCGGTGGCCTTGCGAGCCAGTTCGAGGCAGTCGTCGAAGTTGCCCTGCACCTGGATGATCTTCGCGCCGTGCATCACGGCCTGGGCGAGTTTGCCCATTGCGATCTTGCCCTCGGGGATGAGGACTGCGCACGTGATGCCGGCGCGGGTCGCGTACGCGGCAGCCGAGGCCGAGGTGTTCCCGGTGGACGCGCACAGCACCGCGGTCTTCCCGTTGTTGACGGCGTTGCTCACGGCCATCGTCATCCCGCGGTCCTTGAACGAGCCGGTCGGGTTGAGGCCCTCCACCTTGAGGTACACCTCGCACCCGGTGATCTCGGACAGGTGCGGTGCGGCGATCAACGGCGTGCCACCCTCGAGCAGGGTGACGACCTTCCAGTCGTCCTTGACAGGCAATCGGTCGCGGTACGCCTCGATTAATCCCGGCCACGCACGGTGCACGGCGACAGACTCACTCATTGGTTCCCTCCAGTCGGAGAACGCTGGACACGCTCAGGACGGCCTCCAGCTTCTCCAGTGCCGCAACGGTTTCGGACAATGCCGCATCAGGTGCGCGATGGGTGACCACCACGAGCCGGGCGTCGTCGCCGGCGCCTTCCTGGCGAACGGTCGAGATGCTGATGCCCCGGGAGGAAAACTCCCCGGCGACTGTTGCGAGCACCCCGGCGCGGTCCGCCACCCGCATCGACACGTAATACCGGGTTCGCACGTCACCCATGGGGGCGATCGGCAGCGACGCGTACGTGGACTCCAGTGGGCCACGACCACCGTGCACTTTGTTGCGCGCAGCCATCACCAGGTCTCCCAACACCGCCGATGCGGTGGGTGCGCCACCGGCACCCTGTCCGTAGAACATCAGCCGACCGGCGTTCTCGGCTTCGACGACCACCGCGTTGAAAGCGCCGTTGACCGCCGCGAGAGGATGTTCGAGCGGTACCAGCGCAGGATAGACGCGGGCCGAAATGCGTTGCTGCCCATCCTCACCGACGATCCGCTCGCAAATCGACAGCAACTTCACCGTGCAGTCGAGTGCCTGGGCCGAGACGAGGTCGGCAGCGGTGATCTTGGAGATGCCCTCGCGGTAGACGTTGAGCGCGGTGACCCTCGAATGGAAGGAGATCGACGCCAGGATGGCTGCTTTCGCCGCCGCGTCGTAGCCCTCGACATCGGCCGTCGGGTCGGCCTCGGCGTAGCCGAGTCGGCCTGCCTCGGCGAGCGTCTCCTCGTAGTCACTGCCGTCGGCGTCCATCGCGGACAGGATGAAGTTGGTTGTGCCGTTGACGATTCCGGCGACACGGTTGACGGTGTCACCGGCGAGCGACTGCATCAGCGGGCGGATCACCGGGATGGCGCCGGCCACGGCCGCCTCGAAGTACAGATCCACCTTCGCCCCGGCTGCGGCAGTCGCGAGTTCGCCGGTGTAATCGGCGAGCAGCGCCTTGTTGGCGGTGACCACGGACTTGCCGCTCTGCAGCGATTCGCGGATCAACATCCGCGGCGGGTCGATGCCGCCGATGAGTTCGACAACGATGTCCACGTCGTCGCGGGCAACGAGGTCTTCGGGCTTGTCGGTGAGCAGGGCCGGGTCCACCCCGTCACGAGGAACATTCAGGTTCCGGACGGCGACCCCGCGCAGTTCCAGTGGGGCGCCGACCCGTGCCTGCAGATCAGCGGCGTTGTCGGTGAGGATGCGAACCACCTCGGTACCGACATTTCCCATTCCGAGTACCGCAACGCCGATGGCGCGGGCCCCGTTGTCGTTGATTCGGCTGTCCGTCACTCGTTCACCTCCAAGCTCAGTAGATCTTCGACAGTTTCACGACGCAGGATCACTCGCGCGTCGCCTCCCCGCGTGGCGACCACGGCGGGTCGGGTGACCATGTTGTAGCGACTCGACATCGAGTAGCAGTAGGCGCCGGTGGCGCCCACCATCAGCACGTCGCCGGGGCCGACATCGTCGGGAAGCCAGCAGTCGCGGATGACGATGTCGCCGCTCTCGCAGTGCTTTCCGACCACCCGACTGACCACCGCGTTCGCAGTGGAGACCCGCGACGCCAGCCGGACGTCGTACTCGGCCTGGTACAGCGAGGTGCGGATGTTGTCGCTCATACCGCCGTCGACGGACACGTAGCGGCGATGAGCTCCGCCCGGACCGAGCTGGACGTCTTTGACCGTGCCGACGGTGTACAACGTGACACCGGCCGGACCGGCGATCGCACGGCCCGGTTCCACCGCGATGGTCGGGGTGGGTAGGCCCAGTGCGGCCGATTCACGTTCGACGATGGCGGCGAGTTTGTCGGCGACTTCCTGCACCGGAGGCGGGTCGTCGGAGGGAAGGTATGAGATACCCAGTCCCCCACCGAGATCCAGGATCGAGAGTTGGGCGGTCTTGTCCACGCCGAACTCCGAGACCACGTCCCGCAGCAAGGACAGGACACGGTGGGCGGCCAGCTCGAAACCACCCACGTCGAAGATCTGCGAACCGATGTGGCTGTGCAGCCCCACCAGTCGCAGGTTGTCGGTGGCGAAGACGCGTCGGACCGCGTCCATCGCCGTGCCACCGGCCAGCGAAAAGCCGAACTTCTGGTCTTCGTGTGCCGTGGAGATGAACTCGTGGGTGTGCGCCTCCACACCCACGGTGATCCGGATGAGGACGTCCTGGACCACGCCGAGCCGGCCGGCGATCTCATCGAGACGTTCGATCTCGATCATGGAGTCGAGCACCACGTGCTCTACACCCGAGGTGACCGCGAGTTCGAGCTCGTACGGCGATTTGTTGTTGCCGTGCAGGGCGATCCGATCGGCCGGGAAACCCGCACGCAACGCCACCGTCAGCTCGCCGGCCGAACACACATCGAGAGAGAGACCCTCTGAGTGCACCCAGCGCGCAACCTCGGTGGACAGGAACGCCTTGGACGCATAGTGGACGTGCTGCGCCGATCCGAACGCCTTTGCCATCTCGGCGCATCGCGCCCGGAAGTCCTCTTCGTTGATGACAAACAGTGGGGTGCCGTATTTCTCGGCCAGCTCGGTGACCGCGATGCCGCCGATCTGCGCGACACCGTTCTCATCGCGACCGGTGCCCTGCGGGTAAATCGCCTCCGGCAACTGCGCGAGTTCTTCTGGAGAATTGGGCCTTTCGGCCAGGTGCGGTGCCGCCACGACCTCCGCGTGCCGTGGTCCGGCGGGGTGTGCGTTCACATTCGCTCCGGTGCGCTCACGCCGACCATCGCCAAACCGTTGGCGATGACCTGCTGGGTGGCGCCGCACAGAGCCAACCGTGCGGCGTGGAGATCGGTGGGTTCCTCGTCGCCCTGAGGCAGGACCCGGCACCGGTCATAGAACTTGTGGTACGTGCTCGCCAGCGCTTCGAGATACCGGCAGACACGGTGCGGCTCACGCAATTGCGCGGCTGCAGCGACCACTGCGGGGAAGTCTCCCAGCGTACGGATCAGGTCACCCTCGGCCCGATCCACCAGCAGCTCGAGGTGGTCGGTGGCGGCGATGAGACCCAGGGCCTCGGCATTGCGTCCGATCGCCGCGAGGCGGGCGTGCGCGTATTGCACGTAGTAGACCGGGTTTTCGTTCGACTGGCTGACGAGGAGGTCGAGGTCGATGTCGATGTTCACGTCCACCGACGACCGGATGAGTGAGTAGCGGGCGGCGTCCACACCGACCGCGTCCACCAGATCGTCGAGGGTGATGACCGTGCCCGCCCGCTTGCTCATCCGCACCGGCTGCCCGTCGCGGACGAGATTGACCATCTGCCCGATCAGTACCTCCAGCCGGTCGGGGTCGTCGCCGAGCGCCGCGGCCGCAGCCTTGAGCCGGACGACGTAACCGTGATGGTCGGCGCCGAGCATGTAGATACAGAGATCGAACCCGCGGTCACGCTTGTCCTTGAAGTACGCGATGTCGCCTGCGATGTACGCCGCCTCGCCGTCACTCTTGATGACCACGCGGTCTTTGTCGTCACCGAACGCGGTCGACCGCAGCCACCAGGCGCCGTCGTTCTCGTAGAGGTTGCCGTTTGCCTTCAGTTCGGCGATGGCCTTGTCGACCTGACCGCTCTCGAACATCTTGTTCTCGTGCGTGTAGACGTCGAAGTCGGTGCCGAACTCGTGCAGGTTCGCCTTGATCTGCGCGAACATGAGGTCGACGCCCCGGGCACGGAATGTCTCGAGCCGCTCCGCCTCCGGGAGGTCGAGAGCGCCGGGCGCGGCGTCGAGCACCTGCGCCGCGATCTCACCGATGTAGGCGCCGGCATACCCGTCCTCGGGAGTGGGTTCACCGAGTGCCGCGGCAACCAGCGACCGCGCGAACCGGTCGATCTGTGCGCCGTGGTCGTTGAAGTAGTACTCGCGGGTGACCGCGGCACCTTCGGCCGAGAGAACCCGGCCCAGCGCGTCGCCCACGGCAGCCCACCGCGTGCCACCGAGGTGGATCGGACCGGTCGGGTTGGCCGAGACGAACTCGAGGTTCACCCGGAGTCCGTCGAGAGTCGTTCCGGTCCCGTAGGCCGCACCACGTTCGATCACTCCGGCGACCACCACGTTCTGCGCGTCGGCGGCGAGTCGGATGTTCACGAAACCGGGTCCGGCGATCTCGGCGGTGGCGATGCCCTGACGGCTGGAGAGCTCGGCGGCAAGCCATCCGGCCAGCTCACGCGGGTTGACGCCGACCTTCTTACCGAGTTGCAGCGCGATGTTGGTGGCGTAGTCGCCGTGCTCGGGATTGCGCGGCCGTTCCACGACAACACTCTCCGGCAGCGCGGACGGGTCGAGTCCGTGGTCGGTGAGGACGGTTGAGGTGGCGGCATGCAGCAGCACCGCGAGGTCGGCGGGGGTCACGATGCACCATCCTATTGGCCCGCACCTCATCATTGACAATCGCCGTCTCCCTGCACAGCGATTGCCGTCGACGCGCACAAGTACACTGTCGGTCGCCGGTTCACATGCCGGCACGCACTCGTTCGCTCACCCCAGTTTTTGCACCGAAAGAGATCCATGGCCGACGCCGATAAAAAGGGCAACAAGATTCCCAAGAAACCGTCCACCGCAGGTAAGTCCGGCAAGAAGAAGGCCGGGCAGGTCCCCGTGGTGAAGGCGGGGGGCGTCGGACGGCAGATCCCGTGGATGACCATCGGCGCAGTCGTGGTGATCATCGCGCTCGTCGGCGGACTGGCCGCGTACCTCGTACCCAAGTATCTCGACCAGCGCGAAGTCGCGAAGTTCACACCTTCGGCGTCCAATCCCGACCCTTCGGACAAGATCGACGGCGTCACCAAGATCTACTACCCGGCCGGTCAGCACGTGCAGCCGACGCAGCGCGTGGCCTACGACCAGTCGCCTCCATTCGGCGGACCTCACGACGCGGTCTGGGCCGCGTGTACCGGCATCGTCTACCCGAACCAGTTGCGGACCGAGAACGCCGTCCACGCGCTCGAACACGGTGCGGTCTGGATCGCCTACAACCCGGACACCATCGCTCCCGGCGACCTCGACATCCTGCAGGACAAGGTCGAGGGCGAGCCGTACATGCTGATGTCGCCCTACCCGGGCCTGGACACGCCGATCTCGCTGCAGTCGTGGGGCCATCAGCTCAAGCTCGACTCCGCAGGCGACGAACGCGTCGACCAGTTCATCGAGGCACTGCGGCAGAACTCGAACAGCGGCGTGTACCCCGGTCAGCCCGATGCCACCGCGTATCCCGAGATCGGGGCATCCTGCGCGGCGACGCCCGGTGCGTTCGACCCGAACAGCCCGCCGCCGGCGGACGTCGGCCCGATCCCCGCTGACGCCATCCCCATGGACGGCACCGGCACCACCCCCGCCACCGAGGAGGGGCTGGTCGCACCGGAGCAGCCGATGACCACTGCTCCCGCCCCGGCGCAGCCCGTCCCGGCCACACCTGCGGGCTGATGGACGACTCGGAGTCCGGCACCGACTCGAACACCCCCGAACAGGCTCAGACCGGGTCGGTTACCGAAACCGGAACGGGTGAGGTCGAGCAGACCTCCGCTTCTGGCACACATCGACGACAGCTGCCGGCGATGCTGGTGCTCGGTGCGGTCGCCATGCTGCTACTCGGTGTGGTCGTCGGTCTTTTGCTTCGCATCAGCTTCGAAGGCGACGACAACAACAGGCCCGCCGAAGACTCGGCTGCGGTGGGCTTCGCGCAGGACATGATCCGTCACCACCAGCAAGCCGTGGAGATGGCGACCATCGAGTTGTACGGCGGAAGCGACCCCCAGGTGCAGTCGCTCGCCTACGACATCCTCACCTCGCAGACCAACCAAATCGGCCAGATGCAGTCGTGGCTGACCCGCTGGGACTATCCGCTCGACAATCCCGACGAGGGGATGGCCTGGATGCAGGGTCACAGTGACGGGCACGGTCACGGGGGCAGCACTGAGCCGGGCATGTCGATGGGGCCGAGGACGCCCGGTTCACCCCCGATGCCGGGCATGGCGACCACCGAGGAGATGACAAAGCTGCGGACGCTCCAAGGCGCCGAGCTGGACACTTTCTTTCTGCAACTGATGTTGCGACATCATCAGGGCGGGTCCGAGATGATGGAGTTTGCCACCGAGCGCGATCACGTCCAGGAAGACTTCGTCCGGCAGCTCGCCCAGCAGATGGTCAATGTCCAGCAATCGGAGTCGGACACGATGGCGAAGATGCTCGAACCCCGTGGGGCGCAACCTCTTCCGATGAACTAGTCGCCGGTCACCGCGCGGGCGGCAAGTCCTCGAAGACCGATCGCCAGTACTCCTCGGGAACGGTGTGGCCGGACTTGAGGATCAGCGCCAGGCCGGTCGCCATGAAGATGCCGAGGATGCCCAGCCACAGGCCGAACACCCCGATGGCAATCCAGGCCGCGGTGACCAGTGGCGGCCACGGATCGAGCACCACCAACAGCGGGGCGAACAGGAACCCGAGTCCGATGTACCAGGACGAGCCTGCCCGATCCATGATCAGGACCGCCCGTAGCCAGCGCGGCGCCCCGGGCACAGTGGTTGTGACTGCGTCTTGTCGATCGATATCCATGCCTTCAGGGTCGCCGCATCGGTGGTCGAAAACGATTACGCCGGAGGTAAGAAAAGCACCCCCGCCTCCGTAGTCCGACCACTGCCCGGCGATATGGCAACGGAAAACGAGAACACGTTCTAGTATGGGACCGTCCACACACGGCTCGGGGATGGTGCATGTACGACTTCGAAGAACGACGTGACGATGGCTCCGCCCTGTCATCAGAGCGGTTTCCCAAACCGCCCCTCGCGCTGACCGCGCTCGAACTGGCTCGCGTGATGGTCGAGTACCCCACATCGGCGGTGGTGGACGCCATCC
Source organism: Williamsia muralis NBRC 105860 (assembly GCF_001598915.1). Lineage (GTDB taxonomy): Bacteria > Actinomycetota > Actinomycetes > Mycobacteriales > Mycobacteriaceae > Williamsia > Williamsia muralis. The sequence continues at coordinate 319,945 of NZ_BDAP01000006.1, read as the reverse complement.
TCCCGAGCCATGGTGTGGGCGAGGGACGTCCAGTGCTGGTGATCCCCGGTTTCTACGCAACCGATGGCCTCACCAACAGGATGCGCTCCCATCTGCGCGGTCTCGGTTACCGAGCCCACGGATGGCACCTCGGCCGCAACTTCGGATTGACCGACCACATCGTCGAGGGGCTACCCGACCGACTGGACCGACTTCACCAACGTTATGGCGTGCCGGTCAGTGTTGTCGGCTGGAGTTTCGGCGGCCTGCTCGCCCGGTGGCTGGGCCACGAACGTCCCGACGCGGTACGGCAAGTCATCTGCCTGGGGTCCCCGTGGCGACCTGAGGGCGAGGTGACCAGGACGACGGCGATGTTCGAGCACGCCGCGCGCAAGTACGGCCTTGTCGACAACGCGCGAGAGATCGTCGACACTCTCCGAGGACCGCTGCCCGTCCGGTGTACGGCGATCTATTCCAAGACCGACGGGATACTCAACTGGCGCAGTTGTGCACTCGACGAGGACGACAATTGCGAGAACATCGCCGTTCTCAGCAGCCACATCGGGCTGGTCTCCAATCCACTGGCCCTGAGCGTGCTCGCCGATCGACTGGCCCAGAACCCGTTTGCGCCAGAACCTTTCGATTGGGCGCGGTGTGTTCGTCATACCCTCCTCGGTCCATCGGTGAGCGCCCCGACGTTGAGAAAGAGCGCATGAGCACCGACAAGACGCCCGGCGAGTCCGGCGACGAGCCCACAGGCGCAGAGTCGGAAGAAGCACTGTGGGAGTTGCGCGACGGAGCGTGGGTGACCCGGTTGATCCCGCTCCTGCGATTGGCGGTCAAAGGCTGGTTCCGGTCCGAGGTGAAGGGCATGGCGAACGTGCCCGACGGCGGAGCGCTGCTGGTGTCCAATCACTCCGGAGGCCTCCTCGCGATGGACGTGCCGGTGATCGCGGTGGAGTTCTTCGATCACTTCGGCAGTGAGCGCCCGCTGTACGTGCTGGCCCACGACATGTTGTTCATCGGCCAGGGAAAACAGCTGTTCGCTCGCGCCGGCTTCGTTCCGGCCAATCGCCACAACGCCGACCAGCTCCTCCGCAGCGGCGGTGTCACCATTGTCTTCCCCGGCGGCGACTACGACGTGTTCCGGCCGTCAACCTCTGCCAATCGCATCGACTTCAACGGCCGTACCGGGTACGTGCGCACCGCGCTCGAAGCCGGGGTGCCCATCGTCCCGGTGGTGAGCATCGGCGGGCACGAGGCGCAGATCTTCCTCAGCCGCGGTGAGGATTTGGCCAAGCTGTTGCGTCTCGACAAACTCATGCGGACCAAGCTCGCCCCGCTGTCCTTCGGTTTCCCGTTCGGGTTGTCGCTGCAGTTCCCTCCGAACCTGCCGATGCCCACCAAGATCGAGACTCGGGTGCTCGATCCGATCGACATCGTCACGGAGTTCGGACCCGACCCCGACATCGCTGAAGTTGATCGTGTGGTCCGCGACCGTATGCAGTCCACGTTGGATGAGATGGCCCGGGCACGCCGCTTCCCGGTGCTCGGATGACCACAGGATCAGGAGCCACGTAGTGACCGAGTTGATTGGCCGAATTCGCCGGATGCTGTGGACCATCGGGGTGCTCGTCCGCAGTGGCATGCTCGCCGCACTGCGCCCGGACAAGTACGTGCGGATGGGACTCGTGATCTGGCGTCAGGGCACCACACCGATGACCGGCCTCGGGTTGGCAGCAGCGCGGCGGCCGAACGCCACTGCCCTCGTCGACGAACTGGGCAGCCTGACGTGGGCGCAGCTCGACACCCGTAGCGACGCTCTCGCCACGGCGTTGCGCGACCTGCGGCGAGAGCCTGACCAGACCGTCGGCATCCTCTGCCGCAACCACCGTGGCCTCGTCGAAAGCCTCTTGGCATCAACAAAACTCGGCGCCGACTCGCTCCTGTTGAACACCGGGTTCTCGGGCCCTCAGCTCACGGAGGTACTCCTTCGCGAGCACACCGGCGTCCTCATCTACGACGAGGAGTTCGCCGACCTCGTGGCCCACGCCCGTTCGCACGTCGAGGATCTCGCCGAAGTGATCGCGTGGACCGACAGCAGCACCGACGCTCCCACCGTCGAAGGGCTCATCAACAAACATCGTGGCGCCAAACGTCCGGGCCGTCCCGATTCCCCGGGACGTATCGTCCTGCTGACCTCCGGCACCACCGGGACCCCCAAAGGCGCACGCCGCTCCGGTGGCGGGGGCGCCGGAGCGCTCGCGGCCATGTTCGACCGCATCCCCTGGAAGGCGGAAGAGAAGATCGTCGTCGCGGCGCCCATGTTCCACGCCTGGGGCTTCGGGCAGCTCGCCGTGGCCGGGACGATGACCTGCACCGTGGTGATGCGCCGCAAGTTCGACCCAGAGGCAACGCTGAAGTTGGTTGCCGAGCACCGGGCCACCGGTCTTGCGCTCGTGCCGGTGATGCTCGAACGCATCATGGACCTGCCGTCCGACGTCCTCGACCACTACCAGCTGAGCTCACTGCGTTTCGCCACGGTCAGCGGATCGCGGATGAGGGCCGACGCCGTCATCGGGTTCATGGACCGGTTCGGCGATGTGGTCTACAACAGCTACAACGCCACCGAGGCCGGCCTGATCAGTACGGCGACACCTGCGGACCTGCGCGCTGCGACAGACACTGCCGGCCGGCCCGCGGCGGGCACCGAGGTGCGGATCCTCGACGACAACCTCGACGAGCTGCCTGTCGGCGCAGTGGGAAAGATAGCCGTTTTCAGCAACTCTCACTTCGAGGGGTACACGTCGGGTGACTCCAAGGACTTCCACGGCGACTTAATGTTGTCGGGCGACGTAGGCCGTCTGGACGAGAACGGCCGGTTGTTCGTGGTCGGCCGCGACGACGACATGATCGTCTCGGGTGGCGAGAACGTCTATCCCCTGGAGGTCGAGGAGACGCTCAACGCCCACCCCTCGGTCCTCGAAGCTGCAGTGCTCGGAGTCGACGACGACAAGTACGGACAACGGCTGGCGGCCTACGTGGTGCTCAAGCCCGGCGAAGATGCCTCCTGCGACGACCTCAAGGCACACGTCAAGTCCCAATTGGCCGGCTTCAAGGTGCCCCGCGACGTCGAGTTCCTCGACGCCCTCCCCCGCAACGCCACCGGCAAGGTGGTCAAACGCGAACTCACCGGACCCGCGTGATGACAAACGCGGAACAGTTTGGGTAAGTCACCGATGACGCGCCCCGGACCCCTCCATACTTCCGGAATGGAGCGAATGGAAGGGGTTGATGCCGGCTATCTGTACATGGAAACGCCAACCATGCACATGCACACGCTGAAGATAGCCATCATCGAGCCGCGAGAGGGTTTCACGTTCGAGCGTTTCCAGGAGCAGATGCTGGCCAGGCTCGGCCAGCTTCCCCCGCTGCAGCGGCGGGCTCTGCCTGTACCGCTCTCGCTCAATCACCCGCTGTGGATCAGTGACCAGCCGATCGAGCCCGCGCGGCACCTTTTTCTGCACGACCTGCCGGAACCCGGGGGTATGGCGGAGCTCGAGGCGGTCACCGGCGAGATCGCGGGAACCCCGCTCGACAGGTCGATCCCGTTGTGGGAGATGCATGTGTGCCAGGGCATGGCCGACGGGCGAATAGCGGTGATAGGCAAGATGCACCACGCGCTCGCGGACGGCGTGGCGGCCAACGCATTGCTGGGCAACATCACCGACCAGAGTGACGATCCCGAGCAGAACCCTGCGCCACAAGAGGATTCGAGGTCTGACAGCTGGGCTCTCGAACCGACGCCCACCAAGGCCGAACAGACCCGGCTTGCCCTGTCCGATGCCATCCGCCAGATGGGCACGGTGCACGGCCTCCTGTCGCGTACGGCGTCCGGAATCAATGCGGTGGTGCGGCATCGTCGGGGTGAATCGGTGTCGGTACCCCGCCCGGTCCTCGACGCGCCCCGGGCATCGTTCAACGGCGCTCTCGGTGCCTCGCGCATCTTCGCCACGTGCACGCTCCCCCTCGACGACATCAAGCAGGTGCGAAAAGCCAACGGCGTCACCGTGAATGATGTGGTGCTGGCGATCGTCGCCGGAGCGCTGCGCGACTGGACCCGGTCGCGCGGTGAGGACCTGTCCGGGTCACTTCTGGCCGGGGTGCCGGTGTCGACCGACGACCCCGAGGGCCCCGCGCGTCTCGGCGGCAACCGGGTGTCGAATCTGTTCACGACCCTCGCGACCGACGTGGACGACCCACGTGAACGGTTGCTCGAGATCTCGCGGACAACAGCCGCCTCGAAGAAGGTGCAACAGCACCTGGGTCCTCACATGCTCACCGACTGGGTGCAGTTCACTCCACCGGCACCCTTCAGTGCGGCCCTCAAACTCTATTCGAAATACAACATGGCGGCCCGACACTCGCCGCCGTTCAACGTCATCGTGTCCAACGTCAAGGGTCCGGCGCAGGACGTGACAATCGCCGGTTCGAAGCTGAGTGATCTCTTCAGCGTCGGACCACTCATCGAAGGTATCGGCCTCAACGTGACCGCGTGGTCCTACGCCGGTCGGCTCAACGTCTCGATTCTGAGCTGCCCAGACCTGGTGGACGATCTCGGTCCGCTCGTGGCACGTATGCGTCCGGCTCTCGATGAACTGGCGAACATGCCCGACTGAGCAGTTCGAGCGAGAGGACGACCACATGACAGTGCAGCTGGCCGGAAAGGCCCTGAACCGGGTCGCGAGTACCAGTGCCGACGCCCTACGCAGCGGGGTGGGGGCAGGACTGAAGCAGATCATGCCGTCCGCACCTGCAGTCGACGCCGTGCCCGAGGGCCGGATCGTGGAGCTCCCCGGGCGTGGCCGGACATTTGTTGTCGACGTGCCCGGCCCCTCACCCACCGCCCCCACGATCGTGTTGCTGCACGCACTGGGATGCACCTCGTATCTGAGCTGGGTGGCCACCTTCAGCGAGCTGTCGCAGCACTACCGGGTTGTCACGTTCGACCAGCGATGGCATGGGCGGGGTATCCGGTCGTCGCGTTTCCGGTTCGTCGACTGCGCAGACGATGTGGTGGCAGTGATGGATGCCCTGGGCATCGAACAAGCAGTCGTGGCCGGCTACTCCATGGGCGGCGCAGTGGCCCAGTTGACGTGGCAGCGGCACCGGAGGCGTGTATCGGGCCTGGTGCTCTGCTCCACCGCGAGGAACTTCCGTGGAAAGAAGGGCGAGCGACTGTTCTTCCCCCTGATGACCGCGGCGATGCATCCGTTGGCCAGCTTTGCGCTGTCGCATGTCGACCGGCTGGCACAGACCCTCCCCGAGCTGCCGTCGGTGGAAGTGGCGAACCCCACCGCGTGGAGCAAGGTCGAGTTCCGCAGTACCAGCGCCTGGTCCCTACCCGAGGCGCTCGGTGAGCTCGGTCGTTTCGACTCTGCAGCCTGGATCGGCGGGGTCGACGTTCCGACTGCTGTGGTGGTGACCGGAAAAGACCACATCATCCCCTCACGCCGCCAGCGCAAGCTGGCGGACTCGATACCCGGCGCCCAGGTCTTCACCGCACGCGGTGGGCACGCGGCCATCGTGTTGGGGGCTACAGGGTGGGTTCCGGTGTTCCTCGAGGCGGTCCAGAACGTGACCGATCGTGTGACACCCGGTACCAGAGCAGCGATCTGAGCCGGAGATGTCGCCTGAATCTGTGCCCCCGGCAGGATTCGAACCTGCGGCCTTCCGCTCCGGAGGCGGACGCTCTATCCCCTGAGCTACGGGGGCTCATTGGGCGAGAGTCAGCCTAGCGCATCGGGTGTGGGCATCCCAAAACGGATGGGCCGGGCGCGTTCACACGGCCACGAGGTGAGCCCCGCCCACACCCTGATAGCGCTGCGGTGTGCACGTGAGCACGATGACCTGGGTGTTCCGTCCGGCGTGTCCCAGGACTGCTCCCATGCTGGCCAGGCGCTCGGGGTCGGTGTAACCAAGGGCGTCATCGATGATGACCGGAACGCCGTCTGCGGGGTCGATGAGCATGGCGCACGCCAGCCGGCTGATGATGCCCAGCTGTTCTTTCGCACCGCCGGAGAGGGCATCGTGGTCGACGGTGACCCCGTCGAGGGTCCGGGTGGTGATGCGCAACTCCTCATCGATCCCGACGCCCAGGCTCGACCCGAACACAACCTTGCCCAGCCGGAGCACCTGGTCGGTGAACGGCTGGACATAGCGGCGCCGGGTGTTGTCGCGGTGACGCTGAAGCGTGTGGAGCAGCAGTTCTGCCGCCTGCGCACGGACCCTGACGCGCTCCAGGACGCCCTGCGCGCCTTCCAATTCGGTTGCTGCGACATGTAACTGGTCCAGCTGGCCATCGTCGCGACGGATCTCGATGCGCGTACGCAATTCGGCGATCTCGGTCCCGAGACCGGCCAGGCGCGGCTCTGCATGCTCCACCAGTGCCGAGACGTTGGCGTAGTGCAGTTCCAGTGTCTCCGGGTCTGCCTCGTCGATGTCGCGGGCGGCACGTGCCATCGCCTTCTCCACTTGTGCGATGTGCTCGAGGATCGCCACGCGCCGCTCCTCCAGCGCCTCATCGGTACGACCGTCGCACAATTGATGGTGCTGGTCTCGGAGATCATCACGATCGGCGCGCAGCTGGACGAGACGCTCGTCCAGGATCCGGTGCTCGTTGTCCAGACTGCGCAGCTCGCTCAGCACCTCTGCTCGTTGCTGGGTGACCCCGGCGAGCCGAACCGAGGCGGCACCTGCACGCCGTTCGGCCTCCTCGACGCCGACGGTGGGTGTGGTCGTCGGCTGGGCGTCGATCCGGGATGTCAGCTCGGCCAACTCGGCACGCAGAGTGTCCTCGTCACGGTCGCCCAGAACCGCGGCCAGCTGTGACCGAACGCTGTCGACCGCGTCTGACGCCCGTTCGCGACGGCGCACCTGGGCCCGCAATTCGGCGACGTCCGCGACGCCGCGCTCCTCGAGGAAACCCGCAAGGGCCCGCTCCGCACCGGCCAGTCGGCCGGCCAGGGTTGCCGACTCGGCCCCGGGCGCCACGGCCACCCGCACCACACCGTCCACCTCCACCACCGCGCCCTCGGTGAGTGCGAACTCGGTGGTCGCCGTGTCGACACCGTCGACGGTGATGGCGTGGTCTCCGAGTTTCGTGACCGTGACAAATGCTGCAGCAGAACGTGATTCGGCGCGCGCGATGGTGACTCGCTGAGCGAGGTCTTCGGCGATGTCGAGGTCGTCATGGTCACTGGTGACAGCGGCGACCTGGCGCCGGGCGGCCGTCAGCTGTTCGCGCAGCGATCCGACGCGCTCCAGCAGTGCGGTGACCTCGTCGCGGCGCGTGCGCAGCGCACCGTTCTTCGCCGCAGCCCTGGCGGCGGCGACCTCCTCGGCCGCCCGGACCTCTGCCAGCCGCGCATCCTCCATGTCGCGGTCGAGGCGCGTCAGCTCGACCCGTCGTGTGTCCGCGACACCTCTGACGTGTTCGACCGCCCGGACGGTCACGTCGATGGTGTGCTCACAGTCGTTGACCCGCTTGCAGGCTGCGGCGCGCTGGGCCTTCTCGCGGTCGAGAGACTGCAATTCGTTCTGGAGAGAGCGCATTTCGGTTCGGGCCTCGTCATGCCGCCGTTGCAGCCCCACCGCCTGCTCTCGCTGCTCGGTGAGCGAGGCCAGTTCCACCTTTGCCATCTCCAGCGAGTTCGCCAGCTCCCGGCGCGTGGTGGTGAGCGTCTCCAGGCGCGCCGCGTCCGCGGTCACCTGGTCCATCGCAGCGGCCAGCTCGGTGTGACGAGCCTGGGCGCGTTCCACGTCGGCTGTGGCCGCGGCCAGTTCCCGGGCAGGACGACCTTGTGCCGCAGTGAAATAGCGTTCGTACTCCGTACGTACAGCGTCGAGCAACGCCGAGTCATCCGACCCGGGGTCGGTTCCCGACGACGTCGTGCCTGCTGCGGTGTCCAGTGCACGAGACAACGCTGCGCTCGACGACAGTTCGCCGACCACCGGGTCTCCCGCCTGGAGCAGGCGCAACGCCTTGAACAGGCCCGCGTCGACACGCTCATCGAGGATGGCGCACACACGCTCGTGGGCCGCGCGGCCACTGAGCTGCTCTCTCACCGGCTCATCGATGACCAGTTCCGTGCGGGCACCTCTGTTGTACTGCTTGGTGTAGGTGAATCGGTAGGGGCCGCAGCTGATGTCGGCCTCCACCACCGACCCGACATCGAGACCGGATGGGGCGACGGCACGTACCTTGGCGCTCTTGCTGTCCGAGCGCACCTCCAGCAGCAGATCGAGAGCCTCGATCATCGATGACTTGCCGGCCTCGTTGGCACCCTCCACCACGGTGACCCCGACCTCGGGAAAGATGATCTCCCGCTCGGTGATCCCGCGAAAGTGGCTCAGCCTCAGTCGATGCAGCTTCACCGGCTACCACCGGCCAGCCGGAAGAGCAGGGCGAGGGCCTCCTGCGCCACGGCTGCCTGCGAGTCGGTGGCGCGTGCCAGCTCCGACAGTTCGGTGACGGCGTCGCCGATGAACCCCGTCAGTGCCATCCCGGCGAAGTCCTCGTCGTCGGGTCTGATCACCAGGTCGTGACGCAGATCCCAGAACGTCAGTGCGGCAAATCGATCCGAGAACTCCTCGAGCATCGCATCGAGTTCTGACCGTTCGGTGATGCTCACGGACCCACGCAGCGCCAATTGCACCACGGTGTTCGCCTTGTGGTCGAAGGCGTCGAGGCGCCGCCGCAACCCGGAGATGTCGTCGGCGCTGTTGATGTCGTGCTCGACGGTACGAAAAGCCCACTGCCCCACGGGTTCGGCAGTGACATGCACGGTGTTCTCATCGTGCGCAGGGGTGACACCCGGCATGTACTGGCCGCGGGCGAGGGTGACCACCAGTGCTCGGCCCGGATCCTCCTCGCGGTGATCGTAGTTGGTGACTTCCTGCGCCCCGGAATACCAGATCCGTCCGGTGTCACCGATATCGGTGACCGAATGCCGGTCTCCCAGCGCCACATAGTCGATCAACCCGTCCGCGATGGCGCGTTCGAGTTCGGCGACATGGATGAGGGTCGGGTCGTCGGAGTCGGGCGCGAGCGTGTCGACCCGTCCATGACCGGCAACGATGCGGATGTCCTCGCTCGGCCCGAGCATGGAGACCTGCTGTGCGATGGTGTCCGCCAGCGGCACCTTGCTGGTCCACGGCGCGGCGATCAGCTGCACGCCGGGGCGCACCTGAAACGCACCGACCGTTCCGAGAACGTGGACGTGGTCGGGTTTGTGGTCGGTGAACACGCGCGAGTTGTAGATGCTCGCGGCGTCGAGCGGATCGTGATTGCCCGGGAGGAGGTACACCGGGCACCCGATCTGCTGCATGTGGTCGAGACTTCGACGGATGACGCGCGAGGACACCTGCCGGTCCTCGAACACGTCACCGCACACCAGGACGAACTCGGCGTTGTGCGTGGCGGCCAGCCGACCGATGCGTCCGATGGCCTCCTGACGCGCTGCTGTGTACCGCGCCTGGGCATCGCCCTTGAGGAAGTGCCTGGTCATGCCGAGCTGCCAGTCCGCGGTGTGGATGAAGGTCACCTCCTGTGCAGGCAGCGACAACGGCAGAGCTGCACTCATGGGTGACCTCCCCTCGTGGCCCGGATCGAACACAGTGACGACTGGTCCGATCCTACGAGTGGTGTCCGACAGAGCGTTGGATCTCCAGCGGTGGGTCACGCATCGCTTGTCGAGGCGGACACACCGGCTTTCAGTATCGCTCGCTCTCGATCACCACCGGTCCGGCCACCGCGAGCACGATCAGCCGTGTGTCGTCGGCGATCTCGTAGCCGAACTGGTATCCCGTCCCGATGTCGTAGCGCGAATCGCGGTCCTGTCGGCGACCACTTCCGTCGACCACGATGATCTCGCACAATCCCGGTTGGGTCTCGGCGCTGCACGAGTAGTCGACCAGCTCCGGCGACGGCTGCGGGTCGACCACCGACACCCCGGCATAGATTTCCGGGCTCACGGCTTCGACATCGACGGTGACCTCGTCTCCCGATCCGATCGTGGCCGCGGGATCTCGGGCGGCCAGACCCGAGAAGTCCAATCCGACAACGGCTTTCAAGAGGTCGGTGTCGACCCGTGAGATGGCCCGCTGGGCGATCGCGATCCAGTCGAAGTAGGTTGCCACCGGACTGATCTTCGAACCGCCGTCGGCCGGCACCGCGACCACATGACCGAAGGCACCGTACAGACGCTCGGCAAAAGGGCCGCCATCGGAGATGCATTCCTGGTCGCCCTCCCCGACCGTGCGTACGCAGTCACCGTCGAAGACAACTGTTGCCTCGGTGCCCTCGGAACGGAGTGTGGCCTCGAACTTGTCGATCCGGACCCGCGCCTGGTCGTGGTCCCCCCTGGTGACCTCGACATCGAGATCGTCGATCGTCACCGGCGACTCGATTCCGAAGTCGAAGTCGAACTCGGAGTCCGCCTCCAGCTCAGCATTGATGCCGGGGGCGTATGTCTTGAGCAGTCGCGCCTCGACCCCGCCCATCGCGTCCGCGACATGAGTGACGTCAGCGGTCTGGAGGGTCTCGACCAGTCCCTCGACGAATCCGGCCAGTGCCTGTTCCGGAGAGTCATAACCGGCTTCGGGCGGGCCGGGATCAGCTGTCTGCCAGCCCAGTTCCTCTGCGGTGTACTGGGCCGCAGTGAATGTGGGACTGACGAACCAGCCACCGTCGCGCCGCACCGACATCAGGAAAGGCGCCTGCTCGCGGTCACCGACCACCACCGTCTCGGTGCCGGTGTCGACGTCGTCGGCTGTGGTGGTCTTGTAGGTGACCTCGGGTCCGGCGATCGAGACCTCGATCTCGACGGCACCGACCGCCGCCGGATCAACGTCGGGGACGAGGTCGGCCAGCGACTCGATTGTTCTGGCGTCGATTTTCAGGATGATGGTGGCGCGTTCGATCGAGACCTTCGTCAGATCGGCTTCCACCGCGTCGGACGTCAGACGCAGATCCGATATCTCCACCGAGATACCTTCGAATTGATCGATGGGTGACTGCCCGGCAGATCCCAGCTTGCTCTGCAGGTCTCCGATGTCACCGATGAGTCCGGCCAGCTGGTCGGTCTCATCCGGCGGCAACAGTAGTCCGAGCCTCGTCCAGTCCTCATCCTCGAGAGCGCCCAGGAAGTCCTTCACCGAGTTCGTGGCGCTCGACGCCCCGTTGACCTGGGTGACGAGTAGCCGGTTCACCGCGAATCCGCCCGTCGCCACCAGAACTATCGCAGCCACGATCGCAATGGCCTTGAGAAGGCCGGGGATACGTGATGGGCCGGGCGGTCCGGGTTGCGGCGCAACGGGGCCGGGATTCGACGGGTAGGTCATCGGATCACACCACTTCGGGCCAGGGACGGCGCCAATGCCTCACGCCACACGATGAACGCCGGCACCACGAACCCGACAAGCCAGAGCGCCAAGGGCGCCGGCAGGTTCCAGTTCACCCGCACACTCATCACCACCAGGACCGCTATCGCAGTGATGACGAGTCCGATCGCAAAGCCGAACAACGCTTTCTGCTGGTCCCCCGGCCCACTCGACATCCTGTCGCGCACGAGTGTGGCCCCCGCCAGGGCGAGCGTGAAGAACACCAGCGCTGCGAGCACGGCGGACGTTGCCGAGTACAGGGTGAGCCCGGCGACCGACAACGCCACCCAGAGCAACGACACCGCCATCACCACTCCCAGCGGCGCACTGTAGTACTCCTGCTGCGTCATCGCGATCCGGCGCGGTAGCGCAGGCGACAACGCGGCAGCCCCGATCCCACCGAGGACGGCGATACCGAGGTAGCCCGTGGTCACCGAATCAACCGATTCGTATGGCACTCCCGGCAACGACACCATCAGCGCCCACCCTGCAGCAGCCCATCCCAGAAGCGAAAGCGACAGGGACGAACCAGTTTTACCGGTGGCCGCCGACAGGATCAGGCGGCCGACCACGATCAGCCAGGCCACGGCTGCGGCCGCGGAGACCAGCGGATCGAGGACGCTCACGCGCAGGCCTGCGACGGCATCGAGGTTCTCCACGAAACGCACCACATCGATCACCACAGCGGACACCGTCATCACCGCGAACAGCCCGCCGACGACAAGAAGAAGAGCCCGCGACTGCCGACCTGCTACGCCGAACCCGTCGTGGCCCGAGACATCGAAGAGATCGGCCTCACGCGGCTGCCCCGCGAGAACCGCTCCCGCCAGCCCGATCCATACCGCCGGACCGAAACCCGTACCGCCGTAATCCCATTCGGTCCAGCGGCATGAGATATCCCAGCCAAGGCAGACCATGACCACTGCGAGATAGGGGGCCACACAGATCAGTTTGAGCGCACGCAGCTTCGCCGGCGTCCACGTCTGCCCGAACATTCCCCGCCGACTCGCGGCCGGCAACAACAGCGACAGCAGCGAGAGGCCCGTGACGATCGCGACGTCGACGCGGAACAACGCGAGGGTGTCGGCGTCCCAGTCCAGACCCAGCGAGGCCAGCAGCGCCACAGCCGCCAAGAAGTCGCGAATCCGGTCTGCTCTCGTGGGTGCCCACGGAGCGCCACCGACAAGCGAAGCCGAAGGCGGACGTTGCAACACAACCGAGGGTTGCGATGGGGGCACCGTTCCTGGTTGCAAAGTGCGCTCCTCCCGTTGGGCACCAATGCAGGTCACATCGTAGGTCAGGGTGAAGGAAAATCCTGTCATCCATTCGGCGCAGGGATACTGGGCAGATGAACCCCTCCCCCCGCAGCCACATGGTGTTCGCTGCCGCCGCCGGAACATCCAGTGTGGCGCTGGGACTCGGCGTCGGCTACCTGCTAGCACCTGCCGTCGATCGGAGTTCGTCGCCTTTACAGGCCGTGGGGTCCGAGGTGATCGACCGCATGCCCGAGGGTCTGAGGGAATCGGCCATCGATGCGTTCGGCACTGCCGACAAGACAGTGCTGCTGGTGACCATCGCGGCAATCATGGCGGTGCTCGCCGCTTGCGCCGGAGTGGCCGAATACCGGCGTCCCCCGGCCGGACTCGTCATGGTGGCCCTGGTCGGAGCACTCGGGGCCGCAGCGGCGGTGGCGCGGCCGAACGCGTCGCTCGGGTGGGCGCTACCCACGATCGCCGGGGTGGTGGTCGCCGTGCTCGTACTGCACTGGCTGATACGGGCACTGCCCCCGCGGGGCGGCGAACCCGCAGACCACAACGATGCGCACGGCGACGGGTCTGCCACTGCCACCGACCGACGCCGGTTCCTGGTCCGAGCCGGTGCAGTCGGCGGCGGGGCGGTCCTGGCCGGACTCGGCGGTGTGACCGTCCGACGGGTCAGTGGCGGGGTGGGAGCCGATCGTGCCGCCTTCGCCGTGCCCGATGCGAGCAATCCGGTCACCACACAAGCGCCGTCCATTGCTCAGGTCAGCTCGTTCATCACCCCCAACGACGACTTCTATCGCATCGACACCGCGCTCGTGGTGCCACAGGTCAAGAGCACAAGCTGGTCGCTGCGCATCCACGGGATGGTCGATCGAGAGATCAGGCTTGATCTCGACCAGCTACAACAAGACAACAGCGCCTTCGACGCCGTCATCACATTGACCTGTGTGTCCAACGAGGTCGGCGGCGACCTCGTCGGCAACGCGACCTGGACTGGCTACCGCCTGAAGGACCTCCTGGCTGCGGCCGGCCCGTCCGCGGACGCCGACATGGTGTTGTCGACCAGTGCCGACGGATGGACCGCCGGTACTCCACTGACCGCATTGACCGACGGCCGCGACGCCATGCTGGCGGTGGGGATGAACGGTGAACCGTTGCCGCTCGAACACGGCTACCCGGTCAGGATGGTCGTCCCGGGCCTGTATGGATACGTCTCGGCGACCAAGTGGGTCGTGTCGCTCGAGGTCACCAGATTCGATCGCGCGGAGGCCTACTGGACCACGCTCGGCTGGGCCGAGAAGGGGCCGATCAAGACCAGTTCGCGCATCGACGTGCCGAGGACCGGTTCCTCACTCACCAGCGGCCCGGTCACCGTCGGAGGCGTGGCCTGGGCACAGCACCGCGGCATCAAGGGCGTACAGGTGCAGGTCGACGACGGGCCGTGGAACGACGCAGAACTGTTGGATCCCAACGTGATCGACGCATGGCGACTGTGGAGGTGGCAGTGGGATGCCCCATCCGGCGAGCACCGCCTGAGGGTTCGGGCCATCGACGGCGAAGGCGCAGCGCAGATCGAATCGGAGACGCCGTCGGTGCCGGACGGAGCGACCGGACTGCATTCGGTCGAGGTGCAGGTCCGGCCCTGAGCTAGCGCGGCTCGGCGCAGTCGGCCATCCATCCGGCGAGCAAAGCCAGCGACCTCCGCGCTGCGGCATCATCGCGGTCGACGAGCCACCACTGCACGGTGCCGAACAGCATCTGCAACGCAGACCGCACCAATTCACGTTCGGACACTTCCCATCGCATCCCGCAGCGATCGCCGATCTCGGAAAGATAGGTGTGTCCGTACTTCTCGGCGATCGTGTGCTGCAGCAGCGCCTGACCGGCCGACGCCGATTCCGTCGGCTGCCGCAGCGAGAACAGCATGGACTCGATCATGAGCAGCCAACGATTCGGGAATTCGGCCGCGCGTGCCCACACCGCAGTGACCGCCTCCTGGATGGAAATCCGGAGCGCGTCCCGGCCGGTACCGAGGTTTTCGGTGGGCACCGAAGCGAGAAGCGCCTCGAGTTGCTCGGCGATCACCTTCTCGATCATCGCGGCGACGAGTTGTTCCTTGTCGTCGAAGCAGTAATGCACCACGCCGAGGGAGACCTTGGCTTCCTCGGCGACACCACGCACGGTCACCGCGCTCATCCCGCCGCGGTCGGCAAGCGTCAGAGCGCAGTTCACCAATTGTGCGCGGCGGTCCTCCACCGACAACCGGCGCGAACCTGGAACGTCACTGCGCATGGCGCACAGTACATCCCGAGACGAGCGCCGACGTCAACCACGGTGGACACACGGCTGGTCAGTCCCCCGCGCCAGATTGCGCCGCGGCTTTCGCAGTGCTGTTCGCCTTCGGAACCCCGGCTGCGCCCTCGGTGCCGGCGGGGACATCGCCTGGTTGCGACCCGCCCGCGGGCACCACCGCTTCCATCATGTGCCGCGGCCTGGCAAAGGCTGCAGCAGCGACGACACCGATCAGCAGGGCCGCAGCCGGCAGCAGGAGCGACTGCCCCATCGCTGCGGAGAAACCGTCCCGAACCGACTCCGGGAGCCGTCCGGCCTGATCCATCGACGACGACCCGAACCCGGGGACCTCTGCGGCGAGGCGGGTCTGCATCAGGGCACCCACCGCAGCGCTACCGAGCACCGAGCCGATGAGACGCGTGGTGTTGTACACGCCGGCACCGGCCCCGGCACTGGTCATCGGGAGGTTTCGCGTCGCGGTGGCAGCCAACGGCGCCCAAATACCCGAACTCGCCGCGCCCATGAGCGCCACGGGCAGCAGAAGCTGCCAGATCGGGGTGGTCGGCGTGGCGATCATCGCGAGCCAGCCGATGGCCACCGCGTTGAGCAGCAAGGCCGTGGCGACGATGTATCGAGGGTGGATCCGGTCGACCTGCCGGCCGACTATGGGCGCGAGCACGCCGGTGAGAACCGCCATCGGCACGGTCACCACGGCCGACTCCGTCGGGGTCAGACCCGCGACGAGCTGCAAGTAGTACATCAGCGGGACCATCATCCCGGCCGTCGCAAAACCCATCGTCGTGATGCCGATACTCGCCAGTGAGAAGTTCCGGTCGCGGAACAGGCGCAGGGGCACAAGCGGTTCAGCCGACCGCCGCACGGTCAAGATCTTGTGCTGCCAATAGACGAACAACGCCATCAACACCAGGCCGAAGCCGATGAGTCCCCAGATCCAGGCCGCCCAGTCGTATTTCTCACCGTCCTGGATACCGAAGACCAGGCACGTCAGACCGATGCCGCTGAGTGCCATGCCGACAAGGTCGAAGTGGCGTTTGCTCGTGGACACCTGCGGCACCAGCTTCCACGCCAGCGCCAGACCGATGATGCCGACGGGGACGTTGACGAAGAAGATCCACTCCCAGCCCAGACCGTCGACGAGCCCGCCACCCGCGAGCGGCCCGATCAGCGTCGCGACACCCGCGACGGTGCCCCAGACACCCATTGCCGCGCCACGCTTGTTCTCGGGGAAGATCCTCGTGATCAGTGCCATCGTCTGCGGCGTGATCAGCGCCGCGCCGACACCCTGCAGACCGCGCGCGACGATGAGCATCTCGATCGAACCTGCGAACCCGCACCACACACTCGCGACCGTGAACACCACGAGGCCTACGAGATACACGTTCTTCGGTCCGTACCGGTCACCCAGACGTCCGGCGACCAGCATGGGCACCGCGTAGGTGAGCAGATAAGCGCTCGAAACCCAGATGACCCCGTTGACATCGGTGTCGAGCGCACGCTGAATGGCGGGCTGGGCAACCGAGACGATGGTCATGTCCACGAGAATCATGAAGAACCCGATGCACAACGCGCCCAGCGCGAGCCAAGGTCTGGTGGTGATGGCCGGGGTGGGGCTGGGGCTACTCACTGTCTTCCTCTGTTCTGTTCGATGGGGTCGTGCGCGCCAACCACTCCTCGATCCACAGGAGGTCGCCGTTCTCCAGCCGATCTCGCAGGCTCTCGGTCCAGGCGATCTCAGCCTGCATCACCGCCTGCCGGCAACCGGCATCCAGCAGGAACATCTCGGGGATGCCGCCTTCCGAGGCCACTTCCACCGACCGGTTGACCGATTCGAGTTCGCCTCGCATCGCACCGAGCCGCTCGGTGAGAAGCCCGACAACCTCATGCCGGCCCAGCGAGTGCGCCTCGGCCAGGGCGAGGTAAAAGCTCGGGTACTCGACCGCGGGTGTACGGAGCATTGCCGTGAGAGAGCGGCGCAAAGCGCTGGTGCCCGCCTCGGTGATGGCGTAGACGGTTCGTTCGGGCCGGTTGCCGGAACGCTGAACACTGTTGATCTGTAACAGATCCTGGGCGTGCAGCCGGTCGACTGTGTGGTAGAGCGATCCGGGTCGGGTCTTGGCGAAACGGTCCTCGTTGCGTTCGAGCAACGTCTGGACCATTTCATACGGATGCATCGGCCGTTCCGCCGCCAGCCCGAGGACAAGAACGGCCAACGGGGTCAGTTCGACATCGGCAGCAGCACTGCGTTGCGTCATCGTCCTCCCCCACCCGGCCTTCGGCCCGCCCCGAATAGTCCATGTGGAATATACCGCGCCGAAGTCCGTCTGCCCAGCCCTGATCAACGGCTACCCTGGAAACGATGAGCACCGAGTCGACACACTCAGCGCACGACACCCCCGGCACCTACGTGACCACCGGTGAAGAGTTCGTGCGGGACACCCGATACATCGACAACCGCATCACGCGTGACGGCGTCGGACCAGCGGGCGAGACATTCAAGGTCGAGCCCGGCCGGTACCGGCTGATCGTCGCCCGCGCATGCCCCTGGGCGAACCGGGCGATCATCGTGCGCCGACTGCTGGGTCTGGAGTCGGTGCTGTCGATGGGCCTTTGTGGCCCGACCCATGACTCGGACAGCTGGACCTTCGACCTCGACCCCGACGGACTCGACCCGGTCCTGAAGATCCCGCGCCTGAAAGACGCCTACCTGACGCGATACCCGGACTACCCGCGGGGCATCACCGTCCCGGCCATCGTCGACATCCCCACCGGCGCCGTGGTCACCAACGAGTTCCGCCAGATGACCCTCGACTTCTCCACCGAGTGGGTCGACCACCACCGGGACGGGGCTCCTGACCTCTACCCCGAACATCTGCGCGGCGAGATCGACGAGGTCATCGACGTCGTCTTCAAAGACGTCAACAACGGCGTGTACCGGTGCGGCTTCGCCGGCAGTCAGGACGCCTACGAAACAGCCTACGATCGTCTGTTCACACGTCTCGATCAGCTCTCCGACCGGCTACGCGAGCAGCGTTACCTGGTGGGCGACACCATCACCGAAGCGGACGTGCGCCTGTTCACCACCCTGGTCAGATTCGACCCCGTCTACCACGGACACTTCAAGTGCAATCGGTCCAAATTGAGTGAGATGCCCGTGCTCTGGGCGTACGCACGCGACCTGTTCCAGACCCCCGGATTCGGCGACACCGTCGACTTCACCCAGATCAAACAGCACTACTACATCGTTCACGAGGACATCAATCCCACGAAGATCGTGCCCAAGGGACCGGATCTGTCCGGCTGGCGCACCGCCCATCACCGTGAAGAACTCGGCGGTCGACCGTTCGGCGACGGCACCCCGCCACCGCCTCCCATCGATGGCGAAGTGGTTCCCGCCGGACAAGGAGCCTGACCCATGGCCAAAAAGCAGCTGTCGTCCATCGGCGACGGACAGATCGTGGGGGCCGGGCGCAAACCCGAGGGCATCCTGGACGCGCTGGTCGGTCAGGCGCAGCACCTGCAGGCACCCGCCGTCGCCAAGTACGTCAACCACCTGCGCCAAGAACACCCCTACGAGTCACCGGCACAGATCATCGCCAGGCTCGAACAGCGCTTCCTGATGGCTGTCACCGGATCTGGCGGAGCGGTCGGCGCCGCGGCTGCGTTCCCGGGTGTGGGCACCGTGATGTCCCTGGCATCCCTGGGCGCCGAGACCGCCTTCTTCATCGAGGCATCGGCACTCCTGTCGCTGGCCATCGCCGATGTACACGGCATCCCGATCGACGACCGCGAACGCCGCAAAGCCCTCGTGCTGACGGTGGCGCTCGGTGAGTCGGGGCTGGCTGTGGTGCGTGACTCCCTCGGCGCGAAGTCCGGCGGAACCATGGGCCGTGCGCTCGGCGGCGTCATACCGGCACCGGTCATGCGCACACTCAATCAGCGGTTGGTCAAGCGCTACCTGCGCAAGTACACCCTCCAGAAGTTGCCGTTGGCGGCCGGCAAACTCCTTCCCGCCGGCCTCGGCGCGATCATCGGAGGCGTCGGCAACCGCACACTCGGCAAGATCATCATCAACAATTCGCGCAAGGTCTTCGGCCCTGCTCCCAGGGAATGGCCGTCGAACCGTCCCCACATCATCGCGCCATACGACGGGCCGTCCTCTAGTTGACCGCTCCGCCAGAAGACGTTCGACCCGGGTGGATCCGGCGGCTGACCCGGGAATGTCTGCGTCACCGCAGACTGGTTGTCATCGTCCTCGGTGTCACCGGCCTCGCGCTGCTGATCGACCTCACGATCCCCCTGCTGACCAAGGCCGCGATCGATGAAGCCACCGGGGCCGCCGAGCACGGTTACTCGATCGCTGCGATCGCCGGGGTCATGGTGGCGCTGGCATTTGTCCGATTCGGATGCCAGTACGGTCGCCGCCTGACCGCTGGACGACTATCGCTCAACGTGCAGAACGCGCTGCGGTTGTCGATCCTGAACAGCGTGCTCCGCCTCGACGGTGCGGCTCAGGATCAGATCCGCACCGGACAGGTGGTGTCGCGCAGCATCACCGATCTGCAGCTGGTGCAGGGCCTCCTCGCGATGGTGCCCCTCTCGCTCGGCGCGATGGTGCAGGTGGTTCTCGCCATCGGGGTGATGTTCTACCTGTCACCGTTGCTCACAGTGGTTGCCCTGCTGGTCATCCCGGCCGTGTCGGCCATCGCCTTCAACAGTCGCAAACGCCTGTTCGCCGCCACCTGGTCCGCGCAACAATCGGCCGCCGACCTCGCCCAGCACGTGGAGGAGACGGTGACCGGCGTCCGGGTCGTCAAGGGCTTCGGTCAGGAGGATCGGGCTGTCGACGAGCTCGTGGGCCTTGGCCGTCGGCTGTACTCCATGCGCCTGCGGTCGGCGAAGATTAACGCACGTTTCGCGCCGTCGCTCGCGGCCGTGCCGCAGCTGGGGATGGTCGCGATCATCGCCCTGGGCGGGTACCTGACGATGCAGGGCTCGATCACGGTCGGCACCTTCCTCGCGTTCGCCACCTACGTCACCACGATGACCGGACTCGCCCGACTCCTCACCTCACTGCTGGTGTCGGCGCAACTCGCGCGGGCCGCCGTCGAGCGGGTGTACCAGGTGATCGACGAACCACCCGATCCCGCTCTGTCCGCGCGCGGCACCCTTCCCGGTGATGCCCTCGGACTGGCGCTGAAAAACGTCACCTTCACCTACCCGGGAGCCCGAACACCCGTGCTGAACGGGGTCGACCTCCACATCGCCCCCGGTGAGGTCGTGGCCGTCGTCGGTCCGCCCGGCTCGGGCAAATCGACCCTCGCCCTACTCGCCGACCGCTTTTACCGGCCCCAGGCCGGCACGATCGAATTGTCGAACAGCCACGGCACTTTCGACATCTCCACGGTGGAGACACAGGAACTCCGGTCGACGGTCGGCGTGGTCTTCGACGAGGCCTTCCTCTACTCGGACACCGTTGCCGCCAACATCGCCCCGAACGCCCACGTCGGCAAATTCGACAGCACCACCGACGAGAAGCCACTGCCGTCGGGCATCATGTCGGCCGCCGAACGAGCCGGCGCACACGGTTTCGTGACCGCACTCGAACACGGATACCGGACCATCGTCGGAGAACGAGGACTGACACTGTCGGGCGGACAACGCCAGCGCATCGCACTGGCCCGCGCGCTCTATGCCGACCCCCGCGTACTGATCCTCGACGACGCGACCTCCGCGGTCGACGCGCGGACCGAGGCGGACATCTTCACCCATCTGCGCACCTCCACGCGGACCATGTTGATCCTGGCCCACCGCCGGTCCACCCTGACCCTTGCCGACCGTGTCGCCGTTCTCGACGGAGGCCGCATCATCGACGTCGGTACCGAGGCCGAACTCAACGCTCGCTGCGCCCTCTTCCGCTCACTGATGAGCACGGATGTCCGCGACGACGACCTCGACGAGGAAATCGCCGCCGATCAGCCGGTGGCGGTCGATGCGCTCTGGCCGAGCGAAGCGCCCGATCCCGAGCCGCGGCTGCGCAAGGTCGCGGCACCGGCGACGATGGGTCCGCGCGGCGGCGGTGGGATGGCCGGCGCGCTCGGTGCGATGGCTCCGACCCCGAAACTCCTCGAAGCGGTGCAGGCGCTCCCCCCGGCCGACGAGTCACCGGAGGTCGACGACAACGACATCCGCACCGATCGGCCCGACTTCTCGCTTCGTCAGTTGCTGCGCCCGGTTCGCTGGTTGCTGGCGTTGGTCGTGCTGTGCATATCCATCGACACCCTGGTGGGTCTGGCCTTCCCGACGATCGCCCGCTACGGCATCGACGGCGCCACGTCCGACCGGTCGAGCCATCTGTGGTTCGCAGCCGGCGCAGGTCTGGTCGCCGTTGCGATCGGATTCGTGGCTACCGCCGTGATGACCGTGATCACCTCCCGCGCCGGCGAGCGCGTCCTCTATGCACTGCGCGTACGGAGTTACGCGCACCTGCAGCGACTCGGCCTGGACTACTACGAGCGCGAACTGTCCGGGCGGATCATGACGCGCATGACCACCGACGTCGATGCGCTGTCGACGTTCCTGCAGACTGGTCTGTCGACCGCGATCGTCAGCACCCTCACGGTGGTCGGTGTGGCGGTTGCCCTCATCATCACCGACGCCTCTCTCGGACTGCTGATGCTGGTGGTGTTCCCGCCGATCATCGTGGCGACGATCGTGTTCCGCCGGATCTCGTCGCGCGCCTACACCCGCTCACGGGAATTGGTCAGCGAGGTCAACGCCGACTTCCAGGAGAACGTCGGCGGAGTGCGCACCACCCAGGCCTATTCGCACGACGGCTTCGCCATGGCGCAGTTCTCGGCACGGGCTGCGGCGTACGTTCGGGCTCGCATGGTGTCCCAGCAGGCGATCTCCATCTTCTTCCCGTTCATCACGCTGATGTCCGACCTCGCCACCGCCGGGGTGATCGCCTTCGGCGCCCACCAGGTTGCCGGCGGCGGCACCAGTGCAGGCACCCTCGTCGCGTTCGTCCTGTATCTCGGCATGCTGTTCGGTCCGGTCCAACAGCTGTCGCAGGTCTTCGACGGGTACCAGCAAGCTCTGGTCGGCCTTCGGCGGATCTCCGATCTGCTCGCCACCCGCAGTAGCGTGCGCTGTCCCGATGGTGTGCCCGAACTCGCCGTGGCAACACCGGAGAACGGATTCACCGGGCACGCCGAACTGAGAGAGGTCGGGTTCCGCTATCCCGGGTCGACAACCGATGCGCTCGCAGGCGTGGACCTCGATCTTCCCGCCGGCACCTCACTGGCCCTGGTGGGTGAGACCGGCGCGGGCAAGTCGACCATCGTCAAGCTCCTCGCCCGGTTCTACGACCCGACAAGCGGATCGGTGCGGATGGACGGCACCGACATCCGCGGCTTCCGGTTGTCGTACTACCGCTCCCGACTGGGCGTGGTCCCGCAGGAACCCCACCTGTTCACCGGCACCGTCGCCGACAACATCGCCTACGGCAGACCAGACGCCGACCACGAGCAGATCGTCGCGGCGGCTCGCGCGGTGGGAGCGTTGTCGATGATCTCGGCGCTGCCGGGCGCCATGAACCATCCGATCGGTGAGCGGGGGCAAGGACTGTCCTCCGGTCAGCGACAGCTGATCGCGCTCGCCCGTGCCGAACTGGTGGACCCCGACCTCCTGCTGCTCGACGAGGCGACAGCCACGCTCGATCAGGCCACCGAACGACGGGTGATGGCAGCCGGCCGGCACCTCACCGGATCACGGAGCTCGGTGATCGTCGCCCATCGACTGGCGACCGCGGCGCGAGCCGACCGCATCGCCGTGGTCGCCGGCGGGCAGATCGTGGAGCTCGGAACACACGACGAGCTCCTGGCGTTGGACGGAAGGTATCGCGCCCTGTGGACGGCGGGTATCACACCGGACGAGGCGAGCGAACCGACAGCCGGACACGGCGGCAACCGACCGGCATAGCTTCGGCGGCACTCGGGGACTAACCTTTAGACCTGGATACTTCGAACGGAGTTCCGGGCGGCGTGATAGCGGCGGAGACGGCCCCTGGCGCGGGACTCGACATGGATACGTAAAGGGAATTGAGGCGAGATACTGCCGTGAGCAGCAGTTCGATTTCAGACTTCGGACAGAACGAGTGGCTGGTTGAGGAAATGTACCAGCGCTTCAAAGAAGACCCGAGCTCGGTGGACCCGAGTTGGCATGACTTCCTGAAGAGTTATGGCGCAGAGGGTAATGGGTCCGAGGAGGCGAAATCCCCGCCGAAGTCGGCGCCGAAGGCGGCCGCTGGGTCACAGCCGAAGGCCGGCGCCTCATCGAATGGCTCTGCTGCTCCCAAATCCTCCGCCAACGGTTCCGCGGCCAAGCCCGCTGTCGACCCGACCCCGGCGAGCAAGGCCGCTGCCGGCCAGTCCGAGCACAGCAGGGACGCCTCGTCGTCGACCACCACCTCGGCCGAGTCGACCACCGACAAACCCGCGGAGTCGGTGAGCAAGGACGCCGCACCGGCGGCCAAGAAGTCCGCGCCGGCCCCCCGCAAGGACGCCCCCACCAAGAAGGACACCCCGGCGAAGAAGTCTGCGCCGGCAGCAGCCGATGCACCGACCGAGGCCAGCAACAAGGTCCTGCGTGGTGCCGCTGCCGCGGTTGCCAAGAACATGGCGGCCTCGCTGCAGATTCCGACGGCCACCAGCGTTCGCGCGGTGCCCGCCAAACTGATGATCGACAACCGGGTGGTCATCAACAACCACCTCGCCCGCACCCGTGGCGGCAAGGTGTCGTTCACCCACATCCTCGGGTACGCGATCGTCCAGGCGATCAAGTCGTTCCCGAACTTGAACCGCCACTTCGAAGAGGTCGACGGCAAGCCGAACGTGGTGACCCCGGCGCACACCAACCTCGGCCTGGCGATCGACCTGCCCGGCAAGGACGGTTCGCGCACGCTCGTGGTCGCGGCGATCAAGCGTTGCGAGACCATGAACTTCGCGCAGTTCCACGCGGCATACGAAGACATCGTCAGGCGGGCTCGCGAGGGCAAGCTGACCGCCGAAGACTTTGCGGGCGTGACGATTTCGCTCACCAACCCCGGAACCATCGGCACGGTCCACTCGGTGCCGCGGTTGATGAAGGGCCAGGGCGCGATCGTGGGCGCGGGCGCGATGGAGTACCCGGCCGAGTTCCAGGGCGCCTCCGACGAGCAGATCTCAGCGCTCGGCGTCGGAAAACTGATGACGCTGACGTCCACCTATGACCACCGCATCATCCAGGGCGCGGAGTCGGGTGACTTCCTGCGCACCATCCATCAGTTGCTGCTGTCGGACGAGTTCTTCGACCAGATCTTCACCACGCTCCACATCCCGTACGAGCCGATCCGCTGGCGTCGCGACATCCCCGAGGGCGCCGTCGACAAGAACGCCCGTGTGCTGGAACTGATTGCGGCATACCGCAACCGGGGCCATCTGATGGCCGACATCGACCCTCTGATGATCGATTCGGACGCACGGTCGGCTCACCCCGACCTCAACGTGCTGACCTACGATCTGACGCTCTGGGATCTCGATCGCAGCTTCAACGTCGGTGGGTTCCACGGCGAGAACAAGATGAAGTTGCGCGATGTCCTGTCGATCCTGCGCGACTCCTACTGCCGCCACGTCGGTGTTGAGTACACCCACATCCTCGAGCCCGAGCAGCAGCAGTGGCTGCAGGAACGGGTCGAGATCAAGCACGTCAAGCCACCCGTCGCGGAGCAGAAGTACATCCTCTCCAAGCTCAACGCAGCCGAGGCATTCGAGACGTTCCTGCAGACCAAGTACGTCGGGCAGAAACGCTTCTCGCTCGAGGGTGCCGAGGCAGTCATCCCGATGATGGACGGCGTGATCGATCAGAGCGCCGAATACGGCCTCGACGAAGTGGTTGTGGGCATGCCCCACCGCGGCCGGCTCAATGTGCTCGCGAACATCGTCGGCAAGCCGTACTCGAAGATCTTCACCGAGTTCGAGGGCAACCTGAACCCGTCGCAGGCGCACGGCTCGGGCGACGTCAAGTACCACCTCGGCGCCGAGGGCAAGTACTACCAGATGTTCGGCGACAACGAGATCAACGTCTCCCTCACCGCCAACCCGTCTCACCTCGAGGCCGTCGACCCGGTCCTCGAAGGTCTGGTGCGGGCCAAGCAGGACCTGCACGACAAGGGCGACGGCGCGTTCACCGTGCTGCCGCTGATGTTGCACGGCGATGCCGCGTTCGCAGGCCAGGGTGTGGTCGCCGAGACGCTGAACCTCGCGATGCTGCGGGGTTACCGCACCGGCGGCACCATCCACATCGTGGTGAACAACCAGGTCGGTTTCACCACCGCCCCGGAGGCATCGCGGTCGTCGGAATACTGCACCGATGTCGCGAAGATGATCGGTGCGCCGATCTTCCACGTGAACGGCGACGATCCCGAGGCATGTGTGTGGGTGGCCAAGCTGGCCGTCGACTACCGGCAGGCGTTCAACAAGGACGTTGTCATCGACCTGGTCTGCTACCGCCGTCGCGGCCACAACGAGGGTGATGATCCCTCGATGACCCAGCCGGCGATGTACGACGTCATCGACACCAAGCGGTCGGTGCGTAAGAGCTACACCGAAGCGCTCATCGGCCGTGGTGACATCTCCACCAAGGAAGCCGAAGACGCCCTGCGCGACTACCAGGGTCAGCTCGAACGGGTCTTCAACGAGGTCCGTGAGTTGGAGAAGTACCAGGCTGCACCGAGCCCGTCGGTCGAGGCCGACCAGCAGGCACCGGTGAAGCTGGACACCGCCATCAGCAAAGAGACGATGGAGCGGATCGGCGACGCGTTCATCAACGTGCCCGAGGGTTTCACCGTGCACCAGCGTGTCCAGCCCGTGCTAAAGAAGCGCTACGAGATGTCGCGTAACGGCGATGTCGACTGGGCGTTCGGTGAGCTGCTCGCATTCGGTTCACTGGTCGAAGAGGGCCGCACCGTGCGACTGTCCGGTCAGGACTCCCGCCGAGGCACCTTCACCCAGCGTCACTCGGTACTGATCGACCGGGAGACCGGCGAGGAGTACACACCGCTGCGCACGGTCGCCGAGACCAACCCGGACAAGCCGGGCCGATTCCTCGCCTACGACTCCGCACTCAGCGAATATGCGGTGGTCGGCTTCGAATACGGATACTCGGTCGGTCATCCCGATGCCCTCGTGCTGTGGGAAGCCCAGTTCGGTGACTTCGTGAACGGCGCCCAGTCGATCATCGACGAGTTCATCTCGTCGGGTGAGGCCAAGTGGGGTCAGACCTCCGACGTGGTGCTGCTGCTGCCGCACGGTCACGAGGGTCAGGGTCCCGACCACACGTCGGGACGTATCGAGCGGTTCCTGCAGCTGTGCGCAGAGGGCTCGATGACCGTGGCCCTACCGTCGACCCCCGCGAGTTACTTCCACCTGCTGCGGCGCCATGTGCTCGATGGCATCAGCCGCCCGCTCGTCGTCTTCACCCCGAAGTCGATGCTGCGGAACAAGGCTGCGGTGTCGCCGGTGTCGGAGTTCACCGAAGGTCGTTTCCAGTCGGTCATCGACGATCCGGCCTTCACCTCCGATGCCGAACGCGAGAAGGTCCGGCGGGTGCTGCTGGTGTCGGGCAAGTTGTACTACGAACTGGCCGCACGCAAGGCCAAGGACAAGCGTGACGATGTCGCGATCGTCCGTATCGAGCAGCTCTACCCGGTGCCGCACAAGCGTTTGCGCTCGGCACTGAGCCGCTACACCAGCATGGAAGAGATCTTCTGGGTCCAGGAAGAGCCGGCCAACCAGGGTCCGTGGCCCTTCTTCGGTCTGGCGCTCCCCGAGATGCTGCCCGAGTTCTTCAACGGCCTGCGCCGGGTCTCGCGACGGGCGATGTCGGCCCCGTCGTCGGGCTCGTCGAAGGTGCACGCCGTCGAGCAGCAGGAGATCATCGACACCGCGTTCGGCTGACCGATCTTGGTGGGTTTTGGTGAGCGTTTCCGCAGGTCACGCTCACCGAAACCCGCCACTATCGGGGGTCGGGGGTGGCTGCTGCCAGTGTCGCGATGAGCGGCAGTGCGCGGGTGATCAATTCGACGAGGGCGTCGCGGTCCACGCCCGCCGAATCTTGCAGCCACCGAACGGTCACCTGCTCGGTGAAGGTGACCCAACCGTGTACGGCGAGTTCGATCAGCGGCGTGCGCGTCAGATCGAGAAGTTCGGCCAGCGACAACACCCGTTCGGCCATCACGGTCCGGGTGTGCTCGGCGACCTCACGCATCGCCGGATCCGAGGCACCGCTCCCCTGCAAGATCGCGAGATAAGCCGAACGGTTCGCCGACACGTAGTCGATGTACTGGGCCAGCGATGCCCGGGCGATCTCGATCGGGTCGCCGAGACTCAGATCGGGTTCGGTTCGCGCGAGCATCCGCCGGCTCTGCTCCGTGGTCAGTGCCACCAGGAAGTCCTGCTTCGACTCGAAATAGTGGAAGAGCAGAGCCCGCGACACGCCGGCCGCCTCGGCGACCTCTTCGACGGACACCTGGTCGAGCGCACGGTTGTCGAGCATCCGCAGACCGTGGCTGATCAGCTGATCACGCCGTGCCTGTGGGCTCATCCGGGTTCGCCGAGCGGTCGTCACGCGTCCGATAGTACTGACTCTTCGTCAATAGTCGGGGTCGTGCTCGCCGCTCCGCTATTGACAGCTCGTCAATAGGCGGTATGTTCGTACCCATGAACGTTGTAAAGATCGCCATCATCGGCGCAGGCTTTTCCGGATTGGGTGCTGCCGTCAAGCTGCAGCAGAACGGGTTCGACGACTTCGTCATCCTCGACCGCGGCAGCAATTTCGGTGGTACCTGGCGCGACAACACCTATCCCGGTGCGGCATGCGACGTCCCCTCGCACCTGTACTCCTACTCATTTGCGCTCAACCCCTCGTGGACCCGCTCCTTCTCGCAGCAGCCCGAGATCCACAAGTACATCAACGGCGTCGCCGACAAGTACGACCTGGGGTCGCGGACGCAGTGGAACACCGAGGTCATCAACACCGCCTGGGACGAGAAGGCCGGCCACTGGGTGATCGACACCGACAAGGGTCAGTGGCAGGCCGAGTTCCTCATCGGCGGGATCGGCCCCCTCTGCGAGCCCAAGCTCCCCGACGTCACCGGTATCGAGAGCTTCACCGGCGAGATCTTCCACTCGGCGCGATGGAACCACGACTACGACCTGGCCGGTAAGCGCGTAGCAGTGATCGGGACCGGCGCCTCGGCCATCCAGATCATCCCCGAGTTGGCCAAGAAGGTCGGGCGGCTCGACGTCTACCAGCGCACTGCCCCCTGGGTCCTGCCGCGTGCCGACCGGCCCTACTCCGCCAAGGAGAACTGGGCGTTCAAGAACATTCCCGGATTCCAGCGTGCGGTGCGCGCGAGCATCTACGCCTCGCACGAACTGGTCTCGTTCGGCCTCACCCACCAGCCCAACGTCCTGGCACCCGCGAAGATCATCGGCAAGCAGAACATCGCTCGCGGAATCTCCGACCCCGCGCTTCGGGCGAAGGTCACCCCGAACTGGAAGGTCGGCTGCAAGCGGATCCTGCTGTCGAACACCTACTACCCGGCGCTGAACCAGTCCAACGTCGAGTTGGTCACCGACCCGATCAAGGAAGTCACCACCAGCGGCATCATCACTGCCGATGGCGTGAGCCGCGAGGTCGACGCAATCGTCATCGCGACCGGCTTCCACGTGACCGACTCCCCCACGTTCGAGCACATCATCGGCAAGGACGGGCGCAGCCTCGCTCAGGTCTGGGAGGCCGAGGGGATGAACGCCTACAAGGGTTCGACCGTCAACGGCTTCCCCAACATGTTCCTGATGGTGGGACCGTCCACCGGGCTGGGTCACACCTCGATGGTCTACATGATCGAGTCCCAGCTCAACTACCTCGTCGACTACTTCAAACTGTCCCGCGAGTACGGCATCTCCCGGGTGGAGGTGCGGGCCGACGCACAGCACGATTACAACGCCACCATCCAGAAGAATCTCAAGACGAGTGTCTGGGAAACCGGCGGCTGCGCGAGCTGGTACAAGGACAAGTTCGGCAACATCACCACGCTGTGGCCCGGATTCACCTTCAACTACCGTCGCCTGACCCGTAAGTTCGACCTGGCTGCGTACGACACCTCGACCGCAGCCGCGATCGCTCCCGCGGCAGGCGATGGCGATGACACGACCAACACACTGAAAGAAGCGGTGACGTCATGAAGGACTTCAGGGGCAAAGTGGCCGTGGTGACCGGCGCCGGTTCGGGCATGGGCCGCGACCTGGCACTCCAGCTCGCAGCCAAGGGCGCCAAGGTCGCCATCTCGGACGTCAATCCCGCCGGTCTCGAAGAGACCGAGCGCATGCTCAAAGAGCAAGGCGCCGAAGTACATTCGCAGCTGCTCAATGTTGCCGAACGCGAAGCCGTCCTCACCTACGCGGATGATGTCGCCCAGCATTTCGGCAAGGTCAACCTCGTCATCAACAACGCAGGCATCGCCCATCACGGTGAAGTCGAGCTGACCGAGTTCAAGCAGTACGAACGCGTGATGGACGTGGACTACTGGGGCGTGGTGAACGGGACCAAAGCGTTCCTGCCGTACCTGATCGCCTCGGGCGACGGGCATGTCGTGAACACCTCGTCGTTGTTCGGCATCCTGGCCATGCCGGGTCAGAGTGCCTACAACGCGGCAAAGTTCGCGGTCCGCGGCTTCACCGAATCGCTGTATCAAGAGATGCGGATCGCCGGACATCCCGTGAACGTCACCTGCGTCCATCCCGGTGGCATCAAGACCGCGATCGCCCGCAACGCCACCGTGTCCGAAGGGCACGATCAGAAGAACACCGCCGAGTTGTTCGACAAGAAGCTGGCCCACACCACGTCGGCACGGGCAGCGGAGATCATCATCAAGGCAATCGAGCGCAACCGTCCACGGGTTCTCGTCGGCGCCGACGCCAAGGTGCTCGATCTGCTGGTTCGCGCCGGCGGATCCATGTACGAGATCGTCAACAGCAAGCTGGCGGTCAGGTTGCTGCCGAAGGCAGACCCGTCGCCCGTGACCTCCACGTCTCCGCTCCTCTGACCCTTGACGATCATGGAACTGAAACCATTTCTGTCGGTCCCGGCCGGTGAACTGATCTTCCGTCCGCTGTTTGCACTCACCCTCAATTCGCGGTGGTCGCCGCAGACCCAGCGCAAGCTGCTGGAGATGAGTACGTTGCTGCTGCCGAAGGTGCCTCACTCGGTGATCCGGTCGGTGACTCTGGGTGATCGGTCTGCCGAGCGGGTCAGTGTCGGGGCCACCGAACACGGTCGGGCGGTGCTGTACCTGCACGGCGGTGCCTACATCGTCGGGTCCCCGGCCACCCACCGGGCACTGACCACCACGCTCGCGCGGGCCGCAGGCGCCGAGGTCTATGCCCTCGACTACCGGCTTGCACCCGAGCATCCGATGCCCGCCGCAGTCGATGACTCGGTTGCCGCCTACCTCGCCCTGCTCGAACGCGGATACAGTCCCGAGTCCGTGGCGATCGCGGGCGATTCGGCAGGCGGCGGGCTCAGCGTGGCCACTGCGCGGGTGTTGATCGACGAGCACGGGGTCACCCCCGCCGCGCTCGGTCTGATCTCACCATGGGTGAACCCTGCTGGGGTGTCGGAAGATCTCGGCACCGACATCGTCGTGAACCTCGAGTGGTCGCGTCAGGGCGCAGCCGCCTACCTCGGAGACGGCGATCCCACCGACCCCCGGTATGCGCCGGCCGTCGGATCTTTGGAGGGGCTGCCGCCCACCCTGGTCCAGATCGGTCAGCGTGAACTGTTGCTCGAGCAGGTCAACGAGTTCGTCGCGTCGCTGCGTGAGGCAGGGGTCGACGTCACCGCATCCGATCTCGGTCCGCTGTGGCACGTGGCGCACACCGCGGCACCGCTGGTGACCGAGGCTGCTGCCGCAGTTGACGACCTGGGTCGATTCCTCAGTGACCGGCTGCGGTACTCACAGGCTGTGCTCGCCGAGCCAGCGGGTCGCAACGCCGGATAGCTCCGCACCACCGTCGACCTCGGCCGCCATGGTGGTCAGGTCGGCGGTGGTCAACTCGCCCGCAACCTTGTTCATCGCACGGAACAACGTGCGGCTGAGGGCAGCGGTGCGGAAGATCGGCACCAGGTCCTGCGCCCGCATCACGTCGTTGCCGTCGTCGAGACCCTGGAGGCCGGCGTCGTCGGCCACCACACCCAATGCCGAGAACAACCCTGCGGCGCGGCCCGCGGCCACTTCCGCGACCGCCGCCTGCGCATCCATCACCCGAGCAGGACCGAAGGCGCATCCCGCCCCGGCCAAGTCGCTGACCGTCTGCGGCGCCGGTTCCTCCACGGTGACCAGGGGCAGCCCTGCCGGGAGTGCGGCGCACTCTGCGAGTTCATCGATGTCGGCTGTGGCCGCGAGGTCACTGGACACGAACACCAGCGGCTTGTTCTGCACCGTGGTGGCGTCGCCCGCCGAGACACCCTGCGGTAGTGCCTGATTGAGCTGGTTGTAGACGTCCTCCGAGGTGCGTCCCGATGCCCCCGGGTCGAGCTGTGCCAGCAATTCTCCGGACCACGCCGGGAACAGATCCACTGTGCGGTTGTCCATCTGGTCGAGCAGGCCACCGTAGTCGGCCACCGGATGTTCGTCCGAGACCGCCGCCCCTGCCCCGCGAAGAGCTCCCGCATAGATGGCTGTGGCAACTCGACTCGGCGTATCGGCCGTCGACCCCATCACCAGCTCCTGCGGCGCGGGTCCCGGGTCCGAACAACCGGCGACCATCAGCGCGCAGGCCACCACCAGGACCGGCAGACCTCGTCGGATGTGCTGCAGTAGAGCGGAATTCACTCTTGCTTGGCCACCCTGGCAACCGCGTCGGCGACCGCAGGTGCCACTCGGGGGTCCAGCGGGCTCGGCACGATCATCTCTGCGGACAGGTCATCGCCGAGGACCTCGACGATCGCGTCGGCGGCCGCCAACTTCATCTCCTCGGTGATGCGTCGTGCGCCCGCATCGAGCGCTCCACGGAACACTCCGGGGAAGGCCAGCACATTGTTGATCTGGTTCGGGAAGTCACTGCGACCCGTGGCGACCACTGCCGCGTACTTGCGTGCGACGTCGGGATGGACCTCGGGGTCAGGATTGGACAGAGCGAAGATGATCGCATCGGAGTTCATCGTCGCGAGGGCCTCCTCGGGCACCTTTCCGGCACTCACCCCCAGGAACACATCGGCGTCGACGAGGGCGTCCGACAACGATCCGGTCCTGCCGTCGGGGTTGGTGCGCCCGGCCATGTCGACCTTGACGTCGTGCAGGTTGTCGCGGCCACTGTGCACGATGCCCTTGCTGTCGATCACCGTGACGTCGGCGATGCCGTCGGCGAGCAGGATGTTGGCGCAGGCCACGCCGGCAGCGCCGCACCCCGAGATGACGATCTTGAGGGCACTGCGGTCCTTCTTCAGCAGCTTGGTGGCCGCCTTCAGCGCGGCGAGCACCACGATGGCGGTGCCGTGCTGATCGTCGTGCATGACCGGACAGTCAAGGGCTTCGATCACCCGCTTCTCGATCTCGAAACACCGCGGTGCCGAGATGTCCTCGAGGTTCACCGCACCGAAGGAGTGCCGCAGGCGGATCAGCGTCTCGACGATCTCGTCGGGGTCCTTGGTGCTGAGCACCAGGGGGATCGAGTCGAGCCCGGCGAAGTTCTTGAACAGCGCCGACTTGCCCTCCATGACGGGCAGTGAGGCGCTCGGACCGATGTCACCGAGCCCCAGCACCGCACTGCCGTCGCTGACCACCGCGACGAGACGATTGGTCCAGGTGTAGCGCCGGGCCAATTCGGGGTCGGCCGCGATGGCGCGGGACACCTCGGCGACGCCGGGTGTGTAGGCGATCGACAGAGCACGCTTGGTGTCGAGCGGCGAGGTGATACTCACGGACAATTTGCCACCCTCATGGCCGGCGAAGATCTCGTCGCGGGTGATTGTCGATGCGTCGGCGTCGGGGGCGGGCAGTTCACTGCCCATCAGGTCAGTCACGCCGATCACGCTACTTCAACCCAAAAGCTCTCACGGCCATACCTGGTAGTCGTGAGGTTGTCTTGGGTGGTCGTGACGTGTTCGCAGCCCGCACTCCACCGATTCGACATCAACCAGCACCGATGATCCAGACGCAATCCCGCTGGCGGGGCCCCGCGCAACCGCCGGAATCGGCGGGCGTCACGGTTCCGGGCGTAGCATCCCCCGTGGACTTTCGCCACGCACAGACAAGGGAGGTGCCATGCCGCCACGGCCGCATCTGCGTACCAGCACACCAGGCAAACCCTCCTCCAGGGTGCCCATCCCGCCGTCGCGTGCAGTCGTCGACTGTGCGGTGTACGTCGACGGCAAACGCCTGCCGGGGCTGCGCACGTTCAGTCACGCCCTCGACGAGGTGCGCTCCACCGGACGGGGCTACGTGTGGGTGGGTCTGCACTCCCCCGACAGCCGGCAGATGGAAGGGGTGGCCAACACGTTCGGCCTGCACGAACTGATGGTCGAAGACGCTGTGCAAGCCCATCAGCGGCCGAAACTGGAGCAATACGACAACACGTTGTTCCTGGTACTGAAGACCGTCAAATACGTTGCCCACGAATCTTTACAGGTGGCGAACGAGGTCGTCGAGACCGGCGAGATCATGGTGATGGCGGGCAACGAGTTCGTGATCACGGTGCGTCACGGTGACCACACGGGGCTTTCTGGGGTTCGCAAGCAACTCGAGGAACTTCCCGAGCGCCTGGCTCTGGGGCCCACCGCGGTGATGCATGCCGTGGCCGACCATGTGGTCGACACCTATGTCGACGTCACCACCGCCGTGGAGTTCGACGTCGATGCGCTCGAAGAGAACGTCTTCTCGCCCGGCCGCCGGATCGAGATCGAACCCGTTTACCTCCTCAAGCGTGAGGTCATGGAGCTGCGACGGGCCGTCGACCCACTCGACGCGGCGCTGCGCCGGCTCACCTCGTCCGAGGACAAGCTGATCCCGAAAGAGGTACGGCGCTATTTCCGCGACGTCCAGGACCATCACACCAGCGTGAACGAGCGGATCGCGAGTTATGACGAGGTCCTGACATCGCTGATCGACGCCGCATTGGCCAAGGTCGGTATCCAGCAGAACACCGACATGCGCAAGATCTCGGCATGGGTGGCGATCGCGTCGGTGCCCACGATGATCGCGGGTATCTACGGGATGAACTTCGACAACATCCCGGAACTGCACTGGAAGTACGGCTACTTCGTGGTGCTGACCTTGCTGGCCACGATCTGCGTGGGACTCTGGCGGACGTTCCGGCGAAATCACTGGCTGTGACCATGCGCCCGGGCCCGCGGCCGACGGTCAACCGATGGTGGCGCCTGCCCTGACGGGGTCGTTCACGTCGATCCCCGCTTCGGTCCACGCTGCGCGGAGTGCGTCCACACCTTTGAGCCGGACCCACGCCGCCTCGTTTGCCGTGACGGGGATCGCCCGGAAGAAATGCACGTCTTCGAGGTCACCGGGTATCTCGCACGGCGCGATCTTGTCGTCCTCGAGTACGACGGCTGTGAAGGTCGCCCCTTCCCAGAGGGGTTCGCCGAGATCGATCAGCGCATCGGCGGTCAAGACCAACCCTTCTACCGCCGGCGCCGCGGCCAGCATCGCGACCGTGCGGTGCAGCCCGCGCAGCTGTGTGGACCGCGCTGAGGCATCGGACAGACGCATCCGGACCAATACCTCCGCCCGGGGCCCCGCCGTCGGGTCGACGATCAGCTGGTCCGGTTCCCCCATCGGATGCCGGCTGCAGCCGAGCGACACGTACGCCACGCTGTCCGGCACGATCGAAAAACGAAGGACGTCAATCGATTCGAGCCCGAGGAAGGTGACCGACGCCCGCTGGGGTTCGACGTCGTCGAACATCTCACGCAGGTGCGCCGCCACCCGATCGATCACCGACGACTCCGACTCGCTCACACGCTCAGGGTAATCCCCCTCATCTGACCCGTAATCGCGGTCTTCGGCGCGTCATCACCCGGCCGCGTCTAGGGTCGAAGGCGTGGTGCGTGTGCTTTCGGTATCGGACGAGGTCGTCGACAGCCTCTACTACGGGGTTGCCGAGGAGTTGGCGCCCGACCTGATCGTCGCTGCCGGTGACCTGCCCTTCGATTATCTCGAGAAGCTCATGGCCCATTTCGGTGTTCCGTGCGTGTTTGTACCCGGCAACCACGACCGGGACCTGTCCGGCTTCAAGAAGACCAGGGCGGGCTGGACCGAGGCCGGGTTGCCGGTCCGCGATCCGGGGCCCGAGGGCGCGGTGAACGCCGACGGCCGCATCGTCACGGTGGCCGGTGTGCGCATTGCCGGACTGGGTGGCTGTATCCGCTACAACGACGGCCCCAATCAGTACCGGGAGGCGGCCCAGCGTCAACGGGCCAATCGACTGGCCTTGCGCCGCTTCGCGTATCGGATGATGCCCGGGAAGTCGGCTGTCGACATCCTGCTCACGCACAGTCCGGCGCGCGGCATCGGGGACGCCGAAGACGGCCCGCATCGCGGGTTCCGCTGTTTCCTCCCGCTGGTCTACCGGTTGCGTCCACAGCTCCTGCTCCATGGCCACATCCATCCCCACGGCCAGACCCCGATGGATCACACCATCCTGCTCAAGACGATCCCGGGCAAGACCCTGCGCCGCAGCACACTCTCGCTGAACACCGTCGGCTACTGCCTGTTCGACATCGAGCCCGGCGGAACCGGGATCCGGATACACCGGAGACGCCATGGCGCGTGACACCGGTTTTCCCAGCGCCGACGCCGAGAACGACTTCAGCAGGCAACGCAGACGAGCCGAGCTGGCGCGTCTGTCGGCCTGGCTCACCCGCCAACCCGCAGACGTCAACACGGTCTTGCCGTTCGACGAAGTCGTTGCGGCCCTGGGTAAGACGGGCGAGACGTTCCTCGGGCTCACCGTTGTCGAGGTCTCCACGATCGTCGGCAGCGTGGACCGCACCCGCGACTTCGACCGCTACTTCCGGCCCACGTCGGCCCGCGTACGCGAGCGTTGGCAGCGCCTTGCCACCGCCCAGCGGCGCGGTGAATCCGTACCGCCGGTGCAGCTCTACCGCATCGGCGACATGCACTTCGTCATCGACGGGCACCACCGCGTCTCGATCGCGATCTCCCGCCATTTCACGACCATCGACGCATACGTGACCGTGATCCACACCCGCATCTCCCCCGAGGGCATCACCGCTCGATCCGATCTTGTCCTCAAGGACCATCGGCGTCTGTTCTTGTCCCGGGTCCCGCTGGAAGGCAAGCAACGCGAGGCCATTTCGTTCGAGGACCCCTTCGACTACGCCGAGTGCGCCGAGAACGTGGAGGCCTGGGGGTTTCGGCTCAGCCAGGAGATCGGCACGTTCCTGAGCCGGGTGGAGGTCGCCCGTCGGTGGTTCGGCGAGGAGTTCCTGCCGGTGGTGCGGATGGCTCGGCGCGCCGAGATACTTCCCGAGGTGACGAGCGACGCCGAGCTCTATCTGTGGCTGGCCTCGGAACGATACCGCTTGGTACGCAAGCACATCTGGGACGAAGCGATCATCGACGAGCTGCGTGAACATTCCCGTCGCAGGCGTAAGTCGACCTGATCGCACGCGTTGCCCACGCGCCCTGTCCACAACGCATCTACACGCATCTACAACGCAGCGAGCCCGGCGGGATGACCCGCCGGGCTCGACTGTCGATCGGTACTACTACAGGCTGAGGTTGTGACCGCTCGCCTGATCGAACACCGACACCTTGGAGGTGTCGTAGAAGAGCTCTGCCTGCTGCCCCTTGCCGATGTTGGATTCCGGTGAGAGGCGGGCGATCAGTTGGCCACTACCCATCTGCGCACCGGCATCCGCCGCGATGTCCGCAAGCGCCTTGGCGGACGACTGCCCGCCCTCGACGGTGAAGTGCGCGTAGTTGTCCGAGCCCATCGACTCGAGCACGCTGATCTGCACGGTGAAGGTGGCTCCCTTGGACCGCGCCAGTGGGTCGACCAGACGAGCATCTTCGAAGTGCTCCGGCCGGATGCCGATGAGTACCTCGCCATTGCTGCGAGCATGTTTGGCGTTCTCCACCACTCGCCGCATATCGCTGACCGCCACCTCACCGATCGCGGTTTCGATGCCGTTCTGGGTGAGGCGTCCGGGCAGGAAGTTCATGGCCGGCGAGCCGATGAACCCGGCGACGAACAGGTTCGACGGCCGGTTGTAGAGCTCCTGCGGAGAACCGATCTGCTGCACCAGGCCGGCGCGCAGGACCACAACCCGGTCGCCGAGGGTCATGGCCTCGGTCTGGTCGTGGGTGACGTAGACCGTGGTGGTGCCGAGACGCTGCTGCAGCTGGGCGATCTCGGTACGGGTCTGCACACGCAGCTTCGCATCGAGGTTCGACAGCGGCTCGTCCATCAGGAACGCCTTGGGAGAGCGCACGATCGCGCGGCCCATGGCCACCCGCTGCCGTTGACCACCGGAGAGGTTGGCCGGCTTGCGGTCGAGGTACTGACCGAGGTCGAGGATGCGCGCTGCCTCGTCGACCTTCTGCGAGATCTCGGCCTTGGGCATCTTCGCCAGGGTCAGCGGGAACGCGATGTTGTCACGCACCGTCATGTGCGGGTACAGCGCGTAAGACTGGAACACCATCGCGATGTCGCGGTCCTTCGGTGCCTTCTCGTTGACCCGTTCTCCCGCGATGCGGAGTTCACCGGAGGAGATGTCCTCCAGACCGGCGATCATGTTGAGGGTGGTGGACTTTCCACAACCCGACGGGCCCACCAGGATGATGAACTCGCCGTCGGCGATGGTGATGTCGACGTCGTTGACGGCCACAGAACCGTCCGGGTACTTCTTGCTCACCTTGTCCAGCACGATTTCGGCCATTGGCTATCCCTTCACGGCGCCGGAGGTCAAACCGGCAACGATACGACGTTGGAACAAGAGGACAAAGATGATGATCGGGATCGTGATGACCACG
Source organism: Williamsia muralis NBRC 105860 (assembly GCF_001598915.1). Lineage (GTDB taxonomy): Bacteria > Actinomycetota > Actinomycetes > Mycobacteriales > Mycobacteriaceae > Williamsia > Williamsia muralis. The sequence continues at coordinate 281,839 of NZ_BDAP01000006.1, read as the reverse complement.
GCCGCAGCCGCGATGGATCCCGTGGGTTCTTCGAACTGGCTGCTGCCGGTGAAGTTCGCAATCGCCACCGGGGCAGTGATCGAACGCTCCGTCGATGTCAGCGAGATCGCTAGCAACAGGTCGTTCCAGGCGAAGATGAACACGAGGATGGCAGCGGTCACGATGCCCGGTGCGGCCAGTGGCGCAATCACCTTGCGGAAGGCCTGAGCCGGGGTGGCGCCGTCCATCTTCGCGGCTTTCTCCAGCTCCCAAGGGATCTCACGGAAGAACGCGGACAACGTGTAGATCGCCAGCGGCAGCGCGAAGGTGATGTACGGGATGATCAGGCCGGCCCAGGTGTCGAAGAGCCCGAGACGCCGCTCGATGTTGAACAACGGTGTCACCAGCGAGATCTGCGGGAACATGGCGATCAGCAGGGCTGCGCCGATCAGCGCCTTCTTGCCCGGGAAGTCAAGCCGCGCAACAGCGTAGGCGGCCATCGTGCCCAGGGTCACCGCGATCACCGTGGTGATCAGCCCGATTCCGATCGAGTTGATCAGCGCCGAGGTGAACGCACTGGTGTCGAAGATGCTGGTGTAGTTCTCCCAGGTCCAGGAAGTCGGGATGAACTTGCCGTCCTTGACAGAGCCGGGTGGCTTGAACGACAAGCTGATGATCCACAGCACCGGGATCAGTGCGTAGAGGACAACCAGCAGGTTGATGACGGTCCAGCCGACACGTCGGCCCATCACAGTGTTCATGGCTCAGTCACCGTCCTTCTGCGTCGGAGCCGGGCGCCGAAGCACCGAACAGCTTGATGAAGACGAAGGCGATGATCGCCACGCACAGGAAGATGAGCACACTGATCGCTGATCCAACTCCTAGGTTGAATGCCTTGAAGAGGTTGTCGTAGCCCAACATCGACACCGAATAGGTGTTGTTGCTACCTCGGGTGAGGATGTAGATGTTGTCGAACACCCGGAACGCGTCCAGGGTGCGGAACAGGAGTGCGACGAGGATCGCCGGCTTCATCAGCGGCAGGATGATCTTCGTCAGGCGTGTCCACGCTCCGGCGCCGTCCATCTGTGCGGCCTTGAGCAGGTCGTCGGGCACCAGCGCCAGGCCGGCCAGGAGGAGTAGCGCCATGAACGGCGTGGTCTTCCAGACCTCGGCCAACACGATCACCGCCAACGAGGGCCACTGCTCCGTCAAAGGCGCTGTGCCGTCGGGCAGCAGATTGGCCAGGTAGCCGGTGTCCGGCGTCCACGCGTAGTACCACGAGAACGCGGCGACCACGGTGACGATGCCGTAAGGGATCAGCACCAAGGTGCGAATCGCGCCCTTGCCGAACAGGGTTCGGTGCATCACCAGCGCGATGGCCATGCCCAGCACCAGCTCGATCACCACCGAGACCACGGTGATGCCCATCGTGACGCTGAAGGCCGTCCACCAGTAACTGTCGCTCAGCACGGTCGCGTAGTTCGAGAACCCGACGAACTCGTCCTGCCCGGGTGCCGAGAGGCTTGCCTTCTGCAGACTCAGCCAGAACGCGTACACGATCGGGTATCCGGTCACCAGGATCATCAGGACCACGGCGGGTGCGATCAGCAGCAACCCCAGCCGGCGTTCGGCGCGCTTTCCCTCGCTGAGCGCCGGCTTCTTCTTACCGGTGCTCTGCGGCGCGTTCTGCGTGTCGATGGTCGCGGTCATGGGATCAGCCCCTCACCCTTGATGGCTTTGTCGACCTGATCGGCGAGCTGGTCGACCAGGGTCTCCGGATCCCAGGCGCCGACCGGGCTGAGCTTGGCCACCAGCAACGTCGAAATTGCTTGATAGACGGGCGATGCCGGCCGCAACGCGGCGTTCTCGCTCTCGAGCTGCGTCTTGATCTGTTGCCCCATCGGGTACGCGGCCTGGAAGTCCGGGTCGTCGTAGATCGCCGCCAACGTGGGCGGGGTACCACCACTGATGGAGTACAGCTTCTGCGACTCCTCGTTGGTCATGCACTCGGCAGCCTTGAACGCGAGATCCTTCTGCTCCGAGGTGTCGGCGACCGCGATGTTCACGCCGCCGAGGGTCACCTTGGAGGGAACCTCCGGAAGGACACCCGGGTACCTGGCGAAGTCGAACTTGGTGCGCACCACGTCGTTCACAGGTGCGAGTTCGTTGTCCGGCGGCGGGTTGTCCGGATCGGCGAACAAGGGGCCGAACTCCTGCTTCACCTCGGGCAGGAACGCCACATCACCGGCTCCGGCGTTGGACCGCATCGAGGGAAACACGAACGGCCAGTTGACCTCGAAGGTCGCCTTGCCCGATTCCATACCCAGGCGGGCCGAGGACTCATCGCTGTTGGTGATGGACGGGTCGGCGCCGGGCGCTGTCGCGACCGACTTGAGGGTCTGCAGTGCCTTCACCGTCGCCGCGCGATGTTCCGGGGTGTCGTTGAGCGTCTGCTTGTTCGGATCATTCGGGTCGACGACCTGGCCCCCGGCACTGGAGAGCACCGAGTTGAACCAGACCATCAAACCCTCGTATTGCTTGCCCTGGACCATGATGTAGCTCGGTCCACCGGCCTTGCGGATGATCTCGTTGTCCGCAAGCATCTCGTCCCACGTGACCGGCGGCGTGTCCTTGTTGAGGAACTGCTGCAGCACATCGGGTCGGTACCAGAGGAGCTGGGTGTTGGTCCACGTGGGAATGGCGTAGAGGCGTTTGGCCTCGTCGTCGTCGGTCTTCCAGACAGCGGTTTCGTATGGCCCACCGAGGGTGTCGGCCTTGATGCGTGCGGCCAACTCGTCAGGAACCGGCTCGATCCAGCCCGCGTCGGCGAACTCGGCGGTCCACACCACGTCCATACCCATCAGGTCGAGGCCGTGGTCGTTGCCCGCGAGCCGTCGTGCCAATTGCAGACGCTGATCGTCGGCTGCCTTGGGCAACGCGAACGTGTTGATCTTGTATTCGCCTTTGGAATTCGCTGCGCAGGTCTCGGCGGCCTGCTTGATGAACGATGCGCCGTCGGCGGGTGCGTACACGTTGAGCGTGCCCGGCGTGGAACCCGAACTGCACGCGCTGAGCACCGGCAGTGCCACAGCCACTGCAGCACAAGATATTCCGAGCTTCTTCCAGGCGGCGACCTTCTTGGGCCCACCGATTGTCTTGGCTCTTGCGGATTTGTCGTCCACCGCGGGTGGATCACCGTTGCACTGCACGCAGCCTCCTCGATGAGTCGCCGGTGCGCGCAGGGATCTCGGCGCACACCATTGATTGCCTGCGACGTACGTTATAGGCGTTAAATAGTGACACGCAACACAATCGGCATGATCGTGCCAACTCGAGACCAAATCGTTGACTGCAGAAAGGCCCTGACCTGCGCCGGGCGGGCAGCTACGGCTGCAGGCGACTCAACATGTCGCGGGCGCGTTCGGCACTGCGCGGATCACACAACACGTCGTACCGTCCGGCGACCAGCTGCATCGTCGAGGAGAAGTCACGCTGTCCGCGCGTGGCCGCATAGGGAATAGAGGTGGACACCACGCCGAAGACGATGCCGCCGACGAGCCCGAAGAGCAGCGGCACCAATGGATTGGTGTCCACCACGATGCCGACGAGCAGCCCGAAGAACAGTCCCAGCCAGGCGCCGGACACCACACCTCCGCCGATCACCTTCCCCCATGTCAATCGGCCGAGCACACGCTCGACCTGCATCAGGTCCACACCCACGATGGTGACGTCCTGCACGGCGAAGTTCTCGTCCGAGAGGTAGTCGACGGCACGCTGCGCCTCGGCATAGGTGGTGTACGACCCGATCGGCCAGCCCTTGGGCGGCGTGGGCAGGCCGGGCCCCGGCGCGGGTTTCATCGGATTGCTCATGTCTTCACTCCTTGTTCGAACGCTCGATTCGATTCGCGGCCGTCAGACGTCCACAGGCGACGGTGAACGGGACATGCCCGCCGCGCGGCCCTTGCCGGCAATCACCTCGGCCATCTTCCGGCTCGCCTCATCGATCATCTCACCGCGGAACCGGACGGCGCCGCGTTCGCCACCTTCGGCGGTCGCCGCGTGTGCATAGGCGTCGAGCAATTCCTCGGCGTCGTCGTAGTCGGCCTGCCGCGGCCGAAACACCTCGTTTGCGACATGGATCTGGCTCGGGTGCACCACCCACTTGCCGTCGTAGCCGAGCGCCGCCGAGGACTCGGCGACTGTCCTAAAACCCGCTGCGTCATCGATTTTCAGGTAGGGACCGTCGATCGCCTGCAGACCGTGAGTGCGAGCGGCGACGAGGATGGTCATCAACACGTGGTGATGCGCATCGCCTTTCAGATAGCCCTGGGGCTGTTCACCGACGGCCAGCGACCGCATACCGAGACTGGCCATCATGTCGGCGGGTCCCAGGACCAACGAGCGCAACCGCGGACTGGCCGAAGCGATCTCGTTGATGCATGTCAATCCGGCGGCGTTCTCGATCTGGGCCTGGATCCCGATCTTCCCCGCCGACAGACCACAACCCGACTCGAGTTGGCCCAGCATCAGGTCGAGTGCGGTGACCTGCGCAGCCGAGGTGACCTTCGGCAGCAGGATGGAGTCGAGGTGAGCGCCGGCGCCCTTGACCACGGTGACCACGTCGTCGACGGTCCACGGTGTGGTCCAGTCGTTGACCCGGACCACCCGCTGTTGCCCGGACCAGTCCGCCGCGCCCAGCGCCGCGATGACCGACGCGCGTGCGGCCTCTTTCACCGAGGGCGCCACCGCGTCCTCCAGATCGAGGAAGACCTCGTCTGCGGGCAGCCCCCGCGCCTTGGTCAGCATCTTCGGACTGCTGGCGGGTACGGCCAGCACCGACCGTCGGATCGCGGTGTCAGAGGCTGGCATGGGACTCCTTTGTCGTCGACCGGGGCTCGCGACCACTACCCTTACAGCCATGGCAGCGGTGAGCAAGGCGTTCGTGGCCAGGCTGGCCGGTCTGGCGGTACTCGGCCCCGATGGTGAATCCATCGGCCGTGTCCGAGATGTGGTGGTGTCGATCCGATTCGGAACCGGCCAACCCCGGGTTCTGGGCTTGGCGGTGGAACTGACCACCCGTCGGCGCATCTTCGTTCCGATGTTGCGCGTCACGGCAATCGAGCCGACATCTGTGACGCTCAACACCGGAACGGTCAGTCTGCGACGCCTCATCCTGCGTCCCGGCGAGGCGCTGGTTCTCGGTCAGATCGTGGAATCGCGTGTGCAAGTGGATGATCCGGATCTCGAGCACCTTCGTGGTCATGACCTCACGGTGGTCGACCTGGCGATCGAACGTCGCCGCACCCGCGACTGGGTGATCTCCCGGGTCGCCGTTCGCGGTGCACGGTCGCGGCTCGGTCGACGCGGGGAAACCCATGTCGTGGAATGGAATCACGTACTCGGACTCACCCAGAGCGCGCTGTCGCTGCCCGGTCAGGGCGTCACCCAGATCCTGTCTCAGTTCGACGGCATGCGGGCTGCGGACGTCGCCCACGCACTCCGGGAACTGCCGTCGAAACGCCGCCAGGAGATCGCGTCGGCCTTCGATGACGAACGGCTGGCCGACGTGGTGCAGGAGTTGCCCACCGACGACCAGACGGACCTGCTCGGGCACATGGAGGTCGAACGGGCCGCGGACGTACTCGAGGCGATGGACCCCGACGATGCCGCCGACCTGCTCGGTGAACTCCCGGATTCCGAGGCCGAGGCGCTGTTGCAGTTGATGGATCCCCAGGAATCCGAGCCGGTTCGTCGACTCATGTTGCATTCACCGGACACCGCAGGTGGTCTGATGACCACCGAGCCGTTGGTGGTCACCGCCTCCACCACCATCGCCGAAGCCCTGGCCCGGGCACGCAATCCAGATCTCACCCCGGCGTCGGCGTCGCTCACCTTCGTGGTGCGACCACCAACCGCCACCCCGACAGGAAAGTACCTCGGCTGCGTGCACATCCAGGCCCTGCTTCGCGAACCGCCGGCCAACCTCGTCGGCGGCATCATCGACGACAGATTGCCGCATCTGGGCTCCGAGGACTCTCTCGAGAAAGTGACCCGGTATTTCGCCACCTACAACCTCGTGTGCGGTCCGGTCATCGACGACGACGGTCATCTGCTTGGCGCGGTGACGGTCGACGACCTCCTCGACCACCTGCTGCCCGAGGACTGGCGAGAAACCGAGGGTGAGGACGAGCTGACCACGGAGGGGCCACGATGACGGGGCCCATGGACCGCGACCGCGCTGCGTCGGGCCGGGCCGAGCGCCAGTCGTCGCGGTCGGCCCGCCGTCTCGACACCCCCACCGAAACCCGCCGGTGGATGCCGAAACTGAACCTCGACAGCGACCTTGTCGGTGTCTACAGCGAACGCATCGCCCGCTTCCTCGGCACCGGCCGGTACCTCGCCATCCAGACCGCCCTGGTGATCGTGTGGATCTTCCTCAACCTCGCCGTGATCAGCCTGCAGTGGGATCCCTACCCGTTCATCCTGCTCAACCTGGCGTTCTCGACCCAGGCGGCCTACGCCGCGCCGCTGATCCTGCTGGCCCAGAATCGGCAGGAGAACCGGGACAAGGTCTCACTCGAAGAGGACCGGATGCGGGCCGAACAGACCAAGGCGGACACCGAGTTCCTGGCGCGGGAGCTGGCCGCGGTACGCCTGGCCGTCGGCGACACCGTCTCCCGCGACTACCTGCGCCGCGAGCTCGACGACCTGCTGACCGAACTCACCGAGCGGATCCTCGGCGACCAGCGCAAACGTGACGAGCCCAAGAAGGGCGACGACCGCAAACGCGGAGACAAGAAGCGCGACGACGGGAACTGACCCCGTTCCCCTGCCGGGTCCACTCGTCTGACGGTCGACCCTCCCCGACCCCTCCCGACCACGCCGAGCCCGCCGGCGAACGCACGCCGATCCGGTCAATAAGTATGGTTCGCCCGCGGGCATCGATAACGAATATGTATCGTGGGTCACAATCAGTTCGTGATGTTCGGGGTCGGGGAGTCAACAGGAGTGCCGAAAGTGCGCTGGGGTCGTTTGGGCAAGGGCGGGAGCCAGGAAACAGAGCCGTCGAAGCATGCTTTCGACCTCTCCTCCGTGCGGTGGGGACGCGTTCAGCTGCTCACCGGGTGTGCTGTCATCGGAGTGGGATTGATGGCCGCGGTCTCGTCGAGCGCGCACATCGGACCCGCGCCCACCCTCACCGTCGTGTCGGCGGATCAGACGGTCGCGGCGGCCGCCCCGGAGATCCTTCCCATCCCGGCCCGGCCCGAACTCGAGTTCCGTCCCCCGGCGGTCAGCCCGGCGCTTCCCGCGATGCCGGATCCGTTGGCAGTCCCCCGGATGAGGGCGGCAGCACTTCCCGACGGACCTCTGGGTATCCCCGGCATCGTGTTGCAGGCCTACAAGCTGGCCGAACAGCGGGTCGGCGCAGAGTCGCCCCAGTGCAAACTGCCTTGGTTCCTGCTCGCAGGCATCGGCCGTATCGAGTCGGGGCATGCCGGTAACGGCAATGTCGACAGCTCCGGAACCACGGTGACCCCCATCGCAGGTCCCATCCTGAACGGCACCCTCGCCGGTAACGAGGTGATCGTCGACTCCGACGGAGGACGTCTCGACGGCGACGCCGGCCACGACCGGGCCATGGGACCGATGCAGTTCATCCCTTCGACCTGGGCGTCGTGGGGCAGCGACGCGAACGGTGACGGCAAGTCCGACCCGAACAACATCTTCGACGCCACCTACTCCGCAGGCCGTTACCTCTGTGCCGGAGTCACCGACATCATGGCCGAGAAGACCAAGGTCAGCGCGGTCATGCGCTACAACCACTCCGCCGAGTACGCGGCCAACGTGCTGGCGTGGGCGGCCGGTTACGCAACGGGCGTCACCCCCACCGACACCGGTCCCCTGCCCGCGCCGACGTCGGGTTCGTCGACCCCACCGAGCACGTCGTCGTCCACCTCGCCGAGCAGCAGTGCTCCGCCGAGTGAGAGCCCGTCGTCGTCCAAACCCTCCACCACCACGCCCACACCGTGCCCGATCATCTGCCTGCCGACGATCGTGCTGCCCACGCTCCCGCCACCACCGCCGCCGGCGAGATAGCACGCCCGCGCTCGCAGTGGCAGCCCGTGGGGGCGGGAGGTTGATGCGCGCGTAAACTCGGGGCTGATGACACAAGCAACGTTGCCGACCGAATCATCGATTCGCGCCGCGCTGGCCAAGGTGAACGACCCCGAGATCGGTAAACCGATCACCGAACTCGGCATGGTCAAATCCATCACCGTCGCCGACGACTCCAGTGTGGGTATCGGTATCTACCTCACCACCTCGGGTTGCCCGCTGCGCACCGAGATCACCGAACGGGTCACCGCGGCGGCGGCCGACGTGCCGGGGGTCGGATCGGTGTCGGTGGAGCTCGATGTGATGAACGACGAGCAACGCACCGAACTCCGCAAGAGTTTGCGCGGTGATCGCGCCGAACCCGTCATCCCCTTCGCCCAGCCGAGCTCACTCACCCGGGTCTACGCGGTCGCCTCGGGCAAAGGTGGTGTCGGCAAGTCCAGCGTCACGGTGAATCTTGCTGCCGCACTTGCTGATCGGGGCCTCAAGGTGGGCGTGCTCGACGCAGACATCTACGGCCACTCGGTGCCACGGATGCTCGGCAACGACGCAAAACCCACCCAGGTCGAGAAGATGATCATGCCGCCGATGAGTCATGGCGTGAAGTTCATCTCGATCGCCCAGTTCACCAGTGGCAACACCCCCGTCGTCTGGCGCGGACCGATGCTGCACCGTGCTCTGCAACAGTTCCTCGCCGACGTCTTCTGGGGCGATCTGGACATCCTCCTCCTCGACCTGCCGCCCGGCACCGGCGATGTGGCAATCTCGGTGGCGCAGCTCATCCCCGGCGCCGAGATCCTGGTGGTCACCACGCCGCAGCAGGCCGCAGCCGAGGTGGCAGAACGCGCCGGCGCCATCGCATTGCAGACCCGCCAGAAGATCATGGGTGTCGTGGAGAACATGTCGTGGATGGAACTCCCCGACGGAAGCCGGATCGAGCCCTTCGGTTCCGGTGGTGGAGCCCGGGTGTCCGAGCGTCTGACCATCGCCGTCGGCGCGGAGGTACCCCTCCTCGGCCAGATCCCGCTCGACCCGGCTCTGCGCGAGGGCGGAGACGCGGGAGTTCCGTTGGTCCTCTCGTCACCTGATTCCGCCGCCGGCGCAGCACTGCGTCAAGTGGCCGATCGCCTGGCCATCCGCAAGCGGGGACTGGCCGGGATGAACCTCGGGATCGACACCACTCGGCGCAACTGACGCACTCAGCCCGGGGTTTCAGCGATCCAGCAACGCCTCGACGCCGTCGATGATCCGAGCGAGCCCGAACTCGAACGACCGCTCCGGACTACCGATGGACTGGTATTCCGCACCCACTGCCGTACCGACCCGGCCGGACACCGGATAGTCGTCTCCGTCCATCAATCGGGCGAGCACGGGCGCGTTGATCTCCCACCACTGTTCGTCTGACATCCCGGACTCGGTACGCGCCCGGGCAGCTTCGATCGACGAGCGGGCAGCGCTCTCGGTGAAGCCTGCGATGACCGCGAGCGTGGCATCCATCTCCAGATCGTCCAGACCGATCCCTTCGATGGCCGCGAGCTGCCATTCGTACCGCGCCGATGCGTGGGGTCCGATCCAGGGGCGGCTCTTCTGCACGTGCAGCAACCACGGGTGCCGGTGATACTCGTCCCATAGCTGCCGTGCGATGGCGGTCATCCGTTCGCGCAGGTCACCGCGGTGCGGCGGATAGTCGACCTCTCCGGCCACCTCGTCCACCATTAACCCGATGAGCTCGGACTTGCCCGGCACGTACGTGTACACCGACATCACGCCGAGGCCGACGCGTTCGGCCACCTTGCGCATGGAGAACGCGGCCAACCCTTCCTCGTCCGCAGTCGCGATCCCGGCGGCGACCACCTCGTCGACACTGACCCTTTGCCGAGGGCCGCGCGTCCCCTGCGGCTCCCCCACCTTCGACCGCCACAGCAGAGTCAGGGTCCGGTCGACGTTCGGTGGTTGTTCGGCTGCGTCTTCCATCCGCCCACACTATCCCCGTGTGGTGTACGGTGAACTTTCGCACTCAACCTCGTACACCATACGAAGTAAGGATCCGATGACGTCACCTCCTTCAATTTCAGCGATCGGCCTCCACAAGCGCTACGGCAACACCCGCGCCCTCGACGGCTTCGACCTCACCGTGGAAGCCGGCACCATCCACGGCCTGCTCGGTCCCAACGGGGCCGGCAAGAGCACGGCCGCGCGGGCCCTGGCCACCCTCATCGACCTGGACGCCGGAGTCGCCACGGTGGCCGGCCACGACGTCGGCGGCGGGGCCGGGTCGGTCAGACGCGCGATCGGCTTGGTCGGGCAGAACGCGGCCGTCGACGAACTGCTCACCGGACGCCAGAACCTGGTGATGTTCGGCCGCCTCTTCGGGCTCACCAAGAACAGGGCGAGCGCGCGGGCCGACGAGTTGCTCGAAAGCTTCGGCCTGACCGATGCCGCAGGACGGTCGGTGTCCAGCTACTCCGGCGGGATGCGGCGACGCCTCGACATCGCGGCAGGACTGGTCCTGACGCCTGCCGTCCTGTTCCTCGACGAACCGACCACCGGCCTGGACCCTCGCGGGCGAAATGACGTGTGGCGCACCGTCCGTGAGGTCGCCGCAGCAGGGACCACGGTGCTGCTCACCACTCAGTATCTCGACGAGGCCGACCAATTGGCCGCCCGTATCTCGGTGATGAATCACGGGCGTGTGATCGCCGAGGGCTCACCTGACGAACTCAAGCGCCGCATCGGCGGCGATCGGGTGACCGTGACCGTGACAGCCGACGATTCGCTCGACCGGCTCACCTCCAGCCTGGCCGACGCCGTCGGAAGCCCCGCGACCTCGGTTGACGCGTACACACACTCGGCGACGTTCGAAATCGACTCCGCGGTCATCGGTTTGGCCACGGTGGTGCATGCGCTCGAGGCCGCGAGCATCACACCCATCGACCTGACACTGCGCCGACCCACACTCGACGAGGTGTTCCTGCACCTCACCGGCAGCGGCAGCGGCAGCGGCAGCGGCACAGAAGAGGGAAACCACAGCGCTACGGAACCACCCCAAAGGCCCACGGAAGCAACGGATCTCACCGGAGGCGACAAATGACATCGACGCAGCCCATCGCCACCACGCCGGCACTGTTCACGCACGCCTGGGTCATCACCCGACGAAACCTCGCCCACTGGGTGAAAGATCCGTGGACCCCGATCTTCGGCCTGATGTTCTCGATCATGCTGTTGCTGATCTTCGGGTTCCTGTTCGGCGGCGCAATCGAGATCCCGGGGACCGGCGGGTCCGACCGCGGTGACTACATCGACTTCCTGCTGCCCGGCATGCTGACCATGACGATGATGTTCGGTGTCGAGTCCACCACCTCGGCCATGTCCGCGGATGCCCGGAAGGGGATCACGGACAGGTTCCGATCGATGCCGATCAGCAGATCCGCGGTCTCACTCGGGCGCGTCGGCGCCGACATGATCAACTCGGTCGTCGAGCTTGCTGTCCTGATCGTCGGAGGTCTGCTCATCGGGTGGACAATCGGTGCCGAAGTCGGTTCTGCCCTGGCCGCCGTCGCATTGCTGTTGCTCCTGCGTTTCGCGCTGCTGTGGGTGGGCATCTTCCTCGGCCTCACCTTTCACGGCAGCGCTGCGACGTCTGCCGTTCAGGTTCTGGTCTGGCCGGTGGGATTCTTGTCGACCGCGGTGGTGTCCGCGGAGACGATGCCGGGCTGGCTGGGAGCGATCGCGGCGTGGAACCCGATCTCCGCCACCGCCACCGCTGTTCGCGATCTGTGCGGGAATCCGACCGGACTCACCGAGGGGCCGTTGACCGAGTGGGCCATCCCCCTCGCTGTGGGTTGGCCACTGCTGATCAGTGCGGTGTTCATCGCTCTGTCGGCGCGGTCGTACCGGCGCCTGCGCACCTGACCTGGAATGAGCTGACTCAGGTGGCGTCCCAGCGCTCGACGCCTGAGGGCGCCGGCGCGACGTTGTCGGCATCGGCGGCCACGGGGGACGTCGTGGAGGTGCCTGCGCCCAGAGCCTCGGGCTTCGACGGCTCGATACCTGCCTTGTTCAGCGAGATCACCTGTGAGTTCTCGTCCGTGGTCGGCAGTGGCTGGGAGACCGGTTTGATCTTGGCGTCGCCGGAATCGAACTTTCCGGTGAAGAAGGAATCATCGCCATCGAGGAGGTGCTTGGTGATCACCGATCGAGGGGTCATACCGCGCAGCTCGTTCAGGTCGGACAGTGGTTTGCGCAGATCGTCGAACTCGGGGCCGAGGTCTTCCTTGAGCTGCGCGGTGGCCCCGGTGGCGTAGTCACGAACCTGGCGCACCGACTTCATCGCCCAGGTCACCGCACCCGGGAGACGCTCGGGCCCGAGGATCACCAAGCCGGCGATCATCAAGATCGCGATCTCACCCCAACCAACACTGCTGAACACCGTTCCAGGTTACTGGCCTCGGCGGCTCTGTCGAATCGAACGGGCTGCCAAGTCACTGTGGGCGGTCGGCAGCACAGCTGGGTCTAGTCCGCGGCGGGTGTGATGGTGCCGTCGAAGGTGCGTCCGTCGCGCCAGTACTGGAACGGCACCGGCGTGCCGATCTTCGACGTACGGACGGCCACGGTCAGCTCATCGGCATCCTCGATGACACGATCGCCGAACTTGGTGATGACGTCGCCCTCGCGGATACCGGCCGCCGCGGCAGGTGATGCCTCCACGACGTTGCGCACCTGCGCTCCGAGCACCCTGTCATTACGAACCGAACTGGCGTTGACACCGATCTGCGCGTGCACCACTCGGCCGTCCTTGATCAGGGACTGCGCGACGGGGAGGAACTCGTTGACCGGAATGGCGAAGCCCAGACCGATGGATCCGCCGCCCGGAGCCAGGCCGGCCGTGTTGATGCCGATCACCCGGCCCTGGTCGTCGACCAAGGGCCCGCCCGAGTTACCCGGGTTGATCGCGGCATCGGTCTGGATGGCATCGATGACCGCGTCGGTGTCGGACGTCTCGTCGGGCCGCAGCGGTACAGCCCGGTTGGTGGCACTGATGATCCCGCTGGTGACCGTGCGATCGAGTCCCAGCGGCGCGCCGAACGCCACCACCTCTTCGCCGATCTGGAGTTTGTCCGAGTCGCCCAATTTGGCAACCGTCAAGTTGTCGACCCCGTCGACCTTGAGCACGGCGAGGTCGGTGCGGATGTCGCGGCCCACGATGCGGGCGGGAACGCGGGTGCGGTCGGAGAACACCACCTCTAGCTTCGCGCTGCGGTCATTCGCCGCCATGGAGATCACGTGGTTGTTCGTGACGATGTAGCCGGCCTTGTCGATCACCACACCGGATCCGGTTCCCCCGCCGTTCGGCAACCGGACATCGACCATCACCACCGCTTTTTCCACTGCTTCGGCGACGCGGGCGACCTGACTACGTGGTTCGTCTTCGTTGTCGTCATCGCTGCCCGAGAGGCTGACGGTATTCGAATGAAGGGGTTCGGTGACCTCCGCGGTGACCCGGCCGACCACACCACCGATCACCCCGACCACCAGCGCGATCACGGCCAGCACGGTCAGGGCCCGCCAGCTGACCTTGCGGTCGAAGAGTACTTCGCGGACACCGAGTTTGCGTCCGGGCACCGTGGGTTCGGCAGGCGGCGGGGTGTCCACAGCAGGCGAACTCAGTTGCGCCGGAGCGTCCGGGTCCCGCCAGGGGTCACGTGTGGACTCGGGTTCCTCTGATTCCCCGAAGCGGGAATCAGGGTCGCGTTGCAGGGTGCCGGCACCCTCAGGTCGAGAAAAGGCCTCGCGCAACACCGGGTCCGGGTTGGCGACCACGGGCTGCTGGGGACGACTCCGGGCATACTCCGGGGCAGCGAAGGCCCCTGTGACCCCCTCGGGCCTACCGAAGACGGCGGCCGTTCGCTCGGGAACAGGAGGATGATCGTTGGGCCGGGGCGCGAGTCGAGGTGCCTGACCGCCTGTGCCGGCGGCAGGCGGAGCCGTGTAGGGATTCGATGATGGCGTGGAGCCGTGCTTGTCGGTCTCGGTCATCGGCCCGCCCGTGTCACCGGTGTCATGAAAAACTCGAACCCCTCGCTTGCGGCTGATCGCTGGAGGATCACTCCGGCGGCGCCGGTGAGATCCTCACCGAGGCTACCTGGCACAGTCGCTAACGATCGCGTCGCCGCTGACCGCGATGAACGGGGAATCCGGGTGCGTCGAGGTGGGAATCGGCCTTGGCCTGCGTACCGGCATCACCTGCCGCGCGGAGGTCGATCTCCCGCGTCGGGATCTGATTGAGTTCGCCGAGTAGTCGCGCAGGCATTGGGATCTCGCCGGAGCGCCGGAGCGCCGACCGTGCCGCACTCTGCGCCTCGACCTCTGCACGGCACTGGGCACACATCTCGAGATGCTGAGACGCTCGCATGTAGGCGTTCATCCGCAATTCGCCGTCGACGTAAGCAGCGACAGCCTCGGTCGCGAGGTGTTCGGTCGACAGGAACTTGCGACCACCCTGCGTGCCGGGGGCCCGATAGTTCTTGTTGGTGGTGACCATCGCCGAGGTCGGCAACCACCCCAGGACGCGGCGCCGATTGCGCATGCCCCTGGACTCGTCTCGCGCGTCGACCGTCTCGTCGGCGGAGTCGTCGGGTGTGTGGTCGCTCATCACGATCGCCCCTTCCGCTGCCGTCTACTCGATGCCCGGACTCGACTGTACGGACTGCGGCCATTCCACGCCGCACGAAACCCATCGAAACGGACGGATTTCCTGGAAGAAGAACGGTCAGCGCGGCGGCGGAGTTCCCATCAACGCGCCCGATGTCCGGCGACCGCGCTCAGAAATCGTGAGCGAGAACCGATCGACCGGAGTGGTGGCCGCTGGCCGCGAGGTTGTCTCGGATGGCTTGGCGACCTCGGTGGATCCGGCTACGGACTGTTCCGAGTTTGACTCCGAGCGTCGCGGCGATCTCCTCGTACGACAATCCTTCGATGTCGCAGAGCACCACCGCTGCACGGAACTCCGGGGCCAACGAATCGAGGGCGGTCTGCAGGTCGGGGTCGAGGTTCGCGTCGTGGAAGATCTGCTCGGGATTGGGGTCGTTGCCCGGCACGCGCTCGTAGTCCTCGGGCAGTGCCTCCATGCGGATCTTGTTGCGGCGACGCACCATGTCCAGGAACAGGTTGGTGGTGATGCGGTGCAGCCAGCCCTCGAACGTTCCGGCCCGGTAACTCGACAGCGATCGGAACACCCGGATGAATGTCTCCTGGGTGAGGTCTTCGGCGTCGTGCTGATTACCGGAAAGCCGGTAGGCGAGGCGGTACACGCGGTCGGCATGTTCACGAACCAGGTCGTCCCACGCCGGCATCAGAGCCGTGTCACCGGTGGCATCGAACCGCGCCGTCCCGGACTCGGGCACCACCGCATCGACCGCGTCTTCCCGGGCGAGATCGAACTCGCCCACGACTGCGTCGGTCCCGGTGTTGTCGGCGTCTCGGTTGACATCAGCCACGGTCAGCTCCACTTTCTCCGCGGACCGTCGGTGGACGGTCATTGGTTCGCACCCTTTTAGCTGATTCGCTGAAGTATTCATACCCAGTTCGGTCAACATCAAAGCCTGCCTCGTTGTTCCCCTATGACCTTGTCCGACGGGGGTGTGCGGGCACTATGAGCGGGCTGAGTGTTACCTGAGAGTGTGGCGGCCCTCGCTGCGGCAGAATCGCTGCTCAGCGCGCCTGCGACCCTATCGGTGACCCCGGAGTTAACCTCGACCCTGTGTCCGACCACAGCTCCCCCGCCGATCCAGATGCGACTGCCCCGTCCGGAGCGTCCGGTCCCGCCATCGACCCGGCCGTGCTGAGCCGCTACGCCGAATCCGCGATCGTCGAAGACGAGGCACTGCGCCTCGCTCGTGAACGTTCCGACGAGTTGGGTGCGCCGGCGATCACCCCGGCAGTCGGTGCAACCCTGTCGCTGCTGGCGCGATTGGTCGATGCGAAAGCGGTTGTCGAGGTGGGTACCGGCGCAGGTATCAGCGGGCTGTGGTTGCTCAATGGCATGCGGACCGACGGCGTCCTGACCACCATCGACGCCGAGGCCGAGTACCACCGGGCAGCGAGACTTGCCTTCACCACCGCCGGGATCAGCGCGTCGCGGACCCGGTTGATCAACGGTCGGGCAGCCGAGGTGCTCCCCCGCCTCGCCGACGCGAGCTACGACCTGGTGTTCGTCGACGGCGCGGTGACCGATCAACCGCGCTACGTCGCCGAGGGCCTGCGTCTGCTGCGCGGCGGAGGAATCCTCATCGTGCACAACGCGTCGGCCGACGGCACGGTCGCAGATCCTGCCAGCACCGATCCCGCGGCCCAGGCCGCGCGTGAGGGCGCCTTGCTCATCGCCGATGACGACACACTGCTCCCGGTGGTGATCCCGCTCGGCCGGGGCCTGCTCGCAGCGGCCAAGGCACGCACGGACCTCGGCTGAGCGGTCTGCCCCACCTGCCGAGGGTTAGCGGGAGGTCGAGTCAGTCGGCGCTGGGCGCCATCGCGGTCAACTCGGGATACTTCGGTGCGATCGTGTCGCCGGTGGAGACCCCACGGAGTCGACGGCCGACCCACGGGATCGCGTACTCGACCGTCCACTGACGACCCTCGCGGCGCCGCTGGGTCGGCGAGACCAGTTGCGCCGGACCGAAATCCACCGGGACGAGATCGTGCTCGATGCCGAGCGCCCGCAGCACCTCGATCGCCATGTAGACGTGGCCGGCCGACGACATGTGCATCCGGTCGAACTCCCACATGCGACGCTCGCGGAAGATCCGCATCCGCCAGAAGTCGACGAGCACGAGGTTGCGCTCCTCCACGACCTCGCGCAGCAACTCGTTGAAGACAGCGAACCGGCCGCGCAGTGCGCCGAAGACGGATTTCCCTCCGGTGTCGTACGCGGTGAAAGCGATCACGGTCGCGCCTGCGTCCTGGAGCCGGCCGACCGCCGCGTCGTACGACTCGATCAACGCGTCGATGTCGACGCTGGGACGAAGCAGATCGTTGGCCCCTGCGCAGATGGTCGCCAGGTCCGGTTTCATCGCCAGGGCGGGCTCTAGTTGTTCGCCGAGTACCGCGGGCATCAGCCGTCCGCGGATAGCCAGATTCGCGTACCGGAACTCGGGGTCCTCCCTGGCCATCACCTCCGCGACCCGATCGGCCCAGCCGCGCACCCCGTTCGGGCAGCGGGGTTCGACGTCTCCCACGCCCTCGGCGAACGAATCTCCTATGGCGACAAAGCGTTTGAAGCTGGGAGACGTCTCAGACATCGGTCGAGAACCTCAGGCCACCGTCGGGGATGGTCACACCAGGCCACACACGCGCGCCACGGAGCAACTCACAGCGCGCCCCGATGTCGGCGCCGTCACCGATCACCCCGTCGCGGACGAGGGCGCGGGGTCCGATGCGCGCGCCGAAGCCGATGATGCTGCGTTCGATCACCGCGCCGGCCTCCACCACGGCTCCGTCGAAGATCACGGCGCCGTCGAGGCGTGCGCCCGCACCGATCTCCGCACCGCGTCCGACCACTGTGCCGCCGATCAGAAGTGCACCCGGCCCCACGCCGGCGCCTTCGTGCACCAACGATTCGCCGCGCGGACCGGTGAGTGCCGGCGAAGGCGCGATCCCGCGGACCAGGTCGGCCGAGCCACGCACGAAGTCCTCGGGAGTTCCCATGTCGCGCCAGTAACCGGAGTCGACGTGGCCCTGGACATGGTGGTCGTCGGCGAGGAGTTGCGGGAACACCTCACGCTCCACCGACACCGGCCGATCGTCCGGGATGGACTCGATGACCGACCGCTTGAAGACGTAGCAGCCCGCGTTGATCTGGTCCGTCGGGGGATCCTGGGTCTTCTCGAGGAATGCGGTCACCCTGCCGGTGTCGTCGGTCGGCACACACCCGAAGGCACGTGGGTCGCCCACCCGGACCAGATGCAGGGTCACCTCCGCCCCGGAGGTCTGGTGGGTGTCGAGAACCGCCCGGACGTCGGTGCCGCACAACACATCTCCGTTGAACACGAGAATGTTTTCCGCGGTCAGCTCGGAGAGCACGTTACGGATGCCGCCGCCGGTACCGAGTGGCTCGGACTCGTGGACGTACGTGATGGACAACCCCATCTTCGATCCGTCACCGAAATACTGTTCGAACACTTGGGATTTGAACGAGGTGCCGAGCACGATCCTGGTGATCCCCGCCGCGCTGATCCGCGCGAGGAGGTGGGTGAGGAACGGAAGTCCCGCGGTCGGGAGCATCGGCTTGGGGGCAGACAGGGTGAGTGGCCGCAGGCGGGTTCCCTTGCCGCCCACCAAGATCACCGCCTGGACGTCGCTGTGCCGCGCCGGGTCGTCGTTGGTCGTCTGGGCGGTGTCGATGGTGGTCACGGAGTACCTTTCGCCGATCCGGTTGGGGACTTCTCACGTCGTTGAGCTCGTTTTGCCGCAGCCACGACAACCGCCGAGCGCGCACCGA
The DNA here is from genome assembly GCF_001598915.1 of Williamsia muralis NBRC 105860. Lineage (GTDB taxonomy): Bacteria > Actinomycetota > Actinomycetes > Mycobacteriales > Mycobacteriaceae > Williamsia > Williamsia muralis. The sequence continues at coordinate 263,250 of NZ_BDAP01000006.1, read as the reverse complement.
GACCGGCACGGAGTGCGAGCCGCAGGGGCGCTTGCCACCAATGCGGGTGACGGTCGGCCTGGAATCGGTAGGCACTGCGGTGGTGCGCGGGGAGCATCAGCTCGGGATTGCGGCCGGCGGCGTGCCCCTTGGCATGCAGGACCTCCGCGTCTGGCACGTAGACATTGAGCCAGCCGGCGCGGCCGAGCCGGTCGCCGAGGTCCACGTCCTCCATGTACATGAAGTAGCGCGAGTCGAATCCGTCGATGGCATCGAACGCGCGACGACGGAGCAGCAGACATGACCCGGACAGCCACCCGACCGGCCGCTCGGAGATGTCCTCGTCCGCCTGCCGGTAGGCGGCAGTCCACGGGTTGGACTTCCAGACCGTTCCGAGGACCGCGTGCCCTGTCCCCGACACGATGTCGGGCACCCGGCGGGCCGACGGATAGATGCTGCCGTCGGGCTCGTGGATCAGCGGTCCCAGTGCCCCGGCCTGCGGCCATCGCTCTGCTGCCTCGAGGAGTTGATCGATGGAACCGGGCCCCCACTCGACATCGGGATTGGCCACCACCACGAACTCGATGGAGGGATCGATCTCGGCGACCGCGCGGTTGACCGCGCCTCCGTAGCCGATGTTTCCGCCCGTGTACAGCAGCGACACGTGGTCGTACTTCTCTGCGGCCGCCTCAGGGGCGCCGTCATCGGAACCGTTGTCGGCGAGGATCACCGTCGGGAGGGTGGTCGATGCGTGTTCGAGCGTCTGGATGAAACGGGACAGATACTCGCCTGACGAGTACGTCACCGTCACCACTGCGAATCGCTCGGGAACCGGCTCAGTCGTCACCGGCTCAGCGTAACCGGAGACCACTGGGTCGCCGGGCACCCCGTGGGACAGTCCGTCGTCCGAGCTCACCGAACGTGCAGCGCCGCAGACAACGCCGACCGCCACTCTCGCAGCGGGGTGAGACCGGCCTCCTGCCACGCCCGTCCCGACAACACCGAATACGCGGGGCGGGGCGCGGGCCGAGGAAAATCGGCGGAGGTGGTGGGCAGGACCCGGGCCGGATCGGCCCCGATCTCGGCGAAGACTGCCTGGGCCAGATCGAACCAGCTGCAGCTGCCGGCGTTCGAAGCGTGCAGCGTCGCTCTCCGGGCCCCCGAGTCGCCGTGGACGACCTGTTCGGCGAGTTCGAGCAGCCCGTCGGCCAGATCGGCGGAGTACGTCGGGGAACCGACCTGATCGGTGACCACCGAGACGGTGTCGCGCTGCGATTCCAGTCGGCGCATCGTGCTGACGAAGTCCGACGAGTCGGGCATGCCGGTGTACACCCATGCGGTGCGAACAATCGTGGCGTCGGCGTCCGCCGACCGCACCGCCTCCTCCCCCGCGAGTTTGCTGATGCCGTAGACCGAGGCCGGGCCGGTGGGGTCGTCCGGTTCGAGCGGGCCCGACGCAACCCCCGTGAAGACATAGTCGGTCGAGATGTGGACGAGGTGCGCACCCGTACGGGCGGTGAGCCGGGCGATGTGGCCGGGCCCCTTGCCGTTGACCGCCATCGCGGTCTCCCGGTCGTCTTCGGCGGCATCGACAGCGGTGTAGGCCGCACAGTTGATCACCACGTCCCCCGGGCCGATGTCACCGAGTACCGACTGCACCGACTCCTCGTCGGTGATGTCCAGATCGGCCGACGTCAAAGCACGTACCGCGCCCTCGGCGCGCGTACTCAACTGTTTGCCCAATTGCCCCCCGGCGCCGGTCACGATGACAGAGCGCACACCTGTACCCATGGGTCCATCATGTCCGGTTGCGTAGGTGCTCTGCCATTCGCACGGCGAGATTCACACTCCTGCGCGTCGCGGCGGTCCGGTACACGCCGCTTCCGGCATCCCAGAGCGGAGACAGGTTCGCACGTAACATTGCCACTACTTCAACAGGTGCACTCTCCCGGTGATGCGGCGTGCTCCATCCGATGCCATCCGTCCACTACCCGTTAGGAGCGCTCACCGCCGTGGACCGTCCATCTTCGGATCGACCGTCAGGCGGGCGACGCCTCAACTCCACCGGCGGCCGTCATCAGCGGCCCCTTCCAGGTGAGGGTCCCACCGGCGGACGGCGACGTCCCCGCGGCACCGAATCGGACGTTCCCCGTAGGCCCCGAGCCGATGAGACCTCACGCCGACGGGTGCCGCGCGACCCCCTGCCCCCCGACGCGCCCCGACCCAGGCGCGGAGACGGCGCCTCCCCACCGAGTGCACGGGTCGCACGGTCACAGCGCCGTGATCAACCGGGTCGGGCACCGAGGTCCCGCGCCGACGCGGGCGGGCGACCGCCGCGTGAACCGGCGCCGGCCTCCCCTACTCCGGCACACTCTGGGCGACCGCTGACGCGCATCATCGCGGCGGGCGTGTCGGTGCTGGTGCTGATCGCCACCGGATATGCGTGGAACCAGATGACCGACCTGGAGAACAGCATCACCAAACTGGGTGGTCTGAGCCTGGGCAGCGGTAAGGACGGAGCCGTCGACATCCTCATGGTCGGCACCGACTCGCGAACCGATGCCCAGGGCAACCCGCTGTCGGAAAAAGAACTGGCGCAACTGCACTCCGCTGACGAGGTGGCGACCAACACCGACACCATCTTGTTGATCCGCATCCCGAACGACGGGTCCTCCGCGACGGCCATGTCGATCCCCCGCGACTCATACGTCGAGGTGCCCGGCATCGGGAAGACCAAGATCAACTCGGCGTACGGCTCATCCAAAGAAGCCCGGCGCGAGGCCCTGGTCAACGACGGGATGGATCTCGAGCAGGCCGACAAGAAGTCCGTCCAGGCGGGACGCGACGCACTCATCACCACGGTCGCCGACCTGACGGGTGTCGAGGTCGACCACTATGCCGAGGTGGGGCTACTCGGCTTCGTCCTGCTCACCGACGCGGTGGGCGGTGTGGACGTGTGCCTCAAGGCGCCGGTCTCCGAACCGTTTTCCGGTGCGGACTTCCCCGCCGGCCGCCAGACACTCGACGGACCAGAGGCGCTGAGTTTCGTCCGGCAACGCCACGATCTGCCCCGCGGCGACCTCGACCGCATCGTGCGGCAGCAGGTCTTCATGGCATCGCTGGCCCAGAAGGTGCTGTCGGCAGGCACTTTGTCCAACCCCGGAAAACTCGGCGATCTCGAGAACGCGGTGTCACGTTCGGTGGTGATCGACCAGGACTGGGACATCATCAAGTTCGTGGAGCAGCTCAAGGATCTGTCCGGCGGACGCGTGCAGTTCGCGACCATCCCGGTGGTCACCGAGCAAGGCTGGAGCGACGACGGCACCCAGAGCGTGGTCGAGGTGGACCCGGCGGCCGTCAAGGCATTCACCGATGGGTTGCTCGGAGAGAAGAACGGTACGGGCGAAAAGAAGTTCGTGCCGAGCCAATACACGGTGGACGTGATCAACTCGGGCACCGTCGACGGTCTTGCCACCAACGTGTCGAAGATCGTCGCATCCAAGGGGTTCCGGACCGGCGAGACCGGCAATGCCACCAACCCGTCCACCGACAGCACCGTACTTGCGGCTGCGGCCGACAATGCCGGAGCGAAAGCCGTTGCGGGCCAACTCGGCGGACTACCCGTGAAAGAGGACAAGACATTGGCACCGAACACGGTTCGGGTGATTCTCACCGACACCTACAGCGGTCCGGGCTCGATCGTCGACGACGGTCAGCAGGACAGCCAGAGCACCGAGGCGACAACGCCCCCACCGGCTCCGGCGATCACCGCCGGCGGCACCGGACCGGAGTGCGTGAATTGACCACTCTCACCGATGCCGCGCTGAACCCGGCGTTGTCCAGCGACGGCTCGCAGCCTCTGATCACCTACTACGACGACGCGACCGGCGAGCGCACCGAACTCTCCGCCATCACCGCGGCGAACTGGGCAGCCAAGACGGCCAACCTCGTGCGCGACGAGTTCGGGCTGATGCCGGGTGATGTGGTGGCGGTCGACCTGCCCGCGCACTGGCAGAGTGCCGCGGTTCTACTCGGCGCCTGGTGGGCCGGTCTGCACGTACGGGTGGGCTACTCCGACGATGCAGCACTTGCGTTCTGCTCGATGGCGTCGCTCGAGCGGGTGGAAGGTGCGCCGGAGATCGCCGTCGTCTCACTCGATCCGTTCGGGATGCCGTTGCGTGACCTGCCGATCGGGCTCACCGACTACTCGGCCTCGGTGCGCGTGCACGGGGACCAGTTCCGGCCCGGTGGACCCGGTGATCTCGCTCTCGACGACCGCACGGTCGACGACGTGATCACCGAAGCCACCACCTTTGCCGCCGAGGCCGGCATCGTCGCCGGATCGCGCATCATGTCGAGCCGGCACTGGGACAGCGCCGACAACCTCGTGGTCAACCTGCTCGCCACCCTGGTGGCCGGCGGTTCCCTTGTGCAGGTTGCCAATCCGGACCTGGAGAAGATGGCCGCCCGGGCGAGCAGCGAGAAGGTCGCCGCGACGTTGTCGTGAGCGGAGTCAGACTCCGACGTCGGCTCCGACGCCGCGGGATCGTCCGGACCGAACCCGTTCAGAAGAGCGTCGGCTGCGGGGTCTCGACCGCCGCTGCCTCGCGTACCGCTTCACGCAGGCCGGACTGCCGGTCGCCGCTGAGACCGTGGTGCTCGAGCATCGGATCAACCCTGTCGCGCAACCACGTTCGGTATTCCGGGGCCACGTAGGCGCCGTGACCGTAGAGCCGGCGGTACTTGCCGACCAGGGCAGGATGGTGCTCGGCGAGCCACGACATGTACCAGCCCCGAGTAGATCCGCGTAGGTGCAGTGGAAACGCGGTGACCGACGTTGCACCCACCTGTGCCAGGTGTGCGAACAGGTTGTCGAGGTCTGCGCGCGAATCGCTGAGCATGGGCAGGATGGGTGAGGCCATCACGTGGCAGTCCAGGCCGGACTCACGGACAGCCTCGATCAGATCGAGGCGCGCACGGGCCGAGGGCGTGCCGGGTTCGACCTGTTTGCACAGGGTCTCGTCGAGCAGCGCCAGCGAGACGCCCACCGACACCGGCACCGATTTGGCTGCTGCCGCAAGGAGTTTGAGATCGCGACGCAGCAGCGTGCCCTTGGTGAGGATCGACATGGGCGTACCCGAATCGGCGAGCGCGCGAATGATGCCGGGCATCAGCCGGTACCTGCCCTCAGCCCGGTGGTAGGGGTCGGTGTTGGTTCCCAGAGCCACGGGCTCACGCTTCCAACTCTTGCGCATCAACTCTTTTCGCAGCACCGCCGCGACATTCACCTTGACCACTATCTGGGTGTCGAAGTCACGGCCGGCATCGAGATCGAGGTATTCGTGGGTGGTACGCGCGAAACAGTAGACACATTGATGGAGACAGCCCCTGGTCGGGTTGATGGTCCAGCGAAACGGCACCTGCGAACTCTCCGGAACCTTGTTCAGCGCGCTCTTGCACAGCACCTCATGGAACGTGACCCCGTCGAAGTCGGGGGTGCGCACCGACCGGACCAGCCCTGCGCGACTCAGGCCGGGCAGCGCCGGAGACGGATCGCTCGCCTCTTTCTCGTCTCCGGCGTCCAGCAACTGCCCTTCCCACCGCATGCCCAGATTCGAACACGCGTTCTATTTCTTGTCAAGCCGACCCGGCCCGCCCGGGCCGTGTACTACAGCGCGGCTGCGGGATCGGCGCGCAACGCGCGCCTGGCGGGCAGAGCTGCACTGAGCAGCCCAGCCAGTCCACCGACCACCACGATCACCACCATCTCGACCCACGGAAGATCGGGTATGGACACGCGGTCAGCGCCTACGATCGCGGCCGCGCCGGCCACCCCGTAGGTGGTACCGAGAGCCACTCCCGCGACCGACGCCACCGCAGCGATGATCGTGGCTTCGCCCAGGAGCATCGCACGCACCCCCCGGCTGCTCAGGCCGATCACCCGCAACAGCGCATTCTCACGTCGGCGGTCGATCACCGACAGCGCCATGGTGTTTCCCACACCGATGAGAGCAACCACCACGGCGACACCGAGCAGCGCCAATACGATCCGCAACAGCAGGGTGAGGATGTCGTCGAGCTGCTGCTGGGTTTCCACACCGCCGGAGAAGGTCGCGTCGGGCGACGAGGCGGCGACAAGATCACGCAGGGTGGTGACCGTGTCCGCGCTGCCCGTCCCGAAGGAGGACAGACGCACGGCCATCCCGGTCGGAACCGGCGCCCCGCCCACCGATGCGCGATCCGCGAAGGAACCGGCTTCGCCTTCGACCACCGTCATCGTCTTCGTGATCCCTCCGGCCAGAACGGTCACCCGCTCACCGCCCTGCACGCCCGCGAGCGCTTGATCTTCTGATGCCAGCGCGATCTCATCCGCGGTGGGGGCGCTGCCCGACCTCATCACCGCAGACAAGGACGAGCTGTCCACGGCGGCGATGTTCAGCGCGACCCCGTTCACATCGATCTTCGTACGGGTCAACGGAACTGCCGCAGCCACGCCTTCAGTGGTCCGGATCGACTCGACCAGTGGAGCCGACAGCGGCGTACCGGACGACACGATCAGATCGACCGGGTGCATGTCGGAGATCAACGTGCTCACGCTCGACCGCACCACCTGCGCGCCCACCACCATCATCGTCGTCAGGGTGATGCCGATGATGAGGGCCGACGCCGTTGCGGCCGTGCGCCGTGGAGCCCGCCCGGCGTTTGCGCCCGTCAGTTCGGCGACCGGTCCCGCGGCCGTGCGCCGAAGCAACAGTGCGGCAGCCGATCCCGCTGCCCGGACGATCGGCGGCACGAGAACCACACCGGACAGCATGATTGCGAGGAACGTCGCACCGCCGCCCAATGCTGCTGCGGGAACCGATTTCTGTCCGATCCCCCAGATCAACACAGTGGTGCCGAAGAGAACCAGAACCGTGGCGGCAGTGATCCGGAAGATGTTACGGCCGCGCGGCTCCGACGAGGCGACAGTGGTGAAGGCCGCCAGCGGGGAGACCCTTGTCGCCAGTCGCGCCGGGACGGTGGCCGCGAGCAGCGTCATCACCACGCCGAGTACGACGGGCACGAGCACGGCTGTGAACGGGATCGCCAAGTGGGTCAACGGCAACTCGGCACCGGTCATCCGGGTCACCCAGGTGGCCAGCGCGACACCTCCGATCCCGAGGACCACACCTGCCACCGAGGCCACGACACCGAGGAGCAGTGCCTCCATCCGAACGCCGGACCGCACCTGGGATGCGTCTGCCCCGATGCAACGCAGCAGCGCGAGTTCCCGGGTTCGTGAGGTGATCAGTACGGCAAAGGTGTTGGCGATCACCAGACACGACACCATGGCGGTGATCGCGGCGAACACGAGCAGCACGGAGGCCAGGATCACCGACCCTCCGGTGAACTGTTGGACCACCCGGTCGGCGGCAGCCTCACCCGACATGGCCTCGGCCCCTGGGACGGTCGAGGCCACGTCGTCCACCGCAGTCATGACCGACGCCGGGTCGGTGTCCCCCGCGAACGCGAGTCTGATCACCACATCATCTCGATCATCGCTCCGCCCGGAGTCCACCGCGGACACGGCGGCGCCGGGCGCGAACAACTGCGGCACGCCTGACGTGGCGTCACCACGCTCGACCAGACCCACCACGGTGATCTCCACAGCGGTCCGGTCGGTGGCGGTGTCGACGTCCGGTCGCACGAAAAGCCGTTGTCCAACAGCGAAGTTCGAGCCCGCGTATGCCAACGCCTGACGGTCGCCCTGTGGGAACACGCCGACCGTCAGTTTTTGCCATCGCAACTGCTCGTCGTCTGCCAGTGCGGTCAGCTCCACCTGCGAGTACGTCTTCGTGCCACTGGTCACGCTGACCAAGCGGTTACGGTCGACGGCAACCGCTTGTACGCCGGACACATTCGCCAGTTGCTCTCCCGTCTGATCTGCGAACTCGGACGGTACCGATACCGCCGCGTCGGTTGTCGAGAACTGTGCTGCCACCGACGCGCGCACCGATTCGGTGGACGTCGCGGTCAGTGTGAGTGTCGCGGCGACAAATGCCACACCGATGGCCACCGCCAAGACCGACGCCACATAGCGTCCCTTGTGTGCCCGCAATTGGGCCAGTGCTACTCCCCTCATCGTGGGTCACCCACAGAGACCTGATCGGTGCCATGACCACGCATCGCTGCCAACACGGAATCTGCTGTGGGTGCGAGGATTCGGTCCACCATCCGTCCGTCGGCCATCACCAACACCTGATCGCAATAGCTCGCGGCCACAGGGTCGTGGGTCACCATCACGATGGTCTGGCCGATGCGGCGGCTGCTGCTCTGCAGCAGCGACAGCACCTGCGCGCCCGACCTGCTGTCGAGGTTGCCGGTCGGCTCGTCGGCGAGGATGAGTCGCGGCCTGCCGAGCAACGCCCTGGCGATCGCGACGCGTTGCTGCTGCCCGCCGGACAATTCGCCCGGCTTGTGGTCCAGCCGATCCCCGATTCCCAGCACCGCCACCAGTTCGTCGAACCACAGCTCGTCGGGAGATCGCCGATCCAGGGTGAGCGGGAGCAGGATGTTGGCCCGCGCGGTCAGCACCGGCAACAGGTTGAACGATTGGAAGACAAAGCCCAGCTCTCGGCGCCGCAACCGGGTCCGCTGAGAATCGTTGCATCGCGACAGATCGGTGTCCCCGATCAACACCGTTCCCGCCGTTGCGGTATCCAGTCCCGCGAGACAGTGCATCAGCGTCGACTTGCCGGACCCCGACGGCCCCATGATGGCCGTGAACTTGCCGACGGGGATGTCCACGCTCACATCTCGCAGCGCATGAACCGCCGCGTCCCCGTGCCCGTATGTCTTCTGTAATGCAATGGTCCTTGCCGCGTATGGATCTGACATTGGCCCCACCTCTCGTGTCACACGCCGACTTGCGTTGTGGCACAAACCTATTTCGGAGCAGGAGGTCCACACATCGACGTGCGGGCGGACATCTGCAGATCGTCCGGTCAGCCCCCGGGATGACCCTCCGTACCCGGCGTGGTCCTCCAGGACGAGAAGAGGAACCTACCGGTGGAGGGTGAGGATGTCGTCGATCCCGATCATCCCGGTACGGAAGGCGAACAACACCACCTGCACACGGTCGCGTGACCCTGTCTTGGTGAGCACCCGGCCGACATGCGTCTTGACCGTGGCGAGGGACAGATGAAAGTCCGCGGCGATCTCGCCGTTGGTCATCCCGACAGCGATGGCCCGCAACACCTCTGTCTCCCGGGGGGTCAGCGGATCGACGAGGTCGGGCACCACGGTGGCGTGGCCGGCAGGTGCGGGCGGCGTCGGCATCGCGGCGGTTCCCGCCACGTGGGTCAGCAGGCGTCGGGTGGACCGCGGCGCGATCACGGCGTCACCGGCATGAACCGTTCGGATCGCGGCCAAGAGCTCTTCCGGTTGCGCGTCCTTGAGCAGGAACCCGCTGGCACCAGCGGAGATTGCGGCCAGCAGGTACTCGTCGGTGTCGAACGTCGTCAGTACCAGGACTTTCGGTACATGGTGCTGCCCCAACCCACCCGTTTCCTGCTCGGCGAGCAGTTGCCTGGTGGCCGCGATGCCGTCGACGCCTGGCATCTGGACATCCATGAGCACCACGTCGGCGGGGGTTCGGCGCAGAGTCTCCACGGCTGCGGCACCGTCGGATGCCTCGAGCACCACCGTCATGTCGGCCTGCGAATCGATGACCATTCCGAAACCCGCACGTACCAGCGCCTGGTCATCGACAAGCGCTACCCGGATCACCTCGGTCATCGAACCTCCCCGGTGGGCAGCGACGCGCGAATACGGTATCCGGGTCCGTCGTCACGGGGGCCGGCCTGCAGCGTCCCACCATGTAGTTCGGCGCGTTCGCGCATGCCCAGCAACCCCTTTCCGCCGGCCGGACGCAGCTCGCCATCACCGATGGTAGGGGCGACGCCTCGACCGTCATCGGTGACGATGATCGTCAATTCATCGCTCTGCCAATGTAACCCGACGTCCGCGGAGGCTCCGAGCCCCGCGTGTTTGAGGATGTTGGTGAGCGATTCCTGCACGATTCGATAGGCCGTCAGCCCGCATCCCACCGAAACGTCGCGAGCGGAACCAAAAGAGTCCAGTCGAACCGGCAAACCCCCGGCCCGCACGGACTCCACGAGTTCGGGGATGTCGGCGATGCCTGGCACCGCCCGTATCTCGCGTGGCCCGTCGTCACGCAGTACCCCCAGCAGCGACCGCATGTCGGCGAGGGCCTGGCGCCCGTTGTCGGCGATGGTGGCCAGCGCCTTGACGGCCTGCGCCGGATCCTGCTGCGCCGCATATCGGCCGCCATCCGCCTGCGCGATCACCACCGTGAGCGTGTGCGCGATGATGTCGTGCATCTCGCGCGCGATCCGGGTGCGTTCGCCGATGGCGGCGATCTCGGCTTCCTGTGCCCGTTCGAGTTCCAGCAGGCGGGCCCGCTCACGTAGTCCCTGCACTTCCCGAAGTCGCGTGCGCCGCAACATACCGGTGGCCCAGATGCCGACGGCGATGACACCCAGACTCACCGCACCGGGCGCGGTGAACTCATACGCGGCCGTGTCGTCGGCTGCGGAGTACAGGCGTCCCGACGACAGCACACAACCGACGAGGCCAAGGGCCAATGCGGCTTGGGTGCCTCGTGTCGAACCGTAGGCGGCCATCGAATAGATACTGATCACCGCGGTCACCATCACCGCTGGACTGAGTCTTTCGTCGACCGCCAGATGCGCGAAGGCCGCAGCAGCGATGACGAGACCGGAGACGTCGGGGCGGGTCCGGCGGAACGCGACGGCGACACAGACGATCGTGCCGACCGCGATACGCCACACGAGCGGTGTACCCATGTGTTCCCACAGTTCGGGAACGACGCTGAGCAACGCCAGCGCCGCGGCCAGCAGCGAGTCGAGCAGCAGCCGACGCGGTTCGGCGAAGCGGTTCCAGCGCTGCAAGATCCGCTGGAAGTCCATGTTCGTCAATCTAGCGCCCGGGCGGGTGCCCCAACATCAGACCGCGGGAGGATTTCTGACGTGGGTCAGCGCAGTAGTGCGCGTGACATCACCACTCGCTGGATCTGGTTGGTCCCCTCGTAGATCTGGGTGATCTTGGCATCACGCATCATGCGCTCGACGGGGAAGTCGCGGGTGTACCCGTAGCCACCGAACAACTGCACCGCGTCGGTGGTGACCTGCATGGCCACATCAGAGGCGAAGCACTTCGACGCTGCGGAGATGAAGCCGAGGTTCTTCTCACCACGCTCGGCCCGAGCGGCCGAGGTGTACACCATCAAACGGGCGGCCTCGATCTTCATCGCCATGTCCGCGAGCATGAACTCCACACCCTGGAACGAGCTGATCGTCTTACCGAACTGCTTGCGCTCTTTGACATACGCGATCGTCTGATCCAGAGCGCCCTGTGCGATGCCCAACGCTTGCGCGCCGATCGTCGGACGCGTGTGATCGAGAGTTTCGAGCGCGGTTTTGAACCCTGTGCCCGGCGCCCCGATGATCCGATCCCCAGGAATGGTGCAGTTCTCGAAATACAACTCGGCCGTGGGTGAACCCTTGATGCCGAGCTTCTTCTCCAACGGACCGACGGTGAACCCGGGATCATCCTTGTGGACCATGAACGAGGAGATACCGTTGGCGCCCTTCTCCGGATCGGTCACCGCCATCACCGTGTACCAGGTGGACTTCCCGCCGTTGGTGATCCAGCATTTCGACCCGTTGAGCACCCAGTTGTCGCCCTCTTCGCGGGCCCGGGTCTTCATCGCCGCCGCATCCGAACCGGCCTCACGCTCGGACAATGCGTACGAGGCCATCGCCTCACCCGACGCGATCGATGGCAACACCTGCTGCTTGAGTTCCTCAGAGCCCTTCAAGATCAGGCCCATGGTGCCCAACTTGTTGACCGCCGGGATCAACGACGCCGACGCATCCACCCGCGCGACCTCTTCGATCACAATGCACGCAGCCACCGAGTCCCCACCCTGACCCTCGTACTCCTCGGGCACATGGATCGCGTTGAAACCCGAGGCCGTCAACGCAGCCAGCGCCTCCTCGGGAAAGCGGGAGTTCTCATCGACATCAGCAGCGTGGGGCTCGATCTCCTTCTCGGAAAGAGCCCGGATCGCCGCACGTAGCTCGTCGTGCTCTTCGCCGAGCTTGAACAGACCAAAATCGGGGTTGCCGGCCATCAGAACACTCCTCGTATACGCCAGAAAAACTCGGTTCTTCCCGTCGATCCTAATACTTGCGCGCCCAGAGTTACTCACGGGTAACTGAAAAGACAGGGCCGTGCCCGACCGCGGCAGACGCTAGCCTGACGATGAATTGCACCCGCCGTGCCAGTGAGGAAGCCATGACCCCCAAGCAGTCGCCCGAAGCAGAACTCGCCGACTTCGACCGCGCCGAGTTCACCCATTCCGGCAAGACGCGCACGATCTACCGGCGAGGCGAGGGGCCGGCCGTGGTTGTCATCGCGGAGATGCCGGGAATCACGCCGAAGGTGCTGAACTTCGCTCGCAAGGTGTCCGACATCGGGTGCACTGCTGTGGTCCCCAGCCTGTTCGGAGTCGACGGCCTCGACCCCATGCCGGACAACCTGGGGTATCTAAAATCCGTCGGGGTCCTGACGTCGGTTCTGGTCCCGACCTGCATCAGCCGCGAGTTCACAGTCCTCGCCACGGGGAAGTCGTCACCTGTGGTGACCTGGCTGCGGGCACTGGCCGCCGATGAGCACGAGCGGTGCGGTGGCCCGGGTGTCGGCGCCATAGGGATGTGTTTCACCGGCGGATTCGCCCTCGCGATGGCCGCGGACGACCGACTCCTGGCCCCCGTGCTCGCCCAGCCCTCCATGCCGTTTCGGCCGGTCGGCGCGGCGAACATCGACATCTCGCCCGACGATCTCGCGGTTGTCAAAGGGCGGTGCGCCGCAGGTCTGGAAGTGATGGGCGTCCGGTTCAGGAAAGACAAGCTCTCCCCCGCTGCCCGGTTCGACTACCTGCGCAGAGAATTGGGCGACGCCTTCGTGGCCATCGAGATAGACGACGCCGACGCGGGCCCGTCTCCGATGCCACCGCACTCGCCGCTCACCGAGCACCTCATCGACGAACCAGGCCAGCCCACCCGAGCCGCTCTCGACGAGGTTCTCGACCTCTTCCGGCGCAAACTGCTGGTCGAAGCCGACAGCTAGCCTCCGAGAAGTTTCTGCTTCAAGGCCTGATCTTTCGCCAGAACCATGTCCGACAGGTCGGCCTGGAACCGTTCCATCTGCGCGCGCAGTCCCGGGTCCGCCGCCGCGAGAATGCGCACCGCCAGCAGACCAGCATTACGTGCCCCACCCACCGACACAGTCGCCACCGGCACCCCGGCGGGCATCTGCACGATCGACAGAAGCGAATCCATGCCGTCGAGATATTTGAGCGGCACCGGAACACCGATCACCGGCAGTGGCGTTGCCGAGGCCACCATGCCGGGTAGGTGGGCCGCTCCGCCTGCACCCGCGATGATGACCGAGAGTCCGCGCCCGGCAGCCTCTTTCGCGTAGTCGAGCATGCGCTGAGGAGTTCGGTGCGCGGAGACGACACCCACTTCGAATCGGACCCCGAACTCGGCGAGGGCCTCCGCAGCGGCCTCCATCGTCGGCCAGTCCGAGTCGCTGCCCATGATCAGGCCGACCCGCGGCCCCTGTGGCCGGTTGCCCGAACCTTCGCCGTTCTCACCCACCGTGCACATCCCATCCGTCGGTCCACTCCGCGTGCGACATCCAGTGTGCCGCCCGCTCCGCGATCTCCCGCACGTGCGCCACGTGCTCGGGGTCGTCCACGTTGCCGCCCGCCGATCCCAGCACGTTCACGTGTCCGATCTTGCGGTCGGGGCGTTCTCCCTTGCCGTACAGATGCACCTTCGCCTGCGGGATACGTGCAAACAGATGGTGCAGTCGCTCGTCCATCGACATCGCCGGAGCCTGCGCCGCACCGAGGATGTTGGCCATCACGGTCACCGGGGCCCGCGTTCCGGTGTCGCCCAGTGGGTAGTCGAGGACAGCACGAAGGTGCTGTTCGAACTGACCGGTGACACTGCCGTCCATCGACCAGTGACCACTGTTGTGCGGTCGCATCGCCAGCTCGTTCACCAGGAGCGAGCCATCGGTGGTCTCGAACAGCTCAACCGCCATCACCCCGACCACACCCAGTTCGCCGGCCAGCGACAACGCGAGGCGCTGCGCCGAGGTGGCCGTCTCTTCCGACAGGTTCGGTGCCGGCGCGATCACCACCGCGCACTGTCCTTTGCGTTGCACCGTTTCCACCACCGGCCACACGGCGCCCTGGCCGAACGGCGAGCGTCCCACCATCGCCGACAGCTCCCGACGCAGCGCGATCCTCTGCTCGACCATCAGGGACGAACCCGCTGGTGCCGCCGCAAGCGCCTCGAGTGCCTCCTCGCGACTGTCGACCAGCCACACCCCGCGCCCGTCATAGCCGCCGCGGATGGTTTTGAGGACCACCTGCCAGTGATGTTGCTCACCGAACTCGATGAGCGCCTCCATGGGGTTGTCCTGGGGCAGTTCGGCGTACGCGGGAATGGGCGCGCCGAAGTCGGCGAGGCGCCGCCGCATGGCGAGCTTGTCCTGGGCAAAGATCAGCGCGCTCGGCGGAGGAAGCACACTGACGCCATCACCGACCAGCACCTCGAGATGCTCGATCGGCACGTGCTCGTGGTCGAAGGTCAGCGCGTGGCTGCCACGCGCGGCCGTACGGAGGTCGTCGAGGCTGTTGTGGCTGCCGAACACCACATCGGGGCTGACCTGGGCGGCCGGCTCGTCGGCGGACGCCGCCAGGACACGCAGACGCTGCCCCAATGCGATGGCGGCCTGATGGGTCATGCGCGCCAGCTGACCGCCGCCGATCATGGTGACCACGGGCATCCCCGGGGCAGCCGCGTCACGACTGGCCTCCGGCGACGCCGGTGCAGGTGGGACTGCCGAATCGGTGGCCGTGGGAACAGCGGGCACGGGTGCCGTCGAGGCAGGGGTCGGATCACTCGTCACGGCTATCCATCGTGTCACGGGCGGCGTCGATCGGACGACACGGGAGGCACCGGGACGTGCCGGGATTGGTTTCTCGACGAACTTGTTTCGTAGACTCCATCCTTGTGTCACTCACCGATGGGCTCATGGCCCGTATGCCAGCGCCGCTGAGAGCGCTGGTAATGCGTCACCATGAGCTCATCAAGTTCGCCATCATCGGTGGCTCGATGATGATCCTGGACATGGCGATCTTCTACTCGCTGAGCCTGACGATCCTCGAGACCAAACCCGTCATCGCCAAGGTCATCTCCGGTGTGCTCGCGACCATCGTCAGCTACATCCTCAACCGCGAGTGGGCATTCAAGAACCGCGGCGGCCGCGAAACCCACCACGAGGCGTTCCTCTTCTTCGCGATCAGCGGGGTCGGAGTGGTTCTCCAGGCCGCCCCGTTGTTCGTGGCGAACAACCTGTTCGACATCCGCAGCTCGGTCGACGTCACCAAGCTGGTGATCATCGACTTCATCCTCGGTTACATCATCGGCAATCTGCTCCAGATGGCGTTCCGCTTCTGGGCCCTACGGCGTTTCGCCTTCCCAGAATCCGATCTCGCGGCCGCGGTCGACGCGTCGGTACTGCGTCCGGACGACGATCGCGAGGGTCTCGCGCGGCCAAAGGACGGACGGACACAGGACGAACTCGCCGACGAGGAGCTCGGTCACACCTGACCGGCGCCACGCGCCATCAGCGGGGCTCGCTGCGACCGGTCCTGCTGGATCGGTCCGCATCATCCGTGTCGTGTCGCGGAACCACGATCGCAAAGGTCGCCGGACGCCGCTGCAGCAGATCCAGCCGGCCGCCGTCGGCTTCGATGAGTGCGCGCGCAAGCGGCAGACCCACCCCACTCGACCCACCCTCGGAGTAGCCGCGCTGGAACACGTGGGGCGCACTCTTGTCGCTGATCCCCTGACCCTCGTCGGACACCGACACCCGGATCATGCGGCTACCGGGCAACTCTCGCGTGTCCACCCAGCAATCCCCGGCCCCGTGGTGCAGCGCGTTGTCGACGAGCACGCTCAACGCCTCCCGCAGCCGGGTGGGGGTGACCCGGGCCGCGCACTGCCCGACCCCTCCGGCCCGTAGATGACGGCCCTGCACCTCGAACGCCGATTCGTAGTCGGCGACCACCTGAGCGACCTGCTCGGGCACGGAGACGGGATCGAGCATCGCGACCTGTTCACCCCTGGCGGCGGTGATCAACTCGTCGAGTTCGCTGGTCAGCCGTTCCACCTGCGCCAAACCTGCTTCGGCCTCGGT
This sequence comes from Williamsia muralis NBRC 105860, assembly GCF_001598915.1. Classification (GTDB taxonomy): domain Bacteria; phylum Actinomycetota; class Actinomycetes; order Mycobacteriales; family Mycobacteriaceae; genus Williamsia; species Williamsia muralis. Next base: position 246,906 of record NZ_BDAP01000006.1, on the reverse strand, counting down.
CACCACATCGGGATCGGGATGGATCGAGAGTTCGTCGAGCCGCAACCGGATCGCGGTCAGCCTGCTGCGCAGCTGATGGGAGACCTCTCCGACGATCCGTCCCTCGCGTTCGAGCCGGATGGTGATCTCCCGGTTGGCGGCATCGAGCGCAGAGGACACCCGGTCGAGTTCTTCGATGTCGTAGTGCCGACCTTCGGTACCGAAGTCGCCCTTGGCCATGCGGGCAGCGCGTGCGGCGACGTCCTCGAGCGGGTCGGCGAGGCGGCCGGCCGTCACCGCCGCCACCACCAGACCCAGGATCACCGAGGTCACCACCACCAGCGAGACCACACCCACAGCTCCCCACTGCCGGCTGCGCACCTGAGCGTGCGGCACAGAGAGGGTGAGCGACCCGGCCTCGCCGAGGGTGAGCGATTCGGTGACCGCTTCCTCGTCGATCGGCGCTCCGACCTCGAGCCGCCCGCGTTCAAGGCCCTGGGGCCCGCTGATCGGGAAGTAGATCTCCAGCCGGCCGTTCTCGGGTACGAGCAACCGGAACTTGTCCCGGTCGACGGTGCCGCTGATCGACCCGTCGGGTCCTTCTTGGCTGAGCAGTTCGGTGGATACCCGTTTGAGGCGGTCATCGAGGTCTTGATGTGCGGTGTCGTCGACCCACCACCAGGCGGTGAACATCAACGGCACGCCCAGCAGCAGGCCGATGCCCATCACCATGGCCATCATCGACCGAAGTATCCGGCGGCGCATCTAGTCGGGGTCGAACCGGAAGCCGACACCGCGAACGGTGACGATGCGCTTCTTCCGTCCGGGCTGATCGTCGCCGATCTTGCGGCGCAGCCAGGAGATGTGCATGTCGAGCGTCTTGGACGACAGGAGATCGGGGGTACCCCAGACCTCGGTCAGGATCTCCTCGCGGCTGACCACTTCGCCGCCCCGCTCCATCAGGTACCGCAGCAGGTCGAACTCGCGGTTGGCGAGGGTGGTGTCCTGACCGCTGACCAGCACACGCCGTCCGCGCGCGTCGAGGTGGATGTCGCCGGCTTCGATGACCACATCCACGCTCTGCTTGCGGCGCAGCAGCGCGCGTACCCGGGCCAGCAGTTCGGCAAGGCGGAACGGCTTGCCCACGTAGTCGTCGGCCCCGGCATCGAGGCCGACGACGAAATCGACCTCGTCGGTCCGAGCGGTCAGCATGAGCACGGCCAGGTTGGGCCGAACCGCCCGGATACGGCGGCAGACCTCGAGGCCGTCCATCTCGGGCAATCCCAGATCGAGGACCAGCAGTTCGAACCGGCCGCTCCGTGCCTGCTCGAGTGCAGCGGTGCCGGTGGTGACGACCTCGCAGCCGTACCCTTCACGGCTCAGGGCGCGGGCCAGCGGAGCGGCGATCGCGTCATCGTCTTCGGCGAGCAGAACTTCGGTCACCAGACCAATTTAGGCGCATGCGGCACAGATACCCGGATTCGATCGGATTCCCGCGCGGCCACAGGCCATTTCGTGACCAGTTCGCCGCCGCCGGGTGGGGGTCAGCGCCGGAAGCTGTTGCCGTCCGGGGCATCGAACACCTCGTGATAGAGCAGTGAGTGCACGCGTTCCACGTTCGGGATGTCGTTGAACTCGAGGGGGTCTTCGGACGCCGACTCGATGATGAGGGTGCCCGTTCGGAGCATCCGATCGATCAGTCCGTGCCGGAACTCCACCGAGTTGATGCGCTGGACCGGAATGTCGATACCCGAACGGGTGATGATGCCGTTGCGGTAGGTCACCCGCCGATCGGTGAGGACGAAGTGGGTGGTGCGCCAACTGATCAGTGGCCGCACGAAGAACCAGAGGACGATGAAGAGCCACAACGCGGCGATGACGATGCCCAGGATCATCTTTGCCGTGGAGTCGAGGTCGGCATTGGACAGGTAGCCCCCCGCCACACCCGCGGCGGCGGTCCCGACAACAAAGATGAGCGCGGGGGCCAGCAGGCATTTCCAGTGCGGATGGTGATGCACAACCACACGTTCGCCCTGCGCAAGGATGTTCTCCGGATACCCCATCGACAAATCCTCCCGTTGATGACCGTGGCGTACGGCGACTCGCCCGGTCGGTGCCGTAATCAAACCAGAATCGGGCCTGTCCGAACCACAGGCAGCGCCTCGACGGCCCGCCGGTGGGGACGCAGACGGCCCCGGGGGCGCTACGGTGGACATCTGATCGTTCTCAGGCCGCAGTAGCGCTGGTCGGTAAACTCGCGCGCAGGGAGGTGCACGATGTACCCGAATGACCCGTACGACCCGAACAAGCCGCGAACAGCCCGGTTCGACCGTGGCTACGAACCCGAATCACAGGCTTACAGCCAGGCGTACGACCAGGGGGCTCCGCCTCCGGACCCGTACTACGCCGCTGCGCCACCACCGGCCGCGCCGCCGCGACGGCGCCCCGCCACCAACCGGCCGCAGGTCAATCCCACGATGTTCATCGGCGGAGTCCTCGCCACCGCCATCGTGACCGGCCTGGCCGCCTGGCTCGTCGCGTGGATCATCCGGCTGGTCATCGAGCGCATAAACGAGACCGGGAAGCTCGGCGTGTGGAATCCGATGGCGAACGACGAGTACTGGTTCGCCATCGTCGCGTTCCTGTGCGCCCTGTTCGCAGGAGCGCTCTGGTACGTCCTGCAGCTCACCACACCATCGCCGAGCCAGTTCTTCTCCTGGATCGTCGGGCTCCTGATCCTGGCAGCCATCTTGATCCCACTGCTGCTGTCGCGGGATTGGACGACCGGGATCTCGACCGCGATCATGCACGCGGTGATCGGTATCCCGATCCTCCTGCTGATCCCGGCGATGGGCACCAAGAGCTACGAACGTCGCTGACGGTCACGGCCTGCGGTAGGGCGACAGGCCGGCGTCGAATCAGTTGGCCCGTTCGACCCGATTGGTCCGTCGACCCAGTTGGCCGTTCGATTCAGTTGGTTCAGTTCAGTCGGTGACCCTCAGGTGGGTGACGTCGCCGGCCGCGACCGGCACGTTCTGACCGGGAGCCACCTCGACGACCACTCGGCCGATGCTGTCGATGGCCGTCGCCAGCCCCTCGATCTCTTCGCCCGCAGGCATCTGCACCCGCACTCGATGTCCGAGGGTCGCGCAGGCAGCCCGGTAATCGTCGGCCACCGCGCCGAGATCGCCCGGCCACTGGTCCAGTCGACGTGAGAGTGCTCGCAGAACGGCGCCGGCGAGCTGGGTCCGGTCGACGGAGGCTCCCGCCAGGTCCAGTGAGATGGCGGTCGGGACGGGCAGTTCCGCCTCGGTGAGGCTCACGTTGATCCCGAGTCCGATCACCACCACGGGCCCGCTCGGTCCATGGGTCAGCTCGGCAAGGATCCCGGCGACCTTGCGTCCGCCGTAACCGTCGTCGGTGGCGGTGTCGTCACCGAACAGCAACACGTCATTGGGCCATTTGAGCCTGGGACTGAGGTCGGTGGTCTCGGCGATACCCTCGACCACCGCAAGACCCGTCAGAAGCGGCAGCCATCCCAGTGCCTGAGGTTGGTCCGACGTGTTCGCCGGCGCGGCGACCGACAACGCCACCTGCGCTCGGGGCGGACTCTCCCACTGCCGGGAATGTCTGCCACGCCCCGCGGTCTGGTGCTCGGCGATGAGCACGGAACCAGCGCAATCGGTGGACCCGGCAAGACTCACCAGATCCGCGTTCGTGGACCCGGTCTCCTCGACCACGCGAATCGACCGCCATCGGGTGCCGGTCACCGCTTGTCGAAGGGCCTCGTGGTCAAGGGGCGCTCGCTCGTCGGTCATGAGGTCTGAGCGTAGAGCGCGAGCGACGCCATCCGCCACGGAACGGAGCGAAGTATGTGTGTCGCTCGGTACCGAACCAAACGTGAGAGAAGCCTCAGGTTAGCCCGCTCACACCAGCGAAAACGGGTGTGGATAGCATCATGGCCATGACGAGTGCCCCCCAGGACGTGCCATCGACGCCGGATATCCACACGACTGCAGGAAAGCTCATCGACCTGCACAATCGTCTCGCCGAAGCGAAGCATCCAGTCGGAGAGGCGGCGGTCGAGAAGACCCATGCCAAGGGAAAGCTGACCGCCCGCGAGCGCATCACCCATCTGCTCGACGAAGGTTCGTTTGTCGAGCTCGACGCCCTTGCCCGTCACCGCAGTACCAACTTCGGACTCGCCGAGCGCCGTCCGCTCGGCGACGGTGTGGTGACCGGTTACGGAACCATCGACGGACGTGAGGTCTGCGTCTTCAGCCAGGACGTCACCGTCTTCGGCGGCAGCCTCGGCGAGGTCTACGGCGAGAAGATCGTCAAGGTGATGGACCTGGCGATCAAGACCGGCCGTCCCCTCGTCGGCATCAACGAGGGTGCCGGTGCCCGCATCCAGGAAGGTGTTGTCTCTCTGGGTCTCTACGGCGAGATCTTCCACCGCAACGTCCGGGCCTCGGGTGTCATCCCTCAGATCTCCCTCATCATGGGTGCCGCGGCCGGTGGCCACGTCTACTCGCCCGCCCTCACCGACTTCGTGGTGATGGTCGACGGCACCAGCCAGATGTTCGTCACCGGACCCGATGTCATCAAGACGGTCACCGGTGAAGACGTCACGATGGAAGACCTCGGTGGCGCACACACCCACATGGCAAAGTCCGGTGTCGCGCATTACGTCGCCAGCGACGAAGAGGACGCGCTCGACTACGTGAAGGAATTGCTCAGCTACCTGCCGAGCAACAACCGGGCCGAGGCGCCGCGCTTCCCTGTGGCACAGCCGGCCGCGGGATCGATCGAGGACACCCTCACCGATGAGGATCTCGAACTCGACACCCTCATCCCCGACTCCCCGAACCAGCCGTACGACATGCACGAGGTCATCCGCCGCATCCTCGATGACGACGAGTTCCTCGAGGTGCAGGCCGGCCGCGCGGCGAACATCATCGTCGGCTTCGGTCGCGTCGACGGCCGCAGCGTCGGCATCGTCGCGAACCAGCCGACCCAGTTCGCCGGCTGCCTCGACATCGACGCCTCGGAGAAGGCCGCGCGCTTCGTCCGCACCTGCGACGCCTTCAACGTGCCGATCATCACCCTGGTGGACGTCCCGGGATTCCTGCCGGGCACCGACCAGGAATACAACGGAATCATCCGGCGCGGCGCGAAATTGCTCTACGCGTACGGCGAGGCAACGGTTGGCAAGATCACCGTCATCACCCGTAAGGCCTACGGCGGCGCGTACGACGTCATGGGCTCCAAGCACATGGGTGCCGATGTGAACCTGGCGTGGCCGACGGCCCAGATCGCCGTCATGGGAGCCTCCGGCGCGGTCGGATTCGTCTACCGCGGCAAGCTCAAAGAAGCTGCGGCCAACGGAGAAGACGTGGATGCGCTGCGCTTGCAGCTGCAGCAGGAGTACGAGGACACTCTGGTGAACCCGTACGTGGCAGCTGAACGCGGCTATGTCGACGCGGTCATCCCGCCGTCGCACACCCGCGGTCAGATCGCCACGGCGCTCAAGCTCCTCGAGCGCAAACTCGTCAACATGCCACCGAAGAAGCACGGGAACATTCCGCTGTGAGTGCTGACAACACGCCAGAGACGAACGCTGCGGACGGCACCGGTGACGCCGCTGCGGCTCGGCCTTTCCTGCGAATCGTCAAGGGGAATCCATCGGACGCCGAGATCGCCGCGGTCGTAGGTGTTTTCGCCTCGGCAGGCGGTTCGGGTGTGGAAGAGGACCCGGGGCCACGCAACCTGTGGGGCACCCCGTCCGACCGGCTGCGTGCCGCCGGCGGTCTTGCTCCCAACGCTTTTCCGAACCTGGCCTTCGGTTACTGAGCCGATGCACACGGGTGGGCGCCGATGACCCGGGTGGTCCTGGCATCGGCGTCACCCGCACGCCTGCGGATACTGCGGGCCGCCGGTGTCGATCCACTGGTCGAGATCTCGGATGTCGATGAAGATGCGCTGATCGCCCAACTCGGCGACACCGCATCTCCCTCCGACGTCGTCACGACCCTCGCGAAGGCCAAGGCGGACGATGTCGTCGGCCATCCGGGCATCTCCTCGATCGACGACGCGGTTGTCATCGGGTGTGATTCGATGCTGCACCATCGCGGCATCCTGTCCGGCAAACCTCACACTCCCGATGTGGCTCGCGCTCAATGGCTTTCGATGCGCGGCTCGGTTGCCGACCTGTTGACAGGCCACTGTGTGCTCCGGATACGCGGAGGCTCGGTGGTCGCAGAGGCTGTCGCGTTCGCGGGCACCACGATTCGCTTCGGTTCGCCCACCGATGAGCAGGTGGACGCATACGTCGCCACCGGCGAACCACTGGCGGTGGCCGGCGCATTCACGCTCGACGGGCTGGGGGGCTGGTTCATCGACGGTGTCGACGGCGACCCGTCGTCGGTGATCGGCATCAGTCTGCCGCTGGTTCGGACCCTGTTCGATCAACTCGGGGTCAGCGTGACCGACTTGTGGTCGGTCCGTTGACGATTGCGACCACGCGGCGCCCATAGGGCTCAGGCCTCGCGAGCACTACCAGAAGGTGCACGGCAGCCCCCACGAGCTGAGCTCCTCACCGATCTGCGCCCGAAGTGTGCCGACATCGCCGAAGTGGTCTGGGTGGATACCAAACACAGTGATGGTCACCTTGTCCCCGTATTCCACCGCCCACGCCGCCACGGCGGGACCTTGAGCACGTCGGTTGGCAATCGGCCGACCGCGGACGATGGCGCGGATCCCGAACGATTCCGCAGTCTCGGTACCGAGCCGAAGCGCGCTGGGCGGCACCACCCCGAGATTCGAGACGGTGGTGTCGGGGCCGGGCACCGACTGCATCAGCTTTCCGATCAGCCGTCCCGGCAGGAGCCGGACGACCGGTTGCAAGTTGTCGGCCATCTTGTCCGACTCGGCGTCGGCGTAGTCGATGAACGCCTGCTTGCTCAATGCCCGGATCTCGGCCAGGCCTCGCTTTGGGCTGACCGGTCCGTCGATCCGAATCCACACGCCGCCCGAGGCGTTGGCCCGTTCGTCTCCGGCTTCACGTTTGCTGACCGCCATGCACACCCGGAGCTCGTCATCCACCGGAAGGTCCGTCCGCTGGACCAGTCCGGCGAGTACGGCCGTGAACAGGCTGTTGGTGGTCCCTCCATGCTCTCGTGCGGTGTCGGCCCACCGCTCGCGATCCACATCGAGGATCACCAGGGTGGTGTCCGGGCCGGGCGCATCCGGTGATGTCTTGGTCGACGGCGCTGCACGCCGCGACGGGCTCGGCGCTTTCGTCTGATTCCGCAACGCACCGCCGAGAATTCTGAGTGCCCTGGCCGCAGCCAACAGCTGGCCGGCGGCATCCACCACGTCCGCTCGACGGCCACTGCGGCCCCCGGTCTCCGCATGCGTGGACAACCGGTTCTGCGATGTGCCCGCCTGGGCCGCCGCCAGTGCCGCATAGACCCCCTCGCCGTCAGAGATCATGTGTGACACCAGCAGTGACAGCACCAGCTTGCCCGATCGAGTCCGCGCGGCGTCCAACTTCCAGCCCCGGCCCGCTGCGGGCGCGAGTTCGCCCTCACGTACTCGCGTGTCCAACCAGGAGGCGATGTCGTTGTCACCGATCGGCTTGTAGTCGATCGCCACGTCCGGGACGTCGTCGGCCCGAACCCACCGGTCGCGTGCGAACGGGACTGTCGCACAACGCACTTTGCGGTTGAGCGGACCTGCCGACAGCTGGTCTCGCAGCCGTAGCACCACTTCCTCGCCCGGGTCGGAGGCGAACACCCACAGGAACTGGATCGGCGCGCTGAGCCCGAAGAGCCGTTCGGCGAGATGGTAGGACTCGTCGGGTCCGGTGACCCGATCGAACCCGCCGACGAGGCGTTCGGTCGTCGTCATTGTCGCGCCCTCTCGTTGCCCTGGAACATGTGCTTGTCACCACAGCCGAAACGGCACGCCCCACGCCCGGAGTTCCTCTGCGAGAAGGCGGCCCAGTTCTGCACTGTCGGCGATGTGAATCTCGTCGAACGCCGCAACGGAAAAGGTTGTGGTTCCGCCATATTCGAGTAGCCATGACTGCACGCCGTCCCCGAAGCGGTACGGCAGTGCCGCATCCACTCCCTGCGCGATCCCCCGGAAGGCAACTCCTGATGCCGCCACCCCGCCCACTTCGGTGAGCTCTGGGGTGAACACTCCGAGATTCGAGGCCACCGCGTCGGGCATCCCATCCCCACTGCTCACCGCCTTGATGATCAGCTGCGCGGGCAACAACCACATCAACGGCTGGAGGTGGATCATCGCGGGTCGACGACCGGCGTCCAGGGCGGTGAACGCGGCCTTGCACTGTTGCCGAATGTGACGCAACGTCCCACCGGGAACAGGTTCGTCGGTGAGTGTCACCGACACACCCGCGGTCGCGTTCGCCCGGTCGTCGCCGTCTGCCCGCTGACTGACGGGAATGCCCACCTTGATCGGGACACCGAGTGGGGCGCATCCGCTCGAACGCAACACTCCGGAGATCACGGCGATGAACAGCGAATTGGACGTACCGCCGTGCTCGGCAGCGACTTTGGTCCACACGTCGGTGTCGACACTCACCGTCGACCAGGAGGCGTGCGCACGGGGCGCACGTTCATGCATGGGCAGGCGCGGCGTTCGGTCGATCGCCCCGCGCTTGCCGAACATCGACGCACCGCCCGCCGCAGCTGCGCGCACCACTCCCCCGATGGCCGAACCGATATCGGACAGCAGATCCACGCCGTCGTCGATAAGTTGCCGCTGCGGACCGACGGCAGATACCCTTGAGCACAACGGTTCTGGCCTGCGGGCAGTGAACGCCTCGACAGCCGCGCCGACCATGTTCTGTCCGTCCGTGACAAGGTGAAGAGCGGTCAGCGACAACGCGAATCCGCCTTGTTCGGTGAACACGCCACGTAGCCGCCACGGCGGCCCCGTCAACGGGTCGAGTGGCGCCGACTCGAGTTCGGAATCCGCCCAAGCCCCCACCAGATCCGAGTCGATCGGCGTGACATCGATGATCAGATCGGGGTGCGTGTGCGCCCGCACCCATCGCGGCCGGACACCGGGCAACCCGGAGACGGCCACGAGTCGGTTCAGCGGGCTCGATGCCAGATTCTTGTTGATCGTGGCCAGAGCCTCCCGGCCCGGCGGCCGGTCGAATGTCCAGACGAGTTGCAGCACCACGGACCAACCGAGTTCCCGGTGGAGGAACCAGTACGTGAAGTCCCCGGCCTCGAGCCGGCGCGTACGACTCATCGGCTCGTCACCACGGCCGGCGACCAGTCGGTGACCGATGCCTCGATCAGATCAGCTGCAGCCGTCGCCGCCTTCTCCGGCGAGATGAGCTGTGCAGCAACTGCGTTCGCGCGCCTGGTGTACTGCGGATCGAGGACCGTACGCAGCCGGTCCTCGAGCGAGTGCGCATCCAACTGCGACAGCGTCATCGAGGCACCGACTCCGAGACGCTCGAGTTGAGCGCCCCAGAACGGTTGATCCGAACCCACCGAGCAGACCACCGCAGGTTTCGCCGCACGCAGGGCGGCCGATGTGGTCCCAGCTCCTCCGTGGTGGACCACCGCCCTACACGCGGGCAACACAGTCCGGTGGTCGACCTGTCCGACGATGCGCACGGTGTCGTCGGAACTCACGTCGAAGTCGTTCCACCCGGCACTGACCACGGCGCGCTCACCCACGCCCCGGCACGCCCGCCCGATTGCCATGACCAATGCGCCGGGATCCGCCACCGGCATGCTCCCGAACCCGAAATAGATCGGTGGTGTGCCCTCGGCCATCCAATCCCGCAGCCCCTCAGCATCTTCCGACCATCCGCAGGCGCTGTCACCCAGACCGACAAAGCCCACCATCGGCCGGTCGGCACCCCACTCCTCGGCGAGGTCCGCACAGAACAGCGGGTCGTACGCCTGTATCTCCCGTGCCCCGTACTTCCTCATCCGAGTCGGTAGGTCGGTGCCCGCGCTTGCCATCCCCATACGCGCACGCTCCCGGTTCTCCCGCTTGCGCGTCAGGCCCCAGAGCGCGGCGTCGACCAACTTCCAGCTGACCCGGTTGACGAGCGGCGCCAAGGACAGCGGCGCACCAGGAAACGGTGAGAAGTACGAGTTCGACCGCACCGGCGCGTGGTGCAACGAAATGAGGGCTATGCCATGGTGTTCGGCGAACAGCAAAGCGACCTGTTCGGTGGTGAACCCGGTGACGATCGCGTCGGCCCCTTCACTCAACTCGACCATCGTGTCGATCATCTCCACCCAACCGACATCACGTAATTCGTTGAACGCCTTGAGTCGCGCGACCGGTCCACCCGACCGCACCCGGGTGCGCACCAGCTCGGACTTCATATGCGCACGGGTGTCGTAACCGAACGGGACAACATCCACCCCGAACCCGGCAGCGAACTCGACCAGATTGGGTGGTGCAGCAAAAGTGACAACATGACCACGACGCTGCAACTCGGCACCGATCACAGCCGCGGGCTGAATGTCACCGCGCGTGCCACTGAACGCGAACAGTAGCTTCACGTCCCACTCCGCATCAGTTCCATGCATACCGATCGTAGGGCAGCAGCACCGCTTGCGCAGCGTCAGAAGACCGGCGTCACATCATCTGCCGAGCACGGTAAGTCTGCCTGGCGCTTACGATTTGCCGAACCCACACCACCCCCCGATACTGTGCGGACGAGGAGGACCATGAAGATTGTTCTGTCCTGCAACGGCAGCCGAGGTGACGTGCAGCCGGCGATGGCACTGGGTTCTGCGCTGGCACACCGAAACCACGAGGTGACCCTGGCCGTTCCACCCAATCTGGAGTCATGGGCGGCCGATTCCGGCCTCGCCACCCAGCCATGCGGTATCGACACCGACGAACTCCTCGGATCAGATCTCGTGACCAGAGACCTCAAGTCATCGAATCCCGTGAAACGCCTTCGAGCCGTGTCCGAGATCACGCTGCGCGGCGGAAGTCGGTTACAGCATGATCTGCACGCCGTGGGACAGGGTGCCGATGTGATCATCGGCGGCAGCGCGGGTCAGGAGCGCATCCTCAATGTGGCCGAATCCCTCGGCATTCCGTATGTGCCACTGCACTACTGCCCCATGCGCAAGAACTCGGTGATCTCCCCGCTACCTTGGCTACCGCCCTCGATCACGGCGCACAGCTGGACGCTCATCGAGCGCATACTCTGGCACACGAGCGCATCCACCGAGAACGAGCTGCGCCGTGAGCTGGGGCTCGGCCGCGCGAAGACTCCGGCCGCATCGCGCATCGCCGGGCAGGGCGTGCCTGAACTGCAGGCCTACGATCCGCTCCTGTTCCCCGGCCTCGGCGACGAATGGGGGCGGAGTCGTCCTCTTGTGGGCTTCCTGGAGTACCTCCCTTCTCGGCCAAAACTGCAGAGCGACTTGACACATCGCTCCCTCGTCGACTGGCTCGATGCCGGCCCGGCGCCGCTGTACGTCGGCTTCGGCAGCATGAAGATCGGGGACCCCAGCATCATCGAGCACGCGATCGTCGCGACCGCGGAACGACTGGGGTTACGTGTCCTGCTCGTCACCGGCGGCAGCCATCTCTCCGTCGACTCCGCCGATGACCGATTCTTCGTGACGCCCACCATCGATCACAAGACGGTGCTTCCTCGGTGTACCGCAGCGGTCCATCACGGTGGAGCGGGTTCGACTGCCGCTTCTCTGCGTGCCGGATTGCCCACCGGCATCTGCTGGTTCGGGGCGGATCAGCCCATGTGGGGACGACAACTCACCCGGTTGGGGGTCGGGGTGTCCACGCCGATCTCCCGCATCGACTCCGACAAGCTGACGTCCTTGGTCAGCGCCCTCATCGAACCGGGCCGCCGCGCAGCTGTCCGAGTCACGGCCACCTCGATGATCAAGCCTGAGTGCGCAGTCGCTTCAGCCATCGCGATCATCGAGGAAACAGTCAGCCCGCAGCTACCGAACAGAGGAACCAGATGAACTCGAAGATCCTGTCCGTTGTCGTGCCGGCGTACAACGAAGAGGAATCGATCGGACCATGCCTCGACAGTCTGATCGGCCAGCTCGATTTCATCCGCGAGATCATCGTGGTGGACAACAATTCCACCGACCAGACCGTCGACATCGTGTTGTCGTATGCGAAGCAGATCCCCGAGATCTCCCTGATCTCGGAACCGCTGCAGGGTCTGGTGTACGCACGGAACACCGGACTGGACACAGCAACCGGGGACGCGATCGCGCGGATCGATTCGGACACGATCACACCGCCTCACTGGGCACGCACCGTCGTGGAGTTCCTGCAGCACGACACCGAACAGCGATGGGCCGCACTCTGCGGTCGGGGCGAGGCGTACGGACTGCCGTACGGAGACGCTGTCGAACGCCTCAAGAACCGCTTCGATCCACTCCGCGGTCGTCGCCGACGCCGGCATACGGTGAAAGACGTACCCGTTCTGTACGGCTCGAACATGGTGGTCCGGCGCGAGACCTGGCAGCTGGTACGCGATCTGGTGAGCATGCGCCGAGACGTCTTCGAAGATGTGGACACCGGGCTGTGTGTGCAAGCGGTCGGCGGCAGGAACGCCTTCCTACCCGACATCACCGTCGGGGTCTCACCACGACGGATGGAGTCGAGCATCCCGGCTTTTGTCCGATACATGAGCTACCTGCCACGTACCCTCTTGCTACACAAGCGTTATGGGTTCGCCGCGGCGGCCGTGTTGGTCTACCTGCCCTGTGTGACCCTCCTCCACGCAGGCCGACTGCTGGTCATCCGGACCTACGACAAAGAGTCGGACACCTTCGCCGCAAAGCATCTGTTACGACCCGTCACCGATCGAATCGCACCGTGATCGGCGACCGCGGCCCATTGTCGTCCGCGGTCCATTGCCGTCCTGAACGCCCACGGACACTCACGTTTTCACCATGTAGACGCGCAGGGTCAGCGGGGCGAAGACCATCAAGACGATGAATGCCCCGGCCAGCGACCATGCGATCTCCGGGCCGAAGTGCCCGTCGACCGCCAGTTCACGGACTGCAGAGACCAGGTGTGAGACCGGATTGACCGACGCGAACGCCTGCATCCACCCGGGCAGGGTATCCACCGGCACAAGAGCGTTGGACACAAACGTCAGCGGCATGAGCACCAGCATCGAGACCCCCTGGACGGTGGACGCCTTGTTCATCAACACCCCCATCAGCGCAAAGATCCAACTGAGCGCGAATGCGACGACGATCACCAGTACACATCCGGCAAGCAGTCCAGCGATGCTGCCCGGCCGGTATCCCATCGCGAGCCCCACGAGCACGGTCACGCCGGTGGCGATGACATATCGCACGACATCCGCGAGCAGTGACCCGGCCAGTGGTGAGATACGGGCGATGGGCAGGGATTTGAAGCGGTCGAAGACGCCCTTGTCGAGGTCCTCCCGTAACTGCACGCCGGTGGTGACCGACGCCGCCACCGCGACCTGCACCAGCACTCCTGGGATCAAGATCGGCAGGTAGGCGGGTACGTCTCCGGCGATGGCACCACCGAAGATGCTGGAGAAGAGCACCGTCAGCACGATCGGCAGCACAACGACGTCGAACAACTGCTGTGGGTTGTGTTTGAGTTTGAGCAGACCACGACGGGCCATCGTCAGTGCCTGGGACACCGACTCCGAGACCGACACGTGGTCGGCGATCACCCGGTCGGCCAGCAGTGCCGCGACCTTGGGGTCATATCCCTCGACGCAGATCGTGCCGCGAGTGGATGTCGCCAGCCCCATCAGGCCGCGTCCTTCCCCTGGTCCGGTATCGCTTTTCGGCCGCCGTCCCGGCCTTTTGCCTGTTGATTCCCGGTGATCGCGAAGAAGACCTCATCGAGGCTCGGCCGCTGTACGGTCATCTCACGCACACCGATCCCTGCCGCGCGCAGGGCGAAGAGCACCTCGGGCACAGGCTCCATGTCGGTGACGGGCACCGCCACGGCCGCACCGGCAATGCTCACCTCCGAGTGGGTGATGGCGCCTGCGATCCGAGCAGCGTCCGAAGCCGTTGCCGCATCGATCAGATGGAGCATCAAGGTGGAGGTGCCGACCGCGGCTTTGAGGTCGTCGGCTGTGCCATCGGCGACGAGGCGACCGTTGTCGATGACCGCGATACGGTCGGCCAACTGGTCGGCCTCCTCGAGATATTGGGTGGTGAGCAAGACGGTGGACCCTCCCGAGACGAGTTCCCTGATCGTCGACCACATCTGAGCCCGCGTGCGGGGGTCCAATCCGGTGGTCGGTTCGTCGAGGAAGATGAGCGGCGGCCTCGAGATGAGGCTTGCCGCCAGATCGAGTCTCCGTCGCATGCCACCGGAGAAGTGTTTGAGCGTGCGGTCGGCAGCATCCTGGAGACCGAACTCAGCCAGCATCTCGTCGGTCTTGTTCGTGGACTGGGTCTTCGACAAGCCCAGGAGTCGACAGAAGATGTTCAGGTTCTCCGCCGCGGTCAGATCCTCGTCCACCGACGCATATTGTCCGGTGACCCCGATCAGCGACCGGACCGCGTTGGCCTGTCGGACGACGTCGAATCCGAACACCTGCGCCCGCCCCTCATCTGGCCGTAGCAAGGTCGCAAGCATCCGAACGGTGGTGGTCTTCCCAGCTCCGTTCGGGCCCAGCACTGCGTAGACCGTCCCGGCCGGCACTGCCAGATCGATGCCGTCGACCGCATGGAAATCGCCGAAACTCTTCTTCAGACCGGTTGCCTCGATGGCCAGACCAGAACCGACTGCCATATCGATCTCCCTCATCTGACAGTTGTTGGTGCATCACGACTGTTGGAGCAGCACGCCGATCACGTTCAAGGACACCCTGTTTCGCCGATGTCCGGCGTCACCGGTGCGGACGAACAGATCGGCAGAGCACCTGTTCCCGAAATCTGTTCCGGCACAGCACTGGGCCTCCGTGCACCCCAGCTGAACCTGAAGGACGAGTAGGGCTGCGATGCGCACCCGCCTGTGACGAACATAGCCTTGTCGAACACCGGGTGGCAACCGCTGCCATGACGCGTGCCTGCGCCATCGTCAGATTCTGTGGTGTCGATAAAATACTGTCCAACAGTGTTTTTCACATGCACGACACACCGGCGACACGTGGTAGCAAAACGAATGGCAGGAACTTCGGGCCTGCGTGACGAACACCACGTCCTTTTGCTGAGGCAAAGACCCATATCCGGTCCTAGTGTTGAGGAGCGCAGCGAATACTCCCGCGCATCCGGCGCAGTGCGGCGTCGCCCACCTCCCCCTTCTTCCCGCGGGTTCCCCTGTCGTGCGTGATCATCCCGAATCGGATACTGCAACATGGAATTCACTGAACTGGCTGATTACCGCCTCCCGTCCGGGCGGGTGACCGAATGGACTCCGAGCACCGAGGGTGACGGCGAGTGCTGGGCGGTCGACAATCGGCCGCTGACCTATGTCCACGAACACCACGTGGTCCGGGGGTTGGCCTACGAGACGCGTGACGTTGACGAATCATCGTGGCTGGGAGGCGTTTTCGAAGTTCACGAACGCTACGACGAACCGGCACTCGCCCGCACCCTGCGAAGCTGGATGCTCCGGCACGAAGCCCTCCGAACCACGGTGGCCACCGGGGTCGACACGACGGGTGCCATCTCGATGACCAGGCTCACCAATGCCGGATGCGTTCTCGACATGCGACCACGTGTTGCGGAGCCCATCGACGCATCCGCAATCCACGACCACCTCACAGGCCTGTTCGATTCCCGGATCTCGGCACTGCGGTGGCCACACTGTCTCGTCGCTTCCATCACCGAGGTCGAAGGTGCTCTGCCGGGAGACGGATTCGTCCTGGTGTTCGCGGCGGACCATTCGGTGATGGACGCCTACTCGATGTTGTTGTCCATCAATGAAATACAGCGTTTGTACGCGTTCGAGGTGCGCGGGGCAGAGCATCAGTTGCCGCAGATCGGTAGCCACATCGACTTCAGTGTCACCGACCGGCTCGCCGGAGGATGCCTCACCGCCGATCATGTGGCGGTACGGGCTTGGGACCGTTTCCTGGGCGTCGGCACCGGCGCGTTCCCCGCCTTCCCTCTGCCCGTCGAGGCCGTAGGCGCACCACACGTCACCGACTGCGACATCGCGGACCGGCCACAGGCGGGCACGTCGTCATGGCTCCTGTCGAACGAGACTGCCGCGGTGGTGAACGCACACTGCAGACGACTCGGGTTCACACTGCAATCAGCCGTCCTTGCTGCTCTTGCGACCACTACGCGCGAACTCACCGGCACGAACACCCTGCGTTTCACCATGCCGGTGCACACCCGCCACGAGTCGCAGTACGCCGAGTCGGTCGGCTGGTACGTGGGCATCATCCCGGTCGAGATCGACATCACCTGCGCACAATCGTTCGCCGACTGCATGTCCGCAGCCGCGGCGGCAATTGCGGAGCGAAAGGACTTGTCTCGCTACCCGTACCCGCGGGTCGCCGAGTTGCTCGAGAACCGGGCGGTTCCGCGATTCGTCGTGTCCTACCTCGACGTGCGATTCGTTCCGGGGGCGCACGATTGGGTCCGGTGGCGCGCGCACACGCTCCGCAGCGCGGCCTATTCCGGGGACGAGGTCTACCTCTGGATCTCCAGGACGCCCGAGGGACTGAACATCTCGGCTCGGTACCCGGCCACCGATGTGGCTTCTACGAACGTGGCGGCCTTCATCTCGGGTCTCGGCAACCAGTTGGCGGAGCTGACCCAGGAACACCGATTCCACGCCTTGACACCTGCCCCGTTCTCGCTGACGTACTCGGAGGACAAGTTCCCCGCGTAGTCGAGTCCCCTCGAACACATCTCTCCCTCAGACAAGGAGCCAGGACGTGATCCTCACCGCGATGGATTGGTGGACGCCTGCCCCCGGCGTATTGCTGGAGTGGCACCCGAGTCCCACGTCGGCCGCGCGAGCCCTGGCCGCACCGACCGCGCCGGGCCCACTCACGTTCTTGCAGGAGAACCACCTTCGCGGTTGCCACGCGACCGCCGCCGCGGGTGGCGAACACAACGCATATCTGGGAGCAGCCACCGAAGTGGACGGTCCGATCGACCTTGCGGCGCTCAGTCGGGCCTTGCGCACTCTCACCCTTCGGCACGAGGGACTGAGGACCTGGTTCCGCACCGACACCATGCAGATCACGCGCATGCTGACGGAGCCCGACGCGGTCGAGTTCGAGGCGCACCGCGTGGGCGACTTCACGACCGAAACCGAGTTCCGGCGGTACATCCACGCCAGACTCGGCGCCGAGGCCATCTCCACGAGTTGGCCAGGTTTCGCGTTCGGGGCCATCAGCAGACCGGACGGTTTCACGATGTATTACGGCTGCGACCACGCCCTGTCCGACGGCGCCTCACAGGCACTGGTGCTCGACGAGATCGCCGAACTGTACGAAGCCGAGAAGAATGGGACCGCGCCACCCCCGCACGTCAGCGCAGCCACGGGCAGTCTTCTCGACTACGCGAGCCTGCAGAACGACGTCGCCTCTCGGTTCACCGACGAATCACCCGAGGTCGCAGAGTGGGTTGACATCTTCACCTCCCACGGCGCCGCGATGCCGCGGTTCCCGCTCGATCTAGGGCTCGAGCCCGGAGAAACCGCGCCGGTCCGACCGATCGAGTTCGACCTGCTCGACGCCGCAGGCGCCGATCGGTTCGAACGCGTGTGCAGGCAGTCCGGCGCAGGTGTGATGGGCGGCATATACGCAGCCGCAGCGATAACAGCACTCGAACTCACCGGCCGCACCGACTACTTCGCCATCGCCGTGCTGGGCACCAGGTCGACGGAGTTCGCGCTGTCCCAAGGATGGTTCTGCAACTTCGCACCGGTTGCGTTCGACGTGGCGTCCGCTGGTTCGTTCACCGAGGTCACCGCGGCCGCCCACGCCGGCCACGTGAGGGCGAAACGTCTCTCGTCCGTGCCTCTGCCCGTGGTCATCACCGCACTGTTGCGTTCAGGAATGGATCCCCGCGATGTCGCCGGGACGCCGAACCTTTTGTCTTACCTCGACTTTCGGCGATTTCCGGGCGATGGCCGGCCCGCGCACGATCGTGGTGTCATATTCACCGGCGAGGGTCGCACCGCTAACGCATCG
This sequence comes from Williamsia muralis NBRC 105860, assembly GCF_001598915.1. Taxonomy (GTDB): domain Bacteria; phylum Actinomycetota; class Actinomycetes; order Mycobacteriales; family Mycobacteriaceae; genus Williamsia; species Williamsia muralis. Next base: position 228,761 of record NZ_BDAP01000006.1, on the reverse strand, counting down.
ATGTGGTTCAACCGCGACCGCAGACGGCTCTACCTGGGACTCCAGACCCCCGACACAGCAACGGCGCAGCTCGAGATCAAGCGATATCTGCAGCGCCTCTGGGAGGTGATCGACACCGTCGCACGCGAAGGTGACTACGCTGTTGCGAGTACCCCCGTCGAGGAGCTTGCGCTTGCACGTCACCACGATTGACCGCTACTCGCCCGACCCCGGTGTCCTCCTGCGGTGGTCGGTGGACAGCTCCGCGGATCGCGTGGTCGCCTCCGCGGTGCCACCCTCGTTCAATCAGACCTTTCATCTCGCCGGCGCCGAAGACGGAACCATCTGGCTGGCAGCAGCTTTCGATGTGGACGGCCGAATCGACACCAAAGCACTCGAACGGGCGTACCGCCTACTGATCGCACGGCACGGCACCTTGCACAGCGGGTTCGTACGAACCGACGGCGGAATAGCTCGCGAACTGCACGACGCGTCGCACATCACCCTCGTTGCGCGCACCGGGATCGAGACGACGTCGGCCGATCTCCGCGATCTGCTGTGGAACTCACTGAACGATGCCTGTCACCCGTTCGGCTTTCCGGCCTACCTGTTGGCAGCCATCGACCGCGCCGACCGCTCCACGGTGTTCTGCGGATTCGACCACTCACACGTGGACGCCTACTCCATGTCGATCATCGTGGGCGATCTGCACCAGCTCTACCACGCAGCCAAGGCCGAACCGGGTGGTTTCATCGCCGACGAGATGCCGATGGCAGGCAACTTCGTCGACTACTGCGCCGCGGAATCCGACGCTGCTCCCATCGGGCGGTCCGACCCCCGTATGCGGGCGTGGCTGACGTTCTTCGACGAGCACGAGAACACCGCCCCGTCGTTTCCACTCGACCTCGGACTGCTCCCGGGTGAGAAGGCGCCGCAGGCGGTCGACCTACGTCATCTGCTCGGACCCGAGGCCACCGACCGCTTCGGCAGCCGGTGTCGGAGCGCCGGGGCGAGCACTTTCGCCGGCGTGCTCTCGGCGATGGCACAGACAGTCCGCGGCCTCGGCGGCGGACCACAGACGTCCATGCTCTTCCCCGTACACACCCGACGCTCAGAGCCGTGGCAGAACGCGGTCGGGTGGTTCACCACCAATGCACCACTCGAGGTGGTCGCGTCCGAGAACTTCGATGAGACCGTCGCCCGCACGGGCCCCGCGTTACGCGCGGCGGTGAAGCTGGGCGAGGTGCCGGTGCCCCAGGTGCTCGAGGCGACCGGCGGTATCCACCGCCGTCGCGACGACATCTTCATGGTCTCGTACGTCGACTACCGCAGACTGCCCGGCTCGGGCACACACGAGGAGATCGGGGCGACCCACATCTCGAACGTCACCACCGCAGACGACGCCCAGTTCTGGATCTCCCGCACAGATCGGGGGCTGGCCCTGCGCACCCGCTACCCGGACACCGAAACGGCTGTATCCGTCATGGGCACCTTCCTCGACGAACTGGGTCGCAGGCTCGCCACCGAGTGGTGACGCGTCCGGCATCAGGTCCTCCGGCCCCGTCCACTGCGTCGGTGTTGCGGTCGGCACTACGCTCAGGGGGTACACCCGCACGCATCGTCCAGCCCGATTTGGAGCACCGCACGTGACCGTTGAGATCGACAACAATCCCGGCTTCGCCGACTATGTTCATCCAGAGCGTCTGGTGAGCACCGAATGGCTCAGCGCCCACCTGGGAACCAACGGCCTCAAGATCATCGAATCGGACGAGGACGTGCTGCTGTTCGACATCGGCCACATCCCCACCGCACAGAAGGTCGACTGGCACCTCCACCTGAACGACCCGGTGACCCGCGACTACATCTCCGGCGAGCAGTTCGCAGAACTCATGCGCAGCAAGGGCATTCGCCGCGACGACACCGTGGTGATCTACGGCGACAAGAGCAACTGGTGGGCCGCATACGCACTCTGGGTCTTCACCCTGTTCGGTCACGAAGACGTACGACTGCTCGACGGCGGCCGCGACGCCTGGTTCTCGGAGGACCGCGACATCACCCTCGACGTCCCGGTCTACCCGGAGTCCGACTACCCGGTCGTCGAACGAGACGACTCGCTGATCCGTGCATTCGCCGACGAGGTGCGCGGAGCACTCGGCACCGAACCACTGATCGATGTCCGGTCGCCGCAGGAGTACTCCGGTGAGCGCACGCACATGCCCGAGTACCCCCAGGAGGGTGCGCTGCGTGGCGGACACATCCCCACCGCGGTCTCCATCCCGTGGGCCAAGGCGGCCGCCCCGGACGGCCGGTTCAAGCCGAAGGCCGAACTCGACGAGTTGTACGCCGACTTCAAATCTGATGAACCCACCATCGTCTACTGCCGGATCGGCGAGCGGTCGTCGCACACCTGGTTTGTGCTCACCCACCTGCTCGGGTTCCAGAAGGTACGCAACTACGACGGCTCCTGGACCGAATGGGGCAACGCCGTGCGCGCCCCCATCGTGACCGGAACCGAACCCGGAACCGCCCCCTCGACAAGTGGCAAGAGGTGACGGCCGCCCTCGATGAGATCGCCGAGGACTTCTCGGCGCTCACCGACTCCGAGAAGATCCAGCTGCTGCTCGAGTTCTCCGACGAACTCCCCGAGCTGCCGGACGATCTCGCCGAAGCGGCGATGGAACCCGTACCCGAATGCCAGTCGCCGCTGTTCCTCTCGGTGGACGCGAGCAACCGCGATTCGGTGCAGCTGTACTTCAGCGCGCCGCCCCAGGCACCGACGACACGTGGCTTCGCGTCCATCCTGTACCAGGGCCTCAACGGTGCCGGTGCTGACGAGATCCTTGCCGTGCCAGGCGACTTCTACACACGGCTGGGACTGGAATCGGCGATCAGCCCGTTGCGACTGCGTGGGATGTCGGCCATGTTGTCGCGGATCAAGGCACATCTGGGCCCGTCGAGCCCGGTGCCGGGACGATGAGATCGCGTTGTCATGAAGTTCATCCAGATGATGGATCAGCCCGTCGAACCTGGCGGGCTGGTCGAGTGGTCGCCCTTCACCGAGGGCGGATTTGCGCAGTGGACGGCTGATTCGCGGCCCACGTCGCACAACCACGAGCAGCATCTGCGCGCGGCGTTCGAATACCGGCTGCGCACCAAACGTGAGGGCGGCCGCGAATCGTGGCTTGGGCTCGCGATCGATTTCGACGAGCCGATGTCGGTACCGGCCATCCGTGCGGCACTGTCGACCTGGATCGACAGGCACGAGGTGCTGCGCAGCCATGTTGTCATCTGGGCGGACCGCCTGGCCCGGCTGACCACCCCGCCCGGATCGGTGAAGCTGAAGATGGGGCGAGTGGGCTGGTACAGCGAACCCGGCCCCCTGCTGGATCAGCTGGCAGGTTCCTTCGACCGGGCGACCGCGCCGCTGCAATGGCCCGCTTACATCTTTGCCACCGTTGCGCGCGAGGACTCGTTCACGCTGCTCTTCGCGGCCGATCACTCTCTGGTGGATGGCTACTCCCTGATCATGGGCCAGTACGAACTCGTGGCGCTCTACACCGCGCACCGGCGCAAGGTGGAGCCCGACCTGCCGCCGGTGGGGTCGTACGTGGACTTCAGTGCCCATCAGCGGCGAGAGGCAGACTCGGCAGGCGCCGAGCACGAGGCCGTTGCGGTGTGGGCCGACTTCCTGCGCGACTCGGGCGGGGAACTGCCCCGGTTCGACATCGCCGACGAGGACGGGACGGCGGTCGAGGCCCCGACCCCGTCACCGCAGCCGGGTACCGATCTGATCCCCCAGGGTTCGATCACGGCGGATCTACTCGACGACGAGCAGACCAACCGATTCACGGCGGTGTGCTCAGCGGCGGGCGGCTCGTTGCTGTCCGGGGTGATGGCGGCCCTGGCGATCGTCTACGCCGATCTCGGCGGAGGCCCGGTGTTCCGGTGTGTCATCCCCCGGCACACGCGCACCGACCAACAGTGGTTCGGGGCACTCGGCTGGTTCGTCGCCACGGTCCCCTTTCGTCTCGACACCTCAGGCGCGACCGATTTCGGACAGATCATCGCCCGGGCGGCGGACGAGATGCGTCGCGTCCGCAAAGCCGGGAACCTGCCCTACCTGCGGGTCGGTGAGATCCTCGGACACACGGGAGACACAGACATCCCCGACCCGAGATTCGTCGTCTCGTTCATCGATCTGCGTTTCGCCCCCGGACACGCAGAGGCAGACGCCGGCCGGGCGAGGGTGCTCCGTAGCCACAACTACTCGAACGAAGAGGTGTACATCTGGGTGCACCGCACTGCTTCGGGCATCCGCATCTCGTCGCGATTCCCGGCACAAGGCCGCACCCATCGGCAGGTCGGACGTTATCTCGGCGCCTTCGGAGACTTTCTCAAAGAGGTCGGCAATCTCAGCACCTACGGGCCGCAACCGGGCGCCCCCGAGCACGAATCGGCGCCTTGAAAAACGTTACCGGTGAGTAGGTATCGGTGACCGAACGAGCGATCTGTGGGCCAGCAGTCGTGCCTGTTCGGCGGGGTGCTTAGACTCCATCTAGTGCCGTCCCCCACATCCCGCGGGAAGGCATGCCCACGTAACAACACATCGAAATCCGAGACAGTGTCACCGACGCGCATCGACCAGCGCCCAACAGGAGATCAAGTGCCAAGTCACGCCAGCACAGCACTCACGAAAGTCCTCATCGCCAACCGGGGCGAGATCGCGGTACGGGTCATCCGGGCCGCCAAGGACGCCGGATTGACCAGCGTCGCGGTGTACGCCGAACCGGACGCCGATGCTCTGTTCGTGAAGCTCGCCGACGAGGCTTTCGCACTGGGCGGTCAGACCTCGGCCGAGTCGTACCTGGTTTTCGACAAGATCCTCGACGCCGCGGCCAAGTCTGGAGCCGACGCCATCCACCCCGGCTACGGCTTCCTCTCGGAGAACGCCGACTTCGCCCAGGCTGTCATCGACGCCGGGCTCACCTGGATCGGGCCGTCGCCCCAGTCGATCCGCGACCTCGGTGACAAGGTCACCGCACGTCACATCGCACTGAAGGCCAACGCACCGATGGCCCCGGGTACCAAGGACCCTGTCAAGGACGCGGGTGAGGTCGTGGCCTTCGCCGAGGAGCACGGTGTCCCCGTCGCCATCAAGGCGGCATTCGGCGGCGGCGGCCGCGGCATGAAGGTCGCCTACACGATCGAAGAGATCCCCGAACTGTTCGACTCGGCCACCCGTGAGGCAGTTTCGGCATTCGGTCGCGGAGAGTGCTTCGTCGAGCGCTACCTCGACAAGGCACGCCACGTGGAGGCCCAGGTCATCGCCGACCAGCACGGCAACGTGATCGTGGCAGGCACCCGCGACTGCTCGCTGCAACGCCGCTTCCAGAAGCTCGTCGAAGAGGCGCCCGCACCGTTCCTCACCACCGAGCAGCGCGAGAAGATCCACTCCTCCGCCAAGGCCATCTGCAAGGAAGCCGGCTACTACGGCGCCGGCACGGTCGAGTTCCTCGTCGGGGCCGATGGCCTGGTGTCGTTCCTCGAGGTCAACACCCGTCTGCAGGTCGAACACCCCGTCACCGAGGAAACCGCCGGCATCGACCTCGTCCGCCAGCAATTCCGCATCGCAGCAGGCGAAAAGCTCGAGTTCACCGAGGATCCGACCCCTCGCGGTCACTCGTTCGAGTTCCGCATCAACGGTGAAGATGCCGGCCGCGGCTTCCTCCCGGCTCCCGGACCGATCTCGGTCTACAAGGAGCCGACCGGCCCCGGCGTCCGCGTCGACTCCGGTGTTGTCGAAGGCGACGTGATCGGCGGCGGGTTCGACTCCATGCTCGCCAAGCTGATCGTCACCGGTGAGAACCGTGAGCAGGCGCTCGAGCGGTCACGACGCGCACTGGCCGAGTTCCAGGTCGAAGGTCTGGCGACAGTCATCCCGTTCCACCGCCACATCGTGTCCAACCCGGCCTTCATCGGTGACGGCGAGGGCTTCGACATCTACACCAAGTGGATCGAGACCGATTGGGACAACCCGATCGAGCCCTACACCGGTGGACAGCCCATCGAGGACGACGACAACGAGCCCCGCAAGACCGTGGTGGTCGAGGTCGGCGGACGGCGCCTCGAGGTGTCGCTGCCGGGCGATCTGGCCCTGGGTGGTGGCGGATCCAACGGAGTCGCCACGAAGAAGCCCAAGGCACGCACACGTGCCAAGGGCGGCAACGCAGCTGTGTCCGGTGACGCCGTCACCGCGCCCATGCAGGGAACCGTCGTCAAGGTCTCGGTCACCGAGGGCCAGGAAGTCGCCGCGGGCGATCTGGTTGTCGTTCTCGAGGCCATGAAGATGGAGAACCCGGTCACCGCCCACAAGGACGGTGTCGTGACAGGCCTGGCCGTCGAGGCCGGCGCCGCGGTCACCCAGGGCACGGTCCTGTTCGAGCTGAAGTAGGCGTACGCCATCGAGGCTGTCGAGATCAACGCCGGAGCGTGGTACCTGCGGGCGTTGCGTGACGATGATCGGGTGTCGGATCGGCCGGCGCTGGCTCTGGCCGGTGTCACCGACCCCGATCACGTGCGCGCCTGCGAGCGCGGCTGGGACGAGGAAACCCGTTTCACCTGGGCCGTGTGTGAGCCGACCACCGGCGAGATGCTCGCCGAGGTCGCCATCGAGCCCCAGGGCACCGGTAACGCAGCCCGATTGACGGGCTTCGCCCGGGACGGCTACGACGAACCGCTGGCGGCAGCACGAATCGTGGTGCAGCGCTTCGGTGAAGGCGCGCTGGGCTACACCTTCGACTGACCCGTTCCACAGAACCCGCAGAAACCGCAGAAATTCGCGCCACCTCCTCACATTCGCGCCGGTTGCAACCGGCGCGGACGCGGGCAGGTGGCGCGAATTCGCGCGCAGTCCCGGCTTCAGACGTCTGGACGGTCGTGGTCCAGCCCGGTGCCGAGGTCGGTGCAGTCGACCTCGATGACGTCGGTACGGGCAGCGAGATAAGGTCCCGCCCCGCGGTCCCCCGACAACGACTCCAGGACCCCATCGAGATGGTCTGCCCCGAGGTAGACCGGATGTCCGGCAGACCCAGCGAATCCGGCTCTGCCCAGTCGGCCGGGTCGGGGGCCGCACGCGCCCAGAAGTCGCCGCACCTGCTCGCCCGTCACGTCCGGGATGTCAACAACATGTAAAACCACTCCGACGAGATCGGGGACGTCGGCGGCTTCCAGAAGCGCCGTGCGCACCGACTCGCTCAAGCCCCTGCGCCAGTCCGGCACCTGTACGGCCCGCGCTCCCCCGGGCATCTCCGGGGCAGCGGCACCGATGGTGACGAGCACCTGTGCGCATCCGCCGCCGCCGAGCGCATCCACCCCGGCGCGCAGCCAATCACCCTGATGCGCAAGTATTTTCGGCATCCCGTATCGGGTACCCGCGCCGGCGGCCAACAGAATCCCGACCACCGTTCCATGCTCTGGCATGCCGCCGGGGCCCGCGCTCGCACTCGATGGTGCTGCCCTGTCACCGGCGTCTCCGGTGGCCGTCTCGCCCGCGGTGCGCTCCAACGGTGGACCTCCTCTGGGCCCGACGGCCATGGATATATCGGTTCTGCTCGCCGAGCGGACGAGCAGACTTCGCGAGATCCTCATGGGAAGCGATGGCACCCACCCACCCGGATGGCGGTGCCCACGAGACCCACATGACCATCTCACCAGAGGTACCACCGAATGAGCACCGACTTCGAGGCCGGATCATCCGACGCCACCCCGATCGTTTCGTCCGATTCAACCGCTTTCAGGACGTGATGGGCTGAACAGGCACAGACTTCGACCAATGACGTGTGCAACAACCAGAGCGGGCGCTGCGATGAAGGCAGCAGCACCACGAGAAATCGGAGAGGACGGAACCTGACGTGCGACGAGTTGACTGGCGAGGACTCGAGAGTTTCAACGAGTTGCGCGAGCGCCAGGCGATCCACGCCCTCTACCAGTGCTGCACGTCGTGTATCTGGGCGATCCGGGTGGCGGCGGGCAGGCCGTTCCCGGACGAGGAAGCCCTCTACAACCGCTCGGATCTGATCCTGGCCGAGTTGTCCGAGGCAGACCTGGAAGAGGCGCTCGACGGGCACCCCCGGATCGGTGACCGGCCGACGAACTCGTCGTCAGCCCGCGAGCAGTCCGGGGTCGCCGGCGCAGACGATGCTGTTCTGGCCGAGCTCAAGCGGTGCAACGCCGAGTACGAGGAGAAGTTCGGCCATGTGTACCTGGTCTTCGCCGATGGGCGACCCGCCACGGAGCTGCTGGCAATTCTGCACGAACGCATGAACAATGATCCGGAAACCGAAAGGCGGGTCATGCGAATGGAATTGGCGAAGATCAATCGTCGGCGGCTGCGACTCATGTTGGAGCCGGCGATCCGATACGTCGACGAAGGAGAGGATGCCGCGTCGTGAGTGACCTCAGCACCCACGTTCTCGATGCGGTCACGGGCAAGCCGGCCAGCGGCCTCACGGTCATTCTCTACGATTCAGATGGCGCCGAACTCGCCTCCAGCACAACCGATTCTGATGGCCGTATCGGATCGCTCGCCGGCCGCGGGCTCACCGAGGGCATCTACCGGCTGCTTTTCGACACCGGCAAGTGGTTCGCCGACAACCACATCGAGGGTTTCTATCCGGAGGTGGCGATCACGTTCTCTGTCACGGATACCACCAGGCACCACCACGTACCCCTGTTGCTGAGTCCGTTCGCCTACTCGACGTACCGCGGCAGCTGACGATACAAAGGAGAAGACACAGAGCTCATGGGCATCATCCTGGGTGAGAACCAGTACGGGAAAGCCGAGAACCGGGTGGTGCGGATCTATCGCGACACCCCCAGGCACGAGATCAAGGACATCAACGTCGGCAGCGCCCTTCGCGGCGACTTCGCCGCGGCCTACACCGACGGTGACCAGCGGAAGGTGCTGCCCACCGACACGCAGAAACAGACCGCTTATGCATACGCCAAAGAAAAGGGCATCGAGTCGATCGAGAAGTACGCGCTCGAACTCGCCCGCCATTTCGTTGACGACTTCGAACCGGTGTCCGGGGCCAGGATCGAGGTCGAGGAGTACGCCTGGGAACGCGCCGTGGTCGACGGTGTCGAGCACGACCACACGTGGGTCCGCAACGGCCAGGAGACCCGGACCGCCGACATCACCGTGGAAGGCAAGGGTGATGCCCAGCAGACGTGGGTTATCGGGGGCCTCAAAGACCTGGTGCTGCTGAAGTCGACCGGTTCGGAGTTCCACGACTTCCTCGAAGACGAATACACGATCCTCGAACCGACCACCGACCGGGTGATGGCCACATCGCTGGTGGCCAAATGGCGTTTCACCACGACCGATGTCGACTGGGAGGCGGTCTACCCGGCCATCAAACAGATCATCATCAACCGCTTCGCGACCGTGCAATCCCTTGCCTTGCAACAGACCCTCTATGAGATCGGTAAGACGATCCTTGAGACTTACGACGTGATCGCCGAGGTGCGCCTGTCGGCTCCCAACAAGCATCACTTCATCTACGACCTGTCCCCGTTCGGCCTGGAGAACAACAAAGAGGTCTTCAATGCCGACGACCGTCCCTACGGTTTGATCCAGGGCACGGTGACCCGCGACGATGCGCCGGACGCAGGCCCGGCATGGAACCCGCAGATGGCGTGGCTGGGCTGAGCCCACTCAGGCCGGGCCACCCCCTCCCTGGCCGCCGATCTGTCTGATCGACGGGGCGGTGTCGGCGCTGATCGGCGCATGGGCTCGAATGGATTCATGGACACTGTGCAATTGGTGGAGGTCAGTCCGCGCGACGGACTGCAGAATGAGAAGACCGTGTTGTCGGTGGACGACAAGGTCGAACTGATCAACCGCAGCGTGGCGGCGGGAGCCCGGCGTATCGAAGCCGTCAGTTTCGCCAATCCAAAACGCGTCCCCCAGATGGCCGGCGCCGAGGAGGTGATGGCGCAGCTACCCCGCGGCAACGGTGTCTCCTACATCGGCCTGGTGCTCAATCGTCGCGGCCTGGACCGGGCCTTGGCCGCTGGAGTCGACGAGATCAACGCCGTGGTCGTCGCGACCGATGAGTTCAGCATGCGGAATCAGGGTTGCACTGTCGCAGAGGGCATTTCGGCATGGCAACACATTGCCGAGGACGCACGGGCCGCCGGAATCTCCACCACGGTCACGATTGCTGCGTCGTTTGGATGCCCGTTCAGCGGTGAGGTCGATCCCGCGTGGGTCATCGAGGTGGCACAGCGTGTGGCGGCCGCAGGCCCCGACGAGATCGCGTTCGCCGACACGATCGGGGTGGGCGTCCCCGCTCAGGTGCGCGCGCTCGCAGCCGGTGCGCAAAGCGCCGCTCCGGGCATTCCGGTGCGGTGGCACTTCCACAACACCCGTAACACCGGCTACGCCAACGCGCTCGCCGCTCTGGAGACCGGTGCGGCAGCACTGGACGCGAGCATCGGCGGATTCGGCGGTTGCCCTTTCGCCCCGGCGGCCACGGGCAACATCGCATCCGAGGACCTCGTCTACGCGCTCGACCGCTCAGGCGTTCATACCGGCGTCGACCTCGAATCGCTCGCCTCTACAGCGACCTGGCTCGGTGCCCGACTGTCCAAAGACGTTCCCGCACAGCTCGGCCGGGCAGGCAACTTCCCGCCCAGCTGACGCTGCGGGCGGCCGTCTCGTCGGCCTACTCCAGCTCCACCAGCAAGTCTCCGCCTTCGACTTGTGCGACGGTGGTGATGGCGATGCGTTTGATGGTGCCGCCGGTGGGGGTGGTGATGGCGGCCTCCATTTTCATGGCCTCGATGGAGCCGATGGTGGCGCCGGGTTCGATGTGTTGTCCGGGTTCCACGACGACGGTCACGACGCCGGCAAAGGGTGCGGCGATGTGTTTGGGGTTGCCGGACACTGCTTTTTCGGCGACGAGGACATCGACCTTGAGGGAACGGTCACGGACCTGGACCGGCCGGAGTTGGCCGTTGAGGATGCACATCACCGTGCGCATGCCTCGTTCGTCGGCCTCGCTGATCGCTTCCAAACCGATCAGCAACTCCACACCGGGTTCGAGTTCCACCCGATGCTCATCGCCGTACCGCAGTCCGTAGAAGAACTGGTTGGCCGACAGACTCGAGGTGTCGCCGTACGCGGTTTGGTGCTCTTCGTAGTCCTTGGTCGGGCCGGGGAACAGCAACCGGTTCAACGTCTGTCGTCGGGTCGCGCTGTCGCCGTCGAGGGCCGCCTCGTCCTGCTCGGACAGGTCGGTGACCGGTTTGGCTGGGGCCCGCCCGGCCAACGCCCGAGTCCGTAAGGGTTCAGGCCACCCGCCGGCCGGTTCACCGAGCTCGCCGCGCAAGAACCCGATCACCGAATCAGGAATGTCATAGGCGGCCGGGTCTTGGGCGAAATCATCGGCCGAGATCCCGGTGCCCACCAACGCCAACGCCAGATCCCCGACCACCTTCGACGACGGAGTGACCTTGATCAACCGGCCCAGCATCCGGTCCGCGGCGGCGTAGGCATGTTCGACCTGTTCGAACCGATCCCCCAACCCCAACCCGATGGCCTGCTGACGCAGATTCGACAACTGACCACCGGGAATCTCGTGGGTGTACACCCGGCCCGTCGGGGCCGGGAGCCCGGACTCGAACGGCGCGTACACCTTCCGCAACGCTTCCCAATACGGTTCGAGCTCACACACCGCGGCCAGGTCCAGGCCGGTGTCGTACTCGGTGTGCGCGGTCGCGGCGACGATCGCCGAGAGCGCGGGCTGGCTGGTGGTCCCGGCCATCGCCGCCGAGGCGCCGTCGACCGCGTCCGCGCCGGCCTGCCACGCCGCCAAATACGTCGCGAGCTGCCCGCCCGGGGTGTCATGAGTGTGCACATGCACCGGCAGATCAAAGTTCGTGCGCAACGCCGACACCAAAATCGATGCCGCCTGCGGGCGTAGCAGTCCGGCCATGTCCTTGATCGCCAGCACGTGCGCGCCCGCGTCCACCAACTGCTCAGCCAAACGCAGGTAATAGTCCAGGGTGTACAGGTTTTCGGCCGGATTCGACAGGTCCCCGGTGTACGACAGGGCGACCTCGGCGATCGTGGTACCGGTCTCGCGGACCGCGTCGATCGCCGGCCGCATCTGATCCACATTGTTCAACGCGTCGAAAATCCGGAAGATATCGATCCCGGTCGCGGCGGCCTCGGCCACAAACGAGCGGGTCACCTTCTGCGGATACGGGGTATAGCCGACCGTGTTCGCCCCCCGCAGGAGCATTTGCAGGTTGATGTTGGGCATCGCTTCACGCAGCTGCGCCAGGCGGTCCCACGGATCTTCCTTCAAGAACCGCAACGCCACGTCATAGGTGGCCCCGCCCCAACACTCGACCGACAACAACTGTGGGGTCATCGCCGCCACATACGGGGCAATCGCCACCAACCCGGTCGTACGCACCCGAGTGGCCAACAGGGACTGATGAGCATCCCGGAACGTGGTGTCAGTAACCCCCAACGCTGTTGACGCCCGCAGGTCCGCCGCGAACCCCACCGGACCGAGCTCGAGCAAACGTTGCCGGGACCCATCCGGCGGCGTCGAGATGTCGATGTCGGGGAGTTTGTCGCGCGGATACACCGTCGCCGGGCGTTCCCCGTGCGGCTTGTTCACCGTCACATCCGCCAAATAATTCAAGATCCGGGTGCCGCGGTCGGCCGAGACCCGCGAGGTCAGCAACTGCGGGCGTTCCTCGATGAACGACGTCGTCACCCGACCCTCACGAAAGTCGGGATCGTCCAACACTGCTTGCAGGAACGGCACATTCGTGGCCACACCACGGATCCGGAACTCGGCCAACGCCCGCCGCGACCGCGCGACCGCCGTCTCGAAATCCCGGCCCCGACAGGTGAGTTTGACCAGCATCGAGTCGAAATGGGCGCTGACCTCCGCACCCAACGTTGCGCCACCATCCAGACGCACCCCCGCCCCACCCGGGGTGCGGTAGGCGGTGATGCGGCCCGTGTCCGGGCGGAACCCGTTCGTCGGATCCTCGGTGGTGATCCGGCACTGCATCGCCGCGCCGCGGATCGTCACCGCATCCTGGGACAACCCCAACTCACTCAACGTCTCGCCCGCGGCGATCCGCAACTGCGACTGCACCAAATCCACATCGGTGATCTCCTCGGTCACCGTGTGCTCGACCTGGATGCGTGGGTTCATCTCGATGAACACGTGGTTGCCGTCGCGGTCGACCAAAAATTCCACCGTCCCCGCACACGAGTACCCGATTTTCTGTGCGAACGCGACCGCGTCCGCGCAAATCTTTTCCCGCAACCCCGGCGGCATGTTCGGGGCCGGCGCCAGCTCGATCACCTTCTGATGACGGCGCTGCACACTGCAATCACGCTCAAACAGGTGCATCACGTTGCCGTGCTGATCAGCCAGGATCTGCACCTCGATATGACGCGGGGCGATCACCGCCTGCTCCAAGAACACCGACGCATCACCAAACGCCGAATTCGCTTCGCGGGCAGCAGCTTCGATCGCCTCCCGCAGCCCGTCGATGGTCTCGACCCGGCGCATCCCCCGGCCGCCGCCACCAGCAACCGCCTTGACGAACACCGGGAACCGCATCGACTCCGCGGCCGCCATCAACTCATCAACATCCACCGACGCTTCACTGGACGCCAGGACTGGCAACCCCGCCGCCTTGGCTGCAGCGATCGCCCGGGACTTGTTACCCGTCAACTCCAAGATGTCCGCAGACGGACCCACAAACGTAATCCCAGCCTCCGCACACGCCGCCGCCAGATCCGGATTCTCCGACAAGAACCCATACCCCGGATAAATGGCGTCAGCACCCGCACGCCGCGCCGCAGCGATGACCTCCTCAACCGAGAGATACGCCCGCACCGGATGCCCCGGCTCACCGATCTGATACGCCTCATCAGCCTTCAAACGGTGAATCGAATTGCGATCCTCGAACGGGAACACCGCCACCGTCCCCGCACCCAACTCATACGCAGCACGAAAAGCACGAATCGCGATCTCGCCCCGGTTGGCCACCAACACCTTGCGAAACATCAACGCACCTCCACATCGCCCACGAAACCATCACTCCACCATGACGACCCGGCACCAGGTGCGGATAGTCGCGAATTGCGACCGGGATGGAGCTTCACGAAATCCTAGGGGCGGCCGAAACCTCACAGCGCCGGACATGGCATCTGTGCGTAAGACGAAACCCGGTATGCACCTGCGGGGGTGGCCAGAGGACGAACTCGTCGTTCACTTCCCGACAGGTTCGTCCTCGAGCGACGAGTCGGTGTCATAGAAGCCGCCGGGGCGGTTCTCGTACTTGTTGACCGCCCACGTCACCGCCCACAACACGACGCCGAGCAGCAGCATCACACCGGCGATCTTGTACTGGATCATCTGCGCGTCGGTCCTCGCCCACGGGCCGGCGAGGAACAAACAGAGCACCGCACCGAGCGCAGGTATCCAGACCGGCGCCCGGAAGAATGCCTTCACATCACCGCGCTTGAGAACGAGGCAGGCGATGTTGACCACAGCGAAGACACAGAGCAGCAGCAGGCCGGTCGTGCCGGACAGAGCACCCACAACGGAGTTCTCCGACAGCTGGTTCACCACGATGATCAACACGAACGAGAGCAGCGTGGTGAAGATGATCGCCGTCCACGGTGAACGACGGCCCGGCAATACCTTGCCGAGCCCACGGGGCAGCACCCGCTGGTTGGCCATCCCATAGATCAGGCGGCTCGCCATCAGCATGTTGATCAGCGCGGTGTTGGCGACCGCGAACACCGTCAGATACGGGAAGATCTCTTCGATCGGGACCGACGGCGCGCCCAGTTTCACCACCGACAGCAGGATTCCCTCATCCGAGTTCTCCGGCTCGAAGTCCAGCGGGAGTACCGCGATGACCGCGACCACCACCAGCACATAGATGAGGCAGGCGATGCCGAGACCGGACAGCATCACCTTGGGGAAGATCTTCTCGGGGTTCTTCGTCTCCTCGACCATGTTGACCGAGTCCTCGAACCCCACCATCGCGAAGAAGGCGATGGTGGTCGCGATCGTCACCGCGAGGAACCAGCCCTTGTCGTTGGCGTCTTCGAACACCACCAGGTTGCTGATGTCACCGTCTCCGGTTCCCCGGCCGGCGGCGACGAAGCCGATCACGATGACGATGATCAGCGCCGTCATCTCGACCAGGGTGAGGATCACGTTGAATTTCACGGATTCACCCACGCCGCGCAGGTTGATCAGGGCGAGGACGATCATGAAAGCCAGAGCGACCACCAGTTGGGCGGTTGTTCCGGTCGGCACGTCGAACCAGCCGAGTCCGTTGGCGTCACTGAATGATTCGTTCAGCCCGGCCAGGAGGTTGGCGGCCACCACATTCGACGACGTGGATGCGCTGGTGATGCCCGAGCACACCACCGCGAACGCGACCAAGAAGGTCAGAAAGTGGATACCGAACGCCTTCTGGGTGTACAGGGCGGCGCCTGCACACTGCGGGAACTTGGTGACCAACTCGAGGTAGGAGAAGGCTGTCAGTGTCGCCACGGCGAAGGCGAGGATGAACGGCAGCCAGGCCATACCGCCGACGTTGTCGATCATGCTGCCGGTCACCGCGTAGACGCCTGCGCCGAGGATGTCGCCGACGATGAACAGCAAGAGCAGCTTGGGGCCCATCACCCGTTTGAGTGCGGTCGGATCGCTCTTTTCCGGAGCGGGATCAACAGTCGTAGCCGTCATCGTCAACCATCCGTTCGCCGGGAATTGATTTCACTCAGCCTCTACCCCATTCGTCCGGCCCGCAAGTGGTACCGCCCAGCTCGAATGTCATTTTTCCGTAACGCTTTCGCCGTAGCGTGGCGAGCATGACCACCGTCGTCGAGAACGCCTGCGTCCTCACCATGGACGCCGACCGCCGTGAGATCGCCTCCGGGTCCGTTGTATTCGACGGCAATCGGATCACGGATGTCATCGACGGCAAGGTCGATCCTGCGGTGGCGGACGGAGCCGAGATCGTCGACGGACGCGGCTGCGTCCTCACCCCGGGCTTGGTCAACACTCATCACCACCTCTATCAGTGGCTGACTCGCGGCCTCGCCGCTGATCACACCCTGTTCGAGTGGCTCACCACGCTGTATCCCGTGTGGGCGGGCATCGACGAGTACGCCGTGAACGCGGCCGCAACCGGCGCGCTCGGTTGGCTGGCCCTCTCGGGGTGCACCACCAGCACCGACCACCACTACGTCTTCCCGAAAGAGGGTGGCGACATGTTGGCGGCCGAGATCATCGCGGCGCAGACCGTCGGCCTGCGTTTTCACCCCACGCGCGGCTCGATGGACCTGAGCGAGAAGGACGGTGGGCTGCCCCCGGACAGCGTGGTCGAGACCATCGACCAGATCATGTCTGCCAGCGCAGATGCGATCGACCGCTGGCACGACCCGGGCCCCGATGCGATGGTGAAGATCGCTCTTGCACCGTGTTCACCGTTCTCGGTGACTGCCGACCTGCTTCGTGCCTCTGCCGAACTCGCCAGAGAGAGGCGAGTACGTCTGCACACACATCTGGCCGAGACGGAGGACGAGTCCGCCTATACCGCAGACCGTTTCGGATGCACACCGATCGAATACATGGAAACGGTCGGCTGGCTGGGCCCTGATGTCTGGTTTGCACACGGGATCCACTTCGACGACCACGCGATCACGACCTTGGCCACCTCCGGGACTTCGGTGGCGCACTGCCCGTCGTCGAACGGCCGCCTCGGTGCCGGAACCGCCCGCACCCGTGACCTTTTGGCGGCGGGCGTACCGGTCGGCTTGGGTGTGGACGGCGCGGCCTCGAACGAATCCAGCCGCATTCTCGAAGAAGCGCATCAGGCGGTGTTGATGGCGCGTGCCACCGGCGGACCGACGGCGCTCACCACTCGACAGGCACTCGAGATGGCCACGCTGGGCGGCGCGCGTGCACTGGGTTGCCAGGACAGTATCGGCTCCATCGAAGCCGGCAAGCTGGCCGACATGGTGTTGTGGCGACGGGACGGCCTGGGGCACGCCGGTATCGCAGACCCTGTCGCCGCCCTCGTTCTCGGCGCGGTTCCCCCCGTGGAACGTCTGTGGGTGAACGGGAAGACCGTTGTGCGGGCGGGAGAATTGACCACCATCGATGCCGAGGCGACCGCCGCCGAGGTGGCGGCCGCGCACGACGTCCTGATCGCGAAGGCGGGCTGATGGCCGGCGGCACCTGGCTGATGAGCGAACCGCAGATGCACCTGCACCGGCTGATCGACCTGCGGGGACTTCGGTGGCCCGACCTCACGATCGCCGAGGAGGGTCTCGACATCGGCGCCACCTGCACCATCGAGACGTTGCAGTCCACCGCCTACCCCGGTGACTGGGTGGCCACCGCGGTGTTCCGCCAGGCCGCTCGGGCGTTGCTGGCCTCGTACAAGATCTGGAAGAGCGCCACTGTCGGCGGCAACATCTGTCTCGGGTTCCCGGTGGGTTCGATGATCTCGATGTTGTCCGCGCTGGACGCCGAGTTGTTGGTCTGGAAGGCGGACGGGTCCGACTTCCGATGCACGGTCCCCCACTTCGTCACCGGCAACTCCACCACGGTCCTCGACGAGGGAGATGTGTTGCGCTCGGTGCGGATTCCCGCCTCCAGCCTCCGCCAGCCGACCGTTCTGCGGAAGGTGGCCCTGTCCCCCCTCGGCCGGTCCGGAGCCGTGGTCGTCGGGCGCCGGACACCGGATGGCGTCGTGATCTCTGTGACGGCGGCGACCGATCGCCCGTATGTGGTGGTCACCGACTCCTCGGACCCCGAAGCCGTGGCAGCGCAGGTCGATTCCGCGGTCCCGGCCGGCGCCTATTACTCGGATGCCCACGGGGCGGCCGATTGGCGTCACCAGGTCACCGGAGTGCTCACCCGGGACGTCGTCGCGCACTTGGCCGGACTGTGAGGAGCGGGCTGTGAAGATCAATGGTGAAGACGTGGCCGCCACGCCCGCGGCCGGGCAGTGTCTACGAACGTTCCTGCGCGACCAAGGCGAGTTCGGGGTCAAGAAGGGTTGCGATGCAGGCGATTGCGGTGCCTGCTCGGTACTGATCGACGGCGAGCCGCACCATTCTTGTCTCATTCCGGCGTTCCGGGCGATGGACTCCGAGATCACCACGGTCACCGGGCTTGGTACTCCGCAGAACCTGCATCCTGTGCAACAGCGGTTCGTCGACGCCGCCGGCTTCCAGTGCGGTTTCTGTACCGCCGGAATGATAGTCACCGCAAGCACTTTCGACAAAGATCAGCGAGACGACCTGCCGAACAGCCTCAAGGGCAACCTGTGCCGGTGCACCGGATACCGCGCGATCCGCGACGCCATCGACGGCGTGGTCGGCACCGAGAAGGTGTCGCCGGGAGATTCCGGTCCATCGATCGGCCGCTCGGTGTCGGCTCCGGCCGCACCACGCATCGTCACCGGGACCGAGCCTTACACGATGGATGGATTGCCCGACGACGTCGGCCACATCTCGGTGCTCGGGAGTCCACATGCGCACGCCCGGATCCTGTCCGTCGATGCCTCCGCGGCCGAGGAGATGCCCGGAGTACGAACAGTTCTGACGTACCTCGACGATCCGGGGGTGCCGTTCTCGACCGCGCGCCACGACCACCGCCACGACGACCCCGACGACGGATACGTCTTCGACACCACGGTGCGATTCATCGGGCAGCGGGTGGCTGCAGTGGTCGCCGACTCGATCACCATCGCCCGTCGCGCTGCCGAACTCATCGTGGTCGAGTACGACGTGCTGCCCGCCAACTTCGATCCGGCGGTGGCCACCGATCCTGCGACACCGACGGTGCACGGTGAGAAGGGGCCCGATTCCCGGATTGCGGACCCGGCCCGCAATCTCGTCGCCTCCGTCGACGGCACGGTGGGCGACATCGAGGCCGGTCTCGCGCAGGCTCGTGACAACGGGGGCGCTGTGGTCTCGGGAACCTGGCAGACGGCCCGCGTCCAGCACGCCCACCTCGAAACCCATGGCGCAGTCGCCTGGCGAGATGATGACGGCCGGGTGGTGGTGCGGTCCAGCACACAGGTCCCCTTTCTGGTGCGGGCCGAGCTGTGCCACATCTTCGGATTCAGCGGTGACAACGTCCGTGTGTACGCCGCTCGGGTGGGTGGCGGTTTCGGGGGCAAGCAGGAACTGCTCACCGAAGACGTGGTGGCGCTCGCGCTCATGAAGACCGGGCGCCCCGCGGTATACGAGTTCACGCGCACCGAGGAGTTCACCCGTGCCCCATGCCGCCATCCGATGCGTGTGGGGGTGACGGCGGCGGCGGGCGCCGACGGAATCCTCACCGCGCTCTCGGTGTCGGTGCTGTCCGACGCCGGCGCCTACGGCAACCACAGCAGCGGGGTGATGTTCCACGCCTGCAACGAGACCATGGTGCTCTACCGCTGCCCCAACAAGCACGTCGACGCACAAGCTGTGTACACCAACAACATTCCGTCGGGCGCTTTCCGCGGTTACGGTCTGGGCCAGGTCGCGTTCGGCATCGAGGGCGCCATCGACGAACTCGCGGCACAGCTGGGCATCGACCCGTTCGAGATGCGCCGTCGTAACGTGGTCGTCCCCGGAGACGAGTTCGTCGCCTGGGAGGTCGAAGAGGGCGACCTCGAGTTCGGAAGCTACGGACTCGACCAGTGCATCGATCTGGCCGAGCAAGCGCTGATCGCCGGGCGTGCCGACCCGGTCCGGGCGGGCGAGGACCTGGCAGGCCGGCCCGGGTGGCATATCGGCGAAGGCATGGGGACGGCGATGATCGCCACCATTCCGCCGCGTGGACATTTTGCCGATGTCTCGGTCACGCTGACCGATGACGGCACGTACATCGCCGCGGTCGGCACCGCAGAGTTCGGAAACGGAACCACCACCGTTCACAGCCAGATCGCGTCGTCGGCGCTCGGGTGTTCACCGGGCCAGATAGTGATCAGGCAGGCCGACACCGATGAGGTCGGCTACGACACCGGAGCCTTCGGATCAGCCGGTACGGTGGTCGCCGGCAAAGCACTCGGCCTCGCGTGCGCTCAGCTGCGCGGCGAAATCCTCGCCATTGCAGCGCGAGCACTCGACGCCGATCTCGCCGAGTGCACCCTCGGACCGCAAGGCGTGCAGGCGGGCGTGGAGTTCATCGACCTCGCCGGGATCGTCACCGTCCACGGAGGGCCACTGCGCGCCACGAGCACTCAGAACGGCACCCCGCGCTCGATCGCCTTCAACGTCCATGCGTTTCGTGTCGCGGTCAATTCCGCCACTGGCGAGGTGCGCATCCTGCAGTCGGTGCAGTCCGCGGACGCCGGAGTGGTGCTCAACCCGCAGCAGTGCCGGGGACAGGTCGAAGGCGGTGCGGCACAGGCGATCGGCAGCGCCCTGTACGAGGAGATGATCCTCGACGAAGGCCAGGTGCTCACCCAGGTGTTGCGCAACTATCACATCCCCCAACTCGCCGATGTGCCGGAGACCGAGGTGTACTTCGCCGACACCTACGATTCGATCGGCCCTCTCGGCGCCAAGTCGATGAGCGAGGCGCCCTACAACCCGGTGGCCCCCGCACTCGAGAGTGCCATTCGCAACGCGGTGGGCGTCCGCGTGTACGAACTGCCGATGAACCCGTCACGGGTGTGGCGGGCCATCAGCAACGGTCAGCCACACCAACCCGGGTCATGACCGCCGGCCGGGTTCATACCCCGGGCCGACCAGGCTTCGTGCCCGCCGTGCGGCTCTGCCCTAGATGGCGAGCCGGGTCGCCGGACCTGTCTCCATCCGGCCGGAAACGATCTGGAGTCCGTGGTGGGTCCCGGGTTTCAGCCACTGCGACAACGTCGGTCCCTCGGAGAGCACGGTGACCCGTGCATAGCGCGCTTTGCCGGTGAGCTTGGATCCGGCCAGCAGCAGCGCACCGTCCACCGGCTGGGCGAATCCGAGACCGCCCTTGATCGGGAATGCCGGGCCACGGCCCTCGGATTGTGTCTGGACGGTCCAGTCCGGGCCTCCGGCACCAGAACCCGCGAGTACGTCGCCTGTGAACTCGGCCAGGACCTTCGGCAGACTCCAGTGCTCACGCCCGCCATGGACCGAGGCCGCGGAGTCGACGGCGATGAACGGCACCGACATTCGCGGCAGTGCGCCGAGGCCGCCGCCGGGTCGTCGCAGTACCGGGCTCGCCAGGATCTCCCGGTACGGGCCCACGGGCGAGTCGAGATAGTCGACGACCATGCCGATGGTCATCGGGAGGACAGAGTCCTTCGGGCCGATGGCCTTCGCCTGCTCTGTACTCCGGTGCCACCACAGGGTGGCGCGCACCGCGGCCGGCCACGGCGGCGGCGAACTGATCGGCACGTCTCCTGGCTCGATCGCGGACTCGGCAACACTCCACATCAGCATGCCCCTTTCGCGGACTCCGGCATCGTGACGAACAGGGGCAGGCGCAGTGCTCCGGGCGCACTCTCGGGGACCACCGGCGATCGTGGTGCCGTGGCAGCAACGCGTCGGTACGGCTCACCCAGGCCCGGGCGCTTGTCCTGCTCACCCTTGTTGGGCCACATCGCGATCGCTCGTTCGGCCTGAGCAGTGATCGTCAACGACGGATTGACACCGAGGTTCGGGCTCACCGCCGAGCCATCCACCACATGCAGACCCGGATGACCGTAGATGCGATGGTAGGGATCGACGACACCGTGGTCGGCGTCGGCGCCGATCACACAGCCGCCGAGGAAGTGCGCGGTCATCGGGATGTTGACCACTTCGGCAATGGATCCGCCCGGGTCTCCGTCGATCTTGTCGGCAAGCAACCTGATGGCTTTGTGGCCCTGGGGTATCCACGACGGCGGCGGATCACCCGCTCCGCGACGGCTGGTCAGCTGCCGACCGAAAATCGTACGCTTGGAGCCCAATTCGAGCGAGTTGTCGTCGGTCTGCATCACCAGCGCGATCACCGTCTTCTCTGACCAGTGCCGTACGGACAGACTGCGGAAGAACGCTGCCGGGTGCCGCAATGCCACCCCGATGGTCTTGAACACTCGCGGGACCGGCCCGCCGCCATCGGACAGCACGGTCTGGAGCAGGCCGATGGCGTTGCTGCCCTTGCCGTATCGCACCGGCTCGATGTGGGTGTGGTCGTCGGGGTGAAACGACGACGTGATGGCAATGCCCTGTGTGTAGTCGACTTCTCGATCACGAGCTGTCGCGGCCAGCACTGCCTCGCTGTTGGTGCGGACCACCGACCCGAGTTGGTCGGACAGCTCCGGCAGCTCGCCGGTCTCCTTCATGGCCAACAACAACTTCTGGGTGCCGTACGTGCCGGCAGCGAAGACCACCTGACCGGCGAAGATCGATCTGTCCTTGCGCCGGAGTTTGGCACCGGTGCGGCGGGTGACGAGTTCGTACCCTTCGGCGGCGGGCCGCACCGCCCGCACCGTGGTGAGAGGCAACACGGTGACCCCCGCGTTCTCGGCGAGGTGCAGATAGTTCTTGACCAGTGTGTTCTTGGCGCCCACCCGGCAGCCGGTCATACAGGAGCCGCACTCGGTGCAAGCTGTACGTTCGGGTCCGACCCCGCCGAAGAACGGGTCGGCCTCTCGCTCGGTGCCGTTGCCGAAGAACACGCCTACCGGCGTGGTGGTGAACGTGTCCCCCACCCCCATGTCGTCGGCGACCTCGCGCATCACCTTGTCCGCCGCCGTCACCAGCGGGTTGTCCACCACGCCGAGCATGCGACGGGCCTGGTCGTAGTAGGGGTTCAGCTCGTCCTGCCAGTCGGTGATGTGCCCCCACTGCGGGTCTTCGAAGAAGCGCTTCGGTGGTTGGTAGAGAGTGTTGGCATAGTTGAGCGACCCGCCGCCCACTCCCGCGCCGGCCATCACCAACACGTCGGGCAAGAGGTGGATACGTTGCAGCCCGTAGCATCCCAGCCACGGCGCCCAGAGGTACTTGCGAAGTCGCCAGCTCGTCTTGGGCAGCTGATCGTCGGTGAATCTGCGGCCGGCCTCGAGAACGGCCACCTTGTAACCCTTTTCGGCCAGCCGTAGCGCGGCCACCGAACCGCCGAAGCCTGATCCGACAATCACCACGTCATAGTCGTTCATGCCGGCTCACTTTCGCGTGGTCGAGGCGCGGGCACCGTGCCGCGGCCGAGGTCGTAGTCACTCAGATCAGCCGAGCGCAAAGCTTGTCGGAACTCCCACGTGAACGTCGGCCACATGACCGAGTTCCGACCGTTCTTGTCGAAATACCAGCTCGAACAGCCACCCGAGTTCCACACCGTGCCCTCGAGTTGCTCGTCGATCCCCTGGTTGTATTCGGCCTGCTTGCGCTTGTTGACGTTCACCGAAGCGATGTTGCGAGAACGCATCTGGGTGATCGCCGAGCTGATGTACGCGGCCTGCGACTCCAGCATGAAGACGATGGAACTGTGACCGAGGTTGGTGTTCGGCCCATACATGAGGAACAGGTTCGGGAAGCCGTGAACGGTGGTGCCGCGATACGCATTCGGGCTGCCGTTCCAGGTGTCGGCAAGGGTGCGCCCGTCTTCGCCGTAGAGAACGCTGGCCACCGGCGGCTCGGTGGCGGTGAACCCGGTGCCGAACACGATGGCGTCGACCTCGTGTTCGCGGCCGGCGCCGTCGACAACGCCGTCGGCGGTCACCGCCGCCATGCCGGTGTCCACGAGGGTGACGTCTTCGCGCGCAAGCGTGGACAACCATGTGTTGCTGAGCAACATTCGCTTGCAACCGATGGTGAACTTCGGCGTCAGCTTCTTACGCAGCCCCGGATCCTTGACCTGCTTGCGCAATTGGCTCATGGCCAAGAGCTTGAACAGCGGCAGCAGGAACGTGAACTTCGCCAGGGCGACGACGTAGGCCTCGCGGTAGAAGTACAGACTGTTGCGTGCGAATCGCTGGGTGAACGGCGCCAGGCGATACAGCCTGCGTTCGAACTTGCCGATCTGTCGGTCGAGTCGCGGGATGATCCACGCGGGCGTCCGCTGAAAGACCGTCACATGTGCTGCAGGACCGGCCAATTCGGGTACGAATTGGATCGCCGAGGCCCCCGTCCCGACAACGGCGATGCGCTTACCCGCCGGATCGAAGTCGTGGTTCCAGGTGGCGCTGTGGAACATCGTCCCGGTGAACTCGCCGATGCCGGGGACGTCGGGAAAGCTGGGATTGGACAGCGTACCGGTGGCGGCGATCAGGACCTGCGCCTCGAGCTGTCCGCGCGAGGTCGACACCGACCAGCGCGCCTTGTCTGCGTCCCACCGCGCGCCGAGCAGTTCACACTCGAAGACGGTGCGATCGCGCAGGCCGCGCTGGTCGGCGACCGACCGCAGGTACGCGAAGATCTCCGGCTGGCGAGCGTAGTTGTGCGTCCACTCCGGGCTCTGAGCGAACGAGAACGAATACAGATTGCTCGGCACATCGCAGGCTGCGCCCGGGTACGTGTTGTCTCGCCACGTCCCGCCGACATCGCTTGCGCGCTCGATGATCAGGACGTCGGCCGAAGGCGTGTCGGCGAGAATCTTGTGTGCGGCAGCCAGGCCGGCGAAACCGGTGCCGACGATCAACGTGTGCACTGACGCCGGAAGATCGTGCTGCTCGATCGCATCTGAACTCAGCGCGGTCATGTGGTGGTCACCATTGCCTCCCATATCGGTATCAACCGCTTGCGGAGCTCGCGGTCGGACTTCTCGTTGCGGAACAGTGCCGAGACCGCCAGTCCACGGGCGAGTTCGACACTGATCTCGATGGCCTCTGGCGACATCCGGTCACCGAAGATTGCGGCGCCACCGGTGTGGATGGCCTCGTTGACCCGCGCCTCGAGCGGCAGCACAGCTGCATGCAGCACAGGATCGGTCCGGGCCGCGATCCACAACTCGAGTGCGGCGTAGAAAAGCGGACCCGAGAAGGCGTCGAGAAATACCTCGACCCCGGGAACCTCGCCACTCGCATGAGCTCCGAGCATTTCCTCCAGCCGCTGTTCCACCAGGTGCTCGACCGCCGCGACGACCAACGATTCCTTGGTCGGGAAATGGTGCAACTGGGCGCCGCGGGACACCCCCGCGCGTCGAGAGATCTCCTGGGTGCTGGTCCCGGAATAGCCGTTGTCGATCAGGCACGAGATGGCTGCGTCGAGCAGTCGCGCCCGCATCTGCGCAGTGCGCTCGGCCTGGGTTCGACTCTGCGACGGAGCCTGGCCGGCCTCCTCCGTCACGCGTGTGTTGGTCGCCACATCGGTGAGGTTAGCGAAGAATTAAGAAACAGTCCAGTCTGTTTGTAAGTTGGCCACACAACTGAAGAAGCCCACCTCCGGACCCAGATCTTGCATTCCCGGGCGGAGGTGGGCTTGGTCCAGAAGAACTAACGCGCCAGGACACCCTTGGCGACGTGAGTGATCTGTACTTCGTTGCTGCCTGCGTAGATCATCAGCGACTTCGCGTCACGGGCCAGTTGCTCGACCCGGTACTCGGCCATGTAGCCGTTGCCACCGAACAACTGGACGGCTTCCATCGCGACCTCGGTTGCCGTGCGCGACGAGTAGAGCTTCATCGCCGACGCCTCGGCGAGGTCGACCGGCTTGCCCGCCTGCGCCCGTTCGAGGGCATGAAAGACCATGTTCTGCACGTTGATCCGGGCGACCTCCATCTCGGCCAGCTTGAGCTGGATGAGCTGCAGATCGGCGATGGGTTTGCCCCACAGGGTGCGCTGCTTGGCGTACTCGACACAGAGTCGCTGGCACTCGTTGATGATGCCGAGCGACAGCGAGGCGATACCGACCCGCTCGAGCACGAAGCCGGCCTTGGCGCCCTCACCGCCGCCTTTGGCACCGACCTCCTCCGTCTCGCCGAGGAGCCGGTCCTTGTCGAGCTTGACGTTGTCGAAGAACAGTTCGCCCGTGGGCGACGACATGATGCCCATCTTCTTGAACGGCTTGCCCTGAGTGAAGCCCTCCATGCCCTTGTCGAGGACAAAGGTCAAGACCTTGCGCTGGCGCCGATCGACCGATGAGTCGCCGTCGTCGAGCTTGGCGAAGACCACCGCGGTGTCCGCGAACGGACCGTTGGTGATGAATGTCTTCTGGCCGTTGAGGACGTAGTTGTCGCCGTCTCGCCGGACGGTGGTCTTCATGCCACCCAGTGCATCCGATCCCGAATCCGGCTCTGTGATCGCCCAGGCGCCCACCTTGTTCATGGTGACCAGGTCGGGCAGCCACCGCTTCTTCTGGGCGAGCGTGCCCTTGGATCGGATCGTCGACGGGGTGAGCCCGAGACTCACACCCATCGAGGCGACGATGCCCAGGCTCACGCCCGACAGTTCGATGTTGAGGATGGCGCCCATCGAAGTCATCCCCGGGCCGCCTCCCGAACCGGTCTTGGGCTCGGCTTCTCCGCGGGCCACCGCTTCATCCCTGGCGAACTCCTTCTCCAGGGCGTCGGAGGCCATCGCATCCACGCCGAAGGTCTTGAGCAGGTTCCGGATGATGTCGTAGGGCGGAAGGACGCCCGTCTCGAGCTCATCGATGTGCGGACGGATCTCCTTGTCGATGAAGCCGCGCACGGCATCGCGCACCATCAGATCTTCTTCGGACCACTCGTACATGCAGATTCCCCTCGGATGTCGACGTTCTGCACCAACACTAGAATCCGAGATCACTTTTCGAGGCGGTTCACCGATTCCCGAACGCCCGGCCGCAGACGCCAGCGGCCACCGCGACGACGTAAGCGGATCACATCTGCAGGCCGGACCTCGATGCTGAAGAAGTCCGCTCCGATCGCGGCCGCGACAATGCCCTGCGCGGTACCCCCGGCGACGACCACTGCGACATCGTCGCCGCCTCGGTCATGCAGCCACTCAGCAAGGCGCCCAACAAAATCGACGACACTCTCGCCAGCATGCGGAGCGGCTGCCGGGTCGGTGAACCACTGACCGAGTTCGACGGGATCTACCTGATCGGGCCGCAGGCCGCCCCATCGGCCCAGGTCCATGGCCCGCAGTGCCGGTTCGACGTGTGCGTCCCGCGCGCCCATCAACCTGGCCGTGTCGCGCGCAGAGACGTCCGGAGCAACAAAGACTTTCGCGCCCGAGTGCAGGCGCAGACCCGTGGCATCGGCTTGTCCGCGCGTGTCCAGCGGCTCGTCGTGCGATCCGAAGGTCAACGTTGCATTCGGGCCCGTTCGTGCAGCCACGACCACTGTGAGATCCAGTGGGGGTTGGCCCGTCATGTCGGGCGGGCTCCGCCTTCCGCCCCGTTGCGAGCACCTGCACCGGCCGTGCGGGCCGTCTGTTTGCCGATCCAGTTGAGCGCCAGCGCGAATCCGAGGCCGAGGACTGCCCACAAGATCACCTGATTGATCACCGAGTAGTACCGGAAGTCGCCGAGCAGATCGGCCGGGAATCCAGGGAACACCATCGACTGGCCGTCCATGAGCGGGCCCGGCACCTCGTCGAAACTCGGCAACAGAACCACGGTGACCGCGATGGCGGCCAGATACGCGACGCCTGCCACCACTGCCGCATACAGGCCACCGATCTTCGGTGCCAGCCAGAACGCCAAGACCGCAGCAGCGATCATGAAGCCCACCGCCAGCAGCAGGATCGTCAGGTACGCGCCACTGCGCGACCCGATCGTGTCGTCACCACCCACCGCAGGCGGATTCGCGGGATACGCGCTGAAGGGAATGAGATACACCGCGACGAATCCGCAGACTGCGAGCAGAGCTGCCACCGTCCGCGGGTCGGTTGTCGGGTACCGCCGGCCGACGTAGGCCCACACAACCGTGAAGGCAACCGCGAAGAACGCCCCGATGATCAGGCCGAACACCACCGATCCCACACCGGCGCCGAAGTTCTGCTGCACGGTCCGGGAGAACAACTCGTGGTCGTGCGCGTGAGATCCACCGGTCAGTTCGAGTTCGGCGTGCGACCGGCCTTCCTCATACCCGACGGCACGGTCGACGAGGGGCTCGATGTAGATCCGGGCGAAGACGAACGCCACTATTCCGGCGACCAGACCTGAGAGCAGTCCGGCGCCGATGAACTTCTTTTCCACGTGTTCGCCTGCTCAGTGGCAGGGGAAGCCGAGGAAGTGCCGCGCGTCGTGGATGTACTCGTGGACATGGGTGTCGCTGCCGAACACCGACACCGCGCCCTGGTCGAAGCCGAGGAAGTAGTAGGCGAGGGACGCGACCATGGTGGTGGCGGTCAGCCAGAGTGCGGCGTTCACCACCGACACATCCGGGACCGCGACGGCCAACGTGGGGACATTCGAAACCGGTTGCGAGACCGAAGAACTCGACATTGATATCTCCTCTCGCGGGATGCGCGCCCCGCGTCGACCTGGTGGGTGTCGTGCCCCGGTCCCCTGACTTGCGGCTCCACCCGGTGGGTTGAGATCAGCTCACAGTGGCGCGACCGCTCCGGATTTGCACCGGATTTCCCGTTCGCACGACGTGCGCTGACTCTATTCCGCAGCGTTTTGCCCGGTCAACACCGACCCGCCGAACGATCTCCTCTTGCGATCCCCCGGTCAGCGGCTTCTCCCGACATGTCAGACCCGTCATGGATCATGGAGCTATGGCCGCCCGCAAGCCCCCCACCTCGACATCCGGCGTGCCCAGCGCACAGCAGGTGCTCGGCCGCTTCACAGCGCCGACCCGTACGTGGTTCGACGCGGCCTTCCCGGCACCCACATCAGCGCAGCTCGGGGCATGGAACTCCATCGCGGACGGCCAGAACACCCTGGTCGTGGCGCCTACCGGGTCGGGCAAGACGCTCTCGGCATTCTTGTGGGCACTCGATCGTCTCGGCGCCGACCCGCTTCCCGACGGCGCCAAGGCCGCCGGCACGCGCGTTCTCTACGTGTCGCCGCTGAAGGCTCTTGCCGTTGATGTCGAGCGCAACCTACGCGCGCCTCTGATCGGGATCACCCGGGCCGCGCAGGAGCTGAACCTGCCCGTCCCCCAGATCACGGTAGGCGTGCGATCGGGCGACACCCCGGCCGCACAGCGCCGTCAATTGCTCCGCACCCCGCCCGACATCCTGATCACCACCCCCGAATCCCTCTTCTTGATGCTCACGTCGTCTGCACGCGACACGCTCACCTCGGTGCAGACGGTCATCGTCGACGAGGTGCACGCCGTGGCGGGCACCAAGCGGGGCACACATCTGGCGTTGTCGCTCGAACGTCTCGACGCCTTGCTGGAGAACCCGGCACAGCGCATCGGGTTGTCGGCAACCGTCCGGCCACCCGAACGTGTCGCGGGATTCCTCTCCGGCAGCCGGCCCTACACGATCGTGCAGCCGCCGGCGTCCAAGACGTTCGACCTTTCGGTCGACGTCCCGGTCGCGGACATGACCAACATCCCGGTGATCGCCGGCAACGAAGAGATCGACGACGAGGCCTCCGCTCCGGCGGCCGGATCGCTGTGGCCCTTTGTGGAGAGCTCGATCGTCGACCTCATCGAGAAGAACCGGTCGACCATCGTCTTCACCAACTCCCGCCGCCTGGCCGAGCAGCTCACGGCCCGCCTCAACGAGGTCCATGCCACCCGGCTCGGGCAGGCACCGGAGCCCGCATCCAATCCGCGGGTGCCCGGCGGTGCGCCGGCTCAGGTGATGGGCAGTGGCGCCAGCAAAGGTGCCGAGCCCCTGCTCGCACGCGCCCACCACGGATCGGTGAGCAAAGAGGTACGCGGACAGATCGAGGACGACCTCAAATCCGGCCGCCTGCGGTGTGTGGTGGCCACGAGCAGTCTCGAACTCGGCATCGACATGGGTGCTGTCGATCTGGTCATCCAGGTGGAGGCCCCACCGTCGGTGGCCAGCGGATTGCAACGCATCGGTCGTGCCGGGCACCAGGTGGGCGAGATCAGTCAGGGAGTGCTGTTCCCCAAGCACCGCACCGATCTGCTGCGGTGTGCTGTGGCGGTCGAGCGGATGACCGACGGACTCATCGAAGAACTGGTCGTTCCGGCCAATCCGCTCGACGTACTGGCGCAGCAGACCGTCGCGGTGTGCGCAACGGGCAGCATCGACGTCGACGAGTGGTACCAAATCGTCCGGCGCAGTGCGCCTTACGCCACCCTGCCCCGTCCGGTCTATGACGCCACGCTCGATCTGCTGTCCGGCCGTTACCCGTCCGATGAGTTCGCCGAGCTGCGACCGCGAGTGGTCTGGGACCGCGCCAAGGGCACGATCACCGGACGTCCCGGTGCACAGCGTCTGGCGGTCACCTCTGGCGGCGCGATCCCGGACCGCGGCCTGTTCGCCGTCTACATGGTGGGCGAAAAGCAAACGCGGGTGGGCGAACTGGACGAGGAGATGGTCTACGAGTCCCGGGTGGGCGACGTCTTCGCCCTGGGCGCGACCAGCTGGCGGATCGAGGAGATCACGCACGACCGGGTGCTGGTCACCCCGGCGTACGGCCAGGCGGGCCGGCTGCCGTTCTGGCACGGTGACAGCATCGGCCGACCCGCCGAACTCGGAGCCGCCATCGGTAAATTCGTCGGCGAGCTCAGCAGCACGGACAAGATGGCCGACCACGCCGAACGCCTCGGACTGAACGCGTTCGCCCGAGACAATCTGGCCCAGCTCATCTCCGAACAGCAGGCGGCCACCGGCCACCTGCCCACCGACCGCACGTTGTTGGTCGAACGCTTCCGCGACGAGCTCGGCGACTGGCGGGTGATCCTGCACTCCCCTTATGGCCTGAGGGTTCACGCGCCGTGGGCCAGTGCCGTCACCGCACGACTGCAGCAGGACTACGGCATCGACGGGGCGGTCTCGGCCGCCGACGACGGGATCATCGTCAGGCTCCCCGACACCGACGACCAGCCTCCCGGTGCGTCGCTGTTCAGCTTCGAGCCCGACGAGATCGAGCAGATCGTCACCGAACAGCTGGGCGGCTCGGCCATGTTCGCGTCACGGTTCCGCGAATGCGCTGCCCGGGCACTGCTGTTGCCACGGCGCAACCCCGGCAAGCGTGCGCCGCTGTGGCAGCAGCGTCAGCGCAGTGCTCAATTGCTGGATGTGGCAAGGAAATACCCGCAGTTCCCCATCATCCTCGAGGCGTTCCGCGAATGTCTGCAGGACGTGTATGACCTGCCGGCCCTTGTCGACATGCTCACCCGCATCCAGAATCGGCGCCTGCGGGTCATCGAGGTCGAGACCGAGACGCCGTCTCCGATGGCCTCCTCGTTGCTGTTCGGCTACGTGGGCGCCTTCATGTACGCCGACGACGCGCCGCTCGCAGAGCGTCGCGCCGCCACCCTGTCCCTCGACACCGCGCTGCTGGCGCAGCTGCTCGGGCGCGTCGACCTGCGGGAGTTGCTCGACCAGAACGTCATCGCCGACACCGAGGCCAAGCTCCAACGCCTGCACCCGGATCGGCAGGCGAAAGACGCCGAAGGCATCGCCGACCTCTTGCGCTGGCTCGGTCCACTCACCGCAGACGCCGTGGCCCTTCGCTACTCCGGCGACGATTCACGCGAGCTGCTCATTGAGCTGGTCGGCGCCGGCCGGGCCATCGAGGTCCCCCGCGGCGGAGGCATCGTGTGGTTCGCTGCCGCCGAAGATGCCAGCCGGTTGCGGGACGGGCTCGGGATCCCGCCACCGCAGGGCCTTCCGATGGCGTTCCTCGACCCGGTCGACGACCCGCTCGGCGACCTCGTCGGCCGGTTCGCGCGCACCCATGGCCCGTTCGTCGCAGCCGATGTCGCGGACGCGCTGGGACTGGGCATCGCTGTTGTCCGCGACACCCTGGTTCGGCTGGCCGGCCAGCGACGGGTGGTCGAAGGCGACTTCCGGCCGGAACCTGCCGGCACCCTGCGCAGCGGCGAGCAGTGGTGCAACACCGAGGTCCTGTCCAGCTTGCGCCGGGCCTCGCTCGCGGCGAGCCGGGCGGAGATAGCTCCCGTCAGTCACCAGACCTACGCGCGATTCGTCACCGGCTGGCAGCACGTCACCGACCGCACGCGTCTGCGCGGCATCGACGGGGTGTCTGCGGTGATCGACCAGTTGGCCGGAGTTCCCATCCCCGCGTCGGCGTGGGAGTCACTGATCCTGCCCGCCCGGGTGTCCGACTACCGGCCCGACATGCTCGACGAGCTCACTGCAGGCGGCGAGGTGCTGTGGGCCGGGCACGGCCGGTTGTCCGGATCCGACGGCTGGATCAGTCTGCACCCCGCCGATCTCGCCGAGGACAGCCTGCCTGCACCCACCGAGATCGACATGGGCGATCTGCATCAGCGAGTGTTGGACCAACTCGCTCCGGGCGGCGCCTTCTTCTTCCGTCAGCTGAGCGACTCGCTGTCCGTCGACGGTGTCGCGCCGCTGGGGTCGGACCTCGAGATGGCCCTGTGGGACCTGGCGTGGGCGGGTCGCATCAGCAACGACACGTTCTCACCGGTGCGCGCCCTCCTCGGACCGGGCCGCAAACCCGGGGCCGTCCGGGGCGTACCGGCTCACCGCGGGCGGCGCAGATTCGCGCGCACTCCCCGTACTGCGCCGATGTCGATGACGGGGCGATGGTTTGTCCTGCCTCCACCGTTGGGCGACCCCACGTTGGCCATCGCCGCGCAGTGCTCGACGCTGCTGGACCGGTATGGCGTCGTCACCAAGGGGGCGGTGATGACCGAGGGCGTCGAAGGGGGCTTCTCTCGTGTCTACAAGGCCCTCACCGGGTTCGAAGACAGTGGCAAGGTGCGACGCGGCTACTACATCGATGGACTCGGCGGTGCGCAGTTCGCCGCCACCACCACCGTCGACCGACTACGCGACGAGGTGGAGACCATCGGTCAGTCCGCCATCGCCCTCGCCGCCACCGACCCGGCCAATCCGTACGGTTCCGCACTGGGCTGGCCGCCTCAAAAAGAAGGCCATCGCCCCGGCCGCAAACCAGGTGCGCTGGTGGTGCTGGTAGACGGCGACCTCGTGCTGTTCGTCGAACGCGGCGGAAAAACAGTGCTCACGTTCAGCGAGGACGCCGATACCCTCGCCGCAGCCACCTCCGCGCTGGCACGGGTGGTCATCCGAGGTCAGGTCGATCGGCTGTATGTGGAGAAGGTCAACGGAGAACCTGTGCTGACCGGTGACCTCGCGGAACATCTCCGGGAAAGCGGCTTCTCGGCCACGCCTCGCGGCCTGCGACTGCGCCGCACCGGATGACAACTCGCGTGCGAAGTGGCCGGTGATGCACGTGCTGCCGGGTCGGGCGTTTTAGGCTGTACCCGGGCCGGGACGCACCACTGAAGGATGACCATGACGCAACAGGCAACGACAACTGCAGCGGCAACGCTCAGTTCGGAGCTGCCCGCCTGGCAGCAGGCTCGCCGCCTGCGGATCATCAAGGCTGCCAATGCCGCCCTCAAAGAGCAGGAGTACGAGCAGATCCAGATCCGCGACGTGGCCAATGGAGCCGGCGTCGCGTTGGGCACGCTGTACCGGTACTTCTCGTCCAAGGAGCATCTCTACGCCGCGGTACTGCTCGATTGGGCGGCACCCGCCTATGCGAGGTCGGGCGAGGAATTGTCCGAGCACCAGATCCGCGCGAAGATGAATGCCGTCATCTCCTCCTTCGAGCGACGACCGCATTTCTTCAAGGTGCACGTCATCTTGCAATCCAGTGCCGACCCCAACGCCAAGGCCTTGCTCGCGCAATTCTTCGAGGTCTGCCAGCACACGTTGGCCGACGACTTCGCGCGTCTGGGACCCGAGGCGGCCAAGGACGCGGCGATCATGCTGTGGTCGATCATCAACACCGTGCTCACCGGGACGGTGTACAACGAGGGATCCATGGACGACGTCTATCGACTGTGCAACCGCTTCATCGACTTCCTGTTCGGCGCACCCATCGACCCCTCCCTTGAAAACTAGATTCGAGTTCTAGTACGTTGGCCGAAAACCTTCCATCTTCCGATCTGACGCGCAGGAGTATCCATGGGTTTTCGGGGCGATGCCGCAGTGGTCGGTTTCCAAGAGCTTGCGCCGCAGAAGGTCTCGACCCGTACGCCGCGGTTCACCTTGGAGCAGTGGGCAACGCTGGGAGCGGCCGCGATCGCTGATGCGGGCCTCACCGGTGTCGAGATCGACGGGATCGTCACCTCCACGCTGCTCGAGTCCGAGATGTTCGTACCGTCCACCATTGCCGAATACCTCGGTGCGCGAATCAATTTCGCGGAGACCGTCGACCTCGGCGGCGCGTCGGCCGCCGCCATGGTCTGGCGCGCTGCCGCCGCCGTGGAACTGGGTATCTGCCAGGCTGTTCTGTGCGTGATCCCCGCTGACTACGGAGTGCCGTACAACGAGAAAAAACCGCTGCCCGACAGTCTGACCGACATCCTGCTCTACGGCTCGTCGTCGAACCGGTTCGGTTCACCGCAGGCCGAGTTCGACATCCCGTTCGGCAATCTGGGTCAGAACGGCCCGTACGGCCAGATCGCGCAGCTGTATCGATCGGTGTACGGCTACGACGAGCGGGCGATGGCCAAGATCGTGGTGGATCAGCGCGTCAACGCCAACAACACTCCCGATGCGGTGTTCCACGACAAGCCGCTGACCATCGAGGATGTTCTGGCGAGCCCGATGATCGCCGACCCGTTGCGGCGGCTCGAGATCGTGATGCCCTGTTCGGGCGGGGCCGCGGTTCTGGTGACGTCGGCCGACCTGGCCCGTCAGAGCAAGAACCGCCCGGTGTGGATCAAAGGTTTCGGCGAACACGTTGCGTACAAGACACCGACGTATGCGGAGGACCTCCTGGAGAGTCCGATCGCGCGTGCCGCCGAAATGGCGTTCGACATGAGCAGGCTCGACCGCTCCGACATGGACATGGTGTCGATCTATGACTGCTACACGATCACCGTTTTGATGAGCCTGGAAGACGCGGGATTCTGCGACAAGGGCAAGGGCATGGAGTTCGTGAACTCGCACGACCTGACGTTCCGGGGCGACTTCCCGCTCAACACCGCGGGAGGACAACTGGGTTTCGGTCAGGCCGGCCTGGCGGGCGGGATGCACCACGTATGCGATGCGACGCGACAGATCATGGGTCGTGCGGGCGCGGCCCAGGTGCCCGACTGTAACCGGGCTTTCGTCTCCGGCAACGGCGGCGTGATGGGCGAACAGACCACACTCGTACTGCAGGGCGACTAGGAAGAGATGACCTCATGACGTTCGCCAAGCCGATGCCGGTGAAAACCCCTGTCAGCGCCCCTTTTTGGGACGCACTCTCCGAACACAAGATCCGGATCCAGTACTCGCCCTCATTAGATCGTCACGTGTTCTATCCCCGCATCTTGGCGCCGGGGACGTTGGCCGACGATCTCGAGTGGAGAGAGATCTCCGGGCTGGGAAAGCTGTACACGTTCACCATCGCGCGTAAACCGGTGTCTCCGCACTTCGCCGACTCCGTGCCGCAGCTGCTCGCCGTGGTGCAGTGGGACGAGGGACCGCGGGTATCCACCGAGTTGGTCAACGTCGACCCCTCAGAGATCCACATCGGCATGCGGGTCAGGCCGGTGTTCTTCGACTACCCCGATGACGACGTCACCTTGTTGCGTTACGAGCCGGCCGACTGACCTCGTGCCGGCGGGCGGTCAGTCCGGGACCGGCACGGGTTCCAGCAGTTCGGCGCGCGACTCCGGCGCGGCTGCGCGCAGGGCATCAGCGGATTCATCATCGGGTTGCCGCTGCGATGCCACCTCCGCCTCGACACGCGCGAGATAGGTCTGCACCTCGAAGTCGATACGGTCGCTGTCCCAATCAAGCAGCGGCGCAACGAGATCTGCAACCTCGCGTGCGCTCTTCACACCGCGGTCCGGATATTCGATCGCAATCCGTGTCCGCCGGGCCAGCACGTCTTCGAGGTGCAGTGCGGCTTCGCTGACCACCGCGTAGACCACTTCGACACGCAGATACTGGGGCGCCGCGGCCAAGGGTTCGAGAAGGCTCGAGTCCTTCTTGGCGTAGGCCAACACCTCATCGATCATCGAGCCGTAGCGGTTCAGCAAGCGACGGATGCGGTAGGGATGCAACCCGAATCGCTGCCCGAGCTGATCGCATTGGTTGATCAGGGCGTGGTACCCCTCGGCCCCGACCAGCGGGACCTTGTCGGTGACCGACGGGGCCACCCGCACCGGGATGAAGTCGGTGATCGCGTCCACCGCGTCGGCGGCCATCACCCGGTAAGTGGTGTACTTCCCACCGGCGATGGCGACGAGGCCGGGCGCGACCTCGGCCACCGCATGCTCGCGAGACAGCTTCGACGTCTCGTCGCTCTCGCCCGCCAGTAGCGGTCGCAGGCCCGCGTAGACGCCTTCGATGTCGTCGTGGGTCAACGGCGTCACCAGCACCTCGTTCACCTTCTGCAGGATGTAGTCGATGTCCGCCCGAGTTGCCGCGGGGTGAGCGAGGTCGAGATTCCAGTCGGTGTCGGTGGTCCCGATGATCCAGTGCGTCTCCCAGGGGATGACAAACAGTACCGACGTGGCGGTGCGCAGGATGATGGCCGATTCACTGACAATGCGGTCCCGTGGGACGACGATGTGGACGCCCTTGGACGCGCGGACCCGAAACCTCCCGCGCTGCTTCGACAGAGCCTGGATCTCGTCGGTCCAGACACCGGAGGCATTGATGACGCAGTGACTGCGGATGTCGGCGGTCTCACCGGTCTCGGTGTCGCGCACTCGAACTCCGCTCACCCGGTCGGCCTCCCGCAGGAAACCCGTGACCTGGGTGGAGGTCCGGATGACGGCGCCGTAATGCGATGCCGTGCGGGCCACCGTCAGGGTATGACGTGCGTCATCGACCACGGTGTCGTAGTACGTGATTCCACCGGTGAGCGAGTTGCGTTTGAGCGCAGGGGCAATCCGCAGTGCGCCCGACCGTGACACATGACGTTGTCCCGGAACGGATTTGGCTCCACCGAGTGAGTCGTACAGGAACAGGCCGGCGGCCACGTACGGCCGTTCCCAAACCCGGTGGCTCAGTGGATACAAGAACGGTAGGGGCTTCACCAGGTGCGGCGCCAGCGTGCTCAGCGACAGCTCACGCTCATGGAGCGCTTCGCGAACCAGACCGAACTCGAGCTGCTCGAGGTACCGCAAACCACCATGGAACATCTTCGATGAGCGGCTCGATGTTCCCGATGCGATGTCGCGGGCTTCGACGAGGGCCACACGCAAACCGCGGGTTGCGGCGTCGAGCGCAGTGCCCACACCGACGATGCCACCACCGACCACCACCACGTCGAACAGCTCTGTGGACAGCCGTTGCCAGGAGTTCTCCCGGTATCGAGGGCCCAGGTCGGACGGTCGATCGGGGTCGAATGCCGCTGCGCTCATCGCTATCTCCTCTGGTCACGGGTCGATCACCTGCCGCCGCGAACTCCGAAGCGGGCGAACCGACCGGACTACCGACGACAACGCTACCCGCTGGTAACCGGTCCGCCACCGCAAGTGGACCGGCCGTGTCCAAGTAGACAATCTGCGCGGATGGTCATGCGAAACTCGTTCCTGTGAGCAACAGCACCGGTTACATCGCTTCCATCGATCAGGGCACCACGTCCACCCGCTGCATGATCTTCGACCACGCTGGCCGAGTGGTCAGTTCTGAACAGATCGAGCATCAGCAGATCTTCCCGAAGTCCGGTTGGGTGGAACATGACGGTGCGGAGATCTGGCGCAACGCCCGGAGGGTGACCGCGGCCGCGATGGCCGCCGAAGATCTGTCCACCGCAGACATCCATGCCGTGGGCATCACCAATCAGCGTGAGACCACACTGCTGTGGGATCTCGCGACCGGTGAGCCGATCTACAACGCCATCGTGTGGCAGGACACCAGGACTGCGGCACTCTGCGAGGACCTCGGCGGCGAGCACGGTGCCGCCCGGTATCAGGAGCGCACCGGCCTCCCCCTGTCCACCTACTTCGCCGGGCCGAAGATCCGCTGGATTCTCGACAACGTCGATGACGCCCGCGAGCGTGCCGAGGCCGGTGAATTGTGTTTCGGCACAATGGATACTTGGCTGGTCTGGAACATGACCGGAGGTCCCGACGGAGGTCGACACCTGACCGATGCGACCAATGCGTCGCGGACCATGTTGATGGACATCGAGACGTTGCAGTGGGATGAGGAGATCTGTGCCGAGATGCAGATCCCGATGAGTCTGTTGCCGGAGATCTGCAGTTCGTCGCAGGTGTACGGACGGGTACGCGAGCGTGGGGCCCTCGCCGACGTGCCGATCGCGGGCATCTTGGGTGATCAGCAGGCGGCGACGTTCGGTCAGGCGTGCCTGGAGCCCGGTGAAGCGAAGAACACTTACGGCACAGGCAACTTCCTCCTCCTCAACACCGGTGAGGAGGTCGTCCGCAGCAGCCACGGATTGCTCACCACCGTGTGCTACAAGATCGGCGACAAGCGACCCGTGTACGCCCTGGAGGGCTCGATTGCCGTCACGGGTTCGCTGGTGCAGTGGCTGCGGGACAATCTCGGATTGATCGGCGCCGCAAGTGAAATCGAGACGGTGGCCCAGACCGTGGATGACAACGGCGGCGCCTACTTCGTGCCCGCCTTCTCCGGCTTGTTCGCGCCGCGTTGGCGGCCCGATGCCCGGGGCGTGATCGTGGGCTTGACCAGGTTCGTGAACAAAGGCCACATCGCGCGGGCCGCCTTGGAGGCCACGGCGTTTCAGACCCGTGAGGTGATCGAGGCGATGCAGGCCGATTCCGGTGTCGAGTTGTCGACCCTGAAGGTGGATGGAGGCATGGTGGTCAACGAGCTGCTCATGCAGTTCCAGTCGGACATCCTCGGCGTTCCCGTGGTGCGTCCGGTTGTCAGCGAGACCACGGCTCTCGGTGCGGCGTACGCGGCCGGATTGGCTGTGGGCTATTGGGGCACCGAGCAGGACATTCGCGACAACTGGATGCAGGACAAGTCCTGGGAACCGTCCATGGCAGCAGAGGACCGGGATCAGCGATTCGCCGAGTGGAACAAAGCAGTCGAGCGTAGCTACGACCTGGCCTGACCTCAGGTCCTGTCAGGGGTGTCGGGGGTGTCAGGGCCGTCGGGGTCGTTCGCGTTGGGGCTGCCGGCTTCCGGATTCGTACCTGGTGCAGACACCGCGTCCGAGCCTGTCTCGCCCGGCCTTGCCCAGTCGCCCAGGACGGGCGGTCCGACCAGCGGAAGGCGCCCGATGATCTCCTCGGCGTTCTCGCGGGTGTGCAGGTAGGAAGGTGCCCGGTGTTCGCCTTCTTTGTCTCTGCCCGCGCCGCGTCCGGCTGCACCCGGCGGGATCATCGGCGACCCACCGCGAGTCGACGTGGTCGGGCCGGACCCCGGCATTGGTCCGCCACCGGCGGTTGGCGTCGCGAGGGGTGTAACTGAGCGTGCGGCAAGCGATTTCGGGTCGGCACCGGCGCCGGCCCCGCCTGCGCCACCTGCACCGCTTGCTCCGAGTCCTCCGCCGCCGCGTGCTCCGGCCCCAGCCCCTCCACCTGTTCCTGCGCCGGCAGTCCCCGGGCGGGTTCGAGCAGAGGTCGTCGCAGCGCCGCTCGCGCCGGCCCCGTTTGCTTGTCCGGCAATCGGCGACCCGAAAGCCCCGTTGAGCGGGCCGGGTGTTGATCCGCCGGCGTGTGCAGGCT
Organism: Williamsia muralis NBRC 105860; assembly: GCF_001598915.1. Classification (GTDB taxonomy): domain Bacteria; phylum Actinomycetota; class Actinomycetes; order Mycobacteriales; family Mycobacteriaceae; genus Williamsia; species Williamsia muralis. The sequence goes on along the minus strand of NZ_BDAP01000006.1, from coordinate 189,033 downwards.
CGGTTTGGCCCACGTCACCGAGTGAGAGCGGTTTGTCTTCTACCGGGTCACCGCGGAAGGTCTCTTGTCCACCTGTGGGGCCCCCGGGTCCAGCGGGTCCTGCTGCGCCCGCCGTGTTGTTGGCGCCACCGACGCCTCCGAGTAGCCCTGAGTTGTCACCGCTGCCCGAACCGCTGCCGTTGAGGCCGGCTGAATTGGTGTTGATCGGTTGGAAGTCAGCGCCCAGCTGTGGCAGTGGTACTCCGGTGTATTCGGGTAGCGAGCCGTTGGCGCCGATGACCGGGTTGCTGTAGATGTCGGTCATCGTGGTGGCCAGTTCGGATTGCTGCAGTACCTGCCGAGCAACACTGGCGGCGTTGCCGCCGTACTGGGCGTCGAGGTCGGCGACGCTGCCCTGTGTCTGCGACAGGATCTTTGAGATTGCCGAGATCTGATCTGCTATCTGCATTCCCACCGATGCGGAGTCGTCCATATGGCGAATCGCATCCATCGTCGCGTGCCGCGAGCCGGTGACCGACTCCCCGTGGAACTCCCCTTCTGGGTACAGCCGTCCTAGCGTGGCGTAGTAGGTGTCCGACGCTGCCCTGATCCTCGCCGCGATCAACCTGATCGCTTCAGCGTCTGCTTCCGCCGAACTCGGCGCCATGCTGGCGCACACCGACCGCATCTCGTCGATCGCATGCCCGAACCAGTCCGTCTGCCCAATTGGCTTAGGCGGCATGAACTCCCCCGATTCACCTAGTCCGTGCTATCTGCCCAGTCAGTGCCATTTGCCTAGTAGTGCCGCTTATCCCACCAGTGCCTCCCCAGGCGCCTCACTGACTTGAACTTCAAAGCCATGCCCGAACTCGTACTCCGTTGCGGGCCTCAGCCGGGGATCTTGTCGATATACGCGCGAGTGAAGTCTTCGACCAGCTTGCAAGCCTGCGCAGTCCGCCCATCGCCAGATTCGAACACCACAACGTTCGTGACGACGCCGGCCGCGAGAGACTGTACGTAGGTGGAGCATGCGCCTGAATCGTCGAATGCCAGCGCGAACAGTCCAACGACGCGTCCGGCAGCCTCGAACTCCGGCCGCCAATCGTATTCTGCGGTGCCCCGCCTGTAGCTAGCTAGCGATTCGGAGTTTGTAACGACCTGACCAATTCCGAACCTAGACTGCATAATCCAGTTACATCCGCGGGTGCCTTGCCGATCTACAAGGGCTGCATCCTCGATGGACGCCGGGTCTACTTGAAACCGCGCAAGCTCGTCATTCGAGAAGGCAACGCACGGCTCGTATGGCGAGCCGTTGTTAGAACCATTCCATCGGTTTGGGAAACGATTCTCGAAGGGCAGCGGTAACGGCGTCTCAATCGTAGTTTGTTCGGTTGAGCTCCCGCTTTGACCAAGTGGCACGGCCCGAGTCGACTCGTCTTTGACGTGGCACGACAATAAAACGAAGGCAAGACCAAGTATCAACGCAGCACGTATAGGATTCAACGCGAAATCTGCCCTGCTTCTGTTTCGTCTGCTTGCGTAAGGACCGTCTTTGATCTTCTGCACTGCAGCGCAACTGATTTTAAGTATTCCACCTCAGCAGTCACCGCGCCTGCAAAAGATCCATTCTCACCATGTATAAGTTCGCGAAGATTGTCCATAATACCGTTTCCCTCTCCGCAATTCCCCGCCCAGTTTGTAGCCGCGACTGCGCGTAAGCGCACCTTTTCAACGTCCAGAACACCAGCAAATGCTTCAGCGGCTCTTGCCAGCTCATCCCACTGCGCATCGGTGAACTTCACTTCGTCTGTCACAGATCACTCCCCCGTTAGACCCCTCGCTCGGGGTTAGACGTTAACCGGTCCTGGATGGTTCCGTCCGATCCGTCCGAGTTTGGTGGCTGCACCGCCGTGTTCGGCTGGCGTTCCCGTTTTGGCCGTAGCCAGGCTGTCGAGCCCTTGGCCATCGAATGGCCGCCGCCCGTGGTTTCGCACGACCCGCACGGGTACGCATACCAACGACTGGGCGGCATCCAGCGCAGTCGCCCCGTCGTAAACCAAACCCGGCCGCGGTTAGCGCTCCGGTTGCTCGACAGGTTTTTCGCAGTCCGCGTCAGCGACGTCTAGCTCTGGGCTTGCCATCGACTCGGCCACGTTGTGTCGCTGGAGCTCCATGCGTTCTTGGCGTTCGTTGAGTGCTGCTTGGCGTTCGGCGATGATGTCCTGCCATGCCGCCTCGATGGTGTGGTCGGTGTGGTGGGCCCTGTTAATTCGCGGCTGCTGGTCCGGGTCGATGTACTTCGGTGGGATCCACGCCACCCGGCCCGTATCGGGTCCGTCGGTGACCATCACCGTCTGCCACTGATCCTCGCCCGGTCCGATCATCGCGTGATGCGGAATGCACGCCGGGGCGAGCACGTCGATGTCAGTCAAACCGCCGTCGGCCCAGGCAGTGGTGTGATGAATCTCGGTCCAGGAGATCGGGTTACGACAACCCGGACTGGTACAGCCTCGGTCTTTGGCGAACAACGCCATCCGCTGGCCTTGCTGGGCAGTGCGTTTCGCGCGGGCGAAGTACAGGACGTCGGCGGAGTGGTTGGCGAACACTGCCAACGACCAGTCCGCCCGCGCCGCCAACTCCAACGCATCCTTGACCGGCAGGTCAACACCGGAGGCGGTGTGGGCGATACCCGCAGCCTCATCAAGCTGCTGTTTGGTCATCGTGATGATGGCCTGCACCGGCAGGCCACGATGCGAAGTCCCCAACAGTTTGTACTCCAGAATCGTCTTCAAGATCGCTTTGAACGCATCGTGCTGACGTTGCGCTCTGCTCCGGGTGTCACGCCCGGCCGCGGCCTCGATGATCGCTAGATCCATGCTCGGGTCGTCTGCGGCCCCGGTCGGCGAGTTCGGGTCATCAGGATTGTTCATTCCCGGTGCTGCCCACACATCCATCACCGTGCGAAACAGTGCCAACGTTGCCGGGTCCAGGTTGCCACTGATTTTGGCCATCATGTCCAACCCTTGTGCACCGTCGGACAAGCCACGGTTGCGTTTGCGGTCAGCGTCATCGGTCAGCGATCCGTCCGGATCAACCCGGGCCAACACTTCTCGCCCGCAGACTTCGAGTTCGGTGGGAGTCAATGTGCGGGCATTGTCGGTCATCCAGGCATCGACCACGTCATACACCTCCGGCGCTGATTTGTGCGGAATGCGATCACGAACTTTGAGCATCACATCCATATGCGCCAACCCAATCGCACCCTCGGCCAACGCTTCGGCGGCGGCCGGGCATTTCGGGGGCAGCGCCTCGCCCTGCATCGACAACAACACACCAGCAGCATCAAGGGCTTTCAACCGCGACGAGGCATCACCCCGAGAGACCCGCAACTCACTCATCACAAACCGGTGCAACGTCGAATGACCAGCCTTACGGAACAAGCCCCCATCATTCACCTCCTGCAACCGCTTGAGGCCTTGAAACGTCAGTGCCCGAACAACTTTCTCGTTCACCCGCACCAACTCAGCAACCTGCACATCATCAACATCAGCCGACGACGCCGCAGCAATATCAGCCAACACATCCTGCAACTGGCCATACTTCGCCACCAACAACGCAACCGGCGGTGGATCCACCGTCACCGAATCACTCATCGAAAAGCCCCCCAGCCTGTCGAACGCTTAGGGCAATTCTATCAGCGGAACTCGATTTTGTCGAACACACGTTCGACTACTGGGCAGGTTGCACCGCCTCATACGCGACCGCCAACCGCCGCACCCCTTCGGCCAGTTGATCAGCAGGAAGCGTGGCGAAACTCAGTCTGAGACAGTCCCCGAAGTCGGCATCCACAGCGAACGCGGCGCCGGGGACAAATGCCACGCCGGCATCCACCGCCGCAGACAACAACTCCGTCGTGTCGATTCCGGGCAGTCGAACCCAGCAGAACATGCCCCCCTCAGGAGCCGTGAACTGAGGGGCCTCGCCAAACATCCGCTGCAGCGATTCGGTCAAAGCAGTTGCTCGAGAGGAATACTCGGAGCAAACATCAGCAATGTGTCCGAAGAACCACTCTCGGTCGGCCAGCAGATCCGCGACCATCAACTGACTGAACGTCGACCCACACAGATCAGCCCCCTGGCGTAGTCGCTCCACCAATGCGACCAGTTCGGGCGGGCCGCTCATCCATCCCACCCGCAGTGCAGGCGCAAGAACTTTGGACGCAGTACCGAGCAGGACCACCCGATCACTGTGCGCAGCAATTGGTCTCACCTCTGCGCCCGAGAAACGGAGTTTGCCGTACGGATCGTCTTCCACCACCACGAAGCCGAACTCGTCGGCCAACCGGGCCAGCTCCACCCGATTCTCCTCAGACGCGCTCACACCGCCAGGATTGTGGAAGTTGCTGACAGTGTGGACTATTCGGGGGCGCTCACCCTTTTGCAGCCACTCCCTGAGCAAGTCGACATCAATTCCGCTCGGCGTGATGGGCAAGGCACGAACCCGCGCCCGCACCGACTGGAACACCTGAAGAGCTCCCACGTAGACAGGGTCGTCCACGATGACGAGATCACCTGGATTGACCAGCGCGTGCGCCAGCAAGAACAACGCCTGTTGCGACCCGTGCGTCAGCAACACGCGCCCAGGGTCGTCGGTGCCGGTGTATTCGGCGACAACCTCGCGACACGACGACACACCGGCGCTCACGGTGTACTGCAGGGCGGTCGAATCCGCGATGATCCGGGCGGCCGACTCCGCGATCCGTTGCGCGGGAATGAGTTCCGTTGCCGGAAGCCCGCCCGCCATGCTCAGCACATTCGGCTGTTCGGTGAGCTTGAGCAGGTCACGGATGGCCGACCCACGCACGTTGGCGAGTGCGTGCGACGCTTCGTACCGAGGACTGAGGACAACCATTCGATTCACTCCAACACATTCTGAAAAGTACGAGGACAGAAGGTGATGAGTGTGGTCACCGTGCAGGGCACGTCAGGTCAGCGCCCACACCGAACGTTAGCGGGCGTGACCGAAATGTGAAACCGGTTTCTCAACCAGTGAGACAGCTAGTCGAGGTCGTCGTGTCGAACCAATTGGCGCGCCGCCTCGGTGACCGATCCGGACAACGACGGGTACACCGAGAACGTGGCCGCGAGGTCGCTGACCATCAGCTTGTTCTGCACCGCCAGCGCGATCGGCAAGATCAACTCCGACGCGTTCGGGGCCACCACCACGCCACCGATCACCACACCCGTCGCGGGTCGGCAGAAGATCTTCACGAAACCGCGCCGCAACCCGCTCATCTTCGCGCGCGGGTTGGTGGCCAACGGCAGCATCACGGTACGAGCGGGGTACTCCCCCGAGTCGATCGCCTGCTGGCTCACCCCGACGGTCGCGATCTCCGGGCGCGTGAAGATGGCCGAGGCGACGGTCTTGAGCTTGATGGGCGTGACGCCCTCACCGAGTGCGTGGTACATCGCGATTCGGCCCTGCATGGCGGCGACAGACGCCAGCGGCAACAGACCCGTGCAGTCGCCGGCCGCATAGATCCCAGGCACACCGGTCCGCGAGACCCGGTCCACCTGGAGATAGCCGCCTTTGGCGAGTTCGAGTCCGACGGCCTCGAGGCCGAGGTGGTCGGTGTTGGGTACCGAGCCCACCGTCATCAAGCAGTGCGACCCCTCCACCGTCCGGCCGTCGGACAAGGTCACCTTGATCCCGTCGGCCGTGCGTTCGACCTTGTCGGCGCGCGCGTGCTTGACCAGCTTCACGCCGCGTTCGGCCAACACGTCCTCGAGCACAAGAGCAGCGTCCTCGTCTTCGCCGGGCAACACACGGTCGCGGCTGGACACCATCGTGACGGGAACGCCCAGCTCGGTATAGGCGTGGACGAACTCGGCACCGGTGACACCCGAACCGACCACCACGAGGTGCTCCGGGAATTCGTTCAGGTCGTACATCTGGCGCCAGGTGAGAATGCGTTCGCCGTCGGGCTGCGCGTCGGGCAGCACCCGCGGCGACGCGCCGGTTGCGATCAACACCACATCTGCGTCCAGGACTTCCTCGGCGCCGTCGGATCCGTCTGGGTTGATCGTTGTTGCGATCACGCGGTGCCGGCCTCGTCCCGACTCCTGCTCGCCGAGCTTCGCGCGACCCGCGATGATCCGGACGCCCTCGGTCAGCAGCCGCGACCGAATGTCGGACGACTGCGCGAATGCGAGGTCACGCACCCGCTGGTGGATCTGCGGCAACGACACCAGTGCGCCGTCGTAACGAAGGTTGATGCCCAGGTCGACGGCCCGGCGGACCTCGGTGCGGATGCCGGCGGACGCGATGAAGGTCTTCGACGGAACACAGTCCCAGAGCACGCAGGCACCACCGATGCCGTCGCTGTCGACCACAGTGATGTCGGCCCCGTAGCTGGCGGCGGCAAGCGCCGACTCGTAGCCGGCGGGTCCGCCGCCGATGATCACGATCTTGGTCAATTCAGCTCAACTCCCTGAAGATGTCGGGTGCCCCGAGCGGCGGGCTGCCACGTAACGAATCTAGTCGATCTGCAGTCCTGCTTTCCCGATGGGCGGATGACCATCTAGGCTCCTCCCCGTGCCCATCTACGCCGCATACGGCTCGAACATGCACCCCGAGCAGATGCTGGAGCGTGCTCCCCACTCGCCGATGGCGGGTACCGGATGGCTGACGGGCTGGCGGCTCACCTTCGGCGGCGGCGACATCGGCTGGGAAGGCGCGCTGGCAACAGTCACCGAAGACCGCGACAACCCCGACGCTCGCGTGTTCGTGGTGCTCTACGACGTGACCGAGGACGACGAGTCGAGCCTCGACCGGTGGGAGGGCTCCGAACTCGGCATACACCGCAAGATCCGGGCACGTGTCGACACCGCCGACGGCCCCGTGCTGGCATGGCTGTACGTCCTCGACGCCTTCGAAGGCGGCCTGCCCTCTGCCCGCTACCTGGGCGTGATGGCCGAAGCCGCCGAAATTGCGGGCGCGCCAAGCGATTACGTTCACCAGCTGCGACTTCGTGAGTCCCGCAACGTGGGTCCAGGACCCGAGTAGAGACGACCGGGGCCGGCGACGTCAGCGCATGGTCTGGCCGGCAGCGAGTACCACCCCGGCCAGGGCCCGAACACCGATGGCCAGGGCCCGCTCGTCGAGATCGAAGTTCGGCTGGTGCAGATCTGTCTGTGGCCCGTGGCCGCTCCAGACCCCTAGTCGGGCCATGGCGCCCGGAACGTTCTCCAGGTACCACGAAAAGTCTTCGCCACCACCGGATTGTGCGGTCTCGGCCAACGCCTCGGGACCGATGTTCATCACCGATTGCCGCATCATTTCAGTGGACATCGGGTCGTTGACCACCGGGGGAACACCGCGTTTGTAGACCAGGTCGTACCGCACGCTGAGCGGAGCGAGTAGTCCCGAGATGATCTCGCGCACCATCGGCTCCAGCAACGCCCACGTCGCGTGGTCGCCGGTGCGAACGGTGCCGCGCAACCGGCCTTCCTGCGGTATCGCGTTCGGCGCGTCGCCGGCATGCGCCGACCCCCACACCATCACCGTGCTGGTTCGTGGGTCGATACGCCGCGACAGCACGCCCGGCAGGCCGGTGATGACGGTTCCCATCGCGTAGACGAGGTCAGCGGTCAGGTGTGGGCGCGAGGTGTGCCCGCCCGGCGAATGCAACACCAGCTCAACGTGGTCTGCCGCCGACGTGATGGCCCCTGGCCGCAATCCGACCTTGCCCACTTCGAGCTTGGGGTCGCAGTGCAGGGCAAAGAACTGGCTGACGCCCCGGGTGACACCGGCAGCGACCGCGTCCACCGCTCCGCCGGGCATCACCTCTTCGGCGGCCTGGAACACCAGCCGCACTCCGATCGGGAGATCGTCCATCGAGGCGAGCGCCTTGCCGACGCCCAGCAGGATGGCGGTGTGCCCATCGTGACCGCAGGCATGGGACACACCCTCGACCGTGGAGGCGAACGGTTGCCCGGTGCGTTCGGCGATGGGAAGGGCGTCCATGTCCGCGCGGAGCCCGACCAGCGGGCCTGCCGGCCCGAGATCGCACACGACGCCGGTTCCCTGAGGCAGGATGCGCGGTGAGAGACCTGCGCTGGTCAACTCGTCGAACACCACCCGAGTGGTCCGCAATTCACCCCGGGACAGTTCGGGGTTGGTGTGGAAGTCACGACGCCACGCCACCAGCTGCGCACTGTTCTGCGCCAGCCAGCTGTCCAGCTCTTTAAGGAAACGTTCCGGATCCACTCTCTGCCCACTCATGTCGAATACACACTCATCATCGATTGCCCACGATCTGCGATTTGCTCATCATCTGCGGTCTCTGACCGATCCGTCTCTCGTTCGCCTCCAGCAGCTCGTCGCGCCACCGGCCGTCGAGCGCCGCCGTTGCTGCGGTGCGCGCCAGCGCGATCGCCCCATCGACCACTGCCTGATCGGCTGATGCCGACGCCGCCGCGGCGGCGAACTCCACCTCGTGGGTCCGGGCCCCATCGCTGTCGATACCGATCAGCGGGTGAATCGACGGCAGCATGTGGCTGATGTTGCCCATGTCCGTACTACCCAGTGGCCGAACGCCTTCGACGGAATGAGGCAGCACCTCACGACCGAGATCGGTGATCGCGTCGCGGTACGCGCCGAGCAGGCGCTGGTCGTGCCTCAGTTCGAGATAGGTCGGCGACACGGTGGACACCTCATGGGTACATCCGGTGGCGATGGCCCCGGCTGCAAAACAACCTTCGGCGCGCTCACCAAGATCCAGCAGCGATGCCTCGTCTCGCGCACGCAGGTAGTAGAGCAACTCACTGTGTCCGGCAACGACGTTCGGGGCGGTGCCCCCGACACTGATCATGCCGTGCAGCTGCTGTCCACGACGCAGGTGCTGACGCAGCAGCCCCAAGGACACCTGAGCGATCGTGGCCGCATCCGCAGCGTTGCGCCCACGCTCGGGCGCGGCGGAGGCATGCGACTCGACACCCGTGTAGCGAATCGCCAGATCCGCCAATGCCAATGAGCTGCAGGCGACTTCGTCCGCAGTCCCGGGGTGGACCATCAAAGCCATTGCCACCGAGTCGAAAACACCGGCCTCGGCCATGGCGATCTTGCCGCCACCGGTCTCCTCGGCGGGAGTACCGAGTAGCAGCACGGTGATGCCGAGCTCGTCCGCGATCTCGGCGAGGCCGCGCGCGGCTCCCACCGCGGCGGCCGCGATCACGTTGTGACCGCAGGCGTGGCCGATTCCGGGCAGCGCGTCGTACTCGGCACACAGCCCGACGACGAGGTCCCCTGAGCCGTAGGTGGCGGTGAAAGCTGTGGGCAGATCGGCCACACCGACGTCGATGATGAAGCCGTGATCGTCGAGCAGATCGGTGATCTTGGACACGCTGCGATGCTCGGCGAACGCCAACTCGGGCTCGGCGTGAAGCGAATGGGACAACTCGACGAGGTCGCCGGCGACCGCGCGCACCGCACGGTCAGCTCGTTTCTCGATCTCCGCCATCAGGCCATTCTCTCACCCGTGGCCACCGTGGTCCGAACGGAGTTAGCCAATCAACGATGCCGGGGTGGGGCGCTCGAGGTCGGTCAACAGTGGCGCACGAAGTCCCTGCTTGATCACGGCGAGTGTGGGCCCGGCCACGGCGGCACGTCCGGCCGCGACACTCGATGCCTCCGTGAGCAGGTCGTCGATGGCGGCTGCCTGTTCGACGATGCCTGAGTCGACGGCCTCGAGTGCGCCGTACCGACGTCCCGTGGTCATCGCTTCGATGGCTGTCGCGTCGGGCAGGCGGGTCCGCAGCAGCGACGCCATCCCCGCGGTGAACGGCATCCCGAGAAGCACCTCGGGTAGCGACCAGAACCCCCGTTCGGTGCGCATGACGCGGTGGTCGGCGCACAGTGCGAGCATCGCGCCGGCCCCGAAAGCGTGACCGTTGATGGCTGCGACCGTGGGCAGCGGGAAAGTGAGCACGCGTACGTAGAGAGCGTGCACCCGGTCGAGGTACGCGGGGAGTTTGTCGGCGTTGGCACCGATGTAGTCCACGTCCAGTCCGTTCGAGAAGAACTTGCCGGCACCGGTGATGACCAGTGCGCCGGGGGTCGAGGTGGGCACCTCGTCGAGCAGGTTGTTGACGGTGTCCAGCCAGCCCATGGTGAACCGGTTCTCAGGATTGGCCTCGCTGGCCTCGGTCTCGCCGGCGCCCAGGTGAAGGGTGTGCACGACGTCGGCGGTGGTCACATACGGCATGCGGTGACCATATCGCCTTAGGGTTGAGCCCATGGCAATCGACGGCGCAGATGTGGACCCCTCGACCGATCCCAGGGCAAGTGCTCAGACCGCGGCTGCTGCCATCGCGCAGCAGACAGGCCTCGACAACCACGATGTGGCGGTGGTCCTCGGCTCGGGGTGGGCGCCGGCCGCCGACGCGCTCGGCGCGGCAGAGACCAGCATCCCGATGGCGACGCTGCCCGGTTTCACCCCTCCCAGCGCCGAAGGTCATTCGGGCACTGTCCATTCGTTGCACATCGGCGACAAATCGGTTCTGGTGTTGCTCGGCAGAACACACGCGTACGAGGGCCATCCCCTCGCGAACGTCGTTCATGCCGTCCGGACCGCCGCGGCTGCCGGTGTCCGAACCCTTGTGCTCACCAACGCCGCCGGTGGACTGCGCTCCGACATGACCGTCGGTCAACCGGTTCTGATCAGCGATCACCTCAACCTCACCGGCCGCTCGCCACTGGTCGGCGCGCAGTTCGTGGATCTGGTCAACGCCTATTCGCCGCGGCTCCGCGGGATCGCGCAATCCGTCGATCCCTCTCTCGCCGAGGGTGTTTACGCAGGGCTTCCCGGGCCGCACTACGAGACACCCGCCGAGATCAACATGCTGCGGGTCATCGGTGCAGATCTTGTCGGGATGTCCACCGTTCACGAGACCATCGCGGCCCGAGCGGAAAAGCTCGAGGTACTCGGCATTTCTCTGGTCACCAATCTCGCTGCGGGCATCACCGGCGAGCCACTGGACCACGAGGAAGTACTCGAGGTCGGCCGCGCATCGGCGACGCGGATGGGCCACCTCCTGGCCCAGGTGATCGAGAAGATCTGATCGTAGGATGAGCCACCTCGACAAGGTGCAGGCCTGGATCGACGCGGACCCGGACCCGGCCACCCGCCGCGAACTGCAGACCCTCGACTCCGATTCGATAGCCGAGCGCTTCTCGGACACATTGCATTTCGGCACCGCAGGACTGCGCGGCCCGGTTCGCGCGGGACCGATGGGGATGAATGTCGCAGTGGTCACGAAAGCGACGGCAGGCGTCGGGCAATGGCTCATCGACCATGGCCATCACGGCGCCGCGGTTGTGGTCGGCCGCGACGCCCGGCACGGGTCTGAGCAGTTCTTCCACGCGACAACCGAAGTGCTTGCTGCACAGGGTTTTGATGTCGTTGCGCTCCCCGATCCCGGCCCAACCCCCCTGGTCGCCTTCGCCGTTCGCGATCTCGGCGCGGCCGCGGGGATCCAGATCACCGCGTCGCACAACCCACCCGCCGACAACGGCTACAAGGTGTACCTCGACGGTGGCGCCCAACTGGTCCCGCCCGCCGACAACGAGATCGAGCAGCTCATCGGTCACACCGGCGCCGCAATCTCGATCGCCCGTATCCCGGTGGGCTCGGACTCCCGCGCCGACGCGAACATCGAGAGGTACCTGGCACGCCTCGGGTCGCGCTTCGGCACGCGGCGCAGTGATCTCAAGGTCGCGCTGACCGCCATGCACGGTGTGGGTGGCGAACTCGCGGTCGAAGCCCTGCGTCGGGCCGGTTTCACGAATGTTGTTGTGGTGCCGGAACAACAACACCCTGACCCCGACTTCCCGACTGCGACCTTCCCCAACCCGGAAGAACCCGGAGCTGCGGATCTCCTGCTGGACCTCGCCGATGACATCGACGCCGACCTGGCCATCGCTCTCGATCCGGACGCTGATCGCTGCGCGGTCGGAGCGCTTGTCGAGGGCTCGTGGCGGATGTTGACCGGCGATGAAACGGGCGCGCTCCTCGGCGCCGACATCCTCGCTTCCCGCAACACCGTGGCCGGAACCGCGAGCAGCCCGCTGGTTGCCAGCACGATCGTCTCCGGCAGCTTGCTGAGCAAGATCGCCGCGGCCGCGGGCGCACGCCATGCGACCACCCTCACAGGTTTCAAATGGCTGGTCCGTGCAGGCGAGGGACTCGTGTACGCCTACGAAGAAGCCATCGGCCACTGTGTGGACCCGGACGCCGTCCGGGACAAGGACGGGATCAGCGCCGCCGTGGCACTCTGCGTACTGGCAGACGATCTCGCCCGGTCCAGCCGAACACTCGCCCAGCGCCTTGACGACCTGTTCGAACTCCACGGCGTCCACACGACCGGTCAGTATTCGCTGCGGGTCGACGACCTCGATCGGATCGCAAAGATCATGCGGTCGCTGCGTCACGATCCGCCTTCTGAGCTCGCGGGGGTTGTCGTTGCGATGGAGGATTTTCTCTCGAGACCGTCATCGCAATCAACAGACGCAGTGCAGTTCACCGGCACCACCGACACCGGAACGATCCGGGTGATCGCACGGCCGTCGGGTACCGAACCGAAGCTGAAGTTCTATCTCGAGGTGACCGAATCTCCCGGACGGCCGCTGGGCGAGGCGCACGCGACTGCCCAGCGACGATTGGCGCAGCTGACCGACGAGGTGTCGGCATTGACCAACCTCGGCCAGCGGTAGGGTGAGCGCGTGAGCGGCAACTTCTACCCGACACCCCCGCCGAGATCACCGTGGGCTTCTCCTCTGGTCATCGGCGCTGTCGTGGCGGGCGTCTTGGTCCTGGCGCTCGCGGTACTCCTGGGTTTCCTCTTCATCCCCGCGGACGAAAAGTCCTCGGCGTCCGACAGCAGCACAACGGCGCCGCCCCCGACCACAACGCAGCAGGTGTCGACGAAAACCGAAACAGTGACTGCGACGACGCCTCCGACCACCACACCACCGACGATCTCGACGCCGCGGGCCACGCCCACGGTGCCGGGCACCGACTGGCAAGGTTTCGTCAGCGGGCCCCGCTGCAACGCGGCCGGTGATCCGGCGGTGATGATCGGCCAGACCGCGCGGTCGAATGTTGTTGTCTGCCAAGTCGGTACCCAGGTCGGCCGCTACTACTACAAGGGCCTCGCGGACGGCCAGAGCACCGAGCTGCAATTCCCCACCCGGTCGGGTGATCAATTCGTCGCGGTCAATGTCGACACCACGTACGAGATGACGCCCGCAGCCCTGACCATCTCGACCAACGGTTCGGTGGTCGCTGCCGAGCCGATGATCTACTACTGGACCAACTGATCTCGTGGCCGGTCCCAGCTCTCGTGAGGTGCTTCACGCCGCACACATCGATGTGGTGCGCGGCGGGCGATTCCTCCTGCGCGACATCACCTTCACCGTCCACGCCGGAGAACATTGGGCACTGCTCGGACCCAACGGCGCCGGTAAGTCGACGCTGCTGAACATTCTCGGAGCATTCGGTCACCCGACCCGTGGCACGGTGGACGTGCTCGGTCGCCGCCTCGGCCGGGTGGACATGCGCGAATTGCGCACGCACATCGGGCACGTGGACCCGCGGCACCGATTGGATCTGCCGTTGTCGGCTCACGACGTGGTGCTCACCGGCCTCACCAACACACCCGAACTCGATCGCCGGCGTACGTATACCGCCGACGAGAACAAACATGCCGACGAACTTCTCGAGCTGCTGGGGATGTCGGACCGCCGAAAGTCGGTGTGGACGTTGATGAGCCAGGGCGAACGGGGCCGGACGCTCATCGCGCGAGCTCTGATGGCACGCCCCTCACTGCTGTTGCTCGACGAGCCGGCAACCGGACTCGATCTCGCCGCCCGGGAACAACTGCTCGGGAGCATCGATCAACTGCGCCGCGAAGTCGTCGATCTCGCCAGCGTTCTGGTGACCCATCACCTCGAGGATCTGCCCACCAGCTCCAGCCATGCCCTGCTCTTGCGTGACGGCCTCACGGTGGCATGCGGCGACGTCGACGACGCCCTCACCACCGACACCATCAGCACCTGCTTCGACCATCCTGTACAGGTGCGCCGCGACGGCGGACGATGGTCGGCACGCAGTCACTCTTAGGAGAACCGGAGGAACCAACCGTGTCCGCAGCGTTCCCGCCGATCACCGGCCTCCATCACGTGAGTCTCACCGTGAGCGATGTCAACCGGAGTATCACCTGGTATCAGGATGTGTGCGGATTCCGGTTACGGAGACGCCACTCGAGCTACAACCTGAAAAAGGCCCTCCTCGCCCACGAATGCGGGATTCAGGTGGTACTCAACGGCCATGGGACCGACGCCATATCGGGTCGCTTCTCCGAGTTCCGTTGCGGTCTGGACCACCTCGCGCTCGCGGTCCCTGATCTGCGAGCACTCGAACGCTGGCTGGCCCATCTGGACGCCGCGGGCGTCGAGCACAGCGGGATCGCCGCCGGCTCCACCGGCCACCTCATCGCTTTCCGTGACCCCGACGGCATCGCGCTCGAGTTCTACACCGTTTGACCGAACTGCCCGACCCCGCGCCGGAATGCACCGGCTCAAGCTCCGGTCAGCGTGGCCCGAACTGGCGGTCCCCGGCGTCGCCGAGCCCGGGTGTGATGTATGCGGCGGCGTTGAGCCCGTCATCGACTGCCGCGGTGACCAGGCGCACCGGATAGCCCGATTTCTCCAGCGCCTCAACACCTTCCGGCGCGGCGACGACGCACACCGCAGTGATGTCGGTGGCCTTGCGCTGCACCAGGAGCTCGATCGTGTGCAGCATCGACCCCCCGGTGGCAAGCATCGGGTCGAGCACGAACACAGGCTGGCCGGTCAGATCGTCCGGCAGCGACTCGAGGTACGGAACCGGCTGGTGCGTCTCTTCGTTGCGGGCGATCCCGACGAACCCCACGTTCGCTTCCGGCACCATCGCATGCGCTTGTTCCACCATCCCGAGGCCGGCACGCAGAACGGGAACCAACAGCGGCGGCACTGCGAGGCGCACCCCCGTGGTGGTGGTCACCGGCGTCGTGACCGGCACCTCCGCGACCGGCGCTCCCACCAGCGCCTCGTAGATCAACATCTGGGTGAGGTCGGCAAGCGCGCCACGAAAGGCGGCATTGTCGGTTCGCTCGTCGCGCAACGTGGTCAGCCTCGCGGCGGCCAATGGATGATCAACAGCTCGGATCTGCATTGACCAACCATACGAGGGAACCGTCACGCCCGGCGATCGCGTCGAATGCCCATGAGTCAGGTCTCCGTTGATCCCGCCGCCCTCCGAACCGCTTCCCTCGGCACCCGCGCCGTCGGCGAGGACATCGCCACCCATGCCTTGGCCGGTCGCGCCGACGCGGCGCTGCTCGCTCCGGTGTTCGGCGTCATCGGAGCCGAGTTCGCGGCCGCGGCCGCGATGGTCACCGACCGGCACTGCCGCGAGATCGAACAGCTCGCGGCGAGGGTCCGGACACTCGGTGATGGCCTGTGCGGCGCGCAGGTCGCCTACGCCGACACCGACGACAACAGCGCGGCGCAGATCGTGGCGATCTGATGATCCCCATCGAGCTCCTGCTCGCCCCGCTGAACGCCCTGATCACGGCGATGGGAACCGGCGTGCTGCCCGCGGGCGCTCCTGCGGCGCAACTTCGTTCCACCGCAGCGGTTCTCGACGACGTCAGGGCCACGCAGCATCGATTGAACAGCGAGCTGGCACCACAATGGTCGGGCGCCGGTGGCTCCCAGGCTCTCGCCACACTCGACCAGGCGGTCCGGGACACCGCGCACCATTGCGACAACAGCACCGACATCGCCGGAGTGATCGAGTCGGCAGCCGACAAGGTGCGCCTGGCCTCCGTCGAACTCCAGTCGATCCTCGATTCCTTTGTCACCATCGCCTCGGCCATGGGACCGTCACTCTTCACCCCCGCCGGTGTGGGTGCGGTCATTCCGGTCGCGATGACGCACATTCAACGGGGCATCGCCGTGCTCGAGAAGACCCGAGCCGCATTGGCCGACGACACCCAACGCCTGATGGCCATCGGCCGTACCCCTGCAGGCTCATCGATGGTCGACACCCAATTGGCACGAGTCGGGGACGAACTCGGAAATCTCACCGACGCAGCGTTTGGGCCGGTGCAAGCTGCTGCCCCGGTCACATCTCCAGACTCGGCCGGAGGAGCTCAGACGCTGCCGGCCGGATTGTCGGCGACCAACCCCGGTGGCACCGGCGTCGCCATCACCTTGCCCGACGGGTCGGTGGCCTACGCACCGAACGAACGAGCCGCAACAGCGGTACGGGCAGCACTGAGCCAGCAGGGCGTGCCCTATGTCTGGGGCGGCACCACGCCCGGGCAGGGTCTGGACTGCAGCGGTCTGACCCAATGGGCCTACCGGGAGGCCGGAGTCGAATTGCCCAGGCTTGCCCAGGAACAGGACACAGCCGGCGTCGCGATCGCACAGTCCGATCTCCAGCCGGGTGATCTCGCGGTGTGGTCGGGACACGTCGCCATGTATGTGGGCAACGGCCAGCTGGTGGAAGCCGGTGACCCGGTCAGCGTGTCCCCGCTGCGTACGACCAACATGGGTCAGACCTTCGAAGGGTTCTACCGACCGCAATGACTCGAGCGACACCACTGGTGATCCGGCACCGTCACGATCCGGCCATGCCCGATGTAGCCGACGTTCAGGATCGGTGACTAGGCTCTGTGGCCATGGCCGGAGACATCGTCCCAATCGAACTCGGAATCACCGAGGGCAACGCGTTCACCCTGTGGGCCCCACGCTGGCGTGAGGGTGACGATGAGTGGGAGGCATTCCTCGGTCTCGACGAGGATCTGTACGGCTTCGCGTCCGTGGCAGAACTGGTGGCGTTCATCCGTTCGGGCGACGACAACGATCTGGTGGAACACCCCGCGTGGAACACCGTTGTCGGACTCAAGGCCGACGAACTCGAACCGGCCGAGGACAAATCCTTTGATCTGATCGCCGTTCCCGAGCTCGCCTCTGAAGACCCCACACCCGAGGTCATCGCCAAACTCGAGGACGTACTCGAGATCGTCCGGATCATCGGCGAGGTCTGCGAACTGACCCCGATCACCAAGTTCTTCAACGGCAACCCCATCCTCGGTGCCGTCACCACCGGCACCCGCAACTTTCAGGGCCGTGACGGTGAAGAACTGTGGGGGCGCATCGGAACACTCATCGACAAACGCTGGGACGACGTGGTCGATGCCATCGACGAGGTGATCACCAGCCCCGAGGTCGACGCTGACCTGGTGTCGGTGGCCGAGGCAGAGATCCTCGCCGCCGCCAGCGCCGAAGACGAAGACGAGCCCGACGAAGACATCGAGTTGATCGACGGCGAATCGGACGACACAGATTCCGATGACGACGACGATGACCTCGACGACGATGAAGACGATGATGACGACGAGATCGACGAGGACGATTTCTGGGCGTCGGTCGGCATCGATCCCATTCAGATCATCACCGCCGACGGCGAGTTCTTCACGCTGCGTTGTTATCTCGACGACGACCCGGTCTTCTTGGGGGCGCGCGGCAAGATCTTCGCCTTCCCCTCGCACCGGGCACTGGAGCGATTCCTCGCCGACGACAACGAACACGACCTCTCCGTGGTCAGCACCTTCGAGGAGATCCAGGTCGCCGCAACCGACGGTTCGCTGGAGATCGAGGTGTACGAGGACAACGTCTACGTGCTGCCCGGCCTCACCGAGGACATCGCGGACGGTCCCCGCCGCATCGACCGTCGCCAGCTGGAGTTGGCAGTCGAGCTGTTCACCGACGCAGCCGATTTCGCCGACGACGATTCCGTCGCGGAAGCACTGGGTTCCACTACGCCGCTGGGCTGGTTCGTCAACTATGCGCTCAACCCCGACCCGAAGCGCTTGGCGCCGAGCCCGCCCTTCGACAACGAGTCAGAGGCGTGGCGGGCGCTGGAGCACGAGTTCGAGACCCGGCTCGACAAGAAGCGCGGATAAAGCCACCGTCGACGCCGGTAGAAGCGCGGTCGACAGCGGCAAGAGCGCGGTCGACGGCGTTCAGCCGATGAGCACCGCGTACCCCGGCTTGATGACGTCGTCGATGATGGCGAGTCGATCGTCGAAGTGGATGAACGCCGACTTCATCGCGTTCACCGTGAACCGTTCGAGGTCGGCCCAGCCGTAGTCGAACTGGTCGACGAGCACCTTGCACTCCCGGCTCATGGTGGTGTCACTCATCAGCCGGTTGTCGGTGTTCACCGTCACCCGGAACCGCAGTCGGGCCAGCACGTTGAACGGATGGGTCACCAGACTCTCGACGGCACCGGTCTGAACGTTGCTGCTCGGACACAACTCCAGCGGAATCCGCTTGTCGCGCACGTAATTCGCCACATCGCCCAGTTGGGCGTCGGGGAATGCGCCTGCCGCGAGATCGGTGCCGTCCGGCAGGACGATGTCCTCGATGACCCGAACCCCATGCCCGAGGCGATCGGCACCGCAGAAGCTGATCGCCTCGTGGATCGACGGCAGTCCGAACGCCTCACCGGCATGGATGGTGAAGGGTGCGTTGTTCGCCCGCATGTACTCGAACGCATCGAGATGTCTGCTCGGTGGGTAACCGGCCTCGGCGCCCGCGATGTCGAAGCCCGCGACGCCGCGGTGGCGGAATCGCACTGCCAATTCGGCGATCTCCCTCGACCGAGCGGCGTGCCGCATCGCGGTCACCAGAGTGCGCACCTGGATCCTCCGGCCCCGGTCTGCCGCGTGTGCGGTGCCGTCGGCGAATCCTCGCAGCACGGCCTCGACAACCTCGTCGAGGGTCAGGCCGGCTTCCAGATGCTGCTCGGGGGCGAAGCGGACCTCCGCGTACACCACCCCGTCGTCGGCGAGGTCTTCGGCGCATTCACGGGCCACGCGCTCCAGAGCGGCCGCCGTCTGCATCACAGCGACGGTGTGGGTGAACGTCTCGAGGTATCGCACCAAGGATCCGCTGTCGGCGGCGTCACGGAACCACGAGGCCAGGCCGGGGACGTCCTCGGCGGGCAGATCCTCGTACCCCACATCGCGAGCCAACTCCAGCACGGTTCCCGGCCGCAGTCCGCCGTCGAGATGGTCGTGCAAGAGCACCTTCGGCGCGAGGGAGATCGTCGGCAAGTCCAGCGGCGCGGGTGTCATGTGTCGACGGTAACCCGATCGATCACCCGCGACCGGGCTTGCGGCGCTGTCGAACCGATCACGGCGGCCCCGGCCAGTGCCGCCGACCCGGCAGCAAAACGTTGCGGCGTTCCGGTGTACATGGTGAACAGCGGGTCGCCCACGGCCACGCGGTCGCCGGCACTCACATGCAGCTTCACCCCGGCCTCCGCCTGGACTGCTTCGCCCTGCCGTTCTCGGCCCGCACCCAGTCGCCATGCGGCCACGCCGACAGCCATGGCATCGATCGTTTCGACCACTCCGGCGGTCTGTGCGCGGATGACCTCGGACTCGGCGGCCACGGGCAGCGGCGCGCGGGGGTCGCCGCCCTGGGCCCGGATCATCGCGTCCCAGACGTCCATCGCCTTGCCGTTCGACAGGTTGTCCGCCGGATCCACCCCGGTGATCCCCGCGGCGTCGAGCATGGCGGCCGCCAACGCCACGGTGAGTTCGACGACGTCGGGCGGTCCACCACCGGCAAGTACGTCCACGGATTCGGCGACCTCCAGCGCGTTCCCTGCCGTGAGCCCCAGAGGCTCCGACATCGAGGTCAGCAGTGCCGAGGTGTGCACACCTGCTTGGTTTCCCAGCTCCACCATGATCTCGGCCAGCTCGCGTGCATCGGCCTCGGACTTCATGAAGGCTCCGGAGCCGACCTTGACGTCCAGTACCAGCGCGCCGGTTCCCTCGGCGATCTTCTTGCTCATGATCGAACTCGCGATGAGCGGAATCGATTCGACCGTCCCCGTGACGTCGCGCAGTGCATAGAGCTTCTTGTCGGCCGGAGCGAGAGTCGCACCCGCGGCGCAGATCACGGCGCCGACGGACTCGAGCTGCGCGACGATCTCGTCGTTTGTCAGGTCCGCTCGCCAGCCGGCGATGGCCTCGAGCTTGTCCAACGTGCCACCGGTGTGCCCCAGCCCGCGGCCGGACAGTTGCGGCACCGCGACGCCGAAGGACGCGACGAGCGGCGCCAGCGGCAACGTGATCTTGTCCCCCACCCCACCTGTCGAGTGCTTGTCGACGGTCTTCAGCTTCTTGCCGTCGCGCCGGAGATGGGTGAAGTCCATCCGTTCTCCGGAGTTCATCATGGCCGCCGTCCAACGGGCGATCTCCCGGCGGTTCATGCCGCGCAACAGAATCGCCATCGCGAGCGCCGACATCTGCTCCGCGTGCACCGACCCGTGGGTGAACGCATCGATGACCCAGTCGATCTGTCCGTCGGTCAATGCGTGACCGTCTCGTTTGGTGGCGATCACCGTGACCGCGTCATGGATCTCAGGCACCACCGACCTCCTTGTTCCCGTCAGCCCCATCGGCCACTCCGCCATCAACCACTCCGCCATCAACCACTCGGCCGGCCTCGAGATCGGCGGGCCCGAACGAGTCCGGCAGCAGAACGCCCAACGGCTTGGGCCCGTCGCGGTGATCGATCAGCATCGTGTCCCCGCCGTGTTCGAGCAACACTTGTCGACAGCGCCCACAGGGCATCAGGATCTGGCCCCGGCTGTCGGTGCAACTGAGCGCCACGAGGCGCCCACCACCGGAAACGTGGAGGTTTCCGGCCAGCGTGCACTCGGCGCAGAGCCCTAAACCATATGAGACATTTTCCACATTGCAACCGGTAACAATTCGCCCGTCGTCGACTAAGGCGGCCGCGCCCACCGGGTACCGCGAGTAGGGGACGTAGGCACCCTTCATTACCTCTATTGCTTTGTCCCGCAATAGATTCCAATCGATACTGGCCGACATTTCGCAGCCTTTCGCTCGCGACGGACAGCGCGGACGCATCCGCACCTGAGATGTGAAGAATGGTAAGGCAACCCTAATTCGAGATGCCTTGGGGCTCTTGTCGACTCGGGGAGGATTCCACCCTCGTTCAGCTTAGGTTTAAGGTTTGTTTTGTGGGTCCACGATCGAGCTGCCGGAACCGCGCTCGACGCGTCCACCAACGATGTTGGAGGCCAATTTCTCGATGAGCATTCCTACAGAGACCGCGCCCGCCCCGGTGCGCAAACGTTCCCTGTATCGGGGTGACCCAGGCATGTGGTCCTGGGTGCTGCACCGGATCACCGGTGTCTCGATCTTCTTTTTCCTCTTTGTACACGTGCTCGATACGGCAGTGATCCGGATCGACCCCGACAAGTACTCCGAGATCATCGAGACGTACAAGAACCCGATCGTCGGCCTGATGGAAATCGGCCTCGTGGCGTGTGTGCTCTACCACGCTCTCAACGGTGTTCGCATCATCCTCATCGACTTCTGGTCGAAGGGTCCCAAGTACCAGCGTCAGATGCTGTGGATCATCTTGGGCTTGTTCGTCATCCTGTTCGGCGCGGCGACGGTCCGGTTGCTGCAGCTCATCGTGGAACACATCTAGGGAGGCCGGACGATGACCACATCACAAACCCCCCGGATAGCCAAGACGTACGGCACCGACCACGACCGGCCGGCCAGTCTGGACAACCCGCGCTCACCGCGCCGCCCCAAGGGCGGCAACTTCGAGAAGAACGCATGGCTCTTCATGCGCTTCTCCGGCCTGGCGCTGATCATCCTGACCATCGGCCACATGTTCATCATGCTGGCCTGGGACGACGGTGTTCACCGGATCGACGCCTCGTTCGTCGCGGCGCGCTGGAAAGAACCGTTCTGGCAGGTCTGGGACATCTCGATGCTGTGGCTGGCCCAGCTACACGGCGGCAACGGTGTCCGCACGGTGATCGCGGACTACTCGCGTAAAGACTCGACACGTTTCTGGCTGAACGTCCTGCTGGTGCTGTCGATGATCCTGGTGCTGCTCACGGGCACGTACGCCCTGCTCACCTTCGACATCACGAGCGTGGGCTGACCCGATCCGCCTTTCGGCCACGACCGCATGCCTCCGGCGAGCACCCACCGGCCGCATCCGGTGACACTGATGAGAGAGAAGCCATAGATGCAGGAACACCGTTACGACGTGGTGATCGTCGGCGCCGGCGGCGCCGGAATGCGCGCGGCCATCGAAGCCGCGCCGCGCGCCCGAACAGCCGTGCTGACCAAGCTCTACCCCACCCGTAGCCACACCGGCGCGGCCCAGGGTGGCATGTGCGCCGCGCTCGCCAACGTCGAGGAAGACAACTGGGAGTGGCACACGTTCGACACCGTCAAGGGCGGCGACTACCTCGCCGACCAGGACGCGGTCGAGATCATGGCGAAAGAGGCCATCGACGCAGTGCTCGACCTCGAGAAGATGGGTCTGCCGTTCAACCGGACCCCCGAGGGCAAGATCGATCAGCGTCGATTCGGTGGGCACACCCGCGACCACGGCAAGAGCCCGGTCCGTCGGGCCTGCTACGCGGCCGACCGCACCGGCCACATGATCTTGCAGACGCTGTACCAGAACTGCGTCAAGCAGGACGTCGAGTTCTTCAACGAGTTCTACGCGCTCGACATCTGCCTCACCGAGAACGACAAGGGCGAGAAGGTTGCCACCGGTGTGGTCGCCTACGAGTTGGCCACCGGCGAGATCCACGTCTTCCACGCGAAGTCGATCGTCTTCGCGACCGGCGGCTCGGGACGTATGTACAAGACCACGTCCAATGCGCACACCCTCACCGGTGACGGCATGGGCATCGTCTTCCGCAAGGGTCTGCCGCTGGAGGACATGGAGTTCCACCAGTTCCACCCGACAGGTCTTGCCGGGCTGGGCATCCTGATCTCCGAGGCCGTACGCGGCGAGGGCGGCATCCTCCGCAACGTGGACGGTGAGCGGTTCATGGAGCGCTACGCCCCCACCATCAAGGACCTCGCTCCCCGCGACATCGTCGCCCGCTCCATGGTTCTGGAGGTTCTCGAGGGTCGCGGCGCCGGACCGAACAAGGATTACGTCTACATCGACGTGACCCACCTCGGCGAGGAAGTCCTCAACGAGAAACTGCCCGACATCACCGAGTTCGCCCGCACGTATCTCGGCGTCGATCCGGTCACCGAGTACGTCCCCGTGTTCCCCACCTGTCACTACGTCATGGGCGGCATCCCCACCAAGATCAACGGCGAGGTGCTGGCGAACAACGACGAGGTCGTGCACGGGCTGTACGCCGCTGGCGAGTGTGCCTGCGTCTCGGTCCACGGCGCCAACCGCCTCGGCACCAACTCGCTGCTCGACATCAACGTATTCGGTCGTCGTGCCGGCATCGCTGCGGCCGAGTACGCGCAGAACACCGAGTTCCACGAGATGCCCGAGGAGCCGACCAAGATGGTCGACGGCTGGCTCGAGACCATTCTCTCCGAGCACGGACACGAGCGGGTTGCCGACATCCGTACCGAACTGCAGGCCTCGATGGACGCGAACGCCTCGGTGTTCCGTACCGAAGAGACGCTGAAGCAGGCGCTCACCGACATCCACGGATTCAAGGAGCGCTACAACCACATTCGTGTTCACGACAAGGGCAAGCGCTTCAACAGCGACCTGCTCGAGGCGATCGAACTCGGCTTCCTCCTGGAGATGGCCGAGGTCACCGTCGTTGGCGCGCTGAACCGGAAGGAATCGCGCGGCGGTCACGCCCGCGAGGACTACCCCGATCGCGACGACACCAACTACATGCGGCACACGATGGCGTACAAGAAGGGCGACACCCTTCTCTCCGACATCGAGTTGGACTACAAGCCAGTGGTCCAGACCCGTTACGAGCCGATGGAGCGGAAGTACTGATGACCGTAACCACTGATGTCGCCGCCGGCGAAGCACCCGACGGCCCCGCACTCCCCCCGGTCCCCGATGAGGCGACCATGGTGACCCTGAAGATCCGCCGGTTCAACCCGGAAGATCCGGACGCACAGGGCTTCGAGAGCTTCCGCGTGCCTGCCCTGCAGACCGACCGCCTGCTCAACCTGCTCCTGTACGTGAAGGGCTACCTCGACGGCACCCTGACGTTCCGCCGCTCGTGCGCTCACGGTGTCTGCGGTTCGGACGCCATGCGGATCAACGGTGTGAACCGGCTGGCCTGCAAGCTGCTGATGAAGGACATGCTCCCCAAGGACAAGTCCAAGGAGATCACCATCACGGTGGAGCCGATTCGCGGCCTACCGGTGGAAAAGGATCTGGTGGTCGACATGGAGCCGTTCTTCGACGCGTTCCGCGCCGTGAAGCCGTTCCTGATGACCAGCGGCAACGAGCCGACCCGTGAGCGCATCCAGAGCCAGACCGACCGCGCCCGGTTCGACGACACCACCAAGTGCATTCTGTGCGCATGCTGCACCACCAGTTGCCCTGTGTACTGGAGCGAGGGCAGCTACTTCGGCCCCGCAGCCATCGTCAACGCTCACCGCTTCATCTTCGACAGCCGCGACGAAGGTGCCGCAGAGCGTCTGGACATCCTCAACGAGGTCGACGGCGTGTGGCGTTGCCGCACCACCTTCAACTGCACCGACGCCTGCCCTCGCGGCATCCAGGTGACCCAGGCCATCCAGGAAGTCAAGCGCGCGTTGATGTTTGCCCGCTGATCTGAGCAAGTTCGCGACACACACGATGGCCGTCACCTCGAGGTGACGGCCATTGTGCTGTCCGGGGCCGGTTCAGTAGTGGTAGGTGTCCGACGGGGCTGGCATGTGGTCGGGGTCGTCGTATTCTTCGCTGAATTCGATGCCGTAGGCACGCGCGAGGTCGAGGATCTTGGTGCCGCGAGCAATGCGTGGCAGATCGGACCCGTTGCGAATCTCGCCGCCGTCACGTTCGAACTCGGCAAAGAACTCCAGCGCCCAAGCGATCTCCTCGTGCGAGGGTGAGAGACCCTCGTTGACCGCAGCGCACTGGTCGGGCGTCAGGCAGATCTTTCCCGTCATCCCGAACTCGGCGCTCACGGCCGTGGCCTCGCTCAGCTTGAGCGCCGACGACCCGACCGTGGGCCCGTCGATCGCACTTGGCAGGTGGGCCGCTTTCGCGGCGATGGTGAAGCGCGATCGGGCGTACGCGAGCGTGGCGGGCTGATCGCCGAAACCGGTGTCACGCCGGAAGTCGCCGATACCGAAGGCCAGTCTGAAAGTACCCTTGGCCAAAGCGATCTCGCTGATCCGCTCCAAACCGCGGGCGGTCTCGACCAATGCGACGATCGGCACACCCGGTAGTCGTTTGGCGGTCTCGGTCACGTGGTCGACCGACTCGACCATGGCCAGCATCACGCCTCCGACCGTCACCTTGCTCAGCGCGTCGAGATCGTCGGCCCACCACTGCGTACCGAAGCCGTTGACACGTACCCAGTCGCGATTTCCGTCCCCGAGCCAGCGGACCACGTTCTCACGGGCGGCCACCTTGTCCCTCGGGGCGACGGCGTCCTCGATGTCGAGAACGACGATGTCGGCACGCGACTGGACAGCAGCCTGGAACCTCTCGTACTGCAGACCGTTCACCAGCAGCCAGCTGCGCGCCAGCACCGGGTCGATACGAAAACCGATGTCGTCGGGGTCGATGGCGGTGGCATTCTTCGGAGCGTTCACAACACACAATGGTCCTCTATCGATCCACGTCGGATCAACGGGGGCAAGGGCCTGCGCGTCGTTGCCGACCAGGAAGCCCGCGAGACGCGCAAATAGTCGGGTCCGCGGTGGGTTCATCAACTAAATCAGTCGTTGTGTTACTGATCTGGAAACAATTTCGTTGTTGTGGCGCGATTTGACTGTCGAAACCGTACGGTAAGCATGTTCGATCCCCTCACCGTCCGGAGATACCCATGGCCATTTCGGAAGCACCCGGTACCGCCGTCTCAGACAAGGGTCTGCGCGCCGGCTCACTGGGATTGGTGGGCAACGTCGTCATCGGCCTGTCGGCCGTGGCACCCGCCTACAGCCTCGCCGCCACTCTCGGTTTTGTTGTCGCAGCAGTGCACGAAAAGGCTCCGGCCATGTTCGTGCTCGCATTCATTCCCATGTTGCTGATCGCGTTCGCCTATCGCGAGCTCGGACAGGACACCCCCGACTGCGGCACCACGTTCACATGGGGCACCAAGGCGTTCGGGCCCTGGGTCGGCTGGATCGGCGGCTGGGGCCTGGCGGTGTCGGCGATCATCGTGCTCGCCAACGTGGCCGAGGTCGCCGGCGTCTACCTACTGCGGTTCCTCCACCTCGATTCCTGGGCCGAGAACATCTGGGTGAAGGTGCTGCTGGGCAGCGCCCTGATCGTGATGATGACCTGGGTCAGCATCCGCGGCATCGTCATCAGCGAGCGGATGCAGAACGTCCTGATCACCGTTCAGTTCGGTGTCCTCATCACCGCCAGCGTGATCGCCCTCGTCAAGGTCGGGCTCGACAAGGCCGGCCCACAGGCGATCAATCCCGAGCTCAGCTGGCTGTGGCCGAGTGGCCTGAGTTCGTCGGCGATCGCCGAAGCCGTCATCCTCTGCATCTTCATCTACTGGGGCTGGGACGCCTGCCTGGCCGTCGGCGAGGAGACCAAGGACTCCGCGAAAACACCGGGCCGCGCTGCCGTCCTCACCACGATCATCCTGGTCTGCACCTACGTCTTGGTCGCCTACGCCATCCAGTCGTTTGCCGGATTCGGCGACACCGGCATCGGCCTGAACAACGAAGAGAACGCCGACGACGTGCTGACCATCCTCGGTGACCCGGTTGCCGGCGCCGTGCTCTCGGCGCTACTGCTGCTCACCGTGTCGATATCGGCGCTGTCGTCCACACAGTCCACCATCCTGCCGACCGCCCGCGGAACGCTGTCCATGGCCGTCTACGGGGCGATCCCCAAACGCTTCGCGACCATCCATCCGCGGTACATGACACCGGCATTCGGCACAGCCGTCATGGGCGGGGCCGCGCTCGCGTTCTACCTCGTGTTGTCACTCGTCAGCGCCAACACCCTCGGCGACTCGGTGGCGTCTCTGGGCCTGGCGGTCGCGTTCTATTACGGGATCACCGCGTATGCCTGTGTCTGGTACTTCCGCAAGACACTGTTCACGTCTGTCCGAAACCTGTTCTTCCGCGGCATCTTCCCGCTTCTCGGTGCCCTTGCGATGACGTGGGCGTTCATCAAGAGCGCTGTCGACATGTACTCGATCGACTACGGGTACACCTCCGTCGGGGGCGTCGGCGGTGTGTTCGTCATGGGTGTGGGCATGTTGGTGCTCGGGATCCCACTGATGTTGCTGTGCTTCGCCTTCGGGCCGAAGGACTTCTGGAAGGGCAAGACCCTCAATGCCCGCACCGAAGTCAAGGTCCCTGATGTGTACTGAGGTCAGACAGCCGTCCGCACCCGCAGTGCCCGCTCACACCCTGACCACAACGCCTGTAACGAAAGCCGGTTCACACTCATGAGATTGACAGTGGGTTACCTCTACACCGACACCGGTGATGACGGGGTGAACCTCGCCATCGCCATCGCTCGTGCCACCGGGGCTGCGATCGACCTCGTCTGCGTGGTACGTGAAACCGAGCCGGATGGTTCACCGGGTCGGACGAGCTACCAAGAGGCGCTGGTCCGGAAAGCACAGCAGTGGCTCGACGAGGTGGTCGAGGACATCCCAGACGGCATCGATGTGAAGACGCACACCCCGGTCGCCGAATCGTTCCCCCAATGTCTCATCGAGTTCGCTCTCGAGACCAAGGCAGCGATGATCGTGGTGGGTGGCACGAGCGACGGCATCCTGGGCAAACACACCCTCGGAACCATCTCGTCGGCTCTGACCCACGCCTCACCGGTACCGGTCGCCCTGGCGCCCCGCGGATACAGCCGCGTCGACATCCCCACCATCGACACGCTGACGGTGGCCGTGCCGACTGCCGAATCGAAAGACAATCCGCTCCCGTTTGCCCTCGGCCTCGCGCGGGAGGGCGGATTGAATCTCCGTCTCCTGTCGCTGGTCTCCCACGACGGATACGCCGGTGCCGACGACGGTTCATCCGAGGTTCGCGCCCGCCACGTCGCCGCGGCGCAGGCCAACCTCAGGCTCGCCGAAGAGAGTTGTGGTGGAGCGGTCGGCATCGAATCGCTTGTCGCCGACGGCGACACGGTCGAGGAAGCGCTCGACGAATTGCGCTGGGGACCGGGAGATGTCGTGGTGATCGGGTCAGGACGGCTCGCTCCCCCACGCCGGGCTTTCCTGGGTTCCATGTCGGCCCGCATCCTGAGGAACACCGATGCACCGATCATCGTCGTACCCAAGGACTTCACGCCCTGACCTGCCCGATCTTGGTGGGTTCGGGCGAAGCCGACCTGCACAGACGCTCGCCCGAACCCACCAAGATCGGGGTCAGGAGTCGAAGCCGAGGCCCAGCGCATCCATGGTCTTGAGCCACAGGCCCCGCCGGCCCTGATTGCGGTCGGCACGCGCGAACTCATGGCGGGTGACGGTGATCCCGAACCACCGCAGCGGCTCCGGCGGGAAGGGCAGCGGTTTTTTCTTCACCATCTTCAGCCGGGTTCGTTCGGTGTCCTTGCCGTCGACGAGGTCTAGCGCGGTGCGCGCCCCGAAGTGTGAGGCCCCGACACCGAGCCCGGTGAAACCGAGTACGGACACCACCTTGCCGCCCATGCTCACATCCCAGAAGTTGCTGAACCGCGAGCAGGTGTCGATCACACCTCCCCAGGCGTGGCTGGCCTTGATCCCTTCCAGCTGCGGGAACACCTGCAACAGATGTTCGGCCAGCAGGGCGAATTCCGCCGGGCGCTGGGCATGCCGGGGATCGGTGTCCGAACCGTAGTGGTAGATCGCATCCCAGCCGCCGAACAGGATGCGGTTGTCGGCGGTGAGCCGGAAATAGTGGAAACGGTTGCCCGAGTCGGCAAGTCCCTGACGGCCCGTCCAGCCGATGGCCGCGAACTGCGCATCGGTGAGCGGTTCGGTCATGATCGCGTAGTCCCACACCGGCACCATCAGATGACCGAGCTTGCGGCGCAGCGGTTTTGATGCTGCCGTCGCCAGTATCACCTTGGCGGCATCAACCGTGCCGTAGCCCGTCTGCAGGTGCACACGTTCACCCATCGAACGGAGATCGGTGACCTCGCTGTGTTCGTACACGCGGACACCGAGGCGTTCGGCTGCTGCGGCCAGACCCCAGGCGAGGCGCGCAGGATCGATCAGGATCACGTCGGGGTCGTACACCGCCCCGTGGGCCATCGGGCTCGAGATGTGGCGGGCGAGCTCGTCGGCATCGAGGAACCGCAACGGCTGGTCGAGGACTCGACCCTGACGCGCAACCTCTTTCAGGTCGTCCACCTGCCACTGGAAATTGGCGATGTCGAGCTCACCGTTGCGCTCTGCGTCGGCATCGATGCCAAGGCGCCGCATCGCCGCCTCGATCTCATCGAGTGTCTCCACACCCATCTGGAGCAGCTCGGGCAACTCATCGGCGTAGCGGTCCAGTCCGTTCACCAGGCCGTGGGTCAGACTGGCCGAACAGAACCCGCCGTTGCGTCCAGACGCTCCTTCGGCGATCCGCGCGCCTTCGAGCAGGATGACCGACCGCGCAGG
This sequence comes from Williamsia muralis NBRC 105860, assembly GCF_001598915.1. Lineage (GTDB taxonomy): Bacteria > Actinomycetota > Actinomycetes > Mycobacteriales > Mycobacteriaceae > Williamsia > Williamsia muralis. Next base: position 159,338 of record NZ_BDAP01000006.1, on the reverse strand, counting down.
ATCTGCCTCGGCCGCCTGCACCGCTGCCCACAGGCCGGTGAACCCACCGCCTACGATCACCAGGTCTGCAGTGGTCGAGCCGCTCAGCCGCCCCCGGGCAACCGGGCGTTCGGGCCGGTCGAGCCAGAAGGGCGCCGGCGCCGCCTCGGCGACCACGGCCGTTCCGCGGGCGGTGGGCGAGGATGCCCACGCCGCGGACTTCTCTACTGCGGCAGGGTGAAAATTGTTCGGTGCCATGGTTTTTGCGATACTCCTGTGATGTCGCTCATCACGTGTTTGATGGTGAGGTATTCGTCCAGCGAGTAGGTGGACATGTCCTTGCCGAATCCGGACGCACCGACTCCGCCGTGCGGCATCTCGCTGATGATCGGGATGTGGTCGTTGATCCAGACGCACCCGGCCCGGATCTCGCGGGAGGCGCGCTGAGCTCGATACAGATCACGGGTCCATGCCGATGCGGCCAACCCGTACACGGTGTCGTTGGCGCGGCGCAGTGCATCGTCATCGTCGTCGAAAGCGCTGACGGTCAGTACGGGACCGAAGACCTCGTCTCGATACACCTCGGCATCTTCGGGTACGTCGGCGAGCAGGGTCGGCGGATAGAAGGCGCCTGGGCCCTCTGGAACGGTGCCGCCGGTGACCACCCTGATGCCACCGTCGCGGGCGCGATCCACCATCGCCGACACCTTGTCGCGATGGGCAGCCGAGATGAGTGGGCCCATGTCGGTCGCCGGATCGGTGGGATCACCCATCCTCACGGCCGACATCAACTCGGCCACACCGGCCACGAAGTCGTCGTACAGGGGTCGAGCCACGATGGCCCGCGTGGCGGCGGTGCAGTCCTGGCCGGAGTTGATCAACGCCCCGGCGACCGCGCCGTGGATGGCTGCCTCTAGGTCGGCGTCGTCGAACACCACCAGTGGGGCCTTGCCCCCTAGTTCCAACTGCACCCGGGTGCCGTGAACCGCTGCCTGAGCCATCACCTGACGGCCGACCCCGGTCGATCCGGTGAAGGTGACCACGTCGACGCCGGCATGTCCGGCGATGGCGGCACCCACCTCCGCGCCGGTACCGGTCAACACGTTGAACACCCCGTCGGGCAGTCCTGCCTCCGAGGCCAGACGGGCCAACGTCAACGTGGTCAGGGGCGTGAGTTCGGCGGGCTTGAGGACCACGGTGCATCCGGCGGCCAATGCAGGCATGACCTTCCAGACCGCCATCTGCAACGGATAGTTCCACGGCGTGATGGACCCGACCACACCGACGGGTTCGCGCCGGATGGATGAGGTGTGCTCACCGGAGTACTCCGCCGTCGCCTTCCCTTCCAGGTTGCGGGCCAGACCCGCAAAGAAGGTGGTGTTGTCGACACATCCGGGCACGTCGAACTCGGTGGCGAGCCGGATGGGTTTTCCGGTGTGACTGACCTCTTCGGCCGCGAGGGCGTCGCCGGCCGCCGACATGGCGGATGCGAGCTCGGCCAGCACCGCACCACGATGCGCCGGTGTCGCGGACGCCCAGTCCCGCAGCGCATCTCGCGCGACGTCCACTGCAGTGTCCACGTCCTGCGCCGTGGCGAGGGACGTGGAGGCGACAGCCTTACCGGTGGCCGGATCGATGACGTCGTGCGTGGGCCCTGCGCCGACGAGCTCGGCACCACCCACCCAACCGGCGGCAAACGACGATGTCTTGGTCATGAAGGTCCTCGCACATGCGTGGTCGATTGGTCAGCGGTGCCTGCCACCTTACTGACCGATTGCGAAATCCGCGACCGTATTGCCTTTTGAACGACTAATTCGCCCGTTGTTGTTGCAGTCCGCTACGAAATCCGTAACCATGGCAATGCGAAGATCGAACCAGGATGCGCATCGAGAAGAATCGGGACCATGACCGATCAGCAACCGATAGCCCTAGACGACATCTCCAAGCAGATCATCGAGGAGCTGCAGGCCGATGGCCGACGTTCCTATGCCTCGGTGGGCAAGGCGGTGGGACTGTCGGAGGCTGCGGTGCGCAACCGGGTTCAGCGACTCAGCGATGCCGGGGTATTGCAGATCGTGGCGGTCACCGATCCCATGCAGGTGGGATTCGCCCGCCAGGCGATGATCGGGATCCGTTGCACCGGAGACACTGCCGAGTTGGCTGATGCACTGGCAACCATCGAGGAGATCGATTACGTCGTGCTCACGGCCGGCTCCTTCGACATCGTCATCGAAGTGGTGTGCGAGGACGACGAGCATCTGCTGGACGTGCTGAACAAGAAGGTCCGATCGCAGCCTGGTGTGACCGGGACCGAGACCCTGGTCTACCTGAAATTGGTTAAACAACAATACAATTGGGGTACGCGATGACCGCTCTCGACACCGAGACAACAAGCCTGGGCACCCGCTCGGCACGCCACCTGTGGGGACATTTCTCCCGGCACGGCGACCAGACCATCCCTCCCGTGATCACCCGCGGCGAAGGGGCACGGATCTTCGATGATCGCGGGCAAAGCTACCTCGACGGCCTCTCGGGCCTGTTCGTGGTGCAGGCCGGGCACGGACGTGACGAGCTCGCCGACGCCGCCGCCAGACAGGCAAAGGAACTGGCGTTCTTCCCCTTGTGGTCGTACGCCACGCCACCAGCGATCGAACTGGCCGAGCGCCTCGCGGGATACGCCCCCGGCGACCTGAACCGGGTGTTCTTCACCACCGGCGGCGGCGAGGCCGTCGAGAGTGCGTGGAAGCTGGCCAAGCAGTACTTCAAGCTCAAGGGCAAACCCGGAAAGCACAAGGTGATCTCGCGGGCGATCGCCTACCACGGCACACCGCAGGGAGCGCTCGCGATCACCGGCATCCCGGCACTCAAAGAGGCCTTCGAGCCTTTGACACCCGGTGCCTTCCGCGTGCCCAACACCAACATCTACCGCGCGACCGAGCACGGCGACGACCCGAAGGCGTTCGGCAGGTGGGCGGCCGACCGGATCGCCGAAGCGATCGAGTTCGAGGGCCCCGACACCGTCGCGGCGGTCTTCCTGGAGCCGGTACAGAACGCCGGCGGCTGTTTTCCGCCCCCGCCCGGCTATTTCCAGCGGGTCCGCGAGATCTGCGACGAGTACGACGTTCTGCTGGTGTCGGACGAGGTGATCTGTGCCTTCGGGCGGATCGGTTCCATGTTCGCCTGCAGCGACTTCGACTACATCCCCGACATGATCACGTGCGCCAAGGGGATGACGTCGGGCTACTCCCCGATCGGCGCGATGATCGCCTCGGATCGGTTGTTCGAACCCTTCAACGACAACTCGACCTCGTTCGCTCACGGATACACCTTTGGCGGACATCCTGTTTCGGCCGCCGTTGCGTTGGCGAACCTCGACATCTTCGAGCGCGAAGGCCTCAACGACAGGGTGAGGGACCTCGCGCCGGCGTTCCGCTCGACCCTGGAACGGCTGAACGATCTGCCGATCGTCGGGGATGTACGTGGCGAGGGCTACTTCTACGGGATCGAATTGGTCAAGGACAAGACGACCAAGGAAACGTTCACTCCCGATGAGTCCGAACGCGTCCTGCGCGGCTTCCTCTCCACGGCACTGTTCGACGCGGGCCTCTACTGCCGGGCCGACGATCGCGGCGACCCGGTTGTCCAACTCGCGCCACCGCTGATCTGCGGACAGGCCGAATTCGACGAGATCGAGCAGATCCTGCGTTCGGTTCTGACCGAGGCGTACAGCAAGATCTGACCTGCGCCGAGGCCTGGTCCGGTGACCCCTCCCGGACCAGGCTTCGGCGGCGGTCGCCGAGCCCCGACTTTCACTCAGCCTGAGCCGAACCCTGTCCCGCGGCGGCATGCTCGGACAGACTCGACGATATGACTGCCATCGCCGAATCGCGTTCCACCACCGTCAGTTCCATCGCGGTCCCGCGCACTGCCCTGTCGGTGACCAAACTCGGCGAGCACCTCGGCGCACGGGTTGACGGCGTGCGCTTGTCGGCAGACCTCGATGCGGCCACCATCGAGGCCATCCGCTCGGTGATCGCCACTCACAAGGCCGTGATCTTCACCGGCCAGCACCACCTCGACGACGACGCGCAATACGCATTCGCATCCGTCCTGGGCAGCCCCACCAAGGCGCACCCCACCGTGCTGTCCCGCGGTGAGGACCTGCTGCCGCTCGAAGGGGCCGCGAACTCCTGGCACACCGATGTGACATTCGTCGACCGAATCCCGAAGATCTCGGTCCTGCGTTCCATCCAGCGACCGAGCTACGGCGGCGCGACGATGTGGGCATCGACCGTCGCCGCCTACGCTGCACTCCCCGTTCCGTTGCGCGCGCTTGCCGACCGGTTGCGGGCTGTGCACTCGAACGACTACGACTACGCCGAACACCTCACGGTCGGCGACAGTTCCGATCCCGAGTACCGGGCAGAGTTCGGGAAGACCATCTACCGAACAGAGCACCCCGTGGTTCGCGTTCATCCCGAGACCGGGGAGCGCGCACTCACGCTCGGGCACTTCGTCCAGTCATTCACCGGGTTCAAAACCTCGGAAACAGCAGACCTACTCAGACTCTTTCAGGCCAGAATCGAACGGCCCGACAATACATTCCGGTGGAATTGGAATGAAGGCGATGTTGCCATCTGGGACAATCGGTCCACCCAGCATTACGGCGTCGCAGACTTCGGTGATCAATACCGTCGGGTCAACCGGGTCACCCTTGCCGGGGACATCCCGGTGGGAGTACACCGCGATCGGTCGACGATCATCACCGGTGATGCCTCGGATTACTCCGTTGTCGAAACCCCCAGCCCGCTGATCGGCTGGGAACCGGCCAGCAACGCGAGTATTCGCGGATACGCAGATCTTCCGGCGAATTAATCCTGGGCGCGCCGAAAGGCGCCCGTCCTCGCACGTCACCTGGGCATTTTCGGGCACGGTAAAAGAAAAAGCGCGTTCGTCCGGGGCCAGATAGTGATTACTGCTTAGTATTGCCGTGATGACAACGGCACACTCTCGATTACTTCGCCTGTTCGCCGCGATCACCACGGCGATATTTGCAGCGGCCCCAGCCATTATTGCCGCGCCACACGCCGGCGCCGCGCCAGGCGACGGCGGCATTGTGTCGGCCGCCCCCACCCTGAGCCTCGATTCACTGGGCGCAGGAGAAGATCTCGCCTTTCCCGGCCAGCAGGGTTCGACAACGGTGACAATTCCTGTGCCCGAAGGGCTGACGCCGACCGATATCCGAGCCACGGTTCAGCTGCCGTCGAATGCGCAGGGCGCCACCCTGACCGTCGTCCAAGACGGCGAGACACTGTCATCCATCGACGTGCCGTCAGCCGACCGGACGCCGGTCACGATCGGGTTGCGCGGCGCCGAGGTCATCGACAACGCAGTCATCGTCACCATTCGCAGTTTTGTTGTGCCACCGGCAGGTTTCTGTGTCTTCGATGAGACCGATCAGCTCATGCTTCTCACGCCGTCGGTGGTCTTCTCCGGGACCGAGATCGCGCCCACCGTCGTCGCGGACTTCCTGCCACCGATCCTCCAGCGACTGACCATCGCGACCCCTGCAACACCGACGCAGGCAGAATCCAATGCGGCCGTCGCGCTGGCATCTGCTGTGGTCGGCTATTACGGCGAGCAACCCGTCGACGTCGTGATGGAGACACTTCCGGAAGGTCAGTCCGCGCTCACCACACCATCCACGGCGTTCGAGAGGCAGGTTGCCGTCATCGAACGCCCCGACAGCGCGGTGACCCTACTCGGAACCGTGGGAGTGCCGGCGCTGTTGCTCAGTGGTCCCGCCACAGACCTGACCAACCAGACGCGGTTGTTGACCAGTGACATGTCGCGGCTGGCGGTCAGTTCGAAGGCAGTGGCCGGGCCGTTGCGCGCGAGCCCGCAACTGCCGCCCGATGCGACCACGCTGCGTGACCTGGGTGAGCCGGGTGCCAGCGCCACCGCCCTCACCGATCCCAAGGTCTCGATCGGCCTCGATCAGACACGCCTCGGCCGGCCCACCGGCGACATCAAGGTCAACCTCAAGGGGTCGTACACGCCGCTTCCGCCGAACTATGGCGGCCAGGTGGTGGTCTCGGTCGGTGATGAGGTCGTCACCCGATGGGCCACCGAGCCCAGCGGGACCATCGACAAGATGATCACCATCCCCGACCGGCTACTCCAGCGTTTCACCGACCTCAACGTGGCCGTGGACGCCGCCGGTGACACCGGGGCATGTGGTGAGGCCAGCCCCATCACGCTCGACATCAGTGGCGACAGCCCGGTTCAGAGCAGCCCGGCCACACCGCCGGTGCCGCCTGGGTTCCAGTCGGTTCCGCAGACGTTGATGCCCGAACTCCAAATCGGTCTGACAGTCGGGTCTTTCGCCGACACCGCCCGTGCCGTGTCCATCATCGAGGGTGTTCAGCGACTCAGCGCGGTACCGCTGGGAACAAGTGTGGTGCCGCTCGAGACCGCGACAGCCTCGAAGCTCCCGGCCATCCTGATCGCCGCCGACAACTGGGACGATCCCACCATCGACCTGCCGGTCAGCAAGTCCGGCAACAACCCCATCGATTTCGCCGGGGTCGACGGAAACGGCGACGAGACGACACTGACACTCGACCCGGCGGTGAACTTCGGCTCGTTGCAGACCGTCGTCGACGGTGAGCGGACAGTCCTGGTGGCCACCTCGACCGGTGCCCCTGGCCAGCTCGACGCGTTGCTGGGATGGCTGGGCGCAGATCGGGATCGCTGGGTCCGACTCAACGGCAATGCCCTTGTGGCGGTTCCCGACCGCGACCCCGTGGCGCTGACCGTCGACATCGGCTCCACGTCGAACACCTCCGACACCGAAGACAACCGTTCACTGATCCGATGGATCGGGGCGGGTGTTCTCGTGGCGATCGCGATAGTTGTCGCCATCGTCGTGATCCGCAGTCGCCGGCGCGAACCGGGAAGCTGATCCGTGGCGGCGTCGTCCGGATCGATCTTCTCGCGGTGGCACCCCGCATCGCGAATCGCGCTGCGATGGGCCATCATTCTCGCCGCAACGTTCATCGCCTTCTACTCGACGTGGCGCGACATCTCCGAAGAGGCGTACTCGGGTAGTTTGATCGGCTACGTCTTCTCGGTGCCGTGGCTGGCGTTGCTGGCGGCGCAGGGCGTGGCCCGGCGCCGTACCGGCGAGTTGCCGATTCACGACCGGCAGACGGACGTGATCGTCGGGTTCATGGGGCTGGTACTGGCACTGCTCATCAAAGGCGTTCTGCTGCGCCGATACTCGGACGACTTCAGCCTTCTCCATCTCGATCTGCTCGCGATGTGGATCTTCCTCATCAGCGCCAGCATCATGCTGTTCGGTCTTCGGCCGGTCACCCGATTCGCGTGGGTATGGCTCCTGCTGCTCATGATGTTCCCGCTGCCCTATCGGATCATGGTGATCACCCTTGGTGGCGGCCGTCAGATCGCCGGGCTGGTCGCCCTCGGACTTGCTGCGTTCGCGACCGCCATCGCCGTCGGACGCACCTGGCAACGCGCGGTGACCGGCGCGGCGTTGACGTTTGCGGTCGGTGGCGCAATCCTGTTGGTACTCATCGAGTTCTATCCCAATGCGCCGGTGATGGTGTACCAGCAGACGCCCACACTGACCGCAACGGTGGTGGTCAGCCTCGGTCTCTACTTCTACTCACGCCGGGGAGAGAAGAAACGTCCACTCGAACGGTCGATCAACCCGTTGACCGCCGGCGAGGTGTGGCGATCGGTGCCGGTGGTCGGGGTCATCGCAATTCTTCTGGCCTTCATCACGCTTCCCGTTCCCAGCCTTCCCCCGGTACGTCAGGTGGACGGCCTTCCGTTCCGTACACCGCTCATCTCCCCTCCGCAGTGGCAGACGACGAGCACCGTCGAATACCGGTGGGTCAAGAGGTTCTTCGGCACCAACTCGGTCCTGATCCGGCAGCGAATGCTCGCGGAAGAGGGGAACTTCGAGTGGGACAAGCTGTCCCGCCCGCGGGAGGTGGTGGTCGACAGCGTCACCAGCCGGCGGCCGATCTCGTTCACGATCTACCCCGACAACGTCCTCTACGACATGTCGCAGACCCGCTCCAGTGCAGGACGTGACGTCAACCTCGGTAACGGGATCATCGGGCGGATGTACGCGGTGGTCGACGACAAGCTGCTCGTCACCTGGACCAAGCTCACCTGGACCTGGGAAAACGGCGGCGCCGCACAGCGGGTGACCGTGCTTACCGTCGACAACCACGAGGCGAATGCGCCATTTCCCGAGCCGGCCAACGCACTGGTCAGCAACCTCAACACGGTCTTCACCGTGCTGCTCCGCGGCAATTCTGTGGTGACCAACAACGACCCCGTGTTCAAGGACGAGGGGCTGCTCACCGAGTTCGGTAGAGACCTGGTCGAGGCGCAGCTCGCGCCGCTCAAGAAGCAGGTACCCGCATGACGGGGCCACCGGAGCACCCCACGGGTCCCTCGGTTCCCGGTGAACTGAGTGAGGAGTTCAAGGCCGCGGCGTTGCACGATGCCATCGAGGGGCTCCGTGAGGCCGATCCGCTCAGATCGGCGTCGATCGCAGTTCTGGGATGGCAGAAGAACTTCCTGATCGGGCTCCTCGTGGTGGTTGTCGGGTTCGCCATCTGGCAACCCATTCCGACAGCAACTGCCCTGATCGGTGTCTGCACCCTCGGTTACGTCTGGTCGATGATCGACAGGCTGCTGCTGTTCCGGCGCGGGCTGGCATCGGGCCCGATCAACATCAGCGACGAACGGGCCCGGGCCATCCCCGACGCCGACCTCCCGCTATACACCATCCTGGTACCCGCCTACAACGAACCAGAGGTGGTTGCCGATCTCATCGGCGCGATGGCCGCGCTCGAGTACCCGTCGGACAAGTTGCAGGTCCTGTTGTTGCTCGAGGCCGATGACGACGTCACGATCTCGGCGGCCGAGGGGTGTCAGGACGTCGAGATGATCACCATCGTGCTGGTCCCGGCGGCCGACCCCCGAACCAAACCGAAGGCTTGCAACTACGGTCTGCACCTGGCAACCGGTGAGATCGTCACCATCTATGACGCCGAGGACCTGCCCGATCCCCTTCAGCTCCGGCGCGTGGTGGCAGCCTTTGCCTCAGAGGACGATTCGGTGGCGTGCGTCCAGGCCAAACTCGCGTTCCACAACGGCAGGCAGAACATGCTCACCGGGTGGTTCACCGCCGAGTACGGACTGTGGTTCGGATACCTGTTGCCGGGCCTGATGCGGAGCAAGGCCCCGATCCCGTTGGGCGGCACGTCCAATCATCTCCGGCGCTCGGTACTCCGTGAGATCGGTGCGTGGGACCCGTTCAACGTCACCGAAGACGCCGACCTCGGTGTCCGCATCGCCGAGACCGGCTACCGCACCGCCGTCATCGATTCGGTGACTCTGGAAGAGGCCAACAGCGATCCCATCAACTGGGTCCGCCAGCGATCACGGTGGTACAAGGGCTATCTGCAGACCTGGCTGGTGCATGTCCGACGTCCGGTGGGCCTGTGGCGGGCGATCGGTACCGTGAGTTTCATCCGTTTCACCTTGCTGTTGGCCGGTACACCCGTCATCGCATGCCTCAATCTCGTCTTCTGGTTGATCACCGTCTCGTGGTTTCTCGGCCAGCCCGCGGTCATCGGCGAAGTCTTCCCCTGGTACATCTATTTCCCGGCGCTGGTGTCGCTGATCTTCGGCAACGGCGCCACCATCTACATGAACCTGATCGCGCTGCGCGAAGACGATCGTCCCGATCTGCTGTTGCCTGCCCTGACCGTGCCGCTCTACTGGGTGATGATGAGTGTGGCGTCGGCAAAAGGGTGTTACCAGCTGATCCGCAATCCCTCGTACTGGGAGAAGACCTTCCATGGGTTGTCCGCGAAGCCGGACAGCGACTCCGGTGTCGGACAACCAGATGCGGCGGCAGCCGCATCGAAGACCGGGCCGAGCCAGGTTCCCCTCGACGCGGCGGGCGGCAATGTCTGATCGCGGACTCGGCCGGACCATCTACTTCGTCAGTCTCGCCGTCTACGTGGTGGTCGGCTACGTACTGTGCGTGCGTGAAGGATTCATCATCGGCGACTCGCTGTCCCGGGTGTCTGCGGCACAAACCGTTCTGTTCAGTCGCGACCCGCACGTCGCGGCCATCGGTTTCGTCTTCACGCCTCTGACCTCGCTGATCCAGTTGCCCGCAGTGGCATTCAGCCCACTGTGGGCACCGTTGACCGAACGAGCCTTTTCCGGGGTGCTCATGTCGGCGGCCTTCATGTCCGGTGCCGCGGTACAGATCTTCGCAACTGCCGCGGACCGTGGACTGCCGCGGTCGTTCGCCTTGATCGTCACCGCGCTGTTCGCGTTCAACCCCATGATCGTCTTCTACGGGTCGAACGGTATGAGCGAGGCGCCATTTGTGTTCTTCGTGTGCTGGGCGGTGCGCCGGCTGATCGCCTGGACCACAGACGACGACGTTCACCACCTCGCGGCTGCCGGCATCTCGCTGGGTCTGGGTTACCTCACCCGTTATGACGCCGTCGCCGCCATCGCCTGTGCCTCGCTGCTCGTCGCAGCGACCACGGCCATCCGCGCCTCGCCGCGGCTGCGATGGCGACGAGCCCTGCTGGACGGCGGATTGGTCGCCGCACCGGGCTTTTTCGCCTTCATCGGCTGGGCTGCGAGCAGCTGGCTCATCACGGGCCAGGCGTTTGCACAGTTCAGTTCTCAGTACGGCAACTCGGCGATTCTCCAGCAGTCCGAAGGCGGTGGAACAGATTTCGTGCCCGGTGTCGAGTTCGCGGTGGTGTCCACTGTGCTCCTGGCACCGACGCTTATCCCGCTGGCCCTCGCTGCCGGAGTCGCCGGATGGTGGCGTGGCGACTGGGCTCCGCTGCTGGTGCCGATCGTGTTGTTCGGTAGCGTTCTGGGCTTCCAGGGGTACAGCTATGCCAGTGGATCGACCTTTGGCTTCCTGCGGTTCTACATCGTCGCGATCCCGTTGGCCGCCACGCTCGCCATCCTGCTGGTCCCTGCGCGCGCGTGCACGATCACAAAACGGCGGGGCAAGTACGCACCGCAACCACCGCAGGCCCGCCGTTCGCCCGCTCGCCACCGGGTGGGTTCTGCCCGCACGTGGCCTGGACTCGCAGTGGCCGTTGTCTTGGTGGCGATCACCGTGCCCGCCTCGGCGTACGGCATGAGCAAACCCAAATATGCCCCGCAGGAGTATGCGCTGGGTGCGGTGCTCGACCCGGACCCGGACAACGTCACCGAACGCAAGGCAACCGAACACCGCATTGCGTCAACGTTTTCCACCGAACGAGAGCTGGCGAAGTATCTCGACAGCCTCGACCTGCCCGAGGGCTCGGTGCTGACCGACACCGTCTACGGATTCGCTGTTGTCGCCGCATCTCGAAAGCCCAAGACCTTTGTGGTCCCCTCTGATCTGGATTTCACCGCCTACCTGAACGACCCCAGCAGAAATGAGGTCCGATACCTGTTGTCGGTGCCCAACACCGGTCGCGGTGAGTCCGACGCGGTGAACCTGCGGTATCCGACGTTGTACGAAACCGGCGCCGACATCGCGACTCTGGAGCTCGAGGTACCCAATGACGGTGAGGATCAGCCCGATTGGCGGGTCTACCGGGTTGAGGAAGCTCCGACGCTCTAGGGACTCAACGCCCGGATCACGGCAAAGATGGGATCCCCGGGGCCGATGTCGAGCGTGCACTCGCCGAGCCGGGGGTCGGGCACAAACGCCCAGAACAACGCACCGGCGGTGCCCGCTGCCCGTTGGGCGGTGATCTTCCGCGTCAGGTCGTCCGCCCGGCCCTGCAACGGCCCACACGACCCCGCCATCTGGCCCATCTCGGCAACCACCAGCGGTTTGCCGACCAGACCGGCCTGTTGGATCCGTCGCTGCAGTCCGTCGGTCGCCGTTCCCGGCAGCGGCTCACCCCGCGGCCCGTAGTCGTGGTAATCGAGTACGTCGATCCCCGGCGATGCAGCGACATACTGGTACTCGTCGCCGCGCGAACCACACTGACCGCCGCCTGCGAGCCCGGCCCAGATGGGCGTGTCCGGGTCGAGTGCACGCAGCCGGGCACCGGCGACATCGAAGAACTTCCGGAGCACTTCGGCCGAACGCGGCGGACAGAGCCGGTTCTGCCACGAACACCGACTGTCGTTGCAATTGCTCGGCTCGGCCTCCCCGACCAATTCCCACCCGGCGAGCGCGCGAGAGTTTCCCCACCGGGCCACCGCCGCATCCAGCCAGGACGCATATGCCATCGGCGAATCGTCTGTCGCGGGATCGTCCCAGCGGTCGGCGAACCACGAGTGATCCTTGAATTCGAAGTCCTCACAGACACCCTCACCCGCCGAGAGCACCGCGACGAGCATCTGGTCGTGGTCGGCAGCCTCCTGGAAGATCTTGTCCAGGCGTCCGAAGTCGATCTCACCGGTGTCCTTGTCCCTGGCGAACGACGAGAAGAGATTGAACCGGGTGACCGCGTTCGGGGGCAGCGAGGCGAAATACTTGTTCAGATCGACCTGAGCGCCACAACCTTCGTTGAGTTGCCAATCGGTACCCAGTTGATAGGCCGCGAAACCGATGGGCCACCAAGGTTTTCCGTCCAGGGTCAATCCCTTGGCAGTCGCGGTCACCCTAGACTGCGCGACGGACGGACCCTGTTCGGATTCCGGCGATCCGCACCCGGCCGTCCCGATGACCACTGCGAGGACAACGGCAATCGCCGCCAGACACAGCCGGCCGGGCAGGCGCGTCCCGAGGACGGTGCTCTCGGCGGGGGTCACTCAGCGAATCGTACTCGGATAAACGACAATTCGACGGCCGTTACCGCTCGCAAACCACTGGGTCGGTTGAATACGGACACTGCGGGCAGGCAGCACACCCGGTCTGCGGACCCGGGTACCCTGCAGGCGATGATCCGATCGATGGCGCGTGCCGCAGCCCTGGCGACCGTGGTGATGCTGACGTCTCTCTCGCTCGGCGCCGCCGAGGTGACCGCTGCGCCGATCCAGGGCACACCGACCGCAGGTGCGCCGGCACCCGAGACCATCACCGACAGCTGCCCGTACAGGACGCTGCCGATTCCTCCTGTCGACGAATCCGAGGTGGTTCCGCCGGGCTCATCTTCACCTGCACCTCTGCCCGTGCCCAGCCCACCGGTCGGTGGTGAAGCACTCGGCGGATGTGGCGTGGTCACAGCCCCGGATGCGGCTCCCCCACCCGCCGGACTCACCGCGGCAGGTTGGCTGATCGCCGATCTGACCGCAGGCAAGGTACTGGCGGCCAAAGACCCTCACGGTCGGTACCGTCCCGCCAGCACCATCAAGGTCCTGCTGATCCTGGTGGTTCTCGACGAGTTGGATCTCGACGACACGGTCACCGGAACGCAGGAGGACGACGAGGTGGAGGGCGATGCTGCCGGTGTCGGGCCGGGTGGCGTCTACACGGTGCGCGAACTCCTGGCAGGTCTGATGATGGTGTCCGGCAACGACTGCGCCAACGCCCTGGCCCGCGCTCTCGGCGGCCCGGAGGAGACAGTCGACAGGATGAACGAGAAAGCCCGCGAGCTGGGCGCCCTGGACACACGGGCGGCGTCGGCCTCCGGTCTGGACGGTCCCGGGATGAGCAGCTCCCCGTACGACGAGGCGCTCATCTTCGCCGAGGCCCTGAAGAACGACGACTTCGTGGAGATCTCGCAGCAGACGCAGATGAGGTTTCCCGGCTACCCAGGCATGCCGACGCCCACCCCCACTGACCAGAGCGTCGACGGCGCGGTCGCCGAGACCACCACACAGTCGACTCCTGCCGGGGATCCCGGGATCGACGTCTACAACATGAACCAGCTTCTGTACGACTATCCCGGCACCGTGGCAGGCAAGACGGGCTACACCGACGATGCCCGAAAGACCTTCGTGGGCGCGGCGGAGCGGGAAGGACGCACCATCCTTGTGGTCCAGATGTACGGCCTCAACGACTCCTACGGCTCGTTCTGGCGACAGGCCGAGGCAATGCTCGACTACGGATTCGCCCAGTCACCGGATCTGTTCGTCGGCTCGCTCACCGACGATCCCGCATCGCCTAGTTCGGTGGAGTACTCCGGTGGCACCGACGAAGACGTGGCCAGGTCCCCATCCGTGCAGGATTCGGGCCGGTCGTCATGGACGGCCCGGATCACCATCGGGCTTGTCGGAGCACTGGTTGTCATCGGGCTGGTCTACGCCGGGGCACGGGTGAACAGGCGGCGCTGACACCTCGGCCCGGTTGCGATCAGAACGCGCGGGGTAATGCTGCGGCATGCGTATCGCCATCACCGGAGCCAGCGGCAACCTGGGCACCGCACTCCTGTCCGAGCTCGCCGGGTCCGGACATGACCTGATCGGGATCGCGCGACGGGTTCCCCAGTCGGTGCCGCCGTATGACAGCGCCAGATGGCTTGCGATAGACGTCGGTGGCCGGGAAGCGGTCCGACAACTGACAGCGGCGTTCGAAGGGGTCGATGTTGTTGTCCACCTGGCGTGGCAATTCCAGCCGTCGCATCGCGTGGGCCGATTGCGTGCGACCGGAGTGCAGGGCACCGGCAATGTGCTCGCCGCCTCCGCGGCCGCCGGCATCGGTCACCTGGTGCACATGTCGTCGGGCGCGGTGTACAGCGGCGTCGACGATCATCGCGCTGTCGATGAATCGTGGTCGCGATCAGGCGTCAAGGAGTCGGTCTACAGCATCGGCAAGGTCGACGCGGAACGGTCGATCGACGAGTGGGAGCAGACACATCCGAACACCCCGCCCGTTGCCAGACTTCGACCCGGCTTCATCGGCCAAGGAGGAATCGGCGCCGAACTGCTCCGTTACGCCCTCCCCGGTTACTTCCCCGCTGGTCTGCTCAAGATGCTCCCGATGGTGCCCCTGGATCGCTCGTTGACCATCCCCGCGGTCCATGCGCGCGACGTTGCCGTGGCGATCGGCACCATCATCGATCGACGCGCTCACGGCGCCTTCAACCTCGCCTCCGATCCGCCGGTGACCGCGGCCGACATCGCCACAGCGCTGGGCGCCCGTCTAATTCACGTTCCGAAGCCGGTGGTCGCCGGCGCGGTTGCCCTGTCGTGGCGGCTGCACGTGCAACCGGTGGACCGGGGCTGGATCGAGTTGGCCTACCAGGTACCCCTTCTCGATTGCACCCGAGCACGGCAGGAACTCGACTGGGCTCCCAGGTTCAGCGGAACAGAGACCATCGAACAATCAGTGGATGCCGTGCTCGAATCCGAGGACGGGGCGAGCCCCCCGCTGCGACGCCGCAACCTCATCGGCGAAGTGGGCAAGGTACTCAGCGGCCGTGGCGTGGCCACCCGCGACAAAGCCTGAGCGACAAGCTCATCCGGCCCGCGTCAGCGTCCCGACCCCGGCCGGGCCAAGAACTTGTGCGCTGCCGCTTTCGCGACGTCCGGCGTCACAGCGTCTACCGCCGCCATCGCCTTCGACATGATGGAGCTCGCCACCACTTTGCGCTTCCCGCTCATCATCGCCTCATAACCTTGGCGCGCTACCTCACCGGCGTCGTCCTTCTTCGCCTGCCCCATCTTCGTGTCGTCCATCTGCGCCCGATGGAAGAAGTTGGTGCCCGTGGGACCCGGCATCAGTGATGTGACGGTGACCGCGCTGTCACTCAACTCCCCTTGCAGCGCTTCGACAAACGACTGCACAAAGGACTTCGACGCGTTGTACACCGCCTGATACGGCCCCGGCATCGTGGAAGCGATCGACGACGTGACCAGGAGCTTGCCCTCATTGCGCCGCACCATGTCCTCGAGGACGAGTTTGGTCAGATGCACCGTCGATGTCACGTTGAGGTCGATGACCGACATGGTGTCGGGCAACGGGGTGTCGAGGAAGGCGCCGCCCCGCCCGACACCTGCGTTGAGTGCCGCTGCGGCCAAGGGGCGTTCGTCTGCTGCGACAGCTGCGTAGACCTGCGCCACGCCGTCCTCGGTCCGCAGATCGGCGGTGACCGACCGAACATGAGCACCGGTCTCACCGAGACGCTCGGCGGCGGCGTCGATCTTCTCGCTGTCGGCAGCGACGATGAGGTCGTAACCATCTGCGGCGAACAGTGCCGCGAGTTCGTAGCCGATTCCGCTCGAGGCGCCGGTCACGAGGGCAAGTGGTTTACCGGTTGGTGTGCTGGGCGAATTCGTCATGACGTGTGCGTACCCGATACCGCGTGGTGTCAATCGGTGCGGCGAACCCGGGACACTCTCAGCGTTTGCGTCCCCGTAATGCCGAGATGCCCAGCGCGGTGACGACTCCCGCCCCGATGGCGGCCACGGTGCCTCGCGGGGACAAGCCATCGCGGACGTCGACCCGAGGACTGATGACCACCGGATCGGGGACCCGCGTCGCTTCGAATTTGCGATTGATCGGATCAGTGGCAGCCCACGCCGTGGCGAACAAGATGATCCGTGTGGTGATGAAGGCGAAGACCATGATTCCCAGGATCGGCCCGAAGGTCGCCCCCGCCGGACCCGTCAGGACCGATTTGAGGTAGAACGAGGCCACGAATTTGAAGATCTCGAAGACCACGGCAGTCAGCAGGCCGGCCTTGGCCGCATTCCGGAGCGGCAGTGCCACCCTGGGCAACTTCGCGATGACCCAGGTGAACAGCAACCACGACGCAAGGATCGACAACACATACGACACGGCCCGGATGCCCACCGACACCCCGGGCAGGTCGTCGGCACTTAACCACTCGAGGATCTTCAGTGTGAGTCCGCTGCTGGACAACGCCGAAAGGGAGAACGTCAGGACGATCGCGAGGAACAGTCCCGCCAGCGCACCGAGGTCGGCCAGCTTGGTCTTCACCATCCCTGCGGACTCCGGCTCGGGTCCCCACTGGACGGTCAGTGCGTTGCGCAGGTTGGCCATCCACCCCAGTCCTGCGTACAGCGCGACCACCAACCCGACGACCCCGATGGTGGTACGTGACTCGATCGCCTGGTCCATCAGATCGGTCAGCTGCTGACTCATGCTGCCGTCCACGGACTCGGCGATCTCGTCCTTCGCCTTGTCCAGGAGGTCGGGGTTGCCCGCGAACACGAAGCCCGCGGTGGCGAACCCGATCATCAGCAGCGGAAACAGGGCGAACACACTGAAATAGGTTGCGCCCGCAGCGAAGAAGTCCCCCTTGCTGTCCTGGTAACGCGTGCCCGCAGCCACCAGGTGATCAAGCCACGGCCGCTGCGCGCGCTGCCTGTCCAGGAAGGACGGCTTCTCGGACGCTTTGTCTGTCTCTGGAGTGGACATCGAATCCCCGTTCGGTTCGTCCGTCGAGCCCTTGGCGTCTGGCGAGCGTCTGGTCAGTCGGGTGCCACCGGAGCGGCGAATCCGACTTTGTCATACACCTTCTGCACGGTGCGGGACGCGACGTCACGGGCACGATCGGCCCCAGCGGCCAGCACCCGGTCGATCTCGGCGCGCTCGGCCATCAGTTCGTCGAATCGCGCGCGCAGCGGAATCACGAACTCGCTCAACGCCTCTGCCGTGTCCACCTTGAGCTGGCCATAACCCTGGCCGGCGTACCCGGCGACGAGATCGTCGACGGACTTGCCGGTCAGTGCCGACTGGATGGTCAGCAGGTTGCTCACCCCTGGTTTGTTCTCCCGGTCGAAGACGATGTCGCGACCGTTGTCCGTCACCGCGGAGCGCAGCTTCTTGGCCGACCGTTTGGGGTCGTCGAGGAGGTTGATCAAGCCCGAATCGGATTCGGCGGATTTGCTCATCTTGGCCGTCGGATTCTGCAGGTCGTAGATCTTGGCCGTCTCGGCCACGATGTACGCCTCCGGCACCACAAACGTCTTGCCGAAGCGGGAGTTGAACCGTTGCGCCAGGTTTCGCGTCAGTTCGAGGTGCTGGCGCTGATCCTCGCCGACGGGGACCTGGTCCACCCCGAACGTGAGGATGTCGGCGGCCATCAAGATCGGGTAGGTGAACAGACCCACGCTCGCATGGTCCACACCCTGCTTCGCCGACTTGTCCTTGAACTGCGTCATCCGGCTGGCTTCGCCGAACCCGGTGATGCACGACAGCACCCAGGTCACCTGCGCGATCTGCGGCACGTGGGACTGCAGATAGATGGTCGCGCGATCCGGATCGACGCCCAGGGCGAGCAGTTGGGCAACACTGCGGCGTGACCGGTCGCGGAGCGCCTTGGGGTCGTGCGCTGCGGTGATGGCGTGCATGTCGGGGATGAAGTAGAAGGCGTCCTCGAACTCGTCCTGGAGGGCCACCCACTGCTGAACAGCACCCAGGTAGTTGCCCAGATGGAACGAATCGCTGGTCGGCTGGATACCCGACAGCACGCGTCTGCGCCGCTCTGTTGTCCCGGTCTCGGTAGTCGCTTCAGTCACCTGCGTGATTCTTCCATTCTGCGGCGGGTGGATTCACGAGTACTCCACCGTGACGGGGGCGTGGTCGGACCAGCGGAGGTCATAGGCGTCGGCCCGGTGCACATACGACTTGGTGGCCCGTTGCCCCAGTCGCTTGTTCGCGAGCTGGTAGTCGATCCGCCAGCCGGCGTCGTTGTCGAAGGCCTTGCCGCGCCAGCTCCACCACGAGTACGGGCCAGGTACCTCACCCGCCAGTTCGCGGGCGGCGTCGACCCATCCGGCCTCGAGCAGTCCGGCGACCCACTGCCGCTCCTCGGGCAGGAAGCCAGGATTCTTGACGTTTCCCTTCGCGTTCTTCAGGTCGAGCTCGGTGGGTGCGATGTTCCAGTCGCCACCGATGACCACGTCGCGGCGTTTGCGCGACAATGCCGCGAGATGGGCAGAGAACTCATCGAGGAACCGGAACTTCTCCTCGCGCTTCGGGCCGTCCGAAGCACCCTTGGGCAGGTACAGACTGGCCACGGTCAGATCACCGAAGTCGGCCTCGACGTACCGGCCGGTGCCGTCGAACTCGTTGCTGCCGAACCCCTTACGAACACGGTCCGGAGCCGAGCGCGACAGGATCGCCACACCAGAATGACCCTTGACCGTCGACTCGTTCAGCGTGAGATGCCACCCGTCGGCGAGGGCGGGGGCGAGTGCTTCGACCACCTGCTCTTCGGTGGCCCGGGTTTCCTGCAGCAGCACGTGGTGGGTGTCGGTGTCGCGCAGCCACGGCAGGAGCCCCAGGTTGCGCTCAGAGCGATGTTTCACCGCTGCCCGGATGCCATTTGCGTTGATCGTGGTCACGATTGTCGTCACGTCCGACGACCCTACGTGCGGGTCACGACATCACCGGCAGCGGTCCGTGAACTCCGTGCGGGTCAACGTGCGTCGACCGCGACCAGCTCGTCCGACTGCGGAAGAACCGGAGCCTTGGCCCCGACCCGCCGGGCATACGCGAGGGCCAGCGCCAGGACCAGCAGACCTGCCACTGCCAACCCGGCGCCGAGCAGAGACGGTGCGCGGTACCCGTACCCGGCCGCGATCACCAGACCGCCGAGCCATGCCCCTCCGGCGTTGGCGATGTTGAGTGCCGAGTGGTTCAGCGCAGCGGCGAGCGTTTGCGCGTCCTCGGCGACATCCATCAGACGAATCTGCAACGCCGGTGTCAGCGCGGTCCCGCTGACACCGATCAGGAACGTGAGCACCAGGGCGGCCCACGGGTTGTCGGCGAGCAACGCGAACAGGATGAGTACCACCGTGATCGCCACCAGCCCGATGAAGATGGCCCGGACCACACCGCGATCGGCAAGTGCACCGCCGGCGATGTTGCCGGTGACCATGCCGAGGCCGAACAGCATCAGTGCGATGGGGATGAATGACTCGGACACTCCGGAAACGCTGGTCAGCGTGGTGCTGATGTAGGTGTAGAACGCGAACATCCCGCCGAATCCGACGATGCCGATGAACAGCGTGAACCACACCTGAGGCCGGGTGAGGGCGCCCAGTTCGGTGATGGGGTTGGTGATTTTCATGCCGGACAACGTGGGCAGGAACACCGACAGGGCACCGATGGTCAGCAGCCCGATCACCACCACCACGACAAATGCGGCGCGCCATCCCAGAGTGCTGCCGAGCCAGGTGGCGGCAGGGACGCCGATCACGTTGGCGACGCTGAGGCCCAACATCACCTGCCCCACCGCCTTGGCCCGTGCATCCGGGCCGGCGAGGTGTGCGGCGACCAGAGCCGCGACCCCGAAGTAGGCGCCGTGGGGAAGGCCTGCGACAAAGCGGGCCACCATGAGCATGCCGTAACTCTGGGCGAGCACTGTGGCGGCGTTGCCGATGGTGAAGGCCACCATCAAGGCGATCAGGAGTGTGCGCCGGGACATCCGGGCGGTCAGCGCAGCGATCAGCGGTGCACCCACCACGACACCGAGAGCGTAGGCGGAGATGACGTGTCCGGCGGTGGGTTCGGTGGTCCCGAGGGAATCCGCGATCGACGGGAGCAGTCCCATCGCCACGAACTCGGTGGTGCCGATCCCGAAGGCACCGAGGGCAAGCGCCAGGACGGCGTTGCGACGACTTCCCCGCCAGCCCCGCCATCCCTGCGGGTTCGCGGTGGAAACCGGGGTACTGACGGCAGACATGGTTCATCCTCTCGAGGGGGCTTGGGGTGAGGCGGCGACGCTGCCGGGCAACCAAGGTTTCAACTGCGTGGCCCACCGCGATGATTCCCTGCGGTGAGGTGAACTCGCCCACAGCCGGGCCATGGAGGTCAGTCCGTGCCGAGCGCGGCCTTGACGCCACTTCACGAAGCTGTCGACTCCCGCCGAATCACCGCGGGCACGCGGGCAAAAAGTGCTGTTACGCAAGGTCAGAATCAGTCTGCGCAGGATGCTTTTTTGGCCGGGTGGCGCGTGTTATATCCTTATCGCCAGGTCATGAGTATCAGCGACAAGCCCCGGCTCGCTGATCGGCAACCCTCCAACCGCGGTGGGGTGCTCCGGGTGATGACCAGGCCAGCGGTTTTTCGCCGCGGCAAGCGCGGGTCCGAAGGTCGGACCCAACAGTTGGATGCACCACCGACCATGAAGGAAGAAGTTCGCCATGTCTGACACTGACGTCAATCCCGCCGACAACTGGAGCTTCGAGACCAAGCAGGTCCATGTTGGTCAGAGCCCCGATTCGCAGACCTCGGCCCGGGCATTGCCGATCTACCAAACCACCTCGTACACCTTCCGTGACACCGAGCACGCAGCGAACCTCTTCGGACTCGTCGAACCCGGCAACATCTACACGCGCATCATGAACCCGACGCAGGATGCCGTCGAGCAGCGCATCGCGGCACTCGAGGGTGGCGTCGCCGCTCTCCTGGTCGCGTCCGGTCAGGCCGCCGAGACCTACGCCATCCTCAACATCGTCGAAAACGGCGGGCACGTCGTGTCGAGCCCGCGGCTCTACGGCGGTACCTACAATCTCTTCCACTACACACTGCCCAAGCTGGGCATCGAGGTGGGCTTCGTCGAGGATCCCGAAGATCTCGACAGCTGGCGTGCGGCGATCAAGCCGAACACCCGCGCATTCTTCGGTGAGACCATCTCCAACCCCAACAACGAGATCCTTGATCTACCGGGAATCAGCTCGGTCGCGCACGAGGCGGGCCTGCCCCTCATCGTCGACAACACCGTCGCGACCCCGTACCTGATCAATCCCCTCGCCCACGGCGCCGACATCGTCGTCCACTCGGCAACCAAGTACCTCGGCGGCCACGGCACAGCGATCGGCGGAGTGATCGTCGACGGCGGTACCTTCGACTGGCGTGGACAGCGAGACGGCAAAGACCTGTTCCCGGGCTTCACCACCCCGGACCCCAGCTACCACGGTGCCGTGTTCGCAGACCTCGGCGCACCGGCCTACGCGCTCAAGGCCCGGGTCCAGTGGCTGCGCGACACCGGCGCCGCGATCTCGCCGTTCAACGCCTTCCTCATCGCGCAGGGTCTGGAGACCTTGAGCCTGCGGATCGAGCGGCACGTGTCCAACGCTCAGGCCGTCGCCAAGTATCTCTCCGAGCACGCTCAGGTCGAGTCGGTCGCGTACGCCGGCCTCGAATCGTCGCGCTGGTACAAGCGAGGTCAGGAACTCGCCCCGCGCGGCCAGGGCGCCATCATCGGTTTCGAGATCGCCGGTGGCGTCGATGCCGGCAAGCGGTTCGTCGAAGGACTCACCCTGCACAGCCATGTCGCCAACATCGGCGACGTGCGCTCGCTGGTGATCCACCCGGCCTCCACCACCCACTCGCAGCTGCTGCCGGAAGAGCAGCTCGCCGCAGGTGTCGCCCCAGGGCTGGTCCGGTTGGCAGTTGGCATCGAGAACATCGCCGACATCATTGCCGACCTCGACGCAGGCTTCGCCGCAGCCAAGTGACGACGAGCCCCAAGCCGACATTGAGCACCGACCCGCACACGCCCCCGCGAATCCACCCGGATTGGGAGTCGCTGCCTGACGGGAAGCTGACCAGTGTGTCGGTGGGGCCCATCGAGCTCGACAACGGCGAGCGCATCGAGAACGTCACCCTCGCCTTCCAGCGGTGGGGCACACTCTCGAAAGCGCGCGACAACGTGGTGCTGGCGCTACACGCGCTCACCGGTGACTCCCACGTCACCGGCCCGGCCGGACCCGGTCAGCCCTCCCCTGGTTGGTGGGATGGGCTGATCGGTCCGGGCGCCGCCGTCGACACGAACGAATGGTGTGTGGTCTCGGCCAACGTCCTCGGTGGTTGTCGGGGGTCCACCGGACCGGCATCACTCGATTCCGAAGGGCGCGTGTGGGGTTCGCGCTTCCCGCAGATCACCGTGCTCGACCAGGTGCGGGCCGAGGTCGCGTTGATGGACGCCCTCGAGATCGACACCGTCGCAGCGGTCCTCGGTGGATCCATGGGCGGCGCGCGGTCGCTCGAGTGGGTGATCGGCTACCCCGAACGAGTGCGCAGTGCACTCATCTTGGCTGTGGGCGCCCGGGCCTCCGCGGACCAGATCGGCACCCAGACCACCCAGATCGCCGCCATCCAAGCCGATCCCGATTGGCAGGGCGGCGACTATCACGGCACGGGCCGCAGGCCGACCGCGGGATTGGGAGTTGCGCGGCGCATTGCGCACATGTACTACCGCCACGAACTCGAGTTGGACGAGCGCTTCGCGAATTCGCCCCAGGGACAAGAGAATCCACTCGAGGGTGGCCGTTACGCGGTCCAGAGCTACCTCGAACACCAGGCCGACAAGTTGGTCCAGCGGTTCGATCCCGGCAGCTACGTGGTGCTCTCGCAGGTCCTCAACCACCACGACGTCGGCCGCGGTCGCGGCGGCGTCGAGGCGGCGCTGCGTAGCTGCGAGGTGCCGGTGATCGTCGGCGGTATCGACTCCGACCGTCTGTACCCGATCCGTCAGCAGGTCGAGTTGGCCGAGCTGATGCCGGGATGCGTCGACGGCTTGCACGTTGTGCATTCGGCCAACGGCCACGACGGATTCCTGACCGAATTCGATGCGGTCTCAGAGCTTCTGAAGAAAACCGTCGATCTGGCGCGGCGCTGACTCAGCGCTAGACCTTCCTGCCGGACTCCTGTCAGGCGATCAGCGCGCTTGCGGCGTGGGCGCGATGGCGTCTGGGATCGTCGTCGGGGCGATCGGCGTCATCGCGGGCGGTGTCATGGCGGGCGGGGGCTCGATGGCCGTGCTGTCCGGAGGCGGCGTGCTCGGATTGCTTGTCGGCGGAACCAGTGTCGGAGACCACGGGAACGACGGCAACGGGAACGGCCACAGAGACGGGCTCAGAGTGGACGTCGACGGCCGGGACGGTCCGGTACCGGCCGGCAATTCCGTTGTGGCCCAACCCGGGTCCGAGTTTCCACCGCCACCGCCGCCACCTCCACCAACGGCCGGTGGTGCCGGATCGACAGTGGTGGTGATCGTCACCGGCTGAGGTTGCACTGGTGGACGGTCCGGTGTGCTCACGCGCGGACTGGAGATCTCGACGGTGGTCGTGGGCGCCACCGTGGTGGTCGTGGTGGACGACGTGGGTGGCTGCGACTCCGGAGTACTCGGATTGCCCGCCAACGACGAACCCACCGCGTACACGGTCATCAGCGCGCCGGCGAGCAAGGCCCCGAACACGGCAAGCGGCGCGGCCGAGAGCCAATCGCGACTGCGCCTGCCACCGATGAACGCCAGATCGGCACCGCCACGTCCCCGCGCCGCGATCTTCGCGGCGCCGGTGGCCGCCACCGACTCCGGCGCCTTGGGCAGAACTGCCTCGAGACCGGCGGCGTCGACGATCAGGTCACGGAAGATCGGGATGTTCGCAATGCCGCCGACGAGCACTACTGCTTCTGCCCCCGAGGCGTGCGGCCCGTTCACGTAATCGCCGACCACGCGTGCGGCGTGCTCGGCCATCGGAGTGGTCAGCCGTTCGAGCGAGGTCCGGGTGACGGTCACCGGGTCGGCGCGGTTACCGACCATCAGCGCCGTCGAATCCTTGATGGACAGTTCCTCTTTGGCGGTACGGCAGGCGCTCAGCACCGTGGACTTGCGCCGTCCGCGTAAGCGGCCAGAACCCACGACGTCATCGGCGATCAGCGAATCCAGTGCGATACCGGCAACCGATTCGCTGCGTTGGTAGTCGGTGATGCGACGACTCGACGGGTCGAGGCAGTACATGCCCATCCCGGTGTCGCCGAGGTCGACGACGACCACCTGTGCGAAGCGACTGATCTCGCCCGTACTGATCAGCTGGTGCGCCACGGCCTCGGTCTCCGCGACCAACTGGATCTGACGTTTGGCGCCGGTCCCCTTGGACGCGATTTCCCGGGCGTGCTCATCGGTTCGGTAGGCAACGCCGATGGTGCCGACGCGGTCGCCGCGCTCTCGCGCCTGGGTGAGCATCAGATCGATGCCGGAATTGATCCTTCCGGCCCGGGTCAGTCCATCGGTGGGGTCGACGTCGATCACCCGGCCCAGAGCATCGACACGACCACTCTCGTCGGTCGTCAGCAGAACGCAGTGGACCATTCCACTGCCTGCGGACAGGCCCAGCGAGGTGTTCATTGCTCTCTTCCGAACTGTTGATGTGTCGCCTGCCTGCGCGGATGCGGTTCTTCCACATCGTGCGACAAGCTCTCCTGGCGTGCCCCCCAGCACTTTTTGTTGCCGGCTCCTGGCCGACGATCGACAACGACCGTCGCGGCTCAGGTCAACCGACTGGTGCAGTAACAGACACGATTGTAATCAATCTGTGCCCAAAGGGTCGATCGAGGTAGCCAACCACAGTATTGCGACGCCGGCCAAGGACATGGCCACGACGTCGGCGAATCGTCCACGCACCTCGAGGAGACCGACCCTCGAACTGGGCAGAATCGCACGTAAGAGCGCTGCGAGGAGGGCAGCAGACCCGAAGACGAAGGCTCCACGACGCCAGCGGTCGAACACCAGGAACACCGCTGCGATCACGACCAGGGCGACGACGGCCATGAATGGGATCTGCACGAGAACCCACCGCAGCCTGCGCACCTGGTGCAGCCGCCGGGCACGGTTCCGTGCGGCACGATCGGCCCCACCTCGGATGTCGGACGATCTGGGCGTCATCTGCTGTCGGCGATCAACGCTGTGCAAGCGCGGACTCTGCGCGTTCCACGACGTTGGCCATCAGGAACGCCCTCGTGAGTGGACCGACACCGCCCGGATTGGGAGATACGTGGCCTGCCACGTCCCAGACATCGGCCGCGACATCTCCCACCAGACCGGCATCGGTGCGGCTCACGCCCACGTCGATCACGGCAGCGCCCGGCTTCACCATGTCGGCGGTGATCAGCCCGGCCACACCTGCTGCAGCTATCACGATGTCGCCGCGCCTGACCTCGGCGGCCAGATCCCGGGTACCGGTGTGACAGAGGGTCACCGTGGCGTTGTCGGTGCGCCGTGTCAGCAACAGACCGATGGGGCGGCCGACGGTGACTCCGCGGCCGACCACCACCACGTGGGCACCGGCGATCTGGATGTCGTAGCGCCGCAACAGATGCAGGATGCCCCGCGGGGTACACGGCAGTGGCGCGTCGGACGAGGTTCCGGAACCGTCGAGGACCAGCCGGCCGAGGTTGATCGGGTGCAGACCGTCCGCGTCCTTGTCCGGGTCGATCCGCTCGAGGGCGGCGTTCTCGTCGAGGTGCTTCGGCAGCGGCAACTGCACGATGTACCCGGTGCACGCCGGGTCCGCATTCAGGTCGTCGATGGCCTCGTTGAGCTGTTCGGTGGTGATGTCGGCCGGCAGGTCCTTGCGGATGGAGGCGATCCCGAGTTTGGCGCAGTCGTTGTGTTTGCCGCGGACATAGGCCTGCGAGCCCGGGTCGTCACCGACGAGGACCGTGCCGAGTCCGGGGGTGACCCCCGCGGCCCGAAGTTTGTCCACGCGGGCCTTGAGGTCGGTGAAGACCTCGTCGCGGGTGGCTTTTCCATCCAGTACGGCTGCGCTCACGCTGCCATTGTTCCAGGCGTCGGTGATACCTGGTGCCAGGGGCACGCGCGGGGTCGATGAGCGGTCATTCGAGATCGAACCACGCCACCGCGGGCGCCTCGATCCCGCCGACCCAGACGCGCCCGTTGTGTTCGACCACACCCGTGCTCTGACCGAAACCGGGGACGGGGACCCGGTACTCCGCGACGACCCGGACGGTGGCCAGTTGGATCTTCAGCAGACGCATCGGTGCCACCGCCTTCGGCAACAGACGATCCGGCAGCCGCCAGAGCAGTTTGCGCAGGCCGGGTCTGCCGGCCAGGGCGTCGAGTGTGCCGTTGCGGTTGGCCACGAGGGCGAGCCACATGTGCTCACCATCCGGTGCCAGCGAACTGTTGTCGGGAAAGGCGGGCAGACCGTCGAGAACCACCGAATCGGTTCCCGTCTCCAGATCGAAGGACCGTAACCGGTAGGCGCCGGTCTCGGCGATCAGCAGCCGACCCTGGTGCACGACCAGCCCGTTGGCGAACTGCAAACCGGTCAGCACCACCTCAGCAGTACCCGACCAGGGTGAGGTCGATGATTCGTGAGAGCCCGGATCACCGGGATCGTTCAGCACCACGCGCAGCAGTCTGCCCGCGCCCGAGTGCTCGAAGATGTCGGCCATGTACATCTCGTACGGATGGCGGGTGGTCGACTGGGTCACGTAGAGCTCGAGTGGCCGTGGATCGGGGCCGTCGGTGGCGGCGGTGACCACCACGTTGGAACAGAAGGTCAGCCGTTCGCCATCGATCTGGTCGACGACGGTGTCGATGCGCCCCGACCGGACGTCCATGTGCAACAGGCCGCGCTCGCTGTCGCAGATGAACAGGTGGTCGCCGAGCATCTCCATACCCAGGGGGCGCCCACCGGTGTTCGCCACCACCTGCCGCGAGTGGTCGACCGGGTCGATGCGGATGATGTTGCCGCCGATGGCACCGGTGTAGATCCGTCCCTCGCGGTCCACGACGACGTCTTCGGGTGAATCGTCGTCCAGGGTGATCACCGTGACTTCAGGGGTGAGCGGAGCCGGCCAGCCCGCGGTGTTCGCCGGAGGCGGCGTCCAGGCCACCGGGTGGATGACCGGCTTCTTCGGCGCACTGGTGTGCTCGTTGCCAGGCCTCCGGGCCTCACCAGGTGTGTGGGTCACAACTCTCCTCCCCCGATCCGCAGACCGTGTGCCACCGCGAACTCCATGGCCTGGTCGGGATCGACCGAGGCGTCGGTCACCGACGCCTGCAGCCAGAGCAGCGGATCGCACCGCGCACCGCGCAGGTTCGCTTGTCCGAGTTTGACACCCACAGCCCGGATCCCGGTGAGATCTGAGCCGGAGAGATCCGCGCCGATCAAGATGGACTCGGTCAGATTCGCCTCCCGGAGGCGGCATCCCCGGAGCACCACGCCCGACATGTCCAGACCGCCGATCGACATCAGCGACATGTCGCAGTCGATCATCGTGAGGGGCCGCACCCGCGAGTGGGTGATGACCGAGCCGACCAGACTGCAGTCGGCCATCTCGACCTTGTTGAGATGGGTGCGCTCGAAGTGACAATTCCGGAAGGCACTCGACCGATGGCGGGAGCGGGCGAGACTCGCGCCGGTGAAGTCGCAATCGGTGAATGTTGTGCCCTCCGTTGACAGCTCGCTGAGGTCACATTCGACAAAACTGCATCCGACGAACTGCCGGCCCACCCATTCCTCGCCGGAATGGTCGGCAAAATCGAACCGTTCGTCCACGGTGGCCTCATCGCTCATGAGTGCATGTCTACACCGCCACGGCGACACCGCCGAAGAGTCCTCCATGGCGGTGAGTCAAGCTTGACGAGTGTTCCGACTGCTGTTCCACGAGCCCTGCATACCCCCCAACACCGGTAACGCGATCCGGTTGGCGGCCAACACCGGGTGTCAGCTACACCTGGTGGAACCGCTGGGATTCGACCTGTCCGAACCCAAGGTGAAGCGTGCCGGGCTCGACTACCACGACATGGCGTCGGTGACCGTGCACGAGGATCTGTTCGCTGCCTGGGGTGCGCTTGCCCCACAACGGGTTTTCGCCTTCACCGCCCATGCCGACACGTTCTACACCGACATCCACTATCAACCCGGCGACGTTCTGTTGTTCGGTCCAGAGCCCACCGGGCTGTCGGAAGAGGTGATGTCCGACCCGCACGTGACCGAACGTGTCCGCATCCCCATGCTGGCCGGCCGACGTTCCCTCAACCTCGCGAACGCGGCGAGCATCGTTGTGTACGAGGCATGGCGACAGCACGGTTTCGCCGGGGCGGTCTAGCGATCGGGGCGGTCTGACTATCGGGCTGGTCTGACGTCAGTCGATGGGCAGGCCACGCATCACGAAACGGCGGAGCATCCCTGCTGTCGGCTGATCCAGTCGGAGTTCGGCGTTGTCCGACTCATGAGGTGCGGTCACCCGTAAGACCAGTTCGCCGCCGGGCAGGATGTCGGCGGAATAGATGTGGTCGCTGCGTTCCCATCCGAGGTGCAAACCGCCGTCGACGGTTGCGCTCGGCGCCGATTCGTTCCAGTAAGAACTGGGCAGTCCATCGCGGTAGATCTCGTAGAACTCTTTGGCTTGGGGGCTCGGGGCCAGCGAGTCAGCACCCTGCCACCCGTCTTCGAGCGCCCAGACAATCGCGATCTGAGTGTCCAGCGAGTTCTCGCTGTCGGTGGTCTCGACAGCGCCCGGTGTCTGGCGGTTGAGATTGTTCGAATAGTTGCTGCGCGTCATCTACCGAGGCTAGTCGCTGTGAGCCGGTAAATACAGGCCGCCGAACGTGCCCACCCCTGCCGGCACTGGGCTAGCGATCCCAGTCAACCCGTTCGGCCATGGCCAGCAACGTGTTTCGCCGGGATGGGCTGGTGGCGGCGATCCACGCGATCTTGCCGTATACGTGCTCGCGGAAACGCGGATGGTCGTCGCGGTTCTGGGCGTGGGCACCCGTGCGAATGGCGTTGTGCAGCAATGCCCTGAGGTTGTCGTAGTCGACCCGGCCGACCCTGGGCCGGTCGTTGACCACCAGCCCCGCGAGTTGCTGGCGCTGGTGTGAGTACATGATCTTCGTCTTGTCGGGGTGAACGGTGAAGCCTTCGTCGGCGATGATGCGCAGCACCGTCCAGAGCACCTGTCCTGCGTCCATGACGTCGCCCGAGATGGCCAGATCGTCGCCGTAACGGCTGTAGTGGAGGTTGTTGTGCCGGGCATAACCCCAGATCCGGCGGTCCATGGTGCGCATGACCAGGTTGGCCAGGGCCGGCGAGGTCGGGGCACCCTGCGGCAGATGCCGCGCCCGCAGCAGCGACGCGTGGGCGAAGTCGAGTCCTCGAAGCACATCGGGAGGTGTTGCGGTGGTGCATATCTCGGACAAGAGCCGGGATGTCCGCCGATATCCGACAGCTGCGAAAACCGCGCGCACCCGCGCCGAGGTGATGGTCGGGAAGCAGTTCCGCAGATCGACCCGCAACACCACGTTGCGGTCGGAGTGTGGCCAGGCGAAACTCGCCGTGGACCGGCCCGCGACAAATCCCTGCGCCGCGCGATGCGGTGGGATGCGATCGAGTATCTCCCGGAGTATCCGGCGCTGGATCTCGCGTAGATGGGGTTTTGGCGCCTCGATCACCCTGACGCCGTCGCGTTTGGGGATCGTGACATACCGATAATGGGCGAGCGCAGTCTTTTTCGAGCGTAGCCAGAGACCCCGATCGGCGAACCACTCCAGTTCGCCCACCGTGAGACCGAGCCAGCGCGCCACATCGGTGGCGTCGGCCAGCGGAGTGAGAGCGAACGTCATCTCGGGCGTCGGCAGTTCACCGAAGACGTGGCTGCGGTTCTCGATGACCATCGACCAGAGCGCCCTGCGAACGGCCTCCGGCTCAGGCCTCTCGGGGAACTTCTCGAGCAGCAGGCCGAGCAGGGCCGTGGCCGTGGCAGGCGCCGTCGTGGCCGCCAGCATGTCGCCCAGCGCATGGACCGACCACCGCGGATCCACCTCGAGCCGGTTGATGAGCAGGTCGAGCGACCGTGCCGGGATCCGGATCTCAGGGCCGAGGCCACCCAGATCGTCAGGATGCGCGGAGTCGGTGGAGTCTCCCGGATGGGTCGAGTCGGTGGTCATGAGGCAGATGCGCGGCGGCGGGGCGACCAGAACTCTCGTCTGCGGCGCCGTGTAGCACGCGGAGCGTGCCTGCCGGCGTCGGACGCTGATACCAACTGTGAGATGTACCCAGGGGTTGCCCCTGAGACGGGTTCGGAGAACCCACTCTCGCCCCGCCCACCGCGCATCCCGTCATGCTAATGCCGGCCGGTACTCGCAGCGATCCATCAAACGGCCCACCGATCCCGCCGAGTGGGTCACGAGGCCAGGTCAGGCCCAGTCACGAGATCGGGATCCGACACGGAGGTCCATGCGCTGCAGGCGGTCGGCCACCACCGTCACCGCCCCCTCGGCATTTTGCACCCGCCCCCGGATCAGCAGGGCGGGCGCCGTCTGGGCCAGTTTGCGGTATTTCGCCCAAAGACCCACCGAGCACACCACATTGACCATCCCCGTCTCGTCTTCCAGGTTCACAAACGTCACTCCCGCCGCCGTGGCGGGGCGTTGCCGGTGGGTCACCGCACCGCCGACCAGCACACGGGAACCGTCGGGCACCGACAACAGGTCCGCCGCCGCGACCACTCCCAGCGCGTCGAGCTGGGGGCGGATGAACTCGGTGGGATAGCTGCCCGGGCTGACCCCCGTGGCCCATACGTCCGACGCCGCCATTTCCACCTCACTCATCCCCGGAAGTGCCGGCGCAGCACTGTTCTCATGCAGCGGCAGCCGATCGGACTTCTCCTGAGCTGCCGAACCGGCATCCCACAACGCCTGCCGTCGGCTGATGCCGAAACAGTCGAATGCCCCGGCCGTGGCCAAGGCCTCGAGCTGGTTGGTGCTCACATCCGTGCGCCGGGACAGGTCCGCTGCGCCCGTGAACGGGCCACCGGTCAAGCGCTGCTCGACGATCTGCTCGGCCAACTCGGTACCGATCGACCGCACCGACGCCAGCCCGAGGCGCACGTCGAGTCCGTCGTTCTCCAGATCGGCGTCCACCTGCGACAGGTTGATGTGAGGACCATGTACGGCGACGCCGTGGCGCCGGGCGTCGGCAACCAGCGTCTGTGGTGAATAGAAGCCCATGGGCTGCGCTTTGATCAACGCCGCGCAGAAGGCCGCCGGGTGGTGCAGCTTGAGCCAGGACGAGTAGAACACCAGGGACGCAAAACTCTGCGAATGACTCTCCGGGAAACCGAAATTGGCGAACGCTGCCATCTTCTCGAAGATGCGGTCGGCCATCTCCCCGGTGATGCCGTGCAGATCCTCCATCCCCTGGTAGAACCGGCCGCGTAGCCGGTTCATCTTCTCCGGCGATCGCTTCGACCCCATCGCCCGGCGCAACTGGTCGGCCTCTGCGGCACTGAACCCGGCCACATCCACCGCAACCTGCATCAACTGTTCCTGGAACAGCGGCACCCCCAGCGTTCGCGCGAGTGCCGCCTCCATCGAAGGGTGTTCACAGGTCGGCTCTTCCAATCCGTTGCGACGCCGGATATACGGGTGCACCGACCCACCTTGAATGGGCCCGGGGCGGATGAGCGCCACCTCCACCACCAGGTCGTAGAACTTGCGTGGCTTGAGCCGTGGCAGCGTTGCCATCTGCGCCCGCGATTCCACTTGGAACACCCCGACGGTGTCTGCTTTGCACAACATGTCGTACACGGCTTTTTCGGTCAGATCGATCTTCGCCAGGTCCACATGGATGCCGCGGTGCTGCTCGAGGAAGTCGATGGCGTAGTGGATGGCTGACAGCATTCCCAGACCCAGCATGTCGAACTTCACCAGACCGATGGCAGCGCAGTCGTCTTTGTCCCATTGCAGCACACTGCGATTGGGCATCCTGGCCCATTCGGTGGGACAGACGTCGGCGATCGGCCGGTCGCAGATCACCATGCCGCCGGAATGGATACCCAGATGCCTCGGCATGCCGTTGATCTGATTGGCGAGGTCGACCACATCGTCGGGGATGTCGTGTTCGTTGGCCTTCGCCGCATCGTATCGATGCACCTGTTTGCTCCAGGCATCCTGCTGCCCCACCGAATACCCCAGTGCGCGAGCCATGTCCCGCACCGACGACTTGCCCCGATAGGTGATCACATTGGCGACCTGAGCGGCGTTCTGCCTCCCGTACCGTCGGTACACGTACTGGATGGCCTCTTCTCGCAGATCCGACTCGATGTCGATGTCGATGTCGGGTGGGCCATCGCGGGCGGGCGACAGGAATCGTTCGAACAGCAGATCGTTGCCGACCGGGTCGATCGCGGTGATCCCCAGTGCGTAACACACCGCCGAGTTGGCTGCACTGCCGCGGCCCTGGCAGAGGATGTTGTTGTCGCGGCAATACCTGACGATGTCCTCGACCACCAGGAAGTAGCCCGGGAACCCGAGGGTGTCGATCACATCGAGTTCGTGCTCGATCTGCTCATACGCCTTGGGATGGCTCTGCGGCGTGCCGTACCGCTCGGTGGCCCCGCGTGCGGTCAGTTCTCGCAGCCACGAACTCTCCGTGTGCCCTTCGGGTACGTCGAACGGCGGCAACTGCGGTGCGATCAGGTGCAATCCGAAGGCGAGCTCGCCGGCCAGCATCGCGGCGTTGTCGATGGCATCGGGGTGAGCACTGAGGAGCCGCGCCATCTCGTCTCCGCTGCGCAGGTGGGCGCCCCCGAGGGGCGCGAGCCAGCCATCCATCTCATCCAGACTGCGGCGCGCACGCACCGCGGCCATCGCCATCGCCAGCCGCCTGCGATGTGGCGCCGAGAAGTGGGCGCCCGTGGTCGCCACCGTCATCACCCGATTGCGCCGGGCCAGCCCCGCGAGCACCGCGTTGCGTTCGTCGTCATCGGCCATCCCCTGCGCGGTCAGTTCCACGGCCACGTTGTCGCGGCCGAACAGGTCGATCAACTCACCGAGCGCAGCATCGGCGGCATCCGGCCCGCTCGACGACAATGCCTGGCGCACAGCTCCTTTTCGGCATCCGGTGAGTATCAGCCAATGCCCGTCCGCGGCCCCTGCCAACGTCTCGACGTCAAAACGCAGCAGTCCCTTCTCACCTGCCGCCATGTGTCCGGCGGCGATCTGCCGGGACAGCCTGCGGTAGCCCTCCTGGCCCCGGGCCAGGACCAGCAGATGCGAACCGTCCGGATCGGCCACACCGGTGCGAGGGGCATCACGCAGCAGCGAGAGTTCGGAGCCGAAGACGGTGGGCAGCTTCCATTCCAGGGCTGCCTCGGCGAAACGCACCACACCGTAGAACCCGTTGTGGTCGGTGATCGCCAAGGCTTCGAGGCCCAGCCGATGCGCTTCCTCTGCCATCTCCTCGGGACTGCTGGCCCCGTCGAGAAAACTGTAGGAGCTGTGGGCGTGCAGTTCGGCGTACCGGACCTGCGACTTGCCTCGTCGTAACTCGCCGGCCTCGTAGGGCGTGCGTTTACGCGACCACGCCGGACTGTCGCCACCGTCGCCGGCAAAGGTCTCGCCGGATCGGCCGCCGACATGCGGCCGCCCGGAAAGAACCCGTTCCAGCTCCGACCAGGTCGGAGGGCCGTTGTGCCAACCCACACCTCACCGTATCGAACATGTTTTCGAAGAACAAGCCCGGCAATTGCCGGCTCTCAGCGCTCACCACGGACCGGCCCGGACAGCCGATTATGTCGGCACGGGTGACCCGACTCTGGCATTGTTGACCCACATGATGCACCGCGATGTCGGTGGCCCGAGCGGCCGGAGACAACACCCCTCGCCACACTCGACAGCAGCCGGCCGCACCCTCACACACCTCAACGGCACGGCGCGGTGACCCACACCGACAGTGTCGACTCAGGCCCCGACAACAGGGTGCTCACTGCCACCGCAGCCCTGGACACCCCGTTTCTCGCCGTCGACGACGTCGTTCTCGACGCCAACCTCGCACGGATGTCCGAGTTCGCCGCCGGATCGGGTCTGGCGCTGCGCCCGCACGCCAAGACCCACAAGAGCACCGAACTCGCCCACCGTCAGATCGCGCATGGAGCGGTCGGGCTGACCGTCGCCACCATCGGCGAAGCCGAGGTGTTCGCGGCGGCGGGCATCACCGATCTGTTCATCGCCTATCCGCTCTGGGTCACCGAGAGCAAGGCGCAGCGACTTCGCCGGGTCATGGATCAGGCCGAGGTGCTCCTGACCGTGGATTCGGCGGCAGGCGCCGGGCAGTTGGCGCAGCACTTGCCCGGCGCGCGTGTGCTCGTCGAGATCGACAGCGGTCATCACCGGACCGGGGTGCATCCTCAGCGCGCCGGCGATGTCGGACACCGTGCGGTGGCGGCAGGACTGAAAGTGCTCGGCGCGTTCACCTTTCCCGGACACAGCTACCAACCCGGCCGTCCCGCCGGGGTGGCGAGGCAAGAGTCCGGAGCCCTTGCCATGGCAGCCCAGTCGCTGCGCAACGGCGGTATCGATCCGGTCATCCGCAGTGGTGGTTCAACGCCCTCGGCCAGCGAGGCGGATCCTTCGGTGCTCACCGAGATCCGGCCGGGGGTGTACGTGTTCGGTGATGCCCAGCAGGTGGAGTTGGGTATCTGCACGTTTGCGCAGGTGGCGCTCACCGCGGTCACCACGGTCGTCCACCGCGAAGCAGGCAAAGTGGTACTCGATTGTGGCAGCAAGGTTCTGGGAGCAGACCAGCCCGCGTGGGTCAGCGGCGGTGGCCGTCTGCCGACCTATCCCGACGCACGTGTCATCGCACTGTCCGAACACCACGCCACCGTCGACTTCGCCAATTCGAAGTCGCGGCCGGAGGTGGGAGACCGGGTCCAGGTGGCGCCCAATCACGTTTGTGCCGCAGTCAATCTCGCGAACGAGCTGATGGTGGTCGACCTCGCCGGTGAGGTGACGCCGTGGCGGGTGAGCGCACGAGGAGCCAACTCGTGAGAGCCCTGTGGACGGTGATGCTGATCATCACCCTGACCGTGGCCGGTTGTGCCCGGGAAACGGAGCAGGCGGTGACCGCACAACTGACCAAGGCCTCCGGAGTCCGCTTCGACCAGATCGGCGTCGACGAAGTGCGCGAAACGGCAGACACCATGGTCGTCGACACCACCGGGTTCGGCGTCGACGTGCTGCGGGGCACCGACCTCTCGGACAATCAAGTGATCTCACCGTGGAGCGCAATGATCGCACTACAGATGCTGCGGGCGGGCGCGGGTGGCACCACCGCTGCCGAACTCGATGCGGTGATCGGTCAGCAGGACGACGATGCCAGTGCGGCGCTGATCGGACAGCTCGATCGATTCGACGGTGATCCCGGCGGCGTCGACGAGGACAAACCCCCCACCCCACCGGTGTTCCATCAGGCTGCCGGAATCTTCATCGACGATTCGGTGGAGGTCGGCGCCGGATACCTCGAAGTACTCGGCAGCCGTTTCGACAGCGGGGTGTATCCGGTGGACTTCACATCGCCTGACACCGAATCCGCCATCGACAAGTGGCTGGCGGTGAACACCGGGGGCAAGATCCTCGAGACCCCCACCGACTACAACCCGGACACGGTGATCAGCCTCCTCTCGACCGTCTACCTCGCAGCCGCGTGGCAACAGCCGTTCTCACCGGATTCCACTACACCAACCGATTTCACCTCCGCAGACGGATCGGTCGACGAGGTCAACATGATGCGCAAGACGGTCTCGGCCGGCTGGGTCTCCGGCGCGGGGTGGACCGGTGTGCAACTGCCCTATTCCGACGGACTGGCCATGCAGGTGTTTCTGCCCGAGGGCCGCGACGTGAGGACGATACTCGACCAGCAGGTGCTGTCCGGGGCGAGCACACAGCTGCGTTCGGCGCCCACCACCTCGGTGTCGGTGAGCCTGCCGCGATGGGAGGTGGAGAGTTCGGTGAATCTCAAGACCGTGCTCGAAGGGCTCGGCGTCCGGGAACTGTTCACCGACGCTGCCGATCTGAACGGCATCAGCCCCCAGCTGCTCGTCACGGCCGCCGCCCAGGACAGCACCATCACGGTGGGCGAAAAAGGCACGGTGGCAGCGTCGGCGACCCAGATCGATGCCGGAGTGACCGCGATGCCCCCTGAGCAGATGGAACTCTTCGTCGCCGACCGGCCATTCGTGTACCAGATCATCGACACCTCAACGGGTTTGCCGCTGTTCCTCGGATCGATCAACAAGCCCGGGAGGGTCTGATGGCGCGGACGGCGCACCGATACGCGGCCCTGTTGCGCGGTGTCAACGTGGGTGGCATCCGAATCAAGATGGCCGATCTCAAGGCCTGCGTCGAAGCGCTCGGGCACACGAACGTCAAGACAGTGCTCGCCAGCGGCAATGTGCTGTTCGAGTCACCGAGTACCGACGTGGACAGGCTCACCGCTGCACTCGAGAAGGCTTTGTCCGACCGATTCGGCTACGCGGCAAGGGTTCTTGTGGTGCCTGTCGACAGGCTCACTGCGATCATCGACGCCTACCCATTCCCCGAACGAGACGACTGGCACGCATATGTCGTCTTCTACTCCGACCCCGCTCAGGTCGACGTCGTCGCCGCGATCGCGGGCGAACTCGATCCGCAGCAGGAACAGATCGCAGCAGGCGAATCGGTGCTGTATTGGCAGGTACGAAAAGGCGACACCCTCGACAGCGTGATCGGTAAACGCACGGGATCGAAGAAGAAGTCGGATTCCGGCTGGTTCCTCACCAACCGGAACCTCAACACCTTACGTAAGCTGCAGTGAATTGCCCTGCGCTGCAGGGTGTCAGCCTGCAGCGGGTACCAGTGACCGCTCGCGGATGTCTGCGGGCAGGTCTTCGTCCGGATGCCCGAGCCCCAGGTTTTCGCGCAACGTGCTGCCCTGGTACTCCGTACGGAACAGACCGCGACGCTGGAGCTCGGGAACCACATAGTCGACGAAGTCGTTGAACGTTCCCGGTGTCTGGGCCGTGGAGACGATGTAGCCATCGGCTTCTCCCCCGGTGAACCCGGCCTCGATCTGATCGGCCACATCGGAAGCGGTACCCACGAATTGCGGCAGCAGCACTCCCTGCGCGTAGAGCTTGCCGATGTCACGGAGCGTCAGGCTGTCTCGTTCACTCAGCCGCCTCGCCACATCGAACAGTCCCTGCGTCCCGGAGACGGAGATGTCTTCCAATGGGGCGTCGAGGTCGTACTGCGAGAAGTCGTAGAATGCGACCGACACGGTGATAGTGCTCGGGCGAGAAGAATTCCGTCGTGGAGCCCGGGTGCCTCCATGCGGCGTGGGAATGGGTGACGGGCGAGGCGATCAGGAATCCGCCCAGGTGCAGTTGACGACTCATCGGTATCAGGTCCTTCGGGTGTCGAGAGGGCGCCGGAAGGCGCTCGCTGCCATCGAAGTCGGGAACGACGGACTGTCCAAGTGTTCTCGTCACCCTGGGTGAAACAAGGCCGCACATCCGCCGCGCGGCGTACCGTGCGTCATTCGTACACACCTTCGACGGTCCACTGCCCATCTTGATAGTGCAGCAATAGTGCTCGTGAATCCTCCAGCAGCACTTGCGCTCTGGCGTATGTCCCGACATGCACATCGACACCACCGCCACCATCACCCGGCCCTGCGGCCCACCACCGTTCGTCGGTGGCCCACGGCCCCGCCCACCAGCTCAACGACCAACTGCGCCGACCCCAGGTCAGACTGGCCGGATCGGCACTGAAACTGCCTCGGGCAGTGACCTGCACCGGGGAGTCCTCGGCGTCGAGAAGGGTCACCGGTGCCATCGGCAGCACCGAGGGCGACGGTCCCGGCAATTGCCCCGGCCAGGGGGCATCCGGGTCGGCCTGGGCCACCAATTCGTCCCCGAGGGGTACCAGGGTGATCTGCTGCCCGGGCCCACGGCCACCACTGCGTACCGGAACCTGCACGCGTTCGCCTCCCAGCAACCCCTGCACCCGCACCAGTGCCCGGCGCACCCGCTCGGCCACTTCTCCGTCTCCTCCGGCCAATCCCCCACCCGTGAGCCCGAGTTGCATCGCGCCCGAGCCGATCACCTCCACCGGATCGAGACGCAACATCACCACCGGCCCATCAGGGCGGTCGGCGGCGCTGCGGCCGGAAAGCCACCCCTCCAATTGCCAGCGGATCCGGTCAGCTGTCGCGTCAGGGGTCAGCGGCTGTGCACAGCGCCAGGTGCGGGAGTACTCACGACCGCTCTCGGTGGTGGCCTGCACGGTGAGCCGCGTGCAGGCCACCGACGCCGCGGCCAATACATCGTGCAGCTGGGCGGACAGTCGCCTGCCGATGAAGGCGGCGGCATCGACGCGGTCCACCGGTGGGTCGCAGCGATGTTCGACGACCAGGTCCGGTGGCGGCGCCTGCCCCGACGGCGGGCGTTGCGGCAATGCCCGAGCCGTGCGGTGCGCGAAGATCGCGTCCGCCCCGAAGCGGGTGGCGACATCGGTGGACGACAGTTCGGCAAAGGCTCCGATGGTTCGAAGCCCCATCCGCCACAGCAGATCGACCAGGGCCGGTCGATCGTCGGCACACATGCTGGGCTCCACCGACAATTGCGAGATACGCAGCGGCGCAAGGAACTCCGCACCCTCGCCCGGAGGTACCACCTTGCCGTGCCGAGCAGCGATGATCGCCGTGAAGAGTTCGTCGGCGATACCCACCTGGGATTCGATGCCACAGGCAGACACAACGTCGGTGAGTTTCTCGGCCGCCGCCTCTTCACCACCGAAATAGCGCGCAACCCCACGGGCTGGCAGCACCAGAAGTCCCGGCCGCAACACCTCGACCATCGGGATCAGTTCGGCGACGGCGGCGGCCACCGGTTCGAACAACCGGGCATCACGTCCCTCGTCCGCATCTGTCACGGTCAGCTGGGGGCACCGCGCCTGGGCATCGCGTTTGCGCATCTCCCGCCGCACCCCCACCGCACGTGCCGCGGCAGAACAGGCGATCACGCGGCCGGACCGCAGCACCGCAACCGGACGATCCGGCGACAGATCCATCTCTGCCGCCGCGGCGACGGCCGGCCAATCCGGGCACCAGACCCCGAACACCCGATCACTCATCTACAACGCCACCGGCAGCGAAGGAGCATCGTACGAATTGCTCTGGGAGTCGACCACATCGACGAGCTGCACCCGGTCGCCGCAATGCATCACGTCCAGCCGGGTATCGGCTCCGGCGAATCCGCGTCCGTGTGAACGGACCGCGAGTGAGACACCTCCGAGGCGGCCGTAACCACGCCGCACAGCGGAAGGCTGGTGGGCGGTGGGCTGATGCCGGTACGCACAGACCCGCGACTGCAACTTCACATGTGCTCCCGACCACGTGCCGTCGGTGACCACCAGCACCGCGCCCTTGCTACGAGCGCGGGCCATCACCACCCGGCTGCGCGAGGGTGGCACCGAGATACCACCGAGGCCCACCACCACCAGGTCGAGTCCATCGAGCAGCACCGCGGCGATCTCCACCGGATCTGGCCCGGGGTCGGGTATCACCGCGATCCGGGACAGGTCGGCCCCCATCTCGACCGCCGCGAGCAGACACAGCTGCGGCTGACCGATGACCGCCACATGACCGCCGTCGGCACTGACCTGTGCGATCAGCGACAACAGCAGCGACCGTGCACCCTCCAGGGCCAACACCTGACCACGGATCAGCCCGGCACCGGGGAGCACCCGTTCGAGAGCCGGCGGGACAGCCAGCCTCTCGCGGTCGGTGTACTTCTCCTGCTCATTGACAACCGCCGACATCTGTCTTTGTGGCACAACGGATTCGGGCTTTGATCGAGTGGTGGCAGCAGCGAGGGTCTGCCGCAACATCGCCAGCTTCTGCGCCTTGTCCGGAGCTGTCTCCATGGTCTGCATCGCACCCCTGTCCATACTCCCCACCAAGGGGGAAGTGGCGCAGGGAAGTTGCAACCACCGGTCTGACTCGAACACATTTTCGATTCTTTTCGAATGTAGGTCAGCACTCCGACAAGCGTCAATACGCTTCGGCGCGTCGTCCGGGCGAGTCGTCCTCGCCCGGCACACCACCCACTCCAGTCTCAGGAGTCCACTAAGGTCAGACCAATGAGCGCCTCCTCCTACCGCGTTCCCGGCCCCGATTATCTGGTTGCCGGGCGGTACCGTCTGCGCTCGAAGATCGGTGGCGGTGGCATGGGCGCCGTCTGGCTGGCACACGACACACTCCTCGACCGGCAGGTCGCCATCAAGCAGGTGTTGTCGGTGGCCGGCATGACCGAGGACTCCGCGGCCGAGATGCGACAGCGAGCCATGCGTGAGGGCCGGATAGCGGCCCGGCTGAGTCATCGCAACGCCATCGCCATGCACGACGTGGCACTCGACGCCGGCGAACCCTGGTTGGTGATGGAGTACCTGCCCTCGCGCAGCATCGCCGAGATCCTCCATCAAACCGGCACCATGCCCGTCAAGCAGGTGGCCCAGATCGGTGCCCAGGTGGCCGACGCCATGGCCGAGGCCCACAACGCAGGCATCATGCACCGCGACATCAAGCCGGGCAACATCCTCATCGCAGAAGGACGCAACGCCGGGCTGGTGAAGCTGACCGACTTCGGGATCTCGCGGTCCAAGGACGATGTGCAGCTCACCCAGACCGGTGTGATCACCGGTACCCCGGCGTACTTCGCACCCGAGGTCGCCCGTGGCGAGGATCCGACGGAGGCCTCCGACGTCTACTCGCTCGGCTCCACCCTCTACACCTGTGTGGAAGGTCAGCCGCCGTTCGGGCTCGACGAGAACTCCCTGGTGCTGCTGCACAAGGTCGCCCGCGGCGAGATCATCCGGCCCCAGCGGGCCGGAGCCCTCGAGGGTGCTCTGCTCGCCATGCTCGAGCCGAGCCCGACCCGCCGGCCGACGATGGCCGGGATCCGCGACCGGCTTGCCCAGATCGCCGCGGGCGATGCCGGCAACACCGCACAGATCCTCACCAGTCCGCTGGATCGA
Organism: Williamsia muralis NBRC 105860; assembly: GCF_001598915.1. Taxonomy (GTDB): domain Bacteria; phylum Actinomycetota; class Actinomycetes; order Mycobacteriales; family Mycobacteriaceae; genus Williamsia; species Williamsia muralis. The sequence goes on along the minus strand of NZ_BDAP01000006.1, from coordinate 117,798 downwards.
CGAATCGCGCCCCTCCCCCCTCGGCCAGCCACCCGGCGCATCCCGACCACCACCCAGTCAGGCCTCCCGGCAGCTCCGGGACCGGCCACTGCCGGACGGGCCCACCCGACCTCGGGTGTCGGCGAGTCGTGGCAGGTCACCCAGCACTCACGGCCGGCGTTCTCCGGATTCGACCAACAACCCGAGAAGACTCCGCCCCGCCACGCCGCTCTCGCGGCTGCGGTGTTCCTGGCATTCGTGGTGCTCGCCGCCATCGCGGTCACCCTCATCGCACTGATCCGCTAGACCCGCGTCGTCTCGAGCGCTACGCACCGGTTCGGATCAGTGCGCCGCGCACGCGGCCGCGCGTCGGCACTAGCTGATGTGCCGGTTGGCGGCCCACCTGGTGAGTGCGTTGCGATTGGACTGCTGGGTCTTGCGAAGAACGTTGGACGCGTGGGTCTCCACCGTCTTGATCGAGATCACGAGGTCCTCGGCGATCTCCCGATACGTGAACCCCCGGGCAAGCAGCCGCAGGACCTCCATCTCGCGTGGTGTCAGCGAATCGAGTTCGGGATCCAGATGTGGTTCCGGCACGGGCGATTTCCCGGTGAACGAATCGAGCACGAATCCGGCCAGTCGCGGACTGAACACGGCGTCCCCGTCGGCGACACGACGCACGGAGTCGGCCAATTCCGAGCCGCCGATCGTCTTGGTGACATAGCCGCGGGCACCCGCGCGAATGGTGGCGATGACGTCTTCGGCGGCGTCGGACACACTCAGCGCCAGGAAGACGGGTGACTTCTGCGGTGCGGCGTCGGCGACACCTCGCAGCACCGCGATCCCTCCACCGGCAGGCATGTGCACATCGAGCAACACCACGTCCGGCGACGACTGGAGGATGCCCGCGATCGCATCGGCAACTGCGCCTGCCTCCCCGACCACGGCCATGTCGGTCTCCGAGGCCAGTTCCGCTCGTACGCCAGAGCGGAAGACACCGTGGTCATCCACAAGAAACACCCGGTATGGCTCACTTCGGCCGGTCATCGCCCCAACTCTCTCAATTCACCGCATCCGATTCGGAACCGGCGTCCTCACCGAGGTCCGTGACCAACGGTGTCTCGCCGCCACGCGGCATCGACATCCGGACATCGACCCCTCGACCGGCGGTCGACTTGATCTCAACGCTACCGCCGTGCCGCTGCACCCGCGCTTTGATCGACCCCGACACCCCGCGGCGATCTTCTGGTACCTGGTCGGGATCGAAGCCGACGCCACGGTCGCGGACGAACACCTCCACCTGCGAGCTCTCCACCTCGGCGTACACATCAACCGAGCGTTCCCCGGAGTGTTTGGCGGCGTTGACAAGTGCCTCCCGCGTCGCCGCGATCAGCGCAGCCCATCGACGGTGATCGCCGCTCCACGAGGGATCATCGGCCGTGACGTCGCCGACGGTCACCACCTCGACTTCGACGCCGTAGTGATCTTCGACCTCGGCGGCCACGGCCTTGAGTGCGGTGGTCAGCGAATCACTCTGCTGCCCTTCACCTTCGAACAGGTAGCGGCGCAGCTCGCGTTCCTGACTCCGCGCCAGGCGCTGCACTTCTTCGGCATGTCCCGACCGCTTCTGGATCAGCGCCAGGGTCTGCAGCACGGAATCGTGGAGGTGCGCGGCGATCTCTTCCCGTTCGGCATTGCGGATGCGTGCGGCGCGTTCGGCACCCAGCATCCGGGCCATCCGCAACCACAACGGGATCGTCAGCAGCAGCACACCCAGTACCGTCGCGGCGACGGCCAGCAGCGTGGTGCTCAACCCGCCGATCCGGTTGTTCCCGGCCAGCACCACCACCACCAGGCCGATCACCACCAGCGTTGCGCCACCGGCGATTCGGGTCCAGGTGATCGCCCGGGCCGACGCGGATCTGGGCCTCCATGTCGAATCGAGTTCGCGCCAGACGAGTGATGCGCCGACCGCCACCACCACGAGCGGGATGAGGAACTGCGCGGGGGTGCCTGAGGCCACGAACCCCACGGACACCACTGCGACCACGCCGACGATCGCCAGGCCGATTCCCTGCCGCCGTTCGGACGAGGTGGGCGGTTCGGTGTCGGTACCCGGCGGGCACATGAACCAGAGCAGACCGTAGGCGCACACGCCGGCCCCGGCCAGTGCGCTGAGCACGACGAACACCACGCGCACCCGGAATGCGTCCACTCCGAGGTGGTCGGCCACGCCTCCGGCGACCCCGCCGATGACACGGCCACCATCACGGCGGTGGACACGTTCGACTGTTGGCACCAGTCGATAGTGGCACGCGCTCGCGGTCGCACACATCAGGGACAATCCCCAGATGTGATTCCAGGGAGCAGATCAGGGTGAATCCCGATGGTGCGGTGCCCGACCCGTGATCAGTATTGAACACATGAGCGGAGATGTCCCGAAGACGAAGCGAAGCGGAGCTCGACCAGAAGTCCCGAAGACGAAGCAAAGCGGAGCTCGACCATGAATGCCGACGAAGCGAAGCGGAGCTCGACCATGAATGCTGCATCCAGTCCCACCATCAATGCCGAAGTACTGCAGAACATGTGGCAAACGCGCCCGGCACGTGCCGCGTCGGGTTCGACGATCGGCGGTGTGTGCACCGGGATCGGTGTCCGGTACAAGGTCGACCCCACGCTCGTGAAGGTGGCGTTCATCGTCTCGGCACTGTTCGGCGGTGCAGGCATCCTGCTCTACATCGCTGCGTGGATCGTGCTGCCCGAGGGCGCTCCTGCTCAGTCGTCTCCGGAAACAGCGATGCGCCCCAAACGCTTTCGGCACGGAATGCGTCATGCCTCATCCCACCCTCCGACCGTTGTCGCGGTGGCCGTCGTGGCCGTCGTGGCCCTGATCGCCGGACCCCATCTTGCGTGGAGCAGTGGTGGCCTCTTCGGCCTGGCGCTGATGATGCTGGGCTGGTGGTTGCTCTACCAGCGCACACCGGTCCCCGAGCCCGGTACGAGCGCCGACACGTTGGGGCAACAGGCAGCCGGCGATCCGGTCACCGCAGGCGGTTCGTGGTGGCAGACCGCCACAGGTGTGCACAGCCCTGCTGCGGGCGGGCACTTCCAGAGCTGGACTCCCCGCGCCTGGCTCAAGGAGGACCCTCCGGCGACGGCGACCGACGCAACGCAGACGACTGATGGTGAGGAGGCGGACTCCGATGTCGAACCGCCGCTCCCGACCCCACCTTCGTGGGACCCACTGGGTGCAGCGCCTTTCGCCTGGGATCTGCCGGAGCCGTCGTCGCCGGTGGAGCGCACACCGTCGTCACGCTTCACCCCGGTGGTGCTCGGTATCGCGGTCATCGTCGCAGCGGTTGCGGCGGCGATCGGCACGGAGGTGGATTGGTTCGGTCCGGCACGGGTCGGGGCCATCGCGTTGGCCGTGGTCGCCGGCGGGTTGGTCATCGGAGCTTTCGTCCGCAAGGGCGGTGGCCTGATCCCGATCGCCATTCCCCTCGCCGGGTTCGTGGTGGTCGCCACGGTGATCGGCAACGTGAACCTGCCCGAGGGCGGCATCGGCGACCGCGATTGGAAGCCGCTCTCGGTCGCCGATCTCCAGGACGAGTACTCCCTGACGATGGGTTCGGCACGACTCGACCTCACCGCACTCGAACTCGACGCCGACAAGAAGGTGACGATCGACATGGGTGTCGGCGACTTCAAGATCATCGCGCCCGAGAACATGAACCTGCGCGCCGATTGTGAAGTGGCCATCGGAGAGGTCAAATGCCCCGAAGGTCTCGAGGGCGGACCTGATGGATCCCAAGGTCCGGTGCTGACCATCGACGCCCATTCGAAAATCGGAAATGTGGAGGTCATCCGTGACTAAGTTCGCACCATTTCAAGCCGTGACCGGAATTGCCGGACTATTGGTGGCCTTGTGGGCCATCGCGGGCGGCCCCGAACTCAACGGCTCGGATTCGACGATGTGGATCGCGCTCGCCGTTGCTGTCGGGGTGGGACTCATCCTGATCTTCAGCGGAGGCAGAGACAAGAAAAAGCTGCCCGGGGTGTCCGAGCACGAAACGACCAGCTAGCAGTATTCGCATCGATCCGGCCGCGTAGCAGCGGCCGGATCGATGCGTCGTTCACCGTGACAGCGGCTTTGTCCACGTAATCGAATAGCGGTAGAGCAATTCCCGCCGAAAACGTGATCCGGGCAGGAGTTCAGACGCATGGGTGCGCATTTCCCGATACGAGACCGGTGGCGGCCACACAATGGGCGACGGCTGTTTCCACACGTTTCGCCGTGCCACTGCGGCGCCCGCGGCCACGATGGACACGTAATCCAACGCACGATCGCGTAGACCTTCACTGCCCGCACAGCCGACCACGACAAGCGTTCCGCCAGGGCGGATGAGTTCTCCCATGCGCCGCAGGCCATGGCGGGGATCCATGTGATGCAGTGTCGCAACCGAGACGACCGCATCGAACGACTCCGGTTCGAACGGATGACTGAGGACGTCACCACAGATGTAGTCGATGTCGTCCGACTTCGCCGCCGCCATGTCGACGCTCGCCTCATCGCAGTCGATCCCGACCACGTGCGGTATGGATCGATGTAGAAGTCGGGTCAGCATTCCCTCGCCCGATCCGACGTCGAGCACCGACGCTGCTCGTCCCTGCAGCGACCGCTCGATGAATGGGTAGTAATGAGTGTTGAAATTCCAGTGTTTCGAATCCGATGCAATGTGGTCATGGTCTTCGATTCGAAGAAGAGACCAACGCTCTTTGACCGAATTGTTGCCGCTCATGATCGCCATTTGATGCCCCCAACCTGTTCGTGGACACCCAACACAAACGTGTTGTGTCCCACATATGAACCGTGTACTTCACCGTGTTGCCCGAATGGTGAATTCACAAACGAGGTCGATTCGACAATTCGGTGATACGACCCCGCTCGCACTCACCATTACTTTTGCAAACGTAGCACGGAGACGATTCAGGGTTGCCCCGGCGATCACTCTGATTGATTCGTCAGCAAGTTCACAATAGGCAGACACAAATCAAACATTGAAATGCGTGCTGGTCGCAGCCCAAAACAAAGGCCGGACATCCGATTCAGAGCGAATGAATGGAAAAAGCCCATACGGGAGTGAAACTATTTATTCACGTCGACGAATGGAACGCGCCGCGCCCGCAGGCACGACAGCGAGCCTATTCCCATTCGATGGTGCCCGGGGGCTTGCTGGTGACGTCGAGTACCACCCGGTTCACCTCAGGCACCTCGTTGGTGATCCGAGTCGAGATCTGTTCGAGCACCTCGTAAGGAATGCGGGTCCAGTCGGCCGTCATCGCATCTTCGCTCGACACCGGGCGCAACACGATCGGATGGCCGTACGTGCGGCCGTCGCCCTGCACACCCACACTGCGCACGTCGGCGAGCAGAACCACCGGACACTGCCAGATCTGGTGATCCAAACCGGCGGAGGTCAGCTCCTCACGGGTGATCAGATCAGCCTTTCTGAGGAGTTCGAGACGGTCTGCGGTGACCTCGCCGACGATCCGGATCGCCAGACCCGGACCCGGGAACGGCTGGCGTCCGACGATCTCCTCCGGCAGACCCAACTCGCGCCCAACAGCCCGGACCTCGTCTTTGAACAGCAGGCGCAGTGGCTCCACCAGGCTGAACTCGAGATCCTCCGGCAGACCACCGACGTTGTGATGACTCTTGATGTTCGCCGTACCGGTTCCACCGCCCGACTCCACGACGTCGGGGTACAAGGTGCCTTGGACGAGGAAGTCGACCTTCTCCCCTTCGGCTGCCCGGTCGCCGAGCACATCGCTCACCGCTCCTTCGAAGGCACGGATGAACTCGCGGCCGATGATCTTGCGTTTGGTCTCCGGATCACTGACGCCTGCCAACTCACGCAGGAACGTCTCCTCGGCGTCAACCGTCACCAGACGAGCGCCGGTAGCGGCCACGAAGTCCTGCTGAACCTGCTCGCGTTCGCCGGCCCGCAACAATCCGTGGTCGACGAAAACACAGGTCAGACGATCTCCGATGGCCCGCTGTACCAGCGCGGCAGCTACCGCCGAGTCGACCCCGCCGGACAGACCGCAGATGGCGGTGCCGTCACCGATCTGTTGACGGACCTGCTCCACAAGCGCATCGGCGATGTTCGCCGCGGTCCAGGTGGGCTTGAGGTCGGCGACCTCATGCAGGAACCGGGTCAGGATCTGTTGCCCGTGCGGTGTGTGCATCACCTCGGGGTGGTACTGCACACCGGCCATCTGACGTTCGATGCTCTCGAACGCGGCGACCGGGGCGCCCGCCGTCGAAGCGGTGACCTCGAACCCGGGCGGCGGTTCCTGGACCGCGTCGTTGTGGCTCATCCACACCGGCTGTTGGGCCGGGGTGCCCGAGTGCAGCACGCCGCCCTCATTGGTCATCGTGGTGCGACCGAACTCGCGCCCACCGGTGTTCGCCACGACGCCGCCCAGCGCATTCGCCATGGCCTGGTAGCCATAACAGATCCCGAACACCGGAACGCCGAGGTCGAACAGATCGCCGTCGATTCCCGGGGCGTCGTCCGCATAAACCGACGCAGGTCCCCCGGACAGGATCAGCGCGACCGGATTCTTCGCCTTGATCTCGTCCAGGTCGGCGGTATGGGGGATCACCTCGGAGTAGATCCGGGCCTCACGCACGCGACGCGCGATCAGCTGGGCGTACTGCGCCCCGAAATCGACCACCAGAACCGGTCGCGGAGCCGCTGATTCCACACCTGTATCTTCGCTGTCTGCCACGCCTGTCAGTCTAAACCCGGCCGGGGTCGGGCCCGTCCCACCGGCAACCGGACGAGGTCGGCACTCAGGCGCTCACACCGTCGGTCTTGGTGATCACCGTCAGTGGCAGCCGAAGCGCACCGGGCGCATCCGCCGGAACCACCGGCGCCTTGGGCGGCGTCGGCGAGATCCGTTCGTAGGGCTGCCCCTGCGGCGGCCGGATGTCGTGCTCACCCTTGTTGGGCCACAACGCAATTGCGCGTTCGGCCTGGGCACAGATCGACAGCGAGGGATTCACGCCCAGGTTCGCCGAGATGGCCGCACCGTCGGTGATGTGCAGGGTCGGGTAGTTCCACACCCGATGGTAGGGGTCGATCACACCGGTGTCGGGACTGTCGGAGATCACACACCCACCGAGGTAGTGAGCGGTGAGCGGCATGTTGAACACATCTCCCCAGGTTCCGCCGGGCAGACCGTCGAACTGTTTGGCCGCACGCTCGGTGGCTTCGTTACCCGCAGGGATCCACGTGGGGTTGGGCTCCCCATGGCCCTGTTTGGTGGTGACCAGACGCCACGGCCCGAACTTCTTCACGAAGGTGGTGAGCGAATTGTTCCGGTTCTGCATCACCAGCAGGATCACCGTGCGCTGACTCCAATGCCGCAACCAGATCAGCTGCAGAACGCCCCGCCAGCCCTCTTCACGGGCCTTGTCGAGCAGCTTGAGCCGCCTCGACCGACCCGGCTTGTCGTCGGTGAGGAATGTCTGCAGCGCCGCAATGGCGTTGGATCCCTTGCCATATCGGACTGGTTCGATGTGCGTGTCGGGCGACGGGTGGAAGGACGAGGTGATCGCGATGCCCTCGGAGAAATCCTGCGCCGGATCGTAGGAACGGCGCATCGCACCCAAGATCGATTCGGAGTTGGTGCGGGTCAGCACACCCAACGTCTCGGAAAGTTCCGGCAGCGAACCCCTGTCCTTGGCCAGGTGCATGATCTTCTGGGTGTTGAACGTACCGGCGGCGACGATCACCTGACCCGCGGTCAGGGTCCGGCGGCGGGCACCGATCCGGCCCCAGGCCGCCGACCGAGCCGTGTGCACCTTCCAGCTGCCGTCTGCCTGCGGATCCAGCCCGGTGACCGTGGTGCGGTCGAGAATCGTCGCCCCGCGTGATTCGGCCAGACCGAGGTAGTTCTTCAGCAGAGTGTTCTTCGCGCCGTACCGGCATCCGGTCATGCAGGCGCCACACTCGACACACACCGTCCGGTCGGGGCCTGCACCACCGAAGTACGGATCGGCCACCCGCTCACCCGGAGTTCCTGTGCCACCGGACTTCTCACCGAAGAAGACGCCCACGGGGGTCGGCCCGAAGGTGTCCCCCACCCCCATCTCGTCGGCCACCTGCCGCATGACGCGGTCGGCGTGGGTGACGATGGGGGTGCTGACCACACCCAGCATGCGGCTGGCCTGGTCGTAGTACGGCGACAGCTCGCTCTCCCAGTCGGTGATGTGCTCCCACTGTGGATCCCGGAAGAACGGTGTCGGCGGTTTGTAGAGAGTGTTGGCATAGTTCAGCGACCCGCCGCCGACGCCCGCACCGGCCATCACCATCACGTCTTTGAGCAGATGGATGCGTTGGATGCCGAACATCCCGAGCTTGGGAGCCCACAGCCACTTGTGCAGTCGCCAACTGGTTTTGGCGAACTGGTCGTCGGCGTACCGTCGGCCCGCTTCGACGACACCGACCTTGTAGCCCTTCTCGACCAGCCGTAAGGCGCTGACACTCCCACCGAAGCCCGATCCGACGATCAATACGTCGTAATCGTGCTTCTCGCGAGTGGCCGGCTGCTCGGGCTGGGAGTAGCTGTTACCGCGTGATACAGACACCACGCCATCGTACATTGGTACGTTACCGGCCGGTAATGTATGGCGAATTCTCGTGTGAGAAGAGCCAGGGGCGTGGTCAATCGCAGGCCGACAAGCCGACTTTCTGGAACTCCTTGAGGTCGGAGTAGCCGGCCTTGGCCATCGAACGCCGCAATGCGCCAACGATGTTGAGGTGTCCGAACGGGTCGTCGGTGGGCCCGTGCAACACCGTCTGCAGATCCGGCCTGCCTTCGTCCTCGGCCACGGCCAGCAGTGCGCCACGAGGCATCGACGGATGCGCGGCGGCAGCGGACCAGTAATAGCCGCGGCCGGGCGCCGAGGCTGCCGCAGCCAGAGGTGTGCCCAGGACGGCGGCGTCGGCGCCACAAGCGATCGCCTTGGCGAGCTCGCCGGAGTTGTGGATGTCGCCGTCGGCGATCACGTGGACGTAGCGACCGCCGGTCTCATCGAGGTAGTCGCGGCGGGCCGCCGCGGCATCGGCGATGGCGGTGGCCATCGGGACCCCTATCCCGAGGACTTCCCCGGTGGTGGTGGCCCCCGCGGTGGAGCCGTAACCGACGATCACCGCGGCAGCACCGGTACGCATCAGGTGCAGGGCGGTGCGGTGGTCGTGCACGCCACCGGCGATCACCGGTACGTCCAGTTCGGCGATGAAGGTCTTGAGGTTCAGCGGTTCGGAATCTCCTTGGGAGACATGCTCGGCGGAGATGATGGTGCCGTGGATGACCAGGAGCTCCACCCCTGCAGCCACCAGCACCGGCGTGAGCTCGGCAGCCTTCTGTGGGCTGACCCGCACCGCGGTGGTGACGCCGGACTCACGAATCGACGAGACAGCCTGACCGAGCAGGTCAGGATCGATCGGTGCCGCATGGAGTTCCTGCAGCTTGCGCACTGCCGCTGTCGGATCGATCTCGTCCTCGGCGATCCGCACCACCTCGGCGATCTTGGCCTCGACATCGCGGTGACGAGCCCAGAGACCTTCACCGTTGAGGACGCCGAGACCCCCGTGCCGACCCAGTTCGACAGCCGACTGCGGCGAGACGAGCGCGTCCGTGGGGTGACTCAAGATCGGGATCTCGAACCGGTAGGCATCGAGCTGCCACGCGGTCGACACCTCTTTCGACGAGCGGGTGCGCCGAGACGGCACGATGTTGATGTCGGCGAGCTCGAAGGTACGGCGAGCCGTTCGGCCCATCCCGATTTCCACATGATCTTGCACGAAGGTGCCTTTCGTCACTGCTGCACACAGAACCGCATCGGTGACCACCGACAGATCGGTTCACGAACTGGTTTGACCTGCCCGAACTGATCGAAGCCGGCCGCCTGGGAACTCAGCGAGAAGTGTAGTTGGGCGCCTCGACGGTCATGGTGATGTCGTGCGGATGGCTCTCTTTCAGGCCCGCCGCCGTGATCTGGACGAACTGGGCGTTCTGCAGCTCGGCGATCGAGCTCGAGCCGGTGTACCCCATCGCAGCGCGCAGTCCGCCACCCAGCTGATGGATCACCTGGTTGAGCGGTCCACGGAACGGCACTCGTCCCTCGATGCCCTCGGGAACGAGCTTCTCTTCGGAGAGCACATCGTCCTGGAAGTAGCGGTCTTTCGAGTAGGACTTCGCCTGGCCACGCCCCTGCATCGCGCCGAGTGAGCCCATCCCCCGGTAGCTCTTGAACTGCTTGCCGCCCACCAGGATCAGCTCGCCCGGGGCTTCCGCGGTGCCGGCGAGCAGCGAGCCGAGCATCGCGGTCGATGCCCCTGCCGCCAGCGCCTTGGCGATGTCCCCGGAGAACTGCAGCCCGCCGTCGGCGATGACCGGAACCCCGGCCGGCTTGCAGACCGCAACTGCTTCCATGACCGCAGTGATCTGCGGGGCGCCCACGCCGGCGACCACACGGGTGGTGCAGATCGAACCGGGTCCGACCCCGACCTTGACCGCATCGGCACCGGCCTCGACGAGAGCGGCAGCGGCGGCACGGGTCGCGACGTTCCCGCCGACGATCTGCACCTTCGACCCGATCTCTGCCTTGAGTTTGCTGACCATCTCCAGGACCAGACGGTTGTGCGCGTGCGCGGTGTCGACGATGATCACGTCCACCCCGGCATCCGACAGCGCCATGGCCCGATCCCACTGGTCACCGCCGGTTCCGACCGCGGCCCCGACCAGCAGCCGCCCGTCGGCGTCCTTGGTGGCATTGGGGTGCTGCTCTGTCTTGACGAAGTCCTTCACCGTGATCAAACCGGTCAGGCGACCGTGCCCGTCAACGATCGGGAGCTTCTCGATCTTGTGCCGTCGCAGCAGGCCGAGCGCGGCTTCGGCGGACACACCCTCCTGGGCGGTGATCAGTGGCGCCTTGGTCATCACCTCGGAGACCGGCCGGTTCTGATCGACCTCGAAACGCATGTCTCTGTTGGTGATGATGCCGACGAGCTCGCCGGCGTCGTCGGTGACGGGCAGGCCCGAGATACGGAAGCGGGCACACATCGCGTCGACCTCGGCCAGCGTGTTCGACGGGCTGCAGGTCACAGGATCGGTGACCATGCCGGCTTCGGACCGCTTGACCGTTTCCACCTGCCCCGCCTGGTTCTCGATCGAGAGGTTGCGGTGCAGCACACCCATCCCACCGGCGCGGGCCATCGCGATGGCCATGCGGGACTCGGTGACGGTGTCCATCGCCGAGCTCACCAGGGGCACCCGCAACGTGATGTCGCGGGTCAACTGCGACGAGGTGTCCACGTCGCTCGGGATCACGTCGGAGGCCGCGGGCAACAGCAGGACGTCGTCAAAGGTGAGGCCGAGCATGGCGACCTTGTTCGGGTCGTCGCCGCCGGTCCACACCGGGCCTCGTGCCTGGGCGGAGCCGGCTGTCGGGTTGTTCATTCCGGGCACGCTCATTCCGGTCAGGCCTGTTCCACTTCGGATCGGCATGTTGTCATTTCGATGAGTCCATCCTATCTGCTCGGCGGACCTCCTCAGGACGTCGCATCCCGCCCTCGGCGGTGCCCTCGTCGAGCGCTGACTCGGCGGTCGACCCTCCCCTCACGCACCACAGGTCGTTCACCCATGTGAAGGAGGATCGTTCATCCAACCGGCGTCGATCTTTCATTCATGCGGTGCACAGACTGGCGCCGGTGGGGTGAGGCTGACTACCGTGGTCAGCGTGCGAGATCATCTGCCGCCGGGGCTGCCACCGGACCCGTTCGCCGACGATCCCCGAGGGGACCCATCGGCGGCGCTGGACGCCGCCCCACCCGGTGAGCCACTGGACGCGAACGAACGCATGGCGATCGAGGAAGACCTCGCCGATCTCGCTGTCTACGAGGCACTTCTGCACCGCCAGGGGATCCGCGGTCTCGTCGTGGTGTGCGACGACTGCCAGCTCGACCACTATCACGACTGGGACATGCTGCGCGCAAACCTGCTGCAGCTCCTGGTCGAGGGCACGGTACGACCGCACGAGCCGGCCGTGGACCCCAGTCCGGAGGCGTACGTCACCTGGGATTACTGCCGCGGTTACGCAGACGCGACGATGCACGCCAAGGACGAGGACTGATCTACTTCCCCAACCGCGGGCTCGGGCCGATCAGCCCGGCGGCGGTAGCGGGACGCTGCTGGTGGTCGAGGTGGTCGTCGGGGTCACCGGCGACTCACTGGTCACGGTCTCATCGGTGGTCGGTGGTGGCGTGGACACCGAGGTCGTCTCCGACGGGATCGCCGTCACCGTCTGCTGCGTCTCGGTGATCGTCACCGGGGGCAGCTGAAGCTGTGGCAGCTGCGTCTCCAACGGCGGAAGCGTGACGGTCGTCGGGAGAGTGATGGTCGGCAGGATCGCCGTGAGCAGACCACGCAACTGGTCGATCTTCGCCTGCAGCTCGGCCCGCCTGTCGGTGTCGGTGACATCGGCAAGCTGGGACTCCGCACGGTTCAGATAGTCCTGGGCCGCGGACTTGTCACCCGTCGACAACAGGTCGACGGCGTGATCGAGGTCGTTCTCGACGTCCCCGGCGGCAAGCGTTGCCGAGGCATCCGCCCCGAACATCGCTTCCTTGACTCCCCAGAGCCGATCGCCGGGCGAGGCGTCATGGGCCACCACTGACAGACCGCCGAACACGATCGCACATGCTGCCGCGGCGCCGGCCGTGTATCGGGCTACCGTCAGCGACCGGCGACGGGTCGCGGTCCTTCGCTGCGCGGCGATGCCCGCCTCGACCTCTTCGAGGGTCGGACCGGCAGGCATCGGGGCGCCCGTCACTTCGGCGCGCCAATTCGACAGCAGCGCCGCCAGTTCGTGGTCCACAGGCGTGTGCGCGGGAACTCCGCGCTGAGACACCAGGGCGTCGATGAACTCGTCGTCGGCGCGGACCGCGCCGAGGTTCACCGGGATGGAGTCTTCATCGAGCGCCTCGGATGCCGATGAGGGCACGCTCTGGAAACGCTCGTCGGATTCATCACCGAACCCCTTGCCACCACGTCGATCGCGCCTGTCACCCATCGCCCTCACCTACCCTTCTCGATCTCGGTCTTCAATTTCGCGAGTGCCCTGTGTTGAGCCACCCGCACCGCTCCCGCCGTACTCCCCACAGCGGACGCGGTCTCTTCGGCCGACAACCCGACAACCAGTCGGAGCACCAGCACCTCACGCTGCTTGTCCGGGAGCGTCGACAACAGTTCGTTCATCCGACGGCCCGCGTCGGAGTCCAGCGCCCGCTGTTCGGGTCCGTCGTCGACGGCCATCCGCTCGGGCATCTCATCCACCGGCTCGGCTTTGTTACGACCGGCCGCTCGATGAGCATCGGCAACCTTGTGGGCGGCGATGCCGTAGACGAACGCCATGAACGGTCTGCCCTGGTCTTGATACCGGGGCAGAGCTGTCATGACGGCCATGCAGACCTCCTGCGCTACGTCGTCGGCGGAGAGCGAATGCCGCTCACCACCTCCGACCCTGGCCCTGCAATAGCGCACAACCAGGGGGCGGACACTTTCGAGTACGTCGGAGAGAGCCGATCGGTCGCCCTGCGCTGCGGCAGTGACAACCCGGTCCAACTCTTCACCTGTAAAAATCATCGCTCGTAGACGTCTCCGCGTTACCTTCGCCGATTGGTGCCGGCCGCGCGGAGGCCATACCCCCGGCGGTAAGTCGCTAGTAGCTTAGCCAGCGAACGGCCTCGCGTTCTCGCCGCTAGCGCATCGCACCGCCGCGAGCGGCCAGTTCGTGCCTCAGATCGGCCGCACTCGGCGATCCGCCGGCGCCGAGCGCTTCGAGCAACATGGCCGATGCCCACCACAGCGGCAGCTGACCAGCGGAAGCTGCCGCATCACCAACTCGCTGGGCTCCCTCGATGGCGCGCGTCGTCTCCCCCGCGCTCGCCGCGGCCGCAGCAGCGATCAGTTCGGACTTGATGAGATGCCGCTGCGAGGGACACCCCCGGGCCACGGCAAGGGCTGACGACGAGTGTTCTTGGGCGGTCTCGGGGTCACCGGTGTACATCGCGAGTTCGGCCCGGACCCACAGTGAGCGCAGGGCCGGTCGGCCGTGCCACACCCATTCGCTGCTGCCCTCGATGCGTTCATGCGAGTCGATCAGTAGGGCGTCGACCCGGTCCAGCAGTCGCGCGGCGGCACCGAACATCCCGCGCCCGAGATCGTCGGCGGCCAGTCCGGTGAGTGCGTCGCACCAAGCAGACACCCGGGGTCCGGCGATCGTGGCCGAATCGAACCCTGCCACCGGGGTGGCGAGCAGGGCCAGTGCGTGCGCGTCATGGTGGACGGCGTGAAAATGCTCTCCACCCTGTCGCAGATGCGCGGCGCGCGTACTCGCGGCGAGGGATCGGAGAACGACGTCGGTGCTGGTGGTGGCGATCCGGCGCAACTCGGTCGCCGCCGCGGCGTAGTGGCCGCTGCCGCCCAACGCGACGGCGCGAAACCACCTGTCCCAACCGTCACCGGCCACGGGAACCGGGTACTCGCCCGCACTGCCGCCGAAGGCGATCGCGGGTAGTGTGACCTGCATCGCCCTCCTCACATCACGGCGCGGTAACCAAGTTAGCGTGAATTTAACTTACTGAAACCGGCTCAAAAGTCGCCTCGACGTCAATCTGAGGTCACCGGAACATTTCCTGCGGGTAAATTGCCGCACTTCCGCGTTTTCCCTCCATACGCGGTTCTCAAACCACCGCGAGCCTCCGCGGCAGCACTCGAATGGCCCCTGACGTGCGCTTACGCCGTCTACCTTCGCCATACCTCGACGCCAGTCGCCATCACAAAACAACAGGGCGTCGATAAACAAATGGTTAACATCGCCCGAAGTTCGCGTCTTCAATTGGCGGAATCGGGGCCTGTTGACTCCATTTCCTCGCTTTGCATACGGTGTGCTGGACGTCGAAAACAACGCGGTCTCGACAAGTCAGTCACAATTACGCCTCACCGGCACGTCACAGAGGAGCACGCAGATGCCTCAGCCGAACCACCTTCCCGGACCGAATGCCGACATCTGGGATTGGCAGATGAAGGGCTTGTGCCGCGGTGTCGACTCATCAATGTTCTTCCATCCGGACGGCGAGCGTGGCCGTGCCCGGGCCCAGCGGGAACGTCGCGCGAAAGAACTGTGCCACCAGTGCCCCGTGGTAGCTCAATGCCGCGAACACGCACTGGCGGTCGCTGAGCCATACGGCATTTGGGGCGGCCTGTCCGAGTCCGAGCGCGGAATGCTGATGAAGCGCGGAGTCGGGCGCCGCATCGCGAGCTGACCTTTGCAGCCCCACGAAATCCAACGCAAAGAAACAAAACAGAATTGGATTTCAATCTCAAACAATTGAATCTTCACAAAAGCGAGGACGCCTGATATCGGCTCCTCGCTTTTGTTGTCAAGACAAATCCGAGAAACAACACCCGAACAACCGGTGAACGACAAACGCCCCGGCCGTGGGGCCGGGGCGTTCGAGGTCGGGCAACAACTAGTGCGCGTGTCCGTGACCGTGACCGTGGTCGGCCTCGGACTCGGCCGGCTTGTCGGTGATGGTGCTCTCGGTGGTCAGGATCATCCGCGCCACCGACGCAGCGTTGACGATGGCCGAGCGGGTCACCTTCACCGGGTCCACCACGCCGTCGGCGAGCAGGTCGCCGTAGGTCAGGGTGCCGGCGTTGAAACCGTGGCCGCGAGGGAGTTCGGCAACCTTGGAGACCACCACGGCCCCGTCGGTTCCGGCGTTGGCCGCGATCCAGAACAGTGGCGCCTGAGCAGCCTGCTTGACCACCCGTACACCGAGCGCCTCATCACCGTCGAGGCTGTCGGCGAGATCGTCGAGGACCGCTGCGGCAGCCTGCACGATCGCCGAACCACCGCCGGGGACGATGCCTTCTTCCACAGCTGCCTTCGCTGCAGCGACGGCGTCTTCCACGCGGTGCTTGCGCTCCTTGAGTGCGGTCTCGGTGGCTGCGCCGACCCGGATCACTGCCACCCCGCCGGCCAGCTTGGCCAGGCGCTCGGCGAGCTTTTCCCGATCCCAGTCGGAATCGCTGGCCTCGATCTCCCGACGGAGCTGCTCGGCGCGGTTCGCGATGGCGTCGGAGGTTCCCGAACCATCGACGATCGTCGTGGCGTCCTTGGTGACGACGATCCGGCGTGCGCCGCCGAGCAGTTCGAGCCCGGCGTCGGCCAGGGTGATGCCGATGTCGGCGGTGATGACGGTGCCGTCGGTGACGATCGCCAGGTCCTCCAGGAACGCCTTGCGGCGGTCGCCGAAGAACGGCGCCTTGACCGCAACAGCGCGGATCGTCTTACGGATCGAGTTGACCACCAGGGTGGAAAGCGCTTCGCCTTCAACATCTTCGGCGATGATCAGAACGGGCTTGCCGGATTCGGCGATCTTCTCCAGAAGCGGCAGGAAGTCGGGCAGCGAGCTGATCTTGTCCCGGTAGATGAGCACCAGCGCGTCTTCGAGGACGGCTTCCTGGCTGTCGATGTCGGTGACGAAGTACGGCGACAGGTATCCCTTGTCGAACTGCACACCCTCGGTGATCTCGAGGTCGGTGACGAGTCCCGAGCTTTCCTCCACGGTGACGACACCGTCGGCGCCGACGCGGGCCATGGCCTTGCCGACCATCTCGCCGACCTCTGCGTCACGAGAGGACACGGTGGCGACCTGCGCGATGGCTTCAGCACCCTCCACCGGGGTGGCAGCGGCGAGCAGCGACTCGGAGAGCGCGTCGGCGGCCTTGGAGATCCCCAGGCCCAGCGCGATCGGGTTGGCCCCGGCGGCGACGTTGCGCAGTCCGGCCTTGACGATCGCCTGCGCCAGGACGGTGGCCGTGGTCGTGCCGTCGCCGGCCACGTCGTTCGTCTTGGTGGCAACAGATTTGACGAGCTGGGCGCCGAGGTTCTCGAACGGGTCTTCCAGGTCGATCTCTCGGGCGATGGTGACGCCATCGTTGGTCACGGTCGGACCGCCGAACGCCTTGGCCAGCACCACGTGGCGGCCGCGGGGTCCAAGAGTCACCTTCACCGCGTCGGCGAGGTGATTGACCCCTCGCTCCAGCGAGCGCCGGGCCTGCTCATTGAATTCGATCTGCTTGGCCATGTGTGTGGCTCCTAAGATTTTGGTCGGGTGATGAAACGACAGCCGCCCCGGCTACCCCGCATGGGGACGCCGGGGCGGTGTCGAACCAGAGTTACTTGGAGATGACTGCCAGCACGTCACGCGCCGACAGGATCAGGTACTCCTCGCCGGAGTACTTGATCTCGGTGCCGCCGTACTTGCTGTAGATGACGGTGTCGCCTTCTTTGACGTCGACCGGGATCCGGTTGCCCTGCTCGTTCACGCGTCCTTCGCCAACGGCGACGACGGTGCCCTCTTGCGGCTTTTCCTTGGCCGTGTCGGGGATGACCAGGCCGGACGCAGTCGTCGTCTCGGCCTCATTGGCCTGAACGAGGATCTTGTCCTCGAGCGGCTTGATGTTCACGCTCGCCACGATGTGAGCCCTCCACTTTCGGGGTAGTTCGGGCCCGAAGACCGGACCCTGTTTAGCTGTTCGGAACGTATACGGCGCCTGGATCGGTCCCGTCGTCGCGGGTGCCGGAACCTCACTGGGTGCCGACTAGCACTCTATACATGCGAGTGCCAGCACTCAAGGTGAGAGTGTGCGAACTTCTCATACCGGGACCGATACCTTCGTCGCGACGGCGCGGTCGCGACGACGCTCCCATCCGATCAGGCCCAGCGTCGAGACGAGGGCGACCACGGTCAGCACTGCGATCACCGTGATGGCCGGGACCATGCCGCCGATCAACTCCCCCGGACGCCCGGGTTCGGCACTGCCGAGGATGGCGGTGATCACCGCCATCATCAGCGCGCCACCGATCTGGATGCTGGTGTTGACGAGCCCTGAGGCCAGTCCCTGTTCGTCGTCCGACACACCGGCGGTGGCCTGGGAGTTGACCGAGGGGAACGTGGCCGCGAACCCGATGCCGAGGAACAGGATGGTCGGCAGCAGGAAGACGAAGTAGTTCATACCCGGCTCCACGCGGAGGAACCACAGGTATCCGATGAGGAACGCCACGAAGCCGCCCGCGATGAGCAGCTTGGTGCTCACGCGGTCGAGCACCCGGTCCATGAAGAACGCGCTGGCGACCACGAGCACACCGGCGGGCAGGAACCCGAGTGCCATCTCGATCGGCGACCAACCCAAAGAGTTCTGCAGGTACAGCGTGACGACGAACTGGAAGGCCACATAGCCACCGAACATCGCCGCGGCCGACAGGTTGGCGTGCACGAGCGTGATCGACCGCAAGATCCCCAGGCGGAGCAGGGGGTGCTTGTGCCGCACCTCCACCGCGATGAAGGCCGCAGCGAGTAGACCTGCGATGACAAACAGGACGATGGTCGACGTCGCTGCCCAGCCGACCTCAGGCGCCTGCACCACGGCGAACACGAGGATCAACAGCGCAGATGTACTGGTGACCGCGCCGATGACGTCGAAGTGCGACCAGTTGAACGCCGCGCGGGGCGACTTCGCGATCACCCGGGCACCCACCACGAGTAGCAGCAGCGCAACGGGGCCGGGGAAGATCAGAGTTGCGCGCCAGGACAATTCGGTGAGCAGCCCACCGAAGACGAGGCCCAGGGAGAACCCGCTGGCACCGCACACGGTGTAGATCGACAGTGCTTTGTTGCGGGCCGGCCCCTCGGCGAAGGTCGTGGTGATGATCGACAGGCCTGCGGGCACCGTGAAGGCCGCGGCCACGCCTTTGACGAAGCGCAGCGCGATGATCAGGGTGTCGATCTCGGTCGCCGCGCTGACGACGGAGGCGACGCCGAACACGGCCAGTGCCGTGAGGAACACCCTGCGACGACCGAGTAGGTCACTGGCTCTTCCTCCCAGTAGCAACAGGCCCCCGTAGCCGAGGACGTATCCGCTGACGATCCACTGCAGCTGGGCCTGGTCCATGGCGAGTTCGGAGCCCATCGAGGGGAGCGCAACCCCCACCATCGAGACGTCCAGCCCGTCGAGGAACAGCGCGCCGGCAAGAACCACCAGCAACAACCAGGTCTTGCCGGTCCATCCGCCGGCAGACGTGACGTGCTCGGTGGCCGGCGCGTCGCCGGCCATCAACTCCTTCTCCTTTGTCGTTCTGGGTTCTTGGATCTTCGGGTCTTCGGGTGTGGTTTCAACCGTCATGGTCCAGAACTATATGCATTTGCATCTAATGTGTCTACATAAAATGCAGACGAACATAATGTGGTTGCATCTGATACGATGCCCCTATGTCCACCCCGCACCGAAGCGACGATGACCTGGCCCAGGCCTGGCATTCGCTGTCGGTGCGGTACCACCGCCTCCAGTGCGATCTGGACCGGGAATTGCAAGCAGCACAACAGATCTCGAACAGCGAGTTCGAGGTCCTCGAGCTCCTCGCGGCCGCGGACGACTGCAAACTCCGGATGAGCGAGCTCGCCGGATCAGTCCACCTGAGTCAGAGCGCCCTGTCCCGTCTCGTGGCCGGGCTCGAGAAAGACGGATTGGCATGCCGATCCATGTGTCCGCAAGACCGCCGGTCCGTCTTCACACAGCTCACCGACGAGGGGCGAGCCAGATACGAGGCGGCCAAGCCCGTCCAGCGCGCCATCCTCCGTGCCGAGGCCGAATGCCATTCATCCGGATCGATCTGCGGCGCAATCGAAGTGAATCAAGGCCCACAGAGCTGATCGCGGATCAGTAGTTGCTGACCTGCACCGACAGACCCGGGTCGGTGGCCACCGTCAGAGCTGACGGGACTGCCCCACCGGCAATCACGTGAGCACCCAGGGTCGCGATCATCACACCGTTGTCGGTGCACAACCGCGGCTTCGGGACCCTCAGGGTGATCCCGGCGTCCTCACAGCGTTCTCGCGCAAGCGACCGGATTCTCGAGTTCGCGGTCGCGCCGCCGCCGAGCACCAACGTGTCCACACCGACGTCTCTGCATGCCCGCACGGCCTTCATGGTCAGTACGTCGGCCACCGCTTCCTGGAAAGACGCCGCAATATCCGCGACGGGCGGCTCGACACCATCACGGCGGCATTGCTCCACGTATCGGGCAACCGCAGTCTTGAGACCGCTGAACGAGAAGTCGTGCCGCGCATCCCGCGGACCGGTCATGCCCCTGGGAAACCGGATGGCGTTCGGATCACCCTGTGCCGCAGCCGCATCGAGTGCCGGTCCACCCGGGAAACCGAGGCCCAGCAAGCGAGCAACCTTGTCGAACGCTTCACCGGCGGCGTCGTCGACCGTCGTGCCCAACTCCACGATGGGCGCACCGAGGTCGTCGACGTGCAACAGGTGTGTGTGTCCGCCCGACACCAACAGCGCCACGCAGGGCGGCATCGGGCCGTGTTCGAGGGTGTCGACCGCAACGTGACCGCCGAGGTGGTTCACCGCGTACAGCGGCACATCCCACGCCGCCGCATAGGCTTTCGCTGCCGCCACCCCTACGAGCAGCGCACCGGCGAGTCCCGGACCAATGGTCACCGCCACGGCGTCGGGCACCCGGATGTCCGCCGTCGCGAGCGCCCGCCGCATGGTCGGGACAATGGCTTCCAGATGTGCGCGGGAGGCGACTTCGGGGACCACTCCCCCATATCGGGCATGCTCATCGACACTGGAGGCCACCTCGTCGGCCAGCAGTGTGGTCGTACGGTCGGCATTCCACCGGACGATTCCCACACCTGTTTCGTCACAGGAACTCTCGATACCCAGGACGATCATGGTCGGCCTCCCTCGGGCGGGGCTGATCTCTGCTCACGCCGCATCGTGTACGCGTCTGCCCCGCTGGGCTGGTAGTAGCCCTTGCGGGTTCCCACGATCTCAAAACCGTTGCGGCGGTACAAGTTGATGGCCGCCTCGTTGTCGGTACGCACCTCGAGGAACACCGGCGCCCGACGCTTGTCCGCGATCTCGAGCAGGGCCGCGAGCAGCTCCCGTCCGTGACCGTGTCCCTGATGCTCCGGGGCGACCGCGATCGTGTGGATTTCACACTCGTAGTCACCCTCCGGTCCGAGCACGGAGATACCCGCGTAGCCGACCAGGTCGTCGCCGTCGCGGGCCGCGAAGTAGTGATTGTGACGTGTCGAGATCTCGGCACGAAATGCTTGTGCGGGCCACGGCGAGTCGCCCGCGAACAGCAGGCTCTCGATGGCCGCGCAACGGGCCGCGTCGCGAGGGAGAAGTGGCCCGATCTCCACTTTCGACGAGGTCATTTCTTGCGGTCCTTGAGTTCCACGGCATCCGGTCGACGAAGGTACAGCGGCGTCAACGGCGCGGGTGGCGTCCTCGACAGGAGTCCTGGCAACGCCACCTGAACCAGTCCGATGGCCGTGGGAGCAGAAGCGGTGAGCACCGGGTAGTCGAAAAGCGCGGTATGAGCGGGAGACCCGGCAATCGCGTCGATGCCCGGCGAGGTCGCCGCTGCGTGCTCGAGCGCGGCAGCGAGATCGGCGGGAGTCATGACGTCCGGACCGTCGGTACGGGCGCCACGTGTGTACCGCGCCCAGTAGACCTCCCGACGGCGCGCGTCGGTGACAACAAGAAGGGAGTCGACGTCGCTCGCCGCGACCGCGATCGCGTCCAGCGAGCACACTCCGTGGACGTCGACGCCCAGCGCATCGCCGAATGCAGCGCCGGTGGCCAGCCCGACACGCAATCCGGTGAACGGTCCGGGACCTTGCCCCACCACAACTGCGTCGAGGTCTGCCCTGGCGACGCCTGCCTCTTCGAGGCATTCCAGGATGCGGGTGGTGAGGATCTCCGCGTGGCCCCGCGTGGTGGTCTCCACACGCTCGGACCGCACGGCGAGCCGGCCGGGCGATGATCCGACCGTGCCGGTATCGAGTTCCACGATCCCGGTCACGACCTCGGGCGTTGCGGTATCGACTGCGAGGACAAGCACGATCAGCCAGCCTACCCGTGACGGCCGACGCGCCGTGGCGACCGGACGTCGCCGACTGCGTCAGCCGCGGGTGACCCAGCCATAGTTGACGGTGCGCTCGTCGGTGTCGAGGTCACGGCGCAGGCGAACCAGCAGATGACGTCCACTCAGCCGTTCCGCCACCCCCTCCCCCCATTCGACGACGACCACGGAGTCGGTGAGGTCGGTGTCGAGGTCGAGGGCGTCGAGTTCCTCCAGACCACCCAGCCGATAGGCGTCGACGTGAACCATCGCCGGTCCACCTCCCGGCCCCGGCCGGTGCTCCCGCGCGATGATGAACGTGGGTGAGGTGACGCGACCCTGCACGCCGAGACCTGCCCCGATCCCCCGTGCCAGAGCGGTCTTGCCCGCGCCGAGTGGCCCGTCGAGGATCACCAGATCTCCCGCGCCCAGGCCGGCGGCCAGGCCACGTCCGAACGCCTCGGTGTCCTGCACCGTCGGCAGGGTCTCCTGCTCGAAATCCGCCTGGTCGTCAGATGTCACGGTCGCTGTACCCGCTCGACGAGCTCGCTGATCGCGTCGTTGACTGCCGGCGGGTTCTCCATCATCACCATGTGGCCGCACTCGGCAACGCCGATCAGTTCGCAGTTCTTGCCCAGACGGTTGTGCAGTTCCACCGAGTTCGCCACCGGCGTGACCTTGTCTTCGTACCCGCACACGACCATCGTCGGGATCGCGGAGAGTACCGGGAGCCCGGAGGTCTCGTCGTGCTCCTCGAGAGCACGCAAGAAGTTGACGACCGTGTCGATCCTCGTGTTCTGGATGACCGATTCGGTGAACTCGATCACGGCGGGTGAATGGTATGCAGAGCCGAAACTGCCCGCGGTCAGCACCGGGGCCATCAGCATCCTCGTCACGCCCCGGCCTGCCTCCACCGCTCGCGGGGCTTGCCGGACGGACAGCCTGAAGGCGTCGACCAGCGGATTCTGCAGTCCACGTCCCAAGCCGGCCTGCGTGATCCCGTGGGCTGCGCTCGCCACGAATCCGGCACCGACCACTTTCGACCCGAACAGTTCCGGTCGTCTACTGGCCAACGCCATGATCGCCATGCCGCCCATCGAGTGCCCCACCAGCACCACGGGTCCATTCGGAACAACCACGCGCAGAACGGTTTCGAGGTCCGCGGCCATCTGCGTGATGGTGCACGAGCCCGCGGCGGCCTGGGCAGACTCACCGTGCCCCCGGTGATCGAAGAAGACCATGCGGACGTCGTCACCCCACGTCTGCGCGAGATCGCGGCGCTGGAAGTGCCACGTGGACATGCGTAGGCAGAAGCCGTGGACAAAAACGACGGTGAGCGGCGCATCTCCCGGACCGACTTCCCGAACAGCCAGCGGCACACCATCATCGGCGACCACGATGCTCGGGCGATCGTTGTAGATCGCCCCGAAGTCCTCGATGGAGTTGGGGTCGGTGGTGGGGTGCCGCCGCGTCAGCGAACGCGCTGCCGCCCCCACGGCGAGAGCGCCCAGAGTCGCGATGCCGGCTGTACCGGCCAAGATCTCCCAGCGTCCGGTGCGCTCCATCAGCCGGGCCCCGCCGCGACGGGTGTGTGGCGGCCGTTCGGAATCGGCGCTGGCGCACCGACATACGTCCGCACCGCCCGCCCACGGATTCCGGAGACGATCTCGTAGTCGATGGTGCCGATGGCCTCGGCCCACTCGAGAGCGGTGGGTCCACCATGCTCCCCCGTCCCGAACAGCACCGCGCGATCGCCCACTTCGACACCACCGCCGTCCGCGCCGAGGTCGACGACCATCTGGTCCATACAGACACGTCCGACATTCGGAAAGCTCCGGCCGTTGATGTGGACCCGCAGGGTGTTCGACAGCAGTCGCGGAACCCCGTCCGCATAGCCTGCCGGCAGCAACGCAACGGTGGTGTCGCTCGGTGCAGTCCACGTGTGACTGTACGAAACACCTTGGCCTGCCGAGATCTTCTTGACCGACAAGACTTCGGCCGAGAGAGTCATCACCGGGATCAAACCGAAGTCGCCGAGGTCTGGGGCGGGCGATCGGCCGTATACGGCGATGCCGGGCCTGGCGAGATCTCGGCTCAGGTCAGGCCTGGTGAGCGTGGCCGCGGAATTGGCGATGTGCACAATCTCTGGACCCACGCCGAGGCGGCGCAGGTCGGCCACGGCCTCATCGAGGCGTTCACCTTGCAGGCTGTTGAGTGGATGGCCGGGTTCGTCACCGCGCACGAGGTGGGACATCACTCCGCGTAGCACGATCGATTGTTCCGCCGAGGCAGTAGCGACGCCGTCCCGCAGCTCGTCCCACTCATCTGCCGCCACCCCGTTACGGGCCAAGCCGGTGTCGACCTTCACGGTGACCGACGCGGTACGGCCCGCCGTACGAGCCGCCTCGACGACCGCAGTCAGCTCGCGGGGTGAGGAGACACCGATCTGCACATCGGCCTCGATCGCAGCACCGAAGTCCGCCGAACTGCCGTGCAGCCAGGCCAGGAGAGGCGCGTCGATCCCGCCCCGGCGCAACGCCAGCGCTTCGTCGATGGTCGCGACCCCGATCTCGGCCGCACCAGCGCTCATCACTGCAGCAGCGACCTGCACGGCGCCGTGACCGTACGCGTCCGCTTTGAGCACGGGCATCAGCGCAGCGGTGGTGTGTGCCTGTAGGACCTCGATGTTGTGGGCAACCGCCGACAAGTCGATGCGGGCCTCGAGCGCCGGAGAATTCATCGCCCACCATTGTCGCACTCGACACCGCCGAGGAGGGCACGCAAGGTGGGCGACACCGCCGCCAGCAATGCCGACGCGCCGATCGGGGCATTCCCGCCGCCGTGATTCGGCCCTCCCGCAGACGCTGCGATCGCCGCCAGCGCATGTACTCGCGCTGCCGCAGCCGCGGCAAACGACGGTTCCAGACCTGCGGCCAGCAGACTGCCTGCGATGCCCGACAACACGTCGCCGGCGCCGGCCGTGGCAGCCCACGACGATCCTGCGTCGTTCACCAGTACCTGCCCGGAGGGATCCGCGATCAGTGTCGCCCGCCCCTTGAGGAGCACGGTCGCACCCAGTTCTGCCGCGAGATCCTTCACGGCCGCGATCCGGTCGACGCCGGGGGGCTGTCCGGTGATCCGGGCGAACTCGCCGGCGTGCGGGGTGATCAAGGTAGGTGCGGTGCGGGTGGTGAGCAGCTCACGGTGGGCGGCCAACAGTGTCAGTCCGTCGGCGTCGACAAGCACGGGCAGATCGGTGTCCAACACGTGTCGCAGTCGCCTGATCCCGGTGTCATCGGTTCCTGCGCCTGGCCCGATCACCCACGCCTGCACCTTGCCCGTCTTCTCCGGCTCATCACTGGCGACAACCTCGGGGAAATGCGAAAGCACCTGCGGCGCTGCCGTTCCGACGTACCGGACCATTCCTGAGGTGGCCACGACAGCCGCCCCACTGCACAACACGCCGGCCCCTGGATAGCGCGCCGAGCCCGCGACGACACCGACCACTCCCTGGCTGTATTTGTCGTCCGACGGCCCGGGCACCGGCCACATCGCGGCCACCTCGGCGTTGCTCAACTGCCGCAATGCCGGGCGGTGAGCCTCGATGCCTATGTCGGCCAACACGATCCGGCCACACTGGGGTGCAGCGAGCACGTGAGCCACCCGGTATTCACCGAATGTCACTGTCACCGCGGCCCGCACGGCCGGGTCATTGACCTGCCCGGTGTCCGCATCGACCCCTGACGGGATGTCCACCGCCACGATGGGCGCGGGGAGCTCACCGACGATCCGAGCCGCTTCCGGGCGCAGTGGTCCCGAACCGCTCAGCCCCACGATGCCGTCGATCACCACATCGACGTCGGGCGAGAAGCTGTCGGTGACACGCCCGCCGGCGCCGCGGAAAGCGGCGAGACTGCTTGCGTGAGTGCGGTCGCCGGCCAGCAGGACAGCGCGCACGTCGACGCCCCGCCGGCGTAGTAGCGCGCCCGCGAACAGAGCGTCGGCCCCATTGTCGCCGGCTCCCGCAAGCACACCGACCTTGCGTCCGTAGCAACTACCCGATCGTGACACCAGTTCCGCCGCAACCACATCCGCGACAGCGCGAGCCGCACGACCCATCAACACCCCGCGCACCAACAGATCGCCGGTCGCCACCTCGGCGGCCCGGATCGAGTCGGCGGTGAAGTAGTCGATCATCGCCCCGCCCGGCCTATTCGACGGTGACGGACTTGGCCAGGTTGCGCGGCTTGTCCACGTCGTACCCGCGCGCCTGAGCGACAGCCGCAGCGAAGACCTGCAGGGGCACAGTCGAAACCAGTGGCTGCAGCAACGTGGGCGTCTGCGGGATCACGATCAGATGGTCGGCGACGCTCCGTGCCGACTCGTCACCTTCTTCCGCGATGACGATGGTGGTCGCTCCACGCGCCTGGATTTCCCGGATGTTGCTGACCATCTTCGAGTGCAGCAGTGCCCGCCCCGTCGGTGAGGGCATCACGATGATGACCGGAACACCGTCTTCGATCAGTGCGATCGGCCCGTGCTTGAGCTCACCGGCAGCGAAGCCCTCGGCGTGCATGTACGCGAGTTCTTTGAGTTTGAGTGCGCCCTCGAGCGCGACGGGGTATCCGACGTGACGCCCGAGGAACAGGACGGTCCCCCGGTCGGCCAGGTCGCGGGCCAGTGCACGCACCGGCTCGACCGTCTCGAGCACTGTGGCAACCGCGGCCGGCATCGCTTCGAGCGCAGCGTATTCGCGTGCCACCTCATCGGGATACTTCGTACCCCTGGCCTGTGCGAGCGCCAGACCCACCAGGTACGTCGCTGCGATCTGCGCGAGGAAACACTTGGTGGACGCCACCCCGATCTCGGGTCCGGCGTGGGTGTAGAGCACGGCGTCGGATTCTCGTGGGATCTGCGCACCATTGGTGTTGCAGATGGCCAAGACCCGGGCCTTCTGTTCTTTGGCGTGCCGGACCGCTTCCAAGGTGTCGGCGGTCTCGCCCGACTGCGAGATGGCAACCACAAGGGTAGAACGATCGAGAACCGGGTCGCGGTAACGGAATTCGCTGGCCAACTCGACCTCGACCGGCAGACGCGTCCAGTGTTCGATGGCGTACTTGGCGAGCAACCCCGCGTGGTAAGCAGTACCGCAGGCGACCACGAACACCTTGTCGATGTCGCGCAGGTCGTCGTCGGTGAGTCGCTGCTCGTCGAGGATGATCCGGCCGTTCTCGAAGTGCCCGAGCAGGGTGTCGGCGAGAGCCTGTGGCTGCTCGGCGATCTCCTTGAGCATGAAGAAGTCGTGCCCACCCTTTTCCGCAGCCGCCAGATCCCAGTCGATGTGGAAAGGCCTGCCGGATTCTTCGTTGCCTTCGAAATCGGTGATCGCGTAGTCGTCGGCGGTGATCACGACCACCTGGTCCTGACCGAGTTCAACAGCCTCACGGGTGTGTTCGATGAATGCGGCGACGTCGGAGCCGACGAACATCTCGCCCTCGCCCACACCCACCACCAGTGGAGTGGACCGGCGCGCGGCCACGATGGTGTCGGGGTGGTCCGCGTGCGTGAACACAAGCGTGAACGCACCCTCGAGCCGGCCCAGCACCGCATATGCGCTGTCGACGAAGTTGCCCGCCGTCGAACCACTGGCGTATTGCAGAGCCATCAGGTGGACGGCGGTCTCGGTATCCGTGTCGGACGAGAACTCGATGCCGGCCTTCTCCACCTCTTCCCGCAGGACCGCGAAGTTCTCGATGATGCCGTTGTGGACCACGGCGATCTTGCCGTCGAGGCTGGTGTGGGGGTGCGCATTTCGGTCGGTCGGCCGCCCGTGGGTGGCCCAGCGCGTATGTCCCATACCAGTCGAGCCCGCGAATGCTTCGCGGCCGATGGTGGCCAGTTCCTTGTCCAGGTTCTCCAGCCGTCCGGCCTTCTTCTCGACTGCGGCATGTCCGGCGCCGTCGAGGATTGCCACACCAGCGGAGTCGTACCCGCGGTATTCCATCCGGCGCAGGGCTTCCACGACAACCTCGAGGGCGTCGCGTCTGCCCACGTATCCGACGATTCCACACATAGTGCTACAGGGTACTTGCCGCGCGCGGTTACACAGAAGTCGCTGGTGAAGTGCCGATTCTTGCGTTCGCACTGACAGCAGGTGAAGTTATGGGTTACGCTGTGCGAACTCTTGCAGTTCTCGAGCGTCAAGCTCAGGGAGTCGAGGGGGATGCGTCGGTTGGGACGCCCTTGATACGTTCGATCCGTATGTCCTCCACCACCGGGGTCAACCCCCACTTCTCCACCGCGATCCACGTGAAAATCCTGTAGCAATTCCCTCTGGTCACGGTTCGATCTGCAAACACGCTTTTTTGCCTCGTACACACGTGTCACCTCGCATTTCGCTGTAGGTTTCGATGCGGGCTCCACTTTCGGGTCCATCCTCCCGAAGGACGTACATGGACTGGCTGTGGGACATATCGGTGCTCGACGGACCATTGCCGTGGGCCATCCTCCTGCTCGGCGCCCTGGGGCTGTTGTGGCTGATCCTGCTGCCCCAGAAGGCCTACCTTCTTGTTGTCGTACCGATTGCCGCGGTCGTCAGCTTCGTTCTGGTGTTCGTGTCGAAGTGGCTCATCGAAGACGTCTGGAAACTGTTCTCGGACCCCATCCCCTCGTCCAACTACATGTGGGGTGGCGCAGCGGTGTTCGCACTGCTGCTGTTCATTCCGAGGCTGATCCGTGGCCGGGGCGTGGCCGCCCGGATCATCACTGTCCTGGCGACGGTGTTCGCGGTGGTGATGGCTCTCGCCCAGATCAATGACCACTTCGACGAATACCCGACCGTTGGCTCCGTCTTCGGGATCAACAACGTCAGGACGGTGTCCATCGACGAGGCCCGCAGCACCGACATCAAGACCGTGGAGGTGGACAAGTGGCGCAAGCCCGCTGGCCTGCCGTCGCAGGGCGGCGTGATCACCTCGTCCATCCCGGGTGAGGTCTCGAAGTTCAACGCCCGACCGGCCAAGGTCTATCTACCGCCCGCCTACTTCGCCGAGCCCCGTCCGTTGCTGCCGGTACTGGTGCTGATGGCCGGACAACCGGGGTCACCGGAAGACTGGCTCGTCGGCGGCCGGTTGACGCAGACGATGGATCAATACGCTGCTGCCAACGAAGGACTGTCCCCCGTTGTGGTGGTCGCCGATGCCACCGGCGACGAACTCGCCAACCCACTGTGCATGGATTCCAACCTCGGCAACGTCTCGACCTACCTGTCGGTGGATGTGCCCACCTGGGTGAAGAACACCTTGCAGGTCGAGACGGACCCGTCGGGATGGGCTATCGGCGGGTTGTCGTACGGCGGTACCTGCTCATTGCAGATGACCACCAATCACCCAGAGGTGTATCCGACGTTCCTGGACATGTCGGGCCAACTCGAGCCCAGCCTCGGTGACCGCAAACGAACCATCGACCAGGCATTCGGCGGAGACGCGGCCAAGTTCACCGCGGTCAATCCGATGGACCTGATGAAGTCGAAGAAGTACCCCCAGGTGGCCGGCGCCTTTGTCGTGGGCAAGGACGATGCGGAATACCGGCCCGGCCTGCAGCAGGTCTACCAAGCCGCACAGGCTGCCGGCATGGACGTCCACTTCGACACCGTCCCGGGCGGACATTCGTTCGCCGTGTGGTCGGCAGGCCTGAAATTGGAGATGCCATGGCTCGGTAAGCGCCTGGGATTGCCGTGATCTAGGGAATAATCCCCTCCGAGAGCGACTCTGCACACATCTCGACCACCAGCGGCGGGCACGGGCCCGTCCGTTCGGCCGGCGCGACCGGCTCCACAACGCGAAAGGCGCCGATGAGCACGACCGACACCACTGCCGAGGCACCCCCGGCCGAGCCGACACCGTCGCGGGCCACCAAGGTGCTCGGTCCGGTGGCCTGGACCATCCGCAAGGTTCCCTTCACCTCGACCGTGGTCGCGGTGACGATCGTTCTCGGCATCGTCACCGGAGCGTTGTGGGAGACGGTGGAGAACCGGTCCTGGTTCGGTGATGTCGCCTATGGCTATCCCCCGCTCACCGACGGTAAGTGGTGGACTCCGTTGTCGGGCACCCTCTTCGGGCTGACACCTGCGCACTACATCGCACTCATCGTCATCTTCGCCGTTGTTGTCGGGTGGTGTGAGTGGTTGCTGGGCACGGTCAGGGTGGCCATTGTCACCATTGCGGGGCAACTGATCGGCGAGCTGGGCGCCGTCGCGTTCATCGCGCTGTTCCGGCCGACCAGCTGGGAATGGGTCGACCATCTCGCCGACGTCCAGGACGTGGGCCATTCCACCGCCATCGTTGCTGCCGTGGCCGCGGCAAGTGCCAGACTCCGCTCGCCGTGGCGACTGCGGGTGCGGGCGATACTCCTTGCCTACGTTGCTGTTTCTTTCCTCTTCGAGGGCTCGCTGCATGACGTCACCCACCTCATCGCTGCAGTGGTGATGCTCGTGGTCGGCGAAAAGTTCTTCAGTCGAGGTGAATCCGGTGTGATGCCGCGAACGCGGCAAGAGATCCGGATGATCAGCTTTCTCGGCCTGGTCCTCATCGGTGTCGTCAACATCGCTGTCGCCGTGTTTCCCGGCGACGGGCCCTTCGGTCCCACCGATTCCGACGACAGCCTCAGCTGGGGGTCGATCGTCAGTGTTCTGATCGTGCTGCTGATCGCCGACCAGTTGCGGCGCGGACGGCGCTGGGCATGGTGGATCACCGTGATCTACGGGCTCTTGTACGTCGCGTTGCTCGTCTTCGTGTTGGTCGCGGTGATCACCTCCGACTTCAAGGGTCAGGGCGCGGTCACTGTTGGTACCGGTCTGTTGTGGATCGTCGAACTGTCGTTGCTGTTCGCCGGGCGGTATGCGTTCAACGTCCCGCTGCGCAGCCGGAAAGCCATGGCGGGCATGGGCGGATCGAATCCGGCCGAACAGGTACGCAGCCTCCTCAAGAGATATGGGGGCAGCACCATGAGCTGGATGATCACCTGGGAGAACAATCAGTACGCGTTCACCAAGGACGGCGAAGGCGTGATCGGCTACCAGCGACCGGCCGGCACCGTCATCGCCCTCGCGGACCCCGTCTGCGCCCCGGAGAAACTGGCCGAGACGATCCGCGAGTTCACCGACATGGCCGAGAGCAGCGCACGCATCCCCTGCTGGTTCTCGGTCAGTGAGGCAACGGCCGAGATCGCCCGCGAGATGGGCTGGCGCACTTTGCAGATCGCCGAGGACACCATCATCGACCTGCCCACACTGGCCTTCAAAGGCAAACCGTGGCAGGACATCCGATCGGCGATCAACAGGGCGAAGAAGGAAGGCATCAACTTCAAACTGACAACCCTGAAGGACGAGCCGTTCGCCGTACTCGCCCAGGTGCGGGCTATCTCCGAGGAATGGGTCGGCGACAAGGGCCTACCGGAAATGGGTTTCACACTCGGCAGCGTCGAGGAGGCCCTCGACCCGGAAGTCCGTGTGGCGCTTGCCATCGACGAAACGGGTTCGGTGCACGGAGTCTTGTCGTGGCTGCCGGTGTTCGGTGGAGATGATCAGATGAAGGGCTGGACGCTCGACGTGATGCGCCGACGCGACGACGGCTTCCGCCCGGTCATCGAATTCCTCATCGCGAGCTCTGCGTTGGCTTTCAAAGCCGAAGGCGCGCAGATCCTCTCACTCTCGGGCGCTCCGCTCGCCCGTGCCGCCGACGACACCGGCGATGTGGAAGCCATGGACCGTCTGCTGGACATGCTGGGAGCAGCAATGGAACCGTTCTACGGGTTCCGCTCATTGCACGCCTTCAAGATGAAGTTCCAACCAAGGTACGAGCCGGTGTACATGTGCTTCCGCGATGAAGGCGATCTGCCACGGATCGGACTAGCTCTCACCAGGGCGTACCTGCCCAACGCCACCCCAGGTCAGATGTTGAAGCTGGCCACCACACGGGAGTAAGGGCATCAGCGAACAGAGGCAAGCCCCGTCGGCGGATACACACCGACGGGGCTGACCAGCAGTTCGGTTGGGTCAGGCGGTCCCGGCACCGAGTTTGGTCGAGGCCTGCGATCGCTGCCGCTGCACCTCGATGGCAGCATCGAACTCTGCCCGCCAGTTCTCGGTCAGCGGCAGCTCTCGGTTGACGGCCTCTTCGGTGGACAGCTCCACCGGGAATCCGAATGTGTCGTAGAGCTTGAAGAGGTCGTCACCGTTGACGGTGTCACCGGTCTTGCCCAGTCGCTTCAACTCTCGCAAGCCCTTGCCGAGGGTGCGCCGGAAGGCCCGTTCCTCCTTCTCCAGCACGGCGATCACCACGTCGCGCCGATCGGCCACCTCCGGGTAGGCCTCGGCGTACAGACCGGCGACGACCGGGACCAACTCCGTCAGCAGGTTCTGCTGAACACCGAGTTGATGGGCGAAACGGATAGCCCGCCGAACGAGCCGTCGCATCACATAACCCTGTTCCTTGTTCGACGGCACCACACCGTCCACCGCAAGGAACACCGCACCGCGGATGTGGTCGGCGATCACTCGCATCGCAACCGTGTTGTCGTCGTAGCTCACACCCGAGAGCTCCTCGATCTTCTGGACGATCGGCCAGAGGAGGCTGATGCGATATACGTCAGGACTGTCGATGGATGCCGCGGCGATCCTCTCGAGACCGCCGCCGTAGTCGACGTTCTGCTTGGGCAGCAACGCAAACCCGTCGTCGGTCTTGCAATACTGCATGAACACCGAATTGCCGATCTCCATGTACTGACCGCCATCGGAGTTCTGATGCGGGTACTTGCCGAAAGCCGTGTCGTGCTCCACCTGTGGGAAGTAGTAGAAGACCTCGCTGTCCGGTCCGCCTGGGTCGCCTACGGGCATCGTGTCCGGACCGCCGGACCGTGACCACCAGTTCTTGTCGCTGTAATACGCGATCCGCGCGCCTTGGTTTCCTTGCTCGTTGCCCTGTTCTTCGGTCAGCAGCACCACCCTGTCCGACGAGACACCGGCCTTGGTGAACAACTCGGTCCAGATGTCCGCGCTCTCATCGTCGCGGGGGATGCCGTGTTCGGGGTCTCCCGAGAACACCGTCACGTAGATCCTGTTCGGATCGAGTCCGACGATCTCGGTCAGGAAATGCCAGAACAGCGGGATCTGCTCGGACTTGAAGTAATCGCCCAAACTCCAGTTGCCGAGCATCTCGAAAAATGTGGTGTGCCGGTTGTCGCCGACTTCCTCGATGTCCTGCGACCGAAGGCAGGTCTGCGAATCGGCGAGCCGGTTGCCGTCCGGATGTTCGGCGCCCAACAGGTATCTCAGCAATGGCTGCATCCCGCTGCCGGTGAAGAGTGTGGTGGGGTCGTCCTTAGGCACCAGGGGGGCCCTGTTGATGAGGGCGTGGCCGCGCTCCTGCATCAGCGAGAGGTAGGCGCTGCGGATTTCGTTGGCATCCATCCGGTAACTGTCCCAAGATCACGGCCGGTGTGCGCGCCGAATCGGCGCGTTGGCCCGAAAATTGTCTCCGATACGGGCAACGGGTGATGTCGGCCGGCAACACGATCGCTTAGAGTCAGTTCGTGGCCAACCCCAAGAAGCTCCTCTCGCAGCTGTCCAAGACAGGACCGCACAAGGTCTTGCGCGGCGATATGGCGATTGTCGGATTGCCGGGCACCGTCTACGCGCCCGCCGCCGGGAAGGACCTGCCCGGGGTGGCGTTCGGTCATGGCTGGCTCACGGGCGCCAAGCAGTACAACAAGACCCTCGCGCATCTGGCCTCGTGGGGCATCGTCGCCGCGGCGCCCACCACCGAGAAGGGCATGCTCGGTTCCGATCAAGGACTGGCCGCTGATCTCGAGACCACCCTGTCGATCATCACCGAGGTCCGCCTCGGTGCCGGCGACATCACCGTGCACAAGCAGCGTCTGGCGGTCGCCGGTCATGGCTTCGGCGCATCGGCCGCGACGTTGGCCGCGTCACGGAGCAGCAAGGCCAAGGCACTCGCTGCCCTCTACCCGGCGCCGACCAGTTCTGCCGTGCTCCCCGCCGCCGCGGAGGTCCGCCAGTCCGCGCTGATCCTTGCCGCGCCCGGCGAACTCGAATCGATGACGTCCAATGCGCTCGCGCTGCGTCGCGCTCTGGCCGGACAGTCGGTGTTGCGCCTGGTCCCCAAATCCGACAACCGAGGACTGGCCGAAGGCTTCAGTGTTCGGGCCAGGCTGGGTGCCGGGGGCAACGACAAGAAGACGCAGAAGCTGACGCGCGCGGTACTCACCGGATTCCTGTTGCACCAACTGACGGGCGACGTCACGTACGCCGCATTCAGTGACCCGGCAGCCGAACTCGGCAAGCTGATGACGATCGACCCCGATGCACTCGCGCCTGGCATGGAGGAGATCGTCGACCCACTCACCAAGCTGCTCAAGGGCTAGCGCGGTTGTTCGAGGTCCAACGCTGTTGCCCAACGGCTGGCACCACACCGAGCTCCGGCGTTCAGCGGTCGGACAGCCAACCGGATGTGTACGAGAACGCGGTGTCCTGACAGTCCTCCACCTCGACGCCGGACTGACCGGGGAACGGCGTCGATGAGTCCTTCGCACCGGTGCCCAGAGTTGCCTTGGCCCCGATCGTCGGGTTGTCCGCTGACTCACCCGGGGCTGGGTACGGGGTGTGGGGGCTGAGGTCGATGTCGTTCGCGGGGAGCAGGATTGCGCCGCCCGCAGCCACCGATGCCCGTGTGACACCGCGACCGTGCGTTGCGTTCTCGGCACTCGTCCGGACCTTCTCACCGAGTGCCTGCTGACTTTTGCGGTAGCCGGCCACGGCCTCGGCACTGTGAGTACCGACTCTGGCGGCGATGTTGTCGAACAGGTCGGTCAGGCTCATTGCTCACCGGCCAGAGCCAGGAGTCCGTCGTCGGGCGGTGCCACCGCGTCGCGCTCAGAGGCCTGCGGTGTCACCGGTGTCGCATCGAGATTGCCAGGAGCGCCGGGGGTATCGACATCGTCTTTGCTTCTCGGAGCTTGGATCCCCGGGGAACCGGGCGTCGGACATTGATCGAGAGACTCGCGATCCGTCTCGGGCGCGTCTGGCGGTTCGGGGTCACCGGGAGTCGCCGGTACCGGCGCTTGCTCCTCGAAAGTCAGGTCGTCACCGATCTTGCTCTGGCCGTCCGCGGTGGTGATCTCGCACGCTTGCTCCTCCGGCCGGACAGCATCCGGTGGCGCCAAAGACACCTGAGGGTCCGGACATTCGGGCGCGCCCGAGTCGGATGACCCTTTCAGGTCGAACCGTTTGTCTCCCAACGGGGTCGAGGCCGGCGGTTCAGCTGTCTCACCGCCCGCGTCCGCCGCATGCTCGGTGCCCTCGGGGCTCGCCGGAGGCGGCATCACTGCGCCGCTTGCGTTCGCCACCATCTCGATCACACCTGTGATCGAGCCTGCCACAGCCGAACCGACTGCCACAGCGACGGACCCGAGTACCGCTGAGAGATCGGCACCACCCACCATGGACGTCCATGGGCTCGCCACCCCCGACTGTGCCGTCATCACCGGCTGCGTCTTCACGGGCTGCGCCCCCGGTTCGCACGCCGAGGTCGAGTTCACCGGCCCGGAGTCCGGTGCCGGTGCGGACACCGTTGTGATGCCCGGAGATTCGCGAACCCCGCCACCTGGTCCAGAAACCTCTACCGCAGCGTGGCAATCGCGCTCGGAGGCGATCGGTTCAGAGTTGTGAGCGGCGCATCGCACCAGTGTCTCGTCCGAGGACACCAGCTGTCCCCTCTCACAGTCGCCGCCTGCGTAGTCCGAGACGTCCACCTGTGCCATCGCCGTACACAGCCCGGTGAGAACCGCATCGATGGCGTCGTCGCACAAGGTGACGGCGGTGTTGAACAACGCGACGGTGCTGTCGATCGCAGCTGTCAGTTCGGCGGCGGGCGAACCCGGGGTGGTGACCAGTGTCAGCCATGAACTGATCGGGATCCCGAGCAGAGTGTCGGGTGTGATGGCGGCGACGCACCAGAACTTGGCCAACCGGGCCGCCTCGATGGCGTCGGCAGCCACCACCATCCCAGAGCCGATGTCCGCCAACGCCGCCACATCAACCGTCGCGCGCGGGATGTGCGCGTCCTGAAGGCGAGTGCGGGCGACGATGCCGGACCCCGTGGGCCAACAGGTTCCCAGTACGGCGTCCTGGCCGGTCTGATTCTGCAGTTCGGCCGCCGCGACGGTCTGAAGGCCCAACACGATTCGACCGTCGGCTCGCAGCGTGTCGGTGTCCAGGTCCTCGGTCTCGAGCAGGCGATTCCGGCACACGTCACCGGAGGGAACGTTTTCC
The DNA here is from genome assembly GCF_001598915.1 of Williamsia muralis NBRC 105860. GTDB lineage: Bacteria > Actinomycetota > Actinomycetes > Mycobacteriales > Mycobacteriaceae > Williamsia > Williamsia muralis. Next base: position 81,397 of record NZ_BDAP01000006.1, on the reverse strand, counting down.
ATCCCCAGCCGCCGCGCCAGCGGGCCGACGTTGTCGAAGAAGCGGACGCTGTTCTCCGCCGCCGACCGTTGGTCCGTCAATTGTTGTGCGAGACCGGGCGTCTCACCCATGGAGGCCGCCATTCCCGGTGGTCGCGGGGTCGAACGTCGCAGCATTCACCACGTCCTCGCCTGTCAGCGTTGCGGCTGCATCGAAGAGTCCCCCGGCGATGCTCCGCGACGACTCGACGAAGCGGTTCACCGATGACACCACCGCAAGCAGTCCAGCTGCATACTGCTCGCCGTGGGTCGCGTACCGCGTTCCCGCGTGTGAGCCGAACGAGCAGTCGGCGACAGCACCCGCAGCGACCTCGACCGCCCGGGCACCACTCCGAAATACCTCGCCGACCCCTTGTACCGCGGATGTGTCCATCCACGTCTGCTCGCTCATGATGCCTCCCCGAAATCAGACGTTGCGGGGCATGGAGAGGTTCCGTTCTATTGCCCGAGCAAGCCGGACACCGCGTCAAGGAGCGCGTGTGGCCGCTGTTCGACAGGCGCAGGTTCGACCAGCGCGAACCGGCATCCCACTGCCCGGGCACCACCGTCAGCCTCTTCGCTGTCACCCACCATCAACACATCGACGGGGTCAACACCCAGGTGACCCGCAGCGAGAGTAAAGATTCGCGGATCGGGTTTGGTGACACCGACCTCAAAGGACAGGGTGAAGTCGTCGACGAGTCCGGCCATGTCATGTATGTCGAACACCGCGCGGACATCAAACGCGATGTTGCTGACGACCCCCACCTTGATTCCGCGTTCCCGGAGTCGCCGCAGACAGTCTCCGGTGTCCGGATACGGTTTCCACGACGACGGATCGACCACCCGCTCGTACAACAATTCCGCATGACCGGGCAACGTGAGTCCGGATGCCCTCAGAACCGACAAGTAAGCCCTACGGTGCAGTAGCGGGTCCAGATCTCTTCGTTCCCATGCGAATTCGTCTTCGGTAGGCAGACCCGGCGGCATCCCGACCGGAGCGGTCATCCTTCGGATGATCTCGGACTGCGCCTCTCCTTCGAACTCTTCCCCGGATTCCTGGCGCAGGCGTGTGAACCACTCGGACCGTTCGGTGAACCGGAAGAGGGTGCCCGAGAAGTCGAACAGGACAGCGCTCACGGGTGGCAAAGTCAGGCAGACTCGACAGCGGCCGCGATTTTGGTGGCCACCGAATGCGCCTGCTCTGTGGTGGCTGCCTCCACCATGACACGCACGAGTTGCTCGGTACCGGAGGGCCGGAGCAGCACTCGTCCGGTGGCGCCGAGTTCGGCCTCACCGTCGGTCACTGCCTGCTTGACCGAAGCTGCCTCGGCCACAACGTTTTTGTCGGCAACCCGCACGTTGAGAAGGACTTGCGGCAACGCACTCATGATGGATGCCAGATCGGCCAGCGACCTACCGGTCTCGGCCATCCGGCCCATCAACGCAAGCCCGGTCAGGATGCCGTCTCCCGTGGTGCCGTGCGAAGGGATCACCACGTGTCCCGACTGTTCGCCACCGAGCGAGAATCCGCCGGCACGGAGCTCCTCGAGGACGTAGCGGTCACCGACGGCGGTGGTACGCACAGTGATCCCGGCGTCGGTCATCGCCAGATGCAACCCGAGGTTGCTCATCACCGTGGCGACGAGGGTGTTGTCCTTGAGGCGGCCGGCATCTTTCATGGCACTGGCCAAGACGGCCATGATGGCGTCGCCGTCGACGACCTGTCCCGCGGCATCGACCGCGAGGCAGCGGTCCGCGTCGCCGTCGTGAGCGAGTCCGAGGTCGGCCCCGTATTCCAGAACTGCTGCTTGAACCCGATCGAGATGTGTTGAGCCGCAATCCTTGTTGATGTTCTCGCCATCGGGGTTCGCGCTGATCGCGATCACGGTGGCACCGGCAGCGCGATAGGCACGTGGCGCAGCCGCATAGGCGGCGCCATGGGCACAATCGACCACCACGGTCACCGACTTCAAGTTGACGTCCACAGCTGCGGACAGATGGGTCAGGTACGCGTCGAGTCCATCGTGCGCATCGCGAACGCGGCCGACATCCGCACCGGTCGGCCGGTCGAACACGGTGTCCAGCGCGGACTCGATCGCGTCCTCGGCGGCGTCGGCGAGTTTGTGCCCACCAGCGGCGAAGAACTTGATCCCGTTGTCGGGCATGGGATTATGCGAGGCCGAGATCATCACGCCGAAGGCAGCGTCGTAGAAGTCGGTCAGATACGCAACAGCCGGGGTGGGAACGACGCCGACTCGCAGGGCATCGACACCCGCCGCGGTCAGACCGGCACAGACGGCGGCTTCGAGCATCTCCCCCGACGCCCGCGTGTCCCGGCCCACGATCGCTATGGGGCGGCGGCCAGAGGCCGGCGCTGTGGGGCGGCCGGACCCGGACCGATCCTGCGGCAGTACACGTGCCGCTGCCTGCGACAGCGACAGCGCCAACTCGGGGGTCAGGTCGGCATTTGCCAGACCACGTACGCCATCGGTACCGAACAGGTGCCCCATTGACATCCTTCGCTCTAAATACACAGGCAGGCGTCCAGTGAAACTGAACGCCTGCCTGTGCCAAGTTCGACTTGGTGTTTCTTGCGGGCTGAAGAAATCAGCGCTTGCTGTACTGCGAAGCCTTACGGGCCTTCTTGAGGCCGTACTTCTTGCGCTCCACCGCACGCGGGTCACGGGTGAGGAAGCCGGCCTTCTTGAGGGCTCCGCGATCCTCTGGGGTGACCTCGATGAGGGCACGAGCGATGGCCAGACGCAGAGCGCCGGCCTGTCCCGAAGGTCCGCCACCGTGCAGATTGGCAGCGATGTCGAAAGCGTCGGAGCGCTCGACGGTGACGAACGGCGCCTTGATGAGCTGCTGGTGCACCTTGTTGGGGAAGTACTCCTCCAGGGTGCGGCCGTTCAACTTGAAGGCACCGGTGCCCGGTGACATCCGGACGCGGACGACGGCCTCTTTACGACGGCCCACGGTCTGGATCGGGCGATCGAGATCGATCGGCGCGCGGGTGACGGCCGGCTCGTCGGCAACGTCTGCGGTGGTGTCGTCCACGGTGTAGTCGTCAGCGCCGACCTCGGCCTCGACCACTTCGGGAGCCACTGCTTCGGCTTCGTTCACATCGGACACGTTCTGCTCCTCCGGCGCCGTCACTGGGCAACCTGGGTGATCTCGAAGGGCACGGGCTGCTGCGCCGTGTGGGGATGGTTGGGGCCTGCGTAGACCTTCAGCTTGGAGGCCATGGCCCGCCCGAGCTTGGTCTTCGGGAGCATCCCGACGATCGCCTTCTCGACGAGGCGTTCCGGCTGGGTTGCCAGCGACTCACCGACAGTGCGGGACCTCAGGCCGCCCGGGTATCCCGAGTGGCGGTAGACAAGCTTGTCGTCGCGCTTGTTTCCGCTGACGGCAACCTTCTCGGCGTTGATGATGACGACGAAGTCGCCACCGTCCATGTGGGGTGCGTAGGTCGGCTTGTGCTTGCCGCGCAGGAGCGTCGCGCTCTGCACAGCGAGGCGGCCGAGCACCACGTCGGTGGCGTCGATGACATGCCACGTACGGGTGATGTCACCGGCCTTCGGGGTGTAAGTAGGCACAGATAGTCCTCATGTCTGGTGAACTGGAGCTGGTCTGGAACACGGCAGAGGTAGTTCCCGGCGACCAGTGGGGACCCGGGCCTCGACTACACCTGGCTACAGGCGGTCGCGCACCAACGGTCAACAGTACCGGCCGGGCAGTCGACAGGTCAAAACGCCGCAGACCGGCGCCGGCCGTGCGGCGGACTCGAACGTCATGGCGCTCCTATCCGCACCGCACCCACCGCGACCCGGCACTGCTCGTCGATCGTCTCACCTGCGGATCCGCCCTGACATCCCACACTCACCTGCAACCCCGCCGACACCAGCAAGTACCACCTGATCGGCCCTCCGGAGACGGGCACCTCGCGGTAGCTGATCACCTCCCGGCCTGCGTAACGCGTGCTGGCTGAGAACTCCTGGACGACGTCGTCGCCGCGCTGCCCGATGCGATTGCGCAGGCTGCCCGCCACCGAGGCCAGGGTCGACGTGTTGCGCACCGTGTTCTGCAAGACGATGATCCGCCGGTCGTCGCCGGGTGCAGCGAAGGTGGTGCGGGACACAACACCTTCGGCTGCTGGCTCCGAGCTCTCGCGCCACTCGACGGGCACGGTCACGGCGACGCGCCCGAGCTGGGCCTCGCGGTCCGCAGGCGGCGGCACACCGGCGCGTCCGTTGTCGACCATCAACGCGATCACCACCACTGCGATCACCACAGCCGCGGTCGCTGCCACGGCCCCGGCGACTCGTCGGCGCACCGGCGTCCGGCCATCGGTCGGCGGTTCGCGAATGCCCTCGTCCACCGGCAATGCGGCGCCACCGAAGCGGTGGATCAGTGATCGCTGCACTGCCGCGACCCGACCGACCACTGTGTGGACTTCGCAACACCGCAGAACCTCCGCAACTGCCGCTGGGTCGGTGCCATCGACGAGGATTGCCTCGACGCGGTTGTCGACGATGTCACCCAGTCGAAGAGCAACCGTCTCGGCAGTGGCCACCGAGGTCCCGACAACGGTCCAGCTGCCGGCTGACCGATCCATCTCATGGATGTCGATCCGGGAGTGGACCTCGATCACCAGTGCCCGCTGCGTGGAAGATCCCAGATGCGATTCGGCGATGACCGAAGCACGCGGTGTCAGCACCAGATGGCCACAGTGGGGTTGCGCCGCCTGCCGCAAGATCTCGGTCCGTCGGACACCCCATGTCGTCGGGTGTGCCAGCTCCACGGCCCCGAGGCCTTCGAGCGCTCGGGCGAACACCTCTGACCATGCCGCCGCGGTAGAAATCCTCACCCCGTCGACGGCCACCGACGATCCGTTGATGCCGCGGACAAGGGCTTTGACGGAGCAGGGTTCACGCCCGGCAACCACCACGTCGTCATAGGCGATGTCGGCGACCACCATCCGTATCGGTCGGACCGTCGGCGACGCCGCGGGCTCTTTGTCTCTCACGTCGGGTGTCATCACAACGGCGGCATGTGGGCGACCTGGATCATTTCCTGCGGTCGCGATCTGGACACCAGTTCTCCCCGACCCGGTACCAGGCGCTGCAACCGCACCCGGCCCAGCAGGTACCCCTCGTCGCGGTCACCGCTCATCAGCAGCCCATCGGTGGACAGGTCTTTGAGACGCCCGATGATCGGATCGAACAGAGCTCGTCCGGCGCCGCCAGAACGGCGCGCGACGATGAGGTGCAGGCCGATGTCGCGGGCCTGGGCCAGCAGGTCGAGCAACGGGCTCAACGGGTTTCCGCTTCCGGTGGCCACCATGTCGTAGTCGTCGACGATGATGTACACGTCCGGCCCCGACCACCAGTTGCGGTCACGGAGTTGCTGCTGGGTGACGTTCTCCCCGGGGATCCGGGCGGTGAAGAACGCCACCAACTCGTTCACCATCGGGGTGAGGGTCTGGGCCGAACTCGCATACCCGGCGAGGTGATCGGTGTCGATCACACCGAGCATGGTGCGCCGATAGTCGACCAGGACGATTTTCGTCTGCGTCGCCGTGCTGTTCTCGACCAGACCAGCGACGATGTTGCGTAGCAGCGTGGTCTTCCCGTGCTCCACGTCGGCGAAGACCAGAAAGTGTGGTTGAACCCGGAAGTCCAGGATGACCGGGGCCAACTCGGCTTCGCCGACACCGATCGCGACTTCACCGGCCGTCAGCTCGATCCCGGCGTCGTGAACCCGTGCCACCACCTCGGACCGTTCCAGATGAGCGGCGAGTTTGCGGACCGGCATGGCCTGCTGACCGGGGTAGACGGCCACCAGCTGCTGCACCGTCTGCGCCACGGCCGCACTCAGTGAATCGAGCGAGGTGTCGGAATCCGTGCGCGGCAGAGCGATCAGCATGTGCAGGTGCTCGGCGGTCAGACCACGCCCGGGCCTGCCCTCGGGCACGAGTCCGGCGACCTTGCGGCCCATCTCCGAGTCGAGTGGGTCGCCGAGTCTCAGTTCGAGGCGGCTGCCGATGAGGTCTTTGACGGCCGGCCTGATCTCGGCCCAGCGGGCAGCGGTGAGCACTACGTGGACCCCATACGAGAGCCCCTGCGCCACAATGGTGTTGATCTGCTCGTCGAGGAAGTCGAACTCGCCGCGGATCACCGAATAGCCGTCGACGACCAGGAAAAGGTCACCGAAGACATCCGCCTGCACCGATGCGTCACCGGCAAGGCGGCGTTGGCGATAGTCGCGCATCGACTCGATGCCGAGTTCGGCAAAGCGCAGTTCCCGCTGCCGTATCACCGTTGCGACCTCGGCCACCGTCCGCCGCACGGCATCCATGTCCGAGCGGCTCGCAACCGATCCGACATGCGGCAGGCCGGCGATCCCGGCCAGACTGCCGCCGCCGAAGTCGAGGCAATAGAACTGGACCTGCGCCGGACTGTGGGTGGCAGCCGCCGCAACGATCAACGCGCGCACCGCATTCGACTTACCCGATTGTGGTCCACCGACGATCGCCACGTTGCCGCGCGATCCGGCGACATCGACGGTGAGAACGTCGCGCCGCTGGTCGTACGGGCGGTCCACGATGCCGATCGGGAACACCAGCCGACCGATCTGCGGGGTCCGCCAGTGCGGGGCCAGCATGTCGATGGTCGGCGGTTGACCCAATGGCGGCAGCCACACCTCATGCGCCGGACGTCCCTGCCCGGCGATGCGGTCCACCACGATCTCGAGCAGCGTTCTGGAATTCGGTGCGGGCGGTTCCGGATCACCGGCAGGGTCGGGGCCGGCCACCTCGGCCGCAGCCGGGGGCACGATGGGGTCGAGTGGCACAGGGCCGGCGGTGAACATCTTCAGGCCCACCGGGCCGCCCGACGACGCGGTGTGCTCGGCGCCCGCCGCGACCGGCGGCGAGTACGGACCCGACACGTAACACGTGTTGAATCGAATCGGTTCCGCCGAATCACATTTGAGGTAGCCCGATCCCGGCACGTTGGGCAGGTGATAGGCATCGGGTACACCGAGTACTGATCGGGACTCGTTGGCGGAAAAGGTTTTCAGTCCGATGCGGTAGGACAGATGACTGTCCAGGCCTCGCATCTTTCCTTCTTCGAGCCTTTGCGAAGCAAGGAGCAGATGGATGTGCAGCGACCGGCCCAGTCGTCCGATGGCCACGAACAGGTCCGCGAAATCCGGCTTCTGCGCGAGCAGTTCGGAGAACTCGTCGACGACGATGAACAACGCCGGGAGCGGTTCCAACGGCGCACCCGCGGCGCGCGCACGTTCGTACTCCCCCACGTTCGCGAAGTTCCCCGCCGCGCGAAGCACCTCCTGACGCCGGTTCATCTCCCCCGACAACGCGTCGCGCATCCGGTCGACCATCGACAACTCTTCTTCGAGGTTGGTGATGACGGCTGCCACATGCGGGCACGAGTCGAGGCCCAGAAACGTTGCCCCACCCTTGAAGTCGACCAGGACGAGATTGAGTGCCTCAGGCGAATGGGAGCTGACGAGCGAGAGCACCAGAGTACGCAGGAACTCCGATTTACCTGATACTTGCTAAAGACACCAATGAACTCGGACGCAGCAGCTTCTTCGGCAACAGGTGCAGCCGTGGCTCAGGCGGCGTCACCTGCGGGCCTTCCCCTAAAATAAGCAGACCGCCACGGCTGGCCTGCTGATCAAGACAGAGGCGTCCGCAGCCGTCGCTATCCAGCGCAGCGATAACCTAAGTGCGCGGACTAAGCGGCACCGACTAGCCTTCTCGCGTGGTCAGCGAGCTGCTGTTCGTTACTCGTGTAACCGACGCCCAGCTGGGTGAACACTTCTGCGGCCTCCTCGAAGGCTTCAACCTGCCTATCGGTCTGAGGTTTCGCGAACAACACTTGAACATCGATGTCGGGTTCAACGCTAAATCCCTGCGCCTCGCCCGGAGGAACCAGGATTGCCCCCTGTCGACCGGACCTGAACCTGTCCATCGCGTACCCCCAGGCTTTGACGTCGCTGACCACCTCGCCAACGTTGTCTCGCTGGAAGCTCCACGCTTGTGTCAGCAACTCCGGCGTATTGCCGACCGCAAAGTCGACGCGTGTTCTGATCCGGTCGCCCACTACGAGGTCTGGACGTTCGACGACGTGGATCCCAGGCACGAATGAACCGAATGACCTACGAAGGTGCGCCAGCAGCGTTCGCTTACTGATGCTGTTGCGTGTCGTGGCTTCGATGTCTACGAGCAGGCGCTTGAAAACCACATCAAGAACGCTGGCCGCGCTGTCGGCTACTGCAACCCCAGGTTCGCTCAATTGAATAATATTTCGACGCTCTGCCCGCAGACTGCTAAGCCAGTCAGTGGGCAGCTCGATTAGCGACTCGGATGACTCTTCGATGTCGCTACTCAGTTGAGCTATGAACTCGGCGACGACGGCTAGTTGTTCTGCCGAGCAGAGTTTCGCAGCTCTCCGAGGGTTCTGAATCTGGCGCACGTCCCAGTCGCCTTCTTCTGCGGAGCCCGCGACCGCACCCACGTTTACGAACTCGCCGGTCCTCGGCTCGGGAACGCACCTGACCACGGCGTACTCGTACCTTGGCATACGATTCCTAACTCCTCAGGCGATCAAGTCGACCAGCTACCGCAGGCGCACGCTGTTCTAGAAACCAGCCGAGTGCCTCAAGGTCAGTATCCGCGACATTCCAACTTTGTGGCACTTCCGCTAGGACGGACAAGATCTGCGCTCTCGAAAGCTCCCTAAGTGCTGCTGCGACCCTCTCTAGTTCGGCCTGGTCAAGTCCGTGCGCCGGAACGGGCAACAACCGAGGCGTCCCGACTTCGCGCTGAAGGTCCTGGTCCGTCCACCCGGCGTTCATGGCGGGCGGCAGATAGAGTCCGTGATCGTGCGAATACGTGCTTCGGTCGTTGTCCGTGTCGTACAGCCACTGCGGATCCGACCCGTAGAACAGGTCGTAAATTGCGAAAACACCGACGTGCCGCTGGCGGTTGCTGTTCCGCGTTCGGCTTTGCAGCCCGTCTCGGCCCTCTACGCAATGATCGAGCGCACGGCTACCGTGGGCGTAGCTCGAATCGAGCTTAATCCCGGGCCTAAGCTCCTCCCCATGTAGCTCGTCGGGAATCCTGATGATGGCGGCGTCGCACGTCGGCGCACCGATCACAGAACCGAATCGAGCGACGAGCATTTCGGTAGCTACCGACATCCGATCTCTGACAGAGGTAAAGATGTCCTGCACCTTGATGAAGTAGTCGAAACCGTCATCGGCAGTTACCCGCACCGGTGCTGCCTGGGTTGCTCCAACGGGTCCCAAGAGAACCACCACTGGAACCGCCGATGGCTCCTTACGCTTGGGCAGCAGACCTTCCCACTCGGACCGGGCAACACCAATCGGGCGCGACATGACTGGCAGAGTAGTTCAAGGCCAACTGCGAGTTGCGATCCTGGCCGTCGTCGACGGCCCGCGCGGGTGATTCAATTCTTGTCTAGACGGGTGAGTCCGCGTTCTAAGCCGCGGAATCTGCTCGTCCGGAACTCCGGGCACAACTTCGACGTCTAACCAGAATGGATCATCTCCCAAAGGTCGCAACCGACGCGATACAGGCCGCGCTGCACATGGTGCGTTGGGAACTCGAACTGGTCGAGGTGAACGATCAACCCGAGTCTGCGACTGCCATCGTGCCCACACAAGATTGACGACATGGCGGATCACCTCAGTCCTGATGGACGGTCGCGCGTCATGTCCGCAATCCGGTCTAAGAACACGAAACCTGAACTAGCTGTCCGAGCAGGGTTGCGCGCGGCTGGAGCAACTGGCTACCGGATCCACACCCGCCATCTGCCTGGTAAACCCGATGTCGCGTTCACGCGATGGAGAGTCGCGGTCTTCGTCGATGGTGCCTACTGGCACGGGCACCCTGACCACTTCGACCCCTCGAATGCGACGGCGTACTGGCGGGAGAAGATCGCGCGCACCCAAGCTCGGGACGTCGTCGCGAGTGACGCGCTCCGAGACCTGGGCTGGACTGTTCTACGGTTCTGGGACTTTGAGTTGAGAGCCGACTTCGACAACTGTGTCGAACAGGTTCTCGCAGCCCTCCGGCATCGCGGATGGACTGATCCCCTGCCTACAACTCGTTCAAGTCCAGCCGGAACGACCGATCACCAGTGATCTCACTGAACGACATTCCGGTCTGGAGCATCTGAATCAGCCTGGACGCATCCTCAGCGTCGATCTCACGCTTGAGCCCTAGCGCGGGGACCGTGAGCAGCACTCGGGGATCATCGCCGTCGGCAAATCGCGAAATACCGATGGCGTTCCCTACGGCGTCCTCGAGCCACACCGTCGATTCTTCGTCACGCGGAGCATCCATCGCGCGAGAATACTACCGGCGCACATTCACGCCCTGAACGGTGCGCGCCTCCCAAGATCTCAGAGCGACCGCCGATACGGTCCCCCTGTGGGTTCATCATTCGCGCCGACGCTCCTCGGTTGGAAACGCAGTGCAAAGAACAAGCTTAACTGGGCCTGGGTCCCCAACTCTGCAGACGTTGACAACGCGACCAGCTTGCGGCTCGCGGCGACCATCCTCGATCAACTGGGCGACCCTAACCCCAACGTGAGCATGCTGAGCCCCGCAACCACTCCGCCTCCGAGCCCCGGGGGCCCGCTTGAACAGGCAGTGTGCGAAGAACTCGCAGCCCAGCTTCCGCTGCTCGATCCGAAGCGGGACTGGCAAGTTCGTCGTGGCCGGAACATCATGGAGTACGCGCAGTATCAACACCTTGCCGGTGTCCAGGCAGCCATAGAGGACAACCCCAACCTGCGCGTGACCATCGGGACGGACTACCTAATCACCCCAGATGTTCTGGTAGGCATCTTCGGAACGCCCACTCTCACCGACCACCCCTGGCTTCACGCCGCGCTGGCGTGCAAATGGACTATCCGGTCGGACCGCGTCCAGAACATCCGACACGAGAACGGCAACATGATTCGTCATCGAAGAGGTCGATTGCCGCATCTCGCCACCATCACGGCAGAACCGTTGCCAACACGACTCGCGTCGATTGCTCGTGGAACTGGTGAGGTGGACGTCACTTACCACATTGCCTACGCCGAACTCGCGACAGCGGTTGCAGCCGAAAAAAACCCCGGACAGCAGGCCGCATGGGACGAAGTTACTGGCCAGGGACGCCTTCGTGACTACGCAGTCATGGCTCAGTCCCTTGTGGACTGGTAGTAACCCTGCGCCGTGTTCTGCTGAGATCTAGTCTCTTCTAGAACCCATCATGACGACACTGCCTCTCGCAGCGCCTGCGTGAAACAGTCGACGAGCGCCTCAACAGATGGATCTTCGGCACCCACGACGGCCACACACGCATCCGCATCCCCCGGATAGTCTGATTCCCTTGTATAGATGCCTACCTGCCAGCCCTCTCGCATTTCGGGATCATCGGCCAGGTCGTTGGCATAGTCGGTTACTAGCACACTGTGGCCTGTCTCCAGGACGCCTTCCAACGCCATGCATCCCCCACCCGTGTTGACGAGAGCGAAGTCGACCCCAAATTCGTTTTTCAAGACGTGGATGGCGAATAGGTAGTCGTAGGCGCGGGACATTCTTGAGCCTCCTGCATGTTGGTTGATCGACACCGTATCCGCAGCCACCGACCGGCAGTTCCCCGACCAAGGTGGGGTCGTTCAGAACGTGAAAGATCGTGCCCGGGTTGTGCTGTGGCTTGACACCAGCTCGTGGCAGCGTGTCGTTAACGCGATGTCCGAGCGTCATGAAACGATTGCCTAGTGCTGACTTCGTTAGAGATATGTGCAGGTGCAGGCGGACAGGCCCTTGGCCTTGAACAGGCTGGGTTCAAGCACCTCGCCGTTGTGGAGAACGACTCGCACGCCTGCGAGACGCTCAGACTGAATCGGTCTCACACCAAGCTGGCGAAGGCACGCCGGTGGACAGTCCGAGAGATGGACGTCAAGGATCTGGACGGTCGCGACTACGAGGGGGTCGACCTGTTCGCAGGAGGCGTGCCCTGTCCCCCGTTTTCTGTCGCGGGAAAGCAACTCGGCGCGGGCGACGAACGTGACCTCTTCTCGACCGCCCTGAGTCTCGTTGAAGTGACGAAGCCGAAGGCCGTTCTCCTCGAGAACGTCAAGGGCCTGTCGACTGCGCGGTTCGCGCCTTACCGGCAGGACATCATCAACACCCTCGAAGAGTGGGGTTACATGTCCCACTGGCAGTTGATCAACGCGAGCGAGCACGGTGTCGCTCAGCTTCGACCACGGTTCGTTCTCGTTGCGCTGCAGACGCAGTACGCCGCGAACTTTGCTTGGCCAGCGCCGGTTGGTAGTCCACCCACCGTCGGCGATGCGCTCTACCCCTATATGTCCGAGAACGGATGGGCGGGGGCACACGCCTGGGCTAAGCGCGCCGATGGCGTCGGACCAACCCTCGTCGGAGGATCAAAGAAACACGGCGGGCCTGACCTCGGACCTACACGAGCACGCCAGGCATGGGCGATGATGGGAGTCAACGGCAGCAGCCTTGCCGAAGAAGCTCCTGGCCCTGAATTCCCCACCGATGGGGTACCGCGTCTAACTGTAAGGATGGCTGCTGCACTACAGGGCTTCCCTCGGTCCTGGAAGTTCTACGGGCGCAAGACCGCTGCTTACCGTCAGGTCGGCAACGCGTTTCCGCCACCAGTCGCCGCTGCTCTAGGCAAGGCAATCGCTGCGGCGATCACAAACACCCCGCTCGCTGTAGACCTAGATCGGATTCCGGTCTCAGCAAGTCGTTGATCTTCCCTACGAGCGGCGTCCGTTGAGAGCGTCTGCGATTCGTGCTTCGAGTTTTTCTTTTTCCTCGGGAGCCAGCTTGCGGATGCGGTCATAAACTTCGTCCACTCGGTCACGAGTTCGGTGGCCCTTCACAAGCCAGGAGTTGAGACGCCTCAGCTCTGCAGTCTTGAGCGGCCTGACGATGCTCCACATCTCCTCGGCGCTCGGCGGGTCGATGCCTTCAGAACGCTTCGGTTCGTTGCACCACCTGCATTCGACCCTCAGATTCCCGGGTTCGGCCAAGCCCTCGCGATCACCTGGAATCACGTGACCGATCGTCATCGCTGCTACCTGGTCAGGATCTCCTGGGTATGGCTCGCCATCGCCGATGCCGCAGAGCTGGCAGCGGCTGCCATCGCGCTCGAGGATCGCGCTCCGCAACTTCTTGCTGATGTTGTTTGCGTTCTTGGGACGAGGCCCAAGCCCGGGATGCCAGCCAACAACATCGAGACGGTAGTGCTCCTGCTGCAGGGTGCGGTCGTCTTTCCAGCTCGTGATCTTCCAGCCATCTCGGGCGCTTCGTAGCTCCCTGATGCGCCTCTGAAAGTGTTCAGCTTTGTTCCGCTCTCCCTGAGTGCCGAGCACGCCCCGCAGTTCGTCAGTTGTGAAGATGTCCCCGACACTTCGATTACACGCAAGATAAGCCGCGATCCGGCGCTCGTCGCCGTAGTCGCGGTCGCTGTTCGGCCATTTCTCGAGGTCCCACCACAGAACCTCATCGGACGCATAGGCCTCCGGCCCGTACTTGACCATGCAGCAACCTTTTCATGACGACGTTCATCAACACGCGGTATGACACGCTGGGAGCGTGGATTCAATCCTTTTGACATGGAACCCGGGCAAGTGGAACGGGTGGTCACCCGACTACGACACGTACGCAGCGCAGGTCCGCGACAACGGGCCACAGGAAGTCGACTGGTCAATCGGCAATCGAACGACCGGAATCGGCCAAGGCGTCGAGGCATGGTTGTTCTTGCAGGGTGGCATCGATCCCACTCGCCGAGGCATTCTCGGACACGCGACCGTGAAATCCGCTCCCTGGCGAGGGACAGATCCGAAGGACTCCTCGAGGACGACGAATCGAATAGACATCACTTGGGACCTGCTATTACCGGAGTCGGACCTGATTGATGTTGTCACCCTTGAGAGCGCGGCACCGAGAACTGCATGGCGAGGGATCCGCAACTCCGGGGCGCGTATCAATCCGGCGGATATCCCGGCGATAAGGCAGCTGTGGACGGCGGCCATTCCGTCCACGCCGTTCGATGACGAGGCCCCGGGTACATACCCCGAGGGATCGACTCGAACTGTGCTGGTCAACAAGTACGAGCGAAGCCGAGCAGCCCGCGAGGCGTGTATCGCAAAGCACGGATCCAAGTGCAAGGCGTGCGGACTCGACTTCCAACAAATGTATGGAGACATCGGCGACGGCTACATCCAGGTGCACCACACAGTGCCGGTGTCACAGATTGGTAGTAACTATCAGGTGGATCCCGTGAAAGACCTGGTGCCACTGTGCGCTAACTGCCACGTGATGGCCCACCGGCGCAGGCCCGACCCTTACACAGTCGGTGAACTACGTAGACGTCTTCGCAGGTCTCAGTAATGCGGCTCGTAGCAGCGAGACAGTCACATTGAGCGAAAACAAAGCTTTGCTCGAAGATGCTCTTGGGTCCGAACGTCTTCGCCGCATCGGGGCACTCGAAGGCCATTTACAGCAGCTCATCGATCAGACAGAAGACGCGGTCACCCTCGAGGTCCACCTCCGCCCGCTCACACCCACCGAGCACCTCCAACTCAAAGCCACGGACGACTACCGCAGTGGACACTGGGCTTGTGCCGGTTTCGACGGTTCGGACAAAGTCTTCTGTATCGATGGCGTGGACCGCGAAGCCGATGGACGCGCCGGATCTGGAACACTTTTTTCCCCGAAATTCACTCGCGACTAGTGTCCTGGTGGCTTGTACACGCCTGGCGGTTCATAGATCTCAGCCGGGCCAGTCTCGCTTGCCTCCAGCAGCCATTCACCGCGGAGCTGCCGGTGATGACTCGTGCACTCATCGAAGATGTCGGTTGCATTCACTACGAGAGCAAGCACTTGGCCGCCAAGTGGGCTGAAGCCAAGGGACTACCAGACGGCGTGGATCGGCCTTGGGACCTGAGGGAACTCCTGGACCCTGAGCTGACACAAGCATCCTACGGGTCAAGGCTGAAGTGGCTAGAAAAGAAAACACCTTCCGCGAAGAGCATCTTGACCTACCTTGACCATCTCGCGCGAGCAACCGGCAATCAGGAACTCCCTGGCTGGTACGACCTGCTCACCGACGCTGCCCATCCAGCGTTCGCTAGCCGGACCGTTCAGTCGTCGCAACTGTCGATTCACAATTCGGGCGCGGTCTGGCAGAGGGAATACAGCCGACGAACTGTTCGACCGAGGTTTGATGGAGACATCGATTTCACGATTGTCCGGACGGCGGCGGACGCCGCCTTGCAGTGCACATCTATCGGCATCGATCTCCTACGGCAGTCGCTCGCAGTTGTTGACGATTTTGGGCTCACCACAGGCGCAGCCACGATGACTGAACGCGCCTACTGGCGCAACCTGCGGCCATCCAGCGGCAACCGTCCTTGCCCATGCGGACGCGGGTCGTGGAGGAAATGCGGTCATTACTGGAACTCACACGCACCATCGATTTCAATCAGTCCCGACTGAAACCGGACTCTGTGCACGGGCGGCTTCCGGCTTACCAGGCATGGCTCGGAGAAGTGTTTCCAACTCACCTCGCCCATTGCCCTACCGTCATCCCCAGTGCGGAACCCAGACCGCCCCCTGTGCTCCTGTACTTACACGAAGCCGTCACGAGCAACCCCACAAGAATTTCCGGGTATTGGCGTCTTCCGTACCATCCACTCATGGCGACAGGTGAGGCCGTGGTCCGGTGGACCCACGCGTTGACTACCCCAATCAACCTCTACGACAGCATCAAGCCGATGTGGACGCAGCCCGCGTTCCCGCACGCCCAGGCATCAAGCGGGTTCATCGCGACCATCGTCGAGCCCGTGCTTGAGCTATGGAATGCACACACACCTTCGGAGACCACCGACCTCCACGAGTTGTTGTGGCCGGTGGTCCAGGCCGCGAGCACACTCGACCCAGGCGATACGTCGACTGCTCCCGTGACGGCGTTCATCGAGATCGTTCGGAAAGCTCGAGACGCGGTCCAGTTGTTGCCGCCGACGGAAACCGCGGAGGACGTCGTCGACGAGATGGTTACGACTCTGAAACTGCTTGTGCTTACAGCGCGTCTCGGCCACACCGGAATAATGCTCGCGGTACGAGACCACTGGGTACCGCGAATGCAGGAGACCTCGAAGGGGCGGACACCTGCGCCACTCTTCTTCGACATGCTCACCGTGCAACCTGTTGACACCCCAGGGCCGAACACGTTGCCGTTCACCACCGTGCTGACCTCGACGGATCCGGGGACGGCCACCATGCAGGAATACGTGTCGCAGGGCGCGACCGAGAGCGAAACCGAGACCCAGCGGCGTTTTGCCGGGATGTGGATGACACTGTGGGTTGCCAAGTGGGAGAAAAGCTATCGTCCCCGCCTCGCAGCCTCCCATGACTGCACTGTCGACGACATTCTGTCTCCGTTGATCGGCGACATGGTGAAGATGCGCAACGACTACGCCCATCACGACGGAATTGCCACGAAGGCCTTAGAGAAGTGCGCCCGGCTTCAATGGTTCGTCGCGGGGCAGCCGATGCAACCCATGCAAGCGAACTACGAGCAGCTGTTTCGCGAGTTCGATGCCGAACGAGGGTCGCTCGTGGTCGCACCGACTCCGATTGTTCGAGATCGGGTTCAGGTCAAGGGCAAGGTGAGTCCGATCCTCCGCGCAGAATACGAGGCCATGGTGTCCGAACTCGGCCTGCGACCGGACGAGGCCTTGGAGGAGGCTATTGGCGCTTGGATTGAGGCCGGGCGCACCTCTCAAAACTAAAGTTCTGAGACGGCCCGGCAGATCAACCCTCTTGCATGTGTAAACCCAGGTGGGCTCGTCTCAAAAGATGTTCCAAAAGTGCCGTCTCAATATTGTGTTCCATAACAGCTTCTGAGACAATGAAGACATGATCGAAACCTCCACCGGCACGATCCTTGGCTACGCTCGCGTCTCAACGACGCACCAGACGCTCGAGCAGCAGCAGGACGCGCTCAAAGCCGAAGGCGTGTCGAGTGAGCGGATCTACTCAGACAAGCTCTCCGGCAGTAATTCGAACCGGCCAGGCCTCGCCGAGCTGTTGGATTACGCGCGACCGGGCGACACCATCGTGGTCGTCGGGATCGACCGGCTGGGGCGAAACGCAGCCGAGGTGATGACTACGATCCGGGACCTGCTGGCAAGAAATATCACCCTGAGGTCGATTCGAGAGGGCGTCGACACCCGAACTGCCGCAGGTCGGATGCTCGCTGGCGTGCTCGCCTCGTTGGCCGAACTCGAACTTGAACTGGGCAAGGAGCGACGGGCCGCAGCACGTGTCGCCGCAAAGGCCCGGGGGCGAGATATTGGGCGACCTAAGGCTCTCTCACAGCAGAAGGCCGATCTTCTGCGCCGGATGCACGCTTCAGGCGAACCCGTCTCATTGCTGGTGGACGAGTTCGGCGTCAGCCGTGCGACCGTCTACAGGTTGATCGAGCAGCGCCACTGAGCGACCCGATACCCGCGTGTGATCGGTGGCTGGTCAGCTGGCCTGCGTTAGGCCGCGACTATGACGCCCTCCGAGGCGTCGCGGGGTCATCGTCGTCGGTCCGGACAACGGACCACGTCCCCGAGACCAGTAGGTCTGATGCACCGTCTAGAAATGCGGCCCTGTCCCCGGACCGGGTGAACCGGAAGGTTGCTTGTCTTCCTGCGACTACCCAGTCTTTCGCTTTCGTTCCGCCCCATGAGATCTGCGGGTGAGATCCCGATTCATTGTGCTGGGCAAGCCCACGAAGCATGCTCAGCACCGCTTCGCTCGATATCTTCATCGTCACGCTGTACTTACACGCGGCATAGTTGGCACCTGCCATGTTGACTCCCACCCGAACTCGCGAACTGTCACACCATCCGGTACATCCTTCACGGACGAGAACCGAAAGACCACCGATTCACTGATACTCCACTGACATCGACCAGGTGCAATCTGGCCGGACGCTCGCTTTCGCCACCATCGGGCCAGTGGCTGACTGGACTCGCGTCGTGCCGGATGGGGCAGTCGGGTAAACCTGCATAAAATCGAGGCTTCGGTCCGCCGCCGTCCACAGATCGATGGTCCCTTGCTCGGCCATCTCGCTGCAGTCGACGTCGTAGTTGATGAACCAGCTCCGCGACGCGGTGAAACGTAGCTCACCTTCTCCTACGCCCTGCCCTGCAATCGGCGCAGCCGGGTAGCCGCGAACTTCAGCAGGCGGGGCTATAGCTGGTGGTCGCGACGCCGTGGGGGTCGCCCGAGTAGTCGACGTCGGGTTGTAACCACCTATCGGGGTGTTCGTCGTGTACTCCAGCATCGGTTCTCGTGCGAGCAAGGACTCTCCAGACCTGATCGTCAGAGCGTCGGCGACAACGGTGTACGTGACATCGCCGCTTGTAGCGAGGTACCCACCCGGCGTGGGCTCAGTGTTGTCGACCTGGCTCTCGGCTTCGTCGCTCAGGCGCACTCCTCGGTAGTAGAACGCAGACGGAGTCGACACTGCCTGGCACACCACTACGAGCGACTCCGCGGTGCGCCCTATCGCAACGGCGATGTCGCCGCGGTCACACCGCGCGTGTGACCCGACGAAACCGTTCCCATCCATGCCCGTCGGAGGCGTGCCGGGCTGACTCGTCTCAGGCGGTTGCGCGGTTGCGGAAGGCGTTCGACTCGAAGCAGAGGCCGACGACGTTTCGTCATCACCTGCATTCACAAGGAGAAGAACAACTAGGAGCAGGGCAACAAGCAGGACGGCGATGACGCCAATGAGGATCCAGGTCACCTTGTTGTTTCGAGCTGGAGGTCGCCCTTCCCCGAATTGGTTCGTGGGCGAACCGTACGGCTGTGTCACGGAGTTAGCCTTTCGTCGAGCAGACATCACGCTTGGGAACCGACCCCCTTGCACAGTGCCATGTCAACAGCACGAGATCGACGGATCGACGAGACTGACGACATCAAGGCCTATGTACCGGGTCGGACTGATCGGGCCGAAAGTAGCGATCTTGTCGACGGGTGTCTTACTGCCTGATCACGATGGGGAGTGTTCCTACGCCGATGTTCTTTAATGACTCTCGGGTAGATAGGACACGTCATATGCCCCTCCCCGAACAGGCTGAAAGCTGCCCACGAGGGTGGGCGGCCACCAGAACGCGAGGTTCTGTGACTATTCGGGGAGGGGCGTGATGTCTGGGTCTCTCGGTACAGATGAGGTATCCGCCTCTTGTTCGACTTAGTCGTCGAACAAGAAGGTCACCGGACACCTATTTGAGTGTCCGCTGACCCACACGCTGGCCACGGGTATTACTCGCTCGCCACAGTTGCCGGGTTTCTGCTTCAGCTGGGTGAGAGGCCTCGACACCGCCTCGTCACAATCGCTCTGGACGTCTTCGATAGGTGGGTCTGCCCTGAGTACCTACCGCCACAAGAAGCTCTTGTCGTTCTTTGTTCTCACTACACCCGGGAACTAACCGGTGGCACGAGAGGTTTTTCTGCACCTGGCCGCCACCCGTGCCCTCCGATCAGGAATTCCGTGATCGCAGCCGTTTCCGGTAGGCTGTCACCTGCAATTTGTTTGTGTCACAGTCGATGCTACCCGAGGACCGCTGCGATGGCTCTGATCGCGGGTAGCAGAGATTGAACCGAGCCCCCTTCAATGCTGTTGCACTGGAGGGGGTTCAGTTTTTTATATTTGAAACTCACTTGTGTCAAACCTACTTTCGACCAACTCAGCAACGGCATCTACCGTCCCCAGGCATGCTGAGAAGCCACCGCGACCGCTGCTCAAGTCGGTCGCACGCACCCCTGCCTCAGATGGCTCCTGGCGTCACTCTGGGCCTCCCAGCATGAACAGCGCCATGTCCACATCGCGAGGGCACCAGACCAGATCAGATCCAGCTTCAACCATCGCTACGATGTCGCACACGGTCGCCATATACCGGCTGTATCTGCCCGGCGCTCCGAAGCCGAGGTCGCGCAGCGCAGCCACAACTCGACGGTCGTACACAGCCATCCGATCCGGCGCACACGCGGTCAGGATCGTTGACGGCACCGCAGGTCCGCTCGTGCATCCGGGCAGCCCCAGGAGTGCCATGCGACCCGCAGAAGCAGCCTCAGGTATCGAGAGGTCACCGTCTTTTGCGACATCGCACGCTGCCCGGGTGACGGCCTTCACGCGAGCGTCAGGCATCTCGTTCAACTCTCGCGTCCAAGGACTACTCAGGTTCAGCCTCTTCCAGAGCAGAAGCGCTCCGATGTCAGCTTTTCCCAGACAACCCGACTCTGCCGCTCGGCCCTGGACTTCGACCAAGACCTCGTCATAAAAACTTCCGGATCCGATGCTTGGGTAGCGAGCACGCGCATCCACCAAGGCCGTAACCGGGTCCGGTGTTTCGCGCTCATGCGGCATCTTCGGACTCTACCGGCCCGTTTCCTTCGTTCCGGTCACATAGGTTCTGACCTCGGGCCCCGCACATCGTCGTCGTCATCATCATCGAAAGCCCTCCGGCTCGGATCCTCCCTCATCTTTTCGAGAATCTCGGGCCACAACTCCGGAGGAACAGTGGACTTCACTGCATGCATAATTCGGTCTAGCTTGAGCATCGCGTCCGCGACATCAGTTGACCCACCTCGGGTCTCCATCACCTCCTGTAGCCGAACAGCAGCAGACATCGCGGCGCTCAAACTCACAGGAGCCTCAGAGCCGACCAGTGCCTGATAGCCCTTCACCATGACCGTCTCAAGAAGGGCCATTGGAGTGACGGCGTTCTCTACCCCGCTTTCGAAATCGATCTGATTCTCGCGGGCACGTCGCTCCAGGATCTCTCGATACGTCGACCTCGCTGCATCTTGAACCGGGAAGTGCCGCGCCGTGTGATTCCTGACCGAGTCGACTGTCACTCGGTCTTGCTCGTCAAGCTCGCTGTTCTCCGCCGCCAAGGCCCGCACGATCCTGGCGTAGCCGACCCCCCGTGCGAGCAGGTCATTGACCTTCAGCCGGACGTTGTCGAGCCGACAGACGCGGCACCGTGGTTCAAGGAAAACAATGGGAGCTCTACGCCCATCCGAACTTCGGTCACCGACGTCGCCAAAACTGCCGGGCGTCTGAGTATCTGACATTTTTCCTCCTGTCTGGCCGAACGGGTAACGTCCACGGTCCACCCAGTCTCGACCTCTAATTCGGTTCGTTCGAGCGCCCCAGCACATGTGGCACTTCTCGGGTACATACCTGTACTTCGACGCCACGAGTGCCGTTCCCGGGTGCCACAGGTCGAGGCGGAGCCAGCCACCTGCTCTCCTTCTTGATCTATAAGGGGCCTCATGCGACTAAACCCAGGTAGTGGGTGGTACAGCCCACTCACGGGTGGCGTTCGTATTGCCTCTCCTGGACACGCCGGAACTGTCGGAACTGTCGGAGGGTAATCAGGTACTAACAGTTCCCTACCTTCCACAGACAACCCCGCAGACCGCCCATCATCAGTCAGTCCGCAAAGCTCGTCGATCTTCTTGGACGTGGTGAACTGGACCTTCCTAGTCCCACTGACGACACTGGAATATTCGTTCCACAGGTCGAGGTCCCCGCTGTATCGGTGGACATCCTCGAGGATCGCCATCGGTGTTCTGCTGCCGTCTAGGGACCGCCTTCTCACCTGTGTGCCCTTCGTCAGGTACCCGGCCAGCGAGTACTCCGTTCCCTCTTGCATCTCCCTGATGTCCTGACCGGTTAGTTCCGCGCCGCCGCCGTTGTCGCGAAGGCTACGAATGTGCCTATGTGCGACAGCCGTCTTCAACCCGGCCAGCGCGCCTTCGCTTAGCGACTCGGTCAGCAGAAGCAGCACATGCGAGTGGACATTCCACCCAGACTTCGGCGTGTGGACGACCTCGGTGAACCGAAGAAAGCCCTTGATGCCAAACTGCTGCCGATCTCGCCGCCAACCCGATCCTTGAGTCACTGCCGACCACGCAGCATCCGACCGGTCCCAAAGGACCTCCAGTCCATCGGAAACGGTGTGGCACTGAGACAAGGTCAGGAGTGCTACCGACCCACCAAGACGGGTCCACCCACGCAACCTGCGATGGACTCGCACCTCTTCTCGCTTCGATTCGGCGAACGCGCACATTGGACAAAGCCACTTCCGGCCACAGTGGATAGTGGTCCGAAGGACCTCTCCGGCGCTACCTCGTGGTCCCCTCGGGATCGTCCGCCCACACCCGTTGATCGCCTCGTCCGTGGTCAGTGACTGCGCAACCCGGCGGAGTGCTCTGGCATCCGTTCTTTCGTAAAAACAGGTTCCGGCATCATCGAAGTGTTCATCTTGGACGACGACTGGCGGACGGGAGGTTGGGACCGCAGACAGCACCCGTCTACGCCGCTCTGCGGTTCGCCACATCAGTTCGCATCCGAGCGATCACCAGACGGTCGACGGCCTGATACTTCTGCTGATTGCAGCGGGCGCAGATAGGTCTTGTGTTCGCCAGCGTGTGGGGACCGCCCGCCCTGACGCATAGGACATGATCAAGCTGCTCGAAAGGCCCACCACAGCGGTAGCACTCATTGCCGTAGCGATCTATCAGCTGTTCGCGGGTGAAGTGTTCTATCACCACCGGCAAGCCGTACGCCTTGCAACGTGTCTTGTATCCCGAAAGACCCGGGGTCATCTTCAGGTAGCAAGCGTGGTCATAACTGGCCCGGCACGCTGCGCAGGTGCCACGCCTTCCGGACTCGGTCGAACGGTCGACCGCGAAATCATCTACTTGCTTGAGATGTCCACACTGACTACACCGACGAAACTCTTTTTCAGTGCGAGGTTCGCTGTTGATACAGAGATCTGGACTCCGGCGGTCCGAGGGCCTTTGATTTCTCACCCTCTATCACCACTAGAGCGAGTCTGTGTCTGCATGCGCAGACCCTGGTACCCAAGGACAAAGATCCACTCAAGTTGCTTCCCAGAGGGTTTAAACGCAGCGGTCGCGGAATCACCCGCCCGAGTGCGGCTTCGAGTTGACGGCGAGGGGACCCGACCGGAACGTCCTACAACCTCAGAGGATTGAAGCGTATCGGAGCTGCTTCTTCCGCAGAACAACATCGGTCACTTGCCCCCACCGGACAGCAGGAGACCGGCGATCCGGTCCCTCTGCTCCTCGGACAAGGCAGGCGCTTTCGCCGCGAGCGCTTCGACATCCGCCAACCACTTGAGACTGGCCATTTTTTGTCTTGCGGCCAACACATCCGGATCTCGCGGATGCCGGGAACGACTCAGCGATGCGAACCGGGATCGCTCCGAGCGCCAGGCTTCGGAGGGATTTTTTTCTTCAGACACAGAGACTCCACAGCTTGAATGCTGTGAACTACCCCCGAGGACGAGCGAGACGTTGGCGCTCTCGGCCCTCGCGGAGGTTCACCAGAAGGTGTCTCTCTGCTGCACGTTGTTCCAGGGCTTGTGTGCTTGACTGCCAACCTGCGTCAACCCTGGCGCTTGTAAACGAAGATACCAGCTAATAGCCACTAGGGCGCGACAATTCAGCCGTCGGACGAAAGCACCTTCCAATCGATTCCGATGTCTTCGTGCCGGAAGTACGTGCCATCTGTTGTGCGCCCGCTTTTGGTCGGATTGATCGTCACCGTGACGAGGGCGTCCAAGATCGTCCGCTTCTTCTCCAAGTTCATTGCCTGCCAGAGAGAACGAATGTCATCGGTTCCGTAAACGTCGGCGAATGCGCTCTGTGACGCCGACTTCGCTAACGTGCTCGCGATGGTCTCAACCTCGGTCTCCAGCCTTGTAGACGCGGTTGTGAGCACCGACAGACTGATATTGCCGTCTGCGAACGCCTGCGCAAGCTGGTCGAGCCGCAGTGTCAATATCGATCTCTTTTCGCGCAGCTCCACAACGTCGATCTCGGCGCTTGCACTTGGGAGGGATACCGCGAAGTCAGGTCGCGACAACCTGGCCACCACGAGGTCTTCCACGTACGCGTCAAGCAACACTGCATCGCGCCCGACATGGACTCGCGGCCCGTCAGGCGTCCTGTTACGGCACCGGTACCGTTTTCGCCCCTCTACGGTGCCCACCCGCACGTCGAGCGATCCGCACACTCCACACCGATATAGTCCCGACCCCAACCACTTCACTGCACCGCCGACATAGTTCGTCTTCCGAGACGGGTCGGAAAAGAGCGCAACGACACCTCGCCATAGCTCCTCCGGTATTAGTGCTGGCCAGCTTGCCTGGGCGACGACCTTACCTTTATACGAACTGAGCCCTGCGACTCTCGGCGACGAGAGCAGCTCCCTGACCGTTGTAGAGGTCCACGCTCCGCCCCCGGCGGTCGGAACCTCGCGCGCCTTCAAGTCGCTAACTACTGCTCGGAGCGAAAGCCCGGAGATAATAGCGTTGGCCATCCGCAGCACCTCGGCAGCCTCGTCGCGCCGGACCGTCATGCCGTCGGCCTCGTAACCGAAGCATCGCCGCCCTCCATGCCATCCACCCCTAGTGGCCTGCTGTTGACGTGCACGTCGAATTCGCTCGCCCTTGTGTTCGCTCTCTTGCCGCGCCACCGAACCCAGGATCCGAGCGAGCATTCTGCCCGAGGCCGTGCTCAAATCGATCTCGCCGCCTTGAACGGTCCCAATTTCGACACCGTGCGCTGTGACAATCTCGATGAACCTCTCGAGCTCGTTCATGGAACGATGCAGCCGATCAGTGTGCCACGCCAACACCCCGTCTATAAGACCGCTCTGGATGTCCGAAAGCATCGCCTCGTAACCCGGCCGTTTTTTACCGGAGTATGCGGAAATGTCGTTGTCCTCGTAAACATTTAAAACATCCCACCCGAGTCGAGTGGCCAGCTCTTGGCAATCTTCGGTCTGGCGCTCAACACCCGCCTTGTTGCCTACCTTGTCCCTACTTATGCGGACGTACACACCGGCGGAAACACTCATTCACTAATAGTGTCATAGATCGTAGTCAGGTTTGCCGGACCCCGTCGCACCGATGCAGAGCCCGTGCGGACCCATCCCGCCCTCGGCTGCCTCCTTGATGTCGATCTCCACGGGCGTACCGCTGGTGGAGTACCCGATCGGGACGCGCAGCCGCGACCGCGCGCTGCGGGGTGCCCATGTCAGATGCGGGTCGAGGCGGGTGGCATCGGCGACTCCGAGCAGACTCATCAGACCAGGGTCGGACGGAGCGACCTCCTGTTCCAGATTCACCATCTGTGCTGCGGTCGCCAGGCGATAGCGGGCCATCGATCGGGCGAAGGCCTCCGCTTCGGCCACCGTCAGCGAATCCATGTCCGCGAACTCTTCGACTCCGAAAGCGCTTCGCGCGCCGATCTTCCCGTCCCGAACCACCAGCTGTAGGCCCCGGCGGACCGCGAGTCCGTCCGGGGGTGCCGACAGATCGAGGATCGAGACCGCCTCCATGCCCGCGTCACCGACCACCCGTTCGTCTCCCGAGACGAACCCGTCGTCGATCACGATCACCAGCTGGATCCGGCCGGCGCTCGGTGGGGCCGAACGCGAGAACCGGCCACGTTCGAGGAGGTCGACGGCCAGGTCGTCCTCCAGCTCGGTCAGCGACCGGTAGATCATCCGCGCCGAGCCCATACCGTCGCGCTCGTATGGGTGCTGCACGTGGGGCAGCCACTTGCACCAATCCCACGATTCGGCGCCGGGGTCGGCAGTCACCACCGCGACCATCAGCTGATCGGGGCCGTGGAACGCGCACAGTTCCAGGACCATCGACCGCGCGAGTTGCCGGGTCTCCTGCCGGGCACCTTCGATGTTGATCGCTGGGAAGCCCCGCAGCGACACCGCCGTCGGGAGGCCGTGGACAACCGAATGCGTTCGCACAAACCGTCGTAGCGCCACCGCCGACACCGGCTCGATGTCTTCGAGTGGGCCCGTCTCCGGCGGCATCAGACGCGTCGCCAGACGTTGCGATCCCACGCCCACCCGGACATGGCCGAAATCGCTGTCGGCGCGCCGGCGTTCCCACATCCGCCGGCCGCCGACGACACCCAGCAGAGCGGCCGGTTCGGGATGACTCCATTCCAGTGCCTCACGCTGAGCAGCTCCGGTGTCGTGGACCTCGTCGCGTACCTGACACAGATACCGGAAGTAGTCCTTGCGCTCTTCGTTCAGCTCCGCGGCGCGCTTGCCACCACGATTGCCCGAACCCGCGTACATGCCGAACATCGACATCAGCATCATCATCGGGAACATCATGAACAGCGGGTTGGACAGCATGTTCCGGCCGCCGGTCACGACCATCATCGAGATCATGCCCACCACGGCGACCACCATCACCACAGGCATCATCTTCATCAGCAGACTGCCCGGAACCACACGCGGAACATCCGGTGGCACTTGAATATTGACCTCGCCGCCGGGCGCGCGTGGAGCAGGCACGCGTGCCCGCCGCACAAACCCTTCGGTCGTGCCTGCCGTCACCTGAACATCATGGATTGTTACCCCACCCCTGGAACAGAAACTTCCCCCGGCCGCCCATCATTCACCATTACTCCGTCGGCGGCACCCGCAAGGGTGCGAAAACGTCATCCGACGGCAACGGTTGTCGGTCTCATTCGCTATGGTCTTCGGTACTGGTGGGGACCTTGGGGGGAAATTCATGACCGCTGCCGATCTTTTGGCCGAGTTGGACGCTGCTGCCGGCATCCAACCGGCGCTTGCACGTGTTTCCGTCATCGGGGGCACAACCCAATTCGACGTCGGGTTGCCCGCCGCGGTTCCCGTTGCGGCGTTGATCCCGGATCTGGTGTCGCTCATCACCTCCCGCGCACCGGAGACCGACGATTCGGAGGCACGTCCCGGACCTGTTCGCGACCACTGGACGCTCTCCCGGGTCGGCCACGACCCCATAGCGCCCGGACGCAGTCTCGCCGAGGCAGGTGTGCGCGACGGGGACCTGCTGATCCTCCGGTCCGTTCCGGCGCGCGAGACCGCAGTTCTGTTCGACGACGTCATCGATGCGGTGGCGCGCCTGGGTGGAGCCCAGTCCAGCGGGTGGTCGGCGGGCGCGGCACAGGCGATGGGCTACGCGGTGGCCGTGGGCGCGTCCACCCTCACCGCTCTCGCCCTCCTCCAGCAACGGAATGCGTACGGCGACCTGTGGCCTGCGATCGTCACCGGGTTGCTGGCGCTGGCGTTTGTTGTCGCCGGAGCTGTCGTGGGTCGCTTCTACCTCGACCGCTCGACGGCGGCGATGTGTTCGCTGTGCTCGTTTCCTCTCGCGTTCGCAACGGGAATGATGTTGCCTCCCGGCGACTTCGGCGCCGCCCACCTCACCCTCGGTGGCTGCGTCGCCGCCGTCGTCGCGGTGCTGTCCTACCGGATCTCCACAGCCGGGCCGCTGATCCATTCCGCGATTGTCACGGCAACCGCCTTCGCCACCGCCGCCGCAGCGGCCCAGTTGCTGTGGTCGCCCGGCACCGTGCGGGTCGGGGCGGCGCTCTGCGCTGGGGCGGTACTGGCCATCTCGATGGCGCCCCGCCTCACGATCGCCCTCGCCCGACTGCCACTGCCGCCGGTTCCCACAGCCGGGGCCGCCATCGACCCGGCCGATTCAGCGCCTCGCCCGGCCATCGAGGGCATCGGCGCAATCGGGGCGATGGCGTTGCCGTCGGCCGCCGCACTGGAACTCCGCGCGCACACCGCCGGTCGCTACCTCACCGGCATCATCGCCGGCACCGCGGTCGCAGCGGTCGCAGGTATTGCCCTGGTCGCCCACCCTGCAGACGACTTCAGTTGGCGCTGCACGGTTTTCGCGCTCATCATCACCACAGTCCTGTGCCTGCGCGGCAGATCACACGCCGACCTCGCGCAAGCAGCCGTTCTCATCGCCGCAGGTGCGATCGGCTTCGCCGCCGTGGTAGTAGAAATGGCCTTGGGACCCGGCGATCATGTTGTCGTGGCCGCCGGCGCGGCAGCGGCGGTGAGCGTGACCGCGCTGCTCTGCGGCGTGGTTGCCCCGAGGTCCAGCTTCTCGCCCGTGGTGCGGCGAACAGTCGAGATCATCGAGTATCTCTTGATCGCGACCATCGTCCCGTTGATGTTCTGGATCATGAATCTCTATGCAGCGGTCCGCGACCTGTGAGTGCGTCGGCGTCGACCCGTTTCCATCCTCGCCCCACGTCCACACGCGTTCGCATCGCAGCACTGTCGGCTGTCGGGTTCCTGGTGGTGCTGGCGAGCATGCCTGTCCCGGCACATGGCATCACGCCGCCCTCGATTGATCCTCGCGCCCTCATCCGCGACGCGCCCGTGGGTCCGCCCGAACCGACAGAGCAGGACACCTTGTGCGCGGAACCGGTGCTGTCGCCCGGCACCGATCCGCAGGTGCCGTCGGCGGCGCAGACGATGATGCGACTACCCGACGCCTGGCGGTTCAGCCGAGGAGCCGGACAGAAGATCGCTGTGATCGATACCGGCGTCACCCGGCATCCGCGGCTGCCGCGACTGACCGCCGGTGGCGACTACGTCGCCCGCACCGACGGAACCCAGGACTGCGACGGTCACGGCACATTGGTGGCAGGGATCATCGCTGCGGTCCCGTCCCCCGATGACGCCTTCAGCGGCGTTGCCCCCGAATCGTCGATCATCGCGATCCGGCAGTCCAGCGCCGCGTTCGTCGCCAAGGACCGACGCTCGGAGACCCGCGACAAGACCACCGTCGGAACAGGATTCGGCACGGTTCAGACCCTCGCACATGCCGTTGTGCGTGCGGTCAACCTCGGCGCCGACGTCATCAACATCTCCGAGGTGGCCTGCGGCCCCGCCGGTGGTGACCTCCACGATGCGCAGCTGGGAGCCGCCGTCAAGTACGCGTTCGACCGCGATGTCGTGGTGGTCGCGGCGGCGGGCAACCTCGTCAGCAATTCTCAGTGTGCGCAGCAGAATCCACCGCCGGATCCGGCGGACCCCGACCTCGCCGGCTGGGACACGGTCACCACGGTCGCCAGCCCAGCGTGGTACACGCCCTATGTGCTGAGCGTTGCCGCGGTCGACTCGGTCGGCGGGGCTCCGGCGCCATTCAGTCTGGCGGGACCATGGGTGGGCGTCGCCGCTCCCGGAACCGCGATCGTCAGTCTCGACAGCGCCCGCGGATCCAGGAGGATCGTTGATGCCCAGTCCACCGAGAAAGGCCCCGTACGAGTGGAGGGCACCAGTTTCGCCGCGCCCTACGTCGCGGGTGTGGCGGCACTGGTCAGATCCAGGTTCCCCGAACTCAGTGCCGCAGAGGTGATCGAGCGCATCACCAGGACGGCGCATTCGCCGGGCACCGGACGCGACAACACCGTGGGCCACGGCGTTGTCGACCCGGTTGCCGCCCTGACGTACGAACTACCCCCCGAAAAGTCTGATTGGACTGCGTCACAAGCGATTCCGCCTCCCGTGCGGCCGCCTGTGCCCGACCACTCCGCACGTACGGTTGCCATCATCGGTGGCGGCGTGTGCGCGGTGATACTGGTCGCAGGATGGGCGGTATCCCTGCCTGCCCGACGACTACGGCGGCTCGAACCGGAGGAATACTGAGCTCGGGCTCACCAGCCCCGCACGTGCTCCGGCACCACTCGGATCAGCGTCGAATACTGATCGCGGAACTCCTCCGGTGAGGTGTCGAGCGACGCGAAGCCGCCACCGTACTTCGCGACGTACTGTTCCCATTCCTCGGGCGTCGGCCCTTCCGGGTCCAACCGGGCGTTGCCCCGGAACACAGCGACGTCGCCGCCGTGTTCGGTGCTGTTGAAGTTGAACGCCACTGCGCCCGTGCGCGAGATGTTCGCGAGCTTGGGTGTCTTCGGAGCGCTGAACACCAGGAACTCACCGCCCGACCACAAGAACCAGACGGGTGTGGGTACAGGTGCGCCCGATGAGTTGACGGTTGTCAGCCAGATCACCTGTTCGGAGGCGAGCCGGTCGGTCTGTCGCTGCGTCAGCTGCACTGTCGAAGATGTCATGCACGTCACAACATCGGCGTGTGTTCGTTTTCTTCCCGCCCGGGCGGGAAGAAGACCCGCTACTTCGCGCGCGCCGGCCGCAGCTCGCGCGGCAATGCGAACGTCAGCGTCTCCTCGGCGGTGGTGACCTTTTCGATGTTGTTGAATCCGTGCTCACCGAGCAGATCCAGAACACCCCGCACCAGCACCTCCGGTACCGATGCACCCGACGTCACGCCGACGGTCTCGACCCCTTCGAGCCAGGTCAGATCCACGTCACGTGCGTAATCGACCAGGTAGGACGCGCGTGCCCCGGCCTGGAGGGCCACCTCTACCAGTCGCACCGAGTTGGACGAGTTCCTCGAACCCACCACGATGACCAGGTCGCATTTCGGCGCCATCGCCTTCACCGCCACCTGACGGTTCTGTGTGGCGTAACAGATGTCGTCACTCGGCGGGTCGTTGAGCAGGGGGAACTTCTCCCGCAATCGCGACACCGTCTGCATAGTCTCGTCGACGGACAACGTGGTCTGCGACAACCAGACGATCTTCGATTCGTCACGCACCGTCACCGCATCGACACTGTCGGGTCCGTCGACCAACTGGACGTGCTGGGGCGCCTCGCCGGCGGTTCCCTCGACCTCCTCATGGCCTTCATGACCGATGAGCAGGATGTCGTAGTCGTCGCGCGCGAAACGTTTGGCCTCCTGGTGCACCTTGGTGACCAGCGGGCATGTCGCATCGATGGTGCGCAGGTTGCGTTCCGCGGCGGACTCGTGGACCGCCGGTGACACACCGTGCGCAGAGAACACCACGAGTGCACCCTCGGGCACCTCGTCGGTCTCCTCCACGAACACCGCGCCGCGGTCGGCGAGCGTCTCGACGACGTGGCGGTTGTGCACGATCTCCTTACGCACATACACCGGCGCACCGTGCTTCTCGAGCGCTTTTTCCACCGCTTCGACGGCTCGGTCGACACCGGCGCAGTAACCACGCGGCTCGGCGAGCAGGACTGTCTTGCCTCCAGGGCTGATTTCGGCCGAACTCATGGTGTTCAGGGTACGGGCAATAAGACCCTCCTGGTGGTCACCACCCGTGGCATGAGGCACAGTAATGGCATGATCCGACCACCTTATGCCGCAAGGGTCGCCGCCGGGGTTGTTGTAACGGTGCTGGAAGAGACTCGAAAACTGCCGACCACCGCGATCACACTTCCGATGACCGCCGTGAGTCAGACTCTCCAGACTCTGATGCGTTTCCAGCAGCAGATCGCCGAGATGGCGATCAAGGGAGACGACGTCTTCGACGCGTTGCTGGGGCACAACGAAGAAGAGCCGGAGTGGGCGACCTTCGACGAAGACGACGATCTGGCGCCTCCGCCCGCGCCCACCCTGGTTCCGTCCGACGACTCCGATGACTCCGGCGAGAGTGCCGCGCCGGCTGCCGGAGCCGGACGGTTCGCCCTGTACAGCTCGGCGCCCGACATCGACACCGACGATGTGCAACCGGTCTCGACGACACCGTCCGACGACGTCCCGGAAATAGTCGAACTGCTCGACTACAACGACCTCACACTGGCGCAGCTGCGCGCGAAGTTGAAGACGGTCGGCTTGAGCGAACTGCAGGACCTGGCGGCGTATGAGCGGTCCCATCGCTCGCGGGCACCGTTCCTGACGATGCTCGACAATCGTGTGACCGCCGCGAGCAAGTAGTACCCGGGTGAGCAATACGCCCGACACGGCATGGCCGGTTCGCACCATCAACACCAAGATCGCGGACTGGCTCCACAGACTGGGGCAGGTCTGGGTGGAGGGGCAACTCACCCAGATCAATCGGCGGCCCGGCACGCGTACCGCCTTCCTGACCCTTCGCGATCCCGCTGCCGACATCTCGATCCAGGTGACGTGCAACCCCGACCTGCTCACCCGCGCCCAGGTTCCACTCACCGAGGGCGCCCGCGTGGTGATGCTCGGCCGCCCGGTCTTCTACACCGGCAGGGGCACCGTCTCGCTCCGCGTCACCGAGATCCGGCCGGTGGGGATCGGCGAGCTCCTGGCCCGCATCGAGCGGCTACGACAACTCCTCGCCGCTGAGGGCCTGTTCGACTCGGCTCGCAAACGACCACTTCCGTTCCTTCCCGGAACCATCGGACTGATCACCGGCCGCGCCAGCGCAGCTCAGCGCGACATCGTCTCGGTCGCGCAGAGCCGTTGGCCCGCAGTGCGTTTCGAGATCCGCGACGCGCCGGTTCAGGGACCGACCGCGGTCCCCCGCATTCTGCGGCATCTTGCCGAGCTGGACGCCGACCCGGACGTCGACGTGATCATCTTGGCCCGGGGTGGCGGCAGTGTCGAGGACCTGCTGCCGTTCTCCGACGAAGCCCTGTGCCGCGCGGTGGCCAAGGTGACCACGGCGGTGGTGAGCGCGATCGGGCACGAACCCGACTCGCCCTTGCTCGACCTCGTGGCCGATCTTCGGGCGGCAACGCCCACCGATGCGGCCAAACGAGTGGTGCCAGACGTCGCCTCGGAGCTCGCGATGATCCGCGACCTGCGGTCCAGAAGTGCAGGAGCACTGCGTAATTGGGTCATCACACAGGTCCGCGGCCTCGATGCGATGCGTGGACGCCCGGTGCTCGCGCACCCGTTCCGCATGATCGATGAGCGCAGCGCATGGCTTGATCGCGCGGCCTCGGACATCCGCCGTGACGTGGCGCGGCTCGTCGCCCACGAGGACCAGCGCGTGGAACATCTGTCGGCGCGATTGGCTACCTTGGGTCCGGCCCAGACATTGGCGCGTGGATACGCCGTCGTTCAGCGGGTGCCCGGCTCGGCGAGTACGAACACACCGGATGACCACCCACACGTGGTCAGCTCGGTGCTGGACATGCCGATCGGCACCCAGCTCCGTGTCCGGGTCGCCGACGGCGCCACCCGTGCAGCGGTGATGGGCGTGGAGAAGTAGAGGACAGACGTGGCAGCGAAGAAGCAGGACATCGAAGGACCGGTCCCGGTATCGGAATTGGGTTACGAACAGGCACGCGATGAGTTGATCGTTGTCGTGCGCACCCTGGAACAGGGCGGCCTCGACCTCGATGCGTCCCTGGAATTGTGGGAGCGCGGGGAGGCCCTCTCACGCCGGTGCGAAGAACACCTCGAGGGCGCACGCAAGCGCATCGAGGCAGTCCTGGGCTCCGAGGAGGACCTTGCAGACGCCGACGACGAAGACGACGACTTCGACGATCAGGACTGAGCGGGCACCGCTGCCCCGTACTCGGCGTTTATGACCGATCGCCGCTGCCTGCAATACTCGGATCGTGGCCGCAAAACCCCGCATCCTCAATAACAACAAGGACATGATCTGGTCGTTGATCCCCTTGCTGTTGCTGTGTGCCTTCATCGCGGTCGTGTCCGGCAACTGCTCGGTTGGATTGACCGGCGGTTCCGGCGACGACAAGGTTCCGGCGTACGACGTCGCGAACGGGCTCCGTGCCGATGCCCGATCGGTCACGTTCCCCATCCGGCTGCCCCAGACACCGGCGGACTGGAAGCCCAACTCCGGTACCACCGTCGCCCTGGAGAACACCGTCGTCTCCAATGCCGGTTACATCACGGCCAACGGCGTCTACATTCAGCTCAGTCAGACGAATGCGACCCAGGATGCCGTGGTCGGATACCTCTCGGACGACGAGACCCTGCTCGGCGCGGGCACCCGCGATGTCGGCGGCCGGAAATGGGTTGCCTATGGCAAACCCGACGGTGGCCGGACGGTGTGGGTCACCGACCTCGGCGACGTCCGGATCGGACTGAAGTCCAACAAGGCGAAGGACGACGACTTCTCGACACTGGCATCGGCGGTACTGGCCGCCTCGCCGTTGCCTGGCGCCAACTCGAACGGACGGGTTCTCCCCACCGGATAGTTGTCCGACCCCGGGCCGACCCGTCGGCCGGGAATGTTCCCTGAATATCAATCTTCCGGGTGAGGACTGTTGTCGCCCTAGGGCTATAGGCTCTGGCGCTATGGCAATGTTTCTGTATCGACTCGGACGATTCTCGTTTAGGCACAAATGGTGGGTGATCGTCAGTTGGCTATTGCTTGCGGCCCTGGTCATCACACTGGTGAGCAGTCTGAATCCCAAGTTCTCCAAGGACTTTGAGCTCCCGGGTACCGACTCGGACAAAGCGATGTCCCTCATGAAGGAGAACTTCCCGGCTATCAACGACGAGCAGTTCAAGGCGTCCACGAGTGTTCTCGTCGCCGCGGACAACGGGCTCGAAGCGCACACCGCGGACATCGACGCACTCGTCGCGAAACTCAGGACCTTGCCCGACCTGGTCGCGCCCGACACCATCGTCAACCCGGTCGAGGTGGCCGCAGAGGACCCGGCGCTGGCCCCCAACGTCCTCGGAGACAACGGCCGGGTCGGTTTGATGCAGATCGATCAGGACATCAACGTCGAAGACCTAACCCTCGAGGACAAAGAGCAATTCGAGGACATCCTCAAGGAGTTCCGCGTCGGCGGTCTCGATGTCCAGGGCACCGGTTCCCTGATGCAGGTCTTCGAGCAGGGCGGCACCGCCGAGATGCTCGGATTCGTCATCGCGTTCGTGGTGATGATCGTTGCCTTCGGTGCCATCGTGGCGGCATTCATCCCCATCATCACCGGCATCCTCGGTGTGATGATCACCATCATGCTGGTCACCCTGGGCGCCGGCGTGTTCAACATCAACGAGAGCGCAACCGGCATCATCACCATGCTCGGTATCGCGGTGTCCATCGACTACGCGCTGTTCATCGTCTCCCGCTATCGCAGTGAACTGAACCTGGGCGGATCTCGAGAGGCCGCCGTGGGCCGTGCCGTCGGAACCGCGGGTTCGGCAGTTGTGTTCGCGGGTCTCACGGTGATGATCGCCGTCGCCGCACTGTCGGTGGTGGGCATCCCGTTCATCTCGCAGATGGGTCTGGCGGCGGCACTCGCGGTCTTGATCGCGGTGCTCGGCGCCATCACTCTGATCCCGGGATTGCTGGGGGCGTTCGGTCGGTTCGCCTTCTCGCCGCGCATCCCCAAGGTCCGTCACGGCGACGAGCCCGAGGACTCGATGTCCAACGGCCATCGCTTCGCGAAGTTCGTGACGAAATACCCGTGGCCGATCGCGGTCGTGTCGCTGCTCGCGCTTGTTGTGGTCGCCTTGCCGATGTCGAAGTTGGAGCTCGGGCTGTCATCGACAACCGACGCCGAGGTCCCCGCGACCGAACTGCTGCAGCGAGGATTCGGTGAAGGTATCAACGGCCCACTCCTGGTGGTGCTCAACGACACCGACGGCGGGTCCGTCGCCGCTGCGGCCGACCAGACGGTCGAGCACATCAAGACCCTGCAGAACGTCGCCAATCCCGGTCAGCTGACCTGGACGGGCAACGGTCCGAACAAACAGGACACGAAGGCCGGCGCGACGTCAGCCCTCATCTCGGTCACGCCGCAGCAGTCACCGAGCGGTCCGCAGACCCACGATCTGATGGAACAGATCCGCGACTACTCCTCGACCACGGACGCCGAGGGCGTCACTCTCAACGTGGGTGGGCAGACGGCGATCATGTCGGACATCTCGGCCAAGCTGAGTTCAGCTCTGATCCCCTACCTGGTCCTGGTGGTCGGGCTCGCCTTCCTGATCTTGATGGTCGTGTTCCGTTCCGTCCTGGTCCCCCTGACCGCGACCATCGGGTTCCTGTTCTCGGTGTGCGCGACATTCGGTGCCACGGTGGCGATCTTCCAGCTCGGCCACTTCGGGTTGATCACGCACACCCAGCCGATCATCTCGTTCCTGCCGATCTTCATGATCGGTGTGGTGTTCGGCTTGGCGATGGACTACCAGGTCTTCCTGGTCACCCGTATGCGTGAGGAGTACGTGCACGGTTTGCCCGCCAAGGAGTCGGTGATCATCGGCTACAAGCACGGCGCCCGCGTGGTCGCGTCGGCAGCCGTCATCATGATCGCCGTGTTCGCGGCGTTCATGCTGGCACCCGACACCAGCTCGAAGATGATGGGCTTCGCTCTCGCGGCGGCCGTGTTCTTCGACGCGTTTGTGGTGCGCATGGTGATCGTGCCTGCGGTGATCACGATCATGGGCGACAAGGCCTGGTGGATGCCCAAGTGGCTCGACAAGGTCCTGCCCAATGTCGACATGGAGGGCACTGCGATCCGGAAGATCCCGATCGATTCGGACGCCGGCGACGACAAGCCGCAGCCTGCCACCGTCGGTTCCGCCGACTGATCTCGCTTCACCGGCCACCTCACCCCCGTCGACACGTGTCGACGGGGGTGAGTGCTGTGTGACCCGGCTCACGTAGAATCACGATGTCCATCAGAGCCGGAGAAACCCTGTGTCGTCACCGTTGACCCGCCCGTCGAGCGCGTTGCGTATCGACCAGGACCCGCGTGTGCACATGCGACGGCTCGACGCGATGTTCGAGCAGTGGTCGGCGACGGGTGCCATCCCGACCGGCGTCCGGAAAGTGGTGGCGAGATCGTGGGAGCGGCAGCCGCCCAGATACCAGGATCCCGACCATCGACCGGCAGACGAGGTGGCCCATCGGCGCCGGGCCGACCCACTGCTCACCCACGCATCTGACGCCTTACGCGAACGGTTGCTGGCCAGCTGCACCGACACCGCCACCGAACTCGTGCTCTGCGACAGGGACGGTGTGGTCCTGTGGGTGGCCGGCCCACCACAGGTGCGTCGACGCTCCGAGACGCTCGGCTTCGTCGAAGGCGCGTCGTGGACCGAGAACGCCGTCGGCACAAACGGTTTGGGCACCGCTCTTGCCGACCGGTCACCAGTGCAGATCTTCGGGTCCGAGCACGCGCACCCCGATCATCACAGCTGGGTGTGCACGGGCGGGCCGTTGATCGATCCACGAGACGATTCGGTGCTCGGAGCGGTCACGCTCTCCGGCGGCCTGCGCACAGCACACCCGCACACGCTGTCGCTGGTGTGCTCCACGCTTGATGCCATCAATGCCGAACTACGGTCACTGCACCGTGAGAGCCTCCGAACCCACAGCCAGGCCGCGGCCGGCCTGCTCGAGCCCGGCGGCGCCGATGCGCTGGTTCTCGACCGCGGCGGCTGGGTCGTCGCCACCCGGGGCCTCGCGGTCAGTGAACGGCTGTTCATCCCTGGCGGACTGCGCCCGGGCACCGTCTGGATCCCCAGCCTCGGGCACTTCGACAGCCTCCCGGTCGGAGATCTGTGGCAGCTCGAGCGATCCACCCAACGCCTCACCACCCTCGAGCTCACCGCCGAACCACCGTGTGCCCGTATCTCGGTGGACGACAACGACCACACCTCGCACCCGCTGACCCCAAGGCAGTTCGACGTGTTGCGGCTTCTCGCAGCGCATCCCGGTGGGCTCAGCGCGAGGGAGCTGTCTGCCCGGCTGTACGGACCAGGTGATCACACGGTGAGCGTTCGCGCCGAGATCTCGCGGATCCGCCGCACGCTCGGCCCACTTCTGGCCACCCGGCCCTATCGGCTGACGGTCCCCGCCTTGGTCATCTGACCTCGCTGCAACCCCCTGCAACCCTCCCGGGCGTCCACATCGACCCCTACCGTCAGGTGTGATCCACCTCACGCGAAGGAGTTGTACATGACCACCACCGTCTCGCCTACTCAGACGGCGCAGGCTTTCCTCACCGACCTGGAACGCGCCCTTGCACATGCCCGCGACACCGGCGACGTCAGTGCTGTTACCGAACTGTTCGTCGACGATTGCTACTGGCGCGATCTGGTGGCGTTGAGCTGGAACCTCACCACCGCCGAGGGCAAGGACGATCTGGCGACGATGCTCGCCGCGACCCTGCCCCACTCGACACCTGGCAACTTCCAGTTGGACGGTGAAGCCGCGGAGGCAGCCGCCTCCGGGGAGGACACCGACAGAAGCGAAGCGAGTCGAGTGATCGAGGCGTGGTACACGTTCACGACCCCGGTCCTGCGAGGCAAGGGGCTGATGCGCCTGCGCGACGGCAAGTGCTGGACCTTCCTCACCTCGGCGCAGGAACTCCTCGAGTTCCCCGAGAGCAAGGGAACCCGGCGCATCAAAGGGGCTGAACACGGTGTGGTCCCCGGGCGTAAGAACTGGCTCGACCGGCGAACCGAACAGCAGCAATCGCTCGGCACCACCGCCCAGCCGTACGTGCTCATCGTCGGCGGAGGGCAGGGCGGGATCGGGCTGGCCGCAAGGCTCCGGCGCCTCGGGGTCTCGGCACTGGTCATCGACAAGCACCCCAGGCCCGGCGACCAATGGCGAAGCCGGTATTACTCACTGTCCCTTCATGATCCGGTGTGGTACGACCACATGCCCTATCTGCCCTTCCCTGACGACTGGCCGGTGTTCACCCCGAAGGACAAGATGGGCGACTGGCTGGAGAGCTACGTCAAGATCATGGAGCTCGACTACTGGAGCAACACCGTGTGCCGCCGCGCCTCGTTCGACGACGCGGCCCAGGAGTGGACGGTCGAACTCGAACGTGATGGACAACCCTTGACGCTCAAGCCGACTCAGCTGGTGATCGCCACCGGGATGTCGGGCATCCCCAACATCCCCGACATTCCCGGCGCTGAGACCTTCCAGGGTGATCTGGTGCATTCCTCGCAGCACACCGGTGGCGCGAAGTACGCGGGCAAGAAGGCGGTTGTGTTGGGAGCCAACAACTCCGCACACGACATCTGCGCTGACCTGTACGAGAACGGCGCCGACGTCACGATGATCCAGCGGTCGACCACACACATCGTGCGGTCCGAGTCGCTGATGCGCGAGGTGCTCGGTCCGCTCTATTCGGAGGAAGCGCTTGCAAACGGCATCGACCACGAGAAGGCCGATCTGATCTTCGGGTCCATTCCGTACGGCCTGCTGGCCGACTTCCAGATCCCCGCATGGAACACGATCCGGGAGCAGGACAAGGAGTTCTACGACCGTCTCGAGGCCGCCGGGTTCATGCTCGACTTCGGCGATGACGGATCGGGGTTGTTCCTGAAGTATCTGCGTCGCGGCTCGGGCTACTACATCGACGTCGGCGCCTCCGAACTCATCGCCGACGGCAAGGTCGCGTTGAAGGCACCCGCCCACATCACCGAGATCCGTTCGCACTCGGTGATCTTGTCCGACGGCACCGAGCTCGACGCCGATCTGATCGTCATGGCGACCGGGTTCGGCTCGATGAACGGCTGGGCCGCACAGCTGATCTCGCAGGAGGTGGCCGACAAGGTCGGCAAGTGCTGGGGGCTGGGATCGGGAACGACCAAGGACCCGGGGCCCTGGGAAGGCGAGCTCCGCAACATGTGGAAGCCCACCGCACAGGCGAACCTGTGGTTCCACGGTGGCAATCTGCACCAGTCCCGGCACTACTCGCGTTACCTCGCGCTGCAGCTCAAAGCCCGCGAGGCAGGGATGAACGTGCACGTCTACGGCCAGGCACCGGTGCACCACCTGCAGTAACGGGCATGAAAGGATGGCCTTCAACAGTATTCGCCGCGATTCCAGGAGGCCCTCCATGTCAGCCGATTCCCACCAATTCGAGGCCCCGGACCGCAACCTGGCGATGGAGTTGGTGCGCGTGACCGAAGCGGCCGCTCTCGCCGCGGGCCGCTGGGTCGGTAAAGGCGACAAGAACGGCGGCGACGGCGCCGCGGTCGACGCGATGAGGCAGCTGCTGTCCACCGTGTCGATGCGCGGCGTCGTCGTGATCGGCGAAGGCGAAAAAGACGAAGCGCCGATGCTCTACAACGGCGAAGAGGTCGGCAACGGCGAAGGTCCCGAGGTCGACGTGGCCGTCGATCCGATCGACGGCACCACCCTGATGGCCGAGGGTCGCCCCAACTCGATCGCCGTGCTCGCAGTGTCCGAGCGCGGCACCATGTATGACCCGTCTGCCGTCTTCTACATGGAGAAGATCGCCGTGGGTCCCGATGCGGCGGGCGTCGTCGACATCAACGAATCCGTCGAGTTCAACGTCCAGGCCGTTGCCAAGGCGAAGGGCATCGAGGTCGCCGACCTCACCGTCGTGGTCCTCGACCGCGAGCGCCACGAGGGTCTGATCGGCGAGATCCGCGCTGCGGGCGCCAAGGTCCGACTGATCTCGGACGGCGACGTCGCAGGCGCGATCGCCGCAGCGCAGGAGGAGAGCTCCGTCGACATGCTCATGGGCATCGGAGGCACCCCGGAGGGCATCATCACCGCCGTGGCGATGAAATGTATGGGCGGCGAGATCCAGGGCAAACTGTGGCCACGCAACGCGGCCGAGAAGCAGAAGGCCATCGACGCCGGCCATGATCTCGATCGGGTACTCAAGACCGAAGACCTCGTCAGCGGCGAGAACATGTTCTTCTGCGCCACCGGCGTCACCAACGGCGACATGCTCCGCGGTGTCAGCTACCGGGCGAACGGGGCGACCACCCGCTCGCTGGTGATGCGCTCGCGCTCGGGCACCATTCGCACTGTCGAGGGCCGCCACACCCGCCAGAAGGTCGCCGAGATCGCCGCGAACACTTTCCAGGACTGATCCCGCCGAGCTGCGCTCCGCACTGCGGAGCCGCAGCACAGTGAGGGTGCCCTTCGGGCACCCTCACCACAGGTGGCAAAGTATCGAGGCATGAGCGACTCACCTGCCGAACAGTTCCGGATAGAGCACGACACCATGGGCGAGGTCCGGGTGCCGATCGACGCGTTGTGGCGAGCACAAACCCAGCGCGCGGTCGAGAACTTCCCGATCAGCCACCGGCCCCTCGAGCGCACCCAGATCCGCGCGATGGGTTTGCTGAAGGCGGCATGTGCTCAGGTCAACAAGGATCTCGGTCTGCTCGACGGTGACAAGGCCGACGCGATCATCTCGGCAGCAAAAGAGATCGCCGACGGCAAACACGACGATCAGTTCCCGATCGACGTGTTCCAGACGGGGTCGGGTACCAGCTCCAACATGAACGCCAACGAGGTCATCGCCTCGATCGCAAAGAACAACGGCGTCACGATCCACCCGAACGATCACGTCAACATGTCGCAGTCGTCCAACGACACCTTCCCCACCGCGACCCACGTGGCTGCCACCGAAGCCGCGGTCACCGATCTGATCCCGGCCCTGCAGCATCTGCAGGAAGCTCTGGCCGACAAGGCTTCTGCCTGGCGTGAGGTCGTCAAGTCCGGTCGCACCCACCTCATGGACGCGGTGCCGGTCACCCTCGGCCAGGAGTTCGGTGGGTACGCCCGCCAGCTCGAGGCTTCGGCGGAGCGCGTCTCGGCCACGTTGGTCCGGGTCGGCGAACTGCCCATCGGTGGAACCGCGGTGGGTACCGGCCTGAACGCTCCCGACGGGTTCGGGACCAAAGTCGTCGCCGAACTGATCAATCTGACCGGTGTCAACGAACTCTCGCTGGCAAAGGACAACTTCGAGGCCCAGGCCGCACGCGATGGGCTGGTCGAGTTGTCGGGTGCACTCAAGACCGTGGCCGTCTCGCTCACGAAGATCGCCAACGACATCCGCTGGATGGGTTCAGGCCCGCTGACCGGTCTCGGTGAGATCCAGCTGCCCGATCTGCAGCCCGGCAGCTCCATCATGCCCGGCAAGGTCAATCCGGTTCTGCCCGAAGCTGTTACGCAGGTCGCCGCGCAGGTCATCGGCAACGACGCGGCGGTCACATGGGGCGGTGGCAACGGGGCGTTCGAGCTCAACGTCTACATCCCGATGATGGCGCGCAACGTACTCGAGTCGGTCAAACTCCTCGCCAACGTGTCCCGGCTGTTCGCCGATCGCTGCATCATCGGCCTCGAGGCCAACGAAGAGCGCCTCAAGACCCTCGCAGAATCGTCACCCTCGATCGTCACCCCGCTCAACAGTGCGATCGGCTACGAAGAGGCCGCCGCAGTGGCCAAGCAGGCACTGAAGGAGAAGAAGACCATCCGCCAGACCGTGATCGACCGCGGTTTGATCGGCGACAAGCTCAGCGAAGAAGAACTCGACAAGCGCCTCGACGTGCTCAAGATGGCCAACCTCGACCGCGAGCGGTAGCCCTCCACATCCCGAAAATGTGCCCTTTTGGCGAGCCCGACCTGGGCTTTCATTCGCCAAAAGGGCACATTTTCGGTATCAGGGTCAGGCGAGCCCGATGTTGATGACGGGCTGACGGGCCGGGTCGAGCCATTGCACGATCTGACGCATGATGTCGCGGTCGATGGCGACACAGCCCCAGGTCGGTTCGTAATTGGTGACGTGCAGGAAGATGCCTGACGCGTAGCCCTGTACCCGCTGCGGATTATGCGCGATGTTCACCACGTAGTCGTAGATGTCACCGGTGGACAGGATGTGCTCGCTGTCGCCACCCGGGCTCTGCGGTGCACGCACATGGGTGTTGTACGTCGGCGACCCCGGCAGGGCATCCCACCAATCCTGGTCGTCCGCCTGGAAATAGGGCATCTCGGTTCCGGGATTCGGCTGGTTGCCGAAGGCTTGGTCGAGCGCGAACACACCCATCGGCGTCCGCCAGACGTTGTCGCGGGGAATGCCGATTCCCTCCGCACCGAGATAAGCCTCGGTTGGTCCGATGACCGCGGTCCAGGTGCCCGACTCGTCGCGTTCCCAAGCCGTCAGGGTCGCCGTCGTGTCGGTCACTGTCGCCGAACTCACCGTGATCATCTGGGTCGACGTCGGGAACGCCGGCGGGGTCACCACCTCGACAGCACCGGCAGGGGTGGGAGCAACCATCGCGGTTGCGACACATATGGCGGCGAGCAGTGACAACACTGACCACATACGCCTCACAGACAACATCAGCACCACGTGAGTATGCCAGGGCGGTTCTTCGTAGCGCGTCTCAGACCGATCACAAGGTTGCACTAATCTGATCACTGCCGACCGTGTGCACGAGGGGAAAGTGCTTCGATGCCGGTCGCCACAGGAGAAAATCGGGGGTCTTCATGCCGCTCGCACCGGGCACTGTCTTTGCCGGCTACACCATCGAACGTCAGCTCGGTGCCGGCGGAATGGGCGAGGTCTACCTCGCCAAGCACCCGCGGCTCCCGCGGTCGGACGCCCTCAAGGTCCTCCCGGCATCCCTCCCCGGCTCGAGTACCGCCTCCGACGATGAGTTCAGGCGTCGCTTCATCCGCGAAGCCGATCTGTCGGCCCAACTCTGGCAGCCCGGCATCGTGACCGTGCACGACCGCGGAGAGTTCCAGGGCAACCTGTGGATCAGCATGGACTTCGTGCCAGGGACCGACGCCGCGGAATTGCTGGCCATCTACCCGCGCGGTGTGAAGCCGGCGTTGGTTGTCCAGATAGCCACCGAGGTGGCCGCCGCACTCGACTACGCGCACGGACGGGGGCTCCTGCACCGGGACGTCAAACCCGGCAACATCATGCTCACCGAATCCATCCCGCACCGCGTGATGCTCATGGATTTCGGCATCGCGCGCCCGGCCTCGGACGTCGCCGGACTCACCTCGACAGGCGCTGTGGTGGGCACGATGGCCTACGCCGCACCCGAACAACTCCGCGGCCTGCCCGTCGACGCCCGAGCCGATGTGTTCGCTCTCGGGTGCACTGTGTTCGCGCTGCTGACCGGTGCGCCTCCTGGCGCCGGTCGCGAGATCCCTCCGGCCATCCGTCCCGTTCTCGATCGGGCACTGGCCACCGAACCCGGCGACCGCTACAACTCATGCGGCGAGTTCGCTCGCGAACTGAGCGCCGCCATGGATGTTCCACCGACGCCCGGATCCCCGCCCCCCGCCGCGCACACCCAACACGACGCCCAGCACGCCCCCACCCTGCTCGGACTGCCCTCCGTACCGCCGACCTCCGTACCGCCGACGAACCCACCGGGCACCACCCCACCGCCGGATCACATCTCGTCCGCCGCGACGGCGCCGACCGTGATGCAGCGCCCCGGGTACCCGAGACCCGCGGGACCACCACCCCCGCCTTCACCCTCGACCGACCGGTCTCACACACCATTGATCATCGGGTTGCTCGCCGTCCTCGTCATCGCGGCCTCGGTGGCGGCGGCAACAGTCCTCTGGCCGAAGTCGGACGAAGAACCCGCCGCCGCCCAGCAGAACCCCGGACCGCAAACGAGTGTCACCACCATCACGCAGTCCGCCCTGGGACCGGCACCACTTCCCCCACAGCAGGCCGAACAGTCGCAGCGGGTGCAGGCCACCACCTCGACGCCCTCGGTTCAGCAGGTAACCAACGCTGCCGACCTCGGACTGTCGACACCGATCAGCATTCCGGCATGCGACGGAACCGGCATCATCGTGGTCGCCAACTCCACCGATCCAACCGGATACCGCAGCGACATGGCCGCCGCCCTGGACAATTACCCCGGCGCGCGATACCTACGCACCGACCAGTCGTGTCCGTCACTGCGACCACGCGACGACAGCGGAAACCTGATCTACGCCGCCTATGTGGTTGTCGGACAAGGGCGATCGGCAGTCTGCGCCGCGCTCCCCGTCTACCCTGAGCGCTACGGCAAAGTGCTCGACACCACCAGCGACCCCGACATTCCCATCTCGCTCAACAACTGCTGACACTCACCGCCGGCAGCCGCAGCCACACACAAAGGTGCGGCAGACCGCATCACTGCGATCTGCCGCACCCTCGCCCGCTCGCTACGCTCCCGGCGCGCTGCGTCCGATTTCACCCGCTCGCTACGCTCCCGGCGCGCTGCGCCTAACCTCGCCCGCTCGCTACGCTCCCGGCGCGAACTCCTCCAGCATCTCCGTCACGAGGGCCGCAATCGGCGACCGCTCACTACGCGTCAACGTCACATGCGCGAAAAGTGGGTGACCCTTGAGCTTTTCGATCACCGCAGCGACACCGTCGTGCCGACCGACACG
This sequence comes from Williamsia muralis NBRC 105860, assembly GCF_001598915.1. Classification (GTDB taxonomy): domain Bacteria; phylum Actinomycetota; class Actinomycetes; order Mycobacteriales; family Mycobacteriaceae; genus Williamsia; species Williamsia muralis. The sequence goes on along the minus strand of NZ_BDAP01000006.1, from coordinate 36,439 downwards.
GAGATTGTCACGCTGGGCCACATCATGGGTGAGCACCACACGCGAACCAGATCCCAAGCGCGACAACACCGTCAGCAAGACATTGCGCTCCAGCGATTGCGCCTCGTCGACGATCACAAAAGAGTCGTGCAGTGAACGGCCCCGAATGTGGGTCAGGGGAAGAACTTCCAGCATGCCACGACTGAGGACCTCCTCGATCACCTCCGTGGACGCGAGCCCCTCCAGGGTGTCGAACACGGCCTGCGCCCAGGGCCCCATCTTCTCGGACTCACTGCCCGGGAGATAGCCGAGGTTTTGTCCACCAACGGCATACAGAGGCCGAAAGACGACCACCTTGCGTTGGGTTCGCCGCTCGAGCACTGCTTCGAGACCTGCGCACAGGGCCAGAGCAGACTTGCCGGTGCCGGCCTTGCCGCCCATCGACACGATGCCCACGCTGTCGTCGAGCAACAGATCGAGGGCAACACGCTGCTCCGCACTGCGACCACGCAGTCCGAACACCTCACGTTCCCCCCGGACCAACTGCACCTGCTTCTGCGGGTTGACCCGACCAAGGGCGCTCGAATTGGTTCCCAGCAACCGGATTCCGGTGTGGCAGGGCAGATCTCGTGCTGAATCGATATCCACGACGCCGTCGGCGAACAACGTGTCGATCACCGAAGAATCGACGTCCAGTTCGGTCATACCCGACCAACCGGACGTCACCACGTCCTGAGCGTGATACTCGTCGGCAGCCAGCCCCACCGCTCCGGCCTTGATCCGCAACGGGGTGTCCTTGGACACCAGCGTCACATCCTTGCCCTCTGCGCGAAGATTCAACGCGCAAGCCAGGATTCGCGAATCGTTGGTGTCCGTGCGGAAGCCCGCCGGCAGGACTGCCGGATCGGTGTGGTTGAGCTCTACCTGGACGGTGCCACCGAGATCCCCGATCGGGATCTGCTGATCGAGCCGGCCGTGCTCGAGGCGGAGGTCGTCGAGCATCCGCAACGCCTCGCGGGCGAACCAGCCCAGTTCATGATGATGGCGTTTGCCCTCGAGTTCACCGATGACCACCAGCGGCAAGATCACGTGGTGTTCGGCGAATCGTGTTACCGCCCAAGGGTCGGACAGCAACACCGAGGTGTCGAGGACATAGGTACGAGCATCGCGTGTGGTCACGAAGGGCTCCTAAGACGAAGTGGCACCACTTCGACTGGTGTTGCTGGACCGGTCGGTTCTGGCAGAAGTGGCAGGGTTGCCACGTCCACAAGGACCGGGGCCGGTCCCCTCGCACTCACGCAAGCAAGTCAACGATCGAACCTCCCGGACGAACCACTTCCCCGCGGCCCGTCACTCGTCAAAGTACGCCGAGTGCGGCGTGTCGGCTCGTCGGAAACGACGCGTGTCCGTGAATAATCGGTTAACTGTCCAGTGGGTGACAGCAGGCTGTTCCTTGCCCGATTTCGGACGCCATCTTGCTAACGTCGATGGACATGAGCACCCTCATCGCCGAAGACCTTCTGCTTCTGCTGCTCGATGACAACAAGGGCACCACCCCGTCCGGTACGGCCGTGAGCACAGCTCTCGGCGGCGCGGTTCTCCTCGAATTGGCCCTCGCCGGTGCTGTGGATGCCGGCAAACGGAGTCGCTGGAAGCAACCCAAGGTGCACGTGGTCGATGCTGCGCGCGTCACCGACCCGCTTCTCGCGCGGGCGGTTCGCACAATCGCGGAGAAAGACCGGACTGCGCAGAGTTTGGTGAACAAGATCGGAAAGGGACTCAAGACCGAGCTTGCCGAACGCATGGTGAAACGGGGGCTCCTCGACCGCCACGACACCGAGGTGCTGGGAATTCGCCGCACCCGGTTTCCTGCACTAGACACCGGTCACAAGAACGAGCTGAAGAAGGCGATCACCACGGTTCTCGTGCGTCAGGTCCCGCCTGACGACCGCGCGGGCGCCCTCATCGCGTTGCTGTCGGCGGTCGACCGTGCACACAAGACGGTGGACGGCTCGGACGTACCCGGGCGCGAGATCAAGAAGCGCGCGAAAAAGGTCGCCGAGGGCGCCTGGGCTGCCGATGCCGTGAGAGACGCGGTTGCCGCCGCCACGACAGCGATCACGACGGCCACGGTCGCGGCTGCCGCCGCAGGGACGAGCAACGGCGGCGGCTGAACCAGATCGGTTCCGCCCGGCTCTGTGCCGGAGGCCTACAGGCCGGCGGCCGCCAGGATCCGTAGCCGTGCGGCCTCGTCTTTGTCGCTCAGCCCACCGAGGCTCTGCAGCTTGAGGTCAGCGACCAACGTCGACGCGACATAGATCGATGCATCCGCGTTGTACTTGGCAATGAGGTCGAGATCACCGAAGTTGTCCACGTCGGCACCGATCAGTTCCATCTCGGTGATCGCCTTGTCGACGGCGGTGACCAACTCGGAGATGTTGGCGTCCACGCCGGCGTTCAAGAAGTTGGTGAACGTCTTGGCCTGAACGCGGTCGTCGTGGAGGATGCGGCTGACGATGGCGGTGAGCACCTCGTTGTCCGAATCGGCGAGCAGCTTCTCTTCGAAGGCCACGCACTGCAACTCGTGCACGGCAAGCAACGCCATCACGTCGAGGATCTGATAGTCGGTCAGCGAGACCGGACTCTGGAGTTTGCCCTTGGTGACGTGATGCAGCCGCAGATTCTCGGCGACCTCGGGATCGACCAGACGCGAGACCACCAGATAGTCGCGCAACGCGATCGAATGCCGGTTGTCCTCGGCCGTCCACGAACCGATGACCTGCTGCCAGGCACCGAAGATCGACGCCTTCTGTGCCATCAACCGGTGGTAGGACGGCATGTTGTCCTTGGTCAGCAGCAGCGCGAGCACTGCGGCTGCGGCATCGGCAGGCAGCGGCGCCGGCTGATCGGGGTCGAAATCGACGCCGCCCAGGAAGGCGAAGTTGCGGCCGTCGTCCCACGGCACCCAGTCATGCGGGTTCCATGCCTCGGCAGCAGCGTGGTGCTCTTCCATGATCTCCGGAATCGCCTTTTCCAAGGCGTAGAGCAGCTCGTCCTGGGTCAAATCATTCACCCGGACAGACTAGAGGCCGACCCGGGATATGCGAAATGCCCGGCGGGTCCGCACCGCGGGCGCTCGGCCGTCGACGCTCAGCGTGTGGTGCTGAGCAGACCCCACTGCTCGAGGCCCTCGTACAACGGGAAGTCGAGAGCGAGCTGGGACACCCGCTGACGCAGGGCGGTGACGTCGGCCGACTGACCACCGACAAGCGCGGACGCGATGATGTCGGCGACCTCGCGGAACTGATCCTCACCGAAGCCCCGGGTCGCAAGCGCCGGGGTTCCGATGCGCAGACCGGAGGTGACCATCGGCGGTCGCGGGTCGAACGGGACGGCGTTGCGATTCACGGTGATCCCGACCTGGTGCAGCAAATCCTCGGCCTGCTGACCGTCGAGATTGCTGTTGCGCAGATCGACGAGCACGAGGTGCACATCGGTACCACCGGTGAGGACCGATACGCCGACGTCGCTCACGTCCTTGGCGGTGAGCCGCTCGGCGAGCAGTTTCGCGCCCACCAGAGTGCGTTCCTGTCGCTCCTTGAAATCGTCGCTGGCGGCGATCTTCAAGGCCACGGCCTTCGCGGCGATCACGTGCATGAGTGGGCCGCCCTGCTGACCGGGGAACACGGCCGAGTTCAGCTTCTTCGCCCATTCCTGCTTCGCGAGGATGATCCCCGACCGCGGGCCACCGAGAGTCTTGTGGACCGTGGACGACACCACATCGGCGTACGGCACGGGTGACGGGTGCAGCCCCGAGGCGACCAGCCCGGCGAAGTGGGCCATGTCGACCCAGAGGTGGGCACCGACCTCGTCGGCGATGGACCGGAAGGCCTCGAAATCGAGGGTCCGGGGGTAGGCCGACCAGCCGGCGACGATCACCTTCGGCTTGGTGTCGAGGGCGATCTTGCGCACCTCGTCCATGTCCACCCGGAAGTCCTCTTTGCTCACGCCGTAGAAAGCGTTCTCGTAGAGCTTGCCGGAGAAGTTCAGCCGCATGCCGTGGGTGAGGTGGCCGCCATGGGCGAGGTCGAGCCCGAGCAGCGTCTCGCCGGGTTCCATCAGGGCAGCCAGCACCGCAGCGTTGGCCTGGGCACCCGAATGTGGCTGCACATTGGCGAACTCGGCACCGAACAGCTCTTTGGCCCGGTTGCGGGCGATGTCCTCGACGACGTCGACGTATTCGCATCCGCCGTAGTACCGGCGACCCGGGTAGCCCTCCGCGTATTTGTTGGTGAGCACACTGCCCTGTGCCTGCAGCACCGCGCGCGGCACGAAGTTCTCCGACGCGATCATCTCGAGGGTGTCCCGCTGACGGGTCAGCTCCCCGTTCATCGCGGCCGCCACATCCGGATCTAGCTCAGCCAGGGATGCGGTGTTGACGTCGGTCATTGTTCTCCTTGGGCGCGCGAAGCAGCGTAAGAGGTGGTGAGTACTCGTCAGCCAGTCTAGGAGACGGGTCCGACGTCGTGAAACTGCGCCTGAGCCGATCAGCTCTGTAAAGCGAGTTCGGCGCGCAGCGCCGCCGGGGTGAGGGGTTCGTCGAGCAAGCGGCCGAACCGAGCGAGGTGGTCACCGGCAGGAACCGAACTGCCGGCGCCCTGCGCGACACCGGCTTCGAGCCACGTCTGCAGCAGCCGATAGCCCTCGACGTAGGTGCTGATGTACGCGCGCCACAGGGGCGACGACAGGAAACGCAGCATCTGCCTGGCCCGCTCGTCTGTCGCCAGCAACCATTGCCGCAGATACGCCGCAACGGTGTCGTGGTCGGCACCTCTGTCGTGCAGCAGGAGTGCCGCGTCCTGGCGAACACCGAGCAGTCCCCCGGTTGCCTTGCCGATCGCCTCGGCGCGCCTGCCGTCGAAACGCAGGCCGAGGTCGGCGTAGATCTCCTGCGCCCACGTACCCCAGTCGGGGCCGACCGCGGCGACCAGGGCATGGTCGGCGAGGCCCTCGGCCATGAGGCATTGGGGCGTGTTCACGAGGAAGATCGTCTGCTCGATCTGTCCCCCACCCACCAGGATCTGCTCTTTGCGGCAGTGTTCGGTGTGGTGTCCCGGGTAGGCCTCGTGCGCGATCAGGTGTGGCAGCGACGACATGTACTGCGTGAGGTCGCCGTTGATGGCGACGCGGGAACGGTAGTCGCCGAGGTAATAGTTGAAACCCGACCACGGTTTGTCCGTGACGACCTCGAAGTCGACGACCTCGGTTTCCGGCAATGTGTAGGTGCCGCGCACCTTGTCGCGCAGGGCGCTGCTGAAGGCCGAGACCGCATCGGCGATCTTGTCGGCTGGGATCTCCTCGGAACGGCGATGCGCGGCGTAACGATCCGCGAGGTCACCACCACCGGGCAGGAGCGCGTCGAGATCGAGGTGCGCCTGCCGATAGAGCTCGGGGTCGCCCATCTCGATGTCGACGTCGAAGTAGTTGCGCACCTCGTCGACGAACGTGATCTCGTCGCCGGCGAACTTTCGGGCGGAGCATTCGAGCGCATGCAGAGCGGAGGTCAGGAACTGGGCACGCTGAGGAGTCAGGCCCGCCCCGCCCACCTCGGCCCGAAGCGTCGCGGCTTGGCGCGCCAGTTCCCGGGGATCGGGCGCCGCCGCGTTCTCGACCTCTCGGCGCAAGGCCGGATCGCCCGTGAAGGCATCGACGAAGCCCGGTTCGAGGCGATCGAAAGCGAGCCCGAGCCGCAGATACTCCTCGACGACTGCATTGGTGTGCATGGGGTCAAACGGTACCGAAACCACCCCGAAGTCACCTGCCTGCCAGGCGTTCGCAAGACTGATGACATGCCATGGGTCCCACGGATCGATTGTTGACATGTCGCGAATGACCGAGCCGAGTCCGTACATCGAACTCGACCGCAGGCAATGGCGCGACCTTCGTCAGTCGATGCCCATGGTGTTGACCGAGGGTGAATTGCGCGACCTGCGAGGGCTCGGTGAGCAGATCGACCTCACCGAGGTCGCCGACGTCTACCTGCCGCTGTCCCGTTTGATCCATCTCCAGGTCGCCGCCCGGCAACGGCTGTTCGCGGCCACCGCGACATTCCTCGGCGAGCGGCAGCCCGAACGCCAGGTGCCCTTCATCATCGGGGTCGCCGGCAGTGTGGCCGTCGGGAAGTCGACCACCGCGCGTGTGCTCCAGGCGTTGCTGGCGCGGTGGGAGAGTCATCCGAAGGTCGACCTGGTGACCACGGACGGATTCCTCTACCCCACCGCCGAACTCGAACGGCGCGGAATCATGCACCGCAAGGGTTTCCCGGAATCGTACGACCGCCGCGCTCTGCTCCGATTCGTCACCGAGGTGAAATCAGGGGCCGCCGATGTCTCGGCGCCGGTGTACTCCCACCTCACCTACGACATCGTCCGCGACACCAAACACCATGTGCAACAACCCGACATCCTCATCGTCGAGGGGCTGAACGTACTGCAGACCGGGTCACGGCTGATGGTGTCGGACCTCTTCGACTTCTCCATCTACGTCGATGCCCGGATCGAGGACATCGAGGACTGGTACATCCATCGTTTCCTCGCGATGCGCACCACCGCATTCGCCGATCCACATTCGCATTTCCACCACTACTCGTCGCTGACCGACGAACAGGCCACCCTTGCCGCGCGGGACATCTGGAACGGGATCAACCGGCCGAACCTCGTGGAGAACATTCTCCCGACCCGGCCGCGCGCCACTCTTGTACTCCGCAAAGACGCCGATCACGCCATCAACCGCGTGCGCTTGCGCAAGATCTGACGCCAGACGCCGACCCGGCTCAGATCACTTGCCGAAGCGTCGGCTGCGATCACTTGCCGAAGCGTCGGCTGCGGGCGGCGTAATCCCTCAGTGCGCGCAGGAAGTCCACGCGCCGGAACGCCGGCCAGTAGGCGTCGGTGAACCAGATCTCCGAATACGCGCTCTGCCACAGGAGGAATCCCGAGAGCCGTTGCTCCCCCGAGGTTCTGATCACCAGATCAGGGTCCGGCTGGCCGCGGGTGTAGAGGTTCTGGTCGATTGCCTCCACCGTGACGGCGTCGATGAGCTGATCGGGTGAGTCGCCCGCCGCTATGCGGTCGGCCAGCAGGGACCGGACGGAATCGACGATCTCCTGGCGGCCGCCGTAGCCCACGGCGACGTTCACGTTGGGTCCCGTACGTCCGGAGGACTGTTGTTGCGCCGCCTTGAGCCGCGCGGAAACCTCGTCGGGCAGCTGGTCGAGCGCGCCGACTATCTGCACCCGCCATGGCTGGCCCGGCGCCGAGATCTCCTCGACGATGTCGGGCACGATCTGCAGCAGCTCGCCGAGCTCGGCCGAATCACGATTCAGGTTCTCGGTGGAGAGCAGGTAGATGGTCACGGTCTCGATGCCGAGTTCACTGCACCACCGGAGAACCTCGGCGATCTTCTGCGCCCCGACCCGGTGCCCGTGATTGACGTTCTCGAATCCGGCTTCGCGAGCCCATCGCCGGTTGCCATCGCAGATGATCGCAATGTGCCTGGGGTTCTGTGACGGATCCAGATAGTGAGTCAGCCGACGCTCGTAGACCCGATACATGGGTCCGCGCATGGCGTCGGGGATGAGCTTCACCCGCTACACCTTACGCGGCGACGATGGAGGTCAGCCCGAACCTTCGGTACCGTAAGTTGTGATCGATTCCGAACTGGCGCTGCTGGCCGAGCTCAAGCCCCGAATGCGCGGTTGGATCCACCTGTACGCAGGTTTCGTCGCCATCGTCACGGGCCTCGTCCTGGTTGCGGTGGCGTGGGCACTGATCGGTCCGATGGCAGCACTGGCGTGCGGTATCTACGCCCTGACCGTCTGTGGTCTGTTCGGCGTCAGCGCCACCTACCATCGCGTCGACTGGACCTCCGACACGGCCAAGCTCTGGATGAAGCGGGCCGATCACTCGATGATCTTCATCTTCATCGCGGGCAGTTACACCCCGTTCTGCGTGATGGGGCTCGAACCCCCCGAACAGGTCGCCGTCCTCGTCGTCGTGTGGACCGGCGCCCTGGCGGGCGTCACCCTCAAGGTCCTCTGGCCGGGATCACCCCGATGGCTGGGGGTCCCGCTCTACATCCTGCTGGGCTGGACCATCGTGGCCGTCATCCCCGAGCTGATCGACTCCGTCGGGGTGGCGGTGGTGGTGCTGCTGGCGGTCGGTGGCCTGTTCTACACGATCGGCGGCGTCCTCTACGCCACCCGCTGGCCCGACCCGTGGCCGACCACCTTCGGACATCACGAGTTCTTTCACGCATGCACGGTGATCGCGGCGATCGTGCACTACATCGCCGTGTGGCTGGTCCTGTTCGAATAGGTCACCGACCAGCCACCCGCTGCGGTCAGACCCGCGTCTTGGCCGCCGAAAGCGCCTGCATCACAGTCACCGTCGCATCCCAGTCCATGCACTTGTCGGTGACCGACTGTCCGTACGTGAGGGGCTCGGCGTCCGGGGCCTGGGCGCCGGCGACGAGGAAGCTCTCCAGCATGACCCCGCTGATCCCGCGCTGACCGCTCGCGATCATCGCGGCGACCTCGGTGGCAACCTCTGCCTGCCGGATGTGGTCCTTACCGGAATTGGCGTGGGAGCAGTCGATCATGACGAGTTCGGGAAGACCTGCCTTGGCGAGCGCTGCCAGAGCCCCGTCCACCGAGCCGACATCGAAGTTGGGACCCGCTGTGCCGCCGCGCAAGATGATGTGGCAGTCCGTGTTTCCCTCGGTCTCCACGATCGCACCGCGACCGAAGTCGTCGACTCCGAAGAAGACGTGCTGCGCTGCAGCGGCTTTCACACCGTCTACGGCCACCTGGACGTTCCCGTCCGTACCGTTCTTGAAGCCGATCGGCATCGACAGGCCAGAGGCCAGCTGCCGGTGCACCTGCGACTCCGTTGTGCGGGCGCCGATCGCGCCCCACGCCACCGCATCTGCGATGTACTGCGGGCTGGTGGGTTCGAGGAACTCGCAACCGACGGGCAGGCCGAGATCGATGAGGTCGAGGAGCAGGCCGCGGGCGACGCGCAGTCCGCGTTCCACGTCGAAACTGCCATCCATGCCGGGGTCGTTGATGAGGCCCTTCCACCCGACCGTGGTCCGCGGCTTCTCGAAGTACACCCGCATCACGATCTTCAGCCGATCGGCGTGTTCGGCTGCGATGGGTGCCAGCCGGCGCGCGTAGTCGATCGCTGCGACCGGGTCATGCACCGAGCACGGCCCCACGATGACGAGCAGCCGATCGTCGCGACCCGCCAGGATGTCGGCGATCTCGTCGCGGTCGCGCTGCACCACTTCGGCCCGACGGCCGGTCAGCGGCAGTTCGGCGCGCACGGTGTCGGGTGAAGGGATCTCGCGCAGCGCGCGGATCCTGCGGTCCGAGGTGTTGGGACCGGACAACGTTCCGTGTCCGTGGAGTCCGCTGGTCATGTTGTGTGCCTTCCTGGTTCGAAGGGCACCATCACCTGTTGACCGGTGCCCTGACAAAGAAAAAAGCAGCGACCAAAGGTGGTCACTGCTCGGGGCTCCGGGTGTGTGGACGCGTCAGCGTAGCGCTGTATCGGCGGCTCCACCCGGAGCCTCGATAAAGCGCCAATACACGCGCGCACTGATGTTCACGTCGGCCAAAGTAGCACGGGAATGCGGCGGTGCCCAATGTCGCATGTCAGGCGCGGTCTCCGGAGCGTTCAGGGCCGGCCGCGGTCGATCACTCGTGACAGCACGATGATGCTCTCGGAGTGGTCCACCGTTTCCGCCGAGCGGATCCGTTCGAGCGCCTCCTCGAGATGCTGGACGTCGCGGGCCACCACACGCAGGATCGCGTCGGCCTTCCCCGTCACCGTCGCGGCGCTGACCACCTCGGTGATGTGTTCCCACGACCGCGCCAAGATGTCCGGGGCGACGGTTCCGCGGCAGAAGACCTGCACGTACGCCTCGGTTGTCCACTGCAGTGCCGCCGGGTCGGTCACAACGGTGAAACCCCGGATGACACCGGACGACACCAACCGGTCGACCCGGCGTTTCACCGCCGGTGCCGACAACCGGACCTGCTCGCCGATCTGGGCGTAGGTCTGTCGTGCGTCCTTGGTGAGACATCCCAGGATCGCCTCGTCGAGGTTGTCCAACACAGCCAGTCGTCACTTCCGCTCGATGGTCCGCTGACCCGACGCAACGGATCGCCCCATTTTGCCAGATACAACAACAAATGCACTCTCTGTGTGCAATGCACGAGCATTGCTTGCGTCAGATGGTGTCCCTACCCTTGATGAATGAAGCTCTCCTGCTCACGTTTGCCGCCGCTCGATCGGCCCTGAGCAGATGACCCTCGACACCGACATCCCCTCGCCGATCCCCCGTCCCAGCCTCGCCGCTGCCGAGCACATCGCGATGGCCGCACGCCATGTCCCACAAAACTATTCGCCCCTGCCGGTGGTCGCCGCCTCGGCACAGGGTGCCTGGATCACCGATGTCGCAGGTGCGCGATACCTCGACTGCCTCGCAGGCTATTCAGCGCTCAACTTCGGCCATCGCAACCCCGAGATCCTTGCCGCGCTGGCCGATCAGCTCACACGCGTGACGCTCACGAGTCGCGCGCTCCACTCGGACCGGCTCGGCCCCTTCTGCCGCGATCTTGCCGACCTGTGCGGCAAGGACATGGCCCTACCCATGAACACCGGTGCCGAAGCCGTCGAATCTGCCATCAAGGTCGCTCGCAAATGGGGCACCGACGTCAAGGGCGTACCCGCCGAGACAGCCTCGATCGTGGTGGCGAGTGGGAACTTCCACGGGCGGACCACCACGATCGTGAGCTTCTCCGACGACGAGACCGCGCGCCGCGGCTTCGGCCCATTCACTCCGGGTTTTCGTACCGTCCCCTTCGGCGACGCCGAGTCCTTGGCCGCAGCCATCGACGACACCACCGTCGCGGTCCTGCTCGAGCCGATCCAGGGCGAGGCGGGCATCATCGTTCCACCGCCCGACTACTTGCCGGCGGTTCGCCGGATCTGTTCGGAGACAGGCGTTCTGCTCATCCTCGACGAGATCCAGTCCGGCCTGGGACGAACAGGGAAGACCTTCGCCTCCGACCACTGGCAGGTGGTCCCCGATCTCTACGTCCTGGGCAAAGCGCTCGGCGGGGGCGTCCTGCCCGTATCGGCAGTGGTGGCCGACAGCTCGGTGCTGGGAGTGTTGCACCCGGGAGAGCACGGCTCCACATTCGGCGGCAATCCGCTTGCCGCGGCGGTGGGTTCGACTGTGGTGGGCATGCTCGAGACCGGCTACTGGCAAGAGCGCGCCGCCCTACTCGGAGACCATCTTCATCGCCGCTTACACGAGCTGAGCACCAAGGGCCTCACCGGCATACGCGGCCTCGGGCTGTGGGCCGGCATCGATGTCGACCCTGCTCTGGGAACGGGCAAGGAACTGAGCACCGCACTGGCCCAGCGGGGTGTGCTGGTGAAGGACACTCATGGATCAACCTTGCGCTTCGCCCCACCCATCGTCATCACGATCGACGAGATCGATTGGGCGATGGATCAATTCGCGGACGTACTGGCCAGCTGCTCGGCCAGCGCTTCCGCCGAGGTCACCGGTAGGCCGCACACCGACCCACGACACACGTAGGCCGCGGCCCTGCCGTCCACGGGTGGCCGGCCCTCGAGCAGGGGCGCCGAGTCGAGCGTTCCTCCCACCACCACGGTGCCGCCTGGTGCAAGAACGCGAGCCCGGGTCAGCAGTTCGCTCGGCTCGGTGTCCGTCTGGGCCACCGCTATCTGCACCGGGCCTGCGACCGCTGCGGACGACACTGCCAGCCAGTGTCCGGCCGACCGCGGCAACTTGGCCAGCAGTACGCCTCCGCGCGCCAACGTTGCATCGGCGAGCGCGGCGTACTCACCCGATCCACGCGGGCCGCGTTGCACCGGCGACAGCGGGGCCGCGGTCAGCAGCGCCTCGGCGATCAACGAGGTGCCCGAGGGAGTCGCGCCGTCGATCGGATCGCGCGGTCGGGTCAGCAAGCCCTCGGCGTCGACGCCTGCATCGAACCACGAACCGGTCGCTTCCGGATCCGAGAACAGGTCGATGGTGGTGTCGAGCAAGTCGAGTCCGGCCTCGAGCCAACGCCTTTCGCCCGTGACCTGATGCAGCGCCAGCAGAGCGGTCACCAGCGCCGCATGATCGTCGAGGACGGCCAGCGGGGCACCCGCATGCCCGTCGAGCGAGGAGCGTCTCAGCCGTCCGTCGACGATGTGGCGCTGCAACAGCTCTTCGGCGCACCAGGTCGCCAGATCCACCCAGTCCGGCCGGTTCAGTCCGGCGCCCGCTTCGACGAGCGCAGTGATGGCCATGGCGTTCCACGCGCTGACCACCTTGCCGTCACGCGCGGGTTGCGGGCGTTCGGCCCGTGCCGCCGAGAGGCGCGCCCGCACCGAACGGTATCGCTCGACATCGTCGGGGTCGTGCCGCAGTTGCAGTGTGGACGCCCCCTCTTCGAAGGTTCCGGTGGGCGTCACGGTGAACAAGTCGGCGGCCCAGGCACCGTCGTCGGCCCCCAGAACCTCTGCGAGTTGCGCGGGCGTCCACACGTAGGTGAGTCCCTCGACGCCGTCGGTGTCGGCATCAAGGGCGGAAGCAAAACCACCGACGACCTTGAGGTCCGCTTCGAGGAAGGCAATCGTCTCCTCGGTGATCCTCTGCGCCAACGGATCCGAGGTGATGCGCGCCAGATGCGCGTACACCCGCAGCAATTGCGCGTTGTCGTAGAGCATCTTCTCGAAATGCGGTACCACCCAGTTCTGGTCCACCGCATACCGCGCGAAACCCCCGCCGAGTTGGTCATAGATACCGCCCCGGGCCATCACCGACGCGGTCCGCACAGCAGCGTCGAGCGCCCGGAGGTCACCGGACCTCTCGGTCTCCCGGATCAGCCCTTCGAGCAGAGCGGATGGCGGAAACTTGGGTGCGCCACCGAATCCACCATTGGTGCGGTCCTCGTCCTCGAGGATCGTGGTCACCGCATGGTCGAGCAGCTCCGGGTCGATGGGCACCTGAGCTTCGGGCAGGCCGGAAGCATTGGCCTGCAACTGGTCTACAACGGCAGAACCGACACGGTCGATCTCGTCACGCTTGTGCTCCCACGTCTGGGTGATCGCCTCGAGCAGTTGGACAAACGACGGCATACCGCGACCGGGCCGTGGCGGGAAGTAGGTGCCGCAGTAGAAGGGACGGCCATCGGGAGTCAGGAAGCAGGTCATCGGCCACCCGCCCTGCCCTGTCATCGCGACGGTGGCGTTCATGTAGATCGCGTCGATGTCGGGGCGTTCTTCACGGTCGACCTTGATGCACACGAAGTTCGCGTTCATCACTGCCGCGGTGTTGTTGTCCTCGAACGACTCATGCGCCATGACGTGGCACCAGTGACATGCCGCGTAACCGACCGAGAGGAGGATCGGTACATCACGTTCGCGCGCCCAGGCGAGCGCGTCGGCGCTCCACTGTTGCCAGTGGACCGGGTTGTCGGCGTGCTGACGGAGGTAGGGACTGGTCGCCTCAGCGAGGCTGTTGGTGTCTCGGGTCAAGGTCGGTCCCGTCGTCGGCGGCCTGGTCGGCCTCAGGATGGTCCCGCTCGAACTTCTTGGGCAGGTTGCGGATGTGCCGGTTCATGGACCAGATCAGGAAGACGGTTCCCACCAGCAGCAACAAGATGACCAAGAGGCCGAGCGGCGACGCCTTGCCGAACTCGGGACCCTCCGTCTTGGCCAACACATCGGTGAGCTGCGCCGCAGCGTATGCAGTGGCACTCATGACGCCTCACCTTCACTTGCATCGGGTTCGATCCCCGCGAACAGGTCGGTCTCGGGGATTGCGGTCTTGACCCTGGTCTTCGCCAACTCGAATTCCTCGGTCGGCCACAGCCGGAGCTGCCAGTCCATCGGGACCGCGAAGAACACGCCGTTCGGGTCGATCTGCGTGGCGTGGGCCCGGAGGGCCTCGTCGCGCTGCGGGAAGTACTCGCCGCATGTCACCTGGGTGGTCACGCGGCCCATCAGGTTGCCGCGTTCGGGATCCCATTTCGAGAGCCACTCCTTGAAGGGGCTCTCCTTGCCGATCTTGGCGTACTCGTCGGAGAACAACACCATCCGGTCGCGGATGAAGCCGTGCGTGTAATAGATCTTGGACACCGTCCACGGTTCGCCGGCGTCAGGGAACCGGTCCGGGTCGCCCACCGTCTCGTACGCCGCCATCGACACCTCGTGGCACCGGATGTGGTCGGGATGGGGATATCCGCCGAGTTCGTCATAGGTGATCATCACGTGCGGTTTGAAATCCCGGATCACCCGTACCAGCGCCTCGGTGGCCTCGTCGAGTGGGACCGTGGCAAACGAGCCCTCCGGCAACGGTGGCAGCGGGTCACCTTCGGGCAACCCCGAGTCGACGAATCCGAGCCAGGTCTGCTGCACACCGAGAGCTGCGGCCGCCTTGGCCATCTCCTCGCGACGGACTTCCGGCATCCGGTCCTTGATGCCCGGCAGGTCCATCGCCGGATTCAGGATGTCCCCGCGCTCGCCACCGGTGAGGGTCACCACCAGAACGTCGTGGCCCTCGGCCGCGTACTTGGCCATGGTGGCCGCACCCTTGCTGGACTCGTCGTCAGGGTGCGCATGCACCGCCATGAGTCGTAGTCCACCCACGCGTAGTCCTCACCTTCACACCGTCGTCAATCGCCTGTCCATACTCCCACCGCACCCCGGGCTCGCGCCGCGCCGGTCTCGGTTCTGCCACTCCATGGTAGGTATGAACCCATGACCAGCGCCCGCAGCCTCCCGCAGGGCCGCTATCCGGCCGAACGCACACCTCGATCACGCAGACGCTGGTTCCTCGCGCTCACCGGTCTGGTGATCATCATCGGCGTGGTGATCGCCTGGCTCGCCTACCAGCGGTTCGCCGATCCGGAGATCTCCGGGGAAGCCACCGGATACGACATCCTCGACGACACCTCGGTGGAGGTGAAGTTCACCGTCAACCGCAAGGACCCGACCGTCCCCGCCACGTGCGTGGTGCGAGCCAGATCCAAGGACGGGTCCGAGACCGGGCGCCGCGAGGTGTACGTCCCGGCGTCCGAGGACCCCCGGCTCCCGATGTCGGCAGTGGTCCGCACCTCTGCCCCTCCCGCGGTCGGCGAGGTCTACGGATGCAGTGACACCGTGCCGCCGTACCTCGTGGCCCCCTAACTTCTCCTCAGTGCGCACGGCCCTGTGCCTCGCGCACCGGCCGGTCCGGACGTGCCCCATAATCGGCACCCATGACACCAACAACACAGTCTGGGCAGCCGGACCCGCTCACCGCCAAGGGAACGGGCCCGGCGTTTGCCACCATCACCAGTCACTACTTCCCCACGCTCGTCGGACTCTTCGTCGGCGTGATGATGATCAGCAACATCACCGGCACCAAGGGTGTGGTGTTCTTCACCGACCTCCACTTCGACTTCGGGCCGCTGTCCATGGACGGCCTGGTCACCGACGGGGCGTTCTACCTCTTCCCCCTCGCCTACGTGCTGGGCGACGTGATCAGCGAGGTGTACGGCTTCAAGGCGATGCGCCGCACGATCCTCACCGGTTTCGCCGTACTCCTGATCGCTTCCCTGTGCTTCTGGCTCACCGTCCACCTGCCGGCCGCCGACTTCTACGACGGTCAAGAATCCTTCGAGACCGTTGCGGGAGTGGTTCCGCAATTCCTCGCCGCCGGACTCGCCGGATATGTCGTGGGTGAATTCCTCAATTCCTGGGTTCTCGTGAAGATGAAAGAGCGCTCGGGAGAAAAACGTTTGTGGGCCCGGCTTTTCAGTTCCACCGTGGTCGGTGAATTCTTCGACACCCTGGTTTTCTGTTCAATCGCAGCGTCGGCCCTGGGCATCTCGACCTGGTCCGACTTCATCAACTACACCCTCATCGGATTCGTGTGGAAAACCCTGGTCGAGGTGGCCATCATGCCGCTGACGTACCTGGTGGTCGGATGGCTCAAGAGCCGTGAACCCAGCTACCGCACGGCCCTCGCCCAGCAGGGCACAATTCGATAAGAATTCGAGCCGTGTCCATATGTCCTGCTACTCTTGGCTGATACACGGTCCCGAGAGGGGCCGTGTTGCTGTATTTAACGAGAGGGAGTGACGAGCATGACCGACACCGAGGTGACCTGGCTTACCCAGGAGTCCCATGATCGGCTCAAAGAGGAGCTCGACGCCCTCATCGCGAATCGTCCGGTGATTGCCGCCGAGATCAACGAGCGCCGCGAAGAGGGTGACCTCAAGGAGAACGGTGGCTACCACGCCGCCCGCGACGAGCAGGGTCAGCAAGAGGCCCGCATCCGTCAGCTCCAGGAGTTGCTCAACACCGCAAAGGTCGGCGAGACGCCGACGCAGTCCGGGGTGGCACTGCCCGGTTCCGTGGTGAAGGTGTACTACGACGGCGACGAGAACGACACCGAGACCTTCTTGATCGCGACCCGCGAACAGGGTTCGTCCGACGAGAAGCTCGAGGTCTATTCACCGAAGTCGCCACTGGGCGGCGCGTTGATCGACGCCAAGGTCGGCGAGACCCGTAAGTACACCGTGCCCAGCGGGGCCACCATCTCGGTGACCCTGGTGAGCGCGGAGCCGTACCACGCCTGAGCAAGCACTCGAGTGCCCTATCGGGGCGTCCACGACGGACGTCGCCGGTAGGGCATTTTTGTGTGCAGGCCACCGACACCGGCCAGGCCACACAATGTGTCGAACGGCTGCAGTCCGGGTACTCGGGCGCCATGTCTGAAGAAGTCAGCGCCACAGCCCGTCAGATCGCCCACTTCGCGGGAGAGCATCCCGACTACGACGCCATCGCGTTCGACAACGACGGCAAGATCATCGACTGGCAGCAGAACGACACGTGGGCCAACGGTTCCCACGAAGGCGAGCGCATCTACGTCGTCCAGGGCGGCACCACGACGCCACAGGCCGTTCAGGATGTCTTGGACAAGACTGGGGCGCAGCGTGATTCCGCCTCCGATGTGACCACCTGAACGCGTTCGCGCGCCATCTTTTCGCGTGCGCGCCGGCTCCGATCTACCTCACAGGCGCACCCGACGTGACTCCCAGCTTGTCGCTGTTCTCTCGGGTTGGTCCGACGCCGGACCTTACTCGCAGAGGCAGTGATGACGGTTGCTCAGTGGGCCGACAGGCGCTTGCGACGGCTCTTCTTCGCCGGTCCGACCAGTCGGCCGGCTTCGAGATCTTCCCGTAGACGGGCGACGGTCTCGGCCGAGTCCGATTTGTTCGTGCCGATGAAGCCGGAGGGGCCTCGCTTGATCCATCCGGTCACGTACAGGCCGGGGATCGGGCCCGCCGACGCGACAACCCTGCCCTGCTCGTTCGGGATGACTCCGCGCACAGGGTCGAACGGCAAGCCGGGAACTTCCACGCCTCGGTATCCGATGGACGTGAGAACCACTCCGGCGGCGACGGTTTCGACCTGACCGGTCGGCTCGATTCCACCCCTCTGCGAATCGAGCCGATTGATCCCGAATGTGACGCCGTCGAGCATCCCGGCCGCGTCACACTCGAAACGTTCGGGCGATCGGAGGAACGCAAGCCTGATGCTCGGGCCGGTGCGACGGGGACGACCTGCCAGCTCGGCCAGCAGTTGCAGCTTGGCGGCCGCAGTCGGATCAGTTGGCGCGGTTGCGTTCACAGCGTCCAGCGCACCGGGGTCGAGTGTGACGTCGACACCCCCGTCGGCCAGCCCGATCAGTTCGGGGAGGGTGAAGGCGGCGCCATCGGGACCACGGCGCGCGGCGACGACGATCTCTTCGACCTTCGACGAACGCAACGCCTCGAGCGCAGTCCGTGAGATGGATGTCGGAGCCAGCCGCTGCGGGTCGGTCGCGAGGATTCGCGCGACGTCGAGAGCGACGTTGCCGTTCCCGATGATCACCACCCGCCGCGACGAGAGGTCGAATCGACGGTCGGCGAAGTCGGGGTGGCCGTTGTACCAGCCGACGAACTCTGTTGCGCTGGCCACACCGGGCAGATCCGCGCCGGGAACCTGTAACCGTCGGTCGGTGCCGGCTCCGCCGGCATAGATCACGGCGTGGTTGTCGCGCTGCAGTTCGTCCAAGGTGATGTCGCGACCGAGTTCGCTGCCCAGAAGGATGTCGAGCCGATCGTCTCGTGCGATCTCGTCGAAGAGCGCCATCACCTTGCGTGTCGAGAGATGATCGGGCGCAACGCCGTAACGGGCGAGACCGAACGGTTTGTCCAGTCTCTCGTGGATGGTGACGCTCACGTTCGGGTACCGGAGCAGTTCGTCGGCGGCATACATCGCAGACGGGCCTGAGCCGACGATTGCCACGCGCACCGGTTCCCCGCCGGGCGACGCCATCGGCTTGGGCTTCGAGATGGGCGCCAAGGGCAGGCGCAGTCCCGGGTCCACCGGGAATCGGACCGCCGGGGTTGCTGCATCGGAGTAGTGGTCGGCGTTGATGGCCGGATAGCGCTCGTGCGCGGGCTCGATCCGGTTGCCCGGAACAATCGCGCCCACCGGGCAGGCGCTCACGCATGCACCACAATCCACGCAGGTGGCCGGGTCGATGTACAGCATCTCCGACGTGAGGAAATCGGGCTCGTCCGGAGTCGGATGAATGCAGTTGACCGGGCACGCGTAAACGCACGACGCATCGGCGCAACACGCCTGCGTCACCACATGGGGCACTATCAGGCCGCCGTGTACGTCGGTTCGCTGCGATAGCGCGAAGGACGTCCGCCGATGCCGAGCAGTCGCCACAGCACACGCGACACCGGGTTCATCAGGCCACACTGCTCTCCGAGCATCCGGACATCACCGAAGACGTTCCGGAGGAACTGCTTGGAGCTCTCGGACTTCCAGAAGATGTCCTTCATGACCTCGCGCGGGATGTCGAAGTCGCGCTCGAAAGACTTGGGTGGCACGGTGATCGCCCCGCACAGCACCCGCATGACGATCGGCAGCATCAGCGACAGGAGAAAGCGCTGCACCCAGGACTTGCGGGGCACCGTTTCGCGCAGCAGGTGGTGGGCGAAGGAGATGTGCCGGGCTTCCTCGGCGACGTGCAGTTGCATCACGGCCATCATGGTCGGGTGCATCTCGTCGCGATTGCGCAGGAAGTCCTTCTGGATGTGATCGATGGGCTCTTCCCCACCGAGCACACCGAAGTAGAAGATCGTGGGAAAGATGGTGGAGGCCAACGGGACCAGGGGCGAGATCAACCGGTAGCCGAGCTTGGCGCCGGGAACGTCCACCCCGGTGCGGTTGATGAACTCCTGGAACATGAGGGTGTGGTTGCACTCCTCTTTGGCCTCGTGAGTCGTGTAGCGAAACTCTTTGGCTGCGTTGGGGAGTTTGAAGCTGTACTGCATCAGACCACGGATCAGGACGGACTCGAACTGGAGGCCCACCTTGGCAACGTTGGCCTGACGCCACATGCCGATCTTGATCTGCTTGTCGAGCGGCTGTTGCTGATACCAGGGGTGCCTGCCGATCGGGTCGACAACCTTGGACAGCACCCACCGCGGGTCGTTCTCGGTGATCGCCATGTGCGGCGCGTCCCAGTCGATGTCGAGATACGGGTCGAAGTTCCTGTGCACCGAAGCGCTGGACAGGTCGTCGAGGACCTGGCCGTAGTCGTGCCCATCGGTGTCGCGGGTGTGTTCCGGGACGTACTTCAGCGCTTTCGTCAAAACGACTCTCCTGGCCTGTGCAACGTGTTCTAGACGAACGCTAAGGGGTACGCCCTAGCTTGTCAACGCCCGTTGTCATAAATCAACCACGATTGGCACACCCCACAATGTCATCTGGCTGCTCGACCCGCGCTGAACAGGAACTTTCCGCTCGCGACGCGCATCGGTTGCCGGCGACACGAACTCTTCAGCGCATGTACTCATGAGGCAGCTTCGCGCTGCCCGGAACGAGGTATTCGTCGGCGGAGATCATGCGTAGCCACTCGGTGGTCAGTCCCCGATACATATCCTCCGCAATGTTCCAGCCCGCCACCTGCACGCCCGGGGTGACCAGCCCGAGGACCGCGCCCGCAATGGCCGATGGGGCGCTGCCCTCGGCATGCCACACACCCGCGGCCAGTGGTCGAGGCTCGATGATCAGCTCTTCGTCGACGACGGCCGCCACACCTCCGAGTCTGCGCACGTTGTCGATGACGCCGGTGACGTCGGCTTCGGTGACGCCCCTCAGGCGGCTCACCCCCGTTGTTCGCGTCGCCAGCACAGCGAGCAACGGGATGAGATCCGCGACTTCGTGCACCGCCGCGTCGACAGGACCGAGCACCCCGCTGGTCGATCGCGAGGTGACCGTGAGACCGGCATCCGATGTCACCACGTAACCATCCATCTCGGCGAAGACGTCGCAGATGGGGTCACCGAATCCGCGTTGCCGCGGCCAGTTGCGGATGAGGACAGTGCCGCCGGAGATCAGCCCGGCCGCCGCGAACCCGGCCGCGACCGTGGGATCGACACGGCCCGAGGGCCCTTCCGGAGCGACGACACGTGCCCGCACCGGACTAGAAGTTGACGGCGTCGGCCACGCTGTCCTACTCCCACTCACGGCTTCATCGCCTCCACCGGGTAGTGGTAGCTCTCCTTGACGGTGTCGAGGTGAACCCAGCTGTCGAGCCTGAGCACGGGTCTCAGCGCACGCAGCCGGTCGAGAACGCTGACGATGTCGGCCAGCGAATCCGCGTGCACGGTGGCGAGCAGGTCGTAACGCCCCAAAGTGGCAGCCAGGAAACGGATCTCGGGCATCTCCGACAGCAGGTCGCCACCGGTGGAGGCGGGGCCCCGCAACGAGATACCCACCCCGACATCGAATTCCGTATCGCGGCCCGACCTCGCGATCGCGCCGATCCGTACGACTCCTTCGTCGATCATGCGCAGCACCCGTGTCCTGGCGGTGCCCGTCGACACCCCGACCCGCTCGCCCAGGGTGGTGTACGACAGTCTGCCGTCCATCTGCAACTGCATCAGAAGCCGCGAATCGACCCGGTCGATCTCGACAGCGTCAGCTCGCGTCGGGCGCAGCACGTCGACCACCAACTCTGTGTAGAAGAGTGTCTCCGTGGAACGAACCCCGTCCACCGAGCGCACCCGATCGAGCACAGTCGCGAGATCACCATCGCTGTAGGCACGGGCTTCGGCGATGAGCGGAAAGGCACCCGAGGCCAGACTCACAAAAGGCACCTCCGGCATGGCAGCGATGGCCTCGGCCACTCGGCGCACGGGCCGGTCCACCGAGATCGAGATGTGGGCAAGCGATTTGATCCCGATGGTCAGCGGATGCACGAGACCGACCACGCTGACGAATCCCCCATCGAGCAGATGGCTCAGGCGCCTGGCGGTGGTGGTTCTGGACAGGCCCAGCTGGTCGGCGAGCTCGTGTGTGGAAACCCTGCCATCGCGACGAAGAGCCTCCACGATGCGCATGTCGACCTCGGGCATCGGGCCCGATCGACTCTGCTCACGAGAACTTAACAATTGACCGGTCCGATCGTCGGCGGGACGTTTTTGCAGGTGAGTGCCCAATCGGTGGATCTTTGTTTACAAAATGCACACATAGTTGGGTTTTCCTTCAATTGATTCCGGTTTGACTGCAGATTTCGCCTTGCTGACCTATGCCGGCGATCCTACGGTGAGACCCGACAGTTCCGCACCATCGCCGGTGCTCACGAATCAACACCCTGAGGATCCCCACATGCGAAGAGTTCTAGCGACTACGGCCGCAGTTCTGCTGGCCACCACCATCGCCGCCTGCGGTGGCGGTGCGGAAAGCACCGAGGCGTCCGGCAAAGCGCCTGCGGGACTCCTCAAGAGCGGCGAGCTGACGGTGTGCACCGACCCCGAGTACCCGCCGATGGAGTACTTCAAGGACGGTGACACCTCCAGTCCCGTCGGCTTCGATCCCGACGCGGCGCGGGCACTCGCGGATCTCTGGGAACTCGACATCAAGTGGCAGAACACGGCTTTCGACGGACTGATGCCAGCCCTGCAGGCAAAACGGTGCGACATCCTCTGGGCCGCGCTCTACATGAGTCCCGAGCGACTCGAAGTCGCCGACGGCTCACCCTTCATGGAGACCGGCCCCGGATTGATCGTGCGCACGGACACGAGCGACATCACCACAGCCGATGATCTCTCGGGCAAGACGGTCGCGGTTCAGGGCGGCGGGTCGAACGAACAGACCCTGCGTGATCTGTCGAGCCGATTCGAATCCGAGGGCAAGCCGGGAATAACGGTGCAGCCCTACCCCAAGACATCGGAAACTGTTGCTGCTTTGTCCAATTCGAAGGCCGACGCACTCATCGAGACCGATGTTGCCGTCGTCGACATGGTCGAGAAGTCCCAGGGCAAGCTGAAATCCATCCCCGATGTGTTCCCCGCCGACACCCAGTTCGGCGTCTTCACGCTCAAGGGTTCGCCGCTGAGCCCAGCGGTCAGCACCAGCCTCAAAGAGCTCGACGCCAACGGCACACTCGGCAAGCTCGCCGAGCAGTACGGTCTTGATCCCAACCGAATCGTCACCTGACCGCGATGGTCTTCGAGTGGAGCGTCTTCACCGACGCCTTGACGTCCGGGACATTCTTCCGCGGCGCGCTGCTGTCGCTCGGCCTGGCGATCAGCGCGATGATCGCAGCCACCGTGATCGGGTTCCTGGTTGCCCTTCTGCGCATCGCCAAAAATCCCGCTCCCCGTGCTGCAGGTTGGGTCTACGTCTGGTTCTTCCGGGCCATACCCACCTTGCTGGTGCTGCTGCTCATCTGGAACGCCGGACCACAGCTGTTCCCCGGGCTTCGTGAGAACTGGTTCACCCCCTTCCTGGCGGCCTTCATCGGGTTCGCGGTGGTGGAGGCCGCATACATGGCCGAGATCCTGCGGTCGGCGCTGCTCAGCGTCGACGACGGCCAGCACATCGCGGCGCGGGCACTGGGCCTTCCGCCACACAAGGTGTTGTTCAAAGTGGTTCTCCCTCAGGCCATCAAGGTTGCGATTCCGCCCAGCGGCAACGAGTTCATCGCCATGCTGAAGTACACGTCACTGGCATCGGTCATCTCACTGCGAGAATTGCTGACCACCGCGCAAGCCGAGGTGTCTGTGACCTTCCGCTACGCCGAGTACTACTCGGCCGCCCTGGTGTACTACCTCGTGATCGTCAGTGTGGCCATGGTCATCCAGTACTTCATCGAGGCTCGGTACCGATGGATCTCCAAAGGTCACAACACATCCGGCATCACCCCCACCGTGCAGAAGGTACCGGCATGAGCAGCCCAGTCCTGCAGGCGATCAACCTGCACCGTTCCTACGGCCAGACCGAAGTGCTCAAGGGAGTCGACCTGACGGTGAACAAGGGTGAGGTCAAAGCCCTGCTGGGCCCGTCGGGTTCGGGCAAGTCCACGATCTTGCGCTTGATGGCTCTGCTCGAGACACCGGACCAGGGTGAGATCCTGCTACACGGCAAACAACTGGGTGTGTCCGTCGGATCAACCGGTGCGACGCGGCCCCTGCGGGAGACCCAGCTGGCCCGTCAGCGCCGCGACATCGGCATGGTGTTCCAGCGGTTCAACCTGTTCGCACATCTCGATGTGCTCCACAACGTCACCCTGGCGCTCACCGAGGTCGGCGGGATACGACGGACCGAGGCCAAAGAGCAGGCCACCGCCATGCTCGAACGGGTCGGTATGGCACACCGGCTCAAGCACTTTCCGAGTGAACTGTCCGGTGGTCAGCAGCAACGGGTGGCAATCGCCCGTGCACTGGTGATGAACCCGTCGGTGATGCTGTTCGACGAACCGACGTCGGCTCTCGATCCAGAACTGGTGGGAGAGGTGCTCGAGGTGATGGAACAGCTCGCCGAACAGGGAATGACCATGGTGGTGGTCACCCACGAGACGCGATTCGCCCGTCGCGTCGCCGACGAGGTCGCCCTCTTCGACGACGGGATGATCGTCGAAGCCGGACCGCCGGGGCCGTTCTTCGACGACCCGCAACACCAACGGACGCAACAATTCCTTTCGCACTTGCGCTGAACGTCTGCGCTGATCCTGGAGCATCGATGCCCGACAACGGACCGCTCGCGGTCTACACCGACACCGACGACCTCGACCCCGACATCGGGTGTCAACTTCTGAGAGACAACGGCTTTCAGGTCGAAGTACTGCAGACACGGGACCCCGACGTCATCGCCCGCGACGCCGCCGGGGCCACCGCTCTACTCGTCGGCTACGCACCGATCGACCGAGACCTGTTGCTGCGACTGCCGAACCTGAAGATCGTCGCGTTGCTCTCGCGTGGACACGACAACGTCGACGTGGACGCCGCAGCCGAGCTGGGCATCTGGGTGTGCACGGTGGGTGACGTCGCAGCCGAGGAGGTGGCCACCCATGCCTGGACCCTCACACTTGCACTGATCCGCCGGCTCCCCTTCTTCGCCGGGTTCCCCACCACACGCGGCTGGCTGGACCGTCCCACCCCTCTGCCGCGGCGATTGTCCGAGATGACGGTCGGCGTACTGGGCCTGGGCAGCACTGGTCGTAGATATGCCGCCCTGGCGGCACCGACGGTGCGCGAGGTGCTGGGCTTCGACATCCGCACCGACCGTCCGGAACCGGCCGCAGGCAATTTATTGGTAGGCATCGACGGCGCGCGGGTGACAGACCTCGACACCGTTCTGAGCCGATCCGACGTCATCTCCTTGCACCTCCCGCTGACCGACGACACCCGGGAGTTCCTCGGGGACAACGCATTTACCAGGATGCGTCAGGGAGTCCATCTGATCAACGTCGCGCGCGGAACACTCATCGATTCGGCGGCGCTGCGTCGTGCTCTCGACACCGGGCGCGTCACGGCGGCCGCACTCGACGTCTTCGACACCGAGCCCCCTGATCCCGCCGATCCCCTCATCGGGCACCCGAATGTGCTCTCGACCCCTCACGTCGCGTACCTGTCGGATGCCACGACGCGTGGGTACATCGTCGCTCAGGCGCAGAACGTGGTGCAGTGGATGACAACCGGCACACCCGTGCTGACCGTCAACGACCCCGTGGTGCCGGTGCCATGAGCACGGAACTCGCTGTCTTCCAGTCACTGTGGGCCATGGAGGACCTACCCAGCACCGCAGATCAGTGGTCGCTTCCGGAGCAGATCCATCTCATCGCCGCCGCGGGTTTCAACGGCGTTGCGGTGGATCTCGGGGCACGGCGGGCGCCTGCTGCCGCTGAGCTCGCCCCACTCATCCAGGGGTCAGACCTGAACGCCGCCGTCTTCGCTTTTGTTCACACCATCGACGATCTGCGTGCGGCGATCGACTACGCCCACCAGGTCGGCGCCGGCCAGATGGTCGTGTGCGCGCAGATCTACGGGTTCGATCCCGAAGCCCTCGCCGGCACCGTGGCGAGGTGGTACGAGCTGTGCCGTGACGAGCAGATCGACATGCAGTTGGAGACACACCGCAACACCGTCACCAACGACATCCGATTCAGCGAGCTGCTCCTGCGTCACCTGGACCCACGCATCGAGCTTGCCGGGGATCTCTCACATTATGTGTGCGCCAACGAGATGCCCGACGAACCCACGCGTGAATACGAAGACCTGGTGACCGCCATCCTGGACCGTTGCGGATCACTTCAGGGCAGGATCGCCACCCGCGCGCAGGTCCAGATCCCCCTCGGCACCCCAGCGGGTGAGCGTTGGGAGCAACGGTTCCGTGGATGGTGGGAACAGGGCTTCCGATCCATTCGGGCGCGGAGTTCCCCAGGCCGGCAGATCATGTTCTGCACCGAGCTCGGTACGCGTCCCTACGCGATCACCGACGCCGCAGGAGCCGAACTGTCGGACCGGTGGACCGAGGCCCTGATCCTCAAGAGCTGGGCCCACGAGGCATTCGCCGCCTCGGCGATCGAACCCTCCTCTCCCCCGGCCACCTCGCCGATCACCGTTCCATCACCTCACGGGAGTCATTGATGACCACACACAGCCCGAACCCGGTCACCGCCACCGGCAACCAGGTTTTGCCGGGCCCACTGTCCTCGGACACCACCGGACACGCGCTCATCCCGGCGCGCGCCTACAGCGGTCCGGCCGAATACGCACTCGAGCAGGAGCGAATTTTCTCGTCCGGCTGGGTGTGGGCCGGTTATGCGCACTGGGTCGACGAACCAGGGATGGTGCATCCGGTGGACATCGGCGGCAAGCCCCTTCTGATCATCCGCGGTGACGACGACCAGATCCGGGTGTTCCACAACTCCTGCAGACACCGTGGCATGGCCATGACCGACGAGCCGGTGAAGGTTCGCAAGCGGATTCAGTGCGCGTACCACTGCTGGTCCTACAACCTCGACGGAAGTCTGCACGCCACACCGTATTTCACCCGGGAGCGCACGCGCGCGGTACCCGACGGTGCCGAGCACCTGGGTCTGCTGCCTGTCGCCGGCCAGGTGTGGGCGGGCATGGTCTTCGTCAATCTGGCACTCGAGAGCGCCGAGGCCGGCGGAACGGACCAGATCGAGGCCGATTTCGCCGCCATGCTCGCACCGATCCTGGCGCGATGGGACCACGTCGACTTCAACCGCATCCACTTGGCCGAGGAGCGCCGGTTCGACATCGCCGTGAACTGGAAACTGGTGGTGGAGAACTTCCTCGACTTCTACCACCTGCCGTTCATCCACCCGCAGGTCGGGCCGGTCAGTGCGTCGTTGGACGTGGACGATGTCCGTTTGGCCGACCACATCCTCGGGGGCTGCTACCCGCATGGCGCAGCCGGTAAGGCCGCCAAGACCGACGAGGCGCTGCCATTCCTCGGCGACGTCCCCCCTGCTCGAACCGAGAGCCAGGACATCTTCTGTGTGTTCCCGAACGCCCTGCTGTTCTTGGAAGCGGATTGGTTCCAAGTGATCGGATTCGACGCCGCCGGCCCGGAACGAACCGTCGAGCACATGGCCGTGTTCGTCGACGAGACGGCGACGGGCGAGCGGTTCAGCACCGAGCGAAAGCGATTGACGGACATATTGTTCGAGGTCAATGAGCAGGACATGCCCATCCTGCACAAGCTGCAGAGCGGTCGCAGATCTCCCGCGGCGGACCGCACCAATCTGGTCACACACTGGGATCAGATCACCGCGATGTTCCAGAAGCTGGTGTCCACAAAGGTCGGCTACTGATGCCGGATCTCACGACCATTCCGGCCGAGGAACTCGAACTACGCAGACAACTGGCCGCTGTGTACCGGTTGATCGCACATTTCCGGATGACCGATCTGATCTTCACACACATCTCGGTTCGACTGCCCGGTCCGGACGAGCATTTCCTCATCAACCCCTATGGGCTGCTGTTCGAGGAGATCACCGCATCGAATCTGGTCCGCATCGATGTGGACGGTGAGTTGACCGAACCCGTTGGTCCGCCGGTCAATCCGGCCGGGTTTGTCATCCACAGTGCCATTCACCGGAGCCGGCCAGACGCGCACTGTGTACTTCACACCCATACGGTGGCGGGTTGCGCCGTGGCGGCCTCGGCAACCGGCCTCCTCGGCCTGAACCAGATCTCGATGGAGTTCCACAACCGCGTCGGCTACCACGACTACGAGGGCGTCGCTCTCAACCTCGACGAACAAGACCGGCTGGTTCGAGACATCGGCAACCATCCAGCGCTGATCTTGCGAAACCATGGTCTGCTCACCGTGGGTTCCACACCCGCGCAAGCTTTTCTGAGGATGTACTACCTCAACAAGGCCTGCGAGATACAGGTCGCCGCCACCCGGGCTGGAGAGGTCATCGTCCCGGACGAGGCGATCCGTGAACACACCGCACGTCAACTGAACGCCGAAGACACCGGCGACGATCTCACCGACGACATCGGCATCGACCTCGCCTGGTCCGCCATGGTGCGGTTGGTCGAGCGCATTGCACCTGACTACAAGGACTGAGGAAAAGCAGTGACGTTGAACTCGATTCAAGGCCCTATCGATGCAAGTCTGGTACCCCGCTACACCGAACCCGGCACCTTCGCCCGCCTGCCGCGTCTCGATGATGTCCGGTCGGCCGCCGTCAAGATCGTGGGCGTCCCGTTCGACACCGGAGTCAGCTACCGCCCCGGTGCACGTTTCGGCCCCGGTCACATCCGCGCGTCGTCAAAGCTGTTGCGGCCCTACAACCCCGCCATGGACATCTCGCCGTTCGCCGTGCACCAGGTTGCCGACGCAGGCGACATCGCGGTCAATGCTTTCGACATCGTCGAAGCCCTCGACACTGTCGACCGTGCCGTGACGCACCTCGGATCGGACGGGGCGCGGCTGCTGACGCTGGGCGGTGACCACACCCTGGCACTTCCGCTGCTGCGGGCGCTGCATCGTGAGCGCGGAAAGCTGGCGGTGCTCCACTTCGACGCCCATCTGGACACCTGGGACACCTATTTCGGCGCGCCGTACACACACGGCACCCCGTTCCGGCGGGCCAGCGAAGAAGGTCTCATCGACATGGAACGGTCGATGCACGTCGGTATCCGGGGGCCGCTGTACAGCGCGCAAGATCTCGAAGCAGATGGCGTGCTCGGCTTTCAGCTGATCCGCTCCGACGACTATCAATTCGACACGGTTCGCAGCATCATCGAGCGCATCCATCGCCGCGTCGCCGGAGGCCCGGTGTACGTGTCCGTGGACATCGACGTGCTCGACCCCGC
The DNA here is from genome assembly GCF_001598915.1 of Williamsia muralis NBRC 105860. GTDB lineage: Bacteria > Actinomycetota > Actinomycetes > Mycobacteriales > Mycobacteriaceae > Williamsia > Williamsia muralis. Next base: position 7,674 of record NZ_BDAP01000006.1, on the reverse strand, counting down.
GCACGCACCGGGTACGGGTACTCCGGAAGCGGGCGGCATGACGTCGCGCGAATTGCTGAACACATTGCGCGGGCTGTCCGGGCTCGACATCGTCGGCGCCGACATCGTCGAGGTGGCGCCGGCGTATGACCACGCCGAGATCACCGGTATCGCCGCCGCGCATGTGGCGTACGAACTGTTGTCGGTGATGGCGGCCGACGCGCAACCGTCGACGAGCTGAGAGGGACTGGGGTGCAGTCTATTTGCTGCCTCGACCCCAGTTCAGGCCCCAGCGGAAATGCTTGTCCATCTTGTCTCCGCCGGAGAAGTACTCGACCGCTCGCGTGATGGTCACTCCTTGAGCGCCGACTTCGATGAGCGCGATGGATGCGGTACGGAGGTTGTTCTTGGCCGAGTCCATGCGGACCTCGATGGGGGGTCCGAACTGCGACTCCACGGTCACCACGCCATCGACTGCGGCCCAGTTCGGGCTCCCCGCGTAGATGTCGGCGAACACCAGGATGCGCCGGAACACAGAAGGATTGGCGAGGTTGACAAACATGTTCTCACCGCCCGCCGAATTACCGGATCGGTCATCGGAGTCCAGTTGGATGAATGGCCTGCTGTCGAGGGAGCCGAAGACACGGTCGAGCGCACCGATCCCGCCGCGGGAGCCGTCGGCCAGTTCATAGAGACAGCGCAGGTCGAGGTCGACGCCCTTCTTGCGCTTGCCGAACAGCCCTCCTGACGACTCCCCCTGCGCCCAGTTCAGGTTGATCCGGATCGTGCCGCCGGATGCTCCGGGCTTCGCGAGGTTCACCGACGGCGCCTGCTTGGTGAGCGCGATCTTGCTGAGGTTCACCGCCGACGCGGCCGCTGGTGCCGGTGTCGCGGGAGGCACCGGCGCAGGGGTCGTCGGTGGCTGCGAAGGCTTGGAACGTTTGGTGTAGTCGATGGCCATGGGTTGAGCCTAGGGAAATTCGGACACCCGCGCGTGCGGTCAGGTGAACGAGTACCCGGATTCGGTGAGCGCCGCGCGTACGCGTGCCTGGTGTTCGGGCCCCTTGGTCTCCAGACTCACGGTGACTTCCACCTCGCCGAGTCTCAGCTCGCCGCTGACGCGGGAGTGGATGACGTCGACCACGCTCACCCCGATGTCACGCAGCAGCTCCAGCAGGGCGACCAGGCCGCCGGGACGATCCGGAACGGTTGCGGTGATCGTCAGGTATCGACCGGCCGCCCGCAAGCCGTGGGTGGTGACCTGGGTCAATAGGAGCGGGTCGATGTTGCCGCCCGAGAGGACCACGCACACCTGCCCGTCGAGCCGCAGGTCGGGAATGCTGGTGATGGCAGCGACCGCTGTGGCGCCTGCCGGTTCGACCACCAGCTTGGCGCGTTCGAGTACCAGGACGAGCGCCTGGGAGATCGCCTCTTCGCTGACCGTGACCACCTCGTCGACGAGTTCGGACACGTGGGCGAACGGCACCACTCCGGGTTTGGCCACCGCGATGCCGTCGGCCATCGTGTTCATCGACGTCGCCTTGACCGGGCCGCCGCGGGCCAGCGAATCCGGCCACGCCGCAGCGGCCGCTGCCTGCACCCCGATGACCCGGATGGCGCGGTTGTGCAGCTTGATCGCGGCTGCGACGCCGGCGAGCAGACCCCCACCACCCAGCGGAACCAGCACTGTTCCCACATCAGGCATCTGTTCGAGCACCTCGATGCCGACGGTGGCCTGCCCGGCCACGATGTCCGGATGATCGAACGGGTGGATCAGCACGGCCCCCGTCTCGTCGGCGAAAGCAATTGCGGCGTCCAGACTTTCGTCGACCGTGGCACCGTGCATCATGACGTCTGCGCCGTACGCCCTGGTGGCCGCCACCTTCGGAAGTGAGGCACCGGTGGGCATGAAGACCGTCGACGAGATCCCCAGCGTGCCCGCCGACCAGGCCACACCTTGGGCATGATTGCCGGCACTGGCCGCGACCACACCTCGTGCCCGCTGCTGCTCGTCGAGTCCGGCAATCCGCAGATAAGCACCCCGGGGTTTGAATGATCCGGTGCGCTGCAGGTTTTCGCATTTCAACCAGACGTCGTGACCACAACGTTCGGACAGCGCCCGCGACGCGACCACCGGAGTCCGGCGCATCACCGGTGCCAGCAGTTGCACCGCCCGGTCGATGTGGGCCAGGTCCACCAGCGGCTGTGCACTCACCATCTAGTAATCATGCTCTAACTTTGCGCGCTGGCGCGCGCGAGGGCGTGCGGCCGTCCTCGCGTCGTCTTTCTGCAATTCGGCGCGCTGGCGCGCGCGTGGCGCGCGGCCGTTCTCGCGTCGTCTTCCCTCGTCTTCGCATCGCTTCGCTCGCTCATCCTCAGTCCAGACAACGCGGGCCGCACGCCGGTGCTCGCTTCGCTTCGCTCGCTCATCCTCAGTCCAGACGACGCGAGCCGCACGCCGGAATTCGCATCGCTTCGCTCGCTGAGCCGAGGTGAACGAGTGAAGCGATGTTCAACCTATGAGTGGCCCCGCGTGCTCTGGACAGAGGAGCGAGGGAGCGCAGCGACTGAGTCGACGAAGGAAGAGCATGCGACCTGGGAGCCACTCACCCGCGAGCGAAGCGAGCCAGACCAACACAGCGAGCAGATCAGCCCAAAGCGTTCTCGAGATCCCCGATCAAGTCACCGATGTCTTCGATCCCGACCGACAGGCGGACGAGGTCGGCGGGGACCTCGAGCAGTGAGCCGGCGGTGGAGGCGTGGGTCATCGCGGCGGGGTGTTCGATGAGGGATTCGATGCCGCCGAGTGATTCGGCGAGGGTGAACACCTCGGTGCGGTCGCAGAACTGTTGTGCTGCTTCCGATCCGCCGGAGACGCGCACCGAGATCATGCCGCCGAATCGGGTCATCTGCTTGGCGGCGGCCTTGTGTCCGGGGTGGTTGGGAAGGCCCGGGTACAGCACCGAGTCGATCTTGGGATGGGAGCTGAGGAACTCCACGAGCTTTTCGGCGTTGTCGCTGTGCCGATCCATCCGGACGCCGAGTGTTTTGATGCCCCGCATGGTGAGGTAGGCGTCGAACGGTCCCGGAACTGCTCCGGCGCCGTTCTGCAGGAACGCGATGTCGACGTCGAGCTGTTCCTCGTCGGTGACCAGTGCGCCACCCACCACGTCGGAGTGCCCGCCCATGTATTTGGTGGTCGAGTGCAGCACCACGTCGGCGCCGAGTGTCAACGGCCGCTGGAGGTAGGGCGACGCGAAGGTGTTGTCCACCACCAGTTTTGTCTTCGCTTCGTGTGCCACTGCCGCGAGCGCCTCGATGTCACCGATGTTCAGCAACGGGTTGGTGGGGGTCTCGACCCAGACGAGTTTGGTGTTGGGTCGGATCGCGGCACGCACGGCGTCGACGTCGGTGACCGGCGCGACCGAGTACTCGATGCCCCATTGGCTGAACACCTTGTCGATCAACCGGAACGTGCCGCCGTAGGCGTCGTTGGGGATCACCAGGTGGTCGCCGGGACGCAGCGTCGCACGCAGGAGGGCATCGGTGGCGGCCATGCCCGAGGCGAAGGCCCGGCCGAAGCTGCCCTCTTCCAGGGCCGCGATGTTGGCCTCGAGTGCCTGACGGGTTGGGTTGCCCGTACGCGCGTATTCGAAGCCGCCGCGCATGCCTCCCACGCCGTCCTGGGCGAAGGTCGAACTGGCATAGATGGGTACGTTGACCGCACCTGTCGCCGGGTCGGGTTCGTAACCGGCGTGGATCGCCTTGGTGGAGAATCCTTGCCAGTTGTGCGAGTCGGTCTTGCTGCGCTGCTCACTCATGACATCCAGGGTAGAGCCCGGCCCGCCCGGCCTGCAGTTCGGCCGATGCGAACCGGTTTCCGCCCTGGGGTGACCTGGTCGGCTAGCCGATCGAGCTGACAAAGGCCAGCAGGTCGTGCCGGGTGATGACGCCGATCGGTTTGCCGTCTTCGACGACCATCAGGGCATCGGTGTCGCTGAGCGCTTTTGTGGCCGCCGACACCGGTTCGCCCGAGCCGATCAGGGGGAACGGCTCACCCATGTGAGCGCTGACCGGATCGGCGAGGTTTGCCCGGCCCTCGAACACGGCGCTGAGGAGCTCGCGTTCACTGACAGCGCCGGCGACCTCACCGGCCATGATCGGTGGCTCGGCCCCGACGACGGGCATCTGCGACACCTCGTACTCGCGCAGGATCTCGATGGCGTCACGCAGCGTCTCGGACGGGTGGGTGTGCACCAGGTCGGGCAGTGCTCCCGACTTGCCGCGCAGCACGTCGCCGACCAGCGGTTCTTTCTTCGCGTTGCCGTCGAGCGGGGTGCGCAGGAAGCCGTAGCTGCTCATCCACTTGTCGTTGAAGATCTTGCCCATGTAGCCACGTCCACCGTCGGGCAGCAGTACCACCACAAGCGCGTCCGGGCCCTCACGTTCGGCGACCTGCAGTGCGGCGACGACCGCCATGCCGCAGGAGCCACCGACGAGCAGTCCCTCTTCGCGGGCGAGCCGCCGGGTCATCTCGAACGAGTCCGCATCGGAGACCGCGATGATCTCGTCGGGGATCGCGGGGTCGTAGGCGGTGGGCCAGAAGTCCTCACCGACACCTTCGACGAGGTACGGACGACCGGTGCCGCCCGAGTACACCGATCCTTCGGGGTCGGCGCCGATGATCTTGACCTTGCCGCCGGACACCTCTTTGAGGTAGCGGCCGGTGCCGGTGATGGTTCCGCCGGTGCCCACGCCTGCGACGAAATGGGTGATCTTGCCGTCGGTGTCGTTCCAGATCTCGGGGCCGGTGGTCTCGTAGTGGCTCTCGGGTCCTGCCGGATTGGCGTACTGGTTGGGTTTCCACGCGCCTTCGATCTCCCTGGTGAGGCGGTCGGAGACGTTGTAGTAGCTGTCGGGGTGCTCGGGCGGAACCGCAGTCGGGCACACCACGACCTCGGCCCCGTAGGCACGCAACACGTTCCGCTTGTCTTCGCCGACCTTGTCGGGGCACACGAATACGCAGTGGTAGCCCCGCTGCTGGGCGACCAGGGCGAGCCCCACGCCGGTGTTGCCGGAGGTCGGCTCCACGATGGTGCCTCCGGGCTTCAACTCGCCCGACGCCTCGGCGGCGTCGATCATCTTGACGGCGATGCGGTCTTTGGAGCTACCGCCTGGGTTGAGGTACTCGATCTTGGCGGCGACCAGGCCAGATCCCGGTTGGACAACCGAGTTCAGCCGGACCAGAGGTGTGTTCCCGATCAGATCGACGACGTGACTTGCGATGCGCATGACTCCATGGTCCCAGACGCGTTCGATTATGTTGGAGCTGTGTCCGGATCAAGGCAGCGGATGATTCGCGACCTCGCAGCAACCGCGGCCGCCACGGCGGGTACGGCAGGTGCCGGGTGGGGTGCGTGGACCTTCCTCAACGGCCAGGCGCGAGCAGCGCGCACAGTCATCCCGCACCGCACCGACAACGCGCCCAACGGCGACGGTATCTATGGCCCCGACGGTGTCGGACCGATCCGTTTCCGGCGGAGCGAACCGTTTGATCTACACCTGATGATCTTCGGCGACTCTACGGCGGCCGGTCTCGGCGCCGAGGTCGCCGACGAGACACCCGGCGTCCAGTTGACGCGAATGCTCGCCGACGAGACGGGCCGGCGTATCCGGTTGAGTACCAAGGCGATCGTCGGTGCGACGTCGCGTGGGCTGTCCGGTCAGGTGGACGCCATGCTCATCGCCGGCCCCCCGCCCGACGTCGCGGTGATCTTCATCGGGGCCAACGACGTGACCAGCACCAGCGGGATCCGCGCCTCTGCGAAACGGCTGGGTTCCGCGGTGCGGCGGCTGCGCGATGCGGGCGCGCATGTGGTGGTCGGCACATGTCCCGACCTCGGTGTGGTCGCGATGATCCCGCAACCGTTGCGCACGGTGATCCGCCAGTGGGGCCTGCGTCTGGCCGCGGCGCAGTCCGTCGAGACCGCCGCCGCCGGCGGCAAGCCGGTGCCCCTCGCCGATCTTCTTGCCCGCGAGTTCTTGGCCGCGCCCGATCGGATGCTGTCAGCCGACAACTATCACCCATCGGCAGCGGGATACGAGCTGGCCGCGCGCACTCTGCTGCCCGCCGTCCTCGCGGCCGTCGGCGAATGGGGCAGCGGGCCGCTACCGGACCCACCCGAGGTCTCCGCGATCGCGGAGGACAACCGGTGGAGCCGCCGGATGCGCGAGTACGTGGAACGCGCTGCCCGGCATCGTTGATCACAGCGAGCGGTCAGGTCCCGGCATGCGTGTTCTCCAGCTGGCGTAACGTTCGATCAGAAACCCTTAAACACTTGCGTGTTCAACTTGATTCGACAGGGAGTCCATATGCCAGAAGCAGTCATCGTCGCCACCGCCCGTTCACCGATCGGGCGCGCGAACAAGGGGTCACTGAAAGATCTGCGGCCCGACGAGATGGCCCGCCAGATGATCGAAGCCGTGCTGAACAAGGTGCCATCGCTCGACCGCGCAGACATCGATGATCTGCACTTGGGCAGCGGACAGCCCGCAGGGCAGGCCGGCTTCAACATCGCCCGTTCCGTTGCCGTGCAACTCGGCCTCGACCACGTTCCCGGTGTCACGGTGAACCGCTACTGCTCGTCGTCGCTGCAGACCACCCGCATGGCATTCCACGCCATCAAGGCGGGCGAGGGCGACGTGTTCATCTCCGGCGGTGTGGAGAGCGTGTCGAGCTTCGCCACCGGCAGCGCCGATGGCTGGCCCGACACCAAGAACCCGTTGTTCGCCGAAGCGATGGAACGCACCGACAAGGCCACCGCCGGTGGCGCGGGCACATGGAGTGATCCGCGTGAGCAAGGCCTGATCCCCGACGTCTACATCCCGATGGGCCAGACAGCCGAGAACGTCGCCACCTTCACGGGCATCTCCCGCGAAGACCAGGATCACTGGGGCGTGCGCAGCCAGAACCGTGCCGAGGAAGCCATCAAGTCGGGCTTCTTCGAACGCGAGATCGAGCCGCTCACCCTCGCCGACGGCACCAAGGTGACCACCGACGACGGCCCCCGCGCCGGAACCACGTACGAGAAGATCAGTCAGCTCAAGCCGGTTTTCCGTCCCGACGGCACCATCACGGCCGGTAACGCGTGCCCGCTCAACGACGGCGCCGCGGCGCTGGTGGTCATGAGCGACACCAAGGCCAAGGAACTCGGCCTCACCCCGCTGGCCCGCATCGTCTCCACCGCGGCCACGGGCCTCTCCCCCGAGATCATGGGCCTGGGACCGATCGAGGCCGTGCGCAAGGCGCTGAAGTACGCCGGACTGGGCATCGGCGACATCGACCTGTTCGAGATCAACGAAGCCTTCGCGGTCCAGGTGCTCGGCTCGGCCAACGAGCTCGGCATCGACCACGACAAGCTGAACGTCTCGGGCGGCGCGATCGCCCTCGGCCACCCGTTCGGCATGACCGGTGCCCGCATCACCGCGACGCTGCTCAACAACCTCAGCACACAGGACAAGAGCCTGGGTGTGGAGACCATGTGCGTCGGCGGCGGACAGGGCATGGCAATGGTGCTCGAACGCCTCAGCTGATCACTCAGCAGGACACGAAAGAGCCCCGCGACCGGTGGTCGCGGGGCTCTTTTGTGGTTCTGGTCGCCGAAGCGCTGTCGAACTAGTCCGAGTTGAAGTAGC
>NZ_BDAP01000005.1 GCF_001598915.1 Williamsia muralis NBRC 105860 | reverse complement strand
AAGAAGGCTCCGGCCAAGAAGACCGCTGCAAAGCGCACAAGCAAGTAGCCAGACCAGCACCAGACCGAACAAACCCCGGCGGACCTTCCCTCCGCCGGGGTTTGTTTTGCGTTGTGTGGCCACCCCTGCGCTAGGGCAACGCGGGACGTCCTGAGATCAGGTGCCGGGGTTGCCGGGCAGTGGGCTGTCGATGTGGTTGGCAGCAACCAATTTGCCGTCCAACAAAGAAAGCACCCACACGCTCGCCTTACGATTTCGCGCGGGCGGCAGCTTCACACCGTCGTGCGCCGACCACCACTTCATCAGCGGCGGGATGACCTTGCCCTGACTACACACGACATGGATCCCGCTCTCGCAACCGATCTCTCGGATCCGCCGTCGCCCCGGTTTGGGATCTTCGTTGAACGCTTCCTCGGCCAGGCTGGGTTCACTGATGATCGACACACCCAGCTCATCAGCAAGCGGTGCCACTGTCTGCTCGCACCGGACGCGGTCAGCGGAGTGCACGTGCGTGGGCCCGAACGCGAGGAGCTGTCCGAGCAATGCCTCGGACTGGGTTCGGCCGACCTTCTCCAACGGTCGCAGACGGTCATCGCCGTGGTACCGAGATTTGCGGCCCGCCTTGGCGTGACGCACCAGCAGGACCGTATCGAGTCGTGCTGGTAGATGTTCGAAAGTTGCCAGGACCTTCTGGTCCAGTCGGAAGGAAAGTTGCTCGGCGGCCGATTCAATTGGCAGCCAACGTATTTCGTCAACCTCGTGGTTGGGTGTAAAGCTGCCGCCGACCGCTTCGGCGGACCAGTAGTGCACGTGCTTGCGACCGGGTCCACGTAGGTCGTAGCTGACCATGCGTAGGTGCCGTACCAGACGGACGTCGTAACCGGTCTCTTCTTTGATCTCCCGTACCGCGGTGCTGATCAACGTCTCGCCCGGCTCGACCTTGCCCTTGGGCAGCGTCCAGTCGTCGTACCGCGGGCGGTGGACGATCACGACTTCGACGTCACCGGCGGAGTTCTCGCGCCACACGACTCCGCCGGCCGCATAGACAACAGTGTTCTTGCCGTCTGCCCCTTTGCTCACTGGATCAGGTCGGCCCGGCTACGGTTGCGACGCATCATCTGGCGCTGATGATCACGTACCTCTTCACCCGCGGCAGGCGACGCCGTCCAGCCGCCGTCCTCGCCGAGCACCCAACTGCGGGTGGTCGGGTCCATCGCCGAATTGAAGACGTCGTCGAGTTCGCGGGTCAGTCGTGGATCGCGCACCTGCGCCATCACTTCCACGCGGCGGTCGAGATTGCGGTGCATCATGTCGGCGCTGCCGATCCAGAACTCGTCGAGAGACTGGAAATGCAGAACCCGTGAGTGCTCCAGGAACTGTCCGAGTATTGAGCGGACGGTGATGTTCTCGCTCATACCCGGAACGCCCGGCCGGAGCGCACAGATCCCACGCACCACGACCTCCACAGGAACACCGGCCTGCGACGCCCGGTACAGGGCGTCGATGACCTGCTCGTCAACCAGAGCGTTCATCTTCAACCGGATCCGAGCATCGGTGTGACCGGCCTGACGCCGTTCACATTCTCCGAGGATCCGGTCGATGATGCCCGCCCGCACTCCGTGCGGGGCGACCAACAGGTTGCGGTAGGCCACCTTCCGTGAGTAGCCCGTGAGGGTGTTGAACAGATCGGTCAGGTCGGCACCGATGTCCCGGGCCGCGGTGAACAGGCCCACGTCTTCGTAGAGCCGCGCGGTTTTCGGATTGTAGTTACCCGTTCCGATGTGGCAGTACCGGCGGATGGTGGACCCTTCACGGCGCACGACGAGACATGTCTTGCAGTGTGTCTTGAGCCCGACGAGTCCGTAGACGACGTGCACGCCGGCCTGCTCGAGTTGCCGGGCCCACTTGATGTTGGCCTGCTCGTCGAAGCGGGCCTTGATCTCCACAAGCGCGACAACCTGTTTGCCGGCCTCGGCGGCGTCGATCAATGCGTTCACGATCGGGGAGTCGCCCGAGGTGCGGTACAGCGTCTGCTTGATCGCCAGCACCTGGGGATCTGCCGCGGCCTGCTCGAGGAACCGCTGCACACTCGTGGAGAAGGAGTCGTACGGGTGATGGACCAGGACGTCGCCGTCACGCAGGGTCGAGAAGATGCTCTTGGGTGTTTCGCGCTCACCGAAAGCCGGGTGGGTGGCCGGGACGAACGGCGGGTCCTTGAGAGCCGGGCGGTCCACAGCGGCCACCTGGAACAGACTCGACAGGTCGAGCAGCCCGGGAACTTCGATGACGTCTGCCGGGTCGACGTCGAGCTCACGCAGCAACAGTTCGAGCATGTGCTCGGTCATGTCGTCGGCGACCTCGAGGCGGACCGGCGAACCGAAACGTCGCCGCGCCAGTTCTCGTTCGAGTGCCTGCAGGAGATCCTCGTCGCGGTCTTCCTCCACCTCGAAATCCGCGTTGCGAGTGATGCGGAAAGCGTGGTGCTCGACGATCTCCATCCCGGGGAACAGCTGATCGAGGTGAGCTGCGATCAGATACTCCAGCGGCAGCAGAACCGTTTTCGCCGGGGTGTCGGCGGTTTTCGCGTAGTTCTGCCGGAATTCCGGCGGCATGAACCGATCGACCTGAACGAAGCGGTCGACGTTGTCGGGCACCTTGACGCGCGCGAAATGTTCGCCACCTTCGGTGACGTCCTTGACGGTCACCGCCAGATTGAGGCTGAGGCCGGAGATGTACGGGAACGGGTGCGCCGGGTCGACCGCGAGTGGGGTCAGAACCGGGAAGACCTCTTCGTGGAAGTACTCGGCCATCCGGCGGCGCTCGTCGTCAGTCAACTGGTCCCAGGTGATGACGTGAATGTTGTTGTCCGCCAGGGCCTTGCGGACCGAGTCGAGGAAGACCCGGGCATGGCGTTCGGCCAGCACCTGTGTGCGCTGTGCGATGAGTGCGAGCTGCTCGCGCGGTGACAGCCCGTCGGCCGACCGTACCGACAGGCCGGTTTCGTGTCTGCGCTTGAGCCCGGCGACACGCACCATGAAGAACTCGTCGAGGTTCGAGGCGAAGATGGCCAAGAACTTTGCCCTTTCGAGCAAGGGCAGCGAGGTGTCTTCTGCCAGCGCCAGAACCCGGGCGTTGAAGTCGAGCCAACTCAGTTCCCGGTTCAGGTAACGATCTTCGGGAAGGTCCGCTGTGGCGGTGGGGGCGGCGGTGGCTGCCGGCGGGGCGGCCGGCATCGACGATCGCGGCCGGGGAGCGGGGGTCGTTGATTCGGCTGTGCTCACCAGACCATCATGGCCTATCTGTCGGGGCCCCGACACCGGGAGATCAGGTTTGTTCATCCAATTGCAAGCGTTCGAGAACGGCACTGGTGGAAGTTCCCAGGCCAAGGCGCCGTGCGGTCAGCAAATCCTCGACGGTGTCGACGTCGATCCTCAGGTCCGGCCAGCGACCGGAGTCCTCGGTGAGTTCGACCGCACCCCGGCGACGATGTTCTCGGGCCGAATGGGCCCCGAACCGAAGGGTGTCGGCGGCGCTGAGATCGGCTGCGTTCAGGAAGAGCGCGGTGGTACCGGTGCCCGAATGGTCGGCGATGAACGCCCGCTCCAGATCCGAGGACCGGTCGATGGCAGCCGTGAGCGACTCGGGCCTCACCGCGGGGAGATCGGCCTGCAGCACCATGATTCGACTGCCCGGCCACAACGACAGAGCGTGGTCGATGCCGATCGCGAACGCCGCGTTGAGAACATCGCCGTTGAGCACGTCGCCGCGGTCCACCACAGTGCGAGCGCCACTCGCCTGCGCGGCCTCGGCCACCGATGTGTCGGGACTGACCACCACCACCTGATCGAGTCCCGCGGCTCGCACCGCTGCGAGGGTGTCGGTCAGCATGGCCAGCACCAGTTGGCGTCGGGCGTTGCCGTCGACGCCCGGCGACAGCCGTGTCTTGGCTGCGCTCAGCTCTTTGACCGCGATGACGACTGCGATCGATCGCGTATCCATGACCTCCATCATGGTCGCCGGTGGTCGCGGGGGGAAAAGGCACCCCACCACCTCCGTGGCCTCTAGTCTTGGACCGTTCGAGAGAATCGGGTCGGTCCGGGCAGCGGATGTCGACACAGTCGGACGGCAGAGAACGATGGAGAAGGTGGTGGCGTGATGCAGGCGGTCGTGATGGGCTCGGGTTCGTGGGGCACTGCGATGGCCAAGGTGTTGGTCGACGCGGGCACCCCGACGGTCTTGTGGTCGAGGAGGCCCGAACTGGCGGACGCCATCAACCGCACCCACACCAACCCCGACTATCTGCCACAGGTACCTCTGCCCGAGGGCCTGCGCGCCAGCGCCGACCTCGCCGAGGTTCTCGCGGGTGCAGACCTGGTGGTCTGTGCCGTGCCCTCCCAGTCGCTGCGCGCGAGTATGCAGACCTGGCTGCCGCACCTCGCCGACATCGCAACCCTGATGTCGTTGTCCAAAGGCGTAGAAACCGGGACGCTGCTGCGGATGAGCGAAGTGATCGCCGAGGTGACCGGTGCCGCCTCAGATCGCGTCGCGGTGCTGTCGGGGCCCAATCTCGCCGGCGAGATCGCAGTCGGCCAACCCGCCGCGACCGTGGTCGCGTGTGAGGACGAGTCCCGGGCGCGCGACATCCAGAAGGCGTGCAGTACGAGATATTTTCGGCCGTACACCAACACGGATGTGGTCGGCTGCGAGATCGGGGGCGCGGTCAAGAACGTCATCGCGCTCGCATGTGGGATGGCGTCCGGTGTCGGCCTCGGGGAGAACACCCTGGCATCCATCATCACTCGCGGTCTGGCCGAGACAATCCGCTTGGGGGTCGCGCTGGGGGCGAGACCGGAAACACTCGCCGGGCTGGCCGGGGTCGGTGATCTCGTCGCCACATGCTCCTCGCCGCTGTCGCGCAATCGCACATTCGGCAGCAGATTGGGGGAGGGTAAGACTCTGGCAGAGGCTCAAGAAGCCACCAACGGTCAGGTCGCCGAGGGTGTGAAGTCGTGCACGTCGGTACGGGCACTGGCCGAGAAACACGGTGTGGACATGCCTTTGACCGAGGCGGTTCACCAGGTCTGCCACGAAGGCCTCACGGTCACCGAGGCCATCTATTCACTGCTCGGCCGGCGGACCAAGCCCGAGTGACGTGACGTCCTCAGCCGCCCAGATCGATGGGTGCGCTCGTGAGATTCTGGTCGATCAGTTGCGAAACCTGTTGAATGGGGCCATTTCCGACGTTCTCGGGTAGCCAGATGGCCACATAGGGCCGATGGTCGACGGCGTACCAGAGGAAGCCCTTGGCCTCGGTTGTCGCCGACACCGAGAACCACTGCACCGGATCGACGACCTGCAAACCAGAGGTCGGCGAGAGCGATTCGGGCCGATCGACTCCGCAACGCACCTGGACGGGTCCGGCCACCTGGTCGCCCGGCGCCCAGGTCACCAGGCCGTCCGCAGCGGTCTCTCGCTTACCGAATCCCTCAAAACTCTCGGGAAGGGCGGCAATGAGTTTCGCGCACTCCGGAGAGTCCCGTTCGGGCGCTGCCATCGTCTTCAGCGGGGTGTCGTCGGAGGTTGCACCGTCTGTGCCGACCACTGCATAGGTGATGAACCCCACGATCACCATGACCGGGATCGCTACGATGCTGGCGATCACGGCCGGACTGAGCCGGCGCGTCGACGAGTCGCTCACCCCTGCCTCGGCGTACCGGTCACCACCGGGCAGGTCAACGTCCGGGTGATTCCTTCGACCTGCTGGATCTTCGGTACCACCGCTTCGGTGAGGTGCGTCCCATCGGTCGCATCCACGCGCACGATGACGTCGTAAGGGCCGCTGACCTCCTCCGACGAGGCGACGCCGTCGATCTCCGAGATGGTGGCCGCTGCCACGGCGGCCTTTCCGACCTCGGTCTGGATCAGTATGTATGCCTGAACCACGGCGTTCCTTTCGCTGGCGACTGCGATCAACCGGTGGCTGACCCAAATACACTGGCACATATTCTCACCGACAACGGTGCTCAGAGGCCAATCAACAGACTCGAGATGAACAGAGGGGCGGTGAGGGAACCTGTCCAGCGATCCCGTCCGCACGGTCGGCGACGTCGGTGAGCACGAGCTGATCGCGTTGTTCACCGCACAGAACGACTCCGCTCCTGCAGATGGGGTGATCGTGGGCCCGGGTGATGACGCCGCGGTTCTCGTCGGCAGCGGACCGGTGGTGGTGAGCACCGATGCACTCGTCGACGGACAGCACTTTCGACTCGACTGGAGCACGCCACGTCAGGTGGGCGCCAAAGCGGTGGTGGCCAATGCCGCCGACGTGATGTCGATGGGCGCCAGGGTCACCGGTTTTGTGGTGTCGCTGACGTGCCCGGATCGAACCCCCACCACAACACTGGTCGGTGTCCGTGACGGAATGCGTGAGGCCGCAGCGCGGTACGGGGCGCAGGTCGTCGGTGGCGATCTCACCGCGGGCGATCAACTGGTGATCGCGGTGACGGCGATCGGCGCGATGGACGACCGCGCACCGGTTCGACTCTCCACACCGGTAGCCGGCGACGTTCTCGCCGTATCGGGCCCGCTCGGTGGATCCGCCGCGGGCCTTGCTCTCCTGCTGGCGGGCGTCGATGACTTTGCCGATCTTGTTGCCGCCCACTGCGTTCCGAGGCCGCACCTGCAGCTGGCCCTGGCCGCGGCGGAGTCGGGCGTGCACGCGATGACCGACATCTCGGACGGCTTGTCGAGTGAACTGCGAACGATGGCAAGGATGTCGGGTCTGTCGCTTCGGGTGGACCCCGCTGCCATTCCGGTGCCCCCCGACCTCGCCGCGGCAGCAGTCGAGCTGGGTGTCGACCCGGTCCGCTGGGCCGTGGCCGGTGGGGAAGACCATGAGCTCTTGGCTGCCTTCGCGCCCGGTGAGCTGCCGACGGGGTGGACCGCGATCGGGTCGGTGCATGCGGCTGAAAGCGGCCCGTCGGTGGTGGTCTCGGGCTTGGATGTGTCCGACCTCGATAGCGGCTGGCGGACATTCTGACCGCTGCGGTCGACCGCCGGGGCGCCCGCGATACTGTGACTGCCATGGCGATCTACGCACTCGATGACCGAGAACCGCAACTGGGCGAAGGGGTCTACATCCATCACGACGCGGTGGTGATCGGAGCCGTCACGCTCGAGGCGGGGGTCTCGGTATGGCCCGGTGCCGTGCTTCGGGGCGACTACGGAACCATCACCGTCGGCGAGCGGACAAACATCCAGGACGGCACCGTCATCCACTGCACACTCGTGGACGCGACGGTGATCGGGGCGCGGTGCACCATCGGGCACAACGCGCACATCGAGGGAGCCGTGATCGGCGACAACTGCCTGATCGCCTCAGGGTCGGTGGTACTCAACGGGTCTCGGATCGGAGCCGGTTCCATTGTCGGTGCCGGGGCGGTGGTGCCGTTCAAGTTCGAGGTGCCCGACCGTTCGATGGCGCTCGGTGTTCCGGCGAAGATACGTCAGGGCTACCAGGTTCCGGAAGGTCACATCGACCTGAACGTCGATCTGTATGCCAACAATGCCGCCTACTATC
Organism: Williamsia muralis NBRC 105860; assembly: GCF_001598915.1. GTDB lineage: Bacteria > Actinomycetota > Actinomycetes > Mycobacteriales > Mycobacteriaceae > Williamsia > Williamsia muralis. The sequence goes on along the minus strand of NZ_BDAP01000005.1, from coordinate 457,609 downwards.
GAACCGCCCTGAGGCGGCTCGACTAGGTGATCGGCACTTTCCCACGGTGAGGAGCGATATGTCCGACGGGCGACCACTGTCCGAACTCGTGGACGCGGGCTGGGCAAAAGCCCTCGAACCGGTGGCCGACGATGTCGCGCGGATGGGCGAGTTCCTGCGTGCCGAGTTGGCCGCAGGGCGAACGTATCTGCCGTCGGGGCCCAACGTCTTGCGCGCGTTCACCCGTCCCTTCGACGAGGTGAGAGTTCTCGTGGTGGGCCAAGATCCCTACCCGACGCCCGGACATGCTGTCGGACTGAGCTTTTCGGTGGCACCGGAGGTGAGACCGGTTCCTCGCAGCCTGGGGAACATCTTCACCGAGTACGGTTCCGATCTCGGATTTCCGCGACCGTCGAACGGGGACCTGACGCCCTGGGCGGATCAAGGGGTACTGCTGCTCAATCGGGTTCTCACGGTCTTGCCCGGAACCCCGGCGAGTCATCGCGGCAAGGGGTGGGAGGCAGTCACCGAGTGCGCCATCAAGGCCTTGGCGGCCCGAGATCGGCCGTTGGTCGCGATTCTGTGGGGGAAAGATGCCGCATCACTTGCGCCCTGGTTGCCCGGGGTCGCGACGATCACGTCTCCCCATCCGTCGCCGCTGTCGGCAAGTCGCGGATTCTTCGGGTCGAAGCCGTTCTCGCGTGCCAATGCAGCGCTCGCCGAACAGGGCGCCGATGAGGTGGACTGGCGCCTGCCGTGAACAGCGGCGTCACAGCAAGTCCGGTACCGGCGACTACTTGCCGTTGATGGAAGAGAAGTCCGGCTTGCGTTTGCCGACGAACGCGTCGACGCCTTCGACTCCGTCGGGCTGGCCGGACAGTGCCGATATCGATGCGGCCTCGGCATCGAGCTGATCGCTCAGCGTGGATGTCGGGGAGTTCGTGAGAAGTTCCCGGGTGGCGGACAACGCTCGCCACGGACCGGCCGCGATCGCGGATGCAGCGGCTTCTGCGGTCGCCAGAACCTCGTCGTCCTCGACGATGCGTGAGAGCAAACCCAGTTCGAGTGCACCGGCCGCGTCCACGATCCGGTTGGTCAAGATGATGTCGCGGGCGCGGGCGGCTCCGACAACCCGGGGGAGCGACCACGTGAGGCCGCCGTCCGGACTGAGACCGATCCCGATGTAGGCCGGACGCATCTTGGTGGATGTGCCACCGATGGCGACATCGCTGTGCGTCACCAAACTCATCCCCGCGCCGGCGGCCCAACCGTGCACCGCTGCGACGATCGGGAGATCCGCTCCGACGAGAGCTCGGATGAAGTGGTGGAAGTCACCGGCGAGACCACCGAGGAATTCAGGTCGGTCGTCGGCAGCCGCGAAGTCGCGAACGTTGCCGCCCGCGCAGAAGTTGGCTCCGGTACCGATCAGAAGAATGGCACCGGCTTTGATCTCGCCACGCGCCACCTGGAGCAAGACCTCGGTGCCGCGGTTGAAATAACCGCGGTCCAGGGAGTTGCCCGCTTTGTCAGACGCGACGGCGATCCGCAGAACGCCATCGTCGCTGAGCTGGACGGAATCGGACTCGACGGCCGACTCCGGCCGTGTGTCGGTCACGGGGTCAGCCCCGGACGACCTTGCCGGCCTTCAGGCATGAGGTGCAAACATTCAGGCGCTTGCGGTTTCCGGGAGCGATCTGGGCCCGAACAGTCTGGATGTTCGGGTTCCAGCGCCGGTTGGTACGCCGGTGTGAGTGAGAGACCGACTTACCGAAGCCGGGGCCCTTGGCGCATACGTCGCAGACGGCAGCCATCGTCGAACTCCTTAGTGAGAAACTGGTGGTCATGGCCCCTCGGTGTTCGGCGTGACGCCGGCGTCCGATAGGCAACCCTGCAAGGATAGCGGCTCGGTGGGCCGCGATCCAAATAGCCTCACGTCCCCGTCCCGCTGATACGGCCGGGTCCGGTTGGTCGTCCCCTCAGATTAGTCTGTGGAACAGACCACATGAGGGGAGGTGCGGACATTGGCGGAGCAGGTTGGTGTACCCGCCATGGATCCCGGGTTGTTGCGCGACTGGATCGAGGGTGCGGTGGCAGGGCTCGGCGCCGTCCGCGCCGAGATCAACGACCTCAACGTCTTCCCCATCCCGGATTCGGACACCGGCAGCAACATGCTGCACACGATGATGGCGGCAGCCGACGCAGTGGGTGAGGTACAGGCCGACGCCGATACGGCGACGGTCGCCAGGGCGATGGCCGATGGTGCCGTGGGCAAGGCGCGGGGTAACTCGGGCATCATTCTCTCGCAGGTCCTCGTCGGATTGGCCGACGCTGCCGAGGTCAACTCCATCGGTGGCCGTGTCTCCTTCAACCAATTGTGGGTCGCGGGTCTGCGTCTCGGATCGCTGGCCGCCACGCGAGCGGTGAGCCAGCCGCGTGAAGGCACCGTCCTCACGTTGCTGCGGCGTGCGGCGCACAATGCCGCCGAACACATCGAGGCGACGCCTGCCGACCTCGCCAGGGCGATCGCCGACGGCTGCGCGGAGGATCTCGACCTCACCACCGGCCAACTCGACGTGCTGGCTCAGGCCGGGGTGGTCGACGCCGGTGGACGCGGTCTGCTCGTGATCTTCGACGAACTGGTCAAGGTACTCACCGGTGTATCTGCACGCCGCCGTCGTTATCAGGGCGCGCTTGCCGGTGGCGGTGACCGCATCGGACACCAGATCGGCGAGACGTGCGAGAGCGACGATGAGATGGACTTCGAGGTGATGTACCTCCTCGAAGGCGCTGCCGCAGAGCAGATCTCGACGTTGCGGCGCGACCTGGACGGTCTCGGTGATGCGGTGGTGATCGTCGGCGACAGCGCCGATGACGAAGCAGGTGAACGATTCTCGATTCACGTGCACACCTGTGAACCGGGTGCGGCGATCGAGGCGGGACTTGCCCTGGGAAGGGTCTCCGACATCCGGATCAGCTGCTTTTTGCTCGATGCCCATCGAGGCCAGGACGACGACTCCGGACACCTTCCCAAACGTAAACGCGCCGTCGTCGCCGTCGTCACCGGCGACGAGGCCGCCGAGTTGTTCGAACAGGAGGGGGCCGTGGTGGTCCGCGCTGACACCGACGGTGCCGGTGAACTGGATGCGGATGCGTTGGCCAAGGCGATCATCGAGGTCGACAGTGCACATGTGGTGTTGATGGGCAACGGGGCATTGCCAGCTCAGGAACTCGTCGCCGTTGCTGCCGCTGCCCGCTCGCGGGAGCGCTCGGTGGTCATCCTCCCGGGTGGATCGATGGTGCAGAGTCTGTCGGCGATGGCAGTCCACGACCCGACCGAACTGGCCGACGACGACGCCTACGCGATGGCTGAAGCAGCCGCTGCAACGCGTTTCGGCGCGGTGGTGGTGGCCACCGAGACGGCCCTGACCTTTGCCGGAACCTGTCGGCCGGGTGACCATCTCGGACTCATCGGCGACGGAGTCCTGGTGATCGACAGGGAGATCCTCGGCGCTGCGACAGGTCTGATCGATCTGCTGCTCAGTACAGGTGGCGAGATGGTCAGCGTGCTCGCGGGCCGCAACCTCGATCCAGGGGTTCTGGAGCAGCTCGAGCACCACGTGAACACCAACCACCCCGGGGTCGAGTTCGTCAGCTACCCCGGCGGCCAGGTCGGCGAGCTCTTGCAGGTCGGAGTCGAATAGGCATGGCACGCTAGTGGTTTCGCTGTCCGACTCGCTCGAGACGGTGCTCGGCGCCAAAGCAGCCGACATGCTCGAGGAACAGATCAAGGTGCAGACCGTCGGTGAGCTCCTACGCTACGTTCCCGACCGCTACGTCAAACAAGGTGATCTCTCGGGCGAACGCAAACCCGAACCCGGTGAGCGCCTCACCGTGGTGGCCCGGGTCGAGGAGAACAAGACGATCCCGATCCGCAATTCTCGCCGAAAGATGGTCAAACTCGTTGTCTTCGACGGGAACGTCCGGATCGCTGTCACCTTCTTCAACTCGCCGTGGATCGCCGCGAAGCTCCCCAAGGGGACGCGGGTGATGATGGCCGGCGAGGTCAAGTACTTCCGCAACGAACTACAGCTCACACACCCGAACTGGCTGCTGCTGCCAGAGGACGGCACCTCGATCGAGGCCGACGATGCGGTGGGGTCGGCGGTGATGGCGGGGATCGCCAAAGCGCTTGCGGTGGACGCAGGAGACGGCGGCGGAGAAAAAGATGGGTCGATCGATTTCTCCGAGTTCCTGCGCGATGTGATCCCCGTGTACCGGGGCACGGCCAAGTTGCAGGCGTGGACCATCTGGCAGTGCGTGCGCGCCGTTCTCGGCCAACTCGATCCGATCGAAGACCCGTTGCCCGACACCGAGCGGCTCGCCCGCGGGTTGATCGGTGCCGACGAGGCGCTTCGCAAGATTCACGTGCCCGAGGGGCAGAACGACATCGACCAGGCGCGTGCCCGGCTCAAGTTCGACGAGGCGCTCGCGTTGCAACTGGCATTGGCGCAGCGACGCCACGTCGACCGCGGTGCGGCCGGCCCTGTCTGTCGGCACGTACCCGGTGGCCTCGAGGACAAGATGATCGCGCGGCTGCCCTTCACTCTGACCGAAGGTCAGGCGGCCGTGATCGACGAGATCAGCGCCGACCTCGCAGCCCCGATCACCGCGGCCGATCAGTCCAGCGTCGCGCCGATGAGCAGGCTGCTGCAGGGAGAGGTCGGGTCGGGCAAAACCCTGGTGGCGCTGCTGGTGATGCTGAGGGTGATCGACAACGGCTACCAGTGCGCGCTACTGGCTCCGACGGAAGTCCTTGCCGCTCAGCATCTCCGGACGCTCGAGGCGATGCTCGGAGGACTCGCGCGCGAAGGTGAGCTCGACGGTGAGGAGGGAGCCACCCGGATCGCGCTGATCACCGGATCCATGAAGACGGCGGCCAAACGCACCGCGCTTCTGGAAACCGTCACCGGCCAGGTGGGCATCTTGATCGGCACCCACGCGCTCCTCCAGGAACACGTCGACTTCTTCAACCTCGGTTTTGTCGTGGTCGACGAGCAGCACAGATTCGGTGTGGAACAGCGCGATACGTTGCGGTCCCGTGGACGCGACGGAATCGTCCCGCATCTGCTGGTGATGACCGCGACGCCCATCCCGCGGACTGTGGCCATGACCGTGTTCGGAGACCTCGAGACCTCCACGCTCCGAGAGTTGCCGCGTGGTCGTCAACCCATCACCACGAGTGTGGTCCCGCGTGGGAATCCGAAGTGGGTCCAGCGTGTCTGGGAGCGGGTGAACGAGGAGGTCGAGGCCGGTCGACAGGTGTACGTGGTGTGCGCCCGGATCGGCGACGACGGGACTGCGGCCGGGCAGAAGTCGGAGCGCAAAGGCGCCGAAGCCGCAGCCGAACCGGCCACGTCCGCGGTCGACATGTTCACGACGCTGAGCGAAGGGCCGTTGGGTGGTCATCGCCTCGGCCTCCTGCACGGTCGACTGCCCGCGGACGAGAAGGCCCTGCTGATGGCCGACTTCACCGCAGGGGACATCGACATCTTGGTGTCGACAACGGTGATCGAGGTGGGAGTGGACGTGCCCAATGCGACCACCATGGTGATCGTGGACGCCGAGCGTTTCGGGGTCAGCCAACTGCACCAATTGCGGGGCCGCGTCGGCCGTGGTGGTCTGCCCGGATTGTGTCTGCTGGTGACCGGTGCGGCGGAGATGTCGCCGGCGATGGAACGGTTACGGGCTGTCGCGGAGTCCAATGACGGATTCGCGTTGTCGATCGTCGACCTTGCGCAGCGGAGGGAAGGTGATCTGCTTGGCTCCCTCCAATCGGGGCAGACCTCGTCGCTCAAGTTCCTCTCTCTCCTCACCGACGGCGACCTCATCGAGGACACCCGCGCGCTGGCCGACGAAGTGGTGGGCCGCGACCTCACGCTCGTCGACCACAAGCCGATGGCGGGTCTCGTCGACTCGATCCTCGGGCCCGTCCGATTGGCCTATCTGGACAAGTCGTGACGGCGGTACCGTTGCCCTTAAGTGGTGGGTGGCGCTGTTCGCTTTCGCGATGGCGGCCGTGTTCGCGGCGAGCGACGGGTTCACCGGGGTGGATCCGCCCATCGCGTCCACCGATGCCCGAGCGGTTCTGGCCGACTTGGCGTTGATCCCGGCACTCGCGGAGCGCCCGAAATCGACCGACTACGAACGCAGCTCCTTCGGCGAGGCGTGGACCGACGGTACCGATGCGCGCGGAGCCGGCAACGGATGCGACACCCGCAACGACATCCTCGATCGGGACCTGCGCGACAAGGTGTTCACGGCCATCGACAGTTGTCCGCGAGCGGTGGCCTCCGGTGAACTGCAGAGCCCGTACAGCGGGCGCTGGATTGTCTTCCGGCGGGGCAAAGGGTCCGGCGCCAAGGTGCAGATCGACCACATCGTGCCGTTGGCCTACGCATGGTCGATGGGTGCGCGTCGTTGGAATGCCATTGTGAGACAACGGTTTGCGAACGATCCGGCGAACCTGGTGGCGGTCGACGGGGAAGCGAACCAGGACAAGAGCGACAAGCAACCCTCGCGATGGATGCCCGCCAACGCGGCCTTCCACTGTCAGTATGCAACCCAGTTCGTCAGGGTGGTGCGAGCGTACGGGCTGTATCTCGACCGCGCGTCGTATCCCGTGCTCCGAAAGGCCCTGACAACCTGTTGAATGCGTCCGCCGATCGGGCCGAGATGCTGGTCGAGAGTGCCTGACTTTCCGCCTTGGATCAGGACGGCGACAACGGCGCGGTCGTCGGGGGACAATCGCAGACATGCGTAGTCCCGAGACAGCAACAGCATCGGACGTCGGCTCGCCACTGGTCGCAGTGGTCGGCACGTTGAATCTGGACCTCGTCGTCCGCACCGACCGCCGGCCACGGGTCGGCGAGACGGTGATGGGCACGAGCTACGTCGAACGACCCGGCGGTAAAGGAGCGAATCAGGCTCTCGCGGCGGCAGACATCGGCCCCACCGCCCTGATCGGTGCAGTGGGCGACGACGCCGCGGGTACAACGATGCGCCGGCACCAGGATGCCGCCGGCGTGGACACCCGCCACGTCGTCGAGGTGGCCGGCGCCAGTGGCCGCGCCGTCATCGAGGTCGATGCCGATGGCGACAACAGCATCATCGTCATCTCCGGTGCCAATGATCAGGTCTCGGCGGACCATGTCACCGCTGCGCTCGACGCTCTCGCCCCAAAAGTGGTTCTGACGCAACTGGAATCACCACGATCGGTGACGGCGGCCGTGGTGGGATGGGCCGAAGCAGGCGACTGCCGTTTCATCCTCAACCCCAGCCCGGTCGCCCCGCTGGACGACAACATCTTGAGCGTGGCCGACCCGTTGGTGGTCAACGCGGTGGAGGCCGAGTATTACTGCGGCGACCGACTGCTCACTGATCCCGGTGACATGGCCCGGCGACTGCTGGAGGTGGCGCGGTCGGTGGTCATCACTCTCGGCGCCCGCGGGGTGGTGGTTGCCACGGGCGGCTCGGTCGAGACATTCGACGTCGAGAAGGTGCACGCACATGACACAACGGGAGCCGGTGACCACTTCGTCGGTTCTCTTGCTGCATACCTGGCCGCGGGATCGGATCTGCAGTCGGCGGCACGCCGGTCCGCAGCCAGAGCGACGGACTACGTCGCTTCCCCCCGGTAGGTCCGGCGCGCATGTGCGTCGAAGAGGCGTCGCCGCTGCGGTTTCGGCGATACGTTCGGACCCATCCGGCCAAGGGAGACACATGACGAACACAGTGGTGGTGCGCCGCGAAGGGTCGGTCACCACGATCGGCATCAACCGGCCCGAGGTGCGCAACGCCGTCGACGGCGAGACCGCCGCAGCGCTGGCGGCCGCCTTTCGCGCGTTTGACGCCGATCCCGACGCCGCGGTCGCGGTTCTGCACGGAGAGGGTGGAACCTTTTGCGCCGGTGCAGATCTCAAAGCGGTCGCGACGGGAGACAAGGTCAACCGGGTGGAGCCCGATGGCGACGGCCCGATGGGACCGACCCGAATGCAACTGTCCAAACCGGTGATCGCGGCCATCAGCGGACACGCGGTCGCCGGCGGACTCGAACTGGCCTTGTGGGCCGACATGCGCATAGCCGAGGATGACGCGGTGCTCGGCGTGTTCTGTCGCCGCTGGGGTGTGCCGCTGATCGACGGCGGCACCGTGCGGTTGCCGCGCCTGATCGGCACCTCGCATGCGATGGATCTCATCCTGACCGGACGGGCGGTCTCGGCTTCAGAAGCGCATCACATCGGCTTGGTGAACAGGGTGGTGCCGCACGGCGAAGCGGTGCACGCCGCGAAGCATCTCGCGCGCGAGATCGCTGCCTTCCCGCAGACGTGTCTACGTCAGGACCGGCTGTCGGTGATCGAGCAGGAAGGTATGGCAGAGAGAGATGCACTGAGCAATGAGTTCGCGCACGGACTGACGTCGTTGGCAAGCGACACCGTGGCCGGTGCTTCTCGGTTCGCAGGGGGCGCGGGCCGCCACGGCTCGTTCGACAGTGCACAAGACGGCCGCCAGGATGACGTCGATCAGGGATGAACTCCCCGAACCCTTATCCTGGACCGATGAGTGCTTCCATCACCACTGCGGCTGATGTCGAACAGATCGTTCGTGCCCAGGCGACCGCGGCGAAAGCCGCGTCCAGGATGCTGGCCCGACTGACGACCATCCAGAAGAACCAGGTGCTGCATGACGCAGCGGAGGCTCTTCTCGTCCAGACCGATGCCATCCTGGCGGCGAACGCCGGCGATGTCGCCCGGGCCGAGGCTGCGGGTGTGGAGGCCAGTCTCATCGACCGCCTGCGTCTGACCGCCGACCGCGTCGAGGGCATCGCCCAGGGCCTGCGGCAAGTCGCCGTTCTGCCCGATCCGATCGGCGACGTCGTCCAGGGCAAGACGCTGCCCAACGGAATGCAGTTGCGTCAGGTCCGGGTGCCCCTCGGTGTCGTCGGGATGGTGTACGAGGCGCGGCCCAACGTCACCGTCGACGCATTCGGCATCGCGCTGAAATCGGGTAACGCAGCGCTGCTTCGTGGGTCGTCGTCCGCGGCGGGTTCGAACGCAGAGCTGGTACGCATCCTGCGCGAGACGCTGACCACCGCTGGTGTGCCCGCTGATGCCGTCCAACTGCTCCCGTCCGACGACCGGTCGAGTGTGACCCATCTGATCCGGGCTCGTGGACTGGTCGATGTGGTCATCCCACGTGGCGGGGCCGGGTTGATCAAAGCAGTCGTGGAGAACGCGACCGTGCCGACCATCGAGACCGGTACGGGCAACTGCCACATCTACATTCACGCAGCCGCCGATCTCGACATGGCCGAGGATCTGGTGGTCAACTCCAAGACCCGCCGGCCGAGCGTGTGCAACACCGCCGAGACCGTGTTGGTCGACCGGGCCATCGCGGAGACCGCCCTGCCGCGACTGACCCAGGTCTTGCAGACCTCGGGGGTGACCATCCACGGGGACGAACCGGGCATGGTTCCGGCGACCGAGCAGGACTGGGCCGACGAATACCTCACCCTCGACATCGCTGTGAAGATCGTGGGTGGGATCGACGAGGCGATCGACCACATCGACCGGTACGGCACCAGCCACACCGAGGCCATCGTCACCACGGACCTCGCTGCCGCCGAAGAGTTCACCAACCGCGTCGATGCCGCCGCGGTGATGGTGAACGCGTCCACCGCATTCACCGACGGTGAACAGTTCGGCTTCGGCGCCGAGATCGGTATCTCCACACAGAAGTTGCATGCTCGTGGACCGATGGGGCTCCCGGAACTCACGTCCACGAAGTGGATCGCGTGGGGGAACGGCCAGACGCGGCCTCGTTGACCCGGTGGACGAGCCGGCCGACACCTGATTTTCGATCCTGAGGAGTGACCTGTGGGCGTACAGCCTAGTTTCACCGATGTGCCCGGCGTCCGCGAAACGCTTGCCGGCGTCGGCTATCTCGCCGACGACTCGACCTCCACGTCGGTGTTCCTTGCCGACCGGCTGGGCAAGCCGCTCCTGGTCGAGGGACCGGCCGGCGTGGGTAAAACCGAACTCGCGCGCGCCATCTCGCAGTCGACGAACGCCGATCTGGTGCGACTGCAGTGCTATGAGGGCATCGACGAGGCTCGCGCACTGTATGAGTGGAATCACGCCAAGCAGATCCTCGCCATCCAGGCGACAGGGCAGCGCGGATGGGACGAGACGAAAGCCGACATCTTCTCGGACGAGTTCCTCCTGCCCCGGCCGCTGCTGAAAGCGATCTCGCAGCCTGGCCCGACGGTGCTGCTGATCGATGAGGTCGACAAGGCCGACGTCGACATCGAGGGCCTGCTGCTCGAGGTGCTCAGCGACTTCGCGATCACCATTCCGGAGATGGGCACCGTGACCGCCGACCGGCGGCCCATCGTCCTGCTCACCTCCAACGCGACACGCGAACTGTCCGAAGCCCTCAAACGACGCTGCCTGTACCTCTACATCGACTTCCCCGATGCGGCCCGCGAGCGCGAGATCCTCGCCAGTCGTGTCCCGCAGCTCGCCGAATCCGTCGCGAACGAGCTGGTGCGCATCATCGGAGTTCTCCGCACCCTCGACATCCGTAAGAAGCCATCGGTGGCCGAGACAATCGACTGGGCCAACACCTTGCTGGCCTTGGGAGTGGGGGAGAAGCCGGGGTCACGGATCGACGAGGGGGTCATCGCGAAGACCCTCGGCGTGGTCCTCAAACATCGTCCCGACCTCGCCACGGCGCTCAAAGAGCTGAAGTTGAGCTGAGCGCGCCCGTGGATGCCCCGTTCATCAGCCAGCTCACCGGATTCGTGGATGATCTGCGGGCCCGCGGCATCGTCGTCGGACCGGCCAACCTGATCGATGCGGGCCAGGCGACGGCAGTGCTGGATCTGCTCGACCGGGACAGCTTCCGTGAGGGCATGGCGTGCACACTCCTGCACGACAACGGACACCGCCGGGTGTTCGATTCGGTCTTCGACCTCTGGTTCCCGTTGGGCATGGGCGAACGCAGCGGCGTCGACGACGACGCGTTCACGCCTGACGCCGACGGGAACATCGACGTGGACGCGGTGCGTGAACGGCTCGCCGAGTTGCTCGCGGATGACTCACCGCAGGCGCAGGCCGAACTGGCCGCATTCGCGGCGATGGCTGTGGCGCAGCTCGGCAGTTACCGATCCAATCGCGGTCCGGCATTCTCCACGTATCAGGCGATGTCGACGATCAATCCCCAGACCCTCATCGCGCAGATCGCCGCCGCCATGGCCGCCGGCGCGGGAGACGAGACCGCCGGCACCGAACCGCTGTACCGGCGGGCAGCGGCCGACCGGGTACAGAAGTTCAGGTCGTTGATCGAACAGGAGACCAGGCGCCGGATGGCCCAGCGGAACGGCCGCGAGCAGGTCTCGCAGTACGCGGTCCCCAATCTTCCCGAACGGGTCAACTTCCTCTCCGCCGGCGCCGCTGATCTTGCGGAGGTCCGTCGCACCATCGCCCCGCTGGCACGGTTACTGGCGGCCCGCCTCGAGATCCGCAGGCGACGCGCCCACCGTGGGTCGATCGACGTACGCAAAACGCTGCGGGCATCGATGTCCACCGGAGGCGTACCGATCGACCTGGTGCGCCGCAAACCTCGGCCCGGTCGGCCGGAATTGGTTGTCCTGTGTGATGTCTCGGGCTCGGTGGCTGGGTTCTCGCAGTTCACCCTGCAGCTCGTCTACGCCCTACGGCAACAGTTCTCGAAGGTCAGGGTGTTCGCTTTCGTCGACACCGTGGACGAGGTCACCGAGCATTTCGACGGGCCCGATCTCGACTTTGCGACAGCTGTGCGGGAGATGCTCGCCGGCGCCCGATTGATCACCCGCGACGGCCACTCGGACTACGGTCACGCGTTCGGCGGATTTGCGGACGACCACCTCGATGCCCTCACGCGCCGGGGCGCCCTGCTGATCCTGGGCGACGGGCGCAACAATTACCACGACCCCCAACTCGATGCGCTCACGCGCATGGTCGAGAGCACCCGGCATGCCTATTGGCTCAATCCAGAAGCCGCGGTGAACTGGGACACGGGGGACTCGGTGGCCGGCACCTACTCGGCGGTCATCGAGATGCACGAATGTCGCAACGCCGGTCAACTCGCCAAGGTCATCGCCAACCTGTTGCCGGTCTGATCTGCTGTGGACCTCACACGCTCAGTACACTCAGCCCCTATGCCCGAGATCGCGCCAGACCGACAGCAGCCGCGCGGTCGGCGGATCGGGGTGATGGGCGGCACTTTCGATCCGATCCACAACGGTCACCTGGTGGCGGCGAGCGAGGTTGCCGACCGGTTCGACCTGGACGAGGTCATCTTTGTCCCCACCGGACGACCCTGGCAGAAGAACCGGTCGGACCGGAACGTGAGCCCGCCGGAAGACCGCTATCTGATGACGGTGATCGCCACTGCGGCCAACCCCCGGTTCTCGGTGAGTAGGGTGGACATCGATCGCCACGGGGACACGTACACCGTCGACACCCTTCGCGACCTGCACACACTCAACCCGGACGCGGAGTTGTTCTTCATCACCGGCGCCGACGCGTTGGCGTCGATCCTGTCGTGGCAGAACTGGGAGGGTTTGTTCGAGTTCGCGAGCTTCGTCGGCGTGAGTCGGCCGGGGTATGAACTCGGCGCCGCACATCTCGACCAGCACCTCGACAAGCTGCCGCCCGATACCCTTCATCTGATGGAGATACCGGCGCTGGCCATTTCTTCGACCGATTGCCGGATGCGTGCCGGCACCGGCCGGCCGGTGTGGTACCTCGTTCCCGACGGGGTGGTGCAGTACATCAGCAAGCGAAAGTTATACCAATCGAAAGGCATTCAGTGACAGCGTCATCCGAGGCGGTTTCCATGGCAACCGTGGCCGCCCACGCGGCCGCCGACAAGTTGGCCGCCAACGTCATCGTGATCGACGTGTCCGAACAGCTCGTGATCACCGACTGTTTCGTGATCGCATCGGCCGACAACGAACGTCAGGTCGCGTCGATCGTCGACGAGATCGAAGAAAAGCTCCGCGAGGCGGGCAACAAACCTGTCCGTCGGGAGGGGACCAGAGAAGGCCGTTGGACCCTCCTCGACTACATCGACGTGGTGATCCACGTGCTGCACAACGAGGAGCGCGAGTTCTACGCCCTCGAACGGCTGTGGAAAGACTGCCCGATCATCGAGATCCCCGGAATCGAATCCACTGCGGAAGCCGGTGACAGCGATCGGGGTGACCTTGGTGAATGAGTCGATTCGGCCGGACGGCCACGACTCGAGCGTCGAACGGATGACCCCGGTTGTACGACGACTGCTTCTTCTGCGCCACGGCCAGACCGACTACAACGCAGGCAGCCGCATGCAGGGGCAACTCGACACCGACCTGTCCGAACTCGGAGTTCGGCAGGCCGCTGCGGCGGCGAAAGTGTTGGCTTCCCGCGGCCCACGGTTGATCATCTCCTCGGATCTGCGGCGGGCCCGCGACACCGCGGCTGCCCTTGCCGATCAGGTGGGCATGGAGGTTGCCACCGATCGTCGTCTGCGTGAAACGCATCTCGGTGAGTGGCAGGGTCTGACCCACCATGAAGTGGATGCCCAGATGCCCGGGGCCCGCAAGGTGTGGCGCGACGATGCCTCATGGCGACCGCCCGGTGGCGAGAGTCGCACCGATGTGGCCCAGCGCAGCATGCCGGTGGTCGACGAACTCGTGGCCGAGTTGGGGGACTGGGGGCGCGGCGACGACGCGGATGCCCCCGTGGTCCTGGTGGCTCACGGCGGTGTCATCGCTGCGATGACGGCGGGCCTGCTGCGGTTGCCGGTGAGCCACTGGCCCGTCCTCGGGGGTCTCGCCAACACGAGTTGGGTCCAGCTGAGCGGTCACGGCGCCGACGACGAGACCACGTGGCGGCTCGATGTGTGGAACGCGTCGGCCGAGGTCGCCGACGACGCAGTGCAGTGACCTGTTGATGAGTTCAAGCGACGGCATCTCGCCGAGTCGACCGCCGGTCCGCGACAGCCTGCTGGTCCTGTCCGACTCGCTGGCCTACTACGGGCCCACCGGTGGTCTACCTGCCGATGACCCCCGGATCTGGCCGGTCCTGGCGGCCGATCGCCTGGATCTGCGTCTGGAGTTGTTCGGGCGCATCGGCTGGACCAGCCGTGACGTGTGGTGGGCCCTCACCCAGGACCCGCGCATCTGGTCGGCGGTTCCGAGGGCCAAGGCCGTGGTGTTCGCCTTCGGCGGGATGGATTCGTTGCCGTCACCACTTCCGACGGCGCTCCGTGAGCAGATTCGGTACATCCGTCCTCCTGCCCTGCGCCAGCAGGTCCGCAACGCATACGGGTGGCTGCAACCGCGACTCTCGCCGCTCGGATGGCCGTTGGCGCTGCCGCCCGCGTTGACCACCGACTACCTGACGAAGATTTACGAGGCGCTGGTCGCAATACGCCCCGACCTGCCGGTGGTCGCCTGCCTGCCGTCCACCCATCGGAGTCCGTACTACGGGAACGTCCATGCCGGGCGACCGAAAACCGTTGGCGCGATGACTGATTGGGCAACGCAGGCGCAGGTGCCCCTGGTCGACCTGTTGGAGCCGACGGCACGCCATTTCGACCACGGTGAAGGCAACCCGGACGGGATCCACTGGGGGTTCGGCTGTCATCGGGAGGTGGCCGACCTGGTGGGCGATGCCGTCGCCGCCGCGACCGCGACTAGCGTGGCACTGTGACCGTCACCATCGTCACCGACTCGTCGGCCCGCCTGCCCGCGCCGATCCGCGAGCGGTACCGCATCGAGCAAGTACCCATGCATGTGCTGACCGCCGATCAGGATCTGCTCGAGGATGTCGACAACATCGGCCCGGACATCTTCAACGATCCGCAGACCACCACGTCCGGCGTCTCCCCGGCCGATCTCGAGGCCGCCTATGAGAAGGCGGTCGACCTCAGTGACGGCGACGGCGTGATCGCCGTACATCTGTCGCGTCGGTTCAGCGGGACATGGGGCTCGGCGAGACTGGCGGCCGAGAAGTTCCAGGGCCGCATCCGAGTGGTCGATTCCCGCACCGTGGGTCTGGGGGTCGGGTTTGCGGCGATCGCCGCCGCGCAGACCGCGGAGACCGGCGCCGACATGGACCGGGCGTATGAGGCAGCGATCCGGGTGGGGTCCACCACGGAGTGTCTGCTGTGTGTACAACAACTCGAGAACCTGCGGTCGAGTGGTCGCATCGGTGCCACCACCCGCCTGTTCGCCTCGGCCCTCGCGATCAAGCCGATACTTCGGGTGGTCGATGGCACGCTGGCCCTCAAGGAAAAACAGCGAACCATGTCCAAGGCGATCGCCAAGATGATCGACACGGCCGTGGACGTCGCCGAACGCCGTCCCATCACGCTGGGTGTACAGCATTGCGACGCACCCGAATTGGCCGAGCAGATCATCGACTCCCTGCAGTCCAAGCTCACCATCACCTCGCTGGTGCAATCCGACCTCGGGCCCGTGTTGTCGCGACATGTGGGGAGCGGTGCGGTGGGGATCGCTGTGACAACGTCGCTCGACCACATCGATGTCGACTGACTTTGTCAACACTCGCCGGGTTGTCCACAGCACCGCGTCGCCGGGTGGCGTTCTGATCTGAACGCAGAAATCTGGCTCCTACCGTTCGGGTATGAGAAGCAACCTGGACCGGTTGACGGCGTCGCCGACCGCGTCGGACACGCCTGAACCATCCGTCCCGGTGGCAGAACCGATGGCCCCTGCGTGGCTCGGTTCGGCGCAGTGGATGCACGACAACCCTGATTCGCCCGATGGCGGTGGCGATGTTCCGCCAGCGGATTCGGCCGGCCGCGCACGTGGTCACTGGACCGATGACCCCGACGACCTCGACTTCGGACCGCTGCGACGGCGATGGCGTTCGACCCCGGCAGCGGCGATCGGGTTGGTGGCGGTCGGAGTCGTGGCAACTCTGATCGCGTTGTACACCGCGTTCGCCGGGCCCGACGCGGGATCAGAGGTCCCCGTCAGCTTCCCGGAATCGGCGGGTGTCCCGGCCCCGATGGACACTGCACCACCGCCGCCGAGCGCTGCGCCCCCGGAGGAACTGGTGGTGAGCGTGGTCGGTTTGGTGCACCGTCCCGGATTGGTCCGGTTACCTCCGCAAGCTCGTGTCGCCGACGCCATCGACAAGGCAGGGGGAGCGAAGCCGAACGCAGATCTGTTGAGCCTCAACCTGGCTCAGCCGCTTCGGGACGGCGATCAGGTACTGGTCGGTTTCACCGATCCGGCGGGAGGCTTTCAGATGCGCAGTGCCGTCGTCGCGGTGGACGGTGCCGGGAGTCCGCCGGCCGCCGCCGGCACCGCACCATCCGGGCCCGGTCCGGCAGGAACGGCCGATGGGGCGGGCACGGTGAACCTGAACACGGCGACCGAAGCCGAGCTGGACACGCTACCCGGGGTGGGCCCCGTCACCGCGGCAGCGATCATCGCGTGGCGGCAGGCCCACGGGAGCTTCACCTCGGTCGATCAGCTGGCCGAAGTCGACGGGATCGGTCCCGCCCGCCTGGAGAAGCTGAAGGACAAGGTCACGGTGTGAACGGCACCGACGTCCGGGCGCCCACGTCGGTGGGTCTCGACGTGCGGCTGGTGCCCGCGGCAGTCGGAGCGTGGACCATGACGGTCGTGGGGATTGTTGGCCCCCTTGGCATCACGGTCGCGGCCAGCGTATCGGTCAGTGTGGTCGCGCTCGTGGCGATCGCTTGGACGGCACGCGGATCTCGGCTGCTGGTTCTGCCTGTGGTGTTGGGGGTCGCCGGAACCATGGCCGGATTCGGGTGGGCGCTGGTGGTGCGTCAGCACCAACTGGCCGAGCACCCGCTGGCGGCCGAGTCGATGCGCGGAAGCAAGACAATCATGACCCTTCGGGTGTCAGACGACCCGCGCATCATCGCCGGCACCGATCGGGTGGTGCTCGCGGTCGATGTGGTGTCGGTGCGGGGCCGGGATGTCGCCGACACGGCGGCGACCGTGCTGGGCCCGATGGACGGATGGTCCGGTCTTGTTCCGGGACAGACACTCTCGACTGTCGCCAAGGTGTCGGCGCCGCGGCGCCCGGACCTCACCGTGGCCACGCTGACCGTCTCCGCGCCGCCCAGCCGGGTGCGTGCGCCGCCCTGGTATCAGCGCGCCGGAGCAGAGGTCCGGACCCGGTTCCAGGAGACGGCCTCACGGGCACTGGGTACCCCGGAATCAGGATTGGTGCCCGGAATGGTGCTGGGGGACATCTCGACTCTGGACGAAGACCTCAAGACCGCATTTCGAACGTGCGGGCTGTCGCACCTCACGGCTGTGTCTGGCGCCAATTTTGCGATCATCATCGGTGCTCTGCTCCTGGCCGTGCGAGCGGTGGGTGCCGGGCCCCGTCTGTCGGTGACTGTGATCGCCTGCGCCATCGTGGTTTTTGTGCTGCTGGTCCGACCGAGTCCGAGTGTGGTGCGGGCAGCTGTGATGGGTGCGGTGGGACTGCTCGCGTTGCTGGTCAGGCGACGGGCCCAGGCGATGCCTGCGCTGTGTACGGCCATCGTTGTGCTGTTGCTGATCTGGCCCGCCTTTGCCGTCCATCCGGGATTCATGCTGTCGGTCGCGGCAACTGCTGGGCTGATCGTGATGGCACCACCGATCGTGGATCGGCTTCGACGGCACCGCGTTCCGGGTGGTGTCGCCGAGGTGCTGGCCGTCGCGGTCGCGGCGCAGGTGGTCACCCTTCCGATCGTCGTGATGATCAGCGGTCAGATCAGCCTGGTGGCCATCGTCGCGAACATCGCGGTGACCCTTGCGGTCCCGCCCATCACCGTGCTGGGTACGGCCGCTGCGGCCCTGGTGGTGCTCTGCCCGCCGCTGGCAACATTGCTGGTCCGGTTCGTCGGTCCGGCCCTGTGGTGGATGGTGGTGGTGGCCGAGCAGTTGAGTTCTCTTCCGATGGCCACGATCACTCTGTGGTGACCTGTCGCCGGTCTCTGGCACGATGGCCGGGTGAGCAGTGTGCATCTGGTGTTGGGCGACGACGAGTTTCTCTGTGAGCGGGCAACCGCGGGCATCGTTGCCGCCGTCAGGGGGTCGGTCGACAATCCCGGCGATATCCCGGTGACGCGGCTACGCGCCGGAGATGCGACCGAACACGAACTCGCAGAACTGCTCAGTCCGTCGTTGTTCGCCGAAGATCGCATCGTGATCCTGGAGGCCGCCGGTGAAGCCGGGAAGGAACCGGCCAAGCTGGTCACCGAAGTGGCAGCGAGTCCGCCTGAAGGCGTCACGCTGGTGGTGGTCCATTCCGGGTCGGGGCGTGCGAAATCCATGGTCGCCGCCCTGCGGAAGTCGGGTGTCGAAGAGCACGACTGCGCTGCGCTCAAACCATCGGCACGAGCGGATTTCGTCCGCAACGAACTACGCAGTCACGGTGTGAAGGCGGGCCCCGACGTCGTCGAGAAGATCTTGGATTCGGTACGGGCAGACCTGCGCGAGCTGGCTGCAGCGTGCAGTCAGCTTGCCGCCGACACCGGGGGCAAGGTGGACGTGGCCGCGGTCGCCCGCTACTACTCGGGTCGCCCGGAGATCACCGGCTTCGAAGTCGCCGACAAGGCGGTCACCGGTGACCGGCCAGGGGCCCTGGAATCATTGCAATGGGCTCATCATCACGGTGTTCCGCACGTTCTGCTCGCCGATGCGTTGGCCGAAGCGGTGCATGCGATCGCCCGGGTGCGCGGTATCGGCAGGATGGATCAGTATTCGGCTGCGTCGGAACTGGGCATGCCGCCGTGGCGGGTGAAAAAGGTTCAGGGCCAGGCGTCGGCATGGGACTCGGTGTCCATCGCCAAGGCGATGACCGTGGTGGCAACCTTGAACGGCGAGGTGAAAGGTCAAGCCGCCGACGCGGATTACAGTCTGCAACGCGCGGTGGCCGCGGTCGCCGATCTGCGTCCCTCTCGTCGTCGCTGACAGCGCCCACCGGCCAGAAACTTCTGGAGCAATCCGGGGTGAGGCATGCGAGGCGGCAGGTGATCAGACGACGCTCACCCCGACGACCGCGTGGGGGATCGTCGGGGTGAGCGAGGTATGAAAAGTTCAGTTGTGCCCGGTTATCGGGCGGGCTCGATCAGAGCTTGTTGAGCGAGACAGCCATCGCCGATTTCTTGTTGGCTGCCTGGTTGGCGTGGATGACGCCCTTGCTCGCGGCCTTGTCGAGCTTCTTGCTGGTGCTGACCAGCAACTCGGAAGCCTTATCCTTCTCGCCGGCTGAGACGGCCTCGCGGAAGGAGCGAATCGCGGTCCGCAGCGACGACTTCACCGACTGGTTGCGCAGCCGTGCGCTGTCGTTGGTCTTGTTCCGCTTGATCTGCGACTTGATGTTTGCCACGCGTGTGTTTTCCTTAGCTCAGCGATACGGGTTTTGGTGTCAGCACCAGCGCACTACGTTACCAGCCGGCCCGGTGCGCACCCAAATCGCAGCGGGGCAGGTAGCGGATACCGCTGGCAAGACTGCCAACACCAGCCACTTACGGCACGATGTTCACATGAGTGCGGCAACTGCAGCAGGGTCAAAGCGCGCCGTGGCCACTCGCGCCACCGGTACCAAGGTGTCAGCCGAGACCACGACGGGCAAGAAGAAGCCGGCAAAGGTGGCCGGGCCGAAAGGCAACGGTTCCAAGCCGCCGGCCAAGAAGACCGCGGCGAAGGGCGCTGCGAAGCCGAGCGGCATCTTCAACGGCTACGCCGCGGGCCCTTATGACGGCGCGTTCGACGAGATGTTCGACGACAACGGCGAGGTTCGCGGACCGTACCGGGGGATCCACAAGTCCCTGGGCAGTTACGACGGTGCCGACCTGGACACCCGCGTCGACGCTCTCGGTCGGGCCTTCATCGATCAGGGCATCACGTTCTCGCTGTCGGGGCAGGAGCGCCCGTTCCCGCTCGACGTGGTTCCCCGAGTCATCTCGGCAGGTGAATGGGCGAAGCTCGAACGCGGAATCACCCAGCGGGTCAAAGCCCTGGAGATGTTCCTCGACGACATCTACGGCGAGCAGGAGATCCTGCGCGACGGGGTCGTTCCCAAACGGCTGATCACCTCATGTGAGCACTTCCATCGCCAGGCGGTGGGTATCAGGCCTCCCAACGGGGTTCGTATCCACGTCGCCGGCATCGACCTGATCCGCGACGAGCACGGTGACTTCCGGGTGCTCGAGGACAACCTGCGCTCGCCATCGGGTGTGTCGTACGTGATGGAGAACCGTCGCACCATGGCCAGGGTGTTCCCGGATCTGTTTGCCTCACACCGAGTTCGGGCAGTCGGCGACTACTCGACCCACCTGCTCCGGGCCCTGCGGGCGTCGGCGGCATTCAACGAGGCCGACCCGAACGTCGTTGTCCTCACCCCCGGAGTGGCGAACTCTGCGTACTTCGAGCACTCGCTGTTGGCCAGGCAGATGGGCGTTGAATTGGTGGAGGGCCGCGACCTCTTCTGCCGCGACAACGTGGTGTACATGCGAACCACGGAGGGGGAGCAGCGAGTAGACGTGATCTACCGCCGCATCGACGACGACTTCCTCGACCCGATGCAGTTCCGTCCGGACTCCATGCTGGGCGTCGCCGGACTGCTCAACGCGGCACGTGCCGGCAACGTGGTGATCTCCAGTGCCGTCGGCAACGGGGTCGGTGACGACAAGCTCACGTACACCTACGTTCCCGAGATCATCGAGTACTACCTGGGCGAGAAGCCCAGCCTCGGCAACGTCGACACCTTGCGTTGCTGGCTCGACGACGAGCGCGAGGAGGTGCTCGACCGGATCGACGAACTCGTGGTGAAACCCGTTGAGGGATCAGGGGGTTACGGCATCGTCTTCGGTCCCGATGCCACATCGGAGGAACTGGACGTGCTGGCCCGCAAGGTCAGACTCGACCCTCGTGGCTGGATCGCGCAGCCGGTGGTGCAGCTCTCGACGGTGCCCACCAAGATCGGTGGCAAGCTGGCGCCGCGTCACGTGGATCTGCGTCCGTTCGCCGTCAACGATGGCGAGTCGGTGTGGGTGCTGCCCGGCGGGCTGACCCGGGTGGCGCTCCCGGAAGGCAGTCTGGTGGTCAACTCGAGCCAGGGTGGCGGCTCCAAGGACACCTGGGTTCTCGCGACCCGTACTTCGGGTGAGGAGCGCGAACTCTCGGGCGACGAACTCGTCCGGAGCCAAGACCTCAGGGCTCCGAGTACTCCCACCGAGCAGGGGCCGGACACCGCCGCCATGCAGGATCAGCAGCAGCAACAACAGCAACAGCAGGCGGGTGTGACCGGTCGACACAGTCAGATCCAGAATCAGGGTCCGACCGGTCAGACGCAGAGCCAGTCGATGTCGCAGCAGGGTGGTGCCCGCCGATGATGCTCGCACGCAACGCCGAATCCCTGTACTGGATCGGACGCTACGTAGAACGCGCCGACGACACAGCCCGGATCCTCGATGTGGCGGTACACCAACTGCTCGAGGACGCCACGGTTGATCCCGACGGCCGGTGCCGACTGGTCTTGCAGGTATTGGGGATGGAATTGCCTCCCGCCGATGTGGAATTGGACGCCTGGTCGTTGACCGACCGGGTCGCCTACTCGAAGAAGGAACCAGGCTCCATCGTCGACAGCGTGGGTCAGGCCCGGGAAAATGCAAGGGGCGCACGCGAAGTCACGTCGAGTGAGATGTGGGAATGTCTCAACACCACCTACAACGGCCTGGGTGACGCCGAGCGGGCGTCGCGCAAGCTCGGGCCGTACGAGTTCCTGTCCTTCGTCAAGAACCGGGCGGCGATGTTCGCCGGACTGGCCGACGCCACCCTCAGCCACGACGACGGTTATCGCTACCTCCTGCTCGGCCGATCGGTCGAGCGTGTGGACATGACCATCCGAATGTTGTTGTCGCGTGCAGGTGACAGGTCGGGGTCACCGGCGTGGGTGACGGTGCTGCGGTCCGCGGGTGCACACGACACCTACCTAAGGACCTACCGGGGCGCACTCGATGCGACCCGGGTGGTCGAGTTCCTGCTCCTCGACCGGCTGTTCCCACGATCGGTGTTCCACGCGATCAGCCTGGCCGAACGGCAATTGATCGAGCTCGACAACCGGCCGAGCCGGGTGGGCGCACAGGCCGAGGCGCAACGTCTCCTGGGCCGCGCGCGAAGCGGGCTCGAGTTCATGCAGCCTGGAATGTTGTTGGACGACTTGCAGACCCGGTTGCTCGATCTGCAGGAGACGTGCCGCGAGGTCAGCGAGGCCGTGACGGCCCAGTACTTTCACGTGTCGCCGTATGTCGCCTGGGCGGATACGTCCGCAAGCGATTCGGTCGACCGATTCATCGAGGAGAGTGAACTGTGAGCTGGCGATTGCGGGTCGTGCATTCGACGGGATTTGCCTACAACGCCCCGGTCACCTCTTCGTACAATGAGGCCCGGCTGACGCCCCGGAGCGATACCCGGCAGAACGTGATCATCAACCGTGTGGAGACGATCCCCGCGACGAGGTCGTATCGGTACACCGACTACTGGGGGACCGCGGTCACCGCCTTCGACCTGCATGCTCCTCACGAGGAACTCGAGGTGTCGGGTCTGTCGGTGGTCGAAACCGAGCCCGACGCAATGCCTTCGGACGACGAATTGCTCGATTGGGAATCGCTGCACCATGAGTCGGTGATCGACCGATACGACGAGGTGCTGAGCAACACCGGATACGTACCGGTGAGCAGGCAGCTCGGTCAGGTGGCCAAACGCCTCACCAAGGGGCTCACCCCTCAAGAGGCTGTGCTCGCCGTGTGCCAATGGGTGCACACCGAGATGGAGTATGTTCCCGGCACCACCGGCGTCCACACCTCCGCGGTCGAGGCCTGGAAAGAGAAGAAAGGCGTCTGCCAGGATTACGCGCACCTGTCCTTGGTGATGTTGCGCAGCCTCGGCATTCCGTCGCGCTATGTGTCCGGCTATCTGCACCCGAGCAGGTCGGCAGTCATCGACCGCACGGTCGAGGGGCAGAGCCATGCATGGGTCGAGGCCTGGACCGGCGGCTGGTGGGGGTACGACCCCACCAACGACCTCGCGATCTCCGAGCAGCATGTGTCGGTCGGTGTGGGCCGCGACTACTCTGACGTGCCTCCGCTCAAGGGGATCTACACAGGCGCGGGCGCCAAGGACCTCGAGGTGAAGGTAGAGATCACCCGTTTGGCGTGATCGCCACCCATTCGCTCGCTGTGCGCCAAACCCTCGGTGGGCGGCCGCTCCGGTGTCACAGTCGTGCAATGACCACTGCAGCAAAGCGATCCGTTGTCCCGTTTGTTGTCAGCGCAACCGGTAGCGGGGTCGCGCAACGTCTTGTCACCGCCGGCTCGGCTCACGAGTTCCACACCGATGCGTACCCAGCGTTCGGCGGTGAGGACAAGGCCCCGAGCCCGTTGTTCTACGCTCTCGGCGCACTGACGTCGTGCAATCAGGTCACCGCGTCGCTGGTTGCCAAAGACCTCGGGATCGCGTTGGGGGAGTTCACCTTCGAGGTGCAGGGTGATCTCGACACCGCAGTCCTCGTGCAAGGCGCCGAAGGTAACGCCAACTTCGACAAGGTCACCGTGTCGGCCGTGGTCGAATCAGACGCAAGCGAGCAACAATTCGCCGAGTTCGTCGCCGAAACCGAACGACGGTGCCCGGTCTCGCAGCTCTTCGTGCGCAGCGGTCTCGAGTTCGTCAACAACTGGACGCAGGCGCCGCTGTCCTGAGTCAGACGTGGGTGGCCGGATTCAACGCCACCCGTACCGGTCCCGCAGAACTGTTGCGATCCGGTCGAATTGGCCTCGATCGACGATCGCACCCTCGCGGCGGATGGCATTTTCGGGCACCGTGAGCACCCGGTCGAGCCGGGCGAAGCTCTCGCGGTGGGCGCTGTCCCACTCGCCGGTCCCGATGCTCATCCAGTTCGCGTCGTCGCGCCGGTGCTCCTGACTGGAGAGCATGAGTCCGAGGAGAGCGGGTCCCTCCCGTCCGACCACCACGACCGGACGGTCTTTACCTCGACCTGGATCATCTTCGAACTCGACCCAGGTCCACACCACCTCGCCGGGATCGGCTGCGCCGTCGAGGCGGGGAGAGTAAGCGATTTGCCGCGCGTGTGTGGCCGTCGGAGACGTGCGCGTCACCCGGTTCCCACGCGGTGAGGGCGCAGATTCACGGCCGGGCCGTGTGGCCGCAGAGCGGGTGAGTTCGCGCACCACGCGCGGCCCGTGTCGACGGATCAACGACATCGCCATCTGTCCCAAGGTGCCTGCCACGCCGTCAGCCTATCGAGAAGAAGTCGAGCACCTCGGTGGCGATCAGCCGCGGCGCGCCCGACCGATCGGGTTTGAGGTCGTGGCCGACCTTGGGGAGATCGAGGAACCGGGTCGGTGACGGGATCATCGCGATGGCGGCGGTCAGCTCGTCCGTGGTGCCGAACGGGTCGGTGGCGCCGTGGACCACCAGGACCGGCTTGGTGATGGAGGGCAGGTGATCGGTGCGCATCTTCTCCGGTCGTCCGGGTGGGTGCAGTGGGTACGAGGTCAGCAACAGTCCATCGGCGATGTCGGGGTTCTCGGCCACCGTCATCGAGGCCTGGCGTCCTCCATAAGAATGCCCGCCGACGATCAGGGGGCCGGTCGATTGACCCCGGAAGGCGTCACACGCCGCGGCTATCCCTGCGCGGTCGGCTGCCGCGCCGGACGGATGCGGCGGTCCCTTGGGTCGTTTCTGACGGTAGGGCAGGTCGATGCGGGCGACAGCGATCCGGCGGTCGCACAATTCCTCGGCGATGCGGCGCAGGATGACCGCATTGTGGTCACCGCCCGCACCGTGCGCGAGCACGACCACGGCGAGCGGGTCGCCATCGGGCCGATGCAATGCGCCGGCCACACCTTCTGACTGCCACTCTTCGACGCTCACGTCCTGAACATTAGCGTCGAGACCGCCGATGGATGGTCGATGTGCCTGCGCATGAGAAACTGGACGGGTATCTCGGCCACTGCAAGGAGTGAGTTCAATTCCCAGGCTTTCCGACACCACGTTCACCGATCCCGCGAAGATCCGGAATTTCTGCATCATCGCTCACATCGACCACGGCAAGTCGACGTTGGCGGACCGGATGTTGCAGGTCACCGGTGTGGTCGAGGGGCGCGACATGCGGGCGCAGTATCTGGACCGGATGGACATCGAACGTGAGCGCGGCATCACGATCAAGGCCCAGAACGTTCGGCTGCCCTGGAACGTGGACGGCACCGACTACGTGATGCACCTGATCGACACCCCCGGCCACGTGGACTTCACCTATGAGGTGTCACGTGCACTGGAAGCGTGTGAAGGCGCAGTGTTGCTCGTCGACGCGGCCCAGGGCATCGAGGCTCAGACGTTGGCCAACCTGTACCTGGCGCTGGACAAGGACCTGACGATCATCCCGGTCCTGAACAAGATCGACCTGCCGGCCGCCGACCCCGACCGTTACGCAGCCGAGATCGCTCACATCATCGGCTGTGAACCCGACGACGTCCTGAGGGTCTCGGGCAAGACCGGCGTCGGCGTCACGGAGCTGCTCGACGAGGTGGTGCGGCTGATCCCGGCTCCGGTCGGCGATTCCGACGCCCCGCCCCGCGCGATGATCTTCGACTCGGTCTACGACACCTATCGCGGCGTCGTCACGTACGTCCGTGTGGTGGACGGCAAGATCGTGCCCCGCGAGAAGATCAAGATGATGTCGACCGGCACCACCCACGAACTCCTCGAGGTCGGCATCGTCTCGCCGGACCCGAAGCCGTCCAAGGGGCTGGGCGTCGGCGAGGTGGGCTATCTGATCACCGGTGTGAAGGACGTCCGCCAGTCCAAGGTCGGTGACACCATCACCTCTGCGCGTCATGGCGCGGAGACCCCGCTGACGGGCTACCGCGAGCCACGGCCGATGGTCTACTCCGGTCTCTACCCGGTGGACGGGTCCGATTACCCGGTCCTGCGAGAAGCCCTCGACAAGCTGCAGCTCAACGACGCCGCACTGGCGTACGAGCCAGAGACGTCGGTGGCGTTGGGGTTCGGTTTCCGTTGCGGCTTCCTCGGGTTGCTGCACATGGAGATCAGCCGCGAACGACTCGAACGGGAATTCGGCCTGAATCTGATCTCCACCGCACCGAACGTGGTGTACCGCGTGGAGATGGAGGACGGCACCGAGCACATCGTCACGAATCCGTCCGATTGGCCGGACGGCAAGGCACGCAACATCTTCGAGCCGATCGTGAAGACGACGGTGATCGCACCGAGCGAATTCGTCGGTTCGATCATGGAGCTGTGTCAGTCCCGGCGTGGCGAACTCGGCGGGATGGACTATCTGTCCGAGACCCGCGTGGAACTGCGCTACACCCTGCCGATGGCCGAGATCATCTTCGACTTCTTCGATTCGCTCAAGTCGCGTACCCGCGGCTACGCCAGCCTCGACTACGAGGAGGCAGGCGAGCAGGTGTCGAGCCTGGTGAAGGTGGACATCCTCCTGCAGGGTGAAGCCGTCGACGCCTTCAGTGCAATCGTCCACAAGGACGGCGCCGCTGCCTACGCCACGAAGATGACAACCAAGCTCAAGGAGCTGATTCCCCGCCAGCAGTTCGAGGTCCCCATTCAGGCCGCCATCGGTGCCAAGATCATTGCGCGCGAGAACATTCGGGCGATCCGCAAAGACGTCTTGGCCAAGTGCTACGGCGGCGACATCAGCCGTAAGCGCAAGCTGCTCGAGAAGCAGAAAGAGGGCAAGAAGCGGATGAAGACGATCGGTCGGGTGGAGGTCCCGCAAGAGGCGTTTGTGGCTGCACTGTCGTCGGATGCGTCGAGCGACAAACCCAAGGGCAAATAAGGCCGGAGGGAATCAGGACCGAAAGTCAAGCACCGCAGTACCATCGGGCCATGCCCTCTAACCCGGTCCTGGCCCGAAGTCCCCATCTGCACGGTCTGCCCGACTTCCCGTCGTTCACCGACGACGACTTCGTGCCCGCCTTCGAAGAGGCGATGGCCGAGCACCTGCGTGAGGTGGAGAAGATCGCCGGCGCTCGCGCCGAACCGACCTTCGCCAACACCATCGAGGCACTCGAACGCAGCGGGCAGGCGCTGGCGCGGGCGGCAGGCATCTTCTTCAACCTCGCCGGTGCCGACACCAACCCCAAGCGCAATGCGATCGCCACCGAGCTCGCACCGAAGCTCACCGCGCACGGCAACGCCATCGCACTGCACGCCGGTTTGTTCGCCAGGATCGACACGTTGTTCCAGAACCGCGACGGCCTCGGTCTGGACGAGCCATCGCTGCGTTTGCTCGAACGCCGCCATCGCGACGCGATCCGCGCCGGGGCCGGTCTCGACGCCGACGGCCAGGCCCGGATGCGGCAGATCTCCGAGCGCCTTGCCACCCTCACGACCGAGTTCGGTCAGCGAATACTGAACGACAGCAACGACTCTGCGGTGCTCGTCGACGACGTGGGCAAGCTCGCCGGTTTGTCCGACGGCCAGATCGCGGCTGCGCGCCGCGCAGCGCAGGATGCAGGACACGACACCGGGTACCTCCTCACCCTCGAATTGCCGTCGAGCCAATCCGCTCTCGCCGTGCTGGAGGATCGCGACACCCGGATCCGGCTGTACGAGGCGTCGGTGAACCGCTGTTCGCGTGACAACAACAACGACACCCGGGCACTCATCCTCGACATCGTCCGTCTTCGTGCCGAACGGGCACGTCTACTGGGTTATCGCGACCACGCCGAGTACGTGATCGCGGAAGAGACCGCTCCGAGCCCCGAGGCCGTCGAGGAACTGCTGAGAGACCTGATCGCGTCGGCCATGCGGGCAGGGGGGCGCGAGCTCACCACCATCACCGAGACCGTCGGCACCGACATAGGTCCGGCGGATCTCACGTATTGGCTTGCGCGGCAGGAAGAACAGCGTGCGGCGGTCTCGTTGAGCGGGCTGTCGGACTACCTCGAACTCGACAGCGCGCTTGCCAATGGAGTGTTCTACGCTGCCGGCCGACTCTATGGTCTGCGGTTCGTCGAGTTGGACAACGTGCCCACGTATCACCCTGATGTCCGCGTCTGGCAGGTGTTCGACCGCACCAACACCTCGATCGGATTGTTCCTCGGCGACTTCTTCGCCCGTCCGAGCAAGCGGGGCGGCGCCTGGATGAACAACTTCATCGATCAGAGCTTGCTCCTCGAGTCCCGTCCGGTGATCGTGAACGTACTCAATCTGACAAAACCCGATGAAGGTGAGAAGTGCCTGCTCACCATGGACCAGCTCACCACACTGTTCCACGAGTTCGGACACGCACTGCACGGCTTGCTGTCGGCGGTGCGGTACCCGTCGCAATCGGGAACATCGGTCCCTCGGGACTTCGTCGAGTTCCCGTCACAGGTGAACGAGATGTGGGCGCTGCACCCAGAGGTGTTGCGACAGTACGCAAAACACCACGAGACCGGACTGCCCATCCCTGATGACCTCGCCGAGGCCGCCAGGGCAAGCGCGGACGTCGAGTCGGCCCACGGCACCATCGAGTACCTGGCGGCCGCGATCCTCGACATGGCCTGGCATCGGGTGACCGTCGAGGATGACATCGACGACGTCGAGGCCTTCGAGAAGGCGGCACTGGCCAACGCCGGTGCCGCGGCCGACCTCATCCCGCCGAGATACCGCAGCGCCTACTTCAATCATATTTTCGGTGGCGGATATTCGGCCGGCTACTACTCGTACATCTGGTCCGAGGTCCTCGACGCCGAGACCGAACAGTGGTTCCTCTCCGGCGGTGGCCTGTCTTCGGATCTGGGGGCCCGGTTCGCCGAGACAACGCTTTCTCGAGGCGACAGCGTGGACCCCATTGCCGCGCACCAGGAACTCCTCGGCCGTCCCGCCGAGATCGAACCCCTGCTGCGTCGGCGCGGTCTGCTACCGGCCTGAGACCAGCACGCCCGCCGCGATCGCGGCCAGTGCCGACTCGGCGGCGCGTTCGGCATCGACCTTCTTCAGCGGCCTTGTCGAGGTGAGGAACTGATAGTAGAGCGGTGCTGACACCTGCCGGATCGCAGCTCTGGCGTCGGTGCCGGCGGGCGCTTCTCTACGGGCGATCCCGTCAAGTACACACGGTGCCCATTCGGCGACGCGGGTGTCGTAGAAATGCGCCAGTGCGTCGGCGGTGCGCGCGTCGCAGGTCGCCGCAGCGATGATCGCCTTGAACAACGGACCTTGACGCTTGTCCGACAGGGTCTTTCGCACCAATGCGGCGTTGGCGTGCAGGTCGGCGGACAGGGTGCCGGTGTCTGCCCGCGGCACGGATTCGGCGGCCATCTCCGACAACAGGTCTGCCACCAGGCCGGGCGCCGAACCCCACCGGCGATACACGGTGGTCTTGCCCACACCGGCACGACTGGCCACGTCGGTGAGGTCGAGGCCGGGTAGGCCTGATTCGGCGAGTACATCTCCGGTCGCACGGAGAACCGAAGCGCGGACCGCCGCCGTTCGGCCGCCTGGTCTGACCATCCCTGGCTCAGTCATGTCATGAGTGTAACGGGAACGCCGTTTCATTAACCGAACTGTCGTGCTACCTTCACTAAAGGAACGGGAGTCCCATTAAGGAGGAAGATCGTGGAGTATCGGCGCGTGGGTAATTCAGGACTGGTGGTGTCCGAACTGAGTTTCGGCGCAGGCACATTCGGCGGCGTGGGCGAACTCTTCGGAGCTTGGGGCGACACCGATGTCACCCAGGCCCGGAGAATCGTCGACGTGTGTCTGGAGGCGGGCATCACCCTCTTCGACACAGCAGACGTCTACTCCGCCGGAGCCTCAGAGGAGGTTTTGGGCGCAGCGATCGAAGGGCGCCGAGACGATGTGCTCATCTCCACGAAGGCGAGCTTGCCGATGGGAGACGGGCCGTCCGACCACGGGTCGTCGCGATCGCGGTTGATCGGTGCCGTCGAGCGCGCGCTCACGCGGCTGCGGACCGACCGGATCGATCTGTTCCAGCTGCACGCCTACGACTCGAGTACGCCGATCGACGAGGTGCTCAGCACTCTCGACCTCCTTCAGCAGCAGGGCAAGATCCGGTACACGGGTGTCTCGAACTTTTCGGGGTGGCAACTGATGAAGTCTCTCGGAATTGCTGACCGCCAACGTTATTCGCGGTACGTCGCGCATCAGGTCTACTATTCGCTGGTCGGGCGGGACTACGAATGGGAACTGATGCCGCTCGCGGCTGACGAAGGCGTTGGCGCCATCGTGTGGAGCCCACTCGGCTGGGGCAGACTGACCGGCCGTATCCGACGTGGCGAACCCCTGCCGGAGGGAAGCCGGTTGCACGCGACCGCCGATGCGGGCCCGCCCGTCGACGACGAGCTGCTCTTCGACATCGTCGATGCGCTCTCTGACATCGCAGCCGAGACCGGGCACACGGTCGCGCAGGTCGCTCTCAACTGGTTGTTGCGCCGACCCACCGTCTCCTCGGTGATCGTCGGCGCTCGCAACGAGCAGCAGCTCCGCGACAACCTGGGTGCTGTGGGTTGGCGCCTCGACGCCGAACAGATCGCCCGGCTCGATGCGGTCAGTGTTCGCGAGGCGCCCTACCCCTACTTTCCGTATCACCGGCAGGAGGGGTTCGCCCGACTCAACCCGCCGATGGTCTGATCGCCGCAACATCTCCGATGATGTGGGGTTCTGGCGGTGCCGACCTGGCGGTTTCGTCGCCAGAACCGCACATCATCGGGTTCAGTTGGCGGGGATGAACATCCCGTGGCCCTGAGCTTCCTCGGCCCTGATCACATGCATCACCGCATTGATCAACGCCAGGTGGGTGAAGGCCTGCGGGAAGTTGCCGAGCTGGCGGCCGGTGGTGGGCTCGATCTCTTCGGCGTAGAGCTTCAGCGGACTCGCGAACGACAACAGACGCTCGCACAAGGCTTTTGCCCGCGGCAGCTCACCGATCTCCACCAGGGCGGACACCAGCCAGAAGGAACAGATGGTGAACGAGCCCTCTTCGCCGGACAAGCCGTCGTCTGTCTCCTCCACCCGGTACCGGAGCACCAGACCGTTCTCGCTCAGTTCGTCGGCGATCGCGAGCACGGTGTTGCGCACGCGCGGGTCCTCGGCGGGCAGGAACCTCAGCAACGGGACGAGCAGGAGGGATGCGTCCAGGGCGTCGCTGCCGTAGCGCTGGGTGAAGATCCCGCGGTCGTTGACCCCGAACTCGAGGATGTCGGCCTTGATCTCCTGAGCCTTCTCGGCCCACGTCTTGAAGTACGACGTCTCACCGTGGATGGCAGCCAGTTTGGCCCCCCGGTCGAGTGCGATCCAGCACATCACCTTCGACGAGGTGAAGTGCTGCGGTTCGCCACGCACCTCCCAGATGCCTCGGTCGGGGTGGCGCCAATGTTTGATGGCTTCTTCGACCTGTGCCTTCAACACCGGCCAGAGTGTCTCCGAGACGGTTTCGGTGGTCTTTGTGTTCAGGTAGACCGAGTCGAGCATCGTGCCCCAGATGTCGTGCTGTGACTGGTTGTAGGCGCCGTTGCCGATCCGCACCGGGCGTGCCCCGTCGTAACCGGACAAGTGATTGAGCTCGGATTCCTCGAGAGTCCGCTCGCCGCCCACCCCGTACATGACCTGGAGGGGATGGTGCTCGCCGTTCGTTGCTCCCGACACATCGGCGATGAACGAGAAGAAATCGCCGGCCTCGCGGTCCAAGCCCAAGGTGTACAGGCCCCACAGGGCGAATGTGGAGTCGCGAACCCACGCGTAGCGGTAGTCCCAATTGCGTTCGCCCTTGGGTGTTTCCGGCAACGAGGTGGTCGCAGCGGCCAAGAGTGCACCGGTGGGCGAGTAGGTGAGCCCTTTGAGGGTCAGTGCGCTGCGCTGCAGATGATTTCGCCACGGGTGGTCGGGGAAGCTGCCGACGTTGATCCACTGCCGCCAGGATTCGGAGGTCTCCCACATCATCTGGGCCGCATCTTCCCAGGTCTGCGGGGCGGGAGGACTACCCCAGCTCAGGGCGACGAAGATCTCGCTTCCCTCGGTCATCCGGGTGCGGGCCCGGGCCTCACGACCTTCGAGGCCGATCTTGAGATTGGTGGTGAGTTTGAGTGCCGGGAAGTCGCCGGTCACCCCGGTCGCGGTGGCGATCGCCTCTCCGTACGCGGGCCCGGAGTACTCCCATTTCGTGCCACCCTTGTGGTAGTCGAATGCCGGCTCGCAGCTCATCGCCAATTCGACGGTGCCGTTCACGCACCGCACGGTCCGCAGCAAGATGTGTTCGGCGTCCCAGTCGGTAGGTGTCCGCTTGTGGGTGCGGGAGCGGGCATCGTTGTCGTGCCACGGTCCC
The DNA here is from genome assembly GCF_001598915.1 of Williamsia muralis NBRC 105860. GTDB lineage: Bacteria > Actinomycetota > Actinomycetes > Mycobacteriales > Mycobacteriaceae > Williamsia > Williamsia muralis. Next base: position 425,159 of record NZ_BDAP01000005.1, on the reverse strand, counting down.
ATCACCAGTGCGTCGCGCACGATCAACCAACCCGTATCCGTCTGCCAGGTGGTCTCCACCATCAGGCTTCCCGGAAGGTACCGCCGGTCGACGGGGACGTTCACCCCATAAGGGGCCAGTTTGAAATGTCCGGCACTACGGTCGAGCACCGCCCCGAACACACTGGGGGAGTCCGGCCGCGGAACGCACATCCACTCCACCGATCCGTTCCGGGCGATCAGACAATTGGTTTCGCAATCGGACAAGAAGGCGTAGTCACCGATGGGTGGGAACGCAGATTGCACCACTGGAGCGGACTGATGGGGGGCCGCGCCGCTGAGGGCGGAATGGCTCACATGCAGGCGGGGGACCGCTGTGTTGCCGGTGAGGTCAGAGATGCTGCTGCCCTCGGTTGGGGTTGTCATCGCTCTATCATGCGGTTGCGCGATGCCCCATGCCACCGATGCAGCGATACTCGCAGAGGCGAGCCGCACAGCGTCCGACTCCACCGAACACAGTCCTGGCCGATTTTGAATCACGGTGAACAAAAGTCGTCGGGCTAGGCTGTTGTGGTGGATGCGATGACAACGTGGTGGGACGGCGTCGAGGAGTGGCTGACGTCGTTGTCGTTCGTCCCCCAGATTCTTGTCTGCGCCGCGGTGGTCGTACCGCTGGCCATCGGCCTGTCCTATCTGATGAATCTGCTGGTAGACACCTCATTTCGGGTTGTCGACCGGCGCGAGTCCACCGAATCCGATTCCGGAGAACACTGATGCCTCGCTCGAAGGTCACGATGGCCCTGATCGGTCTGATCCTGTTGGTAGTGGTGGCCTGGTTGTTGCTCGGCTGAGCAGGGGCTCATCCGGTCCTCTTTTGGTGAGTTTGTCGACCAATTCATCCTGCTAGTCTTCGGCCTATGTCTGCAGCCGTCGGTTACCGCGTACGCCACACCCTGGCGTTGTTCGCGGTCGATTACCGCTGCGTTTTCGACGCGCTCTGTCGCTGAACACGTTTTCCGGGGCATTGCCCTGCGCTGATTCGACTCGAACACATCCGACCTGAAACAAGGGGACACAACCGTGCTTTTCCGTCTCTCCCGCCGAACGAGTACGCGAAGGCGCGCTCGGAGATCGTCGGCCGGGATCCTCACCATGCTGACCGTGTCCGCGCTGGTGCTCTCGGCCTGCGGCGGCGGTTCCACCGACGAGCCCGGCGGCCAGGACATCTCCAGCGGTTCACGGCACCTCAACCTCTTTGCGTACGCGGTGCCGAAGATCGGATATGACGCGATCATCCCGGCCTTCCGCGACACCGAGGAGGGCAAGGGCATCGGCTTCTCGCAGTCGTACGGCGCGTCCGGCGACCAGTCACGTAAGGTCGCCCGCCGCGTCCCGGCCGATGTCGTCAACTTCTCCGTCGCACCCGACATCACCCGCCTGGTGAAAGAAGGGGTGGTGGACAAGGACTGGGCCGAGCAGTACCCCAACGGCAGTACCCCGTTCGGGTCCGTGGTCGCGCTCGTGGTCCGCGAGGGAAATCCGAAGAACATCCGTACCTGGGACGACCTCTTGAAGCCCGGTGTCCAGGTTGTCACCCCGAACCCCGGTAGTTCGGGATCGGCCAAATGGAATCTGCTGGCACCGTTCGCCGCGAAGAGCAACGGTGGGCTGAACGAGCAAGCCGGGCTGGACTACGTGGCCGAACTCGTCCGCGACCACACCCGGGTACAGCCCAAGTCCGGCCGTGAGGCGACCACCGCATTCGAGCAGGGTCAAGGCGATGTGCTGATCAGCTACGAGAACGAGGCGATCTTCCTCAAGAACCAGAACCCCACCGCCAAGCCGGGGCAGCGCGTCGACTACGTCATCCCACCCGAGACGTTCAAGATCGAGAACCCGGTCGCAGTGGTGAACTTCAGCAAGGAGAAGGAGGCGGCCAACGCCTTCGTCAGCTATCTGTTCACCCCACCGGCGCAACGACTCTGGGCGCAGCAGGGTTTCCGTCCCGTCGACCCGACGGTCATCGAGGAGACCAAGGATCTGTTCCCCGGTGTGATCACCAAACTGTGGACGATCAGCGAATTGGGCAAGGTCCTCGGCGAGGGCACTGCCGCGAAGAACAAAGGTAGAGACCTCAAAGGCTGGCCGGCAGTGGACAAAGCGCTGTTCGGCACCTCCGGGGCAATCACCGAGATCTACGACGCCGGAGGCAAGGTATGACCGCCACAGTGACGCCGTTGAAGCCACCCGCTTCATCAGGTCCACCCAAGCGAGGATGGGGCAGCGTCGGGCCGCTCAGCATCGGTATTGCCGGTCTGTGGTTGAGCATCATCGTGCTCCTGCCGCTCGCCGCGATCACCAGTGAGGCGTTCGACGACGGTTGGAGTGGATTCTGGGCCGCCGTCAGCGACGACGGCGCAGTCGACGCCCTGAAGGTGACGGTCCTCGTCTCACTGGTCGTGGCACTGATCAACGTGGTGATGGGCACCATCGTGGCCTGGGTCCTGGTCCGGGACGAGTTCCCGGGCAAGCGAATCGTCAACTCGCTCATCGATCTGCCGTTCGCGCTCCCCACCATCGTCGCCAGCCTCGTACTGCTCTCCCTGTACGGACCGAGCAGTCCGATCGACATCGAACTCAACGCGACCCGCCCGGCACTGGTGATCGCGCTGACCTTCGTCACGTTGCCGTTTGTCGTCCGTCAGGTGCAGCCCGTGCTGATCGAGATCGACAAAGAGGTCGAAGAAGCAGCCGCGTCTCTGGGCGCAGGCAACTGGACCATCTGGTGGCGGATCATCTTCCCGTCACTGGCTCCGGCGGTGCTCTCGGGTGCAGGTCTGGCCTTCACCCGCGCCATCGGCGAGTTCGGTTCGGTTGTGCTGATCGGCGGCAACATCCCCGGCGATACCCAGGTGGCGTCGCAGTACATCCAGCAGCAACTCGAGATCGACTCACCAGTTGATGCCGCCGCGGTATCGGTGGCCCTGCTGCTGATCGCCTTTGTCGTGCTGCTCGTCCTGCGAGTACTCGGTCGCTGGACCTCGCGCCGTGAGGAGGCGAACTGATGAAGATCTCCAGATTCCCGCAACTCACCCTGCGTGTGATCGCATTGCTGTATCTCTTTGTGCTGCTGGTGGTTCCAGTGGCACTCATCTTCTATCGGTCGTTCGAGCACGGCATCGGCCAGTTCTGGGACTGGATCACCACACCCGCAGCGATCTCCGCTCTGCAGCTGAGTCTGCTGATCGTTCTCATCGTGGTCCCGTTGAACGTGGTCTTCGGTGTGTTCACCGCAATGGCTCTGGTACGTGGACGTTTCCGCGGTCGAGGCGTCGTCGAGGCAATCGTTGACCTGCCGTTCGCCGTCTCTCCCATCGTGGTCGGTGTCGCCCTGATCCTGTTGTGGGGGTACGGAGGCTGGTTCGGCGGAGTCGAGAGTCTCGGCTTCCGGGTGATCTTCGGGCTGCCGGGCATGGTGCTTGCAACCATCTTCGTCACACTGCCCTTCGTGGTCCGTGAGGTGGAACCGGTGCTGCGCGAGATCGGAACCGAGCAGGAGGAGGCTGCTGCGACGCTGGGGGCCAACGGCTGGCAGACCTTCTGGCGGATCACGTTGCCCGCCATCCGATGGGGGCTCTCCTACGGCGTGGTCCTGACCATCGCGCGCTCGCTCGGCGAATACGGCGCGGTGATCATCGTGTCGTCGAATCTGCCTGGCATCTCTCAGACCCTCACGCTGCTGGTGTCGTCGCGGTACACCGACGACTACAACGAATACGGCGCCTACGCGGCGGCGACGCTGCTGATGATCATCGCCATCATCGTGCTGCTGCTGATGACACTCGTGCAGCGGCGTACCGGAACCAATCAAATCGAGCGCCGACAGGCGAGCAACGAGTCCGACGCTGCCGCGGACCCGGCCGAGACAGCCCCGAAAACGCAGGAGAGTGAACTGGTATGACGATCTCGGTTATCGACGCGAACAAGCGTTACGGCGACTTCGCCGCCCTCGACAACGTGTCCATCGACATCCCGGTCGGCTCGCTGACCGCACTGCTCGGACCGTCGGGATCGGGCAAGTCGACGCTTCTGCGCGCCATTGCAGGACTGGATCAGCTCGACTCGGGGACCGTGCTCATCAACGGTGACGATGTCACGCGGATCTCCCCACAGCGTCGCGACATCGGGTTCGTGTTTCAGCACTACGCGGCCTTCAAGCACATGACGGTGCGGGACAACGTGGCGTTCGGGCTCAAGATCCGTAAGCGGCCCAAGAACGAGATCAAGGCGAAGGTCGACGAGCTGCTCGAGGTGGTGGGCCTGGCAGGTTTCCAGACCCGTTATCCCGCACAGCTGTCCGGCGGACAGCGACAGCGCATGGCGCTGGCCCGAGCGTTGGCCGTGGACCCCAAGGTGTTGTTGCTCGACGAGCCGTTCGGCGCACTCGACGCCAAGGTCCGAGAGGATCTGCGGGCATGGCTGCGCAGGCTTCACGACGAGGTCCAGGTGACCACCGTGCTGGTCACCCACGATCAGCAGGAGGCGCTTGACGTCGCCGACCGTATCGCAGTGCTGAACAAGGGTCGCATCGAGCAGATCGGCTCACCGGCCGACCTCTATGACCGGCCGGACAACAAGTTCGTGATGTCGTTCCTCGGCTCGGTGGCAAAGCTGAACGGGGTACTCGTCCGGCCACACGACATCCGTGTCGGCCGAACCCCCGACCTCGCACTGGCGTCCGCAGACAAGAACGCGGCGGAGACCGGTGTACTCAAGGCGCGGGTCAAACGCGTGGTGTACCTCGGATTCGAGGTGCGTGTCGAACTCGAGAACGCTGCCACGAACGAGGATTTCCACGCCCAGATCACCCGTGGTGATGCTGCGGCGCTGGGCCTGAGGGATGGCGACGACGTGTACGTCAGGGCTACGCGGGTGCCCGACGCCGCGCTCGCCTGACCCTTGACGCGAAGACGACCCAGCCGGCCGGCTGGGTCGTTTTCGCGTGTGTACGCCCCCGGGGCGAGAGTCAGGTGCTCACCAGGAACTCACCGATGAGCTCGGCGGTGCGCTGGGGCTGATCGAGCATGATCAAGACGTAGGCGTCGTCGACCTCGGCGAGGGTGCCCTTGGGGAACAGGTCGGCGAGCTGTTGCCCGTGCTCGCGCCGCATCACGTTGGTCTCAGGCGCCCAGATGATCAGCACAGGCCCCGCGAAGTCGCGCAGCTTCTCGGTTGCAGCGATCAGAGCTGCCTTGTCGAATCTCGTTCGGCAGTAGGCCAGTACGTCTCGGCGGACGTCGGCTGATGCCACCCCGGGATCGGTCCATCGAGCGATGATGTCGTCCGGAATGCGTTTTTTTGCCATCAACCCGAGGACCATCGGAGTTCGGCGTAAGAAGCGGTTGCGAAACTGATGCAGCGCGAACAGGATTCCGCCCGGTACCGAGACCGCGACCTTCACCACCTTGCCGGGGAACCCCGGTGGGAAGTTGTCGTACGCTTCGGCCGGGCAGACCACCAGGCGGGTGATCCGTTCACCGGACGTGAGCTCGGGCAAGAACAACGGGCCGCCCCAGTCGCTCAGGATCAGCGTCACCTGCTGCAGGCGCAGTGCCGCCAAGAACTCGGACAGGATGCCGACCATTCCGGGCATCGTCAGGTCGGCATCGGGGTCCATCGGGATGCGATGGCCGCCCAATGGCAGCACAGGCAACAGGTAGCGGAAGCCGTCAGGCAGGAGTGGCAGCACCAGATCCCATTGGTGGTTGTTCATCAGCAATCCGTGGGTGAGCACCACGGGAGGGCCTTCCGGATCTCCCACCTCGCGATACTCGATGGTTCCTGCGCCCAGCTGCACTGTCTGCATGGTGACCTCCCCGGTACTAGAGCAATCGTTCTAGAACGATTGCTCTAGTATGGGACGTGGAGGTGCTGATGGCAAGAGGAACGCGCGAAACGATCCTGACCACGGCGGTCGAACTGATGCGGGTGCACGGGTACGCAGCGCTGAGCATGAAGCAGATCGTCGCCGGATCCGGTGCGCCGATCGGGTCCATCTACCATCACTTTCCCGAGGGCAAGGCGCAGATCGCCCGTGAGGCACTGGTGAACGCGGGCGTCGCCTACGCCGCGATCATCCCGGCGGTCTTCGCCGACCAGACCGACCTCGGAGACGGCATCAGAGCGGCGTTCGCCCTGGCTGCCGAGGACATCGAGCAGACCGGTTTTGCGAACATGTGTCCGGTGTCCACCGTTGCCGGTGAGGTCGCAAATGCCGACGAATCGCTCCGGTTGGCCGCAGCATCGGTGTTCGGTGACTGGATCACGCTGGGAACGGCGTACTTCGAGAGTCGAGGCGTCCATCCGGACACGGCGAGGGAGGTCATCATCGCCATCATCTGCGCGTTGGAGGGGGCCTTTGTGATGACCCGGACCCTGCGCGACACCGCGCCACTACTCGCGGCCGGGGCGGCCTTGGCAGGTACTTACCATGGGTTGCCGCTGACCGAGAAAGCGGCGACCAAGCGTTCTATCTGAACGCAGAGAACGGAGCCGGGGTGGCCATGGTCGCGTCGCGGAAACGGTCGCACACGACGTCGATCAGGTCGGGATGAGCCCCGATCGGGCCGGCTATCAACGAACCCGGGGCAAGATGGTCCACGGCCGCGTCGACGCGTTCGGTCAGTAATCCTGCGGACAAGAAATACGGGCTGACAACAACACGCCGTGCACCGCCGCGACGCAGACTCCGTAGAGACTGATGCAGATTGCTGTGATCCTGGCCCAGTCGGGTCGCGAAGACCGTCTGCACCAACGGTGTCCGGAGCCGGACGGCGAGTTCTGCGGCGCGGCCCCGAACGGCCTCGTCGGCAGTGGGATCGCTGGATCCGACCGCGGTCAACACGACGCCGTCGGTGGCGCGGATGCCTGCCTGGTCCAGCCGGCCGATCAGCGCGCTGACGATCCGGGGATCATCTCCGAGTGGCGGCAACTGCCGGACCTCGATGTCGGGGTTGGCGGCGCAGGCGTCGGAGACGATCGCCGGAAGATCGACCTTGCTGTGAAAAGCGTTGGACAGCAGCAGGGGAGCGACCATCACCCGGCCAGTGCAAGCCGTGAGGACGTCGGCGACGCTCGGGGAATTGAGGTCGAGGTAGCCGAGGCGCACATCGACCCCGGGGAGCCGGGTGCGGACACCATGGGTGATCCGTTCCATGGTGGCCGCGAACCGGGGGTCGCGGCTGCCATGGGCGGCGAGCACAAGTGTTGTCACACAAGTTCTTTCAGGTGCAGCTGCGACAGGGCGTCGCCCACCAGTCCGGCGCCGAGGGTGTTGCCGCCCTGCGGGTCGATCAACAGGAAACTGCCGGTCTCGCGGTTGGTGTTGTAGTCATCGGCGCTGATCGGCTGTGCGGTCTGCACCGAGATCCGGCCGATCTGGTTCAGTTCCAGCGATTCGGGCTGATCGCGCAGTACCAGTTCCTGCTCGTCGAACAGCACCTCGAGTTCGCCGACGATGGCCTGGGTGGTGCGGGCGCCGTGCTTGAGCAGCAGTCGAGCACCGGGGCGCAGAGCCTTGTCGCCGAGCCAGCAGACCGTGGCACTGAACTGCGAAATGGGTTCTGGCGCATCGGCGACTGCGGCGATCACGTCACCGCGGGATACGTCGACGTCGTCCGCGAGGAGCACGGTCACGCTGCGCCCGGTGTGGGCGGACTGCAGCGAACCGTCCGCGGTGTCGATGCGTTCGACGGTGGTGCGGGTGCCCGAAGGCAGGACAACCACCTCGTCGCCGACGGTGACCCGTCCAGCGGCGACCTGACCGGCGTATCCCCGGTAGTCGGGGTACTCAGGTGTGCGGGGCCGGATCACGTACTGCACAGGGAAGCGGAAACCGACCGGCTTGCGGTCGTCTTCGACGGGCACGGACTCGAGGTGCTCGATCAGTGTCGGTCCGTCGTAGAAGGGCGTGTTGTCCGAACGCACGGCGACGTTGTCGCCGTGTAGCGCCGACACCGGGATCGAAACGACCCGATCGGCACTCCAACCGAGCGAGGTTGTCATGTCGGTGAACTGGGTCCGGATCTCGCCGAACACCTTTTCCGGGTCGTCGACCAGGTCGATCTTGTTGACTGCCAACACAAGTCGGGGCACACCCAGCAAGGCCATCACCGCGGCATGCCGACGGGTCTGCGAAATGACACCCTTGCGGGCATCAACGAGCAGGATGACCAGGCCCGCAGTGGACGCGCCGGACACCGTGTTGCGGGTGTACTGCACATGCCCTGGCGTGTCGGCCAGCACAAACGAACGCGTCGGTGTGGCGAAGTAGCGGTAGGCGACATCGATGGTGATGCCCTGTTCGCGCTCGGCGCGCAGACCGTCGACGAGCAGTGACAGGTCCGGTTGATCGAGGCCCTTGTCGACCGAGGCGCGGGTGACCGCGTCGATCTGGTCGGCCAGCACGGACTTGGTGTCGTACAGCAACCGGCCGACTAGCGTCGACTTGCCGTCGTCCACACTGCCGGCAGTGGCCAGGCGCAGCAGATCAGGTGAAGCACTCATCAGAAATATCCCTCGCGCTTACGGTCTTCCATCGCGGCCTCCGAGACCCGGTCGTCGCCGCGGGTGGCACCGCGTTCGGTCAGGCGCGAGGCCGCGACCTCGGCCAGGACGGCCTCGTTGTCGGACGCGTCGGACAACACGGCCCCGGTGGTCGATCCGTCGCCTACGGTCCGGTACCGGACCGAGAGCTTCTGGATCTGTTCACCGTCGGCGGGTCCGCCCCAGGGGCCGGGCGTCATCCACATGCCGTCGCGTGAGTAGACCTCGCGCTCGTGCGCGTAATAGATCGAGGGGAGGAGCACCTGCTCGCGGGCGATGTACCGCCAGACGTCCAGTTCGGTCCAGTTCGACAACGGGAACACACGAACGTGCTCGCCGGGTGCGTGCTTGCCGTTGTAGAGGTTCCACAGTTCGGGCCGCTGGCGCTTGGGGTCCCACTGCCCGAAGGCGTTGCGGAGCGAGAAGATCCGCTCCTTGGCGCGCGAACGTTCCTCGTCCCGGCGGGCACCACCGAACACGGCGTCGAACCGGTTCTCGGTGATCGCGTCGAGAAGGGGAACGGTCTGCAGCGGATTCCGGATGCCGTCGGGGCGTTCGGTCAGCCTGCCATCGGCCAGGTAGTCCTCGACCTTGGCGACGTGCAGACGGAGGCTGTGCCGCTCCACCACGTCGTCACGGAACTGCAGCACCTCGGGCAGGTTGTGCCCGGTGTCGACGTGCAGCAGCGAAAACGGCAGTGGCGCAGGCCAGAACGCCTTGAGTGCGACGTGCAGCAGCACCGTCGAATCCTTGCCGCCGGAGAACAGGATCACCGGACGTTCGAACTCGCCGGCCACCTCCCGGAAGATGTGGATCGCCTCGGACTCGAGGGCGTCGAGTGTGCTGAACTCATCCGCGGTCTCGACGGGCAGTACGTCGGTGTTCTGGTCGATTGTCATGACGCGTGCAACCCGCATTCTGTCTTGGCCAGTCCGGCCCATCGGCCACTTCGGGGATCAGCGCCGTTGATCGGCTTGGTGGTGCAGGGGGCGCATCCGATCGACGGATATCCCTCGTCCACAAGGGGATTGACCAGCACGCCCTTGCGGTCGATGTAGTCCTGGAACTCGTCGTCGGTCCAGGCGGCGATCGGATTGATCTTCACCAACCCGAACGCCTCGTCGAAGGAGATCAGAGGCGCGTTGGCGCGGGTGGGGGACTCCACTCGGCGAATGCCTGTGACCCAGGCCCGGTATCCCGACAGCTCACGTTTGAGCGGCACCACCTTGCGCAACCGGCAGCACTCGCCGGGATTCGAGGCGAACAGATTGCGTCCCACGGCCGCATCCTGCTGCGCGACGCTCTGCTCGGCTTTGGCGTTCACGATCTCGACGCCGTAGACCTGTTCGACGGCGTCGCGGGTGCCGAGGGTCTCGGCGAAGTGATAGCCGGTGTCGAGAAACAGCACCTTGAGTTTGCTGCCGTTCAACTGCTCGGGGGTGACGGCAGAGGCCGCAACGTCCACGAGCACCGCATCCTGCATGTTGGACGCGACGATGAAGTCGGTGCCGAAAGTGTCTGCGGTCCAGCGCATCAGGTCGTGTGCTGAGGCGTCCGGGCCCAGCAGTGCAGCACCTTCCGCCGCCAGATCGCGCAACTCCGTCTCACTGCGAACTGCGGTACTCATCGCAAATCCTCCTCGTCGGCGCGAACCGCCCACTGGGCGAAACGCTCACCGTCACTGCGTTGCTTCACGAAATTGCGGACCACGCGGTCCATGTAGTCACCGATCTCTCCGGAGAGCACCTTGTGCTGACGGAGTTTGCGGCCGAATGCCGAATCCTGACCGAGGCTGCCGCCGAGGTGAACCTGGAAGCCTTCCACGGTGTTGCCATCGGCGTCCTCGACGAGCATGCCCTTGAATCCGATGTCGGCGATCTGTGCGCGGGCGCACGAGTTGGGGCAGCCGTTGATGTTCACCGTGATCGGGACGTCGAGCTGGTCGTTGATGTCGGCGAGTCGCGACTCCAATTCGGGCACGAGCACCTGCGACCGTTTGCGCGTCTCGGTGAACGACAACTTGCAGAACTCGATGCCCGAACAGGCCATCAGGTTGCGCCGCCAGGGCGACGGCCTGGCGATCAGCCCGAGAGGTGCGAGTTCGGAGATGAGCTGCTCGACCTTGTCGTCGGCGACGTCGAGGACAACCAGCTTCTGGTACGGGGTGAAGCGGATGCGGTCGGAGCCGACCCGGGCTGCGGCATCGGCGACAGCGGTGAGCTTGGAGCCCGACACGCGTCCGGCGATCGCCGCGAACCCGACGGAGTTGAGGCCGTTCTTCAGCTTCTGCACGCCCACGTGGTCGCGCGGTGCGGTGAGCGGGGCAGGCGCCGGTCCGTCGATCAGCTTGCGGCCCAGGTATTCGTCCTCGAGCACCTGGCGGAACTTCTCGATGCCCCAGTCCTTGAGCAGGTACTTCAGCCGGGCCTTGGTACGCAGACGCCGGTAACCGTAGTCGCGGAACAGCGAGACCACGCCCTCCCAGACATCCGGGACGTCGTCGAGTGCGACCCACGCACCGACCCGCTGCGCAAGCATCGGGTTGGTGGAGAGCCCGCCGCCGACCCACAGGTCGAGTCCGGGCCCGTGCTCGGGATGGTTGACGCCGATGAAGGCGACGTCGTTGATCTCGTGGGCTACGTCCTGCAGGCCGGAGATCGCCGTCTTGAACTTGCGGGGGAGGTTCGAGTACTTCGGGTCGCCGATGTACCGGCGGACGATCTCGTCGATCGCGGGTGTGGGGTCGAGGATCTCGTCCACGGCCTCACCGGCGAGCGGGGAACCGAGCACCACGCGGGGGCAATCCCCGCACGCCTCGGTGGTCTTGAGGCCGACGGCCTCGAGTCGTTGCCAGATCTCGGGGACGTTCTCGATCTCGATCCAGTGGTACTGGACGTTCTCACGATCGGAGAGATCTGCTGTATCGCGGGCGAACTCGGTGGAGATCTGACCGATCGTGCGCAATTGCTCGGCAGTCAGTGCGCCGGCGTCGCAGCGGACCCGCATCATGAAATGGCGGGCCTCGAGGAGGTCGATGTTGTCGTCACCGGTCCAGGTGCCGTCATAACCCTCGGCGCGCTGGGTGTAGAGACCCCACCAACGCAACCGGCCGCGCAGATCCTGTTTGTCGATCGAATCGAAGCCCTGCTTGGAATAGATGTTCTCGACGCGGGCGCGGACGTTGAGCGGATTGTCGTCCTTCTTGGCCTGCTCGTTGGGGTTGAGCGGCTCCCGGTATCCGAGTTTCCATTGGCCCTCGGCGCGGCGCTTCGTCGGACGTGCCCGCCGCGCCGGTTTGCCGGGGGCGTCTGCGGTCGACGTCATTGATTCTCCTGTCTGGCGGACTCCGGGCAGCGTGCAGATCAGGGCTCGAGGCACCCGGGAGTCCAGCAAAGGCTTGGTACAAGGGAAGAGCGTGGCGCGGGCTTGTCACCATCTGCGGTCCGGGCTGTGGACCGTGGGTTGTGCCGCTTGTCAGTTAAGACAGAAAGCGCTGCATACGCGCTTGAGATCGATGTGCCGTCGCATCGCGAGCCACACCCCTTGAGAAGTCACGTCGCCCATAGTGCCACGGCCTTCCTTGATGCGTCTACTTGGGCTTACTTTGGCTCACTCTGAGCCGAAGTCCGTCGGCGCGGTCGACGCCGACGTATTCAGGTGTCAACACCGGTCGAGTCGTGGTCATTCCTCCCCGCCAGATTCTTTCTTCTTTGTCCTGCTCCACTGGACTGCCGCGACGATGACCTTGATGCCCACGCCGACGACGATCAGGTTGAGGACCATCTGTATCGCCACGATCGCGCGGGACAGATCGACGGCCGCGGTGATGTCCCCGAAGCCCACGGTCGCGAACACCGACAAGGTGAAATAGAGCGAGCTCATCCGGGACAGCGGCTCGTTGAACTGGGCAGGGTCACTCGCCGAGAGCAGAAAATATCCGAGAGCGAAGCCGAGCAGGTAGAGCGGGGCAATGATGGCAAGAGCCTCGATCGCCTGGACCGCGGGTGCCGGAGCCCGCAGGATCCGGCCGATCTGCCAGACGGCTGTGAGCGCAGCGACCACCAGAAACGCCGCCACGACCACCACCTCGCCCCAGCCGTCGAGCACCGTCCACGGCACCATGAAATACGCGGTCAGATAAGCGACCACGATGCCGAAAGACCGCACCATCGCCCAGACGATCAGGCTCTTGGGCAGTTGGATGAAGTCGCCCGACCTACCGGGTCGTGTCATGGGTTTCGTCCCTTGCCGATTGCGCTGATTCTGATGTTGTCGCCAGTACTGGGATGATCGAACCACGATGCCGAACACCTTCATCCCGAAGTCGCGATCCGAGACCCCTCTGGGGCTGTACATCCACGTCCCGTTTTGCGCGACGCGGTGCGGTTACTGCGACTTCAACACCTACACACCCGGTGAGCTGGGCAGCAGCTCGTCACCGGAGCAGTGGCTCTCCGCACTCGACGGTGAACTGTCGATGGCGGCGACCCACCTCGATCCGTCCAGGCCCGTGTCGACGATCTTCGTCGGCGGTGGGACCCCATCGCTGCTGGGCGCGGAGGGTTTGGGGCGCGTCATGGCATCGGTGCGGACTCACTTCGACATCGCGCCGGGGGCCGAGATCACCACCGAATCGAATCCCGAATCGACGTCGCCCGAATTCTTCGAGGGCATCCTCGCGGCCGGGTTCACCCGCGTGTCACTGGGGATGCAATCGGCCGCGGGTCACGTTCTCGCGGTGCTGGACCGCACGCACACCCCCGGCCGGGCCGTCACCGCCGCGCGTGAGGCCAGGGCCGCCGGGCTCGGACATGTGAACCTCGATCTGATCTACGGCACCCCCGGAGAGCGCGACGAGGATCTCGCCTCGTCCCTCGATGCGGTTCTCGATGCCGGGGTCGACCACGTGTCGGCATACGCGCTGATCGTCGAAGACGGCACCGCCCTGGCCCGCCGGGTGCGCCGGGGAGAGCTGCCTGCTCCCGATGACGACGTGCTCGCGAGCCGGTACGAGATGATCGACGAGCGCCTCTCGGCCGCGGGACTTCGGTGGTACGAGGTGTCGAACTGGGCGCGAACCTCGGTGCCCGACGCGTTCTGTCGGCACAATCTCGGCTACTGGGACAGCGCCGACTGGTGGGGAGCCGGGCCCGGGGCGCACTCGCACGTCGCGGGGGTCCGCTGGTGGAACCACAAACACCCGGCCAGGTATGCCGCCGCGGTGGCCGCCGCAGAACTACCGGTTGCCGGCCACGAACAGCTGACTCCGGACGATCAGCACACCGAACGGGTGATGCTGTCGATCCGCCGTTCGGTCGGGCTCGCGTGGTCCGAACTCCGTCCCGACGAGCAACAGCGGGCCGCGCGAACGATCTCCGACGGGCTCACCGAACGGGTCGGATCGTCCCTGGTTCTGACCAACCGTGGACGTCTGCTGGCTGATGGCGTGGTCCGTGACCTGTTGGCGGGCTGACACTCTCGACACCGGTACTCGGTTCGCGGGTGAGTTCGGACACGTTGTCCAGGTCGAGTAGTCGTGCATGGATGACGTGCCGGTTGCGCAACGCCGACCGGACTGCGCGATGTAGGCCGTCCTCGAGATAGATGTCGCCCTGCCAGCGCACGGCGTGTGCGAACAGGTCTCCGTAGAAGGTCGAGTCCTCCGAGAGCAGCTTGTCCAGCGCGAGCACCGTGGTGACGGTGATGAGCTGATCGAGCCGCAACTGGCGCGGGGGGATCTTGGCCCAATCGCGAATGGACAACTGATGGTCCGGGTACGGCTTCCCGTCGCGGACGCCCTTGAAAATCACCGGTTCACCGTATCGGTTCTCCGTCGCCGTAGACTTGATGAATGCTGTGAAGTGCCCATTGTCCAAAGCCGAGGGCTGGAGGTGAACTGCTCATGTCGAGCACCGATGAACGTCGTTTCGAAGTACTTCGCGCCATCGTCACCGACTATGTCGCGACGCAGGAGCCGATCGGCTCCAAGGCACTTGTCGATCGCCACCACCTCGGTGTGTCCAGCGCCACCGTCCGCAACGACATGGCCGTCCTGGAGGCCGAGGGGTACATCACCCAGCCGCACACCAGCTCCGGCCGCGTTCCGACGGACAAGGGATACCGCCTGTTCGTCGACCGCATCAGCGAGGTGAAGCCGCTGTCACCGGTGGAGCGGCGCACGATCCTCAGCTTCCTCGATTCCGGCGTCGACCTCGACGACGTACTCCGGCGGTCGGTGCAGTTGCTGGCGCAACTCACCCGGCAGGTCGCGGTGATCCAGTACCCGGTGCTCTCGTCGTCCTCGGTCCGCCACCTCGAGGTGGTCGCACTGACCCCGGCGCGGTTGCTGCTGGTGGTGATCACCGACACCGGCCGTGTCGAACAGCGAATCGTCGACCTCGGCTCCGACCTGAACGACGAAGACATCAGCCGGCTGCGCGACATGTTCGGTGCCGCGCTGAACGGTCAGCGGCTCGAGGTCGCCTCCCACGCGGTCGCGGAGCTGGCCAACAAGGCGCCCGAAGACCTGCGTCAGCCGTTCATCCGGGTCGCGACCGTATTGGTGGAGACACTGGTCGAGCGATCGGCCGATCGGCTGCTGATGGGTGGCACGTCCAATCTGACCCGGGCCGCCGCCGATTTCGCGCCGATGGCCGGCGCCATGGGATCGGTACTCGAAGCGCTCGAAGAGCAGGTGGTGGTCCTCAAACTGCTGGCCGCCACACAGAACACCGGCACCGTCACGGTGCAGATCGGCGAGGAGACCCGAGAAGAGAACCTGCGTGGCACCGCCGTGGTTTCCACCGGGTACGGTGCCTCGGGCACTGTGTTCGGTGGTCTCGGCGTGCTCGGACCGACCCGGATGGACTATCCGGGAACGATCGCGTCCGTCGCCGCCGTTGCCAGATACGTCGGCGAGGTACTCGCCGATCGATGACGTGCAACGCCGCACACTGACCTGAACAACCCATCCGGACGCGCCTGCTCGGTGCTCCCGGAGATGAATCAAAGAACGGAAAATGCATCGCCGTGGCACGTGACTACTACGGGATCCTTGGTGTGGACAGAGGCGCCAGCGACCAGGAAATCAAACGCGCGTACCGCAAGTTGGCGCGCGAATTGCACCCCGACGTCAACCCCGATGAGTCGGCCCAGAACCGCTTCCAGGACGTGACCGCCGCCTACGAGGTGCTGACCGACCCCGAGAAGCGGCGAATCGTGGATGCCGGCGGTGACCCGCTCGAATCGGCAGGCGCCGGCGGTTTCGGGGGCTTCGGCAACGGCGGGTTCACCGGTGGCCTCGGCGACGTCTTCGAGGCGTTCTTCGGTGGCGCGGGAGGCGGCGGCGGACGGGGTCCGCGTGGTCGCGTCCAAGCAGGTTCCGATGCGCTGCTGCGGATGCGACTCGACCTCGACGAGTGCGCGGCGGGTGTCAGCAAAGAGGTGACGGTCGACACGGCGATTCTCTGCGACGTGTGCACCGGGTCGGGCACAAACGGCAACAGCAAGCCCGTCGTGTGTGAAACCTGCCGTGGCGCAGGCGAAGTGCAGTCGGTGCAACGCTCGTTCCTCGGCCAGGTGATGACGTCGCGGCCGTGCCCCACCTGTGGGGGCGCCGGTGAGACGATTCCCGATCCGTGTCACAAATGCGGTGGTGACGGACGAGTGCGCTCGCGCCGCACCCTCACGGTCAAGATCCCCGCTGGTGTCGCCGATGGCATGCGGGTTCGTCTCGTCGGCCAGGGCGAGGTGGGACCCGGTGGCGGTCCTGCCGGCGACCTCTACGTGGAGGTCCAGGAGAAACAACACAGCGTGTTCGTCCGCGACGGCGACGATCTGCACTGCACCGTTCGCGTCCCGATGGTCGACGCCGCCCTCGGTGGCGAGATCGACATCGACACGATCCTGGGCGGCTCCACCCGCGTGGTGATCGAACCCGGAACGCAGCCGGGCCAGATCGCCAAGATCCGTGGTCAGGGAATGCCGCACCTGCACACCGGGGTGCGCGGCACCCTGCATGTGCACCTCGACGTGGTGGTGCCGACGCGCCTCGATTCGCAACAGACCAAGCGTCTCAAGGAGTTCCGGAAACTGACACTCGAGGACCAGATCGAACTGGTACACGCCGGGTCGTCGAACACCGGGGGACTGTTCTCGCGGCTGCGTAACGCCTTCGCCGGGCGCTGACGCAGGGCCGTGCCGAGAACGCCGTCATGAGTCCGCCGCTGTTCTGGGTCGGCACCGTGCCGCCTGCCGGGGAGATCGCCACCGTGGACGGCGACGAGGGTCGCCATGCAGTCACCGTCACCCGGGTTTCGCCGGGCGAACGCATCATCGTGGCCGACGGTCTGGGGACCTCCGGGCTGGCCGAGGTGATCACGACCGAGGGCAAGGCGTCGCTTCAGGCGCGGGTACTCGATCACGTCGGCAGGTCCGCGCCGCGACCGCGGGTGACCGTGGTGCAGGCCCTGCCCAAATCTGAACGATCCGAGCTCGCTGTCGACCTCGCCACCGAGGCTGGCGCCGACGCGATCGTGCCGTGGCAGAGCGCGCGCTGCGTGGCGAAATGGGTTGGGCCCAAAGCGGACAAGGGTGTGGCGAAGTGGCGGGCGGCCGCTCGGTCGGCGGCCAAGCAGAGCCGGCGGGCCTTCATCCCGGAGGTGGAAGACCTGGCGGCGACGCGGGACGTCGTGGCACGCGCACAACAGGTCGTCGCTGCTGGCGGCATCGTCGCGGTCCTGCACGAGAGTGCCCCGACGAGCCTTGCCGCGCTGGACCTGTCGAGCGCTGCGGAGATCATGCTGATCGTAGGACCCGAAGGCGGACTGGACGATTCGGAAATCGATGCCCTCGTGTCGGTCGGTGCGGTCGCGGTCCTGCTCGGACCCGAGGTGCTGCGCACCTCCAGTGCCGCAGCGGTCGCGCTCGGTGCCATCGGCGCGCTGACCCCGCGTTGGGCGGTGGGCACGCCATGGAGGTGAGGGTCAAAAGGGTGAAACTCGCCTACGGCGAGCGTAATTCGCAGTTCGGTCACGTCTACCTGCCGACATCGCCCGCCGAGAACGGTGTGCCGGTCATCGTCCTCGTGCACGGCGGCTACTGGAGCACCGAGTTCGGGCTCACCATCGAGACCGCCATCGCCCGCGATCTCGCCGCCCGCGGAGCTGTGGTCTGGAACATCGAGTACCGCCGCGTCGGGGAAGAAGGTGGCGGATGGCCACGCACGGGCAACGACGTCGTCGCCGCGATCTCCGCGCTCGACGGCCCGGTCCGATACGCCTTGCCCGAGCACATCGCGTCCGCAGCCGACTGGTCGCGGGTCACCGTCATCGGACACTCGGCGGGCGGCCAGCTCGGGGTGTGGGCCGTGGCCCAGCTGGGCGCCGTGACCAAGAGAGCAGCGATCTCCACGGTGATCGCGCAAGCAGCACCGCTCGATCTGCAGTCGGGTGGACGCGCCGGACGCCCGTCACTGCGTGCGCTCATGGGGGCCTCGATCAAGCAGGCGCCGCAGCTCTACCGCGACGCCTCCCCGGTGGAGCAGGCACCTTTTCCCGCCCACGTCGTGGCGATCCACGGCGAACTCGATGAGTCCGTACCGGTCGAGGTGAGTCGCGACTACGTGCACCGCGTGGTGCACGCCGGCCAGTCGGCCGAACTGATCGTGGTCCCCGGTGAGGGTCATGACGTGTTCGTCAATCCGCGCAGCAGGGGTCATCGGGAGACGGTCCGGGTACTCGGTATCTGACGGCGCGAGGTCCGCCTTCGGCGAGCAGGCGAAATATTGACGTGAAACCGGGCGTTTCATCGACGTAGAATCAAT
Source organism: Williamsia muralis NBRC 105860 (assembly GCF_001598915.1). Lineage (GTDB taxonomy): Bacteria > Actinomycetota > Actinomycetes > Mycobacteriales > Mycobacteriaceae > Williamsia > Williamsia muralis. Next base: position 406,754 of record NZ_BDAP01000005.1, on the reverse strand, counting down.
CGAACCCAGCGGCAGAGCAGGAGAAAAGAACTTCGTGAGAGATGACAACAGCGCGACCCGAACCAGCGACGACGCGGACGGGACATCGGCGCGTACAACGGTGACTACAACCCTCGAAGTGTCACCGGATGTCATCTTCGGACTGCTGGGCGCTGGTGACAAGAATCTGAAGCAGCTCGAGTCCGATCTGACCGCCGACATCCATGTACGTGGCAACGCCGTGAAGCTGACCGGAGAACCCGCCGACGTGGCGATCGCCGAGCGCGTTCTCGCCGAACTGTCCGCGGTGGTGCGGCGCGGAACCCCGTTGACGCCGGACCTCGTCCGGCACAGCGTCGGCATGCTGACCGACGGGTCGGGGGCTTCGCCTGCGGAGGTGCTGAGTCTGGATATCATCTCCAGGCGCGGCAAGACCATCCGGCCCAAGACGCTCAACCAGAAGCACTACGTCGACGCCATCGACAAGAACACCATCGTCTTCGGGATGGGTCCGGCCGGTACCGGCAAGACCTACCTCGCGATGGCCAAGGCTGTGCAGTCGTTGCAGGCCAAAGAGGTGAGCCGGATCATCCTGACCCGTCCTGCGGTCGAGGCCGGCGAGCGTCTGGGGTTCCTGCCGGGCACCTTGCACGAGAAGATCGACCCGTATCTGCGGCCGCTGCACGACGCCCTCCACGACATGATGGATCCCGAGGCGATCCCGAAACTGATGGAAGCCGGGGTCATCGAGGTGGCACCGCTGGCCTACATGCGTGGCCGCACCCTGAACGACGCGTTCATCATTCTCGACGAGGCGCAGAACACCACGGCCGAACAGATGAAGATGTTCCTCACCCGGCTCGGCTTCGGGTCGAAGATCGTCGTGACGGGCGACGTGACCCAGGTGGACCTGCCGGGCAACTCCGAGAGTGGGCTGCGTGCAGCAAGCCGCATCCTCGAGAACATCGACGACATCTTCTTCTCGCACCTCACCAGCGCCGACGTCGTACGCCATCGCCTGGTGTCCGACATCGTCGACGCCTATGGCCGAGATGAGGCAGCGGCAGAATTGCACGGCAATCGCGCACAGCGCCGTGCCGCGGCCGGCGGGCGTCACCGATGAACGCGGACTCACCCCGAACGACGGGCGGAGACCTGTGAGTATCGAGGTCTCCAACGAATCCGGCGTCGATGTGCCCGAAGAAATGCTCATCGACGTCGCCACCTTCGCGCTCGGCCGCATGGATGTACATCCGGCGGCCGAGTTGTCGATGGTGCTGGTCGACAGCGAGACGATGGCAGAGCTGCACATGCGCTGGATGGACCTGCCCGGTCCCACCGACGTGATGAGCTTCCCGATGGACGAACTGAGTCCGGGCGGACGCCCCGACACCGCAGGGCCAGGGCCTTCGATGCTCGGTGACATCGTGCTGTGTCCGGAGTTCGCGGCGGAGCAGGCCGCGACCGCCCGGCACTCCACCGACCACGAATTGTCCATCCTCACCGTGCACGGCGTGCTGCACCTCCTCGGCTTCGACCATGCCGAGCCCGAGGAAGAGAAGGCGATGTTCGGTCTGCAGGGCCAGATCATCGAAGACTGGTATGACGACCGGCGCGCTCGTGCCCGTGCCGCCCGGATGGCCCAGCGAGACGCGAAGCTGCTGCACAGCACCGGTTTCGACGACGACTCACCGACCTCCGAGGGAAGCTGATCACCAGTGCCCGCTGATATAGCCCCGCTGATCGCCGCAGTTGCGCTGGTATCGATCGGCGGCGTCTTCGCGGCCATCGACAACGCACTCGTGACGGTGTCGCCCGCGCGGGTCGAGGATCTGGTCAAAGACGGCCGTCCTGGCGCTCGCCGGCTTCGCGACGTACTCACCGATCGGGCCAAGTACGTTGCGCTGACCGTGCTGCTGCGCATCGTCTGCGAAACTGCCGCAACGGTTTTCGCTGCCGGATACGCCGTCGAGGTGCTCGGCACCCCCTGGGGTGTCGTGGTGGCCATCGGCGTGATGGCAGTGGTCAGTTACGTGGTGATCGGAGTGGGCCCACGCACCCTCGGCAGCCAGAACGCCTACTCGTTCGCGGTGAACTCCGCGGCTGTCCTGCAGATCATCGGGGTGCTGCTCACCCCGCTGACCCGGCTGCTGATCGCTCTCGGTAACGCGATCACCCCCGGAAAGGGCTTTCGCAACGGACCGTTCGCCACCGAGGTCGAGTTGCGTGAGGTGGTCGACATGGCCGAGCTCACCGGTGTCGTGGCCGCGGGCGAACGACGCATGATCCAGTCGGTGTTCGACCTCGGCGACACCAGCGCACGCGAGGTGATGGTTCCCCGCGGTGAGATGGTGTGGATCGAGGCGACGAAGACCGCTGCCCAGGCCACGTCGCTGGCCGTACGGTCGGGACATTCCCGTCTGCCGGTGATCGGCGAGAACCCCGACGACGTGCTCGGGGTGGTGTATCTGAAAGACCTGGTGCAGCGCGGACTTCCACCGGCTCAGCCGACTGCGGTGGAAGTACGCGAACTGATGCGCGAAGCCGAGTTCATCCCCGATTCCAAGCCCCTCGACAAGGTGCTCGCCGACATGCAGCGCAGTCGCAATCACATGGCGCTGCTGGTCGACGAGTACGGCGGTATCGCCGGTCTGGTGACCATCGAGGATGTGCTCGAGGAGATCGTGGGCGAGATCAACGACGAGTACGACACCGACGAGACCCCGCCCATCGAGGCTCTCGACGACGGCACTGACGGATATCGGGTGTCGTCGCGACTGCCGGTCCAGGACCTCGCCGAGTTGTTCGACGTGGAGTTCGACGAAGACGACGTGGAAACGGTCGGTGGATTGTTCGGTCTTGTCCTCGGCCGGGTGCCGCTGCCCGGAGCCGTCGTGGAACTTCATGGGCTCGAGTTGATCGCCGAGGGCGGGCCGAATCGGCAGGGGCGCGTACGGATCACGTCGGTGGTGGTGCACCGGATGCCAGAGAAAGAACTCGAGAAGAAAAAGAAGCGGAAGAAGAAGCGGGACGTGTCAGAAGCCGAGACCGTCGACACGGCCGACCATCAGCCGGACACCGCCGAACGCACCACCCAGCTACACGAGGAGGCGTCATGAGCCGACCAGCGGCTTCCGGACTCGATGACGAGGACAGCAAACTGTTGACGTTGGCGCGGGGTGCGATGGCTCGATCGGGCGGCGACACCGGCGCGGCGGTGCGGGACACCGATGGCAGGACGTATGCCGCCGGTGCTGTCGCTCTCACCTCCCTCCGGCTGTCTGCGCTGCAGGTGGCAGTGGCGATGGCGGTGGCCAGCGGCGCCAAGGGATTCGAGGCGGCGGTCATCGCGTCCGGTGCCGATGTGGGCGAGGATCCGGGTCTGGCACCGCTGACCGAGGTCAGCGCCAGTGCGTACGCGCTGGCAGTGGACTCTTCGGGCGACGTCCGGCATCTGGCGGTACCAGCGTGAGTGTTCCAGAGAGCGACTCCGACTTCCGTTCCGGTTTCGTCTGTTTTGTCGGCCGGCCGAACACCGGTAAATCGACGTTGACCAACGCGCTGGTGGGGGAGAAGATCGCGATCACCTCCAGTCGGCCGCAGACCACTCGGCACACGATCCGGGGCATCGTGAACCGCGAGGACACCCAGCTCATCCTGGTGGACACCCCAGGTTTGCACCGGCCCCGCACCCTGCTCGGTAAACGACTGAACGACCTTGTGCGCGACACGTATTCGGAAGTCGACGCGATCGGATTCTGTGTCCCTGCCGACGAGAAGATCGGGCCCGGGGATCGCTGGATCGCTCAGCAGCTCAAGGAGATGGCCCCGAAGACGCCCGTGGTCGGCCTGGTCACGAAGATCGACAAGGTCAAACCCGACCGCGTCGCCCAGCAGCTGATGGCATTGTCCGAACTGCTCGGACCCGACAGCGAGGTGGTGCCCATCTCCGCTGCCAAGGGCAAACAATTGGACGTGCTCATCAACGTCCTACGCGGATTGATGGAGCCGGGCCCGGCGTACTACCCCGACGGCGAATTGACCGACGAACCCGAGACCACCTTGATGGCCGAGTTCATCCGAGAGGCCGCGCTCGAGGGAATCCACGACGAGCTGCCCCATTCCCTCGCCGTGGTGATCGAGGAGATCATCGAACGGGAGGCTCCGGAAGGGCAGATCCCGATGGTCGACGTGCACGCGAATTTGTACGTGGAACGCGACAGCCAGAAGGGCATCATCATCGGGAAGAAGGGTGCTCGCCTCAAAGAGGTCGGCACGGTGGCCCGCGTTCAGATCGAGAAAGTACTGGGTGCCAAGGTGTACCTGGACCTTCATGTGAAGGTGGCCAAGGACTGGCAGCGCGACCCCAAGCAGTTGGGACGACTCGGCTTCTGACGGGCGCGCGACAACGACGATCGAGGGAGCCGCCCGATGGATCCGGACGTAGCGCGCAAAATCCGTTCACCGTGGCTCTGGCTCGTTCCTGTCGGCGCGGTGGTGGTGCTGATGTCGTTGCTGGCCGCGACGTACGTGGGTTCGGTGGCCGACCCGCAGAAACACCTCGAGAAGTTCCCGGTGCTCTTGGTGAACGAGGACGACGGGGGTCGGTTGCCCGCGCCGGGGGGCGGCGAGGGACCGGAGCAGAACTTCGGCGCGCAGATCGTGTCCGGGCTCGAGAAGGGCTCGGACACACAGAAATTCGATCTCGAGGTGGTCGACTCGGACACCGCGTTCCGCCGTCTGGACAACGCCGAGGCCTATGGGGCGATTGTCATCCCGCGGAACTTCACCTCGACATCGATCGAGTTCGCCGGATCGGCTGTGGGTTTCACCCAGGTCGATCGCCCGGTGATCCAGGTCTGGACCAATCCGGGTGCCGGCGCACTCGCGTCCTCGATAGTCACCGCCTACGCGGACACCGCTCTCACCGAGGCCAACACCACGTTCGGCAAGCAGTTGGCGGCCGGGGTCATCGATCAGGCCAAACAGGCCGGATTGACCGTGACAGGAGCGTCCCTGCTCGGGTTGGCCGCTCCCATCGACATCCGGATCGACCCTGCTGATCCACTCCCGGGCAACGCCGGCAACGGACTGACGGCGTTCTACTTTGCGTTGCTGCTGGTGCTCGCCGGGTTCACGGGATCGGTGATCGTGCAGACCCTCGTCGACGGCATGCTCGGCTTCGGTCCGATGGAGGTCGGACCCCTGTATCGACTGATGGCTCCGCTGAAGATCTCGCGGTGGGGGACCCTGGTGATCAAGTGGTGGATCATGTTCGTGATCGCCTTGGTTCTGGCCTCGGTGTATCTGCTGGTGTGCCGAGTGGTCGGGATGGATCTCTCCAACGCCTTCGCCCTCTGGATGTTCGGGGTTCTGGTGATCACGGCGGTCGGGGTGACGTGCATGTCGGTGGCCGCGGCCCTCGGATCCTTCGGTCTACTGGTGAACATGGTGGTGTTCGTGGTGCTGGGACTGCCGTCCTCGGGCGGCACCGTCCCGCTGGAGGCCACTCCCTCGGTGTTCCATTGGCTTGCATGGTTCGAACCGATGCATCAGGTGTATCTGGGCACGCGAGCGATCCTGTACTTCGACGTCAACTTCTCTGCCGGGCTCGGTCGGGCGCTGGTGATGACCGGCGTGGGCCTGGTCATCGGGTTGGTACTGGGCGCCGTGGTGACCCAGTTGTACGACCGCAAGGGCTGGCTGCGTGTACCCGGGGGATTGGGCCCTCGCCACCTCGCGGAATCGTCGAAATAAGCCATCTGAATACGCGTGGTATCAAATACCGGCGATTAAATGACGTTTGATCCGTGGCTTAGTGGGGAATAACACGTTCAATCCGTGACGGCGGCGAGTGAGTCGGGGCATGCGCCGCAGCGGTAGGGACATCGGCTGATGCCGGTGACGCGGTGTCCAATCAGCGGCACGGCAATTCCACGTGTTCGAACGCTGAAAGGCCATGCCGCGATGACGAATGACCTGACTCCTTTCTACGACGACGTCCAAGCTCATTACGACTTGTCTGACGAGTTCTTCGAGCTTTTCCTCGACCCGACCAGGACATATAGCTGCGCATATTTCGAACGCGACGACATGACGCTCGAAGAGGCGCAGCGCGCGAAAGTCGATCTTGCGCTGGGCAAATGCGATCTGCAGGCCGGTATGACACTGCTCGATGTCGGTTGTGGCTGGGGTTCGACCATGTTGCGAGCACTGGACCAGTACGACGTCAACGTCATCGGCCTGACGTTGAGCCAGAACCAGCACGACCACGTGGCATCGCTGCTCGAGCAGAGGGGTAACACCGGTCGCAGTGCCGAAGTGCGACTGCAGGGTTGGGAAGACTTCGACCAACCGGTCGACCGGATCGTCAGCATCGGCGCGTTCGAACATTTCCGGCGTGAGCGCTATGACGCATTTTTCGACAAGTGTCGCAACATTCTTCCCGCGGACGGTCGAATGTTGCTGCACACCATCACGCAATACAATCGACACGACATCCGTGCGCGTGGTCTCCCGATCAACAGGGAAGTGCTGGAGTTCGCCCAATTCATCCAGAACGAGATCTTCCCCGGAGGTCAGTTGCCCGAACCCAAGTGGGTTGTCGACGGTGCCGAGGCCGCAGGCTTCGCCGTCGAGCGGATCCACCCTCTGCAGCAGCACTACGCGCGGACATTGGAGATCTGGTCGGCCACGCTGCAAGAGAAGAAAGACCAGGCGATCGCGATCGCTTCACCCGAGGTGTACAACACCTACGTCAAATACCTCAGTGGGTGTGTGGACTATTTCCGGAAAGGCTATATCGACGTCATGCAGTTCAGTTTGTCCAAGCATCAGCCTCTTTCAGCGCAGCAATGAGCGTGCAGCAAGAAGCGGTTCCAACCGCAGACGTGGCAACCTCCCTCCTGGGTCGGCCCTACCGCCTGTCCGACACCTATGAGGTCGGGCGGGAGAAGATCCGGGAATTCGCCAGGGCAGTGCAGGACCACCACCTTGCGCACTACGACGTGCGGGTCGCACGCGCGCTGGGACACGAGGGGTTGGTGGCGCCGGTCACCTTCACCGCGATCCTGGGCGGCATATCGCAGCGCTGTGTCTTCGAACAGTTCCTGCCCGGCTACGACTTGAGCCAGGTGTTGCAGACCGAACAGCGCATCCGCCAGCATCGGCCGTTGCGCGCGGGCGACGACATCACCTGTCGGATCACTCTCGATGCCTTCCGGGCGGGGCACGGACAGGACTCGTTTGTTCTGAGAACCGACATGTCGGATCAAACCGGCGCCCTTGTGCAGACCGGGTGGACCACTGCGGTCGCCCGCTCGGGCGGGGTTGTCGACGAGAACATCGCCCAGGCCGTGGAGGGTATCTTGATGCGCGCCGCCACCGAGGCCGGCGGCGAGATCGGCTCGTCGATCGTGCATCTCGTGGAGGACGACACCGGCGCGCTGGAAGTCGCCGACTCCGTTGCGCCGCAACCCAAGCGGCGGTTCGCCGACGTCTCCGTCGGTGACGAGATCTCGGCCCGCACCGTGCAGGTCGCCCGCGGCGATCTGGTGAACTATGCGGGGGTGTCGGGTGATGAGAACCCGATCCACTGGAGCGAGCAGGTGGTCGATCTCGCCGGCCTCGACAACGTCGTCGCACACGGGATGCTCACCATGGCCTTCGGCGGCGGCTATCTGTCCGAATGGGTGGGGGACCCCGGGGCTGTGATCGAGTACGGCGTGCGTTTCACCCGGCCGGTGTTCGTCGAGGCGAACACCCCGGCAGAAGTGACGTACACCGGGAAGATCAAAGAGCTCGACGAGTCGACCCGGACTGCGACGATCGTGCTCAACGCCACCGCTCGCGGAAGCCGCATCTTCGGTAAGGCGACGGCCATCGTGCAACTGGCGTGATCGCCGGACCCGATCGGGTGCCTGGTGAGGCATGTCGGATCGGACGCCGGTCGGTGCCCGGTGGAACAATGTCCGGGTGAGGTTGTATCGAGATGAGGCGGTGGTCGTCCGCCAGCACAAGCTGGGCGAGGCCGACCGCATCATCACGCTGCTCACCAAGGAGCACGGGCTGGTCCGTGCCGTCGCCAAAGGAGTGCGGCGTACCCGCTCGAAGTTCGGTGCCCGGCTCGAACCGTTTGCGCACGTCGACGTGTTGCTCCACCCGGGTCGCAACCTCGACATCGTCACCCAGGTCTACAGTCTCGACACGTTCGCCTCGGCCATCGTCTCCGACTACGGCCGGTACACCACGGCCTGTGCGATCTTGGAGACCGCGGAGCGTCTGGCCGGTGAAGAACGGGCCCCGGCGGCCCGCCTCCAGAGGTTGACGGTGGGTGCGTTGCGAGCGGTCGCGGCGGCGGATCGGCCCAAAGAGCTCGTACTCGACGCATTTTTGTTGCGCGCGATGGATTTCGCCGGCTGGATGCCGGCGCTGGAGAACTGTGCGCGCTGCGGTGATCCCGGGCCTCACCGTGCCTTTCACGTGGCGGCCGGCGGTGCGGTCTGTGTGCACTGCCGCCCACCCGGTTCGGCGACGCCTTCACCCGGGGTACTCGACCTGATGGATGCGCTCTACCGTGGCCAGTGGGAACACACCACCGAGATCACCGAATCGGCTCGGCGGCAGGCCAGCGGTTTGACCGCAGCGCATCTGCAATGGCATCTCGAACGCCAGCTGCGCACACTGCCGCTGATCGAACGCGAGGCGCCACACCGCGGGCTCATCCCCGCCGGCGTGCCCATCGCCCCTGCCAGAAAGGACATCAGTGATCCAGCGACGACGCAGCGCGGCGCGGCAAGCTGAGGCACAGGCCGCAGCGGATGCGACATCACGGGTGATCCGTCCGCCCGACCCGCATCCGTCGGGCGCTCGGCCTCCGGAGATACCGGCCGAGTTCGTCCCCAAACACGTCGCCCTCGTCATGGACGGAAACGGCCGCTGGGCCACCGACCGCGGCCTCCCGCGTACCGAAGGCCACAAGCGCGGCGAGGCGGTGCTCATGGACACGGTCTGCGGGTGCATCGAGATGGGTGTCGGGTGGCTGTCCGCGTACGCGTTCTCCACCGAGAACTGGAGCCGCAGTCCGGACGAGGTCCGTTTCCTCATGGGTTTCAACCGCGACGTCATCAGGCGTCGGCGCGACGAGATGCACGAGATGGGTGTGCGTGTGCGCTGGGCCGGGCGACGACCACGGCTGTGGCGCAGCGTCATTCGTGAGCTCGAGGTCGCCGAGGAGCTGACCAAGGACAACACCACCATGACCTTGACGATGTGCGTCAACTACGGCGGCCGGGCAGAGATCGCAGATGCCGCCCGCGAGATCGCCCGTCGCGCAGCCGCCGGAACGCTGGACCCCGAACGCATCACCGAGGCCTCCTTCGCGCGATATCTCGATGAACCCGACATGCCGGACGTAGATCTGTTCCTGCGCCCCTCTGGGGAACAGCGCATCTCCAATTTCCTGCTCTGGCAATCGGCTTACGCGGAGATGGTGTATCAGCACAAACTGTTCCCGGATTTCGATCGCCGGGACCTGTGGGATGCGTGCGTCGAATACGCAAGCCGCGACCGACGTTTCGGTGGCGTGCCGGGGTCTTCCGGTGCCTGAGGCGCAGGGCGAGGCCGGACTCATCGCGCGAACCGCCGAGGTGCTGGCGTCGGAGGTCTCGGTGCAGCCGGGCGAAGACGATTCGCTCACCGTGTATTTCCAGGGCACCGTGGTCTCGATGCGTGCCTTGTCTCTCGCGCCCGGACTCGACGTGCTGTCCCTGACCCAGGTGCTCGCGTGGGACCTACCGGTGACCGATCAACTCCGAGCCGACGTGGAGCAGGCGTCGGGATCGTCCAATTTCGGCACCGTCAAACTCGCGGTGCACGAAGTGACCGCAGATGTGTTGTTGCACTACACGTTTCCGGCCGGCACCCTGTCCGACGAAGCGTTGCGCACGATGCTGATGATGGTGCTCGGTGTAGGGGCCGAGGTGGGTGCCCGGATCCGGGGATGACCGGTGTCTCGGCTGTTTCGACGGCCGGTTCAGGAGCAGGCGCTACAGCGGCCGAACACCTCGACCGTGTGACTGATGTCGACGAACCCGTGTTGGGCCGCGACCTCGGTGGCCCACTGTTCGACGACGTCGGCCTGCACCTCCACGGTGGTGCCGCACTCGCGACAGACCAGGTGGTGATGGTGATCGTTCGACGAGCAATGCCGGTATACCGATTCGCCCGAATCGGTCCGCAGCACATCGACCTGACCGGCGTCGGCCAAGGCCTGCAAATTGCGGTACACCGTTGTCAGCCCGATGGACTGTCCGGAGGCCTTGAGCTGATCGTGGAGGTCCTGGGCGGACCGGAATTCTTCGCTGCCCGAGAGCAATTCGGCGATGGCGCTGCGCTGCCTGGTGGATCGGACGCCGGTGACCGGACGCTGTTCGGTGCCTGAGCTCATGGCCGAGCCTCGCCGTTCGTGGACTCCTCGGTCGCGTGTGCGATCGCATCGGTGACGATGTGCGCGAGGTGGTCGTCGACGAGCGTGTACAGCACCTCTCGGCCCGAACGGCGGCCCTCGACGACGCCCGCCGATTTGAGCACCCGGAGATGCTGACTGATCAGCGGCTGCGGTACCGACAATGCACCTACGAGTTCGTGTACGCATCGTCCGCCGGAGAGCAGTTCGAGAACGATCGCGATACGGACAGGAGCCGACAGCGCGCGGAGCAATTCGCCGGCAGCGTCGAGGACCTGCTTGTCGACACGGTTGTCGGCGGATGGCCTGACTGTTCCCGCGGCAGCCATCTCTGATTGGCCGGTACCGGCGGAACGGCCGCTGAGGGGTTGGGTTGTCACGACTACTCCCGGGGTTCGAACGTACGAAAGCTCTTGACAACCATTTTCATATGCGTTGGACGCTATGTCAAACGTGGCGCGCTCGGCCAGGACGTCCGCGGCCGTGTCCCGGCCGCGCGCTGCCGGGGGACAGAGGCCCCGCGCGCGACCGTTAGGCTAGTCGCGTGGCAGGCAAAACCAATCTCGTGGAAACCGTCGTCAACCTCTGTAAACGACGGGGGCTGGTGTATCCGTGTGGAGAAATCTACGGCGGCACCAAGTCGGCCTGGGACTACGGCCCTCTCGGCGTGGAGCTCAAGGACAACATCAAGAAGCAGTGGTGGCGGAACATGGTCACCTCGCGCGATGACGTCGTCGGTCTCGACTCGTCGGTGATCCTGCCGCGCCAGGTGTGGGAAGCCTCCGGCCACGTGGAGACCTTCAGCGACCCACTGGTCGAGTCGCTGCACACGCACAAGCGCTACCGCGCCGACCATCTCATCGAGGCCTACGAGAACAAGCACGGCCACCTTCCGCCCAACGGACTGGCCGACATCAACGACCCGGAAACCGGCCAGCCCGGATCGTGGACCGAACCCCGGGCGTTCTCGGGTCTGATGAAGACCTACCTCGGCCCGGTCGACGACGAGGCCGGCCTCCACTACCTGCGACCGGAAACCGCGCAGGGCATCTTCATCAACTTCAAGAACGTGATGACGACAACGCGCAAGAAGCCGCCGTTCGGCATCGGGCAGATCGGCAAGAGCTTCCGCAACGAGATCACGCCGGGAAACTTCATCTTCCGTACCCGTGAGTTCGAGCAGATGGAGATGGAGTTCTTCGTCAAACCCGGCGAGGACGAGACCTGGCATCAGTACTGGATCGACTACCGGCTCAAGTGGTACACCGACCTTGGTATCGATCGGGACAACCTGCGTCTGTACGACCACCCCAAAGAGAAGCTGTCGCATTACTCCAAGGGAACGGTGGACGTGGAGTACCGCTTCGGATTCGCCGGAGGCGAATGGGGCGAGCTCGAGGGTGTGGCCAACCGCACGGACTTCGACCTCGGGACCCACATCAAGCATTCGGGCGAGGACCTGTCGTTCTTCGATCAAGCGTCCGGTGAGCGCTACGTGCCGTACGTGATCGAGCCGGCCGCCGGTCTGACCCGCTCGTTGATGGCCTTCCTCTGTGACGCGTACACCGAAGAGCAGGTCCCGAATGCCAAGGGCGGCACCGACACCCGCACGGTTCTCAAGCTCGATCGGCGACTGGCCCCGGTGAAGGTGGCCGTGCTCCCGCTGTCGCGCAACGAGCAGTTGTCACCCAAGGCGAAAGACCTCGCCGCCGAACTGCGCCAGAACTGGAATGTCGACTTCGATGACGCCCAGGGCATCGGCAAGCGGTACCGCCGCCAGGACGAGATCGGCACACCGTTCTGCGTCACCATCGACTTCGACACTCTCGAGGACAACGCGGTGACAGTGCGCGAGCGCGACACCATGACCCAGGAGCGGGTCGCCCTGGACAAGGTCGTCGAGTATCTGGCCGTCCGCCTGATCGGCTGCTGACCGCAGGCGCCGCTGCCTATGATCGCCGTAGGCAGCGTCGCCGATCAGTCAGGAGCGGGTCATGAAGAAGGTCTTGAAGTCTCTGTCCGAGGACGAGTACCGCTTGGTTCGCCAGACCAAGCGAAAGCAACTAGCCGACTTGGACGAGGACACACTGATCGAGTTGCACATGCGAACTCGGCGCGCCCGCAACAAGCACGTGAAGAATTACCGGCAGGCCGCTGCCCAATCCGTACGCGCGAAGGGCGGACGCGGTGCCGCCCGGCCCGCCACCAAGCACAACGCAGCCAAGGCGGAGGCCTTCGAGGCCGCTCTGGCGCGGGTGAGCAGGCAGCTGGGTGTTGTCGCGAAACGCAGCGCTGCCGAGCTCAAGAAAGAACGCCTGTCGAACGCGAAGGGCGAGGGCACATCGTTCAGCGGCCCTGCCGACGGCAAGGGCACAGTGATCTCCGAGGGGACCACCCGCGCTGACAAGACGCGGAAGTCGCCCGGCCGCAAGAAGATTGCGGCGTCGTCGAAGGCTGCGGGCAAACGTCGGCAGGCGAAGAAAGACAACCGCTGACGACCGGTGTGGTCGCGCCGTAGACGTATTCGGCAGCTGAACTGTCTGAAATCCGTCTGATCTGGGATACTCGGGTTCTGCAGCAAGCCGTCTGGGCGCGCATGGGGCGCGGCCGAGAGTGACGGCAGGAGAGTGGGTAGTTGTGTCTGTAAGCGGGAAAATCGTTCATTTTGATCCCAACAAGGGATTTGGGTTCTTGGCACCCGACGCCGGTGGCTCGGATGTGTTCCTCCACATCAACGACATCGACATCGACGAGCATTCGCTCAAACCCGGTGCGGCCGTCGAGTTCGACATCGAAGAGACCGACCGGGGATCCAAGGCGATCAACCTGGTGGTGACCGGTGCAGCACCAGCCGGATCCGCTCCGGAGCGTCCGCGGCGTTCAGAGGGCGGGCGCGACAGCGGACGCCCGGACCGCAAGCACGACAGCCGCGACGACCGCCGCAAGCCGCGCCACAACGATGCCGCCACCCTGGATGCGGGCACCTTCTCAGAGGAGATCACCGAGCTCCTGCTCGACGCTTCAGGAACTCTGACCGCCGCGCAGATCTTGGCGATCCGGCAGCGGGTCACCGACTTCGCCATCGCCCGGGGCTGGGTGTTTGACTGACTCGTCCGCGGGAACGCCCCCGCCGGTCCTACGAGCCGAGTACAACGAGGCCGATGTCGAACGGCTGGTCCCTGAAGGCTCAAAAGTGGCCGGACTCGCCGGCACCCGCAACGACTATCGCAGTGCCTTCGCCCGGGATCGGGCGCGGGTTCTGCACTGTGCTGCGCTGCGCCGGTTGGCCGACAAGACACAGGTCGTCGGTCCGCACGAGGGTGACACCCCCCGTACCCGGCTCACCCATTCCCTCGAGGTCGGCCAGATCGGCCGCGGGATCGCGATCGGGGTGGGATGCGATCCCGACCTGGTGGACCTTGCGGGCCTGGCGCACGACATCGGACACCCGCCGTACGGCCACAACGGTGAGCGCGCGTTGGACGAGGTCAGCAGCGAGTATGGCGGCTTCGAGGGCAACGCCCAGAACCTTCGCATCCTGACTCGACTCGAACCGAAAATCCTTGACGCCGAGGGACACAGCGCAGGACTCAACCTGACCAGGGCGTCGCTGGATGCCACGTTGAAGTATCCCTGGACGCGGCCGTCTCCCGGCGCGAAGTTCGGCGCCTACGGCGATGATTCGGCGATGCTCGACTGGATCCGCAACGGCCGCACCGATAAAAGGCAGTCGCTCGAATGCCAGGTGATGGACTGGTCGGATGACGTGGCCTACTCGGTGCACGATGTCGAGGACGGCGTGATGGCCGGGCGCATCGACCTGCGGAGCCTCGGAAACCCCACCGATCAGCGCGACCTGGCGGCAGTCGGACTACGTGAGTTCCCCGGCCTCGAAGAGAACGTGCTGATCGAGGCGGCGGCCCGGCTGTGGGGGATGGACATCGTGAACGAGGTCGGGGAGTACGACGGGACACTGGCTCGTTCGGTGGCTCTCAAACGGCTCACCAGCGAACTGGTCGGCCGTTTCGCGTCCGCCGCGATCAGCATGACCCGTCGAGAGGCTCAGGAGCGCGGTGTCAGCCGCTATCAAGCGGATCTGGTCATCCCGCCTGCCGTGGCAGCCGAGGTCGCGGTGCTCAAGACCCTGGCGTTGCGGTTCATTTTCTCCGATCCACGCCATCGTGCCCATCAGGCCCGCCAGCGTGACCGGATCCACCGGGTCGCCAACTGGCTGGTGCACGCCGCACCCGGCGGTCTCGACCCGTTGCTGGTTCCCGCGTGGCACCAGGCAGCCGACGACGCAGGACGCATGCGGGTGATCATCGACCAGATCGCGTCGATGACCGAGGGCCGTCTCGAGCGCATGGACAAGCAGAACCTCGGAGCGTCAGCCCACCTCGGCTAGCCCGGTTCTGGTGGGTTCGGGCGAGCGTTTGCGCAGGTCGGCGTCGCCGAAAGCCACCATTTTCGGGGGGCGGGTACCGACCGCTCGCAGCGGCCTAGACTTGCTGTCGTGGCAGGCCGAATTCCCGATCGCGACATCACCGCTATCCGCGAAAAGGCACACATCGAGGAAGTTGTCGGTGAGTATGTCGCCCTGCGCAAGGCCGGCGCCGATTCCCTCAAGGGACTGTGCCCGTTCCACGACGAGAAGTCGCCGTCGTTCCATGTTCGGCCCAATCACGGTCACTTCCACTGCTTCGGATGCGGTGAAGGCGGCGACGTGTACACGTTCCTGCAAAAGGTGGAGCACGTCAGCTTCGTCGAGGCTGTCGAGCAGCTTGCCGACCGGGTCGGGTACCAGATCAGCTTCGAAGGTGGCGGCACCAGCGTCGCCCGTGATCGGGGAACCAGAGCACGGCTGGTGGCGGCCAATGCGGCTGCCCAGAAGTACTACGCGGAGCAACTCAAGACCCCTGAGGCCCAGACCGCCCGCGACTACCTCACCGAGCGGTCGTTCGACGGCGCAGTCGCGCTGAAGTTCGGCCTGGGCTACGCGCCGGCCGGCTGGGACAAGATGACCAAAGCCCTGCTGTCTCAGGGTTTCGAGTTCGCCGAACTCGAGGCCGCGGGGCTCTCGAAGCAGGGACAGCGCGGCCCCATCGACCGGTTCCATCGCCGATTGCTCTGGCCGATCCGCAATCTCGGCGGCGACGTCATCGGTTTCGGTGCCCGCAAGTTGTTCGACGACGACAACATGGGCAAGTACATGAACACGCCAGAGACGATGTTGTACAAGAAGTCTCAGGTGCTGTTCGGTCTCGACCACGCCAAGAAGTCGATTGCCAAGGGCCATCAAGCTGTTGTGGTCGAGGGTTACACCGACGTGATGGCGATGCATCAGGCGGGCGTCACCACGGCGATCGCCTCGTGTGGCACCGCATTCGGCGAAGACCACCTCGCGCTGTTGCGTCGATTGATGATGGACGACAGCTACTTCCGCGGCGAGGTGATCTACACCTTCGACGGTGATGAGGCCGGAAAGGCTGCCGCGCTCAAGGCATTCGAGGGTGAACAGAGCATTGCCGGTCAGACGTTCGTCGCGGTGGCGCCCGACGGGATGGATCCCTGCGAGCTGCGCCAGGAACACGGCGACGCCGCCGTCCGGGATCTCATCGCCAGGCGTATCCCGATGTTCGAGTTCGCGGTGAAGGCTCTGCTGGGAAACTACGACCTGGATACGGCCGAGGGGCGGGTTCACGCTCTGCGGGAGGCGGTGCCCGTTGTCGCACGGATCCGCGACGTGGCGCTGCGGGACGAGTATGCGCGGCAGCTGGCCGGATGGGTCGGCTGGGACGACACCTCGCAGGTGTTGCGGCGGGTGCGCGAAGAAGCGGGCAAGCAGGCCAAAGCGGCCCGCTCCGGCGCCGCGGACACGTCGAAGAACCGGGACCGTCGGGTTGATGTGGTGCAGGACGCAGATCGGCCGAAGGCCGACTCGAAGACGCCGACCGTGGTTCGCCCACGTCCGTCCGATCCACGGTTGTGGGCCCAACGTGAGGCGCTCAAGGCCGCGCTGCAGTACCCCGCCATCGCCGGGACGGTGTTCGATTCCCTGCCGCCCGAATGCTTCACCGAGCCCGCGTACCAGGTCATCCGCGAAGCCATCGCCACCGCTGGGGGCACGGGGACGTCGCATGGGGGAGCGCAGTGGGTGGACAACGTCAGTCAGTGCCTCGAAGGCGCTGTGCTGGAGTCGCTGGTGACCGAACTCGCCGTCGAGTCGATGCCGGTGTCGGAGTACATGATTCCGAAGTACGTCGGCAGCGTGCTGGCCCGGCTGCAAGAAGTGTGGGTCGGTGCCCAGATCGCCGACCTCAAGTCGAAGCTACGTCGTATGTCACCCGGCGACGACCCCGATGCCTACAACGCGCTGTTCGGCGATCTGGTGGCCCTGGAGGCCTATCGGCGCAGCCTGCTCGAGCAGGCTGTGGCGCCTACTCAGGACGCCGGCTGACCGGTTGGGTCAGTTGTTGCGGACCTCATCGGGGCCCAACACGGTGGTGGTGTCGTCGATCTCACGCAACTCGGTGAGTTTGGGCTGGGTGCTGAGCTTCTCCGACAACTTCTGCCTGCCCACGTCCACAGCCTTCTTGGTGGCGGGCGATGCGGCGACGGTGCGGTAGGCGCGATTGATCTGCTCGTAGCGCTTGCGACCGGCTTTCGCCCCGAGGACGTAACCGACGCTGACAGCGGCGAGGAATCGAACCATAGGAAGTCTTGCCTCCAGTGCAGGTGACGGGCGAACACGGCGCCGTGTTCGCGATTGCTCGCCCCATCCTGCCTGATGTGGTCGGCGCACGCGGAACTTGCCTGGTCGGACGCCCCGCGAGCAGGCGATTTGGCATGTGCCCGCACCTGTAGGCTAAAGTCATTGTTCGGCGCTCGCGCCAGATATTCCCCCATAGCTCAATTGGCAGAGCTTCCGACTGTTAATCGGACGGTTACTGGTTCGAGTCCAGTTGGGGGAGCAAGTAAACCCGCTGCTCACAGCGGGTTTTTTGTTTCCCAGATGGCATGGCATGCCAGAAACGTGCCAGTGATCGGCGTGCACGACCGAAAGCGATTCGGCATGCATCCCAACCGATCCGACATAATTCTCACGCCATTGGCCGCGGTCATGGCCGTGGCACTCTTCCTCACGGCGATGTACGGCCTGTTCGTCGGCACATGCACCCTGTTCGTCGCAATGGGGTGGGCAGCATGATCCGCACCCGCGACGACGCCGAACAACAAATCATTCGCGACATCGCCACCGCCGGTCTCGCACCAGCCACCAACTACGACATCACCGGTATCGCGGACACCTGTCACGCGATCACCGGTAATTGGTCATTCGACCCCATCGACGATCGCACCTACGACCAGATCGTCACCAGACACGCCTTGTAGAGGCTCGCACCGTCGTTCTTCTACCGGCGCCCGACCATAACCAGCGCCGGCCGGTAAGTGCTGACAGCGCAAGGCGTCACAACCGGGTGGCGCGCCCAACCATCGACTGATCATTGACGGACCTGGGTCATACCGTGAAACCTTCTGGCCCCGTGCCGGACGGTCTAGCGGTCGTGGGATGACAGACGGTCAGCGGAAAAATGGGCTAGGGCCATGGGGGGTCATCAAGATCAGGGTCACCGGTAGGTGTCCAACGACAATCACTGAAAGGTCACACCATGAAGAAGAAAATCCCCTTCGATTCCACTCGACACATGCAGGCCCTCTGCTGTGTCTGCGGATCGCTGCGGCATCTGAATCGCAAGCGCGTGGCTGGTCGGCACTCGGGTGCCCTGGCCGGCACTCTCAGTGATTACACCCCAAGTAACGGCTACTCGCCCACAGGTGAGCCCCAAACAGCGACCGGTAAGCTCCCTGGCCACTGGGCGCACCAGCAACGCAAACCCGCGCACCTCCGGTCGATGGAAACGGAGTACGACCGAATGGTGTGCTTGGCAACGTGCGACGAATGCGACGAACGCACCCGGCACGCAATGATCTACCCCGAGACCCGGATCGATCGCGACAAACTCGAAGACGACATGCACCACGGCCGGCTAGGCAAGCCGGTCCTCTGAACTTCCTGCGAAGATCAGGTCGTGACCGACTGGTATCAAATCGTCCCGATCGCCGCGGGAGTGTCGGCGGCAGTGACTGTCGCGATTCGATGGTTCGACCGACCACGCGCCGTCCTGCGCCTCGAAGGCCGCCTGTCGCCGACATTCGACGAACATCTCAGCTCGGCCGGCAGAGTGACCGCGCACGCCTCACTTATCAATATTGGCGACGGCGACGCCTTCGATGTGAGGCTCTATGGGTCGGGATGCGACGCCGTTGTGCCGAGCCGCGCAGACATCCTGGAAGGCGCACCACCACTGTGGTCACACCGGCTGGCGGTGGTCCGAGCGGGCGACACGGTACGCCTCACGGTTGGTGTGCCCAAGCCCCTGGAGGGCGGCGAAGCGCTCATCGTGACATGGTCACCGAGCCCGAAACGATGGCTCAGAAAGACGGTTCGATTCGAGTTCGATCAACTGCCGTCCGAGGGCCTCTTTCCGCCGTCCGTCATGCCGACCGTCGACATTCCCAAGCATGTGCGCCGGACGAAAAAACTCGAGGAACTATCCCCGCGTGCAAATCACACACTGCAACGCGACGACGACAACCTCTAGGTCAATGACCTAGTTTCGGGTCCGATCAACACCCTCAAAACCGGCCTCAAAACGGGTCAAAATCCCTCGAAAACACCAGTTCTCGCCAGTTCTAGGGCCAGAACCGGCAATCGACAAGCATGAGAGCGACGGATCGTTAACAACCGACAACGCTCTGACCTGCGACGATGGCGAAAATGATCTGGGAAAAACCCCGGGGAGAGAAAACGCCTGACTGGGCAACGGAGTCAGGCGGGGGCGGGGTGTGGATTTTTCCGAGGGCACTTTCCGCGCTCGTTGATCGGTCCTGAGTGGCCTGTGATCGACCTCGTTTGACGTGGTTGATGGTGGGGGTCATGGCGGCTGTTGCTGCCTTCTTGTTGACAGCAGAACACCCCCGGCGCATGTTGCTCGGGGGTGTTCTGGTTCGGCGCTGGTCGGGTCATCGTTGGTGGAAAGGAGGGGCGCGACGTTGCCGTGCGCTCTTCGTTTGCCAACTCTCCGGCCATACTTCCCCTGCGCCAGGCTGAATGAACCTGGCCGGGGTGGGCTTGACGCCGAGGTTTTCGGGGTGTTTTAGCGGGTGGTCAGCGGAACCATTCTGCGGGTTCTGCGGCGTCCTCGGCGCCGCCTGAGTGTCCGATTTCGGCTACGGGGAGCACGTTGGCGGGCATGGACGCGAGAACTTCGCCGAGTGCGCCGTCGTTGGTGACCAGCGTGATCCAGTGGCCTTTGCGGGCGGGTGGAATCTTGCCTGCCTTGATGGCGGTGTCGACTTTGTCTTCGACTTCGCGGCGGGCGGATGCGGCGATGAGGTCGCGACCCTTCTGCGCTTCGGCTTGGAGGTGGGTCAGCGACTCGGGGTCGATCGTCGTGAGTCCGGCTTTCTTTGCGGCGGCGATCGGGTCACCGGCACTTGCCTTCGACATGTCCTCGATGACGGTGAGGATGGTTGCGACGTCGATGCTCGGGTCGTCGGGTGAAAGGCCTAGCAGTTCGAGTAACTTGTTGGTTTGGTCGGCCGTGAACTCGAAGCGGGGGGCGTCGGCGCCCTTGGCCGCCATGATGAGTGTTCCAGTGGTTTCGGACATGGTGGTTGTCATCCCTTTCCGGGTCAGAGTCCGGTGATTTTCTTGGCGGCGTAAGGCTTGTCGACTGCGAACGCCGGCACGCAATAGGCCTGGATCCACCGGCTTCGGGTGCTGCGGTCGTCCCAACTGTCGATGGTCAGCGGCTTCTCAAACCCAACCGTGCCGACTTCCCCGGACTTGATTGCCCATGCGGTGCCGGAGGCGATGCGGGGATTGGAGAAGAGTCCGACGCCTGCTGACTTGAGCATGTCATCGAGTCCATCGCCGTAGGCAACCCGCAGTGCATGCGCCTGGTTGGGGTGAACGACGAGCAGATCGTGAGTGATACCCATCTCTTGCAGGTCGGAGGCGAGTTGCGCGGCGGATAGGTCGGCGGTGGGTCGGTTGGCTGAAACCGTCAGGTTGGCTTCGGGGCCGACAAACACCAGCCCGTCCCAGTCGTGGCCGGTGACGATGTTGTCGCCGGTGACCGCGGTTGTAATCGCTAGGATCGCGGCCTGATCGAGCTTGCGGGCGATGGTGTTCGCCAACTGAGTGGTCTGCTGGTCGAGGTAGCTGACATCGTTGCGGCTGATCTGTTCGTCCGAGACCTGGAACTTCCCACCCCAGTCTTCGACGGGTGCGAGTTTCGGTTCCGGGTCGACACCTTCGACGACCTTGTACTCCGAGAGGGGCGAACGCTTTTCGAGGTCGGTGCTCACGTAGAAGTCGGATGCCTGAATGACGCTGTAGAGCAGGCCACCGCCTTCGACCGGGGCGCCGTGGTTGTGGAAGAACTTCGGCAGCAGGATTTGTTCGTCGGCGAGCCGAGCGATTTGGTTGCGGATGACGGTAGGCGACTTGAGTGCCGTGTCGACGGTAAGGCGCCGGCCGGACAGTTCGGGGATCAGAGCGTTAACCATGAGATGTCAGTCCTTTTCAGTAGAGGGAGATTTCGGCGTCAGCGCCGGAGGTGGCGCCGGTGACGGCGTAGCCGACTGCGACGCCGCTAGTTTTGGTTTTGGCTTTGCCGGCGGCGCCGACTTCGACCTCGACGCCGAAGGCGATGGCGCCGTCTGCGGTGACCTTGACGACGCGGGAGTTGCCGCGGGCCAGGGACACGAGTTCGCCGGTGGCGGCGTCGTTCTTGGCTACTCCTGCAACGCGGCCGCCGGCGGTGGCTGTGGCGACGCTGATGTTCCCACCGGCCGCCCGGTTGCCGCTGATAGCCACGAATGTCCGGGCGACGATGGTGCCGGTTGCCTGGGCGGTGATGTCGGCGCCCGGTGCATAGACCGAGACGTTTGAGAGCGATGTGGACATGGGGTCAAACCTTTCTGTGGGTGCGGCGGCGCCGTGCCGCTGCGATGAGCACTGCGCGATCGCGGGTGCCGGTTAAGGGTTGCGGGTGCGCGCCCGGGCGTAACGTGATCCGGGACGCTGCCACTGGGTCATGAAGCTGGCGAAGGGTGTCGATTCCCGGTGCGGTCGCACCCAGTAGCGCTAGGCCGGTCAACACGAGCGGCCACATGGTTCCGTCCGCGGCTTCAAAGTTCTTGAGCGCTTCAACTGATCGGTCAGGCCAGTGCACCGGGATCGACGCGGCAAGCCATTCCGGCACTACCAGGTCGCCGACCAAGGTCGCTCCGTCTTCGGCTACACGCACGTCGTCGATGTGACCGAACGACGGTTGCCCGTCGAACCTGTCGTCGATGTGACCGAGTTTGAGGGGCGGTTTTCTCAGTACGCCGGCGTGATGGGCGGCGACCGCCGATTCGAGGTCACCCGCGGTCACCGCCCAACTGCCGGTGCTGATGTCCCATGAACCGACTTTGATCAGTTCGACGTCGCGTAGCGTCCGGGTCCTAACCATGGGCGGCAGACCCGGACACGTCGGCGTCAGTGGCGAGCGCGTTCCATAACGGCAGCGGCAGATATGAACCATCGGCCGCCTGAGCGTCGCGCCGGTAGTGCTCCGCGGCGCGCAAGGTCTCGGACACCGTTGGGTGTGATGCCGAGGATTTTCGCGGCTTCACTGGGTGAGGTGATCGCATAGGGGCTATCGTCGTCCGAAAACCATTCGCCGCCTGCATTTCTGGCGTGTTCACTGGCGATTGACCGCGAATCGCTGGCGGCTGCAACAGTTTTGCGTAGTCGGTCGGTCGTCGCGGCCAATCGTGGCGAAGGTGCTTGGCCGTGTCGTCCCAGGGCAGCAACCATGGAATCGATGGCGGCGAGCAGATATTTCGCGTCGTCGTCGGTGAGCAGGGTTCCCTGCACTGAGCTGATCATTCGCTTTCCAATCGCAGCGTGGTCACGGCCAGATCGTGGCGTAGTCGCTCGATAAGCCGCTCCTGGTCGACAACGAGTTCGGCTAGCAAGTCCTGCGTCGGTCCGATCAACTCGATGATGCGGTGCGGTGCAGTGCGGTAGGACTCTTCGATGCCGATGTGGTCATCGCTGAGTCGGTGGATGAGAAGGCGCGCAGCGGCGGCGCGGTTTTCTAGGGCGCGGTGATCGGTTGTCATTTCGGGTGGTCCTTCGGGTAGTCGTCAGACTCGGGTGTGTTGGCCGGGGCGTGGGTGCCGTCCCACCGCCCGGTGTTGTCTTCGGGTATCTCGATCCACCCGGCGACGCTGGAGAAGATTCGCCGGGTCATCATGATGGCTTTGGGTTTGTGCCGGCGCGCCATTCGCGGACGGTCGCCTGGTAGTGATCGAGGTAGGCGTGCAGCGCGTTGGTTTCCCGCTCGTCGAGGTCACCGTGGCCGGCGCGGTGTGCCAGGTTCCAGAGCCGGCGGGCGAGACGGTCGTTGTTCGAGGCTTTGACCGTCATTCGTCGAGACCTTGCTCGGTGAAGATCAACTGTTCGATGTGGGCTTCGACGCGGGCGAGTGCTTCGTCCCGTATCAACCAGTATTCGGCGGCCGCGACTTCCATCGTTCGATACACCGATAGTGGGTTGATATGCCCTTCGGCTTCCAGTCGAATTATCTTGTCGTGGTCACCGGCCAGGCGAGCTGCGACCCACTCAGCGGCGCGGCGTTCGTCGGCGTTAGAGATGAAGTTCATGACGCTTCCTTGCTGTTGACGCGGGCCAGAATCTCCAACACCCGCGGTGTCATTCCTGGAGTGTTTTCGGTGACGTCACCGATGGGCGGCACTGTCTGGGCGAGCTTGCATTCCAAGCACAGGCCAGTGATGTTGTGAGCGGTCAGAGCTTCACCGCACTCGGTGCATGCGGTCGCGAATCGAGTCGCCGGGGGAGTGCCGTCGAACACGAGCGCGGATGGTTCTACAGGCAAGGGAGTGTCAAGGGAGTCATGCACGCTCCCTTGCTCCCTTGACTCCCTTGCTCCCTTGACTGAATCCAAGGGAGTATCGGACACCCCTTCTGACCTGGAAGGGAGCAAGGGAGTCTCATTTTGTGTATGACTCCCTTCCTTGCTCCCTTGACTCCCTTGGATGGGGAGCGACCACCACCACGCCACGTCTTTCACCGCAATGACACCGAGACGCTTCTTCGCGTTTTTGGCTTTGTCTTTGGAGTGGCCGGCGGCGTCGGCGGCCGAATAGACCTCGGTCGCTTTGATCCGGCCGGCCCGGAGTAGTTCAGTCAGCCACGCATCGACGTCGTCGCGGTCGCTTTGGTCTTCACCTGACCCCGACAAAATCGTGCGGGCATCTTGAGTCGTTTCACCAAGCCAATCGATCACACCGACTTCAGTGGCGCCGGTATCGGTGACGACCGACTTGGACACCACCCGGCACGCTTCAGACCGCACACGCTTGGCGAGGTTGCCTTTGGTGTTGGTGACCACCAACCGCTCGTCGTCCTCGTCATAGGCGACTGAGAGCACCGAACGGGCGACCTGAGACCACGCGATCGAACCGAGGATCAGCTTCCCGCTGTCGGCACCGTCGCGCTTACCGAAGTGCACCAGCCCGAGCACGACCATGTTCTGTCGTGCGGCCATCTGAGAGAGCGGTTCAAGGAACTGCCGGACCTGCCGGTCATCTTTGCCCGACAATTCTGCCGACATCGAACTAGTCGCGGCATCGAGCACCATGAACTTCACGCCCTCGGCTTCGATGACCTTTTCGAGCTGGTGGTTGTCGAGCGGCAGGGTGATTGTTCCGGTGTCGCTGGTCTCGGTCTGCACGTCGACGAACAACACCTTGTCCATGTCGGCACCGGCGGCGAGTAATCGCGGTGCGACGGTATGTTCCCGGCTGTCTTCGGTGTGCAGGTACATGATCGTGAACCCTTGCCGGGTCAGCCACGCTGACCACTCACACGCGATCGTCGACTTACCGAGACCTTCACGGCCGGCGAGCAGTGTCAGCGCGCCACGCGGTATCCAGTCCTCGATCAGCCAATCGACCACGCTCGTCTTCACTTGAGACCCGCGGGTGACCTTCAGGTATCGGCCCGGTGGCCGCTGGGCTACCAACTCCGACAACTGCTTCCCGGCGGCAACATGATCGGCCATGTCTTTGCCGACGACGGATTCGACGATGTACCACTCTGCTTTACCGTCGAGCTGTTCGGCGACTTGCTGGGCGTGTTTGCGGCCCGGTCCATCTTTGTCCGCGACGATCACCACCCGTTTGCCGTGAAGGGGTGTTAGGTCGAACAGGTGGGACTTGCCGGCCCCGGCGGCGTTGCACACTGCGACCGCGCCGACTGATTCGGCGGCCAGGACATCCTTCTCGCCTTCCACGTAGTAGACCGTCTCAGCGTCACCGATGCGATCGACGTGGAAAAGGTTGCGACCCTTCGTATTTCCCGACTGACGGAACGTCTTGTCGACCGATCGAAAAACCTTCCGACCGTCTGGGTAGTCGTAGACGGTCCCACGCTTGTCGTCGAACAGATCCGCCATAGTCAGCCCGAGGGTGTCGAGAACATTGGCGGTCGGGTCCGAATGGGAGTGCATCAAAACTTGGCCGGCGATCTGGGTAATCGAGACCGAGCGGTCAGCGGGGGAGTGGCCGGGTGCCTGCGCCTGGGCCTTGCCGTGACCGTTGTCGATGACGGTCAGGCCTTCGGAACGGAACGCGTCGATCACGCGGTCGTATGCCGTCATTTCGCACCACCTTCGCGGCGACGGCACACCGGACCCTGGAATGATTCGACGGACTTCGGTGCCGCCAACCATGACCCGCATGTGCGGCAGCGCACGGCGATCCGGTAGCCGCGGTCATGCAACTCAGCAACTAGATCGCGTTCTCTGCGCTCGTCTACCGTGAGGACTTCGGTGGGCGCGTTAAGATGAGTCCAGACGGCTGCCCTGCTGTTCGCCCGCTCGCCCCTGGTTCCTCGGCCGGGGGCGGCGCCAATTCTACGGCCGGTCATGCGGTGTCACCGCCGACCAGGTTGAGGTCTGTAGGTGCAAGCTGAAGGTCAGCGTGACGCTCAATCTCGTACATGCGCTGCACGGCGTCCAGGCGGAAGATCAAGCGTTCGGCCGGGTGAGTCGACGGACCGCCGGCGATTAGATCCGCCTGTGCCAGTTCCCAATTCGCGGCGCTCATGCGGCACCGCCGAATGGGGTCATGGCTGCGTCAACCTGATTAAGGTCGAGGCGTATTAGGCGCGTCCCATTGCGGTAACCGGTGAGTCGTCCGTCTGCGATCATCTGGCGGACTGTGCGATCGGTGACACCGAGATACTCGGCAGCGTCCGCTATCGAAACATATCGACGCGGAACGGATGGTCTGGACATGCATGCCTCCAGGCGTGCTTCAGCCCTCGGACTCGCATCCGAGAGAAAGGAGGCTGATGCACGTCAATGAAAGCGACGAGTACCGCTACTGCTAACTTAGCACGAGATTCCGCGAAAAGGTGCGATCTTCAGTGTTGGTCGAGCATGTCATTGTGAAGTTGCAGCGATGCCCGAAGGCCATCGAGGGTTATCGTCACCGACGCGTCATCATTGTGGGTCGCTAGCATCGCGAATGTTTGGCGATACTGGTTGGGAGGACCGGCATAGTCGGACCACCCCGTCAGCATCACGCAAATCTGTTGCAACACTTCTTCTCTGATAGAAACAGAGTTTGGGCACTTCTGGCATTTCACGGCGTAATGATGCCTGATAGGGCCGGACAGTCTGGGGTCGAACACATCATCAACTTCGTCGCCGCGCAGTGATGTCATCTGAGTGATACCGCTGACTGTCGGCGCCCATACCGCTTGACTGGACATCCATCGAAACCGTTCAGCAAAATCGGCGTGTCCGCCACGCGCACCGTGCGAACACTTCACCACGACATCCCTACGGGTCTTTTCGATCATGGTTCAGCTCTCCTCTATGAGTCGGGATAATGCCTCGGCGATCTTCTTGTCACGGCCCTTGGCGGCATGCTGGTAGCGCATTGCGGCTGCGACGGTTGAGTGTCCAAGCCTTTGTTGAAGTTCAGCGAGCGTCGCACCTGTGACCGCGGCGAGCACCGCGCCGGTGTGCCGCAGGTCGTGAAACCTGAGGTCGTCGCGATCGGCTGCGCGGCGGGCTGGATAGTAGTGGCGGTACAGGGACGTCGGGGTCAGATATCCTCCGTTGCCCGCTTCGAACAACAACGCGTCACGTCCCGCGGCGACATGTTCGGCCATGTGCTCGGTAGCCATCGGGATCAGGTGGGGTGGCATGTACACCACTCGCGTGCCGGCCTCCGACTTCGGACTCGTCACGACGTACTGACCATCAGCTCTGCGGATAGCAGCACGGGTTACCGATATCGTGCCCTCTTTGAGGTCGATATCCTTTCGCCGCAATTCGATCAGCTCGCCGTACCGCAGAGCGCACCAGCCGGCGAGCAGCACCATCAAGCGAAGTCGATTCGGCATCTCCTCTGCGATCGTCAGCAATTCTTCGACGGTGGCCGGGGTAGTCCGAGACACACGTCCAGCGGAGCCCGCGCCCTCGACTCGACACGGGTTAGCGTCGGCATGCTCCGCGTTGACTGCTGACGTCATGATCGTTCGGAGAAGCGAGTAGGCGTGCGCCCTCATCGTTGGCTTAGTCGGCAAGAGGTGAGCGTGCCACTGCCGCACCATCGCCGGGGTGATCGCATCGAGTTCGGAGTCTCCGAACTCCGGCAGGATATGTCGGTCGAGCAGCTCGCGGTAGTGGTCGCTGGTGCGTGTCTTCAAGGGCCGACCTCGTACCGTGCGAGAGTTTAGCCATTCGTCGGCGTACTCGTTGAATAGCGGCGCCGCACGCTTGTCGGCCGTCACCGGGTTCCACAGGTTGCGGTCAATCTCTCGCCGGCGGTCACCGAGCCACGCTTCAGCGTCGATCTTCGCCCCGAACGTTTGGGGCGCCTTGTGTTCGGCGCCATCCGGCCCGGTGTACCGAGCTTGATACCGGCCGGACGGTAGGCGGCGGATATTGCCGAAGCCGCGCCGACTAGCCATCAGTGACCCTTCGTTGCGTGCCAGATATGTGCCAGATCAGCTTACCTCAGGTTCCGCTTGCCTCCGCTTACCTCAGCGGCTACTGTTTCACTTGTGTCCAGGTAGAGGCCCTGAACGCCAAGGTAGGACCCAACTTCACAGAGCACGACCGGTTACTGGTTCGAGTCCAGTTGGGGGAGCAGATAAGCCCAGGTAGACCGGTTTTCGCCGGACCGCCTGGGCTCTTTTGTATCCAAGGGTCGCGTCGGCGGGACCCGCGGCGGGTCGAGTACGACGTGATCGGCGCGGCTCGGTAGCATCAGCACGTTCGCTGCGTCGATGACGCAGCCTCGGGGCGGTAGCTCAGTTGGTTAGAGCCGTGGACTCATAATCCATTGGTCGCGGGTTCGAGCCCCGCCCGCCCCACCACGGACACAGAAATGCCCCTTGGCGTGAGCCAGGGGGCATCTGTGCCGGAAGGGTCGGGGGATCTCCCAGCACCAGTGGTTCGACTCAACTATGTGACTGGATGGGTCGATTGCGAATCATTTCGCAACTCACCGGAAATCGAACTCCGACCGATCAAGCGCGCCGCGGAACCTCGAGTCCACGCTGCTCGGCGATTTTGTTTGCATTGTCCAATTGAGCGATTCTGTCGTCGTAGGATGCGCGATCACCGTCTGCTTGAAGTGAATCGAACTCCATTTGCGCAAGCTTTGTCTGGTCGTGGATGAATGCGATGAGTTCGTCGTCGTTGAGGTCATCCGGTGCGCGGTTCGAGGTGTCGTCCATCGCACCATCATGGACCAAGCTGCAGCTCTCCAGCGGTGGAATCGGCTGCGGGATAGCCCGCGAACTCAGCCTTCTCGACGAATCCGAACCAGCTGCAGTGCGCCCGAGATCGCAACGATCGGCCAGCAGACGATCCCGACCCACAAGCTGACGTTGCGTTCGCCGTCAATGAGGTCGTAGACCGCAAGAGCGGTCAGCAGTACGCCGGCGAGGACGCAGAACCACGCGAGGGTGGAGCGTGCTGACGAGCCCAAGGGCGATTTGTTCGCAGAAGTCACCGAATGAAAGTACATCCGCGCACGCGGTAATGCAGGGTGTATCGAACTGTCGGCCGTGTGCGCGGATCTCTTGGCGAACTATCGCAACAGGAGTTCGCGAATCGCTCCTGAGATTTCGTCCGGTGATTCCTCCGCCATGAAATGCCCGCTCTCGATGATGCGGTGCTGCACATCGATTGCCCACTTCTGCCATAAGGCCTCGGCATCGAATCCCAGAGCTGAGCCCCAGTCCTGAGCAATGACGGTCACGGGCATCGACAACCGCTTGGATGAGTTCAGATCTTCGAGATCGTGCTGAACATCGATGCCGGCCGAGGCGCGATAGTCGGCAACGATCGAGGGCACCGCGTTCGCACTCGCGGCGAGGTACTCACCACGCACGTCCGCGGGAATGGCTTGTGGATCCCGCGTCCAGATGTCGAGGAAGTAGCCAAAAAAGACGTCGGCGCTCGCCGCGATCATGGCCTCGGCCAGGCCGGGCGGCTGTGCCATCAGGTAGAGGTGAAAGCCCACTGCCGCAGACGTTCCGTGCATGACGTCCCACATGTCGAGCGTGGGAAGCACATCAAGCGACGCCAGATGGGACACGACGCCCGGATGATCGAGGGCGGCCCGAAACGCGACCAGCGCGCCGCGGTCGTGCCCGACGAGGGCGAAGCGCTCATGACCGAGCGCCGCGGCGGCCGCCACGATGTCTGCGGCCATGGTTCGTTTGGAATACGTGGAGGCATCGGTGTCGGAGGGTTTGTCGCTGTCGCCGTATCCCCTCAGATCGGGACAGATCACGGTGTGGTCCGCGGCCAGATCGGCCGCAACGTGACGCCACATCAGGTGGGTCTGCGGGAATCCGTGCAGCAGCACGATCGGGCTGCCCGTACCTGCGGTCGCGACATTCAGTGCGACGCCGTCGGCGACGGGGATCTTCTGGTACCGGAAGTCGGGAATGGACGGTTTCATGGGCGGCCTCTCTGGCGGACGTTGGATGTACCTCGTCACCGTGCCGCGTCCCGATGAGCATCCAGTCAGCACAAAGCCTCGCGACGCCCCTCGCCACGGTGGAGCCGACTCGGCGGGGACAATGGTGAGGTGTCGATCGAGTTCAGCGTCTTGGGGTCGGTCACAGCCCACGACGGCGAGGGCAACACGATCGCCCTCAAAGGCCCCCGCCATCGAGCTGTACTCGCCAGGTTGCTCATCGCCCGGGGCAGGAGCGTGCCTCTGGCAACGCTCATCGACGACCTGTGGGAGGACCCGCCACCGGACGCCGTCGGCGCGATGAGGACATTCGTCAGCGCCTTGCGACGGGCGATCGAACCCGAACGGGCACCACGGTCGCCGGCCCAGCTGCTCGTGACCGAGGGAACCGGTTATGCGCTGCGTGCACACGCATCGGATGTGGACGCATGGCGATTCGGCCAGGCCGTCGAGTCGGTACGAGACCTCGGCCCACAGGACGCGCTGACCACACTGCTCGACGCGTTGGCACTCTGGCGTGGCCCTGCCTTCGCGGACTTTCTCGACGAACACTGGAGCCGCTCTGAACGATCTCGCCTCACCGAGGTTCGCTTGCACGCGGTGGAACTCCTTGCGGAGGCTCGCCTCGACCTGGGTCTCGACGCCGAGGCGATTCCCGATCTCGATTCCCATGTCGCAGAACATCCTTGGCGCGAGGAAGGTTGGCGGTTGCTGGCCCTAGCGTTGTATCGGACGGGCCGACAGGGGGATGCGCTCACCGTTCTCCGGCGGGCTCGTGGGCTGTTGGTCGATCAGTTGGGCGTCGAGCCGGGACCCGCTCTCACCGACTTGTACACCGACATCTTGCGGCAGTCGCCGAATCTGGGGTCCACCTCGCCGATCCGGCTGAGCGCGCAAGGAGTGTGGGCGCAGACCACCGCGGCATACGACCGGGCTGTGGCGTCCGGCTCGCGAGCTCGGCTGCGTTCCACCGTCGACCTGCTGCGCAGTCTCGCCACCACCGGAGGCGAAGGGCTGCGGGTGGCGCAGCAACAGCGCCTCGCCACGATTGCTGCTGCCGAGGAACTGGGTGATGTTGGTCTGACGGCCAAGGTGATCGGGGCATACGACGTACCGGCGATCTGGTCACGGTCAGACGATCCGGAGAACGCGGCAGCAGTTGTCGCTGCGGCCGAGCGGGCGCTGGCGACCTTGCCTCCCGGGCCTATAGCTTCGATCCGCGCCAGATTGCTGGCGACGATTGCTCTGGAGACCAGGGGATCATCGGATCCGCGAGCAGCGGCCGCCGCCCGCGAAGCCGAACAGATCGCGCGTAGCGTCGATGATCCGGGCCTGTTGGCCTTCGCGCTCAACGGAGCGTTCATGCAGTCCTTCTCGCGCGCGGGTCTGGCCGGTAGACGCGCCGCCATCGCCAGTGAACTGATCACCCTCTCATCACGGCACGACTTGGTCACGTACGAGGTGTTGGGGCATCTGATAGCGATGCAGAGTTGCTGTGCCATCGGTGATCTGACGGGCGCCGATGATCATGCCGCCGCGGCGGATCGGCTCGCCGAAGGCTACGAATCACCGCTGGTGGCCGTCTTCACGCAGTGGTTCCGAGCGCTGCGGCTCGCGTTGACCGACGCGCCGTTCGACGACGTCGCTGAGGCGTACCGCGCGGCAGCCTCCGGTTCGGAGAACGCGGGTATGCCCGGACTGCATCACGGCCTGCTTGCTCTGGCTCTCCTGTCGTTGCGCCTTCAGCGGGCGCATTTGCCGCAGGCCGCAGACGGAGGCGACACGGACTGGGGGCCCTACGAACCCTGGGTGCGCCCGCTCCTCCTGGCCGCTCAGCACCGCAGAGACGAAGCGACAGAAGCCCTTCGTCAGCTCGCCGATCCGCCGCCGGACCATCTGCAGGAGGTGCTGTGGTGTCTCAGCGCGCGGGCCGCCGTCGCTGTGAACGACCGCGGGATGATGACTCGTGCCCACCGGGCGCTCCTACCGGCCGAGGACGAGATTGCCGGAGCAGGAAGCGGATTGCTGACTCTTGGACCCGTATCGAACTACTTGCACGAACTCGCAGATGCGCTGGCGCGCTGATCACAGATGCATCCGACGTCCGGTCAGGTGGGCGTCATCCCGGCGCCTCGATCCATCCGGAACCGAGGTGCCGGCTGTGCCTGGCCGGTCACCAAATCGGCAATCATGCTTCCGATCAGCGGCGCGAACTTTGCCCCGTGTCCTGAACAGGGTGAGGCAACCACAAGGGGACCACTGCGGTCGAGGATGAAGTCTTCATCGCTGGTCATCGTGAACAGGCAACTCGACTCGGCGATCGGTTCGGGATGCACGGCAGGCAGCCATTCACTGACGTAGTCGACGACGTCTTGTCTTTGCTCGTCGGTGATGCGGCCGTCCCGGCTGTCGGCAGTGGTGGTGACGCCGTCATCGAATCGCGCCACCTTCATCGCCGGCACCGGAACGTCCTCGCCCGAGGCCAGTCCGTACATCTGACGGCCGTCCATATGGACAAAAGTAGGAAGGGTGGGGTGGCCAGGCCGCATCGGGAAGTGGAACACCTGTTGTTGACGAATCGTCAAGGGTGGCAACAACTTGTCATCAGGCCGCCCGAACTCGAGAAGTGCGCCGGCAAAGTCGGGTAACCAGGCGCCCGCGGTGAGCACCGTCACGTCGGCGATTATCTGATCACCGTCTGCCGTGCGCAGGGTGACCTCGCCCGTCGGTGTCGGATTCGCGTCGACGACCCGGGTCCGGGGAAGGATCTGCGCGCCCGCGGCAGCTGCGAGCGACGCGGCCGCGAACACGGTGCTCTCCGCGTCGATCACGCCCGAACACGGGTGGAACATCACATCGGTGTCGAATCGCATGCCCGGCCAGCGCCGGGCGGCCTCGGTGGGGGAGAGCAACTCGTGCTCGACGCCGTGTAGAGCCATCTGCTCGGCCAGGGTCGCCGGCATGCGCTCGAGTCCGTGGTCGAGGCCACCGGTGCCGGTGATCAGGGTCGTGCCGGATTCTTGTTGCAGTGCCTGCCACTTCTCCAGTGCCAAGCCGGTCATCGCGACGTACAGGGGATCGGGATACGCGCGGCGGAAGATCCGAGAACGTCCGTGCGAACTGCCATGGGCATGGCCGAGATCAAACGCTTCGATCAACGCGACCGAGAGCCCGCGTCCGGTCAATTGCCACGCGGCACATGCCCCCATCAGTCCTGCACCGACGATGGCCACGTCCACCCGCTGCGCCGTCATGGCTCGACGGTCGAACCAGGCAGGCGTCGACCGGCGACCGAAAGGGGTAACCGAGGGTCGTGCTGGATGCTGAACCTCCTGGTGGAGACCATGGTTGACCAGTATGGAACCGGCTGCGGGGCCTGTCCACTCGAGCCGGAGAATGGCCAGGAAGACCGCGTCACCTGACGTCGGGTACGCCGACCCACTGGTACACGAGGTCGCGGACGCCGGCCAGACCCAGAGTGCGTCCGACAGCGGATTCCACCGCGAACACGTCCGGGTCTATCTCGTCGCGCATGGTGGCCCCGAACGCTGCCAGTTCCACCACATCCATCCGCTCGGGTGAGAACCCGGTGAGTTCGGTCAGGTCATCCACGGCTCCGATCAGCTGCGCAGCCGCAGCCGGCTCAGAGCGGCGGAACAGGACGTAGGCGAGTGTGAACAGGCCCACCATCGCCGAGGTGAGGTCATCGGCCCGCTCGCAGTACGCAAGCATGTGCCCGAGTTTTCGTTCGGCGGGGCCGTTCCAATTCTCTTGTGCAATATCGCTTTTGGCATGGATCCAGAGGATCGAGGCAGCGCACCAGTCATAACCGCAACCGCGGGCGGTCTCCAGCGCGGTGGTGAAATGCGCTGCAGCGGCGGCGTGATCGCCGGCACGGAAATCTGCGGTGCCCAGCGACATCAAGGATTCGGCTGCAGTCCAGGGGTAGTTGTATCGCCGCGCGATCTCGAGCGCGATGGCGGCATGCTCCCGGCCGGCATCCACCAGCCCCGACCCGGATTCGAAAAAGGCGAGGGTGACCGCTGCGTCGCCGCGGGCAACCTGTTCGCCTGCGTCCGGAGAGTCCACATCGAACGTTGCAAACACCTCGCCGAGAGTGCCGAGGGCCGCGAACAACGCCGGGAGATCGGCAGCCAGGTAGCTCATTATGGTCCGGCCGGCAATGGCTCGGACCCTGGTCGCGATCGGGATGTCGGTGGGGGCGGTCAGGGCGGGTGCGAGCATCCGCATACCTTCGTCGGTGTGCCCGCGGCGGTACCAGAACCAGTACACGTTCCCGACCACTTCGAGGTACGTCTCCTGTGAGGTGCTCTCCCGAGAGAGCGCTGCCCGGATGTTGTCCATGTCGGCAC
This sequence comes from Williamsia muralis NBRC 105860, assembly GCF_001598915.1. Taxonomy (GTDB): domain Bacteria; phylum Actinomycetota; class Actinomycetes; order Mycobacteriales; family Mycobacteriaceae; genus Williamsia; species Williamsia muralis. The sequence goes on along the minus strand of NZ_BDAP01000005.1, from coordinate 372,785 downwards.
CGAGCCTGCGCGTCCACGCCAGGCATTGCGGGCCGCGCAGTCCGAGGTAGGCGTCGGTGGCCACCGCAACCACCCATGCGGTGTGGGCATTTTCGAGTTCCGCCGCTCGAGCCGGATCTTGTTGAACGAGGGCGTAACTGCGCAGGGTCTCGAGCATGAGATAACGCCGTGGATCTCCGCCTACCGCCTTGAGCATCGACTTGTCGATCAGGGCGTTGAGGTCGGTGAGAAGATGCCGGTGCCGGGTGACCTGTCTCGCCGCGTCCAGGTCGAATCCGCCACTGAACACCGCCAAATCGCAGAACAGTTGCTGCTGACTGTCGGTGAGGGAGAAGTACGAGCCGTCGATGGCCGCCTGCATGGTGGCGTGCCGCTTGTTGGTACGTGGTCCGCCGCGCAACACTTCGAAGCGGTCGTCGAGCATGTCGATGATCTGGCGAACGGAGAGGGTCGAGGACTGGCCGGCGGCGAGCTCGATGGCCAGGGGCATGTGATCGATTGCGGCACAAAGGTGTTCGATATCAGCCTGTTCGGCATCGGCTGCGCCCGAGCCCGCCCGCTCGAGAAAGAGGTCTGCCGAATCGTCCAGCGGCGGCATCTCGTAAACGGTCTCACCGGCGACGCCGATCGCTTCGCGACTTGTGGCCAGGATCTGGATCTTCGGACACGTCTGCAGCACCGTGGTGGCGAGTGCGGCGACCTCGTCGAGCAGATGCTCGCAATTGTCAAGAACGAGAAGGAAATTGCGGTCGTGCAGGAGTGAGGTGAGTACGCCGATTCCGCCGGAGACGGTCAGTCCGAGCGTCGCGATGACGGTGTCCAGCGTGTCGCCGGGGCGGGTGACCCCGGCGAGCTCGATCAGCCAGGGCCCATCGGCATCTTTGCGTTCGCGGGCCACCTCGAGGGCAGCGCGGGTCTTTCCCATCCCGCCCGGACCGGTGAGGGTGACCATTCGCTGCGAGTTCAGAAGGTCGCTGATCTGTTCGATCTGTTCTTCCCTGCCGACCAGGGAGGTCAGCGCCAACGGGATGTTGCCGGTCGGACGCTCCGGGTTACCGACTGGCCCGGGCGCGGTGACGGTTGCCGCATGTCGCTCGCGCGGCATCAGCGCCGGGTCCTGCCGCAGGATGGCGTCCTGCAGTTCGAGGAGACTGTGCCGGGGATCGGCGCCCAGCTCCTCGGCGATCCGGCTGCGTGCCTCGCGCAGAGTCTGGAGGGCGTCGCCCTGGTTGCCGGCTCGATAGTGAGCCAGCGCGAGTAACTCCCAGGCACGTTCGCGCAGGGGATCGGTCGCGATGATCGACTCGAGCTGCGCTGTGACGGCGGTGAACTCACCGCAATCAGATCGCGCGGCAAGGAGGTGTTCGGTGGCATCTGCCCGCAGACGTTCGAGCCGCACCGTCTCGATGGCGGCGAAGTCCCAATTCGCCGCATCCGCATACGCCGGGCCCCACCACAATTCGAGTGCCTCAGAGATGGTGCGCCGGGCGGATTCGCTGTCCCCGGCGGCCAACTGTTCACGGCCCGCGGTGGCGAGCGTCTCGAATCGGGCGGCGTCGACCTGGCCGGGGTCTACCACCAGCGCATACCCGGTGCCCCGCCGGACCAGGATTTCCGGTGCCGCGCGTCCGCGCTCGGGTTCGAGGGCTTTGCGCAGTGCTGCCACGTATGTCTGGAGCGTCAGCTGGGCCGAACGAGGCGGCTTGTCGCGCCAGAGATCCTGAATCAGGGTGGAGTCGGGGACCATGTGGCCGTTCGACATGATCAATCTCGCCAGCAAGGCGCGGGGGAGAGGACCACCCAGAGTGACCGGTTCACCGTCGCGAATGACGGTGAGTGCGCCGAGAACTCGCACCGAGATGTCAGACATAGACACCGACGATAGAGACATCGGTGCACCTTCGACACCCGAGCGGATAGATCACCCGGCGAACTCCACGGTCCTGTCGGGCGGCTCAGCCCGGGGCAGCCGCGTTATCTGCGTCGTCGGACCACAACCCGATGCTCTCGAGGTGGCGCATCAGCCGCTCGGCCCCGTCGGTGAACTGCCGACGAGTCTGTTCGACGACCTCGTCGCGGTCGCCACGCCGGTACGCGTCGATGAGCTTGAGGTGACTGTCGTAGGCGACCTGCCCCCACTGTGGGTCGTTCGCGTAGAGCTCCTGCGGGGTGTACCGGGTGGCGTTGAGCAGGAACCACGCCAACTTGTCTCCGTTGGCGATTCGGTTGTGCACCCGATGGAACTCGAACTCGGCCGACACGATCTCGGACACTCGGCCGGCGGCCAGCGCGTCCTGTAGGGCCTCGTTCAATTCGGCGAGGCGGTCGAGCTCGGCAGAGGTGATGGTCGAAGCAGTCCGCACCGCCAGCTCCACGGCCAGCACACTCTGCAGCCAGAAGATGTCGGCCACGTCCTGGCGGGTGAGGTCGGCGACCACGTACCCCCGATGCGGTACCAGGTTGACCATGCCTTCGCCCCGCAATGTCAGCAGGGCTTCTCGCACGGGGGTGACGCTGACCTCCAGTTCCACCGCGGTCTCGTCCATCCTGATGAACTCGCCGGGGCGAATCGTCCCGGACATGATCAGGTGACGCAGATGACCGGCGACCTCCTCGGAGAGGCCAGGTCGCCGGCGCATCGTCGCTCGCGGTGGTGTCGTCAAGACGTCAGAGACCGTACGTCTTGCCGATGATGTCGCGCTGGATCTCGTTGGTTCCGCCATACACGGTCGATATGATCGCACCCCGCATCAGACGCTCTGCATCGAACTCCGTCGCGTAGCCGTAGCCACCCATCATCTGCATGCCGTCGATGGTCATCGCCTTCGACACCTCGGTGGCCTTGAGTTTGGCCATCGATGCCTCACGCGGCAGCATCTTCTTGGGATTGGCGTCGGATTTCTGGGCCACGCTGTAGACCAGCAGTTTGGTGCACTCGATCTCGGTGGCGTGGTCGGCCAGCCGATGGCGCAGCGATTGGAATGTGCCGACCGGGCGGCCGAACTGCTTGCGCTCGGTGACGAACTCGAGGGTGTTGGCGAAGGACCGTTCTGCGACACCGAGCTGCATGGCAGCCAGGATCAGGCGTTCGGTGTTGAGGCCACTCATGAGCTGCATCCAGCCGCCGCCGACCTCGCCGACCACTGCGCTGTCGGGAACGCGGACGTTGGTGAAGTAGAGGTCGTTGACCTCTCGGCCGCCGAGCGTGTCGATGCCCTTGATCTCCAGTCCCTCGGTGCCGGCAGGGATGTGGAAGAAGGTCAGTCCCTCGTGCTTCTTGCCGGTGCGATCGGTTCGAGCCACGAGGAGGATGCTCTTGGCGAAGTGCGCGTTGGAGCACCAGGTCTTCTGACCGTTGATGACCCAGCCGCCGTCGACCTTCTCGGCACGGCAGGTCAGTGCGGCAACATCGGAACCGGCCTCGGGCTCCGACATCGAGATGGAAAGTGATTCACCCGCAACGACATCGGCGAGAACTTCCTTCTTGAGCTGCTCGTCGGCGAACTTCTGATAAGCGCCGGCGGCGATCAAGGTGGGGCCGATGCCGCCGATGGGGGCGTTGCCGCGCATGGCCTCTTCGAGGAGGATGCACATCTCGACATTGCCGGCGCCGGCTCCGCCGAACTCCTCGGGAACGAGGATGCCTGCCCAGCCGAGGTCGGCCATCTTCTTGTACAGCTCCACCGAGTGCAGTTCGGCACCGGCGGCGGTGAGGGCGTCGCGCTGCTCGCGGGTCCCCGCTTCGCGTTGACAGAAATCGGCGACCGACTTGGCGAAGTCGGTCTGCTCGGGGGTGAGAATCGACATGAAAATGGCTCCTAGATCAGTTCGTGGCCTGCTGTCGCGAAGGTATCACATCAAATATATTTGATGGCCTGTTGCTGTGTCAGGGGCCACAGGGCCTACATTGTCGGCATGAGCCCGAAAGCCAAGCTGGGGGGAACCGGCGATCGTGGTGCCGATTCGACGCCGCCCGACACTTCAGACATCCCCGAGACGGACACGACTTCGTCGAACCCCGGCCGAGACGCCGCAGCCGGGAACGATCCCTCTCCGTTCGATTCTGCGGAGTTCCTCGAGGCCAACCGCCGGAACCGCGACAAGATGCGGGCCGCTGCCCAAGCGCGCCGTGCCAAGGAGGAGGCTCGCGCGCGCAGACGGTCGGGCCGGTGGTGGCGGCGGTCGGCCGCCGCCGCGCCGGACACTGCCGTCGAATCGGAGCCCGCCGATGTTGAACTCGAGCGACCCGGTGATGGCCGTTGGACGGTCCGGGTGCTGTCGGCACTGCTTGTTGTTGCACTGGCCGTCGCAGGTGTTTTCATCTACCTCTACCGAGATGCGGACAGCCGCGCCGACTCGGCAGACCAGGTCAACCAGTTGCGCCCCGGCGCAGTCCAGCTCGCCGGCGAGTACGCAACCACGCTCCTGACCTATGACTCGGCAAACTTTGCCGCGCTCGACGAGCGCATCACCGAGATCTCCACACCGGCATTCGCCCGAGACTTCATCGAAGGGTCGCGACAGGCCCGCGAAGGGACGGCCAACGCGCAGGCGGTCGCCAAGGCCGAGGTGGTCTCTGCCGGTGTGATCTCGGTGTCGTCCACCGAGGCAGTTGTCCTTCTGGCCATCGACCAGGCCGTGACGGCGCCTGGGACCGCGGAGCAGTTCCCGGACGGCGTGCCCTACCAGTCGCGCGTCGAGGTGACACTCCAATGGATGCCGGACGGCTGGAAGTTGGCCGACTTCAAGGTGATCTGAAGCTGGTCAGGTGATGTTCTGCCCGTTGCCGAGAAGGATCGCCGACATGACCGCCTCGATGCGTCTGCGGGTGGAGGGACGCGCGTCGTAGCGTTCCCAGTTCCCAAGGTCCAGAACGGTGTTGGTCGCGGCGTGCACGAGATACCGTGCCTCCACGGGGTTGAGATCCGGCCTGATCTGGACGACCAGTTGCGCCCATTCTTCGACGTTGCGGCGTTGCTGGTCGCGTAGCTCGGCGCGCAGCGGGTCGGGCACGCTACCGATTTCCGAGAGGTACAGGTTCAGCAGGTCACTGTTGACAAAAGACATCTCGACATACCGCGACACCAGGTTGTCGAGGGCCTCTCGCGGGGTGGCCGATTCCGCGAGGGCGTCGCTGATCCCGGCCGTGAGACGCTCACTGGCACGTTGGAAAGCGGCGGTCAGCATCGCGACCTTGGTGTCGAAGTGCCGATACACGCCGGACTGATTCATGCCGACGGCCGCGCCGATCTCTTCCATCGTGACGTCGTGGAAACCGCGCCCGCGCATCAGCCGAATGGCCTCGGTCAGAAGGGCTTCGCGTTTGGACGCCATCGCCATTCCGACCGGGCCGGCAGCGGCGTCCCCGACGGGGGGCTCCACGGGCGGGAGTTCGGTGCGCGCCACCGTCATCGCCGCGGACATGATGATCGCTTCGATGCGCTTGCGCGGCAGCGACGCCCGGTGCGTGGTGATCGAACCGATAACGCTCAGCACCGATCCGCTGAGGTATCTGGCATCGGTGTTGAGCCGGCCGGCGACGGTCGGATTGCTCTCGGTCAGTTCCGGTCTCATCCTGCCGAGCGGCGTGGCGAAGCGGGTGTGCATGCGACCGACCATCTCGCCCAGCGCCTGCCGATCGGGCTGAGTCAGGTATCGCGCCTCCCACCGGTACAGCGCCCCACGCGACCGGTTGTCGATCGTGGTCCGGGTCAATTCGGTGATCAACAGGCGCAGTTCCTGTTCGGGGTCTTCCGGTAACTCGGGCACAACTTCCATGGCACGTTCCAGGTCGGCGCCGAGCGTCCGCACCGTCTCCGAGAAGAGCGCGTACTTGTTGGGGAAGTGGCGATACAGGGCGGGTCCACTGATCCCGACCTCGCCGGCGATCTGGTCCACGCCCGTCGCGAAATAGCCTCGTTGGCTGAACGACTCGGCAGCGACGCGAATGATCTGATCGCGTCGATCCTTCGGTCGTTGCCGAGGTTTCGGCGTGTCGCCGGTGGTTGTCTGGGCCGTCTTCAACCGGCCGTTGGCAGATGCCATCCGATCATGCTAGCTGCAGGTACCGCGTGGGCGCAGGGGTGGTCCGCCTGTGTTGTGCGTCGCCACAGGCGACGTGCGACGTCACTTGACGCCCCCGACCACGATCTGAGAAGTTAATGTGGATTCACGTGATCTGTGTCGCAGCTGCCAGATCTGAGCCGAGGGTGGCATCTATGCAAGGGCAAGACGGCCTGACAACGTCGATCGACGAACGTGGAGTGGCTCGGCTGGTGATCAACAGGCCTGAGCGAAAGAACTCCATGGCCTCCGAGACCAGTGCAGCCTTCATCGAGGTGATGACCGCGTGGGCGAGGGACGACTCAGTGCGACTGGTTGTACTGGGCGCACCGGGTCGCGACTTCTGCACCGGGGCAGACATCGTGGCGATGGCGTCAGCCGAACCGCCGCAGTCGCCGGAAGAAGCCAGAGCCCTCGCCGAGCAGACCATCGACACCGGTTCAGACGTGGTCCGCGCCATTCGCGCGATCAAGGTTCCCGTGGTCGCCGTGGTCGGTGGGGCGGCTGTCGGTATCGGGGCCTCGATCGCGTTTGCCTCGGACCTCGTCTACGCCGCGTCCGACGCCTACTTCCTGCTCGCCTTTGTGAACATCGGGCTGATGCCGGACGGCGCCGCCACCGCCACCGTCGCTGCCGCGGTCGGCAGAGCCCGGGCCAATGCGATGGCGCTCCTCGGAGAGAAGCTGCCGGCTGCGCAGGCCTGGGCAGACGGTCTGGTGACGGCGGTGGTGGAACCGGATGCGCTGCAGGCCACGGTCGACAAGGTCATCGACAAACTGCTGGCCGCATCGCCACGGGCATTGGAGCTCACCAAACAGGCGGTCGACGCTCAGACGCTGGCGGGGTTCGACCTCGCACTCGATCTCGAACGTGAGGGCCAGATCGAACTGCTGCAGTCGCCCGAGTTCGCGGCGCTCATCGAAGCATTCGCCTCCCGCGGCAAGGCACGCACGCCCGTATCGGCGTCCAACCAGTAATTGACAACAATGGCCCGTTCGACGCGAACGGGCGGTCCCACGACAGGAAGCAGAACATGACGAGCACCACGCTGGCCCAATCAGACCACTTGGTAGAAGAGCCTTTCCGGTCGCGCCGGAACAACTGGAACACCCACGTGCGGCGGCACGCGACGATGAAGCCGAACGACGTGGCGTTGCGTTTCCAGGGTCAGGACACCACGTGGAAAGAACTCAACGACCGCTCGGTCGCGTTCGCTGCAGCCCTGTACCGACGGGGTGTGCGTTTCGGCGACCGTGTGTTGATCCTGATGCTGAACCGCAGTGAGTACGTCGAGGCGATCTTCGGCGCCAACCTCATCGGCGCGATCGCGGTGCCGGTCAACATCCGGATGACGCCTCCCGAGGTCGGATTCCTCGTGGCCGACAGCGGTGCGAAGGTTGTCATCACCGAGTCGCTGCTGGCGCCGTTGGCCGATGCGGTCCGCAAGGGCACCGATGGCATCGAGAACCTGATCATCGTCGGCCCGTCCGACGTCGCCGACGCGCTCGACTACGAGCACCTTCTCGCAGAGGACCCCTCCGATCTGCCGGCGATCGACGTGCCGGAGAACTCGATCGCGATGATCATGTACACCTCGGGAACCACCGGTAACCCCAAGGGCGCCATGCTTTCTCACGCGAACATGCAGGCGCAGGCGGTCACCTGTATCTCGGCTCTGCACATCCGTAACGATGACGTGGGCTCCTGTGTGGCTCCGATGTTCCACATCGCCGCGATGGGTGCGATGGCCCCGCTGTTCTACATGGGCATCCGTACGGTGATCCATCCCCTCGGGGCCTTCGACCCGGAATCGCTGCTCGACGTGCTGGAGAAGGAAGGGATCACCTCGATCTTCCTGGTCCCGGCTCAGTGGCAGGTGGTGTGCGCGGTGCAGCAGGCCAAGCCCCGCAACCTCAAGTTGCGCGTGATCTCGTGGGGTGCGGCTCCCGCATCGGACACGGTCTTGCAGGCCATGGCCGACACCTTCCCCGAGGCGATCAACGTCGCGGTGTTCGGTCAGACCGAGATGTCGCCGATCACCTGTGTGCTCGAGGGCAAGGACGCGCTCCGGAAGCTGGGTTCGGTGGGTCAGGTGATCCCGGCGGTTCAGGCCCGTGTGGTGGACGCCGAGATGAACGATGTGGCTCCGGGCGAAGTGGGCGAGATCGTCTACCGCGGTCCCACGATGATGGAGGGCTACTGGCAGAACCCTCAGGGCACCGCCGACGCATTCGCCGGTGGCTGGTTCCATTCCGGCGACCTGGTCCGCATGGACGACGAGGGTTTCATCTACGTCGTGGACCGCAAGAAGGACATGATCATCTCCGGCGGCGAGAACATCTACTGCGCTGAGGTGGAGAATGCGCTCTTCGCCCATCCGAAGATTCTCGAGGCAGCGGTGGTCGGCAAGGCTGATGACCGCTGGGGTGAGGTACCTGTTGCGATCGTGGTGCTCAAGCCCGGCGAAGAGCTGACCTTCGATGAACTGATCGAGTTCTTGAACGAGCATCTCGCGCGCTTCAAGCAGCCCAAGGAAATGATCGTCATCGACGAATTGCCGCGCAACGCGTCGGGCAAGGTCGTCAAGCCGTCGCTGCGCAAGGAGTACGGCGGCAAAGACGCCGGTCTCAAGCACTGACACACCCAGGAGACACCGCGGGACCCCCGATCGACTCTTCGACGAGACGGTCGGGGGTCCTCGTTATTTCCCGTCGTTTGCCGGGTTTTCGGAAAGTCTTCTGACACAGGTCAAGACCCGTTCTGGCCCTGAAAACTGAAACACGTTACACTTCTTGAAGACCAGTGACCGTCGTCACTGCAGTGGTCGAACCGTGGTGACGTGGTCACCTTCAATGCAGAAGAGCGGTGCCGCGTCGGGCGCCGCGAGTGGAGGGTTTGAATGAAGACCAAAGGCGCTTTGCTCCGGAACTTCAACGAGAAGTGGGCGATCGAAGAGATCGAGATCGGTGACCCCCGCAAGGGCGAGGTCAAGATCCGGATGGAAGCCGCCGGGATGTGCCACTCCGATCACCACTTGGTGACCGGCGGCATCCCGATGGCTGGGTTCCCGGTGCTCGGCGGCCATGAGGGCGCCGGAGTCGTAGACGAGATCGGCGAAGGCGTCACCGACTTCCAGGTCGGCGACCATGTGGTCCTCTCGTTCATTCCCTCCTGCGGCAAATGTCCGTCGTGCCGTTCCGGACAGAGCAACCTCTGCGACATGGGGGCCATGCTCCTGCAGGGAGAAGCGGTGTCCGACCACACCTTCCGCGTGCAGACCGCAGACGGCGAGAACGTCTACCCGATGACCCTGCTCGGTACGTTCGCGCCATACATGGTGGTCCACGAGACCTCGGTGGTGAAGATCGATCCAGAGATCCCGTTCGAGGTCGCCTGCCTGGTGGGCTGCGGTGTTCCCACCGGTTACGGCTCGGCCACCCACAGTGCGAACGTGCAGGCGGGTGAAGATGTCGCGATCGTCGGCATCGGTGGTGTCGGTATCTCCGCTCTCCAGGGAGCTGTGCTCTCGGGTGCACGCTACGTCTTCGCCATCGACCCGGTGGAGTGGAAGCGCGAGCAGGCCATGAAGTTCGGGGCCACGCACGCATTCGCCAGCGTCGAAGAAGCAGCAATGACCATCGCCGAGGTGACCGCCGGACAGATGGCAAAGAAGGTGATCGTCACCGTCGGTGAGGTGCACGGCAAGGATGTCGATCTCTGGATGGGCATCACGGCCAAGGCCGGCACCTGCGTGCTCACCGGCATGGGCAGCATGATGGAGTCCGACGTCACCCTCAACCTGGCGATGCTGACCCTGCTCCAGAAGAACCTGCAGGGAACGATTTTTGGCGGCGCGAGCCCCAAGCTCGACATCCCGCAGCTGCTGTCGCTGTACAAGATGGGCAAGCTGAACCTCGACGACATGGTCACCCGCCAGTACCGTCTCGACCAGATCAACGAGGGCTACCAGGACATGCTGGACGGCAAGAACATTCGTGGAGTCATCCGCTTCACCGAAGAAGACCACGCGGTCTGATCAACCGAAACCCTCTCACCGGGGCCGGCGAGCGCACACTCGCCGGCCCCATTTTTTGTCTCCCGGGTCTGGTCGGGCGCCTCGCACAGGAGGTGTCCAACCGCTGCGCCGCAACGATTTCCACAGGTGTGTAGCTGCGACGTGTTGCTCGTGCGGCCTCGGTCGTGATGGCATGAACGCATGCTCAGACAACTCGAGGAATGGCCGGTCGACACCGTGGCGGCCGCGGTGGTCGCCGGTGGAGAGGTCATCGAACGCCATGGCGACCAGCAGCGGGTGTTCCTGCTCGCGTCGGTCACCAAGCTGCTCACCGCACATGCGGCTCTGGTGGCGGTCGAAGAAGGGGCGATCGAGCTCGATCAGCCGGCCGGGCCGGAGGGCTCTACCGTTCGCCATCTGTTGGCGCACGCATCGGGCCTGCCGTTCGAGGGGCGTGCCCCGACGGCGGGTGTGGGGGAGCAGCGGATCTACTCCAGCGCAGGATTCGAGGTGCTCGCCGATCTGATCGGGGCGGAGACGGGTATCGAGTTCGCGGACTATCTGCACCAGGGCGTGTGCGAGCCGCTCGGCATGGGGTCCACGTCATTGCAGGGGTCGGCGGGGCACATGGCGCACTCGACGGTCGAGGACCTTGCGGCTTTTGCGGTCGAGCTGCTCAATCCCAAACTGGTGTCGTCCTCGTTGTTCGCCGACGCGACGTCGGTTCAGTTTCCCGGCCTCGACGGGTTCGTGCCCGGGTACGGAAAGCACCGTCCGTGCGATTGGGGTCTGGGGTTCGAACTGCGCTCGAACAAGGATCCGCACTGGACCGGTGCGGCCAACAGCCCGGAAACCTTTGGGCACTTCGGTCAGTCGGGCACGTTCTTGTGGGTCGATCCGGCGTTGTCGGCAGCGTGCGTTGTGTTGACCGACCGAGCTTTCGGGCCGTGGGCGAAGCCTTTGTGGAGCGAGTTCAACGATTCGGTTGTCGAGTCGCTGACACATTGAAATCACCGTGCACTAGCGCAACACGGGTCACTTAAGGCACAATAAACACCAAAGGTGTGATATCTGCTCCTGGGTACGACAGACGTTGGGGAAGACGTTCTCGTCGAAACCGGAGGTGGAAAGTGCGCAATCTGAATCAGTTTGCGGACGTGACATCGGGTGTTGTGTACATACACTCCTCACCCGTCGCGTTGTGCCCACATGTGGAGTGGGCTCTTTCGTCGACCCTTGACGCCCGCGCCAACCTGAAATGGTCGGCGCAGGACGCAGGGCCGGGGTTGCAGCGTGCCACGGTGGACTGGGTGGGGCCCGTGGGTACGGGTGCCCGACTGGCCAATGCTCTCCGTGAGTGGACGGTCCTGCGGTTCGAGGTCACCGAGAACGCCAGTGAAGGTGTGGACGGTGAACGCTTCAGCCATGTGCCCGGTCTCGGATTGTGGCGCGGTTCGATGAGCGCCAACGGCGACGTGATCGTGGGCGAGATGCAATTGCGCGCACTCATCGAATCGCACACCGACGGAATGGAATTGGCCGGCGCGCTCGATGCCGCGCTCGGCACAGCGTGGGACGAGGCGCTCGAGTCGTTCCGCATGGGTGGCGATGGCGCAGAGGTCACCTGGCTGCATCAGCGCGTGGGCTGAACGTACAGAACAAACAAAAGCGGGCCCGGACTGAAAAGTCCGGGCCCGCTTTGTTTGTTATGGCTGCGCCGCCCGTGAGCGAAGGTGTGGGCCGCGTGCGATGCAGTGAGGAACGCGGTCGCGAAGCGGCCACGTGACGAGCGAAGAGCACGCACTAAGGCCCACACCAAAGCGAACAGTTACAGGGGTATGTTCTTGTGGCGTCCGCGCCGAGCCGGCGCCGAGGCCAGGGCTTCGGCGATGATGCTGCGGGTTTTGGCGGGATCGATGATCTCGTCGACCACGCCGATCGACTGTGCGCGACCCACGCCGCCGGCGATGGCTTCGTGCTCGACGGCGAGGCGTTCGTGCAGTGCTTCGCGCTCGTCGTCGGGCGCTGCTGCCAGGGCTTTCTTGTGCAGGATGCCGACCGCGGCCTTGGCGCCCATGACGGCGACCTCGGATCCCGGCCATGCGAACACGGCGGTGGCACCGAGGGCACGCGAGTTCATCGCGATGTAGGCGCCGCCGTAGATCTTGCGGGTGACCAGGGTGACGCGGGGAACCGAGCATTCGGCGAATGCGTGGAGCAGTTTGGCTCCACGTCGGACGACGCCGTCCCATTCCTGGCCGACGCCGGGGAGGTAGCCCGGGACGTCGGTCATCACGATCAGAGGGATGCCGAATGCGTCGCAGAGACGCACAAAACGTGCGGCCTTCTCGGCGCTCTCGGAGTTGAGGCAGCCGCCCATGCGCAGCGGGTTGTTGGCGATGACGCCGACACTTCGGCCGGACAGTCGGCCGAACCCGATGGTGATGTTCGGAGCCCATTTTGCTTGCAGCTCTTCGAAACTCGAGATCTCGGTTTCGCCGTCGGCCGCGATGTCGGTGTCGAGCAGGGCCCGCACGATCGGGTGGACGTCGTATGCGCGACGGTTCGACTCGGGCAGCAGGGCCCGCAGGTCGGTGTCGCCGGCTTCGGCCTTCTGACGGCTGAAGTGTCCTTGCTGGCTGAAGGTGGCGATGAGTCGGCGAGCTCGCCAGTAGGCGTCGGGCTCGGAGTCTGCGGTGATGTGCGAGACGCCTGACTTCTTGCCGTGGGTGAGTGGGCCGCCGAGCGACTCCATGTCCACGACCTCGCCGGTGACGCTCTTGACCACGTCGGGGCCGGTGACGAACACGCGTCCGGCCGGGGCCATGATCACGATGTCGGTGAGGGCCGGGCCATATGCGGCGCCGCCAGCTGCGAAGCCGACGACCACGGAGATCTGCGGGACGTAACCCGATGCGCGGACCATCGCCTCGAACACCTCGCCGACGGCGTGCAGTGCTTCGACGCCTTCGGCCAACCGCGCTCCGCCGGAATGCCAGATACCGATGACCGGTGCCTGCTCGGCGATGGCGGTGTCGATGGCGTTGACGATGTGCTTACATCCCACCACCCCCATGGCCCCACCCATCACGGTGCCGTCGGTGCAGTAGGCGACGGTGCGAACACCGTTGACTCGCCCGACTGCAGCCTGCACTCCCGACTTGTCGCGGGGGTGCAGTAACGACATCGACGCTTCGTCGAAGAAATTGGTCAAGCGCAGCAATGGATCTCGCGGATCGACCGACTCTTCGTGCTTGGTGATCGGGGCCATGGTGGTCATGGAATCTCCTTACAGGTAGATCTTCAAGCGCCCTGTCGTGAAGGAACAGGGGGCAACGGGTCAGTAGCGCCCAAAGGCGAGCGCGACATTGTGCCCACCGAATCCGAACGAGTTGTTGATGGCGTATTCGATCTGGCCGTAACGGGGTTCACCGTGAACCACGTCGAGGTTGATTTCCGGATCCTGATTGTCGAGGTTCAAGGTCGGAGGGATGACTCCCTCTTCGATGGCCTTGATGGTCAGAACCGATTCGAGTGCCCCCACCGCACCGATGGAGTGCCCGAGGGCAGACTTCGGTGCGTAGACCGCGGCATGATCGCCGACGGCCGCGTTGATCGCGAACGCTTCAGCCGTATCGCCCACCGAGGTGGACGTGGCGTGGGCGTTGACGTGGGTGATGTCCGATGCACTCAGCCCAGCTGTCGACATCGCGCGTTTCATCGCCCGCGCGGCGCCGGTTCCCTCCGGGTCGGGTGCGACCAGGTGGTAGCCGTCGGACGTGATGCCCGCACCGAGCACGCGCGCGTGGATGTGCGCGCCCCGAGCACGAGCGTGGTCCTCACGCTCGATGACCATGAGAGCAGCGGCTTCGCCGAAGACGAAGCCGTCGCGGTCCTTGTCGAACGGGCGCGAGGCTGCGGCCGGGTCCTCGTTGCGGGTGCTCATCGCACGCATCATCGCGAAACTCGCGATGGGCACCGAGTCGATGTGACCCTCGACGCCACCGGTGACGACGATGTCGGCGTCACCCATGACGATCTGACGCCACGCGTGGGCGATGGCCTCAGATCCCGAGGAACAGGCGGAGATCGGCGTGATGACGCCGGCCTTGGCCCCGATCTCGAGGCCGACGACCGCGGCGGGACCGTTGGGCATCGACATGGGTACTGCCAGCGGGGACACCTTGCGGTAGTTGCCCGTGGTCTTCATGACCCTGTCGGCCTCGATGAGAGCGTCGCCGCCACCGAGCCCGGTGCCGATGACAACACCGAGACGATCTTTCTCGACGTCGGGCTCACCGGCATGCACCCAGAGACGCTTGCCCATCACGTAGGCGATCCGCTCGACGTAGGCCATGCGGCGGGCCTGGACCCGCGAGACCTCGTCAGTCGGATCTTTGACAAGCCGCCCACCGAACCGGACCGGGAGGTCGTACTCCTCGACCCAGTCGTCGGTGAGCGTTTTGATGCCACTCTCTCCGGCGAGAAGACCCTTCCACGTGGAATCGAGGTCTTCGCCGACGGAAGTGGTGGCAACCATCGATGTCACGACGACGTTCGGGAAATTCCCGCCGAGGGTGGAGTAATCGCGAAGAGAGTTAGTCACTACTGGTCACTCACCGGTCTTGTCGGCGTCCAGCTTGGCGCGGATCGCGTCGGCGGCCTCGGAGTTCTCGGCTTCGAGCTTCTGGATGTAGGACACAGCGTCTCCGACGGTGCGCAGTCCGGCGAGGTCCTCATCGGGGATCTTCACGCCGTACTTGTCTTCGGTCTGCACTGCGATCTCGACCATCGACAGCGAGTCGATGTCAAGGTCGTCGACGAACGACTTCTCCACAGTCACCTCAGAGGGCTCAATGCCGGTGACCTCCTCGATGATCTCAGCGAGTCCGGCAATGATTTCTTCCTGTGCGGCGGCCACTATGTGGCTCCCTTCTTCTTCGTAATGCGGGTGTCTTCCGGACGGCGTGCGAACGCCGCGTTGGACTGTGACGACCTGCGTGCTTGGTCTGTCACTTTCCGGGGATGGAGACGCGAGGTGCGTCGCCACCGCTATCCAAGATCGGTGAGTCCCTCGAGGTCGTCGGGGGTCTTGAGGGCCCGGGTGGGAGTTCCCTTGAGTTCGCGCTTGGCGATTCCGGTGAGTGTGCCGGCGGGCGGCAACTCGACGAGCGCGGTGGTGGCTTTTTCGCGCATCGTGGCCGAGCACAGGTCCCACCGCACCGGGCTGGTGACCTGGGCGACCAGTTTGTCGAGCGCATCGCGCCCGGAGGTGACGGGCTGGCCGTCGGAATTGGAGAGCAACGTCCTGTTCGGGTCTTGCGGGACGATGTCCGCAGCAGCTTGGGCGACCGCTTCCTGCGCAGACTCCATGTATTTGGTGTGGAAGGCGCCGGCGACCGCGAGCTTACGGATGCGCGCCTTCTCCGGCGGGTTCGCGATCAACTCGTCGATGGCCGCGACTGCGCCCGCAGCGACGATCTGTCCCGCCGCGTTGCGGTTGGCCGGAACCAGGTCGAGTTCTTCGAGACGGGCCAGGACGGCAGCTTCGTCGCCACCGAGCACCGCAGCCATGGTGGTGGGTTCGAGTGCACATGCCTTCGCCATCGCGGCGCCGCGAACAGCAGCCAGGGCCACGGCCTCATCGGCAGTCAGTACGCCGGCGATGGCGGCTGCGGCCAGCTCGCCCACAGAGTGGCCGGCGACGAGAGCGTCGGCCGGCAGGGGAGAGCGTTTGGAGAGTTCGTCGAATGCGAGCAGTGCGGACACCACCACCAGCGGCTGGGTGACGGCGGTATCGGTGATCTCGTCAGCCGTCGCGGTGGTGCCGAGGCGTGCGATGTCGAGTTTCGTCATCTTCGACCAGGTCGAAACCTGGTCGCGGGCGCCGGGCAGCTCAAGCCAAGGGGTGAGCATACCGACGGTCTGGGAACCCTGTCCGGGCGCAAGCAAGGAGAGCACGTGACAAGAGAACACCCTATTGGCGTGTGGTGAGGGTGTTGGACGCGATGAACCTTGAGCAAGGCCTTTGTGGGGTTCCCACAAATGACCACATCAGCGTGCCTGCATCGTCACCACATCGATATGCGTTAGCCAAATGTGAAGTGATGCACAATTGTCACCTTGGTCCTCAGTGTCCTGTTGCGCGTGTGACTGAAGAGAAAACTGTGCGCATGTCGTGTCGAACTCGTGCCAATCTGCCGACAGTTGTGGCAACCCTAAGTACGTACGCATCTCGTGGGTTCATCGGATCGCGGCCAGTTATGTCCGAAATCCGCTTTAGTCGATATCTGACAGTATTTGGATGGACGAAGAGCTCCCGGGCACAGGACTCCACCGACCCTCCGGAGTCGAGGTAGGCGTCCAGCGTGACGGTCAAAGTGTCGCCGCCTTTGGTCAACGGGGTGATCAGGGAGTCGTTGAGGGTCGTCATCGCGGTCTGATCGCCGAGCAATGCCCGCTCCGGCAGCAACTCCCAGGAATGCACCGGCCGCGGAGCGCTGGGCCAACCCGCCACTGCCTCGATACCGGCGAGGGCGTCGATGGCGCTGGTGTGCGCGGCCCCGAGATTGGGTGTTGTCGGGCCGATCACCACCGGCCCCTCGGCAAAGAGATTCAGCAGATCGATGACAAATGGCTCGCTCACGGCCACCGGCCCGCTGACGATGGCGACCAGCAGGCTGCCCTGGACGACGGACAACGCCGCGCGGTCGTGCTGGCGGGCAGTGTTGTGCACCGCCAAGGGAACCGACACGTTGCGCTCGGGTGGCGGCATACCGACCAGCACCGTTGCGGTGGCTTCGGTGTCCCAGTTCAGCGCAGCCGCCCGCGACAACAAGGTGGGTCCGGAGTCGCCGCGCACCACGGCGTCGACGACCAGTGCTTCGAGCCGCGAATCCCACGCACCGCGTGATTCGGCTGCGGATGCGTAGATGGATGCCGCCGCGAACCCGATCTCGCGCCCGTAGCGCAGCACCGATTCGGTGAGTGCGCGCAGCTGGGCGTCGTTTCGGGCTAGAAGTGGCAGCCACTTCTCGAAGAACTCCATGGCCACCCGGACCATCTCGACGGTCTGCAGCAAGCTGATCCGCCGCGCCAGATCCTGCGGCACCACCTGGAACGCCTGCACCGTGAACTTCACGTTGCCTTCGGGATCCTGAAGCCACTCGACGAAGTTGACCACTGCGGTCTGAACGACCAGCTGCACACTGGCTCGCTGACCTGCCTCGAGGTCGGCGAAATACGGCAGTTGGTCTTGCATCGAGTGCACCGCCTCGGTGGCCAACCGACCGCTGTACTGCTTCACCCGGCGGAGCAGCGTGTCCGGCAATGCGTCGTGCACGTTGGCCGGGGCGGGCACATGGGCACCCCTCGGCCCGAAGAGATCGCCGGCGGGCTGCTCGACCGCACGTGACTCATCCATCTGACCAATCTATGTCAGCGGGACGGTTTCAGGTCGGACGCTGCCTGCAGGCGATCCCCTCGACGGGCGGAGTGGGACTCGGCTCAGGCGCCGGGACCCGGGTCGCTCGTCTGCTTCGGCGCTGCGAGTACGTCGTCGATCTTGTACTTCGCGGCGGCCTCGGCAGCGACCTTGGCCTCGATGTGGCCGTCGCGGGCCAGCGCCGACAGCACACCCACCGCGATCGACTCACCGTCGACGTTGAAGAACCGGCGCGCGGCCGGCCGGGTGTCGGAGAAACCGAATCCGTCGGTACCGAGGGTGAGATAGGTGCCGGGAACCCAGGCGCGGATCAGTTCGGGAACCCCACGCATGAAATCGCTGGCCGCGACGAACGGACCCGCGGCTTCGGTGAGCGCTTCGGTCACGTACGGCTGCTGGTGCTCACCGTCGGGATCGCGGAGCGATGCCTTCTCGTACTCCACGCCATCACGGGACAGCTCGTTCCACGACGTCACCGAGTAGACGTTTGCGCCCACGTTCCATTCCTCTGCCAGCAACTCTTGTGCTTTGAGCGCACTGGGCATGGTGATGCCGGAGACCAGGATGTTCGCCGGGTACTCCTTGCCTTCGGGAGCTTCGGCGTAGCGGTAGATGCCCTTGAGCAGTCCGGCGACGTCGAGGTTGTCGGGCTGCGCCGGCTGACTGATCGGCTCGTTGTAGATGGTGATGTAGTAGTAGATGTTCTCGGGATCTTCCCCGTACATTCGGCGCAGGCCGTCGGCGATGATGTGCCCGAGCTCGTATCCGAACGCCGGGTCGTAGGCCACCACTGCCGGGTTCGACGCCGCGAGCAGCAGCGAATGCCCGTCTGCGTGCTGCAGACCTTCACCGGTGAGTGTGGTGCGACCGGCGGTGGCTCCCAGGACAAATCCTCGCGCCATCTGGTCGGCAGCCGCCCACAGTCCATCGCCGGTGCGCTGGAAGCCGAACATCGAATAGAAGATGTACAGCGGGATCATCGGCTCGTCGTGTGTTGCATACGACGTACCTACAGCGGTGAACGATGCCGTGGAACCGGCTTCGTTGATGCCCTCGTGCAGGATCTGCCCGACCGAGCTCTCCTTGTACGCGAGCATCAGCTCGGCGTCGACGGAGGTGTAGAGCTGACCGTTGCGGTTGTAGATCTTGAGCGACGGGAACCACGAGTCCATACCGAAGGTGCGGGCTTCGTCGGGGATGATCGGCACGAGGCGCTTGCCGACTTCCTTGTCGCGCATCAGTTCCTTGAAGATGCGGACGACGGCCATGGTCGTGGCGACCTGCTGCTTGCCCGAACCTTTCGCGGCCAGTTTCAGCGCCGGCGCGGTGTCCGGCTTGAGCACCTTGCTCTTGGTGCGCCGAGCGGGCAGGAAACCGCCGAGCGCCTTACGGCGATCGAGCATGTACTGGATCTCGGGCGCGTCGTTGCCGGGGTGGTAGTACGGCGGCAGATAAGGATCCTTTTCGAGCTCGGCGTCGCTGATCGGGATGCGCGTGCTGTCGCGGAAGTCCTTGAGATCGTCGAGGGTCAGCTTCTTCATCTGGTGTGTGGCATTACGGCCCTCGAAGTGCTTGCCGAGTGTGTAGCCCTTGATGGTGTGCGCCAGGATCACCGTCGGTTGGCCCTTGTGCGCCAGCGCCGAGGCATAGGCCGCGTGGACCTTCTTGTAGTCGTGGCCGCCGCGCTTGAGGTTCCAGATGTCGGCGTCGCTGAGGTCTTTGACGAGCTCCTTGGTTCGCGGGTCGCGGCCGAAGAAGTGGTCGCGGACGTAGGCACCGTCGTTGGCCTTGTAGGTCTGGAAGTCACCGTCGGGGGTGCTGTTCATCAGGTTCACCAGCGCGCCGTCGCGGTCCTTGTGCAGCAGCGAGTCCCACTCGCGACCCCAGACGACCTTGATGACGTTCCAACCGGCCCCGCGGAAGAACGACTCGAGTTCCTGGATGATCTTGCCGTTACCGCGCACCGGGCCGTCGAGGCGCTGCAGGTTGCAGTTGACGACAAACGTCAGGTTGTCGAGGCCTTCGGTTGCGGCGACGTGCGCCAGGCCGCGTGACTCCGGCTCGTCCATCTCGCCGTCGCCGAGGAATGCCCAGACGTGCTGATCGCTGGTGTCTTTGATGCCGCGGTCATTCAAGTAATGGTTGAACCGCGCCTGATAGATCGCGTTCATCGGGCCCAGGCCCATGGACACGGTCGGGAACTGCCAGAAGTCGGGCATCAGCCGAGGGTGGGGGTATGACGGCAGGCCACCGCCCTCGCCGGCGTGGGAGTGCTCCTGACGGAACCCGTCCATCCGCTTCTCGTCGATGCGGCCCTCGAGAAACGCGCGTGCGTAGATGCCGGGGGAGGCGTGACCCTGGATGAAGATCTGGTCGCCGCCACCGGCGTGGTCCTGGCCGCGGAAGAAGTGGTTGAAGCCGACCTCGTACAGCGCGGCCGACGAGGCATAGGTGGAGATGTGGCCGCCGACGCCGACGCCGGGACGCTGTGCGCGGTGCACCATGATTGCTGCATTCCAGCGGATGAAAGCGCGGAAGCGGCGTTCGACTTCTTCGTCACCGGGGAACCAGGGTTCGCTCTCGGTGGGGATGGTGTTGACGTAGTCGGTGGAGGTGAGGGCCGGGATCGAGACCCGCTTCTCCCCGGCGCGCTCGAGCAGGCGAAGCATCAGGTACCGGGCCCGGCCGGGGCCGGCGTTCTCGAGTAGACCGTCGAAGGACTCCAGCCATTCAGTGGTCTCATCCGGGTCGATGTCCGGGAGGTAGGACGCGACTCCTTCTCGGATGACGCGAACCCGCTGCTGGTTCTTCGGTGCTTTCGTGCTGTCAGTCACTACGCTGGTCTTCTCCTCGAGTCGTCCGGCAGGGTGGCTGCCAGAAACCAAATGTGGCGCTGGACCCTGGTGAGGTCCTCGGCGTTCTCTCAATCGTGCCGCATGTGATGTTCGTTGGCATCGGAGGACGGCAAACTAGCCGAACCTACATGTGTTGCTCTGGATGTTCGAGCGGTACATGGGGCAGTATCTGCTCTGTGAAGTCCAGGTGGGTGGTCGGCGTTGTGGTGGCCGGGGCACTTTTCACCGGATGTGCCACCACCGTCGACGGTTCCAGTGGCGTCGATCCCAGCGACGTGCGCGCCTATCAGAGCGACGTGTCGGTCGCGGCCGAGCAATCGAGGATCGCAGAATCGTCGAGGGCCGCCGAGGCTGCGCGCACGCTGACGGTCGGCCTCTGCGCGCAATTCACCACCACTGTGGTGACCATGCTCAACGGCTACAACGAGTTCGTCACCAAACTCAATGACGTGCAGTCCTATTCGCAGATGGGCGACAGCAGTCGGGTGGTGGTCGACCAGCTCACCGCCGGTGAGCAGGCAATTACCGCGAAACTGGTGGGCGGCGTCGAGCAGCCCGTGCAGACTCTCGTACGGAATTTCCTCGACCGCAACCGGGAGTTGGTGGCCGCGGTGAGGAACGAATATCGGGCCGGCCTCAACGATCCGGCGGACAAGTGGATCGACGCCAGGAACAAGGCTGTGGACGCGTGCGGGAAAGTTGCCGGTTGAAAAAGGTGCCATTCGGCTTGCAACTTGGGGGTTTACCCTGTTCGCTTGAGTCATCGAAGCGGACACGGACAGTGTTCGCCTATTTTTCTACTGACAGGAGGTCGTCGCGTTGGTTGCCGCTTCAGATGGTGATCGCGTCCAGAAGCTGGGAGTGACAGCGGGCATGATCGTGCAGGAGCTGGGGTGGGACGAGGACACCGACGACGACCTGCGTGCCGACATCGAGGATGCCATCGACGCCGAGATGGTGGACGAGGACTCCGACGAGGTCGTCGACATGGTGGTGCTGTGGTGGCGGGACGGTGACGGCGATCTGGTCGACGCCCTGATGGATGCCATCACGCCGCTCGCCGACGACGGGTTCGTGTGGGTGTTGTCGCCGAAGACCGGAAGTGACGGTTACGTCGACCCCAGTGAGGTCGCCGAAGCCGCGCCGACCGCGGGCCTCACCCAGACCAGTGCCGTGAGTTTCGGTGATTGGCTGGGATCTCGTCTGGTTCAACCGAAGACGCGAGCCGGCAAGAAGGCATGACCGACTCCGCTCATCAGGAGCTCGCGGTGGGAACCGCGGCTCCTGACTTCACGTTGCGTGATCAGAACAATCAGGACATCACCCTCTCCAGTTATTTCGGTAAGAAGAACGTGCTGCTGGTGTTCTTCCCGATGGCGTTCACCGGCACCTGCGAAGGTGAACTGAGCATGGTGCGCGATCGGCTGCCGGACTTCGAAAACGACAACTCGGCGTTCATCGCGGTGTCGGTGGGCACATCGCCCACTCACAAGGTGTGGTCGGCGGCCCAGGGGTATCTCTTCCCGATTCTCGCGGACTTCTGGCCCCACGGCCGTGTCGCTCAGCTGTATGGCGTCTTCAACGAGGACAAGGGCTACGCCAACCGCGGCACCTTCGTCATCGACAAGACCGGACACATCGCGTTCTCCGAGCAGATGGCCGCCGGGCAGGTCCGTGACCAGTCGCTTTGGGAGAAAGCCCTGGCCGCGCTAGATTCTTGAAGGTGTCTGACGCCTTCGGGTGTCGGACGGGCGGCGAGTCCATGTTTTCTCTCGCCGTCGCGGCCGGTCGAACTCGCCTTCGGTTCGGTCGCCCCGCGCGTATAGCTCAGCGGTAGAGCTCTGGTCTTACACACCAGCGGTCGGGGGTTCAAATCCCTCTGCGCGCACCATCATTTACACCGACCTCTCAAGCATTCAACCGCACACTCGCCCCGACACCCTTTTGCATCGCCACATCGACCAGCGTCCGGGCGGTCACCAGATCCTGTAGACCGATTCCGACGGAGTTGAACAGGGTGATGTCGTCGTCGCTTTGGCGGCCGAGAGCGGGATTCACGATCACATCGCCGAGTTCGACATCGACGTCCTGCGTCTGCAAGTGGCCTTCGGCGATCGCCACCAGGACATCTCCCGATTTGGTGAGTGCGGTCGGAATGCTGTCGACGATCAGCCGGCTGCTGCCGATCCCGGGGCCGTCGATCTCACGGTGGTCCGCGCGAGGAGGAGCGCCGACGGCGTTCAGGTGCAGGCCCGGGCGGAACCAGGCGCCCTCGACGATCGGTTCGCGCGACGGCGTCAGTGTGCAGACGATGTCGGCGGAGGCGAGAATAGACCGAGGGGATTCGGCGTATTCGATCTGGATGTCGAGATCGGCTGTCCGACGGCGGAAGCTGTCGACGGTTGACGCCGACCGTGACCACACCAGAACCTTCTCGATGTTCCGGATTTGGCAGATGGCGCGGGCGTGCTCCACCGCGAGGGTTCCGGCACCGATGAGCCCCAGAATCGAGCTCCGTTGCGTGGCAAGGTGAGCCGTCGCCACCGCGCTCGCCGCAGCAGTACGGATGGCTGTGATGAGGCGGCCGTCGAGTACTGCTTCGCACTCGCCGGTCTGTGCCGACATCAGCAGGATGGTCGATCGCTGACTCGGGAGCCCGCGGCCGACATTGGCCGGCATGTCCGACAACATCTTGACGACGCTGGCGCCCAACGGTTCTGACGACGCCACCATCGGGAGGGCGGTGCCGCCGTCGGCGATCGGCAACTGAGGGGGAGCGGGGTTACTCGCAGCACCTGATGTCAGATCAGCGTGAGCCTGCTCCACGGCGCGGTAGACCGAAGTCCGGTCGATGAGCGCGTCGATGTCGGAGTGGGTGAGGATGAGGGTCATGTCGCCTTCCGGGGCAAAGAGGTTCAGGAACGGCCGGCGTACGGCACGGTGAGGCACGACGGGGCTCGACGGCCACCGACCACGCCGCTGATCGCGACGATGGCGATGACGTACGGCAGCATCAGCAAGATCGCGTAGGGGATGTCGACTCCGACGGCAGGCAAGGCGAACTGAAGCGATCGGGCGATCCCGAAGAACAGGCACGCCCACACGATTCCGATCACTTTCCACCGTCCTGCGATCACTGCGACCACGGCGAGGTACCCGAGGCCGGCAGTCATGTTCTCGCTGAACGACTGCACTTCCGAGAGGGCCAGTTGAGATCCTGCGAGACCGCCTGTTGCGGCAGCCAGCAAGACGCACGCGGCCCGGATCTTGTTGACGGACAATCCTGTCCAGCCGGCCGATGTGGCGTCCTCGCCGACGGCGTCCACGCGGATGCCCGCCATGGTCTTGCCGGAGAACAGCAGCGCCAGCGCGATGACCACGAGCACACAGAGGTAGCCGAGGACTGATTGTCCGAACAGGGCCGGACCGACGATCGGGATGTCGGTCAGCAAGGGGATATCGACGCCGTTGAAGCCGGGTACACCCTGGCCTTTGCCGTCCTCGAGGAAGATGCGGGCACCGTAGGTGGTCAACCCCAGAGCCAATGCGTTGCCGGCAATTCCGACAACGATCTGGTCGGCTCGGAACCGCACCGTCAGCAACGCCTGGATGATGCCGAAGATGAGAGCCGCAAGCACGCCGCTGACGAGGCCGAGCATCGCCGAATCAAGTGTGGCAGAGGCCAACACGCTCGCGAAAGCGCCGGTGAGCATGATGCCCTCCATGCTGAGGTTGAGCACGCCTGCACGTTCGCTGATCGATTCACCTGCTGCGGCCACGATGAGCAGGATCGCGAAGGCCACCCCGCTGGTGAGGACCTGGGTGAGCATGTCGATGTTCATGACGTCGCCTTTGCGGGGGCTGTGATGGCGGGTGCCAAAGTGGCCTCGGGGGGCGCCACTGATCTCGACCGGGTGGTCCACAAGGCAGCGCCCGCGATCAAGATGATCAGCACGCTCTGCACCACGGTCACGGTGGAGGACGGAACTCCCGCGGCCAACTGCAGATTGATACCGCCGGCAACCAGGAATCCCAGGAACAGCGACACCCCGGCAACTGCTGTCATCGACCCGCGGGCAAGCAAACCGACCACGAGGCCGGTGAAACCGAAGCCTGACGAGAACCCTTCGGCCAAGACGAACGGGGCGGACGTGACAAGGATTCCACCGGCCAGCCCGGAGAATCCACCTGCGGTGGAGAGCCCCAGGAAACGGACGCGATCAACTGGGACACCCAGTCGACCCGATGCAGTCGGTGACAGTCCCACTGAGCGGAGCCGTAGTCCGATTGCGCTGTGCCGCAAAACCACTCCGACGGCCGTGATGGCAAGGAGCGCAATGACGATGGCCACGGTGGCCGGCGATTTGGTCAATCCCAGTAGCGGGAGGTGGCTCGCTTCGCTCAGCGACTCCGACTGCGGGAGCGTCTCCGACGAGGTCATCGGCTGCCGGAGCAAGCTCGGCTCCTGGACCATCAACACAACCAACGCCAGGCCGACAAAGTTGAGCAGCAGGGTGGTGATGATCTCGCTGGTACCGCGCCGAACATAGAGCCACGCCGCAATGGCCGCCCAACTTGCGCCGGCCAATACGGCAGCCACCAGCGCCAGGGTGACTCCAAGGAAGAGAGGCATGGCGTCGGGGATGGTCACGCCCACCGCAGTGGCAGCAATGCCGCCGAGACAGATCTGGCCTTCGCCTCCGACGTTCACCAGACCGGCCCGATAAGCGACGGTGAAGCCCGCCGCGATGAACATGATGATGGCAGCGTTGTTCAGCGAGGTGCCGACGGCGAAGGGCGAGCCGAATGTTCCCTGGATGAGGGCGTCGATGACCTCGGCGGGCCCGGCCCCAGCGCCTGCGGCCAACAGCAGTCCGATGCCTGCGGCGATCACCAAGGCAACGACGGCGACCACAAGAGGACTGTGGGCCCAATCGCCCTGCCGCAGTTTGGTACGAAGCAGAACAGCCGTCGGCATCATCCTGCCACCCCCATCATGAGCTCGCCGATGTCGTTTGTGGCAGAGGAAGACTCGGAGTCGACAGACCCGCGGATGGTGCCGCGGTAGGCGACGACAATGCGCGAGCAGAGGGTGACGAGCTCGTCGATCTCGCTGGAGATCACCAACACTGCGGCGCCAGACGCCGCGGCGTCCCGAAGACGGTCGAGCACAAAGGCGACGGCACCGACGTCGAGCCCACGGGTGGGTTGAGCCGCGACGACGACACGCAGCCCCGGGGTCGACAATTCCCGGGCCAGCACAACCTTCTGCTGGTTGCCGCCGGACAATGATCCGATGGGGATGTCGGGACCATCGGCGCGGATCGAGTACTCCGTGATGGCCTGCGCGGCATCAGCTCTCATACGCCGGCGATCCAGTAGGCCCCAGCGCCGGTAGTCGCTCAATCGGCCGAGTGCGTAGTTCTCGGCAAGTGATAGTTCGGCGACCATGCCCTCGGCGTGCCGGTCTTCGGGAATGACACCCATGCCCGCACGGGTGCGCTGCGCCGGAGTGTGTTCGGTGATGTCGAGCCCGTCGACACTGACTGTTCCGCGATCAGCGGCGACGGACCCGGACAACACTGCCGCCAGCTCCGACTGGCCATTGCCTTCGACACCTGCGATACCAACGATCTCTCCTGAGTGGACAGTCAAATCGACGTCTGACAGGGCAGTGCTGCCATCTGGGCGGGACAGCGTGACGCCCCTGACCTCCAAGCAGGGTGCTGCGTGATGCGGTGGCGATGACGGGCGTCGTTCGGACGCAACAGGTTGTGCGCCACCGAGCATCAGGTCGAGCAAGGAGTCCAGCGGTGTCTGCGACAGCCGGCCTCCGCCGACGACCGTCCCGCCTCGGAGCACAGTCGCCGCATCGGCCACGCGGGCGACCTCTCCGAGTTTGTGGGTGATCAGGACAACCGACTTGCCATCGGCGGCAAGGGCATTGCAGGTCTCGATCAGCGAGTCGATCTCACCGGGGTCGAGCACCGCAGTCGGTTCGTCGAGCAGGATGAGGTCTGGCCGTCGAAGCAGGGCTTTGACGATCTCCACCCGCTGTCGTGCGCCGATCGGAAGGTCACTGACGCGGGCGGTGCGGTCCACGGTCAATCCGTACGAATCGGCTATGCGCGCCAGGCCCTGCTCCACCTCATCGTGTGGCTGGCGAAAACCTCGCCGGCCCAACAACAGGTTGTCCTCCACTGTCATCGTGGGGATGAGTGAGAAGTGCTGATGCACCATGGCGACGCCGGACTCGAGTGCCGCTGCCGGTGTCGAAGGGCGGTACGGGGTTCCGTCGATGGTCATACTGCCCTGGTCCGCAGACACCGTTCCGTACACGACGTTGCACAGTGTCGACTTGCCTGCACCGTTCTCTCCGAGGATGCAGTGCACCGTGCCCCGTTCGACGGCCATGGTGACGTCGTCGAGCGCGCGAACACTGCCATACGACTTACCGATTCGATCGAGCGTCAACAGCGGGCTGGTTGCTGGGGTCATCGCGTCGGCCGTTTCAGTATGCCGTGACGGAGCCGGATGTCAGCGCCGCCTTTGCGTCGGTCAGCGCCTTGGTGGCGGCCGGGTCTTGCGAGCAGAGGATGAAGTCGCTGCCACCCTTGTCTGTTGTCAGACCGAACGGAACTTGTGCAGCCTCCCAGGAGCCGTCGAGCGTTGAAGAGACGGCGTATTCGATCTCGGTCCCGATGTCGGTGCGGACAAAACCTGCGTATACCGGGTTTGCGCAATCTCCGGGAATCGGTCCGCCGACCATACGATTGCCCGAGTCGCGTGCAGCTTGTTCGATGCCTTGTTTGCCGAGGTTGACGATCTGACCGAGGATGTTGGCACCTCCCGCGTAGGCGGTGCCCGCAGCCTGTTTGGCTTTGGCGGGATCGTTGAAGTCGCCGACATATTGGGGGCTGAGAACCTTGACATCGGGTCGGACAAACGTAGCCCCGTTCGAGAACGCCTTGGCCGCATTGACGATGGCCGGTAGCTCGACGCCTCCGACGAATCCGACCGTTCCGGTGGCCGATGAAGCCGCTGCCACTGCGCCGGAAAGGAATTCGGCTTCGGCCTGCTGCGGATCGTAGTAGGCGAGATTGTCCATCGGTTCGGCGTCGGAAGGTCCACCGATTTCGACGAACTTCACGTCTGGGAACTGCGGGGCGATCTTACGCACGTCGGCGTCGGTCTGGCCGCCGACCGAGATGACCAATTCGTTCTCAGATGCGAAGCGCTGCAATGCCTGCTGGTAGTCGGCTGGTGCGACTTGCTCGACATAACTGAGGTCAACCTGGTCACCGAGTGCCTTCTCGACCCTCTGGTATCCGAGGTAGCCCGACTCCATGAACCCGGTGTCGGTGACCGAGCCGGGGAAGAAGACTCCGACGGACAGGCTCCCGTCGTTGGCGTCGGCGCCCGAAGTGCCGCACCCTGACATTCCTACCGCAATGGCTCCGGCCGCGAGCAGCGCCACTGGTACGCGGACGGTTGTGGATCGAAATCTCATCGTGTCTCCTGATCGTCGGCCGCTGTGTTTTAGCGGTATACCGTTACGAGAAGAGTGGGGGCTGAGTGTTTCCATCCGATTACGAGCCGGTTAGTTATTGGTATACCGCTAAGTGGGTCTGGCTAGACTCGGCTGAACGAGGCGAAATCCGCGAGAGGACTTGGTGTTCATGCCTGCGGTAGAAGAGCTGACGGGTTCGGCAAACGATCGAAAGTCTTTGCGCCAGCACGCGTATGAGGAGATTCGGCGCCAGATCGTAGATCTGCGGCTGGCGCCGGGGTCGAGGCTGGTGGAGCGCGATCTCGCCGCAGAACTTGATGTCTCGCGTATCCCGCTGCGCGAGGCGTTGCAGTTGCTGCAGCAGGACGGACTGGTGGTTTTGGTGCCGAGACAAGGTGCAATCGTCTCGCCCTTCAGCGAGAACGATGTCCGAGATCTGTTCGACGTGCGCGAGAGTCTCGAAGTCCTTGCCGCCCGGCTTGCTGCCGAGCGCGCCGACGAGGAAGGTCTCGCCCGGTTGTCGGAGCAACTCGAAGCCGCTCGTGCCGCGACGCTGAAGCGGGACCGCCCAGCGATCGCAGCGGCCAATGCCAAGTTCCACCAAATGATCGTCGACCTGTCCGCGAACCCTCTGCTGGAGTCGCTGCTGCGCCCTCTGGAGGCGCGCACGCAGTGGCTCTTTCATCTGACAAAAGACCGGGATCCGGGCCGCCAATGCCACGAGCACGAGGAAATTCTTGCCGCCATCGCGGCCCACGACGCCGACCGTGCGGCCGAATCAGCCTTCCATCACGTTCATTCGGGCCGGCAGGCAAGCCTTGCGATGGCCGCCGAGTGGTCGGGCGGGTCGATCGATCCGGTGGAGGCCACGAAGGGACGTCGGCGGGCGAGACCTGAACCGACTTGAGCGGTGGGTGCTACACACCGCCGGTCGGAGAGCACGACAGGGTTCCGGCTAAACGCTGAATCGCTGTGCGTGCAGGGCCCGCATCTCGTCGACCAGAGCATCAGCCGGTCCGTCTACCGGCAATTGGGGCGCAACGGTGTTGATCGGCAGCCCGGCGACCGGTGAGGGAGGAGCATTCCATTCCGCGAGCCACTCCGACAATTGAGACGACGACACCGCATAGGCAATTCGGCCCAGTCCGACCCACGCGTGCGCCGCGGCGCACATCGGGCAATGCTCTCCGGAGGTGTACACCGTGGCCGCGGCCCGCGCGGCCGGCTCCATGTTCTCCACTGCCCATAACGCGATCGTCAGCTCGGGATGCCTTGTGTTGTCGCCGTCTTTGACGCGGTTGCGGTCTTCGAAAAGTGTTCGGCCGTCTGCGCTCACGAGCACTGAACCGAAGGGTTCATCGCCGGCCGCCAGCGCTTCGCGTGCCAGATCCACGCATCGCCGTAGGTGCTGTACATCGTCGTTCGTTATGCCCACAGGTGCGAGCGTACGACACCCTGGCTCGGTGAGCAGGTGTGTCCACGGTGGGGGTGCTGAACGGACCCGCGATTGCCGCAGGCCTGTTTCGAATCGCCACAATGGTAAAACTGAATTGTTCAATCGGCTTTGTCGGCGAAGATCAATTTGAGTCGCTGACTAATTCGTTCGCAGAACCAATTCAACCCGCTTAGTAAGGGTTCGCAATTGAATCCCTCGACGTGGTCGGGTCGGGCGATGTTCGAGGGCGAGACGAACGAACCCGACGGCTACACCCCCACGCTGCGGCTCCGGAAAGCTACGGCAAGGTGACCCCGCGGAGTCTTGCGGACCGCACACCGGCCTGGTGCCGCACGCAAGACAGCCCGCTGGTCTGCGGCTCACCAGCCAGGGGCAACGTTGCAGGAAGGCTGTCGTGGTGGGACGATCAGGGTGGGAACAGGCCGTGAATCGGATTCGACATTGTTCGAACAGGCTTTGAAATCCGACGGTTTTGATCGTCAGAATCATAAACTATGATCGTGACGATCAATTCGAAATTACTTCTAAAAGAACAGTTTCCCAATTCGGGATAGTGGGCCATACTTTCGACGTGTTCTTATGGATAGGCGTCGCCGTAGCCGCTTGGGTATTGATCTCGATCTTTGTCGCCATCGTGATGGCGCGCGTGATCAGTCACGCAGATCTCGAAGCCGAGGCCGCAGACCTTCGCGCTCTGCAGTCTGCGGGTCGGCCAAAGGAAACCGCGGGAAGCGCGTGATGGCGCTTCCCGTTTCCTCGACGTAGTAGCCCTCAGCTCGATTCTTCGAGGGACTCAGGCGTGGCGATCGGGTTTCCGCCGAGTTCTTCTTCTGCCCGGCGTTCGGTGAGAAGTGGGACGAAGTCGCGGATCGGTTGGCCATCGAACTTCCGGTACGCGTCCTCGACGACCTCGGCGACAGCTTCCGTCGGCACATCCGCGTGCTTGTCCGCCAGTTTGTCGGCGATCTGCTCGATCTGCTGCTGCTCTTGATCCTCGGGGTTCATACCTTTGACCGTACGGCGCGCACGTCGGACCCTCTAGTTTGTTCACGGGCTGTTGGCCCTACCGCCATCCGCTATTCGAGCGCACTGTGACGCGTCCGGCGATCAGGCTCCGAGCTTGGCGATCCGGTCGTCGAGGAGCGCGGCGATGGATGTCAGCTCCTCGTCGTTGACGTGCGCGACGTCGTGAGTCTCGCGCAATTCGCGCGCGGTGGCGACCACCAGCGCCGACTCATCCTTCTCCGCGCTGGCGCCGTCGATGACCGACAGCTGACCCATCTCCAAGATCAGATGCGCATCCTCGAACGAACTCTCGAGAAGTTCCCGGACGTGTGTTTCCGACACCATCGGTTGTCCTTTCATAGCTACGACCATGATCTGACTCGATCCGGCAGATACCCGTTGATCGCCGAGGGCAAACTCCGCGCCATGGCCGGCCACAGCAACATCTCAGCGCTGACAAGAGCAGGCGGGGGGAAAGCAGGAACAACTCGAAAAGCCACAGACGGGCGGTGTGTGTAACGAACTGGTGGCTCACCGATATAGGTGGGTGAATGGCTCGGACCGGTGGGGAAGTCGCTGGTAGCAGCGCTTTTCATTACCCTTCCGAAAGGTTTTCATTCTCATGACGCAACAGTTCTCCATGCCCGATAACTGGGATCGGCCAACCGGCGGGTCTCCATATGGGCAGCCACCGAAGAAGAAGCGGAAATGGCCGTGGATTGTTGCTGCTGTCTTCGCACTCCTCATGATCGTCGGCCTCGTGGCTCCTTCGGAGGAGCAGTCTGATGAAAAACCGAAAACTGTGGCCGAAGCGTCGACACCTGCGGTGACGTCACCGCCGAAGACAACATCGACAACCACCACCGCGACCACGACCACGACGACCGCGGCACCGCCGACCCGAATAGTGACCTCAGTGGTGACCTCCATCGTGGAGGTTCCGGTCACCCGAGGCATTCCGGACACGAACGCTGCGACTCAGGCGCCACTGCCTGTCATGCCGCGGACGTCGACACCGGTGTACGTGCCCGTTGCACCCGATAGCAACGCCGGAGCGGTCTATTACGAGAACTGCACAGCGGTGAAAGCGGCAGGTGCTGCTCCGATCATGCAGGGAGAAGCCGGCTATCGGCCCGCCCTCGACCGCGATGGCGACGGGGTGGCGTGCGAGACATAGCCGCTCAGCGCCGCCACTGGTAACGGATCTTGGGTCGACCGGCATTGCCGTAGTCCGTGTGGCGAGAGAGGGTTCCCTCGTCGGCCAGGCGTTCGAGATAACGCCAGGCCGTCACCCGCGACACGCCGACCTCGTTGGCGGCCTCGGCGGCGGTGAGACCTTCGGGACTGTCGCGGATCCGGCGGGCTATCTCGTCGGTGGTGCCGGGTGCCGCGCCTTTCGGGGCCGTGGATTTGTCTGTGGTGCCCCGCAATTCGGCGATCGCCCGGTCGACCTCGATCTGGCTGGCCGCGTCGGTGCCCGCGGGCAACGCCTGTCGATAACGCTGGTACCGCTCGAGGCGGTCGCGGAAAGCGGCGAACGTGAACGGTTTGAGCAGGTACGCCAGCGCCCCGTGGGCCACGGCGGCTCGCACCATCTCCAGATCTCGTTCGGACGTGATGGCGATGATGTCCGGAGCCGGGCGTAACCCTGACAGTGCTGATGCCAGGTCGATCCCGCTGGCGTCGGGCAGTCCCAGATCGAGGAGTACGAGGTCGATGGGTGTTGTCGTTGTCGCGGCCTCTGCGGCCGATCGCATGGCGTCCTGCGCCGTATGCACCACGGCGACAACGGAAAAGCCGTCGATCCGGCCCAGATACGTGCGGTGGGCTTCGGCGATCAGCGGTTCGTCTTCGACGACGAGAACGTTGATCATGCCGGCGGGCCGAAGGTGACGGTGACAACCGAGCCGTACGTCACCTCGGCAGTGAGGGTCCCTTCGTGGCGATCGACAACCTGGGACACGAGCGCCAAACCCAGTCCGCGCCTGCCCGCTTCGCCACCGGACTTGGTGGAGTATCCGCGTTGCCTCGCTTTGCTGAATTCCTCGGCGTCCATGCCCGGGCCACTGTCGGCGACCTGGATCAGCAGATGTTCGCCATCTTGCCGTACGGTCACCTCCACCCAGGGGTCGGACCGGTCGCATGCATCCAAGGCGTTGTCGACAAGGTTGCCCACCACGGTGACGAGTTCTTGGCCCGACAACACAGCGTGCTCGTTGTCCGAGGGAATCACGGTGTCGTCGGTGATCGTCAACTCGATACCCCGTTCATCGGCCTGAGCGCTCTTGCCCAGCAACAGGGCGGCCAGTGCGGGTTCACCGACCGATTCGGACAGCCGGTCGACCAACTTCTGCGACAACTCCAATTCGGTGGTGGCGAAGCGGACGGCCTCGTCGCCGCGTCCCATCTCCACCAGCGTCACGATGGTGTGCAGGCGGTTCGCCGATTCGTGAGCCTGCGATCGCAGCGATTCGGTGAACACCTTCATCGAGTCGAGTTCGCCCAGGGCGCCTTGCAATTCGGTCCTATCACGAATGGTGACCACCTCGGTCTCCGGCGACCGATTGCCGGGGACGCGAGACCTGTTGACCACCAGTACCCGGTCACCCGTCACGTGGACTTCATCGCGTGCGCCGGGGGAGTACGACCGGAGAAATGCGGGCAGGTTCTCTTTGTCCACCTCGCCTGCGGGCAGTGCCAGCAGGCGCCGGGCCTCGTCATTGGCCAGGGCCACGCCGTGTCGATCCAGCACGATCAATCCTTCCGACACCGAGTGAAGGATGGCGTCGTGATGTTCATACATCACCTGCAGTTCGGTGGGAGCCAACCCATGTGTCTGCCGCAGCAGGCGACGGCGAATCGCCCAGATCCCGACGAGGGACACGAGTAACGCGCCGGCGGCGATCAGCAGGATCTGCGGCAACTGCTGCTGCCAGCGCGAGAACAGCGTCTGCTGGGTGATCCCGGCCGACACCAGTCCGACGACCTCGCCGGACGACGAGCGCACCGGCGCGACAGCGCGGATCGACGGACCGAGAGTGCCGGTGTAGACCTCGGTGAAGGTGCGGCCCTGCAACGCAGGCTCGATGGTCCCGATGTACGGCCGGCCGATGAGTTCGGGATTCGTGTGGGTGAATCGTGTCCGGTCAGGCGCCATGATCGTGATGAACGCGATCTGGGTATCTGCCCGAACCCGTTCGGTCACCGGTTGCAGCACCGCTGTCGCGCTTCCGGATTCGATGGCCGCTGCGGTCGCCGGAGATTCGGCCAGCGCGCTGGCGATGCCGGTGACCTGCAACCGCGCCGCGGCGTCACCGTCGCGTCTCGCGTCGACGATCGCCAGCGCGCTGCCGCCCAGGACCATCACCGCGATCACGACCAGCTGCAGCACAAACGTTTGGCCGGCAAGTGAACGGGGCACCAACCTGGCCATGAAACCTCTCCGTCGGTTGAACGTAATGAACTAAATAGTGACCTGGCTCACCCCCGTAGAACACCATCCTTGCAGACCCATTCTTGTCACCAGTCAGAAGGAAGTTCGATCATGACAACCACACACGATCGTCAGGCCGACGGGGACGCTGCCGTTCCGAAACGACGCGATCGAACGCACTGGCTGTACATCGCGGTGGTCGTGGCCGTGATCGCCGGTGTCTTGGTCGGCATCCTGGCTCCCGGGGTCGGCAAAGACCTCGGAGTCCTCGGCACGATGTTCGTCAGCCTGATCAAGATGATGATCAGCCCGGTCATCTTCTGCACCATCGTCCTCGGCATCGGGTCGGTGCGCGCAGCCGCCACCGTCGGAAAGGTGGGCGGCCTGGCCTTCGCCTACTTCCTGGGTATGTCGACGGTCGCGCTGGCGATCGGACTCGTGGTCGGCAACCTGCTCAAGCCCGGTGATGGCCTGACCCTCGACCCCTCGGCGATGGGAAAGGGCACCGAACTCGCCGACAAGGCCCACGAATCGGGCGGCACGCTGGACTTCATCCAGTCGATCATCCCGACGTCGATGCTCTCGGCGCTGACCGAAGGCAGTGTGCTGCAGACCCTGTTCATCGCACTGCTGGTCGGCTTCGCCATCCAGAGTCTGGGCAAATCGGGCCAATCCGCACTGCGAGCCATCGAGACGCTGCAGAAGATCGTGTTCAAGGTGCTCGCCATGGTGCTGTGGCTCGCCCCGATCGGCGCTTTCGGCGCGATCGCGAACGTCGTCGGCCAAACCGGTTGGAGTGCGGTCACCGAACTGCTGACGTTGATGCTCGGCTTCTATGTCACCTGCGTCATCTTCGTCTTCGGGATCCTCGGCCTGCTGCTCCGCTTTGTCGCCGGCGTCTCGATCTTCAAGTTGGTGCGCTACCTCGCCCGTGAATATCTCCTGATCTTCGCCACCTCGTCGTCGGAGTCGGCGTTGCCGCGGCTGATCGCGAAGATGGAGCACCTCGGTGTCGAGCGCACCACTGTCGGAGTTGTTGTCCCGACCGGCTATTCGTTCAACCTCGACGGCACGGCGATCTACCTGACCATGGCCTCGCTGTTCGTGGCCGATGCCATGGGTCAGCCGCTCTCGCTCGGGGAGCAGATCTCGCTGCTGGTCTTCATGATCGTTGCCTCCAAGGGGGCTGCCGGCGTCAGCGGCGCGGGCCTGGCCACGCTCGCCGGCGGTCTGCAGAGCCACCGTCCCGAACTCCTCGACGGCGTCGGGATCATCGTCGGAATCGACCGGTTCATGTCCGAAGCGCGTGCGGTGACCAACTTCTCCGGCAACGCCGTGGCAACCATGCTGGTCGGTTCCTGGACCAAGACGATCGACAAGGATCAGGTCGACAGCGTGCTGCGCGGTGACGATCCGTTCGACGAGCTGACGATGGTCGACGACGGCCACGACAGCTGGGACAAAGACGACGACTCCGGCACGAAGGTGGACACCACGAAGAAGCCGGTGACTGCCTGAGTGTCACTTCTGGCAATGCTGTGCCGCGGACCGCTGGTCCGCGGCACAGCTGTTTTCATGCGGTGACCGTCGACAATTTGCTGAAATGGGCGAATCGAACAGCCCCGCGGGGTCACACCCGTCGGGAGGGCGTTCGCGACGTGAGGGGACCAGGTGGCCACAGAGGTCGACGATGGCGCGCACAGCCCTGCGATCTCACAGCAGGACCGGTGGATCCATCTGACCGAGTGGCCGCTGGCCATCGCCGGGGTCGTGTTCGTGCTCTGCTACGCCGTCGAAGTACTCGCCCAACCGGGTGGAACGGCGGAGGACCTCCTCGAGGCGGTCATCTTCATCACCTGGGCCGGCTTTGTCATCGACTATCTCGTGCGGCTCGGTCTCGCGGGTGAGCGACTCCGCTGGTTCGTCCGGCACCTACCCGAACTGCTGATCGTCGCGTTACCCGTCTTGCGCCCGCTACGTCTGCTGCGTCTGCTCGCGGTACTCGCCGTGCTCCATCGCGTTGCCGGTCAGGCAATCCGCGGGCGGGTGCTGGCGTACACGGTGGTTGCCTGCCTGATGCTGATCTTCGTCGCGTCGCTGGCAATCCTCGACACCGAGCGGGGTAGCGACGACGCCACCATCCGCAACTTCGAAGACGCGTTGTGGTGGTCCATCACCACGGTCACCACCATCGGCTACGGCGACTACGCGCCGACCACGCTCACCGGGAGGATGATCGCGGTCGGTCTGATGATCGGTGGCATCAGCCTGATCGGCGTCGTCACGGCCAGCATCGCCACCTGGATCGTCGAACGCGTCAACGAGACCGACGAAGCCAATCTCGCGGCCACCAAGCGTCAGATCGACGCGCTGCACGACGAGGTCCGCGACCTGCGGGCCGACATCGCTCGGCTCACACCACAGGCGCACCCGGGATCGACGACCAATGGTGCGGTCGTCGGCTCGGGCGACGCCGAACATCGGCCGTGACCCGCGCGGAGAAGCAGCTGGTCGTAGCGCGAATCGGCGGATCGGCGACCGTCGAAGCAATGAAAAGCGGTAGGCCAGTCGCTAGGCTACGAAGAGTCGGCCTGTAGCCCCCGGGTCGACAGACCGATCGAACAGCAAGCCCTGGAGGCGCGCATGGCAGACGAACGGTTCAACACGACAACGGATTCCGGTGCTCCGGTCACCAGCGATGAGCACTCGCTGACAGTGGGCGCCGGTGGTCCCATCGTTTTGCACGATCACTACTTGATCGAGCAGATGGCCCAGTTCAACCGCGAGCGAGTGCCCGAAAGGCAGCCCCACGCGAAGGGCAGTGGCGCGTTCGGATCGTTCGAGGTCACCGCTGATGTGTCCGACTACACCTGCGCAGCGGTCTTCCAGCCGGGCACCGTCACCGAGATGGCCGCGAGATTCTCCACCGTGGCGGGCGAGCGTGGAAGCCCCGACACCTGGCGGGACCCCCGCGGCTTCGCGCTCAAGTTCTACACCAGCGAGGGTGTCTACGACATGGTCGGCAACAACACGCCGGTCTTCTTCATCAAGGACCCGCTGAAGTTCCAGCACTTCATCCGGTCACAAAAACGGCGCGCGGACAACAACTTACGCGACCACGACATGCAATGGGACTTCTGGACGCTGTCCCCGGAGTCGGCGCACCAGGTCACCTGGCTGATGGGTGATCGCGGGATTCCGCGGACCTGGCGGCACATGAACGGTTACAGCTCCCACACCTATCTCTGGGTGAACAGCTCCGGTGCCAAGCACTGGGTGAAGTACCACTTCAAGACGGACCAGGGCATCGAGACGTTCACCCAGGACGAGGCCGACCAGATGGCCTCCGCCGACACCGACTACCACACCCGTGATCTGTACGAGGCCATCGACGGTGGCGACTTCCCGACGTGGACCATGAAGGTGCAGCTGATGCCGTTCGACGACGCAACGTCGTATCGGTTCAATCCCTTCGATCTGACCAAGGTCTGGCCGCACGACGACTATCCGCTGATCGAGGTCGGCCGGATGAAGCTCGACCGGAACCCCACCGACCATCACACCGAGATCGAGCAGGCCGCATTCGAGCCCAACAACCTCGTCCCCGGGATCGGGTTGAGTCCGGACCGCATGTTGCTGGCGCGCTCGTTTGCCTACGCGGATGCACACCGATACCGAATCGGCGTGAACTACAAGCAGATTCCGGTCAACGCCTCGAAGTATCCGGTGCACAGTTACTCCAAGGACGGCGCGATGCGGGTCACCAACGTGTCCGATCCCGTGTACGCACCCAATTCCAAAGGCGGTCCTGCCGCGCGTAACGACTTCCAGGGTGAGCCGGGCTGGGCGGCCGATGGTGACATCGTGCGCACCGCGTACGTCGATCACCCACAGGACGACGACTTCGGTCAGGCGGGCACGCTCATCCGAGAGGTGATGGATCAGGATGCCCGAGATCGACTGGTGGACAACGTCGTCGGTCATCTGCTGAACGGAGTGGAGGACCCGGTGCTCAGCCGGGCCTTCGAGTACTGGCAGCGCATCGACCCCGGTGTCGGCAAGGCGATCCGGGACGGTGTGGAGTCCAAGGCCGGGGAGTCCGATCCCAAGGCCGCGGACCAGGGCAATCCGGCTCGCGCCGGCATGCAGCAGAAGGCGTAGGGCATGGCAGAGATCGACCACGGGAAACTCGCGGTCCTGTTCGACATCGACGGTACCCTCGTGGACTCGGTGTATGCCCACGTCGCGGCCTGGCATGAGGCGCTGGCCGATGTCGATCTCACCGTTCCCCACTGGGAGATCCACCGCCGCATCGGGATGGATGGGTCGCTCCTGGTTGACGAACTCCTGGATATCGCGGGGGTGGGCGCGGACGCACCGGGGAGGTCGGATCTGGCTGATGCGGCGTCGAGCAAACACACCGAGGCCTATCTCCGTCGGTCCGATTCGTTGACCATCTTGCCCGGTGGGCGCGACGTCGTCAGACGGGCCAAGGAGCTCGGATACGTTGTGGTCCTTGCGACCTCGGCGCCGCAACAGGAACTGGAGATCCTGCGTGATCTGCTCGAGGTCGAGGACCACATCGATGCGGTGACCTCCGGGGAAGACGTGGAGACCGCCAAACCCGACGCGACGGTGGTGAAGATCGCGGTGGAGCGCGCCGGGGTGAGTGCCTCGAACGCGGTCATGGTCGGCGATGCCACCTGGGATGCCATCGCGGCGACAAAGGTGGGTGTTCGTTCGGTGGCCGTGCTGACCGGCGGCATCGGCGGTGATGCCCTCCGGGGTGCCGGCGCCAAGCGGGTGTTCCAGGACGCGCGCCATCTCGCGGACGACCTCGCCAAGACCGTCGATGGGTTGTGCGCCTCGCCCGGAAGCCGGCGTTAGGCGTTGCGGTAACGCTCGGCAACCCGAAGGTGGTACTCGGCGAGCGACACACATTCGTCGCGCAGTTCGGTGGGCGACAGAACTGTGAAATCGGCGTCGAACGCGTACAGCCACCGTGCGATCGACGCGACAGACTGGCCGTAGAGCTGTACCTCGCAGCTGTCGGTGTCGCCGGATTCCACCACGCCCCACTCGGCGTCGACCATGTCGGCGACCTTTTCGACGGGACTGTGAATCTGCACCCGCGCGTTGGCCTGGCGGTACACGGACCCCAGGCTGCGCGCGATGAATGCCGCGGCGCCGCCTTCGGGCAGTGACCGAGGTGAAAAGCGCGGGCCCGTCGGGATTTTCGGGGTGAGCCGGTCTAGGCGAAATGAACGCCAGTCGTCGCGACCAAGGTCCCACGCGAGCAAATACCACCGCGCGCCGCTGCGGACCAGGCGGTAGGGCTCCACTTCACGCCTGCTCTCTGCTCCGTCACGGGCTTTGTAGTCGAACCGGAGTCGCTCGTGCCGGTGACAGACCGCCGCGACATCGGCGAGAACGCCGGCATCCACCGCCACCCGGGTTCGGTTGGGGGTGGCGTCGACCTGCAGCGAATCGAGCCGGTGCCGAAGCCGCGACGGCATCACCTGACGCAACTTGGACATCGCGCGCACCGACGCCTCATCGAGGCCGGTGACCGAATTGGCTGCGCCGGCGCCCAGACTCAGCGCCACCGCCAGCACCTCGTGATCGTCGAGAAGCAGCGGTGGCATCTCGGCTCCGGCGCCGAGTTGGTACCCGCCGCCGACTCCCACACTGGCGTCCACCGGATACCCCAGTTCGCGTAGCCGGTCGATGTCGCGGCGCACGGTGCGGGTGGTGATGCCGAGCCGTGCCGCCAGGTCTGCTCCCGACCAGTCCTTACGGGTCTGAAGCAGGCTCAGGAGCCGGAGTAGTCGCGCTGAGGTATCCAACATGTTTTCGACAATGCCAGATATTGCGGACCGTTACTGTCCGCAATGGGTCATAGGTTCCTCTCATCGCAGTTCGCGACTCATTCCGGGAGGACAACAGAGATGACTCAGACACACGACATGCCGGCCATCGAGATGGTGGGCCTGACCAAGACCTTCAAGCAGGGCAAGAGCACCGTCGAAGCAGTCAAGGGCATCGATCTGGCGGTGAAGGAGGGGGAACTCGTCGCATTCCTCGGGCCCAACGGGGCGGGTAAGTCCACCACGCTGCGGATGATCACCACGCTGTTGCGGCCCACGTCCGGCGCGGCGTGGCTGGCCGGCCACAACATCGCCGACGAGCCCGATGCGGTCCGGCGCAAGATCGGCTACGTGGGCCAGGGCAACGGTGGCGGCAACAATCAACGCGTACGTGAGGAACTCATCACCCAGGGTCTGTGCTACGGATTCGGCAAAGCCGAGAGTTCGCTTCGCGCAGACGAATTGATCGCGGCTCTCGACCTCACGGGGATGGAGAACCGAAAGGTGAGCACTCTCTCGGGAGGTCAGCGTCGTCGACTCGACATCGCGCTCGGCATCGTGCACCGGCCTCCGGTGATCTTCCTCGATGAACCGACCACGGGCATGGATCCCCAGAGCCGGGCCAACCTGTGGACACACATCCAGCGGTTGCGCGCGGAGACCGGTGCCACGATCGTGCTGACCACGCACTACCTCGACGAGGCCGACGCGATGGCCGAGCGAGTGGTCGTCATCGACAAGGGCACGGTCATCGCCGACGACTCCGCGGCGGCGCTCAAAGACACTCTTGCCGGCGACAGCGTCAGCCTCACCGCCGACTCCTCCGACGGTGCCGCAGAACTGGCCCGGATCGCCACCTCGATCGATGCGGTACGCAGCGCCGAGGTGACCGGCGAGTCCGTCGAACTGCAGGTTGTCGGCGCCGACAAGGTGCTGCCCCAGGTGATCACCGCAGCTGCGGCCAGGGCTGTTGCGGTACGTAGTGCATCTTCGACGCGCCCGACCCTCGACGACGTCTTCCTGTCACTCACCGGACGAAGCCTGCGCGAAACCGCAGCCGTCTGAACACCTTTCCCTCAAACCCTTTGCCAAGTCTTCAGGAGAAACCGATGACAACATCAATCATCCGCGACAGTTCCATCGTTCTGACCCGTGAATTGCGGCCGACGGTCCGGGATCCGTTCACCGTGATCTTCAGCCTCGTGCAGCCGCTGATCCTGCTTGCCCTGTTCGGCCCGCTTCTGAAAGATGTTCCGGGTGCCGGTGATTCGGGCAATGTATGGAACTGGTTCATTCCGGGTGTGCTGGCGATGATCGCGATCTTCGGCACGTCGATGACCGGTTCCAACCTGATGGACGAGATCCACTCGGGCAGTCATGAGCGGATGCTCGTCACGCCGTTGAGCCGCAGCTCGTTGCTGATCGGACGCGCGTTGAAAGAAATGGTGCCGCTCGCAGCGCAGGCCGTGATCATCTTGCTGGTCGGTCTGCCGTTGGGCTTCGACATCAACCTCGGGGGAGCGGCCATCGGCATCCTCATCCTCGGTGTGTTCGGCGTCGGACTCGGAGCCCTGTCGTACACGCTGGCTCTTGCTGTGCGCGAACAGGACTGGGTGTTCTGGACGGTACAGCAGACGCTGATGTTCCCGATGCTGATCCTGTCGGGCACCATGCTCCCGCTCGATGACGCGCCGGGATGGATGAAGGTGTTGGTGAACATCAACCCGTTGCACTACGTGGTGGAAGCAGAGCGCGCGCTGTTCGTCGGCGACTTCGACGCCAAGACAGTGCTATCCGGTGTGATCGCGGCTCTCATCGTGGCCGTCGGCGGAATTGCCGCAGGTGTGCGGGCGATCAGTGCGGCGTCGCGCAGCTGATCCCATCACGAGATGTGGCCTTGTCACGCACTCCTCGGCGGAGTGCGTGACAAGGCCAGACTGCGGTTCGCATCCTCTAGGGCAGGATGGCTGCGGTCTTGGCGGCCCGCATCCAATCAGGGAATTCCGAGAGCAGACGCTGGTACAGATCGTCATCGGACACCTGATCGATGTCGTCGAGAGCAAAGAAGCCGGCGTTGTCCACGACGCGGCCCTCCATGTCGTCGAGTCGTTCGAGGACTCCGTAGTTGGCCCTGCCGATCCCCACGAACTGCCAGAACACCGGAGCGCTCGACGCGGCACGCATCAGCTCGCTGATCGGTCCCTTTTTCCGGAAACCGCCGTCGGTGAAGAACAGGACAAGCACCGGCCGTCCGGGGACAACCGTGTTCAGGATCTCGTTGATGATCGGCAGTTCATCGTTCGACGCTCCGATCGCGTCGTAGTCGATGCCCCCGTGAACACCCGACAAGTGGAGGAACTCCTCGGTCCACGACTCGACGTTCGTCACACTGATGTCGGGGACACGCGCAAAACCACGGGCATACATGTACGGCTCCAACTGGCCGTCGTCGTCGATCTGGGTGGCCACCGCCAGCATCCGTTCGACCACGCGGTGCACCACCCGGCCTGAGTATTGCCTGGACATACTCCCGGTCTTGTCGATGACAAGAATCACCCGGGCTCGGACGCCGGTCGCGTTCTTGCTGAGCAGCACCTTGTGCACCTCACGCTTGCGCATGTCGAGGCGCTGGCGCTTGTCGAGGGATAGTTTCTCTTCACCCGCAACAGATCTCACCGCCGGGACCTCGGGGGCGGGCGATGTGGCCGCGGGTTCGTCATCGACCTCCACACCGTGTTCCCGAACCAGATCCGCGAAGCCGCGATCCCATCCGGCGCTGACATTGCGGATCTTCCACTCACCGCCCCGCCGATAGATCTCGCCCAACACCGCGGCACGTTCGGTACTCAATCCGGCTGCGGGTAGCTCGATCTGGACTCCGGTCCCGCTCGCAGTGGCCGCCAGAGCGGGTAGCGCCGACAGGGGAGACGAGTACCCCTCGTCGCAGGCAACCGCAACGGCAACGGTGTGGACGTCGGCTGGCACCCTCTCGAGGTCGACCGTCAGGGTGGTGCCACCCGACAGCACAACCGCGCCGTCGGCCGATTGCGGCTGGTTGAAGAAGATGAAGTCCGAATCGGTTCGCGTCTTGTGGTTGTCGCCGAGAAGAAACGCCATCACGTCAACTGTGCCGGGCGACGCTCCGGTGACCGCGACAGTGAGAACGCCGGAAGAGATGAGTGTGTTTGCGCCTCGCGACAGGGTGACCATGGCGCTCAGTATCGACGATGGTGCGCCGAACACGCATCTGATGTCGACCCATCAGCCGATCCGGTCCGAGGTCATGCAGCAGGCAGGCCCGCCAGGGGCTGCACGGTCTTGGCGATGCCGTAGCCGGCACTCCACGGGTAGAGCCCTGCCGAATCCGGCCAGACCAGTTGCCACGCCGACACACTGCCGTAGACGCGGTTCGCGACGCGCAGGTCCGATGTGGTGAGTGCTTCGATGGCCACCAGGTCCAGGTCGTTGTCGAAGAAACCCGACAGGCGTTCACCGGCGGTGAGGCTGCCTCCAGCTCGTGCGATCCGGTGTCCGACAGTGTTGAGGATGGATCCGGCGGTGCCCGGTTCGAGTCCGTAGATGATCAGCTCGGGGTGTGCCAGCGAGGTCAGCCCGGTGGTGTAGGCGAGCGACGGGAATCCGACCTGGACGGCCGCCCGTACCGCGGTGACCGTCCAATAGCGTTTGGCAATCGCGCGGTGGGCGAAATCGACCGGATCGGATTGCTGACGCATGGCGTCCTCCTTGGCTGTCTGGCTGGTGCAGATCGTTGTGCCGGGAGGTTAACGTCGGCCTCTGACAAGTCGGCCTTCTGACGGAGGGTTGCGTTCGAGTGCGCTCGAAGACCTAGCGTCGCCACCATGACAAAGAACTGGATCATCACCGGCGCATCCTCGGGCATCGGACGGGCTCTCACCGAAGCGGCGTTGGCAGCAGGGGACTGCGTGGTTGCCGCGATGCGACGACCCGAGCGGATCGCCGATCTGCTCACCACGTACCCCGACGCGCTGCTGGCGGTTCGCCACGACGTGCGCGACACCGCTTCTGCGGCTCACCTCGTCGCCGGAGCCGTGGAGCGCTTCGGTGCCATCGACCTATTGGTCAACAACGGTGGAGTCGGGCAGATCGGGGCAGCCGAGGAGATCGACGACCGGCAATTACGAGACATGCTCGACCAGCACCTGTTCGGTCCTGCGGCCCTGGTACGGGCGGTACTGCCCGGTATGCGAGAGCAGGGCAAAGGAACAATCGTGCAGATCAGCAGCCAAGGCGGACGCGTGTCATTCCCGGGTGCCGGGTCCTACTCCGCGGGTAAGTTCGCGCTCGAAGGGTGGTCTGAAGCGTTGGCCGGCGAGGTGGAACCATTTGGCATCAGAGTTCTCATCGTCGAGCCGAGCCGCTTCCGAACCGGTTTCAACGCACCCGACGTACTCAAACTCGCAACGCCATCGAAGACCTATGGCCCTCTGCTGGCTGCGGTGCGCGCCGACATGCTGGCCGTGGACGGAAAGCAGGAGGGCGATCCCGCTCGCGCGGCGGACATCATCCGGTCGTTGGTCGACGCCGAGAGCGCGCCGTTGCGGGTCCCACTCGGACGTGAAGCGGTACGTCGGCTCGCCACCGCTCACCGACGTGGACTCGAGGAGCTCGACAAGATCGCCGCACTGTCCGAGAGCGCAGACTTTCCGGGCGTCCCAGAATCGGTTCGACCGGTCTAGCGTTGGATCATGGCGACCCGAGATCTGATGAGTCGAGCGCTCGAGGCGCTGCAGGGCGGCGACGAGTCGATGACCGTCGAGGTGGTCCACGGCCTGGTCGACACCGGCGACGTGGACGGCCCGCTGGGCATCGCCGACGTGGCCGAACTGCTCGGCGTGTCTGCGCACACACTTCGCTACTACGAGCGAGCCGGCCTGGTCACGGTGCCACGAGATCTTGCCGGCCGGCGTGCCTACGATGGCGCCGCCGTTCGGCGG
The DNA here is from genome assembly GCF_001598915.1 of Williamsia muralis NBRC 105860. Taxonomy (GTDB): domain Bacteria; phylum Actinomycetota; class Actinomycetes; order Mycobacteriales; family Mycobacteriaceae; genus Williamsia; species Williamsia muralis. Next base: position 328,161 of record NZ_BDAP01000005.1, on the reverse strand, counting down.
CTGGTCTTCGTCTCCCGAATGCGCTTGTCGGGCATGCCGATGCGGGATCTGCAGCACTATGTGGAATTGGCCGACCAAGGGGAGCGGACGGTTGCCGAGCGCCTCGAGATCATGGTGGAGCAACGCAACACGATCACCCGGCGCATCCGCGAACTGGAGCTGTCGCTGGCGGCCACCGAGTACAAGATCGCGACCTACGGCGGCAACATCGGGCCGTGATCACACCCTTGTGCTGCCGGCGGGGTCACCCGGCCTGATCGTGCAGAACGCGGCCACCCGTGGCGAAGGAACGCACCTTCGGGTCGAGCCAGATGTGCGCTGGAACGCCGCCGCCGAGGAGTGTCCGGGCAACTGCTGGTGACTCGCCGAGCGGGGTGTCAGCGGCGGCGATCACGATGTTGCCGTAACGACGGCCCTTGAGCATCGCAGGGTCGGCGATGATCGCGAGGTGCTCGAACAAGGTCCCCAAGGTGGCGGCTTCTGATCGGGCGAGTGAAAGGTCGCGGGTGTCACCACAATTGACCATGTAGACACCGCCAGGGGCCAGCACCCGACGCACCTGAGCGGTGAACTCGGCGGTGGTCAGTGCCGGTGGGGTGACGGCGGCGGAGAACACGTCACGAATGATCAGATCCCGGCTGTTGTCGGTGAGTGATTCGGTGACTTCGCGGGCGTCACCCACCCGCAGTCGGAGCAGGGGAGCACGAGGCAGATCGAACCATTCCCGCACCAATCGAGCCAGTGTGTCGTCGATGTCGACCGCGACCTGCCGGGCCTGCGGATAGTTCGCGGCCAGATGGCGAGCCATCGAGCACGCGCCGGCGCCGAGGTGAAGAACGCGCAGTCGGCTCGAGGCCGGCCAGCGGTCAGCGATGAGCGCGGCCATCCACTGCATGTACTCGAAGTCGAGCTGGGTGGGGTCGGAGAGGTTGATGTGAGAACTCTGCACGCCGTTGACGTTCAGTATCCAACCGTCGGTGAGGTGGTCACGAACCAGCTCGCAGCTGCCGGTGTCGATCGGGTACACGCCGGGCTGCGGCCCGCCGGAATCGTTGCGGGCCTTGGGTTGTCGCGATGCGCGGCCCATCAGAGGTCAGTACACATCTCGCAGATACCGCTTTTCCCGCTTGAGGGTGTTGACGTAGTCCTCCGCCGTCTCGGCATCGAACCCGCCGTACTCGGCGACCACGTCATGAAGAGCCGAATCCACATCTTTCGCCATCTGCGAAGCGTCGCCGCACACGTAGAAGTGGGCACCGTCCTCCAGCCAGGTGAACAGGTCGGCGCCGTACTCCCGCATCCGGTCCTGCACGTAGACCTTCTGCTCCTGATCCCGTGAGAACGCCAGATCAAGCCGGTCGAGGACGCCGTCGCGGCGGAATTGCACGATCTCGTCTTCGTACATGAAGTCCGTTGCCCGGAACTGGTCCCCGAAGAAGAGCCAGTTGCGTCCCCGAGCGCCCCTGGCCTTGCGTTCGTAGAGGAAGGAGCGGAACGGGGCAACGCCCGTACCCGGGCCAACCATGATCACCGGTACCGAGTCGTCGTCGGGCAGGCGGAACGAGCGGTTCTTCGACAAGAAGACACCGGCCGTGTCGCCCGCCTTGAGCCGGTCGGCGAGGTAGGTCGAGCACTGCCCTCGGCGGTCGCGCTGCGCCGAGCGATACCGAACCGCGGACACGGTCAGATGGACCATGCCCTTGTGAGTCAGTGGGCTCGACGAGATCGAGTACACCCGATGGGTGAGCGGTCTGAGGAGTTCGAGCAGCTCGGTCGCGGATATCTCGAGCGCGGGTTCGAGGTCGAGCAGGTCGAGGACGTCCTTGCCCCACAACCAACCTTCAAGGGCCTCACGTTCTTCGGTGGACAGAACGTGATCGAGTTCGGCATCGCGCGACCGCTCGGCCATGAAATCGATCAGGTCGCGGGTGGGAAGAGAGATCTCGTACTCGTGTGTCAATGCGTCCACCAGGGTGAACTCGCCGGCGCGGGTGGTGATCACTTGATGCGGATCTGCCCCGATCCTGGTGATCAACGCCGACACCAGGTGCGGGTCGTTGACCGGTCGGATGCCGAGGCCGTCGCCCGCTTCGTAGTCGATGTCGCTGTCGCCGAGATCGAAGACCACATGACGGACGTCTTTGGCCGAATCCGACCCGCGCAGTGGTCGATTGGCGACAAGCGTGGCGGCATAGGGGTTCTTGCGGGTCCACGGTGACCTTTTCGGCTTGGCCGGGCGGTCTGCGATCTCCTCGGCGCCGGGTATCTCCGGGGCCGACACCCCGCTGTCGAGCTCGGCGAGTGCCGCTCGGGCGGCGGCCAGAACTGCGTCGCGGTCCGCCGCGACGGCGCCATCCGTCGTCGAGCCGGCGTCGAAACCGGCCAGGAAACCCGACAACCACAATCGCTGGTCGCCGGTATGTTCAAGGTCGTCTGGCAGGTTGGTAGTTCTCATTAGCTCACCATTGTTCGTGATGTCGGAACCAGTGCCCCGGGTGGGCCGGGCACCGCTGCGTCGTTGAAGCGGCACCAAGCAGGAATGAGGGTACCCTCACTTGCTCTCGTGGCTGGGCGCGCCTCACCAAGTCCTAGGATGAGCACACCATGGTGACTGCTGGCTGGGACCGCGCCCTCGGGCTGACCGCGGGATATCTCCTCGACCGCATCTTCGGCGACCCGACGCGCTATCACCCCGTGGCCGGCATGGGTATCGCAGCGGGAAGGCTCGAGAGCGTCCTGTATCGCGACTCACGTTGGGCCGGAACCATGTTCACCGTCACGTGCGTGGGAGTGGTCACCGGTGCGGGCATGATGGGCCGCCGCAGCGGGGTGCTGCCGACGGCGCTGATCACCTGGGCGACCTTGGGCGGTACCTCCCTGACGTCGGTAGGCGAGCGTCTGGCCGACTCGCTGGCGTCCGACGACCTCGAGGGCGCCCGCGCGTTGATACCCAGTCTGTGCGGCCGTGACCCGAACAGTCTCGACGCAGACGGGATGGCCCGCGCCGCGCTCGAATCCGTCGCCGAGAACACCTCGGATGCAACAGTGGGTCCGCTGGTGTGGGGAGCGATCGCCGGGATCCCGGGACTGCTGGCGTACCGGATGATCAACACGCTCGATGCGATGGTCGGTTATCGCAACAGCAGATATTTAAACTTCGGCTGGGCAAGCGCTCGACTCGACGACGCTGCGAGCTTCCTGCCCGCCCGCCTGACCGCACTCCTGGTGGTGGCACTCGGCGACGATCGGGCGGGGGCGGCCACCGCTGTGCGTCGGGACGCATCGGCACACCCCAGTCCCAATGCGGGTGTGGTCGAGGCCTCGTTCGCGGGAGCACTCGGCGTGGAGCTCGGCGGTGTCACGGTCTACCGGCACCGGACCGAGATTCGCCCGACGCTGGGCGACGGTCGCGCTCCCACCGACCGCGACCTGTACCGCGCCGCGGCGTTGTCCCGGCGGGTGCAGATCGGCGCCTTAGCGACCGTAGCGGTCGGACAGCTTGTCGTCCGGCGCGCTCGTCGGTCCTGAGCCGATCGGCCCACGCGCCTCCGAATGGACCACTGCGCCGGTGGACGACGCGGCCAGTGCCTCCCGCGTCCGGCGGCCCCGCTCGCGTGGCTTCTTGGGTATCGGGGCGCCGGTCTTCGCAGCTTTCCGCTGCTTGACCTCCGACCACACGAAGTAGCCCAGCCCCAACGGCGCCATCACGCCGAAGGCAAGCCATTGCAACCCATAGGAGAGGTACGGGCCTGAGTCGAGCTGGGGGAGATCGATGACGCCGAGTCCACCGGGCTGGTCGTCGGTCAGCTGGAGGTATCCGGCGGCCAGAGGCACGTCGACGGCACGGCCGAGGACCACCGGGTCGATGGAATAGACCTGTGTTGCGCCGGCCTCGGTACGCGGCTCACGCCCCGGACTGGTTCCCTCCGCCGCACGGATGCGGGCGACCAGCGTGACCTGCTCGGTCGGCGGCGGGGTGATCGGAGGCAAGGCCGTGCCCTGGACAGGCTTCACGTATCCGCGGTTGACCAGGTAGGTGTCGCCGGAGTCGGCCGCGAACGGGGTGAGCACCTCATAGGCGGGCGACCCCTCGATGGAGCGCAGCCGTACCACCGCCTGCTTGTCCGGCAGGTACCTGCCGGTGACCGCGACACGGCTCCATTCGGCGTCCTCGACCGGACGACCATCTTGATAGAGGTCGCTGATCGGAACGGGCTGAGACGACTCCGCTCGTTTGATGAGGTCGTTCTGATGCTCGGTGCGTGAGTTCTTACCCAGCTGCCACGGGGCCAGCACCCAGAAGCACGCGACGGCGAACGCGATCACCACGATGGCAAGCGCGATCCATCCGGGACGCAGGAAGTTTCGCAGGACACGCACATCACCACGGTACCGAGTCCACCCACCAGGTCCGACACGGTGTCGCGTCCGATTCCCGGATCGGCCATGTCCGACGCGGCCGGACCAGCGACTACGCTCAACGCAGTGGGACGGTGCAAAAACTGCGGTCCGCCCGGCGACGGGCCGGCATCACGCCGTCATCATCACCACGAGGGGAGCGTCACCCATGCGCGATCTGGTCTGCCGTAAGTGTGGTCAGCGACTGTCGTTCGAGAACACGTTGTGCCTGAACTGCAAGAGCCCGCTCGGATTCCACATGCCGACGCGCACCATGTATGTCCTCGACGAGGAGGCGACCACCGAACTCGACGGACAAAAGCTGGTGCGATGCACCAACTTCGCGCTCATCTCCTGCAACTGGATCATCCCGGAAGTCGAACCCGGCGCGAAAACACCTGCAGGCGAACCAAATCCGTCGACTCTGTGCGAGTCATGCCGGCTCACCCGAACGCGGCCCGCCGACACCGACACCACCGCGATGGAGGCGTTCGGGGTTGCCGAGACCAACAAACGCCGGGTGATCCTCGAACTGGACGAATTGGGGCTTCCCATCCGGGGCCGCGACGTGGACCCCGACACGGGCCTCGCATTCGATCTGCTGTCCAGCGCCGAGAACCCCGTCATCACCGGACACGCCAGCGGGGTGGTGACCCTCGACCTCGCAGAGGGCGACGATGTGCACCGCGAGCAGTTGCGGGTGTCGATGGACGAGCCCTATCGCACCCTGATCGGACACTTCCGTCACGAGATCGGGCACTACTACCAAATGGTCCTGGTCGGCTCAGGTGAACACCGGGAACCCTTCGAGGAGCTGTTCGGAGACCCGGACGAGGACTACCAGGCGGCACTCGACCGCCATTACGGCGATGGACCCCCGACGGACTGGCGGCGCAACTTCGTCTCCTCCTACGCCACGATGCACCCCGCCGAGGACTGGGCCGAGACGTTCGCGCACTACCTGCACATCCGCGACACCCTCGACACCGCTGCGGCATTCGCGATGGCGCCGGCGGGAGCCACCCTCGACAGCGTGTTGCTCGGCGATGTGGGATTCGACCAGATCATCGACCTGTGGCTCCCACTGACGTGGGCGCTCAACCAGATCAACCGATCGATGGGGCATCAGGATCTGTACCCGTTTGTGCTCCCGCAACAGGTGTTGTCGAAGATGCGCTTCATCCACGGACTGATCGCACCGGCCGTGCTCTGACCCCGCGGGGGCCCGGGGTCAGTGGCGTTCGCGCACCCACGCCAGGAGCCCCGGGACGGCGGCCTCGATCTGCTGACGAACGGTGGCGAATCCGTCGTCCGATCCGTAGTACGGGTCGGCGACATCCGGCCCATCGGCGTCGGGGTCGAAGCTGCGCAGCAGCCGTGCTCGTTCGCCGACACCCTGTTCCTGCAGTGCACGCAGATGCCCGCTGTCCATCGCCAGCAACAAGTCTGCTCCGAGGTGCTCGGGTCCGATCTGGGCTGCGGTGTGGTCGTCGTCGTACCCGGCCGAGGTCAATTCGGTACGGGCTCTGAGGTCCGCGGGATCGCCGACATGCCAGTGGCCCGTTCCGCAACTGGTCACCCGGACCTGCTCCGCGAGCCCGGCCTCGTCGAGCGCATGCCGGAAGATGTTCTGCCCCATGGGTGACCGGCAGATGTTCCCGGTGCAGACGAAGGTGACGTGCAGGCGGTCAGGCATGGAGCAACCCGCGGAGCTGGTCCACCGATTCCACAGCCCACGCCGCGTCGGTGTGCTCGTCGGACACCGCGTATCCCCACCGCACGAACACCGCGGGAATGCCGTACTCGGCCGAACCGTGAACGTCATGCGACCGGTCGCCGATCATCACCACCGCGTGATCGGAGACGTCGGTGATCCCCAGGGAGGCCAGTGCGTGCCCGATCACGTCGGATTTGCTGCGCCGTGAGCCGTCATCGGATGCCCCCGCGATGTACTCGAAGTGCTTGTCGAGCCCGAAGTGCTCGAGGATCCGCCGGGCGGTGGCCTGATTCTTGGAGGTCGCCACCGCGAGCCTGCGACCGGACGCGGACAGGTCGGCGAGGAGTCCGTCCATACCGTCGAACACCGAGTTCTCCAGCCAGCCGACGCTGACGTACCGCTCGCGGTACGCCTTCATCGCGGCATCGACGGTTGGTTCATCGAGGTCGAGCCGCCGAAGGCTGTCGATCATGGGTGGCCCCGCGATCCCGGCCACCACCGACTCGTCGGGTTGCGGTGCGCCCACGGTGTCGAGGGCATGGCGGAAACTCTTCTCGATGCCTGCGAACGAATCGGTGATGGTGCCGTCGAGGTCGAACAGGAGCACCGTCGACGCGGCGGCCGGGTCGGGCAGATCAGCGGGGTCGGGGAGGCTGGTGTCGATGCGCGAACTCACCAGTCCATCCTGCCCGTAGGCTCGACAACTGTGAAATCGCCGAGCGCACCGACCGGGGGAGAACACCGAGTTGCTGCGGGGCAGCCGCTCACGGACCTTGCTCGTCACGGCGACCGTGACATCGAGCCCGGACTCGTCGACTTCGCGGTCAACGTGCGTGGCGCCACCCCTGACTTCCTGCTGCGAGCGCTGTATGCCCGTATCGGTGACCTCGCCCGCTATCCCGGGGTCGACGATGAGCGACGGGCCGTGGAGGCCATTGCCAGGCATCACCGCCGTGACCCGTCCGAGGTGTTGTTGCTGGCCGGGGCCGCCGAGGGTTTCGCGTTGCTGCCGCAGTTGCAGCCCCGGCTGGCGGCTCTTGTGCAACCCTCGTTCACCGAACCCGAGCGTGCCTTGCGCGCAGCGGACGTCGCGATCGAACAGGTGGTGCTCCCGCCGCCCTGGAACCTCGACCCCGATCTCGTGCCCGAGTCCGCCGACCTGGTGGTGCTGGGCAACCCCACCAATCCCACGTCCGTGCTGCACCCCCGCGCCGCGATCGCCGCCCTGCGACGTCCCGGTCGCGTCGTCGTGGTGGATGAGGCGTTCGCCGACATCGTGCCGGGGGAGCCGGAGAGCCTCGCGGGTGATCGTCTCGACGGTGTGCTGGTTCTGCGGAGCATCACGAAGACATTTGCACTCGCGGGGCTGCGTGCCGGCTACCTCCTGGGCGACCCCCTGTTGCTGCGCCGGCTGGCCCGGGCCCGACCGCACTGGCCACTGGGGACGTTGCAGCTGGTCGCGCTCGAGGTGTGTGCGGGCCCCGAGGGTGCTGCGTACGCGGCGGCGCAGGCTGCGGAGGTACAGGCGCATCGCGCCTCGATGATCGCGGCACTGCAGGGAGTAGGTGTCGAGGTGTTGGGACGGCCCTCGGCGTCGTTTGTCACGATCGCCATCCCGAACGGCACTGCGTTCAAAGAACGGCTGCGCGATCATGGGTATGCGGTGCGCAGCTGCGCCAACTTCGTCGGGATGGGGCCGGACATGCTCCGGCTCGCGGTCCGCGATGAGAGCACTGTCTCCGGGTTGATCGATGCGATCGGAAAGGTGGGCTGATGACCGCCCTTGCAGACGTGATCGAAGTACTCGAACGGGCATACCCGGTACGGCTCGCCGAGGACTGGGACTCGGTGGGTCTGGTGTGTGGTGACCCCGCCGAGACGGTGGGTTCGGTGCTGTGCTGCGTGGACGTGACCGACGCGGTGGTCGATCTCGCCGTGGCCGGAGGGGTCGACCTCATCGTGGCCCACCACCCCCTGCTCCTCCGTGGCGTCGACACGGTGGGCGCCCATACCCCCAAGGGCCGGCTCATCCACCGGTTGATCCGGAACGGGTGCGCGCTGTACACCGCCCACACCAATGCGGACTCGGCATCCCCGGGAGTGTCGGATGCGTTGGCCGGTGCGCTCGGACTGACCGACCTGCGGCCGCTCGACCCGAAACCTGCTGCGGCCATGGACAAGTGGTCGGTGTTCGTTCCCGCCGCCGAGGCCGCCTCCGTACGGGAAGCGATGTTCGCTGCGGGAGCCGGCCAGATCGGGGAGTACAGCCACTGCTGCTGGAGTACGTCCGGAACCGGACAATTCCTTCCCAGCGCAGATGCGGACCCGGCGGTCGGTGCGCGCGGTGAGCTGACCCAGGTTGCCGAAGACCGTGTCGAGATGGTTGCACGCAGGTCGGTGCGCGCAGCAGTTCTCGGCGCGCTGCGAGCAGCCCATCCTTACGAGGAACCGGCCTTCGATCTCATCGAGCCGGCCGCAGGGATCAGTGGGGAGGGACTCGGCCGGGTCGGTGAGCTCGCCGGACCGCTGACGCTGGGCGCGTTCACCAAGCTCGTCGCCGACGCCCTGCCCGTGTCGACGTCAGGGATACGCGCCGCCGGTGATCCCGAACAGGCGGTCCGGACCGTTGCGGTCTGCGGTGGAGCTGGCGATTCGCTGCTCAGGGCCGCGCGGGCCGCCGGGGCGGACGTCTACGTGACGGGGGATCTACGCCATCACCCGGTCGACGAACATCTGCGCGGGGGTGGTCCGGCGCTCATCGACGCCGGCCACTGGAGCACCGAGTTTCCTTGGTGCGAGCAGGTTGTCGATCTCCTGGGTGCCGAGCTGCCGGGGCTCTCGGCCACCGTGTTCGCCAACCCGACTGATCCGTGGACCGTCCATCGAGGGGGTTACGGCGGATGAGGGCGGCGGGAGCTGAACCGAGTGGGTCGTCGCAGACCGCGTACGGTTGCACATCCATGCATAAAACGAAAGGGCACTGGTGAAAGCAGACCCGGCCAGCCAACGACTCATGTTGGATATCGCCGACATCGATGCCGAATTGCACCGCATCGCGCATCGGCGGGCAGTCCTTCCAGAGAACGCCGAGTTGAGCAGGCTTGCCGAACAGCTGCAGACCCAGCGCGACGAGGCAATCCGCGCCCAGATCGCCGCCGAAGACCTGCTGCGTGAATCGCGTCGGCTCGACAACGAGATCAACTCGATGTCGATGCGCGAGGCCAAGGACAACCAGCAGTTGGCGGCAGGCAATCTGCCTGCCAAGGCACTGACCGAACTCGAGCACGAGGTCGCCGGTTTGATCCGTCGACGGTCCAATCTCGAGGACGAGATGCTCGAGGTGATGGAGCAGCAGGAAGCGGTCAGCGCGGACGAGCAGCGTGCATCGGCGATGACGGCCCACACCCAACGGCTGATCGACGACGCCACGGCCCGCCGCGAGGTCGCGTTGGCCGAGATCGCGGAGGCAGAAGCTGCCGCGCAGACCAAGCGTGACGCGATGCTCGAACACGCCGACGCCGATCTCATGGCGATCTACGACCGGCAGACGAAAGCGGGAAGGGTCGGAGCGGGCTTGCTCCGGGCCGGCCGTTGCGGCGGATGCCGCATGGAGTTCGACCGCGGTCTGCTCGGCCGCATCGCCGCCACCCCGGCCGACGAGGTCGTCCGATGCGACGAGTGTGGCGCAATCCTGGTACGTACCAACGAATCCGGTCTGACCCGGCAATGACCGCGGCGCCTGTGCGCTCGACGACATCGCACGCGACGACGGTGCACCGACGGCACGAAGGGTGAGGGACCGGTGAAGGTGATAGCGGAGGCAGACGGGGGCTCACGCGGCAACCCCGGTCCGGCCGGTTACGGGGCGGTGGTGTTCGACGCCGACCACTCTGCGGTTCTCGCGGAACGCAAAGAGGCGCTCGGGGTGACCACCAACAACGTGGCCGAATACCGGGGCCTCATCGCGGCGCTCACAGCTGCTGCCGAGCTCGGGGCCGCTGAGGTCACGATGCGGATGGATTCGAAACTCGTTGTCGAGCAGATGTCGGGCCGCTGGAAGATCAAGCATCCGGACATGATCCCGCTGGCTCGCGAGGCCAAGAGCCTGACCGGACGGTTCGACAACGTCGAGTTCGTCTGGATACCGCGCAATCAGAACGGGCACGCAGATCGATTGGCGAACGAAGCGATGGATGCCGCTGCAGGTGTGACGCCTGCCGCGTCGCCCGAATCCGACACCGGCACAACGGTAAAAGCGCCGGCGATGTCGCCGGGGTGGACAGGCGCGCGCGGCGCTCCCACACGTCTGTTGCTGTTACGGCACGGGCAGACAGCGCTGTCGGTCGAGCGTCGCTACTCGGGTAGGGGTAACCCCGAACTGACCGAGCTGGGCCGCGAACAAGCAGCACTGGCCGCCAAGCGGCTGGCCTCACGGACCCCCTCGGACGTCAGTGCTGTGATCAGCTCTCCGTTGGGCCGCGCCAGGGAGACCGCCGAATCAGCCGCTACCGCATTGGGTTTGCCGGTCACGGTGCACGACGGTCTGATCGAGACCGACTTCGGGGCGTGGGAGGGTCTGACGTTCCGAGAGGCCGCAGAGCGCGACCCCGAGCTCTTCAAGACCTGGCTCGGTGACACCAGCGTCGCCCCGCCCGGGGGCGAGAGTTTCGACACCGTCACCGAACGCGTGCTGCAGGCACGGTCAGAGATCGTCGCAGGCAACGAGTCGTCGACTGTTCTGGTGGTATCCCATGTGACACCCATCAAGGTGTTGCTGCGTTCAGCGCTCGATGTGGGTCCGTCGATTCTCTATCGACTGCACCTGGATCTGGCGTCGCTGAGCCTCGCCGAGTTCTATCCCGACGGCGGTGCGTCGGTGCGACTGGTGAACGACACCAACCACCTCGGCGAGATCTGACTCAACTGGCCTTGCGGCGACGTTGCTTCTCTGCCGGCATCCGGTCGGCCTGGTCGAATCCGGGACGGTTGCTGCCCACGAAGGCGAAGAGCCACGAGGCGATGGCCGCGAACCGGTTACGGAACCCCACCAGGTAGAACAAGTGCACTGCCAGCCACGTCAGCCAGGCGATGAAGCCGCCGAACCGGATTCGCTCGTTGATGGCCACCACCGCGCTGAAGCGGTTGATCACCGACATGCTGCCCTTGTCGAGGTACTGGAACGGGGTGCCCGGTTGCTTCTTCCGGCTGATGATGTCCGCAGCGTGGCGTGCCTCCTGCATGGCGACCGGGCTCTGACCGGGGTAGCCGTTCAACGACGTCATGTCGCCGATGGCGAACACGTTCGCGTAGCCACCGACCGTCAGGTCGGGGTTGATCAACAGTCTGCCGGCGCGGTCGGTCGCGCTTCCGGTGACCTCGGCGAGTACGCCCGCAAAGGCGCTTGCCTGCACTCCGGCCGACCACACGATGGTGTCGGCTGCGATGCGGCGCGTTGCCGCCCCGTCGCCGATCTTGACGGTGACGCCTTCTGAATCCATTTCGGTGACAAAGGCGTTCAGTACCACCTCGACACCGCCACGTTCCAGGGCCTTCTGCGCATAGGCGGACAGCGAACCCCCGTACACGGGGAGCGCGGCCCCCGCGCCCTCGACGAGGTACACCGAGACGTCATCGAGCTTGTAATAGCGCGTGGCCAATTCGCGAATCTGGCCGGCCACCTCCACGCCGGTGGGGCCGGCGCCCACCACCACGAAGCTGAGCAACCGGCGACGCAAGTCCGGATCGTCCGTGCGCGCGGCTTCCTCGAAACAGCGTCGGATCTGTGCGCGAAGACGGGTGGCGTCGTCGATCGTCTTGAGCGCGAAGGAATATCGTGCGAACTCGTCACGACCGAAGTACGACTGGGTGGCACCTGTGGCCGCGATCAGATAGCGGAACCGGACGGTCTGGGCTGCGCCCTCTCCGCGGAATGTGAGGAGCCCGGCATCGGGATCCACCGCGGTCACCGTTCCCAGCCGCACCTCGATGTTCTTGTGGCGACGGAGGATGCCGGCCACGTCCGGGGCGATCTCCTCGCTGTTCAGGACGCCGGTGGCAACCTGGTAGAGCAACGGCTGGAACAGGTGCTCGGGAGTGCTCGAGACGAGGACCACCCGCAGACCCGACTTGGCGAGCCGCTGCGCTGCGGTGAGCCCACCGAAACCCGATCCGACGATGGCGACGTCGGCGTCGAGTTGCTGATTCGTGCTGGTCGTTGCGAAAGGTGCGTCCATGATCCTTTTATCTCCTGGGTGCGACATCTGCCAAGTACAGCGTCGACTCATCAAGGAGTAATCCCTCTTCAGCCGCTGATCAAACGAATTCTAAAGATAGGACTTATCGCGATTCGGCATATATGCTGCTCACATGGAGCTTCGCCAGTTGACGTATTTCGTGGCTGTCGCCGAAGAGCTGAGCTTCAGCCGGGCGGCGCAGCGCTGCTTCATCTCGCAGTCGGCGATCAGTCATCAGGTTGCCCGGCTCGAGCACGAGCTCGGATCCAAGTTGATCGAACGGTCCACCCGGGCCGTGCGGCTGACCGAGCTGGGCGCGCAGGTGCTCCCGCTCGCCAGGCAGATGCTGGGCATCGAATCGATGATCACGGCCGCGGCTCGGGCGCCTGGTGGCCGGGTACGGATGGCGGCGAACATGTCGTTCGCTCAGCAGTCGCTGGCCGCGATCGCGCAACTGCGTACCGAGCATCTCGATGTCGAGATCGAGTTCATCATCAAGAGTTTCGATCAGCGCATCGATGCGGTGCTCGGTGGTGACGTCGACCTCGCGTTGATCCGAGGCGACATCGAACGCCCGGGCCTGGCGGTGCAGCGACTGTGGGTGGACGATCTGGTGGTGGCGATGTCGGATCGGCATCCCCTCGCGGGCACCGGCGACGTCCCGTTGGCCGAACTGGGTGCCTATCCGCTGTTGTTGCCGCCTGCGCGCGATCAGGTGTTGTTGCACAACGTGATCCGAGATGCATTCGACCGGCATGGACTGGATCGTCCTCGTCAGGCGCCGCCGTTGCCGGTGGATCACACGGCCACCATGGAACTGCTGAACCACCCCGACGAATGGACGGTGCTGTACGAACGGATGCCGCTGGCGGGTATCGCCTTCACGCGGGACCGCGAACGCGCACTGAGGGTTCCGGTGTCTGCTGTTGTTCGTTCGCCAGGTGCGCATTCGGAGATCGTGGATGATCTGATCGCGACGTTGCAGGCCGTACACAGGCGGACCGGAGACGAAGCGTAGCGGAGCTCGACCATTCGGCCGGAGACGAAGCGTAGCGGAGCTCGATGAGAGCTTCAGGTCACCAGCCAGAGGGCCACCACGGAGGCGACGAGGGCGGCGGGAACGGTGAGCAGACCGACTGCGGTGAATTCCTTGACCGTCACGGTTTGACCGCCGACGCGGACGAGCTTGAGCCACAACATGTTCGCCAACGATCCGAGATAGGTGAGCGTCGGGCCGATGTTGACGCCGAGCAACATGGCGAGCACCAGGGGAGTCGGGCATCCGGCACCGAGCGCGGCGAGCATCAGCAGGGTTGCGGGAATGTTGTTGATCACGTTGGCGATCACCGCTGACACGACTGCGACGAGCAACAGGTCGAGCAGACCGGTTCCGTCGGGGAGGAATTCGGCGAGCCGGGAGCCCAGTGCGCCGTCGGCGATCCCGACGACGAGCACACCGAGGGCGAACACGAAGGCGAGGAATCCTGCGTTTGCCGACCGCGCGATCTCGACCACGGAGGTGCTGCGTGCGCGAATTGCCAACGCTGCCATCACCGTGGCACCGAGGACGGCAAACCACACCGGTTCGATACCGATCACCGAACTCAGCCCGAACAGCAACAGTGTGGCGGCGAGTACGGCCAAGGCTGCCGTGGGGGCGGGACCGGGTTCCTCGGTGTGCTCTGAACGCGGGAGGGTCTTCAGGTCGTCACGGAAGTACCAGCAGAACAGTGTGTACTCGACTGTCACGATCACCAGCCACGGCAGCGCCATCAGCAAGGTGAACTCGACGAAACCCAGGCCTGTCGCGGCAAATGCCAGCAGATTGGTCAGGTTCGACACGGGCATCAGCGTCGATGCCGAGTTCGCCAGGGTGAGAGAGGCGTAGCTGTACGGACGTGCGGCCACCCGTAGCGTCCGGGTCATCGACAGGAGGACGGGCGTCAGCAACAGCACGGTTGCGTCGAGGCTCAGGGCGGCAGTGGTGAGGGCACCGGCCGCGAAGACGAAACCGAGGAGCCGGTACTTCGGCGCCGGCGTGCCCGCGGCCGGAACCGATCGGCGCGCGATGGTCCTGGCGAGCCAGGTGAAGATCCCCAGTGCGGCACACGCGTGCGACAACACGAGCAGGGCCGCCAAGAACAGCACGGTCGGTGACAGGGTTCGGATCTCGGCCCAGGCCCGATCAGGGGCCACCGCGCCGATCGCGATCGCGAGTCCGGCTGCCGGAACTGCGGCTGCGGCCTCGGGAAGCCCTCTCGGCCGCCAGACGGCAATCCCCAGTGTCGCGACCAACAGCACCAGAGCCGCAACATCCACGCGCTGATTGTTCCCTGCGTCCGGTCGGGTGGACCAATCGGACAGGAGGGAACGTACAGTGATGGAGCGAACGAGTCGGCCGGGCGGCCGCGATCGCGGGAACAGTTGCTTCAGCGACCTGCCCGCGGTCGAGGAAAGTCCGGACTCCACAGAGCAGGGTGGTTGCCAACAGCAACCCGAGGTGACTCGCGGGACAGTGCCACAGAAAACAGACCGCCGGCGAAAGCCGGTGAGGGTGAAACGGTGCGGTAAGAGCGCACCAGCATCACGGGTGACCGTGATGGCTCGGTAAACCCCACCCGGAGCAAGGTCGAAGGTCGCATCAGGCAACTGGTGCGGCTGCGCAGGTGTTCGAGGGCGGCTCGCCCGAGCCTGCGGGTGGACCGCTCGAGGTACCCGGCGACGGTGTACCCAGATGGATGGCCGCCACCGGCGACCGCAAGGTCGCCGGTACAGGATCCGGCTTACAGGCCGGCTCGTTCGCCCACATCCGAATGTTTGTCCCGTCAAGCCGTTGCCGGGGGAGCCCGCCGTTAGTCTTGGGCGGTGCAACGCAGACTCCGCGCAGCGGACATAGACTTCGGCGCCATCCGGACCGACCTGGGCTTGTCCGAGGACTTCGGCGCCGCCGCACAGGAACAGGCGCAGAACGCAACCGACCGGCTCGCCGATTCCCGCACCGACCGCACCGACCTCCCACTGGTCACCATCGACCCGCCCGGTTCGGTTGATCTCGATCAGGCGGTCCACATCATTGCCGACGGTGACGGCTTCGTGGTGCACTACGCCATCGCAGACGTCGCCGCGCTCGTCCCTCCCGAGGGGCCCTTGGACCAGGAGACACGCCGGCGAGGGCAGACCGTCTACTTCCCCGACGGGAACGTGCCGTTGCATCCTCGGCCGCTCTCGGAGAACATCGGGTCGTTGCTGCCCGATCAGACGCGGCCCGCGGTGCTGTGGCGGATCACGGTGGACTCCGCGGGGGAGCCGACGTCGGTGGACGTGCACCGGGCGTCAGTGCGTTCGGTGGCTCGTCTGGACTACGCAACGGTGCAGCGCGACGCGGACACAGGTCGGCTGCACCCGTCGATCGCGGCGCTGCCCGCCTTCGGCGAACTCCGCAGCAGACTGTCGATCAGCCGCGGCGCCATCGAATTGGGGTTGCCCGAACAAGAGGTCGTCCGCGAGCCGGGTGGCGACTGGCAGCTGGTGGTGCAACCCCGCACCCGCGCCGACATGTGGAATTCGCAGGTGTCGCTGCTCACCGGGATGTGCGCCGGCCAGATGATGCTCGAGGCCAAGACCGGGCTCCTGCGGACCCTGCCCGATGCCCGTCAGGAAGACGTGGACAAACTGCGTGCATCCGCCTCTGCCCTGGATGTGCCCTGGGCACAAGGTGTCTCGGCGGGCGCTTTCTTGGCCGGGCTCGATCCGGCAGCTCCGAGCACCCTGGCGTTGATGTCGGATGCGACCACTCTTCTGCGTGGCAGTGACTATCTGGCGATGTTGGGGGAGATCCCGCCGGACACGGTCACCGGCCACGGCGGTATCGCCGGTGTGTACGCGCATGTGACGGCACCGCTGCGCCGGCTTGCCGATCGTTTCGCCACCGAGGTGTGCCTGGCGCTCGCGTCGGGGGAGTCGATTCCTCCGTGGGTCCGCACGGCGCTACCGACTCTTCCCGATGTGATGCGGAGTTCGAGTTCGGTTGCCGGCAAGGCCGACCGGGCCGGCCTCGACCTCGCCGAGGCGATGCTGTTGTCGAGCCGGGTGGGCGAGAGTTTCACTGCCACAGTCCTGCACGGGAAGCGCGGTAACCGTCACGCTCAGGTCTTCATCTCCGACCCAGCGGTGTTCGGCAGCTGTCTCGGCGACCCACCGGAAGGCACTCGGATCCAGGTGAGGCTGACCGAGGCCGACCCTCACGAACCGACGGTGGTCTTCACCGCTGTGTCGTGATGGTCGGCCACACGATCACCGAGCCGAGCGGATCTTGTCGTACTCGGCGAGCGCAGCCTTGGCCGCGAACTCCTCACGTGCGTCGAGGCGACCGTAGACAAAAGCATCAGCCGGGGTGATGCCGGATGCGGATGCCAGCGATGCGAGGTGCTCGCGACTGACTTCCGCATCGTGGAAATCGCCCAGCACGCTCTGTTCACCCTTGGCGACCTTTGCGATCTTGCGGTGTTTGTTGCTCTGCAGTTGCTCACCCGATTCGGCGCTGTACCGCAACTGCTTTGCGCGTTTGCGGATGGTGTGGAGTTGCTCCACCCATTCAGGTGTGCCGTCGGTGAGTTCCTCGAGTTTGCGCTGAGCCTTCTCGACACGCTTGGCGCTGCGTTTGATCGCGTGGTCGAGCGCGTCGGCGGCGGTGAGTTCTGCATCCTCGCCGGCTTCGGGCTCGGCGATGGTGCGGTCGAGCTCTTCGAGCAGCTCGAAATACCGCTTCGAGCGCAGGAAGTCGATGGCCAGTTCGAGTGCGATGCGGTGCGTTTCGCGTTGGTCGTCGATCAGTGCGGTGACGATCGACTCCGATGCCTTTTCGTTCTCGAGCAGGTGTTCGTTGCGTTCGAGTTGTACCTCGGCGTCCCGGGCTTCGCCGAGAACTGCTGCGAGGTGTTTCAGCTCGCCGCCCAGGTGTTCGGCCGTGTCGGCGGACAACACATGCGGGAACGACTGCAGCACGCTACGCGCTCGTCTGGTTGCCACCCGCATCTGATGCACAGAGTCGGGCGCATTCTCGCGGACGAGGGGATCTTGAGCGATCAGGTGGTCGCGGTGCTCGGCCAGCTCCGAGATGACGAGCTCGAGAGCGCTGGGTTTCTTCCCGATGGAGTGGGCTTTGCCGGTGGGGGTCGGCCCGATCGTCCTGGCCAACTTCGATGCACTGGACGCGGTACGAGCCCCGTTGGCGCGCAACAACTTGTCGGCCTTCTTGAGCAGCTTCTCGTTGCCGTTGACCAGTTCGAGTTCCCACTCGTTCCAGCTCTGGGCGTGTCCGCCGGGAAGCAGTGACTGGGCGGTCACGTTGTCGTCGCACAGGACGGCCAGTACGTTGTCGTCCTCGTCGCGCAGTTCGGTGATGTGCCGCACGGTGGCGATCGTGGCGATGGGGATCAGGCGCCGACCGCGGACGTGAACACCGACCTGATCGGCCAATGCGTGGGGCACCACGGCCGCGAAATGGTCCGTCTGTGTTTCGGTGCTGGCGTCGACCACCGAGTCCAGCGGGGCGTGTAGCTCGCGGCGGGCATTGCTGTTCGCGGGGGCGGGACGCTTGAGATGCCAGCCCTCGTCGTGTCCTCCGGCCCGTCTGCGCAAGGTGATCTTGTTGCTGGCCAGATCGAGAGCTTCGGTGTCGTAATAGGTTGCGTCCAAGTGCTCGACCACCGGTCCGGACACCGAATGCACCACATCGAGAGTGGTCAGATCGGGTACGGACGCTCCGGCATTCAGGTCGTACTTGAGTTCGACTTCCAGAACCTCGTCGGCGCTCACCGGGTTCTTCCCTTCTGTTGGTCGAGACCGGCAAAGCGGTCCGTTGCTTCGATCAGTTGGTGGCGGATACCCGTTTCGAACGAGGCATGCCCGGCATCGTCCACCATATGCAACTCGGCCGCAGGCCACGCGCGGTGAAGGTCCCAGGCGCTTCGTGCGGGACACACCACGTCATAGCGACCCTGGACGATCACACCCGGGATGTGTGCGATCCGATGTGCGTCGCGCAGCAGTTGCCCCTCGTCGAGGAAGCCGCGGTGCGTGAAGTAATGGTTCTCGATGCCGGCGAAAGCGAGAGCATAGCGTTCGGAGTCGCCGTCCTCGTCTGCGTTGGCGCGCTGAGGAAGTAGGTAGCTGGTCGATTTCTCCCACGTCGTCCACGCCACTGCGGCCCGCACCGCTGCGGCGCGATCGTCGCCTGTCAACAGTCGGTGGTAGGCCTCGACGAGGTCGCCGTCGCGGTCCGACTCGGGAATCGGCTCGAGGTACGACTCCCACAGATCCGGGTAGATGTTGGCGGCACCGCCGTTGTAGTACCAGTCGATCTCGCTGCGGCGCAGCAGGAAGATCCCACGGAGCACCAGCTCTGTGACCCGCTCGGGGTGCCGCTGTGCGTAGGCGAGTCCCAGCGTCGACCCCCAGGAACCGCCGAACACCTGCCACCGGTCGATCGCCAACTCCGTGCGCAACTTCTCCATGTCGGCGATGAGATGGTCGGTGGTGTTGACGGACAAGTCGGCGCCGTCGGCGATGTGGGGCCGGGACTGCCCACATCCCCGTTGGTCGAACAAGACGATCCGATAGGCATCGGGGTGGAAGAACTGTCGCTGATTCGGTGACGTACCGCCGCCCGGACCGCCGTGGACGAACACCACGGGTTTGCCGCCCGGGTTGCCGCTCTGCTCCCAGTAGATCTGTTGCCCGTCACCGACATCGAGGTGTCCGGAGGCGTACGGCTCGATGGCCGGATAGAAATCGCGCATCCGACCACTATGCCGGTCCGCCCGCGGACGGGCTCGCATTTGCGGCCGACCGAGCTGAAAGCCCTAGTAGCTGTGCTCGGGTCCGGGGAACTGTCCGCGACGCACCTCGTCCGCGTACTGCTCTGCGGCACGGCGCAATTCGCCGCCGACGTCGGCGTAGCGCTTGACGAACCGGGCGGTCTTGCCGTGCGTGAAGCCGGCCATGTCCTGCCATACGAGTACTTGTGCGTCGGTTTCGTTGCCGGCTCCGATGCCCACGGTGGGGATGGTGAGTTTGCGGCTGATCTGTCCCGCGAGGTCGGCAGGGACCATCTCCATCACCACAGCGAATGCGCCGGCCTCCTGGACGGCGATGGCGTCGGCGATCAGTTGGTCGCCGGCATCACCACGGCCCTGAACGCGGAAACCGCCGAGGCCGTTGACGCTCTGGGGAGTGAAGCCGATGTGTGCCATCACCGGGATGCCTGCCGCGGTCAGTGTGGCGATCTGGTCGGCGACGCGTTCGCCGCCCTCGAGTTTGACGGCATGGGCGCCGCCCTCTTTGAAGAATCGGATCGAGGACTCCAGGGCCTGCTGCGGCCCGGCCTCGTAGCTGCCGAACGGGAGATCGGCGACCACCAGCGCGTGCGGCGCACCCTTCACGACCCCGCGGACCAGGGGGAGCAGTTCGTCGATGCTGACGGGGATGGTGGTGTCGTAGCCGTAGACGACGTTTGCCGCGGAATCACCGACGAGGAGAACCGGGATCTGGGCATCGTCGAAGATCCGGGCACTGGAGTAGTCGTACGCGGTGAGCATCGACCACTTCTCGCCTTCAGACTTCATCTGGGCCAGGTGATGCACGCGGGTGATGCGGCGGCGGGGGGAGGAGGTGGCTGCTTCGCCAGAAATTGGTGCGGAGGGAGCAGCGCCATAAACCGAATTTTCGGACATCGTTGTCTCTTTCGTGCCTCGAGTCCCGCATCCGCGGGTACCCGGGTGGGTGGATGACCCCACCAGTGTGGCACTCCGCGGCGCGAGGAGAAATGGTGTCGGCAGTGGAACTTGTCACACGGACGTGATCTCGGCGGAACCTCACCGACTTCGCAGCAGGCCTGTGCGGCCTCGTTCGCGTGGCACGATGATGACGGTGAGCATGGATGAGAGGCCGACTCGGCTCGTGGACCAGGGCCCGACCGGGCCGCGACGAGTCGTCACGGTGGTGACGATCCTGATGGCGCTGTTGCTGACGGCCGCATGCACCGAAGGTGTGTCGGGCACACCGACCGACGCAACGTTCACCACCGGTGTGGCCCCGACTCCGGACCTCGACCGGTTCTACGGACAAGAGGTCCGCTGGGGTCCGTGCACCGACTTCGCCGACCAGGAGCTGAACGGCTATCCGGCCGACCGCAGCGATTGCGCGACCGTGTCGGTTCCGGTGGACTACGCCGACCCCGAGGGGCAGGTGGCACAGATCGCGATGTTCCGGTTGCGGGCGTCCGGCAACAAGATCGGCTCACTGCTGGTGAACCCGGGCGGGCCGGGAGCCTCTGCGGTCGAGTTCATCGCGGCGCAGGCCGACTTCCTCGGCGGTCTCGACGTCTCCGAACGCTTTGACCTGATCGGGTTCGACCCGCGGGGGATCGGCAGGTCGACGCCGGAGGTCCGTTGCCTGACCGACGAGGAACGCGACGCGGAACGGGCCGAGACCCTCGTCGACATGACGCCCGATGGCATCGCCGCGATCGAGGACCGCGCGCGGTCGTTCGCCCAGAAGTGCGCCGAACGCCTGGGTACGGAGTACCTCGCGCATGTCGGTACCGACGACGTGGTCAAGGACATGGACGTCCTCCGTGCGGTACTCGGGGACGAGCAGTTGAACTATCTGGGCTATTCCTACGGCACCCGCATCGGTGCGACGTACGCCGAGCAGTTCCCGACCAAGGTCCGAGCCATGGTCAACGACGGAGCAGTGGATCCGTCGGCCGACCCGGTCGAGGATGCCGTGGCGCAGCGAGAAGGTTTCCAATCGGCGTTTGATGCGTTCTCTGCCGACTGCGCCCGGTACCCCGACTGTGCTCTCGGTCCGGACCCGTCGAAGGCCACGGCACGGTTCCAGCAGTTGACCCGGCCGCTGATCGACGCGCCGGTCCCGACGACGCAAGACCGTCGACTCACCTACGGCGACGCGATGACAGGGGTGAGCCAGGCCTTGTATTCGGACACGCTCTGGGAACCGCTGCGAGAGGGCTTGGCGCAGCTGACCGAGGGCAACGGGAGTACGTTGCTGCGGCTGGCCGACCTGTACGAGGGCCGCGACTCCTCGGGCGCGTACACGAACACCTTGGACACCTTCACGGTGGTGCGTTGTGTGGACGACCCGCCACTGACCGATCAGGCCCAGATCGATCGTCTCGATGTCGAATCCCGCAGGGTGGCGCCGTTTGCCGACGACGGTCGCGGAACCGGCCGGGGCGCCCGTGACGCCTGCGCGTTCTGGCCGGTGCCACCGACGAGCACGCCCCATGAACTCGAAGTCCCCGACCTGCCCACCACGGTGGTCGTATCCACCACCAACGACCCGGCGACTCCCTACCAGGCGGGTGTGGAACTCGCGCGGCAACTACGCGCCCGGCTGATCACGTTCGAGGGCGATCAGCACACGGCATCATTGCAGGGCGATGACTGTGTGGATGACGCCGTCACCGCATACTTCGTCGATCTCACACTTCCGGAAGAAAACCTCAAATGTTGAGATTCCAGGGTGAAATCCGCTGGATATTCTGGTTGATGCGCGCTTGTAACATCGATTTAACACCGCGCTCCTAGGCTCCGATGTCATGGATCGCCAAAAAGAATTCGTGCTCCGGACCCTTGAAGAGCGCGACATTCGTTTTGTTCGCCTCTGGTTCACCGACGTTCTCGGATATCTGAAGTCGGTCGCGATCGCGCCTGCCGAGCTCGAAGGCGCTTTTGCCGAGGGTATCGGGTTCGACGGGTCGGCCATCGAGGGCTTTTCACGGGTGTCCGAGGCCGACACGATCGCGAAGCCCGATCCGTCCACGTTCCAGATCCTGCCCTGGACCACCAGCACCGGGCGGCACCACTCCGCGCGCATGTTCTGCGACATCGTGATGCCCGACGGTGAACCGTCCTGGGCAGATTCGCGCCACGTCCTCCGTCGGCAGTTGAACAAGGCCGCCGATCAGGGATTCAGCTGCTATGTGCACCCCGAGATCGAGTTCTTCCTGCTCAAGAACCCGCCCAGTGTCGACGGGTCGATCCCCATCCCCGCCGACAGCGGTGGCTATTTCGATCAGGCAGTACATGATTCGGCGCCCAACTTCAGGCGCCACGCCATCGAAGCCCTCGAGTCGATGGGCATCTCGGTGGAGTTCTCCCACCATGAGGGTGCACCCGGACAGCAGGAGATCGACCTGCGGTACGCCGACGCCCTGTCCATGGCCGACAACGTGATGACGTTCCGTTACGTCGTCAAAGAGGTCGCGATCGGTGAGAACGTCTGGGCGACGTTCATGCCCAAGCCGTTCAGCGAGTACGCCGGCTCGGCGATGCACACCCACATGAGCCTGTTCGAGGGCGACACCAATGCCTTCCACAATCCCGACGACCCGATGCAGCTGTCGGACACCGGAAAACAGTTCATTGCCGGCATCCTGCACCACGCCGACGAAATCAGTGCCATCACGAACCAGTGGGTGAACAGCTACAAGCGCCTGATCCACGGTGGTGAGGCCCCGACGGCCGCCAGCTGGGGCGCGGCCAACCGCTCGGCGCTCATCCGCCTGCCGCTGTACACGCCCAACAAGGCCTCCTCCCGCCGGATCGAGGTCCGCAGCCCCGACTCCGCTTGCAACCCGTACCTCACCTTCGCCGTATTGCTGGCCGCAGGGCTCAAGGGAATCAAGGAAGGCTACGAGCTACCCGAACACGCCGAAGACGACGTGTTCGCGCTGACTCCGGCAGAGCGCCGGGCCATGGGGTATCGCGAGTTGCCGGGAAGTCTGGCCGAGGCTCTCACGAAGATGGAGAAGTCCGAATTGGTCGCCGAGGCCGTCGGCGAACACGTCTTCGAGTACTTCCTGCGCAACAAGTGGGCGGAGTGGACCGAGTACCGCAGCCACGTCACGCCGTTCGAACTGAAGAACTACCTGGCCCTGTAACTCTCCGGCGGCGCCGGCCCGTGTGGGCTGATGGTGCCGCCGACAGCTCGACCAGTACCGTTGTGTGTTGTGAACCCACCTGCCTCGCGATCTCGAGTGCCCAGTGTCGGCCGACTCGGACTGCTGGAAGCAACAGCGGCTGCGGATCTGGCGACGCTCGGCTGGGATGCAGAAGAGAGTGTCGATCTGTTGTGGGCGCTTTCGCGCGCGCCGAGTGCGGACATCGCGCTCAGAGCGCTCGTCCGGCTGCACGCTGCCGTCGGCCCGGAATGGGCGGACATCGACGGGCTGTTACGCACCGACCGCGGTTTCAGGGGACGTCTGTTCGCCGTATTGGGTTCGTCGACGGCGTTGGGAGACCACCTCGTCGCCGAAAACCATGCGTGGCGATTGCTGACTCGTAAGGACCTGCCCGAACCGGCAGAGGTTCTGCAGTCGATGCTCGATTCCGTTGACGCACAACCCGAGTCGGGACACGAAGACAACGGGAACCTGCTGTTCCGGGCACGCGAGACAGGCCCGAAAGCGGTGGTTGCGCTGCGGCTCGCCTATCGCGACCTGCTGCTGCAGGTGGCCGCCCGCGACCTCGCGCCCACCGTCGAGGACGAACCGGTCCTGTGGTTCAGCGATGTGAGCAACTTCTTGGCCGATCTCGCCGACGCGGCTCTCACGGCGGCCTTGGCGGTCGCCATTGCCGAGATCTGCGGTGACGACCCGCTGACCTGTCGCATCGGTGTGATCGCCATGGGCAAATGCGGTGCGCGCGAACTGAATTACGTCAGCGACGTCGATGTCATCTTCGTCAGCGAGCCCGCCGATGCGCAGACCAGCCGTATCGCCGGCGAGATGATGCGCGTGGGATCGCTTGCCTTCTTCGAGGTGGATGCCGCGCTACGGCCGGAAGGCAAGGCGGGCGCTCTCACCCGAACCCTCGATGCGCATGTCACCTACTACAAGCGCTGGGCCAAGACGTGGGAGTTCCAGGCCCTGCTCAAGGCGCGGCCGATGACCGGCGACATGGAACTGTGCCGCCAGTACGTGGACGCGCTGAGCCCGATGGTGTGGGAGGCCTCTGAGCGCGAAGACTTCGTCATCGACGTGCAGGCGATGCGCCGCCGCGTCGAGTCGATGCTGCCCGAGGACATGCGCGAGCGCGAGATCAAACTCGGTCGCGGTGGGCTGCGCGATGTCGAGTTCGCCGTTCAGCTCTTGCAGATGGTGCACGGCCGGGTCGACGAAACGCTTCGGGTCAAGGGAACCGTCGAGGCCCTCACGGTGTTGCGGGACGGCGGGTACATCGGCCGCGACGACGGCGCCAATCTCATTGCCTCCTACGAGTTCTTGCGTCTGCTGGAACACTGCCTGCAGCTCCAACGGCTCAAGCGCACGCATACGCTTCCCGAGTTCACCGATGTGGAGGCCATGCGGTGGCTGGCCCGCGCCGCGCACATCAGACCCACCGGCGACCTCGATGCGGGGGGCGTGCTGCGCGAAGAGATCCGACGACAGTCGCATCGGGTCCGCCGCCTGCACGAGAAGATCTTCTACCGTCCGTTGCTCGAAGCGGTCACACGTTTCGACAAGGACGAGTTGAGACTGTCGGACGAATCGGCGATCCGGCGTCTGGGCGCGCTCGGCTACAGCAAACCGCAGAACGCGCTGGGGCACCTGAAAGCGCTGGTCTCCGAGACCGGGCGCCGCGGTCAGATCCAGGAACTGCTTCTGCCGACGTTGCTCGAATGGCTTAGTCGCACACCAGATCCGGACGCGGGCCTTCTCAACTACCGGAGGCTGTGCGACGCAGCGGCCGATCGCGACTGGTTCCTGCGCCTGATCCGCGACGAGGGTGTGGTCGCCGAACGGTTGATGACGGTGCTGGGCACTTCGGCCTACGCAGCCGAGCTGCTGATGCGG
Source organism: Williamsia muralis NBRC 105860 (assembly GCF_001598915.1). Taxonomy (GTDB): domain Bacteria; phylum Actinomycetota; class Actinomycetes; order Mycobacteriales; family Mycobacteriaceae; genus Williamsia; species Williamsia muralis. Next base: position 302,933 of record NZ_BDAP01000005.1, on the reverse strand, counting down.
TCCCCAGATGTGATCCGGTTGTATGCGGACGGCGCCTTGGGTCCCAAGCTCATCGAGGTCGATCCCAAGGACGTGGTCGGCGGCATGGTCGCCTCGGCCGTCCGGCAGCGTGACCTCAAATCGGCCATCGCAGTGGCGCGCTCACATCGGCGAGCCGAACTGGCCAGGGTTGCTTCGGCCGACATCCTGGGCATGCTCGACGTCCCGCAGGTGTGCCGAGCGCTGTCGCTGGTATGGGCCGGTGTGTTGAATGCCGCGCTGACGGTGGTCACCAAAGCCTCGGTCGCCGAACGGAAATCACCCGCTCCCGCCCGGATGGCCGTGATCGGCATGGGCCGGCTCGGTGGCGGCGAACTGGGTTACGGGTCAGACGCCGACGTGCTCTTCGTCTGCGAACCCGTGGAGGGCGTGGACGAGTCCGAGGCGGTCCGGTGGGCCAACTCGATCGCCGACCGGGTGCGCCAACTCCTCGGGACGCCGAGTGCCGACCCTCCGCTCGAGGTCGACACCGGGCTGCGCCCGGAAGGCCGCAACGGCCCGGTGGTTCGCACCCTCGCCGCCTACGCGACGTACTACCAGCAGTGGGCGCAGGCCTGGGAGATCCAGGCGTTGCTCCGAGCGCACCAGGTCGCCGGCGATGAGGACCTCGGAGTCGCCTTCCTGCACATGGCCGACCAGATCCGATACCCGGAGGGCGGCGTGTCCTCGGATGCGGTCCGTGAGATCCGGCGGATCAAAGCCCGGGTGGATGCCGAACGTCTCCCACGCGGGGCCGACCCGGCAACTCATACGAAACTGGGACGAGGTGGCCTCGCCGACGTCGAGTGGACGGTCCAGCTGTTGCAGTTGCGGCACGGGCACCGGATCCCGGCCCTGCACAACACATCCACCTTGCAATGTCTCGACGCCATCGGCTCGGCAGAACTGCTCGGGGAGAATGACGTTCACCTCCTCAAGGAGGCGTGGCTGACGGCGACGAAGGCACGCAACGCGCTGGTGCTGGTGCGCGGTAAGGCAGTGGACCAGTTGCCGGCGCCGGGAAAGACGTTGCGCGCGGTTGCTTTTGCGGCCGGATGGCACGATGACGACTCGGGGGAGTTCTTGGACAACTATCTGCGCGTGACCCGGCGAGCAAAAGCCGTGGTACTGAAGGTATTCGGCGGGTGAGGCGGCGCTCGCAGCGTCTGGCAGACCGGGGAGCCGCGTTCAAGGTCCTCTACTTCTTTGCCGTGGTGATCGGCTGGGCGCTGTTCGCGGTTGCCCTGGCGGCGGTGTGGCTGCATTTCTTCCCAGGCCGTGGGCAGGTGGCGATCGCTGCTGCCAGTGCCGTACCGCTGATGTTGCTCGCCATCGTTCCTGCCATCCTCATCCTCGCCGTGACACGACGGTGGATCTCCACCGTGCTGGCCGTTGTCCTCTTGGGGGTGGGCATCTGGACCCAGGCGCCGCTGTTCAAAGCGGCTGATGCACCCACTCGCGGGTCGGTGACAGTGGTGCAGGCCAACCTCAAGCTCGGCAAGGCCGATGCCGGGGAAGTGGTGTCGCGGGTCCGGGCGACCGGGGCGGCGCTGCTCACCGTCGAGGAGCTCACGCCCGAGTCCCTTGCATCACTCGAGGGCACAGATCTACGCGGGATGATGCCGTACGAGTTCGTGGTACCCGGCGAAGGTGGTACCGGCACCGGCATATTCAGCCGTTACCCCCTTCGCAACACTGCTGAACTGAACGGGTTCGCGCTGGGAAACCTGCGTGCGGACGTGGACCTTCCCGGCGCGCCCGGCACCACCGTCTTCGCCGTACATCCGATCCCGCCCTACCCCTACGACCCGGATCGATGGGTGGACGAGATGAAACGCCTGCGCGAAACGCTGCATGGGGTCACCGGAGATCGGGTGATCGTCAGCGGAGACTTCAACGCGACATGGGACCACGCGCAGTACCGGTCGCTGCTGGAGCGCGGATTCCGGGATGCGACCGAGCAGGCGGGCGAGGGCGTGCAGTTGACCTACCCGGACGATCGCAGCTACCCGCCGCTGATCGGCATCGACCACGTGGTGACACGCGGATTCACCGCGACGTCGTTGTCCACCTTCTCGGTGACGAGGTCCGACCATCGCGCACTGGTGGTCGCACTGGTACCGAGCTGACGTCTCTTCGGTACCGAGCCGGCCGCGGCCTCACTTCTGACCTCTGATCAGCTCTCGGCGGAGATGATCTTGATGGCGAAAACCAGCGTGTCGCCGGCTTCGATACCGGCCTGGGGATTGCCGTTCGCGTAACCATCGGCAGAGGTCATCGCGACGGCCACGGTGGATCCGACCTTCTGACCGGCGATGGCCTTCTGGAAGCCTGGAACGACGCGGTCGAGCGGGAAGTCGACAGGCACGCCGCGCTCGTAGCTGCTGTCGAACACGGTTCCGTCGCGGCCGTTCACCCCCATGTAGCAGACCGTCACCTCCGCGGTGTCTGGCACGAGCGCGCCGTCACCCTCGGTCAGCGTGTGAACGGTCGTCTGGTCGACGGAGAAGGGTGTGGTGACCTCGATGGCGGGCGCGGTGGTGTCGGTGGAGCCGGTGACAGCGACCTCACCGGTGTTTCCTGGCAACGTCCACTCAGGTTCCACGTCGGACTCCGGGGCCACGGTCGGGCATCCCGCGGGTGCTGCGGTGGTGGTGATCCCCGCGGCGGTTGATTCGGAGGTGGCGGAGTCGGCGTCGGAGCCGCATGCGGCCAGCATCAGCGTCGAGGACACGATGAGGGCCGGGAGCAAACGCTTGAAGGTCATCCAGGCAACGTAGCAGTTGCCGATCGCTGACCGACCACTGCGGTCGGCGAATGTGCTGTGACGCAAACACATCCGCCCGCGACGAATCACTCGGCGCGGGCGGACGTCGCTCGTGGGGTCAGGCGCGCCACTCGGCGGTGCGTTCCGGCGTCGCCTGCGCAAGCGCTTCGATGGTGCCGTCGATCCCGTAGTCCTTGCCGTACACCGGGGTGCCCGGTTGCTGACGCCACGACTCCTCGAGGCTTCCGGCGTCGACCGGATCGAACCCCAGGTCGTCGACGAGCTGGGAGACGACTTTCTTGCCCTCGTCATCCGGACCCGCGATCGGGAGTGCGATGCGGCCCTGTGTCCCGGCCGGGACACCCTTTTCGAGCAGGTGCTTCCAGAAGATGCCGTTGAACACCTTGTAGACCGGCTCTCCGAGGAGCTGCGACACCCACACGCTCTCGGGTGTGCCGTCTTCGATGGCGTCGATCTTGCCGTCGCGCTGCTGCGGGTAGTAGTTGTTCGTCTCGATGATGGGCGCACCGGCTTTGCGCGCCGACACGATGCCCGGCGCCAGGTCGGGAGTGTTCTTCTGCGGGATGCTGACGATCACGAGATCGGCGTCCTCGGCTGCTTCCGACGCCCACACCGCGGTGGCCCCGGTCTCCGATGCCAGGTCGGCGAGCGTCTGCGGGTCGCGCGAGTTGGCGACCCGGACCTCATGTCCGAGTTGGGTGAGGCGGCGCGTGAGGGTTCCGCCGATCTTGCCTGCTCCGATGATGCCGATCTTCACGAATGACTCCCTGCGACGTTGTGACGGGTGAACCTCTTCACGCCAACCGGTGCGGTCGACGGTTCATTCCGTGGGCAGGGTGTGGGCCTGGATACGCCGAACCGGCCCGGTGAACTGCGTGACAGTTCACCGGGCCGGCCGGGTTTGTACTCAGGCGCTGATCGCCGGTGGCGGATCAGACGTCCTTCGCCGGAGGCGGATCAGACGTCGTAGTAGAGAGAGAACTCGTAGGGGTGCGGACGGATCTGCACCGGCTCGATTTCGTTCTCACGCTTGAACGAGATCCAGGTCTCGATCAGGTCCTCGGTGAACACGCCACCCTCGGTGAGGTATTCGTGATCCTCTTCGAGGCGGTCGATGACCGCGCCGAGCGACGTCGGGGCCTGGGGGATGCCCTTGGCCTCCTCGGGCGGGAGCTCGTAGAGGTCCTTGTCGACGGGCTCGTGCGGCTCGATCTTGTTCTTGATGCCGTCCAGGCCGGCCATCATCATCGCGGCGAACGCCAGGTACGGGTTGCCCGAGCTGTCCGGGCAACGGAACTCGAGGCGCTTGGCCTTCGGGTTGTTGCCGGTGATCGGGATACGCACGCAGGCGCTGCGGTTGCGCTGGCTGTAGACCAGGTTGATGGGGGCCTCGTAGCCCGGCACGAGCCGCTTGTAAGAGTTGACCGTGGGGTTGGTGAACGCCAGCAGCGACGGCGCGTGGTGCAGGATGCCGCCGATGTAGTGGCGGGCCAGATCCGACAGTCCCGCGTAGCCGGCCTCGTCGTGGAAGAGAGGCTTGCCGTCTTTCCACAGCGACTGGTGGGCGTGCATGCCCGATCCGTTGTCGCCGAAGAGGGGCTTGGGCATGAAGGTGACGGTCTTGCCGTTCTGCCATGCGGTGTTCTTCACGATGTACTTGAACAGCTGAACGTCGTCGGCTGCGTGCAGCAGGGTGTTGAACTTGTAGTTGATCTCGGCCTGTCCGGCGGTGCCCACCTCGTGGTGTCCGCGCTCGAGGATGAAGCCGGCCTTCTGGAGGTTGGTCGAGATCTCATCACGCAGATCGACGTAGTGGTCGTACGGGGCGACCGGGAAGTACCCGCCCTTCTGGCGGACCTTGTATCCGAGGTTGGGTGAACCGTCGGGGTCGGTCTGCGAAACCGTGTTCCACCAGCCTGATTCGGACTCCACCTGGTAGTGGGTGCCGTTGATCTCGGAGCTGAAGGACACCGAGTCGAAGATGTAGAACTCGGCCTCGGCGCCGAAGAAGCAGGTATCGGCGATGCCGGTGCTGGCCAGGTAGTCCTCGGCCTTGCGGGCGATGTTTCGCGGGTCGCGGCTGTAGGCCTCGCGCGTGAACGGGTCGTGCACGAAGAAGGTGACGTTCATCGTCTTCGCCTTGCGGAACGGGTCGATCCGCGCAGTCGCCGGGTCGGGGAGGAGCATCATGTCCGACTCGTCGATCGACTGGAAGCCGCGCACCGACGATCCGTCGAATGCCAGGCCGTCCTCGAAGACGCTCTCATCGAAAGCCGATGCCGGGATGGAGAAGTGCTGCATCACCCCGGGGAGATCGCAGAACCGGATGTCGACATATTCGACGCCCTCGGACTTGATGCCCTCGAGCAGTTCTTCTTTTGTGTTGTACACCTGTGGGTGACTCCTTCACTCGTACCCGTTGTAGTCAGACCGATTCTTGGGTTCTACCTGGGTCTGACGACTGTCCTTGCCACTCTAGAGCGGCGGATCATCACCGCTGACCGTATTGACACCAGGTTGCTTGGCAGATACCTCGGTGTTTCGCCTGTGTTACGTAGGGAAGTCCGCGACGCAACGACGGTACCGATCACGGCGTGTCGGGGCGAGTCGCGTCCGGTCCGACGGATTCGGCAGCACATCTATGATTGGGCAATGGGACGAATCACCGGATCGTGGCTCTCGGGCCCTCAGTCGGCTCTGCACGATGGTGTCGACGACGGCACCTACCGCGGTGAACAGCTCGGACTGCCCGAATCGGGGCCCGGAGCGCTGGCGTCGTCGTGGCACCGCTGCGTGGGTCTGCTCGTGGATTGGCTGATGTGCGGCGGTATCTCGCTGCTGTTTGTCCAGGACCTGCAGTCGTCGTCGCTGTCGACGATCGTCCTGCTCGTCTGGTTTGTGGTCGGAGCCGTGACCTTGACCGCATTCGGCTTCACCCCGGGCCAGTTCATCACCGGCTTGCGGGTGGCCAGGGTGGACGGGGGCGAGCGGGTGGGACTTCTGCGATCGCTGGGCCGGCAGATCCTCATCGTCTTCCTGGTTCCGCCTCTGATCAATGATGCCGATGGCCGGGGACTGCACGATCGGGCAACCGGTACCGCGTTGGTCCGTACCCGCTAGCCTCCCGCCACACACGCCGACGACAGCGCCACCCGTTTCGGCCCATCCACCATCTGCAGAGTGGATGTGACCAGAACGGGTGGCGCTGTTCTGTGCGGAGCTGTGTGGAGAAGTGCGGAGTGGGGGAAGTGCGAAGTGCGGAGGACTAGCGGCGGCGGGCGGCGCGCTGAACGTTGCGCATCTTCGCACCCTGCGGCATCGGGCCCTTGGGCATTCCCGGTCCGGGCTGCTTCCCGCCCAACGCCGCAAGACGTGATTCCAGGGCGTCGATCCGCGCCTTGTTGATGTTGTTCGGCAATTTGTTCAGATGGCGTTCGAGGCTCTTCAGAGGTACCTGGCCCTCCTCGTTGCCGACGGTCACGTCGTAGATCGGTGTATCGCCGACCAGTCGGGAAATCCGCTTCTTTTCCTGTGCCAGCAACGATTTGGTGCGATGGGGCGCGCCTTCGGCGACGAGGATGACCCCGGGCTTGCCGATGACCCGATGGATCGCGTCGAGATGTGCGGTGCCCGTGACCGCCTGCTTGACCCGCCACTGTCCACGCATGTTGTCCAGCGCCCACGCTGCGGCGCCGGCCTGGCCCTCCGCTTTGGTGAACACCGTCTTCTGAACACGACGACCGAAGATGATGAATGCGATCAGCACACCCAGAACGATGCCCAGCGGCAGAACGAACACCAGCGATCCGGTGAGCACACCGATGAGCACGGCCAGGCCGACCAGGAGAACAACCGCGCCGATCATGTAGGGCAGAAGCAGCTTGTCTTCTTTGCGCTGCATTTGGAACGCCTGCCAGAGCTGCTTGCGGCGGGCCCGCGACGCTTCCTTACGGGCAGCCTTCGCTGCTGCCTTCGCCTCTTTTGTCGCTTTTGGTGCCTTAGCCATGTGGTCCAGGATACTGAACCATCCAAATCAGTTGACCAGGCCGTCCCAACCCGACGGTCAACGTCCGGTGGCGGCGGAGTGCCGGGTCAGCGGGCGAGGCGGGCGAGCAGCGACGTGGCTTCCTGGGTGGCGCTGCCACCGTCGGTCAGGTGGGCCATCTCGGCGGGCAACTCCCGGCCGTGGTGAGCCATCGCCTGGGCATACAGACGGCCGGCCCGGTACGACGAACGCACCAGTGGCCCCGCCATCACGCCGGCGAACCCCAGGTTGTCGGCGAACGTGGAGTGCTCGACGAACTCTTCGGGCTTGACCCACCGATCGACCGGGTGATGCCGTGGCGACGGACGCAGGTACTGCGTGATGGTCAGGATGTCGCAGCCGGCATTGTGCAGATCGGCCATGGCCTCGCGGACCTCGTCCGGTGTCTCGCCCATCCCGAGGATGAGGTTGGACTTGGTGACCAGGCCGGCGTCGCGCGCAGCGGTGATCACGTCGAGGCTGCGCTGGTAGCGGAACGCGGGACGGATGCGCTTGAAGATGCGCGGCACCGTCTCGACGTTGTGGGCCAGCACCTCGGGCCGTGAGGCGAACACCTCGGCGAGTTGGTCGGGGTCGGCGTTGAAGTCGGGGATCAACAACTCGACGCCGGTGTTCGGGTTGAGCTGCTTGATGTAACGCACGGTCTCGGCGTACAGCCAGGCACCGCCGTCAGGGAGATCGTCGCGCGCCACACCGGTCACGGTGGAGTAGCGCAACCCCATCGTGGCGACCGACTCCGCCACCCGGCGGGGCTCGTCACGGTCGAGGTCGCTCGGCTTACCGGTGTCGATCTGACAGAAGTCGCACCGACGGGTGCACTGTTCGCCGCCGATCAGGAAGGTGGCCTCACGGTCTTCCCAGCATTCGTAGATGTTGGGACATCCCGCTTCTTCGCAGACCGTGTGCAGGCCCTCGCTCTTCACCAGGGCTTTGAGTTCGGTGAACTCCGGGCCCATGGTGGCGCGGGTCTTGATCCACGACGGCTTGCGCTCGATCGGCGTCTCGGCGTTGCGCGCCTCGAGCCGGAGCAACTTGCGGCCATTGGGACCAACGGACCCGGGGGCGCTGGATTGAGATGGTTTGTCCTGCGAAACGGTCACTGGATCGATGCTACGCCGGTGCGGGCAGGTGCGAAGACCTGCGGGGAGGGCTCGGTCGGCGCCGGGTGGTCGCTGACCGGGAGGGTGCCGTCGAGCGCGTCGACCACGGCCTTCTCCAGCAGGGGGAGCACCTCGTCGACTGTGACCGTGCGACCCAATTCGCCTGTCAGAGAACCTGCCCCGGCGTCGGGGATACCGCACGGAATGATCGAACCGAACGCATCGAGATCCGGATTGCAGTTGATGGCGATCCCGTGCAGGGCCACAGCGCGAGCGACCCTGATGCCGATGGCACCGATCTTCCGATCCGCACTTCCGCCTCCTGCTCCGAGCACCCAGACGCCCGACCGGCCGTCGACTCGGTATGTCGGAAGGCCGAGCTGCGAGCACACGGCGATCATCGCCTCTTCCAGCCGGCGCACGTAGTCCACGACATCAACCGGTTGGGCGAGCGCGACGATCGGATAGGCGACGAGCTGGCCAGGGCCGTGCCAGGTGATCTTCCCGCCGCGGTCCACGTCGATGACGGGTGAACCGTCTGTCGGCCGGTCGGCGTCTTCGGTTCGTCTGCCGGCGGTGTAGACGGGCGGGTGTTCCAGCAACAGCAGTACGTCGTGGTCCAGCACACCGTCGGCACGGTCAGAAGCGAGCCGGTGCTGCAGGTCGAATGTCTCCTGGTAGTCCACCCGGCCCAGTCGGCGAACCTCGATCGGGTCTCGGGACAGTCGTGAACTGGTCATCGCTTTTTCATCCTGCCGCTCCTCGGCCCTCGCGGCCGGTGGCATACGCCAACGCCGCGGCGATGGTCGGATGCCGATAGTCGAAGTCGTTGCCGGTCAGCACAGCAGGTACAACGTTCTGGCCCCCCAACAACATTTCCTCGGCCATCTCACCGGCACCCCTCTTGAGTGCAAAACCCGGGACCGTCCACGGAGCCGGGCGCCCTAGAGTGCGACCGAATGTCTTGGTGAACTCGTTGTTCGTCACCGACGCCGGGCCACAGATGTTGACCGGCCCGGCAAGCGACCGGTCCAGCACGAACTCGATCGCGCGGACAGCGTCCACGAGGCTGATCCAGGGGAGATACTGACGGCCGTCACCGAGCTTGGCTCCCAGACCCAGCCGGAACAGAGGTCGGAGCTTGCCGAGGATTCCGCCCGTCGGCGACATCACGGGCGAGATCCTGAGCAGAGTGACGCGGTGCTCGCCGGGTACCGATGCCGACATCGCCGCGGCTTCCCAGTCGGTGGTCAGGTCGGCAAGGAAACCCGTCCCGGACGGGCTCTCCTCGGTGACCGCCGTCGACCCGGTGTCGCCGTAGTAGCCGGTGGCGCTCGCGTTCACCAGTACCGGTATCCGTGCGGCCCGTACGGCATCGGCGAGCACCTGTGTCGGGATGATCCGGCTGTCTCGCAGTTGCTGCTTGACATGCCCGGACCAGCGCCGGTCGCCGATGCCCCGGCCACACAGGTTGACCACGGCATCGGTGCCGCGCATTGAACTGGGATCTATGCCGAAAGATTCAGGCTGCCAATGGATCTCGTTCTGCGCCGTCGTCGGCCTGCGAACGAGACGGACCACCTGGTGGCCGGCCCCGGTGAGACTGTCCACCAGGGCCGTGCCGATCAATCCAGATGATCCCGCAACGGCGATGCGCATCGATTAAAGGCCGAGATCTGCCTCAAACGCCGCTTCTTCCAGACGATGCTTCACCGTGGTGAGGAAGCGTCCGGCGTCGGCACCGTCGATCAATCGGTGGTCGTAGGTCAGCGGCAGGTACGACATCGACCGCACCGCGATCGATTCGGAACCGTCTGCTCCGGTGAGCACCACCGGGCGTTTGACGATCGCGCCGGTACCCAACATCGCGGCCTGCGGCGGAACCAGGATCGGGGTGTCGAACAACGCGCCCTGGCTGCCGATGTTGGTGATGGTGAACGTGCCACCGGTCAGGTCGTCGAGCTTGAGCTTGTTGCTCCGAGCCCTGCTCGCGATGTCGGCGATCGCCCGCGCGAGTCCGGCGACCGAGAGGTCGTCGGCGTTGTGGATCACCGGCGAGAGCAGACCCTGCTCGGTGTCCACAGCGATACCGAGATGCACCTTCGAGTAGTAGGTGATCTCCTTGGCGTCCTCATCGATCGAGGCGTTGACGTTGGGATGGGCCTTGAGGGCCTCGACGACAGCCTTCGCGATGAACGGCAGGAACGTCAGGTTCACGCCCTCGCTCGACTTGAAGCCTTCCTTCGCCGCCTTGCGTAGCGTCACGATCTTGGTCATGTCGACCTCGAAGACCTGCGTGAGCTGAGCGCTCTCCTGCAGGGACTCGCGAGTCTTCTTGGCCGTGATCTGGCGAATCCTGTTGATCTTCTGCGTGGTACCGACCAGCTGGGCCAGCTCCGGCCGCGGCGCGACCGCAGACGAAGACGCTTGCGCCGCGGGTGCGGGCTCGGCGGACTTCTCGGCTGCCGGCGGGGTCTTTGCGGCCTCGGCGGCGGCGAGCACATCCTGCTTGCGGATACGGCCACCGACACCGGTGCCCTTGATCGAGTTCAGGTCGACGTTGTTCTCGGTCGCGAGTTTGCGGACCAGTGGCGTCACGTATGGACTCGAGCCGCTGTCGCCACCGCTGGACGCAGGGGCCGACTTCTCGGCGGGCTCGGACTTCGGGGCGGGCTCGGGCTTCTTCGCCTCGGGTTCTGGCTCGGGCTCAGGTTCCGGCTCTGGCTCGGGTTCTGGCTCCGGCTCGGCTTTCGCCTCGGGTTCCGGCTCAGGCTCGGGTGCGGACGGTTTGGCGTCGGCTGAACCGATGACCGCCAGACGCCCGCCGACCTCGACCACGTCGTCTTCCTGGGCGACGATCTCGAGCAGTGTGCCGGCCGCCGGCGATGGGATCTCCGTGTCGACCTTGTCCGTGGAGACCTCGACGAGGGCCTCGTCGGCCTCGACCGAGTCGCCGACCTCTTTCAGCCAGCGCGTCACGGTGCCCTCTGTCACGGACTCACCCAGTTCGGGCATGGTGACGTCGGTGCCTTCACTCGATCCCGATCCCGAAGCGGCGGGCTTGGCCGGCTCGGGTTCGGATTCAGGCTCTGGTTCGGCTTCGGGTTCCGCCTCTTGCTCGGCGGGCGCCTCGTCGGAACCGGTATCGCCGGAGTCTGCGTCGTCGGAGCTTCCGCCCGATTCGCCTTCTTCGCCGATCTGGGCCAGCTCGCCGCCGACCTCGACCACGTCGTCCTCTTGGGCGACGATTTTTGTCAGGACACCTGAGGCAGGGGCCGGGATCTCGGTGTCGACCTTGTCGGTCGACACCTCGAGCAACGGTTCATCGGCCTCGACCGTGTCACCCTCCTGCTTGAGCCACCTGGTGACTGTGCCCTCGGTGACGCTTTCACCCAGGGCGGGCATTTGGACGGAGAAGGCCATCGTTGTCGACTCCTCGATTTCGAGATCCGGTGTACGGTCTGCGGTCTGAGTCCGGGCCACCGGTGTTGGTGACGCGGCGTTGTGGCGGTACTTCCTGGTGGGCCGAACCGCCGGTCTAAACCCTACCTTTTGCTCTACCCTTCGGCAGCGATCTCCTCGAGCACGGCGAAGATGGTGCGTACGGGGACGCCTGTACCGCCTTTACCGGTATAGCCCCACGGGCCTCCGGTGTTGAACGCAGGTCCGGCGATGTCGATGTGGGCCCACTCCACTCCGTCGGCGACGAACTCGCGCAGGAACACGCCGGCCGAGAGCATTCCGCCCCAACGGTGATTGGTGATGTTGGCCAGGTCGGCGACCCGGGAGTCGAGATCTGAACGCAATTCCTCGGGAAACGGCATCGCCCAACCTGATTCGCCCACCGAGCGGGAGATCGTCGCGACACGGTCACGGAACTCCTCGGTGCCCATCACACCGGGTGTGCGTGTCCCCAGGGCCACCATCTGCGCCCCGGTGAGTGTCGCGGTGTCGATGAGGTAGTCGGGGTTGTCCTCGCACGCGCGCACGATCGCGTCGGCGAGGATGAGCCGGCCCTCGGCATCGGTGTTGAGCACCTCGACGGTCTTGCCGCCGTACTGGGTGAGGACGTCGCCGGGACGTTGGGCGGTGCCGGACGGCATGTTCTCGGCCATCGGGACGGTGGCGATGACGTTGACGCCGACGTCGAGTTTGGCCGCGAGGATGGTGGTGGCCACGATCGCCGCAGCTCCGCCCATGTCCGACGTCATGTGATCCATGCCGGATGCTGGCTTGATCGAGATGCCACCGGTGTCGAAGGTGATGCCCTTACCCACGAGCGCAACGGTTTTCGCCTTGCGGCCCGCGGTGTGGGTGAGTCGCACCAGGCGCGGTGGCCGGGAACTGCCCTGGCCGACCCCGACGATGCCGCCGTAGCCGTCCTTGGCCAGGGCTGCCTCGTCGAGGATCTCCACCTTGAGGCCGGCGGCGGAGCCGAGGGCCTTGGCGCGTTGTGCGAACTCGTCGGGGTACAGATGGCTCGGCGGGGTATTGACGAAGTCGCGAGCTGTCGCGACGGCGGTGGCGATGGCCTCGGCGCGCTCGAGATCTTTTTTGGTCTGCTTGTCCGTGGCGGGCACCAGGAGCTTGACCGCGGTGACCCCGGACTTCTCCGGCTCCTTCGAACGGAACTCGTCGAAGCGGTAGGAGCCGAGGAAGAAGCCCTGGGCGGCGGCGGTCAGATCGATTGTGGACAGCGTGGTGAGCGCACTGGCCACCCCCTCGAGGCTGCGGGCGGCAACGCCTGCCTGCCGTCGAACGTGTTCGCTGTCATCGAGTTTGGCCGGGGCACCCAGGCCCACCGCGAGGACAGAGGAGACGCCGAGCCCGGGGGGTGCCGGGATCCGGGTGAGCTGGCCGGCCGCGCCGGTCGCCCCGACCGCAGACAGCGCGGCGTCCACTGCGCCTGCTTGCGCATCGTCGAGCAGTCCATCGCCGATCACCAATGTGGGAGTGCCGTCGTCCTCGGCGGTCGTCAATCCGATGACCAGAACGTCGTCGCCCTTGCCGATCTGGGTCACCAGAGACAGTTCCGGACCCAGCCGACGGTTCGCGCTTGACTTGCTCACGTTTCACTCCCACTCATAGCCGACATGCTTCCCGATTGTCGATCCTAGTTCGCCTCGCTCCCGGGCCCGCCGTGGGCGCGATAGCGTAACGCCATGAGCGAAGGTGAATTGCTGGCCGGACCGATCGAGGAATCGCACCGCACACTGGGCGCGAGTTTCGCGGCATTCGGCGGATGGAACATGCCGGTGTCCTATGCGGGCACCGTCGCCGAGCACACCGCCGTGCGTGAGGCGGTCGGGATATTCGACGTCAGTCACCTCGGCAAGGCGTCCGTCACCGGACCGGGAGCTGCGGAGTTCGTCAACCGCACCCTCACCAACGATCTGAACAAGATCGCGCCGGGCAAGGCCCAATACACGTTGTGCACCAACGAAACCGGCGGTGTCATCGACGACCTGATCGTCTACTGGGTGTCCGACGACGAGGTGTTCATGGTTCCGAACGCCGCGAACACGGCTGCAGTGGTCGCGGCGCTCGCGGCCGTCGCCCCTGACGGGATCGAGGTCCGGAACCGTCATCGCGACTTCGGTGTCATCGCGGTTCAGGGACCCCGCTCGGCGCAGGTGCTCGCGGATCTGGGCGTGCCGACGGAGATGGACTACATGTCGTTCGCCGATGCCGAGTTGGCGGTGGGTGACGCGAGGTATCCGGTGCGGGTGTGCCGGACCGGATACACCGGTGAACGCGGCTACGAGTTGCTGCCGTCGTGGGACGACAGCGCACCGGTCTTCGATGCCCTTCTGTCCGCAGTTGTCGCGGCCGGCGGGCAGCCGGCCGGATTGGGAGCTCGCGACACCCTCCGCACCGAGATGGGTTACCCCTTGCACGGACACGAACTGTCGGTCGACATCAGTCCACTGCAGGCCCGTTGCAGCTGGGCTGTCGGATGGAAAAAACCGGAGTTCTTCGGTCGCGACGCCCTGCTGGCCGAGAAGGAGGCGGGCCCGGTGCGGCGGCTGTGGGGTCTGCGGGCGACCGGGCGCGGCGTGCCGCGTGCCGATCTGCCCGTGTTGTCGGCAGCAGGCGGTGACCGGATCGGCGTGTGCACATCGGGCACCTTCTCTCCGACACTCAAGACCGGAATTGCCCTGGCGCTCATCGACAGTGCCGCAGGCGTCGCCAAAGGCGACACCGTGGTGATCGATGTCCGGGGACGGGCTCTCGAGTGTGAGGTGGTGCTGCCGCCGTTCGTGACCGCGAACGCCGGCTGACCCCGCCCGTTTCGCCTGCGGACCGGGGGTGGTCGGGCCACGCGGAATCGGTGGTCGGAATCGGCTCACGGGTGAGCGTTACCATTGCCTGATGACCTTGGAGTTCGTCCGGACCGAGCATCCCCAGCCGGTGTCCCAGTCGCGCCGCGCCGACATCCTGGAAGCCCCGGGATTCGGCAGGCATTTCACCGACCACATGGTGATCATCGATTACAGCGCGGACAAGGGCTGGCACGACGCGAGCATCGTCCCGTACGGCCCGATCGCCCTGGATCCTTCGGCGATGGTGCTGCACTACGCCCAGGAGATCTTCGAAGGTCTCAAGGCCTATCGGCAGTCCGACGGGACGATCGCATCGTTCCGGCCCGACGCCAACGCAGCGCGGATGCAGCGTTCGGCGCGTCGGCTGGCCATGCCTGAACTGAGCACCGAGGACTTCATGGCCTCGCTGCAAGCCCTGCTGGCCGCGGATCACGAGTGGGTGCCCGCAGCCGGCGGCGAGTCGTCGCTCTATCTGCGCCCGTTCATGATCGCCACCGAGCCCGGCCTCGGGGTGCGGCCCGCGACTGAGTACCGGTACATGCTGATCGCGTCGCCTGCCGGTGCGTACTTCCCCCGCGGCGTTCATCCGGTGAGCGTCTGGTTGTCCACCGAGTACGTGCGGGCGGCGCCCGGCGGTACCGGCGCGGCCAAGTTCGGTGGCAACTACGCGGCGTCACTGCTGGCACAGGCCCAGGCCGCCGAGCACGGATGCGACCAGGTGGTCTGGCTCGACGCCATCGAGCGTCGTCACATCGAAGAGATGGGCGGGATGAACCTGTTCTTCGTGTTCGGATCCGGTGCCGACGCCAAGCTCGTGACCCCGGAGCTGTCGGGATCACTGTTGCCTGGGATCACCCGGGAATCGTTGCTGCAGTTGTCGACCGACGCCGGGTTCGACGTCAGTGAACGCAAGATCAGCGTGGAGGAGCTACGCAAAGGCGTGGCATCGGGCGAGATCACGGAGGTCTTCGCCTGTGGCACCGCCGCGGTGATCACCCCGGTCGGACACGTCAAGGGCGACGTCGACGACTACACGATCGCCGACGGCCAGCCGGGCAAGGTGACGATGGCCCTGCGCGACACCCTCACCGGCATACAGCGCGGGACGTTCGCCGACACGCACGGCTGGATGACCAAGCTCTACGGCTGAGGTCGGCGTCCGGCCTGTCAGCCGATCAACATCCCGCACAAGGCGATCAGTGCGCTCAGCTCGACGAGAGCGCCGAGAACGTCGCCGTTCACGCCGTCGAACCGTCGGGAACAGTGCGCGGTGAATGCCCAGGCGAAGGCTGCGACCACCACTGCGGTGAACGCACCGGGGATCGGCGGTACCGGCTCGATGGCGAACCCGGCGACCACAGCACCCATCACCCAGAACGGGATGGTCAGCCGCTGCGTGCCCGCGGTCAACGCACCGAACTTCGATTTCTCGGTGGCGTGCAACGTGATCCGGCATCCGATCACGGGGGCCACGCGACTGAGGAAGACCACGAAGACGATGGCGGCCCAGTTTCCCTGTTCGATGAGGGCGCCGTATCCGGTTGCCTGCGCACCCATCACCAGCACCAGCGTCGCTGCGCCGAAGGGACCGGTGCTGCCGCTGTGCATCACCTCGTGAACCCGCTCGGGCGGACCGAAACAGCCGAGTCCGTCGGCGGTGTCGGCCAGCCCATCGAGGTGCATGCCCCGGGTCAGGACCGCCAACAACCCGACGATCAACAGACCGAGCATCAACACCGGTAAGTCGGTGAACGACAACCCGAAAGCGGCTGTGGCGGCGATGCCGCCGAGGACCGCACCGACCAGGGGAGTGGACCCGATCACCGCGCCGCCCAAGGCGCGGTCGAACGGGCCCGGTGGTTCCGCCACCGGCAGGATGGTCAACCAGGACAGCGCGGTCTGGGGACCGCGCAGCGCGCGGCGAAGGCTCATCGACCGGCGCGCGTGGGTTCCGGTGCGCCGGTGACCTGGGCTTCGGCGAAGGTGGCCATCGAGGCGAGTGTGGCCACCGCGGACTGCACCACCGGGAGAGCGGTCAAAGCACCGCTGCCTTCACCGAGACGCATCGAGAGGTCAAGGAGCGGCTCGAGATCGAGTTGCTTGAGCGCGAGGCTGTGAGCCGGCTCGGCGGATCGATGCCCGGCCAACCACCACTCGCGAGCACCGGGCGCCATGTCGTTGGCAACCAGCGCAGCGGCTGTGACCACAAGACCGTCGAGGATGACCGGTGTGCGCCGTAACGCGGCCTGGGCCAGGAAGCCCGCCATAGCGGTGATCTCCGCGCCTGCCACGGTGCGCAGCAACTCGAGGGGAACCCTGCCGTGGGGGCGCGCACGACGCATCCCGTCGCGCACCGCCGCAGTCTTGCGGATCCAGCCGTTGTCGTCGATGCCGGTTCCACGGCCGACCACCACCACGGGCTCGTTGTCCGTCAGAAGACCGACGAGAATCGTTGCGGGCGTGGTGTTGCCGATACCCATCTCGCCGGCGATCAAAAGATCGGCGCCACTGTCGATCTCTTGGTCGGCGATGGCCCGCCCGGCGGCGAGGGCGGCGCGGGTCTGCTCGGTGGTCAGAGCATCTTCGACGGTGAGGTCTCCCGAGCTGCGCCGCACCTTGAACCGGCTGATGGCTTCGGGGGTCTCGGCGTCGACCGCGAGATCCTCGACCCTGACCTTCGCACCGTGCAGTCTGGCCAGCACGTTCACCGCGGCTCCACCGGCGGTGAAGTTGGCGACCATCTGTGCCGTCACCTCAGGTGGGTACGCCGACACCCCGGCGCGGGCGACCCCGTGGTCGCCGGCGAACACAACAACCGTCGGCTGACCGAAAGGCGATGGGGGACAGACTCCTTGGCATGAAGCGACCCACACTGCGATCTCTTCGAGCCGACCCAGCGAGCCGGTGGGTTTGGTCAGTTCGCCCTGTCGTGCCCTGGCCGCAATGGCTGCATCACGGTCGGGTGCGGCGATGAAGTCGAATTGCTCGGGGAGTTCGAACTCCGTCGCGGCGCCGAGGCCGGCGTGCTGCCCGGAATCGTCGGACCCCTCGGTCTGTGGGGTTGCCGACGTGGCCTCGATGTCCTCGGATGTCGATGCCTCGACCGGGACGGGCGCGGCGCTGACAGCGTTGATGGCAGCCGGCTGCGGGTCGCTGATCTCGAGCACTTTGCCCGCGACGACCAGGACCGTCCGGTCACACGTTGCCGCCACGGCGTTGTTGAGAAGCCCCAGCTGATCCTGAAACAGCCGTCCCGCCGGCGTGGGCGCCACCAGGGACAGGCCCACCTCGGGACTGATGATGACCAGGTCTCCGGTGAAATCGGCTATCGCAGAAACGAATTCGGCAATCTTGTCGGAGAGGTCGAAGTTGTCGTCGTCCCAGCCGCCCACATCGTCGATCTGTCTGCTGACCCACCCGCCGAGATCGTCGACAAGAGTCACCACGTCCGGGTCGGAGCGAAGTCGACCGGCGACGTCGGCGGACTCCACCGTCTGCCAACCGGCCGGCCGTCGTGACCGGTGCGCGGCGATGCGCTGTGACCACTGTGGGTCGCCAGTCGCCGGATCGGCCGCGGTGGCGATGTATCGGACGCCGGTTGCCGGGAGCAGTCCCTCGCCGAAAGCTGATTTACCTGAACGAATTCCACCAAGGATCAGAGTGCGCATCGTCGCTCAGACCGCGTCACCCGGCTTGACCCTCGGTTTTGGTGCCCGCATGAACCGCAGCTGCATAGCGCGGCTGAATCCGTACCAGCCGAGCTTGAATCCGCCGTCTTCGGTGCTCGGGAACCGCTCGCGGACACGATTGTTCAAAATCCGTCCCAGCAACACTCCGTCGATCACCAGGAAGATCACAAAGACCAGCATGAGCAGGGTGGCGTACACCGCGATGGCCGGCACGAACATGACGATGATCAGCAGGATGGCGAAGGGCATGAACATCCCGGCGAAGTTCCTGCGGGAGTCGACGATGTCGCGGGCGTAACGACGCACCTCGCCCTTGTCGCGCGGCATCAGATACCGCTCGTCGCCTTCCATCATCTTCTGACGCTGGTCGGCGCGCTGCTGACGCCGAGCGTCGGCCTGGTCCTTCTTCTCGGCCTTGGTCAGGGTGACGTTCGACCCCTTGAGTTCTTTCTTCCGTGCCCGTGCCTCGGCGCGGGTCAGCGGGGCCGGGCTGACCGGTCCGCGTCGCTTGCCCTGGGCGTCACGCCGCTTGGGAGTCGGGCGACCTTTGCCCTCGGTGTACCTGCGACTGCCCGCAGTTTCTTCCACCGTTGTCTGACCGGCGGTCGTGTCGACGGTGTCGCCTTCGACGTCGTCCTTCTTCCAGGGCAATTTCACCCCGTCAGATTATCTCCCCGGCGGCAGTTCTGATCCCCGGGTGGTGCAGGACTCCCCGCTGGCCGGGGCAGCCGGCGTCTTCGCTGCGCTGCCGGAGCTGCCTTGCCGTTCCTATACTCCCTCCATGAAGGCTTTGATCGCCCCGGACTCCTTCGGTGACACCCTCACAGCGGTCGCGGCCGCCCAGGCCATCGCGGCCGGGTGGAAGCTGGGACGTCCCGGCGACGAGTTGATATCGGTGCCCCAGTCCGATGGTGGACCAGGATTCGTCGATGTCCTGGCCAGCCGCTTCGGCGACCGCCGCAGCGAGACGGTGGCAGGTCCACTCGGAGCGTCGGTTCGGGCCGACTGGCTGCTGGATCGTCGGGGGGACCGTGCGACCGCCTACGTCGAATGTGCGCAGGCCTGCGGGCTGCACCAGTTGGGAGGCGGCCCCACTCCGCGGACCGCGCTGTCCGCGGACACGTTCGGGGTCGGCCAGCTGGTGGCCGCCGCGGTGGCCGCCGGCGCCACCGAGATCGTTGTGGGGCTGGGCGGCAGCGCGAGTACCGACGGCGGTCGTGGTCTGATCGACGCGCTGGGTGGTCTCGACGGCGCCGCACATTTGCTGAGGTCGGTCACGTTGGTGGCTGCCTCGGATGTCGAGAACCCGCTGCTCGGCCCAGGTGGTGCGGCAAATGTGTTCGGGCCGCAGAAGGGCGCCGACCCCCAGACCGTCTCCTTGTTGGAGGAAGGCATGGCCGAATGGGCCACGTCACTCAACGGTCTCGCCGGCCGCGACATCACCGAGGATGCAGGCGCAGGCGCGGCCGGGGGACTGGGTGCCGCGCTGATCGCGCTCGGGGCGTCGAGGGTGTCCGGGGCGACCGTTATCGCCGAGGCGACCGGACAACAGCAACTCATCGACGACGTGGACCTGGTGATCACCGGCGAGGGGCGGTGTGACGAACAAACCCTCAAGGGCAAGGTCGTCGCGGCGCTCACCACCGCCGCGCGTCGGCGAGGTATCCCGACCGTTGTGCTGGCAGGCCAGGTGACGCTCACCCCCGCGCAGATCGCCGAGGCGGGTATCGCCAGGGCTGACTCGATCGTCGACATCGCAGGATCGGTCCAGCTCGCGATGGATGACGCCGACAACCAGCTGCGCCGACTCGCGCGGCACGTCGCCGAGGAGTGGTGACCGGCGCTTTCGCCCGCCCGCGTGACGCGGGAATAGGTGGGACAGGAGTACGGTTATAGGCGTTGGAAGTTCGCATCCGATACCTGGCAACTGTGCCGATCGCACGCCTACGCCCCGCACACTGAGGAGAATCCATGACCGCATCGAATGAGACCGCTGTGCAGACCGAGACCGAAGCGCCTGCCCACGGTGTGATTCTGACCGATGCCGCTGCCGCGAAGGCCAAGGCCCTGCGCGAGCAGGAAGGTCGCGAAGAGCTCATGCTGCGCATCGCGGTTCAGCCCGGTGGCTGCGCAGGCCTGCGCTATCAGCTCTACTTCGACGACCGCAACCTCGACGGCGACCTGGTTGTCGAGTTCGACGGCGTCGGACTGGCCGTCGACCGGATGAGCGCGCCGTACGTCATGGGCGCGAGCATCGACTTCGTCGACACCATCGAGAAGCAGGGCTTCACCATCGACAACCCGAACGCGACCGGCAGCTGCGCCTGCGGCGACTCGTTCAACTGACGCCCAGCCCCGACGGGGCTCTGGCTCTCGGCAACGGCCGCATCCGATCACTCGGATGCGGCCGTTGTCCTGTCCAGGCAGTTGTCATGCCGGCCCGGCTGGAGGCGCCAGCCCATACTTTCGGCGGATTCGGGGTATGCCCTGCTTCGTCTGTGGGCGTATGTAGCGTTAGCCCCATCACCGGGTGAACAGAAAGGCTCGTTTTCGTGGCCATTGCCATTTGTGGATCGATCGCAACAGATCATTTGATGCGTTTTCAGGGGAAGTTTTCCGAGCAGCTGCTTTCCGAACATCTTGACCACATCTCTCTCAGTTTCCTGGTCGAGGAACTCATCATCCGGCGCGGCGGTGTCGCCGGGAACATCTCGTATGCGATGGGTGTCCTGGGTGGTTCACCGTTGCTCGTGGGGTCGGTGGGCAGCGACTTCGACGACTACCGCAAGTTCCTGGAGGACAACGGTGTGGACACGCGCGGTGTCCGCGTCTCGGAGACAGCCCACACGGCACGCTTCATGTGCACCACCGACGATGAGATGGCTCAGTTGGCCAGTTTCTACGCCGGAGCGATGAGTGAATCCCGCCAGATCTCCCTTGCCCGGCTCGCCGAGGAGTTCGGCAAGCCCGAGTTGGTCCTGATCGGCGCCGATGATCCCGAGGGGATGATCGTGCACAGTCAGGAGTGCCGGGAGCTGGGCATACCGTTCGCCGCCGACCCCTCGCAGCAACTCGCGCGACTCGACGGCGAACAGGTACGCGAACTCATCGACGGGGCCACCTACCTGTTCACCAACGAGTACGAGTGGGGACTGCTACGTCAGAAGGCCGGGCTCAGTGATGCCCAGGTCGCCGAGATGGTCGGCTTGCGTGTCACCACGCTGGGCAGCGGCGGCGCCGAGATCGTCGAGGCCGACGGAACACGCACCCATGTGCCGGTGGTGCCCGAAACCGAGAAGGTCGATCCGACCGGTGTCGGAGACGGCTTCCGGGCCGGATTCCTCGTCGGCAACGCAGCGGGTCTGAGTCATGAGCGCAGCGCCCAGCTCGGCTCGATGGTCGCCGTTCTGGTGCTGGAAACCATTGCGCCGCAAGACTGGACGTGGAACCGCGAATCAGCGTTGGCACGCATTGCGGGCGCGTACGGAGACGAGGCCGCTGCCGAGATCGGAGCGGTCATCCCGGCGTGAGATGGCCGCCCCGGCCTACGCCGAGGCTAGAGCTTGACGGGGTAGCGGTGATCTTCGATCTGGGGCGTGATGGTGCCCTCGACGAAGATCCCGTGCCACACCATGAAGATCAGCACCGTCCAGAGTCGTCGACTGTTGTCGACCACTCCGGCGCGATGCTCCGTCAGCATCTGCCGCACCGCGTCTTTGTTGAAGATGTGCTCGGTCTGAGACTTCTCGACGGTCTGCTGAGCCCAGTCGTAGAGTTCGGTCCCGGCCAGCCAGTGACGCAGCGGAACGGGGAACCCCAGCTTCTTGCGGTGCAGTACGTGCGCCGGGACTATTTGCTCGAGGGCCTTCCGCAACGCGTATTTGGTGGTGCCGTGCGAGATCTTCTCGTCGAAGGGCAGGGCCTCGGCGACCCGCATCACCTCGGGGTCGAGGAAGGGAACCCGCAACTCGAGCGAGTTCGCCATGGTGATCTTGTCGGCCTTCACCAGGATGTCGCCGCGAAGCCAGGTGAACAGGTCGAGATGCTGCATCCGCGCCACCGGGTCCCACCCCTGCGAGGTCGCGTAGATCGGAGCTGTCACATCAGTGTGGGTCCAATCCGGTCGGAAATCCTTCAGGACAGCGCGTAGCCGCGCGTCGTCGAAGCTGCGTGCGTTCCCGTAGTACCGCTCTTCGAGCGACATCGAGCCGCGGTGCAGCAGGCTCTTACCGCGTGTGCCCTCGGGTATGCGGTCCGACAACCGGCCCGCTGCCACTCGCAGTCCTCGGGGTAGCCGCTCGAAAGGCTTGAGCGACAACGGTTCTTTGTAGATCGTGTACCCGCCGAAGAGTTCGTCGGCACCTTCTCCGGACAAGACCACCTTGACGTGCTTACGTGCTTCTTTCGCCACGAAATACAGCGGCACCAGAGCCGGGTCGGCGACGGGGTCGTCGAGGTACCACACGATCTCCGGGATCGCGGCGGCGAACTCGGCAGGTCCGACGACCTTGACGACGTGCCGAGCGCCGATGGCCGCGGCCGATTCGGCTGCCACGTCCACCTCGGAGTAGCCCTCGCGCTCGAACCCGGTCGTGAACGTGATCAGGTCCGGGTTGTGCCTGATCGCCAGCGCCGCGATGGCCGTCGAATCGATGCCCCCGGAGAGGAACGAGCCCACCGTGACATCGGCACGCATGTGTTTGGCGACCGAATCCTCGAGCGCTGCGGCGATCTCGTCGTATCGCTTCTGCTGGGTGTCCGGGGTGAACGGGCGAACCTTGAACTGGGGAGTGAAGTACCGACGCACCTGCGGTCGTTGTCCGGGCTTGATGGTGGCGTAGCTGCCGGACTCGAGGCGACGGATGCCCGCGTGCAGGGTTTCTGGTTCCGGTACGTACTGCAGCACCGTGTAGTGCTGGACTGCGCGGGGGTCGAGACCGTCCGCGACGCCGATCCGGTCGAGGAGTTCGAGGAGGCTCTTCTTCTCGCTGCCGAAGACCGTTCCGCCCGAGCCCGTCGCGATGAAGAGCGGCTTGATGCCGAAGGGGTCGCGGGCGATGAACATCGACCGCTCCTCGGTGTCCCAGATCGCGAAGGCGAACATGCCACGCAGCCGGGCGACCGCGTCAGGACCCCAGTGATGGAAGGCAGCGACGATGGCCTCGCCGTCACCCTGGGTGCGAAACTCTGCGCCCTCGTCCCGGCTCAGCTGTTCACGAAGCTCGAGGTAGTTGTAGATCTCGCCGTTGAAGACCAACGCGTACCGCTCCGGATTGTCCGCGGGACCCCAGCGCAGCGGCTGATGCGAGTGCTCGATGTCGATGAACGCGAGACGGTTGAACCCGAAGGCGACATCCGCGTCGTGCCACGTTCCACCCGGCTCGTCAGGCCCACGGTGGCGCATGCAGTGCGACGCCGCGGCCACCAATTCGGCAGACTCTCCCGCAGACGCGTCGCTGGACAACAGACCTAGCAGACCACACACGAAAAAGCCTCAATTCGTCCTCCGGACAGCACTTCGAACATGCCCGAGTATGCCGCAACAACGGCCACCCCCGCCCGCCCGGCCCATGCGCGTCCTCGGCATTCCGGGCGTCGGTGACACGAACCCAAACCCCGATACGAATGTTGCGGGCGGTTGGTCTACGCTGCGTAGTACACGAGCTACCAATCGTGGGTGGCGGTGTGGCTGTTTGCAGTCTGGGCAGGGTAGGAAGGCGTGAAATTGGCACACGGTGGGCGACCTCCGGCATCGACTAAGCGTCAGCACCGCGGACGTCGAATCAAGCAGATCAGCGCGACCCTGTTCTTGGGTGTCGGCGCGATGATGCTGTCGAGCTGCAGCGCTGAAGAAGTGATGCGGTTCGGCTGGCCCGAGGGCATCACGCCCGAGGCCGAAAGCATGCGTCACCTATGGACCTGGTCGGTGATCGCTGCCCTCGTCATGGGAATCATCGTGTGGGCGCTGACCTTCTGGACCGTCACCTTCCACCGCAAGAAGCCCGGTGGCGACGAGTTCCCGCGTCAGACCGCATACAACGTGCCGCTCGAGTTGACCTATACGGCCATCCCGTTCGTGATCATCGCGGTGCTCTTCTACTTCACGATCATCGTGCAGAACGATGTCGAGGCGAAGAAGTCCGATCCAGATGTGGTCGTGAACGTCACTGCCTTCCAGTGGAACTGGAAGTTCGGCTACCGCACGGTGCAGCTGGAAGACGGCTCCCGTTACGACGGCACCCGCGAGAACCCGTACGAGAACCAGCGGGCCGAGCTGGAGGAGCACGCCGGCGAGAAGGCCGAGCAGGCCGGCCACAACGAACAGAACGCCATCGACGCGGAGCGCAACAACATCCGCGAGTACCTCATGTACGACAAGATCGAGACCACGGGTAACTCCGAAGAGATCCCGGTCTTGGTCTTGCCGACCGGCAAGCGCATCGAGTTCGAGATCGCTTCGAACGATGTTGTCCACTCGTTCTGGGTCCCCGAGTTCCTGTTCAAGCGCGACGTGTTCCCCTTCCCGGAGGAGAACCACACCGACAACCGCTTCCAGGTCAGCTCGATCGACCGCGAAGGCGCCTTCGTCGGGCGTTGTGCCGAGATGTGCGGTACGTACCACTCGATGATGAACTTCGAGGTGCGTGCTGTCAGTCCCGAGGAGTTCGACCGCTACATCAAGTTCCGCGAATCGAACCCCAACGCCACCAACGCCCAGGCACTCGAATCGATCGGTGAGCCCGCCACAGCGCTGACCACCAAGCCTTTCGACACCCGCCGCGGCACCCAGACGGCCTCGAACTAGTACCCAGGAGCCACGAGATGAGAATTGAAGCGCGCCTCTTCGAGGTACTCACCGGGTTCTTCTTCCTGGTCGCCATCGCCTACGGGCTGGCCAGCGGGTTGTCCAGCAAGAACGTCGAGTGGGTCGGTGTCACCGGTCTGGTCATGACCGGCGGCCTGACCATGATCATCGGAACGTACTTCCGATTCGTCGCTCGCCGCGTGGACATCCGCCCCGAGGACTACGAAGACGCCGAGGTGTCCGACGGTTCAGGCGAATTGGGTTTCTTCAGCCCCGGCAGCTGGTGGCCTGTGGTGATCGCGCTCGGCGCTGCGACCCTCGCCGTGGCCATGGCGACAAGCAACTTCTGGTTTGTCGGATTCGCTGCTGCAGCCATCATCGGGGCGGTCGCCGGTCTGGTGTTCGAATACCACACCGGGCAAGAAAAGCACTGACCAGCAGAACAACATCGATTCTTCTTTGCACTCAGCTCCTGGGACGTCCGTAGAGATACGGCACACCTGGGAGCTGAGTGCTTTGCAGCGCCGCCACCTGCGTGAGCTCTTCGACCGCGCTTTCGACGGTGAGTTCGCAGACACCGACTACGACCACGCCCTCGGCGGCCTGCACGTCATGGTCGCGTCCGACGGCGGCGACGTGGTGGCTCATGCGGCGGTGGTGGCCAGATCCATCGTCGTCGACGAAGAACCACTCCGCGTCGGGTATGTGGAAGCGGTTGCAGTCGACCCCACACGGCAACGACAGGGTCTCGGCCACCAGGTGATGGAAGCGTGCGAGCGAATAGTCCTCAACGCCTACGACTTCGGGGCGCTCAGCGCCAGTGCGGCGGGCGAAGCCCTCTATCGTGCACGAGGCTGGCGCCCGTGGGAGGGCGAACTCGGGGCGCTGACGCCAGACGGCTCGATCACGACGCCTGACGACCGTGGAGGCGTTCACGTCTTCGGTGAGATCGGCCGGCCCGATGGTCGTCTGCTGTGCGACTGGCGCTCCGGCGACCTCTGGTGATCCTGGCGGCCCTGTAGCGCTGCCGCTTATCCGCCTGCTCGTTTGTGGTTCCGTGTCGGGCGTCTCCGGCTCCAGATCGTCCTTTGACGGCCGCGTGCGCGTCCTGTGGCTCAAGTCTTTCCCGTCGTTGTCGAGACGCTCAGGAGACGTCCTTCTGAGCACACCGATCGCGAGCACGGCGGTGGGGTAGGGGAGAGGTGCCTGGTCTGAGGAATCTGTCCACACACAAGAAACCCGGGCACAAAAAATCCGGGCCCCGATACGGGACCCGGATTCCTTGTGGTGTTGCAGATCAGTCGGTGAACGGGCTTCCGCCACGAGCCTGAAGAGCGCGCAGGGCGTCCTTCTCGACGTGGTGGGCTTCGCTGTCGAGCTCGATCTGACGCTGTTGCTCTTCCGGTGGGTCAGCCACCAGGAGCGAACCGCTACCGGGGTGTCCGGCCGAGCCCAGCTTGTTCATCCGCTTGGGTAGCGCTGCACCCTCGTACGGCATCGGAAGCGGGTGACCGTGATCATCGAGAGGTCCGAGCGGCTGGTGCAGCTCGATGTACTCACCATGCGGGAGACGCTTGATGATTCCGGTTTCGATGCCGTGCTCGAGCACGAAGCGGTCACTGCGCTGCAGGGCCAGGGCCCAGCGGTAAGCGATGTAGTACGCGAGCGGCGGCACGATGATCAGACCGATGCGTCCCATCCACGTGGTCGCGTTGAGCGATATGTGGAACTTGTACGCGATGATGTCGTTCATGCACGACACGGTGAGCACGATGTAGAAAGCGAGTGCCATCGCGCCGATACCTGTGCGCACCGGAGTGTCACGAGGCCGCTGCAGCAGGTTGTGGTGCGCATCGTCGCCGGTGAGACGCTTCTCTATCCAGGGATAGGCGAACATCACGGTGATGATGATCCCGATGACAACTACCACCCAGAAGATCGCTGGGATCGTGTACGCGTTTCCGAAGTAGACCTCCCACGCCGGCATCAGGCGGGCAAGTCCGTCGGTCCACATCATGTAGATGTCGGGCTGCGAACCTGCCGACACGTGCGCCGGGTTGTATGGCCCGAGCACCCACACCGGGTTGATCTGGAAGATGCCGGAGATGATCGCGAGGAAGCCGAAGGTGACCGCGAACAGTGCACCGGCCTTCGCCGCGAAGATCGGGAGGATGCGGACGCCGACAACGTTCTGTTCGGTGCGGCCGGGGCCGGGGAACTGAGTGTGCTTCTGGTACCAGACCAGTGCGAGGTGTGCACCGATCAGGGCCAGGATGATGCCTGGGAAAAGCAGCACGTGCAGTATGTAGAGCCGCGGAATGATGATGTCGCCCGGGAACTGACCGCCGAACAGGGCCCAGTGGATCCAGGTACCGACAAGCGGTATTCCGAGGACGATGCCCGACATGGCAGCGCGGACGCCGGTGCCCGAGAGCAGGTCGTCGGGGAGTGAGTATCCGAAGAAGCCCTCGAACATCGCCAGGAGCAGCAGCATGCAGCCGATGACCCAGTTGGCCTCACGTGGCCGGCGGAACGCACCGGTGAAGAAGATGCGGGCCATGTGGATGATGATCGACGCCGCGAACAGCAGTGCTGCCCAGTGGTGGAGCTGTCGGACGAACAGACCGCCGCGGACCTCGAACGAGATGTCGAGCGTGGTGGCGTACGCCTTGGTCATCATCACGCCGTTGAGCGGTTCGTAGGCGCCGTTGTAGACGACCTCGCTCATCGACGGATCGAAGAAGAACGTCAGGTACACACCCGAGATCAGCAGGATCACAAAGCTGTAGAGCGCGATCTCGCCGAGCAGGAAGGACCAGTGGGTGGGGAAGACCTTGTTGATCTGCCGACGGAGACCGGGAGCCAGGTGATACCGGCTGTCGACCTCTTCTGCGCGTTGCGCGAGTTTGCTCATGGTCTGTCCTTCCCCTGGCCGCGTTCCCAGAACGCCGGCCCGACGGGTTCGATGAAGTCGCCGGCCGCCACCAGATAACCCTGTTCATTCACAGTAATGGGCAACTGCGCGAGCGCGCGAGCAGCTGGACCGAAGATCGGCTTGGCGAACTCGAGGGCATCGAACTGGGACTGGTGACACGGGCAGAGGATACGGTTGGTCTGCTGCTCGAAGAGCGATGCCGGGCAACCGAGGTGCGAGCAGACCTTCGTGTAAGCGAAGTAGTCGCCGTAGTTGAAACTTTCCTGGTTCTTGCGCTTGATGGCCCGGGCCGCATCGTTGGGACGCAGGCGGATCAACATCACGGGGTTGTCCACCGCACGCAGTCCCTCGAGGAGCTTGTGCCGAGATTCTTCCGTCTCTCCGACGCCATCGGAGACCCGCCACGGGAAGACCGTCTCCATGCCGCCGGCATCGAGATCTTCCGGCCGGACGAGGACAACTTGGTGTGGGTTGCCGGTGTCGCGACGCAGGAAGACCGTCTCGTTGGGGGTTTCGGGCGAGTTGTGGATCGGCGACCACCCGGTGTTCCAGAGCGGGGAGTCCTTGCCCTCGGCCCACGGGTTCTTGATGATTCCGCCGACCAGGGCGACGAGGCCGGTGACCGCGAAGGTTCCGAGGCCGAAGAGTCCGGCACCGATGATCATCTTCCGACGACCGATCGTGGACGACGTCACGGTGTTGCCGAGCATGGCGGCAGCGGTCTTCTTGTCGACCTCGGTGGAGCCGCCGTCGTGGCGGTCCTGGACCGAGATCTCTTCGGGGATGAACTTCTTGGTGAACTGGATGGCGCCCACTCCGATGGAGAGGATCGACAATCCGAAGGTCACGCCCAGCAGGGGAGTGTTGAAGATGTACTGCCAGTAGTGGTCTCCACCGGGCATCACGAATTCCCAGTGGTTGAAGATGAAGATGACAAAGCAGGCCACCGCAGACAGACCGGCCAGCAGGAACCAGAGCGCGACCGACCGCTCCGCGCGCTTCTCCGCCTTGCTGCCGGGCTCGGGGAACCGTTCCCGACGGTGGATGATCTCCACACCATCGAGATTGGTTCCGAGCTTGACCAGCTGGTCGTTGCTCATCCCGTCGAGCTCGTCCTGGGTGGGGACAGATTTGTGTTGATCGCTCATGTGCGTGATCCCATCCACATCGCGGCGGCGACGATAGCCACTACGCCGACAGCCCACATCGCCATTCCCTCGGAGACCGGTCCGAAGCCGCCCAGGGCGTACCCGCCCGGTGCTTCGGGGCGCGTCGCGTACTTGACGTAGCCGATGATGTCCCGCTTTTCCTCGTCGGTGAGCTGACGATCCGAGAACTTGGGCATGTTCTGCGGTCCGGTCAACATCGCCGTGTAGATCTGTTGCTCATCGGCTGGGTCGAGGACCGGCGCGAACTTGCCCGACGACAGTGCGCCGCCGCGACCGGTGAAGTTGTGGCACGACGCGCAGTTCAGCCGGAACAGCTCGCTACCGCGGCCGATGTTCTCGCCGCGCAACTGCTCCTGCTCGACAACCGGGTAACCGTCTTCGAAGATGACGTTTCCGTTGGCGTCCTTGGCGTACACGACCTGGGGGCCGCCGCCGACCGACTGGATGTAGGCGCCGAGTTGGTCGATCTGGGCCTGGGTGAACTTGGCCGGCTTGCGCTGGATCTGAGCCTCACCACGGACCGCGGGCATGCGCCCGGACGAGACCTGGAAGTACACCGACGCATCGCCGACGCCGACCAGTGACGGTCCGCGGTCGAGTACACCTTCGAGGTTGGCGCCGTGGCACGTGATGCAGGACGTCTCGTAGAGCTTGCGGCCATCCTGGATCAGCGCCGCACTCGACTCGCTGTCCGCCTTGGCGACCTGCGGGTCCGGGGTGATCGCGGTGGCCAGGCCTCCGGCGACCACAAGACCTGCGAGCAACAGCAGGATGCCGGACGCGCGACGTCGCAACTTGCGGCGTGCCTTGGCCTTTTTCGCGTCGATCCTGCCTGCGCCCTCGCTCAGGGCGCCCTCAACCGAATCCCCGGGTGAGGTGGGTGGGGGAGATGAACTCATCTGTGTCTCTCTGCTAAGCGGACTGACTCTGCCTGGGCTGAAGTGTGGTGCGCGTTACCGGATGAAGTAAATGGTCGCGAACAGGGCAATCCAGACGATGTCGACGAAGTGCCAGTAGTAGGACACGACGATCGCGGCGGTTGCCTGAGCCGGGGTGAACTTGCTCAACCGCGTGCGGATCAGCAAGAAGACAAAGGCGACGAGACCGCCGATGACGTGCAGGCCGTGGAACCCGGTGGTGATGTAGAACACCGAGCCGTA
This sequence comes from Williamsia muralis NBRC 105860, assembly GCF_001598915.1. Taxonomy (GTDB): domain Bacteria; phylum Actinomycetota; class Actinomycetes; order Mycobacteriales; family Mycobacteriaceae; genus Williamsia; species Williamsia muralis. Next base: position 272,901 of record NZ_BDAP01000005.1, on the reverse strand, counting down.
GGCGCTTGACGACAACGTCGTGCCCTCGTGAACCAGGTGGTAGTACTCGTACGCCTGACCGGCGACGAAGATCGCGCCCATGATCAGCGTGATCGTGTACCACCGGCGAAGGCCGAAGACGTCGCCACGCTCGGCGGCGAAGACACCGAGCTGGCATGTCACCGACGACAGGATCAACACGGTGGTCACCGGGATCGCCAACGTCAGGTTGAGCTCGGTGGGCTCCATCGGCCAGTTGCCGTAGTTTCCGGCTCGCGCGACGAAGTACATCGCGAACAATCCGGCAAAGAACATCAGCTCGCTCGAAAGCCACACAATCGTGCCGACGCTGACCATGTTGGGTCGGTTCAGCGAGTGCACGCGCTGGGTGATAGCTGATCCTGTGGGTGCTGCAGCGCTAGTCACCCCAGAAGTATGACGGTTCGTAGTAAGCGCTGACTACTTGGGTCCAGAATTTTTTCCGGCGGGTCGCGCCGACCCAGGTAGACGCCTGCATATGCCCTGTTCCCGGCGTGTCCGAGAGCTGGAAATCACACACCTGGGAGGCTGGTGGGGTGCCTCGCGACGTGAACGGGAACCCGGTCGAAGTGTCCCGGTGGAAACGATGGTCCGGTCGGCTCGCCGGTGGCCGAAAGCCCAACGGGGAGTTGTCTGCCGACGATCCGTCTCTCGTGGTGACAGCCGAGAGTTTCGACGACGCGGAGGCGGCGTCGGCGGTGCTCGCCGATTCCGGTTGGCGCGAGCACGAACAGTCGGTTCTGCGGCACCTGCTGGTGCTGCCGTCCGGGTCCGTCCCAGGGGCTCTGGAACTCGCCGCCCAGGACCACTACGGGCCCGTTCCGGTTCCACCGGGGACCGGTGTCGAGGCCGCCGGCGACAACGAGGTGGTGGCACTGGCTCGCGTACAGCTGATCGATGCCCTGCACGTGTCCCAGGAACGCTCCCGGATGGCCGGTCTGGCCCAGCGGCACGGCGGCTCTGCAGTGGGCTGGCAGGTGCTGCAACCGCCGACGAATCAGGTTGCGGGGGGTGGCTAGGCTGCCACTGTGACCCACTCGAACGTTCCGGCCCGTACGTGGCCGCAGATTCTCGGTGTTCTGGCCGATGGCCACGACCTGGATCCCGACGGTGCCGAGTGGGCGATGAACGAGATCATGACCGACAACGCGACCCCAGCGCAGATCGCCGCCTTCGGGGTGGCGATGAAGCTCAAGGGGCCGACCCCCGGGGAATTGCTGGGCCTGGCAACGGGGATGCTCGCCCACTCCAGTGTGGTGCCCACGACCGGCGATTGCGTCGACATCGTGGGAACCGGTGGTGACCGGTCGAACACGGTGAACATCTCGACGATGGCATCGGTCGTGGTGGCCGCAGCCGGTGTGCCGGTGGTCAAGCACGGCAATCGCGCGGCGTCGTCGAAGAGCGGTGGCGCCGATGTCCTGGAGGCTCTGGGCGTCAAGATCGCGCTGACCGCCGACGGCGTCGCCACCTGTGTCGGCCAGGCGGGCATCGCCTTCTGTTTTGCCCCCGTGTTTCATCCCGCGTTGCGGTTCGCGGCGGCCCCCCGCAAGGAGATCGGCATACCGACGGTCTTCAATGTGCTTGGCCCCCTGACCAATCCGGCACAGCCGACCAGCGGCCTTGTTGGGTGTGCCTTTGCCGATCTCGCGCCGGTACTCGCCCAGACATTCGCTGATCGTGGTCATTCTGTACTCGTCGTCCGCGGCGACGACGGCCTCGACGAACTGACCACGACGACGACGTCAACCGTGTGGCAGGTTGTCGACGGTGCCGTGCACAAACAGACTGTGGACCCAACGACCATCGGTCTGGCCCGGGTCGAGTTGGAAGCACTTCGAGGCGGCGACGCGGACCACAATGCGCAGGTCGCGCGGGACCTGTTCGCCGGCGCGACGGGGCCGGTACGCGATGCCGTGGTGCTCAATGCTGCCGGCGCACTGGCTGCCTACCGCCGCGACCGCGGCGCCGATCTGCACGAACAGCTGCGCACGCAGATCGACGTGGCTGCCGACGCAATCGACTCCGGCGCGGCCGCGACCCTGCTCGACAACTGGGTGCGCGTGAGCAACGCCCTCTGACGCACCCTCCATGGGGTTGTCAGGCGGGCTCCCCGGTAGGCCGCCGACCAGGGCGGCCGCCCGGGTGTTCCTTCGTTACTCGCCGATGGAGAAGCCGGCGTCGACGTCGGCGCTGGAGTAGCTCTTGAAGGCGATGTGGGTGGCGGTGTGCTTCACACCCGGCAGCCGACTGATCGCGGCGGTGACGACGTCGGCGATCTCCGCGTGGTCCCGGACTCGGATCTTCGCGATCAGGTCGACGTCACCCGCACACGAGTACACCTCGGTGACGCCTGAGATGTCGGCCACAGCCTGGGCGGTCTCCGGGATCTGATGGACATCGGTCTGGATCAAGACGATGGCGGTAATCATTGACTCAGCCTAGGTCGCCCTCGAGTGTGATGGTGCGACGCGCCGTACCCACCTTGTCGCGCCAGTGGACGTGCCGGCCGCCACCGTGCCGCGGCAGGCTGAACCCGCTGGAGGCACAGACGATTCGAACACCTGGTCCGGTGAGCCACCGGTACACCAACGCGACTTCCTCGTGGGGCGCGCCGTACAGCGGTCCCGGTTCGGGGAGCACCGTCTCCGCACCGGCCGCGAGCGCGGCGACCACGGGCATCGGCGGAACGCCCCGCGCGGCGACCCCGGCGCTTGCGAGGCGGCCGTGCCTGATCACCGCCAGGTCCCATCCGCCGCGTCCATCGGGTGCGGCGGCGACCATTTCCGAGATGCGGGCCAGCGCAGCCAGCCGCTGACACCGTTCCAGGTGGGCGATGAGGTGGTCGAGGCGATCGCGCAACCGCGCGGCGTTCTCGAAGAGCTCGGCACGGGCGAGCGACTCGAGTTTGTCCAGAGCCAGCTGAACAGGGAGGTCGGTTCGGCCGCTGAACAGCTCGGCGACGGTTCGGGCTCGGGGAAGATATGCCTCGGCACCAAGTGGTTCGGTGGTGGCCGCATGGCAGCCGCCGACCACGCGCCGCCCGCCCGGGCCCACCTCGCACACATGAAGTGCAGTGGCCCGTAGTGCGGTACGGCACGTGCGCAGGCCGCATGTTTCGGCGATGAGGTCTGCGACGTCATAGGCGATGGCGCGGGAACGAAAGGGGCCGACCGAGGTCGCGGTCGGGGTCCGGCTGATCTTCAAGCGCGGGAACGCCTCCTCGGTGAGACATATCCACCAGCCGAGATGTGGGAACTTCGACCGGCGGTTGTAGGGCGGCGCGTAGGCGCCGAGGAGGCGGAGTTCGCGCACCCCGGCCTCGATCCGATGGGCACACTGGACGTGGTCGACGCGCGTCGCCAGTTCGACCATCTCGCGTATCCGGGTGCGGTTCTCCGAACCGGTGAAATAGCTGCGGACCCGCCTGCGCAGGTCGGTTGCGGTGCCCACGTACAAGACCTCGTCAGAGGGGCCCCGGAACATATAGACACCGGGTTCTGACGGCAGGTGGTCTGCCAGGCCCCTCTTGTTCCGCGTGGCACGGGAGACCCCTGGCAGGAAGTTGCGGAGGTCGCCGAAGGTGTGGATGCCGAGATTGCCGACCCGCTCGAAGAGCCGGTGCATCACCTCGACGGTTGCGCGGGCGTCGTCGAGCGCTCGGTGGGTCGGGCGGGTCTGGACGGCGAAGAGGTCGGCGAGCGCCGAGAGTTTGACAGTCGGCGCCTCGTCTCTGGTCAGGACTCGACGGGCCAGCTTCACGGTGCACAGCACCCGGCGGAACGGCCACGGGTGGCCGAGCTCGGTGGCAGCGGCGCGCAGGAAGCCGGTGTCGAACCGGGCGTTGTGCGCCACGATCACCGAGTCGCGGGCGAATTCGAGGAAGGCCGGGAGCACCTGGTCGATCGTCGGGGCCTGGTAGACCATCGCTTCGGTGATGCCGGTGAGGCGAACGATGTGTGGAGGGATGCCGCGCTGTGGATCCACGAGAGTCGCGAAGTCGCCCAGCACCTCGCCGCCCCGGACCTTCACGGCGCCGATCTCGGTGATCCGGTCGCCCATCGGGCTGCCCCCGGTGGTCTCGAGGTCCACCACCACGAATGTGGTCTCCCGCAGGGGGACGTCGTCGGGGTGGTCCAGTACGGGATCGTCGAAACACAGCTGAGTCCCAGCAGCCTCACCAACAACACTCACACCGCGAACATTAGTTCGAACCACCGACATCGCCGCGGTGGCGCAGTGCGAGATGGCTTGTCAGACCGTGGAGTTAGCGTTCGGCCATCGGGGTCGAATCAGAGGGCTCCGGACGTCAGGGAGAACCCTGAGAACCCTGAGAAAAGGCCCCCTAAACCGAATGAGACGGAGATCACAATGCTCATAGACTGCAACACCTGCCCAGGCCGTCGGGTCGCCTGCGACGACTGCATGATGACCGTTTTCCTGGGTCCCGTAGGTGTCCCCAACAGCGCAAACGACGAAGTTCGCTGTGATGAATTCGTTATTGACCACCAGGCGCGCATCGATGACGCCATTGCGGTGTTCCATGCTGCGGGCATGATCGGCAAGTCTGACCGTCACGGTCAGGACGTGGCAGTCAACGCAGGTAACAGGGTTTTTGTTCCCCGATCTGGCGGTCATCTGCGAGCTGGATGACCCGACACGCCGGTCGGTCTCCTGTCGGTCCCCTAGTGGACACGGACCATCACGGTTTCGTAACCTTTCTGAGACCTTGCGAAAGCGTCCACTCCAACCGGAGCGGATCGTAGGGTCGCCGCTCAATCACCGTCCTGGTGAACCGGGGAACCACTGATGCGAATGCGAGTTCACATCCGGGGTGAATCCCACTGAACCCTGAGGTCTTCAGACTTCTGGGTTCACCGGGTAGGGCCATCTTCCGGCCCGAATCCGACAGCTAACCCGGTAGGCGGATAGGGAAGAAACAGGAGACATCGCTTCGTGGCGAAACATCGTTTGCAACAGCCGAACCGGGGCATCAAGAGCGCCCGGGGCGCACTGATCGCCGGATCGATCACTCTCGGCACCATGGGAATGGCCGCAGCGCCGGCCATGGCTGCTCCGATCACCGTTCCCGGTGTCGGAACCTTCGAGATCCCGGGCCTGGCCGAAAACCAGATCCCCAACGAGTTCAAATCCCCCAACATCCTGCCGCAGGCAGCGCAGCCGGTCCGGCCCGCAGGCCAGATCGCCGCTGATGCCGCAGTGAGCAAGATCGGTTCGCCGTATGTCTACGGCGCAGCCGGCCCCAGCGCATTCGACTGCTCAGGTCTCGTCTACTGGTCGCACCAGCAGGCCGGTCAGACCATTCCCCGGGACAGCTACGGCCAGCTCGGCGGTGGCACCCACGTCGACGCTGCGAACATCCAGCCCGGCGACGTCGTGATCTACAACGGTGGCGGCCACGCGGGCATCTACGTCGGTGGCGGCCAGGTCGTCCACTCCTCGACCGAGGGCGTGCCCGTCGGTCGGATGGGTCTCAACGACCAGTCGATCGTCGACATCCGTCGCTACTGATCTACACAACTGAACACGACCATTGGGCGGGGCCGCACTCGAGCGGCACCCGCCCAATGGCTTCCGAACACCCGGTTGCAGACAGTCTGGCCGTCCGCGCTCGGTGGGGCGAAGGCCTGTGTAGCCTGGCCGGGTTGGTCAGTGCAGCGGGATCGGTCGAACAAGACGTACCGAGTGGGCAGCTGATCTGTTCGGTACACACAGAGGTAGAAGGGCTCGGGTTGGCCCGCGTGAAGTGTTGAGGAGTTTCATCGTCGTGGTGCGGAAGCGTTATGCCGCCGTCATGCAGACCGTGATCGCGGCTGTGGTGTTGGCGTTGGCGGTTGCACTGGGCGCAGGTGCGCCGGCCGGTGCCGAACCGGGACCGCAGAGCCCGGATGACATGCTCACCGAATACACGCAGCTGGGCCGCGAGGCCGAGCAGGCCACCGAGGCCATTCACAACACCACGATCGAACTGAACAACCAGCGCGGCGCTGTCACGGCGGCGAACGAGGCCGCTTCGGCGGCCGAGCGCACCCTTGCCGAGCAGGAGAAGCAGGCCGAAAGCCTGCAGGGCGCAGTTGATGCACTGGTCAACGCCAGTTACCGGGGCGCGCGGGTCAATCGTCTCTACGCCGTCCTCGTCAGTGACTCGCCGCAATCGTTGCTCGACCAGATGTCCGGACTCGAGATGATCTCGCGTCAGACCGTTGCCGACGTGAAGACGTTCAAGGTCGCCAACGACAAAGCGCTGGAAGCGCAAAAGGTGGCGCAGGACGCGAAGACGAAGGCCGAGCAGGCAGTGGCCGTCGCCGAGAAGACCAGCGCAGACCTGCAGGCCAGGCAGAGTGAACGAATCTTCAAGGCCACCGAGATCAGGGCGATGTACGAGTCGTTGACCGGCAAGCAGCTCGCTGCACTGGCCGGGCCCAAGATCGAGTTCGACGCCTCGATGTTGCCCGCCGGGACGGCCCCCGAGGTCATCGCTGTTCGTGCTGCGCTCACCCGGATCGGCGATCCCTACGTGTGGGGCGCCACCGGGCCGGATCAATTCGATTGCTCCGGGCTGATGGTGTGGGCATACAAACAAGCAGGGAAGACGCTGCCGCGGTCCAGCCAGGCGCAACTGGCGGGCGGCACCCCGGTGGAGCGAGATGCTCTGCGGCCCGGCGATCTGATCATCTACTACCCCGACGCCACCCACGTGGGCATGTACATCGGTAACGGCTACGTGGTGCACGCCTCGACATTCGGTGTCCCGGTCAAGGTCGCTCCGATCGACGGAGCCGGCCCGTACAACTCGGCCCGTCGATACTGAAGTCACCGGACCGCCAGTGACATCCGAGCGCGAGTCCCCAGAGCGCGAGGACCTCGATGCCGCACCGGCAGCGAACGCCACGTCCGAGCGCCGGAATCCGCTGCGCCGGAAGTGGTTGTGGGTCCTGATCGCCGTGGTGCTCGTGGTCGTTGTCGGCATCGTCGCGACAGTGCTGGTGTGGCCGTCGGACTCGGACACCGATCCACCTGCTGCAACTCAGTCCGCGCGTCCGCAGAATCCGTACGAACAGTCACGGTCGCTGGGGGTCACCCTGACCTTGCAGGCCTACACCGATGCCCTGCGCGAGGGGGATGCCGAGTCGGCTCTGGCCCAGTTGGATGCCTCGGCGACCACTGCCTTGCGTGAGCGGACGGGTGCATCGGCAGCGGGTCTGCCGGCCTTGCCGCTCAGTGCTTTCGAGTTCCGATTGTCGGCGAGCCGCGAGTTCGAGCGTCTTGTCCCCGCCGAACTCCAGGAGCGTCTCGACGCGCAGGGGAGCAGCGACTCCTGGGTGGCCCCCGTGCAGTTGCGATACGGCTACGAGGGGATCGACTCGATCCCGGTTGTGCTCGACCTCCCCATGGTGATGGCCCAGTACCCGGAGGGCTGGAAGATGGTCGCCGATGCGGGGCCGCTGTTCGGGCAGCCCGCGCCTGCGGGTCAGGTGTGGGAGTTCCCGTCACCGTCGGCGACGTCCGTCGCCACCGCGCCGGGGGAGTCCTTGGTGTTGACCAACGGGTCCGACACCGGCTTCACCGCCCGCCTGGAGCAACTGCTGCCGGCCGCCGCCGGAGCCGTCACGCAGTTCTGGGGCACCAAGTGGCCGCAGGGCGCCGGGATCATCGCTGCCCCCACCGACGACGAGTTCCGATCGCTCACCGGTGCTGCGACCGCTGACGCCCAGGCTGCCGCGGCCGTCTCGATCTTCACAGGAGTCGATCCCGCTGGACCGACCGCCCTGGGGCAACGTGTGGTCTTCAGTCCTCAAGCGGCGCAACTGGATCCGAACGCACTCGCGGTGGTGCTCCGGCATGAGCTGTTCCACGTCGCCGCTCGCACCGTCACCGCTCAGGCCGCCCCGGTCTGGGTGACCGAAGGGGTGGCCGAATATGTCGGCCGCCGAGGGACGTACACCCGCCTCGCCGACGCCGCCCCGACCCTGGCCGGGCAGGTCGCAGCCGGTGAGGTGCCTGCGGACCTACCCAGCGATGCGAACTTCTCTCCGGGCAGTCCCGACGCGGCGTTGTCCTACCAGTCCGCGTGGTCTGTGGCGGCCTTCATCGCGGACAAGTTCGGCGACGACAAACTCAAACGTTTTTATGTGGCGCTGGCCGGCGCTGATCAGCCGACCGACCCTCAGCTGGTGGTCAAGTCCCAGGACACCGCCTCGAACATCGTTCTGGGGATCTCGCGCGAGGAACTCGTCGATCAGTGGCGTGGCTGGCTCACTGCGTCACCCTGATCGCCGCTACGGTGAGCCAATGCACCGTACGCTGTTGGTCACCAACGACTTTCCGCCCCGGCAGGGGGGTATCCAGTCGTACTTGCAGAACCTGGTCGAGCGGTTGCCCGCCGGCGACGTGGTCGTCTATGCGCCGCGATGGCGCGAAGACAGCCACATCCGGTTCGACGCGGAGCAGGGCTACGAGGTCGTCCGCCATCCCACGACGTTGATGTTGCCCACGCCTGCGGTTGCGCGGCGGGCAGCCGATCTGGTTCGGGCGCATCAGGTCGACACCGTCTGGTTCGGGGCGGCGGCTCCTCTGGCCGTGCTCGGTCCGGCCATGCGACGCGCAGGCGCACAGCGTGTGATCGCCAGTACGCACGGGCACGAGGTCGGCTGGTCGATGCTTCCGGTGGCGCGGCAGGGTCTCGGCGTGATCGGCCGAGGCACGGACGTGATCACGTACGTGAGCAAGTACACGCGTGACCGTTTCAGTGCGGCATTCGGCCCCCGCGCGGCACTCGAACACCTACCGCCGGGTGTGGACACCGAACGGTTCAAGCCGGATGACGTTGCCCGACAACGTCTTCGGCAATTGCACGGGCTCGGTGACGCGCCGACCATACTGTGTCTGTCCCGGCTGGTCCCACGCAAAGGGCAGGACATGTTGATCCGGGCGTTGCCCGAGGTCCGTGCAGAGATCCGCGACGCCACGTTGGTGATCGTCGGGGGTGGCCCCGATGCCGAGCGGCTTCGGGACCTGGCACGCAAAGTCGGTGTCGCCGAGCACGTTCTGTTCACCGGCTCGGTACCCGCCGACGAGCTTGCCGCGTACCACAACATCGCGGATGTCTTCGCGATGCCGGCGCGCACCAGAGGTCGGGGACTGGATGTCGAAGGTCTCGGCATCGTCTACCTGGAAGCCTCGGCGTCGGGGATCCCGGTGATCGCCGGTGAGTCGGGAGGCGCCCCGGAAACGGTGAAGCAGGGCGAAACGGGTCTGGTCGTGGACGGCCGGTCGATCAGAGAGATCACCGATGCCCTGACAGCTCTGCTGGGAGACCCGGACCTGTGCGCATCGATGGGTGCTGCGGGACGGGATTGGGTCCAGTCGCGGTGGCGGTGGGAACACATGGCCGGCCGGCTCCGGCAGCTGCTGTGACCGCCTGCCGCGCTGCGGACCCTCAAAGCAGGGTTGTGGTCGGACCGGCACGCCGATATGTGAAGCTAATGCGGTGACCAGTATCCAGGTTGCCGACCAAACCTTCATCGCGGCGCCGCCCGAGTCGGCGACCGCGGTGATCGCCGACCGCGCCAATTGGCGCCGATGGTGGCCTGATCTGCGGCTGACCGTGGTTCAGGACCGAAAAGAGCAAGGTGTGCGCTGGAAGGTGTCGGGCCCCGTCGAGGGGACGACCGAGCTGTGGCTCGAGCGGGTGCTCGACGGCTTCGTGCTGCACTATTTCCTGCACGCGGAGCCGACCGGGACGCTCCCGTCCGAGCCGAGAGCGCGCGGGACCGAGCTGGCGCGGATGAACCACCGGCGCCGGGTGGCCGGTCGCGTCATGTCGTTCGAGGTGAAAGACCGCCTCGAGCAATCCCGTCACGTCGGCGGACCGGCAGCCGGCGCACCGGCCGCGGGAGGTTCACGATGACCGACCGCACCGAACAATCCATCGTGATCAACGCAGACGCAGCCGACATCATGGCGGTCATCGCAGATTTCGAGCAGTACCCGCGGTGGGTTTCGGCGGCGCGCAAGGTGGAGGTGACCGTCCCAGGCCCCGGAGGCCGCGCGAAGCAGGTTCGGTTCGTGCTCGATGCCGGCGTCCTCAAGGACACCTACGAATTGAGTTACGAATGGGCCGCCGATGGGCACTCTGTGAGCTGGGACCTGGTCAGCAGCGATCTGCAGACCGCGCAGCACGGTAGTTACCGGTTGGTGCAGCAGGCACCCGGGTCGACGAAGGTCACCTACGAACTGACCGTGGACCTGTCGATACCGATGATCGGCCAGCTCAAGCGGCGGGCTGAGAAGGCCATCACCGACGCGGCCCTGAAAGAACTGAAGAAGAGAGTCGAAGACTGATCGATCTAGCGCCCATCCACCTCGTTCTCGGGCCGGGTGGTGCCGGAACGTCGACGGTTGCCGCCGCCGGTGCCGTCGGCCTGCCGCAGCACCACAGCGGGTCCGGACGACGCGGGAAGACGCTTCTGGTGTCACTCGGCCGCTTCCGTGACGTCTCGGCGATCTTTGGCGTGTTCGCTTCTCCGGGCGAGCCTGTCCCTGCCTCGCAACAGGTGGACATACTCGAACTGGACACATTGGCGATGGTCTCGCAGATGTGGGGTTCGGTGCGTTCTGCGCTGACCGCCGGGGAACTGACCGGTACGGGTGTGCCCGGGGCCGGCGCGGTGGTGTCCGGCCTGGACCCCGAGGAGATCCTCGGGATGCCCGGAGTCGAATCGTTGCTGGCACTGCGCCGGATTCGCGATGAGGCCGCGTCAGGTGAATGGGCGCAGGTGGTGATCGACATGTCCGGTGGTGTCGATCCCTTCGAGCTCATGCGGGTTCCGCAGATGGTGGCCGACATGATCGAGAGGTTGTGGCCGCGTCACCGGCGCCTGGCGGCCGCAGCGGACAACGCACGTATCGCCCGCGTCGTGGGGATGGTCGATGCCCTGGTGCGCGATTGCGCGGACGTCGACGAGCTGCTGTTCGACGCGTCCGGTGTTCACGTCCACGTGGTGGTCGGGGTCGACCGCAACGGTGCGGCCTCACTGGACCGTGCCCGAGCCGTCTTGCAGGTGATGGGGCTGCCGGTGTCGACCATCTTGGCCAATCGTGTTCTGCCCGAGGTGTTGTCGGTCGACGCGCACACAGCGGACGCGCCCGGCGGTTCTTCGTGGCTCGACCATCAGATCGCTGCCCAGTCGGCGGCGCTCGATCATCTGCGGGCGACCAAGGACGAGGCCGAAGTGGTGTGCGTGCCGTGGCTGTCCGGGCCGATCGATTCGGTCCTGTCGTTGCGCAAGCTCGGCGTCGATCTGTCCGGGGGACAGATGGCGGCGGTGGGTCCACGGGCCGCGCGGGTCGAACGCGAGTCCGGGGCCGGACTCGATTCGGTCTATCGGATGACGTGGACGCAGTCGCTTCCCGACCCGTCGGGACTGCAGCTCGGCCGCAGCGGCGACGATTTGATGATCACCGTGAGCGGGGTGCGGCAGCGGATACGGTTGCCGTCGGTCTTGCGGCGCTGCGTCGTCCTGGGCGCATTCTGGGACGCCGGCGACCTCACCGTACGCTTTCGGCCGGACCCCGATGTGTGGCCGCAGAACTGACAGATGAGTAAGAATGGCGGGCACCGCGAGAGTGTCCGATGGCGCAAGCAGTCGAACGAGAGAAGGCCGGCGTGAGCGACGAGCAGGGCAGGGCCGCAGGTGGGCCCGGCGGCGCCCGGTCAGGTAGCGAAGCCGAGGCCTGGCGCACCCTCGTCCTCGGTGTCCTCGAGCGAGTCGACCACTTCGCGTCCGTGCTGCTCGACGAGAACGGGGCGGCGGCGAGACGGGCGGCCGGCGCGACGGGGGACGGCGCCTCGTTCGTGGCAACCGACTTCGCCGGTCAGGCCCGCTTGGCGTTCGACACGATCATCGACGAGGCCGGGGATCTGTTGTGGCAGCTGCTCAGTCAGCTGATCGCCATCCTCGAGGCGGTTCAGCAGGCGCTGGAGCAGGTCATCGGGGCGCGTCCGGAACCCGGGCCGCACCGTCCGGCCGGCACGAGTGCCCGTGACGCCGGCTATCAGCCCATCACCGTGCTGTTCGAGCCGGTGGGGGACGTCCCGCGGGGTGATCCGTGAGTGCCCACGAGTCCACGCCGAACCGACAAGGGCAGCGCGGGGACATGGCGATCGGTATCGACATCGGCGGCACCAGCATCCGTGCCGCGATCGTCGACGAGCAGGGACAGGTGCACGACACGGTACGGGCTCAGACCCCCACGACGGTGTCCGCGCTCGAGACCTGCCTCGACCGCACCGTCGCCGAACTGACCGCACGCTGGGACGTCATCGGGGTGGGTCTCGCCGTCGCCGGGTTCCTCACCAGCGATCGTCAGGTCATCCGCTTCTCGCCTCATCTGCCCTGGCGCGAGGCGCGTGTGGCCGAGGAGATGTCGCGCAGGATCGGACTGCCGGTGGTCTGCGAACACGACGCCAACGCCGCCGCAGTCGCCGAGTATCACTTCGGCGCAGCCGCGCGAGGTCACAACACGCTGGTCATCGCGATCGGCACAGGCATCGGAGCGGGGTTGCTGCTCGACGGCGAGATCTACCGCGGCAGCTTCGGTGTCGCCCCCGAACTCGGCCATCTGCGGGTGATGCCCGACGGCAGGCCATGCTCGTGCGGCAAGTTCGGGTGTTGGGAAAGGTATTGCAGCGGAACGGCTCTGGTCGACACGGTGGTCGAGCTGATCGCCGACGGCGGGATGTGGAACAGCAAACTCGCCCGCGACATCGCGGACGACCCCGGCTCGCTGACCGGACGGCGGATAGCGGCGGCGGCGCACGAAGGTGATGCGCTGGCGCTGGCAGCGTTCGCCGAGTTCGCCCGTTGGCTGGGACTGGGTCTGGCGATGTGTTGTGACGTGTTCGACCCCGACCTGGTGGTACTCGCAGGCGGTGTCGGTTCGTCCTCGGGTCTGTTCCTGGACGAGGCGCGCGAACACTACTCGGCGTTGCTCACCGGTGCCGGACACCGGAGGATGGCGCGAATCCGCGGGACCCAACTGGGCGAGGCGGCCGGGATGATCGGCGCAGCCCAGATCGCGAGGACCGAGGCCAGGCGCTGACGCCACCGCAGCGGGGTGGGTAAGGTTTTGTGCGTATGTGGTGTCGGTGACAGTGGCGGTCGGAAGTGATTCGTCGGAGAGTGGGAAGACATGTGGTACTGGGTCTTCAAATACGTCCTGATGGGGCCGGCGCTGCGAGTGCTGGGGCGCCCCAAAGTCGAAGGGCTGGAGAACCTTCCGGCCAAGGGCCCGGCGATCCTGGCGAGTAATCATCTTGCGGTGGTCGACAGTTTCTATCTGCCGCTGATGGTGCCGCGGCGGATGTACTTCCTCGCCAAGAGCGAGTACTTCACCGGAACGGGCGCCAAGGGCGCCTTCCAGCGGTGGTTCTTCAACGCCTCGAGTCAGATCCCCATCGACCGCACCGGTGCCGACGCCGCGGCCGGAGCCCTGACGGCCGCCAAACGCAAACTCGACACCGGCGACCTGATGGCGATGTATCCGGAGGGAACCCGGTCGCCGGACGGGCGACTCTACAAGGGCAAGACCGGCCTCGCGCGGATCGCGATGGAATGCGGTGTCCCGGTGATCCCCGTGGCCATGATCGGCACGAGCGAACTCAACCCGCCCGGGACAACGATCCCGCGGTTCGGACGCATCACCGTCAAGATCGGCAAGCCCCTCGACTTCAGTCGTTACGAGGGGATGGAGGGCAACCGTTTCATCGAGCGCGCCGTCACCGACGAGATCATGTACGAGTTGATGCACCTGAGCGGCCAGCAATACGTGGACGTGTACGCCGCCTCGCTCAAGGAGCAGGGGCAGCCACCCGCCACCAACACATCGCCGGCCGCCTGAGCCGCCGGTGCGTTATTTCTACGACTGCGAGTTCATCGAGGACGGACGAACGATCGAATTGGTGTCGATCGGGGTCGTCGCCGAGGACGGACGTGAGTTCTACGCGGTGTCCACCGAGTTCGATCCCGACCGGGCCGGCCAGTGGGTTCGCGCACAGGTTCTGCCGAAGCTGCCGTCGCCGGCGTCCAAGGCATACCGTAGCCGCGCGCGCATCCGGGACGACCTGCTGGAGTTCCTGACCGCCGGGGAAGGCCGCATCGAGCTGTGGGCCTGGGTGGGCGCCTACGACCACGTGGTGCTCTGCCAATTGTGGGGACCGATGACCGCCCTGCCCCGGTCGATGCCGAGGTACACCCGTGAGCTGCGCCAACACTGGGAATTGAGCGGCCGTCCCGAATTGCCTCCGGTTCCGGACGACGCCCACGACGCGCTCGCCGACGCCCGGCACAACCTGAACAAGTGGCTGGCCATCGAGGCGTTCCGAGGTGAGGGGCAGCTCGATCACGCGGGGCATTAGGCTGGGCACGTGGTGAACTGGACCGTAGACGTTCCGATTGAAGAACTCCCCGAACTGCCGCCGCTGCCGGGAGACCTGGCAGAGCGGTTTGCGCAGGTGCTGGACAAGCCTGCGCTGCAGCAACCGAGCTGGCCTGAGGACAAGGCCCGTGCGATGCGCACGGTGCTCGAGAGTGTCCCCCCGATCTGCCTGCCGAACGAGGTCGAGCGCCTCAAGGCGCAGCTCGCCGAGGTCGCGCTGGGGCGGGCGTTCTTGCTGCAGGGCGGCGACTGCGCCGAGACCTTCGCCGACAACACCGAACCGCACATCAAGGGCAACATCCGCACCCTGCTGCAGATGGCAGTGGTGCTGACCTACGGCGCCAGCATGCCTGTGGTCAAGGTGGCCCGCATCGCGGGCCAGTACGCCAAGCCGCGCTCGTCCGACACCGATGCCCTGGGGCTGCCGTCCTACCGCGGCGACATGGTGAACGGCTTCGTCGCCGAACAGTCCGTCCGAGAGCACGATCCGTCTCGACTGGTACGGGCGTATGCCAATGCCAGTGCCGCGATGAACATGGTGCGAGCGCTCACCGGCGCAGGTCACGCCGACCTCCACCGCGTGCACGACTGGAACCGGGAGTTCGTGCGCACATCGCCGGCCGGTGCGCGTTACGAGGCGCTCGCCTCGGAGATCGATCGTGGGCTGCGGTTCATGGACGCATGCGGGGTTCGCGACTCGAACCTGGAATCGGCAGACATCTACGCCTCACACGAGGCTCTCGTGCTCGACTACGAGCGTGCGATGCTGCGGCTGGCCGACGACCCGGAAGACCCCGACAGCGGCAAGAAGGTGCTGTACGACCTGTCCGCGCACTTCTTGTGGATCGGTGACCGGACCCGACAGCTCGACGGAGCGCACATCGCCTTCGCCGAGCTGATCTCCAACCCGATCGGTCTCAAGATCGGCCCGAGCACCACGCCCGAGCTCGCCGCCGAGTACGTCGAGCGCCTCGATCCGCACAACGTGCCCGGCCGTCTCACCCTGGTCGCCCGGATGGGCAATGGCAAGGTTCGTGACCTGCTGCCGCCGATCGTCGCGGCGGTCGAGGCCACCGGGCACAAGGTGATCTGGCAGTGCGATCCGATGCACGGCAACACCCACGAGGCGAGTACCGGTTTCAAGACCCGCCACTTCGACCGCGTGGTCGACGAGGTGCAAGGTTTCTTCGAGGTCCACCACGCACTGGGAACCCATCCCGGCGGCGTGCACATCGAACTCACCGGGGAAGACGTCACCGAATGTCTCGGTGGCGCCCAGGACATCTCGGACATGGATCTGGCCGGACGCTACGAGACCGCGTGTGATCCGCGGCTGAACACCCAGCAGTCACTCGAGCTGGCATTCCTCGTCGCAGAGATGCTCCGGGGATAGCCGCTCGACGGGAGGGGGCGGTGCCTCAATCCTTGACGAGGCCACCGTCGACCACCAGGTTCTGACCGGTCACCGCCCGTGCCCACGGTGACGCGAAGAACAGAACCGCGTCGGCGAACTCGGCGGGAGTGGTGACCCGTCGCAGAGGCGTGCTCTGGGCGATGAGATCGAACACCGCCTCGGGGGTGGCGGCGCTGGCGTCGGTGGTTCGCAGCAGGCCACCGGACACCATGTTGACGGTGATCGACTCGGGTCCGAGATCGGCCGACAAAGTCCGCGTCAACGCGAGCAGTGCAGCCTTGGCCGCGGTGTAGTCGTGGTAGGGCACAACGGGGTTCTGGACGAGGTTGGTCCCGATGGTGACGATCCGGCCGAATCCCGCCTCGCGCATCCCGGGCAGAGCTGCCTGTGTGGTGTGCAGGGCGCCTGCAACACTGCCCCGTAGTTGGGCGTCGAACGCCTGCCATTCGATGGCGTCGACTGCCGGCCGTGCATCGCCGTTGAACGAGAAATCGATCAGCGCGTTGTTGATCACGGTGGTGACGGGAGCTCCGAAATGCGCACGGGCGGTTGCGAACATGTCCAGCACGGCGTTCCGATCGGTGACATCTGCCTGCACGGCCAGGCATCGGCCGGCCCCCAGTTCGTCGGCGAGCGCGTCGGCGGCCGCCTGGCTGCGGTGGAAGTTGATGACCACACGCGCGCCCTGGAGGGCGAACGCCCGGGTGATGGCGGCGCCGAGTCCACGGGCCCCGCCGGTCACCAGGACGATCTGCTCGGACAGTGGCCGGTGGTCGGAATCGTTCTCGGGCGCAACTGAATTCACGATGGACATCCCTCCGCCAGCATTACCTGGTCAGGTACAGCGGGTCTGATCTCAGCCGACGTGTTCGGCACCCCGTGTCACCGGCAATCACATCACACCGGGCCAATCGAAGGAGACCGGGCATGTTCGCCGGTCGGGCAACCTCAGGGGAACGAGGTGATCTGAACCGTACTGCCCTGCTTCACCCGGGTACCGCCACCCGGATTCTGCCCGACCACGAGCGACACACTCGAGCGCGTCAGGCCCCGGCTGTCCACGGAGAGGCCGGCCGCCTCGAGTTTGCTCTTCGCGGTCCCGACCGTGTCGCCGGTGACGTTCGGGACATCGACGCCGTCGGATACGAAGATGCGCACGACCGGGTCACGAGGGTCCACCCGCGCCCCGAAGGCGGGGCTGGCCGTGGTGATGGTGCCCGCCTTCGCGTCACCGTCGGTGGACGTGCCGCCGTCTTGCGCGATCAGCCCCGCGTCTTGCAGGACCCGCCTCGCCTCGTCGGGGGTCTTGCCGGACAGGTCCGGCACCTTGATCGCGTCGGACACCACGAGTGTGACGGTGCTGCCCGGCTCCGCGAGTGTGCCCGCGCCGGGGTCGGTACCGATCACCTTGCCGCCGTCGACATCCGGGCTGAACTCCTTGCGGACGGTGCCGGCCTTGAGTTTCGCCGTCTTGAGCAGTGCGGTGGCGTCGTCCTGATCGCGTCCCGTCACATCGGGCACCGAGATCGGCTCGGGGCCTCTGCTGGTGATGATCTGCACTTCACTGCCGACCGCAACCGTGGTGCCCGAACTGGGACTGAGTGAGACCACCGAGCCCTTCGGCGCGGTGGCGCTGTACTGCTGGCGTGCAACCACGGGTGTGAGAGTGCGGTCGCGCAGACGTTTCTCGACCACGGCGAGCGGATCACCCGAGGAGAGGTCTGGGACTTTGGGCTGTCCCACCGAATACGACAGATCGACGTCCGAGAATCTGCTGACGCGCGTGCCGGGCGCGGGCTCGACGGCCATCACCTGGTCGACGGGCAGCTCGTTGTCGTAAGTCGGCTTGTCCACCACGTCGAGTCCGGCGTCTTCGATCGCCTCGGTCGCTGCCACGCGGTCCATCCCGTTCAATTCCGGAACGGTGGTGAAGCGACCCGACCCGAGCCACCATCCGGCGACGCCGAGCGTCGCGGCGAGCAGCACCACCACGAGCACCCAGATCAGCGCATTGCGGCGCGACTTGCGCCGGCGTTCCTCGAACTCGGTGGCATGCGACAGCAACATGGGCGAGCCGGGCGGCGGGCCCTGGGCGTATGCGGGTGGGGGCGTCGGCGGTTGAGGCGGTCCGTGCCCTTCGGGATGCCGGGTGTCCGGTGGAAGTGTCTGCACACGAGTCGGATTACGGACGTCTGGTTGCGCGGCGGCTCTGGCCGGCAACGGGTCGGTGAGGTCCGGGTCGACGGCGGCGCCGGGACGGTGTTGCTGGCGGTCGCGGAACGCGACCATGGTCTCGCGTTCGGCGGAGCGGGTCGGCGCCGGGACGGTGAACGCGGGCAGTTGCAGATCGTCCGCGATCTCGTCGAGTACCTCGCGCATGTGATGTCCGTCGCGATAGCGATCCGCAGGGTTGCGTGCGGTCGCGGTGAGGACGAACTCATCGAACTCGCGGGGCACACCCGGGATCACCGAACCCGGCGGCGGGACGTCGTTGTGCAACCGCTGGTAGGCCAGACCCAGGGCGGTGTCGCCCGTGAAAGGTGTTCGGCCGGTGAGCATCTCGAACACCAGGATGCCGGTTGAGTACACGTCGGAACGAGCATCGGCCGACGCGGTTTCAACCTGTTCGGGGGAGAGGTAGGCAGCTGTTCCGAGGATCACGCTGTTGGAGGTGATCCCGGCGGCAGCGATCGCCCGGACCAACCCGAAGTCGACGACCTTGACCCCCCCGTCGTCGGAGATGAGGACGTTCTCGGGTTTGACGTCGCGGTGCACCAGCCCGGCGCGATGCGCGGCACCGAGTGCTCCCAGGACCGGCGCCGCGACCGCGGTGACCGCGTGGGGTGGCATCGGTCCGCGCTCACGCAGCAACTCGCGCAGGGTGCCGCCCTGGACGAGCTCCATCACCAGGAATGCGTAGTCGCCGTCCGCGCCCTGGTCGTACACCGCGACCAGGCCGGGGTCCTTCAGCCGGGCAACCGACCGGGCCTCGAACTCCAGGCGGGCAAGGAATTGCGGGTCGGCCGAGAAACGCGGATCCATGACCTTGACCGCCACCGGACGATCGAGGCGCAGATCCATGCCCAGGTACACACTCGACATCCCGCCGCGGGCGATCAGCGCATCGATCCGATAGCGACGCTCGATCAGGACGCCGAGCAACACGTCGGACGGGGCGTTCACCAACTTGGGCCTTTCTCGGCAGGGCGGGACACGAACAACGAGTCCACCCTAGCGAGGGAGTGTCGAGAAAAGATCACGGAACATGTGTGGCGCCCGCGCCCGGACCGGTGATTCGACGCGTCGACCATCGCCTGGGTACCCTCGTCTCCGTGGGTTCCGTACCGCTTTCCGAAGACACGCTGCCTGCTGACGTCGAGGTGTTGTCGGTGTCGCAGGTCTCCTCCCGAATGGGATTCTCGAACAGCAAGATCCTCAACCTGATCACCGACCACCAGTTGCTGGCGGTTCGCCGTGACGGGCAGGTGGCCATCCCGGCCCTGTTCTTGGACGGCCCGGAGATCACCAAACATCTTCCCGGGCTCATCGATGTCCTCCTCGACGGCGGCTTCAGCCGCGACGAGGCCTTGCGGTGGCTGTTCACGCCTCACGATGACCTCGACATCACCCCGGCTCAGGCACTGCACGGGCATCAGGCCCGTGAGATGGTGCGTCGGGCCCAGGCAGAAGCGTTCTGACCAGTCCGTTTGGATCGGGCCGGTCGGGTACCGGCGCTCAGGACCGGGCAAGCGTGCCACGGGTGCTCACGGCACGGGCGACGTGACCGAGGCGGGCCGGTTTTGACACCCGCACGCGTTCGGTGAGTACCCGGTAGCCGCTACGTTCCACCTCATCGAGGATCGCGCGGTACATGGTGAATGCTGCTCGGATGCCCGGCCGGCTCGACGGCGACAGCATCTCGATTCCCGGTTCGGCGCGGCGATATTCGGCACGGGTCACCGCGATCAGATGCGCCAGGGCGCGGCGTAGTTCACCCGGTACCTGACCTGTGCGGCGGCACCGTCGCAGCATGGATTCGTCCACCCCGAAGATCGCGAGTTCGTCGGTAGGTAGATAGATGCGGTCGCGATCGAGGTCTTCGCCGGCGTCCCGGATGAAGTTGGTCAGCTGGAACGCGTCGCCGAGCGCTCGCGCGGGCGCAATGGCGACATCCCCGTCGTCCACCGTGCCCAGGATCGGCAACATCTGCAATCCGATCACGCTTGCCGACCCGTACATGTAGTCGCGCAGTTCAGCCATCGTCCGGTACCGCGCGACGTGGATGTCGCTGTCGGGGACGTCCATCCTCATCGAGCGCATGAACGCGTCGAAGTACCGGCGGTCGATGTCGAAAGTGGTGATGGTGTCCGCGACAGCCTGAACTTCGGGCCGGCGGGGGAGATGTCCCGGATCGGACAGGGCCGCGTGCAGGTCGGCCTCGATCGCGTCGAGTGCGGACAGTCGGTGTTGCCCGGATCCCGTGTCGACGATGTCGTCGACCATGCGCGCGAAACCGTAAAGCGCGTAGACCCCGGCACGTTGTCGCCGCGAGAGCAGTTGCGTACCAAGGTAGTAACTGCGGCCATGGGTGGCGGTGAGCTTGCGGCAGTGCTCGTAGGCGGGTTCGAGTCGCCCGTCACCGATCATGCGGGCGTTCCGGTGACGGGGGCCGGGGAGGGTCCACGGGTCACCCGGCGCAGACGCAACGGGTCCTCGCGGATCAACGACCAACCCGCTAGTACCGAGAGGGCAACGGCGACAACCACATCGGTCAGCTTGTACATGAATATCTCGTCGTCCGGCCCGAACACCTGGAGGAGGAACACCGAATAGAACACGATGGCCACGACTGCCCATCGCTCGATGGTGAAGGCGGCAGCCAGCACAAGCGCCCAGGTGTAATACCAGGGCAGCGTGGACGGTTCGAGTAAGAGGACGGCGAGCATGGCCCACGCCATCCCGGTGACCGCGGCGCGCTCACCTCGTCGGAACCACAACCAGAGACCCACCAGGGTGAGCGCCAGGACAACCGACCCCACCGCGCGCGTCACCTCGAGCACCGGCAACAGCGGCAAGGCGGCGAAAGGTGATGCGGCAAAAGTGATGAGGTGCGCCACCGCGGTGGGAATTGTCAGCCAATTGATGATCTTCGCCGCCCACGTCAGCCCCAGCAGCCAGCCGAACCCGTGGCCGACGAGCAACGTCAGCAGTCCGAAGACGGCCGCGGACACCCCGATGATCCAGGCGAGCACGCGAGCCACGTCCTTGGCCCGGACGTCACGCTCATCGCGGATGTGGGACAACCAGATCCACAACACGAAGGGGATGGCGACACCGGCGGTGATCTTGATCGACATGGCGAGTGCGAGAACGCCGACGCCGACAACGTGTCTGCGTGTCACCACGAGCGTGACCCCGGCGATCAGGACGCCCATCATCAGCAGCTCGACGTGCGGTCCTCCCACCAGGTGCACCAGCACAAGAGGATTGAGGACGGCGAGCCAGAGCGCCAGAGCGGGGTCGGTGCCGAAATGCCTGGCCAGCTTCGGAAGCGCCCACAACGTCAAGAACAGCCCGGGCACCAGGACCAGCCGCATGACCAGCACACCAACGACGGGTTCGTCGCCGGTCACCCGGGTGACCGCGCCCGTGAGCGACATGAACGCGGGACCATAGGGAGCTGTGGTGGTCGCCCATACCTGGGCCATCGAGTCGAGCAGGGCCCCGGGCTGTACGGCAGGCCCATCGGCATACGGGTTGAATCCGTCGCGTAACAACGCCCCCTGGGCGAGATACGCGTACACATCCCGGCTGTAGAGCGGCATGGCGACCATCAGGGGCGCCGACCACGCGATGGCTGCCCAGCCGACAGTGCGGGCGGCGCCGTCGGTCGGGGTGGCGGCGCGGAGCGTGCGACCCACGCGCACCCACGCGACCACCATCACCGCCACACCAAGCCAGAACGACATCCCCGCCAGGGTTTTCCCGTGTCCGAACGACAGCCACGACAATCCCAGATCCTGCAGTGACGTCTGATTCCGCGGGATGTCGCCGACTCCGAAGCTCCCGATGGTGACGAGCAATGATCCGGCGAAACCGAGCAGGACGGATCCGCCGATCGCCGTCGCACCGAACTCACGCAGCCGACGAATGTTGTCTCCCACCGGCGTGCGCGGACGCGAGGTGTCAGAGCGAGCCATTCAGGTCTGCCGCCGGGTCATGGCCGTTGCCAGGTCCGTCAATTCGGATTTGGCGGCCGGGGTCGCGTTGCTGGCGGCCAAGGTCGTCAGAGCCGAGGCGACGAGACCGTCGATCTGCTGCTCCACAGCCTGCACTGCACCACTGTTCTCGATGATCCCGGTGATCTCCGCCAAGTCCGCTGGACCGAGGTCGTGCCCGATCCCGTCCCGAAGCTTCTGTGCGGCAACCGGATCGTTGGTGTCGGCGAAATCGAGTGCGGCGGCCAGAAGTGCGGTGCGCTTGCCTGCCAGGAGGTCGTCGCCTGCCGGCTTACCGGTCACCGACGGATCGCCGAACACCCCGAGCAGGTCGTCGCGAAGCTGGAACGCCACGCCGATGTCGGTGCCGAACGAGCGCAGAGCATCCACCAGGGCGTCATCGCCGCCACCGATCACGGCGCCGAGCTGCAGCGGCCGTTCCACGGTGTACGCCGCCGTCTTGAACCGCATCACCCGATGTGCAGCGGCAGGGGATTCGTCCCCCGACGCCTCGGTCCGGATGTCCAGCAGCTGCCCGGCCAGTACCTCTGTCCGCATCCCGGACCACACCGGTGTGACCTGGCCGAACACGTCGGGGGCGAATCCGGCGCCGGCGAGCAGATCGTCCGCCCAGGCGAGTGCGAGATCGCCGAGCAGGATGGCCGCGCCTTCGCCGTAGTGGTCCGCCGCGCCGAGCCAGCCGACGGCCCGATGTCCTTCTTCGAACTGGCGGTGGATGGTGGGGTGACCCCGGCGGGTGTCGGAACGATCGATGATGTCGTCGTGGATCAGGGCGCAGGCCTGTACGAGCTCGAGGGCCGCGCACACGGTCAGCATCTCGTCGGGAAGTGTCCGGGCCGGGCCGGCAGCGCGGTAACCGGCCCAGGCAAAGGTGGGCCGGACCCGTTTGCCGCCGCGCAGTACAAAAGCCTCCATCGCATCCACCGCCTCGGCGAAACCCGGGGAGATGGCAGTGACCGTGGGCCTGCGATCTTCGAAGACCTGCCGCAACAACTCGGTGGTCGCCATCGGGACGTCGCGCAGGTACTCGATTGCCACGGCTTCACCTTAGCGGTGGCGCGATCCGTGTCGTGTTGTCGCGGGTTGACCACGTCTGTGGCACCACATGGTCTCGACCACGGCGCCGACCGTATGCTTGTCAGGTGAGTTCGCAGCAATCCCACCCGTCGATCGTGCAGCGGCTGGCCGAGCCACATCCGGGGCCGGTGCCGTTTTCGGTCGAGTTCTACCCGCCCCGCGATGAGCAGGCCGAGGCGCGTCTGTGGCGTACGGTGCGGATCTTCGAACGAATGGGTCCCGCTTTTGTGTCCATGACCTACGGGGCGGGCGGGTCCACCCGCGACCGCACGTTGCGTATCACCGGTCAGCTCGCCCGGGAGACCACATTGCTGCCGGTGGCGCACCTGACAGCGGTCGGGCACAGCGTCGCCGAACTGCGCGCGATGATCGGTGGGTACGCGGACAAGGGCATCACCAACATCCTCGCGTTGCGCGGTGACCCCCCGGGTGATCCGCTCGGCGAGTGGGTCAAGCACCCCGAGGGCGTCGAGTACGCCGAGCAACTGGTGCGGCTCGTGCAAGAACTCGGCGACTTCAACGTCGGTGTCGCGTCGTTCCCGGAAGGCCATCACCGCGCGCCGGACCTCGACCACGACACCAAGTATCTGGTGTCGAAACTCCGCGCCGGAGCCCAGTATTCGATCACGCAGATGTTCTTCGACGTCGACGACTTCCTGCGATTGCGCGACCGGGTCACCGCCATGGACCCCGAACAGGGTGCCAAGCCGCTGATCCCCGGGATCATGCCGATCACGTCACTGGCGTCGGTCCGGCGGATGGTCGAGCTGTCGGGATCGGTGCTGCCCGAGGCCGTCGACCGGCGGCTCGCCGCGGCGGCGGGCGACGGTTCGGAGGAGAACCGGGAAGCTGTGAGGGCCGTCGGGATCGACCTGGCCACGGAGATGGCCCAGCGGTTGATCGATGAGGGCGTGCCGTGTCTGCACTTCTGCAGTCTCAACTTCGCCAAGGCCACCAGCGAGGTCCTCGAGCGCCTCGGTATGAACGTGATGGCTGCCTGACAGTCCGACCGGCTCCGCCCGTCGATCAGCGTGGCGTGAGACCGCGACCTTTCCAGTCGAGTGTGCCGCGCCGGCGGGCTCGCAGTGAGTCGCCCACCGCTGCAACGGCCAGCGCGGTCGACACAGGATGTGCGATGGCCGAGATGATGTCGACCGGGCTGAGCGCTCCGGTTTCGGCATGTCGGGCGACCATTCGGGACGCGGACGCCGCAGTCAGCGACAGCAACGCACGGGACCGTCGTCGACCGCGGACCAGGTCCACCACCGGCAGTACATAGACGGCACCGGCGACCAAGGCGACGATGCTCGCGCCGGCAGGGCTTCCGAACTCGGTGCTCAGCCACCGCCGGTATCCGCCCCAGGTGTCTGCCGCACCGTCGTACATCCGGCACCAGACGACCCCACGACCGCTGCGGATCGCCGACGACATCCCGGCGGAGCGATAACGGCGGGCCAACGCGAGATCCTCGGTGATGTTGGCGCGAACCGCGCTGTGGCCGCCGGCGCGGCGGTAGTCATCCAGCGACGTCACCAGGAACTGCCCGTTCGCCACGGCCATCGACCGGGGTAGCAGACGCTCGGAGATGGCCAACGGCACCGAGCTGAGCCAGGACCAACTGAGCAGGGGCTGAACCAGGTATTCGAGCAGCGATCCGGCCTGCTGCGACGGCCACACGGTGAGCAGCCCGCCGCCCGACCTGGCCAGTGTGCCGATCGCGCGGTGCAATGCGGCAGGGCCCAGACGCACGTCGGCATCCACGAACACCAGGGTTCCGTCGCCGATCTGGGCGGTCAGGAGATCCAGGGCATGGTTCTTGCCGGTCCATCCGGCCGGTGGCGGCTGCTGGTTGCGGACAACCGTGAAACGGGGATCCCCGGCCGCTGCCGCGACGGCCACCTCCGCGGTGCCGTCGGTGGAATCGTCATCACAGATCAGCACGCGCAGGTCCGCCATCGCGTGCTGGACTTTCAGGTCGTCCACCAGGTCGGCGATCCGCTCGGCCTCGTCGCGTGCCGGGACGCACACCCACACCACCCCGACCGCCGGGTCGGCGTCTGCCGCGAGATCGGTGAACCGCCGGGTGTTCACCACTGTCAGAACAAGATTGACGATGGACACCGCCGCCGCGAGGTTGCCGATCAGCGGGATGATCCCTGTTTGTCGCGTGGTCTCCTGGCCGGGGCACCTGGACGGGGGGACTGGTCCCGGTTGACCCAGGCCAGGGCGACGACGAGAACGGTCACCGCCAGGGCGATGCCGGCCATCAGGCCAGTCCAGCCGGTGAAGGCCGCCGTTCCGGGTTCGTCGTAGCGCGCTTCCGCGGTCATCGGGGAGGCCTTGCCGATCTCCGGCTTCCACGACACCGCGTCGTCGCCATCCTGTTGTCCGTTGGTGGCGCTGACCGGACCGGCGAACTGGACCGAGAACTCGACATAGTCGCGGCCGGGCGCCAGACCCAGCAGGTCGGCGGTACCGCGGAACGTGACCGCGTCGCCGCGACGCTGCGCCTGCAGGTCCATGGCCACGGCCGCGTCGGGATATGCATCTTCGACGAGTTCACCCAGCTGGGTGAACTGGCCCAGAGTCGCCTCGGTGAATGTGGCACGGGTGCCGATCAGTCCGTCGCGTTTGAATTCGGTCGCGCTGACCACGGTCTCCAGCGATTGGGGCACGTCGATCTGGGGGCCCTTCTCCTGGCCGACATCCTTCTCCGCGAGGACAAGAGCACCCCACATGCGGTCACCGAACTGGGCGGGGGAGTCCGAACACGCCGCCAGGAGTGGGGCCCCGACGAGGGCCATCAGCAGCATGACCAGCGTGAGGCCGCCGGTACGGCGACCACGGGGGCGGGTTTGGATCACAGGCACGCGATCATCTTTCCATCAGGCCGGTGCATCCGGGCACCGGTGCGCCATTTGCACTCACAGCGTGTCCCGCGAACGGTTTCGCGTCCGCCGCCACAGTGCCGATCCGGCAGGCACACCGAGCACTCCCATCACGATCAATCCGTAGGGCACCGCAGGTGGCAGGTCCGGATGACCGAGGAACACCAGAAAGGCCAGGGCCGAACCGAGCCAGGTCCAGCAGAACCAACCGACAGGGGTGATGGGGGCCGGTGGCGTGGTGTCGACGGGTTCGCGATCGAGTGTGGCGAGCAGTACGAACATCAGCGCCGCCACGCCCGCCCAACCCGCATAGTTGGTCAGTGGGATCTGGTCGACTCCGGGTAGCCCGCTGTCGCGGTCATCCCACGTCCACAGGCCGGCACTGACCATCTGAGGATCCAGATAGAGGTCCCAGCCCACCATCCCGACGGTCGCGAGTGGTATCCGCAACGCCGGGTTCGAGGTCACCAGCGAGCTGATCCACCACATGCAGTAGCCGCCGGCCGTCCAGGCCAGGCCGATGACAATCGGTACGTCGAGAACGGAGGGGCCGATGCGCCCGGTTGCGTACTCGTACGCCCCGAACGGGAAAGATGTTGCGGTGCCGAGGATCTCGGCCGTCCAGCCGACACCGGCGGTGGCCGCGAACACACCCACGGTGCGCAGTGCTCCCAGCCGGGCGGCCGAATGGGCGATCATGGCTGCCGCGGAGGCCAGCACCACCACCACGGTCGCGCGGTCGCGGCCGGCGCCCTCCACCAGGGGGTAGACGATCTGGGCGGCTATGGATGTGCCCAGCAATGCGGTGGACAGCCACAGCAGTGCGGCGCCCGGAGTCGACGCCCGCGTCGGGGTGTCGTCGCCGGAGGTCATCCCCATCGGCCGCGAGTGATCCTCGCGAGGGGCGACCGTCGATCGACGAGTACGGCAGATGCCGCGATCCTGCCGCTTGCGCCGCAGACGCCGCCGCCGGGGTGGGTCGAGGCGCCTGCAAGGAAGAGCCCGGCCGCACCGGGCACCCGGTGACGGGCCAATTCGGGATGGGGGCGCCAGATCATCATCTGGTCGAGTGACATCTCGACGTGCATGATGTTGCCGCCGGTCAGGCCGAGCTCGGACTCGAGATCTGCGGGTGTCTGGACATGGACGTGCTCGATGGAGTCGGTGAAACCCGGTGCGTGGCGTTCCAATTCGGCGATGATCGCGTCGGAGGCCTCGTCGGCGTGGTCGGTCCAGCTACGCCCGCCCGACAACCGGTAGGGATGCCACTGTGCCCAGAGGCTGGTCATGTGGTGTCCCGGTGGTGCCAGCGTGGGGTCGATCGCGGAGTAACTCATCGCGATGAGGGCCGGGCGCGTGGGGAGATCGCCGGCGGAGGCGTCTGCGTACGCCCGCGCGAGATGCCCCCGGTCGGTGACCAGCAGGCCGAGTGCGGCATGCACATCGGTGTCCGCAGGCAGGCCAGGGTAGGTGGGTACGTCCGTACCGCCGAGCCGCACGGCCATCCCGATGCCGTTGCCGATCCGGATCTGCGATCGCCAGCGATCCAGTGCGGTGCGATCGAAACCGCCGGCCCGCAACAGCTCCAGCGTGGTCAGTACGTGGCAGGCGCTCACCACGGATCTGGTGCGGTGCTCGCCGCCGTCGGCGCTGCGGACCAGCCAGCCGTCGCCGCGGGGCTCCAGAGCCGTTGCGGCAGCGGACAGGAACACCTGGCCGCCATCGGAGTCGAGTTTGCGCAGTAGGGACTCGCTCAGTGCCCCGCTGCCACCGATGGCCCGGCCGGGCGGAATGGTGTGCATCGCAGCGCAGAAGCCGACCATCGGTGCACTGCCGGGCTCGTTCATCGGAGGCCCGGATTGTGCCCCGAACCAAGCCAGCGCGGCCTTGAGGTGCTCGGATTCGAACCAGTTGTCCAGCAAGGCATTCCCGGACATCAGGAATTCCTGGGACAGGCCGATGCCGGCTGTTCCGCCCCCGCCCGGTATCCGGCCGGTCAGTCCCCAGAAGGCCCGGCCCAGGGCCATGGGAGAAGGCGAGGAGGTGAACGCCGACATCATCGCGTCCGACCGGGGCCCCCACACGGCCACGAAGCGCCGGTAGGCATCGGCGTCAGCCGCTCCGCACGCCGCCTCGATCGACGCACACGTCCGGTCGAGACTCTGGTGGAAGACGATCGGCGGCCCGTCCGCGGTCCCGGGGGAGAACGCCCACGGATCGCAGTCGACGTAGCGCAGACCGTGGTCGGCCAAACCCAGCTCGTCGATGATCGGCGTGTGGCGGATCATCAGGTGTGCCGACGACCCGCGGTCGACCTTGTAGCCGGGGAATCGCTCCACGGTGGACACCGCACCCCCGGGCACACTGTCGCGTTCGAGCACCACGACCCGCTGTCCGGCCGCGGCCAGGTAGCACGCCGCGATCAGACCGTTGTGCCCGGCGCCGATGACGACCGTGTCGATCATGCCGGCGGTCATCGGCCGAGGGGGAGGGTTCGGCCGAGTACTGCAAACGGCCTCGGATCTCCCGAAAAGGTGAAGCTGCGCAACACGTCCACGAACCCGAGGCGTCGGTAGAGCCGCCACGCGCGGTTGTTCTCCTCGGTCACCTCCGGGGTGGACAGCAGGACCTGGGGTTCCGGCCGGTCGGACAGGAGTCGGGACAACATGGCTTCTCCCAGCTGCCGCCCTTGGGCAGACGGATGGACGTGCAATTCTGTCAGTTCGAAATAGTCGCCGGTGATCGCTTCGATCCGTTCGGGACTGCAACCGGCCCGGGCCAGCCCCGAACGTACCTGCTGGTTCCACCACTGGTCTCGTGCACCGCGGTAGCCGTACGCGATGCCGACCAGCCTGTCGCGGGCTCCGGCACGTTCGGGCGAGTCGACGGCAGCGACCGCTTTCCACCCAGGCCGGTGCACGTGGTCTTCCCACAGCGGAGAACGCTGCATCTCGGTGCCAGGGGGATAGTTCATCGCCGTGACATACACCGTCAGGGCGTCCGGGAGCCACGTCCGAGCATCTTGGGCCGCGAGGTCCACGAGCCGGATGGCCACTGAAGTTTCCGCCTTCTTCGCTTGAGGGTTCACACCGTCGTAGGTATATTGAATATGTCGAACGGGTGTTCGAGGCTTCAACCTCCGCAAAGGCTACGCCGCATCGTTGCCCGCAAGACGCGAGGACGGTCCGATGGTCGACGAGGGAAGCGTGGGCCATCGGACCGAACCTTCCACAGTTCACCTCCGGGAGAAGGGAGTAGAGCAGATGTCGCCGACAACCGCCCAGCGTTCACGTGGCACAGCTCGCAACCGGACGTCCGAAGCCTCGAGGCTCGAGCCGTCGCAGATCATCGCGGCACGCGATCTCCTGGAGCGCGCCGAGGTTCGGCTGCGCGAGTCCGACATCGTCACAGATCCCACCGACGAGTTCAGTGCCCTCTATCAAGCCGCGCTTCGGGGTGCCGGCGCCGCGCTCGCCGTGGCCGAACGGCCCACCCGCCGTCGCGGCTCGCGCAGCGCCTGGTCCCGTCTGCCGCATGCCCTCCCGGAGATGACCGGTTGGGCAACCTACTTCGCGGGTCTGTCGCGGCTGCGCGCTGACGCCGAAGCCGGCATCCGGGCCGTCGATTCGGTCCAGATCGACGAGCTGCGCGTGCGGGTCGACGAGTTCCTCCACGTTGTCGAGATGGAAATCGTGCGTCGCGAGCAAGGAAAGACGTCAAAATTTCCGGCGGGAGCGGCTTGATGTCTCAAATTTCGGCCGTTCAGAGCCTTCTTCACCAACTCGTGCCAGGGAATGGTGGTCGAGAATCCCAACACCTCGTATCATTTCAGGTGAGCCCACCAAAGTGGACTCGGGCAACCGGAATCTGCCTCCCCGTGAGCCCTACCGAAACCATGTGCTGAAGGAGGGGCGGGTGCCACTCTCAGAGCACGAGCAGCGCATGCTCGAACAGATCGAAAACGCTCTGTACGCCGAAGACCCGAAGTTTGCTTCGAACGTACGGTCGCGTCGCTTCGGCGGTTCCACTGCTCGGCGTCGTCTACAGGCCTCTGTGTTGTTCCTCGTGGGCTTGTTCCTGCTGATCGGCGGAGTTGTCGTCGAGGTTCGACTCGGCGGCTTCCCAATCATCAGTCTGATCGGCTTCCTCGTGATGTTCGGTGCCGGACTGCTGGCCCTGTGGGGATCGCGTGCCGGATCAACTCCGACTCGCGATGCTGCTGCGGGACCCCAGTCGCCACGTGGTGGCTCGTCCGGCCGCGAGCAACGGGGGAGGAAGTTCTCCGAGCGGATGGAAGAGCGTTTCAATCGTCGGTTCGAAGAGGAGTAGGCCGCAAGCCCCTCGACAGACCTCTCAAACCGCGTATCGCATCAGCGATACGCGGTTTTTGTTTGTTCAAAAGGGCTGAGCGCCCACTGTCCACCCCGTTCCCCACTTTCTCCCACCATGGCCGGTTTCTCCTGCAGTTGTGACTGGAGGGGCACATGTGTCGCGCTCTAGGGCTGGTCAACCGGCGCTGACACGCCATGGCAGGTTTTACCCCCCACCGTCGAATTGGTTTTCACCTGCAGTTTTAGGCGAGCAGTCGGGTTCGGCCCCGACTTTGGGGTGGAAAGTGGAGTGTTGTGGGGTACAGTGGTGATCGTTGGTGGGAGAGAACCGGACTTTCCCCACTGACCTCGGGCTGGAGGTGTCGACATGGCTGACGCTATGTTCCTCGGC
Source organism: Williamsia muralis NBRC 105860 (assembly GCF_001598915.1). Taxonomy (GTDB): domain Bacteria; phylum Actinomycetota; class Actinomycetes; order Mycobacteriales; family Mycobacteriaceae; genus Williamsia; species Williamsia muralis. The sequence continues at coordinate 242,083 of NZ_BDAP01000005.1, read as the reverse complement.
ACCTACACGCCCAAGCTCGATGACAAGGGGCGGCTCACGTTGCCCGCGAAGTTCCGAGACGTACTGGCAGGAGGCGTGATGATCACAAAAGGTCAAGACCGCAGCCTTGCCGTGTACCTGCGAGATGACTTCTACGAGTTGGCCAAACGAGTTCTGGCCGCCTCGAAGAACGATCCCGCTGCCCGGGCCTTCCAGCGGCAACTCAGTTCGGCGACCGATGAGCAACGCCCCGACGGGCAGGGCCGGATAACCCTGTCGGTCGACCACCGCAGATATGCGGGGTTGGCCAAAGAATGTGTGGTGATCGGCAACATGAGCCACTTGGAGATCTGGGACGCGCAGACCTGGCGCGACTACCAGGACGAGCACGAGGAGAACTATTCGAGCGTTGGGTTCGACGCTCTGGACACGGTTCTGTAGGCCGGGACCAGAAGAGAACTCACGTGGGTGCATCGAGGCCTCTGCCCGATCCGACCCTGACGCACTTCCCCAGCGCCAGGTTCGCCGATCGGGCAGGGACCAGGATCCACCCGCCACTCGAGCTTCGGCTCTACGCGGAGTTCGGCATTCCATCGACGCCGCGGTGCCGGTCTTTCCGGTACCCACACCGCACGAAGGGCAGCAGTACCGTGGATCACGTCGAGGGCCGATTCGGGCATGTCCCGGTGATGGCGACGCGAATGGTCGAACTCCTCACTCCCGCACTCACCCGTCACCACGACGACGGCACAGGCGCGACCTATCTGGACGGCACACTCGGAGCCGGCGGCCACACCGAACTCGTGGCCAAAACCTTCCCCGGTGCCGCGATCATCGGGATCGATCGAGACGAGAACGCTCTCGAACTCGCCCGCGACAGACTGTCGGCGTTCGGTGACCGCATCACTTTCGTTCACGAGCGCTATGACGCCGTGGCCGAAGCTCTCCGGCAGGCGGGTGTCGAATCGTACGACGCGGGATTGTTCGATCTCGGTGTCTCCTCCATGCAGCTCGATCAACCCGAACGAGGGTTCGCCTACTCGGTTGACGCGCCCTTGGACATGCGGATGAACCCGGCCGACGACCTCACCGCCGCCGACGTGCTCAACACGTATTCACACGGGGAGATCGCGCGCATACTCTCCGAATTCGGCGATGAGCGGTTCGCGGGCAAGATTGCCTCGGCCATCGTGCGCGAGCGGGAGACCGAGCCGTTCACGACAAGCGGACGGCTTGTCGAACTGCTGTACCGCGCCATCCCTGCAGCCACGCGCCGAACCGGTGGACACCCCGCCAAACGCACATTCCAGGCACTGCGGATCGAGGTCAACAGTGAGTTGACATCGCTACGCAATGCGCTGCCTGCCGCCTTGGACAACTTGGCCGTCGGAGGCCGGCTGGCCATCATGTCCTACCAGTCACTCGAGGACAAGATCGTCAAACGTGAGTTCGTCACCAGGTCCACATCGACGTCGCCGCGCGGGCTGCCCGTCGACTTGCCCGGTACCGCACCCGAATTCGAGCTCATCACCCGCGGGGCGGAGCGTGCCTCGGACGCCGAGATCGAACAGAATCCACGCTCGGCCTCGGTGCGGGTACGTGCAGTCGAACGAATCGCCAGGAGGAATCCGTGACCGTAGTCGATGATCAGCCCGGTGCCCGGAGTCGTCGCACGGCCGAGCCCGGTACCCGGCAGCGATCGGCGGCCGCGCAAAGGGCACTCGAGCGTCGACGCAAACGCCTTGTGCGCGAGCCGAATGCGCCAGTGCGGTCGCGTGACCGACGCGACGCCCTGCGGGCGACGGGTGAAACCGTTGCGAACGAACGAGATTCGAATGTTGTTGTTCGCCTCGTCACGTCACCGATCAAGGCCGCACGGCGGATCCCCTTTGCGGTGGTTGTGGTCGGATTGCTATTGGCAGGCCTGGCCCTCACCTTGTGGCTGTCGACGAAATCGGCTCAGGACTCGTATCAACTCGGTGTGGCCAGGGAGCAGAACGAGCAGCTGTCGGACCGTCTCAACGCACTCGTCAAAACCTACGAGTCAGGCGATTCCGCCCCCGAATTGTCAGACAAGGCAGGGCGTCTCGGGATGATCCCCGTCACGGACGTACCGCGCCTGGTCGTCGGTCCGGACGGCAGATCAACGGTTGTCGGTGACATCACGCCGGCTGATGGACCAAAAGCGCCCTCGCTCAACGACACTCCGCGTTCGACCTCCTCGGCGAACTCGGATCCGTCGCCGACGTCACCTGCCCCGACACCGGGCCAGCCGGGTACCCCTGTTCAGCAAGGCACTCCGGTTCAGCAAGGTACTCCGATCGAGCAGGGTGCCCCCGTGAACGGTGCGTCGCCGGAGGAGACGGCCAGCGGACCGCTGCCGGCCCAGCCACAGACTCCGGCAAATCCGGCCACCACACCCGGATTCAGCAATGTTCTTCCCCCAACCGGCGGCGCGCCGGGCTCAAATTCAGGGCAAACCCGTTAGCGGAGCAGAGAATTGACAACCATGACGTGCTCCCGAGCGACGAACGCCACCGCCGACGGGCGTCGTGGCCCCGGATGCCCGCGATGACGCGCCCCACACGCGATCACGATCGGCGCGCCCGCCAGCGGGCCACCGGCCGAGACCGCGCCGGCGCGGCGCGGCGGCCCCGGGGTAGGCAAGGCAAGAGCGGAGCCGGTGCCCGCGAGGGCGACAATGTGGCGGCGGGACGGTCGGCGGCAACGCGGTCCGGGTTCCCGATCGGTGGTTCCCAGCATTCGAATCAACAGGCACTGCGGGCCGGACGCCAGTTCCTGGTGCGACATCGACTCGCCAGCCTGGTGATCGTCCTGATCGTGGCGGTGGTCGCGATCAAGATGGTGATGCTTCAGGTCGTGGATGCCTCGGGATTGTCCGCGGAGGCGGCGAGTCAGCGAGCGGTCACCGAGGTGCTCCCCGCCAAGCGCGGCGCGATCGAGGACCGCAACGGGAAGGCGATCGCGTACACCGATGACGCCCGTGCCCTGACCTTTCAGCCTGTGAAGGTCCGCAAGGAGATCGAAGAGGCGAACAAGAAGACCCCGAGCCTGCCCGGTGTCGACGAACGCATCGACCAGATCGCGGCGGGCATCAGTGCGGAACTGGGTAGTGAGTACAACCAGGATTCGATCAAAGAGCTGTTGCGCAGCAACGAGAACTTTGTGTACCTCGCCCGGGCCATCAGCCCCGAGGCGGCAGGCAAGATCATCGACGAATTCCCGGAGGTGGGGTCCGAGCGACAGGACGTGCGCCTCTACCCAGGTGGGTCGCTGGCCGCGAACATCGTCGGCGACGTCGACTTCGACGGCAACGGTCTCATCGGGCTGGAGTCGTCCATGGATTCCATCCTCTCGGGCACCGATGGATCGCGAACCTACGACCGCGGCTCCGATGGCGCAGTGATCCCCGGCAGCTCGAGAAACCTGCATCCATCGGTCAACGGCGGCACCGTCGAACTCACCATCGACTCCGACATCCAGTGGTACGTCCAGAACGAGGTCGAGAAGGCCAAGAAACTGTCGAAGGCCAAGAACGCGTCGGCGGTGGTGCTCGACGCGAAGACGGGCGAGGTCCTCGCGATGGCGAACGACGGCACCTTCAACCCCGCCAAGCCGCTCGACGAGCAGGACAACGCGCAGCTGGGCGACCTGCCGATCACCTCGCCCTTCGAACCGGGGTCGGTGAACAAGATCGTCACGGCGGCTGCCGCCATCGAATACGGGATCACCAACCCGACCGAGGTGCATCAGGTGCCGGGCAGTATCGACATGGCCGATGTCACGGTGAAAGACGCCTGGGCGCACGGTGTGGAGCCCTACACCACCACGGGAATCTTCGGTAAGTCATCGAACGTCGGAACACTCATGCTCGCCGATGAGGTGGGTGAGGACCGATTCGCGGACATGGTCAAGCGATTCGGCCTCGGTCAGCGATCAGACGTCGGGCTCCCCGCCGAAAGCGCAGGCGTGGTGCCGGCACGGTCCCAGTGGTCGGGAGGCACCTTCGCCAATCTGCCCATCGGACAAGGCCTCACGATGACCTTGCTGCAGATGACAGCGATGTACCAGGCGATCGCCAACGACGGTCTGCGCATTCCGCCCCGCATCATCAAGTCGATCGAGGGGACAGGTCAGGACGGCCAGCTGCCGGCGCCCGAGGGTGTGCAGGTGGTGAGCCCGCAGACGGCTCGGACGGTGCGGGACATGTTCCGCGCGACCATCCAGAACGACCCGATGGGCGTTCAGATGGGTACCGGCGCCAAGGCCGAGGTCCCGGGTTATCAGATCAGCGGAAAGACGGGTACCGCCCAGCAGGTCGACCCCGATTGCGGTTGCTACTCGCAGTCGAGCTACAACATCACGTTCGCCGGGATCGCCCCGGCCGACAACCCCCGATACGTCATCGGGATCATGCTCGACGCCCCCACCCGCAGCAGTGACGGCACCGGAGGCCAGAGTGCTGCTCCGCTGTTCCAGAGCATTGCGTCCTGGATGCTGCAGCGCGAGCAGGTGCCGATGTCGGCGCAGCCGCCGCCGCCGCTGGTGCTGCGAGCCGAGTGACCCGTCGGCGGTATGTTGATCGAATGTCTTCTTCCGATGACTCGGTGCTGCGCCCTGCCGTGGTCGCCCCGACCGAAGTGTCGGTGCTGTCGGCCGCCTGCCACGCACGGATGGATCTGATCGGTTCGGTCGACGAACGAACGCCGGTCACCGGGGTCACCCTGCGTGCCCAGGATGTGCGTCGTGGGGATCTGTTCGCGGCCTTGCCCGGCAACCGTTTCCACGGTGCCCAGTTCGCCGCAGATGCACTGGCGGCCGGCGCCACAGCTGTGCTCACCGATCCGGCGGGCAGCGCGATCATCCAGGGTCTCGACGGCCCGCTGGACTGTGTTGTGCTGGTACACCCCGATCCGCGGCAGGTTCTCGGCGATCTGAGTTCCCGGATCTACGGGCAGCCCTCGCGGCGTCTGACCGTCATCGGGATCACCGGTACCTCTGGCAAGACCACCACCAGCTATCTGACAGAAGCAGCGTTGATGGCGTCCGGACAGTCGGTGGGGCTGATCGGAACGGTCGAGACGAGGATCGCGGGCATCCGCCAGCCGAGCGCCCTGACGACTCCGGAAGCACCGGAACTGCAGGGCCTTCTCGCCGCGATGGTGGAGCAGGGGGTGAACTCGGTGGTGATGGAGGTGTCCAGCCATGCGCTGGCACTCGGCCGGGTCGACGGCTGTGCCTTCGCTGTGGGCGCGTTCACCAACTTGTCGCAGGATCATCTCGACTTCCATCCGACGATGCGGGACTACTTCAACGCGAAATCTCTGCTTTTTCAACCTGATTCACCGGTACGCGCCCTGCGGTCGGTGGTGTGTGTCGACGACGAGTGGGGCAGGGAGATGGCCGGCGTTGCCGGGCCTGACGCGATCACCCTGTCGACCACCGGTGTCGCGGCCGACTGGCACGCGTCCGACTCGCAGGTCGCCGCCGACGGCAGCCAGAACGTCACCGTCACCGGTCCGTCCGGCGATACCCATTCCATGACGGTCCCGATGCCTGGGCGCTACAACGTCGCCAACGCGTTGACCGCGCTGGCCATCTGCGACCACATCGGCATCTCGGTCCGGACGGTGATCGACGCCATCTCCGGAGTCGCGGTGCCCGGGCGGGTGGAGAAGGTGGATCGAGGCCAGGCTTTCCTGGCCGTGGTGGACTACGCCCACAAGCCCGCGGCGCTCGAGGCGGTGATCGCCACCTTGCGGAGCCAGATCGACGGGCGGTTGGCCGTCGTGGTCGGGGCCGGTGGCGACCGGGACACCGGGAAACGGCCGTTGATGGGCGCAGCTGCGGTTCGTGGAGCCGAACTCGTTGTCATCACAGACGACAATCCACGCACCGAACGTCCCGACGACATCCGCGCACAGGTACTGGCGGGGACTCGTGAAGTAGCGGAGGCCGAACGGCCGCCCGGCGCCGCGCCGGTGCGCGACATAGGGGACCGGCGTGAGGCAATCCGCGCTGCGGTGGCCTGGGCGGAACCGGGCGACGTGGTGCTGATCGCGGGCAAAGGCCATGAGGCGGGCCAGGAGATCGATGGCGTCAAGTACCCGTTCGACGACCGGCAGGTGTTGGCCGAGGCCATCGACGACCTCGTAACCCGGCCGGATTCACCCCCGGGAGGTGGGTCATGACATCTGGTGCTTTTGACACCGCAAGCGTGCGGGCGGGACTGCGACAGCTCGCCGATGCCGTACATGCGGCCCCCGGTCGGCGCAGCTGGGCCGTGCTGGGCGAACTCGACAAACCTGCCGACTTCGACCCCGACGATCGAGCCGCAATGACGTCCTGGGTGGTCGCCCACGACGAACTGGGACGGCTGGCCGTGCGTCTGGACATCGGTCAGATCATCTGTGTGGGGACATCCCGGGCCATGCACGGCCTGCACCAGGGTGCGGTCATGGAAGGATCGTGGGGCTCCGAAGCGGTCCTGGTGTCGGCAACGGAGCAGGCGGTGGAGATACTGGACGCTCAACTCGGCGAGCACGACGTGGTGCTGGTGATGGGTGGACGCGAGTTGGGGCTGGTCGAGGCGTTGGACGAGCACGTCCCGGCCGACAAACTCCTGATGCGACAAGGGTCCGAATAACTGATGGCATTCGAACAGGTGAGGACTTATAGGTGAGGCAGATCCTGATTGCGGGCGTGATCTCGCTGGCTGTGGCGATTCTGCTGACGCCGGTGCTGATCAAGGTCTTCTCGAGGCAGGGGTTCGGCCAGGAGATCCGGGTCGAGGGGCCCAAGAGCCATCAGACCAAACGCGGTACGCCCTCGATGGGCGGCGTCGCCATCGTCGCGGCACTCTGGGCGGGCTACTGGGGCGCTCATCTCGTGGGTCTCCTGACCGATGGGAGCGGACCGACAGCCTCGGGTGTCCTCGTGCTGTCGCTCGCGACCACCCTGGCCATCGTCGGTTTCCTCGACGACTTCATCAAGATTCGTAAGCAACGCAACCTGGGCCTGAACAAGACAGCCAAGTCGGTCGGCCAGCTGATCGCGGCCCTGCTCTTCGGCATCCTGGCACTGCAGTTCCGCAACGAGGCCGGCTACACGCCCGCCAGCACCCAGCTGTCGTATGTGCGTGACATCGACGCCATCACGATGAGCTCGGTGTTGTTTGTCGTCTTCTGCTGGCTGGTGGTGTCGGCGTGGTCGAACGCGGTGAACTTCACCGACGGTCTCGACGGTCTGGCCGCAGGATCGATGGCGATGGTCCTCGGCTCGTACGTGCTGGTCACGTTCTGGCAGTACCGAAATGCCTGCGTGGGTGGACCCAAGACGGCCGAACCCGGCTGCTACACGGTCCGCGACCCCCTGGATCTGGCGTTGATCGCGGTCGCCGGCGGTGGGGCCTGCCTCGGCTTTCTCTGGTGGAATGCCGCCCCGGCCAAGATATTCATGGGCGACACCGGATCACTTGCCCTGGGAGGCATGCTTGCCGGGCTGTCCATCACCACGAGCACCGAACTGCTGATGGTTGTGGTGGGCGCGCTGTTCGTCGCCGAGATCATCTCGGTTGTCATCCAGATCGCAGTGTTCCGGACCACCGGTAGACGAGTGTTCCGAATGGCGCCGTTCCACCACCACTTCGAACTGTCGGGGTGGGCGGAGACAACGGTCATCATCCGGTTCTGGTTGCTCACGGCCATCGCCTGTGCCCTGGGATTGTCGCTGTTCTACAGCGAGTTCCTGGCGGCCAGCGGAGGATGACCGTGCCCGCTTCCGGCACCGGCACGCCGTGGGGACAACGCGTCCTGGTGGCAGGTGCCGGGATCGCCGGTGCCTCTGCGATCCGGTTCCTGCTCGGCCAGGGCACATCGGTGACGGTGTGCGACAACAACAGCAAGGCCACACGTCCACTCGTGGATCTCGGAGCCGCGGCATCCACGGTGGACGAGATCCTCGCGCGGGAGGCGTGGGTTGATGACTTCGATCTTGTGGTCACCTCTCCGGGCTTTCGTCCTGACAATCCGATGCTGGTCGCCGCGGCGGATGCCGGTCTACCCGTGTGGGGTGAGGTCGAACTGGCCTGGCACGTCGATCGGTCCGGCATCACCGGACCGCCGCGGCAATGGCTCGTGGTGACCGGGACCAACGGCAAGACCACCACCACCGGCATGGTCGAGGCCATCATGACCGCTGCGGGCGCGTCGGTGAGCGCGTGCGGCAACATCGGCCTGCCGGTGCTCGATGCCCTGGTGGCCGAGCCGCGGTCGGACGTCCTGGCGGTTGAACTCTCGTCGTTCCAGCTGTACTGGGCGCCATCGGTGCGGCCGACCGCAGGTGCCGTGCTCAACATCGCCGAAGATCACCTCGACTGGCACGGTTCCATGTCGGCCTACATCAAGGCGAAGTCGGTTGCGTTGTCCGGGCCGATTGCCGTTGTGGGGCTCGATGACCCGGTCGCCGGCATCCTTGCCGCCACCTCTGAAGGTGCGCGGACCGTGGGGTTCCGGCTCGGCACCCCGCACCCCGGCGAACTCGGGGTCTCCAACGGACAACTCGTTGATCGGGTGGACTGGGACGAGAGTGGCGACAACTCAGTTGTCGCGTTGATCGCCTTGGACAAGGTCCGGCCGACCGGGCCGTCGGGACAGTTGAATGCTCTGGCTGCCGCAGCGCTGTGCCGGGCCATCGGTGTCGGACCAGAGGCCGTGGAAGCCGGGCTCGAATCGTTCACCGTCGGCGGTCATCGCAGCACACCGGTTGCGGTCATCGACTCCACGACCTTCATCGACGATTCCAAGGCCACCAACCCTCACGCCGCGCTCGCATCCATCAGGGGACATCGCCGGGTTGTGTGGCTGGCCGGAGGGCTCCTCAAGGGGGCTTCGGTGGACGACCTCGTCGTCGCGGTTCGCGATCGGCTCGCCGGGGTGGTGATCATCGGAGCCGATCGCGACATCATTGCCGACGCAATGACACGACACGCCCCTCTGGTACCAACAGTCACAGTAGTAACAGGGGAAGATGGGGCGGTGAACACTGCTGACCCCACTGCCGTCATGGCCAGGGCGGTGCGCGCCGCCTGGGAGATGTGCGTTGCCGACCCGGACACACCGGACGCGGTCCTGCTGGCTCCCGCCGCGGCCTCACTCGACATGTTCGCCGGTTACGGGGTCCGTGGTGATGCCTTCGCCGCCAGCGCTCGCGCCCTGCCGGGTGCGCGTGTGTTGGGGGCATCCTGATGCCCCGCGGACTCGATCCCGAAGAACCCACAACAACCGGGCGCTCGCCCGACGATCAGGCCGCCGAAGACTCGGCGTTCGACGAGGCCGCCGATGCCGACGGCGCGGAGTCCGAATCAGCGACCGATGAGAAAGATTCTGCCGGAACGGATTCGGTAGCCGACGACAAGCCGGCGGCCGGTGCGTCGACCACCCGCAGGCGTCCCGAACGCAGGGTCATCACGTTCGCCGAAGGCATCGGAAACGTAGTCACGGCGATCTCCGGAGTCCTGAGCCGCCCGCTCGCCTCATTCCATCTCATTGTCACGCTGACCGTGCTGTTGACCTCGTTCGGTCTGGTGATGGTGTTGTCGGCCTCCTCGGTCGAGGGGTACTCGAAGACCGGATCGTCCTATGGGCTGTTCACCACGCAGCTGGTGTTCGCCGCGCTCGGTGTGGTGCTGTTCTACTTCGCCGTCCGGATGCCGATCAGGTTGATGCGCAGGTTGGCTGCGCCCGCCATGATCGTCGCGACGATCATGCTCATGCTCGTTCTGGTGCCGGGCATCGGCAGCCTGGTCCAGGGTTCGCGGCGGTGGTTCACCGTCGGTGGCTTGTCGGTCCAACCGTCCGAACTCGCCAAAGTGGCCCTGTGTGTTTGGGGCGCTCATCTGCTGGCGTCGCGTCGGCGTGACAACGCATCGCTTCGCGAATTGCTGGTCCCGCTGATTCCGGTCTCCTTCTTGGTATGCGTGCTCATCATCCTCGAGCCGAACCTCAGTACCACCATCACCATCGCGGTCATCGTCGGTGCGCTGCTGTGGTTTGCCGGCCTGCCGGTGAAGGTGTTCTTGTCATTTGCCGCCACCGGTGTGGTCGCGGCCGGTGTCCTGGCGATGACCGCCGGGTACCGAAGTGAGCGCGTGCAGAGCTTCCTCGGACACATCGACGACCCGCAGGGCGCGGGATATCAAGCGCGACAGGCAGGCTACGCCCTCGCCAATGGGGGTGTCTTCGGTGAAGGACTCGGCCAGAGTCGCGCCAAATGGAACTACCTCCCGAACGCCCACAACGACTTCATCTTCGCGATCATCGGCGAGGAGCTCGGACTAATCGGTGGCGTTGTTGTCCTGCTCCTGTTCGGACTTCTCGCGTACGTGGGTCTGCGCATCGCCACGCGCTCGGTGGACCCGTTCCTGCGGCTGCTGACCGCAACCATCACCGTGCTGGTCACTGCCCAGGCACTGATCAACATCGGCTACGTTGTCGGCCTCCTGCCGGTCACCGGTATCCAGCTGCCCCTGTTGTCGGCCGGTGGCACATCCACGTTCACCACGTTGGTGATGTTCGGCCTGCTCGCCAACGCCGCACGACACGAACCCGAGGCGGTTGCCGCGTTGGCTGCCGGGGGAGATGGCCGTTTCGGCCGCATGTTGCGACTGCCCAATCCGGTTCCGTATTCACAGACCCGCGCCGAGGTGCTCCGCGAACGACTCGATCGTCGCCGGGGTAAGCAGGATTCACGCCCGGCCACCCGCGCCCGCAGGGCCGCGGTCGCCGAACCCGCCCGACGTCGGACGCGCGGTACGCAGCCGCCACGCAGTTACCCGCCACCACAGCGGACCAGGCGCGGGCGTGGGGTGCCGAGGCAGCAGGACTGGGGATATGGCGGTACCGCCAGCCCACCGCAGACACGGGCTCGGCCCCTGCGCAAGCCTGCGGATGCCTCGGCCGCCAGCCCACCGCAGACACGGGCTCGGCCCCTGCGCAAGCCTGCAGATGCCTCGGCCGCCAGCCCACCGCAGACACGGGCCCGGCCCCTGCGCAAGAATGACCCGTATGCCCGACAGCGTCAGCAACAAGATCCTCGCCGTGGGAGCACCCCGGCACCGCGTTACCGGGATCCGGAACGGTGGCGGTGACCGGACCCGCATCTGCGGCGGTACCCGAAGTGAGTGAGTCGACCCGTCCGTTGTCGATCGTCGTCGCAGGCGGTGGGACCGCCGGACACATCGAGCCGGCGATGGCTGTCGCCGATGCCGTGCGCGACCTCGATCCGAGTATCGAGGTCACAGCGCTCGGCACCGCTCGCGGTCTGGAGACCACTCTGGTCCCAGAGCGTGGCTACCGGCTCGAACTGATCCCGCCCGTCCCGTTGCCCCGCAAGCCCAACGCCGATCTGGCCAGGCTGCCGCTACGGCTTCGCGCGTCGGTGGCGGCCACCCGTCGAGTTCTCGACGAGGTGAACGCCGATGTGGTGATCGGATTCGGCGGATACGTGGCCCTGCCCGCCTATATCGCTGCCCGGATGCGCCCGCGTTCGCGGCGGGTGCCGGTGGTCATCCACGAGGCCAATGCACGTGCAGGCGTGGCCAACAAGGTCGGCGCTCGGCTGGCACAGCGGGTGCTCGCCGCCGTGCCCGGCTCGGGTTTGGATGCCGAAGTCGTCGGCATTCCGGTGCGGGCATCGATCTCGGATCTGGACCGCGCAGGTCTTCGTGCGCAGGCCCGTGAGTTCTTCGGGCTGGACCCTGATGCGCCGACGCTGTTGGTGTTCGGTGGATCGCAGGGCGCCCTGAGTTTGAACACTGCGGTGCGGGGTGCCGCTCAGGTGTTGGCGGACAACAAGATCGGTGTATTGCACGCTTACGGCAAGAAGAACACGCTCGAACCGTTCGAGGCCGAGTGTCCCTACGTGGCGCTGCCGTACATCTCGCGGATGGATCTGGCGTACGCCGCCGCAGACCTGGCGATCTGTCGATCGGGAGCGATGACGGTTGCCGAGGTGTCGGCGACCGGACTCCCCGCGGTCTACGTGCCCCTGCCACATGGCAATGGGGAGCAGCGGTTGAACGCGGCACCGCTGGTGTCGGCCGGTGGCGGGATCTTGGTCGACGACGCCGATCTCACGCCCGACTACGTGGCCCGCACCATTCCACCCCTGCTGACCGATCCCGGCCGGCTGGCCGCGATGTCGAAGGCCGCGGCGGGCGCAGGAGCTCGGGGTGCGGCCCAGGCCGTGGCTCGGGCCGGCATCGAGCTCGCGCAGGCGCATCGCTCCGGGGGGTCGACATGAACGAGACCTCGACCACCGGCGTCGAACAGGCTCTGCCACCGCAACTCTCACGTGTGCACATGGTCGGTATCGGTGGGGCCGGAATGTCCGGGTTGGCGCGCATCCTGCTGGCGCGCGGGGGACAGGTGTCGGGTAGCGATGCCAAGGAGTCACGCACTGTCATCGATCTCCGGACTCGCGGTGCCAAGATTCAGATCGGTCACGACCGGTCGGCACTCGAGTTGCTCGAGGGTGGGCCCACCGTGGTCGTCACGACCTTCGCGGCGATCCCGAAGACAAATCCCGAACTCGTCGCCGCGCGTGAACTGGATATCCCGGTGCTGCTGCGGCCGGCGGTGTTGGCGACGCTCATGGAGGGTCATCGCAACCTGCTCATCGCGGGCACCCACGGAAAGACATCCACCACTTCGATGGCCGTTGTCGCGTTGCAGCACTGCGGCTTCGAGCCGTCGTTCGCCGTCGGGGGCGAGCTCAACGAGTCCGGTACCAACGCTTATCACGGCTCCGGCGACGTGTTCGTCGCCGAAGCCGACGAGAGCGACGGCTCGCTGCTCCAGTACAGCCCGGACGTCGCGGTCGTGACCAACGTGGAGTCCGACCATCTCGATTTCTTCGGGACCACCGAGGCCTATGTGCAGGTCTTCGATGACTTCGCCGACCGGATCAATCCCGGTGGCGCTTTGATCGTGTGCCTGGACGATCCAGGCTCGGCTGCGCTGGCCGGCAGAGTGGCTGCGCGGATGGCCGAGCGTGGGGTGTCCGTGCTCGGATACGGCGAAGGTACCCAGGCGCACCTGGCCGGTGGCGTGGGACTCACCGTCCAGTTGCTCGAATGGCAGAGCCGGGCCAGCGGTGGCATCGCGAAGGTGCGGTTCACCGATGTCGATGGCGATGTGCAGGAGCGGTCCATCATCCTGACCGTTCCCGGCAAACACATGGCGCTCAACGCGATTGCCGCGATGATCGCGGGCGTGTGTCTGGGGGCGTCGGTCTCGGGCGTCATCGAGGGCGTCGAGGGGTTTGCCGGAGTGCACCGTCGTTTCCAGCTCCGTGGCCGAGTCGGACGCATACGCGTCTTCGACGACTACGCCCATCACCCCACCGAAGTACGCGCTGTGCTCACCGCGGCCCGGGACATGGTGGATGCAGACGGCGGTCGCGTGGTGGCGATATTCCAGCCGCACCTGTATTCGCGCACCGAAACCTTTGCCCGTGAGTTCGCCGAATCGCTGAGCCTCGCCGACCAGGTGATCGTGCTCGACGTCTACGGTGCTCGGGAGGAACCGATCCCGGGCATCTCGGGTCTGACCATCGCCGACCAGATCACCAAACCCGTTGCCTTTCAGCCCGATGTCTCGGCGCTGCCCGCTCAGATCGCCGACATGGCTGCTCCCGACGACGTGATCCTGACCATCGGCGCCGGCGATGTGACGATGCAGGCCGCCGAGATCGTGGAGGCTCTGCGTGATCGGGGGCATCACCGAGCTGATGGCGGGACGCCGAAAGGTGGCCGATGAGCGAGCGGCGCCGGCCCCACCGGGGCAGGGGCAGACGTGGCGATCATCGAGATGCCAAGGGATCGCGCGGCGTTCCGGTGGACCCGAAGGGACAGTCGCACCCTGACGACCTGACCGAGCCCGATGACCTCACCGAACCCGATGAGTCCGAACCCGATGACCTCACCGACCTGGTCGACGTGACGGTCGGTGGTGGAATCGGAAGTGAACCCGGTGACCCGGTCGACCCCGACGAGCCGGTGGACTCGGACCGATCCGGTGCGGTCGCGCGCAAACCTCGCCGAGGAGCCAGAGCCTCCCGTCGCGCACGGGGTGTCAGTGGGCTGCGACTACTGCTGCTCACAGTGGGGGCCATCGTGGTGGTGATCGCACTGACGGCGGTGGCCTATTTCTCTCCTCTGATGTCGGTTCGAACCATCGAGGTGACCGGTAACTCGATTGTGCAGTCTCCGGAGATCGTCGCCGCGGCAGCACTTTCCAAGGGCGAGCCGCTGATGCAGGTGGACACCGCAGCTGCGGCCCAGAGGGTGTCGATGATCCCGCGCGTGGCCACGGTGCGGGTCAAGCGCGAGTATCCGTCGACCATCACCGTCTCCGTGGTCGAACGTCAGCCGGTGGTCTTCACCGAGCGAGACGGCAAGCGTTATCTGATGGACAAGTTGGGCTTCGAGTTCGCGCAACAGGATCCACCGCCGGGCCTGGCCGAACTGGTCACGCCGAATCCCGGTTCCGGAGATCCTTCGACCCGTGCGGCGCTCAGTGTGATGACCGGGGTCCCCGCCTATGTGGCCGATCAGGTCGCCCGTATCGAGGTCACCTCGCCGGTGAACATCGTGCTGCAGCTCAAGGACAATCGCACCGTGGTGTGGGGCGACGACGAACGCAACGGTGAAAAGGCGGAGACACTCCGGCACGTTCTGGGGCAGGAAGGCACCGAGTACAACGTGTCGAGCCCGCAGAATCCGACCTTCAAGTAGATTTCGAGCCCGATTTCTTCGGTTCTTGGCGACACGCCGCAGCGCTTGCTGGCTCCACAGTCCGATGGTGCCTAGCGTTTCCCCCAGCACGTGACTACTTGACATAACTCTAAGCCTGTGGTTTAGGTTGAGGGTTTTCGTCCCGGTGGGTGCGAGCAGCAGAGCCAGATGGTTCGGATCGAAACAAAAGGAAGGCGAGCGCTATGACGCCCCCGCACAACTACCTTGCCGTGATCAAGGTCGTCGGTATTGGCGGCGGCGGAGTCAATGCCGTCAACCGCATGATCGAACAAGGCCTCAAGGGGGTCGAGTTCATCGCGATCAACACCGATGCACAGGCCCTGCTGATGAGCGACGCCGACGTCAAACTCGACGTCGGTCGCGACTCCACGCGTGGCCTCGGCGCCGGTGCCGATCCCGAGGTGGGACGCCGCGCCGCCGAAGATGCCAAAGATGAGATCGAGGAATTGATCAAGGGCGCCGACATGGTGTTCGTGACCGCGGGTGAGGGTGGCGGTACCGGAACCGGTGGCGCTCCTGTCGTCGCGAGCATCGCACGCAAACTGGGTGCACTCACGGTCGGTGTCGTGACCCGCCCGTTCTCCTTCGAGGGAAAGCGTCGTGGTGGCCAGGCAGAGGTCGGTATCGCCGCACTGCGTGAATCATGCGACACCCTCATCGTGATCCCCAACGACCGGCTGCTCCAGATGGGTGATGCCGCAGTCAGTTTGATGGATGCCTTCCGCAGCGCCGACGAGGTTCTCCTCAACGGTGTGCAGGGCATCACCGATCTGATCACCACGCCTGGTCTGATCAACGTCGACTTCGCCGACGTCAAAGGTGTGATGAGCAATGCGGGCAGTGCCCTGATGGGCATCGGTTCGGCGCGGGGAGAGTCGCGGGCGACCAAGGCCGCGGAGTCGGCGATCAACTCGCCGTTGCTCGAGGCCTCCATGGAAGGTGCTCACGGCGTGCTGATCTCGATCGCCGGCGGAAGTGATCTCGGCCTGTTCGAGATCAATGAGGCAGCGACGCTGGTGCAGGAAGCCGCACACATCGACGCGAACATCATCTTCGGCACGGTCATCGACGACAATCTCGGAGACGAGGTGCGGGTGACGGTGATCGCCGCCGGCTTCGACAGTGGTTCGCCCGCACGCAAACCCGTCGAATCTGCTGCGACTGCTGCAGCACGTACGAGTGGCTCGGTCGGTTCGGCACGCGCCGGGTCGGTGTCGGCCGGTGGCAACACCACCGAACGGCGTGACCCGCTGTTCGCGCAGGTGCCCGCCGGTGACCCCTTCGCCGACGATCGCTCGTCGCGCAACGGCTCGTCGCGTCCGGCTCACGGTCTCGACGAGGCCGACGACGAGGTGGATGTCCCACCGTTCATGAAGCGCTGAGCCCCGTAGTGGGGATACGGATCAGGCGGGTTGTCACCGCCCGGTCCGGTGGTGTCTCCACCGGTCCGTACGCGTCGTTCAACCTCGGTGATCATGTGGGCGACGATCCGGATGCGGTGCGCCGCAATCGGCTTCGCCTCGCCGAGAAGATCGGCGTGGACCCGGCGCGCATGGTGTGGATGGAGCAGATCCACAGCCGCAACGTGACCCGGGTGGACGAGCCGGTGACGGGCGCAGTGCCTGCCACCGATGCGTTGATCACCACCACGCCCGACCTTGCGTTGGCCGTCCTCAGTGCTGATTGCGTGCCGGTGATGCTCAGTGACGAGACGGCGGGTGTGATCGCCGCGGTGCATGCCGGCCGGGTCGGAGCGCGCATCGGGATCATTCCCCGCACGCTCGAGGCCATGGAGGAAGCCGGCGCCAAGGTCAGCCGGATCGGCGCGTTCCTCGGCCCCGCCGCCAGCGGTCGTCAGTACGAGGTGCCCGCGCAGATGCAGGCAGATGTCGAAAAGCACCTCCCCGGTAGCGCCACCCGCACCGCCAAGGGGACTCCCGGACTGGACCTGCGTGCCGGGATTCGCCGTCAGCTCCTGTCCTCGGGCGTCTCGGCGGTGGCCGAGGACCCGCGGTGCACCATCGAGGACCCCGCGCTCTTCAGTCATCGCCGCGACAATCCCACCGGCCGGCTGGCCTGTGTGATCTGGATGGACAGTGGCAGTGCCTGATCAGGAGTCGGTGTCGCCTGCACGGGCGTCGCAACTGGCGGCCAATCTGGCCGGCGTCCGCCGGCGCGTGGACGAGGCGTGTGTCGCGGCCGGTCGTTCTCCCGCCGATGTCGCGCTGCTGCCGGTGACGAAGTTCTTCCCTGCGGCGGACGTGTTGGCGCTGATCGAGGCCGGTGCCACCGAGTTCGGTGAGTCCCGGGAACCCGAGGCCGGCCGGAAGGCCGAAGATGTGCGAACCGCCACCGGCCGCACGGATCTGCGCTTCCACATGATCGGTCAACTGCAGCGCAACAAGGCCAAGTCCGTTGCGCGCTGGGCTGATCGAGTGCATTCGGTGGACAGCCTGAAGTTGGCGCACACCCTCGACCGCGCCACCGGCGTCGCCCTCGACAATGGTGACCGCGCTGCCGCGTTGGAGGTGCTGATTCAGGTCGGCCTAGATGATGACGAGGCGAAAGGCCGTGGGGGAGTGGCGGAAAGCGACCTCGCCGGGCTGGCCGAGTCGATCGCCGAACTACCCAATTTGGTTCTGTGCGGGCTGATGGTCATCGCTCCGCTGCACGGTTCGGCGGACCGCTGGATGGCGGAGTCAGCACGCATCCACCGCGATTTCGTAGCGCAGTACCCCGAGGCGCGAGAGCTGTCCGCGGGTATGTCGGGAGACTTGGAGATCGCAGTGCAACACGGATCAACCTGCGTGCGTGTCGGTACCGCGATCATGGGGGACAGGCCGCTAATCTCGCCATAACGGTTAGTCACATCAGTAACAGCGACAACATGACTAACAGTGGCAACAGGACTGCAGGAGTTGTCGAGTACCGGCCGCGGCTGAAAGAGGAATTGCGATGAGCACCATCCACAAGTTCAAGGCGTACTTCGGCATGGTCCCTCCCGGTGACTACGAAGACGACTACCTGGACGATCCCGCTCCCGCGCGGTCGCGCCGCTACGAGCGCGACTACCGCGACGAGCCCGACTTCCGCGAAGGCGATTACCGCGCCGAGTACCGCGACGACGTGGACGACCGCGACTACCGCGAAGCCGACTTCCGTGACGGTGAATACGAGCGCGTTCCCGAGTACGCCTACGCCGGCGCCCGGCGCCCGCAGTTCGAATCGATCGACCGTTACGCTGCTGCCCCCGCGCCGGCACGGATGACCGGCCGCCTCGAACCGCTCGCCACGCGCACGGTCGGCACCCGGCCCTCCGCAGTCGGTGGCCCCTCCACCCGTGGCGCCCTCGCCATCGACCCGCGCGCAGAACTCGACCGGGTCTTCGAAGAGGGCAACCCGCTCGGCAAGATCACCACCCTTCGGCCCAGCAGCTATGCCGAGGCGCGCACGATCGGCGAGCGGTTCCGCGACGGTAGCCCCGTGATCATGGATCTCGTTGAGATGAGCAACGCCGACGCCAAGCGACTCGTCGACTTCGCCGCCGGTCTCGCGTTCGCGCTGCACGGCTCGTTCGACAAGGTGGCCACCAAGGTGTTCCTGCTGGCTCCTGCCGACATCGACGTCTCGCCCGAGGATCGCAAGAAGATCGCCGAAACCGGTTTCTACAACCACCAGTAGGTCGGCCGACCGGCCCGCCGGCCTGTCGTTTTCACATCCGGGACCGAAATCGGGCAGAGTTGTGGCGTGACGATCGCACGCGAGATTATCTACTACCTCCTTTTCATCTACTGGCTGCTTCTGCTCGGTCGGTTGGTGATCGAATTGGTGCGAACCTTCGCCCGGGAGTGGCGACCCACCGGAGCCTCGGTGGTGGTCATCGAAACTGTCTTCACCACGACAGACCCACCCATCAAGGCCCTGCGTCGAATTCTGCCGCCGATCCCGCTCGGACCTGTTCGCCTGGACCTGTCGCTGATGATCACGATGATCGTGGTTCTCATCGCGATGTCGTTGGTCGCCCCCTAGTCGGATTCGACCGCGGGTCGTACCCCCGGATGGCAAGCGGGGGCATTAGTATCGAGTAGGTTGATAACGAACGGGTCACAAACTCGGGACGCGCCGAAGTAAATGGTGCGTTTTGACACCCGTTTGATTTCGACATAGCAACCAAAGGGTGCGACGAACGGTTCTAGTGTGACAGGATGGACGCCAGTTACAGCTAGATGTCGATCGTGAATAATATGGCTGACTGATCCATGATCTGGGTCGCGTCAGAAGTGGAATTCATGGGCGGTGACTACGCCAGCCAGCACCTCCAGACAAGCAGACCAATGTTCGACACAAGGTATAAGGGGACCGACCAATGCGGCTGACACCAGCTGATGTGCACAACGTCGCGTTCAGCAAACCGCCGATCGGTAAGCGCGGCTACAACGAGGACGAAGTCGATCAGTTCCTCGACTTCGTAGAAGCTGAACTGGCGCGTCTGATCGAAGAGAACTCCGACTTGAAGCAGCGCGTCGAGGAGCTCGAAGGCGAGGTGGATCAGGCCAAGAAGTCTGCGCCCGCGCAAGAGCCGGCGACACAGACCTTCGCCAAGCAGCAGCCTCCGGCCCCCGAGCCGGCGGCGCAGCAGCAGCCGCAGCAGTCCTCCAACGAGGACCAGAGCATCCGGGCAGCCCGCGTGCTGGGCCTGGCCCAGGAGACCGCGGATCGTCTGACCAACAACGCGCGCAGCGAGTCCGAGGCCATGGTTGCCGACGCACGCGCACGTGCCGATGCTCTCGTCGGCGACGCCCGCTCGAAGTCCGAGGCGATGCTGAGCGATGCCCGTCAGCGTTCCGAGGCGATTCTGGCCGACGCGCAGTCGCGCGCCGAGACCCAGACCCGGCAGGCGCAGGAGAAGGCCGACGCTCTGCAGGCCGACGCCGAGCGCAAGCACACCGAGATCATGGGCACGATCAACCAGCAGCGCTCTGTACTCGAGGGTCGAATCGAACAGCTCAAGACGTTCGAGCGCGAGTACCGCACGCGGCTCAAGACGTACCTCGAATCCCAGCTCGAAGAGTTGCAGCAGCGTGGCAGCGCCGCACCGGTGGACAACGCACGTGGTGGCGACGCTTTCTCGTCCGATCCCGGCAATGGTGGTTTCACCAACTCCGGCGGATTCAGCAAGCCGAACAACTGATTTTCGTCGGGGTCTGATCCGTGCTGGTGCTGGCGCTGGGCGCCACCCTGGTGGGATTCGTCCTGCTGGTGGCGGCGCTGATCAGCGGGGTCCTCTGGCTCGCGGTCGCGTGCATCGTGGTGTGCGTGATCGGAGTCGGATTCCTGCTGGCAGACCTGATCGGGCTCGGCCGCCGGTCGAACTCTGATCAGGCCGACCACGACGCCCGGGCAGACTCGGGCGCGGACGACCAAGCAGACCCCGGGTCCGCCGATCAGGTGCGAGACCGGAGCGGGCATCAGCAGGACGCGGATGCGCAGGGTCACTCGGATGCGCCGGGTCACCGGTACGACGATGACCCGCCCACCGAGGAAATACATCTCGACAAGCCGCGTTAGACTTGTCATCAGCGTTGATCCGGCCATCACCGGGGAGCTCTCGGAAGAACAGGATCGCCCTGGGCGATCCCCAGTAGAACCGGGCGGGTGAGGCCCGTCAACGCCTCGACGATTACCGGCGTCTCGCCGGCAGATCGACCGAGTGGCGTCCCACGGACGCAAGCGGGGTGGTACCGCGGCCGATGATTCATCGGTTCGTCCCCGTGCCAGGCAGCAAAGCCGACGCACGAGGAGACGGTAGTGACCACACAGGACCCGATATCAGCCCCATCGACGAGTGGCTCAGCAACTCGCGTGTACCCGCTGGTCGATCTCACCGGGGGAACCAAGGCCGGAGCGCCGTCTTTTCCCGATGTCGAGAAGCGAGTGCTCGACTACTGGCAGGCCGACGACACGTTCCGGGCCTCCATCGACAACCGTGCCGACGCGCCTGAGTTCGTCTTCTACGACGGGCCCCCCTTTGCCAACGGACTGCCGCACTACGGTCACCTCCTCACCGGGTACGTGAAAGACCTCGTTCCGCGTTTCCAGACCATGCGAGGCAAGAAGGTCGATCGCCGCTTCGGCTGGGACACCCACGGCCTGCCTGCGGAACTGGAGGCCGAACGCCAGCTCGGGATCACCGACAAGTCCCAGATCGAGACCATGGGCGTCGCGAAGTTCAACGACTACTGCCGCGCATCGGTGCTGCGCTACACCGACGAGTGGCGGGAGTACGTGACGCGCCAGGCCCGATGGGTCGACTTCGACAACGACTACAAGACCCTCGACATCGACTTCATGGAGTCGGTGATGTGGGCGTTCAAGGCGCTCCATGACAAGGGCCTGATCTACCAGGGCTACCGCGTGCTGCCGTACTCCTGGTACGAGCAGACTCCGTTGTCGAATCAGGAGAGCAAGCTCGACGACGCCTACAAGATGCGCCAGGATCCGGCTGTCACGGTGCGAATGACCCTGCGTCCCAGCGATACCGGTCCTGCCGCGCTCGACGGGGTGGAAGCCCTGATCTGGACGACCACACCGTGGACACTGCCGTCGAACCTGGCCATCGCCGTGAATCCGGAGTTCGAATACAGTCACGTTCGCGGAGAGGACGGGCAGCAGTATCTGCTCGCCACCGCGTTGCTCGGCAGCTACGCACGTGAGTTGGGTTCAGAGCCCGAGGTTCTGGGGACCTACCGAGGTGCCGAACTGGAGAACGTGCACTACACCCCGCCGTTCGACTTTTTCGCGGGTCACGAGGGGGCGCACCGTGTTCTGCTGGGTGACTACGTCACCACCGACAGCGGTACGGGAATCGTCCACCTCGCACCGGCTTTCGGTGAAGAGGACATGGAGCTCGCGACCGCGTACGGCATCGAGGTGGTGCAACCACTGGATGCGGGCGGGCGATTCACGAGCCTGGTCGCTCCCTATGAGGGCCTGCAGGTCTTCGACGCGAACCCGGTGATCATCAAGGACCTCAAAGCCGCGGGCAGGATCCTGCGCCACGAGACCATCGAGCACTCCTATCCGCATTCATGGCGGTCGGGAAAGCCGTTGATCTACATGGCGGTGCCCTCGTGGTTCGTCGCGGTCACCACGTTCCGCGACCGGATGGTGGAGCTCAACAAGCAGATCGAGTGGTCGCCGGAGCACATCCGCGACGGCCAGTTCGGTAAGTGGCTCGAAGGGGCCAAGGACTGGAATATCAGTCGCAACAGGTACTGGGGTGCGCCCATCCCCGTGTGGGTGTCCGACGATCCCGAGTACCCGCGGGTCGACGTGTACGGCAGTCTCGACGAGCTCGAGCGCGACTTCGGCGTGCGTCCCCACAACCTGCACCGCCCGTTCATCGACGAGCTCACCCGCGCCAATCCTGATGATCCGAGCGGTAAGTCGACGATGCGACGGGTTCCGGAAGTGCTGGACTGCTGGTTCGAGTCCGGTTCGATGCCGTATGCACAGGTGCACTACCCGTTCGAGAACACCGATTGGTTCGAGGGAACGGACTCTCTACCGGGACACAGTCCGGGCGACTTCATCGTCGAGTACAACGGGCAGACGCGCGGATGGTTCTACAACCTGCACGTCCTGTCGACCGCACTGTTCGACCGCCCGGCGTTCCGTACCGTTGCCGCCCACGGCATCGTGCTCGGCGACGACGGGCAGAAGATGTCGAAGTCGAAGCGCAACTACCCCGACGTCAACGAGGTGTTCGACCGTGACGGCAGTGATGCCATGCGGTGGTTCCTGATGGCGTCTCCGATCCTGCGTGGTGGCAACCTGGTGGTGACCGAGCGCGGCATCCGCGAGGGTGTTCGGCAGGCGTTGCTACCGCTGTGGAACGCGTACAGCTTCCTGCAGTTGTATGCGGACCGGCCTGCGCAGTGGAGTACCGGCTCGACCAACGTGCTCGATCGGTACATCCTGGCCAAGGCAGCCGCCACTCGCGATGTGATGACCGGGCAGATGGAGACCTATGACATCGCGGGGGCGTGTGACGAGTTCCGTCACTTCTGCGATGCGCTGACCAATTGGTATGTGCGCCGGTCGCGTTCGCGTTTCTGGGCGGGCCAGGACGATGCGCCCGAGGCCTTCGACACGTTGTACACCGTGCTCGAGGTGGCCTGCCGCCTGGCGGCGCCGCTCCTGCCGCTCGCCACGGAGGCGATCTGGCGGGGCCTGACCGGAGGTCGCTCGGTCCACCTCACCGATTGGCCGACCGACGACGAGCTGCCGGCCGATCCTGATCTGGTTGCGGCGATGGACGATGTGCAGGCCGTCTGCTCGGTGGCGTCGAGTCTGCGCAAGGCGAACAAGCTCCGGGTGCGCCTCCCGCTGCCGTCGTTGACCGTCGCATCCGCCGATGCCGAGCGGTTGAGGCCGTATTCCGACCTGATCGCCGACGAGATGAACGTGAAGTCCGTGCGTCTGACCGACGATGCGGACCAATACGGCCGGGTTGAGCTCGCGGTGAACGCCAGAGTTGCCGGACCCCGTCTGGGCAAGGACGTCCAGCGCGTCATCAAGGCGGTCAAGGCCGGCAACGTCACGATCGACGAGCGTGATGGTGTCGATGTGGTCAGCGCGGATGGGATCGAGCTGCTCGAAGGCGAGTACACACGCAAACTCGTTGCGGTACAGCCGGAGTCGACCGCAGAGCTGCCTGCCGGGGCGGGTCTGGTGGTGTTGGACACGTCCGTCACCGAGGAACTCGAGGCCGAGGGCTGGGCCAAGGACCGCATCCGCGAGCTGCAAGAAGCGCGCCGTGCGGCAGGTCTGGATGTGTCCGACCGCATCCGCGTGACACTCGCGGTGCCCGACAACCACGTCGAGTGGGCGCGGCGGCACCGCGATCTGATCGCCGGGGAAGTTCTTGCGGTCGAGCTCGACCTGGTGGCCGGTCACGACGGCAACGCCGCCGGCGAGTGGGTGGCCTTGGGTGACGGTGTGCAAGCGACGCTGGTGAAGGCGACCACGGCCGGTTAATCACCCGTCGACTGGTCGCGGCCGAGTCCGATCCGATCGAGTACGCCGCCGATCTGGAGGTCGAACAGGACCTCCAGATCGGTCGGCGGTTCGGATCCGAACTGGCCGAACACTTCCAGGCTCGTCAGCCCAACCGTGGTGGCCCACAGCAGGATCGCCGTATGAACGTGCTGGTCGTCGATGTCGAGGGCGAACTCGTCTCTGATCGGCGCGAAGCCGGCACCTGGTAGGTCGCCATAGCTCGGTTGATCTTCGATCCGCCCGGCAGATGCGGCCTGGTGCAACGTCTTCAGCAGCAGGCCGACTACGCGAGTGCCCGGCTCGGTGGTCAGTTCTGCGGGTGCCTGGTAGCCGGGCACGGGGCTGCCGTAGAGCAGTGCGTAGCGGGCCGGTTCGGCCACCGCCCATCGTCGGAAAGCTTGGCAGCTGACCATCAGTCGTTCCCGGAATGCGTCCGGGGCGGCTGATTCGTGGGCTTCCGCCACGTGATCTGCCAGCTCGGTGTACGCATCCACCACCAGCAGCGTCAACAACTGGTCGCGGTTGGCGACGTACCGGTAGACGGCGGACGAGACCAAGTCGAGGTCGCGTGCGATGGCACGCAGCGACAGCGCCGCAGCGCCATATCTGGCCAGATGATCGCGGCCGAGTTCGAGGATGCGTTCCTGCGTGCGGGCGCGGGCCATCGCGCGCGGTGTCGACTCCGTCGCGGTCTTTTCTCGGTGAGTCGATTGCGGGGGCACCCGTCCATCCTCGCACAAAAGAGAGCAGTGCTCTTGCATTTCTGGCGACGGGGGCGCACACTCGGAGAAACAGAGAGCAGTGCTCTCATCAACTCGAGAAACCCAGGAGCCACCATGACCGCCGCGACCCACTACAACAAGCCTGGTAAGTCCGTTGCCGTGTTCAACTCGGTTGTCGCCTGGATGGCCGACCGTGGGATCACTCTCGCCGGCGCCCGCACGCTCGAGGTCCGCGGTCGCAAGACCGGTGCGATCCAGCGCATCCCGGTCAACCCGTTGCGTCTGGACGGCCGGACATTCCTGATCGGTGCTCGCGGAGAGACTCAGTGGGCGAGGAATGTGCGGGCGTCGGGGGAGTGCACACTGCGCGGTGGCCGGACTTCGACGACCTACCGCGTCACCGAGCTGGCCCATGCGGACAAGCCGCCGGTGCTTCGCCCGTATCTCAAGCGCTGGGGCTGGGAGGTTGCGTCGTTGATGCCCGTCAAGATCTCCGCAGACTCGAGCGATGACGAACTGACCGCTGCGGGCCCGGCCATTCCGGTGTTCGAGCTGACGCCGGTGCACGTCCCCTGATCCGCCGAACGGGGCATACCATCACTGTGTGCGGGTGCAGGACGGGAACATCAGTTCCCGGTGGGTGATGCATATCGACATGGATGCGTTCTTCGCATCTGTCGAGCAGCTCACCCGTCCAACACTTCGAGGCCGCCCGGTGCTGGTCGGGGGACTGGGCGGCCGAGGAGTGGTCGCCGGCTGCAGTTATGAGGCGCGGGTTTTCGGTGCACACTCGGCAATGCCGATGCACCAAGCGCGTCGACTGGTCGGTCCGGGCGCCGTCGTCCTCCCGCCCCGCGGATCCGTCTACCGGGCGGTGAGCCTGCGGGTCTTCGGCCTGATTCGCGCCCAGGTTCCTGTCATCGAGATGTTGTCGTTCGATGAGGCTTTCGCGGAGCCGGTCGAACTGGCAGGCGCGTCGGCCGACGTCGCCGCAGCTTTTGCCGAGCGCCTCCGGGCCCGTATTCGGGACGAGCTGGGCTTGGCCGCCTCGGTCGGCTTCGGGAGTGGCAAACAGATCGCAAAGATCGCGTCGGGTATGGCAAAGCCGGACGGTGTGGTGGTGGTGACGCCGGGGGAGCAGCGCGAGTTCCTCGCCCGGCTGCCCGTGCGCAAACTGTGGGGCATCGGCCCGGTCGCCGGGGAGCGACTGCAGCGCTTGGGAATCGACACCATCGGAGACCTTGCACGAATGTCGACGCTGGAGGTGTCGTCGGTTCTCGGTGCCACCGTCGGACCCGGGTTGCACCTGCTGGCTCAGGGGATAGACGACCGACCGGTCGCCGAGCGCGCATCGGCCAAGCAGATCAGCGCCGAATCGACGTTCGCCGAGGACATCACCGACCTCGGGCATCTACGCGGTGCTGTCGAGCGGGCTGCGACGTCTGCGCATCGGAGACTGCTCGCCGATGGGCGGGGCTCGCGCACGGTGGTGGTCAAGCTGAAGAAGTCGGACATGTCGGTGCTGACCCGGTCGACCACTCTTGCGGCTGCGACCACCGAGCTGCCCGTACTCGCCGCGGCCGCGCAGCGCCTGGCGTTGGACCCGCAGGAGATCGGGCCCATCCGTCTTGTCGGCGTTGGTTTCTCGGGACTGACCGCGGTGCAGCAGTTTGCGATGTTCCCCGAGCTCGACTCCACTTTCGAGGCCCCGGAGTCAAGCGCGGAATCGACATCGGAGGAGATGTACCACCCGGGCGGTCGCGACCCCAACGCCGACCGACTGCGTTGGACCACCGGCAACGATGTGCACCATCGCGATTACGGGCATGGGTGGGTCCAGGGCAGCGGACACGGCCGGGTCACGGTTCGATTCGAAACACGAAGTCGCGGTCCGGGATTCGCCAAGACGTTCTCGCTGGACGATCCGCAGTTGGAAGTGGCGGATCCACTGCTCAGCCTGGATTGGCCGGAAGAACATCTCCGGTTCGCGAACGAGGATGAGTAGCGGTCACTGCTCGGCGGCTGCATGCAGATGGACAAACACCGCATCGGTCACCATGGCGTCGAGGTCCGTCTCGAACACGTCGAGCGCGCGAGTCGCGGTCAGCGCGGCAATTCCGTGTATCGACGCCCACAGCAACAAGGCTCGGCTGCTCGCCTGGTCGCGCCCGACAACGGTCGCGACCAGCCCCTCCACGGTCGTGAGCATGGGGATCGTCGTGCCGCGCAGGTTTTCGCCACCACCTTCGAGTAGATCGTGGCGGAACAGCAGTTCGAACATCCCGGGTCGGCGTGCGGCGAAATCGACGTAAGCGCGAGCCATCGCTGACAGTGTTGTGTTCGGTGACGTAGACGGCTCCGAATCTGACTCCGCCATAGCTGTTTTCAGATCGTCCAGGCCGGCCGCTGCGATTGCCGCCAACAGGCTCCGGTGAGTGGGGAAATAGCGCCTTGGCGCTCCGTGTGACACGCCCGCGTGTCGCGCAATCGATCTGAGTCCGACCGAAGCGAGCCCCGCAGAGTCGACGAGTTCGATGCCTGCCTGCACCAAGAGCGCTCTTGTATCTGGAGGGTCCGCCATGTAGACAGTGTCTACCAGCGGTGTAGACATTGTCTACAAAAGGAGGTCGATCCATGTGGTACTGGGTTTTCAAATATGTCTTGATCGGTCCCTTTCTGCGGCTCGTCGCGCGTCCAAGCGTTGTCGGGTTGTCGAACTTCCCCCCGACCGGACCTGTGATCGTGGCGGCGAACCACTTGGCGGTGGTCGACTCTCTGCTGATGGTTCTCGTGTTGCCGCGCCGGGTCACCTTTGTCGCCAAGGCGGAGTACTTCACGGGCGCAGGTATTCGTGGCTGTGTGCAGCGGTGGTTCTTCTCGGCCACCGGGCAACTTTCCATTGACCGCCGAGGGGGTGCCGCAAGCGTTTCCGCACTCGATGAAGCTGTTGCCATCGTCGGTGCCGGCGGCGTGTGGGGCATCCACCCTGAGGGCACGCGATCGAGAGATGGGCTGCTGCACCGGGGGAGAACCGGCGTGATGCGTGTCGCCTTGGCGACGGGTGCGCCGGTTGTGCCTCTGGCACTCAAGGGAACCGACCGCGTGAACCCTCCTGGCGCGCGGCTATGGCGGCCTGGCAAAGTGCACGTCGTCGTCGGGCAGCCCCTCGTCTTGTCGACATTCTCCGCTGACAGTCCAACGGATGTCCGAGAGGCCACGGACCATCTGATGGCGGCCCTCTCGCGATTGTCGGGCCAGCAGTATGTCGACAGCTACACGCAGCGCGCTGCGTGAATGGTCCTCTACCAACACATTTGATTCTCTTCCGCGACGGGTGCGGGGCCGAAATGGGTTCGAACGGGTGTTCGACATTGTCGAATTCGGTTGGTAGACTTTATGAAAGGGGTTCGAGGGCTGGGGGGCTTGTCGATGAGTGATTCAGTGACGGTGGATCCACCGCCGGTTGCGTTGTTGGTGGCGAAGTATGGCCAGTTACAGGATGTGTTGGCTGATATTGCTGCCACGTCAGCAACTGATGTTGATGATGTGCAGGTTGCTGAGTTGGTGCGGGTGAACGAGAGAGTTGTTCGGGCACTGTCGTTTCAGGGCCTCAGGCGGTTGCAGGAGGTGAATGATCGGGGCTTGTTTCGTAAGGCTGGTCATTCGACGTTGCACCGGTTTGTGATGAGTGAATTGCGGGTCTCTCGTGGTGATGCCTCCTCGCGGTTGAAAGCACTTGATGCTGCTGGTGTGTTGTTGTCGATGCAGGGCGAGCCGTTGCCCCCGAAATGTCCGGCCGCTGCGGAAGCTCTGGCCGACGGGACAATTGGGTTGGCGCACATGGATGTGATGCTCAAAGTCCGCGACCGCATCCCGCACAAATCAGCACCGGAAGTGTATGACGTGGTCGACGCGTGGATGACCGACAACGCCCGGACCCTGGGCCCGACTGCGCTTGAAGTGTGTGGGCGAGAAGTCCTGGCGCGGGTCGATCCGGATGGATCATTGACCGATGACGCTGACCGCAAACGCAACCGTGGCTTGTCTGACGGTGCACAGGGTTTGGACATGATGGCCAAAATTACTGGCCATCTCGACCCGGCAACGTTGGCACTGTTTCGCACGGTGATGGACGTGTGGGCAGCACCTGGGATGAACAACCCGGATGATCCCAACTCACCCGTCGGCGCTATTGACGACCCTGGTGTGGACGCGCAGGTGATTGAGGCTGCCGCAGGGCGCGATACCCGGAGCAGAGCGCAGCGTCAGCACGATGCGTTCAAGGCGATCTTGAAGACCATCCTCGAGTACAAACTGTTGGGTACCTCCCATCGTGGCCTGCCAGTGCAGGTCATCATCACGATGACCAAACAGCAACTTGATGAGGCCGCGGGGATCGCCCACACCGCCTCCGGTGTTGACCTGCCGGTGAAAGACGCTCTCGAACTCGCCGCCCGGGCGGACTGGTCGTTGGCAGTGTTCGCCAACCACTCCGCGGACGTCCTGTACTTCGCCCGGGCCAAACGCACCGCCCAGCAAGGCCAGCGGATGGCGTTGTTCGCCAAAGACCGAGGCTGCACCAGCCCAGGCTGCCGTAACCCGATCTCCTGGACCGAAATCCATCACACCACCGCCTGGGCCGACGGCGGACACACCGACATCGACGAACTGGCCCCGGCGTGCATTCCGCATCACGCGATGATCGGGCCCGGCGAAGATCAATGGCAGACAGTGATGGTCACCGACGGCCCCGATACGGGCCGGGTGGCGTGGATCCCACCCACCTACATCGACCCGGACCAACAACCACGCATCAACCGGGCCCACCACACCGACCACACCATCGAAACGGCATGGCAAAACATCATCGCCGAACGCCAAGCGGCTCTCGACGACCGCGAAGAACGGATGCAGCTCCAACACAACCGGGCCGAGTTGATGGTGAACCCAGACAGTGACGACACGGGTGACTGCGACGATTCAACGAATTGATCCGAGAAGTAAGCGGCCCAAGCGCACATAAGGCACCGGCGCGCGAGCTCCGGGGCCGGACGTCTACTCGGCGGCGAAAAATTCCGCGACATCGGCATGCCCTGCGCCACCGGCGAGCAACGCCTGCAACGCCATTCGCGCCTGGGGCCCCCGCAACCACGGCGAGATGATCGCACCACGGGCGGCCAGATCAACAGCGCCGCCACCGCCGCCATATGTCGCGACGATCTCTCCCCGCGGAACCCGGGAACACACGACCACCACAACGCCACGGCCGATGGCGTCGGCCACCGCATCCACCACCCGAGGGTGCGTGTTACCGGAACCCGTGGCTACCAACACGATTCCCGACGCGCCCGCGCCCGCGCACCAACCAATGATCGAGGGGTCGACGCCGGGATACAACATCACGATGTCCACCCGCGTGCCGGCGATGGAAGTCGGCGTAAGCAGAGGCCGCGGGAGATCGGCGCGCACGGTGGCAAAAGGTGCATCGGCAGCACTGTCGAACTTGGCGGTGCCACGAGCCGGTACCAGCGTGCCACCCATCGCGATGAGAACCCCGCGGCCGCGAGACAAGGGATCGACCGCCGCAGCGATGGCAGCAGATAGATTCGCGGGACCATCGGCGTCTGGTGAATCTGCCGGACGCTGGGCGCCGGTCATGATCACCGGCCGGGGGTCGGCGTGCATCAGATCGATGAGCATCGCCGTCTCCTCCATGGTGTCGGTGCCGTGGGTCAGCACCACGCCCGTCACCGATGGATCCTCGAGCTCGGCCACCACCGCCGACCGCGCCGCGTCGAGGTCCTCCGGCAACAGAGACGAGGAATCGAGGTGGAGCACCTCGCGGGTCCGAAGCTCGACGCCGGCTTCGGCACTGCCCGCCACCAGCTCTTCAGCTGCCAGCGCCGGACGCGCGCCATCGGCGAATCGGCGACTGGCGATGGTGCCACCAGTGGTGAGAATCGACACCAGAGGTTGTGTTCTGACCACGCCGCCAGCTTTGACGGCTTCACCGCTATGCGTCAACTCGACATGTTTTTGGCATAGTGGGGCAGGACCGACGGCCCAAGCGGCCGACCGACTAGTTCTCACTGCCTCCATTTCGGTGGTAGCGGTGACAATGAGTAAGGACGGATTTTGAAGCTTCGCAAGTTCGTGACCGCCGGCGTCGCACTATGCGCCTTTGTTTCCATCGCTGCCTGTTCAGACGACGGCGGTAGTGACGACCCCACCACCACCACGACGACCTCCACCACCACGGATGCCGGACCGAGCGGGTCCACCAGCCCCGGCGACCTCACCGACCCCAAGAAGCCGCCGACGGCCGCCGCGCTCAACACCATGCTGGAAACCGCACTCGATCCCAAAATCCCGAATACGGAGAAGACCGAACTGGTCGAGGGGTCGGATGCGGATCCGGAGATCTTCGACAAGCTGATCGCGGGTATGAAGGCCAACCCCGACGTCACCTACGAGATCGTCGCTCCCGTGCGTCCCGCCGGAGCCAACCAGGCCAAGGCCAACGTCAAGATCAACTTCCCCGACCAGCCGCAGACGCAGGTCGAGGCGCTGATCGCCTATAACGAGGGACGTTGGAAGCTGTCGAAGACGACGGTGTGCCTGCTGCTCAGCGGAGCCAACGAGAAGAGCCCGATGTGCCCAGCAACTAGCTGACACCCACATCAGAACCAGAAGCGCCGCAGACGACATGTCGTCTGCGGCGCTTTTTCGTGTGGACGTCAGTTGGCCGGCGACCACGCCGAATCGAAGCCGAGCAGCTGACTGAACGGTTGTGCTCCCTCGGCACCGACGAGGGTCCGGCCACCAGAGATCTTCAGCTGGCCCGAAATCGGCACGCCCCTGGCCAGGTCGATCACCACTGAACCGGCCCCCGTCATCGAGTAGGCGTCGATGGTCAACACCCCACCGTCGGGGAGCCGAAACGCAGAGTCGGTGGGCGACTCGTCGATGCTGTAGTCGATGGTCAGCCGCTCGCCCTCGTGGGCGGTGAGAGTGGCGGTGATCGTCTGACGCACCGTCGCCCCGGCGTTCACCGTCCGAACGGCCTGCCAGCGCGCCCCGACCCCGATCGGCTCGGTCGGCAGGGTCACAGACCGCTGCAGCGTCGCGACCAGCGCTTCTTCGACGGCCTGGCGGGCACTGTCGTCGGCTTTCTCGGTCGGCAATATCCGCAGGGAGATGGGCGCCACACCGGGCCCGATGCTCATGCCCGCGCGCGAGCCGTTCTGGGCCTCGAGCGCCTGGTCCAGGGCAGTGTCGGGGGAACCCGCATCTCCGATCCGGAGATCGATGTCTGTTGCGTCCGTGCAGTTGACCCTGACCGTCATCGGCAGATCGACCGTGGTCGCGCCCGAGTCGGCATCCTGCTGCCCGGTCGCAGAAGCAAACGTGGACGTGGTGACCAACTTCGCCGACTGCGCGGTCCCGCGATCGAATCCCGCGACCGGCACCGACCTGGGCTCGGCGCCGTTCGTCTCCACCGTGACCTTCGCCGGAGGCACCGGCAAGAGCGCCGCAGAGCTGGAACCCGCCGTCGAATCGGTGGCGCACCCCGACGGCGGCGGAGGCGGCGGTTCGTCATCGGAACCGCAACCGGCGAGCCCGATCGCCACAATCGTCACCGCGGAGATCACAACCGGCGTGCTGAGCAGACGGGACGACAGGGGGCCGGAGGTGGCGCGGGCCAGAGCGGGATGGGACACGGCAGCCAGCGTATCGACCGGGTCGTGGATGATGGACAGGTGACAAGCGAGAAAGGGTCCAGACCGTCGAGCGAACCCCGGCCGTCGAACGAGCCCACGCCCTCCCCGGCGGACAACCCGGCCGACAGCACGTCGGGCAACCCGGCCGACAGCACGTCGGGCAACCCCACCCGTCCCAGGATGTGGCTGATCCTCTTGGTCGTGGCGGTCACCGTGCTTATTGCCGACCTGATCACCAAGATCGTCGCGGTCGCCCTGATCGAACCCGGCGACCCGGTGGAGATCATCGGCGACACCGTCACCTTCAAGCTCGTACGGAACAGCGGCGCCGCATTCTCGATGGCCACCGGCTATACGTGGATCCTCACGCTGATCGCGCTCGCCGTGGTCGCGGGCATCATCCGCTACAGCCATCGGCTCGGCTCGATCTGGTGGGCGCTCGGTCTCGGTCTTGTGCTCGGCGGTGCTCTCGGTAACCTGATCGACCGCATCTTCCGGGCCCCAGGCCCGCTGCGCGGCCATGTGGTCGACTTCATGTCGGTGGGCTGGTGGCCCGTGTTCAACGTCGCCGACTCCGCCGTGGTGTGCGGCGCGATCGGTCTTGTGGTGCTCACCCTGTTCGGATTCGAGTTCGACGGAACGCGTTCGGGTGGAGCAAAAGACGCCGACGACCCTGCCCGGACCGACTCCGACACCGCGACCGGCTCGACGCAGAGCGACCGTCAGGCACCCGATGCGTGAATCACGGTCGATGCCGATCCCGGACGGGATCGACGGAATGCGCACCGACGCGGGCGTTGCCCGCATGCTCGGATTGTCGAGGACGGTGGCGGCTCAGCTCGCCGACGACGGGGACATCAGCGTCGACGGTTCGCCGGTCGGCAAGTCCCACAAGCTTGTCGGCGGTCAATGGCTCGAGGTGCTGTTACCGGCGCCGGCCCGCGTGCTCACCATCGAGGCCCAGCCGGTCGAGGGCATGGAGATCATCTATTCCGACGACGACATCGTGGTGGTCGACAAACCGGTCGGCGTCGCGGCACACGCGTCGGTGGGATGGACCGGACCTACGGTGATCGGTGGACTGGCTGCCGCGGGTTTCCGGATCTCCACATCCGGGTCGCACGAACGGCAGGGCATTGTGCACCGCCTCGACGTCGGGACCTCGGGGGTAATGGTCGTCGCCACGTCGGAACGGGCTTACACACTGCTCAAACGGGCGTTCAAGCAGCGAACTGTGGACAAGCGCTATCACGCTGTGGTGCAAGGTCATCCGGACCCGCCCACCGGCACCATCGACGCCCCGATCGGTCGCAGTCGCGGCAATGACTGGAAGTTCACGGTGTCCGCGGCGGGCAAGCCCAGCATCACCCACTACGACACCATCGAGATGTTCCGCGCGGCAAGCCTTCTCGACGTTCATCTGGAAACGGGGAGGACGCACCAGATCAGAGTGCACTTCTCGGCTCTTCATCATCCGTGCTGCGGCGACCTCACCTACGGTGCTGATCCGGTACTGGCCAAACGGCTGGGGCTGGAGCGCCAGTGGCTGCACGCCCGCGCATTGTCGTTCGCCCACCCCTCCGACGGTCGTCTCGTGGAGTTCACCAGCCCATACCCCGACGACCTGCAGCATGCGCTTGATGAATTGCGTGCCGGCTAGCAGGTGAAGGTCGCAGCTCGCACCACCGTCGTGGCGGTCGCCGTCCTGGTGTTCGTCGTCGGAGGCCTCTATGTGGTCGGGCGGCTCAACCCTGCGCCGACCGCCCCCGTCACCACCGACATCTTGGGTCCGGAAAACGGCGAGCAGGTGCCGGACTACATCGCTCGGGCCACGCGCTCGCTCGAAGCGACGACCTCACCGGACTCGGCACGCTGGGCCCTGGTGTCGTTGTCGGCGCCGGTGAGTGTCGGTGCAGCGTGGGATCTGGTCGGTTCCAGGCCACGGGTCATGCTGTCGCAGAACATCTTCAACGTGCCGATCGATCGCGTGCAGACGCCCACCGTGGTGGTGCCGACCGGCAACACCAGCGAGTCGTTCGCCGCGTCGGTGCAGGTGGGCGCTCAGGCCGTGATGAGTCGGACACCCGGTACGCCGCGGGCCGAGCAGGTGAACGAGGTCGCGGCCCGACGGCTGCAGGCGAGCTGCTCATGCCTGATCGGAATCGTCGTGCGGGCAGATCTCGGGCAACTCCGATCGATCGCCGGGGAACCGGGTGTCCGCGCGGTCCAGGCACTGCCCCCTGATGCGCTCGCCGGCTTGTTCACCGTCATCCCGCTGCTGCCCTCGGTCACCACGGTGGTCGGTCCGGGGCCCGACGATGGCGAGGTCCCGGCCGCCTAGGTCGTTATATGGTGTCTTCCGAAGACGGCCCTCCCGCGGACGGAGGCCGGTTAGGGGAGATCATGTTGCAGCCGGGATCCTGGATAGCGGGGTACCGGGTGGAGCGCGCTCTCGGTAGTGGCGGCATGGGGGCCGTCTACCTGGCCAAACACCCCGAACTTCCCCGCAGCGATGCCATCAAGGTCCTCGGCGAGCAGGTCGGCGCCGACGAACAGTTCCGCAAGCGCTTCCTGCGCGAGGCCGAAGTCGCGGCGGGACTGGACCATCCCAACATCGTCACCATCTACAACCGCGGCCGCAACGACGGCATGCTGTGGATCGCAATGCAGTACGTCCCCGGCACCGACTGCGCGCAGGAACTGCATCGAGCACAGGAGAAGGCCGGTTCGGACGTCGGTCTGCCCCCTGAGCGCGTGGTGCGGATCGCCGGTGAGATCGCCAGAGGACTCGACTACGCGCACCGCAAGGGTTTGCTGCACAGGGACATCAAACCGGCCAACATCCTCCTCTCGGAGGTGGAGAGCGACGAATACGGCGACGGGATCGAGCGGCGCTACTCGCTCCAGGATGACGAGCAGCGCGTGCTGCTCACGGATTTCGGTGTGGCGAAGGCAGCAAATGAAACGGAGTCGCTGACCGTGGTGGGCACCGTCCTCGCGACACTGTCGTACGCCTCACCCGAACAACTCAAGGGCCAGCCCGTCGATCCGCGCACCGACCAGTACTCGCTGGCCGCCACCGTCTTTCATCTGATCGCAGGCCGGGTGCCCTTCCGTGGCGACAGCACGGCGGATGCGATCAGCGGTCATCTGAGCAAGCCGGTCCCCAAGCTCTCGGAACTGGTTCCGTCGGTGCCGCCTGCGGTGGACTCGGTGATCGCGAAGGCCATGGCCAAGGAAGCCGATGACCGATTCGCGAACTGCCGCCAGTTCACCGATGCGTTGCAGTCCGCGTTGCGGCAGGCAAAGGGGCCCGTCGGGTACCCGGCCCAGGCGCCACGCCGACCCGTCACCTCCACGCCACCGCCGATGCCCGTCGCACGTCCTGACGCCGGAACGCCCCCGACCCACCAGCGATTTCAGCCGTCGCCGCCCCCGCAGCATCTGGTCTCCCAGCAGTACGGTCAGGGATTTCAGCACACCCCGGCCCCTACGGCTCATGGGAGGTCCGTGCATCCGCAGTCAGGCCAGGGCACTGCCGGACACAACACCGGTGCGCCGTCGGGTTCCAATGCGGTGATGATCGCGCTGCTCGTGGGACTGGTGGTGGTGGCGATCGCGATACTGATCGCCATCCTGCTGGTGGCCTGAGTTGTCACATCAGCACCATGCGTCACCACTCCGGGAGGCGTCGGACGCGCCTGCCCGCCGGCGTCGGTACCCCCGCCTAGACTGAAGACCTTGCGTCACGGCCCCGTCTCCGGTGGCCGGCGCAGGCGCTCGAGAGTTCGAAATGAGAGGCGACGCGTGTCGGATTCGTTTGTGCATCTGCATAACCACACTGAGTACTCGATGCTTGACGGGGCGGCGAAGGTCAAACCGATGATCGCCGAGGCCACGAGGTTGGAGATGTCCGCGATCGGCATGACCGACCACGGAAACATGTTCGGCGGCAGCGAGTTCTACAACGTCGCCACCGACATGGGGGTCAAGCCCATCATCGGTATCGAGGCCTACATCGCGCCGGAGTCGCGCTTCAACACCAAGCGGGTGCTCTGGGGAAATCGAGAGCAGAAGAGCGACGACGTCTCG
The DNA here is from genome assembly GCF_001598915.1 of Williamsia muralis NBRC 105860. Classification (GTDB taxonomy): domain Bacteria; phylum Actinomycetota; class Actinomycetes; order Mycobacteriales; family Mycobacteriaceae; genus Williamsia; species Williamsia muralis. The sequence goes on along the minus strand of NZ_BDAP01000005.1, from coordinate 205,673 downwards.
GGCTCGGGTGCCTACACCCACATGACGATGGTGGCCGAGAACGCCACCGGTCTGCGCAACCTGTTCAAGCTGTCGTCGCTGGCATCCATCGAAGGCCAGCTCGGCAAGTGGTCACGTATGGACGCCGAGCTGATCGCGGCTCACGCCGAGGGCATCATCGCGACCACCGGCTGCCCGTCCGGCGAGGTTCAGACGCGTCTGCGTCTCGGCCACGAGCGTGAAGCGCTCGAAGCCGCCGCCAAGTGGCAGGACATCTTCGGGAAAGAGAACTTCTTCCTCGAATTGATGGAACACGGCCTGGAGATCGAAGGCCGGGTCCGCGACGGGCTGCTGGAGATCGGCCGCAAACTCGGGATCCCGCCCCTGGTCACCAACGACTGCCACTACGTCACCAAAGGCCACGCGGCGAGCCACGAGGCCCTGCTCTGCGTGCAGACGGGCAAGACCCTGTCCGATCCCACGCGCTTCAAGTTCGACGGCGACGGCTACTACCTCAAGTCGGCCGCCGAGATGCGCGAGTTGTGGGACAAAGAGGTGCCCGGCGCCTGCGACAACACCCTGCTCATCGGCGAGAGGGTGCAGAGCTACGCCGAGGTGTTCGAACACCGTGACCGGATGCCGGTGTTCCCGGTGCCCGAAGGCGAGACGCAGCAGACATGGTTGCGCAAAGAGGTGGCCCAAGGTCTCAAGACCCGGCGGTTCCCGGACCGCGAGGTGCCGCAGGAATACCTCGAGCGAGCGAACTACGAGCTGGACGTCATCATCCAGATGGGCTTTCCCGCGTACTTCCTGGTGGTCGGGGACCTCATCAGGCACGCCAACGAGGTAGGCATCCGGGTGGGGCCCGGTCGTGGTTCGGCCGCCGGTTCGCTGGTGGCCTGGGCGTTGGGCATCACCAACATCGACCCGATCCCGTATGGGTTGCTCTTCGAGCGATTCCTCAACCCCGAGCGTGTGTCGATGCCCGATATCGACATCGACTTCGACGACCGCCGCCGCGGCGACATGGTGCGTTACGCCACCGAGAGGTGGGGCAGCGACAAGGTCGCTCAGGTCATCACGTTCGGAACCATCAAGACCAAGGCCGCGATCAAGGACTCCGCCCGCGTCCAGTTCGGTCAGCCCGGGTACGCCATCGCCGACCGCATCACCAAGGCGCTGCCGCCGCCCATCATGGCCAAGGACATCTCGATCGCGGGCATCACCGATCCCACGCACGATCGGTACAAAGAGGCCAGCGAGGTCCGCCAGCTCATCGAGACCGATCCCGATGTCAAGAAGATCTACGACACCGCACTGGGGCTCGAAGGGCTGATCCGCAACGCCGGTGTGCACGCCTGCGCGGTGATCATGTCGTCCGAACCGCTGACCGAGGCGATCCCGGTATGGAAGCGCCCGCAGGACGGCGCCATCATCACCGGCTGGGACTACCCCTCGTGTGAGGCCATCGGCCTGTTGAAGATGGACTTCCTGGGGTTGCGCAACCTCACGGTCATCGGCGACGCGATCGACAACCTCAAGCTCAACCGCAACATGGATCTCGACCTGGATTCGTTGCCGCTGGATGATCCCAAGACCTACGAGTTGCTCGCCAGGGGAGACACTCTCGGCGTGTTCCAGCTCGACGGCGGGCCGATGCGTGAGCTCCTCAAACGTATGCAGCCCACGGGATTCGGCGACATCGTGGCGGTGCTCGCGCTGTACCGCCCCGGCCCGATGGGCATGAACGCCCACAACGACTACGCCGACCGCAAGAACAACAGGCAGCCGGTCAGCCCCATCCATCCCGAGCTCGAAGACCCGCTCAAGGAGATCCTGGCGGACACCTACGGCCTGATCGTCTACCAAGAGCAGATCATGCAGATCGCCCAAAAGGTTGCCGGTTACTCGCTCGGGCAGGCCGACCTGCTCCGTCGGGCCATGGGTAAGAAGAAGCTGTCCGAACTCGAGAAGGCGTACGCCGGTTTCCGTCAGGGAATGCTCGACAACGGATTCTCCGAAGCGGCGATCAAGGCACTGTGGGACACCATCCTCCCGTTCGCCGGATACGCCTTCAACAAGTCGCACGCAGCCGGCTACGGGCTGGTCTCGTTCTGGACCGCCTATCTCAAGGCCAACTACCCGGCCGAGTACATGGCCGGTCTGCTCACCTCGGTTGCCGACGACAAGGACAAGGCCGCGATCTACCTGGCCGACTGCCGGCGCCTCGGTATCACGGTGCTGCCACCCGATGTCAACCACTCTCAGCAAAACTTTGCGGCCGTCGGTGACGACATCCGATTCGGACTCGCTGCGGTGCGCAACGTCGGAACAGGTGTGGTCGCCTCGATTCTCGCTGCGCGCGAAGAGAAGTCGAACTTCTCGAGCTTCTCGGACTACCTCGCCAAGATCAACGTCACGGCCTGCAACAAGAAGGTCACCGAGTCGCTCATCAAAGCAGGCGCCTTCGACTCGCTCGGTCACGCCCGTAAAGGGCTGTTCCTGGTCCACGCCGATGCGGTCGACGCTGTCCTGGGTACCAAAAAGGCCGAAGCCGTCGGCCAATTCGACCTGTTCGGCGACGCCGGCGGTGACGGTGGTGCGATGACCGACGACGCCTTCGCCGTCAAGGTCCCCGACGAGGAATGGGACACGAAGCACAAACTCGCACTGGAGCGAGAGATGCTGGGACTGTACGTGTCCGGGCATCCACTCAACGGGGTCGAGCACGTCATCTCTGCCCAGACCGATACGTCGATCAGCTCGCTCCTGGAGGGCAACGTCAAGGACGGGGCCCAGATCGTGATTGGCGGCATCATCTCTGCGGTTACCCGACGTGTCAACAAAAAGGGCGAGTCGTATGCGGTGGTGCAGATCGAGGACATGGTCGGTGGGGTCGAGGTCTACTTCTTCCCGCGTGCCTACCAGGCGTACGGCATGGACATCGCCTCGGACGCGGTGGTGCTGGTGAAGGCACGGGTCAATCTGCGCGACGACAGCATGATGATCTCCGCCAACGACCTCGCGGTTCCGGACCTGTCTCACGTGGGCGTCGGGAAGCCGATCTCCCTGACGATGCCCACCAGGCTGTGTACCGCGGACCGCGTCAGTGCGCTCAAGCAGGTACTGGTGCGCCATCCCGGCACCGCCGATGTGCACGTGCGCCTGATCAGCGGCGACAAGGCCACCACCCTCAAACTCGACGACCAACTGAGGGTCAACCCCACGTCGGCCCTGATGGGTGACCTCAAGGCGCTGTTGGGGCCCTCCTGCCTGGCCACCTGAGGTTGCTCGTACGGAATAGGCTAGGGCGACCCCGGGGTTGTAGCTGATCGAACCGAACGTCACTCCAGCGGAAAGAAGCAGCCGATGCCACTTCAGGGCGAGTACGAACCGAGTACCAGCGATTGGGCGCGCGAGCAGGCCGAAAAGTACGAGAAGTCCGGCGGCACCGAGGGCACCGACCTCAACGGTATGCCGGTGGTGGTCCTGACCTCGGTGGGGCGCAAGTCCGGCAAGCTACGTAAGTCGCCGCTGATGCGCGTGGAGAACGAGGGTAAGTACGCCGCTGTTGCTTCGCTGGGTGGCGCACCGAAGAACCCGGTTTGGTATTACAACGTGGCGGCCAACCCGCATGTCGAGCTGCGTGATGGCCCGGTGGTCAAGGACATGATCGCCCGCGAGGTCACCGGTGACGAGAAGGCCGAATGGTGGGAGCGCGCCGTGGCGGCATTCCCGCCCTACGCCGACTACCAGAAGAAGACCGACCGGGCGATCCCGGTGTTCGTGCTCGAACCCGCTGAGTAAATCGCTGGAAGTTCAGTGAGACCATAGGGACCGTGACCACACGACACACTGCTGATCCGACCCCGCACGCCACCGCTCCCGACCTCGACGCAGATGCGATCGAGGCGGCGGCGGAGCGAATCGGCAACGTGGTGGTGGCTACCCCGCTGCAGCTCAGCGAGCGTCTGTCGGCGAACACGGGCGCACAGGTCTACCTCAAGCGCGAAGATCTGCAGTCGGTCCGTTCGTACAAGATCCGCGGTGCCTACAACGTGATGTCGCTTCTCACCGAGGCCGAGCGTGCAGCCGGTGTGGTGGCGGCGAGCGCGGGCAACCACGCCCAGGGCGTCGCCTACGCAGCGCGCACGATGCAGATCCACAGCCGGATCTACGTTCCCACCAACACGCCGAAGCAGAAGCGTGACCGTATCCGTTGGCACGGCGGCGATTTCGTGGAACTGATCGCGGTCGGGGACACCTACGATGCCGCGGCTGCGGCTGCGCAGGCCGATGTGCTGGAGACCGGTGCGACCTGGATCCACGCGTTCGACGACACTCGTACGGCGGCAGGTCAAGGCACCATCGCCAAGGAGATCGTCGAGCAACTCGGCGTCACACCCGACCTGGTGGTGATACCGGTCGGCGGTGGTGGGGCGCTCGCAGGCATGGTGACGTATCTGCGTGCGCACAGCCCGGAGGTCCGCATCGTCGGAGTGGAACCCACCGGTGCGGTGTCGATGTCGGCCGCTCTTGTGGAGGGCGGCCCGGTCACGTTGACCGACATCGACCCTTTTGTCGATGGTGCGGCCGTCAAACGCATTGGCGCACTGGGTCATCGCGTGATGGCGGACGCCGGCGCCACGGTGGCCCAGCATCCCGATCTGCCACCGTCCGGCACGGTACATCGAGGACACGAGCAACTGCCCGCCGGAGCCACGCACATCACACACGTCGACGAGGGTGCGATCTGTTCGGCGATGCTCGAGCTGTATCAGAACGAGGGCATCATCGCCGAGCCCGCAGGCGCACTTGCGGCGACCGTACTCGAGGATCTTCCGATCGAACCCGGCTGGAACGTGGTGTGCCTGCTCTCCGGCGGTAACAACGACGTGTCACGGTACGGCGAGATCATCGAACGGTCACTGGTCCACCGTGGCCTCAAGCACTACTTCCTGGTCGACTTCCCCCAGGAGCCCGGTGCCCTGCGCCGGTTCCTCGACGAAGTCCTCGGACCCGACGACGACGTCACCCTGTTCGAGTACGTCAAACGGAACAACCGTGAGACCGGAGCCGCGCTCGTGGGCGTCGAGCTCGGGGCGCCGGAAGGTCTCGGCCCGCTGCTCGCCCGGATGGACGCTTCGCGACTCAAATGCGAACGGCTCGAACCGGGTTCGCCGGCGTACCGCTACCTCACCTGACCGCCTGTCGGGCAGTCAGATGAGGCCGCGCGACGTCAGTCGCGCCGGATGATCAGCACACTGTGCCCGGCCAGGGTCGGTGACGTGACGTTCCGGCCCGGTTCGATTCCATCGGACGCGCCGTTCTCGAATGCGAGCAGAACGGTGCCCGAGAACGGTGGTTCCGCGGGCGCCTCGGTCAGGGTCACGATCGTCGACAGTGCTCCACGGTGCATGGCGAACCAGGTGTTGCTGTCGTCGAAATCGATTGCGACCGAGTCGAAGTCGTCGTCGGAGTACTCGAGCTGACTCTTGCGGAGCGTGATCAGGTCGCGATAGAACCCCAGCAGTGCGGCGTGTGGCTGCTCGGCGAGTTCGTCCCAGTTCAGCTTCGATCGCGAGAAGGTTTCCGGGTCTTGGGGATCGGGCACGTCGGCCGCATCCCACCCGTGCTCGGCGAACTCGGCCTTACGGCCGTTCGCGGTGGCCTCACCGAGTTCTGGTTCGGGGTGGGAGGTGAAGAACTGGAATGGGGTGCTGGCTGCCCACTCCTCACCCATGAAGAGCATGGGCGTGAACGGTGAGGTGAGCACCAGCGCTGCCTTGATCGCCAGCTGGCCCGGATCGAGGTAGTGCGAGGGCCGGTCTCCGAGCGCGCGGTTACCGATCTGGTCGTGATTGCAGGTGTAGACCACCAGCGAAGTGGTGACCACCCGTTGATGATTGATGGGTCTGCCGTGCCTGCGCCGACGGAAGGACGAGTAGGTGAGGGCGTGGAAGAAGCCTTCTCGCAAAACCTTCGACAGGCATTCGAGACTGCCGAAGTCGGCGTAGTAACCCTGTCGTTCCCCCGACACGGTGGTGTGGATCGCGTGGTGGCCGTCGTCGCTCCACTGGGCAGCGAGGCCATATCCGCCGTCAGTGCGGGAGGTGATGAGTTTGGGATCGTTCAGGTCGCTCTCCGCGATCAAGGACAGCGGCCTGCCGACCCGGTGTGACAAAGCGTCGGTACGCATCTGCATTTCCTCGAGGAGGTGCAGCGCGGTGCGGTCGACCAGGGCGTGCACGGCGTCGAGTCGCAGTCCATCGACATGGAACACCTCGAGCCAGCGCAGCGCCGAACCCAGGATGAACTCGCGGACCTCGTCGGAGTCGGCTTCGTCCAGGTTCACCGACTGCCCCCACGAGGTGGCACCTTCGGTGAGATACGGACCGTAGTTGGGAAGGTAGTTGCCCGACGGGCCGAGATGGTTGTACACCGCGTCGATGATCACGCCGAGTCCCCGCAGGTGGCAGGCATTGACGAAGCGCGCGAGGGCGTCGGGACCCCCGTAGGTCTCTTGTACCGCGTACCAGCCGACGCCGTCGTAGCCCCAGTTGTGGGTGCCGTTGAAGGTGTTGACCGGCATCAGCTCGACGAAATCCACGCCGATGTCCACCAGGTGGTCCAGTTTGGCGATCGCAGAATCGAGGGTGCCGTCGGGAGTGAACGTTCCGACGTGCAATTCATAGATGACTGCGCCGGCAACGGGCCGGCCTTGCCAGTCCGAATCAGACCAGATCTCTGGGTCGATCTCGTGCACCTGGGACAGTCCGTGGACGCCATCGGGTTGTCGCGGTGAGCGAGGGTCGGGGAGTGGGTCGGTGCTGTCGTCGATGAGATAGCCGTAGCGGGCGCCGGGCAACGCAGGTACAGGACTTTCCCACCAGCCATCCCCGGTCTCGCGCATCGAATGGATGTCACCGTCGATCGTCACTCGCATCTGCTGCGCCGTCGGCGCCCATACCGGTAGAGAGGTCACCTCTAAACCGTAGGTGCTATCCATCCGCGCCGCCGGGGTGGTCGCTCGGCGCGTCCACGATGTGGACCGCGCGGATCCACGCCGAAACGGCTTAAGTTAACGACAAATCACGGCAATGGTAGGACTGCGAGAGCTTTTGGGCTAATGTGAGCACGCGCGCTTCCAGATCGTGGTGAACACGATCGCCGCTGCGTACGGCGGCGGTGCGACGAAAGAACATCGTGTCGGGTCGGAAACGTTGGTTCGTCGGCGATTTCGATTAGCTATATGGCACTATGAGCGAACTCATACGCAGGGTGTGCGTATGACGGGGATCACTGAGGCAGGGTGTGAGTACAGAAACCGTGGCGACACGCAGCAGGCGAACAGCCTCGGCTCGTAGTGCAATGCTGCCCGCCAAGCGCTGGTTCCGCGGCCACGTGATCGCATCGTTCGAGACCTTCGGGCGGCAGATGACGCTGTTCTTAGAGGTCTTCAAGGTGCTGTTCGTCGACATCGTGAAGCGACGGTTCCCATTCGGTGAGTTCATCCGCCAATGCGCGTTCATGGCGAACACCTCCGTCATCCCCACTCTTCTGGTTGCCATCCCGGTCGGTGTGATCGTCTCCATCCAGGTCGGCAATATCGCCAACCAGATCGGCGCCACCTCGTTCTCGGGCGCGGCAACCGGTCTCGGCGTGATCAGGCAGGGCGCTCCGCTGGTCACCTCTCTTCTGCTCGCCGGCGCGGTCGGGTCGGCCATTGCCGCCGACCTGGGCTCGCGAACCATCCGCGATGAGATCGACGCGATGCGGGTCATGGGAGTCAATCCCACCCAGCGGCTCATCTCGCCGCGACTGCTGGCCACGATGGTCGTGAGTTTCCTGCTCTGCGGCTTCGTGTGCTTCATCGGCTTCGTCACCGGCTACGTCTTCAACGTCTACTTCCAGGGAGGTACGCCGGGTAGTTACACCGGCACCTTCTCGTCCTTTGCATCCCCGGCCGACCTCGCGTTCGCCATCACCAAAGCAGTGATCTTCGGCGCGATCGTCGCCGTGGTGGCCTGCGACCGCGGGCTCACCACGAAAGGGGGACCCTCAGGTGTCGCCAACTCGGTCAACGCGGCGGTGGTCAATTCCGTGATCCTGTTGTTCACGGTCAATGTCATCCTCACCCAGATCTTTGCGATTGTCGTCCCGGCCAGGGTGGTCTGATGGTTGCCTCCAAGTACACGCCGCCTGCCCTCAAGCCACTCGAATGGGGCAAGAAGGTTTATCAGTCACCCCGCGACACCTTGGTGCTGATGGGGCACCAGGTCACCTTCCTGGTCCGGTCGGTCGGTGCGGTCCCGACAGCCTTCAAGCACTACAGCAAAGAGATCTGGCGACTGCTCTCCGACGTCACCTGGGGTAACGGCGCCATCGTGGTGGGCGGCGGAACGATCGGCGTGATCATCTTGCTCGGCATCATGGGCGGTGCAACCGTGGGTATCGAGGGCTATACAGCCCTCAACCTGCTGGGCATGTCGCCGGTCACCGGTGCCATCTCGGCATTCGCGACCACCCGCGAATTGGGTCCCCTGCTGGCTGCGGTCGCGTTCACCGCGCAGTCCGGGTGCCGCTTCACCGCTCAATTGGGCTCGATGCGGATCAGCGAGGAGATCGACGCACTCGAATCGATCGCGATCCGGCCGATGCCGTACCTCGTCACCACCCGCATGATCGCCGCCGTGATCGCCATCATCCCGCTGTACTCGGTGTCGCTGGCCGCGAACTACCTGGCCTGCCAACTCATGTTCCAAGTGCAGAGCGGGCAGGGCCGCGGCGCATACCTGTCGTACTTCTACCAGTTCATCCTGTCCAAGGACATGGTGTTCTCGGTGATGAAGGTCGTGGTGTTCGTGCTGCTCACTACGTTCATCCAGTGCTACTACGGTTTCTTCGCATCAGGCGGACCAGAGGGTGTGGGGGTGGCAGCCGGCCACGCGATCCGGCTGTCGATCATCGTGCTGGTCTTCGCGAATCTTCTCTTGACACTTGTTTTCTGGGGCCTGTCGCCCGGCATCAGGATTTCGGGGTAACACATGTTCGTCGACACCACCGGACGCAATCCGTCTGTGACCCAGTACTTTCTGCGCGGCGTCGCATTTGTCGTGGCGCTCGTGCTGATCCTTTTTGTCCTCATGCTCAGGTACCAGGGCACTTTCGAGGAGAAACTCGAGGTGACGGCGACTCTCGACGATGTCGGCGACGGTCTCACGAGTCAGGCGGACGTGCGGTACAACGGTGTCATCATCGGCAGCGTCAAGTCGATCGAGACCGCGAACAACGACCTCTCGGACGTCCTCATCGAGGTGGCCCCTGAGCAGGCGCAGGGCGTACCCGCCAACGTGACGGCACGAACGGTGCCCAGCAACCTGTTCGGCGTCAACTCGGTGGAACTCATCGCACCACCTGATCCCAAGGGTCACCTGTCTAACGGGAGCAAGATCACCGCGGACGAGTCGAAGGAGACCGTCGCCCTGCAGACCGTGCAGAACGATCTGCGCGAGCTCTTCGTCGCCGTCCCGCCGGAGGAGATCGGTCGCGTTCTCGGGACCATCGCCGATGCGCTGCGTGGCGGTGGAAACGTGTTCTCCGCCTTCGTGGGCACGCTCAACCAGTACTGGCAGCAGATCAATGCCCAGTTCCCCGATGGCGCACCTCCCGGATTCGACAACTTCAACCGGGCCATGCAGGGGATCGAACAATCGACACCTCAGCTACTCGACACCATGGGGCGTGCGGTGATCCCGTCCATCACGATCATCGAACGCCAACGCGACCTCGCGAGCACTCTCACCGCGGCCCAGTCGATGATCGACCGCATCCAGGAGTTGTTCGCGCGCAACGGTGATTCGGGCATACAGATCGTGCAGAACCTGAACACGATGACCGGCGCGGTGGCCGTGGACTCCGAGGCGCTCCCAGGCGGCATCCGGGCACTCAACCAGCTGGCCGGCAAGGTCCTGACCGTTTTCACCGGAACCAATGGGAAGCCGCAGTTGAACATCGGCGTGAGCCTCAGCCCGTTCTTGCAGTACAACCGCCAGAACTGCCCTGTATACAACGGCGGTGAGTACGGCATCACCCGGGGACCGGGATGTACCGGACCCGGTACCGGCACCGGACCGACGAACTCCGGGCCCCTCGTGGTGCGGCCCGCCGGAGCTGACACCGAGACGAACACCGACGCATCCACCCTTCCCAAGGCGGTCACAACGGGCACCGACAACGAGACGCTGCGCGCTGCACTCGATCGCGAACCCTCGGCAGCCGACACGATGATGCTCGGCCCGCTGGTCCAGTCGGTGCGGGTACAGCAGAACACCGGCGGTGAGGGCTGATGGGTTACCGCAAGCCTCTCATCGGGTTCAGCCTGTTCGCCGTGCTGGCGCTGCTGCTCACGTACACGATCTGGTCGACGCTGGAGCGAGCCGTGCCGGGTCAGACCAACGGGTACACCGCCTATTTCAGCGACGCCTCGGGCCTGCACCCGGGTGACGACGTGCGGATGGCCGGGGTCCGGGTCGGCCGGGTCTCGGACATAGCCCTCGATCGCAACCGGGCCAAGGTGACGTTTGACCTGCAGACCGACCAGACCATCTTCTCCAACACGCAGGCGTCGATCCGCTACCAGAACCTGATCGGACAGCGCTACCTGGGACTCGACCTCGTCGAAGGCGCAGAACAGAAGAAGCTCAAGCCGGGGTCCACTCTCGAAGAACCGTCACAGGATTCGTTTGACGTCTCGGCGTTGCTCGCGGGCTTCCAGCCGGTGTTCGACACTCTCGAACCCGAGCAGGTCAACCAGCTGTCGGAGAGTCTTGTGCAGACCTTCCAAGGCAACCAGGTATCGCTCAGCTACACGATCGAGCAGATCGGAAAGCTGGCCGCAGACTTCGGAAATCGAGATCAGGTCATCGGAGCCCTCATCACCAATCTGAGTGCGGTGATGGGAGACCTCAGCTCGCAGGGCGATCAGATGCAGGTACTGGTGAAGAACCTCGCCGGATTGATCGAGGGGCTGAACGGCAACTCGACGTCGCTGGGTGCTTCGGTCGACAGCATCGGTGACGCGACGAGCCGCCTCGGTGGGCTGCTCGGCCGGATTCGTCCTGATGCCGAGCAACTCGGGCAGAGCTTGCGGGACACAACCGGCCGCATGATCGGCATCGGGTCCAAACTCGATCAGCTGGCAATCGATCTGCCGCTGTTCCTGGTGCACTTTCCCATGGTGATGGGACAGGGCGCCTACCTGAACATCTACGCCTGCGAACTGGACGTATCAATCGGTGGTGTTCTCTTCCCACCGGGGTTGATCAGCCAGATCGGCGGCACCCAGCACTCGGTGGTGTGCCGATGAGCCCCGGGGAGGCACATGCTGTGAAGCCGAACATTCTGCGCCGCAGCTGGTCCGAGCATCGATATTTCTGGCTCGGAGCAATCGGGTCGGTGGTGCTGGTCCTGATCGTGGTGTCCACGTTCGCGATCTCGGAGTCCGGAATCGGTAAGCGGGAGTACACCGCCGACTTTTCCCAGGCCGGCGGTATCCGCCCCGGTGACAAGGTCCGCGTCGCCGGCATCGACGTGGGGGAGGTCTCGAAGACCACCTTGGCCGGTGATCACGTCGCGGTTGCCATGGAGGTGCAGAAGGACGTCGAAGTGATGTCCGACGGTTCCGCCGAGATCAAGCTCTCGACGCTGCTCGGTCAGCGTTACGTCGACATCAAGGTCGGTGAATCGACTGCTCGTCTCAGCGGCTCGAGGATCGCCCGCACCCAGGTGCCGTACGACCTGCAGGAAACCATCGAGCGGGGGACCCCGATCCTGTCGGGGGTGAACGCTGAAAGCCTCAGCGACAGTGTGGATGCGCTGAACAAACAGTTGGCCGGCGCGCCGGGGATCACCCGCACCACGTTGGATTCCCTGACCGAGATGTCCAGGGTGATCAGCAACCGCAGTGATCAGATCAACCTGCTCATCAAGGACACCAACTCCGTCACCGAGATCGTCAACAGCAGCCAGTATCAACTGTCGGTGATCGTCGGTCAGGGCCAGCTGCTGGCTCAGAAGATCGCCACCCGGCAGCAATTGGTGATCAAGATGCTCGATGGCGTCGCGGACCTGTCGAACCAGATGTCGGCTATGGGCGCGGAGAACAACAATCAGTTCGCGCCCCTGATCGCCAACCTCAACACGATCTCCGAGGGTATGGAAAAGAACCGCGACAACCTCCGTCACATGCTCGAGGTCCTGCCGCTCACCGTCCGGGCGATCGCCAACACCACCGGATCCGGCCCGTACGCAATGGGTTACCTCCCGTGGGGCATCTTCCCCGACAACTGGCTCTGCGCAGCGAGGGTGGTCGACGGATGTTGAGCACCAAGCATGTCTCGCGCCGAGGCGCGAGCACGGTACGCCGCTCGATGGTGATGACAGCGCTGCTGATCACCACCGCACTCCTCGGCACCGGATGCACGCTGATTCCCGCCGAATGGCGCCACGCAGCGGGCGAGTCGATCAAGCTGACTGCCTACTTCGACAGTGTGGCAGGGCTTTACAACGACAACGACGTGGATGTGTTGGGCATGCCCGTGGGTCGGGTCCTGTCGATCACGCCTCAGGGTGACCGGGTCAAGGTGGAATTCACCGTCGACAAGTCGGTACCCATCCCGGCAGACGCCACCGCCGCGATCATCAACACCTCGTTGGTGACCACCCGTCACATCGAGTTGTCGCCCACCTACACCGAAGGTGCGAAGCTCGAAGACGGTGACACCGTGGCCAATGCGAAGAGCCCGGTGGAGATCGGGGAGCTCTTCGACACCGTGGACAACCTCGTGGAGGAGTTCAAGGCAGACCCGGATGGCAGTGGGCCGCTCGGTGACATGCTGACGATCTCGTCGGGGATCTTCGGCGGCAACGGCGAACGGATGGCCGTTGCGCTGGAAGAACTCAACAAGGTCGCGCAGGTCGGCGTCGACAACGGAGATGCACTCGTCGAGATGATCAAGAAGATCTCGATTCTGACCACGGCGCTGGTGGACAACTATCCGAAGATGACGGCGTTCTCGTCGGCGATCACCCAGGTCTCGCAGATGCTGGGTGACCAGTCGCCGGGTCTGCAGGCAACCATGCAGGCGCTGAACCAGACATTGAACAACACCGCCACGTTCCTCGAAGGGAACGTCAATGTCGTCGACAGTTCGATGGGCCGGTTGGCCGCACTGATCAGCAATCTCAGTGATTACTCGCGTCAGCTGGTCGACACGATCGATGTCGCGCCGTTGGCCTTCGACAATCTGGCCAACTCGGTGTCCGTGGAGCAGAGAGCGTGGCGCGCCCAGTTGCTGATCGACAAGTCGTTGCTCGACACCGAACTGCTGTCGACCTTCTGTGAGGCCATCAACTTGCAGGAAAATGGCTGCCGGACCGGCAAATTGAAAGATTTCGGCCCCGATCTGGGTGTGTTCTCGGCGCTGGTGGAGATGACAAAATGACACGCAGACGATCGGTGATGCAGGCCCGGGGGGCAGTCGTGGCGGGCCTGGCGGCAACGATGTTGCTGTCGGGTTGCGGCTCCATCCCCGGCCTGACGATCGACCAGATCCCGCTGCCGGCGCCGGGAGGAGTCGGTGACGGTTACGAGATCAAGGGTTCGTTCGGCAACGCGCTGAACCTGCCGTCGCAGGCCAAGGTGAAACTCAACGGCAACGACATCGGGCTGGTGGAATCGATCTCGGCGAACAACTACGCGGCCGACGTCACGATGAAGATCCGCAAGGACATCAAGCTGCCGGTGGGCACCGGGGCCGAACTCCGTCAGGGCACACCTCTCGGTGACGTGTTCGTCGCGTTGAAGCCCCCGGAAGGTGATGACGCCCAAGGGACCATGGCGCCCGGGGACGAGCTGACAGGCGAGACGTCCGAGGCGGCAACCGTGGAGGATCTGCTGGTCACCGCGACCGCATTCGTCGACGGTGGCTCCATCAAGAACCTGACCGAGATCATCAACGAGTTGTCGGACGCGCTCGGCGGCAAGGCTCCCGAGCTGACCGGCCTGATCGATGGCATGACCACAGGCATCAGCCGCCTCGCCCAGAACACCGTCGAGTTCGACACTGCGCTCGAATCGTTCAACGGACTCGCCGAGGACCTGTCGAACGGGCGGGAACAGCTGGTCGCTTCCATCAACACGGTCGGTCCTGCACTGGACGTGGTCAACGGTCAGATCCCGGCCCTGGTCACCACGCTGGACAAGACCAGTACGGTCACCGATGCGCTGAACGATTTCCTCGACACCCAGACAGAGAATGCGGTGGAGATGACCAACAACCTGCTGGTGGACATCGATGCCCTGGGCGAAGCCGTCGGAGAACTCGGTCCGTTGGCCGACAAACTACGTGTCCTGACCCCGAAGTGGGTTGATGCCACCCCCGGCACGGCGGCCACGGTGAGTGCCAGGCTCTGGTATCTGTCACCAGGATTCGGGTTCGATTCGGGTAGCCGGCTACCGGAGATGGAAGATTTCAATCAGGGTGTCAACAGCTTGAACCAGACGCTCACCCGAGTCCTCGCCCGGCTCACCGGAACCCGCGGATGTTGTGGGTGAGGGGACGATGATGACATTCCTCCGTAATCACCGGATCCTGCTGTCCAACCTCGCATTGATCCTGGTGATGCTGATCGGGTTCGGCTATCTCACACTGGGCGTCCTCCGCTGGCGTCCGTTCGACGACAGTTACACGCTCACAGTCGAATTCGCGAACTCAGGCGGTGTCCAGGAGACTTCCGAGGTCACGCTCCGGGGCTCGCGGATCGGCGAGGTGGACACCGTTCGGGTCACCCCGGCGTCTGTCGAGGTCAAGGTCACGATCGACAGCAAATATCAGATCAACACCGATTCCGAGGTCAAGGCTCTCGGACTCTCCGCGGTCGGTGAGCAGTACGTCGACTTTCAGCCACCCACCTCGGACGGCCCGTACTTCTCGAACGGCGACAAGATCTCGTCGGTCCAGACCTCGTCGACGGTTGCGTTCCCGAAATTGCTCGAGTCGACGGTCGGAGTGGTCAAACAGATCGATCCGGTCAAACTGAAGACCACGATCGACGAACTCGACATCGCACTCGACGCCGGTGGCAAGAACCAGCTCCGCGCCTTGTTCAACAGCGGTGGTGTGATCTTCGCCGACCTGTACCGAGTGTTGCCCGAGACGGTGACGCTGATCCAGAACACCGGCACCATCCTGGAGACGACAGCAGACGTTCAGCCTGATCTCGGCCGGCTCACCGGCGGGATGAGCGGATTGATCGACGCTCTCGTGGCCTCTGACGAGGAACTGCGTACGTTCCTCGGTAGCGGGCCGGCGCGGCTGACCACCCTGGCGGGCTCGCTCAATCAACTGCAGGACCCGCTGACCGATGTCCTGAAACAGTTCCTCGACATCGCCCAGCAAGGTGCGCTCCGTGCTCCCGCGATGGTGAACCTGCTCCCGTCGATCCGTGATGGTGCCACCACCGCGCAGGCGATGTTCCACGATGGAGCGTGGTGGGCGTTCGGCTCGATCTATCCGCGGCCGTACTGCGAGTACCCGACGATGCCGCAGCGGCCCACCCAGATCCTGGAGAGCTCGGTTCCGGTGAATATGTACTGTGTCACCGAAGATCCGACTCAGCAGATCAGGGGAGCCGCGAACGCACCACGGCCGCCGGGCGACGACACCGCCGGCCCTCCGCCCAACATGGACCCCAACGCGCGCACCGCTCCGCTGGGCTGACAGCCGACCGCTTCACGGTCCCGGCAGATGCCGTCACCGTTCTCGAGACCTGTTGTGAGGTAGAAACGCCGTTATGGCAGACAAAGATGTATCAACGCCCGCCGGCGTCGGCGATGACGCCGACCAACCGTCGGCGAAGAAGGTTCCGTCGGGCAAGTCCCGGCGGGCGAAGCCGGTTGTCGCCGAGTCCACCGCAGGAACATCGGGATCGGCCACGTCGTCCGCGAAGAGTCCTGCCGCCTCCGCCGCGGCGTCGCCCGGAGCGGACACCAAGCAGGCCAGACAGATAACCATCAGTGTCTCGGCAATCGGCAAGGTGGCAGCTGGAGCGTTGCTGATCGCACTGATCGCGGTGACGGTGTTCTTCGGGCTGAAGTGGAAATCCGACCAGGACAAGATCACTGCGGCCGAAGATGCCAAACAGGCCTCCGACTACTTCGTCACCCAGTTGCTCAACTCCATGAACACCACCACCGCGGGCGAGTACGTCGACACGATGTCACCGCTGACCACCGGTCAGTTCAGGGACAACCTGCTCAAGGAGCGGGAGAAGACCCAGGCCGACATCACGCAGATGCAGTTGAAGATCACGCCGTCGATCTGGTCGTCGGGTGTGGTGTCGGCCGAAGGGGATTCGGCGACCACCCTGATCATCGCCGAGATCACCGGAACCAGCAGCGTTGCCACCACACCGGTGACCAACGTCGGCATGTTCCGTCTGACGTTGGAGAAGCACGACGGTAAATGGCTGGTGTCCCAGATGGATCCGGGTCCGTCCAGCTCAGGTGCGGGATCGGCGGATTCAGGAGCACCGGTTGATCCCAATGCCCCCGCGGATCCGAACGCTTCGGTCGTGCCGAATGCACCGGTGGAGCCGGCGCCGGTGACCCCGGCGCCGGCCGGCTGACCGCCGATCGTCCAGCGCTAGAGGCTGATCCGCTCGCCGGTCTCGGGATGGAACAGGTGCACCTTTCCGCTGTTCTGCCGCAGCCGGACCGCTTCGCCCAGCTTCGCGGGTGACCGCTGGCCCGATCGTGCCACCAGTGTCAGCGGTCCGCCCTCGAGACTCCTGACATGCGGGTCGTCGAGCGTGGCGTACACGTACGTCTCGCTGCCCAGTTCTTCCATGAGGGCCACCGTCACACCGAGTCCGTCGCCACCGTCGCCGAGGGAGAGTTCTTCGGGTCGGATGCCCACCGTGACCTCCTGCAGACCGGACTTCTCGATCAACGTGGTCGAGTCCGCGTCGAGGTCGATCCTGGACCCGGCGACGGTCACTGCACCGTCGCGTACCGGCGCGGTGAACAGGTTCATCGCGGGCGACCCGATGAAGCCGGCGACAAATGCGTTCTTCGGTCGGTCGTAGAGCTCGGTCGGTGTGCTGAACTGCTGCAGCACACCGTTTTTGAGTACCGCAACGCGGTCACCCATGGTCATGGCCTCCACCTGATCGTGGGTGACGTAGACGGTGGTGGTGCCGAGACGCCGCTGCAACGCGGCGATCTGGGTGCGGGTTTGCACACGCAACTTCGCGTCGAGGTTCGACAGCGGTTCGTCCATGCAGAACACCTGAGGTTCGCGGACGAT
This sequence comes from Williamsia muralis NBRC 105860, assembly GCF_001598915.1. Classification (GTDB taxonomy): domain Bacteria; phylum Actinomycetota; class Actinomycetes; order Mycobacteriales; family Mycobacteriaceae; genus Williamsia; species Williamsia muralis. Next base: position 188,325 of record NZ_BDAP01000005.1, on the reverse strand, counting down.
GGCCCGGCCCATCGCCACCCGCTGGCGTTGGCCGCCGGACAGCTTGCCCGGCTTGCGGTCGAGGTAGTCGGTGAGATCGAGGACCTTGGCGGCCTCGGCGACCTTGCGCTTGCGTTCCTCGAGCCCCACACCACGCATCTTGAGCGCGAAGCCCATGTTCTCGCCGACTGTCTTGTTCGGGTAGAGAGCATAGTTCTGGAAGACCATGGCGATGTCACGGTCTTTGGGGGCCACGCCGACCATGTTGTTGCCGCCGATCTTGATTGCCCCGCTGTCGATCTCCTCGAGACCGGCGAGCATGCGCAGCGCGGTGGACTTACCTGAACCCGAGGGGCCGACGAGAACAACGAACTCGCCGTCTTCGATGTCGAGGTTGAGTGAGTCGACGGCCAGTGAATCGGCGCCCGGGTAGACGCAGCAGGCGTTTTCGTAGCTGATGGTTGCCATTGTGTGCTCCTGTTTATTTGATGGCCCGGGCGGAGCCCGAATGATGTGCTCTGCCGAACCTCATTTGATGGCTCCGAAGGAGAGGCCGCGGACGAGTTTGTTCTGAGCGATCCAGCCGCAGATGACCACCGGCAGAGCGGCGATCACCGAGGCGGCGGACAGCTGGGCCCAGAAGAGCCCCTGCCCTGACATGAACCCGGTGAGGGCCACCGGCATCGTCTGAGCGTTGACGGCCGTCATGTTCACCGCGAAGAAGAACTCGTTCCACGAGAAGATGACGCAGATCAGTGCGGTGGCCGCGATTCCAGGGGAGATCAGCGGAAGGATCACCTCTCGAACCGAGGTCCAGAGACTGGCACCGTCGATCTCGGCGGCCTCCAGCAGTTCGCTGGGTACCTCCAGGAAGAACGATCGCATCATCCACACCGCGATCGGCAGGTTCATCGAGGTGTACAGGACGATGAGTGTCCAGACGTTGTCGAGCATCCCGATCTGGCCCACGATGACGTACAGAGGGATGATGACGGCGACCACGGGCAGCATCTTGGTGCTGATGAAGAAGAACAGGGCATCGCTCGTCTTCTTCACCGGACGCAGCGAGAGTGCAAACGCGGCCGGGATGCCCAGCAGCAGAACGATGATCGTCGACACCGTCGTCACGAACAGTGAGTTCAGCAGCGCGGTTCCGACGCCCGCGTCGAAGACCGCCTTGAATTGGTCGAGCGTCGGGGTGAAGAAGAACGTCGGGGGATTGGTCGCCGCATCGCTCTCCTGCTTGAACGCCGTGAGCACCATCCAGGCGACAGGGAAGAAGAACCCGATGGCGATGATCCAGGTGAAGGCGGTCAGCAGGCTCCCGCCTCGGTTGCGCCGCTTCTTGATGTCCTTGATGTCGGTATGTGCTTGTGCCGGTGTGTTGTTCACTGCGGTGGACATCAGGCTGCCTCCTCTTTCCCGCTGAAACTCTTGAAGATCAGGCGAAGGGCGAGGCTCGACAGGATGATGGTCGCGACCACGGTGACCACGCCCATCGCGGCCGCCTGTCCGACATCGAAACCGAGGAACGCGCGCTGGTAGATGTAGAAGGGCAAGTTCGAACTGGCGACACCCGGACCGCCGGAGGTCATCATGTACACGGCGTCGAAGGTGTTGACCAGGTAGATGGCTCCGAGGACAGATCCCAGTTCGATGAACCTGCGCAGGTGAGGCAGGGTCAGTTCCCGGAACAGCCGAAAGCTGGTGGCGCCGTCGACGCGGGCGGCCTCCTGGATGTCCTTCGGCATCGACTGCAGGCCGGCGAGGATCAGCAACATCATGAAAGGTGTCCACTGCCAGACCAGTTCGGCCATCACGCTTGCGAGCGGGAACTCGCTGAGCCAGTCGACGTCACCGAGGCCGAATGGGCTCAGCGCCCAGTTGACCAGTCCGTTGGTGGGGGAGAGCAGACTCGTCTTCCACAGCAGCGCGGCGGCCACCGGGGTGACCAGGAACGGGGTGATCAGTAACGTGCGGACAATGCTGCGCCCGATGAACTTGCGGTCGAGGAGGATGGCGAAGAACAAGCCGAGCAGAACCGAGATGACAACGGTCCCGACGATGAGGATCACCGTGTTGAGTGCCACCGTCCGGAACTGGCTGTCGGTGAAGACATCGACATAGTTGTTGAGCCAGTTGAACTCCCGAGACCCGGGGCGCACCAGGTTCCATGACTGGGTGGAGTAGTACAGCGTCACGATGAAGGGGATCTGCGTGACGATGATCATGAATATCAACGCCGGGAGCAGCGGCCCCCGCCGTCGCCATCCCTCGGCGCGCGAGATCCTGTCCCGTTTGGACGTTATCGGCGGCGGCGCGGAACCCGGATCGGGCTCGGTGCCTCGCTCTGCGAGTGCGGTGGCCATGTCCTCACTGCTCCTTCTTGTAGGACTCGCCGACTACCTCGGCGTACTTCTGGGACTGTTCGAGCGCTTCGTCGACAGAGATCTGTCCGGCGATTGCCGCGCTGATCTGCTGGCTCACCCGGGTGCCGAAGTCTTGGAACTCGGGGATGGCGAGGAACTGGATTCCGGTGTAGGGCACGGGGTCCACTGTCGGTTTGTTCTGATCGGCGGCCTGCATCGATTTGAGGGTCGGCTCGGCGAAGGCGCCCGAGATCTCCTTGTACGCCGGCAGCTCATAGGTGGAGAGCCGGCTGCCGGGCGGGACGCTGGCCGCGCCGAGCTGCTCGGCCACCATCTTGATGTAGTCCTTGCTGGTCATCCATTCGATGAACTTCCAGGCGTCGTCTTTCTTCTTGCTGCTCTCGGGGATACCGAGCGACCAGGCGTACAGCCAGCCGTTGCCGCCCTTGGCCATGCTGGGAGCCATGGCGTATCCGACATTGCCCGCGATATTGCTGTCGTCCGGGCTCTCGAGCACCGAGACCGCGGAGGTCGCGTCGTACCACATCGCAACCTGGCCCTGCGACATCAAGTTGGCGCATTCCTGGAAACCTGTTGAGGCAGCACCGGGTTCGCCATATTGACGGACGGTGTCGACATAGAACTCGACTGCTTCTCTGACCTGCGGACTGTCGAGCTGAGCATTCCAGTCCTCGTCGAACCAGCGTCCACCGAAGGCGTTGATCACGGTGTCCAGCGGTGCCAGGGTCTCACCCCATCCCGGCTTGCCGCGCAGGCAGATTCCCGACACCTCGCCCTTGTTCAGGGTCTTGGCGGCCTCCTGGACCTGGGGCCACGTCGGCTCCGCGGGCATGTTGATGCCCGCGTCGGCGAGCATCTGCTTGTTGTACATGAGGAACGAGGACTCACCGTAGAACGGTGCCGAGTACATGTTGCCCTCGTAGGACAGCGCCTCGCGGAGGGTCGGGATGAAGTCGTCCTGGTCGTAGCCGGGGCTGGAGACCATGTACGGGGTGAGATTGACGAGCCACCCGTTCTCGGCCCAGGTCGCCGTCTCGTAGTTGCTGATCATCACCACGTCGAACTCGCCGCCGCCGGTTGCCACCGAGGCGGTGATCTTGGCGCGTGCCTCGTTCTCGGACAACGTGACGAACTTGAGCTTGACGCCGGGGTTCTCCTTCTCGAACTGGGGAGACAATGCGATCGCATCTTGCATCTGGGAGTTGGAGACCAACGCGATGGTGACTGCCTCACCGCCGCCGTCCGTGAAAGATCCGGCGCCACTGCAGGCGGAGGCCGTCAGCGCAACGGTTCCCGCGAGGGCAAGGGGCGCAAGGGCTCTGCGCCATCTCGCCCGTCTTCTCGGCTTCGTCGAATCAGTCATCATTGACCTTTCTCTTGCGTGATGAGCCAGTGCGCAGTGCCCAGATCGGTGATCAGTGTGGTGGCGAGGCCACCTCGGAGGGCACCCAGGATCGACTCCCGGCGGTGGGTTCCACCGGAGATGAGCATGGTGGTGGGGCAGGAACGGACGGCCTCGAGCGGAACGGAGACCGTGCGGTCGACGAGCGACGATTCGACCGTGACCCCGTCCTTGTCGTAGAACCGCCCGCCGATCTCGCCGACCGCCCCGAGCCCGGTCAATTCGTCGAGGATGGCGGCGTCGATGTACGCCCCTTCGAAGAGGGTGGTGGACGTGGTGACCGACCCGACACCGAACACCATCACATCGGCTTCTTCGGCGGCCTTGAACGACTGCGACAGGATGGAGTCCCGCTGCAGCGCCTTCACGGTGTCGGGATCGGCGTAGAGCGGGGCAACAAGCCGAAGTGGTTGTGCGCCCAGGCGTTCGGCGAATCGGGACAGTGCGTGATCAACGCCGGTGTGGTACTCGACAGACGTCATGGAGCCGTCCATCTGCACCACCCGCCGGCAGCTGGCAGAGCGGGGAGTGATCGAGTCGGCCACGGCGACCGTTTCCGGCCCCCATGTGAAGCCGAGCGTGCTGTTCGGCTCGAGTCTCCGGATGAGAACCGACGCCCCAGCCCGTCCGAGCGCGGAGTCACCGGTCTGCGTCCCGTCGGCGAGCTGGTCGATGATCAGGGCCTCTTTGAGCCCGAACGCAGTCTCGAGATCGCGCTCCTCGTCGGTGTGAATGGAGCCGGCCAGATGCGGGGGTGCGTCGATGACCACACGCACCAGGCCCTGGGCGCGTGCCCTGGCGATGAGCCGGCCGGCGGTGGGGCGCGAGAGGCCCAAGCGCGCGGCGACCTCCGCCTGGGTGAGCCCTTCGAGGTGGTACATCGTGGCCGCACGAACAAGTAGGCGCAGGTCTTGCCCGGTGTCGGCGGTGGGCTCCAGCGGTGACGCGTTCACGCGCCCTCCTCATCGAGGTGTGTGTGAGCAAATGCTCACTGGTCGTGCATATGCTCAGTAAGCTAACATCCTGATTGTGACCCACGCAACACCCACAGAGGACCGGCGAATGACTCCTGCCACCATGACCGCGAGTGTCCTGACCGCACCCGGCAGTCTGACCATCGAGCAGCGAGAGGTCCCGTCGCCCAACCCGGGTGACGTGTTGGTCCAGGTGAGCGCGGTAGGGGTGTGCGGATCCGACACCCACTACTACCGACATGGACGGATCGGTGACTTCGTCGTGTCGTCGCCGTTGGTGCTGGGACATGAAGCCGCCGGGCGGATCGTGGCGGTCGGCAGCGGAGTGCCGGAGTCGCGGATCGGGGAGCGGGTGTCCATCGAACCCCAACGACCGGACCCCGACGACGAGCCGACACGACGCGGACAGTACAACCTGTCTCCGCACATGCGGTTCTACGCAACTCCACCGGTGGACGGTGCACTCGCCGAGTTCGTGACCATCGGGTCGGCCTTTGCCCACCCTGTGCCCGACTCGGTGAGCGATGAGGCGGCCGCATTGTTCGAACCACTGTCGGTGGCGATCGCTGCTTGCCGCAAGGCAGAGGTCGGGATCGGTGACGGCGTGTTGATCACCGGTGCGGGTCCCGTCGGTCTGCTCTGTGTCCAGGTGGCGCGGGCGGCGGGTGCCACCCGCATCGTGGTGACCGACGTGAACCGCACGCGACGCGCGGTCGCGGCCGGATTCGGGGCAACGGACGTGCTCACCCCGGATGAGCTGGACACCACGATCGGCGTCGACTCCTTCATCGATGCATCGGGTGCGGAATCGGCGATCTCATCCGGCATCGCCGCCGTCCGACCCGGTGGCCGCGTGGTCCTGGTGGGCATGAGTGCGAAATCGACGATGGCGTTTCCCATCTCGCTTGTCCAGAATCGGGAACTCGTTGTGACAGGGGTGTTCCGGTACGCCAACACCTGGCCGATCGCGCGCGAGTTGGTCACCTCGGGCAAAGTAGATCTCGACTCGATGGTCACCGGGCGCTTCGGTTTGTCCGAGGTGGCCGAAGCCCTGGATGCCGACCGGCAACCGGGGAGTATCAAAGCTGTTGTCTACCCGGGCAGGCTCGGTGGATCGGCAGGGGCGGGGGCATCGTGAAACTGGACAACGCAAGTCTGGCCGATCTCGTGGCGGTGCCGAAACCCGAGTACGACCGAACCCAACTGGGCTGCGGCATCGTGCATTTCGGTGTCGGTGGATTTCATCGTGCTCATCAGGCCATGTACGTCGACGCGTTGCTCACCTCGGATCCTGCCTCGCGGGATTGGGCGATCTGCGGCGTAGGAGTGCTACCGGGTGATGTGCACATGCGAGATGCGCTGGTACCGCAAGATGGGCTCTACACGTTGACCCTCAAGCATCCCGACGGGGCCATGCAGACCTCGGTTGTCGGCTCCATCGCCGAGTATCTGTTCGCACCCGACGACCCCGCAGCGGTGATCGACAAGCTCGCCGACCCGGCCACCCGAATCGTGTCGCTCACCATCACCGAGGGCGGGTACAACTTCTCCTCCACGACAGGGGATTTCGATCTGACCAACGCGGCGATCCAGGCCGATCTCCAGCCGGGTGCTGTTCCTTCGACGACGTTCGGCCTCGTCGTCGAGGCCCTCGGCCGTCGTCGCGACGCCGGGCACCCCTCGTTCACGGTGATGTCGTGCGACAACATCGAGGGCAACGGGGACATCGCACGCAAGACCTTTACGGCCTTCGCGTGCAGCAAGGACCCCGGTCTGGCCGAGTGGATCGGCGACAACACAGCTTTCCCGAATTCGATGGTCGACAGGATCACCCCGGCCACGCCACCCGAACTCGGCGATGAGGTGCAGGCGCGCACCGGCATCACGGACCGATGGCCCGTGGTGGCCGAACCTTTCACCCAATGGGTTCTCGAGGACTCGTTCTCGGCCGGCCGACCCCGACTCGAGTCGGTCGGTGTGCAGGTGGTCTCCGACGTGGGACCGTACGAGCTGATGAAGCTCCGGCTGCTCAACGCAGGCCACCAGACCCTGTGCTACTTCGGCCATCTGATGGGCTACCGGCTTGTGCACGACGCAGCGCAGGATCCGTTGATCCGCCGTCTCCTGCTGGGCTACATGAACAACGAGGCTCGGCACACACTGTTGCCCTTGCCCGGTGTGGATGTCGACGCCTACATCGAGACACTGATCAAGAGGTTCTCCAACCCGTCGATCGCCGACACCATTGCGCGACTCTGCCAATACTCGTCGGACCGGATACCGAAGTGGTTGTTGCCCGTCATCCGTCAGCAGCTCGAGGCCGGTGGCGACGTGGTGTTGGCTGCGGCGGTGGTGGCCAGCTGGACCCGCTACGCGGAAGGGGTGGACGAAGCAGGCGAGCCGATCGACGTGGTCGACCCGCTCGCGGATTCGTTGGTCCCCCTCGCGGTCCGGAGCCGCAACGAGCCGTTGGCGTTTGTGCAGAATCGTGAGCTGTTCGGTGACCTCGCCGACGAGAACCGGTTTGTGCGCCCCTACCTGTGGACATTGGAGTCGTTGCGCCGCAATGGCGCTCGGGAGACGTTGCAGCAACTGCTGGTGGAGAACAACAACCCCCGAGGAGTCTGACGGGGCCGCCTGGAGTTACTCGGATGCCGCGTCGTCGTCGTGGCTGACGATGTTGATGACGTTGCCGTCGGGCGCCCGGACGAAGAACCTGCGCACGCCCCACGGTTCCGTGGTCAACGGATGGACGATCTCGAACCCGCGTCGTTGTGCTTCGGCATAGGCCTCTTCCACCTGGTCGCCCACGTGTACCGAGATCACAGAATCGACAGGTGAGGTCGCATCCTCGGTGACGAGCTGAATCGCCGCCCGGCCGTCTGCGGACCGGTAGTTGGCCACCCAGCCCAGGTTGAACGCCTCGATTGCGAGGCCGAGATAGTCAGAGTAGAAGTCGCGCGCAACGGTGATGTCGGGCACCGACAGATTCGCTGTGACACCGGTGGGTTTCATGGGCACTCCTTCGGCTGTGTTGTGGTGACAGTGTGGGGCGAAGGGCCTGTGAGGGCAAGGGTCCCCGCTCTTGACTTCAAGTCGCGTTGAGGTCCTATCGTTGACCCGATGACGAACACGCAGCCATGGTCTGCTGACGATCCGCCCGAGCAAGGGCTCGGACTCATGCGATTGACGGAGGCGGGTACCGACCCTGATCGTGATCCGACGGCGGTGGTGCATGCCGCACTGGACGTCGGTGTGACCCTGCTGGACACCGCCGAGATGTACCGCAACGAGGAACTGGTCGGGCGTACCATCGCCGGACGCCGCGAAGAGGTCATCCTGTGCTCGAAGTTCGGTGTCAGATGGGGTGATTCAGGTCGATTCGATGACTGGAGTGTGCACGCAGACGCCGCGACGGTGGTCTCCTCGTGCGAGGGCAGCCTGCGCCGCCTGGGGGTTGAGGTCATCGATCTCTACTACTTGCACCACCGCAGTGAGCACACCCCGATCGAGGAGACGGTCTCGGCCATGGCCGGGCTGATCGAGGCGGGCAAGATCCGCTCGATCGGCCTGTCGAACGTCACCGTCGAGGACGTTCGCCGAGCGCACGCGGTCCATCCCGTCCACGCGGTGCAGGAGGCGTGGTCGCTCTCGACACCCATACCCGGGTTGATGTCGGAAACATTGGCGGAGTTGGGTATTGCGTTGGTCGCGCATTCACCGACCGGCCACGGCGCGCTGCGTGCGGAGGATTCCACATCTCTCGGTGTGGCGCTGGCCGACGTCGCCCGACACCGCGGGGTGTCGCCGGGACAGGTCGCCCTGGCCTGGGTGCACTGTCAGGGCAGGAGACGGGATGAGGTCGTCGTACCGCTCCCGGGGACCACGAGTGTGCGCCATCTGCACGACAACGTGGCCGCCATCGGCATCGAGCTCGATGACAGCGAACTCGATCGGCTCACCGAAGCGGCAGCGCCGACATCAGTCGCGTGAGAGGTAGCCGAGGGCACCATGCCCTCGGCTCATACCCACGGGGACGATGTCGGCGGCGGCAGAGTCGGTGTCGGCGTGCGGTCAGTTCCGGCCGACGGTCAATCCGGATGCCTCGTGGTACTGCTCGACGACATGAGGCGTCGGATCGGCCTCGTAGACACGTTCGTCGGCCGCTGACCAGCGAGGTGGTTCGGACGTGGGGTCCAGCGACCAGGCGGCCTGACGAGCGGCGCCGAGCGCCACGTATTCGCCCGGTTCCGGGACCACGACGGGGCGGGCGAAGATTGCCGGGGCCAGCTCCCGGATGGCCGCAGAGCGTGCGCCGCCACCGACGAGGATGATCCGGTTGATCTCGATGCCTTGGTCGCGGATCCGGTCGGCGCAGTATTGGAGGGAGCACAGCAAACCTTCGACGCCCGCCCGGGCGATGTTGGCGCTGTTCAGGTTTCGTCCGGTCATGCCGTGCAGGGCTCCGCGGGTGCGCGGCAGGTTGGGGGAGCGTTCCCCCTCGAAGTACGGCACCAGGGACAGCCCGTCGGCGCCCGCAGGCGCAGACAGGGCAAGGTCGGACAACGTGTCGAAGTCGACGTCGAGCATCTTGGCCACGGCCGCCAGCACGGGGGCCCCGTTCAGAGTGCACACCAGCGGCAATTGCCGGCCCGTGGCGTCGGCGAAACCGGCAACGAGCCCGGCGTAGTCGGTCGGTGCACTGTCACTGACCGCGCTGACAACTCCAGAGGTGCCGAGTGACACGATGCAGTCGCCGGGGGCGGCGCCGAGCGCCAGCGCCGCCGCTGCGTTGTCGCCGGCGCCCGCACCGATGCCCGCGCCCGACCGCATGGCGCCACCGTTCTGTGCTGGGCCGACGATCCGGGGCACCATCGGCGCCCGGCCTCGCATCGCCAACTCCAGCAACCGAGGCTGGTACTCATCGGCCGCTGCGCTGAAATAGCCTGTGCCACTTGCGTCGCTGCGATCGGTCCACAGGTCGGCCAGGTCGGTACTGCCGGTGAGCTTCCAGCTGAGCCAGTCGTGGGGGAGGCACACCGCAGCGGTGCGATCGGCGTTGGCGGGTTCGTTGTCGGCGAGCCAGCGCAGCTTGGTGGCGGTGATCGACGCGACCGGGACCACTCCCACCTCGTCCACCCACTGCTGCGGCCCGCCGAGGTCGGCGATGAGTTCGTCGGCGGCGGGGCCGGATCGGGTGTCGTTCCACAGCAGCGCCTCTCGCACCACCTCACCGGATTCATCGAGACACACCATGCCGTGTTGCTGCGCTCCGACGGATACCGCTGCGACGTCGTCGAGCCCCCCGGCAGCTTCGATCGCCGACCCGAGGGCCTGCCACCATTGATCCGGATGCACCTCGGTGCCCGTCGGGTGTGGCGCGCTACCCGAGCGCACGACGTGGCCGTCGGCTACGTCGCACACCACCACCTTGCTGGATTGGGTCGACGAATCGATTCCTGCGACCAACATGGTGTCCAACTCCTCAGTGCGCGCTCGCGTTGGTGAAGCCCGCAACCAGGACGCTGGTCACTCCCTCACACGCTCGAAAATGCCGACCGGTGTGGCCAACTCTGACAGCGTCACATTACCGTTGACGTCAGTGCCGGTGATCTGCTCCCGCCACGTACCGGCGGGGAGGTCGAGATGGGTCTGGGCCCATTGCTCGGCGTCGAGGCCGACGGTCCAGCGAGCTGCCGCGACAATCACTTCGAATGCCCCGGCCGTTGAGGTGCGGCCGAAGGCCACCAGATGATCGGCGGCGGGACCGGTGCCCGACAGCGGCTCGTACCCACCTTGGACGAACACCTCCTGCCGGCGCCGGCGCAGGGTCAAGGCCGCCCGCACCACACGGGTCTTCGGGTGATCGCCGTCGCGCGTGTAGTCCACCGCCCGGCGATTGTCCGGGTCGACGAGGGAATCGTCGAACCACTCGGTGCCCTGATAGACGTCCGGGATTCCGGGCAGCAACGACGCCAGCGCCTTCTGCACCAGAGCGTCGGATTCGATGTGAGGCAGCGTTTCCTGTACGAGCTGGGTGTACTCGGGCGCACACGGGCCGTCGAACGAAGCATCGATCCAGGCGTGTACTGCGGTCTCGAACTGTTCGTTCACGTCGGTCCACGTGGTGCCCACCCCGCCTTCGCGGATCGCCTTCGTGGCGTACTCGTGGAAACGGGTACGCAGGGCCCCGGTGATCACGCCGTCGGCCGGCCAGATCCCGAACAGGTTCTGGCGCAAGAAGAGTCCGGTGACCCCGGCGGGCGCGGGGTTGCGGGACTCCGAACGATCGACGAAATCGGTCCACCTCTGCGGGATCTGGGACAAGATGCCGATGCGTGCCCTGACGTCCTCACTCCGCTTGGTGTCGTGAGTCGACAGCGAGGTCAGTGCCCGCGGCCAGCTCTTCGCCCGGGTCACGTTGGCGGCGTGGAAGTCGTCGATCGATTCACCGAATGCCGCCGGGTCGCCGCCGACCTCCTGCAGGCTGACCAGCCGTGCGGTCCGGTAGAAGAGGCAGTCCTCGACGCTCTTCGCGGTGACGGCGCCGCACACCTGGGCGAGCCGGCTGCGCGATTCGTCGTCGGTGGCCACTGCCGATGCGAGCAGTTCGAAGGCAGTTGCCAGGGCCGGCAACCGTTCTCGCTCACTTGCGATGACCGAATCCAGAGTTCCGGCGAGTATCGGGTAGTCGGCGCGATAGACGCCCAGACCCGCGATCACCGCGCCGATCGCCGAATCGAGGTCGTCGTTCGAGAACACTTCGCGATCACGGGCCGTTGCGGTGATCGCCCGTCGCAGGCGGGCCCGTTCGGCAGGGAAGGTCTCGTCGAGGATCGACAGTTTGAGCTGTCGTTCCGCGGCGTGCAGCCACAGCTTGTCGCCGCGATCACCGGTGTACTTCTGATGCAGCTGTCCGAGAGCCGATTCACCGGTGGGGTCGATGAGCACCGCGCCCACCGAACGCATCGTCTCGTAGCCGGTGGTGCCGTCGACCGGGAGGCTCGGATCCAGGGGCTCGTCATGGGCAAGGATCTTCTCGATCAACAGGATCCGGTCCGGTCCGATGTCCGCACGCAGCCGCTGCAGGTAGTCCTGGGGGTCCGCCAGACCGTCCGGGTGGTCGACGCGAAGACCGTCCACAAGGTCTTCCTCGACGAGCTGACGGATCAGGTCGTGGGTGGCCGCGTAGACAGCGGGGTCCTCTTGTCGCAACCCCGCCAGGCCATTGACGGAGAAGAAGCGGCGATAACCGATGACGCCGATGTTCCACGGCACCAGCCGGTAATGCTGCCGGTCATGGACCTCTTGGGCGGACTGGCCGGCTTCGGTGCCGGGGGCGAGCGGAAACCGGTGTTCGTAGAACGAGAGTTCTGGTTCGTCCCCACTTGTGTCCACCTCGAGCGATGCCACGTCGTCGGCGGACCCGAGAACCGGCAACGCGATCTTGCCGTCGGCCCCGTTGTCCGACGACCAGTCGATGTCGAAGTAGTCGGCGTACCCGGACGACTTGCCGTTGCGTAAGACGTCCCACCACCACGGGTTCTGCCGCGGGTCCTCGACCCCGGTGTGATTGGGGACGATGTCGACGATCACACCGATGCCGCGGTCGGCTGCAGCCGACCGCAGTTCCCGCAATCCCTCGATCCCACCGAGCGACTCGGCGACCGCGGGCGGCGGAACCCAGTCGTACCCGTGCGTCGACCCCTGTTGCGCGGTCTGGATCGGCGACAGGTACAGATGGCTGACGCCCAGCCCTTCGATGTGGTCGAGCTGTTCAATTGCGTCGGCGAAGGTGAACTCGCCGTGCAGCTGAAGCCGGTAGGTGGCCGTCAGCGGCAGGATCATGGGTACTCCAGCGGTTGTCGAGCCAGGCCGGCATCGGTGTCCGGCCAAGGCGTTGGCACAAGATCGAAGGTCAATTCACTTTGCGGAGTACCAACAACGACCGTTCCCTAACCAACAGTGCGCTGCCGGCTTTCGCGTTGACCGTGCTCGAGCCGGTCGGGTGGGCGGTGTCGAGCTCGCCGGTCCATTCGTTGGCGTAGAAATCGGTCGGCACCCGGAAGACGATCGGTTCGTAGTGCGCGTTGAAACACATCAAGAAATCGTCGTCGACAACCAGCCGTCCGCGAACGTCCTTCTCGTTGATGCCGGATCCGTTCAAGAAGACGGCCAGGGATTTACCGAAACCGCTGTCCCAGTCCTCCTCGGTCATCTCCTCGCCGCTGGGTGTGAGCCAGGCGATGTCACGTGCCTGGTTGCCGGACCGGATCGGGCGCCCGGCGAAGAACCGGCGCCTGCGGAACACCGGATGCGCCGAGCGCAAGGCGATGACCCGTCGGGTGAACTCGAGCAGATCCGAGTTCTTCTCCGCCAGTTCCCAATCCATCCACGCGATCGGGCCGTCCTGGCAGTAGACGTTGTTGTTGCCGTTCTGGGTGCGGCCGATCTCGTCGCCGTGGGCGATCATCGGGGTGCCCTGGCTCAGCATCAGCGTTGCCAAGATGTTGCGCTGCTGACGCGCACGAAGACGCTCGATGTCGGGGTCGTCGGTGGGACCTTCCACACCGCAGTTCCACGAACGGTTGTGGCTTTCCCCGTCCCGGTTGTCCTCGCCGTTCGCCTCGTTGTGTTTCTCGTTGTAGGACACCAGATCTCGCAGGGTGAAGCCGTCGTGCGCCGTCACGAAGTTGATGCTGGCGCTGGGACGGCGCCCGGTTGCCTCGTAGAGATCTGACGAGCCTGTCAGCCGCGATGCGAATTCTCCGAGTGTCGCGGGCTCGCCGCGCCAGTAGTCACGCACGGTGTCGCGGTATTGCCCGTTCCACTCGGTCCACAGTCCCGGGAAGTTACCCACCTGGTAGCCGCCCTCGCCCACGTCCCATGGCTCGGCGATCAACTTCACCTGGCTGACCACAGGATCCTGTTGCACCAGATCGAAGAAGGCCGACAACTTGTCGACGTCGTGCAGCTCGCGGGCGAGTGTCGAGGCGAGGTCGAAACGGAAACCGTCGACGTGCATCTCGAGCACCCAATACCGGAGCGAGTCCATGATCAGCTGCAGCGTGTGCGGATGGCGCACGTTCAGACTGTTTCCGGTACCCGTGTAGTCCATGTAGTGCCAGGGTTCGCCGTCGAGGAGTCGGTAATACGCCGCGTTGTCGATGCCGCGGAATGCGATGCTCGGACCGCGATGGTTGCCCTCGGCGGTGTGGTTGTAGACCACATCGAGGATCACCTCGATCCCGGCCTCGTGGAATGCCCGCACCATCGCCTTGAACTCCGGGACCGCACCGCCGGCCCGCTGGTTGGCCGCATAGTCGGCGTGGGGTGCCATGAAGCCGAAGCTGTTGTACCCCCAGTAATTTCGCAGACCCTGATCGAGCAGAGTCTGATCCTGGAGGAACTGGTGCACGGGCATCAGTTCGATGGCTGTGACACCCAATGACGTGAGGTGATCGATGATCGCCGGGTGGGCGAGCCCGGCGTAGGTTCCGCGGAGCTGTTCGGGCACTTCGGGATGGGTTGCCGTCATGCCCTTGACGTGGGCTTCATAGATGATGGTCTCGTAGTACGGGCGATTGGGAGACCGATCGTGCTGCCAGTCGAAGAACGGGTTGATCACCACCGACGTCATCGTGTGTCCCAGCGAGTCGAGCCTGGGAGGTTCGCCGAACAGGGGGTCGGGCGTCGATTCTGATCGCGGTTGGGGCGTGGGCTCCTGTGCGGGTGCTGCCGAGCCATCGTCGTCGTCATCCGAGGACTCGAGAGTGGTTGCGGTCGCGACGTTTTCGATGTCAACGGACGGGTCTGTGGGCTGGTCTGACCCTGCGGTGACGCCGTTCTCCGAACCGGCATCGAGCAAAGCCAGCGTGTCGGTGTCGGTGTCGGGCTGCGTTCTCGCGTCGTTGCCGCCGTTCGTGTCGGCCGCGGGCTCGGTCGACTCCTGTTCCTGCGGAGTTTCGTCGAGCACGATCGGGTATGAGTACAGGGACGCGTCGCCGTCGAACTCGCCATGGAATGCCTTGCCGTACGGATCGACCAACAGCTTGGAGGGGTCGCAGCGATGGCCCTGGCGAGGGTCGTAGGGGCCGTGGACCCGATAGCCGTAGAGCTGACCGGGCGATATCGACGGCAGGTAGGCGTGCCAGACGTAGCCATCGACCTCTTCGAGGGGCACGCGTGTCTCAGACCCGTCAGGACCTATCAGGCACAGGTCCACGGCGGTGGCCACTTCGGAGAAGAGCGAGAAGTTGGTACCGGCTCCATCGAACGTGGCGCCGAGGGGATATGCGGTACCCGGCCACACCATCAGCTCCTCGACCACGCCGCCTGTGGCGTCGGCGGTGGTGCCGTGGACGGCCACCGCGACGTCGTCAGAGCCGGTCGAATCGTCCACGGTTCTGGCGGACGACGCGTCGCTTCCGGGGGTTGATGTCATGGGCACCCTCGCATTTTCATGTTGATGACCCTACTGTTCGCGGAGGCCCGCGGCACTGTCAGTGCGGAGCCATCGCACCAGATCACCGGAAGAGTAGAGGGTGGTTCAGGTCCAGGGCAGCGCGGCTTGCATCTGACGTTGCAGTTCGGCTGTGAGACTGCGCACATAGGTCGCACTCAGGTGATGCCAGTCGTGGTAAACGGTGATGTTCCCGACCACGGCAGGGCAGGTCGTGTCGTCGCACATGCCGTCCGTCAGATCGAGCGGCAAGACGTTCGGGTGGTCCGCCACGATGTCGAGCGTGGGGTTTGTCGGCGCGAAGGAGGCGGAACGCGCGGTGTCGCAGTTGTCGCTGTCGCGGGTGTTGGCCAGGCAATCCGGGGTGTTGATCGGTCCGTCGGCGTTGTGGGGCCACGAGCTGTCGCGTATCCCGAGGATGGGGATGTTCGCCTGGGCGAACTGGTCGAAGATCGGCAGGTAGTCGCCGGGCACCCAGTCGCCGGGCCCGTCGTCGCGCGGCCGGGTTGTGTTGGTGAACAGTGCATCCGGCTTGTCGGCGATGATTTGCGGGACCACTTTCTGCACCCAGTCATGACACTGCGGATAGGGAACTCCGCGTTGCTTCGGCACCAGCTCGGTGGACAGCGGACAGCCCATCTTCAGATAGGTCTTCACCTTGAAGTGGTTCTGTTTGCCGATGATGTCGAGCGCCGTGATCCAGTATTCCGCGTGCGAGCCGCCTGCCAGCGCAATCGTCTTGGTGGCCAACGGATCGCCGTACACCCCGACGTGCACCCCGGTGTCGTCGAAGTCGCTGATGTGGCCGTTGAACGAGGTCACCGGCAGGTCGTTGACGACCTGTAGTGCAGATGGCTGGGGGTCGACGTGGGGGACCGGGGCGTTGTCGAGGAGCGCCCGGGCACCGGGGTAGACACGGGGATCGAGCTTGGTGGTGTCCACCGTCATGTGGGTCACGTGGTAGTCCCAGGCCTTGAAACCGACCGTCATCACCACCGCGCTCACGATCAGCACGCTGGTCACCACAGTGGTGTAGTCCAGGAGTCTGGCTCGCCACGGGTTCACCGTGGCTGCGTGCGTCGGGTGGTGGTGACGCGTCGGGGTGCCCTTGTGCGGCGGATCTTCTTTGTGGATCGACACCGACCGGGGTGCTCGCAGTGGCTCTTCGATGTACCTCTTGGTCAGCCATGCCATCGCGATGGACACCGCGATGAGAACGGTTCCCTCGACGATCGACGCATGGTTCTTGTCACGCCACGTCAGGTAGAAGATCAGCAGCGGCCAGTGCCACAGGTAGAGGGAATAGGAGATCGACCCCAGCCACACCATCTGTCGGGCGGACAGTGCGTGATTGACAACCGGTTGTCCCGACTTCGGGCCGTGCTGCAGCGCGGTCGCGCCCGACCAGATGATGGCGAGCGTCGACAGTACGGGAACCAGCGCCCACGGTCCGGGATACTGCTCGACACCCACGATCCACCAGCCACAGGTGATGATCAGTCCCAGGGCGGCGACGGCGACGATGTTGCGGATGACGTTGGGAACCCGCCATTTCGGCATCCAGACGGCGAGTAGACCGCCGGCGAGAGGCTCCCACACGCGGGAGATGGTGTCGTAGTAATTGAACTGCTGGTTGACGTCCATCCGCATGTGCGCCCAGTAGAACGACACGGCGGCCACCCCGAGGAGCGATACGCCGATCAGGATGCGGATGACCGTGGGGTCGGCCAGCTTGCGCACTCCGGCACGCACCAGCACCGTGATGATCCCGGCGACCGCCAGGGCGGTGAGCATGGTCAGCACGAAGAACTGGCCCTGTACCGACATCGACCACAGATGCTGCAGAGGACTGTTCGCCGAACTGGCCGCCGTGTAGTCCTGCGAATTGAACGCCAGATGCCAGTTCTGGTAGTAGAACAGGCTCGCGATGACCTCTTGGCCCGTCGCCCGCCAGCGGGTCTCGGGGAAGATGAGCAATGTACCGAGGCTGATGACAACCAAGATCGCGACGAGCGCGGGCAGCAGTCGCCTGCCGAGCCGGGTCAGTCGTTTGACCGGGTTGATCGTGGGCCAGAGTCCGGCATGCTCGTTCTGTGCGCTGACGATGACGTGCCGCAGCAGGGAGCCGACGAAGAAGTACCCCGACAGGGTGAGGAACACGTCGACACCGCCGGACACCCGCCCGAACCAGATGTGGAAGCACGCCACCAAGACGATGGCCAGGCCCCGCAGACCGTCGAGGTCGGTGCGGTAGCTGGGGACCGTGTCGGCGGGTACCGCCGGTGGCCTCTTCTCAACGCTGGGTGCGGCTGTCAACTGCTCTCTAGTCTCACTTGTTCGGTGGCGCTGAAATCGGTGTCGTCACAGCTTCGGGGTGGGCGGTTCCGGCACGTAATCTACCTGTTGCACCTTAGAATCCCCGGCCTGGAACGCCGCGGCGCGCTCATTAGGGTGGGTAGGTGCCCACATTGCCCGAATCTCAGATCAATCGGCCTCCCATGGCGGAAGAACAGATCACCCGGATCGACTCGGAGATGATCTGGCATCCGTACGGGACCATGCCGCATCCGGACCCCGTTCCCCGCGTTGTCAGGTCGGCGTCGGGTGTCCGCCTGACCTTCGCGGACGGGACCACGGTTGTCGACGGCATGAGTTCGTGGTGGGCCGCGATCCACGGCTACCGGAACCCGGTGCTCGACGCTGCGGCACGCACCCAGCTCGACTCGATGGCGCATGTGATGTTCGGTGGTCTCACCCACGAACCTGCAGCCAGGCTCGCCGAGCTGCTCGTCGAGATAACCCCCGATCCGTTGCAGACCGTGTTCTTCTGCGACTCCGGGTCCGTGTCGGTCGAGGTCGCGGTCAAGATGGCCCTGCAGTACTGGCGGGCCCGGGGCGAAGCCGGCCGCACCCGCCTGCTGACGTGGCGCGGCGGCTACCACGGCGACACCTTCACCCCCATGAGCGTCTGTGACCCCGAAGGCGGGATGCACTCGCTGTGGACCGACGTGCTCACCAGTCAGGTGTTCGCGTCGGCGCCGCCGTCCGAGTTCAACGTGGAGTACGTCACAGAGCTCGAAGACCTCGTGTCCGAGCATCGCGGTGAACTCGCCGCCGTGATCGTCGAACCGGTGGTCCAAGGTGCAGGCGGGATGCGATTTCACGATCCCCGTTACCTCGGCGAGCTGCGCCGGATCTGCGATGAGCAGGGTGTACTCCTCATCTTCGACGAGATCGCCACGGGGTTCGGCCGGACCGGAGAGTTGTTCGCCGCCGACCACGCCGGGGTGTCCCCGGACATCATGTGCATCGGCAAAGCGCTCACCGGTGGCTATCTGTCCATGGCGGCAGCGTTGTGTACCCGCGACATCGCGGACACGATCTCGCGGTCCGACGTGGGGGTACTGGCACACGGGCCCACATTCATGGCGAACCCGCTCACGTGTGCGGTGGCCGTGGCATCCACCGAACTGCTACTCGCGTCCGGGTGGCGCGATCGGGTCGCCCACATCGCCGATCGACTACGGGAAGGGTTGAGCCCTCTCGCCGACCTCCCTGGCGTCCGTGACGTCCGGGTGAAGGGCGCCATCGGGGTGGTGCAACTCGACCACCCCGTCGACATGGCTGCGGCGACGGACGCCGCGGTGTCGGCGGGGGTGTGGCTACGGCCGTTCCGCGACAACATCTACACGATGCCTCCGTATGTGTGTACCGACGACGACCTCGACGTTCTGATCGGTGGGGTGTCGGCTGCGGTCCGTGCCTGCACGGCTCAACCCTCGCCCGCCGCAGCCGAAGCGTTATGAGACTCTGTTCGTCAGTGAAACCACTTGCCCCGACCGACAGAAACACAGATTCGGACAGCGCCCTGGACTGGCTGGCCGAGGCTGCCGACGTCCGTGAGGCCGCCGGGCTGCACCGCACGTTGGTGCCGCGCGTGGCGGACAACGCGCTGATCAATCTGGCGTCCAACGACTATCTCGGGCTGTCCTGCGATCCCCGGGTCCTGGCCGGCGCGCACGCCGCGCTCGACACCTGGGGTGCGGGCTCCACATCGTCGCGGCTGGTCACCGGCACCACCTCCCTGCACGAGGCGCTGGAGCGGGATCTGGCCGAGTTCCTCGGTTACCCGTCGGCGCTGGTCTTCTCGTCCGGGTATCTCGGCAACGTCGGGGCGGTGGCCGCTCTGATGGGCCGCGGAGACGTGATCATCAGCGACGGTGGCGCCCACGCATCGCTGATCGATGGCTGCCGGCTCTCGCGCGCACGAGTGGTGGTGGTCGATCGTGGCGACCACGAGGCCGTCAGGCGCGAGCTCGCCGAACGCAGCGAACAGCGGGCCATGATCGTCACCGACTCGGTCTACTCGATCGACGGTCAGATCGCACCGGTTGCCGAGTTGTACGCCGCCGCCCGCGAGCATGGAGCGATCCTGCTGGTGGACGAGGCGCACGCGTTGGGCGTCCGTGGCTCCGGCGGGCGCGGCGTACTGGACGAGGTGGGTCTGGCCGGCGCCGCTGATCTGGTGACCACCACAGTGCTCTCGAAATCCCTTGGCGCACAAGGGGGAGTGGTGCTCGGTACAGAGGCGGTCCGCGACCACCTCATCGACCGGGCCCGTAGCTTCATCTTCGACACCGGGCTGGCGCCGGCCGCGGCGGGAGCCGCCCAGGCCGCCCTCGCGGTGCTCCGCGACGAACCGGGTCTGTCCGAACGGGTACGGACGAACGCGGCACTGCTGGCGCACTTGTGCGGCGGCGAACCGCCAGAGGCTGCCGTCGTCTCCATCATTGTGGGCGATCCCGCTCAGGCTCTGCTGGCGGCGCAACGGTGTCGCGAACAGGGTGTGCTGGTCGGGTGTTTCCGGCCGCCGTCGGTACCGCCTGGAACTTCTCGCCTGCGTCTCACCGTGCGCGCCGACCTCACCGACGACGACATCCGCACGGTGGCCGGCGTGGTGACCTCCGTGCTGAACGGGCTCTGACCAGTGAATCTGGTCATCACCGGTACATCCACCGAAGTGGGCAAGACCATCACCACTGCGGCCCTCGCTGCAGCGGTGATGGCTCGTGGCCTCGACGTCGCCGTGTGCAAACCCGCCCAGACCGGGGTCGGTCCGGACGATCCCGGCGACATCGATGAAGTCGTGCGTCTCGCCGGCGTCAGGACAACGGCGGAAGGTGCCCGTTTCCGGGATCCACTGGCCCCCGAGCGTGCGGCCCGTAACGAAGGCGCCCCCCCGGTGCAGTTGTCCGACATCGTTGCGGCAGTGGACGGTCTGGCCGGGTCCGATCTTGTCCTCGTGGAGGGCGCCGGCGGTGTGCTGGTCCGGCTGGCTGTCGATCTGACCATCCTCGATGTCGCCGCGGCCATCGGTGCGCGTGTACTCGTGGTCGCTGCACCGGGACTGGGCAGTTTGAACCACACCGAACTCACCGTCCGCGCGATCACCGGGGCGGGACTCGAGTGTGCCGGGGTGGTGATCGGGTCCTGGCCCGTCGAGCCGGATCTTGCCGAACGGTCCAATCTCGAGGACTTGCCGCAGGTCACCGGCGTGCCCATCGTCGGGAAGGTGCCCGCCGGGGCGGGTACTTTAGACCGGCAGGCCTTCGTGTCGCAGGCAGTTGGATGGTTCGATCGCGATTGGCTGACCGCCATGTGTCCCACCCCAAACTGACCGCCCACGGTGATAGGGCACACTGAGACCCGCAATACTCATGACAAGAGGGAGGCCCCACGTGACCCAGGCACCAGTACGCACAGACATTCTGGACGTCGCGCGCGAGCAGGTGTTGGAACGCGGTGAAGGGCTCGACAAAGAGCAGACACTGCAGATCCTGCAGCTGCCCGACGAAAAACTGACCGATCTTCTGCAGCTCGCGCACGACGTGCGGATGAAGCACTGCGGGCCGGAGGTCGAGGTCGAAGGCATCATCTCGCTCAAGACCGGCGGTTGCCCCGAGGACTGCCATTTCTGCTCGCAGTCCGGCTTGTTCGCATCACCGGTGCGCAGCGCGTGGATCGACATCCCGGCTCTCGTGGAGGCCGCCAAGCAGACCGCGAAGTCCGGCGCCACCGAGTTCTGCATCGTCGCGGCGGTACGTGGTCCCGACAAGCGCCTTATGACGCAGGTTGCTGCCGGCATCGAAGCGATCCGCGCTGAGGTCGACATCCAGATCGCCTGCAGCCTGGGCATGTTGACGCAGGAACAGGTCGATGAGCTCAAGGCGATGGGTGTACACCGCTACAACCACAACCTGGAGACCGCGCGTTCGCACTTCCCGAACGTGGTCACCACCCACACCTGGGAGGAGCGGTTCGGAACGCTGAAGATGATTCGCGAGGCCGGTATGGAGGTGTGCTGCGGCGGCATCCTCGGCATGGGCGAGTCGCTCGAGCAGCGCGCCGAGTTCGCAGCGGATCTGGCGGCACTCGATCCCGACGAGGTCCCGCTGAACTTCCTGAACCCGCGTCCCGGCACCCCGTTCGGCGACCTCGACGTCTTGCCGGCCGCAGAAGCGCTCAAAGCGGTCGCCGCCTTCCGCCTGGCGCTGCCGCGCACCATCCTGCGGTTCGCCGGTGGCCGGGAGATCACCCTCGGTGACCTCGGCGCCAAGCAGGGCATCCTCGGCGGGATCAACGCGGTCATCGTCGGTAACTACCTCACCACCCTCGGCCGTCCGGCCGAGACCGATCTGGATCTGCTCGAAGAGCTGCAGATGCCGATCAAGGCCCTCAACGACTCGATCTGACAGTTCGCATCTCAAGGAACGCTCCGACGATGACCGACATCCCCGCGCCACTGGCCGCGCCTCTCACCTTCGGGGTGTACACGGGCGTGCGGTTGGAGCTCGAGCACCCGGACTCGGTGCCCAAGGCCGCGCAGTTGGGTCTGGAGCCGCCACGATATTGCGGCCAGTGTGGGCGCCGGATGGTCGTTCAAGTCCGTCCTGACGGATGGTCCGCGCGCTGCTCACGACACGGCACGGTCGACTCGGTGGAGCTGGCACAGCGTTGACCGGTTCGCGCCGGGCGTTGTCGCCTTCCGCATCGGCGGCCGCGCTGGTCGTGGCGGGGATTGTGTTGGTCGCTATCGCATGGGGAGTGATCTGGGGACTGCTCACCCCGGGCATCGACGGTCGGGTGATCGAATCGGGCAGGGCGGTGGCCACCGGCGACGCCGGCACCGAGTTCTCCGCCCTGGCGATCTTCTTCTGCGTGGCACTGGCCGCCGGTGTGGTGCTTGCCGTGGTGCTCTGGGTATCTCCGCTACTCCGTGGTCCGTTGGGCGTGGTGGTGTTGACCCTGTCGACGATCACGGCCGGTGTCGGGGCGGTATGGGTGGGCGATGCCATTGCGCGTCTGCGCTTTTCGGGTCGAGATGGGGTGGCGATAGGGCAGGAGTTCACCCAGCCGCCCAGCCTGCGCATCGTCGGCGCCCAGCTCGACATCTCCGGAGGAGTCGGATTCTCGTGGGCACTGCTGGTGATCGCGCCTCTGACTGCGCTGGTCACCATCATCTTGCTGGTCGCCCTTGAACGCGGCGAACCCCGCGAGTCGACGACCGACGAGGGTGCCCCCGTCGAAGCGAGTGTGTCGCACCGAGAGTGACGTGCTGCACAGGCACTTGCGCAGAAACAGTTGTAGTTTCACAATAGTTTCGTGACCAAACCAGTCGAGGATCTCAGTCGCAATCGCAAGGTGGCGATTCTCGCGACCTGCTGTCTCAGCCTGCTGATCGTCTCGATGGACGCGACCATCGTCAACGTCGCGATCCCGTCGATCAGGAGTGACTTCGAAGCCACGCCCACCGAATTGCAGTGGGTGATCGATGTCTACACGCTGGTGTTGGCCAGTTTGCTGATGCTCGCCGGAACCACCGCAGACCGATTCGGGCGGCGGCGGGTGTTCCAGATCGGCCTGACGTTGTTCGCTCTGGGCTCGCTTCTGTGCAGCCTGGCACCCAGCGTCGAGGTCCTCATCGCCGCCAGATTCCTCCAGGCGGTGGGCGGTTCGATGCTCAATCCGGTGGCCATGTCCATCATCACCCAGACGTTCTCGGGCCGGGTCGAACGTGCTCGGGCGGTCGGCGTCTGGGGTGCGGTGGTCGGGGTCTCGATGGCGCTCGGCCCGATCGTGGGCGGCGTGCTCATCGATCTGTTCAGTTGGCAGTCGGTGTTCCTGATCAACCTCCCGATCTGCCTGATCGCGGTGATCGCCACCATTGTTGTTGTGCCCGAATCGAAGTCGCAACGCGTTCGCGGACTCGACCCCATCGGACAAGGCCTGGCGATCACGTTCATGGCTGGTGTTGTCATCGGGTTGATCGAGGGGCCCGGCATGGGCTGGACTGATTGGCGGACGATCGGGATCTTTGTGGTGGCGATCGTCGCCTTCGGCGGTTTCTGCGCGTACGAACTGCGCCGGACCGACCCGTTCATCGAACTACGGTTCTTCCGCAGCATCCCGTTCTCGGCGGCCACCGTCACCGGCATCTGCGCCTTTGCCGCCTATGGCGCGTTCCTGTTCATGATGTCGATCTACCTGCAGGGAATTCGCGGCTACTCCCCGGTCGAGACGGGTCTGATGTTCCTGCCGATCGCGATCGGCACCATCATCTGCTCGCCGTTGTCCGGACGCCTGGTGGGCCGCTATGGAACGCGCCCATCCCTGGTGTTCGCGGGTGTGATGCTCGCATTGGCATCGAGCCTGCTCACGCAACTGGGACCGAACACCCCCAACTGGCAGATGCTCATCGTCTTCGGCATGTTCGGGGTCGGTTTCGGAACCGTGAACGCGCCGATCACCACGGCTGCCGTCAGCGGGATGCCGCGCGAACGCGCAGGTGCTGCGTCGGCGATCGCATCGACGAGCCGCCAACTCGGGATCAGCGTGGGGGTGGCGCTGTCGGGAACCATTGCCGGGTCGGTGATCGCGGCAGGACCCGAGTCGCCGGTGTCCGTCTCCGCGATGGCTCCGCTGTGGTGGGTGACCGCGGGACTCGCCCTCACCATCGCAGGACTGGGGATCTTCTCCACCACAGAGGCGTCGGCGCGCACCACGTCGCGGGTTGCCGACCTGTTCGCCGAGTCTGACGAGAAGCCGATCGTCCAGCCGACGCATCACACCCCCGCCGGCGGCAGGGGCCGGTGATGGGGGATCAGCGTGACGAGGTGTGGCGCACGATGACGACGCTGGTGCACAGTAACCGCGAGACGTGGCGCCGCGCGGTGATCGACCAAACGGGGTTGCCGTTCAGTCGATTCCGGATGCTGAGCCGGCTCGACGGGGGTCCACTCACCATGAAGCAGCTGGCGTCGGCGGCCACGGTGGACGCACCTGCCGCCACGGTGGCCGTGACAGAGCTGGAGCAGCGGGGACTGGTGGACCGTCGAACGGATCCGGCCAACCGGCGCAGCAAGGTGGTGTCGTTGACCGAGGCGGGGCGGGAGATGCTCGATGCGGCACGAGCGGTCGAGGATCCGGCGCCCCTGCCTTTCGACGCGCTCAGCGACGACGAGGTCGCTTCCCTCGCGGTTCTCCTGACAAAACTGGCCGAACACACGCGGACCGGGTGAGCGCGTTCGCGGCGGGTCAGGGCGGCGGGCGGAGCGTCGCGAACTCGTCGGTGATGCGCAGTTGTTTGTCGGCAAAACGGTAGAGCGCCGGTGGCCGCCCACCCGACGGGCCGGTCCGCCCGACTGTTCCGGTTGCGGTGATCACGCCGCGGCGGGACAGGATGCGCAGCAGATTCGTCGAGTCCACCGGGTAGCCGAGGGCGGCGCAGTAGATGTCGCTCAGAGCCGACATCGAGAACTCGGCGGGCGCGAGTGCAAACGCGATGTTCGTGTACGACAACTTCGCAGCCAGTCTCGACCGTGCCCGTTCGACGATCTGGCTGTGGTCGAAACTGATCTCCGGTAGTTGCGAGACCGGGTGCCATCGGGTGTCGGGTGGCAGATTCGGCTGTGAGTCGGACGGCACCATACCGAGATATGAGGACGCGATGACACGCGGTCCGGGCATCCGTTTGGGGTCGGAGAAGACCGACAGTTGCTCGAGGTGGGCGACTTCGCGCACGTCGACCTTCTCGGCCAATTGCCGCAGCGCCGAGGTCTTGAGGTCCTCGTCGGCTCGAAGGCCGCCGCCGGGCAGCGACCACGATCCGGCCTGCGGGTCGAACGCCCGCTGCCACAGCAAGACCGAGAGTTGGGGAGCGTCGGAGTCACCCGATTCGCGCACCTGGAACACGGCGCAGAGCACTTCATGAAAGACGCTCGGCGCAGGCATGGCTGCGAGTGTAGTGGGTGTCCGGTGCCCTGTTTGACCATGTCGAGGGGGTCGCGGATGCGGCCTTTCGGTGGCCCGTGGCGGGCGAGTGCTACGATCGGGTCGAGGTTTTCGATCTACAGTCGAAAACCCCAGCCCAGTATCCCAGGCCGGCCACCGTAGGTCGGCGCCACGAACAGGAGGTGGTTGGACATGACCACCACGGAACTCCCGATCGGCTCTACCGCACCTCTCTACACCGGAGTCGACCCCACGCCCGAATGGTTCGCCGAGATCAAGCGCCTGGCCAAGGCACGCAACGCGACCTTGCTGGCCCACAACTATCAGTTGCCCGCCATCCAGGACGTCGCCGACCACGTGGGCGACTCCCTTGCGCTGTCGCGCATCGCGGCCGAGGCCGAGACCGACGAGATCATCTTCTGTGGCGTGCACTTCATGGCGGAGACGGCCAAGATCCTCAGCCCCGACAAGCGGGTGCTCATCCCGGACGAGCGGGCCGGATGTTCGCTCGCTGACTCCATCACCGCCGAGGACCTGCGGGCCTGGAAGGCCGACTACCCGGATGCGGTGGTCGTCTCCTACGTCAACACGACAGCAGAGGTGAAGGGTCTCACCGATATCTGCTGCACGTCGTCGAACGCCGTCGATGTGGTCAACTCCATCGACCCCGACCGTGAGGTGCTCTTCCTCCCCGACCAGTTCCTGGGAGCCCACGTCAAGCGGGTGACCGGCCGTACGAACATGCAGATCTGGGCCGGCGAGTGTCACGTGCACGCCGGTATCAACGGTGATGAGCTGACGGAGAAGTCCCGGACCCACCCGGACGCCGAGTTGTACGTGCACCCCGAATGTGGTTGCGCCACTTCGGCTCTCTATCTCGCGGGCGAGGGCTTCGTGCCGGCGGACAAGGTCAAGATCCTCTCCACCGGTGGAATGCTCGACGCCGCCCGCGCCACCGGCGCAACACAGGTGCTGGTGGCCACCGAGGTCGGCATGCTGCACCAGCTGCGCAAGGCTGCCCCGGACGTCGATTTCCAGGCAGTCAACGACCGCGCGTCATGCCCGTACATGAAGATGATCACCCCGGCCGCTCTGCTGCGCTGCCTCACCGAGGGCAAGGACGAGGTGCACGTCGACGCCGCCACGGCCGAGCGCGCCCGGCTGAGCGTGCAGCGGATGATCGAGATCGGCAATCCGGGGTCGGGGGAGTGACGGCGGGCAACCCTGCCGGCACCGCTGAGGTCGCCGCACTGATCGCGACCGCACTGGACGAGGATCTGCGCTACGGACCCGACGTCACCACGGCCGCAACGGTTCCCGAGGGAGCAGTTGCGACCGTGGCCCTCGGCAGCCGGCAATCCGGTGTACTCGCCGGCCTCGACGTTGCACTACAGGTGTTCGATGCGGTGATCGGCACCGGCGCATACGAGGTGCTCGACCGCCTCGAGGACGGCGCGGTGGTCGAACCGGGCACGGTCGTCGCGACGTTGCGGGGCCCGGTCGGCGGACTGCTTGTCGCCGAACGCACTGCATTGAACCTCCTGTGTCATCTGTCGGGGATCGCCACCGCCACCGCGCAGTGGGTCGCCGAGCTCGATGGCACCGGCGCCAAGGTCCGTGATTCCCGAAAGACGTTGCCCGGCATGCGATCGCTCCAGAAGTACGCGGTGCGGTGTGGCGGGGGAGAGAACCACCGCATGGGGTTGGGCGACGCTGCACTGATCAAGGACAACCACGTGGCCGCGGCGGGTTCTGTCACGGCCGCGTTGCAGGCGGTGCGTGCCGCGTCGCCGGACCTGCCGTGTGAGGTCGAGGTGGACTCGCTCGAACAGCTCGACGAGGCACTGCTGCTGGAGGCGGAGCTGGTTCTGCTGGACAACTTCCCGTTGTGGCAGACCCAGATGGCGGTGCAGCGCAGGAACTCGCGGTCGCCGAAGACCAAACTCGAGTCCTCGGGTGGTCTGAGTCTGGATGTCGCCGAGGACTACGCCCGAACCGGTGTCGACTACCTCGCTGTCGGAGCGTTGACCCACTCGGTCATCGCGCTCGACCTAGGATTCGATTGGGTCGGCGACTAGTTCTCCGCAACGGCCGGATTTGTGTCCGTCCGCAGGTTCTGCAACTCCTGCACATCGACGCAAGGCCTGCGTTCGCGCTGACTCAGCGAACGGGGCCGGGGACATATGCGTCTGTACGATTGAATACGGCGCTCGACGCCATTCATTCGCACCACCAACGCCAATCCCCTGGAGGTAGAACACGTGCCGACCGTCAATGCCTACGCCGCGATGTCCGCGACGGAAGAGCTGGTCCCCACCACCATCAACACTCGTGAGGTGGGTCCGCACGATGTTCGCATCGCGGTTGCGTACGCCGGGATCTGTCACTCGGACATCCACACCGCTCGCAACGAATGGGGCAACACCGCATACCCCGTCGTGCCCGGTCACGAGATCGCGGGAACCGTCTCGGAGATCGGTTCCGAGGTGACCAAGTACCAGGTCGGCGACCGGGTGGGAGTCGGGTGCTTTGTCGATTCATGCCGTGAGTGCGAGGCCTGCGTCCTCGGCCAGGAGCAGTACTGCAGGCGCGGGATGGTCGGCACGTACAACTCGACCGGTCGCAACGGCGAGCCGACCACCGGTGGATACGCCCAAGAAGTGGTGGTCGACGCGAATTACGTGCTCCGCATCCCCGATTCCTTGGGGCTCGATGTGGCAGCTCCGCTGTTGTGCGCCGGGATCACCACCTACTCGCCGTTGCGGCACTGGGGTGCGGGGCCGGGCAAACGGGTCGCGATCATCGGTCTCGGGGGACTGGGTCACATGGGCGTCAAGATCGCTGCGGCCATGGGCGCCGAGGTGAGTGTGATCTCGCAATCCCTCAAGAAGATGGAAGACGGATTGCGGCTCGGCGCGCAGCACTATTACGCCACCGACGACCCGGCAACGTTCAAGCAACTGCGCGGAAAGTTTGATCTCATCATCAACACGGTGTCGGTCAACTTCGACATCAACAAGTACATGGGCATGCTCGCGCTGAACGGCACGCTGGTGGAACTCGGGCTGCCGGAGAAGCCGATCTCGGTCCGGGCGATGTCCCTGACCGCGAACCGGCGTTCGCTGGCCGGCTCGATGATCGGCGGCATCGCCGAGACCCAGGAGATGTTGGACTTCTGCGCCGAGCACGATCTGGGGTCGGAGATCGAGGTCATCCCCGCACAGCAGATCAACGAGGCCTACGAGCGGGTGATCGCATCCGACGTCCGCTACCGGTTTGTCATCGACAACTCGACGCTGTGAACCCGCCGGTCGTCATCTGAACGTCTGACGCGCTTGTCTCCGGTCCCGCGATCTGCGATCGGGAACAAGCGCGCCGAGCAGGAAGTTGACGATCGAGATGATCACCGACCCCCACACCGCGGTCCAGAACCCGTCGATGCTGAGCCCGAACTCGGTGGAGTCGGTGATCCACGCGGTCAGCAGCAGCATCAAAGCGTTGATGACCAGCGTGAACAAGCCGAGTGTGAGGATCAGCAGGGGGATCGACAGCAGTTTCACCACCGGCTTGATCGCGGTGTTCACCACGGTGAACACCAGGGCGATGAACAGGACGATCAGGACCTGTGCGGACGTGTCGCGGCCGTCGGTGGCGATGGAGATGCCGGAGACGAGCGCCGCGGCCATCCAGATCGCGATGGCGTTGATCAGCAGGCGGACGACGAAGACCATGTACTGATCGTAGGGCCGCCGGTGAAAACGGCTGGCCGCACCGCATATCCTTGAACTCGGATCCATAGCGCACTATGGATCGCCGACCCACCCGTCAGGAGTATTCGCCGATGCTTGCCCGCACCGACCTACGCGGTGCCCGTGCCACCACTGCTCAACTGCGCCGGGCGATGCCGCGCGGCGCGACCGACGTCGACGCAGTCCTCGGACAGGTCAAGCCGGTGATCGACGCGATCCGCGACCGCGGGGCCGAGGCCGCCCTGGAGTACGGGAAAAAGTTCGACGGCGTCGCACCCGACACCGTGCGGGTCCCGGCCGAGTTGATCGACCAGGCTCTGGCCGACATCGACCCGGACGTCCGCGCCGCACTCACCGAGTCCATCGACCGGGCTCGGAAGGTGCACGCCGACCAGCGCCGCACCGATGTGACAACTGAGGTCAGTCCAGGCGGAACGGTGACCGAGCGCTGGATCCCCGTGAGCCGCGTGGGTCTGTACGTGCCCGGCGGCAACGCCGTGTACCCCTCCAGTGTCGTGATGAACGTGGTGCCTGCCCAGGAAGCCGGCGTCGACACCCTGGTGGTCAGTTCCCCGCCTCAGGCGCAGTTCGGTGGCAGGCCGCACCCGACCATCTTGGCGGCGTGCGCGCTGCTCGGGGTCACCGAGGTGTGGGCGGTGGGCGGCGCGCAGGCGGTGGCACTGCTCACCTACGGCGGCACCGACACCGATGGCACCGACCTCGACCCGGTCGACCTCATCACCGGCCCCGGCAACATCTACGTCACCGCCGCAAAACGGTTGTGCCGCAGCGTTGTCGGGATCGACTCGGAGGCAGGGCCCACCGAGATCGCGATCCTCGCGGACGATTCGGCGAACCCGGTCAATGTGGCCGCCGAT
Source organism: Williamsia muralis NBRC 105860 (assembly GCF_001598915.1). Lineage (GTDB taxonomy): Bacteria > Actinomycetota > Actinomycetes > Mycobacteriales > Mycobacteriaceae > Williamsia > Williamsia muralis. Next base: position 158,201 of record NZ_BDAP01000005.1, on the reverse strand, counting down.
CTCATCAGTCAGGCCGAGCACGATGTGATGGCTGCGTCTGTCCTGGTCACCGACAGCACGGCCTTGGCCGATGCAGTGGAGGCCGAACTCGAAGTACAGATCGAGCGCACCACACACAGCGAACGGGTACGCACCGCGCTGGGCGGACCGCAATCAGGGGTGATCCTCGTCGACGACATCGAGCAGGGACTCCGGGTGGTCAATGCCTACGCGGCCGAGCACCTCGAGATCCAGACCCGCGATGCCAAGGGTGTTGCGGCGCAGGTGCACAGCGCCGGCGCCATCTTCGTCGGCGACTTTTCGCCGGTCAGTCTGGGTGACTACTGCGCGGGTTCCAATCACGTGCTGCCCACATCGGGGTCGGCTCGGTACAGTTCGGGACTGTCGGTACAGACATTCCTGCGTGGCGTGCACGTCATCGACTACGACGAGGCCGCTCTCAAAGAGGTCTCCGGGCATGTGCAGACACTTGCGCGTGCCGAGGATCTTCCCGCCCACGGCGAAGCTGTCCGCCTGCGGTTCGCCGGCGCGGTGGACAGTACCGGCGGCGAGCAGCGGTGAGCGCTCCCAGTAGCCGCATCGGGTTGGACGACCTTCCGCTCCGCGAGTCGCTGAGGGGCCAATCACCCTATGGCGCACCGCAACTGGAAGTCCCCTATCGGCTGAACACCAACGAGAACCCGCACCCACCGTCGCAGGCACTGGTCGACGACCTGGCAGAGTCGGTGCGTGCTGCGGCAAGTCAGTTGCACCGCTATCCCGATCGCGACGCCGTTGCCCTGCGTACGGATCTGGCCGCATACCTCACCACCCGGACCGGCATTCGGCTCGGTGTCGAGAACCTGTGGGCAGCAAACGGATCCAATGAAGTGCTGCAGCAGTTGTTGCAGGCCTTCGGCGGGCCGGGACGAACGGCACTCGGATTCGTGCCCTCGTACTCGATGCATCCGATCATCTCCACGGGTATCGACACCACCTGGATCGAGGCCAAGCGCAGCGCCGATTTCTCGTTCGACCTCGACGTGGCACTGGCCGCGATCGAGGAACTGCGGCCCGACGTGGTGTTCCTGACGTCGCCGAACAATCCGACGGGTGGCTCGATACCGCTGGACGAGATGCGGGCAGTCGCGGCGGCGGCGCCCGGCATCGTCATCGTCGACGAGGCCTATGCGGAGTTCTCCGCGGCACCGAGCGCTGTCGCCCTGATCGAGGAGTTCCCGGCCACGGTTGTTGTCAGCCGGACCATGAGCAAGGCGTTCGCCTTCGCCGGAGGACGGCTCGGTTACCTGGCCGCCGACCCGGCCATGATCGACGCCCTGTTGCTGGTCCGTTTGCCGTATCACCTCTCGGTGATCACGCAGGCTGCCGCGCGCGCGGCACTGCGGCACGCCGACGACACCCTCGCGGGAGTCGCGGCCATCGTCGCCGAGCGCGAACGGGTCACCGCGGGACTGACCGACCTGGGCTTCCACGTGGTCGACTCCGACGCCAACTTCATCCTGTTCGGCGACTTCGCCGACGCCACCGCCACCTGGCAGCACTATCTCGACGGCGGTGTGCTGATCCGGGACATGCTCATCGCCGGGCATCTGCGTGCGACCATCGGCCTGCCCGCCGAGAACGACGCACTGCTGGCACGCAGTGCCGAACTGGCCGGCTCCGACCTCGTAGGAGGACAACAACAATGACAACCCAGGCTCGCGTCGCGCGAATCGAGCGCACCACCCGCGAATCATCCATCACCGTCGAGATCAACCTCGACGGCACCGGCAACACCGAGATCTCCACGGGGGTGGCCTTCTACGACCACATGCTCACCGCGTTCGGGGCACACGGCAGTTTCGACCTGACCGTCGCGGCGAAGGGCGACGTGGAGATCGAGGCGCACCACACCGTCGAGGACACCGCGATCGTGCTCGGCCAGGCGATTCGACAGGCGTTGGGTGACAAATCGGGTATCCGTCGCTTCGGCGACGCATGGATCCCCATGGACGAGACACTCGCGCAGGCGATCGTCGACGTCTCGGGCCGGCCCTACTGCGTGTTTACCGGAGAACCCGACCACCTTCTCACCAGCACGATCGGTGGCAATCCGGGTGTGCCGTACCACACGGTGATCAACAAGCACGTGTTCGAATCCCTGGCGATGAACGCACAGATCGCACTGCATGTCCGCACGCTGTACGGTCGCGATCCCCACCACATCACCGAGGCGCAGTTCAAGGCAGTGGCACGCGCTCTGCGGGCGGCGGTGGAGCCAGACCCGCGGGTGAGCGGGGTTCCCTCGACGAAAGGTGCGCTGTGAGCAACACCGGAAGCGGCACCGAAGGCCGCACAGTCGCCATCCTCGACTACGGATCAGGCAATCTGCGCTCGGCGCAGCGAGCGCTCGAGCGCACCGGTGCCGACGTCACCGTTACCTCGGACGCACACACGGCCCTGGAGGCCGACGGACTCGTCGTGCCCGGCGTCGGAGCCTTCGCGACATGCATGGAAGGGCTGCGCGAGATCAAGGGCGACCGCATCATCGATGATCGGCTCGCCGGCGGTCGCCCGGTGCTGGGCATCTGCGTCGGAATGCAGATCCTGTTCGAACGGGGCGTCGAGTTCGGTGTCGAGGCGGACGGGTGCGGGCAGTGGCCGGGCACGGTCAGTGCGCTGCCTGCCCCGGTGCTCCCACACATGGGCTGGAATACCGTTGAGGCGGAGCCGGATTCGGTCCTCTTCGAGGGTATGCCCGCCGATGAGCGGTTCTATTTTGTGCACTCCTATGCGGCGCAGACATGGGAACTGCACTCCGAGGGACATTTCAAACCCGCCAAGCTCACGTGGTCCGAACACGGTGGTCGATTTCTCGCCGCCGTTGAGAACGGCCCACTGAGTGCGACCCAGTTCCACCCGGAGAAGTCCGGTGACGCCGGAGCCCGGCTCCTGCGCAACTGGGTGCGGTCGTTGAAGTGAGCTCGACCTGCCCGACCGCGATCACGCGCGGACGGCGATGAGCCCGGCGCGCCAGTTCTCTTTTGCCCGACTCGCCGTGTTCGCACTCGGCGCCGGCACGGCGGTTCTGGTGCTCTCGGTGCCCGTGGTGATCTGGTTGGCGCAGGTCGCACCGCTGGCCGCCCTGGTCGTCGCGCTGCTGGCACTGGTGGTCGCGGTCGCGGCGATGGGTATTGTGGCCAACCGGATGGTTGACCGGGCAGCCCATGCCGGTGGCGCCGAGATCGACCCGAAGAACACCGAAAGGGATTGACACACAGCATGAGCTCACGACTTGAACTGCTTCCGGCGGTCGACGTGGCCGATGGCCAGGCGGTGCGGCTGGTGCAGGGCGCCGCAGGCAGCGAGACGTCCTACGGTTCTCCGCGAGAGGCCGCATTGACGTGGCAGCGCGACGGTGCCGAGTGGGTGCATCTGGTGGACCTCGACGCGGCGTTCGGCCGGGGCAGCAACCGCGAGTTGCTGGCCGAGGTGATCGGTGAGCTGGACGTGAAGGTCGAACTGTCGGGCGGTATCCGCGACGACGATTCCCTCAAGGCCGCGCTCGCCACCGGCTGTGCGCGGGTGAACCTCGGCACCGCTGCACTGGAGAACCCACAGTGGTGCTCGCGCGCGATCGCCGAACACGGCGACCGGATCGCGGTGGGTCTCGACGTCCAGTTCGTCGACGGCTCGTACCGGTTGCGAGGGCGGGGATGGGTGTCCGACGGCGGCGACCTCTGGGAGGTTCTGACCCGGCTCGAGCGCGACGGCTGTAGCCGCTACGTCGTCACCGACGTGACCAAGGACGGCACCCTCACCGGGCCCAATCTCGAACTGCTGCGCGAGGTCACCTCGAAGACCGATGCCCCCGTCGTCGCCTCAGGTGGGGTGTCGACTCTTGACGACCTCGTGGCGATCGCCGGTCTGGTCGAGGGTGGCGTCGAAGGCGCCATCGTGGGCAAGGCACTGTATGCCGGGCGGTTCACCCTGGTGGAGGCGCTTGCGGCGGTGTCGTCATGAACGTCGAACCCGCATGACCGCCACCGACGTCCCCGGTTTCCCGGCCGACCTCGATCCGAACCGTCTGCTCGCCACCGCGGCCGACGTGCTCGACTCGGTCACCGCCCGCTTTCGTGATGGTCTGGGTGCACCCAGCGCGATCACCAAGGGCCACACCGACTTTGCCACTGAGTTCGATCTGGAGCTGGAACGGATCATCTCGGCCGAACTGCAGGAGCGCACCGGGATCGGTGTGCACGGCGAGGAGTACGGCGGCCCCGACCTCACCGAAGGCACCGTCTGGGTGGTCGATCCGATCGACGGCACGTTCAACTACTCGGCCGGGGTGCCGGTGGCCGGGATCCTGCTGGCGCTGCTGCACAACGGACTGCCGGTGCTGGGACTCACCTGGCTCCCGCTCTCGGATCTGAAGTACGCCGGGTTCGTGGGTGGCGGGCTCACCTGCAACGGCAAGCTGCTCGATCCGCTGCCGACCCTGCGACTCGACGAAGCGATGCTGGCCTTCGGTGCCTTCAACCTCGACAGCCGGGGGCGCTACCCCGGGTCGTTCCGGGTGGAGTTGCTCGGCGAACTCAGCAGACGGACCGCCCGACTGCGTCTGTTCGGCAGTACCGGCTTCGACCTGGCCCTGACCGCCGGTGGCCAGATCAACGGCGCGATCAGCTTCGGCCACCACGCCTGGGACAACGCGGCGGGCGCCGCGCTGGTGCTCGCTGCGGGTGGTCAGATCAGCGACCTCGCGGGCGAACCGTGGACGGTCAACTCGCCGTCCATCCTGGCCGCTGGGCCAGGGGTGCACGGCGAACTGGTCGAGCTCATCTCGCAGCTCGGCGATCCACGTGCGTTCGAGGTTCCGAAGGAGAAATACCGATGACGGTCGCCGTACGGGTCATCCCGTGTCTGGACGTCGATGCCGGCCGTGTGGTCAAAGGGGTCAACTTCCAGAACCTGCGCGACGCCGGCGACCCTGTGGAACTGGCCGCCGCATACGACGCGGACGGGGCCGACGAGCTCACCTTCCTCGACGTCACCGCCTCCAGCGGTAACCGCGGCACCATGCTCGACGTGGTCAAGCGCACCGCCGATCAGGTGTTCATCCCGCTCACCGTGGGCGGCGGTGTCCGCACGGTCGCCGACGTGGACCGATTGCTGCGGGCCGGTGCGGACAAGGTCGGTGTGAACACCGCCGCCATCGCCAACCCCGATGTGCTCGGCGAGATGAGCCGGCACTTCGGATCGCAGTGCATCGTGCTGTCCGTCGACGCCCGCACTGTGCCCGACGGCGAGTCACCGACCCCATCGGGTTGGGAGGTCACCACCCACGGAGGCCGTAAGGGCACCGGCATCGACGCGGTCGAATGGGCCAGACGCGGCCAGGACCTCGGGGTCGGGGAGATCCTGCTGAACTCGATGGACGCGGACGGCACCAAGAACGGTTTCGATCTCGACATGATCACCGCTGTCCGGGCCGCGGTCCAGGTCCCGGTGATCGCCAGTGGCGGAGCGGGCGCGCTGGAACATTTTGTCCCTGCGGTGCGTTGCGGGGCAGACGCGGTGCTGGCCGCCTCGGTGTTCCATTTCGGCCAGCTCACCATCGGTCAGGTCAAGGACGCGATGCGGGCCGAGTCCATCCCGGTTCGCTAGCGCGCGGCCCGTTTCAACCCCAGGAGTTCCCATGTCGCTCGACCCGGAGACAGCCGGCAAGCTCAAGCGCAATGCCGACGGTCTGATCTGCGCGGTGGTGCAAGAAGCCGGGACCGGCGATGTGCTGATGGTTGCGTGGATGGATGACGACGCCCTCGAACGAACCCTCGCCACCCGTGAGGCCACGTACTTCTCCAGATCACGCGGCACCCAGTGGATCAAGGGCGCCACCAGTGGCCACACCCAGAAGGTTCTCGAGGTGCGCCTGGACTGTGACGGTGACACCGTGCTGCTCACGGTCGAGCAGACCGGCGGGGCTTGCCACACCGGCGACCACAGTTGCTTCGACGCGGACGTTCTCTTCACGTCCATCTCGTGAGCAGCTGCCGTCAGAACCCACAGCGACCGCACAATTCCAGCGACGCAGAACCCAGCGAAACAGTGAGGCCGACATGCCGTTGATCCAGATCTCTCAGACCCCAGGACTCAGCGACCGGGTCAAGCGCGAGACCATCGCCGCGGTCACCGAGGCCTACGCCCGCGCAACCGGGAAGAACCCTGATTCCGTGTGGGTCACGATCACCGAGGTACCACGCACGCAGTGGGGTGTCGGTGGGGAACCGCTCGGTCAATAGCGGCGGCCGACCGGGACGAAGTCCGTTGATGAAATGATGGTCGGGATGCCGAACAAGACCACAGCCGCCGCACCCGCCGGGGGTTTCTCAGACACCACCACGCTGGCCGAGTTCCTCGACCTCGCCGCCGACCATCGGGTGGTCCCGGTGACCCGCAAGGTTCTCGCCGACGCGGAGACCCCGCTGTCGACGTACCACAAACTGGCCGGCGACCGGCCCGGGACCTTCTTGCTGGAGTCGGCGGAGAACGGGCGCTCGTGGTCGCGATGGTCGTTCATCGGGGCGGGTTCACCGTCTGCGTTGACCTCCGTGGACGGGGAGGCGACGTGGTGGGGGACCAGGCCGGCCGGCGCGCCGTCAGGCGGCGACCCACTTGCCGCACTCGCCGAGGCGTTGAAGATCTTGGCGACGGACCGGCTGCCCGGTTTGCCTCCGTTGACCGGCGGGTTCGTCGGGTTCCTGGCGTACGACGCCGTTCGGCGGCTCGAGCGTCTGCCCGACACCACCGAGAACGATCTGCACCTGCCCGAGATGCTGATGATGCTCGCCACCGACATCGCAGCAGTCGACCACCACGAGGGCACCATCACGCTGATCGCCAACGCGGTCAACTGGGACGGCACCGCCGAACGCGCCGAGCTCGCCTACGCCGATGCGCTCGCCCGGCTCGACACGATGACGGAGGCGCTCGCCGCTCCGGCGCCCTCGACGGTGTCCACCTATCGGCCGGTCGAGCCGGAGTTCACTGCTCAGCGCACCCGTGAGGAGTACGGCACCATCGTCACCAGCCTCGTGTCGGAGATCGAGGCCGGCGAGGCATTCCAGGTTGTACCGTCCATGCGTTTCGAGATGCAGACCGATGCCGATCCGATCGACGTGTACCGGGTGCTGCGCACCACGAACCCCAGCCCGTACATGTACCTCCTGCGCATCCCCGGCATCGGACGCGCGGACTTCACGATCGTCGGATCCAGCCCGGAAGCGCTTGTGACCGTCAAGGATTCGGTGGCAACCACTCATCCGATCGCGGGTACCCGCTGGCGTGGGGACACCGAGGCGGACGACCTGCTGCTCGAGAAGGATCTGCTGGCGGACGAGAAGGAGAACTCCGAGCACCTGATGCTCGTGGATCTGGGACGCAACGATCTCGGCCGCGTGTGTGAACCGGGCACCGTGCAGGTCAGCGACTACCGGCACATCGAGCGGTACAGCCATGTCATGCACCTGGTGTCCACGGTGTCGGGCCACCTGCGTGATGACAGCACCGCGCTCGACGCGGTGAACGCGTGCTTCCCGGCGGGGACCCTGACCGGAGCACCCAAGGTGCGCGCGATGGAACTGATCGACGAGCACGAGAAGACGCGGCGAGGTCTGTACGGGGGTGTGGTCGGTTACCTCGACTTCGCCGGCGATGCGGACACCGCCATCGCGATCCGTACCGCGGTGATGACCGAGGGCCGGGCCTACGTGCAGGCCGGAGGAGGCGTGGTGGCCGACAGTCAGGCTGACTACGAGTACAACGAGGCGAGCAACAAGGCGCGAGGTGTCCTCAAGGCCATCGCCGCCGCCGAGACGATGTCACGAGTGGGTGGCGACCGATGACCGAACCCGGCGATACGACGAACCCCGGCGAACTGTCGTCCGGTGAGGCGGTGGCCGGCCGTCGCGGTGGTGGACGTGGCCGGCGGCTCGGCGTGATCGCCGTTCTGCTCGGAGTGGCGGCGGTTGCGTTCTGGGCCGCCTCACGCATGACGTGGGCCGAACTGATCGCCGCAGACGGCATGGCGCCGCCCCGCACGTTCACGGTCAAAGGCTCGGACTGGACGCTGCTGTTGACCCCGCTCGCGATCGTCCTGCTGGCCGGGATCGCTGCGGCCGCCTCTCTGCGTGGGTGGGCGCTGCGAATCGCCGCCGTCATCGTCGCGGCCATTGCCGTGCTCGGGATCCTGCCCGCGATCACCCTTCTCACCGGCGATGACCACACGACCTACGCCGCGAAGGTGATCGACATGCCGGCGCGGTATCAGCCGCTCGAGGTCGACACCTCGGTGCTGCCAGGCATTGTCGTGCTTCTCGGTGCGCTGGCAGCAGTGCTCGGGGCCGTGGTCATGCTGCAGACGGCCGCCCTGGATGCCCCCATGTCGTCGAAGTACAAATCGCCTGCGGCACGCCGGGCCGAGCTCGAGGAGCAGGTGTTCGCCAAGCGTGAGGCGGACAAGAAGTCGGGGCGAATCTCCGGCTCGAACGACCCTCGGGAGGGTGGTGGCACCTCGTCCAACGAGGCGGCCGCGGACGGTGCGCCGAACAACGAACGCATGCTTTGGGACGCCCTCGACACAGGCGATGATCCGACCGTCGGTCCGTCCGATCGGCAACCGTGACGCGTCTCACGTACCGGCCTGGTACCCCGAATCCGAACGGTATGGCAGCGCAGCTACCCTTTGTGTACGGAAATCACGAGCAGCTGTGGCCGTTAGCGTGTTGCGCGCAACCTCGCCAGTAGCGTGAGAAAGGGGTTGATCATGAGCACGCAAACCGTCCTTGACTCGATACTTGCCGGGGTGAAAGCAGACGTCGCCGCACGTGAGTCCGTGATCGACTTCGCGTCCATCAAGGCCGCCTCGGCCAAAGCGCCGGAACCCAAGGACGCCCAAGCCGCGTTGCGGGAACCCGGCATCGGTGTCATCGCCGAGGTGAAGCGGGCCAGCCCGTCCAAGGGCGATCTGGCCGACATCATCGATCCGGCCGCGTTGGCCACCGCTTACGAGTCCGGCGGAGCCCGGATCATCAGTGTGCTCACCGAGGAACGGAAGTTCCGCGGTTCGCTCGCCGACCTCGACGCGGTTCGCGCCGCGGTACAGGTGCCCGTCCTCCGCAAAGACTTCATCGTCGGGCCCTATCAGATCCACGAGGCGCGGGCTCATGGCGCCGACGTCATCCTGCTCATCGTCGCCGCGCTCGAACAGAACGTCCTGGCGTCGCTGCTCGACCGCACCGAGTCGCTCGGGATGACGGCGCTGGTGGAGGTCCACACCGAAGAAGAAGCCGACCGGGCCCTACAGGCCGGTGCGTCGGTGGTGGGCGTCAACGCCCGCAATCTCAAAACCCTCGAAGTCGACCGGGACAGCTTTGCTCGCATCGCTCCCGGGCTGCCCACCGAGGTCATCCGGATCGCCGAGTCCGGAGTACGCGGCACCGCCGACCTGCTGGCCTACGCCGGCGCCGGCGCGGATGCCGTGCTGGTCGGGGAGGGGCTCGTCACCTCAGGTGACCCGCGCGCCGCGGTATCCGAACTGGTGACCGCCGGAACCCACCCGTCCTGTCCCAAACCAGTCCGTTAGGCCTTCGCCGCAACATGACGTCTTCGTCCTCATCTGCTTCACCGTCCCAGTCGTTCTCGGATCTGCCCCCGGCCAGTGCCGGGCTCGCCTCCCGGACGTCGTTCGAACCGGATCGCGGCGGGCACTTCGGTGTCTACGGCGGACGGCACGTCCCCGAGGCCCTGATGGCCGTCATCGAGGAAGTGACCGCCGCCTACGAGAAGGTGCGTTCGGACGACGAGTTCCTCGGGGAGCTCGACCGGCTCCAGCGCGACTACACCGGTCGCCCCTCACCGATGTACGAAGCCCGGCGTCTCTCCGAGCTCGCCGGCGGTGCACGTATCTTCCTCAAACGAGAAGACCTGAACCACACGGGTTCTCACAAGATCAACAACGTGCTCGGTCAGGCGTTGCTCGCGAAGAAGATGGGCAAGAACCGCATCATCGCCGAAACCGGTGCCGGCCAACACGGTGTGGCCACCGCGACCGCCTGCGCGATGCTGGGCCAGGAATGCATCATCTACATGGGTCGCGTCGACACCGAACGGCAAGCGCTCAACGTCGCCCGGATGCGACTGCTCGGTGCGTCGGTCGTTGCGGTCGAAACCGGCTCGGCGACTTTGAAAGACGCCATCAACGAGGCGATGCGTGACTGGGTGACCAACGCCCACGACACGTACTACTGCTTCGGTACCGCGGCCGGTCCACACCCGTTCCCGATGATGGTCCGAGACCTCCAACGAGTGGTCGGGCTCGAGGCGCGCCAGCAGATCCAGCAAGCGGCGGGTCGACTGCCCGACGCGGTCGTCGCCTGCGTCGGCGGCGGGTCGAACGCGATCGGCATATTCCACCCGTTCCTCGAGGACACCGATGTTCGGCTGATCGGCTACGAGGCTGCCGGTGACGGCGTCGACACCGGCAGGCACGCGGCAACGTTCACCGGCGGAACCCCGGGCGCCTTCCAGGGTGCGTACTCCTACCTCCTGCAGGACAGCGACGGTCAGACCACGGAGTCGCACTCCATCTCGGCCGGACTGGACTACCCCGGAGTCGGACCCGAGCACGCACACCTCAAGGACATCGGACGGGCCGAATACCGGCCGATCACCGATACAGAGGCGATGGACGCACTGGCGCTTCTGAGTCGCAAGGAGGGCATCATCCCGGCGATCGAATCGGCGCACGCCGTCGCCGGTGCCCTCAAACTCGGCCAGGAACTCGGTCCCGACTCGATCATCGTGGTCAACCTGTCCGGACGTGGTGACAAAGACGTCGATACCGCCGCCAAGTGGTTCGGACTCTTCGAAGTGGATGGTCATGTCTGAATCCCCGACGGCCGACTCCCGGCTCGGCCCCCTGTTCGCCCGTTGCCGCGAGGAGAAGCGCAGCGCGCTGATCGGGTACCTGCCGGTGGGCTACCCGGATCTTCCGGGGTCGCTGGACGCGATGCGCACCATGGTCGATGCCGGCTGCGACATCATCGAGGTCGGGGTGCCGTACTCCGACCCGGTCATGGACGGACCGACGATCCAGGACGCGGCCGATCAGGCATTGCGCTCGGGTGTGCGCGTCCGAGACGTGTTCACCGCCGTCGAGGCGATCTCCGACGCGGGCGGCAGCGCAGTGGTGATGACCTACTGGAACCCAGTTCTCCAATACGGCGTGGATGCGTTCGCGCGTGACCTCGCCGGCGCCGGCGGCCTGGGCCTGATCACCCCCAACCTGATCCCCGAGGAAGCAGACAGCTGGATCGCTGCGTCCCACGAGCACCATCTCGACCGCATCTTCTTGGTGGCACCGTCGTCCACCGAGGAGCGGTTGGCCATGACACTCGAGGCCAGCAGCGGCTTCGTCTACGCGGCCTCCACGATGGGCGTCACCGGCGCCCGCGACAGCGTCTCCACCATGGCCCCGGAACTCTGTGCCCGCATCCGCCTGCACTCGGACATCCCGATCGGGGTCGGACTGGGTGTACGCAGCAAGGCGCAGGCCGCCGAGATCGCCGGATACGCCGACGGCGTGATCGTCGGATCCGCTCTGGTGAGCGCGGTGGCCGAGGGCGGCGACGCGCTTCGTGCACTGACTGTCGAACTCGCCGAGGGCGTCCGGGCGACGTACGCCGGGCAAGACCCGGTGTCGACCGAGGTCCCTTCGTGACCACTGAGCTGCTGGCGTACATCCCCAGCCCGTCGCAGGGTGTCTGGCATCTCGGTCCCTTCCCGCTGAGGGCCTACGCGCTCTGCATCATCGTCGGCATCGTCGTCGCGATCTGGTGGGGCAACCGACGCTGGATGGCACGGGGCGGCCGTGATGGCGAAGTGCTGGACGTGGCCATCTGGGCGGTTCCGTTCGGTCTGATCGGTGGCCGCATCTACCACGTGATCACCGACTGGAACACGTACTTCGGCGACGGCGCGAAAGAGCCGGTCGACGCCTTCAAGATCTGGGACGGCGGACTGGGTATCTGGGGCGCCGTGGCATTCGGCGCCCTCGGCGCATGGATCGGGGCTCGCCGCGCCGGGATCAAGCTTCCGCCCTTCGGCGATGCCATCGCTCCACCGATCTTGCTCGCCCAGGCCATCGGCCGGCTGGGCAACTGGTTCAATCAGGAACTCTATGGAGACCGGACCGATCTGCCCTGGGGTCTGAAGATCTACGAGAGGTCGGATTCCTCGGGCTTCACCAGCCCCAACCTCATCGACGGCAAGTCCACCGGCGAGGTCTACGCGATCGTGCAGCCGACGTTCCTCTACGAGCTGCTGTGGAACCTGCTGATCGTGGCCGCACTGATCATCATCGACCGTCGGTTCCGGATCGGCCATGGGCGGCTGTTCGCGCTCTATGTGGCCGGCTACTGCGTCGGGCGCTTTGTCATCGAAACCCTCCGGACAGACCCGGCCACCATGCTGTGGGACATCAGGATCAACCTGTTCACCTCGGCGCTGGTGTTCGTCTGCGCGGCCCTGTATGTGGTCATCGCGCCCAAGGGCCGGGAGACGCCGCACGAGATCTATCACCCAGGTGCGGCCCCCGAGGCCGGACCCACCGAGCACCCCGTCGACGGGTACGTCGAAGACGAACGCGAACCGGCGACGGTTGCTGCGGCGGGCACCGCGAAGAACTCCGACGACGATTCGACCCGCACCCGGCGCGTCGATCTCGACAAGTCGGCCGAGTCGGCTGGACCGGTTGCCGGGCGCGAGTCCGAAGCGCCGTCGACGACGACCGCGGAGGCAACACCGGACGAGACCACACCGGTCGAGACCGCACCCGATGCGAATGCACCGGCTGAGATCGGCGCGGCCGAGTCGGCGGATGCCGCGGATACCGAGACGGTGGACAAGCCTGCGACTGCAGGCGCCACCGCAGCAACGACCACCGAGCAGGAAACCTCGGCGACGGACAAGTCCGAGCCCGAGACGAAGAACGCGGAGACAGCCGAACCCGACCAGGCCGATCCCGAGACGGCCGAACCCGGCGAGTCGGCAACCGAGACAGAACTGCCTCCGCCGCCCCCGGACGATCTGCCCCCGGATCCCGACATCGAGACCACCGGGGACCCGAAGCTCGACAAGGCCGCGAAACCGTATCGGAAGCCCAAGCCAGACACCGCAACCGAGGCCGACGAGAGCCCCAACTGACCCGGTCTTTCCTCCACCTTTGCTGCTAACATCGGAACTTACGCCACTGTGAAGTTCGCAGCGTCGTGTTCACCCCACGGGCCAGAGACGTCCTGAGGATTGCTGGCTGGTTCCCCCGCGAGGCGGGGGCAAGGCGTGGAGGTCGGATTTGCTGTTCTCTCAGCTCCCCGAAGCCCAGGGTCTGTACGACCCGGACAACGAAGTCGATTCCTGTGGTGTGGCGATGGTCGCCGACATCCACGGACGGCGTTCCCATTCGATCGTCGCCGACGGCCTTCTTGCCCTCGAGAACCTCGATCACCGCGGCGCGGCTGGAGCTCAGACCAACAGCGGTGACGGCGCGGGCATTCTGATGCAGGTTCCCCACGCCTTTTTACGTGAGGTGGTCGAGTTCGACCTGCCTCCGGCAAACCTCAACGGCGAGAACACTTTTGCTGCGGGAATCTGTTTTCTCCCTGCCGACCCGGGCGCCCGACGACGTGCGATCACCCGGGTGGAGGACATCGCCGCCGAGGAGAACCTCCGAATCTTGGGCTGGCGAGACCTGCCCGTCGAGGTGGATGAGGCCGACATCGGTGAGACGGCGCGGGGCTGCATGCCGTTCATGAGCCAGCTGTTCGTCAGCGGACCACTCGACGACGACGGCATCGCACCGTCGGGGCTGGAGCTCGACCGGCTCGTGTACCCGCTGCGTAAACGCGCGGAGCGGGTCACACCGGACCTCGAGGCCGACGGCAGCGGATTGTATTTCGCCTCGCTGTCCAGTCGCACCATCGTCTACAAGGGCATGCTGACCACCAAGCAGTTGCCGCTCTACTACCCGGATCTGCGCGATGAGCGGGCCGAGAGTGCCATCGCGATCGTGCACTCGCGGTTCTCCACCAACACCTTCCCGTCCTGGCCCCTGGCGCACCCGTTCCGGTTTGTCGCCCACAACGGGGAGATCAACACCGTTCGGGGCAACCGGAATCGGATGCGGGCCCGCGAAGCGCTTCTGGACACCGACCTGATCCCCGGCGACCTCAAGCGGCTGTTCCCGATCTGCACCCCGGATGCCTCCGACTCCGCGTCGCTCGACGAGGTGTTGGAGCTACTGCACCTCGGTGGTCGCAGCGTGCCGCACTGCGTGATGATGATGGTGCCCGAGGCCTGGGAGAACGTGCCCGACATGGATCCTCGGCGCCGCGCGTTCTGCCAGTTCCACGCCTCGATGATGGAGGCATGGGACGGTCCGGCCTGCGTCACCTTCACCGACGGCACGATGGTCGGTGCTGTGCTCGACCGCAACGGACTGCGGCCCGGGCGCTGGTGGCAGACCCGCGACGGACGGGTGGTCCTTGCCTCCGAAGCGGGCGTACTCGACATCCCCACCGACGACATCGTCGCCAAGGGCCGTCTCGAGCCGGGCAAGATGTTCCTGATCGACACCGCGGAGGGCCGGCGGATCACCGATGAGGAGATCAAGGGCCAGCTGATCGGTGAACAGCCGTACGAGGAGTGGCTGCACGCCGGACTGCTCGAACTGGCCAGGCTCCCGGAGCGTCCCCGGTTCCTGCCGACCCACGAAAGTGTGGTCCGCAGGCAGGTGTCGTTCGGGTACACCGAAGAGGACCTGCGCGTCCTGATCACCCCGATGGCTGCCTCCGGGTACGAGGCGCTGGGCTCGATGGGCACCGACACCCCGATCGCCGTGCTCTCACAGCGTTCGCGTCTGCTCTACGACTACTTCGTGGAACTGTTCGCACAGGTCACCAATCCACCGCTGGACGCGATCCGCGAGGAGATCGTGACCTCCATGGCTCGGGTGATGGGTCCCGAGCAGAATCTGCTGCACCCGAGTGCGGCGTCGTGCCGGCAGATCCTGCTGCCCTGGCCGGTGTTGAACAACGATGAGCTGGCCAAGATCGTGCACATCAACGACGACGGCAATCACCGGGGCCTGGCTGCCAAGGTGCTGCGCGCGCACTACCCGGTCGCCGAAGGGGGACCGGGTCTGGAACGCGCGCTCGAAGAACTGCGCAGGCGGGCCAGTGAGGCGATCGCGAACGGCTATTCGACGCTGGTGATCAGTGACCGCGAGGCCGACCGGGACAATGCGCCGATCCCGTCGTTGCTCGCGACGTCTGCCGTGCACCACCATCTGATCCGCACGAAGGAACGCACTCGGGTCGGTCTTGTCGTCGAGACCGGTGATGCGCGCGAGGTGCATCACGTCGCGCTGCTCATCGGCTTCGGAGCCGCAGCAGTGAACCCGTATCTGGCATTCGAGACCATCGAAGACCTTGTCCGCGAAGGCGAACTCACCGGCGTCACCCCGTCGAAGGCGGTTCGTAACTACTTGCAGGGACTGGGCAAGGGTGTGCTCAAGGTGATGAGCAAAATGGGCATCTCGACCGTCGGAAGTTACACGGCTGCACAGTGTTTCGAAGCCGTAGGACTCTCCGGCGACCTGGTGAAGGAGTACTTCACCCGTACGGTGTCGCGTATCGGCGGGGTCGGACTGGACGAACTGGCCGAGGAGGTCCGGATCCGTCACCACCGGGCCTACCCGCCCAACCCCACCGAGCAGGTCTACCGCCGGCTCGAGGTCGGTGGCGAATATCAGTACCGCCGTGAAGGTGAGCTGCACCTGTTCAGCCCGGAGACGGTGTTCTTGTTGCAGCACGCCAGCAAGTCCGGCCGAACCGACGTCTACCGCAAATACACCGACGAGGTGAACCGGCTCTCCCGCGAGGGCGGCACCTTGCGTGGGCTGTTCGAGTTCGACACCGAGGGTCGCGAGCCGATCCCACTCGACGAGGTCGAATCGGTCGAGTCGATCATGACGCGGTTCAACACCGGCGCGATGAGCTACGGGTCGATCTCGGCCGAGGCACACGAGACGATCGCCATCGCCATGAACAGCATCGGTGGACGGTCGAACTCGGGTGAGGGCGGTGAGGACACCGATCGGCTCTACGACCCCACGCGCCGGAGCGCGGTGAAGCAGGTGGCCTCGGGGCGCTTCGGTGTCACCAGCGACTACCTCGTCAACGCGACCGACATCCAGATCAAGATGGCGCAGGGTGCCAAACCGGGTGAGGGTGGGCAGCTGCCCGCCTACAAGGTGTACCCGTGGATCGCCAAGACACGGCACTCCACGCCGGGCGTCGCGCTCATCTCGCCGCCCCCGCACCACGACATCTATTCGATCGAGGATCTGGCCCAGCTGATCCACGACCTCAAGAACGCCAACCCGCAGGCGCGCATCCACGTGAAGCTCGTCAGCGCGATGGGTGTGGGTACGGTCGCGACCGGTGTGTCCAAGGCCCACGCCGACGTGGTGCTCATCTCTGGCCACGACGGCGGGACGGGTGCGTCCCCGCTGACCTCGCTCAAACACGCGGGCACCCCGTGGGAGATCGGTCTTGCCGATGCCCAACAGACGTTGATGCTCAACGGTTTACGCGACCGGATCACCGTCCAGTGTGACGGGGCGCTGCGCACCGGCCGGGACGTCATGGTCGCGGCCCTGCTCGGTGCCGAGGAGTTCGGATTCTCCACCGCCCCGCTGATCGTGGCCGGCTGCATCATGATGAGGGTCTGCCATCTCGACACATGCCCCGTGGGTGTGGCGACACAGAACCCCAAGTTGCGAGCCCGGTTCACGGGCAAGGCCGAGCACATCGTGAACTTCTTCAAGTTCGTCGCCGAGGATGTCCGCGAGCATCTCGCGATGCTCGGATTCCGGACCCTCGATGAAGCGATCGGACGTTCCGATGCGCTCCACACCGCCCCCGGGGTGGCGCACTGGAAGTCGAAGGGGATCGACCTGTCGCCGATCTTCCACACGGCCGACACCGACTCCCCGAGGCGGCGGACCCGCGAGCAGTACCACGCCCTCGACAAGGCGCTGGACCAGACCTTGATCCAGCTGGCGGAGGGAGCGCTCGAAGATGCGCACCCGGTGACCCTCGACCTGCCCGTTCGTAACGTCAACCGCACGGTCGGAACCCTGCTGGGGTCAGAGGTGACGCGACGGTACGGCGCAGATGGTCTGGCCGAAGACACGATCACGGTGTCGTTGACGGGGTCCGCCGGCCAATCGCTGGGGGCGTTTCTCCCGCCGGGTATCACGCTGAACCTCACCGGCGACGCCAACGACTACGTCGGAAAGGGGCTGTGCGGCGGAAAGATCATCGTCCGGCCGCATCCCGACGCCCTGTTCATCGCCGAAGACCAGGTCATCGCCGGCAACACCATCCTGTACGGGGCCACCAGCGGCGAGGTCTATCTGCGCGGCCGAGTCGGCGAACGGTTCTCGGTGCGCAACTCCGGCGCCACGGCCGTGGTCGAAGGTGTGGGCGACCATGCCTGCGAGTACATGACGGGCGGGCGGGTGCTGATCCTCGGACCCACCGGCCGCAACCTCGCGGCGGGGATGTCCGGTGGCATCGCGTACGTCTACCGCCTCGATCCGGGCATGGTGAACCAGGCGATGGTGGCGCTGCAGAATCCGGACCCCGACGACCTGCTGTTCCTGCACGAACACATCCGCAGACACGTCGAACTCACGGGATCGGCGGTGGGGGCGTCGATGCTCGCCGACTGGCCTCGGCGAAGCCGCAAGTTCACCAAGGTGATGCCCACCGACTACCAGCGGGTGCTCGACGCCGCCCGGATGGCCGAAGCGGAAGGACGCGACGTGGAAGCTGCGATCATGGAGGCGGCTCGTGGCTGATCCGCGCGGATTCCTGGAGGTCGGCAAGACCGAGGCCCCGACCCGGCCGGTGTACGAACGGGTCAACGATTGGCGTGAGGTCTACGTCGACAAAGACCCCGACAAGGAGAACCAGCACGTCTCCGAGCAGGCCCGCAGGTGCATGGACTGCGGAATCCCGTTCTGTCACTCCGGATCTGCAGGTTGCCCGTTGGGCAACCTGATCCCCGAATGGAACGACCTGGTGCGCCGTGGCCGGTGGGATGCGGCCAGTGACCGCCTGCACGCCACCAACAACTTCCCCGAGTTCACCGGCAAGCTCTGCCCGGCGCCCTGCGAGGCGGCCTGCGTGCTGTCCATCTCGCACGCCACCACCGGCGGCAGCGTCACCATCAAGCGCATCGAGAAGACGATTGCCGAAGAGGCGTGGCGGGAGGGACTCGTCGTCCCGCAGACCTCGGCGACACTGTCCGGCAAATCGGTCGCGGTCGTCGGTTCAGGTCCCGCTGGTCTGGCGGCCGCGCAACAGCTCACCCGCGCAGGTCACGCGGTGACCGTCTACGAGCGAGACGACCGGATCGGCGGTCTGCTCCGGTACGGCATCCCCGAGTACAAGATGCAGAAATCGGACATCGACCGGCGGATCGCCCAGATGAAGGGGGAGGGCACCGAGTTCGTCACCGAGTGCAACGTCGGAGAAGACCTGACCGTCGCCGAGCTCCGCGACCGTCACGACGCCGTCGTCCTCGCTGTCGGCGCGCTCAGGGCCCGCGACAACCCCGAGGTGCCCGGACGTGAGCTGGGCGGTGTCCACCTCGCCATGGAGCATCTGGTGCCCGCCAATCGCGAGTGTGAGGGCGACGGGGCGTCACCGATCTCCGCGCACGGCAAACATGTGGTGATCATCGGCGGCGGCGACACCGGAGCCGACTGCCTGGGTACCGCCCACCGGCAGGGCGCTGCGTCGGTCACCCAGCTCGACTACAACCCCGAGTTGCCACCGGAACGGGACGAGAGCCTCTCACCCTGGCCGACATGGCCGTTGATCTTGCGCGACTCCGCCGCGCACGTCGAGGGTGGCGAGCGTAGATATCAGGTTGCGGTGCAACGTTTCCTTGGCGATGACAACGGCAACGTCACCGCGATGGTGCTGGCCGAGGTCACCGTCGAACGCGACGACAACGGCAGACGAAATGTCGTGCCGGTGGGGGATGAGTTCGAAATGCCCTGCGAATTGGCACTTTTCGCGATCGGGTTCGAGGGTGTCGAACGCACCACGTTGCTGACCGACCTCGAGTTGGCCCCCAACGGCCGCGGCGCGCTGTCCTGTGGCAGCGACTGGCAGACCGACACGCCCGGGGTGTTCGTCTGTGGCGATGCCCACCGCGGGGCGTCGCTGGTGGTGTGGGCGATCGCCGAGGGGCGGGCGGCGGCGCGTGGTGTCGATGAGTTCCTGATGGGCGAATCGGATTTGCCCTCACCGGTTCATCCCGCGGCGCTTCCGCTCTCGGTTCGCTGACGACGGACTGCCGCGGCGGCACCCACGACGGGGCCAAAGGCGGAGTTCGACGTAATTTCACGTGACGTCTTGGGTGCTTACGTGGAGGAGATCGCCGTCGCGGACTAGGCTCGGCGGAGTGAATCGACGTACCAAAATCGTGTGCACCCTGGGTCCTGCAACTGCAACCGACGAGCGCGTGCGTGAGTTGGTCGAGAGTGGCATGGATGTGGCCCGGCTGAACTTCAGCCACGGCAAACACGAAG
This sequence comes from Williamsia muralis NBRC 105860, assembly GCF_001598915.1. Taxonomy (GTDB): domain Bacteria; phylum Actinomycetota; class Actinomycetes; order Mycobacteriales; family Mycobacteriaceae; genus Williamsia; species Williamsia muralis. The sequence goes on along the minus strand of NZ_BDAP01000005.1, from coordinate 138,496 downwards.
ACCACCGAGAAATGTACAACCGCGTGCGCAAGGCCTCCGACACCACCGGACATGCGGTGGGCATCCTCGCCGACCTGCAGGGCCCGAAGATCCGGTTGGGAACGTTCGCCGACGGACCGGTGCAGTGGCCCGCGGGTAAGCAGGTCCGCATCACCGTCGATGACTGCGAAGGCACCGCCGAACGCGTGTCGACCACCTACAAGCAACTGGCCGTTGACGCCCGCCCCGGCGACCGACTGCTCGTCGACGACGGCAAGGTGGGGCTGACCGTCACCGACATCGACCAGAACGACGTCATCTGCACGGTGACCGAAGGCGGACCCGTCAGCAACAACAAAGGCGTCTCCCTCCCAGGGATGAACGTCTCGGTGCCCGCGATGTCCGACAAGGACGAAGCCGACCTCGAGTTCGCCCTGAAGCTCGGCGTCGACCTGATCGCCCTGTCTTTCGTCCGTTCGCCGGCCGACATCGAACTGGTCCACACCATCATGGATCGCGTGGGCCGCCGGGTCCCCGTCATCGCGAAGCTCGAAAAGCCCGAGGCCATCGACAACCTCGAAGCCGTCATCCTGGCATTCGACGCAGTGATGGTCGCCCGCGGTGACCTCGGCGTCGAGCTGCCCCTCGAAGAGGTCCCACTGGTGCAGAAACGGGCCATCCAGATGGCCCGCGAGAACGCCAAGCCGGTGATCGTCGCCACCCAGATGCTCGAGTCGATGATCGAGAACTCGCGACCCACCCGCGCCGAGGCGTCAGACGTGGCCAACGCTGTGCTCGACGGCGCCGACGCCGTGATGCTCTCCGGTGAGACCTCGGTCGGCAAGTACGTCATGGAAACCGTCCAGACCATGGCCCGCATCGTGAAGGCAGTGGAAAGCGGACCCCGCGACGTCCCGCCGCTCTCACACGTCCCGCGCACCAAACGCGGCATCATCTCCTACGCCGCCCGCGACATCGGCGAACGCCTCGACGCAAAAGCCCTCGTCGCGTTCACCCAGTCCGGCGACACGGTCCGCAGGCTCGCGCGCCTGCACACCCGACTGCCGCTGCTCGCGTTCACCCCGCTGCCCGAGGTACGCAGCCAACTCGCAATGAGCTGGGGCACAGAGACATTCATCGTCCCGCGCGTCGAATCCACCGACGCCATGATTCGTCAGGTGGACCAAGCGCTCCTGGAAATCGGGCGCCTCAAAGTCGGTGACCAGGTGGTCATCGTCGCCGGAGCCCCTCCCGGCACCGTCGGCACCACCAACCTGATCCATGTGCACAGGATCGGTGAAGACGACCACTGATATTTGCTCGCTCCGCCGGTGTTTGATGGCTCGCTCCGCTCGCTTTGTCGGTGTGGCCGTCATCGCGCGTTCTTCCCTCCTCTTCACATCGCTGGCGCTCGTTCATCGTCAGTCCAGAACGCGCGTGGCCACACCTCCCAGGTTCGCTTTGGTCGCTTGCGCTCCCTCGCTCGGCCACACCTCCGGGGCTCGCATCGGTCGCTTACGCTCCCTCGCGAGTTTTGAGTGAGCGAGCGAAGCGAGTGATTGTCGCGGGTGGCCCCGCGTGCTCTGGACAGAGGAGCGAGGGAGCGCAGCGACTGAGTCGACGAAGGAAGAGCGCGTGACCCGGGCCACCAGCCCGCGAGCGGAGCGAGCCATCAGACACAGCTCAGCTAGCATTCGTCCTGTGACTGATGCCCCCGGCTCGACGTCCGACCTGAACAAACTGCTGGCGCTCTTCGATCTGGAGGAACGCGAGACCGACGTCTTCATCGGCGTCCACCCCGCTCAGATGGGGCCACGCACGTTCGGCGGTCAGCTGCTCGGTCAAGGTGTGGTGGCTGCCGGGCGCAGTGTTCCGCGGCCCACGCCCGTGCATGCGCTGCACGCGCATTTCATCCGCGGCGGGGACGTGACCAAACCGCTGGAGTACCACGTCACCCGTCTGCGAGACGGAAAACCGTTCGCCAATCGTCTGGTCACCGCACTGCAGGACGGCGAAGAGATCCTGTCGATGCTGGTCGCCTTCCAGGACAACAAAGCCGGCCTGGAGCATTCGGTGCAGATCCCCGATGTGCCGTACCCCGAGGACCTGCCACCACTCGGTGAACACTTCAAGGGTTTTGAAGATCGCATCGCCATGTTCGTGAATGCGTTGCATCCCATCGACATTCGCTTCGCCAACGACCCCACGTGGAAAGTGCGCGAGTCAGGCGACACCCTGGAACACAACCGGGTGTGGATGCGTACCGACGGCCAGATGCCCGACGACCCGCTTCTGCACATCGCAGCGCTCTGCTACGCCTCGGACACCACAGTGCTCGATTCGATCCTGACAACACACGGATTGTCCTGGGGGATCGACCGGTTGTTCGCCGCCACCGTCAATCATTCGATGTGGTTCCACCGCGAGTTCCGGTTTGATGACTGGTTGCTGTACGCAAGTGAATCGCCGGTCGCGGCCGGCTCGCGAGGGCTGGCTTCGGGACGGTTCTTCACCCGCGAGGGCTTGCTGGCGACGACCGTGGTCCAAGAAGCGCTCATCAAGTACTTCCCGCCACGCGGCTGACCCGACGCGCCGATGAGGCAGACTTGAATCATGTATCCAGCGCAGCAGACGCCGCAGTACTGGCTGGCGCCCGGACCTGATCTGCCGCCCCGCACCTGGCAACGGCGCACTCGGACACCGATCATCATCGTCAGTGCCGTCGTCGGTGTTGTGCTCGCCGTCATCGCGCTCGGTGCCATGGCCTGGGGTGTGCAAGGCCGCGACTTCACCGCCGAAGGCGAAGTTGTCCTCACCGGCGGCCAATATGCCGTGCCATCCGCTGACATCTGCGGTGGCACAGGCGAATTCGAAGACCTCAAGGTCGGTGCTCGAGTGCGCATCCTCGACGAGGAGCTCACCATTCTGGAAGAGGGCACACTCGGCGCACCTGAACTCTCCGACAACCGATGCCGCCTCGGATTCGCGGTCTCCGGGGTACCGGAGGGCCGCGGCCGCTACGTCGTCGAGATCGGGACCACCGTCCGGCACGAGGCGAGCGAAGGCGTGCTCGAACGCGGCATCACGTTCGAGTTCTGAGCGGAAGGCTCAGAGCTCGCGGTCCACGAACTCCGGGGTTGTGCGCTTCATGCCCGCTTTCCGGGCAATGGCGTGGTTCTTGCCGCGCAGCAGCCGCAGTTGCAGCACCTGCTCCACCGGGAACGAGAACCGGGGAGAGCGCGACCAGGTCTTCTCGAGCAACGTCTTCGTGGACGCCACCGAATCGGGGGAGCGGGACGCGATCTTCTCGATCAAGGCCATTGCCTCAGCCATCGGATCCTCGGCGACACCGGTGACCAGCCCGATCTCCTTGGCATGATCGGCAGAGAACATCTCGCCGGTCATCGTCAGTCGCTTGGCGATGTCGATGGTGGTGAGCTGAGCCAACGCGGCCGATGCCGACATGTCGGGGATCAATCCCCACTTGGCCTCCAAGACGGAGAAGTCGGCGTCAGGCGTGGCGAACCGGAAGTCGGCTCCCATCGCAATCTGCAGCCCGCCGCCGTAGCAATGGCCATGCACCACCGCGATGACGGGGACGGGAACCCGTCGCCACTCCCATGCGGGGTCCTGAAAACCGTTGGAGCCCTTCAGAAGGTTTGGGATGAAGTTCCGGTAGATGCTCTTCTCTTTGCCCTGGAGGCTGGCGAAATCAAGTCCGGCACTGAAGGATTTGCCCGCGCCGCTGATGATGACGGCGCGCAGGGTGCGGTCCTTGGCCGCCTGCCGGGCTGCTCTGGTGAGTCCGGCGAGCAACGGCAAGGTGAGTCCGTTGTGCTTGTCGGGCCGGTTGAGCTGCACATGCGCGATGGGACCGAATGGTGTCTTCTCCACCCGGTAGGTCACCGAATCGTCAGCCGCGGGGCGTGTCTCAGGGTCCGCGGCAATTGCCAGAGATGCGGGTCGCGAGGTGGCATCGGTCGAGGACATTCGGATCTCCTTCGGTGCGTATTCGCTTCGAGGGTACGCCCGAGGCCCTACCCCGATGGACCGGCATCGACCCCTCCGGAGCTGCCGGTGGTGGGCGGGCTCACACTGCCGCGGCGCCGTGACCTGCGTCCTCGTCGGGTCCCGAACTCGTATCGCGCTCGTCGAGAATGAAAAAGGCGAGGGTGACGGCAAGAAAGCCGGCGGGCAGCCAGGCGGCGTGCACACCCAGCCACTCCGTCGCGAACGCGCCGACCGCAGCGCCCACGAAGAACGAGCCGATGACTTTGGAGTAGACGGCAAGCGCGCGCTTGGACGTCTCGGATCCGGTGGTGAGGACGCCGTACGCGGACTCGACGGTGCGCATCAAGTTCCCGGTGGTCGCGACCACCATGTAGTTGAGATCGCCGATCGAGCGGAACAGCTCGATCTGCATCGCGGCCATGAAAGAGATCGGCACCGTGACGTACATGTGGGGGACCGTCTCGGGAACGAATCCGATGGCGGCCAACGACAGGGCCTGGATGCCCATCGTCCATCGGATCGGATGGGTCACCACCGAGTCGAGGCGTCCGGTCTTGATGTGGGTCGACAGGGTGACACCCAGCAAAAACGCGACGATCGGCCAGATCCGCGCCACCGCGTCGGCGTAGTGCTGTTCAGACAGGTTGATGAAAAAGAAGATGACGTTCCCCGTCTGCACATTGGCGAACACGCCGCCGCGAACAAGGAATGTGTACGAGTCCAGGAAGCCACTGGCGCAAGTAACTAGCAAAGCGAATCGCAGCGTTGTCGTCGTGGTCGTCGGCATGGTTCTCCCGCCCGGAATCTCCTGTCCGAGGTGATGTTACGGCCGAGGTGCGCCCTCCGGGTGCCAAGCGGCGCGGGCAGTCTGTCGGGGGTGTTGCGTCGTGGTCGCCATATTGCAGGTGGATGTCGGCTGTCCGATTTGTCGGGTCATCGGCGAATCGCCTTCGGGAGCGGCGCGGCAGCGCTAGATTCTGATCACAGCCGTGTTCATGATGCGTCGCGACCAACCGCCGGGAGAACTGATGAGCGAGAACACCACCGACGTCGTCTTTCACCACGCTTCGGGAGTCGCCGTGCACACCACGGCCGAAGCGTTTCAGCAGACCGCCATGATGCACCCCGATCGTGTCGCGTTGCGCACTCCGGGCGGGATCCAGGAGATCACCTGGCGTGAGTACGCTCAGCGTGTCGAGGCAATCGCACGAGGCCTCGTGCGTCTCGGTGTCACACGTGGCGACACCGTCGGCCTGATGTTGACCAATCGCCCCGAGTTCCACCTCGTCGACACCGCCATCGTTCACCTGGGAGCGATCCCGTTCTCGGTGTACAACACCAGCGCACCCGAGCAGCTCGAGTACCTGTTCACCGATGCCGCCAACAAGATCGTGATCACCGAGCAGGTGTTCATGCCCGCCATCAAACAGTCCGGCGTGGCGCTCGAGCACATCATCACCGTCGACGGCCCGGCCGAAGGTGCCATCGAACTCAAAGACGTGGAAGCCCAGGGCGACGAAGAGTTCGATTTCGAAGCTTCCTGGCGCGCAGTGGAATCCGATGACCTGGTCACGTTGATCTACACCTCGGGAACCACGGGACCTCCGAAGGGCGTGGAGATCACGCACAGCAACGTGATCTCCGCCGCGGAATCGGTGGCCAACGAACTGCAGTTCGGATTCGACGACCGGATCATCTCCTACCTGCCGGCCGCACACATTGCCGATCGGGTGTCATCTCACGGTGCCAGCCAGATGCGCGGAATCCAGATCACCTCGGTGGCCGATCCGCGAGAATTCGCTTCAGCGCTGCCCGATGTACGGCCGACCGTCTTCTTCGGGGTTCCCCGTGTGTGGCAGAAGGTGAAGGCCGGCATCGAAGGCAAGCTTGCCGAAGAGACGAGCCCGGTGAAGAAGAAGCTTGCGGGATGGGCGCTCGACGTGGGTCGGCGTGCAGCCAAGGCCGACTTGGCGGGCACTCCGAGGGGCAAGACCCTCGCTGCTCAGCACCGCGTGGCAGACACCCTCGTGCTGTCGAAAGTCCGTGCGGCGCTGGGACTCGACGAACTGAAGGTGGCCATCTCGGGTGCGGCGTCCATTCCGGCCGAGGTGATCGAGTTCTTCGTCGGGATCGGCATTCCCGTCATCGAGGTGTGGGGTCTGTCCGAGACGACCGGAGCTGCGACGAAGACGACCACGGACAATCTGAAGGTCGGCACGGTCGGCAAACCCGTGGACGGTGTGGAGATCAAACTGGCCGACGACGGCGAAGTGCTGGTCCGAGCTCCGATGGTCATGCGGGGTTACCGCAACAAGCCGGAGAAGACGGCAGAGGCGATCAATGCAGATGGGTGGTTCGCCACCGGCGACGTGGGCAAGATCGACGACGAGGGAAACCTGACAATCGTCGACCGCAAGAAGGAACTCATCATCAATGAGTCCGGCAAGAACATGGCACCGAGCACGATCGAGAACGCGGTGAAAGCGTCCTCGTCGCTGATCAGCCAGGTGGTCGCGATCGGCGACAACAAGCCGTACATCAGCGCCTTGGTGGTCCTTGATCCCGACGTCGCGACGTCGCGTGCAAAAGCTCTGGGTGTCCCCGAGGCGCAGATCGCGGATCTTGCCGAGAACCCCGAGATCATCGAAGAGGTCACGCTGGCAGTGAAGGCAGGCAACTCGAAGTTGTCGCGGGTGGAGCAGGTCAAACGGTTCGCGATCGTGCCATCTGCCTGGGATCCGGGCGGCGACGAACTGACTCCGACGATGAAATTGCGGCGCAAGCCGATTGCCGGCAAGTATGCCGACACGATCGTCGATCTCTTCTCGAACCCGCCGGGTGCCGGAGTCATCGACCTCGGGTGACCGCGCGCGGTCTCATCGCGCAGGCGATGATGGTGCAGTGACTGCAGCAGTGATCTTCGACATGGACGGTGTGCTCATCGATTCCGAGCCCATCTGGGAACAGGTGCGCCGGGATGTGGTGGCCGAACACGGCGGTCGGTGGCTTGACGAGGCACAGACCGCACTGATGGGGATGAGCACTCCGGAGTGGGCGAAGTACATGAGTGAGGACCTCGGTGTGGGCAAGCCCCCGAATGAGGTCGCGCAGATCGTGATCGACAAGATGGTCGAGCGGTATGAGGACCATCTCCCGGTGTTACCGGGCGCCGATGACGCAGTGCGACGGTGTGCCGGGCGGTGGCCATTGGGGCTGGCCAGCTCGTCGCCCCGGCAACTCATCGATGCTGTCCTGCGGTCGGCGGGATGGACCGACCTTTTTGCGGTGACCGTGTCGACCGAGGAGCTCAGCAGGGGTAAACCCGCGCCCGACGTCTACCTCTCGGCGGCACGGGCGTTGGGGTTCGAGCCCGCAGAGTGTGTTGCGGTGGAGGATTCGTCGAACGGTATGCGGTCCGCGACCGCCGCCGGACTGGTGCTCATCGCTGCACCCCGGCCGGAATACCCGCCGGCCCCGGACGCCATCGCAGGGGCAGCTGTTGTGCTCGACGATCTCGACGGGCTCGAGGATCGCGTCGCGGCACTCGCTTGAACGCGCGCACGGGCGTCTCGATCCCGCCGGCAACCACTGTGATGTAGTTGAGGCGCGCGATTGGGTACCCGTCTGAGGTCATACTTTTCCATCCGAACAGACGAATCCATTGATACGGGAGGCAGCGATGAGCGATTCACACCCGAACGAGCAGCCTGGCAGCACCGATGAGCCGAGCAAGACGGTCGATGATCTGGAAGAGAAGATCAGTCAAGAACATGCTGACTCGGGCAAAGCCGGGCCGTCCATCAACGACAGCGACCCCGGGGACAGTGCCGATTCGGATTCGAGCGGGTCGGATCCCAGTGGTGACACCAGCACCGCGCAGGGGTCGGCTACCGGCGAACCACCGGACTGACAATCCGGAAAACCCGCCCGATCATTCACGATTCGGCTTCGCGTCGACGATCGGACGGGTTTTGCTCATGGCGTCACAACAAGGCCGGAGCCAGACGACGCCACTGCTCCCTCGGGTACACCTTGGGGTCGGTGTCGAGTACTTGCACACAGACGTGGTCGGCACCGGCGGCGAGGTGCTCCTGCACCCGGCCGGCGATGGCGGCTTCGTCGCCCCACGCGATGATGGCGTCGAACAACCGGTCGCTGACCGATGTCAGATCGTCTTCGGTGAAACCCGAGCGCAGCAGGTTGTTCGCGTAGTTCGGCAGCCCGAGGTAACTACGCAGCCAATCGGTTCCGATCGAGCGGGCGTGGTCGGCGTCCGTGGTCAGGATGGCGGTCTGCTCGGGGAGCAGTAGAGGGCCGGTGCCCAGGGATTCGCGCGCCCGGGCGGTGAAGTCGGGCGTGACCAGGTACGGGTGTGATCCGTTCGCGCGAGTTGCGGACAAGTGCAACATCTTTGGTCCCAGCGCGGCGAGGACGCGGGCGTCGACGGGGACTGGCTGTTCGGTCGCGTCGAGAGCCTCGAGGTACGCCTTGGTCGCAGCCAACGGCTTCTTGTATCGGCCCGGGTCGCCCGCGTCGATGAGTGGAGCGTGACTCACGCCGATTCCGAGCAACAAGCGCTCTCCGTGCGCAGAGACCAGGGACTGGTATTTCGCGGCGACGTCCACCGGTTCGTGCATCCACAAGTTGAGGATGCCCGTTGCGACGACGGCTTTGCTCGTGGCTCCGAGGAGGTTCTCCACGGCGTCGAACAGCGGACCCCCGACGTCAGGGATCCACAGTGCGGTGTATCCCAGGTCCTCCAGTTCGGCGGCTGCTTCTGCGGATTCGGCTGCATCGCCATAGCGCAACTGCGAACTCCAAACGCCTACACCTGCAAGTTGCATGGTCATCTCCTCGGTGACGCACCAGGGCGTCGTCGGCGCTCATGAGCGCGTGATGTGATTCGAGATCTGCTGTCCACGATGCTAGTCGATCGCTTGATCGGCGCGACCGGTCGCGGTGGAGTATTGTTCGAGCGCTCGCGAGTACACGGCGTCATGCATCGCCGAAATGCGCTGCCGCTCAATTTCTCTCGAGGCTCTGCTGGCTGCCGGTGTGCTGTCGCGTTCGGCGTGTGTGGCCCTCAAGGCCTCGGTCAGGCTGCTGGGATCGAATCTGTCCAATCCGAAACCGTATGTTCGACATGGCTTTTGATCACCGAAGTAGCCGCAGTCCGGAGCGATCACCGCGGTCCCCAGGTCGTAGCACGCTTCCAGCCATCCCGAATGTGTTCCGAATCGGTAGGGGAGCACACTGACATCGATCTCGGTCAGGTACTGCCAGAGTTCGTTGTCGTCGAACCGGTCGTGAATCCTGAGGTCCACATTGTGCCCGGTCGCGTAGTCGGTGATGATCGCGGCGAGGTCGGCCGTTTGTTGATCGCCACCGGGGTCGAAGACGTGGGAGTCCAGGTCCACCCGCGCACGCGTGTCGGGGATACCCGCCGCCGAGGTCACGATGGTGTCGAGTATGGCAAGAGGATCGAGATTGGCCCGGAGACTTTTTGCATGCACGCCCACGACGAACTCGGGTCCGTGACCACGAGGCCGGCCGATCATCCCCAAGGGAGCTACATGTGGGTGGGGGATGACGGTGGCCTCGACGCCCCAGCGCTGGACGATCTCCGTGGCCGCGCCGGGAGTCAGGGTGATGACCTCGTCGGCGCCGCGCACCAGGACGTTCAGCTGTTCGAGGTGGAGCGTGTTGTCCCGGAAGTGAGGGTTGTGCAGGTCGTGGGCGGTGAACACCAGTGGTTTGTTGTGATGGTGGAGCAGGTCGACGACCTGGTGGAGGCGGCCGGGGGAGATGGAATCGAATCCGAAGTGCAGATGTAACACGTCGAAATCATCGATGTGGTCGCTCAACCAGGCGGGCTCGAGCCACCGCGGTGGCCACCACCGATCGCTGGAGCCGGCGCCCTCGGGCACCGGGTCGGGAAGCCGTCTCACCCGCGAATCGCCGGCGGCGAGGTGGGCTACATAGCGGTGGCCGGTGGGCACCGAGGCGACGGTGATCAAGTCGATGATTCCTTCGTGCGCAATTCGGATACCCGGTGATGTGGCGACCCCGCCCGGCTGTTCGAGAGGAGATGCGTCCTGACATCAAAGTACTATCGCGGCGCCCAGCCGATATGCAGGGTCCGACGACGGTGAGCAGAAGGGCAGAAGTGGACGGACGTACCCGGCACTATGGAGAGTTCTACGGTGTCGCCGACACCGCGACGACGGACGATCGGCAACTACTGGTCGTGTGGGGCAACTGTCAGGCCGAGGCACTGCGGATCGTCTTGTCGGGTTCGCGCGACCTTCCTTACCGCACGGTCCGGGTTCCCCCTGTCCACGAATTGGAGGCCTCCGACATTCCGCATGTAGAAGATCTGATCCGTCAGGCCGCTGTCATCGTGTCCCAGCCGGTGCGTGGGGGATACCGGGGCCTGCCGATCGGCGGTCCCGATCTGGCGGAGATGGCACCCTCGGCGCAGCGCATCGTGTGGCCGGTGATCCGCTACGGAGGGCTGTTCCCCTTCCAGGTCATCGTGAGGCACCCGGCAAGCCCGGCTGCGGTGCCGGCGGCCGTTCCCTACCACGATCTCAGGACTGTTCTTGCCGCTCGCGACGGACGAGAGTCCTTCGCGGACTGGGACGTCGAGGTCACGCCTGAACGTGTTCGTGAAGCAGCGCAGTGGAGTATCGCTCAGCTGTCGGCCCGTGAGAGCCGACATTGCGACGTCACGATTTCCGATGCCTTGCTCGACTTGGGGGCAGACGCCGCGCACACGATCAATCACCCCGGCAACAAGACGTTGATCGTGCTCGGCGAGCGGATACTCGACGCACTCGGTGCACCCGCGCCGATCGCGCCGGATCGCGAGTTGCTCGGCAACATCCGGGCTCCACTGGAACAACGAGTGATCGAGGCCTTGGCTGTGGATGCCCCCGCTCGGCTCATGTGGTCGGTGGATGGGGCGCCGGTGAGCGAAGAAGATGTCCACACACGTCAAATGCGCTGGTACGCCGAGCATCCGGAGTACATCGATGCGGCCCTGGATCGGTACCGGGAATTGGTCTCGATATTGGGTCTGTCATGACAAGACCGATCGGTCACCTCGCCGTCGGGCCTCGATCGCATGGTGTTGTCCGCTACGCGCATTCGGTCTTCGATGCTGCGATCGCCGAGGGTGCCGACCATCGACTTCACCACCTGGATTGCCCACTTGTCGACGAACCGACCACTGATGTCGGAGGCGTGTTGGACGACTGCGCGCTTGTGCATCTGCACGTGACAGACCGTCTGTTCGGACGTACGCCGGCCGAAGCCCGCGGCACGGTGTTGTCGATGATCGAGAATTTGAGTCGGCCCGTTTCGGTGACCCTGCACGACCTTCCTCAGCCATCGGACGGGCAGTCCATGCCTGCCCGGGTGGAGTTCTACCGGTCGGTGGCGCAAGCTGCCTCAGGGGTGATCGTGTCGAGCCGCCATGAAGCGAAACTGTTCGCCGACTTCATCGACCGAGACATGGTCGTCGAGGTGGTGCCGCTCATGTTCGACGATGTTCGTGTCGAAATGCCTGTTCCGACTGCACGATTGACGGTCGGCGTCCTGGGTTTTCTATACCCCGGTAAGGGGCATGGCGAGACCCTGCAAGCGATGTCGGGGCTCGATCCGTCAGTTGGCTTCGTCGCCCTCGGCCGTCCTTCACCGGGCCATCAACACATCGCCGATGAACTCGAGAAAATGGCGGCGGATATGGGTCGACCGTGCGAGATCACCGGCTTTCTGTCCGATGACGAGCTTCGCAGGCGAGCGGCCGAGATCACCGTGCCGGTGGCCTATCACAGGCATATGTCGGCATCAGGCTCCATCAACTCATGGATCTCGGCGGGCCGCCGGCCACTGGTACCGCGCACTGCGTATACCGAGGAGATCGCGACACGGTCACCTGGTGTGGTCGCGGTGCACGCCGACGACACCAACTCGCTGCGCGTCGCGATCCATCGCGCCCTCGCCGATCCTGGGAGCACCTGGATCGATTCGTCGGCAAAGCCGTTGCCGACGCCCGCGGACGTGGCAACGACGTACGAGCGGCTACTGCGGCGGTGGAGTGCGTGAGCGCGATTCCTCTCGACGACGGACGGATGATCCTGCCCGACAACCGGTGGGACCTCGTCGAGTACTCGTCGGATACGCCGTTGGTGAGTGTTGTCATCCCGTACTACAACCAGCAACGTCAGCTGGAACTCGTGCTGAAAGCGTTGACGGCGCAAACATATCCACTGGATCGGTTAGAGGTGGTGATCGCCGATGACGGGTCCGCGCGGGCACCCGATGTCGGCGAGTGGGCCTCGACGCTGTCGGTGACAGTGGTCAGCCAGGAGGACCGAGGGTTCCGTGCGGCGGCGGCTCGTAATCTCGGCGCGTCGACGTCCAAGGGGTCGATCTTGTGTTTTCTCGATGCCGATACCGTGCCCACACCCGACTACATCCGCCGGGCCGTCCGATTGCCCGCGGTGGCCCCGGACACCGTCGTCGTCGGAAGGCGTAAGCACGCGGACCTCGCGCAGGTCACTGCGGAGTCGGTCGTCAGCTGGTTGTCGGACAACGCGCACACGGAACAAACGCACCACCACGAACCGCAATGGTTGGTGGACGGATACGACCGCACCCGCGACCTTCTCACGCCCGGTTGGGATGGGTACAAGTACATACTCAGTGCTGTGATGACATGCAGCCGTGGACTGTTCGAAGCCATCGGGGGTTTTGACCAGTCGTTTGTGCAGTACGGGGGAGAGGACTGGGAACTGGCGAACCGGGCCTTCATGATGGGCGCCGTATTCGCGCATGAACCTGCAGCGGTGGCCTGGCACGACGGGCCTGACTGGGCGGAGCGCCCGGTGACGGACCGAGCGGCGGAAAAGAACGCCGAAGCACTGGCCCTGGCGCCGTTGCTCACCGATCCTGCCGCGAGAGCCACCGGTCTGCAGTACTTGATTCCGGACGTGGCCGTCGTGGTCTCGACTGATGGTCATACTGCGCCGTCGTTGCTGCACACGGTGTCCAGCGTGCTCAGAGGCGTCGACGCTGCGGTGTGGTTGACCGGACTCGACGCCGGCACTCTGTTGCGTGAACTGGGTATTCATGACTCCCGTGTCCGTCTCGGTGAGCCGGACCCGAAGGTGCTGTCGCGGTGCCGGTTCGTCGTCGCGGTGACCGGTCGCGTCGTCGTCTCCGCCGACAGCATCGCTTGCCTCACTGCCGAGGTGGCGCCCGGTGCGGCCGGGCAGGTGGATGTCGAATTCGGTTCTGGGTACTCGGCGTCGGTGACGACGTGGTCGTCGCGTGCGCTACACAGGTCACGACGATGGTCGGAAGAAGCAGGGCTGACCACCGCGGAGCTGATCGAGATGTTGTTCGGCGTCCGACGCGTCGAGTCCGGAAGTGTCGGAATCGTTGTCGCCGAGGATGACCCGTTGTTGAGTTGGTAGCGCTGGGGTCAGGGTAGCAAGATCACCTTGCCGGCGGCGTGACCGTCTTGCAGGTATCGGTGGGCGTCCGCAGCGTGGTCGAGCGGATAGGTCCGGTCGATCTCGACCCGCAGGCTGCCGTCGCCGGCCAAGCGCGCGAGGTCGGCGCGTGCGGCATCACGAATGGCGGTGCCGGGGTCGGCCCCGGGCCCGTTACCGAGGAGTCTGATCCCGGTCCCGTCAGTTTTGCCGAAGCCCGCGATGGTCGCGATCCGGCTTTGATCCGAGACCAACTCGAGCGATACCGATATTGCTTCGTCCGTGCCCACGGTGTCAATGGCGGCGTCGACGCCCTCCGGTGCGAGGGAACGGACGCGGTCGGCCAGGCCCGACCCGTAAAGGACAGGCACAGCACCCGATTCGGTCAGAACCCCGTGTCTACGGTGGCTGGCGGTGGCGATCACCGTGGATCCACGCTGCACTGCCAGTTGCACGGCGCTGAGCCCAACACCGCCGGCGCCACCGTGGATCAGTACCGTTTCGCCCGCCACAGGGTGAACGGTCTCGAGTAGATGAACTGCGGTCGCACCGACGAGCATCAGACCCGCCGCTTGTTCGAACGAGATCGTGGCGGGCTTGGTCACCACGTTGGAGGCCGACGTCAGCACCTGCTCTGCATAGCCACCTTTGACCCGGAAGGCGATCACCTCGTCGCCGACGGACAGTGGACCTGAGATGCCCGCGGCATCGGGTCCGACGGCGGCGATCACACCCGACACCTCCATGCCCAAATGCAAAGGGAGCTTGCTCGGGTCGGTACCGAAGGCGCCGCTGTAGAGCTTGAGGTCGACGGGGTTGACGCCCGCCGCCTTGACGTCGATCAGCACTTCTCCCGGCCCTGGGTTACCGAGGTCGAGATCTTTGACCTGGAGGACTTCCGGACCGCCATACGAGCTCGCGACTACTGCCTTTGTCATGAGCGCAATCGTAGATCCAGGATCAAGGTCCGAAACCGACAGCCGTCGGCTCACTGAAAGAGTTCGGCCACGGCGCCGGCGTTTTAATGCCTGTCGGGCTCAGGGGCGTCGGGTACGGCCACTAACCCTCGGCGGTGGCGATGTGTTCAGCGACACGAGTCAGCGTGGAACGAAGGCGGTCCGCGGCGGCGATTGCGGCGAGCGCAGTGCGTTGTGACGGGTGGGGTGTGGACACCAGGCGATAGAGGCCTGGCAACTCACCCGCCCACAACGCGCGGGTGAGTCCGTGCAGCGCGGGCCTACCTACGGCCACAACGACCTCAAGCGCGGGGAGCTGGGCGAGCACGGGGATCAACATGGGTCGTGCGGCATCGATGTCGGCGAAAGTAGGTGCCCGAGTGGGCAAAACCGACGGAACGACGTTCCATTTCACACATGCAGATCGGGCCAAGCCGACCTCGGCCATCATCGACCGCATGGTGCGGTTCGAGCGATCGTCGTTGTCCAAAGAGCAAAATGCTGCCGCGCCCATTTCAGCAGTAGCAGGGGCAGGTGATTCCATCAAGATCAGGACTCTCGCCGCTGCTCCCGCGTCATCGGGATCGAACCACGGGACCACTGGACTACCGGGGCCTTCTCGCCACTGGTTCACCATTGCGTTCAACGTCGCAACATGTGGGTGTTCGAGCCGCTCGCTCTTTGACTCGAACTGGGGCGAAGAGTGGGTAGCAGCCATGCCACCATCATGGCCTGCGGTAAATCGGGCTGGCCGTGCCGAAGAACTGGCCCGCCCCAGCCGCGGCCCGGATGGGGACATCCTGCGCTAAATCCAATTAGCGCAGGAACACCGCGAGATGCCTGCACTAATGGCGAAATTGACGCAATCTTGAGGTGCCTGAGCTGCGGAGAAGGGCGTCACTGTGACCATGACGCAGCATTCGAGCCCGTCGTTCGCGTGACCGCACGGCGGGCCCGCGTCCTGGGTCGCGGGCGCCTTCGCGGACATGGATCCGGACGTGGTCTCGCCGCATGTGCGGATGCCGCGTCTTGCGTTGCGACCGACGAGGACTAGGTTTGGATCGCCACGCATTCTGACGCGGTCGGTGCGGCCATCGACCACCACCATCGGTGCTCGTTCGGACAACGAGGGCCGTGGCTGGTCTGTCGGTATGCCGGGGCCGACGACGCGCTGTCGATCACCGCGATGCTCGAGGCCGCGATAAGCAGTAGTCGTGGATCGGTGGGCAGCGTGGTGCTGGTCGCGACCGCTGCCACACTCCTACCCCACACGCTTGCGTCGGACCCGTCCGCGTTGTGACAGAGGAGCTCGCACTGCCCGCGGTGCTCGGTCCTGCCCTGGTGCCTGAGGATCTGCGGCGCCGGGTCGAAAGCTCCCGCTCGATACTCACGCCGAGTCCACCCGCCGTAATTACACGCGGGCGTGGACGGCGTTCGACATCTACTTACCGCCAGCAGGGGTATCAGGCGTTGCCGGCGCTCCCGCTTGTGGTGGCTGACTAGATCCTCGCCTTGGAGAACACGGTCAAAGCTGATGGCACGGCGCATATTCGATGTCGGCGATCAAGGTCGTCCACAAACCCCACACCCTCCGTGCTCAAGAATCCTCCGGCAGTCTGGATACGGTGGAGGAGCAGGCCTGGTGGTGGCTGAGCCCCGTGGTGTCGGGGACGTTGTCGGCGATCCGTCGCCGCGGCGCGCGGCCGCGCCTCGAGGAACCCTGTTTGATCTTGTGACCTGCGGTGCCTACCGCCCGCGAGCCGGCGACGTCGTGGCGCACGAGGTTGCCGGAGTGCCGCGACACCGCGGCCGTGCTCGGGTGGGCGGGGGGATGCGCCGCTCGGAAATCGTCGCTCTCACTGTGGGGGACGTCCGCCGGGCCGGTGACGGTTGGATCATCGAGGTCCGCAAGTCCAAGATTGATCAAAGAAGGCGCCGGGTACAAGAAGCCTTGCCGGCGGGGACTAACCATGTGCGTGCGTATGTCACCGGTAGGTAGCGGCGGTGTCGACCTTCAGCCATCGCTGGGAGCGAGCGACGCTGAGAAGCGCTGCCGATGGCGTGTGATCGCCCGCGATGAAGCGGGCTTCTGGCTCGATCGGTGAGTTCAGCGTGCGCAGTTTGTTGAGCTCGGACAGGGCGGCGTCGGGGGCTTCGGCGGTGACTGGCCGCCGCTGTAACCATCCGAATAGCGCGATCTGTTCTGCTGCGCGCAGAACGATCCGTCGCCGCGAGAGCGGAAGTTGTTCCAGAACCTGTGCGAGTTCAGGCAGCAGTTCGGTGACGACTGACCCCGATGCGACACACCACAGGGCGAGCGCCCACTGTGCGCGGCCAAGTTCGTCGTCGATGGTGTTCAGCTGCTCACGCCACCAGCTCACATTGCTCTCGTTCGTGCGAACTTGAGCATGGAGTACCGATGGATGGGCACCGCGCCCGAATGCGTTGACCTCAGGCCTCTTTGCGTATCCGGGTCGGAATGGCGACGCAGCACCGATGATTGCGATCTCCGAGGCGATCCAGCAGCCACCGGTGTGCTCATGCACCGCCGCGGCGGTATTTGTCCAAGGGAACGTACTGCCCCTGTGGCCAGTACTGAATGCACGCTTTTTGCCGATCTGCTCCCACGGTGAGTGGGCCTTTCGTAGCTGGTTGATCGCTTCGTTCCTGCGGCGTTTGGCCCTATCGTCGCCAGATATGAACCCGGCATCGGAGGTGGTCAGGAACTCTCCGGGGGCGAGGGTGGCCGCGACCTGCGCCGGCATGGAACGGATGGAAGTTACGCAGGGGCACTCTCCGTTGAGCACTGCGTTGAGCAGGGCTGTCTCGATGGGGCTTTCGGCCTCCGGGATGAGCCCCGTGCTGAGGAAGAGTTCGGCGCCGTCGCCTGAGAGGTCCATGTTCTCGAAGTTTGCGGCAATCCCTGCGCCGGCCTCGCAGCAGGCCCCTATGGCGAGCCACGCGTTCTGGTGTGCGGTGCCGATCGCTGCGGAGAGCTGCTCGTGCCACCATGTTGTGAACTCGGTGCCCTGGTTGAGTAGCTCCCGAAGAACGCGCACACGCTGTGGGTTCGCCGGGTCCTCGGGATCTGCCCTAATCAACATCGTCAGGCGCGTCCAGGTGGGATCGCCATCGCCGTCGGTGGGGCTAGGCAGTTCGGGCAAGGCGACGATGTCGCGACGGTCCAGCGCGGACAGCAGGAACGCGATACCTACATCTGAGCAGAGTGCCGTTAGCACCTTGCGTGCTTCGTGCGGCCGGCGCTGGAAGACGCCGTCGGTTAACAAGGCCCAGGAGGCGAGGTAGGGCGCCGGAACAGAAGCAGTTGCCAGTTCCTGATCGATCCCGGCCGCCAGAACGTATAAATCACTGCCCTTCGCGTTACCCCCGTAGAACCGGGCGGTGTTGAGCCAGTACGGGCGACGTAGGAGTTCTCGAAGTACCGTCGTGTTGTCGAAGTGGGGGTTGTCCTCGCCGGCGTTACGGTAGAGGAACCGGGCAGCGAAATACTCTCGCAACGACAGAACCTCGAACTCATAGGTGCCCTCCACCTGGCTGGTGAGTGCCCACAGGCGGTCGCTGACGCCCTCGAAGAGCTCATCCACGATCGACTCGCGGTTGCCGTAGGTGGTTTGGAAGTGGCGCATGGCCGCTTTCAACTCATCTACAGTCATGCGGCCGTTGATCTGGGATTCCTCGGTGTGGGCTTGGAGATACCAACCAAGGAACGGGATGATTTCGAGGAGTTCGTCCTTGTGGTCGCGAACGGCTTTAGGGTGCTTGTTCGCCTCCCGGGCCAGGAGCAAATCGACATACGCGTCGTAAAGGTCAGTCCGCTGCGTGGGTGTGGCTGCCCCTTGCCGATGCAGGAGGTCCAACAGGATCGTGAGCTGCATAGGGTTTCCGGCAAGCTCGCGGATGTACGGCTCGCGGCTCTTCTCGTTGAAGCTCCTCCGCAACGCTCGGCCGTCCCCACTTCGGATTCCCCGGACCGCGCACCACTTGCGCAAGTAATCAGCCTGCTGCTCGCCCGTCAGTTGGTTTAGGGCGATGATCTCGAACTTGTCCGACGCCGGCTCCGGAAGCTCACCGGCGCTGGGGCGCGTAGTCACAACCATTTTAAGTGGGACGGTATAGGTCCTCGCCCGGCCGGCGAACGCGTCGATCTCCTTGACCACCTTGCGCCGAATACTCACGCTGCCGACCTCGTCGAGTCCGTCGAGAACGACGAGACTGGGAACTCGCTCAAAGATGTCCTGGACCACTCCGACGGTGGTGGTGATACCACCACTCTCGTGTGTCATTAGATCGGCAAGGAAGCACTCGATCGTCGCCTGCTCGCCCTTTGGGGCTTTCCCCCTCCTTGACTTGCGGTCGTCTGAGTGGTCCCAGATGTTATTGCCGGCAAGCCACAGTGCGTAGTCGCTCAAGTCCAGTCGGATCGGGAACCGAGGATTCTCCAAGATAGGCAAGGTTTCGGTCCGCTCCGCCCCTGGTACGAATGCGGCGCGGTGCACCTGGCAGACGTATTGGCTGAGCGTCGACTTCCCCTGCCCGGGAGCGCCGCGGACCAATGTGAACGGTGTCGGCGCATTCAGTAAGTGCGCGGCCGCCCCGCCGAGGGAAGACGTATGGAGGGAGGATCGCAGCCGGATGCTCGGCGGCGAGTGAATCAGGTCGGCGGTCACGTCAACGAAGAGGTCCACCATTCTCTCCCGGTCCACCTCAGCTTGGCTGAACTTGACCCGCTGGTCGTCGTCCCACTGCGCTGCGGCGACCTGCCGGATTAGCTTGCGATCCGCTCGGTTCTTGGTCGCTCCGACCTGATCAGCGACCAGGAACCGGATGAGATCCCATCCCGCGAGCATCTCTGCATAGGCCCATTTGGTCTCAGTCGGTGCGTTGTCGACCCAAGGGTTGAGCGCCTCGCGCCAGATGCAGGTCATCTGGTCGTAGCCGAGGTCTTTCGCGTACGCCTTGAGTTTGCTGTCGACCTGGACGAAGGTGCCGGTTTCGGGCTTAGCCGTGCTCGCCACGTTGGTTACCAGGACGTAGTGACGAACGCCCTCCTCGGCCAATCGGCGCAGGTTGTCCAATTCCTTCCTGACGACCCCGTCCAGCCAGCTAATTGGGTTCTTATTCGTACCGCTGGCTGACCACTTGACCTGGTAGATGAGCAGCGTTTCGGGGTCGATGTTGCGCAAACCGTCGATGCCGCCGTCAGTTTGGCGAAGCGCCATAGGGAGATAGTCCGGGAACTGGCTCGCAAGCAGCGCGCTGACGAGCTGTTGAAAGTCGTGGTCTCCGAGACGTTCGTAGAGGTAGCGGTGACGGCTCTCGGGCAACGGGCTCGCTCCTTCTCGCTCAACCCGATCGTGCCGGTACCGCCGTCGGGAATCGATCCTTGCCTCCATTCAACCTGGAGACACCCAGCCTGATCGACAAGCCTGCGCCCGTGTCACCGCAGCAGGGTGCCAAGAGACCTCCCAAGCCTCGGCGCCCGTGACGCTCCGCATCCTCGCGGACGTTCAAAGCCCGCGTAGTTGGGCAATACGAGACGTTGGTTCGCCGTCAGCACTGAACTGTCGGATAGTCCGCGTCATCTGCTTGCGATCAGGCTGCTCTTCGTCGCCGGTTGCGGGGCTGTCGTGCACCGCAACTGTTTGCGCCGACAATGTCGTGACGTATCAGTTCTCGCGTGACCCGTGCGGTCTCGCGGCCTTCGTCGAGTGGGGTGCGAAACTATCGGGAACGTGCGCCTGATGGGAACCGGACTACCTGACATAAGGGCGGCTTATCGGTGATTACGTTGACTCATTAGGGGACGCTGCTAAAACCAGTTAGCGCAGGACGAATGCGAAACAGGCGCGTCCGTTGCTTGATGGCGCGTGGGTGCATTGTCCGTCTTGCCGTCTTGGGGTGGTCAATCTCGTATCGAGTGGCGGGTGCCTGAGACAGTCCTGGCCGGCGCCGGTGCCCAACAGGCCGCCGCCTTGACAAGAAGTCATACACATCGCCGATGCGACGACCTACACACCGACGGCGGTGTGTACCGCTACCTGCGGGGCCGGTCATGCCCGTCTGTCAGCCCGATGTAAGCAGGCGACAGCGCGTGACAGGCTGATGTAAGTACCAGCTCCTAGCGTCAGGTCCGACATGACCCGGCCTAGGAGATTCGCGTGAACCCCACCAAAACCATTGCGATTGCGGCACCCTCGCGCACATACACATCCCTCGCTGCGGCGTGGATACCCCTTGCCGCACTGTGTTTGGCGTTCTTCGTCGAAATGGTCGACAACACACTGCTGTCCATCGCGCTTCCGACCATCGGTCGCGACCTCGGCGGCGGCACCACAGCACTTCAGTGGGTGACCGGCGCATACTCGTTGACTTTCGGAGGCCTACTGCTGACTGCCGGGTCGGTCGCTGACAGATTCGGCCGCCGACGGGTCTTGCTGATCGGGCTCGCCGTGTTCGGCGCGTTGAGCTTGCTCGTCCTGGCCGTGAGCTCCACGGGCGAACTCATTGCGCTACGTGCAGCCCTCGGTCTTGCTGCCGCCGCCATGGCCCCCATCACGAACTCGCTGGTGTTCCGCCTGTTCGACGACAAGACGCTGCGTATGCGTGCCATGACGGTGATGATCGTCGTCGGGATGTCCGGGTTCGTTCTCGGCCCGGTGCTCGGTGGAACCGTGTTGACCCATTTCCGATGGGAATGGTTGCTCGTCGCCAATGCGCCGATCGCTCTGCTCGCAGGCATCGGCGTTTGGCTCGGGGTTTCGGCCGACCGGCGCCAGGACTTGACGAACGACCCGCTCGACCTGCCCGGTGCCGTCCTGAGTATCGCGACGATCGGTCTTGCCTGCTGGGCGCTGACCAGCGGTGTCGACCACGGTTGGCTCTCCGCGCTCACGGTGATGTCGGTTCTCGGCGCAGCGGCCGCCGGCGCCGCCTTCATCTGGCATGAACGTCGCAGTGCCTCACCCATGCTCGATCTCCGACTGTTCTCAGTCGGCACCGTCAGAGGCGCCGCTATTGCCCAGATCGGGACGTCGATCGCGATGGCCAGCGTGATGTTCGGGCTCATCCTGCATTTCCAGTACGCCTATGGCTGGAGCCCGATGAAGGCCGGTCTCGCGAACCTGCCGATCATCGTGACAATGATTGCGGCAACACCGCTTTCAGAGTGGCTCGGCGCCCGATTCGGCCACCGGATCGCGTGCCTCATCGGCGCCCTATGTCTCGGCGGGTCCCTGGCTGGTCTGTCGTGGGGCGTCGAGCACGGGTATGCCGCCATCGCTGCCTGCTTGGTTGTGATGACAATTGGACTACGCACGGTGATGACGATCTGTGCTGTCGCCCTCGTCGAGGCGATGCCGGCCAACCGCACCTCGATAGGCACAGCCCTGAACGACACCGCGCAAGAAGTCGGCACCAGTGTCGGTACCGCGCTGGTCGGAACTCTCATCGCGGCCCTGGTCACCACTCAACTGCCCGTTGGTCCATGGACCAGCAGCCTCATGGGCTCCTTCTTCCATGGTGAGCGGATCACGTATGGAGTGCTAGCTGTCGTCGTCGGGCTGATCGCTGCGGGCGGCGCGCTCATGCTCACCAACTCACGCGCCACCGGCGGCGCCGATCACTGACACCAGCGCTTGACTCGGCTATTCGTGATGTCATACCTCCGAAACCGACACTGGGATCGCCTTGATTGAAGCCAGTGTGCCGAACTCGACCGCAACGCATAGACACTTGTGATCATCGGTTCGGGCGATGTGCACGAGCACCAGGGGTCCTGGTAGATCATCGGCATCCTTCGTGATGACGGATTTGTGACGTTGGCGCTCTGGGGGGTGCCCGACCGCATGTGGTGATGCAGGCTGGTGCCATGAGCTCTTATCCGCGTCCCAGCATCGGTGTGATCGGCGGTACCGGCTTCTATTCGTTTTTCGGCGCCGGAACCGAGCAGGTCGAAGTACAGACCCCGTATGGCAAGCCGAGTGCCGCGATCACTATCGGCGACGTCGGTGGAGTGTCGGTGGCTTTCTTGCCCCGGCATGGAATGGCACATGAGTTCGCACCCCACACCGTTCCTTACCGCGCGAATGCGTGGGCTCTGCGGTCGGTGGGGGTGAGGCAGGTGTTTGCGCCGTGCGCGGTCGGTGGGTTGAGCACCGAGCTTGCACCGGGCACGATGGTCATTCCTGACCAGCTCGTGGACCGCACGACCACTCGTGTTCAATCGTTTTTCGACGGCTCGGCCGTCCACGTCGGATTCGCCGACCCGTACTGTCCGACCTTGCGCCGTGTTGCCGGGAGCGCCGCACCGGAGGCCGTCGACGAGGGAACGATGGTGGTCGTGGAGGGGCCGAGGTTCTCGACCCGTGCGGAAAGCCAGTGGTATGCCCGGCAGGGTTGGGCGCTGGTGAACATGACCGGACATCCCGAGGCAGTCTTGGCCCGCGAACTGAAAATGTGTTACGCCGCCATCGCTTTGGTCACCGACACCGATGCCGGCTTGGTGGAGGGGGAAGGTGTCACCACCTCTGAAGTGTTCGCGGTCTTCGAACGCGGACTCGAGCGTCTGCGCGAAGTCCTCGTGGCGGCGATTGCCGGGGCCGCGTCGCAACCTGAATGTTCCTGTGCGAAAGGTGAACACGACATCTCGTCGGTGATGAAGGTCGATTCGTGATGCGAGTTCTGCTCACGGGGGCCGCAGGTTTCATCGGTTCCCACATCATGTCCTCCCTGATCGCGGGCGGCCACGAGGTGGTCGCGGTTGACGGTATGCTGGCGGCAGCGCACGGACATGGCGCCATCGCCCCCGACGGTGTGCGGGTGGCCGAACTCCGGACGGCGTCCTTCACCGAGCTACTGGAGGGCGTTGACGTGGTCTGCCATCAAGCAGCCCGGGTCGGCGCAGGTGTCGATGCGCGCGATGCGCCTGACTATGCCGCCGACAATGATCTCGTCACCGCACGACTGCTGTCGGCGATGTTCGAAATCGGTTGCAAGCGATTGGTTCTTGCCTCGTCGATGGTGGTGTACGGGGACGGCACCTATCGCGATCAGGCCGGCGCGGTGGTCACTCCACCGCCGCGTTCGGTTGTCGATCTCGAGTCAGGGAGGTTCGAGAGGTATCTGGCCGACGGTGAGCCAGCTCAATGGGCACTGACCTCAGAGGACGCGCCGATTGCGCCGCGTAGTTACTATGCCGCGAGCAAGGCCGCGCAGGAATCATATTGCCGTGCTTGGTCGCTCGAGACCGGTGGAGCTGTGACGGCGCTGCGTTATCACAATGTCTACGGCCCGCACATGCCCCGTGACACCCCCTATGCGGGGGTTGCTGCCATCTTCCGGTCCCAGCTCGAGGCAGGCGAGCCGCCCTCGGTGTTCGAGGACGGGGGCCAAATGCGTGATTTCGTCCATGTGGCCGATATCGCCGCAGCCAATCTCGCGGCCATCGAACGGCTCGGAGCAGATGCCGACGGCTCGGGTGCGTTCGAAGCATTCAACGTGTGTTCAGGACGCCCTGTATCGATCAAAGAAGTTGCCAGTGCCTTGACCGCCGGCATCGAGGGCTCGCCACCGGTGACCACAGGGCAGTACCGGCCGGGCGACGTCCGCCACATCGTCGCCGATCCAGCGCGAGCGGCAGCAGTTCTCGGATTTCAAGCGACGATCATGCCTGAGCGCGGCCTTCGTGAGTTCGCAACGGCGCCGCTGCGTTAGCTTCATGCACCTTGTTCCTTGGTCGACATGGGTAGACGCACTTCGAAGCGACTGCCCGGTTCGCGGTTGGAGACGGTGATCCGGCCGCCGTGGGCGACGACGAGTCCTTCGGCGATGGCGAGGCCCATTCCCGAGCCGACGGGCAGGCCGTTGTCGCGGCGGGGTGTGCGTGCGGACGTGCCGCGGTATGCGATGTCGAAAATACGAGTCAGTTCGTGCTCGGCAATTCCTGGGCCGGCATCATCGACTCGGAGGTAGGCGTGAGCATCGTCTCGGCCGACCGCGATCACAACCGGGCTGCCGGCCGGGGTGTGCGCGATGGCGTTGATTATCAGATTGGTCAACACCCGTGAGACGGCTCTGCCATCGGCGTCGACGATCACCGGGGAGTCGGGAAGGGCGGGTTGCAGGCGCACGTCGTTGCGTGCAGCCGTTGCTCCGCAACCAGCGACGACTTCGTCTACTACCTCACGAAGGTCTAAGTGTTCCCGTTCGAGTCGCATGGCGCCGGCGTTGATTTTCGACATTTCGAAAAGGTCATCGACCATCGCGGACAGTCGGGCCGCATCAGTGTCGATTTGGCGGGCGAACGTCGCGATTTCCTCGGTATCGGTGATCACGCCGTCGGCGAGGGCCTCGGCCATCGCGCGGATATCGGCCAGCGGGGTGCGCAGGTCGTGACTGACCCAGGCGATCAACTCCCGGCGTGATTGCTCGGCTGCCCGTTCTTTTTCTCGTGCGTGACGTTCCCACACCGTGCGGCGTGCTTGAAAACGCCCGAGCAGGACCGCTGCGGGAATGGCGATGATGGCCACAGAGGTGAGCACCGTCGCGGTCCTCTTGAGGTCGTCGGTGAACATGAAACCACTGACCCCGACGACTCCCATGAGGATGGCCACCGGCGGGATCAGTGTCAGGATGACGGTGCTCGTCACCAGCGATATCCGTGGGAGGCGCAAGAGGACAACGGTTCCGAGGAGCACCGTCGGCGCCGACCACAGGAGTGAAAGTCCCACGATCTGTGGGATGTGCGTGGGCATCACGTCGTCTCTTGCCGGCTGGCCGGTTCGGAGCCCCATCGGTAGCCCTGTCCCCAAACGGTTTCCAGCGAATCGCAGTCGCCGAGCTTGGCACGTAAGCGTTTGACGTGCACGGTTACGGTGGACAGGTCGCCGAACGACCAGCCCCAGACGAGTGACAGCAACTGTTCTCGGCTGAAGACGGCGTCGCGGTGCGAGAGAAAGAAACGCAGTAGATCGAACTCACGTTTTGTGGTGTTGATGAGCTCACCTGCCACCGTGACGGTTCGTGCTTCGGCGTCCATGACAATGTTGCCGTCGCTGAGGTCGGACGCAGCAGCCGGCCCGGACCAGGTGGCGACGCTGCGGCGCAGCACCGACTGCACGCGCAGGACCAATTCGCGGGGGCTGAACGGTTTGATCACGTAGTCGTCGGCACCGGCCTCCAACCCGACCAATCGGTCTTCCTCTTCCCCGGAGGCGGTCAACAAGATCACGGGCATCCCCGCCCGGGGTCCGCGCCGGATCTCGGTCAACACCTCGATGCCGCCGCGTCCGGGCATCATCACATCGAGGATCACGAGATCGACCTGATGGTTCTCGAGATGTTCCAGCGCTGCATCGCCGGCACCGACCAGGGTGACCTGCAGTCCGTCGCGTTCGAGATAGCGGCGGACGACGTCACTGACGATAGGATCGTCGTCGGCCAGCAGAACGCGCACTCCTCCAGCAAACATCGCATTCACCAATAGGTCCATACGAGATGGTTGATCAGTAGTGCAGTGATTGCCTGCCCGGCGAGCCAGAAGCGCTGCGACGTTCGCGGTAGCAACGCGGTGGCCACCAGAAGCCACACGCTGAACGGCAGCCAGATCCGTTCGACCTCGGCTTTGCTGAGTGCACTGACGTCGGCCACGATCATCGCGAACAACCCGGCCAGGGCCAACAGTGCAACGGCTTCCCGCCGGCGAATTCTGCCGGGTCGCACAGCACGCCCCAGCCCCACCGCAGCTGCCGGACCGACCGCACACAAGGCGGACGCAAAGTTGGCCCACCCCCAGTAGGAGAACGGCCGCAAGGTCGCCACGCCCTGGTAGTAGCGGTCGACCACCAGGTGGTAGCCATCGAGCCACCAGAAGCCGAAAGCGGCGAAGCAGCCCACTACTGCCAGAGCGGCGGGAATCGAGTAGACGAGTGGCCGATACGTGCGGGCGATGACCAACACAGCGATCGCCACCAAGCCGATGAGTATCAGCCCGTAGTTGAGGAATATCGCGAACCCGAGGACAAGGCCGCTGCCGACGCCGGCGGCGACCGCCCGTGCGCCGGTCGTTGTCGCGGCGATGGCCAGCAGGGCGATTCCCCATGCGGCGACACCCATGTAGTAGCCATCCGCTGATACCCCCATCCACACCGCGGCCGGAGTGAGTGCAACAAACGGAGCGATGCGCCGAGCCGCCAGCTCGCCGCCGAGACGCGCGGTGGTGACCAGTAGAGCGCCGGCAGCGCTGCAGCCGACGAGCACGACAAGCACTGCGGCCCAGGCGCCGCCACCGAGCCCGATGCGGTCGAGCAGAACAAACGTGAGCAACGACCCTGGTGGGTGCCCGGACACGTGCGTAGTCCACGAGTCGGGTTGGTAATCAAGGATGCGACTGGAGAACTCGTCAAGCATTCCCGTGATGCTCGAGACGCCGGGCACTTCGGCAAGGTACTCATCGGGACGAACCAGTCGGCCGGCGAAACCGCGATCCCACCCGTCGATCATCGCGAGCGCGAACGTCCACGCGGTGCACGCCGCCATACTGCCCACAATCAATGGGCGCCAGGATAATCGGACGGACAGAGCTGGGCCGTAGACGATGACACCAACCGCAATGAGAACAGCAGGGAGCGTCCCATACCCGACGTGGGGACCCCATTCACCGAACAGCGGCGGCGCCAGCGCGAAGATGTTGATACGCCACTGGCGATCGCCGACCAGGGGCGCGACGACCGCAGCGAGCAGCAATGTGGTTGCCGTCGCAAGGGATACGACATCACCTCGGCTGATCCAGCGCCGCCGGTCCAACTCGTCGTATCCGGCCGGGGTGTCCAGAGAGGTGGTCACTGTTACAAGGTAGGCGCTGGCCGCCTGTTTGCAGAGTCAGACGGCGCAGACGTCACAGTTCCGTCACCGGATAATGCTGGCCCTGCACGCCCCGCCCTCATACCGTCGAAGACATGGGCAACCAACGCATGTCGCACATCCGTGCCACTGTCGTGATCCCGTGTCGTGACGAGGCCGAGTCGTTGCCCGCGCTCGTCCGTGCTCTGCCCGAAGACCTGCATCCCTTGGTTGTCGACAACGGCAGCACCGACGGCACCGCAGGAATTGCTGCCAGCCTGGGCTGCACCGTTGTCCACCAGCCGATCCCGGGCTATGGGTCAGCTGTCAACGCGGGGATCGCAGCGTCGAAGACGGAAATCGTCTGCACTATCGACGGTGACGGTTCGATGGATCCGGCCGATCTGACGCGATTGGTCGAGGCGGTGGTCGCTGGGGCCGACCTTGCTGTGGGCCGGCGTAGGCCCGTCGATCGGCGCAGTTGGCCCCTGCATTCACGCCTGGGCACCCAATGGATCGCTCGCCGACTACGGCAGCGATATCGACTACCCATTCATGACATCGGCCCGCTGCGAGCAGCTCGACGAGATGACCTACTCGGCCTCGGCATCACCGACCGCCGATTCGGTTATCCCGTCGAATTGTTGGCCCGGGCGGGGGCCGCAGGGTGGCATGTCGTCGAAGTGGACACCACCTATCGAGCACGGGCCGGGGGTACGTCCAAAGTGTCGGGATCACTGAAAGGAACGTGGCGGGCCGCCCACGACTTCCTGAAGGTTCTGCGCCAGATGGAGAAGCACGTTGCTCACTGACACTCCCCACGGGATCTTGATCGTCGCCAAGGCGCCAGTCCCCGGCCAGGTGAAAACTCGCCTGACAACCTCGATTTCGGAAGTCGCGGCTGCTGATCTGGCTGCGGCCGCGTTCTTGGACACCCTGGAAACCGCCCTGTCGGTGTGCTCTGTGGTGGTTGCGATGACCGGCAGGCTCGAGGCCGCGATGCGCAGGGCGGACATCGGAACATACCTACGTCACGCGACCGTGCTCGCACAGCGGGGCAGCACTTTTGGCGAGCGCCTACAAAACGCACACCACGATGCCGTTCACGTGCTGAACGGTGCGGTGTTCCAGGTAGGGATGGACACACCACAGATCACCCCCGTGCAGTTCAGGACCGCGCTGACCACGCTGTCGGCCACCGACTCGGTTCTCGGTCCCGCCGCTGACGGTGGGTGGTGGGGACTTGGTCTGCACAATGCCCGGGGCGCAGACACTCTGCGCGACGTGCCCATGTCATCAGCACACACCGGCGCAGCGACCCGCGCCGCGCTTGAAGGCTGCGGTCTACGAGTGCGTGAACTGGCGATGCTCACCGACGTCGATCATGCCGAAGACATTGACGTCGTCGCCCGGCGTTGCGCCCCCGGAAGCAGATTCGCCGCCGCGGCAGCAGTGCTGGAGCCCTCCTCATGACGGTCGCCGACGACACCGCTGACACACAGTGTTTTGACAGCGCTGTTTCTGAAGGCGTTGCCGGCGAACGGACGTGGCTTCGTCAGGCAGATGGCACGCGCGACGTGTTGCCCGTCGACCGATGGCTCGGAACGAGCTCGGTCAGTTCAGATTCCGAGTTCGACAGCCGGGTGGCAGGCAAATGTTTCGGGCCCACAGTGGATCTCGGGTGCGGGCCGGGACGGTTGGTTCACCGCCTGCTGGGCAATGGCATCGCAGCATTGGGCGTCGACAACAGCGAGCAGGCAGTGACCATGACGCGCGCGCTGGGCGGAGTAGCCATTCGCCGAAGCCTGTTCGATCGCCTTCCGGGTGAGGGCCGATGGCGGCACGCGTTGTTGCTGGACGGGAACATCGGCATCGGTGGCGACCCCGAACGCCTCACACGACGGGTTCGCGAACTGGTCGGAGCACGGGGGTCGATCATCGTCGAGATTGATTCTGTCCTCCCCGGGCTGTGGCGAGGCGCTGCCCGTGTCGAAACGGCACACGCGCACGGCGCATGGTTTCCCTGGGCGCGAGTCGGAGTCGATTACATAGCCGAACTCGCCGATCACACGGGACTGTGCTGTCGTTCCGAAGTCATCGCCGGGCGAACGCTGGCTGAACTCACCCTGCGGTGACGGTCAGCTGTGACCCACACGGCCGGCCGCGTCTACCCCCATCGGTCGTAACCCGGTTTCCTGTGCACCGTCGGCCACACACCAGTCGTCCACCTCGTAGCAAATACGCACGGTGGTCGGTCCTACCCACTCGGCTGACACCGCCCCGCACACCCTCTCGCCATGAGATCTCGCCTCGAGTGCGGCCAAGTCAGTGAAGAGTCCGCTGTCGCGCATCGACGCCAAGGCGGGATCGTTCCGGGCCAGCGTCAGCTGATCGAGAATGAGTTCACGTCTGCTCATCGCATCTCCTCCATGTGCTTTGGCCTGCATCCATAGCTGTGACCAGGACCTCTCGGTCCTGGCCACAGCTACCTCTGACAGCGAGAGCTACTGGGTGTTGATGGTGATGGTCGCAACGCCTACCACCAGGCCGGCCTTGACCGCGTCGGTGTTGAACGTCTTGTTCAACAGCCCTGCCGCGTCGGCGGACATCTTGACGGTGGTCCCGGTCAGCACGGCGGTGCCGTCCGGATTGGACTGCAGCGGCTGCAGGGTGCTGCCGTCGAGGTCGAAGATGACGGCCTGCGGAGCAGCAACGGTGCCGTTGACGGTGACGTCACCCATCAGCTTTGATGTGCCGGGGTCGATGTTGAAGTTGGTGAGTTCGACAACGGTCTCGCCGGCTGTCAGGGATAATCCACTGCCCTGGTGGTTGATGATGCCTTGCACGTACGGCTGGATGCTGCCGGGTGTGTAGTAGGTGACATTGCCGCCGGTGATGGGAAAGACCACCGAGCCGCCCTCCATTGTGGCCCCACCCACGACGCCGGGGGTGAGCATCAGAGTGGTGAGCGCGTCCGTGAACCCCTTGTCCAACGCCACCGCCGTGGTTCGTCCGGTCAAGTTGGGCACCACCGCAACTGGGGCGGGGGCGGCCTGCTCACTCGTGGGGGCGGCCGACTGCGCAGACGTGGCCGGTGAACTCGAGGTTCCTCCTCCCGAAGAATCATCTTCAGAACAAGCCGCTACGCCGAGAACGGCGATCGCGGTGATTGCTGTGCTGGCAAATACTTTCCGAGCAGTAAACATTTTATTGTTCCCGTCTGCCCGAAGGCATCGTGTGTGTTATTGCCTATTCGCAGCCCTGGCCCCGTTCGGATGGGTCACCCGCGAGGGATGCCTGAAGAATTGCAACGAACTGAACGGTAATGACAACAAACCGATTGCGACACAACGGTATTCAGCCGATCGCGAATGAGAAATTGTTCGGTCTTTTCGGTTCGGTGGTCTGCAACCGCGGGCGCAATTGGGCATTTCTGGTTTTGCGAGCAGGACCCAGGCTCGCGCACGCGGTCACCGCGCAAAATAGGCAGTGGCCGCGACCAAGCCGAACGGGGCCCCGGTTACGAATAACTGATATGTCTGGATTGCGGCGCGCTACTGTCAACCGGTGGCGGAACTCTGCCAGGCAGAAGGCTGGTGGGTTGATGAACACAATCAGTGACACCGCGGCCCGTGAAACCGGCGTGCGAAGTCCACGACTCACCGCGCGGGTGGGAATGCTCCTCGGGGTATCGATCACCGTCTGTTTTGTTACCGGGATGCTCAGTCACTGGATTCAGCATCCTCCCGGCTGGTTTTACTGGCCGTCCCGCCCGGTGTGGGGCTACCAATTCACTCAGGGGCTGCACGTGATCACCGGCGTCGTGACGATTCCGCTGCTCCTGGTCAAACTGCAACTTGTCTACCCGAAGCTGTTTGCGCGGCCCATCGTCGGCAGCCCCGCACGCGCGATAGAACGAGCCTCGATCGCAGTACTGGTCAGTTCAACAATCTTCCAGCTCCTGACTGGTTTGCTGAACACCGCGCAGTGGTATCCGTGGGCGTTCTTCTTCACCACCACGCACTACGCCATGTCGTTTCTCGTGGTGGCGTCGATCCTGGTGCACATTGCCGTCAAACTCCCTGTCATCCAGCGCGCCTTGAGCAGCCCACTGGCGGCCACCGACTCGCTCGACCACGACACCTCGCACTCCTTGCCACCGAGGCAGCCTGCACCGCTGGTCGAGCAGACACCAGGCAACGCAGGGTCGACCGGCACCGCCGATCACCGCACCCCGCCCAAGCGGCAGGATGAAGTTTCCGCGTCCAGCCCCTCTGGATCAGACAAACGGGTGCTGTCGCGGCGCATGGTCTTACAAGGCACTGTCGCTCTCAGCGTGCTGTCGGCGTTGGCGTTTGCCGGCCAAAGCGTCCCCTTTCTCCGTTGGCTTGCCTTCCTCGCTCCACGCTCAGGCGAAGGACCGCAGGGGATTCCGATCAATCGCACCGCATCCGCGGCCAACGTTGTCGAGTCTGCCCAACGCCCCGACTACCGACTGACCATCACCAATGGGCCCCGCACACAGGAACTCACCATCGATCAGCTGCGGGCAATGCCACAACACACCAGCGAACTCCCGATCGCCTGTGTTGAAGGGTGGAGTGCCCGCGGCACGTGGCAAGGCGTCCGTGTGTGCGACCTGGTCGCATTCATCGGCGGCGACCCCAGCCGCGACATCCGCTTCACCTCGCTCGAGGCGGGACTGTACGGAATCAGCACACTGCCCGCGAACATCGCCAACGACCCACTCTCGCTCATCGCGCTCCAACTGCACGACGAACAATTGACCCTTGACCACGGATACCCTTGCCGCCTCATCGCTCCGAATCGGCCCGGTGTACTACAGACAAAGTGGCTCAGCAGGATAGAAATACTATGACACTGCGCATAGTTCGGCTTGTGCTGATCCTGTCTGCTTTGGCGCTGGGTGGCTACGGGATCTCGTTGGTGTGGGCAATGCCCGGTCGAGACCAACTCTCCATCGTGTTCTGGCTCGTCGGCGGGCTCATCGCCCACGACGCTCTCTTTGCTCCCTTATGCATTGCGCTCGGGCTGAGCGCGCGAAGAGTGCTGCCGCAACGATGGTGGATCCCAACATTGTTGGCTCTTGCGGCGAGCCTGATCGTCCTCATTCTGTCATTGCCGGTCCTGCTTCCCCGGCCTTCAGACAAGTACCCCGACAATGCCACCATTCTTGACCGTCCCTACGGGACAAGCGTTGTGATAACGCTAGCCATCATTTGGGTACTGACGGCCGCGATCGTCATGACCCAGCAGCGCGTCACGCGGTCGGCACCTACAACCACCGGCGACGGCACCTCGCTCTAGCCGGCGCCGCACGTACGCCTGGCTCGACCGCCTGTTGACTGCTGGTTTACCTCAAGTCGCCCTGAACACCCGGCGGAGCCCCAAAAAACGCAGCACGGTGGCCACGAGATTCGCGGCCACCAACACAGCCACCTCCAGAGCCCGCGACGAGTTCGGTACTCCCAGATGAAGAAGCCACAAGGCTCCACTGGTCACTGCCAGACCGAGTAGAAACACAACGAACCCCTGAAGGTACTGCCGAACGATCGCATCTGCCCCTCGGATACCGAAGGTGAATCTCCGGTTGGCCGCCGTGTTGGCCACCGCTGAGATCAACAGCGCCAACACATTCGAGACCTGCGGCGACAGCGAGGTGCGGAGAAGAAGAAACAACACGACGTACGCCAGCGCGCTGGCACCGCCAACGAGATAGAACCGAA
Organism: Williamsia muralis NBRC 105860; assembly: GCF_001598915.1. Classification (GTDB taxonomy): domain Bacteria; phylum Actinomycetota; class Actinomycetes; order Mycobacteriales; family Mycobacteriaceae; genus Williamsia; species Williamsia muralis. Next base: position 105,445 of record NZ_BDAP01000005.1, on the reverse strand, counting down.
ACAGTTCGCTGCGCATATACTTGCCGATCACAGTTGCCCGGCCCGGTTTCGCGTTCTCACCACTACCTCAAACCTGTTGACGCAGAGATCCTTGCGTAGCAACAGCGGTACCTCCGATCACCCCCGAACGTCGACCGAATTGGCGGGTACACCAACCGACACTGATCGGGTCAGGATTGCCTTGTAGTCGTGCGAACCAACAGATATGTAGTGGAACTCTACCTGAACTCCGAAGCATGCCGAGAAGAGCTGATGGGTACTAGGGATCCCCCATTGCTCGGCAGAAGAGTCAATTGCACTGCAGCGGGATGTATTTCGACGTCATTGGTACGCCAGTCCGTGACACAAGGTGGCTGGCCCAGGCGTCATGCGGCGGGCCGCATGTGGCATCCTCGGGCTGGCATCTGCTGGCACCAGGTCCTCGTCAGGTGATGACGTGGCTCGTCGGTTCGATCCGTCTATCGGGTTGGGTTAGCGTGAACCGGAGTCGTCGATTGTGGGATGCGTCATCCGAGGATGGTCGAGTTCTCTTCGGTGCGGCGGTAGGTGTACAAGGTGGTCACCGCGCAAACAATGGTTGCTGCGATCAAGATTTGCGGACCGGTGATGGCCAGGCTCATGACGCCTCCAAGGACTGCTCCGCTGATAAAGGCTGCGTACAGGAGAAAGTATTCGAGCCAGTCTCGTGCCGACCCGCCGCTGACATGCCGTTCGATGCCTTGGCCCATCTTGACCAATGTGCCTGTGACGTAGCTCAGCGGGATCGACACTTCACCGTTCTTGACGAACGAGGTGTTGAGTGCGCCCATGGCGAACGAGATGAACAAGATGGGAACAAACTGAACTTGTGGGGCGCTCCATCCTGCCATCACCACGTCCACCACCGACGCGCCTGCCAGGGCGACGGTGGTCAGGACGGTGGCTCCGTGGGGGTGGTCCCGCCACAGGTGGCGTCGGCACAGTGACGCAATGACCACTCCCGCAACAAAAATGACGATCAGCAACAGCGCTGCAGCTGCCATCGTGGTCTCATCGCGGAGGAACCCCACGGCTGCGCGTTCAGTGTTACCGGTCATGAACGTCACGAAGTAGCCGGCGGTGTTCGTGAGCGCGGCAGCACCTACCAGGCCCGCGAGCGCAGCCAGAACCCAGGACAGACGGGCATGAGAATCGAACAAAGGGCGCATACGCCCCACGGTATGGACAGCGGCCACGAACGGCCTTATGTGATGGCTCACCACAGACCTCGATACGCGATGCCACCACAGTGCCGCGCGGGCGACGTCGCCATCGCGTGATGCCTCCACTGACACCCCACGCCCGGTTAATGCGCGTAAGGTTCAGTTAGCAGCACTTCACGCCCGCGTGTGAGATGTCGACGGAATAGGTGTTTGCATCGCTACTCAGAATTGAGAGAGCAAACAACGATGTCGCACACTGATTTTGAAGGCATGGACCACCGAGACCTGGCCGCAGCGCTGGCTTCTCTCGCCCAAGGTGTCACCACCTCCCGCAACGTCGACGATGCGCTGTCGGCCGTCACGACGGCCGCCACCGATCTGCTCGACGGAGCCGATTGCGCCGACATCCTGGTCATCTCCCGGCGGAAAAAGCAGTTCCGTTCGCATGCGGCCACCAGTTCCTTGCCGAGGAAGATGGACGACCTGCAGGAACAGTTCGGCCAGGGCCCCTGCATCGAGGCGGCCACCGGTGCAACGATGGTCCGGGTCGATGACTTCAGCACCGAAACCAGATGGCCACAGTTCTGTCAGGCAGCGGCCGAGATGGGCGTCACCAGCATGTTGTCGTTCAAGCTCTATACCGCGCCGGGGGTCATCGGCGCCCTGAACATCTTCGGCAAGGCAGTGAGCGCCTTCTCCGACCGGGACGAGGAGATCGGGTTGATGTTGGCCACCAATGGGGCTGTCGCGCTCCAACTCGTCACCAACAGAACGCAATTCGAATCGGCGTTGGCCAGCCGTGACCTCATCGGGCAAGCCAAGGGCATGATCATGGAACGGTTCGGCATCGACGCCGTACAAGCATTCGCGTTGCTGACAAAACTGTCGCAGGATTCCAACACGCCGGTCGCTCACATCAGTGCGCAGCTCGTCGAGCAAGGACCCGTCATCGACAGCCAATCCCCAAATGCCGCCCGCCGGGCGTCGTCGCCGACCGGTACGTGACCTGGATCGACTCATCGCCGAGAAGAAAATTCCAGTACTTCGATGATCTCGACGGCACGGCTCTTGAACACTGACGACCTTTGTCCCGTCGACTGGGCATGGCGGGGTGTCTGATGTGCTGCAGGCTCGATACCTCATCGTCGAGCTCGAACGGGTCGCCGGTACTCTCGTCGATAAGATCGACACCCTCGAACGCCTAACGGGTGGCCACCTCGAGGCGACACGGCGTCGCCAAGAGTTTCATGGTGTTGCCCGTCCAGATCGACGCGCTACGACGTCGGTTTGCCGAACAGAGCTAGTGACGCCAGATCGGGCCGGGGCGGTTCGCGCACACGCCTACTTGACTTCAAGTCCAGTTCAAGTTTCAGGATGATCATGCGACGTCGAAGTGTCGCGTAACCACACTACTGAGGAGATCGAGGGCAAATGGGCGAGTATCTAGCGGTGTTTCGGAGCCACGCGAACACCTTCGACACATTGTCGAATGGTGAGATCCAGCGGTTCAACCGCAAGTGGGAACAGTTCTGGGCCGAGGGACATCGCGACGGGTGGTTGCTCGATGCTAGTGGAGCTTTGCAGACCGACGGCCGGGTGATTCACGCGGACGGCCACATCACAAACGGCCCATTGGTGGACCGTGATGATGTCGCCCGCGGCTACCTCAAGATCAAAGCCGAGTCTTTGGACGCCGCGGTTGAGCACGTCAGGGGATGTCCTGTGTTACTGCACGATGGCCGAGTTGAGGTTCGTCCGTTCTTCGTCGGACATCCGGGAGAGTAAGCACGGCAAGTGCTGCGCAGCCCACCCCAGTCGGCAGGGTTGACTCTGCAAGCGTTGCAGTTTCGTTCAACTACTTCGGCCGAATGGCATCGCGTGCGTATCGATGTTGCCCGCGACCGGCAGGCCGTCATCGATCGCAGAAGTGGTTGGGACCGGCGACAATGAGCGCCTCTCCGGGTGGGAGTCCACGGGCGGACTACCGCGCAAGCGGATTCGGCCTCCCGCGGCGCTCCCGCGGTGTGATGCGTTCCACCGAAGGTTCAGATAGCCGTGGCGGTCCTATCTCGCTTCCGAATCCCACTGTTAGCGGCGACGTTTCAGATCGGATCGATTGGTATCGGTCAAGGACCGGTCATCGCTGACGAACCCGGTACCATGCGCCTTAACCAAGCCGGAGCTCATACCAACGGCGTCGGAACCCGCGGCCGTCTGTTCCCAGTGCTCTCATCACAGATGGCGCCCGAAGGGTCGGTCAGGGTCGTTGGGCGCCAGTGCGTGCGGTCACGTAAGCCACCGGCCGGGGGAAGGCGCGGGCGATGGGTGCCATCATCGCCCACCGCCACGGGAGATGGACGTCACGGCGTTCACGTTCGAGGGTCGACAGGATGCTGTGGGCAACGGCGTCGGGCGTGGTGGAGCCCAGCAGCGCTTCGGCTTTCGGGATCTTCTCGGCTGCCCCCGGGTTGTTGTCGAAGTAGGGACTGTTGACCCGTGTGGGAGTCACCGAGCTCACGACGAGACCGGTTCCGCGAAGGTCCTGACGAAGAGCTTCGGTGAATCCCTTCAGTGCGAATCGGGCCGATGCATACCCGACGGCGCCGGGCCACGGCATGGTTGACACCGGCGAATTCACCATCAGGACAACGCCTGTGCCACGGACCAGCATCGGCTCGATGAACACGCGCGTGGTGAAGAATGCTGCGAAATAGGGCGCAGCCATCATTTCCTCGGCCTCCGCCGGATCGGTTTCCTCGATGCGCAGAAACCGGCCGGCGCCGGCGTTGTTGACGATTGCGTCCGGGACCCCGATTCGTTCGAGCACGTACTGAGCCATTCGCGCCGCATCTTCGTGGCGTCCGAGATCGGCAGCGACTGCGGTCGCTTGCAAACCCTGTTCTCGCAATTCGATTGCTATTGATTCGATGGCCTCAGCGTTGCGGGCGACGAGTACCACGTGGGAACCGGCGTGCGCCAGCAAACGTGCGGTCTGAGCGCCGATACCCGACGACGCGCCGGTCACCACGATCAAGCTTTTGTTGATGTCCACGGGGGTTCGTCCTTCGTAGATGCGGGTGATGTTGCGGTCGCGGCGCGAGCTCGCCGATCTGTGTTCTGGATCTAGGTGGGTCGGCTGTCGTAATCGACTGCGACAGTGTCGGTTATCGGGTGCGATTGGCACGTCAGGACGAACCCTTGTTTGACCTCGGTCTCGCTGAGTGCGAGGTTCTGATCCATCGAGACCGATCCGGACGTGACCTTCGCGCGGCACGTGCCACACGCACCGCCGAGGCAGCTGTAGGGGACGTTGATCTTGTTGGCCAGTGCAGCTTCGAGAACACTCGAACCCCGCGTCGACGTCAGTTGATGATCGGCTCCCGACAGTTTGATGCTGACGGTGGACTCGAGCTCGTCGCCGGCCTTCGCCGCACGGGTAGCTCCACCGAACAGTTCTACGTGTACCTGCTCGGATGGGACACCGTTTGCGAGAAGGTCAGAGCGCACCGATGTGATCAGATCGGTGGGACCGCAGAGATACCACGTGCCTATCGCGGTCACGTCGGCGTCGAGCAACTTGACGATGAGCGGTGTGTTGATCCGGCCGCTGAGGCCCTCGGGGTGGTCCGGTTGCTTCGAGCGGATATGGAAAACTCGCAACCGCTCCGGGTAGCGCGTCGCGAGCTCGTAGAGTTCGGTTGCGAACATGGTCGATTCGGCAGAGCGGTTGCCGTAGAAGAGCCTGAATCGGCTGTTCGGTGTGGTCTCCAGCGTCGTTGCCACGAGCGACAGGATCGGGGTGATGCCGCTGCCGGCAGCGACTGCGACATGGTGGTCAGAGGTGACGGACTCACGAGGTGCGCCGAATGTCCCGGCTGGTGGCTCCACTTCGAGGATGTCCCCGACACGTAAATTATCGACGGCGTAGGTGGAGAAGGTGCCGCCGTCGACCTTGCGGATCCCGATGGCGAGCACGCCCGAGGTTGTAGACGTGCAGATCGAATAGTTGCGGCGGACCGGTTGTCCGTCGACGCGATGGTGAATCGTGATGTGCTGACCCGGCTTAAAGCGGAACTCCTCGCGCAAGCTGTCAGGGATCTCGAAAGTCACACGGACGCTGTTGTACGTGAGCTGCTCGATCCCGCTCACCGTGAGTGGGTGAGTGGTGCGGGTGCCCGCGCCGGTGGTGTGGATTCGCCGGATCGGCAATAGAGGGATTGTCTTGCCGTTGAGCTGCTTCCACTCCCGGTACTCCTGCGGGTCGAGTTGCTGGCCGAACACGGTCCCGATGGCTGCGCCCCGCTCGAGGTAGGCATCTTCGTTGCGCCGCCACGCCGCGACATATCGGTAGAAGGGTATGGAGGGATGCAGGTGGTGGACCAGGTGGTAGTTCTGCGACAGCAACAGCGGGGTCAGTATCCATTCCGACCCCATTCGGTTGCGGGTGGTGCGATAGCGGTTTTCGCGTGGGGTGTCGTCGAGATCGTGGTGCGGAAGCCAATCGAACCACCAGGCGAGAACGAACATGGCGACCCGCGATGGGATGAGGTACACGACTGCGAACATCCACAGGTGCCCGGAGACTGCGGCGGCTGCGATTGCAATGACCGTTGCCGACATCAGGAACGCCGTCTCCGCTATCTCGGAGCGAGGCCGCCGCTTGATGTTTCGCGCCAGGCAGCTGAGGTAGGGGAGGTCCATGATGGGAAACCGGAAGGGTAGCTGCCAGTAGGTCGCGGCGCTGACAAAATGATCGGGATCGGAATCGTCGTCGTTGGTGTTCCGGTGATGCTCGATGTGGATGAAGGCGAACGCAGAGAACGAGATCAGGGGAGATACGAAGAGCATCGCCCCCCGACCGAAAGCAACGTTGACCCATCTGTGTGAGCTGATCGAGTAGTGCGACGCGTCGTGCAGGACGGTGAACATCATGAAGATAGCGACGCTGCTGGCTGCGATGGTCGCGGTGGCGGGAACCGCGTGATTGACGGCAGCAACGCTGGCCCCGGCGAACACGGCAAGCGACAGGGTGAAGATCCCGACGATGGGCCACGACAGGGTGGGCACCCGCTCACCGGGGTCAGGCAAGGGAAGAGTCGAATCTGGCGCCGCAAACGACGGTTGCTCGGTCATTGTCGACACAGGTATGCCTCCGGCTCGGGATATCAGGACATCTCGAGGCTAAGAAGTTTCGCTCTTCGTCAACAAGGCCTTTGCGCCCACCGTCATGTGCTGTGCGCACACTCTCTGGCGGCAGGTGTGCTGGCGGTGGGTCGAGAGGGGTGCCGCGTCGCGGTCAGGCCTGGGACGACGCGAGAACGGTGGGACCTATCGCGTCGCAGACACGTAAAGCAGCGTGTAACTCGGCTACCCGCTCGGAGGCCGGGAGACCGCGACTGTGCTCGGCGCGCCGGACCCGCTGCAGGACGGTGTTGCGGTGTACCCCCAGGTAGCTTGCGGCGCCGGCCAGGCTGCCCTGTGCGTCGAGCACAGCAAGCAGCGCAGCTCGTTCGTCGGCCTTGCGCGGATCGTCAGACGCGAGGTCGCCGAGCTCGTCTGCGACAAAGGACTTTGCTGCCTCGAGATCGCGAGTGATCACATCGACCAACGCCACGTCGGCGAATCGGGTGATCGACGCAGTGGCGCGCACCGACATCTCGGCGACCCGCCGTGCACGTCGCGCCTCGTCGTGCGAACGCCGGAAGCCGGCCGGACCCGGGTGCGGCGAACCTACTGCCACGTGCGCGTTCGATCCGACCGCGGAGGACGTGATCGTGGGTTGGCCGGTCGCTGCCTTGCTCGAGATCGACACCCAACCCTGCACAGCCTCTGGCCCGTCGATGAGGACCAGAGGATGGGGCGAACCCAGCAATAGCGCCACTCGCCGAGCCACCTTTTCGAGGTCGACGTCGCGGTCGTGCGACCAGCAGATGAAGCCGACTTGGATCCCCGTGAGGCGGTGCCCCAGAGTGCGTTCGGCCGCTGCTCTGCCAACCGCTTCGCCCGCCAACAGTGCACGGACAACCTCGCCGCGTTCGGCACGGGCCTGGTTCTGCCGACGTCTGAGTTCGGCGAGATACTCGACCGCCACGGCGTTGGAGATTCGGTCGATGTAGCGAATTCCGTACCGCTGGAGCGCAATGAATGTACTCAAGGCCACCGACGGATCATCGATCCAGGCCGGAATTGCGTCGCCCAGCTTGCCGAGAAAAAACTCGTACCCGAGCCGATAGAAGCGCAGCATCACGTCGACGTCGTAACCGCGCGCTGCCATTCCTCGCGCATGCTCCAGCGCAGTGACCGGGGCCTCGGCGGCCGACACGTCGATGCCATGGCGCACCATCGACAGCACTGATTCGATATTCGACGAGCAGGATCCGAGGGTGAGCCCGCGCAACTCGTCGTCGACCACGGCCTCCGGGATTCGCTCAGCGAGATAGGCAAGCATCTCGTCGGCGAACGGGGTGATGTCGGCCAGAAGTCTCGTGGCCACCACCCCAGCGCGCGCCATCTCGCCGGACTGTTCGTCTTCCATCATCGGACCCTAACCGCGCCCGCCGATGTTTTGCGGGCGTGGCCTCAAAGGTGTCGTTCACGGGGGAGTGCGCCCAGAAGCCTGACGTTTGATCTCTGGCTGGTGTGAGGTTCAGGTCGGGGTGTCGGTTTCGTCAGCACTGCTGAACGCGCCCGCGGATCGAGGAGTGGTCGGCTATCCCCGTTCGTCGGTGGACTGCAAACACTCTGCTGTGCAGGTTGCCGGGTTCACCGCAGGCACTCGAGCGTGCGATCGCGGTGGCATCCGATCTCGTTGCCGGTACCTCTCCGGTGTGGCAGATGCTCGGTGCTCTGACCCCGGAAGTTGGCGCATCGGGCAGAGTCCGAGGCAATTTACGTGAGAGGGGCGTCCGACGATGTTCGAGGCTGTCGCTGCGTTTCTCGAGAAGCGGGTACCCGACTTTCCGCAGGCGGTGTCGGGAGGGGTGCCGAACGTATTCGGTTGAGGCGCACGGTGCGTAGATGAAGATACGTATGGTGATCCACGTCTGGATGGCCATCGGGGCTCCGACATCGCGCCCGACACCGGCAAGACCCGAGCGCTACGACGAAGGTGTCATGTCGAGTCTGTCGGCTGGTACCCGTTCGATGCGCGTCCACCCTTTCCATCCTCGTTTCTCGAGGTTCGCAAAAATGGCTTTCATGACCGGCGCAGCATCAAAAGTGGTGGAGTCCAATAAATTGATGAACGGGTCGTCGAGTCCGTCGACTTCGATCTCGCCTGCCTGCACAGCCGCGATCATCTGGCGCTCGATGATCTCGGCCGCCTCATCGACTCGTGGATCATCGACGGCCCAATCGAACGCATCGCTCAGCAGACTATAGAGCCGTAAGGTATCCGGGTCGTCCAGCTGCCTGTGCTTCGACACGATTATGTCGTCGATCTGGTCTGGTACTTGGGCGGCGATCATGATCCACGCGTCGCGTTCCATCTCGATGTAGCGTTCCTCGACGTCGAGACCGCGCAGCCGATCCAGATATTCGACCACGCTCTGCGGGAGGGCCAAGTGATCCCCTGCGGCGAGACGGGTCAGCCGTTTGCGAGTGTCTTGCAGTCGGCGGATCTCGGCGCGTAGTTTTCTGTCGATCTCAGTCAGCCCCTCGGCGAACTCGTCGGGTTCTGCGTCGAGTAACTCTTCCACCCGGGCAAGTGGCACACCTGCGTCGGCCAAAGTGCGGATTCGGATCAGCCTGACAACCGCCGCTGCGTCATAGCTTCGATACCCGGAGTGGTCGCGCACGGGCTCGGCCAGCAGCCCGATCTTGTGATAGTGCCGGATGGCCCGCACAGTCACGCCCGCGTAGGTGGCCAATTGACTGATGGTGAGCATGGGTCTCAGACTGCCTCAGCCGATCTTCCGCCGGTAGGTGATTGCGGCGAAACCGTATGCGATGACGAAGATGCCGGCACACCACGCCACCGCGATCCACGTGTCCGAGGCCGCAGCCTGACCGGTCAGAAGTTCTCGGATCGCGTTGACGATCGACGTCGCAGGCTGATTCTCGGCAAACCATCGCACCGGGCCGGGCATGGTCTCGGTGGGCACAAATGCTGAGCTGACGAAGGGCAGGAAGATGAGTGGGTAGGCGAACACGCTCGCCCCTTCCACCGATGTCGCGGTGAGCCCGGGAATCACCGCGATCCAGGTCAGCGCAAGCGTGAACAACAGCAGGATCGCGACAACTCCGAGCCAGGCCGGCATCCCCGCGGCGGAACGAAATCCCATGAGCAGAGCCACCACAACGACGATCACCAACGAGATGATGTTGGAGACCAGTGAGGTCAGCACGTGTGCCCACAGCACCCCTGATCGGCCGATCGGCATAGAACGGAAACGCTCGAAGATGCCGCCCTGCACGTCCTGAAAGAGTCGAAATGCAGTGTAGGAGGTGCCAGAGGCGACCGTGATGAGCAGAATGCCGGGCAGCATGTAGTCGATGTATTCGACTGCGCCGGTGTCGATTGCGCCTCCGAACACGTAGACGAACATGAGCATCATGGCAATCGGCATGAGCGCGGTGGTGATGATGGTGTCCACACTGCGCGTGACGTGACGCAATGTGCGTCCGGTGAGGACAGCGGTGTCCCCTAGAGACTGAATGGCCATGAGTCAATCCTTGGTCGTCGGTCGAGGCTCTGCAGCCCGTGTCGTGTCTGACTTGTCACCGACGATGGCGAAGAACACGTCTTCGAGTGTCGGCTGCTTCTCCACGTACTCAACCTTTGTGGGAGGAAGGTGCTGTTTGAGGTCATCGAGTGAACCGTTCACGATGATCCGACCACGATGGAGTATGGCGATCCTGTCCGCGAGATGTTCCGCCTCCTCCAAATATTGCGTGGTCAGCAAAACGGTTGTACCGCGCCCGGCGAGCTCTTTCACGGTCCGCCACACCTCGACGCGCGCCTCAGGGTCAAGCCCGGTCGTCGGCTCGTCCAAGAAGATCACCGGCGGATCTCCGATGAGACTCATGGCAATGTCCAGACGACGGCGCATCCCACCTGAATACGTCGACACTCTCCGAGAAGCCGCGTCGGCCAGCGAAAACTGCTCCAAGAGGGCATCTGCGGTGCCCGCAGGGTCTGGTAGGTGCCGGAGCTTTGCAATGAGGACCAGGTTCTCCCGCGCGGTCAAGATCTCATCCACCGCGGCGAACTGTCCGGTGAGGCTGATCGACTCGCGCACGTCACCGGGTCGCGTAGTGACGTCGAAACCATTGACGACGGCCGAACCTCCGTCGGGTCGCAGCAACGTCGACAAGATCTTCACGGCGGTGGTCTTGCCCGCCCCGTTCGAGCCGAGAAGCGCGAAAATGCTGCCTCGCGCCACATCGAAATCTACGCCGCGAAGCACCTCGAGCTGACCGAACGACTTTCGAAGTCCCTCGACGCGAACGGCCGGCTCACCATCACGTAGTTGGTTCACGGGTGTGTCCACAAAGTAAGTGCCGCCACGGTATCGCGCGCCGAGACCACCCCGGCACGGGTCGCGGATGGCCCACCACGATCGTTCTTCATCACTTCTCCAGTCATTTACTACCTCTCCAGTGAAGCTGTCCCGCTGGTCGGGCAGCAGCTCGTGGAAGTAAGGATGAATGGTTGACCCAGCGTCAAGGTCAAGCGTGCTCCAACCCTGGACGCCTGATCGCGATGCCACAGCGGTGATCGGGTCCCGGTCTCCGCCGGGTATATCCCTGCTGTGAGTTCTGACCTCGACGACAGCCCCTGTCTGACTGTCGTTCGGCCGGCCGACGCCGCCCTCCCTGAGCTGCAACGACGCCGGCCGCCGGTCATCGACACCTTTCCGTGACTAACTCTTTCGACGCTGATTGCGACGGTAGGAGTGGGTCGGCAACGAAAGGATCTGCTCAATGAAAAGTATTGTCAGTGCTCGGATTTCGAAGTCAGCAGCCGGTACGGCGCTCACCGCCTTCGCGGCTGTGGCGCTCATGACGGGATGTGCAGACGACACTACGGAAAGCTCTGCCCCCGTCACGACCACGTTGACCGAGACACGCACCGCAGACCCTGCCATCACCTCTCCGCCGCCGGCCGCAATGGACGTGCCGGCGACCGAGTCTGATGTGGAGGAAGCGCCCTGCGGGTCACAGGTCGATGCGACGATGATCGATGATGCAATCGCGCAGATCGCGCCCCCGATGCCAGGTGTGAATTGGGTGAGGGGCGAGAGCAACGCCGGCACTTGTTCGTTGCTGGTTTTCGTGGCCCTTCATACCCAGGGTGGTACGGGCTCGTCGCCGAATCAGCTGTTGCTCTTCCGTGGCGGCGACTTTCTCGGTACCGGTACCGCCTGCAACCTGAGCTACCAGATGATCACTGGCGCGGCCGACGATCAGATCGACGTTCGGTACCGCTACATTGTCGCCGACGAACCCAATGCCGCCCCGCAGGGCGAGGTGAACGTCGCCTACCGGTGGAACGGGTCCGGCATCGACATGATCGGCGAACTCCCTGAGGAGATCACCGACGGTGAATGCTGAACGCCCGTCCTCGGAGCCTGAAACCGCACCACTCAGCCGGCGAAGGACACCCGACCACCACGCCACTTGGTAACGCTCAGAAATCGTTCCCAGCTCAGAGTTTCGGGATCAATGGTTCGGCTCCAGCGCATGTCGCGGTCGTAGCCGAAGTAGCCGAACTGCACCGCGTACTCGGCCATACCGAGTACTTCGTCCACCAAGAGGGAGTTTTCGCCCAACTCCGGAAAGTAGGTGAGTAATCCGTCTCGTGAGTAGGCACTGCGATACTCGGCTTTCAGGCCGGTGACGCGGGAGAAGGCGTCGACCATCTCGCCAGGGGAGATGAACTCGCCAATGATCGGCAGGGATGCACCCAGGTAGGGGTCGGGGTTTGAGAACACCTCGAGCACAGCTGGTCCGGTGGCAGTGGTCGGATCCACGAACGGGGCGCGAAAGTCCTCGGGCAGATAGAAGGGTATCAACGTCGTGTCGCCCTCGATGCGAGGTGGGTAGTACTCCAGGACGTTGGTGTAGATGAACGACAGCATGACAAAGGTGTGCGCCACGGGCAGGGTGCGGATGTGGTCAGCGACGCGGGCTTTGTCGGTGAAGTGCGGAGCGTATTTGGTTCCGCCTGTTCGTTGTTCGACATTCTCGAGGGTGCTGAAGACGAGATGCTCCACACCGGCTTCGACCGCTGCCTCGGCGAGCCGGCAGCCGAGGATGAACTCCTCGGTTGACGGCGGCGCGACCGATGGCATCATGAGGAACGCTCCTTGTGCCGAGCGAAACGCATCTTCGAACCCACGCCAATGATCCGGAGTCAGGGCGCCGGTGCTGATCTCGGCGCCCAACGCCGCCAAGTGCCGGGCCTGGGCCGAGGCGGTGTCTCGCGTCAGGGCGCGCACCCGGAACTTGCCACTGCCGAGCAGGGAAGTGGTGACGCTTCTGCCTTGCTTGCTGGTTGCTCCCGCGACAACGATCAGTGGCTTACTCGTATCTGACACAACACGCTCCATTCGTTTCGGCCGGACTCTCCGCAACCTGTTGAGGACGGAGCCGCAGCAGTTCACTTGGCCGCCCGAAACATATCGTAATACCTCGATATGTCAATGTGTTGACTAGGTGCTGAACCTGTCACATCGAGATACAGTGATATGTCTTGAGTGAGGGGAGGTGAACGTGGCACGTCAACGCAACACCGCCGACGGTCCGGGCGACCTCGATGACGCAGTCGAGGCTCTGAAGGCCCTGGCAAACCCCGCCAGATTGCAGATCATGAACTGGCTTGGCGACCCCGACGGCGAGTTCGCTCAGTGGGAACCGATCGCCGACCGGCAAGAGTTCGGAGTCTGCGTCAGTCATCTGCAAGCGAAATCGGGGCTGGCTCAGTCGACCATCTCGTCCTACATGGCGACCCTGGAGCGTGCCGGCCTCGTGCAGTCCACGCGGATCGGCAAATGGACCCACTACAAGCGGGACGAGGACGCCATGTCCCGGCTTGGCGCGATGCTGGCTGGGGCGTCCTGATCGGCCCGTGTGCGAGCGACGGCGGATAACGATCGCATCTCTAGCATCGGGAGATTGCGGAAATTAGTTGCCTCAGAGCACGTTTCGCGACTCTTAACCGCGCCGGTCTTCACTGGTTGTGACGGCGTGTGTCGTCGGAAGTCACTGACCAGCCTGGCCCGTGACACCGTCGGAGTAGCGCGACTGAACCTTGCCGAGCGCCAGAACGACCACCAGCGCAGCCGCCACGGGTAGGCAGGCAATGAGAACGATCCAGCTGGTGGATACACCGAGCCCGATGAGCGCTCCGCCGACGATGGGTCCGACGACTGATCCCAATCGCCCCATCGAACTCGCCCAGCCGACGCCGGTTGCCGCGGTGGCCTGCGGGTACAACGACACGGCCACGGCGGCTTGCCCGATCATGCCGGCCTGTAGACCGAGGCCCACCCCGCCGAACACCAGCAGCAGGAGAGCCTTGTCTGCGCCCAGGAACGCAGACAGGACCAGAAAGACGATCGCGACCGCCGTGGTGCCCGCGAGAACCGAGGTCATCCGAAATCGCCTGGCCGCCAAGATCAATACGCCTGCTCCGATGATGCTGCCGACTCCCAGCGCCGCTGATCCGAGTGGGGCGAGTCCCTTGGTGAAGCCGTAGCTGGTCAACAGCGTCGGCAGCCACGAGGAGAAGATGTAAAAGACCGAGAACACCAGGAATGCGAAGACCCACAGCAAAATCGTGCGAGTCCGCACCCCGGGCTCGAAAAGGCGGGCGACCGATGCGCCGTGTTTGGCATGAGGCGATGCCACGGTGAGACCTGTCATGCCTCGTTCGTCGGGAAGCCATCGCCACAGGAAAGGAAGCAGCAGCGTCGATGCCGCGGCGCCGAGGATGAAGACCCATTCCCACCCGAATGCGCCGACGATCTGGGAGCCCACGAGTCCGGCGATGAGCGCACCGAGTGAGATGCCCGTGGTGACGAACACCGCTATCGACTGACGATGACGCGCCGGGTTCAGTGCGGTGGCCTGGGCAACGGCCGCGGGCATCACTGCGCCGAGTCCGAACCCGGTGATCAACCGGAGCGCGCTGAGCTCGATGATGGATCCACTCCAAGCGGTAAGGAATGATCCGATGGTGAATGCGACGACGGCGGCGAGGATGACGTTGCGGCAACCGAAGCGCGCTGTCAGCCGCCCGACCGCTATGTAGCCCAACGCGACTCCGAGGCTGGTCAGGGATAGCGCCGGGGTGAAGTGTGAGGTGGGCACGTCCCAGTCGTCGGCCAGGGCGGGTACCGACAACCCGAGCGCAATGGTGTCGTAGCCGTCGAGTACGACGGCGATGAATGCGAGAGCGAGCACAGGCCAGTTCGGTCTGGAGATCTCGGCTGTGGTGGCCGGCTGGGTCATGGTCGGTCCGCTCATGATGGCGTCCTTGTGGTTGTCGGCGCGTGAGCGCCGGTTCGGCTGATGTTAGTCGTCCGGCTATCGGACGTTCGGGAGAAAGCCTTGGGCTTCGACCTCGACGGTGAGGCCGGGTTCCACCAGCGCCGACACTTCGACCAGTGTCGAGCAGGGCAGAGGTGCGGAGAAGGCGGCACTTCGGGCGCGACCGACCGCTGCCTTCTCCGCGATGTCGGTGACGTAGATGCGCAGGGTGACGATGTCGTCGATCCCCGCACCGCACGCTTCAGCAAGTGCCCGGGTCCGCCGGAAGGCCTCGACTGCCTGCGCGTAGGTGTCGTCGCCGCCGACAGGTCCGTGTGGGGTACCCGCGTG
Organism: Williamsia muralis NBRC 105860; assembly: GCF_001598915.1. Classification (GTDB taxonomy): domain Bacteria; phylum Actinomycetota; class Actinomycetes; order Mycobacteriales; family Mycobacteriaceae; genus Williamsia; species Williamsia muralis. The sequence goes on along the minus strand of NZ_BDAP01000005.1, from coordinate 90,440 downwards.
CATTCCGGACAGGAAGAACTGACCTCCGACGACCCGGGCATTGCTGAACATGCCCGGCCGTGGCGGTTCCGGGACGCCGGGGTGACCGACCGAGGTCATCGGCCCGACACCTCGCGGCGCGCATCGGACTCCTCTGTGAGGCGGGCGCGCACCTCGCGGAAGTCGTAGGTGGGGTAGAAGTCTGTCCGGAACGTGCCCCAGGCCCGTCGTTCGAGTTCGACGTTCACAGCGGGCAGACGGTCAGGAGCCAGCCGGAGCGTCACGATTTGTCCGATACCCATCGCAACAACCCAGGAGACCACCTCGCAACCCTCCGGGGGGAACTCATGCCACCAGTCGTTCTCGTCGAGACGAGCCTGCAGCTGGTCCAGATTTTGACCCTGGTCGTGGCGCAGGAAGATCGTCAGCATCATGGTGGCATCGCTCATCAGGCGTTCGCCGCCGCGAGAACTTTGGCCTGCGCGACGGCGTCGGCGCGGTACAACCGCCGGATGCGGGATACCCCCAGATCGTGCTGATACAGGTGCTCTTCGCGGTCTGCGTCACCGGCGAGGGCTTCGAGGACTGCCCGGTCTTGTTCGAGGACCTCCCAGTGCTTCTCTTCGAGTCGCGTCCGGTAGAGGAACCGCCAGGTCTCACGTTCCCAGCCGCTCACCCGCCGGGTGCGCCAGTGGAAGATCGCGGACGTCTCGCGGTCGATCGGGGTGCTCATACCGACGATGCCGAACACGCCGCCGGGGCCGGCCGCTGGGCCGTAAGGGATTTCGAGATCAACAAAATCCATGGATCCCCGGACGAATTCGACCCAGTCGAAATTCACGCCGCGTTGATCGGTCTTCTCGAAGAAGAACCCACGGTCGGTCTCGCGGATACGGAACCGGGCCGAGATGTCGCCGCCGAACATCGAGTGCGAATTGCGGTGAAGGAACGCGCCGTGCATCGGGTCGAGCACGTTGTCCATGTAGAACCGCCAAGGACCGGCCCACTCGGCGTAGTTGGGGAACCACGACACCTCGGGGTCGGCGAGGCGGTCGGGGAGCACAAACGGTGTCGGCACGGATTCTGCGGTGAGAGGCACGTACGCAAAGATCGTGTCGGCCGCTTCGACCACGCTCAGTGACACGGTTGCTCGCCGACCTTCGAGAGCACATCCCGGCATGCCGGGAACCGAGACGACAGTGCCGCTGCCGTCCACCTGGACCCCGTGGTAGAGGCAGGCGATCCGGTCGCCGAGGTGTTGTCCGACCGACAGCGGGGCGCTGCGATGAGGGCACCGATCTTCGAGCATGTGGACGACGCCTTGCGCGTCGCGGAACAGCACCCAGTCCACCTCGAGCCGGCGAACCGGCACCATCGCACCTGGCTCGACCATGTGCGAGGGGAGGATCGGGTACCACCGATCGCGCAGACCCGTTGCCGCGATCTCGTCGGCATCGAGGTGTCGTCGTGTCCCCACAGCGAAAGTGGGGCCGCGATTTCGGGCGGTTTGTCTTGTATTGCTGACTGTTTCGGTGGTCATATCACTTTCCCAATCTGCGCATCTCGGCGCGGAAGCTGTCGTCGGTCCACCGATCGCCGCCGGGACTGTGGAGTCCCAGGTCATTGAGACCCGCGACGACCTCGGCGAGAGTTGTTGCGCCGCCGGTGAACACCTCTGAGATAGAGCCCGCGAGCTTGGTCTCGTAGGGCGTGATCGGCTCCGGGTGGGTTTGGTGGACTTCGAGATAGGGCTCGCGGGCTGTGCGAGTTGTCATCGGAGGACTCCTTCGACGAGGGGGGTTGGTGGGATGGGGAGCCTGCCTTCGCGGGCGGCCAGTCCTTCGGCGATGGCGACGAAAGACGAACTCCACTCTGTGAACGACGAACGACTCGCGGTGTGGACCGGTTGGGCAGATCCGTCCACGACCACAAACACCGCGTTGTCGATGTCGCCCGCGAAGAGTTGGGCGGCCGTCAGATCGGTATCAGGGTGCGGTGCCGATGCGACGACGAGTGTGGGAACCGATACCCGCGGGAGCAAGGAGGACGAATCTTCCTCCGGCGTAACAGGATCAGCCAGAACGAGGCTCAGCACGACGTCGGGACACCGGATGGCGAGCCGGACTGCCTTGACGGCATCGGCACCTGCCGCGAACACATGTGTCCGTTCGCCGGCCTCCACCGCAGCCAGGGCCCCGTCGTCCCACCACAGCGTGCAGGCGTTCACGACTGGGCCTCCGTCGGCACGTGGACAGGGGGAACAAAGGCACCCGGTGTCGGGTCGAGTGCCGTGACGTCCACTTCGATCATCGTCGGGCCTGGCCTGTGTACGGCGTCGGCGAGCGCGTCGGCGATGCTGCCGGGACCCTGGATGAGTCGGTAGGGCATGTCCATCGAGGCGGCGAGCAGATCGAAGCGTGGAGTGTGCAGATCGACACCGGAGCGTCGGAACCCGTTCTTTTCCTGCATGTTTCGAAGCACGCCGTATCCGCCGTCGTTGAAGACCATCACGATGACATGTGCTCCGGATCCGGCGAGCGATGCCAGTTCGCCGAGGTGGACTGCCAGTCCGCCGTCGCCGACCATGACAAGCGTGGGGACTTCGGGTCGGGCGTGCGCGGCGCCGATGCCCATCGCCAGGCCCTGCCCGATACCGCCGCCGAGGGGAAAGATGTTGGTGGCACGCTCATAGACTGGGAGGAGACGATTGCCCCACTGGCTGCTCGGAATGGTCACATCGCGTGCGATCACCGCGCGGGCCGGCAGGGCCGACCGAATAGCGGCGCAGATTTCGGCGTAACCGCCGATGTAGTCGGACAGGTCGGCACGAACACGGTGACGAAGGTCCTCGACCCGCCCTCGCCAGCCGTCAGTGCCGGAAGGGCTTTCGATGGCCTCGGCAAGTGCGGTGACGGTGCGCAGGGCATCACCGGCGAGCGCGACGTCGGCGGGATACACCCGGCCGAGGGTGGCGGGCTCGACGTCGACCTGGATGAGTGTCGCCGGGAGCGAGAGTGTGTACGAGGCTGTCTCATTCGAGCGAAAATGTGTGCCCACCGCGAGCATGACATCGGCATCGGCGATGAGCTCACGGGCTGCGGGGGTGGTCGCGAAGTTGCCGATCACCAGGGGATCGGCCTCGGAGACGATTCCGCGGCCCGAGTTGCTGGTGAAGATGCCCGCACCGAGTCGATGCGCCAACGCGGACACGGCGTCGCCCGCGCCGGCAGCGCCGCCGCCAAGCCAGATGAGTGGGCTCTTCGCGTGTGCCAAGAGGTCGGCGGCACGGGCAACAGAGTCGGGGTCAGCGGCCGCGACGACGCGTGGCGAGCACTCCGCGGGTCGCTGCCGGTCTGGCGAAGCGAGATACTGCAGATCAGTAGGCCATTCGACGCTGGCCGGCCCGGTCGGTGCCGACTGAATGTGAGCTATCGCGGATTCGAGTTCGGCGTCGGCCTCCTTGGCGTCGGTGATGGTCGAGGCGTGTGCTGACACCGCCTCGAGCATCTGCGGTTGCGCCGGGAACTCGTGGATCACCCCTCGACTCGCGGCAGGTCGCCCAGGGGCGAGGTACTCGCTCTCGATCTGTCCGGTGATGTGCAGAACACGACTACCGGCGGTCAGCGCCTCGACCATCGAGCCTGCGGCGTTACCCGCGCCGGTTCCGGTGCTGGTCAACGCGACTCCGATACCGCCCGACGCACGAGCAAACGCATCGGCAGCATTGACGGCGGCAGCCTCATGCCGCATCTCGACAAATTTCAGGTCCCGGTCGACGGCCTCGACGAGCGGAAGGTTGTGGATGCTGATCACACCGAACGCGGTGGTGATGCCATGCCGGCGCATCACCTCGACCAGTACGTCACCGCCGGTGCGGCGCGGGGTCTCGGGTGCTGGATTCATCGTCTTCTCCTGATGTTCGGTGAATGCGTCAGACGTAGCGGTGGACTCCGCCACCGACGTCGAGGGATGCTCCGGTCATGTAGCTGTTGCGCGGTGAGAGCAGTGTGGAGATGGGAAAAGCGAGTTCGTCGGCGGTTCCGAAACGACCGAGCGCGATCCTCCGGTCCTGCGCTATGTCAGCGCTCCAGGTGTCGAAGTCGACACCCGAACCGTTCTCCTGAAATCGACGTTGCCACTGCCCGGTGTCGACCAGGCCCAGCAGAACCGAGTTGACCCGGATGCCTTCGGGCGCGAGATCGTCTGCGAGGGAACGTGACAGGTTGAGCAGCGCGGCTCGGGCAGCTGCGGTGACGGCGAGCCGCAATTCGGGCTGACGCGACAAGATGGCGTTGACCATCACGATCGAACCCGCGTCGGACGCCGCCAACGCCTTTCGTGCCGCGCGGACCACGTTGAGAGCCCCGAAGATCTTGAGGTCGAACTCGTCTCGGACCTCGTCGTCGGTGGTCTCGTCGAGGGTGCGCATCAACGACTTGCCGGCATTACACACAACACCGTCGATTCCACCGAGTGAATCGATGGCGCGGCTGACGAAGGTGTTCACCGACCCTCTGTCGGTGACATCGCAGGCCGCCGTGACGACATCGGTAATCGCCGCCAGTTCGGCTGTCGCGGTGCGTAACCGGGATTCGTCGCGTGCACACAGGGCGAGCGTCGCACCTTCTGCCGCAAGCAGTCGTGCCGTCGCAAGCCCGATGCCGGAGCTGGCACCGGTGATCAGAATGCGGCGTCCCTTCAACTGCAGGTCCATCGGTTCTCCTTGTGGCGTATTTGTTCGTGTTGCCGGCGTCAGCGAAAGATGAATCCGCCGTCGACGACGATGGTTTGTCCGGTGACGAACGCGGCGTCGTCTGACAGCAGGAAGCGCACGACGCCGGCGACATCGTCGGGTGTTTGCTCGCGTGAGAGCGCGCGACCGTCGGCATAGGTCCGGTACCGCTCGTCGGGAACGGTTTCCGTCGCCTCGATACGAATCAGTCCGGGGGCCACTGCGTTGACTCGTACTCCGTACTCGCCGGCGTCGCGGGCCATGGATCGCGTCATGCCGATCACCGCCGCCTTTGACGACACGTAGTGCACCAGACGCGGCGAGCCGTACATGGCTACGTCAGAGGCGATGTTCACGACGGCGCCGCGAGCGGCAAGCAGTTGCGGCCACAGGTATTTGGTCACCGACCAGGTACCTCGAACGTTGACGTCGGTGACCCGGTCGAACTCGTCGTCGGCCAGCTCGAAGAAGGTCGCACCTCCGACACCGTCGGCGATCGCGGCATTGTTCACCAGGCCAACCAGGTGAGAGTCGAGACGCTCCAGCTCGTCGGCCAGGGCGCGGACGGACTCGACATCTCCGATGTCGGTGACGACGGCCGTCGCGAGGCCCCCGGCGGCGACGAGGTCTTCGGCTGCGGCATGCGCGGTGTCGGGATCACGTTCGGCGATCACCACGTGATGGCCCTCGCCGCAGAGCCGTCCGGCAATGGCTCGCCCCAGTCCGCGTCCGCCGCCGGTGACCACCACGGTCCCGGCGTTCACGGCAGCGTCCTGATGAACTCTGCGACCATGTCGGCGACGTTTTCCGGCTGTTCCTGGATGGCGACGTGACCGGCGTCGGGCAAGATGCGCAGCAGTGCGCCTGGGATGCGCTCGGCCAGCAATCGTGACTCGTCCACTCCGGTGACGACGTCGTGCTCACCAACGAGAATGAGTGTGGGGCAGGAAATGTTCTGCAGGTACGGCCCGTGGTCGGTTGCTGCCATGTACTCGGCTGCCGCCCGGAACCCGGGTAGCCGCAGGGCTGCCATCGAGTCGTGAACCTTGGTGACGATTGCGGGATCCGCACCGGGTGCGGTCAACCGTGGCGCTCTTTGCAACGCAACCGTCGCGCCGCCGACCGCCACGAATTCGTCAATGCGGCTCAACATCGCGGCGGCCTTCTCCGGCGTGGTGCCCGAGCCCCGGGTGCTGTCGATCAGGACAAGCCCCGCGGCCCGGTCCGGCCTACGAAGGGCCACCGCAGTGGCGACGACGCCACCCCAGGACGTGCCGAGCAGCACGACGGGGAGCGTTGGTGAGACCGCCTCGAGAAACTCGATGACTGTCGCCACCAGGTCTTCGCCGACCGACGGATCGGCAGACTCCCCGTATCCCGGCGCATCGAGGCACCACGATGAGAATCCCTGTGCTGCCAAGTTTTCGGCGACGGGTTCGCATGATCGGGCCGATCCACCGATCCCGTGCAACAACAGGGTCCGCGGAGCGTCGAGCGGGAGTTCTGCGGAGCGTTCGACAGCGTGCAGGCGCTCGCGGACCGCCGATGCGGTGGTCATGACGTGCCCACCGTCTGCAAGGCGCCGTAGAAATAGTCGGCGTCGCGGGCGGTCACCAGAGCTCGGGCGCCTGGGTCCGGTATTCCTGCCATCGCTGAACGGACGGTCGCGGTGGGGGGACCCGCCGTTCCCCACTGGTCGGACAGCTCGGCAGTTCGACGCCACGTGCGGCAGAGCCAGGCATCCTCGTCGATCTGCGCAACCTCTGAGGTGTACTCGCACACGAGGCCGGCAGGGTCGGTGAAGTACGAGAACGTGTTGTCACCGGGGCCGTGCCTGCCTGGCCCCCACTGTGGCGAAATGCCATGAGAGTGCAAGCTTCCGATGCCTCTCATGAAGTGGTCGATGGTAGGCATCTCGTAGGCGATGTGGTTGAGCGAAGCCCACGGTGCCTGATTGAGGGCGATGACGTGATGGTCGGAGTTGCATCGCAGGAACGTCATCTGGCGTTCCGACCAGTCCGAGATGCGCATCCCCAGCACCTGGGTGTAGAAGGCCGCGGTGCGCTCGATGTCGGTGGTGTTGAGGACGACGTGCGCGATCTTGCGGGGGACGGCCCTTCGGCCGGCTGGTTCCTGAGCGGAGACGGCGAACGTGTCGGCAGATAGTTCCACCACACGTCCCTCCGGATCGACCAATTGCAGGCCGTAGCCACCGCCCGCGTCGTCGAGCAGCCCCGGTGTGCGCAGCATCGGCACCCCGATTCGGTCGAGCGCTCGAGCGGCGTCGTCGACCTCGCGTGGCGTGCCGACGGCAAAGCTGATGTGGCCGAGCGCATTCGAATCACCTCGTCGCAGGTCGAGGACGTGATGGTCTGTGCCGGTGGCTCGTAGCCAGAACCGGTCGCCGTCCTCGTCCACTGTCGACAGGCCCCACACCTCGTGATAGAAATCGCGAGAGGCAGCGGGGTCGGGAACGCTGAGCGCGACGGAACGCAGACTGCGCAACGTGCACACCGGCGTGTCGGTGATTACCGGGAGTTGGGAGTAGAGCATGAGCACTCCTGTCAGAGGTCGAGTACGAGTTCGGCAGAGCGGCAGCGGGATACGCAAGGGAACATGGTCGTGTTCGCGGCGTGTTCGGACTCGCTGAGCAGGAAGTCGCGGTGGTCGACGTCGCCCTTGACAACGCCCACCTCGCACGTGCCGCAGATTCCTTCGGTGCAGGAACTCGGAACATCGACGCCTGCGTCGATCAGTGCATCGAGGACGGACACATCGGGACCCACCTGTAGCCGGGTCCCGCTGCGTTCGAGGACAACGTCGAATGCAGATTCGTCGACAGCGGGAGCGGCGGCAGGCGGCGCGGAGAATCGCTCGGTCCGCAGCGTGACACCGGTCGGCGTGACCGCTGCGACTGCGTCGAGCAGCGCTGCCGGCCCGCAGCAGTAGACCACCGCGCCGGGTCCGGCTGACCCGACAAACGACGCCAGGTCCGCAAGGCCGCCGTTCTCGTCGTCCGCATGAACGATCGACTGCCCCACGTGACCCGCCACCTCGTCGACAAAAGCCATGGAGGTCCTGGAGCGGCCCGCGTAGAGCATTTTCCACGCACTGCCGTCGTTGTTCAGCCTGCGCATCATTGCAACGATCGGGGTGATGCCGACGCCTCCTGCCACCAGCAGGTGTTCTTGCGCATCGGGGTCGAGCTCGAAAGCGTTGCGGGGGCCGTCGACCTCGATCAATGCACCTACGGACAGCTGATCATGAACGAGAGTGCTTCCGCCCCTTGACTGTTCGGCGCGCAGGACGGCGACTGTCCACAGCGTTGTGTCTGCGGGATCAGAGCACAGGGAATACTCGCGAACGAGACCGCCGGGCAGATGCAGGGCGATGTGTGCACCCGGTTCCCAAGAGGGCAGCGATGCACCAGCCGGGTCGACGAGCGTGATGCTGGTGACCCCGTCGGCTTCCCAGGTCTTCTGGTGTACGCGTAGCACTCGCGACGTCGGTTCGTGCATCGCCGTTCCTCTCGGTGTCGTTGGTCGGTGGGGTGGTCGGTGTGGCTACTCGGTGTCAGCGGGTGACGCCGAACATCTCCGAGCTCGGGGGATAGGTGGGCAACTGCGGCTTGGGAGCGCCGATGATCACGCAGAACAACGCGTCCGTGTCGCCGACATTGGCAAGGCTGCGGGGCACACCGGCGGGGACCCGGATCAGGTCCCGGTAGCCCAGCCGTCGCACGGCCTTCTTGGTGCCGTCTTCGACGTCATGCACCGCGACCTCGAGCTCACCCTCGAGGACAAAGAAGACCTCTTCGACATCGTGGTGGGTGTGTTCAGGGCCAACTGCCCCGGCGGGCAGGCGCATGTTGGAGAACGTGAAATGTTCGGACGGCAGCGTGCGATTGTCGCCGTCGTGATTGCCGGTCGCGCCAGAACCGATGTATCGAATCTGGGCACGCTTGAAGCGATCCCCGCCCTTGGCTGCCTGGAACCCGAGGGTGTCCCAGTCTTCGTATCGGGTGTCGCGGCTCGCAATGCAGGAGTCGATCTGCTGGTCGAGATCGGAGATGGTCTTTTCAGGGGCAGACATGATGTGTCCTTTCGGTGGGTGTAGACAAGGGGTTTCGGTAGGGCTCAGGAGCGGTGTGCGATGGCTTCGATCTCGACCGTGGCGCCGTAGGGCAACGCAGCGACCTCGACGAATGACCGGGCCGGGCGCGGCGCATCGAAGATGTTCTCGTAGTGGAGATTTGCGGCATCCCGCAGAGACACGTCTGTCACGAAGTAGGTGGTCTTGACCACGTCGTCGAGCGTCATGTCGATGGTTGCGAGTCGTTCGGACAGTCTGGCGACGGCGGCGTCGAGTGCGGGCTCCACGCCGGCAACCGCGCGCCCGTTCTCGTCGACGGACAGTGCGCCCGAGACGAATCCGAAACCGGCGACGGCGAAAGCCGGACTGTACGGGTGCGCCGAACCGGTGCCGGTCTGGGTTGAGGTGGTCATGAACGAGCCCTTTCAATCGGAGCGCCCCAAGCGAGGGGAGCGTCGGTGAGGTCCAGATAGATGCTTTTCTGATCGGAGTAGTGGCGAATGGCGTCGCGTCCCTTCTCGACGCCCAGTCCGCTGTCACGAAGTCCGGTGAACGGGGTGGAGATGGAGAACTGTTTGTAGGTGTTCACCCAGACCGTGCCGGCGTTGATCGCGTCACCGATCCGCAACGCACGGCGGTAGTTCTCGGTCCAGATACCGCAGGCGAGCCCGTAAACGGTGTCGTTGGCTTGGGTGGTGACGTCGGCCTCGTCGTCGAACGGCATGATCGCGGCCACGGGGCCGAAGACTTCCTCCTGGCAGATGGCGTCCGCGTTGGTGACGTCGGTGAGGATGGTGGGTGGGTAGTAGCAGCCGTGCTCAAGCCGATCGTCTTGGGGCGGCGCACCGCCCAGACGTACACGGGCGCCGGCCGCGACGGCAGCATCGACCATCGACGCGACCGAGTCGCGGTGCTGCGCCGAGATCATCGGTGCAACGGCGGTGTTCGGATCCGTTCCGGGGCCGAGGCGCAACTGTGCCGCCCGTTCGACGAGTTTGTCTGTGAAAGAATCGAAAATGCTGCGCTGCACGAAGACTCGGGATCCGGCAATGCAACTCTGGCCGCTGGAGGAGAAGATGCCGAACAGCACTCCCTGGATCGCCCGTTCGGTGTCGGCGTCCTCGAAGACGATGGTGGGTGATTTGCCGCCGAGTTCGAGGGTGATGGGCATGAGCTTGTCGGCGGCGATGTGGGCCAGGTGCCGTCCCGTCGAAGTTCCACCCGTGAAGCTCACTTTCGCCACGTCCGGGTGGCGCACCAGCGCTTCGCCGACGGTCCGTCCGGGGCCCGGAAGCACCGACAGCACGCCGGGAGGTAGTCCGGCTTCCTCGCACAGGCGCGCCAGGAGCAGCGTCACCCAGGGTGCCCACACCGGCGGCTTGCTGATGACGGCGTTACCGGCGGCCAGAGCGGGCGCAAACTTCTGCGCGTCTGAGGCAATCGGTGAGTTCCATGGCGTGATCGCTCCGACCACGCCCATCGGCCGATGGATCGACATCGTCAGCCACGGCCCACGGGGCGTCGTCAGCGCGCCGTCCATGGTTTCCAGCGCCGCGGCCATATATCGAAAAGTGTTGGCAGCACTGGTTGCAAGTGCTCGCGTCTCGGTCAATGTCTTGCCGGTGTCGAGCGTCTGCAACGCAGCGATCCGTTCGCGGGCGTCGTCGATTGCGTTGCCGATCCGGTGCAAGACGGCCGCCCGCTCGTGCGGGAGCATGGTCGACCAACCGCTCGTGCGCGCTGCTGAAAGACCCTCGCGGACTGCGACATCAACGGTATCGGTGGTTGCTGCGTGCAGGGTTGCGAACACCCTGCCGGTCGCCGGGTCTACCGACTGGATCAGTTCGCCTTGTCCGCGCTCCCACTTACCGGCGACGTAGATCCGGTCGATGAGATCAGGTGCGGGATCGTGGGCGGCAGGTGCCGGGTTGCGCGGGGCGCTCACTGCGAGTGTCATGCGGTGTCCGTTCCGACGGGTTAGACGTCCGGCGCGTGTGCGCCGTATGCGCAACTATCTTTGCGCTAAGATAGTTGTAATCCCTTAGCGCTAAGAGGTCAACGCCAGAACGCCCAGCGTAGGGCTTTGTAGCGGCAGATTTACACGCCCGAAATCAGCGAGACGCAGGTCACACGGGGTGTGGTGGCGATCACTTGGTCGCGAAAAAAGTTTGAGAAAGTTCGTCAGACGGGGCTTGAATCAGCCGGGAAAACCAGAATCCGCGCTGTCGTCGTGCGCCACCGAGCGGGCCGAGGTCTCGAGTTTGGTCAGGAGTGAGGCCAACGTGGAGGCTTCGTCCTCGGTGAGCTGACCAAGCATGGAATGGAGTTTGGCGAAGTGTTCCTCGGCAACCCTGTCGACGAGGGCGGCTCCCGCCGGTGTGAGTTCGACGTACACGACCCGGGCGTCGCCGGCGTCTTTGGAACGAGTGACCAAGCCGGCATCCTCGAGCCGTTTGACCCGAAGCGACAACCCGCCCGTGGTGACCAGCGTCTGTTCTGCGAGTTGACCCGCGGTCAATCGGTGATGTGGCACCGAACGCCTCAGGCACGCCAGTACATCGAAACCGGAGTCGGTGATGTGGTGTTTGTCGAAGGTCTCGGAGATCTCGCTCTTGTAGATGAGGAAGCTCCGGTGGAGTCGACCGAAAACCTTCAGCGCCGAAACATCGAGTTCCGGGCGGGCAATCGCCCAGTGCGACACGATGACATCGACTCCGTCCATGATGCATGGACACTACCCGCATCGGTGACGGCTCGGCCGGTGGCACGGCCGGAGTCGGGGAGGTTCTCGGCTCGGCCGAGACTGCTGACATCCGCCGGCACGTTCCAGTCGCTTGCTTAGACCTGAGCGTACGAAGCTCCATGGGAGCGCGGGTAGCAATCTTCGACAAGTACCTTGCTGCGTGGTGCCCCCGGCCAGACTCGAACTGACACTGGACGGGTTTTGAACTTGCGGGAGCGGAAGGTTGCTAGCTGGTGGTGTTGTTGGCGGTTGTGAATTATTAAGTGGGGAGCGGTATTAGTGTTTACTGGTGGTGGTCGTATGTGACTGTGTTCACGGTGCCTGCATACCCTCTGCACACCCGATCGATCCTCCGTTCCTATTCGACTAGGGTCGGCTCCCAAATCCGCAGTCCGTCGTGTGTAAAGGCTAGGTAGCCTCGTATGCGTTCGTTCTCGTGACGGCCGCGGACAACTCCGGCGCGCTGGGGAACGAAAAAGGCATCCACCCCGGAAACCTCCGCAGTACCTGCCTGAGGCCCGCGTATCTTCTTAATGCGCGCCTCGACAATTCGGAGCCGCGACGTGTCTGCCCAGAAATCGAGAGCTGGGTCCCATTGGCCTAGCTCAGAATGGTGCACAAGCGACGCCATGCCCATCCCATCGCCGTACCAGTCGACTGACCGTGTTCGAGTGCCTTCGCTCCTCGCCAACTCCGCACTCCTGCGGGCGTGCTTAGCGGCGTTCGCAACTGAGGTGGGTAGTCCAGCGAGCACATCGAGCGAGTAGGCGACGAACGAGCAGTACTCGGCATCCAGGCAAGGGTTCGACTCCCGCCAGTACGCGAGGACTTCCTTAACTCGCTCGTGGGACACGGCTGGGTTTTTCAGTCGGACCGCGCGCCACCACGCTAACGCATCGGATGAGGTGTAACCGTCTACTGTGAGATTCTCATCGAGTAGTGCGACCACACGGTTAACGTCCTTGGCAGGCAGTGCTCGCCAATTTCGGTCTACACGTGCGAGGTAGGTCCAAACCAGTTGGCGACGGACGATCGCTAGTGGGACGGTTCCCTTCTGAAGCAGAGAGTCTAAGAGTTGGAGTGATTTTGAGAAGTCGCCATACATGCGTTTAAGCTTGGCGCGCTCCGTCTGCTCGAAGCCGCTCGGCTTTCTCGGGTCGCCTCGATAGCGCAGCGTCGACATTAGGTCTTCGGCTTTTTCCACGCTTGAAACGACGAGCTGGTGCGGAGCGTTCCTGAGATAGCTAGATAGAGAACTCTCTCGTATCGCGTGCTCGACTATCTTGACTCTCATTTGGATCTCGCTAACGAAGCCGTGATCTTTAGTGCTCGCTGCCAGGTCTCGGGAAATTTCGAACTCCCTTGAGGCGTCATCGACCCACGGCGACAGCTCATCTAGCGACACATTCCTCCCGAGGCCGTCGTAAACTCGTGACCGGTAAACCATGCCCAGGATGTGGTGCAACGTGGAGCTATCTGGAGAGAGAGCACTCGCACGTTTCGCGTATGTCTCTGCTGTCTGGAAATGTGCCATGCGAAAGGCGTAGTAACGGGCCGTGTGTGCCCACACGTGCGGATTGTCTGGTTGACGATCCGCGAGGTACTTCAATAGCTCGGAAGCTCCATCTCTCGACGGAATTTTCTCGATAAGGCGGGCGAAACTCTCCCGGTTCACCCCGGGTTGTGCGGCGTCGTCGTCACGCTCAGTAAAGACGCTTGCGATGAGCTGATGCATTGCGTCATCATCATCTCCGTCGAGACAGAAGTCCGCGAAGACACGACCCCACCCCGACAACGCCTGCGTCCAGAGATTGTGACCGCCGCCTAGCTGGCGGAGGATCTCTTCTGCCACGAGCGGATGGGTCGTCCGCCACTGACCTTCTTCTGACCGCCAGAGCAGCCCGCGCAGTTCAGGGGCAAGAATGCGCGCGAAGCCACCCGAACGGGATGGCGGAAGCCCGACGATGCGGGCGAGCGCGTATTCAGGAACCGGGGATTGTCCGAAATAGTAGGCGATGCTGCATACCAGCATGACTTCGCGCTGTGCACCCTCTACGCCTGCCAATCGACCTCGGACGAAGGGTTCGATTCCCTGGAAGTTCTCTTCGAAAGCCGCGAGACCGAAGTAGAACGCATTTCGCCGATGGTCGTTGTAGCCGGCGATTGTTTGTAAGGTCTTTAGTGCAGCGAAATTCTTTGCGCTGTACTTGTCTACGAAATCCTGCGCCTCGGTATCACTGAGAACCTCTGCGATATAGGGTGAGGAGGACGCTGCTGAGGGTGGGCTGTAGGCGCGGGATACGGCTAGTACGACTGCGGGCAGCGAGACCGAGTGGAGCTCGTTCATAAACGCGGCGATTTGGTCATCGCGAACGTCTGGGGCTTCGGCTACGACCAAGACGGCGTGTTTAGTTTGACGACTCAACGACTCGATTCGCCGGATCGTTTCCGCTTCTCTGAATCGGCGCAGGAATACGACTGGGAACTGGGTACGGATGTTGAATCCTATCCTTCGTGCAAGCGTCGATCCGCCTGCGCCCGGCGCATGAAACAGGTTGAGGCGTAATGTCCGGCGGCCACCGAGCATGCCGAGTAGCTGTTTCTGGATCGACGCCGCCTGGGCGCGGCTCACGTCCGCATTAGCGCCAAGCGCTGCGAGCGTGATTTCGCCCCCTCTGAGGAAGTCGAGAGTCCCGGCTTCCGCACCGGTACCGCCTGGCTCGGCGGTCCAGTAAATGGCTATGTCCTCCTCGATCCAGCTTGCGTCGACCGCAGATATTTCAACAAGCCCGCCGGCGCCGGGGAGCATGCGAGCGGTCGACGCCCGGTCGAGAGGGATGATCGCGGATAGAGCTGTTGCCAATTCGGCTGGGCGCAGTGCGAGTCGGAAGTCCGATTCGACAGACCGGCCGGTTCCGAGCATCCCGACGTATGCGCGTTCCCCGAACTCCGTCAGCAGGTCGTCCACCAGCGCACCGCACCACCCGTCCCACGTGCCGTCATTGTCGTCCGTTACGAGAATCGTGATACGGCGTCCGCCGATAGCGGAGGCGAATGTGGCAAGGCACGTTCGCCATGTTCGACGGACGTTGCGAGTCCACTTATGGAGATCTGTTATCGGGTGGTCTAGACCTTGCACACTCACCCAAGCAGACGAGCTTGTACCGAACGGGGGCGGGTTTTCCGGGGAACCCAGGTGAACGGCCCTACGAGTCTCAAGGTCAGAACGTGTTCTCGCGAGAAGCCCTCCCTCGTCGGACCTGGGATTGAGATCGATGACCAGCGAGATCGGCAGCCCACTGGCGACCACTGCTTCTGCGTGGGCCGAAGCTGGGACCGCGATCAAGATATAGCACTCGGTGGGAGAAGGCAGCGGAAGTCCAGCAGCCAGGAGATCCGACGTCAGATCCTCGACGGGTACCCCGGCTTGCGCGACGGCATTCCAAGCCTCGATGAGTCGAACCGTGGTCTCGCGAGCATGCTCGATGGCACGTTCCTGCCCGCCTTCGGCATCGGTCTCGGACTTGTTGGAAATGAGGTCGGAGATGCCGCGGACTACGAAGTGATCGGCTGTAACATCGGCGCGGTCGATGGCACTGAGAACCGCTGCCCCTTCCATCTCGACGGCGAGTGAATCGCCCCCGAGAGCGCGAATCCGCTCAAGTTCAATGGAATTAATGTCGGCTACTACCTTGTCGCCGCTTGCGAGTGCCCCAATGAAAAGGCGATATTCACTGGGGGAGAAGTTCGCCCGGAGCTTTCGAGCGATGCTTAGGAGTTTCGACGGTATGGTGCGAGTGTCGGGTCTCGCTTGAAACTGTCCGTCTGCGACCTTTCCAATCTCATACGGGTAGACTTTGTCAACGACTACGACGTCTCCTATCCTTACATCCTTAATTCCACCGGCGATTCCGACGAAGACTACGAGGGCGGGCTGATAGGTTTCGACAGCCTTGAGGGTGGCCATGGCCGAAATGGTCAGCCCCATGCCGACCTCAACGAGTGCTGAACTTAGGCTGCGTCCGTCGACCTCAATTCGTCCTCGAATCGCCGGATCGCTGTGGCGTGCATCTGGGGTCGCGTCGACTAACAACGACTTCAGGCACTCCCATTCGACCTGGACAGCGCAGAGCAACAGAACGTCAACGCCGTCGATCTCCATGGATCCTCCGAATTCGTCCTGCGGCTTACTTTGCAAAGTAGGGCGGGATTGCTCCGTGCGTCTGGATCCCGGGGTGCCGGTACAGATCGTACCGAAATCGACTGGCAGTACGCATGAATCACTCGGGTTCATTCGTTCGAGGTACTTGGGAGGAATGCGCGTGGGCTAATGCCATGTTGGATGCCGATCCTCTCCGTGAACGCTCAATCGCGCGGTCGACGCGAAGCGTTGAGCAAGACCTAGTCAAGGCAGGGAAGCGTTGCAGCCTGGCAGTTGCGGTGGTGTCGAGGCGGCTGACGAAGGGAAGTTGGGTGACGTTGAGGGCCTGAATCGGTGGATTGGGCTCGTGCAGTCAGCAAAAAGGGGGGGGCAATCCCGGCGATGTAACGGACGGTACCGGCGCAGCGGGTTCCGCAGTCCGGGGGATTGTTTCCCATTGCTATGCCCAGCTCCATCTCTGGTGATCTGTGCAATCTCGATGTGCCGCAGGGCATTGTCCACATGGCGCATGGCTTGCTCGCTCCCCGGTGAACGACGTGACCGCCGACTAAGCGTCCGCGGTCATCGGTCCGCAACTTCCACTAGCGATGTCCCGTGTGGAGACGTGGGTATTCCTGCAAGTAGCAACTCAGTGCATTGTGTAGGTGCACCGCCAAGGCTGGTGAGGTTCTGAAATCCGTGAACGTGCAGTCGGATCAACGCAACTCTGACTGCACTGCGACTGTCGCAGTGAACCACCGTCGTAAGTACGGGTGCTCCTGGCGGAGCTGTGGTCGGTCAACAAGAGAGTTGACGTACCAGTTCGCCAGCCCATCCCATACAGCGATGTGCCGGCGGCGAGCAATGGCCGCCTAGCTGCTCAAACGCCCACTGGGCTTTGGCCGAGTTGCGGAGCTTCGAGGTGGTGACCCAGTTCGAGTCGTCGTCGATACCGCTGCGGGCGACAGGCACAAGGTGGTGATAGGCGGGAACACCTCGCAGAATCGAAGTAACTTTTGCTCATGTCCCAATTTGGATGAGCTGGAAAGTCATTGGGTAGCAAGATGGACAGCGACCGTAGCGCGCCCGGGGTGGACGAGCTGGGCGCCGCTGTACCGGTCGATGAATCCATCTCGATAGAACACCCGCAAACTTTTGCGCTCGGTGTATCTCCGCGCCACCTTCGTCGTCGGTACGAACGGGGACCCGGCGCGCAGGGTCGCGCTTGCGCGGGACGGGTCGTCGTTGCTCAGTGCTGCGCACGCATCGGCAACCACCCGTGCCTTTGTTGCGTCTGGTGGACGATCCATTCCCATCAGCCTGTCACGGCCGAGGGCGGCATTGCTCCGGATACCTACGAAGCTAGGACTCTCGAAAGGTAGCTGGCGTCCGCGGTGCCTACGGGGTGAGATATTGCCTGCGCAGCTGCGTACTAGTGCTCGAAGTTGCTGTTGCGTGTGTCGATGCGTCGCGCTGCGAACTGTGGGTGATTTGGCCGCCCGAAACGGGCTCTCGTCAAATCTTCTGGATACCCACTTCATACCGGGGTCTACTAGCAAGTCCTGCGCAAAGCTTTCAGCGGCTGCGTGGTGCCCCCGGTCAGACTCGAACTGACACTGGACGGGTTTTGAATCCGTTGCCTCTGCCAATTGGGCTACGGGGGCGCGTCGCAGACCACACTTTAGATGACGGGCCGGGCGCCGATCCAACCGGTACTGTTGCACCACATCACGGCGCTCGACTGCGCACGGGACGGCGATTTCAATGTGGAGGTGGGACCGATGGCAACGACGGACGCAAGTGCAGCTCAGGCCAAGGAGCCGGCAGCAACGGTCCGCCGTGTCCTGGTCGCCGAAGACGATTCCTTGATCCGGATGGACCTCATCGAGATGTTGCGCGAAGAGGGCTACGACGTGGTGGGGGAGGCTCCCAACGGTCAGGTGGCCGTAGAGCTCACCGAGGAGTTGCGGCCCGACCTCGTCATCATGGACGTGAAGATGCCCGTCCGCGACGGTATCGACGCGGCAGCGGAGATCGCCAGCAAACGGCTGGCGGCCGTCGTCATGCTGACCGCCTTCAGTCAGCGAGATTTCGTGGAAAAAGCCCGGGACGCCGGCGCGATGGCGTATCTGGTAAAACCCTTCACCAAAGCCGACCTGGTGCCGACTATCGAGGTCGCGGTGAGCCGGTACACCGAACTCAACGTCCTCGAACGCGATGTCGCCGACCTCACCGAACGTCTTGAGATTCGCAAATTGGTGGAACGCGCAAAGGGCATCTTGATGGAGTCGCATTCGTTCAGCGAGCCTGATGCATTCAAGTGGATTCAGCGTGCGGCCATGGATCGCCGCACCACGATGAAAGCAGTGGCCGAAGTGGTCATCGAAACCCTCGGCAACAAGGCCAAATAAGCGCTCTGTCAGGCGTTTCCGTCGCGGCCGAGACGGTTCGGTGCCCCGCCGGTGCAGACGCGCCGAAGCGCCGGCCGGACAACCGTGTTTCAAATCGGTCACGGCCAGGCTGCAGGTGCTCTCCAGTTTCACGAACGTTACTCGCGGGCAACACGATGGCGCTAGCTTTACCCAAGCGAGTGGCGGTCGTATGCGTCGTAGAAGACGCGCCGCGCTCGGTGGTTTACCGCGAGGAGAATGTTGATGTCCCACAGATATCTCTTGAGGGGAACGATTGCCGCGGCGGTTTCCGTCATGGCAATTGCCGGCTGTAGTTCAGACGATTCTGACGACACGGCGACGACCGGAGGCGCGACCGGTGCATCCGCGTCTTCGTCCACGGAGGCAACAACCAACACCGACTGTGGTGAGAACGCCGACAAGGCGACGCCAGGACCGGTCAGCACGGCCCCCCTGAAGATCGGCACGCTGCTTCCCGCCACGGGAAGCCTGGCGTTCCTCGGACCGCCTGAGTTCGCAGGCGTCAAGCTCGCCGTGCAGGACGTGAATACGGCAGGCGGCGTACTCGACCAGCCGGTTCAGCAAATTGACGGTGACTCCGGAGACACCACGACCGACACCGCCAACGCCACCGTGGACCGCGAGCTCGCAGCCGGCACCCAGGTGATCGTCGGCGCTGCATCCTCGTCGGTGTCGCTGAAGGTCATCGACAAGATCAGCAACGCCGGGGCAGTAATGTTCTCGCCGGCCAACACATCCGATGAGTTCACCTGCTACGCAGACAAGGGTCAGTACTTCCGTACCGCTCCTGCCGACACCCTGCAGGCCCAGGCGCTTGCACAGGTCATGGCCGAGGGCGGCGTGCAGCGTGTCGCCATCCTGGCGATGAACGACCCGTACGGCACCGGTCTGGCCAAGAACACCGTCTCCGATCTCGAGGCCGCGGGCATCCCGGCCGACCAGATCAAGACGATCATCTACGACCCCAACGCGCAGTCGTTCAACGCCGAGGTCGACCAGGTCAAGAACTTCAATCCTGACGGCATCGCCGTCATCGGATTCGAGGAGAGCGCCAAGATCATCACCCGCATGAACGAGGTGAAGATCGGACCGAAGGACAAGCTCGTCTTCGGTGTCGACGGCAACATGGGCAACGCCCTGGGTGAGTCGGTCGGTCCAGGCATCCTCGAGGGGATGAAGGGCACCACGCCGCTGACCAACGTCGGCCCGCAGTTCGAGGCCCGTCTGAAGTCCGCCGACCCGGCACTGATCGACTTCAACTACGCCGGTGAGAGTTACGACGCGGTGGTCATCTCCGCGCTCGCCGCCGAAGTGGCGAAGTCGACCAACGGCCGTTCGATCGCAGCGAACATCAACGCCGTGACCGAGGGTGGCACCAAGTGCAAGACGTTCCAGGAATGCCTCCCGCTGGCCAAGGCCGGTACCGACCTCGACTACGACGGTGTCACAGGCGAATTGGCCTTCGTCACCGCCGGTGAGCCGTCGGTTGGTTCGTACGGTGTACTCGAGTTCGATGGCAGCAACAAGTTGATCACCCCTGTCGCCGACTACAAGGTCGTCAAGGGCAACTGATCACCTCGCAGAGGTGAATGCACAACACTGAGAAAGGCCCGGGTCGCGAGACCCGGGCCTTTCTGCTTGCGCTGATTGATGAGACCCGGTCCGCACGCCACGCAGACAACGTATTTCGCCGAAACCAGAACGATCCGCCCCGGTCAACCGGAGCGGATCGTTGCGTGAAGCCTCTGAGTCGAGCTACTTCTTTTCGGCGCTTCCTGCCAGCGTCCCGAGATACAGCTCGATGATCTTCGGATCGTTCGCGAGGTTGGTGCCGGTGTCGGTATAGGCGTTGCGTCCCTGATCGAGCACGTAGCCACGATCGCAGATCTGCAGGCAACGTCGGGCGTTCTGCTCCACGAGGATCACCGAGACGCCGGTGGCGTTGATCTTCTTGATCCGGATGAACACCTCGTCCTGGAACATCGGGGACAATCCGGCCGACGGCTCGTCGAGCAGCAGTACCGAAGGTTCCATCATCAGAGCCCGGCCCATGGCCACCATCTGACGTTCGCCACCGGACAGCGCTCCGGCCTTCACCTTGCGGCGTTCGGAGAGCAAGGGGAACAGTTCGGACACGAAGGCGAAGCGCTCGTTGAACTTCTTGGGACGCAGATAGATTCCCATCTCGAGGTTCTCTTCGATGGTGAGGGCAGGGAAGACGTTCTGGGTCTGCGGGACGTAACCCACACCCTTGGTGACCAGCACGTGCGCCTTGGCCGAGGTGATGTTGTCTCCGCGGAGCGTCACCGCTCCGACCCGCACCGGGATCAGCCCGAACAGGGTCTTGAGCAACGTCGATTTACCGGCGCCGTTGGGCCCGATGATCCCGACGATCTCACCGTCGTCGAGGTAGAAGTTGCACTCCTCGAGGATGTTGATACCCGGTAGATAGCCGGCGGTGATGTCATCGGCGCGCAGCAGTGCGTTGGCGGCCAGCTTGCGGTGTTCCTCAGGCGTGGCGGCCAATTCAGCGTGGCTGAGCCCGCCTGGCGCCGCGGTTGCGCCCGATGAGGTGGGCGATTTCGAGAGGTCCGGTCCACTCATGGTTTGTCCTTTTTTCCGTGCGAGGTGGACGGAGTGATGGGGTCGGGCTGCGACAGGTCTCCGCCGGCTTGGAGGGTTTCTTCGATCGCGGCCTCGACCTGCTCTGCCAGCACGGCGGTTTCGCCGACCGGGTTACCGTCCTCGTCGAACTCGAGCGCTTGATCGTGGTGGCCGCCCAGATACGCATCGACCACCGCCGGGTTGTCGCCGAGGCGGCCGGGGAGTGACTCGGCGATCACCTTGCCCTGTGCCATCACCACCACCCAGTCACTGATGTCGCGGATGACGTCCATGTCGTGTTCGACGAACACCACGGTCATACCCTCATCGCGCAACGCCTTGATGTGTTCGAGCAGGCTCTGGGTCAACGCCGGGTTCACCCCGGCCATCGGCTCGTCGAGCATGACGACCTCGGGATTGGTCATCAACGCGCGTGCCATCTCCAGCAACTTGCGCTGACCACCCGACAGCGAGCCCGCGTAGTCGTCGGCCTTGGCATCGAGCTTGAACCGCTTGAGTAATTCGTATGCACGCTCGGTGGTTTCGGCCTCCTGCTTGCGCCACGTCCACGGCGCCAACGCCTGCAGCATGTGCTCGCCGCTCTGGTGACGAGCACCGAGCCGCACATTGTCGAGTACCGACAATTTGGACAGCGCCTTGGTGAGCTGGAAGGTACGCACCATGCCGTTGCGGGCAACCCGGTGCGGCACAACCCTTCCCATGTGCTTGCCGTTGAGCGACCAGCTACCCGTGTCGGGCTTGTCGAACCCGGTGATCAAGTTGAAGAACGTGGTCTTGCCCGCCCCGTTGGGACCGATCAGACCTGTGATGCATCCGCGTTGGATCTCCAGGTGCTTCACATCGACGGCTTTGAGGCCACCGAATGTCCGGGTGATGTTGTCCACCGAGATGATCGGGTCGGGTTTGGCCGAACCTGGTTCGGCGGTGACACCAGCGAAGAGTTCGGCACGCTCGGCCGCGCTGAACGCCTTCAACTCGGCAAGAGTGGCCGGGGCAGCCTCGGTCACCAGGGTCGAGGCATCCACCCCGATGCCGGGTTCGGAGGCCGATCCGGGACCGTCGGGACCGGGGGGCTGTGTGTGACGTCCGTCAGGCATCGAGCTGGACCTCTCGCTTGTTACCGAGGATTCCTTGCGGTCTGAA
The DNA here is from genome assembly GCF_001598915.1 of Williamsia muralis NBRC 105860. Classification (GTDB taxonomy): domain Bacteria; phylum Actinomycetota; class Actinomycetes; order Mycobacteriales; family Mycobacteriaceae; genus Williamsia; species Williamsia muralis. The sequence continues at coordinate 68,553 of NZ_BDAP01000005.1, read as the reverse complement.
GACCATCATCAGGGCTATCGCCAATCCCAACAAGACGTAACGGGTGGCGCCGACCTGCTGCTGCGTCATCTCGAACCAGGGGTCGGGGCCGGACGTGACCTGACGCAGCAAGGCGTCGGGGATGGCCAGCAGGAACCAGAACAGCATCGCGCCGACAACCGGCCCGAATACCGTGGCGGCGCCGCCGAGAATCAAAGCTCCGTAGGCGAAGAAGGTCTGCGCCGTGGAGTAGAAGTCGGGGTTGATCGACTGGGTCTGCAGCGCGTTGTACACACCCGCCACGCCACCGATGCAACCACCGAGCACCAGGGCCTGCATCTTGTAGAAGTAGGCATTCTTACCCAGCGACCGGGCGGCGTCCTCGTCCTCACGAACAGCCTTGAGGACGCGACCCCAGGGACTGCGCACGAGCAGCCACACCAGGAGACAGAGCAACAGCACGATCGCCCAGCCGACCACCATCGCCCAGAGGTCGGTGCCCTGGAACTTGACGCCGAAGAACGAGTACTGCTTGCCGTTGTCGAACGGGCTGTAGTCGAAGAACCCGTCCGCGTATCCGAAGATGCCGTTGGTCGAGTGCGTCAGGTCGTCGGAGGCGGTGGACCGGAAGACCAGTCGCAAGATCTCCGACGCCGCGATCGTCACGATGGCCAGATAGTCGGCCCGTAATCGAAGCGTGGGCAAACCGAGCACAAGGGCCAAGATCGCGGCGGCGACGATGCCGACGATCGCACCCACCCACAGCGGCTGGTCGTAGTTGTCGGCCATGATGCCGACGCCGTAGGCGCCGAGCAGGGCGAAGCCGATCTGACCGAAGTTGAGCAACCCGGCGTAGCCGAAGTGCAGGTTCAGCCCGATCGCCAGCAGCGCATAGAAAACCGCTGAAGGACCGATCAATTGGGCAAACGAGGTCTGAAGTGCAGAGATGAGATCCATGAGTCAGCCGATCCTCGCTCTGGACCCGAGGATGCCCTGGGGTCTGATGGTGAGAATGACGATGAGAACGAGAAGGCCACCGATGTACTTGAGGTCGGGGTTGATCCAGTAGGTGGAAACCTGGACCAGAAGGCCCACGATCACACAGCCCAGCAGCGCGCCGTAGGCCGTTCCGAGTCCGCCGAGGGTGATGCCGGCGAACATGAGCAGAAGCAATTTGAAACCCATCTCCCATTGGACACGGCCACCGAGTTCGGACATCGCGAAGAGAACGCCGCCGAGGGTTGCGAGACCGCCTGACAAGGCCCAGACGAACAAAATGACGCGGTCCACGTTGATGCCGGACGATGCGGCGAGGTCGCGGTTGTCGGCGACGGCTCGCATGGCCTTGCCGATCCGTGTCTTCTGCAGCATCAGCGCCACCAGCAGCAGCACCACGAGGCTGATGATGATGCACCACAGGTTGACCGGGGTGATCGCGAAGGCGCCGGAACCGATCTGCGTTTGCACCTGGTAGTCGTCGAAAGGTTCGGCGCGGTCGGAGAAGAAGATCAGGATCCCGTAGCGCATGATGAGCGCCAATCCGATCGACACCACCAGCATCGCGATGAGTCCGGATCGGCGGCGCCGCAGCGGTCGCCATATGCCGAGTTCGTTGAGTATTCCGACACCTATGCCGACGATGATCGCCAGGATGGTCGCCGGTATCAGCTGGACACCGAGTTTGACGTTGATCGCCCAGGCCACCACCGCACCCAGGGTCACCAGCTCGCCGTGGGCGAAGTTGGTCAGCCCGGTGGTGCCGAAGATGAGACTCAGGCCGACACCGGTGATCGCGATGATGAGACCGAATCTCAGACCGTCGATCGCCAGCCGCGTGAGTTCCTCGGCGGCGCCGATCTCCGTGGCGGTGCGCTCCTCACCGAAGAGGAAGATCACCGGCCGTGGAGAGCCGGCGGTGACCGTGACCGCGACGGTGTCTTTCTGTACCTCGACCCCACTCGGGATGGTCGACTTGTCGATCACCACCGAATAGGTGCCGGGCGGCAGGTTCATCGTCCACGCCCCGGTATCGGAGGAGGTGGACGATTGGACCACGGCGCCGGCCTGGTCTTTGGCGTCGACTTTCACTTCTGCGACGGGATCGGAACCATTTCGCAGCGTTCCGAACACCCGGACGGTGTCGTCTGAAGATGGAGCTGGGGTGGCGACAGCGCTTCCGGTGCCGACTATCCCGGCAAGTAGAAGCGATGCCAGCAAGGTCAGGAGAGCGCCTGCCCCTAACTTGGCTCCCAAGACCCGTGCTCGCTGAGCATGACGGGGCATCACGCGTGAATCCTCCCGAAGGTGGTCGGCGCGCGGCACTTTGCCGCGCGAACATCTCGTTTGGCGACCCTATAACCACCGAGGACTCGCGGCAGGGTTTCTATGTTTCCCCCGAGTTACTGTTGAGTAACTCGCCTTTGTGAGCTGGTTCGACGCCGAGAAAATTGGTTTTGGTGAGGCGTCTTGCCGGGACTGTCGGCGAAGCTCCATACACTTGCGTCGTGAGTCCTGCCCAGATCAGCAAACCCGGCCGTACATCGGCGAAATCAGCGTCCAAGGCGCAGCAGCCGACCTTGATGCTGCTCGATGGTCACTCGTTGGCGTTCCGCGCATTTTTCGCGCTACCCGCCGAGAACTTCAAGACCGCATCAGGTCAGACCACCAACGCCGTGTACGGGTTCACCTCGATGCTGATCAACCTGCTGCGCGACGAGAACCCGAGCCACATCGCAGCGGCCTTCGACGTGTCGCGGCAGACGTTCCGTGCAGAGGTGTTCCCCGAATACAAGGCGCAGCGCAGCTCGGCGCCTGACGAATTCCGTGGCCAGATCGACCTCACCAAGGACGTCCTGGGGGCGATGGGCATCCCGGTTCTGGCCCGGGAGGGTTACGAAGCCGACGACATCATCGCCACGTTGACCACCCAGGCAGCGGAGCAGGGTTTCCGCGTTCTGGTGGTCACCGGTGACCGCGACGCGCTGCAACTGGTGACCGACAACGTCACCGTTCTCTACCCCAAACGCGGCGTCTCAGAGTTGACGCGGTTCACCCCGGAAGAGGTGGAGAAGAAGTACGGACTGACGCCGTCGCAGTACCCGGACTTCGCCGCGCTGCGCGGAGACCCGTCGGACAATCTCCCCGGCATTCCCGGTGTGGGGGAGAAGACCGCGTCGAAGTGGATCCGGGAGTACGGATCGCTCTCAGGTCTGGTGGAGAACGCAGACAAGGTGAAAGGCAAAGTGGGCGACGCCTTTCGCGCCCACGTGGCCAGTGTTCAGATGAACCGCCAGCTCACTGAGCTGGTCCGTGACATGGACCTCCCGATCGGTCCCGACGACCTGCAGCTGGCACCGTGGGACCGCAACCAGATTCACCAGCTGTTCGACGACCTCGAGTTCCGGGTGCTGCGCGACCGGTTGTTCACCACCCTCACCTCGGCAGAGCCTGAGGCCGAGTCGGGTTTCGATCTTCGGGGCAGCCAGCTCGGCGCGGGCCAGGTTGCGGATTGGCTCGCCGCGCACGCGGCGCCCGGCACCGGCCGGGCAGGCCTCACGATTGTCGGGCCCCGGCAGGTCTACGGGTCGGACGTCACAGGCATCGCGATCGCTGCGGCCGATGGCGAGTCGGCCTACCTCGATCCTGCCGAGATCGGGCCGGCAGACGAAGACGCGATCGCCGACTGGCTGGCCGATACCAACGCCGCCAAAGCCATCCACGAGGCCAAGTGGGCGTTCCACGCACTTCGGGGTCGGGGCTGGCGTCTCGGCGGGGTCACCAGTGACACGTCGCTCGCTGCCTATCTGGTTCGTCCCGGGCAACGATCGTTCAACCTCGATGACCTCGCCCTGCGGTACCTCCGGCGTGAACTGCGCGCGGATGCGGCCCCCGACGACGGTCAGCTCTCGTTGCTCGACGAGGACTCCGGCGCACAGGCCGCGGCCGACCAGGCGATGCTGCAGGCCCAAGCCGTCGGTGAGCTGGCCGACCGCTTCGACGAGGAGTTGGCGAAGATCGACTCGGCCTCGCTCCTGACGGACATGGAGCTGCCACTGCTCTTTGTCCTGGCCGAACTCGAAGCAGCCGGCATCGCCATCGATTCAGCACATCTCGAGGATCTCGAGTCAGGATTCGCTGCGCGGGTGCGCCAATCCGCGGAAGCGGCCTACGAGGTGATCGGCGAGCAGATCAACCTGGGATCGCCCAAGCAATTGCAGGTCGTACTGTTCGACAAACTCGAGATGCCCAAGACCAAGAAGACCAAGACCGGGTACACCACCGACGCCGATGCGCTGCTCGCGATGTTCGAGAAGACGGGGCACCCGTTCCTGGAACATCTTCTGGCGCACCGCGACGCCACACGGCTCAAGGTCACGGTGGACGGACTGCTGAAGTCCGTCTCGGACGACGGACGGGTGCACACCACCTTCAACCAGACCATCGCGGCGACCGGACGGTTGTCGTCCACCGAGCCGAACCTCCAGAACATCCCGGTCCGTACCGATGCCGGCCGTCAGATCCGCCAAGGATTTGTCGTGGGTTCGGGTTTCGAGACGTTGATGACCGCCGACTACAGCCAGATCGAGATGCGGATCATGGCACATCTGTCCGGCGACGCCGGATTGATCGAGGCCTTCAACACCGGTGAGGACCTGCACAGCTTCGTCGGATCTCGTGCTTTCGGCGTGCCGATCGACGAGGTCACCCCCGACATGCGCCGACGGGTCAAGGCGATGAGTTACGGGCTTGCGTACGGCCTGAGTGCCTTCGGCTTGTCGGCGCAGCTCAAGATCAGCACGAGCGAAGCCAAAGAACAGATGGAGGCCTACTTCACCCGGTTCGGCGGGGTGCGCGACTACCTGCACGAAACCGTCGAAGAGGCCCGCCGCAACGAGTACACGTCCACCTTGTTCGGTCGCCGTCGCTACCTGCCCGACCTCAACAGCGACAACCGGCAACGGCGCGACGTCGCCGAGCGAGCGGCGCTCAACGCGCCCATCCAGGGCACGGCGGCCGACATCATCAAGGTCGCCATGATCGATGTGCAACGAGCGCTCGCAGAACAGAACCTGACGTCGCGCATGTTGCTGCAGGTGCACGACGAGTTGGTGTTCGAGGTCGCGCCGGGTGAGAAAGAGCAACTGGAGTCGCTCGTGCGCGCAAAGATGGGTGGGGCGATCGAGTTGTCGGTGCCGTTGGACGTATCGATCGGCTACGGCCGGTCATGGGACGAGGCCGCGCACTGACGATCAGTGGACCGCCCGAAGTTTTTTCGGATCCGTGTCGATCTGACGGATCGTCGTTCGACGTATGGCTGAGAACCTCGAACGGAACTCTCGCAGGGACACCCTGCGGTCACACGGAACAGGGAGAACACAATGCGCTACATGCTGATCATGCGGACCACTGAGGAAGCCATCGAGGCGAGCAAGTCGATGGACTTCGAGGAGATCATCGCCGCCATGGGGGCGTACAACGAGTCGCTGATGAAGGCGGGGGTACTACTCGCCGGTGAAGGCCTCTCGGGCGCAGAAGAAGGCTTCGTGGTGGACTTCGACTCCGACCCGCCCGTGGTCACCGACGGCCCGTACGCCGAGGCGAAAGAACTCTTCAGCGGCTTCTGGATCCTGCAGGTCGCGAGCAAAGAGGAAGCGGCGCAATGGGCTTCGCGGTGCCCGCTGGGTCCGGGTGTGAAGCTCGAGGTGCGCCGCGTCACCGAGGTCGAGGACTTCCCGGCCGACAACGAGTGGATTCAGAAGGAAGAGAAGTGGCGCGAGGAGCTCGATCAGCGCACCAGCTGATCTGAGCGCAGGTGAGTTCGCCGGAAGCCATCCACCGCATCGTCGACGCGGTGTGGCGTATGGAGGCAGCCAAGATCATCGCCACCCTGGCACGGATGGTGGGTGATGTCGGTGTCGCCGAGGACCTGGCGCAGGAGGCGCTGATCCAGGCGCTGACGCAGTGGTCGGACTCGGGTGTCCCGCGAAATCCGGGCGCCTGGCTCACCACCGTGGCCAAGCGCAGGGCAGTTGATGGCTGGCGTCGGCAGGAACGTCTCGACGCGAAGTATGTGGAGATGGCCCGCGACCTGGACTCCAGACCGGATGCCGACCTCGAGTGGGACCCCGACCACATCGACGACGACGTGTTGCGACTGGTCTTCGTCTCCGCCCACCCGGTGCTGTCGCGGGAGGGGCAGATCGCTCTGACGTTGAGAGTTGTCGGTGGTCTCACTGCCGAAGAGATCGCCAAGGCGTTCCTCGTGTCCACGTCCACCGTTCAGCAGCGCATCGTGCGCGCGAAGAAGACGCTCAGCGCGGCTCGGGTGCCGTTCGAGGTGCCGCCCCGCGAGGACTATCCGCGCCGGCTCTCCGCCGTGCTCAGTGTGATCTACCTGGTGTTCAACGAGGGTTACGCGGCGTCGTCCGGCGATCGGTGGATCCGAACCGAGTTGTGCGACGAGGCGTTGCGGCTCGGCCGGATCCTGGCAGGACTTGTTCCCGGCGAACCCGAAGTGCACTCGCTCGTGGCGTTGATGGAGTTCCAGGCATCCCGTTTTGCCGCTCGCGCAGCACGGGACGGTTCGCCGATCCTGCTGGCCGACCAAGACCGCAGTCGGTGGGACCGTACCCAGATCCGCCGGGGCGTCGCGGCGCTGGCTCGCGCCGACGCATGCGGTCGCGGACGCGGTCCCTACGGTCTGCAGGCGGCGCTGGCCGAATGCCATGCCAGCGCGCCGACCGCCGACGACACCGACTGGTCACGCATCGTCCTGCTCTATGAGGCGCTCGGCCGCCTGTCACCGTCTCCCGTCATCGAGCTCAATCGTGCTGTTGCGGTGTCGATGGCCACTGGCCCGGCGGCAGCACTCGACATCGTCGACGGACTCGTCGCAGACGGTACGTTGGCGCGCTCGCACCTGCTTCCGGCGGTGCGCGGCGAGCTCCTGGGGCAGCTCGGGCGGGTTGACGAGGCACGCACCGAATTGCTGACCGCTGCGGGGATGACCGGAAACCGAAGGGAGCGAGACGTTCTCCTCGCCAAGGCCCGCGCATTCGACGCGTAGCCGGACACATTGGGAAAAAGCCGAGAATCCAGCGGTACCCCCAGTAGTGTGGTTGAAGTCACACATCGCTTGGAGGTATGGACATGGCATCAGCCGGTATGAACGAACTCCATCACAGCATCGGAGCTCTGCGGCACCACATCGTCGCGCTGAAATTGCAGTACGGGGACGCCGACGCGGTGCGCCGACTGACCAATGATCTCGACCGGCTCGAGATCGACCTGCACGATTTCGAGCAGTCGCCCCCGCGCATGCTGCGACCACCGGTCAACAAGTCCGACGTGGTGTACGTACCCGACAGCAAGTCCGACGAGTCGGCATGGCTGGGCGCACAAGACGAAGGGCTGGGTTTCCACTCGCGTGAGCGGACGATGTGAGCGCCCCCGCGACTGAGCGGGGCACAACGGGAGTCTTTTCGCCGGGTCGGGCACGCATCTTGGTGCGCACCCTCCGCGAGGACCGGTGGTGGGTTCCGCCCCTGCTGACGGTGCTGGGACTCTTCGCGTTCATCATCTACGCCACGGTGCGGTCGTTCGTCCGCAGTGCGTACTGGGTCGAGGACTATCACTACCTCACGCCGTTCTATTCACCCTGTCTCAGCGAGTCGTGCGTGCCCGGTTCGAGTCACTTCGGCACCCCGTTCCCTGAACTACCCATCTGGATTCCGCTCGGGTTCGTGGTGTTGCCGTTCCTGCTCGGTTTCCGATTGACCTGCTACTACTACCGCAAGGCCTACTACCGCTCGATCTGGTTCTCGCCGCCCGCGTGCGCGGTTGCCGAGCCACACAGTCGCTACACGGGGGAGACGCGGCTTCCGCTGATCATCCAGAACGCGCATCGGTATTTCTTCTACGCGGCGGTCATCGTGTCGGTGATCAACACCTACGACGCTCTCACGGCATTCCATGGCAAAGGTGGGGGTTTCGGTTTCGGTCTCGGCAACGTGATCCTGATCGTCAACGTGGTTCTGCTCTGGATCTACACGATCTCGTGCCATTCCTGCCGGCATGTCACCGGTGGCCGCCTCAAACACTTTTCCGCCCATCCCATCCGATACCGGGTGTGGACACAGGTGTCCAAGCTCAACACCCGGCACATGCAGTTCGCCTGGATCACGCTCGGCACGCTTGTCCTCACCGATTTCTACGTGATGCTCGTTGCCAGTGGCACGATCTCCGATCTGCGTTTCGTGGGTTGATCCCTTGCCACGCAGCACCTTTCGAGCGATCGATCCACATATGTCCCTGTCGTCAGCCCGGAGGAGTCAGCTGTAGATGACCGAAACAGAACGCCATCAGTACGACGTCGTGGTCATCGGCGCCGGTGGCGCAGGCCTGCGTGCGGTCATCGAGGCCCGAGAACGAGGCCATTCGGTGGCGGTGGTCTGCAAATCGCTGTTCGGCAAGGCGCACACCGTGATGGCCGAAGGCGGTTGCGCGGCATCGATGGGTAACGCCAACTCGAAGGACAACTGGCAGACGCACTTCAAGGACACCATGCGCGGGGGCAAGTTCCTCAACAACTGGCGGATGGCCGAGTTGCACGCCAAAGAGGCGCCGGACCGGGTCTGGGAACTGGAGACCTACGGTGCGCTGTTCGACCGGACCGAGGACGGCCGGATCTCCCAGCGCAACTTCGGAGGGCATACCTATCCCCGTCTGGCGCATGTCGGCGACCGCACGGGGCTGGAGCTGATCCGCACCATGCAGCAGAAGATCGTCTCCCTGCAGCAGGAAGACTTCGCGGCCACCGGCGACTACGAGTCTCGTATCAAAGTGTTCGCCGAGTGCACGATCACCGAACTGCTCAAGGACGGCGACGCCATATCGGGGGCGTTCGGGTACTGGCGCGAGTCGGGCAGGTTCATCCTGTTCGAGTCGCCGGCGGTGGTGCTGGCCACCGGCGGGATCGGGAAGTCGTTCAAGGTCACCTCCAATTCATGGGAGTACACCGGTGACGGGCATGCCCTGGCACTGCGGGCAGGCGCGAGCTTGATCAACATGGAGTTCATCCAGTTCCACCCGACGGGGATGGTCTGGCCTCCCAGCGTCAAGGGAATCCTGGTGACCGAGGGTGTGCGCGGCGATGGCGGTGTTCTCAAGAACACCGACGGCAAGCGGTTCATGTTCGACTACATCCCGCCGGTGTTCAAGGGCCAGTACGCCGAGACCGAGGAAGAGGCCGACGAGTGGCTGGCCGACAACGACAGTGCCCGCAGGACTCCCGACCTCTTGCCACGAGACGAAGTCGCCCGGGCCATCAATGAAGAGGTCAAGGCCGGGCGCGGCACGCCACACGGAGGGGTGTTCCTCGACATCGCCTCGCGGATGCCGGCAGACGAGATCATCCGGCGGCTGCCGTCGATGCATCATCAGTTCAAGGAACTGGCCGACGTGGACATCACCGCCGAGCCGATGGAAGTGGGCCCCACGTGTCATTACGTGATGGGCGGTATCGAGGTGGACCCCGATACCGGTGCGGCCGCGGTTCCGGGTCTGTTCGCGGCAGGTGAGTGCTCGGGAGGGATGCACGGGTCGAATCGACTCGGCGGCAACTCGTTGTCCGATCTCCTCGTGTTCGGGCGTCGGGCCGGACTCGGGGCCGCGGCGTACGTGGAGTCGCTCGAGTCACACCCGAAGGTGTCCGACGACGACATCGACCGGGCAGCCAAATTCGCCCTCGCGCCTTTTGATCCGCCCGCCGAGGGCAAGCCCGAGAATCCGTACACGCTGCAGACCGACCTCCAGCAGGCGATGAACGACCTGGTCGGCATCATTCGCAAGGCCGACGAGGTCGAGCAGGCCATCGAAGTCCTCGGCGAGATCCGCGGTCGGCTGTCCGGGATGCAGGTGGAGGGTCACCGCCAGTTCAATCCTGGGTGGCATCTGGCGGTCGACCTGCGCAACATGCTGATCGTCTGCGAATGCGTGGCGAAGGCCGCGTTGATGCGTACCGAGAGCCGCGGCGGCCATACCCGCGACGACTACCCGGGGATGGACTCGGCCTGGCGCAACACACTGCTGGTCTGTACGGCCGACGGGTCAGGCGACGATCCGGTTCCGGAGGTCTCGGTCCGCAAGAAGGAACAGACCCAGATTCGGCCAGAACTACTCGAACTCTTCGACTTCGACGAGATCGAGAAGTACTACACGGCCGACGAGATCTCGGGGCATCCGAATGCCGGCGCCGGGGCATGACCGTGCACTCAGCTCCGACGAGGCAGGAGATTCGACATGGGGTATGACGCCAACTTCCGGATCTGGCGGGGGGACATCGAGGGCGGTGAGCTGCAGGACTTCACCGTCAACGTGAACGAGGGCGAGGTGGTGCTCGACATCATCCACCGGCTCCAGGCCACCCAGACGCCCGATCTGGCGGTGCGCTGGAATTGCAAGGCAGGCAAGTGTGGCTCGTGCTCGGCTGAGGTGAACGGTCGGCCAAAGCTGTTGTGCATGACCAGGATGTCGACCTTCACCGAAGCGGACGTCATCACCGTCACCCCGTTGCGCACGTTCCCGGTGATCCGGGACCTCGTCACCGACGTGTCGTTCAACTACCAGAAGGCCCGTGAGATCCCTTCGTTCACGCCGCCGCCGGGCCTCAAGGCTGGGGAGTACCGGATGAAGCAGGTGGACGTCGAGCGCTCTCAGGAGTTCCGCAAGTGCATCGAGTGTTTCCTCTGCCAGGACACCTGCCACGTGGTCCGCGATCACGAGGAGAACAAGGAGCAGTTCGCCGGCCCCCGCTATCTGATGAGGATCGCCGAACTGGACATGCACCCGCTCGACGTCGCCGAACGTCGCGATTCGGCGCAGGCCGAGCACGGACTGGGGCTGTGCAACATCACCAAGTGTTGTTCGGAAGTATGCCCGGAGCACATCAAGATCACCGACAATGCGCTGATCCCGATGAAGGAACGCGTTGTGGACCGCAAATACGATCCGCTGGTGTGGTTGGGTAACAAGCTTTTTCGGCGCTGAGACATTGGTGTTCGGCTTGAGGTCGGTGTTTGCCGGGTGAGTAGCCGCCCGGAGCGGCCGTCGGCCAGCGCATATCGGCTTTGCGGTAGCGGATGTGTGGCTTCGGCGGAATCCGGGTATGTGCGACCCGAACCAACACTGCGTTCAACACGTAGGGTTGGTCACGTCAACCGCCGAGCCGATCGACGAGGTGTGCATGCCGCTGGAGAACCCCCTGAACCCGCTCGAACCGCCGGTGCCGCCACCGGACACGGGCGACGCCGAGCACACTGCCGACGGCCATCTGGTCGAAGCGCAGTCCGACGACTTCGCTCATGCGAAGCCGTTGCGCGTCGACAACGACTGGTTCAAGAAAGCGGTGTTCTATGAGGTGCTGGTTCGAGCATTCAACGACTCCAACAACGACGGTGTCGGTGATCTTCGCGGCCTGATCGAGCAACTCGACTACCTGTCGTGGCTGGGCGTCGATTGCCTGTGGTTGCCGCCGTTCTACGACTCGCCGCTGCGCGACGGCGGGTACGACATCCGGGATTTCCGTACGGTGCTGCCCGAATTCGGCACGGTGGACGACTTCGTCGAGCTACTCGAGCAGGCTCATCGCCGGGGAATCCGGATCATCACCGACCTGGTCATGAACCACACGTCGGACACCCATCAATGGTTCCAGGAATCACGCACCGACCCTGACGGACCGTACGGCGACTACTACGTGTGGGCCGACGACGACTCGGGCTACTCCGACGCCCGGATCATCTTCGTCGACACCGAGATCTCAAACTGGACCTGGGATCCTGTTCGCGGCCAATACTATTGGCATCGATTCTTCTCCCATCAGCCCGATCTCAACTACGACAACCCCGAAGTCGCGACCGCGATGATCGACGTGATGCGGTTCTGGCTCGACCTGGGCATCGACGGCTTCCGCCTCGACGCTGTGCCGTACCTGTTCGAGCGCGAGGACACCAACTGCGAAAACCTCTCGGAGACGCACGAGTTCTTGCGGCGTTGCCGCAAGGTGGTCGACGACGAGTACCCCGGCCGCGTGTTGCTGGCCGAGGCCAACCAGTGGCCTGCAGATGTGGTGGATTACTTCGGTGAACCCGAGGAGGGCGACGAATGCCACATGGCATTCCACTTCCCGCTGATGCCGCGCATATTCATGGCCGTTCGGCGACAGAACAGGTTCCCCATCTCGGAGATCCTGGCTCAGACACCAGCGATCCCGAAATCGGCGCAGTGGGCGATCTTCCTGCGCAACCACGACGAGTTGACCCTCGAGATGGTCACCGACGAGGAACGCGACTACATGTACTCCGAGTATGCGAAAGACCCTCGGATGAAGGCGAACATCGGGATCCGCCGTCGCCTCGCGCCGCTGCTCGACAACGATCGAAATCAGCTCGAGCTGTTCACCGCGCTGCTCCTGAGTCTGCCGGGTTCGCCGATGTTGTACTACGGCGACGAGATCGGCATGGGCGACAACATCTGGCTCGGCGACCGGGATTCGGTTCGTACCCCCATGCAGTGGACGCCGGACCGCAACGCCGGGTTCTCCCGAACCGATCCGGCCCGGATGTATCTGCCGGTGATCATGGATCCCACCTACGGTTTCCAGTCGGTGAACGTGGAAGCGCAGATGAATTCCACGAACACCCTGCTGCACTGGACCAGGCGGATGATCGAGGTACGCAAGCAGCACCCGGCATTCGGCCTCGGGACGTTCACCGAACTCGGCAACAACAACCCGTCCGTGCTGACGTATCTGCGCGAGCTCGCCCCGTCGAACGAGGAACGTCGTTCCAGCGACGTGATTCTGTGCGTGAACAACCTGTCGCGTTTCCCGCAGGCGGTCATCCTCGATCTCACGCCGTTCGACGGCCGGATACCGGTGGAACTGACGGGATCGATCCCGTTCCCGAAGATCGAGGGCCACGACTACATGGTCACCTTGCCGGGTCACGGGTTCTATTGGTTTGCCTTGCAGCCCGATCCGGCTGACGCCAATGTCGCCCCGGGTTATCCGCTCAGCAGCGAAGCAGAGGCGGCGGTGCAGCCATGACCACTCCCGTACCCAGCGATGAACAGCTCGCCGTCGATCTCCGGAGCTGGTTGCCGAGTCAGCGCTGGTTCTCCGGCAAGAACCGAACGATCGCCCAGGTCCGGGTGGTGATGCGCGTTCCACTCCTCGACGAGGAGGGTTTCGCCGCCGAGCACGTACTGGTCGAAGTAGATTTCGATGCGGGTCCGCAGCAGCGTTATCAAATCCCCCTCGGGTTCCGGACACATTTGTCCGACCCACTGCTGACCTGGTCGCTACCCGAACCACCGTCGGATGTCGCTGCGGGGTACGACGGACTGCACGACCCGGAGATCCTCGCCCGGTACCTCACCGCGCTGGCCGGTCAGGAAGACCTCGGCCCGCTGGCGTTCCGGACGCTGCCCGACGTCACCATCGACCTCGCAGATACGGGCCGAAGTCTGGGTGTGGAACAGTCGAACACGTCGGTGGTGTACGGAGAGTCCCTGCTGTTCAAGGCCTTTCGCCAGGTTGAAGTCGGGATCAATCCCGATGTGGAACTCCATCGGGCGCTCAGCGAGGTGGGGTGTGAGCACGTCGCCGCTCTGCGTGGCTGGGTCGAAACCGAGATCGACGGCGAGACCACGACGTTGGGCATGGCTCAAGAATTCGTCGAGAACGCCGCCGACGGCTGGAGTATGGCGCTGGTCAGTGTGCGGGATCTCTTCGCCGAAGCCGATCTGCACGCAGCGGAACTCGGCAGCGACTTCGCGGGTGACGCAGAACGTCTCGGTGCCGCGGTGGCACACGTACACGCCGACCTCGCAGCGAGTCTCGGCACCGAAGAGCGCCAGGCTTCCGACCTCGCGATCGATGAGATGCGCGCTCGGCTCGATGCGGCCGCCGAAGCCATCCCCGACATCGCCGAGTACCGCGATGGCGTGCTCCGCGTGTACGACGAGGCCGCACAGGCCGGCCCGACCACGATCCAGCGGGTCCACGGTGACCTCCATCTCGGCCAGGTCTTGCGGACGCCCTGGAAGTGGCTGCTCATCGACTTCGAGGGCGAGCCGGTGAAGTCGGTTGCGGATCGTCGTAAACCCGACAGCCCGCTACGCGATGTTGCGGGAATGCTGCGGTCGTTCGACTACGCAGGACACCACCTGCTGGGAGAGAAGTCGCCCAATCGAACTCACCAGCGTGAGTTCCGTGCCAGTGAGTGGGTCGAACGGAACTCGTCGGCATTCTGTGACGGCTACGCAGCGGTCACCGGGACAGATCCGCGCGCTTCGTCAGCGCTGTTGCGGGCGTACGAACTGGACAAGGCCGTGTACGAAGCGGTGTACGAGGCGCGGCACCGGCCTTCGTGGCTGCCGTTGCCGTTGAGTGCGATCGCCAGGCTCGTCGCGCACTGACCTGCGTGCGCGGCGGCCGCCACTCAGACTCTGGGGAGTAGGTGGAACTCCTCGCGGCTGTCGCCGTTCCACCGTCGCAACCCGGCCACGGTGGCGGTGAAGGTATCGGGCGAATTGTTGAGCGCCGCAGCGACCTCGGCGATCTGCCCATGGTCGAGTCGACGCGCGAGCGTCACGTGTGGGGTCCAACTCCCCGGCGTCACATGCTGCAGAGGTTCACCCGTCACGTGCAAGGCGGCCGCGCGATAGACGGCGGCATGCAGGTGCAACAACGGCAGTGACGGCACCACGAGACGCGCCGCAGTGGCGCGTCGCCCCCTGAAGATCAGCAGGGCGCCGATGTCTACGGACATCCCCACCACGTCCGTCATCGCCACGAGAGTCGAGTCGATGGCGGGGTCGATCGACTCCGCGGCGACAAGGGTGACGTGCGGCCGATTGGACGTCGACCGGATGTTGCCCTGACTGGGAAGACCTGCTTCGGTCAGCGCGGCCCACTGTTCACCGATGGCGGTGTCGGTGTTCTCGTCGAATATGAGCTCTATCGAATGCGCCATCAGTGCTCACCTCGTCCGAATTTTGTCCAAAAGCTGAGCGGCGCAACAGGAACGGCCCGACGTGTGAATTGTCTCCGCGTCATTGCTGCCTCGACCACGCGAGATGGTCATGCACGACAACAGGTGCACGGTCGCCGTCGTATCTCTCGATCTGGACCCTCACCAATTGTCCGGTCGAGCCCTGCGCGAGCCGTGAGGTGCCCACGTCAGGAGCGAGCACGTTCGGATTACCGTGCACGCAGTCGGCGACGTTCGGTGCGCTGTAGTCGTACCAGGCTCCCGTGGAAATCTGTGCGACATGCCGTGCAACGTTGTCATCGAGCACCGCTCCGGCCAGCATCTGCGCAGTCTCGCTGCGGACCAGCACAACATCGCCTTCGTTGATCGAGCGCGCTGCGGCATCGTCGGGGTGGAGGCGAATCGGTTCTCGCCCCTGCACTTTCGAGGCCGCGCTGTACGCGCCGTGGTCGAGCTGGCTGTGCAGCCTCGTCTTCGGGTTGTTGGCGACAAGACACAACGGGTACCGACCCGAGCCGAGCCCGGCCACTTCGTGCGGCGAAAGCCACGCCGGATGCGGCGGACAGTCGTCGTACCCGAAGTCGTCGATGGTGTCCGAGACGATCTCGATCAGGCCGCTCGGGGTCGCCAACGGGTGGGCGATGGGGTCGTTGCGGAAGTCCTGGTACATCACGTGGCCGGCCATCGCGCCGCGAAGATCGAGCCGGCCCTTTTCCCAGAACTGCACGAAGTCTTCTCGGGGCCGGTACTGGTCGGGAGTCACCGCACGCCACCGCTCGTACATCTTCTCCAGCCAGCCGAGTTCGTCCAGATTCTCGGTGAACTCTTCGTGGACTCCGAGTCGTTTGCTCAGGTGGGAGAAGACGTCGTAGTCGTTCATCGACTCACCGACGGGAGAGGTGATCTGTCGCATGGCAACCATCGCCTCGTCGAAACGCCCGCAGCCGATGTCGTTGCGTTCGAGTGTGGTGGTCACCGGGAACACGATGTCGGCGTGGCGTGCGGTCGCCGTCCAGAACGGTTCGTGCACGATGACGGTCTCGGGTCGCCCGAACGCGCGTCGGAGGCGCCCGAGATCTTGGTGATGGTGGAACGGGTTGCCGCCGGCCCAATAGATCAGGCGGGTGTCCGGGTAGTTCATGGTCGTGCCGTTGAATTCGTAGCTCTCACCGGGGTGCAACAGCATGTCTGCGATGCGGGCGACCGGGATGAACTCACGCACCGGGTTGTAGCCCTGACGAAACGTGGGCAGGTCGTACGGGAGTTTGGCGGCGCCCATCCCTCCCGTCGAGCCGTAGCCGTGCCCGAAACCCCCACCGGGCAGTCCGATCTGACCGAGGAACGCGGCCAATGCGATGGAGGCCCACAGGGGCTGTTCGCCGAATGACGCCCGCTGCAGCGACCACGACGTGGTCACCATGGTCCTCGACGACGCCATCCGTCGCGCCAGTGCCGTGATGGTCGCGGCGTCGATACCGCAGATCTGCGCTGCCCAGCGTGCATCTTTGACCACGCCGTCCGACCGACCGCAGAGGTAGTCGGCGAATCGTTCGGTACCCGCGCAATGGTCGTCGAGAAACTCTTTGTCCCACAGCTTCTCGTCGAGAAGCACCCAGCACAACGCCAGCATCAGGGCAGTGTCGCTCGCCGGGGTGACGGGTATCCACTGGTCCCGCGGTTGTAATTCGAGGTCGTCCGCCAGCGGGCTGATCAAGACGAACTCGGCACCGTTGTCACGGGCGACGTCGATGGCACCTCGGACGATGTGTTTGCTGACCCCGCCGGCGTTGATCTGGAAGTTCTTGGCGGGGATCCCGCCGAAACACACGAACAACTCGGTGTGTTCACTCATCACCTGCCAGGTGGTCGGCTCGTACAACGGCTCCAGGCCGCCGACCACATGGGGGAGCAATGTCTCGGACGCTCCGTGGCTGTACGTGTGCCGTGACCTGGTATATCCGCCGAGGCAGTTGAGGAACCGGTGCAGTTGGCTCTGTGCATGGTGGAAGCGGCCCGCGCTGGCCCAGCCGTACGAGCCACCGAAGATCGCAGTGTTGCCGAATGTGGAACGCACACGCTCCAATTCGCGTGAGGCCAGGTCGAGCGCGTGGTCCCAGGTCACCTCCACGAACTCGTCGTCGCCCCGTGCGCCTGCACCCGGTCCGTCGTTCAGCCATCCGCGGCGGACGTACGGATGCAGGATGCGTGCACGGGTGTCGAGTGATGCCGGGATGTTGCCGAGCAGGGCCGAGGGGTCGGGATCGTCGGCGTCCGGGATGACACGCAGTCCGTCGGATTCGACGGATGCAGTGAACAAACCCCAGTGAGAGCTGTTGCCCAGTGCTTCGTTCGGCATGTGGCCAAGTGTCGCAGCAGTCCGGTCTGGGAGCATCGGTGCCATGACACACCCGTATCGGATCGGTCTGATCGACGGCGACGGAATCGGGCCGGAAGTGGTGCCTGCAGCGGCCCGGATCGTGGAAGCGGCGGTCGGTGCCGCCGGTCGCGCAGTCGAGTGGGTACCGCTCGACATCGGACGCGCCGCCATCGAGTCGTACGGGGATGCGATCCCGCAGAAAACGCTGGCTGCCCTGGACGAATTGGAGATGTGGATACTCGGGCCGCACGATTCGGCGGGGTATCCGCCGGAGCACCGCACCGGATTGACGCCAGGCGCGGTCATCCGCAAACGCTTCGACCTGTTCGCCAACATCCGTCCGGCAAAGGCTTATTCGGGCATACCGGCGGTGAACCCGCGGATGGATCTGATCATCGTGCGCGAAAACAGCGAAGGGCTGTACGCAGACCGAAACATGGCGCGGGGCACGGGGGAGTTCATGCCGACACCGGATGTGGCGTTGGCGGTCGGGGTGGTCACCCGAGAGGCGTCGACACGAATTGCGGTGTCCGCGTTTGAACTCGCGATGACCCGTCGAAAACGGGTGACCATCGTGCACAAGGCGAATGTGCTGACAATGACAACCGGATTGTTCCGGGACGTGTGCCGTGACGTCGGCAGGCAGTACCCGGAGGTCGAGGTCGACGAGCAACATGTCGATGCCATGGCTGCGCACCTGGTCCGTCGAGGACACGAGTTCGATGTGGTGGTCACCGAGAACCTCTTCGGCGACATCCTGTCCGACCTCGCCGCGGAGCTGGCCGGTTCGCTCGGTACCGCCGCGTCGGTGAACAGCTCGGCCGACAAGGCGATGGCGCAGGCCGCGCACGGGGCTGCCCCCGACATCGCCGGACGAGGCCTGGCCAACCCGGTGGGCATCATCGGCTCGGCGGCGCTGCTGCTGGACTGGCAGGCCGCGCGAACCGGGGACGGCGCAGCGGCCGGTGCGGCGGGCGCGATTCGCGATGCGGTCGAGTCCGTGATCGCCGGTGGTCTCAGTACTCCTGACCTCGGAGGGGCGGCCACCACCGAGGAGTTCACGGCCGCCGTCCTGGACCGCTTCTAAGCGGGTTTGGTGCAGCAGAAGATCGCGGTGCCCGGGAAGTAGTGACCACGCAGCGGACTCCACTGGCCCCACTCCTGGTCGAAACCCTCCGGCCACTCCGGCTCGATCAGATCGACGAGAAGCAGGCCGGCGTCGCGGATCTCCCGGATGCGGTCGCCCAACGTCCGATGGTGCTCGACGTAACTGACGGTGCCATCGCTCTCGGTCTCGACATACGGGGTCCGGTCGAAATAGGGGAGCATCACGGTCAGGCCGGCAGGCCCTGGGTCGTCCGGAAAGGCCCACCGCATCGGGTGGTTGACCGAGAACACCCACCGGCCACCCGGTTTGAGCACCCGCGCTACCTCCGCCATCACCCCGGCCGAATCGGCCACGAACGGGACGGCGCCGAACGCCGAGCAGACGATGTCGAAGACATTGTCGGCAAACGGCAGTTGCTCGGCGCCGGCTTGGACGAGTCCTGGCTGTGGACCGCCCCGGGCCATGGCCACCTGCCCGCGCCGCAACATCTCCCGGGAGAGGTCCAGGCCGATGACCCGCGCGCCCTGCGCGGCAAGCCAACGACTGCACGGCGCAGAACCACAACCCACCTCGAGGACGTCGCGGTCGGCGACCTCCCCGAGTAGTCGGACGTCCTCTTCGCGCAGCCCTTCGGGGCACCAGACGAAGTCTCCGTCGGCGCTTTCGGCACCGAGGAAAGCCCCGTGCGCCTCGTGGTAATTCTCCGCATCGGCGTCCCACCAGCGGCGATTCGCCGATACGCTGGTTCGCGAGTCGATTCTGGTGCGCATCAGGGGTTGTGGTTTCGGGGTATTTGCCCAGCCCAGCGGGCCTGGCGTATCCTCAGACACGCGCGTGCCTGAGCCCGCGTGGTTCTTCATGCCGGTCACTCATCTGTGGCCACTGTTGATCCCGCATTACTGTCCCTACAACCCAACCTGTCCGGAGCCATCTAACATATGCCGTCCACGACCATTACCTCACCACAAGTAGCCGTTAACGATATCGGCTCGGCTGAGGATTTTCTTGCCGCCATCGATGCCACTATCAAGTACTTCAATGATGGCGACATCGTCGAGGGCACCATCGTCAAGGTTGACCGCGACGAAGTGCTGCTCGACATCGGTTACAAGACCGAGGGAGTGATCCCGTCCCGCGAACTGTCCATCAAGCACGACGTCGACCCCAGCGAGGTTGTCAGCGTCGGCGATGAGGTGGAAGCACTCGTCCTCACCAAGGAGGACAAAGAGGGTCGGTTGATCCTGTCCAAGAAGCGCGCTCAGTACGAGCGTGCGTGGGGCACCATCGAAGAGCTCAAGGAAAAGGACGAGGCCGTCAAGGGCACCGTCATCGAGGTCGTCAAGGGCGGCCTGATCCTGGACATCGGTCTGCGCGGATTCCTCCCCGCATCGCTGGTGGAGATGCGTCGCGTGCGCGATCTGCAGCCGTACATCGGCAAGGAGATCGAAGCCAAGATCATCGAGCTGGACAAGAACCGGAACAACGTCGTCCTGTCGCGCCGCGCGTGGCTGGAGCAGACGCAGTCCGAGGTGCGCAGCGAGTTCCTGCACCAGCTCCAGAAGGGCCAGGTCCGCAAGGGCGTCGTGTCCTCGATCGTCAACTTCGGCGCATTCGTCGATCTCGGCGGCGTCGACGGCCTGGTGCACGTCTCCGAGCTGTCTTGGAAGCACATCGATCATCCGTCCGAGGTTGTCGCTGTGGGCGACGAGGTCACCGTCGAGGTTCTCGACGTCGATCTCGACCGCGAGCGTGTCTCGTTGTCGCTCAAGGCAACTCAGGAAGATCCGTGGCGTCAGTTCGCCCGCACGCATGCCATCGGGCAGATCGTGCCGGGTAAGGTCACCAAGCTGGTTCCGTTCGGTGCGTTCGTGCGCGTCGAAGAGGGCATCGAAGGCCTCGTCCACATCTCGGAGCTGGCCGAGCGCCACGTCGAGGTGCCGGATCAGGTTGTCGCAGTCGGCGACGACGCGATGGTCAAGGTCATCGACATCGACCTCGAACGTCGCCGGATCTCGTTGAGCCTCAAGCAGGCCAACGAAGACTACACCGAAGAGTTCGACCCGTCGAAGTACGGCATGGCCGACAGCTACGACGAGCAGGGCAACTACATCTTCCCCGAGGGCTTCGACTCCGAGACCAACGAATGGCTCGAAGGTTTCGAGAAGCAGCGGGAAGCGTGGGAGTCGCGCTACGCCGAGGCCGAGCGTCGTCACAAGATGCACACCGCTCAGATGGAGAAGTTCGCCGCTGCCGCCGAGGCCGCTGCCAACGCTCCGACCGACTACTCGTCGGATTCCGCTGACAAGGTCGGTGGTGACGCCGCATCCGCGACGTCCTCCTCCTCGTCGTCGGCGCCGAAGAGTGGTGGATCGCTTGCCAGCGACGAGCAGCTCGCTGCTCTGCGCGAGAAGCTGTCCGGCAACGCCTGATAGAGCACTGACAAGAACGCCCCCGGCCTTTCTGGCCGGGGGCTTTTTTGTGTCTGCACATGCACGTATCGCGTTTTGACAATGATTATCATTACCAAGGATCATCAAATCGTGAAATCTACTCGTGCTCTACAGATCGTGTCGCTCCTCTCGGCGGTTGGCTTGCTTGCCGCATGTGGAAGTGATGGCGGTTCCAGTGATTCGACTTCAACCCAGAGTTCGGTGGCGGCCTCGTCTGCCGTCGAACAACAATCGGCCACACCTCGGTTGGCATACACACACGAGAACGGCATCGAGGTACTCGATGCCGAGTCGCTCGAACCGGTGGGTGAGGTGGAGACCGAAGGTTTCATCCGCCTCAACCCGGCCGATGACGGACGGCACCTGTTCGTCTCGCAGTCAGACGGTTTCACCGTCTTCGACATGGGAACGTGGACGCGCCAGCACGGCGACCACGGCCATTACTACACTGCTCCGCCGGCGATGACGGACCTGAAGTTCGGCGGCGAAGAGCCGGGCCACGTGGTGCCGCACGATGGCCGGATCACCTTGTTCTCTGACGGCACCGGCGAGATCGACGTCGTACCCCCCGCGGAGCTTTCCCGCGGCAACGCCGAGTCGGAAAAGCACCAGGTTCCTCCGCATCACGGTGTTGCGGTCGCCCGTGAAGACGGCACGTTGGTGACCACTGTCGGCACCGAGGAGTCGCGTAACGGCATCCAGATCCTGGGACCGGACAACGCGGTGCTGGCCACCAACGACCAGTGCCAAGGCGTCCACGGTGAGGCGATGGCCGCCGACGGAACACTCGCTTTCGGATGCCAGGATGGCCTGCTTGTCGTGCGAGGCAACGACATTCGGAAGGTCACCAGCCCTGATCCCTACGGCCGAATCGGAAATCAGGCCGGGTCGGAATCGTCACCGGTGGTACTGGGTGACTACAAGGTGGACAAAGATGCCGAGCTCGAACGGCCCACTCGGGTCACCCTGACCAACACCGAGTCAGGTGAGCTGAAATTGGTGGAACTCGGCACCAGCTACAGCTTCCGTTCACTGGGTCGCGGCCCCAACGGCGAGGCGCTCGTGCTCGGAACCGACGGAGACATCCACGTGATCGACCCGCAGACCGCCGCGGTCACGCGAAAGATCGAAGCCGTGGGGGACTGGACCGAACCTGTCGAGTGGCAAGACCCGCGCCCGACGCTCTTTGTCATGGATTCGGTGGCCTACGTGACCGATCCGAGTGCCAACAAGCTGGTGGCGGTCGACCTCACCAACGGAACCAAGATCGCGGAGACCCAGCTGGACAACACCCCGAACGAGTTGTCGGGTGTCAGTGGCTGATATCGACGTGACCGCCACCGCTTGATGGTTCGGCTCCGATACGTGACACGCTCGTCGAACAAGGACCTGATGGACTCGACCACGATCCGCCGGCGCCACAGATCGCAACCCTGCTGCGCATGCGCACTCGCCGATCTGTGACACTGACCACGTGATTCGAGTAGGTCTGACCGGCGGTATCGGAGCCGGCAAGTCAACGGTGGCGCGCACTCTCGTCGATCGCGGCGCATACATCATCGACGCCGACGTGATCGCGCGCGAGGTGGTGGCTCCCGGCACCGACGGACTGTCCCAGCTGGTCGCGGCCTTCGGAGACGACATCCTGGCGGCGGACGGGAGTCTTGACCGGGCAGCCTTGGCCGCCAAGGCCTTTGTCGATGACGAACAACGCAAAAAGCTCAACGCCATCACGCATCCCTTGGTCGGTGCCCGCGCGTTCGAGCTCCTCGAGGCTGCCCCGGATGACGCCGTGGTGGTCCAGGACATACCTCTACTGGTCGAGAACGGCAGCGCTCCCTTCTTCCATCTCGTGGTCATCGTCCATGCCGACGAAGAGGACAGGGTGGCGCGGTTGACCGGCCAGCGCGGTATGCCCGAAGCCGATGCCCGGGCGCGGATCAAGGCGCAGGCCTCCGAGGCGGACCGCCGCGCCGTCGCCGACGTCTGGCTCGACAACAGTGGTGCCCCCGACGATCTGGCGGCCCTGGCCCACCATCTGTGGGACGAGAGACTTGTTCCCTACGAACGCAACGTGCGCAGCCGGACGTGCGCCCGGCGGCCGGAGAACCTGGTGGATCACCGCCCGGAATGGTCGCTCCAGGCCACCCGGTTGAGCAATCGGCTACGTCTTCTGGGTGCGGAGAAGATCGTGGGCGTCACCCATGTCGGACCAACGGCATCCGCCGGGGAAAGAGCCGCCGACGTTCTCGACTTCGAAGTGCAGCTCGCCCCGGATGTCGATCCGGCCGATCTCGACGATGCCCTCGCCGACGGGGGTTTCCCGGCGCTGACGCCTGGACTGCACGCCAACGCCGATCCCGGCCGCGCGGTCACCATCCGTCTGACCACCCCGAGCTGAGCTGCCACCGAGCTGATTGCCCCGACCTGAATGACCCGGGCTTCCCGCGTCAGTCCCAGCTCAGTTCGGCGCCTTGCGCTGCCAGCCAGGACTCGACGTCATGGTTGTGTTCGGCGGCACCAGCCATCGTGCGTGCAGCGATGCGGACTGCCGCCTCGGCCCGGTCGTGGGGCAACAGCCACGCCGCGTGCGCGTCGAACAGCTCGTCGACGTCCTCGAGCTCGAGTGGCCGTCCGGGTCGGTCGATCAGGTCGAGGTACCAGTCCTCGGAATGCCAGCGGCCGTGTGCGTCGGGACCGGTGAACATCCCGACGTCGATGTAGAGCCGCTGGTCACGTTCGAAACCGGCTCGGTAATGGAAGATGCTGACGCGTAGACCGAAGCCGGGAAGCAACCAGGACTGCAGGCGGTGGAACTCGGCGTGGTCGGCGGGGCGGTCCATGTAGAGCCCGAAATCGGTGGTCCGGTAGGTGTCCACCTGCCGCCGGAAGCCTTTCGGATCGGTGTTCGTGCCCGCCGCGACGTCGAAGACCTCGTGTTTGGGTGGATGCAACGCGGCCATGCAGCACGCTAACCCACCGCGGTGCGACGAGATCGACGCCGAGCCGGTGCGTCTCCTGTGTTCGCGCACGGCGCATTCGGCGGGCGCCGCTTGTCGGACGTCGCGTTTACTCTGGATACATGGCTTTTGCAGCAGAACATCCGGTCGTTGCGCACTCGGAATTCCGGCCGGTCGGGGAGATCGAGCGGTCACACGCACCTTTTCAGGTGGTCAGTGACCACAAGCCGGCCGGTGACCAGCCGACCGCGATCAAAGAACTCGAGCGGCGTCTGCGCGCTGGAGAGAAAGATGTGGTGCTGCTCGGTGCCACCGGTACCGGTAAATCCGCGACCACGGCCTGGCTGATCGAGAAGGTACAACGCCCGACCCTGGTGATGGCACCCAACAAGACGCTTGCCGCTCAGCTTGCCAACGAGCTGCGAGACATGTTGCCGCACAACGCAGTCGAGTACTTCGTCTCGTACTACGACTACTACCAGCCCGAGGCGTACATCGCTCAGACCGACACCTACATCGAGAAGGACTCCTCGATCAACGACGATGTCGAGCGGTTGCGGCACTCGGCCACGTTCAACTTGCTGTCGCGGCGGGACGTTGTGGTGGTGGCCTCGGTGTCGTGCATCTACGGACTCGGTACCCCGCAGTCGTATCTCGACCGTTCGGTTCATCTGGACGTCGGCCAGGAGGTCGACCGGGATGCGCTGCTGCGGCTGCTCGTCGACGTGCAGTACACCCGCAACGACGTGAGTTTCACCCGCGGCAGCTTCCGGGTCCGCGGCGACACCGTCGAGATCATCCCCTCGTATGAGGAATTGGCGGTGAGGATCGAGTTCTTCGGCGACGAGATCGAGGCCTTGTACTACCTGCATCCCTTGACCGGTGACGTCGTGCGTCAGGTCAAGAACCTCCGCATCTTCCCGGCCACGCACTACGTCGCGGGGCCCGACCGGATGGAGCGGGCCATCGCCTCCATCGAGGCCGAACTCGAGGAGCGGCTCGCCGAACTCGAGGGCAAGGGCAAGCTGCTCGAGGCACAGCGCCTGCGGATGCGCACCAACTACGACGTCGAGATGATGCGGCAGGTCGGGTTCTGTTCGGGCATCGAGAACTACTCGCGGCACATCGACGGTCGCGGTCCGGGTACCGCACCGGCAACGCTCATCGACTACTTCCCCGAGGACTTCCTGCTTGTCATCGACGAGTCGCATGTCACGGTTCCGCAGATCGGCGCCATGTACGAGGGGGACATGTCGCGTAAACGCAACCTGGTGGATTTCGGTTTCCGTCTGCCATCAGCCGTGGACAACCGGCCACTCACGTGGAGTGAGTTCGTCGACCGGATCGGGCAGACGGTGTACCTGTCGGCCACGCCCGGCCCGTATGAGCTGGGCCAGGCAAACGGTGAGTTCGTCGAACAGGTGATCCGGCCTACCGGTCTCGTCGATCCGCAGGTGGTGGTCAAACCCACCAAGGGCCAGATCGACGACCTGGTGCACGAGATCAAGCTGCGCACCGACAAGGACGAACGCGTCTTGGTGACCACACTGACCAAGAAGATGTCCGAGGACCTCACCGACTACCTGCTGGAGCTGGGCATCCGGGTGCGGTATCTCCACTCGGAGGTCGACACCCTTCGCCGGGTGGAACTCCTCCGGCAGCTGCGCACCGGTGAATACGACGTCCTGGTCGGTATCAACCTGCTCCGCGAGGGGCTCGACCTTCCCGAGGTGTCGCTCGTGGCCATCCTCGACGCCGACAAGGAAGGGTTCCTGCGCAGCACCACCAGCCTCATCCAGACGATCGGGCGTGCGGCGCGAAACGTGTCCGGTGAAGTTCACATGTACGCCGACAAGATCACCGACTCGATGCGCAACGCCATCGACGAAACCGACCGCCGTCGCGAGAAGCAGATCGCCTACAACAAGAAGATGGGCGTCGACCCGCAGCCGCTGCGTAAGAAGATCGCCGACATCCTCGACCAGGTGTACGAGGAAGCCGAGGACAACGCCGTCGCGATCGGCGGGTCGGGGCGCAACTCGAGTCGCGGTCGCAGGGCCCAGGGCGAGCCCGGCCGGTCGTCGTCGTCTTCGGGTGTCCTCGACTCGCGCGACGTCTCGGCCATGCCTCGTGCCGAGCTCGCCGACCTCATCGCTGCACTCACGGACCAGATGATGAATGCGGCTCGGGATCTGCAGTTCGAGCTTGCGGGCCGATTGCGAGACGAGATCGCGGACCTCAAGAAGGAGCTGCGTGGCATGGATGCAGCCGGAATCCGCTGAACCCGGCCGACTGTGATCGTCATGACGATGTGCTGTTCTGCCTGGTCAACGGTACGTCTGACGGTCCCGTCGGCCGATACCACGTAATCGAACGGCCGTTACGGGATACCCTCTCCACGGAAGATGCCGCCCGGGGTGGCAGGGGCACGGACAATCGTCGGCGCCCGTGATCTACACAGAACATTGATGGAGGATGGATGAGCGCATACCAGACCGTCGTTGTGGGAACCGATGGTTCTGAATCGTCGATGAAGGCGGTTGAGCGGGCAGGCGCGATCAGTGGTGACAAAGCGCAACTGATCATCGCTTGCGCCTACTTTCCGACCGACGATCGTGACGTTTCCGCAGTCTCGGATGTGCTCAAGGAAGAGGCGTACCAGGTCCACGGATCTGCGCCCACCGAAGAGATCCTGCGAACAGCGCGCGAGCGTGCGGCCAACGCCGGGGGCGGCAACATCTCCACCCGGCCCGTGGTCGGATCACCTGTCGACGCACTGCTGAACCTTGTTGCCGACAGCAAGGCCGATCTGCTTGTCGTCGGTAACAAGGGTCTGAACTCGATTGCAGGACGACTGCTGGGTTCGGTGCCCGCTGACGTTGCGCGCAAGTCGAAGTGTGACGTCCTGATCGTTCACACGGTCTGAGCAGGCGCCCGGAGCGGTTCGGGCAACTCGGCGTTGTGCACGATCGCCAACTGCTGAGTTGCCCGGGTCAGCGCCACGTAGAGGTCGCCCCACCCGCGTGCCGACTGGCCGACGATCATGGCCGGTTCGACCACCACTGTGCGGTCGAACTCCAATCCCTTGCACTGCGCCACGGTCAGTACCGACAGTTCGGGTGAGTTCTCGATCTCTCCGGTCACCGCCCGGATCTGGTCGACCAGTCCGTCCGGCGCAATGATCGCTGCTATGCCGTCGAGTGATGCCGTGGCCAGTTTGGCCGCGGTGGCCGGAAGGTCGTCGACCGACGTCCGCTCGAACGTCGGGGCCTTGCCGCTCGACCGGATCGAGTTCGGGGCGGCCATGTCGGGGTCGATGCGTTCGAGGATCGGGGCAGCCACCGCCATGATCTCGCTGGGCGTCCGGTAATTCACTGTCAGGTCGTACTTACGCCAGCGCCGTGCCACGTAGGGACTGAGAACTTCGTCCCATGACGTGGTGCCCGCCGGATCTCCGGTCTGCGCAGTGTCGCCGATGACCGTCATCCAGCGGTTGGGTATGCGGCGCATGATCATTCGCCAGGCCATTGCCGACAATTCCTGGGCCTCGTCGACGATCACGTGACCGAAGGCCCACGTCCGGTCGTTGTAGGCGCGCTCGGCGGTTGTCAGGGCAACCCTGGTGGTCTGTCGCGCAGCGAGCTGCTCGGCGTCGATCAGGTCGTAGGCCATCAAGATCTCGGGGTCGAGCTCGTCTTCGAGGTCTTGCGGTGCCGAACCGGTCAGGATGTCGAGCGCGTCC
Organism: Williamsia muralis NBRC 105860; assembly: GCF_001598915.1. Classification (GTDB taxonomy): domain Bacteria; phylum Actinomycetota; class Actinomycetes; order Mycobacteriales; family Mycobacteriaceae; genus Williamsia; species Williamsia muralis. The sequence continues at coordinate 40,884 of NZ_BDAP01000005.1, read as the reverse complement.
TGTGCCTCGGACAGCTTCTGTCGCCACTGGGCTCGCTCACGTTCTTCGTCACCGTCGTCGTCGACGCCGATGATCTCCGCGAGCTCGTCGAGCAACGGCGCGTCGGCCGCGCTGAATCCGCCGCGCTGCGTTCGCAGGATGGATTGACGCTCGCTGTCGGACCATGTCGGGGTTGCAGAGGCAATCCGTTCGGGTGAGGTCAACAGGTCCGCCAGCACCACCTGTGGTGAGAGCTGCGGCCAGAAGTGCGCCAGGGCGGCATTGATGTCGGGGTCGGCCCGCATCTCGTCGCGGATGTCGGCGATGTCCATGTTGCTCAGCAACTGCGATCCGTCGATCAGGCTTGCGCCGATCCGCTCGGCGTGCTGCTGCGCCAGCGAGTCGAACGCCGACCGCAGGAAGACCGATCGAGCGTGATTGTGTGGGCGCCGAGACGATCGTGCCCGACCCCTGGCGCGCTGGATCACCTTGCTGCTGATCGTGAGTGGGTAGCCGTCGAACCTCAGCTCGATTGGGGACTTCGGCAATTCCTGCCGATCACGTACGGCCTGCCGCAGTACATCGACGATCGCGGGGTCGCCTTTGAGAGTGGTGGCGACGGGGTTGTCGGTCAACGATGCCCGTACGCCCGGGTAGAGGTCGCCGACGGTGGACAGCAATACGCCGCTCTCGCCGAGGGAGGGGAGCACCTGGCCGATGTAGTTCAAGAAGGTGGTGTTGGGGCCCACGATGAGCACACCGCTGCGCGCGAGGGTGTCGCGGTAGGTGTAGAGCAGATACGCCGCACGGTGCAGGGCCACCGCCGTCTTCCCGGTTCCCGGTCCGCCCTGCACCACCAGGACGCCGCGGTGCGAGGCACGGATGATCTCGTCCTGCTCACGCTGGATGGTCTCGACGATGTCGGTCATGTGCCCGGTGCGGGCGGCATTCAAGGCGTTGATCAGGGCGGATTCGTTCACCACGTCGCCGTGACCGGTGGTGTCGGCATCCTCGAGTTCGGTCATGTCGAGCCGCTCGTCGTTGACGGCGGTGATCTTGCGGTTGCGGGTTCGGATGTGGCGACGGACTTGCACGCCCTCTGGAGAGGCTGGGGTGGCCAGGTAGAACGGCCGGCTCATCGGTGCGCGCCAGTCGAGGAGCAGGGTGCTGTCCTGCTCGTCGTCGTCCAGGATGCCGATACGGCCGATACGGCGAACCTCCCCGGTCTCGAGATCGAGACGACCGAAGTAGAGGTTGTGTTCGGCGGCATCGAACTTCGTCAGATCATCGGTGTAGAGGCGCTCGTAGGACTCACGCTCGGACCGGGCCTGCGGCGTTCCGCCGGTATCGCGGAGGGCAGACGCCAACCGCGACTGGGTGTTGCGGCGCATCCGGTCCAATCGGCCGTACACCCGGTCGAGATGACGCTGTTCAGCCTCGAACACGTTCCTCCTCGTTGTGGTGGAGCAAAAATAGTGCCAAAGGATAACGCGGTGGCCCGGGAGATCGTTCCCGGACCACCGCGTCGTCAGATGTCCATCATCGAGGGGGCCGCACCGGCCGTCGCAACCGGGTCGGGCGGTCGGGCGGCGAATCGAGAGTCGAGTGCACCGCCCGCCGATCAGGCGTCGAGGTCGGATGCCACCAGTTTGGCAATGGTGTCCAGGGCAGCCTGGTCTTCGCTCTCGACGGTGACCTCGGTGCCGGCGGTGGCGCCGAGGGTCATGATGAGCAGGGCCGATCCGGCATCCACCGGTTCGCCGCCCGCGACCGAAAGAGTCACCGGGACACCGGCTTCGGCTACTGCTTCGGCGATGACCGCGGCGGGGCGGGCGTGCAGGCCGACGGACGAACCGACTGGGACGTTGGTGCTGGGCATGATTTCTCCTTTGTTGACAATTGGTTTCGTGAGTTCTGATATCCGGTGGATCAGGCGGTGGCGAGAACCTTCGACTTCGCCGCCTGTGGCTTACGCGGCTTGATCAGCTGCTTGGCTCCGACGACGCACGCGGCTGAGACCGCGGTGCCGATGGCCAGCGACAGGAAGAACCATCCGATTCCACCGATCGCGAACGACACGAAGATGCCGCCGTGCGGCGCGCTCAACGTGGCACCGGTGGCCATGATCAGTCCGCCGGTGACTGCTCCGCCGGCCATCATCGAGGGGATGACACGCAGCGGGTCGGCTGCCGCAAACGGGATTGCGCCCTCGGAGATGAACGAGGCACCCAAGAGCCATGCCGCCTTGCCGTTCTCCCGTTCTGCTTCGGTGAACAAGCCGGGCCGAACCGTCGAGGCCAATGCCATCGCCAGCGGTGGCACCATGCCGGCAGCCATCACAGCGGCCATGATCTTGAGCGACGCGTCATCGGTGACCGACAGGCCTGCCACGGCGAACGCGTACGCGGCCTTGTTGACCGGGCCGCCGAGGTCGAAGCACATCATCAGACCGAGGATGATCCCGAGCAGGATGGCCGAGGAACCGGAGAGCCCGTTGAGCCAGTCGGTCAACCCGTCGGTGATCGCTGCGAGGGGCTTGCCGAGTACCACGAACATCAGGACACCGACGATCAGAGAGGCGAAGAGCGGGATGACCACCACGGGCATCAATCCGCGAGCCCAGTGGGGTACCCCGATCCGGCCGATCCACAGAGCGGCGAAGCCCGCGATCAGGCCACCGACGAGGCCACCGATGAATCCCGCACCGACGAATACTGCGACCGCACCGGCGGTGAAGCCGGGTGCCAGTCCGGGCCTGTCGGCTATCGCGAAGGCGATGTACCCGGCGAGCGCCGGGACCAGGAAGCTGAACGCGAGCGATCCGAGTTGGAAGAGCACCGCGCCGAGGTAGGTCTTCAGTCCACCATCAGGCAGTTGTGTCAGAGAGTTGTCGAGAGTGATCTTCTCGGCGGTGTCGGTGATCTCGTAGCCCGCGAGCAAGAAGCCCAACGCGATGAGCAGACCTCCGGCGGCGACGAACGGGATCATGTAGCTCACGCCGGTCAGCAGGATCTGCCGTAGGCGTGTACCCCAACCGATACCGGTGGTCGCGGATGCGCCGTCGTTGCCGGCGGCCGCGTCACCTGCCACCTTGGCCGCTGACGGATCGAGGCTGGCTCGCAGCGCCTCGGTGACCATGGCGTCCGGCTCATTGATCGCCCGCTTCACCCCGGACGCCACCACTGGCTTGCCCGCGAATCGCTCACGGCCTTTCACGCCGACGTCCGTGGCGAAGATGACGGCCCCCGCATCGGCGATGATCTGGGCCGCGAGGGGAGTGCTGCCACTCGAACCCTGCGTCTCGACATGCACGGTCACGCCGGCCCGCTCGCCCGCGGCCACAAGGGAGTCGGCCGCCATATAGGTGTGCGCGATGCCGGTCGGGCACGCCGTCACCGCGACGAGGGTCTTGTTCGGGACGTCGGAGCTGTCGGTGTCGGTCGGCTTCGTGTCGGCAGGGTCGGTGGTGGCCGCCGAAGCGGCTGGGGTCGAGACGGTCGACGGGGACGGACCCGGCGGCGTGGCGGGCGCGAGTACCTCCTCCACAAGGGCGACCACGTCGTTGGGAGTGGCTGCTGCTCGCAGCGACGCCACGAATGCCGGCTTGACCAGTGCGCGCGCAAGACTGGACAGCAGCTTCATGTGTTCGGAACCGGCGCCTTCGGGTGCGGCGATCAGGAACACGAGGTCGGCAGGGCCGTCCGGCGCGCCGAAGTCGACTTTCGGCGACAGGCGGGCGAAACCGAGAGATGCGGTGGCGATCGACGCATCCCGGCAATGTGGGATGGCGATGCCGCCCGGCAGGCCGGTGGCCGACTGGGACTCACGTGCGAGGGCAGCGGCTTTGAGCGCATCCACGTCGGACGTGCGGCCATCTGCTGCGAGCCGGTGTGCCAGCGCGTCGATGACAGCATCTTTGGTGGTGCCCAGATCGGCGTCGAGCGCGATCAGTTCCGGGCTGATGATCGCCGGTGCGGAACCGGCTCGGATCGTCGGGTGGGACATGACTATTCCTTAGGGGGTGGTGGAGCCGGGATCAGTGGTTGCCGATGACCGGGTTGAGCGCGGTGACGGTCACGGCGCCGGGCTGGGTGTGGTGAGGACTCGGCAAAGCCGTTCCCGGTAGCGCTGCTGCGGCGCTGCCATACGAGACCGCCCAGGCGAGGCGGTCGGCCGGTCCGGCATTTTGCAGATCGGCGAGTAGATATCCGGCCAGCGACGAATCGCCGGCTCCGACCGTGCTGCGCGGCGCGATCGGGGGAGTTGTTGCGTGCCAGGCGCCTTCGTCGTTGACGAGAACGGCTCCTGCGGCGCCCAGAGTTGCCAGCACGGCACGCGGGCCGCCGGCCTCGATCAGCGATCTCGCGGCCCGGGCGGTCGGCAACGGGTCCCCGTGCTCGGCGGCGAGTTCGAGCTCGGCGCCGTCCAGCCCGGTGAGCTGACCGAGTTCTGTTGCGTTCGGTTTGATGAGATCCGGTGCGGCCGAGGGGAACCGGGCCGCGAGGGCGAGCAGCGGTTCATCGGAGGTGTCCACTGCGATCTGGGTCGGCCCGACGCGGAGCGCGGTGACGAGGTCGGCGTACCAATCGGCCGGAACACCAGGGGGTAACGACCCGGACAACACGACCCACACGGCCGAGCCTGCGAGATCCTGCAGGCAAGCCGTCAGGGCTGCCAGCGTTTCCGGTGGCAGGGCTGCCCCTGGCTCGTTGATCTTTGTTGTCGTGCCGTCGGGTTCGGTGACCGTGAGGTTGACCCGGGCTGTTCCTGGGTGCGAGATACCGCGGTGGTCGATTCCTGCCTCGTCCAATGCCAGCAGGATCGGCTCACCGGGGTTGCCGGGCAACACCGCGATCGAACGCTTGCCTGCAGCCGTGACGACGCGGGAGACATTGACGCCCTTGCCTCCGGGATGGGAGGTCGCTGCCGATGCGCGATGTACTGCGCCGCGCTGGAGTGGCCCGGTCAGATTGATCGTGCGGTCGATGCTCGGATTTGCGGTGAGGGTGACGATCATGCCGTCACCACCTCGACGTCGTGTGCAAGCAGTTCGGCGCGATCCGACTCGCGCAGGGCGCTGTCGGTGATGAGGACGTCGACCCTGTCGATGGGGGCGAAACTGATCAGGTCTTCTCGGCCGACCTTTGACGAATCAGCAACCACCACGACACGGTGCGCGCTGGTGACCATCGCCCGTTTGATCGCGGCCTCATCGCTGTCGGGAGTGGACAGACCGTGGCGCAGACTGAGTCCGTTGGTCCCGACGAAGGCGACGTCGATCCGCATCGACGCCAGGGTTCGCAGCGCGTCGTCACCGACCACTGCCTGGGTGATCCCGCGGACACGTCCGCCGAGCAGATGCAGGCGTGACCCACCGAGGCCTCCCACTCGGGCCGCGACCGGGATGGAGTTGGTGACGATGACGAGGTCCATGTCGGCGGGGAGGTGAGCAGCAACTCGGGCCGTGGTCGTCCCGGCGTCGAGCAGGATGCTGCCGCCGACCGGGGGTAGCTGGTCCACGGCCGCCTTGCCGATTCGGTCCTTCTCTCCGGATCGACTGTGCTCGCGTTCGGCGGTGCCGACCTCGATGGCTGTGAGCGCGGATGCGGGTACTGCGCCACCATGGACCCGTCGGATCACCCCGAGCCTGTCGAGGGCCGCCAGATCGCGACGCACCGTCTCGGTCGTCACGCCGTACAGATCGGACAGATCAGCGACCGACATGCGGCCTTTCTGCGCGATCAGCGCGGCCATGGCCTGCTGCCGCTCCTCTGCGTACATCTGCCCTCCATGTGGGTTACGTTGCTAGTTGGTGTTGCTTTATGTTGTTTTATGCCCGATCGTATTGCTTTGTCAAGGATTTTGAGTAATCTGAATCACATCGAGTCGGGTTGGTGACGTAGACACGAAAGCCCGCAGACTTGTCAGAGGAGGACGGATGACGAAGTCAACGCTGATCGGAAGCCCGCGAAGGGTGTTGCACGGAACGCCGGTGGTACCAGGCGTGGTGGCGGGTCCGGTGATCGTTCCGGGTCCACGCGTCGCGCCGCCGCTCGACGACACCGTGATCGACCCGGCGGACCGCGACCGCGAGCTGCAGGCGTTCCGCGAGGGCACCAAAGCTGTTGCGTCGCGACTGCAGGCACGGGCCGCGGTGTCGAGCGGAGCGGCCTCCGAAGTGCTCGCCGCCAACGCGGCCATGGCAACGGACCGGGGCTGGCTGGGTGCAGCCGAAAAGCTCATCGCGGCCGGCAATTCCGCCACTGCAGCGACAGCCGCGGCCACAGAACAGTTCGTGGCCATGTTCACCAAACTCGGCGGCCTGATGGCCGAGCGCGTGACCGATCTCCGCGATGTCCGTGACCGCGTGCTGGCCGAGCTGATCGGGGCTCCCGAACCGGGGGTTCCGGAACCGGACGTTCCGTCGATCCTTTTCGCGGAGGACCTGGCGCCCGCAGATACAGCGGGCCTCGACCCGGCAATGGTCATCGGGCTGGCGACCTCGCTCGGTGGCCCGACCAGCCATACCGCGATCATCGCGCGCCAGCTGGGAATCCCTTGCGTCGTGGCGGTCACCGGCCTCGACGAGGTCGCAGCGGGGAGTTCGGTCCTGCTCGACGGCGCCGAAGGCGAGATCACCGTGTCACCCGATGCGGCCGCGGCATCCGAAGCAGTGGCGCAGTACCGGTTGATTGCCGAGCGCACAGCCGCGTGGACCGGGCCCGGGGCGACAGCCGACGGTCATCGAGTCGACGTCCTCGCGAACGTACAAGACGGCGCCGGGGCGCGGGTGGCCGCGGAGACCTCAGCAGGTGGGATCGGGCTGTTCCGGACCGAACTGTGCTTCCTCGACCGAGAGACCGAACCGACGGTCGCCGAGCAATCTGCGATCTATCGCGAAGTGCTCGATGCCTTCCCGGACGCAAAGGTCGTCGTTCGCACACTCGATGCCGGGTCGGACAAGCCGTTGCGATTCGCCGAACACCCACATGAGGCCAATCCGGCTCTGGGGGTACGTGGCATCCGGATCGCAGCCCGTGACAGTGGCATTCTCGATCGGCAACTGGACGCGATTGCTGCTGCGGCCGAAGGGGTTTCACGCCCGTGGGTGATGGCGCCCATGATCTCGACGGCTGCCGAAGCTGAGTCGTTCGCCGCGAAAGTCCGTGAACGCGGGCTTGTCCCCGGAGTGATGATCGAGGTCCCGGCAGCGGCGTTGCTCGCCGAACGGATCCTCGACCACGTCGACTTCCTGTCGGTGGGAACCAACGATCTCGCGCAGTACACGATGGCAGCCGACCGGATGTCGGCCGACCTCGCCGAGCTCACCGATCCCTGGCAGCCCGCTGTCCTGTCACTGTTGGCGCGCACGGCAGTCGCCGGCGCCGCCGTGAACAAGCCGGTGGGGGTGTGTGGGGAAGCAGCGGCGGATCCGCTGCTCGCCTGCGTGCTGGTCGGTTTCGGGATCACATCGCTGTCGGCGGCAGCGTCGGCAGTTGCGGGCGTCGGTGCCAAGCTGGCGACGGTGACTTTGGATCAGTGCCGTCGAGCAGCAGACGCGGTATCGCAAACGGCAGATCCGATGAGTGCGCGGGCAGCAGCTCGCAGTCTTCTGGACTGACTGCGTTTGTGGGCTGCTGCCCGCGTCTCAGGAATCAAGCGGTCGAACGGACGAACCTACTGCGCTTTCTTGGCCTGCTTGCGTGCCTGGGCTGACAGCTTGACGCCTTCGTCGGCTGCACGCTCGGCGAGCTGTGCGGCGTAGACGCGGGCCGATTCGGCAAGCTCGGGTGCCCGGTCACGAGCGGTCGCGAGCGTCTTCTCTGCGTACCCATTGGTGGCAGCCAACGTCTGTGATGCAGACGCGGCGAGCTCGGCGCGACGATCGGCAGCAGCGCTCTTCGCCTTGGCTCCGTTGGTGAGGGCCTGCTTGGCGAACTTGGTCTGCTGCTTGGTCAGCTTGGCCTGCTGCTTGGCGGCGGTCTTACCCAATTTCGCCTGCTTCTTGCCGGCCTGCTTGCTCAGCTTGGCCTGCTTCTTCGCAGCGGCCTTGCTGAGCGACGCTGTGCGCTCGGTGGCGACCTCGGCGAGCTTCGCGCTCTGTGTGGTGGCCTTGGCCGCGAGCTCCCCGGCACGCTCAGAAGCGACCCCGGCGAGAACTGCGCCACGCTTGGACGCCACGTCGACGATCTCGCTGCCGCGTTCGCCTGCGACATCGGCCAGGACGGCCGCCCGCTGCGACGCCTTCTGTGCCAGTTCGGCAGCCCGCTCAGACGCGACCTCGGCGAACTTGCCGCCGCGGTCGGAGGCCACCTCGGCCAGATCGCCTGTTCGCTCGCCGACGACCTCGGCGATGTGCGACGCACGATCGGCCAGGACGCCTGCGGTCGAAGCGCTCGCAGCGGCGGTAGGCAGTACTGCACTGACCTTGTCACTGGCGATCGCCGCGGCCTTGCGTCCGCGCCATGCCAGCGACGGCTTGCCTTCGGTGTCGACGGTTGCGATCAGCAGCCCGCCGAGCAGTCCCACGTTCTTGATGAAATGCGCTTGCTGCTCGGCCCGCTCGTGCGGGTCGGTCTCGTTCCAGAAGTCGTTTCCGGCCAGCGTGGTGGGGATGACAACGCCGGCAAGGGTCAGCGAAGCGAGCCGCGGGAACTTGCCGGTCGCCAGTGCCAGGCCACCGATGATGTGGACGGCGCCGTTGATACGGACAACCACCTGCGCGTCAGCCGGGATCAGGTCGGCGGCCTGCGGCGGGAGCTGGGTTTTTGCTTTGTCGACGAACGGCTGCGCGGTTTCGGCTAGCTGTTCCGGGCGTCGGATCGCGTCGATCCCAGTTGCGATGAACGCGGTCGCGAGCATGGGACGGGCAATGCGGCGGATGAGCATAGAAGGGCCTCCTCAAGACACTTGTTACATGGACCTGTCCCCGGGAAAGTCATGCGTGAAACCTTCCTCTCGCCAGGTGGTCCGACAGAACCTGCTTAACGGATGGACTCTGTTGACCCTATAGATCAACCAGGGCCCGTGTGATGGTCCCTCGCATTGGGTAGACATCTGCCGACCGAACGGAGGTGAGTGGTGCCCATCGAACACGGGGATGTCGGCTGCTGGGTGGTGAAGTGCAACCCGGTGACCGGGACCGACTACTTCGCGGCCATCGCTGCAGATGATGAGGCACAGGGACCTGTCCCAAACCTTCATTCAGACAGCTGGTGCCTGAGTCCGCGGTCGGGGAGGAGCCGGATGGTCTCGCCCGGCGACCTCATAGCCCTGTGGGTGACCGGTCCGAAGAACCCCGGAGTCTATGAAGTGGGCTGGGTGGTCGAGAACCGCGAGGACCCGTCGAACTCGATCGGCGTCCCCGAACCACGAAAGGTCCACTACATGGGCTTACGGCTCGGTGCGGACAACCATGTGCCGCGCGGGTTGATGCAGGCCACCCCGGGTCTGGACCGGTGCGAGCAGCTGCGGGCGCCGATGATGTCCAATCCCAGTTATCTGACAGTCGACGAAGCCAGGGTGCTTGCTCGTCTCGTCGCGGCCAGGGTGTCCGAGGATGTCGTGGTAGCGGCCCGGTGGAACACACTGCTCACCTGATCACCAGCCGCGTTCGCGCCACTCATCGAGGTGAGGCCGCTCGGCCCCCAGCGTGGTGTCGAGGCCGTGCCCGGGGTAGACCACAGAGCTGTCATCGAAGCGGTCGAAAAGTTTGGTCGTCACGTCGTTCAGCAGGATCTCGAAGTCGCCGTCGCGGTGTGTCTTTCCGACACCACCCGGGAAGAGCGAATCGCCGGTGAACAGGTGGGTGACGTCGTCTTCGAGGACCAGCGCGATGGAGCCGTCGGTGTGACCCTTCAGGTGGATGGCCTCCAGGCGGAGTTCACCCACCTCGATGACGTCGCCCTCGTCGATCAGCCGGTCTGTCTTCACCTGAATCGGCTCGGCGTCGATTCGGCCTGCGGCGGTGGGAAGACCGGTCGCCTTGACCACCTCTTCGAGTGCGATCCAATGGTCCGGGTGCCAATGGGTGGTGAAGATCAGCTCGATGTTGCCGTGATTCCTGATCAGCTCGACGAGCGTGTCCGCGTCATTCGCAGCATCGATCAGCAGCGCCTTGCCGGTTTGCTTGCAGGTGATCACGTAGACGTTGTTGTCCATCGGACCGACCGACAATTTGACGATGGTCGCCCGAGGCGTCGATTTGCGTTGAGGGACTTCGGATTCACTGAAGTCACCGGTGTATGTGTCGGAAATCGGGGCCGCTGCACTCATGGCTCATGACCTTACTTGGTCACTGGCCCTGGAAGGTCCGGCGATAACGGGTCGGGGACGTCCCCAGGTGGTTGCGGAGGTGGTGACGGAGATTGGCCCCGTTGGCCAGACCCGACAGTCTGGCCACCTCGTCGACCGGAAGGTCGCGGGACTCGAGTAGTTCGCGGGCGTGGTGCACACGCTGTTTACGGACCCAGACCGCAGGCGTGTCACCGGTTTCTTCGCGGAACCGCCGGTTGAAGGTACGCACACTCATGTTGGACTGACGGGCGAGCTGGGCAACGGTGAGTGGCTCGGTCAGGTTGTGGCGAGCCCACTCCCGCACCGCCGATGTAGAAGCGTCGCCGACGTCGGGTACTGCAGCGTCGATGTATTGGGCCTGGCCGCCATCGCGCCATGGTGGCACCACGCAGTACTTGGCCACCCGGTTCGCGACCCGCGCACCGTGGTCGCGGCGAATCATGTGCAGACAGAGGTCGATTCCTGCCGCCAGGCCCGCCGAGGTGAGAACGTCCCCGTCGTCGACGAACAGAACGTCCTCGTCGAGGTGCACCGCCGGGTAGAGCCGGCGCAGGTCGTCGGCCTTGTCCCAGTGGGTGGTCGCCGGTCGGCCGTCGAGAAGCCCTGCTGCCGCGAGCGCGAAGGCGCCGGTACAGATCGACACGATTCGGGTGCCCGTCCGTACGCGCTCCAGCGCTTGACGCAGATCGGCGGGGCAGGTGCCGCCGAAGCGGACCTCGTGCAGCCTGGTCCCGGGGATCACGACCGTGTCCGCCGAGTCGAGAGCTTCAGGACCACGGGTGGGCACCATCGCGAACCCGGACAGGGTCCGCACGGGCTCGGTCGACAGGCCGATCAACTCGACGTCGTACAGCGGATTTCCCGCATCGTCGGCGGCCTGCCCGAACGCCATCGGCGGAATCGTCGCATCGAACCCGATCACCGGCTCGAGCATCAGCACAGCGATTCGATGAGGGGTCGGGATGCGAGAAGCCATGGCAGCATTTTTACAGATGTTGTCATCTATGCCAATGGCGGCGCCGATCGGCGACAGCGAGAGTTGTCCGGTGACCATCGCCGAGACCCCGCGCGTCCGCTCCGGCCCCCGTCTGCACTGGGCGTGGACAGTGGCCGCCGTCAGCTTCGTGGCGCTTCTTGCGGCGGCCGGCTTCCGGTCGGTTCCCAGCGTGATGATGGACCCGTTGCACCAGGAGTTCGGCTGGTCCCACGGCACGGTGGGTCTGGCGATGTCGATCAACATGACATTGTTCGGTCTGACCGCGCCGTTCTCGGCGGCACTGATGGACCGTTTCGGAGTGCGTCCGATCCTCGCCGGCGCACTCACCCTGATCGCACTGGGCACCGCTCTCAGCGTCTTCATGACCGCCGGGTGGCAGCTGCTGCTGCTCTGGGGCGTTCTGGTGGGTATCGGCACCGGGTCGATCTCGATGGGGTTCGTGGCCACGGTCGCCACCCGCTGGTTCGTCGAACGCCGCGGATTGGTGACCGGGGTCCTGACGGCTGCGAGCGCCACGGGGCAGCTGATCTTCCTCCCGCTGGTGGCCCTGGTCACCACTCGATACGGGTGGCGGTTGGCGGCCCTGATCGTCGCGGCAGCTGCCTTGGCGGTGGTTCCGCTGATCGTGGTCTTCATGCGAAACCATCCGAGCGACAAGGGGATCAGCGCATACGGTGCGCCGATCGAGCAGCAGCCGTCGCAACCGCCCGTCGCGCGCTCGGGCAGTTTTCGCATGGCTCTGGAAGGGCTGGTGATCGGTGCGCGTACACGGGTGTTCTGGTTGCTCGCGGCGAGTTTCGCGATCTGTGGGGCGACGACAAACGGACTGATCGGCACCCACTTCATCCCGGCTGCGCACGACCATGGAATGCCGACAACGGTCGCTGCAGGTCTACTCGCCACCATCGGGGTGTTCGACGTCGCAGGCACGATCTTCTCCGGCTGGCTCACCGACCGTGTGGACGCTCGGATCCTGCTTGCCGTCTATTACGTGGGAAGGGGAGTGTCACTGCTCGCCCTGCCCGCGCTGCTGTCTCCGCATGCCGAACCGAGCACATGGGTGTTCATCATCTTCTACGGTCTGGACTGGGTAGCGACGGTCCCGCCCACCATCGCGCTGTGCCGAACCCACTTCGCGGACCGCACACCGGTGGTGTTCGGTTGGGTGTTCGCCGCGCATCAACTGGGGGCTGCGGTGGCGGCGTTCGGCGCGGGCCATCTGCGCGACCAGCACGGCAGCTACGACATGGCGTTCTACGTCGCATCCGGCCTCTGCGTCGTCGCTGCGCTGCTGTCCCTGGGCGTTCGGAGGCCCGCGGTTGCCAACACCCAACCGTCGGTGCCATCGAAGCGACTCGCGCAGGATACGCGCTGATCAGCGGGGCGAAATGAGTGGTTGAGAGTCGGCTCGGCCGGGGTGCGATTTGCTGGGGCCGGTATCTTGTCAGTGGGTGCCTCTAGCATTGCCGGGTACGCCCCTGGCTGACACCGACCTTCCGACCTGCATGCGGTCGGTACCCCCGATTCGACACCGAAAAGGACCACTGTGGCTGATCGCCTCATCGTGCGCGGAGCCCGCGAACACAACCTGCGCGGCATCGACGTCGACCTCCCGCGTGACAGCTTGATCGTCTTCACGGGGCTGTCCGGCTCGGGAAAATCGAGCCTGGCGTTCGACACGATCTTCGCCGAAGGACAGCGCCGCTACGTCGAGTCGTTGTCGGCATACGCGCGTCAGTTCCTCGGTCAAATGGACAAGCCCGACGTCGACTTCATCGAGGGGCTGTCACCCGCGGTCTCGATCGACCAGAAGTCGACCAACCGGAACCCGCGTTCCACCGTCGGCACCATCACCGAGGTTTACGACTACCTCCGTCTGCTCTACGCACGTGCGGGCAAGGCCCACTGCCCCGAGTGCGGTTCGGCCATCGAGAAGCAGACCCCTCAGCAAATCGTCGACCAGGTGCTCGAGATGGAGCAGGGCATCCGTTTCCAGGTGTTGGCGCCGGTGGTCCGCACCCGCAAGGGTGAATTCGTCGACCTGTTCGGAACTCTTCAGACACAAGGCTTTTCGCGTGCCCGGATCGATGGCGTGGTGTACCCGCTCACCGATCCGCCAAAGCTCAAGAAGCAGGAAAAGCACGACATCGAGGTCGTGGTGGACCGGTTGTCCGTCAAGTCCTCGGCCAAACAGCGACTCACCGACTCGGTCGAGACCGCATTGGGCCTGGCCGACGGTGTGGTGGTCCTCGACTTCGTCGACCTGGAGGAGAACGACCCCCACCGGGAACGGCGCTTCTCCGAGCGGATGGCCTGCCCCAACGGCCACCCGATCGCCATCGACGACCTCGAACCGCGGTCCTTTTCGTTCAACTCGCCGTACGGTGCGTGCCCGGAGTGCGACGGGCTCGGCATCCGCAAAGAGGTGGACGAGGAACTCGTCGTGCCCGACCCGGACCTGTCGCTTGCCGACGGTGCGATCGCGCCGTGGTCCGGCGGCCACAACGCCGACTATTTCCTCCGGTTGCTCTCAGGCCTCGGCGACGAGATGGGGTTCGACACCAAGACACCGTGGAAGAAGCTCCCGATCAAGGCGCGCAAGGCGATCCTCAACGGCAGCGACCACCAGGTGCACGTCCGTTTCCGGAACCGCTACGGCCGCACGCGCTCGTACTACACCGAGTTCGAAGGTGTGATGTCGTTCCTGCACCGGCGCATGGAACAGACCGAGTCCGAGCAGATGAAGGACCGGTACGAGGGATACATGCGTGACATCCCCTGTCCCGAGTGCGGTGGCGCCCGCCTGCGCCCCGAGATCCTCGCCGTGACCCTCGATCACCAGCGTTTCGGTGAGAAGTCGATCGCGGACGTGTGTGCGTTGTCCGTTGCCGAGTGCGCCGACTACCTGTCCGACCTCAAGCTGGGCTCGCGCGAGCAGGCCATCGCCGGACGTGTGCTCAAAGAGGTGCAATCCCGCATCACCTTCTTGCTGGACGTCGGTCTCGAGTACCTGTCGTTGTCACGGGCTGCCGGATCGCTCTCCGGCGGCGAGGCGCAACGCATCCGCCTGGCCACCCAGATCGGCTCCGGTCTGGCCGGCGTGCTGTACGTGCTCGACGAACCATCGATCGGTCTCCACCAGCGCGACAACCGTCGTCTCATCGACACCCTCACCCGGCTGCGCAACCTGGGCAACACCCTCATCGTCGTCGAGCACGACGAAGACACCATCCGCTCGGCCGACTGGATCGTCGACATCGGACCGTATGCCGGCGAGCACGGTGGGCGTGTGGTGCACAGCGGCAGCTACAAGGATCTGCTGACCAACACCGAGTCCCTGACCGGTGCATATCTGTCCGGTCGAGAGTTCCTCGAGGTCCCCGAGATCCGGCGTCCGATCGACCGCAAGCGACAGCTGACCGTTGTCGGCGCACGTGAGCACAACTTGGACAACATCGACGTGGTGTTCCCACTCGGTGTGCTCACCGCGGTCACCGGCGTCTCGGGTTCGGGCAAGTCCACGCTCGTCAACGACATCCTGGCCACGGTGATGGCCAACAAGCTCAACGGTGCGCGCCAGGTACCGGGCAGGCACACGCGGATCAACGGCATGGACAATCTCGACAAGCTGGTGCGCGTCGACCAGTCGCCGATCGGTCGGACCCCGCGGTCGAACCCGGCCACCTACACCGGTGTGTTCGACAAGATCCGTACTCTCTTCGCCGCGACCACCGAGGCGAAGGTTCGTGGCTACCAGCCGGGACGATTCTCGTTCAACGTCAAGGGCGGTCGCTGCGAGGCGTGTACCGGCGAGGGCACCATCAAGATCGAGATGAACTTCCTGCCCGACGTGTACGTCCCCTGCGAGGTGTGCCACGGTGCGCGGTACAACCGCGAAACGCTGGAGGTCCACTACAAGGGCAAGACCATCTCCGAGGTCTTGGACATGCCGATCGAGGAGGCCGTCGATTTCTTCGAGGCCATCACCTCGATCCACCGATACCTCAAGACCCTCAACGACGTCGGTTTGGGCTACGTCCGACTCGGACAGCCGGCCCCGACACTGTCCGGTGGCGAGGCGCAGCGTGTGAAGCTGGCCGCCGAGCTCCAGAAGCGGTCGACCGGACGCACGGCATACGTGTTGGACGAGCCGACCACCGGCCTGCACTTCGAGGACATCCGCAAGCTGCTCAAGGTGATCAACGGGCTCGTCGACAAGGGCAACTCCGTGATCGTCATCGAGCACAACCTCGACGTCATCAAGACTGCGGACTGGGTCATCGACATGGGGCCGGAGGGTGGTTCCGGTGGCGGCACGGTCGTGGCGGAAGGTACGCCCGAAGATGTCGCAGCAGTGCCGGAGAGCCACACCGGGAAGTTCCTCGCGGAGATGCTCAAACCGCAGACGGTCGCGTCCGTCCCAGCCAAGCCCAAGCGCAAAACGCCCGCACGCAAAGCTGCGGCGAAGCAGACTGGTCGTAAGCAAGAGGTCGCAGCGAGTTGATCGCGGCCGACCGGCTGTCCCATCCACCGAGTAGGAGTCAGCACCATGGTTGACATGAAGCCGCGCAGTCGCACCGTCACCGACGGGATCTCGGCGGCACCCAGCCGCGGGATGTTGCGAGCGGTCGGAATGGGCGACGAGGACTGGGGTAAGGCCCAGATCGGCATCGGGAGCTCGTGGAACGAGATCACACCGTGCAACCTCTCGCTCGATCGGCTCGCGCAGGCGGCCAAGGAGGGCGTGCACGCCGGCGGTGGTTATCCACTGCAGTTCGGCACCATCTCGGTGTCGGACGGCATCTCGATGGGCCACGAGGGCATGCACTTCTCCCTGGTGTCGCGGGAGGTGATCGCCGACTCGGTGGAAACCGTGATGCAGGCCGAACGGCTCGACGGGTCGGTTCTGCTCGCCGGTTGCGACAAGTCTCTGCCCGGGATGCTGATGGCCGCCGCTCGCCTCGACCTCGCCTCGGTGTTCCTCTATGCCGGCACCATCGCCCCCGGTTGGGTCAAGCTGAGTGACGGCACCGAGCGGGACGTCACGCTGATCGACGCTTTCGAAGCCGTCGGGGCCTGCCGGGTCGGTTCGATGTCCGAGGAGGATCTCGGCCGCATCGAGCGCGCCATCTGTCCCGGTGAGGGTGCCTGCGGAGGTATGTACACCGCGAACACGATGGCGTCGATCGCTGAGGCGATGGGTATGAGCCTGCCGGGATCGGCGTCGCCGCCCGCAGCGGACCGCAGGCGTGACGCCTTCGCGCACCGCTCCGGCGAGGCAGTGGTCAACCTGATCCGTCTCGGCATCACGGCCCGCGACATCATCACCAAACCTGCGCTCGAGAACGCCATCACGGTCACCATGGCCCTCGGCGGTTCCACCAATGCCGTCCTGCACCTGCTGGCCATCGCCAGTGAAGCGGATGTCGATCTCGATCTCGACGACTTCAACCGCATCGGTGACCGCACCCCCCACCTGGGCGACCTCAAACCCTTCGGCCGGTTCGTGATGAACGACTTCGATCGTCACGGCGGTATCCCGGTGGTCATGAAGGCCCTGCTCGACGCCGGCTTGCTCAACGGGGATGCACTGACCGTCACCGGAAAGACGTTGTCGGAGAACCTCGCTGCGATGGACATCGCGCCACTCGACGGCGACGTCATCCGCACGCTGAGCAACCCCATCCACAAGACCGGCGGGATCACGGTGCTTCATGGCTCGCTGGCCCCCGAGGGCGCGGTGGTGAAGTCCGCGGGATTCGACGCCGACACCTTCGAGGGTCCGGCGCGAGTGTTCGAGCGCGAGCAGGGTGCGCTGGCCGCCCTCGCCGACGGCGTCATCAAAGCCGGTGACGTGGTGGTCATCCGATACGAAGGTCCTAAGGGCGGACCGGGCATGCGCGAGATGCTCGCGATCACCGGCGCCATCAAGGGGGCCGGCCTCGGCAAGGACGTGTTGCTGCTGACCGACGGCCGTTTCTCCGGCGGCACCACCGGCCTGTGCATCGGGCACCTCGCGCCCGAGGCATCCGACGGGGGACCGGTGGCCTTCATCCGCGACGGTGACCGCATTCGCGTCGACATCGCTGCGCGGACATTGGACCTCCTCGTCGACGACGACGAGCTGGAGTCACGCAAACAGGATTGGCAGCCTCTCGACCACAAGTACCAGCGGGGTGTGCTTTCCAAGTACGCCAAGCTGGTCCGTTCGGCGTCTGTCGGAGCCGTCACCCACTGACCCTTCCGGCCCCCGAAAGTGTGCCCTTCTGGCGAATGAATACCCAGGTCGCCTCCGCCAGAAGGGCACACTTCGGGCTAGTCGGTGACGGGGCCGGTCTGCTTCTCGCCCGGGCCCTTGCCCGGTTCATCGGGGTGCGCACTGGCCTCGCGGAAGGCGAGCTGCAGACTCTTGAGGCCGTCGCGCAGGGGAGCGGCGTGGATACCGAGGTCGGCAACCGACGACTGTACGAGTCCGGCCAGTGCGCCGATCAGTTTCCGCGCCTCGTCGAGGTCGAAGTGCGGACTGGTCGACGGGTCGCTCTCGGACAACCCCAGCTTTTCCGCCGCTGCACTCATCAACATCACCGCAGCACGCGTGATCACCTCGATGGCCGGAACCTCGGCCAGGTCGCGCACCTCGGGCTCGGAATTCACGTTTTCCGTCATGGCTGTTAGACTTCCACCTACGACCGCCCTGGCGTACGCCGGGGTTGCAAGTGGAGTTCACACTCCCACCGCTCGACGTCGGTGTCTTCGCAAGAAGCCCGCACAGTTGAACGGTCCGGTTTTGTCGCCGGAGGTATCCGCGTCAGCGGAATATTTCCGGTGGCCTCTGAGTTGGAGGCTGTGATCGCTGGGATGCGATAGGTGACATGAACCGGTCGGTGTGGGCCCCGTCGATGAACATTCATCGAGCCGGGGCCTTTTCGCTGAGGATCTGTCTTCACCAGTTGCTCCCGCGGTCCAACCCGACAGAAAACGTCTGCCACGAGGAACCACCTACGTACGCGGACACAAATGAGGAGGCCCCATCAGCACTGAGACTCGTATCAATGAGCGCATCCGAGTTCCCGAGGTCCGTTTGGTCGGACCGAACTCGGAGCAGGTCGGCATCGTCCGCGTGGAAGATGCCCTGCGCTTGGCTATCGAGGCCGATCTTGATCTGGTCGAGGTGGCCCCGAACGCGCGCCCGCCGGTCTGCAAGATCATGGACTACGGCAAGTTCAAATACGAGGCGGCACAGAAGCAGCGCGAATCGCGTCGCAACCAGCAGATGACCGTCATCAAGGAGCAGAAGCTCCGCCCCAAGATCGACGACCACGATTACGAGACCAAAAAAGGTCACGTCATCCGCTTCCTCGAAGCCGGGTCCAAGGTCAAGGTGACGATCATGTTCCGCGGACGCGAGCAGTCGCGACCCGAGCTCGGTTACCGATTGCTGCAGCGCTTGGGCAACGACGTCGGCGAGTACGGGTTCGTCGAGACCTCCGCCAAGCAGGATGGCCGCAACATGACGATGGTTCTGGCCCCGCACAAGGGCGCCAAGACCAAAGCACAAGCTCAAGCACAAGCTCAGGCACCGAAAGCGCAACCAGCGCAGAGTGCACCCAGTAAGCCTGCGGCAGATTCAGGACCGGCTCCGGCCGCAAATCCTGAAGGCTGACCGCCTCCCAGGCTGACCGAGAAGAAAGGCATAACCATGCCCAAGACAAAGACCCACAAGGGAACCGCGAAGCGATTCAAGGTGACCGGCAGTGGCAAGATCGTCCGCCAGCGCGCAAACCGTCGCCACTTGATGGAGCACAAGCCCACCAAGCGCACGCGTCGTCTCGACGGCACCGTCGTCGTCTCCGAGAACGATGCTCCCCGCATCAAGCGCCTGCTGAAGATCTGACGCTCCCCACAGACCACCCGCTGGCCGGTTCCCGGCAGCCGCACTACTAAGAGGTAAATCAACGATGGCACGCGTAAAAAGGGCGGTAAACGCCCAGAAGAAGCGTCGTACAACCCTGGAGGCTTCCAAGGGCTACCGCGGACAGCGTTCGCGGCTCTACCGCAAGGCCAAAGAGCAGCAGCTGCATTCGCTCACCTACGCGTACCGGGACCGCCGGGCGCGCAAGGGCGAGTTCCGCAAGCTCTGGATCTCGCGGATCAACGCCGCAGCCCGGGCCAACGACATCACCTACAACCGCTTCATCCAGGGTCTGAAGATCGCTGGTGTCGAGGTCGACCGGAAGATCCTCGCCGAGATCGCCGTCAGCGATCCCGAGGCCTTCACCGGTCTGGTTGCTGTCGCCAAGAAGGCGCTGCCGTCGGACGTCAACGCGCCGGCCGCCTGATCGAGCCCGCCAACAACATGTCCGCGCCGGACGTTCTCACCGAACGTTCGGCGCGGATTGTTTCGTACGCCAAACTGCACCGTTCCGCCGGCCGACGCAAAGCAGCCGCATTCCTGGCCGAGGGCGCCAACTCGGTGGCGGCTGCACTACAGAGTCGTCGCGCCCGAGTCCTGCTCGCGACGGACGACGCGCACCTCCGGCACGTCGACCTGATCGACGACGCTCAGCGCTCGGGCATCGAGGTCTGCGCGATCACAGAGGGCGCCGCGTCCAAGCTTGCCGACACGGTCACCAGCACTGGTCTGTTCGTGATTGCCGACCTGGTCGACGTACCCCTCGCCGACGTACTGGCGACCTCGCCTCGCCTGCTTGCGGTGCCCGTCGAGATGACCGACCCCGGCAATGCCGGCACGCTCATCCGAACTGCAGATGCAATGGGCGCCGACGCCGTGGTGCTGGCAGGCGACAGTGTGGACCCCCACAACGGGAAGTGTGTGCGTTCCACCGCCGGAAGCGTTTTCCATATCCCCATCGCTCGTGAGCGTGACATCGATGTGGTCCTGGCAGAACTGCGTGCCGCCGGGGTCGCGATCTGCGCAACATCCGGGAATGCCGAGCTGAGTCTGCCCGAGGCCGGCCACGTGTTGTCGGGTCCCACTGCTTGGCTCTTCGGCAATGAGGCGCACGGTCTGTCCGAGGACATCCTCGGCCGCGCCGACCATCGCATCTCGATCCCGATCAGGGGCCGGGCCGAGAGCCTCAACTTGGCTGCTGCGGCCGCGATCTGCCTGTATGCCAGCGCCGATGCGCATTCGGGTGTCGACTACCCTCGTACGGGGTCCAGCCCGACCCCCTGAACCTTTCTCCCCAACATCTGACGAGCAGGAGTTACCGCAGCCGTGGCCGACGAGTCGATCCCAATCAGCGAGGCGGACAAGTCACTCGCGACCGCAGTGGACGCCGCTGTGGCAGCGTTCTCCGACGCGGTCGACCTGCCCGCGCTCGCGGTCGCCAAGACCGAACACATGGGGGACAAGTCGGCGATCGCTCTGGCCCGCCGCGAGCTCGGCGCGCTGCCCAAAGAGCAGAAGGCCGAAGCGGGCAAGCGAGTCAACATCGCCCGCGGCCAGGTCCAGCGCGCCTACGAGGAACGACTGGCGGTCTTGACCGCCGAACGCGACGCGGCCGTCCTGGTCGCCGAGACCATCGATGTCACCTTGCCCAGTGCGCGTCGTCCGACGGGAGCGCGGCATCCGATCACGGTGATCGCCGATCAGGTCGCCGACGTGTTCGTCGGGATGGGCTGGGAGATCGCCGAAGGGCCTGAGGTCGAGACCGAGCACTTCAACTTCGATGCGCTGAACTTCCTGCCCGACCACCCGGCGCGGTCGATGCAGGACACCTTCTACATCGCTCCACCCGATTCACGGCAGGTGCTGCGCACACACACCTCACCCGTCCAGGTCCGCGCGATGCTCTCGCGTGACCTCCCGATCTACGTCGCCTGCCCGGGCCGCACGTTCCGCACCGACGAACTCGACAGCACCCATACCCCGGTGTTCCACCAGGTCGAGGGTCTGGCCGTGGACAAGGGACTGACCATGGCGCATCTACGCGGCACGCTCGACCTGTTCGCGAAGGCGCTGTTCGGACCCGAGACCGTGACCCGGATGCGGCCCAGCTATTTCCCGTTCACCGAACCGTCGGCCGAGGTGGACGTCTGGTTCACCGGTAAGAAGGGCGGCGCAGGCTGGGTGGAGTGGGGTGGCTGCGGCATGGTCAACCCTAATGTGTTGCGCGCCAGCGGAATCGACCCAGAGGTCTATTCGGGATTCGCTTTCGGCATGGGTCTCGAACGCACGCTGCAGTTCCGCAACGACCTGCCCGACATGCGCGACATGGTCGAGGGCGACATCCGATTCACGGTGCCCTTCGGCCCCGGCGCCTGATTTCCTTCCGAACGAAAGAGCTGAGTCCCAGTGCAAGTAGCGCAGTCGTGGCTGACCGAAGTCCTGCAACGTGGCGCGCCCGGATGGAGCGCATCGTCTGCCCAGATCGATGAAGGCTTCGTGCGGGTCGGCTTCGAGATCGAAGAGATCCGCTCGTTGCCCGTGATCACCGGTCCGCTGGTGGTCGGCCGGGTCAACCACATCGAGCAGCTCACCGAGTTCAAGAAGCCGATCCGGTACTGCCAGGTCGACGTCGGTGAAGCCGCTGATCGCGGAATCGTCTGTGGTGCACAGAACTTCGCCGAGGGTGACCTGATCGTCGCGGCTCTGCCAGGCAGCGTCTTGCCCGGCGACTTCGCCATCGCGGCACGCAAGACCTACGGCAGGGTGTCCGACGGAATGATCTGCTCGGTGTCGGAGATGGGCATCGGCAACGATCACAGCGGGATTCTGGTGTTGCCCCCGAACATCGCCGCCCCGGGGTCCGACGCCCGCGTGGTCCTGGGCCTGGACGACACCGTCATCGACGTCAATGTCACTCCCGACCGCGGCTACGCGTTCTCGGTCCGGGGGTTGTCCCGGGAGCTCGCCTGCAGCTTCGATCTGGAGTTCGTGGATCCCGCGGACAAACCCGACCTGTCCGCGAGCGCAGGCGATTCCGGCTGGCCTGTACGTATCGACCCGGCGTCGGGGGCCACGCGGTACAGCGCAGCTGTCGTCCGTGGCATCGACCCGACAGCTCCGTCGCCGTGGTGGCTCGTCAAACGGCTCATGTTGGCCGGTGTGCGTCCTATCTCGGCCGCTGTCGACATCACCAACTACGTGATGCTCGAACTGGGCCAACCGCTACACGCTTTCGACGCTGCGAAACTGTCGGGCGAGATCGTGGTGCGCCGCGCACTCGCCGGGGAAAAGCTGACCACGCTCGACGATGCCGTCCGCGTTCTCGACCCCGAAGACGTTGTGATCACCGACGAGTCGGGACCCATCGCGTTGGCGGGTGTGATGGGCGGGGCGTCCACCGAGATCAACCTCGAAAGCAGCGACGTGCTGCTCGAAGCCGCTACCTTCGATCCGGTTGCGGTCTTCCGTACGGCAAAACGGCATCGCCTCACCAGTGAGGCGAGCAAGCGATTCGAGCGGGTGGTCGACCCGCGTATCACCGATGTCGCGTTGCTCAGGGCTGCCCAGCTGCTCACCGAGATCTGCGGTGGCACAATCGATCCCGTCTACACAGATGTCGGTGATGTGGCTCCGCAGACTCCGGTCACGATGGCGTTGTCGGCGCCTTCGGCCACCGCGGGTATCGCCTATCCCGATGGCACCGCGGTGCGGCGCCTCGAGCAAGTCGGCTGTGAGGTCGCCGCGTCCGGTGACAACCTCACAGTGGTCCCGCCGAGTTGGCGTCCCGATCTACGACAGAGCGCCGATCTCGTGGAAGAGGTGCTACGCCTCGAGGGCTACGAGAACATCCCGGTTGCCGTTCCGACGGCTCCTGGCGGCACTGGCCTGACCCCGGCCCAGCGCCGCCGACGCAGCATCGGACGCAGCCTTGCGTTGTCGGGCTATGTCGAGGTGCTGCCTTACCCGTTCATGCCTGCCGATGTGTTCGACGTGTGGAACCTCCCGGCCGACGATCCGCGCCGCAACACCGTCAAGGTGCTCAACCCGCTGGAAGCGGACCGTCCGGAGTTGAACTCCACCCTGCTGCCCGGATTGTTGGAGATGGTGGGGCGCAACCTTGCTCGGGGACAACGTGATCTGTCGATGTTCGCAATCGGTCAGGTGGTGCTGGCCGGTGCCGGCGTGCACCCGGTGCCGGCGCTGCCGGTTGATCGTCGACCCACCGATGACGAGGTCGCCGAGCTGATCGGTTCGTTGCCCGCGCAGCCGCTGCATGTCGCCGCCGTTCTGACGGGTCTGCGAGAGCCGGCAGGGCCGTGGGGCAAGGGGCGTCAGGCCGACCCCACCGACGTCTTCGATGCCGTACGCATCATCGGCCAGGCTGCCGGTGTCGAGCTGACGCTGCGCTCGGGCTCCGAGGTGCCCTGGCATCCGGGCCGCTGCGCCGACGTTCTGGTCGATGACTCCGTGGTCGGCTGGGCGGGTGAACTGCATCCGGCGGTGCTCGAGAAGATGCACCTTCCGGCACGCTCCCTGGCGCTCGAGATCAACATCGACGCCGTACCGCTCAGCGAGCGCCTGGTGTCGCCGCGTATCTCGCCGTACCCTCCCGTGCTGCAAGACCTCGCAGTGGTCGTCGACGCCGATGTCGCGGCCGCCGATGTGCAGGCCGCGCTGGCCGCCGGCGCAGGTGAGCTGCTCGAGAGCATTGCTCTGTTCGATGTGTTCACCGGTGAGCAGGTGGGGGACGGCCGCAAGTCGTTGACCTTCTCCCTGCGCTTCCGGGCATCCGACCGCACCCTCACCGAAGACGAGGCCACTGCAGCCCGCGACGCCGCGCTCGCACAGGCGACGGCGACTGTCGGTGCACAGATGCGGAGCTGATCGACCGGGCGCCGCCTCGCGGCCGGCTGCTCGAATGGCGTGCTGACACCGACACGAGATCGGTGATGCCCCAATGCCCTACGAACTGATGGGGCCGGTGAGGTACCGCTGGATCGTTGGTCCGAGGTTGGCGACCACGTCGTCGGCCGGCAGCGAAGCGAGGGGTTCGAAACGCAGCAGGTACCGCGTCATGATCATGCCGAGTACCGCACTGCCCACGAGGTTGGCCCGCAGTCGCCCTGTGCCGGCGGGATTGTCGGCGCGTTCGGTGATATCTGCGAGCACCACCTCGAGCACCATGGTTCGGATCAGCGTCGGGTCGGGTCCACTGATCACCGTGCGCAGCAACGCGATTCCGGATTCTTGCAGTTCGCCGTCCCATACCCCCACCACGGTTCGGACGAGGGTGGGACCCAGTTCGTCAATCGGGATCTCGCGCAGGGGCCCCACCACGTCGAGCGGATCGATGGGCAATTCGATCGCGGCCAGGAACAGCTTGTGTTTGGTGCCGAAGTAGTGATGCACAAGTGTCGGATCCACCCCCGCGTCCGCGGCGACCGCACGAATGGATGTGCGGTCGAGTCCGTCACGAGCGAAGAGTGTGCGGGCCGACGTCAAGATCTGTCCCTTGGTGTCAGGTTCACCTGGGCGCCGTCCTGATCGTCTCGGTGCGCTCACCCCGGCATCATCTCAAGGTGCCGGTTGCGCCGGACGAGCCGGTCCATCACTCGGTCCGTCGCCGCAGCGAGGCGGCGGCCAACGCCAGTGCTGCGATGGTGCACAGCAGTACAACCAACAGGTCCCGCCACATCGTGCCGGTCGGGTCGGTGTATCTACCCACTTGATCGAGCGCTTCCACGGCGTAGCTCAACGGCATCACATTGCTGATCATCTCGAGCCACCGCGGCAGATCGGCTCGCGGGACGAAGAGTCCACACAGGAACAACTGGGGGATGACCACCACCGGCAAGAACTGGACGGCCTGGAACTCGGTCTGGGCAAAAGCGCTGCACAACAATCCGAGACCGACGCCGAGGATGGCGTCCAGGATCGCGATCACGAGAACCCATCCGATGCTTCCGGCCGTCTGCAGTCCGAGAATCCAGAACGACACGACACACGCAAGTGCTGCTTGGGCCATCGCGGCCGTGGAGAACGCGGCGCCGTAGCCGACCAGGAGGTCCGCCTTGCTCATGGGTGTGGTGAGCAGTCGTTCCAACGTGCCGGACGATCTCTCGCGCAACATCGCGATCGAGGTGATCAAGAACATGATGGCGAATGGGAGCACTCCGAGCAGAACGAGCGCGATCCGATCGAACGGCTCGGGTCCGCCGGGAGGACCGACCTGGTTCTCGAACATGAAGTACAGCAACGTCATCAAGATCACCGGGATGAGCAGGATCATGGCGATCGTTCGTGGGTCGGCCTTGAGTTGCCGCAGAACTCGGCCGGTGGTCGAGAGGGCGATGGTGGCATTCATGATGCGGTCCGTTCGGTGATCAGGGCGAGGAAGGCTTGTTCGAGGTTGGTCTGATGTGTCCGCGCGCGTAGTTCGTCCGGTGTGAGTTCAGCGATGACTCCGCCTTCGCGCATCAGCACGAGGGCGTCGCAATGGTCGGCCTCATCCATCACGTGACTGGACACGAGCAGGGTGGTCCCGGTGTCGGCCAGGGCACGGAAACGCACCCACAACTCCGCCCGCAGAACCGGGTCGAGCCCCACGGTCGGTTCGTCGAGTATCAAGATCTCGGGACTACCGACGAGGGCGCAGGCAATCGACACCCGGCTGCGCTGACCGCCTGACAACTGAGCAGTTCGGCGCCCACGGAAATCGTCGAGACCCACGGCGCGAATCGAGTCGTTGATCAGGTCGCGACGACGATAGAGGTCGGCGAAGTAACGAACATTCTCTTCGACGGTGAGATCTGTGTAGACCGAGGGAGCCTGCGTCACGTATCCGACGCGTCCGCGGAGTTCTTTCGCGCCGGCAGGGCGTTCCAGCACGGTGACGGAGCCGGACGTGATGCGTTGAGTGCCCACCACTGAACGCATGAGCGTGGTCTTCCCGCACCCCGATGGTCCGAGCAGTCCGGTGATCGATCCGCGGGGTACCGACAGCGTCACGCCGTTCAGTGCACGAGCGCTACCGCGCCTGACGACCAGGTTGTCGATTCGGACGGCGGGTTGCGGGTCGGTGGTGGAGTCTGGCTGTGCCATGGCGGTCTCAATTCATCTCGTGTTGAATTCATTGCCTGATGAAAAAGGTAGACCGCGCGAACGCGGCCGTCAATGGTGGGTTGATGAATTAACTTGCGGCAACGTGCATAATGAATCACATGACTGTGTCAGTGGCTGTCGCCGGAGCCAGCGGGTACGCGGGCGGGGAAATTCTTCGCCTGTTGCTCGGCCATCCCAAGTACATCTCGGGAGAGATGCGAATCGGTTCGCTCACCGCTGGTTCGAACGCGGGGTCGCTGATGGGTGCCCATCATCCCCACCTTCTGCCGCTGGCGGATCGCGAACTCGGCGAGACCACCACCGAAGCGCTGACCGGCCACGACGTGGTGTTCCTGGCGCTCCCGCACGGCACGTCGGGGCCGGTCGCCGACGCGTTGCCGCCCAGCACCCTGGTGATCGACTGCGGTGCCGACTTCCGCTTGCAGGACTCGGCGGAGTGGGACAAGTACTACGGCGGAAATCACGCCGGCAGTTGGCCCTACGGCCTGCCTGAGCTTCCCGGGAACCGCGAGATCTTGTCCGGTGCCTCGCGAATCGCAGTGCCGGGCTGCTATCCGACGGTGAGCACACTTGCGTTGCTACCCGCTGTCGCGGCGGGAATCGTCGGTCCGCAACTGACGATCGTCGCGGTGACCGGCGCCTCGGGCGCGGGCCGTTCGCCACGGGTCGATCTGCTGGGTTCGGAGGTGATCGGTTCTGCTCGTGCCTACGGGGTCGGCGGGTCACACAGGCATACACCTGAGATCATCCAGAACCTGTCGGCCGTGGGGAACTCACCGGTCAGCGTCTCCTTCACCCCGATACTGGTGCCGATGACCCGGGGCATACTCGCGACGTGCACAGCTCCCTCGACCGCAACCACCGCCGAGGCGCGTGCCGTGTACGAGAAGGCATATGCGGATGAGCCTTTTGTTGCGCTGTTGCCCGAAGGCCGGCTGCCGGCCACCGGATCGGTGATGGGGTCGAACGCGGTACAACTCAGCGTGGCCGTCGACGAGCGTGCGGGCACCCTGGTCGCCGTCGCTGCGATCGACAATCTCACCAAAGGCACCGGCGGCGGCGCGGTCCAATCCATGAACCTGGCGCTGGGCTGGGACGAAACAGAGGGTCTGAGCACTGTGGGTGTGGCGCCATGAGCAACGGTGATACGACTGTCAACGGCATCGAGCCCGATTCGGTTGCCGCGCCAGAGAATTGGCGGGAGGTGGCCGGCGGGCACCGGATGACTCGATTGCAGGGCGTCACGGCATCCTCAGGTTTCCGGGCTGCGGGCATCGCTGCGGGTATCAAGGCCAGCGGCAAGGAAGATCTGGCGTTGGTGTTCAACGAGGGCCCCGAGTACGAGGCCGCTGGTGTGTTCACGGAGAACAAGGTCAAGGCCGCGCCGGTGTTGTGGAGCCGGCAGGTCTTGTCCACCGGCAGGCTTCGGGCCGTGATCCTCAACTCCGGCGGTGCGAACGCCTGCACGGGGCCCGGGGGGTTCCAAGACGCGCACGCCACGGCGGAAGCCGTGGCAGAAGCCATCAGCGGCTGGGGTACCGAGACCGGCGCCATCGAGGTCGCCGTCTGCTCAACCGGTCTGATCGGTGACAGGTTGCCCATGGACAAGGTGCTGGCAGGCGTGACCGAGGTGGTACACGAGATGGGCGGCGGTATCTCGGGTGGGACCGATGCCGCGCACGCGATCATGACCACCGACACCGTGCCGAAGCAATCTGCGTTCCACCACGCCGACGGCTGGAATGTCGGAGGCATGGCCAAAGGTGCAGGCATGCTTGCTCCATCGTTGGCGACGATGTTGTCGGTGTTGACCACGGACGCGAAGGTGACCGCGGCTCAGCTCGACGAGGCACTGCGGGCGGCGGCAGCGATCACATTCGATCGGCTGGATGTCGACGGCGCCAGTTCCACCAACGACACCGTGTTGCTACTGAGCTCGGGCGCCAGTGAGGTCGAACCCACCCAGGCCGACCTCAACGAGGCGGTGCGGCTGGTGTGTGACGATCTCGCTGCCCAGATGCAGGCCGACGCCGAAGGTGTCACCAAACGAGTGGTGGTCACCGTGACCGGCGCAGCCAGTGATTCCGAAGCGCTTGTCGCGGCACGCACGATCGCCCGGGACAGTCTGGTGAAGACCGCGTTGTTCGGATCCGATCCCAACTGGGGCCGTGTCCTCGCCGCAGTCGGTATCGCGCCCATCGAGCTCGACCCTGACCGGATTGCCGTGCGGTTCAACGGTTCACCGGTGTGTGAACACGGGATGGGTGTCCCGGGCGCGCGCGAGGTGGATCTCTCGGTCACCGATATCGACCTCACTGTCGACCTGGGAATCGGATCGGGCAGCGCGTGGATCCGCACCACGGACCTGTCCCATGCGTATGTCGAAGAGAACTCGGCGTACTCGTCGTGATGGGCGCACTCACGCCTCTCGAGAAGGCCCACGTTCTCGCGGAAGCACTTCCGTGGCTGCAGCGGTTCTCCGGCAAGGTGATCGTCGTCAAATACGGCGGCAATGCCATGATCGACGACACCCTGAAGGCGGCATTCGCCGAGGACATGGTGTTCCTGCGGACCTGCGGAATCCATCCGGTCGTGGTCCACGGCGGCGGACCGCAGATCTCGGCGATGCTGCAACGCCTCGGGCTCACCGGCGAGTTCCGCGGTGGATTCCGGGTCACCACGCCGGAAGTGATGGATGTGGTGCGGATGGTGCTCTTCGGTCAGGTCGGCCGGGAACTCGTGGGTCTGATCAACGCACACGGACCCTATGCGGTCGGCATCTCGGGAGAAGACGCGCACCTGTTCACCGCGACGCGCCGCTCGGTTCTCGTGGACGGCGAGGCCACCGATATCGGGCTGGTGGGTGACGTGACGACCGTCGATCCTGCCGCCGTCACCGATCTCATTGCAGCGGGGCGTATTCCGGTGGTGTCGACCATCGCGCCCGACGCGGACGGGGTGGTGCACAACATCAATGCCGACACCGCCGCGGCAGCGCTGGCCCAGGCACTCGGTGCCGAGAAGCTGGTGGTGCTCACCGATGTCGAGGGGCTGTACACCAATTGGCCCGACCGCGACTCGCTGGTGTCGCAGATCAACACAACCGACCTCGCCGAGCTGCTCCCGCGGCTTGATTCGGGCATGGTCCCGAAGATGGAGGCGTGCTTGCGCGCAGTGGGCGGAGGTGTCGGTCAAGCGCATGTGATCGACGGGCGCACACCACATTCGATGCTCCTCGAGCTCTTCACGAGTGAGGGCATCGGCACCATGGTGGTTCCCGACCACGAACATGCGGCGCCGCAGGCCTATGGGCATGACGTGCCTGCCGTGGACCACGCTCAGACGCACTCGACACCTAGTGGGGAAGACAAATGACACACGATCGGACCGAGGCCTTGCAGGAACGGTGGTCGGCTTCGCTGATGAAGAACTACGGGACGCCGAAGGTGGCCCTGAAGTCCGGGCTCGGCGCGGTTCTCACCGATGTCGAGGGCCGCGAGTACCTCGACCTTCTCGGTGGGATCGCAGTGAACGTCCTGGGGCATGCCAACCCCGGCGTCATCGCGGCGGTGACCGAGCAGATGTCCACTCTCGGGCACACCTCGAACATCTATCTCAACGAACCGGTGGTCAAGCTGGCCGAAGCGCTGCTGTCGAGGTGGGGTGTCGAGGGCAGGGCGTTCTTCTGCAATTCCGGCGCCGAGGCCAACGAGGCGGCGTTCAAGATCGCCCGGCGCACCGGGAGGCCAGAGATCATCGCGGCCGAGCAGGCGTTCCACGGACGCACGATGGGGGCTCTGGCACTGACGGGCCAGCCGGCGAAACGCACGCCGTTCGAGCCGATGCCACCAGGGGTGCGCCACGTGCCCTACGGGGACATCGACGCGATGGCGGCAGCCATCGGACCGCAGACCGCTGCAGTCTTTCTCGAACCCATCATGGGCGAAAGCGGGGTGGTGGTGCCGCCTGCGGACTACCTCGCGTCGGTGCGGCAGCTCACCACCGACCACGGTGCCCTCCTGATCCTGGACGAGGTGCAGACCGGAATCGGCCGTACCGGAACGTTTTACGCACACCAGTCGGTCGGGATCACCCCAGACGTGATCACGTTGGCCAAGGGCCTCGGCGGCGGACTGCCGATCGGAGCGGTCCTGGCGACGGGCCCGGCCGCAGATCTGCTCGAACCCGGTCAACACGGCACCACGTTCGGTGGCAACCCGGTTTGCGCGGCGGCTGCGCTGTCGGTGCTCGATCAGATCGACTCCCAGGGGCTCACCGAGCATGCTGCATCGCTGGGCAAGTTCATCACCAGTGGCATCGACGATCTGGGCCACCCGCTGATCTCCCACACCCGCGGTGCGGGTCTGCTCTTGGCCGTTGTACTCACGGAGCCGGTCGCCGTTGCGGTCGAGGCCGCGGCTCGCGAGCGTGGGTTCCTCATCAACGCCCCGGCCCCGGACGTGCTGCGGCTGGCGCCGCCGTTGATCCTCACCGAAGATCAGGCAGCTGGGTTCGTGCAAGCGTTGCCCGGCATCCTCGACGCGGCCGGGCAGGCACAGTCATGACGCGGCACTTCTTGAGGGACGACGACCTGTCGCCGGAGGAGCAGGCCCGAGTGTTGGCCCTGGCTGCCGAGGTCAAGGCACAGCCTTTTGCTCACACACCGCTTTCCGGCCCCAAGGGTGTCGGGGTCATCTTCGACAAGAACTCCACCCGAACGCGGTTTTCCTTCGAGATGGGCATCGCCCAGCTCGGTGGGCACGCGGTGGTTGTCGACGGCAAGGAAACGCAACTGGGCCGTGATGAGACGCTGGCCGACACGGGCCGGGTCCTGTCCCGGTATGTGGAGGCGATCGTCTGGCGCACGTACGGTCAGAACCGTCTCGAAGAGATGGCGTCCACCGCAACCGTCCCGGTCATCAACGCCTTGTCCGACGACTTCCACCCGTGCCAGGTGCTGGCTGATCTGCAGACGATCATCGAACACAAAGGTCACGCTGCGGGTCTCACGCTCACCTACCTCGGGGACGGCGCGAACAACATGGCCCATTCATTGATGCTCGGCTGTGTGACGGCGGGAATGCACGTCAAAATCAGTGCACCGGAGGGGTTTACGCCCGACGAACGGTTTGTCGGCTACGCGCGGGACCGAGCGGCACTCACCGGCGGAAGCGTCGAGGTTGTCGTCGACCCGAAGTCGGCCGTTGCCGGGGCCGATGTTCTCGTGACCGACACCTGGGTGTCGATGGGTCAGGAAGACGACGGACGTGATCGGAGCGCCCCCTTCCGCGCCTATCAGATCAACTCCGATCTGCTGGCGCTTGCCGATCCCCAAGCCATCGTGCTGCATTGCCTGCCCGCACACCGCGGGGAGGAGATCACCGACGAGGTCATCGACGGACCACAGAGTGTGGTGTTCGACGAGGCGGAGAACCGGTTGCATGCTCAGAAGGCGGTGTTGTTGTGGCTGCTGGATCAACGGTGACCACCCGGGCCGGCCGACACGCGCGGATCATCGCTCTGCTGGCCGGCCGCGAGGTGCACAGTCAGACCCAGCTGCGGGAGCTTCTCGCCGCCGATGGCATCGACGCGACCCAGGCGACCATCTCCCGTGATCTCGACGAACTGGGTGCGGTGAAGATCCGCGGCGCCGACGGCGGATCCGGCATCTACGTGGTGCCAGAGGACGGCTCGCCGGTTCGCGGGGTCAGCGGCGGCACCGACCGCTTGTCGCGCCTGATGGGGGACCTGCTCGTGTCGATCGACTCCAGCGGCGCCATGGCGGTGTTGCGAACCCCGCCCGGCGCGGCGCACTATCTGGCCAGTGCGCTCGACCGGGCGAGCCTTCCCGAAGTCGTCGGCACCATCGCCGGGGACGACACGCTTTTTGTACTTGCCCGCGAGCCGATCACCGGCGCCGACCTGGCCGAGATGCTCGAGGCGCTGGCATGAGATTCTGAGCAGCACCACCTGACGAAACAGCCCTAAGACATACAACGCACGACCGAACTACAAGGAGTAACCCCCTCATGGCGCAGCGCGTGATCCTCGCGTATTCCGGCGGCCTGGACACCTCGGTGGCCATCAGCTGGATCGGTAAGGAAACCGGTAAGGAGGTGGTGGCCGTGGCCATCGACCTCGGCCAGGGTGGCGAGGACATGGAGGTGGTCCGCCAGCGAGCCCTCGACTGTGGGGCGGTGGAGTCGGTGGTGGTCGACGCACGTGACGAGTTCGCCGAGCAGTACTGCCTGCCTGCCATCACCAGCAACGCGCTGTACATGGATCGCTATCCACTGGTGTCGGCCATCTCCCGGCCGCTGATCGCCAAACATCTGGTGACCGCGGCCCGCGAACACGGCGGCACCACCGTCGCGCACGGTTGCACCGGCAAGGGCAACGACCAGGTTCGATTCGAGGTCGGATTCGGTTCGCTCGCACCGGAACTCGAGGTGATCGCACCGGTCCGCGACTACGCCTGGACCCGTGAGAAGGCCATCACCTTCGCCGAAGAGAACGCCATCCCCATCAACGTGTCCAAGAAGTCACCGTTCTCGATCGACCAGAACGTGTGGGGCCGGGCAGTGGAAACCGGTTTCCTCGAAGATCTCTGGAATGCACCCACCAAGGATGTGTACTCGTACACCGAGGATCCGACCATCAACTGGCAGGCACCCGACGAGGTCATCATCAGCTTCGAGAAGGGCCGCCCCACAGCGATCGACGGACGGCCGGTCTCGGTCCTCGAGGCGATCGTCGAACTCAACCGTCGGGCAGGCGCACACGGCGTCGGCCGCCTCGACGTGGTCGAGGACCGATTGGTCGGCATCAAGAGCCGCGAGATCTACGAGGCTCCGGGCGCCATGGTCTTGATCCGCGCGCACGAAGAGCTCGAACACGTCACCCTCGAGCGCGAACTCGGTCGTTTCAAGCGCGGCACCGACCGCAAGTGGGCCGAGCTCGTCTACGACGGACTGTGGTTCTCTCCCCTGAAGTCATCGCTCGAAGCGTTCGTCGACCACACACAGCAGCACGTGAGCGGCGACATCAGGCTCAACCTGCACGGTGGTCACATCGCGGTCACCGGTCGGCGCAGTGAGGAGTCGCTGTACGACTTCAACCTCGCCACCTACGACGAAGGCGACACATTCGACCAGTCGGCAGCCAAGGGCTTTGTCCATCTGCACGGCCTGTCGTCGAAGATCTCGGCGAAGCGGGATCTGCGCTAGATGTCCACGAACCAGGGATCTCTGTGGGGAGGCCGGTTCGCCTCTGGCCCGGCCGACGCCATGGCTGCCCTGAGCAAGTCCACTCACTTCGACTGGGTGTTGGCTCCGTACGACATTCGGGCCTCCCAGGCGCACGCCCGAGTTCTCCACAGCGCCGGCCTGCTGTCGGACGCCGACCTGCAGACCATGCAGGACGGACTCACGAGGTTGGCCGACGATGTCCGGTCGGGCGAGTTCGCACCTGCGGACAGCGACGAAGACGTCCATGGTGCGCTCGAACGCGGTCTGATCGAGCGGGTGGGAGCCGAGGTCGGTGGCCGGCTGCGCGCCGGTCGATCGCGGAACGACCAGGTGGCCACCCTCTTTCGGATGTGGCTGCGCGACGCCGTGCGGATGGTCTCGTCGGGGGTTCTCGATGTGGTGGACGCGCTGGTCGGCCAGGCACGGGCGCATCCCGATGCGGTGATGCCGGGCAAGACGCACCTGCAGGCTGCGCAGCCGGTGTTGCTCGCGCATCACCTGCTCGCGCACGCCCATCCGTTGATCCGTGATGTCGAGCGGCTGAAAGACTTTGATCGTCGCGCCGCCGTCTCGCCCTACGGGTCGGGTGCCTTGGCGGGGTCATCGTTGGGTCTCGACCCCGAGGCCATTGCCGCTGATCTCGGGTTCGATTCGGCGGCAGACAATTCGATCGACGCCACGTCGTCGCGGGACTTCGCTGCCGAAGCCGCCTTCGTCTTCGCGATGATCGGGGTCGACCTGTCCAGGATGGCCGAAGAGGTCATCCTCTGGAGCACACCGGAGTTCGGGTATGTGACGCTCGCCGACGAGTGGTCGACCGGCAGTTCGATAATGCCCCAGAAGAAGAATCCGGACGTCTCGGAGCTGACGCGCGGCAAGTCCGGACGGATGATCGGCAACCTCACCGGATTGCTGGCAACCCTGAAGGCACAACCGCTCGCGTACAACCGTGACCTGCAAGAGGACAAAGAGCCGGTCTTCGACTCGGTCACCCAGTTGCTCCTGCTGCTGCCGGCAATCGCGGGACTGGTCAGCACCCTGACCTTCGACGAGAACCGGATGGCAGAACTGGCTCCCGCCGGGTTCACGCTGGCCACCGACATCGCGGAGTGGATGGTTCGCGCGGGTGTGCCGTTCCGTGTTGCCCACGAGGTCGCGGGTGCATGTGTCCGCGCCGCCGAGGAAAAGGGGATCGGGCTGCCCGATCTCACCGACGACCAGTTCGCCGAGATCCATCCGGCGTTGACGCCGGCGGTTCGTGATGTGCTGACCGTCGAGGGGTCGATCGCCTCGCGGGACGCACGCGGCGGGACAGCCGGTGTGCGCGTCGCCGAGCAATTGAACAGGCTGGCCGAGGCCGCAATCGGACACAGGGACTTTTAGGGTTCCCGCCGGGGGCGGCCGCTGCGGCCGGGGTAGAGTGTGACGCCAGTCACGGTTCAACCAGATGTTGTTTCTTAGGGGTGTTTGTGCGCGGCCTTCCGAACGTCAAGGAAACCCTTGATCGTGTTGTAGCCACTGCCCAGAACGGGCTGGAGGTCATCAGGTACGGCAGTCTCGAGACCGGGACCAGACCTGCTCCGTTCCGGATCGAGGAAACCGTTCCGATGTACCAGCTGCGGCGGTACTTCCCGGATGAGCCCGGCGACGGTCCGCCCGTGGTGCTGGTGCCGCCGATGATGGTGTCTGCCAACGTCTACGACGTCACGGCCGACAACGGTGCAGTCACTGTCCTCCACCGCAACGGTCTCGACCCCTGGGTGGTCGACTTCGGTTCGCCGGACAAGGTCGTCGGCGGAATGGACCGCACCCTCGCCGACCACGTCGTGGCCATCAGCGAGGTCATCGACTCGGTTCGGGAGGCCACGGGCAAAGACGTCCACCTTGCCGGATATTCGCAGGGCGGAATGTTCTGCTACCAGACCGCCGCGTACCGACGTTCCGAGGGCATCGCGAGTCTCATCACCTACGGCAGCCCCGTCGACGTCCTCGGTGCGCTCCCTCTGGGATTGCCCGCAGCGCTGGTCACCCCGGGCGCACAGTTCCTGGCAGAGAACGTGTTCAACCGGATCTCGGTGCCCGGCTGGTTGGCGCGCACCGGTTTTCAGCTCCTCGACCCCGTGAAGGCGGCGCGCAGCCGCATCGACTTCCTGCGTCAGCTCCACGACCGCGAAGCTCTGCTGCCCCGGGAGGACTCGCGTCGATTCATCGAGGTCGATGGCTGGGTCGCGTGGTCCGGGCCTGCCGTGGCAGAGCTGTTGCGCCAGTTCGTCGTCCACAACCGGATGGTCGGCGGTGGCTTCGTGATC
Organism: Williamsia muralis NBRC 105860; assembly: GCF_001598915.1. Taxonomy (GTDB): domain Bacteria; phylum Actinomycetota; class Actinomycetes; order Mycobacteriales; family Mycobacteriaceae; genus Williamsia; species Williamsia muralis. Next base: position 5,022 of record NZ_BDAP01000005.1, on the reverse strand, counting down.
AAGGACCGTGTCGTCACGCTGGCAGAGGTCAGCTGCCCCGTATTGGCATTCCTCGGCGAGGCCGACGACATCGGTCAGCCGGTGGCCGTACGCGGCATCATGCGTGCGGCGCCGCTGTCGCAGGTGTATGAATCATCGCTTCCGGTCGGGCATTTCGGACTCGTCGTCGGATCGACCGCCGGCACCCGTACGTGGCCCACCACTGCGCAATGGATCCGGTGGCAGGACGGTTCCGCCGATCAGCCCGACCAGATCGAGAAGATGCACGACAACAGCGACGCGCTGGGTGGCTCCGGTGTCAGCTTCTCGTCGCGAGTGGTCCATGGTGTGGGGACGGCTGCCGGTGTCGGCGCAGAGGCCGGCCGGGATCTGGTCGGCGCGGCGAAGTCTGTCGGACGCACCACCGATGCCGTGCTCCGGGAATCTGCACGCGTGGTCCCGCGGCTCGTGCGGCTGGGCCAGTTGCAGGCCCGGACCACGATCTCGCTCGGGAAGTTGATGAACGAGAACGCCCGACGCAACGGCAAACAGGAGCTGTTCCTCTTCGAGGATCGGGTACTGAGCCACCGTCAGGTCAACGACCGTATCGACAACGTCGTGCGCGGTTTGATCGCGTGCGGGGTGCGTCCGGGCGAGCACGTCGGTGTGCTGATGCTGACCAGACCCAGTGCCCTGGTAGCGATCGCGGCACTGTCGAGATTGGGCGCCGTGGCAGTGATGCTCTCGCCCGGAAACGATCTCAAACAGTCTCTCCGGCTGGGCGATTGCTCCCTCGTACTCGCCGACCCTGCCAACCTCGACGATTCTGCGGCGATCGCCGACCGGGTGCTCGTACTGGGCGGCGGCGACACCCGAACACTCTCGCAGGCCGACGGCGAACGCATCATCGACATGGAGCAGATCGATCCGGACGCTGTCGAGGTACCCACGTGGTACCGGCCCGACCCGGGCCGTGCGGGCGACCTCGCGTTTGTTCTCTTCAGCAAGAACGGCGGCACCCTCGAGAAGTGGCCGGTGACCAACCATCGGTGGGCACTGTCGGCCTTCGGGGCCGCATCTGCCGCGGCACTCAGCAGCAACGACACCGTCTATTGCCTCACGCCGCTGCACCACGCCTCGGGACTGCTGACGGCCCTCGGTGGCACCGTTGCAGGTGGGGCTCGGATCGCGTTGTCCAACGGCATCGATCCGAAGCTGTTCTCCGCCGAGGTTCACCGGTACGGGATCACAGTGGTGTCCTACACGTGGTCGATGCTGCAGGACGTCATCCAATGCGACAGCCTTGCCATCCAGCCGCACAACCCGATTCGGTTGTTCATGGGCTCTGGCATATCCACCGGGCTGTGGGAAGACCTCCTCGAACGTTTCCCGCGTGCCCGGGTGCTCGAGTTCTTCGCCACCGGCGACGGTTCGGCGATCTTGGCCAACGTCACCGGCACCAAGGTCGGGTCGGCAGGCAGGCCGGTGCCCGGTGTCAACGAAGTCGCGATAGCGGCATACGACCTGGGGGAGAGCCGCCTGATCACAGACGACACCGGGTACGTCAGGGAAGCCCGCGTCGACGAGGTCGGGGTGATGCTGTCCAAGGCCCAGCAGCAGTACGAGGTGGGCGCAACGGTGCTGCGTGACGTGTTCGTCGTGGGCGACCGCTGGCAGCTGTCCGAGCACATGTTCAGACGCGATGCCGATGGGGATTTCTGGTTCATGGGCCACACCTCTTCGGTGATCCACTCGGCAGAGGGTTACATCTACCCCCAACCGATCGTCGACGGGCTGTCGCGGCTGGTGCAGGTCAAACACGCGGTCGTCTACAAGGTGGGGGAGCCCGGTAACCAGCTCGCGATCGCGGCGATCTCGAAGCAGTCCGACACCGGTTCACCCACAGGCTCGGCACTCAGGCTCGCGCTGGCCGAACTGACCCCGGCCGAACGGCCGCACATCATCCGTGTGCTCGACAACATCGAGGTGACCAACTCCTATCGTCCGCGGTCGGAGGCCCTACGTCAGGCGGGCATCCCCGCTGCCGGCGCTGGCGTCTGGTTCCGCGACGACGAGGGTCGGTACCGGAGGCTGACGCGGGCGATCGCCACCGAACGCGGTTGGCACGCCGGCGCGCGATCGGTCGCAGCGGTCGCCCACTGAGGTGACCGAATCGGAAAGGTACCGTTGACGCCGTGTCACATGAAGCCGGACTGAACCCCTTGTTGCTGACCTTGCTGGCATGCCCGCAGGACCACGGGCCCTTGCTGGTGATCGGCGACGAGCTGATGTACAACCCCAGGCTCCGCCGTGCCTATCGAATCGATGACGGCATACCCGCCCTGTTGATCGACGATGCGCGTGACGTCGGCGACGAAGAACACGAGCAATTGCTCCAGCGCGCCACTGCCACGACCGGTCCCTCGCCCAGCTGAACCTTGGTTCAACCGACTCTCTTCGACGTGGAGCGGCTGGCGGGTGCCACGCCGCTGCAGGCAGCGCGCCGACTACTCGGATCGCTGCTCGAGGTGGAAGCCGCCGACGGTGTGGTGCGGATGCGCATCGTCGAGGTCGAGGCCTACGGGGGCACCCCCGACAGTCGGTTCCCTGATCCTGCATCGCACGGATACCGGGGACCGACCGACCGGAACCGGGTGATGTTCGGGTCCGCGGGTCACCTGTACGTGTACCGGTCGTATGGCATCCACTGGTGCGCCAACATCTCCTACGGCCACGCCGGGCAGTGCGGTGGTGTGTTGATGCGCGCGGGCGAGATAGTCGATGGCCTAGACATCGCCAGACTCCGGCGCCCGACTGCCCGTGCCGACCACCAATTGGCCTGCGGCCCCGGCAATGTCGGTTCGGCACTCGCGATCAGCCGGGAACTGAACGGATCGGCGGTCTGCACGGGGGAGTCGCCCGTCAGGTTGTTCAGGGGTCCACGCGTACCGGCCGCCGCGGTCGAGAACGGGCCGCGCGTCGGCGTCAGTACGGCCCAGGATCGTCCGTGGCGTCTCTGGGACGGGCGCAGTCTCGCAGTGTCGAAGTACCGGCGCGCCCAGTCGTTGCCCTCCGGGACGCGCACCCTCCGCCTATCGGTACCTGCCGCGGGTACGGAAGGATCGACCCCGTGACCGATGCGATCCTCGACGAACTGACCTGGCGCGGGCTGATCGCCCAGACCACCGACATCGACGAGTTGGCAAAAGTGCTGACGAGTCCGACGACGCTCTACGCAGGGTTCGACCCCACCGCGCCGAGCCTGCACGCCGGCCACCTCGTTCCACTCCTCACGCTGAAGCGGTTCCAGCGTGCAGGCCACCGGCCCATAGTCCTCGCCGGTGGGGCGACGGGAATGATCGGTGATCCGCGCGACGTCGGGGAACGCACCATGCAGTCAGCGGACACGGTGGCCGAATCAGCGCGCAGGATCAGGTCCCAACTGGAGCGATTTGTCGACTTCGATGATTCGCCCACCGGTGCTGTGGTGGTCAACAACCTCGATTGGACGGGCAGCCTCCCGGTGGTCGACTTCCTACGAGACGTCGGCAAGCACTTCTCGGTCAACGTGATGCTGGCTCGTGACACCGTGCGACGCCGCCTGGAATCCGACGGTATGAGCTACACCGAATTCAGCTATATGTTGTTGCAGGCCAACGACTATCTGCAATTGAACCGCGAGTTCGGCTGCGCTCTGCAGGTGGGTGGTTCCGACCAGTGGGGCAACATCATCGCCGGGGTTGACCTCACCAGGAGGGTCGACGGCCGAGCTGTCCACGCGTTGACGGTCCCGCTGGTGACCTCGTCCGACGGCAAGAAGTTCGGCAAGTCAACCGGTGGTGGGAGCCTGTGGCTGGACCCGGAGCGGACCAGCCCCTACTCCTGGTACCAGTACTTCCTGAACACCGCGGACGCCGATGTGGTGCGTTACCTCAAGTGGTTCACCTTCCTGGGTCAGGAGGAGATCGCCGAACTCGAGCAGGTCACCCTGGAATCGCCGCACAAGCGCGAGGCGCAGCGACGGCTGGCGCAGGAGATGACCACTCTCGTCCACGGTCAGGCGAACACCGACGCGGTGCAACTGGCGAGCCAGGCGCTGTTCGGCCGTGCCGAATTGACCGAGCTCGACGAGAAGACGCTGGCCGCAGCTCTGTCCGAGACCACAATTGCCGACCTGGTCGCAGACTCTCAGCCGACCATCATCGACATCTTGGTGGCGACGGGACTGTCCGAGAGCAACAAAGCCGCTCGCCGAACCATCGGAGAAGGCGGCGCGTACGTCAACAACGTCAAGATCTCGGATCCGCAATGGCAGCCCGGTTCGACGGATCTGCTGCACGGATCGTGGTTGGTGGTGCGCCGTGGGAAGCGAAACTTCGCCGGCGCCCGGGTCCGATGACGCCTGTTCATGCGGTGTTACTCGAAAACACCCCTCTGACCAGGCGATTTGACGCCACGCTCACGACCGCGTAACTTTCTTCAAGTCAGCGAGTGAGGCGCCGGAGAGCGAGAGTCCGGAGCGGCCAAGAACACCGACGGGATGTTTTCCTGAAGGAACAACGCTGACCGCCCAAGTTAGATACGGATCCACTCCGGTGGAGCGTTTCTGCGCGGGTGGCTGAAGGCCGAGAGACCACGGAGCAGCCGGAAACGGAATGTTGCGAGCAGGTTTCAGAGCTGATAGGCTGGGAGACCTGCTCCGGACGAGATTCGGAGCGGAACTTCTAAGAAAGACAATAACAAATGCCCTCCGGGATGGCACCTGTTTTCAGGTGTCGAAGTCGGGGAGTGTGTGTTCTTTGAGAACTCGATAGTGTGTCGATGGATTGTTAGTGCCAATTTAGGTGCTGCGTTCTGTCACGGTGATCAGGCCCTTTGGGGGTTTGGTTGGTGATGGGGTGTGGTGCCGGCATTAGTTAGATATTATTTTGATCCCATCGCAGGTTTTGAGTCCTGTGGTGGTGTCAGTTTTTGTTTGGTTGGGATTGTGAAATCTCTTCAGGACATAATTTTTTTGAAAGGCACCTTTGTTGGTGTTCTTTT
>NZ_BDAP01000004.1 GCF_001598915.1 Williamsia muralis NBRC 105860 | reverse complement strand
GCTCGCCGTTTATCGATGAGTTGCCGGCGGGTTTGCGACGCCGGTGCGCTCGGGTGCTGGGGTTTGCTGGGTCTGCGGGGCGAGCGTTTGTGAGTTTGTTGGGCTGGGGTTCTGGCGCGCTCGGGGTGCTGGGGTTTGCTCGGTCTGTAGGGCGAGCGTTTGCGGGTTTGGTGGGCTGGGGCTCGGGCCCGCTCGGGGTGCTGGGGTTTGCTCGGTCTGTAGGGCGAGCGTTTGCGGGTTTGGTGCGCTGGGGCTCAGGTGCGCTCGCGTTGCCGGGATTCGCTCGGTCTGCAGACCGAGCTAACACGAGTTTGGCTCACGGGGCCCAACCCCCGCCCGGCCCCCACACACGGCCAAACACCAACACCACCCGCCCACCAAACTCCACCACCCGCTAATCTGGAAACACCTGTTATCAGATTGAAGGGTGGATGGATGAGCCAGAACAGTCAGAGGATGTCCCGGGAGGAGATGGACAGCCTCGACAGCAGTGTGTTCGCCAGGTCGTTGTTGTCGATGGGGCGCACGATGAGCACGTCGAACGTCATCATGCAGCTGGCCAATCCGGCGGTGGGTTATGGCGTAGCCAGGAGCAAGGTGGAGAACGGGCGTCTTGATCTGCACCCGATCAAGCGGGCCCGCACCACGGGGTCGTATTTGGCGGTGGCGGTGTTCGGCAATGCCGACGACCGCAGCCGGTTTCGCCAGGCCGTGAACCGTCAGCATGTGCAGGTCAGGTCGGACGACGACAGTCCGGTGCCGTACAACGCCATGAACATCGACCTGCAGTTGTGGGTCGCCGCTTGTCTGTATTTCGGCTGGGAAGACATCTATGAACGCGTGCACGGTCCACTGACCGGTGAGCTGCGTGAGCAGTTCTATCAGCAGGGCAAAGTGTGCGGAACCACCCTGCAGATGCCGGCCGAGGCCTGGCCCGCCAACCGCGACGCGTTCACCGAATACTGGGACGAGCAGACCGCGACGATCTCGATCAGCGACGAGGTGCGTGAGTTCCTCCTCGGGATCGCGAACTTCGACTACGCGCACCCCGCCATCAAGAAGCGGTACGGGCCGGTCAAGTATCGCCGCACCATCGGGTATCTGCCCCAACCCTTTCGGGAGGCGCTGCGCGTTCCGTGGACGCAGGCGGACCAGGAATGGTTCGACGACTATGTCGGGAAGCTCGTCGAGAAGGAACGCAAGACGCCACTATGGCTCTCGCAGTTGGGTTTTCGACTACTGCTCTGGGATGCGCGGATTCGTAGCCGACTGGGCCGACCGCTGGTCTGATCCGATCACTCGAACTGGGACTTGTACATCACCGAGTAACGTCCCTGCCGGGCCAAGAGCTCGTCGTGGGTTCCTTGCTCTGCCACCACGCCGTCTTCGATGACCGCGATGCTGTCGGCCTCGCGGATGGTGGAAAGTCGATGTGCCACAACGATGGTGGTGGTGCGAGTGGTGAGTGCCTCGAGCGCTCGGGCGATGAGCAGCTCGGTGCGTGAGTCGACGGCACTGGTCGCCTCGTCGAGCACGAGTATGCGCGGGCGGGCGATCATGGCCCGGGCGATGGTGAGGAGCTGCATCTGCCCCTCGCTCAGCGTGGTTCCGCCGTCGCCGATGACGGTGTCGAAGCCCTCGGGCAGGGCCTCGACGATCTGCAGCGCATGACTCTCGCGAGCTGCTCCCTCGATGTCGACGCGGGTGGCGAATGGGTTGCCGAACGCGATGTTCTCGGCGATGGTGCCGGTGAACAACCAGCGATCCTGGGTGACCATGGCTGCCTGGCCGCGTACGTACGACCGGGGTGCGGTGTTGATCGGCTCGCCGTCCACGAGGATTGATCCCGAGGACGGGTCGTAGAGCCGCAGAAGCAGATTGGTGAGTGTGGTCTTGCCGGCACCCGTGGGCCCGACCACCGCGACCGTTGATCCCGCCTCGACCTCCAACGAGAGGTCCTTGATGACGTCGATGGTCTTGGTGTCGTCTTCGGTGGACCGGCGATATCCGAATCGCACCTTGTCGAAAGCGATGGCCGGTGGTGCACTGTGACGTCCGATGGCCTGCTTTGCCGAGTCCTCGACCGCCGGGGCGTCTTCGATGGGCTCGGCCAACAAAGACTTGATGCGGCCGAGTGATACGAGCCCGGCCTGGAGTTGGGCCATCATGGAGGTGAGTTCGTTGACGGGCTGACTGAACATCCTCGAGAACGACACGAAGGCCTGGACCTGCCCGACGGTCAGCGATCCACCGACCACCTGGATTGCGCCGACGATGGCGACTGTCAGATATCCGAATGCGGTGATCGCCTGTAGGACGGGCGAAATGGAGCCCGCGTACGACTGCGCGGTGCGTGATGATCGCGCGAGCCGTTCGGTGGTGGCCTCGAACTCGTCACGGGCCCGGTTCTGCGCCCCGTACACCCGCAGGGTGTGGAGTTGGGCGTAGCCCTCGTCGATCTGTGAGGTGAGTTTGGCGGTTGCCTCCATCTGATCCTGGAAGTGGGGTCGTGATCGCTTGGCGATCAATACACCCGCGACGATGATCAGCGGAATGGAAGCGAGCACAACAAGAGTCAGCTTCCAGGAGATGATCGGCATCACGACCAGAAGCGCGACAACGGTCAGCACTGCACCGGGAAGTTTCACGAATAGAGGTGAGAACACGGATGACACGTTGTCGATGTCGGCGGTCACCTTGGTGAGCATCTGGCCCCGCGCCGCGGTGTCGAAGTAGGCAACAGGAAGACGGTGAATGTGCGACTCGATATCGGCCCGCAAACGGTTCATCGCCCGTTGGGTGAGGTTGTTGACCGCTGCGGCTTGCGTCCACGTACCCAGCGCTCCAATGGCATACACGACGACCAGCACGGCGAGAAGCGTGCCGACCGTACGGAAGTCGATGCCGACCCCGGGCACCGCATCGGCGCCTGCCACCACGTCTGCATAACTGCCACGGCCCTCGGCGCGTAGTTGGGCCTCCGCCTCGGCGGCTGACAACCCCTGGGGGAGTGTCATGCCGATGGCACCGGTGAACAGAGCGTTGATGATTCCGGCCAAGATCAGCGGACCGGCGATCAGTGCCGCGACGTTGGTCGATGCCAGCAACCCGACGGTGACGAGTTTGCGGCGTTCATGAGTCAGCCTGGCCAGCAGCCACTTCAGATTCATGCGAGGGCAGCCTGGGAATCGAGGATCTCGCGGTACGTGGCACTGGAGTCCAACAGTTCGTCGTGCGAACCTCGGGCATCGATGCGGCCGTCAGTCAGGATCACTATGGTGTCTGCTCCGCGAGCCGACGACACCCGCTGGGCAGTCAGGAGGATGACGGCATCCGGAAGGGACTGCCGCAGTCGGTGTTTGATGACACTTTCGATCTCGGCATCGAGGGCTGAGAACGGGTCGTCGAGCAGCAACAGACGTGGTTTGGCGGCGATGGCCTGGGCAAGGGCGAGGCGTTGCCGTTGGCCGCCGGAGAAGTTTCTCCCGCCGTGTCGCACCGGTTGAGCAAGTCCCATCTCGTGGGAGAAGACGAAGTCGGCCGCGCACGCCGTGGTGAGGGCGGCGCGGAGGTCGTCGTCGGTGGCTTCGGGGCATCCGAGCCGCAGATTGGCTTCGAGCGTCCCCGACATCAACGACGGTGCCTGCGAGACGTAGGAGATGTCCTTGTGCAACACGTCTCGTCGCCGCTCCCGCACGTCCACTCCGTCGATCAGCACCCGCCCGGATGTGACGTCGCTGAATCGGGGGATCAGTTTGAGCAGCGTGCTCTTGCCGTCGCCGGTTCCGCCAAGCACGGCGGTGACTGTTCCAGGGCGGCACACCAGGTCGATGTCGATGAGCACCGCGTGCTGCGCGCCGGGATAGCGGAAGCCGACGCCGTCGAGCTGCAGCGAACCCGTCCGCGACGACGGTGTCCGGTCGGCCGGGGGATCCTGCACCGACGGTTCCGTGTCGAGCACTTCCTTGATGCGACGGGCGCTCACCTGTGCGCGGGGGATGAGTGCGATCATCGCGGCGCCGATGGACAGTCCGATCAGGATCTGGGTCAGGTATCCGACAAACGCGATGATGCCGCCGACCTCCATCGTCTGATTGTCGACGAGAACGGCCCCGACACCGATCACTGCGGCGGCCCCGAGATTCGCGATGAAGATGATGCTCGGCAGCAACATAGCCTGCAGGGCTCCGATACGTCGCGCCGTTGCGGTGAGGTCTGTATTCGCAGCGTCGAAGCGCGACATCTCGAGTTCCTCGCGGCCGAACGACCGGATGACGCGAATGCCGGTGAGTTGTTCTCGGAGAACTCGTCCGACGCGATCGATGCGCATCTGAAGCTTCTCGTACGAGGGGATGAGTTTGCGGACGATGACAATGACGACTGCAGTCAGCGCGGCGGCGACTAGAACCACCAGGGGAGCCAGTTTGTAGTTCTCGCTCAAGGCCATCACCGTTCCGCCGATGACAAGCACCGGCGCGGAAGCGAGCACGGTCATCACGACAAACACAGCAAGCTGAAGTTGGTTGATGTCGCTGGCGCTGCGGGTGATCAGAGTGGGGATACCGAACCTTTGAAGATCGGTGTCGGAGAACGACTGCACTCGGGAGTACGTCGCGTTACGGATGGACCGGCCGGCGCTGGTCGAGATATGGGAACCGATCACGGTGGCCAAGACCGAGGCGCACAGGTTGGTGAGGGCGAGCGCGAGCATGATCGCGCCAATGGTGACGATCGCGTCCATGTCGGCGCGGGCAATTCCGTCGTCGACAAGGCGGCCGTTCAGGTTCGGCAGCAGCAGGGTGGTGGCCGCCGCCGTGAGTTGGAGCACGAAGAGCAGGACGAGGGTCCAGCGGAATGGCCGCAAGTGCGGCAGCAATACAGCTCGGAGTGGTCGCTTGATATTGGTGGCCATATGCATCACACGTCCCCGAAGCGCAGAAGCGCGCCGCGGGGACGTGTAATCAATAGAGAACTAGGACTCAGGGCTACTAGTTTGCGCTTCCCGAGGCGAGTCCGGCGAGGAGTCCGCCGAGCAGCTGGATGAAAGCGAGCAAGCCTGTTTCTGATGAGGTCATTTTCGAGTCCTTTCGACGTGCTTCCCAAGTGCGGCCCAGGTCGTCGACGCTGAGCTGTTCGCCGTGTTCGCGGCGAACCGGTCTCACAATGTCACCTTCGCGGCGACTTGTCAGCATCTTCGACGTGAATAGTTCGCCAAGGAAGCGATCATGCAGGTCAGGCCAAAAGTGCTGCGCCACAACGGGTCGCTGAATCGGTCAAGCGACGAGTTGTCTTTTTTTGAGGGGGCAACCGAAAACGTCCCCGGGATGACGGGTCATCCCGGGGACGAAACGAAGCTCTAGGTAGCGGTGCCGCCATCTTCGCCGCCGGCCAGGAGGCCGAGCAGAATTTGCAGCAAAGCACCGAAATCAACATCTTCCAGCGAACCCATTGAAATCTCCTTTGTGTTGACTACATGAACAGGCCGGAGTTTGCCGAGGCGCATGCTCGTGTTTTTGAATCCCCCGACTAACCGAGCCGATATCCACCATGGCATCTCCGGTTATCTTTGTCACCCCATTCGCGGAAAAAGAATGGGAAATGGAGACGACTTCAAGCGCGAAAGTGCGTTTGACCAGCGAACATTAAGTCTTTCAACTCGCGAATTATTTTATTGAATGGGTGTCCAGGGTGCACATTCCTGAAACGTCCGGTGAACTCCCGGTGGACCGGAATCAGCCGGGCGCGAATGGCATTTCGATCCGTCGGGCAGGCGGTTGGCCGCCGGGGGCAGCTTGTGACTCGAGCCCCTGACCTGGTGTTTTGGACAGGCGAATATCGAATCGGCTACTGGGCGCACACGAGACTGATGACCAGGATATTGTTCCCCCGTGACGCGAACTGTGCGACGACTGAACTTCTCTGCCCGATCCTGGCGTGGCCTGCTGTCTGCAGCTGTGGTTACCGCGGCTTGTGCATCGATGCTGACTGCGGCCCCCGCCTCTGCCGAGATGATCCCGACGCCGGGCATATCGTCCCCGGGCGGCTCGACTCTCAAAGCGGTGAACAAGGTCGGACCGAAACGGCTCGACCTGGTGGTGTACTCCGCCTCCATGAACCGGGACATCCCGTTGTCAGTGATCCTGCCGAAGGACCAATCGGCGCCGAGGCCCACGTTGTACCTGCTCAACGGTGCCGGTGGCGGCGAGGATGCGGCCACATGGCTCGCCAGGACCGACGTCGTGGACTTTTTCGCGAACAAGAACGCCAACGTGGTCATCCCCAACGCCGGCGCGTTCAGCTACTACACCGACTGGCAACAAGATGACCCGGAGCTCGGCCGCAACAAGTGGTCGACGTTCCTCGGCAAGGAGTTGCCGCCCATCATCGACTCAGCGCTGAACACGTCGGGTCGTAACGCGATCGCGGGCATTTCGTCGTCCGGCACCTCAGTGCTGAACCTCGCCATCGAACATCCCGAGCTTTATGAGGCCGTGGGCTCGTACAGCGGCTGTGCCACCACGGCGAGCCGATTGGGTCAGATATACATCCGCATCACTGTTGAGGCTCGTGGCGGCGGTGACCCGGTGAACATGTGGGGCCCTTACGACGGCCCAGGATGGCGCGCCAACGACCCGATCATCAATGCTGAGGGCCTGCGTGGTCATTCGCTGTACATCTCGAATGCGACGGGTCTTCCGGGTCCGTACGAGAGCCTGGCATATGTGAACGATCCGACAAAGCTTGCCGATCAGGTGGTTGTCGGTGGCGGAATCGAAGCCGCAACCGGTATCTGCACGGCTTTGCTTGCCGACCGCCTCAATACGCTCCGGATTCCCGCGACGTTTGATGTTCCGCCGGTGGGCACCCATTCATGGGGTTACTGGCAGGACCAGCTGCATCGTTCGTGGCCGCAGCTCGGCGGAGCGATCGGCGCCTGAGCGGGCCTTATAACCACAAAAACACGCCCCCAGCATTGCTGGGGGCGTGTTTTTTATGACGGTGTGTCTAGCCCATCAAGCCGATGAAGAAGGCGATGATTTCCAAGAAGTCGATGTCCATTGTGGAGGTCATGTAAGTCCCTTTCGTCGATACGGCTGGGCTGACCAGTGCCGTGAAGCCACCCCGGTACTCGAAGCTTTTGTTTCGTCAACCCGAATGAACTGTTGCATTGTCGAGTCGGCCTCGCGTATCGAATTGGGGAATCGATACAAAAGTCATCTGTTCGGAGGTCACCGAACTGGGGGCCCGATCGGCCAAATCGTCAGAGATAAAAAGGACTGATTTGTCACCAACGCCGTCGTATCCACAAAGCTCTGAGCGCGATGATGAGGCCTGCCAACGACAACAGATCCGACTCGGTCAGCCCATTTTGGTATGTGTACGACAGCAACACATGACCTTCGATCGGTCCGTTGAACAACACCCAGAGGACCGAAACAAATATCAGGACGACTGCCGCCGCACGGCTGGGGCGAGCCAAGCACCACGCGCCGGTGACGAAAAGCAGGTTCAGCAGCACCAGGCCGTAGAACAGAGCTGGTGGAATCATCAGACCAGTATGTGGTCGTCACCGCGCTCGGGTTCGCCCCAGAGCGGGTGACAATCACCACGCCCGTTTCAGTAGTAGAACGGGAACTCTTCCCACTCCGGTGAACGTTTCTCCAAGAACGCATCTCGGCCCTCGACGGCTTCGTCGGTCATATAGGCCAGCCGGGTTGCTTCGCCGGCGAACACCTGCTGGCCCGTCAGGCCATCGTCGGTCAGATTGAACGCGAACTTGAGCATCCGTTGAGCCGTAGGCGATTTCCCGTTGATGGTCTTGGCCCATTCGATCGCGGTGGTTTCCAACTCGGCGTGATCGGCGACCTCGTTGACCGCCCCCATGCGCTGCATGGCTTCTGCGTCGTAGGCGCGGCCAAGGAAGAAGATTTCTCGAGCGTTCTTCTGACCGACCTGTTTCGCGAGGTATGCGCTGCCGTACCCGGCGTCGAACGAACCCACATCGGCGTCGGTCTGTTTGAAGCGGGCGTGTTCGCGCGACGCCAGGGTGAGGTCGCACACCACGTGCAGCGAGTGGCCACCGCCGGCTGCCCACCCGTTGACAACGGCGATCACCACCTTGGGCATGGTGCGGATCAGTCGCTGCACTTCCAGGATGTGCAGGCGACCGCCCTCAGCCTTCACCCGGGCGGAATCGACAGTGTCCGCGGTGTCCCCACCGGCGTACTGGTAGCCGGAACGCCCGCGGATTCGCTGATCGCCGCCGCTGCAGAAGGCCCAGCCGCCGTCCTTTTCGCTGGGTCCGTTGCCCGTCAGCAGGATGACTCCCACATCTGGGCTACGCCGGGCGTGATCGAGGGCACGGTAGAGCTCGTCCACCGTGTGTGGGCGAAAAGCGTTGCGCACCTCAGGGCGATCAAAGCCGATCCGGACAATGCCGTGAACCCGGCCTTCACCGGCATGTCGGTGATAGGTGATGTCGGTCAGATCGTCGAAACCGTCGACAACGCGCCACTGCGTGGGATCGAAAGGCTGATCAGATGGTGTGCTCATGGTGATCGAGCCTACGTCGTGGTGATATGTGCGATTGATGGACGGGGAGGTGCCCGGAAGTATGCCATTCGATATGGCCTGTGACGGAGCACATTAACGTCGACGTCGCGATCGACGATTCGCCCAACGGCCGCCGAAACAACCTTATGTTCAGATTCTCAAAGGTATGCCGCCGTGCGGTCACGGCCGATCTGAATCATCGACGAAGGCTGTTGACGGGCGCGATGGACCTTACTGGGGCGGAGTCGTCGGAGTCGTCGGGTCCGGCACCGTCGGCACGTTGCAGGCCCAGTAGTCTCGCTTCCGCTCCGGTAGTTTAGCCAAATTCAAAGCGGTCAGACTTTCTTCGATCTTCCGCGACAGGTACGCCATGCCCTCGTTGGTCGGGTGGAACTGGTCGGAACCGATCAGTTCCCGATCCGGTCCAGCGAACCAGCCCTCGGCCACAGGATCCACCCAGAACGCGTCGTGTTTCAACGTCGCGGCCCGGATGCCGTTTGCCATCTCTTTCGTCTTGCCCGCCGACGCATCTTGCACTAAGACGGGCCCGATGACGACGACTGGTACGTCTGGATCTTTCGCACGCAAGTCGGACAACGCCGCATCGGCATCCCTCCCAGCTTGGGTTGTCGGACTTTTTAGATCGTTGACGCCGTTGAAAAAGATGATCAGGTCTGGATCCAGTTCGACTGCCCAGTCAACCCGGGCTCCAAAGGTGAAACCGCTACGACCGGAAGTCCATCCGCTTCCGCCAACTGGAAATCCACACGGCAGATAGTCGAGTTTTTCGGCAAGTAGGGGGAGCCAATTCTGAGCGCCCCGACCGCCCATGTCGGAGCCGCCGGTGTAGCTGTCGCCCACGACCGCAAGTAGTGGCGGCATTGGGCCTGGCGCCTCGGTTGTAGAAAGCGTGACCTGCGGAGCGGCGCTGTCAGTACTTGACCGATTCTGGTCATAGATTAGCCCGCCGACAATCAGTAGCAGGGCGGCGACCGCTATTGCGATACCCACGATGGCCTTGCCTCTAATGGCGGGTAATTGCCGCCGTGTAACACCCATGTCTGGGATCATCTCATCTCGCGGCGCCAGCGTCCCAACGAGATGATCTAGACGGTCACGCTGGTCAACTTCATCGTGTGATGACCCAGGATTATTAGTCCTTTGATCAGGCCCTTTGTTCGCACGAAGATCCGTCGTCCTAACCTGGCTGGTAAAGACTGGCCGCGACAACTACCAATCCAATCAGTGCAACTAGAACAATTCCGACGGCTAGTTGGATACGCTGCCGGCGTTTGTAAATTCCCCGAGATCCCATCGCGCAAGCGTAGACGGTCAACAAAAAGACTGAGTGTTCCTGTTAGAGAATGCATTTCCCTAACTATCGATTACTTGAGCGCTAACCTCGGCACCGTCATTGGCCGTTCCACAGCCGTGGAACGCTGTGTTGACTGGAGGCGGGTAGTCAGCCGGCAGTAGGCGCGGTCGCCAAGGCGCTTCCGCCCGAGACCCATAGCCCGTCTGTGCGGGTCACCGTAGTTACGGTGCCATCGAGTGCTGTGACGCGGAGCGTCGTGTCGTCCGCCCAGTCGAGCTTGGTCGCTTGTATTTCGGTTCGGAACTCCTCCGCACCGCTCGCTTTGTCGCGAATGATCACCGACCCGTCGGTCGACTTCGCAGTGAAGGTTCCTCCTGGAGAGTCGCTGTCGAGGGTCGATGCTGAGGTGGTGGTGGGCGGTAGTACGGAACTGGGTGCCGGAGCGTCGCTCGATGTAGTGGGCGGCGTGGCTGTGGTCGGTGTCGCCTCCGCGGATGCGCTTGTGGTGGGGGCATTCGAAGTGGGTGTCGTCGGCGCTGTCGACGATGTCGTTGTGGTGGGAGCCGGCGCGACGCGGGCGGCCGCCGCGGTCTGCGACGGCGTGCCGCTGGTCTGCCCACACGTCACGGCGCCGAAGCCTTCCTGAATGCGGATGGTCAGCTTACCTATGGACAGGAAGTTGCCCACTTTACTGCGCAGCTCGACGTTGTAAATGCCGACCAGCGGAAAAAGCGGGGAGGTGTTCGACACGTTGAGAATGGTCGGATTGGCGGTCGAGGCAGCTAGAACAACAGTTCTGGGTGTTCCGATCACTGGCACGAAAACAAGCTCGTAGCTATATCCGTGTGCACTGACGAGGTTGGGCCACGAAAGGTTCACCGTTCCTGGAAACACGTTGGCACAGGACAAAGACGCTGGGACCAGCGGACGGGAAGTTGACACCGATCCCGTCGCGGTTGCTGAATCGGTCAGTGCTGCAAGGGTGCTGTGTGTTCTGGCATAGCCGGTCACTGCGGTGGCGACAACGACCGCCACGACAACGCCCTGCATCGCGATCGTCACGCCGCGCTTCTGAGTGGACGGTATGGCGGAGTGGCGCCCCGAACTCATCTCCCGGGGCTTCTTGTCAGGACGGAACGCCACAAACAGCAGGCCGAGTGTCAGCAGCGCCGCGATCATCCAGGAATACGGGTTGGCGAACAACGTCAACACAACGCCCAATCCTGGGACTCTGAAGACAACTCGTTCGGCGGAGGTGACGGTGTAAGGCTCAGGGTCGGCAACGTTGTTCGCGTCGCCGCGCAGGGTCATGGTGGTGGAGTTGCCGACACGTGCGTCGATCGACACCACGCGGTGGGTGATGCGTGTGCCGTCGGCCCGCGACACGCTGACGATGTCGCCGGGACGGACATCAGCAGCGGGAACGGAACGGGAGATCGCTACGTCGCCGACATCGATCGCCGGTGCCATCGAGTTTGAACGAAATACCAGCGGCGACAGTCCGAATGAAGCACTGACAACTGCAGCAACCACGCACAGCACTCCGGCGATCGCGCCGACAGTGAGCGCAACCTCGGTGATGATCTTCCGTGCCCGAGTGTTCATCTCATGAACCTGCACTGGCGGTGAAGGTGAACACAACGGACCCGGTGGTTCCGGCCAGGGTGGCGAGCGCGGTGAGCGGCAGGTTGAGCTGAAGGCAGATGGTGTCGGTTCCGGTTGTGGCTGCGACTGGGCCGCGGCTGCTGATGAACGTAGTCGGGGTGGTAGAGGTGATGGCCGAGTTGGTGGCGAGAGTGGTTCCGCCGGTGCACTTGCCGCTCGTGGCCGTGGCTCCGGCAGCAGCCGTCACTGTCATCGCCTGACCGAGAGCGGTACTGCTTCCCGCCGACGCCGCGTATTGGAATGCAGTTGACCCGGTGTTCGTGACAGTCACGAGCGTGGCAGTCGATTGGCCTGGCAGGATTCCGCTGGGGGCAAACGTCAGGGATGCGTTCTTGGAGGTATTCGCCTGGATGTTGATGGTGGCGGTGGTGAAGACGCCCGACTGGGTCGCCACGGTAGACGACCACAGCGCAAGGGTTCCCACCACGGTGACACCGACGAGCATCCCGACCGAGAGAAGCGCTCGGAACTTCCGACTGATCAGAACTGATCCAGCAGCTCGCATCATCTTCATCGTCTTGCGTCCTTCGCCGCGCGACGCTCACGAAATGAGCCCACGAATTGTGTTGCGGCGTAGAGAACAAGTATTCCGGCGATGGCGTAGACGATGATCATCCGAGTCGCACCCGTGATCCAACTGTTGACGTAACCCAGGTACGGAATCGAGTACCAGAGTTTGCCACGCACTTGTGCCGGCTGAACTGAGCGTTCATCGGGCACAGGGACTGCATCGCCTTGTGTGGTGAGTAGTCGGTTGCCTTGCTGGTCGAAGGTGAAGCCAACAACTCTGTGGGTGATCACATCGGGTTCATTCGACCGGATCTGGTAGGTGACAACGTCTCCGATCGCCAGGCTCGACGGGTCGATTTTGCGGACTACGATCAGTGTTCCCGGTGGGTAATCCGGTTTCATCGAACTGGTCAGCACCGTGTACGGCTGCCCATCGGCGAGCTTGGGAATCACGATGGCTGCCATGAGAATTGCGATCAAACCCAACAGAACAACCCATGTGGCGGTTTGCAGCAACCACCACATCGGTCCGTGCCGGCGGTCGTCACCCCCCGTCGTCGGTGGAGTGAGGTAACGCTGTGCGGTCATGATCGTGTCTGCTCGGATCCAAAGGTGAAAAGCACTGTGAATGAGGTGGAGAAGTTAGGCGACCCCGTTCCATTGACCGTCAGCAAAGTGCTTCTGATGCACCAGGTCTCGGTCGCCCCCTTCGCCAGTGAACGCCACGAACTCGTAGCGGCCTGGCTGGAGCTGCCGGCGGTGAACGCTGTGAACGCGGCGGCGCCGGGCATTGTGCCCGCCCCGCAGCTACCGCCCGTGGGCAGCACTGTTCCCGACAACGACACGCTGACGGAATGGCCGGTCGTGGTTACCTGCGGCCCTGCAGCATTGAGCTTGTAGCGCAGCGGTGTGCTGCCGCTGTTGGTGATGGCCAACGGCGCCTGGATTGGCTGGCCCGTCAGGATCCCGGACCCGTTCAGCGCCTGAAACTGGTACGTCGTTCCCGAACCGGTGCCTGCCACCAATTTTAGTTGCCCGGTGTTGAGCGTGGCGGCGCCAGTGGTGGCGCGGTCAGACCAGAGGGCGCCTGTGGATCGCACTGCCGCCACCGACAGTGCGACCACCACGGCCAATATCCCGAGTACCAGGAGCCGGGCGAGACCCGACCGCGTCATCGTCAGGGACGAACCTGATTCAGGCTGACGGACATGTTCGACACGTTCACCGCTGAATTCTGGCTGGTGGTGCCGGTCACGTCAGAGAAGGCCACAGTCACTTTGACCACCACGGTGTGGGGCGTACCGGGAGTGATCGTCACAACGCTGCCTGTGGGCGCCGTACCGTCGACCGAGGCGGCGGGAGTGATGGTGACGCCAGTGGGCGGCGTGCCGCCGGTACCCGGGTTGACCGTGACCTGGGCGTTCATGTTCTTGCCCGTCGCCACCGCTGTGTAGGTGGAGGTGTACTCCCAAGTGTCTTTGGGGACCAGAAAGTCCGTCAGGGGGTTAACCGTAGTTCCGCCGACAACCCCGTCAGTGGAGATGTCTTTCCACGCGGGCGTTCCCGACGCCGTCAGCTTCAGCTCACCGGTGGTCACGTTGCCCGGAGTGTTCGAAGCGGAATCGCTCCACAGTGCATATGACCCCGCACCTCCCAGCAGGACAACAACAGCGGCACCGGCAGCGAGAGCGCCTTTGGCATTACGGTTCATTCTTCACCTCGAAAATCTGGGCCCCCCGGGCCGCGTTGGTTCGGTGATCAGGTCACCGAGATGCTGGACCTCTGCCGCGATGGTTTCACCAGAAGTGCGTTATGTCCTGTGTTTGACCAAGTGAAAGTCAATTGGACTTCGATGCATCTCAGACTGGATGTCGTCGCGCGAATGCCGGACGTTACAGCTGCGTTAAAGAGACTTTTTACTGGTCGCCCTGCCTGCCTGGCGCACTACCAGGCCGCGGTTCGCGATTTCCCCAGGACCTAGCGGTAACTAAGGTTTGCCTGCCTAAAGTGATGCCCATTGCGGTCCCGAGACCGTTCATCACCACGTCGATCGGATCCGCGACCCGCCCCGACAAGAACAGTGCCTGACAGGCCTCGATGAATACCGAGTAGGTGACTCCGATCGCGAATGCCGCAGCCCACCGACGATGGCCGAGTGTGGCAAGAAGAAGGAGTCCGAGAGGCATGAACAGAACAACGTTGGCGGAGCGTTCGAGCACGGAGAACGTCATCCACGCAGTTGCCTCGTGGCGGTGAAAGAAGCCGAGAACCGCGTCGACCACGGGACTGCTTTGTGAGTCGTCGCGAGGAGTCAGCGTGATGAATCCGATGACCGCAATGTAGACGCTGAGTGAGCCGATCATCAGACGACGGCGATCACCGTGTGTCATGCGACGAGGTGGAGCACTCAGGATGCTCCGCGGCGCAGTTCTGTCAGGCGAATCGTCGGCGGGTTCGCCGTGACCAGTGAGTTCGCCGCCACCTCGGCTGACACCACTTCTTTTCTGCCGGTCGCCTCGGCGCTGACGCGGCTCTGCTTTGCGAGCTAGAGCCCCTCGCGTACTGAGCGGAGGTGGGCGGAGTTTCCGGCTTGAGCGGGGACAGGATGGCATTAATTCAGTCAGCTTTACCCTCTGACCGGCGCCGGTCGGATGGGTGCATTCTCCTGTACTAGGTTTGGCGTCAATAGCCAGTTCTCCCCGATCGCGTCGATAAGAGTCAAGCCGACACGAGAACCGAGTCTCCGATGACAGCCAGGGTTGATGACTGTGCCTACTGGCGCGGCTGGTCGCGGAAATGATTATGTGGTTGCCGCCCGGGTCTGATGTGGCGACGACTCGCGATCCATCACAGGCAGCCGCTACCCCGAACAATCTAACGATGGCAATGAGGATCGCCCCCGGCCAGCTGCCGCATTGCGATTCGGTCGACGTGGAACGCGCTACGCATTTCCCGCCCCTGGGCCTTAGATGAGACACCAATAGCGGCTCTGCGGCTCACTGAGCCCCCGCTTATGAAGGACAACGCCTCCGGGTGGCGACCTAGGCCACAACCATCATTACTTCCACGAGCGAGTGTGCTTATGAAGAGTGGACGGGACCCGCCAGGCCCGCGGCGACGAAATCCTGATTCATATAGTTCTCGGTGGTCGGCCAACGAGCGTACGGTGCGTGGCTACGTCGGGCAGGAAATCGCGCGGTCGAATGTACGAACCACTCGAGTGGGCCGAAGTGCACTACCCATAACGCTGCTAATCTCTGCCATCGCTGTAGTTCGCACCCGTCAGACCGAGTAGGCCGGAAGGGCGACGAACGGGCGACAGAGCCTGTGGGTTCAACACCTGGGCAGCGTCCGCCTGCAAGCTCCGGCACTCGAAGGAAACATGTTCTACCCAGGTCTATAGTGTCGGAGTCATGACTCAGGACAGCCCGCTCGAACAATCTGCCGCAAAGTTCGAAAGCGCTCAGGCGGACGAAGTGCACCATGAGGGTGGATTCCGGCCGACGTTCGACATAGACCTGACGCGCGGAGGTCCGCGGTACGGCGAGTTCATCGAAGAGGTCCGCACCTTCATGGACCGGGTGAAGGCGGCCTGTCCCAGCGAAGAGCTCACCACCGAGGTGATCGACGCACTGCAGGTTTTGAACAAGAAGCTCGATGAGGTCGCGATCGATGAGTGGCGTGCACCGTCCGGCGGGCGGATCGATCTGCCGGCGCGAGGCAACATCACACTGCCTCCGTATGAACTGGACGAGGCGAGTGCCGAAAACGTCAGCGCACGTATGACATTCCGTCGCTACCATCTCGGCGGCAACAACGCTGCCCACGGTGGTCAGGTGGCGGTAGCGTTCGACGACTTGATGGGTATGGCCGGTGCACTCGGGTCGGGCGGTGTCACCAGGACGGCATATCTGACTGTCAACTACCGCGCGATCACCCCGCTCAACACCGAGCTCGCGATCCGGTCGTGGGTAGACCGGATCGAAGGGCGCAAGGTGTTCATCAAGGCCACTCTGCACAACGGGGATGTGCTGTGTGCCGAAGCCGATGGGCTGTTCATCAAGCTCAAACCGGGCCAACCCTGATCGCTCGTCGCGCCTGTCGGGTGCGCGGCGGCCAGCAACGTGATGTGCGGCTTCGCAGGTGCCCTGGACTGCCAATACTAGGATATGCAACTATGTGAGGCGCCCGGCAGTCGATCAATGGAGAGTCATGTCAGACGAGAGCAGCGTCCTTGTTCGTACCGAGGGGCGGATCGGCCGCATCACCCTGAACCGGCCGAAGGCGATCAATGCGCTGACGCACGAGATGGTGACCGCCATCCACGCGGCGCTGCGAGAATGGGCCGATGACGACGCGGTCGAGGCCGTGTTGCTCGATGGCGCCGGCGAACGTGGGCTGTGTGCCGGCGGAGATATCGTCGCCATCCACCGAGACGCCTCGGCTGCAACCACTTTGGATGATGCAGTCAACACCCCCTCGGGGCACTTCTGGCGAGACGAGTACATCCTCAACGCGTACATCTCCCACTATCCGAAGCCGTACGTAGCCCTGATGGACGGGATCGTGATGGGCGGGGGAGTAGGAGTGTCCGCTCACGCCAACACTCGTATCGTCACTGACCGCACGAGGATGGCGATGCCCGAGGTGGGGATCGGATTTTCCCCGGACGTGGGTGGCACCTACCTGCTTGCGCGCGCGCCGGGCGAGCTGGGCACCTACCTGGCCCTGACTGCGGCACAGATCGGGGGCGCCGATGCCATCGCCATCGGATTCGCCGACCATTTCCTGCCGTCGGAGAGCATCGAGGAGTTTGTCTCTGCTCTCACGACGAAGCCCGTTGACGACGCCATCGCCGAGTTCTGTGTTGCTCCCCCCGAATCCGATCTGCTCACCAAGCGTCACTGGATCGACGATGCCTTCGCGGCCGACACCGGCGTCGGCATCGTCGAACGCCTGCGCGGACACGACGAAACCGATGCCCACGACACTGCGAACGTGGTGGGAGCCAAATCGCCCACGTCGGTGGAGGTGACCATGCGGTCGCTGCGTCAGATATCGGCCGATACGACCCTCGAAGAAGCCCTGGAGAGTGAGTTCCGGGTGTCGATCCACTTCCTGACCCACCCCGACCTTGCGGAGGGCATTCGGGCCCAGGTGATCGACAAGGACCGCTCGCCGAAGTGGTCGCCTCGGGGACTGACCGAGGTGGATCCCGCCGTGGTTGCCGACTTCTTCGCCCCCGTGCCCAACGATCTTGTACTGACGAATGGAGCGTTCTGATGAGCAGCTTTGAGACCATCACCACCGAGCAGCGGGGCCGGGTCGGCATCATCACGCTGAACAGGCCAAAAGCACTCAATGCGTTGAACTCTCAGTTGATGACCGAGGTGGTTGGAGCCGCACAGGCGTACGACGCCGACGCGTCTGTGGGTGCCATCGTGATCGCGGGCTCCGAACGTGCCTTTGCTGCGGGCGCTGACATCAAAGAGATGGCCGACAAGTCGTACGTCGACATGCTCTCCCAGGACTTCTTCAGCGCTTGGGGGCACCTCACCGAGGTCCGCACTCCGGTGGTTGCGGCGGTGGCAGGATTCGCCCTCGGTGGTGGATGTGAACTGGCCATGATGTGCGACATCATCATCGCCGCCGAGAACGCCGTATTCGGTCAGCCCGAGATCAACTTGGGCGTGATCCCGGGAATCGGTGGGTCACAACGACTTACGCGGGCGATTGGCAAAGCCAAGGCCATGGACATGGTGCTGACCGGCCGGCGCATGAAGGTCGACGAGGCCGAGCGTGCCGGCCTGGTCTCGAGGGTGGTGCCCACTGAGTCGTACCTGGAGGATGCGATCGAGGTGGCGGACACTATCGCAGAGCTGTCGCTGCCGATCACCATATTGGCCAAGCAGGCAGTGAACCGGTCGCAGGAAGTCGGGCTGACCGAGGGCGTGCTGTTCGAGCGGCGCGTCTTCCACTCCACGTTCGCGACCGAAGATCAGTCAGAAGGTATGGCTGCGTTCGTGGAGAAGCGCGAGGCGCGGTTCACAAACAAGTAGCATTTCGGCCGCACTACGCGCCGTCAATCTGGTTCACTCTTCAAGTGCGTAAGGGATAGTTCAAAGCCGGTCGGCGCCGTTGCATCGCAGTCGGAAACCTAGTCAGGCCTTTTCAACTCTTCACCCGCCGCTGGGGGTGAGGACGCACGTCGTCACACGGGACCCAACGCCCAGGTTTCGCCCGGGCCGATACTCGGCAGCCCTCCTTCACGCGAGCTGGGGCTAACTTGGCCGGGCTGGCAGCCTGGGAGGCCGTTCTGGCATAACTAGCGCCCGTCTGCAGTTACTGAATGTTACGGGCATGTTAATTCTTGACCTTTACGATCACGCGTATTTGCCTGAGACCACTGTCACAAAGCCCTTCCGGCAATTTGCTACCCCTAAGACGCCCGGGCCCACGGGACACGTTGCGATGCCGGGCGCAGTTCCGGCTGATCCGCTTGAAGCGGCCGTTATGTGGTGGCTGACATCGTGTTTCGTGGCTCTCGGCGGATGGCCAGGGGAGCTAGCCGGATGGGACCGAGTAATTTGGACGACGGGTCCGTTTATCGCAATTTTCGAACGATCGGTCATTCCTCGGTTTTGGGTAGAAGAAAACGGGACTCAGCCAAGTGGCCCTGGCGCTGTCATCGCCGCGCGAGTAGCGACTATGTGCAGTAACGTCCGTAGTACGCAATGCAGGCGCGACGGATGTAATTGACGCGAAAACACTGCGGCGTCGTCCGTTATTAAGAAGCCGTTAACACACTCACTGCTGAGATCAGCGGTGTTTTTGGCGATGCACAGGGAGGGATAGTGTCCAGACGTCAGGGGTCAGTTTCGGCCGTCGTCTGGCCTGGCGACGCGCGTGATCTACCTCGATCACCCCAGGTCAAACCCCGTACTGACAGCTGGGCAAGTCGTTACGTCACGCGGGTCAGGTGGACGGACGCCCTAATCGTGACGGCGGCGGTCCTCCTTGCGCAGCACATTCGATTCGGGGTCCCCGAGGATATATCTCGGGCGGCTTCAATGACCACATTTATTGTGACACCATGTCTAATAGTTGCCTGGGTATTGACCCTTCGAGCAACCCAAAGTAGCGACCGACGCATCGTGGGCGATGGGCCGAATGAATACAGTCGCGTCTTGAACGCGTGCTTCATAGTCTTCGGACTGTTGGCGATTGTGGACCTCGCGTTTCGACTGAATCTCGCCCGCGGTTTCATAGCGATCGCACTGCCATTAGGAACCCTAGGGCTCCTCCTCTCTCGATGGGCGTGGCGCAAGGCTCTGCACCACAGCCGTCTCCGCCGGCGAAACCTGAGCCAGGTGCTGGTCGTCGGTGGGCCCAGCTCGGCGGTTCCCTTGATTGAGCATCTGGACAAGAACCCCGGCCTCGGCTTCGAGGTTGTCGGGCTCTGCGTGCCGCCGGGCAGCGAACACCGACCGGTCGTGGTCAACGGTCACGACATACCGGTCTATGGGTCATTCGGCGAAGCCCGTGACGCCGTCGCCTTGTGCGGGGCGACCACCGTGGCGGTGACGTCGGCGGAGGCCCTCGGGCATTCCGCGATGCGAGAGCTCTCCTGGGATCTAGAGGGAATGAACGTCGACATGTTGGTGTCTCCGGGGGTGACCGACGTAGCCGGGCCCCGCATGATGGTGCGGCCGGTGGCCGGCTTGCCGCTTCTGCACATCGACAAACCGAGGTATGACGGCGCCAACCGGTTCCTCAAGGCAGCGTTCGACCGCCTGGGTGCCGTAGTCCTTCTGTTGATGCTTGCTCCAGTGCTGGTCGCTTGCGCCATAGCAGTGAAGATCAACTCCAGTGGGCCAATCTTCTACCGCGCTGAACGCATCGGCGTGGGCAACGTGCCCTTCGATATGTGGAAGTTCCGCACCATGGTCGACGGGGCAGACAAGCAGAAGGCGGCGCTTGCCCAGAAGAACGAGGGCGCCGGCGTACTCTTCAAACTCCGCGACGACCCCCGGGTGACAACAGTGGGGAAGAAGCTGCGTCGCTACAGCCTTGATGAGCTTCCCCAGCTGTTCAACGTGGTGGGTGGCTCGATGAGCCTTGTAGGGCCACGGCCACCGTTGCGCGACGAGGTGGAGCAGTACAGCGGTCTGGTCACGCGACGAATGCTCGTTCGGCCGGGCATCACAGGGTTGTGGCAAGTCTCGGGCCGATCTGACCTGTCGTGGGAAGAGTCTGTGCGCCTTGACCTCTCGTACGTCGAGAACTGGTCGATCATGCAGGACGCGATGATCTTGTGGCGGACGGTGCGCGCAGTGGTACGAAGCGACGGCGCGTATTGACATGAAGATTCTGTTTGTTTGCACGGGAAATATCTGTCGCTCGCCGGTCGCCGAAAAACTGCTCGAGCGTTACAACATGGAACTCGGACTGGGTTTGCATGTTTCGAGTGCGGGGACAAGGGCGTTGAACGGCCAACCGATGCATCCAGAAAGCGAGCGGGTTCTCGACGGCCTAGGCATTGAGACGGGTGACTTCGAGTCACGAATGTTGACGCCAGATATCGCTGCCGACTGCGACCTCCTGCTAGGTATGACACGCGAGCACCGCGCCGTTGCCAGACAGCTGGCCCCCGCACGCTGGAAGCGGATGTTTGCGCTAAGAGAACTACCCATCGAACCTATGCGTGACGCTCAATCTATACGCCCTGCAATCGATCCAACTGATCCGAAACTGGACATCCGTGATCCAATCGGAAGACCTGCGCACGTCTTCGACGAAGTGGCCAGCGACATCGCATCATCAATTGATTCACTCGTGAAGTGGCTTGAGAAGCAAGAGGCCTATCCCACTGGCAAACACCACTTAACCAGGTAGGAGGTCGGGTCAGTTTGCCACGCAGTAGCGGCAGACCTCCTGCAACGCCGCAGACACCCACTTCCGGCTCAAATCAAAGTTGGAACCACGAACTGGGCCATCGTGAATAGCACGAGTAGTAGACATCCTCAACGTAAAGGCAGGGCCATGAAGATCACTGTTCTCGGTACCGGCTACCTTGGCGCCACGCACGCTGCATGTATGGCGGAACTCGGACACGAAGTACTCGGCGTAGATATCGACCCGTCGAAGTTGGCAAAATTGCAGTCCGGGGAGGTCCCCTTTTACGAGCCCGGGCTCGAAGATGTTCTCAAGAGGAACATAGCCGCAGGACGGCTTGAGTTCACATCCTCCTACGAAGAGGCCGCGCAATTCGCGGACGTTCACTTTCTCGCGGTCGGCACACCTCAGAAGAGAGGCGAATACGCCGCCGACCTCGCCTACGTTGATTCGGTAGTCGAAAGTCTCGCGCCCTTGATCGATCGACCGACGATTGTCTTCGGCAAATCGACTGTACCGGTGGGAACCGCAGAGAGACTGGCCGCGAAGATGCAGGACCTCGCAAATGCGCCCGTAGATGTCGCGTGGAATCCAGAGTTTCTTCGAGAAGGGCACGCAGTTGAAGACACGCTCCGTCCCGACCGGCTGGTTCTTGGAGTGGGATCGGCCGACGCGGGTAGAGCCGAGGCAATCGCGCGGGAGATCTATGCGACACCCATATCGAATGGAGTTCCGGTTGTCGTCACGAATCTTGCTACTGCCGAGCTAGTGAAGGTATCTGCGAACGCTTTCCTCGCGACAAAAATCTCATTTATCAACGCCATTGCTGAAGTTTGCGAAGCGGCAGGCGGTGATGTGACCGAGCTAGCAGATGCGATCGGCTACGACGAACGGATCGGGAGAAAGTTCCTGAATGCCGGGATCGGATTCGGCGGAGGCTGCCTACCCAAGGATATACGCGCATTCATGGCACGAGCAGGCGAGCTTGGAGCCGACGAGGCTCTGACCTTTCTTAGAGAAGTCGATAATATCAATATGCGGCGGCGCACCAACCTAGTTGAAACTACAAAAAGGACGTTGGGTGGGTCACTGCTCGGGAAGCGCGTCGCGGTGCTGGGAGCTGCCTTCAAGCCTGACTCTGATGACGTTAGAGATTCTCCAGCCCTGAACATTGCTGGGCAGATCCAGCTGCAGGGAGCGTCGGTGAACGTCTACGACCCGAAAGCAATGGAGAACTCACGGATTCTTTTTCCTACCCTCAACTATTCAACGAGCTTAGCCGACGCATGCGCCGGTGCGGACGTGGTCTTGGTACTAACCGAGTGGCAAGAGTTTCGCGAGGCAAATCCATTCGAAATTGCCGATATCGTTCGTTCGAAGAACGTGATTGACGGGAGGAATTGCCTCGATCCCGTTCACTGGCGATCCGCGGGTTGGCAATACACGGGCACCGGCCGACGGTGAGCTATCGAGGACGGTCGTTCAAGAGAGGCGATGCGTGGTGTTGGGAGTAGACCGAATTCTTTGGGCCAAAGAGGATTACATCTTTATGGCCAAAGTAAGCGGCTCGCAACCGAGACGCTTCTGGCCAATTCGTTGGGCGCTTTCGCCCTCCCTTCGGGCGGCTCTATTGTTTCGTCTGGCGTCGACTTCTTCAGGGATAGCGCACGCATTCTACAGAAACCGTTTGATATCGCAATTTGGTTGTGACGTGGGCGCGGGCGTCAGATTTGAGGGCGCAATCTGTCTACCGCACCCGGTAGGCATCGTTATCGGAACTGGGGTTGTAGTACAGCCAGAAGTAGTCCTGTACCAGAACGTCACACTCGGGCGGGACGGACGGAACGAGTACCCGGTAGTGGGTACAGGTAGCAAAATCTACGCAGGGGCGGTAGTCGCGGGCGGCGTCCATCTGGCGGCGCACTCTCGTGTCTCCGCCAATTCTCTTGTGAAACCGGACTCGCCGGGCAAAGTTGAAGTTTTGTAGCGATGAGACCGGCCATCGAAAACTCGCGCGTCGCGCCTGCGGCTCTGGCTCTCGGGAATCTGCTCGTGAGCGCTGTGATTCTGGCGCTACCCGAAATTTTCGGAGTTGACCGAACGGTCACCATCGCGATGGCCGTGGGACTCGCATCCCTTCAAGCCGGCCAAGCGGCGGCGGTACAGACAGACCACAGAAACAGCACGAAAAGACTCTTTTCAGCGGCCTTAGTCGCCGCATCATCTGCGACCGGAGCCATTCTTCTTACATTCCCCGAAGCGTTGAGTGCGCCCGAGTTCGTCGCTCTTTCGCTGATTGGGCTAGGCGGGGTCGTTACAGGAATCGCGACCGGGGGACATGCTTCCGAACTCCTGAGCGGGGGAAAGAGAGCTAGCTACCAGGCGTTCATTCTCGCGCGAAATTTAGGCTGGCTCGCGGCGATCATAGCGTTTGGGGTCGTAGATCCGAAATGGATGATGATATCGGCGCCGGTTGCATGGGTCATATTCCTGCTAATACCCACGCGACGTGCGGTCTCGCAAACAACCTGGGCTACTCTGGCAGCTGGCTCGCTGTCGGCGATGCTATACAGAAACGACGTTAATGTGGTGCGCGGAATGGCATCGACACAAGACTTCCGACTGTGGCACTATTACTTAATCGGTTACATTCTTGTCCAAGCTATGCTGGGATTCTTGATAATCAACGAGTTGTACTCTCGCCGTGAGCTGATACGGGAGCGGGCCACTCTGTATATACGCGCAGCGGTGCTGGCCGTGCTTGTTATTCTCGCTTCCGCTGGCTTTGCCATCTACTTCATTTTACCGGATCGCGTCGGCCTGATAATTGTTCTTGCGATTATTCTGCCTATGGGCGTGGTGGTCGCGGTCCAGGCGGCCCTGGTTCACATCCACGGGGGTAGCAATTGGGTATATCTGGCTGGCACGGTCGGATTTTCTGTTCTAGTTGTGTGCGCAGTTATAGGAATGTCCCCGGAGATCGGTTTCTTGATGGAATTGACTATATCTGGGTGCGTCGCAGGATGCGGATCTCTGATCTTTCGAAATGACGGGTCAGACTCAACACAACGTAGTGGGAAGCACCGACGGCACAGCGCTTCCAGCTCGCAAGGGCAGCTAACCCGCGGCAAGAAAACAATCTCGAACGGAGCAATGGCATGAAAGTTCTGCATATAGTACCGCTGGTGAGCGACAGCGCGGAGTACGGGGGACCCGTGCGTGGGACCGGACGGCAGTGCACCACCTTGGCGGAGCGCGGTAACGAATGCCATATCCTAGGTCTGTGGAGAGGCGACGGACCAATTCCACGTCAAGTGCTTGGCGTCCAGGCGACTCTTTTTAAGTTCCGCCGTTTGCCAGGCCATAGATTCGCAACCGCACTGAGTTTTGCGGCGATAAAGTGGATCAGGTCGAACGCCCGGAATTACGATTGCGTACACGTCCACTCTGGCCGTGATCTCTGGATCTTGATCGCGATCAAGTTGATCGCAAGATCTGGTGTGCCAGTGGTTTGGCAAACGCACGGGATGCTAGCGAACCGAGTCGGACGCGTTTACAAACTGTACGACGGCGCGCTCACTAGGCCAGCTATAAAGGCGTCAGCCGCGATGTTGTACCTCACACCGTACGAGAAGCGGGATATCGAATCAGTAGGGATTCCGAACGCGAGCTATCACATAGTCAATGGCGTGGACGGCGCATCGGAAAAAGAGCCGCGGCAGTACAGCGAGGAACTAAGGGTGGTGTTCGTGTCGCGTATCCACCCCCGCAAACGGCTTAACAACTTGATCGAAGCGGTCGATCGGTTAGTAGGTCGAGGGCTGCGGGTTCGTCTTGACATATATGGACCCGACGAAGGTGCCCTTAGTGATGCGCTCAACATGGTGAAAGAGAAAGGGATCGAAACAGAAGTAACGTACTTTGGCGCGCTGCACTATTCGGAAGTAAGGAAAGTGCTCGAACAGTACGATGTGATGGTTCTTCCCTCGATAGATGAGCCCTTCCCGAACATAGTTCTTGAGAGCCTCGCGACGGGCACAGCGGTAGTAATAACAACTAGTTGTGGGCTCGCGCCCTATGTAGAGCGATATGCCGCTGGGCTAGTTGTGGATACCACCGTGGATGGCATTGTGGCCGCCTTGACGCGATTGATGAATGAGCCTGAGTTGAACGACACTCTGACTGAGAATGGCAGGATCCTCGTCACCGCAGAATTCACAATGGACTCTGTAGCGAAATCCCTCGAGACAGTATACGGAGAAGCGAAGATATGAGTAGCAAAGTTGTTACTGGCAGCGCTGGCTTTATCGGCTCTACTTTGGCCCAACGTTTGTTAGACGACGGCTGTGACGTTGTTGGGATCGATTGCATAACCGACTATTACGACCCCGAACGTAAACGACAGAATCTGAAGTTGCTGCGCAACTACGACAACTTCACGTTCGTAGAGGCTGATCTGAGGACCGATGTGTCGCTGGTTGACGCAGTAGTTGCCGAATGCGACGTAATCTATCACCAAGCTGGACAGCCTGGCGTTCGAAGCTCTTGGAGTGATGGATTCGCGGAATACGTCGACCGGAATGTGCTCGCCACGCAACGCCTCCTAGAGTCGGTGCGAGGGCGGACAGACCTTACCTTTGTGTACGCATCTAGTTCAAGCGTGTACGGCAATGCCGCATCGTGGCCATGCACAGAACAGAGCGTGCCTAGGCCATTTTCTCCGTATGGAGTGACGAAGCTTTCCGCTGAGCACCTCGTGAGCCTATACGCAGAGAATTTCGGGTTGCACTCCACATCTCTCCGGTACTTCACCGTGTATGGCCCCAGGCAGCGACCTGATATGGCTTTCACCAAATTTATCGAGTCCGCGCAGTCCGGTGAAGAGCTGACACTGTATGGCGACGGTACTCAGGTGCGAGACTTCACATATGTTGACGATATAGTCGAAGCTAATATCCTTGCAGCAACGTCGCGACCCTCGGGCCAGGTCTACAACCTCTCGGGCGCAACGCACGCAACCGTCAATGACGTCATTCGGGTCCTCGGGGATATTCACGGCGCGCCGATAGGAGTCAATCGGATTGGTTCGCAGGCCGGGGACGTGAGAAGAACGGACGGGGACAGCGCGAAAATCAAAGCAGAACTGGGATGGAAACCGACGGTTGGTCTCGAGGAGGGACTAGCCAGACAGTATGATTGGTGCCTGTCGCGCAGTGAGAATAGTGCATGACAAGCCTCGCCACTAGTCACCTCGTTACAACTGGTAAGCGCCATTCCCCCGCGCCATCGCTAGTGTGGGGGCTGTTGTTCTTCCTGTCTCTCGCTTTGCTGCTTCCGCTGTGGTTAACGTCTTTGGTGCCGCTCGAACCCGGAAGGGACCCCGCCGCTTTAGTGGCGCAATACAGTGTCGTTGGCTACAGCGCGCTACGGTTATCTACTATTGCATCCCGCGGTCGACCCGATTGGGTGTCACTGATTCTGTTCGGGTACTCATACACGTGGCTGGGTGTAGCGCCAACACTGCAGTACCTCGCCGCGAAGAACCCCCTAGGGACTTCCGTCGATCACAGCATCGTCGTAATTCAGTCGCTTCTCGTGCTGTTAGGGCTGATTGCATACGATCTCGGGCTGGGAACCACGGTCCGTAGGCGGCCCAAATCCGATGCGCGCTTCCGAACAAGGCTTCGACAGGCGACTGCCCGAAGGTACTTGAGCAGGCGACGTGTCGCGGTGCTGGGTATCGCGACTGTGATTCTTACTCCCATTTTTGTTCAGTATCTCGGTGGGTTAGAGGTACTCTTTACAAGCCGGCAAGCCCGTAACGAGTTCCTGTTCTCGGGCGGGTACTACTCGAGCGACTCGAAGGCCACAGGCGCGATACTGACCAGCGTCACTTCCGTCCTACCCTTTGTTGCCCTCTACTCGATAGCCTTCCTCTTCATCTCTCAGAGTCGGGTGCGCCAAAGTGGAGGATGGATCGCGCTTCTGCTGTTGGTGATATGTTCCAACATTCTATTAAACAATCCAATATCCTCCTCGCGCTTCTGGTTTTTAGTAATAGTGCTGAGCCTGTTGTTCCTGTTTCCTTGGAGTCGCTCGCAAGCGGGGGTCCGATCTATCACCGGCGGATTTGTAATAGGCAGTATCTTTGTCTTCCCTTATCTCGACGCTTTTAGGTACACGAATGCGGCCAGTACGCCGGCGGAGTCAGGGGTGGTAGGGACGATGCTAAACAAGACTGATTACGACTCGATGCCTCAAGTCGGAAATTTAATTAGCTACGTGCACAGCAACGGGTTCTCATTCGGCGACAATTTACTTGGATCTGTGTTCTTTATGGTGCCCAGATCAGTGTGGCCATCGAAGCCGATCGATACCGGGTCGGTATTGGCCGAATACATACGGTATGGAAACGCGAACCTATCTGCACCGCTTTGGGGTGAACTCTACCTTTCGTTTGGCGTCGTGGGCGTCGCGGTGGGTTTCTGGGTTTTGGGGCGTATCTACGGGCGGTTCTCGACATCGTGGAATCAGGGCTTCGGGCTGACTGGCCTCACTACGCAGTTAACTGTCTCCACTTTCTTCATGATTCCGGTTGCTGTCTATCTTGTTCTAATACTCAGAGGTTCCTTGCTTCAATCGATGTCACGTTTTGTAGTTGTGGTTCTGCTGCTATGGATTTGCACCGCCCGCACACGTACTTCTGTGCTCGCAGACGCGCCGTCGCTGGTCGTCGCTAGAAGGGATCGCCATGATAAGTAAGTCGGTTCTAATAATTGGGCTGAACTACGCGCCGGAGCAAACAGGCATTGCTCCGTACACAACCGGCATGGCGGAGTCCCTAATCCGCAGCGGACACAGCGTTGACGTGATTACGAGCTATCCGCACTACCCGTCTTGGTTTGTAACCCCGGAATCGAAAATGCTTCCCTCGGTTAGCGTCAGTGCCGGTGTTCGATTGAGGAGGATCCGGCACTATGTGCCGCGGCGACCAAAACTCCTCAACAGGTCCCTCATGGAACTCCATTTCGGTTTTCGAGCCATCGCGTCGCGGTGGGGCGCGGCAGACACGTTGGTCTTAGTTTCACCGTCGCTTTTTGCTTCTGCTCTGGCGATCCTTCGCGCTCGTCTATTCCATCGTGAAAGAAAGATCATCGTCTGGGTCCAGGATATCTATTCTCTTGGTTTGACGGAAACCGGTAGTGGGGGAAGCAAGATCGCTCGTGTGCTCGGCCTCGTCGAGGCTTTCGTTTTCAGGAGCGCCGACCGGGTCTGCGTTATTCACGAGCGATTTGCAAGAACGGTCGAATTGATGGGCGTACCCCCGTGCAACGTAAGAGTTATTCGAAATTGGAATCATTTCAAAGTAGCCACTGACGGCACGGGTCGGAAGGTTGAAGCGAGGCGGCGATTGGGTTGGGACGCTCAGAAGACAATCGTTTTGCACGCTGGGAACATGGGGGTAAAGCAGGGGCTTGAGAATGTGATTGAGGCAGCTCGTTTGGTGGATCGCGGGGATATGGACATCGAGTTTGTGTTACTTGGCGATGGTAATCAGCGCGAGGATCTAGAATCACAGGCCACCGGCATTGAATCATTGCGATTCGTGAGTCCCCTGCCCGACGGCCAGTTTACCGACGCCCTAAAAGCCTCCGACATTTTGTTAGTAAATGAAAAGGCGGGTGTTGTAGAAATGGCGGTTCCGAGCAAGCTGACCACATATTTCGCTGCAGGTCGGCCTGTACTAGCGTGTACGAACTCCGCGAGCACTACGGCAGACGTTGTTGCCGAGTCCGGTGGGGGCGTGGTTGTAGGTGCGGGTTCGCCCGAAATCCTTGTCGGCGCTGTGCGTCAACTCAGGGACGATCCAAATAGAATGGCTGACCTCGCCAGCTGGGGTCTTGACTACTGCGCCGGCCAGCTTTCAGCCAGTCAGAGCGCGGCTGACTTCATGTGTGTCTTAGAAGAATTGAGCGGGACATGAGACCTAGAGGCTGGGAGTCCGTAGATGACCAATAACAAGCCCGGTACTGTATATCCCCGAGACCTATCGAGCTTTACTGGGTTCGGATATGACAAGGGGCGACCATGGTTTGTCCAGGTGCTTTGGCTATTTGTATCTGGTGTGCTGTTTAGCCGCTGGTGGTGCCCAAATGGTGTCCGCGTCTGGATATTGCGTTTGTTTGGCGCCGAGATCGGCGAGCGAGTTGTCATTAGACAGAACTGTCGAATTCACTGGCCGTGGAAGCTCTCTGTCGGAAAGAATAGTTGGCTGGGCGAAGGTGTCTACATTTTGAACCTTGAGCCGGTTGCTATCGGAAGCGATGTTTGTGTTTCACAACAGGCGATGCTGTGTACGGGGAGCCATGACCGGCGGTCACCGTCCTTTGAGTTCGATAACGGCCCGATTGAGATTGGTGACGGTGCGTGGATAGCTACACGGGCCGTAGTTCTTCGCGGGGTAGTGGTCGGGGCTGGAGCGGTGGTTGGGGCCGGCGTTGTTGTTCACAAAGACGTCGTTCGAGGCGGAGTCGTTCTTTGATTTGCGAAGAGCTCAGCCAGTGTGAACGTTCACTGGTCTGGAGGAAGTGTCCTGAACCGAAATGATGCGGAGATTAAAATGAAGCGAGCTCTAATTACGGGCATCACCGGCCAAGACGGGTCGTATCTGGCTGAACTTCTGCTGAAGAAGGGGTATGAAGTCCACGGTCTGATTCGAAGATCGTCTTCATTCAACACGGCTCGAATAGACCATCTCTATGTGGATCCGCATGAACCCGGCGCAAAACTGTTTCTTCACTACGGTGACTTGAGCGACGGCGCACGTCTTGTCACGCTGCTGGCTACTATCGAGCCAGATGAGGTCTACAACTTAGCGGCTCAGTCCCATGTCAGGGTTAGCTTCGACGAGCCAGAGCACACGGGCGATACAACTGGGATCGGTTCGATACGACTACTCGAGGCGGTCCGGTTAGCAGGCTTGCAGTGCCGTTTCTACCAAGCCTCGAGCTCTGAGATGTTCGGAGCGTCGCCTCCTCCCCAAAACGAGGACACCCTATTCTATCCTCGTTCTCCGTATGGAGCGGCAAAAGTGTATGCCTACTGGGTCACCCGGAACTATCGTGAGGCTTACGACATTTTTGCTGTTAACGGCATTCTCTTCAACCATGAATCTCCGCGTCGTGGCGAAACGTTTGTCACCCGAAAAATCACCCGTGCCGTTGCGCGTATCAAGGCAGGTGTAGAAGACGTGGTGTATATGGGAAACCTGGATGCGATTCGCGATTGGGGATATGCACCGGAGTATGTCGAAGGAATGTGGCGTATGCTTCAGGCCGATTCGCCTGATGATTATGTGCTCGCAACTGGCGGAAATTACTGCGTGCGTGATTTTTTGATTACTGCTTTCGACCATGCTGGTCTCGATTGGGAGAAACATGTCCGGTTCGACGAGCGCTATTTGCGTCCTACTGAGGTAGACGCGCTTGTTGGAGATGCGAGCAAAGCGGAAAGAGATTTGGGCTGGAAGCCCGCGGTGCATACTCCGGAACTCGCGAGGATCATGGTTGACGCAGACATATCTGCGCTGGAGTGTTCTGGGTCTACTTGGATCGATGAGCCGAAAGTGTCTTCGTGGAATTGAAGGTAAAGTGATGAGTTCCTTATTTGGCCGTTCGTTCGAAATTGACCGAGATGCTCCGGTGTATGTCGCGGGACATCGGGGGCTGGTGGGTTCCGCGTTATGGCATCACCTCGCGAGTGAGGGCTTCACTAATCTGATCGGCCGCACTAGTTCCGAACTCGACCTCCGACGCCGGCGGGATGTCTTCGAGTTCTTTGAGAAGGTCAAGCCTCCGGTGGTTATCCTCGCTGCGGCCAAGGTCGGTGGAATAGAAGCTAATAGTAAGTTTCCCGTAGACTTTCTTTCTGAAAACTTGCAGATCCAGCTCAATGTTATTGATGCCGCTCTCGAGCATCAGGTCGAACGGCTCTTATTTCTCGGTTCTTCTTGCATCTACCCGAAGTTCGCGGCCCAGCCGATTCAAGAGGACTCCCTACTTACTGGTCATCTGGAACCAACTAACGACGCATATGCCATTGCCAAAATCGCCGGAATACTGCACGTTCAATCGGTGAGGCGGCAGTATGGACTACCGTGGATCTCCGCTATGCCGACTAACTTGTATGGCCCGGGTGACAACTTTTCGCGTACGGGTTCACATGTGCTGCCCTCTCTGATTCGCAGATACGACGAAGCGAAGCAGCACGGCGAGGGCACAGTGACCAACTGGGGAAGCGGTAATCCGCGACGTGAATTCTTGCACGTGTCCGATATGGCGTCGGCCTGTTTGCACCTTCTCGAGAACTATGATGGTGATTCGCAGGTAAACGTAGGTGTTGGCGTCGACCAGACGATTGCGGATATAGCTGCTCTGGTCGCCGAAGCGGTCGGCTTCGATGGTGACACCGAGTGGGACACATCGAAGCCTGATGGGACGCCGCAGAAGCTGCTCGACGTCAGCACATTGATGAAGAGTGGCTGGTCACCGCGCATTTCGCTGGAGGAAGGCATTCGATCAACCGTTGCCTGGTACCGCGACAACCTTTCGTCCCTCAGGTTGTAGGGCCGTGATATTGGTGTGTCGCAGATTTCGTATCCCCGCGGTGGACGATCGTATGTTGTCACCCCAGCTAGTACGTGCAAGCGATGCGCGCGTCGGGGCCGGTTGATGCATAATATGACCGTGGGTCATTCGACTCTCGTCCGGTCGATGGGTGAGAGATTGCGAGCTGCCGATTGTCCTGTAGGTGGCACCGCATCGTTGGGATGTTTTCTTGGGTCGGTCGGCCACGGTCAAGTGCAATGGCCGGTGCCTGGATTGACGAACTTACAAGACGTGCCAAATGGCACCAAAGTCGATGATTGGATTCGCTGCAATGGCAGATGCACAAGAACGCTTCGAGGAGCCGGCAAGGGACGCGTTTCGCACATCTATAGGAGTGTTGAAGCGTGGGTGGCTGTCGATTCTAGTGATCACCTTGTTATGTGGCCTAGCTGGTCTGATTTTTAGTGCGCTACAGGAACCAACGTATAGGTCGACTGCCACTTTGTATGTAACGTCGGGTAACGAGAACAACGCGCAAACGGCGTACCAGGGTTCCCTGGCTTCGCAGCAGCGCGTCACTTCGTACACGCAGTTGGTGGATTCTGACGCAGTCGTGGCGGATGCTCTCGACCCGGATGACCTGGGTCTTTCAATGGCCGAAGCGAGATCCGCGTTGAGTGCGTCGACTACGCCGGAGACCGTGCTATTAAATATATCGGCCGAGAGTCACAACCGGGACACTGCCGCTGACCTTGCCAACGCTGCTGCGAAATCAATGACGGAGTATGTCACCCGTCTCGAGACGCCGACTGGCAGTAAGACGCCGTTGGCTAATTTGACGATCGTAACGCCTGCGAGCATAAGTGACGATCCCGTTACACCCCGTACCGAGAGAAACACGGCTCTAGGCTTGGTAATCGGTCTGTTGCTTGGTGTTGCCGCGGTTTTTTTACGCGACAAGTACAACAACAAGATTCGCACTGAGGACGAAGTTTCTTCAATCACCACAGCCCCAGTGCTTGCCTCGGTGCCGTCTGATGAGCTTTTGAAGAAGCAAGGGCTGATCGACTTCAGCTCCGGCGCCACTTTGGCCGCAGAGGCTTACCGAAAGTTGCGTACCAATCTCTCGTTTGTGAGCGTCGACAACCCGTCACGACGAATCATTGTGACGAGCGCGCTGGCAGCAGAGGGCAAGACGACAACTGCTATGAACTTGGCCGCCGCATTGGCCGAGACTGGTAAGCGTGTCGTTCTCGTTGACGCGGACCTCCGGAGGCCGCAGGTGTACCACCGCACAGGCGGCATGGGCGACATCGGCTTGACGAACTACCTCAAGGGCGACGGTTCGATGGCCGACCTGTTGCAGCCGAGTGAGGTGAAAGGCCTTCAGATCCTGGCCAGCGGTCCCCAGCCCCCCAACCCGGCGGAACTGCTGGGTTCAAAGAAGGCCGGCCAGGGCATCGAGAACCTTTCGGCAATGTTCGACTACGTGATCATCGACTCGCCACCGCTTCTTCCCGTTACTGATGCGGCGGTCTTGGCTCAGTGGGCCGACGGAGTTGTCCTGGTCGCGCGGGCCAATCAGTCCCGCATCCCCGATATCGCGGCGAGCATCGAACAGCTTGAAGCTGTGCAAGCCAAGCTCATCGGTGTCGTTCTCACCGATGTCCCCACGCGCGGTGGCGCGTACAAGTACGGCTACTACTACAGCTCCACCGACGTGATGAAGAAGCCAGGGTTCTTCAGTCGATTCGGCAAGAAGGCTCCGAAGCATCAGGACATCGAGGCGGTTCTCGAGTCAGCGCCTTCACATAGGTGATTCGACGCCTCGATGACCGTGAGGAGGGGCCTTCTGTGGGGCAGGTGCTGCGGCAGCCACTGACGCGCGCACAGCGCGCCCTGTGGGCTGCCCAGCAGGCAACTCCTCTGTGTCCCATCAACATTGCACTGTGTATCGAACTCACAGGCAACCTGGATGCAGAGCTGCTGCGGGCGGTCACGCTCGGAGTGGCACGGCAAACCGGGATAGCGTTCACCCGCTTCGAACAGACCGAGCGTGGCATCGAGCAGGTCATCGACCGTGGCCTCAGCGACCACATCATGATGAAAGACCTGCGTTCCGAACCCGATCCGGACGCGGCCGGCCACCAGTGGATGCGCGACGACTACACGCGCCCACTCGACGTCTTCCACGACAGACTCATGGCGTCCGCAATACTGCGCGTGGCAGACGACCGGTGGCTGTACTACATGCGCGGCCACCACCTGACGTTCGACGGGGCAGGCGCATTCCGTTCGCTGCAACTCATCGTCGCCGCCTACAACGAACGTTCGGAGGACGGTTCCCTCAACCTCCCACCGGAATCGGACCTGTCCGGGTTGGCGCAAACCGATGTCGACTACCGCGAATCGCCGCGGTTCGAGAAAGACCGGGCGTACTGGGCCGAGCAACTTGACGGCATCGGTCCGCCGATCAGTCTTGCGCACCGCACCGGACAACCCGATCCATCACCACGTCGTCACTCCGCAGTACTTCCACCCGACACCGCAGCATTGCTCGCCCAAGCCGAGACCGAACTTCGCACAACGATGCCGGTGATCATCGCGGTGGCGGTGTCGGGGTACCTCGCCCGGATCTCCGGCCAGGAAGATGTGAGTCTGAGCCTGCCCGTCGCCGCGCGGACAACTGCGTTGCTGCGCAAGACCTTCAGCACGGTGTCCAACGTCGTCCCCGTTCGCACGGGTATCGGAAGCCGCTGCACCGTACGGGCGGCGATCACCTCCACCCAGGCAGCGATGATGGGTGCGCTGCGGCACCAACGCTTCCGGTTCGAGGACATGGCCGAGGCCATGCCTCGCGACTCCGCGGTGCTGCCCAACCGGCAGTTCACCGGGCCGCTGCTGAACCTCATGCTCACCGTCGACAAGATCAATTTCGGCGATGTGGCCGGGTCGCTACACGTGCTGTCCACCAGCGCGGTCGATGACCTCGCCGTCAACCTCTACCGCACCGGCAATCCCTCTGCATCGGACGAACTGCGGTTCGACCTGGAGGCCAACCCGAATCGCTACTCCTCAGAAGAACTGGAAGGCCACCACCGTCGGCTCCTCCGGTTCATCCGCGAGGTCGCGATCACTGCCATCGACGACCCCGCAAGATCTTTCGCGGACATCGCGCTGGACTCAGATGACGAGTTATCGCGCCTGACAATCACTTCAACGCCGACTGTTGCCGGCCAGCCGCTCCCTGAACTGCTCGATGCTGCAGCGGCTCAGTACGGCGAGCGCCCCGCGCTCCACGCGGGTTGGGCGCACTGGACCTACCGGGTGCTTGCCGAACGATCACGCCGACTCGCCAACCGTCTCAAAGATGGTGGCGCTGCCCCGGGTACAACCGTTGCGATCGCAACCGGCCGGGGGCTCGACCAGGTGCTGGCCTTCTGGGCGGCGGCCCGCACCGGCGCCACCGTGCTGCAGATCGACCCGGCGCACCCGGCCTCCCGTATCAATGGGCAACTCGCCCAATCGAACCCGGTGAAGATCCTGACGTCGCGCGGGGGAGTAACGCCAGGCGACACAACCCAGTGGTGGGACCTGAGCGACGTCGACCTCACCGACACCCCAGACACTCCGATCGAGCTCCCGCGCCCACTGACGCTCGACGACATCGCCTACGTCGTCTACACATCTGGTTCCACCGGCGCACCGAAGGGCGTCGAGGTCACCCACCGGGGGCTCGCTGCTCTGATGGCGCACCAGCGAGCGCTCGGAATTGACGAGAACGCGCGGGTCTCCGGGCTCGCGTCTCCGGCATTCGACGCGTCGATCTTCGAGATGCTGCTGGCCGCATCGGGTGGCGCAGCGCTTTGCCCAGCACCCCCGAACGTGGTCGGGGGCCAGGAACTGGCCGAGTTCCTCACCGGCGCATCGATCACACATTCGGTGATCACCCCGAGCGTTCTTGCCACGGTCGACCCGGCGGGGCTCCCTGCCGACGTCTGCTCCACCCTCATGCTCGCCGGAGAGGCGTGCCCACCAGACCTCGTCCGGCGATGGGGGAGCGACCGGACGGTCCTGAACCTCTACGGTCCCGCAGAAGCAACCATCATGGCGACGGCGAGCGCACCGTTGCGGCCCCTCGACGAACCGCCGGCAATCGGGACCGCGATCACCGACGCGACCTGCTACGTCCTCGACGACCAGCTGAGGCCCGTCCCGTCCGACGTGATCGGCGACCTCTACTTGGCAGGTCCAGGACTCGCATCAGGGTACGCGGGCCAATCTGACCTCACCGCAATCGCTTTCGTCGCCAACCCCTGGGGAACTGCCGGACAGCGGATGTACCGCACCGGCGACCGCGTTCGGCGGGACTCGACCTCAGGCCGGCTGCACTACGCGGGACGCAGCGACGACCAGGTGCAGATCCGGGGCGTCAGGATCGAACCGGGTGAGATCGCGATGGCTGCCGAGACGCATCCCGACGTGCACCAGGCGGTAGCCGTTGTCGTCGGCTCGGGTGACACCGAGGCGCTGGCGTTGTACGTCTCCTCGCACGTAGACGATCGTCGTCTCGCCACCCGCATCCGCAAGCACCTGAGTAGGCGTCTGCCGACGGCGATGTGGCCGGCCCACGTTGTCGTGATGAGAGCGCTGCCGGTGACTCCCTCTGGCAAACTCGACCGGGAAGCGTTGCCTCACCCGTCAACTGTCAACCAGCGCCCCCACCGGGCTGCACTGACCCCGGCCGAGCAACTTGTTGCACAAGTGATTTCGCAAACGGTCGGCATCGACGAACCGTCCATGTACGACGACCTGCTCGCACTGGGCGGCTCGTCGCTCGACGCCACCCGGATCTCAGCCCGCATCGGTGCGGCGACAGGAAACGCGATCGGCGTTCGCGAAGTCCTCGAAGCCGGTGACCTGGCCGAATTGGCGTTGTTGGTGGAGCAATTCGTGAAGACGGCTGCGCCCACAGACGCACATCGCCCCCGTCCGCCACGGCCACCCGCGTCATCGGGACAGATGTCGATGATCCTGGCCGACCGCCTCGACCCGGGGTCCACCGCGAACCACCTCGAAGCCGATGTCGAGCTGAAAGGTGCGCTGCATCGCGATGCGCTGATGGCGGCCATCGCAGACGTCATAGATCGTCACGAAGCGCTGCGCACCATCATCCGTCTCGAGCCCGACGGCACTGCCTGGCAGGACGTCGTCACCGTTCGAGAAGTTCTCGCCGACAACGGTTTCGAGACCGACGACGCCACGAGCGATGTGAGCGTCTCCGAGCAACTGATCGACCCCACATCACGGCCGCCACTGCTGCTGGAGCTCTCGCGCATCGGTGTTGACCACCACCGCTTGGCTGTCCGCTCCCACCACGCTGCGGTGGACGGGTGGTCACTGGGCGTCCTGGTCGATGATCTGGCGACGGCCTATCAATCGCGTGTCGACGGCCACGCTCCGTCGTGGGCCCCGGCTACGCAGTACATCGATGCCACTGTCGCGACGAGTGGTGACGAAACCAGGCGTTCGGCAGAGCAATTGGAACGATGGACCCGCCGACTGGCCGACCTGCCGGCTCGTCCTGAATTACCGATCGACCGGCCGGCCGTGGGCGATCGGCATGTTCCGGCGCCTGCTGCGGTGGAGAGACGAACGCTCGGCACGCAGATCACCGCAGCGCTGCACGATGCGGCCACCGAGCGAGGGATCAGCACCTTCGCCTGGCTCCACGCCACGCTTGCGGTGACGTTGGCGCGGTTCACCGGTTCGAACGACTTGGTGGTGGTGGTGCCGCAGGCAGGTCGGAGTCGACCGGAACTCGACACCGCCGTCGGGATGTACGTGAACCCCGTGGCGATACGTTCCACCCTCGGCCCCACAACATCGTTCGAGCAGATTCTCGAGCAATCCGCAGACGGTTTGGCGTTCGCGCTGGGTAACGCCGATGTCCCGTTCGCCGATGTGGCCGCCGCGGTCGGACCGCAGCGCGACATCACCACGGCGCCGCTGTCCGACGTGTTGCTCACCTATCAGAACCAGCCGGTCGGCAGATGGGACGTCGACGGCCTCCAGATCGAGTTCCATCCCAAAGACCCTCGACACGCCCGTATTCCGCTGCAGTGGATCGTCGACGACACCGCGGATGGCCTCCGGGTGGAGTTGACCTACCGCAGTGATCTCTTCAGTGGCGACATCGCGGCTGCGATGTGTCACTCGTACGTCACAGCGCTTGCCCAATCACTCGTGCGCCCTCAGTCGACCAGTGGGGAACTGGTTCCAGGGGAGCATCACTCGCTCGAAGCGCCAACTTCGCGTACCCGCGCGTCGCTCGTCCAGCAGGTACTCGCCGCAGCGGATCGAGATCCGCAAGCTCCGGCATTGGTTTTCGGCGATCAGGTCCTGACCTACAACCAGCTGATCGGACGAGCCGAGCAGGTGGCAGGCGGGCTCCGAACGGCCGGCGTCCGTCGCGGCGACCTGGTCGGCGTCGCGCTACCCCGCCATCCGGACGCGCTGATCGCCCAATTGGCTGCCATGTTTGCCGGCGCTGCCTATGTGCCGATCGATCCGGAGTATCCGCAGCAGCGCGTCGCGGCGATCATCGAAGACGCCAAACCGGCCACCGTACTAGTTGATTCGCGAACTCGGCGCAGTATCCCCGGCGACGTGAACATCTTCGATGTAGACCAAAGCCGGGAAGCCAATGACCACAACCCCATTGCTCACACACCGGACGTCGACGGTGACGACCTCGCCTACGTCATCTTCACCTCAGGATCTACCGGCCGTCCCAAGGGCGTGGCCGTCACCCACGCGAACGTGGCTGCCTTGCTCGACGCCGCCCGAACCAGCTACGACTTCGGCCCCGGCGACGTGTTCAGCTGCACCCACTCCACTGCGTTCGACGTCTCCGTATTCGAGATCTTCGCTGCATGGACAACCGGCGCCCGCGTTGTGCTGGCCGACCAGGAAACCGTGCGCGACCCCCAGGCGCTGTGGCCCTTCCTGCGCACACACGGGGTGACCATCCTGTCGCAGACGCCTTCGGCGTTCTATCCGCTTGCTGCAGTGGCAGTTCGAGACACCGACCCAGGTGCCCTTCGAGCTGTCGTCTTCGCCGGTGAGGCGTTGCACCCGTCCCGTCTGATGAGCTGGCACAGCGCATTTGGCCGGGACGTGCTGCTGTCCAACATGTACGGCATCACCGAGACCACGGTGCACCTGACAATCGAAGAGACCGACCCCACAGACCATCGGTCATTGATCGGCGACCCGCTTCGTGACACCACACTTCAGATTCTCGACCGCTGGCTGCAGCCGGTTCCGAACGGAGTATGGGGCGAGTTGTACGCGTGCGGACCCCAGGTCACTCGCGGATACGTGGGGCGGCCCGGTCTGACTGCCGAACGGTTCGTCGCCTGCCCGGCACAGTCGGGTGGCGGAAGGATGTACCGCAGCGGTGACATCGTGCGACGCACCGTGGACGGCAAGCTCGAATACCGGGGTCGGTCG
Organism: Williamsia muralis NBRC 105860; assembly: GCF_001598915.1. Lineage (GTDB taxonomy): Bacteria > Actinomycetota > Actinomycetes > Mycobacteriales > Mycobacteriaceae > Williamsia > Williamsia muralis. The sequence goes on along the minus strand of NZ_BDAP01000004.1, from coordinate 519,353 downwards.
GACCGCCAGGTGCAGGTGCGCGGATTCCGCGTCGAGCCAGGCGATGTCGTCGACGCGCTCCAGACCTTGCCCGCCGTGGCCGAAGCGGAAGTGGTCATCCGCAACAGTGACACCGCGGTCGGCAGCGAAATCCTCGCGTATGTTCGCCTTCGAACTGACCTCGCCGGCCAGGTGCCGAACGAGGGTGAACTGCGTGACGCGGCGCGCACCGTCCTACCCGGATACCTCGTCCCCTCGCGGATTGTCGTGGTCGACACCTGGCCGCTGAACGCCTCGGGGAAGAGAGATCTCCGCGCACTGCCAACCCTCGAGGCGCGAGGTGCGGTCGCCGCCGAAGGCAACGCGGTGCTGCCCGTGGCAGAGGTGATCGCCGAGGTCCTGGGAGTGCCGCCGACCAGTTTGAGTCCGGAGGCCGGCCTCTTCGACGTCGGTGCGAACTCGTTGTCGGCCATGCATATCGCGCTCCTGCTGACCGAACGCACCGGCCGCGACGTCAGTGTGCGGATGGTGGCCGAGGCGCCGTCCATCGCAGACCTGCAAGTGTCCGTCGACGCAGCACGTCCGCGCGCTACACCCGCCGCCGAGGTGACGATCGGGTCTGCCGCACCGCCCGCCACCGCTCAGCAACGGGCGCTGTGGGCACTGAGTCGGATCGATGAAGGTAGCGCTGTCTACCACCTGCCCGCCGTCCTCGATCTACCATCCGAGGCATCGCCACGCACCGTCATCGACGCGTTGACCGATGTGGTTGCGCGACACGAAGTCCTGCGCACGGTGCTGGCCGACAACGACGGGTTACCGCAGCCTGGTCTGGTGCCGCTGGATCAGGTTCGCACTCGACTTGCTGCCCTGGCCCAACCTCGCCCACTGCCAGAATCGCACGCGGCTGCCAACATTCATGCCGAGGCGCTACGGCCGTTCGACCTTGCAACCGAATTGCCCTGGCGCGCGGAACTGTTCGCGGCAGGCGGTGGCGGAGGTCTTCGGCTGCTGCTGGTGGGACATCACGTGGCCGTCGACGGATGGTCGATGACCGTGCTCGCCGAGGACTTCGCGACGGCTGTGCGGGCTCGCCTGGCAGGGGTTGCGCCGGAATGGCAGGCACCGGCGGCCCAGTACCGTGATCACGCCTGGCGCATGGCCAAGGAGTTGGGTACACCCCCACGCTCCACCGAGCATCGGAGTCGGCTTCTCGAGCACTGGTCGTACGTGCTCGACGGTGCCCCGATCCATCTGCAACTACCGTTCGAGTCGAAGACCGCAACCGTGCCTCCCGGTCCAGAACCCGCCGACTACCTGGACGTCCCGGTGCCGGCGGAGATTCGGGACGCGTTGCAACGCATTGCTGCCGCGGAGAGTGCAAGCGTCTTCCACGTGTTGCACGCCGCCCTGGCCGCGACGATCGGTCTGTTCACCGGGACCGACGACATCGTGATCGGGACCCCCACAGCCGGGCGCACCCGGGAGATGATGACCGCGGTCGGCATGTTCGTCCAGACCGTGGTGCTCCGAAGTCGAGCGGACCCGGGAATGACTGTCCGCGAGTCCATTTCACAGAGCCGCGACGTGGTCACACAAGCTCTCGCGCACTCGGAGGTCTCGTTCGAAGAGGTCAAAGAACGCCTGGCGCCACCGCGGACCCTCGATTCGGATGCCTATCTCGACGTCATGGTCGCCTACCAGCCGGCGCCGGTCTCCGACAGCGACATCTCGTTGACGCCGATACGCGTCGGCCAGGCGCGAGTTCCACTCGAGTTCACCATCACCGACCACGGTGATGGCAACCCGATGCATCTCACGCTGAGTTACGGACTGTGGCATGTGCGGCCCGCGATGGCAGCGCAGTTCGCTGACACTTTTGTCCAGACCGTGCAGGCCCTTTCCGAGACGGTGGATCCAGGCGTCACCACGATGCATGCGCTGACCCGCCCCGACGACCAGCACATGCCCGTCGCGTCACCGAGGCCACGGGTCGATGGTGCACACGAGTACACCGATGTGGTGGAACGCATCATCGATCGAGCACGCGAGACGCCCGAATCGATTGCGCTGGTCGATGTCACAGGCAACCTCACCTATTCCGGTCTCATCAACCAGGCGGCCGCCATAGCGGATGAACTGAGGTCGCGTGGTGTGCAGCGCGGCGACCTCGTCGCCGTGATCGCCGACCGGCGGGCCGACACGGTGTCAGCCATGCTCGGCATCCTGTTTGTCGGCGGGGGCTACGTCCCCGTCGATCCGACGTACCCGGCCGAGCGGATCAAAACCATCATCGCCGATGCCAGGCCGACCGCAATCATCGGTGCCGGCGGGGTACTGGGCCGGATCGACACCGAGATGCCGGCCGTTCTCGACCCTGCAACGCTGGACTTGGCGGCGCGTCGAAGTGCTGATGAGATAGACCGCGTCACAGCCGCATCCGGTGATATCGCATACGTGATCTACACATCTGGATCCACTGGGAAACCCAAAGGCGTGATGGTCACCCGGTCGAACATGGCCACACTCCTGAGCACCGCCCAATCAGAGATCGGGGCGAGTGCCGACGACGTCTGGACCTGGTTCCACTCGGCCGCCTTCGACTTCTCTGTATGGGAGATCTTCGGAGCGTTGACTTCTGGCGGCAGAGTGGTGGTGGTGGATCACGACACCGCTCGGGATCCCCACGACCTGGTGGGTTTGCTGACACGCCACGAAGTCACCATCCTGAATCAGACACCGACGGCCTTCTCGCGACTGGTGCAGCTACCGGGCGACGACCTGCCTGAGTCATTGCGCCTGGTGCTCTTCGGTGGCGAAGCGCTTGACCCCAAGGCGTTGTCGCACTGGCATTCCCGGCGTCCCGGGGTGCGCTTGGTCAACATGTACGGCATCACCGAGACCACGGTGCACCTCTCCGTCACGGACGTCGATACCTCCGATTCGCGCAGTCTCATCGGAGTGGCGCTGCCGAGCGCGGGCCTCGTGGTACTCGACCGATACCTCCGGCCTCAGCCGATCGGTGCCACCGGAGAGTTGTATGCCACCGGGCCCCAGGTGACCGCCGGCTACCTCGGCCGGCCAGACCTCACCGCCACCCGATTTGTTCCCTCACCGTGGGGGCCGCCCGGAAGCCGGATGTACCGAACCGGCGATCTGGCCCGGTGGGTCGACGGCGGTCGACTCGAATACCTCGGTCGCGGCGACCAGCAACTGAAGATTCGCGGTCACCGCATCGAACCGGGCGAGATCGCGGCAGTGCTACGGGCCCAGCCCGGAGTCAGCGACGCCAAAGTGCTGCTGCGCGACACCGATCGCCAGGGCGACGAGATGTTGATCGGATACGTCATCGCCGACGAGTCGATGCCGAGTCCGGACCCCACGTCGCTGCGCTCAGCCTGCGCCGCCGCGTTGCCGGCACATCTGGTTCCCGCCCAAATCCAGGTCGTCGCCGACTGGCCGCTCACATCCACCGGGAAACTCGACGCCGCAAGACTCCCGGCAATCTCCGCGCCGGTCGCATCGCGGGCACTCGAGGGATCCGAGATCGTGGTCGCCGCGGCGGTCGCCGATGTGCTCGGGTTGTCAGCCGACGAACTGGGTCCCGACACCAACTTCTTCGAACAGGGCGGCAATTCGCTGTCGGCGGCGCGACTCGCCTCGCACGTCGCAGCGCTCACAGGCGCTGACCTGGCCGTGCGGTCGGTGTTCGATTTCCCCACCGTCGGTTTGCTCGCGGCGTACATCGACAGCGGCGTCGACGTTTCCGGCAGCAATCGACTCCCGATGACCGCACCGGCCGCTCATCCACGTCCATCGCGACTGGAGCTCACGCCGCAGCAGCAGGCACTGTGGCTCCACTGGCAGGTGGACCCGGCACGTACCGATTACAACCTGAGCGCGCTCATCCCTGTCGGAGACATGCCCGTCAACGAGTTGTCCGCGCTCATCGCAACACTCGTCGACCGACACGAGAGCTTGCGCACGAGCTTTCCCGCCGATGCCGGCGGCCCGTATCAAGAACTCCGCGACAGCGGCACGGTCGACATCGACGTGACCGCTCATGTGGTCGCCGATCCCGAATCTGCGCTCGAGATGCTCAACGGCCCGTTCGATCTGACCAGCGAACTCCCGTGGCGAGTAGCGCTGTTCGAATCGCCGACGCACGGTAGGCAACTCGCGGTGGTTGTCCACCACATCGCGGTGGACGGGGAGTCGGTCCGAATCCTGCACAAGGAGCTCGCAGCGTTGACAGGCGGCGAGTCCCTACCGAGTGGGGCGCTCGACTACGGGGACTACACGGCCTGGTCTTCCGACGTTCTGAGCCACAACGGCGAGATACTGCAACGGTTCTGGGAGCGGGTGTTCGCCGAACCAGTGGCCGCGCCGACACTACCCGGCCTGCGCCCGCCAGCCCGCGAATCCCGACCGGGCCCGACGATCGAAGTCCAGCTCGACCCCGAGCAGCACCAGCGGCTTCGTGAGCAGGCGGCGGCACACAACACTTCGACATTCATGACCGTGCATGCTGCCTTGGCCGTCTTGCTGGCACGCCTGGGCGATGACCCCGATGTGATCATCGGAACCGTTGTCTCCGGACGCGACGCGACAGAGTTCGCGGGTACCGTCGGGATGCTGGCCCGAACCGTGCTGCTGCGCAACAACATCGACATCAACAGACCGTTCTCGGCAACCCTGCGCGAGGTCACTCGGGCAGATCTGGACAGCTTCGCGCACTCTGCGTACCCTGCCAACCTGGTCGCCGGGCTCGCCGATCCGGATCATCGACGGGGCACGCGACCGGTGGTCGACGTGTTCCTCGCCGACCTGGGGCGCGCGGTGACCGACGGGGCACTCACGGACGGGCCCCACCGAGACCCCCGCGGAGACCGAGCCCTGCGACTGCCGTCGCGGTTCGGCCTCGACCTGATGATGGAGGAACGTGGCGGTGCCCTCGTCGTGCGGCTCGCCTTCGACTCGGCGCGCATCGACCAGCCCGACGCCGAATTGTTCCTCACCCGACTGATCGCCTTGCTGCAAGACGTGGTCACCGACCCGGCGCGGCCGCCTGCAGACCACCTCGGCGCAGCGCCCGGCGACCTCGATGTCGTACCCGAGTTCGACGTGTGGGAACCATTGCCGGATCTGCTACGCCGAGGGACGGTCTCGAGCCCGGCGGCGATGGCGGTCGAGGACGGCTCGTGGATGCTGACCTACCGCGACCTCGACGTGGTGAGCACCCAGGTCGCACGAACGCTGATCGGCAGAGGCATCGGTCCGGGAGACGTGGTGGCGATCTGTGCTCACAGATCCGCGTGGTCGATCATCGCGACATGGGCAACAGCCAAGACCGGCGCCGCGTTCGTCACCCTCGGTGTCGATGACCCGGATACCCGTCGACGTCGCATGGTGGACCAAACCGGAGCAGTGGCAGGTCTTTACGCACCCGGCGATGGTCCCGACGTCCCCGGGGTCGACTGGCTGTCACTCGCCGACCTCGTCGCGGGCCAGCCTGCCGAGCATGCCCGCGTCACATCTGCCTTCACCGCCGATGAGCGGACTCGACCCATCCGCACCAATGATGTTGCCTACGTGATCTTCACGTCGGGATCGACCGGCGAACCCAAGGGCGTCAGCGTCACCCAGCAGGGGATCGCTCCGCTGGTGAACGCCGTCATCGAGCACGTGGGTCTGACCGCGGCCGGCCGAGTGCTGCACAACTACTCCACATCGTTCGATGCCCACCTCGTCGAGTTGCTGCCTGCGTTCGCCGTCGGCGCCACGGTGGTCGTGTGCCCACCGGCCGTGATCGGCGGACGCGAGCTGACGGCGTTGCTCAACGACGCCGCGATCACCCACTTCTTCTCCACACCCGCCGTGATGGCAACGGTTGAACCTGCGATGGTCGACACGGTGCAGGTGGTTGCCACCGGCGGGGAATCGCTGCCGAATGCAGTTGCGCAGCAATGGGTGTCGGGGCGCAGAGTCGTAAACTTCTACGGTCCCACCGAGGCCACGATCGTGGCGACGGCCAACCGGGCAGTGGAACCGCGGGGACCGATTCCCATCGGCAGAGCCACGGGGCCGGCAGCCACCTACGTACTCGACCGCAGACTTCGTCCGGTGCCGCAGGGCGTGATAGGCGAGTTGTACCTGGCCGGAACCGGGTTGGCCCGCGGTTACACCCGAGCCGCCGGAATGACCGCAGGACGGTTCGTGGCAGACCCGTTCGGAGACCCCGGCACGCGCATGTATCGCACCGGTGACCTGGTGCACCGCACGGCATCGGGCGATCTGGTGGTCCACGGTCGCGCCGACGAGCAGATCAAGGTGCGCGGCATCCGGCTAGAACCCGCCGAGATCGACGCGGCACTGATGTCGCTGCGGGGTGTCGAGCGGGCCGCGACCGGTGTGTACAACCAAGGGCCAGAGGCTGTTCTGGCGTCCTGGATCATCGCCGACCCCGATCAGCCATGCGATCCGGACCGGATTCGAGATCAGCTGCGGAGCATTCTGCCGCCGACCCACATACCCACCCACATCACCGTTGTCGACCATTTCCCGGTCACTCCGAGTGGGAAACTGGACCGGCGGGCGCTTCCCGCGCCGGCGCCGACACACCACCAGCTCGAAGCTCCGCGCACCGACACCGAGATAGTGGTGGCGGAGGGTTGGGCAGACGTTCTCGGGCTGCCGCCGGCAGAAGTCGGGCGGCACAGCGAATTCTTCGACAGCGGAGGCACGTCCCTGTCCGCCAGCCGAATCGCCGGCCGGTTACGGCAACAGACCCATCGCGACGTCACCGTCCGCCACATACTCGACGCACGCACAGTGGCCGCCCTCGCTGCCGTCATCGATGGACTACCTTCCTCTGTGCTGGGTGACGTGGCGCCGCGATCCCTACCGCTGCCGGCCGAGCTGGAGTTGGCGTATCCGCAGCAGCGGTTGTGGGTTCTCAACCGGATCGATCCGCAGTCGACGGCGTATCTGGTGCCCTTGGTACTGCGACTGCGCGGAGGAGTCGACGTCGATCGACTGTCGGATGCCATCGTCGAGGTGCAACGCCGACACGCCACCCTCCGCACGGTGTACCCGCAGACCCCGCGTGGACCACGGCAACAGATCGGTGGGCTCGACTCTGCGAAGGCCCCCTCCGTCACCCGGGTGGATGACAACGACGTCAGCGGCCCGATCGCCGAACTGCTCACCGCCCCGTTTGATCTGAACTCCGAACCCGGCTTCCGCAGCGCAGTGGTGGTCGCCGGAACCGACACCTGGCTGGTGCTCGCGATGCATCACGTGGCCACCGATGGGTGGTCGATGCGGACCATCCTCGCCGATCTGGTCGGTTCCTATGCCGGAAGCCCCGCTCCGGCAGCAGAACTGACATACTCCGACTTCACCCAGTGGCAGGCGCAACGCCTGGGAGACCCGTCCGACCTCGGCAGCCGGTATGCCCAGCAGCTCGCATTCTGGCGGCAAACCCTCGCGGGTGTCGATGCGCCCTACCGCGTTCCAGGTCTCGTCGACAACGCATCGGCCACCGGCGGCGCCGTCAACGCCACGCTCGGGCCAGACACTCTCGAAGCGCTGAACGACCTCGGGCATGCCGAGTCCGCCACGCTCTTCCACCTTGCGCACGTCGCCTTGACCGCTTTGCTGGCGCAGCACGGAGCCACCCGCGATCTCGTGATCGGCACACCTGTACTGGGCCGAGATGACCCTGCCTGGGAGCGGGTGGTGGGAATGTTCGTGAACACCATCGCGCTTCGCACGCCGGTCGACGTGAGCCGCCCGATCCGGGCCGAGTTGCGAACCGTGCGCGACGCAGACCTGGCCGCCCAGTCGAATGCCGATGTGCCGTACGACGCCGTGGTGCGGGCGGTGACTTCGGTGCGCGACGCCGGCAGGGATCCACTTATCTCGGTACTGCTCGTGCACCAGGAGGCACTCGGTGAGGTGTCGTCCGGCCACGTCGACCTGCCGGGCGTCGACATCGAGATCGTCTCGGACGCATCCGAATACGTCGCGGCGAAGTTCGACCTCGAGATGGTGCTCGCCTCGGCACCCGGCGGCGGGCTCGCGCTGACGTTGGTGCACGGTGCCGCCGTTCCCGAACGCGTCGCCGAGGCATTGCTCGAGGACTATCTGGAACTGTTGCGCGCCATGGTCTCGGCTCCGGACGATCCGTTCCCGTCGCTGAGTCGTCGCTTTGAACCCGCTGTGGCAGCGCTGACCTCGGAGCCGACGCCACTTGCGCCCACCACCTTCATCGAACAACCGTCGGGGCCATCGGAGCTCGAACCCGTCGTGGCTGCAGCCTTTTCCCAAGTCCTGGGCCTCGGCATCAACGACGTGGGCCGCGACAACAGCTTCTTCGACCTCGGCGGCAGTTCACTGTCGGCCACTCAGGTGGTGGCCATCATCGCCGACGAGACCGGGACGGCGGTTCCGGTGCGGCACCTGTTCACCGCCCCGTCGGTGGCCGCGCTGGCCGCGCTGCTCAGTAGCTCAGGCGAACGTGCCGCCGCAGCACTGCCTCCACTGACGGGTCCCGGTGCACCACCGGATCTCGGGCCGGTGCCGTTGTCGCCGGCGCAGCAGCGACTGTGGCTGGTACAGCGCATGATTCCCGAGCGACCGCTGTATGCCGTCCCCGTTGTCGTCGCGGTCCCCGCGGGAGCTACCCACGACGATGTGGTCGACGCCTGGCAGCAGGTTGTCGGTCGGCATGCTCCCCTGCGAACGATTTATCCCGACAACGGCGGCGCCCCCGAACAGCGTGTTGTCGATCAACCGGCCGATGTCGTCGATCTGGGGGAGCGCGACCTCGCGGAGGTCATCGGGGACCTTCTCGCCGAGCCGTTTGACCTCGAACGTGCCGTTCCGGTTCGCAGCGCACTCGTCGGAACCAACGGGCACCGGTTCGTGGTGGTGGTTGCCCACCACATCGCGATGGACGGGCAGTCGGTACAGGTGCTGCGCCGCGATCTCGAGAGTGCGCTGGCCGGTACCGAATTGCCGCCGCTGCCGGTGTCATACCCCCAGGTGGCGCGCTGGCAGCACGTGGCGAACAATCTCATGCGCAGCGAGATGCTCGACTTCTGGGCCCAAGCGCTGCGCGGGTACCCGGGAGTCCTCGAACTCCCCGACTGCGGACCGCGCGACGCGCAGCGATCACTGAGCACGTCGACCGTGGCAGTCCCGGTGCCGTCGAGCACCGTGGATGCGGTGACCCGCACGGCACAACGACTCGGTGTCAGTGACTTCCACGTGTATCACGCGGCCCTCGCGCTGACGTTGTCGATCGCGTGCGGCACCGACGATGTCGCCGTCGGAACCCCGGTGTCGCTGCGGCGCCACGCCGAGACGACCGACATGGTGGGAATGTTCGTGTCCACCGTCGCCTTGCGAACCGTGCTGCGGCCGGGGCTGACCACCGATGACCTCATCCATCTCGTCCGCGACACCGACCTGGCCGCCATGGACAACGCGCTGCTCCCGTTCGATGAGGTGGTGGCCCAACAGGATCCGATCCGCGAGATGGGCCGGCACCCCGTCGTGCAGGTGACCCTCTCGGTGAACGACGAGCCGGGCGGGCATGTGGCCGACGAACTGAGCCCCGACTCGGAGTTCGACCTGCAGCTCACGGTCGGGCGGGGAACAGCGCTGTTCACCCACGCCAACTCGCTGTACGACAAACGCGCCATCGAAACCCTCGCCTTGCGTTGGCAGCTCGCCTTGAGGCTCGTGGTCTCCGAGTACTCGGTCTCGCTGGAGACGGCCGACCTGCGCACCGAGGAAGAGCGATCGGAGAGGTCATCCCTCACCTCGGTCGGGGCGCCGATGACCCTCACCCAGATGCTCGAGCGATCGGTTCGGGAACGTCCGACGGCGGTCGCCGCGGACGACGGCGAGACGGCGCTGACGTACACACAACTGGACCAATGGTCGTCGGTACTGGCATCCGAACTCGTCTCAGCAGGAGTCCTACCGGGTGATCGGGTGGCAATGATGTTGCCGCGCAGCCTGGAATCGGTCGCCGCGTTCTGGGCCATCGCCCGTATCGCCGCCGTGTACGTACCCATCGACCCCCGGTACCCGGCCGAACGGATCGATCGGATGATCGCGACGAGTGGGGCTCAGGTCGCCGTTGCCCATCCGTCGGCGCCGCGCCACTGTGCTGTACAACTGTCGGTACCCGAGGCTGTGCAGCTGTCGGTACCCGAGCCACCGACGGCTGAACCAGAACTCGGCCGGCCGACACCGGGGTGGATTCATGCGGCGCCCGAGGCTGCTGCCTATCTACTGTTCACGTCGGGCACCACAGGGCTTCCCAACGGAGTTGTCGTCTCACATCTCGGCCTACGGAACTTGTTGGAACCCAAGGTCTTCGTCTCCCAGCCCGGTGCGCGCGTGGCGCACGTCGCCAGCCCGAGCTTCGACGCATCCATTTTGGAGATGGTGTGGGCGTTTGGATCGGGAAACACACTGGCAGTGGTACCCGCTGACGACGTCACCGGCCGGACACTCACCGACCACCTCCGGTCGCTCGCAGTGACCCAGACCTTCCTCACGCCATCGGTTCTGTCGACCGTCGACGAGTCCGCGTTGCCGGATCTGCGCACGGTGTTCGTCGGCGGCGAAACGTGCCCGCCCGAACTCGTCCGCCGTTGGAGTCGCGGCCGGATGATGGTGAACCTCTACGGTCCCACCGAGACAACGGTTTTGGGTACATCACATTCACCGATGCGTCCGGAAAGTGCCGCCACCATCGGCGCCGCGGTGCCGGGGTTGCAGGCCAAGGTGCTCGACGGGCACCTGCGACCGACACCCGACGGGGCAGTGGGCGAGCTGTACTTCACCGGGCCGGCCCTGGCAATGGGCTACCAGGGCAACACGCCCTTGACGGCATCCCGTTTCGTGGCAACAGCCGACGGTGGGCGGATGTATCGCACCGGCGACCTCGTCCGCCGCCATCAAAGTGGTGACTTGGAATATCTGGGCCGTGCCGACCGACAGGTCAAGATACGTGGCCAGCGGATCGAGCCGGCCGAAGTGGACGCAGCGTTGACCGCGGCCGGCGTGCGTACGGCGATGACGGTGCTCCGGAACGGTCCTACAGGTCCGGTGCTGGTGTCGTATGTGGTGGGCAGCCCGGATGATGCGTCGTCGACATCCGGCCTCCTCAATCTCCTGATGGAGCGTCTGCCGCACCATCTGGTCCCCGCCGCCATCGTTCCCGTTGCCGAATTGCCCCGTACCCCTGTCGGGAAGCTGGACACCGCCGCGTTGCCGGAGCCGACCTGGACGGTGTCGGGTGGCGCGCCGCGTACGCCCACCGAGACCGCGGTGGTCGAGGTGTTCCGCGAAGTACTGGGCAACAACGACATCGGGGTATACGACGACTTCTTCACGGTCGGAGGCAACTCGCTGCTGCTCACCGCCGCTGCCGCCGCACTGACCCGGCGACTCGAGCGTCCCGTCCCCGTCGCAGTTCTCTTTGCACACACCACGCCGGTGGCACTCTCCGGCGCCCTCGACAAGTACGAGGATCTCGCGGCAGAACTCGGGTCGGTGGTTCAGTTGTCCCCCGCGCACCGGGCGGGCACCCCGCTCTGGTGTATTCATCCTGTCAGCGGGCTGGTGAACGACTACCGTCCACTCGGCCGTGACCTGCCCACTCCGGTCTTCGGACTGCAGATGCCCGGTTTGGACGACGTCTCGGCGCCGCATCTCACCACCATCGAAGCGATGGCGGCTGCTCACGTGGACACCCTCAAGCGTAGGCAGCCCAACGGACCCTACCGATTGCTCGGCTGGTCACTCGGAGCCGTTCTCGCACACGAGATGACCAAACAGCTCACCGCGGCAGGTGATTCGGTGGATCTGCTAGTACTGCTCGATCCGCGCATGGAGCCCGATATGCAGCCCGCGGCGGGAATGGACGAGACCCTGGAGCGGTCGTTGCGGGCCATCGACGCAGCCCGATTCGAGCAGTACCGCATTCGGTGCGAAGAGGCGATTGCCGCAGCGGCCGCCTACGAACCGGATGTCGCGGCGCCGCGATCGGCGATCATCGTTGCAGCGCAGGACAATCCGCATCCCGATCACTGGCGGTCGTTGATCGACGGGCGGGTGACCGTGGAGAACATCGCGGTCGCCCACCACGCAATGGGCGCCGAAGACGCCATGTCCGTCGTCGCGCAGCTGACGAATGCAGCAATCAGCGACCTCGACGACAACCACGAGAACATCAGGAGCACACCTTGACCCACGCGGTGACCGACCAGCCAGAACCGAGACGCCGGCCGCGCCGGCTGCGGTGGTGGATCCTGGCGGTGCTGGGCGTGCTGGTGGTGCTCGTCGTGGTGGGCCTGTATCTCGCATACCTGGCGTTCAGTGCCAAGGGCTCGCTCGAATCAGCCCGTGGTCACGCGTCGTCGGCGCAGCGGGCGTTCCTCGCCGGTGACACCGACAAGGCGGTGCGTGAGGCCAACGCCGCAGTTGTCCAGGCCGCGGCCGCCAACGGGGACACCCACAACCCGGTCTGGTCTGCGGTCGCGGTGGTGCCGTGGCTGGGTGATCCGTTGCAGTCGGTACGGGACCTGACCGAGTCCGTCGAGGGTCTGTCCAAGGACGTCCTGGTGCCCACGGCCGAACTGGCCGATGTCATCAACCCGAACAATCTGCGCACCGAGGACAACACCATCAACACCGTCGCGCTCGCCCAGGTGCAGCCAGAACTCGGCACGATCGCCACGCGCGCCGAGGAACTCGAGGCGGACGTCGCCGCAACCGACGGTAGCTGGCTGGGCGTCGTCTCCGATGCGCAAACCGAACTACACGATCAGCTCACCGAATCGGCCCGCTTCATCCGCGGCACCGACACCGCGGCGCAGCTGCTGCCACCCATGCTCGGCGCGGGCGGCCAACGCAATTACTTCTTCGGTTTCCAGACACCTGCGGAGTCGCGGGCGACGGGCGGGCTTCTCGGCGCGTACGGAGTGGTGAGCGCCGAGAACGGCCGGGTGAACGTGGACAATCTGGGCGCCAACAACACCATTCGGCCGCCGGCAGACCCCGTCGATCTCGGCGAGGAGTTCGACTTCAACTACGGCTACAACCGCCCGTACACCGACGTCCGCAACAGCAACATCAGTGCGCACTTCCCGTTTGCGGCTCAGATCTGGATGTCGATGTGGGAGCAGCAGTCCGGTACCCGACTCGACGGGGCGGTCGCAATGGATCCGGTTGCGTTGAGCTACCTGCTCAAGGCCACCGGCCCGATCAAGCTGGCCGGCGGTGAAACCATCACCGGCGACAACGTCACCGAGATCACGTTGTCGACGTCGTACAAGCAATTCGGTGGCGACAACCCTGCGCGCAAGGCGTACCTGCAAGAGATCGCCCGAAAGGCCGTGTCGTCGCTGACTGCGCTGCGCGGCAACACCGGAAAGGTGCTCGAGGCGCTGGGTCGTGGGGTGCACGAACGACGGATCATGGTGTACAGCGCCGATGAAGGCGAGCAGAAGCTCTTGGCCGCAGCAGGGTTGACGCATGAAGTCGCCGAAACCGAGGCACCCTATGCCGAGGTGGTGGTCGGCAACCTTGCGGGCAACAAGATCGACTACTTCCTGCAGCGGTCGATCACCTATCGCGCGGACAAGTGCGAGGGGGATCGGCGCAAGGCCGTGGTGGAGGTTGAACTGACCAACACCGTCGAAGACATGAGTCTGCCGCCCTACGTGATCGGCAGCCTCGGCAATCCGCAGCTGCAGCTGCCCAACGGAACGAACTTCGCGTCGGTCACCCTTTATGCCACGTCCGGTGCGAACCTCGAATCGGTGACGGTGGACGGAGATCCGATGCTGTACTCGTCGGGAACCGAGCGGGGCCACCCCTTTGTCACGGGCCAGGTGAAGATCCCCGCAGGCAAGACGGTGGTCCTCAAGTACGAGCTCGATGAGCCTGCCTCCTCGGGTACACCGCAGGTACCGGTACAGCCACTCGTCGACGAGCCCCAGATCACGGTCGACGTACCGGCGTGCAAGGAGTGAAGGACAACAACATCGCCGCTTCGCCCGATCGATCAGGTGCGCATGGCGACAACGCGATCGAGATCCGCGATCTGCAGATGCGTTACCGGGGTGTGCACGCGTTGAAGTCGATCGACCTCGACGTTCCCGCAGGGACCGTGATGGGTGTTCTCGGACCCAACGGTGCCGGTAAGACAACCACCGTCCGGATCATCGGAACACTGCTGCGTCCGACGGCAGGCAGCGTGCGCATTAACGGCATCGACGCGCTGGCGAATCCACACGAGGTACGGAGTCTGATCGGGCTCTCAGGACAGTTCGCCGCGGTCGACGACAACCTCACGGGTATCGAGAATCTGACGATGGTGGCCCGCCTGTCCGGGCTGGGCCGACGGGCATCGAAGGCCAGAACACACGAGTTGCTCGAGCAGTTCGGAATCGCCGAGGCCGGAAAACGTCGAGTGGGAACGTATTCCGGTGGGATGCGTCGACGAATCGACCTGGCCGGCGCCATCATCATCCGACCGCCTTTGTTGTTGCTGGACGAGCCGACGGCGAGCCTGGATCCGATCAGCCGTGCCGAATTGTGGTCGGAGGTGCGGACTCTGGTCAGTGAGGGGACAACGGTGCTCCTGACCACCCAGTACCTCGAGGAGGCCGACCAACTCGCGGACGCGGTCACCGTCATCGTCGGTGGGGAAGTGGTGGCCCGCGGTACTCCCGGAGAACTCAAGGCGACCGTGGGAACGGCGCAGGTCCGACTGCAGTTGGCCGATCCCGCTGATGCTGTCCGGGCGGTCGGCATCGTCGCCCAGATCCCGGGTATGTCCGAGGTCGGTGCCGATGGGCCCGCCGTGACGTTCTCCACGGTGGAACCCAGCAGGCACCTGGCACGCGCGGTGGCGGACCTCGCTCAGGCCGGCGTCGAGATCGTCGACGCGACAACAAGCGCACCGACCCTCGACGATGTCTTCCTCGCTCTGGCGCGGAGCTCGAAGTGAGCCGTCCCGTCACCGCACCTCGCGGTCGCACCATCGCCACGTTCCTGGTGGATTGCGAGGTACTCGCAATCCGCAACCTGCGCACCATCTCGCGCAACTGGCAGATGCTGCTGGGTGTTGTCCTGCAGCCGCTGATGTTTGTCCTGCTGTTCTCGTATGTGTTCGGTGAGGCCCTCGGCGGTGACCGTTATCGCGAGTTCCTCATCGGCGGAATCATGACGCAGACGGTTGCTTTCAATGCCGGCTTCACCGCGCTCGGACTGGCCACCGACATCAAGACCGGGATGATCGACCGATTCCGGGCATTGCCGATGTCACGCGTGGCCATCGTGGTCGGCCGCACTGTCTCCGACCTCACGGTCAACATCGTCGGTCTCATCGTCATGTCGTTGGCGGGGCTGGCCATCGGATGGCGAATCGACACCGGTTTTCTCGATGCCCTCGCCGGCTACGCGATCGCGCTGCTGTTCGGATTCGCCATGTCCTGGATGGGGGCGGTGGGCGGTTTGGTCGCCGGGTCGGCAGAAGCCGCCCAGAGCCTGTTGCTCACCATCCTGTTCCCGCTGACGTTCATCTCGTCGGCGTTCATCCCGTCGACCACGCTGCCCGGGCCTCTGCGGGTGATCGCCAACTGGAATCCTGTGACGTCGGTGGCGGGAAGTCTGCGCGAGTGCTTCGGCAATCCGGTGTCGGTCAATCCGCTGTTGCCCGAGCCGGTGACCTGGGCGTCCGAGAATCCGCAGTGGTATTCGATCCTCGCTTCCGCGGTGATCTTGCTGGTCGCCGTCCCACTCGCCGCTACCGTATTGAGACGTGTCTGAGCCGCAAGGTTGACCTTTATTTACGCGTTTTCTCAGCCTTTGTCTTCACACTGGCTGAATGATCGCATTCTGGATAACCCTCGCCGTGCTGGTGTGGCTGATCGTCGCAGTGGTGCTTGCGTTCATATTCGGCGGCGCCGTCCGACTCCGTGAACAGCGGGCGGACATCCACGCTTCCCGATCACACAGCACCTACTCGCACCCCTGGGCGTCCTGACGGCCGGTCGTTTCGGGCGTGCCGTCTGCACACCGGGCGCCGTGACGATCGTCTGGCTCGCGCCCAGAATTCCGCCCGTCCCCGGTTCTCGCAAGTTTGGCGAGACCAATGCTGTGGCACCAACATTGGGCAGGTGTCAAAGAAATCTCGCGGCCTCAGAGAGTCCATAATTTCCCGGTATGTGGGACGGCGACCTTTGCTATCGCGGATTGCTCACCCTTGCCAATGTGAGTTTGATCACAAGGCCCTTGTCTCGGCAGTGAGGTATTCCCCATCTGGCTCGGGAAATGAGTGAAGCAGGTTACTGCGGGGTAGGAATGGAGCTCAAACCGGGCACTTCCCGCTCCAATCTGAACGTTAAGATCATCTTTGATATGTGCAATGTCCCAGGTCGTCGCCTTGCGCCGCGGTCCAATGAACCGCATGCTCGCTTCTGTTGCATAACAGGCGCTCACTACAGCGTGGAGGCGGGATGTTCGAGGCCAAGAGAAATGACGGTGATTCACTCACCGTTGATTTCACATCGGTTGTGGACTCTCTGGGCACCGGAGTGCTTGTCATCTCCGCACAGGGAGAATTGCAGGCCGCGAATGCGAGCGCGAGGCGCATATTCGAACTCGATATCCGCAGCGACGGAAGCCCTGGAAACGCAAACGATCATTTCCCTCTCATCGACGCCGATGGCCGCGAGCTCGCGCCCGAAGATCACCCGGACAAAATCGTTGCGCGCACCGGGCGTGCGGTAGCCGGCATGGTCGTCGGCTTCGACCGCACCGACGGTCAGCGGGTGTGGGTGACGTGCAATGTGGGCCTGGTGAACCCGGCCGACCCGGCCAACTCGGCGATCGCTGCGTCGTTCACAGACGTCACCGCACAGCACGTGGGCCGCGCGATGCTCCAATACGCGGCCGACCACGACATGATGACCGAGCTGCCGAACCGTGCATGCGTGATGCGCCGACTGAACGAAGTGGTCGCGAACTCCCAGCGGTGCGAACCGGCCGAGTCGACAGTCGTGATGTTCATCGATCTCGACAGCCTCAAACAGGTGAACGATTCGCTGGGTCACGGCGGCGGCGACGTTGCACTGGTGACTGCGGCAAACCGCCTGCGCGGGATCCTGAACGAATACGGCATAGTCGGACGATTCGGCGGTGACGAGTTTGTTGCCGTCCTGTCAGGTATCTCCGGAGCGGACAGAATCGCTGTGCTGTCGAAGCGTGTTCACGACTCGCTTGTGGAACCTGTGATCATCCAGGGTCGCCTCCTTCGTATCCGCGCGAGCGTCGGCATCGTGGAGGTCACCCCGAGTGACATGCGCAGTGCCGAAGAAGTGATTCGCGCAGCAGACACCGCGATGTACGAAGCGAAGTCGGCGGGTGGCGGCCACAGCGTTGTCCACGGGCGCGACTCTTCTCAGCGCTTGCAGCTTTCGAAGGCCTGAGCTGATCGGTTCAGCGCGACAGTAATTCGTTCCCCGCGGGGCGTTCGCGGATACCTTTACCGGTCACGAGGCGCTTCGTCGCCGAGAGTGCCCGCCAGACCGTTCGGACCGGCGCCGGCACCGGTGTTCGCAGAATTGCGTGCTTGCGGACGAAAACCGGCACTTCCCACGTGGTCTGAGAACCGGCGGGGAACAGGGCGGCGCTGTTGGGGCCGAGTCGGACCCGGTCACCGTCCGCGCCGGTCACGATCACCTCGCCCTCGATGATGTGCACCAGTTCATCGCACCCGAACGTCCACCGAAACGTGCCTGCGGTGCAACTCCATACCGCCATGGTGGTGAGGCCGTCAGACGATGTCACCCATTCGCTCGATTGCGCTACGGGCGCACCGTCGATGATCCAATCGGGATCGATCGGTGCGTCCGCGAGGACAACTCCGTCGAGATCGACGCTCTGAAAAGTGGTCATGCCCATTGCCCCCGTTCACGATCCGGTTCCACGGATCACCGCCCCAACAGTCAGGATGAGTATCCGGATGTCCAGCCACACCGACCAGTTCTCGATGTAGAAGTTGTCGTACATCGCCCTGTCGTCGATGCTCGTATCGCCACGCAGGCCGTGGATGGCGGCCCAGCCGGTCAACCCGGCCTTCATGCGATGGCGGTCCCGGTACGACGGCACCGAGTCCTCGAACTGTTGCACGAAGTGTGGCCGCTCGGGTCGTGGACCGACCAGGGACATGTCTCCCTTGACGACGTTCCACAGCTGCGGGAGCTCGTCGATCGACGTCTTGCGGATGATCTTTCCGACTGTGCTCACCCGTGACGAACGCTGAGCGTTCCAGCTGGTGTCCGAGTCGGCCGGTGGCGCCGGCCGCATCGACCGGAACTTGTACAGCGTGAACTGAGCGCCGTTGCGGCCGATGCGGTGCTGGCGAAACACGATGGGCGCGTGCCGGTCGGAGGCCTTCACGGCCAGCGCGGTGACAACGAGCAACGGGCTCAGCAGCAACAGGGCCGATGCGGACACCGCCACATCGAAGACCCGCTTGAGAGGCCAGTACCATGTGCGCGCCATGTTGCGGCGAACGCAGGTCAGCGGAATCGTGTGAATTCGGTCCATATCCGTACTGAGATGCACGAACTCGAACAGTCGCGGAACGATGAAGATCTCGCAATCCAACCCGTCGCATTCACGAAGCGGGGACACCAGCGAGGAATCGGGGGCGTTGCGAAATGCGACGATGACCGTCTCGATCTGGTGCTGCTCGACAAATGTGCGAATGGGGATGTCCGAGACAACGGGAACCCCAAAGGTTGTCGGTCCCGCCATCGGGTCACTGCCGATGATCGCGATCGGTTCGACACCGAGCTCGGGGTAGTCGACCACACTTTCCAAGATCTTGGACGCGACGATGCCCCCGCCGATGATGACGGTGCGACTGCGCGCATGGGCGTTGCGCCGCCGTCGTCTGCGCTGAACCGCGAAGTAGAACAGCCGGACGACGAGAAGTACGCCGACCATTGCAACGGCGTGGACGAACAATTCGCCGACATGCGTGTCGCGCTCGAACACGACCGCCGAACTGAAAGCCGCGATGATGCAGGCGGCCACGAGCCCGGGCGCCTCACTCAGCGAGGACAGGTTGAAGCGGGGGCGATACTTGCCTGCCAATTCGAGAACCACCACAAAGATGGCGGCATCTATGAGTGTGGACGAGATGGGGCGCACCAACAGAAGATCCGTGATCACGATTGCGACCACGTCGAGCATGACCAGACTGACGTCGATCCGCTGCCGAGGTTTGAACCGATAGCGGCGTCGTGGCAACTCGGCTGTCAATTCACCCCTCTGGATCTGCGGACGCGGCGTCTTCTGCGGCGACATGGCCTCACTTGGTCTCGTTGCACTGCACGTTTGACGATCGATAGCGGCGGACCGCGTCCCTCTTCCAGGATGCTATACGCCGACCAGCACAGTTGCTGATTCAGCTCAGATCGAATGCCGCGTCATAGCGCCGAAATACGGCGTCACGCGAATAGGTCGATTCGAAATGGGCTCGGGCGGCCTGGGACACCTCGTTGTTGTATCGGGTGGAGGTGAGGCCCACCATCACGTCGGCGAATTCCGCGGGCTCGTCGGCGAGGAGGACACCGTGGGAAGCTCCACTCGTAATTCCCTCGGCCCCAAGTTCGGTCGAAACAACAGGTACCCCCCGCCCGAGCGCCTCGATCACCTTCAGCTTGATACCCGAACCGAACCTCAGCGGATTGACGGTGGCGGCAGCCCGTCCGAAGAGTTCGCCGAGATCGGGGACAAAGCCTTCTAGCGAGACGCTTTGCGAGAATCGTTCCGCCGCTTCACGCAGTTCCCTGGACGGCTCTCGACCCAGTACCCGCAGCCTCGCCCCGGGGACCCGTGCGAGCACCAACGGCCATACGGACGTCAGAAAAGAACGCAGCCCGTCGTCGTTGTGTGGGAGCGAGAGCAGCCCGAGAAAGATGAACTCCGGTGCGCCACCGTATTCGCGACGGTGTGTTCCCGGCTCGGCGATCAACGGCGGAATGGATTGCACCTTCATCTCGTCGACACCGGCTCGCCGGATGAGGTGTTCTGCCTCGCGCTGATTGACCAGGAGGCTGCGCGGGAACAAGCGTGCCGCTCGGTCCTCGCTCTTTCGCACCAGTCTGCGTTCGGCACGCATCAAACCGCGCTGCGTGTGCCTCTCGTCGGCAAGTGGACGCAACGCGCGCGGTACGTGGGCGGCGAAGTTACCGAGCGGACTGATCCGGACATCCGGATACCGTCTCGCGGCGTCGAGCATCGCCCGGTACCGCTCGGAGAAGAGGTCGTCGAGGTAGCAGATCTGTCGTCGCGTGCGCTCGCTGCCTGCATATTGGGCCAGGCGGACTGTGTCAAAGATCTCTACTTCGGCATCTAGTTTTTGCAATGTGCGATCGATTTCGACTGCGACCGAAGCTGATCGGAGCAGTGCTTCCTGCAGGCTCGAACGGCCGGTGGTAACACGGGTCAGAACATTTCCCAGTGCCGCGGCAGTTGCCGGTTTGGAAAGTGGATGCAGCCGCACCGGGAAGTCCTGGGGTCCGACGCCGTCGCCGATCAAGACGTAGTGGACGTTCTCTGCACCTAGACGATCGCGGTAATAGTCGATGATCCCGGCCAGAACCACCTTCTTACCTGCATCGACCGGATAGGGATGCACCGCGCTGACAAGTGCAACCGTTTTCGGCATCTGACCTCCGTCGCAGGGAAACAACCGGGTACTCGGACGATCGGGCGGCGTTTGCCGAGTCGCCGATGAAGTGTCCGAGCCTGGCCTGTATGCGAGCGTAGCGGTCTGGTGCGGACAACGCGTCACGGTGTGGACGTTGCCCGGCCGGGCGAAAATCCCGCTCAGCGGCCGGTTTTGAGGTGGTTGAAATCGGCTGAGTCGTGCACGGTGCTCCCGCCGATTGCGGCCGGCAGCGACTACCATCGAGTCAGCCCGGCATTCCGGGGCAGGCAGGTGCGACTCCCGCGATTGTAGGAATCGGTGGTGGGGAGAGGATTGAGACAGCCGCATCATGCATGGCTCACCTCGCCCGATTGATCAACTCGATCATGAGAACGCCAACGCGATAACCCTGCCTGTTTTCCCGCCCCTCCCGACGGCGATGTGGGATGCCCAGACCGACGTCCTCGAGCGTGTGGACACGTCCGTGCCGGCCACCGGTCGTCAAGCCGCCTGGAACTACCTCGTTTTCGCGCTGAGCAAGAGTTCCACGCTCGTGATGACAATCGTGCTCGCGCGTCTGCTCGATCCCGCCGAGTTCGGCCTCTTCGCTTTCGCTCTCCTCGTGGTGAATCTGTTCGACTTCGTCAAAGATCTCGGGGTCGGCGCTTCCCTGGTGCAGAGCCGTCGCAGGTGGGACCAGATCGCCCCGACCGGCCTGACACTGTCGGTTGTCTTCGGTGTGCTGATCGGCGCCGTTCTGGCCGGTACCGCGGGGCTGACCTCCGAATTGGTCGGCCATCCGGACCTCGAACCCCTCATCCAGGTGCTGGCCATCGGTCTCACGATCTCGGCGTTGAGCGTGGTGCCGACCGCATATCTGCGCCGCAACATAGATTTTCGCGGCCGCATCTTCCCCGAGTTCATCGGAGCGCTGCTCAAGACGATCTTGACCATCGGGCTCGCGGTTGCGGGATACGGCGTGTGGAGCCTCATCTGGGGACAGCTGGCCGGCGTCACGGTGACCATGTTGCTGTATTGGAAGGTGGCCGGATCGACCCTGCGTTTCGGCTTCGACGGACCCGAGGCCAAGTCGCTGTTGAAGTTCGGGCTACCGGTCACCGCGGTCACCCTCCTCGCCTTCGGCATCTACAACGTCGACTACCTCGCCATCGGCAGCCGTCAGGGTGACGCCGAACTGGGCCTCTACACGCTGGCGTACCGGATACCCGAACTGGTGGTGCTCAGTCTCTGTGGCGTCATCAGCGATGTCCTGTTCAGTTCGTTGTCGCGGCTGCAACACGACCTCAAGTCGCTGGGCAGCCACTATGTCCAGACCCTCGGTGTGGTGGTGGCTTTGACGGCGCCGATCGGAATCGGCCTCGCGGTCAGTTCGGACGCCCTCATCGCGACCATGTACGGCTCGCAGTACGAGGCCGCGGATCCGATGTTGTCGGTGCTGGCGATCTACGCGGTGGTGTACTCGGCGTCGTTCCATTCGGGTGATGTCTACAAGGCGATCGGCCGACCGGGCATTCTCACCTCTATCAATGCCGGCAAGTTCGCGGCGCTGATCGTCCCGATCTGGTGGGCTGCCGGCCACAGCGCGGTACTGGTCGCGGTGGCGTTGCTCAGTGTCGAGTTGGGCCACTTCGTTGTTCGGATGATCGTGGTCCGCCGGGTTCTGTCCCTGTCCTGGAACCAGCTCGTGCCTTCGATCATCCGGCCGGTGGCCGCCGCGGTGGTGATGGGCGTGGCCCTTATCGGTCTGCACCGGATGATCCGCACACTGCCGGCGCCGCTGGTGTTGGTGCTGCTCGCCTTGGCCGGTCTGCTGATCTATGTGGTGGCGTTGCGATTCACGGCGCCGCTGCTGTTCGCGTCGGGGTACGGCATCGTGATGAAGACGATGGGCAAGAATCCCACCATGACAACGCCGGGCCGACACCGTGCCCCGGCGGGTACACGACCGCGGCGTAGCGAAAACAACGTGGCCCCGGGCCGGCATCGCCGTACCGGACCCGCCACAGCGCGCGCGCTGGTCGTGTCTAATGCAAATGAGCCGCACCGTGGTGTGTCCGGCTCTCAAGGTCGGCACCGCGTCGTGTCGAGGAATTAAGGATGAAGATGATTGCATTCCTGCGAGCGCCCGGCCGTGGAATCGCGGCCCTGTGCGCCGTGGTCGGATTGATACTCGGACTCGCTGCAGCGCTGGTGTATTCGGCAGCCGCGACACCCTCGTACGAAGCAAAGGCGACCGTTGTGATGATGCCGGCGCCGGGAGTCCCGCCCGCCGAGTCGTCGTACTACTGGGAAATTCTCAGCCGTGGACAGGTCACCCGTACCGCCGCGATCGTGTTGGCCGATCGGCGATGGCTCGAACAGGCCGCGCAGTCCGCCGGTGTGCCCGCGTCCGAACTGACCCTCACCGCGGGTGCGGTCGCGGACACCACCTTGATCGAGGCCACCATGACCGCGAAATCCGG
Organism: Williamsia muralis NBRC 105860; assembly: GCF_001598915.1. Lineage (GTDB taxonomy): Bacteria > Actinomycetota > Actinomycetes > Mycobacteriales > Mycobacteriaceae > Williamsia > Williamsia muralis. The sequence continues at coordinate 496,133 of NZ_BDAP01000004.1, read as the reverse complement.
TGAGGCCGCCGAGAAGGGGCTGGAGAAGGTTCTCGAGGTGGCTTCCGCGGACGCGGCCAGCATTTCCGGTCCCTTTGTCCTGAAAGAAATCTCTGCACCCGGCGGTACTGCGACGTCGACCGGTATCTCGAAGGCGCAACTGATCCCGGCGGCGTCGATCGCCGGACTCGTGCTTGGCCTCGGGGTAGGACTGCTGATCGCGCGGACCAGGCGCGACCCGCGTGCTCGGCATGGCTCCGGCCGGCCCGGATCCGGTGGCGACATCGATGGACGTTCTGACCAGCGTCCCGAGCCGTCGGAAGTGCAGTCCCGCACGGACGGCAGCACGCCGCCTGTGGACCGCCGCGATGAACCAGGCAACGAGTACGCGGCCTATCGACCCACGCCGGGACAGGCTGGATGACCACTCTCCGGCCGGTGATGGACAAGAACGACCCCATCATCTTCCTGATCGGAACCGGCCTGGCCATCGCGGGATCCATCGCGCTGCTCGGACCTAAACCACTACTGGTCGCCGCGGCGCCGTTCGCGGTTGCCGTCGCCGTCTATGCGATGCGACGGCCGCTCGTGACACTGCTGATACTCGTGGTGTCCGAGGTCCTCAACCTCGCCGGGATCGTGGCACTGCACGCTCAATTGCCGGTGTTCCCTGCGTCGCTTGCACTCGGCGCACTGACCATCGGTATTGCATTGCGTTCGCCCGAGTGCAGGGCGAAGATCAACCGCTGGACTGCCTATTTCGCCGGCCTGGTGTGTATCTACCTTGGGACGCAGGCCATTGCGATCCTCGGCAGCGTCGACAACCAGGAGTCGATGTGGACCTTCCGGCGCATCCTCCTCGACTGCGTGTTCCTGTTGATCGTCCTGATGCTGGCGCAGCTGAGCGAACGACCCTGGGTGACGGTCGCGGCCATCGTTCTTCCGCTCGCAGTGTTGTCGTTGCTCGCCTTGGTCAATCAGGTCGTGTTCAGCGGAACCATGTCCTTCGGCGGCTTCTCCACGGTCACCGAGGCCTCCGGTGAACTCACCACCACGTTGCGGTACGGCGGGCCACTTCCCGACTCGAACTTCTGGGGCCGAAACCTCGTGATGGGCATGCCTCTTGCGTGCGCGCTGCTGACCCGGTCGATCCGCCGCAACGATCGCATCGCGACGGCACTGTGGGGTGGTTCGGCAGTCGCTCTCCTGATCGGCGTGTACCTGACGCAGTCGCGAGGCACCTTCCTCGCCGCGGCCGTCGGCGTGCTGGTCTGGATCGTGGCGAGCGGCCCGGCCGTCCGGCGCTGGAGCCTGGTCGCGGTACCGTTCCTCGCGCTCGTGCTGGTGATCCCCGGTGTGGGCAACAGGTTGTCGGCGTTGGTCAACGACGTGTTCGCCGCCGACGTCGATTACGGGATCGACCCGTCGATCCTGGGACGCAAGGCTGCTCAGGAGATCGCGTGGGCGATGTTCGATGATCGCCCGATGTACGGCTTCGGACCCGGCACCTATTACACGCGGGTGCCCGAATATGCGGGGACGGTGGAAACAGCGGTGGTGCATCCCACCGACGCCCCGCACAACCTGTACGCACAGCTTGCCGCCGAGACCGGCATCGTCGGCCTGCTCGGTTGGCTGATCATGGTCGGTGGAGTGGTCGCCGTGGTGATCCTGCGGATGGGTTCGGTCACCTCCGGCAACCGCCGCACCCTGCTCGCTGCTGCGCTGGCGGCAGTGATCGCCTGGTCTGCCGCGAGCATCTTCCTCCACCTGGCCTACTTCCGGTCCTTCGCTCTTGTCATCGCGCTGGCGGCGTTCTTGGCGTCGACGGGAGGTCCGGTGAAGGCGCGGGCTCTTGTCCGCGGTCGACGAACTGCGGTGGTCGTCTGCGGTTCACTGGGCGTCGGAGTCGTGGTCGCCGGAACGGTGTTGTGGTCGACGGCTTCTCACGACACGACGGCCAATCAGCAGCTGATGCTGTTACCTCGAGGCGATTCGGGTGATACTTACTTCGGATACGCGCTCGACATACGTTCTCGCACCCCAGTTCTCCCGACCTACTCGGCGATCATGAGGTCTGCCGACTCGCCGGCCACCGTGGCCGCTGACCCAGTTCGAGGAGTGATCACCATCAGCCTCACGGACGCGGACGCCGCGACAGCCGAGACCCGGCTGAGGTCCGCTGTGGAAGAGGCACGCGAGCGGGTTCGTGCGGTGGGTGCCGATGACGAATACTCCATCGTCAACGTCGGGAATCCGTACGAGACGTCTCACACGGAACATTCGGTGACTTCGGTATTGCTGGCGTTGGTTCTGGGCACAGGTGCGGCCGGCGCAACAGCGGCGGTGCTGCGCCGAGTCCGTCGGCGGCCCGCCGGGGACATGCGGCCGGGCGAGCAGGATCTGGTCGGGGCGCAGCGATGACTACGCGCCCGATTGTGCTGGTGGAGTTCTCCCCATCAGGTGGATTGTTCCAATTCGCAGTGCAATTGGGTGATGCGATGTCCGAGGCGGGACGGCCGGTTGTGCTCATCACCGGGCCCAGGCCGGAGCTGGCACCGTCACGCGGTTTGACCATTCGCCCGCTGCTGCCGACGTGGCATCCGGCAGACGACACCGTCCGGCCGGCGTGGTTCTCGGCGGCCCGCCGTGTGCTGCGTGCCGGGCAGCTCGTGCTGGCGTGGTCGGTACTGGCAGTTGCACTCGTCCGTATCCGTCCCGGCGCCGTGCTGTGGTCGCACTGGCGCTTCTCTTTCGAGCCGATGTTCGTGGTGATGATCACCAAGATCGTGAGAAATGCCGTCTTCGGGATCGTGGCGCATGAGCCGTTGCCGAGGTCGGACGCGAAGGACACGAGCACGCCGAAGTCGGGAATCCTGGTCGACAACGCCTTTTCGGCCGCGTGGCGGCAGATGGACGTCGCGTTTGTACTGGGGCCGCGCACACGGGACCTGGTGCTCGAACACTTCGACCCCGCCGGCCCGGTGGTCGTCATCCCGCATGGCGATGAACGTGCCCTACGGACATCGCATGTCCTCGCGCCTGTTTCGGAGTCCGGTCAGGTGGCGCTCTTCTTCGGTACGTGGACGGCCTACAAAGGCATCGATGTCCTCCTCGACGCTTTTGCCATCGTCCGAGCCGATCTACCCGACGCCCGGCTGGTTCTCGCCGGGGCGGTCGGCGCCGACATCGACCTCGACAGCCTGCTGCGGCGGGCCGATGAGATCGGGAACATCAGCACACACGCCGGATACATTGCGGTAGAAGAGGTCCCGGCCATCGTCGAGTCCGCCCGCGTTGTCATCACGCCGTACATCCGGGCGAGCCAGAGCGGTGTCGCCCACCTCGCCTACACCTTCGGGCGCCCAGTGATCGCGACCACCGTCGGAGATCTGCCCGAGGTGGTCCGCGACGGGGTGACCGGGTTGCTGGTGCCGCCCGGTGACGCGGTGGCCCTCGCCGGGGCCATGATCGCGTTGCTGACCGATCCGGTCCGCTCACGTGAACTCGGCGACGCCGGCCTGCAGCGGTTGTCGCAGGCATGGGATGTGGCCGCCGGCACCGTCATCGAATCGCTGGATGAAGCAATGGTCCGAACAGGGAGAGGTAAATGAGCCGTCACCCCATCGCAAGGCACCTCAACATCCACATGACGTGGCGAGTTGCGCTCATCTGTTCGCTTGTCGCGATGATCGTCGCGTCCACGGCCGTGCTGGTGTTCAGATCTGAGAATCCGTCGAACGGTGCGTCGCTGGGCAAACCGTTCGCCACCAACAGTCCCTGGAACACCGCGATCTCGTGGAATGCGGCACTCGATCCGAACAGTTCGGCAATGAGCGCCTACGCATCCCGGAACGGGCGGATGTACGCCTCGATGAGGGAGTTCGGGATACCCATCTACGCGGCCGATGCGCAGACGCCGAAATATACGGTGCAATGTACCCAGCAGGGTTGGGGCACATGCCCTTTCAGTGGATACCAGGTGCCGATCCCCAATGGCGCCAAACCGCACACCGGCAGCGACGGCGCAATGGTGGTCGTGGACCAGGGCGCCAATCGGATCTACGAGTTCTGGCGCGCAAACCAGTCCGGGAGTCAGTGGACAACCCAGTGGGGCGCGATCAACCGCCTCGACGGCTCCGGATGGGGCGGAGCGAGCACGGGTTCGGGCGCCTCGCGCCTTGCCGGGGTGATCCGGCTGGCCGAGATCCGCAACGGGGTGATCCCGCACGCACTCGCGGTTCAAACCGACAACATCTGTGCCGGGATCTTCCGTAGCCCGGCAATCAAGACCGACGGTCCGTCGACGCGTTCGGACTGCATCCCCGAGGGTGCGAGGCTACGGCTCGACCCCACGCTCAATCTGAGCACGCTCAACCTCGCCCCAGGCGTGCGTGCGGTGGCAAAGGCCATGCAGCAGTACGGCGCATACGCGATGGATGTCGGCGGCACGTCGCTCAGCGTCGCTTTCGAGCTGGATACGCAGGCGCCCGCCGGTTCCATCGGGCAGGTGTACACCAATGCCGGCTTGCGATGGGATTATGACGGGATGGAGTCGATACCCTGGAAACGCCTGCAGGTCCTGAGGTGACCCGTCCACTGCGTGTGCTGTTGCTCATCGATGCATTCCGGATGGGAGGGGCCGAGACGTTGCTCGCGCCACTGGCCGTCGCTTTCCGCGACAGTCCGGTGGAGATGGAGTTCGTCAGCGTCCTGTCGTCGGCCGCCGATGCCGACAAGACCACCGAGATCCTGACCGAAGCGGGAATCAAGACCCGGGCCCTGGGCATCAAGCGTCTGCTCGATCCCGGCGCGCTGCCCAAGCTCGTGCGCGAGATCAAACAGTCGGACTTCGACGTGGTCCATGCCCACCTCGAGATGGCGATCACGCTTGCGGTGCCCGCCGCGGCCATCGCCCGACGACCGGCGATCTGCACGTTTCACCATGTGGCACGCCCACTGTCGGGTCGCCAGGGTGCCCGGGAACGACTGGCGGTGGCAGCCGCGGACAGGTCGTACCGCGCACTGTTCGTCTCCGAGGCGTCGCGGGAATCGTTTCAGCAGCAATACCGTCCCCGGGGACTCCCGGGGAACTGGGATGTGATGCACAACGGGATCAACATTGCCAACTTCACTCCCGGACAACCCGACCCGACTGTCAGGCAGGAACTCGGAGGCGCCGACGGGCCGCTGGTGGTACTGCCTGCCGCGTTCCGGGACTTCAAGGGAATTCCCGTTGCCGTCGAGGCGTGGCCGAAGGTTCTCGAGCGCTTCCCGACGGCTGTGCTGTCGCTGGTCGGCGGGGGAGAGCTGGAAAAAGAGCTCCGTGACCAGGTCTCGCAGCTCGGTCTACAAGACTCGGTTGTCTTCGCCGGGGTGCGGTCGGACATGCCGAATGTCTACCGGGCCGCGGACATCGTGCTGCTGCCCTCGACGCATGGCGAGAATCTGCCGACGGTGCTGATCGAGGCCATGGCTTCGGGCCGCGCACTGGCCGCCTCGAGGATCGGTGGGATCCCCGACATCGTCGCGGACGGATCCACCGGACTTCTGTTCGAGCCCAACGATCCTCAGGCCCTTGCCGACACCCTGGGCGAACTCATCGCCGATCCCGGTCGGCGTCAACAGCTCGGCGATGCCGCGGTCCTGCGCGCTCGTAGCGAGTTCTCGGCCACGTCCTGGGCACAGCGGTTGCACGAACTGTATTCCGAAGCGGCAGAACGCAGAAGGTGAGCAAGCCCGAGATCGTCTACATGGTGTCGCGGTTCCCGCGGACATCGGAGACGTTCATCGTTCGCGAGCTCGATGGGCTGGCCGGTCTTGGTCGATTTGACGTCTCGGTGCGGTCGCTGTTCTTGTCGCCGGACACCGCAGTACATTCGGTGGCCGAGCGATGGGCGGCGGTGCTGGTGCGGCCCGGAGCTGCGGCGATCGCGCGTGGAGTGTTCTGGGCCCTGGGGCGGCACCCGCTGGCGTTCCTCGGTGTCCTCGCGACCGTGATCGGTGAGCACCTGCGGGCGCCGCGGCTCGGTGCCCGGGCCCTGGTGACCACCGCGATCGGATGTGCACACGCGAGCGACCTCGCCCCGAGATCCCGCCGCGCGCACATTCACGCGCATTACGCGACGTATCCGGCGTTGGCGGCCTGGGTGTGCCACCGTCTCACCGGCATCTCGTACAGCTTCACCGCACACGCCCACGATCTGTACGTCGACCAGGTGATGCTCTCCCGCAAGGTGTCCGATGCCGCGCTGGTGGTCACCATCTCGGACTTCAATCGGGCGATCCTGACCGGGCTGCACACCCGGACAGATGTACACGTGGTGCATTGCGGCATCAACACTTCCGGCTACCGATTCGAGCCGCGGGTGATTCCCGCACAAGGCCCGATACGTGCCGTGTGTGTGGCGTCGTTACAGGAATACAAGGGTCACGAGGTGCTCCTGCGTGCCTTGGCCACGGGCGGCCCCGGCGTCGATCGCATCCAGCTGGACCTCATCGGAGACGGGCCACTACGAGCCGAACTCGAACAGCTCAGCCTCGAGCTCGGTCTGGCCGACCGCGTCCGATTCCTGGGCGCTCAGACGGAAACCGTTGTGGCCGGGAAGCTGGCGGCCGCCGAACTGTTCGTGCTGCCCAGCGTCGTGGCCGCAGATGGGCAGATGGAAGGTCTCCCGGTCGCGTTGATGGAGGCACTGGCCTCGGGCCTGCCGTGTGTGTCGACGTCGCTGTCGGGAATTCCGGAGATCATCGTCGATGGGGTGACCGGACGTCTTGCCCGGCCCGGTGACGCGCAGGACCTTCGCGACGCGCTCGAGTCGGTGGTGTCCGGTGGGGAAGACGTCGCCGGGTTCGCCGCAGCGGGACGGGCACTCGTCGAACACGACTTCGAGCTCCGGACCACCGTCGAGAAGCTGGCCGATCTGCTCGAACCGGTCTTCACGAACCGGCGAGACTGACCACAACCACAGCCATCGCGTGACAGTCGGTGTGCGACAACGACAACTGTGCTGTTGTCCACCCGGCTTCCACGGCACGATCGGCCATCGACCCGTGCAATTCGACCCGAGGCTTCCCGTCGATCATCACCACCTCGATCTCCTGCATCGGTGTCGGGATGTCGGTGTCGGCAAGGGCTTTGATCACGGCTTCCTTGGCGGCGAATCTCGCGGCAAGCCGATCGACACGGCCGGCGCAGTACGCTACCTCGGCTGCGGTGAACACCCGATCGAGAAACCTTCCGCCGAAGTGGGACAGTGAGTTCCGCACCTCGTCGAGGGCCACGAGATCGCATCCGATGCGGGTGCCCGGCGGGAGATCCATGTGCATGTGCGGCGCATTCAGCGATCGTCGGCGGCAAAACGAGTGACGGTCAGAGCGTCGATCGAGGTGACCGAACCCTTGGGAGGCCTGCCGGCGTGGTCTCGGAAAGCGGTGAGCGGTACCCGGTATGGCAGGCCCGCAGCCAGGTGGAAGTAGTTGTCCGCGGGCCGCCATCCCGGCGCGTCGACCTCCACGTACCGCAGAGTGGTGCGCGACAACAGTTCCAGCCACCACCGACCATCCGCCAGGACGGCTTTCGCATCCAGTTCGATGATCCCCTGGTGTGCCGTCGAACGGATGACGTGGACATCACGCGCCACGACAACGTCTTTCACAACCAAGGTCGCCTGCACCGCGTCTGCCACCGGTTCGCCGAACCCGTAGGCGTGGGACAAGTCGGTGAACCTGCCAGTCAGATCGGAGTCGTGCAGCGTCGTCGACGAATGCGCATCGACGGACATCGGCCTGCGGGCCTCGGTCACCGGGTGGCCGGACGAGTTGGTGGCGATCAGTTCGAGGGTCCCCTCGAGGGGACCCGGTCCGTCGTTGTAGACGTCGATACGAACTCCGGAAAGACCCGCGGATGCGAGGCGGAGCGCAACAGGCGACCACAGTCGCGCGAGCGCTTGGAGAGGCGCCTTCGGTTGCCCATCGATGTCGATGAGTCCCCATCCCGCGCCCGCGCACAGATCTTTGGACGACAGCACCAGCGCGCCATCACATCCGGAGTCGTGCCGGCGCCAGAACGCATAACACTCGAGCATCGCCTCGGCGACGGCCAACCGCCCCAGCTGCAAATAGAGTTCGGGATCAGTCCTGCGCACCATCAATGGATCGACGTCGAAGACCTCGGCCACATAGTGGTCGCGCACGTCCTCGAAGTCCCATGACGCTCCTCGGTCCCGCGGAACCCCCGATTTCCAGCGTGGATCGTGGCCGGCCACCGCCGCGCCGGAAAAGTGGCGGTCCACTGCGTCCGCAGACGGCGGGATGGCAAACGCCAAGCTCTCGGCTGCGAATCGGACACCCGCTGTCTTGACGTCGGCCAGAGGGCGCAGGTATCCACCGACGCCGAACCAGTGCGCCACACCGGAATCCGGACGGATCGCGAGGTCGGTGCTACCGGGGGGCGGCGATGGGCTGGCGACGACAAACACCGCGTCGGACTCTGCCGCGACCACGAGTGACAACGCTCTCGACAGAGCCGACACATCGCGTTGCTCGGGCGCCAAACCCAGCATCTCCGGCTGCTGGATGAGTTCGTTTCCGCCGCTGACCACAGCCAACGCAGGGTTGCCCGACACCGTCCGCAGAAGCTCACGCATCTCGGCGCACAGCAAGTCCTGGACGTCCTCGGGTGGGTCGAAGGTCGCCTGCATCGTGTCCTGCCACACCAAGATTCCGAGATCAGCGCAGTACGACCAGAACTCCGCGTCGGGGAATACCGTGCCACCGGGTACACGGAGCATGGTGGTACCGGCGTCCGCGAGCAGCTGGAGGTGTTTCTGTGTGGTCGCGGCCGGACTGGTCAGTCGAAGTGGGTCGGGTGGCATCCACACCGCACCCCGGCAGAAGATGTCGATGCCGTTGACAGCGATGGAAAAGCCTTGGCTCCCGGAGTGTTCATGGGCGCTGGTCATCTCGACGGTTCTGAATCCGAAGTCCTTCTCGCACAGAGGTTGTCCCGCCATGGTCACGATGGCGGTATAAAGGCTCTGATCCCCGTAACCGCGGGGCCACCACAGCGCCGGTTCGGGCACCGTTGCCGAGACCGTGAACTGCCCATCCGAGTCGGCGGTGGCCGCGCCGACCGTGAGCTCGGTGCCCTTGTGGTGCACGGACATCAAGACGTCGCCTGGGCTCGGTGCGACACCACGCACAGTCACCCGACCGGAGCGCGGATCGGCCTGCACCACCACGTCGCGGGCACGGCCGAGATCCCGTAGGGCCACCGGACGCCAGAATCCCACTGCAGGGGACACCCCGGAGTACACCGGGGCGCGACCGATCAACGTTGTCCGCAACCACCGAAAGCCCTGCGCTGCAACCAGACTTGATCGCCACCGACCGCGGGGTCGACGCTTGCGAAGCACGGCGTCCAGGGCGGGGAAGTGCACCACCAGCCGGTTGTCGCCGGCGGGAACGGCCACCGATACCGGTAGGAACATCGATTCGACCTCGGCCACCGGGCGGTCATCGAGATAAACCGTTGCCGGCGCGGTCACACCCGCGAAGTCGACCCACGAGTCCTGCGCCGTCTCGATCGTGGTCGTGAACCACCAGTCGGATGCATCGACGTTGTCGCCCCATCGCGACAGTGCCTGGTCCACGGCCCCGACGACGGTGGCATCCTCCACGTCGACGGCGTCGGGCCAAAGGTCTTGCACGTCTTCGGAAGTCATGGCCGCACCGGGTGTGGTGCCCAAGAGCTTCCACCCGGTGATCGGACTCATCGCGCTACGGCGTCGGCGACGGTCTGCATGGCCGTGGCCCATGATCGAGCCATGTTGTCGAGACCCTCGCCGACGTCCACCTGGCGTCCGCGCGCGGCCCGAGCCATCTTGAACTGAACCGCCTTCGCTCCGGCGGCCACGTCGAGAAATGGCTCGACCGCTTCAGCGGCCCCTGGTGCCGGACCGGCAGCGAGGTGGCGACTGAGGTCTGCTGCCAACTCGGCGGTGGCGCCGCATTGACGCAATGTGGCGAAGGCCCACAGGTGAAAGGTCTCCATCCCGGCACCAGGAAGCCACGCGACGGCCTCCCGGACACCGTGGCCGAGGCGCTCTACCGGATTACCCGGTGCCCGGCGCGCCAGATGCTCGCGAACGATGGGCACGAGCGAATCCTCGTGGGCTCGTTCAGGAAAAGAACGAATCTGTTCCACGTAGGGCAGTAGCGAACCCTCTTCTGTCCCGGCGAGACCGAATACTCCCGTGAAATCAGCTCCGGAAAGGGAATGAATCCCGGAATTGTGGATATAGCTCATGGTTTGCGTGGATCGATCAACGGATGTCGGAATGATCGTGGTCTTCACATGATTCCGGTGGTAATCGGTGCCGGCGGTGTCGGGGAGCCACCAACTGTCGACCTCGACCGTATGGAGAATGCCGCGGCCAGGACCGCTTTCGATGGTCTCCAGCAGTGGCAGCCACACGTTCTCTTCGGTGACTTCGAGGCCGTAGAGTCGCCGGATGTCTTCTGGGGCGACCTTGAGGAAGCTCCATTGCTGACCGTCGTGGTCGGCTGAGAGCGCGCAGGCGAAGGCCGGTACCGGATCGTGGCCGAGCGCATGGAGCAATTCGATCCACAGGTCGACATAGCAGTTCGTCTCAGGCCAGATCCGGTCTCCGCTGTGGGAGAAGTGGGGCTGAGCGGTGTTGCTGATCGTCAGCGCCGCCGGCAAGCTCACGCGACACCGGCGAGAAGCTTGCTCACCACCGCTTCGAGGTTGCTGACCGTCGCGAATGTGGCCTTCTTCAGATCTTCGTCGGGGAACTCGACATCGAACTCGTCCTCGAGCGCCAGCATCACGTTCACACTCGCGTGCGAGGTCAGGCCCAGCTCGTACAGGTCTGCGTCGTCCTCAACCGACTGTGCGTCCACGGCGAGTCTCCCGTGTGCCGCGAGGATGTCGCGAATCTGATCTTTCACCGACACGATCCTTTCAGTAGCAAGTCGCCCGTGCGAGAAGAGCCTTCAAACGTATGACAGTGGAATCCATTCTGCCGTCCACGTTTTCCGCATATAGCGATGTAGATTACAGTACGACCAGGAGCCATTGCCCGTCATACAGTTCGGCTGGGCGTCATCGCGCACCACGCGCCCTACCCGTACAGAGGTCCTCCATGACTGTCGACTCCACGCGCGACGGCGCCTCACCGATCGATGTCACGGGCGCGGTGAAAGCGGCAGCTGCCAACGCGCACATCGTCGACCGCGACGCGCGATTCCCGGTCGAGGCCGTCACCGCCATGAAAGATGCCGGACTCCTGTCGTGTTCGCTGCCCACCGAGTTGGGAGGTAGGTCGGCAGGCATGACCGAACTGGCGTCGTACGCCCGTGCCCTGGGAGCCGCGTGTAGTTCGGCGGCCATGGTCTTCGCGATGCATCACACGCAAGCCCTGACGCTCCGCTGGCACGGTGCGCAAGGCGACATCGCCGAGCTGACCCGATCGATCGCGCAGAACGAGTCGCTGCTCGCCTCGGCGACAACGGAGATCACCACAGGCGGCGACGTCCGGTCATCGACCTGCGCGGTGGTTGTCGAGGGCGACCGCGTGACGCTGTCCAAGAACGCCCCGGTGATCTCCTACGGCGAGTACGCCGATCACATCTGTGCCACTGCCCGGCGCGGCCCCGACAGTCCGCCCAGCGACCAGGTCCTGGTGATCTGTCCCGCCGCCGACACCGTGCTGGAGAAGACCGGGACGTGGGACGTCCTGGGTTTCCGGGGTACGTGCAGTCCCGGGTTCGAGCTCAAAGCCGACACCGACGCCCGCAACGTCCTACCGGTCGACTACGCCACCATTTCCGCGCACACGATGTTGCCTGCCTCTCACACCCTCTGGGCCTCGGTGTGGCTGGGGATCGCCGACGCCGCGGTGAACAAGGCGCGGGTACAAATCCGCGCCGACGCCAAACGCAACTCAGGGGCGCCCACCGACCGCACCGCAGCATTCGCAGATCTGCTGGTGATCCATCAACGGTTCGCGTCCTCGGTGTCCGAGGAGATCCGACGTTACGAGACCTTCCTGGCGTCGGGAGAGCTCGAGACCACAGTGGGATTCGCGATCGCGATGAACAATCTCAAATTGAACGCATCCAAAGCAGTGGTCGAGGTGGTCGCCGGCGCACTCGGCCTGGTGGGGATCAATGCTTACCGTGAAGATCACGCGGCCTCGATGGGGCGTCTGCTGCGCGATGCCTACGGGCCACAACTGATGGTCTCCAATGACCGTATTCGCGCAAACAATGCGCGACTTGTTCTTGCATACCGGGGGAAACCATGACAACCACCGACCACGCGGAGACCGAACTCGAAGTTTCACGTCGCGCCTTTCGAGATGAATTGATCGCCGCTGATCTGCTCGTGCCATCCGGCATAGACGGTCTGTTCGGCAGAGGCGCTGTATTCGAAGACATCGTTGATGGAATCGACCGGTATGTCCGGTCGGCCGGCCTCGAGGCGCACGGCTCCGATATTCGCCGTCTGCGCTTTCCTCCGGTGTTTCCGCGGGAGTCTTTCGAGAAAACCGACTACATCGCTTCATTTCCCAACCTGACGGGTTCGATCTCCACGTTTGTGGGAGACAACAAGGACCATCGGAAGCTTCTCGGCGATCGGGATGCCGGCGCGAGCTGGGACCACCACCTCTCCCCGGCGGGCACCATGCTGGTCTCTGCTGCCTGTCATCCTTGCTACTCGAGCCTGAGCGGCGTGCTACCGGACGGCGGCGTCACGTTGGACGTGTACGGGTACTGCTTCCGGCATGAACCCGCCATCGACCCCGCGCGGATGCAGGCGTTCCGGATGCACGAGTTCGTTGTCGTCGGGACGCCTGAAGCAGCGCAGCAGCACCGTGATTCATGGGTACCCAGAGGTCTGCAGGTGCTGTCCGATCTGGGCCTCGAAGCAACGGCAGTGGCCGCCAACGACCCGTTCTTCGGCCGCGTCGGCAAGATGCTGGCGGCCAACCAGCTGCAGGAGAGCCTCAAAACCGAACTGGTGGTACGCCTTTACGGCGACCTGGACGACGGAACCGCTCTGGTGTCGTGCAATTGCCATCGCGAGCACTTCGGTCACAGCTTCGACATCAAGACGTCTGACGGCGCGCCCGCCCACAGCGCGTGCGTCGGTTTCGGCATGGAACGGATCGCCCTGGCGATGCTGCGCACCCATGGCCTCGACGTCACCCGCTGGCCGACGGACTTGCGCACCCGATTCGAGGCGTGATGCACGCGAGGCCAGACGTCACAACCCAATTGACGTACTTCGGGCCCGCGGACACCCCTTTGTTCGGTGTGGTGTGCACTCCTCGCGACGGTCAGGTCCGCGGTGGTGTGGTGATGTGCCCGCCGCTGGGGAAAGAGCAGGCCGACAGCACGCGGGGGATGAAGTTGCTCGCCGAAAGGCTGGCCGCCCAAGGATTTCTTGTGCTGCGGTTCGACTACCTCTGCACCGGTGAGTCCGCGGGGGCGCAGGACTCACCGGGCGCCGCCGACGGATGGCTGGCCAGCATTGCGTCGGCAGTGCAGTTCGTGCGCGATGCCGGTACGGAAACCGTTGCGCTGGTAGGACTTCGGGTCGGAGCGCTTCTGGCGTGCCAGCAGGTCGACCGCCTGGGATCACTCGCCGCACTGGTGCTGTGGGATCCGGTTGTGAACGGACGGCACCACGTTCGTGGTCAGTCGGCACTGCACAACATGTCGGTGGGGCCGGTGGACCCGGCTGACGAACGCGTGCACCTGGTGGGCGCCTCGCTGCATTCGACCACCGCCGCGCAGCTGTCCCGGATGCGGGTGACCGCCGACGTCCTCGCCGACGACCAGCGGCTGCCTGTGCTCTGTGCGATCAGGGACACCGATCTCGAACTGCCTGTGGTCAAGGCACTCGGTCAGCGTGGGGCCCGGGTTGCCCCGATCGGTGACCCGACCCGTTTCATCGCGTCCGAGACCGTCTACTTCGAGTTGCCCACCCATGCGGTCGAGGTCATCGCCCGGTGGGTCGATGCGGTCCTGCCGAAAACCGTTGCACCGGTGACTGTTCGGCAACAGATGCGGATCACCGTCGGGGCCGGTGCCGGTGGTCCCGACATCGACAAGAGCATCACAGTGTTGCCCGGCGGCACGGTGGTGTGGGAGACCGCACCCGCCGACAGTTCCCGTGGAGTCGACAACCTGCTGATGGCGTACTCCACCGCAAACGACATCCGTACCGGTCCGGCGCGCCTGTGGGTGGAGGCCGGTGATCTGGTGGCGGGCCTCAACGGTCGGACCATTCGCTTCGACCGTCCGGGGGTCGGTGAATCCGGAAATGTCGACGCCGATGACGATTTTGCACCGCTCTACACCCCGGAGTCCGTCGAGCAGGCACGTGCGGTGTTCGACTTCGCGGCCGAACGTCCGTCCCGAATTGTCCACGCGGGCTTGTGTTCTGGTTCCTGGCTTGCCGCTCACGGCGGATGCTGGCCGGAGGAGTCCCACGTGGTGATGGTGAACCCGCTGATGTGGCGTCTGCGCGCTCGAACGTTCGACACCGCCATGGCGATCGCCAGTGGAGCCGCCTCGCAACCCGTGGACAGCCCCGGGGCCGGTGCGCCCTGGTCGACCAGGGCGCAGGCGCGGCTGCGGGGCACGCTGGGCCCGTCCCTTCGCAAGCACATGCCGTACCCGCTGGTCGGTTTACTCGGAGCGGCCGGCGTTGTGCAAGCGCCGCAACTGTTGCTCAGAGAGCTGGCAGGCAGAGGTCTGCGTCCTGATGTGTTGTTCTCGCCGTGGGACCACGAGAGATTCACCGTGAATCGGGGGCCGAAGGCGGTCAGCAAGTTGAAACCCGACCGCCGGCCACAGGTCACCGTCACACCGACCGGTGATCATCCGGGGTTGCATTGGGCGGTCCGTGCCGCGGTGATCGATCGTTGTCTGTCGGCCCTCGCCGAGCCCGGCGGCGATCGGGCCGCCGTTCAGCGGTGAGCGTTGTCGAAGCTCTCGGCAGGTGCGGGTTTGCCGAAGAGGTACCCCTGAACCGTGGTGAACCCCAGCTCGCGTAATCCCTGCAGCTCGGAGTCGTGCTCCACTCCTTCGGCGACAGTGGTGATCCCGAGTGAGTCGGACAACGAGCACACTGCCCGGACGATGGTTCTGATGGTGTTGTCCGTACCGACCTTGTTGATCAGCGATCTGTCGACCTTGACCACCTTCACCGGCTGCTCCACCATGTAACGCAATGCGGCATAACCGGTTCCGAGGTCATCGACACACACGATGCAGCCCAATTCGTCCAGCTCGACGAGCGTCTGGGTTGCCGGGGATCCGATCCGGATCAGATCGCGTTCGGTGATCTCGATCCACAGGGTGGACGGTGGAACGCCGGTGGCATCGAGACCTGCCTGGATGAGCTTCGCAAGGCCGGGGTCACTCAACTGACGAACCGAGAAGTTCACCGACATGAAGAGATCGAGGTCACCCGACTCGGCATGCCATTTCGCCAGCTGATGGAGCGCGGCAATCACCCCGAGGCGTCCGATGGGCACGATCAGCGACGTCTCCTCGGCCGCGTCCAAGAAGTCGGCAGGCGGCCTGATCTCGCCACCGACCCGCCACCGGAGGAGCGATTCGTAGCCCACGGCCTTGAGCGAGTTGATGTCGACGATCGGCTGGTAGAAGAGTTCGAAATCGCTACCCACGGACTTGGACAGCTCGGTGGTGCGTGCGACCTCACGATGCAGCCGCCCGATCGATTCCGAATCCGCGTAACTCACCGCGACATCGGTCACCAGGGCACTGTGAACAGCAGCAAGGGCCGCCTGTACGAGCTGGCTGGGACTGGTCGCGGTCGGGACGTCGGCTGCCGACGCCACGCCGAGACGGGCCTGCACGAAGTACTCGTCGTCGTCGACCTTGGTGGGCCTGCTCATCCGCTCGGTGAGTTCGGTGACGACCTTGTCCGGGGCGTTCGCGACAGCGTCGAAGACGACAAGCAATTTGTGGTCGTACGGACCCAGGAACACGTCTGCCCTGGGGCTGAGCAACTCTCGAATGGCAGTGCCCATCGCCGGCCGCAGACGCTCGGTCAGCTCCCAGCCTTCGGCTGCGGCGAGCAGGCCGGTGGGATCGAGACCGATGACAACAACGGCGAGGCGCTCCATTCCGACGCTGTCGACCGCGTTCCGGAAGTCAGGGTCCGTGTCGAGCGAGCGACCCGACACCACTGGAGGACGCGGCACCCGAGAACCTCCCTGCCAGCCCGGTTTGGACGTGAACACACGGGTCTCACCCATGCGTCAGATGGCCTCACTGTACAGCGACCCCAACGGGATTCTCATCACCGTCGCCGAGTGTGGCGAACTTTGACTACAGTGATCGGAGCTGGTTGCAAACGGTTCATCCAGCTGTGCATCGGGGGCCGTGCGGGGAGCGCGTTCTGGATGCATCGCTGTCCACTCCTGGAGTTGCGGCCCTCACCGGGCGCCGTTGTTTCGTTAGGCTGGTAGTCGCTTGTCGTGAGGCATTTCTGGGGGCGTTTTGACGCTCGATCCACAGCTGTTCTGGTGAGTACTGCCGGCGTGTCCCCGTTGCCCCTGTTCGCTTTTTTCGCGCCGTCGTTCATCAACGACGGCCAGATGGTCTACGTCGCCGTCATCTGGGTGTTCACCGTCGGGAGCCTCGCGGTCACCCTTCGCCAGGGTCGTTTGGGTGACCGGGAGTTCATGGTCATCGGTCTGGGCGCCCTGCTGTGTATCTTCGGGGCGTCGCTGGTGGTGACCGATCCGGCGGCCGCCCGCGCCATCGTGTCGTTGCTTGCGGTGATCCCGGCGATTGCCGCCATGGGGTCGTCGAGGTGGGTGACGGCAGCGTTCACCTTGATCGCGGTGGCATTTGCGGTCACGTCGTCAATCGTCGAGGTGACGTCGTCCACCGCACTGTTGGTAGCGGCCACCGCGGCGATCATCACGGTCATCGTGCCGGTGTCCATGGTGGCGGCGCTGCGTGCGTCGCTGAGGTTGGCGATGGACAAGGTGGCCCGACTCAGCGAAACAGACCCGTTGACAGACCTTTTGAATCGGCGCGGGCTGCTCTCACGCAGCGGTGGACTGCTCGACACGGTGACCAAGGGCGGAAATGCCGTCGGCTTCATGATGATCGACGTCGACAATTTCAAGACCGTCAACGACACCCATGGACATGCATTCGGTGACTCGGTGTTACGTGACACTGCGGCCGCCATCGATCGCCAGGCGGGACCGTCGGCTCTGACCAGCCGGTTCGGGGGCGAGGAGTTCGTGGTGATGTGTGCCGTGTCCGGCATCGACGACCTGGTGCGCTCGGCCGACCGGATGCGCGAAGGTGTTGCGCGCGACTGCCTGGTGACCATCAGCGTCGGGGCGGTCTTCGCCCCTGTGACGCGGTCAGCTCAGGGATTGCCGAACATCGACCTGGTCATCGACGGTCTCACCCGTTCCGCGGACAAATGCGTGTACTCGGCAAAGACCGGCGGTCGCGACCGCGTCATGTCGTGCGAGGTGCCGCAGATCGCGTGGGTGCCCGGAGGGCCCAGCGAACCGGAGGGTGAGTTCACCAGCGAGCGCAGCACCAGCATCCTCGACCTCGTCCGCCGAGCAAGCCCCCGTTGGGACTGACGTTTCGCCGGGGGTGACGAGCTGCGCTGTCAGGTGAGTTCTTCGGTCTCCAAGACGAAACCGGCCGACTCGAGGCGCTCGATGAGAACGTCGCCGATCGCCGCGGCGGGGGTCAGCACGCCGGTCCGATTCGGCAGCACGTCCCGGTGCAGTGCAAGGGAGAGTGCACTCTCGGCGAGCATGACAGCGGTGGCCTTGTACCCGGGGTCGCCTTTGGCTCGCATCCGCGACCGGTAACGCCTGCCGGTGCTGGTGGTGGTGTAGGTCTCGGTGGTGAAATGACCTGTCTCGCGGACCTTTTCGCTCGGTCCCTCGCCTGGTTTGGGAAGGATTCGGTCGAGTACGCTGCGTACCGGTCCCACGGACATGGCGCCGAGGAAGGCCACCGTCCCGGCGCCGACGGCACCGGCAACAGCCGTCGAGACGCCAGGGAGGCCGCCCACGTACATCGCTTCGCCGTAGTGGAAGTCGTCGCCGTAGGCGCCGTCGAGCAGAGCGTTGGATCGACGGACGATGCGGGTGTTGTAGCTCGCCATGAAAAACGGCGCGAGCGTTCCCTTGAGCGATGGATCAACCTTGGAACCGCTGATCATCGCCATGTCGCTGGGCTCTGCGCTGCGTTTGATGCCTGCTCTCTCACCGGGGGCCGTCGAGAGGGCGTGAGGGTCGAGCAACGTTCGCCGGGTCTCGGGATCTGCGGCTTCTTTGGCGATCACGCGCATGGAGTCCACCGTGCCGCCGCTGACACCGCCGCGGAAGCTGCGGACGACCATGGTGGTGTCACCCATCGAGCCCGCCTCGTCTGCGGTGATGCGCTTGTGCAGGAGATAGACACCGAGATCCGATGGCACGGAATCGAACCCACAGGAGTGAACGATTCGTGCACCGCTCGCCTCGGCCTGCTCGCCGTACTTGTCGATCGACAGGCGTACGAAGGGCACCTCGCCGGTGAGGTCGACGTAATCGGTACCCGCGTTGGCGGCAGCGGCCAGCACGCTCTCGCCGAACTTGAGGTAGGGGCCGACGGTGGTGCAGATGACGCGCGTGCGTGCGGCCATCGCATCGAGGGAGGCGGGGGAGTTGATGTCGGCGACCACGAGGGGCCAAGTGTCTGCCGGTGCCGGCAGGTCGAAGCGCACCTGGGCCAACTTGTGTTCACTGCGGCCGGCAAGGGCGATCTTGGTGCCCTCTGGTGCGAGCTCGGCCAGGTACGCGGCGGTCAGCTTGCCGACAAATCCCGTGGCCCCGAAAACGATGACGTCGAACTCCCGATCACTCATGACCCCGACCTTACTGACGCGAGACGCGGCCGGCGAAAAATCTCGCCAACCGCGTCTCGTTGATTGTGGTGTCTGGCGGCAGAGCCGCTGCAGACGTCAGTAGTAGTGCGCTCGTCCACCGACCTTGCGACCGGTCGCGCCGAGAATCCAGAGCACAGCCCCGACCACGATCAAGATGGCTCCGACGATGTAAAGAATGTTGATGCTGAACACAAGACCGAGAATCAGCAGAAGCAATCCCAGAATGATCATTTTGGCTCCATTACGCCCCCGTACCAGCCCGGCATGCCCCATCGATGTCTTCGACGATCGGCCGAACTCACGTCTCCCGCTGTTTTGGCCGTCCGTGCGCCAGGGAGCCGCGTGAGATCGAATACCCTTGTTGCAAAACGCTAAACAAATAGGCTGTGACCTGGGCTGTGAGGACGGCCAGGTGTGACTACACCGACACGACCTCTGATGCGGCGGCAGGATGGCGCCGCCGGAGCCACCATTGGTACGCGCGAGCAGCAAACGGCGCGACGAACAACATGATGAGCACCCGGAGCATCTGGGCCGCGACGATGAAGGCCAGGTTTCCACCGGTGGCCGATGCCGTCGCGAGCACTGCATAGATGCCGCCGGGAGTGGTGGCGAGGTAGCTGTCGAACATCGACTCGCCCGTCCACAGACTCAGCAACGCGCCGAGCCCGGCCGACGCCGCGGCGATCGCGACGATGAGCACGGTGGCGAACGGCAGGATTCTGGCGATGGCCACGAGGGCCGACTTGGTGAATCCGAGCCCGGCCTGCCAACCGATCACCGCATACGCGACCTGCACCAGGACAACCGGAATCGCGGCGGCGGTGGTGATCCCGAGCAATTCTCCGGCGACCGACAAGATGAGCGGACCAAGCAGACCCGCCGCAGGCAGTCGGATGACTCGGCCGGCCCCATAGCCGACGACCATGCAGACCGCGAGGACGAGTAGTCCCCACCATGGACTGCCGTGATTCTCCGAGAACTCGCCTCCGCCACCCGATACCGACTTCCCGTAGACGAAGATCGCCACGAGCGGCATCGACATTGTGATGATCGCGACGCGGAGATATTGGACAACGGCAACGATGCGCTCATCCCCACCCAATTCTCTGGCCAGGGCCACCAGGCCCGAAGCCCCGCCTGCCACCAGGGCAAGTGACCCGGTCAGCGAATCGACATTGCGATGCAGTCCGAGCAGTGCCCCGCCGACCACCGAGAGCACAAGTGTCGCAAGGGCCATGGAGAGCACGGCAGGCCAATCCGAGCCGATGCCCGAGAGAGTGTCTGTGGAGATCAACGTGCCGATGTACACACCGAGCACTCCCTGGGCCGCCAGCCCGATCGGCCGGGGCATGGGAGGTTTGTCGCCACGGGCCCGCGGTGCCCACCCGACGACGGCCAGGATTGCTGCCACCACGAGGCCGGCGAACAACGCCGCCGAGGGGACCCCGGCCACGGACAGGCCGACACTCGCCACGGCGGTGAACATCATCAATCCGATCCACCGCGTCAAGTTTGCAAGTTTACGCTTGCGATTTTCGTATCTCCACCCGGGAAGAACAGTGTGAAAACCAAGTATGATCTTGGTATGTCCAGAGCTGACACGGCGGCAAGGGTACTGAATACCGAGGATGCGACGCGTCTTCGGGAGGCGATGATGGCGGTCACCCGGCAGGCGCGCAGACATCGGCCCGCCCACGGACTCACGATGACGCAGGTGGCCCTCCTCGGCGACCTCGACCGCAACGGGGTGAGCACGGTCGCCGAGTTGGCGGAACGAGCGCAGGTGAAGGTGCAGTCACTGACGTTGAGCATGAACCGTCTCGAGGACCTCGGGCTCATCACCCGGCGCACCGACACCGTGGACCGCCGCAGGCAGTTGGTCGAACTGACCGAGGCCGCGGTGCCACTGCTCGAAGCCGACCGCAGGCAACGCGACGAATGGCTGGCCGAGGCCGTGAACCACTTGTCCGACACCGAACGTGGGCTGCTGATGCTCTGCGTGCCGGTTCTCGAAAAGGTCGCGATGTCGGCAGAGTGACGACCGTGCGACCCTCGCGTCAGACCGGCGAGGACCGCCGATACGGTTCGCGTCCCACGGGTTGGACCGGGGGATCGCCAGCCCGATTCGGCGGAATGGCCAGCGTCACCGGCTCGTCGTTCAAGACGAAGATCTCACCGTGATGTACCAGCTCGAGTTTGTCGCCGTGCACCAGCCGATACGTGACCTCGTCCGCATCGATCTCCACTTCGATGCACCCGGTACCCATCGCCAACCGGAACACCATCCGGTTCAGGCGTGAGGGCAATCGCGGCGCGAACGAGATTGTCCCGTGGTGGTCGCGCATGCCGCCGAACCCGGCGACGCAGCAGAGCCAGGTGCCCGCGAGTGAGGCGATGTGAAGCCCACTCGACGAGTTCTGGTGGAGGTCATGCAGATCGGTGAGCGCAGCCTCCACCAGGTAGTCGAAGGCCAGGTCGAGATAGCCCACCTCGGCCGCGATCACCGATTGTGCGCAGGCTGACAGCGACGAATCGCGCACGGTGAGCGACTCGTAGTAGTCGAAGTTCCGCTTCTTCTGTTCGGGGGTGAACGCATCCCCGCGCAGGTACATGGCGAGCACCAGATCCGCCTGTTTCACAACCTGTTTGCGATACAGATCCTGGTATGGGTAGTTCAACAGCAGCGGATACTTGTCTGCCGGGGTGTTGTCGAAGTCCCAGAGCGCCTGCCTGGTGAAGGACTCACTCTGCTGATGGACCTCGAGTGACGAATCGTATGGAACGGACATCCGCGCAGCGCAGTCCTTCCAGTGTGCGGTCTCCTCGTCGTTCACCCCGAGTCGTCGCGCATCCGAAGGATGGCGCGTGCAAGCCTCTGCGGCGTCGCGAAAGTTCTTCTGCGCCATCAGGTTCGTGTACAGATTGTTGTTGGCGACTGCCGAGTATTCGTCGGGGCCGGTCACCCCGTCGATCCGGAAGTGGCCGTGCAGGTCGTGATGTCCGAGCGACACCCACGAACGTGCGGTCTCCACGAGTAGTTCGAGTCCGTGGTCGACCTCGAACTGCACGTCACCCGTCGCGGCGACGTACTGCGCCACGGCGTAGGCGATGTCGGCGTTGACGTGCACTGCGGCACTGCCTGCGGGCCAATAGCTCGAACACTCTTCACCGTTGATCGAACGCCACGGGAACATCGCACCGACCTGGCCGAGCTCAAGGGCCCGGCTCTTGGCCTTGTCCAGCGTGGAGTGCCGCCAACGCAGCGCGTCGGCCGCTGCTGCGGGCATCGTGTAGGTCAGGACCGGCAGCACGTACGTCTCGGTGTCCCAGAACGCGTGACCGTCGTAGCCCGGTCCGGTGAGCCCCTTACCCGGGATTGCCCGGGTTTCGCCGCGCGCCCCGGCCTGCAGCACGTGGAAAAGAGCAAACCGGATCGCCTGCTGGAGTTCGGCATCACCGTCGATCGTGACGTCGGCGGCGGCCCAGAAATCGTCGAGATATTGGCGCTGGCGGGCGAGCAGTTCGTCCCAGCCGTTGTCGAGGGCGGTGGCCAGGGCCGCGTCGACCTGGGCCCGCAACGCCGACGGCGACCGTTGACTGGACCAGCCGTAGGCCAGGTACTTGGTCAGTGTGATCTTGTGACCGACCTCGACCTTCGCGGTGACGGTCAGACGAGCCAGGTCGCCGCTGAGGACCTCGCAGCTCACCGAGTTCGGTGCATCGAGTTCGTGGTCCATGGCGGCTGCCATACGCAGGCCGGATTCCCTGGTGTGGTGCCCGAGTACGGCGCGGTGCCCGTGTGCTTCGGCGAAGTCGGCCACCAGCGGACGATCCAGTGCTGCAGCCACCCGGGGATCCTTACCCTGTTGTGGCGTCGACTCATTGGCGAGCAGATCCGACTGCAGCACCAACTCCATGTCGTCGTCGAGGGGCTCGACCTCGTAGCGGATGGCCGCGACCGCGCGCTCGGTGAACGACACGAGTCGTTCGGTACGCACCCGAACCCGTCGGCCGGTGGGAGAGGTCCATTCGGTGACCCGTTGCAGGGTTCCGGCACGGAAGTCGAGGGTCCACTCGTGCTCCTGGGTACTGCCGTAGCGCAGATCCATCGGCTCGTCCTCGACCAGCAGGCGGATGATCTTCCCGTTGGTCACGTTGACCACGGTCTGACCGTCCTCCGGATAACCGTAACCGGCTTCGGCATAGGGCAGTTCGCGCCGCTCGTAATATCCGTTGAGGTAGCTGCCGGGATTGAACACCGGCTCGGCCTCTTCGAGGCAGGCTCGTAAACCGATGTGGCCGTTGGAGAGCGCGAAGATCGACTCGATGTGCGCGAGCTCGTCGGCCTTCGTTCCGCGCCAGATCAGCTGCCACGGCGCGACCTGCAGGCCGCCGCCCTGGCTCATCGGGGATCCAGCAATTCGGTGAGGGTCTCGACAACCACGTCGGCACCCGACTGTTTCAGCTCGCGGCGGTGTGTGTCGCCCTCGGTGCGGTCGACGCCCACCACATGACCGAAATCTCCAGCATGGCCGGCCTGCACGCCGGAGACGGCGTCCTCGAAGACGGCCGCCTGAGCGGGGGCCACGCCGAGCGCCTTCGCCCCGGCGAGAAACGAGTCCGGCGCCGGCTTGCCCGCCAGCCCCTGTTCGGCGATCACCAATCCGTCCACGCGGGCCTGGACGTAGGACTCGAGCCCCGTCGCACGCAGGATCTCCGCGCCGTTCTTCGACGACGTCACGACGGCGATGGCCAACTGTGCCTCCTGGGCTGCTTTCAGATAGGCGACGGCATCGGGATACGCCTGTGCGCCTTTGGTTTTGAGTATGTCGAGGAACAGGGCGTTCTTGGTGTTGCCGATGCCGGCGACGGTGGCGTCGTGCGGGCCGTCGTTCGGGCTGCCCGGTGGCAACGTGATGTTCCGTGACCGCAAGAACGTGGTGATGCCGTCGTCCCTGGAGCGGCCGTCCACGTATTGCAGGTAATCGTTCTGGTCGAACGGCCGCTTCTGGGTGGCGTCACCGGCCGGATAGGTCTGGAGGAAGGTGTCGAATGCCTGCTTCCACGCCTGGCTGTGGATGACTGCGGTACTGGTGAGCACCCCGTCGAGATCGAACAGCAGCGCAGTGACCGAGCTCGGTAATCCAATCACCGCCCCGACGCTACCCGTGCTCTCCCGACAGCACCGGCCGTGTGGCGCATCCGATCGGGCCGGGACCGCCGCCCCGACCGCGGTTAGCCTGAAGTAATGAATCCCTCGACTCTGCAGGCCCGAGTGATCGTCGACGAGATGATCCGCGGCGGCGTACGCGAGGCGGTGCTGTGCCCCGGTTCACGTAATGCGCCGTTCGCCTTTGCTCTGCACGCCGCCGACGCAGCGGGCCGACTGCGGCTCCACGTCCGGGTGGACGAGCGCACGGCCGGCTACCTGGCACTGGGCCTGGCGGTCGCCTCCGGGCAGCCGGTGCCCATCGTGATGACCAGTGGCACCGCAGTCGCCAACATGAGCCCGGCGGTCTTCGAGGCCAACTATGCGCGTGTGCCGCTGGTGGTGGTCAGCGCCAACAGGCCGTATGAACTCCTCGGCTCGGGTGCCAACCAGACCATCGAACAGTTCGGGATCTTCGGCACGCAGGTGCGTGCCGCCATCAGCCTGGGTCTCGCCGAACAGAACCTCGACACCAACAGTCAGTGGCGCTCGGCCGTCGGACGCGTGCTGGCCGCGGCGCGCGGAGCCCGCACCGGCAACGCGGGCCCCGTCCAGTTCGACATCCCGTTGCGCGAACCGCTCGTGCCCGAACCCGGCGTCGGACCGCACGACGACCTCGGCACCTACAGCGGACGGCCCGGCAACGCGCCGTGGACCGCGACAGCCGTCGGAAAGTTGGACGTACCGGTGGAGATCGACCTCACCGAGCCGACCGTGGTGATCTCCGGGCACGGCGCCGGACACCGTCCCGAACTCGCAGCGTTGCCCACGGTCGCCGAACCGACGGCACCCGCCCCCGAGAACCCGCTGCATCCGCTGGCTCTCACCGCGGTACGACCCACCCAGGCCATCATCTGCGGCCGGCCCACACTGCACCGCCAGGTGTCGACGCTGCTCGCCGACCCGTCGATCAGGGTGTATGCGCTGACCACCGGGCCGCGGTGGCCGGACGTCTCCGGCAACGTCCTGGCGACGGGTTCGCGAGCCATCACCACCGGTGAGCCCGACGAGGACTGGCTGAAGGACTGCGCCGCCGCACATCAACGAGCGGTCGGGGCGGTGGACGCCGTCCTCGATGCCACCGACCTGCCCACCGGGTTACACGTGGCCCGGGTTGTCAGTGCCGCGATGTCGCCGGGTGAGCAGCTCGTGGTCGGGGCATCGAACCCGATCCGCGACGTCGCCCTGGCCGGCCGGGTGGGACCAGACGTGCGGGTGCTGTCCAACCGGGGTGTGGCAGGTATCGACGGCAACGTCTCCACGGCGATCGGGGCCGCGTTGGCCCGTGATGTGCGCACCGTGGCGTTGATGGGTGATCTGACGTTCGTGCACGACGCGACGGGTCTGTTGATCGGCCCGGCCGAGCCGCGACCGGGCCGGCTGACCATCGTGGTGGCCAACGACGACGGCGGCGGGATCTTCGGGTTGCTCGAGCAGGGCGACCCCCGCTTCGACGGGCCCGACTACCTCGGCGCGCACGAGCGGGTGTTCGGTACTCCACACCGCACCGACCTGGCGTCGGTGTGCGCGGGCTTCGGTACGAGGCATTCGCTGGTGACGCCGGCCGAGCTACCCGCGGCACTGAGCGCTGCCGGCGAGGGCATCGACGTGGTGGAGGTACGCACCGACCGCGCGTCGCTGCGGTCGGTGCATGCCGCCATCAAGGCGCGCCTCTAGACCGATCGGACCCTTTCGGTTCGCGGGTGGTGGATCACGGTTTGAGCAGGGTGAACTGCATGACGTCGACGTAGCCCTGCCGGAACAGCTCTGCGCACCCGGTGAGGTACTTCATGTACGTGTCGAACGTTTCCTGCGAGGCGATCTCGACCGCTTCGTCATGTCGGCGCTCCAATGCAGCCGACCAAAGGTCGAGTGTTCGTGCGTAGTGGAGCTGGAGTGGGTGCACCCGGTCGACCGTGTACCCGACACGCTCGGCGCCCTCGACGACCCACTTCGGTTCCGGCAGTTGCCCACCCGGGAAGATCTCCCGGGTGATGAACCGCGTGAACTCGAGGAGCTTGCGGTCGATCGGCAGACCCTTGTCTCGGATGTCGTGCCGATTGTGACCGACGATGGTGTGCAACAACATTCGACCGCCCGAGGGCAGGAGTGAGAACGACTTCTCGAAGAACGCGTCGTACCGTTCCTTGCGGAAGTGTTCGAACGCGCCGATGCTGACGATGCGGTCGACCGGTTCGTCGAACTCTTCCCATCCCTGCAAACGCACCGAAGCCCGTTCCGAGGGCCAACCGCGGTTGTCGATGAGCCCTTCGACATACTCGAATTGATTCTGCGACAACGTGAGTCCCACCGCGTCGACGCCGTACCCCTCCACTGCCCGCATCACCGTGGCGCCCCATCCGCAACCGATGTCGAGCAGGCGCATGCCCGGCTGGAGGTCGCATTTGCCCAGTGCCAGATCGACTTTCGCTCGCTGAGCCTGCTCCAGCGTGTAGTCGTCCTGCTCGAAGTAGGCGCAGCTGTACGTCCGCGTCGGATCGAGGAACAGTGCGAAGAAGTCGTCCGACAGATCGTAATGAGCTTGGACGTCGTCGAAATAGGGTTTGAGGTCGGCCATGAAAGGTCCAATCAACGAGACTGAGCGACCGCAACCAACGCCCGAGGGTTTCAGCGCAGCGGCCACTGGTCCCGGGATATTACGGGTAACTCGGGCTCAATGTTGGATGAACAACATTGTTGCCCTGATGAGTCGGCGGTCACACGGTTCGGTGGGGAGGCGGCCGGGGTCGCTATTGTGGCCTGCATGTCCGCTACCGTGCTGCGCCGAGTACAGATCGGACTACTCACGGTCGGGGTCCTGGTGACCATCATGATGGCCGTGATGGTCGCAGGGTCGTATCGCGACGATGCGCTGATCGACGACGACAAGGCCACCGCCGTGGCCGATGTGGTCAGCGCCAGCCCCACCAAGGCCACCGTCAGCTTTTCGACGCCGGACGGCATCTTCCGCAGTCCCAGGCTCGGGGTGTTCTACCCCGGACGACTGACCGAGGGGCAGCGGATCAGCATCGAATACTCCTCGACCAACCCCGAGCTGGTCCGGGTGGCCGGACGCGACGCAAGCCTGTCCATTCTGCCCGCACTGTCGGTACTGGTGTATTCATGGCTCGCCATCGCGGCGATCATGGTGCTGTTGGCCGAAACACACCGTCGCCGCGCCAATGGACGTTCACCTACGGTTCGGCCTCCGGTCACGGCGTCGCAGACCTCCTGACAGGTCCGGTGCCCACACTGGCACCGTGCGAGTCGCAATCGTCGCGGAGAGCTTTCTCCCGAACATGAACGGCGTGGTGAACTCCGTGCTGCGGGTGGCCGAGCATTTTGAGCACACCGGGCACGAAGCCATGATCATCGCGCCGGCCCTTCCTCGGTCGGCGAGCAAGGGCGACGAGCAGTCGCGTGGGCCGGACGAGGTCTCTGGCGCTCCTGTCCACTACATCCCCTCGGTGATGGTCCCGAAGGTCAGTTCACTGCCCGTCGGTGTGCCCGCGCCGTCGATGTTCCGCGCACTCGCCGATTTCGAGCCGGACGTGGTGCACCTGGCATCACCGTTTGTGGTCGGGGCCGCGGGGGCTGCCGCAGCACGGCGCCTCGACGTGCCGTCGGTGGCCGTGTTCCAGACCGATGTCGCGGGCTTCGCGGCGAGCTACGGGATGAAACTGGGCACCCGCGCTGCCTGGGCTTGGACCCGCAAACTCCACACCGCCTGCGACCGCACTCTTGCGCCGTCCACCGTGTCGGTGAAAGCCCTTCGAGATCACGGCATTCCACGGGTGTTCCAATGGGGCAGAGGTGTGGATGCCGAGAGGTTCCATCCCGACCGAAGTGACGAATCATTGCGGTCGAAGTGGAGCCCGCAGGGCAAGCTGATCGTCGGGTTCGTCGGCAGATTGGCGCCCGAAAAGCACGTCGAACGCCTCGCCGTGCTGTCCGGGCGTTCGGACGTGCAGCTGGTGATCGTGGGCGGGGGACCCGAGCGCGATCGGCTCGGCAAGCTGATGCCCGACGCGGTGTTCACCGGGGAACTGGGCGGTCTCGACCTCGCCCGCGCCTATGCCAGCCTCGACGTCTTCGTGCACGCGGGCGAACACGAAACGTTTTGTCAGGCGGTCCAGGAGGCCCTGGCCAGTGGTGTTCCCGCGATCGGCCCCGACGCCGGCGGTCCGCGTGACCTGATCACCCACTGCCGGACCGGGTACCTGCTCGGCGTCGAAGACTTCTCGCCCCGGCTCGTCGACGCGATCGCGACCTTGCAGGACAAGAGGACCCGTGACGAGTTCGGCGCCGCGGCCCGGCGCAGCGTGCGCGGACGCACCTGGTCGGCCATTGCTGACCAGCTGATCTGGCATTACGACGACGTCCTCGGCCGCGACGACCTGTTGCGTCGGCGGTCGGCATAGAGGTTCACGGGGACTCTTCTCCAGCCGGTACGGTGGCCGTTATGTCTCGTGCATCGCTGGCCAAGGATCCCGCCGACGTCGCGGCCATGTTCGACGGAGTGGCCGGCCGCTACGACCTGACGAACACGGTGCTCTCGTTCGGTCAGGACAGGGGATGGCGGGTCGCCACCCGCAAGGCGCTTGCCCTCGGACCCGGCGATGTGGTGCTCGATCTCGCCGCCGGTACCGCGGTGTCCACCGAAGAGCTCGCCCGCTCGGGCGCGAACTGTGTGGCCGCCGATTTCTCCATGGGCATGCTCAAGGCAGGCGCCCGGCGGTCGGTACCGAAGGTCGGGGCCGATGCGTTGCATCTGCCGTTCGGAGACGAGTCCTTCGATGCCGCGACCATCTCCTTCGGTCTGCGCAACGTGAACGACGTCGACCAGGCGTTCGCAGAACTGTTCCGGGTCCTCAAACCCGGTGGGCGAGTGGTGATCTGCGAGTTCTCCACACCGGTGTTCGCGCCGATGCGCGTGGTCTACATGGAATACCTGATGAAGGCGCTGCCCTCGGTCGCCAGGAAGGTGTCCAGCAATCCGGATGCCTATGTGTACCTTGCGGAGTCGATCCGCGAATGGCCCGACCAGGCCGCTCTTGCGCAGCGGATGAAGTCCGCAGGTTTCGAGCACGTCCGCTGGCGCAACCTCACCTTCGGCATCACCGCCCTACACCGAGGCATCAAGCCCCGCTAGCCCGTCCGTCCCGTCCCCGACCCCCCGATGATGTGCGGTTGTGGCGGTCGCGACCTGGGGTTTTGCTCGCCAGAAGGGCACATCATCGGGGTCGGGGGTCGGGGGAAGGGTCAGGTGAAAGGCGGGCGGGAGTCGAGTGCGCTGCTGGTCATGCCGGCAACGCGCCAGGCCCGGGCGATCAGGTCTCTGTCGTCCTCGGTGATCAGATTTCCCATCACCCGCACCACCATCGACATCAACGCTGCCGAACGGATGCCCGGGCGGCCCAGGACGGGCACCACCCGCGGCACGGTCAGGACGGCAGCGAGTCGGCGGGCGGCGGAGAATGCCAACGCGTACCGCGACCGGAGCAGGTCCGGCCAGAGAGCCGAAAGGTCTTGCTGGTCAAGTACTTCGACGGCCAGTCGGGCGGTCTCCAGCGCGTAGTCGATGCCCTCGCCGTTGAGTGGGTTGACGCAGGCGGCCGCATCGCCGATCAACACCCAGTTCGCTCCTGCGACGTTGCTGACCGCTCCGCCCATCGGCAACAGCGCCGAGGCGATGCGCATCGGCTCGCCGCTGAGCCGCCAGTCCTCACGCTGAGAGTTGGTGTAGTGCTCGATGATCGGGCGCAGCGCCATGCTCGCCGGGCGTTTGTCCGTCGCAAGGGCACCCACCCCGATGTTGACCAGCCCGGTCTCCGAACCCAGTGGGAAGACCCAGCCGTATCCGGGCAGCAGTTCGGAATCGGTGCCGCGCAATTCCAGGTGCGACCCCATCCAGGGGTCGTTGCAGCGTTCGGACTGCACGTAGGCCCGCGCGGCCACACCGTAAGCGGTGGTGCGGTGCCACGACCGTCCCAGCGCATTGCCCAACGCCGAGCGCACCCCATCGGCGACGATGAGCTTGTCGACCTTGATCTCCGCGGGACCGTCGGCTGTATTGACCTGCACGGCAGTCACTTTGCCGTCGACGACGGTGGCACCGACCGCTTTGGTGCCCGACACCATCGTCGCTCCCGCCTCCACGGCATGAACGCGGATCCGGTCGTCGAGTTCGGTGCGGGCGACAGCGCTGCCGTAATCGGGGAAATGGTCCGACTTCGACGGCCAGCGGACGAGTTGACGGCCTCCCCAGCCCTGCATGTCCAGTCCGAGAATCCGCGGACCCGAGAACGCGTCACCGAGGCCGAGGGCATCGAGTTCGGCGATGGCGCGAGGCGTCAGTCCGTCGCCGCACGTCTTGTCTCGCGGGAACACCGCCGAGTCGAGCAGAGTCACCTCGTATCCCGCCCGGACTGCCGCATACGCCGCGGCCGAGCCGCCGGGACCTGCGCCGACCACAAGCACCTGGGTGCGTGACGGACATGGGATGGGTGCACTCACCCGGCAAGTATCGCGCACCATTAGGCTCGTCCTATGACAGGAGCTGGTCAGGCGTGAAGACGACGTTCGCGGGTCTGGATATGGGTTCGGAAGACTTCGCCGCAGATGTGGGCAGGTCGCTGGAGAGCGTCGAGAAGCTGCTGCTCGAGGAGTTGTCCTCTGGTGAGGACTTCCTGACCGAGGCGGCCACGCATCTGGCCAAGGCCGGTGGCAAACGGTTCCGGCCGATCTTCTCGATCCTGTCGGCCCATTTCGGCCCCAACCCACACGCGCACGAGGTCATCATCTCGGCGACCGTCGTGGAGATGATCCACCTGGCGACGCTGTACCACGACGACGTGATGGACGAGGCCGAGCTGCGGCGCGGTGCCGTCAGCGCCAACAGCCGGTGGGGCAACAGTGTTGCCATCCTGTCCGGGGACTTCTTGTTCGCGCGGGCTTCGCGCCTCGTCTCCACCCTCGGGCCGCACGCCGTCCGCATCATTGCCGACACCTTCGCCGAGCTGGTCACCGGACAGATGCGTGAAACCGTGGGCTCGCAGGGCAAGCTCGACCCCGTCGACCACTACCTGAAAGTGGTCTGGGAGAAGACCGGTTCGCTGATCGCGGCCAGTGGCCGGTTCGGGGCGATGTCCTCGGGTGCGGACGAAGAGCAGATCGAACGCCTGTCCCGGCTCGGAGACTCGATCGGGACCGCTTTCCAGGTCAGCGACGACATCATCGACATCAGTTCGGTGGCCGGCGACTCCGGTAAGAACCCGGGAACCGATCTGCGCGAAGGCGTGCATACCCTGCCGGTGCTCTACGCCATCGCAGACCCCGACGAAACCCGGTTGCGCGAGTTGGTCCTCGCCGCCGACGGCACGCCCCGGCCGCTCACCGACGACGCCGAGGTCGCCGAAGCACTCGAACTCCTGAACAAATCGGCGGGCCTGGCCAAGGCCCGAGCCACTCTCCAGGGGTATGCCGACGCGGCCGATGCCGAACTGGCCCAACTCCCCGAGGGGCCCGCACACGATGCGATGAGCTCGCTGGTTCGCTACACCATCGACCGAATCGGCTGATCTGCTCTGTGGTCCGGCTCTAACCGGCCCGGGGTCGGGAACCGTGAGGTCGGGCCCGATCGTTGTGCTGCCGTGTGTACAGACGGGAGTGATGGATGAGTGGTGGTCATGCCAACGGCCTGAAGACCGTCCTGCTGCTCGGTTTCATGTCGGCGATCATCGTCGGGATCGGGGCAGCGTTTCGCAGTCCCGCCATCCTGTTCGTCGCCGTGGTGGCTGCGGTCGGATTCAACGCCTACATCTACTTCAACAGCGCCAAGATGGCGCTCAAAGCCATGCACGCACAGCCCGTCACCGAGGTGCAGGCGCCGGCGCTGTACCGGATCGTCCGCGAGCTGGCGACGGTGGCGCGTCAGCCCATGCCCGCGTTGTACGTGAGTCCCACCGAGGCGCCGAACGCCTTTGCCACCGGACGTAATCCGAAGAACGCCGCAGTCTGCTGCACCGCAGGAATCCTGCAGATCCTCGACGAGCGCGAGCTCCGTGCCGTCCTCGGCCACGAACTGTCGCACGTCTACAACCGGGACATCCTCATCTCGTCGGTGGCAGGTGCGATGGCTGCGGTGATCAGCGGCATCGCCAACTTCGCGTTCTTCTTCGGTAGCAACCGTGAGGGCGGCGCCAACCCGATCATGTTGTTGCTCATCACATTTCTGGGCCCGATCGCAGCGACGGTGATCAAACTCGCGGTGTCGCGCTCACGCGAATACCAGGCCGATGCCTCGGGTGCAGAGCTCACCGGAGACCCGCTGGCACTTGCGTCGGCGCTGCGCAAGATCTCCGGTGGGGTGCAGGTCGCCCCGCTCCCGCCGAATCCCGACCTCGCCGCGCAGTCCCACCTGATGATCGCCAACCCGTTCCGGGCCGGCGAGCGGGTGGGCAAGCTGTTCTCCACGCACCCTCCGATGCAAGACCGCATCAGGCGTCTGGAAGAGATGGCCGGCCCACACCGCTGACGACGTCAAAAGCCACCACAATCGTCCCGCCAGTGGGAACGCAAGGGGTATGTACCCTCTGCGCCCTGCAAGCGGGACGATGTCGGTGCGTGGGACTAGCGGTAATTCACGAACTGCAGGGCGATCTCGAAATCCTTGTTCTTCAGGAGCGTGATCACGGCCTGCAGGTCGTCGCGCTTCTTGCTGGAGACGCGCAGCTCCTCACCCTGGATCTGCGCCTTGACACCCTTGGGTCCCTCGTCGCGGATCGCCTTGGTGATCTTCTTGGCCTTCTCCGAGTCGATGCCCTGCACCAGGGTCCCGGTGATCTTGTAGGTCTTGCCCGAAGCGACGACCTCGCCGGCGTCGAAAGCCTTCAAAGAGATGTCGCGCCGGATGAGCTTCTCCTTGAAGACCTCCAGGCCCGCCTGGGCGCGCTCCTCGGCGTCGGAGGTGATCACGATGTTCTCCTCACCCGACCACTCGATTTTGGTGTTGGTGCCCCGGAAGTCGTACCGCTGCGACAACTCTTTCGCCGCCTGATTGAGGGCATTGTCGACTTCCTGCCGATCGAGCTTGCTGACCACGTCGAACGATGAATCTGCCATAACCGACAAGCCTAGTCGCCGCCCTCGGCAGTGATGGGCCCGATGGTCTCCGGGGCCGAAACAGGCGCCCATACGCAGGGCATTTGTGCTCAGGGGCCATGCCCGTTGTATTCTTTGCGGCGTTGCTTTCCGCCGGTCCAAAAGACTACGGAAAGTAGCCCGGCAGGTTGCCCGAGCGGCCAAAGGGAGCGGACTGTAAATCCGTCGCGCAAGCTACATAGGTTCGAATCCTATACCTGCCACAGCACCATAAAACGGCCTCGAGCTGGGTGAACCGGCCCGAGGTCGTTTGGTGCGGCGAGACAACTACACAGGCGATTTGGCGTGCACCAGCGCCGCTGTGTAATCTCGTTAAGGCTCTTCGTGCGTTGCCAGGTAGGCAGCACATGGAAAGCGAACGCCCCCTTAGCTCAGTCGGTAGAGCGTTTCCATGGTAAGGAAAAGGTCGACGGTTCGATTCCGTCAGGGGGCTCGCTGGACTCAGATCCTGGGCAGCGGCGCAGCTGATGCCAGACGCGCTGTCGGACCTGGAATCGGGGCCATGGCGGTGTAGCTCAGTTGGTTAGAGCGAACGACTCATAATCGTTAGGTCGCCGGTTCGAGTCCGGCCATCGCTACGAAGTGTCGTCTCCGACGACGCGCTATGAAGTGTCGTCTCCGACGACGCGCTACGAAGTGTCGTCCCCGACGACGCCGCTACGAAGTGTCGTCTTGCGACGATGCGCCACAAGTACCGCCTCACGGTGGTACACCACACGATCCACCTGAAAGGCAATCCCGTGGCCTCCTCAACAGACGTGCGCCCCAAGATCACCTTGGCCTGCGAGGTTTGCAAACACCGCAACTACATCACCAAGAAGAACCGTCGCAACGATCCCGATCGCCTCGAGATCAAGAAGTTCTGCCCGAACTGCGGCAAGCACCAGAACCACAAGGAATCGCGCTAACTCCCACGCCGGGCGGCCGTTCGAGGCCGCCTGCGCAGCGGGGGCCACTGCGGCGCCCCAGCGAAGTCGGCCCTTCCCAGCCGACGATTTGTCCGGGAGTAGCCACGGCACCCGCGGCGCGGCCCACATCGACAAGCCGCCGGAGTCGACGAAAAGTCGAAAGTCAGAGGTCGGTTTAGTGACGAATGTGAGCGAAGCCCAAGCTGCCGAGCGCATCCAGGCGATCCGGGACGGCGTCAAGCTGACCCCCGAAGAAATCGCCGAACACACGCAGGCGCTGGTGGGGTACAAGTACACCGTCGACGACTACTACGAGGTCGGCCGCGAAAAGGTGCGTGAGCATGCCCGCGCCGTCCAGGACACCAACCCCGTCCACTGGAACGAGGCCAAGGCCCGTGAGATGGGCCACGACACCCTCGTCGCCGCGCCGACGTTCGTATCCGTCCTCGGGATCATCGCCCAGCGGCGCCTCTTCGAAGACGTCATCACCGGCTACGACCTCTGGCAGATCATGCAGAGCGATCAGCGGCTGGTGTTCCACCGGCCCATCAAGGTCGGTGACCACCTGATCTGCGACGTGTCCCTCGACTCGTTCCGACAGATGTCGGGCACAGACCTGATGGTCACCAAGAACGTCGTCTGGAATCAGCACAACGAGCCCGTGATGACCACGTGGACGAGCCTTGCCGCGAGGGCAGCCATCGAGGTCGACCCCGCGCTGGTCGACAAGATCGAACACGTGATGATGAGCGAGCCCCCCGGCATCGACCCGGGCAAGACCGTCAACGGCCCGTTCGCCCGCTACACCGACCCGGACCCGGCTGTTGATCCAAAGCCTTATGCCGCAATCGATTTCGACACGCTGACGGTCGGACAAGAACTCCCCGCGCGGACATTCAAGCTGACCCGCGGAAACCTGATCAACTACGCGGGTGTGGCAGGCGATCCGAACCCGATCCACTACAGCGACGAGGTCGCCAAGGTGGCCGGCCTGCAAGACGTGGTGGCCCACGGCATGCAGACCATGGGTCTCGGAGCCAGTTTCATCGGCGAGTTCATCGGCGACCCGGCGGCCATCTACGAATACAACGTGCGGTTCACCAGCCCGGTATACGTACCGGCTGATGATTTCGCGGCCGTCGACTTCACCGGCAAGGTGAAGTCGCTTGATCCCGACACCCGCCGCGGCCAGATCTCGATCGTCGCGAAGCAGGGCGACCGCAAGATTTTCGGACGAGCACTCGTCAGCGTGCAGTTCAATTGATCGTCGGTACGGATGACCTGCGGTTTCCGCGGGTCAACACCGAGTTGGAGTTCAACCCGCCCGGTGACGTACACTTCAATAGTCTGAGTTCTACTCACACTTGCGCGCTGCCCTGAGGGTGGCGCGTTGGTTTTGTGTAGTGCAGACACCGGGTCGACGTGGCCTCGAGACCATCGCAAGGTGGTCACCGAGTAACTCGCCGTCCCAAAGGGGCGTAGCTCAACTGGCAGAGCAGCGGTCTCCAAAACCGCAGGTTGCAGGTTCAAGTCCTGTCGCCCCTGCCCTTGACGGTGTGCACGTCGGCACCTCAGGGCACCCGATGTCAGCTGTTCGGTGCCCAGGCACATCGCCTGCCGCCGAACATCCGACTTCAGCCACGAGAGGATCAAGTTGAGCAAGCGCGACCGTGCCGAACGCGCCAAGAGCGCGGCCGAGTCGAACGACGAGGTCGAGGTCGACACCTCAGTCGACGGCGAAGCCGGTTCGGTGGACGAGTCCGATGCTGAGAACGTCTCCGACGGGGACACTCAGACGGCGGCTCGCCCGACGGGTAAGCGTTCGCCGCGTGGCAAACGGACGAACCTGACGAAGAGCGACGACGACGATTCAGCGGGATCGGCCGTCGCCACCAAGGAAAAGACCAAAGACAAAAAGAAAGACGGCAAACGCAAGCGAGTCCGGCCCGAGGACAGCCACAATCCCTTCATCCGGTTGTGGATCTTCCTCAAGCAGGTTGTCAGCGAGCTCAAGAAGGTCATCTGGCCTACTCGCAAGCAGCTGATTCAGTACACGATCGTCGTGCTGATCTTCGTGATCATCATGGTCGCGTTCATCTCCGGGCTGGATCTGGGCTTTGCAAAGGCCGTTTTGTGGCTGTTCGGGTAATCACCCGCACGGCCGCTTCGAGGAAAGGGAGCGTGGGCTGCAGTGAGCACCCCCGAGAACGACGCTGAGATCAGCGAGACCGAAACCGACGTCACCGATCAGACGGTCGGTGATTCGGAGGCTGTTGACAGTGGCATCTCCGACCCCGAAGCGCCGGCTGATTCCGACAGCAGCGACCAGGACGCCTCCGACGAGACCGACCAGGACGCCTCCGATGAGGACGCGGCCCCCGAGGTCGTCGAACCCGAGGAAGAAGAGGACCCGGTCGAGGCCCTCAAGAAGTCTCTCAAGCGCGCGGCAGGCGACTGGTACGTGATCCACTCCTACGCCGGCTACGAGAACAAGGTGAAGGCCAACCTCGAGACCCGCGTGCAGAACCTGGATGTGGGCGACTACATCTTCCAGGTCGAGGTACCCACCGAAGAAGTCACCGAGATCAAGAACGGCCAGCCCAAGAAGGTCAACCGCAAGGTGCTGCCGGGTTACATCCTGGTGCGCATGGACCTCAACGACGAATCGTGGGGCGCGGTGCGTAACACCCCGGGCGTCACGGGCTTCGTGGGATTGACTTCGCGTCCTTCGCCGTTGTCCATGGATGACGTGCTCAAGTTCCTGCTGCCCCGTGCCGAGCCGAAGAAGTCGTCGGCGAAGTCCGGCAGCGACGCCGGTTCCGATCTGGCCGCCGCCTCCGCACCGGTGGTCGAGGTCGACTTCGCGGTCGGCGAGTCGGTCACCGTCATGGACGGCCCGTTCGCGACGTTGCCCGCATCGATCAGCGAGGTCAACGCCGAGCAGCGCAAGGTGAAGGTGCTCGTCTCGATCTTCGGTCGCGAGACCCCGGTCGAACTCGCCTTCAACCAGGTCGAGAAGATCTAAGACTTTCGCGTCTCCAGCGGGCGCGAAACCGGGCTGACGGAGTGTTGTCAGCCCAAACGCAATCAATCAGAAACAGGGAAAAGGATGCCCCCCAAGAAGAAAAAGAAGCTGTCCGGGATCATCAAGCTTCAGATCCAGGCCGGCGCAGCCAACCCCGCACCCCCCGTGGGTCCGGCACTCGGCCAGCATGGCGTGAACATCATGGAGTTCTGCAAGGCGTACAACGCCGCGACAGAAAGCCAGCGCGGCAATGTCGTGCCCGTGGAGATCTACGTTTACGAAGATCGCTCCTTCGACTTCAAGTTGAAGACCCCGCCGGCCGCCAAACTGCTGCTGAAGGCCGCCGGTCTGCAGAAGGGTTCGGGAGAGCCGCACAAGACCAAGGTCGGCAAGGTCACGATGGACCAGGTCCGCGAGATCGCCAAGACCAAGCAGGAAGACCTCAACGCCAACGACGTTGAACAGGCCGCCAAGATCATCGCCGGAACCGCCCGCTCCATGGGCATCACGGTCGAGGCCTGAGTCTCTTCCTCGAACAGACATCACGTGGGAGGGCCGGCTCGGTCCGCACCACCAACCCGCATGAGTTGCGGAGAAAGACAGAGCAAACATGAGTAAAACCAGTAAGGCCTACAAAGCCGCTGCGGAAAAGGTCGACAAGTCCAAGCTCTACAGCCCGCTGGAGGCTGCCAAGCTTGCCAAGGAGACCGCTTCCACCAAGACCGACGCAACCGTCGAGGTCGCCGTCCGTCTCGGCGTCGATCCCCGTAAGGCAGACCAGATGGTGCGCGGCACCGTCAACCTGCCCCACGGCACCGGCAAGACCGCCCGCGTCATCGTGTTCGCCGCCGGCGACAAGGCCAACGAGGCCGTCGCCGCCGGAGCCGACGAAGTGGGCGCCGAGGATCTGATCGAGCGGATCCAGGGCGGCTGGCTCGACTTCGACGCCGCGATCGCCACCCCTGACCAGATGGCCAAGGTCGGCCGGATCGCGCGTGTCCTCGGACCGCGTGGCCTGATGCCGAACCCGAAGACGGGCACGGTCACCACCGACGTGACCAAGGCCGTCAACGAGATCAAGGGCGGAAAGATCAACTTCCGCGTCGACAAGGCAGCCAACCTGCACTTCGTCATCGGCAAGGCTTCCTTCGACCAGAAGAAGCTGGTCGAGAACTACGGAGCAGCCGTCGACGAGATCCTGCGTGTGAAGCCGTCAGCAGCAAAAGGCCGGTACCTGAAGAAGGTCACCGTTTCGACCACCACCGGACCGGGCATCCCGGTGGATCCTGCGGTGAACCGCAACTACCTCGAAGAGGACTGAAGTCTTCCTCTAGGCCAGGCACAAAAAACCGGGACTCCCTATGGGGGTCCCGGTTTTGTGTTCTGTGGAGGATGGTGGCCGGCGGCGATCAGACTTTCGCGGCCTTCATCGCTTCGGCGGTGAGTTCGAGAGAACGGATACGTCCCGCACTGGTCACCGACTGGTGGGCCACGATGACCTCATCGGCCTGGGCCAACTCGGCGAAGTCCTCCAAGAAGCCGCGGACGTCCGCACCCGTGCCGACGCCGGTGTACTTCATCATGTGGGCGATACCGCGGCCCTCGCGGGTGGTGAGGAACGCATCGATCTCCTCATCGCTGTATTCGGGGGTCGACGGCCCGCGGGAGATGAACATCCGCACCCGGATCCGCCGCAACGCCTCGAAGTCCCGCGCCGCCTCGTCGGCATCCTCGGCCGCGACAACGTTCGCGCCCGCGATCACGTAGGGCTCCGACAGCTGAGCCGAGGGCTTGAACTCGCGGCGATAGAGCGTCACCGCCTGCTCCAGGGCATCAGGCGAGAAGTGCGACGCGAAGGCGTAGGGGAGCCCGAGCGCAGCGGCCAGTTGAGCGCCGAACAGTGACGAACCAAGGATGTACAGCGGAACGTCCGTGCCCGCGCCGGGAACGGCTTGAACGCCGGGGATCCGGGACTGTCCGCGCAGGTAGGCCTGCAGTTCGAGGACATCCTGCGGGAAGCTCTCGGCCGAGCTGTGGTCTCGGCGCAGCGCGCGCATCGTCGCCTGGTCGCTACCGGGTGCGCGACCCAGACCCAGATCGATCCGACCGGGGTGCAGCGTCTCCAGGGTTCCGAACTGCTCGGCGATCGTCAGCGGAGCATGGTTGGGGAGCATGATGCCGCCGGCGCCCAGACGGATGGTCTCGGTGTGCGCGGCGATGTGAGCGATCAGCACACTGGTGGCCGATGACGCGATCGACTCCATGTTGTGGTGCTCGGCGTACCAGACTCGCTTGTAGCCGTTGCGTTCCGCGGCCTGGGCCAGCGCAACGCTCGCCTCGAAGCTCGCGCCGGCGGACTCGCCGGGCGCAATCGGAGCAAGATCGAGAATCGACAGGTTCAAGGACATAGACGGGCCTTCTTCACTGCTGGAAAGTAGTCATCACGCGAAATAGTTGTACGTGTGCAACAACGCCTGAGCGCGCCACTACCTTCCCGAAACCGATCAAAACCCTTCCGGCTGCGCAGCCAGAGCAGCGTCAGGGTCGTTCGCGTTCGACCACCCGGCCCGGCAGACCCCATTCGGTCCGGCCCAGGCGACTGACCGGTGCGAGCCTCGTGAAGTCCGGATGGCCATCGGCGGCCGCGACAGCGGGGTCGACCGTCACCGCGACCACCCGCCCCATCACCACCTGCGAGTTGCCGACCTCGATGATCTGGTGGAGTTCGCATTCGATGGCCACCGGGCTGTCGCGGACCCTCAGGCAGTCGACGACCGTGGCCGGTGCCGAGGCGACGCCCACAGCCGTGAACTCGTTGACGTCCTCGGCGAAACCGGCCGATGTGGCATTGACCTGGTCCATCATCGACTCCGTGGCGATGTTGACAACAAACTGACCAGTGGCCGCCGCGTTGTCCGCGCTGTGTTTGCCGCCGACCGCCGTGAATTGCACAACCATCGGATCGGTGGAGCTGACGGAGAAGAAGCTGAAGGGTGCGAGGTTGTCCACGCCTTCGGCGCTGCGCGAGGACACCCAGGCGATCGGCCGCGGGACGATCGCGGCGGTGATCAGCTTGTAGAAGTCACGCGTGGAGGTGTTGGAGTGGTCGAACAGCGTTCGACCGGCCAGGGTTTCGTCGAGATCTCGATTCACCCGTCCAGCATTCCACCAGCCGCACGACGGCGTCGTGTGGCTGGTGTCCTGCGCTCAGACGCGGCTCATCCGGCCGACACCCGGTAGACGCTCTGGGTCATCCCGTTGCCGAGAGTTGTGGTGCGCACGTGATCGAGCGGGATGTCGTGATCGATGGCACCGAACAACGGCAGACCGGATCCGATGATCACCGGTGCAGTGGTGATCGTGATCTCGGTGATCAGGCCGCGCTGGAGAAAGCTGGTGATCAGACGGCCGCCGTCGGCATAGACATGGCGCACACCCTCGTCGTGGGCAGCCTCGAAGAGTTCGTCGAGACCGCGGTGCACCGAGATCCGGTCGTCGGCTCCGGGCTCGAGGGTGGTACTGACCACGAACACGCGCATTCCCTCGTACGGCCACGTGTCGAAACTGCATCCGACCTCATATGTGTTGCGGCCCATGACAATCGCGTCCGTGGTCGCGATGAAGGCGTCGTAACCGGTTTCGCCGAGGTTCTCGTCGCGACTCAACAGCCAATCGATGCCGCCGTCGGTGCGGGCGATGTAACCGTCGACGCTGGTGGCGATGAACACCGCCCCGGTGACAGGGCTCGGTGCGGGGGAAGGGGATGTGGTCATTGTTGTCCTTTCATATCCAGGTGGTGATGAGTCGGTCGAACTCGTCTCCGAGGGCATCGATGAGGGAGCCGTGCGGTTGCACGGTCCAGCCGAGGAACGTGCCCTCCAGAAGTGCGAACAATGTTCGGGCTGCGGCCGGCGGAAGTGGCGCGCCGGGTAGTTCACCGCTATCGACCGCCCGGGCTATGACGGCTTGCAGTTGTCGGCGCTTCTTGTCCCAGCCGGCAGCGAGCAGCGAAGTCAGTTCCGGATCGCCGAGATCCATCGCCAGTGAGGACACGTGGTTTCCGGCCTGGTCGGGGTCGTCGCTGTCGGTGTAGGACTCGACCGACAACCGGCGAAGCGCCGCCAGGATCGGTTCGCCCGGGCGTCCGACGTCGTCGAGATCGATCGCGTCGACCCAACGCTGCGACGACGCGATGAGCAACCCGCGTTTGGAACCGAAACGCTTGACGAAGGTCGCCGCCGAGACGCCGGCCTCCCGGGCTGCCATCTCGAGGGTGAACCGGGCCGAGCCGGTCTGCGACAGGACGGCATCGGCTGCATCGAGCAGGTGATCATCGGAGTTCACTCGAGGACGCGCCACGCAGTTAGTAAATCATCATTTCCTAATTCTGCCAACGAGTGGTCTGTCCACAGAAGCCGCGTTGTGCAGATGACGTTGCCGCAGGCGGGGGAGCAGTCACACCGACGCCTTAGGGTTGTGAGCGTGCAAGACGACAAACTCCTGACCCGCATCTCCGGTTTGCTCAGGCAGGCAGAAGGCACCGACAACGAGCACGAGGCGCAAGCCTTCATGCAGGCGGCGCAACGGCTGGCCACCGCAGCGTCCATCGATCTGGCCGTGGCGCGGGCCCATGGGAAGCCCGAACAGCGCACGTCCCCGGTGCAACGCAACATCGCGATCGGAACGGCCGGCAAGCGAGGGCTGCGCACATATGTCCAGCTGTTCGTGGCCATCGCCCACGCCAACGACATCACCTGTGACGTTGCGAGCAACTCGACGTTTGTGTACGCCTACGGTTTCCCTGGCGACATCGACACCTGTGAGGCGTTGTACAGCTCGCTCGTGGTCCAGATGGTCGCAGCCAGCGACAATTACCTGAAGTCGGGTGCGTACAAAGGCGAGACCTTTGCTCGTGTGGTCACCGAACGCCGCGGTTGGGTACAGCGCAGGGTGGTCGAGGAGAAGCCGCTGTCACCGATCACGGCCCGGCTGAACTTCCAGTCGGCGTTCGCCGAACGGATCGGCAAGCGCTTGACGCAAGCCCGCAATGAAGCGCGTGCGGCTGCGGTCGCCGCCGACGGGGGCCGTTCCGACTCGGGAACGGCGCTGGTCCTGCGGAACAAAGAAGTAGAGGTCCGGGACTTCCACAAGGAGACGTCCACCGCGCGGGGCACCTGGCGGTCCCAGAGCGCGTCGGCCGGCTATTCGGAGGGCGCGCGGCGGGCAGGGGACCGGGCCGGACGCCGGGCACGTATCGGCGAGGACAACCAGTTGGGTGCTGCACGTGGGGCGCTGGAGGCGTGAGAGTGGGCGTGCTGAACCGTGAGTGGGCGCGTTGACGCAGCGTGACAGCCAGCGCTCGGCCTTGTACTCCGCAGAAGCGCTGGTGCACAACGTTTTCGAGCGTGCCGCCCGCGGTGGCTCCACTCTGGAGATCGCCGGCACCTCGGTGACACTGCCTCCGGAGGCTCGGTTCGGCTCGGTGGACTCGGTCCGCGACTACGTGGACCGGGTGCTGTCGCTGGACAGCGTGATCAACAGGTTCCCGCGGGCCGCGGTTCCTGTGAGGGTTCGCTCCCGCCGGGGGCAGCGCGAAGCCCACTACGAGTACCGGTCAGCCGACGACGACGGCGTGATCGCGGTACCCGATGCAGCCGAAGGGCGCTGGGCGATGCGCGAGCTGGTGGTGCTCCACGAGATAGCCCACCACCTGAGTCCGGGGTCGGCGCAGGACAAGCACGGCCCACGATTCGCGGGCACCCTCATCGACCTGGTGGGGCTGGTGCTCGGACCTGAAGCCGCACTGATCTACCGGGTGACCTTCGGCGACAGCGGTATCGCGGTCGGTTGAGAGTCCGGTGCCCGGCTACCAGCCTGGCTCGCCCACCGCCAGGAACGTGAGGTGGCTCTGGTGGAACGGGTCGAGAACGATTCTCTGCGAACGGAATCCGGACTTCACCAGATCGGGGACCACGGCAAGGAAACGGGGCATGCTCGCCGCGTAGACGTCTACCCGCAGC
Organism: Williamsia muralis NBRC 105860; assembly: GCF_001598915.1. Classification (GTDB taxonomy): domain Bacteria; phylum Actinomycetota; class Actinomycetes; order Mycobacteriales; family Mycobacteriaceae; genus Williamsia; species Williamsia muralis. The sequence continues at coordinate 452,845 of NZ_BDAP01000004.1, read as the reverse complement.
CGATGCCCGACGTCCAGTAGCGCATCTGTGGACACCAGGTCGATGTCGAGGTCGATGGGTACGTTCGGGATCACCTTCAGTTTGCGTTTGCGGCTGAGCGGGTGGTGGGCGACGAGCAGCGAGCCGTCCTCGGCGTAATCGCTGAGTTCTGGGTCCAGAGATCGGTTGGACGCGGTCAGTGAGCCGTTGGTGAGCACGGTCGAGGTTCCGTCCGGCGCAACATCATTGAGGGTCACCGCCCACAGGGCGTCGCTACCGGCGCAGGTTGCGTGCAGGTGCAGATTGAGCGCGCCGGAGATCTGTACCTGTTCGGTGACCGGTGCCGTCGTGAACGAGAGGGCGCCCCGTTCCTGGAACCGGGCATCGGTGGTGAAGGCCTTGCCGAGAACCATGGTGGCGCCGGCGGTCACCTGGGTCATGTCCCGGGAGATGAAGCCGCGCACGCCCGGCTTCACCTTCAGTTCGGCGCGCGAGGTGTTCGCCTCCGCCCCCAGACTGCCGTCGTGCACACAGTGCCCAGCGGTGTCCGAGCCGTCGGGCGACAGGTACAGCCGCCGAACCCGCGCCTCGGGGCGGGGGAAGCTCTGGCCCGAGGTCCACATACCGCCCTGTTGCTGCAGGGTCACCGGGCCGTATTCGTCCACGCCGTTGTCGAGGCCCTTGAGCCACTTGTCGAACCACGCGCGTTCGAGCACGTCGACGCGCGGCGGGCTGACCCGGCCGCCGAAGCCGAGCCCGGCATCGAGGTGGTAGCCGTCGGCCATGATCAGCTGCTTCTGCCCGGGCGGCAGATTGAGCTGGTTGTAGATGCGGGTCGCGCTGCGGCCGAAGAGGTCGTGCCACCCACCGAAGACGAATGTCGGGGCGGTGATCTCGTCGATCTTGGGGTCGCGCTCGTCGAAATAGGGATCGTCGTAGATCCGTGGATCGCGCCCGGTGAGGAAGCCCCAGGCCAGCGAGCCGATCTCGGTGGCGGGGGAGCCGACCCGGTCCTTCAGCCATCGGACGCCGTTGGTGCTGAGGGCATCACCCACCGCTGTGGACGGGTTGGGCAGCCACTTGAGCAGATTCACCGCGGAGAGCCAGATCGGGATGAACGCCGACGGCGCGCCGCCGGTGATGTAGATGTCGCGGACGATGTCCTCACATCCCTCGATGGCGAACACTGCCTTGAGGTGCGGTGAGCCGTTGCCGGCGGCTTGCAAAGAGTTGATCGCCGAGTACGACCAGCCGGCCATCCCGATGTTGCCGTTGCTCCAGCTCTGGGCGGCGGCCCAGTCGATGACCTCGATCGAGTCGCGTTGTTCGCGTTCACCCAGGATCTGCCAGCGTCCGTGCGAGGCACCGGTGCCGCGGACATCGACCACGAGCTGGGTGTATCCGCTCTGCACGAGCTTGCGGTTGATGCCGAATACGTCGAGGGCGCCACCGGACAGAGGGGGGAGGGGAAGGCGATGGGTGGCCTGGTCGATCGCGTCGAGCAGGGCGCGGTTGTACGGGTTGATGGTCACCACCGTCGGCAGCGGAGTCTGCACGGGTTCCCCTGACATCTTCACCGGCCGTACGAGGGTGGCCCGCAGGCGGACGCCGTCGGACATGGTCAGCTGGAGAGAACGGTCGATCGTCACCTTGGGAAACGCGGGACGGCCGTCGACCTGTTCGCGCCACCAACGGGCGTTGGCGCCGCCGGTCGGGTCGCCGAACGGAAGGGTCGGTGCAGAGTGTGGAACCGCGCTCATCCGCGGCTCGGTGTTCTCGAACGGGTTGATCTGGTAGACCACGGCGTTCCCCTCTCTGCGTCGAGCGGGCCACGCCTTCCGGTAATGTCCCGTCTGAGCAGGGCATATCCCGAAAACTGTGGCAACACTCCGTCGTGCTGCGGTACCGGGTGGGTCAGGAGGTATTCGTGACCGACCTCACACCGGATGGTTTGATGTCAATGTAGCCGAGCGGGTGCTCGGTCGCGACCCTGGGCCAGAACAGCTGCCGGTCCTTGACCCCGATGTGCCTGATTTGTGATCCGGTCCGTCGTGCCGGTACTGTTGGACCTTGGTGTTCGCAGGTCATCGGCCTGCGAGCGTCAGTTCAACCAGAGACCGTTGGTCACCGGTACGCATCGCGCGACCGGCCGAAGGCCCGACACACGTCGGCGGCCCACGCAGGGAGAACGAGGATTCGCTTTCGAAGCGGCGTCAAAGTCGCTTTGCTCGTGTGCGCCCCGTGCCCTGTGCCGGGGCGTTTGTCGTTGGTGGGGCCCGCGGCCGATCGTACGAGTCGGACGAGGTGCCAACCGACACGTCATGAGAGGAGGCGAAGTATGGCAAATAGTGAAAAGGTCACCGCGGTTGCGGAGATCACCGAGCAGTTCAAGGGAGCCACTGCGGCAGTCGTCACGGAATACCGTGGCCTGACCGTCAAGCAGATCTCCGAGCTGCGTCGTTCACTGGGCGAAGGCGCTGTTTACTCCGTCGCCAAGAACACCCTGGTCAAGCGCGCTGCTGCTGATGCGGGCGTGGCCGGTCTGGACGAGCTGTTCACTGGTCCCACCGCAATTGCCTTCATCGAGGGCGAACCCGTGGTGGCTGCCAAGGCGATCAAGAATTTCGCCAAGGACAACAAGGCTCTCATCATCAAGGGCGGGTACATGGACGGCCGTGCGCTGTCCGTGGACGAGGTCAATCAGATCGCCGACCTTGAAACACGCGAGATTCTCCTTGCAAAGCTCGCCGGTGCCATGAAGGGCAACTTGGCAAAGGCCGCGGGTCTGTTCAGTCAGCCCGCTTCGCAGGTCGCACGTCTTGCGGCCGCACTGCAGGAAAAGCAAGCCGCGGGCGCACCCGCAGAAGCGGCCGAATAAACCCCCAAAACCCTCCTGTGGCCGCATCATCGCGCGCCCGCAGGAAAGACAGAAAGGATTGCCACCATGGCAAAGCTCTCCGCTGACGAGCTCATCGATCAGTTCAAAGAACTCACCCTGCTGGAACTCAGCGACTTCGTGAAGAAGTTCGAAGAGGTCTTCGAGGTCACCGCTGCTGCTCCGGTCGCCGTTGCCGCCGCCGGTGCACCCGCTGCCGCCGAAGCCGCTGTCGAGCAGGACGAGTTCGACGTCGTCCTCGAATCGGCCGGCGACAAGAAGATCCAGGTCATCAAGGTCGTCCGCGAGGTCGTCTCCGGACTGGGTCTGAAGGAAGCCAAGGATCTCGTCGAGTCGGCTCCCAAGGCCATCCTCGAGAAGATCGACAAGGACGCTGCCGAGGCTGCCAAGACCAAGCTCGAAGAAGCCGGCGCCAAGGTCTCGGTCAAGTAAGACAAGCACGTCAAAAGCGATTGTTGATCCCCGTGTAGGGGTCGATCGCTCCACAACGATGGCCCGTAGCGACAGCTACGGGCCATCGTTGCGTCTCGGGTGGGGGTGTGGTGCCACAGATCGGGTGTCGGCGGCCCTGGCTACTGACGAGTAGAACCCGCTCCGACCTGGATTTGCGTCGCGCGGAAAAACTTTTTACGGTGATCCAAGTTACTCGCGAGTAACTGTTCGTTTGATCTACCTGCGGCGATCGGGAAGAAGCCGTCGGGCAGGTGGGTCGGCGAGGGTGCGACGAAACTGAGAAAGATCGACAGCTCGTATATTCGTCACGCTGTGTGCGTTAGAGTGAGCCGAACCACAGGCTCCGCGCGGGGGCGGACTTCGTTTTGGAGGGACTAAATCAGTGGGCGTTGAGGTCAGTGTCGAGAATCTGACGAAGTCGTTCGGCTCGCAGAATATTTGGCGTGATGTGTCGCTGACCCTGCCCCAGGGTGAGGTCAGCGTGCTGCTCGGCCCGTCGGGTACGGGCAAGTCGGTGTTCCTGAAGTCGTTGATCGGTCTGCTCCATCCGGAGCAGGGCTCGGTCATCATCGACGGCACCGACATCACCAAATGCTCCAGCCGTGAGCTGTACGAGATCCGCAAGCTGTTCGGTGTCCTGTTCCAGGACGGCGCCCTCTTCGGTTCGATGAGCCTGTTCGACAACATCGCCTTCCCCTTGCGTGAGCACACCAAGAAGAAGGAAGACGAGATCCGCCAGATCGTCATGGACAAGATCGAGCTCGTGGGTCTGACTGGCGCGGAGAACAAGCTTCCCGGCGAGATCTCCGGTGGTATGCGCAAGCGTGCCGGCCTGGCCCGTGCCCTGGTCCTGGACCCGCAGATCATCCTGTGCGACGAGCCGGACTCCGGTCTGGACCCGGTCCGTACCGCGTATCTGTCGCAGCTGTTGATCGACATCAACGCGCAGATCGATGCCACGATCCTGATCGTGACCCACAACATCCAGGTCGCCCGTACCGTCCCGGACAACATCGGCATGCTGTTCCGCAAGGAACTTGTCATGTTCGGTCCGCGTGAGGTGCTGCTGACCTCGGACGAGCCGGTGGTGGATCAGTTCCTCAACGGTCGCCGTATCGGACCCATCGGTATGTCCGAGGAGAAGGACGACGCTCAGCAGCGCCGCGAGCAGGAGATGGTCGATGCCGGCCACTCCGACGGTGGCACCGCCGAAGACGTCCGCGGTATCGTCCCGCAGCTGCAGGCCACACCCGGACTGCCCGAGCGCAAGGCGGTCGGACGCCGCCAGGCCCGTGTCCGCGAGATCCTGCACACGCTGCCCGAGCCCGCCCAGCGCGCGATCGAGGAAAGCTTCCTCGAAGAAGAGCGAGCTCAGGAGAACGGGCGCGAAGCTGCGCGTAAGACACAGAAGGTGGGCGCCGGTTCCGGCACCGCCTCCACATACTCTTCCTACGACGACTCCAGTTACCAGGGTTCGGACGCTCAGACAGAGCAGTTCCCCGCATACCGCGCCGGTGACAAGGCTCTCTAGATGACCAGTGCCACTACACGTGGCGTCGACAGGGTGGCGAAAGCCGGCTCTGGGGCACTTTCTCAGACCGGCAACATCGTCCAGTTGTTCATCGACGTCGCACGCCAGACTTTTGTGCGCCCTTTTCAGTGGCGTGAGTTCATCCAGCAGGCCTGGTTCATCGCCAGCGTCACGATTCTGCCGACGGCGCTCGTCGCCATCCCGTTCGGTGCGATCGTCTCGCTGCAAACCGGGTCGCTGATCCGCCAGCTCGGTGCCGAATCCTTCACCGGTGCGGCCAGCGTCCTGGTGGTGATCCAGCAGGGTGCGCCACTCGTGACATCGCTGTTGGTCGCGGGCGCGGCGGGATCAGCGGTGGCTGCCGACCTCGGTGCCCGCACCATTCGCGAAGAGATCGACGCGATGGAAGTGCTCGGCATCAATCCGGTCCAGCGACTTGTGGTTCCGCGAGTGCTCGCCATGGTCCTGGTGGCCGTGCTGCTGTGCGGGCTGGTCTCGGTGGTCGGTATCGGCGGCGGTTACTTCTTCAACGTGATCATCCAAGACGGAACGCCCGGTGCGTATCTGGCCTCGTTCAGTGCGCTGGCGCAGTTGCCCGACATCTACGTCGCCGAGGTGAAGGCTGCCGTCTTCGGTGTGATCGCCGGCGTGGTCGCTGCCTACAAGGGCTTGCACCCCAAGGGTGGCCCCAAAGGCGTTGGTGATGCGGTCAATCAGAGTGTTGTCATCACATTTTTGTTGTTGTTCTTCGCGAACTTGATCATCACCGCGGTCTACTTGCAGATCGTTCCCGCCAAGGGTTCATAGGAGGACTTCGGAAGTGACCATCGCCAAAGGTCGGGGAGACCTGGGATATCGGGCGGCCAAAGTCGCGCGTGTTCCTTTGCGCGTCCTCGACGGCGCGGGCGACCAGATGTCGTTCTATGGCCGCGCGATCGGCTGGTCGCCGCGCACCATTCGCCGTTACCCCAAAGAACTGCTCCGGCTTCTCGCCGAGGTGGCGTTCGGGTCCGGTGGACTCGCGGTCATCGGCGGCACCATCGGTGTGATGGTGCTGATGTCGGGATTCACCGGTGTCGTCGTCGGTCTGCAGGGCGCCAACGCGCTCGATCAGCTCGGGTCCCAGGCCCTCACCGGGTTCCTGGCGGCCTACGCCAACACCCGTGAGGTCGCCCCGCTCGTCGCCGGACTGGCCCTCTCCGCAACTGTCGGTTGTGGTTTCACCGCTCAGCTCGGCGCCATGCGCATCTCCGAGGAGATCGACGCACTGGAGACCATGGCCGTGCCGTCCATTCCGTTCCTTGTCACCACACGCGTGCTGGCCGGCTTCATCGCCGTCATCCCGCTGTACGTGCTGGGCCTGCTGTCGGCCTACTTCGCCTCCCGGCTGATAGCCACGCAGTTCACCGGGCAGTCGTCGGGCTCGTACGACCACTACTTCAATCTGTTCTTGCCACCTGCGGACGTCCTCTGGTCGTTCGGCAAGGTCATGATCTTCGCGTTCGTGATCATCCTGGTGCACTGCTACTACGGCTACTACGCCACCGGTGGTCCGGCCGGCGTCGGCGTGGCGGTGGGTCACGCGGTGCGTGCGGCTCTGGTGATCATCGCGGTGCTCGACTTCTTCCTGGGCCTCGCAATCTGGGGGACCACCACCTCCGTGCGAGTAGGGGGATAAACCGATGAAAGCTCTTCGCCGCCGGGCTCTGGGCCTGGTGTTCTTCATCGTTGTCATCTTGTTCCTGACGTTGACGATCATGCAGTACAACAAGTCGTTCACGAAGTTCGTCGACATCAAGTTGGCGACCAGTTCGGCCGGAAATGCGTTGCCGGCCAACGCCGACGTCAAGGCTCGTGGCCTGATCGTCGGGCAGGTACGCAGTGTCGAACCGGACATCAAGGACGGCTCGGTTGTGGTGACCCTCGGGCTGCAGCCGGACAAGGTCAAGATGCTGCCCACCGACACCACGGCCAGGATCTTGCCGAAGACCCTCTTCGGTGAACGCTATGTCGCGCTGCAGGTGCCCGACGGTCAAGAGGGATCGCCGAGCGATCACCTGACCAACGGCGACACCATCGACGAGGACGTGTCGGGTAACGCGGTGGAACTGCAACAGCTGTTCGACCAGTTGCTGCCGGTCCTCGACGCGATCCCGCCGGCCGACCTGAACATCACCCTGTCGGCGCTGTCGAAGGCGTTGTCGGGCAACGGCGAACGCCTGGGTACGAGCTTCGAGCAGCTCAACACGATCTTCAAGGACATCAACGCGAACATGCCTGAACTCCAGGGCACGTTGCGTGGCCTGGCCAGCTTCTCGGAGACCTATTCCGAGGCACTGCCCGATCTGGTGGACTCGCTGGACAATCTGCGCACGACCACCAACACGCTCTATGAGCGCCAGGGCGACCTCCGCACACTGATCGCCTCGGTGACCCAGGTTGCGGTGGACGGCACGAACTTCCTGACCACAAACCGGAAAGACCTCGTGGACTTGGCAATTCAGTCTGAGCCGCTGCTGACGGCGCTGGCGAGGTATTCGCCGACCTTCGGCTGCACGTTCAAGAACTTCGCGGGATTGGTCCCCGAGGCGAACATCATCACGGGTAAGGACACCGAGAATCCCGGTGTGCGCGTGAACCTCCAGTTCGTCAACCCGCGTGGTCGCTACCTTCCGAACCAGGACGAACCACGACTGTTCGACCAGCGCGGACCGATCTGCTACCCGCAGGCCCGCAACGGCCGACCGTTCCCGCAGTACCCCTACGGATCGGTCAATGACGGTTCGTACCAGGTTCCGTCGCGGAATGCCGGTCCTCGAGACCTGCCCGTCCTGCCCGAGCCGCAGTTCTCCGGTATCCCCTCGGGGACGATCGGTGAGGCCGAGCAGCAGCAGGACCCGCCGACCAACTACAGCGATCCGCGGAACAAACTCCAGGTGCGCGCCATCGTTGCGGCGTCATCCGGGAAGGACCCGGCCGAGATACCGGGATGGATCACGATGGTCGCGGCACCGACGATGCAGGGACAGCAGGTGAGCATTCGATGAAGAGTCTTGTCGGACCCCTCGTCAAGCTGATCGTCTTCTCTGTCATCACGGTTCTCGCCACCTCGGTCCTCGCCTTTGCGGTGGCCAACGGTGGTGGCGGTGGCGGCACCGATTTCAAGGCGATCTTCACCGACGCCACCCAGGTCGCCAAGGGCGACGACGTCCGCATCGCCGGCGTCCGGGTGGGACAGGTCAGCGGAGTGGAGATCGTCAACCGCGACGAGGCCCAGGTCAGCTTCTCCGTCGACCGTGGCCGGCTGCCTGCCGGCGTGCGGGTCGCGATCAAGCTCCGCAACCTCACCGGCCAGCGGTACCTGTCCCTCGAGAAGGGGCCGGGCGACCCCGACGACACCATCGGCGGCGGCAGCACCATCGGTCTGCCGAACACCACCGAGGCCATCAACCTCACCGAGCTGTTCAACGGTTTCCGGCCGTTGTTCCAGCAGCTCACCGCCGACGATGTCAACAAGCTGTCGGCAGAGATCATCCAGGTGTTCCAGGGTGAGAGCGGCACGATCTCAGAGCTGGTCCGCGACACCGCGAGCCTCACCAACACGATCGCCGACCGCGACCAGGTGATCGGCACGCTGATCGACAACCTGACCGTGGTGCTCAAGAACCTGAACGACCACGATGACCAGTTCACCGCGTTGCTGACGAACACCGAGAAGTTCGTCACCGGCCTTGCGGCACAGCGTGGTTCGGTCGGATCTGCGATCACGTCGCTGTCGAACCTGACGGCGGTGACGGCATCGATCCTGCAGCCGACGCGCCCGTCCATCCAGGGCTCGATCGCTGCGCTCAACGATCTCGGACAGACCGTGGTGCAGCGCCAGGACGAGATCAAGCAAACACTGACCACCCTGCCGGTGAAGCTCCAGAAGATCGGGCGGGCAGCCACATTCGGTTCGTGGTTCCAGTTCTACCTCTGTGGACTGGATGTCACCGCGGGGAACGGCACCAGCAGCTTGCTGACGCAGCCGCTGATCCCGCTACCCGACATCAACCACGTCCTGTACACCAGCGCAGCTACCCGCTGCTGGGCAAACGAGGATCCACCGTGAACGAGATGACCCACCATGCAAGGCGAGAAGGGGAGGTGAGCAAGTGAGCGACCGTTCCAGTTCCGGACGTAGTCCGGTCACCGTGGGTTTCATCGGCATCCTCGTGCTGCTGATGCTGTCGACCTCTGCGTTCTTCCTCAACTCGCTGCCGATGATCGGTGCCGGTGTCATCTACTCCGCCGACTTCTCCGAAGCAGCCGGTCTCAAACCGGACGCCGAGGTGCGAGTGGCCGGGGTCAAGGTCGGCAACGTGCGCGCCGTCGAACTCGACGGCGAGAAGGTCCGGGTCGACATGCAGGTCAGCAAGGCCTGGATCGGAAACCAGACCACGGCGTCGATCCAGATCAAGACCGTCCTGGGCCAGAAGTACATTGCGCTCGATCCGCAGGGCAGTGAACTCGCCGATCCCAAGGACGTCATCCCGCTGAGTCGCACCACCTCGCCGTATGACGTGATCGAGGCGTTCTCCGACGCCGCCGATCAGATCGAGGAAGTCGACACCAACCAGCTGGCGACCAGCATGCGCACGTTGTCGGATGCCTTCTCGGGCACCCCGGCCGACCTGCGTGCCTCGCTCGACGGGCTCACCCGGCTGTCGGAGACCATCGCGAGCCGCGACCAGAAGGTCCAGGAACTGTTGGAGGCGACCAAGGACACCTCCAAGATCCTCGCCGACCGCAACCAGGAGTTCGAGCGGTTGATCAACGGTGCGGGACAGTTGCTCGAGGAACTGAACAATCGTCAGCAGTCGATCTCACGGCTGCTCTCGAGCACGATCACGCTCTCCGATGCCCTCAGCGGAATCGTCAAGGACAACCAGGAGCAGATCGGACCGACGCTGGAGACGCTGCGTCAGGTGATCGAGATCCTCAACGACCAGAACGAGAACCTGCGTCAATCACTCACGTACATGGCGCCGTTCTACCGGCTCTACGCCAACGTGCTCGGTAGTGGTCGCTGGTTCGACTCGGTGGTCACCAACATCCTGCCGCCGGCGCTGCCGCAGCAGAACACGACAAGGCTCCCGGTGCAGCAGAAGCAGCTCAACAATGGCGGCGGAACGGTGGCCGGACAATGATGACCTCGGCGAGCAACACCCAGGACACTCGCGGTCCCGGCCGCTGGTTCACCCCGAAGCACATCGTCTTCATCGTCATCGCGCTGATCCTGGCGCTGTTGGTGGCGGGGTCGTTGTGGTGGGTGTTCAAGCGTGTCAACAGCACTCAGGTCACCGCGTACTTCAAGAGCAGCGTCGGTATCTACGACGGCAGTGACGTGCGTGTGCTCGGCGTCGCGGTGGGCACGGTGGAGAACGTCAAGCCCGAAGGCGATCAGGTGCGCGTGAAGATGCGCGTCGACGGCAACGTCGATCTTCCGAAAGATGTTGGCGCCGTGCAGATCACCCCTTCCGTGGTGGCCGACCGCTACGTGCAGTTGACGCCCGTCTACACCGGTGGCCCGAAGGCGCCGAAGGACATCAACCTGCCGGTCTCCAAGACGATGGTGCCCGTCGAGGTCGACGAGCTGTACTCATCGGTGCAGAAGCTCTCGACCGCGCTCGGTCCCGACGGCGCGAACAAGAACGGCGCGGTGTCCGAACTGGTCACCACCGGTGCGCAGAACCTCGCGGGCAACGGTGAGGCCCTGCAGTCGACGATCACGCAGCTTTCCAAAGCGGCCAACACCCTCAACGAGTCGCGGGGCAACATCGTCGACACGGTCAAGAACCTCGACAGCTTCATCGGGATGCTCGCGGCCAATGACCAACAGGTGCGACAGTTCAACACCCAGATGGCCGACTTCAACAACTTCCTCGCCGGCGAGCGCGAACAGCTCGGAACCGCACTCGACAAGCTGTCGGTGGCGCTCGGTGACGTGGCCGGATTCGTCGAAGACAACCGCGAGGCACTGGGCGACCGGGTCTCGGAGTTGATCCCCACCACACAGATGCTCGTGGACACCAAGAGCTACCAGAAAGAGATCCTGACGGCTCTGCCGCTGGCGCTGTCCAACCTGGTCAACGCCTACAACGCGGAGTCGGGAACTCTCGATCTGCACCTGACCATCCCCGAGCTGCAAGACCTGCTCGGCGCTCAGTGTGGGCTGCTCGATCTGGGCAGGCTCAAGCCAGGTGACCCGGCGTTTGAACAGTTCAGCAAGACACTCAAACCGCTGATCGATCAATGTACAAATGTTGCCGACCAGATCACCGCAGGTATCAAGACGCCGACGCTCAACCTGCCGTTCGGCATCCTGAGCAACGACAACCTGCAGAATCGCGGACCCGTGCCGGGCACGGTTCCGGGCAACCCGGATCCGGCACTGGAGGGTGGGAACTGATGAGGTCACCCCTTCGTAAGAACGTTGTCGGTCGTCAGCGACTGGTGCAGGTGGGTGCTGCGGCACTGGCCGGTGCCGCGCTGATCGCGGTGAGTGGCTGTGGCACGCAAGGGCTGCAGTCGGTTCCGCTGCCCGGTGGCGCCAACCTCGGCGAGTCGCCGCGTACGTACAAGTTGCAGTTCCTCGATGTGCTCGACCTGGTCCCGCAGTCGACGGTCAAGTTCAACGGCATCGAGGTCGGCCGCGTGGATTCGATCCAGGTCTCTCCCGACCAGTGGACTGCGGAGGTGAAGATCGAGGTGCAGAACAACGTCGATCTGTCCGACGCGTCCACCGCGGAGATCCAGCAGACGAACCTGCTGGGTGAGAAGTACGTGGCGCTCGAAGATCCGCAGGAGAACGCGGGCCTGCCCCGGCAGAACCCGGCCGAGACCATCGGTTGCCCCGCGGTGGGTGCACCGGATTGCCGGACGCGCACGGCGACGGACATCGAGCAGGTTCTCGGTGCGTTGTCCTTGCTCCTCAACGGTGGTGGTATCTCGCAGATCAAGCCGATCGTCGACGAATTGAACACAGCACTCGACGGCCGCGAAACCCAGGTGAAGAGCCTCCTCAACGAGACCGCCACCCTGATCAGCGGACTCGAAGAGCAGAAGAACAACATCGTGACCGCGCTCGACGGCCTGGACAAACTGTCGAATCGGGCTCGGGCACAGACCGATCAGATCAACCGGGTTCTCGATGAACTGCCCAAGGGCATAGCGGTACTCGAAGAGCAGCGGCCTCAGCTGGTGGCGATGCTCGAACAGGTCGACCGCCTGGGTGTTGTCGGGGTGCAGGTGCTCGGCACCGCTCGCGAGGAGATCATCACCGACCTCAAGGCGCTGCGGCCGACGCTGCAGGCACTGGCCGGTGCGGCTCCGGACCTGATCACCGCGTCACCGCTGCTGTTCACCTACCCGTTCCCGGACGCACTGCTCCCGGGTGTGAAGGGTGACTCGACCAACCTGTTCGCCAACCTGGACCTGCGGCTGCTCAACCAGCTCGAGGCTCTCGGGGTGGGACAGGGTGAGCCGGTGTACAGCCCGCCACGGACCGGACCGCAGCCGATCATCGATCCTGCGAACCCGTACTACAACGGCAACGGCCCGCGGCTCGGCTGGCCGACGATCACGTTGCTCCCGCTGCCGAACGCCCGGCCGGGGCCGAACACGCCGCCGTCGGGTGGGCAGTATGCGCTGATGCCGGAAGAACGCGGGCAGCAGAGCTTCCTGCAGGGCCCGATGAACATGCTGGCCAACGCTAATGTCGGAGCTGGATCATGATGACCAAGATCGTCCGATGGCAGCTGATCATCTTCGTGGTGATCGGTGTGGTTGCCATCGTCTACGTGGGTGCCACCTACGCCAAGCTCGACCGGTTGGTCGGGGTCGGGTCGTACTCCGTGAAGGCCGAATTCCCAGATTCCGGGGGTATTTTCACCAATGCCGAGGTGACGTACCAGGGTGTTCCCGTCGGCCGGGTCGGCGCGCTGACCTTGCAGCCCGAGGGCGTCCAGGTCGAGTTGGTCCTCGACTCCGATGGCGCCGACATCCCGGATTCGGCTGTGGCCGTCGTCGCCAACCGATCGGCGATCGGCGAGCAGTACGTGGACCTGCGACCGAAGAACAACGACGGTCCGTACCTCAAGAACGGCTCGGTCATCACCGACACCAAGACTCCGCCGCCGTTGCAGGACGTGCTGAAGTCGGCCGTCGACTTCACCGGGTCGATCCCGGTGGACGATCTACGCACGGTTGTCACAGAGTTGGGCAAGGCCTTCAACGGCAATGCGGAAAATCTGCGGTCACTCGTGGATTCGCTGACCAACCTGTCCCAGGCCGGTCTCGACAACCTGCCCCAGACGATCTCGCTCATCCAGAACAGCGACACCGTTCTGAGCACCCAGGCCGAGCAGTCCGATGAAATCCTGAGCTGGTCGCGCAATCTGGAACTGGTGACGCAGACCCTGCAGGCATCCGATCCGGCCATCCGGCGGTTGCTGACCACCGGAACCACCAGCGCCACACAGATTTCCAGGCTGCTGCAGGACAGTGGCGGCGACATCACCACCGTTGTCCGCAACCTCGCCGAGGACGTCCGTACCGTCTCGCCGACCTTCTTCGCGGCGGGCCCGTCGCTGGCGCTTCTGTCGGCGCTCTCGAGCGGCAGCTACAGCCCGGCGCCCGGCGACGGCACGATCCACTTCGGCATCGTCCTGGAGGTCAACAACCCACCTGCGTGCACGCTCGGATACGAGAGCACTCAGGACATCATCGCCGCCGAAGAAGCCCGCAACCCGGACTTCGACATCAACTACGACGACTTCCCGTTCAACACGGAGGCGAGATGTACGGTCGCGCAAGGTAATCCGACCGACGTTCGTGGTGCTGCCCGGTCGGTGTTCGCCAATCCGAACATCCCGCAGCCGTGGGATGACAACCCCAAGAAGATGCCTGACACGTTGAATCTGAACCCGATCGCGGAACAGATCGCGGCGCTTCTGGGAGTGCGGGACAAGTGATGTCGAGGATGTGGTCCGACCGGTTGGCCGGGATGACGCCGGAGCCGGAGCTCGACTCATGGGCGACGTGTACCTTTGGCGGGCGATGACTGAGACTTCAAAGCCCGGCGGTAAGCGGCAGCACGGATCGCAGACGCTGTGGTTGCGGATCGGTGCTGCCCTGGCAGTGGCCGGCCTCGTGGCCGCAGTGGTGTGCGCAGCGTTCTTCGCGATCGGGTGGAAGGACGCCTACGCCGAGCACAACGCCCAGCAGACTCGCGACAGTGCGCAAGACGGTGCCGAACAGGTGATCCTCAACGTCACCAACATCGACCCGAAGAATCTGACGGCATTCCGCGAGCAGGTGGACGCATCGCTCACCGGTAACGCCAAGACGCAGATCACCGCGGAGGACTTCGAGAACCTCACCAAGCAGGTGGACGCCAACGGCGACAAGACCGCGACGTTGTCGTCGGTGGTCAAGCGCAGCGGCGTCGTCGAATTCAACAAGGAAGACAAGACCGCAAAGGTGCTCGTGTATGTCGATGTCACAAGTACGGTCCAGGGCACGCCGCCGACCACGTCGAACATGGGGTTCTCCGTCGACGTCGTCGATATCGACGGGGGCTGGAAGGCGTCGGACATCCAGTCGATCGATGCGATCGGACTCCAGGACCCGGCAGGCAGCACCCAGGCACCGGCAGGGGATCCGGCTGCCACCCCGGCGCCGGTTGAACCCGCTCCCACCACAGGGGGCAACTGATGGCAGGCGCACCACGTAAGCCGATCCGCCCGGCCGGGCCACGCGGCAAGATCCGCGTCGCAGGCAGCAGCCCGTCGGCCCGCAAGGTCAACCCCGCCGAGAACGCCGACGAATCGGCGACCACGGACAATGTGACGCCCGAGACAGCAGCACCGGAGCCGTCGGCACCTGAAGCGGTCGAGTCCGCTGAGTCCGGCACCACCGAGTCCGGCACCGTCGAGGCGGGGGAGTCCACACCCGACGTCACCGCGGAAACCAGCGACGAGGCGTCGACCGGCGAAGCCACGGCAACGGCCGAGAACGCCTCGACAGGCGAGACCGCCTCCACAGCCGAGACTGCGACCACCGACAAAACGGTGACACTCGGCAAGCCGGCCGCGAAGAGCAAGCCGAAGGTCAAGGGCGCCTCGCTCAAGAAGCCCGCAACCGAGCGTTCGTCCGACGACAAGTCGGCCAAGGCCGCCGAACCGAAGACGGCGAAAGCCGCATCGGGCTTCCTGACCTGGCGCAAGGTTGCGATCGTCGCGCTCCTGGCCGTCGTGTTCGCGGTGTTCGCCGTGGTCGCGGCATTCAAACCGGGCGCTTCGACGCAGTCGAACATGGCGTTCATCAACTCGTCGGAGACCAGTGCCCTCAAGGCGCAGGCCGGCGACCGCATCTGCGCCGTGCTCTCGATCGACCCCACCAAGTTCGATGACTGGGCCGACAAGGCGAAGACAGGTCTGACCGGCGAAGCCCTCACCGAGTTCAACGAGTACCAGAGCACCAGCAGGGACCTGGCGGCCCAGAGCGGCCAGGGAGCCGAGTGCAAGGTGGACCTGGTCGCGGTCAGCAACATGGACGGCTCGAGTGCCACCGTGATCGCAACGGTGCTGATCAGTACCACCCAGCAGGGTGTGGCAGTCCTGAGCGGTCCAGGCCAGGCGCGTACCGAACTCGGTATGCAAAAGGTTGACGGACAGTGGCGCATCAACCGCATATCTGACTTTTAAGCGTCTTTCCGCGCGTTCCTCTTGACGCAGGGCCCCGTTGGTAGCAGTCTGTCCGCAGTAACCAAAAGGGGTTGTTTACGTGCGCCCATTTTCTGGTACAGTAGGACGTTGCGCTGGCTGCCTCCTGTCCATCTCTCGATTTCACCTTCTCGCCACGACCGTGTGTCGTCTCAGGTGATTCGCCGTTGACCAGGTCGCAGGCGCAGCGAACACCACTAAGGCACTACGAGTAATTCGTGTTGGAAGGACATATCTTGGCAGTCTCCCGCCAGTCCACCTCAACCATTCCAGGTGCGCCTCGGCGCGCCTCTTTCGCAAAGATCAGCGAGCCCCTCGAAGTACCCGGACTGCTTGATGTGCAGCTCGAGTCGTTCGAGTGGCTGGTCGGTTCAGCGGAATGGCGTGAGCGCGCTGCTTCCCGCGGCGACGGAAACCCTACCGGCGGCCTGGAGGACATCCTCGCCGAACTGTCCCCGATCGAGGACTTCTCCGGCTCCATGTCGCTGTCTTTCTCCGACCCACGCTTCGATGAGGTCAAGGCCTCGGTTGAGGAGTGCAAAGACAAGGACATGACGTACGCGGCCCCGCTGTTCGTCACCGCGGAGTTCATCAACAACAACACCGGCGAGATCAAGTCGCAGACCGTCTTCATGGGCGACTTCCCGATCATGACCGACAAGGGCAGCTTCATCATCAACGGCACCGAGCGTGTCGTGGTGAGCCAGCTGGTGCGTAGCCCCGGTGTGTACTTCGACGCGACCATCGACAAGGCCACCGAGAAGACCCTGCACAGTGTCAAGGTCATCCCGGGCCGCGGCGCATGGCTCGAGTTCGACATCGACAAGCGCGACACCGTCGGCGTCCGCATCGACCGCAAGCGTCGCCAGTCGGTCACCGTTCTGCTCAAGGCACTCGGCTGGACCAAGGAGCAGATCGAAGAGCGCTTCGGTTTCTCCGAGATCATGATGTCGACGCTGGAGAAGGACAACACCGCAGGCACCGACGAGGCCCTGCTCGAGGTGTATCGCAAGCTGCGTCCGGGCGAGCCCCCCACCAAGGAGTCCGCGCAGACCCTGCTGGAGAACCTGTTCTTCAAGGAGAAGCGCTACGACCTCGCCAAGGTCGGTCGTTACAAGGTCAACAAGAAGCTCGGTCTGGTCGAGAACCCGATGGCCGGCGCACCCGTGCTGACCGAAGAGGACATCGTCGCCACCGTCGAGTACCTGGTGCGTCTGCACGAGGCCGACCCCAACGTCACCAGCACGATGACCGTGCCCGGTGGCGTCGAGGTGCCCGTCGAGGTCGACGACATCGACCACTTCGGCAACCGTCGCCTGCGTACCGTCGGCGAGCTCATCCAGAACCAGATCCGCGTGGGCCTGTCCCGCATGGAGCGCGTGGTCCGTGAGCGGATGACCACTCAGGACGTCGAGGCGATCACGCCGCAGACCCTGATCAACATCCGCCCGGTCGTCGCGGCGATCAAGGAGTTCTTCGGAACCTCGCAGCTGTCGCAGTTCATGGACCAGAACAACCCGCTGTCGGGCCTGACCCACAAGCGCCGCCTGTCGGCGCTGGGCCCCGGTGGTCTGTCCCGTGAACGTGCCGGCCTCGAGGTCCGTGACGTCCACCCGTCGCACTACGGCCGTATGTGCCCGATCGAGACCCCTGAGGGCCCGAACATCGGCCTGATCGGTTCGCTGTCGGTGTACGCGCGGGTCAACCCGTTCGGATTCATCGAGACGCCGTACCGCAAGGTCGTCGACGGATACGTCACCGACGAGGTGCACTACCTCACCGCTGACGAAGAGGATCGCTACCTGATCGCCCAGGCGAACTCGGGCATCGACACCGACAACCGGCTCTCCGACGACCGCGTGCTGGTCCGCAAGAAGGGCTCGGAGGTCGAGTTCGTCCCGACCAGCCAGGTCGAGTACATGGACGTCAGCCCGCGCCAGATGGTGTCGGTCGCCACGGCCATGATCCCGTTCCTCGAGCACGACGACGCCAACCGTGCCCTGATGGGCGCGAACATGCAGCGTCAGGCGGTGCCGCTGGTTCGCAGCGAGTCGCCGCTGGTCGGTACCGGCATGGAACTGCGTGCCGCCATCGACGCCGGTGACGTGATCATCTCGTCGAAGGCCGGTGTGGTGGAAGAGGTTTCGGCCGACTACATCACCGTGATGGCCGACGACGGCACTCGCGACACCTTCCGGATGCGCAAGTTCGCCCGCTCCAACCAGGGCACCTGCGCCAACCAGCGTCCGATCGTGGACGAAGGACAGCGTGTCGAGGTCGGCCAGGTACTGGCCGACGGTCCTTGCACCGATCAGGGTGAGATGGCCCTCGGGAAGAACCTGCTCGTGGCGATCATGCCGTGGGAAGGCCACAACTACGAGGACGCGATCATCCTGAGCCAGCGTCTGGTCGAAGAGGACGTGCTCACCTCGATTCACATCGAAGAGCACGAAATCGACGCCCGCGACACCAAGCTCGGTGCCGAGGAGATCACCCGGGACATCCCGAACGTCTCCGATGAGGTGCTCGCCGATCTCGACGAGCGCGGCATCATCCGCATCGGTGCCGAGGTCCGCGACGGCGACATCCTGGTCGGCAAGGTCACGCCCAAGGGCGAGACCGAGCTCACCCCGGAAGAGCGTCTGCTGCGCGCCATCTTCGGTGAGAAGGCGCGCGAGGTGCGCGACACCTCGCTGAAGGTTCCGCACGGTGAGACCGGCAAGGTCATCGGCATCCGCGTCTTCTCGCGTGATGACGACGACGATCTGCCTCCCGGTGTCAACGAGCTGGTCCGGGTGTACGTGGCCCAGAAGCGCAAGATCCAGGATGGCGACAAGCTCGCCGGCCGCCACGGCAACAAGGGCGTCATCGGCAAGATCCTCCCGCAAGAGGACATGCCGTTCCTGCCCGACGGCACCCCGGTCGACATCATCCTGAACACCCACGGTGTGCCGCGTCGTATGAACATCGGCCAGATCTTGGAGACCCACCTCGGGTGGATCGCCAAGACCGGCTGGAACATCGACGTTGCCCAGGGCGTGCCGGAGTGGGCGTCGAAGCTGCCCGAGGACATGCTCTCGGTGGAGCCCGACACCAACACCGCGACCCCGGTGTTCGACGGCGCTCGCGAAGAGGAGCTGACAGGTCTGCTGGCCTCGACGCTGCCGAACCGCGATGGCGAGGTCATGGTGAACGCGGACGGCAAGGCGACCTTGTTCGACGGTCGTAGTGGTGAGCCGTTCCCGTACCCGGTCTCGGTCGGTTACATGTACATCATCAAGCTGCACCACTTGGTCGACGACAAGATCCACGCGCGTTCGACCGGTCCGTACTCGATGATCACGCAGCAGCCGCTGGGTGGTAAGGCGCAGTTCGGTGGTCAGCGTTTCGGCGAGATGGAGTGCTGGGCCATGCAGGCCTACGGTGCGGCATACACGCTGCAGGAGCTTCTCACCATCAAGTCGGACGACGTCGTCGGCCGCGTGAAGGTGTACGAGGCGATCGTCAAGGGCGAGAACATCCCGGAACCGGGTATCCCCGAATCGTTCAAGGTGCTGCTGAAGGAACTTCAGTCGCTGTGCCTGAACGTCGAGGTGCTCAGCTCCGACGGTGCTGCCATCGAGATGCGTGACGGTGACGACGAGGACCTCGAGCGGGCTGCGGCCAACCTGGGGATCAACCTCTCGCGCAACGAGTCCGCCACTGTCGACGACTTGGCGAACTGACCTGACCCGCAAGCGGTCAGGCGGCTCGCCAACTGATCGTCCAGATTTACTGACTGAGCAACTGAAAGGTAAATAGTGCTCGACGTCAACTTTTTCGATGAACTCAAGATCGGTCTGGCCACCGCCGACGACATCCACAACTGGTCCTTCGGTGAGGTGAAGAAGCCGGAGACCATCAACTACCGCACGCTCAAGCCAGAGAAGGACGGCCTGTTCTGCGAGAAGATCTTCGGTCCCACCCGGGACTGGGAGTGCTACTGCGGTAAGTACAAGCGCGTCCGCTTCAAGGGCATCATCTGTGAGCGCTGCGGCGTAGAGGTCACTCGCGCCAAGGTGCGTCGTGAGCGGATGGGTCACATCGAGCTGGCCGCGCCGGTCACCCACATCTGGTACTTCAAGGGTGTGCCGAGCCGGTTGGGTTACCTGCTCGACCTGGCGCCGAAGGATCTCGAGAAGATCATCTACTTCGCCGCCTACGTCATCACCGCGGTGGACGACGAACTGCGTCACAACGAGAAGTCCACTCTCGAGGCCGAGATGGAGGTCGAGAAGAAAGGCGTTGCCGATCAGCGCGACGCCGATCTCGAAGAGCGCGCCAAGAAGCTCGAAGAGGACCTGGCAGAGCTGGAGCGCGAAGGCGCCAAGGCCGATGCCCGCCGCAAGGTGAAGGATGCCGGCGAGCGCGAGATGCGCCGTATCCGCGACACCGCGCAGCGCGCTCTCGACGATCTCGAAGAGATCTGGGACAAGTTCGTCAAGCTCGCTCCCAAGCAGATGATCATCGACGAGAAGCTCTACCGCGAGCTCCAGGATCGCTACGGCGAGTACTTCACCGGAGCCATGGGTGCCGAGGCCATCAAGCGTCTGCTCGAGGACTTCGACATCGCGGCCGAGGCCGAGATCCTGCGCGACACGATCCGTAATGGCAAGGGGCAGAAGAAGCTCCGTGCACTCAAGCGGCTCAAGGTGGTCGCGGCGTTCCACCAGTCGGGCAACTCCCCGCTGGGCATGGTTCTCGACGCCGTGCCGGTGATCCCGCCGGAGCTCCGTCCGATGGTCCAGCTCGACGGTGGCCGTTTCGCGACGTCCGACCTGAACGACCTGTACCGCCGCGTGATCAACCGCAACAACCGCCTCAAGCGACTGATCGACCTCGGTGCCCCCGAGATCATCGTCAACAACGAGAAGCGGATGCTGCAGGAGTCCGTCGACGCACTGTTCGACAACGGTCGTCGTGGCCGTCCGGTCACCGGACCGGGTAACCGCCCGCTGAAGTCGTTGAGCGATCTGCTCAAGGGCAAGCAGGGTCGTTTCCGTCAGAACCTGCTCGGCAAGCGCGTCGACTACTCGGGCCGTTCGGTCATCGTCGTCGGCCCGCAGCTCAAGCTGCATCAGTGTGGTCTGCCCAAGCTGATGGCACTCGAGCTGTTCAAGCCGTTCGTGATGAAGCGTCTCGTCGACCTGAATCAGGCACAGAACATCAAGTCCGCCAAGCGGATGGTGGAGCGTCAGCGCCCCGCCGTGTGGGACGTGCTCGAAGAGGTCATCGCCGAACACCCGGTGCTGCTCAACCGTGCACCCACCCTGCACCGTCTGGGCATCCAGGCGTTCGAGCCGCAGCTCGTGGAGGGCAAGGCCATCCAGCTGCACCCGCTGGTGTGTGAGGCGTTCAACGCCGACTTCGACGGTGACCAGATGGCAGTGCACCTGCCGCTGAGCGCCGAGGCACAGGCCGAGGCCCGCATCCTGATGCTGTCCTCGAACAACATCCTGTCGCCCGCGTCGGGTCGTCCGCTGGCCATGCCGCGTCTGGACATGGTGACCGGTCTGTTCCACCTGACCACGCTCAAGGAAGAAGCGGTCGGCGCGTACACCGCATCGACCGATGGCGACATCGAGCGTGGCGTGTACTCCACACCGGCCGAGGCTCAGATGGCTGTCGATCGTGGGCTGCTCAGTGTGCAGGCACCGATCAAGGTCCGGCTCACGCATCAGCGTCCGCCGGCCACCATCGAGCGTGAGCGTTTCCCCGAGGGCTGGAAGTTCGGCACCCCGTGGGAGATCCACACCACGCTGGGCCGGGTGCTGTTCAACGAGCTGCTGCCCAACGACTATCCGTTCGTCAACGAGCAGATGCCGAAGAAGCGTCAGGCCACGATCATCAACGACATGGCCGAGCGCTACCCGATGATCGTTGTCGCGCAGACCGTCGACAAGCTCAAGGACGCCGGTTTCTACTGGGCGACCCGCTCGGGTGTCACCATCGCCATGTCCGACGTGCTGGTCTCGCCGGACAAGAAGCAGATCCTCGACAAGTACGAGGAGCGGGCCGACGGCCTGGAGCGCAAGTTCCAGCGTGGTGCGCTCACCGGCGCAGAGCGTCGTGACGCTCTGGTGGAGATCTGGAAGCAGGCGACCGAAGAGGTCGGTGCCGCCATGGAGGCGCACTACCCCGACGACAACCCGATCCCGATGATCGTGAAGTCCGGTGCCGCGGGCAACATGACCCAGATTCGCTCGCTCGCGGGCATGAAGGGTCTTGTGACCAACCCGAAGGGTGAGTTCATCCCGCGCCCGATCAAGTCCTCGTTCCGCGAGGGCCTGACCGTGGCCGAGTACTTCATCAACACCCACGGTGCTCGTAAGGGTCTGGCCGACACCGCGCTTCGTACCGCCGACTCGGGTTACCTGACCCGTCGTCTGGTGGACGTGTCGCAGGACGTCATCGTGCGCGAAACCGACTGTGGCACCGAGCGCGGCATCAACACGATCATCGCCGAGAAGCAGTCCGACGGTTCGCTCATCCGTGACGCCCATGTCGAGACGTCGACGTTCGCTCGTACGTTGGCCACCGACGCTGTCGATGAGAACGGCAACGTGATCATCGAGCGCGGCCACGATCTCGGTGATCCCGCGATCGAAGCCCTGCTCGAGGCCGGCATCTCGCAGGTGAAGGTCCGTTCGGTCCTCACCTGCAGCACCGGCACCGGCGTCTGCGCCACCTGCTACGGACGGTCGATGGCCACCGGCAAGCTCGTCGACATCGGCGAGGCCGTCGGTATCGTCGCGGCCCAGTCGATCGGTGAGCCCGGTACCCAGCTGACCATGCGTACCTTCCACCAGGGTGGCGTCGGCGACGACATCACCGGTGGTCTGCCGCGTGTGCAGGAGCTGTTCGAGGCCCGTGTCCCCAAGGGCAAGGCCCCGATCGCCGAGGTCTCCGGACGTATCCGGCTCGAGGACGATGATCGCTTCTACAAGATGACGATCACGCCCGACGACGGCTCCGAAGAGGTTGTCTACGACAAGATCTCGAAGCGTCAGCGTCTGCGCGTCTTCAAGCACGACGACGGCAGCGAGCGTCTGCTCGCCGACGGCGACCACGTGGAGGTGGGACAGCAGCTCATGGAAGGTGCTGCCGATCCGCACGAGGTGCTGCGTGTGATGGGTCCGCGTCAGGTGCAGGTGCACCTCGTCAACGAGGTCCAGGAGGTCTACCGGAGCCAGGGTGTGTCGATCCACGACAAGCACATCGAGACGATCGTTCGTCAGATGCTGCGTCGTGTGACGATCATCGACTCCGGTGCCACCGAGTTCCTGCCCGGTTCGCTCACCGAGCGCGCCGAGTTCGAGGCGGCCAACCGTCGTGTCGTGGCCGAAGGCGGCGAGCCCGCTGCCGGACGTCCGGTGCTGATGGGTATCACCAAGGCATCGCTCGCGACCGAGTCGTGGTTGTCGGCGGCGTCGTTCCAGGAGACCACTCGTGTGCTCACCGACGCGGCCATCAACAGCCGTAGCGACAAGCTCATCGGTCTCAAGGAGAACGTGATCATCGGTAAGCTCATCCCGGCCGGAACCGGTATCAACCGGTACCGGAACATCCAGGTGCAGCCGACCGAAGAAGCACGTGCGGCCGCGTACGCGGTGCCGTCGTACGACGACACCTACTACAGCCCGGACGGCACCTTCGGTGCCCCGTCGGGTGCGGCTGTCCCGCTGGACGATTACGGCTTCAGCAGCGACTACCGGTAGGTAAACGCAACAAAGGCGGGCGTCCTCTTCGGAGGGCGCCCGCTTTGTGTTGTCACCCCGCCCCGCCCCCGAATTCGCTCCATCTGCTTGCGTCTGCTCCAGGTGCACTCGGCGCGTTCGACGGCAGGTGGAGCGAATTCGTTTTGTACACAGGGCGATTGGTATCCACAGGGCGCCGGTTTACCGGTCGGACGGGTCCGGTCGCCGTCGGTGGCGAACTCGAATCTCGGTGCATGAGCGAATCGAAGATCGAAGACCCTAATCTCGTCCGACGCCGGGATGCACTGCAGATCGGCGAACTCGACCGGCATCTGGCCGCTCGGGTCAAAACGGGGGAGCTACGTCGGCTGTATCGGGGGTTCTATACGTTCACGTCTGACCTCGACCAACTCGATCGCCATGTCCGCGACACGGAGGTCTATCGGCGCACAGTGCTTGCGGCCGCAGACAACGGTGAACCGAACAAAGCCATCAGTCACTGGTCGGCGGCGGTCCTGCACGGATTGCCGGTTCTCGATGGTGACTCTTCCCGTGTGCATTTCACCGCGAACCGAATCGGGGGAGGCCGCCGTAGAGGTCGGGCATGCGTTGTGCACGGCTCGACATGGGAGACCGACGAGGTCGCGACGATCGGCGAGTTCCTCGTGACCTCGCGGGCCAGAACGGCAGTGGACGTCGCGCGGTCCGGGACATTCTTCCAAGCCGTCTGTGTGCTCGACGGAGCGCTGCACGCCGGCGTGCCCCGTGGTGAACTCGAATCGGTGTTGCGGCGAAGCGTCGGCCGTACCGGCATCTCTGTCGCTCGCGCGGCGCTCGCAGTGGCAGACGGGAAGTCCGAGAGCATCGGGGAGTCACTGTCGCGCGCTCTGATACTGAGTTTCGGCGACATCCCGCTGCCTCGTTTGCAGCACACCTTCCTGACCGGCGACGGAACCTTTGTGGCCCGCACCGACTTCGACTGGGGCGGGCTGGTCGCGGGAGAGTTCGATGGCTACGCCAAGTACATCCGCTACCTTCGGCCAGGCGAAACCACCGAGCAGGCCTACGAGCGTGAGAAATGGCGCGAGCAGAGGCTGCATCGCATCGGAGTCGTTGTGGTGCGCTGGAACTGGAGCGATCTTCAGAACCCGGAGCGTCTGCATCGCATCCTGGTGGATGCGCTGACCGCACACGGGCTGATGCCGTCCGCCTGACCGTGAATTCGCGCCGCCTACCGGCATGTGCGCCTGTTGCAAGCGGCGCACGCGCAGGCAAGCGGCGCGATTTTTGTCGGTTGGGGCGAGCGGAGCCAGCGGCGGGGAGCCGGTCAGGCGTAGCGGTACGGGAGGTACTGGACGGCCCAGTGATTGCCGTCGGGATCGTCGAACGAAAGGAAGTGGCCCCAGGCCTGGACGTCGACCTCACCGGGTTCGATGCCGACGGACCGGAGGTGGGTCTGGGCCTCGTTGATGTCGGAAACACAGACCTGCAGGCCTTTGACAGAACCTGGTTCGGCCTCGGTGAGGCCTTTGCCGAAGGCGATGGAGCACGCTGAACCGGGAGGCGTCATCTGCACGAACCGGACGTCGTCCGACACGACGTGATCGTGGTCAACGTTGAATCCGATCTTCTCGTAGAAGTCGCGGGTGCGGTCGACGTCGGTGACGGGCAGGATGACGAGTTCGAGTGTCCAGTCCATGGTGTGCTCCTCCGGTTGTGGCTGTCGGTTGCTGCTGAAACAAGGTTCTCAGCAATCGCGGACACATCCGGTCCTAATTGTGAACTTTCAGCGAATGATCTCCACCTTCACCATGACCACGTCACCTTCGGTGGCTCCGACCGCTCGCCGGACCGCCTTCTTCACCGGCAGCACATAGGTGCCACGCTTGGAGTCCGGAAAGATCGATGTCTGCCACTCGGTCTCATCGATCGAGACGGAGACCCGGATCGATCCGAACCCGGGACCCGGTTCCACGGTTGCCCGAATCTCGTCGGCGGAGTCCGCGGGCAGCGAGACGAAGTGCCACGCTCCCATCTCCGGAGCAGTCCAGATCTCGGCGTCGAACGTGATGATCACCTCGATAGTGTGGCCCAGAGCTCTGACGTCTCAGTAGTACACCGGTCCGGGAACGCCGCCACCTGCTGCGATGGCGTCCCCGGTGATCGCGACACTGCGCGGTGAGGCCAAGAATGCGACCACGTCGGCCACCTCGGATGCGTCGACGATCCGCCGGATCGAGTTGGTGGCCAGTTCGTTCTCCAGGTCCGCGACGGCCACGCCGGACTCCGCCGACCGCTCCGCGAGTTGATCGGTGAGTCGCTGTGTCCGGGTACGGCCCGGGTGGACAACCATGACATTGATGCCGTGCGGACCCAGCTCGTCGGCGAGGTTCTTGGTCAACGCCGCGACGCTCACGTTGCGGATGGTCTGGGCGATGGAGTTCGCCTGTCTCGCACCGAGACCGCTGATGTTGATGATCCGGCCCCAGCCCTGCTCGATCAGATACGGCGCCACCGCTCGAGCGGTGCGCAGGTACCCGAGCACCTTGATCTCGACCTCTCGCCGGACGACGTCATCGGTGGTTGCCGCGAAGTCGGTCGGCTTGCCGGCGCTCCACGGTGTGGCCGCCGAGTTGACCAGGATGTCGATGCCGCCCAGCTCCGCGACCGTACGGGCCACGAGGTTCTGCACCGACGCGTCGTCACCGGTATCGACGGATATCGCGATGGCTCGCCGGCCGGACTGCTGGGCGATGTCGGCGGCGGCGGTCTCCAGCGCCTCGACCCCGCGGGCGGCGATCACGACGTCGGCACCCTCTGCGGCCAGGGCATGAGCGATCGCCAGGCCGATGCCCTTGCTGCCGCCCGTCACCAGTGCCCGTTTTCCGGTCAGACCCAGATCCATCTATGTACTCCTCGTGGTCGGTGAACTCATGCTCGTGTACTCGGGAACATACTTGCTCAACAGCACTGCGCCCCCGGCCGACAGCGCGGCCACGGCGAAAACTGCCGCCGACAATGGGAACACGGCCGCGGACAACGCGATCGACAACGGGCCGACGAGAAAGCCGCTGTCGTGGGTCAGACGCCATGCGGCGAGGAACTCGGCCCGGCCGGTGCTCGGTGCGACGTCTGCACCGATGGTCATGATGACCCCGTTGCCGAGGCCGTTCCCGACACCCATCACCACCGCGACCGCAGTGAACGTGAAAAGTGTTGTGGTGAAGGGCAACAGCAGGTACGACACCGACAGCACCACAATCGACGGCACCGCCACCAACGTGCGCCCGAAACGGTCCATCAGATGGCCTGCGGGGTAGGCGAACAGTACGTCGGCAGCGGCTCCCACACCGAAGAGGAGGCTGGCCACAGCCGGCGACAACCCGATGTGGCTGGCCCACAACGGCAAGATCGCGTCACGAGCACTGCGTGCCACGCCGAGCAACAGCGACCCCGCGCCGAGGGTCGCCAACAGCCGACCGTGCTCCGCGAAGACCTGGGAGATGTTGTGCGACTTCACCATCGGCCCGGCGCCCGGCGGGTCGGGGAGCCGGGCCATCATCGACCCGGCGACCACAATCGCTGTCAGCTGCACCAGGAATCCGCCGCGGGTACCGAACACGACGATGGCGCCGGCACCGAGGAGCGGTCCGACAAAGAAGCCGAGCCGCATCGCGCCGCCGAACAGCGACATCGCCCGCGCCCGCCAGGCGAACGGAACGGCCAGTGACAGGTAGTTCTGCCGCGCGAGGCCCCACACCGCATTGGCCAGTCCGACCGCAAAGATGCCCAGGCACAACGTCCATACCGCTGGTGCGAGAAGGCACGCCAGCGCACCCGACGCCGCAAGCAGACTGGCCACGATGATCGAGCGCCGCTCACCGATCTTGGCGACGATCTGCCCGGAACACGTGTCACCGACGACCTGGCCGAGTCCGATGATCGCCACGGTGAGGCCGGCCAGAGCTGCGGATGCGCCGAGCTCGAGGGCGGACAGCACCATCACCGGCGCGGCCGCCCCCTGCCCGATCCCGTAGGCCGTCGCCGGCAGGTAGACGGTGCCGGCGAGCGATCTCAGAGGTCGTTCGACGCGTCCGGCCGCTGTCGCCGGATCGTCGATCGATGTCATGCGCTGGCTGCCGCCGGCTCCTTCTCGACGGATCCGGCCGGCAGTTCGATGCCGTAGTGGCCGCGGAGGGTGGAGGCGGTGTAGTCGTCGCGGAAGCGGCCGCGGGCCTGCAGGATCGGGACGACGTGGTCGACGAAGTCCTCGAGGCCGCCGGGCAGGTAGGGAGGCATGACGTTGAAGCCGTCGGCCGCACCCGCGTCCACCCAGGCGATGAGGTCGTCGGCGATCTGCTCCGGTGTCCCGGTGATGGTGCGATGGCCGCGACCGCCCCCGAGGCGGCCGATCAACTCACGGATCGTGAGATCTTCGGAGGCGGCGAGTTGACGTACCAGCGTCGATCGACTCTTGTGGCCCTGGATCTCCGATTCCGGAGGTAGGGGTGGCAGCCGGGAATCGAGTGGGAGGCCGGTGAGGTCGACGTTGAAGAAGTTCGACAGCTGGCCCAGCGCATAGTCGGGTGAGATCAGATCGGTGAACTCACGTTCGAGGTCACGCGCTTCCTGCTCGGTGCTGCCGATGAACGGCACGATGCCCGGGAGGATCTGGAGCTCTTCGGCGCCGCGACCGTAACGCGGGAGACGGCGCTTGAGGTCGCGATAGAAGTCCTGGCCCTCCGCTATGGTGCGCTGGGCGGTGAAGACCACCTCCGCGTAGCGGGCTGCGAGGTCTTTGCCGTCCTCGGATGATCCGGCTTGCACCAGAACCGGCCGACCTTGCGGTGATCGTGGCGAGTTGAGCGGGCCACGGACCCTGAACGCCTCTCCGACATGGTTGATGGGATGAACCCGCTCGGGGTCGGCGAAGATCGCGTTGTCGACGTCGAGCACCACGGCGTCGTCCTCCCAGCTGCCCCACAGCCGGTTCACGACGTCGACGAACTCCTGGGCGCGGCGGTACCGGCCGGCGTGGTCGGGAATGGAGTCATAACCGAAGTTGAGAGCCTCTTGTTCCTGACCGGACGTGACGATGTTCCATCCGGCACGGCCCCCGCTGATGTGTTCGAGCGAGGCGAAGGCACGCGCCAACGTGTACGGGTGGTTGTAACCCGTTGAGGCAGTGGCGATCAGGCCGACCTTGCTGGTCCCGCCCGCGATGGCGGACAGCAGTGTGATCGGCTCGAAGATGGCCTGGGTGTTGCGGCGGATGTTGGGTCCCACGGCCAGGCCGTCGGCGAAGAACACCGAGTCGAGTTTCCCGCGTTCGGCGATCTGGCCCAGCCGCACGAAGTGGGCGACGTCGAGCACTTCGTGTTCGGAGGTGCGTGGATGACGCCAGGCGGCCTCGTGATGGCCGACGCCCATCAAGAAGGCGTTCAGGTGCAGGGTGCGTGTCATGTGATCAGTCCTAGTGTGATGTCGGGTGATTCAGTTGGCGGCAGGTGTTCGCCAGCGAGAGAATCGACGTTCGAGCAGAACGAGTACGTAGTTGAAGACGAGACCGACGAGCGCGATGGTGAGGATGCCGGCATACATCTGCGGGATCTGGAAGTTGAGCTGGCTCGCCATGATCAGGTAGCCGAGTCCCGAACGCGCACCGACCATTTCGGCCGCGATGAGAACCAGGATCGACGATGCGGCCGAGAGTCGGATGCCGGTGAAGATCGTCGGCAGGGCCGCGGGCAGGATCACCTTCTGGAACAGCCGGTACGCGGGAAGACCCAGTGAGCGAGCAGATTTGATCAACAAGGGGTCAACTGTCCGCACACCCGAGATCGTGTTGAGCAGGATGGGGAAGATGCAGGCATAGGTCACGAGCGCGACCTTGGAGGTCTCGCCGATGCCGAGGATGAGCACGAAGACGGGGAGCAAGGCCAGTGCAGCTGTGTTGCGGAACAATTCGAGAACCGGGCTGAGGTACTGCGCAAGAGGCCGGTACCAGCCGATCAGGATGCCCAGCGGCACGGCGAACACCACTGCGATGGCGAAGCCGCGCAGAGCTCGACCCAGACTCGCGGAGATGTGCTCCCAGAGTTGGCCACTCTCGGCCAGGTCCACCAGAGCCTTCGCGACCACCGAGAACTCAGGGAGGAATGTTCGGTCGACCAGACCGATCCGCGGCGCGACCTCCCAGAATGCGACCAGGAGCACCAGGGCGATCGAACTCCGGAAGACCCAGGAGCCGGACTTGCGCAGTCTCCCTCCGACCCGACGGGTGGGTGAGGCGACGGGTGCCGGAGCCGGGGATGCGATGTCCTTGACCGGCGCCGGGCTCGAGACCTTTTCCAACGTGACACTAGACATGGCTACCCACTCCGATCGTTTCGGCGGCGGCACCGGCCACCTCGGGACGCAACGAGAGCCAGATCCGGTGCCGGTAGTCGCGGAACTGCTCAGATGAACGGATGTCGTCGACAGCATCCCGGTCGATGTCAATCGGCAGGATCTCCTTGATCCGACCGGGGCGTTCGGTGAGGATGGCAACCCGGTTGCCGAGATAGATGGCCTCGTCGATGCCGTGGGTGATGAACAGGATGGTCTTGCCCGTGGCCTTCCAGATCCGCAGGAGCTCGCCCTGCAACCCCTCGCGGGTCTGGGCGTCGAGTGCGGCAAATGGTTCGTCCATCAGCAGCACTTCGGGGTCGTACGAGAGGCTGCGCGCAATCGCCACACGCTGTTTCATGCCACCCGACAACTCGTGGGGGTAGTGGTCGCCGAAGTTGCCGAGACCGACGAGTCCGAGGTATTCATCGGCGATGGCCTTGCGCCGGCGACGCGAGATGCCCTTGGCCTCGAGGCCGAACTCCACGTTCGCGCGGGCCGTGCGCCATGGCAGCAGCGCGTACTGCTGGAACACCACGCCCCGGTCCAGTCCTGGTCCGGTGATGGGCTTTCCGTCCAGCAGGATCTCACCCGCAGTGGGCTTGGTGAGGCCACCGACCAGGTCGAGCAGGGTGGACTTCCCGCTGCCGCTGGGGCCGACGAGGACAAGGAACTCGCCTTCGGCCGCAGAGATGCTGATGTCGTCGATGGCCACGAACTCGGGCTTGCCCGGCGCGGTGAACGACTTGCGCACCCCGCGCAATTCCAGTTTGGGAGTCGTCATTTCGCTGCCACCACCGGTGCGCCGTCAGGCCCCGAGTCCGGCTGGTAGGTGCCGTCGGCGTACGGGTTGTCGTCGTTGGTGAAGATGTCCTGCGGTGTCAGCTTGCCCTTGTCGAGCTCGTTGTTGCGCACGAGCCAATCGATCCACAGCTGGAACTCCTCGGGCTTGATAACCCCGCCCGGCGTGGGGATGGACGAGCTCTTCCAGTACTCGGCCAGAGCGGGATCCTCGCCTCGACCACGCTTGGTGATGATGTCCTTGAAACGTGCGACAACCTCTGCCTGTGGAGTCACCTGCGTCCATCGGATCGCCCGGGCGGTGCCCTGGACGAAGTCCTTCACGGCCTCCGGGTTCTTCTTCTTGAAGTCGTCACGGAACACGTAGCTGCCATAGCTGAAGTCGCCGAAGATCCTGTCGGTGAACAGCTCCCGGATCCCGCCGTTCTCCAGCGCGCGCTGCTGGAAGATGCTGTTGAACGCGCCGACATCGATCTGACCTTGACGCAGCGAGGACTCGTTGTTGATCGGCGGCACCACCAGCAGCTGGACCGACGCGATTTCGTCCTTCGAAAGTCCCTCACGGGCAAGCCATTCGCGAATGACGAACTCCGAGTGCGCCCCCAGCGTGTTGATCCCGATCTTCTTGCCGATCAGGTCCCGCGCGGTGCGGATCGGGGAGTCCTCCAGGACATAGAACCCGTTGAATGTCTTCTCATCGGCGCCGTAGGAATCGACGACGGCGGTGATCGGTGAACCCGCTGACGCCAGCTTGACGATGGCTCCGTTGAACGCGTGCCCGAAATCGGTGTCGCCAGTCGCGGCGGCCTGGATCGACTGCGGGCCGCTGGTGGTCTCGCCGACCGCCTTGATGCTGACCTTGGTGAAGTACCCGAGATCGGCTGCCAATTCCGGGAATTGAACAGTGGCGGGGAAGCTGAGGTACCGCAGCTCGGTCTTGCCGTCGGCGGTGACGGTGGCCTCGTCGGCGGAGCCGCAGGCGGCAGTCGTCACCCCCACGAGAAGTGCCAGCGCTGCCGCGATGCGGACCCGCCATGGGTGTTTGTGACTCACTGCTTTTCCTTTCATCTGTTCGGTGTCGAGGCGCGATCGACTCGGGCCCGGGAAAAGGGCCGCCGTTTCGGGCCGAAGACCGGCACCATTTCGTATGTGCGACGAAATACATTGCTGCACAGCAGAACCAATCGGATTTGGCCCGTTGGTCGGTGCGGTTCCCCCTGGACATCAACAACCTATTTCACAATGCGGAAATAGTGGCCCGATTAAATCGGGACGGATTAAAGGCGTCAGCAGCCTCCATCGGTGGCGTCGGGCAAGATGTCAAAACCGCGACATCCCGCCACGGCGGACGGCGTCGTCGCATATCGTCGGGCACGATGACCACACCACCGATCCGGCGCTTCCGCGCGATCCTGCACGTCGACCTGGACCAGTTCCAGGTGTCGGTGGAGCGTCGCCGGAACCCGGACCTGATCGGCACACCGGTCATCGTCGGCGGGACCGGTGACCCGACCGAACCGCGCAAGGTCGTCACGTGCGCGTCGTACGAGGCCCGTGATCAGGGGGTACGCGCCGGTATGCCGTTGCGGTCGGCATATCGCAAGATGCCCGAGGCGATCTATCTGCCCCTGGACCACACGTCGTACGACGAGGCATCGGCGGAGGTGATGCAGACGCTTCGAGACTTCGGATATCCCGTCGAGGTGATCGGGTGGGATGAGGCGTTCCTGGGCGTTCCGGCGTCGGAGACCGGTCTCGACATCACCGAGCTGGCCCAGTCCGTGCGACAGCGGATTCTCGATGAGCGCGGGCTGTCGTCGGCGGTCGGCATCAGCGACAACAAACAGCGCGCCAAGATGGCGACCGGATTCGCCAAACGCTCACCCGAGCACGTCTTCACCCTGGACAACCAGAACTGGATGCCCATCATGGGGGAGCGCGGTGTCGGCGACCTCTGGAGCGTCGGACCCAAGACGACAGCAAAACTGGAGAAGCTGGGGATCGATACCGTTGCCCAGCTTGCGGCAGAGGATGTCGGGCGGCTGGTGGCCGAGTTCGGACCCCACCTCGGCAATTGGCTGTACCTGCTCTCGCGTGGTGGCGGTGACATCGAGGTGAGCGCCGAGCCGTACATTCCGCGGTCGCACAGCAAGGTCGAGACCTTCCCGACCGACCTCACCGCCCGCGCCGACATCGACGAGGCGATTCGGAAGCTGACCCGGGAACTGTTGGCGCAGGTCATGTCTGAGGGGCGGGTGGCTTTCCGGGTGGCCGTGACCGTACGGACCATGACGTTCTACACCCGGACGAAGTCGAAGAAGCTGCCCGCCCCGACCACCGACGCCACCGTGATCGAGGTGGCGATGCTCGAGGTGCTGCACAAGTTCGAGCTCGACCGCCCGATCCGGTTGTTGGGGGTGCGTCTTGATCTGGTGATGCCCACGGAAGACATTCCGCCCGACCCGTAGGTGGCCGCACCGCTTCGGTGCTAACTTCCGGGCAGAGATCGGCGAGCGGGAGGGCATCACATGCGGTGGTTCAAGCAGGCGTTGGTGACAGCGGTCCTGGTCGGTCTGGCAACCGTCGGGCCGGCGCCGAGCGCGCAGGCGGCTCCGCTGCCGGTGCAGTACAACTTCCTGGCCGGCATACCCGCCGAACTCGCCAACCCGGATGGCTCGCTGCCCGGGTCCAACGATTACGCATGCAAGCCGTCTGCTCAGCACCCCGATCCGGTGGTACTGGTCCACGGCACCGCGGGCAGTCAGCAGACCAACTGGATCTCGCTGGTGCCGGTGCTCAAGAACGAGGGTTACTGCGTGTTCGCGCTCACCTATGGCGAGTTGTCGCAGCAGTGGCCGTTGTCGCGGATCGGCGGGCTGGGCGCCAAGGACGTCAGCGCCTGGGAGCTCAAGGTGTTCGTCGACGACGTGCTGGCGAAGACGGGCGCCGCACAGGTCGACATCGTGGGTCATTCGCAGGGCACACAGATCCCGACCTATTGGGCGAAGTACTACGGGGGCGCGGGAAAGATCGACAAGTATGTGTCCCTCGCGCCGTACTGGCAGGGGTCGGACGGCGACGGCGAGGGCCGGTCGGAGTTGGTGAAGATGTTTGCCGACCGATTAGGATTGCCGCCCGCTGCGGTACCCGAGACCGAATGCCCGGACTGCACCGCCGCACCCGGCGACGGTGACTTCGCGGCGGCCATCGATGCCCCCGATGGCCCCTACGTCGCGGGCATCGACTACACGAACATCGTCACCCGCTACGACCAGCTCGTGACCCCGTACACCAGCGGCATCCTGGCCGGGCCGCCCGGCATCGAGGTCACCAACATCGTTGTGCAGGACACGTGCTCACAGGACCGCTCAGATCATCTGTCGATCGTGTCCAACCAGCGCAGTTCGGCGTTTGTGCTCAACGCCCTCGATCCCGCGCATCCCCGAACCGTTCCCTGCCTGGCCGTGCCGCCCTACACCGGTGCGTGAGCCAGTTTCAGGAAGGCGTCGAGCAAGGTCGCGCAGTTCTCTCTCGATTCAGCCGCGCGAGCGGTGATCTCGGCCGTGATCTTGTCCAGGTCGATACCGCGTTCGACGACCAGTTGACCCTGACGGTTGGCGGCCCAGCTCGCCTGCCAGGTGGCCCACACCGCGGGTGAGATCTCCGGATGGAACTGAACGCCCAGATTCCGGCCAAAGGTGAAGGCCTGCAACGCTGCTCCGTTGCGGGCGATCTCGCGAGCACCGGGCGGGAGGGTGAATCGGTCGTAGTGCATCTGCATCCACGGTCCGCGTGCGACCAGTTCGCGCGCGACGGTGTCGACGGTGACGTAACCGTGTTCGGGCTGGTCCGACCGCTTGACCTTGCCGCCGAGAACCCGGCTGAGCAGCTGGCCACCGAAGCACACCCCGAGAATCGGTACGTTTGCGGCGAGCGCAGCCCGCAGATAGCTGATCTCGGCCGCCAGCCATGGGACCGAGTCGTTGTATGCCGCTTCCGAAGAACCCATCACGACAACAAAATCGAACCCTGCCACCTCCGGTAGATCTCCGGAAGGGTGCACGATGTCGACGTCGTAGCCCCGGTCGATGACGTGGTCGCGCAGGGTGCCCGTGTCGGCGACGCCGCGGTCCCGGTCGTGATCATGCACCAGGAACAGAGCGCGGTTCCGAGACGCCCCGGGACCTGGCTCGACGAGGTCTGGCCCGGCCATCACAACCGGTCGCGGAGCTGGGTCGAGGCGATACAGACCGTCGATGGCGCGACAGCGACGTCTTGTGCTGAAAATTGCACTGGATACTCCTGGTACACGCCGGCATGTCCGACAGTGGCGGGGTTTTGTTCAGTATGGCCAGAACACGGGACCGCCGCTCATCCGAGGCCCGGCTCCGGCGGCGCTCTGGGCCGGCGGTGCGCGTATCGGCGCAGGTGGGGATTCCTGCGGCCATCGGGTTCTCCGAGGCGCATCATTGATCCATGGCCGATACGCATGAGGTGACCAATCAAGTTCCGCTCCTGAGTGGATACAACCCGGCGACCAACCCGGCGCTGTCGGAGTCGCTGGCCCGCGAAGGTGGTGGCTGGGGCGCCGATGAGATCTTCGAACTGGGTGCCATCGCTGCCGGTGAGGAAGCTCAACGGTGGGGTGAACTCGCCGACCGGAACCAGCCGATATTGCGCACGCACGATCGGTACGGTCACCGTGTCGACGAGGTCGAATACGACCCGGCCTATCACCGGTTGATGGATGTCGCTGTGACACACGGTCTGCACGGAGCACCCTGGGCCGACGGTCGAGCCGGCGCGCACGTGGTGCGGGCCGCCAAACTCGGGGTCTGGACGGTCGAGGCGGGTCACGTCTGCCCGATCTCGATGACCTACGCCGTGGTGCCGGCCCTGCGCCACAATCCCGACCTGGCCGCCACCTACGAGCCGTTGCTGACCTCCCGAACCTACGACCCGAACCTGTCGGTCCCGGCGGGCAAGTCCGGTCTGATTGCCGGGATGTCGATGACCGAGAAGCAGGGCGGCTCCGATGTCCGCGCGAACCAGACGGCAGCTCAACCCAATTCGGACGGCTCCTACACGCTCACCGGACACAAGTGGTTCACGTCCGCCCCGATGTCCGACCTCTTCCTTGTGCTCGCCCAAGCTCCCGGTGGACTCTCGTGCTTCTTCCTACCCCGGGTGCTGCCCGACGGCACCCGCAACCGGATGCGCTTGCAACGACTGAAGAACAAGCTCGGCAACCACGCCAACGCGTCGTCGGAAGTCGAATACGACGGTGCGACGGCATGGTTGGTGGGCGAGGAGGGACGCGGTGTCCGCACCATCATCGAGATGGTCAACCTCACCCGGCTCGACTGCGCGCTGGCCAGTGCGGGCAACATGCGTGTCGGGCTCACCCAGGCCATGCACCACAGCCAGCACCGGAAGGTGTTCGGCGACTACCTGATCGATCAACCGTTGATGCGGAACGTCCTCGCGGATCTCGCGATCGAAGCGGAAGCCGCCACCATGGTGTCGATGCGGATGGCGGGGGCCACCGACGCAGCCGAACGCGGCGACGACACCGAGGCCCTGCTGCGACGTATCGGGCTGCCCGCAACCAAATACTGGTTGTGCAAGCGGGCCACCGCGCACGTCGCCGAGTCGATGGAGTGCCTGGGCGGCAACGGTTATGTCGAGGACTCCGGGATGCCGCGGCTCTACCGCGAAGCCCCGCTCTACGGGATCTGGGAGGGCAGCGGGAACGTCAGCGCCCTCGACACACTGCGTGCGATGGCCACGGCACCCAAGTCGGTGGATGCGCTGTTCGACGAACTGGAGTCGGCGACCGGCATGGACACCCGGTACGACAACTACCTGGACACCTTGAAGAGCCAGCTGGGAGAGGCAGGCCAACCGACCGCACGCAGGATCGCCGAGTCGATCTGCATCGCCTTACAGGGCTCGCTGATGCTGCGGCACGGACATCCGGCCGTGGCGGAAGCCTTCGCGGCCACCCGACTCGCAGGCGACTGGGCCGGCGCATACGGCACGTTGCCCACCGGTCTCGATCTCGCGCCCGTGCTCGAACGGGCACTGGTCAAATAGAAGCCGGCAGACTCATTCCCGCGGGATGGCCAGCCGGGTCATGTGCGCCGTCGAGTCCGGCGTCAGACCCAGCTGGTCCCACGCGGTCTCGGTTTCCACGACCGCGTACGCGGACGTGGGGAAACGCGGAATGTGTGCCGCCGGGTCCAGCGTCATCGCCGTGTCCGGCATCCCGGGCTCGTGCCCGATCACCAATATCGTGGCGGCGTCCGCGGGCGCGTGGAGCCTGATCGCCTCGCACACGTCGTCGGCGTCTCCGCCGTAGATGTCTTCGACAAATGTGGCCGGTGCGTCGATACCGGTGTGCTGCAACGTCTGACGCGTACGGACTGCGGTCGAGCACAATACGGCGTCGACCGTGAGTCCGTCGTCGGCCATCCACCGGCCCGCCAGCGCTGCTTCGCGCTGACCGCGCTCGGCGAGCGGACGTTCCTGGTCGGGTGTACCGCTGGGATAGGCCGACTTGCCGTGCCGCATCAAGATCAGTGTTCGTGCCACGAGGTCGACGGTAGCGTCACCGCGTTCGCCTGTCAGGAGACCTTGCGATGCCGACCGGTCGACTCATCCGCCCCGCACCGGGCCAGAGCGGAACGCAGCAGTCGCACCGTGTGGTTCCAGGCGGACGCTTCCTGCTCGAGGTGCTGGGCGATCTCTTCGTTTCCCCGGTCCCACTCCAGCTCGGCCAGTTCACGCAGCTCGACGACCTCGTCGAGCCCGAAGGCTACGAGCTCTTTGATCGAGTCGATGTTTGAGCAGGCCCAGTCGATCTGATCACGCTGCAGCGTCATCAGACGCTCCAGGTCATCACGCAGGGCCGCCTGCGCCGATAGGGATAGACCACTCACCTGTCCCAGGGTGCCCCACCTGCCCTGCGAGTACTAGTTGACGCGCCGACAGCGGCGCCGATCATCTAGGACCACTTCCACTCGCGGATCTCCGGCATGTCCTCGAAGTGGGTGGTGACGTACTCGGTGTGGCGCTGCAGCTGCGATCGGCAGAACTCGGCGAGCTCCTGGCTGCGTTCTGGTACCCGACGGGTTCTGCGCAGGGCTTCCAGAACCAGGTGGTACCGGCTCATCTTGTTCTGCACCACCATGTCGAAAGCAGTTGTGGTGGTGCCCTGTTCGATGAAGCCGCGAACGTGGAACCGGTCGGCGCGAGTGCGGCCGTGCAGCTGCTGGTGGATGGCCCTCGGGTAGCCGTGGAAAGCGAACACCACATCGGTTTCAGCGGTGAACAGATCGATGAACTTCGATTCGGGCAGCCCGTGGGGATGTTCGTCCTGGGGCAGCAGCACCATCAGGTCGACGACATTGACCACGCGGACGCGCAACCAGGGAACCCACTCGCGCAGCAGATGTGCAGCGGCCAGGATCTCTTCGGTCGGCACGTCGCCCGCGGCGGCCAGCACGATGTCGGGTTGTTCGGGGTCCGCGTCGTTGGTCTCGCCCTCGGTACCGGCCCACTCCCAGATCGATGCCCCGGCCTCGGCATGTTTGTGTGCCTGTTCGAGGGTCAGGTACTGAGGGTGCTTCTGCTTGTCGACCACCAGGACGTTGACGTGGTCGCGGCTGCGGAAGCAGTGGTCGGCCACCGAGAGCAGGGTGTTGGAATCCGGTGGCAGCCAGACGCGCACCACGCCGGGGGCCAATGGGATGACGGCATCGATCAGGCCGGGTCCCTGATGGCTGAAACCGTTGTGGTCGTTACGCCAGCAGGTGCTGGTGAGCAACACGTTGAGCGATGCCACCGGTTCGCGCCATGGCAATTCGGCGGCGTGCTGCAACCACTTGGTGTGCTGCACCAGCATGGAGACGCTCACCATCGCGAACGCCTCGTAGGTGGCGAAAAGACCGTGGCGGCCGGTCAGTAGATAGCCCTCGAGCCAGCCCTGGCACAGGTGCTCACTGAGAACCTCCATGACGCGACCCTCGGGCGACAGGTTGTCGTCGTTCTCGTTGGTCGGCAACTGCCAGCAGCGGTCGGTCTGCTCGAACACCGCCTGGAGCCGGTTCGAGGAGGTCTCATCCGGGCTGAACAGCCGGAACGATCCGCCGTGGTTCTCGTCCGAGTTGTCGCGGTAGATGTCGCGCATCAGCTCACCGAGCACCTTGGTGGTCTCGTAGGCGAGCGCGCCGGGCGCCTCGATGTCGAGGGCGTACGACTCGAGCGGCGGGATCTTGAGGGGAACCAGTGCTCGGCCGCCGTTGGCATACGGCGTCGCACCCATCCGCAGTTCACCCCTGGGTGCCAGGTCCGCGAGGTCGTCGATGAGTGCACCCGACTTGTCGAACAGGTCGTCCGGCTTGTACGAGCGCAGCCACTCCTCGAGGAGCGCGAGGTGCTCGGGGTTCTCGCGGACCCCCGACAACGGGACCTGATGACTCCAGTGGGTGCCCTCGATCAGTTTGCCGTCCACCTCGTGGGGTCCCGTCCAGCCCTTGGGGGTGCGCATCACGATGGCCGGCCACTTGTCGCCGGTCGGGTTGCCTTCCCGGGCCCGGGTCTGGATCTCGACGATCTTGTCGTGCGCGTTCGCAATCGCCTGAGCCATGGCCGGGAACACCTCGTGCGGGTCGTCGCCGCCGACGAAGACGGGCTCCCAGCCCTGACCCGACAGGAACGCCGCGATGTCGTCGTCACTGCTCCGGCCGAAGACCGTGGGGCCGGCGATCTTGGCGCCGTTGAGGTGCAGGATCGGCAGCACCGCACCATCGCGAGCCGGATTGAGGAACGCCGGGATCTTCCATGAGCCGGCCAGGGGACCGGTCTCGGCCTCACCGTCGCCGACCACACACGCGACCACCAGATCGGGGCTGTCGAAGGCGGCGCCCGCGGCATGGATGAGTGCGTACCCGAGTTCGCCGCCCTCGTGGATCGAACCCGGTGTCTGCACGCTCACGTGACTCGGGATGCCACCCGGCGTGGAGAACTGCCTGCACAGCGCTCGGAGCCCATCCGCATCCGGGGACACGTGCGGATAGATCTCGCTGTAGGTGCCCTCGAGATAGGTCGCTGCCACCAGCGCCGGGCCGCCGTGCCCGGGCCCGGTGATGTAGAGCCACTTCGAGTCGGTCTCGCGGATACGCCGGTTGAGGAGGGTGTAGATCATCGAGAGCCCAGGACTCGTACCCCAGTGCCCGAGCAGGCGAGGTTTGATGTGCTCGACGCCGAGCGGCTCGCGCAGCAAGACGTTGTCCTGCAGATAGATCTGCGCAACCGTCAGGTAGTTGGTCGCGGACCACCACCGCAGATCGAGTTCGAGTTCGGAATCGGTGTATCCGGCCAACGTCATATGCGCACCTTCTGGGTGTTTGCGGACAGGGCAACTTGATTATCGGGTGGGCTCGGGTGGCCCGCCACGGCTCGAGTACCCAAATGTCGAGAGTTCGCGCCGCCGTCACCAAGGATTTGTTGTCCAACCAGATCGACTCGCTCACACTCCCACCGCGAGAGCACGCTCGCCCCCAGGTCCGGCAAGTATTGTCGGCACAGTGCACTTGTTCCTCCCGGCGCTGCTGGCGACTCTGTCGGCGCTCCTCGTCGCAACAGGGACACTCGTGCGTCAGCGCTCCTCGACGGCGTCGGGTGGGATCACCAAACGGTGGTGGCTCGGAGTACTGATCGCGGCCGCCGGGTTCGCGTTGCAGGCGGTGGCGCTCGGCCTCGGGTCGT
Organism: Williamsia muralis NBRC 105860; assembly: GCF_001598915.1. Classification (GTDB taxonomy): domain Bacteria; phylum Actinomycetota; class Actinomycetes; order Mycobacteriales; family Mycobacteriaceae; genus Williamsia; species Williamsia muralis. Next base: position 412,525 of record NZ_BDAP01000004.1, on the reverse strand, counting down.
TGCTTCTGGTGCAGCCGTTGATCGTGCTGTCGGTTCTGTTCGCACTGCCGATGGAGGCCTATCTCGACCACCGCCGCCTGAACTTCCACGAGTGGAAGTGGGGCATCATCCTCACCGTCTGCATCGCCGCGTTCGTGGTGATCGCCAGACCTGAGGCCGGGGGACACAACGTGTCGGCCGGAACCCTCGCGGGAACCATCGTCGTGGTGGTCGCGGTGCTCATCGGTCTGGTGGTCGCTGCCCGACTCGTGTCACCGCATCACCGCGCGCTGCTGTTCGGATCGGCGTCGGGGCTGCTCACCGGAGTGCAGGCGTTTCTCCTCAAAGCGGTGGTGACCCAGCTCGGGGAAAGCGTCGTGGAGGTCCTGACCCACCCGGAGATCTACCTGATCCTGCTCGTCGCCACCGCCTCGGTGATCACCCAGCAGCTCGCCTTCGCGGCCCATGATCTGCAGACGTCGTTCCCGGCGATGACGGTGATGGAGCCCGCCGTGGCCATGGCACTCGGCGTGGTGCTGCTCGGTGAAAGCGTCGACGTGAACATCTTCGACGGCATCATCGCCGGGCTGTCGCTGGTCATCATGCTGCGTGCGGTGTTCGTGCTCGCCAGACATGCGGCCGAGCGTGAGACCGAGTTCGAAGTGGCGTTCCCCAAAGCGCCCGCCCCTGCTCCCGGAGGGTCGGCAATGGGCCCGACCGACCACTAGTCGCCTGTGGAGAACATCATGTCGGCGGTACTGGCGGTCGCTGCCGCCTGCCTCATCGCCACCGGGACGGTCTTCCGGCAACGTGCATCGGCGGCCAGTGGCGCCATCACACCGGGTTGGTGGCTCGGTGCGGGTCTGGCGGTGTGCGGATTCTCCCTGCAGGCAGCAGCCCTGGGTCTCGGCTCCATCCTGCTGGTCCAACCCCTGCTCGTCCTGGCCGTGTTGTTCGCACTGCCGCTCGAAGCGTGGTTCGACCATCGAACGCCCACACGCACCGAATGGGCGTGGGGCGGCGCGCTGACCTGCTGTGTGGCCGTGTTCCTCTGCCTGGCCTCACCGAGATCCTCCGACAGCCGCCCCGACCCCATGTTCTTTGTACTCACGGTGGTGGCCGTGCTCGCATGCCTCGCCGGTTTGGTGATCGCGGCCGAGAGTTGCAACAACCACATGCGGTCGCTGTTCTATGGGCTCACCGCCGGAGCTCTCTTCGGGATCTCGGCGCTGCTCATCAAAGCCGTCATCGGACAGGCCACCGACGATCTGCCCCGGGTCGGATTTCATCTCGAGATCTACCTGCTGCTCATCGTCATAGCCGCCGGCATCTACGCCCAGCAGCGAGGCTTCGGCTCGGGCGATCTCCAGACGTCGTTCCCGGCGATGACGGTGATGGAACCGGCGGTGGCCATGGCGCTGGGCATGGCGCTTCTATCCGAGCGGATCTCGGTCAGCGTGTGGGAGGCCGGCGTGGTGGGGCTGGCGCTTGTGGTGATGGTGGTCGCGGTGGTCGAACTGGCCCGGCACTCCGCCATCCGGGGCACCTGAGGACTGGAACCGGCCCGCCGGCGATGGCAGGGTGGGGTGATGACTGAATCGACCGCGGAGACAGACAGTTCGATCACCGAGTACGACGTCATCGTCATCGGAGGCGGCCCCGCAGGAGAGGTCGCCGCGCAGTACGCGACCGCCGGTTCTGACCGAACCGCCGCCATCGTCGAACACGAACTGCTCGGCGGGGAGTGCTCCTACTGGGCCTGCATGCCGAGCAAGGCACTGCTTCGTCCGATCGAAGTACATGCCGCGGCATCCAACCTCGAAGGAATCAAGGTCGGCGAGAAACTCAACCCCGAGGAACTGCTGCGTCGCCGCGACACCTGGGTGAGCCAGTACGAGGACGGGGGACAGGAGAAGTGGGCGACCGGCCTCGACATCGCCGTCCTCCGGGGCCACGGGGTCATCTCCGGTGAGCGCACCGTGACCGTCGACAACGGGGGCCAATGTCAGACCGTGCGTGCGCGCCTGGCGGTGATCGTGGCCACCGGCAGCACCGCCGTGATCCCCGAACTCTTCGCCGACGCACAGCCGTGGACGTCCCGCGATGCCACCGGGGTCAGGGAGATCCCGGGCTCGTTGATCGTGGTCGGCGGCGGTGTGGTGGCCTGCGAGGCCGCTACATGGATGGCGGCGCTGGGCAGCAAGGTCACCTTGCTCTCGCGCGGATCGCTACTGGGTAAGACCGAACCCTTCGCCGGTGAGATGGTGGCCGAGGCGCTGACCGCCGCGGGCATCGATGTGCGTCAGCACGTCGACATCACCGAGGTGCGCCGACCGGTCTCCGCGGACACCGGCATCGGCCGCATCCACGGTGACCCGGCGACGGTGGTCGCCGGTGGTGACGAGATCACCGCCGATGAAGTCCTGGTGGCGACCGGGCGCCGCCCTGCCCGCAGCGGCATCGGGCTGGACGACGTCGATGCCGAGGCGTCGTGGCTCTTCTTCGTGGGCGACGCGTCCAAGGGCCCGGCGCTCACCCACTGGGGCAAGTATCAGGCCCGCAACGTGGGTCGGCTGATCGCCGCCCGTGCCGAGGGGCGCCCCGACCCGGTTGTGCCCGAGGGGGTTCCGGTGCCGCAGGTCATCTTCACCGACCCGCAGGTCGCGAGCGTGGGTCTCACCGAGCGTGAAGCGACCGACAGCGGGATCGACGTGACGGTTGCCGAGATCGCCTTCGAGTCGGTGGCCGGATTCGGGCTGCTCCGCGACGACGCCCACGGCAAGGCGAGGCTGGTGATCGACAAAGCCGCCGGTGTCATCGTCGGCGCCACCTTTGTCGGTCCCGAAGTGGACGAACTCGTCCATGCGGCGACGATCGCCATCGTGGGCCGGGTTCCGGTCGACACGTTGTGGCACGCGGTGCCGTCGTACCCGACGGTCAGCGAAGTGTGGCTACGCCTGCTGGAGTCCTTGCCTGAGTCGTAGGCCGGGCCCCGCGCGCGGAATGTGAGGCAGGCGCAGGCTTTTCGTCCAGATACCGGCACTGCAACGCATGCAGACAGACACAAAGCCTGCAAGTTTGCCTGCAGATTCTCTGGGCCAAGGTTTACAGCATCGTCCCGGGATTGAGGATGTCCTGGGGATCGAGCGCGTTCTTGATCCGCTGCGTCAGCTCGATGACGTCGGGGCCCAGCTGATCGGGCAGCCACCCCTTCTTCAACCGTCCGACACCGTGCTCGCCGGTGATCGTGCCGCCGAGTCTGATCGCCAGGTCCATGATTTCCCCGAACGCGAGATTGGCTCGTTCGGTCTCATCGGGATCGTTGGGGTCGTGCACGATCAGCGGGTGCGTGTTGCCGTCGCCGGCGTGCGCGATGACGGAGATCAGCACCCGCCGGTCGGCGGCGATGGCCTCGATGCCATCGATCAGATCCGGCAACTTGTGCAGCGGAACCCCGACATCCTCGAGTAGCAGGGGACCGATCTTCTCGACGGCGGGGATGGCGTACCGCCGCGCAGCGGTGAACGCCTCGCCCTCGTCGGAATCGGTAGTGGCGAACACCTCGGTGGCGCCGCAGGTGGTGAATGCCTGCTCGATGACCTCGACCTCGGCGGCTCCGGCAGCGCCTGGCGCATCGGACTGGGCGACGAGCAGGGCACCGGCGGTGCGGTCGAGGCCCATCTTCAGCTGGTCCTCGACGGCGTTGATCGCGACCTTGTCCATGAACTCGAGCATCGCGGGCCGGATGGTCGACGTGATCGCGAGGACGGCCTCGGAGGCGGCATGCACCGACGAGAACGTACCCACCACGGTCGACGCCGGCGGCTGTGGCGGCAACAATCGCAAGGTCACCTCGGTGATGATGCCCAGAGTGCCCTCGCTGCCGACGAACAGTTTGGTCAGCGACAGTCCGGCGCTGTCCTTGAGCCGCGGTCCGCCGAGGCGCACTGCGCGCCCATCGGCGAGCACCACTTCGAGGCCGAGGACGTAGTCGCTCGTGACGCCGTACTTCACACAACACAGGCCGCCCGCGTTGGTTGCAGCGTTCCCGCCGATTGAGCAGATCTCGAACGACGACGGATCCGGCGGATACCAGAGTCCGTGTTCCTTGACCGCGGCCTTGACCTCGGCGTTGAGCAGTCCGGGCTGGCAGATCGCCGTACGGGTCACCGGATCGACGGTGATGTCGCGCATCTTCTCGGTGGTCAGGACGATGCCGCCGTCGATGGCCGTGGCTCCGCCGGACAGACCGGTGCCGGCTCCGCGGGGGATCACCGGTACGGAGTTGGCGGCGCACCACCTCACGGTCGCGACGACGTCCTCGGTGCTCGTCGCGCGGACCACCGCCATCGCGGTACCCGCGTCGGGATCGAACGCCCGGTCCTGTCGGTAGCCCGCGACGATGTCCGGATCGGTGATCACCGTCCCCGCGGGCAGGGCCGTTACCAGGTCGTCCAACACCGTCTTCGTCGACATGTTTCGCAGCGTAATCGTCGCTGTCGGGAGGTGCCGCGAAGTCGCCGATCAGTGCCGGCGCCCGGGCCGCGTCAGCGCAGCGCCGGAGAGATGAGCGGGGAAATCTGCTGCGCCCATTCGGCCGCCTGCACCTTGGCGCTCACCTTCGACGACGCATCGTGGCGCCCGTGCTCGCCCACCTGGGTGGCGCCGAGTTCGGTGAGCTTTTCGGCCATGATCTCGCCGCCGCGGTTGTAGGTGTCGTCGTAGACGCTGTCGCCGAGGCCGAACATGGCAAAGCGGAGACCGTCGAGGGCGGGCTTCTCGTCGTCGAGGGCCTCGGCGAACGGCTCGGCTCCGGTGGGCAGTTCGCCCTCTCCATAGGTCGAGCAGACCACCACGTAGAAGTCCTCGGCGGAAAGGTCTTCGACGGCGAACTCGGACATGTCGTACATCGACACGTCATGGTTCTCGGCCAGCACGTCGGAGATGGAATCAGACACCACTTCAGCGGTTCCGGTCTCGCTGCCGTACAGGATCACAACAGACATCTTTTTCTCTCTCCATCCGGTCTCGTCGGCAACTGAGGGTACCCTATGTTGCGGCAGGTGCCGGGTGCCCGATCAGCGATTTTAGCGATCCACGGGTCAACTTCACAGTCCGTGCCGCCTGGGGATCGAGCCGTCTGGTGGCCTACGTGTCGGTACGGCGCGGGGACCGCGTCTGCGCAGGGATAATCACCTGACATCGCCGACTCGGCTCGATACGCTCCGGGGGACGATGTTCAAGCAAAGGAGCAGTCGATGGCCGAAGATTCAGAGACCAAACGTAAGTTCCGAGAAGCATTGGAGCGCAAGAAGAATCGCGATCTGCCCACCGGTGATCACAAGGATTCGGCATCCAAGGCGTCCGGCCAGCACGGGCCTGAAGGTGGCCCGCATCAGTTCCGGCGCAAAACCGGGTAGTTCCGAACAGGTCATCTGCTGCCGGGGCTCGCATTACTAGGAAGTCCTAGTATATAGTGACGGGGACAACACGGCAGTAGATGACTTGTGAGGACCCCATGACCAGGCAAATCGACCATTTCGTGGACGGCGCACCGCTCGCCGGTACCAGCGGGCGCACCGCAGATGTGATGGATCCCAGCACCGGCAAGGTGCAGGCGACCGTTCCGCTGGCCAGTACAGCCGAGGTCGACGCCGCTGTCGCCGGCGCCGTCGAAGCGCAGAAGATCTGGGCTGCATGGAACCCGCAGCGCCGCGCTCGCGTGATGATGAAGTTCGTCGCACTCGTCGGCGAGCACATGGACGAACTCGCCGAGTTGCTCTCCAAGGAGCACGGCAAGACCGTTCCCGACGCCAAGGGCGACATCCAGCGCGGCGTCGAGGTCATCGAGTTCTCGATCGGTATCCCGCATCTGCTCAAGGGTGAGTTCACCGAAGGCGCCGGAACCGGCATCGACGTGCACTCGGTACGCCAGCCGCTCGGTGTGGTCGCAGGCATCACCCCCTTCAACTTCCCGGCGATGATCCCGCTGTGGAAGGCCGGCCCCGCGCTGGCGACCGGAAACGCGTTCATCCTCAAGCCGTCCGAGCGCGACCCGTCGGTGCCCGTGCGCCTGGCCGAACTGTTCCTCGAGGCCGGACTTCCCGCAGGTGTGTTCCAGGTCATCCACGGTGACAAGGAAGCCGTCGACGCTCTGCTCAACAACGACGACGTCCAGGCGTACGGCTTTGTCGGCAGCTCCGACATCGCGCAGTACATCTACTCCAGCGCGGCCGCGAACGGCAAGCGCGCACAGTGCTTCGGTGGCGCCAAGAACCACATGATCATCCTTCCGGACGCCGACCTCGACCAGGTCGCCGACGCCCTCATCGGTGCCGGTTACGGCAGCGCCGGCGAGCGCTGCATGGCGATCTCGGTGGCCGTGCCCGTGGGCGAGGCGACCGCCAACCGCCTGCGCGAGAAACTGGTCGACAAGGTCAACGCGCTGCGCGTCGGTCACAGCCTCGACATCAAGGCCGACTACGGCCCCCTCGTCAGCAAGGCTGCTCTCGAGCGCGTCAAGGACTACATCCAGCAGGGTGTGGACGCCGGTGCCGAACTCGTCATCGACGGTCGCGAGCGCGCCACCGACGACCTGACCTACGACGGTCAGAGCCTGGAAGAGGGTTACTTCATCGGGCCGACCCTCTTCGACCACGTCAAGAAAGACCAGACGATCTACACCGACGAGATCTTCGGACCGGTGGTCTGCATCGTCCGCGCCGCGGATTACGAAGAGGCCCTGGCCCTTCCGTCCGAGCACGAGTACGGCAACGGTGTCGCGATCTTCACCCAGGACGGCGACGCCGCCCGCGACTTCACCGCCCGCGTCCAGTGCGGCATGGTGGGCGTGAACGTGCCCATCCCCGTGCCGGTGGCCTACCACACCTTCGGTGGCTGGAAGCGCTCCGGATTCGGCGATCTGAACCAGCACGGGCCGGCGGCGATCCAGTTCTACACCAAGGTCAAGACCATCACGACTCGGTGGCCGTCCGGCATCAAGGATGGCGCCGAGTTCGTCATCCCGACCATGGACTGAGAGACCGGCCGGTGTCTTTCGACATGGATGACGATGACAAGGTCATCGTCGACACTGCCTCGGCGTTCGCGCGCAAGAGGCTCGAGCCACACGCCCTCGACTGGGATGAGCGCAAGCACTTCCCGGTCGAGGAGCTTCGCGAGGCCGCCGAACTCGGTATGGCGGGCATCTACACGAGCGAAGACGTGGGCGGAAGCGGTCTGCGGCGGATCGACGGCGTACGGATCTTCGAGGAATTGGCGAAGGCCGATCCCACCACGGCGGCCTTTCTGTCGATCCACAACATGTGTACGTGGATGGTCGACTCGTACGGCACGGACGATCAGCGCACCACATGGGCGGTCAAGATGGCCTCGATGGAGGCCATCGCCAGCTACTGCCTGACCGAACCCGCGGCCGGAAGCGACGCTGCGGCGTTGCGTACCAAGGCAGTTCGCGACGGCGATGACTACCTGCTGAACGGGGTCAAGCAGTTCATCTCCGGCGGCGGCGTCTCTGACGTGTACATCGTGATGGCCCGTACGGGTGCCGACGGTCCCAAGGGGATCTCGACGTTCATCGTGCCGGCCGACACGCCTGGACTCTCGTTCGGCGCCAACGAGCAGAAGATGGGCTGGAACGCACAGCCCACCGCTCAGGTCATCATGGAGGACGCGCGGGTACCGGCGGCCAATCTCCTCGGTGGCGTGGAGGGTACGGGCTTCGGCATCGCGATGAACGGACTCAACGGTGGCCGCATCAACATCGCCGCATGTTCGCTGGGTGGTGCCCAGGCGGCGTACAACAAGGCCATCACCTACGTGTCCGACCGAGAAGCGTTCGGCGGCAAGCTGATCGACGAACCGACGATTCGGTTCACACTTGCCGACATGGCCACGTCGTTGGAGACCTCGCGCCTCATCCTGTGGCGGGCCGCCGATGCGCTCGACGCCGGTCATCCCGACAAGGTCGAGTTGTGCGCGATGGCCAAGCGGTATGTGACCGACACCTGCTTCGACGTCGCCGATCAGGCGCTGCAGTTGCACGGTGGATACGGATACCTGCGTGAGTACGGTCTGGAGAAAATCGTCCGAGACCTCCGGGTGAACCGAATACTGGAGGGCACCAACGAGATCATGCGGGTTGTGATCGGCCGCGCAGAGGCGGACAAGTCGACAAAGGGGCAATACCTATGAGCACCATCGCGTTCCTCGGTCTGGGCCACATGGGCGGACCCATGGCAAAGAACCTGGTCAAGGCCGGGCACACCGTGCACGGATACGATCCGTCGCCCGAGGCTGCAGTGGCTGCCAAGGAAAATGGTGTGGAGGTGTTCGCGGGGGGCATCGAGGCGGTTGCCGATGCCGACGTGGTGATCACCATGCTCCCGCACGGCAAGGCCGTCATCGAGTGCTACGAGCAGATCCTGCCCGGCGCCAAGACCGGTGCGCTGTTGATCGACAGCTCCACCATCTCGGTCGACGACGCCCGCAAGATCCACCAGCACGCGGACGACCACGGGTTCGCGCAGATCGACGCCCCGGTCTCCGGTGGTGTGAAGGGTGCCGACGCCGGGACGCTCGCCTTCATGGTCGGAGGCACCGAAGAGGCGTTCGTCGCCGCACAGACCATTTTGGAGCCGATGGCCGGAAAGGTCATCCACTGCGGTGACCCCGGCAGCGGCCAGGCTGCAAAGGTCTGCAACAACATGGTGCTCGCCGTGCAGCAGATCGCGATCGGTGAGGCTTTTGTGCTCGCTGAGAAGCTCGGGCTGCAGGCGCAGGCGTTGTACGACGTGATCACCGGCGCCACCGGTAACTGCTGGGCCGTGCACACCAACTGCCCGGTTCCGGGTCCGGTGCCGACCTCGCCGGCCAACAACGACTTCAAGCCGGGATTCGCCACCGCACTGATGAACAAAGACCTGGGGTTGGCGATGGCGGCGGTGGAGTCCACCGGCGCGACCGCCCCGCTCGGAGAGCATGCGGCCACCCTGTACGCGGACTTCGCGCAGGACAACGCGGGTAAGGACTTCAGCGCGATCATCGAGACGCTGCGCTGAGACGCTGCGCTGAGACGTAGGGCGTTGCGCTGAAACGCTGCCTTCGGGTGCGGAAAGTCGACCGACCGAACGCTAGTACGGCCGTTTTGCCCGCGGAATCGGTCGATGCGTGAATGATGGGAGGGACGCCCGCCGACGATCCCGAGGAGCACCCCCATGGCACCAACCCACACGCAGAAGTTCTACATCGACGGACAGTGGGTGGACCCGGTGTCCACCTCGACCCTCGACGTCATCAACCCGGCAACCGAAGAGGTCGTCGCCACGATCGCCCTCGGTGACGAGAAGGATGTCGAACACGCTGTCGCGGCGGCGCGCAAGGCGTTCGAGACGTTCTCCGAGACCACCCGCGAAGAGCGTATCTCGTTGTTGGAGAAGATCATCGAGGTGTACTCGCGGCGCCTCGGCGACCTCGCCGAAGCGGTGAGCATCGAGATGGGTGCTCCGGTGAGTCTCGCGCAGGGAGCGCAGGCGCCGGCGGGCCTGGGGCATCTCATGTTCGGCCTGGAAGCACTGAAGAACTTCGAGTTCGAGGAGAAGGTCAACTCCACCACGGTGGTCCGCGAACCGGTCGGCGTCTGCGCACTGATCACCCCCTGGAACTGGCCGCTGAACCAGATCGGAGCCAAGGTGGCCCCGGCTCTGGCCGCCGGTTGCACCGTGGTGCTCAAGCCGTCCGAGATCGCCCCGCTCAGCGGACTGGTGTTCGCCGAGATCCTCGATGAGGCGGGCGTGCCGCCGGGCGTGTTCAACCTGGTGAACGGTGATGGCCCGACCGTGGGTGTGGCGTTGTCCTCGCATCCGGAGGTCGACATGGTCTCGTTCACCGGGTCCACTCGCGCGGGCATCGAGGTGGCCAGGAATGCGGCTCCCACGGTCAAGCGTGTGGCGCAGGAACTCGGTGGCAAGTCCGCCAACATCATCCTCGACGACGATGCGCTCGCCGACTCCGTGGCGCGTGATGTCGCGGCGATGGTGGTCAACTCGGGCCAGTCGTGCAACGCGGGATCACGCATCCTCGTTCCGGCCGGCCGGATGGACGAGGCAGCTGGGATCGCCAAGGAGACGGCGGCCAAGATCGTTGTCGGATCGCCCGCGGACGAGAACACGCAGATCGGACCGGTGGTCTCGCAAGCTCAGTTCGACAAGATCCAGCGGCTCATCGAAACCGGTGTCGACGAGGGAGCCGACGTGGTCGTCGGTGGTCCGGGCCGCCCGGACGGCGTCGACGTCGGCTACTTCGTGAAACCGACGGTGTTCGCGAACGTCACCAACGACATGACCATCGCCCGCGAAGAGATCTTCGGTCCGGTGATGGTCCTCATCGGGTATCAGGACGAAGACGACGCAGTCCGCATCGCCAATGACTCGAGCTACGGGCTCGGCGGCATGGTCTCGTCTGCGGACACCGATCGCGCGCGCAAGGTCGCCCGCAAGATGCGTACCGGAACCGTGCACATCAACGGTGCCCCGTTGGCCATGGATTCACCGTTCGGTGGTTACAAGCAGTCGGGCAACGGCCGCGAGTTCGGCAAGTTCGGTATGGAGGAGTTCTTGGAGGTCAAGTCGATCTTCGGAGACAACGCCTAGCCCGGGAAAGCGTTTCGCCTCGTCCGGCCACTCGAGTTCGCTAGAGTAGAACGTGTTCTAGTTTTCTTGCGAATGGAGTGGTCATGGGTCAGGTGCTCGACCGGATCGAAGAACATGCCGAGGAGATCCGCGCTGCGGGTGTCGAAGGCGACGAGTTGATGCGCCTGCCGGATTCCTCCGCGCAGCGGTTGCGGGAGTCGGGAGTGATCCGGCTCCTGCAACCGGTCGAGCACGGCGGGCTCGCTGTCCACCCCCGCGAGTTCGCCGAGACGGTCATGGGCGTCGCGGCCATGGACGGGGCCGCGGGCTGGGTGTCCGGAATCGTCGGAGTGCACCCGTGGGAGTTGGCGTTCGCCGACCCCAAGGTGCAGGAGGAGATCTGGGGCGACGATCCCGACACCTGGGTGGCCTCGCCCTATGCGCCGATGGGTGTGGCCAAGCCGGTCGACGGCGGGTATGTACTCAAAGGCCGTTGGTCGTTCTCGTCCGGCACCGACCACTGCGATTGGATCGTCCTCGGGGCGATCGTGGGCGACGCAGACGGCAAGCCGGTGATGCCGCCGACCATCCTGCACGTCTTCCTGCCCCGCGCCGACTACACCATCATCGACGACTCGTGGGATGTGGTGGGCCTGCGTGGTACCGGCTCGAAGGACGTGGTGGTCGACGGCGCCTTCATCCCCACCTACCGGACCCTCGACTCGGCAGACGTGATGGACGGCAGTGCGCCGCGGGCGGCCGGTCGCACCGAGTCGACCTACCTGATGCCGTTCAGTTGTATGTTCCCCCTTGGCATCACGTCGGCGGTGATCGGTATCGCCGAGGGTGCGCTGGCGTGTCACATTGCGGCGCAACGGGATCGGGTGGCCATCACGGGCCAGAAGATCAAAGAGGATCCGTACGTCCTCTATGCCATCGGCGAGTCGGCCGCCGAGATCGCGGCGTCGCGGGCGGCTCTGCTCGAGACGGTGGATCGTTTCTACGACAAAACCGAGGCGGGCAAAGAGATCTCGTTCGACGAGCGGGCCATCGGACGGCGCACCCAGACCGCTGCTGCCTGGCGGGCGGTGCGGGCGGTCGACGAGATCTTCGCGCGGTCGGGCGGCGGCGCTCTGCACCGGAAGTTCCCCATGCAGAGGTTCTTTCGTGATGCGCACGCCGGACTCGCACATGCCATCCACGTGCCGGGTTCGATCTTCCACGCGTCGGCGCTCACTCAGCTCGGCGGTGAGCCCCAGGGCATGATGCGCTCGATGATCTAGCGCTCAGATGTCGCCCGAGTGCTTTCGGACGGCATTGATCGATTTGACCAATGCCGCCGATTGCGCCTCGGTCATCCCCACGTCGCCGAAGACCTCTCGGTTGAGGGCAAGGGTCGCCTCTTCGACTGTCGTGCGGCCTGATTCGGTGATCTCGACCAGAGTGGTGCGGCCGTCGGTGGGGTGCGGAACCCGCCTGACGAGACCGGATTCCTCGAGGCGACGGATCGCGTGGGTCACCGAGGTGACGTGTACCTGGAGCCGGTCGCTCGCCTTGGTGATGGGCAGTGCACCGCGCCGGCTGAAGGCCAGCAGCCGGAGGAGCTCGAACCGCGAGAAGCTCAATTCCCAGGGCTTGAGTACCGATTCCACCCTCGCCAGCAAGATCTGGTGCACCCGCATCACCGAGGTCACCGCCTGCATACCGCCGGCCACATCACCCCAGCCGGCGTTCTCCCAGTTCTTTCGGGCCTCGGCGATCGGGTCGGGTCTGACGTCGCTGGACATGCCCCCATTCAACAGCAGTCGAGCGGGCGTTTTCGCGTCTCCGCATCCGTGGCGCCGTTGCCGCCCGTGCATGGCACAGTGATCATTGACACATTTGGGACAGGGGCCTAGCGTCGGAAACACCTGAGAGCTAGGAGGCTCGATGTCAGCACCAGCACGAGAAGCCATCGCGAACAGATTGCTGGCGGGTTCGGTCAAACGCTCGTATTCGCCGGTCGTCGACCTGGATTGGGATGCCCCACTCGACCCGGCGAAGTACTTCCTCCCACCGCGGGTGTGCAGTCTCTACGGCACCGAACAGTGGAACGGACTCACCGAGGAGCAGCGGATCGAGGTCTCGCGGCAGGAGATGGCCAACATCCTCTCGGTCGGGATCTGGTTCGAGAATCTTCTGAATCGGGCTCTGCTGCAACGTCTCCTGTCCGAAGATCCCGCATCGGCGCAAACCCACTACGCGCTGACCGAGATGGGTGATGAATGCCGGCACATGGTGATGTTCGGGCGCGCCATCGAACGAAGCGGCGCCCGGCCCTACGGATTGCTGTGGTGGGAGCGGTTGATCATGACGATGCTGCCCTTCGCGATGCGGGGGTCGCTGTTGTGGGTCGCGGCGTTGGTGGGAGAGGAGATCTTCGACGCCTTGCAGCGCGAGATGCTCGACGATCCCGAGTTGCAGCCACTGGTGTCGCGCCTGATGCGCATCCATGTCACCGAGGAATCCCGACACATCGGATTCGCCCGTGACGCGGTGGTCCGTCGTCGCGCCGTACGAAGCCGCTGGGAGACATTCGTGGCGGCCAACCTGCATGGTCTCGCCGCACTGCGTTTCAAATATCTGTTCACCAACTCGGCGATGTACGCGCGAGCCGGCCTCGACCGGCAGGAGGCGACGGCCGCGGCCCGAAGCAATCCGAACTTCCAGCAGATGCAGATCGTCGGGTTCTCGAGCCTGGCCGCGTTCCTCGAGGAGAACGGGCTCATGACGAGGTTCTCGCGCAGGCTGTGGCGCCGGGCCGGATTTCTCGAATGAGTGCGCTGACGGTGGGGTTCGAGGGCGCCGGACCCATACTCGTCGCCGTCGGTGATCTGCTGCGGGCGTCGCCGTTGGAGATCGAGGTGGCCGCGGACTCCGGCGGTGATCACCCTGCCGACGTGGTGGTGACGTCGACGCCGGCCCCGGCAGGCACCTTCCTGGGGGTGGCAGATCCCCGGCGGCCCAACGTGTTCTACACGGGCGACGCAAGCGCACCCGCGCGGCTGGTGGCCGGTTACATCGTCTCGGCGATCGAGGAGATGTTCGTTGCGGGGGCCGTCGAGATGCGAGTTCGGGCACCCATCGCCCGGTCGTGGGCCGGATACGCCGCGGCCAATAACGGCGGCGGACGCAAGCTGATCCGAAAGCTGAAGCGCTTCGACCCCGCGGACTACGACTACCGGTCGGCGCACGACGACGAGGACATCTACGACGGCGCTGCCGTCATCGAGCACGACCTCGAGTCGGTCGCCTGTCGCATCCGGGTAGGCGGCTATTTCGACCCCCTCGACGGCCATTACCACTGGGCCGGAATCGCATTCGGCGAATCAGTCCGAGAGCTCAAAGACGCCCGCGCCCGCGACGTCCTCGTCGCCGTCGACACACGGGACGGGGTCCCGGCCCGTCTCACGGAGATCACGCCTTGGGGCTCTGTGCGCATCGTCGGTGTCGGGCAGCCTCCCTACGCACTCGACGACGTCGAGGTCCTGCGCTCTGCGCCGGAGCAACACCGCGTGGGCTCGTAGACTCGGACGCACGGGCGTCAAGCCGGGGTGTGAGGTCGAGGAGGAACCATGGGCAGAGAGATTGACCCAGCCAGACGCAACGCCGTGAGGCAGACGGTCGCCGCCCATCCCGGACTGGTGGTGTTCGCACTCAGTCCGGCGATCGTGGTGTTCGGCGTCCTGTGGTTGCTGACGAACTTCTGGCTCGCACTCATCGTGGGGCTTGTCGTGGGAGGCGGCGCGGCCTGGACGCTGCTGCGCAAGTAGGGCCGGCGTCATGGCTGAGCCCAGTACCCGCGTCGACAGCTGGATCTGGTCGGTCCGGCTGACCAAGACACGATCGGCGGCAGCATCCGCATGCCGGGCGGGGCATGTCCGGGTGAACGGAACCACCGCCAAACCCGCGCAACACGTCGCCGTCGGGGACGAGGTCCGGGTTCGGGCAGCGGGGCGTGAGCGCATCGTCGAGGTCACCAGGGTGGTGTCCAAACGTGTCGGACCGTCGGTGGCCGCCGAGTGCCTGATCGACCGCAGCCCCCCGCCACCGCCCAAGGAATTGTTGTCGGCGCTGCCGTTACGTGACCGCGGAGCCGGCAGACCGACCAAGCGGGAACGGCGAGAGACCGACCGACTGCGCGGACGTTGACGTCGCATGGGTACAAGGGGCATGCAGACACACGCCGACATCGGTGGCGGCATCTCTACACTGCAACCTGTGGACTCAAGGGGTGGCAAGCCGACCGGAACCGGTCTGAGACGAGGACGAGCTCCGCTGCGCTACGTGGTGATCCTGCTCGCGGCCGCGATGCTCGTGCTGACCGGTTGCTCCGACGGCGGTTCGAACGACGACAGCCCCACCACGAAGACCGAGAGCGCACCCGGCAAGGCCGGCGAGGGGCCGTTCTTCGGTGAATGCGGGGGAGTCACCACCGAGGACGTCGCGCGGGTGACCAAGGTCGCCGGCCTCACCAACACGGTGAACAACCCGTCGGTGTGCGAGTGGGTCACCTCGCAAGACCAACTCGGACCCCAGTTCTCCTTCAACTGGTACCGCGGCAGCCCCATCGGGCGCGAACGCGCCACCATCCAGTTGTCCCGCGATTCGGTCGAGGACATCACCATCGACGGTCACAGTGGCTTCATGGGATCGAGTAGCGGCATCTGCGAGATCGGCATCGCCTTCGGGGCCGACTTCTTCGAATGGTCGATCTCCTACGGCCTGCCCGCGGACGGTCAGAGCAACCCGGCCGACGACGACATCTGCGCCGCCGCGAAGACGCTGTCCGCCCAGTCGATCGAGAACGCGTCATGACCCGGCGCAGGGTTGTCCCCCTGATCCTGGCTCTGCTCGCAGTGGTCGCGTTGTCGGCCGGGTGCACCCGCGCGGTCGACGGCGACGCCACCTCGATCGGTGGCGGCGACGGTACGTCCGACGGCAACGTCGACACCGACCGGTTCGACGGACTGATGTACGAGTGCGAGATGCTGACGCCGGAGGCGATCGGCAAGGCCGTCGGCGGGTCGATCGCCGAACCCGGATTCTTCGGCGCGATCTGCCGTTGGGTGGTGGCCGGTCCGGTCATCACCGACGTCACCTTCAACTGGTTCGAGTGGGGCGACATCGAAGTCGAGAAGTCGACCGCAAAAGAGCTCGGTTACACCACCGAGAACATCAAGGTCGCCAGCGTCACGGCATTCACGCAGCGCAATCCGGCCCGTCCGGCTGCGTGTGGCGTCACCGCCCGTTCACCCGACCGCGGCGTCTACACATGGTGGGTCGAGCCCCGCAGTTCCACGCCGAGCGGCGACCCCTGCGCCGCCCCGACCAAGCTCATGGAGCTGCTTCTCGGCGGCGGACAGTAGGCCCTGAACGCACGTCAGGGTCGTTTGGTGACGGTGACCGTCGCGGCCACCTGATCCTCGACGATCAGCCACATGCGCAGCTGATCGCCGACACGCTCTCGCCGGATGGTGACCGTGGCCGCCGGGGTGATCGCCCGTAGATATTCGATGACGGCCCGGTGCGGGGCGTCCACCAGATCAGGGTGGTCGAGGAGCTCGTCTTCGACCGCAGCCCAGTAGGCGGCGTTGTTCAGGTGCTTGAACGGGTCGAAGTCGGTGGCGCGCAAGACATGAACACGGTCGCTGTCCGATGCCTCGGGCACCGGCGCAGTGTTCATCGACTTCCACCGCAGGCGGTGCTCGTCGGTGGACTGACTGAGCATCTCGAAGGCCTCGTCGGTCAGCCGTGTCGGCATGCCCTGGTCGTTGACGTTGATCCAGAACGCCTCGGTCTCGATCAGACCGTCCTCGCGGGGCTCGGGGTTGAAGCGGTTGGTCTCGTGGACCGATGTCACCCGCACGCGCATGTTCGTCCACCGGGTCGACAGGGCGCCGCACCACCGCTGCAGGGTCACGTTGCCCGGCCACGACACCGGGCGGATCACGTCGATGACGGTGCGCCGCACGATCCAGTAGGGGTCGCTGGTGTGAAAGGCCGTGGCCTCGATGTTGTCGTTCGCGATGTCCTGCAGGTAGCGGCTCAGGCCGTCGAGGCGCAGACGCATCTCCTGGTCGACATCACCGGTTCGCACCCGGTAGTTCGACTCGAAGTAGCTCGCGCCTTCCTTGAGTTCCGGTAGATCTGCCGGATTCATCGCGACGTCGGTCGGATCGATGGTCGATTTGTCTGGGCTCACCGGGTTCCCTTCGGTTGGGACGATGTCCGCTGCGGGATGAGCCTCGGGCAGGACTCGATCCCAAATGGGCAGCATAGGTTGCTTCATCTGAAGCGGGGTTGGCACTACCGCCAATGGGACTGACGTCCTAAAGTGTCTCAGTCGGCGGTCTGAATTGTTGCCGCCTGTGAGCAGAGAACTACGCTTGCCTTCGGCGGGTATTGGCGGCTGAGGTAAATTCAAGTAAAAATTGGAACACGTTCCATTTTCGGGGAACGCCGAGAGTACTGAGGTTGAAGGCGTATGGCGCACGTGATCACGCAGCCTTGCTGCAACGATGCCAGTTGCATCAGTGTCTGCCCGGTGAACTGTATTCATCCGACACCGGATGAACCCGAGTTCGCCAGCGCGGAAATGTTGTACATCGATCCCGACACCTGCATCGACTGCGGTGCCTGCATCGATGAGTGCCCGGTGGAGGCGATCTTCCCCGACGACTCGCTCGACGAGGGCCAAGAGCGTTACCTGCAGATCAATGCCGACTATTACACCGACCACGACGTGTCGGGTGGTCTGGTCGCACCCCGCAAGAAGCCCCCACTGCCGGCAGGCAAGGAACTCCACGTCGCGATCGTGGGTGCTGGGCCCGCTGCGTTCTACGCCGCCGAAGAACTCGTGAAGCACTCCGCCATCAAGGTGGACATGTTCGATCGTCTGCCGACGCCGTACGGGCTCGTGCGCGCGGGTGTGGCGCCGGACCATCCGTCTACCAAGGGCGTGGAGAAGACGTTCGCGGCCACTGCCGCCAAGCGCACGTTTGAGTACTACCTCAACGTGGAGGTGGGCAAGCACCTCGATCACGATGAGTTGCTGGACCACTACGGTGCGGTCATCTACGCCCACGGCGCCTCCACGGACAAGCACCTCGGTATCGACGGTGAAGACCTGCCCGGCTCCATCGCCGCCACCGACTTCGTGGCCTGGTACAACGGTCACCCCGATCACGCGGACCGCGACTTCGACCTGTCGGCCGAGCGCGCGGTGATCGTCGGCAACGGCAACGTGGCGCTCGACGTCGCCCGGATCCTCCTCGACGACCCCGACCGGCTTGCCAAGACCGACATCGCAGATCACGCGCTGGACAAGCTGCGCTCCAGCAACGTCCGAGAGGTCGTGCTGTTGGGCAGGCGCGGTATCGCACAGGGCGCGTACACGAACTCCGAGTTCCTCGCGATGGGGGACATGCCCGGGGTGGACGTCATCATCGACCCCGATGAGCTCGTGCTGGATGCCGCGAGCCAGGAAGCCCGCGACGCCGGCACCCTCGACTCGACCATCGCAACAAAGGTGCGCATTGCCGAGGAGTTCGCACAGCGCACCCCGACCGACGGCAACAAGCGCGTGGTGTTCCGATACCTCGTCTCACCGGTGGCCATCGAAGGGTCGGACGGCGTCGAAACCGTCCGCTGCGTGCGCAATGAGTTCGTGAACTCGCCAGACGAAAGTGCCGATCACGCCGGCCAATCGCCCAGGCCTGCATCGGGACGTGTCGCGATCACGCCGACCGGTGAAGAGTTCGACCTGAAGGCCGGCATGGTGTTGCGCGCCATCGGCTACACCGGTCTGCCGCTGGACGGCCTGCCGTTCGACGGAGCCCAGGGTGTTGTCCCCAACGAGTCGGGCCGCGTGCTCGACGCCCGTGGCGGCAGTCCCGTGGAAGGTGTGTACGTAGCGGGCTGGATCAAGCGAGGCGCCACCGGTGGCATCGGCATGAACCGGATCTGCGGTCAGGAGACGGCGTTGGCCGTGATAGCCGACTTCACCGAGGGCAGACTTTCCGAACCTGCCAAGTCGCGCGAGCAGATCCCGGATCTCATCGCCGAACGTGGCGCGGGCCGGGTGGACGGGTCGGGGTGGAAGAAGATCGACCTCGCCGAACGGACCGCGGGCAAGGAAGCAGGAAGGCGCCGGATCAAGTTCGTCACCATCGAGGCGATGGAATCGGCGGCAAGGGCCTAGTGGTCGCGGTCATGCGGCGCGGTCCGAGGACCGACGTCATCGGTGTGCCCCCTTTTTCGCCGATGAGCGAGGCAGGTACCGGGCAGCTAACGTTACGGCCAAGAATGGCCCGGTATGAAAGGTCCCAATGCGCATAGCACTGCTGTCTTACCGGAGTAAGCCACACTGCGGAGGACAGGGCGTCTACGTGCGCCACCTTTCGCGGGAACTCGCGTTGCTGGGCCATCAGGTCGAGGTCTTCTCCGGGCAGCCCTACCCCGATCTCGACGATGAGGCGGTCGCTGCCGGCGTCACCCTGACCAAGGTGCCGAGCCTCGACCTCTACAACGACGTGAATCCGTTCCGGACGCCATGGCCGTGGGAGATCAAGAGCTGGATCGATGCGCTCGAGGTGCTCACGATGTGGACGGCAGGATTCCCTGAGCCGCTGACGTTCAGTCTTCGTGCGGCTCGTCTCCTGCGCCGCCGCACCGACGATTTCGACGTGGTGCACGACAACCAGTGCCTGGGGTACGGCCTGCTGCAGATCGAACGCAGTGGTCTGCCCGTGGTCGCGACCATCCACCACCCGATCACCCGTGATCGAGAACTCGCCGTGAAAGCCGCCAAGGGGTGGCGCAAGCTGACGGCCCGCCGCTGGCACGCATTCCTGCGGATGCAGGGCCGCGTCGCCCGGCGAATTCCCCGGCTGCTCACGGTATCTCGCAGCAGCGAGGTCGACATCCGCAAGGCCTTCGCCATTCCGGAGGGCCGGCTCACCACCATCCCGCTGGGCGTGAACACCGAACAGTTCCGGCCGTCGCCGGAGCGGGTCGCCGGGCGCATCGTCTGTGTTGCCAGTGCTGATGCCCCGCTCAAGGGGGTCTCGTACCTTCTCGAGGCGGTCGCGAAGGTGCGGGCGGAACGGCAGGTCGAACTGGTCCTGGTGTCCAAGTTGGTCGAGGGCGGTCCGTCGGACACCCGGATCGATCAGCTGTCCATCCGCGACAGCGTGCAGGTGGTGTCCGGCCTGGACGACGACGAGCTCGCCGAACTCCTGGCATCGGCCGAAGTGGCTTGTGTGCCTTCGCTTTACGAAGGCTTCTCGTTGCCGGCGGTGGAGGCGATGAGCTGCGGTACGCCGCTGGTCGCCACGCGCGCCGGGGCGATCCCGGAAGTGGTGGGCGAGCAGGAAGAAGCGGCGCTGCTGGTACCGCCGATGGATTCAGGTGCCCTGGCCGAGGCGCTGGGCAGACTGCTCGACGACTCCGAGCTGCGCACCCGCCTCGGCGAAGGTGGCCGGGCAAGGGTGGAAGAGCGTTACAGCTGGGCGGCGGTCGCCGCGAAAACGGCTGAGAACTATCAAAAAGCGATCGATCAGTTTGCTCGAGGAGGCAGCGTTGCTAACCGTTGATTTTGATCGACTGGGCGTAGGACCGAACACCAAGGCCATCGATATCGGTGCGGGGCAGGGGCGGCACTCGTTCGAGATGTTCCGGCGCGGTGCCGATGTGATCGCATTCGATCAGTCCGAGAGCGACATGTCCGAAGTGGCCGAGATGTTCGACGCGATGATCGCCGAGGGGCAGGTACCGGCTTCGGCCAAGGCCCGCGCCGAGGTCGGTGACGCGCTGCGGCTCCCCTTCGGTGACGGGGAGTTCGACGTGGTGCTCATGTCGGAGATCCTCGAACACATCCCCGACGACACCGACGCCATCTCCGAGATGGCCCGGATCCTGGCGCCCGGCGGTCTGGCCGCCGTGACCGTGCCGCGGTACTGGCCGGAAAAAGTGTGCTGGACGTTTTCTGACGAGTACCACGCCAACGAGGGTGGGCACGTGCGCATCTACAAGGCGTCGGAACTGGCCGGAAAGCTCAGTGCCGCGGGTCTGGAGGTGACCGGCACCGGTCACGCCCACGCGCTGCACGCGCCTTACTGGTGGCTCAAATGTGCTGTCGGAGTGGAGAACAACGACAATCCACTGGTCAAGGCCTACCACAAGCTCCTGGTGTGGGACATGATGTCGGCGCCCAAGCTCACCCGCGTCGGCGAGCAGGTGCTCAACCCGGTCTTCGGCAAGAGTGTGATCATCTACCTGCGCAAACCGGCTGATCTTCCGACCTCCGCGTCCGGCTCCGGCTCCGTCTCCGACTGAGCATGACGCCGATCCCTGAACTCGCGGACCTGATCAGCGCCGAAGAATGCCTGGCCACCGGGCGGGCGATCGCGGCGATGCAGGAAAGCACCGGCGCGATGCCCTGGTTCCCGGGCGGTCAGACCGACCCCTGGGACCACATCGAGTCGGCGATGGCGCTCAGCGCCACCGGCTTGATCGCCGAGGCAGAGGCGGCGTACGAATGGTCGCGGCGTACCCAGCGCGCGGACGGGTCGTGGGCGATCCGCACCGTGCTGGGCACGGTGACCGACCACAACACCGACAGCAACTTTTGCGCCTACGTGGCGGTCGGGGTGTGGCATCACTACCTGATCACCGGTGATGACCGGTTCCTGCAGAAGATGTGGCCGATGGTGTGCTCCGCCATCGACCTGGTGATCAAGTTCCAGGCGCCCGATGGCCAGATCTACTGGGGCGCAACATATCCACTGCCCGATCAGTCGTCCGGTACCTACCCGGGGATCTATCACGAGGCTCTCATCACGGGGAACTCGAGCATCCACCAGGCACTCGGATGCGCGGTATCGATCGCCGAGGAGCTGGGCCAGCCGGCCGAGGCGTGGGAGGCCGCGCAGACCAGGCTCGGACACGCGCTGCAGAGCCACCCCGAACTGTTCGCCCCGAAGTCCGAGTACTCGATGGACTGGTACTACCCGGTGCTCGGCGGTGCCGTCCGCGGCCGTGCCGGGCAGGAACTGATCGCACAGCGGTGGGACGACTTCGTTGTCACCGACCTGGGCATCCGTTGTGTCGATCATCGCCCGTGGGTGACCGGCGCCGAGACCTGTGAGCTGGTCTTGGCTCTAGATGCACTCGGTGACGTCGCGGACGCGACCGCTTTGCTCTCGGACATGCAGCATCTGCGAGATCCGGACGGCTCGTACTGGACCGGTCTGGTGTTCGCCGACGGCAAGCGGTGGCCGGTGGAGAAAAGCTGCTGGACCTCGGCGGCGGTGGTGCTGGCGGTGGACGCGCTGAGCCGTACGACGCCTGCCAACGGCATCTTCCGCGACGCCGATCCGCTTGCGGACGGCCCAGGTCTGCACAAGTTGGCCAAATATAGAACGTGTTACTGTCTGTCTGCCTAGACTGGTGTCCAGGCACCGGTCCATGACCGGTTTGGAGCTGCAGCAGGAGGCACGATGGACTTCGGGATCGTCCAGTTCACCAGCGACCGGGGCTTGGCTCCGGCCACGTTGGCACCTTTGGTGGAAAACGCCGGTTTCGACGCGTACTTCGTACCGGAGCACAGTCACATCCCCACCAAGCGGGATGCCGCCCACCCACAGACCGGCGACTCGTCGCTGCCCGACGACCGCTACATGCGCACCCTCGACCCGTGGGTGTCGCTCAGTGGGGCGGCGGCGGTGACCAGCCGGATCCGGCTCGGTACCGCGGTGGCGCTGCCCGTGCAGTCCGACCCGATCACCCTGGCCAAGATCATCGCGACGCTGGACCATCTGTCGGGTGGCCGGGTCACCCTCGGCGTCGGGTTCGGATGGAACCTCGACGAACTCTCGGACCACCACGTGCCGCCGAAGCGCCGTCGCACGATGCTGCGCGAGTACATCGAAGCCATGACCGCGTTGTGGTCGCAGGACGAAGCCGAGTTCGCCGGGGAGTTCGTGAACTTCGGTCCCAGCTGGGCATGGCCGAAAACCGTCCAGCAGCCGTCGCCGCCCGTCCTCGTCGGAGCCGCGGGCAACGAGAAGAACTTCAAGTGGATCGCCAAGAGCGCGGGTGGCTGGATCACCACGCCGGGCGAGCAGGACATCGAGGCGTCGGTGGTGTTGCTCAAGCAGATCTGGGCCGACGCCGGTCGCGAGGGTGATCCGCAGATCGTGGTGCTCGACTTCAAGCCGGTGGCCGAGAAGCTTGACAAGTGGCGCGAACTGGGCGTCACGACTGTTCTGTACGGAGTGCCCGACGACAGCGAAGAACGTGCCGGCGCCTACCTGACCAAACTGGCCGGGAAACTGGGACTGAGCCCGGCGACGGTATGACCACCGAGCGGGTCGTCGAGGCCTCGGAGTTTCCCGAACTCGGTTGTTACGGGCTGGCCGGACATTCTGCGAGCCCGCACGATCTCGTCGACGAGGTTCAGCAGGCGGAGAAGCTGGGTCTCGGCTCGGTCTTCTTGTCCGAACGGTTCAACGTCAAAGATGCTGCGGTGCTGGCCGGCGCCGCGGGCGCGGTGAGCCGACACATCGGGATCGCCACCGCGGCAACAAATCACAACACCAGGCATCCGCTGGTGACGGCGACGATGGCAACGTCGATGCACAGGCTCACCGGCGGCCGCTATGCGCTCGGACTCGGGCGGGGTTTCAATCTCCTGTTCGATGTGATGGGTGTTCCCCGGGTGACCTCCGCACAGATGGAAGACGCGGCCGGCATCTACCGCACCCTGTGGAAGGGCGAGGCGGTTGTCGGACACGATGGCCCGGCGGGGAAGTATCCGTTCCTGATGCAGGATGCGTCGTTCGACGAAGACATCCCGTTGATGTTGATGGCGATCGGTGATCAGACCCTCAAGCTGGCGGGTCGGATCGCGGACGGCGTTGTGCTGCATACTTTCTTCAGCGACGAGACACTCGAACGTTCGGTCGCGATCATCCGCGAGTCGGCGGCCGAGAGCGGCCGGGATCCGGCGACGATCCGAATCTGGTCCGTGCTTGCGACCGTCGAGGAATCGATCCCCGAGGAGTTGCGTCTTCGCAAACTCGTCGGTCGGCTGGCGACCTATCTGCAGGGCTACGGGGAGGTGCTGGTCCGGTCGAACGGCTGGGATCTGGCCGACCTCGAGCGATTCAGGAATGATCCTTTTGTGCAGGGCTTTTCGGGCGCTTTCGACGCCGTGGGCACAGTCGACGACTTGACCAGGATCAGCGCCCTGCTTCCCGATCATTGGCTTGCGGCCTCGGCCACCGGCGATGCGGCCCAGTGCGCCAACCGAATCGCTGACCAGTTCAACGCCGGCGCCGACAGTGTGATCCTGCACGGGGCCACCCCGACCGAGCTCGCGCCGGTACTCGATGCCTGGCGCTCCATCCGCCCGGGTGATCGATTCGACCGCCTGCCCGCCAACCCCGGAAGGGCCTTGCCGTGATCACCGAGATCGTGACCTCCGCCGAAGATCTGACCGCAGGCTGGGTGTCGGCAGCACTGGACCGGGAGGTCGAGTCGGTGGACGCCGCTGCGGTCGGGACGGGCCAGATCGGTACGTGTTTCCGGTTGAACCTCACCGGAAATGATGTGCCGGAAAGGCTTCTCGCGAAGTTGCCTGCGTCAGACCCGGCGACCCGAGAGATGCTCGCGGGCGTCTACCGTTCTGAGGTCCGGTTCTACACTCTGATCGCCGACACCGTCGCGATCCGGGTACCGCGTTGCTTCTACTCGGCGTCATCGGAGACCGGTGCGGACTTCACGCTGCTGCTCGAAGACATGAGTCCCGCCGAACAGGGCGACCAGCTGGCAGGCTGCACTGTGGATCAGGCCCGCGACGCCGTGATCAATCTCGCCGGCCTCCACGGCCCCCGGTGGTGCGACCCGACTCTGCTCGACATTGACGGGATGTCCATCAACGGCCCAGATGATGCCAAGATGATGGCCGAACTCTACGGTCCGGCGACGGAGATCTTCGTCGAGGCGCTCGGTGACCTGATCGCCGAGGAGGATCGCCGGACGTTGTGGGAATGCGTGGACGTCTGCGAGGCCTGGACGCTGGGACGAGCCGAACGCTTCGGTCTGGTACACGGCGACTATCGGCTCGACAATCTGCTCTTTCCTCCGGACGGCGGGCCGGGAGTGTCGGCCATCGATTGGCAGACACTGAGTTTGGCGCTGCCGGCACGCGATCTCGCATACTTTTTGGGCACCAGCCTCTCACCGCAGCAGCGGCGCGCCCACGAATCGGCTCTGGTCGCGGACTACCACCAAGCACTTGTGTCATACGGGGTCGCCGACTACGACCTCGATGCGTGCTGGGACGACTATCGGTTCGCGATGGTCCAGGGCCCTCTGGTGTCGGTGTTCGGGTGCGCATACGGAAGTCGCACCGATCGAGGCGACCGGATGTTCGCGGCGATGGTGGCTCGATCGTGCGCGGCTATCCGCGATCTCGGCACCATCGCGTTGGCAGCCGGATCACCGTCGAGCTGAAGGTCGGCTGATGCCAGGCGCTGCTGAGGGAAAGACGCGCGTGATCCAATGGGCCACCGGGGCAGTGGGTATCGAGGCCTTGCGCGGCATCCTCGACCATCCCGATCTCGAACTGGCCGGTGTCAGGGTGTACTCGAGCGACAAGCATGGTGTCGATGCCGGTGTGTTGGCCGGTCGATCGGCCGTGGGCGTCACCGCTACCACCAGCATCGACGAAGTGTTGCAGTCGGACGCCGATTGTGTCCTGTACACACCCCGCAGCCCGTCGATCGATGACGTGTGCGCCCTTTTGGCGTCCGGGAAGAACGTCGTGACAACATCATTCGGCTTTCACACCGCGCGTGCTGACGGTCCTGACAAGGATCGTCTACGCGAGGCCTGTGAGGCGGGCGGAACGTCATTGCACGGCACGGGCCTCAACCCCGGCAACCTCGGAGTGGTGTTGCCTTTGGCATTGTCCGGGCTGACGCGCGACATCACGGACGTGAAAGTTCAGGAGCGGGCGGATTGGTCGGTGTACGAAAGTCTGGACATAACGTTCGACCAGATGAAGTTCGGAAGTCCGGTCGGCGAGGTGACACCGGAGTGCAAGAGCCTGAAGTTCACCAGTGATCTGTTCCGGGAACAGGTGTGGCTCGTGGGGGACGCACTGGGCCTCGACCTGGACGAGGTGGTGACCGACCTGCAGGTGATCCCGGCGTCCGTCGACCACGAGGTCTTCGGTCGCACGCTCAAGGCCGGCACGGTGGCAGGTCAGTGGTTGCGGTGGATCGGTCGCTCAGCGGGGCACATCCGCGTCGAGGTGGAGGCCGTGTGGACGGTGGGGGAGCGCCCGCCTTCGAATTGGCCGGCGCCTCAGCATGGTTGGACGATCACACTCGAGGGCACCCCATCGGCTCAGGCCCAGATCGTCACACTGGCCAGTTTCGTTCGTGATGTCTCTCTGGCAGAACACGTGAACGCGGCCAGCGTCGCCACGGCCAGCCAGGCCGTCAACTCGGTGGCTGCAGTGGTCGCCGCACCACCGGGTTTTGTCACCATCGCGGATCTGCCCCTGATCCGGAACCGTCACGCGGTGGCCAGAGCGAGCTGAGCTGTGGTTCGCGTTCGGGCCGTGAACCCGTGCGGACGTGTTGTAAACGTTTGTCCGTACTGGGTTGTCCAGGTAATCGATCGGTCGGTGTGCATACGCGATGCCCAGTAGCCGAGTGTTTTGCGTTTGTGGTCCGGGCGGCAGGCAGCTTCGAGGTTTTCCTCGATCGTCCATCCGCCTGATTCGGGATCAGCGTGGTTGAACGGGATGATGTGGTCGATTTCGCAATCGGCGGCTGGTGTCGTGCATTCGGGTGCGCGACAGGTGCCGTCGCGCGCGACGATGAACTCTCGCAATGCCTGTGAGGGCTGGTAAGTGAGAGCTCCAGGTGGTGGTTCGGTAAGTCCGCCGTGGCCGTCGGCTGGGAGCAGCCCGGGTGGTGGCGACATCGCGCCGGGCTTACGATGGCGACCCTGAGCGAAGTTGTTCGCTTCTTGGAACAGCCCTTGCCAGGTGGCGTCGGCGGCGAGTTGTTGGGCCAGAGCGGGATCGATGACACCGTAACCCTCGAGAATCGGAACTCGTCCGACCAGTCCGGCCAACGTTTGGGCGTCGGTGTGGATCTTGATCAACGGTCTGGGTGATGCGGGCGCCGGGTGGCGGTCTTTTTCGGGGCAGTCATCGCGCTCGCAGACGCAATCGAGGTGGCCCCGGCCCCGCATGACTGCAACGAATGCGTCAGCTCGTCGCTGGTGAGGTTCACGTCGGTCGCGGGCACAGACGGAGTCCATCACTGCCCTTATCCGGCTGTCGAGTTCGGCAGCTTCGGCGGCGCCGATCGTAGCCGAGACGTGTGCCAGCCCGTTCAGATCTCGAGACGACCGATAGTCGCGATGCGGCTCTACTGATCTGCGTCGCTCAGCAGCACCGTGGGGGTCGGCGGCGATGACCAGCCGGTCGAGTTCGTCGCGCAAGGTGGTTCGAGGAAGTCGTTGTCGGGCAATGACAATCGCCTCGGATTCGAGTTCGGACAGCAGGTTGTTGTCCAGGCCTTGTAGCGCGGTGACGATCTCGCGGACATGAGTGAAGCCGATGTCTCCTGCCTCGAACGCCGCCCTCGTGTTGTGGAAACGGTCGCGTAGTTGCAGTCCGTTGTCGATGTAGATCCCGGCCATCGTGCGCGAGATGTCGAGCAGCATCGACACCTCGGCCACCGGAATACGGGCCGCTTTGTCCAGGTTCCCCGAGATGGCGAGTTCTTCCTGCACCCGCAGGTCTGCGAGTTCGACAACGTCTGCAGTCTTTCGTGCGAACCGCCGGTTCTCCTCGCGTGGAACCAGTAGCAAATCCTCGGCCAACTGTGTGATCCGAGTTCCCCCCTCGACCAGCATCATGACCCCAGTATAGAGACGGAGTCTGACATCTTTTCGGGCGAACGAGGTTGCCTCGCAACGTTTGTCAGTTCAGCATCGGCGGCCGGAGTGCCTACCCCAACAACAACTCGCCGCTCTTGACCCCGGCTACAACGCCTCCGTCGACGAGGAGGTCGGTACCGGTGATGAAGCCGGCCTTCACAGGGTCGAGCAGGAACTCGGCAGCGGCAGCCACGTCTTCGGCGGTGCCGAAACGGCCGGCCGCAGATTGGTTCACCATCGCCTCGTACGCCTGATGCGCAAACGAGGCGTTGAACTCGGCCCAGCCCATGGCGGTGGCGATGACGCCGGGGCTGATGCAGTTCACCCTGGCGCCGCGACGAGCCCATGCTGGCGCGGCGTACTGGACCCGTAGTTGATTGCCGCGTTTGCAGTAGCCGTAGGTCAGGGCCCGGGTCAGATCGTCCGGCAGACCCGTGATGTCGAGGATTTGGGCTGCGGACAATTCGTCGACGGGCGCTGTCGCAAGTATCTTTGCTGCCTCTTCGTCGACCGCGGCACCGAGGATATGGCCGGCGACGCTGGCGATGTAGACGCCGGCGCCACCCTGTTCGATCACACTGCCGAAGACATCCAGCGACAGCGCCGTTCCGACGAGATCCACCTCGATGATCCGCGCGGCGGGGGCCTGGGCGGGGGAAAGGCCGGCGGTGTGCACGAGCGCGGTGATCGAGCCGAGGCCGAGGGAGAAGTCGGCCAGGCGGCTCAGTGACTCGCGGTCGCTGACATCGACCTGTTGCGTGTGAACGTCGTACCCACTGTGTCGCAGCGATTCTGCGAGTGACCCGAGTCTGTCGACGTCGAAGTCGGCCAGGACAACCGGACGGCCGGTGCCCAAGCGCCTCGCTATCGCTTCACCCATGCCGCCCACACCGATGACAACCAGGACAGATTTCGACATGAAGAACTCCTCGTTTTGCCCGGTCGCCGCGGAGGCGCCGGGATTGTCTCAGGTCGGGCCGGACTGCAAGCCGGGCAGCACGTATCGGCGGATGTACCTCAGCACGGCCGCGTCGTCGTCGGGGTCGAGTGTGTCGCCGGGAACGGTCGCGATGCTGATGAGCGAACGCGCCACCCATTCCGAGGCCTCGACGATGTCGATGTCGGGATGGAGTTCGTTGTTCTCCTGGGCGATCTCGAGGTAGGGCCGCCAGAACGCGGCGAGGTCGGGAACCAGGCCCTGCACGCCCGCGCCCGCACAGGCCGCGAACTCCTCGGGCTCATTGACCCGCAGCTTCATCAACAAGGCTCCGGGAGCGTCGTATGCGCTGCGGCCGATGCGCACGCCGGCGGCCACCCGCTGGTCGAAACCCTCCACCTCGGCCAGTGTGGAGTGCGAATCCGCCCAGAAGGTCTCGTTCAATCGGACGATTGCGCCGCCCAGCAACGCCGATTTGTCCGGGAAGTGGCGATAGAGCCATGCCCGCGACACGCCGGCCACCTCGGCGACCTCGAGCACGGTGGTCGCGCGAATGCCTTTGGCAGCCAGGCACTGTTCGGCGGCATCGAGAAGCCGGTCGTGCACACTGCGGGTATCGGCGGTGTCGGTCACGGGCGATGGGTCCTCGCTGTTGTCGGCCGGGCAGGGGCAAACGTACCAAAACGCGTAGACAGATTCTCGATTCTGTGTACTCTCCGTGTGAACAGGTTCTAGTTTCTGTCTACTTCGCTCGCTAGGAGCCGCTATGCCAGGACCCACCACCGCCATCATCGGCGCCGGAATCAGCGGTCTGACCGCCGGCAAGATGCTGGCCGACTACGGCGTGCCGTACACGTGCTTCGAGATGTCCGACCGGGTCGGCGGCAATTGGGCGTTCGGAAACCCCAACGGGCACAGTAGCGCTTACCGCTCGCTGCACATCGACACTTCGAAACACCGGCTGTCTTTCCGTGACTTCCCGATGCCGGAGCACTACCCGGACTTTCCGCACCACACGCAGATCAAGTCGTATCTCGAGGACTACGCCGAGGCGTTCGACCTCAAGGACAACATCGAGTTCGAGAACGGCGTCAAGCATGCCCGGCGTCTGGATTCCGGGGGCTGGGAACTGCAGACGCAGGACGGGCAGACGCGGCTGTTCGACTTCCTGGTGGTTGCCAATGGGCACCACTGGGACCCGCGCATGGCGGATTTCCCCGGCGAGTTCACCGGTGAGTCGATCCACGCCCACCACTACGTCGATCCGCAGACCCCGCTCTCGTTCACCGGCAAGCGGATCCTGGTGGTGGGTATCGGCAACAGCGCGGCCGACATCGCGGTGGAACTGTCGTCAAAGGCATTGAGCAACCATGTGACACTCTCCACCCGGTCCGGTGCCTGGATCGTCCCCAAGTACATCGCGGGCCGACCTGCGGACAAGTACTTCAAGACCAGTCCCCACATCCCGCTGTCATGGCAGCGAAAGCTGGTGCAGCTCGGCCAGCCGCTGAGTGCGGGGCGACCGGAGAACTTCGGGCTGCCCACTCCCAATCACAAGTTCTTCGAGGCGCATCCGACGCAGTCGGTGGAACTGCCGCTGCGGCTCGGGTCGGGCGATGTCATCCCCAAGCCCAATGTCAGTCGCCTCGACGGGGCCACAGTGCATTTCGACGACAACACACAGTCCGACTTCGACATCATCATCTACGCCACGGGGTACAACATCACCTTCCCGTTCTTCGACGAGGACTTCGTGAGCGCTCCCGACAACCACATCCCGCTGTACAAGCGGATGTTCAAGCCCGGCATCGACGATCTGGCGTTTGTCGGATTCGCCCAGTCGACACCCACGCTGTTCCCGTTTGTCGAGTGCCAGTCCCGCCTCGTCGCGGCGTACGCAGCTGGTCGCTACCGGCTGCCGCCGGTGGCCGAAATGGAAGAGGTCATCATCAGCGACCAGCAGAAGTACACCGGGCACATGCTCGATCGTCCGCGGCACACGCAGCAGGTCGATTTCTTCATCTACGAGCACGACATGAGGGTGAAGGAATTGCCGACGGGGCTGCGCCGCGCCAAAGAATTGGGTGCACCGGCATGGGCGGGGGTGTCCTGAGATGAGTTCAGCCGAGAACACCTTCAGCGACGTCAGCTTCGATTCGAGTGGAACCCGTTGCGCTGCGTGGCACTTCACCGCAACCACTGATGCGCTCGATGGCCCGGCCGGCCGGCCGGTGGTGGTGATGGCGCACGGGCTGGGCGGCACGAAGGATTCCGGGCTGGCGCCTTTCGCCGCGAAGATCGCCGCGGCAGGCATGGACGTGCTGGCGTTCGACTACCGCGGCTTCGGCGACTCCGACGGCTCACCGAGGCAGACGGTGTCGATCAGCGGCCAGATCGACGACTACCGCGCCGCGATGACAACCGCGGCCGCCCTACCGGGTGTGGATCCGAACCGGATTGTGCTGTGGGGGGTCTCGCTGTCCGGGGGACACGTGTTGACCGCGGCCGCGGGCCGCGACGACGTCTGTGCGGTCGTCTCGCTCACACCGCTGGTGAACGGCGCTGCCGCCGGCCGGCTCGCCTTCGCGCACCACCCCGTGTCGGCCATCGCGAAATCCACTGCGGCAGGCGTGCGCAGCCGGCTGTCAGGGTTACGAGGCGGCGACGGGGTCATGATGCCGATCGTGGGCAGCCCGGGCGAGGTCGCAGCTCTGACACTGGACGGTTCTTACGCGGACTACATGGCCATCGCGGGGCCCAGTTGGCGCAACGAGATCGACGCGAGCATCGGGCTTGAGCTGGGTCGCCTCCGGGCCGATAAGTCGGCCAAGGATGTGCGGTGCCCGGTGCTGGTGCAGGTGGCGGACTTCGACCGCAGTGCACCCCCGTACGCCGCGGGCAAGGCGGCGTTCACGGCGCGGGCCGAGGTGCGCCACTATCCGTGCGACCACTTCGGTGTGTGGCCCGGTCAGGACTGCTTCGAATCGGCCGTGGCCCATCAGATCTCGTTTCTCCGCCGACACCTTGCGACACCGGCGAACGACGAACCCCGGCAAAAGTCGTCCGCTGCCGCCGAACCCGTGGCCGCCGGCTGACGCCGCAGCCGAGTCCGATAAACGTCCAGTTCCGACCAGATCGAGGTAACGATGGCCGACACGATTCAGCAACTTCTCCGCCAACGCGCTGACGACACGAATGTTGCGGTGAAGCACGGCGACCAGACGTGGACCTGGAGCGAACACATCGCCGACGCCGAAGCGCAGGCATCGGCGCTGATCGGCGTCGCCGACAAGGAGCGCCCCCTGCACGTGGGTGTGCTGCTGGCCAACACCCCGGACATGCTCAGCGCCATGGCGGCTGCAGGTCTGGGCGGCTACGTCCTGTGCGGTATCAACAACACCCGGCGGGGTCCGGGGCTGGTTGCCGACATCGTGCGTGCGGACTGCCAGATCCTGATCACCGACGCCGAACACCTGCCACTCCTGGACGGTCTGTCACTGCCGGGTGTGCGGATCTTCACCACGGACTCGGCGGAGTGGACCCAGCTCAAGCGCGACGCGGGACCTCTTGTCCCGCACCACGAGGCGCAGGTCACCGACACCTTCATGATGATCTTCACCTCGGGAACCAGCGGCGATCCCAAAGCGGTTCAGGTGGCTCACATGATGGTGCTGTTCGCCGGTCAGATGCTGACGGAGAAGTACGAACTGGGTCCGGCCGACACGTGTTACCTCTCCATGCCGCTGTTCCATTCCAACGCGGTGCTCGCCGGCTGGAGTGTGGCCGTCAACGCCGGGGCCGCCATGGCTCCGGCCACGTTCTCGGCGTCGCGGTTTGTCGACGACATCCGGCGATACGGCGCAACGTACATGAACTACGTCGGCAAGCCACTGGCGTACGTGCTGGCCACCGAAGAGCGGCCCGACGATGCAGACAACCAGCTCCGGGTGGCCTTTGGCAACGAGGCCACCGACCGCGACATCATCGAGTTCGGCCGGCGTTTCGGCTGCACCGTCTGGGACGGTTTCGGCTCCACCGAAAGTGCTGTCATCATCACCCGCGAAGAGGGCACCCCCCTGGGGTCGATCGGTAAGGGATTCCCGGGGGTCGCGATCTACAACTCCACCACCATCGAAGAATGTGCCGTGGCGCAGTTCGACGAATCGGGTGCGCTGGCCAATGCCGATGAGGCGGTCGGTGAACTGGTCAATCTCGAAGGGGCAGGGTTCTTCTCGGGCTACTACAACGACCCCGGCGCCACGGAGGACCGGATGCGTCACGGGATGTTCTGGTCGGGAGACCTGGCCTACCGCGATGCCGATGGGTGGATCTACCTCGCCGGCCGTACCGCTGACTGGATGCGGGTCGACGGAGAGAACATGGCTGCCGCACCCATCGAGCGGATCTTGCTGCGATTACCAGAACTCAATCGGGTTGCCGTGTACGCGGTTCCCGACGTCGCGGTCGGCGACCAGGTGATGGCCGCGATCGTGTTGCAGGACGACGCCACGCTCACCCCGGAGCGGTTCGAGGAGTTCTTGGCTGCCCAGCCCGACCTGTCGCCCAAGGCGTGGCCGCGGTACGTGCGAGTGGCAGAAGATCTGCCGTCCACCGCGACGAACAAGGTGCTCAAGCGCACCCTGGTTGCCGAAGGGCCGACCCCGGGTACCGGCGAACTGTGGATCCGGGAGGCGCGCGGCACCTCTTACGACATCGCCAGCACGGCGGTGCACTAGAGGGCAGAAGGGATCGGCGGGCCCAGAACAGCCGGGCCAGAAAGTCAGGCCCCGTACACGTCCGAGCCCACCCTGCGGGTCATCCGCCGGTATCGCGACATGGACCAGGGCCAATTGTGGGTGTCGAGCCCGTCCGCTTGCTTGTACCAGCTGTCGCATCCCGACGCCCACACCGTCCCCGGTTGCCTCGTGCGCAGGGCGGTCATGAAGTCGGCGAACACTTTTCGGCGCACTTCGAGGACGTCCAGGGCGCCACTTCGGAGACGCTTGACCGCAGCGACGACGTGGTCGGCTTGGGCCTCCATCAGGTAGATCACCGACCCCGAGCCGAGGTTGGTGTTGGGACCGTACATGAAGAACAGGTTGGGGAAGTCGGGCACCGACAGCCCCAGGTAGGCCTCGGGGGCGCCGGCCCACTTGTCGTGCAGTGTCATTCCGTCACGCCCGGTGATCGACACGCTGCCGGCAAA
Source organism: Williamsia muralis NBRC 105860 (assembly GCF_001598915.1). Lineage (GTDB taxonomy): Bacteria > Actinomycetota > Actinomycetes > Mycobacteriales > Mycobacteriaceae > Williamsia > Williamsia muralis. The sequence goes on along the minus strand of NZ_BDAP01000004.1, from coordinate 378,747 downwards.
ACCGGACGTGGCAAAGCCCGTGGCGAAGACCAGAACGTCGATCGGACATGGTCCGGCATCGGTCTCGACCCGACCGGGCCGGACACCGACGATCCTGTCGGTGGACACGGTGACATTCGGACGCTGCAGGCTCTCGTGGTAGCCGTCCGCGATGAGGATCCGTTTGCATCCGATCCGGTGGTCCGGAGTGAGTGCTGTACGCAAGTCTGGATCACGCACTGTGTGCCGCAACATGATCCGGTGGATCAGTGCCAGAGAGGTGAGCATTCGGGGCCAGCGCCAGAAGAACATGCCGAAGAACTCGAGGTAGAGCCACATCAGTTGTCGGGCGGCGCTCCTGAGCAGCGGATAGCGCCGGTACACCGCGCTGATGCCGGGACCGTACGAACCGTCCGGTTTCGGGAACACGAACGGCGCGGAGCGCTGGAAGACGGTGAGGTGTTCGACCTCCTCTGCGATGGCCGGGATCACCTGGACGGCGCTGGCCCCCGTGCCGATGACGGCGACACGTTTCCCGGTGAGATCGACATCGTGCCGCCATCGCGCGGTGTGAAAGGCCGGGCCGGAGAACATCTCCAGGCCGTCGATGTCGGGAACGACCGGGATGTCGAGTTGGCCCGTCGCACAGACCACAACCTGCGCGTCCACCCGGGATCCGTCGGTCAGCTCGAGTTCCCACCGGTTGTCGCGCCACGTCGCCGACGTGACGCCCACACCCAGACGGAACCGTTCGGTGATTCCGGCCTCGTCGACGCAGCGCTGGAGGTAGTCACGGATCTCCGGACCGGGCGCGAAGCGCCGAGACCAATCGACCTGCTGGGCAAAGGAAAAGCTGTAGACATGGGACGGTGCGTCGCAGGCGGCACCCGGGTACGTGTTGGCCTGCCATGTACCCCCGACGGCGTCAGCCTTGTCGTAGACCACGAAGCCGCCCTCACCGGCAGCCTGCAGTTTCAGAGCCACTGCGATGCCGGAGAATCCGGCTCCGATGACGGCAGTCCCGACCGATTTATGCGCCTGCGGATGGCGAGCAGTGCTCACCCCGGTACCACTCCACCCAGCTCGGCGGTGATGTCGTCTGCGGTGTCCCGGAGCCGGTGTCCGATGTCGCGGAGTTCGCCACCAGTGATCGCTTCCGGCACGTCGAGCAGGCACAGCGATCCGACAACCGTTCCTTCGCGGTCGAACACAGGTGAATTGACCGAGAGCGGCCGGTAGAGCTGGGCGTCGTCTATCTCACCGACGAGCATCTCGACGTTGAGTCGTTCCTCCTGGCCTCGGGTGAACCGGGATGCGCGCTCGGAACCGTAGGCGATGGATGTCGCCGAGACCGCCACGTCGCGGAAGGCCGCGGGCTCGGGCGGATACTGCTCCACCGCGAAGCGCCGGTTCCGGATGAGGTCGAGCACCGCCCGATACCGGCTCGAGTCCTCGGCGACAACGGGATTGCGGTCCAGCCACGCGGTGATGGCGAAGTCGTCGGCCCACGCCACCAAGACCGAACCCAGCGGCGGCCGATGGGTGATCTTGTCCCCGGCTCGCACACCGAGGAGCGGGCGGTCGTCCGGTTCGGGATGAGCGACCTCGGCGACCACGAGGTCGCCACCGGACGGCACGATCAGGCAGCACACGTTGCCCGACTCGATGGCCAACCGCGACATGGGTTTACGGGCCGGCGCGATCGCGTTGACGGCGATCCGCGCCGAGTCACCGACGGGGGCGAGCCGGGGTCCGAGCCGGTAGGTCTTCTTGGTCGGGTGTTTGACCACCCAGCCGACCCGGGTCAGCTCGGTCAGCATCGGGAACAGTGTCGCCTTGTCGGCCCCCAGGGTTCGCGAGATGTCGGCCAGGCTGCGTCCGTCGGTGGGGCGGTCGGCCAGGTACTCGACGATCTCGACCAATCGCTCGGTCTGGGGTGAACGTCTGACCATCAAACACCCATTGCTGCCACGTGTTTGAGGATGTCGGGATATCTGCGGGTGTGCGCGCCGCCGTTGAGGTCGAAGGCGGCTCCGCTCACCCACGACGCACGGTCTGAGGCAAGGAATGCGACCATCTCCGCCACTTCCTCCGGTTGTCCACTGCGGCCGAGGGGTGTGTTCTCGATGTAGTCCTCGGTGAGACCAGGAACCAGGGCCAGGCCCGCAACGAGTGGGGTGTCGACCAGGCCGGGGGAGATCGCGTTGACCCGGATCTTCCGCTCGCCCAGCTCGAGGGCCGCGACCTCGGTCAGCATCAGCACGCCGGCTTTCGCGGCGCAGTACGCTGCCATGCCCGTTCCCGGCTGCCGGCCGTTCAGCGATGCGATGGTGATCAGGCTCCCGCCGTCCGCGAGGTGTCTGGCCGAGTGTTTGGTCACCAGGAACGCCCCGGTGAGGCAGACATCGATGGTGGTCTGCCAATCAGCCAGGGCCAGGTCGGTTATGGCGCCGGGGATCGTGAGTCCGGCGCAGTTGACGACGCTGTGGAGCTGCCCGTGTTCGCCCACGATCTCGGTGAAGGCGCGGTCGACGGATTCCTCGTCCGTCACGTCGAGCCGCTTGGACGTGACCGATGGGCCGATCTCGGTTGCCCGCTGTGCGGCCTGCTCGGCGTTGATGTCGGCCAGGACAACGGTGTCGCCGCCTTCGGCCAGCAGTCGAGAGGTCGCGAGTCCGATTCCGGAGGCGCCGCCGATGACAAGCGAGACCTTGCTATGGGTGCTGATGATGGCTCCTGTGTTCTCGCTGGTGCCGGTCAGCCGACCAGCACCTGCTGCGGTTCGATGAGTACTTTCTGCTGATTCGACGGCGACCCCAGTTCGGCGATCAGCCGACCGAGGTCGTCGAGCCCGCCGCGCCCGGTGATGAAGTCGGAGACGTCGATCCTGCTTTGCTGCAACAGTTTTGCGGCGAGTGTGAACTCCTGCCTGGTGTAGTACGAGACGAAGCTCATGTCGATGTCCTTCACCACGCCGGCGACGGGCATGAAGCCGTCCTCTTCGAGGCACACTCCGGCCACCACGATCCGGCCGCGAGGTGCGACGGATTCGAGGCAGGCGGCGATCATCCCGCGCGACCCCACACATTCGAAGACGACGTCGAAACCCTCACCTGGGTGATCGGCGGCGGGATCGACAACCGAGGACGCGCCATAGACAAGCGCTGAGGTACGCCGGGAGGCGACCGGATCGGACACCACGATCTCGTCGACGCCTTGGCGGACTGCCCAGAACAGGATGGCGATACCGACCGGCCCCGCGCCGACGATCAGCACACGATGGCCGGGCTTGATGGCCCCGCGGGCAACGGCGTGCAACCCCACGGCAAGAGGCTCGGTGACCGCGCCGACCGCGGTGGGTGCGCCGTCGAATCGAACCGTCTCGCGGGCGCTGACCCGGATGTACTCCGCGAATCCGCCTGCGCGTCCACCCAGGCCGAACGCCTCGACCCGCGTGCATCGGGCCACGTCCCCGCACACGCAGGAAAGGCATGTGCCGCAACCGCTCACGGGCATCGCGGTCGCCGGCGTGCCGATTTGCCACTGAGCGGCGACATCGCGCCCGGCAGCGACAACGGTGCCGGAGAACTCGTGTCCCATGACCGTGCCGGCGGGCAGAAAGGGGGCGGTCTTGATGTCTGATCCACAGATGCCGCACGCGCTCACCTCGAGGATCAGATCGTCGGGGCCGGGTGTGGGATCGTCGACCTCGCACACCGAGAACGTCCCGGTGTCGACCACAGCTGCCCGCATGTTCGCTCCCCGATCACGGACGGTGCGCGCACCGTCCATCGATGCGACCCACGTCACATTTGTTCCGTCATTAATTCACAGCAGCGCGGTACTGTCAACGAGAACCCCGCGTCTGAGTGTCAAGTGGCGCAACCGCTTTCGAAAAGTGTTTGCACTGTGCAAATCGTTGGTGGGTCGAAGCGTGCTCAGTAGACTGCCGCAGGTGACCAATGGGGCAAACGGCGGCGGGACCACGCCGGAGCAGGTGACCGTCGGTGATCTGACATTCGACATCTTGGTGTCGCGGCCGGAGTCACCGCCGGCCGGGACTGTGCTGATGCTGCACGGGTTCCCCGAATCGCGAGCATCCTGGCGAGCTGTTGCCGACCTGCTGCGGGACGCCGGTTACGCGACGATCGCACCTGATCAGCGCGGCTACTCGGCCGGCGCCCGCCCTGTGGGGGTCGACGACTACCAGCTCGACGAACTCGTCGCGGACGTCATCGCGATCTGTGACGCACTCGGGCTGGACACCGTGCATCTCGTGGGACACGACTGGGGAGCTGCCGTCGCATGGACCGTGGCCGCGCGGCATCCCGAACGGATCTCGTCGCTGACCGCGGTATCCGTGCCGCACCCCGCAGCTTTCGCGTGGGCCAAGAGCGAAGACCCCGAGCAGCGAGAGCGTTCGGGGTACATGGAGTACTTCCAGATACCGGACGAGCCCGAGTTCAATCTGCTGGCCGACGATGCCGCTGCGCTGCGGATGGGTTTCGGGGATGCGGTTCCCGGTGATGTGGCCGACCAACATGTGCGGGTCCTCAGCGCGCCGGGGGCGATGACCGCCGCTCTGAACTGGTACCGCGCTCAGACCCCGGCGAGCGAAGACGTTCCCGTCGTCGACGTACCGACCACGTTCGTGTGGAGTTCGGGCGACATCGCGATCGCGAGGGCCGGAGCCGAGCGTTGCGGTGAGTTCGTGCGCGGCGACTATCGCTTCATCGAGATCCCAGATGCCTCGCACTGGCTGCCCGACGAGCATCCGGAGGCCATCGCCGACGCGATACTCTCGCGCATCGGCCGGTCGCCGGCCACCACGGCACGAGGGGATGCGCGGACATGACACCACCGATGAGGATGATTCCCGGTCGCTACAGGAAGGTCGCCTGATGGGCGCCGAGTTCGCGGTGCTCAGCGGAGGTGCCGGCCTGTCGCTGATGTCGGCGGTGCCCGGCCCCGACCTGGCCGGCGCCGGGTATGACGAGGGTGAATACGCGGTGTCGGGGGTGGCGACGAGGTACTCAGCCGCCGGCCTGCCGGCCGATGGCCGTTTCGACATCGAGCCGGTCGACGACGCCGAGTTCATCACCCGCGTGGTCACGCGAGCGCCCGCCGACGCCGAGCGCTTCAACGGCACGCTGGTGGTGGAGTGGCTGAACGTCAGCAGCGGGCAGGACGCGGCCCCCGACTACACCTATCTGAGCGAGGAGATCGTCCGGGGCGGATACGCCTGGGTAGGGGTGTCGGCGCAGTTCTCCGGCGTTCAGGGTGGTTCGGCGACGGTGGCCGTCGGTGATGGCGCGCCGAAGGGCCTGGTCGGTGCCGACCCGGAGCGGTACGGCGGCCTGCATCACCCCGGCGACGGGTACAGCTATTCGATCTTCTCCAGGATCATCGACACCTTGCGAAACGGCTCTGCGACCCCGCTGGCCCACCTCGACATCCAGCGGGTGCTGGCGGTCGGTGAGTCCCAGTCCGCGCTCGCCATGACCACGTATGCGAACGGTGTCCAGCCGCATGACCGTCTCGTCGACGGGTTTGTCGTCCACAGCCGGGCAGGTGCCACCATGCCGCTGGGGGAACCTGGTCGGGCCATCGATCTCGTCGCCGCTCTGGGCGCACCAGCCGTGCGAATCCGCGACGATCTCGACGTCCCGGTGATCCTCGTGCAAACCGAGACCGACATCTTGGGGCATCTCTGGTACCACCCTGCCCGACAAGACGATTCGGCCCGACTGCGACTGTGGGAAGTCGCAGGCAGTGCGCACGCCGACCGATTCCAGATCGGTGATTTCGAGACGTTCCTCGGATGTCCCACCGCGGTCAACGACGGCCAGCAACGTTTTGTCGTCCGGGCCGCCCTGCGTCATCTCGACGCCTGGGTGAGCGACGGGCGCGAGCCGCCTGCCGCCGAGCAGATGGCGGTGGACGACACCGGACCCACTCCGCGGTTCGTCACCGATGCGGTGGGCAACGTCGTCGGGGGAGTGCGCACTCCGAGCGTGGAGGTCCCGACGTCGGTCCTCAGCGGATTCAGCACGGCCACGGCGTCTCGGATCTGCCAGCTGTTCGGGTCCACCGTCCCGTTGTCCCCGTCTGAACTCACCACGATGTACGGCACACCCGAGGCCTATCTCGAGCAGTACACGGCTGCCGCCGACGAGGCGATCGCGCGCGGTTTTGTCCTCGCCGAGGATCGCGCGGAGATCCTCGGTGATGCCCACCGCGCCACTGCCGGGTGGTCGGCAGGCCGATGAAGGCGTAGAACGAACGTTCAGATCGACTGATCGCCGGGTGAGACCGCGGCCGCGGGCGGTAGAACTGTGGTCGTGAAACTGTTGCTGCTGGCCGACACCCACATCCCCAAGCGCGCCAAAGACCTTCCCGCGGTCGTGTGGGATGAAGTCGACCGGGCCGATGTGGTGATCCACGCCGGTGACTGGGTCGACCTGGCAAGCTTCGAAGCACTCGAGCGTCGGGCGAAACGACTGATCGCGTGCTGGGGGAACAACGACGGCCCTGATCTGCGGTCACGCATGCCCGAGCGCGCCGATGTGACCCTCGGCGGGCTGCGTTTCACGGTCACGCATGAGACCGGCGCATCAGTGGGTCGGGAGAAACGGATGTCGGTCGCGTACCCCGACACCGATGTCCTGGTGTTCGGTCACAGCCACATCCCGTGGGACACCACGACGGGTACGGGTCTGCGTCTACTCAATCCCGGCTCGCCCACCGACCGGCGCAGGCAGCCGTATTGCACGTACATGACTGCTCGCGTGGTCGATGGCGACCTCGGCGATGTCGTTCTGCACCGGATCGAGAGGTGAACCGCTGACGCCAGGCCCGTGGCCGGACGTCAGCGATCAGGAGTCAGGCCGGTAGCGGCTGACCCGGTGTTCCGCTGTCGCGACGCAGCACCCGGAGCGACCCCTGCGCGCCGACCTCGGTGAACTGCCCTGTCTGCAGGGCCTTCTCGTAGATCTCGAACGGTGGCCGGCCACCGTCCTCGGGGTTCGGGAAGACGTCGTGGATGAGCAGGGCGCCGCCCACCCGCACCCACGGTGCCCACCCCGCAAGATCGTTCTGGGCTGCTTCGCTGCTGTGGCCACCGTCGATGAACACGAAGTCCGCGGCCCGGCCCCAGACCTTTGCCGCCGCCGTCGAGGTGGCGAGCAGTCCGATCACCGTCTCTTCGAGACCGGCGTCCCACATGGTGCGCCGGAACCGGGCCGAGGTGTCCAGTGTTCCCGTGTGCGGGTCCACCAGCGAGGTGTCGTGGTATTCCCAGCCGGGCTGATGTTCTTCGGAGCCGCGATGGTGGTCGATGGTGACGATGGTGGCGCCGGTCGGTTCTGCGGCGGCTCCGAGGAAGACGGTCGACTTGCCGCAGTAGGTTCCGATCTCCACCCCGATGCCCACCGCGTCGGGAGCCGACAGGTATTGCTGCGCAACCCGATACAGCGCGACGGCCTCGTCGATCGGCATGAAGCCGGGAGCCTCGGCCGCGGCGTGCAGGTGCCGTTCGCTCGGCTGGTCGTTTCGGGTTTCGGATACAGATGTCATACCGGTGATCCTATCGGCGCCTCCGCGTAGGGTTGTGCGTTATGAAGGCGCAGATACTCACCGAAGAAACCGGCCCGAGCGGATTGTCCCTGAACGAGGTCCCGGACCCGGAGCCCACCGGCACCCAGGTGCTGGTCGACATCAAGTCCTGCGGCGTCTGCTTCCCCGACCTCCTGATGAGCCAGGGCAAGTACCAGCTCAAGGTGCCGACTCCGTTCACGCCGGGCACCGAGGTGGCGGGTGTCGTGTCGTGGGTGCCCGAGGGATCCGACCTGTCGGTGGGCGACCGGGTTCTTGTCATGTCGGTGGTCGGCGGTTTTGCCGAGAAGGTGGCTGCGGCGCCCGAGCAATTGCTGCCCATCCCGGACGGCCTCACATTCGACGAGGGTGCCGCCATGGGCATCAACTTCCAGACCGCGCTGTTCGCGCTGAAGACACGTGCCCATCTCGAACCGGGTGAGACCGTCGGCGTTCTCGGTAGCGCCGGGGGCGTGGGCGTGGCAACCATTCGCGTGGCAAAGGCGATGGGCGCCAGGGTGATCGCCATCGTGCATCGCACCGGTGCCGAAGAGATGCTGCGGGAGATGGGCGCCGACGAGGTGGTTCAGCTCGAGGAAGGCTGGGGCTCGCGGATCAAGGAACTCACCGGCAACGGTGTCGACGTCCTGATCGACCCGGTGGGGGGCGAGGTGTTCGACGAGGCGCTGCGTCAGGTGGCCCCTGACGGCCGGTTCGTGGTCATCGGGTTCGCGGCAGGCGGTATCCCTACGGTCAAGTTGAACCGGGTGCTGTTCCGGAACATCTCGGTGGTCGGCGCTGCCTGGGGCGAGTACGTCCGCACCCACCCCGGACTTCCGGCGCAGATCCACCAGGAGCTGACCACCATGATCGCCGACGGCATGCGGCCACCGGTGAACGTGACCTATGAACTGGCCGATCTGCCCCAAGCTCTCGACGACCTGGCGGCAGGCAAGGTCCTCGGCAAGGCGGTAGTCAAGATATCGGAATAGTGGGAGTGGAAAACAATGTGTCGCAACATAACTGAGCTTCGTGGACTCGAACCTCCGGCCACCGACGTTGAGATCGAGGCCGCGGCCCGCCAGTACGTCCGCAAGGTCAGCGGCGTGCAGAAGCCGTCGGAGGCGAACCAGCAGGCGTTCGAACTCGCGGTCCTGCGGGTGACCGCTGCGACGCAGGAGTTGCTCCAGTCATTGCCGCCCCGACGGCAGCCCCCCAAAACCGTTCCGCCCCTGCGTCGTCCCGAGGTGCAGGCGCGGATCGCGGCGCGAGCGGCGCGCGGAGCCTAGTCGAGTCCGAACAACTCCGACGCGTTGTGGTGCAGCACCCGGCGTAACCACTCGTCGCCCATGTCGAGTCGGGTGACCGCACGAAGTGCCGTTGCGTAGCCGTAGGGGATGTTGGGGAAGTCGCTGCCCCACAGGACGCGGTGGCCCAGATCGGCCAGCTGTGCCCTGCGGTCGTCGGGAAACGGTGCCATCTTTTCGGCGAAGTCGGTGAATGCCATCGTCGTGTCGAGATGAATCCGTTCGTGGCGGCTCGCGATATCGAGGAAGTCCGCGTACTCCGGCATGCCCATGTGCGCGATGATCAACGTCAGCGTCGGAAACCGCTGCAACAGTTCGGCGATGGGCTCCGGGCCGGTGAAGGTTCCCGGCGCCGGGCCTGATCCGCAATGGATGACAACCGGTGTCCCCGCATCGGCGATGGCACCCCACACCCGATCGAGCAGTGGGTCGAGCGGACTGTAGTCGCCGACCTGGATATGCGATTTGAACACCGATGTGCCCGATTCGATCGCTGCGGCGACGTATGCCGGCGCAGAGGGCTCCGGGTAGAACGTGGCAGTTCGCAGACAGTCGGGGGTGTGTGACGCGAACTCCGCGGCCCAGCTGTTGAGCCAGGCGGCCATGTCGGGTTTGTGCGGGTAGATCATCGACGTGAACGTCGTGACCCCGAAATCGCGCAGTGTCTGTACTCGCTGTTGTTCGTCGGTGCGGTAGGTGATCGGCCACTGCCTTCCGACGAGCGGGCCGGCGGCGTCGAAATAGGCCCAGACCTTGTCCATCACCGACTTCGGCATGAAATGGGTGTGGACGTCGATCATTCCGGGGAGGTCCAGGTCGCTCCAGATCCTGCGAACGGCGTGCACCTCGGCCGGTGACGAGGGAGAAGGCTCGCACACCTCGCCCACGCTACCGACCGCGCGGCCGTGGTCGACATCGGCTCGATGGACTCATGTCCAGACACCTGTATGTTCTAATGGTCGGAGTCCGGCGGGGAACTGCCCCGCGAGTCCGCGATAAAGGTGTGTCGATGTCAACTGATCGCATACTCGTCACAGGAGCTTTCGGCCTGGTGGGTGCCGAGTTGGTCCGCGCCCTGCTGGCCGGTGGCCACGATGTGGTGGCCACCGACCTCGACATCGAGCCCAATCACAAGAAGGCCGCTCGGCTCAAAGGCAGCAACGGGCTCGCCGGCAGGAACGGGCTCGACGTCAGATGGGCCGACCTGACCGATCCCGCCGAGCTGAATGCGCTTGTGTCCGCGGTTCGTCCGACGGTCATCGTGCACTTGGCCGCAGTCATCCCGCCCGCTTGCTACGCGCGCCCTGACCTCGCCCGCAAGGTCAACGTGACGGCCACGCAGTCCCTGGTCGATGCCGCTGTTGCCCAACCATCCCCGCCGCGGTTCATCCAGGCATCGAGCGTGGCCGTGTACGGGCCGCGGAACCCACACCGCGTGGACGATGTCCTCACCCCGGACATGGCGCCGGCACCGTCGGACCTGTACGGCGCGCACAAGGCGGAAGCCGAAAAGATCGTCACCGCTTCGCATCTCGAATGGGTGATCCTACGGTTGGGCGGGGTGATGACAGCTGAACCGCGCTGGGACATCGACAAGGATCTGGTGTACTTCGAAGGGTTGCTGCCCACGGACGGCCGCATCCAGACAGTGGACGTGCGCGATGTCGCCCATGCGTTCGCCGCAGCCGCCACCGGCCAGATGAGCAGGGAGATCTACCTGATCGGCGGTGACGAGTCGCACCGCATCACACAGGGTTTCCTCGCTCCGGCCGTTTCGGAGGCGATGGGTCTCACCGGCGGACTCCCCATCGGCAGGCCAGGAAATCCGGACAGCGACCGCGACTGGTTCGCCACGGATTGGATGGACACCAGCTCCGCGCAGGCGGCCCTGGGATTCCAGCGGCACACGCTTGCAGACCTCATCGCCGAGACCCGCGATCGGGTGGGTGTCAGGCGTTACCCGCTGCGGGTGATCGCCCCGGCGATGCGCAGATACCTGCGCGCTCAGTCGCCGTATCGCCACACGCCGGGCCGGTTCGCCGATCCGTGGGGAGCGATCGCCTCCAGGTGGGGCAACCCATCGCCCGACTCACCGTCCTGATGACCGAAGGTCCTGTGAGACAGCGGATGTGACCCGGCACGGTACACCGTTGACCACCTGCGTGTTGCTCGGAACGTCGAACAGCTCTGGCGGATTGAGCAGGTTCGAGTTGGAGCCCGGGTGGGTGTTGGCGGTGGCGAGCCTTGTGCCGGCCACGCCGTGCCCCCAACCGTGCGGAAGGCACACCACCCCCGGCATCATCTCGTCGCTCACCTCCACCGGTGCTGTGAGTGAACCAGCGGACGTGGTGATCTCGGCGGGCGCACCGTCGATGAGGTCCAGCCGTGCAGCATCGGCTGGGTGCACCAACACGGTGCAGCGGACGCGGCCGCGCATGAGCGCGGGGACGTTGTGCAGCCACGAGTTGTTGGATCGCAGATGCCGCCGGCTGATGAGCACCAACTCGTCGGCTTCTCGGTCGATCCGCCGTTCGAGTCGGTCGATGTCGGCGGTCAGGTGCGGATGCACCAGTTCGATGGTGCCCGAGGGTGTGCTCAGAACCTCGTCGAGACGGTCGCCCTCGAGTTCGCCGAGCCTGAGTCCGTTCGGGTGGTCCCGTACATCGTCGAGTGTGAGGCCGCCGGGTCTCCGACCGAGATCATCTCCCCACGGCCCCAGCCTGATTCCCAGATCGACGAGTCGTTCGGGTCCCACACCCCGGAGGGCTTCAAACGATGCGGTGGCATCGCGGCCGGCCAAAGGCGTGTCGGGACTGGTGCACAGGGTTGCCACCAGGCCACCGACATAGAGGTCGTCCATGGCGGCCACGTCCACGTCGGGGACCGGGGTGCCCAGCACGGCGCCGCTCAGCCGTAGCAGGATCTCCCACTCGGCGGGCCGGCCCGAGTCCGGGGCGAACACCGGTTCGGACCACTTCACACACGACGCAGTTGCGTAGTTCCAGTACAGGTCGTCGGCGTGGAAACGTTCAAGCGGAGACAGTCCGGGCAAGATGACATGGGCGTGACGGGTGGTCTCGTTCAGCCAGTTGTCCACCGAGACCATGGCGTCGATGGTGCCGAGAGCGGCGTCGAGCCGAGCCGACCCCGGCGCCGAGATCACCGGATTGCCTGCCACACTGATGAAGGCGCGGATCTGCCCGTCACCCGGTGTGTCGATCTCCTCGGCAAGGACACTGATCGGGAACTGGCCGAACACTTCGGGGATGCCTTGGACGCGGCTGTGATACCGGCCGAACTGCCATCCGGGTGCATCCTGATCGGGCGGCTTCATGAACATCGGTGACCAGACCGCGGGTTTCGGAAAGAGTGCGCCCCCGAGACGGTCGATGGCGCCGAGAGCGGTGTTCAGAACAAAGACCAGCCACGTGGCCAACGACCCGAATTCCTGCGTGCACGAACCGATCCGGCTGTACAGGACAGGGTTTCCGGCATGAGCGAGCCCGGCGGTGAGTCGACGGATCGAGACGGCGGTGACGCCGCATACCGGTGCCACGCGTTCGGGTGTGAACGGCGCTGCCATGGCTATCGCGTCGTCGAGTCCGGTGACCCGGCCCTGAAGGTGTTGCGGCCGCCTCACCCAGCCGTTCGAGGCGAGGGTGTGCAAGATCGCGAACAACAGCAGGGCGTCGGTGCCGGGACGGATGGGTACCCATTCGTCGGCACCCTGCGCGGTGCGGGTGCGTCTGGGATCGATGACCACGACCCGACCGCCCCGGCGCGAGATGTCGCGGATCTTGCCCATCACATCCGGTGTTGAGAGCATCGAACCCTGTGACGCAGCGGGATTGGCGCCCAGCACCACCAGATGATCCGTGCGGTCCAGGTCTGGGATCGGTGCGTTCCACATACCACCGAACAGCAGCGCACCGACCACGTTGAGTGGCCACTGATCAACCGTGCCAGGGGAGTAGTAGGTCTGCATCCCCGCCGCCTGACCCATCCCGATCAGACCGCCGATGTAGGAGCTCAGCGATACATTGTGCGCCACCGGGTTTCCCACGTAGACGGTCAGGGCCCGCGCTCCGTGACGCTCGAGGACCGGTCGTAACACCCGCTCGGCCTCCTCGTACGCGTCGTCCCAGGACACCGGGACGTGCTCGCCGTTCGCGCGTTTGACCATGGGCTCGCGAAGACGGTCCGGGTCGTCGTGCAGGTGTCCGAGGACGGTGCCCTTGGGACACAGGTGCCCGCGCGACCACACGTCGTCGCGGTCGCCGCGGATCGATGTGACGGTGTTGCCCTCGGTGTGGACACGAAGACCGCACATCGCCTCGCACAGTGGGCAGGTCACCGAATGATCGGCCGGACCCAGCATGAGGTTCGGGTTGCTCGGCTCAGCTCGGTCGGGCATGGGCGATCACCTCGATGGGAACCCCGTTCATCCGTGCCATCCCCGCGAGCCGCTCGAGATCGGCCGGGTCGCTGGAGATCAGCTGATTGACGTTGGCGCCCCCGCTGCCCGAATCGGCACGGGCGGCGTCATTTGCGCGTGTCCAGCCGCCGGAACCGTTGTGACCCCAGCCATGCGGGATGGCGACGACGCCGGGTGAGATGTCCGCCGTGACGGTGATCGGCAGGACTATCTCGCCGTGCGCCGACCGCACCGACACGATGTCACCGTCCGTGACCCCGCGGGCATCGGCGTCGTCAGGATGCATACGCGCGGTGTGGCTTCGCCCACCGCGCAGGAGCATCGGTGAATTGTGCTGCCACGTGTTCTCCGAGCGGACCTCACGCATCCCGATCAGAAGCAGTGGCAGGCCCGCGGGCTCGTCGAGGTCGAGGCGCCCACACTCCTCGACGAGTTCCGGTGCATCCAGTTTCACCTTGCGACCACGGTGGGTGACCACGGTGCGCAGCCGGCCCGGACGGAGGTGCTCGGCGACCACGACACCGCTCGGCTCAGCTCGCAGCCGCGCCAGATTCAGGCCCCGCCGACGAATGCCGAAACGATCGCCGCCCTGACCCATCCTGATGAGGCCGTCGATCACCCTCTGCGGATCTACCGGCCGCCCCAGCCTCCGAGAGACTCTGTCCACGAACGCCATTGCACGCATCTTGGGCGACAGGTCCGCAAGGCCGCCGGCGAGTTCGTTGAACACCTGCCACTCGGCGCGGCTCTCACCCATCGGCGCGATGACCGGATCCGTGGCCTGTTTGAAGGGTGTGGTGTAGAGCGACTGGAACATCAGCACGTGATCGGGACGTTCGTACATACTCGGAGCCGGGAGGATGAAGTCGGCGTTGGCATTGGTCTCGTTGCGGTAGAGGTCGAAGGACACGCAGAGATCCGTCTGCCCGAGCGCTTTGGCGAGTTCGGCGCCATTGGGAACCGACAGCACGGGATTGCCCGCGCAGAGGAAGAGCGCCCGCAGCTGTCCGGGCCCGGGTGTGGTGATCTCCTTGGCCATCAACGACGCCGGTGCCTGCCCGGCCACCTGAGGGAAGCCGCCGATGCGGCTGGTACGTGCGCCCCAGCCGAATCCGCCCGACCGCTGCATCGCACGCGCGATCGCGCGCTCTGCTGGAAAGCCCATCGTGCCGAACATCGAGCCGCCGACCGAGTCGAGATTGCCCGCAAGCAGATTGACGATGTCGAGCAAGGCGGTGGTCAACGTACCGTTGCGGCCCAGACACGTGCCGACGCGTCCGTAGACGGCTGCGCGAGACGTGCCGGCCAGATCGCGCGCGAGCTTGCGCGCTGTCGCTGCCGGTACCCCCGTTCGCTCCTCGGTCGCCTCGGGTGGATAAGGGGCACTGAGCTTCTCGATGGCGGCAACGCCCGTCGCCTTCGCGGCGACTGCTCGGAGGTCGACGAGCCCCTCGGCGAACATGACGTTGATGAGCGAGAGCATCAGCAGGGCATCGGTGTCCGGGCGGATGGGCATCCAGTCGAACTCACGGGCCGTCTCGGTGCGCCTCGGGTCGATCACCACCACCCGTCCGCCTCGTCGGCGGATGCCGACCAACTTGTCCCGAACCCGAGGAGTGCTCATCAAACTGCCGTGGGACACGACCGGATTTGCCCCGACCACAACGAGCAGTTCCACCCTCTCGATGTCGGGGATGGGTACGGCGAGGGCGTTGCCGTAGAGGAAATGGCTTGCAGCGTAACGGTTGTTGGCGTCCTGGGAATTGGAGCTGTAGATGTGTGGGCTGCCGAGCATCTGGAAGAACAGTCCGCTCCAGATCATCAGTCCGGTGTTGAAGACCGATGGATTGCCGAGGTAGCCGCCGATCGACTCGCCACCGTGCTCGGTGTACACCTTGCGCAGTCGGGCGATGATCTCCGACATCGCCGAGTCCCACGACACCCGATCGAATCCACCGTCGGGCCGGCGGCGCAACGGATGCAGAACCCGATCGTCGTCGTTGACGATGTCGCTGAACGCGATGCCTTTTGGACAGGCGTATCCCTCACTCAGCGGATGTGCTGGATCAGGTCTCAAGCGGAGCAGGCGGCCGTCCGAAACGGTGGCGATCATGCCGCACATCGGTTCGCAGATGCGGCAGAACGTTGTCTTGTCCACGGGCGCGGTCACGGCGACAACCAGCTCGGCGCGGGTGCGACCGTCGACCCTGACAACACCATCAGAGCGATGTTGTACGCGAGGAACGCCACGTTGAGAAGACCCGCGAGGGCGAGCAGTCGCACGACGACGGGCAGGGCGCCCGGCAACACGTCGATTCCGGGATCGAGAACACTGAAGCGGTGGCCCCCGCGAAAGAACATGAGCATGCCCGGTAGCGCCCACAGGAAGCCGAGCATGATGCCCTCGTACACCGGCCACTGATCTGCCGTACCCGCGCTGATCGCGAGGTTGTCGGCCACCCGGTTCCACACGAGCAGGCCCTGTGCGATCCCGGCCATCTCGAAAGCGGCGTCCAGGACGACGAAGATGAGCCACACCGACAGCACCAGCAGAAGTGGTGAGTGGAGACCGACGCGGTGAAGTCCTCGCAGGATGGCGTAGCTGAGCAGACCGAAGATGGGCAGCAGGGCGAAGAACACCAGGGCCTCGAACAGTGGCTGCGAGAGGGTGGGCCCGTCGACGGGGGAAAACGGCAGGTGACTCACCCAGTCGCCCCGATCGCGAAGATGGGCGTTGTAGGTGAAGTTGTGGTCCAGCGCGTTGACGAGGGGTTCCTGCCAGTAGACCGCCGACCACGCGAAGGTCAGCAGCAGCGGCCACGTGAGTCCCTTTGCGCGCCAGCAGGAAAAGACCAAAACCGCAATCCAGACAACAGTCAGGATGATCAGGATCGCTTCCGCGCGATCGACATTCGCCATCACCGAGGCCGGCACCGGATCGTTGCCTTCTGGCTGTTTCGCCGGATCGGCGAGAAGCCAGGCGATGTAGCCGTAGACCTGGATCGCGACGAAGAACAGTCCGACGGCGGCGAGGATCAGCGCCGTCTTCGACGGTCGCAGTGGACCTTTCGTGCGGTCTGGATGCGTCGACACCGTGTCTGACGTGATCGGGGGTCCGGACATGAGTGCTCTTCCGTCCTGCAGTTCGGCCACCTCTCGTGGTGGACGCGTGGATGGGCTGTCGATGGTGGCCAGGAGTGGTGGTGTCATAGTGCAAACAAGTGAGACGTACGTCACATTTTCCGGTTTCATTCAGTCACAGGGTCATCTGAGGTGTCAACACTCGCGGGCTCCTGGCGGTTGGCGACTTCCCTCGTCTCAGTACGAAGGAGTAGCGTCTGTAAACGAATCTCTTTAGTCGCTAGGAGTCCTCAGTGTCCATTGACCACCCTTCGTCCACGCGTGCCGCGGCGTCCGAGGTGCGGGCCGCGCGCCGCAGTCGGATGACACGCGAGAGCGTGATCTCCGAGGCGCAGGCGCTCGTCGACGAGCTGGGTACCGAGGCCTTGACGATGACGGCGCTGGCCTCCCGATTGCAGGTGCGGGTGTCCTCGCTCTACAACCACGTCCACAGCCTCGAAGAACTGCGCAGCGAACTACAACTCCACGCGATGCGTGAACTCGGCGATCTCGCGCGCAGGGCCGCCATGGGGCGTACCGGGGTGGACGGTCTGCGGGTCCTGGCCAGGGTGTTCGTCGACTACGGCGAGCGCTGGCCCCATCGATGCCGATCGCTGTTGCGAGTTCCCATCGACCTGCCTGCATTTCGTGCCGCCAGCGCGGAGGCGGGGGAGGCCCTCGCGGTGATGATTCGGACCGCCGGCGTGCCCGAAGACCGGGTGCTGCAGACCCAGCTCGCGCTGTTCGCCGCGATCAACGGGTTCGTCTCACTGCAGCTGTCCGGGTTCTTCGATGTCGTGGGCAACGCCGACGACGTGTTCGAACAGATCCTTCAGGGCGCAGTCACCGCTGCGGTCCTGGGCAGCTGAACCTGCCGCAGGCCACCGACGGCTGACGAGGGCCGGCCCGCGGTGATGTGACAAATCTGGCTGCCGTGGTCCGTGCCTGCTCACGCCCCGATATCCCCGAAGACCAGCGTCGATTCGATTGACAACGTAGTGTCGCGGTTGTACGAATGGCATTCGACAGAAACGAATACCTTTCGTTTTCGCAATCGACTCCGACGAGGACATCATGCGGCGCTTGAGTGGAACCGACTCGCTGTTCCTGGCGGCAGAGACGCCGTCGTGGCATCAACACGTCGGTGGTCTCACGATCTTGGAACCGGGGGAGTCCGGACTCGGATACGACGACGTCGTTCGGCTCACGCGCGAGCGGATGGAATACGCCCCCAAGTTCCGCTGGAAGCTCAAGCAGGCCCCGTTCGGGCTCGATCGCCCGGTGTGGGTGGATGATCCGGATTTCGACGTCCGACATCACGTGCACCGCATCGGTGTTCCCTCACCCGGCGGCGCTCGAGAGGTCGGCGAAGTGGCCGGTCTACTTCTCAGTGCCCAACTCGACCGCAACCGCCCGCTCTGGGAGGTCTGGCTGATCGAAGGCCTCGCCGGTGGACGGGTGGCATTGCTCATGAAGTACCACCACTGTCTGCTCGACGGTGTCGCCGGCGCCGGTCTCGCCACCGCAATGCTCGATGTCGAACCAGACGCGGCAGCGCCGATGGTGGCCAAGCCGTCGCGTGAGGAATCCTCCGCCGGCGATCAGGGTGTGCTCGACGTCGTCGGCGGTCTGGCGAACAGATGGGTCAAAGGCCCCGCGACCTATGCGCGTTATGGATTCGACGTTCTCTCCAAGGCCGCCGCCGTACTGGATGGGGCACGCAGCGGTGGATCGTTGGCCTCGGCCATCCCGAGAGGCCCGAGCACTCCGTTCAACGCGTCGATCGGAGTCCGCAGGCAGCTGGCGTTCGCAGGCATCGCGTTCGACGACATCCGTCGCATCAAGGAGGCGCACGGGGTCAAGGTCAACGACGTGGTGCTGGCGTTGTGCGGCACCGCGCTGCGTACCTACCTGCTCGCGCACGACGCCCTGCCGGATCGCTCACTGGTGACAGGCGTACCGGTGTCGACCCGCGCCGAAGGCGACGACACGCAGGACAACCAGATCACGACCGTGTTCGTGGAGTTGGCCACGCATCTCGATGACCCGATTCAACGACTCAAGACGGTCAGTGAAACAGCAGCGGGCGCCAAGGAGATGTCGAAGGCGATGAGCGCCAGGCAGATCCAGTCGCTGGGTGAAGTAGCCGCCCCGCTGATCCTCGGTACCGCGATCCGGGCGATCTATTCGACCGAGCTGATCTCACGGATGCCGCTGCGGATCAACACCCTCATCTCGAATGTCCCCGGTCCGCCGCTCCAGCTGTACATGGGCGGCGCCAAGGTCACCGGTATCTACCCAAGTTCGGTGATCCTGGAGGGGATGGGCCTGAACTTCACGGTGCTGTCGAACATGGAGCGGATGGATTTCGGTCTACACGTGGACCCGAACCTGGTTCCCGATCCGTGGGAGATCATCGATGCGCTCGATGAGGCGCTTGCCGAGTTGCTGGCGGCCAGCGGTCTCGAAGGTCCTACTGCCGTTGATGATCCGTTTGCTGCCGACGAGCAGTCGGGCGGATCGGGCGATGAGACGCAACGGCCACGGTCCACGACGGGCCGGCGGACAAAGAGCGGGGTGAAGTAGTCCGATGGAGCGCATGACCGGACCGGACGCGTTGATGCTCAACATGGAGACATCGACGACCCCGATGCACACCCTGAAGGTCGCGATTCTGGACTCGTCGAACCGTGGCACACCGGTGACCCTCGCCGAACTGCGCGCGCTGGTACCCCGCTATCTCGGCCACTTCCCCCGGGCGACCCAGCGGATCGAAGCGCTGCGTGGTCATCGCGGGCGTCCTTTCTGGGTGCCCGACATGAGCTTTCGGATCGCCCACCACATCGATGAGCACACCCTTCCGGCCCCTGGCGATCAATCGCAGCTCGATGAACTGCTGGCCGCGCTCGCCACGAAACGGCTCTCACGCGATCGGCCGCTCTGGGCCATGACCCTGGTACACGGGCTGAGCGGCGATCGTCAGGCGGTGGTCATCCGGGTGCATCACGCGGTGGTGGACGGTCTGGCGGCGCTGAACTGTTTCCGCGCGGTGACCAGCGACAGCCCGGGAGCGACTGCGGCTGAACCGAATCCCTGGTCGGTCGAAGACGCCACACCTCCTGAACGCGCCGAGATGCGTGCGATGGCCCGGCGAGAATCGGTTCGCCTGATGCGCGACCTACCGCATGTGGCGGCAGATGTGTATCGCACCGGGGTGGCGGCCCGACGTTTCGAACAGCGCCGAGCCGTACCCCACTTCATGGGCGCCGACCGCACGAGCTTCAACACCCCGAGTTCACATCGGCGGCGCTGCGCCAGTGCGTCGATTCCGCTCGCTGACGTGCGGCGGGTGGCGGTTGCCACGGGCACCACCGTCAACGGCGCGTTTCACGGGATCGTGGCAGGCGCGATCCGCGCGGAGCGTCTGGCCCGCCGAGAGCGCACCGATCGCCCCGCCGTCGGGATGTTCGGGGTGTGCCGCGACCTCTCTTCGCCCCGCCGCCAGGGCAACGAGCTGGCGACGGCGACGGTCTACCTCCACACCGAGATCGTCGACCCTGTCGAGCGGGTGCGCGCCACCGCATCGAGTTGCGCTGCGGCCGTGTCCCTTCGTCGGCAGCTGGGTTTCGACCTCACCGAGCATCTCGCGACCTACACCGGTCGCCTGGGACCCTGGGCGCGTCCGATCGCAGCGCCCATCGCGCCGCTGGTGATGAACCACATCACCACGGCGAACATGCCAGGACCGAAAGAACATCGATGGATCGGCGACGTGAAAGTGGAGCAATGGACGTCTTTTGCACTGGCGATAGCCCCGGCAGATGTCAACCTGACCGCGTACAGCTACGCGGGGCAACTGTCGATGGGCCTGATCACCACACCCGAGTCCATGGCTGACCCGGCGGCATTCCTTGGCCGGGTCCAGTCGTCTCTGGACGAGTTGACCTCGGCACTGCGCACGGCTGAGATGCTGGACCGATGACGGCCACACCCGGGCCGGATCGTGGCCGCTGGCAGAACAGATTCGACTCGTCGCTCACACGGATGTCGCTGCTGGCCGAAGTCCTGCCCCGCGCGGTGCTGAGCTCGCGCAGCGCCAGCCATCGCGCCGCGGCCACGGGCATCCCACCGTCGGCGTTCGGCGTCCGCCAGGTGGGTGAGACAGCGCTCGACGAGTTCTTCATCGCCGGCTTTTCGCTGCTGCGCGCCGTGCCCGATGAAGACGACATCCGAGCGAACGTGGACAGGTGTGCGTTGGTGGGCAGCAGGCTCAGGGCGCTGCCGATGGCCGAGGCGAACCCGGATCCCCCCGAGCTCCGAATCCAGCGGTCTATCCGCCGGAAATTGGGCCCGGTGGCGTACGAGCGGCTGGACTACGCGAGTCCGGACCCCCACCCTTTGTTGCTCTCGGGCGACAAGACCAAGACGGCGGCAACCGTGCGGATCCTCGAACACCGCGAGCGGGGGCACCCGTGGCTGCTCTGGATCCATGGCGCCGGTCAGGGCCGGATCGACGACCTGATGTCGTTGCGCGCAGCGTTCCTGCACGAGGAACTCGGCTACAACGTCGTGTTCCCGGTCTTGCCCGGGCACGGGTTACGACGCAGCAAAGGCGTGACCTTCCCCGGCTTCGATCCGATGGCCAACGTCGCGCTCACCGCCCGTGGGATCGCGGAGGTCCGTGCCCTGGTCCGGTGGATGCATGCGCAGGATCCGACCCCCATCACCGTCGGTGGCATCTCGCTGGGTGGTCCGGTCGCCGCAATCGTGGCCGGCCTCGAACCGCAGGTGCAATCGGTGATCGCAGTGGTTCCGATGCTGGACCTGCACGCAACCATGGCCCATCATCTGCTCCGCGGCGGTGACCGGGGTCGTGCGATCGCAGAGCTGTTGCGGTCGGATCCGGTCCAGGACGTGACGAGCGTGGTGGATCCCCTCAGGGTGGTACCTCATGCGCAGGCGGACCGCCGTCTGGTGGTGGCCGCCCTGAACGACAGGGTGACCTCGGTTGCCGCCGCGGAACGTCTGCACGCCCATTGGTCGGGGCCGGTGCACTGGTACCCGGGTGGACACATCGGCGGGGTGATGTCGTCGGCCGTGCGTGCGGCGATCACCGATTTCGCCTCGGCGCAGACCTAGAACGGCCCGCGCCTGAGGCGCCCTGTGCCGAGTGGTCGGCCGGAGCAGGTTGGTGACCCACGTGGCGGTCGGGGTACCGTTGCCAGCTGTGCCTGATCAGTCCCCGGTTGAAGCCACTCGTCGACGATTGACGGGCAAACGTGCCGACACGGTGTTGAAACTGGGTGCGGCCACCGTCGAGGTACTCGGCGAAGTGGGCTACTCGGAGCTGACGGTGCCTCTCGTCGCGGCCAAGGCGGGCCTGGCCCGCGCGACCGCGTACATCTATTTCTCCTCGAAGGAACACCTCGTCGCTGAGGTGTACTGGCGTCGGCTGACCACGGCCACACCTCCGGCCAACGACTCTCCGGAGATGATCGAGCGAGTCGTGAGTGTGCTGCGGTACCTGGCCCTCAATGTCGCCGACGAGCCCGAGTTCGCCGCGGCGGTGACGCAGGCATTGCTCAGCAATGACTCCGACGTCGAACAGCTCCGCTTCCAGATCAGCCGCGAGATCCATCGGCTCCTGGTGGCAGCCGTCGGGTCGGAGGGAAGCTCCAGAGATGTGGGACTGCTGGAGTTGGTCTACACCGGCGCGATGGTTCGCGCGGGGATGGGTCACCTGTCCTACGGCGAGGTCGCGGACCAGCTCGAGGCTGCCGCGCGCCAGATTCTGGCCTGAACGCTCGCGCCTTCAATAGTCAAGTCGTCTAATAGCTTTCGCCAGTTCCCGGCGCTGAATGCGCGCTGGGTCCGGCGCCTGTGACCGCTGTCGAGAACTCCACTCAATCACACAACTGGACACCCGTCTATACGGTTGACGATACGAATGTCTGTGCGTAATGTCTGACTGGCTTCGAACAAAGTGATCTGCATCACCAGCCGCCCCATCTCCCGCTCCTCGCGAGCCCACTGAGAAACCAGTCCTCCGTCGTGGATGGCCGGGCGATGGCGTCTGGCGCTCGATCGCCCCATCCATGGATCGTGAAGGGTATGAAATATGAAGTCACGCAGGACAAGTCGCAGCCGCGGCCAAGTCATCTTCGGCGTCGGTGCCTCGGTGTTGTTGACAGTTCTCGGCGTCAGCGCGTGCAGCGACGGTTCCGACAGTGACTCCCCGGATTCGTCGCTGCCCACAACATCCCTGCCGGCGGACGCGGCCACTGGCGCCCCGATCAAGGTGGGCTTCATCAACAGCGAAGGCGGCTCGTTCGCTTCTTTCCCGGCCAACCGCGAAACCGCTCAGGCCGCAGCCGAATACATCAACGCCAACGCGGGCGGGGTCGATGGACGGCCCATCGAACTCGTCATCTGCAAGCAGCAGGAAGAACCGGCTTCGGCGACGAACTGCGCCAACCAGATGGTCGAGCAAGGTGTTGTCGCAGTGGTGGTTCCCGGTGGAGCCCAAGGGCCGGCGATGTTGCCGATCCTCTCCGGCGCAGGTATCCCGTACGTCGGCCCGGTCGGCGTCACCCCCGTCGAGCTGACCTCGCCGGACTCCTTCATGTTCACCGCCGGACTGCCCGGCGTGCTCGCCGGTATGGCTCAGTACTCGGCGCAGAACGGCATCAAGAAGCTGGCCCTCATGTCGGGTGACGGTGGAGGCACCCCCGCGGCGATCTCCGCGATCGGTAACCCGATCTTCCAGGCGGCAGGTATCGAACTCAAGGTCGTACCCATTCCGACCGCGGTGCCCGACCCCACGCCGCAGCTCACCGCAGGGCTGTCCGACAACCCCGATGCCGTCGCCATCGTCGGCGACGCCAACATGTGCATCTCGGTGCTGAAGACCATGCAGACCGTCGCCCCAGGCAAAGACCGACTGGTCGTGCCCACGTGCGTCGCCCCTGACGTGGTGAAAGCCGTTGGCGGATCGGTCATGGAAGGCATCAAGGACTTCACCACCGTCGACATATACTCAGACGATCCCGACTCGGTCCTCTACCGCTCCGTGATGGCGCAGTACGCACCGGAGACCGACATCGGCGGCTACGGCTACACCGGATACCAGGGCGTTCTCGGCCTGTACCGGGTGATCGAGAACCTGACCGGCGACATCTCGCCCGCAACGGTGACCGGAGCGCTCAAAGCAGCCAAGGACATCCCGCTCCCCATCGGGGCCGGACTGAAGTTCACCTGCAACGGCACCGCGATCCCGCAGCTGCCGTCGATCTGCAGCAAGACGTTGCTCGTCGGTCCGGTCGACAGCGAGGGCAAGCCCTCGAACCTGACGAGCGTCGGCTAGATCCAGCGCGAGAAGACCCACCTGAATCATCGAAAGAAGTTGGAACAGTAGATGACCGAGCACTTTGCCTATCTCTTTCTCGGCCTGGGCAACGGAGCGGTCTACGCCGCCCTCGGACTCGCGTTGGTGATGACCTTCAAGAGTTCGGGGGTGGTGAACTTCGCGACGGGAGCTGTCGCGCTGTACACCACGTACACGTATGGGTTACTGCGTGAGGGAGAACTCCTCATCCCGGTACCCGGCTTCCCGTCGACGATCGAATTGGGTGGCGAACTCGATCTCGTTCCCGCCGTCGCGATCTCGCTGGTGATCGCGGCGGCGCTGGGAGCGCTGCTGTACCTGGTGGTCTTCCGGCCGATGCGGTCGGCGCCGGTGGTCGCCAAAGCCGTTGCGTCAATCGGTCTCATGCTGGCCATCCAGGCGCTCCTCGCGCTTCGGGTCGGCACCACAGCGGTTCCGGTGGCACCGATCTTCGAACCGGGAGTCCTCTCCATCGGTGAGAGTCAGGTGCCCACGGACCGCATCTGGCTCGCCGTGGTGATCGTGGCCCTGGCGACGGTGGTCGCGCTGGTGTATCACTTCACGCGGTTCGGCGTTGCCACCGAAGCCGCCGCGGAATCGGAGAAAGGTGCGTTTGTCACCGGGCTTTCGCCCGATCGCATCGCAGTGAGCAACTGGGCTCTGTCGTCGGTGATCGCCGGACTCGGCGGTATCCTCATCGCCCCGATCGTGCCCCTGAGCCCGATCGCGTACACGATGTTCATCGTGCCCGCACTGGCTGCGGCGCTTGTGGGCAACTTCTCGTCCATGGCTTTGGCCGTCGCGGCGGGGCTGGGCATCGGAATACTGCAGGCAGAGGGAACGCACCTGCAGAGTCTCTACAGCTGGATTCCGAAATCTGGTGTATCCGAGGCGATCCCGCTGCTCTTGATTCTGGTGTTCCTGGTGGTCAAAGGTCGGCCGTTGCCCAGTCGCGGCGGTATCGTGCACCAGAACCTCGGCCGGGCTCCCCGTCCGAGACGGATCTGGACGCCGGCGATTGCCGCCACCGTGATTGCCGTCATCGCCCTGTCGGCGACGTCGGGCAGCTACCGCGGGGCGATCATCGCCACGTTCATCTTCGCCATCCTCGGACTCTCGCAGGTGGTGGTGACCGGGTTCGCCGGACAGGTCTCGCTCGCTCAGCTGACCCTCGCGGGTGTCGGTGCCTTCGGGTTGAGTGTGGTGAACACCGAACTGGGGATACCGTTCCCGTTCGCGCCGATCCTGGCTGCACTGATGGCCACGGTCATCGGGGTGGTGGTCGGGTTGCCCGCCCTCCGGATCCGGGGGCTCCCGTTCATGGTCGTCACGCTTGCGCTCGCGGTGTTCCTGGAGACCTTCTGGTTCCGCAACCCGTCGTTCAACGGCGGACTCAAGGGCTCGAACTTCGACGCACCGAGCATCTTCGGGATCGATCTGGGTATCGGCGCCGGGGAGAACTACCCGAGGGTCTCGTTCGGGATCCTGTGCCTGATCATCGTGGTGATCGCTGCGGTCGGCGTCGGCCTGCTGCGGCGCAGTCGGCTGGGCTCGGCCATGCTCGCCGTCCGCGCCAACGAGAGGTCCGCGGCCGCCGCGGGTATCAACGTGTCGCGAACCAAGTTGGCCGCGTTCGCAATCGGCTCGTTCCTCGCCGGGCTCAGCGGCACATTGCTCGCATACCAACAAACTCTCGCAACCGCTGATCCGTTCAGTGTGTTCGCCGGCATCGCGATCTTCGCCATCATCTACACCGCCGGGATCACGTCCGTGTCGGGCGCCCTGCTCGCAGGTGTCCTCGCTCCCGGTGCGTTGCTGTACATCGTGCTCGACCGGGCCTTCGACTTCGGTGACTACTACGCGCTGGCCAGTGGGGTGCTCCTCATCCTGACGGTGATGGTCAACCCGGACGGCATCGCCGGACGCATCACCCCTCTGGTGCAACGGTTCTCGCGCCCTGAGACACCCCGAGCCCCGGCCGGGGAGCCTGATGCCTCGACGGCGCCGACATCCAGTCGGCTCGACGCCGGTACACCGGTGATCGATCGTGACCGGACGCTGCTGAAGGTCGACTCCGTGTCGGTGCAGTACGGCGCAGTCACCGCTGTGAGTGAGGTGTCGTTCGAGGTGTTCGACGGCGAGATTGTCGGGCTGATCGGGCCGAACGGTGCCGGAAAGACCACTCTGATCGACGCCATCAGTGGGTTCGCGGCGGCGTCGGGACACATCACTCTCGACGGAACCGACGTGACCGATCTGGCTCCGCACCGACGCAGCCGACGTGGATTGGGTCGCACGTTCCAGGATGTCGAGCTGTACGACGACCTGTCCGTGCGGGAGAACGTCACCGTCGGCGCGCGTGGCGGTAAGGCTTCCACGAGCGACGAGAGCGTCGATGATGTTCTCGGCTTGCTCGATCTGCATTCGGTCGCCGATGTCACCGTTGCCTCACTGTCACAAGGACAACGGCAATTGGTGTCGATGGCGCGGGTGCTCGCCGGCAATCCTTCGGTGGCACTGCTCGACGAGCCCGCCGCCGGCCTCGACAGCAACGAGAGTCGGTGGCTCGGTGAACGGCTACGCGCCGTCCGCAACAACGGCATGACGATGCTCCTCGTCGACCACGACATGGAACTCGTTCTGTCCGTGTGTGATCGAATCATCGTTCTCGATCTCGGCAAGGTCATCGCCAGTGGGACACCCGACGCCATCCGGGCCGATGAGCATGTCATCCGTGCCTATCTGGGTGTGCCTGCGGGTGGTCGGGACACCGCCGAGGCCACATCGGCGACCGGGCTCACGGAACAGAAGGTGATCTCATGAGCGTGCTGGAATGCAAGGGCCTGGAGGCCGGGTACTTCAAGCGCAGCCCGTGTGTGCGCAACGTCGACCTGAACATCGGCGCGGGCGAGGTGGTGTCGCTGCTGGGGCCGAATGGTGCAGGCAAGACCACCTTGTTGCTCACCTTGGCCGGGTTGTTGCCGAGTTTCGGCGGGGACGTCTTGGTGGGTGGGCAGACCCTTCGTCGCGGAAGTCCGCGCGCGGCAGTGGGATCGGGCCTCGTGCTGGTGCCCGACGACCGCGCGCTCTTCCGCGGACTGAGCGTGCGCAAGAATCTCCAGCTCGCGACCCGCGGACGTGACCGCGGCAAGCAGGCCCTGAACGAGGTGCTCGAGTACTTCCCGGCACTCGGTGCTCGCCTCAAAGTCGACGCCGGCCAGCTGTCTGGGGGTGAGCAGCAGATGCTGGCCATCGGCCGCGCACTCATCCAGCGGCCGAAGGTACTGCTCATCGACGAGCTGAGCATGGGGCTCGCACCCGTTGTGGTGGAGTCGATCCTGCCGATCATCCGCGCGGTCGCGGACCGGGGCGACACAGCGGTCGTACTGGTGGAACAGCACGTCCACCTCGCCCTCGGGATCGCGGACCGAGCCGTGATCATGGTGCATGGTGAAGTGGTCCTCGACCAGCCCTCGTCGGTGCTGTCGGACGATCCATCGTTGGTCGAGCGGGCGTACATGGGTGCGCGCAAAGATGACTCGGAGAGCGTTGCGGGCTGAGTTGGGCTCTTTCTCGTCGAAGAAACTGTCAGACCCCGCGGTTAGACTGGGTGGTTCGCCAGTGTTCGCCGCCTCGAAATAGGTTGTGGCGCAGCGAAATAAGTTGATTCGAACACTTGTGCGAACGGTGATCTTGTTCTAATGTTGAGGCATGGATATCGGGGGAATCCGCACAGCGTTGGCTGTGGTTGCGCAGGGGTCACCACCTGAAGCTGATGCCGTCTTGGCTGAGCAGGTGGTGGCGTTGATAAAGGTTCGTCATCTTGTTGATCACGTGTTGTCGCTGTGGGCGGGGGCGCTCGATCGGCGTGGTGTGGCCAAGCGGCTCGGATCGGCGTCCACTGCTGCTCTGTTGATGAGCGGGGGACTTGCGCCGGGGTGTTCCCACCGCACGGTGCGGGTAGGCCGTGCCTTGGCGTTGTTACCGCGGGTCGAGGATCATGCTCGCGACGGTGACTTCTCCGGCGAGCAGGTCGACGCGATCGTGCGGGGCATAGCGCATGTCGAGCGAGCTGTGCCCGAATTGCCGGACGCAGCCCGCGACGCCTGTGTGAACCGCCTGCTGGGGCAGGCGTGGTCGGGTGCCACACCCACTGAGATCGGTGAACGGGCTCGCGGTGATGCGTGCGCGCTCGCGCCAACAACAGGTGCGGTGCCGGTGTCGGAAAACGCTGCGCTGAACGGCTTCACGGTCACTCCCGGTGGTGACGGGCGGGTGCGCGGAAAGTTCGACGTCGACGCAATTCTCGGGGAGAAATTGTTGACCGGGCTGGATCCACTGACCAGGCCGATGCCGGCCGACGATGGCACGCCTGACCCACGCTCGACCGAACAACGAATGGCCGAAGGCCTCGAGCGCTTGATCGACGCCTACTTGCAGGCCGAAGACCGGCCGACGGTGGGTGGGGTGCGCCCGCATCTGACGATGACCGTTGATGCGCGTGAGCTGGCCGAGGAAGGGGCGGCACTGCCGGGGTCAGGGGCGTCGACGGATGAGTACGCGCAGTTCCTTGATGACCGGGGTTATACGAGCGCGTTCCACCTGCAGTGGATGGGTCCGATCAGCGGTGAAGCCGCACGGTTTCTGGCCTGCGATGCCACGTTGACGTCGATGATCCTCAACGGTGAACGTGTACCTCTCGACGTCGGTCGAGAACATCGCACGGTCACCCCGGCGATACGGAAAGCGTTGTTGGCGCGCGATTGTGGATGCGCGTTCCCAGGATGTGGTCGCCCTGCGGGATGGACCGATGCCCATCACTTCGAGCACTGGTCCAAAGGCGGCAAGACCAGCCTGAGCAACACCGTCCTGTTGTGTCGGCACCACCACCGAATGATCCACCACCAGGGGTGGGCAGTCGCGATAGGAGGCGATGGGCATCCGTGGTTCACGCCACCGAAGAGTGTCGATCGACGACAGAAACCGATACCGGCCCACCGACGGTCGCGGATCGTCCTGCCCGCCGCCGCCTAGAACTCGAGATCTCGAACTGCAGACCATGTAACCGATCGACCAGCTCCTTGACAACTACACAGTGTGAGGCCGACTCAGTCCCAGTCTCTGGGGCGTCAGTTCCTCAGTGCGGGGAGTACGTTCTCGCCGATGAGGTGCACGCTGTCCCAGGAGGGTTGCTCAGGCATCCCGCCGCACAGGGGGTGACTTGTCACCAGGCGTACTTCGCGACTACGGCATTTCTCGACCAGGTCGTCCGGGGTGCAGACCAGATAGCCCGTGCCGCTACGAAGTTCGTCCACGGTGGTGGAGCTGTCTCGAACATGCGAGGCGTGATCGCCGTGCCATGCCTCGTACGCCTGGGCGTCGGCGAGAAGGTACGAGCCGTAGTGGTGCCAGAACCGGTCCGGGTCTTCGGTGCAGAACACCGTCGACGGCCCTGGCGGCGGCATCATCACAAAACCCGGTTCGCGGCCGTGCGCACGGCATTCCGACTCGTACAGGTCGCGCAACGCGGTGTCGGCGACTTGGGGTTGGAAGCCGAGGTCGAGTCGGGCGGCGCGCAGAGCAGCAGCCCTGGAGCCGCCGCCGTAGAACAGCATCGGGTGGGGCTTGGACAACGGGGCCGGAGTCACCTGCACTGTCCGTCCTTCGAACTCGAACGGTTCTCCACTCCACGCGGCCCGGAGAACGCCGATCAGTCGTTCGATATCGGCGCCCCGACTGCCCCACGGCCGACCGAGTTGGGCGTACTCGTGGGGCAGGTACCCGAGACCGAGCGTGTACGACACCCGACCTCCGCTGAGGTGGTCTAGGACCGCGATCTCCTCGGCCAACCGCAGCGGGTCGTACAGATTCGCGACAAGCGCGGACACTGTGATCGCGATTCGAGACGTTCGCGCGGCGAACGCCGACGCCACCAGCATCGGACTCGGGAGGTAGCCGTCGGGCGAACCGTGGTGCTCCGACAACATCAGGGCGTCCTGGCCGTGGGTGTCGAGGTACTCCGCCTGCTCCACCGACCGCGCGAACAGTTCGCCGCGGGCGGCGGGGGTGGCGCCGGGAGCGCGGAAGTCGAATCGAGTCGCGAAGAATGTCACCGGACAGCTCAGTCCGCTGCCCGCGTCGCCTTCTTGTGCTTCTTGATGACCTCGCCGAACATCATGTTGAGCCGGGTACCTTGCGGCCAGCCGATGTAATAGCAGAGGAACAAAGCGATTTCGAGTAGCTGATCGCCATCGAGTTCGCCGTTCCCGAGTGCGGCGCCGGCCTGGATCTCGGCGACATCGGTCTGCCCGGTTGCGGCCAGCGCGCCCAGCAGCAGCAGTCTCCGATCCCGCACGGTGAGCCCCTCACGGGTCCACACCTCGGCGAACAGCTGATCGGCGGTGTGCGCGAAGAAGTCGCCAGGGCCGTCCTGCATGTCCCATCCGTACACCTTGGACATCATGTCCAGGCCCCGTTGACGTCGCTCTGACGTGCCCTCAGTAGTCATTGTTTTGCCTTTCCCACACCCAAGCCGTCAGCGAAACGATCCAAAGAGATATGCCCGAGCGGCAGATCGACTCCGAGTTCGGCGCCGAGCTGCAAGGCGAGTGCGAGGTCCTTCTCGCCGAGATCCCGCACGTGCGTGAAGATTCCGTACCAGAAGTCGTCGGGATCGATGGGCGCCGTGGTGTCCCGCAGCATGATCGCACCCGGCCCACCCGTTATCGCATCGGTGTGCCGGACCACCTTGCCTAGCTTGGCGATGTCGATGCCCGCCGCCTCCGCCAGCCGCGCCGCCTCGGTGGTCGCGGTGAAAGCGATGAAGTGAAGCAGATTGCGGGCCAACTTCATCCGGGTACCGGCACCCACCGGTCCGGCGTGCACCATCATGTCCGAGACCGAGGCGTACGGCTCTTTCAGCTGTAGATACGCCGACCGCTCACCGCCGACCATGATGGCGAGCTTGCCTTGTTGCGCTCCGGGGGCGCCCCCGGAGACCGGTGCATCCACCAGCTCCACGCGCGACTTCGCGCACACCGCGGCGAGATCGATCGCGGTCTGCGGACCGATCGTGGAGTGGATCGCGATGACCGTGCCGGGCGCCGCGGTCTGCAGGATGCCGTCGGGGCCGGAGACCACCGACTTGACCTGCTCGTCGTTGAGGACGGTGATGCCGATGACCCCTGCGGTCTTGGCGACCTCGGCAGGCGAATCAGCCAGCGTGGCTCCGGCTTCGACCAGCTTCTCGGCCGCCTCGGGCCGGGTGTCGCAGACAACCAGGCCGCCGGGCCAGGCGAGTAGGCGCTCGGCCATGGGGGCACCCATGTTGCCCAGGCCGATGAAGCCGACTGCTTTCTGATCTGTCATGACCGGATGATCTGTCCGCCATCGACATTGAAGATCTGACCGGTGATCCAGCCGGCTTCGTCCGACAGCAGGAACAGGAGCATGCCGACCAGATCGTCGGGTGTGCCCATGCGAGACAGCGGCAGCTTGCTGACCATGTCCTTGACCATGCTGCCCGGCGTCGTCGACTTGGTCGCCTCGGTGTCGATGGGCCCCGGTGCGATCGCGTTGACGCGGATGCCGGAACCGCCGAGTTCGGTGGCGAGCTGCTGGGTCAGGCCGTTCACTCCCACCTTGGCCAAGCCGTAGAAGCCGCTGTACAGCCATGCCGCGGTGGAAGACTGGTTGACGATCGCGCTACCGGGCTTCATGTGACCGTAGACGGCACGGGTCACATTGAGGGCGCCGTCGAGGTTCACGCTCATGAACTTCTTGTAGTAATCCCAGGGGACGGTGATGAGGAAGTCGAGCTTCATCCCGCCGTAGATCGCGGCGTTGTTCACGAGATAGTCGATCTGTCCGTAGGCGTCGAGGGTGGCGGTGGCCAGGGCCTGCGCCGACTCGGGATCGGAGACGTCGGTGTTGACGTAGAGCCCACCGAGGTCGGTGGCGACCTGCTTGCCGGCCTCGTCGTTGAGGTCGGCGACCACAACGTTGGCGCCCTCGGCGGCCAGACGGCGTGCATAGATTTCGCCGATACCACCGGCGGCGCCGGTGACGATGGCGGTTTTGCCTTCAAATCGGTTGTTGCTCATACATGCTCCTTATGCTGGTGCCGCGATGGCTTTGAGTTCCAAATATTCTTCGAATCCGGCAACGCCCATCTCGCGCCCGATGCCGGATTGCTTGTAGCCGCCGAACGGCACGTCGGCGCCGTACCAGATACCACCGTTGATGCTCATCGTCCCGGTGCGGACAGCGT
The DNA here is from genome assembly GCF_001598915.1 of Williamsia muralis NBRC 105860. Classification (GTDB taxonomy): domain Bacteria; phylum Actinomycetota; class Actinomycetes; order Mycobacteriales; family Mycobacteriaceae; genus Williamsia; species Williamsia muralis. The sequence continues at coordinate 346,660 of NZ_BDAP01000004.1, read as the reverse complement.
CGACAACGTGCTGGATGCGTTCGGGGTCGGTGCCCCACACAGCACCGGACAGGCCGTAGGGGGAATCGTTGGCGATGTTGATCGCGTCGTCGTCGCCGTCGTGGGGGATGATCACGAGCACGGGGCCGAAGATCTCTTCTTGCGCAACACGTGCGGAGTTCTCCACCCCCGAGATCAGGGTGGGCTCGATGTAGTAGCCCTTCTCTTTGTCCGCGGGCCTGCCGCCACCGATCTCGATGGTGCCGCCCTCCTCGCGCGCCAGCTTCAAATAGCCCTCGACGCGGTCTCGCTGCGTCGCGGAGATGACCGGACCACAGATGGTTCCGGCATCGGTGGGATCTCCCGCAGGTAGTCCCGCCATCGAATCACGGGTCAGCGCAATGGCTTCGTCGTACTTGTCGCGGGGAACCAGCAGTCGCGTGGTCAACGCGCAACCCTGGCCCGCATGGGTGACCACGGAGAAGCCGGCCATGGAGCAGGCCGATGCGAGGTCGGCGTCGTCGAGCACGATGAACGCCGACTTGCCGCCGAGTTCGAGGAAGACGCGCTTGAGGCTGTCGGCAGCTGCCGCCATCACCTTCTTGCCGGTCGCCGTGGAGCCGGTGAACGAGACGATGTCGACGCGGGGATCGCTCGAAAGTACCGCTCCCACAGAGTGATCGCTCGAGGTGACAATGTTGATCACACCGGCCGGGATGTCGGTTTCCTCGGCGATGACCTTGCCGACCAGCGCCGCGCACCAAGGGGTGTCGGGGGCGGGCTTGAGGACCACCGTGCAACCGGCGGCCAGCGCGGGGCCGATCTTCGCGAAGTTGATCTGGTGCGGGAAGTTCCACGGCGTGATGGCGCCGACCACACCGGCGGCCTCACGCTGCACCCGCCGCTGGGTCTTGATACCCATCGGTTTGGCCCGACCGAGGTCGCTTTCCCATTCGTAGCTCTCGGCGAGGTCGGCCAACCAGCCCAGATCGTTGATCGGGCCCTCGAGTTGGGGGCCTGAGGTCAGAAAGTGGGGGGCACCCACCTCGGCGATGGTGATCTCGCGGAGCTCTTCTATGTGGCCCTGCAAGGCGTCGCGGAGTTGGCGCAGGCACTTGGCCCGGAAGGCGTGGTCGTGGCGCCAGGTGGTGGTGTCGAATGCCGTGCGCGCGGCGGCGATGGCGGCCTCCATGTCGGCAACGGTGCCGTCGGCGGCCTGCCCGATCACCTCCTCGGTGGCCGGGTTGATGATGTCGAAAGTGCCACCGGAACCGGGTACGAGCTTCCCGTCGATGAGCAGCTCAGAGCTGGTTTCTGGCTTCAGCGCCATTGCTGGTCGCCTCCTTCTGGACACGTGTCTGGACTCGAGTATGAACCTAGTGTAATGTCAGCGTCCATGTCCAGTCCGGTTTCTTTCGAATCCACTCGCCGGCGGCTGACGACCGCTCAGGCGGAGACCGTCAACCGGCTGACCGCCGCGGCGGTGGAGGTGTTGCGGGAAGTCGGATACGACGCCTTGACCGTGCGATCTGTGGCCAAGCGCGCAGGCGTCGCACCGGCCACGGCCTACACGTACTTCAGTTCCAAGGGGCATGTGGTGGCCGAGCTCTTCTGGCGCCGGCTGGCCGAGGGAATCGCCGACCCCGACCCCTCGTTGCCCAGAACCGAACGGGTTGTCACCCAATTGCGTTCGGTGGCATTGGCTGTCGAGGACGACACCCATCTGGCCCGTGCGGTGACCGCATCGCTTCTGGGTTCGGATCCGGATGTCGAGCACCTCCGGTTGCGCATCGGTGTACTGATCCGGCAACGACTGGCCACCGCCCTCGGCGGCGACCCCGAGGCCCCTGAGAACGAGGCGCTGCTCGAGGCGCTCGAAATGCTGTACTCCGGCGCGCTCGTGCGTGCCGGCATGGGATACGAAACCTATTCCGCCATCGCCGACCGGCTCGACGCGGCGGCACGACTACTGCTGGAGAACCGATGACCACAGGTATGCAGACCCGGGTCCCGTTCGACCCCTACGACTACAACTTCCACGAAGACCCCTATCCCACGTATGCCCGCCTGCGCGCCGAGGCGCCGGTCTACCACAATGCGGACATGGACTTCTGGGCGTTCGCCAAGCACGAGGACGTACGCAACGGATTCCGCGACGCAGTCCGGTTGTCCAACAGCTGGGGTGTGTCGATGGACCCGGCCGCCTACGGCCCCGATGCACACAAGTCGATGTCGTTCCTTGCCCTGGACGACCCGAAGCACATGCGCATCCGCAAACTGGTCTCCAAGGGCTTCACGCCCAAGCGGGTCGCGGAGCTGGGTGACCGGATCGCCGAACTGACCCAACAACACTGGAGTCGCTGCCTGGAGATGGGGGAGTTCGACTACGTCACCGAGTTCGCCGGTCTGCTGCCCATGGATGTGGTGTCGGAGTTGCTCGACGTGCCGGTGGCCGACCGCGCCCATCTGCGTACCCAGTCCGACCTGCTGATCCACCGCGAAGAGGGCGTCTTCGATGTTCCCGAGGCCGCGGTGCTCGCCTACTTCGAGCTGACCCGCTACTACACCGAGCTGCTCGTCGAGCGCCGCAAGAAGCCGGGTACCGACCTGGTGTCCGCACTCCTCGACGCCGAGGTCCTCGACGACGAGACGGGTGAGAAGACCAGGCTCACCGAGGACGAGATCATCGGGTTCATGATCCTGATGATCGTCGCAGGCAACGAGACGACCACCAAATTGCTTGCCAATGCGGTGTATTGGGGATGGCGGTTCCCCGATCAGCTCGCGATACCGATGGCCGATCCCGAGGCCGTGCCCCAGTGGACCGAAGAGACCCTGCGGTACGACAACTCCACCCAGATCGTCGTCCGCCGGGTCATGGAGGACGTCGAGTACGGCGGCTACACGATCCCCGCCGGTCAGCGTGTGCTCTTGCTCCTGGGCTCGGCGAACCGCGACGAGGACGTGTTCGAGAACCCCGACAACTACGACATCACCAGGGACAGCTCGCAGGCTCTGACCAGCTTCGGCCTCGGCACGCACTTCTGCCTCGGCGCACACCTCGCGCGGCTGGAAGCCAATGTCGCACTGGGACAGATCGTCAAGTCGATCGACCAGATCGACATCGACATCGAGAACGCCGCCCGGGTGCACTCGGTCAACGTCCGCGGGTTCGCAGCCCTGCCCATGAAAGTGAAGGTGCGCTGATGCCACGGTTCCCCGGACACCCAGAACGCAGGCCGGTGGTCGTCGCCGGTGCCTCGTCCGGCATCGGCGCAGCGACGGCCGTCATGCTCGGTGCGGCCGGCTATCCGGTGGCACTGGGCGCCCGGCGGGTGCAGAAGTCACAGGAGTTCGCCGACCAGATCAACGAAGCGGGTGGCGAGGCGATCGCCCTGCCGCTCGACATCACCGATGCCGACTCGATCGACGAGTTCGTCACCAAGGCCGAAGCCCAGCTCGGTCCCATCGAGGTGGCAGTGTCCGGTGCCGGCGACCTGGAACCGGGACGCTCGTTCGAGGTGTCCACCGACGACTTCGCCGCGCAGGTGAACATCCACCTGTTCGGCGCACAACGTCTGTATCGCAGGCTGATCCCCGAGATGATCGGTCGCCAGCGTGGTGATTTTGTGTTCATCAGCTCCGATGTGGTGGTGTCGCCGCGTCCGCAGATGGGCGCCTACGTGGCCGCGAAGTGCGGTGTCGAAGGACTCGCCGAGGTCGCCAGGATGGAGCTCGAGGGCACCGGTGTGCGCGCCAGCCTCGTCCGTCCTGGCCAGGTGATGACCGGCATGGGGATGAACTTCTCGCCCGAGGTCGCCGAATCGGTGCTCAACGACTGGATTCCGTGGGGCCTGGCCCGGCACGGCAACTTCCTCAAGCCCGTCCATCTGGCCACCGCGGTCACAACCATCGTTTCAATGCCTCGGGGTGCACACATGCGCCTGGTCGAGGTCGAGGCCGAAGCCCCGGTCGCTCGTACTGAAGGAGACAGCAAATGACACTGACCAAGCCCAAGCGCGTATCCGGTGGCGACGGTGAGCACGGCCATCTCGACGAGTTGTCCACCGATCCCATCGGCCTGTTCAAGAGGGTCCGTAAAGAATGCGGCGACGTCGGGATCTTCCAGCTCGCCGACCGCGAGGTCGCGCTGGTCTCGGGCGCCGCGGCCAACGAGGCCTTCTTCCGTGCATCGGAAGAGGACCTGGACCAGGCGGCGGCCTACCCCTTCATGACTCCGATCTTCGGTGAGGGTGTGGTGTTCGACGCCAGCCCCGAGCGGCGTTCGGAGATGCTCCACAACCAGGCGCTCAAGGGCGCTCACATGAAGAACCACGCCGTGACCATCCCACTCGAGGTCGAGCGCATGATCGCCGATTGGGGTGATTCGGGTGAGATCGATCTGCTTGAGTTCTTCGCGGAGTTGACCATCTACACGTCGTCGACCTGCTTGGTGGGCAAGAAGTTCCGCGAACAGCTCGACGGCAGGTTCGCGCATCTCTACCACGATCTGGAAAAGGGCACCGACCCGATCGCGTACGTGGACGCCCATGCCGACATCGAGAGTTTCCGCAAGCGTGACGCCGCCCGCGAGGGACTGGTCGCGCTGGTCCAAGAGATCATGGACACCCGCATCGCCGAGCCGGACGAGAGCGACGACAAGGACCTGCTCGACGTCCTGGTCTCCATCCGCGACGAGGAGGGTAACCTCCGTTTCACCGCGGACACCATCACCGGGATCTTCATCTCGATGATGTTCGCCGGACACCACACCACATCCGGCACCGCCGCCTGGACGCTGATCGAACTGCTGCGCCACCCCGACTACATGAAGCAGGTCACCGACGAGCTCGACGAGATCTACTCCGGTGGTGCCGAATACAGCTTCGGTGCGATGCGTCAGATCCCCAAGCTGGAGTCGGCGCTCAAAGAAGCCCTGCGGTTGCACCCTCCGCTGATCGTGTTGATGCGCGTGGTCCAGAACGAGTTCATCGTCGAGGACTTCGAGATCACCGCCGGCCAGACCATCGCCGCGTCGCCTGCCATCTCGAACCGGTTGCCGGAAGACTTCCCGAACCCGGACAGCTTCGACCCGGACCGCTACCTCGAACCCCGTCAAGAAGATCTCGCCAACCGGTGGACGTGGATTCCCTTCGGTGCGGGCAGGCACCGTTGCGTCGGCGCGCAGTTCGCCATCATGCAGCTCAAGGCGATCTTCTCCGTGCTGCTGCAGAACTATGAGTTCGAGATGAGCCAGCCGTCCGAGTCGTACAAGAACGATCACTCGAAAATGGTTGTGCAGCTGGCCCAGCCGTGCAAGGTGAAGTACCGCAAGCGCGCTCGCTGAAGACGGGAGCAGCCGATGAGAATCGAAGTCGACCTGGATCTGTGCCAGGGACACGCAATGTGCGAGATGGAAGCGCCGGAGATCTTCGAAGCTGAACGCGAATCGGTGAATCTCCTTGACCCGCAACCGGATGATAGCCATTTGGAGGACGTCAAGCGCGCTGTGCGTTACTGTCCCACTCAGGCCCTCAAGATCATTGAAGAATGAAAGTTGGTTATTTCCATGGCATTTGATCGCGCTGAGCTCGACGAGATGGTCGAGCGGTGGCTGCAGGGGAACGTCGACTGCGAGAAAGCCGGCGACTGGCGTCCCCTTGCGGAGTTCTACACCGAAGACGCCACATACGGCTGGAATTATGGCGCCAAGCATGACTTCATGGCGGTCGGTCGAGATGAGATCCGTGACTACGCGATCGGCTACGAGATGGACGGTCTCGACGGGTGGACCTACCCCTACCAGACGTGGGTGATCGATGAGAAGACCGGCGACATGCTCGGACTGTGGAAGCAGATCTTCGAGGCCACCCGCCCGGATGGTTCGCACTATGGGCTGGAAGGGATTCAGGGCAGCTGGTTCAAGTACGCCGGCGATTTCAAGTGGGGCTGGCAGCGGGACTTCTTCGACTACGGCAACGTCACCGCGCTGTTCATGGAGATGATGACCGACGGCGTGATGAGCAAGGGAATGCAGGGCCGCATCGACCGGGTCATCAACGCCAAGGAGTTGCTGCCAGGGTGGTACCCCCTCGGCAAGACTCCAGTACCGATGTGGTGACCGGCAGATGTCATACGCGGACCTGAGTCGCGCCCAGCTGGCCAAGCTGGTGCCAGAACTACTGCTGTCCGGCCAATTGATCGACCGGTCCGGAATGGCGCACTGCATAGCCGCTTTCGGCCGCGAGACCATGGCGCAGATCGCGATCGAGGAATGGATGGCCGCGAGCCCGGTCTACACCGGACGGATGCGAACTGCTCTGCAGATCGACGGTGACGGCGTGGCAGACATGTTCAAATGCCTGCAGCTCGACATCGGCGCACCACCGCAGTTCATGGACTTCCGCTACACGATCTTCGACAAGTATCACGGCGAGTTCGTCCTCAACCACTGCGGCGCGTTGATGGACGTGGAGCCGATGGGCGACGACTACGTGACCTCGATGTGCCACGACATCGAAGACCCCACCTTCGACGCTACCGCGATCGCCACCAACCGGCGGGCACGGATTCGCCCGATCCACCGGCCACCTCGCCGCCCGGCGGATCAGCACCCGCACTGCGCGTGGACGGTCACCATCGAGCCGGACCGCGAAGAGCTGCCGCTGCCTCCCGAATCCATCGAGATGTCGAAAACACAGGCTGCGAAGATCGAACTGTCGCCGATCGACCCGGAAAGCGAAGGCCACGGCGACTACATCGGGCCGGTCTGGGAAGACCTGCGTTTCGAGGACTGGTCCCACTCGGCCCTGGTACGTATCGCCGAAGAGGTTGCACTGCAACACCATCTGCTGGCGTTGGGCTTCCTGATGTCGGTGCGGGGCAAGACCGACGAAGACAAGGCAGCCGAGATCTTCCGCAAGCAGTTGACGGGAATATCCGGTCTGACGGCCGATCGGTTGCGTAAATGCCTTGGCCTCGGACAGGGCGCCGAGGATCTGGCCGCGGTACTGCGGGTACATCCGATCCTCGGTCCTGATCAGTACGCGGGCACCGAGGTGTCTGTGCACGGCACGGGGCAGTCCGCCATCGTCCGGCTGCGTATCCCCGCCGATTCCAGTGCGGTCGCCGACGGCGGCTGGCTGGCACACATCGATCCAGACCATCTCGAGCCGGTCCTGGCGATGGCCACCGGTGTCGATCTCACCTGGTCAGCGGTGACCGGTTACCGCGACGGTGGCGACGTTGTGGTCGAGATCGCACATGCCGAAGCCATCAAGGAACTCGGCGAGGTCGCGATCGCGCGATTCAGCGGCGGATCGACCTTCGAGTTCGCCGATCGAGGTATCCCGCTGTCGATCACGCCGGTCAACACGGGCGCCTGACCTCCGTGGCCGAACAGCATCTCTCCGGCAAGTGCGTGGTGATCGCCGGTTCGAGCCGGGGAATCGGTCGCGCCGTGGCCGAACGTCTCGTCGCCGAGGGTGCATCGGTGGTGATAAACGGACGCGACGGTGACGTGGCGTCCCGCGCGGCCGCCGATATGAGGGACCGCGGCGGTGTCGCTGTGGCGGTTGCGGGTTCAGCGGCCGACGACGGCGTCGCCGAAGCGCTGATCGCGGCATCGATCGACGGGTTCGGCCGTTTGGATGCGGTGATCAACTGCGCCGGGATCGCCGAACCCGAACAGTCGTCGATCCTCACCATGTCGACTGCCGACTTCCGCGCGCAGCTCGACGCCCACCTGCTGAGCACCTTCGAGTTGGCTCGGGTCGCCGCGCCGGTCCTGTCCCGGCAGGGTCACGGGTCGATCGTGGCCACGGGCTCGGCGGCTGCGGCCGGCAACTTCGGTGGCACCGGATATCCGGCGGCCAAAGGCGGCGTCAATGGTCTGGCGCTGGCGCTGGCCGCGGACCTGAAGCCGCACGGCGTCCGGGTCAACGTCATCTGTCCCGGTGGGAGAACCCGATTGTCGACCGGCGCCGGCTACGAAGCGCACATCAAGGGTCTCTTCGAGCGCGGACTGCTCGACGAGTTCACCCGTGACGCCGCGCTCGATCCGGCACCGCCGGATTACGTGGCCCCGCTGTACGCCTACCTGGTGAGTGATCTGGCGTCCGAGGTGACCGGCCAGATATTCAGTGCAGCAGGAGGATTCATCGGCCGATACCCGGCGTTCGAGCCCGCTTTCGTGGCGTATCGCGGACACCAGGACGAACCGCCCTACACACTGCCGGAGTTACATCGACTCGTTCCCGACTGATCTGCGTGGGCAACGGTCGTGATAGGCAGTGGACATGACCGAATCGTCTGGGCCGCTGACCTCGCTCGCCATCGAGTACTCGAAAACCGACGCGGGTGTTCGTTCTTTTAGCCAGTACGTGGGGACCGGATTGCTGGATCACCGGGGTGATGCCGGACTGACCTCGGTCGCCACACTCGCCGAGATCGTGGGCGGTTCCGAGTTCTATCATTCGCAGCCCCCGGGATCGGCAACAGTACAGGCGAGGCTCGCGCTGTCGATGCCGGTACCCGTGACCGTCGGCACCTCCGTGCAGGGGTTCGGTCGAGTGGTCGGGATGACGGGTGGACACGGGGTGACGTCGGCCGAACTGGTCGACGACGGTGGCCACGTGGTCTGTTTGGCGATCGGGCGAGGGATCGTCGTCAGCAGACCGACCGGCGAGGTACCCGAGGGAGAGGCCGGCCACGCCGCGGGGTCTGCCCGCCGTCTTCATGAGGCGCCCGCACCCCCACCTCTCGACGACGCGCTCACCGGTGTCGACATACTTCGTGGTCTGGCAGAGGGAAGCATCGGGCACGGACCCGTGCAGCGGATGTTCGGCATCCGGGTGGCCGCGGTGGGCGACAAGAACATCACCGTCGCCGTCACGCCGACCCCCGGGATGGCCAATCGGATGGGCACCATGCACGGCGGCGTGGTGGTGGCCGCGATGACGGAGGCGTGCTCGCTCGGCGCCGAGTTGCCGGCCGCCGCGCGAGTCCGTTTCCGGATCGTCGACATCACGCTCAGCTACTTCCGATCGCCCGCGATAGAAGGGGGTGAGCTGGTCATCTCGGTCCAGCTGATCAAGGCAGGCCGCCGGATCGTCTCGCTGCTGGCCACCATGGTGGGCGCCGACGGAACTGTCCTCGCCGAGGCCACGGCCGATGCCGCAGTGGTATCACCGGGCTAAAACAAGCAGCAGTGCTTGCTTTAGCTCCCGGGTCGTGTGATGCTGGCCCGGTGAGCATCGTGGCCGAGTTGGTGGCAGACCTGTCCGCCGAGATCGACGTCGTCGACAGCATGGTTGCAGATCTACCCGAATCCGGTTGGTTCGCAAGAACTCCCGCTGTCGGGTGGAGGGTCATCGACCAGGTGGCACACCTGTCGTGGACCGACGAGCAGGCGCGCGTCGCGGCCACCGACGCCGCAGCGTTCGACGACATCCTCAAGACGGCATGGGAGAAACCCGCCACGTTCGTCGATGACGGGGCTCGTGAAGAGGCGGCGAAGCCGCCCGCACAACTCCTTGCCGAGTGGCGTACGCGCCGACGTGCTCTGATGGACGCGCTCTTGTCCCACCCTCCCGGCGAGAAGCTGCCGTGGTTCGGGCCGCCCATGTCGGCGGCATCGATGGCCACGGCCCGGCTCATGGAGGTGTGGGCTCACGGCCTCGACATCGCCGATGCGCTGGGAATCTCCAACGAGCCGACCGCTCGACTGAAGTCGATTGCACATCTGGGGGTCAGAACCCGTGATTTTGCGTACCAGGTGAACCAGATCATTCCTCCCGCCGAGGAATTCCGGTATGAACTCGCGGCTCCCGACGGTTCGGTGTGGACGTGGGGGCCAGAGGGCGCTGCGCAGAAGGTGTCCGGTTCGGCACTCGACTTCTGCCTCTTGGTGACCCAACGCCGGAACCCGGCGGATGTCGACATCCGCACCGAGGGTGACGATGCGGCCCAGTGGGTGACCATCGCGCAGTGCTTCGCGGGTCCTCCTGGAGGCGGCCGATGAGCGCGGTACGCATCGGCAACGCGTCAGGTTTCTACGGCGACCGCTTCGCCGCGATGCAGGAGATGCTGACGGGCGGTGATCTCGACTACCTGACCGGCGACTACCTTGCCGAGCTGACCATGCTCATCCTCGGACGTGACCGACTCAAGGACTCCACGCTCGGATACGCGAAAACCTTTCTGCGACAGATGGAGACAAATCTCGGCACGGCGATGGATCGCGGTGTCAAGATCGTCAGCAACGCGGGCGGGGTGAACCCGGCGGGCCTGGCCGAGGCGTTGACCCGGCTGGCCGGCGAACTCGGCCTCTCACCGTCCATCGCCTACATCGACGGCGACGACCTCACCGCGAGTGCCGCCGATCTCGGGCTGGGAACGCCACTGACAGCAAACGCGTACCTCGGTGGCTTCGGCATCGCCGCCGCGCTGCAGGCCGGCGCCGACATCGTGGTGACCGGTCGCGTCACCGACGCGTCACTGGCCGTGGGTCCCGCCATCGCCCACTTCGGTTGGGAGCCCGACCATCTCGATCAGATTGCCGGTGCCATGGTCGCCGGCCACATCATCGAATGCGGCACCCAGGCAACCGGCGGCAACTATGCGTTCTTCACCGAGATCGCAGACCTGCGTCACCCGGGATTCCCGATCGCCGAGGTCGAGGCCGACGGGTCGTCGGTGATCACCAAACATGCCGGAACGGGCGGGGCGGTCACGGTCGGAACCGTCACAGCTCAGTTGCTGTACGAGGTAGGCGGGCCGCGCTACCTCGGGCCTGATGCAACCACTCGTCTCGACACGATCGAGCTCGAGGATCTCGGCGACGACCGCGTGCGGGTGACCGGTGTGCGAGGTGAGGCACCACCGGACACGCTGAAGGTGTCGCTGAACCATCTGGCCGGATTCCGTAACGAGATCACCATGATCCTCACGGGTCTGGACATCGAGGCGAAGGCCGAACTGGTGCGGGCGCAGTTCGAGTCCGATTTGCATCGCGCACCGGCCGACCTCACCTGGACCCTCACCCGCCTCGATCAAACCGACGCACCGACGCAACAACAGGCGAGTGCAGTGCTCCAGTGCGTCGCCAAGGACACTGACCCGAAGGTCGTCGGGCGCCAGTTCTCCTCGGCTGCGGTCGAATTGGCGCTGGCCAGCTATCCGGGCTTCACGATGACCGCCCCGCCGGGGGCAGGCTCGCCCTTTGCGGTGTTCGAGCCCGGATATGTACCGGCACACAGCGTTCCTCACCGTGTGCATCTCGCGGACGGAACGACGCTCGACATCGATGCCAGCCCGGTGGCGACGTCGGCTCCGGCTGCCGACACATTGTCGCCGGACGAGCCGGCCGATCCCGCCCGCTGGGGCCTCACCCGACGGGCTCCGCTCGGCGACATCGCCGGCGCGCGCAGTGGGGACAAGGGCGGAAGCGCCAATGTCGGTGTGTGGGTGCGCAACCCGGACCATTTCGAGTGGCTGGTGGCAACCCTCACGACCGATCGGTTCACAGCCCTGATCCCCGAAGCCGCCGGACTGACGGTCCATCGCCACGTCTTTCCGAACCTGCTGGCGATCAACTTCGTGATCGAGGGCATCCTCGGTCGCGGTGTCGCGGACAACGTCCGGTTCGACCCTCAGGCCAAAGGCCTGGGGGAATGGCTGAGATCACGACACATCGACATCCCCATCGAATTCGGAGAGCTGACGTGAGAACACTCGAGACCCCAGCGTGGAGAACTGACGAGCGGGCGCAATTGCGCAGTACCGTCAGGGCTTTCGCGCAGCGACACATCTTGCCGCACCAGGACGAGTGGGAGCGCCTCGGCGAGCTGCCGCTGGACCTGCACAAGCAGGCCGCGGAGGTGGGGCTCCTCGGATTGGGCTTTCCCGAAGAAGTCGGCGGCTCGGGTGGAGACCTGATCGACGCCACGATTTTGGGCGAGGAACTGCACTATGCGGGGGTGTCCGGTGGGGTGTTCTCGTCGCTGCTCACCTGCGGGATCGCGCTACCGCATCTGATCGCGGCACGAGATGCCGAGCAGATCGAGAAGTGGGTCCGGCCCACGTTGGCCGGAGAGAAGATCGGCAGTCTCGCGATCACCGAACCCGGCGGTGGCAGCGATGTCGGCCACCTGACCACCGCTGCGGTTCGCGACGGTGATCACTACATTGTCAACGGCGCCAAGACCTACATCACCTCAGGTGTACGTGCGGACTTCGTCGTCACCGCGGTACGCACCGGCGGGCCGGGTGCAGGTGGCGTCTCCCTGCTGGTGGTCGAGCGCGGCACCCCGGGCTTCACGGTCACCCGCAAGCTCGACAAGATGGGTTGGCGCGCATCGGATACCGCTGAGCTGTCGTACGTGGACGTCCGCGTACCCGTCACCAACCTCGTCGGTGCGGAGAACTCCGGGTTCGTGCAGATCGCGCAAGCCTTTGTCACCGAACGGGTCGGCCTGGCCGTGCAGGCCTACGCGAGCGCCCAACGGTGTCTCGACCTCACCCTGGAGTGGATCCGCGAGCGGCACACCTTCGGCAAGCCGCTGATCGCCCGGCAGTCGGTGCAGGCAACGGTCACCGAGATGGCCCGCAAGATCGACGTGGTCCGCACCTACACCCACGCCATCGTGGACGCCGCGGCCGCCGGCGAGACCGATCTGATCGCCGAGGTCTGTTTCGCGAAGAACAGCGCGGTCGAGGCCGGGGAGTGGGTGGCCGACAAGGCAGTTCAGCTGTTCGGTGGGGCGGGGTACATGACCGGCACCGAGGTCGAACGCCAGTATCGCGACATGCGAATCATCGGCATCGGCGGCGGAACAACCGAAATCCTCACCGGCCTGGCCGGAAAACGATTGGGGTACCACCCGTGAGCGCGCCCGAGATCGACGACGCCACCACTTCGATGCTCGGCAAGATCGCCGAGATCGAGGAACTGTTCGCTCAGGCTGCGGCCGGTGGCGGCGAGAAGAAGGTGGCCCGCCACCGCGAACGCGGCAAGCTGCTGGCCCGCGAACGCATCGAGTTGCTGGTGGATGAGGACAGTCCGTTCCTGGAACTGTCGCCCATCGCCGCGTACGGATCCGACTTCCCTGTGGGGGCCTCGATCGTCACCGGCATCGGTGTGATCGAAGGGGTCGAATGTGTACTCGTGGCCAACGACCCGACCGTGCGTGGCGGTACCTCCAATCCCTGGACACTCCGTAAGGGCCTGCGCGCCAATCAGATCGCTCTGGAGAACCGTCTTCCACTGATCAATCTCGTGGAATCCGGGGGAGCGGACCTGCCCACGCAGAAGGAGGTGTTCATCCCCGGAGGCGCGATGTTCCGGGACCTCACCAGGCTGTCTGCGGCCGGGATACCTACGCTGTCACTGGTTTTCGGCAACTCCACCGCCGGTGGCGCCTACCTGCCGGGCATGTCCGACCACACCGTGATGATCGAAGGCCAGTCCAAGGTGTTCCTCGGCGGGCCGCCGCTGGTGAAGATGGCCACCGGTGAGGTCAGCGACGACGAGTCCCTCGGTGGTGCCCAGATGCACGCGCGTACGTCCGGGCTCGCCGACTATTACGCCACCGACGAACGCGACGCCATCCGGATCGGCCGCCGGATCGTGGCCCGGCTCAACTGGCGTAAGCGCGGCCCCGGCCCGGTCGCAGCGAGTATCGAACCGCGCCATCCCGAATCGGATCTGCTCGGGATCGTGCCGGGAGACCTGAGGATTCCGTTCGATCCTCGCGACGTCATCACCCGCATCGTCGACGACAGCGTGTTCGACGAGTTCAAACCCGAGTACGGATCGTCGCTGTGCACGGGATGGGCGCGCATCCACGGCTATCCGATCGGGATCCTGGCGAACGCCCAGGGGGTGCTGTTCAGCGCCGAGGCGCAGAAGGCCACCCAGTTCATCCAACTCGCGAACCGCTCGGACACCCCTTTGCTGTTCTTGCACAACACCACCGGATACATGGTGGGTCAAGAATACGAGCGGGGCGGCATCATCAAACACGGCTCGATGATGATCAATGCGGTATCGAACTCCACCGTCCCGCACATCTCGCTGCTGATCGGCGCGAGCTACGGAGCAGGCCACTACGGCATGTGCGGACGGGCGTACAACCCCCGCTTCCTGTTCAGCTGGCCCAGCGCGAAGTCGGCGGTGATGGGGGCAGCCCAACTGGCCGGAGTGATCTCGATGGTGTCGCGCGCCGCGACCGAGGCCAGGGGCGGAACGGTCGACGAAGAGGCCGACGCCGGGATGCGCGCGATGATCGAAGCCCAGATCGAGAAGGAGTCGATGCCGGCGTTCCTCTCGGGAATGCTGTACGACGACGGCATCATCGACCCTCGGGACAGCCGTACGGTTCTCGGGCTCTGCCTCTCGGCGATCGACAACGGGCCGGTGCAAGGCACCAGCAACTTCGGCGTCTTCCGGATGTGATGGGAAACATGCAAACAGTACTGGTGGCCAACCGCGGCGAGATCGCGCGCCGGGTCTTCGCCACATGCCGCCGTCTCGGATTCGGCACCGTCGCGGTGTACTCGGACCCCGACGCCACTGCTCCTCACGTCCGTGAGGCAGATGTGGCAGTCCGATTGCCGGGCAACACCTCTGCCGATACTTATCTCAAGATCGATGCGGTGATCGCTGCCGCGCGTGCCGCCGGTGCCGATGCGGTGCACCCGGGCTACGGCTTCCTGTCCGAGAACGCCGCCTTCGCCCGAGCGGTGATCGAGGCCGGGCTCACCTGGATCGGCCCCGATCCATCGGCGATCGATGCCATGGGTTCGAAGGTGAACGCCAAGGCGATCATGGCCGACGCCGGTGTGCCGGTGTTGAGCAACCTGGATCCGGATGCCATTGCCGCCGAAGATCTCCCGGTCCTGATCAAGGCATCGGCCGGCGGTGGTGGCCGGGGTATGCGCATCGTTCGCGACCTCGCCGACCTGGCCGCAGAGGTGGCAGCTGCAGCTCGTGAAGCGCAATCGGCGTTCGGTGACGCGACGGTGTTCTGCGAACCGTACATCGAGCGCGGCCACCACATCGAGGTGCAGGTGCTGGGCGACGCAGCAGGAAACGTGTGGGCGGTGGGCGAGCGGGAGTGCTCGATACAGCGGCGCCATCAGAAGATCATCGAGGAGGCGCCGTCACCGCTCGTGGAGCGAATCGGCGCCGCATTGCGCCGCGAACTCTTCGATGCCGCGGTGGCCGCTGCATCGGCCATCGGTTACACCGGAGCCGGGACCGTCGAGTTCCTCGCCGACGACAACGGACGGTTCTTCTTCTTGGAGATGAACACCCGGCTGCAGGTCGAACACCCCGTCACAGAGGAGACCAGTGGGCTCGACCTGGTCGCGTGGCAACTGCACATCGCCGAGGGCGCACATCTGCCACCCGAAGCTCCGAAGCCGCAGGGTCACTCGATCGAGGTTCGCCTGTATGCCGAGGATCCCGGCGCCGACTGGCAACCCCAGTCCGGCAGGGTCGATCACGTCCACATCGCGGGCGATGCGGCCTTCCGCCGGCTGGGAGCACCCGGTGTGCGAGTGGACTCGGGCATCGAGGACGGAAGCGAGATCTCGGTCTTCTACGACCCGATGCTCGCGAAGGTGATCAGCTGGGCACCGGACCGACGCACCGCGATCAACATCCTGGCAGGGGCGCTCGAGTCGGCGGAACTCCACGGTCCACGCACCAACCGCGACATGCTGGTGGCGATGCTGCGCCGCAACGAGTTCCGTGATGGCGACACCACCACCAAGTTCATCGACGAGATCGGTCTCGACGTCCTGTCGGCCCCTCTGGCCGGTGAGGAGCGACGACGCGAGGCCATCATCGCCGCCGCACTCGCCGACGCCGCCGACAACCGTAGCCGTGCGGGCGTGGATGGGGGACTGCCGTCGGGCTGGCGCAACCTGCCGTCGGCCAGCCAGACGAAGAACTACACGTTCGGTGAGAACACCGACGAGACGACGGTGCGATACCGGGTGACACGTGACGGTGTGGTGCTGCCGGACGACCCAGCGGTGACTGTGAAGACGATGCACAGCAACGCAGTGACCCTCACCGTCGCCGGCGTGGACCGCACCTTCCGGGTACGTCGACGCGACGACGCGCGCTGGGTCGATTTCTCAGGTGGGTCGGTGACGCTGAGCAGGGCACCGCGATTCGTTGATCCCGCCGAGATGAGTGCCCCCGGATCGCTGCTCGCCCCGATGCCGGGGTCGATCATCAGGATCGCTGTCGTGGAAGGTCAGACCGTCACGAAGGGCGAGCCGCTGCTGTGGCTCGAGGCGATGAAGATGGAGCACACCATCTCGGCCTCCGCAGACGGAATCGTGGAGAAACTGCCCATCGGGGCAGGACAACAGGTGGCCGTGGGCGAAGTGCTCGCCGTCATCTCAGAACATCGGCCGAACGAGATCGAGGGAGAGTCAGCATGAGCTTTGTGGAAACAGATGAGCAGAAGGCGTTACGCAGTTCGGTGGCCGGTCTCGGCGGCCGTTTCGGCCACGAGTACTTCCTCGATTGCGCCCGCAGTGGCCGCAAGACGGACGAATTATGGTCTGAGGCAGGAAAGCTGGGCTTCATCGGTGTCAACCTGCCCGAGGAGTACGGCGGCGGCGGCGCGGGAATGTACGAGCTGTCGATCGTGATGGAAGAACTGGCGGCCATCGGTAGCGGACTGCTGATGATGGTGGTCTCCCCGGCGATCTGCGGAAACGTCATCGCGCGCTTCGGCACCGAAGACCAGAAGAAGCAGTGGCTGCCCGGACTCGCCGACGGGTCGATCACCATGGCTTTCGGTATCACCGAACCTGATGCGGGGTCCAACTCGCACAACATCACCACCACTGCGCGGCGCGACGGTGGCGACTGGCTGCTCTCGGGACGCAAGATCTACGTGTCCGGCGTGGACCAGGCCCAGGCCGTGCTGATCGTGGCCCGCACCGAGGACGCAAAGACCGGCCGGCTCAAGCCCGCGCTGTTCATCCTGCCCACCGACGCACCGGGTTTCGAGTTCAATCAGATCGAGATGGACCTGATCAATCCCGAGAAGCAGTTCCTGCTGTTCCTCGACGACGTGCGCCTGCCGTCGACCGCACTGGTCGGTTCCGAGGATGCGGCGCTGAGCCAACTGTTCGCCGGTCTCAACCCCGAGCGCATCATGGCAGCGGCGTCAGCTGTCGGGATGGGACGCTTCGCTCTCGGCCGAGCGGTGGAATACGTCAACGAGCGGACCGTGTGGAAGACGCCCATCGGCGCACACCAGGCCATCGCACATCCGCTGGCGGTCGGCAAGATCGAGATGGAGCTGGCCAAACTGATGATGCAGAAGGCCGCAACGCTGTACGACGCCGGGGACGACTGGGGTGCGGCCGAACCGGCGAACATGGCCAAGTATGCGGCGGCCGAGGCATGCGTCAAGATCGTCGACTCCGCCGTACAGTCGCTCGGCGGCAACGGTCTGTCCACCGAGTACGGGCTCGCGCCGCTGCTCAACCTGTGCCGGATCGCCCGCGTGGCGCCCGTCAGCCGCGAGATGATCCTGAACTTCGTGGCGCAGAACAGTCTCGGCCTACCCAAGTCGTACTGAGAGCGGAACCCGAGAACCGATATGGACAACATCGTCGGATATGCCGCCGAGGCGGGAATCGCGACCATCACACTGGATTCGCAAGGAAACCGCAATGCGATCTCAGGCGCGCTGGTCGAGCAGCTGACCGCACGACTGGACGCTGCCCGCGACGACCAGGCGGTGCGAGCGGTGGTGTTGACTCACACCGGCGGGACATTTTGTGCAGGAGCCGATCTCAGTGAGGCGGGCCGAACCGGGCCAGAGGTGATGATCGATCTCATGCGGTCGATCATCGAGTTGCCCAAGCCGGTGATCGGTCGGATCGATGGCCACGTACGAGCAGGCGGGTTCGGGTTCGTCGGGGCCTGCGATCTGGTGGCGGCGGGCCCGGCGAGCACCTTCGCGCTGACCGAAGCGAGAATCGGCGTTGCGCCATCGATGATCTCGCTCACGGTGCTCCCCAGACTCACGTCGCGGGCGGCCGGCCGATACTTCCTCACCGGTGAGAAGTTCGACGCTCAGGTGGCCGAGGAGATCGGGCTGATCACCACCGCGGCGGCGGACTCCGAAGCGCTGGCCGGCATCGTGGCGAACTGGTGCGCCGATCTGCGCAAGGGTTCCCCGCAGGGTCTCGCCGCGAGCAAGCGGCTGACCACAACGGCGATTCTGCGTGAATTCGACCGCGACGCAGCACGATTGGCGAGCGAATCGGCAGCCCTGTTCGGTTCGGATGAGGCCAGGGCGGGAATGCTCGCATTCCTGAACAAGCAACCGCCTCCGTGGGTGGCCGAGCACCCATGACGCGCGGCCCGGTACGAACTCCCCAGCAGGACCGCAGTCGGGCGACGCGGCAACGCCTGCTCGACGCGACCATCGACGTGCTTGCCGTCGATGGCTGGGCGGCGTGCAGCGTGGGTGTGGTTGCCGGCCGCGCGGGCGTGTCCCGCGGTGCGGCGCAACACCATTTCCCGACCCGCGAGGACCTCATCACCGCTGCTCTCGAGCATGTCTTCGAGAACCTGACGATGCGTGCCACCGACGAGGCCGAGCGACTCCCACCTGGAGCCGGACGGATCGAGGTCGCCGTCGCCACGGCCGTCGAGTTCTACACCGGTCAAGAGTTCAAGGCGGCGTTACAGGTGTGGTGCGCAGCAGCATCCGACGAATCGCTGCGCCGGTTGATCCTGCCGCTCGAGGGCCGGTTCGGAGCCGCGGCCCATTCGATGACGGTGCACATGCTGGGGGTCGACGATTCGGACCCCAAGGTCCATCGGCTGGTGCAGGCGACCCTGGACTTTGCGCGTGGGCTCGGATTGGCCGATACGTTGTCCGACGACTCCGCGCGCCGCAGGCAGGTCGTCGGGGCGTGGGCGGAGCAACTGCAGGCGTCTCTGCGCTGATGTGTGCAACCAGGAGGTTGCATATCCCTGCCGAAATGTGCAATCCTTGGGTTGCACATCAATCAGACACGGAGGACACCATGATTGAAGACTTCGACCGCATCGAGCGGCAGATCGACATCGACGCACCGGCGGATCGGGTGTGGTCGCTGATCAGTGAGCCCGGTTGGTACATCAACGATTCCGAGATCACCCCCCACCGGATCGAGCGGTCCGGCGATGTCGACATCGTGCATGATCCGGTGCACGGTGCTTTTGCCCTTCGCACCGTCACGCTGGACCCGCCGAGGTACGCCGCCTTCCGCTGGATCGCCGATGTGGACGACACCGCGGGCGCCTCGACGTTGGTCGAGTTCTGGATCGACGAGATGTCCTCGGGGTCAGTGGTTCTCAGGGTTGCCGAGAGCGGGTTCGCGTCTCTGCCCGGGGACGCCACCGAACGGCGAAAGAAGTTCGACGACAACACCGAGGGATGGACCCAGGAACTGGGTATCGCCAAGCGGCACCTTGAACTTGCTCAGGTCGATGTCCGGAGCTGACACCGAACTGCCGGCAGTCTTCGCCGCGCTCGCCGACGACACCCGCTGGGGGCTGCTCGTCAGGCTGGGCAGGTCCCCGGCATCCGCGTCGGCGCTCGCGGCGGAGTTCCCGGTCTCGCGACAGGCCATTGCCAAGCATCTGGCGGTCTTGGAGGAGACGGGTCTGGTCTCGTCGTCGAAGTCTGGCCGCGAGGTGAGGTTCACCGCGGTGGGCGCCCGGCTCAGCCGGATCGGCCGCGAACTCGATGGCATCGCGGCCGGCTGGGATCGTCGTCTTGCCGACATCAAGACGCGTGCCGAGGCCGATCCGAACACCTAGGTCCAACTTCTTCCGCTGCCGGCAGGCCACCTGATATGAATCGGTGATGACTGACACGAGCGGGGACGCAGCAGGCCGGCAGCGGGTGACCTGTGAGGTCGCCGATGGGGTCGCGCAGGTGCGGCTCAATAGGCCGGACAAGATGAACGCCCTCGATCCGGCGATGTTCGAGGCGCTCGTCGACGTCGGGTCAGCGCTCATCGACCGCACCGACGTCTCCGCCGTGGTGATCGCCGGTGAAGGCCGGGCGTTCTGTGCCGGTCTCGACATGGGACAGTTCGAACTGATGCAAGGTGGCGCTGCCGACGTCGTGGCCGACCGCGAACGTCTGGGCGCGGCAACAGCTCTGGGCCAACAAGCCGTGCACGTGTGGTCGCTGGTGCCCGTACCCGTCATCGCCGCCCTCCACGGCGTCGCGTTCGGTGGGGGATTGCAGGTGGCGCTCGGCGCGGACATCCGGATCGCCGCGCCCGACACCACACTGTCGGTGATGGAGATCGTCTGGGGACTGATCCCGGACATGACCGGCACGCAGATACTGCCCGAGCTCGTCGGCCGCGACGTCGCCAAGGAGCTGGTGTTCACCGGTCGCAGATTCAGTGGAAGCGACGCAGCCGCAATGGGTCTGGTGACCCGCACCGACGACGAACCGCTGTCGGCGGCCACGGCGCTGGCCCCCGAGATCGCAGGCAACTCACGGGGCGCACTGGTCGAGGCCAAGGCTCTGCTCGAACTGGCCGGGCGAGTGGACCTCGCCGCGGGATTCGACGCCGAGCAGGTCGCCATCCGGAAGCTGATCGGCTCACCCGAGCAGATCGAGGTCGTCCGTAGGCGCACCGAGGACATGGCACGCCGCCGGCGCTGACGCACGATGTACGCCGAAAGCCCGCACCCCTGGCGCGATGGGTACGGGCCTTCGTCGGGACTCGTTACGCCGCGTGGTGGATGACCCCGCGGATGTTCTTGCCGTCGCGAAGATCCTGGTAGCCCTGATTGACCTGTTCGAGTGAGTAGGTCTGTGTGATCAGCTCATCCAGTTTCAACTGGCCGGCGTCGTACAGCCGCAGGAGTTTGACGATGTCGTACTGCGGATTCATCGATCCGAAGAGCGACCCCTTGATCGTCTTCTGGTTCAGGGTCAGATCGGTGCCCGACACCTGCACCGTCAACTTCGTCGGGTCCGCCAGGCCGGTGATCACCACTGTGCCGCCCTTGCCGATCACCGCGGTCGCGGCCGACACCACGTCCTGGTCGACGGTGCCGACCAGGATCAGGGCCGCGTCGGCGCCTTGGCCCCAGGTGAGTTCATTGACCTTTTCAGCGGCGCTGGCCGCATCGGCGAATGCGTGTGTGGCGCCGAACTTCAGCGCGGTCTCGCGCTTGAGCGGTACGGGGTCGACCACCACCACGTACTTGCAGCCGGCACCCACCGCACCCTGTACGGCGTTGATGCCCAGCCCGCCGATGCCGTAGATCACCGCCGTGTCGCCGTTGCGGAGGTTGCCGGCATTGACCGCCGTTCCCCAGCCGGACGGCACACCGCAGCCGACCAGGACGGCGGTCTCCAGCGGAAGCCAATCGTCGACCTTCACAACCGAGTGCTGTGAGATGGTGGCGCGTTCGGCGAACGTACCGAGCATGCACATGGCGCCGAAATCTTTTCCGTCCCCGTGGAATCGGAAGGAACCGTCGGGCATCGAGCCCTCCAGGATGGTGGCGCCCATGTCGCAGAGGTTCTGCCGACCGGTCGAGCAGTAGCGACAGGTACCGCAGTTGGGGATGAAGCTGCACACCACGTGGTCGCCGGGCTTCACCTTGGTGACGCCGGGTCCCACCTCCTCGATGATGCCTGACCCTTCGTGTCCGCCGACGATCGGATAGCGGGGCGGTAGATCGCCGTCGGTCAGGTGGAGGTCGGAGTGACAGAGTCCGGCAGCGGTGTACTTGATGAGCACCTCGCCGGGGCCCGGCCCGTCGAGTTCGAGCTCCATGATCTCGAACGGTTTGCCGGCCTCGAGTAGCACTGCGGCTTTGGTTTTCATGATGGTCCTTTCGGTGGTGTGAAGGAGGATGTCGAGAAGTCTTGTCAGAGAGCGATGTTCACCGATTTGGTCTCGGTGTAGAGATCGATCGCCGAGTTGCCGAGTTCGCGGCCCCAGCCGGACTGCTTGTAGCCACCGAACGGCATTGCGGTGTCGAATCCGTTGTACTGGTTGACCCAGACCGAACCGGCCTTGATGCGCCTGGCTGTCTTGTGTGCCTTGGACAGGTCTCGGGTCCAGATGCCCGCGGCGAGTCCGTAGATCGAGTTGTTCGCTGCAGCCACCACGTCATCGCCGTCGAAGGGCATCGCGGCCACCACGGGGCCGAAGATCTCTTCCTCGACGATCGAGAAACTCGGCTCGACGTCCACGAACACGGTGGGTTCGATGAAGTATCCTTCGGTGCCCCAGCGTTTTCCGCCGGTCAGCGCCCGTGCTCCGGCGGCAAGGCCCTGAGCGAGATAGCCACTGACCTTGTCGAACTGCTCCTGTGAGATGAGCGGGCCGAGTTCGGTGGTGGGATCGAGGCCAGGCCCGATCTTGGCCTTCGATGCAGCCTCTGCGACGGCAGCGGTGAAGTCGTCGAAGATCGGGCGCTCGACGAAGAGTCGCGTGCCCGCGACGCAGCATTGGCCGTGGTTGAACATCCATGCGGCGACCGAACCGGCCACGGCCTGCTCGAAGTCGGCGTCGGCGAACACGATGTTCGGGCTCTTGCCACCCAATTCGAGGGAGACCTTCTTGAGGTTGCCCTGGGCGGCCGCGACGATTTTCTTGCCGACCTCGGTGGACCCGGTGAACGCGATCTTGTCCACGTCCGGATGTGCCGTCAGGGCGGCGCCGGCATCACCGAAGCCGGTGACGATGTTGACGACCCCGGGAGGAAATCCTGCTTCCTCGAAGATCTCGCCCAAAAGCAATGCAGTCAAGGGGGTTTGCTCGGCAGGTTTGAGCACCACGGTGTTGCCGGCCGCCAGTGCGGGGGCCAACTTGAACGACGCCATCAGGAGTGGGAAGTTCCAAGGAACGATGAGGCCGCATACCCCGACGGGGTCGCGCAGGGTGTAGGCGTGGAACTCGCCGCCCGGGACAAAGGGCATCGACACGTTGACCGTGGATCCGAAGATCTTGGTGCACAGCCCCGCGTTGTATCGGAAGATGTCGGCCGACCACGCCGTGTCGACGGCGGCGGCGATACCCGCTGACTTGCCGTTGTCCAGGGCTTCGAGCTGGCCGAACTCCTCCGCGCGTTCGGTGAGCAGATCCCCGACCCGCCAGAGCAGACGTTCGCGCTCGTTCGGCTTCATCCGGGCCCATGGCCCGTCGTCGAATGCTCGCCGGGCGGCCCGGACCGCTCGGTCGACGTCGGTGGCGTCGCCGTGGGCGACGTCGGTGATCGGAGCCGTGGTGGCCGGGTCGAAGGTGGTGAAAGTCTTGCCCGATGCGGCACCGGTCCACTCGCCCCCGATCAGCATCGAACGGTCGGTGGAAATGAAATCCCTTACCTGCGAAGTCAATTGGGGCTCGGCAATGGCGGTCATACATTCTCCTAGCGTCAGCATGCACAGTCGTTTATGTGACTGCGGTCATAGTGCCAACGAAAGGTGGTGCCCAACTGTCCGGAATCTGTACACCCCGCCGGACGCTGCGGAAGGACTCGAGCGTCTACTCGTCCTGTCGATCGAACGAGCCTCAGTGATCGATGTCGAGTGCGCGAAGTCGGGTGTACAGCGTGCTGCGGCTGATGCCGAGCATTTTCGCGGCGTGGACCTTGTTGCCCTCGCTGGCCTGCATGGCCTCGACGATCGCCTGACGTTCGGCCCGGTCGCGCCCGGACAGCCGGTGCGCGCGCGTGGTGGTCTGATGGTGCGCGGGCAGGTCGGCAACCGTGATCACCCGGTCCGCGCGGCGGGCGGCGTTGTCGGCCGCGGTTCGCAGAACCATCGTGAGTTCGGTCAGGTTGCCCGGCCAGTCGGACGAGAGCAGGGCCTCACCGGCTGCCGCACCGAGCACGGCACGAGGCGCGATGCGCGACAACACGTTTCCCGCCAGGGCCGGTAGGTCGATCGTGCGATGGCGCAGCGGCGCCAGATCTATCCGGCGCGGACACAGAGCGATGAGGGCGGCGACCGGACCAGGTGACTCGGGCAGCGGGGGAGCGGTCAGCACAACGGGTGGGGTCCCCTCGAGAACCGCCGTCCTGAGCGCGGACAGGCTCAGCGGATCAAGCAGATGCACGTTCTCGATGAGCAGGGTGGTCTCGTCGGTGCCGGTGAGATGGCCGATCAGTCCGCCACCGCCCGATCCGGTCACCAGGGCCGCGGCGTCCACGGCGCGTACCGGTCGATCGCCGAGCAGTTCGGCCGCGGTGCTGGTCCGTCCACTACCCGGTTCGCCGGTGATGGCAGTGTTCTCCCACACGCTGCGAAGTCGGTCTGTCCGCAAGCCCACGCCGGTGTGCGAGCGCGATTTACGGGCAATCGGCACGTGGGGCAGATCCAGAGGTCGTACGCGGAAGAGCGCGCCGCCGGCACTGCCGGACACCCGCCGGCCGACGATCTCCACGATGTTGCCCGACACCAGTGCGAGTTGCGTTCGGCGCTCGTCTGCACCCAGATCGGCGGCCAGTGCGCGGAGGGTTCCGAAATCCGCGGAGGCGAGGAAGTCGGCGGCAAGGGCATTGGTCAGCAACAGATCGTCACCGACTGCGACGACGGCGACATCGCGACGGGGCGCGACACGCTGAAACGCCTCCACCACCGCCGTCTGCCGCGCCCTCGACCCCTCGAGGAGCCGCTGCTCGATATCGTCTGCGATCCGGTCGACAAACGGCGCGAACAGCGGATTGACGGTCGGTTCGAGGTTGCTCATGCAGACGATCCCCTCCAGCCGACGAGAGACGGGATGGAGGATGGGCCGCCCATAACAACTGATGCTGCGGAACTGTTCGAGGAAGTGTTCGGCGGCATTGATGACGATGCCGTCCCGGATCTCGAGCGGGGTACCGAGCGCGGTGGTCCCCATCGTGTCCTCGCTGAACTCGGCGCCGCACACCGCGCCCACCGATTCCAGTGCCTGCTCGACCTGGACCCCGCCGAACGTGCGGGACACGAGCCGGGCATCGGAATCCACCAGCAGCAGGGCCGTGTTGGACTCGGCCAATTGATGTGCCACGGCGTCGATGACCGGGCCGGCGGCCCGCAGCAACGGGTGTTCGGTCGATGAGATGTCCACAGGCCGCACGTCCGGCGAGTCACCTGGCTTCAGCCCACCCAGCAGCGATCGCTGCCACGACTGGGCGATGTCGGGGCGATTCGGCTGGGTGTGCGATCGGCTGTTCATCTGCACCCGCGACGCTACCCCCGCGGTAGGCGGGAGCACTGCGGAACCGGGCGCCCCGAGGGCGGATGTCCCTGGGGCGTCGATCGCCGGACGAGCGCCGGTGGCGCAGGACTACGCCGCCGAACCCCAGGCCGAATCGGAGGAACCAGACGATCCTGATCCACAGTTGTCGGCCAGCTGACCCAAAGCGACGGTGTCGGCCAACTTCTGGTAGCCGGCGATGCTGAGGTGGAGGTGATCGCCGTCGTCGTAGGCAGGAAGGAGAGCAGAAGGATTCGCCGGGTCGGCGACAGCCTTGTCGAAGTCCACGACACCGTCGGCGGGACTGCTGGTGCGGATCCACTCGTTGACCTGGTTGCGCAGATCGTTGGTCGCAGTCGTGCCGTAACTGCCCTGCCCGGTATGGCCCCCGGCAGGGGTGATGGTGCCCTGCAGGACGCGGATTCCGCGCCGGTGCAGCGTGTCGATGATCGTCTGATAGTTCTGCGTCAGCTGATCGACGGTGACGCCGGGAGCCTGGCCCAGATCGTTGATGCCTTCGAACAGGACAACGGTGCGCACGTTGGGAACCGACAGAACGTCTCGGTCCAGTCGAGTCAATGCCGAATCCCCACGAGAGGTGTTGATGAGCCCTGACTGCCCCTCGGCCGCATCGAAACCGACCCTGTTGCCCGAGATCCCGGCGTTGACAACCGTCAGCGGCAGTCCCTGCTCGTTGATCCGGCGGGCCAGGCGGTCGGGCCATCGGACGTTCTCGTCGAGGCCGGCGGGCAGTTCGGGAGACGGTCCGGTCGGGTTTGGTGTGCCCGTCTGATAGCCATCGGTCAGAGAATCCCCAAGTGTGACAACCGCTCCCGTTCCGGGGGCCAGGGTGTCCATCCCGGTCACGAAGAGCCGCGACGTCGTGGTGGTGCCGAACGCGGCGCCACTGGTGTCGAGTGTCTTGTCGCCGGCCCCGGTGGCCGTGAGGTACGAGCGCTGACGCGCCACCCAGTGCCGGGTTGCCGACGCCACGTCGTCAGGGGTGAAGGTACTGATCGACAGTGCTTCGAAAGCCTGGAAGGCGTACGGCATGGGGTCACTGACCACCTCGCCGCCGGCAGGCACCGTCACCGTCGGCTGTCCACCGAACAAGAGCGGAACGGGATTCGACACGCCCGCGCCGGTGGCCTGTTTTCCCACACTCACCGATGTGAAGGTCACCGGCCCCTCGCCGTACTCGTTGGACAGGTCCACGCGGAGAACCTCACCGGCGCGGGTCGGGACGATGACAGACCGGACCGTCGAGTTGTCGACCTCGGGATTGGGCACGAGGCTGGGGTCGACGGGCGGGAAGTAGGGACTCGGAGGTCCATCCGGGGACAGTG
This sequence comes from Williamsia muralis NBRC 105860, assembly GCF_001598915.1. Classification (GTDB taxonomy): domain Bacteria; phylum Actinomycetota; class Actinomycetes; order Mycobacteriales; family Mycobacteriaceae; genus Williamsia; species Williamsia muralis. The sequence goes on along the minus strand of NZ_BDAP01000004.1, from coordinate 320,078 downwards.
CCCCGTCGCTTGCAGGCGCGCTCCAGGCCCCCACCCACGGACCGGAAGCCGGGCAGACGATCGGTGTGGGCGCCGCTGCCGCCGGGCCGGATGGGGCGACGACCAAGCCCGCACCGACGGTGAGAGCAACGAGGAACGGGCCGCAGCAGCGTCGTGCGGTGCGCGTCATCGGCGACAGCGTCCGCTCAAATGGTGACATTTGCTAACAGTAGGGCCGGGCGTCGGCAGGCGGGCGACGAACAGCATTGTCCGATCAGGGGCCGGCACAGGCGAATAGACTCGCCGGAACCGAGAACTGGTCTGCAGCACCGGACTGAGATGGAGTCGTGGGAACCGCTTTGACGGATGTATTCGCCCGCTTGCCCGGGGTCGCGACCGCGCGGCAGTATCGCCGGGAGTGGCTGCGTCCCGACATCACCGCGGGCCTGGTGTTGACCGCGCTGCTGATCCCGGCCGGGATGGGTTACGCAGAGGCGGCAGGGTTGCCCGCGTATGCCGGCCTGTATGCCACCATCGTCCCGCTCCTGGCGTATGCGGTGGTGGGCCCGTCGAAAATCCTTGTCCTCGGACCGGATTCGTCGCTCGCGCCCCTGATCGCCGCGGCGGTGGTGCCGCTGGCGGTGACCGGAGACCCGGAGACCGCGCTCGCCCTCGCCGGAATCCTCGCAGTCCTCGTCGGTCTCATCTTGCTCGTCGCCGGGTTCCTTCGGCTGGGGTTCGTCACCGACCTGCTGTCGAAACCGATCCGGCTCGGATATCTGAACGCGATCGCGCTCATCGTGGTCGTCGGCCAGTTGCCGAAACTGCTCGGCTTCTCCGTCGATGCGGACAACCTGATCGAGCAGGGTTGGGAGACCGCCCACGCTGTATTCAGCGGCGGCGTCGACCTTGTCACCGCCACAATCGGTTTCGGCTCACTGGCGATCATCGTCGCCTTCCGGCTCTGGTTACCCCGCGTGCCAGGGGTTCTCGTGGCCGTCGTGGCGGCGATCATCGTGTCCGCGGCCCTGGGTCTCACCGATGACGTCGGGATGGTCGGCGCGTTGCCCGACGGCATGCCGCTGCCGTCGTTCGGGGGAGTCGACTGGTCGGACGTGGTCAAGCTCGTCGGGCCCGCGGCCGGCATCGCGCTGATCGCTTTCGCCGACACAGGCGTTCTGTCCCGCACGTTCGCGGCCCGCCACGGCGAAGAGGTGAACGGGAGCACGGAGATGAAGGCAATCGGCGTGGCCAACATCGCCGGCGGCCTCTTCAGCGGCTTCCCGATCTCGGCGAGTGGATCACGCACCCCCGTGGCCGAGCAGGCCGGGGCCAAGACCCAACTCGCGGGAGTCGTCGGGGCCCTCGCCGTCCTGGTCTTCGTGCTCGCAGCTCCGGGCGTCACCGCCTACCTCCCCGACGCCACACTCGCCGCCGTGGTGATCGTGGCCGCCACCGCTCTGGTCGACGTGAGCGGCATGGTCCGGATGTTCCGGATGAGCAGGATCGAGTTCGCTCTCGCGGTCGCGGCCTTCGTGGGCGTCGCGCTGGTCGGGGTGCTCGAGGGGGTCCTGGTCGCGATCGGCCTGTCCTTTGTCGCCGTGGTCGCGCGGGCCTGGCAGCCCTACCGCACCGAGCTCGTTCAGGTCGCCGACCGCCCTGGCTTCCACGACATCGCGCGCCACCCGGGCGGTCGCCGCATCCCGGGTCTTGTCCTCGTCCGCTTTGATGCACCGCTGTTCTTCGCGAACGGCGGCATCTTCGACGACTACGTCCGGTCGGTGGTCGCGGCGGCCCACGAGCGGGTCGACTGGGTGATCGTGGCGGCCGAACCGGTGACCGGCATCGACACCACCGCGGTCGACGAACTCGTCGATCTCGACACCTATCTGGCGAGCAAGGGCATCCGTCTGGTCTTCGCGGAGATGAAGGGGCCCATGAAAGACAGGCTCATCCGATTCGGCCTGGGAGACAGATTCGGCCCCGACCGTTTCCATCCCACGATCGAGGCGGCGGTGGACGCGTTCAGGGGCCGCGAGGGCCGTTGAGTGGCTGCGCACGAACAGGCGACAACCTGCAGGATCGCTCAGGTCGGCAGCGGTCCTGGACGATTTTGACCTGCGGTCGCACGGTCGGTAGAGTTGACCGCTGGTGCCCGGCCTCCGCCATATTCTAGATCGGCCGGGTCCATCTGCGTGCCTTCAACTGTCGCGTCGGGCAATTTCGACACGCCCGACCAAGGGGTAGGGAAGGCCACACCTGACCAGGGCGTTTGCCTCGGTGGGGCGTACTGCGGAAGAACCGATCACATCGGACTTGCCCGGAGCAGAAACCGCAGCAGAGACGAAGAACGCCAAACAAAGGAAGAACTCTCAGTGCCAACTATCAACCAGCTGGTCCGTAAGGGCCGCCATGACAAGCCTGCCAAGCAGAAGACGGCAGCGCTGAAGGGCAGCCCGCAGCGACGCGGCGTGTGCACTCGCGTCTACACAACCACCCCGAAGAAGCCGAACTCGGCGCTCCGGAAGGTGGCTCGTGTTCGTCTCACCAGCTCGGTCGAGGTGACCGCATACATCCCCGGTGAAGGCCACAACCTGCAGGAGCACTCGATGGTGCTCGTCCGCGGTGGTCGTGTGAAGGACCTCCCGGGTGTGCGTTACAAGGTCATCCGCGGCTCGCTCGACACCCAGGGTGTCAAGGCTCGCAAGCAGGGTCGCAGCAAGTACGGCGCGAAGAAGGAGAAGGGCTGATGCCACGTAAAGGACCCGCACCCAAGCGCCCCCTGATCAACGACCCGGTCTACGGCAGCCCCGTCGTGACCCAGCTGGTCAACAAGATCCTGCTGGACGGCAAGAAGTCGACCGCCGAGCGGATCGTCTACCAGGCCCTGGAACAGGCTCGTGAGAAGACCGGTACCGATCCGGTCGTCACCCTCAAGCGCGCGCTGGACAACGTCCGTCCGGCCCTCGAGGTCAAGAGCCGTCGCGTCGGTGGCGCCACCTACCAGGTGCCCATCGAGGTCAAGCCGGGCCGCGCCAACACGCTCGCGCTGCGTTGGTTGGTGACCTTCAGTCGCCAGCGTCGCGAGAAGACGATGGTCGAGCGTCTCGCCAACGAGCTGCTCGACGCCAGCAACGGTCTCGGCGCAGCAGTCAAGCGCCGCGAGGACACCCACAAGATGGCCGAGGCCAACCGGGCGTTCGCGCACTACCGCTGGTGACAACGGGCCGCCTGCCCTCCAGGCCGGCGGCTACAACAACTTTCAGGCAATACAGAGTGAGGAATTAAGTGGCACAGGAAGTGCTCAGCGACCTCAACAAGGTTCGCAACATCGGCATCATGGCTCACATCGATGCCGGCAAGACCACCACCACCGAGCGAATCCTCTTCTACACCGGCGTCAACTACAAGATCGGCGAGACGCACGACGGCGCCTCGACGACCGACTGGATGGAGCAGGAGAAGGAGCGGGGTATCACCATCACCTCCGCTGCGGTGACCTGTTTCTGGAACAAGAACCAGATCAACATCATCGACACCCCCGGGCACGTCGACTTCACCGTCGAGGTGGAGCGAAGCCTGCGTGTGCTCGACGGTGCGGTAGCGGTGTTCGACGGTAAAGAAGGCGTGGAGCCGCAGTCCGAGCAGGTCTGGCGGCAGGCCGAGAAGTACGAAGTCCCCCGTATCTGCTTCGTCAACAAGATGGACAAGCTGGGCGCCGACTTCTACTTCACGGTGCGCACCATCGAAGAGCGTCTCGGTGCCAAGCCGCTGGTTCTCCAGCTGCCGATCGGTGCCGAGGACGACTTCGACGGCGTCGTGGACCTCATCGAGATGAAGGCGATCACCTGGCGCGGCGTAGTGCCGACCGGTGCCGAGCCGACCATCGAGGAGATCCCGGCCGATCTGCTGGAGAAGGCCAAGGAGTACCGCGAGAAGCTGATGGAGACGGTCGCCGAGACCGACGAAGCGCTGCTCGAGAAGTACTTCGGTGGCGAAGAGCTCAGCATCGCCGAGGTCAAGGCGGCCATCCGCAAGCTCACCGTCACCCGTGAGCTGTACCCGGTGCTGTGCGGCTCGGCGTTCAAGAACAAGGGCGTGCAGCCCATGCTCGACGCGGTCATCGACTACCTGCCCAGCCCGCTCGACGTTCCCTCTGTGGAAGGTCACGCGGTCGGCAACGAAGAAGAGATCCTGTCGCGCAAGCCGTCGTCCGACGAGCCGTTCGCGGCGCTGGCATTCAAGATCGCCTCGCACCCGTTCTTCGGCAAGCTGACGTTCGTGCGTGTGTACTCCGGGCACATCACGGCAGGCACCGGCGTGCTCAATGCCACCAAGGGCAAGAAAGAGCGCATCGGCAAGCTGTTCCAGATGCACGCCAACAAGGAAATGCCGGTCGAGGATGCCACGGCAGGCCACATCTACGCGATGATCGGCCTCAAGGACACCACCACCGGTGACACCTTGTGCGACTCGAATGCACCGATCGTCCTGGAATCGATGAGCTTCCCGGACCCGGTCATCAACGTCTCGATCGAGCCGAAGACCAAATCCGACCAGGAAAAGCTGGGTGTCGCCATCCAGAAACTGGCCGAAGAGGACCCCACGTTCTCGGTCAAGCTGGACGACGAGACCGGCCAGACCGTCATCGGCGGCATGGGCGAGCTCCACCTCGACATCCTGGTCGACCGCATGAAGCGCGAGTTCAAGGTCGAGGCCAACGTCGGTAAGCCCCAGGTGGCCTACCGAGAGACCATCCGCAAGACGGTCGAGAAGCACGACTACACCCACAAGAAGCAGACCGGTGGCAGTGGCCAGTTCGCAAAGGTCATCGTCAAGCTGGAGCCGTTGGTGGATGCCGAAGACGGCGCCACCTACGAGTTCGTCAATGCCGTGACCGGTGGTCGCGTCCCGCGTGAGTACATCCCCTCTGTGGATGCCGGCGCCCAGGACGCGATGCAGTACGGCGTGCTCGCGGGCTACCCGCTGGTCAACTTGAAGTTCACTCTGCTCGACGGCGCCTACCATGACGTCGACTCGTCGGAGATGGCGTTCAAGATCGCCGGATCGGCTGCGATGAAAGAAGCAGCCAGGATGGCGGGCCCGGTGATCCTGGAACCGTTGATGGCCGTAGAGGTCACGACGCCCGAGGACTACATGGGTGACGTGATCGGCGACCTCAACTCACGCCGTGGTCAAATCCAGGCCATGGAAGAGCGCAGTGGCGCCCGTGTCGTCAAGGCACTGGTTCCGCTGTCGGAGATGTTCGGCTACATCGGAGACCTCCGGTCGAAGACCCAGGGCCGGGCAAACTACTCCATGGTGTTCGACTCGTACGCTGAAGTACCGGCGAACGTGTCGAAGGAGATCATTGCCAAAGCAACGGGTGAGTGATTACTCTCCCGTCGCCTCGGCGATAGCGCCACCGGCGCACAGCAGATAAGAATCGCTTGCCGGCGGGGGACGTGAGTCCCTTGCCGCGCAAGAACTAAACACCCAGTGAAACCCGGAAGATTCCGGTTCACGACAACAAGTCCAGGAGGACAATCAAGTGGCGAAGGCGAAGTTCGAGCGGACCAAGCCGCACGTGAACATCGGCACCATCGGTCACGTCGACCACGGCAAGACCACGCTGACGGCGGCCATCACCAAGGTGTTGCACGACAAGTTCCCGGATCTCAACGCGAGCTTTGCGTTCGATCAGATCGACAAGGCTCCGGAAGAGAAGGCTCGTGGTATCACGATCAACATCTCGCATGTTGAGTACCAGACGGAGAAGCGTCACTACGCCCACGTCGATGCTCCTGGTCACGCGGACTACATCAAGAACATGATCACCGGTGCAGCCCAGATGGACGGCGCCATCCTCGTGGTCGCCGCCACCGACGGCCCGATGCCGCAGACCCGCGAGCACGTGCTGCTCGCGCGTCAGGTCGGCGTGCCTTACATCCTGGTCGCGCTGAACAAGGCCGACATGGTTGATGACGACGAGATCATCGAGCTGGTCGAGATGGAGGTGCGCGAGCTCCTCGCTGCACAGGACTTCGACGAAGACGCTCCGGTCATCAAGGTTTCGGCCCTGAAGGCACTCGAAGGCGACCCCGAGTGGGTCAAGACCGTCGAAGAGCTCATGGACGCTGTCGACGAGAGCATCCCGGAGCCGGTTCGTGAGACCGAGAAGCCCTTCCTCATGCCTGTGGAGGACGTGTTCACGATCACCGGTCGTGGCACCGTCGTCACCGGTCGTGTGGAGCGTGGCGAGGTCAAGGTGAACGAGGAAGTCGACATCGTCGGCATCCGCGAGAAGAGCACCAAGACCACCGTCACCGGTATCGAGATGTTCCACAAGCTCCTCGACTCGGCACAGGCGGGCGACAACGCCGGTCTGCTGCTGCGTGGTCTGAAGCGCGAAGACGTCGAGCGTGGACAGGTTGTCATCAAGCCGGGCACCACCACCCCGCACACCGAGTTCGAAGGACAGGCCTACATCCTGTCCAAGGACGAAGGCGGACGGCACACCCCGTTCTTCAACAACTACCGTCCCCAGTTCTACTTCCGTACAACTGACGTGACGGGCGTTGTGACCCTGCCCGAGGGCACCGAGATGGTCATGCCCGGTGACAACACCGAGATGTCCGTCAAGCTGATCCAGCCGGTCGCCATGGACGAGGGCCTGCGCTTCGCGATCCGTGAAGGTGGCCGCACCGTCGGTGCCGGTCGCGTCACGAAGATCAACAAGTAAGCAGTAACAGAACAAACGCAAAAGCGCCCGACCCCATCTGGGGTCGGGCGTTTTTGTGTGCCGGGGCCGATGGATACGTGTGACGTGGTTTACAAGTAACTCCGCCAAAGATACGGTTATAGAAATTCGTTTCTTCGGAGGTCGACGTATGCCCACCAAGTTCTCGCAGATCCCTTCCGGGAGTGGCCTCAAAGAGGTCCCTTTCTCGACGCGTAACGGCGTCATGGAGGTCCTGGCCATGCGCCACGACCCGTTCAAGCAGTCGGACGAACGCCACGCCAAGTACGGGCGGGTCTCGGGTATCAACGCATTCGGGCAGAAGATCGTCATCGCTTCGGGCCCCGACGCCTGCGACGAGATCCTGATGAACAAGAAGAAGGCCTTCGCGAACGGGCCGGCGTGGACCTACCTCATCGGGCCGTTCTTCAACCGGGGCGTCATGCTGCTCGACTTCGACGAGCACCGTCACCATCGGCTCATCCTGCAGCAGGCGTTCAACGCCAAGGTGTTGCGCGGATACATGGACGCGATGCAGCCGATCATCCGTGACCGGGTCGCCCAATTCCCCACGGGAAAGGTGCTGTTGTTCCACGAGTTCAAGGCATTGACCCTCGACGTCGCCCTCGAGGTGTTCCTCGGGATGGAACTGCCGAAAGCCGAGGCGGACCGACTGAACAAAGCCTTCCTGGAGACCGTGCAGGCAGGCGTCGCGGTGATCCGTAAACCGGTCCCCGGTACCCGGTGGTGGAAAGGTCTCCGCTCACGCAAGATCCTCGAGGAGTTCTTCTACAAGCACATCCCCGCCAAGCGGGCGACCGAGACGCCCGACCTCTTCTCCGTGCTCTGTCACGCCGAAAGCGATGAGGGACACAGCTTCACCGACGAGGACGTCGTCAATCACATGATCTTCGTGCTGATGGCCGCCCATGACACCTCCACCATCACGATGACCCAGATGTGCTACCGCATGGCCAAGTCGCCGCAGTGGCAGGTGCGCGCCCGCGAGCAGTCGCGCGAGCTGGGTTCGGAACTGAGCTACGACGACCTCGCCGCGCTGACCGACCTCGACCTCATCATGAAGGAGTCGCTGCGGATGTGCACCCCGGTCCCGGCGCATCCCCGGATGACCGTGCAGGACACCGAGATCCAGGGCTATTACCTTCCCAAGGGGACCATGGTGACGGTGCCCAGCATGATCAACCACCTCGACCCCGAATACTGGAAAGACCCGTGGACCTTCGACCCCGAACGCTTCAGCAAGGAGCGGGCCGAGGACAAGGTCCATCGCATGGCGTGGAGCCCGTTCGGCGGCGGCGTGCACAAGTGCATCGGGTTGTACTTCGGCCAGATGGAGGTCAAGACGATCATGCATCAGCTGTTGCGCAACTTCGAGTGGTCGGTGCCCGACAACTATGAGATCCCGATGAACTATGCGTCGTTGCCGATCCCCAAGGACAGTTTCCCGGTCACGCTGCGTCGGTTGTGATATCTATTCACCTCGACAGCCGGTGACAGTTGGGCCGAGAACCGCGCCCGGGCCGGCGGGGTGAGGGTGCCACAGCATGAGCTTTTTCGGACAGGGTGATAGCAACCGCGAACCGAGTTTCCTACGGACGTTCGTGCCGATCCTGCTGTTCACGTTGCTCTGCGGAATCGTCGGTCCGATCTTCCTGGTTGCGTATTTCCTGATCGACGACCCGCTCACCGGCTGGATGTTCTACGCAGGTCTGGGGATCACGGTCGCAGACGTGGTCATCGGATACTTTGTCGCACAGTCGCTCTACCGTCGCCGACGCAAACGGTACAACCTGGAACAGAACGGCAGGTTCGGCATCGGCGAGGTGCGCTCGGTGGACCAGACCAACGTGCGCATCAACGGACAGCCGATGATGAAGATCTCGCTGGCCATCTCCGGCGACGGCATCGCCCCGTTCGAGGCGACCAAACGCGTGGTGGTGCCGTTCATGTTCTTGCCGGCGTTGCGGTCGCAGAGGGTTGCGGTGCTCGTCGACACCTACTCGGGTGAGTTCGACATCGACTGGCAGCGCACAGCACTGCTGGCCGGGACGTCGCCCGCGCGGTTCACCGACACCGAAACCGGCGAGGAGTTCGATCTGTCCGGCAAGAGTGATGCCCTGATCGAGATCATGAGGGTCTTCGCCGAGAACAACATCCCGTTCGGAGGCAGGGTGGACCTGCGGTCGAATCCGGTTGTGCGTGAGCAGGTGATGGACATCGCGCGACGTCACGGGCGTCCGGATGGGTTCGCCCAGCAGGGGCCGCCGGACCGGCCGACATCGGAGCGTCCGGACATGAGCAAGCCGGCCGCGGCTTCGTTCACACACCCACCGACCGCGCCGCCCGGTCCACCACGCACACCTGGCCAGCGGCTGGCCGAACTCGAGTCGATGCGTGCGGCGGGCACCATCAGCCTCGAGGAGTACCGCGCGGTACGTACCAGGATTCTCAACGACTTCTGACGTTTGCGTTGCTGCCGTCGGCAGAACCGCTCAGGGCTGATCTGCCCTGGGCAGCAACATCTTTCGCATGCCTCGGGCTGGGTTCACAGTGGGGTCATGAGTGACAACTACACACCTCCGGCCATCATCGACGACGAATTGCAGACGCGGCTCTTCCACCAACGGGTGATCGTGCTCGGCGATCAGCTCGACCAGAAGCTCGGCAACAGGCTGTGCAGCCAGTTGCTCTTGCTGTCGGCCGAAGATTCACGCAAAGACATCAGCTTCTGGATCAACTCGCCTGGGGGCTCGGTGCCGGCGATGCTCGCGATCATGGACGTCATGCGGGCCATTCCGAACGACGTCAGCACCCTTGCCCTCGGAATCGCGGCCAGCGCCGGCCAATTCCTGTTGTCGGCGGGGACGCCGGGCAAACGTCATGCGCTGACGCATTCCCGGATCTTGATGCACCAGGGTTCGTCCGGCATCGGCGGAACCGCGGTCGACGTCGAGTTGCAGGCCGACGATTTGCGGCACACCCGCGACACGGTGCTTGCGCTGATCGCCGAGCACACCGGACAGCCCGCCGAGAAGATCTGGAACGACTCGTTACGGGACCGGTGGTACACGGCGGAACAGGCAGTCGAGTACGGATTCGTGGATCGCATCGCCGACGGTGTCGCGGACATCTATCCGGCGTCGGCCCGCCCGGTTGCACTGGGAGGCGTCCGATGAGCACGTACACGGTGCCGTACGTCGTGGAGAAGACCGCAGCGGGGGAGCGTTCGATGGACGTCTACAGCCGACTTCTCTCCGAGCGGATCGTCTACCTGGGCACCGAGATCGACGACGGGGTGGCCAACGTACTGATCGCGCAGTTGCTGCATCTGGAGTCCGACAGCTCGGAGATGCCGATCAACCTTTATATCAACTCACCCGGCGGATCGCCGGCCGCGATGCTCGCCGTGTACGACACGATGCAGTTCATCCGGCCCGACGTCGCGACGACCTGCGTCGGTCAGGCCGGTGGTCCCGCGGCGGTCCTGCTCGCCGGAGGTGCGGCCGGACAACGATCCATCCTCCGGCACGGCCGAGTGGTGTTGCACCAGCCGTCGATTCAGGGTCAAGGGTCGATTCCCGACCTGATCATCCACGCCGACGAGGTGGTTCGCGTACGTGCCGAACTCGAGGAACTGCTGGCGCGGCACACGGGTAAGAACCTCGACGCCCTCCGTCACGACACCGACCGTGAGCTCATCCTGCCCGCGGCGGCCGCCGTCGAATACGGGTTGGCCGACCAGGTCCTGGAGTACCGGCCGATGCGGTGACCTCTACGGATGGCCGACGGCCAGGTCAGGATGCCAGACGCAGGTGAGCGCGGCCCGAGGATGAGGCCGGTCGCGATACCGAGGACGAGTTGCGGGGGAGTCCGCCTACCGCGATGACCTGGCCGGCTGCATCGTGTGCGGCCCGCTCGATGATCGCGGCGACGCCTTTGGTGATGTCGAGCAGTGTGAGGCCGAGGGCGCCGGCGACAGCGGAGAGGATCTCCGACGACGGCTCTTTGCGTCCGCGCTCGATCTCGGACAGATATTGGGGTGAGACACCGGCTTCGGCGGCAACCCCGGTGAGAATCCGGCCCTGCTCCCCGCGGACATCACGCAGGTACGTCCCGAGGACGTCGCGCCAGAGCGGCTCGGGTTCCTGCGGTTGTTCGCGAGGCCGTGAACGGGCTCGGAGATCGGCGGACGTGGTGTCGGTGATGGTGAGACTGCGGCCCATCTACCGAACGTAGATCGACGGGCGGACCGGTGCACCGCGAATCTGCTCAGAGCAGAAGGAGCGGTCTGTCTCGGCCCGGTCGCAGGCAAGGCGCCGTGTGGGAAGGGAGAACCGCGAATTAGTTCGCGAGTGGGCACTCTCTATGTTATCGTTGCTGTAGCGAGTGATGGAGGTCACACATGAGTCTGCAGGCGGACACCACGGCACCGGTCGACGGCAACGGACATACGGGAGGCGGCGATGCCCCGTACGACATGGTTGTCCGCGGGGGCACCTGGTTCGACGGCACCGGTCAGCCAGGTCTGCGCCGCGACCTCGGAATCCGGAACGGCAGGGTCGTCTCCGTCTCCGCCACACCTCTGCCTGCCGGGCCCGACACCCAGCTGATCGACGCTGCCGGTCAGTGGGTGATGCCAGGATTCATCGACGTGCACACCCATTACGACGCCGAGGTGCTGGTGGCACCGGGTCTGGGTGAGTCGGTGCGCCACGGCATCACCACCGCGATCATCGGCAACTGTTCGCTGTCCACCGTGTACACGACCCCGGTCGACGCCGCGGACCTGTTCAGTCGGGTCGAGGCTCTGCCGCGCGATCACGTCATCAAGGCGCTCGAAGGCGGGAAGACGTGGACCGATCCTGCGTCCTACGTCGAGGCGATCGACGATTTGCCGCTGGGCCCGAACATCGCGGCCTTCCTCGGTCATTCCGACATCCGGACCGCCGTGATGGGGCTCGGTCGCTCCACCGATCGGTCGCACACACCGAGTCGCGCCGAGATGGACGCCATGCTCGAGGCGGTCAACGACGCGCTCGACGCGGGATTCCTCGGGGTGTCGGGGATGACCAACCCCTGGGACAAGCTGGACGGCGACCGCTACCGGTCGCGGTCACTGCCCTCGACCTATGCCCACTGGAGCGAGCGCCGCAAGATCAACAAGGTGCTGCGGCAACGTGATCGGGTCTTGCAGACCATCCCCAACCTGAACACCAAATACGACATCCTCTTCTTCCTCGCCGGGAGCACCGGGCTCGGCCGCAAGCCCCTCAAGACCTCGGTCCTCGCGGCCGCCGACGCGAAGTCGGACCGGTGGGTGCGGCGCATCTTCGGACCGATCGCGACAGTGGCCAACAACTGGGGTCGGGGCGCCCTGCGCTGGCAGCACCTGCCGGTGCCCTTCCAGGTGTACAGCGACGGCATCGATCTCGTGGTGTTCGAGGAGTTCGGTTCGGGCCGTGCGGCACTGCACCTGCGCGAGGAGATGGGCCGTAACGACCTGCTGGCCGATCCCGAGTATCGGCGATGGTTCCGCAAGGACTTCGAGACGAAGTTCAGCTCACGGATCTGGCACCGCGACTTCGACGATGCCGAGATCACCGAGTGCCCCGACGAATCCATGATCGGTAAGACGGTGGAAGAGGTGGCCCGCGAACGCGGGGTCCACAGCACCGACATGTTCCTCGACCTCGTGGTGGACTACGGCACGAAGTTCCGCTGGCGCACCGTGATCACCAATGACCGTCCGGAGATCGCCGACTGGTTGATCAAGCAGAACGGCGTGACCATCGGCTTCTCTGACGCCGGTGCGCATCTGCGCAACATGGCGTTCTACAACTACGGGATCCGTTTGCTGCAACGTGTGAAAGAAGCCGAACACGGCTCGCGCACACCATTTCTCACCATCGAAGAAGCGGTGCACAAACTCACCGGTGAACTCGGGGAATTCTACGGTCTCGACGCCGGATTCCTGCGTGAGGGGGACCGCGCCGATTTCGTGGTCGTCGACCCGGCGGGACTGACCGACCAGACCAAGGAATACGCTGAAGCAACCATGACCGAATTCGGGGGGATCAAGCGCATGGTCAATCGCAATGACGACGCGGTGTCTGCGACCGTGGTCGGCGGCCAGTATCTCTACGGTCGCGGCAACTTCGCACCGGGTTTCGGCACAACGGTGCAGGCCGGCCAGTTCCTGCGCGCAGGAGCCGCGCGTGGGACGGTACGCGAGAGGTCGACCGCGTAGATGGGAGAGGCACGCCGCACCCAGGAGCAGCGCCGGACAGCCACGATGGCGCGGCTGGTGGATGCGTGTGTGGAGTCGCTGTGCGAGCTGGGATACCAACGCAGCACCATCAGTGAGATCTGTACGCGTAGCGGAGTGTCCCAGGGTGGGCTGTTCCGCCATTTCCCGACCCGGCTGGACCTGGTGATCGCGGCCGCCGATTCCGTGCGTGCCAGACAGTTCGAGGCTTTTTCGCAGAGTCTGGCGCTGCTGGGAACCGGTACCTTGGCGGACTGCCTCGTGCTCGTCCGGCAAGCGTGCCGGGCGCCCATCAACGGTGCCTGGTACGAACTACTGATCGCCGCGCGGACCGACGCGGGGCTCCGGGATCGGCTCGCCCCCATGCTTGCCGAGTACCACGATCAGATAGCTCAGTTCGCGCGGACGGTACCCGCCGTGCAGGGATTGCCCGACGGGCAGGTCGAACTCGTGGCGCTGACCATCGTCCATCTCTTCGACGGGGAAGCCGTTGCGGCGGCGGTCAATCCGCAGCCAGAATTGGAGCAGCAGAGGCTCGAACTGGTACTCGGCTGGCTGGCCGGTGCGGCAGATCGGTGAATCGTTCATGACGATCCCCTCCGCGTCTCCGGTCCCGCCTTACGAGGAGATCGCGGAGTCGGCCGTGGTGGTTGCCCTGCCCATGCGCATGCGGTTCCGCGACATCACCACTCGTGAGGTGATGCTGTTCCGGGGCCCGGCCGGATGGGGTGAGTTCGGTGCCTTCGTCGAATACGACGACGCCGAATCGGCCGCCTGGCTTGCTGCGGGTATCGAAGCCGCCTACCTCGGACCGCCATCCGCGGTGAGGGACTCGGTTGCGGTCAACGCCACCGTTCCGGCGATCCCGGCCGACCAGGTGGACGAAGTGTTGGCCCGATATCCAGGGGCGCACACGGCCAAGGTCAAGGTGGCGCAGGAGGGTCAGACGCTCGACGACGACGTCGCACGCGTGGAGGCCGTCCGGTCCCGCATCGACTATGTCCGGGTGGACGCGAACGGTAAATGGACTGTGCAGCAAGCGATCACAGCGATCCGCGCGCTCGGTGAGCTGCAGTACGCGGAGCAGCCCTGCGCCACCATCGACGAACTCGCTGCCGTCCGGGCCGCCGTCGACACCCCGATCGCGGCCGATGAGAGCATTCGGCGCGCCAGTGACCCTCTCAAGGTCATCGCCGCCGAGGCCGCCGACATCGCCGTCCTGAAGGTGGCGCCGCTCGGCGGCATGCGGCGGGTGCTCGATCTCGCCGGCCGGATTCCGGTACCGGTGGTCATCTCCAGCGCCCTCGATTCCGCAGTCGGCATCTCCGCCGGTGTGGCCACCGCGGTCGCGTTGCCTGCCGAACCCCCTGCCTGCGGCCTCGGCACCGGTGGACTGTTCGTCACCGACGTCGCCGAGCCCTTTGTGCCGGAGATGGGTTCGCTCAGTCCCCGTCTGGTCGACATCGATCCCACTGCGCTGCCCCTGGCCGGTGAGGACAGACGGGACTGGTGGCTGGAGCGTCTGCGCCGCTGCCTGGCGATACTCGCCGACAACTGAAAACCGCAACCGGCTGTGCCTGGACGTCGCCAGAAGATACAATTTTGCGAAATCGTTCCAACAGCGGAGGTTCAGCAATGTCGGTCATCCTGGCGGAGGCCCCATCGGGCAGCGGTCTGAAGTCGATCGAGGGTTCGGACACCAACGGGGCGATCCAGATCCTGAAGATGCGCCGGGACCCGTTCGCCTTCAGCGACGCTCAGCAGGCGGCATTCGGTCGTGTCTCCTTCATGAACGCCTTCGGGCAGAAGCTGGTCACCTGCCGTGGACCCGAAGCGGCCGATCAGATCCTGATGAACAAGGACAAGGCGTTCGCAAACGGTCCGGCCTGGAGCTTTTTCATCGGCCCGTTCTTCAATCGCGGTGTGATGCTGCTCGACTTCGAAGAGCACCGCCACCATCGGCTGATCCTCCAGCAGGCTTTCACCCAGCCCGTGCTTAAGGGATACATGCAAGAGATGCAGCCGATGATCGTCGAGCGCATCAAGCAGTTCCCCGTCGGCGACGTCAAACTGTTCAGCGAGTTCAAGGCCCTCACCCTGGACGTGGCACTCGAGGTCTTCATGGGTCTGGAACTGCCCAAAGAGGAAGCCGACCGCGTCAACAAGGCGTTCATCGACACGGTCCGCGCAGGTGTCGCGCTGGTTCGTCGGCCGGTCCCTGGTGGTCGCTGGTGGAAGGGGCTGCGGTCACGCAAAGTCCTCGAAGAGTTCTTCATGAGCCACATCGCCGCCAAGCGGGCGGGGGAGTCGCCCGACCTGTTCTCGGTGCTGTGCCACGCCGAGAGCGAGGAGGGCCATCGGTTCACCGACGAAGACGTGGTCAACCACATGATTTTCGTGATGATGGCCGCCCACGACACCTCCACCATGACGATGAGTCAGATGGCTTACCGCATGGCCAAGTCGCCCGAGTGGCAGGACCGTGCCCGTGCGCAGTCCATGGAACTCGGCGCCGAGCTCGGCTACGACGACCTGGCCAAGCTGACCGATCTCGACCTGATCATGAAGGAGTCGCTGCGCATGTGCGCTCCGGTTCCCGGGCAGCCGCGGATGGCGATCAAGGACACCGAGGTACTCGGGCACTATGTGCCCAAGGGTTCGATCGTGTCGGTTCCAGCGCTGACCAACCACTACGACGCGGAGTACTGGTCCAACCCGTTCGTCTTCGATCCCGAGCGGTTCACCAAGGAGCGCGCCGAGGACAAGAAGCACCGGATGGCCTGGATGCCCTTCGGCGGTGGCGTGCACAAGTGCATCGGGTTGTATTTTGGGCAGATGGAAGTCCGGACGATCATGCACCAGTTGTTACGCGGTTTCGAATGGTCGGTGCCGCAGGAGTACACGATGCCGATGGATTTCAGCTCGCTCCCGGTGCCCAAGGACAAGCTGCCAGTCACCATGCGGCGCGTGTGATGGCGCGGTCGTCGAGTCCCACCGAAGAACGGGCATCATCGTCGCGCAAGGTGCGCAACACCGCATCGCCGCGCGAGCAAGAAGACGCAATCCTCGAGGCGGCGCGAGGCGAGTTCGAGGACAACGGCATTCGCCGTACCGGCGTCGACGATGTCGCCAAGCGCGCGGGGGTCAGCCGCAGCACCCTCTATCGGCGGTTCCCGAACAAGGAGGCGCTGCTGCTCGGCGTGGCCGAACGCATCTACCTCGACGGAATGATGTTGCTCGAGCAGGCCACTGTCGGCCACGGACCGCAGGAAGCGGTCGTCGAGGCGTTCTTGGCCGGTGCGCAGCTGGTGAACAACGACCCGTTGATCCGCCGCATGATGGTCGACGAACGCGACGCACTCAAGGGCATCACCAACTCGGTGACCGGTCTGTTCATCGAGATCGTGACCGGACGGATCATGAAGACGTTGCGGGCGGCGGGCGCGAAGATGCCCGATGAGGATCTGCACGCGGTCACCGAGATCCTTGTCCGGCTGGTGATCTCGTACCTCGATACCCCGGCGATGGATGAGAGCAGATCGGAGCCGGAAGCGGTCCGCGACTACGCGCAGCGCTATCTCGCGACGATGGTGTGGTGAGGCGTCGCGTGTCGAAGCTGAACCATGTGCGTACCGAGTTGGCAGCGGTACGGGAACTGAGGCGCGCCGGCGCGATGCCGGGTGTTCGTCAACTGCCGCAGGTCGCCAGGCTGCGTCGTGCGGCAGGGGAAGCCGCGGGACCCGCGATCTATGCGGCCATCCACGGCAGTCGGGTTGCGCTGATCGACCCGCAGGGACCGGTGACGTACAGCGAACTGGCCGCGATGTGCAACGCGGTGATGAACGGCCTAGGTGAGGTCCTGCCAGGTCAGGACCGTCCCACCGTGGGAGTGATGTGCCGCAACAGTCGCTTCGCGGTGATCGGTTTGCTCTCCGGCATCGGACTCGGTGCACGTGTGGTGCTGCTGAACACCGATCTCGGCGCCAAACAGATGGCGGAGGTGACCGCTCGCGAGAAGGCCGACGTGATCCTGCACGACGCGGAGTTCGCCGGCGTCCTCGAATTGGTCGACCAAGGTGTCCGCCGGTACGTCGCCTGGACCGACCAGGCTGAGGGTGAGCCTGGACCCGAAACACTCGACCACCTGATCTCGTCGAGCTCGACCGAACTGCCGCGGGCGCCGCAGCACCAGTCGTCGCTCGTGATCCTCACGAGCGGCAGCACCGGAGCACCGAAGGGCGCGCCGCGCGACGGCGCCGTGTCGATGTCGTTGCCGGCCGGGTTCGTCTCCAAAATCCAGATCCGCGGCTCCGACACCGTGCTGATGTCGGCGCCGGCCTTCCACGGCTGGGGCCTGCTTGCCACGATGGTGTGCCTGCTGACCGGCGCCACCGTGGTGATGGACCGGCGGTTCCGGGCACCGGAGTCGCTGAGTCTCCTGGTCGAACACCGTTGCACCGCAATGATGGTGGTCCCCACCATGCTGCGCCGGTTCATGGATCTCGACGAGGAACAGCTCCGTCGCATCGACCACGGCCGGCTCAGGATGATCGCTTCCGGCGGCGCCAAACTCGATTCATCCCTGGTGCTTGCCGTCGCCGAGCGGTTCGGACCGGTGCTGCACAATCTCTACGGCGCGACCGAGGCTTCGTACGTCACCATTGCGACCCCTGACGATCTCGCGGCCGAACCCACCACCGCCGGGCGCCCACCGCTGGGTGTCGAGGTGGCCATCATCCGAGACGGTGCTCGGGTACCGACGGGGGAGTCCGGACAGATCTTCGTGCGGTCGGGCAGCCAGATCAGCAAGTACACCAACGGCACGAGCAAAGAGACACTGCACGGGATGTTGAACACCGGGGACACCGGACGTCTCGATGCCGCGGGCAGGCTGTTCGTCGAGGGCCGCAGTGACGGGATGATCATCTCCGGCGGCGAGAACGTCTTCCCCGAAGAGGTGGAACTGGCGCTCGGCAAGCATCCCGACATCGTCGACGCCGCTGTTGTTGCCGTCCCCGATCAGGACTTCGGCCAACGACTCCGGGCATTTGTGGTGCCCCGAGACGGTGCCGACGTGGCAGCCGCCGACGTGAAGACCTACATCGGTACCGAGCTGTCGCGGTCGCGAGTTCCTCGCGACGTCATCGTGGTTCCCGACCTGCCGCGTGGCGCACAAGGCAAGGTCACAAAAACCACACTCGACGCGCTGGCACAGGAGCACAACACGGCGTAGGTCGTTAGGCCCCGCTCGGTGTTCTCGCCGTTGCTCGGTCTGTAGTCCGAGCGTTCGCAGGTTTCCCGAGCCGGCGAACTACTTCGCTCGGTGTCCTGGTCGTTGCTCGTCCTGCAGACCGAGCGTTCACGGGTTTGGTGAGCCGGCTAGCGGCCCCGCTCTGTGTCCTAGCCGTTGCTCGGTCTGTAGTCCGAGCGTTTGCGAGTTTCCCGAGCCGACCCGCGGCTCTGTGTGCGATTCTCGTCGTTGCTCGCTCCGCAGACCGAGCGTTCGCGAGTCTCCCGAGCGCCCCAAACCCGCTCCCACGCCTAGACTGCCTCAGCAGTCGTCACCCACCCAGCGGATCAGAGGTCACGTTCAGCCTGGAGTGCTTACGCCCGTAGGCGAGGTAGTAGCAGATCACCACCGACACCCATAGTCCGAAGAAGACGAAGGTGTACCAGTGCAGTCCCCACAGGATGTACATGCACGCCGCGATGGCCAGGACAGGGGTGACGGGATAGAACGGGACCTTGAACGGCCTTTCCAGATTCGGCTCGCGGCGGCGCAGGATGATCACGCCGAGACTGACGACGGTGAATGCGGTGAGGGTGCCGATCGACACCATGTCGATCAGGTAATCCAAGGGGATGAAGCCGGCCATCAGGGCCACGACGACGGCCACCACAACCGTGTTGTTCACCGGCGTCAACGTTGTGGCGTTCACCCGCGTGAAAAACTTCGGCAGCATGCCGTCGCGGCCCATCGCGAACAGGATGCGGGTCTGTCCGTACAAGGTGACCAGGGTGACCGAGAAGATGGAGATGACGGCACCCGCCGACAACACGATGGACGGCCAGGTCGACCCGGTCACGTCCTCGAGGATCTGGGCCAGGCCGGCTTCCTGCCCCTTGAACTTGTCTGCCTGCTGGGCGCCGACTGCGGCGAGCGCGACCAACACGTACACAACGATGACGGTGATCAATGCGGCCATCAGTGCCCGGGGCATGGTGCGCTGCGGGTCCTTCACCTCTTCGCCTGCCGTGGACACGGCGTCGAGTCCGATGAACGAGAAGAAGATGACGCCTGCTGCGGCGGTCACGCCGTTGGCGCCGTTGAGGAAAAACGGGCTCATGTTGTCGGTGTTGAAGGCGGAGAATGCGACCGCTGCGAACAGGGCCAGCACCGACAGCTTGATGGCCACCATGATCGCGTTGGCGCGGGCGGACTCGCTGGCTCCCCGGATGAGCAGAACCGCGCAGAGGGCCACCAGGATGATCGCGGGCAGATTGACCACACCGGGGTTCTCGTCCCACGGTGCCGCGCTGAGCGCATGTGGGATCGCTGGTAGGTGGATGTACCCGAGGAGTGCGTTGAGGTACTGACTCCAACCGACGGCGACCGCGGCGGTCGCCACCCCGTACTCGAGCAGCAGACAACCCGCGACAGCCATCGCGACGACCTCGCCGAGCGTGGCGTACGCGTAGGAATACGTCGACCCCGACACCGGCACCGCCGACGCCATCTCGGCGTAGCAGATCACCGCGAGACCGGCGGCGATGCCGGCGATGAGGAATGAGATCACCACGGACGGCCCGGCATCGGGCACCGCTTCGCTCATCACGAAGAAGATGCCGGTACCGACGGTGGATCCGATACCGAAGCACGCCAGCTGTGTGGTGGTGATGGTGCGTTTGAGGCCGGTGTCCGCTTCCACGAGGTAACCGGTGGGAACGGGTTTTCGGCGGAACAGGGTGGAGATGGTCAGTGGTGCTTCGCCGGCGGAGGCCGGGTTCTTGTTGACATCCATGGTGGGTACCTCAGCCGGGGAAGATGATGGTGGGAACGGTCGCGGCAGCGATGATCTTCGCCGCCGTCGACCCGAGGAATACGCGTTTGACGGAGTCGCGAGGGGTCGTACCGATGGTGAGGATCTCACCTTGCGGCCATTCGATGCCGTCGAAAGCCGCGTCCCAGTTGTCGCCGGTGCTCACCAACGTCTGGACGCTGTTGTCGATCACGTTGCGGTGCACCAACTCTTGCATTGAGGCCGCCATCTGCTCGCGCCATGCCTGCATGACGCCGCGTTCGGCATCGAATCCGACCTCGGGCGGGAACATGTCCGCCGGCCGAACCCCGAACGTCGCCACGCGTAGCGGGACGGACAGTCGCCCGGCGAGATCACGTGCCGAGACGACCACGTCTTCGCCGCGTGAGTCGCCGGAGTACGCGCAGGTGACACCGGTGATCGCGGTGCAACGGTAACCCCTCGGAGCGAGCGCAAGCGGTACGGAGCTGGAGTGCATGAGGCGACTGGTGGTGGCACCGAGCGACATTCGGCCGCCGTCGTCGCCGTGGGTGGTTCCGAGCACGAGGACGTCCGCGTCCAGCTCGTCGAGCGCCACATGCAGTGACTTGGACACCGAGCCTTCACTGACGCGGCGAAAGCTCACGCCGGTGCCCGGTGCGCGGGTCCGCAGGTGAGTTCGGGCGGCGGCCTCGGCGTCGTCGCCGTAACGCTGTGCGTACTCGGCGAACTCGGCATCGACCCGGGCCATCGATGGCGTCCTCCACGGCTTGGGGGTGGCGATCACCAATACCAGGCCGGTGCCGAGCGCATCGGCCAGGCCGGACCCGAGCTCGATCGCCTCATCGCCTCCGCGCCCGGGCTGATATCCGACGACAACGGTCACTGCAGGGGCCGTGCTGGGTTCATACGTCCGCCTCTTCCGATGATCTCCACGTTCACCCCCGCAAGGAATGTAACCGACCCCGGCGCACCCTGTCGGAATGTCGGGCGGGCCGTTCTTGCCGACCGACACGCGACCTGCCGCCAGAAGCAGGACCCGCACGGCGGCCGGGTCTCTAGGATGAACCGGTGCTCAACGCCCGCGCACTGCTGTCCGCCACTCCGGCGGAAGAGCGTGCCCTCATCGCGAAGGACCGTGCTGCACGGGCAGATCTACGCGCGGCGGAGTCGGCCTTGGCCGCGTTGGAGGTGGAACTCGGCGAGCGTGACCCGATTCGATCGCCGGTGTGGTTCCGGATTCTCGTCGCTGCGGTCGCGTTGGCGGCCGTGGCAGCTGTCGCCGGCGGGTACGGATACGTCACCGCCGACAGCGGGTTCAGTGATGCCGACTACCAACGGGCCGCGCGTGAACGCGTCGAGCTGCTGCTGACTCCGGCTGCCGACGATGCCGCCGGACGCAGCCGGAAGATTCTCGCCGGGTCCACGGGGACGTTCCGGGACGAGTTCGCCCAATCCGCCGATGCGTATACGAGGTTTGTTCAGCAGATCGGCGCCCAGGCGGCGGGAACCGTTGACGGCGTGGGTATCTCGTCGCGATCGGGCGAGCGGGCGACTCTGCTGGTCACGGCTGCGATCGCCACCCGTACCGAGGTCACCGACGATCCCGCCAACACCGAGCCGGGCGGCGGACCGGACGATCGGCGGTTCCGCATCCAGGTGGACGTGGTTCCCGAGGACGGGTCCCTGAAGATCTCGGACCTGGAGTTCTTCCCGTGAGCGTTGGTGCGAAGCGCGGTTCGCCCACCCTTGTCTGGGGCGGGCTGGTGGCCGCGGTGCTCGTGATGGTCCTGTGCGCCGGTGCTCTCACCTGGGCCTGGCAGGTCGACGGCGACGACGACCTGCTCGCCGCCAATCGCAGCCAGGCGCAGCAACAGGCCGGACCGCTGGTGGCTCAGGTGTTCTCGTTCGCAACCGACACCTATGCGCAGGACCGTGAACGGGCGCGCTCACTGGTGACCGATGAGTTCGCCGAGCAATATGCGACGTCACTCGATCCGGCGGCGGTGCCCGACTACTCGGTGAGCTGGACACCGATCGAGACCGGGATCTCCGACGTCGGTACCGATCATGCCGAGCTCGTGGTGTCGGCCGAGGTGGCCCAGACACGCACGGGCACGGAACCGGCAAGGTACGTCAAGGCACTCGACGTTCGGCTGGAGAAGGTCGGCGGCGACTGGAAACTCGCCAGGGCGGACGAGGTGCTGTGAGCGCGCGGACCACAGCCGGCAGTGGGGAGGAGACTGGCGGGGGCTCCAATAGGCTGCGTTTGGCGCGCGAGCGTGTCGCGGACGCGCGGGCGACCGCCCGCAGCGCTCGGTCTGCAGCGGCGCCCGCATACGCCGCGCGAGACCGACGACGCCGTGGCCGGCTCGCTCTCGCAGGCGGGTGCGCGGCCGCCGTCGCTGTCGTATTGCTGATCGCAGCAATCGTTCTCGCCGTGCAGCACCGTGCCGCCGAGCAGGACCGTGCCCGCGACTCCGCAGTCCTCGACGACACCCGATCGGCGATCGCGACCCTGCTGACCATCGATCCCGCCGAACCTCAACGATTCCTCGATGAGGCGCTCGCCGTGACATCCGGTGAACAACATCAGCGGCTCGTGGACGCACGGCCCCAGGTACTCGAACTCGTCGGTCAACTCGAGGCACCCAGTACCGGCCAGGTGCTCGCCGCAGGCATCACCGGTGACGTCGACGACGACACCGCCCGTGTGTATGTGGTTGCCGAGGGCACGAACCCGGCGCTGCTCGGTGCCGGTGCGGGACAGAGTCGGGTGGCTCTGGTGGTCACCATGAAGGCCGACGACGGTCGCTGGAAGATTGATCGGACACAGCTGCAATGACAGAGCACGACCCGCCTGAGCGCGACATGACCGGGCCCCGCCACACCCCGCCGGCGTCTCGCCGCGAGCATCGGGGGCGGCGACGGAAAACGGTCGTGGCGATTCTGGGCATCGCCCTCCTCGTGCTCGTCACCATCGCCGTGGTGGGGTTCATCGGCCCGCAGACGCGAGGTGACGAACGCGAGGGGCAGCGACGCGAGGTTCAAGCCGCCACGTCGGACGCGGTCAGTGCGTTGATGACGTTCACTCCGCAAACGCTCGCCGATCAGCAACAAATGGTCGGACCGCGGCTCACCGGCAGGCTGCTCCTCGATTTCCGTAGTAGAGGGCCTGCGGTGGTACTGCCGGCGGCCGTGGACCTCGGTGCCCAGATGTCTGCCCAGGTGATGGCGACGGCGGTGAACCGGATGGACTCCGACAGCGCCCGGGTACTGGTGTTCGTCAACCAGGACATCACCGTGCCGACCGCCGACCCCGCTCAGCAGGTGGTGGCTGTCTCGCGGTGGGCCGACATGCGTAAGGTCGACGGCAATTGGCTGCTCGCCGGGCTGCAACCGGTGGGACCGGGCTGAAGATGTCAAATCAATGTGCAGGCCGTATCCAGGATGTGAGGTGGCGATGAGCGCCGCGATCGTGATTGTCGGAGCCGGGCTCGGGGGAGCCCGACTGGTCGAAGATCTCCGTAATGAGGGATACGACGGGGACCTCGTACTGATCGGCCAGGAAGAGCACCCGCCCTACGATCGTCCGCCGCTGTCGAAATCGGTACTCATCGGCGATCAGGACCGGGTCGACCTCAAGCCGGCCGAGTTCTACGACGACAAGAAGGTGGATCTGCGCACCGGAACCCGGGTCATCGCAGTCGATCCCGCGTCGCACACGGTCACCACCGAACCGGTCGGCGGCGGCGCGCCGGAGACCCTTTCGTACGGCACGCTCGTGCTGGCGACCGGTCTGAACCCGCGCACTCTGCCGTTCGCCCGCGGGAAGGCGGGCGTGCACGTGCTGCGCACGGTCGACGACGCGCTGGCACTGCGTTCGGAGATCGACGGCGCGCGCACCGCAGTGGTGGTCGGTGCCGGCTTCATCGGCTGCGAGGTCGCCGCCAGTCTGCACACCCGAGGTCTCGACGTCACCGTGGTGGAACCGGCCCTCGCGCCCCTCGCGGTTGCGCTGGGTGAGCAGGTGGGCGCGATGGTCGGCAGGATCCACGCCGAACGCGGTGTGACGATCAAGACCGGGATCGGCGTCTCCGACATCATCGGCGATGAGAAGGTCAGCGCCGTCACCCTCGCCGACGGCACCGAACTACCCGCCGACATCGTCGTTCTCGGCATCGGGTCGACGCCGGTGATCGACTACCTCGAAGGGTCGGGTATCGCGTTCGCCGACGGCGGCGACGGCGGTGGTATCGCGTGTGACGAGACCGGGCGAACCAGTGCTCCCGACGTGTACGCCATCGGTGATGTTGCCAATTGGCGTGACGCACAGGGCAAACCGTCGCGGGTCGAGCACTGGAACAACGTCATCGAGCAGGCGGCAAAGGTGGCGTACACGATCCTCGGCACCGAGGCCGATAACCCACGGCCGTTTGTGCCCTACTTCTGGAGCGACCAGTTCGACATCAAGGTCCAGGCACTGGGCCATCCCTCGCCGGGCGACGACGTGCACGTGATCTCCGACGACGGAACCAAGTTCGTGGTCTATTACAGCCGGGACGGGCTGCTCACCGCCGTGGTCGGGGCTGGCAAGGCCGGAGCGGTGATGAAGATGCGTAACAAGCTGCTCGCCCACGCGCCGATCTCCGACGTCCTGGAGTGAGTGGACTCTGAGCTGATGGATGCCGCCGGCACCGCCGAAACCCTGTCGGCCGCAGCGGTGATGGCTGCCATCGATGAGGGGGGGGATCCGGATCGGGCCGCGAGTTCGGCGAAGTTCTTCCGGACGGGGCCGGGTGACTACGGCGAGGGCGACCGCTTTGCTGGCGTTCCCGTCCCGCAGCAACGGAAGATCGCCAAGAGGTTTCGTGGCCTCGACCGCAGTCAGGTGAACGTCCTGCTGGACAGCGACATTCACGAACACCGGCTCACCGGATTGTTCCTCCTGCGCTCCGGTTTCGAGAAAGCACGGAGCGACCAGGACCGCCGTGCCTGGGTGGACCTCTATCTGTCCGCGGTGGACCGGGGCCGGGTGAACAACTGGGATCTTGTCGACTCGTCTGCGGAATACATTCTGGGACAATGGCTTCTGCGCTGCGACCGGGAGAGGGGCGAGCAGGACCACACGCTACTCCTCGGGCTCGCCGCCGACACAGACCTCTGGCGTAGGCGGGTGGCCGTGCTGGCCACCTTCGCATTCATCAGAGCCGGTGACGGCACAACGCTTCTCGCGTTGGCCCCCACGCTGCTCGATGACCGTCGCGACCTGATCCAGAAAGCGGTCGGTTGGATGTTGCGAGAGACGGGAAAACGCGTCGACCGCCGTCTGCTGATCGACTTCCTCGACCAGCATGCCGCCGAGATGGGCCGCACCGCACTGAGTTACGCCATCGAACACCTCACCGCGAAGGAGCGTGCACAATACCGATCACTGCGGTGACGGGTTTCGAAGACGCGGGTCAGAACTCGATCTTGAGGGTGTCGGACGTGGGCCGGGCCTGACATCCGAGGATGTATCCGTCTTCGATGTCCTCTTCGTCGAGAGCCCCGACGTTCTCCATCGCCACGGTGCCCTCGGTGACCGTACACGCGCACGACCCGCATTCGCCTTCACGGCAGGAGTACGGAACGTCCAGCCCGGCCGACAACATGATGTCCACCAGGGTCCGGCTACGGGGCCACGACAACTCGTGCACCTCGCCGTCGAGTTCGACCTCCACCGATGCGGCGTCGGCGATCTGTTCCTCGGTGAGTTCTTCGGGCTCGGAGTCCTCGAACGGGTCACCGGAGAGTGACGAGAACACCTCGGCATGCACCTGGTGGTGCGACATACCGACCTCGGCAAGGGCCTTGTGCACCACGTCCATGAACGGACCCGGGCCGCACATGTATGCGTTGTAGGCCTTCAGTGGACGCAAGAGTGTTGCCAGCTTCTGCATCGTCGGGAGGCCCTGGACCGTCTCCAGCCAATGCACCACGGTGAGCCGTTCGGGGAACTGTTCCTGCAGCGCACGAAGTTCCGCGGCGAAGATCACGTCGTTCTCGCTGCGGTTGGCGTAACAGAGGTAGACGCGCCCGGTGCCCTTGAGCAGGGCGGACTTGAGGATCGACATCACGGGCGTGATCCCGCTACCCGCGGCGAGGAGCAGGATCGGCGCGCCGAGATCGGCCGGGGTGAAGACACCTGAGGGCGGCAGCACCTCGATCTGATCTCCGGCGGACACGTTGTCGCAGACCCAGTTCGATCCGTAGCCATCTGCGGTGCGCTTGACGGTCACCTTGGGCTTCTCCGAGGCGAACGGGCTCGAGGCGAGCGAGTAGCAGCGAGCCACCGATCCCGTCTGATCGCTCGGTATGCGCAACGTGAGGAACTGACCCGGCTTGTAGTGGAATCGTTCGGCCGACTCTTCCGGTACGTCGAAGACCAGGGACTTGGCGTCGCCGGTCTCGTCGATCACCTCGGCCACGGTCAGCACAATGCTGCGGGTGCTGTGCGGGGACACGGTCACCGGCCTACCTCCTCGCCTGATGGCATAGCGGACGCCACGGACAAAACTGGAACACGTTCTAGTCGAGATTACCAGTGCGTCCGAGCGGCCCCAACTCGCTTGTGAGGCCCACGCTCAGGATATGGCTACCGCGCGTGAGCAGGTCGCCCAGATCGGAGTCGGGCCGGTCCAGCCACTGCTGGTACGCGGCGAGCGCCACCGCGAGAAGCATCCAGGCGACCGTCTGGGGGCCGTGATCGGAGGCATCTGTGCCGGTGCGCATCGCGACGAACTCGGCGACCACATCACGCCATCCGGTGTACATCAGCATCGAATGCGCCTGCAGGGCCGGAACGCTCAGCAGCAGGTGCATTCGCCGGCGGTGATGTTCGAGGTGCTCGTCCGGCACCTCGTTGAAGGCGAGCAGTGCGGTGCGCAGCGCGTCGGCGACGGGCATGTCGGCGGGAAGGTCGGCAAGCAACCTGCGCATGTCCTGCAGGTGCTCGTCGAAGTCACCCCACGCGATCGCGTTCTTGGAGGGGTAGTAGCGAAACAGAGTTCGCCGGGCGATCCCGGCGGCGGCGGCGACGTCGTCGACACTGGTCTCGTCGAACCCGACCTCGGTGAACAGGTCGATCGCGGCGTCGGTGATCTTCGCCTTGGTGGTGCTCGGCCGCCGCCCGATCTGAGCGGTCACGCCGATCGCCGTCCACTGGGCACGGCTTCACCTCCGGTGCGTCTCGCGGTCGCCGACGTGCGACATCGCCCATGGTAGATGTCGAACAGCGGCCTGTTCCTGTTGCCTCAAAAGGCTGGCCCCAATGCCTGAAAACGATCTGCCACCTGGTGCCGATCAACTACGATTGCCCCACTTGCCGGGGCATGAAGTGAACGAGCGTTCCCTCACCTCGACGGCGTGGTCGGGGCACATCGATGCCGCTCCGGACAGACGGTGATCAGGCATGAATGACGTTGAGAGGGAACACGATGCGTAGAACTGTATTCGAGACCGAACACGATCAGCTGAGGGAGACCACCCGCCAGTTCATTGAACGGGAGATCGCACCTCATGCGGAGCAGTGGGAACGGGAAGGCCAGGTCGACCGGTCGGCGTATCTCGCCGCCGGCAAGTACGGGCTGATCGGGTTCAATCTGCCGGAGGAGTTCGGGGGCGGCGGGATCGAGGATTTCCGGTTCAACGCCGTCATCGTCGAAGAGCTGGCGAAGTTCGGATCCGCAACGCCTGCGTTGAGTCTGCAGAACGATGTGGTCGGGCCCTATATGGCAAAACTGACCAACGACGAACAAAAGCAACGCTGGCTTCGGGGCTTTGCCTCCGGCGAGTTGATCGGCGCAATCGCGATGAGCGAGCCCGGCGCAGGCAGCGACCTCGCCGGCATCAAGACGTCCGCAGTGCTCGACGGCGACCACTGGGTGCTCAACGGCTCCAAGACCTTCATCTCGGCAGGCATCAACTCCGACCTGGTCATCGTTGTCACCAGGACTGATCCGAACGGTGGGCACAAGGGGTTCACCCTGCTGGTCGTCGAACGCGGAATGCCGGGATTCGAACGCGGCCGCAAGTTGGACAAGATGGGCCAGCACGCGCAGGACACCGCCGAACTGCACTTCACCGACGTCCGCGTGCCGGTCGAGAACGTTCTGGGTGAGGTGAACAAGGGTTTCTACCACCTGATGCACAACCTGCCGTCCGAGCGGCTGTCGATAGCCATCGGTGCCATCGCCGGTGCGCGCCAGGTCTTCACCGACACGCTGCAATACACCAAGGACCGCAAGGCCTTCGGGCAACCGATCGGAACGTTCCAGCACAACCGGTTCGTCCTTGCGGAGATGAGCACCGAGCTCGACATCGCAGAGCAGTACATCGATCGGTGCCTGGCTGCCGTGGTCGCGGGAGAGCTGACGGCGGTGGACGCGGCGAAGGCCAAGTGGTGGACCACAGAACTCGCCAAGCGAGTAATCGACCACTGTGTCCAGCTGCACGGCGGATACGGCTACATGAACGAATATCCCGTGGCCAAGGCTTATGTCGACTCGCGGATACAGACCATCTTCGGTGGCACCACCGAGATCATGAAGGACATCATCGGCCGCGACATGGGGCTGTAGTACCTGTCCTTTCGGACGGTTTTCGCGGAATTCTCGTGTTGATTCGACTCAACCCCTGGCGTTTGTGCACTGAGTGCCATTATGGTGGTCGTCACACCCACAACAGGAGGTAATCCCCATGACAGTTCAGAATCCTTCGCAGTCGGACGCCACCACCGAGACCGAACTGGTCACCGAATCCCTGGTCGAAGAGGTGTCGATCGACGGCATGTGCGGCGTGTACTGACGTGACTGTCACCGACTCTGGCACCGTCACGGGTCGAGCTCCGGCTTCGCCTTCGTCTCCGTCGGGTCGAGCAACCGCCTTCGACACCGAGCGCGCGTGGGTGCTGAACTCGTCGGTCGCACTGCGCCCCGAGCCTTTCGGAGCGCTGTTGTACCACTTCGGCACTCGTAAGCTGTCGTTCCTCAAGAACCTGACGGTGGTCGAGGTCGTGCAGTCGCTCGGTGATCACGCCAGTGCTGACGACGCGCTCGCCGCTGCCGGCATCGGCGATGCCGACCGTCACCTGTATGTCAGCGCGCTCTCCGCGCTGGCTGTTTCGGGAATGATCGTCCCCAACTCCTAAGTCCGGCACGGCCGCACGCGTCGCAGCCCGGCGCGTGCGGTCCGGCAAATCCCTGCCGCCGGTACGTGTTCTGTGAGGAACCCCCATGACTTCTGTTCTCGATCGCCCCTCGGCGTCGTCTCAGCCCGTCGGCCGCCTGGTCGACCAGTTCGAAAAAGGTCTCGATGCACCGATCTGCCTGACGTGGGAGCTGACCTACGCGTGCAACCTGTCGTGTGTGCACTGCCTGTCCTCCTCGGGCAAGCGCGACCCACGTGAGCTCGACACCGCGCAGTGCAAGGCCATCATCGACGAGCTGCAGCGCATGCAGGTGTTCTACGTCAACATCGGTGGCGGCGAGCCGACGGTGCGGCCCGACTTCTGGGAATTGGTCGACTACGCCACCGATCACCAAGTGGGAGTGAAGTTCTCCACCAACGGCCTCAAGATCGACAAGAAGGTCGCCCAGCGTCTCGCGGCCAGCGACTACGTCGACGTGCAGATCTCACTCGATGGCGCGACCGCCGAGGTGAACGACGCAGTTCGCGGCCCGGGGTCGTATGCGATGGCGATCAAGGCGCTCGAGAACCTGCACGAGGCGGGGTTCGCCGACGCCAAGATCAGCGTGGTGGTGACCCGGCAGAACGTCACCCAGCTCGATGAGTTCAAGGCGCTCGCGGACCGTTACGGCGCAACCCTGCGTATCACCAGGATGCGGCCGTCCGGTCGAGGTGCCGACGTCTGGGACGACCTGCACCCGCTTCCCGAACAGCAGCGCGATCTGTACAACTGGCTCGTCGCACACGGCGAAGGGGTACTCACCGGCGACTCGTTCTTTCACCTGTCGGCGTTCGCCGAGTCCGGCCAGGGTGCGCTGCCCGGTCTGAACCTCTGTGGCGCCGGCCGCGTGGTGTGCCTGATCGACCCCGTCGGTGATGTGTACGCCTGCCCATTCGCCATCCACGAGAACTTTCTCGCCGGAAACATCTTGTCCGACGGCGGGTTCAAGACGATCTGGCAGCAGTCCGACCTGTTCCTCGAACTCCGCGAACCCCAGAACGCCGGCGCCTGCACCAAGTGCCAGCACTTCGACGCGTGCCGCGGAGGATGCATGGCCGCCAAGTTCTTCACCGGTCTGCCCCTGGCCGGACCCGACCCCGAATGTGTTCAGGGTTATGGCGAAGAATTGCTGGCCGGCGACCGCAGCGTGCCCTCGGCCAACAAGGACCACTCGCGTGGTGTGCCGCTGACCCTGATGACCCGTCCGCCCTCGCGTGACTGCGACGAGAACCCGCTGGCGGGATTCACGCCGGCGGCCGCCTCGGCCTGCCACTGAACGACGCGGCTTCACCCGGAGTCGCCTTTGATACCGAAGGCGAACTCCCACACCACAACCCGGCAAAGTCGCCGGTGAGCAAAGGAATCAACACCCCATGGTCAATCCCTGGTTCGAGAGTGTCGCCGAAGCCCAGCGGCGAGCGAAGAAGCGACTTCCCAAGTCGGTGTATTCGTCACTGATCGCCGGCAGCGAGAAGGGCATCACGGTCAACGACAACGTGGATGCGTTTGCCGAACTCGGGTTCGCGCCCCACGTCGTCGGCGCGCACGCCGAGCGGGAACTGTCGACAACCGTGATGGGTCAAGACATCTCGATGCCGGTGATGATCTCGCCGACCGGTGTCCAGGCCGTCGACAAAGAAGGCGAGGTCGCCGTCGCTCGGGCGGCCGCCGCCCGCGGTACCGCCATGGGTCTGTCGAGTTTCGCCTCCAAGCCGATCGAGGAGGTCACCGCAGTCAACGACAAGATCTTCTTCCAGGCCTACTGGCTCAACTCTCGCGAGGACATCCTCAAGCGCGCCGAGCGGGCCCGCGAGGCCGGCGCAAAAGGTCTCATCGTCACCACGGACTGGTCGTTCTCGATGGGACGTGACTGGGGAAGCCCCGAGATCCCGGAGAAGGTCGACCTCAAGGCCCTGCTGAAACTGGCTCCCGAGATCGCGATGCGACCGCGTTATGCCTGGGACTGGTTCAACAAGGGCAAGCCCATCATCCCGGACCTCACCGCGCCGAACGTGGTGGACAAGGCGCAGCAGGCACCGACCTTCTTCGGCGCATACGGGCAGTGGATGCAGACGGCGCCGCCGCGGTGGGAAGACCTGCAGTGGCTGCGCGAGGAGTGGGGCGGGCCGTTCATGGTCAAGGGCATCACCCGCATCGACGACGCCAAACGCGCCGTGGACATCGGGGCCACCGCCATCTCCGTCTCCAATCACGGTGGCAACAACCTCGACGGCACGCCGGCGACCATCCGGATGCTCGGACCGATTGCCGACGCCGTCGGCAAGGACATCGAAGTACTCCTCGACGGCGGGGTGCGGCGCGGCAGCGACGTCGTCAAGGCCCTAGCCCTCGGTGCCGATGCGGTGATGATCGGCCGCGCCTACCTCTGGGGCCTGGCCGCCAATGGCCAGACCGGTGTCGAGAACGTCCTCGACATCATGCGCGGCGGAATCGACTCGGCGCTGATGGGACTGGGCCGCCGCAGCATTCACGACCTCACCCGCGACGACATCATCATCCCCGAAGGCTTCGAGAAGCGATTCGGCGAAACCACCTCGTAGATCCCGGGGCGCCTCCCGCAGGTTGATTCGACTAGAACACGTTACAGTTTGTTGTAACGTGGCGTGGTACTCAACCACGTTCAGATCGACGGAGGCAGTGGCCGATATGGGAGATTTCGACGGCAAGGTCGTCTACATCACGGGCATCGCCCGCGGGCAGGGCCGCAGTCACGCGATCCGATTCGCCGAGGAAGGCGCATCGGTCATCGGGCTCGACGTATGTGGTGAGGTCACCAAGATCGGTTATCCGGTGGCCACCGCCGAAGACATGGAAGAGACCGTGCGCCAGGTCAAGGCCGCGGGGGGCAATATTCTTGCCCGCCAACTCGATACCCGTGACCTGGCGGGCCAGCAGCAGCTCGTTGCCGACGGCGTCGCCCAATTCGGCCGACTCGACTACGTCATCGTCAATGCCGGTGTGCTCACCTGGGGCAGCGTCCACGAGATGACCGAGAGCCAGTTCATGGACGTCATCGATGTCAACGTGAACGGATCCTGGAAGACGCTCAAGGCGACCATCCCGGCGATGCTCGAAGCGGGCAACGGGGGCTCGATCGTGATCATCAGCTCCGTCGCCGGGATCAAGTCGATGCCGATGCAGGCGTCCTACTCGGCGTCCAAACATGCCCTGGTCGGGCTGGCGCACACAACCGCAAAAGAGCTGGGCCGCAGCAAGATCAGGGTCAACACCGTTCACCCCTACGGCGTCGAGACCCCGATGTGCATCGAGGACGCCGATGCCTTCAAGGTGTTCGAGATGCCCGAATACAAGGCGCACTTCGAGCCGATCCTGCCCGGTATGGCCAAGTCCGGCGACATCACCGACGCGGTGATGTACCTGTGCTCCACACGCGCCAAGTTCATCACCGCCTCCTCCATCGAGGTGGACATGGGCGCCACCAAGGTCTAGGCGGCCACACAGCCGGCGGATACGACAACGGCCCACCCCGCACGCGGGATGGGCCGTCGTTTCGTGTGTGCGGTCGGTCAGTCCTGCCAGAGCGTGGCGGGGTCGGCTGCGGTGCGGGCCGGTGCGGCGGGTGTGTCGGGCACTGTCCGCGAAAAGCGCGGTGCCACAGAGGCTTGCATGACGCCGTCGATCTCCACCAGGGATCCACGACTGGCCAGGTGCTTGTTCTGCGGTGCTTCTTCCCAGTCGAGTACCGGCGTGGCGCACGCGTCCGTTCCGTCGAAGATCGCGGTCCACTCGTCGCGGGTCTTGGACTTGAACACCTCGGCGAAACGGATCTTCATGGCCGGCCACTGAGGCATGTCGAGCTGGTCGGGGAGTGTCTCGTCACCGGCGAGTCCCATCCCGTCGAGCAGGAGGGCATAGAACTGCGGCTCGATGGCGCCCACGGCGAAGTACTTTCCATCGGAGGTCTCGTAGACGTCGTAGAACGGGGCGCCGGTGTCGAGCAGGTTGGCGCCGCGCTCATTGCCCCACAGGCCCGTCCCGCGGAAGGCCCACATCATCTGGCCGAGCACCGAGGCACCGTCAACCATTGCGGCGTCGATGGTTTGGCCCTTGCCCGACTTATCGCGCTCCACGAGCGCCGCCAGGATTCCCTGCACGAGGAACATGGATCCGCCGCCGAAGTCGCCGAACAGGTTGAGCGGTGGGGTGGGCACCTCGTCGGCCCGGCCGACGGCATGCAGCAGGCCGGTCAGCGAGATGTAGTTGATGTCGTGGCCGGCCACCTGCGACAGCGGGCCGTCCTGGCCCCACCCTGTCATCCGCCCGTAGACCACACGGGGATTGACGGCCGCGACATCATCGGGACCGAAACCGAGGCGTTCGGTGACGCCGGGACGGAAGCCTTCGATGACGACATCGGCCTTTGCGATCAAATTCATGATCGCCTCTTTGTCCGTAGGATCTTTCAAGTTCGCCTCGACCACCGTGCGGTTGCGCAAGAGCTGGTCGGCGACCTGTCCCTCTTTGGGAAGCTTGCCGGGACGCTCGATCCGCACGACGTCTGCGCCCAGATCTCCCAGCATCATCGCTGCGTGCGGCCCGGGGCCGATGCCTGCGAACTCGATCACGCGTATTCCGCTCAGCGGTCCGTTCTTTGCCATGTATCGCACCTCATCGTCGAGTGGTCCACCACGCACGCCACCCGGCGGGCGCAGCGCGTCACATCCAAATACTGTCGGGTGCCAAGTAAACCAGGTGCCGAGCGAATGCTCGGGCGGCAAAGCCCTTCGGGGCGAAGCGGCAACGGTCTACCATTGTCCGAATGACACCTTCGGGCGGGCTCGGCTTCCGAAGCTGGACCGAGTTGGATGATCGGTCGGCCACGGTCCTCGTCCCGTTGGGTTCCATCGAACAACATGGGCCACACCTGCCACTCGACACCGATGTGCGGATAGCGACTGCCGTTGCCGATGCCGCAACCAGGTCGGGCCTGGAGCCAAGGGCTCAGGGGGTCGACCTGATGGTTGCGCCACCGCTCAATTACGGCGCGGCCGGGGAGCACGAGGGATTCCCCGGGACCATCTCCATCGGGCACGAGGTGCTGCACTCGGTGCTGGTCGAGTACGGGCGCAGCGCCTGCCGATGGGCGGCCCGGTTGGTGTTCGTGAACGCTCACGGTGGCAACGGGAGAACGTTGCTGTCGGCGGTGTCGCAACTGCGCACCGAGGGTCGGGAAGTGGCATGGTTCGGATGCGCCTCACCGGGCGCCGACGCACATGCCGGTTACACGGAAACGTCGCTGTTGCTGCACATCTCGCCGATGGCCGTGCGCGTCGAAGAGATGGTCAGCGGCAACGTGACTCCGGTGTCCGAATTGATGGCATCGATGCGTGCAGGGGGAGTGGCAGCTGTGAGTGACAACGGGATACTCGGCGATCCGATGGCGGCTTCGGCCGCCGAAGGGAGGCGAATGCTCAGCGACATGGCCGTGCGGCTGGCCGACGCTGTCGGTCGGTGGGAGCCTGACTCGAACGGGATGCTCACGTGATCGCCGGAAGTCGTCAGGACGAGCGCGAAGACGAAGGTGGGGATCCGGACGGATCGCAGGTCGACGTCCCGGTCGATCCCGACGTCGCGGTCCCGCCGCCCGGATTCCAGGTGCAGCTCGATCCACGCTGCATGATCTCCGACGATCGTCGCCACATCATCGGGGGGTCGCCGACCCGGCTCCTGAACCTGTCCGAGTTGGCCGGCGGCCTACTCGACGCCGACGGCCGGCTCACGGTGCACGACCGCACCACCTCGCAACTGGCCAGGAAGTTGCTCGATGCCGGCGTCGGTCACCCACGGCCGATGTTCGGCCCGACCGACACCGACGTCACCGTGGTGGTCCCGGTGCGCGACAACCAGTCCGGAATCGACCGACTGCTACCGGGTCTGGGCGGACACAAGGTCATCGTCGTCGACGACGGGTCGACCGTACCGATCCAGGCGCCAGGCGCCCAGGTGATCCGCCTCGAGCGCAGTCGTGGACCCGCAGCGGCGCGTAACAGGGGAGCCGCCCACGCGGACACCGAGTTGCTCGCATTCCTCGACTCCGACGTCGTGCCAGAGCATGATTGGCTCACCAAGTTGCTCGGCCACTTCTCGGACCCGAAGGTCGCCCTGGCGGCGCCACGAATCGTCGCGCTCGAGCCGGGCGGCGGCGCCACCTCCCGGTACGAAGCCCTGTGTTCTTCCCTCGACATGGGCCGCCGAGAAGGTCCGGTGGCGCCCCGGTCGCGAATTCCTTACGTCCCCAGCGCCGCAATGATCGTGCGCCGCAACTGCTTCAGCGGTTTCGACGAGTCGATGGAGGTCGCCGAGGACGTGGACCTGTGCTGGCGGCTTCATGCTGATGGGTGGTCGCTGCGATACGACCCCATCGCCACCGTCGCCCACGACCACCGGCATCGTCTCTCCAAGAGCCTCGACCGCAAACGGTATTACGGTACCGGCGCGGCGCTGCTGTCGGGCCGTCATCCGGGCATGGGTGCTCCCTTGGCCCTCACCGTTCCCATGGCGGCAGCGATGGCGGCTCTGGTCACGGGGACGGTCTGGGGGGTCATGGCCGCCCTCGCTGTCTTCGGAATGATCGGCGGGCGGCTGCACCGCCGGGTGTCGTCCATGCCCGATGCCGCCCGCACGGCCGCCAAACTCACAGCGCAGTCGGTGGGATTCGGGGTGTTGCAGTCGGCGTCTGCGATGTGTCGCCACTATTGGCCGCTGTCGATTCTCCTCGCCTTGGTGTCCAAGCGTTTTCGGCTGCTGCTGCTCACCGTTGCGGTCGGGGAGGCAGCTTACGAGTGGGTCCGGTTGGAGCTGGTGAACCCCGAGCCCGGTGCTCGCGTCGGCTGGTGGCGGTTCATGGTGCTCAAACGGCTCGACGATCTGGCCTATGGCGCAGGTCTGTGGCAGGGGGCGCTCGCGGGCCGCAGCATCGACGCACTCTATCCGCGGATCAGTAATACGGTGTCGACCGAAGCGCGCCCCCGCGTCGCCCCTCGATGACCTGATGAGCGGAGCTGCCGATGTCGGCGCGGACGTCATCGTTGTCGGCGCGGGCAGCAGCGGGAGTGTTGTCGCCGAGCGCCTTTCCCGAGATCCGGATCGGCGGGTCCTGTGGCTCGAGGCCGGGCCCGGTTCGCCGGGGCCATCCGCGCTCCGCCTGGACCGACTTCCGATCGGACCGGGTTCGGACCGGGTGGCGCGGTATCGCAGCAGGCAGGGGTTCGACCTACCCCGAGGGCGCGGTGTGGGCGGCTCGTCGGTGGTCAACGGCGGATATTTCCTGCGTTGGCATCGTTCGGATTTCACCGGCTGGTCCGAGGAGATCTGGCCGATGCCGGTCATCGCCGACACCTACGACAGTCTTGATGGTGGCGCGCAGGGCGGCGGCTCGATGCATGTCTCAGCATTTGCCGATGATGAGATCGGTGCGTATGCCGAGGCGTTCGAGAGTCATTGGGAATCAATGGGTCTTGCGCGTGTCGAGGCGCCGTGGACCGATCTGGGGATCAACCGGGTGCGTTCGAATCGGGACGGCCCCCTACGTCGGTCGGCCGCGCACTGGATGGCTGACGATGGCGGCCGGCCCAGCCTGCGTCTGCTCACCGGTGCGGCGGCCACCGAGCTCGTGGTGCGGGGAGGGCGCGTCACGGGAGTCGCCGTCGGTGACGATGTGTTCGCCGCTGACGAAGTAATTGTCTGCGCCGGAACCCTGGGGACTGCAGAGCTGTTGATTCGGTCACCAGGCGTGCAGATTCAGAGCCTGGATGTGTGGGAGCATCGCGAAGTGCTCGTGCGGTTCGGCCCCGCGTCGCTGCCCGTCGCGAAGCCCCCGGCGTTGCTGCAGTCTGTGGTGCACACGTCCGACGGTGTCGAGTTACGGTGTTACGGAGGGGACTTCGCCGACTTCATCGACGGTCTGCCGGTGACGGGACCGGCTTTCGGGGCCGCTCTGATGCGTCCGCACCGCGCCGGATCCCTTTCGTGGGATGCGACGCACGGGCTGCAGGTCGACCTCGGTGAGCTCGACGACGCTGACACGCTCACCCTGGGGGTGTGGGCCGAGCGACTGCGGGCGATGCTCGAAGGTGATCACTTTGCCGCGTACGTGGAGAAGGGGAGTGCTCAGATCGATCCGGTGCTCAGGACCTCACAGCACGCCTGGGGCACGCTGCCGATGGGGGTGGCCACGGACTGGGCCGGAGCGGTGAACGGGGTCGATGGTCTGAGGGTGATCGATGCCTCCATCTTGCCGACGGCCGGCTCGTCCGGGCCGCACGCGACGGTGATGATGGTCGCGGCTCGCATCGTGGATCTGATCTACTGATTTACCAAACTGAATGTCCAATTGTCCTCCGTCAACGCCGGTGGCTACGGTAGGGCCATGGACGAATCTCGGTTGACCGTCGTGATCCCGGCCTACAACGAGGCCGAGACTCTCAGGGGTTGCCTCGACAGCTTGGTACCGCAACTGACCCACCTGTACGAGATCGTGGTGGTGGACAACAACTCGACTGATGAAACGGCTTCGCTTGTTGAGGAATTCGCTTCGAAGTACGGCAAGTTCCGGTCGGTGGTGGCCACCGAACAGGGCGTGATCCACGCCCGCACAGTCGGTTTCGACAATGCCCGGGGTGATGTGATCGCTCGCATCGATGCCGACTCGCGCGTCGGTCCCGGGTGGGCGCAGTCGATCAACGAGTTCTTCGACCAGTACGGTGACGTTTACGAAGCGGGCACCGGCTTGTGCACTTCATATGATCTGCCGTTCCAGGATCGCTTTCGCCGATCGCACATCGGTATCACCGACGATGCGCGGGCCGAACTGGCCGCGATGTCAGAGCGGCCGGGGTCCGAGGGGCCAGATCTTCAGCGGTTGTTCGGGTCGAACATGGCAATGACAAAAACGGCGTGGGAGCAGGCGCGCTCGTGCAGCTGCATGCGCTCGGACGTGTTCGAGGATCTTGATCTGACCCTGTGCCTCAAGCGGAACGGTGTCCGGATCGGCCTGATCCCCGGCGCCGACGCAACAATCTCCGGCCGGCGATACCTCACCCCGCCCCCGGCATACTTCAGGTACTGCCTGCGAGATCAGCGAACCTTCAAAGTGCATGGGCTGCCCAAAGAGCGAGCGAAGGCGGTGGTGCAGATGCTTGTTGTCGCCATGCCCTTCTATCTCATCAACTGGGTGCCCTTTCGGGCATATGATCCCGTCTCGCAGCGATTCACCATTCGGAACCTGATCCGGCCGCCGCAGACTCGGCTCACGCCCCGCGCCCACCGCTGACCGGCCGTCGACTCTCGAGGCCCGAAGGCTTCACAAGCACAGCATGCGGTGGGTGATCCCGCCGTGGATCTTGCCCGCCTCGTGGGCTACGTGATAAATCCAGCGACCGGTGCTCATACGGGTGACTGCTTGCGGCAGAAGAGGATTGCGAAGAGCGAGCGACGTCACCACCAGCGGGAACAGCAGCGGCCGATTGTATTGGGTGAACCCCATCTCCCGGTAGCGGGCATGTATCTGCGCCGCCCCCCGCCCATAGACGTAGATCTGTTTCCACAGCGACCGGTAGGTGTTGCGCAGTCGGTAGTCGAGCAGGGCTTCAGAGCTGTGTACGAGCACGTACCCCGCCAGTTGTGCGCGCCATACGTAGTCGTTGTCCTCGGCCGTGTGGACAAAGGCCTCGTCGAATCCGCCGATACGGTCGTGGACATCGCGCCACACGCCCATGTTCGCGCCGATGGCGGTCGGATACCAGCCCGGTACCGGCCAACCGTCTTCGGGCAAAGGGATCGGCCGCCAGGTCCGAACCTCAGGGGTGTTGAGCGCCTCGGTGTCGAGGGATCCCGACACGAGGTCGGCGGCTTCTGCGGCGGCCGTCATGCTGCTGAGCCAGTGTGGACGTACCCGGTCATCACTGTCGACGAACGCGAGAAAATTGCCTCGGGCGGCCTCGGCGCCCGCATTACGCGCATGCGACGCCCCCGGCAGCGCAGAACTGTCGACGTAGACGACGTGGAGACCGTCGGGGATCGCTGGGCCGTCGATGAACTCGCGTAATCCGTCGGTCGAACCGTTGTCGCTGATCACCACCTCCCAGTCGCCTTGATAGTCCTGAGCGGCAAGAGCTTTCATCTGCTCGATCAGGTAAGGCATGCCATTTCTGACCGGGATGATCACCGAGACACGAGACGGTCCCCGGCGCTGTGATCGTGGAGGGGGCATTGGTCGACGACCTCAGATGATGGTGGCTCGGTGCGTCTCGAATGACTCGCGGACGATCTGACAGTATTCGCCGATGTCGGGCATCACTGCCGAGTCGACCGTGATCGACATGGCGATGTGGTCGCCACGGTCGGAGATCGCGTGAGCCAGAGTTGCACCCGAGCCGACCGGTTGCATGGTGAAGCTGTCCACGATGTTCATCCCGCAGAAACTACCGTGTCTCGCGATCCCGGG
This sequence comes from Williamsia muralis NBRC 105860, assembly GCF_001598915.1. Taxonomy (GTDB): domain Bacteria; phylum Actinomycetota; class Actinomycetes; order Mycobacteriales; family Mycobacteriaceae; genus Williamsia; species Williamsia muralis. The sequence goes on along the minus strand of NZ_BDAP01000004.1, from coordinate 280,340 downwards.
CAGGTTGGTGATCACCACGTTGAAACGGGGCGGCGCGACTGACTTCTTGCGGCGCGGCCGCCCGGCACCGAGCAGCCGGAGGACCGGGGCGGGCACGATGTCGATGAACCCCGTCGTCTGTTCCGCCAACTTCTGTTTGACCCTGTTCTTCTTACGTGCGGTCTCCGCGGCGATCAGCGATATCCGCACCCGGGGATCCGTTTCGGTGGTCACCAGATCCACGACCACCGGAACGAACTGGTTTGCCGCATCCGCTTCACGCATTCCCCTCGTGGACACCGGTACCAGAGCAGACAGCGACGATGGCGGGGTCTCGTTCCTGCGACCGAGATAGTCGTGAACAGCCTGTCCGACAATGGACAACATGAGGTCGTTGACCGTGGCGCCACCCAACGAGGACTTCATCTCGAGCACATCGCCGCGGTCGAAGAGGATGTGGCCTACAGTGCGGGGGCCGCGGAAGTCGTGATTGAAGCGGGTGACCGGCCAGACCCGGTGGGGCCGACCACCGCCCGCCTGTGCTCGCCTCTGCTGTCTCGATGCCCGCACGATCCCGATACCCTCTTGTGCGAACCGGCTCCAGAGCGCGGGTCCACGCCGGAGTTCCCGACGGGTCAGCGCCGCGCGAGATGCAGTGCCCTTCCCGACGACCCGGCCCTCCGCGCGTGTTGCCTCGCTCACGACACCGTCGTCGAACACCTTCTCGCCCAAGGTCGCCGAGGTGACGCCATCGAAGGCGATGTGATGGAACCGGAACACCACGAGACTGCACAGGCCGGCGTGGCCTGGCACGCCGGTGACGTCGGGGATGACGTGCATGAGCCAGGGTGCGTGGGCCAGATCCATCGGCGAGTCTCCGAATCGCTCGACGAGCTCGATCGCCGAAGCCCACGTGCCGACGTTGCGGTGCACCTGCAGGTGGGCGGCTGCGGAGAAATCCGGATCAGGAACCCAATAGGGGTAACCGATGTCTGAGGGCAGCCGGATCAGCTTGCTGGTGAACAGGTCTGAGATCCAGATCCGTTCGCTGATCCACTCCAGGAGGCGATCCTCGGTGAGCTCGAGCGGTCGGCCGGCGGGGTTCACGACAACCTGGCAGCTGACCACCGTGGCCGTCGCGACCCCGTCCCCGAGGTAGAGGTATGCGGCGTCACGCGCGGTGACCTGTTTCATTCGGCGATCTCCGGTGATGTGCAGGGCCGTCCCACGCGATCCGCTGTGGCGCTACGGGACCGCGATCTGGACGGGCGGGGACGAACGGTGGGGTGGTCGGCCGGCAGTCTCAGCCGACCTCGGCCTGGTGGGTCTTGAACGATTGCTCGATGATCCGGCAGTACTCGGTGATGTCGGGGAGCGACGCACGATCGGCCGTGATGGACACCGCGAGCTTGTCGGCCCGGTTTGTCATCACGTGAGCCAGGGTCGATCCACTGGCCACGGTCTGGACCCCGAAGCCGCCCACCACTTCCAGTCCGAAGATCTTCCGTCGCATCTGGACACCGTTGACGTTGGTCACCACGACGTTGAACGCCGGGGCGGTGGAGGCCGACTTCGACTGCCGACGCGAGAGAACTCCGAGGAGACGCAGCAGTGGTGCGGGCATTGCGTCCACCACCGCGAGGTCTGCCCGAGTCGCCTCCTCGGCGATGCGCTTCTTCTCCCGGCTCGTCTCCGCCGAGATCAATCGGACTCGCGTGGTGAGATCGGATTCGGCCGTCTGCAGGTCGACAACCATCGGGACGAACTGGTTCGCCGAAGCGGACTCACGCATCGCCCGCGTCGACATCGGCACCAGCGCGGACATCGAGGACTCGGGGCGCTCTCCCACCTGGGTCAGGTAACGGTTGGTCGCCTCTCCGATGACGGACAGCATCAGGTCGTTGAGGGTTGCGCCGGGGACGCGCGACCGCAACTCGAGCACTTCTTGGAGATCGAGCATCACGCCGTCAGCTATTCGCGGTCCCCGGAACGGCGCGTTGAACCGGATGACCGGCCAGCTGCGACCTATCCCGGGCTCGGATGTCTTCGCCTTTTCCCGGGTCCGGCGGATTGTCGTTCCGCAGACACGGGCGAACCGCCAGAAATGACCGGGCAGGCGGACGAGCTCTCTCCGCGCCACCGCCGCCCGGGTTCTTTCGGCATCCCCGACGATCCGGCCTGCGGCACGGACTTCGTCGGTGATCTCCAGGTCGCTGAACATGGTGGCCGTCAGGGTGCTGAACAACATCCCATCGAACGCGGCGTGGTGGTAGTGGAGCGCCACGAGTGTCGACAACCCGGTTTGATCCGGTGCGTCGGGGATGTCGGTGATGACATGCATGAGCCACAGCGGACGGGACGGGTCGAGTGGTGTGGCCGCGATGTCTGCCACCAGGTCTCGGGCGGCGGACCAATCCGTCACGCCATGGAACCGGACATGTGCGGCGGGGTCGAATGCCGGATCCGGCACCCAGTAGGGCAAGCCGACGTCGCCGGGGAGACGCATCAGTTTGCTGGTGAACAGATCCGACACATCGAGGCGTCCGCGTAACCAATCCACGGCGGCGGTGTGGTCGATCGTCAGCGGTAGCCCGTCGGGATTGGGCATCAGGTACGACGACACGATGGTCGACGAGTTCACGTCGCCGAGATACAAGTAGGCGGCGTCACGTCCCGCGATCTGCTTCATCGCGTCGGTTTCGGTGGCATAGGTGTTGATCGTAGGCAACAACACCCCAACTCGGCGGTTTTCGAACAGGCCAGACCGGCCAAGGGGACGGTCAGGTTCGCGAGGCCGCGGCTCGTCGGTACCCGCGCAATGCCGGGTAGGCGAAGATCACGATCGCCCCCACAGCCCAGGCGACCGTCTTGATCAAGCTGTCGGCCACCGGTCCGCCGATGGCCAGCGCACGCATGGTCTCGATGGCACACGTCATGGGCTGGTTGCGGACCAGGGGCTGCAGGATCTCCGGATAGGCCTCGATCGGAGAGAACCCCGAATTGAAGAACATCAAAAGGCTCGTGATGAGCGACATGATGGGCACCAGGGGGAGGTTCGATGCCGAAACCGCCAGTGTCAGAACGATCGTCGAGTAGGCCGCACCGTAAAGGAGGGCGACCCCGAAGATGCCGATTGCCGGCAGGACACCTTGGTTGAAGCGCCATCCGATGGCCAGGCCCGCGGTTGTCAGGATCGCTGTACTGACCAGGATCCGGATCAGCTCGACATTGACACGCGACGTCAGATCCGCAGCCCGATGTACCGGTAGTACGTAGAGGCGGGTCAGCAGTCCTGTTCGCCGCTCGCTGATCAGCCGGGTGCCCACGGCGAGCGAGCCGAACATCGCCCCGACCAGGACAACCAGGGGCACAGTGCCGTAGGCACTGTTCTGACCCGTGGCCTGTCCGACGGCGTCCCCGAGGACAACCTTGAACATGACCATGCTCAGCAGCGGGAACAGCATGCTCTGCATGAGGGTGAGTCGGTCCCGCGTGACGACGAGCAACTGCCGACCGGTGAGGATGCGGGCGTGCCGCAGGAACGCCTTGACTCCGCGCTCACTGGCGTCGGGGTGATCGGCAAATGCTGTCGCGAGGTCCTTGCGGTGATCGCCCGCCGACTCCTGCTCGGCCGCGTCGACGGCCGCAGCAGCAGCGGCGATCTTCCGCACGTCCAGACGAACGGTCTGGGCCTGCTGGAGTTCGGCCGATACGTGGCTGGTGTCCAGAGCGCCCGGATCGGTGAACTGGGTGAGCTGCTCACCTCGGTATGCGGTGGCTCCCGCACGGCCCGACGGGCGAAGGACTGCTTGTTCGGCAGTCCAGTCCGCGGCTGCGGCACCAGGGGACAGAAGTGTCCACGGGCCGACAAAAGTCCGATTGGTGGCAGTGACCGGGGCTTCGTAATCGCTCTGGTCCGCCTCGCTGCGGTCGAGTCGCTCGAATCGTGTGGTCGGGAGGTCGTCGGGACGGCTTCGGCGTCGTCCGGACGGGGGCTGTTCGGTGCGCCACCAGTGCTGGAGCCCGGCGGCATCGCCGTCGCCCCGGTGTCGGGGGCGACGGGGCACCACCGGTACCGGCGGCTCCTGCGGCGGACGTTTGTCTTCGCTCAACGTCGGCTGCTCCGAATCATCACCCAGGCCCCGCCGATGATGGCGGCGACAACAACCCCCGTGGCCCACAAGATCGAGGGCAACGCGAGCCGCAGGGTCACCTCACCGCCGTCGAATCCCCGCATCAATTCGGTGAATTGAGAGATCGGCTGATTGCGTGCGAATGGTCTGATCCACTCGGGGAATCGTTCTTCCGGGACAAATCCGGTGGAGAGCATTCCGAGGATCAACTGCGGTAGGGCGAGGGCCTGGCTGGTGGCCTGCGGGTTTCGCGACAGGGCGCCGATCGTGTCGGCGCCGAACGCCAGGATTATGCCGACAACAAGGGCGACGCCGAGGAACCCCGCGAAATTGAGCAGACCCGACTCCGGTCTCCACCCGATCACCAGCCCCGAGATGATGGCCCAGCACAACGAGATGATGAGCAGTACGACGTTCGCGGCGAGCCTGGCCATGAGCGGTACCAGGATGTTCACCGGCATGCTCCGCAGCCGGTTGCTCAATCCCAGGCTGCCGTCGGTGGCGGCCCGCATGGCAGCGGAGGTGGCCACGAACCCCACGGACTGCAAGCAGATCACCGGCATCAGGAACTGGGCATAGTCCATCCCGGGGTACAGATCCATGATCGTCCGCAGCGGGACATAGAAGCAGACGGTCAGCAGCACCGGGGAGACGATGCACAGAAGGAACTGTCCTTCGCGGGCCATCCCTCGGAGCGACCGGTTGGTGAGGGCCAGCCACTGCTGGCCGGCATGCACCGAACGATCGCTCCCGGAGGACACGACCCGATCCGGGGTCAGCGTCGTCATCGGCGGTCCCGGGCTGCCGTGGAACTGGTGGCCGGAGACGTCGCCGTGGGGGAGCCGCCGGTCGGCGACTCGGTCAGCTTCAGGAACACGTCGTCCAGCGACGGACGACGGAGGCCGACGTCGGTGAGTTCGATGCGGGCGGCGTCTGTGCGGCGAACGATCTCCACGAGCGTCTGCGTCGCGTTGATCGCGGGCATCGTCAACGAGGTTCGCGACATGTCGATGCGGATCTGGTCCGGTGGAACCATGTCGGCCAAGAGTTGCTTGAGCTTCTTGAGGTCGTCGGGATAGCTGGGGATCACCTCGCAGAAGGTGCCACCGACCTCTTCCTTCAGCGCAGAAGCCGTGCCCTCGGCGATCACGCGCCCCTTGTCGATGACAACGATCCGGTCGCTGAGGAGGTCGGCCTCTTCCAGATACTGGGTGGTCAGCAGCGTGGTGATGCCCTGATCGCGCAGCGACGTCACGATGTTCCAGACATCCTGGCGGCTTCGCGGGTCCAGGCCAGTGGTCGGTTCGTCGAGGAAGACCACCTCCGGCCGGACCACCAGACCGCAGGCGATGTCGATACGCCGCCGCATTCCGCCGGAGAACTTCCCCACTCGCCTCGACGCAGCCTCCACAAGATTGAACGCCTCGAGGAGTTCATCGGCGCGGCCGTTCGCCTCGCGTTTGCGCAAACCCATCAACCTGCCGAACAAGATGAGGTTCTCGCGTCCGGTGAGAGATTCGTCAAGGGCAGCGAACTGCCCGGTCAGCATGATCGACTTGCGGACCGACGCGCGATCTTTGACCACGTCGAAACCGGCGATCGAGGCGCTGCCGCCGTCGGGGGTCAGCAGGGTCGCCAGCATGTTGACGGTTGTGGTCTTCCCGGCACCGTTCGGGCCCAGGAGTCCGAGCACCGTCCCGGTCGGCACCTCGAAACTGATGCCGTCGACGGCGGTGAAATCACCGAATGTCTTGACCAGGTTGTTTGCCACCACACTGTGCTGAATCCGGCCGCCGCCGACGGGCTGTATCCGGCCGCCGCCGACCGACTGCTGGTAGGCGGACGGGGCGCCCGAGGAGGCTCGTACGCCGTCCTGGTCGTCGCTGTTCTGCGTAACTCGGCCCCGCCTCGCCTGCATGTCCGTCCCGTCATCGTCATGGTCGCCATGGCGACGCGATCACACCTGATGATTCGTTACGAACCTATCGCACCCAACCGGCCGTAACGCTACGGCTCGACGCAGCGATATCGTCCGTATGAATGGAATGTTGGGCAATTGGTATTCAATGGCCTGACAATGGCTATGCTTCGGTGACCTGGACGGGGCTATTTGCAGGCATCCGACGAATTGCACGAGAAGAACGCATTCGGCGCACGTTTTGAGAGGGAGGGCGTTGTGGTACTGCAGCTCCGCCGCTATGGCAAGGGGTCGTCGGCCCGATCCGACGCACGCGGCTCTCGTAACCGAGAGGATCGCACACTCACGCAGCTCGTGATGGCTGCTGCTGATATCGGCCGTGATCGGCCGGCAGTGGTGGGTCAGGGTTACGCGGTGAATTTCGGCGAACTCAAGGGACGGGCACAGGGTGCCGCAATCGCGATGGCGAGCGACGCGGTGGATGATTCCGCCCTCACCGTCGCGCTCATGACTTCCGTGCCCGGGCTGGCGGTGTCGGGCCCGCGCGGCCTCGCCGATACGCTTGCCGGGATACGCATACAGGCAATGATGGTTCTCGCGGAAGCCGAACTGGTCTGATCTGCTGTCCGCCGGCAGTCTGTGCACCCGATGCGGGGTACGGGCCGCCGGCGGTGGTGTGTGTCGACCGTGGTGCACGCGTAACCGAAACAGGAGAAGGGTCCGCTCATGAGCAATCCATTCGACGACGAAGACGGCCGATTCTTTGTGCTGGTCAACGACGAGAACCAGCATTCGCTGTGGCCGACATTCGCCGACATCCCGGCCGGCTGGAACAAGGTCTTCGGTGAGGCATCGCGCGCCGAGTGCCTCGACTACGTGAACGAGCACTGGACCGACCTGCGCCCGAAGAGCCTGATCGAGGCCATGGAAGCCGATTCTCAGCAGTAGCTGCGCGACCGCGGGCCTGCGGGCCACAACACCGTAAAGGTCATGGTGTCTGTCCGAAACACGCGGTGACAATGACACGAATTCGCATCGAATGTTTCATTTTCGATGCGTGCTGCGCGCCCATCTGCCCAGGTCAGAGGCCGTACGCTCCAGGTGTGTCGTAGATCACACCCGGATCTTGTAACAGCTGGAATACTTCCCTTCCCTTACTGCCCGGGTACTGTGAATATTAGCTACGCCGACCCATTGAGGGTCGAGGCAGATGCACAGGGTTGGTGAGCAGATGGCTATTTCAACGATTCGGCCGCAACAGCGGGCTATGGCGCCTTCATCTCAGAGGGTGGACCTGCCTGCCGCGGTGGGCGAGATCACTCGAGTGACCCCTGACCGGGTGGTCGTCCGGTACAGATCGCGTGCGCTGACGTACCGCGACCTCACCGGTGCGATCAATCTGATGATGCCGGTGACCCGGAACCAGTACATGGACGACCGATCCGCTGTCGTTGCCGCCATCTTCGCGGGCATCCCGGCTCTCGGTGCAGAAACCGACGGCTCGGTTGTCGCTGCGATCGTCGACGATGCACTTGCTCAGATCCGCGGCGACTTCGACGAGCTGCACACCGCGACGGCACCGCCCCAGCAGCGTGTCACCGCCGGGCGAACGAGTGAGATCGACCTCCGTGTGATCGCCAGCAGGCTCGCAGGCGGGTAGTTCACCACCACCGGCCCCAGCGGCCCCCAGATATTCGACACCGGCCCCCTCGCACGCACACCGCGTACGAGGGGGCCGGACTCGTCGGTCCTGGTGACAGCCACCGATCGAACGTCAGCGATGGTGCGCAAGGCCTGGTCTATACTTGACTGCGCTGCCGGAGACGCCCGATGGACTCGCCAGAACCGCGATGTCGAGCTGATCCGGGCCGCTGAAGCGACGGTGTAACGGCTATGACAATCTGGTCGATAGGTCACAGAAAGGCATGCCATTCGAGTGGCAGATATCTGCGACTCGCCTGCTTGGTTACTGTCTAAACGACCACTTGCGGGTTGAATGTGAACAACGAAGACACCGCCATTACATTCGCAGATAGAAGTATTCATCGTCACTGAGGCCGAGGCGAGCAAGCGTTCGAGATTGGAGCGGCAAACTTTGAGTGCTGGCCGTTCAGACGTACCAGCAGATGCGCCCGGCGACCCTTTTGAGCTGTCGGCGGCGCAGCGTGGGATCTGGTTCGCCCAGCAGAGTCTGGGCGAGGTCGCGATCAACATCGCCCAGTACGTGGAGCTGGTCGGCCCGGTAGATCTCGATACCCTCACCCGGGCATCGCGGTTCGTCGGCCGCGAGATGGGATCGGGATACCTCGGTCTTGTCGAAACCGACGGCCTGCCCTTGCAGCGTGTGGACGGCGGCATCGATGACACCATCGAGTTCGTCGACCTGGTCGATTCCCCCGACGCCGAGACTGCGGCGCAGACGTGGATGCGCGACGAGTACCGCCGCCCGATCGATCTTCTCCGGGACCGGCTGACCGTCAGCGCCCTGCTGCGCATCAGCACCGACCACTACTACTGGTACATCCGCACCCATCACATCGCGCTCGACGGCTTCGGCGCGATGGCGATGGTGACGCGCATCGCCGAGGTGTACACCGCCCTCGCATCAGGTGCCGAGATCCCGCCCGCCAAGGGTGCGGCCTTGCCCGAGATCATCGCCGATGAACGGCGCTACCGGGAATCGGACCGATTCGTCAAGGACCGCGAATACTGGGCGGAGCGAACGGCGGATCTGCCTGCCGCGCTCTCGTTGTCGCAGCAACGCGCGGTCCCGGGTGAGTTCTCGCGACTCGCCTCGTCCACGCTTCCCGACGACACCGCTGCGCTTCTCGACGAGGCGGCCCGCGACGCGTCGGGCAGTTCGGCTCCCGCCGTCATCGCGGCGTTTGCGGCGTACCTCGCGCGGATGACCGACAGCGAAGACGTGGTCCTGAGTCTGCCGGTCTCCGCTCGCAACACCGCCAAGCTCCGCCGGGCCGGGGGAATGGTGTCCAACATCGTTCCGATGCGTCTGACCGTCACCCCGTCGACCACCATCGCCGATCTGGTCCGCACCGTCCAGACCGAGCTGACCGGTGCTCTCCGGCGGCAGTTGTACCGGCACGAAGACATGCGTCGCGACATCGGCCAGGGCACCGGGCAACGCGGCCTGTTCGGGCCGTCGGTGAATCTCATGATGTTCCACCCGGTGTTGCAGCTCGGCGACGTCGTCGGTCATCTGCACGTCCTGACCACCGGGCCCGTCGAAGACCTGTCCATGAACCTCTATCCCGGTGTCCAGGGATCGAATCTGCGGGTCGATTTCGAAGCCAACCCGCAGACGTACGCCGACGAGGACCTGCAGCGGCACCACCGCCGGTTCACCGACTTCCTCGCCCAGATGTTGCGGGCCGCCCCTGAGACACCCGTCGGTGCGCTCAATCTCGGTTCACCGGCCGAGATCGCCGCCACGATGGTGCAGTGGAACTCCACGGAACATCCGGTGGCGTCGCACGACATCATCGAGATGTGGAATCGGCAACTCGCTGCACGGCCTGACGCGATCGCGGTGGTCGACGGCGACCGCCGCTTCACGTTCGCCGAGTTCGATGCGTGGACGAACAAGCTCGCTCGTCATCTGATCGGCGTCGGCGTCGGCCCGGAGGTCCGCGTGGGTGTTGCGCTCCGGCGCTCCGCCGAGATGTTGGCCGCGCTCTACGCCGTCCTCAAGGCCGGCGGTGCCTACGTGCCGATCGACCCCGACCATCCCAGCTCGCGTATCTCCGATGTCCTGCAGACGGCCGAACCACTCTGCGTCTTCATCGCGGACTCCGATCGTGCCGTCGTCGATCTCGGCGCGACCGCCACGCTGAATCTGCATGACTTGCATCTTGATTCGCTGCCCGACGGCCGGGTCGACGACGCCGAGCGCATCGCGCCGCTGCGCCCTTCCTCGTTGGCGTACGTACTGTTCACCTCGGGGTCCACCGGCAAGCCCAAGGGCGTGGCCGTACCCCATCACAGCGTTGCCAACCAGTTGGATTGGCTCGCAGGGCATTACGAGATCGGGTCGAACGACGTCATCTTGCAGAAGACGCCGACCACCTTCGATGTGTCGGTGTGGGAGCTGTTCGCCCCGACGGTCGGCGCCAGACTTGTCATCGCCGAGCCGGACGGCCACCTCGATCCCGAGTACCTGGCCGGTGTGATCGCGTCCGAGGGGGTCACGGCCACCTCCTTCGTTCCTTCGATGCTCCAGCTCTTCCTCGGTGAGATCGGCCGGATCGAGCCTGGCTCACTGCGGTTGCTCTTGGTCGCAGGCGAAGCGTTCCCGGCCAAGCTCGCGGCTCAGTCACACCAGGCCCTGCCCGGTGTGCAGATCGAAAATTTGTACGGCCCAACCGAATTCACTGTGCACGCGACGTATTCGGCGGTCGACGCCGAGTCGGTGCACACTGTGCCGATCGGACGCGCGGTGTGGAATTGCCGGGCATGGGTCCTAGACCGCAGGTTGCGGCCCTGTGTGATCGGTGCGGTCGGTGAGCTGTACCTCTCCGGTGCGCAGGTCGCCCGCGGGTACCTCGGTCGTCCGGACCTGACCGCCGAACGATTTGTTCCCTGCGTGTTCGGCCCGGACGGTTCGGTCATGTACCGGACCGGGGATCTCGTGCGCTGGTCGGCCGACGGGTCGCTGGAGTACGTGGGCCGCAGCGACTTCCAGGTCAAGGTCCGTGGCCTCAGGATCGAGCTCGGTGAGATCGAATCCGCTGTGCTGGCTGATGATTCGGTTCGCGAGACCGTGGTCGTGGTGCACCACAGCACCCATGGTCAGCGTCTGGTTGCGTACGTGGTGGGCAACGGTGTCGACACCGCGCAGTTGATGAACACCGTGCGGGCCCGGGTGCCCGAGTACATGGTTCCCGACGCGATCGTCGAACTTCCGCAGATGCCGCTCGGTGCCAGCGGAAAGATCGACCGAAAAGCACTGCCGGAACCTGATTTCAGCGCTCAGACCGTGACGTTCCGTCCGCCGACCACCGACAAGGAACGCGCGATCACCGACCTGGTCGCCGACCTGCTCGGTCAGCCCCGTGTCGGACTCGACGACTCGTTCTTCGGTCTCGGCGGCGACAGCATCATGTCGATCCAGCTGGTGTCGCGTGCGCGGGCGATCGGCCTGCACTTCTCGTCGCGAGAGGTGTTCGAGCACAAGACGATCGGTGAACTGGCCGAGGTCGCCCGGGAAGAGAGCTCGACCGTGGTCGCCGAGGAACTCGACGGCGGCGGAGTGGGCGAGGTCGCCCTGACCCCGATCATGAGCTGGATGGCGCAGGAACCGGCGGCCGTCGGTCCGTACTCCCAGTCCGTTGTGGTCTCCGCGCCCGAGCCTTTCGACGTCGATGTCCTCCGTCAGGCCCTTGCCGGCGTCCGGCGGCACCATGATGTGCTGAGGTCGCGACTGACGTTCGGTGACAACGGACTACGCCATGTGATCGCACCGGCGGAAGACTCGTCTGAGGTGCCTGTCGACGAGATCACCGTTGCCGCGTCCCGGGGTTCGTCGGCGTTCGACGATGCGATGGAGACGGCGGCAACCGCAGCGACCGATGCTCTCGATCCCGAATCCGGCCGCGTCATGTCCGTCACGGTTGTCGAGGCACCCTCTGGCGCGGACTCCGAGCGGCGACTGCTGATCGTTCTGCATCACCTCGCGGTCGACGGCGTCTCGTGGCGCATCCTGCTGCCCGATCTCGCGATGGCATGGGCTCAGGTCTCCTCGGGGGAGCCGGTTCGGCTCGATCCGGTGGGCACATCGATGCGCCGGTGGGCTCATGGTCTGAAGGAGCTGGCGGGCGATCCTGCACTTCTCCACGAACTCGATCACTGGCGGTCCGTGGCGTCGGCAATCGACAACCCCAGTCTGACGGTTCAGCCCGATCGGGATCTGGTCCGAACCCTCAAGCACCGGGAGCTCGTGCTCTCGCCCAAGTTGACCGACACGTTGCTGACCCGGGTGCCCCAGGCATTCCACGGTGGCGTGAACGACGGACTGCTGGCCGCATTCGCGTTGGCCGCGACCCACTGGCTGCGGGGACGCGGCGAGTCGGCGACCTCTCTCGTTGTCGCATTGGAGGGCCACGGCCGCGAGGAAGAGCTGCTGCCCGGCGCCGACTTGTCGCGCACGGTCGGCTGGTTCACCACCCTGTACCCGGTGCTTCTGACCACCGACGGAATCGACGTCGACGACGCGCTTGCGGGTGGGCAATCCGCGGGAAGTCTGGTCAAGGCGGTGAAGGAGCAGCTCGCCACCGTCCCGCGGCGCGGCGTCGGCTACGGTCTGCTGCGCTATCTCAATGACCAAGGCGCAGAAGCTCTTTCGGACGCTCCCGACCCTGCGATCACCTTCAACTATCTCGGGCGCCTGGCTGGAACCGACGGATCTGGTCCTTGGGTCCCCGACGGCGAGAAGGCCATTCGCGGCACCCGTGGTGCGGCCGTGCCGGTGCGCACGGCTCTCGACGTCAACGCCATGGTGACCGAGTCGGCGTCCGGACCGCAGCTGTCGGCAACCATCGACTATCCCGCTTCGGTTCTCGACGACGAGTCGGTGGACCGCCTCATCGAGTTGTGGCACCGTGCTCTGGAATCCATTGCGCTGCACTCGGTCTCGCCGGGAGCGGGTGGTCTGACGCCGTCGGACCTCGAGCTGGTGGACGTGCGGCAGGGTCAGATCGACGAGATAGAGCGGCGATTCGACGACATCGCCGACATCTGGCCACTCACCCCGTTGCAGAACGGGCTGCTGTTCCACGCCGAATTGGCCGCAGGTGATGTGGATGTCTATGCGGCACAGATGGTCCTGGATCTGACCGGGGTGGATCCCGAACGCATGCGGCGCAGTGCCGAGTCGCTGATCGCGCGACACCCGAACCTGCGCAGTGCATTCATGACGGACTCCGAGGGTGCCGCGGTGGCGGTCATCCCGTCGCAAGCGCCGACGCCCTGGACCGACCACGATCTGACCGGACTGGACCCGGCCGACCGCGAAGCCCGGCTGACCGAGCTCACCCACGCCGAGCGCATCATGCCTTTTGCGATGGACCGGCCGCCGCTGATCCGCTTCACGCTCATCCGGCAGAGCGATTCGGTCCACCGGTTCGTCGTGACGCTGCATCACATCCTGCTCGACGGCTGGTCGATGCCGATCTTCATGACCGATCTGTTGGCCATCTATCAGGCCGGCGGCAGTGCGCAGACCCTGATCTCGCCGCGCCCGTACCGAAATTACCTGGCGTGGCTGCAATCGCAGTCGCCTCAGGAGTCGCTGGCCGCGTGGTCGCGCGCTCTCGACGGTATCGACGAACCGACCCTGCTCTTCCCGGGCGCCGACACCCACGGCGCAGGCCAGGTGCCGCGTCAGGTGGATGTCGTGCTCGACGAGGCGTTGTCGACGAGGTTGACCGAGTTCGTCCGTGAATCCGGGGTGACCGTCAACAACGTTCTCCAGACCGCGTGGGCGCTGGTGCTCGCCCGCCTGACCGGCCGCGACGACATCGTCTTCGGGACCACGGTGTCCGGACGGCCTCCGCAGGTGGCCGGCATCGAATCGATGCTGGGCCTGTTCATCAACACCTTGCCAGTGCGGATCCAGCTCGAAGCGGCCGCCGACCTCGGCAGGCTGATCAAACGTGTTGCGCAGGAACAGGCTGAGTTGCTCGACCATCACACGGTCGGCCTCGCCGAGATCCTGGGCGAGACAGACGTCGATTCGTTGTTCGACACCATGATGGTCTACGAGTCCTACCCACTCGACCGGACTGCGCTGACCGCGGCTGCGGACATCGACGGGATGCGGGTCGACCACGCAGATGTCCTCGACGCCACGCACTACCCGCTGACCCTGATCGCCATGTCCGATCCGGGCCTGCGACTGTCGGCGAAGTACCTCCCGGGCATCGTGGAGCGCGAGCAGGCCGAAGCGATCCTGGACATGATGGTCCGGGTGCTCGGACAGGTTGCTGCCGACACCGGTGTGCGTGTCGGCGATGTCGACATCCTCGATGCCGACCAGCGTGCCGAACTACTGGGTCAGAGCGGTGTCGGAACCACCGGCCTCGCGACGTTGCCGGCGCTCCTCGACGCAGCGGTGGCAGCGGCGGGTGAACGCGATGCCGCGGTCTCTCCGGCCGGGTCGATCACCTACCGCGAGCTGGACGAGCGATCGAATGCCCTTGCGCGTCTTCTGATCTCGCGGGGGATCGGGCCGGAACAGATTGTCGCTCTGGGCATGGGCCGGTCCATCGACTTCATGGTGGGGCTGTGGGCGGTCGCCAAGACCGGGGCGGGCTACCTGCCGGTGGACATGCGCTACCCGGCCGAACGCATCGAGCACATGCTGCGTGACTCCGCGGCGGTGTACGGCCTGTCCACCTCGGCGTGGCGTGCAGAACGTCCCGACACCGTCGAGTGGCTTGAGCTCGATTCGGACGAGGCCATCGCGGTGGTCGCAGAACAGTCGACTGCCGTGTTGAGCGACGGCGAACGCATCGCACCGATCCGCGTGGCCAACACGGCGTACATGATCTACACCTCGGGAACCACGGGAGTGCCCAAGGGTGTGACCGTCACCCATGGTGGTCTCTCGAACCTGCTGCACGAACAAGCGGATCGTTTTGTCCTGACCGAGCACTCGCGCACACTGCACTTCGCGTCGCCGAGCTTCGACGCCTCCGTGCTGGAGGTGCTGCTCGCGCTCGCCAACGGCTCGACCATGGTGATCGCGCCGACAGAGGTATACGGCGGCGACGAACTGCACGACTTCCTGGCCCAGTACGGGGTCACCCACGGCTTCATCACCCCGGCAGCACTGGCCTCGGTGGATCCGGCCGGACTCGACGCATTCGAATCGGTTGTCGTCGGCGGCGAGGCGTGCCCGCCTGAGCTGGTCGATCGATGGGCACCAGGCCGCCGCATGTTCAACGGCTACGGCCCCACCGAGACAACATGTTTCGCCGACATAGCCGGACCCATGCAGCCGGGTGAACGCATCACCATCGGTTCGCCGGTCCGCGGCCTGACGTCGCTGATCCTCGACAACCGCTTGCAACCGGTACCCGTCGGAGTCGACGGCGAGCTCTACCTCAGTGGGCCGGCGATGGCGCGTGGGTATCACCGCAGGCCGTCGCTGACCGCTGACCGGTTCATCGCCAACCCCCACGGCGAGCCGGGTGCGCGGATGTACCGCACCGGCGACGTCGTCCGGTGGGTCCGGCGTGATGACCGACTCGAGGTCGAGTACATCGGCCGCAGCGACTTCCAGGTGAAGGTTCGTGGCTTCCGCATCGAGCTGGGTGAGATAGATGCGGCACTGGCTGCGCATCCGGGGATCGACTTCGCGGCGACCTCGGGCGCCGAACTGCCCTCCGGTGTGACGGCGCTGGTCTCACATGTGCTTGCCTCACAACCGCTGGACGCCAGGGAGGTTCGCGAGTTCGTCGGGCAGCGTCTGCCGTCGCACATGGTGCCGAGCGCAATCGTGTTCCTCGACGAGATCCCGTTGACTCGTTCGGGAAAGCTCGATCGTGCCGCCCTGCCCGAAGCCGACCTCGAGGCGTTGATCGGTGGCGGGGCCGAGCCGTCCACGGACACCCAGCGCGCTCTCGTTGAAATCTTCGCCGAGGTCCTGGGTTTGCCCTCGATCGGTGTCGGTGACTCCTTCTTCGATCTCGGTGGCAACTCACTCGTCGCCACCAAGGCGGTCGCCCGCATCAGCAGCCTCGTCGGTCGGCGTGTTGCGGTGCGCGAGATCTTCGAGAACCCGACCGTCGAGTCGCTGGCCGCACGACTCGACCAGACCGACCCGGGCACTGTGGGCCAGGACGCCACGCCGGCGCTGGTGCCGGGGATCGCCGGCGAACGGCCGCCACTGTCGCTGTCGCAGCAGGCCATGTGGTTGCTCAACCGTATGGATGCAGGCTCGCCCGCGTACAACATCGTGCTGCCCCTCACGCTGAAGGGTGCGTTGGACATCGGCGCGCTGCGTGCCGCGATGGGCGATGTACTCGAACGCCAGCAGTCGCTGCGGACGATCTTCCCGGATACGCCGGACGGTCCGTACCAGCGAGTGCTGCCACTGTCAGAAGCAACAGTCGATCTCGAGCCCGTCGACGTGGCCGACACCGATGCGATGTTCGCTGCCGCAACCCAATTCGCGGGCAACGGCTTCGACGTCACCGCCGAGCCGCCTGTGCGCGCCCGATTGCTGCGGTCCGGCGACGACCACCTGCTCATCGTGATCGTCCACCACATCGTCGCCGACGGCGCGTCGATGGCGCCACTGGCCCGTGACCTGGTCATCGCCTACGCAGCCCGCAGCTCGGGATCCGAACCTCACTTCGAGGCACTGCCGTTGCAGTACACCGACTTCGCCGCGTGGCAACGCGGTGTGCTCGGTTCGCCTGACGATCCGGCGACAACGGCAGGCAAGCAGCTCGAGTTCTGGCGGTCGACGCTGGCCGGTGTTCCAGAGGTCATCGAACTGCCGCTGGACCGTCCGCGCCCGATGCGCCGGGAGATGCAGGGTGGCGCTGTGCCACTGGAGATCCCGGCGGACCTCGTGGGATCCCTCAACGAACTGGCCCAACGCAATCAGGCGTCGCTGTTCATGGTGGTGCACTCGCTCGTCGCCACACTGCTTGCCCGGCTGTCCAATTCAGACGACATCACGGTCGGTACCCCTGTCGGCGGCCGCGACCACGCCGACCTCGAACCGCTTGTGGGAATGTTTGTCAACACTGTTGTCCTGCGCACCCGGGTTGACGCCGGCGACCGCTTCGACGACCTCTTGTCGCGCGTTCGCACCGCCGATCTGGATGCGTTCGCCAACGACGACATCCCGTTCGAGAACGTTGTCGGTGCCCTCGTGCCCAAGCGGCAGAGCTCGCATTCGCCGTTGTTCCAGGTGCTGCTCTCGTTCGAGAACAACGAGACAGCGCGGGTGGATCTGCCCGGATTGAGCGTCGGTGTCGTCTCGGACATGGCCACCGGTGCGAAGTTCGACCTCACCTTCACCCTCGACGACAAGACCGTGGGCGGAACCGGTGAACGCACCCTGACGGGCCGGATCACCTATGCGAGCGACGTTTTCGATCGCGATACCGTTGCGACCATCGCCGAGCGCCTGGTTATCCTCGCTCGCGCGGTCGCAGAGGACTCCGCGGCCGTGATCGGCGATGTGGACATCCTCACCGACGCCGAGCGGCTGGACTCCGAACCCGCTTTCGAGCCGCAGCCCGAGCCGACAAAGTACACGGCCCGAGACCTCGCAGCGCTCCTCGCCGCGGCTGTAGACATCGACCCCGATGCGGTCGCCGTGGATCACGACGGCACTCGGATCACCTACCGCGACTTCAACGAACGCTTCTCGCAGCTGTCTGGTCCGCTGACCGAGCGGGGTATGGATTCCGATGCCATCGCCTCGGTGGTGCTCAGTGGACTGGTTCCGACGATCATGCTGGCGCCCGAGGGTTTTGCCACCGTCTTGGACACCGTCATCGACGACGCCGCGCGGTTGGTGGGCGGCCGCTCGCTCGAGCGTTACCGCACGACAACGGCGCCCGCGGCAGACAGCTCAGCCGGGCCGGAGCAGGGTCTGGTCGCCACGCCGCTGACCGAGTGGGACGAGCGTGTTCGCGAACATCCGGGTGCACTTGCCGTGCGCAGCCCCGAGGCGTCATACACCCGTCTCGAACTCGACCAGGGTGCCAATCGTCTTGCCCGCGAACTGATGTCACGAGGCGTCGGTCCCGACGACGTGGTGGGCCTGCTCACCCCACGGTCGGCGAACTGGGTGTTGGGAATGCTCGCCGCCTGGAAGGCGGGCGCGGCGTACCTGCCTCTGGACCCGGGTGCGCCTGCCGAACGGGCCGGCTCGGTCATCGAGGACACCGGCGCCACGGTGGTGGTCGCCAGTCAGAACGCCATCACGGACGATCTCCGCAGCAGGATCGCGGCGACCGGTGCGCTCCTGATCGAACTGGGCGACAGCGCGACCGAGGAGCGGCTGCGGCGGCTGGATGGCACAGCACTACCGGACCGCTGGACCGAACCCGGTGCCGGCAGTCGACTGGGTTACGTCATCACCACGTCTGGTTCGACCGGCAGGCCCAAGCCGACTCTCGTACCCGCGGCCGGACTGCTCAACATGTGGAACTGGTATCGCGGCCAGGTCACGTTCGGGGACGGTGACACCGTCCTGATCGCGTCATCGCCGCGATTCGACATGACGCAGAAGAACATCTGGCTCGCACTGCGGGTCGGTGGTGTCATCCGCCTGGCGACAGAGGGATTCGATCCCGAGGAGATCCTCGGCATCATCGCGTCCGAGAAGATCGACCTGTTCAACGTCGCCCCCAGTGCGCTCGAGCTCCTGGTGGAGCTCGACGAGCACCGGGTCGTCACCAGCATTGCCAACGTCACCGCCGGCGGTGAGGTCCTGCCGCCGCGGGCCTACCGGACCTTGCTGGGCACCGACACGCACCTGCTGTCCACGTACGGGCCGACCGAGACGGCAGCCACCAGCTCGGCGACGGCCGTCGAGATGGCCGACCACGCACCGAATGTCGGCGACGAGGCCCGCGACATCGGCCCGATCACGCTGGGACGGTCCATCCCGAACGTGACCCACAAGGTTCTCGACGGACGGCTGCGGCCGGTCCCGGTCGGAGTGGTCGGCGAGTTGTACATCGGCGGGATCGCTCCCGCCCGCGGATACGGCGGCATGTTCGACACCACCGCAGCGCGTTTCGTCGCCGACCCCTACGGCAAACCCGGCGCACGGATGTACCGCACCGGTGACCTGGTCCGCCGGCTACCGAACGGTGACGCGCAGTTCATCGGCCGCAGCGACTTCCAGGTGAAGGTGCGCGGACTGCGTATCGAACTGGGGGAGATCGAGTCCGCACTGACAGCGATCCCCGGAATCCGGCAGGCCGTGGTCTCGGCGCACGGCGAGTCATCCGACCGCCGGCTGGCGGCCCACGTCGCAGGCTCCGCCGACCTCGATGCCGGCGAGATCAGGGCCGCGCTCGGCAAGGTGCTGCCCGACTACATGGTCCCCGAGGCCATCGTGATCCTCGATGCCCTGCCACTGAACCCGAACGGCAAGGTGGACCGAAAGGCTTTGCCCGAACCCGAGTTCGGACAAACCCCCGAAGAGTCGTTCGTCGCGCCGCGCACGCCGCTGGAGGAGATCATCGCCGGGGTGTTCGCCGACGCGGTCGGCGCCGAACGGATCAGCGCAACGGCGTCCTTCTTCGAGCAGGGCGGCAACTCGCTGAGCGCAGCCCGGCTCGCCACCCGACTGTCCGATGCCCTCGGCACGGCCGTCGGTCTGCGCGACGTCTTCGAGAACCAGAGTCCCGCCGAGCTCGCAGAGTTGATCGAACAGCGCCGCACCGACGGTGTGGTCGCGACCGGCCGAGCCCCGGCACGATTCGTGAAGCCCGAAGGCCCCACGCCCGAACGCATCCCGTTGTCCTTGGCGCAGCAGCGGCTCTGGTTCATCAACCGCTACGACCAGGAGTCGGGCGCCTACAACATCCCGATGACCTTGCTGCTCACCGGAGATCTCGATGTGGAGGCGATGGGCGCTGCCCTCGTCGACCTCGTCGAACGGCAGCAGGTCATCCGGACGATCTACCCCGAGAGCCCCGAGGGACCGGAACAGCGCATCATCCCGATCATGGACGCGCTGCCGCCGTTGCGTCTCGATTCGATTCCGCAGGGCGAGGTGTGGGAGCGACTACAGGCGTTCGCCCGTATCGGTTTCGACGTCACCAAGGCCGTGCCGTTCCGGGCGGCTCTCTGGCGGATCGAACCGGAGTCGCCGAAGCCGGGCGCAGCCGAAGAGCACCTGCTGGTGATCGTGGTGCACCACATCGCCTCGGACGGTCTGTCGATGCGTCCTCTGGCCACCGACCTGCTGACCGCCTACCAGGCTCGCCGTGAAGGTCGCGCGCCCGGTTGGGCCCCGTTGGAGGTGCAGTACGCCGACTTCGCGATCTGGCAGCAACAGAACTTCGGCAGCGGTGCCGCGCCGGGCAGCCTGGCGACGACCCAGCTCGACTTCTGGCGGGAGAACCTCGCCGGACTGCCCGAGGTCATCGGGCTGCCCACCGACCGCCCGCGTGCCAACACGCGCAGCGGTGTCGGGGCCAGCCACTTGTTCTTCGTGCCGCCGGGCCTCCACAAGCGCGTCGTGGCGCTCGCCGGTGCCCACGGCCTCTCGAACTTCATGGTCATCCACGCCGCCCTGGCGGTGATGCTCGCCCGTTCCGGAGCGGACAACGATGTCGCCCTGGGTACTCCGATCGGCGGACGCGGAGCCCCTGAGCTCGACGCGCTGGTCGGCATGTTCGTCAACACACTCGTGTTGCGGACGCAGGTACCGCTCGACCGGACCGTCGCCGACTTCCTGACCGAGGTGCGCACGCGGGATCTCGACGCCTTCGTCCACAGCGATGTGCCCTTCGAGCAGATCGTCGACGCGCTCACACCGCACCGGTCGACGGCCCACACCCCGCTCATCCAGGTCATCTTCGGGCTGAACAACAATGCTCGGCCGATCCTCGACGTGGAAGGCCTCACGGTGACCCCCGGTGCGGTGGACACCGAGTTCAGCAAGTTCGACCTCGCCTTCGAGTTCACCGAGCAGTGGGACGACGACGGGAAACCTGCAGGCATGGCGGGCTTCCTCGGCTACGCCACCGACATCTTCGACGGCTCCACGGCCGCGTCGCTGACCGAACGTCTCGTCCGGGTGCTGGAGGGAATGGTCGCCGATCCCGGTGCGGTACTGGGCGAGATCGGTTTGCTCGACGACAAGGCGATGGCCGATCTGGTACCGGTCCGAGGTGTCGATCCGGTGCCGCCGGCGACGCTCGGCGAGCTGCTCGATGCCGCGGTGGACATGAACCCCGACGGTGTCGCGCTCGTGTGCGGCGGGCAGAGCATGACCTACCGCGACCTCGACGATCGCTCCAATCGGCTTGCCCGCGAGTTGATCTCGCGTGGTCTCGGCCCCGAAGACGTGGTTGCGCTCGGCATCACCCGCAGCATCGAATCGGTGCTCGCGGTCTGGGCGGTGGCTCGTTCGGGTGCCACCTTCGTTCCCGTCGACCCGAATTACCCGGCCGATCGCGTCGAGCACATGCTGACCGATTCGGGCGCGACGATCGGCCTCACCAGGCGGGTCGATGCCGTCAGGTTGCCGCAGACCATCGCCTGGCTCGACATCGACGACCCGGTCCTGCACCGCCATCCGGCCGGCCGCATCGGCGCCGACGAGCGCCGCGCGCCGGTCCTCACGGCCAATTGCGCGTACATCATCTACACCTCGGGTACCACCGGAAAGCCCAAGGGCGTCGAGGTGACCCACGGCGGCCTGGCTGCGTTCAACGCTGAGCAGCATCGTCGTTACAACACCGACAGCAACTCGCGCACACTGCATTTCGCCTCGCCGAGCTTCGACGCATCGATCCTCGAGTTGCTGCTCGCGGCCGGTGCGGGCGCCACGATGGTGATCGTGCCTGCCGGTGTCTACGGCGGCGAGGAACTGCGAGAGCTGCTGTCCGACAACCGCGTGACACACGCCTTCATCACTCCGTCCGCGCTGGCGTCGGTGGACCCGGCCGAATTGCCGCACTTCTCCGACGTGGTCGCAGGCGGCGAAGCCGTCCCGAGTGACCTGGTGGACCGTTGGGCTCCCGGCCGTCGCCTCTACAACGGTTACGGTCCGACCGAGACCACGATCATGACGAACATCAGCGATCCGATGGTGCCGGGTGAACCGGTCACCATCGGCGGCCCCGTCGCCGGTGTCGAAGCGCTTGTTCTCGACGGTCGACTACGTCCTGTCCCCGCCGGCGTGCCGGGGGAGCTGTACATCAGTGGACCGGGTGTCTCGCGTGCCTACCGTGGTCGACCCGACCTCACCTCGCATCGATTCGTGGCCAATCCCTATGCCGGCGAAGGCGTCCGCATGTACCGCACCGGTGACGTGGTGCGGTGGGTGGAAGTGACCAAGCCCGACGGCCGGGCCGTCTTCGAGATCGCCTACATGGGTCGATCCGATCAGCAGGTCAAGGTCCGCGGCTTCCGGATCGAACTGGGCGAGATCGACGCGGTACTGGCCGGACACCCGGCCGTGGACTTCGCGGTGACGATCGGTGTGGACGGACCGAGTGGCGACACGGCTCTGGCGGCATACGTCAAACCCACCTCGGGCAGCACCATCGATGCCCGCGACCTGGCCGACTACGCCGGGGGATTCCTGCCGAAGTTCATGGTGCCGTCGTCGATCGTGATCCTCGACGAGGTCCCGCTGACGCCGGTCGGGAAACTGGACAAACGTGCACTTCCCGCACCTGAGTTCCGCGGCGCCACGGGCGAACACCGTGAACCCTCGACTCCGATGGAGCACGCTGTGGCGGCTGCGTTCGCAGACGTCCTCGGAGTAGACACCGTCGGCGCCGACGACTCCTTCTTCGAACTCGGCGGCAATTCGCTGGCCGCCACCCGCGCCATCGCCAGGATCAACGAGATCCTGGGTGTGCGTCTGGGCGTAAGGATCCTGTTCGATTCGCCGGTGGTGGCGGATCTCGCCGAAGCGATCGGTGCCTCGCCCGATCTCGACGGCATGCCGATCCGACCGCTCACCCCGCAGAAACGGCCGGACCGGATCCCGCTGTCGCTTGCGCAGCAACGGATGTGGTTCGTCAACCGGCTCAACCCCGATGCGGCCGACTACAACATCCCGCTCGGTCTGCGGCTGCGGGGCTCTCTCGACGAGAGCTCTCTGACCGCCGCCCTGATGGACGTGATCGAGCGCCAGGAGATCCTGCGTACGGTCTACCCCGACTCGGTGCAGGGCCCGTATCAGAAGATCCTTCCCGTCTCGGAGGCTGTGCCGCAGCTGATCACCCGCACGGTGGGGTCCGAGGACGAACTACTCGAGATGTGCGTCCAACTCGCCACCGAGGGATTCGACGTCACCGCGGCGCCGCCGCTGCGGGCGATGTTGCTCGAGATCGCCCCCGACGACCATGTGGTGCTGCTGGTCATCCACCACATCGCAGCAGACGGGTCGTCTCTGGTCCCGCTGGCCACCGACCTGATGACCGCGTACACGGCGCGGGTTGCCGGTGCGGCTCCTGCCTTCCGGCCGCTGAGTGTGCAGTACGCCGACTACGCGATCTGGCAACGCGGTGTGATGGGGTCTGAGGACGACCCGGATTCGCTTGCGTCACGGCAGATCTCGTTCTGGCGTGAGCACCTCGCGGGAATGCCCGAGCTGCTCGACCTGCCGACCGACCGGCCGCGCACCGACAAACGGTCGGTTGCCGGTGGCGAGGTCACGTTCACCATCCCCGCCGAGCTCCAGGCGCAGCTGCAGGCTCTGGCTCGCGAGAACGACACCACCATGTTCATGGTGGTGCACGCCGCGTACTCGATCCTGCTCGCCCGGTTGAGCGGCTCGGACGACGTCGCCGTCGGCACGCCGACGGCCGGCCGGAACGCCTCGGCGGTCGACGGACTGGTCGGCATGTTCGTCAACACGCTGGTGTTGCGCAGCAACGTCGACATGTCTTCGTCTTTCGTGTCCACCCTCGCCGCGGCGAAGTCGGCCGACCTCGCCGCGTTCAACAACGCCGACCTGCCGTTCGAGCAGGTTGTCGAGGCCGTGGCCCCCACCCGTTCGCGGAAGTACGCGCCGCTGGTCCAGGCGATGCTCACCATGCAGAACATCGAGGTGCCGACGGTGACCCTGCCGGGTCTCGAGGTGAGTGGGCTCGACTCACCGATCCGGTACGTCAAATCCGATCTGGGCCTGACGGTGTCGGAGAACTTCGGCGCCGACGGCAGAGGCCGCGGGATCGACGCGATCCTCGACTACGCCGTCGACATCTTCGACGAGTCGACCGTGCAGACGATGGCCGAGCGCTTCCTCGCCGTGCTGACCGCCATCACCGATGACCCCGAGGTCCCCGTCGGCGACATCGAGATCCTGACCGAAGCCGAGCGTTCGGCGATGGGTGGATCGGCGTCGGCAGACGAGGCGGCAGGGTTCGGTTCGGCACTGTCCGACCTGAAGGGCAAGTCACTCGCCGAGCTGCTCGCCACCGCCGCGCGGATCAACCCCGATGGCATCGCGTTGTCGCACAACGGAACCGATGTGACCTACGGCGCCTTGCATGCGAAGTCGACCGAACTGGTCGCAACGCTGGCGGCCGTGGGCGTGGGGCCCGAAGCTGCCGTCACGGTCGCTTTGTCCACACTGCTTCCGGGGCTGCTCGAAGGCGCGGCAGCAGAAGGTTTCGCCGAGCAGTTCGCGGGGATGCTCGCCTCGGTGATCGCCGAGTCGGGCTCTGCCGCCGATCAGGGCGAGCCCACGCTGGCGCGGTTGTTCGAAGCGCAGGTGGAGCGCACCCCCGACGCTCGAGCGCTGGTGTTCGAGGACGCGACGCTGAGCTACGCGGAATTCTCCGGACGGGTCAGTGCCCTTGCGCGCCATCTGATTTCGGCCGGGGTGGGACCGGAAGTGCATGTCGCCCTGGCGATGCCGCGTTCGTTCGAGCTCTTGATCGGGATGTACGCCGTCATCGAGGCCGGCGCGTCGTACGTGCCGATCGACCTGGCGAACCCCGTCGACCGGATCGCCTACGTGCTCGACAGCAGCAACCCGAAGATGGTGCTCACCACCTCCGGCGCCGGGTTCGAGATCCCGGAGGGGACAGCGGCCGATCCCGACATCCTGGTGATCGATTCCCTCGAGCTCGATGACTACGCCACCGGACCCATCACCGATGAGGAACGGACCGCACCGCTGCGAGGCGACAACACCGCCTACGTCATCTACACCTCGGGATCCACCGGACGTCCCAAGGGCGTGGCGGTCAGCCATCGCTCGATCGTCAACCGGCTGCTGTGGATGCAGGCCGAGTACTCCCTGACGGCCGACGACGTGGTGATGCAGAAGACGCCTGCGACGTTCGACGTGTCGGTGTGGGAGTTCTTCTGGCCCTTGCAGGTCGGCGCCACACTTGTCATCGCCATCCCCGATGGTCACCGCGACCCGGACTACCTGCGGCGGTTGATCGCCGAATGTGGCGTCAGCACCCTGCATTTCGTGCCGTCGATGCTCTCGGTGTTCCTCGCCGAGGCCGACAGCGCCTCGCTGGCGGGCCTCACGCGGGTCTTCGCCAGCGGTGAAGCTCTGCCGCCGGCCACCGCGGCGCGGTTCGCCAAGCTCACCGACGCCGGGCTGCACAACCTCTACGGACCGACCGAGGCAGCAGTCGACGTCACTTATCACCAGTACACCGCTGACGACGTGAACGTGGTCCCCATCGGGCGTCCGGTGGCGAACACGGGCGTACACGTTCTCGACGCCCGTCTGCGGCCGGTGCCACCGAACGTCTCCGGCGAGCTGTACCTCACCGGTGTCCAGCTGGCCAGGGGTTATGTGGGGCGGCCGGATCTGAGCGCAGACCGTTTTGTGGCGGACCCGATGGCCCGCGGCGAGCGGATGTACCGGACGGGCGACCTCGTCCGTAGGCGCACCGACGGTGAACTCGAGTACATCGGCCGTACCGACTTCCAGGTGAAGCTGCGCGGCCTGCGAATCGAGCTGCCGGAGATCGAAGCCGCACTGACCGACCACGAGTCGATCGCCGACGCCGTTGTGGTGGTGGTGGACGTGGCCGACGACAAACACCTCGTCGCCTACGTGGTGGCCGAACCCGGACAATCCGTCGACAACACCGACCTGCTGCGGCTACTGCGTGACCGGCTGCCCGCCTACATGGTGCCCAGCGCCATCATGGAATTGGATGCGTTCCCGCTCACCGCGAACGGCAAGCTCGACCGCAAGGCTCTGCCCGAGCCCGAATTCATGGACAGTGCAGCGGAATACATCGCTCCGCGCACGGCGGCCGAGGAAGCCGTTGCCAAGGTCTTCGGCGACATCGCCAAGCGGCCACAGGTCAGTGCCACCGACTCGTTCTTCGACATCGGCGGAACCTCGCTGGGCGCCACCCGCGTGGCCGCCCGGGTGCAGGCGGCACTCGGCATCGAGATCAGCGTGCGAGACATCTTCGACCACCCGACTGTCGCCGAGCTGGCCGAGCTGACCACCTCGCGTTCCGGTGGAGCACAGGCACGGCCCGAACTGGCCCCGAGGCCGCGGCCCGAACGGATCCCGCTGTCGCTCGCGCAGTCGCGGATGTGGTTCATCAACCAGTTCGACACCAGCTCGCCCGCATACAATCTGCCGCTCCCGCTGCGGTTGTCCGGCGAACTCGATGTCGATGCGCTGCGCGCCGCGATCGTCGATGTCGCCGAACGTCACGAGTCACTGCGCACCACGTTCCCCGACACCGCCGACGGTCCGTACCAGCTCATCCATCCTGTGGACGAGGCGGTCAACGGGATCTTCCACGAGGTGGAGGTACGGTCGGATCCCGAGGCGATCGCCGATGAACTGAGGCGCCACGCGATCGCCGGGTTCGATGTGACAACCGAAATCCCGATGCGAATCGTGTTGCTGCACATCAGCGAAACCGAACACATCCTGATGCTCGTCGCCCATCACATCGCCGCAGACGGTGCGTCGATGGCTCCGCTCTTCGGCGATCTGGTGCTCGCCTACGAGGCGCGGCGGGCAGGGGAGGCCCCGGACTACACCCCGTTGGCCGTCCAGTACGCGGACTTCTCGATCTGGCAGCGCGAAGTCCTCGGAGACGAGAAGGACGCCGGCTCGGTCGCCGCGGAACAGATCGGCTACTGGCGAAAGACCCTGTCGGGCTTGCCGGAATCGGTGGAACTCCCCACCGACAGGCAGCGCCCGGCCATGCAGTCGCTCCGCGGCGCCGCACTGCCGTTCACCGTCGCGCCGTCGGTCAGGGAGTCGCTGCAGCGCGTCGCGCGGTCTCACGACGTCAGCATGTTCATGCTGATGCACGCCGCGCTGGCGGTGCTCATCGAGCGGTTGACCGGTGAGGCCGACATCGCCATCGGTACCCCGATCGCCGGTCGAGGCGAAGAAGCCCTCGACCCACTGGTCGGCATGTTCGTCAACACCGTCGTGCTACGGGCCGAGGTTGATCCAGAGGTCCGCTTTGTCGATCTGCTGGCGCAGGTCCGAGCCGCCGACATCGACGCGATGGCCCACGGGGACATCCCGTTCGAGCGCCTCGTCGAGGTGCTCGACGTCCACCGCTCCACCGCGCACCATCCGCTGTTCCAGATCGCGCTGTCGTTCGACAACAACGAGGCACCAGAACTCACGCTGCCGGGTCTGAAGGTGTCGCCGGTCCGCGCCGACTTCGACGTCGCCAAGTTCGACCTGCAGTTGTCGATCGGTGACAACGACGAGCCCGGTGCGCCGATCAATGCCGTCTTCACCTATGCGACGGACCTTTTCGACGAGTCGTCGATCAACACGTTCGCCGAGCGGTTCGTGCGAATCCTCGAAGCCGTCGCCGTCGACCCCGACGTGGTCGTCAGTGACGTCGACGTGTTGAGCGACACCGAACTCGCCGATCTGACGTCCGTCCGCGGCCCTGAAGGTGTTGCACCCCAGACCCTGCCCGACCTCCTCGCTCGAGGGGTCGAGGCCAACCCGTCAGGCGTCGCGGTGTCCTACCGTGGGCAGACGCTCACCTACCAGGCGCTCGACCAGCTCACCAACCGCCTCGCCCGGCGACTCATCGAACTCGGTGCCGGTCCGGAAACCGTGGTCGCACTCGGTGTCCGCCGATCGATGAGCTCGATCGTCGGCACGTGGGCGATCGCGAAGACCGGCGCGGCGTATCTGCCGATCAACCTCGACTACCCGCTCGAGCGGATCGTGGAGATGATCCAGGACTCGGGTACGGCGTTCGGTCTGACCGTGCTCGGGGACGACGAGGCGCTGCCAGCCTCCGTCGACTGGTATGACCTCGACGAACTCGACGCGCAGACCGGCGACCGCTCCAAAGCCGTTGTCACCGACTCCGATCGGCTGTCGCCGCTTCGCATCGACCACCCCGCGTACCTCATCTACACGTCGGGTTCGACAGGGAAGCCGAAGGCTGTGGTGGTGACCCACCACGGGCTCGCCAATCTCGCCACCGACGTGCGCGAGCACTACGACGTCACCACCTCGTCGCGCTTCCTGCACGTGGCCTCACCGAGCTTCGACACATCGGTCGGCGAATTGCTGGCAGCATTCACCGCCGGCGCAACACTGATCGTGTCGCCGCAGGACGTGTTCGGCGGTAGCGAGCTGGCAGAGCTGATCCATACCGAACGCATCACCAATGTGGTGATGACCCCGACTGCTCTGATGACCGTCGACCCGGCCGGACTCGACACGGTGCATTCGGTGGTGGTCGGCGGAGACATCTGTCCGCCAGAGCTCACCGAACGCTGGTCCGGTGCGCTGCGAAATGCATACGGCCCCACCGAGGCCACGGTCATCGTCACGATCACCGCGCCGTTGTCCGCGGGCTCCAAGGTCACCATCGGGTCGCCGCTGCGTGGCGTCACCACCCGCATCCTCGATTCGCGGTTGCGTGTGGTTCCCCGTGGTGTCGTCGGTGAGCTGTATCTGGCCGGCCCAGGGGTCGCCCGCGGCTACCACGATCGTCCGCAGATCACCGCACAACGCTTTGTGCCGGATCCCTACGGTGAGCCGGGCTCGAGGCTCTACCGCACCGGCGACCTCGTGCGCTACAGCATGGACCCCGGCAGGAACGGGCACTCGCTCGAATACGTGGGGCGTAGTGACTTCCAGGTGAAGGTGCGCGGGTTCCGTGTGGAGCTGGGCGAGATCGACAAGTTGCTCGATTCCCACCCCGACGTCGATTTCGCGGTCACGGTCGGTACCGCCGGACCCGGTGGCGACACCGTGCTGGCGTCGTACGTCCTGCCCAAGCCCGGACACGAGGTGGATCCGGAAGCGCTCAAACGTAATGTCGGCGAACATCTTCCACAGCACATGGTGCCGTCGGCGGTGACCGTCCTCGACGCCATCCCGCTCACCCCGATCGGCAAACTCGACCGGCGTGCGCTGCCCGAACCCGTCTTCACCGTGGGCGACCGCGTGTTCCGCGCTCCGCGCAATCCGGTGGAGACCACCCTCGCCGAGGTGTTCGCAGAGGTGCTCGATCTCCCCGAGGTGAGCATCGACGAGAGCTTCTTCGACCTCGGTGGCAACTCACTGAGTGCCACCAAGGTCGTCGGCCGGGCAGGGGCCGCCCTCGGCGGGAAGATCGGGGTGCGTGAGCTGTTCGCCGCGCCGACCGTCGCCGAACTCGCCGAGCGCCTGGCCTCCGGGACCGGTGTACGTGCCCACCGCCCGCCGCTGGTGGCACGACCACGCCCGGTCCGGATCCCGTTGTCGCTGGCCCAGACCCGGATGTGGTTCCTCAACCGCTTCGACCCGGAATCGGTTGCCTACAACATCCCTGCCGCGGTGACGCTGGTCGGCGATCTCGACGTCGCGGCCCTGCGGCGCGCGATCAACGACGTGGTCGCGCGACACGAATCGCTCCGGACCATCTACCCGGACTCGCCGACCGGACCGCATCAGGTGATCCTGACGGCGGAGCAGGCCGCCCCGGAGATGGAGATGGTCGACGCCACCGAGGACACGCTCTTCGATGAGCTGACCCGGTTCGTGGCACGGGGCTTCGACGTCACCACCACCGTGCCCGTGCGGATTGCGTTGATGCGACTGGATGAACACCGCCATGTGCTGTCGATGGTGGTGCACCACGTGGCGGCCGACGGTCAGTCGATGGTGCCGTTCGTCGGTGATCTCGCGGTTGCCTACGACGCGCGTTCGGCCGGGCGGGCTCCGGAGTGGGCGCCGCTGCCGGTGCAGTACGCCGACTACTCCATCTGGCAGCGTGAGTTGCTCGGTGACGAGTCGGATCCGACCAGCGTGCTGGCCACCCAGGTCGAGTTCTGGAAGAAGAACCTCGCGGACATCCCCGACCAGCTGGAACTGCCCACCGACCGGCCGCGTCCTCCGGTGCAGTCGCTGCGCGGACGTCAGTTGTCGTTCTCGATCTCTGCCGAGGCCCATCGGGGCCTGGCCGACCTGGCACGCGCGAGGGGCGCCAGTGCGTTCATGGCCTTCCACGGCGCCTTCGCGCTGCTGCTCGCGCGTCTGAGCGGCAACCCCGACATCACCGTCGGTACGCCGGTGAGCGGAAGGGTCGAGAGCGAGGTCGAAGGTGTCATCGGCATGTTCGTCAACACCCTCGCCATGCGGACCGAGATCGATCTCGGCCGTGGTTTCGGTGCGCTCCTGGACACCGTCCGCGATCGTGACGCCGAAGCGTTCTCCCACGCCGATGTGCCGTTCGAACGCCTCGTCGAGGTACTCAATCCGGTGCGTTCGACCGCCCACCATCCGATCTTCCAGGTCGGGCTGTCGTTCCAGAACATCGAGCGCGCCAGCCTCGACCTCGCCGGCCTCCGCATCGAACCCGTCGAGATGCCCGAGGGCGTCGCACAATTCGACCTGCATCTGATCCTGTCGGACAACTACGACGACGAGGGACAGCCGGCCGGACTCGACGCGGTGTTCACCTACGCCGACGACCTGTTCGACCCGGAGACGGTGAGCGCGATCGCCGACCGCTTCGTCACGTTGATCGACGAGATCATCGACGAGCCGCTCGTTGCCGTCGGTGACCTGCCGATGCTCACCGGTCGACAGCAGCGCGAACTGGTCCGTGGTCGCAACAACACCGCTGTGGTGCTGTCGCCGGGCACGCTCGCGACCCGACTGTCGGAGTCGATGCGCGACAACGCAGAAGACGTCGCGCTCGAGGCCGATGACGGCACCGCGCTGACGTACGGCGACCTGGCTGTCCGGGTGAACGCGTTGGCCCGGATCCTGATCGACCGTGGGGTCGGCCCGGAAACCACTGTCGGACTTGCGATGCCGCGGTCGATCGACCTGGTGGTGGCGATGTACGCGGTCACCGTTGCCGGCGGCGCCTACCTGCCCATCGACCCGGACCATCCGCTGGACCGCATCTCCTACATAGTCGACAACGCCCGGCCCGTGCTCACCCTGGTGGCAGGCGAGCGACCGTCGGGACTGCCGGAGACGACCCAGACGCTCGATGTCTGTGGCCTCGATCTGGCGGGAGTCTCCTCGGCGCCGGTGGAGGAGGGCGACCGCCTGGCTCCGCTGCGGCCGCACAACACGGCCTACATCATCTACACGTCCGGGTCCACGGGCCGACCCAAAGGCGTTGCGGTGCCTCACGCCGCGATCGTCAACCAACTCGACTGGATCGCCGCGCAGTATCGACTGGACGCCGATGATGCCGTGCTCCTGCGCACGCAGGCCACTTTCGACCTCTCGGTGTGGGAGTTCTGGTGGGCTGTGACCGCAGGCGCCCGTCTGGTGATCGCCTCGCCGCAGGGACATCGTGACCCGGCGTACCTGGCCGAACTGATCCGGCGAACCGCGATCACCACGGTGACCTTCGTGCCTTCGCTGCTGAACGTCTTCCTGCAGGAGGCGCGGGCCGATCAGCTCAGCACTCTGCGGTACGTCCTGTGTATCGGCGAGGCACTGACCCCGGACGTCGTCTCGCGGTTCCGCGACCTGACCGCACAGGGGTCTTCGGGCGTGGAGATCCACAACCTGTACGGGCCCACCGAGGCCGCGGTCAGCATCACCCACCAGGAGGTGCCGTCCGAACTGGGTTCGGCGGTACCGATCGGCCGGCCGGAATGGAACAGCCAGGTCTTCGTGCTCGACAACCGGCTGCATCCGGTACCCGACGGGGTGACCGGTGAGCTGTACCTCGCCGGTGCGCAATTGGCGCGGGGCTACCACCAGCGCAGCGACCTCTCGGCCGAGCGGTTCGTCGCGAACCCGTTCGGCACGCCGGGCAGCCGGATGTACCGCACCGGCGACCTCGCGCGCTGGATCACTGTCGCCGGTGACACCCGGCCGACCCTGACGTACATGGGACGCAGCGACTTCCAGGTGAAGGTGCGCGGCTTCCGTATCGAACTCGGCGAGATCGAACGCGTCCTCACCATGTCGCCACAGGTGGATGCCGCGGTGGTCACCGTCCACAGCGACCCCCACGTCGGCGAGCAGCTGGTCGCGTATCTGGTGCCGTCCGCAGGCGCGGCCCTCGACACCCGTTCGGTGCTGGCGACCGCTGCCGAGGAACTACCGGCGTAC
Organism: Williamsia muralis NBRC 105860; assembly: GCF_001598915.1. Classification (GTDB taxonomy): domain Bacteria; phylum Actinomycetota; class Actinomycetes; order Mycobacteriales; family Mycobacteriaceae; genus Williamsia; species Williamsia muralis. Next base: position 248,068 of record NZ_BDAP01000004.1, on the reverse strand, counting down.
ATGGTGCCCGCGCTCGTGGTGCCGATCGAGCGGCTCCCGCTCAGTGTGAACGGCAAGCTCGACCGTAAAGCGTTGCCGCAGCCCGAGTTCGGATCGTCGGACAACTACCAGCCGCCGAGCAGTCCGGTGGAGGAGATCGTTGCCGGCATCTTCGCCGACGTGGTCGGGGCCACGATGGTCGGCGCCGGTGACAGCTTCTTCTCGCTCGGCGGCAACTCGCTGTCGGCCACCCGTGTGGTCGCGCAGATCAACGCTGCAGTGGGCTCGAACCTGGCCGTGCGCGACCTGTTCACCGAGCCGACCGTCGCCGGACTGGCGCTGCTGGCCGAACGCGCCGACGGGGACCGGGCGCGGCCAGCGCTGCTGGCGACCGCGCGTCCGGCCTTCCTGCCCCTGTCGCCCGCACAGAGCCGCATGTGGTTCATCAACCAGTTCGACACCACCTCACCGGCTTACAACATCCCGGCCGTGATCGCGATGTCCGGCGACCTCGACGTCGACGCACTTCGCGAGGCCGTGACCGATGTGATCAGCCGGCACGAGGTGCTGCGTACCCGCTACCCGGATGACGGCGACGGACCGCGCCAGCTGATCCTCGACGTGGACGAATTGCCGTCCGCGGGGCTCTCGCTGGATGTGCGTGAGGTGTCGGGCGACGACGAGTTGCATGCGCAGCTCGGTGCCTTGATCGGCGAGGGGTTCGACGTGACCGCCGCCGTGCCGGTCCGCATAGCACTGCTACGACGGTCGCCGTCCGATCACGTCCTGGTGGTGGTGATCCACCACATCAGCGGCGACGGCGCATCGATCGCACCGTTGGCGCGTGACGTCATGGTGGCCTACACCGCGCGTACCGGGGGCAGTGAGCCCGGCTGGTCGCCGCTGGCGGTGCAGTACGCCGACTACGCCCTCTGGCAGCACGAGGTACTCGGCGACGAGAACGACCCCGAGAGTCTGGCCGCGCGTCAGATCGACTTCTGGACCCGTCAACTCGACGGCATCCCGGATGTCATCGATCTGCCGATCGACCGTCCGCGGCCGCCGGTGCAGTCGACCGCTGGTGCGTCGTACGAGTTCTCGCTCGATCCCGAATTGCGCAAGGGGCTCGCGCGTGTGGCATCCGGCCACCACGCCACGATGTTCATGGTCTGTCACGCGGCGCTGGCCGTGCTGCTCGCACGATCTGGCACCACGGACGACATCGCCGTCGGAACCGCGATCGCCGGGCGCGGCGAGGCCGAACTCGACGACCTCGTGGGCATGTTCGTCAACACACTGGTGCTGCGTACCGAGGTCAGGCCCGGTGAGCCGTTCAGCGAATTGCTCGCCCGGACCCGCGCCACCGACATCGCCGCCTTCACACACACGGAGGTGCCGTTCGAGCGTCTGGTCGAGCACCTCGCGCCCGAGCGTGAGACCTCCTACGCGCCGCTGTTCCAGGTGGCTCTGGCGTTCCAGAACAACGAGCGGGCCGAGCTCGAGCTGCCGGGCATGCACGTGTCCGGACTCGAATCACCGATCACGACAACCAAGTTCGATCTCCAGCTGACCCTGGCCGACGAGGTCGAGGACAACGGCGACACGGGCCTGACGGCGCTGTTCACCTACGCGACCGCGCTGTTCGACCAGTCGACCATCGCCGCGCTGGCCGAGCGCTTCACCGCGATCGCGACCGCCATCGTGGCCGACGCGGACGTACGGATCGGTGACATCGATCTGCTGACGCCCGCCGAGCGGTCCGAGTTGTCGCCCGTTGCCGGCCCGCCGGATGCCCCGTCGCGCACCATGATCGAGATCTTCGACGCCGCGGTGCAGAGCAACCCCGACGGTGTGGCGCTGGTGTGCGGCTCCGAATCGCTGACCTACCGTGAACTCGACTTCCGGTCGGGTGTGTACGCCGAGCTGCTCGTCGACCGAGGTGTGCGTCCCGGGATGCCCGTTGCGCTGGCGATCAGCCGATCGGTGAACTCGATGGTCGCGTTCTGGGCCATCGTCAAGTCGGGCGGCGCGGTGTTGCCGATCGATCCGAACTACCCGGCAGACCGCATCGAGCACATGGTCGCCGACGCCGACGTGACCATCGGTCTGACCATCGACGAGATCGTCGACCGCCTGCCTCAGTTGGCCAAATGGCTACCGGTGTCCGACGAGACGATGGACCGATACGGCCGTCGCACAGTCGAGACCGGCGGGGAGGCACCTGCCTCGTTCCCGGCGCACGCGCCCGTCCTCGACGACCTCGCGTACGTGATCTTCACCTCCGGGTCGACGGGCCGGCCCAAGGGCGTCGGTGTCACCCATCGGGGTCTGGCCAACCTGTTGGCCGAGATGGGTCCCCGGTTCTCGTTGACCTCGTCGTCACGGGTCCTGCACTTCGCGTCCCCGAGCTTCGACGCATCCATCTTCGAGATCATGATGGCGATCAACGCCGCATCCACACAGGTGATCGCGCCGGCATCGATCTTCGGTGGCGAGGACCTGGCAAGGTTGCTCGCCGAGCAGCGGGTTTCTCACGCCTTCGTGACACCCGCCGCGCTGGCCACCGTGCCCCCGGACGGTCTCGGCGGTGTCGAGATGATCGCTGTCGCCGGCGATGTGTGCCCGCCTGAACTGGTGCGGCGCTGGGCTCCGGACCGTGCGATGTTCAACCTCTACGGCCCGTCGGAGGCGACCATCTGGTCGACGTCCACGGACGCCATGGACCCGTCCCGGCCGGTCACGATCGGTGGCCCGATCACCGGTGTCCGTGCGCTGGTGGCGGATTCACGCCTGCAGCCCGTACCGCCGGGTGTCGCCGGTGAGCTCTACGTGTCCGGGTCCGCCGTCGCGCGGGGATACCTCGGCAGGTTCGATCTGACAGCTCAACGCTTTGTGGCCGACCCGTTCGGCGAACCCGGTTCGCGGATGTACCGCACCGGCGATGTCGTCCGGTGGAAGCGGACCGCTGACGGGCGCCTGGAACTGGAGTTCCTCGGCCGGACCGACTACCAGGTGAAGGTCCGCGGCTTCCGCATCGAATTGGGCGAGATCGACTCCGCCCTCGGCGAGCATCCCGACATCGACTTCGCCATCACCATCGGGCACACGCATCCCCACACCGGCCAGACCGTGCTGGTCGCGTACGTGTACCCACGGCCCGGCCGGAGTGTCCAGGCGACCGAGATCAGTGCCCGGCTGGGTGAGCGGTTGCCCTCGCACATGGTCCCGTCATCGATCACCGTGCTCGACTCGGTGCCGCTGACCCCCGCCGGCAAGCTCGATCGACGCGCACTGCCAGAGCCGGTGTTCGACGGCAACTCCGGCGCCTACCGGGCCCCGAGCACTCCGATGGAGCAGCGGCTGGCCGAGCTCTTCACCGAGGTACTCGGTGTGGAGCGGATCGGTGTCGACGACTCCTTCTTCGCCCTGGGCGGTGACAGCATCGTCTCCATCCAGCTCGTGTCCAGGGCCCGCGCTGCGGGCATCGTGCTGACACCGCGCGATGTGTTCGATCGGCGCACCGTGGCGGAGCTGGCCGAGGTGGCCAAGCTCGCCGCCGACGCCGAGGTCCGCATGCTGGCCGAACTGCCCGGTGGCGCAGTCGGTCCCGTACCGCTGACCCCGATCATGCGGTGGCTCGTCGACACCCGCCGCCACTACAAGCAGTTCTCTCAGGCGAGCTTCCTGACCCTGCCTGCCGATCCAGGGCATGAGCGACTGCTCTCGGCTGTCGGTGCCGTCCTGGACCGCCACGATGCCCTGCGCGCACGACTGGACGTCGACGACACGAACCCGGAATCGTCCAGCCTGGTCGTTCCGCCGGCCGGCACCATCGATCCGGCCACGGTGCTGACCCGCGTGGAGTTCTCCGAGACCCCCGGGACGCCGGAGTTCAAGGCGATGGTCGCAGCCACCACCGCGGCGGCGGTCGACCGCCTCGACCCGGCCGCAGGCGTCATGATGCAGGTGGTCTGGTTCGATCCCGTCGACCGCACCGCCACCGGACGGCTGTACGTGCTCGTCCACCACCTGGTGGTGGACGGCGTGTCGTGGCGGATCCTGCTGCCCGACCTCGCCATCGCCTGGGGGCAGAGCGAGAGCGGTGGCACCCCCGACCTGCCTGCTGCGGGAACCTCGTTGCGTGCGTGGGCAACTGCGCTCACCGAGACCGCCACACACCGCGATGACGAGCTCGACCACTGGGCTGCCGTTGTCGCCACCGACGATCCAGCGCTGGGTGATCGCCGGATCGACCCCGACCGCGACACGGCGTCCACGGTCGAACGCCTGGACGTCGAGTTCCCGAACGACGTGACCGAGTCGATGCTGACCGGCATCACCTCCGCCTACCGGGGCGGTGTCAACGATGCGCTGCTGACGGCACTCGCTCTGGCCGTGCGGCAATGGCGCGCGCGTCGGGGGGTCCAGTCGGACACGCTGCTCATCGATCTGGAAGGCCATGGGCGCGAAGAAGAAGCCGTCGGTGGAGCCGATCTGTCTCGCACGGTCGGCTGGTTCACCAGTATGTACCCGCTGGCCATCGACCTCGCCGGCATCGACCAAGGTGACGCGTTCGCCGGTGGCCCTGCTGCGGGCTCGGCCTTCAAGGCCGTCAAGGAGCAACTGCTCGCGGTGCCCGGCAACGGTATCGGATTCGGCGTCCTCGCTCACGGTGGCGCGCGGTCGGTTCCCGCGCTCGCGGGCTACGAGGGTGCCCAGATCGGGTTCAACTACCTCGGCCGCGTCAGCGCCGGGCACGACGACACGGACTCGGTCGCAGACGCCAACGGGTGGCAGCGAGCCACCGACGGTGGGGGATCGGTTGCGGGCGCACAGGATCCCGGCATGGTGGTGCCCGCGGTCCTGAGCATCAACGCGGTCACCACCGACCACGCCGACGGTGCCCGGCTGTCGGCCTCCTTCGGCTACGCGGGGGAAATCCTCGGCCACGACGATGTGCAGGAACTCGCCGATCTCTGGGTGTCTGCGGCGACCGCGCTCGCCACCCACGAGCGCAGTGGCCGGGCCGGCGGACTGACCCCGTCCGATGTTCCGCTGGTTCAGATCAGCCAGCGCGAGATCGAGGAACTCGAGCGCGATTACCCTGTTGTGCACGACATCTGGCCGCTCTCGCCGCTGCAGATCGGTATGCTCTTCCACGCCGAGGTGGCCGGTCAGTACGTCACGGACGTCTACACCGCCCAGGTTGTCCTCGAACTGCGTGGGACCGTCGACGAACAGCGCCTGCGTGCAGCGATGGCTACTCTCGTGCGACGAAACCCCAACCTGCGCGCAGGATTCCGGCACATCGGCGACGGATCGGTTGTCCAGGTGATCGCCGGTGGTGTCGACATCGCTTGGGGCGTCGTCGATCTCACCGACATTTACCGGACCGACAGCGCTGCCGCCGACCACGAGGTCGACCGGCTGCTCAGGGCTCACCGCAGTGACCGGTTCGACATGGCCGCTCCGCCGCTGATGCGGGCGCTGCTCCTGCGCATCGCCCCGGATGCCGACGGAACCCCTCGCTACCGGATGTCGCTCACCAACCACCACATCCTGCTGGACGGGTGGTCCGGACCGCTTCTGATGGAACAGCTGTTCACGCTGTACGCCACCGGCGGCGACGACTCCTACCTGCCCCGCACCCGCTCGTACCGCGACTTCTTGGCCTGGCTGGACCGGCGCGACATGGCCACGGCCGTCGGATCGTGGCAGCACGCCCTCGACGGCCTCGACTCGGCGACTCTGCTGGTCGATGAGCCGGCCGTGGAAAGCGCCGGAGATCAGATCCCCATCGAGTTGGGGCTGGACCTCGGTCGTCGGACCGCTGAAGGGCTCGCGGATCTCTCGCGGGACCGCGGCATCACGATGAACACCTTGGTGCAGGCCGCATGGGGTCTGGTGCTGGCACGCACCCTGGGCAGTGACGACGTGGTGTTCGGTGCCACGGTCTCGGGCCGACCGCCCGAGATCCCCGGAGTGGAGTCGATACTCGGACTGTTCATCAACACCATCCCGGTGCGGATCAGGCTCGACGAGCGGGAAACCGTCCTCGGACTCCTCGAACGGATCCAGTCCGAACAGGCAGGCCTCCTCGACGCCCACCATGTCGGGCTGCCCACGATCCAGCGTTCTGCGGGACTACCGATCCTGTTCGACACGCTCACCGTCTTCGAGTCGTACCCGGTGGACCGCGGCAAGCTCGACGCGCAGTCGGACATCGACGGCATGTCGATCGCGGGCGCACAGATCAACGACGCGTCGCACTACCCGGCAACGCTTCTGGCACAAGCGGATCCAGATCTGTCGCTGAAGTTGAAGTACTTGCCGTCCCTGGTGCCGGACGACCGCGCGCAGGTGCTGGCCGATCGACTGGTCAGGGTCCTGGACACGTTCGCGCAGGCAAGTCTGACGCCGGTTCGCGAACTCGACCTGCTCGACGCCGACGAACTGCACGCGCAACTGGACACCTGGAACGCCACCGGCAAAGAGATCACCGACCGCACCGCCATGGAACTGTTCGCCGAGCAGGTGGCGGCAACTCCCGACGCCGTTGCGTTCATCGACGGCGAGCGGACGCTGACGTACGCGCAGTTCGACGCTCTCGGCAACAAACGGGCGCGCGCTCTGATCGCCCGCGGTGTCGGGCCCGATGCCGTTGTGGCCGTGGCCATGTCGCGCAGCCTGGAGCAGGTCGCGACCGTCTACGGGATCCTCAAGGCGGGCGGCGCCTACCTGCCGCTCGACGTGGAGGCGCCCGACGAACGGTTGCGCACGATCGTCTCGGATGCCGACGTCACCTGCGTGGTGGCCGATTCGGCACTGCTCGGACGTCTGCGTTCGGCGCTGCCCGGCGTCAACTGCCTGGACCCGACCGTGCCGGATCTGCAGTCCATCGACGACAGCCCGATACGTCCCGGCGAACGCAGGGGCAGGGTGCGTCCACGTTCGCTGGCGTACGTCTTGTTCACCTCCGGATCCACCGGCCGGCCCAAGGGTGTCCAGATCTCTCAGCGGGCATTGGTCAACCAGCTCCAATGGATGGCTTCCGAACACGGATTCGGGGCGCAGGACGTGGTCCTGCTCAAGACGCCGTTCACCTTCGACGCCTCGGTCTGGGAGATGTTCGCGCCCACCATCGTCGGTGCCACCACCGTGATCGCGGGTCCGCAGGCACATCGCGAAGCCGATGAACTGGTGTCGCTGGTACAGCAGCACGACGTGACCGTGGTGCAGTTCGTGCCGTCGGTGCTGGCCGTGTTCGCGGAGTCGGCAGAACCCGGATCGCTGAAGTCGCTGCGCACGGTGTTCAGTGGTGGCGAGGCCCTCCCGGTGTCGCTTGCCCAACGTGTGGCCGACATCGCCGACGCGCAGGTGGTGAACCTCTACGGGCCCACCGAGGTCACCGTCGATGCCACCTCGCAGGTCGTCGCCGTACCGGGGACGGAACTGAACGGGCACGCAACCCGTGCCGATGCGGCGCCGATCGGCCGGCCTGTCTGGAACACCCGCAGCTTTGTCCTCGACCGGTGGCTTCGGCCCTGCGCGGTGGGTGCGGTGGGTGAGCTGTACCTGGCCGGTGACCAGCTGGCACGCGGGTACCTCGGGCGTCCCGACCTCACTGCCGAGCGTTTTGTCCCCAGTGTGTTCGGACCTGCCGGGTCGCTGATGTACCGCACCGGAGACCGGGTACGGCGCCTCGCGGACGGCACACTCCAGTACCTCGGCCGGGTCGACTTCCAGGTGAAGGTCCGCGGTCTGCGTATCGAGCTCGAAGAGATCGAATCTGCTCTGGCACAGCATGACTCGGTGGCCCAGGCCGCTGTGGTGATGCACGAGGACGGCGGGCGGCAGCGTCTGATCGGGTACGTCACCGGACACGACGCGGATCCGCAGGCGGTCCGTGCGCACGCCGCACGCACACTCGCGCCGTACATGGTGCCCGAGGTGATCGTTTCGCTGGAGGAGTTCCCGCGAAGCCGGTCGGGCAAGATCGCACGACGTGAACTGCCACTACCCGAGGCCACTCTGGCTGTGGGCCGGGCACCGTCGACCCCGACCGAGGAAGTGCTCTGCCGGATCGTCGGCGAGCTGGTGGGTGCCGAGTCTGTGGGTGCCGACGACTCGTTCTTCGAACTCGGGGGCGACAGCATCCTTGCGATGCAGCTCGTCAGCCGGGCTAGGTCGGCCGGAGTGCACTTCACCGCCCGGGATGTGCTGGAGCACCGCACCATCGTCGCGCTCGCTGCTGCGGTGGATCGCGCAGCCGCCGCCTCTGATACGGATGAGACGGCGAGTGCAGAACCCGTTGCCGCGCCCGGTGACCCGACTCTGGCCCCGCTCAGTCCCGCCGCAGCGCGCATGATCGAACGCGGCGGAGACACCCGCAGGTTCGTGATGCCGATGGTGGTCAACCTTCCTGCCGACGTGACGGCAGACCAGATCGCGGCCACCATGGGCGCGGTCATCGACACCCACGACATCCTGCGGTCCCGTCTCGATCGCGACGCCGGGGCATTGCTCATCGGTGCTCCCGGATCTGTGGACGTGCATTCGTTGCTGCGCCGCGTGACTCTGGCGGACGACAGCCGCCCGGGTGCGCAGGAATACCAGGACGCCCTGCGCGAGGTGCTGTTCGAAGAGATGGACAGGCTCGCTCCCGAGGACGGCGTCATGCTGCGGCTCGCCTGGCTGGATGCGGGACCGGATGCCGCCGGCAGGCTGCTGATCGTCGCGCACCACCTCGTGGTGGATGCGGTGTCGTGGCGAATCCTGGTGGCGGACATCGCCACCGCGGGCTCGCAGATCTCCGCAGGCGCTCCCGTCGAGCTTCCCGACGCGGGAACCCCATGGCGGGACTGGACTGCCGGCCAGCATGAGCGGGTCGCGGACCGGCGAGGCGAGCTCGAGTACTGGACGTCGATCCTTGACGGCGACGACCCGGATCTGGGCAGTCGCCGACTCGACCTCGATCGCGATCGGACCGACCTGCTCACCAGGACTTCCGTCGAGATCCCGGCCGAGATCGTCGAGCCACTGATGAGCGCCACCGGCGACGGGACGACAATGGCCGACCAGCTGGTTGCCGGCCTGTCTGCTGCGGTGGTCGGTTGGCGGCGGGACCGCGGCATCGAGGTGCCCAGTGCGCTGCTGACCCTCGAGGGTCACGGACGTCAGGAAGACGTGGTCCCCGGTGCGGACCTGTCCCGGACGGTCGGCTGGTTCACGTCGATGTTCCCCGCGAGGATCGACCTGTCCGGCATCGACATGGCCGCGCTGTTCGAACGGCCCGACATCGCCCGCGAGGTGTTGAACCGGACCAGCGAGGCGATGGCGGCGAACCCGGACCGGGGCATCGGTTACGGCATGCTGCGCTATCTCGACCGGGAATCGGCTGCCACTCTGGCCGCGCTGCCCGAGCCGCAGATCGTGTTCAACTACATCGGGACCGTCCCGGGCGGCGACATCGCCGACGAGATCGCGGCAGCGCCGTGGTTCCCGGACGTGCGTGGGCCGCAGTTGGGCAGCACCGACAGCGATGTGATGGCACGAGGGAACAGGATGCCGGCCCAGGCCGAGATCGACATCCAGTCGATGGCTACCGACACACCGGATGGGCCGGTCGTGCGCGCCTTCGTCACCTATATCGCAGATGCCGTCGACCCCGAGGACCTCGACGAGTTGATGCAGCATTGGCTGTTGGCTCTGCGGAGCCTGGCCGGGCGCTGAGCCAGGCGGCGGCGCTTCGGGGCCCGCTCGCGAAACTTGCTCTGGCTCGGTCTGTAGGCCGAGCTTGCGCGGGTACTGCGAGCGAAGCTCGAGGCCCGCTCGTGAAGCTCGGTTTCGCTCGGTCTGCAGTCCGAGCGTGGGCCGGTATGGCGAGCGAAGCTCGAGCCCCGCTCGCGAAACTCGTGTGCGCTCGGTCTGCCGGCCGCGCTTGTGCCGGTACCGCGAGCGCTCCCGGTGGCCCGTTCGTGAAACTCGCTCTCGCTCTATCTGCAGGCTGAGCGGGTGCCGATACGGCGAGCGAAGCCTGCGCCGCTCGCGAAACTCGCTCTTGCTCTACCCGTAGACCGAGCGTTGGCCGGTATGGCGAGCGAACCGTTTAGGCCGCTCGCGAAACTCGTGTGCGCTCGGTCTGCCGGCCGCGCTTGTGCCGGTACCGCGAGCGCTCCCGGTGGCCCGCTCGTGAAACTCGCTCTTGCTCTACCCGTAGACCGAGCGTTGGCCGGTATGGCGAGCGAAGCGTATGGCCGCTCGCGGAACTCGCTCCCGCTCTTTCCGTAGACCGAGCGTTAGCCGGTATGGCGAGCGAAGCTTACGGCCCGCTCGCGAAACTCGTGCGCGCTCTATCTGCAGGCTGAGCGGGTGCCGAGACGGCGAGCGAAGCCCGCGCCCCGCCCGCGAAACTCGCGCGCTCAATCTACAGCGACCGAGTCGATATTCGCGTGTTCATACGAGCGCCAGGCGAAATGCGGGGCAATTACACCTGCGTCCACTAATCTCGTAAAGTGAGTCCCAACGCGCATTTGTTTGGCGCGCCGCTTTTCATGAGAAGCATGACATGTGGAGCATTGAGCAGCCAATTGTCTATTGAGGTCGTCGAGGCGAGGGGGAGCTGTGTCCATTTCAGTGGTCATACCAGCATTCAACGAAGAAGTTTCGATCGGTCGGTGTCTCGACAATCTCGTCGAACAAATCGACGACATCGCAGAGATAGTTGTGGTCAATAACAATTCGTCCGATAAAACGGCCGACATAGTCGCCGCCCACCAAGCGACGGTCAAGAAGATACGACTGCTCGACGAGAGCCGCCAGGGAATCGTGCCCGCTCGGAACCGCGGTCTGGCGTCGGCCACGAGCGACGTCATCGCACGGATCGACGCGGACACCATCGTCGCGCCGGGGTGGGCCGCCGCGATCGAGACATTCTTCTCGTCCGCGGGCCCCGAGTTCGGCGCGGCCGTGGGCCCGTTCACCCAGTACGACATGCCTCTTCAAGGGGTGCACCGTGCTCTGATGCGGATCGCGACCACGTCGCGAAAAGGCGAGAGTGACGAGGTCAAGCAATCTCCTGGCGTCTACGGGGCCAACATGGCGATTCGGCGCGAAGTGTGGGAGCAGATCGAGTCGCTGACCCATGACGAGCCGGGGATCTGGGAGGATCTGGACATCTCGATCGCGTTGCGCGCTGTCGGTCGGAAGATCGCCGTGATCGAGGGCATGCGGGTGCAGGTGTCCGGTCGACGGATGCTGACGAGCCGAACGTTGTACTGGCAGTTCACCCGGGGCGTTCCCCGCACATGGGAGCTGCACGGGGACCGGTCACGAGCCCGGGCGTCGTGGATCAATGTGTGGATCGCGCGGACGATGTATCTCGCGTTCTGGGTACCCACCCGTACGTACGACCCGATGACGCGAAAGCACAGCATCAGGCGACTGTTCGCCGATCGAGAAGACCGGCCGATCGCCTGATACCGAACCGTCCACTCGGGCGCCGCCCGATGGGGCAGGCCCCTGACAGAAGGATGTACGCGTGACGACAGCTGTAGACCAGATCGAACAGGAGACCGCAGACATCCTGCGGGCGGAGATCCGGGGTGATCGGGTGGCCGTTCTGGACTACCCCAACCATTTCAATTCCGGTGACCTCCTCATCTATCGCGGACAGCTGGCGTACCTCGATCGGTTGGGGATCGAGCCCGCATATGTCTGTGCGACCCATACATATGACCGCGCCGCCCTTTCGCGTCGACTGCCGACGGGCCCGCTGTTGCTGCAGGGTGGTGGGAATTTCGGCGATCGATATGACCGATTCCAGCTATTTCGTGAACGGGTGATCGAGGAGAATCCGGACCGGAAAATCATCCAGATGCCGCAGACGATCGACTTTCTCGACAAGACTGCGCTCGAGCGTGCGCAGGCCGTTTACTCCCGGCATCCGGATCTGACTCTGATGATCCGCGACAGGGCGGGCTGCGAAATGACCCGCGAATTGTTTCCCGACAATCGGGTGGTCTACTGCCCGGACCTGGCATTCGGAGCCCGGCCACTGCCACCGGTAAGGGAACCGAGCCGCGACGTGGTGATGCTCAAACGCCGGGATCAAGAATCGATGCACGAGAAAGACGATGTCGGCCGGGCGTTCCCGGGCGTCCCGCGGACCGAGTGGCATGCATCGGTGGCGGACAATTTCAAGTGGTGGCCGGTCAGCCTGGCGAACTCGGCGATTCACAAGGTGCCGCGGGTCCGGGTGCGGGCGTACCCGTACGCCCGGTGGGCGTTCGATTACCAGTGCGACCTGATCATCCGCAACGCGGTGGACATCCTGTCCGAGGGCAAGGTGGTGGTCACCGACCGGCTCCACGCAGCGGTCTTCTCGGTTCTGCTCGACAAGCCGGTGGTGATGGTGGACAACGCCAACAAGAAGATCTCGGCCATCTACCGGGACTATCTCGGATCTGCTCCCGGCACCCATATCGCCGGGGACTTCGACGAGGCCGCGCGAATCGTCAAAACCCTGCTCTGACGTCTCCCCGGCCCGAGTCAAAAGTCTGCGTCAGGGGCACGGTGCCGGATGTGTCCGCGCATATCCCGGGTCGAGGGCAGCTTGGGTGATCCACACCGAACGTGGGCTGCTGGTGACCTCCATGTGGTTGGCCTCAGCGCTCTCGCAGCCGTCCTGCACCCACACGTTCTTCACGGTCGCGCCCGGAACCGGCTTGAGGAACGAGTGCTCCGGCGGCGTCACCATGGTGTCCTGCTTGGTACCGACCGCCACGTAGTCGACCCCGGGACGGGTGTCCCCGCCGACGGCCAGTTCGCGAAGGAACGGCGAGCCCGCCATCTGCTCGATGTACGAGGGCCCCACCGTTGCGGCGGCAAGCGTGACCACCGGGATTCCGAGCATCTCGGCGATCGCACCGAGCTGCTGGTTGATGTTGAAGCTTGTCCCCTGATTGGTGCCGGCAAGGCTGACCAGGGTGCGGACGATGTTGCGCTCAGGACGAACGGCATCCGAGCCACCGCCCGACTTCAGGTACGACCGCGCGACAAGCGCTCCTTGGGAGTGCCCGACCACATCGACCTGCCGTGCCCCGGTCGCGGTGCGGACGCGCGACACGAAGTCGCCGAGACTGCGGGCCGACCGCTCGATGGTGTCGCCGCCGACGAGATCGAGGAGGTTCTGGCGTGTGCCGGGCGCCCTCGTCCCGTAGTTGAGAGCGAAGACGCAATACCCCTCGGCCTTGAGCGTCGGTGAGAGCGTCTTCCACGTCGTGGCCATATCGGCCCACGTCCCGTGGACCAGGACAACCGGGCGGGGATGTGCCGGGCTGGGGATGCAGGACCAGTCATTGGCACCCTCGGGTGATTCGCCACCGGATGTCGTCGGTGCAGGTGCCGCCGTCGCAGGCGCGGCGAGTGCGGTCAGTCCCAGGCACATCACCGCCATGCATACCAGGGCGGTTCGTCCCGTGAGCCATCGTCGATCCAGCGTTCGCAGCAAACCTTGCCCCTCATCCGTTCACAAACTGTAAACCTCTCGTTGAGAGTTTACGGGATGATGCCGGGGTGTCACCAATCGCCGGGACGTGGTCAGGACGAGGCGTACGGAAGCACCCGCGTCTTGTGTTTGGAGAACAGCTGTTTCAGCGAGTACCGGCCCTTGACCGGGTCCCACGCACGTGACGGCAGCCAGAAGATGCGATGCAGCACCCGCATCGTCCGGACGTTGGCCACAGACCTGCGAGCTTGCTCGTGCATGCCGCGCGCCTCATAGGTGGCGGGCATGTAGTCGGTGAACTTGCGGTATACCTCCACGCTCGAGAGCATGCGGCGTCCCGAAGCGCTGATGTCCATGCCTGGGATGAACACGCTTCGCTGGCCGACCTCGGTCACACACAACGTGATGTCGAGGTCGTCGAAGATGCCGTTCTGGTCAAGCAGGATCGGGCGGATCTGCTCCCAGGTCGTCCGGCGGATGGCCATGTTCGCGCCGAACAGCGACGGAAGGTCGCCGCCCTTCTTGTCGGCCGATTTCAGCGCGACCGTCAGCAACTTCCTGTGCACCCATTGCAGAGGCATGTCGTATTGGTCGAAGAATCCGGTGCCCGCACCGATTGTCTCGTCTGCAGTTGCGAAGAACTCGCGGACCGCGCGGGCCCAACCGGGTTTCGCTCTGGCGTCGGCGTCGATCCTCCCGATGATGTCGCCGGTCGCGCTGTCGAAACCTGCGTTACGCGCGGCGATGACGCCTGGTCGCTTCTCGGTGATGACACGCAATTGGGCCATGCGATCGGTGAACCCGGCGACGATCTGCGGCGTCTCATCTGTGGAGTTGTTGTCGACGACGATGATCTCGTCGAGCTGGTCCAGTTCGGTCATCAGGGACTCGAGCAACCAACCGATCGAATCGGCTTCGTTGTACGCAGGAATGACCAGCGACAAGGTGGGGGAGGTCATGAATCAGGAGTATTACATGTCAAACAGGCAGCGGCGCCCGTTCATTCGCGAATGCAAACAAAAAGCAAAGCGTGAATTTGACCGTGACGCTCACTTATTTCAATCGTCGCGAATTTCAGCGGCAACTCTGTCACCTGCAGTGATCAACGTCATAAATAGACAGGGTGCCTTCCCAATCAAGAGCCCATCCGACATTTCTGTACGTGTGGCACCCTTAATCCACCTCGCCACCGGCGAGAGAAGAGCGAAAGCGGAGATCCTCGTGAGCGATACGATTTCGGCGTCCGAACGTCCGGCGGAAGCGGGTGTTCCCGCACTCTCCGTCATCACGAGGACCGCGGCAAGTGTGCCGGATCGAGTGGCCGCGCAATACGGTACAAGCCGTGTCACCTACGGGCGCCTCCAGATGGCCATCGAGCACTATCGCGTACTGACCGCTGAGCTCGGTCTCGACGACAACGCAGCGTTGTACGCGGCCGTGATGCACACACTTCCCGACCTCGGCGTGATCGACGATCCCTATGAGATGGCGGGCGTGGTCACCGCATTGCTCTCGCGCATCGTCGACACGGACCTCATGCCGTCGGTCAACTGATCGCACCTCGCCCGAAAGGCTCGAGCAGGCCGCGGTAGACCTTCGGGACCGGCGGTGCGAGTTCGCCTGTGTTCCGGGGTCGCAGACCCATGGTGACCAACGACTGGACCAGCAAGGTGCCCGCGGCGACTCCGTCGACCACAGGAATGCCGATCTTGGCGCTGATGACCTGTGCGAGATCGGCCATGCCGGCACAACCCAGGACGATCGCGTCGCTACCGTCCGCCTCGGCGGCTGAACGGCACGCGTCCACCAGGATGCCTGCGGTGTCGGGATTGGTCTCCAGTTCGAGCACCGGGATCTCGCACGCGTGGATGCCGCGGCAGCGGCCCGCCAGTCCATACCGTTCGGCGAGCTCTTCCGCGCGACCGATCGTTCTGCCCAGCGTTGTGACCACCGAGAAGGTGCGACCGAGCAAGGACGCGGCGTGCATCGCGGCTTCGGCGATACCGACCACGGGAACCGAGGCCACTTCGCGGGCTGCATCGAGCCCGGGGTCGCCGAAGCAGGCCAGCACGTAGGCGTCGGCGGGATGCTCGCTGCGCTCACTGCGGGCAATTGCTTCGATCACGCCGGGAACGGACAAGGCCTCGTCGTAGTGCGACTCGATCGAGGCGGGCCCCATCGAGGAGGTGACGCCGACGATCTCGGTTCCCGGCGCGGCCACCGACCGCGCCGCGGCCGTGATCTGCTCGGTCATCGACACGGTCGTATTGGGATTCATGACGCAGATACGCACGACAACCAGTATTCCTGTCCCTGCACGAGAACCGCCCGGGTGACCGGCTGCAGACGCAGCCGGCCACCCGCGATCGAAGATATGGATCGGGTTGATCCGGTCAGATGACCGGCGCCTCGGACGGCTCGGCGGTCCGGGTCCGGGTGCCATAGATCAGCTCGGTGGGAAGCAACTTCATACCCAGCATGTAGATGACGAATCCGATTGCCGCACCGATGAACCAGGTGAAGCTGGCCTGGTAGCTGGTGCCCCAGATGACCACGCCGATGGGGACCAGCGCCGCGACGATGGTCGCCACCACCGCAACCGGGTTCACGCCGCCGCGGAAGTAGTACATGGAGTTCTCGTTCATCGTGAACAGGTCGTCGACCTCGATCTTCTGTTTCTTGATGAGGTAGAAATCGGCGATCAGGATCCCGAACAGTGGCCCGATGACCGCACCCAGCGTGTCGAGTGTGTAGTGGATGGCGTCGGGATTGTTGTACAGGTTCCACGGGGTGATGAGGATGGAACCGACCGCTGCGATCATTCCGCCTGCTCGCCAGGTGATCTTGGTCGGTGCCACATTCGAGAAGTCGAATGCGGGGGAGACGAAGTTGGCGACGATGTTGATCCCGATGGTCGCGATGGCGAATGTCAGGACACCCAGGACGGCAGCAGTGGTGTTGTCGATCTTGTCGACGATGTGCACCGGATCGGTGATGATGTTGCCCGCCTCGTCCGTACCGATCACCGTGGCGCCCGCGGACACCGTGCACACCACCAGGATCGAGAAGAACAAGAAGTTGACCGGCAGTCCCCAGAAGTTGCCCTTCTTGACCTCGCTGTAGGACTTGCCGTAGCGGGAGAAGTCGCCGAAGTTGAGCATCGGGCCCGAGAAGTACGACACCACAAGGGCGATGGCACTGATCAGAGCGGTGATGGATGCCCACCCGGTTTTGCTGGGGCCGACCGACAGATCGAAACTGACGTTGTCCCAGCCGGCCTTCCAGATGAGGTAGCCGGCGAGGATGACCATGACCACGTAGACCGCGGGCCCGCAGAAGTCGATGAACTTACGGATGGTCTCCATGCCGTTCCAGAAGACGATCGCCTGCAGGACCCACATGAGCATGAAGCCGGCCCAGCCGAGCGGTGACAGACCGAGGAAGGCCATGTCGCCGCTCTCGCTGTACTTCTCGAGTGACGGCCAGAACTTGAGAGCGAGGAGACCGAACGCCACCGAGGCGAGATAGGTCTGGATCCCGTACCAGGCCACTGCGATCAGACCGCGGATGATGGCCGGGATGTTGGCGCCGCGGACACCGAAGGCGACGCGGGTCGTCACCGGGTAGGGCACACCCGCCTGCTGGGATGGTTTGGCGACGAGATTGCAGAGCAGATTGACGATCACGATGCCGATCACCAGGGCGACCAAGACCTGCCAGGCGGCGATGCCCAGCGCAAAGAGGCTGCCCGCGAAGACATATCCGCCGACGCTGTGCACATCGGACATCCAGAACGCGAAGATGTTGTACCAGGTCCACGTCTGGTGGCGCAGTGGCGCGAGATCCTCATTGGTGAGGCGCTGGTCGTAACCGAGCTTGATGACGCTCTCGCCCGCTGCATTGTTGTGATTGGTCGGTATCTCGGGTTCAGAACCTGGAGTCTTGACGTTTGTCATGGGCGGCATCCTCGAGTCGTTTCGAACCGTTTCGGAGTTCCTTTGCGGCTGAGAAAAACCTAAGTTCGTTGTGTTGCACCCTGATTACGTACGTGACAAATCGGCCGGGACAACGCCAGGGAATGCGATATATTCTGCGAGCACCGACCAGAAACGCTCTGGTAGAGCGCGAATTGCGGCGAATCAGCGAACCGGTGGCTGATCCTCACGAGCCACGTTCAGCTCGGCGGCGGTCTCGATGATCACCGATTCGAGCCGGCGATGGTGGGCCTGTGCGATCGAGATCAAGTCGCCGGCGTCACGCCTGGCCATGGCGTCGATCATCTTCTCGTGGTCGCTGTGCAGTTGCAGCTGGGTGGGCCCGGTCGCCCGCTGCATCACCTGGAACGGTTCGGTGATGTCCCATGTGGAGTCGAACATGTTGAGCAGGCGAAGCATGCCGCACGGCGCCGCGAGTGCGCGATGGAACAGACGCGAATGCACGTGGTACGCGCGCCTGTCGCCGGCGATGGTCGCTTCCTGCAGTGCCTCGTGCTCTCTGCGCGCGCGGTCCAGGTCGTCGTCGGTGGCCAGCTCGCATGCTCGGCTCAAGGCGGCCTGCTCGAGGACACCCCGGACGAAGTAAATCTCTTTCAACTCGGTGAGGGTGAGCTGCGCGACGAAGTAACCCCCGCCGGTCTGATGGCCCACCAGGCCTTCGCCGATCAAGGTCTTGAGCGCCTCACGCACCGGGATCGCGCTGATACCGAAGAGATCTGCCACCTCACCGACCGGGATGGCGGTACCTGGCGCCGCGCTGCCGTCGAGGATCACCCGCCGCAGATCGCCCAGCACACTCGCCTGCGCGGACCCCGAGCGCTCGCCGCTCAGGTACGAGACCAACGGTGGCTGCGACTGGTGTGTGGACACGGTTTCCTCTTTGACGGGTGGCTACCGGCTACCGGCTACCGGTGCCGGGTAAGCCGGGTGTGGCGAATGCGTCGAGCACCCAGTCTCGCAGGGCCTCGGTGAGCACACGCTGATTGTCCCGTTTCACGATTTCGTGCCCTTCGTCGGGGAAGAGGATCAGATCGGCCTTCTGCCCGTGTGCGCGAGCGGACTCGACGACCTGCTCGGATTCACTGACCGGGACGTTGGTGTCGTGTCGGCCGTGGATCACCAGCAGCGGCGCACGTAGCTCGGAGATGCGATGGATGGGCGACAGGTCGCGCAACAGTTCCCGGTCGGCGTCGGGATGTCCGTACTTCGTGTAGGCGGCCACCGCGATCCATGGTTCGGTGTTCTCGTAGAACGACTGAAGGTCGCTCATCCCGCAGATCGCCACGCCGGCCGCGAACGTCTCGGCGTGGAAGGTCAGACATGCCAGCGTCAGGTATCCGCCGTACGACCTTCCCGCACAAGCGATCCGGCCGGGATCGGCATAACCTTCGCGGACGAGGAAAGCCGCGCAGTCCGCGGCATCGTTGATCCCGGCGTATCTGCCGTACCGGTCGTCGGCGTGGGCGAACAGCCGGCCGGATCCTCCCGAGCCGCGCACGTTCGCCGCGAGGACGGTGATGCCTGCCTCGAGCAGGGCGGGGAACAGGAAGCTGTAGTCGGGCCGGGCCTGGGCTTCGGGTCCGCCGTGGAAGTAGATGAGCGCCGGTTGGGCGCCGGAGCCCCCACCCTGGCCCGCCCGCCGCGCACGAGCGGCCCGGGACGCCGACTCGTCCGGGTGATAGAGCCAGCCCGACAACGGCATCCCGTCGCGGGCGAAGAACTCGACGTGGTCGGGCTGGTTTGTGCCGCGATCCGTGGTGCTGTGGTTGATGGCATCGGGGTGGTCAAGGGGAGTCCAATGCGCCTCACGCCAGTTCACCAGACCCACCTCGGGAGGGAGGTCGGGACCCTGCACGGTCATCGCGATCAGGGAACCCGTTGTACTGATCGACAATTCACTGACGACCGCACCGGGCAACTCGATCGGTGGGTGCAGCGTGCGGTCGGGCAATGTCATCACCTGTAACTCGCTGCGCCCCTTGTTGTTCCACAGGATTGCCAGGGTGCTCTGGTCGTAGCTGAGTGCGAACTCGTCCAACCCGCAGTCCGGCCGCTCGGCGATGACCGCGAACCGGATACCCTCCCGCGCGGACTCGATACCGAGCAGTCGGGGGAACTTGGCGTCGAAGTCGCTGCGCACCAGGGCCTGCACACTGTCGAGGTCCTTGTGAAGTTTCGGCAGGCCGAGGCCGGGGAAGAGCAGGGACGAGTGCTGGTAGCCCTGGTCGAGGATCACACCCTGGTCGGTCGTCGCCCCGGTGTCGTTGGGGAGCAGCGGGGTGATGGTCGTGGCGTGCGGATCGGACTGCGCCGAACGCCGATTGTCTCGGCGCAGCAGCAACATGTCGCGATAACCACGTGGTCCCACCCGCAGCAGGGCGGCGTCCTTCCACGAATCGACCAAGTGCCCACCCACCCGGGCGTCGAGGTCGATGACGTACTGCGACAGGGGATCGGCGATGAGAGCGTGGGCGGTTCCGTCGGCCTCGGTTGCGGTGAGTTGCACCCGGTTCACGTCCCAACCGATCAGCTCGACCGTCGCGTAGTCGTCGGCGGCAGCCACCCGGTGGGCGGCGGTGTCGTGGGGATCGGTGGTCACCACCCACACCTGATGGTGTTCGCCGCCTCCGGGCGCGACCTCGCACGCCAGCCAGTGCCCGTCCGCGGAGTGGATCAGTTTGCGTACCGGCCCGGTGCACGGCAGATCGACCATCCGCAGCTGTCCGGCCCCCGCCCTGCTGAGAGATCGCTGCACTGCCCGCGGGTACCCGGTGCCGTCGTCCAGGATGTAGGCGAGCGCCTTTCCTCCCGGCGACACCGAGGCACCGTAGCTGTGGCGCTGACGGGTGTTGTCCGAGGTCGTCGCGGCCGACGTGCGCTGCGCAGAGCTGCCTGTGACCGCCGGCGTCACCTCGACCCCGGCGCGCCTGTCATCGACTCCATGCTTTGTAGCCACATCTCCAGCATGGCGACCTGCCACAGCGCGTTCGAGCCCAGGGTGGTGCGAGTCCGATTCGGGGCGGCCAGCAGTGCGGCGATGGCATCGTCTTCGTACAACGCGCGGCGCCGCGCCGACTCGGCGCGCAAGGTGGCGTTGACCAGGTCGAGGACTCCGCCGTCCAGGTGGCGGATGCCGGGGACGGGGAAATAACCCTTCGTGCGGTCGATGACCTCAGCAGGCAACAGGGCGCGGCTGGCCTCCTTGAGTACCCCTTTGCCGCCGTGCGCCAGTTTGAGCCCCGGCGGGCACGTGGCCGCGAGCTCGACGAACTCGTGATCGAGGAAGGGGACGCGACCTTCCAGGCCCCACGCCATGGTCATCGAGTCGACGCGTTTGACGGGGTCGTCCACCAGCATCACGGTGGTGTCGAGTCGTAGGGCAGCGTCGACGGCGGTGGCGGCACCAGGCGCGTTCTGGTGCTCGGCGGCGAACTGCCAACTGGGGTCGTGGTCCAGGCGATAGTCGCTGCGCAACAACATGTTCAGCTCGTGGTGCGAACGGTCGAAGAACACCGAGGCGTATGCCTTCGTGACATCTTCGCGCGGAGTGTTCTCCAGGGGCGGATACCAGTCGTAGCCGCCGAGGATCTCGTCGGCGCCCTGTCCCGACTGCACCACCTTGATCGACTTGCTGACCTCCTGGGACAACAGGTAGAACGCCACACAGTCGTGGCTGACCATCGGCTCGCTCATCGCCGCGACGGTGCCCGGAATGGCGGGGAGCAGACGGTCGGTGCCGATGTGGATCTTGTGATGGTCGGTTTTGAACGTGCTCGCGATGAGGTCGGAGTACTCGTATTCGTCGCCGGATTCTCCACCGGCCGAGTCGAATCCGATGCTGAACGTCGCGAGGTCGCGCTGACCCTGCTCGGCGAGCAGCGCGACGACCAGGGACGAGTCGATACCGCCCGAGAGCAGCACGCCGACCGGGACGTCGGCGACCATCCGTCGGCGTACCGCGACCCGCAGGGAGTCGATCAGGGCTTCGCCCCATTGCTCCTCATCCCAATTCAGGCGATCGGGATGAGGCTCGAAAACCGGCTCCCAGTAACGCTTCTCGGTGGACGTGCCGTCGGCCCTGATGGTGCGGACCGTGGCGGGCGGCAACTTGCGGACACCGGCATACATGGTGTACGGCGCGGGCACCACCGAATGGAACGTGAAGTAGTGGTGCAACGCGACGCGGTCGATCGAGGTGTCGACGCCACCGGCGCGCAGCAGTGCCGGGATGGACGATGCGAAGCGCAGCCGAGACGCCGTCTCGCTGATGTACAGGGGTTTGATGCCGAGGCGGTCGCGGGCCAGCGTCAGCTCACCGGTGTCGGTGTTGACGATCGCGAACGCGAACATGCCCTTGAAATGCTGCACGCAGTCGGCGCCCCAGCGGTGGAACGCCTTCAGGATCACCTCACTGTCGGCGGTCGAGAAAAAGGAATAGCCGTGGCCCGCGAGTTCATCGCGCAGCTCGCGATAGTTGTAGATGCAGCCGTTGAACACCAGCGACAAACCCAGAGAGGTGTCGACCATGGGTTGTGCACCTCGGCCGGACAGGTCGATGATCTCCAGTCGCCGGTGTCCGAGGGCCACGTTGCGGTGGAGGTAGGCGCCCTCGCCGTCGGGTCCGCGGGCGGTCATCGTCTCGGTCATGGCTGCGACGGCCGCGAGATCGGGCCGTTCGCCGCCCCAGGTGATCTCCCCGCTGATGCCGCACATTCGCTACCGCCTTTCGGTTGGGGTCTGCGGGCAGGCATGGTCTCGCGACGATCCGCTGAGAATCCACGTGTCCTTGCCGCCTCCGCCACGGGAAGAGTTGACGATCATGCTGCCCGAGGGGGCGACCCTGGTGAGGGCCGCCGGCGCCATGTGGGCCGAGACGTTGCCGTCCCCGTCGGCCCGTAGATGAACGAACGCGCGTAGGTCCACGTGGTGCGGGTAGAGCCCCTGACCGTCGAATGCCGGGTGGGTGGACAACCGGACAACGTCTTGTGCGACAAACCTTTCCGGGTGACCGATCAGGTCTTTGCGCCGCTCGGCCAGCTCCTGTTCGGTGGCCTCGGGTCCGATCATCACCCCTGAGCCGCCGAGGCCGTCGATCGGTTTCACGACCATCTCGTCCAGGCGGGAGAGCACGTGGTCGCGCTGATCGCGCTCGGCGCACAGCCAGGTGGGGATCTGGTCGATGGCCGGCTCCTCACCCAGGTAGTACCGGATCATCGCCGGGACGAATGCGTACACGGCCTTGTCGTCGGCGATCCCGTTGCCGAGCGCGTTGGCGATCGCGAGCGTTCCGGCTCCGAGTGCCCGGAGGAACGGGTGCCGCAGGGGTGCACCATCGGATCCTGTCGACGAGAGCAGCATGTCCTCGTCCATGCGGGCGTAGATGACGCTGAGGGGTACGTCCTTGCCGTGGATCCGCGCCACGATCCGGTTACCGTCGCCACGAAGGTCGCCGGTGTCCACCACGGCCAGCCCGGCGCGTTCGGCGATCATCGTGTGCTCGAACCACGCCGAGTCCTCCCACCCGGCGCTCAGGACCACGATCGCGCCGTTGGGATCGCCGCGTGGTGGACGCGCGGCGCCCAGCGTCTCGGCGATCATCTGCGGCATGGTGTCGACCGGCAGGATCTCGTCGGGACACCTGATCTCGCCGAGGAACCGCGTCATCAATGCGCGGTTGGAGATCGCGTAGGCGACGCCCGAGGGCACCCGCAGGTTGTCCTCCAGGACACAGAACTCGCCCGGCCCGGTCGACACCAGATCAGTCCCGCAGATGTGGGTCCGAACCCGTTGCCACCGTGGGGCATTGCCTGCGCTTCGATACCCGGGCGCCCGGTCCAGGATCTCAGGCGGGATGACGCCCTCGGAGATGATCTCCTGGTCGCCGTAGACGTCCAGGAGGAACGCGTTGAGGGCGAGGGCGCGCTGGCGCAGACCCTTCGACACCCGCTCCCAGGTGTCGGCCTCGATGATCCGGGGCACCGCGTCGAGTGAGAAGATCTGTGCCCGGTTTTGGCCGCTAACACGGAAGGTCATCCCACCCGCGCTCTGCTCGCTCTCCATGTGATGTTGCCGATTGCGCAGGGTGACCGGGCCCAGGGTTGTCAGCGTGTCGATGACCCCGCGGTAGGCGCCCCGTACCCGGCCGTCGGCGTCGAACACCTCGTCGTAGAGGTCGGGTTGTGGATTGTCGTGGCGGGTGTTGTAGCTGTGGAGCATCGGGTCGGCGGGGTCGGCGACGGTCGGCGGGGGTGGGGCAGCGCCGGCGGTCTCGGTGAGCAGACTGTCCACCACGTCCGACAGATGTCCACGCCGCCGCAGCGCACGTCGTTGCCTGGCCGACGAACTGCCGACACCGATCGCCTGGTCGATGAGCTCGGTGACGGTCTCCCAGTCGCCGCAGGACTCCAGTTCCGGCCGCAGCATCGACGCCAGTTCGCGCACCATGTCCTCGGCCGGACGCGGTTTGGCGGCGACCATGTCGACGAGGTCTGCCTCCAGGCCCGACCGCGCAGCCTGCCACAACGCCGCCCGATAGATCGTGGGCGACACCTCGACGCCGGGTTCGCCGTGGGCCATGGCCGTGATCTCGTGCTGCACCAATGCCCGGAACAGGCCGGCGACGAGCGCGACGGTGTCGACGGAGGGACAGCTGTCGCAGACCCGGAGTTCCAGTGTCGGCTGCCTCGCCGAGGGCCGCACGTCGTAATAGACCATTCCCGGGTCGGTGATGACCCCGGTGTCGATCAGGCGTTGGATCTCTGCGTCGTAGTGAGCGGCGGAATCGAGACGGAGAAATGGGCCGGTGGTGGGCCACCGTTGCCAGACGAGTGTGCGTGAGCTGGCATAGCCGGTGTCGGTGCCGTCGGCCCAGAACGGTGAACTCGCGGACAGCGCCAGCAAGGTCGGCACGTGTGGCGACAGTCGCCACGCAACCTGGACCGCCTGGTCGCGATCGGCGACATCGACGTGGACCTGGGTTCCGCAGATGAGCTGTTCCCGGGCCAGGAGTTGGTAGTCGGCCAGCATCTGACGGTAGCGCGGGGTCTCGGTGACCTGTAGTTCGGTGGGGACCGCCAGAGGCATGGCGCCCGCGGCAACCACCCCGATCCCGAGTTCGCGGGCCGTGTCCGCCAAGACCGCACGATGCTCACGCAGATCATCACGCAACGACGAGAGCCTGCTGAACACAGCACTGTTCACCTCGATGACACAGCGTTGCAATTCCTCCACGTAGCCGCCCGTATGCGGCAGGGCCTCGAGCAGTTCAGGCGCCCGTGGAGTCAACCGACGGGTGCGGAGATCAACGAGGTGGAACTCCTCTTCCACCCCGATATTTCTCGGCTGACCGTTCATTTGAGAAGCCTAAGACCAAATTCGGCAGTCGGCACGGCGACGGAACGCCAGAAGTGGTCACCCGAGGTTCATGACGGCGTCACCCAGGTGGTGATGGTGCAGTGGACCACTTCGACGCCGTCGCGGTCGGTGATCGTGATGTCCACCGGCACCTCGCATCCCCCGGTCAATGCCGCGAAGTCGACCGGTTCGGACAGCGTCGCGACCGCATGTAGACCGGTGGTGGCCTTGGCGAGGTAGCGACTCTCCATCCCCTTCGGGATCCAGCGGTGCGTGCTGGGCACGGTGGCCTCCATCAGCATTCCCATCGCGACCTCGGCGAGATTGCACGCCGCGATGGCGTGGAACGTGCCGAGGTGGTTGTGGACGCCGAACCACTTCGGCGCGACGACCTCGCATCTGCCGGGTTCCATCGTTTTCACGAACGGGAGGATGGTCGCGAAGTAGGGGACCCGCACACACATCCCGATCGAGAACAGCACCGAGCCCAGCCGGCCTGCGGGGAGCTTCTGACGGAAGCGGTGGGTGGGGCTGCTTCGAGGGGGCTGGACGGAAGATGTCATGACGGCATCTTACCGGCGAGTAAGTTAGCGCGGCGCGCAGCTGACCGGGGCAGCGGCAGAACCTGGCTCGCGGCCGTCGAGTGCTTCGCGCGCCTCGTGTCGTCCCACATTGAATGCCGTGGGTCCGTGTTCGTCCGCAAGGTCGCGCCCGATGCCACGCAGGACGCACTCCTGAAGGTCGACGGGCAGCCCCAGCAGTGCTTCGGTGGCATCGGAGGACAGGTTCGCCAGATAGATCAGATCGACCTTGCCGGTTCGCTCGAAGCGGTCGACGTTGGCCTGGGCAATTCGTTCGTCCGGATTGTAGACCGCGAACGACAATGCGGCGACCATGGTGAGAAACCCTAAGGCTCTTGGCAATTGGCGGGTGCCGAGGCCGGCGCCGGCAATGATCAGGGCGACGAGGACGGCGCCGAGCCACAGCTCTGTCGCCATCACACCGACGCGCAGCCGGGTGGCGCCAAAGGTGTCCATATAGAGGTCCATCCGGTGCAACGCCGAAGCCACGACGGCAAGCGCCGCGATGCAGAGTCCGCCGAGGATCGTCCGCGTCAGTACCCGCCCGGTGGACGTGCTGCGGTCCGCGCGTTGCCAGGCGATCGAGACCACCAGGATGGTCAAGGCCGTGACGGCGAAGAGTTGCCAGAATCCGGTGCGCGCGTAGTCCGCGTAGGTCAGTCCCGCCGTCTCCTGCACGTAGTCGTCACCGCCGAACATCGCCCGTGCCTGGGTGATCAGGAAGGCGATGTACAAGACCAGCACGGTGCCGGTGGGAACTGCCCACATCCACGGTTCGGCCGACGTGCGCGGCGACCGGTCCGCCAGACGTGGTCGGGCGTAGCGCAGGTAGATCCCGATCGCTGTGGCTCCTCCGATGACAAGACCGAGGACAACACTGGGGCCCACCTCGGTGTCGCCGACGTCCGGCAACACAGTGTTCAGCAACGACTCGAACGTCGCGTCGGCGCCGGCGAACAGGGCGCCGAACACCACCAGGAGCACCACTGTCACCACTGCCACCTGGAGGATGGCTCCCAGGTTCTTCACCGGACGGTCCCGTGCGCCGTCGGCGATCCCGCGCCCCAACCACGCGGCGGTCGGGACGAGGGCGACGATCGGCGCGACGACGGCGGCGGCCATCTCGCGAATGGTCCGGGCGCCGACAACCAGCGTCCCCGTGGCCAGGATCGCGATGGCCGTGCAGACTGCGGCCAGCCATCCGGCGCTGCGCCATCCCGAGACGAGTAGTAGTGCAACGATGCCGGCGGCGGTGATCAGCTCGGGCACGGTGGGCCGCTCGGGCGACGCGGCGAAGACGGCTGCCAGCACCGCGAGCCCGGTCAGTGCGATGCCGATCCCGATCGCGTCGGTCGGCACCAACGTCATCGCCAGTACCGTGACGACAGCAACTGCCGCAACGACTTTCGCAGGCGCTGCCCCAGGCAACGACGTGGAGAGGGTGACCCGGCGGACCTTGGCCGGTTCCTTGGTCAGCACCACCGATTGGTAAGCCTGCGGAGCATCCGAACTGTCGGTTTTGGGCATGGGTGTAGCACCTCTCGGAGACGATGGATCAAAATGGTGCCGCGATCTGCGGCGATGGTGTGCGCGTTCGAGCAGTCGTCAGTCGGCGGGCACGAGCGGTAGACGGATCCGGATCCGGCATCCCTCGGGGTCGTCGACCACACCGATGTCGCCGGCGTGCAGTGTGATCACCCACTGGGCGATGGCCAGACCCAGACCTGTTCCGCCGTCGCGTGATCCGCCTCGACTGAACCGCTCGAAGATGCGCAGTCGCTCGGCGGGCGCGATACCCGGGCCCTGGTCGGCCACGTCGATGACAACCACCTCGCTCTCCGGCCAGGCACTGACCTCCACGACGCCGCCGGGCGGGGAGTGGCGGGCCGCGTTGTCGAGGAGATTGGCGAGCACCTGGTGCAGACGGCCCTCGTCGGCGTGGACGTGGAGCGCCGCCGCGACGTCGATCGCAAACGAGATGTCGCCCGGTGAGCGGAGCCGGCATTCGGCGACGGCTGTCTCGGCGAAGCATGCGAGATCGATGCGCTGGTGGTCGAGCTGGGCGACCCCGCCTTCGATCCGGGACAGGTCCAGCAACTCGGTGATCAGCCGTCCCAGCCGGTCCGTCTGCGAGAGCGCCAGTTCGAGGGTCTCCTGGTCCGGCGTCCGCACGCCGTCGACCATGTTCTCCAGCACTGCGTGCAGTGCGGCGACCGGTGTCCGCAACTCGTGGGCGACATTTCCGATGACCTCGCGGCGATAGCGGTCCTCGCCGGCGAGGTCATCGGCCATCTGATTGAAAGCCGTTGCCAGCGTGCCGATCTCGTCGCGGGACGTCGCTCGCACGCGGGCGGTGTAGTCGCCGCGGGACATCCGGCGCACCGCCCCCGTCATCTCGCGCAGCGGAGACGTCATCCCGTGGGCGAGCACAAACGTGACGACTATCGCGACGAGCAGTGCCATCAGCAAGGCGTAGCGGAACTGCCACTGCGCGGTGATCCAGAACGACACGCTGGAGGTGAACAGTGCGCAACCGACCACAACCGCGGTCTTGAACTTGAACGAGTGCAGCGGGTCCAGCGGCCGGGGCAGCATCACGGAGGTCCCTCGGTTCCCGACACCGCGCGGACCTCGAGCGCGTAGCCGATGCCGTGCACGGTCCGGATCCGAGACGACCCCACCTTCTTGCGGAGGGAACGGATGTGGCTGTCGACCGTGCGGGTCTCTCCGGCGGCGGGCCAGTGCCAGACCGCGTCGAGCAACTGTTCACGACTGAGCACGGCGCCGGGGTGGCGGAGCAGGAACGCCAGGAGGTCGAACTCGGTGCGGGTGAGATGCACCTCTTGCCCTTCGACCGTCACCTGCCGGGCGGCCTCGTCGATGCGCAGACCGTCCCTCGCCTCGTCGGCCGGATCCGCCGCCGCGGGCTCGGCCGCAGAGTCGGTGAACGGGCCGTAGCGTTCGGCACGTCGGAGCAGGGCGCGGGTGCGCGCCACGAGCTCACGCATCGAGAACGGCTTGGCCAGGTAGTCGTCGGCGCCCACTCCCAGTCCGATGACGAGGTCGGTCTCGCCGGAGCGGGCGGTGAGCATCAGTACCGGGGTCGCCGAATGTGACTGGATGCGCCGGCAGACCTCGAGGCCGTCCATCCCAGGAAGCATCAGATCGAGGATCACCGCGTCCGGATTGGTGCTGCGATGGGCGTCGATGGCAGCAGGCCCCGTGTCGGCCGTGGTCACCGCGAAGCCCTCCGCGCCAAGGCGGTCCGCGATCGACTGACGGATCAGTGGCTCGTCGTCGACGACCAGCACCGATGGCGTCCGCGGGTGTGGGGTCATGACTGCGACGGTAGTGCTCCGATGTCCGCACCCTGCGCAGATGTTGTGAAGAGTCTGCGAAGGTTTTGTGCGGAGAATGCGCGGTCGTGACGGCAGGGTCGTGACCTGGGCCGGGGCAATTTGGACCTGGGCCGGATCTATTGCATACTTGTCGGGTTGCCTTGATCGGCAGCGCGGCCCTGTATGTCTGTCGTCTGAGCGTGCGAACGTTCAGACCAGGTAACAGGCCCCCGTCGATCAGAGAGCATCACCGGACGAACTAAGCGGTCACGAACTGGTTCGAGCTTCCGTTGTGGTGCACAACAAGCAAGTACGACCCGCGTCCACCTGGACGCACACCGGCACCACGGGTTCTGCGCATGCGCAGAGGTATGTGTAGCGATTGCGACACGCCCGACTGCGTGGACCGGACGGGCCTGCGGAAGCAGGCACTGAACAACGACAGATGAACAGCGTCGATCACCACCGCAAGGTTCTGGTCACGGGGATGCGACTACACAGTTGCGTCGTTCGAGGTGTTCATCTGTGCAGCCGAAATTGACGGAAGAGGACACAGCGTGGCGGGACAAAAGATCCGCATCCGGCTCAAGGCCTACGACCATGAGGCGATCGACGCGTCGGCGCGCAAGATCGTGGAGACCGTGACCCGTACGGGTGCACGTGTGGTCGGCCCTGTGCCGTTGCCCACCGAAAAGAACGTGTATTGCGTCATCCGCTCGCCGCACAAGTACAAGGACTCGCGCGAGCATTTCGAGATGCGTACACACAAGCGACTGATCGACATCCTCGACCCGACGCCGAAGACCGTTGACGCCTTGATGCGCATCGATCTGCCGGCGAGCGTCGACGTCAACATCCAGTGAGTGGCGGGAATCATCAGATGACTCAAAGAAATGTGAAGGGAATCCTGGGCACGAAGCTCGGGATGACCCAGGTCTTCGACGAAGACAACCGGGTGATCCCGGTGACCGTCGTCAAGGCCGGACCCAACGTGGTCACCCAGATCCGCACCGAAGAGACCGACGGTTACACCGCCGTGCAGCTCGCCTACGGTGCCATCGACCCGCGCAAGGTCACCAAGCCTGTCGCCGGTCAGTTCGCCAAGGCCGGGGTCACCCCGCGCAGGCACCTGACCGAGATCCGCGTCCACGACGTGTCCGACTACACCGTCGGACAGGAACTGACCGCCGAGATCTTCGCCGACGGAGCACTGGTCGACGTGACCGGGACCTCCAAGGGCAAGGGCTTCGCCGGTGTAATGAAGCGCCACGGCTTCAAGGGCCTGGGCGCCAGCCACGGCGTGCACCGCGTGCACCGCTCGCCGGGATCCATCGGCGGTTGCGCCACTCCCGGTCGCGTGTTCAAGGGCATGCGGATGGCCGGCCGGATGGGCAACGACAAGGTCACCACTCAGAACCTCAAGGTTCACAAGGTGGATGCCGAATCAGGCCTGCTGCTGATCAAGGGAGCAATCCCCGGTCGCAAGGGCGCTGTTGTCATCGTTCGTGACGCAATGAAGGGCGGTGCGTAGCCGATGAGTGTCAACACTGAAAAGCAGCAGACCCGCACGGTCGACGTGAAGGCCTTCGGTGGCAAGACCGACGGCACCGTCGAGTTGCCGGCCGAAATCTTCGATGCTCCGGCGAACATCTCGCTGATGCACCAGGTCGTCGTCGCGCAGCAGGGTGCCGCCCGTCAGGGCACGCACTCCACCAAGACTCGTGCCGAGGTTCGCGGTGGTGGCGCAAAGCCGTACCGCCAGAAGGGAACCGGCCGGGCTCGTCAGGGTTCGACCCGGGCGCCGCAGTTCGTCGGTGGTGGAACCGTTCACGGACCACAGCCGCGTGACTACAGCCAGCGCACCCCCAAGAAGATGAAGGCCGCCGCCCTGCGCGGAGCCCTCTCGGACCGGGCCCGCAACGAGCGCATCCACGTGATCACCGAATTGGTCGCCGGACAGGATCCGTCGACCAAGACGGCTCGTCAGTTCCTCGCGGAACTGTCGGATCGCCGCAAGTTCCTGTTGGTCGTCGGACGTGAAGACGTCGCCGCATGGAAGAGCGTGCAGAACCTGCAGCATGTTCTGCCCATCGCACCCGACCAGCTGAACACCTACGACGTGCTCGATGCCGACGAGGTCGTGTTCAGCCGTGAGGCACTCGGCGTCTTCATCGACGGCGCCAAAAAAGATGAGAAGGAGGCCTGAGAAACATGACAGTTCAGGCAAACCCCCGCGACATCATCCTGGCGCCGGTCATCTCCGAGAAGTCCTACGGACTGATCGAGGACAACGTGTACACGTTCTTCGTGCATCCGGAGTCGAACAAGACCCAGATCAAGATCGCCATCGAAGAGATCTTCGGCGTGCAGGTCTCGAGCGTGAACACCGCCAACCGTCAGGGCAAGCGCAAGCGCACCCGCTTCGGCTACGGCAAGCGCAAGGACACCAAGCGCGCGATCGTGACACTGACCGCAGACAGCAAGCCCATCGAGATCTTCGGAGGCCCGGTCGGCTGACGCCGCTCGGACTCCACCGAAGAAGTAGAGGACAAGAAGACTCATGGCTATTCGTAAGTACAAGCCGACGACCCCCGGTCGTCGTGGCGCTTCCGGCGCGGACTTCTCCGAAGTCACTCGTGACACCCCGGAGAAGTCGCTGGTTCGTCCGCTGCATGGTCGCGGTGGACGAAATGCCCACGGCCGCATCACAACCCGTCACAAGGGTGGTGGCCACAAGCGTGCCTACCGTCTGATCGACTTCCGTCGCCACGACAAGGACGGCATCAACGCCAAGGTCGCTCACATCGAGTACGACCCGAACCGCACTGCGCGGATCGCGTTGCTGCACTACGTCGACGGTGAGAAGCGGTACATCATCGCGCCCAAGGGACTCAAGCAGCACGACGTGGTGGAAAGCGGTCCGACCGCCGACATCAAGCCGGGCAACAACCTCCCGATGCGCAACATCCCGACCGGTACCCAGATCCACGCTGTGGAGCTGCGTCCCGGTGGCGGCGCCAAGATGGCTCGTAGCGCCGGTGCCTCGATCCAGTTGCTCGGTAAGGAAGGCCCCTACGCCACGCTGCGTATGCCTTCCGGTGAAATCCGTCGTGTCGACGTGCGCTGCCGCGCCACCGTCGGCGAGGTCGGCAACGCCGAGCAGAGCAACATCAACTGGGGCAAGGCCGGCCGTATGCGTTGGAAGGGCAAGCGCCCGACCGTCCGTGGTGTCGTGATGAACCCGGTCGACCACCCGCACGGTGGCGGCGAGGGCAAGACCTCCGGTGGTCGCCACCCGGTCAGCCCGTGGGGTAAGCCCGAGGGCCGTACCCGCAAGAACAAGGCCAGCGACAAGCTGATCGTCCGTCGCCGGCGCACCGGCAAGAACAAGCGATAACAGGAGGGAGTTAGAGAATGCCACGCAGCCTCAAGAAGGGCCCCTTCGTCGACGACCACCTGTTGAGCAAGGTCGACGTTCAGAACGAAAAGGGCACCAAGCAGGTCATCAAGACCTGGTCCCGTCGGTCCACCATCATTCCGGACTTCATCGGTCACACCTTCGCCGTCCACGACGGCCGCAAGCATGTGCCGGTGTTCGTCTCGGAGTCCATGGTCGGTCACAAGCTCGGCGAGTTCGCGCCGACGCGCACCTTCAAGGGACACATCAAAGACGACCGGAAAGCGAAGCGTCGGTAGATGAGTACTGAAACAACCAATCCGACCGCCAAGGCGACCGCGAAGTTCGTGCGTGTCACGCCGATGAAGGCGCGTCGTGTCATCGACCTGGTCCGCGGCAAGAACGTGGACGAGGCCCTCGACATCCTGCAGTTCGCGCCCCATGCTGCGAGCGAGCCGGTTGCCAAGGTGCTCGCCAGCGCCGTGGCCAACGCGGAGAACAACCTCGACCTCGACCGTCGCACCCTCGTGGTGTCGCAGGCGTTCGCCGACGAGGGTCCGACCATGAAGCGGTTCCGTCCGCGCGCCCAGGGGCGTGCCTTCCGGATCCGTAAGCGGACCAGCCACATCACCGTCGTGGTGGAAAGCATCGCCAGGAGCGACGCGGCCGCCGGCCGCAATCGCCGGAAGGGAGCTCAGTAGTGGGCCAGAAGATCAACCCGCATGGCTTCCGTCTCGGTATCACCACGGACTGGAAGTCCCGGTGGTACGCAGACAAGCAGTATGCGGAATACGTCAAAGAGGATGTCGCCATCCGCAAGCTCCTGGCCACCGGCCTCGAGCGCGCCGGCATCGCCAAGGTGGAGATCGAGCGCACCCGTGACCGGGTTCGCGTCGACATCCACACCGCCCGTCCGGGCATCGTCATCGGTCGCCGCGGCGCCGAGGCCGACCGGATCCGTGGCGACCTGGAGAAGCTGACCGGCAAGCAGGTCCAGCTGAACATCCTCGAGGTCAAGAACGCCGAGTCGGAAGCTCAGCTGGTGGCACAGGGTGTCGCCGAGCAGCTCAGCAACCGCGTGGCTTTCCGCCGGGCGATGCGTAAGGCCATCCAGTCGGCCATGCGTCAGCCCAACGTCAAGGGAATCCGGGTCCAGTGCTCGGGTCGCCTCGGCGGTGCGGAGATGAGCCGCAGCGAGTTCTACCGCGAAGGTCGGGTGCCGCTGCACACGCTGCGCGCAGACATCGACTACGGCCTCTACGAGGCCAAGACAACCTTCGGCCGTATCGGCGTGAAGGTGTGGATCTACAAGGGCGACATCGTCGGTGGCAAGCGCGAGGCACTCTCCTCGTCGGCTGCTCCGGCTGAAGATCGTCGTCCGCGTCGTCCGGCCCGCCCGAAGCGGAGCGGTTCGTCGGGTACCACAGCGACCAGCACCGAAGCTGGACGTGCGGCCACCGCGACCGCAGATGCGCCTGCGGCTGTCGACGCTCCAGCGACAACGCCTGCCCCCGCGCAGGCCGAGAACCAGGAGGGCTGAGGCATGTTGATCCCTCGTCGGGTCAAACACCGCAAGCAGCACCACCCCAGCCTGAAAGGTCAGGCCAAGGGCGGCACCAAGGTGACGTTCGGTGACTACGGCATCCAGGCACTGGAGAGCGCGTACATCACCAACCGTCAGATCGAGTCAGCTCGTATCGCGATCAACCGGCACATCAAGCGTGGCGGCAAGGTGTGGATCAACATCTTCCCCGACCGCCCGTTGACGAAGAAGCCCGCCGAGACCCGCATGGGTTCCGGTAAGGGTTCGCCCGAGTGGTGGGTCGCGCCGGTCAAGCCGGGTCGCGTGCTGTTCGAGATGAGCTACCCCAATGAGGAGACCGCTCGCGAGGCCCTGCGTCGCGCGCAGCACAAGCTCCCGATCAAGACCCGCATCGTGACCAGGGAGGAGCAGTTCTGATGTCTGTCGGAATCGCCGCCGCCGAGCTCCGCGAGCTCAGTGACGAAGAACTGGTCGAACGTTTGCGTGAGTCGAAGGAAGAGCTGTTCAACCTTCGGTTCCAGATGGCCACCGGCCAGCTCGACAACAACCGCCGGCTGCGTACCGTGCGTCGCGAGATCGCGCGCGTGTACACCGTCATGCGGGAGCGCGAGCTCGGCCTGGCCTCAGGACCCGAAGCCGAGAGCGGTGACGACGCATGAGCGAGGACCAAAAAGTGACTGAAACGTCCACCACCGAGGAGCGTGCACGCCGCAAAGAGCGGATCGGGTACGTCGTCTCGGACAAGATGCAGAAGACCATCGTGGTCGAGCTGGAAGATCGTGTGAAGCACCCGCTTTACGGCAAGATCATCCGCACCACCAGCAAGGTCAAGGCTCACGACGAGAACGAGACCGCCGGCATCGGCGACCGCGTTCGCCTGATGGAGACCCGCCCGACCAGTGCCACCAAGCGCTGGCGTCTGGTCGAGGTCCTTGAGAAGGCCAAGTAAGCCAAGCAGTTTCACGAAAGCGGCCCGTCCCTTTGTTGGGGCGGGCCGCTTTTGGTTGGTTGTTCACCGACAACGTCCCCGTGACTGTGTGCCGGGGGCATAGTGCCCTCCGTGCGTGTCGACGGGGACGTTGTTGGTGAGTTTCCGCGGATGCCGAGTATCAAACTGACGCCCACGTTTGTGCCCCACGCCCGTGTTCGAACAGGGGCGCGACGCTCAGAAGCGGGCGCGACCCCGTTACTGCCTGCTGAGCGCGAGCACTTCTTCATCTGACAGCGGCGACGACGGGTGGTAGCTCAGACAAAGGGGTGTGTTCACCTTCTGGAAAGTGCCCCCGTCTGGTGCGACGTAGAACTCTCCGGTACCGAGTCGTCCGATGTCGGTGATCCGGGTTCCCTTGGCACCAGCCATGTCAGCGGCTGCCGCGATCTGTGCTGGACTGCTCAGTCTGCCGAAGAACTGCGTGGACGCATTGCCGACGATTTTGTTCTCGACACCTTTGGGGGACTGGGTCGCGAATACCAGGCCTAAGCCGTATTTTCGGGCCTGTGATGCCAGAGCGATCGTGCTCTGTGTGCACGCGGTTACCCTGCCTGCCGGGACAAGAGTCTGTGCCTCGTCCATAACGAATAATCCGCCCAGTGGCCGATCGCCCGCCGGGTTCTTCTTGATCCAAGCGAAGAGTGCCAACTCGAGCTGATTAACAAAACTTTGTCGTTGTGATTCGTCGGGAATGCCGATGAGGCTGACGACGGAGATGCGCGCGCGTTTTCCTGACGCCGGTGTCAGCAATACCGCAGGGTCGATTGCTGTGCCCTCGCCGCCCAGCATTGGATTGTTGATCATCGCCGCCCGCAAGTGCTCTGCCATCGGCTGAGCCAGTCTGGCGGCACCGGTAAGGATGCTCATGTCGTCGGTGAAGTCTGCCAGGAACTCGACATAGGTCGACAGCGAGCCACTCGATTGCCGCCCGTATTGCGCCATGGATTCGCGGAGGACTGCCTCCTGGAGTTTGGCCCGGGTGCCGCCAACACCTGCGTGCGTCTTCAGCGCCGACACGGCGGCTTCCACTGCGAGTTCGAACTCGTCGTGGTTGTCACGTACGGCGGCGAAGTCGGGAAGGGGTTGAAAACTCAATGGCCGCCCGGATGTTCGTCGCGGCGTCCAAATGACAGTTTCGACGCTCGCGACGTACTCAGCTGCCTTGGCCGCGTCGTCGCCGGTCCAACCGGCGGGCGGGTCGGGCCACGCGGTACCGAGTCTGGCCAGGTCGTTGTTCGGATCCAATACGATCGCCGAAACGCCCTGCAGTGCGCACTCTTCGATGAGTCGCCTGATCATCACTGTCTTGCCTGACCCGGATCCGGCAAAGATGGCTGTGTGCTTGCGGAGTGCTTCGAGGTCGACTGTCGCTTCTCGACCTGACCGCGCGACGCCAAGCCGAATGCTTGTGGAAGCCGGCGCCACAGGAGATTTGGCCGCAGGTTTGTCGTCGGCCGGTTGATCGCGAACGACAGGGATCTCTGTGGTCGTTGCAGCAGACGCCTGAGGAGTCGGCGGAGCGGGGTGCGTCTGCTGATCGTGTGAAGGTGATTCGGCTGCGAGGTTTCCCGAAACATGCCGTTCCGGGAAAGCGCCGGCGGGGGCGGGCAGTGTTGTTGCCACGACCACTTCGGGTTCGCTCCCCGCGTCACCGAGGGCGGTACTTAGAATTTCGATGTCGTGGGCAGGGCGGCGGTCGCGCAGCCAGGTGTCGAAGCCGACCGGCGATTTCTTTGTCATCTCGTTGAGAGCGCTGAGTTTCGCGATGTCATCTGACGACAACGCGAGCACCTCGCCGCCGTTGGC
The DNA here is from genome assembly GCF_001598915.1 of Williamsia muralis NBRC 105860. Taxonomy (GTDB): domain Bacteria; phylum Actinomycetota; class Actinomycetes; order Mycobacteriales; family Mycobacteriaceae; genus Williamsia; species Williamsia muralis. Next base: position 211,578 of record NZ_BDAP01000004.1, on the reverse strand, counting down.
GGTGAACTCGTTGACCATGTCTGCGGTCAGTTGCCCGCTCGGCCAATCGTTGTTGCGCAGTATGAACAACTGCCGGCGCGGAACGGACGCGGACAGACCCGCGTGGATCGCGGCATGGCGCAGACGCGACTGCACCGAACGAGCGTTGGTCGCTGCGATCGCACGGAATGCCCAGTGCTGTTCGTCGTCGGTGTCGGAATCCAGGGTCTGGCGAAGTCGGGCATGGAGTCTGAACCCTCCGCCGATGTTGTCGAGTGTCAAAGCGTCAGAATCGGATTCGACGATCCACGCTCGCAAACCAGCGTTCAGCAAGACCGGAACTACATCATCTTCCTTCTTCGGGTCCAGTGCGGGTGCGGTGAGTGCGTTGCTAATGTGGCGCTGATAGGTCTCATCGAGATTGGCGGCAGGTCCCTTGTCCGCGTCGATGGTTTTCGGCGTGGACGGAGCATTGGTGACGCTTGCCGGCTGGTCGACCAGCGACTCGAGTTCCGTTGCTTCGTCGGCGTCGAGGCAGTCATTGATGTGTCGGTCTACTCGCTTGATCAGCAGTCGGGCATTGAGTTGCGACGCTGCGGCAAACGCCTCATCCCTGACAGGCCAGGTCGGGTAGGGCGGCGTGAAACCTGAAGTCGCAAAGGCTTTTGTCAATCGCCGTTCGACAAGCGTACGAGCAAGGGTGCCGCTCGGAAGGCCTTCGAGCCTGAAGTTGGCCCGGAATCGGTCGGGCACTGACGCAGTTGCACGTGTCTCTATGACCGTCCAAACGGACGGTAGGCAGGAAACTACACACACCGTGCGGAGAAGCACTTCACGGACAGACATCAGGCCGTGGGCCAGTAGGTCGACCACGGTATTGGCGTAGGAGTCGGAACCACCTTCGATGTCGGTGCCGGATTGAGCCTGAGCGATCAGGGTGTCGATCTGGTCAATGGCGAGAACCGTCGGCCCGGTTGCTGACATGAACTCCGAGATGGCGCGAACGGTTTGATCATGCGGTAACGCCCGCGGCGGCAAGTGCCACGCGGCACGTTCAGCTGGGTCGATCTCTTGGATGTTGTTCTCGAGGTACGCGATACCCAGGTCGTTTAGGCGTGAATCCGGTGCTGCGGTCAGCACCAGCGCTCGCAGGATCGCGTGATGGCCGCGGATCAGGGCAGGGAGAGGCTTACGTAGACCGTTGACGAACTCATCGAGCACCTCGGGGGTGACAGTGGTCTCGCCGGAGATTGCACGACGTCCAGCGCGTGTGGTGGCAGCCAGGTCGGCGAGACGCCGCATCACCTCGTGGAGCTGAGTCTTGTCCACCGGCGGGTTGATCTGCCGATTCAGCGAATCAAGCACGGAGCTGAGCAGAGTTCGCCAAAAGTCGCTCGGGTCAAGCAAATCGAGCATGACGAAGTATCCCTGCTGCTTCTGCACGTATTCGCGAAGCTCGCCCAGGAGGTGTGTTTTGCCCGTCCCCGCCGGACCCTGCAGCACCACTCCGAGTGGGCTCGGGCCGCGACTGTCCCTCGCGTCGGCGATGGCGCGTTCGATAACTCTCCATGCGTTGGCGTGGAGGCCGTCAACGTGGATGTCATTGTGAGAGATCCACACGTCGTCTCGGGTGTAGGCGGAGTTCGAGAAACCGCTCCGAGCGGTTGCAAGGGCTTCGAGCGGGGATGTTGTCACACGGGCTCCACGTAGATGAGGTGTTTGTTCTGACCGCCGATCGACACCGCGGCGGCGCGATCGTCCGGAGTGAGCGATTTCTGGTTCTCTTCAGGGATCAGCGTGATTCCCGGTCGGGTGTAGAGCGATATCAGGGCCGCGTCGAGGTCGGGCCGATCGACCTCGCTCAGTGCCGGACGTAGTCGGCGGAGAGACACCCATGCACCTGGCTTCACTGCCAGAGATCGATACGCCTCGATGACCCGTGCCTCGACATCGTTCTCCACACCGTCCGACTTCGATGGAATCGGTGTCGTCTGAACAGTGTTTCCGACCGCCTCGACGGCTTCAGCTGCCGGCACAAAGACATCCGCCAGCCGGAGGTCCTCTCGAGCAAAGTGGCGACCCAGACCGGCCAGCACGGTGAAGAGCGCTTTGCCTTGGGGAGTTGTACCCGCCGGCGGCTGTGCCCCGAGTAAATCGTTGGCCTGGGCCCATCCCCGGTCCGACAGGGAATGCCGGTGGGGCACCTTGGAAGTGTCGCTGTCGATCAAACCCAGGCTGTTGAGCTTACGGCGGGAGTCGGCGCGGAGTTCTGGTCCCCGTTCTTTGATCTCTTTATTGGTGAGGGCGTCGGCCTCGGCCATCAGAACAAATAGGACAATCATCTCCGTACCAGTGAGGTCCGAAGTGGTCACGGAAGCTCCTTTGCAGCGAGGCGGCGGTTGTGCAGCTTCTCGATTATGGCGGCAACCCAGGCGGTGTCGCTCAGCACCTGATCGTTGGTAAAGCGGAGCACCATGTACCCGGCGAGCTGAAGAGTGATGTCGCGGCGCCGGTCGTCGGCGTATTTCGTCTTGGTTCGATGGTCGGCGCCGTCGATCTCGACTATTAGCGAAGCTTCATGCCACACGAGGTCAGCACGGACATATGGCTTCAGTGTGCCGGTGTCGACAGGTTGATTCCATCGGCGGGCGTGGGCCCATTGTTGTTGGGCCAGATACACTTCCAGTCGCAATTCGGCTTGACTGCCGGGATGGGGGCGACCGGACACGGCGGGATATGTGACGGTCGGGAGCGCCCACGGAAACTCCTCGCCGGTTTCGATGGCCAGCAGAGCCGGTTTTACCGCGATTGCTGGGTACCGGTCGACTTCCGACATTGTCCGACCAAGTAGCCATATGCCGACGTAGCTGCTCATCCAGTCACTCGCGGTCGCCAGATTTTGTTGTTGCGTGTAGGACAATTCCTCCTCTGCGTACAACGCAAGGACCAGGCGGTCGCGTGCAAAGCTGTCAGCTAGCACGCTCACGACGCCGGCCATTCGAACGGCCGGCGAATACCGTCGAGCGAAGTCCAGGAGGCCCTCGCCGACGTGGTGGGCAACGGCGTTTGTCGTCAGATCTACGAGGTACGGCCGGTAGTGCTGGCTCGCTTGAGAGAGCTCGACCGCCAGGGCTTGCGCGGCAACGCGATCGAGGGTGCCACCTCCGGGCCACGCCTCGGCGCTTGGCAGCCACGCTGGGTAGAGGGTGTGTGCGGTCGATTCGAGATCGGATAGCACCTCATCGACAATCGCGGAAGCTCCACCAGCGGTTGACAGGCGGAGTATCAAAACCGCCGGACCGTCGTCGGGCAGGTCATCGAGCGCAGTGGCCAACGATGGCGGCTCGACATTGACCAGGCGTGCGATCCCCGACGACGCAACAGCGGACCAGTCCATGCGTCAAAACGTATCTGCAGTAGCTCGAAAAAGCGCCCTGGCGCCCACGTTTGTGCCTCACGCCCATGTTTGGACATGGGCGCGACGTTTGAGGCCGGGCGCGAGCTACTTGCCGCCGATCACCACCGGCAGCAGGTTCCACGGGCGATCGGTGAGCCAGTCGATGACATTGGAGAGCCCAGGTGTCTCGTCGGCATCGAGGTCGTCGAGAAGCGGATCCCGTGTGGGGTCGTCCACGGACACACCGGCATTGGGCGAGGGTTCGTCGCACACGATCATCGTGTTGTCGGCTTCGCCCCATGCCTCCTCGAATTCGTCGAGTGGGACTTCCATGCGGTCGCCGTCGGGATGTCCTGGGTCGCTGAGGTAGACCACACCTTTGTCGGTGTCGATCTCGCTGATCACCACACAGTGATCGCCTCCCTGGTCGCGACCCGTGGCTTCGTCGCGCTCCTCCTGCTCCGGATCCCAGTACTCGCCGGAGTCGACGTACAGCATGACGCCGCGGCCCTCGTCCAGAGCTGTCGCGAGGTCGTCCATCGTGCCCGTCTCGACGGTGGCCGGGATGCCGTTCTGTTCGAGCAGGTCCGCCGCGGCGTAGATGGGCATGCCGTTCTCGATCTCGCCGTCGAGGAAGTAGCCGTTGTCCTGGGCCATCTCGACAAAGGCGTCTTCGCTCTGGATGTCCTCGCCGGTGTACTCCGCAACGATCTGGGCGACACTCGCCGGCACGCAAGTGCCGTTCACGGCTTGCTGGAACCAGTGTTCGGAGTATTCGTCGGCGTCGCCGCCGCCGACCCCGTCAGACGGTTCCGCGGGCTCGTCCGGCGGAGCCGCATCCTGATCGGGCCACAGTTCGCTCAGCACCGACTCGAGTTCGTCCAGTGCGCCGGAGTCGTCGGCCGCCGACGCTGTCGAGCTGTCCTGCGCGCTGTATTCGGCATCGCCTTCACCCATGGCCGTTCCCTTCGATCAGATCCGATGTCGATTGGATCGGCGTCAGGGCCCGAATGTTCCCGTGATGAGCGAACCCGGATTTCTCGAGCGTCCAGGAAGCTCACAGCCAGGTGCCAGAGTTCTACGAGTTCGCGTTTCTACCTTGTGAGGAGTCGGCCCGGGCAGAACAGGTCGGGCTTCAGAAAGGGAGGACAACATGCAGGTCAAGAAGGCGTTCACGCGGACGGTCGCCACGGGGGCAATCGGCCTGGCTTCGCTGGGAGTCGGTGGGGCAGTGGCCGAGGCGACAGCAGCGCCGGCGGCGACATCATCAACAACGACGCAGGACGGCCCCAACCGGACGACCTCATCGTCCCCGGGCGCGGTCAAACGCCCGGATCTTGCGGCATTCACCTTCCGCGGGCAGGAGGTCACCCCCGCCTACGACCGATACAAGCGTGGTTGGGGCTTCTGGTTCTTCGGCTTCTGGGTCCCGGTTGTTCTGTGACAACCGCTCGGCAGCCTCGGCCGGAGCGACGAAATAATTCGGACCACGGTCCGGTTATGATGATCGTAGCTTCTACCGAGGAGGTAGCCATGCAGTTCGGAATCTTCACCGTCGGCGATGTCACCGTCGACCCCACCACCGGTGTCGAACCCACCGAGAACGACCGGATCAAGGCCATGGTCGCGATCGCCAAAAAGGCGGAAGACGTCGGGCTCGACGTTTTCGCCACCGGCGAGCACCACAACAAGCCGTTCGTGCCCTCGTCTCCCACAACGATGCTCGGTTACATCGCAGCTCAGACCAAGACTCTGCAGCTGTCGACGTCGACCACACTGATCACCACCAACGACCCGGTGAAGATCGCCGAGGACTTCGCGATGTTGCAGCACCTGGCCGACGGTCGTGTCGATCTGATGCTGGGCCGCGGCAACACGGGCCCGGTCTATCCGTGGTTCGGCAAGGACATCCGTCAGGGCATCCCGCTCGCCATCGACAACTACCATCTGCTGCACCGACTCTGGAGCGAAGAGGTGGTGGACTGGCAGGGCAAGTTCCGTACGCCGCTCACCTCGTTCACCTCCACGCCGCGACCGCTCGACGGCGTCGCGCCATTCGTCTGGCACGGGTCGATCCGTAGCCCGGAGATCGCCGAGCAGGCCGCCTATTACGGGGACGGCTTCTTCGCCAACCACATCTTCTGGCCCAAGGAGCACTTCCAGCAGCTGATCGGTTTTTACCGCGAGCGTTACGAGCACTACGGCCACGGCACCGCGTCTCAGGCCGTCGTGGGACTGGGCGGGCAGTTCTTCATCCGCCCCAAGTCGCAGGATGCGGTCAACGAGTTCCGGCCGTACTTCGACAACGCGCCGGTCTACGGCCACGGCCCCTCGCTCGAGGAGTTCACTGAGGACACACCACTCACCGTCGGCAGCCCACAGCAGTTCGTGGACAAGACGCTGGGCTTCCGCGAGCACTTCGGCGACTACCAACGCCAGCTGTTCCTGGTCGACCATGCCGGACTGCCACTGAAAACCGTTCTGGAACAACTCGACCAACTCGGGGAGGTACTGCCGCAACTGCGGGCGGGATTCGCCGAGGGGCGCCCCTCGGATGTTCCGGACGCGCCCACCCATGCATCGCTGGTGGCTGCACGAAGCGCTGCGGTCACCGAGGTGGATACCGCCGAGGCGGAGGCGATCAGCCGATGAATCCGACTCGTGTGGTGGTCGTGAGTGCTGGGGCCGGCGAACCGTCGTCGACTCGGCTACTCGCCGACAGGCTCGCCGCTTCAGTTCAGGCGCAACGTGATTCGGTTGTGGTCGAGACCGTCGATCTGCGGGAGATCGCGGTGGACATCGCCCGGAGCATGATCGCCGGATTCCCGGTGGGTGCTGCGGATCCCGCGGTGAAGGCTGTTGTCGAATCCGATGCCGTCATCGCAGCGACGCCGGTGTTCAACGCGTCCTACAGCGGATTGTTCAAGTCGTTCTTCGACATCATCGACAAGAACAGCTTTGCCGGTAAGCCGGTGCTGATCGCTGCCACTGGTGGTAGTCCGCGACACTCGATGGTGCTCGATCACGCTGTGCGGCCGATGTTCTCGTATCTGCGCGCTGTGGTGGTCCCGACCGGTGTATATGCCGCGTCCGAGGATTGGGCGGGTACCTCCGGGGACACCGCCACGCTTGCCGACCGGGTGGATCGTGCCGCCGGAGAATTGGTGGCGCTGCTCGGCGGCACCCGTACGACGCCATCGCCTGTTGACGATGACGAAGCCGGCATCGCCAACTTCGCTCGGCTGCTGGGGGAGTCCTTCCACCAACCCAACTGATCGCGCGATCGGCCCACGGACACATTTCCCTGGCATCAGCGCCCCCGGCACCACTGCCGGGGGCGCCTTTGCGTCAGCGTGCTGGACACCGGATGTGCGAGGTCAGCGGTGGCCTTTTGATCGACACGGGCGATTCGATCGCGTCGGCGAATGGTGGACAAGTGCCGGAAATTGGGATCGGTAGCCGCTCGGCCGGGCTTTAGTTATCCCATGCCGGAGCCACACCGAAGGCGCCGCGCAACGAAAGGGAAGACCAATGAAACGAGTCCTCACAGCCACCCTCGGACTGATCGCCAGCGCAACCCTGCTGATGGCCTGCTCGGATGACAGCAGCAGCAACGCAGACAGCAGCCCCGCGGCCAACCCGGTCGCAACCAGCCAGTCGAACGGAACAGAGGTTTCCACCGGCGGCGACACCGAGGTCAAGGTGGAGGGCAAGGATCTCGCCGGCGTGGACCTCAACTCTGTGAGCTGCGTGAAGCAGGGCGGCAAGATCAACGTCGGCAGCGGCTCCACCGGTGGCCAGCAGGGCCTCGGCATCGTGATGACGGATGAGGCCACCCCGAAGGTCGAGTCGCTGGGACTGGTGGTCGACGGCAACGCACTGGCCGTGACCAACGGGATGGGGATGTCGGTCGGTTCGGCGAAGGTCTCGGTAGACGGTGACACCTACACCATCACCGGTGAGGCCGAAGGCGCTGACATGAAGAACCCGACGGCCGGAATGATCAAGAAGGAGTTCAGCATCAAGGTGAGCTGCAACTGATCTGAACCGGTGAGAAGCGGCGGACGTGCATCGCACGTCCGCCGCTTTCGTGTGTGCTACCCGTGTATGCGGTTGCCCGCTGGTCCGCGATCAATATGATGCAGCCATGTCGGTGGCCGGTGATCTCGAGCGTGCGCGCAACCTCGCCTGTGCCGACGACCACGCTGCCGCCCGCGATCTGTTGCTGTCGCTGATGCCGAAGATCGAACAGCTCGACCGAGACGATTTGATGCTCGAGGTGTTCGCCCAGCTCGGAACGATTTACCTGACCCGCGGCGCTCACGACGGGGTCGTGGAATGTGTCCGCAGGATTCGCGATTGCGTCGGTATCTATTCGGAGATCCTCGCCGGGAAGATGCCCGAAGCCGCGGCGCAGGTGACGATGTCACTCGACGACATCGCCCGGATGGTCGGCCGTTACACCGGGCGTGCCGATGTCCTCGACATCGGCCTGGCATTAGCTCGCGGTGACCACGACGAAGCGGCGCGGCGGCTTGCGCATCTCACCGGCAACGCCGTGGGCGAGCCCGATTCGGACCCCGACCACGGGTTCCATGTGGCACACGCACGCATCCTGTGCGCGATCGCGCTCGGTGATGTGGACGAGCACGTGGCTGCCGCGCCCCTGTGGGAACTCGGTCTCGAAGAGTTGGTCATCGTGCGACGAACCGCGTCGGAACCCGGCCCGCCCCCGCCGTCCGATGCCTGGAGCCGGCCGGGCTCGGTAGGTGCCGACCGGCTTGCGGTGGACGCTGGGATCGGCTACGGCAGATTCTGTGTGCAGACCGGACGGCTCGAGGAGGCCGGCTCGCATCTTCGTCGTGCGGGTGCGCTTGCGTCGCAACGCGGCTGGCCTCTGGCATCGGCGCGCAGCGAACTCGAACGTGCGGCTCTCGCCTGGGCTCGGTCCGACCATGCGGACACCGAACGCCTGGCCCAGGCGGCGTACCCGGTGTTGGCCACGTATGCGGTCGCCCATGACGTCTCCAGATGCTGGTTGTACCTGGGGCTCACCCGGATGGCCGCGGGCGAACTGCAGGCAGCCGACCACTGCTGGGAACAGGCGCAGCGGCACTGTGACGAATTGGGTATACCCCTGCATCGTCACCGGATTTTGATGCAGCGCAGTTGGATACCGGTGTTCCGTGGACAATTCGACCGCGCCCGGGAGATGGTCGGGCAGGCCCGGATGCTCCTGGACGCGACCACTCATGCGACCTGGCTGCACCACGCCCGCCTCGATGACCTCATGGGATCGATATGGCGAGCAGAGGCTCTCGCCGACATGGGTTTCGACGGCATCGGTGATCCGCTCGCCGACTGGAATTCGGTGGAGACGCGGGTTGCGATGTCGGAGGGCATCACCACGGCGGCCGACGGGTCGGCCGGCCATCTCTCGGCCCAGCCCAAATTCGAACAAGCCGCCGCGCTGAAGATACCCGCGGCGCTTGCGGTCGACAGTGTGCGGCATTCGATGCCCGACGCCGAGGCCCGTTCGCGCTGGGCCCAGTCGGTCTCGGCCCCGGTGATGGCCGGCGCCTTCGCTGTCGCGTGGGAATGGGACAACACCTCATTGGTCGCCGAGATGATCGAATACGTCAGTGCCCGGGGAACATTCGGCCTCGACCCGAGAGTGTCCGATGCTGTCGGCGGTGATTGGGCACTGACCGCGACGGGGGCCACACCGTTGCACTCCGTCGCTGATTCCGATGCCGGCATCGACGAGAACCGTGCGGTGGCTGCCGGGGCCACGACCACTGCGGTCACCGGCGGTTTGACCCGGCTGGGTCCGTTGCCCCCGCTGCAGATGGACCGCGGTGCCGGCGCGATCCTGGCGGAGTATCGACGGCTGGCCGCCGAACGCTACGGACGCACGGTCACGAGTGACGAGCCGATGTGGCCCACGTGGAGATGACCAGCGCGCCACCAACAAGATTGGTCCTGCGGTTTGCCGACGTGGGAGTTGCGACATACGCCAGCCTGCGGGTGGTGGGCGAGCCCGCACGCACCGTCACCTGGGTGGTGGAGGAGCCGTTTGTGGTGGCCGCGATCGAGCAGGTGGCCGATGCACTGCCCTCGCCGCGCGACGGCGAGACGATGGTGGATGCCCTTCGGCGGTCACTCCTGTCGGGCCCATTTTCCGATCCGTCGACCGAGTTGCGTGCGTCGTACCATCTCGGGCTGCTGTTGCTCTCACAACAGGCATGGTCTCTCTTGCTCGAATGTGTGGCGGCCGTTCGCCCGGTTCTGCATCTCACTCCCACGGCTCGGCTGGCACAGATCCCGTTCGCCCTGCTCGCGTTGCCATCGGTATATCCCACCGCCGACCAGTTGGTGCGTGCCAAGGCCGGGGCTGTGTTGGCCACCGGGGAGGTGCTTGCGCGACTGCCCTGGAAGGCAGACGATCTCACCGCGTACACCGAGGGTTATCGGTTGATGGAACTGGTGGATCTCGTGATGTCGCCCCCGGCGAACATCGTCAACGCCCCGAGACGCCCGGCGAGCTGGGAGGAGCGCCGCACCTCACCCCCGGTTCTCATCCTCGATCCCCGCGTGCCCGGGCAGACACCTTCCTCGCCTCTGGGTTCGGTGTTGGGCAGACCGTCGCCGGACAGCCTGGTGTCAGAACACTTCGCCGGCGCACTGGCGCGCCATACCGTGTATCCGCCGGTATCGGACACGGTGGAGTTGTTCCGGCGCCGCGACACGGACCGGAACTGGTTGTCGGTTGTGTTGCAGGACAAGCCGAGCAGGATGCTGTTCGTCGGTCATGCCAGTGCGGCCTCGAGCGAGGTGGGCTACGCCGAGCGGTCGGCGTTGCACCTGTCGTGCAGCGCTCTGCACCCCGGACTGGCGGATCCGGTGGGCAGCCATCGACCGTGGACGGCTGCCGACCTCCTCGCCGATACCGGGCGCTGGCCGATGCCTCCGCGAGTGGCCCTGGTGGCGTGCGCATCCGGCACCGATCACCGTTTCGACGAGCCGAACGGCTTGGTCGCGGCCATGATCCTGGCCGGATCGGAGCTGGTGACGGCGACGCTGTGGTCGTTGCCGACAACGGCCGGATATCGAAGCCTCGCCGACGGCGATACCGACGTCGATCCCATGGGGGAGTTGATCGCAGCTGTGGACAGCGCCCACGAGAGCGATGACCCGGTGGTGGTACTCGGTCGGTGGCAGCGTGCGCAGATGAGACGCTGGCGATCGGGGGATGTCACTGCGCACCCGGTGTTCTGGGCATCCGTGGTCACCTTCGCAGTGCCCGATCGCGGAGCGTGAGGTCGGCGCTGCACCGGCTCAACTGCGGGGGACACAGACCGCGACATGGGAGGAATCAGTGGAGCGGTAGTAGGTGTCGATGATGCTGCCGGGCTCGACCTTCGCCACGGAAGTGGCCGGGATGAACGTCACCTCGTGTGCGGGGAACTGGCCACCTTCGGGACGGTTGACGATCACGTCGAGCTCGACCTGACGGTAGTCCTCGCACACCCGGCCGGTCGGCTTCATGGCTGTCACCACCGCATGTGACTTGACGCCCCGCCGGATGAGGTCGAGTTTGTCCGCCGTGGTCAATCCCTTCCGGATCAGCGTGGTGTCGAAAGCCGCTCGCGCTGCGGTCATGTCGTCGGCCAGGATGACTTCGGACGGTCGCTGCGGGTCGAATCGGACGGCGAGCACCACACCCGGCCACAGGGTGGCTCGTGAGCCCTCCGCATCGAATCCGTGATGATTCAGATGTCCCCGAAAGTGCTGTCCGGACACCGTTTCGACGTCGACGATGATCGTGGGTGCCGCTTCCCCGTGGTCAACCCAGGCCCTGTCGCCAACCCGAGCCCTGTCACCGACCGGCGGCGCTTCCTCGACGGCATGGACTGTTGCGATGCCGATGCCCGGTTCGTCCAGAGGCACGGACTTCGGCTCGTGGTGGGAGCAACGGCTCATGCGGGACGACGGACGCATCTCGCCGACCGACACCAGAGCCGCGCCGGCGAGGGCAACGGCCCCGACCGAGAACACTGCGGCGCTCGGCAGGAGGAATGCAACGGTCGCGATCAGCGCGACCGTCGCGCACGACGCCAAGGTCGCCAGTGCGGGAGTCGAGATCGGACCAATTACGGGGCGGGGTGCTTGTTTCATGGATCAAGGGTCACCGCAGGTGTCGGCTACCGAACCCAACTTCTCGAGCCACGCGGCTCTGGTCGAGCGCACAGTGCCTCGTCTAGCATCACCTGGTGACTACCGGGTACGACGTGGCGACGGAGGTCGCCCTCGCCCGCCCACGTCGGGCGGTCATCGACGAGGCCTGGCGCCGGCTCGGTCCCGGTGTGGAGGTGCTCAGCGGCAGCGACGGTGGCCCGCTGCGCCGGACCGTGAAACGTATTCTCGATCCGCTGGTGCTGCGGCTTCGTGCGAATCCTCAGTTCTCGGCGGCGATCCTCGCCCCCCGCGTGGCGCGCGACCTACATGACGTGATCATCGCTCACGGCGATCAATTGCTCTGCACCGCACAGTGGTTCGAGGTGCTCAAGAAGAGTCGCAGGCGGCTGCGCATCACCACCGGTAACGCGCAGGAACTCTATTTCCCGGTCTCGTACGAGCTGGCCGTCACCCGCGGTGCGCCGACGGGGGACGTGGAGGCTGTCGCCGATGCCGTTCTCCGTGACGTCCACTCGGATCGGGACCGTACCGCGACCGCAGCTCTGGACAAGCATCTGGCTGCGTCCCAGACCATCTCGACCCTCACTCGACAACTCGAGAGGAGCTGGCGCGACGTGCGTCCCGGTGGGGCGATCACCGGGCCGTTCCTGTCGGGATTGAGCACCGTACTGGCGGAGACGGGCGACCATCGGGCGCGGGCGGCACGGCAACGGGTGTGGACGGCCCTGGTCGCCGACGACACGCCGTTCAATCTGGGGGCGGGTGCACGGGTCGATCCTGCCGCGTTGCCCTGGCGGCTGGTGGACCTCGGTCTGACCTCTACTGAGCCGCAACGACGTCCGCATCTGACGGAGAGGTCCTCCGGGGAGCGGCCGCTCGACCGGGCCGTGGTGGACCGTGTCCGCGCCACACTGCGTCGAGCGCTCGACCGCGAGGAACTCCCCGACATCCCGCTGTTGTGTGCCGAGGAGGTGGACCGGGCGTGTTCCCCCTGGGGTCTGCTGGCAGAGGACATCCAGGCAACTCTTGTCGCCGGCATCGAGGTGGCTGTGGAATTGATGCCGCTGGACGAAAGACACAGCGCCCGATACGGATTGGCGGCGCTGATCCAGGCCCGGCTGCGCAAGGAGGCCTACGTGTTGCACGCCCGCCGGTGCCTTGCCGCGGGCGCCCCCGTTCATCCTCGTCAGCAGCGGGTCGTCGACGACCTACGCGCGTTTCGCCGCCCGTATCTCGGCCGGCTGTGGGCCCGGCTGCACGGTCGTGATGTGTGGCAGGAGTCCTGCGACGATGTCGAGGACATCCGATCACTGCTCGATGGGGTCGCCCGGTCGGCGAGTCTGGACCAGCGGCAGCGGATCAAGGCCATGCTCGCGAACGTGAGCGGGTCCGAGATCGAGGTGGCCGGGTGAGGGTCGTGCCATGAGAATCGGAGTCGAGTCGGGGTTGTGGACCACCGGCAATGTAGAGCGTGCACTACCGCTGGTGACGGTGCTCGAGGTGAGCGGCGCGGTGATGTCCTGGACGCTCGACGAGCAGAGCACGCCACAGATCGAGTTCACCGATGCATCGCGTGCCGACTGGCTGTGGCGAGTGGTCGGTGAACGCGGCCATGTCGCGGTCGCGGCGGTCACCGACGGCCCGACCGATTCCGCGGTGGCGATCGAGCTCGACGGCATCGACGTGGACACAGAGGCCGTCGAGATCCCCCGACGACTCGCCTTGGGACATTGGCTGCGCCGATGGTGGCCCGCCGGTGTGGGCGATGGCATCCCGGCTCTCGACCTGCCTCTGCTCGACGCGGAGATCGCGATTCTCACCTCCGCCGCGGAGATCTTCTTCACCGACGACACCATCGATTCTGGTGTGGCCGAACTGCTCTCGCCACACGCCGCAGCGCTCACCGAACATGTGCGTTCGGGCGATCCACGTGTGGTCGAGATGGTGCGTGGATGCGTGGACCTGGTGGAGGAGGTGGGGATCGGCGATCCGGTCCACCGGTCCGAGTGGGCTGAGCTCTCGGCACTCACTGCGCACATGGACGCACTCGATACGCCCCCACGAGGACGTCAGGATGATTACGCCCTGGCAGCGGGAAGTGGTTCGGGGCCTCGAACCGACGCGATCGCCGCCGGCACCGACACGATTCGCTGGGGTGGTGTGCCTGCGGGAATCTTCGATGCTGCCGAAGACACCGTCGACTGGTACGTGCGAGCCGACCCGGCAGCCACCGTGATCGTCGCGGCGGCGATGGTACCGGGCGCCGACCCGGCGGGCATCGATGTGTCGGTGCGCGCCGCCGGTGTCAGGGGCTCGGCGGTCCTGGGATCAGACGGCCGGGCACATGTCCCGCTGGTGGACACCGACGGCGAGCCGATGAACGATGACCGGGCGTGGTCCCACGACTGGTCGTCCACGTCGGTCACGGTCGGGGTCCCTGTCGAGGAGACACGTGAAACCAGGGACCGGGTGCGAGCATTCGCGCGCCGACGGCTCGGTGTGCCAGGGCCGGACGCGTTCCTGGCGGAGATCCTGGCCGCGGAGGCCGACTACTGACAGTCGTTCACCGGTCAGCGGCTGGCGACGGTCCGGTAGCGCCACAGCGACAGCGGGACGAACACCAGCAGGATTGCCAGCGAGGTGATCAGTGAGTATCCGACGGCATGGTCGGCCACCCAGCCGGTGGCCTGCGGGAAGTCCGGGGGCGCGGAGTTGCCCAGCAGATCACGAGCTGCCGTGGCCACCGCGGTGATCGGGTTCCATTCGGCGATCGCCTTGAGTGGTCCGGGCAGGCTCTGAGCCGAGATGAACGCACTCGACAAGAACGTCGCCGGGAACATCCACACGAAGCCGACGCTCTGCGCCACCTCGACGTTGCGGGCCATCAATCCGGTGAAGGCGCCCACCCACGACATGGCGAAGGCGAGCAGAAGGATCAGACCGAGCGCGAGCAGGGCATCGGCGAAGCTGCCGCGGATACGCCAACCGATGACCAGTCCGGTGATAGCCATCACGGCAACACTGACGATGCTGACCACCAGATCGGAGAGGGTTCGGCCGAGGACCACCGCCAGCGACCACATGGGCAGGGTCCGTAGCCGATCGACCAAGCCCGACTGCAGATCGCCTGCCAGTCCGACGGTGGTGAAGGCCGAGTTGAAAACGACTGTCTGCGTGAAGATGCCGGCCATCAGGAACTCACGATAGGACGCCCCGCCCAGCGTTGCCCCGAAGACGTACGCGAAGAGGAACACGAACATGAACGGCTGAACGGTCGCGGAGACCAGCAGGGTCGGAACGCGGCGGATGGTGAGCAGGTTGCGTCCGGCCATCACCGAGCTGTCGGAGAAGAGTCCGCCACCGGACATCGTCGGTGTGGATTTCGAGGAGGCGGCACGCGGTGCGCCGGTCCTGGCGGATCGGGCCTCGGTGGTCGCGGTCATGCGGCGTTCTCCTCGGGATCGGGCGTGGGATTGGACGTGAGGGAAAGGAACACGTCGTCGAGCGTCGGTGCTTCCACGGAGAAGTCGTGCACCGCGACACCGGCCTCGGACAGGGCCTGGATAATCGTTGCGGCGCTGGCAGTTCCGTCGCTCACGGCAACCTGCCACTCGGTGGAGTGTGCGGTTCCGTGCGGTTCTGAGGACCCGTGCTGGGACAAGACGCGGTGCACCAGATCCCGGTCGATGTCGAGCCCGACCTCCACGGTCAGCAACGTCGACTGGCTCGCCGCCTTCAGCTCGGCGGCCGAGCCCATCGCAACCACTTCGCCGTGATCGATGACGGTGATGGTGTCGGCCAGTGCGTCGGCTTCTTCCAGATACTGGGTCGTCAGGAGCACCGTGGTGCCGCCGCGCACGAGCTGATTGATCAGAGCCCACATCTCGCGGCGTCCGCGCGGGTCGAGTCCGGTGGTCGGCTCGTCCAGGATCACCACACCGGGCTGCGCGATCAGGGCGCCGGCCAGGTCGAGACGGCGACGCATGCCGCCGGAGTAGGTGCGCGCCGGGCGGTCGCGCGCCGACTCGAGGCGGAAGTCGTTGATCAGTTCGTCGGCACGGGTGCCGGCTGCACGTTTGGTCATCCCGTAGAGACGCGCGACCATCCGGAGGTTCTCCCAGCCGGTGAGGTTGCCGTCGACGGCCGCGTACTGACCGGATACGCCGATGCTGCGGCGCACCTGCGCCGGATGCGCGAGCGCGTCGATGCCGAGTACGTGCGCCGAGCCCGCGTCCGGCTTGAGCAGGGTGGAGATGATGCGCACGGTGGTGGTCTTGCCCGCGCCGTTGGGACCGAGCAGCGCGTGCACGGTTCCACGACGCACCTTCAGATCCACACCGCCGAGTGCCTGATGGGATGCGCCGCGGCCGAAGCGGCTCCCGAATGTCTTGAACAGGCCCGACACCTCGATGGCGAACTCGGACCCGTCACCCACCGTGTTGTCGGGCGCCTCACCGTCGGGTCCCTCGTTCACCGGGTGGTCGAGATGCGTCTGCGTCTCCTCATCCATTGATCCACCACTCGCCGTCGCGAGCCGAAGCGGCGACGGCCTTGCGTTCAGGCATGGATCGCTTCAAGCTCGCCGGCGCGATGTCGCGCCAGTTCTGCTCGACGAACTGCAGGCAGTCCTCGCGTCCGGACGGCCCGTGCTGCGAGGTCCACCCGCCCGGGACGGGAGCGAAATCGGGCCACAGCGAATGCTGACCCTCGTGATTGACCAGGACGCGGAAGGTACCCCGCTCGTCATCGAATGGATTGATCATCATTGGTCCTTTCATCAAGTGTTGCAAGGTGATCGCCGAGTGCCCCGGCGACCGGATGGACGTGATCACCGTCGAGTAGCTGGCTGTGCCGGCAGTAGGCGACGGTGTGCCCGATGTCCCCGGTGACGTGGTGACGCCAGTCATCGACAGCGGGCCGTCCGGGCGGTGGGTCTTCGGACGCGGTGACGAACATGGCTGCGCCGTCGTACACCCGCGGTGTCCACTCGCGGGCCACCGCAGTGGCAGCGACGTAGGCGTCGTACAACGACTCGAGATCCGTGACCGACAGATGCGCCAACGGGCCTTCGGAAGCGCGGATGATCTCGGTCGCCTCGTCGATGCCGATGTCGCCGCCCACATCACCGGTCAGCTCACCGTCACCGAAGCCGAACTCCGTCAGCAACTCTCCGACCGACGGAGTCACATCGAGCTCGGGACGGCCGGGGATCACATACGAATCGAGCAGCATCAGCGTCTCGACCTGGTGGCCTTGCTCGTGTAGTTGCACCGCCATCTCATGCGCGATGGAACCGCCCAGCGACCAGCCGATCAGGTGATACGGACCCTCGGGCTGCACGGCCCGGACCTGCTGCAGGTAGTACGCGGCGAGGTCGGGCACCGACCGAAGTCGGGGACCGCCCGACAGCGCCGGGTTCTGCAGTCCGTACAAGGGCCGGTCGGAATCGAGATGCGGCAGCAGAGCGGTGTAGCTCCACGCGACACCGAGCGCCGGATGCACCGCGAAGAGCGGAGCCCGGGTTCCCTGCGCCCGCAGGCCGATCAGCGGAGCCAGCGCCGGGTCGATACCCGCCGCGGCCCCGGTGTCAGCGGGATCGCTGTCGGCGGCCTGCTCGTCGATCCGTGCCGCGAGCTCCTCCGGGGACGAGTCGCTGAACATCCAGCCGACCGGAACCGCGATACCGGCCTCGTCGCGGAGCGTCGCGATCACCTTGGTGGCCAGGAGCGAGTTGCCGCCGAGATCGAAGAACCCGTCGACGGCGCTGACCGATTCGATGTCGAGGGCCTTGGCGAAGGCCTGCGCCACAATGGTTTCCGTTCCCGGCGACGGTTCGCGTCCGGGCTCGGAGGAGAACTCCGGCTTGGGAAGCGCCTTCTTGTCGAGCTTGCCCACCGGTGTCAGGGGCATCGCGTCGATGACCGTGATCGCCGACGGCACCATGTGACGAGGCAACTTGTGGGCCAGCTTGTCGCGGAGAGCCGCGGTGTCGATGTCCGCACCGTCATGGGCCACCACATAACTGAGCAGCCGGGCGGAATGGCCCGCCTCCTCACCGTTGTCCACGATGGTCACCGAATGCTGTACCTGCTCGAGGCCGGACAAGACGGCGTCGATCTCGCCGAGCTCGATGCGGAACCCGCGCACCTGAACCTGATCGTCACTGCGGCCGACGTACTGCAGTGTGCGGGTTGCCGTCCAGCGCACCACGTCACCGGTGCGGTACATCCGCTCGCCACCGACGCCGGTCGGATTGGCAACGAAGCGGGCCGATGTGAGGTCGGGACGCCCGAAGTAGCCACGGGTCACCTGGTCCCCGATGAGGTAGAGCTCGCCGGCCACCCCTACAGGGGTGGGGTGCAGGCGGGAGTCGAGCACAAGCGCACGGACGCCGCGGTTGGGCGCCCCGATCGTGATCGGGGTGTCAGGCGCCATCGGTTCACTGCTGGTGGTGATGATGGTGGTCTCGGTGGGGCCGTACACATTCAGCATCAACCGGTCAGCGGACCACCGGCGGACCAGATCGCTGCCGAAGGCCTCGCCACCCACCGCGATGGTGCGCAGTCCACGGACCCGCCGGTGATCCAGACTGGCCAGTGCCGCGGGCGTGATGAAGGCGTGGGTGACCGCGCCGAGCTCGAGGAAGTCGGCGAGCTGATCGCCACCGAAGACATCGGTCGGGCTGACCACCAGCGCGGAGCGCCCCGAGATGGCCAGCAACATCTCCAGGATCGACGCGTCGAAACTCGGCGACGCGAAATGCAGTACCCGCGAGGCCGATTCGGGCGACATCTTCGCCTTCAGCTCGTCGTGCACGGCCGCCAGACCTCGATGGGGAACCATCACACCCTTGGGCCTGCCGGTGGAACCGGAGGTGTAGATGATGTACGCCAGCTGATCGTGCCGCGTACCGTGCCCGACCTCGGCCGGGGTGAGGGGCAGTGCCGACATGGAGACGGTCGCCCCCTGCACCGCGGAGTCGTCGAGAACGAACCAGTCCACCGCAGGTGGCATCGACTGTGCGTACTGCTCGATGGTGATACCCACGCGCACCCGGCTGTCGGCGAGCATGTGCTCGATGCGGCCTGCCGGGTACGTGGGATCAACCGGCAGGAAAGCCGCGCCGGTCTTGCTGATGGCAATGGTCGCGATGATCGCGTCCACCGACCGCGGAATCGCCATGGCCACCAACGAATCCGGGCCGAGCCCGCGTCGCAGCAACAGCCTGGCCAGTTTGTTCGATCGGGTGTCGACCTGCCGGTAGCTCACACTCGTGTGAGCGTCGATCAATGCGGTGCCGTCGGGATTGTCGTTGACCGCCGCGGTGAACAGCTCCACCAGTGATCTCGGCTTCGGGGCGGGCAGACCGCGCACCGGGGCCAGGGTGGCCTCCTCGACGAAATCGGTGACCGGCGTGTCGCCGACGGGCATCGTCGGTGAGTCGGTGACCGCCCGGAGAACACGGATCAGTCGGGCCGAGATGGCCTCGGCGGTCCGCTGGTCGTAGCGCGACCGTGCGTAGGTCATCTTGATCCGCGCCTGACCTTCGGCGCCGGGGTTGATACCGGTGACGGTGAACTGCAGGTCGAACTTCACCGACTCCGTGTCTACCTCGGTGACCTGGGCCAGAAGTCCGGCGCCGGCATCGAGGTTTCCGCCGAGGCTGGTCTCGGACCAGTCGTGAACCGACAGAGCGACCTGGAAGAGGGGATGACGTCCGGGCACCCGCTGAGGGTTGACGGCGCTGACGACATCGTCGAACGGTACGTCGACGTGCGCGAGTGCTTCGAGATCGCTCTCGCGGATCGACGACAACAGCTCGGTGAACGATGCCGCGGGATCGAGTGTGCTGCGCAGTGCGAGGGTGTTGACGAACATGCCCACGACCCTTTGCAATTCGGGCTCGAATCGGCCGGCCACCGGGGTGCCGATCAGCACATCGGACCCCGAACCCATGCGGTACATCAGAACCGCGAGCGCGGCGTGCATCAGCATGAACGGGCTGACACCTTCTCGGCGTGCGAGTTCCGCGATGGCGCCGCGCAGATCGTCGTCGATGGTCAGCACCGTGTGTCCGCCACTGTGTGCGGCGGCGCCGTCTTGGGCCTTGGTTGTCTCTTCCTGCGACGGGATCGTGGAATCGACGGGGGCATCTGCGAGTACACCCCGCCAGTAATCGATCTGCCGGGCCGCGGCGCTGCCGGGATCGTCGGGTGAACCCACAGTGGTGTGTTGCCACAGGGTGTGGTCGATGTAGCTGACCGGCAACGGGTCGAACTGCGGCGCCTCGCCGGCACTGCGCGCGCGGTAGGCGAGCATCAGATCACCGAGCAGCGTCGGCAACGACCATCCGTCCGCGGCGATGTGGTGCAGCACCACCACCAGCGTGTGGCTCAACGGTCCGGTACGCAGCAACCGGACGCGGATGGGCGGCTGGTTCGACAGGTCGAAACCCTGTGCGGCGGTAGTCAAGACCAGGCTTTCCAGGTCTGCGGTGTCGTGGTTCTCCACCAGCAACCGGTGACCGATCACCTTCGCTGCGTCGGGCTCGGGCACCTGGGTGGCCTCCCCGTCGACCTCGGGGAACAGCGTCCGCAGACTCTCATGCCTCTCGACCAGGTCGATCAGCGCCGAATGCAGTGCTTCGACGGACAATTCGCCGTGGAACTCCACCGCGAAGGGCACGTTGTACGCCGCCGACTCCGGATCGGTGCGGGACAGGAACCACAGGCGCCGCTGGGCCAGCGACAGCGGTGCGGACGTGGCGTGGTCGCGATGGCTCAGTGGCGCTCGCTCACCTCGGTCCGAAACCACGTCGCCTGCCGCGGCGAACCCGGCGAGGTCGGAGACCGTCGGATGGTCGAAGACCACCCTCACCGGCAGTTCGGTACCCAATGCCCGGTTGATCCGGCTGATCAACTGAGTGGCGGTCAGCGAGGTACCGCCGAGTTCGAAGAAGTCGTCGTCTGCCCCGATCTGGTCGGCCGGTACGCCGAGCACCTCGGCGAACAACGTGGCGAGGGCCTCCTGGGCATCGCCCGCCACGGGGCGGCGCTCGGTGTCGGTTCCGCCGACCACGGGTTCGGGGAGGGCAGCGCTGTTCAGTTTTCCGTTGGCGGTCAACGGGATCGAGTCGATCGGTGTGATCGAAGCAGGCACCTGATGGCGCGGCAGTCGGGCCTGCAGGTGGCGCCTCACGTCGTCGAGATCCACCTCGCCGTCGACGGGGACGACATAACTCGCCAGCGTGGCACCCTCCCCGCGACCGCGCACCACCGTCACCGCGAAGCGGATGTCGGGTCGTGCGGTGAGTGCGGTGTTGACCTCACCGAGCTCGATCCGGAACCCGCGGAGCTTGACCTGGTTGTCACTGCGTGAGAGGTAGGTGATCACGCCGTCCGGGTTCACCGTCACCACATCGCCTGTGCGGTAGAGCAATCCGCCCGGTTCACCGTAGGGGTTCGCGACGAACCGCGTGGCCGTCAGACCCGCACGCCGGACGTATCCACGTGCGAGACCCGCCCCGCTGAGATACAGCTCGCCGGGTACACCTGCCGGCACCGGCCGCAGGGCGGCATCGAGAACCACTGCTCCCTCACCACGTACGGGCATGCCGATCGGAATGGGTCCGCTCGGCAGAGGCCGGCTGTCGTCGCCGTTGATCGTGGCCATCACGGACACGACAGTGGTCTCGGTGGGGCCGTAGGCATTGAGGAACGTGCGTCCGGGGGCCCAGGTACGGACGAGGTCGGGACCGCATGCCTCGCCACCCACAGCCAGCGTGCGGAGATCAGGCAGATCTGCGCTCGGAACGGTGGCGAGCGCCGCGGGTGTGATGAACGCGTGGGTGATGCGCTGCGACCGCAGGAACTGCTCGAGTTCGGACCCGCCATAGATTCGTGGGGCGATGACCATGGTGGCACCGGCCGAGACGGCCAGCAGCAGTTCGAGCATCGATGCATCAAAGCTCGGTGACGCGAAATGCAGGGTGCGCGAATCGCTGTCGACCCCGTACCGCTCACGTTGTTCGGCCGCCAGCGGTGCCAGACCACGGTGGGTGACCGCCACGCCCTTGGGCACCCCCGTGGAGCCCGAAGTGTAGATCACGTACGCGATGTTGTCCGGCTGGGCCCACCTGTGACGGGTGAGTCGACGACCACTCATGGTGTTCACGGCTGCACCGAGCTGGCCGTCCAGGCTGATCCACCGGACACCGACGGGAAGATCATGCGCGGTCGCCTGATCGGTCAGGCCCACGACGGCTTTGCTGTCGGTCACCATGTGTTCGATGCGCTCAGCCGGATAGCCCGGGTCCACCGGCAAGAAAGCTGCGCCGGTCTTGGTGATCGCCCACATCGCGGCCACGGAGGTGGCACCGCGCTGCAGGGCGATGGGAACGATGTCCTCGGGTCCGATCTCCAGGCTGAGAAGGTAACGGGCCCAACGGTTCGACCACTCGTCGAGTTCCCGGTAGGTGAGCACCTGGCGACCGTCGTCGGTCAGCGTGCCCGGACCGGCTTCCGAGGCCGGCCACTGGCCCGCGTCGAAGACGAGCGCCGGCGCGTCCGGGTCGCGGCTCACGGCATCGGCGAGCAGGTCGGGCAACAGGGTCTGCTGGTCCGACCAGGCATTGCCCGCCTCGTCGGTTCCCGCGGCGACACCCTCGGGCCACTCGTTCTCGGTCAGCACATCGAGGTCGCCGATGGTGATCTCGGGGTCTGCGACGACGCTCTCGAGAACGCGGACGAAGCGCTGCGCCATGGCTTCGATGACGGCTGCGGGATATTTGTCCCGCGCGTAGGTCAGCCGCATCATGTGCCCGGTCACCCGGAGCTCCAGATCGAAACGCGTTCCCGCGGTGTCGATCTCTGTGACGTCGGCGATCAGCTCCCCGAGCTGGAGGGCAGGGCCGGATTCGTCGGCGAACGCCAGGGCGACCCGGACGAGGGGATCCTGCTGGCGGCGGTCGTCCGCGACCGCGGTGGCCAGTTGGTCATAGGGAACGTCGGCGTGCGAGAACGCGTCGATGTCGGTGTCGCGAACGCGGTCGATGAGCTCGGTGAACTGCGCACCGGATTTCACCGGCGTGCGCAGCACAACGGTGTTCACGAACATTCCGACCAGGTCGGCGAGATCGGGGTGGTCGCGTCCGGCGACCGGGCTACCGATCACCACATCGGAATCGGCGCCCTCGAGATGGACGTCGGAGTGGGTGCTCAGGCGGTGGAGTAGCGCGGCAAACGCGCTGTGCATCACCATGAACAGGCTTGCGTCGCGCGAGCGGGCGACGCTGGACAGTCCGTCCAGGACCTCAGGGGCGATCTGGAAGTCGACCGTTCCACTGCCGTGTTCGCCGGTGTCGGTGTGAGCGAGAATCGACTCCCGGCTCACCCCTGACAGGGTGTCGCGCCACCAGGTCAGCAAACCGCTGATCCGGCTGCTCGGATCCTGGTCGTCCCCGAGTGCAGCCCGCTGCCACTCGGCGAAATCACGGAAACGAACGGGCAGCGGGGCCAGGTCGGGTGTTCGTCCCGCGCACCGCGCTTCGTATGCGACGGCGAGATCGGTTGCCAGTGGACGCAACGACCAGCCATCGGCGGCGATGTGATGGATCACCATCGTCAGCACGTGGGTGTCGACATCCGTGCGGACGAGTTCGGCCCTGATCGGCGGCGAGGTGCGCAGATCGAATCCTTCGACGCCCAATGCTGTTTGCCGCTCGGCCAACTGATCGCCTGCCGATTCGGCGACCGGCAACTCGAACCGCGGTGCTTCGAGCACCTCGACCTGTGGCCTGCCGTCGTCCTCGGGATAGATGGTGCGCAGCGGTTCATGGCGGGCGACCACGTCGGAGAGTGCGAGTTCGAGCGCCGCGACATTCAGGGCGCCGCGCAAGGTGACGGCGAACGCGATGTTGTACGCGCCGGATTCGGGTTCGAGCCGATTGAGGAACCAGAGTCGTGAGGCGGCGAGCGCGGGAACGGAGTCACGCCCGAACGCCGGGCGTTCACGGGCCACGAGTTCGGGCAGAGGTGCGGCCGCGTCGTCGCCGGGCTCTGCTGCACAGGCCCGGGCGAGGCGCGCGGTGGTGGGGTTGTCGAAGAGGGTGCGGACCGGGACGCGGCGTCCCAGCAAGGCCTCGAGACGCGCCACCACCTGAGTGGCCATCAGCGAGTTGCCGCCCATCTCGAAGAAGTCTTCGCTGCGGCCGATGGTGGCGACATCGCGGCCGGTCACCTGCGCGAACATGGCGGCGATCTGCTGCTCGCGGAGGCCGCGCGGTCCGCCGCCGTTGTCTGTCGGGCTGTCCGCGGAACGCGACGGTTCGGGAAGCGCCCGGTAGTCGATCTTCCCGCTGGGGGTCACCGGCAGGCGATCGATCACCATGATGGAACGCGGCACCATATGACCCGGGAGTTGAGCTGACAACCGTTCTCGCAGCGAATCGGCCTGCAACGTGTGGGCGGTCACCGGGCTGACGTACGACACCAATTCCGTGGTGCCGTCGCGGCCCGGCCGGGCGACCGTGACGGCCTCGGCCACCAGGTCGTCACGAATGAGGGCGGCATCGATCTCACCGAGCTCGATCCGGAAGCCACGCACCTTGACCTGGCTGTCGGCACGCCCGAGGAACTCCAGTTCACCGGCCGATGTCCAGCGCACGAGGTCGCCGGTGCGGTACATGCGGTCGCCGTCGCGCCCGAATGGGTTGGCCAGGAACGATTCCGACGTGCGCCGTACCCGTCGGTGGTATCCGCGCGCCAGGTGTCCGCCTGCGAGGTACAGCTCGCCAACGGCGCCGGTCGGTACCGGCTGAAGCCGTTCGTCCAGGACCAGCAGATCCATGCCCCGTACCGGTCCGCCGATGCTCAGGGTCTCATCGGGTGCGATCGGGTCGGTGATGGTGGCAGCAACGGTGGCTTCGGTGGGGCCGTACGCGTTGAACAACCGACGACCACGGGCCCATCGGGAAATGACCTCGGGGTTGGGGTGCTCGCCACCGACGATCACCGTGGACAGCGAAGGCAGGGCGTCCGATTCCATGGTTGCCAGCACCGACGGCGTGACGAACGCGTGCGTGACCGACTGGTCGGCGAGTACGTCCTGGAGTTCGTTGCCGCCGAGAACATGTGGCGGAGCGATCACCATGGTCGCGGCTCCGCCGACCGCCATGAGGACCTCGAGGACCGAGGCGTCGAAGCTCGGCGATGCGAAATGCAGTGTGACGCTGTCGGTCTCGACACCGAACCGCTGCACCTGTTCGGACGTGAAGTCGACCAGGCCGTGATGGCTGACCACCACACCCTTCGGCACACCGGTGGTCCCGGAGGTGTAGATGAGATACGCGGGGTTGTCCAGTGTCAGTGGGCCGACCCGGTGGTGTGACCGGACCGGGTTGTCCGGGGCTGCACGCAGTTGCTCGAGCAGTTCGGGGTGGTCGACTGCGATCGCAGGGGTTCCAGGGGGCGCCACCGGCGAGTTCCGCACGGTGAGGCACAGTTTCGCCCCGGAATCAGCCAGGATGTGGTCGATGCGCTCGGCCGGATACCGCGGATCCACCGGCACCCAGGCAGCGCCTGTCTTGGCGGTGGCCCACAGCGCGATGATCCATTCGAGCGAACGCGGGACCGCGATGGCCACGAAGTCCTCCGGGCCGATGCCTTCCGCGATGAGGAGGTGCGCGAGGGCGTCCGAGCGGGTGTCGAGTTCGACGTAGGTGAGTTCGCGGCCGGCTTCGCGGACCGCGACCGCGTCGGGATTGACCGAGACCGCCTCGGCGAGGATGTCCGGAAGCACCCGCGCGCGGCGTGGGGTGGGACCGGTGGCCGGTACAAGCGCCATCTCCTCCGCGCGACCGAGGATGTTGATGTCGCCGATCGGCCGGGTGGGGTCGGCGAGCACGCCGCGGGCGACCTGCTGCAGTCGTTTGCCCAGTGTGCGGATCGTCGCGTGGTCGAACAATTCTGCGGCGTAATCGATCTCGACATCGAGGCCCGCCGGCTCGCCGTCCGTCGTGTACTGCTCGGTGACGGTGAACTGGAGGTCGAACTTGATGACCCCGGCGCTGATCGGTGCAGCCGACACGATGAGACCCGGCAGTTCGAGGGAGATGTCGGTGTTCTCGTTGAGAGCAATACTCACCTGGAACAGCGGATGTGCTGGATTCGAACGGTCGGGATTGACGGCCTGCACAACTTGTTCGAACGGGGCGTCGGCGTGCGCCAGTGCATCGACCGTGATGGCCTGCAGGCGGGATACGAGATCGCCGAAGCTGTCCGACTTGCTGATCGATGCGCGCAGTACGACGGTGTTGACGAACATGCCGACCAGTTGGTCGAGGGCGTCGTCGCCGCGGCCACCCACCGGTGTGCCCACCGCGACGTCGTCGTCGTTGGCCATCCGACGCAGCAACGTCGCGACCAATGCGTGGACAACGGTGAACAGCGTCTGCTCACCCGGCGCCTGTGCGGCAGCGAGTAGTCCGCGATGCACGTCGGCATCGAGTTCGACGGTGTGGCCACCGGCGCGCATGGTTGGGTTCGCCGGCCGCGGCCGGTCCGTCGGCAGATCGGTCTGCGCCGGCATGTCGGCGAGTGTGAGAGACCAGTAACGAAGTTGCGCCGCAATGGAATCGGGGCTGCTGTCATCGGCCAGTTGCTCGGCCTGCCAGATGCTGAAGTCGCTGTACTGCACGGGCAGCGGCTGCCAGTCGGGTCGGTGACCGGCTGAGCGGGCGGTGTAGGCGATCGACAGGTCGCCCGCGAGCGGGGCGAGTGAGAGTCCGTCGGCCGCGATGTGGTGCAGGACCACGACCAGCACGTGTTCGGTGTCGGACATGCGCAGCAGCCGCGCACGGATCGGGACCTGCTGACCGAGGTCGAAGCCCTCACCGGCCAGCTCACGGCTCACGCGTTCGACATCCGGTCGGCTGACCTCGGTCTCGGCGAGGTCGAGGTCCACCTCGTCCACCGGCAGAACGCGCTGGAACGGTCCGTCGTCGTCGAGTGGGAACACCGTCCGCAACACCTGCTGACGTTCGGCGACATCGACCAGTGCCTGAGCCAGTGCGTCGTGGTCGAGCGTGCCACGAAGCGTCAGGCGGAACGGGATGTTGTAGGCGCCGGATTCCGGGTCTGACCGGTTGATGAACCACACCCGCTGCTGCGCCGCCGACAGCGGGATCCGGGTGTCATCGGTGGTGACCGCCTTGATGGTGGTGACGGCTCGATCGGGTCGGATCAGTGACTCGTCGACGCCCATGTCCCGCAACGCCTCCGCCAGATCCGAAGGTGTGGGCGCCGCGAACAGGGTCTTGATGCCGATGCGCCGGCCGGCCAGCGCGGTCAACCGGGCGACGATCTTGGTGGCGAGTAGTGAATTGCCCCCGAGATCGAAGAAGGATGCCTCGGCGCTGACGGTCTCTCGTCCGAGTATGCCCGAGAACAATTGGCACAGTGCGAGTTCGAGGTCGTCGCGAGGGGCGACCGTTGTGTCCTGGGTGGGGACGAATACGGGATCCGGCAACGCCCGGCTGTCGAGCTTGCCGTTCGACGTGGTGGGGATCTGGTCGAGTTCCACGATCACCGACGGGATCATGAACTCGGGCAATGTCCTTCGGAGTGCGCGGCGGATGTCGACCGGGTCGGGGGATGCCCCGCCCGACGGCGTGATGTAGCCGACGAGCATGGGATCGCCTGTGCCCGGATCCACGCGGACGACCACCACGGCCTCGCCGACGCCTCCGGCGCCGGTCAGCGCTGCCTGGACCTCGCCGAGTTCGATGCGCTGGCCACGGATCTTCACCTGGAAGTCGCTGCGCCCGATGTAGTCGAGAGTGCCGTCCGCACGCCACCGGACGAGGTCGCCGGTGCGGTACATCCGTCGACCCGGCTGATGGGGATCGGCCACGAACCGATCGGCCGTCAGGTCCGGGCGCCCGACGTATCCACGCGCCAATTGTGTTCCTGCCAAGTACAGTTCGCCGACCGCGCCGACAGGCTGGGGGCGAAGCTGCTGGTCGAGAACATATACCGCGGTGTTCCACACCGGGCGTCCGATCGGCACGGAGGCGCCGGTGCTCGAGGCACTGTCGTTCTCGAAAGTGACGTCGACGGCGGCTTCGGTGGGACCGTAGAGATTGTTGACCGGGGCATTGCTGACGCGGCGGAACCGCACAGCAGTCGCCGTGGCGAGGGCCTCGCCACTGGTGAAGACCAGTCGCAGGTTGTCGAGCCCATCGCGGCCTTCTGCGGTCTGCGGATCGGACTCGAACGCGGAGACGAAGGCCGCGAGCATCGACGGGACAAAGTGAGCGACCGTCACGGCATGCGCCGACATGACGTCGCGCAAGTACCACGGATCCCGGTGTCCGTCAGGGGTGGGCACGATGAGATGCGCGCCTGCCGCCAGAGGCCAGAAGAACTCCCACACCGATACGTCGAAGGTGGCCGGGGTTTTCTGGATGACACGGTCGTTCTGGTCGATGTGATATTCGTGCTGCATCCACTGCAGCCGGTTTGTGATCGCTCGATGACTGACCGTGACGCCCTTGGGTTTACCGGTTGAGCCCGAGGTGAAGATCACGTACGCAGGGTGCTCCGGACGCAAGGGTGCGCGGCGGTCGGCGTCGGTGATCGCCCGGTGGTCGACGTCCGAGGTGTCGTCGAGGCCGACGTCGAGAACGGTCGCGGTGGTCTCGGGAGCCTGCTGATCGGTGGCGACCAGCACGATCGACGGAGAGGCCGTACCCAGGATGTGCTCGATGCGGTCCGCTGGGTCGTCTGGATTGATCGGCAGATACGCGGCGCCCGATTTGATGACCGCATGGATGGCGACCACTTGTTCGACGCTGCGGGGCAACGTCACCGCCACCACCGACTCAGGCC
This sequence comes from Williamsia muralis NBRC 105860, assembly GCF_001598915.1. Lineage (GTDB taxonomy): Bacteria > Actinomycetota > Actinomycetes > Mycobacteriales > Mycobacteriaceae > Williamsia > Williamsia muralis. Next base: position 183,117 of record NZ_BDAP01000004.1, on the reverse strand, counting down.
CCGCACCCTCCGCGATCAGACGTCGTGCGAGGCGGTTCGTATGCCGCGCCAGGTCTGCGTACGTGAGTGGGTGCGTGGCGTTCCCGGCCGACTGAAGGGCGGGTCGGTCGGCGTGATGTTCGGCTGCCGCATCCAAGAGTTCCGTCAGCGTCTGCGCCGGCAACTCCCGGTAGGTGTCGTTCCAGACGTGCAGAAGCTGTCTGCGCTCGTCGGCGGGTACGGTGCTGACCTGCGCAATGGTGCGGTCGAGGTCGCCGCGGACGATGTCGGTGAGCAGGGCCTCGATACGCCGGTGGTGATCATGGACCTCGTCGGGCGAGTACCGATTGGGATTCGCTTCGAGGTCGAGCATGATGTGCTGATTGCCGAAGTTCTCGTAGACGTTGAACGACAGATCCTCGACAGGTCCGGTGGACAGCAGGTGCACCTCACCGCTGACCGATCCGAAGTCGATGTGGCTGAAGAACAGCATCACGTTGACCATCGGCCCGTAGAAGTCCCGCTCGGTGCCGGTGTCGCCGAGCAGCTCCCGGTTGATGTCCTCGTGGCGGAAGCGCTGGTGCTTGAGGCCGTGTTTGATGTGCAGATTCGCCTGGGCGAACAGTTCACGGATCGTCATGGACGGTTCGGTGGGGACCTCGATGGGCAGGACGTTGGACGTCATCCCGGCGCTCACGCGCAGCATGTCCGAGGTGCGAGCGGCCACGGGGAGACTGATGACGGTCTCATTCCGGCCGGTCAATCCGGAAAGGTACAGGGCGACAATGGCAGTGATCGCAGAGGCCGGCCGCACGCCACAGGCCTTGGCCGCGGCACGCAGGTCCGCGGCGAGTTCCTCGCTGAGCTCAGAAGAGGCGATGATGGCGGTGAGGGCGGCGGTCAGGTCATCGGTCTCGGCGCCACGCCGCAGCACCTCGCTGCGGGTGAGTGACGCCCGCGCGGTCGCCGCGACGTCGGGGTCGATGCTGTCGAGCTGGTCTTTCCAGTACTGGCGGTCGGTCTCGAACCGTTCTGATGCGCGGTACTCGCGGTCCATCTCGGAGATGTGCAGCATCGAGGCGGAGGTCGGGGGTGTGTAGTCGCGTCCTTCGACGATCGCACCGTAATGTGCGGCGACGGCGGTGAGCATGAACATGGCCCCGTAGCCGTCGAAGGCCAGGTGATGCCCCCAGCAGTACCAGATCACATGCTCGTCGGCGAGTTGGAGTACGTAGGTCTCGAGCAGGTGGTCGGTGACCAGATCCACAGGTTTGAGCCGGTGGGTCTTCATCCAATTCAGAGCTGCCGCATGGGGATCGGCATCGTCTCGAAGATCGACGTAGCCGAGTTCGACCTCCCGGTCGCGATCGACGGTCAGTACCGGCTCGTCGTCGGTCTCGATCACGCGCAACAGCGCCGACTCGGTGTCTCGGGCGGTCTTGTGTACGGCGTCGGCCAGTACGTCGAGGTCCACGGGCCCGCGCAGTTCGACATAGGCCGATACCGACAGCGGAACCTCGGAATCGAACTGGTGCGCGTACCAGATCCCACGCTGAGCTGCGGTCATCGGGAATGACGGCTGTGTAGGTGCCTCGTCCGCCTGCCTGTCCTCGTTGCCCAAGGTGAACTCTGCGACGACCAGATCCTGGTCGGTGCCAATGGTTTCAGGCATGCTTGTACCGCTAAAGGCTCGCTTCACAACGCCCCTCCCGTAACTTGGTCGCTCGTTGTGCAGTGTCTTGCGTAGTTGTTCGGTACTGACGCTGCAATAGATTGGTCAGACTGACTATTTTTATCGCCCCGACGGAGTCTGGCCTGGTGACAGCCCTATCGCTGTTCGGAAATACTTTGTTACAAGCGGGGTTACACGCACGGCGGGCTAGTTACCCACGGTCGCAACACAATAAACGGGGAACGTTCAGCAGATGGTCACCCGGTGTTTGCACACAGCTGTTATCGAATGATCTTCGCGGTCACGATTGCCGTTAGTATCTCTATGATTTCGTCTGGTTCGGAGTCCGATTGCATGCCTGCTTCGGTGCGCCGCTCGTAGTCGGCGATCAACGCGAACATCGCCGTGGCGACGGCTGCGACCCGCCGGTTGCGGGCTGCTCGATCGGCATCGATCGATTTGGTCAGTCGTTCAAGTACTTTCGGCCATTCCGTGTCATGGCGCTGCAGTGTCTCGTCCGGCCAGGCCGTTCTGATGACCTCGAGAAAGCGTGCGTAGTGGGTGCCCTTCATCTGCAGGATGGGTAGGACCAGGACGCTGATCAGGTCGCGGATGCTGGGCTCTTTGTTCTGTGCGGCAAGGTCTTTCAACATTTGTGACCGCACGAGTTCCATGGGTCCGAGACGTCGGGCGACGATCGCGGCGATCAATCCTTCGCGGTTCCCGAAGTGATACTGCACGGCTGAGTTGTTGCGATGTCCGGCTTCGATCGCGATGTCGCGGAGCGGGACCTCGTAGCCGCGGGTGGCGATCAATCGCTCGGCGGCGTCGAGCAATTCTCGCTTGCCGCGGTCGGTTCCGGTGTCCGTCACTGTGGCCCCTCCCGTCCCATTCCGCCGAGTCGGCCCGAATGAAGTTCGTAAGCCACATCACCGTTAAGCGGCCATGCTTATATTGAACGATGATTACCGACCCGCTGCACAAGAAAGTGGTCTTTGTCACTGGCGCCTCGTCTGGTCTGGGATCCGCTGTGGTCGAACTGTTTTCTGCGCGCGGCGCAGAGGTGTTCGGCTTCGCCCGTGATGCCGACCGCCTGGCGGCAGTGTTCGACAGCGTGCCGGGCGGCCGGTTTCAGATCGGCGACCTCGTCGATGCGCAGCAGTGTCGGCGTGCGATCGAGGCCTGTGTGGATCGGTTCGGCAGGATCGACGCACTCGTGAACGTCGCGGGCGCACACACCATGCGTCACACCACGGAGGTGACCGACGACGATTGGCAGCGCGATCTCGCTGTCAATCTGAGTGGTCCTTTTCATCTGATCCAGGCGGCATTGCCTCAGCTGATCGAGAACCGGGGGAGCATCGTCAACGTCTCGTCGGTGGCGGGGGTCCAGGGTCAGGCGTACTCAGCTGGCTACTGCGCTGCCAAACACGGTCTCGTCGGCCTCACCCGAGCGCTTGCCGTGGAGTACGCCCACACGGGACTGCGGGTCAATGCGGTGTGCCCGGGAGGAATGTTGACCCCGCAGGTGACAAACTTCGCGCCGCCCTCGAACGCCGACTTCGATCTGGTGATGCGAGCGGCGTCGCCGCGAGGATTCGCCGATACCGCGGATGTGGCGAAATTGATCGCCTTCCTCGCCAGCGACGACGCCGCGGCTGTGCACGGTGCGGTCTACGCGGCCGACAACGGCCGGTCGGCGGACTGACTCAGTTGTCGGTCGGCCGCCATGGATTGGTGTAGCCGTCGGGGATCAGCCCGTCGAACATCGCACGCATGTCGTCGGACAGTTTCATCAGTTCGACGTAGGACCCGATCGGACCGCCGCCGATGTAGGCGAACTCCATCCCGACGCCCTCGAACACGCCGTCCTGGAGGATCTCTGTGCCCGCAGCCTTCAGGTCGGCGATGGCCGCGTCGAAATCGTCTGGGAGCCAGGCGATGTGGTGAAGGCCCGGCCCGTGCGCATCGAGAAATTCGGTGTAGAGATTGACTCCTGAGACGGGCTGGATCAATTCGAGCTGCTGACCGCCGGCGTATCCCAGGGATACGTGGATCGAGTAGTCGGCGGGTGCGCCGCGGTAGGAGCACGCGCCTGGGCCGAACGCCACGTCCGGGATGCGCAACCACGATCGGACGCCGTAGCGGTCGGTGAACTCCTTTTCAGCGGCGTCGATGTCGGCCACGACCCACGCGACCTGAAAGATCGGCCCGTCGGCAACGTTCACCTCAGGAACCGATCGCCAGCGCGAGTGCCATGAAGAGCATGAGGACAAATGACGTCATGAGGCCGCCGATGGCGATGCCTGTCCATGCCTGGGCCTCGCCTGTCTCCCCGGTGTTCTTCATCTGACCCAAGCCGACGAATCCCATGATCACCGCCGCGGGGGCGAGCAGCGCTCCCAGGCAGATGAACGTGGCGGGTACGGAGATGAGGGCGCAGATCATGGCCGCGTTGGCCATCGAGTTCGTTCGGGGGCGGGCGGTCGCATACGGGTTGACCGGGTACGCGTAGAGGCCGGGTGAACCGCCTGGATACGTCAGCGGCGGATAGGCGCCGGGGTACGGGGGATATGCGGGGTCGAGGCTCGCGAGGGGATCTCGGAATCCACCCGATCCTTCGGGGTCGTACGACGGCCAGTGGCCGGATGACCATGAGTCGGTGGCGATGGGCTCCGTGCTGTGCGTTCGACCGGCGGGCGTGGGCTTGGTGAGATCAGGCCGTTGACGGTCGGAATCCTGGCGTTGTGTCATCGGTGCGCTCCGCTCGTTCGGCTGTCCATCGCCTGCTCGTGCCAGCTTATGCGCCGCGCACGAGGAGTCCGCGCGATCTGTGGCGCGTTCGGCGGTCACGGCGGTCGCTGAGACGACGAAGCGCGGTGCCCGGCCACCGAAGTGGCCTGGCACCGCGCATCGGTTCCGATCAGGTTGCGGTCGCGTCAGCCGCCGTGCGTGGACCCCATGGAGGCGAGGTCGGTGACGGACGATCCTGCAAGCTTCCAGGTGCCGTCGGCGTAGACGTAGTCGATGGGCATGGCCACCGGCTGCGGGGTGTGCGGGCTCGCCACCTCGACGTTCGCGGTGGCCTTGTTCTCTCCGTTCACCGTCACCGTTGTGACAGTGAACTTGTCCGGGGTGTAACCGGCGGTGGTGAAGCCGCGCGACAATCCGGTCAGCTGTGCGCCGATGGACGGATCCGTCGAGTCGACCAGCTTCGCCGAGTCGGCAGGCGCGGTCTCGGGCGTGAGGACCGTGCGCAAGATCTCCTGTGCCGTGGAGCTCTCGAGGGTCGACCCCGACTCGGTGGCCGTGCCGGACGTGTCCGCAGAGCTCTGGGATGTCGCCGAGGCCGTGGTCGAGGATGCGGATTCGGACTCGCTGTCGTCGCTGCACGCGGCGACTCCGAAGACGGTCAGGCCGACCAGGGCGATGCCGGCCACACTCTTGCGAAAGTTCATATGCACTCCTAGAACCGATTAAGTAAGCCAACACTAACCTAGGTGCGCGCGACGTGTCCGACGAGGTCAAGTGCCCGTCCGGCGGATTTCGATGCCTCGATCGGCAGTACGGGTGCTTCATCGGCAAGTTCGGTCTGACAGGTGCGGACGACTAGTGACCCTTGCGAAAGACGTTGTGATTGAGCCTTTTACGGCATCAAGCGCTAGATTTGCGGTGCCGGTCGCCATCCGAGGAGGGGGTTGCGGTCGGCGCAGTGCACACCATCGCGGCGGGTCGTCGTCGACACGGCGTGTGCTGCGACGGTCATCACGAAAGGGGGAGCGAAGTCCATGACAGTCGAAGATGTGCATCCGGGGCGCACTCCCGGCGCGGGGGGCCAGGCGGATTCGGTGGCCGTACCCACCCTGTCGCCGCGGGAGGTAGAGGTGCTCCTGGCCTGGTTTGCGGCCGACTCCAAAGTCGAGGCGGCAGCATCGCTGTTCATCACGCCGGCCACCGTCAGCACCCACATCACCCGGATCCGGGGAAAGTACGATCTTGTCGGCCGACCGGCCCGTACAAAAGCGCAACTGCTCGCGCGGGCCATCCAAGACGGGTACACGCGCCTCGACGATTGGTGAAACCCGACGTCAGTGTTGTGTCCTGGGCCTATCTCGCAGCAATTTGGTTTCCACCTGCTGGTTCTCTACACTTGAGCGGTTACCTGGGCACAGTTGTGCCCTGGCGGCGAGACCGCGTGCGTCGGGTCGGAAATTCGGCGTGCAAGAAGTAAACCAGGTCAAGGAGACTACAAAGTGATCCAGCAGGAGTCACGCCTGCGGGTCGCCGACAACACGGGTGCCAAGGAAATCTTGTGCATTCGCGTGCTCGGAGGCTCGTCACGGCGCTACGCCGGCATCGGTGACGTCATCGTCGCCACTGTCAAAGACGCCATCCCCGGCGGAAACGTCAAGCGGGGAGAGGTTGTCAAAGCGGTCATCGTGCGCACCACCAAGGAGCGCCGCCGTCCGGATGGTTCGTACATCCGTTTCGACGAGAATGCCGCCGTCATCATCAAGAACGAAAGCGATCCTCGCGGAACCCGCATCTTCGGCCCGGTCGGCCGTGAGCTGCGTGAGAAGAAGTTCATGAAGATCGTCTCGCTGGCTCCGGAGGTGCTCTGACATGAAGATCCACAAGGGCGACACCGTGATCGTCGTCTCCGGTAAGGACAAGGGCGCCAAGGGCAAGGTCATCGAGTCCTACCCGCAGCGCAGCCGCATCCTCGTCGAAGGCGTCAACCGCATCAAGAAGCACACCTCGGCCTCGCAGAACGAGCGCGGCGCATCCTCGGGCGGCATCGTCACCCAGGAAGCCCCCATCCACGTCTCGAACGTGATGGTCGTCGATTCCGACGGCACCCCGACGCGCATCGGCTACCGCACCGACGACAACGGCAAGCGCGTGCGCATTTCCCGCAAGAACGGGAAGGACATCTGACATGAGCACAACTGAGAAGATCCAGCCGCGACTGAAGCTTCGCTACCGCGAAGAGATCAAAGACGCGCTGAACAAAGAGTTCGCCTACGACAACGTCATGCAGATCCCCGGCGTCGTCAAGGTCGTGGTCAACATGGGTGTCGGCGATGCCGCCCGTGACGCCAAGCTGATCAACGGCGCCATCAAGGACCTGGAACTGATCACCGGTCAGAAGCCAGAAGTTCGTCGGGCTCGCAAGTCGATCGCACAGTTCAAGCTGCGTGAAGGCATGCCCATCGGCGCCCGCGTCACCCTGCGTGGCGACCGCATGTGGGAGTTCCTCGACCGCCTCGTGTCGATCGCACTTCCGCGTATCCGTGACTTCCGTGGCCTGAGCGATCGCCAGTTCGACGGCAACGGTAACTACACCTTCGGTCTCAACGAGCAGTCGATGTTCCACGAGATCAACATCGACAACATCGACCGTCCGCGTGGCATGGACATCACCGTCGTCACCACCGCGACCAACGATGACGAAGGTCGGGCACTGCTGCGTCAGCTCGGCTTCCCGTTCAAAGACCCCAACGTGAAGGACAACTGACATGGCAAAGAAGGCTCTGGTCAACAAGGCCAACAAGAAGCCCAAGTTCGCCGTGCGTGGCTACACCCGCTGCAACCGTTGCGGTCGCCCGCACTCGGTGTTCCGCAAGTTCGGCCTGTGCCGAATCTGCTTGCGCGAGATGGCACACGCGGGCGAGCTGCCCGGCGTGCAGAAGAGCAGCTGGTGATCTGGTAGCCACCAGGCTCACCGTCAGGCTTTGACGAAAGGCGCTCCACCTTCGGGTGGGGCGCCTTTCGCGTCGGCGGGGAGCGCGTGGTCAAGGTCTGTTCTTGTGTCGCTGTGTGTGACGTCGCTGGGCTCGGTTCGGTCCGGTGTGTGGGGTGATGACTCGCGGGCCCCTTGGTCGGTTGTCATCGCTCGGCAGAACGCCCTTGAGCAGCTGATGTTCGGGACGCAGAGCGTAACCCTCCTCCCACGGGTGCTGCCCATACTCGTCCGGCCAAACGACTTGCAGCGCAGGCGAATCGGGGAACAGTTCGTTTGTGATGATCAGATCGTCCTTGTCGATCAGCTCGATGAGGCGGACAGGGACATCGATCGATTGCAGTGGCACGTCGACCCTCTGGTCGACGATGTCGGTCCACTCGTATCGGTGGAGCACGTTGCCGAGCTCGTTGAGAACCGAACCGCTTGTCCTGGCGTCGAGCCCGTACACGACGAGTTCGGGTAGTGAATGCAGGCCGAGGCCGGTTGTATAGGCGAACGAGCAGTCGGGCGGCTCGCACTCGGGTGAGTTGCACTCGCACTCTTCGCTCACGGCTGTGACGGCCCAGCCGTGGGCACGGATCCTCGAAATGGTGGCGTTCACTCGCGGATCGCGGTGCCAGCGTGGAAGTCCTCGGATGGCTGCGGCGTGGTCGGACATGTTCGCTCCTTCGTTCGGTTGCGACCACTAGAGCAGTGGGGTCGGACAAGTCACCACGATCGGCCCGCTGCGTGGCCGCCGAGGGAAATGTGCTCTTCACTGCAGGTCAGGGGGATGATCCTGGTGCGACTGGGGCCGTCCACATTGTTGGTGCGTCTGATCGCTATGGAGATCGGTGTCTACAGTCGTCCGGAGCTGCAGCTGCGGGGGCTGGATGGGTGGCAACTGCGCAAACAGGTTCGCGACGGTTCGCTGATCAGGCTGCGCCCCGGCTGGTACGCAACGGAGACGGCCAATGCCGTTGTTGTCGAGGCTGTTCGCCGCGGCGGAGCGCTCAGCTGTGTGTCGGCCCTGCGCCATCACGGACTGTGGGTGCCGCCGGGCTATGACCGCGTTCACGTGCGGGCCAGTAAGCACAACAAAGCGCACGGCACACGTTCGTGTCAGGGTCATGGGCGGCCGATGCCGGTCACCACTGCGGTCGACTCGATTCCGGTGGCGCTCGACTGCGCCGCCCGGTGTATGAGTGCCGAGGACTGGATTGTCGTCTGCGACTCGGCGCTGAACTCGGGCGGCCTGACGATCGCCGGGCTCAAATTGGCGATGGGCACTGTGACACAACGAGTTTCGGACCTGATGGACAAATGCGAACCAGAAGCTCAGTCGGGGACCGAATCGATCACGCGCCTACGGCTTCGTGCGGCGGGATTCACCGTGGTCGTGCAACCGGTGATCCTCGGGATCGGCCGAGTCGACATGCGGGTGGGCCGGCTGCTCATCGAGTGCGACAGCCAGAGCCACCACACCAGCCTGGAGAACTACCGCAACGATCGTCGTCGCGACCGACAGGCTCTGCTGGACAGGTGGCTGACCATGCGGATCACCTATGAGGACGTCCTGTACGGCTGGGAGGAGGTCCTCGCCGACATCCGGTCCATCACCCGGACCGACCGCCATCGCATTCGCACCACGATCGTCCCCGTCAGTGGTGGCGAAGGGTTATCTGCCCTCGGTGACCGTGCTGCGGGATGATTTCGGTGGCGTCGCCGGCAGGGACGGTTGCCGAGCCGCCGAAGGTTTGGATTGGACGGCGCCGCACATCCGCACCAGGAACGTCCCCGTCACTGGCGACGAAGGGCTATTTGCCCTCGGTGACCGTGTTGGGGGATGGAAGGTGGTGAGGTCAGCGGCCGAGTAGTCCGCCGAGCCCACCCTGCACACCCGATTGCTGTCCACCGCCGGTTCCGCCGATGAGTCCACCCGGCGGCATCTCGGACGGCTGCACGACCACAAAGCCGTGGCCGCTGAACGCGAGCGTGAATCGTTCACCGGTGCTGCGTCCCATCAGGGTTCCGAGATTGAACGAGTCGTTGCGCTTGACGCTGGTCTGCAAGCTCGAGGACCACGCGACCGCGGCATTCGGGTCGGCATAGGTCTGCTGATCGACGGTCAGGACCACCGGGTTGCCGTCGGTGGTGATGGCGATCCGTCCGCGGCCGGTGAAGACGCAGTTGAACAGACCGGCGTTGCTCTGTGCGGCTGCACCCTGCATCCGTTTGACGTCATAGCTCAGCGTGGAGTCGAAGGCGAGGACGTTGGCGCCGTTGATGGTCAGGCCGTCGGTCCCGTCGAGGTCGATCAGATGGACGTCGCTCGCGGCATCGGCAAGGAACAGATCGCCGCGTCCGGTGACCTTCATCAGCGGGACACCCTCGCCGGTGAGGGTGTTGCGGATGGCCCGGCCGATACCCCCGGATCCGAGGGCCTCGAACTTCAGGTCGCCCTGGTAGGCAACCATCGACCCGGATCGGGCCATCACCTCGCCGTTCATGCCGACCCGGCACATCTTGCTGCCCTGCTTCTGGATTCCGGTGCCCGACACCTCGGCATGTGCCGGCGCGAAAAGGTCACTGTTCATGGCGTGGACTCCCTGGTTCTGGGGTGATGGCGAGTTCGTCGGCTGCGACACCGGCTGCGCCGGGGCGTAAGACGATGCAGCCGGGGGCTGTGCGGGCGGGGAGGGCTGCCCGGCCGGTGGCCAGGGCATGGGGTCGGGCGCGGAGGGGGTGGTCACCGGATCGTCGTCGACCTGGATGCCGAAGGCTTTCGCGAGTCCGGCGAGTCCGTCGTCGTACCCCTGTCCGACGGCCCGGACCTTCCACGCGTCGCCGCGCCGGTACACCTCCATGCACACCACCGCGGCCTCGGTGGTCAGACGTGCCGGGGTGAACGACACGGACGGCACACCTGCGCCATCGCGCAGTTCGGCACGCAGCGTTCCCGCGGTGGCGAAGGTGGTCGGACCGTTGCCGTCGAGACTGGCGGTGATGGCGATCGTCTCGATGTCGGCCGGCACCCGGCCGGTGTCGATGCTGATGACGTCGGACGCGCCGGCGTCGCGGTAGCTGACACCGGGCCCCGACGCCTGGTTGTAGAAGATCAGATCGTCGTCCGAACGCACCCGGCCGTCGCGGCCCAGCATGACGGCCGACGTGTTCACCGGAGATGCGCAGGTCACCGACACGCTGATCTGCGGCGACGGGATCGCGGTGTTCTCTCCTGGAGCGAGTTCTCTCATGGTGTGTGCCATTGTTCCAGGTACATGCTCGGCGCAGCCGCGACCGACGGATTCACACTGGAATCGTGTGGGTGCCGACCGCGCAGGAGAAGGTCGACAATTTGGCCTGAGCAGCGCCGTTCCCTACACTAGAACGGTTGCCTAGGCTGACCCGTGCCTTCGGTCGGTCAGAAACACCCAGGTGACCACTTTTTCTTGGCTTCCGGCTTTGAAAACTCCCGAGTGCATCCGTGCATTCGGGGGAGCACTACCCCCGACTGGCTTGCCAGTCGGACTGAACTGCCCTGACCGGCAACGGTCGGTCAGGGACACGTAACTCACTTCGTAGTAGGCCCACGATGTGACGTGCAAGGCCCGCGACGGCCAGGCGATCGCCTGGAGGTCAACGGAACCGGTATGCGCATGCTGCATGGGAACCGCCGCGAGAAAGGTTGACGGTCTGATATGACCATGACTGATCCGATCGCAGACTTCTTGACCCGTCTGCGCAACGCCAACTCGGCGTTTCACGATGAGGTGAGCCTGCCGCATTCGAAGATCAAGGCCAACATCGCCGAGATCCTCAAGCGCGAGGGCTACATCACGGACTACCGCAGCGAAGATGCCGAGGTCGGCAAGAACCTCGTCGTCACGCTGAAGTACGGCCCCACCCGCGAGCGGAGCATCGCCGGTCTCCGGCGCGTCTCCAAGCCGGGTCTGCGCGTGTACGCGAAGTCCACCAATCTGCCAAAGGTGCTCGGCGGCCTGGGCGTGGCGATCATCTCCACTTCCTCGGGTCTGCTGACCGACCGCCAAGCCGCCAACCAGGGCGTGGGCGGCGAAGTCCTCGCGTACGTCTGGTAAGGGGCAAAACTAATGTCGCGTATTGGAAAGAACCCGGTCGCAATCCCGGCCGGAGTAGACGTGAAGATCGACGGCCAGACCGTCAACGTCAAGGGCCCCAAGGGGCAACTGTCAGTTGACATCTCGGAGCCGATCAGTGTCGCAGTCGAAGATGGCACCGTTGTGGTGACCCGTCCCAACGACGAGCGACGTAACCGTGCACTGCACGGCCTGAGCCGCAGCCTGGTGGCCAACCTGGTCACCGGTGTCACCGAGGGCTACACCCGAAAGATGGAAATCTTCGGTGTCGGTTACCGCGTGGCGCTCAAGGGCAGCGACCTCGAGTTCGCGCTCGGTTACAGCCACCCGGTGCCCATCAAGGCGCCCGAGGGCATCACCTTCGCGGTGGAATCGCCCACCAAGTTCTCGGTTTCGGGAATCGACAAGCAACAAGTCGGACAGATCTCGGCGAACATCCGCCGCCTGCGCCGTCCGGACCCCTACAAGGGCAAGGGCGTTCGCTTCGAGGGTGAGCAGATCCGTCGCAAGGTCGGAAAGACGGGTAAGTGACATGAGTGAAACTGTGAAGACCAAGCGTCTGCCCCTGGGCAAGGACGTGTCCACCCGTCGTCGTGTCTCCAACGCCCGCCGGCACTTCCGGCTGCGTAAGAAGATCAGCGGCACTCCCGAACGGCCGCGGCTCGTGGTGAAGCGCTCCTCGCGCCACATCCACGTGCAGCTGGTCGACGACCTCGCCGGCAACACCGTGGCCGCAGCCTCGACCATCGAGGCCGACGTCCGCAGTGCCGGTGGCGACAAGTCGGCGCAGAGCAAGAAGGTCGGCGAACTGATCGCCGCCCGCGCCAAGGCTGCCGGTGTGCAGGCCGTGGTGTTCGACCACGGTGGCCACGGCTACCACGGTCGTATCGCTGCTCTGGCGGATGCCGCCCGTGAGGGAGGGCTCGAGTTCTGATGATTGATACGAATACTTGCAACGGAAGGACCATCTGATGCCGGGACGTCAGCGTCGTGACGGCGGTACCGGAAGCGGACCCGCCGGAAGTACCAGCAATGACCCCAACGCCAACAACGCGGGCGGCGACCGCCGCGGTGGCGGCGGCAACCGTGACCGTCGCGACAACCAGCGCGGTGGCGGCCGGGAAGACAAGAACCAGCTCGAGCGCGTCGTAGCCATCAACCGCGTCTCCAAGGTGGTCAAGGGTGGACGTCGGTTCTCCTTCACCGCTCTGGTGGTCGTCGGTGACGGCAACGGCCTGGTCGGTGTCGGTTACGGCAAGGCCAAGGAAGTTCCCGCGGCGATCCAGAAGGGTGTCGAAGAGGCTCGTAAGAACTTCTTCCGCGTCCCGATGATCGGCGCGACCATCACCCACCCGGTTCAGGGTGAGGCTGCGGCCGGAGTCGTGATGCTCCGTCCGGCCAGCCCCGGTACCGGTGTGATCGCCGGTGGCGCGGTGCGTGCCGTGCTCGAGTGCGCGGGTGTCCACGACATCCTCGGCAAGAGCCTGGGCAGCGACAACGCCATCAACGTCGTGCACGCAACCGTGGCAGCGCTCAAGCTGCTGCAGCGTCCCGAAGAGGTGGCTGCACGTCGTGGCCTGCCGATCGAAGACGTCGCACCGGCCGGTATGTTGCGAGCCCGAGCAGGACAGGGAGCGTAGTGAAATGGCAGAACTGAAGATCACCCAGGTGAAGAGCACCATCGGTTCCAAGCGCAACCAGCGTGACAGCCTGCGGACCCTCGGACTCCGGGGCATCCGCAAGACCGTCACCCGCGAGGACAATGCCCAGAACCGCGGCCTGATCAATGCGGTCCGGCACCTCGTGACCGTCGAAGAGGTTTAGTTCCATGACAATCAAACTGCATCATCTGCGGCCCGCCCCCGGGTCGAAGACAGAGAAGACCCGCCTGGGTCGCGGTGAGGGTTCCAAGGGTAAGACCTCGGGACGTGGCACCAAGGGCACCAAGGCACGCAAGAACGTGCCTGCCCGCTTCGAGGGCGGGCAGATGCCCATCCACATGCGGCTGCCCAAGCTCAAGGGTTTCAAGAACCGCAACCGGGTCGAGTACCAGGTTGTCAACATCGGTGACATCGCCCGGCTGTTCCCCGAAGGGGGCACCGTGGGTGTCGACGAGTTGGTCGCCAAGGGTGCTGTTCGCAAGAACGAGCTGGTGAAGGTTCTCGGCGAGGGCGAATTGTCGGTGGCCGTGCAGGTCTCCGCCAACAAGTTCTCGTCGTCCGCGAGCGAGAAGATCGCTGCCGCGGGCGGGTCCACGACTGTCCTGTAGGGCAGACGTCGATCACCCACCACCCAGGACTCGCTACAGTGGCGGGCGGTGCGTTTGCAACTGCGCGCGCCGCTCGCCACTTCAGTGGTCGCACGCCGGATCCCCGGCGCGTGACTGTTAGAGTCCAAGAGTTGTTTGTAGCCCGGTGCAACGCTGCTGCCGGAGCGACATTGCCCAGGAGGAGTTAGTGCGTTCCGCCGTCATATCGGCCTTCAGGACACCCGACCTGAGGCGGAAGATTCTCTTCGTACTGGGAATCATCATTCTTTATCGTCTCGGCGCGACCATTCCGTCGCCCGGCGTGGACTACAAGCAGGTTCAGCAGTGTCTGGACGCGGCGTCTCAGGGCGACTCGGCCGGCATCTACTCCCTGATCAACATGTTCTCCGGTGGAGCCCTGCTCCAGCTGTCGGTGTTCGCCATCGGCATCATGCCGTTCATCACCGCCAGCATCATCGTTCAGCTGTTGACCGTGGTGATCCCACGTTTCGAGCAGTTGCGTAAAGAGGGCCAGTCCGGCCAGGCGAAGATGACGCAGTACACGCGGTATCTGACGCTCGCCCTGGCCCTGTTGCAGTCCACCGGCATCGTCGCTCTCGCCGACCGTGGCGATCTGCTCCCCGAGTGTGAGAACGGTGATCAGATCCTTCGGGATCAATCGATCTTCGGGCTGTTCATCATCGTCCTCGTGATGACTGCGGGCGCGCTCGTGGTGATGTGGTTCGGCGAATTGATCACCGAGCGTGGCATCGGCAACGGCATGTCGCTGATGATCTTCGCCGGTATCGCCGCCCGCATCCCGTCCGAGGGCAAGACCATCCTCGACACCCGTGGTGGCCTGGTCTTCTTCCTGGTGTTGCTGGCCGCACTGGCCATCGTCGCCGGCGTCGTGTTCATCGAACAGGGGCAGCGCCGTATCCCGGTGCAATATGCCAAGCGGATGGTCGGCCGCAAGATGTACGGCGGTTCGTCCACCTACCTCCCGTTGAAGGTGAACCAGGCCGGCGTCATCCCCGTCATCTTCGCGTCGTCCTTGCTGTACCTGCCGAACCTGATCCTCCAGCTGACGCAGAGTTCCACCGAGGAACCCTCGTGGTGGCAGCGTCAGATCCAGACGTATCTCGTGGACCCGAGCAATCCGGTCTACATCCTCGTCTACTTCTTGATGATCATCTTCTTCACGTACTTCTATGTGGCGATCACGTTCAACCCACAAGAGCGTGCGGACGAGATGAAGAAGTACGGCGGCTTCATCCCGGGCATCCGCCCGGGTCAGCCGACGGCGGACTACCTCGGCTACGTGTTGAGCCGAATCACTCTGCCCGGCTCCATCTATCTCGGCACCATCGCCGTGTTGCCCAACCTCTTCCTGGAGATCGGCAATTCGGGATCGGTGCAGAACATCCCGTTTGGCGGCACCGCGGTGCTGATCATGGTCGGCGTCGGGTTGGACACCGTCAAACAGGTCAATTCGCAGCTCATGCAGCGCAAGTATGAAGGGTTTCTCAAGTGAGACTGGTGATTCTCGGCCCGCCCGGCGCCGGCAAGGGTACGCAGGCAGAACTCATCTCGGAAAGCCTGGGAATCCCGCACATCTCCACCGGAGACCTGTTCCGCGCCAACATCTCGCAGGGCACCCCGATCGGGCTCGAAGCGAAGAAGTATCTTGATGCCGGCAATCTGGTGCCGTCGGAGATCACGATCGACATGGTTCGCGCTCGCGTTGCCGAGCCGGATGCCGCCAAAGGTTTCATCCTCGACGGTTTCCCCCGTTCGACCGACCAGGCCGATGCGCTCACACACATCCTCGATGAGCTCGACACCAAGCTCGATGCGGTGCTGTCGTTCGGCGTCGACGAAGATGTTGTGGTCAAGCGGATGCTGGCTCGCGGACGTGCGGACGACACCGAAGAAGTGATCCGCAACCGTATGCAGGTCTACCTCACGGAGACGGCGCCGTTGCTCGAGTACTACGCCGACACGGTCAAGACCATCGACGCCATGGGCGACGTCAACGAGGTACACCAGCGCGTGTTGCGGGCCATCGGCGCCTGAGCATCTGAGAGTTGTAGGTTCTGATGGGGTTTCGTAAACCCAAGCCCGTTCCGTTCCGTTCGGCGGGCGAGGTGGATGCGATGGCCGCTGCCGGTGAGGTTGTCGGCCGTGCGCTGGTCGCCGTTCGCGAAGCCGCCAAGGCAGGTGTCTCCACCCTGGAACTGGACGAGGTCGCCGAGACGGTGATCCGCGAGGCCGGGGCTGTCCCATCGTTCCTCGGATACCACGGGTTCACCGGCTCCATCTGTTCGTCGGTCAACGACGTTGTGGTGCACGGCATCCCGTCCAAGGACGTGGTGCTCGCCGAGCATGACCTGGTGTCCATCGACTGTGGTGCGATTCTCGACGGCTGGCACGGTGACTCCGCGTGGACCTTCGGGGTCGGTGACCTGTCGGCGGCAGATCAGGACCTCAACGATGCGACCCGCCTGGCCATGGAGGCCGGTATCGCCGCGATGGTCGACGGCGGCCGGCTCACCGACATCTCGCATGCGATCGAGACGGCCACGCGTGCTGCGGAGAAGACCTACGGCCGGACCTTCGGCATCGTGGACGGATACGGCGGTCACGGCATCGGTCGCGAGATGCATCTGGACCCGTTCCTGCCGAATGAGGGCAAGGCGGGCCGGGGCCCGCAGCTGGTGATCGGATCCACGCTGGCGATCGAACCCATGCTCACCCTCGGCACGGTGGAGACCACCGTGCTCGACGACGGTTGGACCGTCATCACCAACGACGGCACCCGTGCCTCGCATTGGGAGCACACCGTTGTGGTCACCTCCGACGGTCCTCGCATCCTCACCGTCCGCCCGTAATCCCATAGTGGTGGGTTCGGGTGGGTAAACCTGCAGGTCAGGTTCACCGGAACCCACCAAAATCGGGTCTCAGACCTCCAACATGATGGACACCGGGCCGTCGTTGACCAGGCTGACCTTCATGTGCGCCCCGAACCGGCCGGTCGCCACCTCGGCACCCGACGACCGCAGCGCTGCGACCACCTCGGCCACGAGTGGCTCTGCCACCGAACCCGGCGCTGCCGCATTCCACGACGGCCGACGTCCCTTGGCGGTGTTGGCGTACAGGGTGAACTGACTGATCACGAGAATCGGTGCGCCGAGGTCGGCAGCTGACTTCTCTCCGTCGAGAATCCGGAGCCGCCAGATCTTGTCGGCGAGGGTCCTGGCGTCGTCGGCGCCATCGGTGTGCGTCACCCCGATGAGCGCGACGAGGCCATGGCGACCGTCGCCGGGTTCGATCCGGCCGACCACCTCACCTTCGACTTCGACCGACGCTTCAGTGACCCTCTGCAGAAGTGCTCTCACCCGGCCAACTTAGCGGGTACCCGGACCTACTCGCCGGAGGCGACCATGTCTGATGACGCGCTCAGCCGGTCGCGGACGGAGTCGGACGTGCGGTCGAGGGCGGCAACCTGGATCGGCACGCCGGTCATGTTGGCCATCCCTGCCAGGCGCTCGAGATCCTCGGGGTCCGAGGAGATGAGCTTGTTGACGTTGACCCCGCCAGTGCCGAGGTCGTTGCTCGCGGCGTCGTTCGCTCTGGTCCACCCGCCGTTCCCGTTGTGGCCCCAGCCGTGTGGGATGGCGACGACGCCCTGTTTGATGTCGTCCGTCAGCGTCACCGGAAGCGCGATCTGACCGTGCCGCGAGGCGACACTGATCAGCTCGCCCTCCGCGATTCCTCGGTCGGCGGCATCGGTGGGGTGCATGCGGGCCGCATGAGTCCTGCCGCCGCGCAACAACATCGGGGCGTTGTGCTGCCAGCTGTTCTCCGAACGGATCTCGCGCATGCCGATGAGCCGTAAAGGGTAGCCGGGGTCGGTATCACGCTCGAGGCGGTCGATCTCGGCGAGCAACTCGGGCGCGTCCAGCCGGATCTTGCGCGCTCGATGGGTGACGATCTTGCGCAGCTGGCCGGGCTCGAGATTGTCCGCGACTATTTTGCCGTGCGGGAACTTGTTGATCAGCTTCTCGAAGGTGAGGCCCCCGCGACGAAGACCGAAACGGTCACCGCCCATCCCGATGCGCACCACCAGATCGGAGAGCGTCGTCGGAGTCCACGGCTTGCCGACCAGATCGGCGAACTTGTTGAACAGGTGCAGCCCGCCCAACAGCGGTGCCTGTTTGGCAAGCGACGCGACGAGCTCGTTGATGATCTCCCATTCTTCGCGCGCTTCCCCGCGAGGCGGGATGACGGCTTCGGTGGCCTGTTTGAACGGCGTGGTGAACAGGGCCTGGAAGGGGAGGAGGAAGTCGGACCGCTCGTACATCGTGGTGGTGGGCAGGATGTAGTCGGCGTGAGCGTTGGTCTCGTTCTGATAGAAGTCGAGGGACACCATCAACTCCAGGTCGCCGAGCGCCTTGGAGAGTTCGTCGCCGTTGGGCACCGACAGAACCGGATTGCCGGCGCTCACGAACAGGGCCTTGAGTTGTCCTTTGCCCGGGGTGAGCATCTCCTTGGCCATCACCGACGCCGGAGCGGTGCCCAGAACCTGCGGCAGATCGCCGACCCTGCTGCGCCGTCCGTTCCACGCGAACCGCGAGACATGTTGCAGCGCTGCCACTCCCAGGCGTTGTCCGGCGATGCCCAGATCGCCGAACATGGATCCGCCGGCGACGTCGAGGTTGCCGGCGACGAGGTTGACGATGTCGAGCAACGCGGTGGTGAGGGTGCCCGCGCGACCCAGCGACGTCCCGATCCGGCCATAGATCGCGGCGCGGTCGGTGACCACCAGGGTGCGGGCCAAATCGCGCACGGTCTGGGGATCGATGCCCGTGCGATCGGCGGTCATCTCGGGAGCGAAACCGGCGGCCAGCTCTTTGATCGACTCGAGACCGGTGGATTGCTCGGCCAGCTGATCCTCGTCGGCGAGCATCTCGGCGAACATGACGTGCAGGAGCGACAGGAGCAGCAGCGCGTCGGTATCCGGGACGATCGGCTGCCATTCGAACTCGCGGGCGGTCTCGGTGCGGCGAGGGTCGATCACCAGTACGCGTCCACCGCGGTTCGTGATGGCCTGCAGGCTTTCCCGGATACGCGGTGAACTCATCACACTGCCGTGGGAGACAACGGGATTGGCGCCGATGATCACCAGGAATTGCACCCGGTTGATGTCGGGAATGGGTGCTGCAACCGGGGTGCCGTAGAGGAAGTGACTCGCCACGAATCGGTTGTTGACGTCTTGTGACCCGGCCGAGTAGACGTGCGGTGTGCCCAGCAGCGTCGTGAAGTTGGCCACCCAGAGTGTGTGGCCGGTGGAGAATGTTGCCGGATTGCCGAAATACCATCCGATGCTGCCGGCACCGTCACGGCGGTGGATCGCGCCGAGGCGAGAGGTGATGTCGGACATCGCGGTGTCCCAGGAAACCTCTTCGAACTCGCCGAACTCGTTCTTGCGCAAGGGGTGCAGAACGCGGTCGGGATCGTTGACGATCTCCGTGAAGGCTATGCCCTTGGGGCAGGCGAAGCCTTTGGACAACGGGTTCTGCTTGTCCGGCCGCAGCGAGAGCAGCTTCCCGTCCTCGACGGTGGCGATCATCCCGCAGAGCGGTTCGCAGATCCGGCAATAGGTGGTTTTCTCTTCTTTCACGCGCTGCCTCCTTGTGACCCCGTTCACATCTGACAACGAGTGTTTCACGATTGCGGGGCGTGCGCCAGCGGTGTCAGATGTCGATGGGCTGATCGCTCGGTGTCGCGCCCACGGTGGAGGCGCGGGCGACCAGCTCCGGCTGGAACAGGATGTGCTCGGGACCGGCGCCCGGAGCCCTGTCCGTCTCGGCGAGCAGCAGGTCCACGGCGTGGGTCCCGAGCTGGCCACTGGGCTGACGGATCGAGGAGAGAGGAACGACGGCGGACTGTGCGAAGTCGATGTCGTCGTACCCGATCAACGCGATGTCGCCGGGAACCGACACATCTCCGAGCATCGTCAGTGCTTGCAGTACGCCGATGGCCAACAGGTCGTTGGCGCAGAAGATGGCATCGGGACGGTCGGCCGTCGGTCGCGAGCGGATGCTCTCGCCGGCAGCGCGGCCCGCGAGCACACTCAAGGCGCCCGTGGTGATGGCCTCGAGCTGGGCGCCCTGGACCTCGTCGACTGCCTCGCGTGCACCGCGTAACCGGTCGGCGACCTGATGAAGTCCGGCCGGTCCGCCGATGAAGGCGATGCGCCGGCGACCGATGGCGCAGAGATGTTCGCAGGCGAGTCTTCCCCCGGCGACATCGTCGACTGCCACCGACGAAAACGGGCTCCCCTCGCCGCGACGGTCCACCAGGACCACCGGGGTCCCGCGTCGGTGGAGCTCGGCGAGACGGCTCAGGTCGTCTCCGACGGGTGAGACCAGGACGCCGTAAACGCGTTGTTCGTCAAAGGTTTCGACGTATGCGCGTTCTCGTGCCGGGTCATCGTCGGAGGTCCCGAGGAGTACGGTGAGCCGGTTCTCGGCGGCCCTGCGTTCGGCTGCCCGCGCCAGGTCGGTGAAGAACGGGTTACCGACGTCGAGGACGATCAGCCCGACACACCGGGACCGGCCCGCCTTGAGCTGACGGGCCGCGTCGTTGCGGACGAATCCGAGGTCGGCGATGGCTCGATGGACCCGTTCGACGGTGGTCGGGGCAACCTTCTCCGGTGCGTTGAGGACGTTGGAGACCGTCCCTACGGAAACCTCTGCCGCAGCGGCGACGTCGCGAACGCTCACCGCCATCGCTGCACGCTCCTCTCGACGCCACCCAGGGGACCGCAGACCGGGTGATCGGTCGAACGGGTATCTGTCCGAAAGGCTATCGGGTCGTCTCCGGCGACGGGGCGTGTGCGGGCATCGGGGCGAGCCGTACGAGTTGGGTGACGTGCCCGGGATTGAGCTCTTCGAGACAGGTGACACCGAGCAGTCGCATGGTGCGTTCGATCTGTTCGGAGAGGATGTCGACGGCGCGGTTGACGCCTGCCTCGCCGCCCGCCATCAAGCCGTACAGGTAAGCCCGGCCGATGAGGGTGAACCGGGCGCCGAGCGCAACTGCCGCCACGATGTCCGCGCCCGACATGATGCCGGTGTCGAGGATGATCTCGGTGTCGCGGCCCACCTCGGCTGCGACGTGGGGCAACAGGTGGAACGGGATGGGGGCCCGATCGAGTTGCCTGCCGCCGTGATTGGACAGCACCAGCCCGTCCACCCCCAGCTCGACGACGGCCTTGGCGTCGGCCACCGTCTGGATGCCTTTGACCACCAGCTTGCCGGGCCACTGGGCGCGGATCCAGGCCAGATCGTCGAAGGTGACCGTGGGGTCGAACATCGTGTCCAGCAGTTCCGCGACCGTCCCCGACCATCGGTCCAGGGACGCGAAGGCCAGCGGTTCGGTGGTCAGGAAGTCGATCCACCATTGGGGGCGGGGCAGTGCGTTGATGACGGTGCCCGGTGTCAGGGCCGGCGGTATCGACATCCCGTTGCGCTTGTCACGCAGTCGGGCCCCGGCGACCGGTACGTCCACCGTCACCAGCAGGGTGTCGTACCCGGCCTTGGCTGCGCGGTCGACAAGCGCCATCGAGCGCTCGCGTTCCTTCCACATGTACAGCTGAAACCAGTTGCGGCCGAGCGGGTTCGCGGCCTTCACATCCTCGATGGATGCAGTCCCCATCGTGGACAGCGAGAACGGGATGCCTGCGCGGGCGGCGGCGTGGGCGCCGGCGATCTCGCCTTCGGTCTGCATCATCCGGGTGAAGCCGGTGGGTGCGATACCGAACGGCAACTGCACCGGGCCACCCAGCACGTCCCAGCCGGTGGAGACCTTGGACACGTCTCGCAGAATCGCCGGATGGAACTCGATATCGGCGAAGGCCTGACGGGCGCGGGCAATCGACAGCTCCGCCTCGGCCGACCCGTCCGTGTAGTCGAACGCCGCGCGCGGGGTCCGGCGTTTGGCGATGGCGCGCAGGTCCTCGATGGTCAGCGCGGCCTCGAGACGTCGCTTCTTGCCGTTGAACTCCGGCTTCTTGAACTGCATCAAGGGGGCGAGGTCGTGGGGCTTGGGAATCTGCCGCTTCATCGTCATGCCTTTCTCAGAGCCGCTGGTCGCGGATCATACTGCTGTGGGGGGAACGCCGCCGCGACCATCGCGCGAGCAGCGACGAGATCGGCGCTGATCAGTTGTTGTGTGCGAGCCGAGATCAGTACGTTGCCGACGGCGGTGGCCTCCACCGGACCGGCGAGCACCGGCAGGCCGAGCCGGTCGGCGGTCAGCTGGCACAGCAGGCGGTTCTGGGCTCCACCGCCGACCATGTGCACGGTGCGTACCTCGGTTGCCGAGAGCTGCGCGGCCTGTTGCACGCGTTCGGCAAAAGCGGCGGCCAGACTCTCCAAAATGGAGCGGACCATCTCGGCATGCCCGTTCGGGGCCGGTAGGCCCCGCTGGGTGTACCAGCTCGAGATGCGCGAAGGCATGTCGCCAGGGGTCAGGAACTCTTCGGCGTCGGTGTCGAAGACCTGGGCCGGAGGTTGGGCGAAGGTGGCCCCGTCGATCAGGTCGGGGAGGTCGATCACGGTGCCCTCGCGTTCCCATTGCCGTACCGATTCGCTGAGCAACCACAAACCCATGACGTTGCGCAGGAAGCGGATACGGCCGTCGGCACCGACCTCGTTGGTGAAGTTCGCCGAGCGGGCGGCCTGATCCACCACCCGGTGCGCCAGTTCTACACCGACCAGGCACCACGTGCCGCAGGAGATGTAGGCGGCATTGTCGGGGTTCATCGGTACAGCGGCGACGGCCGATGCGGTGTCGTGGGATGCGACCGCGTTCACTGTCACACCCCCTGGCAGACCCAGACCCGAACCGACCGACGGCAACACCTGCCCGAGTTCACAACCGGGCTCGATCAGCGGACCGAACAGGTCTGTCGGGAAGCCCAGGGTCGACATCAGGTCGTCGTCCCAGTGCCCGTGGATGTCGAGCAGTCCGGTTGTCGAGGCGTTTGTGCGCTCGGTGCGCATCTGACCGGTCAGCCAGTATCCGATGAGGTCGGGGATGAGCAGTGCGTGGTCGGCCAACTCCAGGGTGCCGCACGCCTTCTCCGCGGCCAGCTGGTACACGGTGTTGAACGGCAGGAACTGAAGGCCGTTGCGCGAGTAGAGGATCTCCGGCGACACGGCGTTGTGCACGATCTCCGTGCCAGCGGAGGATCGGTCGTCGCGGTAGTGGTAGGGCAGACCGAGCAGGCGTCCATCGCGGAGCAATCCGTAGTCCACCGCCCACGAGTCGATCCCGATACCCGTCAGATCGGGCGCCCGCCTCGCGGCCAGTGCCAGCCCCTCTCGGATGTGCGCAAAGAGCCCGGGCACATCCCAGTGCAGGCCCGTCCGGGTCCCGTCCCAGATCGGTAGGGGCCCGTTGGCGAAGCGGGTGAGTTGCTCGATGCGCAGCTGTCCGCCACCGACCTCGGCGAGCATGACCCGGCCGCTGGTGGCGCCGAGATCCACCGCCACCAGCTGCCGTGTCGGCCCTGACCTCGTCATCGCAGGAAGGCCGCCGCCACACCGGCGTCGACCGGCACGTGCAGGCCGGTCGTGTGCGACATGTCGGCGCTGCACAGGACAAACGCCGCGTTGGCGATGTTCTCCGGCAGCACTTCACGTTTGAGCAGGGTGCGCTGCGCGTAGAACTCACCGAGCTCTTCCTCCGGCACTCCGTACACCGCAGCACGTTTGGCACCCCATCCGCCGGCGAAGATCCCCGAGCCGCGGACAACGCCATCGGGGTTGATGCCGTTCACCTTCACGCCGTGTTCGCCGAGCTCTGCCGCGAGCAGGCGAACCTGATGTGCCTGGTCGGCCTTGGTCGCCGAGTAGGCGATGTTGTTCGGGCCGGCGAACACCGAGTTCTTCGACGAGATGTAGAGGATGTCGCCGCCCATCTGCTGCTCGATGAGGGCCTTGGCGGCCGCCTTCGACACCAGGAAGGAGCCACGGGCCATCACGTTGTGCTGCAGGTCCCAGTCTGCGGCAGTGGTGTCCAGCAACGACTTCGACAGTGAGAGGCCGGCATTGTTCACCACCAGGTCGATACCGCCGAAGGCCAGCACACACGCGTCGACCGCTGCTTGCACCTGCTCTTCGTCGGTGACGTCGGCACGGATACCGATTGCCACGTCGGACGAACCGATCTCCTCGGCGGCTGCCTGTGCCTTGTCGGCGTCGAGATCGGCGATCACCACGCAGGCACCCTCGGCGGCCAGACGCTGCGCGATGGCCTTGCCGATACCCGAAGCTGCCCCGGTGACAAGCGCGATGCGCGTCGCCAGTGGCTTCGGTTTCGGCATCCGGGCCAGTTTGGCCTCTTCCAGCGCCCAGTATTCGATCCGGAACTTCTCGGCCTCGTCGATCGGGCTGTAGTGCGAGATGGCCTCGGCGCCGCGCATCACGTTGATGGCGTTGAGGTAGAACTCACCGGCCACCCGTGCGGTCTGTTTGTCCTTTCCGTAGCTGAACATTCCGACCCCGGGGATCAACACGATCGCCGGATCGGCACCGCGCATGGCGGGGGAGTCGGGTGTGGCGTGCCGCTCGTAGTAGGCCGTGTAGTCCTTGCGGTACGCGGCGTGGAGCTCCTTCAGCCGGGTGATGCAGTCGTCCACGGATGCGTCGGCAGGAAGATCGAGCACCATCGGCTTCACCTTGGTGCGCAGGAAGTGATCGGGGCAGGAGGTGCCGAGGGCTGCCAGCTGTGGATGCTCTGCAGCAGAAAGGAATTCGAGGACGGGATAGGTGTCCGTGAAGTGACCGACCTGAGGATTGTCGGTGCTCACCAGACCGCGCAGTGTCGGCGCCAGTGCCGCCGCCTTGGCCCGCCTCTCGTCGTCGGGCAGCGGCCCGAACCCACGCAGCGCCGGGCCGAAGGGCTGCGGTCGCCCGTTGCGGGCGATGTACTCTTCGGCCGCCCTGATGATGTCCAGTGCGTTCGCCTCGGCCTCCTCGGACGTCTCGCCCCACGCTGTGATGCCGTGTCCACCGAGGATGGTGCCGATGGCCTGCGGATTGCGGCGTTTGTGTTCGGCGATGTCGAGACCGAGCTGAAAACCCGGTCGCTGCCACGGGATCCAGATCACCCGGTCGCCGTAGATCTGCTTGGTGATGGCCTCACCGTCTGCAGCGGTGGCGATGGCGATCCCGGAGTCGGGATGCAGGTGGTCGACATGGGCGGCGTCGACGAGACCGTGCATGGCGGTGTCGATCGACGGCGCCGCGCCACCGCGCCCGTGCAGCGTGTAGTCGAACGCCGCGACCATCTCGTCTTCGCGCTCGACACCGGGGTACACGTCGACCAAGGACCGGAGTCGATCCAGGCGCAGAACGGCCAGGCCCTTCTCGGTCAGGGTGCCGAGGTCGCCGCCGGATCCCTTGACCCACATCAAGTCGACGTCGGCGCCGGTGACAGGGTCGATGTCGGTGCCCTTGGCAGAGGTGTTGCCGCCGGCGTAGTTGGTGTTCTTGGGGTCGGAACCGAGTCGGTTCGACCGCTCGATCAGCGCGCTGACGGTGGGGTTGGTACTCGGGAGTGCCTGGGTTGTGGCTGCTTTGTCGGTCATTCGAATTCCCTTCGGTGAGCTCATGCGTTCCAGGACGACTGGGTGCCCGAGGCCCGCTCGGTCGCCATCCGTTCTCGGTAGCCCGACGCCGCGAAAGCGGCCATCGGATCGGCGGGCAGTCCACGTTCGGTGCGCCACTGGGCCAGCATCGGCCTCACGTCCGTGTAGAACGCATCCATCACGATTCCGTTGGCACCCAACACATCTCCCGCTTCTTGTGCGGTGGCCAGTGCGTCGGTGTCGACGAGCAGAGCGCGTGCTGTCATCTCCTGCACATTGAGTACGGAGCGGATCTGCCCGGGGATCTTCTCTTCGACGTTGTGGCATTGATCGAGCATGAGGGCCACCGGGGAGTCGGCGTCGAGACCGCCGCCGCGGATCACCTCGCACATGATGCGGAACAACTGGAACGGGTCAGCAGCCCCGACGATCAGGTCGTCGTCTGCGTAGAAACGCGAGTTGAAATCGAACGACCCGAGCTTTGCCAGGCGCAGCAACTGGGCCACGATGAACTCGATGTTGGTGCCGGGGGCGTGATGCCCGGTGTCGAGGCAGACCATCGCTCGCTCGCCGAGAGCACTGACCTGCGTGTAGGAGGTACCCCAGTCCGGCACGTCGGTCATGTACATCGCCGGCTCGAAGAACTTGTATTCGAGCACGAGTCGCTGATCTTCTCCGATGTGCTGGTAGATGGTTGCCAGCGATTCGGCGAGGCGATCCTGCCGGCCCCGGATGTCGCCCTGGCCGGGGTAGTTGGTGCCGTCGGCAAGCCAGATCTTGAGGTCCCGCGACCCGGTCTGGTTCATCACCTCGATGCATCGCAGGTGGTGGTCGATTGCCTTCTGGCGCACGGTCTTGTCGATGTGGGTGAGGCTGCCGAACTTGTAGTCGTCGTCCTGGAAGGTGTTGGAGTTGATGGTGCCGAGCCGCACGCCGTGGTCGGCGGCGTACCGTCCCAACGCCGAGAAGTCGTCGGTCATGTCCCAGGGGATGTGCAGCGCAACCGAAGGTGCCAACCCGGTGAGGCGGTTGACGACGGCGGCGTCGGCGATCTTCTCCTCGACGGTGCGAGGCGTGCCCGGCGTACCGAAGACCTTGAAGCGGGTCCCGGAGTTCCCGAATGCCCAGGACGGCAACTCGATTGCGAGGTTCTCCAGGAGGGACCCGGGTGCGTTCACAGCTGTCATCGGTGTGGAGTCCTTGTGGTCGTCGGGTGGTTGAAACGTTTCAATACTGGCATGTCGAGGTGATGTCATCGCTACAGACCCCCACCCGTGGGCACCGAGGCGGGCGCCGGTCGGTCAGCGGGCTCGGACGGGACGGCATGATCCGCAGCCACGTTCGATGCGGTCGCCAGTTCCGGACTGAGGGGTTCGCCGTAACGCTCGATCTCGATCTGCTGCAGTGTCTTGCCGCGGGTGTTCGGGGCGGCGATCGCACCGATGATGAGGGCGACGGTCAGCAGGGTCACGAGCAACAGGCCAACCCAGGCCAGTCCGACGGCAGCGAGCAGGGTGGGGAAGAAGTAACTCAGTGCCCCGGTCGCCGTGCGGACCACGAAGAACATGAAGCCTTGTGCACTCGCGCGATACGGGGTGGCGAACAACTCGCTGGCCCAGAGGCTGTAGAAGGCCTGCGCGCCGATACCGCTCGAGATGCCCCAGCAGATCGCGAAGATGAGCAACGTGGGCAGACCGCCGTCGGTGAACAACACCAGTACGCCCCATCCGATGATGCCGGGGACGGCGCCGACCACATACAGCGTGCGCTGCGAGACGCGGTCGCCGTAACGCATGAACCCGAAATAGGTTGCCAGAACGGTCATTCCCCACACCAGGACCTGCAGCAGGTTCTGCTGCACCTCGCTGTCGAGGCCTGCGGTCTCGTACACCCGGGGCATGAAGATGCCCGCCTGGCCCGCCACGGTGTTCCAGAACCCGTAGATGCCGATCAGGACGAGCAGTGCGGTGATGTTCTTCTTGCGCGAGAACAGTCCGCGCAGACCGTTGCCACCGCTGACGCGCTGTGCCTGGTCTGTGGTGGTGTCATGGCCCTCTTCGGTCCAGATCTTCGATTCGACGAGGCCCTGCCGGATCCACCAGACGATGGCCGCGACCACAAACAGATGCAGGAAGATCAACCGCGAACCCAGCAACTCCAGCGGCGCCAGTGCGGCGGCCAGGGCGAAGCCGATCAGTGGCCCGACGGACCACGCCAACTGTGCTGTTCCCACATGGCGGGCTCGCGCATTGGAGGGTGCCTGTTCGGCGATGTACGTCCACGATGCCGGGACTCCCGCACCGACCGCCAGGCCGGTCACGACGAATGCCAGTAGCAGCATGGTGAAGTTCATCGCGAACGCGGCGATGAGCACGCCGACCATGTACAGCAGCAGGTCGTAGGTGTAGATCGCCTTGCGGCCGTACCGGTCACACAGTGGCCCACCGATTGCTGCGCCGACGGCCGCACCAAAGGCGTTGGCGCTGAGCGCGGCGAGAAGGCCGACCGCGAAGTTGCTGATCCCGAACTCGTCTTGCCAGAATCCGAGGCTCGTGGCGATCGCGATGATCGAGCCGGCCTCGATGTAGTTGGACATGGCCACGGAGATGGTTGCTTTCCATCCCGTGGTCTTCTTGGCCCCCAATTTCATGGGTACTCCTTGTGGGGTGAGTCTTGTGCAGGGTAATTGGTTGATGCGATCTGGCGGATGCCGATGAGACGCAGCCGCGACGGGATGGGCAGGGGATCTCCCCTCAGTCGAGGTGGAAGTAGTCGGTGAGTCGTTCGAGCGTCTGATCCGGTCCGCGACCGGCGGGGTCGGTGAAGTACTCGGCCATCGAGGACTGCCAGCGGGCGTTGACATCAGTCGCGTCCATCTCGGCCACCGCACGGTCGAAGTCGTCGGTCTCGAGGTAGCCGACGACCAGTCCGTCGCGGCGTCGCAGGAAAAGCGAGTAGTTGTGCCAGCCGGCGGCGCGCAGGGCATCGAGCATCTCGGGCCAGACGTTCTCGTGCGCCGCGAGGTAGTCGTCCACGCGTTCGGGTCGCAGGTTCATGGTGAAACACACTCGCCGGCGTGCCGGTGGTTCATCTCCTGCCCGGGAGTCCGTGAGATGAGTGGTCGGGGTGGGAGCCATCGTGGGTCCTTGAGCTGATCGGGCATCCGGTCGGGGAGCCGGCGGATGAGACGGGGATGAACGTCTTTGAAACGTTTCAAATCGATGTGATTGGAGTCACCGTAAACTGATGGGAGATGGTCGTCAAGAGGTGACTTCGTGAGCCTTCGGAAGCCGGGCGACTGCCCTTGTGGGCAAAAAGCGACGCGACGAGGTGCCGAAAACGCCCGGTCGGCGAGGATCTGAGTGGCCCGAACTGGGCGTATTTGTCCTGAGCTGCGCGAACGCGTAATGTAGATCAACGGTGCGCCCGCGCGCCGGGTTGTTTTTGTGCCCAGATCCGCAGAGCTCGTTCGAGTCCCCTGCCAACTGAGACTCGAAAGCCCGGGACAAGTGCGTGCCAAGAAGGTAACCGAACAGAACTGTTCAGGTGTGGTCAACACACCAGAATCGTGGAGGCTATGGCCAAAGAAGGCGCGATCGAGGTCGAGGGCCGTGTTGTCGAACCCTTGCCCAATGCGATGTTCCGCATTGAGCTGGAGAACGGCCACAAGGTGCTTGCCCATATCAGCGGCAAGATGCGGCAGCACTACATCCGCATCCTGCCCGAGGACCGCGTGGTCGTGGAGCTCTCGCCTTATGACCTGACCCGCGGCCGCATCGTTTACCGCTACAAGTAATCGACCGGTACCTCGGCCCGCTGATGCGGGCGAGAGGGCCAGTGCAACATGCCCGGTACCGCCGGGTGTGAACACCAACGACAGGCGTGGCCCCAGGGCCACGCCGCAGGCTTTGAAGGAGATCACTGACGTGAAGGTTCAGCCGAGCGTCAAGCCGATCTGCGAAAAGTGCAAAGTGATCCGGCGTAACGGCCGAGTCATGGTGATCTGCGAAAACCTGCGCCACAAGCAGCGCCAGGGCTGATCAGCACTTGTAGGAGATCGCTTGTGAGAGCGACACAACTCAATACAGGCACGACAGAAGACCTTCCAGCACCAGCGGCCATAAACGGATGACCGCCTACCCCCGGCACGGAGGCCGGGGCCCCTCGCAGAGTAGGGGACGGACTGGGAGCAGACCTCCGAGAACCAAAGGAAACGCCACATGGCACGTGTTGCTGGTGTTGATCTTCCGCGCGAGAAGCGCCTGGAGATCGCACTGACCTACATCTACGGAGTTGGCCGCACCACCTCCAAGGAAATCCTCGACGCCACCGGGCTCAGCCCGGATCTGCGCGCCAAGGACCTCACCGACGAAGACGTCTTGAAGCTTCGCGAGTACCTCGAAGCCTCGGTCAAGGTCGAAGGTGACCTGCGCCGCGAGGTCCAGGCCGATATCCGTCGCAAGATCGAGATCGGTTGCTACCAGGGCCTGCGCCACCGTCGTGGCCTGCCCGTCCGCGGACAGCGCACCAAGACCAACGCTCGGACCCGCAAGGGCCCGAAGAAGACCATCGCCGGGAAGAAGAAGTAATCCATGCCTCCTAAGTCACGTAGCGCTGGCCCGAAGAAGGGCACTCGCCGTCGCGAGAAGAAGAACGTCCCGCACGGCAGCGCGCACATCAAGAGCACGTTCAACAACACCATCGTCTCGATCACCGACCCCGCCGGGAACGTCATCGCATGGGCATCCTCGGGCCACGTCGGCTTCAAGGGCTCACGTAAGAGCACCCCGTTCGCCGCGCAGCTCGCTGCCGAGAACGCTGCCCGCAAGGCGCAGGAGCACGGCGTCAAGAAGGTCGACGTGTTCGTCAAGGGACCGGGCTCCGGTCGTGAGACCGCGATCCGCTCACTGCAGGCCGCCGGCCTCGAGGTCGGCACTATTTCCGATGTCACCCCGCAGCCGCACAACGGTTGCCGCCCGCCCAAGCGGCGCCGGGTCTAACGGGAAAGAGAGAACTAGAAAATGGCTCGTTATACCGGACCCGTCACCCGTAAATCACGTCGCCTCCGCGTCGACCTCGTCGGCGGAGACCAGGCGTTCGAACGTCGCCCTTACCCGCCCGGCCAGCACGGCCGCGCGCGGATCAAGGAGAGCGAATACCTGCTGCAGCTCCAGGAGAAGCAGAAGGCCCGCTTCACCTATGGAGTGATGGAGAAGCAGTTCCGTCGCTACTACGAAGAGGCCAACCGTCGCAACGGCAAGACCGGCGACGAGTTGCTGAAGATGCTGGAGACCCGTCTCGACAACGTGGTGTACCGCGCAGGCCTGGCCCGCACGCGTCGCCAGTCGCGTCAGATGGTCAGCCACGGCCACTTCACCGTCAACGGTGTGAAGGTCGATGTGCCCAGCTACCGCGTCTCTCGCTTCGACATCATCGATGTCCGCCCGAAGTCGCTGCAGACCACCCCGTTCCAGATCGCCCGGGAAATCCAGGCCGATCGCAAGGCGCCGGGCTGGCTGCAGGTTGTCCCTGACACGCTGCGCATCCTGGTGCACTCGGAGCCTGAGCGCGCACAGATCGATGTGCCGCTCACCGAGCAGCTCATCGTCGAGTTCTACTCGAAGTAACCGCCGTTCGTCGCTGGGCAGGGTTCGCCCTGCCCAGCGTCCGGTCGGCCCCTGGCAACAGACACAAGGGTCTGCTGTCGCAGTCGAGCGTCATATAGCGGACGTTCACACAGGAGGAAAAATCTATGCTCATTTCACAGCGACCCACACTCTCCGAAGAGGTCATCTCCGGCGATCGCTCGAAGTTCGTCATCGAGCCGCTCGAGCCGGGTTTCGGGTACACGCTCGGCAACTCGCTTCGCCGCACTCTGCTCTCGTCGATCCCCGGCGCTGCTGTCACCAGCATCCGTATCGACGGTGTGCTGCATGAGTTCACCACCGTTCCCGGGGTCAAGGAAGATGTCACCGACATCATCCTGAACCTCAAGGGCCTGGTCGTGAGCTCCGAAGAGGACGAGCCGGTCACCATGTACGTGCGCAAGCAGGGCCCGGGTGCAGTCACCGGTGCCGACATCGTGCCTCCGGCCGGTGTCACCGTGCACAATCCCGATCTGCACATCGCCACCCTGAACGACAAGGGCAAGCTGGAGATCGAGCTCGTGGTCGAGCGCGGTCGCGGTTACGTCCCGGCCGTGCAGAACAAGGCCTCGGGCGCCGAGATCGGCCGTATCCCGGTCGACTCGATCTACTCGCCGGTCCTCAAGGTCACCTACAAGGTGGAGGCCACCCGCGTCGAGCAGCGCACCGACTTCGACCGTCTGGTCCTGGACGTCGAGACCAAGAACTCGATCACCGCGCGGGATGCGCTGGCCTCGGCCGGCAAGACCCTCGTCGAGCTGTTCGGGCTCGCTCGTGAGCTGAACATCGAAGCAGAAGGTGTCGAGATCGGACCCTCGCCCGCCGAGGCCGATCACATCGCATCGTTCAGCCTGCCGATCGAGGATCTCGAGCTCACCGTCCGCTCGTACAACTGCCTCAAGCGCGAGGGAGTGCACACGGTCGGCGAACTGGTGGCCCGCACCGAGTCGGACCTTCTCGACATCCGCAACTTCGGCCAGAAGTCGATCGACGAGGTCAAGGTCAAGCTGCACGCACTCGGCCTGGCACTCAAGGACAGCCCGGCCAGCTTCGATCCGTCCCAGGTGGCCGGATACGACGTGGCCACCGGCACGTGGTCAGATGACGCCGCTTTCTCCGATGCCGATGCCGGCGAGGATTTCGCGGAAACCGAACAGCTTTAATCGCAACCCAGCTCACGGCCGAGAGGCCGAGAGTTAACCCTAGGAGTTCGAAATGCCCAAGCCCACAAAGGGTACCCGCCTCGGTGGGTCGGCTTCGCACCAGAAAGCGATGCTGGCGAACCTGGCCACCTCGCTCTTCGAGCACGGCCGGATCACCACCACCGAAGCCAAGGCGAAGCGGCTGCGTCCGTACGCGGAGAAGCTGATCACGCACGCCAAGGCCGGCAACCTCGCCCACCGTCGTGAGGTCCTCAAGGACATTCGCAACAAGGACGTGGTGCACACCCTGTTCGCGGAGATCGGCCCGTTCTTCGCCGACCGCAACGGTGGCTACACCCGCATCATCAAGACCCTGCCGCGCAAGGGCGACAACGCCCCCATGGCAGTGATCGAGCTGGTTCGGGAGAAGACGGCTTCGTCGGAGGCCGATCGGGCCACCCGCGCTGCTGCCTCGAAGCAGAAGGCTTCCGAGCCCGTCGCCGAGGTTCCCGCCGAGGTGTCCGAAGGCGACAATGTCGTCGAGGCCACCCTGGATGAGGCCACCGACGCACAGGTCGAGAACGCCGACGCCGTCGCCGAGGGTTTCACCGAGGAGACGACCGCGGAGAGCGCCACCGAGATCGTCGACGAAGGCAAGGCCGAAGGCTCTGACGACAAGAAGTCGGACGCCTGAGCGAGAACATGTCTGACGAGCCCGTCACCGGAGTTTCCGGTGGCGGGCTTCGTCATTTCGTCTTGCCGGTGCGGCTGCGTATGCAGATCGGTTACGACGGAACAGATTTCGCCGGATGGGCCAGACAACCCGGACAGCGCACGGTGTGCGGGGTTCTGGAGCAGACACTGTCCACCATCGTCCGAGAGCCCGTCACCCTGACGGTCGCCGGACGCACCGATGCCGGCGTGCACGCCACCGGTCAGGTCGCCCACTTCGACGTGTCCGGCGAGGTGTTGCAGACCAGGTCGATCGCCGGTGAACCCGCGAACCTCGTTCGACGGCTGGCGAAGATGTTGCCGCCCGACGTCCGGGTGAAGGATGTCGAGACCGCACCTGCCGAGTTCGACGCCCGATTCTCGGCGCTGCGCCGGCATTACGAATACCGACTGGCCGATGATCCCTGGGGTGCCGAGCCGGTGGCTGCCCGCACCACGGCGGCATGGACACGGCCCCTCAACGTGGACAGGATGCAGCAGGCATCAGCAGAACTGGTGGGTCTGAACGATTTCGCCGCCTTCTGCCGCCGGCGTGATGGGGCGACCACCGTTCGTGACCTGCAGCAATTCGAATGGGTGCGTGACGACTATGGCGTGCTCGTGGCCCAGGTGAGTGCCGACGCCTTCTGCTGGTCGATGGTGCGCTCACTCGTGGGTGCGGTCGCCGTGGTGGGGGAGGGCCGACGGACACCCGAATGGTGCGCCGGACTCCTCCGACAACGGGTTCGCTCGAGTGAGGTGCCTGTTGCACCGGCGTGTGGCCTGAGTCTCGTCGGTGTGGACTACCCTCCCGATGAGCAAGTCGCCGAACGCAATTCCGTGACCCGTGAGGTCAGATCGGCGATCGATCCGGCCGGGTGCTGCGGCGACTGACCGCTTCCACGGGCCGCCCGTGCACCTCCAGGCCGCCCGATGCTCAGGGACGCAGCTTGAATCCCCGCGGGTCTCGCACCGCGCCGGTGAACATCATGATCGCATCGATGATCACCCAGATGCCAAGGCCGAACAGCACCAGCCAGCCGACCAGGACGAGGGTCAGCAGCCAACCGACGAACAGCGTGATGAGCTGAGTGACGGCGATAGCGTTCGAGCCGAGGTAAAAGCGGCCGGCGCCGAAGCCTCCCAGAAAAAGCTGCAGCAGGCCGGCCGTCGCTTTCGACTTGTCCGACAACGGTTCTCCGGTGAACGGGTCACGACCGAACGGCGCGCCCGGATCGCCGCCGAACCCGTGCCCGGGCCCGTACGGCTGGTTGTAGAACGGTTGCGGAGCGAACTGCGGCGCCGGAAACGGCTGCTGCTGATAGTGCGTCTGATCCCACGGCTGTGACGGGTTCGCCGGCCGCGTCGGACCGTATGGATCAGGAACGCCCGAATCGTCGTATGGCATGGGATAGTTCATTCTCGTACCTCGCTGGTCGACCGGATGGGTCAGGAGTTGTAAAAGGGTTCGCCCCGTCGCGATGCGGTGGTCGAGAAGTCCTCGGCGACCGTGGCCGCCAACTCGACAAAAGCCCTGCGGGTTGCCTTGCCGAGAAGGTCGAGGTCGACTTCCGCGCCCTCGGCGAGGTGGTCGTCGAACGGGATCTGCTGCACTGCGCGACAACGGGTGAGGAAGTGGGCGCTGAGCTGGCCGGTGTCGATGGTGGAGGCTCCTGGGCGCGACGAGCTGAGTACCACCACCGCGCCGGAGACCAGATGCCCGAAACCGTGCGCCTGCAACCAGTCCAGGGTGGCGCCCGCGCTGCGGGCACCGTCGATGGCGGGCGAGGTGACGAGGATGAGTGAATTGGCCATGTCGAGCACACCGTTCATCGCCGAGTGGCTCAACCCGGTGCCGCAGTCGGTGATGATGATGTTGTAGAACCGCTGCAGGACCGTCATCACGCCGCGGTAGTCGGTCTCGCTGAACGCCTCGGCAACCGCGGGATCACGTTCGGAAGCAAGAACTTCCAACCGGCTCGGGGCCTGGGAGGTATGGGCCCGCACATCGGAGTACCGGTAGATCGATTCATCGGAGAGCAGGTCGCGCACGGTGGACCGTGTCTGTTGCGGAATGCGCTGAGCAAGCGTGCCCAGGTCGGGGTTCGCGTCCACAGCGATCACGCGATCGCCGCGCAGGGAAGCGAAGGTTGATCCCAAACCGACTGTGGCGGTTGTCTTCCCGACGCCGCCCTTGAGGGAGAGGACCGCTATGCGGTAATCGCCGCGCACCGGCTGGTTCACCCGATCGAGGAGTTGCTTGTAGATCAGGTCATCCGGCGACTCGCCGGGGTTGATGGCGCCTGCAGACAACTTGTGTACGGTGCGTCGCCATCCACTGGCCGGGGCGCGCCGTGCCTTGCGGAGCAGCGCCACCTCGTCGAGGGTGGCCGGCCCCGACGCCGGGGGCTGGGGTGTGAACCCCGCCGGGCCGGGATAGCTATGTGGCGCATGGTGCTGGGGAGTCATGTGCTGGGCCGGGCCGGGGCCGGTCTGCGATGCCGGTTGCGGTGGCGAGATGTGGGGTGGCGGCATCGTCGAGAAGTGTTGAGACGGTGCGGGGCCCGGTCCGGTGACGAAGGGCGGGGTGGCGAAGTGCTGGGCGGGCTGCTGATCCGGGGTCGGATACTGGGGCGGACCGGGATGGTGCGGCGGGCCCGAATGTGGCGGGCCGGGGTGCGGTGCCGGGGCCGGCGAATTGCTCTGTGACATCAGAGGATCGAATGCCGTGGGCGCGGGTCCGTCATGCGCGGCGCTGAAGTGTTGCTGCGGAACTGCTGTCGGCACCACGTCCGGCGATGGACGGTTGTGCGGCGTGGGCGTTGGGTGTCCGTCCTGAGTCGATTGTTGTTCATCTGTCGGAGGTTCAGAGGCGCTCGCGGGAGCCTGTCCGTGCCTGCCCGGTACGTGGTCGCTCGACGGTTCCTGCAGACGGGCGTCGGGTGCGGGCGACGAATCATGCTGTGAGACAGCGGGATCGGTGCCACGGGGTGCGCCGAACGCGGCGACATCCACCTCTGCGGCGTCTTGCAGCCACGGCGGAGCTGCCGGCACGTCGGCATTGTCGAAACTCAAAGTACTGCCCCCTGTTGCGCGATCGAACCCCCGGACACAGTTCTTCGATCTCCCCGAACTGCCCCGCACCCCGGCGTGCTCACGGCGCCGGCGACATCGCCGGCCGTGTCTTGCACACCGCCTGCACGGACTATAGACCAACGGGCGGTTCACCGGATGTTCTGGACTGGCGTTGTCGGCGCTTGTGGGTACTATCTGCAACCACAGGGGAGAAGAAATCTAGGGGGGAACGTGGCTGCCGCGACTTCGCGCACCGGGAACATTGCCGTTTTGACCACCGATCAGGGCTTGCCCACATCGGTCAGGATCGAGCCCGCTGAGCTCCGGAAAGACCCGGGCCTGTTGGCCGCCGAGGTGCTCAGGCTGTGTCAGCAGGCCGCGATGAAAGCCGGTGTCGCGCGGCGTGACGAGCTGCGTGCCGGTGGGGTGAGCAACGAGATCATCGATGCGATGAACCTGCCGCGCCCCGACGACCTCGCCCGGGCCGAGTACGAGGACGACGCGGTCGCCGGTGCTCCCGGTAGCTGGATGAGGTCGGTATGAGTTCGGCCATGGACGAACTCGAGGCGCGGGCGCGGGCGCAGCTCGACGGACTCCGCGAGGTCAACGAGAAGCTCGCGGCCATCTCGGTACGGGAGACCTCACCCGATGATCGTGTCACCGCCGAGGTCGACGGGATCGGTGCGCTGACCGGCTTGTGGTTCAGCCCCACCGCACACGCCATCGGGGCGACAGAGCTCGGTGATCTCGTGGTCGCCACCGCGTCCACCGCTGCCGCTCACGCTTTTGCGCGGCGTGCTGCTGTGCTCGAGGACTTCAACGAGTCCTTCACCGAGCTCGTCGCCAGCCGGCCGGGCGGCGAGCGTCCCCGGTCGCCGATCGGAACCACACCGCATTCGTCGGCGTCCTAGTTCGCGACGTAGTCATCAGCATGACCGGCGTCGGCCGGTCCGCTTCTGCACGTACACGCTTCACCATTCACATCAACGGGGGTTCGATGTCCGAGATCACTGCTGTTCCTGCTGCCATCGAGGCGTTCGGTGACACGGCGGCACTCATGTCCGCTGCCGTCGCCAGCGCGGGATCCATCAACGCCGCGGCGAACATCGCTCAGATGGTGCCGGTCTTCGGGTTGATCGGCCAAGAGTTCCTCCTGGCGTTCGCCGGGGCCCAGGCCAGCCACCTGCTCGGGGTCGGTCAGCTCGCAGCGGTGCATGCGGGGACCGCAGCCGCTGCGCTGGCAACGGCATCGGAGTTCACGGACACCGATGATGGGGCCGGCCGAGAGTTCACAGCCATCCAGTCGGCTCTGTGAGAAAGCGCAACCAGTGACCGAATCCGAGCCTGCCCCGCCGGCTTCATCTCCTCCTGTCGACCCCACCATCAATGACCTCCTGCAGGCGAGTCCGCTGGGTCCCATCCTGGACACCCCGGTCAGTCAGGTGCTCAAAGACCTGGGAATAGCCGGTCTTCCGCAACTTCCGCCTGCTCCACCGATGCCTGGACTGCCGCCGCTGCCGCCGCTTGATCTGGACGTCCTCGTCAAGCCGCTCACCGACCTGCTCGGTGGCTTCGGAACGGGGAACCTCGGCGGTGGGGAATTCGATCCGACCTCGATACTCCAAGGGCTCTCGCAGATCCTCGACCTGTCGATGTCCATGGGTTCGGGGGCGCTCAAGGCGCTCGACCAGGTCTGGACGGGCCAGGCGGCCACTGCCACCGCAGCCAAGAGTGTGCAGGCAAGCGCCGATACGGCCGCTCTGTCCGCCCAGGGAACCACGATGACGGCCGACACCCAGGGTGCCGCGGCGATCGTCGGCACCGGGCTGGCGCTGGTACAGGGCATCATCGCGAAAACTGTTGCCATCATTGCCGCTTCGGCCCCTTTCCTGGTGACTCCTCCGGGACAGGCAGTAGCACTCGGTGCCGCTGCCGATGGTCTCGCCGAGGCCACCGCCGTGGTCGCGGCCACGCGTGCAGAGCTGTTGGCGCCGACGGGGCACATGGTCGTGAACGGACAACCGGTGCCCGTGACCGGGGCACCGATGGCGGGTCCGTCGCCGTTCTCCATCGCCGGCACGGTGCTCGACAGTGTCGGCAAGCCCATGGTCGCGGGCGTCGGGCAGCTCGGCGGGATGGCAGGTCCGGCGGGCTCTCAACTGCTCAGAACCCATGAGGCGCAACTGAAGAAGTCGGCTACCGATCCATCAATGGATCCCGCGAGAACCATGCCTGCCGGCCTTGCGGGTGGCCTGGGCGGCGGCGGTGGTGGCGGAGGCGGCGGTGGCCTGGGTCCAGGAGGCGGCGGGCCCAGTGCGCTGAGCGCCCGTACCACCCCAGGACTGACGAGCGGCGCTGGGCCGGAGGGTGTTCCAGCAACGAACAATCGCCATCAGAGCACGGTGGTTCCGGCTGCGATGGGAAGCCCGATGGCGCCGATGGGTGCAATGGGAGCCGGTCGCGGCGCCGGTGCGTCAGACGACCAGCACGAGACCGCGGACTACCTCGTCACCGAGCTCAACGGGACCCAGATCATCGGGGACATCCCGGACG
Organism: Williamsia muralis NBRC 105860; assembly: GCF_001598915.1. Taxonomy (GTDB): domain Bacteria; phylum Actinomycetota; class Actinomycetes; order Mycobacteriales; family Mycobacteriaceae; genus Williamsia; species Williamsia muralis. The sequence goes on along the minus strand of NZ_BDAP01000004.1, from coordinate 144,587 downwards.
TCGCGCCCCCTGTGCTGGGAGAAGTGCAGACCGAGGACCGGGAGTCCTCACCTGACGTGCGGTTGCGCCTGGGACCGTCTGGCAGAGACCAGGAGATATGACACCGATGAACAACGGAGAAACGATGACCGGATCACAGTTGAACGTCGACCCCGACGAATTGGTGCGCGCGGCAACAGATCTGGATCGGCTGGCCGATCAGTTGGGCAGTGCTCTCACACAGCACCTGCCGACGCTGTCGGTCGCTCCGGCCGGCCGCGACGAAGTGTCGACCGTCGCCGCACAGACCCTGACGGCAGTGGGGGCCGAGTTCGCGGCAACCACCTCGGCCGGGGTGAATGAACTACGAAAGATCGCGGCCGTGCTGCGGGCTCAGGCCGGCGGCTACCGCGGTGCCGAAGAGAGTATCGAGGAGGCTTTCCGGCTGTGACCGGGTTCACGGGGGTGGTCTGGGAGGCGCGGCCTGCGCAGCGGCTCGCCGCTGATCTCGTCGAAGGCGGCGCCGGGGCGACACCGTCTGCGCAAGCGGCCCTCGCCTGGGGCTGCGTCGCGGGGGTGCTCGCCGACGCGGGATTGGACTACGCGGCAATTCTGACGCGCCTCGGAACCGGTTGGGAGTCTGCGACATCCGACCACGCGTTCGCCAGGCTCGCCGACTTCGCGACCTGGTTCACCGAGGTTTCCGCGGCAGCCGTGGAGAACGCGGGGAAGGCCACGGCTCAGTGCGCCGCCACCACCGTTGCTCATGCCAACATGCCCAATCTGCCTGAGATCGCTGTGACAAAGGGTATTCGGGACACAGCGGCTACCGTGGGTGCCGCCCTGGGCGCGCCGATCGGCGGCGTGGCGGCAGATGCCGAACGCGCTCTGCACGACCAGAAGCAGCGTGCTGCCCGGGTCATGGACACGTACGAGGCCGCGAGTGCACCTCTTGCCGAACCGTGGCTTCCGCCGCGTCTGACGGAGGTCGTCTCGTCCACCGCGCTGGCAGGCGAACAGATGTCACGCCCGCGTGCGCATGTCGCGCCGGTATCGGCGCCCACCTCGACGACATCCCCCGGGCCACTGCTCCTGGGCGGATTCGCGCCGGCCCCTCAGGCTCCACGTGAGAAGACGCGCTTTGCCACAACGGTTCTGGCCGGTACCACAACTCCGTCCGCGGCGGCCGAAGTTGCGGGCCAGCCGACACCGCATCGGTCGACAACTGCGATGACGCCTGCGCCCCCCGTCTCGCCGCTCGCGACGGTCGGCCAGGAGCCGGCACGTGCGGCCCGGTCGCCGCAGGGCGCGGGTATCGACGCAGCGGCCGTCACCCAGGACCCGGCCGGTCGGTTCGGTGACGAATCGGGGCCGACAGCCGAGGTCATCGACGCTCGATACCGCACGGGTGCACTCGATTTGCCGCCGGCGACGTCGGTCCCGGCAGTCCTCGGTGCCCCGGACACAGGACGATGACAACGATGTGGATCAAGGACATCGCACCGGAGTATCACGTGACCCTCACCGATATCGACTATCTCGCAGGCCTTCTCGATATCCAGACGTGGCCAACAGTGCTCGATGTGACGCCGATTCACGACACCGCAGTGGAGCGAGCCGCGGCGCATTCCTCCTCGTCACGAAAGCTGCTGGATGCGGGGATCATGAGCAGAGATGGCTGTTCGACAGCCGGCGTGACCGAGCCGTTGGCGGACGCGCTGGCCGTCCTTGCCAACCCCGAGGCCGTTGTGGAACTCCGGCGATACGGCGTCGAGATGTCGCCGCGTATGTGTCTGGCCCGGAGCGGCGGCAGACATGTTGTGGCACATCGACGGTCGGACGGACTCACCATCCGGATGCTCGGGACGGTCGACGCGAGCGAGGTCGGGCCGCTGATCGCCGCTGAATTCGGGCCGATGTCGGCGGCGGACGTGCAGTCGATCAGCGCGCCCGCGGCCGAACTCCGCGAACGACTCGATCGCGCGGCCACGGCGGCCGACTATGCGGATGCGCTCTACGCCGTCGGTGCGACGCACGCTGACGCAGCCAGGTACGCGGCGGCATTCGAATCGTGTGTCGGCCATGCCGAGATCATCGCGCGGGAGGCAGGCCCGGGCAGAAATCTACGAACGTCAGGCGCGGTCGCGGTGTACGACACCGCCCGTGGCCGAATCGTGGCGAGTCCGACCATGTCGCCCGATGGCCGGATCTGGACGACGCTGTCCGCGGGCACACCGCACCGCATCGCGCAGGCAACCGACCTGTTGATGGAGACGTTGCCGACCGGCAGATGGATGCCGTGATCGGGGGGAATCGAGAGGGGGAGCAGATCCCGGCCGTCGAGGCTGATCGACGAACGGGAGTCAGTCGCTGTACACGCGGAGGTCATCTGATTCCGCGGCAATCACACACAAAAGGGGAAGCATCATGAGCACCGGAACCAACGGTCTCGATCTCGACGTCGCGGCCGGGTTGGCCTCGACGAAATCGGTGGGGGACATCGTCGACGACATGGGCACCGTCCTGGCCCGCATCACCGCAGACGCCGAAGAGGCGCTTGCACTGTGGAAAGGCAACGCGAGTGGGGCCTTCCAAGGCGCGGTGACCGCCTGGAAGGACGAGGCGACACAGTTGCAGACAGCTCTCGACACCCTCAAGACGTCGCTGTCGACCGGCTTCAACGGCTACGACGCCGACGACCAGGACAACGCCGGCATCTTCAACAACGTCGCCGGATCCGGACCCGCGCTCAAGCTCTGAGCGCTCCCACTTCCACCGAGTCAGAAAGCAGACCAACCATGAGCATCATCCAGTACAACTACCCGCGGATGGAAGAGCTGGCGTCTCAGCTCAACAGCAACTTCAACCAGCTCGAACACCTCGCCACCACCTTGAAGTCCGAGGTGTCCCGGCTGCACGAGAACTGGCAGTCACAGCAGGCATCGCAGGCCTATGGCGCCGCGCAGCAGTCGTGGGACACCAGCTTCACCGACTCCCGCGCGCTGCTCACCGCGCTGTCGTCGAAGGTCACCGAGGCATCGAGCAACATGCAGGCCGCCGACCAGCGGACGGCCGGCTACTTCAGCTGATCGTCCGACCACCTCGAACAACCCGAAACCCGCCGCCCACCTGAGTCGGCGGGTTTCGGCGTCTGGCAGGTGGGTTGAGAGGTGCGGCGATCCGTACCGCTGCCGACCAAACCACACCGATCGACCGGGTGCCTCAGAGCCACCAATTTCGTTGCCGTAAGAATCTTCGTGTGCATCGCGGCGGATTGGGCAATCTACGCCGGTTGCGTCCGATAGTTTGCAGACAGGCTGCACGCTGGGGCACGCCGCGTTCGAGTGAGGGAGTTCCTGCATGGGTAATCCGCTGACACGGACAAAGTCCGTAGAGCAATCGATGGCTGACACCGAAGAACCCGGTTCGCAGCTGAAGAAGAGTTTGACCTGGTGGGACCTCACGGTCTTCGGTGTATCGGTCGTCATCGGTGCCGGCATCTTCACGATCACCGCGTCCACCGCGGGTAACAAGGCCGGACCGGCGATCTCGCTGTCATTTGTGATGGCCGCAGTGGCGTGCGCATTGGCAGCCCTGTGTTACGCCGAGTTCGCTTCCACGGTTCCGGTGGCCGGGTCTGCCTACACCTTCGGGTATGCCACCTTCGGCGAGTTCCTGGCCTGGATCCTCGGCTGGGACCTCATCCTCGAGTTCGCGGTCGGCGCCGCGGTGGTGTCGAAGGGGTGGTCGAGCTATCTCGGCACGGTCTTCGGATTCGCGGGTGGCACAACGGAAATAGCGGGGCACACCGTCGACTGGGGTGCGTTGGTGATCGTCTCGGTGATCACCGTCCTGCTGGTGCTCGGCACCAAACTGTCGTCGACGTTCAGCGCAGTGATCACGGCCATCAAGGTGACGGTTGTGCTGCTGGTCATCGTGGTGGGCTTCTTCTACATCAAGGCCGACAACTACAAGCCGTTCATCCCGGAGTCGCAGCCATCGGAATCGGGTGGCAAGTCCGTTGACTCCACGCTCTTTTCGTTGATCACCGGTGGTGGCGACTCGAGCTACGGCTGGTACGGCGTGTTGGCGGCGGCATCGATCGTGTTCTTCGCGTTCATCGGATTCGACGTGGTGGCAACAACTGCCGAGGAGACCAAGAATCCCAAGAAGGACGTTCCGCGAGGCATCCTCGGTTCCCTGGCCATCGTGACGGTGCTGTACATCCTGGTCACGATCGTGGTGACCGGCATGTTGAGCTACAAGGAACTGGCGACATCGGCGGGCAACGGCGAACCGAAGAACCTGGCGTACGCGTTCGGACAGAACGGCGTCACCTGGGCAGAGAAGGCGATCTCGATCGGTGCCCTGGCCGGACTGACAACCGTTGTGATGGTCCTGATGCTGGGTCAGTCCCGGGTGTTGTTCGCGATGGCCCGAGACGGACTCCTGCCGCGCTCGTTGTCGAAGACGAGCAAGTTCGGCACACCCGCCCGAATCCAGATCATCGTGGGCGTCGCAGTCGCGGTTGTCGCGGCGTTCTTCCCGATCGAGAAGCTCGAGGAGATGGTCAACGTCGGCACGCTGTTCGCCTTCGTTGTGGTCGCGGCCGGAGTCATCGTTCTCCGACGCACCCGCCCGGATCTGCCTCGCGGCTTCAAGGTGCCGTTGATGCCGTTCCTGCCGATAGCGGCAATCGTGGCCTGCCTCTGGTTGATGCTGAACCTGTCGGCGCTGACGTGGATCCGGTTCCTGATCTGGATGGTCATCGGCGTAGCGGTCTACTTCCTCTACAGCCAGCGTCATTCCATGGTGGGCAAGCGTCAGCGTGGCGAGATAGACGACGCTGTCGGCGACGCGGCGTTGGCCGCGGAAGCGAAGAGAGCGGGACCGAATCGGCCGTAACGGCTGACTCACACAGAGCCCCGGTCGAGAGTGCGACTCTCGACCGGGGCTCTTTTGTGAACTGGGGCACTTTACAAATAACCTTGTATGTATAGACAACAGACGTGACACTGGCTATTGTCAAACTCATCACGCGTTCTACTCGACGAGGAGGTAGTTGATGAGCACCGATCTCACGGCACAAGGTGGCCAGGGGGTGTCGCCGTCTCTCGAGTGGCGAGACCGCAAGCGGTACCTGTGGTTGCTCGGCCTGATCCCCCCGACGGCACTGTTTCTCGCGGCCGGTCTGATCGCCGGCTTCAACGCACTCGGATGGAGCGCGGTGTCACCGGTGTGGTGGTGGATCGGACCCCTGCTCGTCTACGGTCTGCTACCCGTCCTCGACATCTTCTTCGGACCGGACGGTCAGAACCCTCCCGGAGAGCTGATGGAGCAACTGGAGAACGACAAGTACTACCGGTATTGCACCTACGCCTACATCCCGTTCCAGTTCGCAAGCCTGATCTTTGCCTGCTACCTGTGGACGACCAGCGATCTGAGCTGGCTGGGTGTCGACGGCGGATTGGGGATCATCTCCAAGATCGGTGTGGCGCTGTCGATCGGTGTCATGGGTGGCATCGGCATCAACACCGCTCACGAACTGGGCCACAAGAAGGATTCGCTCGAACGCTGGCTCTCGAAGATCACTCTCGCGCAGACGTTCTACGGTCACTTCTACATCGAGCACAACCGGGGCCATCACGTCCGCGTCGCGACGCCCGAGGATCCGGCCAGCGCCAAGTTCGGTGAGACGTTCTGGGCGTTCCTGCCACGCAGCGTCTGGGGTTCGCTCACCTCGGCGTGGAAGCTCGAACGCACCCGGATGAACCGCCTGGAGCACTCTGTCTGGAACATCCGCAACGACGTGCTCAACGCCTGGCTGATGTCAGTGGTGCTCTGGGGTGCGCTGACGATCATCTTCGGCTGGGAGATATTGCCGTTCATGGTGATCCAGGCGGTGTACGGGTTCAGCCTGCTCGAGACGGTCAACTACCTCGAGCACTACGGACTGATGCGCCAGAAGCTTCCGAGTGGCCGGTACGTACGCGCGGCACCCGAGCACAGCTGGAACTCCGACCACATCTGCACCAACATCTTCCTCTATCACCTGCAGCGTCACAGCGACCACCACGCCAATCCGACCAGGCGTTACCAGGTTCTGCGGAGCTTCGACGACGCCCCGAATCTGCCCAGCGGCTACGCGAGCATGATCACGCTGGCGTACTTCCCTCCGATCTGGCGCAAGGTGATGGACCACAGAGTGATCGACCACTACGACGGAGACCTCACCAAGCTCAACGTCGTACCCGGCAAACGGGAGAAGGTGCTCGCCCGAGCGGCTGGGAGCAAGCAGCGATGAGCGCGTACCGATGCCCGGTCTGCGACTACGTCTACGACGAGTCGGCCGGGGCGCCGCGCGAGGGTTTCCGGCCGGGCACAGCGTGGAACGACGTGCCGGACGACTGGCCGTGCCCCGATTGCGGGGTCCGCGAGAAGGTCGACTTCGAACCAGCTCCTGGGCGCTGACCGCAACGGCCGAATATCACCGATGACATCGCCTCAAACACATCACCACCAAGGACATCACCATGAACTACAAGCTGTACGTCTGTATGCAATGCGGGTTCGAGTACGACGAGGAAAAGGGTTGGCCCGAAGACGGAATCGCGCCGGGAACCCGCTGGGACGACATCCCGGATGACTGGAGTTGCCCGGACTGCGGTGCCGCCAAGGCCGATTTCTACATGGAGGAAGTAACCCGGTCTTGACCGCCGATGCGGTGGTGCCGTTGCGGCCCGGTGTCGCGGTGCGCGCGGGCACGCGCACACGGGCCGACGGGCGCACTGCCGCCGACCGATATCCTGACCGCATGTCTGAACCCCCTGTCGAGCCGGCGTCGGCACGCCACGCACCACGGGGCAAAGCATCAACGGACGTCGGTTCGGTCCCGGCGCCGCAGACCCCCTTCGCGCAGGCGAGCAAGAAGCTGTTGCGGGACAGCCTCCTCGACGGGATGCGTGATCTCCTGCGTACCCGCGACTGGTCGGCTGTCACGATGGCCGATGTTGCGGCGGCCTCCGGGGTCAGCAGGCAGACCGTCTACAACGAGTTCCGTTCGCGACAGGGCCTTGCCTCGGCGTACGCGCTGCGGTTGGCCGACGAACTCGTGGACCTGGTGTCGGCCGCGATCCTGGCGCACGAGGGGCAGGCGAAAGTCGCCTTGGCCGAGGGGTTCTCGGACTTCTTCGCGACTGCGGCCGACGACCCACTCATCCAGTCGCTGCTCACCGGGCAGGCGAAACCGGATCTGCTCCGGCTGATCACCACCGATGCTGGGCCGTTGATCACGCAGGCCAGCGCCAGGGTGGTGGTGTTGTTGCAGACGAGCTGGGTCCAGGCGGACGAGACGGCTGCGGTCAGGATCGCCCGTGCCATCGTCCGGATGGCGCTGAGCTATGTGTCGATGCCTCCCGAGGCCGACCGCGACGTCGCAGACGATCTGGCCGAGATCTTTGGGCCGGTGGTGGATGCCGCAGCCGGGGGCCGAGTCGGTTCATCCACCCGTTAGCCTGGTACCCATCATCCAAGTTGGACTTGAGGAGTGGTTAATGACATCGGTCCAGACCGGTTCGCTCACGGCGGACAACCGCAACGGTATCGACTTCAAGGTCGCCGACCTTTCGCTTGCAGAATACGGGCGTAAAGAGATCGGCCTGGCCGAACACGAGATGCCGGGCTTGATGGCACTCCGACGCGAATATGCAGATGTGTTGCCGCTCAAGGGAGCTCGGATCTCCGGGTCTCTCCACATGACCGTGCAGACCGCTGTGCTGATCGAAACCCTGGTGGCTCTCGGCGCTGAAGTGCGCTGGGCCTCCTGCAACATCTTCTCCACCCAGGACGAGGCCGCCGCGGCCATCGTCGTCGGACCTCACGGCACCGTGGACGAGCCCAAGGGCGTCCCCGTGTTCGCGTGGAAGGGCGAGAGCCTCGAGGAGTACTGGTGGGCTGCCGAGCAGATGCTCACCTGGCCCGGCGAACCGGCCAACATGATCCTCGACGATGGCGGCGACGCCACCATGCTGGTGCTGCGTGGCGCTCAGTTCGAGAAGGCCGGGACCGTGCCACCCACCGACGACGACACCGATTCGGCTGAATACAAGGTGTTCCTGGCGCTGCTGCGCGAGCGGTTCGAAACCGACAAGGGCAAGTGGTCGGCGATCGCGGAGTCGGTTCAGGGCGTCACCGAAGAGACCACCACCGGTGTGTTGCGCCTGTACCAGTTCGCCGCTGCCGGTGAGCTGACCTTCCCCGCCATCAACGTCAACGACTCGGTCACCAAGAGCAAGTTCGACAACAAGTACGGCACCCGCCACTCGTTGATCGACGGCATCAACCGCGGCACCGATGTCCTGATCGGTGGCAAGAAGGTGCTGATCTGCGGCTACGGCGACGTGGGCAAGGGCTGCGCCGAGTCCCTCGCAGGCCAGGGGGCTCGCGTGCAGGTCACCGAGATCGACCCGATCAATGCCCTGCAGGCGTTGATGGACGGATACGACGTCGTCACGGTCGAGGACGCGATCGGCTCCGCCGACATCATCATCACCTCCACCGGCAACCTCGGCATCATCACCTTTGAGCACATGAGGCAGATGAAGCACCACGCCATCCTCGGCAACATCGGTCACTTCGACAACGAGATCGACATGGCCGGCCTGGAAGCGTCGAAGGACATGACCCGGATCAACATCAAGCCTCAGGTCGACCAGTGGATCTTCCCCGACGGCAAGGCAATCATCGTCCTGTCCGAGGGCCGTCTGCTCAACCTGGGCAATGCCACCGGCCATCCGTCGTTCGTGATGAGCAACAGCTTCTCGAACCAGGTCATCGCCCAGATCGAACTGTGGACCAAGAACGACGAGTACGACAACGAGGTCTACCGGCTGCCGAAGGCCCTCGATGAGAAGGTCGCGAAGATTCACGTCGAAGCGCTCGGCGGCAAGCTCACCAAGCTCACCAAAGAGCAGGCCGAGTACATCAATGTCGACGTCGAAGGGCCGTACAAGCCCGAGCACTACCGGTACTGATTTACATCTGAACAGGTAACGACCACCACCGAAATGGTGGGTCCAGGGGCATCACTCAGTGATCGCCTCGGGGCCCACCATTTTTGTTGTCGGGGCCTGTGATGGCGATCAGCCGGTGATGATCCCGCCGCCTTCTGGTTCGTCGGCGGTGGAACGCTCGGACAGGCTGGGGCAGAAGCGCCACTGATCCTCTTCGTTGCGGAATGCCCAATGCACCTCGCCTGTCTCGGACTCGATCGTCATCACGCCGTCGATCTTGCCGACGATGCCGCTGACCGTGACGTCCTGGATGTCGATGCGGGCGGTGATCGACCCGTTGCGGTCGAAGAGTTGCTGATACCCGGCCACGGACTCGGTTCGTGAGTCCGCGGCGCAGGCCATGTCGTGCAGCCCGATCGCGTCCTGGTCGTTGATGAGCTGAACACGCTTTTCCGCAGCGGCCTGGACGGCATTTTCCTCGGCCGTACCGTCCAGTCGGCCGGTTGTGGTGACCGGGCCCTGGGTGGATGAGGACGGTGCTGCGAACGGGTCGCTGTCGTTGCCGCCGTTGAACGAGAGGACGGCGGCCAACCCCACGGCGAGCACGACCACCACGCCGATGACTCCGGCGACGATCAGTCCGCTGTGTGAACCTCGTGGAGGCGGGGGTGGAGGCGATCCCCATGGAGCCGGCTGCCCGAAAGGCTGGGCCGGCGGTGGGGACGGGTTCCATTGACCGGAGGGTGCGGGCCCCCACTGGCCCCGCCCCGGTGCCTGCCATGGACCGTTCTGTCCTGGTCCGTTGCCGGCACCATGCCGGCCGCTCGGTGGGCCGGGCTGTTGTGAGCCGCCTTGACCGGGATGCTGCTGACCGTGTGTGCCAGCCCGTCCGTACGGCTCCGACGGACCTGGGTCACGCCAGGGCGACGAGCCCGGTGGTGGGTGGGTCAAGGAGTCCTTCCCGAGGACCGCTCAGATTTCTCGGGTCGAGCAGATCAGCCAGTCCCCGGAGCGGTTCTCCATGTCGAAGGTATAGCGATTGGTGTCGAGGTCGGATTGGTTGTCCGGGTCGACGAAGGTCAGCGACACGGTTGCCTGCGCGCTGTCCCCTGTGACATCGATACCGGTGACCGAGTTCAGCTTCATTCCGACGGTGGCGGTGTCCTTGGCCTGGATGTCCTCGATCGTCGCCTCCTCGGCGCCACAGGTGACCGCGATCGCCGCGTCCCAGTCGCGTGCGGTGAACGCCGTCGTGTACTCGCGCACGGCCGTCTCGATCTGCTCCTCGGCGTCGGCGGTCGACGTCTGCGAACTGTCGGTGGTGTCCGACGATCCGGTGGTCTCCGAGGTCTCCGTCGAACTCGTCGGCGAGGCTTTCGGGTCGTCGTCGTCGCCGCCGAGAACCAGGAACAGCACAACCCCCAGGGCGATGACCACGGCCGCCGCGATCCCGATCCCGATGATCCAGGGCGTCTTCGACGGCTTCGGCCCGGAGGGAGGGCCGTATCCCGGGCCGCCGGGGCCGCCTCCCGGTGGCGGCGGGGTGGCGCCGTACGGCTGCTGGTAGCCGCCGTACTGGCCGGAGTTGTACTCACCCGGGCGGTACTCGCTTGTAGGTTCGTACTGCGGTTGTCCGCCGCCGCCGGGCGACGAGGGTTGTCCCCAGCCGGGCTGTTGTCCGGCCTGACCGCCCCAGGTGGGTTCGCCGGGCTGGCCCCAATTCGGCTGCTGCCCCGGTTGCCCGCCCCAGGTGGGTTCACCCGGGCCGGAACCCCAACGAGGGTCGCCCTGGTTGTCGCCCGAGCCGTAGGGGCCTTGCGGTGGTTGCGTCATCGGGGCCTCCGGGCGAGTTCGGGAGCGGCTGGGGTGTCAGCTCGGTGTGTGGTGAATAGCGTTTGCGCAGCGGCGGTTTGCTGTGTTCGAACATTACTGGGGATACCGGCGCCCACCAACAGTGGAGTCGACCACACGCCGGGTCGTTGCCGACATGTGATGGTGGTGAGAGGCAGTTTCCGTGAAATCAAAGATAATGGATTGGTGATTCACTATCGCTTGGTTGGCACATCTTCCAGCCGGTTTGTTCGCGACTGAAGTGTGTGAGTTCGGCAGGCCGGGCGGAGATGGCCCCGTTCGTGGGCCCGGCGATCGCCAGCGTCACGTGTGCGGTTGCCATCTGGTTGTCGCCCGATCCGATGAACTGGATGTCGGCTATGCGGGTGACACGGATGAGCGCTCCTCGCTCAGTCGGCCCGAGGGCCTGGACGATCTGGTGGGCCACGACGCCCTGCTGATCGCAGTACGTGAGCGAGAGGGCGGCCGGGTCGCGGCGATTGAGTGCGTCGATCTGCTGGTGGACCAGTTCGCGGATCTGGCTCTCATCGCCGGCCTCGGCCGGTCGCAGAGCGAGGGCGGACCACACCAGCACGATGTTGAGGACCAGGACAACCAGGGCGAGCAGGGCTGCGGTGCGGACGGGTACGTACTGGGTGGGGTGGGGCAGCGTCAGGCTCATGCGCTGACCTCCCTCCACCTGGATCGTCCCGCGCGGGTGCTTCTCGAGGACGACCTAGGTCTCTGGTCGAGAGGCTAGTGATGCGACGGTATGCGGCAGCGGACATAACGGCTGTCGTTGCAGTGTCTTGACCGAGTTGTGATCGCTGGTCGGCACTTGGCTATCGCGCAACCCGGGGAGGTCGTCGCTAGATGGCGATCAATCGGTCCGCGAGCTCGGGATCTGCCTCGGTGCCGAGGCGCGACCACGGCGACATCCAGCCCATCTCGGCGAGTGCGCGGTAGACGAGTCCGGTGCGTTCCTGGAGCTCGTGGTCGCGCTCGTAGTGGTCGCGCAGGCGTGAGGCGTCCAGCTCGGCGCGGGACTTGGCCCTGCCGATAGCGACGTCGGTCGGAACGTCGAGCAGCAGATGATGATCGGGTACCGGCAGTCCGAACCTGCTGAACTCCAGGGTCGTGACCCACTGCACCACTTCGCCATCGGCGTCCTGCCCCAAACGGGCTGCGCTGTAGGCGGCGTTCGACGCCACGTAGCGGTCGAGGATCACGGCGTCGTTGGCAGCCAACAACTTTCGCAGATACTCCGCGGCGTCGCGGCGATCGAGCGCGAACAGGATCGCCATGGCGTGCACGCTCGAACGCAGATCGCCGTGCTCTCCGTGCAGTGCCTCGGCGGCGATGTCCGCGGTGACGGACTCGCTGTACCTCGGGAACGTCAACGTCTGCACCCGATAACCCTGTGTGGCCCAACGGTTGACGAGTCCGGTGACCAACGTGTGTTTGCCGGCGCCGTCGAGACCTTCCACCGCTATCAATACGCCCACTCCTGCAGGGTAGCCGCGTTCGACGGCCAAACGCCGCAGCCCGGTGGGATGGGCCGGTCGGCGCGTCAACCACAAATAAGGGCCATTCGGTGACACGATGAGACGATGAAACCCAGGATTCTGGTTGTCGATGATGATGCGGCATTGGCGGAGATGCTCACCATCGTGCTGCGCGGAGAGGGCTTCGAGCCCTTCGTGGTCGGCGACGGCACTCAGGCGCTGACGGCGGTCCGCGAGATCCGGCCGGATCTGGTGCTGCTGGACCTGATGTTGCCTGGGATGAACGGGATCGACGTGTGCCGCGTGCTCCGGGCGGACTCGGGAGTCCCGATCGTGATGCTGACCGCCAAGTCAGACACCGTCGACGTGGTCCTCGGGCTCGAATCCGGCGCCGACGACTACATGATCAAGCCGTTCAAACCCAAGGAACTGGTCGCCCGGGTGCGTGCCCGCCTACGTCGCACGGAAGACGAACCGGCCGAGTTGCTGTCGATCGGCCCGGTCGAGATCGACGTTCCCGCGCACAAGGTGACGCGTGAGGGCGTGCCCATCTCGCTGACCCCGCTGGAGTTCGATCTCCTGGTGGCGCTCGCTCGCAAACCCCGTCAGGTGTTCACCCGGGACGTGCTGCTCGAACAGGTCTGGGGATACCGGCACCCGGCCGACACTAGGCTGGTCAACGTGCACGTACAGCGCCTGCGGGCCAAGGTCGAACACGATCCGGAAAACCCAGAAGTGGTTCTCACGGTGAGGGGGGTCGGCTACAAGGCCGGACCACCGTGATCGGACGCCCTCGGCGCCGCATCAATGGTTCATTCGGGCCCTGGATGCGTCGGGTGGGCGCGGTCGGAAGGATCGTCGGACAGCTGTGGCGGCGTTCGCTGCAGCTGCGTGTTGTCGTGTCCACGCTCGCTCTGTCTTTTGTGGTGCTCCTCATCCTGGCGTTTGTCCTGACCAGTCAGATCACCGATCGGCTGCTCGACCTCAAGTTGCAGGCCGCCACCGAAGAACTCGACCGCACCCGGGTCGCTGTGGAACGCGACCTCTCCGGCGCCGATCCGAACACCTCACTGGTCAACCGGCTGCGTCAGACCCGGTCGATCCTCACCGACCGCGATGTCGACTCGGGCGATTCATCGGGTGTGGTGGGTACCTTCGACACGGTGTTGCTCGCACCAGGCTCCGGACCCACCGAACCGACAGGCGTCGGGCCGGTGGGGGAGATCCCGGAGAACCTGCGCCAGATGGTGCAGGGCGGCCAGATCGCCTACCGATACTCGTCGGTGACGGGGTCTAGTGGGCACCAGAGTCCCGCGCTCATCATCGGCAGCCCGACGAACTCCGACATCCCCGGCCTCGAGCTGTATCTGGTCTTCCCCCTCACCAATGAGGAGAACACCGTCTCGCTGGTGCGGGGCACGATCTTCACCGGTGGAATCGTTCTGCTCGGGCTCCTCGCGGCCATCGCGATCCTGGTGTCGCGGCAGGTGGTGATCCCGGTCCGATCGGCGTCGAGGATCGCGGTGAGGTTTGCGGACGGACGCCTCAAAGAACGCATGCCGGTGCGCGGCGAGGACGACATGGCCAGGTTGGCGATGTCGTTCAACGACATGGCCGAGAGCCTGTCGAAGCAGATCACCCACCTCGAAGAGTTCGGCGGTCTGCAGCGTCAGTTCACCTCGGATGTCTCCCACGAACTGCGCACACCGTTGACCACCGTGCGGATGGCCGCCGACGTGCTCTACGAGAGTCGCGAACAGCTCGAGCCGGTCCTCAAGCGTTCGGTGGAACTCCTGGACAAAGAGCTCGATCGATTCGAGACGTTGCTCAGCGAATTGCTCGAGATCTCCCGCCACGACGCCGGTGTGGCGGAACTCGCCGCCGACAGGCTGAACATGTCGATCCCGATCGATGCCGCGGTGAGGACGGTGCAGCATCTTGCCGACGAGACGGACACCGAACTGATCCTCGATCTCCCCGACGAACCCGTGATCGCGGAGATCGACCCACGACGAGTGGAACGTATTCTGCGAAATCTGTTGGCCAACGCCATCGACCACGGCGAACAGCGGCCGGTGACGCTGACGATGCGCAGCGACGGTGATGCCGTCGCCGTGACGGTGCGAGATCAGGGGATCGGTCTGCGACCCGGTGAAGAGAAGTTGGTGTTCAACCGATTCTGGCGGTCTGACCCCTCGCGCTTCCGGAGGTCGGGTGGCACCGGCCTCGGATTGGCCATCAGCGTCGAAGATGCGCGACTGCACCAGGGCCGGCTCGAGGCCTGGGGAGAGCCGGGGCAGGGCGCCTGTTTCAGGCTCACGCTTCCGCTGGTCCGTGGACACAAGGTGCTCGGCAGTCCGCTACCGCTCAAGCCGGCGTCGATGCGACGCAGCCGGGATTCGGGGCAGACCCATGTATGAGCGATCGAGGACCCTGCGGACCGGAATCGTACTGGCGGTGATCATCGCGGCCGCGGCCCTGCTGTCGTCGTGCGTGTCGATTCCGAACAACTCCAGTCCGCAGCCGCTGGGGTCGCTCGAACGGCATCAGCCCACCCGCAACGTCCCCACACCGCGCCCGGACATGGACCCCGAGGCCTTGGTCCGCGACTTTCTCAAGGCGTCGGTGCAGCCGGGATCGGGCCATCTCGCGGCACGTCAGTTCCTCACGCAGGAGGCGTCGAACTCCTGGGACGACCAGGGTGGGGCACTGCTGCTCGACGAGATCAACGTGCTCAGTGACAACCGCACCGACGACACCATCACGGTGCGGGTGAACGGCGAGAACACGGGTGAACTACAGCCCAGCGGCCAACTGATCCCGAGCTCGGGACGGATCGAGACCCGATTGTCGCTGCGCAAGGTGGACGGGCAGTGGCGCATAGACGGTCCGCTCCCGGTCGGGGTGGTGATGGACCGCGAACAGTTCGAGTCGTCGTACCGGCCGCACGTGCTCTACTACCCGAGCACCGACGACCAGCACCTGGTGGCCGATCCCCGGTGGATGTACTCCGGCGGCGACCAGCTCGCCGACCAGCTCATCGGGCTGTTGATCGCCGGACCGGTCGACGACCTACGAGGCGCTGTCACCAACGAATTCCCGGCCCGGTCGTCGCTGCACGGCTCGATCGAGTCGCTGCCGACGGGCGGGATCCGACTCGATCTCGCCGGGCTCAACGGTGTGGGTGACGCCGAACGTAATCGGCTTGCGGCACAGATCATCTGGACGCTCAGCGAGTCCGACATCACCGGGCCGTACGTGATCGACGCCGATGGCGCACCGCTCGACGAACGACACTCGGGCGGGTGGCAGACCAGCGATGTGGAGTCGCTCGATCCCAGCCCGGCACCGGACTCACCGATGGGACTGCACATCATCCGCGGCGGATCGTTGTCGCTGGTGGCCGACAATGCGGTCACACCGGTGCCCGGGGCGCTCGGGTCGACGCGCAGTCTGTTGTCAGCCGACATCTCGGCCAACGCCAGGCGGGTGGCGGTGGTGTCGCAGAATACTGCGCCGGGTCCGGCGCCGCGCCTGGCGCTCGCGGTGGGGGACTACGGCGCCGCCGTCACCCCGGTGCTCGAGGGCGAGATGATCACCCGGCCGTCGTTCGCCGGCGACGACCAGACGATGTGGGCAGTTGTCGACGAAACCCGCGTCACGCAGGTGACCCAGGGTGCCGGTGGTGGACAGATCACCGAGACGGAGGTCGACTCGTCGGCCATCAGGGCGGTGGCCCAGGGGCCGATCACCGAACTGCAGGTGTCGCAGGACGGTGCCAGGGCCGCGATGATCGTGAACGGTCAGGTGGTGCTCGCCGTCATCGAGGACCGGGCCGACGGCAGGCCGGTGCTCACGAACGCGCAGGGCGCCGCGGCGCTCAACATCTCGGGGGCGGTGTCGCTCGACTGGTTGAGCAGCGAGATGCTCGTGATCGCGAGGAGTGCTTCCGACGGACCGGTGGTGCAGTTGCGGATCGACGGCACCCCACCTGGGGCGCTGCCGAGCGGCAACCTCAGTCCGCCGGTGACCGCGGTGGTGGCAGGCCAATCGACCATCTACGCCGCGGACAGTCGCGGAGTGCTCAGGCTCGGGAGCACCAACGATGAACCCGACCAGTACTGGAGTGAGGTCACCCCGACGATGGGGTCGGGCGCAATCCCCGTCCTGCCTCACTGAGCCCTGCGGTGGACAACCACCGGGCTGTGGACAACCACAGCGAACAGAGTCGCGCGGCCGCCAGTGCGAGTGGTTGTCGCCGCGATGATGGCGGCATGGTCAGACGTGTGGTCGATGCCCTCGCCGACCTGGTGGTGCCGCGACTGTGTGGCGGCTGTGGACGACCCGGCCTGAACTGGTGTGCGCATTGCGCACTCCTTCTCGCCGACGCACCCACGGCTGTGCAGACCCGCGTGCCACTGGTGGTGCCGGTCTATGCCGTTGGTCCCTACACCGGGCCGCGCCGCCGGGCGATCCTCGAACTCAAGGAACACGGCCGCGTCGATCTCGCCGCGCCGCTGGGACGGGCGCTCGCCGACGCACTCCGGATCCTCGATGGTTGGTCGGAGTTGCCGATGGCCACGAGCCTGGTCCTCATCCCGGCTCCGACGAGGAAGCTCTCGGCACGTCGGCGCGGTGGCGATCCTGTGACTGCGATCTGCCGGTCCGCCGCGGCGCACCTGGGGTCGGCGGTGGTGGTCCTCCCAATCCTGACGACGTCCCCGTGGGCCCGCGATTCGGCCGGATTGTCGGCGTCTGCCCGCAGCGCGAACCTGGCCGGCGCGATAGGCATCGGCGGGCGTGGCCTCCGGGAGATCGCGACCGCGCGGGCCGGCGACACCGCTGTCGTCTTGGTGGATGATGTGGTGACCACCGGAGCGACGGCGGCCGAATCGATCAGGGTTCTTGATCGAGCAGGAATCGGTGTACACCTGGTGCTCGTGATCGCAGCAGTGTGACGGGCTTTTCCGTGCGTTCATCCGTTGTCGCCGAACATGTTTCGTGGCGCAGTGGTAGGGGTCTTGAAGTCGGGCGGCGCGCCGTCGGAGGTGAACACCTGTTGACGAAACTGTGGCGAACACCTGCCGGGCGGACTAACGTCAGGGGTGCGATCTGATTGCCAGACCCAAGGCCACCGACGGTGGCGACGGGGGGAGGTGATGCCGAACATTCAGACCGGTACCAGGTCGCTTGCGGCCGCGGTACCGGAAGTCCTGTTCACCGATCCAGGAGGTATCGCAAGTGACGACAAGTGTCGGCAGGAATGCCGTTTCCGAATCCAGCGTCGACAAGCAAGCCAGTGTCGACCCCGAAGGTGCCCCCGAATCCGCCGCGCACGATCCGTTTGATCCCGGCATATACATACGAACCGAATCCTCTGACGCGCCGTCGCGACCTGATGCCGAAGTCCAGGTCAGTGGCCGCAACGTCGAGATCCCCGACCACTTCCGCATCCATGTGATGGACAAACTCTCCCGGGTGGAACGTTTCGATCCCACGATCTTCCGCTTCGACGTGGAACTGCACCACGAACGCAACCGTCGTCAGTCGAAGATCTGTCAACGACTCGAGATCACCGCACGCGGCAAGGGCCCCGTGGTCCGAGGCGAAGCCTGCGCCGACAACTTCTACGCCGCCCTGGACGCGGCGCTCACCAAGCTGCAATCCCGTCTGCGTCGCACCAAGGACCGGCGCAAGGTCCACCACGGTCTGCGCACCCCGATCTCCGTTGCCGAAGCGACTGCCGCCGCTGATCCGCTCCTGAACGGCAATGCGCCTGCACCGGCCGGCGAGGTCGACGACGACCGATGGGCCGACCACAGTCCCGAGGCCGCGGGCCCCGGTCAGATCGTCCGCATCAAGGAACACGACGCGGTTCCGATGACCGTGGATGACGCGCTCTACGAGATGGAACTGGTCGGTCACGACTTCTTTTTGTTCCATGACAAGGAAACCGACAAACCCACGGTTGTGTACCGGCGCCATGCGTTCGACTACGGATTGATCCGTCTGTCCTGACCGTCGAGAGGCACCTGATCTGCCTCGCGTGACCGCGATGGCGCTGACCGTGGCTACCATGGAATCCGACCTGCTCCGAATCTGCAGGTCGGATTTCGTGTGTAGTCAATTGGATCGAGGATAAAACCAGTGCTCAACAAGCTGCTGCGCGTCGGCGAAGGCCGGATGGTCAAACGCCTGGATGCCATCGCTTCGCATGTGGAGACGCTCGACAACGAGACCGAGGCGCTGACCGACGAGCAGCTGCGGGCCAAGACCGACGAGTTCAAGGAGCGCTACGCCGGTGGCGAGGCGCTCGACGATCTCTTGCCGGAGGCGTTCGCGGTCGCCCGGGAGGCCGCCTGGCGGGTGCTCTCGCAGAAACACTTCCACGTTCAGATCATGGGCGGCGCCGCCCTGCATTTCGGCAACATCGCCGAGATGAAGACCGGTGAGGGCAAGACCCTCACCTGTGTGCTGCCCGCCTATCTCAATGCGTTGGCCGGCGACGGCGTGCACGTGGTGACCGTCAACGACTACCTCGCCAAACGTGACTCCGAGTGGATGGGCCGTGTGCACCGCTTCCTCGGGCTCGAGACGGCCGTCATCCTGACCGGGATGACGTCTGATCAGCGCCGCGAGGCTTACAACGCCGACATCACCTACGGAACCAACAACGAGTTCGGTTTCGATTATCTCCGCGACAACATGGCACATTCGCTGAACGACCTGGTGCAGCGCGGGCATCCGTTTGCCATCGTCGACGAGGTCGACTCGATCCTCATCGACGAGGCCAGGACGCCGCTGATCATCTCCGGTCCCGCCGACTCGTCGAGCAAGTGGTACGCCGAGTTCGCCCGCATCGCGCCGCTGCTCAAGAAGGACGTGCACTACGAGGTCGACATCCGTAAGCGCACCATCGGTGTGCACGAGGAGGGCGTCGAGTTCGTCGAGGACCAGCTGGGCATCGACAACCTGTACGAGGCGGCCAACTCGCCGCTGGTGAGCTACTTGAACAACGCGCTCAAGGTCAAAGAACTCTTCGAGCGTGACAAGGACTACATCGTCCGCAACGGCGAGGTCCTGATCGTCGACGAGTTCACCGGCCGCGTGCTCGAGGGCCGGCGTTTCAACGAAGGTCTGCACCAGGCGATCGAGGCCAAAGAGCGGGTGGAGATCAAGGCGGAGAACCAGACCCTGGCCACGATCACGCTGCAGAACTACTTCCGCATGTACGACAAGTTGTCGGGCATGACGGGTACGGCGCAGACCGAGGCCGCCGAGCTCGACCAGATCTACAAACTCGGTGTGCTGCCCATCCCGACGAACAAGCCGATGGTGCGCGCGGATCAGACGGACCTGATCTACAAGACCGAAGAGGCCAAGTTCGATGCGGTGGTCGACGACATCCTCGAGCGTCACCAGAAGGGCCAGCCGGTCCTGATCGGCACCACCAGCGTCGAGCGGTCCGAGTACCTCGCCCGGCAGCTCAAGAAGCGTGGCGTTCCGCACAACGTGCTCAACGCCAAGTTCCATGAGCAGGAAGCCCAGATCATCGCCGAGGCCGGTCGCAGCGGTGCGGTCACCGTGGCCACCAACATGGCCGGCCGTGGCACCGACGTCGTGCTCGGCGGCAACCCCGACATCCTGGCCGACATCCGCCTGCGCAAGGCGGGGCTGGATCCGGTGGACACTCCCGAGGAGTACGAGGCCGCGTGGGACGAGATGATCGAGCTCGTCAAGAGCGAGGTCGCCGACGACGCGGAGAAGGTCCGGCAGGCCGGCGGGCTCTACGTACTGGGTACCGAGCGACACGAGTCCCGCCGTATCGACGACCAGCTCCGTGGTCGTTCGGGCCGCCAGGGCGATCCCGGCGAATCCCGTTTCTACCTGTCGCTCGGTGACGAGCTGATGCGCCGATTCAACGGCGCAGCCCTCGAGGCGATCATGAACCGGGTCAACCTCCCGGACGACGTGCCCATCGAGGCCAAGATGGTCACCAAGGCCATCCGCAGCGCACAGACCCAGGTCGAGCAGCAGAACTTCGAGGTGCGTAAGAACGTCCTCAAGTACGACGAGGTGATGAACCAGCAGCGCAAGGTGATCTACGCCGAGCGTCGCACCATCCTCGAGGGCGAAGACCACCGCGAGCAGGTCCAGCGCATGATCGACGACGTCGTCGGCGCCTATGTCGATGCCGCCACGGCCGAGGGGTACGTCGAGGACTGGGACTTCGAGCAGCTCTGGACCGCGATCAAGACGCTGTACCCGATCGAGATCGACTACAAGGAACTGGTCGAGGAGAACGAGTTCGGCGAGCGCAAGGAGATCAGCGCGCAAGAACTTCGGGAGATGCTGATCGCCGACGCCCATGCTGCGTACGAGAAGCGTGAGAAGGAGATCGAGTCGATCGCCGGCGAGAACGCGATGCGCCAGCTCGAGCGGACCATCCTGCTCAGTGTCCTCGACCGCAAGTGGCGTGACCACCTCTACGAGATGGACTACCTGCGCGAAGGTATTCACCTGCGCTCGATGGCGCAGCGTGATCCCGTGGTCGAGTACCAGCGCGAGGGTTACGACATGTTCACCGGCATGCTCGAAGGCCTCAAAGAGGAGTCGATCGGCTTCCTGTTCAACGTGGCTGTTGAGGCGACACCTGCGCAACCGGCCGCCGCGGTTGCACCAGCTGCTCCCGCCGCGCCTGCTGCCCCCACGGCACCGGCCCCCTTGCCGACCGAACAGCCGGCCCCGGCGCGTAAGCCTGCTCCGGCAGCCCTGCGCGCAAAGGGGATCGACGACTCAGCCGATGCCGCACTGACGTACAGCGGTCCGTCGGAGACCGGCGGCACCGCAGTCCGCCAGACCGGTTCGTCGAACGGTCAGGCGTCCGGTACCCGGAAGGAGCGGCGCGCTGCCGCACGCGCAGGCACCAAGACAGGTGGGCCCAAGCCGGCCAAATCGCGCAAGAAACGGTGACACAAACGGCGATCTGAGGTCGCCGTCAGCATCACCTCTCGGGACAAAGGAACCCGGATACCGCAGGGCACGTCGTACTGCTGGTATCCGGGTTCCCCGGTTTACCGGGCCGGCCACCAGTGCCGGTCATGTGCCGATGGGTCCGGGGGGACCATGACAACAACAACGCTGGGGCCGGCCACGGAGCTCGCCCCGACCTCAGATTCGAGCTCACCCGCACACGAGGGTCCGTTCGCATGTTCCCGGCCGATGGGGGAGTCCCATTCGTCCACCGCGGAGGTCGTGGATGGCGCAATTCTAAGGGTGACCGCTGCACCTCGATACGAACCGGAACCGGTTGATCCGAGTCAGCCGCGGGTGATTCCACTCGGCCGGCCGGCTCCGCTCCGTCGATCTCCGGTACCCGTGGTGCTCGACGGTGTCGACCTGGAGATCCGGCAATTCGCCATCGGGGCAATCAAACTCGTGCTCGAGGTGATGAACCGTCGCCGTCCCGTGACGCAATTGTCGGCAGTGGCGATCCCGCATATCGCCGACCAGTTCCGCACGCTGCTGTCCTCGGGAACCGACCGGGGTGGCCCGCCCGCGGCGTTGCTGCGCCTACATACGCAGAGCATCCGGCCGGACGTCGCCGAGATCACCGTCGTCTACGGACGGGGCGACAGAGTGTTCGCGATGGGCGCTCGTGTGGAGCGCCGCCGGGTGGTGATGCGCGCAGCCGAACCGGGGGGAGCACGCCGCCGAACGCAGCGCTGTCTCCTGACCGCTGTGACCGTCGGATGATCGGCGACCATGCGCTCGCCTGCCGCGACGCCGCAACGCCGGCGTGGCGGACAGGTGGGCCGGCTCGGCCGTCGACGGCTAGCATCGAACTGTGAATCGGCTGTCGCCCCAGGACTCGATGTACTACTACCTCGATGAGCGCGGCACCACCACGCAGGTCGGATCGCTCCTGATCCTGGAACGTCGTCCTGGGGGACTGGACTACGCGAGTCTGCTGACGACGGTCGAGTGCCGCCTGCAACTGGTACCCCGATATCGGCAGAAGATCCGCGAGGTGACGCTGGGGTTGGCGCGGCCGGTATGGGTCGACGACCGCGACTTCGACATCACCTATCACGTGCGGCGATCGGCACTGCCGAGCCCCGGTGCCGACGACCAGCTGCACGATCTCGTGGCGCGCCTGATGTCGCGACCGCTCGAGCGCAGTCGTCCGCTCTGGGAGATGTACCTCGTGGAGGGCCTCGCAGACGACCGGATGGCCATCCTCACCAAGACCCACCGGGCGCTGGTCGACGGGCACGAAGCGCTCGAGATCAATCAAGTCATCGTCGACGACACCCGCGAACCCGCCCAGATGCCCGAAGACCTCTGGCTTCCCGACCGGGAGCCGAGCAACAGCGAGCTGGTGGTCGGGGCGATCACCGACGTCATCACCCGGCCCTGGGAGATGGTCGACCAGGTGCGAGCCGCCACCAACCAGGTGACCTGGTTGGGCCAGGCCGTCACGGCGACGGCCCGCAGGGTGGAGACGGTGATGAAGATGGCGGCCAGCACCGCGCCCGCGAGTCCACTCAACGGCGCGACGGCGCCCACCCGTCGTTTCACGGTCGCCTCGTTCGCGGTCGAGGACTGCGTGGACATCGCCGAGCGGTACAGCTGCCAACCCAACGACGTGATCCTCGCTGCCATCGCGGGGGCCATCCGGCGGTGGTTGCTCTCCCGCGAGCAAGCGGTGGACCAGGTCGAGACGATCCGCGCGATGGTCCCTCTCTCGGCGTACCCGGTCGACAACGACGCGGCGGAGTCCGACGCCGACATCGAAGCCCGTGGCATGTCCACGTCGGCCGAATGGATGGCAGGCGGTCTACACGGGTTTGTCACCGATCTCCCTGTGGGAGAAGCCAATCCGGCTGTGCGCCTCTCGCAGGTCGCGCAGCTGGCCGAACGGCACTCGCAGTCAGGCCGGCGGGGATCGGTGGGCGTGGAACCCTGGATACCCGAGATCGGGCCGGCAACGTTCCATGCGATGAGCGCGCGCGCGACAGCCTCGCTGTCGCGTCGGTCGTTCAATCTACCCATCACGATCGCCCGGGGTCCGAGGGCGGCGCAGTACCTCGGTGGCAACGAAATCCTCGCGATCTACCCGGTTCCCGTCCTGGTGCGCAACCGCGCGCTGGCCGTCGGCCTCACCTCGTACAACGGCCGGATCTACTTCGGCCTCAACGCCGATCGCGGTGTGATGTGGGACCTGGGCGCGATGGCGGAGTACCTCACCGACTCGTTCGACGAATTGCTTTCCGGTGCGCGCTGAGCCCGTGCCGGTCCCTCGAGAAAGGTCACATGAGAATCTATCTGCCCGCCACACTGTCGATGCTGTTCGAGCTCAACCAGTCCGGTGAGTTCCGGCCGGTCGGCGGTACGGCATTCGCGCTGACCCCGGCGCTGCGAGAGGCGTACCACGACGGTGACGACGAGGAACTCGCCGAAGCGGCCATCCGTGAAGCAGCCAGGGCGTCGCTGCGGTTGCTGGCAGCAGAGGACGACGATCGGTCCGACGAGGACGGACAGGCCCAGCTACCTTCCCGGCGTGTGGTGATCGCCGCCGACGTCGACGAGGTGAAACTGCGGCCCGACCTCGACGTCGCGGTGGTCAAGGTCCCCCCGGTGGTGGACCGCTCGGCGATCGCGTCGGTTCTCATCGACGGTGGTGATGCCGAGGACAAGGTGGTCCGAGCTGTCGGGCTGGTGGACTCGGCCGACCTCGGCGACGAGGACTCCGAGCTGGCGATCGGCGACGTCGAGGATTTCGACTTGGGTTGGTATGCAACGCAAGAGCTTCCGTTCCTTCTGGAGCTGCTCTAGGCGCGCCGGCGCCGACCTCCCTGTGCGCCCGTTCGACGCGTAACCTACGGTTGCGTAAGTTTGCGCCCGAGAATTGACGGCGGCAGTTGAATGGAGGCACTTCAGATGGGTTGGCGAGAACGTTTCGAGGCACCGGTGCGGGGCATCGCCAGCAGCAACCGGGCGGCTAACACCGTGCGGGCGGTGGCGGCAAGGATCACCACCCCGTTGTTGCCGGACGACTATCTGCACCTCGCGAATCCGCTGTGGTCGGCGCGTGAGCTGCGCGGCAAGATCGTGGAGGTCCGGCCGGAGACGCCGGACTCGGCCACCATCGTCATCAAACCGGGGTGGGGATTTTCGTTCAATTACCTCCCGGGCCAGTACATGGGGATCGGGGTGCTGGTCGAGGGGCGCTGGACCTGGCGTTCGTATTCTCTGACGTCGGTGCCGCAGACCTCGGGAGGTGCCCGTAGCCGGGTGGTCACGATCACCGTCAAGGCGATGGCCGAGGGTTTCCTCTCCGGGCACCTGGTTCGGGGCCTGGCACCGGGCACCGTGGTCCGGCTCGCGCCGCCCCAGGGTGAGTTCGTCCTTCCCGCCGACCTCCCCGAGAAGCTGCTGTTCGTGACCGCCGGTAGCGGCATCACCCCGATCATGTCGATGCTGCGCACGATGGAGACGCGCCACCAGCACACCGATGTGCGACTGATCCATTCGGTGCCCACGGCGGATGACCTGATGTTCGGCGCGGAACTCGAAGCGATGCAGGCGGGCGGGCTGCTCGACGCCCACATCCAGTTCACCCGCAGCGAGGGCAAGGTGGACATCGAGCGTCTCGACGATCTGTGCCCGGATTGGGCGTCCCGCCAGACCTGGGCCTGTGGCCCGGCCGCACTGCTGGATTCGCTGACCCACAAGTGGACCCAGGCGGGGCTGCGGGACCACCTGCACATCGAGCGGTTCGCGTTGGAGCGTGGCGAGGTCGGTGCCGAGGGCGGCACGGTGACCTTTTCTCGTACCGGCAAGACGGCGACAGTGGACGGTGCCACCACACTGATGACGGCCGGTGAGGATGCCGGCGTGCAGATGCCGTTCGGCTGCCGGATGGGTATCTGCCAGAGCTGTGTGGTGATGCTCGAAAAGGGGTGCGTGCGAGATCTGCGCAGCGGCGCCGAACACGTAGAGGGAGAGCGAGTTCAGACCTGCGTCAGCGTCGCGGCAGGGGATTGCACTCTCGAGGTCTGACCCGTAGAACGCACGCCGACCCCCGATGATGTGCTGTTCTGGCGGAACTCACCTGGAGGTTTGTTCGCCAGAAGGGCACATCATCGGGGGTCGGGAAGTGTTGCGGGCCTCTAGCGTGCGGAGCCGGTCCGGCTGGAGGTGCTGCTGCGACGGCTGCCGCCCTGGCCGGTGTGGCCGCGGGTACGGCCGTTCTCGGCGCGGCCACCTTCGGATCGTGCGCTCTGTCCCCGACCACGACCCTCATACGGCGCGGAGCCGTTGGCGGTGGGGCGAGGACGACGCGAGCCGGCCGAGCGGCTGCCCGGCGCCTTGGCGGTGCGGTTCGGGACGTTGCTGACAGCAGGCGGCGCAACCAGGTCGGCCGGTTCGCCGACCAGTGTCTTGAGCTGCTCCGAGTCGGCGGTCACCCGGATCGGGGTGGCCTTGATCGCGGCCTTGCGCAGCAGTTGCGACATGTCGCGACGCTGTTCGGGAAGGGTCAGGGTCACCACGTCGCCGGCACTGCCCGCGCGAGCGGTGCGGCCCGAACGGTGAAGGTATGCCTTGTGCTCGGTGGGCGGATCCACGTGCACAACCAATTCGACGTCGTCCACGTGCACGCCACGTGCCGCGACGTCGGTGGCCACGAGCACACGGGCCTTACCGCTGGAGAAGGCGAGCAGGTTGCGATCGCGGGCGCCCTGCGACAGGTTGCCGTGAAGGTCGACGCTGGGGATGCCGGCGTCGGTCAGCTGCTTGGCGAGCTTGCGGGCCTGATGCTTGGTGCGCATGAACAGGATCCGGCGACCACGCCCTGAGGCGAGTGCGAAGACGACGCCCTTCTTGGAGTCCTGTCCGGATACCTCGAAGATGTGGTGGGTCATCGCGGAGACGTGCGACGTGGCCTCGTCGACCGAGTGCATGACCGGCTGGTTCAGGAAACGCTTGACCAGCTTGTCGACACCGTTGTCGAGGGTGGCCGAGAACAGCAGTCGCTGTCCGCCTTCGGGGGTGGCGGTCAGGATGCGGGTGACGCCGGGGAGGAAACCGAGGTCGGCCATGTGGTCTGCCTCGTCGAGGATGGAGATCTCGACGCGGTCCAGACGCACCAGACGCTGGCGCATGAGGTCTTCGAGGCGGCCCGGGCAGGCCACGACGATGTCCACTCCGGCGCGCAACGCGGAGGCCTGACGGCCCTGCGGCACGCCACCGAAGATGGTCGTCACGGTGAGTCCGAGGGCCGAGGCCATCGGCTGCACGACAGCGGTGATCTGGGTCGCCAGTTCGCGGGTGGGCGCCAGGATCAGTCCGCGGGGGCGGCCGGCTCCTGCGGGGCTTCCCGCAGACAGACGGGCGACCAGCGGAATGGCGAAAGCGAGGGTCTTGCCACTACCGGTCTTTCCGCGACCGAGTACATCGCGACCGGCGAGACTGTCGGGCAGCGTGTCGGCCTGGATGGGGAAAGGGGCGGTGATGCCGCCGGCGGTGAGCACCTTGACCAGGCGCGGGGGAACGCCGAGGTCGGCGAAAGTGGTTGAGGCAGGACTGGATACAGAAGTCATCAAAAAATCACGTTTTCCGTGTTACGCGGTGCTCCGAGCTCGATTCACCGCTGGTTGGCGCGACTGCCGCTGATCAGGGCCGATTACCTCGGCCACCATTCGGTGGGCAGTAACGATCGCCGTGTGAAAGCTCGGTGGGGTTGATCAACTCGCACATGATGCGCATCGAATCTCTTCGGGTGCGACGGTGCGAGGAAGCAGTTCCACGACGGTTCCGCGCATATGGCGCGGAGTACCCGTCAACTATAGCCCGCGATCGCGGCGTTCTGGGTATTTGCGCCTGCGTGACCTGAGTCTCACCGCACTGGACAGCCTCGGAATCGGAACCTACGATTGCGTAAGTTACGTTCCCGTAGGTTGCTCTCTCGATCCGGTTCGGCCTCCCCCCAATCCTCGAGAAGAGAGGTTTGATTCAGATGGCAATAGCTGACATCCCCGAGTACGCCCACCTGACCGACGCCGATGTCGAAGCGCTCGGCGCGGAACTCGACGCGATCCGCCGCGACATCGAATCCGTCCGCGGCGAGAAGGATGCCAAGTACCTTCGCAACACCATTCGTTTCCAGCGCGGCATGGAGCTGACGGGCCGCGCGCTGCTGTTCGGCGCCCGCGACCGCAAGCTGTGGGCACTCGGTGCCGGCGCCCTGGGCGTCTCCAAGATCGTCGAGAACATGGAACTCGGCCACAATGTGATGCACGGTCAATGGGACTGGATGAACGACCCGGAAGTGCATTCGACCAGCTGGGAATGGGACAACACAGGTCCATCCGCCCACTGGAAGCACACGCACAACTTCATCCATCACAAGTACACAAACGTGCTGGGGATGGACGACGACGTGGGCTACGGATTGATCCGTGTGACCCGGGATCAGCGGTGGAAGCCGTTCAACCTGGGCAACCTGGCCTACAACACGCTCCTCATGCTGTTCTTCCAGTACGGCGTCGCCGTCCAGCACCTCGAACTCGGCCGGGTCGCCGCGGGCAAACACCCCAACCCCGACGAGTTCAAGAAGGACCTCAAGGACGTCGGCATCAAGGTGGGCCGGCAGATCGGCAAGGACTACGTCGTGTACCCGGCGCTGGCCGGCGCGACCAACCGCTCGTGGACGAGCTGGGGACGGGCGATGACCGCCACGCTCGCCGGCAACACCATCCGCAACATCTGGACCAACGCCGTGATCTTCTGCGGTCACTTCCCTGATGGAGCCGAGAAGTTCACCAAGCAGGACATGGAGAACGAGACCCAGGCGCAGTGGTACTTGCGGCAGATGCTGGGCAGCGCCAACTTCCATGCGGGCAAGCCCCTCGCCTTCATGAGCGGCAATCTCTGCTACCAGATCGAGCACCACCTGTTCCCCGATCTGCCGAGCAACCGGCTCGCGGAGATCTCCGTGCGGGTTCGCGAACTGTGCGAGAAGTACGACCTGCCGTACACCACGGGCCCGTTCCTGGTGCAGTACGCGAAGTCCTGGCGCACCATCGCCAAACTGTCGCTACCGAACAAGTACCTCAAGGCGACCACCGACGACGCACCTGAAACGGCGTCCGAACGACGCTTCAAGTCGCATCCCGAGCAGCGACTCGTCGCCGAGATCGACCCGGCCACAGGCCGCCGCCGTGGATTGCGCAGTGCGATCAACAGTCTTCGCGGTCGCCGTTCACCGGTGATCTCCATCCGTAAACGCACTCAGACCGACGGCGTCAGGGCTGCCTGAACGTACCGGGTCGCCCCCGACAACCCCGGCGTGGACAATGGTGGAACACCACCAGTCCACGCCGGCTTCATCCGGTGGACAACGCCGACAAGGAGTTACAAGGCGCGATGGCAATCACTGACATCAACGCGTATGCGCATCTGACCGAAGCCGACGTCGAGGCCCTCGGCAACGAGCTCGATGCACTGCGACGCGAGATCGAATCCGACCGCGGCGAGCGCGATGCCAAGTATCTGCGGCGCACCATCGCCGCACAGCGATTCCTGGAGGTCGGCGGTCGGCTGACACTGCTGGGAAGCCGCAACCGGCTGCTGTGGCTCGGCGGAACGGCCATGCTCTCGGTCGCCAAGATCATCGAGAACATGGAACTCGGCCACAATGTCATGCACGGCCAATGGGATTGGATGAACGACCCGGAGGTGCACTCCACGTCGTGGGAGTGGGACATGGTGTGCGCTTCGACCCACTGGAAGCACTCGCACAACTACATCCATCACAAGTACACGAACGTGGTCGGCATGGATCACGACGTGGGCTACCGGGTGCTGCGGGTGACGCGTGACGAACCGTGGCAGTGGAAGCACCTGCCCCAACCGTTCATCAACCTGTTCCTCGCGGCCACCTTCGAGTGGGGAATCGGTCTGCACGACTTGGAGATCCGCGAGTACCTGGCGGGAAACAAGCCGAAAGAGATTGCGGTCCCGCAGATCAAGGACTTCTCGAAGAAGGTCGCCAAGCAGCTGGCCAAGGACTATGTGATCTTCCCGCTGTTGTCGGGCAAGGCTGCTCGTCGTACCCTCACCGCCAATCTGACGGCCAACCTGGTTCGTAACTTCTGGGCGTACCTCGTCATCTTCTGTGGTCACTTCCCCGATGGTGCCGAGAAGTTCAACGAGGAAACGCTGATCGACGAGACGCACGGCCAGTGGTACCTGCGGCAGATGCTCGGCACCGCCAATTTCAATGCCGGCCCGGCGATGGCGTTCATGAGCGGCAACCTCTGCTACCAGATCGAACACCACCTCTTTCCTGATCTGCCGTCGAATCGCTACGCCGAGATCGGTGTCCGGATCCGCGAGCTGTGCGAGAAATACGACCTGCCGTACACCACGGGGTCGTTGCCGAATCAGTACTGGTTGACGTTCCGGACCATCTGCAAGCTGGCACTGCCCGACGGTCTGCTCGTCGACACCGCCGACGATGCGCCGGAAACCGCCTCGGAGAAGAAGTTCGCCGGCCTGCGTGGCGCCGCTGCGGTCAGTGGCCGCCGGCTCGCCGCCGACAAGCGGGAGGGCCTCAAAACCGCTCTCGCCGAGGCGCGTTCACGGCGCAGGGCCCGCGCAAAGCAGTTGCGCGCCTAGTCCCAGTGGTTGGCCACGCTCAGCGCGGCCAGTAGTTCGCGCACAGCCATGGCGCGGAGGTGATGCTGGCCCTCGAGCGCGTCCAGAGCGCATTCGGGGTCCGCGGGCGGACCGAGGTGTGTACAACCACGGGGACAGGCCTCGATCGCGACGGCCAGGTCGTCGAAGGCCTTGATGACGTCCTCCGGGCCGATGTGGGCGAGCCCGAACGAGCGGATGCCGGGTGTGTCGACCACCCATCCGCCGCCGGGCAACGGCAGCACCACCGACTGTGTCGAGGTGTGCCGGCCCTTGCCCACACCTGACACCACCGCGGTTGCGCGGTATGCGTCGGGAACGAGTCTGTTCACGAGCGTGGATTTGCCGACGCCGCTGTGCCCGATCAAGGCGGTCAGCTTGCCCTGCAACAGTTCCTGCGCGGGTTCGATGGGATCGTCCCGCCCGGCGATCAGAACCGGCAGGTCGAGGTCGGCGAACGCCGCCCGAAAGGATTCGGGGTCGGCCAGGTCCCCTTTGGTCAGGCACAGTACCGGGGTGAGGCCGCCGACATAGGCTGCGGCCAAGGCTCGTTCGACGAATCCGGTGCGTGGCGGTGGGTCGGCGAGGGCGGTGACGATCAGCAGTTGCTCGGCGTTGGCCACCACGATGCGCTCGTACGGATCGGTGTCGTCGGCCGTGCGCCGCAGCACAGTTCGTCGCGGCGCCACCCGGACGATGCGTGCCAGGGTGTCCGCTTTGCCGGACAGGTCGCCCACCACCGAGACGTCGTCACCGACCACGATGGGGGTACGGCCGAGTTCGCGGGCGCGCATGCAGACGACTCTGGTGTCGGGGTCGTCGGCGAGTACGCATCCCCACCGTCCGCGATCGACGGAGACCACCATGGCCGTCTCGGCATCTTCATGTGTCGGACGGGTTTTGGTGCGTGGCCGAGTGCCCCGGCCCGGGCGTACCCGGACATCGGTCTCGTCGTACTGCCGCTTGCTCAAGCGTTGATCATCCTCGCCCACATCGCTGGGAAGTCGGGGAGTGTCTTGGCGGTGGTGCCGATGTCGTCCACCGAGACGCCCTCGGTGACCAGGCCGACAAGAGCGCCTGCGGTGGCCATCCGGTGATCGGCGTACGCACGCCAGGTCCCGCCGTGCAGGGTTCTGGGCTCGATGACAAGACCGTCAGGGGTTTCGCTGCACCGCCCACCCAGCCGGTTGATCTCGGCGGTCAACGCCGCGAGGCGGTCGGTCTCGTGGCCCCGCAGATGGGCGATGCCGGAGAGTGTCGAAGGTCCTTCCGCGAGTGCGCACAGTGCGGCGACGGTCGGGGTCAGTTCACCGACGGCGCTCATGTCCCACGAGATACCTTGCAGCGCAGTGGGTCCGGTGATCGAGAGAACGCCGTCCGCGTTCTGGCCGCGGCACCCCATCGCCTCGAGGATCTGGACGATCACCGCTCCTGGCTGGGTGGTCGTCACCGGCCACCGGGGAACCGAGATCGTGCCGCCGGTGGCTGCGGCGGCGGCAAGGAAGGCCGCGGCGTTCGACAGGTCGGGCTCGATCTGCCAATCGACGGCGCGGACCGTGCCCGGCGCCACCTGCCAACGGTTCGCGGTCGAGACGTCCACCGCGACACCGGCTGTGGTCAGCATGTCGATCGTCATCGTGATGTGGGGGGTCGACGGGACGGGGTCACCGACGTGGAGGATCGTGAGCCCGTTGTCGAAGCGGGCCGCACTGAGCAGCAGGCCCGAGACGAACTGCGATGAGGCCGAGGCGTCGATGGTCACCTCGCCCCCGCGGACCGAACCGGTCCCGGTGATGGTGAACGGGAGGGAATCGCCCGCGACCTGGACACCGATGTCGCGTAGTGCCCCGAGGATGGTGTGCAGCGGCCGGCTGCGGGCCTGTGCGTCACCGTCGAACTCCACGACGCCGTCCGCCTGGGCAGCCAGTGGAGGAACAAACCGCATGACCGTGCCGGCCAACCCACAATCGACCTTTCCGCTGTGCATGGGTGCGGGGGTGATGGTGACGGTGGCGGGATCGTCGGGATCGACGTCGACCCCGACACCGAGCTCGGCCAGCGCGTCGAGCATCAGGTCGCTGTCACGGCTGCGGAGTGTGCCGGTCAGTGTCGACGGACCGTCGGCCTGCGCCGCCAGCACCAGTGCCCGGTTGGTGATCGACTTGCTGCCGGGGAGGCTGACAACGGCGTCGACGGGCGCGGGAGCGTGGGGGGCGTTCCATGCATTCACCCAGACAGTCTTTCATGCCTTCGCAGCAGGTCCGATGGTCCGAGGCGGCCTCGGGGCGCCGTCGGGCGAGGGTGGTCTGCCGAATAGCTGACAAGACGGGAATTTGTGGCCGTTTGCCCGCTATGTTCTTTCCATGAACCTTCGCCCAACTCGCCCCGCCGCGCTCGTCGCACTATGTGCCGCAGCCGTTTTGACCCTCTCGGCGTGCTCCGACGATTCGTCGGACAGTGCGGATCCGTCCGCGAGCGCGCAAACGTCCTCGAGTTCGGAGCCCACGGCCGCCGAACTCGACGCCCGTGCCGAAGACCTGATGCTCCCCGAGTCGGAGTTCCCTGGCGGCGGGACGTATGTGGTCATGGACAAAGCCGCGATCGAAGCCGACAACGAGTCCGATCCCGAGGTCACGCCGACGGGCTGCGCGAACATCGCCGATGAGACCGACGCCAGCAAGCAATTCGACCGGGCGAAGGTCAAGTACGACCTCGAGGACGGCAGCACCATCGAAACCCAGGTCATCCTCGGGCAGGACGGTTCCTTCGAGGAGCTCGAGAACGACATCGCGTCCTGTCCTGCGATGACCATGCGCGACGACCTCCCGGATGGTTCGCAGTTGGTCGCCGAGATGGAGAACTCGCTCGAAGACCCTCAGGGCACCACCGTCCCGGCAAAGACCGTCGTGAGCACCGGCACCGCAACCGTGGGTGCCGACGCCTTGCCGCTGACCATCCGGTCAACCGGGGCCTACGTCGACGGCGTCACCGTGAGCGTCGACGTGACGCTCATCGGAGAGGACGCCGGCAGTTGGGGCAGCGCCGACGAGGCGGCAGTGGTGGACCTCCTCAACAAGCAGATCGCCATCGTCCAGGACGCGGCCAACGCCTGATACCGACCGAACCGGCGCCCTCTCGACCTGTCGAGGGGGCGCTGGTGTTTTTGTGCGCCCGTACCGGGACATGCGTCAGTGCCGCGGTCGGCGCTCGCGCTGGGGGATAATGGGCCGCATGTGTGGGCGATACGCCACGACGGCGAGTACATCAGATCTGGTTGCCGCATTCGACGCTGCTCTGGCCGCCGAGGACGCGGCCAAACTCGACAATCCGTCCTACAACGTGGCCCCGACGACGACGGTCCCGACCGTTCTCGAACGGGCCGAGCGATCTGAGTCCGACCAGTCGCTCCGACGGTCGGAGTCGGTCCATGTCACCGATGGCGAGCCTGCCGTGCAGCGGCAGTTGCGGGCACTGCGCTGGGGACTGGTGCCGAGTTGGGCCAAGGACCCGTCCATCGGCAATCGGATGATCAACGCGCGATCGGAGACGCTGACCGAGAAGCCCTCGTTCAAACGGGCCGCCGCGAAACGCCGTTGCATCTTGCCGGCGGCCGGCTTCTTCGAGTGGACCAAGGGGGAGGACGGCAAGAAGCTGCCGTTCTTCATGCACGACCCCGACACCCCCATCCTCGGTTTCGCGGGTCTCTACGAACTGTGGCCCGACCCGGGCAAGGCCAAGGATGATCCGGACCGCTGGTTGTGGACCACCACGGTGATCACCCGTCCCGCGGCGGATGCGCTGGGCCACATCCACGACCGCACGCCGGTCATCGTGACCCCGGACATGCGCGACGACTGGCTGGATTGCTCGAGCGGCAAGGTCGATGTGGCCCGAGACCTGCTGGCGGCCCTGCCCGAGCCGCATCTAGTGCCGTACCGGGTGTCCACCGACGTGAACAACGTCCGCAACAATCGCGCGGATCTGATCCAGCCGCTCTGAGGGTCGGCGCAGCACGGTTCCTCGGCGCTTCGGCAGTCCCGGCGCCTTCAGGAAGTGATGTCTGCGACGACGGCGTCGGTGACGGCGATCAGGTCGGCGGGGGACAGCTCGATCTCGAGGCCGCGTTTGCCCCCACTGCAGAACACCACGGGCCACAGCTCGGCAGTCTCGTCGACGACGGTGGGCAGCGGCCTGCGCTGACCGATCGGTGACACCCCGCCCAGGACGTAGCCGGTGACCCGCATGACGTCCTTCGGCTCGGCCATCGCTGCTTTGCCGCCCAGCCCCAAGGCGGCAGCGGCGGCCTTGAGCGAGAGCCGCGTGGGAACGGGGATGACCGCCACGGCCAGCGTGCCGGCCACATCGAACACCAGCGTCTTGAATATCTGGTCGGGTTCGGCGCCCACCGCGTCGGTCATGAACGTGACGGCCTCAGGACCCCAGGCCCCGTCCGAACTCGCCGAATATTTGTGAACGCGGTGGTCGATGCCTGCGGTCTGCAGGGCCAGCAATGCCGAAGTCGCTGCCATGGGGATCCATTGTCCTGCCCGAGATGGGTGTTCGGTCCGGCCACCCCGTTGTCGTGACGAGAGTGCCCCGAGAGCCACTGATAAAGCCCAGGGTGGGCGAAACCTGACGTCTTCCGGAACAAGGTGCGCGGTGATGGTGTTCTTTACTGCGAAGGAGGTGTGGTGTGCACAGCAACTCAGCAGATACCGGGTCGGTAGGCTTGCTCGACAGACCTGATTTTCCCGCAGGTCTCGAAGGGATTGTCGTGACCGAAGCCGAAACACCGGAAGAGCACCCAGAGACCCCGGAAGAGCAGTATGCGCGATTCGAGCGCGACGCTCTGCCGTTGCTCGATCAGATGTACGGGGCCGCGCTGCGGATGACCCGTAATCCGGCCGATGCCGAAGATCTGGTGCAGGAAACGTATGTGAAGGCGTTCACCGCCTTCAAGTCGTTCCGTGCCGGGACCAACCTGAAGGCGTGGCTGTACCGGATTCTCACCAACACGTACATCAACGGCTATCGCAAGAAGCAGCGACAGCCCGCGCAGTACCCGACCGACGAGATCACCGACTGGCAGCTGGCGGCCACCGCCGAGCACACGTCGGCAGGTCTGCGGTCGGCCGAGATCGAGGCGCTGGACGCCCTCCCGGACGACGACATCAAGGCAGCTCTGCAGGAGCTGCCCGAGGATTTCCGGATGGCCGTGTACTACGCGGACGTCGAAGGCCTGCCCTACAAGGAGATCGCCGAGATCATGGACACCCCGATCGGGACCGTGATGTCGCGATTGCACCGGGGTCGTAAGCAATTGCGCGACCTGCTCGGCGACGTCGCTCGCGAGCGAGGATTCAACAGAGGAACTGGTGGCCGATCGGCCGGTGGCCGCAAGGGTCACGAACAGGAGGTTGCCGGATGAGTACCGGGAATGCAGGCGATGGAGTGGGACACGACGCGCGTGCCGACGAGGCCATCGACGAAAACGACCGGCTCGACTGTTCGGCGGTGATCGCCGATGTCTGGCTGCTGCTCGACAACGAGTGCGACCAGAACGCGCGGGCGCGGCTGCAGACGCACATCGATTCGTGCGCGCCATGCCTCGAGCACTACGGGATCGAGAAGCAGCTCAAGAGTCTGGTGAGCCGCAAATGCGGTGGGGATCAGGCGCCTGAAGGGCTGCGCGAACGCCTGACCCTGGAGATCCGCAAGACGGTCATCGTCCGCGAGACCCGCGGGTAGTTCCTCCACGCACGGTCCCGCAAGCAAACGATCCACTTATCTGAAGACAGTCCGCCGTGCAAGCGGATCGTCCTCGGATAAGTGGATCGATTGTTTTTTCGGGCACTCTTCGATGAAGCGCCCAACGCTCAGGCGTTGGGGCGCTTACCGTGGTTGGCCGCGTTCTTCTTGCGGGCCCGCTTCTTACGTCCACGTTTTCCCATGACAGTCTCCTTTCGACAGCGCTCCATTGTGACACGAAGGGGGTCGCCGCCGAGAATCGCGGACGGTCTTCGTGCGATAGGTTGATACCGCAGAACATCAACTTGGGAGGACGGCATGGCAGAAGAGGTCGTGGCAGAGATTGTGGCGAGCGTTCTCGAAGTGGTCGTCACCCCTGGTCAGGTGGTGGAAGCCGGTGACACCATCGTCCTCTTGGAGTCGATGAAGATGGAGATCCCGGTACTCGCCGAAGAGGCGGGCACGGTGACCGAGGTCAAGGTCAATGTCGGCGACGTGATCCAGGCCGGGCACCTCATCGCGGTCATCGACAACTGACCGCCGATCTCGCGGTCGTGATGTCGACCAACACTGACGTGCGCGCCGCTCGCACTCTGAACAAGCGGGGTCTGTCCTGATGTCGACGCTGTCCGAGCTGCTCGCCGAACACACCGAGCTCTCCGGCGCAGCAGGTGGCCATCTCCAGCGTGTGGTCGCCGAGTGGCAGTTGCTGGCGGACCTGTCGTTCGCGGACCTGCAGATGTGGGTTCACTCGCAGCGGACTCACGACACCTCAGACGACGGTACGTCCGGCGACACCACCCATATGGTCTGTGTCGCCCAGTGCCGTCCCAACACGGCGCCCACCGTCTTTCCGTCCGACGTGGTCGGCACATCGATCACCGTCGACGAGAATCCTCAGGTGTTCGGTGCACTGGTCAGTGGCCGTATCTTGCGTGAAGAAGATCCGACGTGGGTGGGATCGGTGGCGATCCGGCGTGAAGCGGTGCCCGTCAGGTTCGAGGGATCGGTTGTCGGAGTGCTCGCCCGGGCCATCAATCTGACGCAGCCGAGGCTGCCGTCACCGCTCGAGCTCTCCTACCAGGACTGCGCAAATGACTTGTGCCAGATGGTGTCTGAAGGCACGTTCCCGCAGAATGAGGGCAACCCGCGGGGGTTGTCCACGCCGCGCGCCGGCGACGGTTTCATCCGCGTCGACGAACACTGCGCCGTGCAGTACGCCAGTCCCAACGCGCTGTCCGCGTATCACCGGATGGGGTGGACGTCCGAGCTCGGCGGCAACAACCTCGCCGATGTGACCGTGTCACTGCTGACCGATCCGTTCGAATCCGAAGAAGCCGCTGCGATGTTGCGCGCCGCCGCCGAAGGGCACGCCGGCATGCGGATCGAGGCGGACGCGCACCGTGCCACGGTGCTGATCCGCGCCGTCCCACTCCGGCCGCGCGGCGAACTGGTCGGCGCCGTGATCCTCGTGCGCGACGTCACCGAGGTCAAACGCCGGGACCTGGCCTTGATCAGTAAAGACGCGACCATCCGCGAGATCCACCACCGGGTGAAGAACAACCTACAAAGTGTGTCGGCACTGCTGCGTCTGCAGGCCCGCCGTACCCCCAACGAAGAGGCCCGGCAAGCGCTCGGCGAGGCCGTGCGCCGGGTTGCCTCGATCGCGCTGGTTCACGAATTGCTCTCGGGCAGCGTGGATGAGGAGGTCGATCTCGACGTCGCCATCGACCAGCTCGTCCCGGTGATGGCGGATGTGGCGTCCGGTGGCAGTGACGTTGTCGTGCGCCGGGTCGGAAAGATCGGTGTGGTGAAGAGTGACCTCGCGATGCCGATGGTGATGGTGCTCACCGAGCTGATCCAGAATGCGGTCGAGCACGGATTCGCGCCCGAACAATCGGGCCTGGTCTTGATCGAGACCTCCCGCACCACCCGCGAACTCGTGATCACGGTGCACGACAACGGGATCGGGTTGCCGCCGGACTTCGATCCGCAGAAGTCCGATCGCCTGGGGTTGCAGATCGTGCACACGCTGGTGCAGATCGAGCTGTCCGGCACGTTGGAGCTGCGCAGCGGAACCGATGGTGGTACCGATGCCGTGCTCACCGTTCCGTTGCGCTGAAAAGCGCTGACGCTCTTCACCTTTGAGCCTGAAACAACACAAACCCGGTGGCTGGTGTGCCACCGGGTTGGGTTGTCTGTTGTCGGGTGATCAATGGGCTGTGATCACCCAGGTCGGGCTATACGGAACTGCGTGTGCGACTGCGTGCGTTGCGCCGCTTGAGCGCACGCCGCTCGTCTTCGCTCATTCCGCCCCAAACGCCTGCGTCCTGTCCGGACTCCAATGCCCAAGTGAGGCAATCAGCTGTAACCGGGCAGCGGTTGCAGACGAGCTTCGCATCAGCAATCTGCGCGATGGCCGGGCCACTGTTTCCCACCGGGAAGAACAGCTCCGGGTCCTCGTCGCGACAAATTGCGTTGTGACGCCAGTCCATCCCTCTGCTCCTTCAGGCGCTTCTTCGCGCCGCTCGTAACCGTCAGTTCATGCGTGCGTAGTTATTGTTTCCGCACTGTTGCTTGTGAATACTTTCACGAATCCAGATGAAGTCAATGGTGTTGCGTTAACACGTGTGCAATATCACTGTGTAGGGGGTGCCTTCATTGGTCCACCTCCCGTTGTACTACTGTGCAGACGGTTTTGCCTGTGATTTATCAGGCAAACATGGTGTGACCTCGGACTCTTTACAGATGTCCAACGATCAGCTAACACGCGGACGAGAGGCACATCACTCGGGCGGAGCGACCACTTCCAATGCGCCGGGCCTGCAGCCGAACGTCAGGGCGGTACGCGTCCCCAGGTATTCGCCGTCCATCTGCATGTCTATCGGTGCAGTACTGCTGACCACCACGGACGGGACGTCGTCGGCTCTGAGCAGGTGGCGTGCGCTCGGCTGCGCCGTGCGCGAGAGCAGCTGGCGGGCGAGCGGCAGGTTGCGTAGCGGACTCATCGATCTCGACGCGAACACGCCCAGTTGCCCATCGAAGCTGGTGTCCGGATTGGTCTCGATGGGCCGCGCGCCCAGATAGGTCCAGGGCCGGGAGTTGGAGACGAACAGATAGTGGACGCCGTCTACAGGTTCGGCATCGGGAAGGGTGACGGTCAGGGTCGGCTGCTGGCCCGCGGCCCCGATGAAAGTACGTACTGCGGTCCACAGATATCTCGTGGCGGAGGCCCGGTGACCGGCCACGCGCTGTTCGTCGATCGACTTCACCACCTGGGCGTCGAGTCCCAGGCCCGCGTTGAACAGAAACCAGCGGTCATCGGTGTGGCCGAGACTGACCCGGCGCCGTGCCCCGCCGGCGAGCAGGTCCACGAGTTGCCCGGTGGCCTTGAGCGGATCGGGGTCGATACCCAACGCCCTGGCGAAAACGTTTGCGCTGCCTCCCGGCACCACCGCCACGGCAGGTGAGGGCAGGCCGCTCGACTGAGCTGATCCGGGTGGGTCGATGACGCCGTTGACCACCTCGTTCACGCTGCCGTCGCCGCCGTGGACCACAACGACGTCGTAACCCTCGAGCCGAGCCTTCGACGCCAGTTCGCCGGCATGTCCTCGGTGGGTGGTGTGTTCGACGGTGATCTCGACAAATGGGGTCCGGTGGTCCCCGGGCCGGCGCAGTGACGCAGTCAGGGTGCCCACCAGCGCATCCCGCCCCGCCTCGGTGGTCGAGGTGGCGAAGGGGTTGACGATCAGCATCGCGCGCACGAGAAGTGAGCCTAGCGGGATGTGTGGATCCACCGCCGACGCGATCCTCCACCGTCCGGCCGATCGCGGACCACTAGGCTGGTCCGGTGCCGGACTCAACTCCTCCGATCAACGTTCGCCGGGCAGGCGCCATCGTGGCGCTCGAGGGCGCCGCCTTCATCGTCTATGCGATTGTCGCCGTTGTCCGCGGCCTGATGGGCCACGAAGAGGAGGCGATCAGTGGGTACGGCACCGCAGCGTGGTTCGCAATCCTCGGCGGCGGCATCTTCGCAGGCGGGCTCGCGCTGCTGATGGGCCGGCGATGGGGGAGGGCGATCGCCGTCATCGCCCAGGTCCTGCTGCTGCCGTTCGCCTTTGCGCTGATCACCGACAGCGACCTGCCGGTTCTCGGTACGCCGATCCTGATCGCTCTGGTGGCGGCACTGGTATTCCTCTTCAGTCCGTCGTCGATGACGTGGTTCGCTGCCGCATACGCGATCGACGGTCCGGACGACGGCGCGGAAGATGCTGTGGCAGACAAAGAGTCGGCGACAAAACGCGCGCAGTCACGCAAGAAGAAGCGTCGCCGGTAGCGGCGCCGCGCTCGGTCCCTCCCCGAGATCGATACGGGGTGGCGGTTGGTCAGGACACGCCCGGGCCGGTCACGTGACGGTTCGCACATGGGCCGGGCGGCCGGCATCCACGTAATCGGCGCTGCGATAGCCGGTGATCCCGAGCGACTGGATCTGATGGGTCTCGCCGTCGAAGCCGAGAACCGCCAGCGATGCGGGCAGCATCGCGAAATGAGCGCCGAATCGGACCGGTGCGCCGATCCACCGTGCGAGCAGCGACCGCGAGAAGTGTCCGTGGCCGATGACCACCACCGATCGATCGCGCAGGTACTGCACGAGATCGGCGATCACACCGTCCATACGGTCACTCATCTGCTGCGGTGACTCACCATCGGGTCCGCCGCGATT
This sequence comes from Williamsia muralis NBRC 105860, assembly GCF_001598915.1. GTDB lineage: Bacteria > Actinomycetota > Actinomycetes > Mycobacteriales > Mycobacteriaceae > Williamsia > Williamsia muralis. Next base: position 104,088 of record NZ_BDAP01000004.1, on the reverse strand, counting down.
CCACACCGTCCAACCGGGGTCGGTCTCGCGGATCTCCGGTGTGGTGAGTCCTTCGTATCGGCCGTAGTCCCACTCGGCGAACTCCTCGCCCGTACGGGTGATGGTCAATCCGGCCAGTTCGGCGGTGTGGCGGGCGCGCAGCCTCGGCGACGACAGCACCAGCGGATCGGTCAGGAGCAGCTCGTCGAGTGGCGCACGCAGGCTCTCGGCCTGCTGTTCACCGAGCTTTGTCAGAGCGATATCGCTCGACCCGGTGTGCTTTCCCACCTTCGACCACTCCGTCTCGCCGTGGCGGATGAGGATGAGGCGATGGATTGCCGAAACCGCAGTGTTCTCTGCGGACAAATTGCTCGGTGGGCGCATAGGGTCAAGGGAACACAGGCTGCGACGGCACCGCAAGCCATCTTCTGTTCCTGACCGGCGGACAGAACATGTAATTGTGGGCGCTGTCGGAGACAGAGCAGGGCGAAGCTCGATCAGCTCTTCCAAATGCGTGGCCGGAGGGAGTCAAGCAATGAGCAAGGTACTTGCCGTGGCGAATCAAAAGGGTGGCGTCGCCAAGACGACAACCGTGATCTCGCTGGGGGCGGCGTTGGCGGGGATGGATGTGTCGGTCTTGGTCGTGGACCTCGATCCTCAAGGCAGCCTTACGTTTTCGTTGGGTCACGACCCTGACAAGTTGCCCGTCTCGGTGCACGACGTGCTGCTCGGCGAAGCGGAGATCGCCGACGTACTGCTCGACACCGAAGACAAGATGACGTTGCTGCCGGCGACCATCGACCTCGCCGGCGCCGAGGCCCTGTTGCTGATGCGGCCGGGGCGCGAGTACGCGCTCAAACGGGTGCTGGCAAAGGTGGCCGACGACTACGACGTGATCATCATCGACTGCCCGCCGTCCCTCGGTGTGCTCACGTTGAACGGACTCACCGCGGCGGACGAGGTGATCGTGCCCCTGCAGTGCGAGACGCTTGCGCATCGGGGTGTCGGTCAGCTGCTGCGCACGGTCACCGAGATCCAGCAGATAACGAACCCTGATCTTGCGCTGCTCGGCGCGTTGCCGACCCTGTACGACGCCCGCACCACCCACAGTCGCGATGTGCTCGCCGACGTCTCCGATCGGTACGACCTCCCCGTGCTGGCTCCCGCGATCCCGCGCACGGTGCGCTTTGCCGAGGCGTCGGCGACCGGGGTCAGTGTGCTCGGGGGTCGCAAGAACAAGGGGTCGGAGGCCTACCGGGAACTCGCGGAGAACCTGTGGAAGCACTGGCTGGTGGGAGCCGACCTGGTGACGATCGACGCAGAGTGATCTCCACTCGGCCTAGGCCGCGGAGGGTTTCAGTACCGAGATCGTCGGTCCCCATTGCTGGACGACGTTGTCGCCGATCAGGCCGAGTGTGATGATGCCGCCGCCGTAGCCGCTGCGCGGCACCGGAATCGACCGAATCGGCCGGCCGTCGACGATGTTGTGTTCGCTGATGCCCGACGCACTGGGCAGCAGCAGAGAACCTGCCATCACCACGCCGGGCCCCAGTGTCGCAGGTACCTGGAATCGGGCTTGCAACGTGCTCGCGTCCAGGACCAGCGTGGCCTCGCCGGTCCAGAAGGTGATGAGCCCGCCGCTACTGACCGGCTTGCTCTCGACACCCACCGCGCGCCCCAGCAGGGTGGTGCGGCCCCGCAGGGTGCCGTCGAGTGCGTAGGTCTCGAGCATGGGGCTCGGGGACGAGACGTAGACGGCCACGCCGTTCGCACCGACTGCCACCACGCGGGGTGGTGAGCCGAGATCAGCGGTGATCAACGTCGACCCCTGCTCGTCCAGCTTCTCGTCTTTGTCCAGCGTCGCACCGAGAACCGTCAATCGGTACCCCGGTTCGATCCCGCACCGCTCGACGACTGCCACTCGGCCGGAACCGATTGCGCTGGAGAGCAACTCGCAGCCGGACCGCGGTTGTGCGCCTGGGTTCACGGGTGCGTCCACGCGGCCGTATTCGATGGTGCGCACCAGATCGCTGCGCCACGTCTCCAACCGGGTGTCGCCCTGTGCCAGGAAATAGTCCTTCTCGACGCTGAAGTCGAGAGTGCTGTCGGCGTCGCTACTACGGGACGCCGCGCGCTGTCCGGTGGCGGAGTAGAGAGCTGTCACCTCGCTGCAGCCGCGGGCATTGCGATAGACCGCGATGACGTAATCGCGTCCCGCGCCGGGCCAGCCGGCAACCCCGCACAGCGGCAGGTCGCGGCGATAGGACCAGAGTTCACGTCCCGTCGACGGGTCGTGTCCGATGACGGTCCCACCGTCGCCGGTGACCACCACCGGGCCGATCACAACGGGCACTGTGGTCGCATTGCTGGCAGCGCGCCAGGCCTCGGTGAGACCCGACGGCACCGACGATGCCGAGGTCGGAAGAGGTGCTGAGTTCTGAGCGGGGTCCGAGCTGGTCCCGCGCACGGCGCTGGTGGACCAGATGGCAACGCCTGCAACGACGATCACCACAACGATGACCGCGGCCACCGCGAGATCGACCCGTGTTCGCCGCTCAGGCTTTGGCACCGTCAGTTACTCCGAGGTGCTGCTCACGGTCTCGCCGTTACCTTCGGCGCCGCCCGAGGTCTGCCCGCCACGGCGACGTCGACGACGCCGCGGACGGTCGCCGCCCTCGGTGCCGGGTCCGGACGTCTCCGACGGTGCGGTCGAGGCGGCCGACCCGGTGCTCGCGGACTCGGTGGTGGTGGTCGCCTCGCCGGCCACGCCGGCGCCTTCGCCCGGTGTGCCGCCGCGGGTGCGACGACGCTGACGAGACGGGCGTTGGCCCCCCTCGCGCTGGCCGGACTCGCGGCCTGCGGTTTCTCGGCTTCCGGATTCGCGGCGACCCGACCCCGAGGAACGTCCACCCGAGCGGGGTTCACGTTCTTTGCGGTCTTCGCGTGCCGCGCCGCCCGATCCGATCCGGCCATTGGCCGACTCCGGGATGTTGAGGTCCGAACGCAGATGCGGTGAGCTGGAATAGGTTTCGGCAGGCTCGTCCTTGGCCAGGTCGAGCGCCTTGCTGATCATCTCCCAGCGGTGCAGCTCGTCCCAGTCGACCAGCGTCACGGCGATACCGGTCCGTCCGGCGCGCCCCGTGCGGCCGATGCGGTGCACGTAGGTCTTCTCGTCGTCGGGGCACTGGTAGTTGATGACGTGGGTGACGTCGTCGATGTCGATTCCTCGGGCGGCGACATCGGTGGCGACGAGTACGTTGATGCGCCCCTCGCGGAAGGCAGTCAGGGCCTTCTCGCGCGCGACCTGTCCGAGGTCTCCGTGAACGGCACCGACGGCGAACCCGCGCTCGGCGAGGTCATCGGCGACCTTCTGGGCTGTGCGCTTGGTCCGGGTGAAAACCATTGTGGCGCCGCGACCCTCGGCCTGAAGGATGCGGGCGACGAGCTCGGCCTTGTCGAGGGCGTGCGCGCGGTACACGTACTGCGTGGTGCGCTCGTGGATCGCCGAATCGTTGGCGTGCTCGGCGCGGATGTGCGTCGGCTTGGTCAAGAATGTGCGGGCCAGGGTCACGATCGGCCCGGGCATCGTGGCCGAGAAGAGCATGGTCTGACGGGCATCCGGCAGCGAGCTCATGATTCGTTCGATGTCGGGGAGGAATCCCAGGTCGAGCATCTCGTCGGCCTCGTCGAGAACCAGGACCTGCACCTTGCCCAGGATCAGGTGGCCCTGGCGGGCGAGGTCGAGCAGACGCCCGGGAGTACCCACCACGACGTCGATACCGATCTTCAGCTCGCTGATCTGATGCTCGAACGGCCGGCCGCCGAAGATCGAGAGCAGGCGGATGGGCCGGTTCTGCCCGTCCGCGGTGTCGACGTGCAGGCCCTTGGCCGCGACCTCGAGGTCGTCGGTCACCTGGATGCACAGCTCGCGCGTGGGCACGATGATCAGTGCGCGGGGAGTGCCGTCGAGCTTGCGGATGCCGGGCTCGCCGGCGTCCGCGGTGGCCTGCGACACCCGCTGCAACAGGGGGACGCCGAAGCCGAGGGTCTTGCCCATGCCGGTCCGTGCCTGGCCGATGAGATCGTCGCCCGCCATGGCCAGGGGAAGCGTGAGCTCCTGGATCGCGAAGGTGTTCGTGATGCCGTCGGCGGCGAGGGCGTCGACGATCTCCTGCCGGACGCCGAGCTCGGCGAAGGTGGGGGAGACGTGGTCCTCGGCGACGATGACGTGCTCTTCGGCCTCGACGACGTCGTCCAGGGAGACTGCAGTCTCGGTGTTCGTATCTGAGGTGTGATTGTCGGTGTTCAGTTGATTGCCTTCCGCAAAGTGCTTTCCCGCGCGCACTGCAAGAATCAACCAACAGGTCAGCTCTGGATCCTCGATCTGCCGAGGACTCGCATGACCGGTATCGGGCGAATCGGGCCGATTTTGTTCAATCGGGCTGCCGTCGGTGCGCGCACAATGTCCGTGTGAGCCAGCTAAGGCGCTTGGCTTACTCCTCGCAGTGTACGTGTCCTCGGCATATTGCCAACATCGAGTCGGCGACCCGCCGGATGTCCATCCGGCCTGCGCGCGTGCTCAGTCGTCGCGGACGGTGAGCTGCTGACTACACTGGAGACCATGTCGTCTGGTTCACAAACCGAACCGCCGGTGTCGGATGTCGCCACCTCGGTCCCCTTCGATCACCCTGGAATCACCGAACTCTTCGGGGTCCTGGCGTGCGGTGAACTGGCCGCGTTCTACCGCCTGACCTCCGAGGCCGTGATGGCCCCGGGAATCCGGGGACGCGTGGCGATGGCCAGCATGGCCGCCGCGGAGATGGCCCACTTCGAGATCCTGCAGGAGGAACTGCGTGCGCGCGGGGTGGACGTGTACGACGCGATCGAGAAGTACGAGGCCGTACTCGAGCGCTACCACGCGTCGACCGTGCCGAGCAGTTGGCAGGAGTCGCTGGTCAAGGCCTACGTCGGCGATGGTCTGGCCGCGGATTTCTATCTCGAGATCGCCGGCACCCTGCCGCCTGAGGCCGAGGCCGTGGTCCGCAAGGTGATGTCGGAGACGGGGCACTCGGACTTCGCCGCCACCGCCGTCCGTGACGCGGTCGCCGCAGACCCCGACCTGAAGTCGCCCCTCACCCTCTGGGGACGCAGGCTTCTCGGGGAGGCGATCACCCAGACGCAGTACGTGCTCGCCGGCCAGGAGGAATTGACCGAGCTGCTGTTCTCGGTCCAGTCCGATCTGAACCGGATCGTGACGTTCTTCGATTCCATCCAGGAGCGGCACGCTCGCCGGATGGCCGACATGGGCCTGGGCTGAGCCGCTGCCTCCGGGCTGGCGTCGTCGGCACTCGTGAGTGCGACTAGCCTTGGAACGAGAGTCGGGACCTGTTCACCGAGCTCGACCTGTGAGATCCAATCGTGAAGACCTGTGGAGGATTCTGTGGCCGTTGATGTGAAGATCGGGATCACCGACAGTGCACGCGAGATCGTGGTGCACACCGATCAGAGCAGTGATGACGCCCATGCCGCGGTGGAGTCCGCGCTGGCCGGCGGCGATCAGCTGCTGCGTCTGCGGGACGACAAGGGCGCACGTTTCCTGATCCCGGTCACCAAGATCGCCTACGTCGAGGTCGGCATCTCCGATGCACGCAAGGTCGGTTTCGGCGCCATCTGACGCTCGGCCGGGGGGCCGGGCTAGTTCTCGAGGATGCCGGAGGACTGCTGAAGCGGCACTCGGGACAGCCCGCCCCAGAGCATGGTCACCGTGATGTCCACGGCCTCTTCCTTGGTCACCGGACGCTTGGCGTCCAGCCAGTGCCGGGCGTTGACCTGGCTGGTCCCCACCAGTCCGGCCGCCAGCATCCTCGACCGGTGCGGATCGAGCCCCGAGTCGTGCATCACCAGTCCGTAGACGGCGTCGACGCACGCTTCGGTTGCGCCTTCGACACGCCTGATCGCGGCCGGATCGAGAGCGTCCGAGCGGAAGATGAGCCGGTATCCCTGGCTGTCCTCGTCGATGAAATCGAAGAACGCCTGCACTGCGGCACGTACCCGATGACGGTTGTCGGTGGAACTGAGCAGGGCCCCGGTGACACGGTTCACCATCGACTCGGCATGGGAATCGAGTACCGCGAGGTATAGGTCGAGCTTGCTCGGAAAGTGTTGATAGAGAACAGGTTTGCTGACCCCGGCGTGTACGGCGATCTCGTCCATCCCCGCCGAGTGGTAGCCGCGCTCGACGAAGATCTCGCTGGCGGCGTCCAGCAGTTGTAGTCGCCGCGCGCTGCGCGGCATCCGGACGCTTCGACGTCCGCCACCGGCGGTGGTCGAGTTCGTTCCGGTGCCTGCGGCAGCCGATTCAGTCATGGTCTGAGGGTATATCCGCCCGCGATGTGCGCCACCGGTGGTTGCCTACAGATGAATCGTGGATGCCTGTGAGAAGGTTTAACGGTGACTGGTGCTGGCGGCTCGGGACCGACGGAAACGCGGCGTACACCGCGCGACACCGCCGATCCCGAACGGACCCGTCGGACCGCCGGCTCCGACCGGACGCGGCGAAGTACCGACCCCGATCAGACCAGCAGGACAGTCGATCGGGCGCGCCGCGCCGCGAGGCGTGCGGCAGAGGCCGACGCCCACCTCGCGAACCAGGAAACCGACGTACACCGTCCCGTCTCCGGCCGGCCCGCCCCTGACCAGCCGTTACGTGCCCGCTGGGATCCCATCGACGAACCGGGCAGGCCGCGTGCGGACCGCGCGAAAGACCGTAAGAAGCAATCGGCGGTTGGTCGATTCGTCACCACCTACGGTTGGCGGGCGTACGCCATCCCGGTCCTCGTCGTGCTGACGATCGTGATGATCGTGCTCACCGTCCAATCCCACCAGGACGGCGGTTCCGACCGCGTTGTCGACTCCGATCCCGATGCCGTTCGCAACACCAACGTGCGGGATCAGACCACCGCCATCGGGGCACCCCCGAAGTCTGTGCCCCTGGAGCAACTGCCTGCCGGTGTCCTGCCCGCCGGCGGTCCTTTCACGGAGAAGGGCGCGGCCGGCTATCACGTGGTGCCCGGGACCACGACTCGCGTGGGCACCGGGGGCCAGGAGTACACCTACACCGTCGAGGTCGAGAACGGCCTGGCGTCGGGCGACTTCGGCGGCGACCCCACGTTCGCCAAGTTGATCGACACGACACTCGCCAACCCGAAGAGCTGGATCGGCGACGGCACCGTGTCATTCCGTCGGATCGACAACGGCGACCCCGATTTCCGGGTGACGCTCACGTCCCCCGACACCACGCGACAGCTGTGCGGATACGAGATCAAGCTCGAGACCTCGTGCTACTACCCGCCGGAATCCCGGGTCACGCTCAACGAGGCGCGATGGGTCCGCGGCGCGACGTCGTATCAGGGTGACGATCTCGGCTATCGGCAATATCTGATCAATCACGAGATCGGGCATGCGATCGGGTTCGAGGCGCATGAGCCCTGCAAGATGAACGGCTCTCTGGCGCCGATCATGATGCAGCAGACATTCGGCACCGCGAACAGCGAGATCATGGCGCTCGATCCGGACATGAAGGCCAACCGCGACTACGTCTGCAACCCCAACCCCTGGCCTTTCCCGGAACGCTGAGCTCGGCCACCGCACAGGCCGGGGCTGCCGGAATCTTCCCGGGCAAATGCTCGTTGCACCTACGTGGGGTGGCCGGACCGACGACCATCACCGTCACGCGCACTTCGTGAGGAGCCCGAGATGTCAACGTTGCCGCCACTGGTCGAACCCGCTGCCGAGCTGACCCGCGACGAGGTCGCCAGATACAGCAGGCACCTGATCATCCCCGACCTCGGTGTCGACGGGCAGAAACGTCTGAAGAACGCCAAGGTGCTGGTGATCGGCGCGGGCGGACTCGGTTCCCCGGCGTTGCTCTACCTCGCGGCCGCCGGGGTCGGAACGATCGGCATCGTCGAGTTCGACGAGGTGGACGAATCGAATCTCCAGCGGCAGGTGATCCACGGGCAGTCCGATGTCGGCCGGCCGAAAGCCGATTCCGCGCGCGACTCCATCCTTGAGATCAATCCGCTCGTCACGGTGAACACCCACAAGGTGCGACTGGACAACGACAACGCGATCGAACTGTTCAGCGCCTACGACCTGATCGTGGACGGTACCGACAACTTCGCGACGCGTTACCTGGTGAACGATGCGGCTGTCCTCGCCGGCAAACCTTATGTGTGGGGTTCGATCTATCGGTTCGAGGGCCAGGCCTCGGTGTTCTGGGAAGATGCGCCGGACGGCCTCGGTCTGAACTACCGCGATCTCTACCCCGAAGCCCCGCCGCCCGGGATGGTGCCGTCGTGCGCCGAGGGCGGCGTGCTCGGAATCCTGTGCGCATCGATCGGGTCGATCATGGGGACCGAGGCGATCAAGCTCATCACCGGTATCGGCGAGACGCTGCTCGGCCGGCTGATGGTGTACGACGCGCTGGACATGCGGTACCGCACCATCAAGCTCCGGAAGGATCCGGAGGCGCCGAAGATCACCGAACTGATCGACTACGACGCATTCTGCGGTGTCGTGTCGGATGAGGGTGTCTCGGCTGCGGCCGACTCGACCCTGACCGCCGTCGAACTCAAGCAACGGCTGGACTCCGGCGAGAAGATCGCCCTGATCGACGTGCGTGAGCCGGTGGAGTGGGACATCGTCCGGATCGACGGCGCCACCCTGATCCCCAAGGGCGACATCGAGTCGGGCGAGGGGTTGGCCCAGCTGCCGCAGGACCGGCCGGCGGTGCTCTATTGCAAGACCGGGATCCGGTCCGCAGAGGCGCTGGCCGCGGTCAAGAAGGCCGGTTTCTCCGACGCCACCCATCTGCAGGGCGGGATCACCGCGTGGGCCAAGCAGGTCGATCCGGCGTTGCCGGTCTACTGACGTAGCTACCACCTGCGGCAGGCACGGACGCTGGTGCGACGACACCTGCGCTGCCTGCTCTGAATCTCGCGGTCACGCCGGTAACGTTTGACGGGTGACCTCTGACTTGACCTCCGTCGAGCCTCCGGAGCATGTGCTGCAGACCTTCGGGCTGACGCAACATCCCGTGGTGGCTCTCGGTGAGGGCTGGGAAGGTGGTTGGCGGATCGGCGAGACGGTGTTGTCGCTGGTTCCCGACCACGCCCGGGCTGCCTGGTCGGCCAAGGTCAGAGAAACCCTGTACGTCGAAGGCGTCCGCATCGCGCGCCCTGTGCGATCGTCCGACGGCCGGTACGTGGTGTCGGGCTGGCGAGCGGACACCTACATCGCCGGAACTCCGGAACCGCGCTACGACGAAGTCGTCTCGCTGGCCGACCGGCTGCACGAGGCGACGGCCGAACTCGAACGCCCGAGATTCCTGATGCAGCCTCCCGCGCCGCCCTACAACGACGTCGACGTGTTCACCGCCGCCGACCGCGCGGCCTGGGACGATGTGCCGTTGCGTTCGGCAAAGGCCGCGGGCATGGGCGACCCCACGTCACCCGACGGGGTCACCAGTCTGGAGATCCTGCACACGCTTGCAAAGCTGCGCACCAAGGTGTCGTCGCCGTCCCAGCTGGTCCACGGTGACCTGTTCGGCACGGTTCTGTTCGCGGGCGCAGCGGCCCCCGGGATCACGGATATCACGCCGTATTGGCGACCCGCAGCGTGGGCGGCCGCCGTCGTGGTGGTCGATGCGCTCGCCTGGGGCGGCGCAGACGATGGTCTCGTGGACCGCTGGGAAGACCTGCCCGAGTGGCCGCAGATGATGTTGCGGGCCGTGATGTTCCGTCTTGCCGTGCACGCGTTACATCCGCGATCCACCGCTGGAGCCCTTCCCGGCCTGCAGCGCGTAGCCGACATGGTGCGCTTCCTCGTCTGACAGCACCCTCTGAGCTGGGAATACTCAGTTCGGCCCGGCAGCTGGCGGGTTTTTGTGTTCCCGCCTTCTCACGTTCGGTGACGTACCGGAGTGAGAACACTGTGATTGTTCGGTCATTGAATGCAAAATTGCGGCAACACCCGTTTCCTACGGTTCTCCTCAGGCACCCGCCAATTCGCGCCGGACCCCTGAGGAGGGCCTAGTGACCGTTACTGGCACCAAACGAAAGCACTACATCACCGACTGGGATCCAGAGGATGTAGAGGCTTGGGACAACGGCAACGCTGCCATCGCCAAGCGCAATCTGATCTGGTCCGTGATCTGCGAACACGTCGGATTCTCGATCTGGTCCATGTTCTCGGCTCTCGCGCTGCTCCTCGGACCGGAATACGGCATCAGCCTCGACCAGAAGTTCGTCATCGGCGCCACCGCGACATTCGTCGGTTCGTGTCTGCGGATTCCCTACACCCAGGCAACCGCCATCTTCGGCGGCCGCAACTGGGCGATCTTCTCCGCGGTTGTCCTGATGATCCCCACGGGCCTGACGTTGATGCTGGTGTTGAACCCCGGTGACTTCGGGTTCGGATGGTTCCTCTTCGTCGCCGCACTCACCGGCTTCGGTGGCGGCAACTTCGCCTCCTCGATGACCAACATCAACGCCTTCTACCCGCAGCGGCTCAAGGGCTGGGCCCTCGGCCTCAACGCCGGTGGCGGCAACATCGGTGTCCCCGCGATCCAGCTGGTCGGCCTGTTCGTGATCTGGGTGGCCTCGGACAAGCCCGAGATCCTCTGCGCCATCTACCTGGTGCTGCTCGCGGTTGCCGGTGTGGGTGCAGCGCTCTACATGGACAACCTCGACCACCAGACCTCGAGCGGCAAGGCGATGCTCGAGACGCTGAAGTACAAGGACACCTGGATCATCTCGCTGCTCTACGTCGGCACATTCGGTTCGTTCATCGGATTCGGATTCGCCTTCAGCCAGGTGCTCAACATCTCGTTCACCGCCAACGGCGCCACCAAGCCGGCCCTCGCCGCAGCCCAGATCGCCTGGATCGGACCACTTCTCGGGTCGATCAGCCGGCCTTACGGTGGCAAGCTCGCCGACAAGATCGGTGGCGGCAAGATCACGATGTACTGCTTCATCTCGATGGTGGCCGCGTCATCCATCCTCGTGGCTGCCAGTGCCCTGTCCGATGCCAACGACAAGAAGATCACCGGTGGCACCCTCACAGCCTTTGTCATCGGCTTCGTGTTGCTCTTCGTCATCTCGGGTATCGCCAACGGTTCGGTGTACAAGATCATCCCCGCGATCTGGGAACACAAGGCAAAGGTCAACCCTGCGCTCAATCCGCTCGGCAAGGCCAACTGGTCGCGGTCGATGTCCGGAGCCCTGATCGGTATCGCCGGAGCGTTCGGTGGACTCGGCGGTGTGGCCATCAACCTGGTGCTGCGAGACAGTTACAAGTCGAATCAGTCTGCCACGCAGGCATTCTGGATCTTCCTGGCCTTCTATGTGGTTGCCGCCGGCATCACCTACTGGTTCTACGTCCGCCGGTCGATCGAATCGACCGACAAGACCCGCGCGCTCGAGGACTCGTCCACCACCACACCGGTCACCGCCTGATCATGACTGCTGAAGCCGTGTCCATCGATCTGCCCCTCGGCGAGCCGGGCAACCGCTCCGCCGGCGAGTTCGCCGCGGGGTCGGTCGGGACCGCCACACACTGCCCGTATTGCGGTCTGCAGTGTGCGATGAACATCAGCGGCAACGGAGCCGCCGATGCCGTGGTCACGCCTCGGCAGTTCCCCACCAATCGGGGCGGTCTGTGCCAGAAGGGTTGGACCGCTGCCGATGTGCTGCGCAACCCCAACCGCCTGACCGCTCCGTTGGTGCGGCGCAACGGAGTCCTGACGCCCACCACGTGGGAGGACGCGCTCGACGTCGTCGCGTCCGGATTTGCCCGGGCCCGCAGCGAGTACGGCGCCGACGCGGTCGGGATTTTCGGTGGCGGTGGACTGACCAACGAAAAGGCTTACCAGCTGGGCAAGTTCGCCCGGGTGGCACTGGGTACGTCGAACATCGACTACAACGGCCGCTTCTGCATGAGTTCGGCCGCGGCGGCGGGCATCAAGTCGTTCGGACTGGACCGGGGTTTGCCTTTCCCGCTCGCCGACCTCGGTTCGGCAGAGTGCATCGTCATCCTCGGCGGCAACATCGCCGAGACCATGCCGCCGATGGTCGGTCATCTGATGACGGCCGCACGAGCAGGCGGGCTGGTGGTCGCAGACCCACGCCGGACCGCCACGGTGGAACGGGCGGTCGCCGACGGCGGTGTACATCTGCAACTGTCGCCGGGCACGGATCTGCCTCTGGCACTGGGGCTCGCGCACATTGCCGTCACCGAGGGCTATGCCGATCTCGACTACGTCGCCGACCGGACCAACGGCTTCGACGACTTCTGGCGCGCGGCTGCGCAATGGTGGCCCGAACGTACCGAGCGTGTCACCGGGGTTCCGGTGAGTGCGTTGCGTCGCACGGTTGCGATGCTCGCAGGCGCCCGCGCGGCGGGCAAAGGTGCGTACGTGCTGACAGCACGAGGCGCCGAACAACATTCGAGCGGTACAGACACGGTCAGTGCCGTCATCGGTCTGTCCCTGGTCCTGGGCCTGTGCGGTCGTGAGGGCAGCGGATACGGCTGCATCACGGGTCAGGGGAACGGCCAAGGCGGCCGCGAACACGGCCAGAAGGCCGATCAACTGCCGGGTTACCGCAAGATCACCGATCCCGCCGCCCGTGCGCATGTGGCCGAGGTGTGGGGCATCGACCCGGACGATCTGCCCGGCCCGGGCAAGAGTGCCTACGAATTGCTCGAATCACTCGGACAGCCCGGCGGACCCAAGATGCTCATGGTGCACGGCGCGAACCTGGCCGTCTCGGCGCCGCGGGCGGGGCACGTGGTCGAGCGACTCGAATCGCTGGAGATGCTGGTGGTCAACGACTTCCTGCTGTCGGAGACAGCGCAATTGGCCGACGTGGTGCTGCCGGTTCTGCAGTGGGCAGAAGAAGAGGGCACCATGACCTCCCTGGAGGGCCGGGTCCTTCGGCGTCGCCAGGCGGTCCCCGTTCCCGACGGCCCCCGCAGCGAGCTCGAGGTCCTGTCCGAACTCGCGGTCCGCCTCGGTCAGCCGGCACACCGCTTCAAGACCGACCCTCGCGAGGTGTTCGACGAACTGCGTGCGGCATCGGCGGGTGGCGCTGCCGACTACACCGGGATCACCTACGAACGACTCGACGATGACGAGGCGCTCCACTGGCCGTGTCCGGAGATCGGCCATCCCGGCACCCCCAGGATCTTCCTCGACCGGTTCGCCACCGACGACGGCCGCGCGAAGTTCATCGCGGTCGACTACCGCGGACCGACGGAACCTGCGAACGCGCAATACCCGCTGGTGTGCACCACGGGCCGGGTGCTGACGCACTACCAGTCCGGTGCGCAGACCCGCTACGTCAAAGACCTCGCCGACGCGGCCGGTCCGATGTTCGTCGAGGTGAACACCGACACCGCAGAACGACTCGGGGTCGCTGACGGTCAGCAGGTGCGTGTGACCTCGCGGCGGGGGACGATGACCGCCGCGGCACGCTGCGTCGAGTCACTGCGACCGGACACGGTGTTCCTGCCCTTTCACTACGCGGGTGACCAGCGGGCCAACCTGCTCACCAATCCCGAGTTGGACCCCACCAGCCGCATGCCCGAGTTCAAGGCGTGTGCGGTGCGGTTGGAGCCGTTGGAGTTGCCGGCTCGGTCAGTCGGGGAGACGCAGCGCAGCGGAGCTCGACCAGTCGCCGGGGAGACGCAGCGCAGCGGAGCTCGACCAGTCGCCGGGGAGACGCAGCGCAGCGGAGCTCGACCGATCGTTGGAGAGGTGCCATGACCAGGCGTGTGGTGATCATCGGAAACGGAATGGCCGGCGCCCGATTGCAGGAAGAACTGCACCGGCGGGATCCCGCGGGCGAGCGCGTCACCAGCGTGGTCATCGGCGACGAGCCCGGATCGGCGTACAACCGCATCCTGATGTCGAACGTGGTGGCCGGCCGGATCACACCCGCCGACACCAGGCTTCGCGCCGACAACTGGTATTCCGAACGGAACCTGCAGACGCACACCGGCGTTCGGGTCGAGCGTGTGGACCGCGACACCAAGACCGTGCACTGCGACGACGGCACGGTGCACGGCTACGACAGTCTGGTCTTCGCCACCGGCAGCCGTGCTTTCATCCCGCCGATCGACGGTGCGCTCGCGGAATCGGGTCGCCCGATCGAGGGTGTGATCGCGTTCCGCAACCTGGCCGACTGCGAATCGATCGTGTCGTCGCTCCGCGAGGGAACACGAGTGGTTGTTGTCGGTGGCGGACTTCTCGGACTCGAGGCCGCGCGCGGCGCGCTGCTGCGCGGGGCCCAGGTGACGGTTGTCCATCCACGGAGCTTCCCGATGGAGAAGCAGATGGACGCCGCCGGCGGCGCAGTGCTGACCCGCGTGCTGCGTGAGATCGGGATGGACGTGGTGCTCGGCAGCCGGGTCACCGCGGTTCGGGACGAGCCGGGAACAGGCCGGGAAGTGGTGCTCACCGACGGCTCCACCCTGGGCGCCGATCTCGTGATCGTCACCGCCGGCATCGCTCCCAACGTCGAGCTCGCCACCGCTGCGGACCTCGCGGTCGAGCGCGGCATCAAGGTCGATGATCATCTGCGCACAAACGATCCGTCGATCTACGCGATCGGCGAATGCGCCCAGCACCGCGACATCGTCTACGGCTTGGTGCAACCGGGCTGGGAGATGGCCGAGACGGTGGCACAGAACCTGCTCGGTGACCAGCAGACCGCCTATGAGGGGACGCAGCAGATCCTGCGTCTGAAGGCACACGACGTGGATCTCGCGTCGATGGGGGAGGTCGATACCGACCCGGGCGACCTCGAGGCCGAGGTGCTGACCCTGTCCGACCCTCATCGCGGGCGTTACGCGAAAGTGGTTGTGCGTAAGGACCGTCTGGTCGGTGCGGTACTGCTCGGCAATCCCGAGGTGGTGGGCACCATCACGCAGTTGTTCGACTCCGGTGCGCCGGTGCCCAGCGATCGAATGCGCCTGCTGCTCGGCCACCTCATCGGTGGCGCAACCGAATCGGCGAGTCCGGCCCAGATGCCGGGCGACGCGATCATCTGCCGGTGCAACTCGGTGTCCAAGAAGAACCTGACCGATGCGTGGCGCAAAGGTGCGCGCAGCCCCATGGCGATGGCTGATGCCACACGGGCCACAACAGGTTGCGGCAGTTGTGAATCCGTTGTCGAGGGACTTTGTGAATGGCTGGCAACAGCCGATGCCTGAGAGACCAACAGAAGTACTAGGAGGGGTACCAGTGCCCAGCAAAACAGTTGTGGTGGTAGGCCATGGGATGGTCGGCCATCGGTTCGTTCAGGAACTCCGCGAACGTGACGTCACCGACCAGTGGCGTGTGGTGGTCGTCTGTGACGAACCCAGCCCCGCCTACGACCGCGTAGGACTTTCGTCTTATGTGAACAGTTGGGATCCCGACGAGTTGGCGCTCGAGGGCAACACCTACCCGGGCGACCCGCTGGTGACCTTGCTGGTGGGCCGGTCGGTCACCTCGATCAACCGGGTTGCGCGTACGGCCGTCCTCGACGACGACTCGAGCATCGTGTTCGACGCGCTGGTGATCGCGACCGGTTCGTATCCGTTTGTGCCGCCGGTACAGGGAGCCGATTCGCCGAACTGTTTCGTCTACCGCACACTCGACGACCTCGACAAGATCCGTGCCACCGCAGAGGCGGCACCGGCAGGGGCCAACGCGGTGGTTGTCGGGGGCGGCCTGCTCGGGCTCGAGGCGGCCAACGCACTCAAGCTGCTCGGACTCAAACCACATGTGGTGGAGTTCGCGCCGCGGCTCATGCCGCTGCAGGTGGACGAGGGTGGCGGCGCGCTGCTCGCGGGCCTCGTCACCGAACTCGGGGTGAGTGTGCACACCGGTGTCGGGACCACGGCCATCGAACCGGCCGGCGACAACACTCTCCACGTCACCCTCTCCGACGGCAGCAGCATCGACAACGCTGCCCTGCTGGTGTTCTCGGCCGGCATCCGGCCCCGCGACCAGCTCGCACGCGATGCGGGGCTCGACGTCGGTGAGCGCGGCGGCGTCCTGGTGGACGACGGATGCCGCACGGCCGATCCCGACATCTACGCCATCGGCGAGGTCGCCGCGGTCAACGGTGTCTGCTACGGGTTGGTCGCCCCGGGGTACAGCACCGCCGAGGTCGTGGCCGACCGGCTCTTGGGTGGCAAATCCGAGTTCCCGGGCGCGGACCTGTCCACCAAGCTCAAGGCGCTCGGCGTGGATGTTGCGAGTTTCGGCGACGCGATGGGTGCCTCCGAAGGTGCGCTCGAGGTGGTCTTCAACGATCCCGTTGCCGGTACCTACGCCAAAGTTGTTGTCTCCGATGATGCCAAGACCCTTCTCGGTGGGGTGCTCGTCGGCGATGCCGGTCAGTACGCGCTACTCAAACCGATGGTCGGTGGCCCGTTGCCCGGCGATCCCGCAGCGCTGATCGCGCCGGCTGCCGGCGAAGGTGTGGGTCTGTCGGCCCTCCCGGATTCCGCCGAGATCTGCTCGTGCAACGGGGTCAGCAAAGGCGACATCTGCAGTGCGATCGCCCATGGCGCCCAGGACGTCACCGCGGTGAAGACGTGCACCAAGGCGGGCACCACGTGCGGTGGCTGTATCCCGTCGATCAACCGCTTGCTGGCCGATTCCGGTGTCGCGGTGTCGAAGTCATTGTGCGATCACTTCCACCAGTCGCGCAGTGAACTCTTCGAGATCGTCCGGGCGACCGGTATCCGGACCTTCACCGACCTCGTGGCACGGTACGGCAAGGGCGGGGGATGCGAGATCTGCAAGCCGACCGTGGCCTCGATCCTCGCCTCCACCTCGAGCGACCACATCCTGTCGGGAGAGCAGGCCGCCCTGCAGGACACCAACGACCACTTCTTGGCCAACATGCAGAAGAACGGCACGTATTCGGTGGTGCCACGGATGCCCGGCGGCGAGGTCACCGCGGAGCAGCTGATCGTGATCGGCGAGGTGGCCAAGGAGTTCGGGCTCTACATCAAGGTGACCGGCGGCCAGCGGATCGACATGTTCGGGGCCAGGGTGGAGCAGTTGCCGCTCATCTGGCGCAAGCTCGTCGACGCGGGCATGGAGTCCGGGCAGGCCTACGGCAAGAGCCTGCGCACGGTGAAGAGTTGTGTCGGTACGAGCTGGTGCCGCTACGGCGTCCAGGATTCGGTGGGCATGGCCGTCGACCTCGAAAAGCGTTACCGCGGTCTGCGTTCGCCCCACAAGATCAAGTTCGGGGTGTCCGGTTGTGCCCGAGAGTGTGCCGAGGCCCGCGGTAAAGACGTGGGTGTCATCGCCACCGAACACGGCTGGAACCTGTATGTGGGCGGCAACGGTGGTCAAAGCCCCGCGCACGCACAGCTTTTGGCTTCTGGCATCGATGACAGGACGCTTGTCGCCTACATCGACCGTTTCCTGATGTTCTACATCCGCACCGCGGACCGGCTGCAGCGCACGGCGCCGTGGATCGATTCGCTCGAGGGTGGTCTCGATCACCTCAAGGCCGTCGTGTGTGATGACAGCCTGGGAATCGCAGCCGAACTCGAAACGGCGATGGAGTCGCATGTCGCCGGGTACAAGGATGAATGGTCCGGAGTCCTCGAAGACGAGGAGAAGCTCTCCCGGTTCGTCTCGTTCGTCAACGCACCTGCCCAGCCGGACCCCACCATCGAGTTCTCGGAAGGTAGCGGACGCAAGGTACCGGTACTCTTGGGAACACCGCAGCCCGGCGTACGCCCGCCGGCGAACGGAGGAAGCTGACCATGAGTCTCGTTGATGACACTCGGGTTGATGAAGTCGCAGCCACATGGACTGCGGCGTGCCCGTTCGACCAGCTCGTACCAGGGAGGGGAGTGGCCGTGCTCCTGCCCGGGGACGAACAGGTGGCCTTGTTCCGCCTCACCGACGACACCCTTCATGCCGTGGGGAACATCGACCCCTTCGGACGTGCAGCGGTGATGTCTCGCGGCCTGGTCGGGGACCGCGCCGGTGAGCCCACCGTGGCCTCGCCGTTGCTCAAGCAGGTTTTCTCGCTGGTCGACGGACGTTGCCTCAGCGACGAATCCGTTGTCCTGCCGGTGTACGACGTACGGATCAAGGCCGGTCTCGTCCAGGTCAGGCCCCATCGAGTGCAAACGCCGATCGCGTGAGACATGGAGGTCTAGTGAAAGCGGGTGATCGAATCGCCGACTGCGAATCCGGTCCATTGACCGGATTCACGATCGGCATCACGGCGGCCAGGCGTGCCAACGAGTTCGCCGCGTTGCTGGAACGACGCGGCGCGCAGGTGGAGCACGCCCCGGCGATCGAGATCATCCCGCTGGCCGACGACGCAGAGTTGCGGTCGGTCACCGATCAGATCATCGCCAACGCGCCGGAAATCGTCGTCGCCACAACCGGTATCGGGTTCCGCGGGTGGATGGAGGCGGCCGAGGACTGGGGTGTTGCGGAGCGATTGGTCGCCGCGCTCGAACCCACCCGGCTGCTGGCGCGCGGGCCGAAAGCAAAGGGCGCGATCCGCGCTGCCGGTTTGCGGGAGGAATGGTCGCCACCCAACGAATCGTCGAGTGAAGTTCTCGAGCACCTGCTCGACGAGGGTGTCGAGGGCACCCGGGTGGGCGTGCAGCTGCACGGCGCCACCACCGAGTGGGAGCCACTGCCCGACTTCTGCGAGGTGTTGCGCGAGGCGGGTGCAGAGGTGCTGCCGATCCCGGTCTACCGGTGGCTGCCGCCGCAGGACACCACTGCGATGGACCAGATGATCTCGGCCATCGTGGGTGGTGAGATGGACGCGGTGTCGTTCACCAGTGCTCCGGCCGTCGCATCGATGCTCGGTCGGGCCCAGGACACGGGGCGGCTCGATGCGCTTCTGGACGCTCTGCGAACCGACGTCCACGTCATGTGTGTGGGGTCGGTCACCGCCGGCCCGCTCGCGGCGTTGCGGGTGCCCACCTCGCGGCCGAATCGCTTTCGCCTCGGTGCTCTTGCCCGGCACATCGCCGAAGAGTTGCCCCGCCGGGTGCCGACTCTGCGCGTCGCCGGTCACGACATGTCGATCCGCAGTCGTTCGGTGATGGTCGACGGCGAGCTCCGGCCGCTGTCGCCGGCAGGTCTGACCCTGCTCAAAGCACTCGCGCGCCGCCCCGGCAGGGTGGTGTCACGGCATGCACTGCTCACCGAACTCCCCGGAGGCGGCGGCGACACCCACGCGGTGGAGACCGCCATGGCACGCCTGCGAGCGGGCCTCGGTGACCCCCGGATGATCCAGACCGTTGTCAAACGTGGCTACCGCCTCTCTGTCGACGTCGAGTACGAGGAAGGGGAAAACGCATGAGAATCAAAGGAATCGACGCGCAACCCATCCTGGTCGCACATGGGACCCGCTCTGAACACGGCGTATCGATGATCGCGGACCTCGCGGACAAGGTCTCGGCCCAGATCGGCAGTACGCGCGTTGCGTTCGTCGACGTACTCGGCCCTTCGCCCTCAGAGGTGTTGCGCGGGATCGACGGGCCCGCGGTGGTCGTCCCGGCGTTCCTGGCCTCCGGCTATCACGTCCGCAAAGATCTTCCCGAACACATCGAGGCCAGCGGCCATCAAGGCGTCTCCGTCTCGCGGTCGCTGGGTCCCGATCCCGAGCTGGCGCGGGTCTTGGCGTTGCGTCTGTCCGAAACTGGCTGGCGCCGAGGCGATTCCGTTGTACTCGCCGCAGCGGGATCTTCCGATCTGTTCGCGCTCGGACAGGTCCGGCGTGCCGCCAACCTGCTAAGCACGATGATCGGTGAGCCGGTTCCGGTCGGGTATGTGGCCACTGCCCAACCGCGCATCGCGGACGTCGTCGCCGACACCAGGGCTCGCACCGGGCGCCGCGTCTTCATCGCCTCATATCTGTTGGCGCATGGGCTGTTCCACGATCGGCTCCACGACGCCGGCGCTGATGGTGTGGCTCAGCCCCTGGGTACCGACCCCCGTGTCGTCGACCTGGTCGTGCGCCGGATGAGGTCGGTGCGCCCCGTGGTCGCCGCCGGTCTCTGAGCACCTTCCCACCACAGAATTCGCGCCACCTCCCGACATCCGCGCCGGCCACAACCGGCGCGAACCTCGGCAGGTGGCGCGAATTCTGTGGGTGGTGGGGCGGGTCAGGCCAGGTCGGCTCGGGCGATCTTCATGTCGACTCGGCCGTCGAACACCGGAACACCCTCGGCGCGTAGGTTTTCGAGCTGGCGGTCACGCAGGTGCGGAGCCGGTGTGCCGGCGGCGCTGATCACCCGGTGCCACGGTAGATCAGCCGAGTCGGTTCGCATGATCCATCCGACGATGCGGGGGCTCGACAGGCCCGCAGCCGCTGCCACGTCACCGTAGGTGGTCACCTTGCCGGCAGGTACCGACGCCACGATCGCGCGTACGCGTTCGACCTGATCGTCGGTGATCTTCGCCATCAGCTCTCGGATCGTGGACGCGCCAGGGCCTCCGCGACCAGGCGCGCGGTCAGTTCGGGGCGGGCGAAGGGAACCATGTGGTCGCAGTCCTCCTCGTACAGCGAGAAGAGCTCGCCCTGTTGTGCCGCAAGCGCTTCGAGTAGATCGGCGGTGACGTACGGCGGTTGCACGCGCAAGGCCTGAACCAGATCGACCGGCATGTGCGGTGGGGGTAGCACAAAGGGGCGGGCCAATTCGCTCCATGTGGTGACCACGGTCCCCGGGTGGACGCGCCAGTTCATCCGCTCACCTGCGGTGGTCAGGTGGTCGGCGACCTCTCGATCCAGCAGGTCCGGAGGTAGTTCGGCCCACGACTCGCCCAGCTTCTCCGCACGTGCGGCCGCCTCGTCCGGGTAGTCGTGATGGGTGATGTAGCTGGTCGCGATGTCCATGAGCCGGGCGGGTTCGAGGCCGATGGCCGGATCGAGCAGCACCAGCGACCGGATGTGATCGGGGACCAGTCGTGACAGATGCAGGGCAAGTGCTCCGCCGAAGGAATGACCCACCAGGACCACAGGGGACGACGCGTGGGCCTCGACCGCGTCAGCCAGGGCAGCCACGTGTGCGTCGATGGACCACGGCGGTTCCCAGGTCGAGAATCCGTGTCCGAGCAGGTCCGGGGCGATGATCCTGGCGTCGGGCAGCGCTGCGGCGAGGTCCGCCCACCGCTTGCCGTGGCCGGTGACGCCATGCAATGCGAGGACGGGGTCGCCGTCTGCGGGGCCGTACAGTTCCACGTTCAAACCAGCCATGGGACCAATCGTGCCCGACCGTGGTCGGGCACGCAGTACCGACCCGGGCGCGGCTGGGCGATGGTGGTGCGGTCGACATGTCGGCCACCCGTGACACCATCGTGGAGGAACCAGAGGAAGGAGACCGTGTGCCAGCCATGACGACGCGACTGGTGTCGGCGCCCATCCCTCCGGCGCAACCGCGTACCTGGCCAGAGCGGGTGCAGTTGTTGATCGACCGTCCCGGCGGCACCGCGTCACCGGGTTTCCACCCACTGCGGGTTCACGGAGGCCCGGGCACGGGAAAGACGTCACTGATCGTCGACCTCGCGGTGGCCCGTCTCGCCGACCCGGCGATCGATCCGGAGTCGCTGCTGGTCCTGGCCGCCGGGCGACGGGCAGCCACCGAGTTGCGTGAGCAGATCACCGCGCGACTGCTGGCTCAGCGCGCCGGGGGAGCGGGCCGCGCTCCGCGGGCCACCCGCGAGCCGATCGTCCGCACCGTGCACTCCTATGCGTTTGCGGTGCTTCGCCTGCAGGCGGCCGCACACGACAATCCGCCGCCGCGCCTGATCACCGGCGCCGAGCAGGATGCGGTGTTGCGGGAACTGCTGGCCGGTGACATCGAGGACGGTGCCGGCTATTGGCCGCCGCGATTGCGGCCGGCTCTGGGCACCAACGGATTTGCACAGGCATTGCGGGACATGATGATGCGGGCCGCCGAACGCGGTGTGGGGCCCGAGGACCTGATGGCGCTGGGCCGCAGGCACAAGCGTCCGGAGTGGGAGGCGGTCGGCAAGGCCTACCGTCAGTACGAGCAGAGCGGTCTGCTGCGGGGGGCGGTCGGGCTGGAGGCACCTCAGGCAACCGCGCCCGCAGTCGACGCCGCAGAGCTGGTGGGCTCTGCTCTCACAGCTTTCGCAACCGACCCCGATCTGCTGCGGCGCGAGCGAGCACGGGTGCGGTATCTGCTGGTCGACGACGCCCAGCACCTCGATCCGCAGGCCGCCACCCTCGTCGAGCTGATCGGGGCGGGAACACACCAGACGGTGGTCGCCGGCGACGGTGACCAGGCGATCTATGGCTTCCGCGGGGCCAGTTCGCGGTTTCTCGACGAACTCGACGACCCGGATCGGGACATTCTGCTCGACAACAACTTCCGGTCGAGCAAGCCCATCAGCGACCTGGGCGCGGCGATCGCCGCGCGGCTCCCGGGTCCCCGTCGGCGCCGAGCCGAGGCCGCCGACCGGGGTGGGCCGGTGCCCGTGGTGAAGATCTACGGATCGGCCGCCAAAGAGGCCACGGCCATCGCCGACATGATGCGCCGGGCGCACCTCTACGACGATGTCCCGTGGTCGGAGATGGCGGTCATCGTCCGATCGGTGCCCCGCGCGATGGCGCCGCTGCGACGCGCGCTGCGCTCAGCCGGTGTGCCGGTGATGACACCGGCCAGCGAGATCCCACTCGCGCGTCAACGCTCGGTGGCGGCGATGCTGCTGGCCCTGCGTGCGGTGTCGGAATCGCTGGAGCCGGACGAAGCGCTCGAACTGCTCGCGGGACCCATCGGAGGAGCCGACCCGGCTGCGCTGCGGCGGCTGCGGCGTGGACTGCGTCGTATCGAGACCGAATCCGGCGGAGACCGCGACTCCGCGTCGGTCATCGCCGAACTGGTCACCGGCCACCGGGTGCGAGTCGAGCATGACCCCATCGATGTCGCCCATTACCTCGATGGGCTGACCGACGCCGAGAAGCAGCCGCTGGCAAGGGTTCTCGCGGTCATCGGCGCAGCTCGCGTGGCGTACGAGAACCGCCGCGGTATCGAGGAGATCCTCTGGGAGGCGTGGCAGGCCACCGGACTCGGCCCGCGATGGTCGAATCAGGTGATGCGCCGCGACCACGGACCCGGCGGTGCGCAGGCCGATCGGGACCTCGATGCGATGGTGGCGCTGTTCGACGCGGCGGCGAGCTTCACCGACAGCCTGCCTGCCGCGACACTCGGTGGGTTCCTGGATTACCTCGGGGCGTTGCAGATCCCCACCGAATCCCGCATGGCGCAGGCGTCATCGGACGCCGTCACGGTGTTGTCCGCCCATGCGGCCACCGGTCGCGAATGGGATGTGGTGGCGGTCGCGGGTGTTCAGGACGGTTTGTGGCCGAGCCTGCGCAGCCGGGGGAGCATTCTCGGTACCGGACAGTTGGTCGATCTTCTCGATGGCGTGGATGCCGATGCGCTGGACACCATCTCGCGCACCGCGATGGCTCTTGCCGAGGAGCGTCGACTGCTGCTGGTGGCGTGCACGCGGGCTCGCGATCGACTGATGGTCAGTGCTGTCGACGACGGGAGCGGAGATGCCGCGCCCTCACGGTTCATCGGCGAATTGGCCGCGATCGTCGAGAAGGGGGCCGTGGACGACGATGAGATCGAACTGGAGCTCCCGGTGGAGCCCGGTCTGCGACGGGTGCTGTCGCTGTCGTCGCTGGTCGCCGAGTTGCGCGCCGAGGTGTGCGCAGACACCGATACGCCTACGGAGCGGGCCAAAGCCGCCGCAGACATGCTCGCCGAGCTCGCCGACGCCGGTGTTCCGGGTGCGCATCCCGACCAGTGGTACGGCCTTGCTGCTCCCAGCTCGGAGATCCCTCTGTGGTCGGAGTCGGCTGGGCCGCTGACCCTTTCGCCCTCCAGTGTGGAGGCGTTGGGCACCTGCTCGCTGCGCTGGATGCTGGAGCGGTACGGCGGCCGCGACGGCGATTCGCGGCCGGCCGTCGCCGGAACCCTTGTCCACACACTTGTGCAGGCAGTCGCCGGAGAGATCCCACCCGACGATGTCACCGCTGCACTGCGGCGGGTCTGGGACCAGGTGGATGTCGGGGCGCCATGGTTCTCGCGCCGCGAACTCGAACGCACCGAGGAGATGCTCACCAACTTCCAGCGCTGGCTGAAGGTGTCCCGCGAGACGCTCACCGAGGTGGGTGTCGAGGTGGACGTGGATGCGCGTATCGAACCCGCCACGGTTCAGGACGCCGACGGAGACACCGTCGGCATGCCCGAGGTGCGGTTACGCGGGCGCATCGACCGGCTCGAACAGGACAGCGCCGGACGCCCGGTGGTGGTGGATGTGAAGACCGGCAAGACCACGTTGTCGGTGCAGGCCGCCCAGGAGCACGCGCAGCTGGCCACCTATCAGCTCGCCTTGCGGCTCGGTGGTGTGCAGGCTGTCGGCCCGGTCGACCCAGGTGGGGGATCGCTCGTCTACGTCAACAACTCGAACAACAAAACCGGTGCGGCGCAACGCGATCAGCCGCCCCTGTCGGAAGAGCAGGTGGAGCAGTGGCTCGCCGTGGTGCGGGCGGCCGCCCACCGCAGTATCGGGCCGCAGTTCGTGGCCACCGTGAACGACGGATGCGGGCACTGTCCACTCACCGCGAGCTGCCCGGCCCAACTCGACGGCAGGACCGTGACCGATGGCTGACACCGGAACGATGACGAGGATCTCCGCCCGGGTCCTGTCGGCGGCGCTTGGTCTGCCCTCGCCCACCGATGAGCAGGTCGAGGTGATCGAGGCGCCGATGGAGCCCGTGCTGGTGGTCGCGGGGGCGGGTGCAGGCAAAACCGAGACCATGGCTTCCCGGGTGGTGTGGCTGGTGGCCAACCGTCTGGTCGAGCCGGACGCGGTGTTGGGCCTGACCTTCACCCGAAAGGCCGCCCAAGAACTCGCCGCGCGCATCCGCCGGCGGTTGTCGATGCTCGCGGGATCGCCGGCGATGCAGAACTGGGACCCCGACGGCACGTTGCGTGGCCGGCTTCGGTCGGCAGATCCGCAGGTGAGTACCTACCACGCCTACGCCGGCAGGCTGATCGCCGACTACGGATTGCTCCTGCCCGTCGAACCCTCGGCCACCTTGCTCAGCGAAACCGAACTGTGGCAACTGGCGTTCTCGGTGGTGGCGGGGTGGACCGATGACCTCGAGACCACCAAAACCCCTGGCGGCGTGACCGAATCGGTACTGAAGCTCTACAGCGAGCTCGCCGAGCACCTGGTGGACCTCGACCAGCTCGCCACCGCGGGCGACTCGCTCTACGAGCTCATCGACACCCTGCCCCCGACCGGTAGGCAACGCCCTGAGCCGCCTCAGAAGCTCCGGTCCATCCAGTCCGTCATCGATGAGCGGCGGGCGTTGATGCCGCTGGTGGCCGCGTTGGGCGCTGCGATGCGCGAGGCGAACGTGCTCGACTTCGGTAGTCAGATGTCGCTGGCTGCCCAACTCGTCGCGCGTCACCCGGAGGTGGGCGAGTCCGAACGCGCCGCCATCGGCGCGGTGTTGCTCGACGAATACCAGGACACCGGACATTCCCAGCGCGTGCTGCTGTCGGAGCTGTTCGGAACGCCGCCCGGGGTGCCGCGGGGCGCCGGGATTGCGGTGACCGCGGTCGGTGACCCGATCCAGTCGATCTATGGCTGGCGCGGCGCGTCGGCAGCCAATCTGCCACGCTTCACCACCGATTTCCGTTGCAGCGACGGAACTCCCGCGCAACGCCTGGAACTGCTGACCAGCTGGCGCAACGCCCGCCACGCTCTCGACATGGCCAACGCCGCGTCCGAGGAGCTGCGACGGCGGGGTGTGCCGGTGAGCATCTTGCGGCCGCGTGACGATGCTCCGACCGGGACCATCACCATGGCTCTGACCGAGACCGTGGTGCAGGAGCGTGAGTGGATCGTCGACCAGATCGAAGACGAGTACAACCGTGCCGAGGGTCCACCGCCGACGGTGGCGATCCTGGTGCGCCGCAACGAGGATTCGGCGCCGCTCGCGGCCGAACTCACCGATCGTGGCATCGCGGCGGAAGTGGTCGGCATCGGCGGCCTGCTGGGTGTACCGGAGGTCCAGGACGTGGTGGCGATGCTCCGTCTCATGGCTGATCCCATGGCGGGGACGGCTGCCGTGCGACTCCTCACCGGACCGCGGTGGCGGCTCGGGGCGCGTGACATCGCTGCCCTGTGGGCGCGTGCGCGCGACCTCGCCGCCGGTACCAACATCGTCACCGGCACGATGACGAGTCTGGAAGAACTCGACAGCGCGCTCGATTCCGCGGTGCCGACCGAGGTGGTGGATCAAGCCGGTCTCGGTGATGCACTGGCCGACCCGGGTCCGGCGCAACGGTATTCACCCGACGGGTACCGCAGGATCAAATCATTCGGTCACCAGCTGACCATCCTGCGGGCCCGGATGGGGCAACCGTTACCCGAGTTGGTCGCCGAGGTGGAGAGGGTCATCGGCGTCGATGTCGAGGCGCAGATCCGGGCACGGGGTCTGCGAGGCAACATCACCGGGCGCGAACATCTCGACGCCTTTGCCGAGTACGTGGCCGACTACACCGAGCGGTCGGCCGCCACCCTGCCTGGACTGCTCGCCTTTCTCGAGTCTGCCGCCGACATCGAGAAGGGTCTGGAACCGGGCAAGGTCGAGATCGCCGAAGACCGCGTCCAGATCCTCACCGTGCACGCGGCCAAGGGCCTCGAATGGGACGTTGTGGTGATCGCACATCTGTGCACGAACATCTTCCCGGGTGGAAAGGCCGACGGGACCTGGCTCGGTAGTGCGCGGGAACTACCCGCGGAGCTGCGGGGCGACCTCGCCGAGACACTGGGCGCCGAGGGCTTCCCACCGCTAGAGCTGGCCGAACTCGAGAACCGCAAAGAACTCGAGGACGCAATCGAGGCTCACAAGGACGCTTTGCGCAACCGCAAGCTCGAAGAGGATCGGCGACTGCTGTACGTGGCCTTGACGCGGACCAAGAGGGCATTGGTCATCTCGGGGCATCACTGGTCCGACGGCGGTGACAAACCTCGTGGACCCTCGATCTTCTTGACCGAGTTGCACGACATCGCTTCTCGGCTGATCGAGACCTCGAGCGACGGCGCACCGGGATTGACCATCGCGGGCTGGGCGGCGACTCCCCAAGAGAACGCCGACAATCCCTTGGCGGCGTTGACCGCCGGAGTGCCGTGGCCCGCTGATCCGCTCGGTTCCCGCCGTCCTGGTGTCGAACGTGGCGCCGACCTCGTGCGCGCCGCGTTGCGATCCCGCGGCGAGCCGGCCCTCTTCGACATGGGCGCCGAACCCGAACCCGACCTGTCGGCCGACGACCCGCAGGTCCGCGATTGGGCCAACGACCTCGCGGTGCTGCTCACCGAACGGGAAAGTGGCCTCGGCACCGACATCGAGGTGACGATGCCGCAACATCTGTCGGTCAGCCAGCTCGTCGAACTGGACAAGGACGAGGAGACCTTTGCCCGGCGCCTGCGCAGGCCGTTGCCGTTCAAACCCAATCCTCTGGCCCGCCGCGGCACCGCCTTCCATGCCTGGGTGGAACGCAGGTTCGGCGCCACCCGACTGCTCGACATCGACGAATTGCCGGGAGCGGCCGATGCCGAAGGGGGCTCGGACGCCGACCTGGAGGTGCTGCGGGAGCAGTTCCTCCGGTCCCGGTGGGCCGCGAGGAACCCCATCGAGGTCGAGGTGCCGTTCGAGACGGTCATCGCCGACACCATCGTCCGGGGCCGGATCGATGCGGTGTTCTCCGAACCGGACGGCGGCTTCACCGTGGTGGATTGGAAGACCGGTGCCCGACCCACTGCGGCACAGGAGAAGTCGGTGTTCGTCCAGCTCGCCGCCTACCGGGTGGCCTGGGCGGAACTGACCGGCGTCGACCTGGAGAAGGTGCGGGCGGCGTTCCACTACGTACGGTCCAACACCACGCTCGAACCCGCGAACCTGCCCGACCGCACCGGACTGGCCGACCTCATCAGACGTGAGAAGCGAGAACGCCCCTGATCCGGTCAGACCTTGGGTGCGGTCTTCCAGACCCGCCATCCCGCCCACACCATGGGGAACTGGAAGGGCAGGCGGGCCCACGCGACCAGCCGGTAGGGCAGCGGTTTGTTGCGGTAGATGCGCACCATGTTGATGTTCCCGGGGTACACGCCGATGAACAGCAGAACCGAGAACAGTCCGGCGAAGCGACGGGTCCGGGGAGCGAGAAGGGCGCCGCCGACCGCGAGTTCCACAACGCCGGAGCCATATGTGTAGGCACGCGGATTACCTGGCAGTTCCTCGGGGATCAGGTCATCGAACGGTTTGGGTGCGAGGAAGTGCAGGGCGCCGATTCCCAGCAGGCCGATGCCCATCCGCTTCGCCAGCGTCGCATCATCGGGAAACGTCAACTGCCGCAACTTGTGCTTGCCACTGTTCATGCGTCCACCATGCCTGATGGCGACGAGATCGGTGTTGATTACCACCGGTGCGGAAAAGGACTACAGTCCCCACTTGTGCGTACGCAATTTTCCCGGCGCCGTGTCGGCGCCTTTGTCGGGAGGCATTGATGCCCGCAGGCAGGTTCCGCCGGCGGTTCAAGAGCGAAGAGCTGACCGACATGCCCGACCACGCGCTGGTCGGTGTCGTCCGTATCCCCGAGATGCAGTCCAGCCCGGGTCGGGCGATCTCTCGTCGGGTCATCTTCGCCCTGGTCGCCCTCTTCGCCGCCGTCTTCATCGTCTACCTCGACCGCGACGGTTATCGAGACGTCCAGGACAGCGAACTCTCGTTCCTCGACTGTCTGTACTACGCCACTGTGTCGCTCTCGACCACTGGCTACGGCGACATCACCCCGTTCACCCCGGAGGCACGACTGATCAACGTGCTGGTGATCACGCCGCTACGCGTCATGTTCCTGATCGTGTTGGTCGGCACCACGTTGGAAGTGCTGACCGAGCGATCCCGTCAAGCTCTCAAAATTCAGCGTTGGAGGAACAAGGTGCGTAATCACACCGTGGTGATCGGGTACGGGACCAAGGGCAAAACAGCAGTCAAGGCGATGATCGCCGACGGCCAGAAGCCTTCGGAAATCGTTGTGGTGGACGGTGACCAGACCGTGCTCGACAACGCTGCCGCCAAGGGGCTGGTGACCGTGCGCGGCGACGCGACCCGATCCGATGTGCTGCGACTTGCGGGCGCCCAACATGCGTCCTCCATCATCGTGGCCGCGAACCGCGACGACACAGCAGTCCTGGCGACGTTGACCGCACGCGAACTCGCGCCGAACGCGAAGATCGTCGCGTCCATCCGCGAAGCGGAGAACACCCACCTGATCCGTCAATCGGGCGCCGACTCGGTGGTGGTGAGTTCAGAGACCGCCGGCCGCCTGCTGGGGTTGGCCACCAGCACTCCCACCGTCGTCCAGGTGATCGAGGACCTCCTGACTCCTGACGAGGGATTTGCGATCGCGGAGCGGGACGTGGAACCGGACGAGGTGGGTGGGTCGCCCCGGCATCTGTCCGAGATCGTCCTCGGCGTGGTGCGGGGCGGCACGCTGCACCGCATCGACGACAGCAAGGTCGACGCGATCGAGCACGGTGATCGACTGCTCTATGTGCGGCAGGGCCAGGGATGACCGAACTACCCGGCCGAGACGAGATCGATCCGAGGCGAGAGGTGAATTCGCTTGCGGCGATTTGAGTTCGACAAGCCACCGATGTTGTCGCGTGCGGTGTACAACCGTGCGGACGAGATCAGGCACGACAAGCAACGACTGACAGAAGGATGGCCGCACGCCCTACTCCTGCAGATTGACCCGTCGGGCCGGTATCCGGTGGGCGAGGACGGTCTTGGCTGGATCATGGCGGTGGACGTCGGTGACGAACCCCCGCCGGAGGCGGTGTTCCTCGGCCTGCATCCCGAAGAGGGCACCGACATGTGGGCCATGCGGTTCGACGTCATCGACGGGCCGAAAGACGACCCGAGGCGTGGAGCGCAGCTCCTCGGCGCCGACGAGGCCGGAATCCTGTCCACCGCGCTGGGAGTGCTCAATTGGCATGACTCAGCCCGTTTTTCACCGGTCGACGGCAATCCGACCGAGCCTGCGAAAGGCGGCTGGGTCCGCCGTAACACCATCAGTGGCCGCGAGGAGTTCCCCCGAACGGACCCGGCGATCATCACGGTGGTCCACGACGGCGCCGACCGGATACTGCTGGGCAGACAGTCGCAGTGGCCCGAGCGCTGGTTCTCGACGCTGGCCGGATTCGTCGAGCCCGGTGAATCGCTGGAGCAATGTGTGGTGCGCGAGGTGCACGAAGAGGTGGGTCTGGACTGCTGGGACCCGCAGTACGTCGGGTCGCAACCGTGGCCCTTTCCCCGGTCCCTGATGGTGGGATTCGAGGTCACGGCAGACCCGGATCAGGCTCTCGATTTCATCGACGGAGAGATCGCGGACGCCGAGTGGTTCAGCCGCTCAGAGGTGCTCGAAGCGCTCGAAGCGCAGCAGGATTGGCTGGGAGCCGACGGCAAGCCGATCATCGACGATGCCCGGCTGAGATTGCCGGGATCGATCTCGATCGCGAGTGCGCTCATCCGCGCCTGGGCGCATACCCCCGCAGACACAGACCGCCCGGCGTCCCGCGTCGGGGGAGCCGGGCAGTCGGAGCCGGGGCGGTTGGTGCCACCGCCCGATACATCTGGCGGGGCCTAGACCCCGAGCTTCTTGCGGACGTCGGCGACCGTCGGGTTCGTCGCGGTGCTGCCATCGGCGAACTTCACGGTGGGAACCACGTGGTTGCCGCCGTTCACACTGCCGACGAAGTCAGCGGCGCTGGGATCCTGCTCGATGTCGATTTCCACCCACTCGATGCCCTGACTGCGCAGGCCCATCTTCAGGCGCTTGCAGTACCCGCACCAGGTGGTGGTGTACATGGTCAAAGTCGCGTTCTCGGTAGTCACGCCTACATAACACCACGACTGCCACAGCTGTTCCCGTCCGCTGCGGCGGGCGGACGTAGTGGTGTCGGCCCTCGTTGGAATACTGGGCACATGGACTCACTGGACCCCGAACAGCAGGCGGCGGTGCTCGCCCCTCGCGGCCCGGTGTGTGTGCTCGCAGGCGCCGGCACCGGCAAGACGCGCACGATCACCCGGCGGATCGCGCACCTGGTCGGCGACGGTCATGTGCGGGGCAGTCAGGTGCTGGCGGTCACATTCACGGCGCGCGCTGCCGGAGAGATGCGGACCCGGCTCCGTTCACTGGGAATCGCCGGGTCGGGTAACGCGGTGCAGGCGTTGACATTCCACGCCGCGGCCATGCGGCAACTCAGGTACTTCTGGCCGCAGGCGATCGGCGACAACCAGTGGGAACTGCTCGACAACAAGTTTCCCGTGGTCTCCCGCGCGGCCCGGTCGGCGGGGGCGCCCACCACCACCGACTCTCTTCGTGACCTGATCTCGGAGATCGAATGGGCAAAAGGCTCGTTGATCGGTCCGGATCAGTACGCGGTGGAGGTGTCCAAGTCGCGGCGAGAGGCGCCTATGCCGGCGGAACAGGTCGCGCTGGTCTACGAGCGTTACGAACAGCTCAAGGTATCGCCCTCGGGAGATCAGCTCCTCGACTTCGACGACCTGCTGCTGATGACCCGGGCGATCCTCGACGACCATCCAGTGGTCGCCGAGGAGTTCCGCGACCGGTATCGCTGTTTTGTTGTCGATGAGTATCAGGACGTGACGCCCGCGCAGCAGGCGCTGCTCAATGCCTGGCTGGGTGAGCGTGACGACCTCACGGTGGTGGGCGACGCCAACCAGACGATCTACTCGTTCACCGGCGCGACCCCGAGTTACCTTCTCGACTTCTCCCGGCGCTTCCCGGAGGCGATGGTGGTCCGCCTCGAGCGCGATTACCGATCCACCCCGCAGGTGGTCGGTCTGGCCAACCGCGTGATCGGAGCCGCCCGCGGTCGCATCGCGGGTACCCGCCTGCAGCTCATCGGGCAACGACCGCCCGGGCCCGCGCCGGATTTCGCCGAGTACGACGACGAGCCGGCTGAAGCCGCCGCCGTCGCGAAGGCGATCAAACGGTTGATGGCCCAAGGTGTTCCCGGATCCGAGATCGCGATCCTGTATCGCATCAACGCCCAGTCCGAAGCCCATGAGCAGGCGCTGACCGCGGCCGGCATCCCGTACCAGGTACGCGGAGGCGAGGCGTTCTTCGCCCGATCAGAGATCCGGCAGGCGATGCGGGCCGTGCAGCAGACCGCCGGCCGTGACGACCTGCCGGCCGAGGCAGATGTGGTCACCCTGCTGCGGGCCATCCTCGTTCCGCTTGGTCTGAGCGACGACCCGCCGGCCGGCGCCCAGGCGCGAGAGCGTTGGGAGTCTCTGCGGGCCTTGCTGAATCTGACCGAGGAGATGGTGCACGAGAACGAGCACCTCACCCTGACCGAGTTGTCCCGCGAACTGGCAGCCCGTGCTGAAGCGCGGCATCCACCGACCGTGCAGGGTGTCACGCTGTCATCGCTACACGCCGCCAAGGGGCTCGAATGGGACGCCGTGTTCCTGGTGGGCATGGTGGATGGCTCCGTGCCGATCAGCCAGGCCATCAACGCCGGCGATGTGGCAATCGAAGAGGAAAGGCGGCTGCTGTACGTCGGAATCACCCGGGCGCGCGAACACCTGCAGCTGTCGTGGGCACTCGCGCGCAATGAGGGTGGCAGGCGTTCGCGACGGCGTTCGAGATTTCTTGCCGATCTCGTCCCGGACGACTCGCCCGCCTCCCGGATCGCCGAACCGAAACGGAAGCGATCGGGGCCGCGCTGCCGAGTCTGCGGGAAAGCGCTTCTCGGCAAGACCGCCTCGCTGTTGGGTCGATGCGAGAGTTGTCCGTCCGACCTCGACGAGGGTTTGCTGGTCGCTCTCAAGGAGTGGCGTAGCGGCAGGGCCAAGGAACAGAAGGTTCCCGCCTACGTGGTCTTCTCCGACAACACGCTGATCGCGATCGCCGAGCAGCAACCCGGGGATGTGCCTGCGCTCGTTGCCATACCGGGGATCGGCGCCAAGAAGCTGGACCAGTACGGCGAGGATTTGCTCGCTCTGGTCCGCGACAACGGCGGGGGCTGACCGGTGGACGATCCTTCGCCTGAGATCTCGGAAAAACTGCAGGTCAAAAATAGGTTGTGCAATCTCGGCGTCGACGTTTAGGCTGATCCACATCACCAAGGCGAGGGGCTACTCGATGTGTTCGAGTGATCACCGAGCCACCACATCGCACCGAATGTGCATCTCGAACGAGCAGGAAAGGACAGGAACCGTGAACGATTTCATCAGCGCCGCCGGCGTGTGCGAGTCGTGGCATCTGCCTGTCCAAGGCCTGCGTCCGCGACCCGGACATACCCCCGCAATCGCCGCCATGAAGCCGGAACTCCTGGCTCTGAAAGCAGCGATTCCGGCGGTAAACCGCTCAGCGCTTCCCGTGCGACCCCGACGAACGACGATCTGACACAGATCAATTCATTCGAGGCCACGGCGAGTCGCAACAGCGAACCCGTGGCCTCACTTGTGTGAAGTGGAACATCTGTAGTTCCCCCACTGTGAGCCCGGGTTTTCAAGACAAATCCGAGAGCACATTCGACAGTGGAGGAACTGATGACCGAGTTACTCGAGTCATATATAGGCGGCGGGCTCGCACTGGACATATCCAAGACCGAGTTGCCATGCCAGTACGCCGACGCGGACCTGTGGTTTTCCGAGAACCCGAGTCAGCTCGAGCAGGCGAAGGCGTTGTGCGCCGATTGCCCACTACGACGGGAATGCCTGGCCGAGGCACTCGAACGCGGTGAGCCGTGGGGCGTGTGGGGTGGAGAGATCTTCGATCAGGGTGTGGTGATCGCCCGTAAGCGTCCCCGCGGACGGCCACGTAAGAACCAGACGGCGGCATGAGCCCGTCGGCGCGACGACAGAGCGGGCGGTCTGTGAGAAATACACAGACCGCCCGCTCGTGTGTCTGAATCAGCTGGTGCCTTCTACTCAGCCAGCCCGTCGACCCATTTCTCCATGATCGCCCGATAGGGGGCCTCTGCGTCGAGTTGGGCTGCGATACCCACACAGCCGCCGAGAACCCGGAACACCATCACATATTCCTTGGGACAGTTCAGGTTTCGTGATGTGCGGTAGACGTCGCCACGCGGATCCGAGGCTGCGCCCGCCGCCCGCTGCAGCCATTTGCGGGTGAAGTGGAAAGACTCGCTGTAGAGCGGATCGACGTACGGACGCAGGTACGCCTCGAGGTCACTCGGGGTGACCTTGTCCTGATGAGAGCGCTGAATGAAGTTGGCTCGCACCATTTCTTCTTTCAGCTCGTCGTATTTGTTGTCGCGGCACAGCCGGAGGATCGGTCCGGTCGCCGCAGGCAGACCGTTCGGGTAGATGCCCACGGCGCCGAAGTCGAGAATCGCCATCCGGCCATCGGCGAGGAACTGGAAGTTCCCCGGATGAGGATCGCCATGGACCAGTCCTACCCGCTTCGGTGAGCTGACCTCGAACTCGGTCATCTTCGCCGCGGCGTCGTTTCGCTCCTCCTGTGTGCCGTTCTTGATCACCTTCGACATGGGTGTTCCGGTGATCCACTCCGACACAACAACTTTGGGGGCCGAAGCGACCACCCGGGGCACCACGAAATTGGGGTCGTCGGCGAATCCCTTGGCGAAGGCCCGCTGGTTGTTGGCTTCCTTCGTGTAGTTCAGTTCGTCTTCGGTGCGCTCGATGAGCTCGTCCATCATCGACTTGACGTCGGTGCCGGGGGACAGGCGCTTGAGCAGTCCGGTCATCCGCGACATGGTCTTGAGATCGGCCTTGAGGGCGTGGTCGGCGCCGGGGTACTGCACCTTCACCGCGACGTCGCGGCCGTCGTGCCACACCGCTTTGTGCACCTGGCCGATGGACGCCGAGGCCGCCGGCTCATCGGAGAACTCCTGGAATCGGTCACGCCACTTGGTGCCCAATTGGTTGTCGAGCACGCCGTGCACCTTGGCTGCGGGCAGTGGTGGCGCTTCTGCCTGGAGCTTGGTGAGGGCGTCACGGAAGGGTTCGCCGAACTCCTCGGGGATAGCCGCCTCCATGATCGACAGCGCCTGACCCACCTTCATGGCGCCGCCCTTCAGCTCGCCCAAGACGGCGAACAGCTGCTCGGCGGTCTTCTCGAGCATGTCTGCGGCGATCTCATCACGGTCCCCACCTGCCAACCGTCTGCCGAACCCCGTCGCCGCCCGTCCTGCCACCCCGAGCGGAAGCGAGGCGAGCTTGGCATTGCGCCGTGCTCCACCTCGTGTGATCTCAGCCATTGAGTGTTCCCCTTTCCCGATTCTTCGAGCTTAGATCACGCCGGCACGCCGCAACCGCATAGCGGGTGCGGCGTCCACTGTCTGATCTGCAGAGATGATGCATTCGGTCGCAACTCGATCGTCGCGTTCACCGTGGTGGGTGGATCGCGGTCCGGCGATGCCGATGCCGACGCTGCAGCGCTGGTGACAGCAGTGATGTGTTCGATCTGCGCCACGGTCAAGGCCACGGTGCCCGCGATGGTCGCCGGACTGGCCCACCCGCGTTGACCGAACAGCTGGGCGCTGATGATGGGCCACTCGGCGTCGCGGTCGCGCCGGTGGTGGTCAGCGCACACGAGGCAGCTCGTGAGTCCCGGCAACACCAGCGGCCCGATCACTCCGGATCCGTCGCGCAGCCGGACGGTCAGGTGCGGGACCCGCGACTTCATCAGATCCGCTATCAGCCAGGGGTCGTGCGTGAGGAAGTCGGTCAGCACCACAAGATCGGCCGACCAGGTCGCGAAGGCCTTCTCCGTGTCCGGGTGGTCAGGTGCGAGTCGAGGTCGCCGAACCGATTGCCGAACGCGGTGGCCCCCTGCCGCGACCGCTCTGGCGACTGCGCTTGCCAGTGGTCCCGAGCCGTGCACACGGATGGTCAGTGGGCGCTGGGCGCCCGTGTGCGGTAAGTGGTGTCCGATCCCGACCGCAACCAAACGGTCGAGAATGCCCCGGACCTCGTCGAGGTCGAGCCCGATGTCCGCCGCCGCGGCCGTCACCTCGGTGACCGACCGGGGCCCGGTCATCCACCGCAGCAGTCCGATCAGACGGGCGGCGGAAACGTGGACCGGCGGTTCGAGCACAACGGCGGTCTCCGGGTCGCATCCGACCTGCACCCGGCCGCCGGGACGCAACACGATCACCGTCTCCGGCCGTAACCGGGGCAAAGACATCACAACAGCCATGGCCGCCACTCAACCACCGCGACGTGGTGACCGACGCCTGCTGACGTCAGTTATCCACAGGCCGAAATGCGGCTCGAGCAGGACGTATGCGGCCCGGTAGAACTCAGGCGCCCGGCGACTTCTGATCGCCCTCGTCGTCGGTGGGTGGGCGTTTCTCGGCTCGTTTGGCCTCGTCCGCGATGGTCTTCTCGAGTTGGGCGATCGGGTCGTCGAAGGCGTCGACTCCGCCACCGATCACCCGGTCGATGAATGCCGCCGGATGGTCGAGATCGTCGGCGTCGGGAACCAGGTCGGGGTGCGCCCACACGCCATCGCGCGTGGTCACGTCCGACGACTCCAGCAGCTTGCGCCAGAGGTCGGCGGCTTCGCGCAACTTGCGCGGGCGTAGTTCGAGTCCGATGAGGGTGGCAAAGGTCTCCTCGGCCGGTCCACCGGTGGCCCGTCGCCTGCGCATCGTCTCGGTGAGTGCGCCCACCGACGGAATCCGGTCGTGGAGAGCTTGGGAGACAACGGTTTCGACCCAGCCCTCGATGAGCGCCAACAGCGTCTCCAGGCGGGCAAGTGCGTGTTCCTGAGCGGGGCTGGTCTTCGGTTCGAACGCCGCGCCGCCGCCGAGGAGGTCCTGAAGCTTGCTCGGATCGGACAGGAGCTGGGCCGGATCGATGCCCGCCGCGGCGTCTTGGATGCCGGAGAAGTCGATGGAGATCCCGCGTGCGTACTCCTCGACGGTCGCGAGCAGGCGCTGGCGGAGCCACGGCACGTGCGAGAACAACCGCACATGGGCGGCCTCGCGCGCCGCCAAGAACACGATGATCTCCTGGCTGGGCTGTTCCAGGCCCTCGCTGAACGCGGCGATCGCTTCGGGGAGCAGCACAGCCGTTCCGGTGGGAGCCAGCGGCAAGCCGACATCGCTGGACGTCAGTACTTCTTTCGCGAGCTGGCCCAGGCCCTGCCCGAGCTGGGTTCCGAAGGCCATCCCACCCATCTGGGTGACCATGCCGAGCATGGGGCCGGCAAAATCTCGAGCTTCTTCCGGCAGGTTCTTGGACCAGGTGGTCGCCATCTGCTCGGCGACCGGGTTGCACAACGTCTTCCACACCGGCAGCGTCTTCTCAAGCCAGTCCACCGGCGTCCATGCCTCGGTGGTGGTGACTCCCGCGGGCAGTGTGGTCACGGCGTCGAGCCACACCTCGGCCAACCGGACCGAATCGGTGACCGCAGACTTCTCCCGGTCGCTGACCGGGGTGTGTTTGCCGATCTGCTGGCGGGCCAGCGAGGTCGCCACCTGATAGTTGACCGGCTCACCACCGCCGCCCGTGCCCATACCGGCTCCCATGCCGGACAACATCTGACCGAGCTGCGAGAGCATCTGCCCGAGCTGATTGGGATCGAAATCGCCGGGTTTCTTGCCGCGCTCGTCACCGTCCCCGTCGTCGCCGGACGAAGGAGAGAAACCGAAAGGCAAGTCATTCATACCTCTACGGTACCGGCGCATCAGCCCGGATCCTCCTGCTAATCCATCCGCTCTCGGCGAACGGTCACCCTCTACGCTGGGCCTGGTGAAAATGCAGTCCCTCAGAATTGCCCCGGAATACCGGCGGGTCACCACGTTGCTGGTGGCGTTGGCGTTCCTGGTCGCGTTCGTCTTGCTGGGAACGCTGGTGAAGGTGCCCTACGTGGCACTGGGGCCGGGTCCGACGGTCAACACGCTGGGCCAGCTGAAAGACGGATCGAACGGCGAGATGATCGATGTCGTCGCGATCGGTGGGACGCAGACCGACCCGACGACGGGCAACCTCAACCTGACCACCGTCTCGGTGACCGACAACCTGACGCTGTTCCAGGCGATGGGATTCTGGTTCTCCGGTGACGATGAGCTGCAGCCGCGCGACCGGGTGTACCCGCCGGGCAAGTCCAACGACGAGGTGGACGCAGAGAACAAGCAGCAGATGACCGGCTCGGAGAACTCCGCGACGCTTGCCGCACTGAACTATCTGGGGCGGCCGGTGGAACAGGTGGTCGGTGGTGTCGACGACAACGGACCGTCGGCGGGCAAGCTCGAACCGGGCGACGACATCGTCGCGGTCGACGGCGTGGCCGTCGAAGACCCGAACGCCCTTCGGGCCGCGCTCGGCCGGTTTGCCCCCGGCACCGAGGTGACGCTCGACGTCCTTCGCGACGGAAACCCGGTCACGGTGCGGGTGACCCTGGGTGCCAATCCCGACGACGAGTCGAAGGGGATCCTCGGCGTCACGCTCGCCGAGGAGAACGGCGACCCCGGACTCGACGTGGATTTCAACGTCGGTGACATCGGCGGACCGTCGGCCGGGTTGATGCTGACTCTGGCCGTGATCGACAAGCTGAGTCCCGGAGAGCTCACCGGAGGCGACTTCATCGCCGGCACCGGGACGATCACCCCGGACGGGGACGTGGGCGAGATCGGCGGCATCACGCACAAGATGCGGGCCGCGAAAGATGCGGGCGCCGAAGCATTTCTGGTCCCGTCCGGCAATTGTGCCGAGGCGAAATCGGACACACCTGACGGGCTGACCCTGGTCAAGGTCGACACCTTGCAGAACGCCGTCGACGGATTGAAGGAACTCGAAGCGGGTCGCACGCCACCGGGTTGCTGACCTCAAACGCGGCCCGCCCTGAGCACTGTTCGTCCGACTATTCCTCTGGCGGGGTGTTCTCCAGTGTCCCGGCGAGAGCGGCCAGGAGGTTGGGCGCCAACTCGGGGTGTTGCAGCAATTCGATCGGGGCGTCGGGATCATCCTCTGTGCCCGGGGCAAGCTGCAGGAGGCTCAGTGCCCGTCCGTCACGCAGTACCGCTGCGGCCAGACGCGCCCCGCGACTCTCCGGATGCGCTTCGGCGGCGCTGCGCGCAGCGTGGTCGGCAGCGTCGGGATCGGAGAGCAGCGGGCCCAGTGCCTCGTCCAGATCGCTCTCGGCCTCCGGTGGCAACACGATGATCTCCTGGACCAGGGCGCACCCCTCGACTTCCAGTGGCCAGCTGGTGGTGGCCAGAACATGCTCGAGTTCTGCCATGCCACTGTCGGGCGACACGGGCAGCGGGGCCTGCTCGATGAGCGTGAGCTCGGATGTGTCGTGGTCGTCGACCCAGTCCGGTTGGGTGTCTGCCAGCAACGCCGTGGGCACGAGCGCGAACAGCTGCGGCGGCTGACCCCAGCCGGCGGCATCGACGAACTCCAAGACTTCTCGGATCGCGCTTCCCAGGGCGTCGGGGGAGAGGACGGGCGGCTGCGGATCGGTCACCGGACAATAGTGACATCTACGGCTCCGTATGCGGCGAATGATCTGGTCGAACACACCTGTCAGCGGGGCCGGGACCCCCGTTTTCACCCGCCGGTGAGCAACGCCATACACGCACAGGACGGTTCACAGCTGCGATCGGTACTGTTCTAAGTAATGCGGAGTGGAGGGGCCGATACCGGCCGCTCTCTCGGCTTTCAACGCTCAGCGAGGCAGCGGGGCGCCGCAAAGTAAAGTGTTGGTCAAGACCGGGTGCGGTGCCCCCGGCATAAAAGTTGGAGTAGAACACGTGGGAATCCGGGGTCCGGCAGCAATGCCGACGTTGTCGCGGCGAAGCAAGGCGCTCATCGCCACTGCCGTCATCGTTCTGGTGGTGTTGCTGGTGGGGCCGAGGCTCATCACCATCTACACCGACTGGTTGTGGTTCAAGGACATCGGCTACAGCTCGGTCTTCAGCAAGATCATCTGGACGCGCATCGCGCTGTTCGGCATCTGCGGCGCCATTGCCGGACTGATCATCTTCGGTGCGTTGTGGCTCGCCTATCGCAGTCGGCCGGTGTTCGTTCCGACGAGTGGGCCAGGCGATCCGATCGCGCGCTACCGCACCGTGGTGATGAGCCGCATCCGGTGGTTTGCCATCATCCCGACGTTGCTGGTCGGCCTTCTCGCGGGCCTGGTCGCGCAGGGCTCGTGGTCCACCGTGCAGATGTTCCTCAACGGTGAGAGCTTTGGCAGCAAGGATCCGGAGTTCGGCCTCGATGTCGGCTTCTACGCGTTTGATCTACCGTTCTACCGCTTCGTGCTGAACTACCTGTTCGTCGTCGTGGTGATCGCGTTTGTCGTCAGCTTGGTGACCCACTACATCTTCGGCGGGATCCGACTCGCCGGACGCGGCGGAACGCTGACCAACGCGGCGCGAATCCAGTTGGCGGTCATCGCCGGTACCTTCCTGTTGCTCAAGGCCATCGCGTACTGGCTCGACCGGTACACGCTGCTGAGCAGCACCCGTAAGCAAGAGATCTTCAACGGCGCCAGCTACACCGACATCAACGCGGTGCTGCCGTCGAAGTTGATCCTCATGGCGATCGCCGTCATCTGTGCTTTGGCGTTCTTCGCCGGTGTGGTCCTTCGCGACCTTCGTATCCCTGCCCTGGCCACCGCCATGATGTTGTTGTCGGCGCTGGTCATCGGCGTGGGCTGGCCCGCTGCCATGGAGCAGTTCTCGGTGAAGCCCAACGCGGCCGAGAAGGAAGCCGAGTTCATCAACCGGAACATCGAGGCCACCAAGGCGGCCTACGGAATCGGTGACGACAGGGTGAAGACCCAGGCGAACTGGACCGGTGAACCGGCCGATGCCGATCAGGTCGACGCCGACGCGCCGACGTTGTCGAACATCCGGCTCCTCGATCCCAACATCGTGTCGCCGGCCTTCGCTCAGCTCAAGCGGCAGCAGAACTTCTACGGCTTCCCGTCCCAACTTGCCCTCGACCGTTACACAGTCGACGGCGAGATGCGTGACTTCGTGGTCGCCGCAAGGGA
Organism: Williamsia muralis NBRC 105860; assembly: GCF_001598915.1. Classification (GTDB taxonomy): domain Bacteria; phylum Actinomycetota; class Actinomycetes; order Mycobacteriales; family Mycobacteriaceae; genus Williamsia; species Williamsia muralis. The sequence goes on along the minus strand of NZ_BDAP01000004.1, from coordinate 62,919 downwards.
ACTCGACCCCACCAGGTTCGAGGCGAACCAGCAGAACTGGCTGAACAAGCACACCGTCTACACCCACGGCAACGGCTTCATCGCCGCTCCTGCCAACACCGTGAACGAAGCCGTCTCCAGTGAGAGCGACGTCAACGGTGGCGGTGAGCCCGTCTTCAACGTCAGTGACCTGAGCAATTATCAGACCGACGACTACAAGGCGAACGCGCCCATCAAGGTGACGCAGCCCCGCATCTACTTCGGTGAGCTGATCTCCAAGGTGAATCCCGACTACGCCATCGTCGGCAACACCGGTGCGCCGCGGGAGTTCGACACCGCGGACACACCCAAGTACACCTACCAGGGCGACGCCGGCGTGCCGTTGTCCAACTGGTTCAACCGATTTGCCTACGCGGTCAAGTACACCGAGCGCAACCTGCTGCTCTCGGGGGCCATCAACGAAGAGTCGAAGATCATCTACAATCGTGATCCTCGTGACCGTGTCAAGAAGGCCGCACCTTGGCTGACCGTCGACTCGAAGACCTATCCGGCCGTGATGTCCGACGGCTCGGTCAAGTGGATCGTCGACGGGTACACGACTCTCGACGCATTCCCCTACGCGCAGAAGACGTCGCTCGAAGATGCGACCACCGATGCGCAGCAGCTCAATCAGGGCCAGACCGGACGCACTCAGGTCAACCGGCAGGTCTCGTACGTCCGCAACTCGGTGAAGGCCACCGTGGACGCCTACTCGGGCGAGGTCACGCTCTACCAGTTCGACGACAAGGACCCCGTCCTGAAGACCTGGATGAAGGTGTTCCCTGATTCGGTGAAGTCGCGCGCGGAGTTCGACAACGCGGAGAACGCAGACCTGCGTGACCACGTGCGCTACCCGGAGGATCTGTTCAAGATCCAGCGTCAGCTGCTGACGAAGTACCACGTGACCAACCCGCAGACGTTCTTCCAGGGAGACGCCTTCTGGTCGGTGCCTGCCGATCCGACGGACAGCGCTGCGGTCACCCGGGGACTCGATCAGCCGCCGTACTACTTTGTCGCCTCCGATCCTGAGACGAAGAGGTCCTCGTTCCAGTTGACGTCGGTGTTCAACGTCCTGAAGCAGGAGTTCTTGGCGGCGTACGTGACCGTGTCCTCCGACCCGGAGAACTACGGTCAGATCACCATCAAGAATCTTCCGCCGAACACGCAGCGTGAAGGTCCCAAACAGGTCTTCAGTGCGATGGAGACCGACACCCGCGTGGCAGAGAGCCGCAAGAACCTCGAGAACACAGCGGATGTCACCTTCGGCAATCTGCTGACGTTGCCGGTCGGTGACAACGGGGTCCTGAACGTGGTGCCGATGTACGCGCAGGCGAAGTCGACAGCGGGTACGTTCCCGCGTCTGGTCCGTGTGATCGTGCGGTACGACGACAGCAGTGGCCAGCCGCCTCGGGTGGGTTATGCGCCCACCGTCGCGGCAGCGCTCGCAGGTGTCGGGATCGATCCGTCCTCAGTGACGCAGATCCCGGGGGCTGAAAACGCTCCTGTGGTGCAGCCCGGTACTCAACCGCAACAGGGACAGACCCCGACGCCGCCGCCGGCCGACGGTCAGGCAGTGGTTCCGCCGTCGCCCCAGCGAGACGCGATCGTCAAGCGGATGGACGATGCCCTGAACGCCATGCAGGAAGCGCTGAGGTCGGGCAACTTCACCGCCTACGGTCAGGCTCAGACGGATCTGCAGGCTGCCGTCGGCGATTACGAAGCTTTGCCGACGGGCTAGCGTTTGCCCAGTTCAGAAGCGTGACCGGCGTTACAGGCGGGCGATTTGCACTTCGCAGGTGCCCGCCTGTAACGTTGTGTTTACCGCCGCGGGGTGGAGCAGCTCGGTAGCTCGCTGGGCTCATAACCCAGAGGTCGCAGGTTCAAATCCTGTCCCCGCTACGAAGACAAGAACCCGCGTTCTGCATCACGCAGAACGCGGGTTCTTGCTATATCCGGGGTGGTGTTCCAGTCGGTGGCGAAGGGGCCCCGATCAGGATGGGTCTTCGTGGGTGACCGCCTTGTAGCCGCGTGCACCAGCCCGATCGACCGCAGCTTTCACGAGGCCGAAGATCAGGCCCTGCAGTGCAGCGGCGACCAGGACTTCGGTGTTGCTCCTCTGGAGGTCTTTGGGATCAGGCGCCTTGGCGTCGTTGCCCAGACGCTTCCAGACCTGAGCGAATGCGGCTGACGCCACGACACCACCGAGGACGCTGGTGGCTATCGACAGCGGCTTGTAGGCGGCTTTGGACACGGCGCTCATACGATCTCCCTCTTCTTCGAACGGCGACGACGGACAACAATGAGCAGGACGAGCAGCACTGCCCCGATCGCGCCGGAGGTCGCCAGGACCTGCTGGTTGTCTTTGGCTTTGATCTGCGCGGTGTGGGCGGTGTCTGCGGCAGCCGTCTTGACGCGGGTGGGTACGTCGAACTTCTGCGCCAGCGCGTCCACGGTCTGGGCCAACTCGGCGCGCTGTTCCTCGACCGGAGGCACATCGGTGGGCGCAGTGGCTCCGGGTTCGGGTGTTGCGCCCGACGACGTCGGTTCGCTCATCAGAGATGCTCCCTCACGGTGTTGATGTCCCTCTGGATGCTGTGCACGGTTGCCTGCGGTGCCGGCGGCACGGCCTTCTTGGCCCGAGACGCGCCGATCGCGGCAGCGATGGCTCCGATGACGACCAGCACGGCCGCGACGATGAGTGCGGCGAGCCATGGTTCCACCGCGGTGGCCAACCCCAGGACGGCCGCTGCGATGAGTGTTCCGAATCCGAACAGCAGCAACAGGGCACCTGCTCCGGAGATGCCGACGCCGATGCCGAGTTTTGTACCTTTCGTCTTCACCTCATCGAGTGCGTTCCGCACTTCGGTCTTGACGAGGGTGGAGGTCTGCTCGGAGAGGCGTTCGATCAACTGGACGGTCGAGAGATCTGTCGGTGGGGGCTGATTCATCGTTCCTCCTTTGACTGCGGGCTGCGACGCAGTGATCAGCTCAGCCGACCTACCGAGCCGCGAGTCACGGACAGACGGTGGTTACCCCGGGCAACATGTGAGCAAACCGAAGAACAAAAGACGATGTGACCCTTCAGAGTGCCGCGGCTGCGGGCTTTTTCATCTTGCGCACGGTTTTCCCGTCGGCGTATTCGCCCAGCGCGGTCATCACCCAGCCAGATGGTTCACGAACCATCTTGCACATCAGTACGCCGGTGGTGGGGCCTGAGTCGGAGAGTTCGAATCGGACCATCTCCTGGCCGCTCCCGTGATCGACGAGCCTGCAGAAGGCCCGCCCGACGTCGGTGAATCGCTGGCCCGAGAAGGAGTTCACGGTGAACACCAGGCCGGTGACCGAATGGGGCAACCGCCCCAGGTCCACGGAGATCACCTCGTCGTCGCCCTCACCTGCGCCGGTCAGGTTGTCACCCGAATGTGCCACCGCGCCATCGAGTATCGACAACTTCAAGAACCAGCAGGTCGCCACGACCTTTCGGTTGGCATCGAAGGCGATGCACGACGCGTCGAGATCGATCCGGCCCTTGCCGGCGACCGGATCCCACCCGAGTCCCATCCAGACCTTGCTCAGCAGCGGCTTGCCGAACTTCGTCAGCACCACCGACTGGCGTTTTTCGAGGACCACGTGACCTTTGTCGAGGTTCGGCCGATGGTTCGCCGAGTTGGTGGGGGTCGCCGCCGGGACGGCGGGAACCGCCACCGGCTCCACCGTCGCCGCAGTCTCGTCCGGGTCGTCCACGCTGATACCGAAATCTGTTGCGATCCCGGCCAATCCGTCTGCGTAGCCCTGCCCGACCGCACGTAGCTTCCACCCCCCGCCGCGCCGATAGACCTCGAAGACGATCAGGGCGGTCTCGCCGGAGAGATTTGCCGGGTCGAACGTGGCGAGCAGGTCACCGTTCGCCGCATCGATGACGCGGGCATGTGGATTCGTCCCGGCGAACGTGGTGGCCGGGGGATCGAGGCTGGCCGTGATCACCACCTTGTCGATGGCCGACGGAACGGCGGCCAGGGTGATGCAGACTGCATCGGGACCGTGCGCAGTACCGGGCATGTGACGCAGCCCCGGCCCGACGGGCGCGTTGAAGAAGATCAGGTCGGCGTCGCTGCGCACTTTGCCCGACGGGGCCACCAACAGCGCCGACACGTCGAGCTGCCGTCCGCTCACCCCGACCTCGATGCGGACTTCGGCGGACTGCAACGCAGTGTTGGCGCCCGCAGTCATCGGGATGCTCATTGTCGCGGTCCGCCCTTGTTCGACTCGTGGCCTGTGGGCCCGGGAAAGGACTGTCGCAACGAAGCTACCGAAGTCCGGCGATCGGTGTGGGCGTGTTGTCGATTCGATACCTCCGGGCAGATTCGCCACGGCCCGTCGGGACGAATCGGGTGCCGGTTATTGTCCTTCGAGCACAACCACTCACCTCTTCACAGAACACGGAGGGCTCCTGTGCCCGAGCTCGATGGTGCTGCCACTGCGCTGGTACTTGTCTCGACCGCGATGGTTCTTCTGATGACTCCGGCGCTGGCGCTGTTCTACGGCGGCATGGTGCGCAGCTTCAGCGTGCTGAACATGATGATGATGAGCTTCATCGCGATCCCGTTGGTCGCGGTCGCGTGGCTGGTCGCCGGCTACAGCCTTGCGTTCTCCGACGACGCGGGGTTCGGCCTCATCGGTGGCGTGGAGTCGTTCGGGCTGGCCGGGATCGGTCCGGAGTCGTTGCACGGGTCCATCCCGACCTTGTTGTTCGTGACGTTTCAGCTGACGTTCGCTGTGATCACCGCGGCACTGATCAGTGGGGCCATCGCCGACCGTGCCCGCTTCGTCGCCTGGATCGTGTTCGTACCGATCTGGACACTACTGGTCTATGCGCCTGTGGCGCACTGGGTCTGGGGTCCCGGCGGCTGGATCGCAGAGCTCGGGGCGCTTGACTTCGCGGGCGGTCTGGTGGTGGAGGTGACCTCGGGTGCCTCGGCGCTGGCACTTGCACTCGTCTTGGGGCCGCGCCTGGGATTCCGCCACGACACGATGCGCCCGCACAATCTGCCTTTTGTGCTGCTCGGCGCGGGACTGTTGTGGTTCGGATGGTTCGGCTTCAATGCCGGCTCCGCGCTCGCGGCCGACGGCATGGCCGCAGCCGTCCTGCTCAACACCTTGATCGCGGGCGGCCTGGGAATGGTCGGCTGGCTTGTGGTCGAGACCAATCGTGATGGGCACCCGACCAGTTTCGGCGCCGCGTCGGGCATTGTCGCCGGGCTGGTGGCGATCACGCCGTCGTGTGGATCGGTGGGTCCCCTCGGCGCGGCCGTTGTCGGCCTCGCAGCCGGAATCGTGTGTGCCTACGTGGTGTTGTGGAAGTTCAAGTTCGGCTACGACGATTCACTGGATGTCGTCGGCGTGCACTTCACCGGTGGTGTGGTCGGCACCTTCCTCATCGGGCTCTTCGCGACTTCGATGATGACGTCCGATGCCGAAGGACTTTTCTACGGCGGCGGACTGGCGCTGCTGGGTAAGCAAGTGGTCGCCATCTTTGCGGTAGCTCTTTACACATTCTTGGTGTCATTCGGAATCGGAAAGGTCATCGATTGGACCATCGGGTTCAGGGTGTCGGCGAAAGATGAACGAGAAGGGGTCGACTTCTCCGAGCACGCCGAGACGGCCTACGCCGACCTCGAGCGCTGATCGCCACCTCTGAGGATGGGATCGACACAAATGGCTATTCGGTCATTGTCGATCAGCCGTGTCGGGTAATTCGTAGACCGGTCGATATGATCGTCACGTTCAGGAATTGCCGCTGAACTTGTTGCGGTGAACCTTCGGGCGAACGGTCGCCGCCTTTATGCCTGAGCCTGAGCGTTAGTGGTCCAAGTCCGCCCATTGTTTGTCTGAGATGCGCGACTGACTTCGCCGGCGCTCCGATAACTGCATGTCAGTCGCAGCTGCACTGGCCCAATTGACGCCATGGCTTTTAATGGACTCGCACACTTTCCAATTGATGTGTTCGGGTAATGGCGCTGAAAGAATGCGCGCGATGCTTTCGAAAATCGAAGATAAAAATCGCATTCCGCGAAACTTTTTGGTGCCTTACTTTCATACTCGGGGCAAGCGGGTCGGACTGGCTGGCCCTTTTGTGTAGGCGAGGTTCAATTATGAGTTTGACGGTCACAAAACGTAATCGCCGCAAGATCCGAGCGATTCTTGCGGCGGGTTTGGTGCTCGGTGTGGGAGCGGCGGTGACACTTGCGGCCTGGAGTGATTCTGTCTGGGGCCAGAGCGAGTTCGCCACCGACAAGTGGAACGTTCAGGGCAGTTTCAACGGTGGCACCAGCTGGGGTGAGTTCGCAACGGGACCGACGGCCGGCACCTTCACATTCCCGCTGGCCGATGCCACGAGCCTCACGCCCGGTGAATCGGTCAAAGCCCCGGTGTCGCTGCGGGTCGGGCCGGCGGCATCGGCATTGAATGCATCGGTGACCCTCGCTCCGTCCGGCAACACGTCCGCGTTGGCCGGCGAACTCGAACTCACCGTCACCGAGGCCGCCAGCTGCAGCGTCGCGGGTACCACGCCCGCAGGCTGGCCGGCAGGTGGAAGCGTGGCGACGGCCGGCGGAAGCACCCCGATCATCCTCAACGGCGACATGACCCCGCGGCACTTCTGTTTCACTGTGACGCTGCCGGCCGACGCGGCGCTGCTCAATACGTCGACAACAGGGCAGGTTCTCTGGGAGTTCAAGGCAACCAGCGTCGAACCGTAGGCATCTGCCGGCCGCCGGGCCAGTGGTTCATTGCAGAGCCCCGGCGGCCCGGTAGCCCTGATCTCTTGCGCGTCCGCGTCGTGAAGTCCGGAAATTTATAGGAGTCTTTGATGTTTCATGCTGATCCGGTCACCCACGCCGAACCTCCCTCGGCCCCGAGACGGCGATCCGCGCTGTCGGTCGTCAGCAGCGTGATCATGAACCTCCTCGCGGTGGGCGGGCTCGCGTGCATCGTGATGGTTGTCCTGGCCGTGGTGTTCAACGTCTCGCTCATCATGTTCAAGACCGGGTCGATGGCCCCATCCATCCCGGCGGGATCGCTGGCCGTCGTGCAGACGGTGCCGGCGGCGTCTGTGGACGTGGGCGACGTGGTCACCGTCAAACGACCTGGCCAGTTGCCGATCACGCACCGGGTGATCAAGACCTCGCCGGGCGCCGACGGCACAACGATGCTCGAAATGCGTGGTGATGCCAACTCATTCGACGACCCGGGTGGCTATCAGGTCAAGGAGGTACGCAAGGTCCTGTGGTCGGTACCGGGTCTTGCCAAGGGTGTCATCTGGCTGTCGAATCCGATCGTCCTACTGGCGATCACAATTGGCGCTGCGTTGCTGGTGCTCTGGGCCTTCTGGCCCCGACAGAGCGAGGACGACGTCGATCCCGATGACGGCGTTCCCGACGGCCGAATAGCAGTGCCCGAACGTGGTGCAGGCACCCATTCTCGGATCGAGGCCTGAACAGTGGGTGGCCATCACAGCAAGGCACTCGGCAACAGAGACGCTGGGCAGCGGCACCGCCGGCGTCTCATCGGGGCGGCGGCACTGGCAATCCTGGCGGTCGTTGGCGCATCCGCGTTGACCGGGGCGTTCGCCGATCGGACACTGGCCGCCTGGGGAGACAAGGTCTGGGGGGCAAGCACATTCGGTGTCGACCCGGCATACGTCCCCACAGGGTGGGCACGGGCATCAGCGGGAGCCGGCACCATCGAGCGCCCCAGCCGTTCGCCACTGAGCACGGTGGCAACGTTTTCGGGTGGCTCGGTGACCCGCGCTGCTCCCCAACAGGGAAGCTCGACGTCGTCGAGCACGGCGAACGGTGGGTTGCCGTGGCCGGGCAGTGTGGACTTCAGCCTGACTTCCTCGCAGTGTGTACGCCACGCTGCCGGGACCCAGTGTGGATCTGCGCCGGCCGACGCCGTTTCGAGCGCAGCCACCAGGACATCGAATCTGAACTTCGAATACGAAGGCGACGGTTTACTCGGGGTGAGCTTGTTGGGGGTGAGCAGTCCCGTTGGATTGTCGGCTTCTTGTCGACCGGGTCAGCTGCTGGCTCCGACCCCCAGCGGGCGGGTGACGTTTCTCTACAACGGATTCCTTGTGCGCGAAGTGCCTGTTCCGACTGTTGCCAACGGGCCGCCCAGCTACGGGATAGGGACGGTACGGGAGATGTGGATCTGGTGGAAAGTCGATCAGACAGCGACCTCCATCCGGTCGGAGCTGATCATGACGTGGACCCAGCCGTACGTCTTTCCGGCCACGCCTGAGGTAAATCTGCGCAACGTTGTCCTCGCCCGCGCCGAATGCGGCACCGCAGGTCAGCCCCCGCCGCTGAGCGCCCCGTCGGCGCTGAGTGCGCGCCAGGCCGCGCAGGCCACGTGTCCGGCCGTTGCCCAAGATGGGGGCGAGGAGGTGGCTGTTCCCGATACAACGACGACCAGGGTGACGAAGACAGGCACCCCGACCACCACGCCGGCCCCGCCCGCTGTGGACGCCGACGACGCGCCAGTTGACGACGCGCCAGTGGATGACGGGACAGCCGAGTGCGGTGGTACTGACCCCACAACTTCTACTGCTGATCCGAGCCCGACCGGTACGCCGACCAGCACGCCCTCACCTGACGAAACAGATTCGACCACAACCACATCCGACACAGCCGAGGCCATCCCGGTGAGACCACCGCCGGAAGGTGCGGCCGACACCGCAGAACCGTCACCACCGGTGATGGTCCCGGACGGACCCACCACACCCTCACCCGGGGAAGAGTTCGCCCTTGTCGGAACGGATGGTGCTGACCTGGGCGCAGCGCGGATCGACGAGGTCCTGATCGATCAGAGCTGCAACACTTCTCCCGCGGTGACCGTGGCGGTGCGGATGACGGTGACCCCGTCCACGCACACCGGTGAGTACGCGCTGAATGGTGTGGAGTCATCTCAGTTCAGTCAGGGCAACGGTTCAGGCGCGCCGATTTCGAGCTGGGGTCAACCGTGTGGATCACTCGGGCAAACGCTTTCCACCTTGACTCCGGGCCGCACCGCGGCCGGCTGGGTGATCTTCGAGGTCCCCGATCCGGTCGCGCCCGTGCTGTGGCAACCGAATGGCACGGCTGGATGGCTGATTTCGCTGCCGATCCTGTCGGCGACGCCGTCCGAGACCCCGCTCCCGCCACCCACCTCACCGTCGTCTACCTCACCGTCGGCGTCGTTGCCGTCGGTGTCTCCGGCCCCTGAGCAGAGCGAGGGGAGCGCTAAGGAAGCACCGGGATCGACCGAGCTGGATGAGTGACTCGGGGCGCGAATTGTCTGCGACGCACGGTAACCCGAACGGCGGCAGTCACGGCAGTTCGGCGAGCATTCGTTCTACTGCTCGCGTTGTTCCGTCGCCAGACGCGAGGCGATCACCGATCGCCCGCGCCGATGTGGAATAGCCGGGCTCGTCGAGGATGCGCGACAACGCCGAGGCGATACGAGCGGCCGACGCCTTTTTCCGCAGAACGATGCCTGCACCCGCTCTGGCCACGGATCGACCCACCATCGGCTGGTCCAACAGTGGGTGCATCGGCATCACGACGAGTGGGAGTCCGTGGGCGAGGGCCTGGGAAGTTGTCGAGTGCCCGCCGTGACCGATGACCGCGACGCACTCCGGCAGGACGTCGGCATGCGGAACGTACTCATGGAGCTCGGCATTGGCGGGCACCCGCAACCGGGACGGGTCGATGGCGGGTCCGGTGGTGGCGATCAGCCGGATGGGCAGGGTGGCAGCAGCGTCGAGGATGTTCTGCATGGTCTGTTGCTGGGCCGGGAAATAGGTGGTGCTCAAGCTGGCCAACACCGTTGGGGGAGTCCGCGGGGTGAGGGGTCTGGCGGCCGGTTCGGCGGGCCCGGCCCAGAAGATGTTGCCTGCTGCGCGGCGGTGGCGCCCGGCAGGATCGAGTGCCTCGTCGGAGATCACCACCTGCAGATCCGTGGAACCCCAGATCCGATGTGAACTCAAGCCGCGCAGCCGGGCGACCACTCCGATCGGTCCGCGACGCCAGGGCCCGTCGAGATAGGCGTAGTACGCGTGGAACAGGGCGATGGTCGGCTGTGGCAGAGCGTTCAGCGCGGACATCACCGGCAACAGCATGCAATCGACAACCACCAGGTCGGCCTCACGTGCGGCGGCGACGGCGTCATCGACCAGAGTCCGGGTGGTGAAGAGCGCGAGGTAGCTCCGCAACGTGGACGCGGCGCTCTTGTGCCTGCTGGACGACCACGACGGCGCATTCGAGTATGCGATGAACTCGAACCCGGCGGCCTCGACCTTGCGCCGCTGCTGTGCGTGGCCGAGAACGGTTACGTGGTGTCCTCGCCGGGCGAACTCCCGCCCCAGCGTGACGACCGGCGGGAAGTTCCCTCCCGCATCGAAGGTCACGAACAGAATGCGGGCGGGCTGCGTCGGCGTCGGCACGGCCTGAGCTTATGCAGCCGCGAGTATCGCCGACACCATTCGAGATACCCGGCGCTGCGCTGTGCTCCTCGACAACGTGCGGTCGCGGCACAGCAACTTCCAGGTGTACACATCGGTCGCCACCACCAGCATGTCGATGAGCTCGGTCCGTGCCGCAACCGACCGGTCGGCCAGCTGTGGGGCGAAGACGGTACTCACCCACGCACGGTGGGCCTGCCGTTCGGACTCGGTGAGCTGGGCGGCGCGGCGGTCCCACCCCTCCTGACCCAAGAGCATGATCACCGCGTCCCCGTGGTCGTCGAAGTGGTCGAACAGCACCTCCAGAGCGGCCCGGACGTCGCCCGGAGGACTGGATCGATGTGATCGGAGTTGTTCGGCGACGAACTCGGTGGCGGCATCCAGCAGACCATCACGGCTACCGAATTGGCGCAGGACGGTCTGCACACTCACGCCGGCGCGAGCGGCGACCTCAGGGAGCACAATCGTTGCGAACGGCTTCTCACCGGCGAGTGCGACGGTGGCCTCCAGTGCCCGCCGCCGGGTCAGACCGGCGGACTCGGCACGCGAACGCATGACGTAGTTTCGCGTCGTTTTCATCGGATCCGACGCTAACCGCAGAGTCATTTCGTGTCAACGTGCGCTACCTCGAAATGAGGGCCTCCACATGCATCTCGCCCGGACCGCGAGTGCGGTCCGGGCGAGATCGGTTCAAACGGGGGTCAGCTGTAGAGATACTGCCCGCAGACGGGCCAGGCGCCGACGCCCTGCGAGGCGAGCACGTTCTCGGCCACTCGGATCTGTTCCTCACGGCTTGCGTCCGACGCAACGCCGACGCCGCCATTGGCCTCCCAGGTCGACTGGCTGAACTGCAGTCCGCCGTAGTAGCCGTTGCCGGTGTTGATGGCCCAGTTCCCGCCGCTCTCGCATTGTGCGACGGCGTCCCAGTTGTGGGCACCCTCGGCCGAGGCAGTTGCTGCGAACGCACCCATCGGTGCGAGCGTCAGGGCTCCGGCGATCGCCGTGCGGGCGGCAAGCTTGCGCATGTTGGTCATGGTTCCTCCTCTGCCGCTTGCCCAGAACATCAGGCGAGCGGGATCGTTGTATCCAGGACTTCCGTGTTGCCGTCTTCTACGACACGTTCAGCGACGTTACGTACTCGAAGCGTTGAGGTCACATCGGGGTGTTGGGTGCGAACGTGCGCTTCGGGCACTTGATGATTCGTCGTCAATGCTGGTCAGATCGGTGTTCTCGAGGCGTTACGGGCCGGGGATGCAATCGGGAAAATGTGATCGTCGACACGGGTCAAATGTGATGTGGCACATGCTCTGGGCGGGCGGTCATGCCTCAAACCTTGCCCGAGGCAACAAAAAACCCCGTCCGTACCCCTCGATGCGGACGGGGTCCTTCGTCCATCAGATCACTTGAGTTCTGCGCTCGTCTTCCCGAGAACTCGACGTGCGATGATCAGGTTCTGGATCTGCTGGGTTCCCTCGAAGATATCGAGGATCTTCGAATCGCGGGCCCATTTCTCCAAAAGGGAGCGTTCCGAATAGCCAAGGCTGCCCGCGAGTTCCACGGCCTTGGTGGTCACGTCGGTGACGGTACGCCCGGCCTTCGCCTTCGACATCGAAGCCTCTTTGGAGTTCGGCTCCTTGTTGTCCGCCATCCACGCTGCCCGCAGTGAATGCAGGTATGCGGCTTCGAAATCCGATTCCATGCGGATGAACTCTGCTGCAGCGGCGTGCTGATTGTTGGCCGGTTTGTCGTAATCGATGTCCACGCCTGCTTCTTCGAGCAGCGTTCGGAGCTCCTCGAGCGCCGCCCGCGTCACACCGACCGCCATTCCCGCGACCATCGGGCGGGTGTTGTCGAAGGTCTGCATGACCCCGCCGAAACCCTTTTTGGTGTCGACTTCCGGTGACCCCAAGAGGTTTTCGGCCGGAACGCGGCAGTTCTCGAAACGGATCGCGGCAGTGTCGGAAGCCTTGATGCCGAGCTTGTGCTCGAGACGCTCGATCGTCACACCTTCGTGTTCACGGGGAACGACGAAGCTCTTGATCGCCGCACGGCCGGCGCTCTTGTCCACTGTGGCCCAGACGACGATGTGGTCGGCACGGGATCCGGCTGTCACATAGATCTTTTCGCCGTTGATGATGTAATCGTCGCCGTCCCGGGTCGCGGTGGTCGAGACCGCGGCAGAGTCGGAGCCGAAGCTGGGTTCGGTGATGGCCATCGACGCCCAGACCTTGCCGAACTTCTTGAGCTGCTCTTCGGAGGCGACGGCCGCGATGGCGGCGTTGCCCAGCCCCTGATAGGGGATCGACAGCATCAGACCGAGGTCGCCCCACGAGGTTTCCATCGTGTTGAGCACCGACTGCATGTTGCCGCCGTTGACGACTGCGCCTGCGGGCAGTTCTTTCTTGTTCTTCTGCTGGCTACGTCCGCCGTCGGCGCCGGCTCCGGCGGCCCCGGCTTCATTGAGTCCGTCGTACAGACTCGCCAGGGTGTCGAGCTCGACCGGGTAGTCGTGTTCGCGGAGGTCGTACTTACGAGAGATGGGCCGGAAGATCTGCGCGGCAGCCTGATGGGCCTGGTCGACCGTCTGATGCAGCTTCCGGGGAAGTTCGAGATTGATTGCCATGGCTTGATGTCTTTCTGTGCAAGAGTGTCGGGTCGGATGGGGGAGCGGTCGTCAGATGACGACGATGCCCTCGCCGATGGCCGCACCGCGCAGATCGCGGAACCAGCGCTCGACCGGATGTTCCTTGGTGAAGCCGTGTCCGCCGAGCAATTGCACTCCGTCCGAACCGATTTGCATACCCTTGTCGGCGGTGAGCTTGCGGGCCAGCGCCGCTTCGCGGGCGAAAGACAGTCCCTGCTCGGCACGGGCAGCTCCACGCAGGGTGACAAGCCGGATCGAATCGAGCTCGGTCGCCATGTTCGCGACCATGAATGCGACGGCCTGACGGTTGGAGATCGGCTCCCCGAACGCCTCGCGCTCGTTCACATAGGGGATGACGTAGTCGAGGACGGCATGGGCCGTACCGACTGCCAGCGAGGACCAACCGAGCCGAGCCAGCCGGACCACGTCGCGGTAGTCGGTGAAAGCGCTGTCGCCTTCTTCTTCACCGAGCAATGCGGTGGCGGGCACGGTCACGTCGGTGAGCAGCAGCCGACCGATACCGGCAGCGCGCACACCCATGCCGGGATCTGCCTCCACGACAAGGCCTTTGGAATTCGACTCGACGATGAACAGGGCGGGACGGCCGTCGAGCTGTGCGCCGATGATGAACAGTTCCGAAGACGCCGCAGCAGGCACAAACGACTTGACGCCGTTGAGGCGGTAGCCGCTGGGTACCCGGGTTGCCTTGGTCTGCAGCGACATTGCGTCGAAGAGCGGGCGTGGCTCGGCGATGACGACGGCGGCCTGGGGCACGTTCTCGCCCGCGAAGTCCGGCAGGTAGGTCTTCTGCTGCGCGTCGCTGCCGAACTGGGTGAGCGTGGTGGCGACACCGCTGGGTGCCAGTAGCGGCAGTGCCAAGCCCATGTCGCCATAAGCCATCGCTTCGGCGACGAGCGAGTTGGTGACCACGCCACGCTCGGTGGCGGCGCCCTCGAACTCTTCGGGCACATTGATCATCGTGATGCCGAGTTCGGCACTGCGAGCGAGGATCTCGGGTGGGGCTGCGGCTGCGGCGTCGGCGTCGTGGGCTGCCGGGCGCAAGATCTCGCCCGCGAACTCCTTGACGGTGTCCGCGATCATCTTCTGTTCGTCGTCGGGGAACAGGTTGAAGTAGTCCTTGGGGGTGGTGGACAAACGCTTCGCCTTGTCGCCACCCTGGGCGCGGGAGAAGGCGCGGGTTGCGGCGCCGATCGTCTTGAACCCGGTCTTGGTTCCCTCGTACGCGATGCGGTTCAGCGGCTCGCGAATCTTGTACTTGTCGGCGAAGTCGGAGCCGGTCACCGTGGTCAGGACTCGCATCGCTGCTCCGATGGCGCTACGGCGGTGGGGGTTCTTGCCCACAGCGGAGGTGTCGCGGGGCTCGGTATGAGTGCTCATTCTCACCAGCTTGTCTTCTACGTGTTGGGCGTGAGGTGTCGGTCGGACGACCGCGTCTCACCGATCTTACCGGTCGGTAAGAAAGCGGACAGCACGGACCTTACTACTCAGTAAGGTCGGTTGTCACGCGCCCGTTCGGGCCGCCGGTCACAGATGGGTGCGACTACCAACCGATTAGCAATGCGAACTACTGTTTGCGCAGCTCACGGGGATTTCTCCGGCCGTCATTCAAATGTTCAGAAAATGGTCCAGGACCAGCCGAAGTCTGGTGCCGTGCCATATCCTGCTCCTCATGACACAACCTCCTCCCGGGTATCCGGCACCGCCACCCCAGCCGCAGGGCGGCCCGTACAACGACACCTTCTACGCTTCGATCTTCGGCCAGGAGCAGGGCCCGATGGGGTACCAAGACCTCGCCGGGCTTGTCCGCTCCGGACAGGTCAAGCCGGAGACGCAGGTGCGCACCCAGTCGAGCAACTGGTTCCCGGTTTCTCAGGTGCCCGGCCTGTTCTCGGACAAGGAATGGCTCACCGCCCTGCTGATCTCCGTATTCGTCGGCGGTCTCGGCATCGACCGCTTCTACCTCGGCTACACCGGCCTCGGTATCGCCAAGCTGCTCACCTGCGGTGGCCTCGGCATCTGGACACTCATCGACATAGTCTTGATCGCGATGCGCAAGCTCCCCGACTCCAACGGTGTCCCCCTGAAGTGATGGCTTGACGTGGCGGCCCCGCCCACCGCAGACCGGCGGCAGTCCGAACGGAATGTTCGGATTGCCGCCGGTCTCGGTCTGGGTGCGGTCGCTGCAGCGTTCCTGATCAGCCCAGCTCTCAGCACATCGGGGCCCACGCTGTGCCCGGTACGACTGGTCACCGGGCTGCCTTGCCCCGGTTGCGGGCTCACCCGCAGCTGGACGGCTACCGCCCACGGCCAGTTCTCTGATGCCTTCGCCTACAACTTTTTCGGCCCGATCAGCCTTGCCGCGACCATGGTGTTCGTTGCGCTCGCCGGCGTACTGCTGGCGAGGCGACGATCGGTGGTCGGTCTCGCGCGAGCCGTCAAGCATCCCGTTCTCTGGGCGGTGATCGCCCTGTGGATCGCGTACGGAATCGTGCGCGTCGTCGACCAGGTAGTCGGTGGTGGTCTGTTCCCCGACGTCTCGTGATCGGCTGGAGCCGTCACGTCAGGTCGAGCGCGTCCTCCCCGGGCAGGACAATGAAGTCGGTTGCGGGATCACTCATCTCGGACAACCGGCTGTAGTGCATCTTGAGGCCCGCATCGCCGAGTAGGCCTTGGTGGATGGGGAAGGCCACCCTCGGCGAGACTGCGCGCAGATAGTCGATCGCCTCGCTGATCTTCATCCACGGCGCCATGGTCGGCATGGCCAGCACGTCCACCTCCACCTCAGGCACGAACAGCGAGTCCCCGGGGTGCATCAGTTGTGCCCCACCGGCATCGTCGCCCAACAGGTAGGCCACGTTGTCGATGGTGGGGATGTCGGGGTGGATCACCGCGTGGGTGCCGCCGGTGATGCGGGCCGTGAGGCCGCCGACGGCGAACTCGTCGCCCGGGTGGGCTGCGGTCCACGAGCCTGCGACATCGTCGTCGTTGAGCTGACGGGTTGTCTGCGGATCCGCGTACAGCACCGCGTCGGGATTGCCGGCGACCAGATCGGGCAACGCCGCGACATCAACGTGATCGGGGTGCTGGTGCGTGATCAGGATGGCGTCGAGCCCGGTGAGCCCGGTGAACCCGTGCGAGAAGTTGCCGGGATCGAAAAGGATTGTGGTGCCGTCGTTTTCGACCAGGATGCAGGAGTGCCCGAAGTGTGTGATCTGCATGGTGTCAGTATGCGCCGTCGCGCGGCCGTAGCGACGAGAGAACGGCCGTATGCAAGGCGCCGTTCGTGGCGATCGCACTCCCGCCGTGGGGGCCGGCCGTTCCGTCGAGCGAGGTGAACGTCCCGCCCGCCTCACGCACCAGGATGTCCAGCGGCGCGAGGTCCCACAAAGACACCTCCGGCTCCGCGGTGATGTCGACCGCGCCCTCGGCCACGAGGCAGTAGTTGTAGAAGTCGCCATAACCGCGGACCCGCCAGACAGCGTCGGTCAAGGCGATGAACTGATCCCGGATCCCGCGGTCGCGCCACCCCGACAGGCTCGAGAACGCGAGGCTCGCCGCGTCGAGTTCGGTCACCTGCGACACCGTGATCGGCCGCGCCGAGCCGTCCGGACGCTGCGCGAACGCGCCCTCGCCCGCCGAAGCCCACCACCGGCGCGCGAGAGCGGGCGCGCTGATCACACCCACCTGCGGCACCCCGTCGACGAGGAGCGCGACCAGGGTGGCCCACACCGGCACCCCGCGCACGAAGTTCTTTGTGCCGTCGATCGGATCGATCACCCACTGACGACCGCTGATCTGCGCCTCGCCCCCGAACTCTTCGCCGAGAACCGCGTCGTCGGGACGCAGGTCCGCGAGCCTCTCACGCAGCGTCGTCTCGACGGCGAGGTCGGCGTCGGACACCGGGGTCAGATCGGGTTTGGAGTCGACGCGCAGATCCACCGCGCCGAAACGGTCGATGGTGATGGCGTCGGCGGCGTCGGCCAGCGTCAGCGCCACGTCGAGGTCGGACTGCGTCGGCGAGTTCATGGACGCTAAAACTACAGACACCTG
This sequence comes from Williamsia muralis NBRC 105860, assembly GCF_001598915.1. Taxonomy (GTDB): domain Bacteria; phylum Actinomycetota; class Actinomycetes; order Mycobacteriales; family Mycobacteriaceae; genus Williamsia; species Williamsia muralis. The sequence goes on along the minus strand of NZ_BDAP01000004.1, from coordinate 45,685 downwards.
CTTGCCGGCCATTGTCGCCAGGTCGTCCGGCTAACCTGATGACAACCGACAGGCGTGCCGCGAACGACCGGACCGGCGACCGCTTCCGACCCCAGGAGTGCGATTTTCATGTGGTTCTCGATCATCATCACGCTGATGCTCGCCGGGTTGCTCGCGGTGCTGTTGATCCAGTGGCAACGCGGACGGTCCGGTGGCGCCGCTGCCCCTCGCGAGGGCAACGCCGCGTTCACCGATCGGGTGCCCGGCACCCTCACGCTGACCGGGGTGGCGGACAAACCCATCGAAGGTGACAAGAACCACCAGGCCTTCTGCACTGTCTCGGGCACGATCACCGGGCCGGACACAGCGCCGACCGATGTCTACGGCCGGTTCGTGATGCCGATGTCGTCGGCGTGGCCGCAGATCGGCGACCAGGTCCCGGTCACCTACAAACCGGGTAAGGCCGAATCGACCTGGCAGATCGCCGGGTCGATCGGCGGTGGTCCGGGCACGTCGGGCCCGGACCTGCGTAAGCACTGATCCTCGAGAGTCCCGCTGCGGCGGTCGCCGCCATGGTCTCGAAGGACCGGTAGCCTGGGTGACCGTGCATCCAGACGTTTCAGCAGACCTCGACGCCCTCGACTCGACCCTCACCACAGTGGAGAAGGTGCTCGACCTCGAGGAGCTCCGGCGACGGATCGACGAACTCGAACACCAGGCCGCCGATCCAGAGCTGTGGAACAACCAGGAACACGCCCAGCAGGTCACCAGCGAGCTGTCCCACGCCCAGGGCGAGCTGCGGCGCGTCTCCGAGCTGAGGCAGCGACTGGAAGACGTGCCACTCCTCTACGAATTGGCCGAATCCGAGGAAGGCGCGTCCCAGACCGAGGCGATGGCCGACGCCGACGCCGAGCGCATCGCACTGCGGGCCGACATCGAGGCGATGGAGGTCAAGACGATGCTGGCGGGTGAATACGACCACCGTGACGCGCTGGTCAACATCCGATCCGGCGCCGGTGGAGTGGATGCCGCGGACTGGGCCGAGATGCTGATGCGCATGTACATCCGCTGGGCGGAGAAGCACAACTACAAGGTCGAGGTGTACGACACCTCCTACGCCGAAGAAGCCGGACTCAAGTCGGCCACCTTCGCGGTCAAGGGACCGTACATGTACGGCACGTTGTCCATCGAGATGGGCACCCACCGGTTGGTGCGGATCAGTCCGTTCGACAACCAGGGTCGTAGGCAGACGTCGTTCGCAGAGGTCGAGGTGCTCCCTGTGGTGGAAACCACAGACCACATCGAGATCCCGGAAACCGAACTGCGCGTTGACGTTTACCGTTCATCCGGCCCTGGTGGACAGTCGGTGAACACCACGGACTCCGCTGTGCGTCTGACACACATTCCCACCGGTATCGTGGTGACCTGTCAGAACGAGAAGAGTCAGTTGCAGAACAAGGTAGCCGCCATGCGCGTGCTGCAGGCCAAGCTGCTCGAGCGCAAACGCAAGGAAGAACGCGCCGAGATGGACGCCCTCAAGGGAGACGGCGGATCCAGCTGGGGCAACCAGATGCGGTCATATGTGCTGCATCCCTATCAGATGGTCAAAGACCTACGGACCGAGTTCGAGGTGAACAACCCCACCGCGGTTCTCGACGGCGACATCGACGGGTTCATCGAATCCGGTATTCGCTGGCGGATGGCACAGAACGCCTGAGGCCGCACAACGCCTGACCGCACCACCCGCCTGAACCGGTGTCCACCGGCCGCGTGCTTCGAGTAGGCGCCGGACGGTATTGGCTCGATCCCAACACACGACCCGGAGGAGCAACCCGATTTGATGCAAGACCTCGTCGCGCTCGTGACCGCAGCGCCGGAAACCCCGGCCGGCACCAGCCGCTTCGTCCGATGGCTGTCCCTACAGGGACTCTCCATCGTTCTCTGGGTGCTCGGCGCCCTGCTCGCGACCCGATTCATCCAGTGGGTGGTCGGACGGATCACCGCGCGCATCGACTCGCAGTTCACCGAATCCGATGCCCTCGTGCGCTCGGAGGCGATCAAGCATCGCCATTCGGTGGCGCAGATCCTCGCCTGGGCGGCGATCGCAATCGTGTACATCATCGCCGGCTTCAACATCGTGCGGCAGTTCAACGTCCCCATCACCGGATTCGTCGCGCCCGCGACAGTGCTCGGTGCGGCACTCGGTTTCGGTGCGCAGCGCATCGTGCAGGACCTGCTGTCCGGATTCTTCATCATCACCGAGAAGCAGTACGGATTCGGAGACGTGGTCAGCCTGGCCATCGTCGGCGCGACCGAACCCGCCGAGGGAACGGTGGAGGACGTCACACTGCGCATCACCAAACTGCGCTCCGCCGATGGCGAGATGATCACCATCCCCAACGGCCAGATCGTCAAGGCCATCAACCTGTCGAAGGACTGGGCGCGGTCGGTGGTGGACATCCCGTTGCCGATCGGTGCCGACATGAGCAAGGTGAACGACCTCATCGCCCAGATCGGGCACCAGGCGTTCACCGACTCGCGCACCCGCAACCTGCTGCTCGATGAGCCGACCGCGATGGGCGTGATCGACATCGAGGTGGACACCATGACGGTCCGCATCGTCGCCCGCACCCTGCCGGGCAAACAGTTCGAGGTGAGCCGCGACCTCCGCTCGCGCATCGTCCGGGCATTCGGTCGCGCCGGTATCGCACTGGCCCCGGGCAGCGTCATCGAAACCGATTCCGTGTCACCCGTCGCAGCCGAGGAGGGAAGCCGATGACCGACAACCAACAGAACCCGGACAACGAGCCGTTGAACTCGGCGAACATCCCCGCCGGCGGTGCGCCCACGCCGGCCGCCGCAGAGACCGAGGACCGCCCAGCGTGGTGGCACCGGATCCCGCGCACACTCTTCGGCGGCAGGGTTCGTACCACCACAGCAGCGTTGGTGTTGCTGTTCATCGGCGCCATGCTCCTGTACGGCCAGCGGTCGGAGTACTACAGCAATCTCGACGACGAGAAGGCGCAGGCGACGACCAGCCGGCAGCAACAGGTCCCCACCACCACACCGCCGCCTCCGGAGACCACCGAGGAGACGACAACAACCGCTACGACGACCACACCCGAGACCACCGAGTCGTCCGTGGAGGTCGAGCCACCCTCGAGCTCGTCGACCCTCGAGACCACGGTCCCCACGCAGACCGAGCAGCCCCGGGGCGGGCTGATCCCGGGATTGGAGATCCCCACCCCCAGCATCGCGAGGTGATCTCGGTGCCCGGGCCCGGGCAAGTCTGAGCCGGATGGCCAGGATCCGTGGTTACACTGGCAGACCGTGATCAGCGTCAAGAATGTGACGATGCAATACAAGGCATCGACCAGGCCCGCCTTGCGAGATCTTTCTCTCGAGGTGGACAAGGGCGATTTCGCGTTTCTCATCGGCCCCTCCGGATCAGGTAAATCCACCTTCTTCCGGCTCCTGTTGAAGGAAGACAAACCCACCTCGGGTGATGTGTATGTGGGCGATTTCCACGTGAACAAATTGCCGGGCAGACGCGTGCCGAAGCTTCGCCAGTCCATCGGATGTGTTTTCCAGGACTTCCGTTTGCTGCAGCAGAAGTCGGTGGCCGAGAACGTCGCGTTTGCCCTCGAGGTGATCGGGAAGCCGAAGAGCACCGTGTCGAAGGTGGTTCCGGAAGTCCTCGAGTACGTCGGGCTGTCCGGCAAAGCGGACCGCATGCCTTACGAGCTGTCGGGCGGTGAGATGCAGCGCGTTGCCATCGCCCGCGCCATCGCGAACCGGCCGCTGCTGCTGCTCGCCGACGAGCCCACCGGCAACCTGGATCCCGACACCAGCCGGGAGATCGTCGAGGTGCTCGATCGGGTGAACCGACGCGGGACCACGGTGGTGATGGCAACACACGACCGCCAGATCGTCGATGCGATGCGGCGCCGTGTGCTCGAGTTCAGCAACGGCCGTCTCACCCGTGACGACGCCCATGGCGTCTACGGGCTCGGCGGCTGAGCCGACTCCGACCCTTCGACCTTCACCTACTTCTGTAGTCCCGACCGGGAGGACACCCGAACTCACATGCGCGCGAGTTTCATATTGAGCGAGGTCCTGAACGGACTGCGCCGCAACGTCACGATGACCATGGCGATGACCATCACCACCGCGATCACGCTGGGCATGTTCGGCGCCGGGTTGCTGGTGGTGCAGATGGCCGACAAGACCCAGGACATCTTCCTCGACCGGGTGGAGATGCAGATCTTCATCTCCGATCCGGTGACCGACGCCGACCCCGACTGCAAGGCCGCGCCGTGTGCGCCGCTGCGTGAGCAGATCGAAGCTGCCCGTGGCGTGGAGTCGGTGCAGTACATCGACCGCGCCGAGGCGTTCAAAGACGCCAAGACCACGACGTTCGCGAACAACCCGGACATCGCCGCGCTGGTGCGGGAGAACACTCTTCCCGCATCGTTCAAGGTCAGGATGGCGGACCCGAATCAGTTCGGTGCGGTCCTCGATCAGTTCAAGGACGCCGACGGAGTGGACGGCGTCCTCGATCAACGCGAGCTGGTCAAACGGATCTTCAGCGTCCTCGACGGGGCACGTAATGCCGCCTTCGCCATCGCGCTGGTGCAGGCGATCGCCGCGATCTTGTTGATCGCCAACACTGTTCAGGTGGCTGCCTACACCCGACGCACGGAAGTGGGCATCATGCGCCTGGTGGGTGCGACCCGCTGGTACACCCAGTTGCCGTTCCTCCTCGAAGCGGTGGTCGCGACCGTGGTGGGTTCACTGCTGGCCATCGCGGGACTATTCGGAGCCAAGGCGTTGTTCTTCGACCGGGCACTGCAAGACCTCTACGGGGTGAACATCCTGGCCAAGATCCAGACGGCCGACGTGTTGTTCGTGGCCCCGTGGCTGATCATCATCGGTGTGGTGCTCTCGAGCGTGACGGCATACGGCACGCTGCGGTACTACGTCCGCGAGTGACACCGCCGTTCTCGGCCGGTAGACAAATCACGCGACGTCCGGACGCAGCGTGTGTAGTGTTGCGTGGCTCGGTGAAATGAACAGCTCGGCGCACCACAAGCGCATGAAGACGGGACGAAGGTAGGTGAATCGATGAAGGAAAAAGGTCGCAAGGCGATTGCGACGAACCGTAAGGCGCGGCACAACTACGCCATTCTCGACACCTACGAGGCGGGCGTCGCGTTGCTGGGCACCGAGGTGAAGAGCCTGCGCGATGGTAAGGCGTCACTGGTCGATGCCTTCGCCACCGTCGACAACGGCGAGGTGTGGTTGCGGGGCCTACACATCCCGGAGTACGGCAACGGTTCGTGGACAAACCATGCCCCCCGCCGCAATCGCAAACTGCTTCTGCACCGCCGTGAGATCGATGGCCTGATCGGGAAAATCCGTGACGGCAACCTGACCCTGGTACCGCTGTCGATGTATTTCAGCGATGGCAAGGTCAAAGTGGAATTGGCGCTGGCGCGCGGTAAACAGGCTCACGATAAACGGCATGATCTGGCCCGTCGAGACGCCGAACGCGAGGTCACTCGTGAATTGGGCCGGCGCGTCAAGGGAATGCGTTAAAAACACCCACCGCATATTCGGCGTCGCCGCCTGAATTGATCTTGGACAATTCATCTATTTGTCCACCGTGCTTTCTTCTGCGATTTGTTCGTGGGTCCGCGCGCACAGGTTCCGTTCGAATCGCCGATCGGACACTGTGCCGGACTTTCGAGTTGAGAGCCATGGCTCTTCGCCCGGCGGGTGATCGGGCGCCGGCCGAGAGTCGCTCGGCCGCAAGCGGACACGAACTACCTCATCGCACGGTCCGCCGTGTCCCCGGACCGCATTGAGCGATGAAGATCACATTCACGTGCCTCGGTGGCCCAAACCTCAAGTGCTGAGCCGACGTGGACCATTTCGTTCACCTGTCGCGCCCAGCAATTTGTGTGCGCGTGCCTTTCTCGCCGCGCGCCGTTCAATCGGATGACAGATGATCGCCATGTGTCATTTCTGGAAAGCCCTCGTTGATGCGGGTGGCCAATCGGCCGTTTTCGGGCACATCGTAAAGAACATGTCGCCCTTTGTGGTGCGTGTCAAAACAGGAGCAACCGAGCATGAATCGAACGCGAGGCCACACCGGTGGCCTCACCTCTTCACCGGCCAGACGCCGTTTACGGGGTTCTGTGCTGGGCGCTGCCGCTGTAGCGGCAGCGGCGATCTCGCTGACCGCAGCACCGCAGGTCGCATCGGCCCGGCCGATCAGTGACTGCCCGGACCTGCACGTGGTGGTGGTACCGGGCACGCTCGACTCGAGCGTCAACCGGGACCCGCACCAGCAGGCCGGAGTTCTGGCCCCCACGATCGAAGAAGCCGGGCGTGGGGTGCCACCAGGGGAAATGCAAACCACCTACGTTCCGTACCCGGCAGACTTCGGCTACACCGCCGACGGGACCACATACGCCGATTCCTCCGCGCGAGGAGTCGAGGCCACCAACGCCCAGATCCGCCAGATCGGGGCACAGTGCGGACCGGGCACCGACATCGCGATCGTCGGTTACAGCCAGGGCGCCGATATCGCACACAAGGTCGCCGCGGACATCGGCGAGAACCGGGGGCCTGTGGCGCCCGATCGGGTACGCGGCGTGTACCTGATCTCCGATCCCAACCGCGCCGCCGGTACGGGTCTCGTACCCGGGGCACCGGGTCTTCGGGCACCGCTGAACGGGGCTCGCACGTTGTCCGGTACCACTGAGGTCGCGGTCGGCGGTGGCATCGGGTCGGTTGGATCGGCCGGATTCGGTGCGCTCACCGGTCGGGTCGTATCTCTCTGTGAGACAGGCGACTTCGCGTGCTCGATTCCCGAGGATGCACAGGTGGTCCGGACGGGCGCGAACATCGCCGAACAGATGCACATCGACACCACCGACCCGTCAGGCATTGCGTCTGATCTCGGGAACGCATTAGTCCGTACGGCACTGCGGACCGGTGCGTACGTACTCGCCACGCCGGACTGGCTGTCGGGTTCGGAATCGCTCGGCCAGGCGGTGGAGAAGAACAGTTCGCCATCAGTGGCCGTGCCCACCCCGGACGATCTGTCTGTCTCCGGAGTGCTCGGCTTCGTGGTGGATCTTCCCGTCTCCTGGGAGGCGAGACTCCAGTACGAGAGGGAGGCCGGCCTCCGCGACAATCTCGGGCTCGTGACGATGGCAACCGAACCCAGCTACTGGTACCCGGGGCCGAGCCACGTCAGCTATTTCGACCAGCCTGCCGATTCGTCGGGGCGTACGGGCTCGGAATACGTGAGCACGTGGTTGCGGGAGTCGGCGGTGAACGACTCGCCGGCTGGCGACACTCCGGTGGCGTCCTTCGATTCGACGGTCGAGCAAGGGTCGGTTTCGTTGGCCGATCAGGCACCGGACGCAGTCGAGATCGCAACCGCCGTCGTCGAGAGTGTGGGCGTGGTGGCACCGCAGCTTCCCGAGGTGGTCGACGTGGTGCTGGACTCGGCAGAGAAGGTGATCAACTCGCGCGACCCGCTCGCCGAGGCACTGGCAGTGATCGGTACAGCCGTGCAACCGGCCTGATCACAGCACCCGAGAGGGTGACGACACTGCGGCCCGAATCGAAATGGGAATGATTCGGGCCGCAGTGCTTGTTACGATGTATGTCTGCCGTACTTCGGTGCGGTGGAACCTATCGAGGGGCTGAACGGTTTCGACTGCGTGCGTCAAGGTAGGGGAAGCGTGTCGGTGCAGGCTAGAGACCACCGTAAGCGTCATAGCAACCAATTAAGCGCCGATAAGAATCAGCGCGACTACGCCCTCGCTGCCTAAGCGACGGCTGGTCTGTCGGCCCGGGTGAGCTCTCGCCCCGGGTACCGGCATCATTCAGAGAGCTAACCGTTGCGGGCGGTCGCGGACCGCAATGGGACATCAAACAGCGACTGGGATCGTCATCTCGGCTTGTTCGCGTGACCGAGAGATCCGAGTAGAGGCTTAGCGAACTGCACACGGAGAAGCCCTGCTGAAACGGCGAAGGACCCGGGTTCGATTCCCGGCAGCTCCACCGTCAGATCACGGATACGGGGGGAGAACCAAACAATGGTTCTCTCCCCGTTTCTGTGTCCAGGGCACAACCAATGAGGAGAGTACGACGATGACTCAGGTTCCGAACATCACTCTCAACGGCGGGAACACCATTCCGCAGCTGGGCTTCGGTGTCTTCCAGATCAAACCCGAGGACACCGCCGATGCGGTCAAGACGGCACTCGACATCGGTTACCGGCACATCGACACCGCAGAGATGTACGGCAACGAAAAAGAGGTGGGCGAAGGCATTCGCGCCTCGGGCATCCCGCGCGACGAGATCTTCGTGACGAGCAAACTGAACAACTCGTTCCACGAGCCCGATGCTGCGCGTAAAGCGTTCGACACCACCCTGTCCGATCTCGGGTTCGACTACATCGACCTGTTCCTCATTCACTGGCCGCTGCCCACCCAGTACGGCGGCGATTACGTCTCCACCTGGAACACGATGATCGAGTTCGCGAAGTCGGGCCGTTCGAAGTCCGTGGGTGTGTCGAACTTCCAGGTGGAGCACCTCGAGCGGCTCGCCAAGGAGACCGAACTGGTGCCGGCGGTCAATCAGATCGAGGTTCACCCGTATCTGTCCAACGACACCGTGCGCAAGTACGGCAGGGACCACGGCATCGCGACCGAGGCTTGGTCACCGATCGCGCAGGGCAAGGTTCTCGACGATCCGGTGATCACCGACCTGGCCGCCGAGGTCAGCAAGAGCCCGGCACAGGTTGTGTTGCGCTGGCACATTCAGCGCGGCGACATCATCTTCCCGAAGTCGGTGACCCCCAAGCGGGTGCAAGAGAACTTCGCGCTGTTCGACTTCGAACTCGACAGCGACGCAGTTGCCAAGATCGACGCGCTCGACAAGGGCGAGGACGGTCGGGTCGGCCCGAATCCCGACACGTTCGACTACGTCGGCTGACCGCTCAGGCCGACCCCTCAGGCCGACCCCTCAGGCCGAAATTCGCTCCGCTCACTTCGAAACGCTCCGGTTGCAACCGGGGCGTTTCGTCGTAGGTGGCGCGAACTTCGACTACAGGAAGCTGCGGACGAAAGTCAGGGCAGTCGATTGCCACGTCCAGACGTGGTCGAGCATGGCGTGACCGCCGCCCTCGATCGGCACGAACTCGGCGTCGACCCCACGTTCGCGGAGTTGGGTGATGCCCTTTTCCGTCCGGGCCGAATACGTTCGCTGGTCGGCAGTCCCGTGCAGCGCCAAGACCCGTGCCTCGCCGTGGATGTACTCCCAATCCGCGTGCTGCCACCATGGCGCCAAGGCGAGAACGCCGGCCACCCGCTTGTCGGCGGCGAGGTGCGCGGCAACCCTGCCGCCCATCGAATGCCCGACCAGGATCACCGGGGAATCCGGGTGCGCGTCGATGAGGTGGTCAAAGGCGGCTTGGGCCGGAGCGAGGGGACTGTTGTGCTCGCCGTTCCACCCGTGGACGTCGTAGACGGCCTGGTGCACCACTACTCGCGGAAGCGCACGCAGCGACAACGTGAACGGGTACATCCGCATCGGCGCGGGTTGACGCCGGCTGAACGGCGTCGTGGAGTTGTCGGTGCCACCGGGCAACACCAAGACCGATGCCGCCACCGGCAAACCGGGTATCAGCATGTGCTGGGTGCCGGCGCCCCTGCCACGCGGTCGTTGAGGTAGCTCAATGCGATCGGGACACCGGACGCGATGGTGGAGCCGTGGTCACCCGGGACGATCACCGTCTGTACCCGCGTTCCCTGGCGGCACCAGTGTGCAGCGGTGGCCAGCACCCGGGACGTGGGAGTGAGCTGATCATCGGCACCCTGGTAGAGCAGCACCGGCATCCGCGGCGCGCCTGGGAACATCTGGACGCTGTTGCGGTTGAGGGCATCGACACCGGCCTGAGTGTTGGCCAGGGTGCCCGAGTTGACGACGTCGGCGATCTTCATGTTGGCACCGGCATCGACGATCTGGTCGGTGCACGCGTTGCGGATCTGGTTGGCCAGCGCGGCCCCCCGATCGTTCAGTTGCTCAGACAATGACACCTCGTTCGGGTACTCGCGTTCGAGGCCGAGGGAGGCTGCGAAGCCCAGGCCGAACAGCGGGTTCGGGGCCACCCCCAGCGTGCGGGCGATCGCTTCGAGGTTCACCGGTGTGCCACCTGCGGACAGACCGACGAGATCGAGTTCCGGGGCGTACGTGGGTGCCAACACGCCTGCGTAGGCAGTGGCCATGGCGCCACCCGAATACCCGGCCAGGACCGTGCGAGAATCGCCGACCCGGAATCCGGGGCTCGACTGGACGGCCCTGATGGAGTCCAGCGTGATGGTGCCGCCGAGTCGGGCCGCCCCGTATGCGCTGGTCGGTCCGAGGTGGTCGGGAATGTTCACCGCGACGCCACGCGCCAGCGCCAGACCGATGAGTTGCTGCTCCTGCAAACCGCCACGGAAGATCTGATGCGACGGCGCGCACTGCGGCCCGAGCGAGTTGGTGAACGGCTGATACGACAGCAGGTCGTGGCGGGCTCCACCGTCGGGAACGATGACCGTCGTGACAGCGGCGATCGGCTCGCCCTGCGAATTGGTGCTGCGGAACAACACCTTCTGTGCACTGGATCCGGGGAACGGACTCGGCAGCGATTGCACTCGGAGCACGTCACCGTTGGCAACACCCTCGATGCCCGCGGGCTCTGCATAAAACGGATCCGAGTCGGTGGCCGGCATGAACGGGGCAGCGCTTGCGGGCGCAGCGGTGAACCCGATGGCAGCGGCGGTTGCGAAGACGGCGGCCGCGACCTTCACTCCCAGCCCACGCCGAAACAACGTGTGAACGCGCATTGTTGTGCCTCCGTCACCCCGACCGAGGTCGTCCGCCCAGACGTTTGGAGCGGTGTTCGGGAGGAGTGTAACCCGCGCCAACCCCATGGCGACCGCGATCGGTGGCAGAATTCGGATGGTCCAGTCAAAGACGCCGAGGATTGTGACCGCCGCCCGCCGGCCGGTCGCAGACAACCGGAAGGATTTTCAATGGCTCACCCGCGTGCGGGGACCCTGGCACTACCGGAAGATCTGATTGATGTGTCGGCGGTGATCGACGCCTACTACTCGGAAAAGCCTGACCCGGAAAATCCGGCCCAGCAAGTCGTTTTCGGCACGTCGGGCCATCGCGGCTCCAGTCTCGACGGTGCGTTCAACGAGGACCACATCATTGCGACCACCCAGGCGATCGTCGAGTACCGCACCGTCGCCGGCATCACCGGACCGCTCTTCATCGCACGCGACACCCACGCGTTGTCGCTGCCCGCATGGCAGACGGCCATCGAAGTCCTGGTGGCCAACGACGTCCATGTGCTGGTGGACAACAAAGACCGATTCACTCCGACACCGGCGTTGAGTCATGCGATTCTCACGCACAACCGCGGCGGGGGACCGAGTGCCGATGGGATCGTCGTGACGCCGTCCCACAACCCTCCACGCGACGGCGGCTTCAAGTACAACCCGCCCAACGGTGGACCTGCGGACACCGACATCACCTCTCAGGTCGCCGCTCGCGCCAACGAGTTGTTGCAGAGCGGTCTGGGCAGCGTCAGACGAATCCCGTTCGAACGGGCCAAGGAGTCCGAGTTCTACGGGACCTATGACTTCGGCGCCAATTATGTGGACGACCTCAATTCTGTGGTCGACATGGACATCATCAGGAACTCCGGTGTGCGTATCGGTGCCGATCCGATGGGCGGCGCGTCAGTTGGGTACTGGGCCGAGCTGGGTGCCCGTTACACGCTGGAACGATTGACTGTCGTCAATCCCATTGTGGATCCGACGTTTTCGTTCATGACCCTCGACACCGACGGCAAGATCCGGATGGATTGCAGTTCCGCGAACGCAATGGCATCGCTGATCGACGCGCGGGATTCTTTCCAGATCGCCACTGGCAACGACGCCGACTCTGACCGGCACGGCATTGTCACGCCCGACGGCGGCCTGATGAATCCGAACCACTTCCTGGCGGTTGCCATCGACTACCTGTTCACCCACCGGCCCGATTGGCCGAAGGATGCGGCAGTGGGGAAGACCCTCGTGTCCTCGTCGATGATCGATCGGGTGGTCGCGGGGATCGGCCGACAGCTCGTAGAGGTGCCGGTGGGTTTCAAGTGGTTTGTGCCCGGCCTGCTCGACGGTTCGGTCGGTTTCGGTGGTGAGGAAAGCGCGGGCGCGTCATTCCTTCGCAAGAACGGGCAGGTGTGGACCACCGACAAGGACGGCATCATCATGGCGCTGTTGGCCTCGGAAATCCTTGCCGTCACCGGCATCTCACCGTCCGAACGGTATGCGCAGCTGGCCGAGCAATACGGCGGGTCGCCCGCGTACGCGCGTCGCGATGCCCCGGCCACCCGCGAGCAGAAAGCGGTGCTCGGCAAGCTGTCGGCCGAGCAGGTCAAGGCGACCGAGCTGGCCGGCGAGGAGATCACCGCAGTGCTCACCGAGGCGCCGGGGAACGGCGCAAAGATCGGTGGTCTGAAGGTGACCACCAAGAACGCGTGGTTTGCGGCCCGGCCTTCGGGTACCGAAGACGTGTACAAGATCTATGCCGAATCCTTCAACGGCGCAGACCATCTGGCTCAGGTTCAGAACGAGGCCCAGGAACTGGTGGACGGTGTGCTCGGATCGAGCTGAGAGACCAGACGCCGCACGGTCTTGTGCGCCCCGCTCCGGTTCGAACCGAAGCGCGACACGCAAGACCGTGCGTGGACTGGGTCAGCCGCCCGCGGGCACCCCGATCAAGAATCCGACGAGATAGGTGGCGCCGGCTGCGATGACACCGAAAAGGAGTTGTCGCAGCGCGCCTTTCCAGATCGGTCGGCCGGTGATCCGGGCAGCCAGCCCGCCGACCAGGATCAGGCCGGCGGCACCCACAAGCAATCCTGCAGTGAGCGATTCAAACCCGAGCAGATAAGGGATCAGCGGGAGCACCGCGCCGATCGAGAACATCACGAACGACGAGACCGCGGCCACCTTCGGTGACGGCTTCTCATCGGGATCCACGCCGAGTTCCTGCGTCAGGTGCAGGCTCACAGCTTTGTCGGTGTCCTGGTGGATCTCAGCGGCCGCCGCCGTCGCGGTCTGCTCCGACATCCCCATGTCGATGAACGCCTCGACCAGCTCGTGCAGTTCTTCTCGAGGGTGCTTGCGCATCTCCCGACGCTCGACGAGTACCTCGGCGTCCACCTGCTCGTTCTGGGTGGAGACCGAGGCGAACTCACCAAGGGCCATGGAGAACGCTCCGGCCACCAGCCCGGCGACTCCGCTGAGCACGATCGTGTGCCCGCTGGCGCCTGACGCGCCGACACCGGCGACGAGGCTGATGTTGGTGACCAAGCCGTCCATCGCGCCGAATGTCGCGGCACGGAGTCGACCGCCTGCCACGTTGGCGTGGGTGTGCCCGACCTCTTCCACACCCACGTCAGCAGGGTGCGGTGTCTGGTCCGGGGAACCTGGAATGGTCACCACGAGATGGTATCGGCCGACACCTGTCGACCTCTGCTCCGCACGTGTCTGAAGCTTGCTGATTTGCTAAGCGACCTCTCAGGCGGTGGTCGTTAGGCTGGTGCGCGTGTGGAGATACGTCGTGAGCGTGCCGGTCCGTATCGGCTTGGCGGCGGTATGGCTGATCGCCGGTGGCATCAAGGCGGTTGATCCCGACCAGTCCGAGATCGCGGTGAAGGCGTATCACCTGTTTCCGGATTCGACCGCGTACGCGGTGTCGCTGGTGCTACCCATGGCTGAGATCGCGTTGGGACTGCTTCTGTTGATCGGGTTGGCCGTACGTCCGGCGGCCATCGCCTCGGCGGTGTTGCTGGTGCTGCTGATCGCGGCCATCGTGTCGGTGTGGGCACGGGGTTACACGATCGACTGCGGTTGTTTCGGAGGCGGTGGGGAAGCCGATGTGTCGTGGCGGAACTACCTCACCGAGATCCTTCGGGATGTCGGGTTCCTGGCACTCGCAGCGTGGCTGATCGTTTTCCCGCGAAGCCACCTGGCGCTCGGCCCGGGCTCTCGACCACGGGCGGCCCGCGACGACCACGACGATGACTCCAACGACCCCGCGACGGCCGCGGGTGTAGATGATGAAATGGCAACCGAGGAAAAGCATTGAGTAGCAACAACAAACGGCCCGCTCCCAAGACGGCGAAGTCGAAGTACCAGCCCCAGGCGCAGTCGAGCACCACCACGTATGTGCTCGCCGGCCTCGCGGTGTTGGTGATCGCGGCGGTGGTCATCGGCGGCATCATCTGGAACAGCCAGCGCAACAAGGGCGGCGCCGACAGCGCCGTGTTGTCCAACTCTGCGACCTTCGTGGTGGGCAGCCCGACAGCGCCGCACACCATCGACATGTTCGAGGACTTCCAGTGCCCGGCGTGCGCCAGCGTTGAAAAGCAATCCGGCCAGACGATCACCGACGCCGTCAACAGTGGCCAGCTGCAGGTGCGGTTCCACATGCTGACCTTCCTCAACGAGCAGTCGGGGTCGGGTGACTACAGCTCTCGGGCAGCGGGCGCGATGAAGTGCGTGGCCGACGCCGAGAACCAGGACGTGAAACTTGCGTTCCATTCCAAGCTCTTCGCGGTGCAGCCGAAGGAGGGCGGCGACGACCACGACAACCAGACGCTGGCCGGGTTCGCCAAGGAAGTCGGCGCATCGGATGCCACCCAGCAGTGCATCGCCGACGGCACTCAGGTCCAGGCTGCCGAGTCCATCGCTGACGAGTCTCAGACCCAGCTTGCCAAGGCGCTCGACGGTCAGGTCGGAACTCCCAGTGTGTTGCAAGACGGTAAGAAGGTCACCATCACCAACGGAACCGGCTGGGTCGATCAGATCCTCGGTGGCGCAAACAACTGACAACATCGCACCCCGGTGAACCCGGGAACGAACCCGGCCGAAGTCGCCGCTACAGCGGATTTGGCCGGGTTCGCGCCGATGGTGTAATTTCGATCGAGCACGCAGCACCAGGGCAAACAACCTGGCGCGGGTGCAAAAACCGAATACGGGGCTATGGCGCAGCTGGTAGCGCACCACACTGGCAGTGTGGGGGTCAGGGGTTCGAGTCCCCTTAGCTCCACCGTTGAAACAAGATGATCCACCTGTCCACGACATACGTCGTCGGCAGGTGGATTGTTCGTTTGTGGGCCGCGAAGCCCACCGGTAACAACTTTGCGTCATGAACGAGGAATCAAAGAAGACGTTCGTTCGTGAAAGGACCCCGCTGCTGTGAACCTGCCGAAGAGATCTGGGCAACCGGGTCGGGTGTTCCTCATCGCGGCGGCGATACTGCTCGTCGTGGCTGCGGCGTTCGCGTTCTGGCCGGTCGACAACTCGCAGGGCACGGGCTGCGGGAGCTGGGCACTCAAAGACGACTCGTCGGCGGTGTCGAAGGACGCCGAGTTCAACTTGGGCGACACCACCAAGGACTTGACCCGGGCGCTGGCCGATCGGTATCTCGGCGACAACTCCGCCAACAGTCTCGGGCTCAGCGACAACACCAGCCAAGTGCAGGCATGCGAGTCCGCGCGCGGAGACCAGACCAGCGAGGTCGTGATCTTCGGATTGGCCGGAGCGGCTGCACTCGTGGTCGGCTTGATACGCCGGTATCAGCCGACGCGGGCCACCTGACACGGGTGAACAGTTCGCGCCCGAAAGTCGGAGGTTTGTGACTTCGCCCAAATGAACATCGTGCCCGGTCATACTGGGCCGATGAGCGATCTGGGGCGATGACCGGCCTCTCCGACGCCAAGGCGGCCATGGCGCGCGACGAATGGACCGCCGCGCTGGCTCTGCTCGCCCACGAGACATCCTCCGAGGCCGATGAGGCCCGCGCGATGGCGCACTACGGAAACGGCGAGTTCGAAGTTGCTGTCGGCGTGTGGGAGTCGTTGTACGAGCGTCGACGCGATGCAGGCGAGCATGCGGGTGCGGGCTGGGCTGCAGCACATGTGGCACTTCACCTTCTGGTCGACACCGGCTTGATGGCACCGGTTCGCGGCTGGGTCGCGCGAGCCGAGCGCGAGCTCGCGGGGCTCGGTGAGGTGCCGGCTCACGCGTTGCTCGCGATGGTGAGAACGTACGAACGTTTCATGTGCGGTGACCCGGACGGAGCACGTCGGCAAGCTCAGCGATCGATGGAACTCGGCGCACAGCTGGATGTCTCGCCTGCCGTACTCCTCGGGCAGGTGGCGACCGCACGTCTGCTCATCGCTGACGGCGAGGTGGAACCGGGCCTCGCCATTCTCGACGATGCTGCACTGCAGCTCATGTCGGGCGCCGTGGATCCGTTCACCACGGGGATGCTCTACTGCGAACTCATCTGCGCCGCGCAGGGATTGCTCGCCTACGACCGGGCCCGCGAATGGACCGACGTCATGGACCACTGGCGCCACGGTCACGCGTACGGGGGCTTACATGGGCGATGCCGCGTGCACCGCGCCGAACTACTGCGAGTCAGCGGCCCCGGCGCCGCGGCCGAACGCGAGGCCCTCGCGGCCTGTGACGAACTCCGTCCCTGGATGCGTCGCGAATTCGGCTGGCCGCTGGTCGAACTCGGCAACATCAGGCTCCGCCTCGGTGATCTGAATGGCGCAGAGGATGCGTTCTTGGAGGCGCATCGACGGGCATGGCCGTCACTGCCGGGCCTCGCGCTGCTGCGGCTGGAGCAGGGCGAGATCGGCGCGGCGACGAAACTCATCGCTGACGCCGTGAACAACCCGCCGGATCTGCCGTGGAAGGAACGGCCACCGTTCGGAGACCTGCGGCTCGTACCGTTACTCGACGCCCAGTCCGAGATCGCCTACGCCGGTGGCGACGCCGCTACGGCAACGCTGGCTGCTGCGCGCCTGCGCAGCATCAGCGAACAGTTCGTCGGTCAGGGTCTGGCTGCCTGCGCGGCGCTGGCCACAGCTCGGGCACACCTGTTGGCCGGCATCCCGGAGCTCGCCGTCGGTGAAGCCGGCATCGCCGTGGTGCAGTGGTGTGAGCTGGACGCACCTTATGAGGCGGCCGTGGCCCGCGTAATGCTGGGGACTGCCTGTGCAGCTGCGGGCGACACGGTGCGAAGTCGTCTGGACTGGCAGGCTGCTCACGCCGAGTTCGAGTCGTTCGGAGCGGTCAGGCGGTCGGCAGAAGTGGCCGCGCTGCTGGCCGGGGACTCCTCGGCGACGACCGCGGAACCCCTGACGGCGACGATGGCGTGGACCGGTGACCGGTGGCGGCTCGCGTTCCGTCACACCGAGACGGTTCTCGCCGACCTCAGAGGCCTCCGATATTTGGCAACATTGGTGTCGCGGCCCGGTCACGAGTTTCGGGCGATGGACCTGTGTGGTGGCCATGAGGTGGCCGAGCCGGTCCCGATCATCGATGAACAGGCCCGTGCCGCGTATCTCCGGCGATTGAACGAGGTCGATCAGGACATCGCGGAGGCGGAGCACAACAACGACATCGGGCGGGTCGATCTGGCGCAACGCGACCGCGAGTTCCTGCTCGCCGAATTGAGTGGCGCAGTCGGACTCGGCGGGCGGCTGCGCCACTCCGGTGGGGCCGCCGAACGAGCCCGGACCAGCGTCACCAGATCATTGCGGTATGCGCTCGACCGTGTCGCCGAGCACGACCCCGTGTTGGGAGACCACCTCAAGAAGACCGTACGAACCGGAAGCTGCTGCAGCTATTCACCGGACACCGTTGCGCCGATCACGTGGACGGTGCTTCGTTGAGTGGTCCATGGCAAGGCCTTTTCTAGGGCGTCGCGGCGGCCAGCTTGGTGAGCATGTGATCCATCACGGCGCCGTGCTCGACCTGTGGGCTGAACATGACAACCTCTGTGTCACGCACAACGCGTACCGAGTGTCCCGGTGGCCAGTAGTACATATCGCCGCCGACGCACGTCTCGGCAGCACCGTCAGTGAAGCTGACGACCACCTCGCCAGAGATCAGGTAACCCCAGTGAGGCGAGTGGCAAGCGTCGTCGGCCAAACCTTCGAGTAGCGGCGCGATGTCGGTCCCCGCGCCGAGGCTGAAGTACTCTGCGCCCACGGGTCCGGCGGACGCCGACCCAAAATCGGGCAACTGACGTGCCTTGGCCCCGGGTACATCGATCTTGACCGGGATCTCACTCTTGGTGATGTGCATGGCGACTCCTGACGAAGTGATGGATTGCCTTTCATCAGGTGAGGCGTGACAAGTGGTTGTCACAATGCGACAACCACAAACGCCTTGACCCCGGCGATAGTGTCCGACATATGGACAGCAATGCGGGAAAGCCCCGACGTATCGACTCGTTCAAACTCTTGTCGTTCGCGTCGCACGTCGACGACAACACGATCGAGCAGGCGAAAGAGACCGCGTCGATGCCGTTTGTCCACCCACACGTCGCCCTCATGCCAGATGCACACTCAGGCAAGGGTTCTGCCGTGGGCACTGTCATCCCCACCATCGACGCGGTGATCCCCGCAGCAGTCGGCGTCGACATCGGCTGCGGAATGATCGCACTGCGAACCCGATACAGCGAGGACGACCTCGCCGGCCGTGATCTGTCGGTGCTGCGGGCATCGATCGAATCGGCCATCCCGCTGTCGCCGGGTAACTACAACCGCTCGCTGGACCGGTTCCCGTTCACCGCGCAACGGGTGGCGTCGCTGGCCGCGGACGCCGCGAGCGATCGCGTGGACCTGTCCCACTCACCCAAGTGGCGTGAGCAACTCGGCTCGCTCGGAGGCGGCAACCACTTCATCGAGTTGTGCATCGACAACGTCGGCGGCGTCTGGCTGTTTCTCCACTCGGGTTCGCGGGGCGTCGGCAACAAGATTGCCCAGAAGCACATCAAGATCGCTCAGAAGTTGTGCAAGCAGTGGCATATCGGGCTACCCAACGCCGATCTCGCCTACCTGCCGGCGCAGACACCGCAGTTCGACGCATACCTCACCGAACTGTCGTGGGCCCAGCGATTCGCGTTCGAGAACCGCGCGGAGATGATGGATCGCTTCCGACAGGTGTTCGCGCAGTGGATCGGACACGACGGCGATCCTGCCGACATCGCGACGGACTCGGTGAACTGCCACCACAACTACACCGTTCAGGAACGCCACGCGGGTAAGGACGTGTGGCTGACCCGCAAGGGAGCCATCGATGCACACGAGGGTGTGCGTGGTGTGATCCCCGGTTCCATGGGCACCCGCTCATATGTCGTGCGCGGCAAGGGAAATTCGGCGGGCTTGTGCTCGGCTCCGCACGGGGCCGGTCGCCGGTTCTCCCGCACCGAAGCCAAGCGCCGGTTCACCGAGGCAGATCTGGACAAGGCGATGGTCGGCATCGAATACCGGCACGGACCCGACTGGATCGACGAGATCCCGGCGGCTTACAAGGACATCGACGTTGTCATGCGTGACGCGCAGGAGCTCGTGGACATCGAGTTCGAACTGCGTCAGGTACTCAACGTCAAGGGAACCTGAGTCCGCGGGGGTGGTTCACTGCTTCGGATCCCGGTCCGCGGCGGCAGCGTCATCGCGTTCCCCTTCGAGCAGACGCATCACCCTCGCGGCACTCACGCCGTGCACCACCACCGACAGGACGATCGTGAAAGACAGTGTGGCCCAGAGCATGTTCGCCTGTGGCAGGTCGGTTTCGGCGACCGCGTAGGCGAGGTAGTAGATCGAGCCGATGCCCCGGACCCCGAAGAACGCGGTGGCCCTGCGTTCTTTGGGGCCGAGGTCGGCGCAACCCTGCAGCGACAGCCACCCGACCACGGGTCGAATGACAAACACCAGGGCCACACCCACCAAGACGCCGCCCCAGGTCAGTTCGGCCAGCAGTCCGGAGGTGAGGGCAGCGCCCACGAGAAGCAGCACAACCAAAGTCAGGACGTGCTCGAGTTGTTCGATGAGACTGTGCATCTCCTCGTGGTAACCGCTGGACCGTTCGACGTTGCGGATGGCCAATGCGCAGGCGAACACCGCCAGGAAGCCGTAACCGCCGACGAGTTCGGTGATGCCGTACACCGCGAAGGTCGCGGCCAGTGCCACGATCGGCTCACCGCGATCGGCCAGCCGCGCGTGTTTGATCGGGAAACGGAAGAATCCGCGGCCGAGCAGGTCACCGGCGAACCAGCCGACCAGACCACCGATCACGATCTTGCCGACCAGCTCCCACGCCAGCCACGGCACGATCCAGTCCTCGATCGGCCCCTTGGTCGCCAGGAATATCGCCAGGTACACGAACGGAAATGCGAGTGCGTCGTTCAGGCCGGCCTCGGATGTCAGCGCGAATCGGACCTCATCGTCTTCCTGGTGGGAGCCCTCGCCCGAGGTCGGTCCCTCGACCTGGACGTCTGAGGCCAGCACCGGGTCGGTGGGCGCCAGGGCCGCTCCGAGCAGGACCGCAGCGGCGGGGGTGAGGGCTGCGGCCCACCAACCGAGTACCGCGACCCCCGCGATGCACAGCGGCATCGCGATGAGCAAGAGGCGCCAGGTGGAACTCCAGGTGCGCCAGTTGAGTGGGCGGTCGATGGCCAGTCCCACACCCATCAACGCCACGATGACGCAGGCTTCGGTGAGGTACTCGGTCACGGCCGGATGGGAGAGGGGGGAGACCGGGTCGGTTCCGGTGTCCCCGACGATGAGTCCGGTGATCGCTCCGATCGCAAGGACGATCATCGGGGCCGACAAGGCGCGGTCGCGGAAAAGTCGGGGAACGGTCGCAGCGAGTAGCAGTGCGACGCCGGCCGACACGTAGACGATTTCGACGTTCAGCGCGGGCGCTCCGGGGTGTGTGGTCTGACCATGACCACTCCGTACCCCGAAGGGCCGGTACCGAACCTCAGTACCGATTTTCAGCGACGGATCAGATGGGCGAGATCACGCCTCGGCGTGGATTTGCGACCTCAGACGCAGGATCCCGTCGCGGAGGCGCGTCTTGAGAGTCGGCACCAGGATTCCGAGACGCTTTGCGGTCTCTCCGTGCGTCAGGTTGGCGAAATACACCATGTCGATGCTCTGACGCTGGCGACTCGACAGCTTGCTGAGGTGCCGCCGGATCTGAAGGTGCTCCTCGCGCAGCAGGAGGGGCTCATCGGCTCCCCCCTGCGGGATGTCGACCGAGAACATCGCGAGGACCGCGGTCTTCTTGCGCAACCGTTCTTCTGCCCTCACCCGGTCGATCGCCCGCCGGTGACAGATCATCATGAGCCACGACAGCGGCCTGCCCATCTCCGGCTGATACTGACCGGCCTTCTGCCATACCTCGATGTAGACCTCTTGCAGGGTTTCCTCGGCGTACCCGAGGTCTCGAACGGTCTTATAGATCAACCCGAACAGACGTGCTCGGGTGGCGTCGTGCAAGCGCCGAAACGCCGCTTCGTCTCCTGTGGAGACACGCTGGAGAAGTTGGCCGAGGTCCTCCTCTGAGTCCGTCTCGGGTGCGTCGGTCATATTTCCGTATAGGAACATGTTCTCAGTCCGTTACAGTCGCAGCTGTCCATCGCCCGGCCCCGAGACGGGTTTGAATTGTGTGTGGAGAAGTCGAGCAAGGGCTTTCGCGAACCGCTGGCAATCGCGCTGCCCGGTGTAGCCGGTACTACTCGTCAGTAGAAGTGGATTCGACCGACCTGAACGTCGCTCTCAATGCTGTTTGGCGACGCAATTCGGATTGATGCAGTGCGGCTCTGTCTTGGTCTTGTGGATGTCGCCCCCGAAAGTCCGGAACTCTTTCACCTCGACCTCCATCTGCTGGCCGCAGGCTGGACAATGGTGAATCACTGGTTTGCTATAGGTCTTGGTTGCCATGCCCCACCGTAAGACTGTGATGTAGCTCACGTCTAGGCCAAATCGGCAGAGAGTTTCCCGATGGTCGCCTGTTTGTTGGGGAGGTGCGCCGGGTATCCGGATCGGCGAGTGCAGAACGCGTCAAAAGCACACGTGCACAACACTTTGACCTGGAGGTTGCAATGGCAAACGAACTGAGTGGTCAGAAGATCGCATTCTTGGTGGCGCCGGAGGGTGTCGAACAGGTGGAACTCACCGAACCCTGGGAGGCGGTCAAGAAAGCGGGCGGTACACCGTCTCTGGTCTCGCTTGAATCAGGACAGATCCAGGCTTTCAACCATCTCGACAAAGCTGACCAATTCCCGGTCGACAAGGTGGTCGCCGAAGTCCCCTCTGCGGACTTCGACGCGTTGGTCCTGCCGGGCGGTGTCGCCAATCCCGACAATCTGCGGATGAACGACGAAGCCGTCAAGTTCATCTCCGGCTTCTTCACCGAGGGCAAACCGGTCGCCGCGATCTGTCATGCCCCGTGGACGCTCATCGAGGCCCGTGTGGTGTCCGACCGCACGCTGACATCGTGGCCCAGCCTGCGCACCGACATCACCAACGCCGGTGGGCAGTGGACCGATGAGGAGGTGGTTGTCGACAATGCCGGTTCGAACACGCTGATCACCAGCCGCAAGCCAGACGATCTACCCGCATTCTGTGAGGCGCTGATCCGGGAGTTCGCCGCCGACAACAGGTGACATCGGGCATCATCACCCTGAAGTAAGGGGAACCGTGCGAACACCCACGAAGACCGCGGATTTGCTGACCCTCATGGGGAGCGCGAACAACACGGCGAACGTCATCATGCAATTGGCGATGGCGCCTGTGGGCCACGGCGTTCGGGAAAGTCGGGTCGACTCCGGGAATGTCTTCATCCACCCCGTGAAGCGGGCACGGACAACCTTTTCCTTTCTCGCAGTCGCGTTGATGGGCGACGACGAGGACAAAGAGTTCGTGCGGGAGCAACTTCGGTCGGTTCATCACCAAGTGGTGTCCACGGCAGCCAGTCCCGTGAAATACAGCGCGAATGATCCACGCCTGCAACTCTGGGTTGCTGCGTGCCTGTACCGCTGGTTCGTCGACCAATACGAGTTCCTATACGGACCCATACCTCCTGACCAGGCTGATGCCATTTACCAAGACGCCGCCACATTGGCGACAACTCTCAATGTGCGACCGCACATGTGGCCGGCCGACCGAGAACAGTTCGAGCGCTACTGGGAGGAGCAGCTCGGGTCGATCCACATCGACCCGGCGGTGCGCGAGCATCTGCTGGCCATCGCGGACCTCAGTTTCCTGCGAGGTCACGTGGGTCCGGTGGGCACCTTGCTCCACTTGACGCTGGGAAAGCCCTACCTGTTCATGACCACAGGTAGCCTGCCCCAGCCGTTCCGAGACGAGATGGGCTTCCGGTGGTCGCCCGCGCAGCAGCGTGCCTTCGACGACATCCGGCGGATGGTGGCAGTGGTCGACCGTGTCGCGCCCGTGCTGAAGCTGATGATGCGGGCGCAAGTGTTGGACGTGCGGCTGCGGCGACGCGCTGGGATCCGAGTGTTCTGAGGTGCCGGCAGCCAGGCATGCTGGGTGACATGAGCGCACACCCGATGTTTCCGCTGGGGATGACGCTGCTGCCCGGCGAACCGTTGAGCTTGCAGGTGTTCGAACCTCGCTACCGGACAATGGTCGCCGACTGCACGTCCGCGGACGGCGACAACACGTTTGGCGTCGTCCTGATCGCTCGAGGCCACGAGGTGGGCGGCGGCGAGGAACGCGTGGACGTCGGCACACTTGCCTCCATCGAGGAATGCAGTCCACGTCCCGACGGTCGCTACCACCTGTCGTGCGTGGGTACCGAACGATTCCGGGTGAGGTCGTGGCTGCCCGACGACCCGTATCCGAAGGCCGACATCGAGCTGTGGCCGTCGCCGCAGACTGATGACCTGAACCTCGACCTCCAACCGGTGGTCCACCGACTCGACTCGTTGGCCGAAGCGCTGATGCGGATCCGGGGAATCGCGGTCGGCGATCGCCTCATCGAACCGCTCGACAACGACGAGACGGTGGAGACGAAGGTCTACGGCACCGCCGTGCGGTTGGGTCTCGGCCCGGCCGACCGACTGCGCATTCTGTCGGCCCCGACGACTGCAGAGCGTATCGATGCACTCTGCCAGGCCCTCGACGACCTGATCGCGGTCATCGAGTTCTCAGGACTGCCGAGCAACTGACCGCGGCAGTAGCGGTGGTCAGCTCGATCCGGAGCTTGCCGCGACCAGGATGACAAAGCCGATGATCCCGATCACCGAGATCGCGATTCCGATCCAGCCGAGGATCTGTCCGGCCTGCGCCATGCCCTTGCCGCTCTGCGTTCCCTGAGATTGGTCAATCTCTTTGATCGCCTTGTTGCCGAAGATCACCGCGGGAATGCTGACCAGGCCGCACACGAGCACAAATGCGCCGATGCCCAGCACCAGCGAGATCACCGCACTGGTGTTGGTCTGTGCGACGGGGGTGTAGGGATATCCCGCGGGGTTGTACCCGGGCACCTGACCGTAACCCGGCTGGCCGTAGCCCTGTTGCCCATAGTTCGGCTGGCCGTAGCCCTGCTGACCGTAGTTGGGTTGACCGTAGTCGGGCTGGCCATAGTTGGGCTGACCGTAGTCGGGCTGCTGGTAGCCGAATCCGGGGTCCGCGGGCGGCGGATTGTCGCCGGCGCCCGGATCCTGTTTGCGCAGCGGATCGTTGGAGGGTGGCTCGTACGGCGGGGGATAGGTCATGGCCGTCACCTTTCAGGCTCGACTGGAGCGCACGGGCTCAGCTGGAGTTGGTCAGGCAGCGGCCCGATTCGTGTGCCGAGTGTATCCGGCTAGCGCCCGGGTGTGGCGGTGGATTCCTCGCCGCCTACGGTCAGTGCGGCCGGAGCCGGGTCGGCGCCGGACAATGCGCGGTACTCGCCGTCGCGCAGGGCAAACCCGTTGAGTGATCGGGTGTTCAGGCAGTACAGGCCGGAGTCGTCGTTCAGGCATTGGAAGGTGCCGACGGAGATCGTGGAGCCGGTGGGCAACACCGAGCCTCGAACCCACACCCACGGTGTGTCGGCACAGGTCCCCTGGGTGGGGGTGTCGGTGAGGACAACGTAGTCGGCCTCCCAATTGCAATAGTCGCGGGTGGTCGTGGAGCCGCCGGCGGGGTTGGTGGGTTCGCACGCAAGGGTCGGCCGGTCCCGCTGCACGGTGGAGCAGTTGACCGCACCGTCTGCGGTCGCGAAATGAAACTGCGAGGTGTCCTCTATCGGACCGTCCTGTGTCTGCGCGGCCTGGTGATACATGCTGTTGTCGACGCGGGGCGCGGTGCTGATCGCGGTGGCCACGGTGAAGCCCTGTGATCGCCCGGCCGTGGTGCTCCGTGTGGTCGTGGTGGTGGAGGTCGCCGATTGCTCGGTGGACAATTCGTCGGTGGGCGGCAGTTCCGTGCGGGTGGGGCCGTCCTCCGGAAAGCAGCCGCCGAGCACCACCGCGGTCGCGACGGCTGCGATGGCCACGGCGATCGATCTGTTCCACATGTCCGTACCCTTACCCGTGTGTCGACACCCAAGATCGTGCTTTTCTACGTCTTCACGCCGCTGGCCGATCCAGAGGCAATCCGCCTATGGCAGCAAACTTTATGCGAGTCGGCGGGCGTGACGGGCCGGATCATCATCTCCGAGCACGGCATCAACAGCACCGTCGGCGGCGACATCACCGCGGTGAAGCGCTACGTCCGCGGCACCCGGGCATATCCGGCGTTCAAAAATGCAGACATCAAGTGGTCCGACGGCGCCGGCGACGATTTTCCTCGCCTCAGTGTCAAGGTGCGTCCGGAGATCGTCACATTCGGGGCGCCGAACGAAGTGCAGGTCGATGACAGCGGCGTCGTCGGCGGGGGCGCGCACCTCACGCCCGAGGCTCTCCATCAGCTGGTCGCGGACCGCGGAGACGACGTCGTGTTCTTCGATGGCCGAAACGCGATCGAGGCGCAGATCGGTCGTTTCCGCGACGCGGTGGTGCCGCCGACGCAGACAACCCGCGACTTCCTGGAAGTCATCGACCGCGGTGACTACGACCACCTCAAGGACAAGCCCGTGGTGACCTACTGCACCGGCGGTGTGCGGTGCGAGGTGCTGTCGGTGCTGATGCGCAACCGCGGGTTCGGTGAGGTCTATCAGCTGGACGGCGGAATCGTCCGGTACGGCGAACAATTCGGCGACGACGGCTTGTGGGAGGGCTCGCTCTACGTCTTCGACAAGCGGATGAGCGTCGACTTCTCCGACCATGCGAAGGTCATCGGCCATTGCGCGCAGTGTGGCGCAGCCACCAAGAACGTCGCCAACTATCCCGACGCCGACGGCAGAGACCTTGTTGTCGTCTGCCCCGACTGCCTCGCCGGACCGGAGCGATGACGACCGTTCCTGTTCTGATAGTCGCGGGGTTCCTGGGTGCCGGCAAGACAACACTGCTCAACCACCTTCTCCGCAACCGCGCCGGTCTGCGAATCGGGGTGGTGGTCAACGACTTCGGAGCGGTGAACATCGACGCCATGCTGGTGGCGGGTCAGGTCGACGGCACGGTGGCGCTCGGCAATGGCTGCATGTGCTGCACGGTCGACGACGAGGGACTCGAGGCCACCTTTGCTGCGCTGACCACTCCGCGCGCCGCTCTGGACCTGATCGTGGTGGAGGCGAGCGGCCTGGCCGAGCCGCGCAATCTGGTGCGGATGGTCGCGGCGAGCACTCATCCGCGAATCGAGTACGGCGGTCTCGTCTACCTTGTCGATGCGGCGAATTATGAGGCCACACGGGAGCGTCATCCGCAGATCGATCAGCATGTGGCGCTCGCCGACATGATCGTGATTAACAAGGTGGACCTGGCCCAGGAATCGTCTGTCGACGCCGTGCGCGACCGGCTACGCGAGCGAAACGCCACGGCCCCGATTGTCGCGACCAGCGACTCCGCGATCGACGTCGGGCTGCTGTTGGATGCTGACGAGAAGCCTGTGGATGACAAGGCTCCGCGGCAGCTGGGTCTCGACGAGCTGCTGCTGGCCGAGGATCTGGGCGACGAAGACAGCGACGAGGAGCACTGTGGTCATCTGCACCACGACTACCAGTCGGTGTCCGTGACCGAGAGCGCCCCGATGAACCCGCGGGCGCTGGCGGCCTTTCTCGAACAACCGCCTGCGGGTGTGTTCCGTATCAAGGGATTCGTCTGGTTCGACGTGGTGGGGCATCGGCAGAAGTACGTCCTGCACACCGTGGGGAACTACGTGACGGTCCACGCCCAGCGCTGGGAGAAAGACGAGCCACGGCGTACCGAACTCGTGGTCATAGGGGTGGGTATCGACGAGGAGCAGGTGCGCCGGGTCCTGCTGGAGGCTCGCGCAGACGGCGACGTCGACAAGCAGGCCATGCTCAGCCTCACCCGCTACCTGCGGTAGCGCAGGGTACCTGCGGATCTGCCTGTCACGACCTGTGCCGCCGCACAGTTACGCATCGACCAGATCACAAGCCAACAACGGTTTCTGAGCTGCAGGTCGGCAATTTCCCAAAAGTCTCAACTACTGCTTGACTGTTACTGAAGTGAATATTGTGACTGATGTTGCGCCCATTGGGTGGAACTCGGACTCGATTTCAGGCGTACTCGAAAGGAACACCGTGACCAAGAAGAACCTCCGCGTCGCCGGGCTCACCTCCCTGGCGGTTGCGGCCTCCCTGATCGCGATGCCCACTGCGGCCCATGCCGAACCTGCACCGGCACAAGGGAACACTCTGGCAGGCAAGACTGTTTTCCTCGATCCCGGACATCAGGGATCGGCTGCGGGCAACGACCTGAACAAACCGGTTCCCGACGGGCGTGGAGGCACTAAGCCCTGCCAGACCACCGGAGCCACCAGCCCCGATGGGGTGCCTGAGCACAAGGTCAACTGGGACATCACCCAGCTGGTCAAGGCCGGACTCGAGAGCCAGGGCGCCAAGGTTGTCCTGAGTCGCCAGGATGACACCGGGTGGGGAGGGTGCATCGATGAGCGGGCCAACGCGGCCAACGCCTCGAACGCCGACCTGGCCGTGAACATCCACGCGGACTCGACCTCGCCCGGCACCGATGCGGGTAAGAGCGGCTTCCACATCATCGTCCCCGAACTGCCCATTCCTGACGCGGCTGTGAACGAGGTGCAGTCGGGCAAGGGGCGCAAGGCCGCCGAGCAGATGCGTGACGCGTTCAAGAGTGCGGGGTTTGCACCCGCGAACTACGCCGGCGCGCAGGACGGACTGCAGACCCGCGCGGACATTGCGGCCGTCAACCTGACGAAGGTGCCGGACGTCTTCGCCGAGCTGGGCAACCTGTCGAACCCGGCTGATGCCGCCGCGTTGTCGGGTGCCGAGGGCCAGCTCAAGTACGCCATCGCCATCGTCGACGGCGCCATCAGGTACTTGCTGACCGGTGCCACCGCACCGACCCCGACAACCGCCCCCACCACAGGCACCACACCTACCACCGCTACGGCGCCGACGACCGGAACCTCACCGACGACGGCCGCGCCCTCCGCCGCGGGTACACAGCCGACCACGCCGGCGGCATCGACGGTCGCCCCGACCGCACCTTCCACCACCACCCCGTCAACACCTGCGCGATCGACGACGACACCCTCGACGAGCACCCCGAAGGCAACCACGCCCTCGACCACACCGAAGACGACCACCACGACTCCCTCGCCGGGTATCGGGTTCCCGCAGTTGCCTCTGGCCGGTCAGCAGTCCACTACACCCACCACCGAGCAGAGTGAGGGAATCGATCTGA
Source organism: Williamsia muralis NBRC 105860 (assembly GCF_001598915.1). Classification (GTDB taxonomy): domain Bacteria; phylum Actinomycetota; class Actinomycetes; order Mycobacteriales; family Mycobacteriaceae; genus Williamsia; species Williamsia muralis. The sequence goes on along the minus strand of NZ_BDAP01000004.1, from coordinate 16,954 downwards.
GTGGCCTGCAGGCGATCCTGCCGCTGCTCGGACAGCTGACGCAGACCGACGATCCCGAGGCCATCGAGGGTCTGCTGTCGAGCGAGGGAAGTGACGCCGCGTCGCAGGTACTGCAGGCGATGTTGTCGATCGTCTACGAGATGTTTGGCGGCAAACTCCCTATCTGAGTACGGACGTGACCCGTAGGGTTGGGTCATGAGTGTTCGAGATCTGTTGGTGATGAAGGCTCCAGTGCCCACCTTGCAGGGCAAGCGGGTCCTGATTACCGGTGCGGGGAGCGGGATCGGCAAAGCCACTGCCGTGGCGGCCGCGCGTGAGGGTGCAGCGCTCGTGCTCACCGACATCGCCGCCGACAATCTCGACGAGACAGTCGCCGAGATCAAGCGCGCCGACGGCAAGATCCTGTTCCATCGTCCCGGTGACGTCTCGGACTACGAGTGGGTTCGCCGGTTCGCCCAGCAGGTGGACGCCGAGGTCGGTGTGATGGACGTGGTGATGAACATCGCCGGTGTATCTGCTTGGGGCACAGTGGAAAACCTGGAGCACCGTCACTGGAAGAAGATGGTCGACGTCAACTTGATGGGCCCGATCCACATCATCGAGTGTTTCGTTCCGCAGATCGTGCGCCGTGGCCGTGGGGGCCATCTCGTCAACGTGTCGTCGGCGGCGGGCCTGCTCGCATTGCCCTGGCACGCGGCATACAGCGCCAGCAAGTTCGGGGTGCGCGGCGTGTCCGAGGTACTACGAATGGACCTGCGCCGCCACAGGATCGGGGTCTCGCTGGTGTGCCCCGGCGGTGTCGACACACCACTGGTCAACACCGTGGACATCGCCGGCATCGACCGGGACAACCCGAAGGTTCAGCGGCAGATCGAACACTTCCACAAAGTGGCCGTCTCTCCCGAGCGTGCCGCCCAGGCCATTTTGCGTGGGGTGCGCAAAAACCAGTTCATGGTGTACACCTCGCTGGACATCCGATTCGGTTACTGGGTGGCCCGCAAGTTCGCCTTGCCGTACGAGGTGGTCATGCGTATTGCCAACAACCGATTCGACCAGCTGGCGAGAGTGAGTGGTCGTAACCTCGAAGCTCTTGCCGTGCAGTCGGATTCGAATACTAGCTCGTCCACCAGTCGTCAAAAGGGCTGACCGGTACCGTTCGCTTGTGCCGGGTGCGCAGAAACAGTGATTCGATCCGCTCGGCCACCTGACCGTCCACCTCGTGGCCCTCGAGGTAGTCGTCGATCTGGCTGTAGGTGACACCCAGCACCTCTTCGTCCGGCAGCGCAGGCCGATCATCTTCCAGGTCGGCGGTGGGAACCTTCGAGGTCACCGAGTCGGGTGCGCCGAGATGCCGGAGGATCTGTGCCCCTTGTCGTTTGGTCAATCCGGTGAGGGGAGTGATGTCCACGCCCCCGTCGCCGTACTTGGTGAAGAATCCGGTGACGGCCTCCGCCGCGTGATCGGTGCCGACGACCAGGAGGTTGTCGTGGGCGGCGATGGCGTACTGCAGCACCATCCGCTCGCGGGCCTTGATGTTGCCGCGCACCAGGTCTTCGAGCGGTTCGCCGATCGTCTGGACGACTTCCTCGGCAGTGGCGTCTGATCCTGGTTTGACGTTGCACACCACCGACCGGTCGGGCGCGATGAACGTCAGTGCGATCTGGGCGTCGTCTTCATCGGCTTGTTCGCCGTAAGGAAGCCGTACCGCGACGAAGGTGGCTTCGGTTCCTTCTGATCGCAGGCCCTCGACTGCCAGCTGGCACAGTTTGCCGGTGAGGCAGGAGTCCTGACCGCCGCTGATTCCGAGGATGAATCCTGCCGAGCCGGCAGCCTTCAGGTACTGCTTGAGAAAGGCCACTCGCCGTTCCACTTCTGCTCCGGGGTCGATGGTGTCCGACACCTCGAGCTCGGTGATGATGCGCTTCTGCAGGCTGGTCATGAGGCGATGGTAGTGCGCCCTACGGTGATCCGGCACGCTGGACGGGTGAGCGCAGACGAGTACCGCAAGCATCAGCCCGGAGTGCATCCCGATTTCTTCATGGCCGAGGCGGCTGGTCTCCGGTGGCTCGCCGCCGCCGGAGCTCCTGTCGTGCGAGTGTTGGATGTGGGAGCCGATCACATCACCTTGGCCAGGGTGGTGACATCGGCGCCCGGCAAGGCCGCCGCACGCGACTTCGGGTCCGCTCTGGCGAGGATGCATGATGCGGGGGCCGACCAGTTCGGGAGCGGGCCACCTGATTTCGACGGGCAGATGTTCATCGGCCGGCGTCCGATGCCGTCAGACCCGACCGCCACGTGGGGCGACTTCTACGCCCGCCAGCGAGTACTCCCATTTCTCGACGATGCGGTGTCTGCGGGAAACCTTGGTGCGGCCGACGAGTCGGACACCAGGGCGGCGTGTGAGTTGATCGCCACGGGGGCGTTCGACGACGGTGAGCGCCCGGCACGAATCCATGGTGATCTGTGGAACGGGAACGTGATGTGGACATCGAAAGGGGTGGTGATGATCGATCCTGCCGCGCACGGGGGTCACCGTGAGACAGATCTGGCGATGCTGGCGTTGTTCGGCTGCCCGGAACTGGGGTCGGTCATCGAGGGGTACCAGGACACCCACCCGCTGGAATCCGGTTGGCGCGAGCGGATTGCGTTGCATCAGTTGCATCCGCTGGCTGTGCACGCGGCCGGCCACGGTCCGCATTACGGGGTCGAACTGGGCCGGGCTGCCCGCCGCACGCTGGAGCTGGCGCGTTGAGCAACATCCTGGTGGTGTCGGCCACCCGATCAGAGGCGGCTCACGTACCTGCCGAACTGCCGTTGCTCATCTGTGGGATCGGCAAGGTCGCTGCTTCGATCGCGGTGACCCGGTCGTTGGCGGCCCATCCCGACCCCGCGTCGGTGACCGTGATCAACGTGGGCACTGCCGGAGCTCTCCGGCCTTCGATGGCCGGCCTGTACGTGCCATCGGTGGTGCATCAGCACGACATCAGCAGCGCCGCTCTCACCGCGATGGGATACCCGGTGGTGGACCGGATCGAACTGCCTGACGGGGACGGCAGCGAACTGGCCACCGGAGACACCTTTGTGGCCGACCCTGCTCACCGCGATGCGCTGGCGCATCGGGCGGCGCTGGTCGACATGGAGGGTTTCGCGATCGCCCGGGCTGCTGGAGAGTTCGGGGCGCTCTGCCGCCTGGTCAAGGTCGTCAGCGACGAGGCAGATGCGCAGGCCATGGACTGGCCCGCCAGGGTGGATGCGGTGGCAGGACTCCTCGGCGACTGGCTCAGAACCCACGTCGCGGTCGCGTGCTGATCGGAGGACTCAGCTGGGTTCGCGGTACCGGAGCCGGGGGGCGTTGGTCAGATCATCGGGTGCCCGGTAGGCCCGTGCGCCCGGCGGCGGTGGGTCGTCATACGACGATGCACGCCGGCGACGCGGCTCGGGGGCTTCCGGGACGGCCCGGCGGCGGCGGGGGGCCGCGGCCGGATCCGATGCCCGGTTGGCAGCGCGGTCGCGCGGCTCGGTGGATCGGGCGGTGCCGGCGCGAGGCGCTTGGCCACTTCGCGACCGCGAGGTGGTGGCTGCGGGTGGCGTCCGTTCGTCGGACCGGCTCGCACGGGTTCGCGTCGGAGTGTCCGCGGATGCGGCAGGGCGTCGTCCCGTGGCCGGGCGACGATCGCTCTTGGTGAGGACCACTGTCTTCTTGGGATGGGTCAGCCATACCCGGGCCGCCGCGATCGCGAGCACCGCGGCAAAGGTCCAGCCCATCAGAGGAAAGAGCTTGGCAACCGGAAGGGCCACGTTGAAGATCAGCCGCTTCACGCCGGAGTCACTGTCCGACACCAGGAAGTAGAGGGTCACCACCGCGACGCCGAACAGGATGAGCGGAGGTTGTGTGACGGCGGTGAACAGCGCGCGGCGACGTACCGCGAGTACCGCGGCGATGCAGCCGATCACGTAGAGGGCCCGGAATCCGAACCCAAGACTGGTTTCGTCACCGGCGAGCGCGAGGACCGCACCCAACACCGTCAGGCCACCGGCGAGCAACACCGCGCCCCACCACGGAACCCCGGGTGCGGTGGGAAGTGCGGATTGCTCATCGAGGGGAACCCCCGAGCGAGAGCGCGGGCCAGAAATCACATGTCGACCGTACCGGTAAACCCTGAGAAACCCGGTAACGAACCCGTTGGATCGAACTGTGGCGAGTATCGCTAACGGGGGCCGTCGAGCGAGGCCCGGCCCGGCAGACCCGACCCGGGAACGCTTCCCACGCGGGTTCCCGTGAACGTGGCGGTGATGGCATTCGGGCACGTGAAGTCCGCCGCCCGCGCCAGCGTCCGTGGTCCGCGCCGGTTGGATGACTGGACGGCTCGTTCCCGAATCAGCAGGCTACGCACGTGGTCGGCCGATCCGACTCTGCTGCAGCCCGGCTGTTGCCCGGTGGTCCGAGTCGCGTTCACGACGGCCGCGGTGACCTTCGCGTGTGTGAGGACACCCCCGAGGGAGCCGGTGTTCGCAGTTTCTACAGCCACGGTGGCCGCAGGTGTGATCACCTGGCCGGCCAGCTCGCGGTCGGCGTTGTCTCCGACTGCGAATGCGAATGCTCCCACGGCTGCGGTGGTGAGGAGCCAGCCACTGACCACGCCGGCGCTGCGAAGAGTTCCGGATGACGGTGTCTGAGGAACGCGGCTGACATACATGTGGCTGACTCCAGGTTTTGAAGGGAACTGGAATCACTGTGTCGCCTGCCGCTTGGACTGGGCTTGAAGATGACTAGGAAGCCACGCGACCGGGACTTCCAAGTCGTGTTGTCCATTCCAAGAGGGCCCGTCGGTGCACGTCAGACGAGGCCGGCACCGGTGCGTCTGGGCTGGGAGTCGATCGGAACCGGCGGGGCGAGGTCGTCGAGGTCGGCGAATGCGTCGAGTTCGGACAATTTGCGAGCGGTGACGGTGATCCGTGAATCGATGGTGCCGATCGCACCGTTGTAGGAGTCCACGGCCTTGGACAGCGAACCCCCGAGCTTGTCCAGGTGGCGGGTGACCATCCCGATGCGTTGATACAACTCTTTGCCGAGATGGTGGATCTGCTGGGCATCTCGGGTCAGAGCTTCCTGACGCCAGCCCAGCGCGATCGTCCGGAGCAGGGCCACCAGATTGGTGGGGGTGGCGATCACGACGTTCTGGTCGAATCCGAAGTCGAGGAGGTCTGGGTCGGCGCGGCACGCCATCTCCAAGATGGCCTCACCCGGGACGAACAGCACCACGAACTCGGGTGAGTTGCCGACAGATTCCCAATAGGACTTCGACGACAGCTGCTGCACGTGAGCGCGCAGGGCGCGGGCGTGTGCGCGGTAACCCTGCGCGCGTGCGGTCGGGTCGGTGCTCTCAGCGGCTTCCAGATATGCCGACAACGGCACCTTGGCATCGATGACGATGTCTTTGCCTCCGGGAAGGTGCACCACGAGGTCGGGCCGGACGCGGCTCGAGTCGTTTGTGGTCCCGGCGGCCTGCGTCGTGAAGTCGCAGTGCCGCTGCAGACCCGCCGCCTCGATCACGCGCTCGAGGTGCAGTTCGCCCCACCTTCCGCGGGCTTGTGGGGAACGCAGCGCTCCGGCCAATTGTTCGGCCTGCGACCCCAGATGTGCTGTGGTCTGGCGCATTCCGGTGACCTGCTCGGAAAGGCCCGCATAGGCCGCGATGCGGTTGCGTTCGGTACGGCGCAGTTCGCCCGCAAGCGAGTCGAGCGTGTCACGCAGCGGGCCGACGATGTGCGAGACCTGCTGTCCGATCGCCCCGGACTGGCGGCGGGCGGCATCCTCGCTGGCTGCCGACAACGATCGGACCAGTAGATCGTGATTGGCATGCGCGGCTTCGGCCTCCGCCCGCGCGACAGCCACTTCGGTGTTGGATCGGCCGGCGTGCACAAACCATCCGAGCGCGAATCCGATCACCAGCCCGAGGACGAGCAGTAGAACTGCGGTGGTACCCATGGTGTTGATGGTGCATCAGGGGTCGGACATCGTCGGGGAGGCGCGGTGGTCTCAGGCCCGTTCTTCGTGGGCGATCAGCCATCGTTTGACGTCGAGGCCGTACCGGAAACCCCCGAGGGTCTTGTCGGTACGCAGCACTCGATGACAAGGGACGAACAGGGCCGCGGCGTTGCGGGCACATGCGCTCGCAGCAGCGCGGATCGCGGCGGGCCTGCCGCTGCGGGCCGCGTACTCCGTGTAGCTGACCGGAGCCCCGGCGGGGACTTCTCGCAGCACGTCCCAGGCATGTTCGAGGAACTCACCCGATCGTTGCCGGACAGGGATGTTGTCGATGGCCGTCAGGTCGCCTTGGTGGTAGGTCTTCGCGGCAGTGGTGACCTCACCCAGATCGGGCTTGTCCACCAATGTCAGCGGGCGGATCGACTTGTGTACAAGGGCTTTGAGGTATTCGGGATCGTCGGACCATCCGGAGGCGAGCACCTGACCGTCGCTGTCGACGATCATGGTGAACGGTCCGGTGGGTGTCGAGATGGTGGACCAGGCAGCTGTACTCATCAGATCTTCTCTCTTGTGGGTGCAGGGATGGAGGTGGGTGTGGGCGCCAGCATCGGAACCGTTCGCGCGAGAGCATGGGCCCACAGGTGCATCGATGCGTACGAGCGCCACGGCGACCAGTGCCCGGTGGCGCCGAGGTCGATCCCCAGGTCCTGAGCCGAGCGTTTGAGCACCAGGTCGGTACTGAGCAACACATCGGGATTGTTGAGCAGTCGCATCGTCACGTAGTCTGCGGTCCACGAACCGATTCCGCGCTGGGCGAGCAGCTGGGTACGCACCTCTGCTGCCGGCATCCCGGGATGGATGGTGAGGTGGCCGTCGGCTACGGCTCGGCTCACGTCGACGATGGCCGAGGTGCGGGCGGCCGGCCCGGTGAGCACCTGCGTCCCTCGCTCGGCCACCGCGTCGGCCGTGGGGAAGAGGTGGGTGATGTCGCCGTCCGGCTCGGCCAGAGGTTCCCCCAGGGCCGCAACCAGTTTGGCGGCGTGGGTCCGTGCGGCAGGTAAGGAGATCTGCTGGCCGATCATCGTACGAAGGAGAACTTCGAAGGCGTCGGTACATCCGGGGGCTCGTATGCCCGGGCGTTCGACGATCAGGGGTGCGAGAGCAGGATCTGCTGCGAGGACCTCGTTGGCTGCGGCCACGTCGGCGTCCAGATCCAGCAACTGCCGGACGCGGTGCACCGCCACTCCCAGGTCGCGCATGTCGTGCAACCGGAGGTCGGCGCGGACATGGTCGGACAGTATCTCCAGGCCGACGATCACCGGCCCGTGCGGCAACGACATCGAACGCCGGTAGATACGGCCATCCCAGCTCTCCACACCCGCCACGGCGTGTCCGGACAGGAACCACCGCAACCAGGGTGGTGTGAACGGCTGGCGGACAGCGAGTTTGAGTGTGACGGCACTGCCGGTGGCACCTGGTGCGTTGGTGGCACCTTTGGCACGCAGAGCGGTGGGCGTCTGGGCGAACACCTCGCGCACCGTGTCGTTGAACTGCCGGATGCTGGCGAAGCCGGCGGCGAAAGCGATGTCCGACATCGGCATCGTGGTGCATTGAATGAGCATCCGCGCGGTGGTGGCCCGGTAGGCCCTGGCCAGGGCGAGTGGTCCGGCGCCGATCTGTTCACCGAGAACCCGCCCGAGTTGGCGTGGGGAGTACCCGAGGTGCTGGGCCAGGCCGTTCACCCCGCCCCTGTCCACGATGCCGTCCTCGATCAGTCGCATGGCACGCGAGGCAAGGTCGGAGTTGATGTTCCAGCGCGGCGAACCCGGGACGGCATCGGGGAGGCAGCGACGGCAGGCGCGATAGCCGTTCTGCTGGGCGGCCGCGGCGGTCAGGACAAACGAGACATTGCCGGGCTTGGGCGTGATGGCCGGGCACGATGGCCGGCAATAGATGCCGGTGGTGCGCACCGCCACGAAGAACTGACCGTCGAACCGGGCGTCGCGTGCCTGTAGCGCGCGGAAGCAACGGTCGAAGTCGAGTTGGCTCGCACTGATCGCGGTAGTGGGCATGGCACCACTCTGGCAGTATTCCGGCACTCTTACTAGCGGGAATCGGACGCGGCCGTCACGGGGGTTCTGGGCCGCTCACGCGAGCCCGGCGGCCCGCGTGAGACGCTGTGTCCCAGATCACGTGGAAGCTGTGGCGGTTAGCCTGAAACTGCCGACTTTCAGGCTCTTTGCGCAGGAAAAGGCGGACAAAACGTCCAACCCGTGCCAGAGTGGAAATATGTACGTAACACGATGGGGACGCAAAGAGGCGCCGTTGTCGCAGTTTCCCGGCTGGGGTGTCGAGATCATGATGGGTCTCTACGGCGAACAGTCGGTGCGGTCGGCGATCGAGGCCGAGAAGAACGCTTCTGCCGGGTCGGTCCGGCCCGCCGCGGGTACGGATCTGCCGCAGCCGAAAGACGTGGATCCGGTGCAGCAAGACCTCGACGCGGTCGGCGGGATGTTCCGCTGGCTGCAGCGTCGACGCGCCTAGGGCATCACTCCACGGTGTCGATGCCGGCGAGTTCGACGCCGCGAAACCGCGCCAATCTCTCGGCCTCGACAGCGATGGCCTTCTGCACTTTCGTGGTGTGACGGACCCACGGCTCGACCTTGATCCGTAATTTCTTGCCCGCCTTGGCGGGACGCCAGGTGCCCACCGGTTCGGCTGCCGCAAAAATCACTCCCGGTCTACCGAGGACCGGCCACACGGTTTTACGGCGATCAACCTCAGGGACCAGCATCTCTCGGTCGCGTCCTTGCAGTAGAGCGTCATACGGTCCGGCGAGCCGGACAGCCGTCGGCTGTGGGGGATCGGTCAGGACGTCGATCGCCTCGATCAACGCCGATTTGCCCTGACCTTCGACGTCGACATCGAGAACGTCATCGGGCCAGTGCGCCTTGACCTCTTTCACCGGTGCGTCCACAAACGCCGCCACCTCTTGGGCCGTGGAAGGACCGTAGAACCGCAGATAGTTGCGGATGAGGTCGAATTGTGGGGACGCGTAGGCGTCAGGCCTACGGAATTCGTTGGGGCGCAGACCTTTCACCCTGTGCAACACCGGTGGGCTGGTGTTCGGGACCAGTTCGAGACCGGCCTGCAGAGCCGCGAGGCGAAACGTCTGCTCATGTGGGTGCACCGCACCGCACGGTTTGCAGTCCCGTAGGTGGTGCTCGGGCAGCTCGGTGGTCAACCGGCTCGACATCTCGCCTTTCACCATCGTGTCGGTGACGATGGCGCGCATCGTGGTGGCCAGCTCGCGCAGAGCCACCAGGGTGTCGACGCCTGCGTCCTTGAACTTCTTGTTGGCGTCGAAGATCCGTTTGGCGGCATCGGGTGACGAGTAGGGGCTGACGGCCACCGCGACATCACCGAGGTCGGCCCGCCGGTAATAGTGTGGCGCTCCACGCACCGTCCAGGCCACGGTGAGACCATCCATCGCGGCCGCTGACATCCCCCGGATCGTCAAAGCCCAAGGGGCGCCGTCGGGTCCCGTGTCCTGCACTCCGAAGTCGAGCAGATCGCAGTCCTCGCCGGTTGCCTCAGGGCGTTCGAGTTGCTGAGCGAACCACCGGGCAGCAAGAACCTGTTCGCGACGAATCGACTGCATGATGACCTCCTCGTGACAACCGTACGGAGCACCGGCGACATCCTGTGAGCCGTTCGATGTCGAGTTCGGTCCCGGTCGGCGTCATATGTGACGATCACACCATGGCAACAACACCGTCGGACGACGCGTCGGAGCAAGTTCGGCCCAAGGTCACCAAGTCCGTGACCGGCCCACGCCGCCGGTCGCACCCCACCCGCGGCAGGGTGATCGGGAACGGCATGGCGTGGACGGCCAAGCACAGCCTCCGGATCATCCTGATCACTATTGCCGCGTGGATCGCGGCATGGGTCATCGGCAAGTTGTGGACGATTCTGTTGCCCATTGCCATTGCGATCATCATCTGCACGGTGCTGTGGCCGCCCGTGCGTTGGTTGCGGTCCAAGGGTGTCGCGCCTGCCGCAGCCTCCGGTTTGGTCCTGGTCCTGGCGTTGGCGGTGGTGTCCGGGGTGATGGGAGCGATCGCACCGTCGGTCGTCGACCAGTCCACCGACCTGGCGAACCAGGCCACCGAGGGTGTCGAGAAGGTGCAGGAGTGGCTGCACGGTCCGCCGTTCCGGTTCAGCGAGGATCAGCTCAACGACGGCGTGGACGCCATCACCAGCCGCATCCAGGACTCCAGTGCGACCATCGCCTCGGGCGTCTTCTCCGGCGTCACCGCGGCGACGTCTGTTCTGATCACGCTCTTCACGGTGATCTTCCTGGTGTTCTTCTTCCTCAAGGACGGACCGCGTTTTGTGCCGTGGCTCCGCCGGGCGAGCGGCCAGCCGGTCGCCGAGCACCTCGCAGAGGTGATGACGAGGGTGTGGTCGACGCTGGGTGCCTTCATCCGGACCCAGGCGCTGGTCAGCTTGATCGACGCCGTGCTGATCGGGCTCGGCCTGGTGATTCTCGGTGTGCCACTTGCGTATGCGCTGGCCATCATCACGTTCATGGGCGGGTTCATCCCGATTGTCGGTGCGTTTGTGGCCGGCGCTCTGGCGGTGTTGGTGGCCTTGGTGGGCAACGGTGTGTGGACTGCCCTGATCGTGCTGGGCATCATCGTGGCCGTCCAGCAGTTGGAAGGAAACGTGCTGCAGCCGTGGCTGCAATCGCGGTCGATGAACATGCATGCGGTCATCGTCTTGCTGTCGGTGTCACTCGGTGGATCGCTGTTCGGCATCGTCGGTGCCTTCCTGGCGGTCCCGGTCGCGGCGGTCGGCACGGTGATCCTGCGGTACCTCGACGAGCAGATCGCCATCCGCGCCGGCGAGACGGTGGAAGCGGACGAAGAGGACGATGATCTGGTGGTTCCCAAGGGCGAATTGCCCACCGATCCCGAACCCGCGTAAGCACTCGCACGGCGCCGGGGACGTACGGCGCGCTGACGTGCTCCGGGCGGCAACTAGACTGGTCGGTTGTGAGTCTTACCCTCGGTATCGTCGGACTGCCCAACGTCGGCAAATCCACCCTTTTCAATGCGCTGACCCGCAACGATGTGCTCGCCGCGAACTACCCGTTCGCCACGATCGAGCCCAACATCGGTGTGGTGGAGTTGCCCGACTCGCGGCTGGCCCGGCTCGCGGAGATCTTCTCCAGCGAGCGGATCCTGCCGGCCACGGTGTCGTTCGTCGACATCGCGGGCATCGTCAAGGGGGCCTCGGAGGGCGAGGGGATGGGTAACCAGTTCCTCGCCAACATCCGAGAAGCCGAAGCCATCTGCCAGGTGGTGCGTGTGTTCGCCGATGACGATGTGGTGCACGTCGACGGCCGGGTCGATCCGGTGTCCGACATCGAGGTGATCGAGACCGAGCTCATCCTCGCCGACATGCAGACGCTCGAGAAGGCGCTGCCGCGGCTGGAGAAGGATTCTCGGAAGAACAAGGACCTCGTCGAGGTCGTGGCGGCTGCCCAGGCCGCGCAGAAGGTACTCGACGAAGGCAAGACCCTGTTCTCACAGAAGGACTCGCTGGACTTCGCGAAACTTCGTGAGCTGCATCTGATGACCACCAAGCCGTTCCTTTACGTGTTCAACGCCGATGAGTCCGTGCTCACCGACGCCGACCGCATCGCTGAACTGAAAGCTGTTGTGGCCCCGGCAGACGCCGTGTTCCTGGACGCCAAGGTGGAGAGCGAGTTGCTCGAACTCGACGCCGAGGATGCCCAGGAACTTCTCGACTCCATCGGCCAGGACGAGCCCGGCTTGCATTCGCTGGCTCGCGCGGGATTCCACACCCTCGGGCTGCAGACCTACCTAACCGCCGGACCAAAAGAGTCGCGCGCGTGGACAATCCACAAGGGCGACACCGCACCCAAGGCTGCAGGTGTCATCCACACCGACTTCGAAAAAGGCTTCATCAAAGCCGAGATCGTGTCATTCGACGACCTCGACGCCGCCGGCTCGATGGCTGCGGCGAAAGCTGCAGGCAAGGTCCGGATGGAAGGCAAGGACTACGTGATGGCCGACGGGGATGTCGTGGAGTTCCGCTTCAACGTTTGAGAGTGCAGCCAGGGGGCTTCATTCGGGTCCTCCGTTCGCAGTGCGTCCACAGCGGTTTTGATCGCTTCCGCGAACATCGCCTCAGTGGCCTTACGCGTGCGATCGTTGGCCGTCGGGCCACAGGTGGCTGTACGTGTTCAGCGCGACGGTCGCGGTGCCGTGGCCGGGTGCGTGCTGAACGGTGACGACGTCGCAGCCGGCGGCGATTAGGCCAGAAGCGTAGAAGTGCCTCAGGTCGTGCAACCGGTAAGTCAGTGACGCTTTGTCATGCGCTCCGCGCCACCAATAGCAGACCGTGCCTTGTTGCCATGGATGGCCACCGATGCCTGAATACAGCCAGCGGTCGGGATCGCCTCCGTAGCAATGCAACCGAACATGTTCGGACAACGTTTCGATGAGTCGTCGTGACGCATAGATCGTCCGCTCACTGCCGTACTTGGGTAGCCGGATCTCGACGTCGCCGCCGTTCGCCCGCTGCACCTGGCGACGCACGTGGATCTCTCTCCGGATGAAATCGATGTCTGACACACGCAGCGCCGCAGCTTCACCGAGCCGCAGACCGCCGAACGCACACAGCGCCACGAACGCGACGAACTGGCCGTCAGCCAGGTTGAGGAGTGAGCCCACCTCGGCGGGCGTCGGTATGGACATTGCGGCCGCCTGCTTGCGTTGGCGGGGGAGTGTCACTGTGTCGCTGACATCGCGGGCCAGGACGCGGTCACGCACCGCGCGGTTTCGTTCGGCACGGACGCGAGGACTTCACCCATGCCGGGGTCGGCGGTGATGAGGTCGACCCAGTGCTTGCGGCGAGCGGCGGTGATCTTGCCCTTGCCGATCGCGTCATCGACCGACTGCTCGATCTTCTCCTTGACGGCTGCCGCCTTGATGGTCCGGCCCTCGGTGGCGTCTCGGTGCAGTGCCTCGAGGCTCGCGGCGTCGATGGTGTCGAGTCCGATCCGTTTGGCCGCTGCGGCAATCTCAGATGGCTTAGCGCCGTCGGCCGCCAGTTTCGCGAGGTCTTCGATCACCGCGAGGATCGCGGGAATGTCTTCGGGCTTCGCATCGGCCGGCAGTCCGAGTAGCTCGAACAACTGTGCCTGTTGCTCGTCGTTGAATGTGATCGTCATGATGGTCCTTTCGGGTCAGGCGAGCGCGGTGATCTTTTGGCGGCGAATGGCTTGTCGACGGCGAACGCTGGCACCGCGTAGGACTGGACCCATTTCGATCGGGTGGAACGGTCGTCCCAGCTCTCGCTGGTCAGCGGGAACTCGAACCCCACGGTCCCGACCTCGCCCGCCTGCACGGCCCAGGCGACTCCGGGCTCGATGCGCGGGTTCGAATACAGCTCGACACCAGCGGATTTGAGCATGGCGTCGAGATTGTCGCCGTACGCCACGCGCAAGTTGTGCGCCTGCTCTGGGTGGGTGATCAGCAGGTCATGGATCACGCCAAGCTCTTCCAGGTCAGCTTCGAGCTGCGCCGCGGTACCGCTGTCCGAACTCGGCCACAGCACCGAGACCGGCGACACCACAGAGGAAGCTGACTGGTTCCGCTGACCGCCTGATCTTGGCGTCAAGCTCACCGCCGTGAGGCGGAGGTATGGCGAGCAGGGCCGGCCACGGGCCACCCTTGAGAGAAGCCCAGAGACCTCGCCAGCGCCCTTACCACCAGTCCCGGTCAGGGGCGCTGTGCATGTCGCTAGGCTCCCGAAACATGAACACCACGGGGAACGTCATCCAAGTGCTGGGCACGGTAGCCACCCTGTTCGGCCTCGGCCGGTCCCTATGGATCGTGACGAAGATGTGGGACAAGTTCCGGAACGCATTTCGCCGACACCAGAACATTGCTGTTGGGGGAGCGGCAACCACCACGGTGACGGCCGAGACGCCAGCGGCGATGATAAGAACCATCTCGATCGATCAACAGCCGACCGTCGATGCCGCGCTACGACGCCTTGCCCGGGGGGTCGAGGAGGTAGAAGCTGAACTTCAGCGGCACCTAGTCGACTTCGCCGCCAAGGTCAAAACGCTGGAATCGAGACTGGACGGGGAACCGAACATGGTCGATGAGCGGATCGGCGCAGCCCTAGCCTCGATCAATGTGAAGAACCGTAAGCAGCTGGTGCGCGATCTGTGGATAGCAGTCGGTGGCGTCGTGCTGACCCTCCTGGGACAGCTACTTGCGTTCGCCTGACCGCCCGGCACCCCGGAAAATACCGGGGTTACCCCCCTCGCGCCTGACTGCCCGGGTAGTCAGAATATTCTTTTGCGCCAAGCCCGATTTTCTAGCGCGGATCCGCCGGGGAGAGAGAAAAAAATTGAGCCTACCGGGCAGTCTCGCACCCGCCCGCCCCCTCAATATTCTGGGACGGTTCGTCCGCCCTGAGCGAACGCCCGATTTACTCCGAGCCCAACGAATCACAATCGTGGAATGAGCGAAACTACCCTGTATGACCGCAAAGGCCGACCCGTTGCGTACGTCGTCGAAGACGGCGCGATTCATCTGTGGACCGGTCAGGCAGTCTGCTACATCGAATCGGACCGACTCTACGGCTGGAATGGCCGCCATCTTGGTTGGTTCAAGGACGGCGTCTTGTACGACGGGCGCGGTCTGAGGGTGGGATTCACCCGGGCGAAGTGCCCCAGTGCCACATACGCCGAACCGGCGAAGTATGCGAAATACGCGCGATATGCGAAGTACGCCAGGTACGCCGCCCACGCACAGCGGCCGCTCTCGACGTCGTCGTCTGATCAGGATCTGAAGGACTTTCTGCAGTCGGGCAAGTCATGAGCGACACGAGCGATCGAACCGATCTCACCCGTAGGCAATTTGTCGGAGATCTCGGACTCCCAGAGCAAGACGTCGAGCTGCATGTCAGTTATGGGGCGGACCTGGATGGCAACTATGTCGACTGGTCAATCTCTATCGTCATGTGCCGGGGTCCAGTCTCTGAGGTCCGGCGCCTTCGGCAACGACGTCCCCGCAAGGTGATGGAGCGAGTCCGGACTCTCGGCGGTCGGCTAATCCGGCAGCAGTTCAACCCGGAAGGCGGACCCCCGACGGTGACCGAGCTTCACATCATGTCTGGCGAGCCAGCCGAGCCCGATGAGCTCTACGACCTTCAACTCCGCGCTGTTAGCGAACAGTGGGCAAAGCGGATCGGACCCACGCCAGACCCCCACCAGGTGGCGATCTTCGGCTATGCGAACGTTGAGCGGCCGTCGTCGTTCCATGAGAACTATCCCGGCCACATCAACACGGTGGTTGCCGTTGAGAACGACACCGTAGATGAAGCAATTACCGACCGCCTCGGTCACTACTTCCCGGATGGGGCGTACATCGCCGCCTATTTCCCGGACCGGGAATGGTTCGGATTCCGCGATGTGTCACGTGGTGCCTCAAGCAGTCCCACTGACGACGTTGAGCGCGTCCGGGTTGCGTCGACTCTCACGATCGGCATGATCGTCGATTCCACGACGACTACAACAGACGAGACTTGGCAGATCCCGGACGACTGGCAGAACTGAGACGCGTCCGCAGGAGTTTCGTTACGGCTCATTACAAACAAACGCGACAAACGGCGTTGACCTGCTTTGATTCAATACGACTAACAGCAATCGCCGGAGCAAACGCGCAATAGGGGATTCCGCTTCAACGTTTGACACTGCGGGTCATAGGGCCGACCTTGGCCCACCGTCAGGGCGTCCCGCAGCAGATTTGAGAGCCTCTGCGAACATGGCCTCAGAGGCCTTGCGAGTGTGATCGTTGGCGTCGTCCCGCAGGTGGCTGTATGTGTTTAGCGTGAGGGTCGCGGTGCCGTGCCCGAGCGCGCACTGAACGCTCACGATGCCGCAGCCAGCCCGTCTCAGATCAAACACGAAGCGAACTACCGGGCCACTGAGCAGCTTCCCGGCCAGGCTCGGATCGGCGTTCTGCGCCGCTCTCCTGGACAACCAACTGCACATGCTCGCCGCGGCCGCACCCCACAATCACGGCGATGGTTGGGGCGCCTTTACCGACGCGCAACGACAGCTACCTGCCATCAAGAACTTCGGTGTCGGAATCGAGCACTACGACCGGTCATTCACTCCGGTTCGGGACCGTGGGGTCAACGAACGGGCCCTGCGAGAGCTTGCGCGGCCGGACCGCCAACGTCTTGTACTTACCGAGCTGCCGTTGCCGGCCGCTGCCCAACAGCCAACGCCGACGATGGTTCTCGTAAGAGTTCCAGAACCAGAACGGCATCCGGTACCGCCACACCTCCATCGCTGGACGCCGGCCAATCTCATCCCACAGGTTCAACCGGGTCCGCACCGCCTCGCTTACCAACATTGGGCGGCCGAACAACGTTGTGCGCGTGGCACCCCACGACAACACCAGCCACGCGTTCGCGGCCTGCTCCTCGGTCAGCCGGACGTTCCACTCGATCGGCGGTGTAGTGGAGTCGAGCAAGGCGACACGATCCGAGTGCAGGTCCTCGAGACCCGCGTGAGTGATATCCAACCGAGCAGCGTGCAATTTGCCCGGACCATGCGACCACACCTTGATCGCATACTCACGATCGACGGCACCGTCTGCCTGTCGCTGCGGTATCGAACTGATCATGGTGGTCCGGCCGACCGACTCAGCCTGCGCGATCACCAGCTGACGCCACGCAAACCACACACCGAGAATTGTGAGGATGCCGACCAGCAGAGTGTTCACAAAGGCCACGCCTGGACTGTAGTTGGTCAACACCCCTGGGGTAGGACCCCGCAGCGCAGACAGAGCCGGTGACCGCAATATAGGTCCCTCGCAGTCCAGACCACCTGAGTTTGGTCCAAACGGG
>NZ_BDAP01000003.1 GCF_001598915.1 Williamsia muralis NBRC 105860 | reverse complement strand
TCGCGAGCGCCTCGCGTCTGACATCGAAAGATGTTGGACGCGGGGCGTTTTGCTATGTCCGGACATATCCGCGATGTGTGAGATGACGCCTTAAGTCGGACTCGCGCACGGCTGCCTACATCAAAACTGGGTCAAACGACCCACTGGCGGGTCCGGCGTCCTACACTTCTGGCCATGTCGTACACCGAAGATCCGCGCCCTGTTCTGAGCGTTGCCGGCATGACCCGCAGACAATTGTTGGGCGCGGCGGTGGCAGGGGCGGTTGGTGTCTCCGTCGGGGCCTCTGTTCTCGGAGCCGGGACATCCAGCGCGGGAATGAACCCCGATGAGATTCTCGACGTTGTCATCGTCGGCGGCGGTCTGTCAGGTCTTGCTGCTGCGAGATCTCTTGCAAGAGCCGGAAAGTCGGTGCGGGTTCTCGAGGCCCGCGAACGCGCCGGCGGACGTGTCCACAACATCACGACACCGAAACTAGGTGTCACCCTCGATGCCGGAGCCGAGTTCGTGGGTCCGACGCAGACCCATATTGCCGTGTTGGCACGTGAGTACGGTGTGGTTTCCGTGCCCACCTACAACGAGGGCGACAGCGTTTTCTGGAACAGTGGCCGGCGTTCGACCATGCCGAGTGCGCTGGGAGTGCCGATCGACCCGGCCAGCCCTGAGGCGGCGTTCGCACTCGCTCAGCTCGAGGTGCAAGGTCTGCTTCAATTCCCTGTGGGTGAACCATGGAAGCACCCTGATGCGTCTTACCTGGACTCGATCACCTGGAAGCAATGGCTGGAAGCACGATCGATGTCTCCGACCGCCAGGATGTTGCTCTCCCTCGCCTGTTCTGCTGCGCTTTCCGTCGAAGCAGACGAAGTGTCGGCGCTGTACTTCTTCAACTATGTTGCGGCGGCAGGAGACGAGGCCAACCCCGGTAGCCTCATCCGACTACTGAGTACCTCCGGTGGCGCCCAGGAGCGGCTCTTTGTCGGCGGTGCTGCGCTGATTCCTCTTCGAATGGCCGCAGCGCTGGGTGATCGCATGGTGTACAACACCGCAGTCCGTCACATCTCGTGGAGCGATGGGTTCACGACCGTACAGAGTGATGCGGGGGCGTTGCGGGCCAGGAAGGTCATCGTTGCCATGTCGCCCGCGATCACCGGTCGCATCCAGTTCAGCCCTGGGCTGCCGGCAGACCGTACCGGTTTGCAGGACGGCTACCGGATGGGTGCCATCAGCAAGTTCGCAGCCGTGTACGCCGAGCCGTTCTGGCGTGCGAAGGGATTGTCGGGTCAGGTCATCGGAAACGGCGACCCGATCGACGTTTGCTTCGAGAATTATGCCGAAGGCAATCACGTCCTGATGGGGTTCATCTCGGCCGACGCGATGCGGCGGTTGGACAACGCTCCGCAGGAACAGCTGGTCGACGAGTGCATCAAGAACTTCGTCGACTATTTCGGTCCGGAGGCCCGCAACCACTTAGATCACGGCGTTTTCAAGTGGGATCTCGAACCGTGGTCGCAAGGTGGCCCGGTGGCCGTCAGCAGACCCGGAACGCTGACACGGTATGGCAGTTCCTTGCGGGCGCCCGTGGGCCCGGTCCACTGGGCTGGTACGGAGACTTCCGACTACTGGACCGGGTACATGGACGGCGCAGTGAGATCCGGGGAACGTGCCGCTCGTGAGGTCATCGCGGCTTTGTAGCGTGCGCGTCACCGGCAATTCGTCGTGGAGGGCCCTCAGCGACTACCCTGGCGTGCGGCCGATCGGCCATCAACAGGCAACTACATAGCGTGAATCCATCGATTCGGCGGCCCGTCCGCTGCGGTGAGATCGTGACGAAGAGGCAGACGTGAACGACAGAATGAACCGTGGCAGTGGCGGAAACACCGGCGGCAGTGGACGTGGCAATCAACCCGGTGGCCGGTCATCCGACCGTCAGGGGGGATCGAATCGCTCGGGCGCAGACCGCGGACGCAACTTCCGCAATGACTCGGATGCACGCCGCGGAACCGGCTCGGCCAATCGGCCGCCCGAACCGCTCATTCCTGAAGACGTGGTGCCGCAGGATCTGGATACCGCTGTACGCCGCGACCTCTTGAGTCTCGACCGCACCAATGCCGACACCGTGTCGCGGCACCTGATCATGACGTTCCGGCTGCTCGACGAGGATCCTCAGCTCGCCCTGGAACACGCACGCGCTGCGCGTCGTCGCGCCGGCCGGATTGCGATGGTCCGGGAGGCAGCCGGGCTCGCGGCCTACAATGCCCAGGAGTGGGCGGAGGCGCTGTCCGAACTGCGCGCAGCCCGCCGGATGTCAGGTGGGAATGCCCTGCTGCCCATGATCGCCGACTGCGAGCGTGGTCTGGGGCGGCCCGAACGTGCAATCGATGTTGCCAGAAGCGAAGAAGCCCGGGCACTCACCGGCGAAGAGGCTGCCGAGATGCGCATCGTCGAGTCGGGCGCACGTCTCGACCTCGGCGACTTCGACAAAGCCATCGTCACCCTGCAGACCAAAGACCTCGACCCATCTCGAGGCGGTACCGAGGCCGCCCGTTACTTCTACGCCTATGCCGCGGCATTGCTGGCCGCCGGCCGTCGTGACGAGGCGATCACCTGGTTCATGAACGCCGCTGCCGCCGACGACGACGATGTGACCGACGCCGAGGAACGGCTCATGGAGCTGAGCAACCCCGAGGGCGTCGACACCGAGTTCGAAGAAGGTGGCTTTGCCGGCGAGGACGAGACCTCCACGCCGACAACACTTGCCCAGTCCGCTCCGACAACCCGGTCGGTTCCTGTGGTTGCAGAGCCTGTTCAGGTCCCCGCTCCCGTTGTCCCGAAACTCATCCCGGCTGAGCCCGCCGAGCCGGGTGCGCGCCTGCGCGATGGCTACGACGTCCTGCTCCTGGATCTCGACGGTACCGTCTACGCCGGAAAAGACGAGATCCCCGGCGCAAGAGAAGCATTGGACGCCGGCGACCAGCGCAACTTCTACGTCACCAACAACGCCAGCCGGTCTCCGGACGATGTCGCCGCGCACCTGCGCGATCTCGGTTTCGTCGCGGAACCCGATGAGGTCGTCACCAGTGCTCAGACCGCCGCTCGGCTGCTCGCCGAACAGTTGCCGATGGGTTCGCGGGTCTTGGTCGTGGGAACCGACGCACTCGTCCACGAGGTCCGATCTGCAGGCCTCGGGGTGACACGAAGCGCCGACGATCGTCCGGCCGCTGTTGTGCAAGGACATTCGCCGGACACCGACTGGTCCAATCTTTCCGAGGCTGCCCTGGCGATCCGGGCCGGTGCCCGCTGGGTTGCCTGCAACGTCGACGCCACGCTTCCGACCGACCGCGGACTCCTCGTCGGCAACGGTTCGATGGTGGCCGCCGTGGCAAACGCAACCGGGCAGCAACCGCAGGTCGCCGGAAAGCCTGCGGCACCGCTGATGATCGACGCGGTCAACCGCAGCGGTTCCAAGACGCCGCTGGTGGTCGGCGACCGACTCGACACCGATATCGAAGGCGCCAACGCCATCGAGGCGGACAGCTTGCTTGTCCTCACCGGTGTCAGCACCGCCGTTGATGCGCTGAATGCTCCGGAGGCGCAGCGCCCCACGTTCGTGTCGGCGGATCTCAGCGGACTCAACGCCGCGGCGGACGATGTTGTCGTCGGCCCGCGCCCCGGCTGGCACGTCAGTGTCCTGGACGGCACGTTGACCGTGGTCGCTCAAGACGGTGCGGACGCGAGCGCGGTTCTCTACGCGGTGCTCCATGCCGCGTGGTCACAGGAGCCGCGCGCTCGCTGGACCGTGGAGGCCGCCGAAGAAGAAGCGCAAGCCGCTCTGATGGGTGCCGGTCTCCTGAGCTGAGTGCGGACCGGTCAGCTCCGAGAGAACTCGGATGCGGCCGTGATCTGTTCGTCGGTCGGGCGCACACCGGTGTACAGCACGAATTGCTCGGCCGCCTGCAGGGCGATCACCTGTGCGCCGGTGATGGTGGGTCGGTTCTCGAACGCCGCGATGAGTGGGGTCCGCGACGGCATCGCGACCACATCGAACGCGGCCTGTGCTGCCTCGACAACCTCGGTGGGGAAGGGCAGGCCGTGAGCGTCGGGGCCGCCTGCCATGCCGATCGGGGTCGCATTGACCAGTAGCTGTGGGCGGTCCGCGCCGAGGTCTGGTTGCCAGGTGAAGCCATATTGTTCTGCCAGCGCGGAACCGGCGACACGGTTGCGGGCCACCACGACGGTGTTCTGGTATCCCTCATCGCGGAGAGCGGCGACCACCGCTTTGGCCATCCCTCCGCTACCGGCGATCGCTACTGAATAATTGTTCGGTATCGCGCTGTCGCGCAACAGATTTGCCGCTGCCTGATAGTCGGTGTTGTAGGCATGGAGGACACCGTCCTCGTTGACGATCGTGTTCACCGACGCGATGGCGGCGGCCGAATCATGCATCACGTCGACCAACTCGATGACTTCTTCCTTGAAGGGCATCGAGATTCCGGCACCGCGGATGCCGAGGGCTCGTAGACCTCCGATGGCAGCGGGCAGATCTGTTGTCGTGAACGCCTTGTAGACGTAGTCAAGCCCGATTTCGTTGTACAGATAGTTGTGAAACTTGGTGCCGATGTTGCTCGGCCGTCCCGACAGGGAGATACACAATTGCGTCTCACGGCGGAGGACACGGGCATCAGGTGCGTGGGACGGCGATCCGTCAGTGGTGGACGTCATCACTCGACGCTAACAATCGACTAGCCTTGGCAGGCGATGAACCATCCCCGCCCCGGCCCCATCCCAGGCCCCAGGCCCGGCCCCAAACCTGGGCCGGCTCCTGTCGAACCTGCATCCAACGTCGACCTCGGTGAGATCCGGGAGCGGGTGGCAGACCTGCTCGAGCAGGCCGATCAAGTCGCGGCCGGTGACGACGCCGAAGGCATGGGTCTGAACCAGCTCGCCCGGCAGGCCGAGCTGCTGGACAGAGCGCACACGGTACTCACCGAGGCCCTCGAAAAGGTCGATCGTGTCTGAGTTCCGTTCTCATGGCGCGTAGAGCCCGGCTGGACGCCGAGCTGGTCAGGCGAGGTGAAGCGCGGTCTCGTGACCACGCCCGAGCACTCATCGAAGCCGGCCGCGTCAAGGTCAATGGAACGGTCGCCTCCAAGCCGGCCACCAATGTCGACCTCGGTGCCCCGATCGTCGTAGCCGACTCCGACGACGAAGGTTGGGCCTCACGGGGCGCCCACAAGCTCCTGGGTGCACTGGACGCCTTCGAACCGCTCGGACTATCAGTAGCGGGCAAACGTTGCCTGGATGCCGGTGCGTCCACCGGCGGCTTCACCGATGTGTTGCTGCGCCGTGGAGCTGCCGAAGTGGTTGCGGTCGACGTCGGGTACGGCCAGCTCATCTGGCGCATACAGAACGATCCGCGCGTCGACGTCCGTGACCGCACGAACGTTCGGAGCCTGTCCGCCGAGCAGATCGGCGGTCCGGTGGAGGTTGTCGTCGCCGACTTGTCGTTCATCTCCCTTAACCTGGTGCTCGCAGCGTTCGCCGACTGCGCTCAGGAGGGAGCGGACCTGCTTCCGATGGTCAAACCGCAGTTCGAGGTCGGCAAAGACCGGGTGGGATCAGGGGGAGTCGTGCGAGATCGGGCTCTACGTACAGAAGCGGTGACTGCCGTGGCCCAGACAGCAGCGGGGCATGGGCTTCGCACGCTCGGTGCGGTTGCCAGCCCGCTGCCAGGACCGTCGGGCAATGTTGAATACTTCCTGTGGCTGCGAAAAGAGTCGACTGCAGCGGGCGCGTCGGAACCGGTGACGGTGGACGACGAGGTACGCGCGGCGATAGCCCAGGCAATCGAGGAAGGGCCCCAGTGACAGACCACAACGACGCCGCACCGGCGGCATCGGGACGTGAGTTCTTGGTGGTCGCCCACACCGGACGCGACAACGTCCACGAGACCATGGCCGTGATCGCCAAACGATGCGCCGAGGCGGGCGTCGGACTGCGGGTGATCGACCACGACACCATGCCCAGCCACCCTGGGCCCCAATATCTCGGCACGGTCTATCCACTCGATCCCGCCGAGCTCCGCGAGATCGGCGCCGATGTCGCGGTCACCGCCGGCGACGAACAGTCCGCGGCGGGTTGCGAGGTGGTCATCGTGCTCGGCGGCGACGGCACGTTCCTGCGAGCTGCCGAACTCGCCCACCCCGTCGGGGCGCCGGTACTCGGGATCAACCTCGGGCACATCGGTTTTCTGGCCGAGGCGGAGGCCAACCGGGTCGATGAAGTGATCGGCAAGCTGATTCGCCGCGACTATGAGATCGAAGACCGGATGACGTTGGACGTCTGCGTCCACGTCGACGGAGAAGTGATCGCGAAGAGCTGGGCTCTGAACGAGGCGAGCATCCAGAACCTTTCGCGGCAAGGGGTTCTGGAGTTGATCACCGAGGTCGACGGCCGACCGGTCTCGGCGTTCGGGGCGGATGGGATCTTGGTGTCCACGCCGACCGGATCGACGGCCTACGCGTTTTCCGCGGGCGGACCCGTGATGTGGCCGGATCTCGAGGCGATCTTGCTGGTGCCGTCGAATGCGCACGCACTCTTCGCCCGGCCGATGATCACCAGCCCCCAGTCGCGGGTCGCGGTGGAGGTACTGGCCCGGGGGCAGGATGCGCTCTTGTCGTGCGACGGTCGCCGCAACATCGACGTTCCGGCGGGAGGTCGGATCGAGGTCGTTCGTGGTGAGCGACCGGTGCATTGGGTGCGCATCGATTCGGACCCGTTCGCCGATCGTCTGGTCCGTAAGTTCCAGCTACCGGTCACCGGGTGGCGGGGGAGGCAGCTGTAGTGCTCGAAGAGATCTCGATCAGTGGCCTCGGTGTCATCGACAAGGCCGGTGCCGAGTTCCACGAGGGTTTGACCGTGCTGACCGGTGAGACGGGTGCAGGCAAGACGATGGTTGTCACCAGCCTGCATCTGTTGTCGGGTGCCAGGGCCGATGCGGGGCGCGTGCGATCGGGGCAGGCACGTGCGGTTGTCGAAGGCCGGTTCCGGGCGACGGGCCCGGACGCAGCGGAGGTGCTCGACTCGTCAGGGGCAGAACTCGACGAGGATGGCACCGTCATCGCCGTCCGCACCGTCAACGCCGACGGCCGCTCGCGGGCACATCTGGGTGGACGGTCGGTCCCGGTCGGGCTGCTGGGGCAGTTCACCAGTGGACAGCTCGCCATCCACGGGCAGAACGACCAGTTGCGGCTCCTGCGGGCCGAGCACCAGCGCGACGCACTCGATCGGTTCGCGGCCGAGGCGGTCACCAAACCGCTCAAGGCCTATCGCGAGGCGCGCGAACGGTGGATCACCCTCGCCGACCAGCTGCGCGATCGACAGGCCAATTCGCGGGAGATCGCCCAGGAAGCAGACCGATTGCGTTTCGGGCTCGATGAGATCGACAAGGTCGCCCCGCAACCGCGAGAAGACGAAGAGATCGCCACGACCGTCCGTCAGCTCAGCGATCTGGAGACCATTCGCAACGCTGCGGTGACCGCACTGGACGTGGTGACGGGCGCAGGTTCGGAAATCGACGCGGGGACTGGATCGTCGGTACTCGACGGGTTGGGTGCAGTCCGGACGACGCTGGCAGCGATCAACGACGACACCCTGCGGACCCTGCTGCCGCGCGTCGAAGAAGCGTTGACCGTGGTCGGTGACATCGGGGAAGAGCTCAGTTCGTTCGTCTCCGGTCTGCCCACCGACGCTGCCGAACTCGAGCAGTTGCTCCAACGGCAGGCCGAACTCAAGTCGCTGGTCCGCAAGTACGCACCGGACATCGACGGCGTCATCGGATGGGCCGAGGCCGCCCGGTCGCGGCTGGCCGAGATCGGCGACTCCTCGGAGTCGCTCGACGAGCTCGCCGCCCGGGTGTCCGCCGCGAGAGACGATGTCGCCGCTGCGGCGGTCAAGTTGACCAAGGTGAGGGTGAAGGCGGCCAAATCGCTTGCCAGCAAGGTCAGTTCAGAGCTGTCCGGGTTGGCGATGGGGGATGCGCAACTAGAGGTCTCGGTGGCATCCGACGTGGCCACCGACGGCGATCGCCGGTCCATCGAGGTCTCCGGACAGCAGGTGCATGCCGGATCACATGGTGTGGACAGAGTGGAGTTCGGCCTGAGTGCACACGCGGGCGCGCCTGCTCGTCCCATCGCGAAGTCGGCATCTGGCGGTGAACTGTCGCGGGTGATGCTGGCACTCGAAGTGGTGCTGGCAGGTCAGGGCAGAGGATCGACGATGGTGTTCGACGAGGTCGATGCCGGCGTCGGTGGGCGGGCAGCGGTGGAGATCGGCCGCAGGCTGGCCCGACTTGCCCGAGCCCATCAAGTCATCGTCGTCACGCATCTCCCGCAGGTCGCGGCTTTTGCCGACAATCATCTGCTGATCGGCAAGCAGACCAGTGCGCAATCGCGCGGCGGAAAGGCCGGTCGGGTCACCAGCTCGGTCGAGGTGCTCGACCGCGACGAACGCATCGCCGAACTGGCTCGCATGCTTGCCGGCCTGGGTGACTCGGACACCGGACGTGCTCATGCCGAGGAACTTCTCGGCACCGCCGAGCAGGAGAAGACCGCATTCGCGGAATGACACCGTTGTTACTCGTGTGACAAAAGTGGCGTGTGTTACGGCGCGCCTCCGCCAAAACTGTCGAGTAGTGGTTCAGTGTTTCTCGCATGAAGATGCCTGCCCTGCTGTCACGCACAACCGAAACTCTGCCTGGGATCAGCGGTATCGCCAGGATCGACAAGAACACCAAACGACTGCTCTCGAGAGTCGGCCCCGGGGACATCGTGATCCTCGACGAGGTCGACCTCGATCGCGTCACCGCGGACGCCCTGGTGGCCGCCGACGTGGTGGCGGTGGTCAATGCCTCGCCGTCCATCTCCGGTCGGTTCCCCAACCTCGGTCCCGAGCTGCTGGCGGCTTCCGGCATCACCCTGATCGACGACGTGGGCGTCGAGGTGTTCAAACGCATCAAGGATGGCGCGAAGATCCGGATCGACGAAGGCGGGCTCTACAGCGGTGAGCGTCGGCTCGCCAAGGGCACCGAACTGGGCGAGCGCGAGATCGCGGACCTGATGATCGATGCGAAGACAGGCCTGGTCGATCATCTGGAGGCGTTCTCCGGCAACACGATCGAGTTCATCCGCAGCGAGTCACCGTTGATCATCGACGGAGTGGGCGTGCCGGATGTCGACATCCGCATCGAGGGCCGCCACGTCGTGGTGGTCGCGGACGGGCCCGACCACGTCGCGGACCTCAAGCGCCTCAAGCCGTTCATCAAGGAATACCAGCCGCTCATGGTTGGTGTCGAAGGTGGCGCCGACACGTTGATGGAGATGGGTTACCGTCCTGATCTCGTGGTCGGCGACCCCGAAGGTATGAAGTCCGCAACGCTCAAATCGGGCGCGCAGGTGGTGCTTCCGGCCGACCCCGACGGACATGCCCCCGGGCTCGAGCGAATTCAGGACCTCGGTATCGGGGCCATGACCTTCCCTGCGGCGGGCTCGGCCGCTGACTTGGCCCTGCTGCTTGTCAACCATCACGAAGCGGCCCTCATCGTCACCGTCGGCCACGCGGCATCGATCGACGAGTTCTTCGACCGCAGCCTGCGGGAATCGAACCCGTCCACGTTCCTGACGCGGCTCAAGGTCGGTCCCAAGCTGGTCGACTCGAAAGCTGTTGCCACCCTGTACCGCTCACGGGTCTCCGGCGCGGCGGTGGCCCTGCTGATCCTGGCCGCACTGACGGCGTTGATCGTTGCGGTACTGATGTCGAGCGCCGGCACCGAGGTGATCGACTGGGCAGCAGATCAGTGGGACCGGCTGGCCGATTGGGTCACCCGGGTCTGGAATGAGTGACGCCTCACCTCGGTCCAGTGCCCGCAAGGCAACGTCGAACCCGCTGCCGGCGATGATTGACACGATGTGTCCGCGGTACCGCCCCGTACTCGGGTGCGGCACCTCGGGGAGAAAGAGGGATCTGTGATTTCGCTTCGCCAGCATGCCATTTCGCTGGTCGCGGTGTTCCTGGCGCTGGCTGTGGGTGTGGTGTTGGGCTCCGGTTTCGTCGCCGACACCTTCGGGTCGTCCAGCGATGCGCAGGATGAACGTGAGCAGCAACTGCGAGACGAGAATCAGCAACTCAGCAGTAATCTCAACGCGGCGAACAATTTTGACGCCGCCATCGCGGGTCGGTTGCTCGGCGGGAGCCTCAAGGACCGCCCTGTGCTCATCATCACCACTCCGAACGCCGATGAGGGTGACATCGCGGCCGTCAAAGACAACCTGAACAAGTCCGGTGCGATCTTCAACGGCCAGCTGGCTCTGACGGAGGCGTTCATCAGTGACCAGAATGCCGAGAAGATGCGGTCGATCATCGACCAGTCCATTCCGCCCGGCAGTGAACTCCGGACCGAACTGACAGACTCCGGCGGGCGCGCCGGTGATCTTCTCGGGCTGCTGCTGAACCTGTCGCCGGAGGACGCCGAACCGCAGGTCTCGTCGAGCGACACCACCGCCGGTCTGGCAGCGCTCAAGCAGGGAGGTTTCGTCGACTACGCCAACGGCGCGGTGAAGCCCGCCCAGTTGTCGATTGTTGTGACAGGCAACAAGTTCGCGGACGACTCCGGAGCGCGCGGGCAAGTGATCGGGCGCTTCGCCGTGGCGTTCGCCCAGCGGGGATCGGGCACCGTCCTGGTCGGACGCACGGGATCGGCAGAGGGCTCCTCGCCCATCGCTGTGGTCCGGGCCGATCCATCGCTCAACTCGAAGATCTCGACTGTCGACAACGTCGATCAGGCCACTGGACGCATCACCACAGTGCTGGCCCTCACCGACGAGCTCGGCAACAAGCAGGGAGCATTCGGCACCGGCCCAGGGGCCACCGCCATCGCCCCGGAATGACAGACGCTTTATGGGCGCTCGCCACCGCGGTCGGGATACCGATGGTGGCGAGCGTGCGGTCCGTGTCGCGGCGGTGAAGAAACGTCCGCATTGGTGTTACCGTGGAGTCCCGTAGGTAGGCAAGGTTTTCTTGCCCCCTAGCCGATGGTCAAGCCCCGCCCTCGGCTTCGTCTCCAGCCGAACGGAAGAAGCGTTGCGACCACTACGCCATGCGCGCTCAGGCACAAAACACATCTTTGTCACCGGGGGCGTCGCGTCGTCACTCGGCAAAGGCCTGACGGCTTCGAGCCTCGGCCAGTTGCTCACAGCTCGCGGCCTTCGCGTCACGATGCAGAAGCTCGATCCATATCTGAACGTGGATCCGGGCACGATGAATCCTTTTCAGCACGGTGAGGTGTTCGTCACAGAAGACGGCGCCGAGACCGACCTCGACGTCGGTCACTACGAACGATTCCTCGACCGCGATCTCTCCGGTTTCGCGAATGTGACCACCGGACAAGTTTATTCGACTGTCATCGCGAAAGAACGTCGCGGTGAATACCTCGGCGACACGGTTCAGGTGATCCCGCACATCACCGACGAGATCAAGAACCGCGTCCGGGCGATGAGCCAGGCCGACGCCGACGGTGAGATCCCCGATGTGGTCATCACCGAGATCGGGGGCACCGTCGGTGACATCGAGTCGCAGCCTTTCATCGAGGCCGCTCGCCAGATCCGCCACGATGTCGGCCGCGACAACGTGTTCTTCCTGCACGTGTCCCTGGTGCCGTACCTGGCGCCGTCGGGTGAGCTCAAGACCAAGCCCACCCAGCACTCGGTGGCCGCCCTGCGCAACATCGGTATCCAGCCCGACGCGTTGATCCTGCGCTGCGACCGCGATGTGCCCGAGCCCCTCAAGAACAAGATCGCCCTCATGTGCGACGTGGAGGTCGAAGGCGTCATCTCGACACCGGACGCCCCGTCCATCTACGACATCCCCAAGGTGCTCCACTCCGAACAGCTCGATGCGTACGTGGTGCGCAAGCTCGGTCTGCCGTTCCGCGACGTCGACTGGACCGTGTGGGGTGAACTCCTCAAGCGGGTTCACGAGCCGCGCGAGGAGGTGACGATCGCGCTGGTGGGTAAGTATGTCGAGCTGCCCGACGCCTACCTGTCGGTGACCGAGGCCATCCGGGCCGGCGGATTCGCCCACCGCGCGAAGGTCAACCTCGTCTGGGTGCAATCGGACGAATGTGCCGAGGATGACGGCGCGAAGACGGCGCTGGCCCGCGCGGACGGCATCCTCATCCCCGGAGGGTTCGGGATCCGGGGCATCGAGGGCAAGGTGGGCGCTGTGCGGTTCGCGCGCACCCACGGCGTCCCGTTGCTGGGTCTGTGCCTCGGTCTGCAGTGCATCGTGATCGAGGCCGCACGAGCCGCTGGGCTCGATGAGGCGAGTTCCACCGAGTTCGACCCCGAGACCCCGTTCCCCGTGATCTCGACGATGGCTGACCAGGAGCAGGCTGTCGCCGGCGAAGCCGACCTCGGCGGAACCATGCGGCTGGGCGCCTATCCCGCCAAGCTGGATCGCGGTTCCGTGGTGGCCACGGCCTACAACGCAGTCGAGGTCTCCGAACGCCATCGCCACCGGTTCGAGGTGAACAATTCCTACCGGGACAAGATCGCAGAGAGTGGCCTCGTGTTCTCGGGTACCTCACCGGACGGGCACCTGGTGGAGTTCGTCGAGTACCCGCGCGAGGTGCACCCGTTCATGGTGGGCACGCAGGCGCACCCTGAGCTCAAGAGCCGCCCCACTCGCCCCCATCCATTGTTCAGTGCGTTCGTGCGGGCATCGCTGCGGTACAAGGCAGCCGAACGACTGCCGGTGAACATCCATCCCGATGACGACGCGGATCCCGCCGATCTCGATGACGTCACCGCTGCCGAGGCCGGTGTGCTGGAGGCCGGGGCTTGAGCCAGTCGCCACATGAGTTCGGCACGGTCGGAAGCGAATTGCAGTACAGCGGCGCCATCGTGGCCCTACGGGTCGACGAGGTCCAGATGCCGGGAGGCCGCACAGCAAAGCGTGAGGTGGTCGAACACCACGGTGCGGTCGCCATCGCCGCGGTGAACGACAAAGACGAGATCGCACTGGTCTTGCAGTACCGGCATCCGCTCGGTCGTCGGCTCCTCGAACTGCCCGCAGGTCTGCTCGACGCCGGGCCGGATGAGTCACCGTTGGAAGCGGCCAAGCGGGAACTGGTCGAAGAGACCGGCTTGGCTGCCGACCACTGGAACGTGTTGGTCGACGTGGCTGTCTCACCGGGATTCACCGATGAGGCCCTGCGCGTATATCTCGCGACGGGGATCCGGGAGGTCCCGCGGCCAGACCCCGAAGACGAAGAAGCCGACATGAAGATGCAGTGGGTCGGCCTCGATGATGCAGTGGACAAGGTGCTCTCGGGCGAAATTGTCAACTCGACGGCGGTGAGCGGCATCCTGTCACTGGTTGCGGCCCGGGCGCGCTCTGTTTCGCTGCGCGGCACCGACGCGCCCTGGGCTGACCGGCCTGTCGCGTTCGCTCAACGCAAGGCTGCACAGGCATGACCGCCGGCCGGGCCTTCGACGTTCTCGAGAACTCATGAGCCCGGCCGCGCCATGACCCTCGCAGACCAGGTGCAGATGTATCTGGATCACCTGGAGGTCGAGCGCGGCTCGGCCGCCAACACCTTGCAGTCGTATGCCAGAGATCTGCGGCGGTACCAGGAGTATCTGGCCGAGCGGGGGATCGATTCGCTCGCCGAGGTCGCCGAATCCGACATCCGGGAGTTCCTGGTTGCGTTGCGTCGTGGCGATCCGGACAAGGAACGACCGCCACTCGCGGACAGCTCGATCGCTCGAACCCTGGTGGCCACCAGAGGATTTCACAAGTTCGCTGCCGGCGAGGGGCTTGTGCAGGCCAACGTCGCGCATGCCGTCGCGCCACCCAAGGCGCCGCGCCGACTGCCCAAAAGCCTGCCCGTGGACGAAGTGCTGGCGATCCTCGCCGCCAGCGGGGGAGACGACGTCTCCGACGGGCCGCGACCGCTGCGTGACCGGGCATTGCTGGAGCTCTTGTACAGCTGCGGGGCCCGGATCTCCGAGGCCGTCACTCTGGATGTCGACGACATCGATACCGGGTCCCGGTCCGTTCTGCTGCGCGGCAAAGGAGGCAAGGAGCGGGTGGTGCCGGTCGGGAGGCCGGCCATCGCCGCACTCGATGCCTACCTGGTGCGAGGGCGCCCCGCGCTGGTCTCGCGGTTCAACCCGGCGTTGTTCCTCAACACCCGCGGGGGGCGTTTGAGTCGGCAGAGTGCGTGGCAGGTGCTCGTCGACGCGGCGGCGCGTGCAGGATTGGACAAATCGGTCTCGCCACACACGTTGCGACACAGTTTTGCGACCCACCTGCTGGACGGCGGCGCCGATGTACGCGTCGTGCAGGAACTCTTGGGTCACGCATCGGTGACCACCACGCAGGTGTACACCCTGGTCACGGTCGGCACCATGCGTGAGGTGTATGCCATGGCTCATCCACGGGCCCGGTGAGGACGTCCCGCTGTGCCCGCGACGGTGAGCCTCCACAGCCGTGTCGCGCCGACCCACTAGGCTCGTGATGTGACAACGCCACAGCCACCAGATCGAGGCCACGGGCGTGACGCGCATCAATTGATGATCTCCACGCCTTCGCGCGGCGACAACGACGACGAGACGACGCCGAGCGGCTGGGATCACGATCGCGAGAAGCCCAGCCCAACGAGTGAATTGGGTCCGACCGGACGCCCCGTGCGTGAGGTGCCCGAGCCGGCGCCGCTCGACCATCACGGCCCGGCGACGGTGGTTGCCGTCTGCAACCAGAAGGGTGGGGTCGGCAAGACCACCTCCACCATCAACCTGGGCGCCGCTCTCGCCGAGTGCGGGCGTCGCGTGTTGCTCGTGGACCTGGACCCTCAGGGCGCGTTGTCGGCGGGGCTCGGCGTACCCCATCACGAACTCGACCTGACCGTCCACAACATGCTGGTCCCGCCGCAGGTGTCGGCGGACGAGGTGCTCATGCGCACGCGGGTCGAGAACCTCGACCTACTCCCGTCGAACATCGATCTGTCCGCGGCCGAGATCCAATTGGTCACCGAAGTCGGCCGTGAACACACGCTGGGCCGCGCTTTGCACCCTCTGCTCGACCGCTACGACTACGTGCTCATCGACTGCCAGCCGTCACTCGGTTTGCTCACCGTCAATGCGCTCTCGTGCGCCGACACCGTGATCATCCCGATGGAATGCGAGTACTTCAGTCTTCGTGGGCTGGCGCTGCTCAACGACACCATCGAAAAAGTGCGTGATCGGCTCAACCCGCGCCTCAAGCTCGGCGGCATCCTCGTAACCATGTTCGATGCGCGCACCCTGCATTCCCGTGAGGTGATGGCCCGAGTTGTCGAGGTGTTCGGGGACAAGGTGTACGACACCGTGATCGCGCGCACCGTCCGCTTCCCCGAGACCAGCGTTGCGGGCGAACCCATCACGTCATGGGCACCGAAGTCTGCGGGTGCGCGCGCATACCGAGCGCTGGCCCGCGAAGTCATCGCCCGCACCCGCTAGTCGTGATGACAGAAGCACCACCGGAGAAAACGGGTTTCCAGGTCAAACTGACCAACTTCGAGGGCCCCTTCGACCTGCTGCTCAACCTCATCGGCCAGCACCGGATGGATGTCACCGAGGTGGCGCTCCACGAGGTCACCGACGACTTCATCGCCTACACCAAGCAACTCGGTACCGAGATGGGCTTGGATCAGACCACCCAGTTCCTCGTGGTGGCTGCCACCTTGCTCGATCTGAAGGCGGCACGACTGCTGCCGTCTGGTGAGGTGGAGAACGACGAAGACCTCGCACTACTCGAAGCCCGGGATCTACTTTTCGCGCGCTTGCTGCAGTATCGGGCTTACAAACAAGTAGCTGCACTTTTTGCCGAGCTGGAAGCAGCTGCGCTGCAACGTTATCCGCGTGCGGTATCGCTGGAGCCGCAGTTCGAGTCGTTGCTGCCCGAGGTGACGATCGGCGTCAGCCCGGCGGTGTTCGCCGAGGTGGCCGTTGCGGCCATGACGCCCAAACCGGTTCCGCAAGTCGGTCTCGGGCACCTACACGTCTCACAGATCTCGGTTCCTGAACAGGCGGCCCGAGTCGGTGAGATCTTGCGCAATGCCGGCGCGGGAGCGTGGGTGAGTTTCACCGATCTGGTGGCCGAGTGTGACTCAGGGCTCGGAGTGGTGGCCCGGTTCCTGGCCCTGCTCGAATTGTTCCGGGAACGTGCAGTCGCATTTGAACAACCTGAGGCGCTCGGTACCTTGCGGGTCAGTTGGACCGGGGAGATCTCAGATCCTGCGGCGATCGTGGTGAAGGCGGAAGACTATGGATGAGCCAGACGGCGGCGTTTCGGCCGTGGAATCGGACGCACTCTTCGAGGCGGAGACCCTCGACGAACCCGAGATGCGGGCAGCCCTCGAAGCCATGTTGCTTGTGGTCGACACACCCGCCACGAGTGAGCAGCTGGCATCGGCGCTCGATGAGACCAGCGCTCGGGTGGATGCCCTTCTCCGTCAGATGAGCCAAGAGCTGACCGAGCGTCGCAGTGGCATGGACCTGCGGTTTGCCGGGGACGGCTGGCGGTACTACACCCGCAACGACTTCGCGCCGTACGTTGAACGGCTCCTGCTCGATGGCGCACGCTCGAAACTGACCCGGGCGGCGTTGGAGACGCTCGCCGTCATCGCCTATCGACAGCCGGTGACACGGTCTCGTGTCAGTGCTGTTCGTGGTGTCAACGTCGACGGGGTCATCCGTACCTTGATTGCTCGTGGTCTGATCAGTGAGGCGGGGACCGACGTCGATTCGGGCGCGGTGATGTATCGCACCACGGAACTGTTCCTGGAGCGTCTGGGTCTCGCTTCGCTCGGTGAGCTGCCGGATCTGGCGCCGCTGCTGCCCGATGTGGATGTGATCGATGCCCTCGGTGACGAGATCAACAGCGACCCGAGATTCGCCAAGTTGGCAGGTGGCAGGGCAGACTTGAGGGACAAGACCAACAACATCACCGTTGACGACGACTGACGACAACGGGAATTAGGGACAAAAGCATGGCACCCGCTAGCCGAGACGGCAGACCGGACAGAAACAAAGACAAGGGCAAGAGGCGCGCTTCGAGGTTCGAGGACTCGGCCGAGCCCGACCGCGGAGGACGCCCGTCAGCGGAGCGTGGCGGTAAACCCGCAGCCGAGCGCGGCGCGCGCCCATCAAGAGATCGTCGAGAGCGCCCCGCAGGTGAACGCGGCGGCAGGCCGACGGCCGATCGTGGCGGTAGGCCGTCGGGAGATCGTGGCGGTAGGCCGGCCGGAGAACGTGGCGAGCGAGGCGGACGCCCCGGTGCCGACCGTGCCGGCAGGCAGTCAGACGAACGCGGTGGACGGCCCACGGGAGAACGTGGCCGTTCCACCGGCGAGCGCGCGGGTAGGCCCGGCGCTGAGCGCAGTGGGAAGCCCGCGGGGGAGCGCGGCGGTAAGCCCGCACATCGCGGACAGGGTGCGGCCGTCGAACGATTCCGGAAGAGCCATCGCAAAGGTGCTGGGCCCGAGGGCAAACCGCGGTCGGCACCCGATGTGAAGAGCGGCCAGGTGCGGCTCAACAACGCAAAGCCGGCGCGCGAGCAGAACCCGTTGGATGTCGGCGGCGATGGTGCGACGTACGTCGAAGGCGGCATGCGGCTGCAAAAGGTCCTCGCGCAGTCCGGGGTCGCATCGCGACGCGGTGCCGAAGAGCTGATTGCCGCCGGTCGGGTCGAGGTCGACGGTGAAATTGTCCTGGAGCAGGGCCTTCGCATCGATCCCAAGACAGCCGTCGTGCGAGTGGATGGCGCGCGCGTGGTCGTCAACGAAGAACACCAGTACCTGGCACTGAACAAGCCCAAGGGCTGGCAGTCGACGATGGCAGATGACTTCGGTCGTCCCTGCATCGGTGATCTGGTTGCCGAGCGAGTCATGGCCGGGCAGAGGCTCTTTCACGTGGGCCGTCTGGACGCGGACACCGAGGGTCTCATCTTGCTGACCAACGACGGTGAACTCGCCCATCGGTTGATGCACCCGTCCTTCGAGGTGCCGAAGACGTACATGGCCACCGTTCGCGGTGAGGCGCACCGCACGCTGGGCAAGATCCTGCGCGACGGTATCGAGCTCGATGACGGCCCGGCCAAGGTCGACAAGTTCTCGCTGCTCGACGTGAACGAGGGAATCTCCTTGCTGCAGCTGACCCTGCACGAAGGGCGCAAGCGGATTGTGCGCCGCCTCCTCGATGAAGCCGGTTACCCGGTGATCCGCTTGGTACGCACCGACATCGGCGCAGTCAACGTCGGAGAGCAGCGTCCGGGAACGTTGCGGGTGCTGGGCAACAACGAGATCGGTGCCCTGTACAAGGCGGTGGGGATGTGACCGGAACCGAACGAGCCGTGATAGCGATCGACGGCCCCGCCGGCACCGGCAAGTCGAGCGTCTCCCGTCGAGTGGCAATAGCGCTGGGCGGCAACTACATCGACACCGGCGCCATGTACCGGGTGGCAACGCTCAAGGCCCTTCGCGCCGGCGCGTCGCTGGATGACCCGGAATCGATCGACAAGGCCACCGACGACCTCACCATCTCCGTCACCAACGATCCGCAAGCGCAGATCGTCATGATGGACGGCGAGGACGTGACCGACGAGATCCGGAGCGACGCGGTGACGCGTGCAGTGTCTGCGGTGTCGGCGGTACCCGCAGTACGCACGCGTCTGGTCCAGGCACAACGCGACCTCGCGCAGAGTGGGCTCAGCGTTCTGGAAGGCCGCGACATCGGCACCGTTGTGTTTCCGGACGCCACGTTGAAAATCTTTCTCACAGCGTCGCCGGCGGCGCGGGCGCAGCGTCGACATGATCAGAACACCGCTGCGGGAATGAAAAGCGACTACCAAACGGTTCTTGACGACGTAGTCCGTCGGGATCATCTGGATTCCACACGAGCGACGTCGCCGTTGCGGCCCGCGGAGGATGCGGTCCAGGTCGACACCACCGATCTGGGCATCGAAGAGGTTATCGCCAAGCTGGTCGAGTTGGCGCGTAACCGGATTGAGGTAAAAGCATGAGTGACACTTTTGATGGCGCCGCGCCGTCGTCTGACGGCATATGGACAGATGAAGCCGAATGGGACCTGAGTGAGTTCGCCGATGTGGACGACGACGGCGCCCCACTTGCCGTTCCGACGGTCGCCATCGTCGGACGCCCGAACGTGGGTAAGTCTTCACTCGTCAACCGCATCCTCGGTCGCCGCGAGGCGGTTGTGGAGGATGTGCCCGGGGTGACACGCGACCGCGTGTCGTACGACGCCTCCTGGGCCGGTCGACGGTTCCTGGTGCAGGACACCGGCGGTTGGGAACCGGACGCCAAAGGGATGGCACAGTCGGTGGCCCGCCAGGCCGAGGTCGCGATGAAGACGGCCGACGCGATCGTTCTCGTCGTGGATGCCACGGTCGGTGCCACCAGCACCGACGAAGCGGTTGCCAAGGTGCTGCGCCGGTCGAAGACCCCAGTGCTGCTGGCAGCCAACAAGGTTGATGATGAACGCCTCGAATCGGAAGCCGCGTCGTTGTGGTCGCTGGGTCTGGGGGAGCCGTTCACGGTGTCCGCAGCTCACGGCCGTGGCACCGGCGATCTGCTCGACCGGATCCTGGAAGCGCTGCCCGAGACCCCCCGAGAATCCGTTCTCACGGGTGGTCCGCGCCGAGTTGCGTTGGTGGGCAAGCCCAACGTGGGCAAGAGCTCTCTCATGAACAAACTGACCGGAGAAGATCGGGCGGTTGTCGACAACGTTGCCGGAACCACCGTCGACCCGGTCGACGAGCTGGTCGAGCTGGGCGGCAAGATCTGGAACTTCGTCGACACTGCCGGCCTGCGCAAAAAGGTGCAGCAGTCGAGCGGACACGAGTTCTACGCCTCGCTGCGTACCCGTTCGGCCATCGAGGCAGCTGAAGTGGCCGTGCTGCTCATCGACGCGTCCGAACCGATCACCGAGCAGGACCAGCGGGTCCTCACGATGATCATCGAGGCCGGCCGTGCTCTGGTGATCGCCTTCAACAAGTGGGACCTGGTCGACGAGGATCGCCGGACGCAGTTGGAGAAGGAGATCGACCGCGACCTGTCGCGCGTGCCCTGGGCACGGACGGTCAACATCTCCGCGCACACGGGACGCGCCGTCCAAAAGCTCGTGCCGGCGCTGGAGACCGCGCTGGAGTCATGGGACAAGCGAGTGTCCACCGGGCAGCTCAACACGTGGCTCAAGGCCGTGATCGCCGAGACACCGCCGCCCATGCGCGGAGGCCGGCTACCCAGGGTCATGTTCGCCACCCAGGCGGCCACCAGGCCGCCGACGTTTGTGTTCTTCACCACGGGGTTCCTGGAGGCCGGTTATCGCCGGTTCCTGGAGCGCAAGCTGCGGGAAGCCTTCAACTTCGACGGCTCACCTGTCCGGGTGAACGTGCGCGTTCGCGAGAAGCGAGAGCGCAAGAAGTAGCTGATGGGCGGCACTCCGGGAACCGATTGGCATCGGAGGCCGCCCGTCAGATAGTCTTTCTGACGCTGCTCCTCACGGATCAGCAACGGGCTGTGGCGCAGTTTGGTAGCGCACTTGACTGGGGGTCAAGTGGTCGCAGGTTCAAATCCTGTCAGCCCGACAGTGATGGCAAAGGTCAAGGCGGTTCCGGAGAAATCCGGAGCCGCCTTTTCAGTGCCCGGGCTCGGCCCAGATCTTCTCGAACGGGACGGCACGACCCAGGATCTGCTCCGCAGCACGATGCCCTGACTTCAGCGCACCGGTCACCGTGGAGGGATCGTCGGTCCAGGTTGCCTCGCCCGCCAGGTGCAGCACGTCGTCGATCGGTATGGCCAGATCGTCGTGATCCACGCGGTCCGAGCCCACTGCCATGTAGGAGTACGAACCCCGCGAGTACGGGTCGTCCTGCCACCGCGTGACGTGTACCCGTTGGGGTTCGACGACGCGGTCGCCGTACAGCTTTCGGAGTGCATCGAGGACGGAGTCGGCGATCTGCGCGTCCGACCATTTGCGTGTCTCTCGTGCACACGGGCCGGCGGCGAATGTCAGGAGGGTCGGAGAACCCGCCGTCGAGCTCACGTCGTACCAGGAATGCCACCAGCGGCCGGCTTCCCCTTGTTGGCGTATCGCATAGACGTCTTCATCCCAGAACTTGCGCGGGAACTGCAAGAACACCTTCTCGAAAGCGTTCATCCCGAGCCTGGCGAGAGCCTTATTGTGTGCCTCGGGTAGTGGGGGATCAAAGACGAACTCTGGCGACTTCAGCACACCGATCGGCACCGTGACCACCACCCGGTCGGCAGAGAAGCGACCGCGGCTGGTGTCGACGGAGGCACCGGCCTGCCCCCACTGCACTCGCGTGACCTCGTGCTCGAGTCGAACGTCGAGTCCCTCGGCAAGGCTGGTGGCGAGTACGTCATATCCGTCGGGGAAGACGACTTCTGCTCCCTCGATCGCATCGTCGTCGAGCCCATGTGCGTCGAGGTCGTCAAGCCACACACCGAGTTGTTCCTCGGTCCGATGCCGCATGAACTCGCGGACGCGCATCGCGCGTTGGTTGCTCCAATCAATTTGCGCCAGAGCGGCTTCGACTGCCCTGCCGTATGATGTACCCGGCTCCGAAGCGGCGACGGTAAGTCTGAATTGCTCGTCGAACCGATGGATGTCGGCCACAAAACGCTCCGTCTCCTCGGCATTCAATCGGGTGCCGGCGGGGGAGTAGTAGGCGATTGGCCCGCCTGGTTGAAAGCTGCCCACGGTGAACTCCACGGTGCGCATGCCGAAAGCGTCGACTGCGTCGGCAACCGGGTTGTTGTCGACCCCGTGTATCCACGATGCGCCGTAGTCGATGACGTCGCCGTCGGCACGCGACGTCCAGACGCGTCCGCCCACCCGATCGCGAGCTTCCAGGATCACCACGCGCCCGCCCTCTCCCGAGAGGATTCGTGCGACGGTCAATCCGGCTATCCCGGCACCGACGACCAGCGTGTCAAAGTCTGTCACTGCATATTCCGATCTATCGCCATGTGAATCCGGAGGTCACGACTGTTCCTTCGAACACCACCACGTCGTGCGTCCGCCCACCGTGCCCCGCGACATCGGTGCACCGCATCGAGGGCACACGGCGCCGGACTTGCGGTACGGGATGATCTCGCCGGTGTGGACGCCGCCTTTCTTGATCGCGGATCGGATGGCGCGGCGCAGGACGACACGTAGCTCGTCGAGTTCGTCGGTTGTGAGGGTTTTGCAACGCCGCGCCGGTGACTGCGCGCTCTGCCACAGGACTTCATCGGCGAGGAGATTGCCGACGCCGGCGATCGCGGCCTGATCGAGCAGCCGTGCCTTGAGAGGTGCTCCGCTGGAACCGATTCGGAGACGAAAATCCTCCCGCGAGATCTCAGCGGCATCAGGCCCGAGCGCGTCGATGTCCGGCTCGAGGCGAACCCTGCCGAGGCGGCGTTTGTCGAAGAGCCTGAGTTGACCTCCGTCTTCGAACGTCATGGCGAAGCGCGTCCATTCAGGCTTGTCGGTGTCGCGTTCACCGACGTGCGGGTCCCCGCCGCCGTACTGTGAGGTCTGGTCGCCGTCCGGTGCGGTGACGATGATTCGCCCGCCCATGCCGAGGTGGATACCAAGCGTCGGACCAGCGGAGCCGTCGGCGATCGTCGTCTCGCACCACATGGCCTTGCCCCGGCGACGAGCATCGGTCAGCTTGCCGCCCTTC
The DNA here is from genome assembly GCF_001598915.1 of Williamsia muralis NBRC 105860. GTDB lineage: Bacteria > Actinomycetota > Actinomycetes > Mycobacteriales > Mycobacteriaceae > Williamsia > Williamsia muralis. The sequence continues at coordinate 747,208 of NZ_BDAP01000003.1, read as the reverse complement.
AGTGCACCCGCGATCTCGCCCGGCCGATGCGGACGGCACTCGAACGTGTCGGTGTCGTCGATGTCGACAATGACGCGATTGAGCGCCTTCTCGACGACCTGTCTCGCGTTTTCGACCTCTGGCAGTTCCGGCACCTGTTCGGTCTACCCCTCCGGCGCGATCTGCTCAAGTGCTCAAGCCCTGTCATGGCCTCATCGCGGCTGTGCCGGTGGTCGGTGCGCGACGCCCCCGGGTCGAGCTATGCGTCCTGGTCCGGCAGCGGTCCGGCGTTGGCGATCTTCTTGGCATCCTCGACTGTCACGGTGAATGCGCTGTCGGGGTCATCCCAGAGGCGTTGGGTCGCCCTGGCGTGAGCGCGTACCGCGGGATTGCCGCTCTCGCTTGCGGTATCGAGGATGCCGGGAACTGTGTCGCCGAGTTCGATCAGCGCCCGGCTGAGACTCCGTTGGGTTTCACGGTCGCCGCGACCGAGTTCCGTTGCCAGCTCAAGCGCCACGGTGTGTTCGTGCCCGTCGGGAACCAGGACAACAACGGCACGCCACGCCGCTCGGGCCACCTCGTCGTCGGCATCGTGCACGAGCTCGAGGGGTATGTCAGCCCATGTCGCGCGATCGCCGATCTTCGACAAGGTGTGCAAGGCCTGACTGCGGGCCTGCGCCGTCGTGGAATGCAGCTCAGCCAGCAGGAGCGGGACGACGATCTCAGCAGGATGGCGGGTCAGTGCCCACGTCAGCATGTCCCGGACGTAGAAGTCCGACTCGAACGCGCAGCACTCCACCAGAACGCTGACAAACTCAGCGTGCGGCTCGGTGCCCGCTGCGAGCGCCGTTCGCAAGCGAGTCGACGAGTCAGCGTCATGCAACGCGTGCGTCAGACGCCGGGTCTGATCATTCTGATGTGGCCGGTCGATGGGACTCACCTCCTGGAAGTGATTCACAGCCTCTCATCCGATGTGGGTCTGACGCCACGGGATAAGACCGAGCCGTACGGGCACGCCGGTTCGGCGCCCTACGGGTGCTGGAGCGCGTTACTGTCCTTGAAAGTGCTGACTCGGCGAAGGAGCCGCGACATGGCGCGACACGGTCAGGACAAGGCGGACGTGGCAGCTGTCGTTGCAGACACCTCGCAGGGGCCAATCGAGTACACCGATACAGGCGCCGGCCCGCCAGTGCTGTTTCTGCACGGATCGCCTGGCGGCTGCGATCAAGGTGTCCTCATGAGCAGGTTCCTGGCAGTTCATCATCGAATCATCGCTATCTCGCGGCCCGGGTATCTGAACACTCCACTGGCAGAACGCAATCGGACTCCGTCAGCGCAAGCGGACCAGGTGGCCGAGCTCATGTCGACATTGGGTATCGACCGATTCGGTGTCATGTGCTGGTCGGGCGGCGGGCCGGTCAGCTATGAGCTGGCGGCCGCCCATCCTGGCCGTGTGGCAGCCGTCGCGGTCATCGCCGGCGTCAGTACGACGTTCAATCCTGCTCGAACGTTACGTGGCCGGCTCGAGATGGGCGAGGAGAGAATGCTTTTCACCCGGCTCGGTACGTGGTTCGCGAACGCTCTCGTCGACAAGGCTGCCGCCACCGCGATCTCGACGCTGGTTGCCGGCGAAGGTGACATGACTCGCGCGCAAGCGAAACAGCTGACTGCGCAGATCATGTCGGACCCCGGGCAGCGGCAATTTGCGACGGAACTGTTCAGCATGGTGACCGGGAACCGGAAAGCAGGGTTCGACAACGACTTCGAGCAATTTCGCACACTAGACCTACCGTTGGACGCCGTCGCCGCACCAGTGTTGATGGTGCATGCCCGAACTGATGCAGATGTCCCGTTCGAGCAATCCGTCTACGCAACCGATTCACTGCCCAACGGTCAATTGATGACAATCGACGCGGGCAGCCACCTTTCCGCGTGGTTGGGCCCGGATGCAGGTGCGGTGCAGTCGGCGGTCCTCCGCCACCTCGGTCTGCACTCGCCTTGGTGATTCTCTGCCCTCAACCGTCATTCAGCTCTGCTTACCTGCGGCCGCAGGCGGTTTGATCGTGCGCTGATTTCGTGATCGCGAGCGGCGTAGGGGCCCCATTCAGCGATTGCGTATCCTCCGCTCTTCCGGTGAACAAAAGACAGATAGTTAATTTGTTGCGGCCCTGCAACAATGTCCCTTAAGATCACTTTTGCGCTCCCAGCCGGGAGCAATTTCTCGAACTCTGGGGTTCCGAGTTCGATCGCAAGGAATGAATAGCGTTGTTGACGCACGGTCAGTCGTGGAGTGCATGTGTCGAGGTCGATCGGCTCCGATCGCGAGTTCTTCACCTGTCCGCTCACGTGTGACGGCGTCGGGTCAGCGGAGGCATGTGCCGGTCAGCAGGCCGCGCATCTCTCCCGGACAGGTTGACTGCACCGATGCGCGTGGGTGCCGATCATGTGGTGCCGCGTTCTTGCCGACAGGGAATCGCAAGAACGCACGAACCGCGGGTGCGCAGGGACAGGTGATTTCTCAAACTGGCAGGGGGAGAAGTTGTCTGAGGCACGTGGGCTGAGGGACGAGGTGGAGAGAACATCCTCAGCGATCCGTCGAGGGGTCGGGTCGTTGAGGCGAGCACGGAGGTGGCCGGTGGGCAACAACGCCGGCAACCGTGATGGTCGCGGCGAACCCGTGATCGTGCATGCTCGGGTCGTCGACACGACCATGTCCTCCGCTCACTGGTTGAGCTTGCTGCGCAGTCGTCTGGCGCCTGTTCAGACAGGAGAAGTGGTCGCCGAGGTGCACACTGCACGAGCGGGCAATGCGTATCTGGTGTTCACCTCGGGCCCGAGTGGAACGAGATCGGCTGTCGAGGGGGCCGCCGCAGCCGTCACCTCCGACCCGCACCGATTCGACCTGCTCACCGCGACCCCCACCCGACGACTGCAAGACTCCCCGCTGTGGTCTGTGCGGTACTGAGTTCGACGGACATGTTCTCGACTGGGTGAGCCACCGAGGTGTCGCCACGCGACAGTGGCCATACGTCCCACCCCCAGCCCGACACGCCGACCATCGAGATCGGACTCGGCTGATCGTTGGGTAGGGTTCTGCTAGTGAATTCGAGCCAACCCGTGAAGTCCGTGAACACCCGCATCGCCGAAGAACTGGCGGTCCGGGAAGCGCAGGTGGCGGCCGCTGTCCGGCTGCTCGACGAAGGCTCTACAGTGCCGTTCATCGCTCGCTATCGCAAAGAGGTGACCGGCAGCCTCGATGACGCCCAGCTGCGCACGCTCGAAGAGCGCCTACGCTACTTGCGCGAACTGGACGAGCGTCGGGCCGCGGTGTTGTCATCCATCGCCGAGCAGGGCAAGCTCACCGACGAGTTGAAGGCTGCGCTCAATGCCGCCGAGACCAAGTCCCGCGTCGAAGACATCTACCTCCCGTACAAGCCCAAGCGTCGGACGAAGGCGCAGATAGCGCGGGAGAACGGGCTCGAACCACTCGCGGATCGACTGGTCTCCGATCCGAGCGTTGTGCCAGAGGATGCTGCCGCCGGGTATATCTCAGAGACTGTCGCCGACGTCGCGGCTGCTCTCGAGGGCGCCCGTCACATCCTCACCGAGCGCATCTCAGAGGATGCCGAACTCGTGGGCACGATTCGCGAGAAATTCTGGGCGGAAGGATCGCTACGCACCACGGCGAGAACTGAGGAGATGGCGAAAAGTGCTGCCGCGCAGAAGTTCCGGGACTACTTCGACTTCTCTGAGCCGCTGGACAAGGTGCCTTCCCACCGCGTGCTGGCCGTGATGCGCGGCGAGAAGGAAGAGGCGCTGTCGCTCACCCTCGACGGTGGGGACGACGAGAGCTATCAGGCGCTCGCCGCGGCGGCCCTGGGCGTCGACACAGCCAATACCGGCCCGGCGACCCAGTGGCTGCTGAGCACCGCGCGGTTGGCGTGGCGCACCAAGTTGATGATCACCGCAATGGTCGACGCGCGTGTGCGTCTGCGTGCACGCGCCGAAGAAGACGCCGTCGCTGTGTTCGCCCGAAATCTCGGCGACCTGCTGCTCGCCGCACCGGCCGGGGCACGCACGACGTTGGGACTTGATCCGGGTTTCCGTACCGGCGTGAAGGTCGCGGTGGTCGACGGAACCGGCAAGGTTCTCGACACCTGCGCGATCTACCCACATCAACCCCAGAAGCAGTGGGACGTCGCCAAGGCGACACTCGCCGCATTGGTTGCACGACACAAAGTGGAACTGATCGCAGTGGGCAACGGCACTGCCTCACGAGAAACAGATGCCCTCGCCGCCGAGTTGATCACCGATATCCGGGCTTCGGGAGCTGACGTCCCGGCCAAGGCAATGGTGAGCGAGGCGGGCGCCTCGGTGTATTCCGCCTCCGAATACGCCTCACATGAACTGCCGGATATGGATGTATCGCTGCGAGGTGCAGTGTCGATCGCGCGGCGACTGCAAGACCCACTGGCCGAACTGGTCAAGATCGAACCGAAGTCGATCGGCGTCGGCCAGTACCAGCACGACGTCACGCCGGGGACACTGGCGCGCAGCCTCAATGCGGTGGTGGAAGACGCCGTGAACGCAGTCGGCGTTGATCTGAACACCGCATCCGTGCCGTTGCTCTCGCGCGTTTCCGGAGTGACGACGACTCTGGCAGAGGCAATTGTCGCTCACCGCGACACCACTGGCCCGTTTCGTAGTCGTAAGTCATTGCTGAAGGTTCCTCGCTTGGGTCCCAAGGCTTTTGAGCAGTGTGCCGGTTTTCTTCGAATCCGCGATGGGGACGACCCTCTCGATGCGTCGGGTGTCCACCCCGAGGCCTACCCGGTGGTCCGGAGCATCCTGGACCGATCAGGCGTGACCTTGGCCGAACTCATCGGCAACGAGCGCACCCTCCGATCGATCCGGCCGGCCGACTTCGCCGACGAACGATTCGGGATACCGACGATCTCGGACATTCTCGCCGAACTCGAGAAGCCCGGCCGCGACCCGCGACCGGCATTCACCACTGCGACGTTTGCCGCGGGTGTCGAGAAGGTTGCCGACCTCAAGCCGGGAATGATCCTCGAAGGTGTGGTGACCAACGTCGCTGCGTTCGGGGCGTTCGTCGACGTCGGCGTGCACCAGGACGGATTGGTGCATGTGTCGGCGATGGCCAACCGGTTCGTCTCCGATCCGCACGAGGTCGTGAAGTCGGGACAGGTGGTGAGGGTGAAGGTGTTGGAGGTCGACGTCGAACGCCAGCGAATCGGACTGACCCTCCGACTCGACGACGACACGCCTCGTTCCGGCGGTACGTCCGACAATCGCCCGGGTGGGCAGGGGCAACGACGGCCCAAGAACGCCGGTCAGCCGAGAAAGCCGAAGCGCGACAACACAACCGGAAAGCCGGCGGCGGCGCCGTCGAACGGTTCACTGGCACAGGCTCTGCGAGACGCAGGTTTCGGACGGTAGGAAACCGCCGCTCGCGCGACGGCTCCTTCACCAGGCCACATACGGTTGGGTACGGAACACCGCGTGGACGATCTGAGTCAGGAGCCCGAATGAGCGAACGCACGCCCAGCCAGTGGGAGAAGATCGTCGAGGCCGATCCGGCGCACTCCACACGTTATGTCGAGCGGTTTCGCACGATGGCGGCCCGCGGCCAGGACATCGTCGGAGAGGCGCGGCTGATCGATGCGATGCTCGCCCGCGGTAGTCGTGTTCTCGATGCCGGCTGCGGCCCGGGCCGGGTGGGCGGCCACCTCCACGACGCCGGTCATGAGGTCGTCGGCGTCGATGTGGACCCTGTCCTCATCGACGCTGCCGAGCACGATCATCCGGGCCCGACCTGGCTCGTCGGGGACCTCGCCGACCTTGATCTGCCGGCCCGAGGGGTGACAGCTGACTTCGATGTCATCGTTTGTGCGGGCAATGTGGTGACCTTTGTTGCGCCATCCACCCGCCGCGACGTCCTCGCCGGTTTCGCCCGGCACGTCGCACCGGACGGCCGGGTCGTCGTCGGGTTCGGTGCAGGCCGCGACTACCCGTTTGCTGATTTCCTCGATGACGCAACCAGCAGCGGACTCTCGGTTGACGTTCTCTTGTCCACCTGGGACCTGCGTCCGTTCACGGACGACTCCGACTTCCTGGTTGCCGTGTTCTCACTCGCGGCCTGACCGGCACGACCCGCGGGGGATTCCGGTGACACTTGTAGTCGACACAGAGATCTACGTGCTGCGAGATCATCCGCTCGCAGCGGGTGGCAGTCTGCCGCCACTGGATGCGCCGGCCTACGTACCCGGCGCGATCGACATGGCCGGACGACACGTTCGTTCTCGAGGGCCATCGGTTCTCGCCGGAGCTGCCGTCGGGTGTCTCGTGGGCGCGATGACCGGCCTCGGGGCAGGAGCAGGCACCTCGGCGGGCGCGGCGACAGGGTTACTGGTGAGCGAGATCAGAGTTCACGAGGTCGGCGACGCCCCCAACGCCCGTGCGCGCGTCCAGGATTCCGGCCCAACCGAGCACGTACGTGTCATGGAATACAACGTGCATGGCGGCATGGGCGGGCCTGGTCAATTCTTCGCCACGCCTGGTCGTCTGGACCACCTCGCCGCGACCATCCGGCGCGAGCACCCGGATATCGTGCTCCTGCAGGAGTTGGACCATTTCGCGACCCGGTCGAATTACACGGACACGTTGAAGCAGCTGGCGCAGCGATTGACACCGACGGGCGCCGTGATGACTCCGGCGATCGAGAAGGTGAACGGCCGTCGTGAGGGGACCGGGATTCTCACCTTCAACGGTTTCGACATCACCGATGCTCGAGGACTTCGGGTCGGGGATGCGTTGGGGGACAGCGCTCTCCGCCGTTTTCGGGCAGCGTCCGACGCGTACGCGGGAATGGTGAGTGGAAGAGTTCACCGGTCGTGGGTGCCGTTCGGAGGAGTGATCGAGTACCAACCGCGGGTGGCCACGGACGCGTTGGTGCGAACCCGTGCGGGGCGCGAGATCCGCGTGCTCTCAGGACATTTCAGCCCGCCTCATCACGGTATCGACGAGCAGCGGCGTCAGGTCGACCCGATCGCGGCAACGGCCCACACCTGGTCGGGACCCACCATCATGGGCGCCGACTTCAATGTGCGAGACGGATCGCCGGAGTTCCGGCGTGAGCACCAGATCTTTGCGTCGGTCGGCCTACTCGAGGCCACGGCAGGTGCACCCGCGAACAGCGACCGGATCTATGCCTCGGCGCATTTCGGCCGAGCCGATGCTCGCAAGGTGCTGCCGTCGGCCGGCGAAGTGCAGGCCAGTGACCACGCGCCGGTGGTTGTCGATCTTCTGCTCGAACCCGATCATTCTGGGCCCGAACGCGGTGATGCCCCGCCCGGCGTACCGGACGAGGCATCGACGCCGCGACCTAGCTGACCAACAGGTCCAGTTGGTCGTCGGTGACCTGCACGGAGACCTTGCCACCGTCGACGAGCACCTCGTCCAACAGCAGGTCTGCAATCCGGTCATCGACTGCACGCTGGATCGAACGACGCAGTGGTCGTGCGCCGAACTCGGGCTGGTGCCCGTGCTCTGCGATCCAGTCGACGGCAGCATCAGAGAACTCGATGTCGATTCCCTTGGCGCCCAACCGCTTGCGGCTGTCGGCCAGGAGCAGGTCGGTGATCTTGTGCAGCTGCTCGGTGTCGAGCTTGCGGAAGACCACGATTTCGTCGATCCGGTTGAGGAACTCCGGTCGCATCGACTCCCGCAGTCGGGCCATCACCCGCTCACGCACCGGCCGTTCCGCGGCTTCGGCGTCACCGGAGCTGAACCCGAGTCCACCGGACTTGCTGGAGATGATGTCCGATCCCAGGTTGCTGGTCATGATCAGCACGGTGTTCTTGAAGTCGACGGTGCGACCCTGCCCGTCGGTGAGACGACCGTCGTCGAGCACCTGCAGCAGCGTGTTGAACACGTCCGGGTGCGCCTTCTCGATCTCGTCGAGAAGGATCACCGAATACGGGTTCCGGCGCACCTGTTCGGTGAGCTGCCCCGCCTCGCCGTACCCGACGTACCCGGGGGGAGCCCCGATCAGTCGGCTGACCGTGTGACGTTCTCCGAACTCGCTCATGTCGAGTCGGAGCATCTTCTTCTCGTCGCCGAAGAGCGAGGCTGCCAGCGCCTTTGCCAATTCGGTCTTTCCGACGCCTGTCGGTCCGAGGAACAAGAAACTGCCCACGGGCCGATCCGGATCGCTCATCCCGGTACGGCTCCGGCGAACCGCACGCGCGATGGCCTTCACCGCATCCTCTTGCCCGACAACACGCTGATGTAACTCATCCTCGAGGCGGCGCAGACGCTCCCGTTCCTGCTCGGTCATCTGGCTCGCCGGGATCCCGGTGACACGGGCGACCACTTCGGCGATGTGTTCAGCGGTCACCTCAGGTGTTTCGCCTGCCTCGGACGGCCCGCCCGACAGACGTGCCTGGAGCCGGGCGGTCTCGTCACGCAATGCGGAGGCCTTTTCGTAGTCCTCCGCCGCGACCGCCTGCTCTTTGGCCGCCTCGAGTTGGGTCAGTTGCTTCTGGATCGCCTCCAGGTCAGTGGTCGGTGAAGCCAGTTGCATCCGCGCACCGGCTTGGTCGATGAGATCGATCGCCTTGTCCGGCAGGAACCTGTCCCCGATGTAACGGGCGGACAGCTCGACGGCGGCGCGGATCGCCTCATCGGAGTATCGGATCCCGTGGTGTTCCTCGTACCGCCCGCGTAGTCCGTCGAGGATCGCCACCGCGTCCTCGACGCTGGGTTCGGGCACCGTCACCGGTTGGAATCGACGCTCGAGCGCGGGATCTTTTTCGATGTTCTTCCGGTACTCGTCGAGCGTCGTGGCACCGACGATGTGCAGTTCACCGCGAGCGAGCTTGGGCTTGAGGATGTTTCCGGCATCCATCGACCCCTCGGCTCCGGCACCGGCACCTGCGATGGTGTGCACTTCGTCAATGAAGACGATGAGTTCGTCCTTGTTCGCTGCGATCTCATCGATTACCTTTGTCAACCGCTCTTCGAAGTCGCCGCGGTACCGGGTCCCCGAGACCATGCTCGACAGGTCGAGCTGCACGATGCGCTTGCCTGCGAGACGATCAGGCACGTCGCCGTCGACGATCCGTTGGGCGAGACCTTCGACGATGGCGGTCTTGCCGACACCGGCTTCGCCTACCAGTACCGGGTTGTTCTTCGTACGTCGAGACAGGATCTCGATGGTCTGTTCGATCTCGTCGGCACGGCCGATGACCGGGTCGACGCCCCCACCGCGGGCTTTCTCGGTCAGATCGAATCCGAACTTGTCCAGCGTCGGGGTGGCTGTCGTGGACTCAGCAGCGACCGAGCCGCCCTGAAGTGCGGTCTGCAGGTGTTCGGGTGTGATGCCGGCAGCGGCGAGCAGACGACCCGCAGCCCTGTCATGGTCGGCAGCGAGGGCGAGGAACAGATGTTCTGGGTCGATGTACGTCGAGCCCAAGGTCTGGGCGAGTTGGTGAGCCTCGAACACAGCGGTTTTCAGTGCAGCGCTCAGTGAGGTGGTGGTGAAACCATTGGTCGGCGTTCCCTGAGGAAGACGCTGTTCGATGGTGTCTGCCACCGCCGTCGTGTCGGCCCCGGCGCGCTCCATCAGCGTTTTTGTGGGCTCCGTGGCGGTCATGACGCGCAGAACGTGTAGAGCGTCGAGTTCTGTGTCGCCCCGACCGGAGGCGAACCTGGCGGACTCGGCGATGAGGTCTTGGGTGGACCTGCTCATCAGCCGACTGATGTCGATGCGACGCGGGCCATCGGGGCCGAAGAATGCGGGCATTCGCGGAGCCTCCTTGTTAAGAGTTGAGTGAATCTGACTCAATTAACATGAGTGAGGTTCTATCAATTCCCGACCGCTGCGGTCAATTCTGCAACTCGGGTCGCGCGGAGGCCGGATCGGGCGTGTGGTCGCCTCGGTGAGCCGTGACGCGATAGCGTGGGCGGAGAACTTCGAGCGCACATCATGAAGCGAGGACGACGTGGTCGATACGAGCTCCACCTTGGAAGATCTGTCTCGCAAGCACCTGGACATCGCGCGCGACGATTCGCATGGCCGCAGTGCCGACATCCTTGTCCATGACGGTCCGCTACGTCAGACGTTGATGGCGATGGTTGCCGGTACCGAACTCGGCGAACACAATTCGCCGCCGGCGGCGAGCATGCTTGTACTCAGCGGCAGGGTCAAGGTGACCGCGGATGAGGGTGAGGTCGTCCTGAACGTGGGTGAACTTCGTGGGCTCACGCACCATCGGCACAGCGTGACCGCGATCGAGGACTCGGTTTTCATCCTCACCACGGTCACCGGTTACGGCGAACCGTCGCGGCGCTGACCCAAATCATCTCGACCCCTTCGCCTGCCCAGGGGTGGGCGCAACGGGGTCGCGGGACGACCCGGGTGACACTTAGCCCTTGCGCTAAGTATCCGTCTGCTGATAGTTTGCCTTATGGCTCAGTATTCGGAGCAATTGAACGGGGTTTTCCAAGCCCTCGCTGATCCCACCCGCAGGGCGGTGATCGGGCGCCTGGGGGAGGGGCCGGCGAGTATCAGCGAGCTCGCCCAGCCATTCGACATGGCCTTGCCCTCCTTCATGAAACACATCCGGCAACTCGAGGACAGTGGCTGGATACGCACGATGAAGGTCGGCCGTGTTCGCACCTGCGTCATCGAGCAACGGCAGTTCGATGTCGCACAGGATTGGTTGGAAAGCCAGCGTGCCCTGTGGCAACAACGCACCGATCGACTCGAGAGCTTTGTCGTCAATGAAGTAGCGACGCAACAACATCAGGAGAAATGACATGACAACACAGGCCAACCCCGAGCTCGACCTCGTCATCTCCAGGGTCATCAAGGCTCCGGCAGCCGCGGTATGGGACGCCTGGACAAATCCTGCCAAGTTCGAGAAGTGGTGGGTTCCCCATCCGACGGTATGCAGGGTGCGCGAGATGGATTTGCGGCCCGGCGGTTCTTTTCGTACAGAGATCAGGGAAGACGGGGGTGGATTCGAACCACACATCACCGGCTGTTTCCTGGCGGTCGACCCGTTCCGGCGGATTGTGTTCACCGACAGCCTCATAGCCGGCTGGCGCCCATCTGCGGACGCATTCATGACTGCAATCATCACCGTTGCCGACCACCCTGAAGGCACCGAATATGAGGCCAGGGCCCTGCACTGTTCCGCTGCGGATCGAGACAGCCACGAGCGCATGGGCTTTCATGACGGTTGGGGAACTGTCACGCGGCAGCTCGCGGATCTCGTCGAAGGCGAGCCCAGCTGATGAAACTGACGCTCATGCAGTTCGTGTCACTCGATGGGGTCTGCCAGGGCCCCGGGTCTCCCGACGAAGACACCACTGACGGGTTCACGGGAGGCGGCTGGTTGGTTCCGCACATGGACGAAGAGTTCATCACGATTGCCGCGAGATGGCTCGACCAAGCGGACGGTTTGTTGTTGGGTCGGCGCACATATGAGAACTTCGCGCGTGACTGGCCGGCGATCACCGACCCCGACGATCCATTCACGAAGAACATGAACGGGCTCCCGAAATACGTTGCCTCCCAAACTCTGACTACTGCCGCCTGGTCCCCGACGACGATCTTGTCCGGTGACGTGGCGGGGCAGGTCGCCGAGTTGAAATCCCGACCGGGTCGCGACCTCCAGATCCATGGGAGTGCCCGGCTCGGACAGTCGATGCTAGCCGCGGGATTGGTCGATGAGATCCGGCTGGTGATCGCTCCGGTGGTGGTGGGTTCAGGACGGCGGTTGTTCCCTGCCGGGGGAACGCCCGCAGGTCTACAACTCATCCGCCATGAGAAGACTCCATGCGGTCTTGCCATTCATGAATACAAGACCGTCGGTGCACCGGTGACGGGCATCTACGAACCGGTGTAGTCGGCGAACGTGTGCCGAAAGGTGTTGTGACGGGCGTGGATTCGATTCCTCACGCCTGATCTTCGCCCGCCTTCACCACTTTGCACGGTGGTGGCGCGCTGTTGAACCCCGAGAACTCAGAAGCGCTTCCATTACGATGGCGGTCATGCGATTTGGATTGTTTGTGCCTCAGGGATGGCGTCTGGACCTCGTCGGGATCGACCCCGCCGACCAATGGCCGGTGATGCGTGATTTTGCGGTGCGCGCCGACAACGGTCCGTGGGACTCGGTGTGGGTCTACGACCACTTCCACACGGTTCCAGCTCCCACCGACGAGGCCACCCACGAGGCGTGGACGTTGATGTCGGCGCTCGCAGCGTCCACGTCACGTGTTCGGCTGGGCCAGATGTGCACGGCGATGAGCTACCGAAATCCGGCATATCTCGCGAAGGTGGCCGCCACGACCGATCTCATCTCGGGCGGAAGGGTCGAGATGGGGATCGGTGGCGGCTGGTACGAGCACGAGTGGCGGGCCTACGGTTATGGCTTCCCGTCGGCGGGGGAGCGACTGGGCCGGCTCGACGAGGGGGTGCAGATCATGCGGCAAGCGTGGAGCACAGGCTCGGCCTCGCTCGATGGGAAGCACTACCAGGTCGATGTGCAATCGTCCGTCCACTTCCTCTACAGGAGGGCGGCATTCCTCTGTGGATCGCGGGTGGGGGCGAGAAGGTCACCTTGAAGATCGCCGCGAAGTACGCGCAGTACACGAACTTCGATGGCACCCCCGAAGGATTTGTACAAAAGTCCGACATCCTGCGGACGCACTGCGAAGCCGTCGGCTCTGACTTCGACGCCATCGTCCGGTCTGCCAATTACAACGTCGCGATCGGTTCCACCGAGGCCGAGGTGGAACAGCGGTTGAGCACGCTCAAGGATCGACTTACCCCGCACGTCGGCGCGGATGCGGCCGAGGGCGCCCTCGGAGCGTTTCGCGGACTACCAGGGGTGGGAACCCCTGAGCAGATCATCGAGAAGCTGACCGTACTCAAAGGCCATGGTCTCTCCTACGGCATCTTCTATTTCCCTGAGGCTGCATACGATCTTTCGGGAATCGAACTCTTCGAGAAGGAGGTCTTGCCCGCGCTCGCGTGAGAGAACGTCATCGAATCACGACCCGGGGACCTCTGTGCCCAGATAGAAGGCCGTGGTTCGCATCTCGGCTGAACGCGCGGCATCCTGCGATGCACCCGCAGCAATATGCGCGTCTGCCCAACGACGACTGCTCTCGGACATGAACTGCCGGGCGGCATCGGTCTGGGCCCACTCGCTGGTCTCGGCCGGCGCATCGGCCCCGGTCTCGAGGTGCAGCGCGAGACCGAGCAGACCGAGATCCCAGCCGATCCCGACCGCGCCCGGCCCGTACTGCCTCCACCGATCGGGATCGATGTCGCCGGAGTGCTCGATGACAAGTCGCGAGTGCTCATCGGCGACTTCTTCGAGCCGGACGGTCAGGTAGGTGATCTCTTCGCCGAACTTCCAGGTGAGGGTGAAGCTCGTCGGCGGATCGCAGGTTTCGACGGTGCCACTGGCATTCCCTTCGATGTGGTATTCGCCTCCCAGTACCAGGTCGCCAGTGACCTTGCCGAACCACCGCGCCAAGCGGTCTGCCGTGGTGCAGGCTTCCCAGAGGTCGGCCACAGACGTGTTGTACACCTGAGTCAGGCGGGCTGATGTGCTGATCGTCGAGCCGTTGTCCTTTGCGCTAACCGTCCTGTCCACACTGCTGAGTTGCTTTGCCGTATCTGGGAATTGGCCGTCGGTCATGTCAGGTCCTCTCGGTGGGCTGTTCCTTTTCGTGCGCGCTTGCCACGGGCGATCTCGGTGTCCAGCGCGGCCAGTCGCGGCATCCAGAAGCCGCGGAATGCTGCAAGCCATTCATCGACAGCGCGCAACGGATCGGCATCGACCGCGTAGAGCCGACGTGCCCCGTCGGGACGTACGGTCGCGTAACCGTTGTCGCGCAGGACGCGGAGGTGCTGGGACACCGCCGGTTGACTGATTCCGAACTCGCTGCCGATAGTTTGCGACAGCTCTCCGGCCGACCGTTCCCCGTCCGCGAGCAGCTCGAGCAGTCTCCTTCTGACCGGGTCGCCGAGGATGTCGAGTGCGTGCACCACAGCTATATTTCACAGACCACTTATATAAGTCAAGACGCAAATAGCCTCGATGTGCCCAACGAAAAACGACCCGCCGGGCGGCGGGTCGCGTGTTGAGGGATTGGTGGGGGACGGCCCGATTCTGGGGTTGTTGTCCCCGTCGACAAGGTCGGCGACAGGTCTGAACCTGCCGCATTCAGCTTTGGAGTTCGCGCAGGAAGCCGTGGCACTTTTCAGCGCGTTCGGAGTCCTGAGCCATCACCTGCTCGAAGAAGTCTGCGATGTCGTCACGGCCGGCGTTGCGGGCATCACGCACGTACTGGCCGTAGTCGTGCCCGGCTTTGAGTGAGTGGTACTGCACCGAGATCAGATCGAATGAGACATCATCGAATCCGGTTTGTCCTGCAGGCATGTTCAACCCTTCCTTTTAGAATAGTGATTCAGGCAACATGAAGGATTCCTCGGTCGTGGGGTTTCAAACCTGCTCGGCAGGAATCACTCCGGAACTTCGGCGCCGACTCGGCACGGAGCCCCTTTTCGGCATGGGAGACGGCGCTTGATCAACACCGCCTGACCGCTGTCGAGATGTGGCATGGCATCTGGACGCGGCGCGACAGCAGACTCGCCGCGGGAGCGCTATCCCCAGTTCGGTGTACAGCGGCGGACAAAGGTATGTTCGGGCGAACACGAGACGTCACCACCCATCAGGCGCTGGACCGCCTCCCCGACGAAGAGGGCGCAGAACATGGCACGCAGAACCATCGAACAGATCACCGACGACCTCGACGGTTCCGATCTCGACCCTTCGGACGTGATCGTGGAAACGTTCACCGTCAACGGTGTCGAATACTCCCTCGATCTCGGCCCCAAGTCGGCCGAGAAGTTCGACAAAGACATGCAGAAGTGGATCGACAAGGCCACCAAGATCGGTGGCCGTCAGAGGAGGGCCACTGCCAAGCAGGCGCCGGCCGCCTCCGAAGTGCGCAGCGACAAGTCGCAATTGGCCGCCATCCGTGAATGGGCCCGCGAGAACGGTTACGAGGTCTCCGACCGCGGCCGTATTCCCAACGCCATCGTCGAGGCATTCAACGCGGCTCACAACTGACGCACGGGCAGAAGTTCCTCCGCGCCGGCTCAGATTCTTTGCGCGACCCGGACGGATGATGTTGTCCGCATTCGCGTAAGCGACCGTTTGCGTAGTGTGAGCGACATTGCCTTCCTCGGTAGGAGCTCAGACATGGCAGACGACGAGAACGTGGTGACAACCACCAGTGGGCCGGTTCGGGGCCTGGACGACGGGATCACCAAGTCGTGGCGGGGTATCCGCTATGCAGCGCCACCCACGGGCGAGCGGCGTTGGCGGGCGCCGGTGCCACCGGAACCCTGGGCCGACGTCGTCGACGCGACCACGTTCGGTCCGGTGGCGCCGCAACCGAACAATCCGGTGATCACGCTCGGACCCGGCGCCGTCAAGGACGAGGATTGCCTGAGCCTCAACGTCTGGTCGGCGTCAGTGGTCACTCCGGACGACCCACGGCCGGTCATGGTCTGGATCCACGGGGGCGCATACATTTTCGGCACGTCGAGTCAGCCGTTGTACGACGGGCGCGCACTTGTCTCTGATGGCGACGTCGTGCTGGTGACGGTGAATTACAGACTCGGCGCGCTGGGATTTCTGGATCTGTCGTCGTTCAGTACCGCTGAGCGGGTCTTCGACACCAACCTCGCGCTGCGAGACGTGATCCTCGCGTTGCAATGGGTTCAAGACAACATCGCCGGCTTCGGGGGAGACCCGGAACGGGTGACCCTTTTCGGGGAATCAGCGGGCGGGGGCATCGTCACGACACTCCTGACCGTTCCGGCTGCGTCAGGACTGTTCTCCCGTGCGATCGCGCAGAGCTCGCCGGCGACCTCGGTGTACGACAGCGCAAGGGCGAAACGCGCCGCCGACATCTTTCTCCAGAAGGTCGGGGTCGAACCGGATTCGGTTGCGACACTGTACGACATGCCGGTCGACCGCCTCGTGTCGGCAGGACTCGAACTGTTCAGCGATGTGCCGGCCGCGACGCCCGGCACACTGGCGTTCGCGCCGGTGGTCGACAAGGATCTGCTGCCCGACTACCCGCTGGCGGCGGCCCGTGCCGGCCGCTCGAACCCCGTTCCTCTTATCATCGGTACCAACAAAGACGAGGCGGCGCTGTTCAAGTGGATGAAGTCGCCGTTGATGCCGATCACCCCGGATGCGATTCGTGCCATGTTCGCCGAGATCGCGGCAGAGCAGCCGGAACTCAAACTGCCGAGTGAGGCCGAGATCGGCTCGGCCTACTCAGGTTTGAAGATGAAGGCAGCCGGGCTCGCTGTCGCCCGTGACGTCGGTTTTCGGATGCCGACCATCTGGCTCGCCGAAGCGCACAGTGCCGTCGCGCCGGTGTATCTCTACCGGTTCGACTGGGCCACACCGATGCTGCGGGCCTTGCGGGTCGGGGCCACCCATGCCACCGAATTGCCGTATGTCTGGGGCAACCTGGTGGCCGGCCGCAAGGACATCACGTTCAAACTCGGTGGCCTGAAAGTGGGGAAGGCGCTTTCTGCCCGTCTCCAGAATCGATGGGTGAACTTCGCCGTGGACGGTCATCCCGGCGGACTACCGGGCGACCCGGAATGGCCTCCGTACGTACCGGATCAGCGTGCGACCCTGGTGATCGACAGGCAAGACAAAGTGGTCGATGACCTCGACCGGGATCTGCGTGCGGCGTGGGGTACCGAGGTGCTGAACTTCCTCTAACCGGTATCACCGGGGGCATCGACGAGGCCTTCGAGATACCTTGCCACCCCGTCGTCGTCGTTGGTTGCCAGGATGTGATCGGCAGCTGCGAGCGCATCGGGTGAGCCGTTCGCCGGACACAGCGCCAGGCCGGCCCATTCGAGCATCGGCAGATCGTTGATCGCGTCTCCACAGGCCGCGACCTCGGTCGGATCGATGTCCCACGCGTCACACAGCCGGGCGAGTCCACTGGCCTTGGAGACGCCTTCGGCGGCCATCTCCACGTAGGGCGCGCCGGAATGGGTCGGGGTCACGCCGGGGATCCCGGCCTGCGCCACTTGCCGGAAGAGGTCGACGCTCGGGATGTGAGCGTGGCGCGCAACGACTTTGACGATCGGTTCGTCGTCCAATGAGGCCGTGTCGCTCATCTCCATGGTCAGCGGATCTCGATGGTGGTCGGCGTAGACACAGAGCGCGGCGTAGGCCGGGTCGGCGATGAAACGAGTCGGGCCGACCACGGCGAACACGGTGCCGGGAAACAGGGTCCGCACCTGTTCGATTGCCGTACCGGCGACGTCCGGTGCCATCGCCTGCAGGTCGAAGATCGTGGCCTCGCCGTCGGTGAGGTCGATCAACACGGCGCCGTTCGCAGCCACGGCATAACCGCGAAAGCCACTGTCGACAGCAAGGTTGCGGACCGAATGTTGCGCTCTGGCAGTCGCCCATACCACTCGGATACCTGCTGTAGCAGCGGCGGCCATAGCCGCCGCCGACCGTTCACTGATCGTTCGTCGAGACGTCAGCAAGGTGCCGTCGAGGTCGGTTGCCAGCAGCCGGATACTCACACGAGCATGATGCCAAGCGGTGGTGCGGCCCGGTGCACGAGATGGCGGTTCAGGCAGTTGGCCAGGTCGTAGCCCGGTGCTGCGGCCAATTCAAAATGGAGCATCTCCGACACCGTTTGGCGGTGCGGGCCCTCTGCCCGCTGTAACGTCTGCGCTGGAGGCCCGCCATGATCCTGGAGTACATCCGGTACCGCATCGACGAATCATCAGCTGCCGAGTTCGAGGCTGCGTACGCCCGCGCCGCCGACGCCATGCACAAGTCCGAGCACTGCATCGACTTCGAGTTGTCGCGCGCAGTCGAAAAGCCCGACCACTACATCCTGCGCATCACGTGGGACTCCCTGGATGGACATCTGACAGGCTTTCGTGGCAGTGAACTGTTCCGGGCGTTCTTCGCCGAGATCAAGAACTACGTGGGCGCCATCGACGAGATGCAGCACTACGATCTGACCGGCGTGACCGGTACCGGCTCGGGCGCCGACGTCCCGCCCACCCTGTTCGAATGGGCGGGCGGCGCAGAAGCGTTCGACAAGCTTTTCACGCGTTTCTACGAACTGGTCCCGCAAGACGAGTTGTTGGCGCCGATGTTCGCAGGGATGGATGCGCATCACGCGCAACATGTCGCCTCGTGGGTGGGCGAGGTATTCGGTGGCCCTGCCGAATACACCGCGCCCGGCGGCGGCTACGAGAACATGCTCGCGCATCACGTCGGTAAGGCCATCACGCCCAAGCAACGCCGGCGCTGGGTGGACCTACTGCTCGACGCAGCGGACGAAGTGGGCCTGCCCGGCGATCCGGAGTTCAGGTCGGCCTTTGTCGCCTACCTCGAGTGGGCCACCCGCATCGCGGTGGAGAACTCCCAGCCCGGCGCCACGCCGATGCCCCATGCCCCGGTGCCACGTTGGGGCTGGGGTATGGCCCCTCCCTGGCAAGGTTGAACGGTCCTGTCCGAAGCGATCGATACCGTTGACGGATGCACCTCGATGACGTTGTGACCACCAGCGCGGCGGTCGCCGCAACCCGTTCGCGGAAAGCGAAGACCCTCGCCATCGCAGATCTGTTGCGCGGCGCCGCGCCGCAGGACGTACGCGCTGTGGTCGCCTGGCTGTCAGGCGAGACACTGCAAGGCCGACTCGGCATCGGTTGGCGTACGCTCTCGGGAGCCCGGGCGCACGCGGCCGCAGCCCCGACGTGGACGGTGGCAGAAGTCGACAACCTGCTCGACGAGTTGGCCGCGACCTCCGGTGCCGGCTCGGTCAAACTTCGAAAGGAGTTGCTGGGCAGCCTGTTCGAGAGGGCGACATCAGGTGAACAAGACTTCCTCATCCGGCTGCTCACCGGGGAGGTACGCCAGGGAGCGCTGGAAGGCGTGATGACCGAGGCGATCGCTACGGCCTCCGATCTGCCGGTTGACGTTGTGAGGCGGGCGTTCATGCTGTCGGGCAGCCTTGCCGAGACCGCGGCCGCGGCAATGAGTGGCGGCGCAGCCGCCCTTCAGTCATTCGGTTTGGAGGTCGGCCGGCCGGTGCGGCCGATGCTTGCCTCGCCCGCGAAGTCGCTCGGCGAGGCGCATTCGGCGCTAGGTGGGTACGTGAGCGTGGAGTACAAGCTCGATGGTGCTCGAATCCAGGTACATCGCAACGGCGATGACGTGGCGATCTTCACGCGAACACTCAACGACATCACCGAACGGGTACCCGAGCTCGTGCAGTTGGTGCGTGACCTGCCGTGTGAGTCGGTGGTTCTGGACGGGGAGACACTGGCGCTCGCCGACTCGGGCCGACCCCGGCCGTTCCAGGAGACGATGAGCAGGTTCGGCGCCAGTTCGCAGCGCGATTTATTGCTGCAGCCGTATTTCTTCGACTGCCTGCATCTCGACGGTGAAGACCTGCTCGACCGGCCTCTGTCCGACCGGATAGGTGTACTCGATCGTCTTGCGCCCCAGCATCGGATTCCGGCGCTACGATCTCCGACTGTCGAGGAGACCGAGGCCCACCTCGATGCTGCGCTCGCCGCAGGTCATGAAGGCATCATGATCAAAGCCCTCGACTCGACGTACGCGGCGGGCCGGCGGGGCAAGTCGTGGCAGAAGGTCAAACCGGAGCACACGCTCGATCTCATCGTGCTGGGTGCCGAATGGGGCTACGGCCGTCGGACGGGCTACCTCTCCAATCTGCACCTCGGTGCTCGTGATCCGGATGGCGGGGAGCCGATCATGGTGGGTAAGACGTTCAAGGGGCTCACCGATGAGCTGTTGCGTTGGCAGACAGAAGAGTTCCCGAAGGTGGAGCGAAACCGCGACCAGCACACGGTATATTTGTATCCGCAGATCGTGGTGGAAATCGAGTTGGATGGTGTGCAGGTGAGCACTCGATATCCCGGCGGTGTCGCGTTGCGTTTCGCACGCGTCTTGAGGTACCGGCCGGACAAGACCGCCGCGATGGCCGACCCCATCGAGGCGGTCCGGGCGATGTTGCCTGGAGACGGGATTTAGCTCAACGGCTGCGCGGCGAGTTGAAGGACGCGCGCCTCGGACGTGCGCCTGGCCTCGGCGGCCTGTGTCGATTTCGAATCCAGATCCGGGATGCGACCTACCAATGTGAGGTCGTCGGCGACAACCTCGACCCTCATCCCCAGTGCTTTTCCGAGAACCTGGGTCAGTGGCGGAATGGTGTGGTCCAGCGACTCCTCGGCCGTGCCGGGCGTGTACACAAGGCCTCGAGAGGAGATGACCACCACCGGCTTACCTGCGAACGGTTGGTCGGGAGTGTCGAAAGGCGCTGTGGTGCCCAGCACGTGAATGTGGTCGATCCAGGCCTTCAGGGTGGAGGGCAGCGACCAGTTGTACATAGGTGCACCGACAACCACCACGTCGGCGGAGATCACTTCGTTGATCAGTTGCCACTGCAGGGCCTCCGACTCGGCACTGGGCTTCTCGGTGGCGGACCGCAGCCTGGTGGCGTAATGCAGTCCTGCGTCGGAAAGGTGTGGGATGGGGTCGCGATGGAGATCGCGGTAGGTGACCGTTCTCGTCGAGTCGGCGGCGAGCCATGTCTGCGCGAACAGCTGGGTCAGCTCGCGAGAGCGGGATGTGTGGACGTCGGCGGACGAATCGAGGTGAAGTAGGTGAGCCATGGTCTCATTCTGCCCACCCTGGCAGACGGGTCAGATGAGTGTCTCCGCGTGCTACTGGACGCCTACCCGTTTTGGTGCCGTGGACCACAGGAGCAGCACACCGACGGCAATTCCGATCCCGAGGTACAGCCAGCCCAAAGGTGCTTGCGAGTTCTCGGGCAGGACCCCCGCGGTGGTCATCGCGGCACTGACGATGAGGTAACACCCTGCACTCACCACCCCGCCGATCAGGCCGAGGTTGCGGTCGAACAGGCCCAGGGCAAGCCCGTACATCTGCGGGCACAAGACACCGCACCCGGCCAATGCGAGACAGGCGCCGATCGTGATGGCCGGTGCGTTCACGCCCATCAGCGCTGCGGAGGCGACGAGAACGATTGCCCCGCAGAAGAAGACGCCCAGTGCTCCGAAGGCCAGAGGTCGGGTGCGGATGCGGGTCGCAAGTGTCCCGCACGCCAGCTCGCCCAATAGGTTCGCACCGCCGACGATCAACGCCATCGCGCCGTACGCGGCCGGTGAGAAGTCCAGTTCTTCTTGATAGAGAAATGGGCCGACCACACCGAACACCAACTGCGCTGATGCCATCAGGCCGAATACGACGATCAGCACCACGAACACGCGGTGGCGTAACGCGGCGGCCAGGACACGTGCGGTGACCCGAAAGTCCACCCGATCACGGTCATCGGCTGCGAGCGTTTCCGGAAGCGCGAACGTGACCAGGACAGCGACCGAGGCAGCGAGCAGCGCGATGAGAGCGAAGATCCACCGCCACGAGATGAACTGCACCAGCAGTCCGCCGACCGCCGGAGCCAAGACCGGAGCCACGCCCCACGCCGCGCCGAGTAGGCCCGAGACAGCGATCAGTCGAGTACCGGCGAAGCAATCGGCGGCGATGGCGTAGGCCAGGACCAGGCAAGCGCAGGCCCCGCAACCCTGGAGAAAGCGTAGGACGAGCAGGGTGATCACGTCGTCTGCGACCGAACAACCCAGGCTCGTTGCGACGACGATCGAAAGGCACACCAGCAACACCGGTTTGCGCCCGACCGCGTCCGAGATCACGCCCACCGGGATGAAGGCCAACGCCATACCCAACATGTAGGCGGTGACCGTGTTCTGCATGGTCGTGCTTGTCGACCCCAGCTCGGCCGCCATGTCGGGGAGCGCAGGAGTGTATGCATCCAGCGGAATCTGGCTCAGCGGAATGACCATCAACAGGATTGCGACGATCCCGCGCGATGCCACAGGCACGGTTGGCCTCGTCACGAAGTCATTCCCGTCAAGGGCAGCATCCGGAGAACGCTACCGCCCCCCGGGCCAGAACACGCCGCGAGCGTCAGACGACGTTGTCGCCCTGCTCATTCCAGAACTGGATAACTGCCGTGGACAGAGCCGCGGGCTGTTCGATCGCCGGGATCACGCGGGCATCGGCGACGGTGACCTCGCGCGCATCGGTCATCGTCGCCGCGACCGCTCTGGCCTCCGCAGGCGTCCATTCGCCTCGGTCATCAGTGGTGACGAACAGAGTCGGACAGTCGATTCTCTCGACCGCCCACGTCAGGTCTGTCCGATTGAGAATCGCTGTGGAGATCGCATTCACCATCGCCGCGTTCGTCACTCGACGCATCGAAGACCTCAGCAAGGCGACCGCTTCTGTATCGGTCGCCCGTGTCCGGTCGGTGAACAGTGTCTCCTCGATCGCCTTGCGCGGTAACCCCCGAGGACCGAACACGCGGTACAGCGGGGCGAGGGCGCGGACCTTAAGACGCAACGGCTTGCTGATCGGAGTCGTCGGTGCGCTGATCGCGGTGAGAGTGCGGACCAGGTCAGGCCGTGTTGCGGCCAAGTGCATTCCGACATGCCCTCCCCATGCGTTGCCGAGCCAGTCAACCGGTCCGCCGAGGTCTTCGGCCAGCGACGTCATCAGCTCAGCTGCTGCAGAGGCGCAGGCTGCGATGTCGGTGGGCCGAACCAGGGCGTCGCTCTTACCCGACGAGGGGGCGTCGACGAGGAAAAGACGCCGGTGTTCGGCGAGGGTGGGCAGCACCCGGTCCCAGCTCGACGAGTCCACGAACATGCTGTGCCACAACACCGCGGGTGGACCATTGCCCACTGCGCGGACGTGCAGGCCACCCAGGCTGGTGGGGACAGTTGACGTGATTTCGGCAATGGCCATGGGAGCTCCTCATCGATCGGTTCAATTGAGATTACAGCGAGTAAAGTCAAATGAATATAGGCTGATCGAATGGTCCGCACATACTCGTCGGAGGTCCGCGCAGAACGAGCTCAGGAAAAACGACGCGCAGTCGTGGCAGTGGCGCACGCGATGTTCGTCGAGGAAGGGTGGGTGCCCACCACGGTGGCGAAAGTTGCTGCCGCCGCGGGAGTCACGCGTCAGACGGTCTACTCCCAATTCGAATCGAAGTTGGCGCTGCTCGACGCCTGTATCGATGGTGCGCTCTCTGATGGTCGGGCCATCCCAGTTCGAGAGATGCCCGAGTATCGCGCGATGGGCGTCGGCGATCGGCGCGCGCGAGTAGCGGCCGGGGCACGATGGCTCTGCGGTGCGCACGAACGGTCAGCGGTCATCCAGGCCGTGCTCGATCAGGCGGCTGTCACCGATGCCGAGGCGGCTTCGCGGCTCGCCGAGCGCGAACGCACCCGTCACAACGAAGTCCGATTTGCGCTGTCGCTGATCCTTGACGCCGAGCCCGAGACGCTCATCGTCGATGCGGTGTGGACGATGGCGTCCCGGCGGGTGTGGCTGATGTTGGTCGACGAACAGCGATGGAGCGGCGATCTGTGGTGTCGCTGGTTTGCTGCTCAGGTGACACTGCTCGTCGATCCACACGGTCCGCTGACCGGTTAGAGGTCAATCGGCAGACGGCGGGACGAACTCCGGTTGGTCGAGCAGCCTGAGCCAGCTGCCGTCGGGTTGACGCCGCACCACCTGTGCTCGTGCGCCTGACCCGTCTCGGGGTGGTGTTGACGTCAATGCGATGTGTCCGCTGATGAGTGTCGGCAGCGGCGCCTCTGGTTCGAACTGTGGCCGCGACGTCAGCACCTTCTCCCACAACGCCTGAATGGCGGCGCGACCAACGGTCTGTTCGCCCGGGGGATAGGCCATGACAGCCTCGTCTTCGTAAAGCAATGCCACCCCCTCCGCGTCGCCTGCGTTGCAGCGTTCGACGAACAGTCGGGTCAGGTCCTCAGGGCGCAGCGCCCTTTCTCGATTCGGCACGATGTCTCCTCGTTGGTCGGTATGTGACTGATTTCAGCCTCACGTCCGCCATTCAAGAAGTCCAACAGATTGTTCTTCTGCGAACTAGAATTACTGGATATGGAGCTACGTCAACTCGAGTACTTCGTCGCGGTCGCTGACGAATCGAACTTCACGCGTGCGGCAGAACGGGTTCACATCAGTCAATCCGGGGTGAGCGCACAGATCAGGCAGCTCGAGAAGGAGCTGAACTGCGAATTGTTCGACCGCTCCAGTCGGGTGGTGCGGCTGACGCCGGCTGGGCGTGCGGCACTCGAACCGGCTCGGCATGCGCTGGCTGCGGCTGCGGGAGTGGAACAGGCTGTCGACGAGGTGGCGGGTTTGCTGCGCGGCCACCTCACCATCGGCATGGTGACCGGTTGCACCATCACGCCGTTGTTTGCCGCCTTGGAGAAGTTCCATCGATCGCATCCCGGGGTGGAGGTGATGTTGCGCGAGAGCTCATCGGACCTGATGGTCGGTGAAGTACGCAGTGGAACAATCGATCTCGCTCTGATCGGTGCGGCCGGTAGTCTTCCGTCCGGGCTCAACTCGATGACGATCATGAGTGAAGGTCTGTGTGCGATGGTGCCTGTGGGCCACTCGTTGGACAGGCGGAAAAGCTTGAGCGTGAACGACATCGCCGACCAACGCATCATCGCCATGCCTGCGGGGACCGGTCTGAGAACAGCATTCGACCGAGCATGTCTTGCTCACGGTGTGGAACCGGTGATCGCGCTGGAGGCAAGTGCACCGGACGCCATCGTGGAACTGGCAGCCAGGGGACTCGGAATCGGCATACTGAGCATGTCGATGGCGGACGATCATCGTGATCGACTCACCGCCGTTCCCCTTGCCGGTCTACCTGATCCCGCACTGCTGGCTGTCGTCTGGCCCGAGTCCGCCGGCCCGGCCGTTCGTGCGCTGGTGCCCGAACTCGAGGAGGCATTCGCGCTGTGAATCCGCACGCTTTCGCCGACTCCGAACGAGCAGCCGTGTACCGGGCCATCGGCGAACGACGAGACATGCGGCGGTTCGTTCCCGATTCGGTGGTGCCCGAGGAAGTCCTGACGCGGCTCCTGCAGGCTGCCCATGCGGCCCCGAGTGTGGGGCTGATGCAGCCCTGGCGATTCCTGCGCATCACCGACAACATGCTGCGCCGGAAGATCCGCGACATCGTCGACGAAGAACGGTGTCGGACTGCGGAGGCGTTGGGGGAGCGGTCGGACGAGTTCCTTCAGCTGAAGGTCGAAGGTGTTCTCGATTGTGCCGAACTGCTGGTCGTGGCACTCGGCGACGACCGCGACCGGCACATTTTCGGGCGTCGAACGATGCCGAGAATGGACCTCGCCTCGGTGTCCTGTGCCATCCAGAACATGTGGTTGGCCGCCCGGGCGGAAGGTCTCGGGATGGGCTGGGTATCGCTGTTCGATCCTGAGGTCCTCAGTGATCTGCTCGACCTGCCGCCCGGCGCCGAGCCGGTCGCAGTGCTCTGCCTCGGACCTGTTCCCGATTTTCCCGACCGGCCTGCCCTGGAGATCGATGATTGGGCACACGGTCGGCCGATCTCGGAGTTCGTCACCGAAAACCGCTGGAGCTGAGCGCCTTTGAAAGGCAGAATCGTCGCCCCGAATGGGGGCGACGATTCTGTTCGACAGCATGTTCCCGGTTACCGAGAGCTGGTTGATCTACAGGATGTAGAGCATCTCCTGGTAGGTCGGCAGCGGCCAGAGATCATCTGCGATCTGCGCTTCGATCTGGTCGGCGGCTTCGCGCACCGCGTCCATGGCGGGTAGCAGTGCGTCCTTGACGTGCACCGCTTCTTCGTAGCTTCCCTCTACGTGTGTCGCCAGAGCTTCCTTGAGGTGCGTCAAACCGCTCGTCAACGCTGCCAGCGGTTCGGACAGTGCGTTGAGGAGTGTGAGATCTGCTTCCACGCCTGCCGCTTTCAACGCTCCGACGTTGGTCGCCAATTCTGTCTGGTACCTGACCGCGGCCGGTAGCACCAGGGTCGACCCGATCTCGAGGGTGAGCTTGGCCTCGACCCCGATCGTCAGGGTGTAATGCTCCAAACCGATCTCGTAGCGGCTGTGCATCTCGCGCTCGTTGAACACGCCGTACTTGGAGAAGAGTTCGATCGACTTGGCAGAGATCAGTTCTGGCAATGCGTCGACGGTGGTCTTCAGGTTCGGCAGGCCGCGCGACTCCGCTTCGATCGGCCACGTGTCGGAATAGCCATCGCCGTTGAACACCACGGCGCCGTGTTCGGTGATGATGTCGGTGAGCAGCTTCTGGACGGCGGTGTCGAACTGGACACCTTCCTTGACCGCTTCCTCGAGAACGGTCGCGCAGTGGTCCAGCGAGTCGGCCATGATGGTGTTCAGGACGACCATGGGTTCGCTGATCGTCTGCATCGAGCCCGGCGCCCTGAACTCGAAGCGATTCCCGGTGAAGGCGAAGGAGCTGGTGCGGTTTCGATCGCCCGGATCGGTCGGCAGCACCGGGAGGGTGTCCACGCCGATGATCATGGTGCCCTTGCCCTTTGACGAGGTGGCTTCGCCCTTGGCGATCTGCTCGAACACATCGGCCAGCTGCTCACCGAGGAAGATCGAGACGATGGCCGGTGGCGCCTCGTTGGCGCCGAGACGATGGTCGTTGGTGGCCGAGGCGACGGAGACCCGAAGCAGCCCTGCGTGCAGGTGTACGGCGCGGATGACAGCCGCACAGAAGACCAGGAACTGCGCGTTCTCATGAGGAGTGTCCCCTGGAACCAGGAGGCTGCCGAACTTGTCGTTGCCGAGCGAGAAGTTCACATGCTTGCCCGAACCGTTCACGCCTTCGAATGGCTTCTCGTGGAACAGGCACTCCATGCCGTGCTTCTTGGCAACGGTCTTGAAGGTTGTCATGAGGAGCTGCTGATGGTCGGCCGCGATATTGCCCCGTTCGAACATCGGCGCGATCTCGAATTGCCCTGGCGCCACCTCGTTGTGCCGGGTCTTGGCAGGGATCCCGAGTTTGAACAGTTCACGTTCGGTGTCCATCATGAATCCGAGGACCCGTTCGGGGATGGCACCGAAGTAGTGGTCGTCGAACTCCTGGCCCTTGGGCGGCTTGGTGCCGAACAAAGTGCGGCCGGCATTGATCAGGTCGGGACGCGCGAGAAAGAAGTGTCGATCCACCAGGAAGTACTCCTGCTCGGGCCCGCAGAAGGCCACGATGTGGCCCGGGTTCGAGTGGCCGAACAGCCGGAGCACACGCTCGGCGTGCTTGCCCATCGCCTGCTGCGAGCGTAGGAGCGGGGTCTTGTGGTCCAGGGCCTCGCCCGTCATCGAGACGAAAACCGTTGGGATGCAGAGAGTGTTGCCGTTCGGGTTCTCCAGTACGTATGCCGGACTGGTCACATCCCAGCCGGTGTACCCGCGTGCCTCGAAGGTGTTGCGAAGTCCGCCGTTGGGGAAGCTCGACGCATCGGGCTCACCCTGGATGAGCGTCTTGCCCTGGAACTCTGCGAGTGTCGAACCGTCGCTTGCCGGCTCGAGGAAGCTGTCGTGCTTCTCCGCGGTCAGGCCAGTCAAGGGATAGAAGACGTGGGCGTAATGTGTTGCGCCCTTCTCCAGTGCCCAATCCTTCATCGCTGACGCGACGGCGTCGGCGATCGCGGGATCCAATGTGGTCCCTTTTTCGATCGTCGCCATGACGGACTTGTAGACATTCTTCGGTAGGCGTTTGAGCATGACCGATTTGTTGAACACGTTCTCGCCGAAGATGTCTCCGGGAGCCTCGGCCGTGTCGAAGCTGGGGGGAGGCGGCGTGTACGCCTCGACCGCAGTGATCGCGGCAAGCCGGATGTTGTTTCCACTCATGTGTTAGACCCTTCAGGCACGGACTCTCCACCTTGTTCTGGGAAAGCCCTGACCTGCGAACCCTACGAATGATCTATAACGGGCTCATTTCGTCGCTGTGACGATGAGAAGCGCCCGACTAAGGCCGGTCCGTTCGGAACACGTGGTGTCGACCGTCGTCGATGGGATTGTCCGGTGTGAGATACCCGGTCGCGATCTGGGTGAAGCCGGCAGCGAGCAAAGCTCGCCAGGAAGCGAGGTTGGCCACCGCAACCGGAACGATGATCGTGTCGGACGAGGGATGATCGACCCATGACTTGTCGACCATCTCGCGGATCATGGCAGTGCCCAATCCCTGGCCGGTGAGATCAGGGACACCTATGAAGTAGTCGACAGACAAAGCGTTCGGAGGTACGGAGACCAGGGTTTGCATCTCGACGAGATCCTCGGGATAGGCGGAGAACAGATACCGCTGGATCAGACCGATCGGCGCGCCATCGTGTATCGCGATGAAGACCTCACACGGTTCTGTTCCCGTGATGCTTCCACCGAAGTCCCGCTCTATGGCCGCGTCGGACGTGTCGTGGTTCCAAAATCTCGCCACATGCGGCTGTTCCAGCCATCGCTGGATCAGAGGTAGATCGTGACGCTCGATCGGGCGGAACCGCACTCGTCCAGCATGTGCGCAACAGGAGGGACGGTCAAACGAATTAGCGGCCGCCGGTGAGCGGTCGAACGCGCGCTTGACAGGCCGGGTTGTGGCGCCTGAACAACATCTCAGTGAGCGTTCATCACCGGGAAGACGTGATCGCGCAACAGCGGTGCCAGATCTGCGCCGGTATCAGTGCGGTGCACCCACCGCAGTTCGGCGATTTCCGCCGAGGCGATGGGGATTGCGGGAAGTCGTGAGCTGAAGACCGTCGCGGAGATCATGGTGTCGGTCTCGTTGGCCGCGGGTGCCCGGAAGGTGCCCACGAGCATCAGGTCGTCAGCAGTGAGCCGAATCCCGATCTCCTCGTCCACCTCGCGGATCGCGGCAGCGGTCGCGTCCTCGCCGGCTTCGAGCTTGCCGCCCGGGAACATGAACATCCGTGTGTCCGACTTGCGCACGGTGAGAATCCTCTGGTGGTCGTCGGAAAAACACACGGCCGCCACGGTCAAGGTCTGTTGGTCCGATTCACGCACCGCGCATTTTTACCACGACGCCGATCACCGGCGGTTTTGGTGAAGAACTTCCCCAAATCTGTAACACGTTCTAGTCTGACGACATGACAGTTTCTGCGGATACCCCCACCGATTTCGACCATCTGCGCGGCGGCACCCACCTGGGCCACCTCATGGTCGCGGCGCTGCGCCGCCATGCGAACGAGCCGGTTCTGTTCCTCGGCGACACCACCCTCACCGGGGGGCAGATGGCCGAGCAGATCAGCAAGTACACCCAGGCGTTCGAATCACTTGGTGCCGGATCGGGCAGTGCGGTCGGCCTGTTGGCCCTCAACCGGCCAGAGGTCCTGTTGGTCATCGGAGCGGGACAAACCCAGGGTTGGCGACGCAGTGCTCTGCATCCGCTCGGATCGCTCGACGACCATGCATATGTGCTGAGCGACGCGCAGATCACCACCCTGGTCATCGACCCGGTGCCGATGTTCGTCGAGCGCGCGGCCGCACTCCTCGAGCGTGTCGACAGTCTCAAGCAGGTACTCACGCTGGGCCCGGTTCCATCTGAACTCTCGGAGGTCGCCCGGGATGTGATCGCGGAATCGCAGCGGTTCGAGGCCAAGCCTCTCAAAGCGGCTGATCTTCCCCCCGATCACATCGTGTCGATCACCTACACCGGTGGTACAACCGGAAAGCCGAAGGGAGTCATCGGGACTGCTTCGGCAATGTCCACGATGACGCAGATTCAGCTCTCGGAATGGGAATGGCCGGAGCACCCGAAATTCCTGATGTGCACCCCGCTGTCGCATGCTGGGGCCGCGTTCTTCGTACCGACCCTGATGAAGGGCGGCTCGATGGTGGTGTTGCCGAAGTTCGATCCCGCCGAGGTGCTGCGCACCATCGAAGAACAGAAGATCACCGCCACCATGCTGGTGCCATCGATGCTGTACGCCTTGATGGACCATCCCGACTCGCACACGCGCGACCTGTCGTCGCTGGAGACCGTCTACTACGGAGCATCCGCGATCAACCCCGTTCGGCTGGCCGAGGCCATCGAACGCTTCGGTCCGATCTTCGCGCAGTACTACGGACAGTCCGAAGCACCGATGGTGATCAGCTACCTCCCCAAGGACGCCCACGATGAAAAGCGGCTGTCCAGTTGCGGCCGTCCGTCCGCGTTCTTGCGCACCGCCCTCCTGGGTGAAGACGACAAGCCGGTCGCGGTAGGGGAGCCCGGGGAGATCTGCGTGGCCGGTCCGCTGTTGGCGGGTGGCTATTGGGGGCTACCCGAAGCAACGGCCGAAGCATTTCGAGACGGCTGGCTTCGCACCGGGGATGTCGCCAGAGAAGACGAGGACGGCTTCTGGTTCATTGTTGACCGCACCAAGGACATGATCGTCACCGGCGGGTTCAATGTTTTCCCCCGCGAAGTGGAAGATGTTGTTGCCGAACATCCTTCGGTTGCGCAGGTCGGCGTGATCGGAGTTCCCGACGAGAAGTGGGGTGAAGCGGTGACCGCGATCGTGGTGCTTCGGTCCGACGCGCCCACGGACGAATCGTCGATCGCGCGGATGACCACCGAGATCCAGGATGCGGTCAAGGAGCGCAAGGGTGCGGTCCAGTCGCCGAAGCAGATCATCGTCGCCGACGCTCTGCCGTTGACCGCTTTGGGCAAACCGGACAAGAAAGCCCTGCGCAAGCAGTACTGGAGCGACAGCGACCGCTCTGTCGGGTAGTCGAGGTGCGTGCAGCGGATATACCTGCACGTGTGCTGTGGGCGGCTGAACTCCTGGCGCCACGGCCCCGGGAGAGGCTGCTCGAAATCGGCTGTGGAAACGGTGTGGCAGCGCAGTTGTTGTGCGCCACATTGTCCGGCGGCGACATGCTGGCAATCGACAGATCGGCCACAGCGGTCAGTCGAACGATCAGACGCTGTGCCGACTTCGTCGCCGATGGACGACTGCGAGTGGAGCAGAGCGATCTCAGCGCACTACGCGTCGACACCGCTTCTTTCGACGCAGCGCTTGCGATCAACGTCAACGTCTTCTGGACGTCGTCCGCAGAGGATGAGCTGGCTGTGTTACGTGGCGCGCTTCGGCCCAATGGTCGTTTGGTGCTGGTCTACGGCCAAGGTCCGGGCTCTGTCGACGATCGGCAGGCGAAGATCACACAGCACCTCCGCGACGCCCATTTCACCGTGACGGCAACGTATTCGGAGGACGCCGGCCATGCGGTGATCGCCGTGAGAGCTGGGTGATAGAGGGGTACGGCCCGTCTGGGGCCGTTCGGCCTTCGGAGCGCCACCTCCGGGTGATGGTCTGCGTCGGTTGGGCGTGCGATAGTGGCCACGTGGGCAGTCTTCCCCCGTCGCGGTATCTGCTCCGCGCCAGAGATCTGATCGACACGCAGTACGCCTGCGAACTGACCGTCGATCAGATGGCTGCGGCCGCGATGTTGTCCCGTGCGCATTTCAGCCGCGCTTTCACGCGTGCTTTCGGTGAAACGCCGCACACCTACCTGCAGACGCGTCGGCTCGAACGCGCTGCGGCCCTGTTGCGTAACACCGACTATTCGGTGGCGGATGTATGTGTGGCCGTCGGTTTGCGCAGTGTCGGGTCTTTCACCACGAGCTTCAAGCGAACCTACGGACTCACGCCGGCCCGTTATCGAGCCAGTCTGCCTGCCGCAGCCGAGCGAGCAATGGTGCCCGCGTGCGTGGTTCGTACGTTCAGTCGTCCCGCGCCCGACAGCCGGCTGTAGCAACCGAATCCTGGAGATCGGGCAAGTCGACGAACAGCACACGGGGAGAAGACTCGACCGGCAACGCGGCGTTAGCGTCGACTGTGTAAACACCACTCGAGCACAGGAGTTCATCATGAGAATCGCCGGAGCGCAGATCTGGGTTCACGATCAAGACATTGCGCTGAAGTTCTACACCGAGCAGTTGGGCATGGAGGTGCGGTCCGACGCGACCGTGCCGGAGTTGGGTGGATTCCGTTGGCTGACCGTGGCGCCGCCCGGGCAGGACGATGTGACCGTCATCCTGATGGCCATCCCGGCACCACCGATGGTGAGCGAGTCCACGCACGACGAGATCCTCTCGCTCGTCACCAAAGGTTTCGCCGGCACGGTGTTTCTCACCACCGACGATTGTCAGTCGGAATACGAGAAGCTCACTGCCCGCGGGGTCGAGTTCACCGAGGTACCCGAGCAAAGGCCATATGGGATCGACGCCGGGTTCAGAGACCCATCCGGGAACAGCATCCGGTTGACCCAGCCGACCGAGGCCTATGTGACATAGGCGGCCTTTGACGCATCAGGTCTCGACGTCGCCGACCAGTTCGGACACATGGTCGGGGACGTAGGTCGTAAGTTCGCGAGGAGGTCGTTGATAGGTTCCGGTGTCGATCGGCTTCTCGGGCAAGTCGACTTTCGGTTTCTTCACCTCGTGATAGTCGATCGTGGACAGCAGATGCGACATCATGTTCAGGCGAGCGTGCTTCTTGACGTCCGATTCGACCACATACCAGGGACTGTTCGGGGTGTCTGTGTGCACCATCATCTCGTCCTTCGCGCGAGAATAATCCTCCCAGCGGTACACCGATTCCAGGTCCATCGGACTCAGTTTCCATTGCCGCACAGGATCATTGAGTCGTGACCGGAAACGTCGGAGTTGCTCGTCGTCGGACACCGAGAACCAGTACTTCCGAAGGATGATCCCGTCGTCGAGGAGCATCTGTTCGAAGATCGGGGTCTGACGCAGGAACAGGGAGTGCTCTGTGGGTGTGCAGAAGCCCATCACTTTTTCCACGCCTGCCCGGTTGTACCAGGATCGGTCGAAGATGGTGATCTCGCCGGGCGCCGGCAGGTGGGCGATGTATCGCTGGTAGTACCACTGGCCGCGCTCGCGGTCGGTGGGTGCGGGCAATGCGGTCACGCGGACAACTCGGGGCGACAGATATTCGGTGATGCGCTTGATCGTGCCGCCCTTGCCGGCTGCGTCACGGCCCTCGAAGATCACGACGACCCGGGTACCGGTGTCCTTCACCCACTCTTGCAACTTCACGAACTCGGATTGCAAGCGGAAGAGCTCGGCCTCGTAGACATCTTTGGGGATCTTCTGGGCCTTGCTCTTCTTACCGCTGTCCTTCTTTCCCATGGAGGGAGCCTACTGGGTTGCAAGCGCATCGTCAGCGATTGTGAACCACCGGGCTGGACGATCCGCCTCAGGCCTTGTTGCCGGACAACGCGAGCGTGCCGCCCAACCCGATCATCATCAATCCGCCGGTTGCGCTCAACTGTGCCTGCCGCCGGGGTGAATCGGTGAACCATGAGCGGGTGACCGATGCGACCATCGCCCACGCGCTGTCGCAGATCAACCCGATCACGACAAAGACTGCCCCTAGGACAAACATCTGAAATCCGGGGGCGCCTGAGGCGGGTTCGACGAATTGGGGGAGGACGGCTGCCAGGAACACCAGTGCCTTGGGGTTCGTGAAGCCAACCGTGAAGCCTTGTGTCACAACGCGCCTCGTCGTCACTTCATCGCCGGGGCCGGCGCCCGCGTGGATGCGGTGGCGATGACGGATCGCTTGAACACCTAGATAGACCAGGTACACCGCACCGGCTGCTTTGATGACCGTGAACATGGTTGCCGACGCGGACACCACGGCGCCGATGCCCAGGGCGACAGCGACGATCTGAGGGATCAGGCCCATGGTGTTGCCGAGCACGCTCAGGAGCCCGACTCGCCTGCCGTATGCGATCGAACGTCCGACCACAAACAGCACACTGGGCCCCGGAACGGCTATCAGCACAACTGCGGCGACGATGAACGCGAGCAGATTGGGTAGAGGAACCATCGTTTCACTGAACCACCGATGTCAACCCGTTGGCGGGCGCGTTCAGACGAGCCCGCCGGCGTTCAGACGGCCGCGGGAATCTTCGGAGCCTTGATGTGGTTGCCCACGTGACCGCGAAGGAAGAAGGACACCTCGATGCCCATATCAAAATCGTCGGCCGTGGAACTCGGCCTGGACACATTCGGCGATCGCACTGCCGGTCCGGATGGTGAGCCACTCTCGTACGACCAGGTCATCCGTGATGTGGTCGCAGAAGGAGTTCTCGCCGACAGTGTGGGCTTGGACTTCTTCGGTGTCGGTGAGCATCACCGCGAGGATTTTGCCGTCTCAGCGCCTGAGGTGGTCCTGGCCGCGATTGCGGCTCAGACAGATTCCATCCGTCTGGGAACGGCTGTGACCGTACTGAGCTCAGATGACCCGATCCGCGTGTACCAACGCTTCGCTACTCTCGACGCGATCTCTGGTGGCCGGGCGGAGGTCATCCTGGGGCGCGGCTCGTTCACCGAATCGTTCCCGTTGTTCGGCTACGACCTCGCGCAGTACGAGGAGTTGTTCTCCGAGAAACTGGACCTGTTCGCCGAGCTGCGATCCGAGGGCCCGATCACCTGGACTGGTGGTCACCGGGCGCCCTTGACCGGCCAGGAGGTGTTCCCGAAAACCGCGAAGGGTGGGTTGACCACCTGGATCGGTGTCGGTGGCTCGCCGGAGTCGGTGGTACGCGCGGCGCGATACGGAATACCGTTGGTGCTGGCCATCATCGGCGGTGAACCGGCCCGGTTCGAACCGTTCGTCGACCTCTACCATCGCGCGCTGACCGAGTTCGGGCATGCCGAGCTGCCGGTGGCAATGCACTCGCCGGGTCATGTCTCCGACAGTGACGAACAGGCCCGTGAAGAACTGTGGCCCCACTACCGCGATCAGATGAACCGGATCGGCCGGGAACGAGGATGGCCGGCGACGACACGCGGTCAGTTCGAACAGGCGGCAGGCCCGGACGGTTCGTTGTATGTGGGTTCTCCGGACACCGTTGCTGCGAAGATCATTCAGAATGTGCGGGCACTGAAGGTCACCCGTTTCGACATGAAGTACGGCAACGGCACCCTGTCCCATGAAGCCAAGATGCGAAGCATCGAACTGTACGGCGAGAAGGTCGCCCCGATTGTTCGCGAGGCCTTGTCCGATCAGAGGTAAAGTCCCGCGGTGTAAGCGTCGTGAGCAGTGCGGCGCACCGTAGGAGGCAAGACGTGGCGAGCAGTTCCGGCCCCGCATCGGTCACGTGCCGAACCGAGTACCGCAGTACGACTCACGAACGGCTCGCAACAGCTTCGAGCGCGCTCGTGATCGCCTCGCTGCTGGAGTTGGTCGCACTGACGATCGTCGATGCCCCGCCCATGACAACCGGTCTCATCGTCATCGTGACATTGGGGCTGGGCCTGCTGCTGGCGGCGTTGGGCCGCATCCGTGACCTGCCGGCCGTGACGATCACCGTGGACGATGAGATGGTCCACTTCGGCAATGCCGACTCCGCACTGCACTCCTTTCCGCTCGACTCTCTGCTGTCGGTCAAACAGAGTTCGGAGCTGGCAACCGACACATCCGTCAGCCGGTCGTCGCGCGCTGATCAGTTCCACGTCCGAGGCTGCCGGTACCTGCGTCTGCGGTTCGAGAGCAACCCGGATCAGGAGTGGCAGATCGCGGCGATCGAGTCGGACCCGGCCGCGGCGGAGGTGATCGCCCGCCTCCGCGCCCATCAGCCCGCCAAGCGCATGGTCAGGGTGGGTAAGGCCACAGGTGACCTCGCCAAACCCGCAGCGGCAGAGCCGGGATATCAACCTGCACAGCCCCCGCCTGGCCGGTTGATCCCTCGCATCGCGAACGCCGACAGCGAGGAAGCCGCAAAACGGTTGTGGCAGGCGGCAATCAAACAACACGATGATGTGCTGGCGGACTACGCCCAGTACGAACTCGAGCCCGAGCTGCTCATCCGGTTCCCGGCCGTCACCGACGTGTCGGTCGACACCGTGGAGATCTTCCACACGACGTTGAACCGCGCCCAAGAGCTGCGCACCGATACGTTCCCGGTCAACATCGACCGTGCCGACGAGTATCAGCAGGCGGTCATCGACCTGCGTAAGGCGTGGGTCGAATGTGAGAAATATGGGCGCGCGGTGGGTACCGGGTTACTCGAGGTGAACGACCAGAAAGAACTCACGGTTGCGTTGTCGCTGCTGGAGAATGCGCGAAACGTCCAGGGCGAGCAGCAGGCCGAGTACCTGAACCAGATCAAGCAGATCGTCACCGACCTGACCGACCGCGGCAGCCTTCATCCACAGCCGCAGGCGATGGAGGAAATCGATGCGGGACGGCGAAGGGCGTTGGAGGCGGACTAGACGGTGGCAAATGCAGTGTCGCCGGGCTACTTCGGTGCGATGTACTGGCCGTCGAGAGAGTAGATCTCCTCGGCCGGGTCAGGTCCGGATTTGATCGAGATGACCGTCTGATACTTGTCCAGTACATACCGATGCGAAGCCTCGATGTCCACGAGGTCGCGGTCGAACGTGTCGACGTTGCCGCGCCGCATCGCGTCATTTCGTACCTGATCGAAAGTAGACGCCGACACGTCGGTGAAAGCGAAAGAACCCGCACGCAGCCGACCGGTCTTGTTCTCGCTGTAAATACGCAGCGAAGGAAAGTGGCCGGGTGCGCGGCTCAGCGACCCGCTCGATTTGAGGTCGGTGTACTCCACGAGTACACCGCCGGAATTCTGTATGTCTCCAGCCGAGATCGTCGCCGAGTCCGGATCTCCACGGATCTCGAACCTATTGAGAATCGGCTGGTCCGTCGGGATACCGGCCTCGGCCATCATCTCCGCGGCTAGAGTCACCGAAGTCTGAAAGTCGCCTGGATTGAACCAGGTAGCAACAACTCCCTCGGTGTTCGCCTGGATGTCGACTCCGTCCTCGATGTCGTCGCCGAAGTCGGCCGTCGCCAGGACGGGCTGGTCATCGCCCGAACGCACCACCGTCATCGACTCGAAGAACCGAGATCTCTCCGGGATGACGGCGTTCATCTGAGCTCGGATGGTGGTGAATTGCATCCGCGACAACTCATCTGCCCGAAAAGTCCGTGGCCCTCGCGAATCGGTGGGGTTGCGCTCCGGTCCGCTCCACGTCTTGCTCGACCCGGTGTAGTCGATGTCCAGGCTTTCGCCTGTCTTTCGGTCGAGCACGGATGCGCTGTCGTAACCGTCGCGCGTGATGCGAAGACTGAGAATGCTGTTCTCGGCATTCGGTCCCAGAGTTCGAACCTGCCGCAACAAGTTATCGATCTGCTGTTGAGGATCGTAGGACGATTCGGTGTCCTCGACCGAGGTGGATGAGATTCCAGCGTCCGGCAGCGACACCGAGATGTGCCAACCATCGCCGACACCGACGAACAGTGCTATCGCCACGAGGAGGGTGACCAGAGGTTGCAGCAGCGTGGACTTCGGCGGGTGATTACCGAACTCTGTGGCCTTACCTGGCGCGATACCTACGTCGTAGGACAGCGAGGTGTCGGGACGAGGCGGGATCAGGGCAGAGGGAAGTGTGGTGTCGGCGTCCTGCAGGACGGTTGCGGCGACCGGCTTGGGCATCGCCGTCAGCCAACGCGCGCGATAGTCGGTGTCATTGGGCGGTGAGATCGTTGCCGTCACAAGTGTGGGCTGTACATCCGACGCGTCGAGGCTTGATCTGGTCAGTGCCTCGATCGTCACGGGGATCTGTTTGCGGGACTGCCCTGCCTTCAGCATTCCGTCGATCCGGCGGGGACGCGGCGAGATGACGAGCGCGGTGACCACCAACGGAACGCCCACCAAGAGCGAGACGAGCCAGCTGTTGTACGCGCCGAGACCAACCGCGCATCCCAGCACCGCGCCGGCGACCGCTGCGCGAACCGCGAACCTGACTGCCGGCGGTCTGGACCGATCGGAACCGCGATCCGAGCTCATTGGCCACCTCCGGGACGGAATCATATTGCTCCCGTGACCAGCGCGAAAGTGGCAGAGTCTGATTGCTCGGGAAGCCTGCCGCGTACGGTATCCCGCGGACGCACTCCGCGTACGGTGGAGCACGGCACTTTTGCAGATGGACGGGAGTACGGCTCGGTGGGAAAGCTCACGAACAACATGTGGCGACTGCTGGGAGCGCAGTCTTCGCGCAACCAGTCGAAGTCTCTGACCTTGATCAAGAAGTCCGGCGACCATGACTCATGGGCGGCGGAGCTGAGCGACGAGAACTTCGCCACCGAGGCGGAGAAGCTCGACATCACCGACCCCGAAGGAGAGGACCGTGCCCGTTTCCTGGCGCTGGTCCGTGAAGCCGGAGATCGGGCGCTGGACATGCGGCCGTTCGACGTACAGCTGCAGGGTGCGCTTCGGCTGCTCGAGGGCGACATCATCGAGATGGCCACCGGTGAAGGCAAGACGTTGGCCGGTGCAATCGCCGCGATCGGCTATGTGCTGCAGGGACATCGGGTTCACGTGGTCTCGGTGAACGACTACCTCGCCACTCGTGACGCGGAGTGGATGAAGCCTCTGTTCGACCAGTTCGCCATCTCGTCGTCGGCGGTGTCGGAGAACTCCACGCGCGAGGAGCGCAAGGCCGCCTACGACACCGACATCACCTACGGTTCGGTCAACGAGGTGGGTTTCGACGTACTGCGTGACCAGCTCGCCACCCGAGCGGAAGACCTCGTATCGCCGAAACCTGACGTGGCGATCATCGATGAGGCCGACTCGGTGCTCGTCGACGAAGCGCTGGTGCCGCTGATCCTCGCCGGTGCGACCACCGGCGAAGTGCCCGACAAACCCATTCACGATGCCGTCGGCAAGTTGAAGAAGACGCACTACGAGATCGACGCCGAGGGTAGGAACGTCTACCTGACCGACGAGGGTGCGGCGTTCATCGAACAAGAACTCGGTGGCATCAACCTGTACGACGAAGAGCATGTGGGTACCACGCTCGTGCACGTCAACGTGGCGATGCACGCACACATCCTGCTCGAGCGCGACGTGCACTACATCGTGCGCGACGGGGGAGTCCACCTCATCAACGCCTCGCGGGGGCGAGTCGCCCAGCTGCAGCGATGGCCTGATGGCCTGCAGGCAGCCGTCGAGCTGAAAGAAGGCCTGGCGCAGACCGATTCGGGCGAGGTGATCGACACCATCACCGTTCAGGCGCTGATCGGGCGTTACCCGAAGGTGTGCGGAATGACCGGTACGGCGCTGGCGGCCGGTGAGCAATTCCGGCAGTTCTATCACCTGGCCGTGTCGCAAATCCCACCCAACACGAAGAACATCCGTGTCGACGAGGTCGACCGGGTCTACGACACGAAGGCCAACAAGGCCGAAGCCGTCGTCGAGTTCGTCAAGGAGATCCACGAAACCGGGCAGCCGATCCTGATCGGTACTCACGACGTCGCGGAGTCCGAAGAACTCGCCCACCTCCTCGGCCGGGCCGGTGTGCAGAGCGTGGTCCTCAACGCCAAGAACGATGCCCAAGAAGCCAAGATCATCGCTGAGGCCGGTGCCAAGAATGCCGTCACCGTGTCGACTCAGATGGCCGGGCGAGGCACCGACATCAAGCTCGGCGGTTCCGCTGGCCAGAAGGACGGCGAATCGACGTCCGAGCGGGACGAAGTGGTCGAACTCGGCGGACTCTGCGTGGTCGGTACCGGTCGCCACGACACCGAACGACTCGACAACCAGTTGCGCGGCCGGGCTGGGCGACAAGGGGATCCGGGCCGCTCGGTATTTTTCTCGAGCGTGGAGGATCCGGTTGTCACGCGCAACCTCACCCTCAAACGCGACCCGGTCAGTTCGTCGGAGGACGGGTCGCTGGGCTCCAAGGGTGTCGACCTGATCGAGCAAGCCCAGCGGGTCGCCGAAGGCGTCATGCTCGAACTGCATGCGAACACCTGGCGTTACAACCAACTGGTGAACCAGCAACGCGACATCGTGATCGCGCGGCGCATGAAGCTGCTGACGACCGACACCGCTCTCACCGAGCTGAAGGACCTGGAAAACGATCGATACCGTGAACTGACCGGAGAGACCTCCGAGCCGGCCGAGACAGCCGATTCGGACAAAGCTCCCGATACGAAGTCGGTGGGCGACGAACCTGCTGAGACCGCTGTCGACTCCGATTCGTCGGTACCGGTCGAGAAAGCCGAGCCCGTCCCCGTAGCGGTCCTCGAGCAGGCCGCACGCGAGATCATGCTGTTCCATCTCGACCGCGCATGGGCCGACCATCTCGCATTCGTCTCAGACGTCCGGGCCAGCATCCACCTGCGTTCACTCGGTCGTGAGTCCCCCCTCGACGAATTCCACAAGCTGATCCTCGATGAGTTCGGCCGATTGCCCGGGGAAGCAGTCGACAACGCTCGCAAGACATTCCGTGAAGCTGTCATCACTGCTGACGGTGTCGACCTGGAACAGGCCGACCTCCACCGCTCGACCACCACATGGACGTACATGGTGCACGACAGCCCGTTCAGCTCCGGTGGCGCAAAGGCGCTACAGGGCATCATCGGCATCTTCCGCTAGCGGTCGGGGGCGGGCCTGCGCAAGGTGGCCCGCGGGTCCGGTGTCAGGAGTGCGTCGGGCCGCTCTTGCCGATGCGGCAAGTTTTCGTGACAGACGGAGGCGCCTGGGCGAGGCTGGCCAGGCAGGCTGTTCGACGTCGCGGATGGCCGGACGAACGGAGGAGCCGGCCATGGGGATCACGAACTCGTCCGGTCGCGTCACGCGTCGTCGGGACACGCCGCCACCCCGGACCGGTAGCAGCGAAGTCGAGGTACTCCGAGGATTCCTCGACTACTTGAGGACCTCGATCATCGCGAAGGTGGAAGGCGCTCCCGAACCGCAGGTGCGGGCGGCCGCGGTACCTTCCGGAACGAACTTGCTCGGCCTGCTCAACCATCTCGTTCATGTGGAACGGGCGACATTCCTCGGCGAGACGGTCACCAGGTGGCAGTCGACCTTCACCGCCGAGGCATCGGACAGCGTCGATGACGTGATCGCCAGGTACCGGCAGGCCGTCGAGTCGGCGAACGATGTCCTCGACGGTTGTGCCGATCTCGCCGCGCGTCTGCCACGTTCCGCGCCGGGACGCCCTGCGCCAAGCGTTCGTTGGGCTCTGACCCACATGATCGAGGAGACAGGCCGCCACGCGGGTCACGCCGACATCTTGCGCGAGCTGATCGACGGTCAGACCGGGCGCTGACGACAACGAGCGCAGGCACCGAGGCGCCGGACAACCGCGAAACGCCGACTGCGGCGGATGTGACAGGGTAGTTCGCATGGAGGAGATCGGCCCGGAACCGGTTGTGGAAACGAATCGGATATTCACCGTTCCGAACTTGCTCAGCGCCGTTCGGCTCGTGATGGTGCCGGTGTTCCTCTGGGTTCTGCTGGCGAAGGAAGCCGACGGCTGGGCGTTCGCGATCTTGTTCTTCGCGGGGCTGTCCGACTGGGCGGACGGCAAGATTGCCCGACTGATGAACCAATCGTCCAGGTTGGGCGCCCTCCTCGATCCTGCAGCCGATCGGCTCTACATGCTGGTCATACCGATCGGCCTGGCGATCCGCGGGATCATGCCGTGGTGGCTGATCGGTGTACTCATCGGCCGCGATGTCCTCTTGCTGGCGAGCGCGCCGCTGCTACGCAGCCGCGGCCTCACGGCCCTGCCCGTGATCTACATCGGCAAGGCAGCGACGTTCGCGCTGATGTACGGGTTCCCGATGATCCTTGCCGGGCAACTCGATTCGGTCATAGGCGACATCTTCTATCCCTGTGGA
Source organism: Williamsia muralis NBRC 105860 (assembly GCF_001598915.1). Lineage (GTDB taxonomy): Bacteria > Actinomycetota > Actinomycetes > Mycobacteriales > Mycobacteriaceae > Williamsia > Williamsia muralis. Next base: position 705,463 of record NZ_BDAP01000003.1, on the reverse strand, counting down.
TGGGCCTTCATGATCTGGGGCACGGGCATGTACCTGTGGTCGTTTGTCCTCTACTGGATACAGGTGGTGCAGGTGATGCGCACGATGCCGCCCGTGCATCACGCGAAAAGCTCACCAGACAACTCGCCCCGGTGAGATGAACACCGATGGTGCGCTAAATTCTCCCTTCAACCCCCGAAGCGAATGCTTAACCGGAAGGCGTCACACGTGACCGACAAGCAGACTCCCGACGATCTGCGTTACACCACCGAGCACGAGTGGGTGAAAAAGGTGTCCGACACGACCGTTCGGGTCGGGATCACCGATTACGCGCAGGACCAGCTCGGCGACGTCGTCTTCGTTCAGTTGCCCGCGGTGGATGACGAGGTGGTCGTGGGGGAGTCGTTCGCCGAGGTCGAGTCGACGAAGAGCGTGTCGGACATCTTCGGTCCGCTCGCCGGAGTCGTGACCAACGTGAACGACCGGCTCGAAGCAAGTCCTGACCTGGTCAACTCCGAGCCCTACGGCATGGGCTGGTTGGTGGAGATCAACGTCGGTGACGACGCAGATCTCGACGCCGTGTTGGGTGAGATGCTCGATGCGTCCGGATATCGCGAAGTCACTGCCGGATAGGGCAACCCGTGACGGGTCGGTTTGGGAACTGTATGCAGCAGCTTTATGCATCTGCGGCCGATGGCAGGGTACGGTCTAGGTCACGGGTAATTCCCCAAACCACTTGATGAGGACGAATCCGGCGTGTGAGCGATCGACCGCCGAAATGCCGTGGAACGACTTGGCCCCCTTCCGGGCCGCGGGGACAATTACGAAGAAGGAGAATTGGTGAGCGACAACGAGAAGGACATCGAGGCTCCGGTAGAGACCACTTCGGTCTTCCGGGCCGATTTCATCAAAGAGATGGAGTCGACCGGAGGATCCGCCACCGTATCGGCCGACAGCGGAGTCGAGCGGCTCTCCGCAGGCACCGCGCTGCTCGTCGTCAAACGCGGCCCCAACGCCGGTTCTCGTTTTCTGCTCGACCAGGCCACCACATCGGCCGGTCGGCACCCCGACAGCGACATCTTCCTCGACGACGTGACGGTCAGTCGCCGTCACGCTGAGTTCCGCTTGGGCGACAACGACTTCCAGGTGGTGGATGTGGGCAGCCTCAACGGCACCTACGTCAACCGCGAGCCGGTCGATTCCGCCGTTCTCGCCAACGGCGACGAGGTGCAGATCGGCAAGTTCCGTCTCGTCTTCCTGACCGGCCCCAGTGGTGACGAAGGTTCCTCGAACGCGTGACCTCTCCGTCGGCGGGGCAGCAATCTGAAGGATCGATGTCAATCGGCTCGGTCCTCGATCAGCTGCGCGGCGAATTCCCGGATGTCACCATCTCGAAGATCCGGTTTCTCGAGTCTGAAGGTCTGATCACACCCGAGCGGTCGCCATCGGGTTACCGCCGATTCAGTCGGGCGGACTGCGAGCGGTTGCGGTTCGTGCTCACTGCTCAGCGCGATCGTTACCTTCCGCTCAAGGTGATCAAGGAACAACTCGACGAGATCGATCGTGGCGCTCAGTCCGATACACAAGCCGGGCCCCGACTGCTGTCTTCCGCGAAGAACTGGGTGGCGCCGGCGACGGACTTCTCGCAGGGCGGGGGTGGCCGGCTCAGCCGTGACACCCTCCTCGAGCGCACCGGGGTCGACTCGGCTTTCGTCACCGAACTGTGCGACAACGGTCTACTCGTGCCGGGTCCTCGCGGCTTCTTCGATGAGGATGCTGTGCGGCTGGTCGCGGCAGCAGCAGCCCTCGCGAACTTCGGTCTCCAGGCGCGGCATCTGCGGGCATTCAAGGTCTCGGCGGAACGCGAGGCGGGTCTGGTCGCGCAGATCGCCGGACCCATCGCCAAGGGCAAGGGCACCGGGGCCCGCGACCGGGCCGAGGAGATGGTGCGAGAGATCGCCGCCCTGTCGGTGACACTGCACACCCAATTGGTCAAGCAGGCCGTCCGCGAAGTGCTCGACTGAGCCACTCTTGGCTTTCTCGGTCGTCGCGCGGCCTCACTTGCCATAGGATTGATGGCGGTGCAGCATTCGCCCACACAAGCGTTGGGAGGGCCGATCGCATGAGTGAAATGCGCGTTGTAGGTATCCGGGTCGAACCGCCGCAGAGCCAGCCGGTCCTGCTCCTGCAGGAGACCAGTGGTGAGCGCTTCCTGCCCATCTGGATCGGGCAGAGCGAAGCAGCCTCGATTGCCTTGCGACAGAAGGGTATCGAGCCGCCCCGACCGCTGACGCACGACTTGATCGTCAACCTGATCAATGCGCTCGGTCATGAACTCGTCGAAGTCCGCATCGTCGACATGCAAGAGGGCACGTTCTACGCAGACCTGGTGTTCGCCGGGGATCTGCGCATCTCCGCCCGGCCCTCGGATTCCATCGCGATCGCGATGCGAGCAGAGGTGCCGATCTACGCCGAGGAGTCCGTACTCGCCGAAGCCGGGTTGCTGATGCCCGATGACGACAGCGACGACGCCGACGACGAACCGGCAGGCGAGGTCAAAGAGGACGAGGTGGAGAAGTTCAAGGAGTTCCTCGACTCGGTGTCGCCGGACGACTTCAAGGCCACCGGAGGCGCATGAGCCTTCCGTTCTGACGGTGATGCAGCCGGCTTGGATCACAGAACGGAAACCGTGGGGTCACGAATCGTCTAAAGCTCGAGTTTAGGTTCAGGGTTAGGGCGAGTCGCGTTGATCGGCGCCCCTCCTGGACCTACGGTCATTCCCAGGCCGTGAAAATTGCGGTGATGTGATTTTGACCAGTCAGAGCGCGTAAACTTGGGCCCGTCGGCGCCAAGACGTCGCTCGGACGGTCACCGACAGAGCACGCGAGGAGATCCCAGTGGGCGATCAGCCACACGACGGTGAAACTGCCCATGTGGGGGAGACTGCCCAAGGGGAGAATGCCCACCGGATCGACCGACCGTCGCAGGGGTCGCTGGACGACATCATCCCGGGACTGTTCCCCAACGACACCGTGCCCGACGAACTCGTCGGCTACCGAGTGCCCAGCGCGTGCCAGATCGCGGGTATCACCTACCGCCAGCTCGACTACTGGGCCCGCACCTCGCTGGTCGTCCCGTCCATCCGCGGCGCCGCAGGCTCCGGCAGCCAGCGGCTCTATTCCTTCAAGGACATCCTGGTCCTGAAGATCGTCAAGCGACTTCTGGACACGGGCATCTCGCTGCAGAACATCCGCGTGGCCGTCGATCACCTCCGCAAGCGCGGGGTCGAAGACCTGGCGCGCATCACCCTGTTCTCCGACGGGACGACGGTGTACGAGTGCACGTCCGCCGAGGAAGTCGTCGACCTCCTGCAGGGCGGTCAGGGTGTTTTCGGGATCGCGGTCAGCGGTGCCATGCGTGAACTGAGCGGAACCATCGCCGACTTCCCGGCCGAGCGTGCCGACGGCGGTGTCACCGAAGCCGCCCCCGAGGACGAGCTGGCCTCGCGCCGCAAGAGCCGGGCTCGCCGCACCGGCTAGAACATCGCCCCTCCGGCAATGTCTCCCGGCGTCGGTCTAGACTGAACCCGCGTCGCAGCGACCCGGGAGAGCGTCACAGCAGTGTGACCGCCGAAGGAGCAACACCTCTCCGTCAAACTCTCAGGCACCCAGGACCGTGTCGTCGTCGGCGTCTCTGGAGAGTGGCGGCATCAGCCGTCCGCCCATGGTGAAAGGCCGCATCAACTGCGGCTGAATCTCTCAGGCGTCCACCGGTCCCTCGGGCAGTGTGGATAGGACAGAGGGGGAGGACCGGCGTCCGGCTTCGGTCGGCACAACCTGTGGTCGCCCCGTCGGTGACCGCTGCGGAGGTCCCACCATGACCGGCTCTTCCTTCACTCATCGACACATCGGTCCTGACAACAGCGAGCTCGGCCGAATCCTCTCGCTCATCGGCGCCGACTCGCTCGACGACCTGGCCCGGCAAGTGGTGCCTGCAGGCATTCTCGACGGCCCGCAGGACAACGGTCTAGAAGCACTGCCGCCGGCGGCATCCGAACACGAAGTGCTCGCCGAACTCGCCGCACTCGCAGCCGAGAACACCGTCGCGACGACGATGATCGGCCTCGGCTACTACGACACCCTCACCCCGCCTGTCCTTGTCCGCAACATCCTCGAGAACCCGGCGTGGTACACCGCCTACACCCCTTACCAGCCCGAGATCAGTCAAGGCCGCCTCGAAGCCCTGCTCAACTTCCAGACGATGGTGTCGGACCTGACCGGCATGGAGGTGGCCAATGCGTCGATGCTCGACGAGTCGACTGCGGCCGCCGAGGCCATGACCCTGCTGCGCCGGGCTGGCAAGAGCAAGTCGCCCCGATTTGTCGTCGACAGTGACGTCTTCCCGCAAACGGCAGCGGTGATCGCCACCCGCGCCGAACCGCTGGGGATCGAGATCGTCACCACCGACCTCGCGCAAGGACTTCCCGACGGAGACTTCTTCGGCGTCCTCCTGCAGACCCCGGCAGCGTCAGGCCGCGTCATCGACTGCACGCCGCTCATCGAGGCGGCACACGAGCGCGGTGCGCTGGTCGCCGTCGGCGCCGACCTGCTGGCCCTCACGCTGATCGCTGCGCCCGGCGAGCTGGGGGCCGACGTGTGTTTCGGGACCACCCAACGCTTCGGGGTGCCCATGGGCTTCGGTGGACCCCACGCCGGTTACCTGGCAGTCCACGCCAAACACGCCCGGCAATTGCCGGGTCGCCTCGTCGGTGTCTCGAAGGACGCCGACGGCAACCTCGCCTACCGGTTGTCGCTGCAGACCCGTGAGCAGCACATCCGGCGAGAGAAGGCGACCAGCAACATCTGCACCGCGCAGGTGCTGCTCGCGATCATCGCCGCAATGTACGCCAGCTACCACGGCGCCGACGGCCTTCGCGCCATCGCGAGCCGGGTGCACGGGCATGCCCGCACACTAGCGGCGGCGCTGCGGTCCGGTGGTGTCGAGGTGGTGCACGACAAGTTCTTCGACACCGTGCTGACCTCCGTGCCGGGACGGGCCGCCGGCGTCGTCGCCGCAGCCAAGGAACGTGGCATCAACCTCCGACTGGTGGACGACGACCATGTCGCGATCGCCTGCGATGAGGCGACCACCGCGGACCACGTGTCCGCGGTCCGCGACGCGTTTGGGGTCGACGCCTCGAACGCCGCCAAGGACTGGCCTGAGATCGACAGCCGCACAAGCGAATACCTGACCCATCCGGCGTTCAACAGGTACCGCACCGAAACCGCGATGATGCGGTACCTGCGGAGTCTTGCCGACAAGGACATCGCATTGGATCGGAGCATGATCCCACTCGGCTCGTGCACGATGAAGTTGAACGCCGCCGCCGAGATGGAAGCCATCACCTGGCCGACCATCTCCCGGCTGCATCCCTTTGCTCCGGCAGGTGACGTACCCGGCATGCGCAAGATCATCGCTTCGCTCGAGGACTGGCTCGTCGCGATCACCGGCTACGACCGGGTCAGCGTCCAGCCCAACGCGGGCTCGCAGGGCGAATATGCCGGGCTGTTGGCCATTCGCGAATACCACCGCAGCCGCGGTGACTCGAACCGCACGGTCTGCCTCATCCCGTCGAGTGCCCACGGGACCAACGCAGCATCCGCGGTCATGGCGGGCATGCGGGTGGTCGTGGTGTCCTGCCGTGACAACGGCGACGTGGACGTAGACGACCTACGCGCCAAGGTGGACGCCAACGCCGCCGATCTGGCAGCGATCATGCTCACCTATCCCTCGACCCACGGTGTCTTCGAGGACGAGGTCGGTGACATCTGCGCCGCGGTGCACGACGCAGGCGGCCAGGTCTACGTCGACGGTGCCAATCTCAACGCACTGGTGGGAGTGGCTCGCCCGGGGCGCTTCGGTGGAGACGTCAGCCATCTGAACCTGCACAAGACGTTCTGCATCCCGCACGGTGGCGGCGGTCCCGGCGTCGGCCCGATCGGAGTGCGAGAGCACCTCGCGCCGTTCCTGCCGGGACATCCACTGGCTGATGAGCTGCCTGGCGATCTCACCATCTCGGGTGCGCCCTACGGCTCGGCGTCGATCCTGCCGATCACCTACGCATACATCCGGATGATGGGAGCCGAGGGCTTGCGGGAGGCAACGCTGACGGCGATCGCCTCCGCCAACTACATCGCTGCCCGGCTGAACGACTCGTACCCCGTGCTGTACACCGGCGCGGGCAACCGGGTGGCGCACGAGTGCATCATCGACCTGCGACCGATCACCAAGAGCACGGGCGTGACAGTGGACGACGTCGCAAAACGTCTGGCCGATTACGGATTCCACGCTCCGACGATGAGTTTCCCAGTCGCCGGAACGCTGATGATCGAGCCCACCGAGAGCGAGAACCTCGACGAGATCGAGGCATTCTGCGACGCGATGATCTCTATTCGCGCGGAGATCGACAAAGTGGCGGACGGTCAGTGGCCGGCCGACGACAACCCACTGCGAGGTGCCCCGCACACCGCCGAGTGTCTCGTCGGGGACTGGGAGCACAGCTATGACCGACTGGTCGCCGTGTACCCGAACGGACTGCCGTCCGCGGGTGCCCGAGCGAAGGTGTGGCCCGCGGTGCGGCGTATCGACGGCGCGTTCGGCGACCGCAATCTGGTCTGCAGTTGCCCGCCGATCGAGGCGTTCGCCTGAAACCGGGCGGGGTTCAGCTGCGCCGGGTGAGCACCTCGGTGATCGCGTTCTGTGCCTCGGGCGACGGCATCGGCATGGGTGTCGGCGTCACCGGGAACGTCACGGTCGAGGTTGCCGGCGGCAGCTGACCTGCGCCGCGGAAACCCAGTGAGGTGATGGTCGAGATCTGTTCGGGGTCGTGGACATAGTCGATGAAGGCGCCGACGGCGTCTCGTTGTGCCGCGTCCACCTGATCACCGGTCATCTCGACCACCGGGAAGTCGGCCATGGGTGTCGGCCCGGAGGGGAACAGCGCCACCACCGAAGAGTTGGCGTCGTCCTTGGTGATCGCATACAGCTGCTGTTCGGTGATCGGTACGGCATGGATACTGCCTGTCGCGGGATCGGCTTGCTGCTGCAGTGCCCGCACCCCGCTCTCGGACGATCCCAGATCCGTCGCCGGCGCTGAGGCGAGCATCGCGCGGAGCGTTGACGAGACAAGCGGGGAGGCAGCGTCTTCCGGAGACAACGGTCCGCTGGGTGTGCGCGACACCTCGGTGGCGATGGCCTGGGCCGCCAGCATCGTCGCGTCCGATTGCGGGCCAACGGGCATCGCCATCTTGAGTTCGCCCCAGCCGCGGAGTCCGAGATCGTCCATCGCCTTGGTCGAGCGCTGTAGGGTCGGCAACTCGATCCAGCCGACATCGCCGTCCATGGCCTCGGCCGCTGCAGCCGGTATCGCCAGGACCACCGGACTGGTCACGAGTGACGACGGGGATCCGTCGACCACATCCGGCCGGGCAGCGATGAGTTGTGAACTCCACACGGACGACTGCGGAATCCATGCGGCCGGGAATTGTCCGCGCGACGCGGTGTCCCAATCCCCGGTGAGGCCGTCCAGTGTCACCTTGGCATCGCCTGGGCGAACCTCGATCGTGATGCAACGGTCGCGTTCGGTGGGACGCGTCTTGTTGTACTTGTCCGCGACGGCCTTGAGAGGGACCGCGAGACCGGGGTCGCTGACGATCGACACCGAGAGATCGCCCTCGACGCAGCGGGCGGCCGCATCCTTGCCCTGTTCGTTGATCCGGTCGCCCAACAGAACCCATAGGAATCCGAGCGCGACGACGACGACCACTGCGATGGCCAGTACAAGAAGGCCACGGCTGACACCGCGTCTGCCACCGGCCCTGCGATGCTCGCCCACGCACACCTCAATCCACGAAGTTCATGTCCACCGCAACCTACAGCTTCGGCGAAGGCTGGTCACAGCTCCACCGGGTTGCCGACTGACTTGTGCTGCGCAGTCTATGCGGTCGTATCTCCTGGTGGTGGAGCCGCCCGCGCCGAAGGCATCGGCACGAACCCAGGTCAGGACAGTGCGACGGTGCAGACGATCTTCTTGCGTTCGTCGTAGGTGTAATAGGTCTCTGTCTCTGCGGGGCAGTCGGTCTCGTCCACGGTGTTGGGCAGGACCGCGATGATGCGCTCGCCGGTGGACCCGGTACAGGGCACCTGGACGGTGCTGTCCGACGCGGTGCCCATCTCGAAGCACTTGCCGACAACCCAGTCGATGTCGAGACAGAGCACCCCGGTCGTGGAGCCGTTCAGCTCCTCGTAGTACGTCTGATCGACGTCCGACGGGCAGCTGTTCTCATCGGCGACCTTCGCCACGACGGTGTAGTGGGAGTCGACGGCACCGCAGGTTGCCGGGGCGATCTTCGCGTCGAGCATCGTGCCGGTGAGGTTCACGCAGTCACCGACCTCGGCGTCGATCTCGGTGATCTCACCGCTGTCCTCCGAAGTGGTGGAGGGGGCCTCCGACGTCTCCGAAGGGTCTGCGGTGGACACGGCCGCAGAACTGGAAGCAGTTGTGGCTGTGCCGGTCTCGTCGCTGGTGCAGCCCGCGGCCGAGAAGGTGAGGGCTGCCGCGGCAACGGCCAGCAGGGCGAGTTTACGGACGTCAGAAAGCACGGTGCTCGACTTTCGGTGAGAAATGCCTTGTGGCCCGAGCACAGTGCTCGGGCCACAAGGAAATTATCAGACGACGACGCCCTGCGCCGCGCTTCGGAGGTCAGGCGTTGGCGGCCTTGAACTCGCGCCGACGCCGGTGCAGGATCGGCTCGGTGTAGCCGTTGGGTTGCCGGCCGCCTTCGAGGATGAGTTCCTTGGCTGCCTGGAAGGCGATGGATGCCTCGAAGTCGGCGGCCATCGGCCGGTAGGTCGGGTCGCCGGCGTTCTGCTTGTCGACCACCGGTGCCATCCGCTCGAGAGCTGCGACGACGTCTGCTTCGGACACGATGCCGTGGCGGAGCCAGTTGGCCAGTAGCTGGCTCGAGATCCGTAGTGTCGCGCGGTCTTCCATCAGTGCGACGTCGTGGATGTCGGGCACCTTGGAGCAGCCGACGCCGTGATCGATCCACCGCACCACGTACCCGAGGATGGACTGGCAGTTGTTGTCGAGTTCTTCACGCTTTTCCTCGTCGCTCCAGTCGGTGCGGGGAGCGAGGGGGATGGTGAGGATGTCCTCGACCGACGCCGGATCGCGTTTGGCGATCTCGTTCTGGCGTTCGAACACGTCGATCTGGTGGTAGTGCAGCGCATGCAGCGTCGCGGCGGTGGGAGAGGGCACCCATGCGGTGTTCGCGCCGGCCTTGGGGTGACCGATCTTCTGCTCGAGCATGTCGGCCATCAGGTCGGGCATGGCCCACATCCCCTTACCGATCTGCGCTTTGTGCTGCAGGCCCGCGTGCAGGCCGGTGTCGACGTTGAAGTCTTCGTAGGCCTTGATCCAGGTCTGCGCCTTCATCTCTGCCTTGCGGACGACGGCTCCGGCTTCCATCGAGGTGTGGATTTCGTCGCCGGTGCGGTCGAGGAAACCGGTGTTGATGAACACAACGCGGTCGGCCGCTGCTTTGATGCAGGCCTTGAGGTTCACCGTGGTGCGGCGTTCCTCGTCCATGATCCCGACCTTGAGCGTGCCGGTGGGCAACCCCAGGACCTGCTCGACCCGGCCGAACAACTCGACCGTGAAGGCGACCTCGTCTGGGCCGTGCATCTTCGGCTTCACGATGTAGATCGAACCGGTCCGCGAGTTCTGCAGCCCGTCGGCTTTGAGGCCGTGGCTACCGATCAACGAGGTGAACAGCGCATCGAGGATGCCCTCGGGGACCTCGCTGCCGTCGGCGGCGATGATCGCGTCGTTGGTCATCAGGTGACCGACGTTGCGCACGAACAACAGCGACCGCCCGTGCAGGGTCAATTCCGACCCGTCAGGAGCGGTGTAGGTGCGGTCGGGATTGAGCACGCGGGTGAAGGTCTTACCGCCCTTGGTGACCTCTTCGGCCAGATCGCCCTTGTTCAGGCCGAGCCAGTTGCGGTAGCCGGTGACCTTGTCCTCGGCGTCGACGGCGGCGACCGAATCCTCGAAGTCCATGATCGTGGTGACCGCAGACTCGACCAGCACATCTTTGACCCCGGCCGGGTCTGTCGACCCGATGGGGGAGTCCGCGTCGATCTGGATCTCCAGATGAAGTCCGTTGTGGCGCACGAGGATACCGCTGGGAGCAGCTGCGTCACCGGAGTATCCGGCGAACGCGGCGGGATCGGCGAAGCCGGTGGTGGAACCACCGGCGAGGGTGACCTGCACCTGCTGGTCGACGACGGCGTAACCGGTGGCGTCGGCGTGCTTGCCGGACTCCAGAGGTGCTGCAGTGTCGAGGAAGTCCTTGGCGAACGCGATGACCTTGTCGCCGCGAACCTTGTTGTACGACTTGCCCTTCTCGGCGCCGTCGGACTCGGGGATGACATCGGTCCCGTACAGCGCGTCGTAGAGCGATCCCCAACGGGCGTTCGAAGCGTTCAGGGCAAACCGGGCGTTGAGGATGGGCACCACCAGCTGCGGCCCGGCGGTGCTGGTGATCTCGTCATCCACACCTGAGGTGGTGATCTGGAAATCGTCGGGGACCGGGGCGAGGTAACCGATGTCGGTCAGGAACACCTTGTAGGCGTCGGAATCGAACGAAGCGGGGTCCGAGACCGGGTTGTCGCGGTGCCACTGGTCGACCTTGGCCTGAAGGTCGTCGCGGATGGCGAGCAGCTCACGGTTGCGTGGGGTGAGGTCGGTGATGACCGCCGCAGCACCTGCCCAGAACGCATCCTGGTCTACGCCGGTGCCGGGCAACACCTCGTTGTTGATGAAGTCGTAAAGAACGGACGCAACCTGCAAGCCGCCGTCGACGGTGACGCGCTGAGCCATAACCGGCCTCACTTTCTTTCGATCCAGGTCAATTTCGACCTCTATGTTACTCATGGGTAGGAAAAGGCTCCTCGCCGGTCAGCAGCGCACTGCATCGGTCGATGAGCCGGGCACGGACAATCTGGGCGTGATGGGTCAGGACCGACTGTGCCCGGACGTATTCGCTACGGCCGGCGGCCTCTTCGATGGCGATGGGTTCGAATCCGAACGCCGTCAGGTCATAGGGACTTGCCCGCATGTCGAGCTCGCGGAAGCGCAGTGCCATCTCGAATGCGTCCACCACGAGCTCGGAAGGTAAAAGCGGCGACAGCTTGAACGCCCACTTGTACAGATCCATTCCGGCATGGATGCACCCTGGTTGTTCTGCGTCCTGTTGAGTCGTCCGGTCGAGCACCGTCAGGTTCAGTGGCCGAGCAGGTTCGGTGAAGAAGCGGTACGCGTCGTAGTGGGTGCATCGAAGCGGCAGGGAACGGACCACTGCGTCGGTGTCGGCGGATGACAGTCGCAGAGGAACGCCCGCGTGCCTGATCTGCTCGGAAGGGGCGGCGTACACCATCGCCCACTCATGCAGACCGAAACAGTTCAGCCGGGCGGGGCGTTCGCGGGTTGCCGACAGCAGGTCGTGGACGTACTCGACGGTCTCGCGTCGCTTGGCGAGGTGGCGCGGATCCACGGTGACCACCCCGTTGACCTCTGCGTATCCGGAGTAGTCGAGGTAGCGGCGAGCGGCGGGACCGCTGATCGGGTGTCCGAAACCGGGGTGCCAGCGGCGCAATTGAGCGGGGCGATAGCTGTAGTAGGTGAACAAGAATCCCCACACGGGATGAACGACCTCGCCCCCGGTGGCGTCGTGAATTCGTCCCGGGTGCCGGCTCAGCAGAGAGTCGACCCGCTCACGATGTGCCTGTGCGGCGGCCTGCCAGTCCTGGGCGACAGGAGACTGGACGGCCACGAACCCACTCACACGCGGTGCGTTTCGTCGCGCACCGTTCCCACGAACTCCTCGACGAGATCCTCCAGGGCAACCACCGCAACCGTGCGACCGTTGTCGTCGACCACGGCGGCGAGATGGGAACTGGTGCGCCGCATGGCCGAGGTGGCCTCGTCGAGCGCTGTGCGGTCCGCCAGGACCGGGAGCGGATGGATCTTGTCGACACCGATGATGCTGTCGGGACCCACCGATTCGTCGAGGATCTCGTCGAGGACATCCTTGAGGTGAAGGTAACCGGTGTAGGTGCCGTCGGTGCCGCGCACCGGGTAACGCGAGAAACCGGTGTCGGTGACTGCTTGCTCGATCGAGCCGAGAGTTGGCCCGACACGGCCGGTCTCGGCGTCCTTGGTGACCTGCACACTGCGCAGTTCGCTGAGCGGGATCGCCACTTCGAGTACCGTCCGACCAGAGGTCTGGAGTGCACGCGTGAGCCTGTCGTGCTCTTCTTCGTCGATGAGGCCTTCTTGCCGTGACTCGCCCAACATCTGCGACAGCTCGTTGGCCGAGACGGTCGCGTCCAGTTCGTCTTTCGGCTCCACCCGCATGATGCGCAGCGAGACGTTCGCCGACCAGTTGTAGAACGCGATCAGCGGTCGGGCGATCTTGATGAACAGCAGGTGCACCGGCACCAGGAGCATCGCCGAACGTTCGGGGCCGGCAAGCGCGATGTTCTTCGGCACCATCTCGCCGAGGAGGATGTGCAGCACAACCACCAGCGACAACGCGAGCGCAAAGGCGATCGGGTGCAGAAGGCCGTGCGGTACGTGGACGAGTTCCAATGGCTTTTCGATGAGGTGCGCGATCGCCGGTTCCCCGACCCGTCCGAGCAGGATCGAACAGATCGTGATGCCCAGCTGGGCTGCGGCCAACATCAGCGACAGATGTTCGCCTGCCTCGATGACCGTGCGCGCCCGGCGTTTGCCTTGCTCCTCGAGTGCCTCGAGGCGGTCGCGACGAGCAGAGATCAGTGAGAACTCGGCGGCGACGAAAAAGGCGTTGCCGCCCAGGAGGAACACAGTCAGGACAACACCGAAGAGATCACCCATCGGAATGCTCCACATCTGACCCGGACAGCGGCGTCAACGCGACGACGTCGATCCGGCGACCTTCCATCCGGACCACACGCGCCTGCCACCGTTGATCCGACTCCGTCAGCGACGAATCCTCGTCGTCCTCGGAAGCGGTTGTACGGACGGGGAGATCGATCACGTCACCTTCTCTGGCGATGCGACCGAGCTGGAACATCAACAGCCCGCCCAGGGTGTCGTATTGGCCGTCCGGTGCCCGGTATCCGATCGCATCCAGCAACTCGTCGATACGCAGCAGTCCGTTGCAGATGTATCCGTCCCCATCGCGCTGGACGTCGGCTTGCTCGTCGTCGTGTTCGTCGGTGACGTCGCCGACGATCTCTTCGATCAGGTCTTCGGTGGTGACGATCCCGGCTGTGCCGCCGTACTCGTCGACGACCACGGCCACCTGGAATCCGTCTGCCCGGATCTGCTGCATCAGTGCGTCACCGTCGAGACTTGCCGGAACCACGGGGACGTCCCGCGCGAGGGTGCCCAGTTGCGTGGTCGCGCGCGCGGTCAGAGGGACGGTGAACGCCTGCTTTATGTGGACGATGCCGATGATGTTGTCGAGGTCGCCGCCATCGAGGATCGGGAATCGGGAGTAGCCGGTACGGGATGAGGCGAGGATCAGGTCGCGAACGGTGTCGTGGATGTCGAGCGACTCCACGGTCACCCGCGGGGTCATCAGTTCCTCGGCCGTACGTTCGCCGAACTGCAGGGAGCGGTCGACGAGAGCAGCGGTGCCGGGGTCCAGGGCGCCTTGCCGGGCCGAATTGCGAACGAGACTGCCGAGTTCCTGGGGGGAACGCGCCGACCGTAGTTCCTCGGCGGGCTCGACGCCGAGGCGCCTGACCACCCAGTTCGCGGTGCCGTTGAGAGCGTTGATCAGCCACCGGAAGGTTGCCGAGAACAAACTCATCGGACCGGCGGTGGCCCGGGCTGTGGGCAGTGGCTTGGAGATCGCCAGGTTCTTCGGGATCAACTCACCCAGGACCATCGACAACGACGTGGCGATCACAAGGGCGAGGATGAGTGAGACGGCCGTTGTCGCGCCGTCCGGGAGCCCTACCGCTTCGAAGGCCGGCTCGAAGAGCTGGGCCAACACCGGCTCGGCGATGTAACCGGTGACAAGCGTGGTGATCGTGATGCCGAGTTGGGCACCGGACAGCTGGAACGAGAGCGACCGGTGGGCCTTGCTGACCTGCCTCGACCGTAGGTCACCCCGAGTCCGTACGTCGTTCTCGACCGTGGACCGTTCGAGAGCGGTCAGCGAGAACTCGGCCGCGACGAACAGAGCCGTTCCCAAGGTCAGTGCGAGGAAACCGAGGAGGCTGCCGGCCAGGATGAGCGCTTGCATCAACGATCACCACGGTCGTCTACGGGTTCCGATGACACGGCGAGGCGGAATTCGCGCGGTGACGGTCGAGACAAGAGAACTTCGCTCCGCTCCCGGTGGAGGCGCAACAATCCAGCCTCCAGATGTAGGGCAGTGAAATGTGATGCCGGAATATCAACGATCTTAACGGGTCACCAACCCGTCGGTAATGGCCGTCCCTCCGCGAAGCCCGCTGCCGACTGCACCCCCAGGACTGCTTTGTCGTGCAATTCGTCGAGCGACCGCGCGCCCGCGTACGTCGCCGTCGAGCGAACTCCTGCGCAGATGTGGTCGATGAGGTCTTCGACGCCGGGACGCTCGGGGTCCAGGGCGATCCGCGAGCTCGAGATCCCTTCCTCGAACAGCGCCTTGCGTGCGCGGTCGAACGCACTGTCGGTGGCTGTCCGTGCCGCGACCGCTCGTTTGGAGGCCATGCCGAAGCTCTCCTTGTAGGGTTTGCCGTCGCGGTCCCACTTCAGGTCACCCGGACTCTCGTACGTTCCGGCGAACCAGGAACCGATCATCACGTTCGAGGCGCCCGCGGCAACGGCCAGGGCCACGTCGCGGGGATGCCTCACGCCACCGTCTGCCCAGACGTGGGCGCCCGAACCCCTTGCCGCCGAGGCACATTCGGCAACAGCGGAGAACTGGGGCCGACCCACGCCGGTCATCATCCGAGTGGTGCACATGGCGCCCGGCCCCACCCCGACCTTGACGATCGAGGCGCCCGCGGAGATCAGGTCCTTGGTGCCCTGCGCCGAGACCACGTTGCCGGCGCACAGGGGCACGCCGAGATCGGCGTCGGCGATCTGCCCCAACACCGCCAGCATGCGTTCTTGGTGACCGTGCGCGGTGTCGACGACGAGCAGATCGGCACCGGCCTCGACCAGCGCAGTCGCCCTGGCCGTCACGTTGCCGTTGATGCCCACCGCAGCGGCGACGCGCAGTCGTCCGGCGCCGTCGACATTGGGTTGGTAGATGCCCGCACGCAGAGCACCCACGCGGGTCAACACTCCCGCGAGGCTTCCGTCCGGCTCGGTGAGCACGGCCAGGTCGGTGTGGGCTCCCTCGAGCAGCTCGAAGATCTCTCGCGGCGGCGTTCCCACGGGGGCGGTGACGAAGTCGGGGTCGAGCACTTCGGTGAGCCGCGCGAACCGGTCCACGTCGACACAGGCCCGCTCGGTCACCACTCCGATGGGCGTCGCCGCATCGGTGTCGAGGACGACCACCGCGCCGTGGGCACGCTTGGGCAGAAGCGCCAGGGCATCTGACACCGCTGCGTCGCCACCGAGAACCACAGGGGTGTCGGCGACAAGGCGCCGTCCCTTGACGAACGAGATCATGTCGGCGGCCGCGCTGATGGGAAGGTCCTGCGGTAGCACCACGAGTCCACCACGCCGCGCCACGGTCTCGGCCATCCGCCGTCCTGCGACAGCGGTCATGTTGGCGACGACCAGGGGAATGGTGGTTCCCGAGCCGTCCGAGGTGGACAGGTCGACATCGAATCGTGAGGTGACGTCGGTTCGACCGGGGACGAGGAAGACATCGTCGTAGGTCAGGTCATGGCTCGGGAAATGATCGTCAAGGAAGCGCACGTGAGGCAATTCTACCCGGGAAGCCCGAAACCCCCGACCTTGTGCCGTTGTGACAGACCAACCTGCAGGTGGGAGGTGTCACAGCAACACAAGACCGGGGGCCGGTCGTCCAATCGGGGATCAGGCCTCGATCTCCGTACGGTCTTCACTCCACAGCGTGTGGAACGTGCCTTCTTTGTCGACGCGCTGGTAGGTGTGCGCGCCGAAGAAGTCACGCAACCCCTGGGTCAGAGCAGCCGGCAGTCGCTCGGCGCGCAGGGCGTCGTAGTACGAGAGCGACGATGCGAACGCCGGAACGGGGATGCCCATCGTGGTCGCGGTGGCGACGACGCGCCGCCAGCTGTCCACAGCATTCTCGACCGCGTCGCGGAAGTACGGAGCGAGGAGCAGGCTGGGCAGCTCCGGGTTCTCCGAGTAGGCGTCGCGGATGCGGTTGAGGAACTTGGCCCGGATGATGCAGCCGCCCCGCCAGATGGTGGCGAGGTCGCCGGGATGCAGGTTCCAGTCGTATTCCTTGCTGCCGGCCGCGATCTGGTCGAAGCCCTGTGCGTACGCGACCACCTTGGACGCATAGAGCGCCTTGTTGATGTCGTCGATGAAGGTCGCCTTGTCCGATGGTGCCGCCGCCAGCGTGCCCGACGCCAGGCCTTGTGCCTGCTTTCGCTGATCGGTTGCGCTCGACAACGCCCGGGCGAAGACCGCCTCGGCGATGCCGGTGGTGGGGATGCCCAGATCGAGAGCCGACTTCACGGTCCAGCGGCCGGTGCCCTTCTGACCCGCGGCATCGACGATGACGTCGACGAGTGGCTTGCCTGTCTCGGTATCCACCTGGCTGAGGACCTCGGCGGTGATCTCGACGAGGTAGCTGTCGAGGTCTCCCGAGTTCCACTCGCGGAAGACGTCGGCGATCTCTGCGACAGGGAGGTCTAGGGCCTTGCGCATGAGGTCGTATGCCTCGCCGATGAGCTGCATGTCCGCGTACTCGATGCCGTTGTGGACCATCTTCACGAAGTGTCCGGCACCGTTGGGGCCGATGTGGGTGCAGCAGGGCTCCCCGTCGACGTGGGCGGAGATCGATTCGAGCAACGGGCCGAGGGACTCGTAGGACTTGGCCGGTCCGCCCGGCATGATCGACGGTCCGTTGAGCGCACCCTCTTCGCCGCCGGAGATACCCGCGCCGACGAAGTTCAGACCACGCTCGGACATCGCGGCTTCGCGCCGGATGGTGTCCGTGTAGAGCGAATTGCCGCCGTCGATGATGATGTCGCCTTCCTCCATCTCGGCGGCGAGCTCCTCGATCACCGCGTCGGTCGGGGCGCCGGCTTTCACCATGATCAGGACACGACGGGGCTTCTCGAGCGCCGCGACGAATTCGGCGACTGTCTCGGTTCGCACGAAGTCTCCCTCGTGGCCGTGCTTTTCGATCAGTGCGTCGGTCTTCGCGATACTGCGGTTGTGCAGTGCGACGGTGTGGCCGTGACGGGCGAAGTTTCGGGCGATGTTGGAGCCCATCACCGCCAAGCCGGTGACACCGATCTGGGCGCGGGCAGCTGTTTCAGTCATGCGTACACCCTATGACTAAGCTCACCGGACCTCGCGGCGAGATCAGTTGTCGATCAGGCGATGCAGCTCGGTGAGCCAGGGAACGGCCACGGCGACCGTCGGGATCACCAGGATCGCGGCGGCGGCGACGTAGGCGAACGCCGAGATGGCTGTGGCCGGACGGGTGTCGACGAGCCGCTGCACTCGGGTGAGGGTGCTGGGTCCGCCGATGGCCATCGCGCCGCGGGGCGCCACCGAATCGGCGCACGCGACCAGGGCCCGGCCGAGCTGCTTGCGCCCGGCACAGCGGATGGCGGTGTCGTCGGCGAGCAGCTCGACGAGCAACTGCACGGCACCCAGCGCTGAACGGCTACGGACGAACCGGGGGAAGGCTTCATGAACGGCGATGAAGGCTTCGAGTATCAGGTCGTGTCGGGCGCGTAGATGTGCACGCTCGTGACTGATCACGGCGTCGAGTTCATCCCGGCGCAATCGGGCAACGGTGCCCTCGCTGACGACGACACGCTGTCGCAGGCCGGGGAGGCAGTACGCCATGGGCTGATCGACCTCGAGCATGCGCACGTCGCGCGCACTGAGCGGATCGCCGGGGACGGTGCGATCCATCCGGTCGAGCAGATCGATGAGTTCACGGTGGGCCGACCGGCGCGCCCTGGTACGCATGGCGACCCGGATCACGGTGTAGAACAGCCGCGCACCGATGAGGAGTGTGATCAAGAACACGCTGACGTAGACCGTCCAGAGCACCAAGCCGAGGCTTTCGATCTCGTCGAACGGGTTCGTCGTGGGTCGTCCCTGCGCGTCGGGGACAAGAAGATTCGCGGCGATGGCGAGGCCGCAGCTGAACGCGGAGAGCACTGCCGCGATGGCGATCGACTGCCACAGGGCCATGGCCGCACGCGGGGCGCGGAGCGGCCACTGCGCGCGCGAGAGCCACGACGGGGCCGGGCCCACGAGAACGAGAGCCACGATCCCGAACACCAACGCGGTCAAAATAGGTCCTAGGGCTCAGAAGATCGATATGACTCGCCGTGGGCTCCGCGGGCCGATTCCAGTTCATCCAGTGCACGTCGAAGCGCTTCCGCCTCGTCGGCGCCGACCCGGCCCACAAAGGAAACCAGGGCGGCCTGCCGTGATCCAGCCTCGTCCGCTTCGCTCAGCGCGTCAACCATCAAGCTCGCCACGAGGTGCTCACGCGGATGGGTGGCCGAGTAGCGGTGGGCACGGTCGTCGCGCAGCTGCGTGACGAGATTCTTCTTCGCCAGTCGCTGGAGCACGGTCATCACAGTCGTGTACGCGAGTTCGCGATCCGCCGACAGAGCTGCGTGTACCTGACGCACCGTCTGCGGTTCGGCGGACGACCACAAATTGTCCATGACTGCCCGCTCGAGCTCACCCAACCCGTTCATTCTTCTCACTTTACGTTTCTTCTCATCAAACAGCTCAACGCGTGGTGCCATCAATTTTCTTCCGTCGCGGTTGACAGGTTGGTAAGGCTAGCCTACATTCATCCTTACGTGGGACCGAGCGAGTGTCCTGAGGGCTGCAGAGACCCCCGGTCCGCGCCACAGCAGGCCCCACCGAAAGGTGGGGCCTGCTGATTCTTTGTGTCGTGCTCATCCGGTCGAGAGGGTCACCGCGGGCGGACCCGTCATCCGGGTTTTGACAGACTGTCGATCACGCGACGCGTAGTCCGAGAGCGCGGCCTCAGGCAAGGGAGAACCACGGTGACAGACAACATCGATCTGACCGAGACGATGGGCACGTTGCCCAAGGGCTTCGACAACGAGCTCGGTCTGCAGATGCAAACGGCAACAGCTGACGAGGTCACCGCGACGTTCGAGATCGCCCCCAAGCTCCTGCAGCCCTGGGGCATCGTTCACGGTGGCGTGTACTGCTCGGTGGTCGAATCGGTCGCGAGCACGTCGGGTCAGATATGGCTGCACAGCAAGGGGATCACCGATTCCCATGTCGTCGGGGTGAACAACAGCACCGACTTCCTCCGGGCGGTGAGCACGGGCACCATGACTGCACGTTCGAAACCGATCCATCGGGGCCGTCGTCAGCAGCTGTGGGAGGTCGACATCACCGACGAGTCGGGCAAGTTGATCGCGCAGGGCCGGGTACGGCTGCAGAACATCGCCGCCGAGAACTGATCTGCGCCGGTATGGGACACGATGCGGCACAGGCCGCGACACGATTGTCCGACCCGGCGCGAGCCCGCATCGATGCGGTCCTCTCTGCCGTCGATGTTGAACTCGACCGGGCTTATCCCGGCGATCGCGCCGAGAAGCAGCCTGCCCACACCGTCTATGTGAGTGCCGCCGACGTGGACGCGGACACCCCCGGCACCTGGGGGGATCGGGCGTCGGCGATCGCCGACGAGGCCGCCGCCGTGGTTGCCGACCTCGACCGCACCGGCATCGCCTCGCTGGTCCAGGCCCGGTTGCGCAGCCAGCCGATCGAAGACCTCCGGATAGACCTCGAAGACGGTTACGGCTGGCGACCGGATGTGGTCGAGGACCGCGACGCCCGAGCGGCCGGTCGCACGATCGCCACATGGTCTGCCCGACCTGAGCAGGCGCCCAATGCCTTCGGTGTTCGCTGCAAGGGGCTGGGTGCCACAGAACGAGCGCGTGGCTTGCGGTCGCTGGAGCTTGTGCTCGATGCTGCCGGCGGGGTGCCGGACGGGTTTGTGTTCACCGTTCCCAAACTGCGCGCGGCAGCCCAGGTGGATGCGGTGGTGATGATCTGCGAGGAGCTCGAACGTGCGCACGGACTGCCCGAAGGCGCATTGCGTTACGAACTGCAGATCGAGAGCCCCCAGGCGGTGCTCGGCGCCGACGGTCGGGCCACTGTGGCCGAAGCGATCCATCGTGGCGGGCCGCGGCTTACCGGATTGCATTACGGGACATACGATTACAGTGCCGCCTGCGGCATCGTATCCTCTCAGCAGTCGCTGGAACATCCGGTCGCCGACCATGCCAAGTCGGTGATGCTCGTCGCGGCAGCGCAGACCGGGGTCTGGGTGTCGGACGGGTCCACCCAGGTGTCCCCGGTCGGCTCCGCCGAGGTCGTCGAAGCGGCTCTACGCCGTCATCACCGACTCGTCACCCGCAGCCTGGAGCGTGGCTTCTATCAGGGGTGGGACATGCACCCGGGCCATCTCGTGACTCGATGGCTGGCGGTGTACGGCTTCTTCCGGTCGGCGATGTCGCCGGCCGTGACGCGGTTGCAGTCGTACTTCGACCGCCAGAGTTCGGAGTTCGTGGACGAGCCCGCGACGGCTCAATCGCTGGCCCTCGTGGTGCTGCGTGGACTGTCGGTGGGTGCGTTCGCCGAGGCAGATGTGCTGGCCGTCGGACCTCGGTGTTCGGCAGCGGCCCTGGGTGAACTGCGCGCGAGTGGGGGCGTGCTCGGCTGACTCTTCGGTTCGATGGCGACTTCCACCGCGCCGACGCGGGCTCTGCGTGGCAGTATGAGTCGGTCGATGCGTGTTCATCGGCTGTTCAAAATCGAGGAGGACATCGTGCATCTGTCGCCGCATGAGCAAGAGCGACTGATGATCTCGTACGCTGCGGAATTGGCACGTCGTCGGCAGGGGCGTGGGTTGCTGCTCAATCACCCCGAGGCCGTCGCGGTCATCACCGACCACATCCTCGAGGGGGCACGCGACGGACGGAACGTGGCGGAACTGATGTCCACGGGGCGCGAAGTGCTCAGCCGCGAACAGGTCATGGACGGGGTCCCCGAGATGTTGCACGACGTGCAGGTGGAGGCGACCTTTCCCGACGGTACCAAGCTCGTGACCGTGCACAACCCGATCTCCTAGAGGAGTCACGATGGCAGAGCCTGCTCTCATCCCTGGCGAGGTACTTTGTGCGCCAGGAGAAATCGTCATCAACGAGGGTGCCGAGATCACCGAGGTCGTGGTGATCAATGCCGGCGACCGCCCGGTTCAGGTGGGCAGTCACGTGCACTTTCCCCAATCGAACGCTGCCCTCGACTTCGACCGTCAGGCCGCACACGGGAAGCGCTTGAACATCCCGGCGGGCACCGCCGTTCGCTTCGAACCAGGCATCGAGGCCACCGTGGAGCTGGTCCCGATCGCCGGTACCCGTGAGGTGCACGGTATTTCGCTGAACCCACCCGGAAAGTTGGATTCGTAGATGGCATCGTTGAGCCGTGCGCGTTACGCCGACCTGTTCGGTCCCACCGTGGGGGACCGGATCCGTCTGGCAGACACCAACCTGCTGATCGAGGTCACCGAGGACAGGTCTGGCGGACCTGGTCTCGCGGGTGAGGAGGCTGTCTTCGGCGGTGGCAAGGTCATCCGCGAATCGATGGGACAAGGCCGCGCAACCCGGGCAGACGGTTCTCCCGACACCATCATCACCGGTGTCGTGGTGCTCGATCACTGGGGGATCATCAAGGCGGACCTGGGTATTCGTGACGGCCGGATAGTGGCCCTCGGGAAGGCCGGGAACCCGGACACCATGGACGGGGTACATCCGGATCTCGTGATCGGCCCGTCCACCGAGATCATCGCGGGCAACGGCAAGATCGTCACGGCGGGCGGCATCGATTGCCATGTGCATTTCATCTGCCCGCAGATCATGGACGAGGCACTCGGAAACGGGATCACCACGCTGATCGGCGGGGGGACGGGTCCGGCAGAGGGCAGCAAGGCGACCACGGTCACACCCGGTGCCTGGCACCTCGCCTCGATGCTGCAGGCCACCGACCACTGGCCGATGAACATAGCCCTGCTGGGTAAGGGCAACACGGTCAGCGCCGACTCGATGCGCGAGCAATTACGGGCCGGCGCTTCGGGATTCAAACTCCACGAGGACTGGGGCAGTACACCGGCAGCTATCGACGCGTGTCTGCGGATCGCCGATGAGTCTGGGGTGCAGGTGGCATTGCACTCGGACACCCTGAACGAGGCCGGGTTCGTCGAACAGACACTCGGAGCCATCGCCGGGCGTGGCATCCACGCGTACCACACCGAAGGCGCAGGCGGAGGGCATGCACCCGACATCATCACGGTTGCGGCGTACCCGAACGTGCTGCCGAGCTCCACCAATCCGACCCGGCCGCACACGGTGAACACGTTGGACGAACACCTCGACATGCTGATGGTGTGTCATCACCTCAATCCCAGTGTGCCCGAGGATCTTGCGTTCGCCGAGAGCCGCATCCGGCCGTCGACCATCGCCGCCGAGGACCTGCTGCACGACATGGGCGCGATCTCGATGATCGGCTCGGACTCGCAGGCGATGGGTCGCATCGGTGAAGTGGTACTGCGAACGTGGCAGACCGCGCATGTGATGAAGGAACGTCGAGGTGCCCTTCCCGGCGACGGGGCCGCCGACAACACCCGCGCGCAGAGGTATGTGGCGAAGTACACCATCTGTCCTGCGATCGCTCACGGTCTGGACGACGAGATCGGTTCGGTCGAGGTGGGCAAGCTCGCCGACCTCGTGCTGTGGGATCCGGCGTTCTTCGGCGTCCGCGCGCACGCCGTCATCAAGGGTGGGGCGATCGCGTGGGCGGCCATGGGCGACGCCAACGCGTCCATCCCGACCCCGCAGCCGGTGCTGCCCCGACCGATGTTCGGCGCGGCGCCCAAGCTCGCCGCGGCGACATCGCTGAGTTTTGTTGCGCCGCAAGCCATCGAGGACGGTCTGCCCGACCGTTTGGGACTCGATCGACGCCTGGCGGTGGTGAAGGACGTGCGTCGGGTCGGCAAGGCGGACATGACGAACAATGACGCGCAGCCGGAGATCCGGGTGGACCCCGACACCTTCACGGTCACCATCGACGGCCAGGTCTGGGACCAGCAGCCTGCCGCATCACTGCCCATGGCCCAGCGGTACTTCCTGTTCTGATGACCGTGATCTCGACAGGGGAGGCAGCGCCACCGATCGGTGGGTCAGCCGCCAAGAACCTCGCAATGTTGCTGACTTTGGCGGACTCTCGGCTGCCGGTGGGTGCTCATGTCCACTCTGGGGGACTGGAGGAGGCGATCACCTCCGGTGTGGTCCGAGACGTCCCGTCGCTGCGAGCGTTTCTCATCAGGCGGGTACGCACGACGGGTCTGGTCGCCGCGTCGATCACGGCCGCGGTGGTCGACCGCCGGCTCGAGGTGCCGGCTGCCGACGTCCAGGCCGACGCACGAACTCCGTCGGCCGCGGCTCGCTCGGCGTCCCGATCGCAAGGCCGAGGCATGCTGCGCCTGGGGAAAAAGATCTGGCCGCACCATGATTGGACCGAGCACTCGGCCAGGCCACACCTACCCGTCGTGACCGGTTCGGTGGCACGTGCCGCCGGCCTGGACGGGTACCAGAGCGCACTGGTGCTCATCTACACGACCATGACCGGATCAGCCACTGCCGGCCAGCGGCTACTGGCGTTGGACCCTGGCGACGTCGCTCTGCTCGGAGTTCAGATGACCGAGCTGTGCGAAGAGACCGCGGCGATCGCCTGTACCGAACTCGCCGACTATTCCGATCCGCTGCTCGATGTGTTCGCGCAGCGGCACGAGCTGCGCGCCATGCCACTGTTCGCGTCCTGACAACTCAGGGTCGACGTCGACACGGGCGTTGCCACAACACGTCCCGCACAACCGAAGGAGAACAACATGCCCCCGCACCTCATCGACGGACAGCCGCA
This sequence comes from Williamsia muralis NBRC 105860, assembly GCF_001598915.1. Classification (GTDB taxonomy): domain Bacteria; phylum Actinomycetota; class Actinomycetes; order Mycobacteriales; family Mycobacteriaceae; genus Williamsia; species Williamsia muralis. Next base: position 681,273 of record NZ_BDAP01000003.1, on the reverse strand, counting down.
CACGCATGATCACTCGCGGCCCAAGCGCGAACGAGTCGCCGGTGAAGCACTCCGCATCGGAATCGGTGGTCCCGTCGGCTCTGGTAAAACCGCGTTGGTGGCCGCACTGTGCCGCCAGCTCCGTGATGAACTGTCGGTCGCCGTGCTGACGAACGACATCTACACCACCGAGGATGCCGACTTCTTGCGCCGCAACGCCGTCTTGCCGGACGAGCGCATCACCGCCGTCCAGACGGGCGGGTGCCCCCACACCGCGATCCGCGACGACATCACCGCGAACCTCGATGCCATCGACGATCTCGTGGAGGCCAATCCGCCGCTCGACCTGATCCTGGTGGAGTCGGGCGGAGACAACCTCACAGCAACGTTCTCGACGGGGTTGATCGATGCGCAGATCTTCGTGGTCGATGTGGCAGGCGGCGACAAGGTGCCGCGCAAGGGAGGTCCCGGAGTGACCTTTTCCGACCTGCTCGTGGTGAACAAGACGGACCTGGCACCGATGGTGGGCGCCGACCTCCACGTCATGCGAAGCGATGCGGAGAAGGTGCGCGAGGGTCGTCCGACCGTGCTCATCTCTCTGACCGACGACCCCGCGGCTACCGACGTGCTGAGCTGGGTGCGTGACCAACTCGCGGCAGCGCGGACGCAACCGCTGAACACGGTGTGACGAGCCGGCACACCACATGCACACCGAGCTGTATCTCGAGGCGCACAAGGGGCGATCACCTCGGGTCCGGGCAAGCGGCGGTCTGGCGGTTCGTCAGACCGGCCGCGACGTCCTGCATTTGATCTCCAGCGCAGCGACCCCCCTCGGTGGAGACCGGATAGACATCCATGTCGATGTGAGATCCGGTGCTGCACTGACTCTGCGCAGTGTCGCTGCCGCCATCGCGCTGCCGGGCCGCAGCGACACCGTCTCGGACATGTCATGGCACATCACCGTTGCCGACGGGGCCACTTTGATCGTCGATCCACAGCCCACGATCGTCGCGGGCGACGCGGTGCATCACACGCAGTGCACGGTGGAGATCGCCGGGTCGGGGGAGTTCCGGTTCTGTGAACGGGTGCAGGTCGGCCGTCGCGGCGAGGATGCCGGACGGTGGTCGGGTCGTATGAGCGTCGACATCGCGGGCACGGCTGCGTTGCGTCATCAACTGCGCCTCGGCCTGCCCGACACCGACAGCCTCAGCTCGCCTTCGGTACTCCTGAGTGAGTACCGCTACCCGGACAACCGGCCCGACGCCGTGCACCCCACCGCGACGGCGGCACGCCTGGGGCTGGTGGCCGGCGGCAGCATGACCACCGTTCTGGCGAACACGCTGACCGCGGCGGACCGGACGGCAGCCGAACTGGTCGGCTGAGGTCGGATCAGCTGGCGGCCGGCTTGGACTGATCCGAGCTTCGCTCGGATGTGAACGACTTGGCGGGGTCGGAGAGAACCGGCTTGTCGCCGGGGGTCTGGTCGCGGTCCGCAGGCACGGCGTCGCCGCCACCGTCCTTGAGTCTGTCGAGCTCGATCTGAGCCAACTGGTCCATGGCGTTGCGGGCCAACACCTGCTGCTCGGTGATGGTGAGCTGCGAGCGACCTCGGGTGAGGAATGCGAACGACCAGTCGACGATCGTGGTGAGACGGTTCCTGAACCCGACGATGTACACCAGGTGCAGCAGCAACCATCCGAGCCACGCGAAGAAGCCCTCGGTCTCGAAGTTCTTCTTCAGGCCCGGCACCGGCACCGACATGACGGCACTGAACTTGGAGATGGTGGCCATCGAGCCCTTGTCCCAGTACTTGAACGGCTCACGATCTTCGGGCTTGCCACCTTTGAGCTCGGCCTTGATCGCGTCGGCAGCGTAGCGCCCACCCTGGATCGCACCCTGGGCCTGGCCCGGCACGTTTTCGACCGACATCATGTCGCCGACGACAAACACATTGGGGTGGCCGGGGATGGACAGATCGGGTTCCACCTTGACGCGTCCGGCGCGGTCGAGTTCCACTCCGCTCTGCTCGGCGAGTTGCTTGCCGAGCGGGCTGGCGGCCACACCTGCCGACCACACCTTGCACTGCGATTCGATGCGTCTGGTGCTGCCGTCCTTGTCCTTCACCACGAGGCCGTCGTAGTCGAGGTCGACGACCATCGCGTTGAGCTGGATCTCGACGCCCATCTCCTCGAGACGCTTTGCTGCCTTGGTGCCGAGATTCTTGCCCATCGGCGGAAGAACCGCAGGCGCCGCGTCGAGCAGGATGACGCGGGACTCGGTGGGATCGATGTTGCGGAAGGTGCCCTTGAGGGTCTTGTCGCTCATCTCGGCGATCTGGCCTGCCAGTTCGACGCCGGTAGGACCGGCGCCGACGACCACGAAGGTGAGCAGTCGGGCCCGTTCTTCGTGGTCTTCGGACAACTCGGCCTGTTCGAACGCTCCAAGGATGCGACCACGCAACTCCAGCGCGTCGTCGATGGTCTTCATGCCGGGCGCGAACTGCGCGAAGTGGTCGTTGCCGAAGTAGGACTGATCGGCACCCGCGGCGATGATCAGGCTGTCGTAGGGGGTTTCGGTGATGCGCTCGAGGAGTCGTGACGTCACGATCTTCTTCTCGATGTCGATGCCCTCCACATTGCCCATCAAGACCTGAGCGTTGGCCTGCTTGCGCAGGATGACGCGGGTCGCGGGAGCGATCTCACCTTCGGAGATGATGCCGGTGGCCACCTGGTAGAGCATCGGCTGGAAGAGGTGGTGCGTGGTCCGTGCGATCAAGGTGACATCGACGTCGGCTTTTCGCAGGCGCTGGGTCGCGAACAGCCCCCCGAAGCCGGAACCGATGACCACTACCCGGTGCCGGGTCGAACCTGCAGTCTCGTCGCTCATGACCATCTCCTGTCGGTTGGCGGTGTGCGGCGGGATCTCAGGGCTGGTCAAAACCCGCTCATTGGCTAACGGTAGTCAATGAGGTCGCGTTGGTCGCGGCAAGGGCCGGATTCACCCGAAGGTGTGCAGGTGAGCGGTTCAGGCGATCATGCTCGTTGCGATTCGGGCGGATTGCGCCCACGGGAAACTGCTTGATTCCCAATGTGTTTTGAGTATCTCGTACTCGACTTCGCCGCGTTCGGAACCTGCGATCGAGGTGTCGGCGCAGTCGTGCAACCGGGCCAGGCGCAGACCCGACTTCTCCATCACGCGACGCGAAGCAGCGTTGACTGCCATGGTGCCCGCGAAGATGCGGCTGATGCTCAGCTCGGTGAAAGACAGCTGCACCAGCGCCCGAGCTCCCTCGGTGGCCAATCCGCGTCCCCAGGCTCGGCGGCGCAGTCGGTAGCTCAGTTCGAACTCTGATTCCGACGAATGGCGAGGCGCCCGCAAACCGAACCAGCCGACGAACCCGCTTGTTTCTGCGTGGGGGTCGCCGACGGAGCGCGCTGCGACGACGTCGAGCCGATCGAGTGCGACCCAGACGCCGGCACCGCCGCGGTGGCCTGCCTCGGCCAGCGCTCGCGGGATCACCCAGTCCTCGATGACCTCCCGAGGGGTGGCGGTCCCACCGGTGACATAACGCATCACGGCCGGGTCGCTGTCGAGTTCGACGAGGTGGTCGGTATCGGCAATCGACACCGGCCGCAAAACCAGGCGATCGGTCTCGATGATCAACTCTTCATTCCCCATTCCACTGACGTGATGTCGGCATCCTACGGTCTCGTGCGACGCAAGTGGTAGACCTCGCCGGAGAGTGTCGGAGCAGACCATTCAACCAGGGCATCAGTGCTGGTGAGAGGTGAGATTCGCGCTTGCGACAGCTTGCGGGTGGGTGGCGATCGTCAAATCGCGAGTCGGCGAGGATCTCCGCTGGTGGTGGCGGTCGGCCGACCCGCCCGGGCGCCTGGGTGGCCAAGACATGCGGGTGAGCGGAGTTGCGTGAAATCCGTTCGGTGAGTGCACAAGTCACGAGTCGTCGTTGTCGGCATCGCGGCGATGGACCCGTCCCCGGATCTCTTCGGCCCTGCCACTACGCTGGCACCGGTGAAAGACACCTCCTCCGGTTCAATCCCCACCGACCTGGACACGGTCGAGCTGCAGTTGCGTTGGGGCGACTTGGACACCAACCACCACGTGAACAACGTGCAGTTTGCGCGGTTGTTCGAAGAAGCCCGGGTCCGCACTGTCACCCGCTGGTTCGCCACCCAGGGTCGCAGTACCGGCGCCTTCCATCTCGCCCGGCAGGAGATCGAGTTCGTGGCGCCGCTGTATTACGGCCCCGAGCCCGTGACGGCCAAGGTCTGGATCAGTCGTATCGGCACATCGTCCTTCGACTTCGGCAGCGAATTGCGTGACGGGAAAGGCAACCTGGTGGGACTGTGCGAGACGACCGGGGTGATGATCGACCCCGAGACCGGCGGCACCAGACCTGTGCCCGACGCCGTACGTGATCTCCTCGAGGCGAAGATGGCAGATCCGGTTCCTTTCCGGCGCCGCGCTTGAACGCACTGTGACGATCGATGTCGGCGAGCGGTGATATACCGGCCTGACAACCGCGGACGAGGGGGCGTGCAGTGCTGAGACTTCATCGTGCCGAACGCACCAGCACGCTGGTCGCGGCGTTGGCAGGCATTCTCTCGGAGCCGCCCGGCGACCCCTTCGCCGGTGAGGTCGTCGCGGTGCCTGCGCAGGGTGTCGAGCGCTGGCTGACCCAGCAGTTGTCGTTGACCCTCGGAACGAGCCGGGCTCCGGGTGGCGACCATCAAGGCGACGGAATTGCGGCGAACATCGCGTTCCCTTCGCCGTCGGCGCTGGTCGACGATGTTGTCGCTCAGGTCAGTGGTACCGCCGCTGCGGGCAGGCCCGACGACGATCCATGGGCGCCCGCGCGCATGCAGTGGACGCTGCTCGAGGTGATCGACGATGCCGTCGACGACCCCGCGTGCGCAATCCTCGCCCGGCATCTCGGGCATCGGAGCGCCGTCGGGACCGGCCAGGGCGCAACCTCGGGTGCGGGGACCACGTCACCAGCACCCGGTTTCCGCGTCGGACGCCGGTTCGGGACAGCAGAGCACCTGACGCAACTGTTCCGCAGCTACGCCACCCACCGGCCCCAGATGATCCTCGACTGGGTCGCCGGTTCGGACACCGACGGAGTGGGCGATCAGCTCGACGAAGACGTGCGGTGGCAGCCGCATCTCTGGCGGATGTTGCGTGAGCGCATCGACGCACCCAGCCCGCCGGAACGTCTCGATGACGTCTGCACGGCACTGCGGCAACGGGCCTCCGCGGTCGACCTGCCTGAGCGTATCGCCCTCTTCGGGGCCACCCGCCTCACCACCCAGCAGCTGGCGATCTTGTCAGCACTTGGCGTCCACCACGACGTCAACCTCTTTCTGCCGCATGCGAGTCCGGCTCTGTGGGAGAAGATGCCGCGATTCGGCGGGCAAGTGCGCCGCAGCGACATCGATGCCAGGTTCATCGAGCACCCCCTGGTGGCATCGCTCTCGCGAGAAGTGCGTGAACTCCAGGTCCGGCTGAGCGACGTCGCGGACGAAGATGTCCACCACCGCGCTGACGAGCCAGTCGACACGCACCTGCGGCGGCTGCAGCACGCGATGCGCACCGATGCGGTCCTGCCCGCCGTCGGTGTGGCCGATGGCAGCGTCGGGGTCCATTCGTGTCACGGGCCGGCCCGTCAGGTGGAGGTGCTCCGCGAACTGGTCTTGCACATGTTCCAGGAAGATCCGGATCTGGACCCGCGTGACGTCATCGTCATGTGCCCCGACGTGGAGACCTACGCCCCGTTGATCCGTGCGTCATTCGGGCAATCGATCAATGTGCACCCTGGTCATCAACTGCGTGTGCGACTCGCGGATAGGGCTCTGCGGCAGACCAATCCACTGCTCGAGGTCATGTCGGATCTGCTCGAGCTCGCAGGGGGGCGCGTCAAGGCCAGCGAGGTGCTGGGGCTGGCGGAGAGCGAACCGGTGCGCACCAGGTTCGATTTCAGCGACGACGACCTGGAACGACTGCGGCAGTGGACCGCCGAATCAGGCGCGCGCTGGGGTATCAACGACAACCAGCGCAAGCCGTTCGGGCTCGGCGGATTCGGGCAGAACACCTTCGGCGCAGGGCTGGACCGGATCCTGCTCGGGGTGGCGGCCGACGAAAGTGAACTCGGCTGGCTCGACACCGCGCTGCCCCTCGACGACGTCGACAGCGCAGACGTCGACCTCGCCGGACGCTTCGCAGAGTTCATCAGTCGACTCGACGACTCACTCGCCACCCTTCGGGGCCCGCGGCCGGCAGTCGAGTGGTCCCAAAATCTCTCCAGGGCAATGGATCTGCTCACGGCGGTGAAGTCGGCAGATAGCTGGCAGCGCAGTCAGGCGCACCGCGAGCTGGCTGCCGCGACCGAACACGGCGGCCAGGCCGTCGTCCGGTTGGCCGACGTCCGCGCGATGCTCGCGCACCGTCTGGCCGGTCGGCCGACCAGGGCGAACTTTCGTACCGGAGAGCTGACCGTCTGCACCATGGTGCCCATGCGGGCCGTGCCACACCGGGTGGTGATCCTGCTCGGGCTCGATGACGAGAGCTTCCCGCGGGTCGGAAGTGTCAACGGCGACGACATCATGGGCCGCAATCCCTGTGTGGGAGAACGGGACATCCGTAGTGAGGACCGTCAGCTGCTCCTCGACGCCACCATGTCCGCCATCGACCGCCTGGTCATTCTGTTCACGGGGAACGATCCGGTCACCGGGCTTCGTCGCCCGCCCGCCGTTCCGGTGGGGGAGTTGATCGACTCGGCCGACGCAATGCTGGCCGACGGGTCGACGGTGGTGCGTGCGCACCCGCTACACGCGTTCGATCCCGTCAACTTCGATGCCGGTGCCCCGTTCAGCTTTGATGATTCTGCGTTGGCCGGTGCGCGCTCTGCCCAAGCGATCCAGATCAGCGAGTCCGAGTTCCTTCCGGAACCATTGCCGGAGAAGCTCGGCGACGTCGAGTTGGCCGACCTCATCGCGTTCGTGGAACATCCGATGCGGGCGTTCTGTCGCCAGCGGCTGGGTATGTATCTGCCCGGCGACGACGAAGAACTGAGCGATGTGTTCAGCGCGGACCTCGACGGTCTCGATCGGTGGGCCATCGGCGACCGGATGCTGCAGTCCCGACTGGCAGGTGTCGAGGGGTCGGCTCTACGCGCAGCCGAACTGCGGCGGGGTTCGCTTCCACCGTTCCGGCTCGGTGGTCAGGTATTCCAACGTATTGCCGGCGACGTCGAGTCCCTGGTGACCGCGGCCGCCCCGCTGCACGAAAATCCCTCGGAATCAAGGGATGTCACGGTGGAGCTCGGCGGTGGTCGACGTCTGACCGGTACGGTGCCCGGCGTGCACGATGGTGTTGTCGTGCGCACGATCTTCTCGCGAGTGGCTCCGAAACACCGGGTGGCGGCCTGGGTGGCGTTGCTGGCGCTGGCGGCGAGTGAGTCGGGTGATCGGTCGGCTGTGGTGCTGGGTCGGGGAAAGTACGGGGGCCGCCTTGCGCGATCGGACATCAAGAGTCCTCCCGATCCCGCGGCGACGCTCCGTGACCTGGTCGCGATGCGCGATGCCGGCCTGCGTGCGCCACTGCCGCTGCCGACCACCGCGGCCTGTGAATATGCGACCCGTCGCAACCGGGGCGACGGTGTCGAACTCGCCGTCGAGGCTGCCGAGGTGAGTTTCAAGAGTGACTTCGGGGGAGAGGGCCAAGACCTGTACGTGAAGTATCTGTACGGCACCGAGTTCGCGGCGATTCTGTCCGAGCCGCCGGCACCGGATACGGCGGTTCTCACCGAACCGTCCAGGTTCGGCGCCTTGGCGACCGGTCTGTGGGCTCCGCTGCTCGATGCCGAGACGGTGCGCTGAGATGACCCAGAGCAGTCTTTCTCCCGTCACCTTCGACATCACCGGACCGCTGCCCGGCGGCACAACGGTATTGGAGGCCAGTGCCGGCACCGGGAAGACGTACGCGATCGTCGGTCTGGCCGCTCGGTACGTGGCGTCCGGGGTGCCGTTGTCCGAACTACTCCTGGTCACCTTCAGCCGATTCGCCACAGCTGAACTTCGAGAACGAACCCGGCTGCGACTGGCCGATCTCGCACGGGCACTTGCCGATCCGCAACGTGCGGCGCAATCCGATGACCCTCTCGTGGCAATGCTCGCCCGCGGCAGCGGCGAGGAGGTGGGTGTTCGTCGCGAACGGTTGACCGCTGCGTTGTCGGACTTCGATGCGGCGACCATCGCGACCACACACACATTCTGCAGCCGCATGCTGGACGGGCTCGGTCTTGCCGGCGACTTCGAGAACGACATCACTCTGGTGGAGGACGTAGGCGATCTCATCACCGAAGTCACCGACGACCTGTACCTGCGGCGCTTCAGTGGTACCGACGCGGTGCCGTTCAGTCTTCGTGACGCCCATGCCTTCTCGCGGGCGGCGGTGTTCGGGCGGCAGGCGCGGCTGGGGCCTGACGCCGAACCCGGGGCGGACGAGTACGTGCGGGTGGAGTTCGCCACCCAGGTACGCAAAGAGGTGGAACGGCGTAAACGCCTCACCAATGTGCGTGACTATGACGACCTTCAGATGTTGCTGCGCGACACATTGGCCGACCCCGCACACGGGCCGGCGGCCTGCCGGCGGATTCGTAGCCGTTTTCGGGTGGTGCTCGTCGACGAGTTCCAGGACACCGATCCGGTGCAGTGGGAGATCTTTCGCCTCGCGTTCCACGGGCACACGACGTTGGTGCTCGTCGGCGACCCGAAGCAATCGATCTACGCCTTCCGAGGCGCAGAGGTGTTCAGTTACCTCGATGCCGTACGCGCCGCAGACAACCATCAGGCTCTTCCGACGAACTGGCGAAGTGACGCCGGTCTGATCGATGCGCTGGACCGGATCTACGCCGGAGCAGCTCTCGGTAGCCCGGACATCGTTGTGCACCAGGTGACCGCGAACAACGACGGATCCCGGCTTCCCGGTCTGGTCCCGCTGCGGTTGCGCCATCTGAACCGCAAGGGACACGGGCCGCTGAACAAGTCGGGGTTTCCGGTGCTCGACCGGCTGCGCCGGGCGGTGGCCGACGACGTCGCCGCGGACCTCACCGACCTGCTCAACTCCGGCACCGACCACGTCACCGGTGGGAAAACGAGGCCGGTCGAGCCGGGAGACGTCGCAGTCCTGGTTCGAAATCACAAGCACCTGAGCATGATTCAAGGTGCCCTGGACGCTGCGGGGATACCGTCGGTGCTGGCGGGAGGCACCAGTGTCTACAGCACCCAGGGAGCGCTCGACTGGCTGTGGTTGTTGCAGGCCATGGAGCAGCCGAGTCGTACGGCCCGAATCCGGTTGGCTGCACTCACCCCGCTTCTGGGGTGGACTGCCACTGAACTCGATGCAGGCGGAGACGAGCTGACAGCGGACATCAGCGCGATGATCCGCGAGCTCGTGGCGGTCTATCAGGACGCCGGGTTCGCGGCGGTGTACGAGCATCTGTCCGGACGCCGCGACATCGCCGGTCGTCTGCTGGGTATCACCGGCGGCGAACGTCGACTCACCGACCTCACCCACGTCGCCCAGTTGTGCAACCGTGCCGTGGTGGAGCAGGGGCTGGGTCTCACCGCGCTCGTGCGCCGACTCACCGAGTTGATCAAGGATCCGGTCGCAGGCAATCAGGGCGAGCAGAGCCGCCGTCTCGACAGCGACGCCGCGGCGGTTCAACTCCTGACCGTGCATCGCAGCAAGGGACTCGAGTTCCCGATCGTCTACGTGCCCTACGGCTGGGACGCGGCGCGCCATCCGAACCCCGCAACTCTGTTGCTGCACAACGACTCAGGAGAGCGCATCCTTGACGTCGGAGGCAAGGACGCACCCGGGTACCGGGCCCGCCGGGACACCGCCGCTGCCGAGGAAGACGGGGAAGAGTTGCGATTGTTGTACGTGGCGCTCACACGCGCTGCCTCCGCCGTGGTGCTGTGGTGGGCGCCTGCGACTGCCACCCGCTCGTCGCCGCTTCACAGGCTGCTGTTCAGCCGCGACAAAACCAGCCCCGAACCACGTCCGGTGGTACCCGACGATGCACGGGTGGCCCGCTTCTTCACCGAATGGGGTGAGGCGGCAGGCGGCGTGGTCACCGTGCAGCCGGCGACGTTTGCGCCGATGGGCAGTCCCCGTTGGCAGCAACCGAAGCCGTCGGCAGGCGACCTGGGGTCAGCGTCCTTCACCCGCGTCATCGACCGCACGTGGCGGCGCACCTCCTATTCGGCGCTGGTGGCGGGCACACATCAGCCGGGCGTGGCGAGCGAGCCCGAGGTCACGGACAAGACAGACGAGCAGACGGTGGAACCTCTTGCCGAAGCGACCACGGAAGGTCCTGCTGAACTCAAACACGTGTCGCTGATGAACTCGCTGCCTTTCGGGGCGGCCTTCGGAACGCTTGTCCACGAGGTACTCGAGACCGTCGACACCGATGTCACCGATCTGGCAGGCGAAGTGCGTCGCCGCTGTGTCGAGGCCGCGCTGGCCAGGATGGCCGAGGTCGACATCGATGTGCTCGCCGAGGCGCTGACCGCGGTGATGCACACACCTCTGGGTTCCGATCGCGAACTCAGCCTCGCGCGCATACCTTCGAAGGATCGCTTGTCAGAGCTGACCTTCGAGTTCCCGCTCGGATCGCAGACCGATCCGACCCTGCGAGACATCAGCGACCTGATGGCGGATCATCTGTCGCCCGATGATCTGCTCGCCGACTATCCCGCCCTGCTGCGGCGGGTGCCCGCACCGCCGCTGCGCGGATTCCTCACCGGCAGCATCGACGCGGTTCTGCGGATTCCGGGGGACCGATTCGTGGTGGTGGACTACAAGACGAACCGGACCGCGCGCGGCGACCTCACCTGCCTGGACTACACACCGGAGTCGATGGCGCGGGAGATGATGCACTCGCACTATCCTCTGCAGGCGTTGCTGTATTCGGTTGCGTTGCACCGCTATCTACGATGGCGATTGCCGGGTTACGACCCGTCGGTGCACCTCGGTGGCGTTCAGTACCATTTCGTCCGCGCAATGATCGGGCCGCAGACGCCAACGGGCTGCGGCGTGTTCGAGTGGACGCCGTCGGCGCCCCTCATCGCTGCCGTGTCCGACCTCATCGCCGGAAGGACGGTGGCCGCGTGACCGCCGATGTCGACGCACGGATCGTGCTGAACGCCGCTGCGCCACTGGTGCCCTTCAATCAGGCAGGCGTGCTCAGCGCCGCCGATGTCCATGTGGCTCAACGACTTGCTGCACTGTCCAAGACCGACATCGAGCCGGCGGTGTTGATCGCCACCGCGCTGGCAGTGCGCGCGGTCCGGTTGGGGTCGGTCTGTGTGGAGGTCAACCGGCTCTCCGAGATCGCCATCGACGACGAGGAGTCGGGGATCGATCCGGACACGTTGCCGTGGCCGGACCCGGCCGACGTCGTCAGAGCGCTCGAGTCGAGTCCTCTGCTGACGGGTGCGGCATCGGGACCGTTGAGGCCGCTCCATCTCGCACACACGCCCGAGGGTCCACTGCTCTACCTCCGTCGCTACTTCCAGCAGGAACAGCGGATCCGTGAGCTCCTCGACAACAGGGCCCGCACGCACCCGGATCTCGACGCCGGGCGATTGTCGGAGGGGCTTCACCGGCATTTCCCCGACGCCGGCCCCGACCGACAGCGGATTGCTGCTGCCCTGGCGACAGCCGGGTGGACAACGGTCATCGCAGGGGGGCCGGGCACCGGTAAAACGCACACCGTTGCGCGGGTACTGGCCCTCATGTTCGACGAGTACGGACCGGGTCTTCGCGTTGCTCTGGCTGCCCCGACGGGCCGGGCAGCGGCCCAACTCGAGGCATCGGTGCGCGCTCAGGCGCCCGAACTCGGGCTCCCGGAGCATCTGACGGCGACCACCCTTCACCGGTTACTCGGATGGCGGCCGGGAAACCGCAGCAGATTCGCACACGACAGCACGAACCGGCTGCCTCACGAGCTGGTGGTCATCGATGAGACGTCGATGGTGTCACTGACGATGATGTCGCGACTGCTCGATGCGTTGCGCCCCCAATCCAGGCTTGTCCTGGTGGGGGATCCCGATCAATTGGCCTCTGTGGATGCCGGGGCTGTGCTCGCCGATCTGGTCGCGAGGCCCGTCACCGAGCAGACCAATCCGGTGCTGAGCAGTCTGGTCGCCGAGGACCTCGAACCCGACGCCGACAACGTCGACGCGCTGTCGGTCGAGGAGCGTGAACAGTTGGGTGGAGGGGTGATCCGTCTCACGCGGGTGCGCCGGTTCGGGGAGAGGATCGAACAGTTGGCGGCGGCTGTGCGCCGGGGCGACGCCGATGAGGTGATCGATCTCCTCGGTGCCGGCCATGACGAGTTCGAACTCGTCGGGTTCGACGCTCTCGAATCGGTGCGGCGCGACGTCGTCGACTCCGCCACCGCAGTGCGGGTGGCCGCGGAGGCCGGGGATGCTGCGGCGGCCCTGGCCGGTCTGAGCTCGCATCGACTGCTGTGTGCTCATCGGGAAGGTATGTCGGGCGTCGAATACTGGTCGCGATTGGCGACCGAGTGGATCGACGCACCGGAGGAGGCTTTCGACACGGGCCGGTGGTTCGCCGGACAACCACTGCTGGTGACCGCAAACGATTACGACACAGGCATCTACAACGGAGATACCGGGGTGGTGGTGAACATCGACGGCAGGCCGATGGTGGCGTTCGCGCGCGGCCAGTCGATCAAGATGCTGCATCCGTCTCAGCTGGTGTCGGCAACGTCGGTGTATGCCATGACAATTCACCGCAGCCAAGGCTCACAGTACGAGTCCGTGTCCGTGGTGATCCCTCCGGAACGGTCGTCCCTGCTGACACGCGAACTGCTCTACACGGCCATCACCCGGGCCAGTGCTCGCGTGCGGCTCGTCGGCACCGAAGAGGCCATCAGGGCCGGTGTGAATCGGAAAGTGCTGCGCGCAAGCGGCTTACGGACCAGGCTCGAGTGAGCTAGGCCGGAAAGCGTAGGGCGTCGAACGCTTCCGCGTCGGGCTGGAGCGCCATTCGCTGAAACCACTCGGTTCGCAGGACATCCCAGCGAACTTCTTCTGGCAGGGCAGCGAGCATGGTCATCGCGCCACCTCTGGCGATCTCGCTCTTGTGTGCGGACAAGGCGTCCCACTTGGTCTGCAGCCACGCGGTCACGTCGACGAAGAGATCTATCTCCTCGTCGGGCACCCCGGGCAGCGGCCCCACCGGGCGGTTCGCCTGTTTTCTCACCGCAGGCCAGAGAAGCTGGGCAGCCGAGAACGGCATGGTGGCCTGGTAGAGAAGTTTCGGCCGCCAGGGTGGGCCCGCCTCGGGGTACAGCTGCGGGTATCCGGCTGCTCCGATCGCAGCAACCGCAACGCGATGTGTCTGGATGTGGTCGGGGTGCCCGTACACACCCATTGGGTCATACGTCAGCACGGTGTCCGGCCGGAATGCGCGGATGTGGGCGACCACCGACTCGACCAGTTCATCAAAAGGGGCGTCGCAGAACGAGCGGTAGTCCTCTGTGGTGTCGGTGACACCGAGATCTGCGTACCCCAACAGCCTCGGGGCACCGGCATTCAATATCTGAAGGGATCGCTGTAGTTCGCCGGCCCGTTCGGAGCCCGGGGGCCAGGTACACGTCACAACCGACGTGCGACCGCCGAGTTCTGCGCATCGTAGGAGGACACCCCCTGTCCAGAGCGCTTCGTCATCGGGATGCGCGTGGATGCAGAGCAGACTCGGATGCGACACGGGTTCAGCGTAGTCCGCGCCATCTCTGGTGCGGCCCGAGATGGTGGTCGAGAATCGGCGTAGCTGCCGAACTCGACCGAGAGCAGGCTGAGGTGCCGCGAGGCTAAGGTCGCCACATGGCCGATGGTGCGGGGACCAAGGTGCGGGCGATGCTGCGTCGCCTGGTACCCCGTCGGTACGTCTTCGGCGGGCTCTGCGGCGCGTTGGTGAGCTTGTGGTTGTCGCTGACGCCGTCACTCCTTCCACGGGGTTGGCTCTTCCAAGGTGTTGTCAGCGGAGCATCGGTGGCGCTCGGCTACGGACTGGGAGTGCTGCTGTCGGCGGTGCTGCGTCGTGTCACCGCCAGGGAATCCTCGCCGGCTTTCAAACGGTGGGCCTGGCGGACGTTTGTTGTCGTCGCGCTGATCGGGACGACGGCGATGCTGGCCTGGTTCGGCTCGTGGCAACGGGAACTACGAGACCTGATGGGGACCGCGTCGTTCCCGGGCTACGGCTATGTGCTGGTGCCGGTGTCGGCACTGGTGGTCGCTGTGCTGTTCATCGCCCTCGGCCGGGCCATGCGCCGCGTGACCGCGATGGTGACCGCAGTGCTGAACCGAATAGTTCCGCCCGCGGTCTCCGCGGTTGTCGCCGTCCTTCTGGTGATCGGCGTGACCATCGGGGTTCTCAACGGAGTGGTGGTGCGCGCCACGATGTCCGGCCTGAACGAATCGTTTGCGGCGATCAACGACGAGACCGACCCGGAGACAGCGCAACCGACGAGCCCGTTGCGGTCGGGAAGCCGGGAGTCCGTTGTCACGTGGGCCTCGCTCGGCAAGCAAGGGCGATCGTTTGTGTCCTCGGGTCCGTCGGCCCAGCAACTGTGCGCCTTCAACAACGCGTCGCCGCAGGAGCCGATCCGGGCGTACGCCGGACTGGCCTCGGCCGGTGGCTACGGCGGCGAGGCCGACCTGGTCGTCGACGACCTCGAGCGGGCGGGGGCCTTCGAGCGCGCAGTGATCGCGGTGGGAACCACCACGGGCACCGGATGGGTGAACGAGAGCACCGTGAGCGCGCTGGAGTACATGTACAACGGCGACACCGCAGTGGCTTCCATGCAGTACTCGTACCTGCCCAGTCCGATCTCGTTTCTGGTCGACCGGGAACGGGCCCGCGCCGCCGGTCAGGCCTTGTTCGAAGCGGTGTATGCGCGGTGGCATGTCCTACCCGAGGACTCGCGCCCCAAACTGGTGGTCTTCGGAGAGAGCCTGGGGTCCTTCGGGGCCGAGGCGCCGTTCACGAGCATCGAAGACCTCGCGGCCCGCGCAGACGGCGCCCTGTTCATCGGTCCGACCTACACCAACGAGGTGTGGCAGAAGACCAGCGCCGAGCGTGCTCCCGGGTCTCCGCAGTGGCTGCCCATCTACAAAGACGGCAGCACCGTCCGTTTCATCGCCGGCGCGGACGATCTTTCCCGCCCTGACACCGAGTGGCCATCACCGAGGGTGGTCTACCTGCAGTACCCGTCCGATCCGATCACCTGGTGGTCACCCCACCTTCCGTTCCGCAAACCCGATTGGCTACGCGAATCACGCGGGCGAGACGTACTCGACAGCATGCAGTGGATTCCGGTCATCACTTTCCTCCAGGTGTCGGCGGACATGGCCGTGTCCAACGACGTTCCCGATGGGCACGGTCACACGTTCCACGCGGACATCGCCGATTCCTGGGCGGCGATCCTGCAGCCGACGCAGTGGAGCGCCGACCAGACCCTGCGGTTACGTGAACTCCTCAGACAGAACGCCGGTGAGTGAGTCCGGGCCTGTCGATGCACGATCGGTGAGCACAGCGCACAATTGCACCCATGGCCATCATCAACAAGGGCTTCGGGGCCCGCCGCCGGCAGAAGGACGACCGGCTACCGCCAGGGCAATACCTGACCCGCGACTTCCCCGTCCTGACCGCTGGACCCACCCCGGCGATCCGACAAGAGCAGTGGGGTTTCGACGTCAAAGGGCGAGACGGGGAGCTGCAGAGCTGGACGTGGGACGAGTTCATGGCGCTGCCCCAGGAGGACGTCACCGTCGATATCCATTGCGTGACGGCATGGTCGAAGCTCGACACGACGTGGCGCGGGGTTTCGCTGGATGTGCTCCTCGGCGACGACGTCGATCCCGACGGTTTCATCCTGGCCCACTGTTACGGCGGGTACACCACCAATGTGCCGCTGGAAGATGTCCTCGACGGCAAGGCGTGGGTTGCGCACACCTACGACGATGAGCCACTTGCGGCTGAACACGGTGGGCCGGCACGACTGTTGATCCCGCACCTGTACTTCTGGAAGTCAGCCAAGTGGGTCAACGGTCTGACGATCATGGACGACGACGTGCCGGGCTTCTGGGAGACCAACGGATACCACAACCACGGAGACCCGTGGAAAGAAGAGCGGTATTGGTGAACGGCTGGCGGCCCGCGACGGTGGTCGCGGCCGAGATGGAGACACAAACCGCACGTACCCTGCGCTTGCGGCTGCCTGATCGCGGCCGGGTGCTACCGGGTCAACACATCGACATCCGCCTGACCGCCGAGGACGGGTATCAGGCGGTGAGGTCCTACTCGATTGCCGCGGCCACCGGTGACGACCTGCTCGAGACCACCGTCGAGGAGCTCGAGGACGGAGAGGTCTCGCCTTACCTGGTGTACGACCTGCAGGTGGGTGACCAGGTGGAGGTCCGCGGGCCGATCGGTCGCTGGTTCGTCTGGAGGCCGAACGAACAGAACCCGGTGCAGCTGATCGCAGGTGGTTCAGGCGTGGTGCCACTCATGTCGATGATCCGGGAACACGAACACGCGTCCTCCCAGGCGCCTTTCCGGCTCTTCTATTCGCTGCGCACACCCGCAAGTCGCTACTACGCGCAGGAACTGGAAAGCCTGGTCGCTTCTGAACGACTGCGTGTGGACTACGTGTACACCCGGCAGGCGCCTGAACTGTCGACGCGACCGGCCGGTCGGCCGGACATCGGCGAGTTCGCGGCCGCACTGATCCCGGTGGACCTCGATCCGCAGGTGCGAGTTTGCGGGCCAACGGCTTTCGTCGAACAGTATGCGCAGTGGCTACTCGATCTGGGTTATCCCGCCGCGAACATCCGTACCGAGCGTTTCGGAGGGTGAGACCCCACATGGAAAGCGAAATCCTTGAGACGACATGACCCCGAGTGGCGTGCATTCGCGTCCGACAATTACGCCGGAGTGTTGCCAGAGGTGTTGACTGCCATCGCCGAGGCGAACGGTGGCCATCAGGTCTCTTATGGCGAAGACGACTACACCGATGCGCTGCGGGAGGTCGTCCGCAACGAATTCGGTTCTCGTGCCGAGGTCTTTCCTGTTTTCAACGGTACCGGCGCCAATGTGGTGGCGTTGACATCGCTCATGCCGCGTTGGGGCGCTGCGATTGTCACGGAGTCTGCGCACGTCCACACCGACGAAGGCGGTGCGCCCGAACGCGTCAGTGGTATCAAGCTGCTGACGGTGCCCACCCCGGACGGCAAGCTGACGCCGGAACTGATCGCGACGGAGGCCTATGGCTGGGGATTCGAGCATCGGGCACAGCCTGCTGCGGTCAGCCTGACCCAGGTCACCGAGCTCGGGACGCTCTACACCCCGGCAGAGATCGCGGCCAACGCCGACTTCGCTCACCGGAACAACATGGCGTTGCATGTCGACGGAGCCAGGCTGTGGAATGCGGCTGCGGCCCTGCAGATGCCTATGGGGCGGTTCACCACCGACGGCGGAGTGGACATCGTCAGCCTCGGCGCCACCAAGGTCGGTGCGCTCGGCGCCGAGGCGATCGTGGTGATCGACCCAGACCGGGTCGACGGCTTGATCTATCTACGCAAACTGAGCATGCAGCTGGCCAGCAAGATGCGCTTCATCTCGGCACAGTTGCTGGCACTGTTCGAAGACGGCAACGGTATTCGCGCTGCCGCGCACGCCAACGCGATGGCTGCGCGTCTACGAGCCGGTCTCGAAGGTGTTCCGGGGCTTGGGTTCGCGCAGTCCACCGAGTCGAACGCCGTGTTCGCCGTCCTCGATCGCGCAGCCGCCGAACGGGTCCGTGAGTCGTGGCGTTTCTACGACTGGGATGAGTCGGGCGGAACGGTGCGATGGATGTGTTCCTTCGACACCACCGACGACGACGTGGACCGCTTCATCGAGACCGTCAAAAGAGAGCTCGCACGCTGATCGTATGCGCTGCCCGTCCTACGTCCGGCCGGTGGCACCGCCGAGTTGATGGCGCAGTGCGTCGGATACTTCTGGCCACCGGAAGCGATGCCCGATCGCGGTGAGCCGGGACGGCACCACATGCTGGTTGGCCAACGCGAGTTCGCGAGCGCCTTGCGCGCCGAGGATCAGTTGTGGACCCAGGCTGGGCACGGGCATGATCGCCGGCCGGTGCACCGCCCTGGCCAAGGCTGCGGTGTAGTCGCGGTTACGCACGGCATTCGGTGCCACCGCATTGATCGGTCCCTGCAATGTCTCGTCGACGATGGCGCGATGGTAGATGTCCACCAGATCGTCGATCGCGATCCACGGCAGCCACTGCTTGCCGTCCCCGATTCGCCCGCCGAACCCCACGGTGAACAGTGGGCGTAACAGCCTTAATGTGCCACCGGCCGCAGCCTGCACGATGCCGGTGCGGACGTTGACGACCCGGACGCCGGAGTCGCCTGCGGCTGCGGTCGCCGCCTCCCAGTCGGCGACAACGTCGGCAAGGAATCCCTCGCCACGCGAGGCGCTTTCGTCGAGCTGCTCGTCGCCGCGGTCATAGCCGTAGATGCCCACGGCCGAGGCGCAGATGAGCGCGGGCTGCGGTGTGGTGGCCGCGATCACCGACGACAACTTGGCCGTCGGGTCGATGCGGCTGTCGCGGACCGCTCGTTTGTGGCTGTCACTGAATCGGCCCGCGATGGATTCGCCGGCCAGATGGACCACTGCGTCGACGCCGTCCACCAGGTCTGGTGCCGGATTGTCCGGATCCCAGCGTCGCTCGTCTGCGTGGGAGGGATCGCGGCGCACGAGTGAGATCACCCGGTGCCCGCCGGTGGTCAAGAATGCCTTGAGTGCGGTACCCACCAGGCCGGAGGAGCCGGTCATCGCAATGGTCATCGGTCCGCGCCCCAACTCGCTCGCCCATGCGTGGGCCGCCAGGTCGTCGGCGAGCTGGCGATGCCGGTAGCGAAACATGGGCCGTAGCAACGCAGTCGGGACGGGTGTGTCAACAGTGTCGGTGACCATTGTGGAGTTCGCGTCGACGGCAGAGAATCCGTGGTGGTGCGTCCACGTCAGCACGGACTTCAGAGGCCACGAGTCCAACTTGTCCACGAACTGATTGGGTGGGTGGTACCTCGATGGCTGATGCTGCGCGACCCATTTCAGTCCACCTGGGAACCCCAACACCGCAGTTCCGTCACTGAGCGACTCGGCTTCTTTGATCAACGACGGTGGTCCCCACGGTGGGGCCAGCCGCGTGAAGGCGCCCGGCCGTCCGTGCCAGGCGAACACCTCGTCTACAGGAGTGGGGACGGTACTCGAATGCGTGATGCCCATGGGCCCACGCTACGCATCGGTGATCGTCTGCGCGGGACGCAGCACGTACCCGACGTAGCCGTACTCTGCACCGAACCGGCGACGGATGTGTATTTCCTTCTCGACGATGTCGAGGGCTTCGTCGTCGGCGCGCTGTTCATGGCGCAGGCGGTTGATGCTTGCCGCCAGCGGGCCGTACAGCTCGTCCCAGTCGCTGTCGGGTAGCAGGTATGTCGCTGCCACCACCCAGCCCAGCGCCTGGGCCGCATCGATGCTCTGGGCGACGGTCCGCATTTCGGGAGCAGCGGATAGCCAAAAATCGGCCGCTTCGCGACTCGGAGCTGTGGTCAGCCAGTTGGCGTCGGTCAGTACGACGGCACCACCGGGTGCAAGCAGCCGTCGCCACCGCCTGAGCGCGTTGCCGACGCCCATGATGTACGCCGAACCCTCCGCCCAGATGAGGTCGAAACGGTGGTCGGGATAGTCGAGTGCCTCCATCGTGACCTCATCGACGGAGATCGAATCCGCCACTCCTGCGGTGATCGCGTTGGACAGCAGGTCGTCCAAAAAGGGCCGATGAGTGTCCACGGCCGTCACACGAGCCCCCAGCTTCGCCAAAACGATTGTGGCAGGACCGGTTCCGGCGCCGACATCGAGGACGTGAGGAACGGGTGTCTTCACGTCGGCCAACCTGAACAGCAATCGAGTCGTCGCGACCGACCCCGGTGCCTCGCGGGGCAGTCCCCGGTGAGCGGCGAAGAAGACGTCATCGAGCATTCGGTGATGCTCTCAGGCGGGCACGAGACCGGGCAAGGCAATTGATCGGTCACCGGGTCGACGCTTCGTCAGCCCTGCTGCTTGGCCCACTCCTCGATTCTCGAGGCGCTCTCGACGGGGGAGAGGTCTTCGATCCGGGTCATCACCGACCATCTGACCCCGAAAGGGTCGCGCACCGAGCCGAAGCGGTCACCGGAGACAAAGGTCTGTACCTCCTCGCGGATGATCGCACCCGCATCGACTGCCCGCTGCACCACGGCATCCACGTCGGTGACGTAGATGGCCATCGAGTAACAGTCGGAGTCCCCGTCTGGCCTCGGCACCAGTCCATACTGAGGGTTGGGGTCGCCCAGTTGCAGCCGCCCCGTCCCGAAGTCGAGGTCGGCATGCGCGACAATCGGTTGACCGTCGGGACCGGGGAAGTCGGTGCGCTGTTCAACGCGTGCCCCGAAGACGTTGCTGTAGAACTCGATTGCCTCGGCAGCAGGCGTGACGACGATGAAGGGTGTGAGGGAGGTATAGCCGTGGGGGATTCCGTGATCGGTGAATTGCCCGTTGGCAGCGTGGGTACTCATGAAGGCGATAATCCACCGACGCAGGGTGTGAGCGCTTGAAGAAACGCGACAGTTCCCACCATGGGCCCGCCGGGCCTCGTGGTGACCTGCGCCCAGGCGCCGGTGGCGTACACATCTCACGCCTCCCGGTCCCTCCCGGACATCGGGCCGGGAGCCTTCTACGACATGTCTGGATCGCATCCTGGGACCTGTCGGCACCGATCGTTCAACCGGTCCTCGAACACCCCGGCGGGAACGTGGTCGTCGAGCCGGACAAGGCGGCGCTGTATTGCGTCAGTCAGGGGACCAGTGAGCAGAAGCTCGAAGGAATGAGCTGGGCCGCGGCAGTTCTGCTGCGACCCGCTGCGATCACTCTGATGACAGGCAGATCGATGGCGGGTGCGACGGCCGGCGGACCGGTGTTGCCGATCGGTGAGCCTCTGCCCATCCCCGGCCGGGGTGATGTCGCGGGAGCAGTGCGGTCGGCGATGCGCTCACGTTCGAAATCGGATCAGCGCGCCTACGAGGAGGTCCTGTCCGTATACCTCGCCTGGGCCACGGAGTGGGAGATCGATGACGAAGGCGAGTTGATCAACCGGGTCGTCGATGTGGTCGAAGACGATGACGGGCCGCGCCGCGTCGCCGAACTCGCTGATGCGGTGAACATGTCCACGCGCGCCCTTCAGCGGTTGTGTGTACATCGAACGGGACTGAGCCCCAAGTGGTTGATCCAACGTCGCCGGTTGCAAGACGCTGCACTCGCCCTGCGTGAAGGCCAGATGTCGGTAGCGGATGTGGCAGCGTCACTCGGATACTCCGATCAGGCGCACCTGGCCCGCGAGTTCAAGGCTGTTGTCGGTTGGACACCCAGCGACTACGTGCGGTCTGCCGCCCGGCGGGAATGAGGTCGCGGTGACCGTCAGCGCCGCCGTCCGATTCCCAGCAGGTCACGCACCATCGCCTCGGCAGATGCCACCGGTGCGATCAGCCTTTCGGTGATATCGACGATGTTCTCCACCCGTCCGACAACACGTTCGATCCGTTCGACCACCGCAACCATTTTCGTGACCGTGCTGTCCACCCGCGCAAGGGTCGCCGAGAAGTCGTCCATGGCTGCGCCGAAACTGCCAAGGGTCCTGTCGAATTCGCCCATCGCCCTGTCGAAGTCGGTGAGGGCCCCGCCGAGGTCGCCGATGATCGTGTCCAGTTGCCCGACAGTGACGTCTGCGTTCATCGCCGCTTGCGCCAGTTTCCGGAAACGCTGCCGTTCGTGGCCGTCTTCTCCACTGTCCGTTGTCACCACGCCCCAAGTATCTTCTTCGCGCCTCGGCGGTGCGGGCAATTCGCAAAGCCGCCGTAGCTCGGACTGCCTCCCGCGTAGTTCTTTATGCTCTGTTCGGATGCGCCGGGTGAACGTCATGCCGGGTATTGGACGCGAGGAGGCGCCGTGATGGCCGACAGGTTTGACGTCATTGTGGTCGGGGGCGGGCTGGCCGGGCTGGTCGCAACCCATGAACTGGTGAAGGCCGGCAAGCGCGTGGCGGTGCTGGAACAGGAGAACGAACAGAACCTGGGTGGGCAGGCTTTCTGGTCTCTGGGTGGTCTGTTCTTCGTCGATTCCCCCGAGCAGCGCAGACTCGGCATCAAGGATTCGGTCGAACTGGCCCGACAGGACTGGTTCGGTTCCGCCGGATTCGATCGTGACCGTGAGGACCACTGGCCGCGGCAATGGGCCGAGGCCTACGTGAACTTCGCCGCCGGCGAAAAGCGTTCGTATCTGCACGATCTGGGCCTGCGGGTGATGGCGACCGTCGGTTGGGCCGAGCGTGGCTCCGGTCTCGCTGCCGGCCACGGCAACTCTGTCCCGCGATTCCACATCACCTGGGGGACGGGCCCGGAGGTGGTCCGGGTGTTCCGCGAACCGGTTCTCGACGGTGCTGCCAAGGGTCTGGTCACCATCAAGTACCGGCATCAGGTGGACGAGCTCATCGTGGAGAACGGGGCGGCAGTCGGCGTCCGGGGATCTGTCCTGGTGCCCTCGACCCAGCGGCGAGGGGTGTCGTCGAGTCGTGAAGTCGCCGCCGAGTTCGAACTCCGTGCCGAAGCTGTGGTCGTCACTTCAGGAGGCATCGGCGGCAACTTCGACCTCGTGAAGAAGAACTGGCCGGTAGACCGTCTCGGGCCTGCCCCAGCACACATGATTACCGGCGTACCCGCGCACGTGGACGGTCGAATGCTCGAGATCACCCAGAACGCCGGCGGCAACATCGTCAACAGCGACCGCATGTGGCACTACCCCGAGGGAATCAAGAACTGGGACCCGATCTGGCCCAACCACGCCATTCGGATCATCCCGGGCCCGTCGTCACTGTGGCTCGACGCCACGGGCAAACGGCTACCGGTTCCGAACTTCCCCGGTTTCGACTCGTTGGGCACACTGGGAACGATCACTCGCGGCGGCCACGACTTCACCTGGTTCATCCTGACCCAGGCGATCATCGAAAAAGAGTTTGCCCTGTCGGGTTCGGAGCAGAACCCGGACTTCACCGGAAAAGACATCAAGCTTCTCCTTCAGCGCGTCCGCAAAGGCGCAACGGGTCCGGTCGAGGCCTTCAAGGAGCACGGCATCGACTTTGTCGTCCGCGACAATCTCCGCGATCTGGTGGCCGGGATGAACGAGATCACCACAGGTCCCCAGCTCGACTTCGCGAGCATCGAAGCCGAAGTGGTGGCCCGCGACCGCGAACTGGACAACAAATACACCAAGGACATGCAGATCATGGCGATCCGCAATGCCCGAAACTACCTCAGTGACAAGATCATCCGGGTGGCACGGCCTCACAAGTTGCAAGACCCGAAATACGGCCCGATGATTGCCGTCCGCCTGCATCTGGTGACCCGAAAGACGCTGGGTGGGCTGGAGACCGATCTCGATGCGAAGGTGATCCGGCCGTCCGGTGAGCCGTTCGAAGGTCTGTATGCAGCCGGCGAGGTCGCGGGTTTCGGTGGCGGTGGGGTACACGGCTACAACGCGCTCGAGGGCACTTTCCTCGGTGGCTGCATCTTCTCCGGCCGGGCGGCCGGACGCGCACTCGCCCGCGACCTCGGCTGAGGCCCCGCTACCTCGGTTGAGGCCCCGCTACCTCGGTTGAGGCGGAGTACCGAGCGGCTCAGTCGCCCACGGGAGTGCTTGCCGCCAACGCTTCCTCGTGTGCCCGAGGCCGGGCCACCCTGGCACGGACATCGATCCGGTAAGAGATGATGGCCAGGGTGAACAGCCCGACAGACAGGTTCATCAAAGCGGCGAATCCTTCGGTTGCAAAATCGACCAACGCATTGAGCATCGTGAAGGTGAGTGCGCCGTACCGCAGGAAATGCAGCGGCCACATCTTGTCGGTTCTACGCAGCATCACCATCGCCGGGAGTGAAAAAGCAAGCGTGACGGTCGAACTCAGGAGAAGGATGGCGGTGGCCATGCTCATGCCCGCCAACTCGAACGTCACGTTGTCGTCGTCCAGGTAGATCCCGTTCATCGCGATGCCGAGAAGCCCGAAGCCGAACGCCAGCGCCGCGGTCACGGTCATCAGCCAACCGACGATCGGCAGCCATCGCGGACTTCGGAACCACGATGGGATCAAGCGGGGAGCCCACTGCGACAGCGCATACAACCGCGCAGATGCGATGCCCGATGTCAGCAGAAGGCTACGAATGTGTTCCGCCGCAACCTTGTCGTAGCCCATCTCCTCGGCTTCCTCGACCAGGCGCAGCGCGAGCTCCCGCCGGTGCGGGGCCAGACCTCGGGCAACCCCGTCGGCCGCGATGGAAGCTGCTGACGACACCTTCTCGTGAGCGCTCAGAGGTCGAACCTCTCGTAGGACCCGACCGACGATCAGAACGAAAACGACCAGTACATACATGATCTCGGCGGAAGGTCCGTAGAAGTAGTCGTTGTCCTTGGTGACGAACTTGCCCACCTCGTCGAGGAACAGACCGAAACCGATACCGCCGAGGACAACACAGAACAATCGGGCGCCGAACCCCAGCAGCCACCAACTGATCAGCAGCGACAGCATCATGAACGCTCCGCCGTAGAGCGCGTGGGCGATGTGTAGGTTTCCGCCCCCGACTTGCGGATAGTCGGTGATCCACAAGTAACCCCGGGTGAGAAGAATGGTGGTGATCGCGATGATCATGAACGCCTCTGCCGAACTGAAACCCACGGCGTTCCGAGTGAAGAAGCCGAGGCGGGACGATCGGTTGGATGAACGTGTCACGTCGCTCCTCGTGGTGAAACCGGGCAATCCGGCTGTGCGCAAGAATTGTACGGCGGCCGGTTCTCGAACGATCGGGTTCGTAACGAACACCGCGTGAGGCGGCTCGATCGCCGTTACTCTCAGCAAATGAAACAACTCATCCGGTCTGTGACCGCAGTTCTGCTGGTGATGGCGGCATTGTTCGTCGGCACGGCCACTGCCACGGCGACGCCCAGCAAAGACATTTCGGCGAAGACTTTCGCCGATTTCGAGATTCCCGCCGAATTGATCCCGTTCATCCCGGCCGGTGTCCACGTGGTGGCGCGTGAGATCACCATCGCTCCGGGCGGGACCACCGGGTGGCACTACCACGATGGACCGGTTGTCGGATTCGTCGGTGCGGGCACCCTGACCCATCCGGGTCCCGATTGTGTTCCCCAGATCTTCCGTACGGGCGATTTCATCAACGAACCGAGTGGGGTCGCCAACACCCACGTCGGACGTAACCTCGGCACTGTTCCCGTGGTCCTGTACGTCGCCTATCTGGAGCCCTTGGGTGACCCGCTCTTCGAGGACGCGCCCGCCCCCGCGTGTGCCGTCGCCGCCGGGTGACTCGCCTACGATCGCAGAGATGGACGTAGCCCAGAAAGTTGCTGTTGTCACCGGCGGTGGAGCCGGAATCGGCGCGGCCCTCAGTCGCGCTCTGGCAGAGGCCGGCAGCCGGGTTGTGATCGCAGACCTCAACGCGGGCAAGGCAGAGGCCGTTGCCGACGAGATCAACGCTTCGCATGATGGCCGTGCTGTCGCGGAGGGCGGAGATGTCGCGGATGAAGGTGTGCTCCAGCGGATTGTCGACCGCGCCGAGAGTGAGTTCGGGCCGGTGGACATCTTCTTCGCGAACGCCGGCACCACCGCCGGACTGGGCCTGGACACTCCCGACGACCTTTGGGACATCGCCCTCGAGGTGAACGTCATGGCCCACGTCCGTGCCGCGCGGTTGCTCGTTCCGCGATGGATCGAGCGTGGCGGCGGATATTTCGTGTCGACGGCGTCTGCGGCAGGTCTGCTGACACAGATCGGTTCGGCCACGTACTCGGTCTCCAAGCACGCCGCAGTGGGCTTCGCCGAGTGGCTCTCGGTCACCTACGGCGACCAGGGTGTGAAAGTGAGTTGTCTGTGTCCCATGGGAGTGGAGACCGAGTTGCTCCGCTCAGGGTTCGAGACCGACCAGCCGGGCGCTTCGGTCGCCGCCAGCGCGGTGACCGGCGCGGGTGCGGTACTTCAACCGGCAGACGTGGCGGTCCAGGTTCTCGCCGCGGTCGAACAGGAAAAATTCTTGATTCTCCCGCATCCGGAAGTACTGGACTTCTACCGTAACAAGGGGTCGGATTACGACCGTTGGATTTCCGGGATGCGTCGTTACCAGCGTCATCTGCTCTCGGATTCCTGACGTTCCGAACCAGCCGGCCTTCGACTCGGGCGATCAGGTCCGCCCGAGACATCTCACTCGATACAGGACTCATCACATGGATTTCGCTTACTCCGACCGATGCCTCGAATACCGAGATCGCCTTCTCGATTTCATGACGGGGCACGTGTATCCGGCGGAGGAGATCTACGCCAGGCAAATGGCCGAATCCGGCAATCCGCATTTCGACCCGCCGATCATCGAAGAACTCAAGACCGAGGCGAAAGAGCGCGGGCTGTGGAATCTCTTCCATCCCGATCCCCGCTACGGCGCAGGTCTGACCAACTCGGAGTACGCGCCACTCGCCGAGATCATGGGTCGAAGTGCTGCACTGGCACCGGAGGCAACCAACTGTTCGGCTCCGGACACCGGGAACATGGAAGTGCTGTCACTGTTCGGCAGTG
The DNA here is from genome assembly GCF_001598915.1 of Williamsia muralis NBRC 105860. Classification (GTDB taxonomy): domain Bacteria; phylum Actinomycetota; class Actinomycetes; order Mycobacteriales; family Mycobacteriaceae; genus Williamsia; species Williamsia muralis. The sequence goes on along the minus strand of NZ_BDAP01000003.1, from coordinate 654,449 downwards.
ATGAACACAAAGAGCGCTGGCTGACGCCACTCCTCGAGGGCACGATCCGGTCCGCGTTTGCGATGACCGAACCGGCGGTCGCCAGCTCCGACGCGACAAACATCCAGATGAGCATGACCCGGTCGGGGGACGAGTGGATCCTCAACGGCCGAAAGTGGTGGACGTCGAACGCATTACATCCCAACTGCAAGGTCCTGATCGTGATGGGGAAGACCGATCCCGACGCGGCCGCGCACGCGCAGCAGTCGATGATGGTGGTCCCGATCGACGCTCCAGGTGTCAGCGTGATCCGCAACCTGCCGGTGTTCGGTTATCAGGACAGGGAGGGACACGCCGAAGTTCTCTTCGAGGACGTACGTGTGCCCGACAGCGATGTCCTGGCCGGGGCCGGCGCAGGTTTCATGATCGGGCAGGCCCGCCTGGGTCCGGGACGGATACACCACTGCATGCGAGCGATCGGGATGGCCGAACGCGCACTGGAGTTGATGTGTGAGCGCGCTTCCTCGCGTATCGCATTCGGTAAGCCGCTCGCCGCCCAGGCGAACATCCAGGATTGGATCGCCGAGGCACGCATCGACATCGAGATGAATCGTTTGCTCACACTCAAAGCGGCGTGGTTGATGGACACGGTGGGGAACAAACAAGCGCGCACCGAGATCGCTGCCATCAAGGTCGCCGCACCCAACATGGCGCTCAAGATCGTCGACCGGGCGATACAGGTCCACGGAGGGGGAGGGGTGTCCGACGACTTCCCACTCGCCAGCATGTACGCGCACCTGCGCGCGCTTCGTCTGGCCGACGGTCCCGACGAGGTGCACAAGCGGACCATCGCGCGCCAGGAGCTCGGGCCTTACCGTAAGACGGAGGCGAAGGCATGAGTACGGCCGTCGGGATCGACACCGATCTCGTCACCGAATGGATCGTCGGTCTCGACATCGGAGCTGTTGCCCCGCTGTCGTTTTCGCGTATCGGCAATGGTCAATCGAATCTGACGTACCGCGTCGGGGACGCCGGTGGCCGCCACTGGGTTCTCCGCCGCCCGCCACTGGGAGCGCTGCTGGCATCGGCACATGACGTGCTGCGCGAACACCGGATCATGTCTGCACTGCAGGACACCCCGGTGCCGGTGCCGAAGATGATCGCCACCACCAGTGATCCGGCTGTCACAGACGCCCCGCTTGTGTTGATGGGTTATGTCGACGGGGTTGTGGTCGACGATGTGGCGGTGGCTTCGGAACTGTCGCCCGAACGGCGGCGAGCCATTGGGTTGAGTCTGCCGCGGGCACTGGGCACCGTTCATTCGGTCGACCTCGCCAAGGTCGGTCTCGACGATTTGGCGAGCACGAAGCCGTTTGCGGCCCGACAACTCAAGCGCTGGTCGGCGCAATGGGAACACTCCAAGACCCAGGACATCGCCGAGATCACCGAGGTCGCCCAGGCGCTTGCCGCGCAAGCCCCTGATCAGTCCGAGGTGACACTGGTGCACGGCGACTACTACATGAGCAACGTGATCACCGGGGCCGACAACGGTGAAGTGATCGGCATCGTGGACTGGGAGCTGTGCACGCTCGGTGAACCGCTCGCCGACCTGGGCAACCTGTTGGCGTTCTGGCCGGAAGCCGGAGATGGGGTGGCCGGGCCCTTCACCGCGCCGACACTTCCGGGGTTCCCGCGGCGGGCCGAGTTGATCGCCGGCTATGCCGAGGCGACGGGTCGGGACGTGACCGATGTCGGCTACTGGCACACCCTTGCCCTGTGGCGGTTGACCATCATCGCCGAGGGCGTTCGCCGACGACTGATCAACGATCCGCGCAATGCTTCGCGCGACGGCGGACCCACGAACAAGGTCATCGACGATCTTGTTGTCCGCACTGTGCAGGTGGGGCGCGAATCCGGAATCCTGTGATGGCAGAGACGAACCCGGCCACCGGCCGACAGGGAGGGAACCATGACGCAGAGGCATGAGCTCGCGGGTAAGACTGTTGTCGTCACGGGGGCCACATCGGGGCTGGGCAAGGAAACCGCACGGCACTTGTACGCGCGGGGCGCCGACGTCGTCCTCGTGGCCCGAGACGAGGTGAAGGCCGCAGAAGTGGCAGGCGAGCTCGGATCGGGATCACCGGGTCAATCGCCGACCGGCAGTGTCAGTACAGCGTTGGCAGACTTGTCCGATCTGGCGGATGTGCGTGCGCTGGCGACCGATCTGCAACAGCGATTCGAGCGGATCGATGTGCTGATCAACAACGCCGGCATCGACATCGGTGAGCCGCGTGAGTCCAAGGACGGGTTCGAACTCACCTTTGCGGTCAACTACCTGGCGCCGTTTGTACTCAGTACGTCGCTGGCGCCCGTCATGGCGGAAGCAGCCGCTGCCGGAGAGCCGTCGCGGATAGTGAACATCAGTTCGTCGGGACACCGCGGCGGTCACATCGACATCGAGGATTTGCAGGAGAAGGGCCGTAAGTTCAGTGGTCAACGCGTGTACAACAATTCGAAGTTGGCGCTGACGCTGTTCACGGCCGAACTCGCGCGCCGCAACGACCCAGCTCGATTGGTGGCGAATTGTGCCGATCCGGGATTCGTCAAAGGCACCACTCTCGGGCGTGATCTGCCGTTCGGATATCAGGTGATCGGCGTGTTGCTCACGCCGTTCATGGCGACGGTCGACAAAGGTGCTCGGTCAGCGGTGTGGGCGGCATCCGCACCCGAGGCGGGTACCTTCACCGGCCGCTACGTCAAAGGCGGCAAGCAGATCGAGCCCAGCAAGGAGGCTCAGGACACCGAGCTGGCCGCCCGGCTATGGGACGCCACCGAAGGACTCATCTCCGGCACGTGATGATCATGTCCGGTCTGCCGTGACAGGCCTGGGGATCGCGGCCATCTGCCCCTGCCCGATCCAGCCGGGCACACGACGGCGGACGTCGGCGGGACCGACGATCTGGACCGTGCCGATGGAACACGCTGTCTCCCAAGAGCGGTCGCCCCGCCAGACGGCGGTGAGGTCACGGAGCTCGGCCACAACCGTGGCGGTGGTTTCGAAGCCGGGGTCGTAGTCACAGATGTCCACCTGGCCTTGCGTCACGACCAGCCACCAGCGGTGGGCGTTGGCAGCCACGCCGCCGAGCCGGAAGGCTATCACCGTGCGGCTCGTCGGCCACACGTCTGTGGGTACTGTCCGGCGCATGTCCCACATCAGCAGGTGGGGGTCGAGGTCCTCGTCTCCGAGCTCGCCGATCCAGCGGATGCCCCAGGCGTTGAGGGCCTCGACCACCGACGACAGCTCCCTGCCGCTTGCAGTCATCGCGTAGCTCGTCCGCCCGCCGGCAACGTGGCGTTCGACGACGCCCGCGTGCTCGAGCGTCCGCAACCGCTTGGAGAGCAGTGCCGGTGACATCCGCGGTACGCCGCGCCGCAATTCATTGAAATGTGTACTGCCGGCAAGTAACTCACGAACTACGAGCAGAGTCCATCGTTCGTCGAGTACTTCCATCGCCTTCGCGACAGGACAGAACTGGCCGTATCCGGACATCAACCCTCCTCTGGATCACTCCAGCCAGTACACACCTCGTCTCGGGCACTGACCAGTACAAACTCTGTACTGGATCGGTTCAGATCCAGCACTGGACTGCCGGCGGGCCACGGTCGGACTCTGAGATGAACCGATCACGCAAGAGACGAGGCACATGCCATGACCACCGACACCACCAGAACCACGTCAGGCTCCACCACAGACGAGCTCAAGATGCGGCACCGCGCGATGTGGGCGTCGGGTGACTACCCGGCGGTCGCCACGGAGGTGATCTCCGCTCTCGGTGAGATCCTGGTGGCCGAACTCCACCTGCAGCGCGGCGACCGTGTGCTCGACGTAGCGGCCGGCTCGGGCAACGCGTCCGTACCGGCAGCTCGGACCGGAGCCGAGGTGATCGCGGCGGACCTTGCCCCCGAGCTGTTCGACGCCGGTCGTGCGTTTGCCGCCGAGCAGGGCGTACAGCTGACCTGGCAGGAAGCCGACGCCGAGGCTCTTCCCTTTGCCGACAACGGTTTTGACGTGGTGATGTCGTGCGTGGGCGTGATGTTCGCTCCTGATCACCAGCGATCTGCCGCTGAACTGATCCGGGTCTGCCGCTCGGGAGGGCGTATCGGGTTGATCAGCTGGACGCCCAGCGGGTTCGTCGGCCGGATGTTCGCGACCATGAAGCCGTACGCACCCGCGCCACAACCGGGGGTGCAGCCTCCACCGCTGTGGGGCGACGAAACCCACGTCCGCGAACTGTTCGGCGACCATGCCGACATCACTGCCGAGCGGCGGACACTCACCGTCGACCGCTTTCAGAGTCCTGAAGAGTTCCGCCGCTTCTTCAAGACGACGTACGGACCCACCATCGCGGTGTACAACGCGAACGCGGGGGACCCCGCGGCAGTCGCAGCACTCGACGACGGTCTGGACGATCTCGCCCGCGCTGCGATGAACCACGACGGTGTGATGGAGTGGGAATACCTGTTGGTCACAGCAACTGTGAGATGACCGTTGGTCACTCGCTCAGTTGGTCGACAGTCTTGGTTGATCCCTCGGTGATGATGTCGAGTATCTGGCGATAGGCGGCGGAGTTCGAGCTCACGATCGAACCGTGATCCTCGCCGTCGATCAACACCACACGACCACTGCCGTTCTCGTTCTTCAGCGCAGTGACGTACCGCTGCGACAGCGAGGGGAGTACCACTGTGTCCCGGGTGCCGTGGACCGCGATCACCGGAGTTCCGGGATCCAGATTCTGGATCGGGTCCACCGACGCGTAACGCTCCGGTACCTGCCCGGGAGTTCCGCCGAGGGCCGCGACGATCCGGTCGTCGCCGTTGCGAACTGCCTGCACCATGTCCAGCGGACCGGCCAAGGAGACCACCCTGGTAGGCCGGAACTTCGGATTGCCACCGACCTCGGTCGGATCGAGTTTGTGTCGTGTCCCGCCCCAGACCGCCAGCTGGGCTCCGGCGCTGTGTCCGACCACCAGTGCGTCGGTGGTCTCCAATTGGGGGAACCTCTTGTCGATCGCGATGACATTGTCGAGGGCCTGCGAAACGTCCTCGAATGTGGTCGGCCAACCCCCGCCTGAACCCAGCCGGCGATATTCGATGTTGTACACCGCCATTCCCCGTGCAGCGAGGTCACGGGCGAAGGGATCAAAGAGATCAGCACCCAGTTGGGACTGCCATGCGCCGCCATGGATCAAGACGACCAGCCGGGTCGAATCCACCGCCTGCGGTCCGGCGGGCAGATAGAGATCACCCCAGTTCTGCTCCGGGTCCGTTCCGTCCAGAGTCGGGTAGTCGATCCGGGTCACCGTGACCTCGTCGGAGACCGAGGGCCCGGCGCTCGCGGCGGACGACTGGGCAACCACTGGTCCGGCGTCGCCCCCATCGTCGGAACAGCCGGCGATCAGGCCGGTCAAGGCGGCCAGTGAACCGAGCAGGGCAAAAATGCGGTGTCGTCGCATCGGGAGACCTTCCATGGTGTTCAGGCAGTGGGGTGCATTCAGCTGTCGGCGTCGACGGCAACCGGTGCCATCTTTCGCCATGGCGCCAACACTGCCGGATCCTGCAGTTCCATCCACGCGATCACGTCTTGATAGGTGGCACAGATCGTTTCGGGTTTCACACATGCCTCGCGCATGAAATCAGCTGTTGCGGGGTTGAACGCGTTCCCGCTCCAATCATTGAAGTGATTGGCGATGACCAACGGGGCCCGGTTGCCTTCATAGGCGCGCCGGAACATGTAGTCGTAGGACTCCTTGACGATACGGCGGATCTTCGGTGCGCTGGCGGGGCTGTCCTTGGCCTGGTTGAACGTGAACCAGTAGTTGTAGTCGAGCGCGGTCTGTCTGTGATTGAGCGGTGGTGACCACGTGTACGGGATGGGGAACTCCCAGATGCTGCCGACCTTCGTCGGCCAGTAGATGCCCGGTTGCCGGGCCGCCTTCGACGAATCCCACGTCATGTCGTGCGCTCCCAAGGCCGGGAACAGTTGCCCCATACCGCCTTCGAGGCAGGGCGTACGCCCGCCTTTGACGGCGTCGGGCCCGAAAGCGAGATCGGGTGTGTTCCGGATGTTGTTGAGCGACTTCCACTCGGTCATCAGCCGGAAGAACTGATCGAGTTCGTGGTTCCATTCCGCGGTGGTCCAATCGCGGCCGGGGTTCTTTGTGCCGGCACAGAAATGGCCGACGTAATGAGTGCCCATCTCATGACCGGCGAACCACGTGCGATTGAGATAATCGACCTGTTCGATGACTTCCTTCTCGGTGCCTCCGAAAGCCAACGACGACTCTCCGGCCGCGTAACCGGGGCCGGTGTATTTCTTCTTGTTCTTGTCGGTGAGGAAGTACAAGCCGGTCATCAAGGCCGTGAAGCGTGCATCGACCTCGCTCGCGGTGTCCAGGAACAGATCCCAGTTTTCTGATACGCCGACACCGTCGAAGGAAAACAACACGAACTGGGGCGGTTTGGCGTTCGGCGAAAGTCGTTCCATCGCAACGTTGCTCTCGAGTCGAGCCGGAGCAGGCGGAGGCGTCGAGACGGGTTCGGAGGTGGAGTCGACCGGTCGCACGGCGACACTTGCGGGCCCGTCCCCATCCCCGGTTCCACAGGCGGCCAGGATCACAGCGGCGACAGCCAGTGAGAGCGATCGACGGACGTGATGCTCTATGCGTCGCAACTGCAACGTATTCACCTTTCGCGCGGCCATCGGCCGCCCGAGCGCTGCCTTGACTCGCGCGGAGCTTAACAGTTCGGCAGGTCAACGGCCTGACGAATCGCCGTCGGCCGCAGCGGCGTCCGTACCCGGGAACCATGGTCACGTGTGAGATCGCCGCCGGTGGGTACATCGGATCCGTAAGATCGACAACCGGCCGAGACAGCGGCACTGCCGCTTCGCGCGGGTCGAGTCCCGACCCGCAGGCCTGCCGAGAGCACTGGAGGGGTTCGTGGCTACAACGCATGAAACAACCGCGTCGACGGAAGATGTGTGGCGTGTACTCGCAGACGGCTGGTCGTATGCCAATTGGGTTGTCGGGTCGTCACGGATACGTGCCGTCGATGCGAACTGGCCGCAACCGGGAAGCAACATCGCTCATTCGGTTGGGCTGTGGCCCGTCCTGCTCAACGACCGGACGGAGTCGGTGGGTATGGAGGAAGGGCGCGAGCTGCGATTGATCGCGCGGGCTCTGCCCTTCGGCAAGGCCGAGATCATCCTGCGCCTGCACGAGATCCCGCAAGGATGCCGCATCGAGATGATCGAGCACGCGGCGAACCCGCCGTGGTCACTGATGCCCGACCAGATCCAGCACTTGGCAGTTCATCCGAGGAACTCGGAAGCTCTGCGGCGTCTGGCGTTGCTCGCCGAGCGGTCACGAACGGCGGAGTAGCAGAAAAAAGCTGCATCCAACGGTGTGTCCGTTGGATGCAGCAAGATCCGCCGGCCGTTCGGCCGCGCGAGGTCAGTCGCGTGACCTGGTCCCGTCGGTCTGGTCGAAGAATCGCCAGTCTCCGTCGACGTTGACCTCCATACGGAAACCGAGCTGTCCTGATGGCACCTCGCGATTCTTGAACCACTCGTAGGCGTCTTCGGCGTTGTTGAATTCGACCTTGTCGACAACATCCTCGTCTGGATTGAGAACTCGATACTCCGCCATGTCTCCCTCTCGTCGCCGTACTCGCCCGAGGCTGCTGCCCGGGCCGTCAGGCGGATACCCGCCAGTTCGCAGCGCTACACATCGCGGTGCGTGACGTTCGACTCCTCACGAGCGCGCCGCGGCGGCGGTACCGACTGCGGCGACGACCTCGGTCAGCCGGCTCAGGTCGGGGATCACCGCATCGGCGATCGACGGGTCGTCCCTCTGGCCGAGCCTGTTGACCCACACCCGGGGGATGCCGAGAGCATGAGCCGGGATGATGTCGTGGAAGTAGCCCTGCGCGACGTGGACCCACTGACCGGGTCCGGGGTCGAAGGTCTGGGCGAACCTTTCGAAGTGCGGATGGGCCGGCTTGTACGAACCCACGTCCTCGGCGGTGATGACCGCATCGACAGGAGTCCCGAGGCGGCGCTGCGCTGCGCCGATGATGTCGCGGTCGCAATTGGTCAATAGGGCAAGGCGCCACCCCGATGCCCGCAGGCGGGCCAGCTCGGAAGCTGTGTCGTGAAAGGGCGGCCAGTAGGCGATACCCGTGGCCAGCACGTCGGCGTCGTCGGCCCTGAGGACAAGTCCGGCTTCGTCGGCGGTGCGACGAAACGCCTCGGTCAACACATCGCGGTAGCGCATCTCCGGGTACTGGGCCTGGACCTGCGGTTCGTGCCGGTTGAATGTGTCGAGGAGGTCCGCGCCGCGGCCCGGGAAGACCAGCTCCATCCCGGTCGAGATCCCGTGACGCCAGTCGAGCAACGTGCCGTAACAGTCGAAGGTCGCCCAGCGGATGTCAGTCATGGCCGGCAGCTCGATGGTGTGGTCGCGACGGCATGAGGGAATGTTATCCGCGCGTCGCCTGCCCGGCCCGGGTGCAGCCGGACCGGTACCCGCGGATGCTGTACGGCCACGGCGCAGATCAGCCGCGACCAGACGAATTCGCGCATGCGCCCGCGATCAACATGCCCACCATTGCGGTGGCCATGTCGGGTTGCGGAGGGTCGCCGGTGATCATGTCGCTCCAGATGAACGATTCACCCAGGCGCACGACTGCATACGCGAGACCGGAGGTGTCCGGGTACCGCGAGAGCTCGGGCATGGCCGCCAATTTGCCCACGGTCCACTCGATCAACCTGCCCTGAACCACGCTGTACCGCGAGGTGAGGACCCGCAGTGCGTATTCGGGGTCATCTGCGACGAACCGTTCGAGCGGTTGGTAATTACGAACGGTCTCGGCGAGGAAACCGAAGTTGCTGACGAATTTGTCGGCGTCGAGCTCTCCACCACGCGCCTCGACTCGTTCGATGGCGTCGATGAGTATTCGCCACACCACTTCGCCGAGAACCACTTCCCGGCCCGCGAACCATCGGTAGATCGTCGCGCGGCCGATCTTCAGTTCGCGGGACAGCGCCTGTATGTCGACCCGCCTGCCGGCGAGGAACCAGTCGTGAGCGAGGTCGATCACGTCGTCGCGGTGGACGCGCGACGGTCGGGGTGACCGGCTGTTGACGGCCTGGTGAGACATAAGTAGATTTTGTCTCCGACCGGTCTTCCGGTCAATCAGCACACCGCTTCAGGAGCGCACATGGATTTGCAATGGTCGGCCGCCGATTCGGAGTTTCGAGACGAGGTGCGCGCTTTCCTCGACGAGAAGTTGACCCCGGACCTGCGCCGGGCCGGCCGTCTGATGACCAGCGTCTACTCCGACCACGAGGCGAGCATGGAGTGGCAGCGCATCTTGCACGAGCGGGGCTGGGCAGCGCCTGCGTGGCCGGTCGAGTACGGCGGTTGCGACTGGACCCTCACCCAGCACTACATCTTCAGTCGCGAGTCCATCATCGCCGGGGCACCGTCGTTGTCTCCCATGGGGATTCGGATGGTTGCCCACGCCATCATCGCCTTCGGCACCCAGGAACAGAAGGACTACTATCTGCCAGGGATCCTCACCGGCGAGGTCTTCTTCTGCCAGGGATATTCCGAACCCGAGGCCGGTTCGGATCTTGCGTCCCTCTCGATGGCGGCGAAGGACGACGGCGACGACCTGGTCTGCACCGGTAGCAAGATCTGGACAACCCATGCCTCCGAGGCGAACTGGATGTTCTGCCTCGTTCGCACATCCCGGCAGCACAAGAAGCAGCAGGGCATCACCTTCGTGTTGATCGACATGAACTCGCCGGGCATCGAAGTACGGCCGCTCGTGATGACATCGGGCGAGCAGGTCCAGAATCAGGTGTTCTTCGACAATGTGCGGGTGCCCAAGGCAAACGTGCTCGGAAAGATCGATGACGGCTGGACCGTGGCGAAGTATCTCCTCGTGTTCGAACGAGGCGGGGGTGCCGCCGCCCCGGCGTTGCAGGTGATGGCGGAGTCGCTGGCCACCTCGGCGGCGTCGCAGCCTGGGCCCGGCGGACGCCCGCTCATCGACGATCCCGCGTTCTCTGCCAAGCTGGCCGAAGCCCGCATTCGCACAAAGGTCCTCGAGATCCTGGAATACCGAACGCTATCGGCGATGGCGTCGGGCAAAGATCCGGGCCCTGCCTCGTCGATGCTCAAAGTGCTTGCGACCGAGCTCAGCCAGAAGCTCACCGAACTCACCCTGGAGGCCACCGGTACACGCGGACGGGTCTACCAACCGCACGCGACCAAGCCTGGTGGTCCGATCTCCGAGTTCACCGAGCCCGCGGACGGTTACGTCAGCGGTGAACCTTGGGAGGCTGTCGCGCCACTGCGTTACTTCAACGACCGGGCAGGCTCGATCTACGCCGGTAGCAACGAAATCCAGCGAAACATTCTCGCAAAAGCAGCATTGGGGCTCTGATGGACTTCAACTTGACCAAAGAGCAAGAACTGCTCCGCGATGGCCTCGCCAAGTTCTTGGCCAACCGTTACGACCTGGAAAAGAGTCGGGCGGCCGCCAAGACCGGGGCAGGATGGCAGCCGTCGATCTGGCGAGCCTTCGCCGACGAACTCGGAATCCTCGGTGCGACCCTTCCGGAGGAAGCCGGTGGAATCGGCGGTGGGCCGGTCGAATTGATGATCGTCACCGAAGCCCTCGGCCAGGCGCTTGTTGTCGAGCCCTTCGTGGACACCGTTGTCTTCGGCGGCGGTCTGTTGCAACGGGCGGGCGGGGCTCGTGCCACGGCCGTTCTCGAGAAACTCGTTGCGGGGGATGCGATCACGGCGTTCGCTGCCACCGAACCCACATCGGGTCCTGACTTCAATGACGTGTCGACGATCGCCCGCAGACACGGCGACGAGTGGGTGCTCGACGGCACGAAAGTGGTTGTCAGCAGTGCACCCCTCGCCGGCCATCTGCTTGTCACGGCCCGGACGGCGGGCGGGCGACGTGACACCTCGGGGATCTCGTTGTTCCTGATCGATGTCGATGCCGACAACCCTCCTGAAGGTCTGGCCGTTCACGCCTACCGCACCATCGACGACCGGCGTGCGGCGGATCTCGTGTTCTCCGGGATGCGCCTACCCGCCGATGCCCTTCTGGGCGGCGAGGGCGATGCATGGGCGTCGATCGACCGCGCAGTCGACGAGGCCACGGCGGCGGTGGCATCCGAGGCTGTCGGGCTGATGCGAAAAGTGTTGGGAGACACCGTCGAATACGCCAAGCAGCGTCAGCAGTTCGGTCAGGCGATCGGCAGTTTTCAGGCGTTGCAGCATCGGATGGTCGACATGTACATGGAGCTCGAACAGTCGATTGCCGCGGTGTACCTCGCCATCTTGAATCTGGAGGCCGAGCCCACCGAACGCGCGCTGGCGGTGTCGGCGGCGAAGGCGACCATCGGGCGGGCGGCGCGATTCATCGGGCAGAACGCCGTTCAGTTGCACGGCGGGATGGGCATGACCGAGGAACTCGCGATCGGTCACTACTTCAAACGGCTCACGGCCATTGAGTACGAGTTCGGTTCTGCGGACATGCACATAGCGCGATACGCGGCGCTCACCAAGGCCTGACACCGCATCACTGTTCTCATCCGCACGGGGGCGCAACACCCGCCGGGCGGGCCGCGCAGGCTCGCCCGGCGGTGTCTTCGATACCGACTCGCTCGTCGGGACCGCCGCCCGGGTCAGGGAGCCAGGTTGTCTATTCGCTGCGCCAACATCACGTCGAGGCTTGTGATTCCGCCCGCCGAATGCGTGCTGAGGGTAAAAGTCACTGTGCGCCAACGGATATCCATATCCGGGTGATGGTTGGCCTCTTCCGCGGCCTCGGCCACCCGATTCACCAATGCGATCGCCGCCGGAAAGTCCGGGCAATCGATCGTCTGAGTCAACGATTGGCCCTTGCGTTGCCATTTGGGTAGATCGGCGAGTGCGGCGGTGATGTCGGATTCAGTCAGCAATGCGGTCATCGTCCCGATGTTTCCACCACCAGGCCTTCGCTTCAATCGTCATCGGCGCATCGGTGGATGCTCGCCGGTCACTGGCCGACGACCGGCCGGACGTCAGGGGGAGTGGTCGAGCGATCACAGCACTGTGCGGCCGCTGTCACCGCGACCTGTTCGGGATGGTGGCCGTGGTTGCGGATACCGATGGCCGCCACCACGCCGCCGACGATGAACAGGGCCGCGGTCACCACCAGAACACGGTGGAATGACGCGGTGTCCAGCGTGCCGCCCACGATGATCCCGGTGCAGGCAACAGCGATCAGTCCGGCGATCCGTGAGATCGCGTTGTTCAACGCCGAGCCGATCCCGCTGTGTTGCCGATCGATCGATGCGAGCACGGCCGAGGTCAGCGGCGTGACGGTGATCGACAGGCCGAGCCCGAAGAGCACGAGCCCGGGGAGCATCTGTGTCCAGAAATCGAAATCGTCGACAGTGGTGAGCATGAGCAGGTAACCGCATCCGGCGACGATCGGTCCGGACGCCATGAACACGCGGGGCCCGTAGCGTGCCGACAGCGCTCCCACCGGCCGGGCGATGAAGAACGAGAGCAGCGGGACCGGCAACGTCGCGAGCCCGGCCATCAATGCCGAGAAGCCCGCGACCTCTTGCAGGAACAGAGCCGTCACAAGCGTGCCCATCGACAATCCGGCGTAGATGAACGTCGTCGAGAGATTGCCGACACCGAAGTTCCTGACCGCGAACATCTTCGCTGGGATCATCGGATGGTCGGTGTGCGTTTCGCGCCAGCCCAGCGCCGCCAGGCACAACAGTCCGAGTGTCAAGGCTGCAGCCACGGCGGGGTTGCTCAGACCGAGACGTTGCTGCTCGATGAGGGCGTAGACGGTTCCGGCGAGACCGCCGGCCGTCAGCACTGCGCCTGGTACGTCGATGCGTTCGCGCGGCGTCGTCCGAGCCGGTTCGGCGAGTCGCATCGACAGCACCAGGGTGATCGTCACCGGCACGACGTTGACGGCAAAGATCCACCGCCAGTTCAACGTGTCGACGAGTACACCACCGAGTAGTGGACCTATCACAAAGGCCGTGCCGGTCCATGCGGTCCAGGTACCGATCGCCTTGGGCTGGTCGTCCGGGGTGAACGCCGAGTTGATCAATGCGAGCGAACTGGGCACCAGCAGGGCCGCGCCCACACCTTGCAGCCCGCGGGCGATGATCAGGACTAGGTCGGTCGGCGCAGCCGCGCACGCGACGGATGCCAGGCCGAAGATCACGAGCCCGATCCGGAGCATCGGCAAGCGCCCGAACGCATCAGAGATCGCGCCGGCCACCAGTATCAGTGCGCCCAGGGTGAGGAGGTATGCATCGACCACCCACTGCTGTGTACTCAGCCCACCTCCGAGGTCGTCCGAGATGGCGGGAAGGGCGAGGTTCACCACCGATCCGTCGAGAAACGCGACAAAAGACGCGAGGATCGCGACAACCAGGACGGGACCGGGCGTGGGCGCGGAGGTGGGCGTGGCGGCGCTCACCTCCATCGCCACCCTCGAGTCGGTGCGAAGCGGTGCAATCCCATGGTCGGACGGTAGCCGGTGTGGACTGCGCTGTCAGGAAGCAGTCGCCGCAGACGCGCGCCTCAGTGCACGGTTGTACACTGAATGCATGATCGATGTGGATGGCCCGCGGCAAGACGAGGTTCGCGCGCTGGCGGAATTGGCCTTCGAGGAGGTCGGGAAGGCGGTGACCGGCGTGGGCACCGTGCACCGGGCGATCTCTGACCGCGTGTTCTCGGGGGTGCAGCTCGGTGTCGGCCCCTGGGCTGCACCGTCGCGAATCATCCACAATGCGATCGCCGATGGAACATATCGATCCATCGCCGTAGCCTGTGAGGTGGCAGCGCAGGTGGCATTACGGACGGTCGACGGACGTGGGCGGGTGCCCTCGGAGACGAGACGCGGTGCGATTGCGCTCGGTGCGTTGACCGGTTTGATCGGTGACGCGCTCGCCGAACAGGATTCGCCACTGGCCACGCCGATGTCGCTTCGGGTCGACGGGCGAATTCCACACGCGGACAAGGAATCCCTGTCGAAAGCGTATCCTCGTGCGACGCCCAAGCTGGTCTTCTTCACGCACGGACTGATGGAGACCGAAGTCGCCTGGGGTATCGGCGGCAGGCCGACGTATGGGGCCAGATTGTCCGCGGAGCTCGGCTTCAGCGAACTGCAGGTGCGTTACAACACGGGTAGGCACATCTCCGAGAACGGCCGTGAATTCGCCGCGCTCATCGAGGACGTGGTGAGGAACTGGCCTGTACCCGTGGAGGAGATCGTGCTGGTCGGCCACTCGATGGGTGGTCTTGTGGCACGTAGCGCCTGTCACGGGGCCTCTCTCGTCGGGTCTGAGTGGGCCGGAAAGGTCCGCCACATCGTTTGTCTCGGATCTCCGCATCTGGGGGCCCCGTTGGCGAGGACCGTACACACCGCCACCGCGCTGTTGCAGCTGCTGCCCGAGTCCCGTCCGATCGGCCGGCTGCTACACAGGCGCAGCGCCGGGATCCGGGACCTGTACGCCGGTTCGCTGGTGGACGAGGACTGGACGGGCCGAGACCTCGATGCCTTGCGCCAGGCCGCAATCGCGGAGGTTCCGTTGCTCGCCGATGCCGAGCACAGTTTCGTCTCGGCCTCGATCACCCGAGACCCCGAACACCTGCTCGGTCGCTACCTCGGTGACGGTTTGGTGTTGCATGTCAGTGCCCGTGGCCGGGACAAGCTGCGCGACATCGGTTTTCGTGACGATGACGGGATGCATCTCGGATCGGCCCACCACTTCACCCTGCTCAACAACGAAGCCGTCTACGAGTGGCTGGCGACGCGGCTGCGGGAGAAGTCGACACCGGTCGGCTGATCAGCCGGCCGACGTCAGGGAAGCGCTGCGCTCCCGGAACCTCATCGGGGCGTCCGCAACCGTGCCGTGGCGCAAGGTGAGGACATCGCGGTAGTAGTTCATCCGCAGCCTCCAGGGAGCACGTGAACCCTGGTGCGGAAAAGAGTCGACCGAACGCAGAACGTATCCGGCAGCGAAATCGAGGAACGGTTCCTCCTGTACGGACGGGTCCTTCACCGGGACGCTTTCGCCGTATCCGTTGGCGTCCATGTGGTCGAGCAGGCGACACATGTACTCGCACACCAGGTCTGCCTTCAAGGTCCACGATGCGTTCGTGTACCCGACAACGTAGAAGAAATTGGGGATGCCGCTGAGCATCATGCCCTTGTAGGTCATCGTGTCGGTGAGGTCGACTTCCTCCCCGTCGACCACGAACGTGAGCCCGCCCAGGGCGAGCAGATTGAGGCCGGTGGCCGTGACGATGATGTCGGCGTCGAGATGGTCGCCGGATTCCAGCTCGATGCCGCTTTCGGTGAACGTGGCGATCCGGTCGGTGGCCATGGACACCGACCCTTTTCTGATGGCGCGGAACAAGTCGCTGTCGGGCACGAGGCACAAGCGCTGATCCCAGGGGTTGTAGCGCGGGGCGAAGTGGGTGTCGATGTCGAAATCTGGCAGTTGTCGCTCTTGCCATGACCGGATCTGCTTCTTCATGAACTGTGGATAACGTTGACACAGTTGATAGATGGCGGTGGAGACGGCGATTCCCTTGCCGCGCGCGGCAGCGTAGGCCCATTTCGCGGGAAGCAGTTTGCGCAGTCTGTTCGCAATGGCATCCTGCTTGGGAATGGAGATGACGTAGGACGGCGAACGCTGGAGCATGGTGACGTGCGCGGCTTCGGGGGCCATCGACGGTGCCAAGGTGACGGCGGTGGCCCCGCTGCCGATGATCACCACCCGCTTGTCGGTGTAGTCGAGATCGTTCGGCCAGTGCTGCGGATGCACGATGGTCCCTGAGAACTGCTCGATCGCAGGGAAGTCGGGTGTGTAGCCCTCGTCGTAGCGGTAGTAGCCGCTACAGGACACCAGGAAGTTGGCGGAGATGGTCTCGGTCTGGGTTTCGGCGCCCACGTCGGTGCGCTCGATGTGAACCCTCCAGAGCTGTTCGCTGCTCGACCATTCCGCACGCACGGCCCGGCGGTTGAACCGGATCGTCTCATCGATCCCGTATTCGGCGGCTGTTGCCCGGACGTATTCCAGGATGGAGGGGCCGTCTGCGATCGCGTTGTCACCCACCCAGGGCCGGAACTTGTATCCGAGGGTGAACATGTCCGAATCGGACCGGATCCCGGGGTACTTGAACAGGTCCCATGTACCGCCGATGCGGGGCCGGCTCTCCAGGATCGCGATGCTCCGGTCGGGGAACTTCTCCCGCACGTGGCAGGCGGCGCCGACTCCTGAGAGTCCTGCTCCGATGATCAAGACATCTACGTGATCTGACAGGGTCATCGGTCCTCTTCGGTCGTGCCGGCGGCGATCGCGCAGGTCACCGTGTCTTTTGAGGGACGGTCGCGTTCTCGCTGTTTCCTTTGCGAAGCAGTTTCCTCGTTCACGAAGCTGTGCAACTATGAGCGTCACGGTCAAAACGAGGACAGGCTCTCCATCACATGCAACGCACCACGCATCGTACGTACTACTTCTTCGCATTGGCCATGATCCTGCTGGTCGGTGTCGGGTCGACCCAGTGGGCGCAGGCCGGGTCCGCAGAAGCGGCCGGGCCGAACAGGGTGGAGGCGACGGCGGACGGTCTCGAGCTCGATGGATCGCCATGGTGGCCGAGCGGTTTCAACGCCTACCAGCTCGCGACCGATTGGTCGGTGAACCAGGGTTGCGGCGCGATGGTCGACCTCGACTCCTACTTCTCGTCGCTCGAGCCCAACTCCCTCACCCGCTTCAACGCTTTCCAGCGCCTGGCGGTCAACAAGTTCACGGGCGAGCTCGATTTCGGTCCGATGGACGCAGTGTTCGCCGCGGCCGAAGCCCATGACCAGATGCTCGTGCCGGTCTTCACCGGTGGCGACGGTGCCTGCGAAGACGAGTTGTTCAAGGGTCGGAGCTGGTACACGTCCGGCTGGAAGACCCTGGTCCCGGCAGGGGCGCCCCTACGGTTCGATCAATGGGTGACCACAGCGGTCAACCGGTGGAAGTCGTCGCCTGCGCTGGCCGGTTGGGAATTGGTCGGCGAACCCGAGACGAGTCTGTGCGGCGATTCTGCGTGCAGTTGGCAGAACCGGACGTGCCCGTCCGACTCGGGTCAGATCCTGCGGAACTTCTTCGACCAAGCCGGCGCCAAGGTTCGGGCAGCGGATCCGTCCACCCCGATCTGGGCAGGCCTGCTCGGTGGCGGGCAATGTGGGTCGGCCGGCGGTGACTATCAGCTGCTGGGGGCTTCACCCCACGTCGACGTGCTCGAGTACCACGACTACGGCGCTGACGGCGTGCCGCTGCCCGGCGACGTGTGGAATGGCCTCGCCACCCACATCGTGCAGGCCCAGGCGGTCGGCAAGCCACTGGTGGTCGCCGAGATCGGGCAGAACGCCGGGTCGTGCGGCACCCGTGAGGATCGGGTGGACGACTTCGAGACCAAAATCGACGGCCAGCGCGCCGCCGGTACTGCGGGAGCGCTGTTCTGGGCCTTTGTGCCAGATCCGCGCGAGCAGCAATGCACGTTCGACATCGGCCCGGACGATCCCGCTTTCGATCTTGTTGCCGAGCTCAACACGGTTGGGCCCTGACGCGCCGCAGACCGCGCTGTCATCGGTGAACGCGATACCGTCCTGCCCATGATCGAGCGACTACAGGCCGAACGAGTCATCCCCGCGAACGTCGAAGATGTGTTCGCGGTGTTGACCGATCCGCAAGGTCACGTGGCGATCGACGCATCCGGGATGTTGATGAGTGCCACAGGCGACCGTGTCGCTGCAGTAGGGGACACGTTTGTCGTGCACATGGACCGCGAGGCCCTGGGGGACGTACCGATCGGGGAGTACGACGTCTCGGTTGTCATCGAGACGTTTGTCTCCGGTCGCGAGATCTCATGGACCGTCAAGGGCCGTTTACGACCGCAGATCGGCCACGTCTACGGCTATGAGCTTCATCCCGAGGGTGAGACCGGTACGCGTGTGGTGTCGTTTTACGACTGGTCGAACATCCATCCGGAGTGGCGAGCCAAAGGGATCTTTCCGGTGATCTCTGCCACTGCGCTACGCAGTACCCTCGGCATCCTCGACCGAACCGTACGCCGCGGATACCCGCTGGCCTCGCCAGATACGCGCTAGTCGTACGGCGGACTCCGCCAAGGCTTCCGTTCGGTCCGCGGAGGTATTCCGCACCCAGGGAATAGTTGATTGCCGCATGTAACTTATATAAGTTGTGTAGTGCAATCAATTATATGAGGGAGAAGTCGTCGTGCCGGTGTCGTCAGGAACAGCGAGCGAACTGATCGAGGAGCTGTACCTGATGGGTCGCGCTTTTCGCGGAGCTGTCGTGTCCACGGACGAAGGGCCGACATTGCCAGGTGGTCTCGGTGTGCTCATGGCCCTGGAGGCACGAGGGCAGTGCCGCCAGAACGAGTTGGCGTCGGATCTGTGCATCAGTCAATCCGCGTTGAGTCGGCACGTGGCCGAGTTGGTCGCCGAGGGATACGTCGCTCGCCGTCCGGACCCCGGTGACGGGCGGGCCACGCAGTTGCTGACGACGAGTGCGGGTCGCGAGCTCCTCGGTCGAACGAGGGCTGCGCGTGCCGAGTCGTTACAGACCGCACTCGACGACTGGGACGAAGCAGACGCGCAAGCGGCCGGCAGCGCCTTTCGCAAACTCAGAGGTTCATTGACCAGACACGCGCACCGGGCCGATCGGCCGGCGCAGAAAACGATCACAGGGAAAGACGGGAAGTAGATGTCAAGTTCAACCGAGGCGGTGGCGAAGCACGATCCATACGCGATGTCCCACCGCGAAATCCTCGAGGCGATGATCGGGCTGCTCGCAGCGTTGTTCACCGCTTTGCTGAGCACAACGATCGTCGCCACCGCCCTGCCGACGATCATCGGCGATCTGAAGGGGTCGCAGACGGCCTACGCCTGGGTGATCACCACCGCCCTGCTCGCCAACGCGGCGTCGACGCCGATCTGGGGCAAGCTGGCCGACATCTTCAGCAAGAAGATGCTCGTCCAGAGCGCGATCATCATCTTCGTGGTCGGCTCGATCATCGCCGGCTTGGCGCACAACGTGCCGATTCTCCTCGCGGCCCGCGTTGTCCAGGGAATCGGAATGGGTGGTCTCACCGCGCTGGTCGTCGCAATCATCGGCAGCATCGTGTCTCCCCGTGAGCGCGGCCGGTACTCCGGATACATGGGCGCCACCATGGCCGTCTCGATGTCCGGCGGGCCCATCCTGGGCGGCGTCATCGTCGACAGCCCACTCGGCTGGCGCTGGTGCTTCTTCGTCTGCGTGCCACTGGCAGTGATCGCCCTGTTCCTGCTGCAGAAGACCCTCCGGATCAAGACCGAGCGCGCCGAGAACATCTCCATCGACTGGCTGGGAGCCACCTTGCTGACCGCAGGCGTTTCCGTGCTGTTGATCTGGGTCTCGTTCGCGGGCAAAGCCGGGTACTACGACTGGATCTCCCGAGAGTCCGCGATGTATGTCGGTGGCGGACTGCTTCTGCTGGTGGCCACCGTGCTGGTGGAATCGCGTGTCAAAGCGCCGATCATCCCGCTCAAGATCGTGACCGAGCGCACCACCGGACTCGCCATCATCGCGTCCATCGCAGTGGGACTGGGGATGTTCGGTTCGACGACGTTCCTGGGCCAGTACTTCCAGACCGCGCGCGGTTTCTCGCCGACCATCGCCGGCATGCTCTCGATTCCGCTTGTCATCGGGATGCTGATCGCCTCGGTGGGATCGGGTCAACTGATCAGCCGGTTCGGCAAGTGGAAGGTGTTCATGGTGACCGGCTCGGTTCTGCTCATCGTCGGCTTCGCTCTGCTGGGGACGATCGACCACGCGACCAACCTCTGGTCGGTGAGTATCTTCACCCTGATCGTTGGGCTCGGCACAGGCATGCTGATGCAGAACCTCGTGCTGGTGGTCCAGAACACGGTCAGCGTCCACAACATCGGAGCTGCCTCGAGCAACGTGGCGTTCTTCCGGACCTTCGGCGGCGCAATCGGCGTCTCGGTCCTCGGGTCGGTCCTGGCCACTCGCGTGGCGGACCTCTCGTCGGGCGGCCTTGCACGGCTCGGGATCACAGGCGGCTCCTCCGGCGGCAGCCTCGACATCGACTCACTGCCGGGACCGGTCGAATCGATCATTCGCGCCGCTTACGGTGATGCAACAGGGCGGATCTTCCTGATCGCAGCTGCGGCAGCGGTTGTTGCGCTGATTGCGGTGTCGCTCCTGCCCAACCGGCCGCTGCGCCGGACGATCGATCTCGACTCGACACCCGACGGGACCGAATCCGAAACGTCCGGCGACTCCGAGCCGGCCGATCGGGACGACAACACCCGGGCCACCGTCAAGGTCTGATACACCGACCCGATCTGGGCCGAGGGACCCCGTGCACGATGCCGTGCGCGGGGTTCCGCCGTCTGATGGTGTCGAGCGGTGGAGGGCTGGGTACCCGGAGCAGATGAGCGAGACACAACCACGCACCGTTGTGGTCACCGGAGCGACGGGAAATGTGGGCACGAGCGTCATCGAAGCCCTCGGTTCCCGGTCCGAGGTGAGGTCCATTCGCGCCATCGCACGCCGCCCGACCGATCTCACGTACCCGAAAACCGAGTTCCTCGTTGCCGATACGGGACAGGACGATCTGCGGCCTCTCTTTCGTGGGGCAGACGTAGTCATCCATCTCGCGTGGATCTTTCAACCCACCCATGATCCCGTGTCGACATGGGAGAACAACGTCGGCGGCGCGATCCGGGTGTTCGAGGCCGCTGCGGCCGAGGATGTGTCGGCTGTCGTGTACTCATCCTCGGTCGCCGCCTACTCGCCTGGTCCGAAGGACACCCCCGTCGATGAGAGCTGGCCGACCAACGGCTGGCCGGGTGCTGCCTACCCGCGCGAGAAGGCGTATCTCGAGCGGTGGCTGGACGGCTACGAGCACAACAACCCCGAGATGCGGGTCGTGAGGATGCGGCCTGGGTTCATCTTCAAACGCGAGGCATCCACGGCGCAACGGCGTCTCTTCGTCGGGCCGTTCCTTCCTCGGCAGCTGGTCCGCAGCGCCTTGATCCCCGTGGTTCCGAGGACGCCGGGGCTGTCGTTCCAGGCGTTGCACAGCGCGGATGTGGGCGAGGCATTTGCCGAGGCGACCGTCCGGCCGGTCCGTGGGGCATTCAACCTCGCGACCGACGAGAAGGTGGACGCCAAGTACCTGGCGAAGATGCTCGGGGCGCGTTCGATCCCTGCGCCGGCGTCGTTGCTGCGTGCTGGGGTGTGGGCAGCGTGGCACGCCCATGTCATCCCCGCCTCACCTGGCCTGTTCGACACCGTCTTACGACTGCCCCTGATGGACATCACACGCGCTCGACGAGAGCTCGGCTGGTCCCCGCGCTACACCGCGAAGGACGCGCTGGAGGAGTTCGTCGAAGGGGTCCGGGAGGGTTCGGGTATGGATACCGAACCGTTGGCACCGGACGGGCCTGCCCGCAGGATCGCAGAACTCTCGCAGGGTGTCGGCAGGCGCGATCGGTGACGGGCGCAGTATGCGTTCGTGATCGGTGATCACAAGCGGAAGTGGACCCCCGGCGCGTAGATTGGGCCCCTGTCAGGGGGCATCATCGTGGTGATGGATTGCGGCACGATGCCGCGCGTACTGCCGAACGGTATCGGCACGTCGATCGACGCCGACCGCTTCGAGTCCCTGGCTCTATCGCGACAGGAAATCCTTCAATGACTGCACTGAAATACGTGGATCTGCACGGCGACCATGTCGCATATCGGGACGAGGGGAGCGGTTCGGAGGTTCTCTTGCTGATCCACGGGATGGCGGGGAGTTCGGAGACGTGGAATGCGGTACTTCCGTCCCTTGCCGCGAGACACCGGGTCATCGCACCGGATCTGCCCGGTCATGGGCAATCGTCGAAACCGCGCGGCGACTATTCGCTGGGTGCGTTCGCCGCGTTCCTCCGTGACCTGCTGCGGGAATTGGGGATCGATCGGGTGACGGTGGTCGGGCAGTCGCTGGGTGGTGGCGTGGCCATGCAGTTCACCTATCAACATCCGGAGTATTGCGAGCGCCTGGTCTTGATCGGCAGCGGTGGACTGGGACCCGACGTGAACTGGACCCTGCGGGTGCTCTCGGCTCCTGGGGCCGAGTTCGTGCTCCCGGTGATTGCGCCGCAACCAGTTCTTCGGGCAGGCAACAAGATTCGCTCGTGGTTCGCGTCCGCCGGCGTGCACTCGCCGCGGGCGGACGAAACGTGGCGCGCATACTCTTCGCTCGGCGATCGCGAGACGCGGCAGGCATTCCTGAGGACTCTGCGGTCGGTGGTGGACTACCGCGGTCAGGCGGTGAGCGCCCTGAACCGGTTGTACCTGAACTCCGCCCTGCCCACGCTCCTCATCTGGGGCGATGCAGACAAGATCATCCCGGTGTCGCACGGCTACGCGGCCCACGAAGCGATTCCGGGCAGTCGACTCGAGGTTCTCAGCGGCGTCGGTCACTACCCTCACGCAGAAAGCCCCGATCAGGTCGTCGCCATCCTCGAAGACTTCCTCGCCGTGCCGGAGGCCCGGACCCGCACGACCAGCTGATCACCAGCTCGGTTTGAGTCTGCCCGGTACCGCAATGACGTCCAAGGCTCGGGTCAGTGCCTTGAAGTCCCTGTCCGGCAGCTCATCTCGCCATACCTGAACGCATCGCTCCGCGGATTCGCGGGCTGCGACCATGCACTCGCGACCGCGTTGTGTCAGTGTCACCAGTTGAGCGCGACGGTCGTTCGGGTCCGGGTGTTTGTCGAGATAACCACGCTCGACCAGATAGACGATCAATTGGGCCGCGGCCTGCTTGGTGATCTGCAACGCCGTAGCGAGATCGGCTGCGGTAGAGGCATTGTCGGACAACTCCGCGAACACGAACCCATGAACGGGTCGTACATCGGGGTAGCCCCGCTCGGCCAGTCCGGCCGAGATGTCATCGACCAATTGTGCGGACACTCGCAGCACGGCCGTCGCAGTTGCCCAGTCGGAATCGGTCACAGTCGAAGTATGACCCACTGCGCCGAGGATAGACAGACAAGACGCTTGTCTATATGGTCAAGTGGCTTGTCTATCAATTCTGAGGAGGAGAGCATGCCGGTCATCCAACCCGACGACGCCGAGGTGTTCCCGGCACACGGGAGCACCTTCCACTCGTATGTCAGTTCGCGGCGAGGGAGCAAAGAGCTCTGCGCCTGGAGGCTGACGGTTCCCGCCGGCCAGATCGGAGTGGCGCACAGACCCAGTCGGGAAGAGGTCCTTCTCGTGCTGGACGGAGAACTGACGGTCGGTTTGGACGGCGTGCGGGAGCTGGCCGGCGCCGGCACGGTCATCGTGGTTCCGGCCGGGGCCGAGGTGCGGATCGATGGTGGCGCCACCGAATCGACAGCATGGGTGACCACCACGCCCGGTCTGCAGGCGACCACCGCCGACGGCGCGGTCATCACACCGCCCTGGGCTCAATGAGACGTCACACTGTTCGACGATCGTTGTGGCCCTACTACTCCTCAGACGTCCCCGTTGATGGTTCTGCGACGTGAACCCACGATCGCGGATAGTCTGTGGCGCAGTCGTCGGGCGATCGAGAGGCACCACCTGTCATGACGTTCGACGAACCATCACCAGCCCCCTGGCACCTCACACGTCGGCGGCTGCTGCAGGGAACTCTGGTGGGCGGTCTGGCAGTTGCCGTCGCGGGTGGCACCGGGACAGCCTGGGCCGCCCCACGGTCGTCGGACTGGGCGGCGCTCGCGGCATCGATCAGTGGCCAGGTGATCCTGCCCGCGCAACGCGCCGCATTCACGCAGGCGAAACAGATCTTCAACACGCGTTACGACGGATCGACTCCGGTGGCCGTCGTGGCGCCGAAAACTGTCGCCGACGTTCAGCGGTGTATGGCTTTTGCCGTGAAGCACAGGCTGCGAGTGGCCACGCGCAGCGGCGGGCACTCCTACACCGGTGCGTCAGCAGCGAGTGGGTTGTTGGTGGTGGATCTGCGCAGGCTCGACGGAGGAATCGGCTATGAGGGTGGAAGTGGCTTAGCCACCGTCACGCCGGCGAGCACGCTGTATGCCGTGGCCGGCGGTCTTGCCCAGCAAGGCCGGTCGGTTCCCGTCGGAACATGCGCAACGGTCGGTGTCGCCGGGCTCACGCTCGGCGGAGGGCTCGGGGTCGACTCGCGGCTACACGGGCTCACCTGTGATTCCCTCGCGGCCGCGACGATGGTGTTGCCGAACGGGGAAGCCGTCACCGTAGCGCCAGGAGAGCGGGACGACCTCTACTGGGCGCTGCGCGGCGGAGGTGGCGGGAACTTCGGGATCGTCACGTCGCTGACCTTCCGCACCACACCATCGGTTGGCAAAGATGTTGTGACCATGAACTTTCCACCCGCGTCGGCGGCCACGGTGATATCGGGGTGGCGGCGCTGGCTTTCGGTCGCCGAACCGTCGGCGTGGGCGAACGTCAACATCGGTTCCGATCGACGGGGTGGCGTCACCTGTTCGGTGTTGCTCGTCTGCGCAACCGGCGCGGGCCGCCGCATCGCGGCCGACATCTCGGCGGCCGTCGGGGTGGTGCCGAGTGGAAGCGACTACTCGACGCTTGATCCGATGGCGACGTTCCTGCGGCTGTCGGGTGGCGCGACCGCGCCGCGACATGGATTTGTCGCCGGGTCCGACATCCTCGCCCAGGTCACCGACCCCATCGCTGCAGCGATCGTCACCGCGGTGCGGAACCGTTCCAGGGCCGGCGGCCCCGGGCTGGTGATCATCGACCCGCTCGACGGTGCGATCAGCGGGGTCGCTGCCGGTTCCACAGCCTTCCCGTGGCGCACGCACGCGGCGAGCCTGCAGTGGTTCACCGACGTCGCCCCCGGTGCTTCGTATCTGTCGCCGACGTCGTGGGTGAAAAGTGCACACAGCACGATCGGCGCGGCGTCGGCGGGTGCCTATGTCAACTACATCGAATCCGGGGTCGCACCGTCGCGTTACTTCGGTGCCAATCTGCCGCGGCTGCGCTCTGTCCGTACCAAATACGACCCCGCGCGCACGATGTACTCGGGCCTCGACATCTGACGAGTTGAGCAGAGTTCGCAAATCGGACTCGGACCTACATCGCTGATTAATGGTGTGACCGGGCTGAGCTGGAGTTGATACCGTCGAACCTGTGACTGCCCCATGCTGACCCGCCTTCTGCGTACCTACATGGGCGCCTACCGTCGCGAACTGAGTGCGGTGGTGATCCTCCAATTCGTGGCCACCGCGGCAATGCTCTACCTGCCGACCCTCAATGCCGACATCATCGACAACGGTGTGGCGCAAGGCGATACCGGCTACATCCTGCGGGTGGGGGCGGTGATGGTGGTCGTCTCGCTGATTCAGATCCTGGGATCGATCGTGTCGATGTACTTCGGTGCACGCGCGTCACTCGGTGCCGGCCGCGACATCCGGCACGACCTGCTGCACCGCGTGGACGGCTTCTCCGCGCGCGAGGTCGGCGCATTCGGGGCGCCGTCGTTGATCACACGGACGACCAACGATGTTCAGCAGGTCCAGATGCTCGGCGTGATGGCCTGCACCATCTTGGTCACCGCCCCCATCATGTGTATCGGCGGCATCGTCCTCGGCATCGGGGTCGGGGGCCAACTCGCGTGGGTTCTCGTGGTTGCGGTCCCCATACTCGGGGTGACCATGGCGGTGATCATCTATCGGATGATGCCTGGTTTCCGTGCCATGCAGGAGCGCATCGACACGGTCAACCGCGTCCTGCGCGAGCAGATCACCGGGATCCGGGTGGTTCGCGCTTTCGTGCGGGAACCCCACGAACGCAGGCGATTCGCCGCCGCGAACGACGACCTGACCGATGCCGCACTGCGGGTCGGGCGTCTGATGGCACTGATGTTCCCGTCGGTGATGCTGATCAGCAACGTCACCATCGTCTTCATCATCTGGTTCGGCGGTCACCTCATCGAAGACGGCGACGTCCAGATCGGCGCACTCACCGCGATGATCGCCTACGTGATGCAGATCCTGATGGCGGTCATGATGGCCTCCTTCCTCGCGATGATGGCACCGCGGGCATCGGTGTGTGCCGAGCGCATCTACGAGGTTCTCGACACCGAGACATCGGTGGTCCCGCCCACCGTCCCGAAGCCGCTCCGTACTTCGGCGGGCATCGTGGAGGTGCGCTCCGCGTGCTTCAGGTACCCAGGGGCAGACGAATCGGTGTTGCGCGACATCAGCTTCCGAACGGCGCCGGGCACCACCACCGCTGTGGTCGGGTCGACCGGCTCGGGTAAGACCACATTGGTGGCGCTGCTGCCTCGTCTGATCGACGTCACCGATGGCGCCGTGCTCATCGGGGGCACCGACATACGTGAGCTCGACCCTGCCGTCTTGCGCGAATCGATCGGTCTCGTTCCCCAGAAGCCCTATCTGTTCTCGGGAACCATCGCGTCCAACCTGCGGTACGGCAAGGAGGACGCGACCGAAGCCGAGATGTGGGAGGCGTTGACCGTTGCACAGGCCGCAGACTTCGTGCGAGACATGCCGGATCAGCTCGAGACGAAGGTTGCGCAGGGCGGGACGACGGTCTCCGGAGGGCAGCGTCAGCGGCTGGCGATCGCGCGCGCCCTCATCCGGAAGCCGAGCATCTATCTGTTCGACGACTCGTTCTCGGCGTTGGACCTGACCACGGACGCACGCCTGAGGGCAGCGCTCAAACCTGCCACCGGCGACGCCTGTGTCATCATCGTGGCCCAGCGCATCACCACCATCGCCGACGCGGACCAGATCGTGGTACTCGATCGCGGAACCGTCGCCGGCATCGGTACACACGAGCAACTGCTCGCCGACTGTCCCACGTACATCGAGATCGCGGAATCCCAGCTCTCCGTGGAGGGACGGAGATGACCCGCCCCGGTGGCGGAGGCGGACCGTCGATGGGTGCGATGCCCGCTGAGAAGGCACGCGATTTCGGTCCCTCGGTGAAGCGGCTGATCGCAGTGCTGTCCGCCCATCGCATCGCGTTGTGGGCCGTGCTCTTCTGCGCTGTGGCGTCGGTGGTCCTCAATGCCGTGGGCCCGTTGTTGCTCGGCCATGCAACAGATCTGATCTTCTCCGGGGTCATCGCCGACCGCCTGCCCGCAGGCGAAACGAAGGCCGAGGCCGTGGAGGCGCTACGACGAGACGGCGACGGGACATTCGCCGACATGGTCGCGGCGATGGACCTGACGCCGGGTGTCGGAATCGATTTCGACGCCGTCGGCCGGGTGCTGATACTGGTTCTGGGGCTCTACGCGGGTTCCTCGTTGCTCAGCTGGCTGATGGGGCGTCTGCTCAACGTCGTCACCCAGCGCACCGTGCAGGGGATGCGCTCGGATGTCGAGAACAAGATCCATCGCCTGCCGCTGAGCTACTTCGACGGCAATCAGCGGGGTGACCTACTGAGCCGGGTGACCAACGACCTCGACAACGTCTCGCAAAGTCTCCAGCAGACAATCGCCCAGTTGCTCAACTCGGTGTTGATGGTGCTCGCCATCCTCGTGATGATGCTGTGGATCTCACCGCTGCTGTCGCTGATCGCCATCGTCACGATCCCCGCCGCGGTGATGGTGACAACCTTTGTGGCAAAACGCTCCAAACCGCACTTCTTGGCGCAGTGGTCGAGCACCGGACGCCTCAACGGTCAGGTCGAGGAAGCGTTCACCGGACACGAGGTGATCAAGGCCTTCGGTATGCAGGACGACGTCGAGGCAAGATTCGACGACCGGAACGAGAAGCTCTACGAGTCGAGCTGGCGGGCCCAGTTCATCTCCGGGATCATCATGCCGGCGATCATGTTCCTGGGAAATCTGAACTACGTGGCAGTCGCAGTGGTCGGCGGCCTGCGGGTGGCCTCGGGTTCGCTGAGCCTGGGTGATGTCCAGGCCTTCATCCAGTACTCGCGACAGTTCACCCAGCCACTGACCCAGATCGGGTCGATGTTCAATCTCATGCAAAGCGGTGTCGCGTCTGCCGAACGCATCTTCGACATCCTCGACGCGGACGAGCAGGTACCCGATCCCTCCGAACCGATCAGCCCCGGAACGAGCAAGGGCCGCATCACGTTCGACGACGTCTCCTTCCGCTACGCCCCGGATCGGCCGCTGATCGAGCAACTGTCGCTGGTGGCCGAACCCGGGCACATGGTCGCGATCGTGGGGCCGACGGGAGCGGGCAAGACCACCCTGGTGAATCTGATCATGCGGTTCTATGACGTCAATACGGGAACGATCAGTCTCGACGGCGTGGACACATCGTTGATGACCCGGGATGACCTTCGCGAACGAACCGGGATGGTGCTGCAGGATTCCTGGCTGTTCGGCGGAACGATTCGCGACAACATCGCGTACGGCGATCCCGAAGCCGACGACGAAGCGATCATGGAGGCGGCGCGGGTCAGCCACGTCGACCATTTCGTGCGGATCTTGCCGGACGGATACGACACGGTCATCGATGAGGAGGGTGGCGGTGTCAGCGCAGGTGAAAAGCAGCTGATCACCATTGCACGGGCGTTCCTGGCGCGGCCGACCCTGCTCATCCTCGACGAGGCGACCAGTTCGGTGGACACCAGGACCGAATTGCTGATCCAGAAGGCGATGGCCGCGTTGCGCTCCGATCGCACCAGTTTCGTGATCGCCCACCGACTTTCCACGGTCCGCGATGCCGACACCATCCTGGTGATGGAACAGGGACAGATCGTCGAACAGGGCTCGCACGACGAACTCCTCGCGGCGCAGGGGGCGTACTACCGGCTGTACAACAGTCAGTTCGTCGGGCCCATGGATGCCGACGACATCGACAGTCCGCAGATGTCCAAGAGCTGATCGGCGAATCAGACAGGGGGCTCGGTGTTTCGACCTGTCCTGCGTGCGAGTGTCCGGAAGACGTCGGCCAGCGCACCCGTCGGTATCGCGCCGTCGGTGTCGTAGCGCCAGGCGGCGAGGGTGGGCAGTCTGAGCCGGGTACCCTCCACGTCGAGCACGTCGATCGGCTCGCCGACAAACGCTTTTGCCATGGCGCCCGTGGGAGATCCGACGAGCGAGAACGCCCTGCCGCCGGCCACCACATGCGCCAGACCTCCGAAGTTGTGGTCGGGCAGGATGATTCGCTTGTGAACCCCGTGACGGCGGAGTAGCTCATCGATCCCTCGGTAGATGGCCGGAGCCGCGTCGTGCTCGATCGACACAAACGCGAGGTGCGCCAATTCATCGAGCCGCACGCTCGATCGGCCGTCGAATCCGTTGCCGCGCCCGACGGCAACCTTCACCACTGCGGTGTGCAGGCGCACCGTTTCGATACCTCGCGCCACGATCGGACCGTGTAGGAGCGCGGCGTCGAGGCGTCCGGCCTGCAACGACTGCAGCAGTGGTTCGGTGGCGCCGGGATGGAAGGTGACGACGAGTTCGGGGTGGCTGCGGGCGAACTCATCGTGTACGCGGGTCCTCAGTTCGCTGGTGACGTCGGAGGCCACACCGACATCGAGAGTGGGGGAGAGATCGGCGGTGGCGAGTTCGATGAGCCGTGGGATGGCGTCGAATCGTTCGACCAGATCGCGCGCCTGTGGCAACAGGGCGTGGCCCGCGGCAGTGAGATCGACGTGGTGGTGGGCCCGCACGAAAAGCGCTGTACCGAGGCTGTTTTCGAGATACTTGATCCGTTGACTCAGCGGTGATGCCGCCATGTGCAGTCGCTGCGCGGCGCGCGCGAAGGTGCCTTCCTCTGCAACGGCGACAAAGTAGCGCAGGTGCAACATGTCCACCCGGATCAGGCTAGTCGCGGATCGGACCGTTGCGGTCATCTTGGCCCACTGAACTTGGTCATGGTCCTCCGGCCATGCGCGTCATAGTCTCCCAGAAGACGACATCGGGCACGGCGCTAGGAGTTCATGAATGGCTGTTCCTCCGATCCGGATAGCAAATTTCTCGGGCTACCTCGGAGATCGGTACACCGCGCTCGACGAAGTGATGCGCGGCGACCCGGTGGACGTCTTGATGGGCGACTATCTGGCTGAGATCACGCTCGCTGCGCTGGCCGCGCGGTATGCGCGTGATGCGAGCAAAGGCTACGTCGAGTACTTCGTGGACCAGGTTCGGCCCCACCTGCCCGCGTTGGCCGACCGGGGCCTGCGGGTGGTCACCAACGCCGGTGGATTCAACCCGGCTGCCCTCGCCGCGACGTTGCGGGCAGAGATCAACACCTTGGGGTTGTCGCTGAGGGTGGCACATGTCGAGGGGGACAACGTATTCGCCGAACTCGACGACCTGCAACGGGCCGGTCATCGTTTGGAGAACATGGACACCGGACGGGGCCTGTCCGAGTGGGGTGTCACGCCGATTGCCGCCAACGCCTATCTGGGCGGCTGGGGTATCGCGGCAGCGCTGGATGCAGGGGCGGACATCGTGGTGTGCGGACGAGTCACCGATGCATCGTTGACCGCCGGCCCGGCGGCGTGGTGGCACCGCTGGGCAACCGACGACTGGGACCGCCTGGCCGGCGCGGTGATGGCAGGACACATCATCGAATGCGGGCCCCACGCGACAGGTGGCAATTTCTCTGGTTTCACGGCCCTGCGGCCGACGGTGACGCCGGGGTTCCCGATCGCGGAGATCGAGGCCGATGGCAGTTCGGTCATCACCAAGCACAGCACCGACGACGGTGTGGTGACAGCCGACACGGTCACCGCCCAGATCGTCTACGAGATACAGGGGCCGCAGTACCTCAACCCCGATGTGACCGTTGACCTTCACAACGTCCGGCTGCAGCCCGAAGGCACAGACCGGATCCGGGTCACCGGTGTCACAGGTTCGCCGCCACCCGCCACCACCAAGGTCGCGGTTTTCGGGCTTGTCGGATACAGCGTGGTCAACACGGTATTCGTGACGGCGCCGGATGTGGACGAGAAGGTGTCGCTGCTACGCAGCCAGATCGACCGGGATATGCCTGACGGGGTGCAAGTCCATTGCACTCGGATCGGGACGGCTGCAGCCGACCCCAACACGCAATGGGACGCAACCATCGCGGTGCGGGTGATGGCGATGTCAGCCGACGCCGAGGTGCTGGCATCGGCTGACATGGCACGTCGCCTCGGCGCCCTCTACCTGCAGGGCATCCCAGGGTACTTTCATGACGGCGCCGCCGGTCTGCACTCCACACCCAAACCACGCGTGGACTATTGGCCTGCTCTGCTGCCGTTGGCCGCGATCGGCCACCGCGCAGTGCTCGACGACGTAACCGTGGAAATCGTCCCGTCCGCCGTCACCCGGACGCCGGGCCAGCCCGAGCATCCCGAGCCGGCCGATCCGGAGTGTTCGGGGGCCGCGACCACCGTTGAGCTCGGGGTGGTGGCGCACGCACGCAGTGGGGACAAGGGCGGGAACAGCAACGTCGGGATCTGGACCCCTTACCCGAAGGTCTGGCCGTGGCTACGGCGGTTCCTCTCGACCGAGGAACTGCACCGGTTGATGCCCGAGACAAAGGATCTCGACATCGTCCGCCATGAGTTCCCGGAACTCCGGGCGGTGCACTTTGTGGTGCGCGGCCTGCTGGGGACGGGCGGCTCATCCAACGTTCGGATCGATCAGGTCGGCAAGGCTGTGGGTGAATACCTGCGCGCCAAACACGTGGTGATACCCGACGCCGTCCTCGATCAAGTCCGAAAGCAGTCATGACGCTCACCGGCAGACTCACACAGGCTGTCACCCAACCTGCTTCCAACGATGAGTTCGATGTCCATGCGGAGTTGTCCGACGTGCTCGCCGGTCTCGGGATGACCGCGGGCGACTCCGGTGGATCCACGTCCTTCAAGGGCGCCGACCCGGTGGTCCCCAGCACGCTTCGGCTCGGTGGTGCATCGGCCATCGCGCTGGCCGCCAAGTCGATCGCCATCGCCAAACTCGGTCGATCACGCGGATTTCCAGGCCAAGACATCGCTGTCGACCTTCGCGTGACCCCTCACCGGCTGTGCCCGTTCTACGACAGACGATGGGAACTGCTCAACGGCTATCCGGCCACCGCGCCGTCGAATCCCTCTCAGGCGTTGGGTTTTCGGTTCTACCGCACGGCCGACGATCGGTGGATGATGCCGCTCAACCCATATCCGAAAATCAAGGCAGGTGCGCAGAAACTGCTTGGCGTGCCCGACGATCCCGACGCTGTTGCCCGCGCCGTCGCCGGTTGGACAGGCGCCGAGCTCGAACAAGCAGGCGCTGACGCCGGTGTGGTGATGCCCATGCTGCGGACCACCGAGGAGTTGCTCGACGAGCCGCACTATCGCGACGTCCTGGCGGATATGCCCCTGGTCGAGATCACCAAGTTCGGCGACAGCGCTCCGGAACCGCTGTCTTCCGTCAACGGGAGGGGCGGGTCTGACGATCAGCCTCTATCCGGAGTCAGGGCTCTCGGTATGGGCCATGTCATCGCCGGCGCAGGCGTGGGGCGGACGTTGGCTCTGCACGGTGCGGACATCCTGAATCTGTGGCGACCGGACGAACTCGAACACGACGTCACCTACATCACGGCGAACGTGGGCTGTCGGTCGGCGACGATCGATCCATATCGGCCCGAGGGGGCCGCCAGGATCGGCGAACTGCTGAGCAGCGCAGACGTCTTCTACGCCAATCGACGGCCCGGTTATCTGGAAAGCATCGGCGTCAGTCCACGCGAGGCTGCGCGGCGAAGACCCGGAATCATCTATGCCACAGCCTCTCTCAACGGCGGATCAGGGCCATGGGCCGACCGCGTGGGGTTCGACCAGACGGCCGGGTCCCTTGTGGGCATGATGACGCTGGAGGGTGGCGACGGCCCGCCGCGGCTGCCGCCGATCTTGGTGGTCAACGACTACATCGTGTCCTGGCTGATGACCGCGGGCATCGTCGAGGCGTTGCATCGCAGAGCTGTCCACGGTGGCAGCTACAAGGTGCATGTTTCCCTGACGCGGGCCGCACTGTGGATCCTGTCCATGGGGGTCTTCGACAAGGTATATGCGACAACGGCGCCCGGATCCTGTGACGAGCACATGTACCGGGATCCGGAGACTTTCACCGCGGACACCCCACTCGGCTTCTATCAAGGAGTGACCGAACAGGTCTCGATGTCGCACACCCCGGGCCGGTACAAAACTGTTCTGGTGCCCCGTGGGTCGAGTCGTCCAGAATGGCCTGCCCGGACCTGAACGGACTTCCGGGGCGGATCGGCCCGGGCCGAGGATGTACTAGAGTCGCGGGCGTGACCACTCGGGGGATGGTGACCGCAACTGTTGTCGCGGCGTGGATATGCATGATGATGGTCGGCGGATGTGCCAGGGGGGTTGATGGTCAAGCGGTGCCGGTCGCTGATCCCAGACCGGTCGGTTTCATCGAGTTCGCGGACGCCGGGTTCGGCATCACCGCGCCTCCGGGCTGGACGGTCCGAGAAGATTCCGACGAACTCATCTATGGGGATGTCGCGCTCACGAAGAACGGCGACGATGCGTCGATGATTCTCATCGGAGTGCTCGACGGGTCCATCTTTGCGTCCGCGCGGGCCGACAATCGCGTTGCCGCACAAGAACTCGGTTCGGGCATGGGGGAGTTCTTCTTCCCTGATTCGGGTACCCGTGTGGACCGCGAGGGCGGAACGCTGAGCGGTGCCCAGACCACCGGGGCCTTCGAGTTCTACCGCGTCGAGTTCGATGACCGGTCTCGATCAGATGCCGAAGTGTTCTCAGCTGTCGTCGAAAAGGCGGGCGAGCGATGGTGGATGACCTGGTTGAGCAACAAGAGTGCTGTGGACGTGGATGAGGCCTGCGAGCTGGCTGAATCCATCACCCCGATGTGATCAGGTCACCAAGACCTCTGGCCTGGCGGACGGAATGGTGATCGTGGCCCGCGTATGCAGGGTGTTGCCGGGATCGGCGATCGATTCGGCCACCCGGAACGTGGCTTCCCAGCTCGACCTCGAGAGTGTGTTCAGAACATATCCGCGTTGAGAGTTGCCGAACTTGACGTGCGGGGATGCCGCCTTCAACTCGCGATCTCCCTCGTCACTATCAGAGCCGTCGGCTCCGGATGCGATTGACGTGCCTGCGATCTCGACGCCGACCGTGGGCGCGGGCCTTGTATAGGTGGTCTTGAGTTCGGACACCACGGACCGATGGATGTCGCCGACGATCGACACGAGGTTCTCGACGCCCCGGGCTCTCACGCCGTCGAGGACGCGCTTGCGCGATGCCTCGTATCCGCTCCAGGCGTCCATGCTCACAGCACGGGATCCCCGCCGCGAGCGGGCGAGGTCTGCCATGGGCGTCTGGTGGGCCAGTACGTTCCATCGCGCTGTGCTGGAGCCGAGGCCGTCGAGTATCCACCGCTCCTGGACATCTCCGGTGATGGTGCGAGCGGGGTCTGCGGTCAGTCTGTTCAGCGGGCCGTCGGTGTCTCCGTTGACCTGATCGCTTCGGTATTGGCGGGTGTCGAGCACGCTGAACTCGGCGAGGTTGCCGAACGTGAATCGGCGATAGATACGGATGTCACCGCGCGTGGGATGAATGGTCGCCCGGACGGGTGTGTTCTCCCACCACGCCTTGAGTGCGCCCGCCCGCCGTGTCAAGAACTCCGGCAGAGGTGCGCTGTCCTCGGAAATACCTGCGGCCCAGTTGTTCTCGATCTCGTGGTCGTCGGGCGTGATGATGAACGGGGACGTGCGGTGTGCCGCTTGCAGATGAGGGTCGAGTTTGTACAGAGCGTATCGATCGCGATAGTCATCGAGGCTGTGTGCCTCGGAGTGGCACGAGCTCGGCATGGCAGACGATCCGCGTCGCCCACCGTCCGCCGGTATCGGCTTCTCGTAGATGTAATCCCCGAGGTGAAAGACGACATCTGGTGCAGCCGAGGCCATGTCCCCATAGGCGTTGAAGAATCCATCTGACCAGGCCTGGCACGATGCCCAGGCAAACGTCATGCCGGCCACATCGGCACTCGCCGCCGGTGCGGTCCGTGTCCTTCCCACGTCGGAGATGTGGCCGCCGGACCGGAAACGGTAGTAGTACTCGGTGGATGGCTCGAGGCCACGAACATCCACGTGCACACTGTGCGCGTCGCGTGCGGTTGCGTTCACGGTGCCGCGTCGAACCACGTTTGTGAACTTGTTGTCCAGGGCCATCTCCCAGTCGACCGGCACATCGGACTCGGACATCCCGCCCCGCGGGGCCAAGGGTTCTGGAGCCAACCGGGTCCACAGGATCACCGCGTCGGCGAGTGGATCACCAGAAGCGACGCCGAGGGTGAACACGTGATCGCCGCGAGCAGCGGGCGAGGGGAATGCGGTGGGGGAACTGACCAAACCGGGAGTGAAGGCCAGGGCGCCGGCCACGCCTGCCCAGGTCAAGAACCTGCGACGGGTGGTACCAGCCCGCAGAATTTTGTCTCGGTCGATCGACAGCTCGGGTGACGCCACAGGAGTACTCGACCAGCATCAGCTGTCTGTCCGAGGTCCCCGAGGTGACGCCGACACGAAGGGCACTTGACGTTGTGGTGGGGAGCCGAGGGCTCTCGTTGTCGGGTTCGTCTGGATGCAAGGCCTGCCGACGTTCTCAGGTGGCCGTTCAGACTCTGCCGTTCAGACTCTGGGTGACCAGCCGATCTTCGGGCCCAGGTGCGTGGCCATGTCGGTGATGATCTGTAGATAGTCGGTCGCGTCGAACGAGAAGGGCAACGCGAACGCCACCTCGCCGGCTCTCTGGAAGCCGGCGTGGGCGAACAACCGTTCCGCTATCTCGTCCGAGGTTCCGACGATGTCAGGGGCGAAGAGCATTCGGCGCGGGCCCTGAGGCGAGAGAGTCCGGTCGAACCGGGCATCGGCGTAGTCGCGGTATCTGCGTCGCTGCTCCGGGGTCGCCGAATCGGTCGGAATGACAACCAATCCCTGTGACACCCGGGCTTTTTCGGGGTTCGGGTGATGCGCGCGGTAGGCATCGATGTGCTCACCCTGAATCGAGGCGAAGTCGGTGGAGGACGTGCCCTCGGTGGTCACCACCGAGCTGGTCAGGTAATTCAATCCTTGCTGTCCGGCCCAGATCGCCGAGGACATCATTCCGCCGTACCACAGGCGGTCGATCAGCCCCGGGGAATGTGGCTGGACGATTCTCGAGTACTGCTCGATGCCGACTGTGCCCTCGAAGTCACTCACCGGTACTCCGCGGATGTTGTCCATCAGCCGGATCACCCGGTCTTTGCTGAAGTTCTCCTGCGCGTGGGTTTCGGGATAGAGCTTGTGTTTGAAGTCCTCGTACCGCATCGGGGGTCCCACCGACACCCCAGGATTCAACCGCCCCCCGGACAGCAGATCCACCGTCGCCAGGTCTTCGGCGAGTCGCAAGGGATTCTCGAGTCCGAGTGGGATCACCGCCGTACCGAGTTCGATCCGGCTCGTGCGCTGGCTTGCCGCAGCCAGTACCGCGACAGGGGAGGAGATACCGAACTGCAGGTGTCGGTGTCGAAGCCACACGCTGTCGAAGCCGAGTTGTTCTGCGAGTTCGATGGTTCGCAGCAATTCCTCGTGGCCGGTTCCGGGATCGGCCGGATCGAACCGCCCGATGGTCAGAAAACCCATCTTGTGGAGTGGTTCGCCCTCATGTGGCACTGTCTGCCACCTTCTGGCCGTCTGGGGTGATCGCCGGGGGCGCAATGCCATGCAGGATCAGATCGGTGGTCTGATCGACCCACTCATCGTCGAGGTCGTCGCCTGGTCGCATGATCAACCGGATGATCGTTGTCCCGCCGACGACTTCGAGTAATCGATCGGGGTCCGCGCCCGCTCGGACCTCACCTCGAGCCACCGCTTGCGCGAGACGCGTACGCATGGCGGCGAACACGCCGTCTTCGAACCGCCGCATGACGAGTTCGTTGAGTTGCGGGTCGGCCCCGATCTCGGCGAGAAGTCCTGGCAGAGCGGCCCGTGCCACCGGGTCGGTGAACATCCTCCGTGAACCGTCGATCATCGCCCGGATGTCCGTCGCGAGATCCCCGGATTCCGGGATGAGGGTTGTCCACGTCGCGGGAAACGCGGCCTCGTGGACCAGGTGTGCCTTGCCCGACCAACGCCGGTACAGGGCGGTCTTGGTGGTACCGGCTCTCTCGGCAACCGCGGCAAGGGTCAGGGCGGGGTAACCGATGGTGACGAGCAGTTCTGCGGTGGCGGCCAGAATCGATTCGTCGATGCGGGGGTCACGCGGCCGTCCGGCGCCGGCGGTCTTGTCTTCCGCTGTCTCGTCTGCTTTCATTACGCAACCGACCGTACCGTAATCTGCGTCACACTTCTGGTGGGGCGTACGAGTTTCCGGAGGGGCACCTTGGCCGCTGAACAACCACTTGCAGACATGAAACTCCAACGCTCGAGTCGTGATGTCACCACTCTTCCAGATCGGCTGGCGTCCTGGCTGTGCACCGTGGTTCCCGGTGGTGCGAAGCCGCAGATCACGGTGGAGAGCGGGATCGATTCGAATGGGATGTCGTCGGAGACCATCGTGTTGAACGCGGTGTGGACCGACGGCGCCGAGCAGAAGAAGCAGCGTTGGGTGGCCCGGGTGACGCCGGCGGACGAAGACATTCCGGTGTTCCCCAGCTATCGCCTTGACCATCAGTTCGAGGTCATGCGTCTGGTGGGTGAATTGACGGACGTTCCCGTGCCCAGGGTGCATTGGATGGAGGCGACGGGGGACGTACTCGGAACGCCCTTTTTCCTGATGGATCACGTGGAAGGCGTGGTGCCCCCGGATGTGATGCCCTATACGTTCGGCGACAACTGGTTTCATGACGCCCCGGTCGAACGCCAACGGCACCTGCAGGATGCGACCGTCGCGGTTCTGGCGAAATTGCACTCGATTCCTCAGCCCGTGGAGACCTTCGCGTTCCTCGGCGAGGGGTTGGCGGGCGATACCGCGTTGCGGCGAAACGTCAACTGGTGCAAGTCCTGGTACGAGTTCGCTGTCCCTGGCATCGGGCGCTCGTCGTTGCTCGATCGGGCATTCGTCTGGCTCGAAGAGAACTGGCCGGCACAAGCCGATGCGGCCGAACCGGTCTTGCTGTGGGGCGACGCCCGGTTGGGGAACACGGTGTACCGAGACTTCGAGCCCGTGGCCGTACTGGATTGGGAGATGACAGCACTCGGCCCACGTGAGCTCGACTTGGCATGGATGATATTCGCACACAGGGTGTTTCAGCACATAACAACGTCTCTCGGGTTGCCGGGAATGCCGACGACGTTGCGCGAAGAAGATGTGTTGAGCACGTACACAGAGCTCACCGGGGTCGAGGTGGGTGACTTGACCTGGTTCTACACGTATTCCGCAGTCATCTGGGGATGTGTGTTCATGAGAACCGGAGCTCGGCAGGTCCACTTCGGGGAGATCGAGATGCCGGAAGAAGTCGACGGTCTGTTCCATCATCGGCAACTGCTCGCCGACCTCATCGGCGACAACACGGAGGATGCACTGTGATCGGGCCGCTGGACGAGTACCCCATCCATCAGGCGCCGCTGCCGATCGGGTTGGTGGACGCGAGTGATCGCAACTTCTACGACCGGTGCTATCTGAACGCGCACGACAGGACCGGCGACATCTTCGTGATCACCGGGGCCGGGTATTACCCCAACCTCGGCACCAAGGATGCCTTTGTCCTCGTGCGGCGCGGTGACGTACAGACCGCGGTCCACCTTGGTAATGCCATCGACTCCGACCGGCTCAACCAGCGCGTCGGCAATTATCGGATCGAGGTCGTGGAGCCACTTCGGAGATTGCGTCTGATCTTGGAGGAGACCGAGGGCATCGCGATGGACATGACCTGGGAAGGGTCATTTGATGTCCTGCAGGAGCAGCCTCACATCATGCGCACCGGCAGTCGGATCACGTTGCAGGCTCAGCGTTTTGCTCAGGTCGGCACGTGGAGCGGAACTCTGACCATCGACGGAGAGGACATTGCGGTGGACCCGGAGAAATGGGTCGGGACCCGTGACCGCTCGTGGGGCATACGTCCGGTCGGAGAAGCCGAACCTGCCGGTAAACCGGCCGACCCGCCCTTCGATGGAATGTGGTGGCTGTACGTGCCGATGCGTTTCGACGACTTCGCCATCGTTCTCATCATCCAGGAGAACCCGGACGGTTACCGGATCCTCAACGACTGCACGCGGGTGTGGAAGGACGGCCGAGTCGAGCAATTGGGCTGGCCGCAGGTCGATATCCGGTACGAGTCAGGAACCCGAACTCCCACCGGCGCAACCATCATGTGCACCACCCCAGATGGACAGCAGTTGCGGCTCGAGATCGAATCGCGGCTGGCGGTACCGATCCACCTCGGCGGTGGATACGGCGGTGACCCGGACTGGACCCACGGGGTGTGGAAAGGGGAGAAGTTCACCGAACGCCGCACGTACGACGTCACCGACGAAAGCGTCGCGGGACGAATCATGTTCGGGGTGATCGATCACGTCGGGCGGGCGGTGTGTCACGGCCCCGGGGCTGACGGCTCGGAGGGTTTCGGCTTGTTCGAGCACGGAGCTCTCGGGCGGCACGACCGATCGGGCTTTGCCGACTGGTTTTCCGTGGCTCCTTGACCGTTCGCCGTGGCGTTTGTCGGCCTCACCGCGAGGGTGGGCCGCCGTCGTTGATCCGCCGGCCGATGGCGGCGAGTTGTCGTAGCTGGGCGCGAGTGAGCGGGTCGATGACCAGTCTGCGGACGTTCTCGGCGTAGCCCGGTGCTGTCTGCACCACTTTTTCCCACCCGGCGTCGGTTAGGACGGCGTTGGTGAACCGACCGTCTTCGGGGCAGGCGGAGCGGTACACCCACTCGCGTTGTTCAAGCCGTTTGACGACATGGGACAGGCGAGAAAGGGATCCGTTTGCCAACTCGGCCAGGGCACTCATCCGGAGTGTTCGTTCGGGTGCTTCTGACAGCGCAGCCAGGACCTCGTACTCGAAGTGGGTCAACTGGGCATCACGTAAGAGCTGGGCGTCGAGTGCATGCGGAAGTCTGGACAGCAGAACCGCCACCTGCAGCCAGGCCTCCATCTCCTGCTCATCGAGCCATCGTGTCGGCGGTCTGCCAGTCATGGAAAGAGTGTAAACCCGCGTTGCGTACTTGATGCTTCAGTTGACGCTTCAATTATCACCCCTCTAAGGTTCACTTGAAACATCAAGTGATTCACAAGTCGATCGAGGGTGATATGAACTATTCCATCGTGCGGAGTGTCGGAATTCTGCTGGCACGCATCGGTATTGGGTCGGTGTTCCTGGCGCACGGACTCCAGAAACTGAACACCTATGGGTATGCCGGCACCAAGGCCAGCTTCCAGGGTATGGATGTGCCCATGGCGTCGGTGTCCGCATTTGTGGTCACGTGGCTCGAGATCCTCGGCGGAATCGCCCTCATCGTCGGTGTGCTCACCCCGATCGTCGGTGCCCTGTTCGCGCTCGACATGCTCGGCGCCTACTTCTTCGCGCACATCGACATGGGCCTCTGGGTGGCGGACGGCGGATACGAACTGGTGCTGTCGCTGGGGATGGGATCGCTGCTCCTGGCAGTGGTCGGCGCGGGTGGTCTCAGCGTGGATGCCCTGCTGGCGCCGCGTGTTCGATGGCTGGCGGCAGGTTCGTCACAGCCACGCAACCCCGTGGCCGCGTCGAACTGATCGCGGCACCCACCCAGACGGGTGGTGGGATGTCCGGTTTGCGTTTACGTGGCGCGGGGTACTGACGGAGGATGCGTCGTGCCGGCTCAGGCCGCGCGTCCCCTCGTCGGGGCCAACAGTTAGGACCTTCCACGTAATGGCTGACCGCACATCTGAGCTCGGGGGCGATCGATCCGACGGTGACAGTGCGGACAGCGGGGGAGACCAACGCACCCCGCTCATGGCGCCGCCTCGTCTGCGCACCGAAGATGATCGAGCCGCGACAAGACTCGAGCTGTTCTTCGACCTTGCGTACGTCTTGGTCATCCACCAGCTCGCGCTGGCGCTGAAAGACGATCTCGGCTGGCACGGTGTCGGTGTCTTCGCCGGCCTGTTCGCGGTCACATGGTGGTCGTGGGTCACCACCACCTTGTATGCGAACAGATTCGACACGAACGACGTCCTCTACCGGGTGCTGAAGCTGGCTGCCACGTTCGCGGTCGCGGTCATGGCGGCGAGCGCGTCCGCGGCCGTCGGTGGCGACGGCACAGTGGCCTTCGCGGTCGGGTACATCGCCACCCGCGTGATCCTCGCCGGCCTCTACCTCCGGGCGTGGCGACACATCAGCGAAGTCCGCGTCACGATCAACCTGTATTTCGCCGCGACGGTGGTCAGCGCACTGATCTGGACGGTCTCGCTGCTGACCCCGTCGCCGATCACGTACTGGCTCTGGGCGTTGGGGATAGCGATCGAAGCGATGGCGCCGTTCGCAGCCACCCGGTGGGGTCCTGATGTCCCACTGCACCTCGAACATCTGCCGGAACGCTTCGGTTTGTTCGTGATCCTGGTTCTCGGTGAATCGATCTCGGCCATCGTGCTCGGAATGCACGAGACCCATTGGGCGTGGTCGTCGCTCAGTGTTGCTGCTCTCG
Organism: Williamsia muralis NBRC 105860; assembly: GCF_001598915.1. GTDB lineage: Bacteria > Actinomycetota > Actinomycetes > Mycobacteriales > Mycobacteriaceae > Williamsia > Williamsia muralis. The sequence continues at coordinate 612,672 of NZ_BDAP01000003.1, read as the reverse complement.
GCTTCACCATCGCGGCTGCCGTGTGGTGGATGTACTTCGACATCGGTGGCGCAGAGGCGAAGACGCTGCTGCAGGACGACGAGAGTGCGGTCGGCAGCGGCCGCGCCGACGGGTACATCTACGGGCATCTGCCGCTCACCCTCGGTGCTGCTCTTCTCGGGGTCGGCATCGAACAGTACGTCCTGCACCCGGTAGGCGAACTGACTGCAACCGGGCGGTGGGTGCTGTGTGGTGGTCTGGCGCTGTTCATCAGCGGTGTCTGCTGCATCGTCGGCTGGAGTTCGAGCAACTGGAAAACCATCTTCCCGTGGCCGGCACTGGCCATCCCTGCCGTCATCATCGTCGGGTTCGTCGACAACGCCCTTCCCTTCGCGTCGGCCATCGTCCTGGCCGTCGGCGCGATCGTCGCGGTGGTCACCGGGATCGTCCGGCGGCGCAGGAGCAACATGGACACAACCGAGACATGACGGCTGCGATGCCGCTTCTCCCGTGAGGTGATGCTGTTGTGAGTAGCCTTGTTCCGGTGGGGATTCTGACGCCGGTGGCGATTAAAATAGGTGCGGTCTCGTGGATGCCGAAATTGCTGCCGCAGATCGAGAAGTGGGACACCCGGTTGCAGCGGGTCAGCAATGGGCGGCTCAGTGCGCTCGACATCGCCGGCCTACCCAACATCACGTTGACCGTGCCGGGCCGGAAGTCTGGAGTCCCACGATCCACGCCGCTTCTGTGCGTGCCCCAGGATGGCGGCTGGCTGATCGCCGGCTCGTACTTCGGCGCCAAACGAATGCCGGTCTGGGTTCTGAATCTCCGTGCCTGTGAGAAGGCAGAGATCATCTACCGGCGCAAGACCATCGAGGTTTCGTGGCGTGAGGTGACCGGAGCCGAACGCGAGCAGGCCTGGCAGAGGATGCTCGCGGTGTGGCCGAACTTCGCCGTCTACGAGAAGCGCACAGAGCGGACGATTCCCGTCTTCTTCCTCTCGCCGATCGCCTCCGGCTCGTAGGGGCGGGGCACAGGAAGTCGACCGGTGGACATCGACGAGGTCGCCGACGAGCTGTACGGGCTCGACCCGGCTGAGTTCGTGGAAGTGCGCAAGGCTCGTGTCACACAGGCGCGCAAAGAGGGTGATCGCGAACTCGCGACCGCGATAGGCAAGATGCGCAAGCCGACTCTGGTCGCCTGGGTGGTGAACAACTTCGCTCGAGAAGAACCCGAGCAAGTGGAAGAACTACTCGAACTGGGCGAGGCTCTCCGTGACGCACAACGTCACCTGTCTGGCGACGACCTACGCGCACTGACCACTCAACGACAGCGCGTGATCCGGGCGATGGCGCGCCGCGCGGGTGAGTTGGCGGCAACACGTGGGCAGCAGGTGAGTGAGACGGCGGCCCGTGAGGTCGGGCAGTCGCTGCACGCCGCACTGGCCGACCCGGAGATCGCCGATCTGGTACGGGCCGGGCGCCTTGTCACCGCAGCGAGCTACAGCGGTATGGGTCCTGCGGGCATGACGGTGGTGGGCGGTAGATCGAAGCCGACGACGTCGGGGAAGAAGCCGGACACCACGAAGCTAAAAGCCGACGCACAAGCCGAAGTGGATGCAGCCGAACGTGCTGAGCTCGAAGCTCGAGAAGCCGTCGACACCGCCCAGGCCGACGCGCAAGAAGCCGCCGACCGGGTTGCCGAATTGGATTCGCGAATCGAGGACCTGCGCAGCCAGCTGTCACAAGCGGAGCAGGAAAGGCAGTTCGCGCACAAGTCCGAACGTACTGCTGCGTCGAATGTGACTGCGGCAGAACACAAGGCCGAACACGCACAAGCGCGACTCGAGGCCGTCCGCAAGAAACTCGCCGACATTTGATCGGTTGTCAGCGCACCGTCTTTCCGGTCGCTGGACGTGCATCTGAAGCCATTCGCAGAGCGATCAGCGACGTCCTCAGACCGTGGACGACCAGGCTGCCGATGATGACCACCATCGCGATGAGAATCGACGGCGTCGTCAGGCGTTCCCATCGGGATGGGTGGGTCACAACTTATTGATGTGCAGGTGCAGCTTGCGGCAGGTGTGGCCGGAGCTCACGCATGATCGCCTGCCGCGACTTCGCACCCACGATGCGCGCCCGCTCGTGGCCGCTGTGGAACAACACGAGCGTTGGCATACTCATGACCCGGCAACGCGCTGTCGTGACGGGGTTTTCGTCGACATCGATCGCCACCACATCCACGACGTCCGCTTCGTCGACGGCGATCTGGTCGAGTACCGGCGCGATCATCCGACAGGGTGGGCACCAGTGGGCGGTGAACTCGACGAGCACAGGGCGGTCACCACTCAAGACGTGGCTGTCGAACGAAGAATCCGATACGTGGACGAGGGGCATGATCAGTCCTCCAAAGGTGCAGACGGTTGACGCAGGGCTGTGGTCACAGTCGGTTGACCTCGGCTACGAGGCGGTGGCGCGGATCGGCGTGGTCGCCACATTCGCATCGCAGGACTGCGGTGATCCGGCCACCGCAGGCGCTGTGCCGGTAGACGACGTCAGGAAGCGCGCCGGACCCGAGGTGACGCTCGCCCCAATCGGACAGTGCGGACAGGACGGGCAGCAGATCGAGCCCTGCGTCCGTCAGCACGTACTCATCGCGAGATCGCCGCCGCGGAACCGAGTAGGGCCGAGTTGCGAGGATGCCGGCTTCGGTCAACCGGCGAAGTCGATCGGAGACGACCTGCCGGGGTGCGGTGGTGGCGCGCTGGATCTCGTCAAAACGTCGCAGCCCGAGGGAGACCTCCCGGACGATGAGCAGAGCCCAGCGATCACCTACGGTTCCGAGGACGGCTGCCACGCTGTCGATCATGGTTCAGAGTCTAGACTATGAACCCAGCTTGGGACGAACCTCCGGCCCTGACTCGGTCAGGGCCGGAAGCGGGGTATGGAAGACGCTCAGTTGCCGGCGAGTTTCGCGGAGTTCTGCGTGCAGTACGCGGGAACGGCGATGTTGATCAATGTTCGAGCCTTGTCTTCGCTGATGCCGGCATCCTCGGCCACCTTCTTTGTGGTGTCGGCGATGCTCGACCCGTTGGACAGTTCCGTGCAGGCCAGTTTGCCGGTCTCGATCTGTTTGGTGCGATCACCGAACGTCACGTCCTGAGTCTTCAGAGCTTCGATGTAGCCGTTGTCCCGTAGATCCCCCGTGGCGTCCGAGACGTCACCGGCCACCTGCTTCGCACTGTCCGTAGCTCGATCGGTGGCTTCCTGCACATCGTCGCTGCTGCATGCGCCGGCGAACAACATGCAACCGATGAATGCCACCAGTGCTGCGAACTTCTTCATGTCTGCCTCATTTTTCCGTTGTGGGTGGTGCAAGAACGATAGAGGATCGGGGGGAGGGGCCAGTCCCGAACGGCTCGCGGACGCACGCGTGGCCGCGCGATGGGAGACCCACCGCGCGGCACCCCACGTCACTTCTGTTGGTCGGCAACCTTGTTTGTCGCGTCCTTTGCGTGCTCCTGCACGCCCTGGGCCGCAGAGGTGCCCTCCTGCTTGACGGTGTCAGCAGCGTCGGTGGCTGTCTCCTTGACCGCTGCGGCCGCGTCTTGCGCCGGGCCCTGCAGATTCTGCGCAGCCTGCTTGGCCACCTCGGTGACCTCGTCTTTGAGGGGCTGAGCCTTCTCCTGTAGGGCCACTGCCGCCTGCTGCTCCTTCTCGCTGGCGGGGATGAGCGCAGACACCAGCAGGCCCGCGCCAAAGGCGATCAAGCCGGCGGCCAACGGGTTGCCCTGGGTCTGTGCCTTTGCCGCACCGGGTGCGGACTGCACGGCATCCTGAACGGTGCCGGACGCGGACTGAACCGCACCCGTGACCGAGGATGTTGCCGAACTGGTTGTGGCCGAGGCATTCTGGGCGGTGTCCTGAGCCGAACCCATCACGCGCTCACGGACGCCACTGAGCCGACCGGTCACGCGACCGACCTTTCGCTTGGCCATGGTGGCCGGATTGGCCTCGTACGCAAGGGTATCCACGTCTGAGCTGAGCGCCGCGCGGGTGCGCTCGATCTCGGCACGAATCTGATCGGGGTCTGAGCTGCTGGTCATGATCTCTCCTGGGGATGGGGCGTCAGTGCGCCGGGAATGTTCTTGACTGTGTCGGTGGTTTGGGGGAGTCCTTTGGCCTTGCGCAGTGCTGTCCGACCGAGGACGGCCAGAACGCCGGCGATGATGGCCCAGATCAACATGACGACAAGAGCCGACCATGCGTGCCCGATCGCGTTGCCGAGCCCCCACCACAGGGCGATGGACAGGAACAGGAGTACGAAGTAGCCGGCCACCGCAGCGCCTGCCAGCATTCCTGAACCCTTGCCCACCCGGCTGGCGGTCTGAGTGGCTTCGGCTTTCGCGAGTGCGAGTTCCTGTCGGACGAGAATGGACAGGTCTTCGCTCACATTCGAGAGCAGCTCGCCTATCGACGGCGGGTTGGTCTCGGCTCCCTCTCCGGCGTGTGCGCCGTACGGGGCGCTCATGGGTTCACGCCCGGGGCCGGCGGCTGCTGGTAGCCGGGCTGCTGTTGGTAACCCGGCTGTGCCTGGTAACCGGGCTGCGATTGATACCCCGGCGCGACGGTGTACGGGGGAGGCTCGGGTACGTAACCGGGCTGCGCAGGCGGAGCCGCATGCTGTCCGCTGCCGTACCCGGCGACCGGGGGAGCAGCCTGGATCGGCGGGATGGGCGCGGTTTGCGTGTTGTCGGGGAGATTCGCCGCACTGGGCGTTCCACCCGAACTCGAGCCGCTGTCACTGCTGTTGGCTGCGGTCAGTCCTCGGCCGAGCCTTCCGGCCACCAGGCCGGCACCTGCAGCCAAAGCCAGGAACATGCCGGGCTTGCGCCGGGCAAATCGGGTCACCTCGTCCAGGATCTGTCCGGGCTCCCGGTCGTCGAGCCACGATGCGACCGTCTGCGCGTGCTGGGCGGCCTGACGCGTGAGATCGGTTGCCATACCCTGATTCTCGGATTTGTCGGCCATCGATCCGAACTCGTCGGAGAGTGCCCGCAACCCACCGGCAACACGCTTCTGCTGCTCGGAGGCCTGCGTTGTCAGTTCGCCCTTGGTCTGGTGCAGCAGATCTTTCGCCTGGGTCTTGGCCTCGCCGGCAACCTGCGACGCCTGATCGCCTGCAACCGAAGCAACGTGCTTACCGGCATCTGTAGCGCCGCTGGCAACATCGCCTGCTTGCTGCTTGGCGACGTCTGCGGTTGACGTCTCACCAGAAGTCGGCGATGGCCCAGAACTCGGCGTCATCTGATCGTGGATGGGAATACCACTTGAAGATGTCATTGTGTGTCTCGCGTTCTCTCTAGTAAGTAGATGCAGAGATAGGCCGGTCGGCTCCAACCTAAGGATCGATGTACCCAGATTTGCGAGCGTCAATCATCTGTCCGAAAGGCAATTTTGACGGAATCGCTGTGTTGCGCCATCTCTTCGAGGTGAAACCGCGGCCGGGGTTCTGTCGTCTGAGGTAGGTGTCCAGTGTCGACACCCATGCCAGGCCGTGCTCGATTGCGAACAGGATCTAACGCTTTGACCATCCGTCACGATAGAAGGTGAATGAGGCTTCTCCGCGGGACCGAGCGTGGACAGTCTCGTCTGCCACAGCCATCTCGCAAACACCGTTGGGCTGTTGTTTTTCGCCTGTTGCGCTGGTGGTACACCCAGCCCTACGACTACGAATGGGCCCACACCTACGGTGAGTCGCGCACGTGGCTGTTGGTCACGCGTGTCTGCGCGATGATCTGCTGCCTCGTGTATGCGTTGTTCGGGTTACTCGTCATCTTGATAAACCCCTGCAGGTGCTTGCTGCCCAACGGTCTTGTGCTGGCGGCAGCGATGGGCTTCGCGGTCTGTTCGGCCGCGTGGTGGTTTCGTCCGTGGCCCCGCGAGAAGACCTCGGCATGGTTCGTCGCTTTCGTCGACGCGGCCATCACCACCTATTTGTTCGTCGGGGAGCCGGTCGTGGCCCTTGCCCTGCTGAATCTGTTTGTTGTCCCAGGGATGTACGTGACCTTCGTTCACGGGCCCCGATTGATGTCCGCACAGCTGGCCTACCTGTTTGTCGTCATAGTTGCCACGTACACGTACTCGGTGATGTCGCCTGGCACGTCCGTCCTGGTGGCCTCTGCGCTCGCACTCACCGCAATGTGCGCCGGACTCTCGACGAACATCCTCGCGCAGATCGCGCTCACATTCCTGCGTCGCGATGCGAAGGAGTCGTTCACGGACGCACTCACCGGCGTGTTGAACAGGCGTGGTCTGGCCGAGGCGTTGCAGCAGTCGCATGCTGTCTATCCGCCGTGGTCGCCACTCACTGCGTTTGTCGTCGACATCGACAAGTTCAAATCGATCAACGACGCGCACGGCCACATCACCGGGGATGCCGTTCTGACCCGCACAGCGAACTGCCTTGCCGATTTGTGCCGGGGAGCGGACGCTCTCGCGAGAATCGGAGGCGACGAGTTCGCGATCTTCGCGCACCTCGATGCCAAGCAGGCCCAGGCCTTCGCCGAACGCATCAGGCAGAGTCTGGCGGGGGGAGAGGGCACCGATTTCGTCTCCGTCAGCATCGGGACGGTCACGACGTTTGTCCCCTCGTGGCCCCCGGAGGACGGCGACATCGTCGATGTGATGGTCGGTAACGCCGACGCGGCGATGTACCGGGCCAAGAACGCAGGCGGCGGCCGGATCGTCGGTACGAGCATGTGACTCGCTGGTGATCGCCCGGCGGATAGGTAGCCCGGAATATACAGAACCGGGAGTTGCTGGGCGATCTGTTGACCTACCCTCATTACCGACGAGTAACGCGCGCCGACAGCCGAGTGCGAACGATGAGCGTGGAGGTCGAGGTCTGATGGCATACATGGTGAGCGGTGGAACCGGCTTCCTTGGTCGGAACGTATTGCCGAAGCTTCTCGAACGAGATCCCGACTCTCAGGTCTATGTGCTGGTGCGCAAGGCTTCCGTCGAGCGGATGGAGCGGCTGGCAGCCACCTGGGTGGGCGGCGATCGGGTGGTTCCGATCGTCGGTGACCTCACCGCGCCGGGACTGGGCCTCGAGAAGCCGCCGCCGGCAGCAGATCACGTCCTGCATCTCGGTGCGGTGTACGACATGACCGCAAGCGCCGAGGAGTCGAAGGCGGCCAACGTCGACGGCACCCGATCCATGATCGACCTGGCTCACGAACTCGACGCCACGTTCCACCACGTGTCCTCGGTGGCGGTGGCCGGCGACCATGCCGGCGTCTTCACCGAGGACGATTTCGATCTGGGGCAAGGCCTTCCCTCGCCGTACCACGAGACGAAGTTCATCGCCGAGCAGTTGGTTCGTCAATCACCGGGACTGAAGTGGCGGGTGTATCGGCCTGCAATCGTCGTCGGTAACTCGGAGACCGGCGAGATGGACAAGATCGACGGTCCGTACTACTTCTTCACCGCACTGAGAATGCTCAGCCGACTGCCGTCGTTTCTGCCCACCGCGGTACCTGACATCGGTACCACCAACATGGTGCCTGTCGACTACGTGGCCGCGGCGCTCGTGGAGCTCATGTTGCAGCCCGGCCTCGACGGGCGGGCCTTTCATCTGGTCAACCCGAAGCCCCAGTCGGTCCGCGAGGTCTACGGAGCGCTGGCGCGTGCCGCAGGTGCGCCGATGGCAGTGGGCTCGGTTCCGGCGCCGATCGCACGTCCGCTTCTCGGGCTCGGCGACCTACCGGGCGTGAAGATCGCGCGCGATCTCGTGCTCGACCAGATCGGGATACCGCCCGTGGTCATCGAACATCTCACGTTCCCCTCCCTGTTCGCCTCGGCGACCACAAGAGCTGCACTGGCCGACAGTGGTCTGACAGTGCCGAAGTTCGGATCGTATGCCGACAAGCTCTGGCGGTACTGGTACGACCACCTGGATCCGGATCTGGCCCGAAGGCCCAGTCCTGCAGGAGAACTCGCAGATCGGGTCGTGATGATCACGGGTGCATCGTCGGGCATCGGTCTGGCCTCCGCGCACAAGATAGCCCAACGCGGAGCGACGGTCCTGCTCATCGCTCGCGGCGCAGAGGACCTACAGGCGGCCGTGGTAGACATTCGGGCAGAGGGGGGTTCGGCGTTCGGCTACCCGTGCGACATCACCGATCACGAATCGGTGGAGACCATGGTCAAGACGGCCCTCGACGAGCACGACCACGTCGACTACCTCGTCAACAATGCCGGTCGTTCCATCCGGCGGAGTATCGCGCAGTCGACGGACCGGATGCATGATTTCGAAAGAACCATGGCGGTCAACTACTTCGGGGCCGTTCGGTTGGTCCTCGCGCTGCTGCCATCGATGCGCGAGCGTCGTTTCGGCCACATCGTGAACATCTCCTCCATCGGGGTGCAGAGCAAGGTGCCGCGGTTCTCGGCCTACGTCGCGAGCAAAGCCGCGCTCGATGCGTTCAGCGACGTGATCGCGTCGGAAACCCTGGACGACGGGATCACCTTTACCTCGATCCGGATGCCGTTGGTGCGGACTCCGATGATCGCGCCCACGACGATCTATCAATCGCTTCCTGTGGCCTCGCCCGACGACGCGGCGAAGATGGTGGTCCGCGCGCTCGAGAAACGTCCCGACAGGATCGACACCCCAGTCGGTACCGCAGCCGAGTTCACCGGGTTGTTCGCGCCCCGCTTCAAACACCTTTTGTTGCATCAGGCCTACCGCCTGTTCCCGGACTCCGCCGCAGCCAAGGGTGCTCCGGCGGACGACGGAGCCACTTCGCCCGAGCCGTCGGCGGATCGTCAGACGCGGTCGAGCCTGCCGGCCACCCCGCCGATCCCCAAGTCCGCGAAGCGGATTGCCCGCCTCGTCCCCGGAATCTACTGGTGACCGGTCACCCGTCCATCCCTGTCATCCGAATGGTGATGTTGATCCGGCCCTGAGCCAGACCACAACCGGATGGTGCGGTCTCCGGGTATATCTTCGTGACCCCGTGGTAGGCCAGCCGCGAAGGCCCGCCGAAGACGAACAGATCGCCGGATTCGAGGTCGATGTCGGTGTACGGGCGATTGCGGCTCTCGGTGTTCCCGAATCGGAATCGGCATGTGTCACCGATCGACAGGGAGACAACAGGCGCTCTGGAGAGCTCGTCCTTGTCCTGGTGCATCCCCATGCGAGCAGAGTCGTCGTAGTAATTGACGAGGGCGACGTCCGGCTCATAGGCCTCCCCGGACGGCGTGTGCTCGACAGCGTCTGCGACTGCCTTGCGGCCGAGTCGGGCCATCCAGTCCGGGAAGTCGAGGACTCGCGCACCGTTGACATCGGTGGCCGTCCGGCTGTACCGATACGGCTGCCAATGCCACCCGAGACACACCATTTGCACCGACATCTCACGACCGCGCACCCGCGCCGCGCGGATGGGTACCGGTCCGGTCGCCCACTCGTTGAACTGCGCCACGAGCCACCGCTGCTGCTCGAGCGTCAACCAGGCCGGGATGTGGACCGCGCCGGGTGCGAGCTCCCGGCGAGGCCGGTGGGGGAATCCCTCATCGAGCAGGAGCTGATTCAATTGGTGGGCTCCTTTCAAGTCATCGCCGACGCCGGCCGGCCGGTACAAACGGTGGTTCCGCCGCGAGGCGGATTCTGACGATGAGCAGTTGACCGAGGTTCGGTTCGAACTGTGAACGCGTGTTCAGTAGCGTATTGGCATTCGGCAATTGTGCCGACCGATGGTTGAGGAAGACGGGGAAGTCGTGCACGTCGAGGAGAAGTCTCCACGAGCGGTGACACCGCGGTGGAGTGTGCGCCGTGAGCTTGTCGTCACCGCCAGGCTCAACGCCGACAACGTCTGGGTCGCAAGTCTGCCGCCGGTGCTCTTCACGTTGACCGCGGCACTGCGATTCGACCTCGATGCGATCGAACTGGCCGTCGCGATGGTCGCGAGTGTGCTGTGGTCGATGCTCTTCATCTATGTCTTCGACACCGCCAATCAAGCGGGTGGCTCTGAAGAAGACCATGCGAACAAGCCCTACCGCCCGATTCCGTCAGGCCTGGTCACGCCGTCCGGGATGTGGCGCAGGAACTACGTCGGCTCGGCCATCTTTGTCGGCCTGTCGGCAACGCTCGGTCTCACCACCTTTGTTGCCGCCCTCGTCTGGATCGCGACGGTGCAGATCACGCACCGTTTCCTCAAGCCCAGGTTCTACATCTTGTGGAAGCCGGTCACGACGTGGGTAGGTGTGATCGCACAGCTCGGGGGTTCGTGGGCGATAGCGCATTCACTGGACGCCACAGCCTGGTTCTGGATAGTCGCGCTGGCCACGATGTTCATCATCCCTCTCTCGATCGAAGATGTCCGGGACATGGGCGGTGACCGGATCATCGGACGGGTGACCCAGCCGCTGCTCTTCGGCGCCACCGCTGTGCGCACCTGGTTCGTGGTGATGATGGTGATCTGGCCGGCGGTCGGTTATCTGGTGCTGTTCCGCACCAGCGGTGGATCCGATGTCGCAGTCGCGATCGCCTCAGGGTTGATGGCGTTGTTGTGTTGGCCGACGGCCGTACTCACCGCGATCCGCAACACTCGGGCACGGAATCGTTTGGCCTACAAGTTGTACAGCCTCGTCCACGTGGCGCTCACGATGTGCGCGGTGATCGTCCTGGCCTGAGCCCGCTTCGGCGGGATCGGCGGGAGGCCATGATGGTCGATTTACGGCACCGGTGGGATCGGTACTGGCATCATCAGACCTCGTGACGAAGACAGCATCACTCGTACGCATCGCAGTGGCATACTCCAGCGCCATCCTGGTGGCCTTCCTCTGGTTGGGATGGGGCCCGAAGACGGCGTGGCTGTGGCTGGACACGTTGATTGCCGACGTTCTGGCGACCGTGGTCATCTTCGGGTTCAGCCGGTTCTATCGCAACTCCAGTTTTTACGACGCCTACTGGAGTGTCGTTCCGCCGCTCCTGATGATCTATTGGTGGGCCGGCGGCGACCTCGGCATCGATGAGGTGCATTGCTGGTTGATCGCGATCGTGGTGATGCTCTGGGCAGTACGGCTGACGGCGAACTGGATCCGCGGTTTTCCCGGCCTGCACCACGAGGACTGGCGGTACGGGATGCTGCGCGGTCAGGCCGGCCGATTCGAGTTCGTCACCGATCTTCTTGCCATCCACCTGATCCCCACCTTGCAGGTCTTCGCGGGAATGCTGCCGGTCTACATCGCCGTCACCCGTCCGGGTGACGACATCATCTGGCTCACCGCGATCGCGTTCGTCGCGGGACTGGCCGCCGTAGGGCTCGAGCTCGTCGCCGACGCTCAGCTACATCGATTCGTTCGGGACGGAAGACCCGGAGAGGTGATGGACCGGGGTCTGTGGGGCTGGTCGAGACACCCGAACTACTTCGGGGAGTTCGGGTTCTGGTTTGCCTTGGCGCTGTTCGGGGTTGCTGTGTCGCCTTCTGACGCGTGGTGGTTGTTCCTGGGCGCAGCCGCAATGCTCGGGATGTTCTTGGGGGCCAGTATTCCGATGATGGAGAAGCGCAGCCTGGAACGCCGCGCGGGATACCAGGACGTGATCGACCGCGTACCGAGATTTGTCCCATGGCGTCCGCGACGGGTGACCGTGTGACACGCAAGCGAGTTGTCGTGGCCGGCCTCGGCGACAGTGGGGTGCTGACAGCGATTCACCTGGCGGGCCACGTCGATGTCGTGGGTATCTCGGTCAAACCTGGTCTGGTCAGCGGGCAGGAACTGGGAACGCGGTTGAGCCGACCGGACGACTGGTCTCGTGACTACTGGGTCTCCTTCGACCGCTTTCGGGGCCTCGATGGCGTTCGCACGGTCCACGGCACGATCACCGACGTCGACCTGGCGGCACGAACCCTGGCCGTGAGGAGTGCGGACGACTCGACGTCGGTCGAATCCTATGACGCTCTGGTCATCTCGACAGGAGTCAGCAACGGATTCTGGCGCACACCCACGATGCAGTCGCCCGACGAGGTCAAAGCCGGTCTACTCGCAGCGCATGAACGGCTCGCTGCGGCACCATCTGTGATGGTGATTGGGGGTGGCGCCGCGGCTGTAAGCAGCGCGGCCAACGTGGCAGGCACGTGGTCGGAGAAGAAGGTCAGCCTGTGGTACCCCGGCGAGAGAGCTCTTCCCCAACACCACATCCGAACCTGGCGCCGTGTTCGAGGCCGTTTGATGGACCTCGGAGTTCAGCTCCACCCTGGCCATCGTGCCGCCTTGGACGACGGGTTCGTCGGCGATGAGATCACAACAGGATCCGTCACGTGGACCACCGGGCAGGCTCCAGCGTCTGCCGACGCAGTGTTGTGGGCGGTCGGCCGCGTACGTCCGAACACCGGTTGGCTGCCCGAAAGCGTGCTCGACGCAGAGGGATTCGTTCGCGTGAACGATCAGCTGCAAGTACCGGGGCACCCGGGTGTTTTCGCTCTGGGGGATGTGGCTGCGAGCGATCCGTTGCGTGGGTCGGCTCGGAACAGGGCCGACCGTCTCGTCGCTCGCAACGTTCGTGCGGAATTGGCCGGGCGTTCATTACGGGGTTACCGTCCGCGCCAGAGGAGGTGGGGGTCAGTCCTCGGCGTTCAACCGGACGGGCTCGAGGTGTTCACACCCTCGGGCCGCCCGTTTCGCTTTCCGGCCTGGTCGATCGACCGGGTGCTGCAACCGTGGATTGTCAGGCGGGGAATTTACGGGGGAGTGAGGAATCGAGACTCGGAGAGTTCCGGAGTCAACTCATGAATGGCCATGTTGCATATAGCAAATCGGCCCGTCGCCGTGAGGCGACGGACCGATTCGGTCGAACAATTGCGCTGCGGGCACGAAGCCCGTTCAGCGACTGATCAGGGCAGGCCGTTCAAGAAGAACTGGAGGACGTCAACGGCCCAGGGGTTGGTGTTGAGGAATGTATCGATGGCAGCGTCGATCGACGTGTAGGTACTCATAGGACACATCTAAGCAAGAGTCTCCGAGACGCGCGACCGCTGCCCCGTCGACACGCCGGTGGGTCGGCGCGGCGTTCGCATGTTTCCCGCGTGTCACGGGCGAAAACCATTCACCGAGAACGCACCAGCTCCAAGATGGTGATCTCTGGCGCCGCGCCGACACGGGTCGGAGGACCCCACGCTCCGGCACCCCGTGTTGTGTACAACGTGGTCTCGCCCACTCGGTCCAGGCCTTCCACGGATGGCTGCTGCAGCGGCACGAGGTAGCGGATCGGCCACATCTGACCTCCGTGGGTGTGACCGGAGAGCTGGAGATCGACACCCATGTCGGAGGCCTCGAACGCCTGGCGCGGTTCGTGGGCCAGGAGCAAACCGAAGCGTTCGCGGTCCAGCCCGTCGAGTGCTCGGCTGAGGTCGGGCTCGTAGGGCTTCGGAGATGAGTAATCGTGGATGCCGATGATGTCGATGCTTGCGCCCCCTCGTTCGACCACGGCGTGCTCGTTGCGAAGCGTCCGGATGCCGAGCCTGTCCCACACGTCGAGCCACCGGCCTCCGTCGTCGGCATAGAACTCGTGGTTGCCGCTGACGCCGTACACCCCGAGTGGCGCCGACAGCCGTTCGAGTGGTTGCAGGTCGCCGGCCACCTTCTCGACCGTTCCGTCGACGAGATCGCCCGCGATGGCAACGAGGTCTGGGCGTTCGGCATTCACTGTTTCCACCACGCGTGCGGTGAACTTGCCGCCGCGAGAGGGTCCCACGTGGAGATCGGAGATCAGAGCCACCCGCAATCCGTCGAACTCGTCGGGAAGCGCCGCGAGCGGCACGGTGACACGGACGACCTCAGGTCGTGCCGCTTCGACCACTCCGTAGCTCGTCGTAGCAACGGCAGCTATCACCACCCCCACGGTGGCAATTCGGATCGCGCGGCGACGGGCCGAATCGAACGACTCGCTCCGCGAGCCCCGAAGACGCCGAACCATCCGCGCGAGAAGGGATGCCAAGGCGATGACCGCAAGTCCGAGTACGAGGTAGAAGACTGTTCCCAGCCACACCCATCCGGCGAATCCGGGGGTGCGAGCCCACGACGGGTCGAGCAGCTCCCCGCTGCCGACACCGATGATCGCCAGTACCCACAGCAAGCCGAGGAGGATGTCGACGATGATCGACCACGGGCGGGCAACGCCGGTGGCTCGGACAAGTCGCCGGTGGAGCCAGTAGGACACCAGCGCGAGCAGTAGTGCAAAAACAAGAAACCGCGTCATGAATGCTCGGCGAGACAATCAGAGCGGGAGGCGGTGATCGGTGACGTCATCGTTCGAATTGTCGCAGACGGCTGACTGCATCCGGGACGCCCGAGGCGGTCAGCCCCGTCCGGCTGCAGCCCGCAGCGGGGTGGGCGGGGCGTTGTCCACGAGATCATGTGTGACCCGATATGCGGCCCGCATCCGATCCATGTCCTCGTCGCGCGCGAGATAGGCACTGCGGGTCAGCCTGTCAGGGTCCACGGCCACGGCCAGCCGGACACGCGCCGCGACAGCCAGGAGCGGACCGACGCGACCCACGATGTGCTTGAGTCGACCGTCGGGAATGTGCAACTCGTCGGCCGCGTCGTCGCCGATGAACACCCTCTGCAGCGATCGCATCAGCGTGGAGGCGGCCGCGTGGCGGATCCGTTGCGGTCCAGGCAACGCATTGGCGAGTTCGGGGATCAGATAGTCGTCGGTGAGTGCCACGACGAAGTCGCGGTCGTCTTCACCGGGCCCCGGCGAGGTCAACCGGTACAGTTCCTCGATCCGGATCTGATCGGATTCGCTGACCGGGTTGAGCCGCTCGTCCATGCCAACGACATGTCCGACGTATCTCCACAGATGGTAGATGTCTGCGAGTTCGCGGTCTGTGAACCGAACGCCCAACTTGTGCATCGCGTCGATGGCGATGTGGCCGAACTCGGCCAGCGTGAACGCCATGTAGGGCTGGGGGATGGGTACTCCCCACGCGGCCTCGTCCCACACCTGTAGATCCCGAAGGGCGCGGCGCACATGCGCATGGATCATCCGAACCCGCACGGTGTAAGCGAAGCCGTCGCCGCCACGACGCATCCCCCCGGGTGTGATCACATTGCGCAGCCACTCGCCGACCTCAACCGATCGAATGGCCGGCTGGGATACGTACCGGCCTGTCAGTGCCAGCGGCTTCCCGGCGATGGTGTTGCATGCACCCCGCACCAGCGACGCCGCCCCCAGTACGATTCCCAGCGCGGCGGTGTGGCGTATCAGTGCATCGGCGGCGCGGTCGAGCCGCTCATGGTCCACCCAGTCGGGTTCGGTGTCCAGAAATGTGAAGAGATCCTGCAGAGACTGCGGAGCGTCTGACACCGCCTGAACACCGTCGGCGAGCGCAGTCCACACGGCTTCGGTTGCCGAGGAGGCCGACGTCTCGGAGAAGTCGTCGTTCACGACGGCATCCGCCAGGTCGTCGCCCAGCCACATGGCCTCGAGCCATACCCGACCGGCGTCGCCGAATCGGGCGACCGCAACATCGGTGTTCACCAGGTCATTCGGTGGCACGGTAGTCATGATCTCAGTCAAACACGAGGATTCCTCACTTACTATTCACTTTTGTGACCACCCAGAGGGCCCGTGGAACCCCACCACATCGACGCGTGACACCGCGACAGAAACGCGGAGTCGAGATGCGTGAGGCGCTGTTGGAGGGAACCGTGGAGCTTCTCCGGCGCGAGCCCTCCCGCCGCCCGACAACCCAGCAGCTGGCGCAGTTTGCACACGTCAGCATCGGTACGGTGTATCGCTACTTCGCGGATATGGACGCCATCATCGACGACCTGCGGACCACCGCGGTTCACGAGATCACCACCGAACTGGCAACCGGCGTCGGCAGCGCCATGGACAAGGATCCGATGGACGCCATGGTGATCGTGGTGGAAACCCTCACTTCTGCGTTCGAGAAACACGCCCCTGTGCTCCGCGCTTCTTTTGCCTCGGATGAGGCGGAGTTCGGTGACGCCTGGCGCGAGGTGGAGGGCCCTTTGGTACCGCTGGCCCGCGTTCTCCCCGCCCGTCTGCGACCCGACCTGGAGGGCGCGGCGCTCGACGACCTCGTCTTCCTCACGATGGGCGCGACCGCAAGCCTTTGTCTGCGCATTGCTCTACTACGACCTGAACATTCTGACCGACAGAATCTGATCTCGACCGGCGCGCGAATGCTGCTCGCCGCATTCGATCGCACCTGATGTGGCGGAACGCCGTCGAACTCGGGAACGGATTCTCCGCTTTGCAGCAGCCCGGTTGTCCAAAGGTCATGGAGCGGGCTGATGGCTTCGCAGCCACTGTTTTTCGGGAACTGACATCACCACGACGCCGAATGCCCCCGAGCTCATCGTCGATCAGTCCACTAGTGTCGAATCAGACATTCGTTATTTCGGGAAAGGGAGTTCATGCCGCAAGGCTCTCTTCGTCACCGATTGGGTGTGGATCGACCTTCGCCTCTGCTCAAACAACTTCCGTTCGTTGCGCTCTTCTCGGTGGCGGTGGTCCTCAGTGGGACCATCCCGACGCTGGTCGTCAGCGATGCGCGGGTGCTGGTGAGCGCGGTGCTGGTCACCGTGATCGCAACCGTTCTCGCCGTTGCTTTCTCCCGTGACGAGTCGTTGTATCGGTATGGCTTCATCGTTCCCACGCTCGATCTGTTCGCGTGTGGCGCGCTTCGTTTCGCGACGGGAGAGAGCAAGTCGATCTTCGCGTCTCTGGTGATCCTGCCGGTGATCTGGTTCGCCAGTTCAGAGGGCCGTCGATTCATCTTCTATTCGTTCCTCGGCGTGTGTGCGGCCCTCCTCGTGCCATTCGCTCTGGGCACGAGTGTGTCCGACAATCCCAACGAGTTGTGGCGCGGATTGTTCAGTGCGTGCGCATTCACATTCGCAGCGACCGTGGTGAACGAATTGTCGCGGTTGTCGAGAAAGAAACTGTCTGTCATCCAACGGCGCGAGCGTGCGACGACCAGTGAGCTCGACCAGGCTTCGCGGGTTCAGCGGGCATTGTTGCCGAAGAGTGGAACACCGCTGCCGAGCTATCAGGTTGCGGGCGCATGCATTCCGTCAACCGCAATCGGAGGCGATTTCTTCGACTGGTATCCCATCCGCGGCGGTCTGGGTTTCACCCTCGGAGACGTGATGGGCAAGGGTGTCGGTGCGGGCATCATCGCGGCGACAGCTCGCGCTGTGGTGCGAAGCGCCCGCAACGATGAGGACCCGGTTGTCGCTTTCACGCGGACCGCAGACTGCCTCGCAACCGATTTGGGAGACACAGAATCGTTCGCGACGCTTTTCCACGCCAGGATTCGCGCCGAGGACGGCCGGATGCTCTACGCCGACGCCGGGCACGGACTGACAGTGGTCGCTCGCGCCGACGGATCGTGGGAGCGACTCGGATCGAAAGACCTACCGCTGGGGCTCGGACTCGACGACGACTGGACGATGCAAGAACTGTTCCTCCAGCCGGGGGACATGGTGGTGTGCTTCAGCGACGGTGTTCTGGACCTGTACGACGGATCGATGGCCGCTGTCGACCACGTCGCAGCCATCGCCGTGGCAGCATCATCCGCCAGCGAGATCGTGGACGCGATCTCTGGCATGGCATCCCGGACGAACAATCCCGACGACGTGACCGTGGTGGCACTTGCCAGGCTTGCAGTGGCGACGGCCTGACTCGCGGCTACCCGCATCGCTGTCGAGACGGTCAGCGATCACGGCGTGCGTGCACACTGCACAGACAGGTTTGGCGACAGGGGAGTCACAGGCCGAGTGCCTTTTGGATCGTCGGCCACGAACGATGCAGATCGTCGTTCCAATAGCCCCAGGAATGCAGGCCTTCTCGGTAGTCGAACGTGATGTCTACGCCCGCCGCCTCGGCCTTGGCGTCGAAGGTCCGGGTGCAGGCCAACGCTGCGGCCTCGAGCGCTCCGCCGACGGGTGAGGCAAGCCCCGCCACGCCCATCGACCAGTCCGGCACACCGCTTCCGACCGCGACGTACAGCGGTTTGCCGCGCAGGGCACCGATATTCGCGCCTGGATCGTGGGCGAGCCACGCCTCGTTGTAGGCCGGACCCCACATGTTGGCCGGATCCCCGCCGCGAGTCATCACGCTTGCGGTGGTGGCATTCTGGGCGGTCTGGTCTCCGAGGTCGAGGCAGCCGCTGAAAAGCGCAGCGCCGCTGTAGAGATCAGGGTTCCGCACGGCCAGCATCAATGCGCCGGTGGCACCCATCGACAATCCTTCGATGGCATTGCGGCCGTTGCCCTCGAACGTCGAGTCGATGAGCGGGGGGAGTTCGCGGGTGAGGAACGTTTCCCACTTGTTCCTGCCCAGCGCGGGATCGTCCTGTTTCCAATCGGTGTAGTAACTGCCTGTGCCGCCGATGGGAAGCACGACGTTGACATTCTTGTCTGCCATGAATTCGACGATGTCCGTGTACTGGGTCCATCCGCTCTGGCTGTAGCCCGAATAGACACCGGCGTCGATGCCGTCGAGCATGTAGAGCGATGGGCGTGGGGTAGCGGCTCTTGGCCGCGCCGGCAACAGCACATCAACACGAACGGTCCGGCGCATCGTCGGCGAGTAGACGGTGAGCTTTGCTCGCTGAGGCGTCACCATCACCAACGTCTCGATGCGCGTGGACGCCGCAAGGCCGTCGGTGATGGGCTCGGCCATCGCCACAGGGGCTGCCGCAAGCTCACTTATGACACAGAAGATCACAATGGCCACAATGGCCGAAAACCGCCGTCTCACTTACTGATTCCCCCGCGCCGTCGATTCTGGGCTCCCGACCCCGCGACAGTAAACCACGACCCCAGGTCGACTGCCTATGGTCGCGACAACCGATCAACTGCACGGCGCAGCGACAAGCGTCGGACAACGGATGTGTTCACATGAGCTGCATGGTGCAGAGCGGTTGCCTACGCTGGTTGAGCACGCCACTTCGGCTACCTCGACTCCAAGGTGAAACCAATGACGAATCGGCCAAACCCTCTGACGGTGTTTCTCGCCGACTCTCCTTCAGCTGAGGAGCCGGCGCGCGCTGTCGCACGCATTGCGCTCGGATCGGCCTTGGTGTTCGCGGGTATCGGACACCTGACGTTTGCGCGACAGGACTTCCAGGCACAGGTTCCGGACTTCGTGCCATTCGGCCCGGACGTGACCGTTCTCGCTTCAGGTGTGGTCGAGATCGCGCTGGGGACTTCGACCGTCTTCCTCAAACGCCGCCGAGCCGCTATCGGTCTGGTGTTGGCCGCGTTCTTCGTCGCGGTGTTTCCGGGCAACCTGGCGCAGCTGATCAACCACCGTGATGCGTTCGGACTCAACACCGACCAGGCCCGTGCCACCCGATTGCTCTTCCAGCCGGTGTTGATCGCATGGGCGCTCTGGTCGACCGGGGCGTGGTCGGCGCTTCGCAGGCAGCGGGCGGGTCACCCCTCGTAGCTCGCCCACGTCCGACGGTGGACTGTCGATCCGCCAGCGATCGCTGTCACCCGCCCGCTGAAGCCCGGTTATGGAGCTGACGGTGCCGAAGACGCTCCACTCGTAACCGGGGGTGCGGTCGTCGCCGAAGGAGTGTCCAACGCAGGTACCTCGGTGTTCACCTGTGACTGTTCTGCAGTGGGGGTGGTGGTGGCGGGGGTGTCGGTGGGCGTGACGGTGCCGGTCGCTGCCGGTTCCGTTGCGGACGTCGGCCCGCTGGGCGCGGACTCCGTCGCCGATGGGTCGGCGCTCGGATCAACGCTTTCGGGCGCGGTTCCCGTCTCCGGGATGTCGGACGGGAGCACCGAGGGGGTTTGCGCCGCCAGCAATGCGGCGTCGGTGACCTTCGCCGATCCGTCCGGCACCGGTGATCCCGAGGCGGTGACCACCTGGGTCTTGGCGGTGACAGGCGGGGTGCTGCGTAGCGCCTGCGTCACTTCTTCTCGCCCATCGCGGAGTCCGCGGCCCCAGTTCTCCCAGGTGTGCCCGCCGTAATTGGGAAGGACGACCACGTTGGCGCCGCTTTGTCTGGCCTGCATCTGCATCAAGATGGTCGATACTGCCGACAACATCTCCAAGGCGATGGCGCTGATCTGATCCTGCGGGGCCAGATGGGCGAGTTCACCGGGTGTCAGCAAGCCGTTACCCGAGGAGATGATCAGGACCTGCCCGTTGTCCTTCAACTTGCTGACGTTCTTCGAGGGATCGTTCTCGGTCCACTGCGTGCTGCCGGGGGGACCCCACATGTTGAGGATGCCGTTTGTGTAGTTGGAGACCAACGTCTGAGACGCGAACACGCCGAGCGCGCCCAGCGGGTTGTCGGTTTGGTAGTACCCCGACATCGCCTGCACGACTTTGAACTGCTCGGGGTGACGTTCGGCCAGGGTGACCGCGGGGCCGGCCGACATCGACAAGCCGATGATGGCGTTGTTGGACGGGCTCACGCCGAAGTTCTGTGCGAGATATGCGGGCAATTCGTCGGTCAGGAACGTCTCCTGCTTGATGGTGCTGTTCTGGTCGCCCGCGCCGCCGTTCCAGTCGGTGTAGAAGGAGGATGCGCCGCCCACGGGCATCACCAGCGTGGTGTCGGTGGTGTGGTCGTAGACGTCCGCGGCCCTCACATCGGTTGTCCACGCCGAACGATCCTCGCGGGCTCGCATGCCGTCGAGGAGATACACGCCTTGGTCACTACCCTGCGACGCGCGGATCTGGACCGTGACCCACTTGTTCTGCGACGGGGACCAGACCTGGCAGTTCTGTACGTAGCTGCCGGATGAGTCCCACGAACAACCATCTCGCAGCACCTCCGGATGGCCGGTCAGCGCGGATGCGGACGTGAATGTGAACAGGAACGAACTCGCGGCCGTCAACCCGATACTGAGCACGGCCACAACAGCACTCATGACCAGGATCCGGGGCCTGCGCCGACCACTGGACCTGCGGGGCTGCTTGTCGGTCGAGTCGATTCTCCAAGCTGGAACGAGATTGCCGCTGGGGATTGCAGGTGAGGGCATGCGGGGACTGGCTCCTTGATCTCGGTCCCCGACGACTAAGGCACTGTAGGAGATGTCGTCTTCGGGCGGTGCCGCGTTACCCGTCGAACGAAAATCTCTTCTGGTGCCGCCAGTGCCGTCGCTCGACACTGGAGATTGGCCCACTATAGGGCCCCGCACGCGACGCAGGTCGCCGATCTGCAAATTCCCGCGCTGGATTGTTCGATGACTTGGATGAGACACCAGGAGGCCGGGTGCTCGCGGCGGCGTATCCGTCGCTTCTCCGGACGGCTGCGTGCAGTCGGGCGGCGTTGAACCGCCTGCTTTGTCACGCGATTTCCAGCGCGAGTGAACCGGGCTGCCTTTTTGTATTCACGCCGCGAACGCGCGGCGAAGACACCTACTCAGTGCAGGAAACGCTCCCCGGACGCCGAGCCGGTAACCCCCGAAGCCGTGACCCCAGCTGCTTGATTCGCCGCAGCCTGCATTCCCGGCAATCGCCGAGGCATTGCGAATGCAGATCAATGATCGCGAAACTTGATTCGTGGACGGGTACCACCGTTGCTGGTCGATCGGCGAGACGATTAAACGTGAGCTTCGGTGGCTCACAGGGACTCTCGTGGACATGCTCGACTCAACTGTCATCCCAGTGGTCGAGAAGCCGTCCGCGTCGTTGTGTTGAACCCTGGCTCATCGCTGTATTCCTGCGGCGGAGTCACGAGCTAGACGAGCTGGTTCCCCGACCAAGTTGCTAGCACAGCTCATTACCAGAACCATGTTTCCGAGCCAGCGAACACGCGCGAAGAGGTTCGGTAAATCACAGTTCGACCAGCATGACCGAATTGGCGATCTGGTAACGGACTTTCTGTGTTTAAATTGCGCATCAGACGATTAGTGGGGAATTGCATTTGGTGAACGGCGAGACGGACTGAAAGCGGCCATTGCGGGCGAACCAGTCCTGACGTCGAACAACCGGGTTTTGGGGTATGCAGTGCCACGGAAGGGATCCGTGAGTATGAAGACGCGTGAAGATTGCGGGCGAGGTGGCTGTGCTGATGCACCACACCCAGCTCAGAGCTGAAGTCGAGGACCGGGGTATGTCGGATACTCGCACTTGGAAGGACCCCAAACGTCACCTGTGGCCGCTTTGTCTACTCGTGCCTGCCGGGCCGTTCATCGCGTGCCTGCTGGCGAACAGTGTGTCGGGGTTGCTGTGGGGTTTCGGTGGTTACCTGCTCCTCGTGGTCGTCCCTCTCCTCGACCTGATCCGAGGGCCCGACCGCGCCGGACCGCCGGATGATGCGGTGCGGACGTTGTCGGCGGACCGGTACTACCGGTGGTGCACCTACATCTTCGTCCCGCTCCAGTACGCGGGCCTGTTCTTCGGCTTCTGGTGCCTTGCCTTCGCGGACATGACCAGGGGTGAGCGGGTAGGTCTTTCGATCACTCTGGGCATGAGTGCCGCGATCGGTATCAACGCCGCTCACGAATTGGGCCACAAGCGCGAGAAATTGGAACAGGGCCTGGCCAAGATCGCGTTGGCGCAGTCGGTGTACGGGCACTTCTACGTCGAACACAACGTCGGCCACCACGTGAAGGTCGCAACCCCTGCAGATCCGGCGAGCGCGCGATTCGGCGAGTCCTTGTTCGCGTTCTATCCCCGCGCGCTCTATGGAGGACTTGTCTCGGGTATCGAGCTCGAAACCGCTCGTCTACATCGTCAGGGCCACCGATTCTGGAACTGGCGCAACACAATTCTGCAGTCCTGGTCGGTGAGTGTCGCGATTGTCGTCGTCATCGTCGCTGCCTTCGGGTGGGCGATGCTGCCATATTTCGCGCTGCAGGCGGTCATCGGCATGCTTGTACTCGAAGCGGTGAACTACATCGAGCACTACGGTTTGCTGCGAATGCCCACTCCGGACGGAAGATTGGGAAAGGTGCGTCCTGAGCACAGTTGGAATGGTGACCACCTCGTCAGCAACGTCGTCTTGCTCAACCTGCAACGGCACTCCGATCACCACGCGCGCGCCGGACGGCGGTACCAGGCCCTTCGTAGTTGCAGCGAGGCCCCACAATTTCCTGCGGGCTACGCCATGATGGTGGTCCTGGCGTTCATCCCGCCGCTGTGGCGCAAGGTGATGGATCCCCGCGTGCTCGGCCACTACAACGGCGACCTCTCCAGGGTGAACGTTCACCCGCCGAAGGCCGACAAAATCGAGCAGCGCTACGGCGCCGCGTTAGCCGGGAGCTCTGCCAGATGAGCGCAGTAAAGGCGGTGGGCAGAACTGTCCGCTCAGGTCGGCGATTCGGACAACGTCGGGATGCACGTCATCAGCCTGCGGCTGAAGCAACGCACGTACGATTCGCGGGCGAGGACGAAATCGCGCGGTGGGACGAACTGATCCTGCTGAGCCCAGACGAGGGCACCGTCTATCGCGGTCGCGCCAACATCGATGGCATGGCCTTACAAGGTGCCAGGCCCGTCTATCTCATCGTGGGCGGTTACGCAGTGACGGCGTTCCAGGTGGACGTGCCGCTTGTGGGAGCGCTCTGGGTGCTTTTCGGACCGCCTGTCCTCGACGTTCACGATCTGATCCGGTCCGGCCGCGCAGTGGCTGCGTTCGGGGCGGAGAACGGGATCACCGCGGTTCGAGTGCGTTCCCAACTGAAGGCGAATGCAGACGACGCCAAACTCCTTCGTGCCCAGGGTTTTACGCGGGTGCCGACGTGGTTGGACGACAGCACGGTCATCGTGGATCTGCGCGGCAGCGAACTCGACGTGCAGGCTCGCTTCAAGAAGCGAGCGCGAAAGTCGATCCGTCGTGCAGCGCAGGAGGGTGTGACGGTCGAACGGGTCCCGGCCACCGACGAGAACTGCCGCATCCTGTACGAGATGCTCGACGCCACCAGCGGTGGCCGGTTCAGGATCCCCGGCCTCGAGACGTCGACTGCGCTGTTCCAGCAGTACGAAGCGTCCGGCGACGGTCAGCTGTTCCTGGCTCGGCACCAGGGCGAGGTGGTGGTCGGCGCGTTCGTCTCGAAATTGGGCAAGAATGCGCTCTACCTGGGGGCGGGCTCGATTCGCAAGCGCCCTGGCGACCCGTTCCTGTGTGGACTGGGAGGTAGCCGCGCGGCGTACGCGCTGCAGTGGGAGATCATGCAGTGGGCGCGGGAGCAGGGATGCGAGCGATACGACCTCGATGGGACACCCTCGACGTCGACCATTTCCGATCCATCTCATCCCCGCCACGGGGTAGGCCAGTTCAAGACCGCGTTCAGTGAAGAAATCACCGACTACCTCGGCGCCTACCAGATAGCTGTTCGTCCCCGGCGGGCATGGACGCTGCGGCAACTCGAGATACTCACGTCACTGATCGACGAATCGCCACGGCTGAATCGGCTACGCGGTCGTCCGGTGCGTCCGAATCCGGACTACGTGTGGCTCGAGCATGGACCTGTCTGGAGCAGGTTACGTCGCCTGGGATGAGCCGTCGGGGAAGTCGCCCGCCGAAGTGGACGCAGGATCGGACTGCGTCAGAGACCGGACCGTTTCCCGGCCGTTCAACTCGAGTGTTGCTGCGCAACTCTTTCGAGAATTTCGTGTGACGGTTTGGCGCAGGGGGGCAGCTGGACCTGTGGGCCCATCGAGGATTGAGGGCATACTGGCTCCCGTGTCTGCGCCCGTTCCCGCACCGGTTGTTCTCGTCCACGGGATTCGTGTCAGCGGGGCATCGTTGCACCGAATCGCTGCCGCGATCCCCGACCGCGAAGTGGTGTTCCCGGATCTGCCCGGTCATGGCAGACGGGTGGGGGAGACGTTCACGCTTGCAGGTGCCGTTGACACGGTGGTCAAGGCCATCGAGGAGCTCGGGTCACCCGCCATCGTTGCAGGCATGTCGATGGGCGGTTACGTCTCGATGGCCGTCGCGGGCAGGCGTCCAGACCTGGTCAGTGGGTTGGTGGCGATGTGCGCGACCGCACAACCCAGCCCGTTCTATGCAGCCCCGTTTCGGGCGTTCGGGGCGACGACCGCGTACCTACCCGAGCAGGCAGCGGCCATCAGCAGGTGGCTCACCCGAGCATCGGTCGGGCGCCGAGTCGCTGACGATATGGAAGTCGGTGGCCTCGCATTGGCATCGATCAAAGATGTTGTCGCCGAGGTCTCCCGTTTCGATGCCCTCGGCGAACTCGCGCGGTATCCAGGTCCGATCGAATTCATCAATGGCGGCTGGGACCAGTTTCGCGTCAATGAACGCCGCTTCGAAGCGATTTCGCCCCGGGCTCATCTGACCGTGATACCTCGCGCCAGTCATTTGTTCCCGCTCATCCAGCCTGATGTCACGGGCAGAGCGATCGCCACGTTTGCACGAGCGATCGAGGCAGGCGCCCTCAGATCCATTTCACCGCCGGACGAGTTCCGGCGGACATCTGGTGGCGGCTGACGTGGCAGTGGTCAGGCGATGTCGGAAAGCGTTGCTACACTTAATCTCTCACACGGAGGCTAGCTGTTGGGGGAGAGGTCGGCCCAGCGCTGTCCCCAGGGCATCGCTTGTTCGAGTTGTCCTGCGAGACGCAGGAGCATGGCTTCACCACCGAGCTGAGCGGTGAACTGCACACCCATCGGAATGCCTTCCGGGGTCCAGTGAAGTGGCAACGACAGCGCGGGACGCCCGGTCAGGTTCGCCAATTGTGTGTAGGGCACCCAACTGAGGTTGCTCTGGATCATGTTGTCCACCAACGGGGCATGCCGCAGAAGGCCGGCTGTACGAGTTCTCAGAAGAGCGGACGCCGCCATGCGGGCAGGGCGGGGAGTGTCGAACGCGCCGATGCGTGGCGGAGGCTCGGCCAGAGTTGGCGTCATCAGCAGGTCATACTTCTCGAAATACGCTGACAGTTGTCGTACATGTTCGTGTCGGCGCATGACCGCATCGACGTACTCGACACCGCCATGGGCTCGCCCCAGTGCGGCCATCACCCGCGTGTCGATCTCGAAATCAGAGTCGTCGCAACCTGATCGGCGTTTGGCGTCGTCCATTTCCCACGCCAGGTACACGAACCAGGTCAGCAAGAAGTCGCGGGCCAACGCCAGGTCGTCGAACGGCTGCTGGTCCAGGATCTCCACGTCGTGTCCGAGGTCGGCAAGAGCCTTCGCGGTGCCGTCGACTGCCGCCACCGCTTCTGTATGGGGATCGGGATTGATGCCCGATGTGGAGCAGACGCCGATACGTAGCCGTCCGGGATCGGCACCCACCTGTGAGAGGTAGGTGTCAGGCGGGACGGAAGGCAGGAACGGGCCGCTCGGCTCGCCCCCGGCGAGCACGTCGAGCATCGCCGCGGTATCCCGTACCGAGCGAGAGACAACCCCTTGCGCGGCGGCGCCGTGCATCGCCTCACCGATGGCTGGACCCATGGGGAGGAGCCCGCGGCCCGGCTTGAGACCGACGAGTCCGCAGCAGGCGGCCGGGATCCGGATAGAGCCACCGCCGTCGTTGGCGCCGGCGACCGGAACAATGCCGGCGGCAACAGCCGCGGCGGATCCGCCCGACGAACCTCCAGGTGTCCGAGTCAGATCCCACGGATTGCGCGCGGGCCCGAACAGCTCGGGCTCGGTGATCCCCTTGGCGCCGAACTCGGGGGTGTTCGTCTTGCCGAATATCACCAGTCCTGCATCGAGCCATCGCTGAACCACAGTGGAATGCTCACCTGCGAGGACATTGACGAGTGATCGCGAACCGCTGCTGCTCGGGAGGCCACGATAGTCCTGAGCCAGGTCTTTGATCAGGAATGGGACGCCGCTGAACGGGCCCACTTGTCCACCGGCAACGTGCTCGTCTGCCTGCGAGTTCATGAAGCGAACGATTGCGTTGATCTGAGGGTTCACCTCATGCGCCCGCTGCTGCGCGAGATCGAGGAGCTGGCCGGCCGTCACGTCACCGTCTTTGACGAGTTGAGCGAGTCCGAGTGCATCGAAGTTCTGGTACTCATCAAAGCGCATACGGCGAACGATAGTTCCCCGCCGTCAAAGCCGGTTGGGTGGGCAGGAAAGTGATTTCAGGAGTGATCCAGCGACTTCTCTGGGGGCCAACGGTCGGTGATCATCTTGGTCATCTCGTCCACCCAGGTGTCGTCGAGAGCTGCGTCGCTTCGGATGAGAATGCGAAAGATCGCAGTGCCCGCGACCACCTCGGCGAGCATGGGCAGATGGTCGTCGTCGCGGCGCTCTTGTCCGAACCGAGATTCGAATGCCGTGAGATTGCCACCCAATCGCGCGATCATCATGGCGTGCAGCTGAGGATCGGCAACGGTGTCCGCGATCAGGCCCGGCAGCGCCAACCGCACCTCCGGTCTGTCGAAGATGACCCGGACCGTCTCGACCAGACCCCGGATCTCCGCGCGGATGTCGCCGGAACCATCTGGCACGGGTATCGATTCGGCGTACAACACGGCTTCGTGAACCAGCTGCGCCTTGCCCGACCACCGGCGGTAGATGGCAGCAGTGGTGGTTCCGGCACGCGCAGCGATCGCCGAGAGTGACAACGCGGAGTAGCCGGTCTGGAGGATCAGCTCGCGTGTGGCAGCGATGATCGCGGCATCGATCCTGCCGTCACGCGGCCGCCCAGGTGTGGACTGCACAGCGCTCTTGTTTTCACTGCGGCTTTCTGCTGTCATGGCTTCACCATAGTTCCAATACGGTACGCATCGTATTTGAGGAGAGCTAGTGCATCTGAGCCCGCTCGACGAGTTTCCCATTCACCAAACGCCCGCGCCTCTGACCTGGCCGGCTACGTCCGATCGAAACTTCTACGACCGGTCGTACTTCAACGTGCTCGACCGGGAGGGCCGTTTCATGGCCCTGACCGGTATCGGCTATTACCCACGCCTCGGCGTCAAGGACGCCTACTTCGTCGTTCGTCGCGGCGACACCCAGACCGCGGTGCACCTCAGCGACGCCATCGACGACGATCGCCTTCACCAGAACGTCAACGGTTACCGCCTCGATGTCATCGAGCCGCTACAGCAGGTGCATCTGACATTGGCGCAGACCGAGGGTATTTCCGCCGACCTCACCTGGCGCGGGCTGTTTCCCGCCGCGTTGGAGGAGCCGCACCAGATGCTCACCGATAGGCGGGTGACCTTGCAGGCGTCTCGCTTTGCGCAGGTCGGTTCGTGGCAGGGCTGGATCGATGTCGATGGCGAACGACTGGAAGTCAGTCACGACAGCAGCGTGGCGAGCCGTGACCGCTCGTGGGGCATCCGACCTGTCGGCGAGGCCGAGCCGGCCGGTCGGCCAGACGCTTCGTTCCGTGGAATGTGGTGGCTGTACCTGCCGTTGGCGTTCGACGACTACCAACTGTTCCTGATCCTGCAGGAAGATCCCGATGGCCACCGCAGCCTGTACGACTGCACACGCAGGTGGCGAGACGGCCGCGTCGAGCAGCTCGACGGAGTTCGGGTGAGCGTCGACTACCAGCCCGGCACAAGAATTCCTCGGAGCGCCCATGTGGAGTTCATGAACCGCGCCGGAGACAAGATCGAGTTGGACGTCGAGTCAAAGCTGTTTGCTCCCATCGCTTTCGGGTCGGGCTACGGTGGCGACTCCTCGTGGGCCCACGGCAGCTGGAAGGGTGCACCATTCGCTGAACGCGTCGACTTCGATCTGACGGATCCAGAGGTGATGGCCCGGGCGCCGTTCAGTCTCATCGACCATGTCGGCAAGGCCGTGTGTACCGAAGCTGACGGATCGGTGCGCGAGGGCGCGGGTCTGTTCGAGCACGGCGTGATCGGGCCGCACCATCCGTCGGGATTCTCCGACTGGACCGACGCGGCGAGCTAGGCGCCAGGTATGAAGATCATGACAGCGCTGTTCGGCCCGACCGATGCACTCGAACGGGCACAAGTGCTCAAGGAAGCCGGCGCGTCAGGCGTGTTCACCTTCGAAGGACCGTTCGACGTCTTCACCCCGCTGGTGCTGGCATCGTCGGTGAAGAATCTCGACGTCATGTCGAATGTTGCGATTGCATTCCCTCGCAATCCGATTCAGCTCGCCCATCAGGCCAATGACCTACAGCTGATCAGCGAAGGGCGCTTCATCTTGGGTCTGGGCACGCAGATTCGAGCGCAGATCGAGAAGCGTTATGGAGTCGAGTTCGATCACCCGGTCGCGCGGATGAAGGAATTGGTGGGGGCGCTGCGAGCCATTTTTGCCACGTGGAACGAGGGTGAACGACTCGACTTCCGCGGCGAGTACTACCGGCACACCTTGATGACGCCGACCTTTGTACCCGGGCCGAACCCATACGGTCCGCCGCCGATCTATCTCGGCGCGCTCGGACCCCGGTTGACCAGGGCCACTGCAGAAGTGGCCGATGGTTTGTTGGTGATGCCTTTCGGGTCGAAGCGGTTCCTCCACGAGTCGACACTGCCCGCGGTGCGCGAGGGATTGACTGCTGCAGGTCGTAGCGAAAGCGACTTCGAGGTGGTGCCCGAGATCATCGTGTCGGTGGAAACCGACCGCGATGACAATCACGCCTCGACTCGAATGTTGCTGGCGTTCTACGGTTCCACACCGGCGTACCGGCCGGTTCTCGACGCCCACGGATGGGGCGATCTGCAGCCCGAACTGAATGCGATGTCCAAGCAGGGCCGCTGGCAAGAGATGGCCACGCTGATCGACGACGAGATACTGCACACCATTGCCGCGTGTGGCACCCCATCCGAGGTGGCTGCGCACATCCGCGACCGGGTCGACGGTGTCTCCGACCGGATCTGCCTCTATCAACCGGGCCCCATCGAGGTCGACGCGCTCGCGGAGATCGTGGACGAACTGGGAGGATCGTCATGACGTTGACCGCGGTCGAGTTCGACGAGGTTTTTGATGGTCGTTACGGCGGAAAAGCGGCCGGCCTCGCGCAGTTGCGCCGGTTGGGACTTGCTGTGCCGGTGGGATTTGTCATCGCTGACGCTTCCGAGCAGATCGCCGTCGATGATGTGGCTGAACGCTTTTCGCAGATGGCATCGGCAGGTGCGACTCCGGTGGCCGTGAGGTCCTCGGCAGTCGGCGAAGACGGCGACGACCAGTCCTTTGCAGGACAATACGACACCGTGCTGGGTGTCGACTCCGTCGATGATTTTGCTGCGGCTGTTCACACGTGTGCGGCGTCGGTTCATTCCGGACGCGCGTCTTCCTACAGTGGACAGGATACGGCCACAATGCATCTGGTGGTGCAGCACATGGTCGATGCGCGAGCCGCAGGCGTCGTGTTCACCGCAGATCCGGCCACCGGCCGACGCGACCTCATGGTGATCGATGCGATTGCCGGGCTCGGCGAGGCGCTTGTCGACGGGTCGGCGTCCCCTGACCACATCGTTCTGGATTCCGAGGGCAACCCCGCCGTTCGTGAGGTTGGTGAGACGCCGGTCCTGTCGTCCGATGAAATCTCGGACATCCGGGCGGGCGCCTTGCGTGCTGTCCGACATTGGGCCAAACCGATGGATCTCGAGTGGGCCATCGACCAATCGGGGAAGCTCTGGTGGCTGCAGGCTCGTCCTATCACCACTCTGCCCGGCGATCTGGGCGAGATGGATTCGCCGCTCGCGGGTGCAGACCATGTGTACACCCGCTGCAACATCGGCGAGATGATGCCCGGGGCGTTCTGCCCGTTGACTGCTTCGGTCTCCGGTTTTGCCATCGACTACGCGATGCAGATGACGCAGGTGGTGGCGCGAGCGCAGCCGAAGTACGAGAAGCCGTGGCTGCAGGTCGGCTATTTTCAGGGGCACATGTTCTTGAACCTGACCGAGGGCACCGGTTTGAGCTCGGGGATCCTGGGCAATTCGCTGGAACAATTCTCCACCTCGATCTGCGGTCGGGTGGTTGACGAGTTGAAACCGAAACCACCAAAGCCGTTCTTGCGCAGACTGGTCAACACCGTGCGGCTCACCACGTACGCGTTGTCTGCCGGGCCCGCGATCCGGCGATTGAAGGATGAGATCGCCGAGTTCGAGGTGCCGACCGGTGATGACCCTCGGCAGGTGTTGCGGCAGCTCGAATCCGGGGTGGACCAGTACTGCGACATCACCTTGACCCACGTGCGATCCTCGTCGCGCGCGGCGGTCGCCGCGAACGTCCTCGAGAGCGTCTTGATGAGACAAGCAGTCAAAGAAGGACGTTGCGAAGACGAGGGTCGCGCCGAGGCGACCAGGCTCATGGCCGGCGCGTCCGATGTCGAGAGCGCGCTCATGCTGGAAGAGCTCGACTCGGTGGTACACACCATCGCGGCCGACGACGTGGCTGCCACAAAGTTCTTGACGGGGGAGCCGGGTGCCGCGGTCGGGGAGTTGCGTGCCACCGGCAGCGCAGCCGGGGTAGCGCTGGAGAAGTTCCTGGAGCGCCACGGCCACCGTGGATATCGCGAGCTGTGCATGCGCGATGCGTCGTGGGCCGAGGACCCGGAAGGGCTGGGCGCGATGATGCAGGTGATGGTGCGTTCCGCGGTCGATCCGTCCGACCGCGGGTCGGCCAAGAGCCGGCCCGAAGTGCCCAGCGCAGCGTCCATCAGACTTCTCGCCAGGTTGGCACAAGGAGGCGCACGAGGGCGCGAAGAGACCAAGTCGAAGATGGCGCTGATGGCGCATTCGCTCAAGCGGGGCTACCGGCATCTGGGCGAGGTGCTGGCCAGGGCCGGCCGACTGCCTGATTCGGATCTTGTGTTCTTCTTCGACCGGGCAGAACTGAACCGGGTCGTCGGTTCCGGCGATATCGACGGTCTGGTGCATCGGGCGGTCAAGCGCCGAGAGGCGCTGGCATTCCAGGACTCACTGGAGTTCGACGACGTGTCTGTCGGACGGCCGACACCGCTCATCGTCCGGCCTCAGCGAGGTGTCACCGACAACGAGATCATCGGCCGCCCGGCGAGCCGGGGGACTGTCGAAGGCGTTGTGCGCGTCGCTAAATCGATCATCGAGGCGCGCGACGTGCAACGCGGCGAAATCTTGGTCGCACCGGTCACCGACGTCGGTTGGACGCCGTACTTCACCGTCATCGGTGCGCTTGTCACCGACATCGGCAGCTCGGTGTCCCACGGGGCCGTGGTGGCGCGCGAATACGGGCTGCCGTGCGTCGTCAACACCTTGGTGGCCACGCAGACGTTGAAGACCGGTGATCGTGTCCGTGTGGATGGAGACCGAGGGGTCGTCACCCGTCTCGACCGCTCGTGAGCTGGTGGACGCTCATCGCACGCGCCCGGGGCGGTGCGCAGAAATCCGGTTGAGAATTTCTGTTTTCGTCCGATCGACCAGGGGTATGCCGGCTTCAGGACAAAGGAGGCCGCATGACTGCACCGCAAGACGACAAAGGCGACGACACCTACGATCCCGACGGAGATCCGGACATGGTGGAATCCACAACCGAACAGCCCGACCAGGCTGAAGGCGAGGACGACCCGGACGAAACGTCTTAGTCGGCGTTCGAGAACGAGCGCCGGCCTACGGTCGGCGCCACGACACGTCGGGTACGAATTGGACGGCCTGTGGACCCATCAGCGCCATGCCCCCGTCGACCACCAGCGATGCGCCGGTCATGTACGACGACGAGGGCCCGGCCAGAAAGTCGACCACAGAGGCGATTTCGCGGGCGTCGCCGGTGCGGCCCAGTGGAACCCCCGGTCGTGGATTGTCTCGTGGGTCTTCGTCCGTCTGGCCCGTCATGGGCGTCGAGATCTCGCCGGGTGCAACCGAATTGACGGTGATTCCGTGCTCGGCAAGCTCGATCGCCATGACCTTGGTGAGTGCGCCGAGCCCGGCCTTTGCGGCGCAGTAAGGCGCCGCACCCACTTTGGGTAGGTGTTCGTGGACGCTGGTGATGTTGATGATGCGCCCTCCCGTCTTCTGCGCGACCATGAGTCGCGCTGCGCGTTGGCTGCACAGAAATGCGCCGTCGACGTCGACCGACAGCACGGTTCGCCAGTCGTCGAAGTCCAGATCGAGGAACGCTGTGGCGGTACCGGTTCCCGAACTGTTGACCAGTACGTCGAGGCTTCCGAGGTCGGCCGCCAGGGCGTCGATGGCAGCAGCCGCGTCGGGTAGGTCGGTGAGGTCCAGGTGCGCCGAAGCGCCTCGGCGCCCCGTTGCCTCGATCTCCGCGACCGTGGCTTCGGCGCCGTCGCGGTCGGAGTTGTACGTGACCGCGACATCAAGACCACTGTGTGCAAGAGCCACCGCCACCGCGCGGCCGATACCTGAATCACCACCGGTGACGATCGCATTGCGAGGTGTGAACTCGGAGTTGGGATGAGGTGTGTTCATCTCACTCGAGTGCCCGCCATCGACGGAGCCAAACGTGAGGTGGCGGACGGCGAACGCCGCGGCGCCGGCATCGCTCGCCGGCGCCGCGGCGCGACGTCAGCCGTCTGCTGACGACAGCACGTTGGCCACGAAGGCCTCGACGCGAACGCGCAGCCCTGCCACCGCCTCGGCCCGTAACGCGTCGAGATCGGTCTGCCGGTGGAAGGCGGGTGGGAGCCGGCGGACGTTGCGTGAACAGCTGAAGTCCTCGCAGGCAAGGACACCGATCGTGTCGCCGCGGCGCCCAGCAGAACCCATCCGGCGCGTGGAGAACATGACCGCTGCACTCGTCAGATTGACGTCGCGACACCATGTACACATGGCACGTCGCTTGGGGACGGCTTCAGCCTGCGTCAACAGCAAGGTGATGACGTCGCCCTGATGTGGGACGCAGATGTAGCCACGACGGGGGATCTTGCGATCCCGCCATCGATGTCAGTTCTCAGTCGTCGGATCCCGGCGTCGACCGCGTGCTGGTCGATTTGGGCCAGGCCTGAGCAGCAGGCGCGAACAGCGGGGTCGAGGTAGGCCTGTGGCCGCCGCCAGTTCGCGATCAGGACACCGTCGCGCATGTCGGCGGGGACCCGCAGCGTGCGGATGTCCTCGGACTCGACGAGCGGATGCAAAAAGGCGATCCGCCGCGGCGAAAATTGTTTCGCGATTCTGCCGCGCGTCGGCGCGTTCTTTGCGTCACGGCCGTCTCGACGCCGACAACGGTGAGTGACCGGACCTCTATCTCGGCCTGCATACACGGGTCCTCTGGGTTGCCTCGGCCGACGAACGTGCCGACGACGCCCAGGACAAAGGCCAGGGGGATCGACACGAGACCGGGACTCGACAGCGGGAGCCACGCGAAATCCGCACCGGGGAACATCGACGACGACGAACCCGAGACCGCCGGAGAAAACACGATCAAGTTCAGACTTGGCGCTTCTCTGCGCAAACGTCCAGGAATGCCGTCCCCTGCTGGCGGCGCCGCTGAGCCGCAGCCTTGGCCTTACGCCTGTTGAGCCTTACGCGCCGCCGCCAGCGATTGCCGCAGCGCTTCAGCGAGACGGTCGAGGTCGTTATCCGCTGTCGTCCAATTGGAGAAGGACACGCGTATCGCCGCTCGACCGTGCCATTCGGTTCCCGCGACCCACGCCTCTCCGCTGCGGCGCACGAGTTCTGCCACACGCCAAGTGCGCTCGTCGCTGTCGTCAGCACGGATCAGGACCTGGTTGAGCACCACGTCGTTGCATACGGAGAAGCCGTCGGTGGCTTGCATCGTCTCGGCCAGGCGGCGGGCATGCTCGCAGCAGCGTTCGATCAGTTGTCGCAACCCCAGCCTGCCTAGCGAGGCGAGCGCTGCGTAGACAGGTACCGCGCGTGCACGCCGGGACATCTCGGGCACCAGGACGCCGGGCTCGCGCTCGCTACTCGTGGGCAGGTAGCTGGTGTTGGCACCTAGTGCGGAGCGAGCAGCTTGGGGGTCGGCGACAATGGCCAGGCCGCAGTCGTAGGGGACGTTGAGCCACTTGTGTGCGTCGGTCGACCACGAATCGGCCAACTCGACACCTCGGACGAGTGCCGACAGTCGCGGCGATGCGCTAGCCCAAAGTCCGAATGCGCCGTCGACGTGAACCCAGCCGCCGTGCTTGTGGGTCGCCGCGACGATCTCTGACATTGGGTCGCACGCTCCGGAGTTCACGTTGCCGACCTGCGCGCACACGATGGCGGGGTCGGAGTCGGCGGCGAGCGCGGCGGCGAGCGCGTCGGCTCTCATCGCTCCTTGTGCGTCGACCGCCACGCGCTCGACGCGGCGCGATCCAAGACCGATCATCTGCAACGCCTGCAGTACGGAGGGATGGACCTCGTCGCCCACGAGTACGCGAACACGGGGCGCCTGGGCGAGCCCATCGGCCTCAACGTCCCAACCTTGCCGCGCCAAGAGAACGTGCCGTGCGGAAAGCAACCCAACGACGTTTCCCGCCGTGGCTCCGGTGACGAACCCGACCGCCGCGCGCGTGGGCAACCCAAGAGCGTCGAGAACCCAGCGTTCGGTGACGGCATCGATCGCAGCGCCGGCCGGCGACGACATCCGGCTGTACGCGGTCTGGTCCCAGGTCGATACCAGCCAGTCGGCAGCCAGGGCCGCGGGTAGCGTTCCTCCGACGACGAGGCCGAAGTAGCGAGGGCCGGCGCACGCAATGGTTGCCGGACCGAGAGTGGCGGCCAATCGCTCGACTACCGCGACCGCATTCGTACCTTGGTCGGGCAACGGCCCGCTCAGTGCGTCGACGACCTCGTCATAGCTCGTACTCGCATCAACCGGCCGGTGTGGCAGTCCCTGCAGGTATTCGGTCGCCAGTTCCAACGCCCTTGGCAGAGCCGCGTACACGTCGTCGGTTCCAACCGGGGCGGAATGCTGATCCATTGAAACTATCCTCGCTCTCGAGTTCGTGTCGTGCGAGCGTCGACCTCACCGATGCCGACCTGGCAGCGGATTCACTAATCGAAGCGACTCCAGTGGCCGTCAAGCCAACCCAAAATTGGCAATGGGTCAAGCCTGCCAGACGCGGCCGCAGTCCGCGATGTGTCCCTACCTGCGGCATGTCAAGTTTACTTGACATAAGGTATCTTGTCGGCTTAGCCTGTTGCGGTGCAATACTTTTCGTATCCAATGACGGAAAACTGTTGGACCTCAGGCTAGAGGCTGGCTGTCTTAGTTCCGGTGTTATTTCGTGGCGGCCACTCGCATACCGAGTGCGACGAGTAAGACGCCTGATGCTCGCTCGATCCATTGCATCGCCGCACCGAGGCGGCGTTGCAGCCAGTCCAGTGCGAAAACGCAGAGGCAAAACCAGGTCAAGGCCAAGGCTGTGTTGATCGCGGCGAGAACCAGCAGATTCGGCAGCAAAGGCGCACCGTCAGGGATAAACTGGGGCAGGAGCGCTGTGTACAAGACAGCGGATTTGGGATTGAGAAGGCTACCCAGAAGCCCCTGTCGCAGAGCACTCGCCATTGACAGCGCGCCGCCCGGGGCGCTGCCCGATGACGGGCTCAAAGGTGTGCCCGTCATCGAGTGCCACAGCGTGTGAAGACCGAGGGCTACAAGGTATGCGGCACCCGCATATTTGACGACGGAGTAGACCGTTGCCGAGGCTGAGAGTAACGCTGCCAGGCCTGTGACAGCCGCCAGGCCCCATATCACCAGCCCGGCATTGGCGCCGACAGCGGTCCCCATCCCGGCGCGGCGACCCCCACGCAGAGTGTTTCGGCTCACAAGCGCGAAATCAGGTCCAGGCATGACGATGAGTGCCACGTCCAGCGCGAGGAACGCCCACACGTTCGCTTCCACTCACCGAATGCTACATAACTGGCCGCGGGTAGAGTGGCCGGCCTGTCGGCTCTAACTGCGCCGTGTCGAGTTTACTTGACATAATGTTTCTTATCGGCGTTGGCGTAAGACCACTTCAGACCGATCGTGACGTCGGTTTGCTGCACGCACGAACCTGTGCGCCACGGCGCGCCTACGACCTGACTTCGCCTTCGAACTCGCGCTCACGGTTTACAGCCCAGGCTCGATACGAACCGCCGCGGCGTGCTGAATTCGTTTGTCCGAGTTCCTGGGATCTTGTTGGCCGCGCGAACTGCCCAATATTCTGAGCCGACGCAGGCCCAAGGCTGCGTGTCCCGACAACGCGCGCGTGCTCGCCTCGAAGGCACAGTCCGGCGGCATGGCGGGCTGACACCGCCCTTACTCATTTCGTCACATGTGACGAAACACTAGGGGGCGACGGGCGTGCTACTCGTCGTCAGAGCCCTCGGCCTGTACCTCAAGATGTGCGAGCATGGCCTTCGCGGCTTCGAGCTCCTGGCTCAACTCATCGATCCTTTTCTGGGCCGCCGCCCGTGCCGACTCGATCACTGCATTGACGGCTTGGATTGCGGCGTCGTCACCGAGCATCTGCATCGCTCGCGCCACCCGGTCTGAGGTGACCTCGGCGGCCTTGCCCTGCTTCTTGGTTCCGTGTGACAACGACACCGTCCACGCGGTGTCGCCAACCGACGTGATGGTGACGCTTACTGCGGTGGCAGGTTTGGGGCGTCGCACCGGTTTTGGCGGCGCGGGGTTCGGTTGCACCGATGTTGGTTTCGCAGATTCAGATGTCGGCTTTG
This sequence comes from Williamsia muralis NBRC 105860, assembly GCF_001598915.1. Taxonomy (GTDB): domain Bacteria; phylum Actinomycetota; class Actinomycetes; order Mycobacteriales; family Mycobacteriaceae; genus Williamsia; species Williamsia muralis. The sequence continues at coordinate 575,164 of NZ_BDAP01000003.1, read as the reverse complement.
TCTCCGGCGCAATGGGTTTCGGTGCGGACGAAGCGCCTGGTGGTGCTGATGGTGCGGGCGTCGCCTTGACCGGCCGCTGGCGCGCTGGTGTTGGTGTTGCTGCCGTCCGGGTCTTCAGCAGTTCGTCGGCCTCGAATGGCAATTGGTCGTCGACACCTTTCGGCCGCACTGTCACCGTTGACCCATCGACGGATATCACACGCGCTGATGCTCCCGCGGGCAGATCGAGCGACGGCATCGGATCACGGAGATAAACGGTGGCCCGCTTGCCGGCATCCAGCGCCGTGGTCAGCGATGCCAGGTCATCGGTACTCAGTCCGGTCTTTCCGCGTGCGTTCATCGTGACCATATTCGCACATGTGTGCGAATAACGCGACCATGGTGATCGAGCGGGGTCCCGCTCCGGAAAACGTCACGAGTGCGGTGTTCCTCAACGGGCCGGCAGCTCGGTAGCGAACCCTTGCCCCGCGTCGTCCAAGATGACGCGAACTGCACGGGCTGCGCTCTGGCAGGCGCCCTCCATGGTGGTTGTCCAGTCCGTCCGAGTCCAGTCCCCCGCGAGTGCCAACCCACGAACACTGGTTCGCTGGTCGGGCCGGATGCCGGCCGTGCCTGGCCGCTGGGCGAACGTCGACCGCGGCATGCGCACCACGTGACTGTGGACCACCTGAGCCTCCCTGGCCTCGGGGTAAAACCTACGGAGCATGTCCATCTGTATCCGGGTGATCTCGGCGTTCGATTTCTTGATGAGCTCGTAAGACGCCGAGACGGTTGTCGAGTACAGGTGATGACGTGATGGGTCGCGCTCATGCATCCGCTGTCGATCCCAGACTTGCTCGAGCACACCTGTTCCGCCGTAAAGGATCTCGCCCCAGTCGGTCATGCCGATGGATCGGTCCAAGTAGAGATTGACGCTGACGATCGGTACGGGCGTCAACTGTTCGATTGCTTCGTAGATCTTCTCGTGACCGGGAACCTGATCGAGCAACCCCTTCACACTCCACACAGGTACCGCGCAGATGACTGCGTCCGCAGCGATTCGCTCGCCATCGGCGAGCGTCACACCGGCGACAACACCGTCGGACACATCAACGGCAGCCACCACGGCTCGATGCCGGACCTGCACCCCTTTGTCGGCGAAGATCTTCTCCGCTCCGTAAACGAACAATGTGTCGAGATCGACTGTGGGATAGCCGATGGAGATCGGTGTCTTCGATTCACGCGCACGCCTGAAGCCGGTCACGAGTAGATCAGCGGGCACCTTCGCCGACGAGATCTCGGGCTTGTCGCCGGTCAGACCGATCACGATGCCATCCCAGAGGGCGTCACGGGCCTTCTGTGGCATACCGATCCGACGAAACCACTCGTCTGCTGTGATGTCGTCCAGCCAGGTCGGCTGCCGCAGGGCTTGGCGAATCAGTGTCACCTGAGCCCGTGCGGTGCGAAGCCGATCCAACCCGGTGACGCCCGGCAGGTCGCCCAGCGCAGCGCGAAGTCCGGGCAACCCGCCGAACGCAGACACGCGGCTCCCGCCGCCTGGCATCCGTATCGTCATGTGGCCCGGGAACTCGACGTGGTCTCGCGTCCCCACACTGTCGAGGTAACGCATCAGATGCTGGTAGCCACTGGCGAACACGTGTTGCCCGTTGTCGGGCACATCGTCGACGGCGGCGACCGGAATCGCGATAGTCCGTCCACCAAGAGATCCGCGCCGCTCCAGCAACGTGACTTGGTGACCCGCCTCGACGAGCCACACCGTCGAAGCCAGCCCCGCCAGTCCCCCGCCCACCACCACACAGTGCATTCGGCCACAGTAACGGTCAGTGCTGACTGTGCGGTCGGTCTGCGCAAACCCCACGCATAACCGCGGCACCGGGGATGGCAGTGGGGTCAACGTCAGGTTTTCAGGTCATCGGCCGGTGGTCCTAAGGCGACATGACCGATGGGCCGGCAAATCGACGGTGCACGTCCGCTAAAATCCCGATGGCGGAAGACCCGTTCTACCGGAGAGGCGTTGTGATGACATCTATCGATCCGAGTCTCGCAAATGTGCGATACATCGTCACTGACGTGGATGCTGCGATCGCCTTCTATACAGAACACTTCGGCTTCACTCTGCGTTACAGCGCAGCTCCTGCTTTCGCCGATGTGGTTCGAGGTCCACTGCGTCTGTTGCTCTCCGGACCGACGAGCTCTGGCGCACGCACCCAGCCGGACGGTGCAGTGCCTACCGCGGGCGGCTGGAACCGGATCCATCTGATCGTCGAAGATCTGGCCGCGGAAATCGACAGACTTCGAGCTGCCGACGTCCCATTTCGCAGTGACATCGTGAGCGGCCCAGGAGGCCAGCAAATTCTTGTCTCTGACCCCTCAGGCAATCTGGTCGAGCTGTTCCAGCCTGCGTGACTTAGACCTCCAGACTCCCAGTCACTGCTCCTCGAGACAGCAGATAGCCAGAGTTTTCGCAGGCGGGCAGACGAGCCCGCGGAACGTCCACCGATGCCGGCGGCGAGCCGGCTGACCGCCGACTATGCGGCGGCACGGTGGTAGACACTGCCGTTCTTCGAGCTGAACGTGAGGCGCGCCCTCACCGCTTCTAAAAGCGCGGCACGTCCCGGGCCGGTGTACTCGCGGCCGGTACGTCTCACTCGCGCAATCGACGCTCCCTATCGCCATCGCTCCGGCTCGTCTGCTCGGAGAAACTGACTCCAGACCGCCTCGGTACGAGGCAGCCACGAGCGGGTCCTGACAGTTCTGGCCCGTTCCGAAGGACGGAGTGCTTCGATGACCGCCACCACGACGCCACCACAGGCACCAGCGTCACTGAAGGCGCGGATGCAGACGTTCATCACGGACGAAGTGATCCCGGTCGAGATCGACGTCATCCGCAACAACCTGCGGGTAACCGACGACATGCGTCTCGACCTCCAGGAAAAAGCGCGAGCTGCAGGAGTTTTCGGCCCGCTGTCCTCGCGTGAACATGGTGGGTTGGATCTGAGTTTGACTGAACTGATCGACGTGATGGAGGTGGCGGGCACCAGCCTCCTCGGTCCGATCTCGGTGAACTGCTCGGCACCGGACGACGGCAACATTCATCTCTTGGAGCACGCCGGAACACCGGAGCAGAAGGAGCGGTACCTCGCTCCCCTGGCGTCCGGCACGGTTCGATCTTCGATTGCGATGACAGAACCTGCGCCCGGCGCGGGCTCTGATCCGTCGATGCTCATGACTTCTGCGCTACAGACGCCGACCGGATGGATCATCAACGGAGACAAGCACTTCACCACCGGAGCCGATGGTGCGGCGTTTTTCATCTGTATTGCCGACACTGCGCACGGCGCCACGATGTTCATCGTCGATGCCGACAACCCCGGTGTCGAGGTCGTGGAACGGATGACCACGCTCGACCGATGTGTACCCGGCGGACACTGCATTGTTCGGTTCGCCGACTGCGAGGTCGGTGATGATGCGCGCCTCGGTGAGGTCGGCAGCGCGATGGTCTACGCGCAGGCCCGACTTGCTCCCTCCCGTGTCATCTTCTGCGTCAATTGGCTGGGCGTCGCGATCCGGGCCCATCACCTGGCCTGCCGGCATGTGACCACAAGGACCTCATTCGGATCACCGATTGCGGAGAGCGGCTTTGCACAGGCAATGATCGCGGACACCGAAATCGACATTGCGGCGAGCCAGGGGCTGATCCGGCGGGCGGCGGAAGTGATCGATGCTCAGGGGCCCGCTGCCTCTGACGCACGCCATGCCGCGTCGCTGGCCAAAGCGTTTGTGGCAGAGGCTGTGTGGCGGATCCTCGATCGTGCTGTCCAGCTGCACGGCGGGCTCGGCGTCTGCGAGGACCATCTTGTGGCCAGGTTTCTGGTGGAGGCCAGGGCATTTCGGATCTACGAGGGACCGACGGAGGTGCTGCGCTGGTCGATTGCCCGGCGTGCACTACGCCGGCTACCCAACTGACCAACATCAACTCCAGGAGAATCATGTCAACCAGCACCACAGTTCCTGTCGGCAGCTTCGGCGCGGCTTTCGGCAACATCGACTACGCCGATCCCGACTTCGAAGCGCTCCGATCACGCTCTGACGAGATCGTGCCCTTCGGCAAGCATGTGGGCACCACGATCACCGTACTGACCCCAGAACACGCCATCGTCGAAATAGGTGGCGAGGCATCGGGTTTGAACCACATGGGTACCGTGCATGCGGGCGCGATCTACACGGCGGCGGATATCGCAGGCGCGGCCGCATTTGTCGGCGCCGCGGCGACCAAGCTGAACACAATCGAACGTCTCGTGCTCAAGTCCGCCACGGCGTCGTACCGCAAGCCTGCGATGGGTGTCCTGCGAACCGTCGCGACGGTCGACGAGCGCGAACTCAGGGTCATCACGTCGTCGGTCAGCACCGGCCGTCACGAGATCTCGGCCAAAGCGGTGGTCTTGAACGCCGACGACGTCACCGTTGCGAAGTTCACGTTCGAATACGTGTGCGATGTGGTGCACGGAGAGGTCGTCTGATGACGCAGACAACCGGGCGTCCGGACGCGTTCAAACAGCAAGAGTCGATCGTCGTCGAGTCGGCACCGGGCATCACGATCACCGTGCGTGTCTGGCCCACGACCGACGCCCAGGCACCCGTTGTCCTGATCCTCCCCGCGATGGCGATGAAGGCCAAGCACTATGCGCCCTTGATCAAAGCACTCAACAAATCTGGCGTGCAGGTGGCCACCTGTGATCTCCGTGCGCAAGGTGAAGCGCGGCCGGCACTCGCGGACTGTCCCGACTTCGGTTACCGAGAGATGCTCGAAGAAGATCTCCCCGCGATCATCGACGCTATCTGTCAACGATTTGAGGCGACCCGGATACACCTCTTCGGACACAGCCTCGGTGGCCAGCTGGCTCTGCTGCGAACCGCTGCACAAGGCATTCAGGGCCCGGTCGCCTCTGTCACGATCATCGGGACCGGCACCGTCTTCTGGCGCGCATTCGGGCCTCGACGCTGGATCGAGGCGCTGTCGACCATCCAGTGGATCGGGCTGGTGGCTCGAGTCAAGGGATCCTGGCCGGGCGGGATCCTGATACCTGGTCCGATGGCCGGCGGAGTGATGATCGACTGGTCGCGGCATTCGTTGACCGCCCGTTACAGGCCGAAGGGCACCAAGCTGAACTATGACGAGCTCATCAGCAAGCTCGACCTCCCGGTGCTGGCCATCTCGCTGGACGACGACACCCTCGGGCCGAAATCGAATGTCGACTTCCTGGTGCGGAAGCTGTCTTCTGCCAAAGTAACTCGCTGGCACATCGAAGGCGACTCTTCGATCACCCATCGCGGTCACGTCGATTGGCTGGCCGATTCGCGACTGCTGGCGCCCGTGGTGCGACAGTGGATCGAGACCGGCGAGCTCGCCACACCCGGGCCCGTCGAATGAGCGAACTGTTCCTCGATGGGGTGACCAAGCGATTCGACGGGACGACGGTACTCGAGTCGATTGATCTGACCGTACCGAGCGGCGAGTTCATGGTGCTCCTGGGACCGAGTGGATGCGGCAAATCGACTCTGCTGCGCATCATCGCCGGTCTGGAGACACCGACCGAGGGAAGCGTGGTGATCGATGGCACCGATGTCACGGAAGTACCACCCCGAGAGCGCAATCTGGCGATGGTGTTCCAGAGTTACGCGCTGTACCCACATCTGACGGTGGCAAAGAACATTGCTTTCCCCTTGCGTACCGCAAAAGTGGCCAAGCAAGAGGCAAAACAGACGGTCGAACGTGTGGCCGCATCGCTGGGCCTGACGGAACTACTCGACCGGCGACCGGGACAGTTGTCGGGCGGTCAGCGACAGCGTGTCGCACTGGCACGGGCCATGGTTCGCGATCCCGGCGCGTTCCTGATGGATGAACCACTGTCGAATCTGGACGCACGACTGCGTGCGGTCACCCGCACCGAACTGATCGAACTGCACAAGCGCGTCAACAAGACCTTCCTGTACGTCACCCATGACCAGGTCGAGGCAATGACGATGGCTGACCGAATTGCGCTGCTGAACAAGGGGCGCGTCGAGCAGGTCGGTACTCCGGAGGAGCTGTACGACACCCCCCAGTCGGTGTTCGTCGCGGCCTTTCTCGGCGCCCCGCCGATGAACCTCATAGACGTCGACATCGTGGTCCAAGCCGGGCGACTGGTCGCACACGTCGGAAAGTCGGTTGTACCCCTCGGCATCGAGGCCACGCAGGCAGAGGTGGACACCGCGCGTTTGACCCTCGGTGTCCGGCCCGAGCGTCTCCGACTGGACGACCGCTTCGAGGAACGCGTCCAGGACCCCACCAGCAACGTGGTGCGACTTCCTGCCGTGGTGACGCTCACCGAAAACCTCGGTGGCGATGTCCTGCTGCACTGCTCGGTCAACTCGGTCGCGTTGTGCGCCCGGGTGTCCCGGGTCGGCGGCGTCCGCGACATCACCATCGGATCGGAGATCACTCTCGTCGCGGACAGCTCCGATCTTCATCTCTTCGATCCCGAAAACGGCCGGCGGCTGCAGTGGCAGCACCCGGCGGCACGACCCGTCCATCCTCAACTCTCTTTTACGTAGGAGCACTGCCGTGAAGGCCAGACTCAAGATCGCCGTGCCGTTGATCGCGTCACTGTTGACGCTCACCGGTTGTTTGTCGAGTACCTCGGACGAAACAGAAACCTCAGCCATTCCCGAATTGGCGGACGACCAGAAGGTCTCGATCGTCTTCGAGAGCTACAACTACGGACTGGCGGGTGCGTGGACGGACACGTTCAACAGCTTGCTCGCAGACTTCTCCAAAGAGCATCCGAACATCACCGTCACCCCGCAGAAGCCGGCTGGAAACAGTCCCAACCCGGCCACCGACACCATTTCCAGCATCCGCAATCAGATGACCGCCGGCAATCCCCCTGACGTTGCACAGCTGGGATTCTCCGATCTCGACTTCACGGTGAATCAACTCCAGGCAAAGTCGCTGGATCAATTGGTCGGCGAAGAGGCAGTGGACAAGAACTTCGAGGGCACCACGCATCCGTTCGCTCCGACTGCCCGGACCTTGAGCGACTGGGACGGCCAGACATACGGCGTTCCGTTCGTCTTCTCGACGCCGGTGTTCTACTACAACGCAACACTTTTCCAGCAAGCCGGCCTGGACCCGAACAACCCGCCGCGTACCTGGGACGAAGTTGCGGTCGCTGCCAAGACCATTGCCGACAAGACGGGCAAGGGCGGCGCCTACATCGACTGCCTGACCAAGACCGCCAAGGACTGGTGCTTCCAGAGCCTGGTGCGCTCGAATGGTGGCCGGGTGATCTCCGAGAACCGGGACACGCTGACGTTCGCCGATCCGGCGGCGGTCGAGGTGGTCAGCATGGCACAGCAGATGGTCAACTCGGGAGCCACTCCGAAGCTGACACAAAAGCAGGGCTATGAAGCATTCGCTCGCGGCGAGATGGGAATGCTCTTGGAGACGAGCGCCATTCAGGACCAGTTCGTCAAGGGCGCCAAAGACAAATGGGACCTGCGATCCACGACGATGCCGAGCTTCGGCGACAAGCCCGTCGTGCCGACCAACTCCGGTGCCTCGCTGTTCATCTTCTCGCAGGACCCCGCCAAACAGCGTGCTTCGTGGGAGCTGATCAAGTTCCTCACCAGCGAACAGGCCTACGTCAAGATCTCCAGTGGCATCGGCTATCTCCCGCTGCGCACCGGTTTGATGGACGACCCGGCCGGACTGCAGGAGTGGGCGGCCCAGAACCCGCTCCTCGAGCCGAACCTGGAGCAGCTGAAGTCGATGGAACCGTGGATCTCGATGCCCGGCAATGAATATCTGCAGATTCGCGACGGCATGATGTCTGCCGTGGAGTCCGCGGTATTCCAGGGTGCCGATCCGGCGACTGCCTTGACGGCCGCGCAGGAGCAGGCGAACACGCTTCTGCCGGTGTCATGACCGGGCCCGACCACACCGTCATCCAGCTCACCGACACGCATTTGAGCGGCGGCGGCGATCTGATGCACGGGATGATGGACACAACTCGGAATCTGCGTAAGGTTCTCGACCACCTGGACGCGTGGGAAGGGTCGGTGGACGCGATCATCGTGTCCGGCGATCTCGCTGACGCAGGGTCCCCCGAGGCTTACCGAACGCTGCGAACGATGTTGGAGCCCACCGCGGCGAGACTCGGCGCAACACTGTGTTACGCGATGGGAAATCACGATGACCGCGCCGGGTTCCGCATCGGCCTGGACTTGAGTCGCAATGGGTCGACCGACCTCGGCGCGCCGTACGATGCGGTCCATCACATCGGTGGACTGCGCATTGTGGTACTCGACAGCACCACGCCGGGGCGTCATGACGGCAGTCTCGAGGATGTCCAGCTGGACTGGCTGGCAAAGGTATTGGAGGACAGGGCCCCGCGCGGAACACTGCTGGTGATGCACCATCCGCCCGTTCGGTCGCCGGTCGCCACGGTCGACTTTCTCCGGCTGACGGATCCGAGCGCGCTCGAGTCGGTCATCGCCGGCTCGGATGTGCGGATGATCCTCTGCGGCCACGCGCACTACACGGGCGCCTCGGCGATATCGGGCATCCCAGTCTGGATCGGCCCGCCGCTGTCGTACCGCACCGATCCGGTACCGCCACAGGGAAGGCACCGGGCGGGTGTCGGTTTCGGGTTCAGCCGAATCGACCTGTTCGGTGAATCTGCGGTTGCCACTTCCGTCGACGTCGTCGGCGTGGAGGATGTGTACAGCGAACCGCAGTCGGTGGCACTCGAACGACTGTGGTCGCTCACCCCGAACGCGAACTGATCCACGATGTTCGTTCCGGTCGAGACACCGACGCCCGTACACAGTTCGACGACCACCCCGGTACCGCCTGTGCGGTCCCGGCGGTGGTCGCGGCTCACGCGGGGCGTCGTGCCCTATCTGTACCTCACCCCGGCGTTGATCCTCTTGGTGGTGTGGACCTACCGGCCGCTCGTCCAAGCGGTGCAGTTGTCCACCGTGTCATGGAACCTTCTTCCGGCAAGTCCCATGAAGTCGGTGGGCACCGACAACTACGAGCAGTTGTTCGAACTGCCGGCACTCGGTGATGCCGTGTGGCTGACGGTTGTACTCATCATCGGTCTGCTGCCGTTCACCGTGGTGGTTCCGGTGGTGATCGGGTTCGCGATGCGGGGTGTCTCGGTACGAAGCTCGCGGATCTACCAGGGGTTCATCTTCGCGCCCTTCCTGGTGGCGCCGGTAGCAGGGGCAGCGGTGTGGCGTTGGTTGCTCGATCCCAGTGGCGGAATCGTCAACAGGGTCTTGGGAACCGATCACAACTGGATCTACGACAAGAACACGGCGCAACTGGCGATCATCGTCATCACCGGATGGCACCTTATCGGATTCGCGGTGCTGGCAGTGGCCGCCGGTCTCGCCGGCATCAGCTCGGACTACGACGAGGCCGCACAGCTCGACGGAGCAACCCGGCTCCAGATCGGCCGGCGGATCACCCTGCCACTGCTGTCGCCGACTCTCGTGTTCCTCACTCTCATGACCATCCTGCTCAGCGCCCAGTGGAGTTTCCCGCTGATCGACACCCTGACCCAGGGTGGGCCGGCCGGTGCGACCACAAACATCTATTACCTCCTCTGGGACTACGGATTCCACTCATTCAATGCCGGCCTGAGCGCGGCGGCAGGCATCGTCCTGTTCCTCGGATTCGGCGTTGTCGCCGGCTTCTTGGTCTGGCTGTCGGAACGGATCACCTTCCATGACAACTGACAGCATGTTGAAGGCAGAGGACACGGCGGAGCCTGTCCGTCCTCCCCTGCCGACATTGCCCGCCTCGACCGCGGGCGCAGGACGTGTTGTGCTCGCGCGCATCTGGGGACACCTCACACTGGCGGTCATCGCACTCGCGTGTATGTTCCCGATCTACTGGCTGGTCGCGACGTCGCTCCGACGACCCGGCGACGTCAGCTCTTTGACGCCATTGCCGTGGCCGCTGTCGGTCGAGAACTATTTCGACGCTGCCGACAAAGTCGATGTGACGAGGTTGATGCTCAACACTTTTGGTGTTGCGCTTGCATCTACCTGCGGCCAGCTTCTCATCGCGATCCTCGCGTCGTACGCGTTTGCGGTCTACCGGTTCAAGTTTCAGGGCCTGCTGTACCTGGCGTTCGTCGGCACGTGGTTGGTGCCTTACCAGGTCACCATGCTGCCGAATTACGTTCTGCTGAACCAGTTGGGGCTGCTCAACACACTGTCCGGGGTGGTTGTCCCAACTCTCAGTTCAGCGCTCGCCGTCCTGATGATGCGCACGCACATGTCCGGGTTCCCGAAGGAACTGATCGAAGCGGCACGGATGGACGGACGGTCCTCGTGGTCGATCCTGTGGACAGTCGTGGTTCCGAACCTGCGCCCGGCGTTGGCGGCGCTGGCCATCTTGTTGTTCATCAACTCCTGGAACGAGTACTTCTGGCCCGCAGTGGTACTCCAATCCAGCAACGACGTCTTACAACTCGGCCTGCGGAGTTTCATGGGCACCGAAGGCGATCAGTGGGGGCCGATGATGGCTCTGGCCGGTCTGGCCTGCCTGCCGATCTTCGTTCTCTATGTCATCCTGCAGCGCCACATCGTCAACGCCTTCGTGCGAAGCGGTCTCAAGTGAATCAGCTCCGGCGATAGCACTGCCCGATCGGTCCATGACAAAGAGCCCCGTCACCCCCTGCCGGCGGCGGGCCCGCAGAAGACTGGAACGCGAGATGAGGACACTACAGAGCGCTTCTGCCACCGACATCGACAACTTGCTGCGCGCAGTGTGCGACTACAGCATCAACTATCTGGCCGACGACAACTCCGAGCGTGTGACGGCCCGCGCCGAGCTGGAGGCCTCCTTCGCCGGGCCACTACCGGACCAGGGTCTGGACCCGTGGTCCGTGCTCGGCGAGCTGTTCACCAAGGGTGAACCCGGACTGCTGCATTCAGGTGCTCCGACATTTCTCGGCTTTGTCATGGGAGGCGCATACCCGGTGGCCATAGCCACCGAATGGGTCACCTCTGTGTGGGATCAGTGCGGCGCGCTCTACGCAACCAGTCCGACAGCGTCAGTTGTCGAGGAGACGGTGGCGCGGTGGCTGGTCGACATGTTCGGCCTACCGGAGGGCACATCGACCGGTATCACCTCCGGTTGCGCCATGGCCAACCTCAGCGGCTTGGCCGCCGCCCGCCACGCCGTGCTGGCCAGGGCCGGGTGGGATGTGGAGCGCCACGGTCTGTTCGGCGCTCCGGTGCCCCGGGTGCTGGTCAGCCGCGGCTGCCACACGACCGTCTATCGGGCGCTTCGGCTTCTCGGCATGGCCGGGCAGATTCACCCCGTGGATGTGGACGATCAGGGCCGGATGTCGATTCCGGCACTGGAAGCGACTCTCGCGAACACAACCGGGCCCTTGATCGTCTGCGGTCAGGTGGGGAACGTCGACTCCGGATCGGTCGACCGGTTAAACATCATCACCGAACTCGCGCATGCACGGGACGGATGGGTGCATCTCGATGCCGCCTTCGGAATGTGGGCGGCCGCGAGTGCTACTGCGCGACAACATGTCGAGGGTTTGGCGTCGGCCGATTCGTGGGCCACAGACGCTCACAAGTGGCTCAACGTGCCCTACGACTGCGGTTTGGTCTTCTGCGCCGATCCCGAGGCCCATCGCGCCGCGCTGCGCACGACTGCCGACTATCTCACCGTCGCACCCGATGGTGCCCGCGATCCCGCCGACTACACACCTGATCTGTCTCGCCGTGCCCGTGGATTGGTGTTGTGGTCCACGTTGCGGCACCTCGGAACACGTGGTGTTGCCGAGTTGATCGATCGATGCTGTTCGCTGGCAACGCGATTGGCCGATCAGTTGGTACTCGTCGATGGGATCTCGATAGTCAACGACGTGGTACTGAATCAGGTGCTGGTCGTATTCGACACCGACGACCCTCATGATCCTTCGATTCGTCTCGACCACATCGTCGAAGCCCTGCAACGCGGTGGCACGGGCTGGGCAAGTCCCACCGTCTGGCGTGGCACCCCCACGTTGCGGCTGTCGGTGTGCAACTGGCAGACCACTGCCGAGGACATAGACGCCTGCGCAGCGGCAATCATCACGGCATACACCGACACCACCGAAAGGCCTCTGGTTCCATGACCATTGCTCAACCTTCATCAACTGATCCCATAGTCACCTCGGACCCCGACCTCGAGGCAGTCGTCGCCACGCTGTCGTGCGCCTTCGCCGACGACCCGGTCATCAAATGGGCCATCCCGGAGGATGTCCCGGAGCGGGCGCGTTACCTGGATGCGTTCTTCGACATCACCACACGGCAGCTGCTCGACAACGGGGGTGCCGTCGCGGCGACGGCGTCCTATGACGGCGTGCTCGTCTGGTCGGGGACAGAGGCATCGAGCGAAGAGGACGACATCGCGGTCCTGGCCGAGTTGGAACAGGCATGCGGACCGTGCGGTCCCAAGGTCAGCACGCTCATGCAGACTCTCGATGCGCACCACCCCTCTGATCTGCCGCTGCACGTTCACGCGTTGTACGCGGCGATCCGACCGGAAACCCGCGGCACCGGAGCGCGCGAGATGTTGATCGGAGCCTTCCGTGAACTCCGTGTCACGCACGGTTTCGGGGTGTACGCCGAGGCTTCGTCGCTGCGCAGCCTCCGGCTATGGGAACGTCTCGGATCGAAGCGAATCGGCGGCGAGATCGCACTTCCCGGCGGTCCCAGCCTGTATCCCATCTTTCGGTCCGCGTAGGCAGGGAACCAGATGACCGACAGTCCCCGCGCACCGCAGGCCCCGCGAACCAAGACGGTGAGCAATGCGTATCTGCACCGGCTGCAACGTCGGCACTTTCTGCTGTTCGACATCCTCCCGATCGTCGGAACCCTAGCGGCGCTGGCGTTCCTCTTCGTACACCCCCTCGGACTCACCGAGCTCGTCTTGTTCTTCTCGCTCTGGTTGCTGACGGGCCTGGGAATCACCGTTGGTTACCACCGGCTCTTCACTCATCGCACCTTCAAGGCGAAGCAGTCGGTGATCACCGCGCTGGTGATCCTCGGATCCATGGCGGGTCAAGGAGGAGTGGTCTCGTGGGTCGCCCTGCATCGCCGACACCATGAATGCAGTGACCGGGACGGAGACCCCCACTCCCCCAACCTTTATGGTTCCGACGTCAAGGGACGTCTCCGAGGTCTGATGCACTCACACTTCCTGTGGATGCGTCGACACGAATATCCGAATGTCGTCCACTACGCACCGGACCTCATCAAGAATCGTGCCCTTGTCCGCGTCGCGCGCCAGTACTACTACTGGGTTGCCTTGGGTCTCGTCCTGCCCGCCGTGATCGGCGGTTTGGTGTACCAGAGCTGGACCGGGGTGATCAGTGGGCTCCTGTGGGGTGGGTTGGTCCGGATGTTCGTCCTCGAGCACATCGTCTGGGCCATCAACTCCTTCCTGCACATGTTCGGTACGCGGCCTTACGCGTCGAGGGAGAACAGCCGCAACGGCGGGGTGTTCGCCCTTGTGACTCTGGGCGAATCCTGGCACAACAACCACCACGCTTTCCCCGAGTCGGCTTCGTTCGGATTGGACTGGTACCGGTTGGACCCGGGTTACTGGCTCATCAGGTTGCTGGCAGCGTGCGGACTCGTCTGGGATGTCGGCCTACCGTCCGACGAACGTAAGGCAGCAAAACGCATCCCCGACAACACCTGTGACACCTCGACGAGTGGAGTGCCGGCATGAGTGACAAGAGTTCGAACCCTCGCAACGACGAGATTGTCAGTTGGTGCCAGGACTACGTCGGCAACATCTTGGGAGTGCCGGGTGACAGAGTGAATCCCGACGCGACCTTCGACCGGCTTGGCATCGACTCGGCCCTGGCGGTGTCTCTACTCATCGACGTCGAAGGACATTTCGGGGTCGAGGTAACGCCAGAGGCCCTGTTCGACAATCCGACACTCCGGGCAGTGGCCGGATACGTCCACGAGAGGTCCGTGCGACTGTGATCGCCCGGGTCGACGAGATCGCCGGAGAGGAGCGGAAGTCCGCCGCCACGCGCGCCATTCGTCATCACTACGACGTCGGCAACGATTTCTACGGGCTCTGGCTGGATTCGTCGCTGTCGTACTCGTGCGCCATGCCCACTGCCGCAACGGACACACTCGATGTCGCGCAGCAACGCAAACTCCAATTCCACCTCGATGCGGTGCGGGCGGACACTGCGCATTCGATCCTCGATGTGGGATGCGGATGGGGCGCGATACTCGAGCAGGCGTCGGTGGAGTACGGCGTGACGCGTGCGGTGGGCCTGACGTTGAGTGAGGCTCAAACTCAACACATTCGGGAGCTCGCCCTACGCGGCGTGGATGTGCGCACCACGAACTGGATGGACTTCGCGCCCGATGATCGTTTCGACGGAATCATCTCCATCGGTGCGTTCGAGCATTTCGCCCGGCCAGACGACACCCCGACGGAGAAGATCGGGATATACCGCGAGTTCTTCTCCCGGTGCCGCACCTGGCTCGACAATGACGGGACGCTGTCGCTGCAGACCATCGCATACGCGAACATGTCCCGGAGCGATGCCAATTCGTTCATGCAACAGGAGATCTTTCCCGACGCCGACCTTCCGACGTTGACTGAGATAGTCAGCGCCGCCGACGGATTGTTCGAGGTGCAGTCGGTTGCCAACGGCCGACGCGACTACGCCTGGACCTGCGAACAGTGGGCTCAGCGGCTTCGCGCCCGTCGCGAGGAAGCCAACGCCCTCGTCGGTGAGGACGTGGTTGCTCGGTACGAGCGGTACCTGAAGATGTCCGCAATCGGCTTCCGGATGAACAAGATCTGTCTCCTGCGCCTGGTTCTACGGCCGTATGCCGACGGCCACTTCGGCGGGGTGTCGAGATGACCGGCACCACATCATCGGTAGCTGGCGGAGGTCCGACCTCCGTCACTCCCCCCGGCGCCGTTCGGGCCGTACCACGGTTCAATCCGTTCAGCGCCGCGTTTCGCGACGATCCGTATCGTCAGTACCGCACCCTTCAACAGCAAGCGGCACCGCACAGGACCCTGGGTATGTGGGTGCTAACCCGACATGCAGATGTCGAATCGGTGTTGATGGACCGGACGTTCAGCTCAGCGGTGATACCACAATTGGTGAATCGGCAAGCAGATCGTCTGTCGCAGAGCAACGTTGCGCGGATCGAGCGGCTGGGCGAGAAGTCGCTGGTGTTCACCGACAATCCGGACCACGCGCGGTTACGCGGCCTGATCAATCAGGCGTTCAGCAGTAAAGCTGTCGCCTCGCTACGGCCGCGAATTGTCGGTGTCGCGCAGAAGTTGTTCGAGCAGACGCGGCACGACGGCATGGACATCATCGGTGACTATGCCGCACCTTTGCCCGTGACCGTGATGTGTGACTGGATGGACGTTCCGGAGAGCATTCGTGCACAGGTCGGGCCGTGGACTCGGGATATCCGGTTCCTGCTGGAACCAGGCCTGATGAGTGCCGCGGTCTTCAGTCGCGTGTGCGACGTGGTGGAGGAGTTCACCACTGCGTTCGACGACCTGGTGGCTCACCGCAAAGCGCATCCCGGCACGGACCTGATCAGCAATCTACTGGCCGCGAAGACCTCAGGGGGCGACGCCTTCGCATCCGAGGAGATCGTCTTTCTGTGCATCATGTGTTTTGTCGCCGGCAACGAGACCACCAAGTCACTGATCGGGAACGCTGTGCTGGCCCTGTTGCAGCACCCCGAGCAACAAAACCTGCTGACGTCGGACCGGTCCCTGGCAAGCGCTGCGGTGGCAGAGACCCTGCGCTTCCAGAGCCCGCTACAGATGACCAAACGAGTCGCCACCCGCGGAGTCGAGATCGGCGGGAGCGCGGTGGAAGCCGGCGACCAGATACTGCTCTGTATCGGGGCTGCGAACAGAGACCCCGCTGTGTTCGAGAAACCAGATGAGTTCGACTTGACCCGCACCGGTCAGCGGCACCTCGCGTTCGGTCACGGCATGCACGGCTGTCTCGGCGGCCTCCTCGCGCGGCTACAGGCGGAGGTTGCGATCGGCGTTCTCTTCGGCGATTCCGGACGGCGCCTGGAACTGGTGACCGAGCACTTCGACTGGCAGACAGACAGTTTGATCGTCCGCGGGCTCTCCCAGCTCCCGGTTCGACTGATCGATGAGGCGGCATGACCACGTCCGTGCTGTTGAGGGGCGCCGACGACTCCCCTGTCCATTTGATATGCGTCCCGCACGCCGGCGGTGGCGCGGCGTCCTTCAATCGATGGCTCGGCCTGTTCCCCACCACCATCGCAGTGGTGCGAACCCAACTCCCTGGCCGAGAGGATCGAGCGTCCGAGCCGCACTTTCGCCGGGTCGGCGAGGCGGTCAGTGCATTGGTCTCCGACATCTGTCTTCTCGACTCACGGGTTGCGCTGTACGGCCACAGCATGGGGGCACTGGTGGCGTTCGAATTGGCGCACGAGCTGTGTGCTGCCGGTGCCGCACCTGTCCACCTGTTTGTGTCGGGACGGCGTGCACCCCATCGTTCGCCGAGTAGGACCCCGATCCACGACGCCTCAGAACCGGACTTGATCACAGCGCTGCGCACGATGGGGGGCATGGGTGATATCGAGGCAACGAGCCCCGAGTTCCGCCAGTACGTGCTGGCTCTGATCAGAGCCGACCTGGAACTGTCCGAGAAGTACACGTTCGGGCGCACAACAACACTGCCGTGTCCGATCACGGCCTTCTACGGGACAGGAGATCCGGTGGTTGACCCCGAGGAAGTTCGAGCTTGGGCAGCACACTCACACAATGCATTTCGATCGCATGAGTTCACAGGGGACCACTTTTTCCACCAGCAGCACCGCGACGCCATCGCTGCCCACATGGTCCGCGCGCTCGACAACGTGGTGCCCGCGAAGTGAATGTAGCGCAACGGTCCCTTACCGAATCGCCGACGTTGCCGCAGCTGCTGCGTGAACGTGCAGACTCTGATCCGGACAGGAAAGCGTATGTCTTCCTGGATGATTCGGGTGTCGAGACGGTGACGCTGACCTACGGGGCACTGTACCGGCAGGCCACGGAGGTGGCGTGGCGACTGCTGTCGTGCTGCCGACCCGGCGATCGCGCGGTTCTGGTGTTCCCTCAGGGTCCGGACTTCATCGTCGCCTACTTCGGGTGCCTGTACGCAGGAGTTGTCGCTGTGCCGGTTGTACCGCCGGGAGCACATGGGCAGCGGACCACCACAGCGAACATCGTGCGGGACTGTGAACCCACGACTGTCCTCACCGTGAGCTCGATGCTGGAGCCGGCACAGGCGCTGCCGGCGCTGACCGTGCCGACGATCAGCTGGATCGTCGTCGACCAGATGCCACCTACAGGCACCGACTTCACCGACCAGATGGATGCGGAACTGGAGGCGCAGCGCCCCGCGACCGGCGACATCGCCTTTCTGCAGTACACTTCTGGCTCGACCTCGGACCCCAAAGGGGTGATGGTCACGCACGGCAATCTTGTCGCCAATCAACGGATGATCCAGGCGGCTTTCGGCCATGACAGTCAATCGACCGTGGTGGGGTGGGCGCCCTTCTTTCACGACCAGGGGCTGATCGGCAATGTCCTGCAGCCGCTCTACGTCGGTGCCACCAGCGTCCTGATGTCACCGTCCGCGTTCATCCGGCGGCCCCTGATGTGGCTGTCGGCGATCTCGCGTTACCGCGCGCACACGAGTGGAGGCCCGAACTTCGCCTTCGACCTGTGTGTTGCGCGGGCTACGGACGCCACGGTCGCCGGACTCGACCTGAGCCACTGGAAAGTTGCGTTCAACGGAGCCGAGCCGATCCACGACGACACCGTACGACGGTTCGCCGAACGATTCGAACCCGCAGGGTTCACCGAGGCCGCGTTCATGCCTTGCTACGGCCTGGCCGAGGCGACGCTCCTGGTGACGGCCGCGAGAAAAGGCAGGGGCTCTCGCCACATCGTGGTCGATCCCGCGGAGCGCGGTCGTAAACGCCTTGTGCCGGAGACGAACCACAGTCCCGAGCCATCGTCGCCCACCATCGTCGGATCGGGAACGGTCCTGCTGCGAGAGGATGTTCGCATCATCGATCCAGATACCCGACGGCCATGCCGCGCCGATCAGATCGGTGAGATCTGGGTGGCCGGAGACCATGTGGCACAGGGTTACTGGCGTCGACCGGACGAGTCGGCGGAAACCTTCGGTGCCCGCATCGACG
The DNA here is from genome assembly GCF_001598915.1 of Williamsia muralis NBRC 105860. Taxonomy (GTDB): domain Bacteria; phylum Actinomycetota; class Actinomycetes; order Mycobacteriales; family Mycobacteriaceae; genus Williamsia; species Williamsia muralis. The sequence goes on along the minus strand of NZ_BDAP01000003.1, from coordinate 556,861 downwards.
GCTCGCCCGGATCGAGGTACTTACGCACCGGCGATCTCGGCGCATTCATCGATGATGAACTCTTCGTTGTGGGACGCCTCAAAGACATGGTGATCATCCGCGGGACGAACTACTACCCTCACGACATCGAGCACACAGTACAGTCGGCACATCCGTCGGTCCGGCCTGGTGGTTGCGCTGCGTTCTCCACGCTACGAGACCGTGTGGAGGCCCTGGTGGTGGTAGCGGAGATCAGAGGCGAAGACCGACTGCCCGAGTCGCGGTGTCACGACATCTCGTTCGCAATTCGAGGCGCGGTCACGCGCGAACACCAGGTGACCGTCAGCGATGTGCTCTTGGTGACGCCGGGACAACTCCACAAGACCACCAGCGGGAAGATCATGCGAGCCTCAGCTCGACGTCGTTACGTCGCAGGGGATTTCGATTGTGTGCAGACACAGACCTCAACGCCGGATCCGTATCGCATCGACTCGGACCCAGTAGTCCCAGAAAAGGACGGTAGACATGGAAGCTCCAAACCCTGATTTCGAACAAGCGGTGAGGGACGTTGTCCTCAGCATGCCCGCGGCCAAACATCTGGGTTTCGATTTCACCCGCATCGAACCCGGGGATGTCGAACTCGTGGCGCCCTACCGCCAGGAGCTGACCCAACACAACGGATTCTTTCAGGGTGGCGTCATCGGCTCACTGGCAGACTTCGCCGGCGGTTCGGCCGCCGGAACCTTGCTTCCACCGGGCTGGATCAACATGACGGTCGATTACACGATCAAGATCTTGGCACCGGCAAAGGGCGACAAGCTGGTGGTTCATGGTCGAGTACTCAAGGCAGGCAGCACCATCACGGTGGCTGCCGCAGACGTGTTCACTTCATCCGCGGTCGGTGACACGTTATGTGCCACCGGGCTGGTGACCATGCGCAACATCCGACTGATGAAACTGACGCGAGCGATTCAGCTGTCGACGGGTCGGTCACTGAGTTCGGGACACCTCGGCGAGGAAGTCCGCAAGATGAGCTGAAATCGCCGCCGGCTGTTCCACGGTGCTGCTGTGACCGCAGTTGTCGATCACCTGCAGTCGGGCCGTCGGTATCGACGATGCGATGTGTTCGGACTCCGACGGTGGCGTGGCGGCGTCATCCGCACCGACGAGCACAAGCGTCGGTACGGCGATCGCGCCGATCTCGTGATCTACCGAGGCGCGTTCGGCAACCCCGTACACCGCCTTGCGCACGCTACTGCGTTTCCGTTGTCCCACCGCTTGTCGCCAGCGATCGAGCGATGCTTTGTTCCACGGATCTAGCCGATACGACGGGCCGAACATGTGAGGCGCGACCATCGATGTGATCGGTCCGAATCCGATCAATTGCTGCGTCCACGCCAGTCGCTTGTACTCCCGGACAGTGCCGGGCGTTTCGGCGCGGGCGCTGGTGTCCAGCAGAGCGAGGGATAGAAGCAACTCGCCGTGGCGGGCGCCGAGACGCAAACCGACAAATCCCCCCATCGAGAGCCCCACCCAGTGCACGGGTCCGATGTCGAGAGCCCGGAGCAGGCCCAGCGCATCCCTGGTGAGGGTTTCGATGTCGTACCCGTCGACTGTCGGGGGTGAAGTTCCCTGCCCTCGCCAATCGAAGGCAACACACCTGTAGCGTCCCCGCAGCACCTCGACCTGAGCCTCGAACATCCTGCTGTCGAACAACAATCCGTGCGCAAACACCACTGTCTGCGCGCCGGGCACGCCCGCCGGCACACCCGTGTCGTGGTATCCGACGGTTGTACCGCCCACCACCACCTCGGGCATGCCTACTCCCTCGTCGAACGCACTACAGGGACGGCCAGTAGGTCGCACACTGCGGCGGGAAGTGCACACCCGCACCGCGCAGGATGCCCACCCGGGTGTGGAATGCGGCACCGGTCATGACGTGATGCGCGATGTCCGCGGCGCGACGGTTGCGGGCGGACGCCAGATGCGTTCCGGCCGCCCAGGAATTGAACGCTCCCATGGCCGGGCCGCACCACACTTGGTAGTCCGCTGTTCGGGTCTCGTCCCCACCGATGCTCCATCCCGACGAGAGGCCGAGGTACCACCGGAACACCAGCGCCATCCGGCGACGCGGGTTGTTCTGGGCAGCCGCGATCTGGTTTGGGTCACGTTCGGTGAAGTAACGCACGCACTCGTCCCAGACCGATTCCAGCGGCCGGCGGAAGATGTCGCGTTCGAGCCCGTCGCGCACCTTCTGCGGGATCGCGTCGATCGAGTCGTAAGCGCGGTAAGCGTCGTACAGCTGAGCGGCGCGGCCGGCGAACATGGTTCCTCGCCGCAGTACCTGCACCTGCACCCCCATCTCGAACATGTCCGAGGACGGTGCCATCACGCAATCGGCTGAACCAGCGGTGGCCAATAGCTCTTTCGTGGCCGCGGAGGTACCCGCCTCCACGCTTGCCTGATTGATCGACCCGGTGACGACGTACGCCGCTCCCAGTCCGAAAGCCGCCGCGGCTGCCGCAGGCGTCCCGATGCCGCCCGCCGCCCCGATTCGAACATTCGCGGCGAGAGGTGATTCCCCGGCGATGCGGTCGCGCAGCGCGATGATCTCAGGTAATGCCACCAGCAATGGCCGGCGATCGGTGTGACCTCCCGAGTCCGCCTCGACGGTGACGTCATCGGCCATCGGTACCGATGCGGCCAGGTGGGCCGACTCCGCGGTGATGTCACCCGATTCCATGAGCTGGCGCAGCAACGCAGCGGGTGCCGGCCGTAAGAAGGCCTCTGCCACCTCGAGCCGGGACACCTTAGCCACCACCCTGTGTCCCCGGACGATTTCCCCGTCGGGAGCGGATCTGAGCCCGAGAACTCGATAGCGGACCAGTTCCGCCGTCATGGACATGAAGGCGGACGCCTCGACGCAGGTCACCCGATGGCGCAGGCACGCATCCACGATGGCACGCTCGAGAGCGGGTTCGCTCGGACTGTGGATGACGTTGCAGGCGAACGGGGTATCGCGCAGTGTTGCCGTCAGCTCGGCCAGCGCCGCATCGACCTTCGCCGGTACGACGCCTGCAGCGCCGTAGGAGGCAAGGTATCCGGCCTTGGCAAGCGCGCTGACCAGATCGGGCGACGCGATTCCATTGGCCATCGCGCCGCCCATGTATCCGTATCGCACACCGTGAAAATGCTGGAAGGATCGATCGCCGAGACGGTCAGGGGTCAACGGCCCGACGGCAGCGAGCACTTCTGACCGAGCAGCGACTGCCTCGTCGGACGTCACCCGGATGTCTTCTTTGTCCCGGATCACCCAGCATGGTCGCGAGAGGTCTGACAATGCTGCTGTCGTCTGTGCGATCTCATCGGTCCCGGATGTTGTGGACGGCGCAACCATGTCAGATCCCTTCCCTGAGTTCAACCGAGATGTCGATGAGTTCGTATATGCGCAACCCCGGTTTCCACAACGACGCGTCTGCGAGGACAACAACCGAGTCCGCCTGGGTACGAATGTCTTTCACGTGGACTTCCAGTTCACAATGACCGTCGTCCGGGACGAACTGACCGCGGTACTTCCAGTTGAAGGGCACGTTCTCGGGAATGTGGAACTGCGGGTCACGCCATTGCCGGTGCATCCCGGCATCCACCATCCACTCTTGGATGCACTGGATCACCGACTCGACGCCGAGCGAACCCGGTATCACCGGATCAAGGTAGAAGTGGCAGTCGAAGAACCACTCGTCTGCCTCGATGTCGCGGGTCATGTGCAGATACCCCTTGCCGTACTGGCCACCTCCGTCGACCACATCGACGTGGTCGACCAGAGCCAACGCCCCCGTGGAGCACAGCGGTTCGCGCCGGTCCCTACGTGCCGCCACATCGATGGTGCGTATCTGCGGTGCCGACTCCAGTGTCTCGAGCCAGTTCGGTCGATGGCGTCCTGCGTCGAGCCCGGTTTGATTGTCCAGGGCCGAATCGCTGAAATACCCGAACATGGTCGTGCCACTGTAGAACTCATCTCCATCCACCCGAAGGGAGTAGTCGAAACTCTGCAGCGATGACCCAGGCATCAGCGTCGTCGACACGAGCGTCGAACTCTGATCGACCGTCTTTCCCCGGAGGTCGAGTCTGCGACTGACGGTGGCGGTTCCGCCGAGGTTTCGGAGTCGCAAGGTCTCTGTGGACCCGAGCGTGGGGCCGAGGTAGTAGCCCATCAGCAGAGCGGCCTGCAACGAGGTCTCCATGTAGACGAAGTGCGGCACAGATCCGTTTGCAGTGTCCTCCAGGTACCACGCGTCGGCAGGCACGTCGTATTCGGTGCGATAGTCCGCACCGGCGTCCCAATTGCCTCGTGTGCCGGAGAACTCTGTGACCCGGTCGACCAGCAACAGCCCTCCCGTGGGCAGCCGGGTGGCCCGGTTGCCGGTGTAGCGCGAGAACTCGGGTCCGAACGCGATCCCCTGGTCACCGCGGGCCAGATGCGCCATGTGGAACTCGCTCAACAGTGCCTGCCGGCCAGTTGTCGCCACGCGTCCGGTCCAGTCCTGCAGGTGACCGTTGGTACCGGGGCCCAATGCGACACCATTGCGAGGTATGAAGTCAACGGTGACATCGAAACCGTTGTCCCGGGACGGCTCTGACCCATCAATACTCACGCGCGCCCGTAGATGCGGAATCGGGACGAGATCGATCTCCACCACGCGCAATGACAATCGTTGTGACGAAGGTGGATTCGGTGCGGTGCCGTGTGCCTGCGATTCGGCCACGCAATCGGACATACACAGATGCAGACCAACGAACACACCGAAAACCTCGGCCGCGGACCGTGCGGCCGCAACGGGGTCACCGTTGTACCTCACTGTGAGGCCGCCGAAGTCGGCCCCGCGTGGCGACGACTCGAGACCTTCGATGCTCTCTACCTGTCCGTGGGACGCGACCGTCAACATGCTGTTCGCGGCGATGGTTCGGCCGGTCGCATGATCGGTGGCGGTTTGACGGTGTGCCGGACCGAACACCTGCTCGATCCCGCCGCGGGTGAGTACATCGATGTCTTCAGAGGACAGCTCCCGTTTGGCGGATCGGGCCAGAGGTCGAAAACAACGCACAGCAGCGAGTTCGGCAGCGCGAGTGGTGGAGAACGTGTCTACGGTCTCGAGCCACGGTTTTTCACCCAGTTGTCTCGGTGCCGGGTTGAGGCCATCGCGCAGTGTCGCCCGTGCGACAGCCGACGCGGCAGCAATGGTGGCTTGGTGAGCACGGACAACACTGTCTCGGACTGCGGCCAGCGGTGCCATCGCCCCCACCGGCACGGTTTCTCGCGGTGCGAGCGATTCGCGGGTACGGTTGCCGGCGGATCTCGGCGCGGCCTCCACCACGTCCGCGGGTCTGGCAGGTACGGGATTGAACACAATGCCGTCAAAGCGGATGTGTGCCATGGATCTTCCTGTCTTCGATGCGTGGTTCCGGGTGGTCAGTTCCACTGTCGGGCCGACTCAAGGAACATTGCTGAAAGGTCAGGCGCGGTGACCACCGAAACGTCGTTCCAGCGTTGCAAGACTGTGTTGTCTTGCGCGATCGCCACCGCATCAACAGTGGCCGACAACGCATCGCGCCTGAGATTGTCGGCGACGACGGTGAATGCCTCGCCGGTCGGCAGTTGGTGGTAGAAGTCAATGGAACCCACGCCCATCGGCAGGCACGCCGCTCCCAGCGCGCTGTGTGCGAGTACCGGTGGCACCTGCAGGATCAGGTCGGCTTGCACCGGATTGTGCAACATTCCCTGGTACGCACCAAGCGCTACAACCGCTTCGGGTAGCGAGGCGGTGACCACCAATCGCGATTCGGACAACTCCAAGACCTCCGCGAGCCCACGAAGGGCTGGTCCGTGGAACTGCCGCCCCTCGTCGTAGATGAACTGAGCGTTCTTGCCGACGTGGCCCCAATCGGGATCAATTGTGATCATCGGCGGCTCGTTGTCGGCCAACAGGAGTTGAGCGACGTAATGAGGGATGAGGCGTTCGCCGTCAACACTCGTGACCCGGACCGACAACGTGGTCGCGTCGCGTGTCGGCTCTGCATGTACCAGCAGCTGCGGGACCGTCGAACCAGACGGAAAGGAGACGCCATTGAGTACACGGAAGTCTCTGACCCCTCGGACGCATCGACCTGGCAACGCTCTCTCCGCCACGTTGATCATCGCGCCGAGTGCGAAAGTGGCAGGGAGTACCACCTTCTCGCCGATCCGGTGCGCCTCGATGATCGGGTGGCGCGCCAGATCCTCGATGACGCGGCGTGCGGTGAAGGCAACCGGATCCGGGGCGGATCCGGAAGCCAACGGACGCGTCGGACCGATCAAGACCACTACATCGTCCCTGCGTTCTACCGAGAACTGCTCTGCGAAAGCCACTGCGCCGGCCCGTGGGTGGAGTAATTCGACCCCGTTGTCGCGGAAGTGCGCCCGTAACACGTCATCGACCATACCGGCGTCCCACGCTCCCCAATCGATCGCGGTGACGTGACGTTCCGGGTGCCGACGCTTGGTGGCAACCGCGAATCGCCCGAGGGCTTCGTTGGCGGTGGCGTAATCACTCTGGCCCCGATTGCCGAAGAGCCCGGCCACGGACGTGAACAACACCAGGTGTTCGACGGGCGAGTCGTCGGCGGCTGAGTCCAAGGAGTCCATCAGTGCGTCGATTCCACGCAGTTTCGGGGTGAGGACCCGCGCGATCTCTGAATCTTCTTTCGACGCGATCAGTGAGTCGGCAAGGACGCCCGCGCCGTGAATGATGCCCGTGACCGATTGCCTGTAGGGCGCAAGCGCAGTGCGCAGTGCGTCGGCGTCGGTCACATCGACGCTCAGGTATTGCCCACGTTCTCCCAGCGCGTCCAGAGTTTCCCGGATCTCGCGTCCCGCCCGTACGCCGGCGCAGCGAGAGTTGATGTCGCGGGGCGTCAGTCCACTTCCGGCCAACGCCCTGATCGCCGCACCCTGTAGCGAGGCGTCGTCGACTCCTTGTGCCCAATCCGGCTCCGGTGAAGGATCGGTGCGCCCCAGAAGGATGAAGCGGGCTTCGGTGCGGGCGGCCAGTTCACGAACACAGAGGGCGGTCACGCCACGGGCTCCGCCGGACACCACCAGGAGATCGTTTGCGCCTACCGACATGTCGTGGAGCGAGTCCTCACCGACCGCAGACAACTCTGTGGCCGGGGCCCCGTGCCCGCTGGGAACCAGGGTGTGCCGCTCCCCCAGCTCACCGACACCCACCTCGAGGGTGTCGACCGCCGAATCGTGTGACTCGTCGATGATCGTCCGGGCGAACTGGTCCGGATCGACCAGAGGATTGACATCCACTGCGCGGCAGAACAGTTCGGGGCGTTCCGCAGCCAGTGTCTTCACTGCACCGCCGATGCCGGCGGCCATGGCCGCCACCGGGTCGACATCGAGGTCGCCGAAGCCGAGGGCACCGTCGACGGTGGTGACTGCCAGCAACGCGGCGCGCCGGCCCTTCGGGATCAGTGCTTTGGAGGCTGCCTTGATGGCGAGGATCGAGTCGGAGAGAACTTGTTGAGCCTCTGAGATCGTTGTCGGCTCACCCAGGATCACCACGCAGAGGTCAGCCTGCGAGTCCGTCGGCTGATCCGTTGCAGTCTCGGACGAACCGGTGGTGCCGGAGTGCGCTTGTGAGCCTGTCACCCGCCAGCGCTGTGCCCGCAGTGCTTCGGACAGCGCGTCGACGCGCCGGGAGTTGACGTTCCCGACGATGAACAGGGATGCGGTCGGATCAGTGGTGAATACGTCGACAGCGCGGTCGATCCGAGGTAGGGCGACGAGTTCGACCGGTGTTCGTTCGGCCGATGGAAGTACGTCGATCGGATCAGTCTGCTCTGAGGTCAGGGCGTGATCAGTGAGCCGCGGCGCCACCGCGGCCGGCGCTTTTGGGTAAGCATCACTCCCCTCGGAGATGACCTCGACGATTTGGTCGATCGTTCGAAGCTCACCGAGTTGCTCGGGGCCCAGACTCGGGAGGTGCGGGAACCGCTCCTGTACCGCTCCGAGCACCTGAACCCGTTTGATCGAGTCGACGCCCAGGTCGGACTCCAGATCCATCGTGCTGCCGATCATCTCGACCGGATACCCGGTCTTTTCGGCGATGACCTCCCGCAGGGCGGTGTGGAGATCGTCGGCAGCAGCCTCGTGTCCGTCCACTGCCGGCACGCTTGGGGCCGCGGAGGGCTCGGCGGCTGCCTCCGACAGATCTGAACCGGGTATCGAGGGCTCGGCCGGAGGCGTCGAGGTGGTGCTGACCGGTGCGACATTGTCCTGACGAGCAGTGTGCGCGGCCGGGGCGTTCGACGTCTGATCGGACCGTGCCGGCTCCGTGTCAACTGGTGCGGAGATGGCGGGCGCCGGCGACGACTGAACGGTGACAGACCGCCGAGCGCGGGCCGGGACCGCAGTTGTCTCGGGCGACAGCCCTGCTTCGAGTTCGGCGAGCCCGACCAACACGTGTGCTGCTTGGGAATGGCTGTCGCTCAACGCCACCGACTGATTGCTGACCGCTTCGATCGCCCGGATCGATCCGTCGTCGAGGTTGCCGCGACGCAGCGCGTCGGCGAGGTCGCGAGCGATTCCGAGTTGGGCCCCCAGGAACTCGCGGTGGGTGTCGAGGTGCTGGTTCAATGCCGAGTTCAGGTGACCGTCATTCGGGTCCCCGGCGCGGGAAAGGTGTTGTGTCACTGTGAACTCCTCAGGACGTTCTGCGGGTGTGTGTGGTGTGGTCGTCGGGTGTTCGTCGACACCGAGCGGATTGGGCTGGACCGGATCGGGTCGAACGGGATCATCGATGTCGTCGGCGCCGACCGTCTTGATCCGATAGCCGTTGGCCAGTACGTCGGCGTACGCCTTACGACGGGTTTCCGGAACGAATTCCGGTGCTGAGATGGTGACCGCCATCGCCGACGTGCGCGGTGGGGCCGGCGGCTCGGCCTGATACCGATTGATGCCGGACAACGGCATCCCCAAAACCGCCAGAGCGACCGCGGCCCGTTTGAGCCCGAGGTCTCCGTCTCCCATCGGTCCGATGTCGGTGGGAATCGCGATGACCTCATCACCCAGCGTGCGTCGAACCAGAGACGTGAGCACCTGTTTGGGTCCGAACTCGACGAAGGTCGTGCAGCCCGCGTCGCGCATACCTCGGAGCACCGCCACGAACTCGACGGGGTGCATCAACTGGTCGACGAGGATGTCGGCGTTGCCTGCAGCATCGGGTCCGTAGACACGTTCGGGATCGTTTCCGTACACTGCGCCCTGGGGGGCACCGATGGTGACCGAGTCCACCGCCTCGCGGAACGTGCCGGTGGCGTGTGCGACGTACGGCGTATGGAACGCTGCCGACACCGGCAATGTCCTTGTGTTCCAGCCGAGCTCAGCGCATTGTTCGGCGAAATCCGCCACGGCGTCGCTGCCACCACCGACCACCACTTGGTCAGGGGCGTTGTGATTGCACACGTAAACGTCGTCGGTGCGGTCGACCAGCTCGTCGACGTCGGAGCGCGAAGCGCGAACGGCCAGCATCGCTCCCCGGTCTGAGCCCGATTCTTTGGCCATCGCGGCGCCGCGTGCGCGCGCCAGCCGGAAGTAGTCCCCGGTCTCCAGTGCGCCGGACGCCCAGAGCGCGCCGAGCTCCCCGAAACTGTGTCCGCCGAACGTTTCCGCGGTGAAGCCCAGTTCTGACAGAAATCTGTACTGACCGACCGATACCGCACCGATCGCCGGTTGCGCATGCTCGGTGAGTTTGAGGAGCTCCTCCTGCTCGGCCCGTTCATCGTCGTCGAAGGCCGGAGGCGGGAACACGATGGAGCCGAGTCGGCGCTCCACACCTTCGAAAGCGGCGTTGGCGTCATCAAAGGCCCCTGCCACCGGCGGTAGGTTCATGGCCGAGGAGGCCGCCATGTTGACGTACTGGCTGCCCTGCCCGGAGAACAGTGCGCCCACCTTGAGGTCGGCCTGCGCCTGTCGGCGAAAGTATATGCCCTCTGGGTGATTCCAGGCCGGTGAGTCAGCGTCGCGCGCCAATGTCTCCAACGCGACCTCGATGAGCCGGCTGCGCTGCTCCTCGTCGACCCACACGAAGCCGATTCTGGCGTCGGTTGCCGGGATGTCGCCCCCATCGACCGGCGAACCGCTCTGGAGTTCCTCGATGAGCGCCGGCACGTCCTGCGCGTGCCAGAGCGAAGCCGTCGGCGTCTGGTGCCAGGTCCGCACCCCACTTCGGTCCGTATCGGCTTCCTCGAGGACCATGTGAAAGTTCGTGCCGCCGAATCCCATTGCCGAGACCGCCGCCCTGCGCACCGGGCGATGTGGATCGAGCACCCATGGGCGGGTGAGACTGTTGACGTAGTAAGGCGCGCCATCTGTGATGACCGGGTTGGGACGACTCACGTTGATGGTGCCCGGCAGGATCTTGTGATGCAGACCCAGCGCCAGTTTGATCAGGCTGGCTGTACCGGCTGCGCCCTTGGTGTGCCCGATCTGCGATTTGACACTACCGAGCGCAGCAAACGCCTCCTCATCGGTGTTGGCACGCAGCATCTTTCCGAGTGCTGTGAGTTCGGTCTTGTCACCGACTGCTGTACCGGTGGCGTGTGCCTCGAACAGTTCGACCGACGAAGGCTCGCAGCGGGCATCGTCGTAAGCGCGTTGGAGCGCCACTCGCTGGCCATCGGCGTGGGGAGCGTAGATGCTGTTGGATCGTCCGTCACTCGATGACCCGATTCCCTTGATGACCGCATAGACCTTGTTGCCGTCCCGACGTGCGTCCGACAGTCGACGCAGGGCAAGCATGCAGATGCCTTCACCGAGCAGCGTGCCGTCGGCGTTGTCGGAGAAGGGGCTGATCTGCCCGGTAGGCGACAGCGCGCCCACCTTGGAGAAACAGAGGTAGATGAAGATCGAGTTCTCGGTGTCGACACCACCGGTGATCATCGTGTCTGCTCTGCCGTCGACCAGCTCCGCGATCGCGGTACGAATGGCTGCGAGCGAGGCGGCGCAGGCGGCATCGACGGTGCAGTTCATACCGCCGAGTCCGAACCTGTTCGCAATCCTCCCTGCGACGACGTTGGCGAGGAGGCCGGGAAACGAGTTCTCCTCCCACGGTGCGAAGGCGGCCACGTACTTTTCGGCAACGGCCTCGGTGTCGGCCTCGCTGAGACCACAGCTACGAGCGGCCGCCTTGAGGACCGGTGTCGACAGCCGGGCGGCAAGAGGGTGCATCAGCGGCACCGGACCGGTGGTGCCGATGACGACGCCGGTGCGGGAAGGGTCGTACCAGGAGGAATCCTTGGCGCCGGCGTCGCCGAGGAGGTCACGGACAACACCGAGACTCAGAGTCTGCATGGTGCTGGTGACCTCGAGCTGATTCGGTGGCATACCGAACTCGACAGGATCGAACTCGACGTCCGGGATGAACGCACCCCGATTGGAATAGGTCTTGTCGGGCGCAGTCCTGTCGGCGTCGTAGTAGTCCTCCAGGTCCCATCGAGACTGCGGCACCTCGGTGGTGCAATCCGTCCCGTCGACGATGTTCTGCCAGTAGTCTCGGATGTTCTTGGCGCCGGGTAGCAGTGCTGACATGCCGACGATCGCGATCGGGGTGTCGGCCAACCGCCGGTTCACATATTCGGTGTCGGGTACATCGGACGGCGTCGAATCGTTTCTGGGATTGCTCGATTCGGGGCCGTGGCCCGCCGTGTCGTGGGGTGATGCGAGTGTCACGTCTGTCTCCACTGGAGTTGGTGGTGCGAGGATCGATCGGGTCAGGCCGCGAGGTCCGTGTCCGCACGCCGTGCGATGGTTGCCGCGATGGATTGCGCAAAAGTACTGTGTCCCAGCGCATTGGGGTGCAATCCGTCTGCCGACCAGAGGTCACTGCGCGCCCACTGCCGGTCGGCAGCGATGTCGAGCAGTACTGTTCCGGTCCGGTCGCACACGTCGGCCAGTACGGTGTTCGCGTACTGGAAGCGTTCGCGGAGCAGATCGGCGAACGATGCGGGAACCGGCAGACGAGCCGGGATATCGGGGTAGGTGGCCGTGAACACGGTCGGTGATACAGCGCTCAATGTCTCGAAGATGGTGCTCACATTGTCGCTGAAACGATTTCGATCGAAGTCGCTGACAAGATCGTTGACACCCACGATGACTCCGGTCAACGGTGCCCGCGCACTGACTGCCCGCTCTAGTTGGTCGCTGACCACAACGGAGCTGGTGGCGCCGTGCGCGCCGAGGTTGCAGACCTTGGCCGAGCGGAGGCCGAGTTGGCCGGCAAGTCGCGGAACCCATCCGCGGAAGCCGCCACCGGCATTCTCATCACCCCGGCCTTCGACGAAACTGTCGCCGATGGCACATAGCCCGTAGCCGCTCATGCCTGGACCAGGTGCCGATCGCCGACCGGCAGATCGACGGTCGCGTACAACTCTGCGAGATTGTCAGGAGCGAAGAACTCTTCACCCGGGTATCCACCGGCGATGAGACCGAAGAACTTCGTCGTGTACTCAGGGCTCTTGCTCGCAGCCCGGAAGACCGAGTCGTAGTACGGGGTCAAGGAGAGCTCCGAGATGCTCTTGGTGAGTTCGTACGTCCCGGCACTCTGGGCGTCCCGGTCGGCTTGGTAGGAGGCGAGGGCGTCGTACAACGGGCGCTGGCCGCCCAGGCCTTCCACCAGGCGATGCGCGAGCATCTCGCCGTACTTGAAGGCGTCGGTGATGCCCCAGCCCGTGAACGGGTCCTTGTGATAGCCGGCGTCGCCCACCAAGGCCCACCCCGGGCCGAAAGAGGTACGGCGGTAGTTGTCCGGGTAGGTCATCGGCCGCAACCGCTCCACCCGGGTGCCGTTGTCACGGAGGCTCTCTCCGTACTTCGGGTCGATGGCGTCCACGATCTCCTGGATGTTCGTATCGGGGTCCTTACGGAACTCCTTGAGACGGTCGCGCTTGCGCATCACGGCAACAAGGTAGAGATCGTCGTTCGTCGGCCATGCGGCGAACTGCTGTTCCCCGAAGCCGGTGCGATGTTGCATGCCCCAGTCGAGGCCGGAGTAGTACGAGTAGTAGACGAAGCATGCGCCGGCCGATTGGTCGTACTTCTGGGCGTCGACACGCTTGGCCACAGTGGAGTTCGCGCCGTCGGCTCCGACCACGAAGGCGGCTCTGAACTCTTCGGTGGATCCACCGGCGCGGCTGCCGCGGATACCCACCACCTGATCACCTTCGAAGATCAGGTCGCGCACAGTGAATCCCTCGATCATCTCGGCGCCGGCTTCGCGTGCGGCGTCGACGAGAATGGAGTCGAGCACAGTCCGGCGAGGGCAGTACACGGCATCGATTCCGTCGATCGGGTCTGCCATTCCGCTCAGTGCGATGTCGGTGTAAGAGAAGTTCAGGTGCCGAATGGGCGGGCAGCCGCTGGCGATCACCCGGTCGAGCAATCCCCAATCCTGCAGTCGGGACAGCCCGGCCTGGTGGATGTAATGGGTGGAGACCGTGTCGCTCGGGAATGTTGCCCCGTCGACCGCGAGTACCTTGAGCCCACTGCGTGCCAACAGCATTGCCACCGACGATCCCGAAACCCGGGTGCCGACCACGATTACGTCGTACATGCGATTCTCCCTGCGATCAGTGCGATCTGATGTGTGATGACTTCAGTCTTCTGCGGAACGGATGAGGGCTCCAGGCCGTCATGCGTAGTCTCATCGGTCTATCGACGTAAGCTATTGCCAGCTAACAGCTTTCAGAATTCATCGCGCGTTCATGCTGCTACGGACTGGTTACACCCGGATTGCGTACAGCTCATCGACAAGATGCCGGTGTGTGTCGATGATGTTGCTGCGCTTGAGTTTCAACGATGAGGTCAAAAGGCCTTCCTGCACCGTGAAGTCACCTTCGACGATTCGGAACTCGCGAATGGACTCGGCACGCGACACCAGGCTGTTGGCATCGTCGATCGCCTGCTGCACAGCGCGGGTCAACCGTGTATCCGTGAGGTCGTCGGTGGCGTCCGTCGTTTCTTTCCGCCAGCGGGCGTACTGGGCCTGATCCAGCGTCACCAGTGCGGTGACAAATGGTCGGCCGTCGCCGATGACGATGCAATTGCTCACCAGCGGGTGCAGGCGGATCCTGTCCTCGAGTGGTGTGGGGGCGACGTTCTTTCCCCCGCTGGTCACCAGGATCTCCTTCTTGCGGCCCGTGATGACGAGGTACCCGTCGGCGTCCAGCTCTCCGATGTCGCCGGTGTGGAGCCATCCCTCCGCGTCCACGGCGGTCTTGTCCGCGGCCGCGCCCCAGTACCCGCGACTGACGTTGGCTCCTCCTACAAGCACTTCGCCGTCGTTGGCGATCGCGACCGTCGTCCCCGGAATAGGGCGTCCCACAGTGCCGACCCGGTTGGTCATGGGCTCGTTGACCGTCACTGCGGTGGCGGTCTCTGTCATGCCGTAGCAGTTGAGGAGTCGCACACCGAACCCCGCATAGAACGCAACTGTCGTCGCATCGAGCGATGCACCACCCGAGATCACGTTGGTCAGGCGACCGCCGAGCAATCCGGCAACGGGTTCGGTGGCTTCGAGTTCGGTCGACGTCAACGCCGTGTGACCACGCGCGATCGCTTCGGCCTCGTCTGCCGGGGTGAGGCCCTGCCGGGCGATCTTGCGGATCTTCTCCAGTGCGTAAGGCACCAGGGCGAGAAAGCTCGGTGAGATCGACGGAAGTTGCGGGATCAGCTCCGGGATGCTGCTGATGAAGTGGGTCTTGGTGCCGCCCAGCAAACCGGCGAACAAGATCGTCTGACCGAACACGTGCGACAGTGGCAAAGCCAGAGCTGTCACCGCGGTTGGATCGACGAACATGTCACCGGTTCGCAGCACGGTGTTCGACGCCGCTGCGAACATGTTGCGGTGGGAGATGACACAGCCCTTTGCGGGACCCGTTGTGCCGCTCGTGTATACGATCATCGCCACGTCGTCGGCCACACACGCTGCCAAGGTGTCCTCGATGTCGAGTGCGGCCGCCGACGCGTCGATCAGATCGTCGAATGTGATCGCCGGTACTCCCCCTTCGACGAGTCGATCACTTTCCGTGTCGGTGTCGGCAATGCCCAGTACCGCCCCTGAATCGGCCAGAATGTGCGCGATCTGCTGGGCGGACGAGGTCGGGTACACCGGAACCACCACGGCTCCGAGCGCGAGAACAGCAAGGTCGGTCAGCACCCAGTCGAGGCTGGTTGTCGACAGGATCGCGACCCGATCACCCCGGCGCACACCACGCTCGGAAAGGATCCCAGCACGCTGGCGCACCTCGTCGTCGGCCTGGGCGCCGGACAGTGCGGTTCCGTCCGCACCCGCGACAAGTATCTGCCGTAAAGAATTGCTTCCGAACACTTTTCGAACCCGGTCGTACAGGCTCTCGTCGGCCAGGAGGTCAAGGCCGGTACCGCCGTGCGATATCTGCTTCATGAGAACAATGGTTGTTCGTGGCCTTCCGGCAGGGCAGTACGAGCGTCACTTTCCGACCGTGCCAGAGGTTTTGCCTATGGCAGTCAGTGAACGACAGCAATCCGGTGGCCCGGGCCGGCCGGAGATTGTGCCGGAACCCGCGACGACGAGGTCCTGGACAACACGTTCTGCGACTTCACATCTGGATGATTGTTCTGTGACTGAGCTGCCAACGTACCGGCGCGCCTGGCTGTTTCGTCTTCGTCACATATCTCGTCGACGCATTCGACGAAGGCATCCACCGCGCTGTTCACCGTGGAAGCCGACCACACCATGTACAGGTCGATGGTGGGAATCGGGTCGATGAGTTTGACCGCCACGGAGGACGCACCCGCGGTGCCCATACCCACTGCCGCCGCCCGCGACAGCGATGCGAATGCGACATACGGTTTCACCGCAACCATGTGCGCTGTCCCGCTCGGGTCGTCCGAGGTCTGCGCGATCGTCAGTGAGACCCCTGCCTCGGTCGCTGCCGCGACTATCACGTCATACATCGCGGGGCACTGTTCGCGGGCGAACAGCACGCATCGTTCGGCGGCCAGCTCCGCGCATTGCACGCTGGACCGGCCGGCCCACGGATGCGAGCGACCGACCACGGCCACGATGGGAACCTTGGACAACAGCAACCTGGCCCGCAATCCCGGCAGCTGCGGCCGACCATAGACCAGGGCGACGTCGAGCGAACCGTCCTGGAGCCCGCCGAGTTGTGGTCCCGTGCGCTTTTCCCACAAAGACACCGCCATCCTCGGGTGCCGCTCGTTGAGCCTGGTCAACGCCGCGGGCAGGACGTGTCTGCTCGCCGGGAAGTTGTAACCGATATTCAGGGATCCGACCTGGCCGGCGGCTGTCGACTTCGCGACATCGACAGCCTTTTCCATCTGTGCGACCACCACTCTGGCTTGCTTGGCGAACTCGACACCCGACGACGTCAACTGGACCTCGTGTGAGGTGCGGACCACCAGCGTGACACCCAGTGACTTCTCCAGCTTCTGCAGTTGTGCACTGAGCGACGGCTGTGACAGATGCAGACGTGCGGCGGCCCGGCCGAAATGCAATTCTTCAGCGAGGGTGATGAATGACTTGAGATGTCGAAAATCCATTGCGCCCCCTTACCTGGACTCGCTCGGAAGACTAGCGAGGCCGGGTGACCCACGGTGAAACGTCAGGTGCCCCCTCGGTGTCGAAGGAACCAAGCCGACGCGGGACCTGAGATCAGTGTGTGCCCGGTCACCTGCGGCGGCAGCTGCGTGGGATATTTCGTTCGCACCTGGGTACAGATCGCACGTGTCGAAAAATAGTGAATCCGCACCCCTTGATCAGCGCCGGCCCGAAGGGGTCACCGATGCAACCGTGTCGGCCGTCGGCAAAGTGTCCGAAGCTCTCGAATGCGCCGATCGTGCGCGTGGGCACCTTTACTCCTTCCATCAGCTCATGGGTCACGCCGACCTCCTGCTCGGTGAGGCGGTCGAAGCACTACGCGACGCCGGCCACCATGAGCAGGCCGACCGACTGCAGGAAGACATGGTCGGCCGGAATGTGATCGAAGACAGGTGGACCTTCCAGATCGTCGAAGACTTCGACGACAACTACTGGTCGCCGTTCCGACAGCACGACCAACAGATCAGGGATGAACTGCAAGGCGGTGTCCGACATGTGTTCGAGGCGGAGATGAAGCAGCGTCGGCGCACCCACGGCCGGCGCCACCACGAAGAGAAGCCCTGACCAGCGCAACCATTCTGTGGTCCCGGTCACAATGGCGGGCCATATCCGGTTCAAACAGCCCGGCGCGGGGAACCACTTGTCCGCAGACACCCACCGAGACTCACACCGAGTACTCGACTAGATGTCACCAGAAGGAGTCTTTTCAGATGAATGAGGACAGCAAGGCCGACCAGGCCCGCAAGGGCCTCTTCGACTCGGTCAAGGGCAAGGCCAAAGAGGTTGCCGGTGCCGTGACCGGCAACGACTCGCTGACTGCCGAAGGCCAACTCGAGCAGACCCAGGCCCAGGAACGCAAAGAAGCCAACAGCGTCGAGGCCGTTGCGGATGCCGAGGCCGAGCAGGCGCGGGCTCAGGCCCAGAAAGCCCGGGCCGAGAGCGCCGAAGAGCGCATCGAGGTGAGCGCGGAGACGGCGGCAGCGGAGCGCGCTGCTCAAGAGGCACAGCAGTCTCAGAAGCGTGCTGCAGAACAGCAGGAGCAAAAGAAGGTGGCGGTCGAGCAGACCCAGGCCGAGCTCGACGCCCGTGCCAAGGAGCAGCAGGCAAGGGCCGAGGAGCGCGCCGAGCTCGCCGATGCTGCCGATGATGTGGTCGAGGCGGCCGATGAGCATCAGGAGTCGGTCAAGGAGGCATCTGACGCACAGGCAGAGGCCGATCGAATCCGCCGTCAGGCCGACAGCCTCACCGATCAGGCAGACCTTTCTTAGAGCAACGCGCTCATCAGACCCAGGAGTACAACCATGAACGTCATCCAAGTTCCGTTCGCAGTACTACGCGTGCAGTACAAGATCGCCCGATTCCCGTTGCAGTTGATCGAGGACCGAGTCTTCTCACGGCTCGACTCCGAAGCACCCGCACGCCTGCTCTACGAGCGTTCGCTCGGAGTGCTCGATTCCACGGTCGGCGGTCTGCTCGGTGATCCGGCCATCGAGAAGCGCGGTTCGGCCCTGACTGAGCGCAGCGAAAAGCTGGGTCGGGCGGCGCAGCTCGAAGAAGAGGCGACGCGCAAGCGTCAGCAGGCCGACGCCGAGCTGAAGGCCAAGCGCGACAACGCGATCGACGAGCAGAAGCAGGCCCGCGAGAACAAGCAGCGCGAGATTGAAGAGGCCGAGCAAACAGCCGCCGAGCGCAAGCAGGCCGCAGAAGCGGCCGCCGAGGAAAGAACTGCCAAGGCGAAACAACAGGCCGACGAGCTGGCCGCCAAGCGCAAGCAGGCAGCCGAGTCCGCAAAACGCGATGAGCAAGCCAAGATCAAGGCCGCCGAAGACAAGGCGACCTCAGCTGCGAAGGCGAAGGCGCAGGACGCCGCCGCCAAGCGTGATGACGCCGAGAGCAAGCGTGCGCAGGCTGATCGAGTCGAGGAATTGGCCGACGCCGAGAAGTCGAAGCGGCAGGCCGAGCGCGCCAACAACAAGAACTGAGTGCGGTCCGGGCTCACGGTGCAGGTCACCGAGTAGATGATCGAGGCGCGTGAGCCCGAACCCGGCCGCAATGGCCGGCACACTCACAATTACATGACGATCGGGGACGTGGCGGAATTCCTTCATGTGCCCGTGAATATCGACGACGACCCACTGACGCCAGAGCTTCTCGCCTCTGGCGTCTGTGTCGATTCGAGGCAGGTACGGCCGGGCGACATCTATGTGGCGTTGCCCGGTGACCGATTCCACGGAATGGACTTCGTCGGCGAAGCCGTCAGACGAGGGGCCGTCGCGGTGGTCAGCGATGTGCCCACATCGATACTGCCCGCGCTGGTGGTGGACAGACCGCGGGCGGTGCTCGGTCCACTCGCCTCGGCTGTCTACGGGAACCCGTCGCGGGACATGGACGTCTACGGCGTAACCGGCACGAACGGTAAGACGTCGGTTGCCTACCTGCTCGATGCCGCACTCACCGGGGGCCATCGCACCACCGGGCTCATCACGGGAGTTGTCGTCCGAGGTCCGCAGACCAACTGTCCCGGGCTCCGAACCACCCCCGAAGCGCCGTCATTGCAGGAGACGCTCGCATCGTTTCGTGACCAAGGCGTAGACGCGGTGGCGTTCGAGGCCTCGAGTCACGGGTTGGCGTATGGCAGGGTTGATGGCACATACCTGCGTGCCGGCGTCTTCACCAACCTCTCCCCGGACCATCTCGACTTCCATCCGAACATGGACGAGTACTTCAGGGTCAAGGCTTCACTCTTTCGCGCCGAGCGGTGCCGGTTGGGTGTGATCAACATCGACGACGCGTACGGCAGTCGACTCGCCGCCCAGATCGCTATCGAGATGGTCAGTGTGTCCACTGCCGATCCATCAGCCGATTTCTTCGCGGCGGAGGTGCGAGCCCACGCGCGCGGAACCTCCTTCACCCTGCACAGCCCCTACGGCCGCTTCGCGGTGAATCTGCAGCTGCTGGGATCTGCACAGGCGGACAATGCGTTGGCGGCGATCGCGGCGGTCGCGGCCACCGGGAACGACATCGTCTCCGCGATTCGCGGAGTCGAGGCACTCAGCGGCATACCGGGTCGGCTCGAACCCGTCGATGCGGGACAGCCGTTCCTGGCGTTCGTCGACTACATGCACAACGCCGCAGGCCAGCGGACCGTTTTTCCATTCCTTCGGTCCTTGACGTCGCGGCGGGTCATCGCAGTGATCGGGGCGACCGGTGACCGAGATCCCGGCAAACGGTTCCCGCTCGGCTTCACCGCCGGCAGCATGGCAGACATCGTGGTGGTCACCGACGAGAGTCCCCATTCGGAAGACCCTGCTGAGCTGCGCTCGCCCGTGGTCGCCGGTGCCCGGGCAGCCAGGGACGCCCATGTCGTCGAACAACCCGGTCGCGCCGCAGCAATCGAGCTTGCCATTGGTCTCGCGGAGAAAGGCGACGTCGTTGTGGTGGCCGGGCGTGGTCACTCCCCCATCCTCGTCGCTGGTGAGAGAAGTCAACCCTTCGATGACCGAGCGGTGGTGCGCGAGGCAATTCTGCGTCGGCACCGATCGAGCACACAGCTGCCGGCCGGATGAACCGGCCGGCAGCTGCCGAGACAGACGACCCCTTGATCAGTCCGGGATTGCGTCCTTCAGCTTGCCCATGACGCCCTTCTCGGTACCGAGCTGAGCATTCTGCGGCGTGCCCTTCGAACCGTCGTAGGTCGCATACAGTTTCGGATCCGGCGGCGGAGCGGAGGCCTTGTTTCCGAGTGGCTGGGGATCTGCGAGGAAGCCCATCTGATGAATACCGTCGGGGGCAGTGCGATTCGCCCATCCCCCGGTCGACGAGAACTCTCCATCGGACAGATGCCAGATGTCGGTGGCGTGCTCTGCATACTCTTCATCGAGGAGCGCGTCAGGAGCAACCACGCTGGCCAGGCCATCAGCCTGCAGTTCCTCGATCGCCGCCAGCCAGAGGTTCTGATGGTGTGTGTCGCGGGCCAGATTGAACTTGAGCATGGCCTTCACACCTGGGTCGTCAGTCATGTTGTACAGGCGTGCTGTCTGCAGTCGACCCTGCGACTCCGCAGTGACATTGGCACGGAAGTCGGCGAGCAGGTTGCCGCTCGCGATCACGTAGCGGCCGTTCCAGGGGTAACCGTTGCTGTCGGCGGGAAGTGCTCCGCCGCCGGCGACTATGGCCTGCTGCGGGTCCATTCCGCCCATCACAGCAGCGACAACGGGATCACCGCCGGCGGCCTTGCTGGACTCCGTGGCCGGCGCGCCTTCGAGAAGGCGCGCGACCATGACCGCCAACATCTCGACGTGGCCGATCTCCTCGGTGGCGATGTCCATGATGAGGTCTTTGTACTTGCCTTCCATGCGACAGTTCCAGCCCTGGAAGAGATACTGCATGGTCACTGTCATCTCACCGAACGCGCCGCCGATGAGTTCCTGCAGTTTGTGGGCATAGACCGGGTCCGGCTTCTCTGGTTTGACGTCGAATTGCAGGTAATCGGTGTGTTTGAACATGAGTCCTCTTTCAATCGGAATCTGGGGTTCCTGATTGCAAGGCACAGGTCTCACGGGTCGATACCGAAGTACCGACCCCGACACAACGCATGAGGCGTCTGGTGAACCCGACCTTGCGGCGATGCCCGGCCATGCTCGTTTCTCGACTCCGGGTTGCGTCGAACACCACCTGGCGGCCGTCTGCTTCGCAACCGAACATGAACAACCGCTGCAATCTCGATACCCGGCTTCAGATGCAGTCAAACCAGCCGATCTCCGACACCGAGAATGCGACTACTTCGAGTCGGCGGCGGTACGGTGAAGTGATCGTGAGCATGGTCTAAACCTGGCGTTGCTTGCCCGCGCGTGGTGCCCGGGAGACGGTGCGGATGCCTGCTTCGAGCGAAACATCAAGTCCGACTAACCATCTGCAATCTCCGGGGTTTGGCGGTGACGGCTCGATGCCGAATCGGCAGACCGGGCCGTCTGCGGCGGGGCGACAGAGATCGAAGACGTACAACAAACACCTGCTCGACGGCCAGATGGCCCAAGGAGGCGACCATGACCAACCAAACTGACGGCGCACGGAGTGTCCATGCGGCCATTGCGGAGTTGGCCCGGCAACTTCACGCCAGCGAACAACGTGATCTGCAGGCCGTGCTGGCAAACGTCGCCGAGGGTGCGGTGTCGAACGTGCCCGGTGCGGAGTATGCCGGCATCACTGTCACAACCAACCGGGATACCTTGACCACTCAGGTAGCTACGGACCCGATTGCCGAGTTGCACAACGATATTCAGATCAAGCACGGACAGGGGCCGTGCCTGGTCGCCGCCTGGGACCAGCCCGTCGTCCGGGTCAACGACCTCACTTCTGAGACTCGCTGGCCGGCCTACGCGGCAGACGCGGTCGCGCTCACTCCCTTTCGGTCGCTCATGTCTTTCCGGCTGTACACACACAGCGAGACGCTGGGTTCGTTGACGCTCTACTCGCGCGCCCCGCTCGCGTTCACCGAAGAATCCGAGGAAATCGGCCAGGTCTATGCAGCACATGCCGCGGTGGCGTGGGCAGCGACCGAACGAGGTTCGCAGTTCATGAGCGCTCTGGCCAGTCGCGACATCATCGGCCAGGCAAAGGGCATGATCATGGAGCGTTTCGACATCGATGCCGTGCGAGCTTTCGAATTGCTCCGCAAATTGTCGCAGGACACCAACACTCCCCTTGCCCGATTGGCAGCTGATCTGGTCCACAAAGACCATCCGCCGAAGCAGTGAAGCCGACGCCCACACATAGGATCGAACAATGACCGACAACAAGAAGAAGCCGGAAGAAAGCAAAGTCGAGGAGCCCAAGGGTGGACGACCCGGGCCTGTCGACGAGGGTGGCTCGGGCGGCATGGCAACGCGCGAGGTGACTCCCGAACTGGTCCATCGCGACGGCGAAGACAACGACGACTGACCCTCATACGCGCGGCGGGTCCAGGAAGCCGAGTGGCTGACATCCGCTACAACCGCCACGATTGCTGTTGCCGCGCTTGGGCAGTGCCCTGTTCCGTCCGCGTGGATTGGCCGGGTGGGTGATCGCGAAGACCACTCAAACGGTGCCCGGCGACGGCTAAGCTCAGGCGGCGGACACCGGGAAGAAGACTCGGCTGTGCCGTGGCAGACCCAGTGCAGTAAGCGCTTTCGGGCGCTCATCGATACGTCGTTCACGCAGCCCCGTGGACGGCGTGCCACGTCGACCAACAACTGGAGTGATCATGTCCACAGATGCGATCGTCATTCTCAAGCAGGACCACAAAGACATCAAGAAGCTCTTCCGAGAATTCCGCGCTGCCGGTGAGGGCGCGACAAAGAAGAAGGGCGACATCGTCAACAAGATCATCGAGGCCCTCACCGTTCACACGTACATCGAGAACGAGGGCATGTACTCCGATGTGCGCAAGCGCGTGCCTGATGTCGAAGACGACATCCTCGAGTCCTACGAGGAGCACCACGTCGCGGACGTGTTGGTGATGGAACTCGCCGCCCTGAGCCCCGACAGCGAGCGGTTCGATGCCAAGACAACCGTACTGATCGAGAACGTCGAGCACCACATCGACGAAGAGGAATCAGAGTGGTTTCCCAAGGTCCGAGAGGCATTGGGGCGCAAGGAACTCCAGGAGCTGGGCGAGCATCTGCTCGAGCTCAAGAAGAAGGCACCGCGTAGTCCGGCGCAGCCTTCGGCTCTCAAGAAGACGATCGACGCCGTCATCAAGTAACGCGCCAACGGCTCCGGCCACCGACCGACGAGTCGGTGGCCGGCGCCTGTTCAGTCGGCGGCAGTGTGGCGCAGGGACCGCACGAGACGGGTGAAACGCGGGTGCTCTGCCAAGTCATCCACCAGCACCGCCTTGCCGTCCCCGTCGGCCAGCGGAACCGACCAGTTCGCGTACTGGCTCGAGTCGGTGCCCGGCTGGTTCTGGATGCGTCGCTCACCGACCGCATCGGTGAGTGCGACACCGAGCAGCAGAGACGGGCTGCGTGTGATGAGCGAGTGCAGGGCAGCCACCGTCTGCTCCTCATCTGCATCGGTTGGCAGCAACCCCCGCTCTCTGGCGACGTCGAGGATGGCCTCACGGTCGCGGGCATCGTTTGCTCGCTCGGTCGCCTCGTCCTGTTCCAGCAGGCCGAGTTCGGACCGCAGCCTGATGTGTTCTGCTGCGAGATATCCAGCGGTCGGCGGCAGGTCGTGCGTGGTGACCGAGGTCAGGCACAGACGCCGGTACTCCTCAGGGGGAACGGGTGCATCCGGACCGTGTTCGAACCAGAGAATGGATGTGCCGAGGACGCCACGCTCACTCAGGTAGTCCTGCACAATCGGTTCGAACACACCGAGATCTTCGCCGATCACCACCGCTCCGGCCCGTTCGGCTTCGAGAACGAGAACTCCGATGAGGGCCTCGTAGTCGTAGTGCACGTACGCACCTGCTGCCGGCGACTCGCCTTCGGGAATCCACCACAGCCGGAACAAACCCAGGATGTGGTCGATGCGCAAACCCCCGGCACGTCGCAGGACTGTTCGGAGCATGTCGCGGAACGGGAGGTAGCCTTGTTCCGCCAACTTCCATGGGTGCCAAGGCGGTTGGTTCCACAGCTGGCCCTGCTGATTGAACGCGTCAGGCGGGGCGCCAACCGACACACGAGGCGTCAGAGCGTCTCCGAGTGCCCAGACGTCGGCGCCGCCGTGCTGAACTCCCACCGCGAGGTCGTGGATGATGCCGATGTCCATACCGGCCGCTACCGCCGTTGTCTGTGCGGTGGCGAGTTGCTCGTCACAGATCCATTGCAGCCAACTGTAGAAGGATATCCGGTCGGTCAGTTTTTCGCGGAGCTCGGCAACCCGTGCCGGATCCCTCAGCGACTTACGCCATTTCGGACTGTCGGCACCGTATTTCTCGATGAGCGCGCACCATGTGGCGAAACCGAGGAGGCCTTCGCCTTCCTCCTCGAGGTAGCGGTCGAACTCGCCACGTCTGCGCGGGCTCAGCGGCACTGCGTGAATGGTCTCCAGCACTTCGAGTTTGGATCGGTACACAGAATTGCGGCGGATCTTGCCGGCGTCTCGGTTCCACCGTGAGTACTTGTCGGCGAACTGCCGCATGGCTTGATACTCGGCATCGGGGAGGCGCGCTGCTTCCTGGATGTCCTCCACCCTGATGTAGATGGGATTGACGAACCGCCGGGTTGTCGGCAGATACGGGGACGTCTCGAGCGGGGGCTGCGGTTGTGCAGCGTGCAGTGGATTGGCCAAGACGAAGTCCGCGCCGTGCACAGAACCTGCGATGTAAGCGATGTCGGCCAAATCGGACAGATCCCCGATTCCCCACGACCGTTCGGACCGCACCGAGTACAGCTGCGTCGTCAGGCCCCACCGTTGCTGGGGTCCCAGCTTCTCGGCCGTTGTCAGACGCTTGGGCGTCACCGCGAGCGTGGTCTGCGCCAGCGTGCCGGTGCCCACCTCTGCGTGCAGGGTGTGCCACCCGGTCGGCAACCCATTCGGCACGGCAAACGTTGCGCGGCCGATCATTTCGCCGTCGATTTCCCTCGGATCCACCCAGATGTCCAGCTGTGGAGCGTCGAGTCGCTCGCCATCCTCGGTGACCACCCACACCGAGACCGGGTCTCCGTGGGGCACGTGGACGGGAACAGGGACAACCTCGTCTTCGACCATGACGACCACAGGCGGCAGGATCTGACGCCACGGTGCTTCATCGAGATCCTTAAGGGATCGACGGATCTCGCTCTCCGTGCCCGACGCCACACCCAGGGCGGTCAGGATATGCCGCAGTGTGTCGTCGCTGACGTCGCGGCGTTCTTTGTCCCAGCCCTCATACGACGTGGCAACGCCACAGCGATCGGCCAGAGTTCTCAACTGCTCGGCGTAACCCACCGCGCCGATGCTGCCAGGTTTCACAGGTCCCCGCTCGCCCACCGGGGTGCCCTCAGCAGTCGTGTCCTGGTCGCTGCCGACGGTGTTCGCTTCAGTCGCGGTATCGCGGGTCAAGTTGCTCCACAATCTTGTCCGGGCGCACGGGCAGGTCCCGCACGCGTACCCCTGTTGCATTGAAGACGGCGTTGGCGATGGCGGCCGCCGAACCGACGTTGCCGATCTCGCCGATGCCCTTGCTGCCCATGGGATTGATGTTGTCGTCCACCTCCTCGATCCAGACGGCCTCGATGTCTCGCACATCTGCGTGCGACGGCACGTGGTAGTCCGCGAGGTTCTCGTTCCCGAATCCGCCGTATTGCGCGTCCGGATGTCCTTCTTCCATCAGAGCCATCCCCAGGCCGAAGGTCATTCCGCCGATGAGTTGGGAGCGGGCCAGACGTGGGTTCAGGACCTTGCCGACCGCGAACACGCCGAGCATGCGATCAACCGTCACCTCGCCGGTGTCCACGTCGACCGCGACCTCCGCGAAGTGCGCACCGAACGCTTCACGATGGAGATCCGAGGCGGCTTCGACGTCGGCGGTGGTGTCGGCGAAGTGCTCGACGGGGCGGTCGACCGGCCCGCTCCCGATGTTGTCGCGCAGGCCTTCACACGCCTTGTGGACAGCGAATCCCCATGACGACGTGCCCGCCGACCCGCCGGCGCCCGGCGCCTTCGGGAGTGCACTGTCCCCCAGGTGAAGTCGCACCCTGTCCGCCTGCACTTGGAGTGCGTCTGCAGCGATCTGGGTCAGCACGGTGCGAGCGCCGGTCCCGATGTCCGACGCGGCCACTGACACGTCGAAACTGCCATCAGGTTGAGCGACCGCCAGTGCCGTACTCGGCGAGGTCATCGTCGGATATGACGCCAGTGCCACACCCATCCCCACCAGTGTGCGTCCCCGCCGAATGCTGCCGGGTGTGGGATCACGCAGCTCCCAGCCGAATTGGTCCGCGCCTTGTCGTAACACCGACACCACGTTCCGGGAACTGAAAGCGGTCCCCGTCGCCGGATCGACGTCGGGTTCGTTGCGGGTGCGCAGGTCGATCGGGTCGAGCCCCAGTTCATGAGCGAGTTCGTCCACCGCCGACTCGAGCGCGTAGATACCGGGGGATTCGCCGGGTGCGCGCATCCACCGCGGGGTC
The DNA here is from genome assembly GCF_001598915.1 of Williamsia muralis NBRC 105860. Lineage (GTDB taxonomy): Bacteria > Actinomycetota > Actinomycetes > Mycobacteriales > Mycobacteriaceae > Williamsia > Williamsia muralis. Next base: position 530,085 of record NZ_BDAP01000003.1, on the reverse strand, counting down.
GACACGTCCAGTGCTGCCACTTCGTGGGTGGTCTTGATGTGCTCGGTGTCGTAGATGTGGCGCGTAGCCTCGGCGGTCTGTTCGACGAACTCGACGATCTTCGATGTCTGCTGCACGCTGTCATGAACGACGACCTCGAGGTTGCCTTCCCCATCGGCGCCGAGTGCGACCCGGGAGAACGTGGGCGTCCGGTAGCCGACGAAGGCAAACGTCGCCGATCGGGGAAGCACAACCCGGACCGGCCGGCCGACGAACCTGGCGGCCATGGCAGCGAGAACGGCGTTGGGCCTGGTGCTCCCCTTGCCGCCGAACCCTCCCCCGACATGCTCGGCGACGACGCGGACGTTGTCGGACTCGACATCGAACAGGGTCGCCAGGTCGCCCTGCACACCCGAAGGCGCCTGCGTCGAGTCCCAGACGGTCAGGGTCTCTCCGTCGTCGGTCTGTTCCCAGCTCGCAATGGTGGCGTGCGGCTCCATCGGTGCGTTGTGCATCGCGGGGGTGGAGTACCAGTTGTCGACCACATGGTCGGCTTTTGCGATGGCTCCCTCGGGATCCCCGCGGCGTGCCTCGGCAGGGAATCCCGCATTGACCTCTTCGGGTGTGTACCGCGCCGGGTGGGTGGCGTGCAGGACGTTGTCGAAACCCTCGGCCTGCTCGTAGTCGATGTCGAGCGACTCGGCGGCAGCGCGCGCCTGCTCGACGGAAATCGCGATGACTGCCGCCACGATCTGCCCTCGGTAGTGCACGTCCGGTCCCTGCAGTACATGGAGCTCGGCGTCCTCCGATTCACCCAGCCGCGGAGCGTTCCCATGCCACATCACGCCCAACACCCCCGGCATCTGCATGGCGGCGCCATCGTCCACGCCTGTCACCCGGCCGAGGTTGATCTGCGCGCCGACGTGCACGCAGTGGACGACCTGCTGACCAGGTGGCACGCGGTCGGCGGTGTAGTGCGCCGTGCCCCCCACCTTGTCCTGGGCTTCTATCCGAGCGTGCGCGGTTCCGAGTGAGGTCATCGCGATGCCTCCTGCTCATCGACCAGACCCATCAAGGCCTGGGTCACCACAGCGCGCACCAGCGGGATCTTGAAGCCGTTGGAAGACAATGGTTTCGCGTCGGAGAGCTCGGAATCCACAGCGCGGGCGAACTCGGCGCGGCCGACGGCCGTCCCCCGCAGCTCCTCCTCCGCTCGCCGAGCGCGCCAGGGCTTGTGCGCCACTCCGCCCAGCGCGATCCGCACGTCGGTGACAACCCCATCCTCGACGTCGAGAATTGCGGCAACCGACACGAGCGCGAACGCGAACGAGGCGCGATCGCGGACTTTGCGATAGGTCGAGAATTGCGCGGCCGGGTTGTCCGGGATGGTCAGCGAGGTGACCAGGTCGTCTCGATCCAAGGTCGTGTCCAGCTGTGGCTGCTCGCCCGGCAGCCGGTAGAGGTCGTCGAAGGGAACCGAGCGCGGCCCGGCCGGACCGAGTACATCGAGATGCGGCTCCAGGACCGCCATTGCCACGGCCATGTCCGAGGGATGCGTCGCAACGCACTTGTCGGACGCACCCAGGATCGCCATGTCGCGGTTGAGGCCGTTGACGGCCGAACAGCCCGTACCCGGTTCTCGTTTGTTACACGCCTTTCCCGGGTCCATGAAATAGGGGCACCGGGTGCGCTGGAACAGGTTGCCCCCGGTGGTCGCCATGTTGCGGAGTTGTCCCGACGCGCCGGCCAGCAGCGCCTGCGACAGCACCGGATACCGCGACCGTACGAGCGGGTGGGCAGCGAGATCACTGTTGGGAACGTTGGCGCCGATACGGAGTGCTCCGGTCTCGGTGATGGTCACGTCGTCGAGTGCGAGTCCCCCGATGTCGACCAAGGTGGTCGGCGCGACAACACCCAGTTTCATGAGGTCGACGAGGTTGGTGCCACCGGCGAGTATTCGTGCCCCGGGATCGGACCCGAGACGCAGCATCGCCTCATCTGTGTTCTGAGGCGCTGTGTACTCGAAGGTTCTCATGATGCGTCCTGTTCGGCGACAACGTCTCCGGCGACGGAGCGCACAGCGGCCAGGATGTTGACGTAGGCGCCACACCGGCAGATGTTGCCGCTCAACCGCTCGCGGATCTCGTCGTCGTCGAGCACGCCATCGCCCACGCCGGACGTCGGTGTCACCGCGCTGGGCCACCCGCGTTTGGCTTCGTCGAGCATGCCGACGGCCGAGCAGATCTGCCCGGGAGTGCAGTAGCCGCACTGGAAGCCGTCGTGGTCGACAAACGCCTGCTGTAGATCGTTTCCGGACTCGAGGTCGGCGATGCCTTCAATGGTGGTGATGCGACGGTTCTGTGCCGCCACGGCAAAGATCAGGCAGCTCACCACCCGGCGCTCATCGATCAGAACCGTACAGGCTCCGCATTGACCACGATCGCAACCCTTCTTCGAGCCCGTCAGGGAGAGGTTGTCGCGTAGTGCATCCAAAAGTGTTGAGCGCGAATCGCATTGCACGTCGAGATCGCGGCCGTTGACGTTCAGGGTGATCGTTTCGAGCGAGGTGTCGGAGGAATGATGGCACGATGAGGGCTGGTCGTCCATTGGGGTGGTCTACCCACGCGCAACTGGGCATAAACAGTTCTCTAATGGTGCTGGCTACCTCATTTGTCGGCGCGCGTATCCCGTCTCAACGGGTGGTCTGCGGGTACCTCGACGATGATGATCTTCAGTCCGTCCGGGTCGGCGATGTGCATCTCCACCAGCCCCCACGGCTCGGTGCGCGCTTCGCGGAGGATCGCAACGCCCCGACCTTCCAACTCCGACCTCGTGCCGGCGATGTCGCGGACCTGCAACCACAGGACGCAGCCCGGTGGCGGTTTGTCGCCTCCACTCATGTGTGCCGCGACTTCGATGAGGGCGCTACCCGCGTGAAAGACGACGCCGCCGGGGTACTCCCGTGCGATTGCCAGACCCAGCTGATCCCGGTAGAAGCGGACAGCCGCTTCGGGGTCGGACGGCTGCACGATGACTCGACCGCTGAGTACCTCCATGGGATATGTCTATCGGACCGTACCGGTTCCCCGAATGGTGCATACCCCGATGGCGATGGACGGGGCTGGTATTGATGGAAGGGTGAGACAAACGGGCGAAGCAACGTTGTGTTCGTCCGACCTGATCGAACAACCCTGAGGAGTCCGACCATGGGACAACCGATTCCCGCCCCGGACCGACCGATTCCCGAACCGGGGACCGAGCCGCCCACACCCCCGGTGCCTTCGCCAGAACCCCCGCTTCCGACGCCGGACCCGGTGCCGTCTCCCTCGCCGCAGCCGCCGAATCCCGATCCTTCCCCGGGTCCGACGATCATCTGAACGGCTGATCGGACCGTCGGGTCCGTACGTCGAGCCCGGTCAGCGGTAGACGGTGAGCGCCAGCGGATCCAGGTCCAGATCGATGTGGTCGACCGGTCCGGTGACCTCGCCGTCGTGGGCGGTGAGGATCGGTCCCGTGTGGGACTCGATCACCAGATGATCGGCTTGGATCGCGCCGAGCACCCGAGCCCGCTCGACCGTGCCGAACAGCGATGCGGCGATGGCAGTCGTCCGCCCGAGACGGCGGTCGGCTCGCAGGTATTGGACGTCGAGGACGCCGTCGGCAAGGCTCGATCGATTCGACGGGGTGAGTCCGCGGGGTCGGTATTCCCCGTTGCCGATGAAGATCGCCCAGACCGAACGGCGCTTGCCGTTGATGACGAGATCAAGCGGTTTGTGGCCGCGTAATGCCCGAAACAAGGCCACGGCGGCGGCGGGCCATTTGCCGATCCGGCGCTCCAACCGCTCACGAAGCCGCACCATCTCCGGATATCCACCCAGGCCCGCGGTGTTCAGGAAAAGGCAGCCATTGATTCGTCCGACATCGACAGTGCCTGCCGAGCCGGCGACCACTGCCCTTGCGGTATCGGCGTACGTCTCGAGGCTCAGCGCGCGAGCAAAATGGTTCAGGGTGCCGGCCGGAAACACCGCGAGAGGGAGATCTCTGTCGATGGCGATCTGCGCCACGGTGGCGGCCGTTCCGTCTCCCCCGGCCACTCCCAGCGCCCGGGAGTCGCCTGAAATCTGTTCGTCAAGTGGGTAATCGGGATCCCAGTGGACGATTTTCGCATCAGGTAAGAGAGCGAGGATGCGAGTGTCGGCACCGGCTGATGACCCGGATTCCGAATTGAGGACAACGGTCAGTCCCGCACCTCGCGGGAGCGCAGGAGCTGACCCGGGACCCGTCTGCGCAGCTGTGGTGGGGACCGCCGGCCACAAACGCTGACCGGCCAGGGCGATACCGCCACCGATGGCCGCCCCGGCGATCACGTCACTCGGGTAGTGGACGCCGACATGCACACGCGAGTACCCGACCGCGGCTGCCAGCGGGAACAGCACGGCAGCGGTCCGGGGGCGCTCGAGTGCTGCGCCGACGGCGAACGCTGCGGCCGAAGCGCTGTGTCCGCTGGGAAACGACGACGTCCACGGCATCCGAACCAGCGGATGCGGATGGGCGGGGTCCAACGTCGGCCTACGCCGCCCGATCAGCGGCTTGAGAACAGTGTTGGACACCAGGCTGGCGCCGGCAAGTGAGCCGAGGCCGCGCAGACCTGCCCGCCTCTGTCGTTTTCCGATCAGCGACATCACCACCGCGATGGTCATCCACAACTTGCCGTGGTTGGCCGCCACAGTGAGCTGTCGCAGAGCGGTGTCAGACCAACTGGGGGCGATCACCGTACGCCTTGCGTCTTTGGGTGAGAGCACCCTCGGAGTCTATGGCGCTGTGGGGCAATCGCAATGTTTTCGCCGGTTGCGTACTCAGGCGGTCAACGCGAGAGGTCGGCCGAGTCGTCGTACCTGGGCAGGACTTCGTACACCACCAAATCTTTTGGTGTTCCCTTTGCCCGAAACCGTCTGCGCCGCTTGATGTACTTGGACTGGTCGGTTGCTGCGAGTGTTGCCTCGGTGGCGAGCACCTCGCCGCCGGACGCCGCGTCGGCGACGCGGGCGGCGATGTTCACGTCGACGCCCAAGTAGTCGTCACCGACGTGGCGTGGCTCGCCGGTGTGCAGACCGGCGCGCAACGCCGGGCGATATCCGTCCAACGTGATGGCGCTGACGGCAAGGCCCGCCTCATGTGCGGCTTCGATCGCCTCGGCACCGTCGGCGAACACCGCCATCAGACCGTCACCGAGGTGCTTTGTGACGATGCCGCCCCGCCGCTTGATGACTGTCGCGCTGGCGTCGTTGACCTGACGCAGGAGTTCGAGCACCGCATCGTCACCCGCGCCCAGCGCCCACGTCGAGAATCCGACAAGATCGGTGAACAGGATGGTGACCGGGCCATCGGATCGTGGTTTCCCGCTGCGGCGGCGGGTCACGATCGCCTGCCACGACTCGACGGCGGCCAGTGCCAACTCGCGGGTTGCGCTGGCCCGCTCCCCGCGCGCCTGCGCGATCAGACTGGCAACTCGTTCCGAGTGCCTGAGTCGAGCAGGGTCCACGTCGGGGCTGGCGCCGGGTACCGCCCGGCGTGCGGCACGGGCGACGCGGAGGACGTTGTCGTTGCTGTCGGCGCGAGACAAGAAGTCAGCAACCCGCCCCAAGGAGGGTCGCTGCCCTTCAGGGCGGTCGCTGCCGCGGTTGGCCTTACTCACAGCTCGAAGTCTAGGTGCACCGGTGTCCTAGGCCACCTTCACCTTTGACTCGCGCAGTTCACGCAGAGCGGTTCTCAGACCGCGCCGAGAGCCTGTCTGGGCATCGGAGGCGAATCCGGATTGCATGCCTTCGCGGATGTTGAAGCGAAGTTCCGAGGCCGTTTCCGGTGCGTCGTCCGCGCTGGCAGACAGCAGAGCATTGGGCAGCGCAAGTTTCGCGATGGTCCGGAAGGTCAGCATGTACTGGTGCCACAAGGTCCCGGTGGTGTACGGCAGGTCGTATTTGTCGCAGAGCTCGCGGACCCGGACGCCGATCTCTTCGTACCGATTGCTGGGGAGGTCGGGGAACAGGTGGTGCTCGATCTGGTGACTGAGATTGCCACTCATGAATCGCATCAAGGTTCCCGCCCTGAAGTTGGCGGACCCGAGCATCTGGCGCAGGTACCACCGCGCCTGGTCCTCGTTTTCGTACTCCTGCACGGTGAACTTCTCGGCCCCGTCAGGGAAGTGACCACAGAAGATGACCGCGTAGGTCCAGTAGTTGCGGATGAAGTTGGCGGTGACGTTGGCCGCGATCGTGTGTTTCCAGTTCGGTCCGCTCAACGCCGGGAAGATCAGATAGTCCTTGGCCGCTTGTTTCCCGACCTTGCGTCCGATCACCCGGAGGTCACGACCCACCTCGCGCAGGCTCTTCTCGCGTTTGCGAACCTTCTCGGTCTCGACATGGTGTAGCGCGACACCGTATTCGAAAAATGTGCCGAGAACGAGGTTGTACACCGGGTTTCCGATGTTCCACCACTCCCACGGTTGGTCACGGGTGACCCGCAGGATCCCGTAGCCCACGTCGTCATCCATCCCCACGATGTTCGTGTACTTGTGATGGATGAAGTTGTGTGAGTGCTTCCACTGACTGCTCGGGCAGGTGGTGTCCCATTCCCACGATGACGAGTGGATTTCCGGGTCGTTCATCCAGTCCCACTGCCCGTGCATCACGTTGTGCCCGAGTTCCATGTTCTCGATGATCTTCGCCAAACCGAGCATCACGGTGCCCGCGGCCCACGCCGGCTTCTTGTTGCTCGCGAAGAGCATTGCCCGCCCACCGACGGCCAGTCCTCGCTGGATGGCGATCGCGCGACGGATGTACCGAGCGTCGGCCTCTCCGCGAGACTCCTCGATGTCTCGCCGGATGGCGTCCAACTCCGCGCCCAGCGCGTCGACGTCGGCTTCTGTCAGGTGTGCATATCGGTCGATATCGGTGATCGCCACTGGTGGGATACCTCCTGTTGGTCTGGATGTGCAGGTCAGAGGTCGAGCGTGCATTCACCGGAGACCGTGCTGATGCACGTCTGGATCCGGTCTCCTTCTCGACGCTCATCTCCCGAGCGCAGATCCCGAACGTAGCCGCCGCTGAGCGGGACCACGCACGACTGGCAGATGCCCATTCGGCAGCCAAACGGCATCTGGATGTCCAGGCCTTCTCCGGCTTCGAGAAGAGTTGTCGCGCCGTCGATTTCGGCGGTCTTTCCGGATTTGGCGAAGGTGACCGTACCGCCCTCGCCGCCCTTGTCGGTGCGGGCGATCGCAAAACGCTCGATGTGGAGATGGTCTGAGCGGCCGGCTTCCTCCCAGACCTGTTCGGCAACGTCGAGCATTGCAACGGGACCGCAGGCCCAGACCTCGCGGTCACGCCAGTCGGGAACCAGCGGAGTGAGGTCGGCGAGGTCAACCTTGCCGTTCTCCCTGGTGAACTGCATCGTCAGTTTGTAGGTCGGCGAATTCTCCTGCAGCGCAACGAGTTCGTCGTGGAAGATGACACTCTCGCGGTCCGGTGCCGAGTGAACGTGGACGACGTCCGGCATGTCCCCTCTGTGCTGTAGCGCCCGCAACATCGCCATCACGGGTGTGACGCCGGAGCCGGCGGTGACGAACAGGATCTTCTGCGGCGGCGGATTGGGTAGCGAGAAGTCACCTTTGGGTGCTGCCAGGCGAATCACGGTGCCAGGCGAGACTCCATCGACCAGATGGCTGGAAAGGAAGCCATCAGGATTGGCCTTGATGGTCACCGAGATCACCTTGGCGTCACCGGCGATCGAGGTCAGAGAGTAGGAACGCCAATGCCAACGGCCCTCGACCTGCAATCCGATACCGACGTACTGCCCGGGGCTGTATCGGTGACTGAAACCCCAGCCGGTCTCTATGTCGACGGTGGCTGTGTCGTCGGTTTCCTTGCGAACGGCCACGATTCGACCACGCAGTTCCCGAGCCGACCACAACGGATTGAGCAGATGCAGGTAGTCGTCGGGCAACAGCGGTGTGGTGGCGCGCGCCACCAACCCCCGCAAAACGTTCACCTGGGGCTTGGTTGCATCGACCTCGGCCGCCGGTCGCTTACTCCACTTCAGCAGATCCACATGCACTCCGTTCGCAGGCACGGTGTCGCGGCGGAGGCTGAGAGCGAGATTGGCCGCGACGGTGCCATGGGATTCGAGTGTACACATGTACACCGTGCAAACGGCCGTTTCGGATACCGGGTAGATATCCGAAACGGCCGTGTACGGGACTACGTGGAAGGGACTATGTGGTGGTGACTGCGTTCTTTTCGGCTGCGTCTGTGGACGCTCCTCCGTCGCCGCCTTCACGCCTGTTCGCGAGAATGCTGGAGATGGCGGCGGCACCGATGAATGCGACACCGACGAGACCGGTGATGACCTCATTGATGTGGTACTCGATGCTGACGAACAGGATGACCGCCAGTGCGCCGATTGCCCAGTGAGCGCCGTGTTCGAGGTAACGGTATTCGGAGAGTGTTCCCGCTCGCACCAGGTAGACCGTGATGGAACGGACGAACATCGCGCCGATGAAACCGAGGCCCAGGGCAATGATGATCGGATCCGCCGTGATGGCGAACGCACCGATCACACCGTCGAACGAGAACGAGGCGTCGAGGACCTCGAGGTACAGGAACAGGAAGAAGCCGGCCTTGCCGGTCGCCTTCACCAGCTGCGACGGGCCACCGTCTGCTGCCGCTTGATGTTCCTCATCGAACTGTTCGGTGTGGAACAGCGATCCCAGTCCGTCGACCGCGATGTAGGTGATCATGCCGAGCACGCCGGCAACCATGATCGTGGACCGGTGCTCGTCGTCGGCAAGGAACTCGGCAACGAGGACCAGGGTGCCTCCGGCGATGACAACTGCCAGTTGGTCGAGCTTGCCGAGTGTGGCCAGCGGCTTCTCGAGCCAGGACAGCCACGTGATCTCGCGGTCAGCGAGGATGAAGTTGAGGAAGAGCATGAAAAGGAACATGCCGCCGAATGCTGCGATCTGAGGATGCGCGGCGGTGAGTATCTCTTCGTAGGACTGCTGTCCCGAACCCTCCTCGGGAACGTTCATCGCCAGATCGAATGCATCGATGGGGTTGAGCCCGGCGGTGACCCAGACGATCACGAGCGGGAATGCCAGGCGCATGCCGAAGACGGCGATGAGGATGCCGATGGTCAGGAAGATCTTCTGCCAGAACTCGCTCATCCGTTCCAGCACTGTGGCATTGATGACCGCGTTGTCGAAGGACAACGAGACCTCGAGGATGCCGAGGATCGCGCACAGTGCGAGCGCCGTCCAGCCGCCGTACAGGAACGCCACGACAAGCGAGACGAGCGTGACCACGATCGAGATCCCGAATACGCGGATGACCACGCGGACTCCTTCTTTTGTTACGTATGAACAGCGCTATCGCGGACCCGTGGGGTTCCGCGATAGCGCTGGCGTGCAGATTCTGGCGTCGTTCTGGCCAGTCAAACTAGATGTTGACACCGTAGTCGCGTGCGATTCCGGCCAGACCGGAGGCGTACCCCTGGCCGATTGCCCGGAACTTCCACTCGGCCCCGTTGCGGTACAGCTCGCCGAAGACCATGGCCGTCTCGGTGGACGCGTCCTCGGAGAGGTCGTAGCGGGCGAGTTCGTTTCCGTTGGCACGGTCGACAACGCGGATGTAGGCGTTGCGAACCTGACCGAAGGACTGCGAGCGGGCGTCGGCATCGTAGATGGAGACGGGGAAGATCACGGACTCGATGTTCGGGGGCATCGCAGCCAGATCGACGTTGATGACCTCGTCGTCACCCTCACCCTCACCGGTGGTGTTGTCTCCGGTGTGCTCGATCGCACCGTCGGGCGAGCGCAGGTTGTTGAAGAACACGAAGTGCTGGTCCGAGACGACCTTCTTGTCGCCACCGGCGCCGATGGCGCTGGCATCGAGGTCGAAGTCCGTGCCGGTGGTGGAACGGATGTCCCAGCCGAGTCCGACCGCGACTGCGGTCAGGTTCGGAGCCTCCTTGGTCAACGAGACGTTTCCACCCTTGCTCAAGCTGACGCCCATGTCAGTAACCCTTTCGTGAGGTTGTTCCAAAACTTCGTAGAAGCAGACCACGATGAGCGGGTCCCTCCGGAGCCGCTCCTTGTGAGTAACCGTACGTGAAAGTGGACATCGGCGGGAGTGTGAGGACCATTCACGGGAGCCGTTCGAATGACACGCCGGTGAGCACAACTGTCCTGGGATCGCGTTCGGCTCATCGGGTACCGGGCCCCGGTCCCAGTAGGATGCGGCTGTGGCCCGGGGCTGGTTTCGACGAGAGGACCGAAGCGTCGGTGGCAGGCCCACTGACGCCATCGACCGTGCGCGCAGCGACATGGTCAGTGCGTTTCTCCAGCTCGATCAGCGCTTGTCCATCATCACCGACGGGGTCGAAGCCGCGGCGGCACTCGGCATGTCGGCCGAACTGGTCCGGGCGTTCGCCCCGGTTCGCGAGGCCTGTTACGAGACCATCAACGACTATCTGACAGTCAGCGGCCAGGATACGGCCACCACCACACTCGGCGATGTGCAGCGCACGATGACCCGGATCGTCGAAGCGATCCAGCTTCTCGACCGGTTCTACGAACGTAACTCCACCCAGATCGAACACGCCCGGATCTCCTATGCAGCGGTCCCCGATGAAGCTGCCAGGGCCCGAACACAGTCGGATCAATTGCTCGCCCGGCTGAGCACGCTCCCCGCCGACCAACTCGCGTATTCGTCGGTCAAAACAGCTCGCGAACAACACGATCAGGCCCGATTGCAGCTGGAGGCGGCTCAACTCGAGGTGTCGGGAGGCGGCGGCGACCGGGCCGGCTTGAGGAACAGGGCTGCGGCTCTGGTCGCCGCCACCGAGAAGTTGGGTCAAGCGGTCGACCGTGCTCCGACGAGGGTCGGCGAGGCCACCGCTGCGCTCGCCTCGGTCCGGACGAGGTTGTCTGCGGTACGAAACCGCAACGCACGCATGCCCGAGGCGTACTCGGCACTGCTGCGGGAGTTCAGTGCGGCGTGTTCGAAGGACCTGATCGGCCACGACCAGCGTAGCGCTCGGGACATCGACGCGGCAGCAGCTGAAATCGACACCGCCGCAGAGGAAATGAAGTCCGATCCGGAAGCTGCGTTGGCGGCGATCACCCGCGCCCGTTCGGCTCTGGCAAACGCCGAGCAACTGGTGGACGGCGTCACCGATCGATTGAATGAACTTCGTGTGGTCCAGAAGGATCCGCCGGCTGCGGCCGGTAGGGTTCGCTTCCAGATCCGAGACGCCCAACTCCTGGCGGTGAATCTCGGACTGGTCGAACAGTGGGGCTCGGTCCTCGACGCCCAGGTCTTGCGCGTGGACCGGGCCGTTGCCACACTGACCGGGCGGCACCCCGACTACTGGGGCTATCTGGTGGACCTGCGGGCCATCTCCGACTTCGTGACCGGAGTCGTGAACAAGATGAAGGACGAGGCGCGGCGTTCATGACCGAGAGAACACTCACCGACGGGACAGACGGCAGCCGTGGTGACGGGGCGCAGGCCCACGATGGGCCGATCAAACAGATCGAGCATTTCGCCGATCTCGACCCGAATGAGCGAGAACGCCTGTTTCATCGGTTACCCGAGCGAATCGATGTGGATGCGACCCCCGAACTCCTCAGCGTGGCCCTCGGTGCAACCCTGTACATCCCGGCGAATCGGGAGCGTCTGGCCGAGCTGATCCTCCGCCAGGCACGAAGTGGATCCACGTCCATGGTGATCGATCTCGAGGACGCGATCGCCGACCACGACGTGGAACTCGCGATGAGCAATCTCGCAACGGTGTTGGACGACCTGGCCCTTCGCGACGAACGGGTACCGATGCTGTTCGTCCGGGTGCGCCGCGCCGAGCAGATCGATGAACTCGTCGGCAGACTCTCTGCAGGCGTCGGTGTGCTCTCCGGTTTTGTGCTGCCCAAGTTCACCGCAACCGATGGTGGTGACCACCTGGACCGGATCGGCGCCGCGAGCACACGGATCGGACGTGTGCTGTACGCGATGCCGATCATCGAGTCGACCTCGGTCCTGCATCTCGAGTCGCGTGCATACGCACTGGAGACGATCCGTCAGGTACTGGCCCAGCACCGTGACAAGGTACTCGCGGTGAGGATCGGTGGCACCGACATGTGTGGTGCGCTCGGGATCCGGCGTGACCCGGACCTGACCATCTATGACGTTCATCCGGTCGCCGAGGTCATCGGCTCGATCGTGAACGTGCTCGGGCGAGCCGATGGCACCGGGTTCACCATCACCGGACCGGTCTGGGAGTACTACAACACTCACGACAGGATGTTCCGGCCACTGTTGCGCCACACGCCTTTCGAGCAGATCGACGCAGTCCGATTCCGCACGCACCTCGTCAGCCGAGACCTCGACGGGCTGCTGCGTGAGCTGGTGTTGGATCGGGCCAACGGATTGCAGGGAAAGACGGTGATCCATCCATCGCATGTGAACGTCGTCCACTCGATGAGTGCGGTGCCGCACGAAGAGTACGTCGATGCGGTGGCGGTACTCGGCGTCGATGACGCGGGCGGGGTCGAGCCGTCGGCGTATCGGAACAAGATGAACGAGCGGCGGCCCCATCGGAACTGGGCGGTCAAGACCCTGATCAGAGCCCAGATCTTCGGGGTACTGCAACCGGAGGTCGGTGTCGTGGATCTGCTCACCTCGGTGGTCGACCGATGAACGTCCCGACAATCGGCCACAACTCGACAACGGTTGCAACCCCCTACGCCAGAACCAGATTCGGCCTGGCCGCCACCCACGGGTCCGGGTACCGATCGTGGCGGGTCGAGGATCTGATCCGGCCTGGCCTCCGGCGCAATCCCCGGCGGGCACACCTCTGGGTGTCCACTGTCCTCGGCAAGCACATACCGGTCGCCCCGTCGACCATCTTCGCCGCGGCAGACGATCTCGGCGATCTGGCCGTACGGGCACTCGCGGATCGAGGGCAGCGCGACGGGCTCGTCTTCGGATTCGCGGAGACGGCCACCGGGCTCGGTCACGCAGTCGCTCGGCGGATCGACGCGACGATGTACCTGCAATCGACGCGACGTGACGCTGCCGATGTGCCGGTGGCCGCGCGTTTCGAGGAAGGACACTCCCACGCGACCGACCATCTCATCGTCCCCACCGATCCTGCGGTTCTCTGCACCGATCTGCCTGTTGTGCTCGTCGACGACGAGATCTCCACCGGTGCAACTGCTTTGGATGCGATCCGTTCGATGCAAGAAATTCATCCGCGATCGCTGTATGTCGTCGCATCGCTGGTCGACATGCGAACGAATGACGACATCGTGCGATGTGAGCAGCGCGCCGACGCGCTTGGGACATCCGTCCACTTCGTCAGCCTTGCGCAAGGGGCGACGCAGATCCCGCCCGACCTGACCGATCGGGTGTTGCAACTCCCGGCACCTTCACCAGCCGCTGCGCGCGAGAGGGGCCACGTCGAGCGACTGGACGTGGCATGGCCAACTCACGTTCCCGACGGCGGACGGTACGGGTTCTCGAGGTCCGACTGGCCGCACTTCGATCACGCGGTCACGGAGGTGACGGAGCGAGTTGTCGGCCGCCTCGACGCCACCCGGCCGACAGTGGTCATCGGGCATGAGGAGCTGATGTACCTCCCCCAGCGGATCGCGGCCGAGTTGTCCGTATGGAGCGAAGCCCCGGTCTTGAGTCAGACCACAACCCGTTCACCGGCCCATGTCATCGACGACCCCACCTACCCCCTGCGTCGGGGGTACCACTTCCAAGCTCCGGAGCCCGATGACGCTCGAGACAGGTACCTGTACAACGCAACTCACGACCACGACGGCGCCCGAGTCGTGATGATCGTCGATTCTCCAGCGGACACAACGGCATTGAGCGGGCCCGGTGGTCTGGTGGATGTGGTGAGCGCACGCGGCGACGACCTGCTCCTCGTCGTCGTCCCCGCGACCGACTACCGGTTGCTGCGTGCGGCGAGGACAAACGGATGACAGATCAGAGCGCGGTGACGTACCAAGAGCCCCTCGTCGGGCCCGATTTCGGCAGTTACGCCGCCGACGAGGTTCGGTGGCTGCTCAAAGACCTCTCGCACGTTCCGCTCGAGGGCGACGTCGCTCTCCGCGAGAAGAGGATTCAAGCGGGCGTGGCTCACTACGCGGAGTCTCTGCCGGTGGAGTTCCAGCCGGACGCGGCATACCAGGAGTTGTTCCATCGAGTCCTGGCCGACAGTGCGCGACGATTGGCGGTAGCGGTCGGTGCGGTGACCGATCTCGTGCTGGCCGAACGAGGCTCTGACATCGTGCTGGTGTCGTTGGCCAGAGCCGGAACCCCGGTGGGAATACTCATGCGGCGCTGGGCGCAACGCCATGGTCTGCAGCTCCCCCACTATGCGGTCTCCATCGTGCGCGACCGGGGGATCGACGCGAACGCCATGAGATATCTGGCAACCCACCATGACCCTGCGTCCGTGGTGTTCGTCGACGGATGGACAGGGAAAGGGGCGATCGCACGCGAACTCGATGAAGCGCTGGCGCAGTTGGCCACCGATGGTGGCCCTGTGTTCGACCCCGAGCTCGCCGTACTCGCCGACCCCGGCTCCTGCGTGCGCACCTTCGGAACGCGAGACGACTTCCTCATCGCCTCGGCGTGCCTCAATTCCACGGTCTCCGGGTTGGTTTCGCGCACCGTTCTGAACGAACAGCTCATCGGTCCCGCCGACTTCCACGGGGCGAAGTTCTATGCCGAACTTGCCGATCAGGATGTTTCAGAGGTGCTGCTGGACGCGGTTGCCCGCGAGTTCGATGCCGCCGCTGACGAAGCGGCGATCCGCCGGGCGGCGATCGAGGCATCTGATCGAACCCCGACCTGGTCGGGCTGGCAATCGGTGGAGGCCGTACGCGCGCACTACGGGATATCGTCGGTCAATTTCGTCAAACCAGGGGTGGGTGAGACAACGAGGGTCCTTCTCCGCCGGGTACCGTGGCGTGTTCTCGTCCGGACCCCGGACGACCCCGAACACGAACACATCCGAGTTCTCGCCGACGCACGCGACGTACCCGTCGAAGTGGTGCCTGACCTCGCGTACAGCTGCATGGGATTGGTGAAAGAACTCCGGTGACATCCACAAGCACCACGCCATCGACCACCGCGTCTCGACGTGCTCTGGTGACGCTGGATCTCGACCGCACCCTGATCTACTCGGCCCATGCGATCGCCGAGGGTGCCGGACCGGGGGAAGATGCCGATGCGGTGCTGTCTGCAGCGCAGTGTGTGGAGATGTACCAGGGCCGTCCGCAGTCATTCATGTCGACGATGTCGATGACCCTCCTCGGCGACCTGCATGCCGCCTCGGACGTGGTGCCGACCACCACCCGCACGATCGAGCAATATCGGCGCATCCGATTGCCGATCGGCGTTCCCCGCTTCGCCATCACCAGTAACGGCGGCAACATCCTCGTCGAAGGCCACCCCGACCCGGAATGGAGCAGGCGGGTTGCCTCACTGCTGGACCGGCTCGCAGTGGGTGTGGACGAGGTGTACGCCCGCCTCGCGCAGGATGCGGCCGACGCCCCCTGGCTGCGGACCATGCGGATCGCCGACGGTCTGTTCTGTTATGTGGTGGTGGAGCTCGATCTCCTTCCGCCGCATGTTGTTCCGGCATGGGCGAGCTGGGCTGCAGAACTGGGTTGGAACGTGTCCCGCCAGGGCCGCAAGGTGTACGTGATGCCCGACCCCGTGACCAAGCAACTGGCCATCGACGAGGTTCGGACGAGACTCGACTCGCCCCCTGACGTGACGTTCGCCGCGGGCGACGGGGTGCTCGATCAACCGATGCTCGTCGCAGCGGATGCGGCGATCCGTCCACGTCACGGTGAACTGGAAGAACTCGGCTGGGTTCATCCCAATGTCGCCGTCACCGCAGGGCGCGGTCTGGCCGCGTCGGAAGAGATGTTGGTCTGGATGCTGGAGCAGACAGGCACAATGGGGGGCATTGGCGAATCGGACATCCGCGCGAGCGCGCTCCCGGCCCCCGGTATCGCGAAACAATCCACACCCAACGAAGGGCTCAGGCGATGACAACAACTCTGGTCAAAGGACAAAACGGTCCGCTGTCCGCACCGACGGTGGAGATCACGGTCGACCTTGCCACCGCCGGCGACCTGTCCGCTCTGCTCGTCACCGACAGCGGCAAAGTCCGGACAGACGCCGACTTCGTCTTCTTCAACCAGCCGGCAGGACCGGGTGTCACCTTGCAGCCGGGGGCTGGGGTCGGCACGTTGTCGATCTCACTGGCTGCGGTGCCCGCCGACATCAGCCAGGTCCGAGCGGTGATCACGCTGGAGAACGGCACATTCGGCGCGGTTGCGCCGCCGGTTGCGCGGGTTTCCGCGGGTGGACAGTCGCTGTACGAATACCGCATCGACGGCTTGTCGAGCGAGTCCATCGTCATCGCGCTCGAGGTCTACCGCCGCGGCGGCGACTGGAAGGTTCGCGCGGTCGGACAGGGATACGCGGGAGGATTCGCCGCACTCGTGACCGATCACGGTGTGTCGGTCGACGATGCCCCGTCGCCCGCCGCAGCGCCGCCTCCTCCCCCGCCTTCTCAGCCGGTTCAGAACACCGCACCCCCGAGCTATACCCGCCAGCCGACCTCGACCCCGGCCCCGCAGAGCCCGCCGCAACAGAACTTCCCACCGCCCCAGCAGGCCGCTCCCCAGCAGCAGCCTGCATACAACCAGCAACCTGGGTATGCCGCACCCGCAGCGCCGGCAGCGCCCGCCGGCAGGCCAGAGGTGAGTCTGAGCAAAGACCGCCCGGTCAGTCTCGCCAAGGGCCAGCGGGTGTCGCTGAACAAAGATGGCGGCGTGGCACTGACGAACATCCAGATGGGGCTGGGTTGGGACCCGGTCACCGTCAAGAAGATGTTCGGCAATCGCAGCGCCGACATCGATCTGGACGCGTCGGTGGTCATGTTCGCCGATACACAGGTGGCCGACGTCGCCTACTACGGTCAGCTCACATCCAAGGACGGCTCGATCCGCCATCTCGGTGACAACCTCACAGGCGAGGGCGAAGGCGACGACGAGGTGATCACGGTGGATCTCACGCGGGTTCCGATCCACGTGAACGCCCTGATCTTCATCGTCACCTCGTACCAGGGGCAGACCTTCGAGCAGGTGCAGAACGCTTTCTGTCGTCTGGTCGACCAGACCAACAAGGCCGAATTGGCCAGGTACACGCTGGCCGGTGGGATGCCTTATACCGGTGTGGTGATGGCCAAGGTGTTCCGCGAGGGTGGCACGTGGAAGCTGCAGGCGATCGGCGAGGGCATCACCGCCCGTCATGCCGGTGAAGCGCTTCCGCAGCTGCAGCGATTCCTCTCCAACGACTACATGAAATAGCCCGCGAGGATCGAGGCGAGATGAAGAAGCTGGTCGCCGGCCAAAATGCGCCCATCGAGTTGTCGCACATCAACTTTCGGGTGGCGGCCACCGGTGCGGACGTCGACCTGGTGGGCCTTGTCGTGGATTCCGACCTCCGAGTCCTCGATTCCGGTGATGTGGTGTTCTACAACCAGCCGGCGACAGGCGGGGTCCGGCTGGACGGCCCGCAGCTCACAGTCGACCTGGACGGCATCCGGAGCGGCGCAACCGTACTGTGCGCCGTCAGCGCGGAGCCGGACACGGGCTCGGGGGTGCATGCGGAACTGACCGGGCTAGCGCACGGCGAGGTCCTGTTCGGCTTCGATGTCCGGCCGGCGCACGGCGAGACGGCGTTGCTCTGTTTCGAGCTCTACCAACGCGCCGGGCGCTGGCGGGTTCGTGCTCTGGGTCAGGGTTACGGTGGTGGGCTCGCCCAGTTGCTCACGAGTCATGGCGTGGACGTCGACGACCCGCCGGAAGCGGAATCGATTGCGCCAGTACAGATTCCCGGTGCTGCTGCAGCACAATCCGATTCACGTGGCGAACTGGATCCGGCGTCCGTGGTCTTGGGATCGGACTACACCGCAGCCATTGCCCGCGCGCAGGTGGTCTTCGAGGATGCGGCCCGGTCGGCAGCGGGATACGTACAGGCCGAGGCATTTGCGATGGACCGTCTCGACCAGGAGCTGAGCGACGCGATCTCCGATCCGGCACAACGTAATTCGCCCGCAGCCTCGCACCAGCGCGAACGGGCGCAACGTCGCTGCGACGAGCTGATCGCCGCTGCACGACAGCGATTTGATGCCGATTCACAGATCCTGATCGCAGAATTGGCAGCCCTCGATCCCCAATTGCCGCCTGCAATGGCGTCGTGGACATCGCCGGCCTGGACACGATTGAACGGGCCACCTGCGAGCGGTGTGCGCATCGGCGAGTTCGCAGCTCCCGAACGTGGCGAGCTACGACTGCCCTTCTGCGTGCCGACACCCATCGCGCGCCCGATCTGGGTGCTGGACGGCGACCTGCCGGCTCTGTCCGCAGTCACGTCCTTGGTGTTGCGACTGGTCGTCGCTGCGCGGGCCGTTCCGAGCTCCTCGACCACCGCGGCCAGGTCCGTGGCGGTGGATGTGTTCGACCTCACCGGTTCGCTCGCCCCGCTGTCGGATCTACTCACCCCGCTGCTCGGCTCCGCGGCAGTGACATCCGCGGACGTGATGGTCGATCGTCTGGGCGCGCTGGAATCGTCTCTGGAACTGGCGCAGATGGCGTTGGAAGCCGGGGACGTCGCCGACGTCTACAACAGGGTTGTTGTCGTCGCGGACCTGCCGTTCGGATGGGATGCGGCAACGATGGCCCGATTGTTGCGCATCATCGACAGAGGTGGCCGGCTGGGCTGGTCGTTTGTATTGTCAGGCGCGGTCGATGAGCATGACGCCGACCCGCTGGTCAGCATGATCGCCGACCGCACGCTGATGTTCCCGATGTCGGCGGACGCCACGGCGCACGACCCCTGGGTGGGTCTGCAGTGGTCGGTGAAGCCCGAACAGATCGAGCCACAATCGCCGCAAGCGCGTCAGATCGTCGCCCGCCTCGCCGACCCGGCGCCGCAGCCCGGGGCACGGCGACAGCTGTAGCGAAACCCAGCCGTCGGGCTCGTCAGCGCCACCGCTCGGCCTCCTTGGCCAGAGCCACCAACTCGGCGCCCAGCTCGGCGAGTTCGGATCTGTCGGCCTCCTCGGCCACCGCCGTAGCAATGTCCTCGGCGGCGCACCTCAACCGGAACAACCGTTCGATCAGTTCATCGGCTTCGCCCGCGCTCAGAACCACTGCATCGGCCGGGATGGAAGAACCGGCGACCAGACTGCGTTGCTCGTATGCGCGTTGGCGGCACGACTGCTTGCAGTACTTACGACGACGGCCCATCTCCGACTCGATGACCTCGCGGCCGCACCATGAGCAGGAATTGCGGGTCCGGCTTCGTCTCGCCGTGGTGGACGAATGATCCATAGACGATGACGGTACCGGGCGGCAGACCCGAACTCGCGGAGCGACCGCGGCGACTCGAGGACGTATTTCGCACGTGGTCCCGCAACGCGCGTAAGATGGATAGGTAATCCAACGAGAGGACAGTAGTTATGGCAGATCGAGTCCTACGCGGCAGCCGTCTCGGAGCGGTGAGCTACGAGACCGATCGCGATCATGACCTTGCTCCCCGGCGCATCGTCCAGTACCGCACCGACAATGGTGAGATCTTCGACGTCCCGTTCGCGGATGACGCCGAGATCCCGTCGACGTGGCCGTGCAAGAACGGTATGGAAGGCACCATTCTGGAAGGTGCCGAGCCGGAAGAGAAGAAGGTCAAGCCGCCGCGTACCCACTGGGACATGCTGCTCGAACGTCGAAGCGAAGAGGAGCTCGAGGTGTTGCTCGCCGAGCGCCTGGATCTGCTCAAAGCTCGTCGCCGGGGCGCCAGCTAGATCCGGTCAGTTCACGACATCGCCGCGGCACCTCACGGTGCCGCGGCGTTTTGTCATTTCCGGCGGAGCTTGGCCATCCGGTGGGCCAGTCCCCAGCGAGGGACCTTGAAGGCCGCCTCGCGGACGATGCTTCCGCTCATCTTCGACTCCCCCAGCTCGCGCTCGGTGAACGTGATGGGTACTTCGGCCACATCGAACCCGGCCTGGACCGTCCGCCATCCGAGGTCCACCTGGAAGCAGTAGCCGTGCGATTCGATCGACGACAGGTCGAGCGTTTCCAGCACATGGCGGCGATACGCGCGGAACCCTCCGGTGATGTCTTTGATCTTGACCCCGAGCGCCAGCCTCGAGTAGACATTGCCACCCCGCGAGAGGATCTCGCGACGCCGCGGCCAATTGACCACCGTTCCTCCCGGAACGTACCGAGACCCGATCACCAGGTCGGCACCGTCGTTGAGGCGGTCGAGCAGTCGATGCAACTGCTCCGGAGCATGACTGCCATCGGCATCCATCTCCACCAAGACGGTGTAGTCGCGAGCCAGGCCCCACTTGAAGCCGGCGATGTATGCGGCGCCGAGACCGTCTTTCACGGTGCGGTGCATCACGTGGATGCGGTCAGCGCCGTCGGTTGCCGCCAGCTTGTCGGCGAGTTCGCCGGTGCCGTCGGGACTGCTGTCGTCGACGATCAGGATGTGCACCGCGGGCTGCGCTGCGTGCACACGCTTGACGATCAACGGCAGATTCTCGATCTCGTTGAACGTCGGGATGATCACCAGGGTGCCCGCCCCGTCGGCCCCGACCGGCCGCGCAGCCTGCGAGTTGTGCTCAGGCTCCGTCACCATGCTCCTCCTTTGACCATCCCCTGAACCTAATGCCTGGCGCCAGCAGGAACAAAAAGGCGCAGACGCCCAAGAGTACGGCCAATCGCTCGGGCCACGGCCCGATTTTCGTGGCGATGGTCTCACCTGTGTGCAAGGGAATCGTGCCCTGCAGGGTCGCGGGTTCGAAGAACCCGCTGCGTGAGCTGGTATGGCCGTCGGGCGCGATGATCGCGCTCACACCGCTCGTTGCTGCCACCACCACGGCGCGCCCGTGCTCGACCGCCCGAAGCTGTGACATCGCCAACTGCTGGTAAGTCATCTGCGTGCGTCCGAAGGTGGCGTTGTTCGTGGGTACCGAGAGGAACTGGGCCCCCGATTGCACGGCCTTTCGTGCCGAACGATCGAACGCGATCTCCCAACACGTCGACACCCCCACGGTCACGCTCTGCCCACCGGTGGTCTCGACGGCGACGACGCCTGGGCCGGTGCCCGCGCGGAAATTGCCTGCCTGCTCGGCATACGAGGAGAAGAGGGTGAAGAAGCTTCGCCACGGCAGGTATTCGCCGAATGGCTGGATGATCTGCTTGTCATACCGGCCACGTATCTGGTCTCCGGAATCGCGCCGTCCGTCCCACACCAGCACGGTGTTCGTCGGGCGTCCGTCAGCGTTCCGGACGAGCGTGCCCACCAGGATCGGGGCGCCGACAGCTGCTGAGGCGGCCGTGATCTCTTCGGCTGCATCCTCATTCGCGGTGGGGTCGATGTCCGAGGCGTTCTCGGGCCACACCACGATGTCGGGACGGGCGGCGTCACCGGCGTCGACCGCGGCAGCCAGACGGAAGGTCTCGCGTACGTGGTTGTCCAGGACCGCCCGACGCTGATCGTTGAAGTCGAGGCCCAACCGGGGGACGTTGCCCTGGATCGCGGCAACGGTGATCTCGTCGTCGGAACTGTTTCTGCCGTCCACAGAGGGCCACAGGGCGGCCGCGACAATCGGTGTGATGAGCGCGAGCACCAGGGCCGGCACCACGGTCTGCCATCTGACCGGCCGTCGGATCACCGCCCCGATCACTGCGGTCAGCGCTGCCCCCGTCAAGGCCACCGAGAACGACACCAGAGGTGCGCCCCCGATCGAGGCGAGCGACAGCGTCGGCCCACCGACTTGGCCGAAAGCTGTACGACCCCAGGGAAACCCGCCGAATGGGAATGATGAACGTGCCCACTCGACGGTGACCCACATGATCGCGAACCACAACGGTGCCGCAGGCCAGGTGGTGGTACGGCAGGCGATCACGCCGAACAACCCGGTGTACAGCGACATCACCACTGCCAGCGCCACCCACGGGAGCGGCCCCACATACACCCCGATCCACGGCAGCAGCGGGAGAAAGAACCCGAGGCCGAAGACGAATCCGTACCAGAATCCCTCGCGGAATCGAACAACGCCTCTGAGCGCAGCTGCCAGCAACGCCAGCGACAGGATGCCCAGGAACCAGAGATCGCGCGGCGGGAATGCGGCCCACATGAGCACGCCTCCGAGCGCACTGACCGCGGTGCGAATCACCCATGGCCGCTGCGTCGCGTCTCGGAGCCGGGCGATCGTTCCGCCCTCGGACTCCCCTGGCGCGATTGCCGTCGTCACAGCCCCGCCCGGTCGTAGATCGTCACGCCTGCCCTCACAGTACGAATGCACTCCGGGAGCCGGCTGCCTGCACTGAGGTCGGGTAGTGCAGGTACGCGCGACCGGGGGTCGGTGGACCAGCGGGCCACTGCCGGATCAGCGGATCCGGCAACAACCAGGTTGTCCACATCCCAGACGGCGTAGTCGGCGGGCGCGCCGGGAACGAGGGTTCCGGCCACACCGTCGCGGTGACCACCGGCCCGCCACGCCCCCCGCGTGACCGCTGCGAAAGCTGCTCGAACGGAGATGGCGCTGGCCGGGTTGTTGTGATGCGCGGCCGCAGCGATTGCCTCCCACGGACGCATCGAGGTCACCGGTGCATCCGAGCTGAAGGCCAGGCCGACGCCGGCCTTGGCCAACTGGGCGAAGTTGTTGAGTGAGCGGCCACGGTCAGGACCGAGCCGCTGCTCGTACAACTGGCCAGGGCCACCCCAGAGGGCGTCGAACAACGGCTGCATACTGGCGATGACGCCGCAGGCAGCAAGAGTGGTGGCCTGGTCACCGGTGATCATCTCCGCGTGCTCGATGCGGTGTCCCAATCGGGCCATCGCAGGACCGCCGAACTCCCCCGCCACTTCGCGGAACGCATTCACCACGACGTCCATCGCGCCATCGCCGATCACGTGGAAGCCCGACTGGATACCGGCAGCGGTGCAAGCGCGTAGATGAGTGGTGACGGTGTCTTCGTCGAGGTAGCAGACGCCGTGGGTGTCGGCGTCGCTGTAGGGCTCTCGGAGCAGCGCGGTGTGCGACCCGATGGCCCCGTCGATGAAGAGGTCGCCACCGAGGCCGTGTGCGGCCGTCTCGGCCTGCAGAGCGCGGGCGTGCTCGGAGTCGGTGACGGCTTCGCCCCAGTATCGGCGGATCTCGACGGGGTGGTCGAGGTGGGCCAGTGACAGGAAGTCGTCCCGGCCGCTGATGTCCGGGCCGCCGTTCTCGTGGACCGCCACGATGCCGTGTGCGGCTGCATCGTCGAGCGCAGCACGCTGGGCGCGATGTCGCCCATTGGCGCTCAACAACATCCGGGCCGCGGCACGGACCCGGTGGTGGGCGTCGGCGGTCAGCGGTCCCTGCTCGTCGTAGCCATGACTTCCCACCAGACCGTCGGCCCGAGCCCGCAGCGCAGTGGACACCACGGCCGAGTGTTCGTCGATGCGTGCCAGATACACCGGTCGATTGCCGACCACGGCATCCACTTCGGCAGTTGAAGGGCAGGTCAGATCCGGCCACGTCGATTCATCCCAACCGAGGCCCCAGATCAGGTCGGTGTCGGTGTGTTCGGCGGCGTATCGGCGGATCTGTTCGAGACAGTCGTCCCGGCTCACGGCGGCACTGAGGTCCAGGCCACGTAGAGCCAGACCGGCCGACGTCAGGTGCACGTGCGAGTCGACGAAGGCGGGCGCCACCAGTGCGCCGTCGAGATCGATCACCTGCGCGTCGGGATGCAGGGTACGGCCGACGTGATCCGAACCCACCCAGACGATGGTGCCGTTCGCAACTGCCATGGCCGTCGCGTCGGGGGCACTCGGGGTGTAGATATGGCCACCGATCAGCAATTGACTCTCCACGAGCGTCCAGTCTGCCTGTCGAACCGATCGTCAGTCGCTGCAGGTCCGTGAACAAGCTGCCGCCGCGGCCGGATCCGTTCCGATGGGCAAGCCGATCAGAGCTCGGTGTAAGGCTTGCGGAGTTGGGGATGTGCCGCGTCGAAGCCGGTGGTTCCCGTGGTTCCCGCACCGGAGGTATCGATGACCTGGCCGTCCACGACGGTGACCCCTGCCATGCCGCGTCCATACCGTGCGTAGTTCTTCTCCACGGCGCTGACCACCTTGCGTGTGCCGACGGCGATGACCATGGGCCGCAACAGAACGCGAATGGGCTTGAGGAGCAAGAGGATACCGACCGCACTCGACACCAGGCCGGGGATGATCATGAGGATTGTCGCCGCGGCCAGCAGTGCGGTGTCGGCAACGGGTGCTGCTGAGTCGGCCGGATCGACGGGGCTGCCACCTGCTGCTCTGCGTCCGGCGTCGCGCAGATTGGCGAGGGTCTTGGCGCCCTGACGACGCAGCAACCAGAACCCGCCGATGACCGTTGCGACCACCAACAGCAGTGTCCAACCGAAGCCGATGGCGTAACAGAGTCCGACGAATGCGGCGATCTCGATCGCCACATAGAGCAAGAAGAGTGCGAACTTCATGATGTCAACCGTCCCGACTATCGGCATGTGCGTACACGGGGACAACGAACGAGATGCCCGATTTTCTCCCGACCCGTGGGATCGACGATCTCAACGGTCTTCACCAGCGCGAATCGACGCCGTTGAGCTCAGGCGCCCTCGATGTCACCCTCGGTTTCGAGGTACACCCGGCGCAGCTCGTCGAGCATCTCCGGTGGCGGTGCAGACCACATCTGCCGTTGGGCCGCTTCCAGCAGTCGCTCGGCGATGCCGTGCAGCGCCCAGGGGTTGGACTTGGTCATGAAGTCATTGTTGGCCTCGTCGAGGACATAGGACTCCGTGAGCTGCTCGTACATCCAGTCGGCCATCACGTTGGTGGTGGCGTCGTAACCGAAGAGATAGTCCACGGTGGCGGCCATCTCGAAAGCGCCCTTGTACCCGTGCCGCTGCATCGCACCGATCCACCGTGGGTTGACGACTCTCGCACGAAAAACTCGTGTCGTCTCCTCGGACAGAGTGCGCGTGCGCACATTGTCGGGCGTGGTGCTGTCCCCGATGTACGCCTCCGGGTCCCGTCCGGTCAGAGCGCGAACGGTTGCGACCATGCCGCCGTGATACTGGAAGTAGTCGTCCGAATCGGCGATGTCGTGCTCGCGGGTGTCGGTGTTCTTGGCGGCCACCGCAATTCGTCGATACGCCGACCGCATGTCCTCGACGGCGGCGACACCGTCACGACCACGCCCGTACGCGTAGCCTCCCCACGCCGTGTACACCTGCGCCAGATCCTGGTCGGTGCGCCAATCCTTGGAATCGATCAACTGCAGCAATCCCGCGCCATAGGTACCGGGCTTGGAGCCGAAGATCCGGGTGGTCGCCCGGTCGACGTCACCGTGTTCTGCGATGTCGGCCCGGGCGTGTGCGGCAACGAAGTTCACATCGTCGGGTTCATCAAGAGCGGCCACCATCCGGACCGCGTCGTCGAGGATGGTCACCACATGGGGGAAGGCGTCGCGGAAGAATCCGGAGATGCGCACGGTGACGTCGATACGCGGTCGGCCGAGTTCGGCGGGCTCGATCAGGTCGAGGGCGGTGACCCGTCTCGAGGCCTCGTCCCAGATCGGCATCACCCCGAGAAGG
This sequence comes from Williamsia muralis NBRC 105860, assembly GCF_001598915.1. Lineage (GTDB taxonomy): Bacteria > Actinomycetota > Actinomycetes > Mycobacteriales > Mycobacteriaceae > Williamsia > Williamsia muralis. The sequence continues at coordinate 504,335 of NZ_BDAP01000003.1, read as the reverse complement.
GCGAGTACCTCGGCGATGTCGTCGCCCGATGTGCGCATGGCACTGGTCCCCCACACCGACAACCCGACCGACTTCGGGTACTCGCCATGGTCTTTCAGGTAGCGCTCGAGCAGTGAGTCGGCCATGGCGCGGCCCGTCTCCCACGCGAGCTTGGACGGGACAGCCTTGGGGTCGACGGAATAGAAGTTGCGGCCGGTGGGAAGTACGTTGATCAAGCCGCGCAACGGCGATCCACTGGGCCCGGCGGGGATGAAACCGCCGTCGAGAGCGTGCAGTATCCGCGGTATCTCCTGGTCGGTCTGGCGCAGCCGTGGAACGATCTCCGTTCCGGCGAACTCGAGGATCTGGGCCACCTCGCTGGGGTGCCCGGCGGCCACCTCCGCGACGGTTGTCATGTCCCAGTTGCTCTTCGCGCATGCGGCCACGAGTTCGCGTGCCTGGGCTTCGATGTCGTCGGTGGCACCGCGGCCTGCGGTGCCGTCCTCGACCAGACCGAGTGCCTCCCGTAGCCCGGGCAGGCTCTGTTTCCCGCCCCAGAGCTGACGTGCGCGCAGCATCGCCAGCACCAGATCCACTTCGACGTCATCGGCCGGCGGCTGGCCGAGTATGTGCAGGCCGTCGCGGATCTGTACGTCCTTGATCTCGCACAACCAGCCATCGACATGCAGCAGCATGTCGTCGAAGACGTCTTCCTCTGGTCGTTCGGACAGCCCCAGGTCGTGATCCATCTTCGCCGCCTGCAGCAGCGTCCAGATCTGCTGTCGAATCGCAGGCAACTTACCCGGGTCGAGCGCGGAGATGTTGGCGTGCTCGTCCAGCAACTGCTCCAGACGTGCGATGTCTCCGTAGCTCTCGGCTCGGGCCATCGGCGGGATCAGGTGGTCGACCAGCGTCGCATGGGCACGACGCTTGGCCTGGGTGCCCTCGCCGGGGTCGTTCACGAGGAACGGGTAGATCATCGGGAGGTCGCCCAGTGCCGCGTCGGTTCCACATGACGCTGACATCCCGAGCGTCTTGCCGGGCAGCCACTCGAGGTTGCCGTGTTTGCCGACGTGCACCACTGCGTCGGCGCCGAACCCGTTCTCTGCGGCAACCCACCGATAGCAGGCCAGGTAGTGGTGGCTCGGCGGCAGATCGGGGTCGTGGTAGATGGCAACTGGGTTCTCGCCGAATCCGCGGGGCGGTTGGACCATCAGGACGATGTTTCCGAATTGCATTGCCGCGATGACGATATCGCCTTCGGGATTGGCCGATCGGTCGACGAACAACTCGCCCGGGGCAGGCCCCCAGTGTTCGATCATCGATTCTTGCAGGTCGGCGGGCAACGTCGCGAACCACTCGCGGTAGTCCCTCGCCGACAGACGAATGGGATTGGCCGCCAATGCTTCCTCGGTGAGCCAATCGGGATCTTGTCCCCCCGCCGCGATCAGCGTGTGGATCAGCTTGTCCGAATCGTTCTCTGCCAGACCGGGTACGGCGCTGTCGCCGACTTCAGGACCGATGTCGTACCCGGCGGCACGCATGGCCTCGAGAAGCCGCAGCAGACTCTGGGGCGTGTCCAGGCCGACCGCATTGCCGATGCGGGCATGCTTGGTGGGATAGGCCGAGAGCATCACCGCGATACGTCGTTGCGCGGTAGGAATATGCCGTAATCGTCCGTGCCGCACTGCGATTCCTGCGACTCGCGCACAACGCTCGGCGTCGGGTCTGTACCAGGGCAGTCCGTCGTCGCCGATCTCCTTGAAGGAGAACGGGACCGTGATGATCCGACCGTCGAATTCCGGGACCGCCACCTGCGTCGCCACGTCGAGCGGTGACATCCCGTCGTCGTTGGCGGCCCAGCTCTCACGAGACGAGGTCAGGCACAGGCCCTGCAGGATCGGCACGTCGAGACGTGCGAGCTGCTCGATGTTCCAATTGTCGTCGTCGCCACCGGCGGACGCCGTTGCCGGTGTGGCTCCTCCGGCCGCAAGGACGGTGACCACCAGCGCATCGGCAACCGCCAGTTGTGCCAGCAGATCGTCGGGAGCAGTGCGTAGCGACGCGCAGAAGATCGGCAGGGCACGGCCGCCCTTGTCCTCGATGGCATCACACAGGGCATGGATGTACGCCGTGTTCCCCGCAAGGTGCTGAGCCCGGTAGTACAGCACCGCGATGGTCGGCCGTCCGTCGGTGTCGGATGGCACCGAACGCTCGAGCAGTCCCCATTGCGCGGTCGCGACGGGCCCCTGGAACCCGTGGCCGGTCAACAGGACGGTGTCGGATAGGAACGCGTGGAGGTTGGCGAGGTTGTCCGGCCCGCCTTGGGCGAGGTAGTTGTGCGCGTCGGCGGCAACACCGGGGGCGACCGTGGACAACGACATCAGGTCAGGATCAGGTAGCTGTTCGCCCGATAGCACCACGGTGGGCAGCCCCGCGGCGAGAACGGCGTCGAGGCCTTCCTCCCACATCCGTCGGCCACCGAGGATCCGGACCACGACGAGATCGGCGCCGTCGAGCAGGACCGGCAGATCCTCGCTGACCAGTAGTCGCGATGGGTTGGCCAATCGGAAGTCCGCGCCACTGGCCTTGGCCGTCAGCAGATCGGTGTCCGAGGTGGACAGCAGCAGGATCACGGGGTTCCTCCTTGCCGGGATCTCGCGCCCAGCGGGTTGGTGTGGCGGTACGGCAACGAGGGTCTGACTCCGGGTCTCCCCGACACAGTGGCGCGACCGCGCCGGATTTCCACCGGCTTCCCCGTTGCGGGTCGGGCTCAGCCTATAGAAGCCCGTAGTCAAGTGACCACGTCTGGTCGTCGATGGGCCGGCCGCCGGTGACCTGCCGATCCGGCATCACCCCACACACGGCCAGTACCGTGGTCCCCATGTCCCGTCCCGCCGATCGTTGTCCGGGAGTGTTCTCGGCGCATCCCGCAGCCGACGGTCATCTGGCGCGTATCCGTCTTCCCGGAGGCCTGATAACCCCCGCCCAATTGCAGGCTCTGGTCGTGGTGGCGGACGAGTTCGGGGACGGGCACATGGAACTCACCTCGCGCGGGAACCTGCAGCTACGCGGAATAGCGGACGTGGCGGGCGCGGGCGACCTAATCGTCGATGCGGATCTCATCCCGACGCCGAGTCACGAACGGGTGCGCAATCTGCAACTGTCAGCGTTGAGTGGTCGCCGCGGCGGGCTGCTCGACGGCCGACCGGTCCTCGACCGACTCGACGTCGCCCTTCGCGGAGACAACCTGTTGGCTGCACTGCCGGCTCGTTTCCTCTTCGGCGTCGACGACGGGCGCGGCGACGTGCTGGCCGAGGCACCGGACGTCGGCGTCGTGGCGGTCGACAGTGGGCATTTCGACCTCGTGGTCGCCGGGAACCCCACCGGCCGGCAGGTCACAGCAGATCGCGCGGCCGTGACCATGCTCGACGTGGCTCACGCGTTCCTCACCGACCGTGCGGACGAGTGGCGAGTACAGGACCTTGATGCTTCGCCGACGATCACAGGATTGCTCGAAGGTCTTCCCCGAACTCGACCGCATACCCCGCCTGCCCCGCCGTCGGAGCCGCTGGTGGGGTGGCTCGCGCAGGACGACGACCTCATCTCGTTGGGTTCGGTGGTGCCTCACGGTCGCTTGTCTGCGCGCATCGCCGAGTTCCTTGCTGCCATCGAGCGCGACATCTACCTCACGCCACGCAAGGAAATCCTCGTCTGTGATCTGACGGACGGAATGGCGGACACGGTGGTGCGGGTGCTGGCCCCCATGGGTCTGATCTTCGATGCAACGTCGCCGTGGACGCGGGTGAGCGCCTGCTCTGGATTGCCGGGATGCGACAAATCGCATGCCGATGTGCGTGGGGATCTCGAGCAATATCTGGCGGTCGGCGACCAGTCCGTTGACAGCCGCGAGCACTGGGTGGGCTGCGAACGCGGCTGTGGATCGCCGCACTCTGCTCATATCCGGGTGCAGGCGACCCCGGTGGGGTACGAACGCCGAGCGTTCTGATCGACCAACTATGGTGGCTTTCACCATGTACACCTACATCCGTGACGGCGCGGAGATATACCGTCAGTCGTTTGCGACCATTCGCGCCGAGGCCGATCTGGCCGAGTTCGATGACGATCTGTCCCAGGTCGTCGTGCGGATGATTCATGCCTGCGGTCAGGTGGACCTCACCGACGATGTGCGCGCATCCCCCGGGCTCGTCACGGCGGCGCGCGGCGCGCTGAACCGAGGCGCTTCCGTGCTGTGCGACGCGAACATGGTTGCGTCCGGGGTCACCCGCAAACGTCTGCCTGCCGACAACGATGTGCTCTGCCTGTTGACCGATCCGGCCACGCCGCAGTTGGCGGCAGACCTGCAGACCACCAGAACCGCTGCGGCGGTGGAGTTGTGGCGGCCTCGACTGGAAGGGGCGGTTGTGGCCATCGGGAACGCGCCCACGGCCTTGTTCGCCCTGCTCGAATTGATCGATGCCGGCGGGCCCCGACCTGCCGCCGTGATCGGGGCCCCGGTGGGCTTCATCGGCGCCGCCGAGTCGTGTGCAGCACTGGCCGAGCGCGACGACATCGAATTCTTGACCGTGCTCGGCCGCCGCGGCGGCTCCGCCATCACAGCTGCGGCAATCAACGCGTTGGCATCGACGGTGGAGTGACATGGCAGTACAGGGAAAACTCTGGGGCGTCGGGATCGGCCCGGGTGACAGCGAACTCGTCACGGTGAAAGCAGCCCGCATCATCGGTGAAGCAGACGTTGTCGCCTACCACTGCGCTCGACACGGCAGGTCGATCGCACGATCGGTGGCCGAACCGTATCTGCGCGCGGCCCAGCTCGAAGAAAAGCTGATGTATCCGGTGACCACGGAGACGACCGATCACCCCGGTGGGTACCGAGGGGCGCTCGACGACTTCTACACCGAAGCGGCCGATGTTCTCGCGCAGCACCTTTCGGCCGGTCGCTCGGTGGCACTGCTGGCCGAAGGAGACCCGCTCTTCTACAGCTCTTACATGCACATGCACAAACGGTTGGCGAGCCGGTTCGAGACCGAGATCATCCCCGGTGTCACGTCGGTCAGCGCATCGGCGGCGGCCACCGGATTACCGCTCGTGGAGGCCGACGAGACGTTGACGGTGTTGCCGGGGACGTTGCCGAAGGACGAATTGGTGCGGCGCCTCGAGGACAGCGACGCCGTCGCGATAATGAAACTCGGCCGCACCTTCCCAGATGTCGTTGCGGCTCTCGAGGAGTCCGGCCGTATCGATCACGCCTGGTACGTGGAACGTGCTTCGACGGGTGCACAGAAAGTCCTGCCCATATCTGATGTGGACATCACCTCGGTCCCCTACTTCTCCATGGTGGTGATACCGGGCCGGCTCAACAGCCCGCCTCTATCGGAACCGGCTATCCAGGGCGAGGTGGTGGTTGTCGGTCTGGGGCCCGGCGCGGCGCGCTGGACCACGCCAGAGGTTCGGGCGGAGCTCGCAAAGGCCACGGATCTGGTGGGTTACAAGACGTACCTGAACCGCATCAACCCACGGCCTGGCCAGCGAATGCATGCCAGTGACAACCGCGTCGAATCCGAGCGGGCCTGCCTGGCACTGGATCTCGCCAAGAACGGCGCGCGCGTTGTCGTGGTCTCGTCGGGCGATCCCGGTGTGTTCGCCATGGCAGCTGCGGTTGTCGAGGAGTCCGCCGACGACCAGTGGCGCGATGTGCCGGTCCGGGTGGTTCCAGGGGTCACCGCAGCCAATGCCGTGGCGAGTCTCGCCGGCGCACCGCTGGGCCATGACTACGCGGTGATCTCACTGTCGGACAGGCTCAAAGGGTGGGACGTCATCGTCGAGCGAGTGCGGGCAGCGCTACGTGCTGATCTGGTGATCGCCATCTACAACCCCGGTTCGGCCAGCCGGAACTGGCAAGTAGCCGAGCTCAAAGGCATTCTGCTGGAACACAAAGCGCCCTCGACGCCCGTCATTCTGGGGCGAGACGTGGGCGGACCCGAGCAATCTGTTGCCATCAGCACGGTCGCCGATTTCGATCCGGCAGCTGTCGACATGCGAACGCTGCTCATCGTCGGGTCGTCCACCACCACGGTGATCCAGCGGGCCGGTGGTCCGGCGGTGTTCACCAACCGCCGTTACGACAGCACCCGCTGACGGACCCAGCGGGCCGCGTCCTCAGGCCTTTCTACAGCCGTACCGGTCAGGGTGACCGGTCGCTGCACCATGATGACCGGCAATTCGAGCTCTCGAGCCGCATCCAGTTTCGCTCGAACCAGATCTCCGCCGCTGTTCTTGGTGACGACCACATCGATTCGGTGCTCGCGCAGAAGCTTGCGCTCACCTTCGAGGGTGTACGGCCCGCGGTTGCGCAGGATCAAGTGCTGCGGCGGAGTCTCGCGCTCGGGTGGGTCGACGAGACGGATCAAGAACCAGGCGTTCTCGACGCCAGCGAACACATCAACGTCCTGCCGACCTGTGGTGAGGAAGACCCGGAGATCCGGCTGCCGGTCGGCGTGCTCGGCGACTTTCGCGGCCGCACCGGCGATATCCGGAACGTCCAGCCAATGGTCCCCGGCCTGCGGTTGCCATGGGGGCCGACGAAGCGACAGCAACGGCAGTCCCGCCGACATCGTCGCTGCCGCTGCGCTGGCGGAGATCTTTCGGGCGAAAGGATGGGTGGCGTCGACCACACCTATGCACTGTTGCTCGCGCAACCAGGTCAGTAGCCCGTTCACTCCCCCGAAGCCGCCGATACGAACCTCACCCCTGGGCAGGGCCGGGTTCTGGACGCGGCCTGCCAGCGAGGTGATGATCGGGATGCCGTCCCGATCGAGTATCTCTGCCAGAGCACGTGCTTCCGCGGTGCCCCCGAGGATGAGAACGGGGCCGCTCACGACGACACGTCGTCGTCACGGAGCTTGGTCATACGAGCCGACGAGTACAGGTAGCTATCCGGAAAGTGTTCAGCAGCAAGTACTCTGCCCACAAAGATCACTGCGGTACGCCGGATGTCCGCCTGTGCGAGGCGACCAGGAAGTTCGCGTAGAGCGCATCGGATGATCTGTTGATTGTCGCGGCTGGCATAAGCAACCACTGCGACGGGGCAGTCGAACCCGTAGTGCGGCCCAAGCGCATCCGTGATCTGGTCGGCTTGATGCGCTGCCAGGTGAAGGGCCATCGTGACACCTGTTCGCGCCAGTTCCGCCAGTTGTTCGCCCTTCGGCATGTCCGTCGAGAGTGTCGACACGCGCGTGATCAACAGAGATTGTCCGACGCCTGGAACCGTCAGTTCCTGACCCAGTGCGGCGGCCGCCGCGGAGAACGCCGGTACGCCGGGAACGATCTGGTAGGCCACACCGTGTTGCTCGAGGAGCCGCACCTGTTCTGCGACAGCTGAATACAAGCTCGGGTCGCCGCTGTGCAAGCGCGCTACATCGTGACCGGACCTGTCCGCCGACACGATGTGCTCGATGATCTGGGACAACGGCATCTTCGCGGTGTTGATCAGGGTGGCGTCGGGTGGGCAGTGCTCCAGCATCTCAGCCGGGACGAGTGAGCCCGCGTAAAGGCATGTGCTGCATTGCGATAGGAGTGTCGCACCACGCAGGGTGATGAGATCGGCGGCTCCTGGTCCCGCGCCGATGAAGTAGACGGTCACTCGATGCTCCTGGGTTTGTCTGCGATCCACTGCGTCACAGGCAAAGTGGGACGCCATGTTGTCATCGTGCCGAGTGCTTCAGCATGGTCGATGTGGAAACGTCGTAGCGTTCCGCCCACCAGAAATCGCTGTTTCACGAGCACTGCCTCTGATTCGATGGTCACGGCGTTGGCGACCATGCGGCCGCCGTCGAGAAGGGCTTCCCAGCAGCCATCGATGATGCCTGGTGCCGTGACTCCCCCGCCGATGAAGATCGTGTCCGGGTCGGGCGCGTGTTCGAAATCGTCGGGCGCACTGCCGAGTACGGTGAGATTGCCGCTGACCCCCATGTCTGCCGCATTCCGGGCGATTCGCTCGCGCCGCACCGGGTCGGATTCGAACGCTATCGCTGTGCAACTGGGATCGGTGCGCAACCACTCGATGGCGATGCTGCCCGCACCTGCGCCCACATCCCACATCAACTGACGTGGGGCCGGGCGTAATGCGGTGACCGTCAGGGCACGAACGGCCTGTTTGGTGAGCTGTCCATCGTTGGAGAAATCGGTGTCGGGAAGTCCTGCCTGACTGCTCACCGCAGGTCCCACACAGTGCACTGCCACCAGGTTGAGTCGGTCGACGACCGGTGCTCCCCACGTTCGGGCAATTCCGGTGACATGCCGTTCGCGGTCTGATCCAAGTTGCTCGAGCACCGTGACCTGCGACCAGCCGAATCCGTGCGTGGTCAGCAGTTCTGCGATGTGTGCCGGCGATGTCTCGTCGCGACTGAGGATGAGCAATCGTACGTTGTCGGTGACCGCCGAGAGGATCGAGTCCAACGGGCGGTCGACGATGCTGCGTATCGACGTGGTGGACAGGTCCCAGCCCAGTCTTGCGGCGGCGAGACTGGCGCTGGACACCGCCGGAATGATTCGGACATGTTGCGCGCCAACTTGTTTGACGATGGATGCGCCGACGCCGTGAAACATTGGGTCGCCTGAAGCGAGGATGTGGACCGGTTTCGGCTCTGCCCCGGCCAGGACATCGCGAAGATGCCTGGACATGGGGCTGGTCCACCGACGCAATTCAGCCTGGACGGGTCCGAGAAGGTCGATCTGGCGAGCTGATCCATAGATGACGTGGGCGGACTGCAGTTCCCGCTGGGCTGCCACGGTGAGACCGTCCCAACCATCGGCTCCGATCCCCACCACGACAAACCGCGGGTCGGTCATCGTGGCATCCGACGCCAGATGGCCCGAGGCAGCAATCGCATGACGAAGAACATGGGGCGTAGGGCAGCCGGTATCCATACCTCCGTTTTGCCGGCATGCAGAGCCTTGACCACTGCATCAGCCACCTGAGGAGCTGTCCTAGACATCGGCGCGGGTTTGACGCCCGACGCCATCAGTTCTTTGGTCATGTTCCCGATGACGAATCCGGGGCGTGCCAGCAGTAGACGAACACCGGTGCCGTGCAACGCGTCCGAGAGACCCGAAGCGAACCCGTCCAGTCCTGCCTTGGTCGATCCGTAGACGTAGTTCGCGCGACGGACCCGGACACCGGCGACCGAGGAGAAGACGATGAGGTCGCCGCTTCCCTGCGTCTTCATCGCTGCGGCCAAGGGGGTCATCACGCTGATGTGCGCCAAGTAGTCGGTGTGGGCGATCTGCAGGGCGTGCTGGGTGTCCACCTCGGCGCGGGCCTGGTCGCCGAGGATGCCGAAGGCAATGATCGCCAGATCGATCCTGCCGAACTCGGCGACTATTTTCCTGATCAGCTCGTCGTGCTGCGCCGTGTCATTCGCATCGAACTCGATGGTGTGTACCTCAGCGGCGTTCTCACCGAGCATCCGTTCGCGCTGATCAGCCAGGTCGTCAGACCGACGCGCGGCCAGGATCACTGTCGCTCCCCCGGCGAGACGGGCAGCGACTTCGACACCGATCTCGCTACGTCCTCCGAACAGAACCACCACTCGACGATTGCTCACCGGATGAGTATCCCAAACCGGACGCGGGCTCTTGTGGGTCAGGCCTCTGAGCGGCTCGTGCTCGGGAATGACGTCAAGTTGACTATTCTCTGTAGATGTCCAAAACAGCAGCCGACCTCACCCCTGATGCGCTCGAGTTCTTGAGCGCCCGCCATCTGGGCAGCCTGACCACCGTGCGGCAGGCCGGGACGCCCCACGTTGTTGCGGTCGGCTTCACCTACGACGAAGAAGCCGAGCTCGTCCGCGTGATCACCTTCGAAGGAAGCCAGAAGGTACTCAACGTAGAGCGTGCGGGGTATGCGGCGGTCTTCCAGGTGGATGGCCCGCGCTGGCTGACCCTCGAGGGCCCGGCGTCGGTGCACCGCGACCCCGACGCTGTCGCCGAAGGTGAACGTCGCTACGCGAACCGCTACAAGCAACCAAAGGTCAACCCGCGACGCGTCGTTGTTCAAATCGAAGTCAAGCGCGTACTCGGGTCCCGAACCCTCCTCGGAATAACTGACTAGTTCGTAACGCACAGCCAGAACGCATTGGCTGCCAACAAGTATCAGTCTGACGGCCCGGTTTTCCTGACGTCGTCGTCCCCGGTGGCCATTGACTCGTCAGTACTTTGTTGCTGTAGCTGCATGCGTTGTTCGCGTTCGTCGAGTGACGCTTGGCGTTCGGCGATGATGTTCTGCCAGGCCGTTTCGATGGTGTGGTCGGTGTGGTGGGCCCGGTTGATTCGCGGTTGTTGGTCGGGGTCGATGTAGGTGGGTGGGATCCACGCGACGCGGCCGGCGTCGGGTCCGTCGGTGACCATCACTGTCTGCCACTGGTCTTCGCCCGGTCCGATCATCGCGTGATGTGGAATGCACGCCGGCGCGAGCACGTCGATGTCAGTCAAACCGCCATCGGCCCAGGCAGTGGTGTGATGAATTTCAGTCCACGAGATGGGGTTACGGCAGCCTGGGCTGGTGCAGCCTCGGTCTTTGGCGAATAACGCCATCCGTTGGCCTTGTTGGGCGGTGCGTTTGGCGCGTGCGAAGTAGAGGACGTCGGCGGAGTGGTTGGCGAACACCGCCAACGACCAATCCGCCCGGGCGGCGAGTTCGAGAGCGTCCTTGACCGGCATACCAACACCGGAGGCGGTGTGGGCGATGCCCGCGGCCTCATCAAGCTGCTGTTTGGTCATCGTGATGATGACCTGCACCGGCAGGCCACGATGCGAAGTCCCCAACAACTTGTACTCGAGAATGGTCTTCAGGATTGCTTTGAACGCATCATGCTGTCGCTGGGCGCGGGAGCGGGTGTCACGGCCGGCCGCGGCCTCGATGATTGCTGGGTCCGTGGTCGGGTCGTCTGCGGCACCGGTGGGTGAGTTGGGGTCGTCGGGATTGTTCATCCCGGGTGCTGCCCACACGTCCATCACGGTTCGAAACAGTGCCAACGTTGCCGGGTCGAGGTTGCCACTGATTTTGGCCATCACGTCCAACCCTTGGGGACCGTCGGACAAACCCCGGTTGCGTTTGCGGTCGGCGTCATCGGTCAGCGATCCATCCGGATCGACTCGGGCAAGGACTTCCCGCCCACACACCTCAAGTTCGGTGGGTCCCAGTGTGCGGGCGTTGTCGGTCATCCACGCATCGACGACGTCATACACTTCCGGCGCTGATTTGTGCGGGATTTTGTCGCGGACTTTGAGCATCACATCCATGTGCGCCAACCCAATTGCCCCGTCGGCGAGGGCTTCGGCGGCGGCCGGGCATTTCGGGGGCAACGCCTCGCCCTGCATCGACAACAACACACCAGCAGCATCGAGTCCTTTCAACCGCGAGGAGGCATCACCACGAGAGACCCGCAATTCACTCATCACAAACCGGTGCAACGTCGAATGACCAGCCTTACGGAACAAGCCCCGATCATTCACCTCCTGCAACCGCCTGAGGCCCTGAAACGTCAGTGCCCGAACAACTCTCTCGTTCACCCGCACCAACTCAACAACCTGCACATCATCAACATCAGTTGCTGACGTGGCAGCAATCCGCTGCAGCACCGCATCAAGATCTCGATACAACCCCACCAACAACGCAACCGGCGGTGGATCCACCGTCACCGAATCACTCATCGACAAGCCCCCCAGCCCTCGAAACCCTTTCATCAAGTCTACCAACAGAATCCGACAATGTCGAACACCTGTTCGATAGCAGGAGGAGAGGCGACAACACCGATCGAACGAGGCGTCGGTGGCCGATGGTGGGGACGGCAATGTGCGAATCAAATTGCGACAAAATGTGATTCATGCACAAACGACCAAAGAGGTAGGCGGCCCTGATGCGGACCGCCTCGCCGCAGAGGTTCCCTCGTTCGGGTGATCGTCGATGGATCAGGTCGGACGGATACCCGAGTCGGTTCGGGACGGCTTCTCCCCAGCGATGGGGGCCGCGGCCCTGCTGACCGGCGTTGTCGCTTCTGCAGCCTGTAGCTGCACAGTGGGTCGAAAGTGCGCCGTCAGACCGACTTCAGCTCGTGAGGCCGCTGATTGAGTGATTCGCATCCGTCAGCCGTGACCACGACGATGTCTTCGATTCGTGCACCCCATCCACCTGGGAAGTAGATCCCGGGTTCGACGCTGAAGGCCATCCCGACCTGCAGCTCGATGTCGTTGCCCTCAACGATGTAGGGCTCTTCGTGGACTGACAGGCCGATTCCGTGACCGGTTCGATGGACGAACTTGTCGGCCAGTCCGGCCTGGGCCAGCACGTCGCGGGCCGCTGCGTCGATCTGTTGGGCACTGACGCCCGGGCGTACTGCCGCCACCGCTGCACGCTGGGCTTCTTCCAGTACCCGGTACTGACCGGCTATCTCCCCGGAAGGTTTTCCGACACAATAGGTTCGGGTGCAATCCGAGTTGTACCCGGGCTCGACAGGGCCGCCGATGTCGACGACCACCACATCGCCGTCTTCGATCACCCGATCAGACACCTCGTGGTGTGGGTCGGCGCCATTGGGGCCGGAGCCGACGATGATGAACTCGGCGCCAGTATGACCCTCGGCGACGATCGCGGCCTCGATGTCGGTAGCGACCTCGCGTTCTGTCCTTCCCGCCGAGAGCCATTCGCCGACGCGAGCATGAACCCGATCGATCGCCGCACCCGCTCGGCGCAAGGCGTCGATCTCGGCGTCGTCTTTGATCATCCGTAACTGACGCAGAACGGCGGTGGCCAATTCGGGGCTCGAACCGAACCTGGCTGCCAACGGAACGGTGTGAAGTGCCGGTGCCGCATCAGAGACGGCGTAACGGCCTGCGCTCACGCCTGCTGCTTCAACTGCGATGGCATACGGGTCCTGACCGTCGACCCAGTCGTGGACAACCAGGCCCAACTCGCCGACCGCAGACTCCCGCAGGGCCGCGAGTTCCAGCCTCGGAACCACGACCTGCGGATCCCTATCGGGACTGATCACCAGCGCAGTGAGACGCTCGAACGTACTGGCGCGGGAACCGGTCAGGTAGCGCAGATCGGGTCCGGGCGTGATGAACAGAGCAGACAATCCGGCTGAGCCCGTCAACTGCTGCGCACGTTGCAGTCGGGACCGATACACCTCTGCTGAGAAACGCTCGTGAGCCATGTCCCCCAGGCTAACGGGCCCTCGACGAGCCTGTCCTCCCGGTGAGCGGTCGTTGAACGGGCGAAAACGGCCGGTTCGACGGAAGATGTACAGATGGGATCGAAAGACGGCACCGTGAACCGTGGACGCGAGCCGCGCAGACTCCGTGCTGTTCCGAGCGCGCAAATCGACCCGCAGTTCGCGACTCTGCACGGTTACAAGCGCGCATTTCGTATGGCAGGGAGCGGTCCGGCCGTCTTGTTGCTGCACGGAATCGGTGACAACTCGCTCGCCTGGGAGCCGGTGTTCGAGCAACTGAGCGAGAAGTACACGGTGATAGCTCCCGATCTTCTGGGTCATGGACTGTCTGACCGGCCCCGAGCCGACTACTCGGTCTCGGCATTCGCAAACGGGATGCGTGATCTGCTCACGTACCTCGATATCGAACGCGTCACCGTGGTCGGACACTCGCTGGGCGGGGGCGTGGCCGGCCAATTCGCCTATCAATACCCCGAGATGGTGGAACGGCTGGTTCTCGTGGGCACCGGTGGCGTCACCAAGGGTGTCAACCCAGCTCTCCGAGCGCTGTCGCTGCCCCTTGCAGAACTCGCCTTGGGCGTGATCTCTGTACCCGGAGTGTTCCCGACCTTCTCGACGGTCGCCCGGATGATGCAGAACCTGTTGCCCATGGCGATGTTCCGCGACAACACCGAGGTGGTCCGTGTTCTCGAGCGCATGCCGGAGAAGGGTTCGGCCGAGGTGTTCGCGCGGACTCTACGATCGGCTGTCGACTGGCGCGGCCAAGTGGTCACCATGCTCGACCGCTGTTACCTCAGCGCTGCCATCCCGACTTTGATCGTGTGGGGGTCCGACGACCAGGTGATCCCGGTGAGCCACGCTCATATGCTGCACAGTGCGATGCCAGACTCGCAGCTCGAGATTTTTGAGAAGTCAGGCCATTTTCCGTTCCGCGACGAGCCCGACCGATTCGTCGATCTCTTCCTCCGGTTCGCCTCTGCCACAAAGCCTGCGTCGATTACCCGCAACGACGTGAAAGTGGCGCTGCGACAAGGTCCCCCGCCCAGGCCCCTGACGGGTGATCCGCATACGCGAGTCGCAGTCCTCGAGGCGATAGACAGCGACGAACGGAGCGCGACCTAGAACTGCCGCGGCCGTCGTCCGCGGACATCGTTCGGATCGACTCGGATCACCGGGACAAGCATTCACCCGTCGGTGGATCTGGCATGGTTTACGCCATGAACCAACCAGTGATGCTGCTAGACGGTGCGAGTCTGTGGTTCCGGGCTTTTCACGCTCTGCCGGAGAAGATGGCCGCTCCTGACGGACGTCCGGTCAACGCCGTCCGCGGATTCCTCGACATGATCGCCGCCCTGGTCACCCGCGAGCATCCCCATCGATTGGTTGTGTGTCTGGACCTCTCGTGGCGACCCACATTTCGCACGGACCTCATCCCGTCGTACAAGGCGCACCGTGTCGCCGACGCCGCGGGAGACGGATCGGAAGAGGTGCCCGACACACTGACACCCCAAGTCGACATGATCATGAACGTTCTCGCGGCAGCCGGGATCTCGACCGCCGGCGCAGAAGGCTGCGAGGCCGATGACGTGATCGGGACCCTTGCCCACACCGAAGCCGTAGATCCGGTGGTGGTGGTCAGTGGAGACCGAGACCTCCTACAAGTGGTGGCAGACGACCCGGTTCCGGTCCGGGTTCTGTATGTGGGACGCGGGCTCGCGAAGGCCGAGATGTACGGGCCTGCCGAAGTCGCCGAACGATATGACGTGCCGACTTCCGATCCGGGTTCGGCGTATGCCGAGATGGCGATCCTCCGGGGCGACCCATCCGACGGACTGCCCGGGGTGGCCGGAATCGGGGAGAAAACGGCGTCAAAACTGTTGCAGGCGTTCGGGACTCTGGACGAACTGGAGCGTGTCGCTGCCACGACCGCCGACAGGCGGATCTCCACCCGCCAACGCACATCCCTCAAAGCTGCCGCCGACTATCTGAGCGCCGCTCGCACGGTGGTGTTCGTCCGAACCGACGCAGAGATGATCAGCAGCGGGGACGACCGGTTGCCCAGCGAGCCGGCAGATCCGGCCGCGCTGGCCGATCTGATCGAAGAACTCGGCATCGGCTCCGCGGTCTCCCGACTCGGGAAAGCGCTGGGTTGGCAGTTCCCCTGATCAGTAACAACAGGCGAGCGACCGCCGGCATCAGCCGGCGGTCGGCTGACCCACCTCGTACTTGCCGTCATCGTCGAGGAACGTGATCTTGACCTGCTGATTGGCGCCGCTCACCGTCACCGTGCAGGTGAAGCTGTCGCCCTTCTTGATCTCTTTGTCCATGGGACACTTGACGTTTTCGACGCCCTCTGCCTGATAGTCGTTCTCCAGAACGGTTTTGACACCCTCCTGGGCCGCCTCCTGGCTGAGTACCTTCGTGACGGCGAATCCGGGTGCGAGGAACGCTGTGACGGCCAAGATCACTGCGAGCAACGCCACCACGGACGCCCCGATGATGAGGGGCAGCTTCTTTCCCGACTTCGGCTGAGCCATCGCCGAGAACTGGTCCGAGCCGCCGGGTCCCGGCTGTCCGTACTGCCCGGGCTGTCCGTACGGACCGGATTGTCCGTACTGGCCCTGAGGCTGGCCGTAACCGGGTTGCTGACCTTGAGGCTGGCCGTAATTGCCCGGCTGTCCCTGCGGCTGGCCGTACTGGCCGCCCTGCTGCGGGTAGTTGGGCGGCTGATACTGGCCGGGCCCCTGCTGACCCGGGTTCTGCTGAGGCGGGTACTGCTGCGGCGGTTGCTGACCCCACCCCTGCCCCGGTGGCGGGCCCTGTGTCGGTTGACCCCACGGGCCCGGTTGCTGACCCTGCTGCCACTGTTCAGGCGATCCGGGGTTGTTGGGGTCGTTGGGCCCGCTCATGTGTTCCCTCCGCTTGTCCGCACCGTGGAAACTCGCGGTGCCAGAATTACCGACCCCGAACATACCGCACACCCATCGAACGGTTCAGCAGACGCGACCGGCAAACGCAGAGGTAGACCGGCCGGAGCGTACGGTTCAGCCGAGTTCGACGGCCACCACGCCTTTTCGGATGCTGGCAATGGCCGCAGAAGCGGAACGGGTCAGACGCGACTGCCCGGATGTCTGCAGGCTTGCGGCGGTTCTGATCTGTTCGAGCAGGTCGATGACCTGGCGGCTCCATCGGACGAAATCACCGGCCGGAAGTGACGTGCCGCGCTCCCCGGCCGCCGCGAGCACCTCGGTCAGGCCTCGCCCCGATGCCCACAGATGAATCGCCGTGGCGAACCCGGCGTCCGGCTCGCGGGTGGGTTCCACGAGATGCTTCATCTCCAGTCGGGTCAGGTCGTGCCAGGCCGAGTGGGTCCGGTGCAGTGCGTCGCGCACACTGACCACTCCGGTCACGAGTTCCGCGCCACCGTACGAGTCGCGCCGGGATTCGTAGACCACCGACGATGCGACAGCCGCGAGTTCGGACGGACCCAGGTCATCCCACAACCCGTCTCTGATGCTCTGACAGATCAGCAGGTCGCTTTCGCTGTACACGCGGCTCAGGGTGTCGCCTGCCGACGTGATGTTCAGCTCGCCCTCCGACTCCGCCTTCTCGAGGTACCCCAGTTCGACGAGCACCGCCACGATGCGGTTGAAGTTGATCGACAACGTCGAGGTCCGCTGGGCAACCGACTCTTCGAGCGCCGAGATCTCACGCGCAACCCGGTTTCGTCGTTCGGCCAACCGAAAGAGTTCGTCGTCTTGAGGTATCTGATGTGCCGGGTGATTGCGCAGTTCGCTACGTAAACGACTCAATTCACGATCATCTGCCGCGCGGGCGCGCTTCGCCTGTTTACCGCGGGGCATGTCGATGCCCGACGACCGCAACGCGGACGCGAGGTCTCGTCGACCGCGCCCCGTACGCCTGTCGATCTGCTTGGCGAGCCGCATGTTGCCGAGCACCTGGGGCGGGTTCAGGAAGTCGCGGGGACCGACCCTGCCACACCAGGCGTCCTCGCAGATCACAAGCGGCTTGGGATCGCGAATGTCTGTCGCCGGTTCGAGAACCACCGCGAGCCCTCGGTGCCGGCCACCGTGCAGGCCGATGACCTGACCACGCTTGAGTGCGGACAGATCTTCGACCGTGCTCTGTTGCGAGGCCATCCGTGACTCGAACTTGAGCGAGCGCTCTCGCGACCGGATCTGCTCGCGCAACCTGGTGTAACCCAGGAACCCGTCGATGCCTTCGTCGAGGCCGCGGCCCTCGGCGCGGCCTTCCAGTTCGACCTCGATCTTGCGCAGTTGACGGCGCGCGGTGTCGATCTGCCTGGCCTGACCGACCACCGACTTGTCCGCTTGGAACTGGGCGAACGATCGATCCAGCAGATTTCGTGCACCCGCCAAGCCCAGCCGCCCGATCAGGTTCACGGCCATGTTGTATTCAGGCGCAAAAGAACTGCGCAACGGGAACGTGCGGGCACCAGCCAGGCCGGCGACGCGCGTCGGTTCGAGATCGTCGGTCCACACGACCACCGCGTGGCCCTCGATGTCGATCCCTCGACGCCCGGCTCGACCGGTCAGCTGGGTGTACTCCCCCGGCGTCAGGTCGACGTGCGCCTCGCCGTTGAACTTGATCAACCGTTCCAAGACGACCGATCGTGCCGGCATGTTGATCCCCAAAGCCAGTGTCTCGGTGGCGAACACGGCTTTGACGAGACCTTTGACAAACAATTCTTCGACGGCGTGACGAAACGCGGGCAGCAGTCCGGCGTGGTGGGCGGCGAACCCTCGCGTGAGACCTTCGCGCCACGCGTGAACGCCGAGGATGTCCTGGTCCGCTGCCGAGAGTTCGGCGACGTATTTGTCGACGATGATGTCGACCTGCTTGGCCTGGTCGGGCTCGAGCAACCGGAGGCCCGAACGCAAGCACTGGCTCAGTGCACCCTCGCATCCTGCTCGCGAGAAGATGAAACTGATTGCGGGCAGCAGACCTTCACGATCGAGACGCGCGATGAGGTCGGGCCGGGAAACCGGTCTCGGAACGCCCCCGCGGCGCCCCTCACCACGTTGAGGTCCGCGCCGTCCGCGTCCGCGTGGGGGAAAGTCGTCGTCGCGGCGCGCCGCGAGTTCGCGGTGCCGGATGTAGCGGGTGAGCTCTGGATTGACCGCCGGCTTCTTGTTCGGTGCAGCGGCATCACGGTGATCGAACAGGTCGAAGAGTCGGTTACCGACCAGCATGTGCTGACTGAGCGGTACGGGCCGATGTTCGTCGACGATCACCGTGGTGTCCCCACGGACGGTCTGGATCCACGCACCGAACTCTTCGGCGTTGCTGACCGTCGCCGAGAGGCTCACCACGCGGACCGAGGGAGCGAGATGCAGGATGACCTCTTCCCACACCGCGCCGCGAAAGCGGTCGGCCAAGAAGTGGACCTCGTCCATCACCACATGCGAAAGACGGTCGAGCGCGGGTGAATTGGCGTAGATCATGTTCCGCAACACCTCGGTGGTCATGACCACCACGGGTGCCGAGGAATTGATCGACGAATCGCCGGTGAGCAGACCGATGGACTCCGCACCGTGTGCCCGGACCAGGTCCGCATACTTCTGGTTGCTCAGCGCCTTGATGGGGGTGGTGTAGAAGCACTTGGTGCCGGCGGCAAGGGCGAGATGCACGGCGAACTCGCCGACGATCGTCTTGCCTGCGCCGGTGGGCGCGCACACCAGGACGCCGTGTCCGTCGGCGAGCGCCGAGCAGGCGTCACGCTGGAACGGATCGAGGGCAAATGGCTGACGCCCCGCAAACGTGTCCAGCTCGAGTTGCGCCTCAGAGAGTGTCATCGAAGTGATCGGCTCCGCTCATCGAAGGGGCCGTCGACACCGGCGCGGGGCGCTCGACCGGGCCGGATGCGGGTACTGAGCCCGTCGGGCCGCCGATCGGCGAGGCCTCGTCATCACTGACGTCTCCCCATTCGGCTTCCTGACGTTTGGCCTTGCGGTAGTCGTGGAGATGCGCGATCTGGATGGCCATCTCGAGCAGGATCGTCAGCGCCCCCGCCAGGGCGAGCATCGTGAACGGATCGGAGCCCGGTGTGAAGAACGCGGCGAACACGAACATGCCGAAGATCAGTCCGCGACGCCAGGCCTTGAGCCGCTCGTAGCTGAGCACGCCGATCATGTTCAGGGCCACGATCAACAACGGCAGTTCAAAACTCACCCCGAAGATGATCAGCAGATGCAGCAGGAAGTTGAAGTACTGGTCGCCGGCGAGCGCCGTGATCTGCACGTTGTCACCGATGGTCAGCAGGACCTCGAAAGCCTTGGTCATCACCAGGTAGGCAAGCACGGTTCCGGCGACGAACAGCAGGGCCGCGCAGCTGACGAACGAGACCGCGTACTTGCGTTCCTTGTCATGCATGCCCGGGGTGATGAACTCCCACAGCTGGTAGAACCAGATCGGGCACGCCATCACGAACCCGGCGGTCAACGCCACCTTCAATCGCAGCATGAACTGGTCGAACGGACCGGTCGCGAGAAGACGGCAGGCATCGTCGCCGGTGAGGTTGGCGCGGGAGGATTCCGGCAAATTGCAATAGGGCTCACGCAGGAGATCGCCGAGCGAGTCGATGCCCAGGAAGCCATGGGAGTACCACACGAAACCGAGGATCGTGGTGAGTGCTATCGCGGCCACCGAGATCAGCAGCCGGGTCCGCAATTCACGCAGGTGGTCCACCAACGACATCGTTCCGTCGGGGTTCACCTTGCGCTTGCGGCGCCGAGGGTCAAGAGGAATGCGCACGGTGTGAACTATTCAGGTCAGTGAGAGGTGCGCCGAACAGAAAGCGACCTCTCCGGTCCGCAGTGTGGTCCATGAAGAGGTCGTCGTCCTGTGCCGGCCGTACGGCGGTGGAAACGCTCAGGCAGATCTGCGTTCGGATTCGGTGCTGGTGGCCGAAGCAGCGTCCGTTCCCGTGGTGATCTGTCGTGGGTCCGGCGTCGCGGCGGTCGTCGGGGGTGTCTCCGTCTCCGACTTGCCGTCGTTCTGCATCTCCTTGACCTCGCTCTTGAAGATGCGCATCGACCTGCCCAGTCCGCGCGCGGCGTCAGGAAGCTTCTTTGATCCGAAAAGGATCAGAAAAACGACCACCACCAGGATGATGTGCCAAGGCTGTAATGCGTTCATGGTGCGGTTACCTCTCCCAATCGAGTATGTCTGCGATGCTACCCGGAAACCGGGCAGTCGACGTGTGAGTGCCGACGCTCGGCGGTTGCTCAGCTGTACATCGCCAGCGTTGCAGCTGCCCTGGCCTGGATGTCCGCGGCCATCTCGTCGGCATTGAGCACCTTGATCTTGCCACCGAAACCGAGAACGAACCGGGTGAGCCATTCGGCTGACCCGTACGTCATCGTTGCCAGCACCGGCTGATCCGAACCGGCGATCCCGTCAGGATCGACCGGCTCGATGAGGTAATAGTCGAGAACCCAGACCACCTCCGGATCGATCTCGATCACCGCCTGCGGCAACGTGGGGTCGGATTCGAAGAGCGCAAGCGTCTGGTCGGACTCCGCGGTCGCCGGTGGCCGAGCCACCTCGTCGAGTACCGATGCCTCGTCGATCCGGTCGAACCGGAACAACCGGATACCCCCGCTGGAACGGCACCAACCCTCGAGGTATCCGCGACCGTCCACCGCCTGGATGCGGATGGGGTCGACGACCCGCTCGGTGACCTCGTCGCGGGATGCGGAGTAGTACCGCAGCCGCACGGCATGACGCCGACGAACTGCATCCCGCACGGCGATCACCGCAGGTGACTCCGCCGGATCGGAGTCAGAGGTCGGTGTCTCGGTGACGGCTTCCCCTATCGGTGTACCCATCGCATTCTCGATCTTCGCGATCGCCCGCCGCGCAGCAGCAGCATCCACCACGCCCGATGCGTCGATCAGCGAGCGCAGGGCCACCAGCAGAGGTGCGGCTTCGGCCGCGGTGAGCTTGAGCGGTCGGTCGATGCCCGCGGAGAAGGTCACCTCGACGCTGTCCTCGGTGAACGACAGATCGATGAGGTCGCCGGGCGAGTACCCCGGCAGTCCGCACATCCACAGTTGATTGAGGTCGTCCATCACCTGCTTCGGCGTCGTACCGAGATCGCGAGCCGCTTCTGCAGCGCTGACCCCAGGGTTTGCCAAGAAGTACGGCACCATTACGAGCAGGCGGGTGAGCCGACTGGTCCCCGAGCTCATGAGCTCACTCCTGCAAGGCTTTTCAGACCGTCGACCACGGTGTTGCGCAGTTCGGGGGGATCGATCACCACCGCGTCGGTTCCCGCTGCGAGAACCTGGCGGGTCAATCCGTCCACCGACCTCATCTCGATCTGGAGGACGGACCCCTGTCGGCCGTTGTGATCGCCGGGCTCCTCGCCTTTGGCCATCCGCCGCAGCCCGGCGGCTCGCTCCGCGGCGACCCACACATGGGCCGTGACCGCAGGACCCGAACGATCGACGGCCGCGCCCACGATGGCTCGCAGATCCACATCTCCGGGCCGTGCGACGTCGCCGGGTTTACCGAACGGGGAGACCGTTGCGATACGGGTCAACCGGAACGTGCGGGTCTGTCCGCGGTCGCGGTCATGGCCCACGAGATACCACCGACCCTGATGGGTGACCACTCCCCACGGTTCGACCGTGCGGGTGACGTAGGGCGCGGTACGCGATGAGCGATGCTCGAACCGCACCGGCCGGCTCTCCTCGAGAGCGGCCAGCAACGTTCCGAGGACTTCTGGCGACCCGATCCCACGAGGGGCACTCGAGTGAATTGCGGTGGCACCGGCGTCGAACGCGGATTCGGAGTCCATCTGCACACCTGCGGCCCGCAACTTCATCAGCGCGCTGTTGCTGGTGGCCGCCAATTCCGGGGTGTCCCACAGCGCGGCGGCCAGCGCGACAGCGGCGGCCTCATCGGTGTCGAGGTCGATGTCGGGTAGCTCGTAGGATTCGCGGTTGATTCGGTAACCGTCGACCGGCGAGAATCCAGAACTACGCCCCGTCTCCAGCGGGATGCCGAGATCACGCAACTCGGTCTTGTCCCGCTCGAACATCCGATTGAATGCCTCGTCGGATTTGGAGTCCTGGTATCCGGCGACACTACTGCGGATCTGGTCGGCCGAGAGGTATTGCCGGGTGGCCAGCAGACAGATGACCAGGTTCATCAATCGTTCAACCTTATTGATCGCCACCCGGACAGCTTAGTGTCGGCCTCGCTACATGGAGGCAATCAGGCGATCGACGCGCTCATCGACATTGCGGAACGGGTCCTTGCAGAGCACCGTCCGCTGCGCTTGGTCGTTCAGTTTCAGATGCACCCAGTCGACGGTGAAGTCGCGGCCGGCCTTCTGCGCGGCCGCGATGAAGTCGCCACGAAGCTTGGCACGCGTGGTCTGGGGCGGGGTGTCCACCGCCGCGGCGATGGCCTCGTCGGTGGTCACGCGCGCGGCCAGGCCCTTGCGCTGAAGCAGATCGAAGACGCCGCGACCTCGTTTGATGTCGTGGTACGCCAGGTCCAGCTGCGAGATCTTGGGATCGGACAGATCCATCGAGTAGCGGTCCTGGTAGCGCTGGAACAGCTTGCGCTTGATGACCCAGTCGACCTCGGTGTCCACCTTGGCGTAGTCCTGCTGCTCCACCGCGTCGAGCATCCGGCCCCACAGATCGACGACCTGGGTCATCTGCTGATCTGGCTTACGGGTGCGCAGGTGCTCGACGGCTCTCGCGTGGTACTCCCGCTGGATGTCGAGGGCACTGGCCTGGCGGCCGCCGGCCAGGCGAACCGGGCGACGTCCCGTGAGGTCGTGGGATACCTCGCGAATCGCCCGAATCGGGTTGTCCAAGGCGAAGTCACGGAAGGCGACGCCGGCCTCGATCATCTCGAGGACCAGAGCCGCCGACCCCACTTTGAGCATCGTGGTGGTCTCGGCCATGTTCGAATCGCCGACGATCACGTGCAGTCGGCGATACTTCTCGGCGTCGGCGTGCGGTTCGTCGCGGGTGTTGATGATCGGCCGGCTGCGGGTGGTGGCCGATGACACGCCCTCCCAGATGTGCTCGGCGCGCTGCGACAGACAGAATGTGGCCGCCTTGGGCGTTTGCAAGACTTTGCCTGCGCCGCAGATCAATTGCCGGGTGACCAGGAACGGGAGCAGGACGTCCGAGATCTTCGAGAACTCGCCGGCACGCACCACCAGATAGTTCTCGTGGCAACCGTACGAGTTGCCTGCGGAGTCGGTGTTGTTCTTGAACAGGTAGATGTCCCCACCGATACCCTCGTCGGCCAATCGACGTTCGGCGTCGATGAGCAGATCTTCGAGTACGAGTTCGCCCGCACGGTCGTGCTCGATCAGTTGCTGCAGGTTGTCGCACTCGGCAGTCGCGTATTCGGGGTGCGAACCGACATCGAGGTAGAGCCGTGCCCCGTTCTGCAGGAACACGTTCGATGAACGGCCCCACGACACCACCCGGCGGAACAGATACCGAGCGACTTCATCGGGACTGAGCCGGCGGTGCCCATGAAAAGTACATGTGACACCGAATTCGGTTTCGATACCCATAATTCGTCGCTGCACGATTTCAACCCTACCGCCGAGTGTCCGAGTGGGTACGGATTCAGCTTTCGGTTCCATTGGAGCCACCGGCACCGGTCGCGCCGTCGGCGCCATCGGAGTCGGTGGAAGGACGTTCTGGCAACAGGTCCACCAAGGCGGTTCCCGTCAGCCGTCGGAACGCTCGTCGAGGGCGTCCGTGATCCAGAATTGCCACCTCGAGGTCGCCCGGTTCGAGCTTGCGCGGTTCGGCGGCGACTGTGGTGCTCGAGCCCGATCCGGTGCTCGAACCGTTGGGCGCAGGCGGGGTTTCGAGCGCCTTGATCGCCGAGGCCAACGCGCCTCGTAGATCGGCGTTCCCGTCGTAGGCGTCCTTCATGGACGCCGAGATCGCCTCGGTGGCGCCACCCATGACCAGGAACCGCGTCTCGTCGACGATGGAGCCGTCATAGGTGATCCGGTACAGCTGGGACGGGCCCGGCTTTCCGGGCCGGCTCACCTCGGCCACACACAGCTCGACCTCAAACGGTTTCGGCTGCTCGGTGAACACCGAACCGAGTGTGTTGGCGTAGGCGTTGGCGAGCGACAACCCACTCACGTCGGCACGGTCGTAGTTGTAGCCGCGCATA
This sequence comes from Williamsia muralis NBRC 105860, assembly GCF_001598915.1. Lineage (GTDB taxonomy): Bacteria > Actinomycetota > Actinomycetes > Mycobacteriales > Mycobacteriaceae > Williamsia > Williamsia muralis. Next base: position 479,889 of record NZ_BDAP01000003.1, on the reverse strand, counting down.
TCGGCGTGCTGGATACCGGCCTTGCGCAGGCTCTCGAACTCGTTGTACTTGCCGACCGCGGCAAACCCGATCCGGTCATAGATCTCGCTGACCTTGCGCAGCGTGTTGGAGGGGTTCTCGGCGACGAAGAGCACTCCGTCGGCGTAGGTCAAAGCGATGACGCTGCGGCCGCGGGCAATACCCTTGCGTGCCAGCTCTGACCGGTCACGCATGATCTGTTCGGCGCTGGCGTAATACGGGAACGTCATGACTGCGTCCCTTCGACGGCGGAGCGACGGGTGATCACCGATCGGGCCGCCTCTTCGATCTGGGCGGCGGACACCTCAGCTGCACCTTCGGCGGTCACCACCGCGGCAGTCGGGTACAGCCCCCGGACCATGTCGGGACCACCGGTGGCGGAGTCGTCGTCGGCCGCGTCGTACAGCGATTCGACAGCGATCTCGAGAGCTTGGGAGGCGGTCAGGTCATGCCGATACAGCTTCTTGATGGCCGACTTCGCGAATACCGAGCCCGACCCGATCGCCTGGAACCCGCCGTGTTCCTCGTGGCGGTCCCCCGCGACGTCGAACGAGAAAATGCGACCCGGCCGCTGTGGGTCGATCGCATCGGAGTCGTAACCGACGAGCAGAGGGATGGCTGCGAGTCCGGCCATGGCCGCCTGGAGGTTGGAGCGGACCATCGAGGCAAGTCGATTGACCTTGCCGTCGAGGGTGAGCGAGACGCCCTCGATCTTCTCGTAGTGCTCGAGTTCGACGGCGAAGAGCCGGATCATCTCCACGGCGACACCCGCTGTCCCGGCGATGCCTGCCGCCGAGTAGTCGTCGGTGATGAACACCTTGCGCATGTCGCGACTGGCGATCATGTTGCCCGCGGTGGCTCGGCGGTCGCCGGCCAACACCACGCCACCCGGATACGCGATGGCGACGATGGTGGTTCCGTGCGGGATGTTCGCAGTTACCCCCTCGGGAAACCGGTTGACCGGCAACAGGTCTGGCGCGTGGTTACGCAGGTAGTCGGAGAACGACGAGATGTCCTGACCAAGTGACTGGATTCGATCGGTCACTGGCCGCCCTTCTGCACATAGGCGCGCACAAAGTCTTCGGCGTTCTCCTCGAGCACGTCATCGATCTCGTCGAGCAGGTCGTCGGTGTCGTCGGCCAGCTTCTCGCGACGCTCTTGACCCGCGCCCGAATCCGAACCGGCATCGTTGTCGTCGTCGTTACCGCCTGAACGCTTGGTTTGCTCCTGCGCCATCGCTGCCTCCTTCAGAACACGGCCCCGCCGGGGCCGTCCGTATATTCACACTACCGTTCAAAGCCGACACCGCTCGGGATATACGAGTCGTGCCAGATCCTCAATTCGTGAGCTGCTCCACGAGTTCGGCGGCCGAGTTCACCGAATCGAGCAGTTCCCCGACGTGCGCGCGGCTGCCTCGTAGCGGCTCCAGGGTCGGGATGCGGACCAGGGACTCGCCGCCCAGATCGAAGATGACCGAATCCCAGCTGGCGGCGGCTATGTCGGCGCCGAATCGCCTGAGACATTCACCGCGGAAGTACGCACGGGTGTTCTCTGGTGGATTGCCGACGGCGTCCATCACCTGTTGCTCGGTGGTCAGCCGCTTCATCGAACCGCGCGCCACCAGTCGGTTGTAGAGGCCTTTGTCGAGACGGACGTCGGAGTACTGCAGATCGACGAGCTGCAACCGGGGTGCCGACCAGGCCAGGCCCTCACGGTTGCGGAAACCCTCCAGCAGGCGCAGTTTCGCCGGCCAGTCGAGCAGGTTTGCGCACTCCATCGGATCGCGTTCGAGCTTGTCCAGGACGTCGGCCCACGTGTCGAGTACATCTTTGGCCCTGAGGTCATCGCTGTTGTTCTTGTCGTGGAAGGCGACACAGCGCTCGTGATAGATCCGCTGGATCGCGAGCGCGGTCATCTCTCGCCCATCGGCCAGCGCGACCGTGGTCTGCAGCGTCGGGTCGTGGCTGATGACGTGTACGGCGTGGACGGGGCGGGCCAGTTCGAGGTCGCCCAGTTCGACACCGGCCTCGATCAGATCCAGTACGAGTGAGGCAGTGCCCACCTTGAGGTACGTCGCGGTCTCGGCCAGGTTCGCGTCGCCGATGATGACGTGCAGCCGGCGATAACGCTCGGGGTCGGCGTGTGGTTCGTCGCGGGTGTTGATGATGCCGCGCTTGAGGGTCGTCTCCAGACCCACCTCGACCTCGATGTAGTCGGCGCGCTGGCTCAGCTGGAACCCGGCATCGTCACCGGACTGGCCGATACCGACGCGGCCGGATCCGGTGATCACCTGCCGGGAGGCGAAGAACGGGGTGAGTCCGGTGATCACCGAGGTGAACGGCGTGGACCGGGCCATCAGGTAGTTCTCATGGGTGCCGTAGGAGGCACCCTTTCCGTCGATGTTGTTCTTGTAGAGCTGTAGTTTCGGCGCCCCTGGAACGCTGGCGACATGCCGCGCGGCTGCTTCCATCACGCGCTCCCCCGCCTTGTCCCAGATGACGGCGTCGAGTGGGTCGGTCACCTCGGGCGCCGAGTACTCCGGATGGGCGTGGTCGACGTAGAGCCGGGCGCCGTTGGTCAAGATCATGTTCGCCGCGCCGACCTCGTCGGCGTCGATGATGGGTGCCGGGCCCGAACTGCGACCGAGGTCGAAGCCGCGTGCATCGCGCAGCGGCGACTCCACCTCGTAGTCCCAGCGAGTGCGCTTGGCGCGGGGCACCCCGGCGGCCGCTGCATAGGCGAGGACCGCCTGCGTCGACGTCATGATCGGGTTGGCACCGGGATCGTTCGGAGCCGAGATTCCGTACTCGACTTCGGTTCCGATAATTCGCTGCATTCCCCGAGCGTAGCCGGGGGTCGCCGGGCCCATACCGAGCGCTCCCGTCGAATTGTCCGGCCGTCTGATGACGAGCTGATGTACACAAGTTCTCGGGGGTCGCGAACCCGCTGTCGCGTGGGTAGGGTTTGCTCGGTGAAAGCACTGCGCCACTTCACCGTCCGCGCCCACCTCCCAGAGCCCCTTTCAGCCCTCGCCGAATTGTCGACCAATCTTCGATGGTCGTGGCACCCGGCCACCCAAGATCTGTTCGCATCGATCGATGCGGATCTGTGGGCGACCGGCAAGGATCCCGTGCGGCTGCTCGCCGATGTCGGACCGCAGCGGCTGTCCGCACTTGCCGCCGACGACGGCTTTCTTCGTCGCCTCGACGAGTTGGCGTCCGATCTGCAGAACTATCTGAACCGACCGCGCTGGTTCCAGGAGCAGGTGGCCTCGGGCAATCGCTTCCCCCGCTCGATCGCCTACTTCTCGATGGAGTTCGGTGTGTCGGAAGTGCTGCCGATCTACTCCGGTGGTCTCGGCATCCTCGCGGGCGACCACCTCAAAGCCGCCTCTGACCTGGGCTTGCCGCTGATCGGGGTAGGACTGCTCTACCGCTACGGATATTTCCGTCAGTCGCTGACGTCGGACGGATGGCAGACCGAGCGCTACCCGAACCTCGATCCCCAGGGCCTACCTGTGCGAGCGGTGCTCGACGCCGAGGGCAATCCGGTAACAGTGCGGGTTCTGATGCCCGACAACCGCGTGTTGCACGCCAAGGTCTGGATTGCCGACGTGGGTCGAATCCCCCTACTGCTCCTGGATTCCGACATCCCCGACAACGACACGGATCTCCGGATGATCACCGACCGGCTCTACGGAGGCGATCAGGAACACCGGATCAATCAGGAAATCCTCGCCGGTGTCGGTGGAGTGCGCGCGGTGCGGGAGTACACCCGGATCAACACCCTGCCCGACCCCGACGTCTTCCACATGAACGAGGGACACGCGGGTTTCCTGGGCGCCGAGCGGATTCGCGAGCTGGTGAGTCCGGCCGGCGCCGGGCTCGACTTCGACACGGCCCTCACCGCGGTGCGGGCATCGACCGTGTTCACCACGCACACACCGGTTCCGGCCGGAATCGACCGGTTCCCGATCGACATGGTGCGCCGCTACTTCGGCGACGACGGCGGGCAGTCGACGTTGCTGCCCGGGATCGAGCTGGCGAGGATCCTCGAACTCGGCCGGGAGAAAGACCCGACCGTATTCAACATGGCGCACATGGGTTTACGGCTGGGCCAGCGCACCAACGGTGTGTCCAAACTCCACGGGGCGGTCAGTCGCGAGATGTTCGGTCCACTGTGGCCAGGCTTCGACGCGGCCCAGGTACCCATCGGATCGGTGACCAACGGGGTGCACGCACCCACGTGGTCGTCGCGGCGTTGGGCGGAATTGGCCACTGACGGCGAGTCAGGCGGTCTCACCGAGACCGACGCGCTTGCCGCGATGAAAGATGTTCCGGCAGAGCAGATCTGGAAGACCAGAAATGAACTGCGCACCGAGTTGATCGCCGAGGTCCGCAGGCGCCTGCGCAAGTCGGGCCTCGAGCGCGGCTACTCGGCCGCCGAGCTGGGCTGGACTGCCGGCGTGTTCTCCGCGCGAGTGCTGACCATCGGTTTCGCCCGACGGGCGGCGACATACAAGCGGCTCACCCTGATGCTGCGCGACACCGATCGCCTCAAAGCGCTGTTGCTCGACAAAGAGCGTCCGGTGCAACTCGTGGTGGCGGGCAAGGCCCATCCGGCCGACGAGGGCGGCAAGGCCCTCATCCAGAAGATCGTTCGCTTCGCCGACGCCAACGATGTGCGGCACCGGATCGTGTTCCTGCCTGACTACGACATGTCGATGGCTCGATACCTGTACGGCGGATGCGATGTGTGGCTGAACAATCCGCTACGGCCGATGGAGGCGTGCGGTACCTCTGGCATGAAGTCGGCACTCAACGGTGGGTTGAACCTGTCCATCCTCGACGGATGGTGGGATGAGATGTCCGACAACGAGAACGGATGGGCCATCCCGACAGCGGACGGCGTCACCGACGAAGTCCGGCGCGACGATCTCGAGGCAGCCGCACTGTACGAGTTGCTCGAGAACGTGGTGGTGCCCAAGTTCTATGACGTGGGGTCAGACGGGGTCCCGACCCGATGGGTGGAGATGGTTCGCCACACGTTGCATACCCTCGGGCCACAGGTCCTGGCCTCGCGAATGGTCCGCGACTACGCCGAGCAGTTCTACGCGCCGGCGGCCATCTCTGGCCACGCGGTGTCGGACAACGACTTCGCCGGGGCCCGCGAACTGTCCGGATTCCGGGCGCAGGTGGACGAGGCCTGGCCTTCGGTGAGGGTGCGCCACGTCGACACAGCCGGTTTGCCCGACACTCCCCTGCTCGGCTCGACCATGACGATCAGCGCTCATGTCGACCTCGCCGGTCTGAGTCCGGAACAGGTGCTGGTCCAGGCCGTGGTGGGTCGGGTCGATGAGGAGGAGAACTTGTCACAGGTCGTCACCACGACGATGTCGGTGAGCTCTGGTGGCAATCTGTCCGACGATTCGACGATCTTCGAGGTCGCCGTGCCACTTCCGATGACCGGACCGGTGGGATACACCGTGCGAGTGATGCCCACCCATCCCTTGCTGACCAACACTGCCGAACTCGCTAAGGTGGCCTTCGCCAATTAGGCCGCAAGGCCGCCATCGGCCGGAGAGGCTCCTTCTTCAAGACAGAGACTTCTTCTTCAAGACCAGGCGGCGGTAGGTGAACCAGGCGAGGATCAACGCGATCACCGTCATCGCCCCGTAGGCGAGGGCGGCGTTGGCAACCGTCTGGTCCCAGATGGTCTCTTTTTGTGTGGACGGCGAGGACGGTGAGACAGCGCGCAGGTCAACGGCATTCGCGGCAGCGGCGTACCCCCACCGGGCCGGGAAGATCCACGACAACTGCTCGAGGCCGACCCGCCCGGCGAGGGGGAACAACCCGCCGCAGAAGACGAGTTGCACCATCACGACCACCACGAGTGGTGGCATCGTCTGTTCACTCGACCGGACCGCCGCCGAGATGGCGAGCCCGATCAGCGTGCTGACGCATCCCAAGAAGGCGATGGCGACGAACAATTCGAGGGCACCGGCGGTGAACAGGCCAGACCCCGGAGTTCCCTTGCCCGCGTACGTGATTGCGACCATCACCGCACACTGCAGCACGGAGACGACAAAGAAGACCACGACTTTGGCCAACAGGTAGGCGCCGGGGCGAAGGCCCACTGCCCGTTCCCGGACAAAGATGGCCCGCTCCCCGACCAGGTCACGCACGGTCAGAGCCGCGCCCATGAAGCTCGCCCCGACCACCAGCACGACCAGGATCTGGACTGTCTCACCAAGACTCGTACTGCTGTTCACATCGAAGCCCGCGGTGCCGGGGATCACCAGCGACAGGAGCCCGAGCACGATCGGCAGCAGCGCCAAGAACACCAGGTAACCGGTGTCTGCCAGGATCAGCCGAACTTGTCGTCGCGATACCGTCGACGTCTGGCGCGTGACACTGGTCTGGGGCGGGCGTATCGGCGACCCGGCCCGCCGACTCGGTGGTCTGGCCGGCGGGCGTCGATTCCGGGCCCGATAGCGCTCGTGAGCGGCGTCCGGTTGCTCTGCGACGTACGCGAAGATCTCAGCCCAGTCCTCGGTGCCCATCGCCGGGCCGACTGCCCCAGGACTGCCGCAATAGGCGGTCTTCCCGCCCGGAGCGAGCAACAGCACCTGGTCACACATCGACAGGTACGTCAAGGAGTGGGTCACCACGATCACGACACGTCCGGCGTCGGCCAGTCGGCGAAGAGTCGACATGACCTGACGGTCCAGCGCGGGGTCGAGCCCAGAGGTCGGCTCGTCGAGGATGAGCAGAGAAGGGCCGGTGAGCAACTCCATCGCCACCGACGCCCGTTTCCGTTGCCCGCCGGACAGCTTGTCCACCCTGGTGTCGAGGTGCTCGATGAGCTGCAGTTCGGCCAATACGCCGTGAATGACGTTGTCGCGGTCGGCCGTGCTCATGTCCGGTGGCAATCTGAGTTCAGCTGCGTAGCGAAGCGCCTGTCGCAAGGTGAGCCGTCGATGCAGCACATCGTCCTGTGGCACCATTCCGATGCGCGTGCGCAGCGCCTCGTATTCGGCGTGCACACTGCGGCCTTCGAAGGTGACGGTTCCGGTGGACGGGTTCGCCCCGCCGGCGACGATCTTCGACACCGTCGACTTACCCGCCCCAGAAGGTCCGATGACGGCGGTGAGGCTCCCGGGCCCGGCCGCGAACTCGACTTCGTGGAGCAATTGTTTGCCGTCGATGTTCAGCCCGATCGCCTGCACGTGGAGACCGTCTGCGACCGCGGCTTGTGACTGTCCCCGGACAATCGTGCCGCCCTGGACCACGAAGTCGCTGTTCCCGATGGTGACCACGCTGCCCTCGGTGAGCAGCTGCCTGCTGATCCGCCGGCCGTCGACGTAGGTGCCGTTCACCGATCGGAGGTCCTCGATGACCAGCCCCTGCGGCGTCGCGGTCAGTTGGGCATGGCGACGCGAAGCGAGAACGTCACTGACGACGATGTCGTTGTCCGGGGTGCGGCCGATACTCATTCGTGCCGAAGCCCCGATGTCGATGGCCTCTCGCCGCCCGGAGCCGGCCTGGGGGCTGATGTGGCCGTCCGGACTGATCTGGTAGACCGCCGAGACGTTCTGATGCAGTGCCTGCAGGTGTGGCGCCGCTGAGGCCCCACTGAATCCTGGGGGTGCCGATCGCATGGGCGACGGATTCGCTCGAGGGGGTGGCTGGGCACCGCGGTGTGGAATCGGGGCCGACCGGTACTGGGCCGGCCCAGCATGTCCGCCGGAAGCCGGCTGCATCACCGCGATGTCGACCAGCGGCCCGGCCACGTTGTCGCCCACACGAATTCGATGGTTGCCCGACAGCATCATGCCGGTCAGCCGCACGCCGTCCGCGTAGAAACCGTTGGTGCTGCCCACATCGACCATTCGCCAGGCGTCGCCCGACCACTCGATGGCCAGATGGTGGCGCGAGACCATGGGGTGGACGATCGGTATGTCATTGTCCGGGGTGCGCCCGATGGTGAAGCGTCCGGCCTGTCTCAGGCGCTGCTCGGTGCCGTCTACCCAAATGCGGAGCGGCGTAGGCGATGCGTTCATTAACGCATCACTGTAGACGGCCCCGACCGCGGCGACGCGGTTCGTGCAGGCAAACGAGCATCCGCCGTCCGGAGACAGAAGAGCGGTGGGGACGAAGTCTCGACTTCGTCCCCACCGCTCCTGACTCTGCGTGAGGTGTTACAGGTACTGACCGGTGTTGGTCTCGGTGTCGATCGCCCGGCTCGCACCCGAGCTCTTGCCCGTGACCAGTGTGCGGATGTAGACGATCCGCTCACCCTTCTTGCCCGAGATCCTCGCCCAGTCGTCGGGGTTGGTGGTGTTCGGCAGGTCTTCGTTCTCAGCGAACTCGTCGAGGATGGAGTCGAACAAGTGCTGGATCCGAAGGCCTCCCTGGCCCGTCTCCAACTGCGACTTGATGGCGTACTTCTTGGCGCGGTCCACCACGTTCTGGATCATGGCTCCGGAGTTGAAGTCCTTGAAGTACATGATCTCTTTGTCGCCGTTGGCGTAAGTGACCTCCAGGAAGCGGTTGTCGTCACTCTCTGCGTACATTCTCTCGACGACACGCTCGATCATCGCCTTGACGCACGCCGCACGGTCCCCGCCGAACTCATTGATGTCGTCGGGGTGCACGGGCAGTGTCGGGACCAGGTACTTGGAGAAGATGTCTATCGCCGATTCGGCATCGGGACGCTCGATCTTGATCTTCACATCGAGGCGACCCGGACGCAGGATGGCCGGATCGATCATGTCCTCGCGGTTGGAGGCACCGATGACGATGACGTTCTCGAGCCCCTCCACACCGTCGATCTCACTGAGCAGCTGAGGCACGACTGTGGTCTCGACGTCAGAGGAGACGCCGGAACCGCGGGTACGGAAGATCGAGTCCATCTCGTCGAAGAAGACGATGACCGGGGTGCCCTCGGACGCCTTCTCGCGAGCCCGCTGGAAGATCAGGCGGATGTGGCGTTCGGTCTCGCCGACGAACTTGTTGAGAAGCTCGGGACCCTTGATGTTCAGGAAGTACGACTTCGCCTCTTTGGCATCATCACCACGCGCCAGCGCGATCTTCTTGGCCAGCGAGTTGGCAACAGCCTTGGCGATGAGGGTCTTGCCGCAACCGGGAGGGCCGTAGAGCAGCACGCCCTTCGGCGGCCGCAGCGAGTACTCGCGGAACAGGTCTTTGTGCAGGAACGGCAGTTCGACGGCGTCGCGGATCTGCTCGATCTGGCGGCCGAGCCCACCGATGTCCTCGTATCCGACATCGGGCACCTCTTCCAGAACCAGGTCCTCGACCTCGGCCTTGGGAACCCGCTCGAAAGCGAAGCCGGCTTTGGTGTCGATGAGCAGGGAGTCGCCGGGGCGCAGTTTGCGATTGCCCTCGACCTCCGAGAGCACACTCTCGCTCAGCGGTTCGGCCAGCCACACCACCCGTTCCTCATCGGCGTGACCGACGACAAGCGCCCGCTGGCCGTCCTCGAGGACCTCGCGCAGGGTGCTGATCTCACCTACCGAGTCGTACGACCCGGCCTCGACGATCGTGAGGGCCTCGTTCAGACGCACGGTCTGACCGCGACGAAGCGTGTCGAGATCGATGTTGGGAGAGCACGTCAGTCGCATCTTGCGGCCCGAGGTGAAGACGTCCACCGTCGAGTCCTCGAAGATCTCGAGGAGGACGCCGTAGCCACTGGGCGGTTGGCCGAGCCGGTCCACCTCTTCGCGCAAGGCGATGAGCTGTGCCCGGGCCTCTTTGAGGGTCTCGAGCAGCTTGGCGTTGCGCGTCGTGAGCGTGTCGACACGTGCCTGCATGTCGTCGTCTCCGACTTTGCCGTACGAGCCGCCTCCTGGTGTGGGGCCGGCCCCGGTGGCAGGGCGCGAAGACGATCCCCACTCGGCATCGGTCGCGGCCGAACCTTGTGGACCGCGACTCTGCCGAGGCTCGTCGTTGCTGGAATCCGTCATTTCTGACTCCTCTCCCCGAGTCGACTCTGCGCCACCACCACGTGGTGTTTTAGCGATCGACTCGTTACCCGAGGTTACCGGCGAATCGACCGGCTTGCCTCACGCCCCGCGGCACGTGGTGTTGTAGATGTGTTAATAGTGTGTCGCCGCAAGGTTTTCCGACGCTACACCAAGCAGGTCAGCCCTTGCTGGGACGCCGATGAGGCCTGGGCGGTGCGGTACCCTCCGCCAGTCGTCGGGTGGTCACCAGAAATGCGGTGTGACCTTGCATTTTGTGTCCGGGGCGGACGGCCAGACCGACCACGTTCCAGTCGCGTACCAGTGATTCCCAGGCGCGCGGTTCGGTCCAGCACTGTTGCTCACGGATCGCCTCGACCACTCGGGACAATTGGGTCACCGTCGCCACATAAACGGTCAGCACCCCGCCCGGCTTCAGGGCTCGACGCACCGTGTCGAGCGTTTCCCACGGCGCCAGCATGTCCAGGACCACGCGGTCGACGTCGGCAGTCCCGGGGTGGTCGGACAGGTCGGCCAGGGTCAGATCCCAGTTCGGCGGTGGTCCGCCGAAGAACTCGTTGACATTGCGGACCGCATGCTCGGCGTGGTCCTCGCGCACCTCGTAGGACAGGACCCGGCCGTGCTCGCCGACAGCGCGTAGCAGCGAGCAGGTCAGGGCGCCCGACCCCGCACCCGCCTCGAGAACGGTGCACCCGGGATGGACGTCGCCCTCCATCACGATCTGTGCCGCGTCCTTGGGGTAGATGACCTGGGCACCACGAGGCATCGACAACACGTAATCGATGAGCAACGGGCGCAGCGCAAGGTACGGCGTCTGCGACGTGGACTTGACGACGATTCCCTCGTCCGACCCGATGAGGTCGTCATGCGCGATGGCGCCCTTGTGCGTGTGGAAGCTCTTGCCGGCTTCGAGCCGGACGGTGAACTTCCGGCCCTTGGCGTCGGAGAGCTGCACGCGGTCGCCGACGGCAAACGGACCTGTTGTTGACATGGGGCGGTGAGCCTTCCCTCGATGCGCGGATCTGAACCTGAGCGGCATCGGATACCCACGGACTCGAAATGATCGTTGTTGTCGTTGGTCAGGCATACCCTGCCAGGTGTGAGTCTCAGTACCGAATTGTGCCCCGACACGAGTGCAGCCGGCCGGCCGCCTCGAGGAGTGCCCACGCAGACCGGCACCACTGCCAAGGCGGTCCGGGCCCCGGCGCTCTCGCCCAGCCGTGCAGGTGACTACAAGCAGTGTCCGTTGCTCTATCGGTACCGGGCGATCGACCGACTTCCGGAGAGCCCGACCCAGGCCCAGGTCAAGGGCACCGTGGTGCATGCGGCTCTGGAAAACCTGTTCGACATGCCGGCTGGACTGCGGGTGCCCGAGTCAGCCGAGCTTCTCGTGGACGGCGCGTGGGGTGCGCTGTGCGAGGAGACGCCCGAACTACGCGACCTGGTTCCTGATGACCAGGTCGACCGGTTCCTTGCCGACGCGCACAAGCTCATCTCGACTTACTACACGCTGGAGAATCCAACCGCCTTCACACCGGAATCGTGTGAATTGCGGGTGGAGGTCGACCTGACCGAGGACGACGACGACCCCGATCGGGTGTTGTTGCGCGGCTTCGTCGACCGGATCGACGTCGCACCCGACGGCCGCGTACGAGTGGTCGACTACAAGACCGGGCGCTCCCCCGGCGAGAGTTTCGAATCACGTGCGCTGTTCCAGATGAAGTTCTACGCGCTGGCGATCTACCGGCTCCGCGGGATCGTTCCGGCCCGCCTCCAACTGCTTTACCTCGCCGATGGCCAGAGCCTGATCTACACACCCGAGAAGGCCGAGCTCGATCGATTCGCCAAGACACTCACGGCGATCTGGAAGGCCATCCTGAAAGCCGGTGCAACAGGGGACTTCCCACCGAAGCGCAGTCGGATGTGTCAGTGGTGCGACCACAAGGCCCACTGCCCGGAGTTCGGCGGGACGCTGCTTCCCTACCCCGGATGGCCGTCGTCGCCGGGTGAGACGAGCCATGCGGAGGCCGTGTCGGAGTAGGTGGTTGAATCACCCCTTGTGTCTGCGCAACCCGCCTACTTCATTCCTCTGGGCCATGACGGCGAATTCGATCATTTCGAACCCACCGAACACACGGTCAGCGTGTGGGGTGCCGATCTGCAACACGGCGGCCCACCGACCGGATTGCTGACTCGAGCACTTCTGCGTCACGAGCCGGACGCGTCACATTCGTTCACACGCATAGCAATCGACATCCTCGGTCCGGTCGGGATGACCGAGAACCGGGTGTCGACGACCGTGCTGCGGCCGGGTAGACAGATCAGTCTGCTCGCGTCAGAACTGTCGGTGAAACAACCCGACGGCAGCTTTCGGATTGCCGCGCGAGCCACCGGATGGCGCCTTGCCACGGCCGACACCGCCACGGTGGAGCATGCCGTCACGCCGGCACTGACGCCGCTTCCGGACGAGCTCGAAGGGACGATCGGCCTGGCAGGCGTAGGGCCACTCGATGCCGCGGACTGGGGTTCTGTCGGGTTCGTGGGCACGCTGGAACACCGTCTGATCGACCGAGCAGCACACGGCCCGAGTCGCGCCTGGGTCCGTCCGACCCTTCCGCTTGTCGCCGGCGAGGAGACAACCGACCTCGAGAAGTTCTTCACCGTGCTCGACGTTGCGAACGGCGTCGGATCGCGACTGGCGATCGGCGATTGGACGTTCATGAACACCGACACCACAGTCCACCTCCACCGCGCGCCGGTCGGAGACTGGACGGGTATCTCCGCCGAGATGGCTGTGGGCCCGAACGGCTATGGCGCGACGTTCGCCGATCTCTACGACACCGCTGGGCCGGTCGGGCGATCTGCGCAGACCGTACTCATCCGCCCGGTGTAGGGCGTCGATCAGAAGCGGCAGGACCGGATGTCGGAGGCGAGGATCGCCTTGGCACCCAGTTCGGACAGCTCGTCCATCAGGTTCTGGTGCTGTTTGCGTGGTACCAGCGACCGGACGGCCACCCACTTGTCGTCGGCCATGGGTGCAACCGTGGGCGATTCGAGTCCAGGCGTGATCTTGATCGCCGAGTCGAGCAAGCTTTTCGGGCAGTCGTAGTCGAGCATGACGTATCGCTGGCCGAACACGACGCCCTGCACGCGGGCGATGAAGCGGTCGGCGGCCTTGGAGCGGTCGGCGCCCGCCCGTTGCACCAGCACTCCCTCGGAGTCGCAGAGTGAGTCACCGAACGCGGTCAGATCGTGCTGGCGGAGTGTGCGACCGGACCCCACCACGTCCGCGATGGCGTCGGCAACGCCCAGCTGGATAGAGATCTCGACAGCGCCGTCGAGCCGGATGATGGTGGCCTCGATGCCCTTCGACGCGAGGTCACCGCGAACGAGGTTGGGATACGAGGTGGCAATGCGCTTGCCCGCAAGGTCGGCCACCGACCACTGCTGCTCGGTCGGCGCCGCGTAGCGGAACGTCGACGAACCGATGCCGAGAGCAAGGCGTTCCTCGACGTCCGCACCGGAGTCAAGTGCCAGATCCCGTCCGGTGAGACCGAGGTCCAGCTCCCCCGACCCGACGTAGATCGCGATGTCCTTGGGCCGCAAGAAGAAGAACTCCACCTCGTTCGCCGGATCGAGAACGGTGAGGTCTTTGGCATCCGAGCGGCGCCGGTAGCCGGCCTCACTGAGGATCTCGGCGGCGGACTCGGAAAGCGCCCCCTTGTTGGGAACGGCAACGCGCAGCATGGGTGGTCCTATCGGGGAACGGGCGATTCGGGAAGACGGCCGCAGGGCCGTCTCACAGGTGTTTGTAGACGTCGTCGAGAGTCAGGCCGCGTTTGATCATCATCACCTGAAGCCAATAGAGCAACTGAGATATCTCTTCGGCGGTCGCCTCCGCACTCTCATGCTCGGCAGCGAGCCACACCTCGCCGGCTTCCTCGATGATCTTCTTGCCGAGGGCGTGCACTCCCTTGTCCAGAGCGGCAACCGTTCCGCTTCCCTCGGGACGGGTGGCGGCCCGATCGGTCAACTCGGCGAACAGCTCATCGAAGGTCTTCACGGTGCTCAAGTGTTCCATTGGACGCCGCGGCGAGGTCGTCGAGGGTCAGTCCGACGAGGCTCTCACGCAATGTGCGACGCGGACCACCGGGAACCGGCGCCTCCGACGGGATGACGATCACCGCGCAGCCGGCAGCGGTGGCCGCCTGTGACCCGGTCGGCGAATCCTCCACGGCCAGACAGTGCGACGGGTCGACGCCGAGCAGCCGTGCCGCCTTCAGGTAGGGGTCAGGTTGGGGCTTGCCGAGCGGTACCTCGTCGCCGCACACTGTCGCCTCGAACCGGTGCCTCCCGATCGTCTCGAGCGCCTCGTCGGTCAACTCGCGCTCGGTGTTGGTCACCAACGCCATCGCGATGCCCTGCTCACCGATGAGGTCGAGGGCCTCGCGAGCTCCGGGCATCCAGGGAATCCCGAGCTTGAACAGCGCCGACACCCGCGCGCGGAGCCACGCGGCCCGGCCGGGATAGTCGCGTTCGCCGTCGGGCACACCCGCGGCCACGAACACCTTGGTCAACGCGTCGGTCATCGAATTGCCGAGCGTCGATTGCCGGAGTGCATGGTCCATCTCGATGCCCAGGTCGGCAGCGAGGTCGGCCATCGCGACGTCCCACAGCTTTTCCGAGTCGAGCAGTGTGCCGTCCATGTCCCAGAAGACGGCGTCGGGTAGATCGCTCACCACGTCATCCTTCCCGACGCCGGCCCAGGAAGAAAATCGTCCGGGCTTGACCTGGAGTGCGCTCCAGGTTGTGCCGTCGGGGCGGCGCAGCTACGGAGAGCGAGACCTGGCATGTATCGCCGGGCTGGTGATGCTGCGCGACACAGGTATGTCGATTGCCGACATCCGGAAGGTGGCGGAGCTGAGCCGAACCGCTGACACCGAACGCGAGCGACTGGTCCTTTTCAGACGTCATCGTGCACGGGTGCTCGATGACATGGCTCGGACCGCACGCCATCTCGCAGCCATTGAAGAGAAGATCGCGGCCTATGAGGCCGCCACCGATGAGGAGAACAGATGAGAAAGACCACGTTGGGCGATGGACTGATCGTTTCGGCGCAGGGGTTCGGTGCCATGGGCATCAGCGCCTTTTACGGAGACAGCGATGAGCACGAGTCCATCGCGACTCTCGAACGCGCAGTCGACAGCGGCGTGACGTTGATCGACACCGCCGAAGCCTATGGTCCGTTCGAAAACGAGAAGCTCATCAGAAGGGTGCTGCGTTCACGGCGCGACTCGGTCGTCCTTGCCACCAAGTTCGGTACCGAGTTCGACGACGACGGCACCCCCCACGGACTGAACGGGCGGCCGGAGTACGTACGGCGGGCCGCCGACAGGTCGCTCCGCCATCTGCACACCGATGTCATCGACCTCTATTACCTGCACTGTGTGGACCCTGATGTGCCCATCGAGGACACGGTCGGGGCGATGGCCGATCTGGTCGCAGCGGGAAAGATCCGACACATAGGTCTGTCGGAGGCGGCGCCGGCGACGATCCGACGGGCCCACGCTGTACATCCGCTCGCCGCCGTCCAATCGGAGTTCTCACTGTTCGCCCGTGACGTGCTGGCCAATGACGTCAAGTCCACTCTGGACGAACTGGGCATCGGCCTGGTGGCGTTCTCTCCGCTCGGACGAGGATTTCTGTCTGGCACCATCACAAGCGTTGACGACCTGGACCCGTCCGACGCTCGCCGGAATCTACCGCGCTTCTCGCCGGACGCGATCGCAGCGAACCTTGTTCTGGTCGAACAGGTGCGAACGATCGCCGCCGAGAAGGGCGCCACGCCGGGGCAGGTTGCGCTCGCGTGGATCCAACAGCAAGGAGCGGTGCCGATCCCCGGGACCCGGCACCGCTCCTACCTCGAGGAGAATCTCGGCTCACTCCAGGTGGAACTCACCTCCGACGAACTCCGAGCACTGGGAGATGCGATACCCGAGACCGCGATTCACGGCGCCAGGGATACAGCGTCAGGTCTCGCGGCGACCTACCGCTAACGCTTGCCGGCACTCCACGCATAGGGCAGCTCGGTGCCGTTGAGGACGTACGCCCCGACCGCCTGCGACTTGAAGATCGATGGATTGTGCGTGGAGATCGTCCGCGCGTTGCGCCAGTGTCGATCCAGTCGCAGGCTCTCGGAGGTGATGGAGGCCCCGCCGACCTCGAAGAGCTGTGTCGTCGCGGCCAGGACCAGATCGATGACGGTCAATTGCGCTTGTGCCGCTGCGAGTTCGGCGCGATCGAGCAACTCCGGATCCTGAGCGGTCGAACTGTCGACAAGTACCTCGTCGAGGACGTCGGCCACTGCCAGCACGGCCGCCCGCGCAGTGAACGCGGCACTCGACAGCTTTCCGAGGACCTGCTGCACCAGCGGATCTTCCCTGGGCAGATCCGCGGCGGCATGGGTGTACGAGCGAGTCCGATCGCGAACCCACGCTGCGGCGTCGTCGGTGGCGCGCTGGGCGATGCCCGCCAGTACGGCCAACTGCACCAGCTGTAGATACGACGTGGCGTAGGTCTTTCCCGCGTCGCCGTACCCCGGTCCCAGGATTCGGTCTGGGCTCACCACGACATTGTTGAATTCCGTTGTGCCGCTGGCCGTCAGCCTTTGTCCGAAGCCGTCCCAGTCGTCATGCTGGGTGACGCCGTCGGCGTGTGCGTCGACGAGCACCGACACACGTTCGCCGTCCTGGTCTGCGGCGACCAGGATGTGGTCTGAATACAGCGACCCGGTGCTGTAGTACTTCGTGCCGTTGAGCACCCACTGGTCGCCGTCGCGGGTCAGCCGGGTCTGATACCGGTCCACGGCACCGACACCCGGTTCGGTGATCGCGTTGCCGACGAGAACACCACCGGCAGTCGCACGAAGCCAGGTGTCACGCGCATCGCTCACCTCGGCGAGCCGCTGATCCTCGACGAAACTGAAGTGGACACGCAACGCCTGTGGAAGGTTCGATTCCGCCGCGGCGAGGTCGATGAGAAGTCGGAACTGTTGACGCACAGTGGCCCCGAGCCCGCCGAACTCAACGGGCACCCGCAGCGCTCCGAAACCCAGTTCACGTAACCGGCCGACCTCGTCGTACGCCAACCTTCGATCCACCTCGCGCTCGGTCGCACCGGCGGCGATGCTCTCGAAGGCCGGACGAAAACGATCGTCGAGTTCGGTGTCGGTGAAGGCTCCGGCAGCAGCAACAGTTGATGTCATGGCATGAAGTGTTGGCCACGACCGCGCCGGAAGCACCAGTTCGACTCACGCTGAATCGAACTGGTGCCCACCTGACGAGTTGCCGCCTACGTGTTGAAGTACTTCGCTTCGGGGTGATGCAGCACAAAGGCATCCGTGGACTGCTCCGGATGGAGCTGCAACTCGTCCGACAATTCGACGCCGATGCGGCCCGGGTCGAGCAGGTCCATCATCTTGGCCCGATCCTCCAGATTCGGGCAGGCGCCGTAACCGAACGAGAAGCGCGCGCCCCGGTACTTGAGGTCGAAGAAGTCCTGCGGGTTGTCCGGATCCTCCGCGGCCATGGCGGTGTCCCCGAAACGCAGTTCCTCGCGCACCCGCTGATGCCAGAACTCGGCAAGCGCCTCGGTCAGCTGCACACCGATGCCGTGCACCTCGAGGTAGTCGCGGTAAGCATCCTCGGCGAACAGCTTGTTGGCGAAGTCGGCAATCGGCTGCCCCATGGTGACCAGCTGGAACGGCAGAACGTCCACCTCGCCGGTCTCGATCGCGTCGGCGCGCGATCGGATGAAATCTGCGATGCAGAGGAAACGCCCTCGCTGCTGCCGCGGGAACTCGAAGCTGTGCCGGATCGGCGCGTCCGGGCGCGGCTCGGTGAGCACGTGCACCACGTCGCCTTCGCTGACGGCCGGGTAGAAACCGTAGACCACGGCAGCGTGCTGCAGGATGTTCTCCGTCGCCAGCCGGTCGATCCAGTACCGCAGACGAGGACGCCCGTCGGTCTCCACCAGATCTTCGTAACTCGGCCCCTCACCGGCCCGGGCGCCGCGCAGACCCCACTGCCCCAGGAACAGGGCACGCTCGTCGAGCAACGACAGGTACTGAGCCACCGGCACACCCTTGACGATGCGTGACCCCCAGAACGGAGGCGTGGGTACCGGAAGCCCCGCGGCGACGTCCGAACGCTCGGGCACCACCACCGGTTCTGCCTCGGCCTTACGCTTTTCGGCGATGCGCTTGGACCGGTCGTGGCGCTTCTTGCGTTCGGCGGTCTTCTCCGCCGCTGCCAGAGCCTCGGGACTGTCGGGTGCCGGAGCACCGCCACGCTTGGTCAGCATGATGTCGTCCATCAGCCGCAGGCCCTCGAAAGCGTCTCGCGCGTAATGCACGTCGCCCTCGTAGGTCTCGCTGAGATCGTTCTCCACATAGGAGCGGGTCAGTGCCGCACCGCCGAGCAGTACGGGGAACTTCTCGGCGAGACCCCGGCTGTTGAGTTCCTTGAGGTTGTCCTTCATCACCACCGTGGACTTCACCAGAAGGCCGGACATCCCGATGACGTCGGCGTTCTTGTCCTCGGCGGCCTCGATGATGTTCGCGATCGGCTGTTTGATGCCGATGTTCACCACTTCGTAGCCGTTGTTCGACAAGATGATGTCAACGAGATTCTTCCCGATGTCGTGCACATCGCCCTTGACCGTGGCCAGCACGATGCGGCCCTTGCCGTCTTCTCCCGTGGCCTCCATGTGTGGCTCCAGATGCGCCACAGCCATTTTCATGACCTCGGCGCTCTGAAGGACGAACGGCAACTGCATCTGGCCGGACCCGAAGAGCTCACCGACCGTCTTCATGCCGGAGAGCAACGTCTCGTTGATGATCTCGAGCGGTGGCACCTGCGTCATGGCTTCGTCGAGATCGTCGGTGAGGCCGGCTCGTTCGCCGTCGACGATCCGGCGTTCGAGACGCTCGAAGAGCGGAAGCTTCGCCAGTTCCTGCGCGCGGCTCTCCCGCGCCGACGCCGCCGAGACGCCCTCGAACAGCTGCATGAGCTTCTGCAGCGGGTCGTAGCCTTCCCGGCGCCGGTCGTAGACCAGGTCGAGGGCGATCTCCCGGTGGTCGTCGGGGATCCGGGCCATCGGCAGGATCTTGGAGGCGTGGACGATGGCCGTGTCGAGACCTGCCTCCACACACTCATGCAGGAACACCGAGTTGAGCACCTGACGGGCGGCGGCGTTGAGTCCGAAGGACACATTCGAGATGCCGAGGGTGAAGTGGACGTCGGGATGGCTCGCCTTCAGCCGGCGGATCGCCTCGATCGTTTCGATGCCGTCGCGTCGGACCTCTTCTTGACCTGTCGAGATGGGGAACGTGAGGGCATCGATGATGATGTCCTCTTCCTTCAGACCCCAGTTCTCGGTGATGTCGGTGATGAGGCGCTCGGCGACCTTCACCTTCCAATCGGCGGTTCGGGCCTGGCCCTCTTCGTCGATGGTCAGCGCGACCACCGCGGCGCCGTGCTTCTTGACCAGCTTCATCGTGCGGGTGAACCGAGATTCGGGGCCGTCACCGTCCTCGTAGTTCACCGAGTTCACCGCGCAGCGCCCACCCAGGTGCTCCAGCCCGGCCTCGAGCACTTCGGGCTCGGTGGAGTCGAGCATGATCGGCAACGTCGAAGAGGTGGCCAGTCGGCTGGCGAGCGCGGACATGTCGGCGGCGCCGTCGCGGCCGACGTAGTCGACGTTGAGGTCGAGCATGTGTGCACCGTCGCGCGTCTGATCCTTGGCGATGTCCAGGCACTTCTGGTAGTCACCGGCGAGCATCGCGTCGCGGAACGCCTTCGACCCGTTGGAGTTGGTGCGCTCACCGATCATCAGGATGCTGGCGTCCTGGTGGAACGGCACCGAGCTGTACAACGACGAGATCTCGGCGGCATGTTCCGGCTGCCGTTCGGCCTTGTCGGCGCCGCGTACCGCTTCGGCGACCTGACGGATGTGCTCGGGTGTGGTGCCACAGCACCCACCGACGAACGACAGTCCGTACTCCTCGACGAAACCTTTGAGTGCCTCGGCTAGTTCTTCCGGCGTGAGCGGGTACTCGGCACCGTCTTTGCCCAGGGTCGGCAGTCCGGCGTTGGGCATCACGGACACGGGCACCCGGGCATGCCGGGTGAGATACCGGAGGTGTTCGCTCATCTCGGCGGGACCGGTGGCGCAGTTCAGACCGATCATGTCGATGCCCAGGGGCTCCAGCGAGGTGAGTGCGGCCCCGATCTCCGAGCCCAGCAGCATGGTGCCGGTGGTCTCCACAGTGACGTGGGTGATGATCGGGATCCGGCGGCCGAGTTCTTCCATCGCCTGCTGGGAACCGAGAACGGCGGCCTTCACCTGCAGGAGGTCCTGCGAGGTCTCGATCAGGATGGCGTCGGCACCGCCCTCGACCATTCCCAGCGCGCATTCCTGGTACGCATCGCGGATCGCCGCGAAGGTGGTGTGGCCCAGAGTGGGGAGTTTGGTACCCGGCCCGATCGATCCGAGAACAAAGCGAGGGATGCCGTCGGCGCTCGGTCCGACCTCGTCGGCGACCTCCCGGGCGAGCTTGGTGCCCTTGAAGGCCAACTCCCGGATGCGGTCCGCGATGTCGTAGTCGCCGAGGTTCGAGAGGTTGCAACCGAACGTGTTGGTCTCGACCGCATCCGCGCCTGCCTCGAAATAGGCTCGGTGGATCTCCCGCAGGACGTCCGGGCGGGTGTCGTTGAGGATCTCGTTGCAGCCCTCGAGTCCCAGGAAATCGTCCAATGTCAGGTCCGCTGCCTGCAACATTGTTCCCATGGCACCGTCACCGATCAGGACGCGTTTGTTCATCGCGGCGAGCAATTCGGTATCGAATGATGCTGAAGTTGCGGCAGACATGGTTAACAGGGTAGTTCGCTCTCCATCGGTGTTCGGTCGTAGGCTGGATCAGTGAACGCTGAGCAGAGCGCAAACCTTCCACGATTGCGCCGCCCCACGCTGGTTGCTGCCTTCGAAGGGTGGAATGACGCCGGTGATGCGGCCAGCGGAGCGGTCGAACATCTCGAACTCGT
Organism: Williamsia muralis NBRC 105860; assembly: GCF_001598915.1. Taxonomy (GTDB): domain Bacteria; phylum Actinomycetota; class Actinomycetes; order Mycobacteriales; family Mycobacteriaceae; genus Williamsia; species Williamsia muralis. The sequence goes on along the minus strand of NZ_BDAP01000003.1, from coordinate 458,766 downwards.
CTGGGATGCTGTTCCGCTCGCCGACATCGATTCCGACGACTACTACGACTTCCAGGTCAACAGGCCGACCATCAAACAGATCGACGGGGTGACCCGGCGAATCGATTGGCCGACAACATCGATCTCGTACTGTACGCCGCCGGGATCGGACCGGGACATCGTTCTGCTGCGCGGTATCGAGCCGAACATGCGCTGGCGAGGGTTCTGCGCCGAGATCCTCGACATCGCCCGCAACCTCGAGGTGGACACCGTGGTCATCCTGGCGGCACTGCTCGCCGATACCCCGCACACCCGTCCGGTCCCGGTCACCGGCGCGGCCTACAGCAGTGAATCGGCCAAGCAGTTCAAGCTCGAGGAAAGTCGGTACGAAGGGCCTACCGGCATCACCGGTGTGCTGCAGGACGAATGTGTGAAGGCGGGGATCCCGGCCATCTCCTTCTGGGCCGCCGTTCCGCACTATGTGTCCACCCCACCCAACCCCAAGGCATCGGCAGCACTGCTCAGTCAGCTCGAGGAAGTGCTCGACGTCGAGGTCCCACTCGGCGAACTGCCGGAACAGGCAGAGGAATGGGAGCGCGCGGTCACCGAGATGACCGAGGACGACGAGGAGATCGCCGATTACGTCCGCGGCCTCGAAGAGCGCGGCGACGCCGAGGTCAGCGTGGACGAGACACTGTCGAAGATCGACGGCGATGCGCTGGCCGCCGAGTTCGAGCGTTATCTCCGCAGGCGCGGTCCGGGCGGCAGTTTCGGCGCCTGAGGGCGCAGAACCGACCTTGATCACCGCCCGCCGGGCGATGCGGTGAGTTCTCGACAATCGAGATGTAACGCGGCTGCAAGTAATGGTTCATCGAGTTCACGTTTAGTGACGGCATGTCCAGTACTCCGAAGTTCTTGCAAGGTGTCTTCTCGTTCACCGGTACCGGATTGACCAAGGCAGCGCCGTTGGATCCTTCCTTGACGTATCAGGTGCCTGCCGGGATGACCGTTCAACCGCTGTATTTCCGGGGAGGGAACGGCAGTTCGGAACTCGTCTACGTGGCATTGCACCGTGACCAGCAGCCGATGAGATGGTTCCCGATGGGAGCGAGGGCATCGGTGAACGTTCCGTTGCGCGTGGTGGAGGACGTGGATCCGGACAGCTTGCTCGAGCTCGTCTTCGCCGCGCCCGAGGGGTGCAGCGGCGAAATCGTCGTCGACTTCGGATTCGTGGAGTTCTGATGGAACGCCTGGTGGTGGTCGGCAACGGGATGGCCGGCGCGCGAACCGTGGAAGAGATACTCGAGCGCGGTGGCGGGACGCGATTCGAGATCACGATGATCGGCGACGAACCATACGGCAACTACAACCGGATCATGCTCTCGCACGTACTCGCCGGTGAGAGTTCCATCGACGACGACGATCTGATGCTCAACCCGATGGCTTGGTACCGCGAGAACGACGTCAAGCTCTACGCCGGTGACCGCGCGGTGGCGCTCGATCGCTTCGCCAAGACCGTCACCTGCGAGAGCGGCCGCGAAATCGACTACGACACCCTGGTGATCGCGACCGGCAGCAACACCTTCTTCCCGAACATGGACGGCCTCCGGGCACCCGACGGGCACCTGGCCCGCGGCGTGTTCGGGTTCCGCACCATCGAGGACACCAACGGCATGTTGCAGATGGCGTTGTCCAGGGACGACATGCGGGCAGTGGTGATCGGTGGCGGACTCCTCGGCCTCGAGGCGGCCTACGGACTGCGGACACAAGGCATCGACGTCGACGTGGTGCATTCCCCCGGTCACCTAATGAACCAGCAATTGGACGAACGCGGCGGCCGGGTACTGCGCAACAAGATCGAAGAGCTCGGAGTCGGCGTCTACACGTCCAAGCGCACCACCGCTGTACTGCGCGACGACGAGGGCAGGGTGACCGGAGTCGGCTTCAACGACGACACCTCGCTGCCGGCCGACATGATCGTGGTGACTGCCGGCATCAGACCCAACGTCGAGTTCGCTCGCCTCGGCGGGCTGGTGGTCGAGCGCGGAATCGTCGTCGACGACCAGATGCGTTGTGAGGACGAAGGTTCCATCTACGCGGTCGGCGAATGCTGTCAGCACCGCGGCGAGGTCTACGGTCTCGTCGCACCACTGTGGGAGCAGGCGGGTGTGCTCGCAGACGTACTGACCGGAGCCGATCCCAAAGCGGCTTACCACGGTTCGCGTTTGACGACCAAGCTGAAGGTGGCCGGAGTCGATGTCGCGGCCATGGGCGTGAAGGGTCCCGAACGCGACACGGACGAGTTCGTCCAGTTCTACGAACCTCGCAGCGGCACATACAAATCCGTGGTGGTGCGAGACAACAAGCTGATCGGCGCGATGTTGCTCGGCGACATCAGCAAGGTCAGCTTCCTCACCCAGGCCTTCGACGAGAAGGTGCCGCTACCCGACGAGCGCATCAGCATGCTCTTCGACATGGGCACACCCAGCGCAGCGACAGGTGCAGCCGAACTGGCCGACGAAGTACAGGTGTGCAACTGCAACGGCGTCACCAAAGGCGACATCGTGGCGTGCGTGCACGCCGGGGCGAAATCGGTCGGCGAAGTCGTTGCGAAGACACGCGCCGGAAAGGGTTGCGGCTCGTGCAAAGGCCTGGTCGCCGATGTCGTCGCCTGTGCCGCGGGCGGAGCGCTGGCCGAAGACCCGTCTGCGGACTGGTACGTACCCGCCATTCCGCTGAGCAAGCCCGAGCTGATCGAACAGATCCGGGAACGCAATCTGCGATCGGTGTCGGCGATTCTCGCCGAACTCGCACCCGACGGCGAAGACGTCACTGCAAAGATGCCACTGGCATCTCTGCTGCGGATCATCTGGGGCAACGAGTGGGAGGACGAACGCGGCGCGCTGTTCATCAATGACCGCGTGCATGCCAACATCCAGCGCGACGGCACCTTCTCGGTTGTACCCCAGATGAAGGGCGGCGTCACCAATCCCACGCAGCTTCGCAAGATCGCCGATGTGGCCGACAAGTACGACATCCCGATGATCAAGGTGACCGGTGGTCAGCGGATCGACCTGCTCGGTATTCGCAAAGAAGACCTGCCCAAGGTCTGGGAAGACCTCGACATGCCCTCGGGATACGCCTACGGGAAGAGCTTCCGGACGGTGAAAACCTGTGTGGGAACCGATTTTTGCCGGTTCGGTCTCGACGATTCCACCGGCCTCGGGATTGCGATCGAGGAGCGCTACCAGGGGCTCGAGTCGCCCGCCAAGCTGAAACTGGCGGTCACGGGGTGCCCACGCAACTGCGCCGAAGCTCTGTGTAAGGACTTCGGTGTGGTGGCTGTCGGTGATGGTCGATGGGAGATCTATGTCGGCGGGGCCGCCGGTGCCCACATCCGTAAAGGTGATCTGCTCGCGACCGCGAACGGCGCCGAGGAGGTCATCCGCATCTGCGGCGTTTTCATCCAGTACTACCGCGAAACGGCCAAATGGCTCGAACGGACCTACTCCTGGGTGCCCCGAATCGGCATCGAGGAGCTGCGGGCGATCCTGATCGACGATCGTGACGGCATCGTCGACGGGTTGCTCGAACGTATCGGCATGTCCATCGCGGCCTACAGCGATCCGTGGAAGGAGCGGTTGGCACCGAAGTCGCCGGCACAGTTCACTCCGGCCCTGCCGCTCATCAAGCTGCCTCTGGTGCCGGTCCGATGAGCGCGCCCGCATCCACGGCGGTGGGTCCCTTGAGCGACCTCACGGTCGGAGAAGGCCGCGCCTACGTCGTGGACGGCAGCCAGGTGGCGGTCTTCCGGATGTCGGACGGCACTGTGCGGGCGTTGGGCGCGGTCTGTCCGCACCGCGGCGGGCCGATCGCCGACGGCCAGACCGACTCGACGAAGGTGATGTGCCCGTTGCACCAGTACACCTTTTCGTTCGAGGACGGCAGATGCACCAACAGCGACGGCATCGAAGCGCTACCGCACTACCGAACCGAGGTCAGGGACGGGATGATCCACGTCTGGGTCTGATGGTCGTCGATCGGGCCCCTCGTGCGGACGAAGACACGGTCGTCAGCGCTGACGGCACCGTCGAGGGATTCCGGGCACGGTCGGGGCGGGTCAGGAGATCCGCTCGATCGAGACAACCGGTGTGGTGATACGCCAGGTGCGCACATCGGGGTCGTCCGCGGCGCGCACCCAGAATTGCGCCGACTCCCCCACCCGGCACGACTTCACACCCAGGAGAGGGATGTCCTCGGAGTCGCGGCGCAATCGACTGACGGCCCAGTCCTCGTCGTCGGTGCCACCGACGCCGGGAGCTCGTAGCAGGGTCATCTCACCGAAGTCCAGCAGATAGGTCGACGTGCGGGTCACCACGGTCCAGACGCCATCGTCGGTGCTGGGATCGATCTCTCGAACGTTGGCCACGAGAGGAACCTTACCGAAGCCGTCAGCGGGATTCGCTGTCGGTGAGAACAATTGGCGACCCTTCGGCCCCGGTGTCGGTGAGTGGGACCCCGAGGAGGGCGTCGACGGCGGCACCGAGATCGGCAGGCGCGGAGGCGACACTGCCCAGACCGTCGAGACTGTCGGCCGCCCAGGCATCGATTGCCGCGAGAGCCTTGGGGGTGTCGAGGTCGTCTGCGAGGTGCTGACGCAGTCGCTCGATCGTCGGGGCTGCGTCCGGTCCGGCGCCACGCTGCACGGCACGACGCCACCGATCCAGGCGCGACGTCGCCTCCGCGAGCACGTCGTCGGTCCAGGCCCGGTCTGTGCGGTAGTGCCCGGTGAGCAGGCCAAGCCTGATCGCTGCCGGATCGACTTGTGCCGCCCGCAGTTTGGACACGAAGACGAGGTTGCCTCGCGACTTCGACATCTTCTCGCCGTCGAGTCCGATCATTCCCGTGTGCACATAGTGTTTGGCGAATCGGCGCACACCGGTCAGCGCCTCTGCATGCGCCGCGGAGAACTCGTGGTGCGGGAAGATCAGGTCGTTGCCCCCGCCCTGCACATCGAACTCGGCACCGATCCGGTTCAAAGCTATTGCAGCACATTCGATGTGCCAACCCGGACGGCCTCGGCCATGCGGTGAGTCCCACGACGGCTCGGATTCGCGGGCGGCACGCCACACCAGGGCGTCAAGGGGGTCGCGCTTGCCCGGACGATCGGGGTCACCGCCGCGTTCGGCGAAGAACCGTTGCATCGTCTCGTGGTCGTAGCCCGATTCGTATCCGAATTGCTCTGTGGCGTCGGTCCGGAAGTAGATGTCCGGGTATTGCGGGTCGTCGACGATGTAGGCGGCGCCTGAGGCCAACAGCTTGTCGACCACCTCGACCACCTCGCCGACGGACTCCACCGCACCGATGTAGTCGCGAGGAGGAAGCACACGCAACGCGGCCATGTCTTCTCGGAACAGGTTGATCTCGCGTTGACCGAGATCCACCCAGTCGATCCCGTCGCGGTTCGCTCGTTCGAACAGGGGGTCGTCCACGTCGGTGATGTTCTGGACGTAGTGGACATCATGACCGAGGTCGCGCCACACGCGGTTGACGAGATCGAAGGTCAGGTAGGTGGCTGCGTGACCCAGATGTGTTGCGTCATAAGGTGTGATGCCGCACACATACATGGTCGCCGTGGGGCCGGGGGTCACCGGCCGCACCTGACGGTCCGAGGTGTCATAGAGCCGTAGAGCCGGCCCTCTACCGGGTACTGGCGGAACGGCGGTGTCAGACCACGACTGCATGACAACACCTTAGGGCGGGGATGGGGGAAACCGATTTCAGGGCCGAACTTCCGCTCGGGCGGAGCGGTCTCGGCGCGGCGACGGCGCTCAGAACGCCGGCCAGGGAATCGGCCTGGATCTGTTCGCGTCAGGCATCACCGGGTCACCGAGCATGATGGCCGTACGCGTGGCGAGGGCCTCGATCTCGGCGGCGGTGATGAGCCCGCTGAGCTTCTCCCGAAGCGGTGAGGTTTCCTCTCGCAGCGCGTCGAGCAGGCCGCTGACGTCCTCGAGGAGGTGCGCCGGGACGTTCTCGCCTGCCCAGCCCCACAGGACCGTGCGGAGTTTGTCGTCGCTGTGCAGGCAGATGCCGTGATCGACGCCGTACACCTGACCGTCGAGGCCTTCGAGGACGTGCCCGCCCTTGCGGTCGGCGTTGTTGATCAGCACGTCGAGTACGGCCATCCGTTGCAGTCGCGGGTCGTCGGCATGCACGAGCACCACGTCCTCACCCCGGGCATCGATGGCCGACAGGATCACTTTCCAGCCCTCTGGCACCAGGTCCGGCGAGCAGAGGTCGACCACGTCGAGCCGCGTGGGCAGTCCGTCGCTGGGCTCGGGGGTGTCGATCCAGCGCTGCACCATCCCGGGGCCGAAGGGTCCGTCGCGCAGCAGCGTCACCGGGATCACCGACCATCCCAACGCCTCGGACACCAGATACGACGCGACCTCGCGGCCGGCGAGCGTGCCGTCGGGGAAGTCCCACAGCGGTTGTTCGCCCCGCACCGGCTTGTAGACGCAGCGGACCGAGGTCTCCCCGGCCACTGCGTCGCACACGAGGGTGGCGTTGCTGGCGGACCGGATCTGCCCGATCAGTTCGAGGTCGCCCTCGGCGAGCACCTCTGCTACATCGACGGGTTTCTCACTGGGTGCTGCCACCGTGGACTACCGACTCGGCTCGTCGCCGGAGGCGGGCCCGGGTTCGTCGCCGGGTTCGTCGTCCTCGATGCCCTCGAGGAGGTCTGGATCGATGAACTCGAGCGAGGGGCCGAACTCGGTGTCCCGGCGGTACCCGTTGGTGCGGACGCAGATGTGTCCGGCGTTGTCGAGCGGTTCGCCACAGAGCGGGCAGGGTTCGCGGCCGGCAGAGATGACGCGGCTCGAGCGGGTCGCGAACTCACGCGCGGCGCCCGTGCTGAGGAACACGCGGACGGCATCGGGCCCGTCCTCGGTGTCGTCGAGCACCACACTCTCGTCGAACTCACCCTCGGTGATGGCCAGGAGCTCTACCACCACGGCCTCGGATTCCGAGTCCCAGCCGAGTCCCATCGTGCCGACCCGGAATTCGGCATCGACCGGCATGACGAGAGGGCTGAGGTCTTCGACCCGGGACAACTCCGCGGGCAGTGGCGTGCCGAAGCGGCGGTGCACTTCTTCGAGCAATGCGCCGATCCGGTCGGCGAGTATCTGGACCTGCTGCTTCTCGAGCATCACGCTGATGACGCGTGTCTCGTGGACAGCCTGTAGATAGAAGGTCCGGTCGCCCGGTTGGCCCACCGTTCCGGCGATGAAACGGTCGGGACTACGGAAGACGTGTATCGCTCTGGCCATGGCACCTCCCTTTTCCGAGTTCGATTATCCCCATTTGATGGCGGTTCGCCCACGACACGAGGTCGCCGCTGGACGCGGCCCACGCGCCGTGGCGGTCAGGTGCCCGTCGAGCCACCCACCACCGCCTCGTCGGACTGTGGTTCGCCGGAGTCGGAGGGTTTCTGTTCCGCGGCTTCGCTCGGTTTCGGCGCACTCGGGATCGACGGCAGCGTAGAAGTGCAGTTCACCGCGTGTACGTACGGCCTGGCGAGGCTGTACCGGATCACACTCACCGACGCGGGTTCGACCACGATCCGCTGGAATGCGTCGAGATGCATGCCCATCGCGTCGGCCAGCACCGCCTTGATGACGTCGCCGTGCGTGCATGCGATCCACACACCGGCGCCGTCCTCTCCAGCGAACCTGGCATCCAGTTCACGAACTGCCGCCACCGCGCGTGACTGCACCTGCGCGAGCCCCTCCCCGCCCGGGAAGATGGCCGCGGACGGTTGTTGCTGGACCACGCGCCACAGCGGCTCGGACAAGAGTTCCTTGATCGGCCGCCCCGACCACTGGCCGTAGTCGACCTCCACGAGCCTGTCCTCGACGATCTCGGGACAGCCGAAGTGCTCGACGAGTGGCGCCACCGTCTGTTCACACCGCTGCAGGGGTGATCGGACGACGGCGGCGAGTCCGCTGAGCCCGCCCAATCGTTCGATCAGTGCGGCGGCCTGGGTGCGGCCGTGGTCGTCGAGGTTCACACCTTCGGTACGACCGGCCAGGACCCCGGATGTGTTGGCCGTCGATCGACCATGGCGAAGCAGAATGACCGTCACACGAATCAGCTTAGGCGGACGTGGGCACTGCGCCCGGTTGTGGACGCAGCGCCGAACAGGAACGGATTCTGTTCAGGTGACTCAGGTGGCACTGATCGCCCCACCGGCGAGCAGGCCCATGACGACCAATCCGAGGATGATCCGATAGGCGACAAACCAGTTCAGGGAGTGGTTGGCGACGAACTTCAGCAGCCAGGCGATCGAGGCGAAGCCGATGACGAAGGCAACCAGGGTGGCGACCAGTAGCTGTGGTCCACTCGCCTGCATGCCGTCGCCGCTCGGGCTGAATGCATCCGGCAGGCTGAACAGCCCCGACGCGGTCACGGCCGGGATGGCCAGCAGGAAGGAGAAGCGCACCGCGGCTTCCCGCTCGAGGCCCAGGAACAGTCCGGCGCTCGAGGTGGCACCGGACCGCGAGACACCGGGAATCAGCGCCAGGCACTGCGCGAATCCCATGACAAGGCCGTCGCGCCGGGTGAGTTGTTCGATCGGTCGTTTCTTGGCGCCGTACCGTTCGGCCAGAAAGATCACCAGGGAGAAGACGATGAGCATGGTGGCGATCAGCCACAGGTTGCGTGCGCCGGTGCGGATCTGATCTTTGAACAAGAAGCCGAGGACGCCGATCGGAATGGTGGCGATGATCACATACCAGCCGATCCGATAGTCGAGATCCCGGGCTTCGGGGCGGCGCAGGCCGCGGAACCACGCCGCGATGATGCGGACGATGTCCCGGGCGAAATAGACCAGCACCGCGGCCTCGGTGCCGAGCTGGGTCACCGCGGTGAACGACGCGCCGGCATCGTCGCCGAACCACACCTCCGAGACGATGCGCAGGTGGCCGGAGGACGATACGGGCAGAAATTCGGTCAGGCCTTGCACGGCACCCAGGACGATCGACTGGGCCCAGCTCATCGAGTCGGTCACGGCAGCCGATGCTACGGGACGTGCGGCCCCGCCCCTGTCGAGCGACGCGCACTCCCCCCGGCCGTCCATGTCCCGGTCGTCAACGAGCAAGATGGTTCCCATGAATGTGCGCGGCAGAGGCCTGATCGTGGCAATGATGGTCGCGGCACTCGTGGTGACGGGTTGCTCGGATTCGGAAGAGACCCCGGACGTCCCGACGATCACCCCACAGACCCCGATCGCCGCACCCGCGGCAGATGGGTCCGAACGGCCCGCCGGTGTTGTCGTACCGGTACCCGGAGCCGGGACTGCACTGGCGTTCTGCCCGAGCACTTCCCAGCTCGCGCTGCTGTCCGACGACGGGCGGACGGTTCTCTTCTACCCCACCGCCGGACTGGCAGCCGGGAGTGTGCCTGCTCGCGCAGTCACGTTGCCCGACAGGGCATCCGGGTTCGGGACGTTCAGTGGTGGGAAGCTGCAGGTGCTTGTCTCCGACGCGATGTTGACCGTCGATTCGGCAGACGGCGCGATCACGACCACCGACGTGCCGGGAACCCCGGTGTCGTCGTTGCTGAGCTCGACCGGTGAGACCTTCATCGGTACCGAGGGTGGTGAGATTCTGCGGGTGGACGCCCAAGGCGCGGTCACGGGGACGATCGACGGACTCGTCCGGGCGGATGCGCTCGCCGAACACGACGGCCAGGTGGTTGTTCTCGACCGTGCGCAGTCGTCGGTGACCGAACTCGACTTGGCGGATGACGACCTCGGGGTCGCTATCCGTGCGGGCGACGGTGCGACAAATCTCACGGTGGATCACTTCGGGCGTTTCCTGACCACCGACACCCGTGGAGGCGAGTTGCTGGCGTTCAACGGCGACCCGTTGGTCAACAAGTTCCGCTATCCGGTGGCCTTCGGACCGTACGCCGTAGACTACGACGACACCCACAACCTGGCGTGGGTGAGCACCACCGGAAACAACAAGGTCACCGCCTACGAGTTGTCCACCGGGACACCGGTTCAGCAACGCCAGTTCCAGACAGTCGGGCAGGCGAACTCGATGGTGGTGGACCCGAAGACGGGAACGGTGTATCTGCTCTCGGCCCGTGGTGAGGGTCTGCAGATCATCAACCCCGACCAGCAGTGAGGTGACTTTCGATTGGCAGGTAAGCGCAACCGCGGATTTCCGCGGGAATGGGATATGTCGGCAGACGACTACGAATACGTCCCCCTGCGCCTCCCGCCCGACGTGACGCGGGTGACGGCATCGATGCGGCTGTCGATCCAGGCGGAGTTCGGGGGGTGGGAGCTGTCGCGGGTGCGGTTGTATTCCGACGGCAGCCGCAAGGTCCTGCTCCGTAGACGCAGGCCACGGCTGGCGCCGACCGACCTTCCCGACACCGGGTTGAGCGCGTGATCGAGTCGCTCTATCGGCGGCTGTACCCGCTGCTCCTCGCACTGATGTTCCGTGTACCGGCAGAGCGGATCCACCGCGTCGCAGCGGCGATCATCAACTTGGTGGGCCGGGTCAAGCCGCTCCGCCTCCTTGCCGGTCGCGTCTTGGTGACCCACGATCCGGTACTGCGGTCGCGCGTCTTCGGGATCGACTTCCCCGCGCCGCTCGGGCTGGCCGCGGGATTCGACAAGAACGCGGAGGCGATCGACGCCTGGGGTGCACTCGGTTTCGGATTCGCCGAGATCGGTACGGTCACCGGTGCCGCTCAGCCCGGAAACCCCGGACCGCGGCTGTTCCGTCTGCCTGCCGACCGTGCGCTCATCAACAGGATGGGCTTCAACAATCATGGGGCGGGCGCGGCAGCCAACCTGCTCAGACAGCGTAAGACGACAACGACGATGGTGCCCATCGGTGCCAACATCGGCAAGACCAAGGTTGTCGCGGCCGACGATGCGGTCGAGGACTACCTGATCAGCGCTCGACTACTCGGACCGCTGGCGGACTTCCTCGTCGTGAACGTCAGTTCGCCGAACACGCCGGGCCTGAGGGATCTTCAGGCCGTGGCCTCCCTGCGTCCCTTGCTTGCCGCGGTACAGGAGTCGGTGGACATTCCGGTACTGGTGAAGATCGCTCCCGACCTCGCCGACGACGACATCGACGAAATCGCCGATCTGGCAGTCGAATTGGGGCTGGCGGGCATCGTCTGCACCAACACCACCATCAGCCGGGACGGGTTGGCCACCCCTGCGCATGAGGTCGAGGTGATGGGCGCAGGCGGGTTGTCGGGCGCCCCGCTCGCAGACCGCTCGCTGGAGGTCCTACGCCGACTTCACGCTCGGGTGGGCGGCAGGTTGACGCTGGTCAGCGTGGGCGGCATCGAGACCGCCGATCAGGCCTGGGAGCGCATCAGGGCCGGCGCCTCGCTGATTCAGGGTTACACCGGTTTCATCTACGGCGGTCCGTTGTGGGCCAAGCACATTCATCAAGGACTGGCCGACAGGGTGCGCGCTGCCGGGTACACCTCGATCACCGAGGCGGTCGGCAGCGCGGCACCCTTGTCCGACTAGTCCCCGGCCGACTGCTCGTACGTGCCGTGGATCACGGCACGTCCGATCGCATGGCTGAACAGATTGAATCCGAGGTAGGCCGGCGTCGCACCATCGGGCAGCCCAAGACTCTCGACATCCACCGCGTGCACCACGACGAAGTACCGGTGCGGGCCGTGCCCGGGTGGTGGGGCGGCGCCGATGAACCGCGGCGCCGAGGCGTCGTTGTTGAGGGTCACGGCTCCGGACGGAAGTGACCCGTCGGCGCCATCACCGACGCCGGCGTCGAGCGACGTGACCGACGCCGGGATGTCCGCGACTGCCCAATGCCAGAATCCCGAGGCGGTGGGAGCATCCGGGTCGTAGACGGTGACCGCGAAGCTCTTGGTGTCCTCTGGGAAGCCGGACCAGCTGAGCTGAGGCGAGACGTCCTCGCCGCCGGCTCCCATGATCCCGGAGACCTGCGCCTTGCCGAGCGGTGCGCCGTCGGTGATGCTCTCGGATGTCAGGGTGAAACCGGGCAGGTGAGGTAGTGCGTCGTACGGGTTGTAACTCGACATGTCGTTCGCGTCCTTTCCGTAGGGGTCAATCCTTGAAGCGTGCGGCCATCAGCTGTGGAGCAAGAAGTGCTCGAGGACATCGGTACCGAACAGAACCGACTCCACCGGTACCCGCTCGTCGATTCCATGAAACAGCGCGGCGAAATCGAGGTCTGTCGGCAGTTTCAGCGGAGCGAAGCCGAAGCACCGAATGCCCAGGCGTGCAAAGGCTTTGGCGTCGGTGCCGCCGGACAGCATGTACGGCACGGTGCGGCCTTCGGGATCGTGGGCCAAGATCGCGTCATTCATCGCATCGACGAGGTCGCCGTCGAACGTGGTCTCGTACGAGTCGAGTTTCGTGACCCATTCCCTGGTGACCTGTGGCCCGATGAGGGCGTCGACCTCGGCTTCGAAGGCAGCCTGACGCCCGGGCAATACCCGGCAGTCCACCACGGCGGTGGCTTTCTGCGGAATGACGTTTGCCTTGTACCCGGCATTGAGCATCGTGGGGTTGGCCGTGTCCCGCAGGGTGGCTCCGATGATCCGGGCGATCGAGCCGATCTTGAACAGGGCTGTTTCCAAATCCGGTGTGTCCGGGTGCAGTTCGAGCCCGGACTCCTCCGACACCGCGGCCAAGAACTGCGACACCGATTCGGTCATCACCAACGGGAACGTGTGCCTGCCCAACCTCGCGACTGCCTCGGACAAGATCGTGACGGCGTTGTCGTCGTGCAGAAACGATCCGTGACCGGCTGTTGCGGTTGCCGTCAGCCGCATCCAGGCAATTCCCTTTTCCGCAGTCTCGACGAGATACAGGCGCTTTTGTCCGCCGTCGGGCCGGTCGACGGTGAGAGAGAAACCGCCGACCTCACCGACAGCTTCGGTGACCCCTTCGAAGAGATCGGGCCGGTGTTCCACCAGCCAGTGCGAACCCCACTTGCCGCCGGCCTCTTCGTCGGCGAGAAAGGCGAACACGATGTCGCGAGGAGGAACGGTGCCTTCGCGTTTGAACTGCCGGGCAAGGGCCAAAGCCATTCCCACCATGTCCTTCATGTCGACCGCGCCCCTGCCCCAGATGTAGCCGTCCTCGACAGACCCGGAGAACGGATGGACGCTCCAATCGGCAGGCTCGGCCGGTACGACATCAAGATGGGTGTGCAGCAACAACTTGCCCCGGGTGGAGTCGCTACCTGGCAGGGTTGCGAAGACGTTGCCCCGGCCGGGCTGGCCGGATTCGACATACTCGGTCCGGTAGCCCACGTCCTCGAGTTGCTGCTGCACCCAGCGGGCACATTCTTCCTCGCCCTTGGTGGTCTCGAGCTCACCGGTGTTGCTGGTGTCGAAGCGGATCAGCCTGCTGACCAGGCCGACAACTTCATCGGTTGCGGTGGGAGTGTCGGTGTCGGGGCTCACCTGCTCATTCCTATCATCCTGACGACGTTCGGACCGGGCGCTCAGCGGAGTCGACGATTCCAGCGTCAGGTCAGATGGTCGAAATCACCCCGCACCCAACCGATGTGGCGTTGAGCCGAGTGCTGGACCGCAGCTGCGGCGTCGGCGGCGATGAACTCGGCGAAGTTCCCGTACAGGCGATCGAATCGGAACCTCCCGATGTCTCGGGCCAACCGGTCCACCACCGCCGCCGACAATGGGATGCGGTTCGGATAGCTCCGCATGAAAGACACCGTGGCCCGGTCGGGATTGGGCAGGACGGTGTCTCCGGAAAGGAGCACACCGCGCCCCTGCGCTCCGGCGCCCCAATGCGCCACGGCGCTGCCCGGAAAGTGCCCGCCCGGTTGCGCGAGTGTGACCCCCGGCAGGACTTCGAGGTCACCGCTCCACGATTCGATGACCGGATCCGTCCGGGCCAACCACTCGAGATCGGCGTCGGCCACCAGGACCGGTACCCGCCCCAGTGCATGGCTCCACTCCACCTGGACCCCGAACATGTGCGGATGACTGGCCACGATGGCCACCACATCTCCCCGATCACGTACCGCGGCAACCGACCGCTCATCGATGAAACCGAGGGGGTCCCACAACAGGTTTCCGGCCTGAGTGCACAGCAACTTGCTCCGCTGACCGATCCCGACTCCCGGTACGGCGCGCAGCTCGTGGAGCCCGGGTTCGAGTTCCTCGATCTCGACGTGATGACCGTCCGCCGTCAACTCGGCGAGAGACGCCCACTGTTGCCCACCTGGCGGTACGTATTGGCGCTCGTCGGCACAGATCCGGCATGTCTGTGTTCGCCCGCTGCCGTGCTCCACGGCGCAGGTACGGCAGATCACCGTGTCCAGGTCCATGAGACAGATTGTTAGCACCTTGCCCGCATCGGTAGACGAGAATCGTCTCGAGATGGTCGTGTCCTGGGGATTTGGGTTGCAGGCCGGCAGTCGGCTAATGTTATCCGGCGCTGGCAGGTTGACTGCCGGCGTGACTGGTCCGAGTGGCGGAATGGCAGACGCGCTAGCTTGAGGTGCTAGTGCCCTATTAACGGGCGTGGGGGTTCAAGTCCCCCCTCGGACACACTTTGCCAGTACAGCGTGATGCTGCACCTGGTTGTCGATCGAAAAGCACCTGTCGGCGCACTCGCGCACGGCCTACTGTGCTGGGCATGGATCAATCCGCGTTTTACGGCGTCGTGGCAGCCACCAATTTCACCCTGCTGGGCCTCTGGTGGGTCGCGGTCAAAGACCGCGACGACCTCACCGGACGAGACGGCCGCGGCAGCAACCTGGCCTATCTCGTCTCACTGCAATTTGTTGTCGCCGCCGCGGTCTCGTTGTTCGCGCAGGTGGCCCCCGAGATCACTGCTGTGTGGCGCACCGGGTTCTCGATCGCCGGACTCATCGGTGCAATCGGCATCGCGATGCTCGCGGTGCAGTTCCGCACGCACACCGAAGCAAAGGTGATGCCTTTGGTGCTCGGGTGTGCGGGTGTGCCGCTGTACGTCTTGGTGTTTGTCGTCGCCCTGTTCCCCGACGTGGTCGGTGCGATGAACCTGAGCCTGTCCCCCATCGAGGCCGAAGGACTGCTGCTGTCGATCATCGTGGTCCTGGGTGTCCAGGAAGCCTGGTTCGTCTCGATGACGCCTTCACGGGCGCCGGCGGCCGACGACGGTGCCGGAGAGGCGGGCCCCACCGGCACCACTGTCCCCGGAGCCGCCGCAACCGGGCGCTGACTGCAGCGCTCGGCCGCAAGCAGAGGACCGCATCGCGCGGTCAGGGTGGTCGACCGGGCGCACTACAATACTCGGGTGCACGCCCACCTCATCGATCCCGCCGACTTGGCGGTCTTCCACCGTGTCCTGGACCAGGTGACCGAACTCGACGCAGATCATCCTGATTCGGTCACGGTGCAGCGGGCCGTGGCCTTGATGTTCAAGCGGGCCAAACGACGCCGCAAGAAGCAGGCTCATCAGACCCGTCTCGACGCCGACCGGAAGGTGCTGGCGGCCACCGCGACCGGTTCGCCGGACCGCATCGACGACGAGACCGCCGGCCTACCGCTGACGGGCGCGCCCGGCAGCACCGCCGGAACGCTCATCCGCCCCCAGCCGTGCTACATCTGCAAGCAGGACTACACCCGCGTCGACGCGTTCCACCATCAACTCTGTCCACGATGCGCGGCCGCCAACCGCGACAAACGCAACCAGCACACCGACCTGAGCGGCCGCCGCGCGCTTCTCACCGGCGGCAGGGCAAAGATCGGCATGTACATCGCGCTGATGCTGCTCCGCGACGGTGCCGACCTCACCATCACCACCCGGTTCCCCAAGGATGCGGCCCGGCGATTCGCCCGGCAGCCGGACGCCGACCAATGGCTGCATCGCCTCAGCATCGTCGGTATCGACCTCCGCGATCCTGCACAGGTGACAGCGCTGGCGGATTCGGTTGCAGCACAAGGACCTCTCGACATCCTCATCAACAACGCCGCACAGACGGTCCGGCGCACCGCCGGCGCCTACAGTTCGCTCGCCGACGCCGAACGAGCACCGCTCACCGGCCCCGCGGCAGCGGTACCGGTGCTGACCATGGGAGACAGCAGTGAGCTGCATCCGCAGTCGCTCGCCTCGGGCGGCGATTCTGACTCGGCGGCCAAGGCGCTCGCCTCCCTGGCCATGACTGCGGGATCTGCGGCTCCCGCACGCATCGCCGATGGAACTGCCATCGACGCAGGTGGATTGCTGCCTGACCTGGTGGACAGCAACAGCTGGGTGGAGACCGTCGACCAGGTGGACCCGCTGGAGTTGCTGGAAGTCCAGCTGTGCAACAGCGTGGCTCCATTCATCCTGCTGTCACGGCTCACCCCGGCCCTCCGGGCATCGACGGCGCGACGCAAGTATGTGGTGAACGTGTCGGCGATGGAGGGCATCTTCTCGCGTGGATACAAGGGGCCCGGTCATCCTCACACCAACATGGCGAAGGCGGCGCTGAACATGTTGACACGCACGAGTGCCGGCGACCTCTACGAGGACGGGATCCTGGTGACCGCCGTCGACACCGGGTGGATCACCGACGAACGGCCGCACACCAGCAAGATCCGACTGGCAGAGGAGGGCTTCCGTGCTCCCCTCGACCTCGTCGACGGAGCGGCCCGGGTGTACGACCCGGTGGTGCAGGGCGAAGCCGGTATCGACCTGTACGGCTGTTTTCTCAAGGACTTCGAGCCGTACCCGTGGTGACACCGCGGCAAGACGACGCCGAAGCCCGTGTGGCTGAAGCCACTTTGGTGATCACCGGCGAGAGCCTGTCGTCGATGACGGAGATTCTGAAGGGCCTGGGAGACGAGCTGGCCAACACCAGGCCGGATCTGCCGGGCGCCAACAGTCCCTACGCCATCGTGTTCCACTGTGTCGGCGTGATCGAGCACTGGGCGGGCTCGGTGATCGCCGGCCTGAAGATCCCGCGGGACCGCGCCGCCGAGTTCACTGCCACCGGGCGGGTCGATGACCTGATCACACGGGTCGATGATGTTCGTGCGCGTCTGCCCGAGTGGGTGGATGTCGCACTACGCGAAGGGATTCGCGATCGGACCGTCACCGGTTCCACTCGTCCGGAGGTCGCAACCGCCACCCCGGAGTGGGTGTTGACACACGTGGTGCGCGAGCTGGCCCAGCACCTCGGCCAGCTCGAACTCACACGCGACGTCCTTCGTCAGGCGTGACTCTTTCCCACTTTGTATGCGGCACCGCCGGTTTCGCGCTTCTTCATCGCCTGGATGGCGGCATGGTGGCGGCGGGCGTGGTACGCCAGCGGGAAGTAGGTCAGTCGCTCGGGCAGAACCTTGTACGAACCACGGATCACGGTGTGCATCCGCTCGAGGTCCCGCTGCTCGCGGTCACTCCACGTGAGGCCGAGAATCTCGCGAACGCGGGGATCCATCACCCCGACCGTGGTCAGGTAGTTCAGGTTCTGAACCGGTGACATGGCGAACTTGGCGGCCTTCTTCACCGCCGGTCGCAGTGCGGCCGGAACGGAGTCGGGAATCGGGGGCGCTTCGCGCATCTGACCGATCAGCTCCAGCGCGACCTTGTGCGCGACCAGCTTGTTGTTGACGAAGTCTTCGTAGTAGTCGCCGAACTCCTCGATCGTGGTCGGGTAACCCTTCATCGGCACCTGCACGATCTTGGCGATGCGACGATTGTCGCGGAAGATCTCCTGCTTCTCCTCGGCGTTGAACTCCCGGCCGATCAGAAGTGGTCCGGCCTTGATCGTCGTGGGATACGCGGTGGCGATGACCCATTGATACGCCTCGGGATTGAGCGCGCTGATGTGTTTGCCCTGCGAGTTCTTCATCTGCAGCGGCTGATGCATCCGGCGCAGTCTCTTGCCTTCTTCGATCGCCTCCTGTCCTCCGTAGATCCAGCGGAGAACGGAATCCACCGACCGGATGGCACGCCCGGCCGGGTCGGTGCGAAACACCGAATACTTGTCCACCACATCGCCGATCACCGGAAGCATCACCTGCATCACGAAAGCCGCACCGTTGACCGGCAGGAACGTGAAATGTCCGGTCAACTCTGCAGTGATCGAGTCCGGCGGGATCAGCTCGATGTCGCCGTCGATGTTGTTGATCAGAGAATCTTCGCCCTCACCGGGCGCAGCGATCCGGGGACGGGCCGGCGCGGCAGTGTTGGTCGAAACGGACTCGGCAATCGTCATCGGAAACCTTCCATCGGGAAACGCTCGTGATCAGATTAGCACCAAAACGAGAACACGTGACAGTTCCGGAGCACTTTCTCGGGACCATTCCGGCCATCCACTAGGGTCATCAGGTGGTTACAGTCCCCCTGATCTTCGATTGCGACACGGGTATCGACGACTCGCTGGCCTTGCTCTACCTGCTCGCCCATCCGGCCGCAGATCTGCGGGCTGTCCTCTCGACCGGGGGCAATGTACCGACGGATGTGGTGTGTGGGAACAACCTGGCGTGGCTCGAACTGTGCGGCCGGGACGACATCGAGGTGTGTCTCGGAGCGTCAGGCCCACTCACCGGTTCACTGATGACCACCGAGGACACCCACGGGCCGCTCGGGGTCGGTTACGCGCAGTTGCCGGCGCCCACGTCGTCCCCCTCCCACCGCGATGCGGCCGACGCCTGGATCGAACTCAGCGAAGAACATTCGGGTGACCTCGTGGGACTCGTCACCGGGCCCCTGACCAACCTCGCGCTGGCCATCCGACGCGACCCGGCCCTGCCGACCCGACTGCGGCGGCTGGTCATCATGGGTGGGACGTTCCATCACCCCGGCAACACAACGCCCACGTCCGAATGGAACATCGCCGTGGACCCGGAGGCAGCCAAGGAGGTGTTCGCGGCGTTCGGTGTTGATGGTGCCCCACGGCCGATCATCTGCCCACTCGATCTCACCGAGACGATCCGGATGACACCGGACCACCTGGGCCGCCTGGCCGCGCTTGCCGAGTCCAGTCCCGTCGAACAGCCAGGACCCGATGACGAACAGGGGGTCCGGTCGGTTGCGAGCAATGTCGTCATCCGGCATCTGGTCGACGCTGTCCGGTTCTACTTCGAGTTCCACGAGGCCCACGCCGAGGGATACATCTGCCACATGCACGACCCGTTCGCGGCCGCTGTTGCGCTCGATCCAGCTGTCGCGCGTACTCGGCCTGCGTGCGTGGACGTGGAGACCGAGGGTGCTCTCACACGTGGGACGACCATTGCGGACGAACGGCAGTTCTGGGGTCGGGAGAACAACGCGGACATCGCCGACGCAACCGATCCCGAACTGTTCTTCGATGCGCTCATCGAACGCGTGGCGGCGTTTGCGGTGACGGTGCAGCAGCTACACGACTAGCCGTCGAACGCCTCGACGATCCTGGTCGCGGCCAGCGCCGGCGTCAGGGTGCCTGCCCGTACCTCTTCCTCGATACGGCCGCGGATCCCCCGAACCGCCTCGCTCGAGTCCAGTCGGCGGAGCAACTGGTCGGTGACCATCGACCACATCCAGTTGACCTGCTGTTTGTTGCGCCGAGCCTGGAACTCCCCCGCTTGCTCGAGCACGTCCTTGTGCTTGAGGACCGTCTCCCAGAACTCCTGGACCCCGACATTCTCCATCGCACTCATGGTGAGCACCGGAGGCCGCCAGAGGGCGTCATGTGGTGACAGCAGTCGGAGCGCACCCTGGAGTTCTTTTGCGGCACTGCGCGCCTCGCGTTGGTGCTTGCCGTCGGCCTTGTTCACCACCACGATGTCGGCGAGTTCGAGCACGCCTTTCTTGATGCCCTGCAACGAATCTCCCGTGCGGGCGAGGGTGAGGAAGCAGAAGACGTCGACCATGTTCGCGACGGTCACCTCCGACTGGCCGACACCAACGGTCTCCACCAGGACCACGTCGAAGCCCGCGGCCTCGAGCAGCACGATGGTCTCGCGAGTGGCCTTGGCGACACCGCCGAGCGTTCCCGATGTGGGTGACGGCCGGATGTAGGCGTTCGGGTTCACCGACAGCCGACCCATCCTGGTCTTGTCGCCGAGAATCGACCCGCCCGTGCGTGTCGACGACGGGTCGACCGCCAGGACCGCAACCTTGTGGCCCTGCTCGATGAGGTGCATGCCGAGCGCTTCGATCGTGGTGGACTTGCCGACTCCCGGCACGCCGGTGATGCCGACACGATACGAATCGCCGGAGTCGGGGCCCAGCGCCAGGAGCAACTCTTGTGCCTGCGCCCGGTGATCGGCCCTCGTCGACTCGACCAGAGTGATGGCTCGAGCAAGACCGGGCCGTTTGTCTGCGCGGATGGCGTCAGCCAACTGCGCCAGATCCAGTGGTGGTCTGGCCATACCTATGAGTGCCTCAAGACGCCAGCTCGTGCCCCAGTTCGGCGGCCAGCTTCGTGATCAGCTCGACCGCCGAGTCGGCGATGACCGTTCCCGGCGGGAAGATGGCAGCGGCGCCTGCGTCATAGAGCTCCTGGAAATCTCCCGGCGGGATCACTCCACCGACCACGATCATGATGTCGCCGCGCCCGACCTTGGCCAGCGCGTCGCGCAGCGCCGGCACCAGGGTCAGGTGACCCGCGGCCAGCGACGAGACCCCCACGACGTGAACGTCGTTGTCGGCCGCCTGCTGGGCGACCTCGTCGGGGGTCTGGAACAGAGGGCCCACGTCGACGTCGAATCCGAGGTCGGCAAATGCGGTGGCGATGACCTTCTGGCCTCGGTCGTGGCCGTCCTGCCCCATTTTCGCCACCAGCACGCGGGGACGGCGTCCCTCGGCCTCGGCGAACTTCTCGACGATGTCGATCGCCGCGTCGATGTTGCTCACCTGTCCGGCCTCATGTCGGTACACCCCACTGATCGTGCGGATCTCTGCTTGGTGGCGGCCGTAGACCTTCTCGAGCGCTTCGGAGATCTCACCCACGGTCGCCTGATGCCGCGCCGCCTCGATCGCCAGCGCCATCAAGTTGTTGTCCATGCCGCCCTTGTCGTCGGCGGCGGCGCGGGTGAGGTTTGCCAGCGCGGCCTCGACCGCGTCGGAATCCCGGTTCGCGCGAAGCGTCTTCAGCTTCTCGAGCTGTTCTCCGCGCACCTTGGAGTTCTCGACCTTGAGGACCTCGACCTCTTGGTCCTCGTCGACCTGGTATTTGTTGATGCCGATGACGGGTTGCTGACCCGAATCGATTCGCGCCTGGGTGCGGGCGGCCGCCTCCTCGATCCGGAGCTTCGGGATGCCCTCGTTGATGGCCTGGGCCATCCCGCCTGCCTCTTCGACCTCGGCGATGTGCGCGCGGGCCTTGTTGGCCAGCTCATGCGTGAGCCATTCCACGTAATTCGAGCCCGCCCATGGGTCGATCGGTCGGGTGGTACCCGACTCCTGCTGCAGCAGCAGCTGAGTGTTACGTGCGATGCGGGCCGAGAAGTCCGTGGGCAGCGCGAGGGCCTCGTCGAGGGCGTTGGTGTGCAGCGACTGGGTGTGGCCCTGCGTGGCGGCCATTGCCTCGATGCACGTCCTGGCCACGTTGTTGAAGGCGTCCTGTGCCGTCAGCGACCAGCCCGATGTCTGCGAATGTGTGCGCAGCGACAGCGATTTGGCGTTCTTCGGATCGAACTTCGCGACCAGCTCACTCCAGATCAGGCGGGCGGCCCGGAGTTTGGCGACCTCCATGAAGAAGTTCATGCCGATGCCCCAGAAGAAGGACAGGCGGGGTGCGAACTTGTCCACGTCGAGGCCGGCTTCCATGCCAGCCCGGATGTACTCGACACCGTCGGCGAGGGTGTATGCCAGCTCGAGATCGGCTGTGGCCCCGGCCTCCTGGATGTGGTAGCCGGAAATGGAGATCGAGTTGAAGCGCGGCATCTTGGTGCTGGTGTACTCGAAGATGTTCGAGATGATGCGCATCGACGGTTTCGGCGGATAGATGTAGGTGTTGCGCACCATGAACTCTTTGAGGATGTCGTTCTGGATGGTCCCGGCCAGCTTCTCCGGGGGCACACCCTGTTCCTCCGCGGCCACCACGTACAGCGCCAGGATCGGGAGTACGGCGCCGTTCATGGTCATCGACACCGACACCGACCCCAGATCGATACCGTCGAACAGCTGACGCATGTCGAGGATGGAGTCGATCGCGACGCCCGCCATCCCGACATCACCGGCGACACGTGGGTGGTCGGAGTCGTAACCGCGGTGGGTGGCCAGGTCGAAGGCGACCGACAGGCCCTTCTGGCCGGCAGCGAGGTTGCGGCGGTAGAAGGCATTGGACTCTGCGGCGGTCGAGAATCCCGCGTACTGCCGGATGGTCCACGGCTGGTTCACATACATCGTCGGGTACGGCCCGCGAAGATACGGAACGGCGCCGGGCACGGTGTCCAGCGGATAGGGATGCTCGCCGTCCGTGGTGATGGCATCACGGTCCGAGCGGGTGTACAACGGGCGGACGTCGATCTGCTCGGGGGTGGTCCACGTGACCTGCTCGGTCGAATAGCCGTGTGCCTGAGCGAGATCGGCCACGAGTTGATCGCTGTCTCCCGGTGCGGCGACCGCGGCCTCTCCCGTCAACGGGACGTCGGCGAAACTGTTCGGCACCGACTGCCCGGCCGGAGTGGTGGTCGCCTTGTTCTGAGTACTGGTCATGTCAGCTCTCCGCCTCGATCGTGTCCAGCAGTTCTGTCAGCGTCGAGATCGCGTCGATCCCGATCTGCAGGTACCCGTCCGGCGCGTTCTGCTCATCAGTCCACGCCTTGGCCGGCCCGGCGAGCAGGACGGTGTGGAATCCGGCCTCGCGAGCGGCTGCGAGGGCGCCTGCGCCGTCGCTCTCGTAGCGCGGGTTGGCCGCGCACAGGACCGCGACAACCGGATCTCCGGACGTCGCCCTCGCGGCAGCGATGGCGTCGGCGGTCAGCGGTCCCGGATTGACCGACTCGATGCCGCCGGCCGCCAGCAGGTTCGCGATGAACGTCGTACGGGCGTTGTGTTCGGCGACCGACCCGAGTGGGAGAAGCATGGCGATCGGCCGTTTTCCGTGGGATGCGAGAAACGCATCGGAACGATCCCGCAGACGCTCGAACGGCCGGGCGGTGCGGGCCAGATTCGGCGCTGCGGTCGGCAGGTCGACGAAGTCGGCCGAACCTGGTGTGGTGAGCGGCTTCTCGGCCAGGTTGGGGAACTCGTTGATGCCGGTGAGCGAGGTGGTCCGGTGGGCGACGGCCTCGTCTCGGGCGGCCAGGGAGATGGAGACCTGCTCGCCGATCCATCCGTCGTCGAGGGCCTTCTGGTACCCGCCCTTGGCCTCGATCTCCTGGAACAGTGCCCATGCCGATGCAGCGAGGTCGTCGGTGAGTGACTCGACGAACCATGCACCACCCGCGGGGTCGAGCACCTTGGCCACGTTCGACTCCTCGATGAGGAGCAGCTGGGTGTTGCGTGCCATCCGGCGGGAGAAGCTCGGGCTGGTGGTCCGGTCTGCCGGTGGCAGCGCCACGTCGAAGGGCAGCACCGTGATCTGATCGGCACCGCCGACTCCGGCGCCGAAGGTGGCCGTGGTCACCCGGAGCATGTTGACCCAGGGATCACGCTGACTCATCATGCTCAGCGCGGTCACCCCGTGGGTCACCGCGCCCCCGGCCTCAGGTGCTCCACTGACCTCGGCCACCCGTCCCCAGAGGCGGCGGATCGCGCGGAACTTGGCCACCGTTCCGAACTGGTCGTCGGTGGCCGACAGTGCGAACGTCAGCTGGTTCAGGGCCTTGTCGACAGCCAGTCCGGCCGCGGTGAGGGCCCGCAGGTACTCGACGCCGGCAGCGGTGACCAAGGCGAGTTCCTGCACGTCGGTGGCGCCACCGAGGGCGAAGTCGGTGCCGTCCACACGGATGGACCGCACGGCCGCGCCGGCCGATGCCGCCACCCCGATCGCATCGGCGAGTGCAACCGCCGGACGCCCGGAGAACGCGGCGGTCAGAGGCGCGAGGCCATAGGAGCTGACCGTGCCGACCGTCGCGGAGTCCGGGAGGAGTGGCTGGAGGACCTGCGCGGCCTCGATGCCCGCGGCACCGGCGTCGAGTGTGACCGGAACCAGATCGAGGTAGACGCCGTCGAGAACGGCGGCGAGATCCTTCGGGGCGATGGCAGAGTCACCGACCGTCAGCCACAGCCCGCTGGCCCCGTTGTTCAGCGCCTCCAGAATTGCCTGGTTCAGGGCCGCCGGATCCTGAGGCTCGCCGACCGGGTCGCCGAAGCGCTCGGTGACACGCCACCCCATGTTGACGTCCCGCACGCGGTCGCTGCCTCGGACGAACGGGTAGGACCCGGGCAACCCGGGCTCGTCGAGTTCGTCGCGCCGCGTGTAGAGCGGCTTGATGGTCAACGCATCCGGGGTGGTGGTCGACAAGAGCGTCTCTGGGGTGTCGCGCAGATCGGCGACGTCGACGCGCTTGGACTTCGCGAGCACCTGTGCGGCGGAGTCGGACCATTGCTGGTAACTGGACTCCAGGTCGTGGAGGTCTGGTCGGGTATCCGGCATTCGGCGTGAGCCCTTCGATCTGCTTGTGACGTCGTGATCTCTATCGCATCTTGAGGTGAATCGACACTATCCGATCGAACGCTCGGCCCGGTACGGGGAGTCGATGCCCGAACAGTGGCGTCGCGCACATCTTTGCGACTTTTTTCGCCCGTATCCTTGAGACCGTGAAATTCAGTGGCCGGCTCACCGGGCGAACCGCGGTGATCCGGGCGCTCGGCGGACTGGTGGTGGTGATAGCCGTCCTGCTCGGCGCCTACCTGATCCCCTTGCCGTCGGTGGGCAAGCTGCGGGACTGGGCCGACTCGTTCGGGCCGAACTTCGTCTGGATTTTCTTCATCGGCTATGCCGTCATCGCGATCGGCCCCGTACCGCGCTCGGCGTTCACGGCAGCATCCGGTTTGCTGTTCGGTCCGCTGGTGGGTTTCGTCGGTGCGATGCTGGCCACCATATTCGCGGCTTTGATGGCTTTTGTGCTGGTCAGGCGCCTGGGACGAGAACGTATCCGGCCTTATCTACGCCACCCGGTTGCGCGGTCGGTGGAGCTGCGCATGGAACGCCGGGGATGGCTTGCGGTCGGGTCACTCCGGCTGATCGCCGCGTTTCCGTTCTCTGTCACCAACTACGTCGCAGCTCTGTCTGCCATCAAGTTCGTGCCTTATGCGCTCGCCACGGTGATCGGTGTCGCACCGGGAACAGCAGCCGTGGTGATCCTCGGCAATGCTCTCGCAGGAGACGGCGATCCGGTCATGCTGGCGTTGTCGGCGGGCCTGTTCAGCCTCGGCGTCTTCGGCCTGATCCTCGACACGAGGCTGTCGGTGAGGGAACCCACCGATGGCGATGTGGAGAACACCGACAAGCCTGCAGATGAACTCTCGAACCGTGCTGTTTGAGCGAAGGGTGCCCCTGCGTCGGGGTCGAGTCCACCGAGGGTCGCCGACCGACAAGTCTGAGAGCGGAATTCCTTGAAGTAAAGGCTGCTGGCTTGATACCCTCCGATCAAGGTTATGTACTTGATAACGGACGGGATGCCCGATGTACGTCGTCACCATCGACCAACGGCACAGCCGACGAGAAGCCGACCGGGTACCCCACGCGCTGCAATCGCTGACCCACATCCCGGTCATCCGCCCATTCGATCGAACCGCGGGAGATGAGTTCCAAGCGGTACTCGACGACCCCGCCGCAGTCATCGACACCGTGCTCACCCTCGCCGAAGAAGGTGGGTGGAGTATCGGGGTCGGGATCGGCACCGTGGAACTCCCGTTGCCATCCATCACTCGCGCCGGGCGGGGGCCCGCGTTCGAACGCGCACGCGACGCGGTCAACGCCGCGAAGACCAATCCTTACAGCGTCGCCCTCGTGGGGCCGGACCCGACGCCCTGCACATACGCCCAGACCGGGCTTCGGTTGCTGGTCCGCACGGTCGCCGGACGGTCGGATGCCGGACACGCCGCGGCTCGCCAGATGCGCTCGGGACAGACTCAGTCGGTGGCTGCTGCCACACTCGGGATCACCCCGCAGGCGCTGTCGCAGCGATTGCGTGCCGCGGACTGGTACATCGAGGAGGAGACGCGTTTGCTGGCCATACATCTACTGCAGTCGGCACATTCATGATCGTCGCTGCGCTTGTCCTACTCGGGGTCACCGCTGTGCTGCCACTGATCCTTGCTGCAGCGCCGATCGGACATCGGACCGGTCCGAACCTCATCGCCGCGGTGGCCACGCCCCTGGCTCTCGGTGGGGTGGCGGTGCTCGCCCTGCTCGCGGACCGGGCCTCGGGCGCGGCCGCGGTGATCACCCACTGCCTCACCGTTCTGGCCGCGGTCACCGGCGGCACCTTGCTGGTTCGCGGCGCCTTGCTGCTCGGGGGCATAGAACCGTGGCAACTGGACACCCGGCCCCCGGAACCGGAGACGGCCGGCTCCGGAGATGCACCGGAACCACCAGCGCCGACGCCACTGCGAGGAGGCCGCGTCATCGGATACCTGGAGCGAATCGCGGTGGTGGCAGCACTGGGTCTGCGATGGCCCGAGGCGATAGCAATAGTGCTGGCGGTCAAGGGACTCGGTCGCTACCCGGAACTCCGCGAACCGGGCGCCGCCGAACAGTTCATCATCGGGACGTTGGCATCGGTGCTGTGGGCTGCTGCGGTGGCCGGCACCGGATATCTACTGCTGCACTGAGATCTTGAACTATTGCTCAACCCTGCCGGGGTCGATCGCCGGCGTCTGCCAGCCGGGTTGGTCCGAGGCCCCGGCCTGATCGATGCCCGGATCCGTGCGCGGACGGGCCAGCAGCGGATCGTCATCGACCGGCTTGCGGGCCACTGCCTCAGCCTCGGCCACGGCCTGGGCCACCTTGGGATCGGCTGCGGTTTCGAACCAGCTGGACATGTCTGTGTCGTCCGGCTGGGCGCTGCCGTCGTCGGCGGCCGGCTCGTACCGGAACACCCCGTCATCGGACTGGACACCGAATGATCTCGCGAATCCCTGTAGCGCCGAGCCGAAGTCACTCGGGACCACCCACACCTTGCTGGCTTCGCCCTTGGCCATCTCCGGTAGTTGCTGGAGATACTGGTAGGCCAGCAGTTCCGGTGTCGGTTTTGCGGCTTTGATCGCGGCAAAGACCTTCTGGATCGACTTGGCTTCACCTTCGGCACGGAGGTACGTGGCGGCGCGATCGCCTTGCGCCTGCAGGATCCGTGACTGCCGTTCGCCCTCCGCGGTCAGGATCGCCGCCGCCTTGGCGCCTTCGGCGTAGAGGATCTGACTCTGCTTGTTGCCCTCGGCGGTCTTGATCGCCGATTCCCGCTGACCTTCCGCGGTCAGGATCGTTGCCCGCTTCTCACGATCTGCCTTCATCTGTTTTTCCATCGACTCCTGGATGGACGGCGGCGGGAGGATGCTCTTGAGTTCGACCCGGGCGACGCGTAGGCCCCATCGACTCGTGGCCTCGTCGAGCACCCCACGCAGCTGGGCGTTGATGGAGTCCCGTGAGGTCAGGGTCTCTTCGAGCGTCATCCCACCGACGACGTTGCGCAGCGTCGTGGTGGCCAACTGTTCGACGCCGACGATGTAGTCGTTGATCTCGTACACCGCCGCCTGCGGCACGGTGACCTGGAAATACACGACGGTGTCGATCAGAACGGTCAGGTTGTCCTCGGTGATGACGGGTTGCGGGGCAAACGACACCACGCGTTCTCGCAGATCGATCCGGGCACGGATGCGGTCGACGAACGGCACCAGCAATGTCAGCTGACCGGACACCGTCTTGGTGTAGCGGCCGAGGCGTTCGATCACCGCCGCCTCGGCCTGAGGGATGAGTGCGATGGACTTGACGAGGATCACCCCGACCACCAGCACGAGGACGGCGATGATGATGAGTCCGACGATCACGGCGTTCATCCTTTCCACACGACGGCGGTCGGACCGTCGATCTCGAGTACCGTCACCGATTCGCCCTCGGCGAAGTGGTCACCTGGAGTGGCTGCGCGGGCCGACCAGACCTCGCCGCCGAACTTGACCTGTCCACCACGTTCGTCCACCGGCGTGATCACCAGGGCTTGTCGGCCCACGAGTGCTTCGGTGTTGGTGGCAAGGCGGGGGCGGGTGAACATGTGCCTGCGTGCGACCGGGCGTACGGCGAAGAGCAGGAGCAAGGACACCACTGCGAACACAACCCCGTCCACCCACAGCGGGGGGTCGAGCACCGCGCTGACACCCGCCGCCGAGAGCGCACCACCGGCGAGCATGAGCAGGATCAGATCACCGCTGAGGGTCTCGGCGCCGATCAGGATCAATCCGGCGACCAACCACAGGAGTGCGCCCATTTCCCCAGTCTGCCATGCTCACGACCGGTCGGTGCGGCTCTAGGATTCGATGGCGGTGACGAAGTCGATCAGCTCTTCCACCGCGCGGATGAGCGGCACCTCGACGTCCCGAAAACTCGACACCGAGCTGTTCACCTTCCGCCAGCCGTCACGTGGCGAACCCCAGCCCAGTTCGTTGCACACCCCTGTCTTCCAGTCGATCCCGCGCGGGATCTTCGGCCACGCACTGATGCCGACCGCTGCCGGTTTCACTGCCTCCCACACATCGATGTAGGGATGCCCGCAGACCAGCACATGCGGACCGACACGTTCGGTGAGCCGCGATTCCTTCGACCCGGCGACGAGGTGGTCGACCAGGACGCCCGCCCGCCGAGTCGGCCCGGGCTCGAACTCGGCGAGCGCTTCATCCAGATTGTCGAGGCCGTCGAGGCTGGCGACCACCACACCTTCCACCCGCAGGTCGTCGCCCCAGATGCGTTCCATCAACGCAGCGTCGTGCACACCTTCGACGAACAACCTGCTGGCGCGGGCCACCCGGGCTCTCCTGCTGACCGGGGCAACGGAGCCCGAGGCCGTGCGGGCCGGCGCCCCAGGCGCTTTTCGGACGGGTTTGACCAGGGTCACCGGTGACCCATCGATGAGGAATGCCGCGGGGCGCAATGCAAAGATCCGGGTGGATCCTCGCCGGTCTTCCAACCGCACGAACTCCCCGTCGTAACTACGTTCGAAACCGACCACCGCGCCGCAGAATCCGCTGGCAGCGTCCTCGACGACCAGGTCCCGTTCGGCCGTCACCTCGGGAACCGCCGGTCGAGTGGACCGCCGGGGCTCGGAGAGTACATCGCGACCGTAACGATCCGGGACTCGGCGATGTGGTCCAGTGCTGTTCACCGCCACCACGTTAGGGCCCGTTCCGGGTGCATTCCGCCAGGCACGCCGCATACCCGTTTTCGGCGCTAAAGTGGCCGGGTGAACGGGCTGAGCGTGGCTCGCAGAACAGCAACCAGGAAGCACGATGACTGACGCGGATTTCGACTACCCGACCGACACGCAGGGCGTGAGCAGCGCTCTGGGTGCGTGGGGTGCAGCCTGGCAGGCCGGCCGATGCTCCCCCGACGACGTGCTCGATGTCCTTGGTTGGTGGAGCGCGCGACATCGTGCACTGGCTGCTGATGCCATTGCGGCGCAATCGCTTTCGCTCAGTCCCCGAGGTGAGGAGAGCGACGCCCTGCTGAGACTCGTTCGAGGTGGTAGCTCGGCGCAGGGACTGGCGGTTCTGCTCGTGGCTCCAGGCGACATGCTCGGCTTGCCGCCTCGCGGACCGATCACCAACGCAGCACTCGAGTCGGGTGAACTCCTTGTCGTCCCCGGAAGGTACGCCCTCGTCCCGCGCCGACTCGACCGGTACACGATCGGCTGGGGTGTGCACACCGTCGAGACGGCGATGATCCCCGTCATCCATTCCCTCGGCGCCGTCGAATACGACCTACGGGAGGGTATCCGCTCTGCAGCCGACCTTCTGGACGGCTTGCGGATGCCGCGATCCACGGCAACGGACTCATTGACCGACCCCCGCAAGAAGGTCGCAGAACTGACCCGGTTGGCAGCTCAGCAGTTGCCTCCAGGGGTCAACGCGCGCGCCGAACGCATCCTCGAACAGGCGGCACACGTGGCGGCCATTCTCTCCGTGGCGCAGCAGGCGGCCCCGGATTTCGGCTACAGCGTCGGCGAACAGCACACCGGCGATTCAGCCCTCCGTGATCTCGCCCGCACCGTCCGGGTGGCCCGGATGAGTGCGACCAATGCGGTGATCTCAGAGTTGTTGTCGAACAACCGGGTCTGAGGTCAGGCCGGCCGTCGCACCGGCGCGCAACATCCTTGCGCACAGGGAGACCCGTTCTCGGTCATCCCCGGTCGAAACGGCACTTCACCGGCAAGCTGCTCGCTGATCAGCGAGACGATCATGGAGATGAACCGCGGATCGGTGCCGACGGTGGCGGCTCGCTCGTACGTCAGCCCGAGTTCGTCGGCTTTGTCCTTGCCCTCGTTGTCCAGATCCCAGAGCACTTCGAGATGATCTGACACAAACCCGATCGGGCATACGATCACCGATGGAACACCCTGGGCGGCAACGTCTTCGAGATGGTCGCAGATATCGGGATCCAGCCACGGGATCTGCGGTGGTCCCGAGCGCGACTGCCAGACCTGGTCGAAAACGTCGAAACCCGCAGCGGCCGCGGCCAATCGGGACGCCTGGGCGACCTGCTTGCTGTAGAGCCTTCCCCCGTCCTCGGGCGGCCCGGCCGCCTTGTCGGCCGAGTCGGGGATCGAGTGGGCGGTGAAGATAAGCCGTACGTCATCACGTTCGTCTTCCGGCAGACGTCCGAGAGCAGCGCGGATCGCGTCGGCGCAAGCAGCTGTCATCGCCGGGTGATTCCAGAAATGTGGCAATTTGCGCAACACCATCGAATCCGCATCCGGCCCCAACGAGTCCAGGGCACGGGCGATGTCCTCGTCGTACTGTCGGCAGCCCGAATATCCACCCCACGCCGACGTCGGGAACACCAGCACTCGACGGTGCCCGTCCGAATGGATGCGCGCAAGCGTGTCCTCGATCATCGGGTGCCAGTTGCGGTTGCCGAAATAGACGGGTAGATCGATACCCGACCGTGCGAGTTCGGCCTCCAACGAGGCGATCAGGTCGCGGTTGAGCGCATTGATCGGCGAGACACCACCGAAGTGGTAGTAGTGCTCGGCGACCTCGTCGAGCCGTTCCGGTGGCACACCCCTACCGCGCGTGACGTTCTCGAGGAACGGCCGTACGTCGGCGGGCTTGTCGGGCCCGCCGAAGGACAACACCAGAACAGCATCGAAGTCTGCGCTCATCCGGCGGACCTACATGTCTTCCGGGAACCAGGTGTTGTGGCTGGCCCCGCCGTCGACGTAGACGATCGACCCGGTCGTGCCCGGCAGCCAGTCCGACAGCAGCGCGCAGATCGACTTCGCCACAACGGTTGCGTCATCGACGTCCCAGCCGATCGGGGACGCACCATCCCAGTACTCGTTGAGCTGATTGAGCTTCTTGGCGTCGCCGGTGGCCGTACCCGCGATCGCCTTGGCGGCAAGGGTTTTGATGGGGCCTGCGGCCACCAGGTTGGAGCGGATCCGCTTGGCCTCGCCCACCTCACGCGCCACATACCGATTGACCGATTCGAGGGCGGCCTTGGCCACGCCCATCCAGTTGTAGTAAGGCATCGCCGTGCGCGGATCGAAGTCCATCCCCACGATCGAGCCACCCTCGTTCATCGCAGGCAACACTGCTCGCGCAAGTGCGGCATAACTCCAGGCCGACACCTGGAAGGACTGCGCCGCATCGGGTCCGGGACCTTCCAGGAACGGCTTGGCCTCGGGGCCCATCAGGGTCCTGGGCGCGAAGGCGATCGAGTGCAGCACACCGTCGATACCCTCGGGCGCAAGCTCTTTGAGCCGGTCGGCCAGCGTACCCAGGTGCTCCTCGTCGGTGATGTCGAGCTCGACGGCGGGAGGGACCTCCTTGGGGAGTCGCTGAGCGATCCGGTCGATCAGTCGCAGGCGGTCGAATCCGGTGATGATGACCCGCGCGCCCTGCTCCTGCGCCATTGCGGCCGCGTGGAACGCGATCGAGGAATCGGTGATGATCCCGGTGATCAGGATGGTCTTGCCGTCGAGAAGTCCGCTCACTGGTGCTCCCTTGCTTTGGATGTGGGCTGTTACAGGTCAGACGGTCAGTGGCCCATGCCCAGACCGCCGTCGACAGGGATCACGGCGCCGGACACGTATGCCGAATCGTCGGACGCCAGCCAGCTCACCACGGCGGCCACTTCTTCAGGCCTGCCGACGCGCGCCGCGGGGATCAGCTTCACGGCCTGTTCCTTGTATTCGTCCGGCAGTTCGGCGGTCATGTCGGTGTCGATCAGTCCGGGCGCCACGACATTGGCGGTGATCGATCGAGATCCGAGTTCGCGGGTGAGCGATCGAGCCATTCCGATCAGTCCCGCCTTGGACGACGCGTAGTTGATCTGGCCGGGGGTCCCCATCATCGCCACCGCGGATCCCAGGAAGATGAAGCGGCCGAATCGCTTGCGCAGCATGGACCGGCAGGCGGCCTTGGCGACGCGGAACGAACCGGTGAGGTTGGCGTCCACGACCCTCTCGAACTGCTCCTCGGTCATCCGCATCAGCAGGGTGTCGTCGGTGACGCCGGCATTGGAGACCAGCACCTCCACCGGGCCCTGGTGTTCTTCGATCGCCGCGAAGGCCCGGGTGATCGATTCGGTGTCGGTGACGTCGCATTCGACGCCGAACAAACCCTCGGGCGCGCCCGAACCACGATGTGTGACGGCCACTTTGTGCCCGTCCGCGGCCAGCCGTTGCGCGATCGCCAATCCGATTCCACGGTTGCCCCCGGTCACCAGAACCGACCGGGACACCTGTTCGTTGCTGTCAGCCATGACGGTCAACCTATCGCCTTGTTGTCGGTGGAGGTGTACGTGGTCCCATCAGGGCAGGCGCCGGTTGATCGCCACGGCGCTGCCGACCGCGAGGAGTACGAGCAGCGTGCCGGCGATCAACCACGGGCGGGACGCGTCGCCGCGCCGGGTCTCGTAACCGATCTGATCCTGGAGATTGCCGTAGACCTGGTTGAGTTCATCGAGGCTCGAGGCGGTGAAGAACTTACCCTCCGACAACTGCGCGATCTTGCGGAGCGAATCGTCGTCGACAGGCACCGGGATCCGGTCACCTTCCAGTTCGACTGTGCCACCGCGGGTTCCGAACGAAATGGTGTTGACCGGAATCCGGTCCTCTTTCGCCTTACGGGCCGCGGTAAAAGCTCCGCGGGGGTCGTCGGGGTCGTCGGGCACCGTTTCTTTGCCGTCCGAGAGCAACACCACCTGGGCGGGCGGAGCACCCTTGTCGCCACCGAGCACGGCATTGAGGGTCTTGATCTGCGTGACCGCGGCGAGGATGCCCTCACCGGTCGCGGTCTTGTCGTCGAGGCGCAATTTGTCGATCGCGTCCTTGGTGGCGGCACGGTCGGGTGTCGGCGACACCAGAGTGGTCGCCGTTCCGGCGTACGAGATCAACCCCAGGTTGATGCCCTCGGTGAGTTCGTCCGCGAACTTCTTACCGGCCTCTTGAGCAGCCTTGAGCCGTGACGGGGCCACGTCGGTCGCGTCCATCGATCGGGACACGTCGATGACAAGCATCACGGTGGCCTTGTTGCGCGGCACTTTTCGGTCGGCCTGAGGACCGGCCATCGCCACCGTCAGCACCAGCAGGGCGATCACCATCAGCACGATCGGAATGTGCTGCGTC
The DNA here is from genome assembly GCF_001598915.1 of Williamsia muralis NBRC 105860. Taxonomy (GTDB): domain Bacteria; phylum Actinomycetota; class Actinomycetes; order Mycobacteriales; family Mycobacteriaceae; genus Williamsia; species Williamsia muralis. Next base: position 425,037 of record NZ_BDAP01000003.1, on the reverse strand, counting down.
CGGCTGCGGGTCTGTGGGGCAACGGTGTTCAGCAGGTCCAGATTGGCGAACTTCAGCGCACGGTTCTGCCGTCGCCGCTGCATGTAGATGTACCCGGCCACCAAGGCGGCCACGACGAGGATGATCAGCAACCACCAGGGGGACGCGAAGTCGAACCAGCTCATCGGGTGGCCCCCGCGTTCATTCCCCGCCTCCGCTGCGCGATGAATCGCACCACGTCGGCGATCCAGTCGCGGTCGGTGCGAAGCGCCAATGTCGGTGCACCACACTGCCTCAACGCGCGCTGCACCGCCATCCGGTGGTCTTCGGCGGCTCTGGCGAAATCGGCCCGCACCTTGTCGGTGATCGTCAGTTCGCGGATCTGCCCCGATTCGGCATCGCGCAGCACCACCTCACCCACCGCAGGCAATTCCATGTCGCGCGGATCGAGGATCTCGACACCGAGGACATCGTGGTGACCGGACACGGCCCGCAAAGGGCGATCCCAGTTGATCGGCCCGAGAAAGTCGCTGACCACCACGGCCAGACCCCGGCGTCGCTCGGGCCTGCGCAGGGCGTCGATGCCGGCGAACAGGTCGCCGCGCACACCGTCGTTCGCACGGGTGGTGGTGGCAATGGTCTTGAGGGTGCTCAAAGCGTGTGCCCGGCCACCGCGGGCAGGGATTCGCACCACCTGATCGCCGGTGCACACCACCGCACCCAACCGGTTACCTCCGCCCAGAGTGAGGTGGGCGATGGCCGCGCACGCCGCCACCGCCAGATCCCGTTTGGTGGTGTTGACCGTGCCGAAGTCCAGACTCGCCGACATGTCGACGACGAGCCAGGTCTCGAGTTCGCGATCGGCCACCATCTGCCGGACGTGAGCGTGGGTCGTGCGGGCCGTCACCGACCAATCCATCCGGCGGACGTCATCGCCGGGCTGGTACTCGCGGGCCTCCCCCGGCTCGGTCCCCGGTCCCGGGATGAGCCCGAGGTGTTCACCCTGCAGCACCCCGTCGAGCTTGCGGCGAACCACGATCTCCAGGGTCTTGAGTGCTGCGGTCAGCTTGGGGTCTTCGAGGGTACCGGCGCCGAACGACGGGAGCGTGCTGTTATCCGCCATAGTGCGACTGGTTGCCCTGCGCCGGGTTGGCTTGCGCGGCAGCAGGTTTGGTCAGAGGACCGGGCCCCTGCGAATACGCCGGCTGGCCTTGCTGTGGCGACTGCTGCGGCGGGGCCTGTCCACCCACGGTGGGCGGGGTGGCCAGCGGCTGTGCGCTGACCTGGGGCAGACCGACCGTCTGCAACACCCGGGTGATGACGGCATCGGCATCCACCTCGTCGGCCAGCGCGTCGTAACTGAGTACCAAACGGTGGCGGAGCACGTCGGGAATGAGCTCGACGACGTCCTGGGGAATCACGTAGTCGCGGCCACGAACCAGCGCGAGCGCGCGCGAAGCCGCGACGATGCCCAGCGTGGCGCGTGGGGAGGCGCCGTATGCCAGCCATCCCGCGACATCGTGCATGCCGAGCTCGGCCGGTCGCCGGGTCGCGTTGATCACCCGGACCACATAGTCGACGAGGGCGTGATGCACGAAGACATTCGCTGCGGTGTTCTGCAGGCGGACCATCGTCTCCGCGTCGAGAACGCGGGATGCCTTGGGCGGGACGTTACCCATCCGGTAGACGATTTCGCGTTCTTCCTCCACCGCCGGGTAGTCGACCAGGATCTTGAACAGGAACCGGTCACGCTGTGCCTCGGGCAGCGGGTACACGCCCTCGTTCTCGATGGGGTTCTGCGTCGCCATGACCAAGAACGGGTCGGGCATCGGATAAGTGGTGCCGCCGATCGAGACATGGCGCTCGGCCATCACCTCCAAGAGCGCCGACTGCACCTTCGCGGGTGCACGGTTGATCTCGTCGGCGAGAAGGAAGTTGGCCACCACGGGTCCGAGTTCGGTGTCGAACTCCTCACGACCCTGCCGATAGATACGCGTACCGATGAGGTCGGTGGGCACCAGGTCGGGGGTGAACTGCACTCGCGAGAAGCTGCCACCGATGACGGTCGCGTACGTCTCGACCGCAAGGGTCTTCGCCACGCCCGGCACACCTTCGAGCAAGATGTGACCGCGGGCCAGGAGACCGACCAGGATGCGTTCGACCAGTCGGTCCTGCCCGACGATGACCCTCTTGACCTCGAACATCGCCTTCTCGAGCAAGGCGACGTCGGACTGCGTGAGCTTGAATTCCTCTGCCGAGGTCTTGCTGTCGTCCTGCGCTGAGGTCACCGATACCCTCCGGGGTCTGTTCGATCGTTGTACTGACTGCACCGAGGGTACTGGGCCGCCGGTGGAGCCAGCCACGTCCGGCATCTGCGGCGGGTCGACATAGGGCCCCGGGCTGGATCGATCAGATCAGGCGAGCCGCACAACGTAGGGCATCGCTCCGCTGGTCCGCAACGGCGAGATCTTCACGACGTCACCCGACTGCGGCGCCTCGATCATCGTGTTGTCCCCGAGGTAGAGGGCGACGTGCTGGCTCGCGTTGGGCCCGTAGAAGATCATGTCGCCGCGCTGCATCTCCGAGAGCGGGAACTGCGGACCCGACGTGTACTGGTAACCCGTGTAGTGCGGTAGCGAGATCCCGATGCCGGCGAACGCGTAGATCATCAGCCCGGAGCAGTCGAAGCCCACCTTGTTGTAGTCGCCGTACGAGTCGGCCACGCCACCGTCGCGGATACCGAGGGTGGGACCGTTCGCGTCACCGCCGCCCCACGAATAACTCACACCCAGCTGCGACATCGCGCGGTTGACTACGATCTCCACCGCAGCGGGGCCTTCGGCGCCCGGGTCGACCGTCCCCGGCGACGGGGTCGTCGGCGTGGTGGGCTCGGTCGGGGTGGTCGGGTCGACGGGGGTGGTCGGATCGGTCGGGTCGACCGGAGTGGTCGGATCGGTCGGGTCGACCGGAGTGGTCGGGGTCGTCGGCTCATCGATATCGGTGTGCGGAGGGGTCAGCGATCCGACCAGCGCAGCGAGCATCTGCTGGCTGGTGTTCAGCGCCAGCTTGCCTGCCGCATCGGCCGCAGCACGCAACGCGGCCTGGTGCGCCTGGTCCTCGATCGCGGCCTGTTGATCGGGCAGGATCGATCCCGGCGCACCCGGTGAGGTGACAGGCGTCGGCTGTCCTCGGAGCGCCTCGAGCTGCCGCTGCGCCTCGTCACGATCGGCTTGCAGCTTCTGGCGCCGGGCGTTCTCGGCTTTGACTGCCTCGATCGCCTCGGTGATCGCGCTCTGCGCGTCGGCCTGGCGGTTCTCGGCGGTGGTGGCGGCGAACGAGGCCTGCTGTTCGGTGGCCTGCGCAGTGGCCGCGCGGTTGGCCTCTTCGTTGCGGGCCTGCTGCAGCCGGGTGATCGTCTCCTGCTGATCTTTGCTCAGCTGATCGATGACCGAGGCCCGATCGAGGACCGCACCGGGATCACCCGAGAGATAGGCCGCCATCGATCCCTGGCTGTTGCCCTGGGTGTACAGACTCCGGATGAACCCGTCGAAGTCGGTCTCCGCGAGCGCAATTGCGCCGGCAGCGCCCTGTAGCGCCTCCTGGGCGCCACGCACGGCGATGGCCGCCAGTCGCTGCGCTTCCCTGGCGTTCTGGAGGTCGACGAGAGCGCGGTTGACCGCTTCGCGTTTGACCGCGACGTCGCCGTCCAGGTTGACCAGGTTCTGATTTGTATCGGCGATCTGATTGATCAGTGTGGCGATCTTGTCAGCACTGCTGGGTGGTTCGGCGACCGCTGTCCCCGCGGACAACTGCCCGAAACCCACCGCGACCGCCGCGACAAACGCGACTGCCACCGATGTTCGGGCACCACCACGCCGTCGGGTGGACACGGAAAAAGGTCGACGGCGTATGCCGAATGCAGTGCGTCGCCTCACAAAGAACTCCCTCGCAGATCTGACATTGCGCCGGTCGCCGCCGAATCAGCGGCATACCTGGCCATCGCCACGATGGTGATCAACTTCCCCATTAGCACCACCGATGACATACGGAACCGTACGCCACAAGAACCCCGAAGGAAACAGTAGTCACAAATTACATTAGCGTCATTACCTGCGGAAACGCCGTGAACTCGGACAATGCCGAAGGTCACGAATTGGATATCGCAGAACTACAATTGTGTAGTTCTGGCGTCAATTCAGACGGCGGTGGCAGAAGAGCCGCCGCCGGCGCGCGGCGTGGCCTGCGACTCAGGGGCGGTGTGCACCGACGCCGGATCGGTCTCGGTGGGAGTTCCCTTGCGCAACTGCAGCTTGCGGGCCACCACCGCACCCACGGCGACCACGGCGATCAGCACGAGCGTGACAACGGTCCACGGAACCTGGGGCTGCTCGGTCATCCGGTCCAACATCTGCTCGGCTGCGACGGGCGGATTCGAAATCGTCAGATTGTCTGTGGCCTGTTCCAATTGCACTCGGCTGAACTCGTCACTTGCCGAACCGACGTAATTGCCGCCGAGAACGATGACGGTGCCGCCTGTGTCCTGCTGCAATTCGGTGGCGATGTCGCGGTAGTAGGTGATCCGGGGATACACCTTGTCCGTCACCACGAAATGCACGTCGTAGCCCTTGTCCTTCGCCTCGGCGACAACCTGCAGGATTCGCGGGGTCATCTCCGGTGGCGCCACGACTCCGTCATCGGCCAGTCCGGCCTGCAGCTCGGGCAGGTTCACGTCCGGCGGGATGATGGTCAAGCTCGGCGTGGGTGCCACGTGTTCTCCGAATCTGTGGATCGGGGGCATTGCTGGCAGAAGCCAACCTACGGCTGCACATTACGACACAATTGGGGAGTCCCAGCATCACCGCGCCTGTCCGACACACCGGACATGCCCGGAACCGACCCGGCGGTTTTACCAGTACGCTCGTACTGCTAGAATCGACGGTAGAGCGCATGCGGTGCAGCCCACTGCTTGCGTCCAGATCGGTGAAGTTGCCGACAACTACCCGGACCGGCACAGCCCCCGCCGGCCGACAACACGAAGAGTGGAGCTGACGTAAAGCGATGAGTATCGATTCCTTTGGCGCCCGCGGCACGCTGACGGTCGGTGAGAACTCGTACGAGATCTTCCGTCTGAACGCTGTCGAGGGAACCGACAAACTCCCCTACTCCCTCAAAGTTCTCGCCGAGAACCTGCTTCGCACCGAAGACGGCGCGAACATCACCAAAGACCACATCACCGCAATCGCGAACTGGGACGCCACCGCCGACCCCAGCATCGAGATCCAGTTCACGCCTGCGCGCGTGATCATGCAGGACTTCACCGGCGTGCCGTGCATCGTCGACCTCGCCACCATGCGTGAGGCGGTCAAGGAGCTCGGCGGCGACCCGAACAAGGTGAACCCGCTCGCTCCTGCGGAGATGGTGATCGACCACTCGGTGATCATCGAGGCCTTCGGCAACGCCCAGGCCTTCGAGCGCAACGTGGACATCGAATACCAGCGCAACGGCGAGCGCTACCAGTTCCTGCGCTGGGGCCAGGGCGCCTTCGACGACTTCAAGGTCGTCCCGCCCGGCACCGGCATCGTGCACCAGGTCAACATCGAGCACCTCGCACGCTCGATCATGGTCCGGCCGAACGCCGAGGGCGTCCAGCAGGCCTACCCCGACACCTGTGTCGGCACCGACTCGCACACCACCATGGAGAACGGCCTCGGCGTTCTCGGCTGGGGCGTCGGTGGCATCGAGGCAGAGGCAGCCATGCTCGGCCAGCCCATCTCGATGCTCATCCCCCGCGTGGTCGGCTTCAAGCTGACCGGCGAGACGAAGCCGGGCGTGACCGCCACCGACGTGGTGCTCACCATCACCGAGATGCTGCGCAAGCACGGCGTGGTCGGCAAGTTCGTCGAGTTCTACGGCAAGGGTGTCTCGGCGGTCCCGCTGGCCAACCGCGCCACCATCGGCAACATGAGCCCAGAGTTCGGCTCCACGTGCGCGATGTTCCCGATCGATGAAGAGACCATGAAGTACCTGCGGCTCACCGGCCGCAGCGAGGAGCAGCTCGCGCTCGTCGAGGCCTACGCCAAAGAACAGGGCATGTGGCTCGACGCGGATACCGAACCGGTCTTCTCCGAGTACCTCGAACTCGACCTCAACGAGGTGGTCCCCTCGATTGCGGGACCGAAGCGTCCGCAGGACCGGATCGGTCTGTGGGATGCCAAGACCGCATTCCGCAAGGACATCTACAACTACGTCGAGAACGGTGATTCGGCGCATCACACCCAGCTCGACGAGACGGTGGAAGAGAGCTTCCCGGCTTCTGACCCGGCCACTCTGCAGTTCGCCGACGATGGCGCCGATCTGCCGCGCAGCCAACAGGAGATCCTCTCTGCGGCCAAGGGGGCAGAGGGACGCCCGACCAAGCCTGTCGAGGTGGAAACCGAGAACGGCAAGATGGTCCTCGACCACGGCATCGTGTCGATCGCCTCGATCACCAGCTGCACCAACACCTCGAACCCCTCGGTGATGCTCGGTGCCGGCCTCCTGGCCCGCAACGCCGTGGAAAAGGGTCTGACGTCCAAGCCGTGGGTGAAGACGTCGATGGCCCCGGGTTCGCAGGTCGTCACCGGGTACTACGAGAAGGCCGGCCTGTGGCCATACCTGGAGAAGCTCGGCTTCTTCCTGGTCGGCTACGGCTGCACCACGTGTATCGGTAACTCCGGCCCGCTGCCCGAGGCGATCTCCAAGGCCATCAACGAGAACGACCTGACCGCCACCGCGGTGTTGTCGGGTAACCGCAACTTCGAGGGTCGCATCAACCCCGATGTGAAGATGAACTACCTTGCCTCGCCGCCGTTGGTCATCGCCTACGCACTTGCGGGCACGATGGACTTCGACTTCGAGTCCGATCCCCTCGGCAACGACACCGACGGAAACCCCGTCTACCTCAGGGACATCTGGCCGTCGGGTGAGGAGATCGAGCAGACCATCACGGACTCGATCTCACCCGAGCAGTACGCATCCGATTACGCAGACGTCTTCAAGGGCGACGAGCGCTGGCAGAACCTGCCCACCCCGGACGGCAAGACGTTCGAGTGGGACGAGGACTCCACCTACGTGCGTAAGCCTCCGTACTTCGAGGGTATGCAGCGAGATCCCGAGCCCGTCACCGACATCAAGGGTGCACGTGCGTTGGCGAAGCTGGGCGATTCGGTCACCACCGACCACATCTCGCCTGCATCCACCATCAAGCCGGGCACTCCTGCCGCCCAGTACCTGGACTCCAAAGGTGTTGAGCGCAAGGACTACAACTCGCTTGGTGCTCGACGTGGAAACCACGAGGTGATGATCCGGTCGACGTTCGGCAACATCCGGTTGCAGAATCAGCTGCTCGACGGTGTCTCCGGCGGCTACACCCGGGACTTCACCCAGGACGGTGCGCCGCAGTCGTTCATCTACGACGCTGCGCAGAACTACGCGGCACAGAAAACCCCTCTGGTGGTGCTCGGCGGCAAGGAATACGGCACCGGGTCGTCTCGTGACTGGGCGGCAAAGGGCACCTCGCTGCTCGGTGTGCGCGCGGTCATCACCGAGAGCTTCGAACGTATCCACCGGTCGAATCTCATTGGTATGGGCGTCATCCCGCTGCAGTTCCCCGAGGGCGAGTCACACGGCTCGCTCGGCCTGGACGGCACCGAGGTGTACGACATCAGCGGCATCGAAGAGCTCAACAACGGCAGCGTTCCGCAGACGGTGAAGGTGACGGCCACCAAGGACGACGGCAGCACCATCGAGTTCGATGCCAAGGTTCGCATCGACACGCCGGGTGAGGCGGAGTACTACCGTAACGGCGGCATCCTGCAGTACGTCCTGCGCAGCATGCTCAAGAGCTGATCAGAGGACTCCGCGGGTGCCCAAGGTAAGCCAAGACCACCTGGAAGCCCGGCGACGTCAGATCCTCGACGGTGCGCGCCGTTGTTTTGCCGAGTTCGGTTACGACGGCGCCACCGTGCGTCGGCTCGAGGAGGCAACCTCCTTGTCCCGGGGAGCAATTTTCCATCACTTCCGGGACAAGGAGGCGCTCTTCCTCGCGCTGGCGCACGAGGACGCCGAGCGAATGGCCGACGTGGCCGCGAACGAAGGTCTTGTCCAGGTGATGCGCGACATGCTCAACCATCCCGAGGAGTTCGATTGGCTGGGAACACGTCTGGAGATCGCCCGTAAGTTGCGCACCGACGCGGCGTTTCGTTCTGGTTGGAAGGAACGTTCCGCCGAGCTTGAGTCGGCGACACTGGCTCGCCTCGAGCGGCAGCGGACGGCCGGACGGTTGCGCGACGATCTGCCCACACGCGTTCTGGTGGCCTACCTCGATCTCATCCTCGACGGGCTCACCACCCGGCTGGCATCGGGCGCCGCGACCGACGATCTGCACGCGGTTCTGGACCTCGTGGAGGAATCGGTCCGCCGTACCCGCTGACGGCGCCGACCCTGGCCCCCGTTCATCGTGCCCCTGGCGCGGTGGACGGGGGCTTTCGCGTGCCGCGTCCACGACATCTGTTACGCCGGCCTCATGACTCCTTCGGATAACTCCTCGGCAACCGCGAGGAATGTGATAGTTCTGGTTAACATATCGCGGCCGTTCGGGCCGCCTCGTGGATTCGCTGAGCCGGAGGTCGTTGATGTTCCCGGGCAATTTTGTCGCCACCACCCCTGACAAGGTCGCCGTCGTGCGACCGGCGACCGGTGAGTCGATCACCTACGCCGAGCTCGACAGGCTATCGACCCAAGTCGCCCACTACCTGCGTGACGACCTCGGCCTCGGCCGCGGCGACAACGTTTCCATCGTCTCCAACAACGACATCCGAGTGCTCGTGATCTATTGGGCGGCAGTGCGTTCGGGGATGTACGTCACCGCGATCAACAATCACCTCACACCCGACGAGGTCAACTACATCCTCGGCGACTGCAGCGCGGTCGCCCTGTTCGCCTCCGCCGAGGTGGCCGATGCGGTCAGCGCCGCGGATCAGGTGCCCGGGGTGACGCACCGAATCGCCTGGGGTGGCGACGTACCGGGCTTCGAGTCGTTCGATGAGATCCTCGCCAACGCCTCCGACGAGCCCCTGACCGACCAGCCCCGCGGCCAGGACATGCTGTATTCGTCCGGTACCACCGGCAGGCCCAAGGGCATCAAGGTACCGCTGCAGGACGGGCAGGTGAACGAGATCCCCGACCCGTACACGGCGGTGTTCTCCCTGCTGTACGGGTTCGACCAGGAATGTGTGTACCTGTGCCCCGCTCCGCTGTATCACGCTGCGCCGCTGCGTTATTGCGGCATGGTCAACTCCGTCGGGGGCACGATCGTGCTGATGGACAAGTTCGACGCCGAAGGTGCGCTGGGCCTGATCGACGAGTACCGGGTCACCCACAGCCAGTGGGTGCCCACGATGTTCATCCGCATGCTCAAACTGCCCGAGGATGTCCGCGCCAAATACGACGTCAGCAGCATGAAGATCGCAATCCACGCGGCCGCGCCGTGTCCTCCCGAGGTCAAGCAGGCCATGATCAAGTGGTGGGGCCCGGTGATCCACGAGTACTACGCCTCCACCGAGGGCGCCGGCGCCACGTTCATCAACAGCGAGGAAGCCCTCACCCACCCCGGTTCGGTGGGCAAACCCCTGCTGGGTGTGGTGCGCATCTGCGACGACGATGGCAACGAACTGCCCACCGGCGAGATCGGCACGGTCTTCTGGGAACGCGACGAACTGCCGTTCGAGTATCACAACGATCCGGAGAAGACGAAGTCTGCGCAGCACCCCGACCACCCGGCCTGGACGACAAGCGGCGATGTCGGTTACGTCGACGCGGAGGGTTTCCTGTACCTCACCGACCGTAAATCGTTCATGATCATCTCCGGCGGAGTGAACATCTACCCGCAGGAAGCCGAGAACGTCCTCATCGGACACCCTGACGTCTTCGACGTCGGCGTGATCGGGGTGCCCGACCCAGATCTGGGTGAGGTCGCCAAGGCATGCGTCCAGCTCGAGCCGGGCGTGAACCCGTCCCCTGAGCTGGCTCAGGAGATGATCGACTTCGTGCGGGAGCGCCTTGCGCACTACAAGGCACCCAAGTCGGTCGACTTCGTCGACGAACTCCCCCGCACGCCCACCGGAAAACTGGTGAAGCGAGAACTGCAGAAGAACTACGTCTGACCAAGGACCCGGAAGTGGTGGGTTTGTGCCGGCGCGACCTGCGCACATGCGCGCCCGAACCCACCACTTTCGGGGTTTGGGTCAGGCGAGTTCGATGAGCTCCTGGTACTCGGCGGACCAATGGTCCTCGGTACCGTCGGGCAGCAGGATCACCCGTTGCGGGTCGAGCGCTGCCGCTGCACCCGGGTCGTGGGTGACCAGCACCACCGCGCCCTTGTAGCTCCGCAACGCGTCGAGCACCTGTTCCCGCGAGATCGGGTCGAGGTTGTTCGTCGGTTCGTCGAGCAGCAGGACATTCGCCGCCGACGAGACGAGCCCGGCGAGTGCCAACCTGGTCTTCTCACCGCCGGAGAGTGTCCCCGCGGGCTGATCGAGCTGGGGCCCGGTGAACATGAACGCGCCGAGCAGGCCTCGCAGATCTTGCTCGCCCGCGTCGGGCGCCGCATGACGGATGTTGTCCCACACGCTCGCGTTGTCGTCGAGGGTGTCGTGCTCCTGCGCGAAATAGCCGATCTTGAGTCCGTGGCCGGGTTCGAGTGTGCCGTGCTCGGCCTTCTCGGTGCCCGCCAGCAAACGCAGCAACGTGGTCTTGCCTGCGCCGTTGAGCCCGAGCACCACCACCCGGCTTCCGCGGTCGATCGCGAGGTCCACACCGGCGAAGATCTCCAGCGATCCGTACATCTTCGTCAGGCCCGACGCCATCAGCGGCGTCTTGCCGCAGGGCGCCGGCTCGGGGAACCGGATCTTCGCGGTCCGGTCGGCAACCCGCTCTTCATCGAGGTTGTCGAGCATGCGTTCGGCGCGCTTGAGCATGTTCTGGGCCGCAACGGCTTTGGTTGCCTTGGCGCCCATCTTGGCCGCCTGCACCCGCAGCGCGCCCGCCTTCTTCTCGGCGTTTGCACGTTCACGCTTGCGGCGCTGTTCGTCCGTCGCCCGCGCGTCGAGGTACTTCTTCCATCCCATGTTGTAGATGTCGGGCTCGCCACGTACCGCGTCGAGGAACCACACCCGGTTCACCACGTCGGCAAGCAACTCCACATCGTGACTGATCACGATGAGTCCACCGTCGTGGTTCTGCAGGAAACCGCGCAGCCAGCCGATCGAGTCGGCGTCGAGGTGGTTGGTAGGTTCGTCGAGCAACAGAGTGGTGCCCGATTTGCCGCCGCTGCCGTCCGAGGCGGCGAACAGGATGCGAGCCAACTCGATCCTTCGCCGTTGACCACCGGACAACGTTTTCAGGGGCTGCGCCAGCACCCGGTCAGGAAGGCCGAGGCTGTTGCAGATGCGGGCCGCCTCGGATTCTGCGACGTACCCGCCGAGCGCCGAGAAACGGTCTTCCAGCTGTCCGTACCGATTGACAGCTTTGTCGAGCACCTTGTCGTCGACGGCCTCGGCCATCAGTGCCTGCTGTTTCTCCAGGTCGCGCAACAGCGTGTCCAGACCTCGCGCGGAGAGCACACGGTCCTTGGCGATGACCTCCAGGTCACCTTCGCGGGGATCCTGAGGGAGATATCCGATCTCGCCGCTGTTGGTCACCGAACCGGCGTAGGGTTCGCCTTCGCCGGCCAGTATTCGCATCGTCGTGGTCTTGCCGGCGCCGTTTCGACCGACCAATCCGATGCGGTCACCGGGTTGCACCCGTAGCGCCGGACCAGGGGCGCTCAGTAGGGTGCGTACGCCCGCGCGTACCTCGAGGTCGGTTGCCGTGATCACGACGCGCCAGTGTACGCCAAAACGATACCGTGCCCTTATGAGCGAGGCGGGCGACGACCACCACGAAGGTCGTACATATGACGTGGCAGTCGTCGGTGCGGGTCCGGCCGGTCGGGCGGTCGCCGCACGATCGGCGGCCGCGGGCCTCGACACCGCATTGGTCGATCCGGCACCGGACCGGGCCTGGCACGTCACCTACGGGGCGTGGTCCGACGAACTCCCCAGCTGGGTCGGCACGAAAGCCATTGCTGCACAGTCGGACACGGTCGCCGTGTTCACCCCGGGCCGCCACTTGATCGAGCGCGCGTACGTCACTCTGGACACCCGTGCGCTGCAGCAGAGCCTCAACATCTCGGCTGTGACGACCTTCGCAGACACAGCCACATCCGTGAGCTCCGACAACGTCAGCCTGCAAGATGGCCGAAAAGTGACGGCACGCACAGTCATCGATGCGCGCGGTTTGCGGGCTCCACACGCGCCGGCGCAGTCGGCGTTCGGGATCTTTGTCGACAGCGAGATCGCGGCGTCCTATCTCGGCTCGGACAACGCTGTGCTGATGGACTGGCGAGGGGTCGAGCCCGGTCGAGCCCCCTCGTTCCTCTACGCAATCCCCGTGGCCGATGGCCGGGTGCTGCTGGAGGAGACCTGTCTCGCCGGCGCCCCGCCGGTGCCACTGGCAGAACTCCAGGATCGGCTACGGGACCGCCTCGAACGCATGGGGATCACCGGGCCGGCCGTCGACACCGCGCCGACCGAGCGGGTGTATTTCGCGTTGTGCGGTCACGACTCAATGCCGCCATGGCGGTCCGATCCGCTCCTGTTCGGCGCAGCGGGCGGAATGATCCATCCGGCGACCGGATACAGCGTGGCGGCATCGTTGTCGGCGGCCGACGCAGTGGTCGACGCCATGGCGAACGAACGTGATCCGAAGGCCGCACTGTGGACCGCTCAGGCCCGCGCCGTCCATCGGTTGCGACGTCGCGGCCTGTCCTCACTCCTCGGATTGGCTCCCACCGAAGTGGTCAGGTTCTTCGACGGATTCTTCGAGATGTCGCTCGAACGCCAGCGGACATATCTCAGTTCGCGCGACGACCTCGCCGGGGTGGCCTTGTCGATGAGTCGCATGATCGGGCTCACCGACCGCACCCTCGCCCTGCGCATCATGCGAGGTGCTGTGATGTCGCGGACCTGACGGCTTTCACGGGCGGGAGCGGCTCTCAGTGGTTGGGTTCGCGGTGCAGCAGCATGCGTATCTGGACGTCGCTGCCCCGGAGCGACGACTTGAGCAGCTCCCTCACCCCGCTCACGGCGGCGCCGAGATCGTGGTCGTCGGCGGTCGGAGAAGCCGTCACCGTGATCTCGACGACAGGGGTTGCGCCGTCGACATAAGACCGGACTGCCGAGGAGCGAACATGACGATGCCGTTCGAGAGACCTGGCCGCCGCCCGGGCCACGTCGGCCACGGCGATGTCGATCTCGCCGACAAACGGTTCACCCTGCGGTCGCACTGTCACCGACCGCAGGCGATTCGGCGAGATGTTCGCCAACAACAGCCACGCACCACAGATCCCCAGCAGAACGGTTGCGGAAAGCAGTGCCCAGTCCCACCACGATTGTCCCGGCGCTGAGTAGATCTGATCGGTGTCGACGTTGCCGACCGCATCGGTCACCGGTCCCACGCCCGCCCAACGGAGCAGGGCGATCAGGCCGGCCGCGGCGAGAAGCACGCCGACCAGGCCCACCGCGAGGCGGTCAAGGGCGTTCAGGGTGCGCCGCATCAGGCTCCCTCTCGTCGATCACGGTCATGTTCGGGTGGGTGACGCCACGAAGATCCACGCTCACGCGGGGCGGTCGGGCCAACGTTGCCGTCGATGCCTCGAGGCGGTCCGAGAGGTCGCTCTCCGTCGGTGAGGTGACGAACACACGTACATGGGCGCGGCCTGACGTCACCTTGGTGGTGGCGGACACGGTGTTGTCGTCGTCGAGTGCGATGGCGCTGAGCCGGCGGGCGACGTCGGTGTCGCGCGTCCACACGCCCGTGGCCCGTAGTGGTCGGTGGGTGCGACGTCGAGGCCGTACGGCGGCGTACACGAAGTAAAGCCCCACCAGCACGCACACGACGGCAACCACGACCATCCACGGTCTCCACTCGGTCCCGGAAATCCAGCGCGCAGAGGGTTCGATCCAGGCCTCGGACCGATAGTGGCCCTGGACAACGGCATACTCCCGGCCTGCAACAACGGCGAGTGCAAGCAGACCAAGCCCCAGCACAGGCGCGAGCCATCCCGCAGTCGGAAAGCTCCGCGGCGGCCCGCCCTCGGCCCTGGTGCGACCGTGCGGCGCCGCCGCCTCTGTACCCGTGTCCGGGCCGGGTTCGGCAGCGGACACTTGGGCCAGCTCCTCCCCCAGCAACATCCTCGATTGGACGACCTCGGTGACCTCGACATCCACTCGCGCCGGCCGGCGTCCGGTCAACCGGGTGACAACCTCGATGACGTGTTGCTGAACCCGCTCGGCGACATCAACTGCCGGCATCGGCCAGCTCACCGCGATCTCCACGGTGATCGCCGGATGGCGCGGATCGGAATCAGCAAGGGCGCGAGGGAGATTGCGACCTGTGAGTGACCCCAACGTCACCGCGTACGGCACCACGCCATCGACCTCGAGCGCCGCCTGGCGGGCGATCTGAGAGATCACGCGCGATTCGATCTGCAGGGAGCCTCGGTGTTCGGGGGTCGGTAGGTGGGAACCGCCGACGCGCTCGGCAGTTGCCGCCTCAGCCACGGCCTTTGCTCCGTAACAGTGCACCGAGGTCGATGCGGCCGTCACGATGGGCGCCGACGGCCACGCCGATGGCCGCGAACACCACCGCGACCATCAGGCCGGAGAAACCTCCGGTGGTGACCGCCAGGGCGAACAGCAGGCCGACGAACAGCCCGATCACGGAATTGTTCATGATTGACTCGTTTCTGTGGATGTACCCCGGCCGCTATCTGCAACTGCGACTCGAAAGTCCTGGCGCGCAACAACATCTTCGACGACGACGGTGTAGCCGATCGCTCCCGGCGCGGCCGACACCGCGGCCGCACGGACGTTGCGGGCCACCCCCGCGACGTCGACATCGAGGTAGGTGACCACATGGATTTCGACGCCGGAACGGCCGACTCGCACACCGTTCACCCGCCGGCCGGGCAGATGTGTGGCGATCTCCCCGAAGGTGCCCGCGTGCAGGTCTGCCACGCCGTCGACAGACAACACCCGTTCACGGATGAGCACTGCGGAGGCCGCTGTGACTGTCACTGGACCCGCGGTGTCTGGCCGTCGAGCGCGGTGGTCGGATCGTCGGTGTCGAGGTGAACGTCGTGCACGGTCACGTTCACCTCGGTGACCTCCAGACCCGTCATCTTCTCGATCGCTTCGATCACGTTGGTCCGGATGGATTCGGCAAGCTGGTGGATCGCCACGCCGTAGTAGGCAACCAATCCGACATCGACCGCGGCCTGCTTCTCGCCGACTTCCACCGACACGCCCTGGGTGACGTCGGCAGCGGTCCCCGGCAGACTTTCGCGTAGTTTGCCGACCGCACGCGCTGCGCCACCGCCGAGGTCGTAGACGCCGTCTATCTCACGCGTCGCGATCCCGGCGATCTTGGCCACCACGACATCGGCGATCGACGTCTTGCCTCCCGCATCGCTCTGATCGGGACCACGGCCGTCGGTGTGACTGAGTTCATCCCTGGCGGTGGTCGGCTCGTCATCCTGCCTGGACGTCGCGCTGGTCATAAGGTGCTCCCTCGTCGGTTCGGTGTCCGGATGGCAGACCGGGTGATCTGCTCTCCCACCCCTTTGACGGGTTGAGAACCGCATGTTGCACGCACGACTTTCTGGCACGCTGAACAAATGGATGCGCGCGCCGAAGAATCATTGATTCGCGCGGCTGCCCTGGGCGATCGCCAGGCGTTCGACCAGCTGATGCGTTGTCACCTGACGCCCGTCCTTCGATACACGACCCGACTGACCGGATCTCCGACAACAGCGGAGGACATCACTCAGGAGACGTTCCTCGCCGCGTGGCGCGGATTGGACCGGTTCGGTTTCCGGTCGAGCTTTCGCACATGGCTGTTCACCATCGCCTCGCGCAAGACGGTCGATCTCCAGCGACGGCAGAGCGCGATCGTGATTTCCGACAACACCTTCGAGGCGATGGAAGTACGGACCCCCGGCCCAGCTGCTCGCACGGTTGAACACTCGTTTCTCGTCGCACTCCAGACCGAGCTCGGCAGGCTCGGTTACCAGGCGCGCGCATGCTGGTGGCTACGGGAGGTCGAAGGCCTGTCGCACGATGAGATCGCCACGGCGCTCGCCATCTCGCGCGGCTCGGTGCGTGGACATCTGCAGCGTGCACGATCACAGTTGGCTGTACGACTCGCCGCGTGGGGACCGGACGGCTCCGATGTTCACGAGGCCCGATCACCCGGACGCATCCGGCATCAGATCCCGCGACCGACGACGGAAGGAAGGCGAGATGACAGTCCAGCGCCCCGGTGAAGCCGATACCTGGATCAGCGATGCCGCCGCCCACCTCGCGCACGGCGACGAGGGAGTGGTCCTGGAACGGCTCGGACCCAGGCTTCGGTCGGCCACGCGGTTGGGTGTCCCGATCGCCACCGACGATCCCGGCATCGAGATCAACGAGCGCGCGATCCGCCAGCTGCTTGCCCGCGCGATCGACCGATCATGTCGACGCGACGTCGCCGCGATCCACATCACCACCGACCACGGATCCGTCCGCAGGATTCGCGTGGAGATGGTCGCCCGGTACGGCGATCAGATCGGCGCGATGAGCGAGCAGGTCCGTGAGGCCGTCCGCGGCCGGCTCGGGTCACTACGGATCACGGTGGCCGACTGTGTCGACGTCACGTGGGTGGACGTCCAACCGGTTGACTCTGCGAGCCCGGCAGATCAGCCGCACTCCATCCCCGGGTGACGTCAGAGTCGGGGATCCACCGGCTCACTCTCCAGCGCCAGGATCGCGAAGACACACTCGTGGATGCGCCAGAGTGGCTCAGAGCGTGCCTGGCGGGCGAGGGCCTCCCGTCCCAGTTGGTACTCGCGCATCGACATGGACCGCTTGTGCCGCAGGTCGCGTGACCGGAGGGTCGGCAGATCATCGAGGTAGCTGGGACCGTAGACCATCCGCAGGTACTCGCGACCGCGAACCTTCACACCAGGATCGATCAGCTTGCCGCCGACACGGGTGAGGTTCCCGGCCGGTTTGACGACCATCCCTTCGGATCCGGCCGCGGTCAGCTCCTCCCACCATCGAGCTCCTTCCAGACACGAGGTATCCGAGCCGGTGTCGACCACGATGTGCCGCGTCGGCCGGAAGAGAACAGGGTCGGCCGCAGCGAGCCGCGCGGCCACCTCGAGGTGCCAACCGTGCGACGACCCGCCGTATTCGCTTGCGGCACTTGCCAGTACCTCGAACGGCGCGAGCGACACGGTGTCCGGCCGCGCGTCGACATCGACGTAGCGGAGATACGCATCGGTGTACGCCTCCACATCCGCACGGCGTTTCGCGTTCGCGTCGATCATGGTCTGGACATCCAGACCCCGGTCTGCGGCCCTCGCCAGTTCTGCGCCGAGTGCATGCAGCTCGGGGCCCGCCGCTGCCGAGACAGAGGCGAACTGGTCGCGGATCAGGCCTTCCCCCTTGACGTTCCATGGCAGCAACTCGGCATCGAGGATCAGCCAGTCGGAGTCGAGCTCATCGAACAACTCAGCGCACGCTCGCCGGATTCGGACAATCAGTTGCTCCGTGACCGATGGATCGAAGAAGCTGCGGCCGGTCCGGGTGTAGATCGCGCCACTGCCCTGTGTGACGCCGAACGCCCGCGCCGCTGCTGACTCGTCCTTCGCGACCACGATGATCGCCCGGGATCCCATGTGCTTTTCCTCGCAGACAACCTGTGAGACACCGCGTTGTCCGTACGACTCGAACGCTGCACGGGGGTCCTCCAGCAGATCGGCCCGCCCGGGAGAAACCGGGGCCATCGTCGGCGGCAGGTACCGGATCCAGCGTGGATCAACCGCGTACCGCGACATCACCTCCAATGCGGTGGCGGCGTTGTCCTCCCGGACGGTGATCGGCGGCCCGAATGCGGTGTCGATGATCCGCTTACCCACCACGTCCGACAGGTTCAGTGTGGTTCGCACGCGGACGTCCGCGCGTGTGGTCCCGAAACCCATCGGTCGGCCGGGGTCGTAGTAGGTCTGCTCGGCAGGGACGGCCGTCAAGACCATCTCCGGGTAGTGCAGCGCCGTCAATCGACCCCCGAACACGCACCCGGTGTCCAGACACATCGTGTTGTTGATCCATGCCGCGTCCGGGACCGGGGTGTGGCCGTAGACCACCCGTGCCGGTCCTCGATAGTCCGCTGCCCAATCGAGCCGCACCGGGAAACCCCAACGATCGGTCTCCCCGGTCGTCTCGCCGTACATCGCCTTGTCGCGGACGCGGCCCGATGCTCGCCCGTGGTACTTCTCTGCCAGCCCGGCGTGGGCGACGACGAGCCGACCGTCGTCGAACACGTAGTGCGACACAAGGGAATCGAGGAAGTCGACGACCTCCCGGGTGAACTCGGGTGGCTGCGCGTCGAGTTGCGTCATGGACTCCGCAAGACCGTGGGTCAGCGCAATCGGCTGCGCGTCTCGGGCGCGACCGCTGCGCTGACGAAGGACGCGGAGCAACTTGTCCTCGTGATTTCCGCGCACGCAGAACGCACTGCCCTGGCGAACCATCGACATGACCAGTCGCAGGACAGCCGGAGTGTCCGGGCCACGGTCCACCAGATCCCCGACGAAGATCGCTGTCCGTCCGGGCTCGGGCGGTACGGCGCCGACAACGGTGCCGTCCGTGTCGGTCTGCAGACGCCACCCGATCTTGCCGAGCAGCGTGGTCAACTCGGTGAAGCAGCCGTGGACGTCACCGATGATGTCGAACGGGCCGTGCCGATCGTTGAGGTTGCTGAACAAGGGGGTACGCACGATGGTCGCGGCATCGATGTCCGCTACACCATCGAGCTGATGGACGTGTCGAAACCCTTCTTTGCGCAGACCCTTCCGATTGCGCTGCAGGTGCGCGTACTGGCGTTCGACGACACCGACCGTGATGTCTGTTCGATCGCGGGCACGCCCCCGCAGCTCGTCCGGAGGGACGTCCAGGACGATGGCGACAGGTAAGACGTCATGGGCCCTCGCCAGCGCGACAAGCCGCTTGCGGTCCTCGACGCGGACGCTGGTCGCATCGATCACGGTGAGGCGCCCGGCCGCCAATCGTTTGCCCGCAACTAACTCGAGCACCTCGAACGCGTCGCCGGTCGCCTCCTGTGACGTGGGGTCATCGGCGACCAGGCCTCGGAACCGATCGGACGACAACACCTCTGTCTCACGAAAGTTGTTGGCTGCGAACGTCGACTTACCTGCGCCGGTGACACCGATGAGCACCACGAGAGACAGTTCGGGGATCTCGAGTACCGTCATCGCTGGACCTCCGGGGCCTCTGCGTCGATCCGTCGGAAGACTGCCAGCTGACTCGATGAGCCCACATCCATGTCCATCTCTCCGATCGCGCTCACCGTCACCGAATACCGGTAATCGTCGGCTACGCGTTCACACCAGTGCTCGAACTCGGCGCGGCTGAACTCGAACCGGTGATCAGGATGGCGGAACTCGTTGCCGCCCAGCCCATAGAGAGCGTTGTAGTCGCGGTTGGGAGTCGTGACGATCACCGATGCCGGAGCCATGGTCTCGAACACGGACGACTCGACTGTGTCGAGGCGATCAGGCTCGACGTGCTCGATCACCTCCATCAGCACCACGGCATCAAATCCTCGGCACCGGTTGTCCGAGTACATCAGCGATGACTGCCACAGTTCTACCGCTGCGAACCTGGACAACGAGTCACTGGCCCGGCCGAGGGCGGCAACCGACACATCCACTCCTGCCAGTCGGCCGATACCCGGCTCGGTGACGAGCTCCCGCAAGAGGCTGCCTTCACCGCATCCCGCGTCGAGGACCGACCGCGCGCCGACCATACGAAGCGCGTCGACCACTGCGGTACGGCGCAGCTCCTGCATCGATGTGCGGCGTTTCGGCAGTGGTTCGTGTGACGCGGTGTCGGGTATAAGCCGTGCCAGCGCGTCGTTGGTGAGCGAATGCAATCCCTTCAGGTACCGCCTTGTGATCTGTTCGCGCGCAGGATGGTTCGACAGCCAGCGCGAACTCAGGCGCAACAGTTTGTCGACCTCGTCGTCACCGATGAAGTAGTGCTTGTCCGATGCGAGCGCCGGGATCAGCACGTATATGTGTGACAGCGCATCGCGCAGCGTGAACTCGCCACTCATCTGCAACTGCACAAACCGGGACGGGCCCCACTCAGTCGGCTGCAGCACGGTGGCAGTGGAAAGCACCGCCCAGCCAAGCGGTTCGAAGAAGTCGTGGGTGAGATCGGCGCCGCCGGTGGTGGGCACCGAGCTCACCGTCACCTGCAGCTGCCACACCGTGTCGACCAGGTCAGGGCGGTGTGCGCAGCGGCCGCCGAGCGCATCCGACATCACCTTGGCCATCGCGACCATCAGTCGAGACGATCCCGCGTACGGCAGCGTGTTCACGTAGCGGTCAGCAGCCCCCAGCGTGGACCGTGACGGGTCTTCACCCCCGACGTGAAGAACCGCGCGGCATCGCGAGGTGTCCGCGACCGGGTAGAAAACGGTTGCGGTTCCACTGGAGGTGGCGAATTGCTGGACCCGGTCGGGGTGCTTGTGCAGCAGGAACCCGAGATCGGTCGCAGGAATGCGGTGATCAGACGATGATCCGGTCGTTTCGATGGTCAGCAACACTCTGAGAACAGTATCGGTGACCACAACCGATTTACGACGATCCGAACTCGGCGATCGACGTCATCTGCTTCGGCGGAGTTCGCGCCATCGCTCCACCATCGCCTCGACATCCACGGTGCGGGCGATCACATAGGACGCCGTCCCGAGACTCGGCGCGAGCCGATCACGCCGGACCCGGCGATTGAAGACTTCGAGGACATGACGCACCGCCGACTCCTCACGGAGGGAGGCAAGCGATTCCGGAAACCCTTGGGCCTCCCGGCGTAACTGAAGCGTCGGAGGCAACAGCGCCGAGCTGTCAAGGTTCTCTTCCTTGATCTTGCGCTTCGCCCACCATTCGGGGTCGTCGGCATCGCTGAGATCAAGAGGGCGGCCGGCGCCGCGCAGGTTGTCGAACTCGCCGCGTTCTTGTGCTTCCCGGATCAGCCGATCGATCCGGGTCTCGAACGTTTCTGCCACTGCCCCAGAAGGGTCAGACGGTGAAGCCGAGCGCGCGCAGCTGTTCGCGGCCGTCGTCGGTGATCTTGTCCGGGCCCCACGGCGGCAGCCACACCCAGTTCAGTTCGATGTCGGTGCACAGCCCGGATGTCACCAGGACCGACCGGGTCTGATCCTCGATCACGTCGGTCAACGGGCAGGCCGCCGAGGTCAGTGTCATGTCGATCTTGGCGACCGCATCATTGGTGACGTCGAGTCCGTAGACCAGGCCGAGGTCGACGACATTGATACCGAGTTCGGGGTCGACCACATCGCGCATGGCCTCCTCGATGTCCTCGATCTTCGGCAGAGAGGTCTGAACTTCCTCAGGCGCCTTGATCTCTGTCGGCGGGGCTTGATCGCTCATGCTGACTCCCTAGCGGATTTGTTGTTGTCGGCCGGTGCTTCTCTGTTGACCACCGTCTGTGCCAACGCGTCTTTGAATGCCATCCATCCCAGGAGCGCGCACTTGACGCGCGCCGGGTACTTGCTCACTCCGGCGAAGGCGATTCCGTCGCCGATGACCTCTTCGTCACCGTCGACAGTGCCCCGCGACGTCATCATCTGGTTGAACGCATCGACGGTCGCCAAGGCTTCCTGGACGTTCTGGCCCACCAGCTGCTCGAAGAGCACCGACGTGGACGCCTGGGAGATCGAACATCCCTGGCCGTCGTACGAGACATCGGTGATCTTGTCTCCGTCGTCGGAGAGCTGTACTCGCAAGGTGACCTCGTCCCCGCACGTCGGGTTGACGTGGTGGACCTCGGCACCGAACGGGTCACGCAGACCTCGCCCCTGCGGGTGCTTGTAGTGATCGAGGATCACTTCCTGATACATCTGCTCCATCCGCATCAGGCACCGACCCCGAAGAACTCCTTGGCACGGACGATCGCCTTGGCGAGCGCCTCGACCTCGTCGAGGGTGTTGTACGCGGCGAACGAAGCGCGCGCCGTCGCGGCGACCCCGAAACGCTTGTGCAGCGGCCACGCGCAATGGTGACCAACTCGGATCGCGACACCCTCGTCATCGAGGATCTGCCCCAGATCGTGCGCGTGGATGCCGTCGACCACAAAGGACACCGCACCTCCGCGCCGATCTGCGGTGGCCGGCCCGATGATGCGTACTCCGTCGATCTCCGCCAGCGCCTTCAAGGCTGCTTCGGTCAGCGAATGTTCGTGTGCCGCAACGGCCGCCATACCCAGTCCCTGCAGGTAGCGCACAGCGGCGCCCAAACCGATGACCTGAGAGGTCATCGGAACGCCGGCCTCGAACCGTTGGGGCGCCGGCGCGTAGGTGGAGACCTCCATGGTGACGGTCTCGATCATGGAGCCGCCCGTGATGAAGGGCGGTAGCTCGGCGAGCAACGCACGCTTGCCGAACAGCACACCGACACCGGAGGGACCGAACATCTTGTGGCCGGAGAAGGCGGCGAAGTCCACATCGAGCTCGGTGAAGTCCACCACCATGTGAGGAACCGACTGGCAGGCATCAAGAACAACGAGGGCACCTACAGCGCGAGCGCGACGAACCAGTTCCGGGACATCGGCGATGGCGCCGGTGACGTTCGACTGATGGGTGAACGAGACGACCTTGACCGAATCGTCGAGCACCAGTGAGTCGAGGTCGATCCGGCCGTCGTCGGTGACGCCGTACCAGCGCAGCGTCGCCCCGGTCCGGCGGCAGAGTTCCTGCCACGGAACGAGGTTCGCGTGGTGTTCGAGTTCGGTGATCACCACGGTGTCGCCGGGTCCGAGTGGTTTGCCGCCCAGGACGCCCGCGCTCTGCTCGTCACCCAAGGTGTACGTCACCAGATTCAGCGACTCGGTGGCGTTCTTGGTGAAGACCAACTCGTCGAACTGGGCACCGACGAACTCGGCGATGATCGCGCGTGCGTTCTCGTACGCGTCGGTGGCCTCTTCGGCCAGCTGATGCGCGCCGCGGTGAACCGCAGCGTTACGGGTCACCAGGAACTCGCGCTCGGCGTCGAGGACCTGTACCGGCCGCTGGCTGGTGGCCCCCGAGTCGAGGTAGACGAGCGGCTTGTCGTCCCGCACGGTCCGTCCCAAGATCGGGAAGTCGGCACGGACCGCGGTCACGTCCAGCGCGGTGACCTCATGCGATGTCGGGGCTACAGCCTGATCGATGCTCGTCACGTCTGGCCTCCTGGAAGTTCGAACCTCAGGCGTTCGCAGCCTGGGTGAATCGGATGTATCCGTTTTCTTCGAGCTCGTCGGCGAGCTCGGGGCCACCGGATTCGACGATCCGGCCACCGACGAACACATGCACGTGGTCGGGCTGGATGTAGCGCAGGATCCGGGTGTAGTGGGTGATCAGGAGCACGCCACCGTTCTCGTTCGCCTTGAAGCGGTTCACGCCTTCGGAGACCACGCGCAATGCATCGACGTCGAGGCCTGAGTCGGTCTCGTCGAGGATGGCGATCTTCGGCTTGAGCAGCCCGAGCTGCAGGATCTCGTGGCGCTTCTTCTCGCCACCGGAGAAGCCTTCGTTCACGCTGCGCTCGCCGAACGACGGATCGATCTCGAGTTCGGTCATGGCTTCTTTGGTCTCTTTGACCCAGTGACGCAACTTCGGTGCCTCACCGCGCACGGCGGTGGCAGCGGTCCGGAGGAAGTTCGACATCGACACACCGGGAACCTCGACCGGGTACTGCATCGCGAGGAAAAGACCGGCCCGGGCGCGCTCGTCGACGGTCATCTCGAGCACGTCCTCACCGTCGAGGGTGATCGAACCCTGGGTGACCTCGTACTTCGGGTGACCGGCGATCGCGTAGGAGAGCGTCGACTTGCCCGACCCGTTGGGGCCCATGATGGCGTGGGTCTTGCCCGACTCCACGGTCAGGTTCACACCTTTGAGAATGGTGATCGGTTCGGCGTCGGTGTCGGTCTGCTTCACGTTGACGTGCAGATCGCGGATTTCCAAAATGGCCACGGTTATCGAATTCCTTGCTGGTATGGGCTGAAGTGTTGGGGCTGGGTGCGGCTCAGGCGCCTGCAACCTCGAGTTCGGCTTCCACAGCCGCCTCGAGACGCTCGCGCAGTTCCGGCACACCGATCTTGGCGATGACCTCACCGAAGAACCCACGGACCACCAGTCGGCGGGCCTGGTCCTCGGGAATGCCACGAGCCTGGAGGTAGAACAGCTGCTCGTCGTCGAATCGGCCGGTGGCACTTGCGTGTCCGGCTCCGACGATCTCGCCGGTCTCGATCTCCAGGTTGGGGACGGAGTCGGCGCGGGCGCCGTCGGTGAGGATCAGATTGCGATTGAGTTCGAAGGTGTCGGTGCCCTCGGCCTCGGCTCGGATCAGCACGTCGCCGACCCACACGGTATGGGCCTCGCGGCTGCGGTCACCCGCGACGCCCTGCAACGCGCCCTTGTAGACGACGTTCGACCGGCAATGCGGCTGCGAGTGGTCCACCAGCAGGTGCTGTTCGAGATGCTGTCCGGCATCGGCGAAGTACAGGCCCCACAGTTCCGCGTCGCCGCCGGGACCGTCGTAGTGCACCACCGGGCTCAACCGGATGAAGTCTCCGCCGAGGCTGATCGCGAAGTGCCGGAGCACCGCGTCACGTCCGAGCCGCGAATGGTGGGCTGCGACGTGGACCATGTCGTCGGCCCAGTCGTGGATGTTCACCACTGTCAGGTGCGCGCTGTCGCCGATCACGAACTCGATGTTCTCGGCGTACGTGCCGCTGCCCCGCTGGTCGATGACCACCACGGCCTTGGCGAAGGCACCGAGCCGGACCTGGACATGACCGAACGCGGTCTCGCCCTCGCCCGGGCCATCGATGGTGACCGTGATCGGTGAGGCGATCTCGGTCTCCTTGTCCACGGTCACGACCGTGGCTTCGGTGAACGACGAATACGCCTGTGCAGCAATGCGATCGAAGGGAACGCCACCCTGCCCCAGCCGGGCGTCGTCGCGCCCTACAGTCTCGACGCGAGCTCCCTCCACCAGACCGTCCACGGTGACCGTGGCCTGTCCGGTCGGTTGCGCCGAGCCGTCGTGCAGTCCGCGAAGGCGCCGGAACGGCGTGAAGCGCCAGGCCTCGTCTTTCGACCGCGGGATCTCGAATGCGTTGACGTCGAACGAGGTGAACTGCTCACCCTTGTTGACCGCCGGTCCCTGATTCTCGCCGGAGACAGCGCCGACCACACCAGTGGGAGAACTCATCCGACCGAACCCTCCATCTGCAGCTCGATCAGACGGTTCAGCTCGAGGGCGTACTCCATGGGCAATTCCTTGGCGATGGGCTCGACGAACCCACGGACGACCATGGCCATGGCCTCGTCCTCGGTGAGGCCGCGGCTCATCAGGTAGAACAGCTGGTCGTCGCTGACCTTCGAGACGGTCGCCTCGTGACCCATCGTGACGTCGTCCTCGCGGATGTCGACGTACGGGTAGGTGTCACTGCGCGAGATCTGGTCGACCAGCAACGCATCGCATTTCACGGTCGACCGGCTGCCGTGCGCGCCCTTGTTGATCTGGACCAGCCCACGGTAGGAGGCCCGGCCACCGCCACGGGCAACCGACTTGCTGACGATGTTCGACGAAGTGTTCGGCGCGAGGTGCACCATCTTGGAACCGGTGTCCTGGTGCTGGCCCGGTCCGGCGAATGCCACGGACAGAACCTCGCCCTTGGCGTGCTCGCCGGTCATCCACACGGCCGGGTACTTCATGGTGACCTTCGAGCCGATGTTCCCGTCGACCCACTCCATGGTGGCGCCCGCCTCGGCCTTGGCCCGCTTGGTGACCAGGTTGTAAACGTTGTTCGACCAGTTCTGAATGGTGGTGTACCGGCAGCGACCACCCTTCTTCACGATGATCTCGACCACGGCCGAGTGCAGCGAGTCGGTCTTGTAGATCGGCGCGGTGCAACCCTCGACGTAGTGCACGTATGCACCTTCGTCGACGATGATCAGGGTGCGCTCGAACTGGCCCATGTTCTCGGTGTTGATCCGGAAGTAGGCCTGCAGCGGGATGTCGACGTGCACACCCGGGGGGACGTAGATGAAGGATCCACCGGACCAGACGGCGGTGTTCAACGCGGAGAACTTGTTGTCGCCGGCCGGGATGACCGTTCCGAAGTACTCCTGGAACAGTTCGGGCTGCTCACGCAGGGCCGTGTCGGTGTCGAGGAACAGCACACCCTGGGCCTCGAGATCCTCACGGATCGAGTGATAGACGACCTCGGACTCGTACTGAGCTGCCACACCCGACACCAGACGCTGCTTCTCGGCCTCGGGGATGCCGAGCTTGTCGTAGGTGTTCTTGATGTCCGCGGGCAGGTCGTCCCAGGTGGCTGCCTGCTTCTCGCTGGAGCGGACGAAGTACTTGATGTTCTCGAAGTCGATGCCGTCGAGGTTCGAGCCCCAGTTCGGCATGGGCTTGCGCTCGAAGATGGACAACGCCTTCAGACGTGCGGCGAGCATCCATTCGGGCTCGCTCTTCTTCGCCGAGATGTCGGCGACCACGGCTTCGGAGATGCCGCGCTTGGCGCTGGCGCCCGCGACGTCGGAATCCGCCCAGCCGTACCCGTACGCGCCGAACGAATCGATCGTCTCTTCCTGCGTCAGCACTGCCGCAGCGGCAGTTGCCTGTGTGGGTGTCGGGTCTGTGACCGTCATGAGTGACTCCTTCCGGAGGCTGCCGGTGCCGACGCGGGCTGGGCGTCGACCTGATTTGCCACCTGCGGATTCGCAAGCGGCACATGAGTGGTGCATGCGCAGTCGCCGTTGGCGATGGTCGCCAGACGCTGCACGTGTGTACCGAGGACTTTGGTGAAGACCGCCGTTTCGGCCTCGCAGAACTCAGGGAACTCCGCTGCCACATGTGCGACCGGGCAGTGGTGCTGGCAGATCTGCACACCATTACCAACGCGCCGGGTGGTCGCAGAAAATCCCGCTTCGGTCAGAGCTTCGGCGATTTCTCGCGCGGTGCCCTCCCGATCGGCGGCAGAATCCCCTGCCACCGGCACATCGGCCACGATCTGCTCGGCACGCTCGAGGGCGAAGTCCTCGACCGCTGCGTCGCCACCGATCCGCCGCAGACGCCGCATCACCGCGCCTGCGAGGTCGTCGTAGGCGTGCTTGAGACGACCGCGACCTGCGGCGGTGAGCTGAAAGTGCTTGGCGGGACGACCCCGGCCCCGTTGGGCGTAGCGGGGGGCTGCGGTCGCGACGACGTCGCCCGAGGCGATCATGGCGTCGAGATGGCGGCGGACCGCGGTGGGAGTGATCCCGAGAGCTTCTGAGATGTGACCTGCGGTCACCGGGCCCTGCTCGAGGATGAGGGTGACCACCGCGGACCGGGTCTGTCCGTCGTGGGTGACCGGGACCGGGCTGTGCACGTCGTCCGCAATGTCGATTGCCGGCGCAGCGTCGATCGATGCCACGTCCGAGGCATGCGAGATTTCGTGAGCCGTTTTCACAACACAAGTGTTACCGAATTACGAGACGATTTCCACCAAGGGTGCCCTTGCCTGGTCGGGCCGACCCTTTCAGGGCCACTTTCTCTAACCATTCAGGCGGCGACGATCAACGAACATGCAGGCCCGGGCCGCTGCCCATGAGCGACCACTACAGTCTCTGCTGTGCCGGAAACCACAGTCACCGAACCCGAGCCGAAGGCATCGGCGCCGGCCCGATCGACCCCTGTGCGTACCGGTTTCCGCCGATCCCTCGATTACCTGGGGCTTCGGAACGGGGACGGCCCGCCTGACCGCGACGCCACCGGCGACTACGGGCTCACCGTTGCGCGACTGCACGGCGACGAGGGCGAGGTGGGCCCACTCAACCGCGACGAGTCCAAGCGACTGCTGCGGATTCGTCTGTTCGGCGCAACCGGCGCGGTGCTGGTTCTGGTCGGCTCACTGGGGACCGGTGCACTGCCGGTGCTGCAGAACCCACTTGCCGGTGCTCGCGTGCTGTCGCTGCCGTCGCGAATGTGGCCCACAGCGCTGACCTTCTCTCTCGCGGGCACCGTGATCCTCGTCCTCGCGTGGCTTCTCCTCGGCCGATTCGCGGTCGGCCGAGTGGGCGGCGACGTCATGAAAGGGCATGCCCCGCCGAGACGGATGACCCGCAGGCAAGCCGACCGCACGTTGCTGGTCTGGCTGATGCCCTTCGTCGTGGCCCCGCCGATGCTCAGCAAGGACGTCTACTCCTACCTCGCGCAGAGCGAGATCGCCGCCCGCGGCCTCGATCCCTACGTCGTCAGTCCCGCCGCCGGACTGGGCATCGACCACGTCTTCACCAGATCGGTCCCCAACCTGTGGCGCGAGACGCCTGCGCCCTACGGGCCGCTGTTCCTGTGGCTCGGCGACAACATCACCCACGTCACCGGCGAATACATCCCCGCGGCGCTGGTGGCGCATCGGGCGCTTGCCCTGTTCGGCGTGGGCCTGATCGTGTGGGCCCTGCCGCGACTGGCGAAGCGGTGCGGGGTGTCGCCGGTGGCCGCGCTGTGGCTGGGGGCGATGAATCCCCTGCTCATCCTGCATCTGGTGGGCGGCATCCACAACGAAGCCCTGATGCTCGGGCTGATGCTCGCGGGTATGGAACTGTGCTTCCGGGGACTCGACTCACCCGAGCGGCTCCGAAGACCCGGTTCGGTGTGGCCCAGCCGGGCCGGGCTGCTGCTGATCGCGGGCGCCGTCGTGATCGCCGCCTCCTGCATGATCAAGATCGCGTCCATCCTGGCCTTCGGATTTGTCGGCATCGCGCTGGCCCGTCGGTGGGGAGCGACCCTTCCGGCACTGCGGCACGCGCCTCCCCGCGAGTACTGGCAGCGGTCCAGACGCAGTCTCGGAGCGTTGTCGGCGTCGGCCGCGTTCCTCGGCGTCATCCTGGTCGCGGTGATGGTGGCGATCTGTGTGGGCACCGGTCTCGGCTTCGGATGGACCAAAACGCTGTCCACCGGCGACGTGGTGCGCTCGTGGATGTCCATGCCCACGTTCTTGTCGGTGACGACCGGACGGATCGGGGTCTTGCTCGGCCTGGGCGACCACACCCAGGCAATGCTCGATGTCGCGCGCCCGGCCGCGCAGGCGGTTGCTGCAGTCCTCGTCGTGCGCTGGCTCCTGGCGGCCCTGGCCGGCCGATTGCACCCGGTCGGCGCACTGGGATTGGCGATGGGAACCGTCGTGCTCTTCTTCCCCTTCGTGCAGCCGTGGTACCTGCTGTGGGCCATCATCCCCCTCGCCGCATGGGCGACAGGGCGGTGGTTCCGGATCATCTCGGTGTCGATCTCGGCGATCATCTCCGTCGTGGTGTTGCCCACCGGGGCGGGCACCCGCGGCTTCCAGCTGGCCGAGGCAATCGTTGCCGCGGTCCTGTTGGTGGCCATTCTCACAGCCCTGTTCTTCGAGGAGATGCCCTGGCAGCGCCGGCGGCGCGCCAAAGTCGCCCAGGCGGCACCGGCCGCGGTCGACAACTGACCGCCGACGCCGCCGGTTTCGCCTCACCCGTGTACCGAGCCGGGCAAACGGGCGCTTACTCTTGGTGGTTGTGAGCAGCCCGTCGTCCGCCCCCGGTATCGCCGGCGTCGGCGTCGATGGACCCGCGCTGTCGGTCAAGGGACTCGTCAAACGCTTTGGTGACACCACTGCCGTGGGCGGCCTCGACCTCGAACTGCAGCGCGGCGAGATCCTGGCAATTCTCGGTCCGAACGGAGCGGGTAAGACCACCACCGTCGAGATCTGCGAGGGATTTCAGGCCCCTGACGAGGGCGAGGTGAGTCTCCTCGGTTTGGACCCACTCGCCGACAACGACCAAGTGCGAAGCCGGATCGGTGTGATGCTCCAGGGTGGCGGAGCCTATCCGGGCGCCCGGGCCGGCGAGATGCTGCGCCTGTGCGCGTCGTACTCCGCCGACCCCATCGACACGGACTGGCTCCTGGAGAACCTCGGACTCGTCGACGCCCAGCGAACCTCCTACCGGCGGCTGTCCGGTGGGCAGCAACAACGACTCGCCCTGGCCTGCGCGCTGGTGGGTCGACCCGAAGTGGTGTTCCTCGATGAACCGACGGCCGGCATGGACGCCCACGCCCGGATCATGGTGTGGGAGCTGATCGACCGTCTGCGGGCCGACGGGGTCTCGGTGCTGATCACCACACACCTGATGGACGAAGCCGAGGAACTGGCCGACCAGGTCCTCATCATCGACCACGGTGTCGAGGTGGCCAAAGGCACACCCGCCGAACTGACCAGCCGCGGCGCCGAGAACGAGCTGCGATTCCAAGCACCACGGGGACTGGACCTTACTTTGCTCAGAACTGTTCTGCCCGAAGAGTATTCGTGCACCGAGGTGACCCCCGGCGGTTACCTGGTGACCGGCCAGGTGACGCCGCAAGTGCTGGTCACCGTGACGTCGTGGTGCGCCAAGATCAATGTCCTCGCCACCGACCTGCGGGTCGAGACCAGGAGCCTGGAAGATGTCTTCCTCGAGCTGACCGGCCGGGGCATGCGCGGATGAGCACGCCGAACCGTTTCGCCGCCGGCACTTTCAGTCCACGTCCGAGACCCGCCCCCATCCGTCAGATGATCGTGGCGCAGTCCCGGATCGAGCTGATGTTGCTGCTGCGCAACGGCGAGCAGCAACTCCTGACGATGTTCATCCCGATCACATTGCTGATCGGGCTGTGCCTCCTGCCGATCGGTGACTTCGACGAATCTCGCACGGACACCTTCGTTCCCGCCATCATGACCGTGGCCGTGATGTCCACCGCATTCACCGGCCAGGCGATCGCCGTCGGATTCGACCGTCGGTACGGCGCACTGAAACGATTGGGCGCCACGCCCCTCCCACGTTGGGGTGTCATTGTCGGCAAATCCGTCGCGGTGGCCATCGTGGTCAGCGGACAGGCCGTCGTGCTCGGTCTGATCGGTGCAGCACTGGGCTGGCGACCGTCGATCGGCGGGCTGTTGCTCGGCATCATCGCGATCGCGATCGGCACGCTGGCGTTCTCGGCGATGGGACTGCTCCTCGGAGGCACACTCAAAGCCGAAGTTGTGCTGGCCCTGGCCAATCTGCTGTGGTTCGCATTCATCGGCATCGGATCCATCGTGGTGATCGGGGACCGCGTTCCCGACCTCGTCGAATGGTTTGCGCGATGCACTCCGTCCGGAGCCCTCAGCGAGGCACTGCACCAGGCGACCGCGGGCTCTGTCGATGTGTTCGGACTCGCCGTCCTGGCGATCTGGGGCGCCGCGGCGGGCATCGCCGCCGTCCGGTATTTCCGCTTCACCTGATTGCCTCACCTGGACCCAGGTCACATTCGCCCTGCCCCTACCATCGAAGGCGTGTACCGCCTGTTTGTCCGGCTAGTCGACCGGCTCCCCCTCCCCTCGCTCCGCGTCCAGACCCTGCTGGCGTTGGCGGTGGTGCTCACCCAGGCGGGAATCGCGGTCACCGGATCGGTGGTCCGCGTGACGTCCTCGGGTCTGGGATGCCCGACGTGGCCCCAATGCTTCCCGGGCAGCTTCACACCCACCGCGCACCCCGAAGTCGCCGCGATCCATCAGGCCGTCGAGTTCGGCAACCGGCTCCTGACGTTCGCAGTGGTGCTCACCGCCGCGTTGATCGTCATCGCTGTCACCAGGGCACGACGCAGGTACGAGGTTCGTGTGTACGCCTGGCTGATGCCGGCGTCCACCGTGGTCCAGGCCGTTGTCGGCGGCATCACCGTGCTCACCGGACTGCTGTGGTGGACGGTCGCCATCCACCTTCTGCTGTCGATGGCCATGGTGTGGTTGTCCGTACTCCTGCTCGAGAAAGTCCGCGAGCCAGATGACGTGCAAGCCGTCCCCGTGGTCCCGGCTGCCCTCCGGTGGCTCACCGTCCTGTCGGCTGTGGTGATGACCGGAGTTCTGATCGCCGGAACGATGGTGACCGGAGCCGGCCCGCACGCCGGTGACAAGAGCATCGACAAGCCGGTTCCCCGCTTGAAGATCGAGGTGACCACACTCGTGCACCTACACGCCGATCTGCTGATCGCCTACCTGTCGCTGCTCCTGGCGATCGGTTTCGCGCTGTTCGCGGTCGGCGCTCCGAGCAGGCTCAAACGCCGGCTGTACGTGGTGGTGGCTGTGGTCGTAGCGCAGGCGGTCATCGGGATCACCCAGTACCTCACCGACATCCCCGCGGCGCTGGTGGTCATGCACGTCGCCGGAGCAGGAGCCTGCGTTGCCGCAACAGCAGCTCTCTGGGTGGGAATGCGTCCCCGATCAACCGGGAATCCACTGACGGCGTCGCCGGCCGAGCCACGAACGGCCGCAGCGGTCTGACGCCCCCCTGGAAGGGGCGGCTTCCGTCTAGGTGTTGGCCACCCAGCCGGCCATCTTGCGGTAGTGCCCGGGACGGACATCAACCGTCGACGTGAGGTCGCGATCCCACTCGCCGATCTCGACCCCGTCGACCTGTTCCACGATCTGCTTTGCGGTCTCCATGTCCCGGACCACCTGATCGCCCAGGATTCCGCCCGCCCCGCCCACCAGCGTGATGCGGACGCCTGAGGCGCCGATCCCCTGCAGGACAGCGGTGGCCGAACCACCCTCGCGGGCCACGAACTTCGAAATGGCCGAGATGACACCCTTGTGGTCGCTCATGTGTCACAGCATATTGCGCACCGCGGCGGGGCCGATCACCGGACACTCTGACGGGCTCGGTACAACTGAGTCATGCATGCGATCCAGGTCAGTCAGCACGGTGGGCCCGAAGTGATGGATGTGGTCGAGACCGCAGATCCCGAACCCGGTCTTGGTGAGGTCCTGGTGCGCGCCGCGGCGATCGGTGTGAACTTCATCGACACGTACCAGCGGTCCGGCATGTATCCGATGACGCTGCCGTTCATCCCGGGCAGTGAAGGCGCCGGTGAGGTCGTGGCGGTCGGCCCCGATGTCGACTCGATGTCGGTCGGCCAGCGGGTCGCGTGGTGCGATGCACCCTCGAGCTACGCCGAACTCGTCGTGGTGCCGGCAGCGCGCGCCGTGGCCGTACCCGAGACCATCGCCGACGACGTCGCGGCGTCCGCTCTGCTGCAGGGGATCACTGCGCACTACCTGCTCGATGGTGCCGCCCACCCGCGCCCGGGCGACACCGTCCTCGTCCATGCCGGCGCAGGCGGCGTCGGCCTGGTGCTCACCCAGATGGCCAAGGCCAGAGGACTGCGGGTCATCACCACCGTGTCGAACGACGCGAAGGAAGACCTGTCCCGGCGGGCGGGGGCCGACGAAGTGCTGCGATACGGAGACCAGGTGGCCGAACAGGTGCGCTCCCTCACCGGTGGCGCGGGCGTGTCCGTCGCCTATGACGGCGTGGGTGCAGACACGTTCGAACAGAGTCTCGCCGCGACTGCGATCCGGGGAATCGTTGTTCTCTTCGGCGCGGCCAGCGGACCGGTCCCACCCTTTGACCTACAACGACTCAACGCCGCGGGCTCACTGTCGGTCACCCGGCCAACCCTCAAACACTTCATCTCCGACCCCGAAGAGTTGGCGTGGCGCGCCGGTGAGGTGATGAGCGGGATCGCCGACGGCAGCGTCACCGTGCGGGTCGCCCACTCGTATCCACTGGCCGAGGCGAGGCAGGCGCACATCGATCTAGCCGCCCGGGCGACCACGGGGTCGGTTGTCCTCACGCCGCAGTAGACCTGAGGCGCAGGCCGGTCATCCTTCGGGTGTGAACACCGGCGGATTCTGGGCCAGGTCGACGGTGCCGTACAGGTAGTCCGTGACGGTCTCCGTCTTGGTCTCGGCCGGTCGTGAACCCGACGCGGTCGTGCGGAAGGTCACCGACCACTCCATCTCGCCGTCGACCGACACTTCCTCGGGGTTGTCGTATCCCAGGCGGTAGTCGAGGGCAGGCAATTGCGCCGGCGCAGTCCATTTCGCCGAGCCCGGTTCGGCGTTGTAGGCGTACGTCCGCTGGCCACAGTCCGGCTTGTCCGTTGCCGCGTCGACCTGGACCGACAACGCACACTCGTCCAGGTGGGCCTGGACCGCTGTATTCACCGCGTTCTGTCCTTTGCCGCTGAGTTCAGCAGTCAGGTCCGGGAACGACCCGTAACTTGTCCCTGCGACCGGGAAGTCCTTTTCCTTGCCGTTCACGACCGCGAAGTTCTCGTCGGCACTGCCCCACTTCACGGGCCCGGGGAACACATACACCTTGGCCTCGCCCTCGACAGGGACGCCGAAGGCGGTGAGCCCTGGAATGCCTCCGAGGCTGCTGACGTCCACTGCGACGACGCCCTCGTCCAGCCGCCAGGAATCCCCGGTCTTGTGCAGGACAAAACTCTCGTCGGCCTTGCGGTCTCCGAATTGGTAGGTGGCCTGGACCGTGGCCATTTCGCCCATCTTCTGGACATCCACGATCGAGATGTCCGAGATCTTGGCGATTTCCTGCTGTTGTTTCAGGATGTCGTCGGTGAGCAGGAGTTCGGACGCGGGCGACTTTGACAGGTCCAGCGCCTTGGCGGCATCGCCGTCGGACAGCGCCGTGAGATACCCCTCCACTGCTGACTCCGGATCGCTGCTCGCCCCTCCCCCGCCGAGCGCGACGACGAGTGCAACCACAACAGCCACGACAACGAGCACTGCGACCGCGACGAGGCCGATGATCAGCGGCGTGCGCGATTTTCGGGGCTGGGGCGGGCCCCACTGTCCGCCGGCAGCCGGGTAGGGCTGATACGGGTTGTAAGCGGGATCGGGCTGGCCATAGAACTGTCCGCCCTGACCGTTGTCGGGCGGCGGCTGCTGCTGACCGTACTGCGATGGACCGAACTGGGGTTGGCCGACCTGAGTCGGCTCCGAATACGGCCGCCAGTCGTTGTTTCCGGGCCCCTGACCCTGCCCAGGTGGGTACGACATGTTTCCCCCAAATCACCTCGCACCGGCCAGCGGCCGGTGGTGCCCGTCAGAACAAGCTTGTCAGCGTCGGCAATCCGATCACCGAATCGATCGCCAGTCCGCAGAAGACTATCGCGAGATATTCGTTGGACTGCAAGAAGACCTTGAGCGGGGTGACTTCCTCACCGCGCAGGGTGGCGCGGTAGAGCTTGTGGACCACGTAGATGAACCAGCCGCCCGCGGCGAGGGCCACGGCCGTGTAGATCCAGCCAGTGGCCAGACACAACACCAGCGTGCTGAGAACCGTCGCCCACGTATAGAACAGCATCTGCCGGGTGACCTGGATCTCGGTGGCGATGACGGGGAGCATGGGCACACCCGCTGCGCGGTAGTCCTCTTTGTAACGCATCGCCAGCGCCCAGGTGTGCGGTGGCGTCCAGAAGAAGATCACCATGAACAGCACCACAGGCTGCCAGCTCAGGCTGCCGGTGACGGCAGCCCAGCCGACGAGGGTCGGCATACATCCGGCCGCTCCGCCCCACACCACGTTCTGCCACGTACGGCGCTTGAGCACCATCGTGTAGACGAAGACGTAGAACGCGATTGTCGCCATCACCAACAGGGCGCTGAGCAGGTTTGCCATCGTCGACAACACCGCGAACGATGCCGCGCCCAGCACGATCCCGAAGATGAGTGCGCTTCTGGTGGACACCGCGTGGCGGGCCAGAGGCCGGCGTTCGGTGCGCTTCATCTTCTGGTCGATGTCGGCGTCGACCACCATGTTGAGCGTGTTGGCGCTCGCCGCGCCGAGCCAGCCGCCCAGCAGTGTCCAGGCCATCAGGGCCAGGTCCACCCGACCACGGTCGGCCAGCAGCATCACGGGGATGGTCGCCACGAGGAGCAACTCGATGACCCGTGGCTTGGTGAGAGCGAGATAGGCCAATGCCGTTCCCGAGATCCTCCCGCGCATGCTGGTGGGGCGCTGCATGGGCGGAGCCTCACCACCTGACGCTGGGGAGGAGGCGAAACCGTGTCGGCTCACACGTTCCCCAATCCGCACTAGATCTCCTGACTCGCTCATCTACTACAGGGAATGGTAGACGGCCGGTACCCCAGAACGGCAATCGAGGTCCGATCCGGCGCCTGACCTCGTCGGTCAGGTCCCCGAAGGTGAACCGGAGAGTTATTCAGTCCCGTATCGCGCCATGGGACCGGGAGACGTCTAGGCTTGACGTGGGCTGTTCGCAGCCTGCCATGTACGGAAAGTCGAGCTTGGAGGAGTTCACACGATCGTGTCAGCAACAGATGAGATTCGCGCGCTAACACAGCCCTCACACCCTGCTGACTGGAGCGAGGTGGACACCAAAGCCGTTGACACAGTGCGGGTTCTGGCCGCAGACGCGGTTCAGAAATGCGGCAGTGGACACCCCGGCACAGCCATGAGCCTGGCGCCGCTGGCCTACACGCTGTTCCAGCGAGTGATGCGGCATGACCCCACGGATACGGACTGGATGGGCCGCGACCGCTTCATCCTGTCCTGCGGACACTCGAGCCTGACGCTGTACATCCAGCTCTACCTCGGCGGATTCGGCCTCGAACTCGACGATCTGAAGGCGCTGCGCACCTACGAGTCCAAGACGCCCGGCCATCCCGAGTACCGCCACACGCGCGGCGTGGAGATGACCACCGGGCCGCTCGGTCAGGGACTTGCCTCGTCGGTCGGGATGGCGATGGCGGCCCGCTACGAGCGTGGACTGTTCGATCCGG
The DNA here is from genome assembly GCF_001598915.1 of Williamsia muralis NBRC 105860. Classification (GTDB taxonomy): domain Bacteria; phylum Actinomycetota; class Actinomycetes; order Mycobacteriales; family Mycobacteriaceae; genus Williamsia; species Williamsia muralis. The sequence goes on along the minus strand of NZ_BDAP01000003.1, from coordinate 388,138 downwards.
ACGCACCGGTCGGCCAGAGTGCGTTCGACCACTACATCTACGTGATCGCTTCCGACGGCGACATCGAAGAGGGCGTCACCTCGGAGGCCAGCTCACTGGCAGGCACCCAGCAGCTGGGCAACCTCATCGTGTTCTACGACAAGAACCACATCTCGATCGAAGACGACACCGACATCGCGCTGTCCGAGGACGTCGCCGCTCGCTATGAGGCATACGGCTGGCACGTCCAGCACGTCGAGGGCGGCGAGAACGTCACCGCGATCGAAGAGGCCGTCGAGAAGGCCAAGGCCGTGATCGACAAGCCGTCGATCATCGTCTTGCGCACCATCATCGGCTACCCCGCGCCCAACAAGATGAACACCGGCAGCGCCCACGGCAGCGCGCTCGGTGATGATGAGGTCGCCGAGACCAAGAAGCTGCTGGGATTCGACCCCGACCAGACGTTCGAGGTCGCGGACGAGGTCATCGCGCACACCCGGCAGCTCGTGGACCGGGGCGCCGAACGGCGCAAGGCCTGGGAGAAGTCGTTCGACGAGTGGGCCGAGGCGAATCCGGACCGCAAGGCTCTGCTCGACCGCCTCGTGGTGAACGGCCTGCCCGACGGCTGGACCGATGCGCTCCCCAAGTGGGAGGTCGGCGACAAGGATGTGGCCACCCGATCGGCGTCGGGCAAGGTGCTCTCAGCTCTCGGACCCGTTCTGCCCGAACTATGGGGTGGTTCCGCTGACCTCGCAGGCAGCAACAACACCACCATGGACGGAGCCGCGTCCTTCGGCCCCACCGGGATCAGCACCAAGAACTGGAGCGCGAACCCGTACGGGCGCACGCTGCACTTCGGCATCCGTGAACACGCGATGGGTGCGATCTTGTCGGGCATCGTCCGGCACGGACCGACCCGCGCATACGGCGGAACGTTCCTTCAGTTCGCCGACTACATGCGGCCGGCCGTGCGACTGGCCGCGCTGATGAAGACCGATCCCATCTATGTGTGGACCCACGACTCGATCGGGCTGGGCGAGGACGGACCCACCCACCAACCGATCGAGCACCTGGCGGCGCTGCGCGCGATCCCCGATCTCGACGTGGTGCGCCCCGGCGACGCCAACGAGACGGCCTACGCATGGCAGGCCATCATGACCCGGCGGCACAATCCGGTCGGGCTGGCGCTCACCCGGCAGAACATCCCGATCCTGGAGGGAACGTCGGCCGAGGGTGTGGCGAAGGGCGGATACGTCCTGTCAGAGCCCGAGGGAGATCCTCAGGTCATCCTGATCGGCACCGGGTCCGAGGTGTACCTCGCCGTCGAGGCGCAAAAGGCCTTGAAGGACAAGGGAATCAATGCCCGCGTCGTGTCGATGCCATGCGTGGAGTGGTTCGACGAGCAGGACAGCAGCTACCGCGATTCGGTGCTGCCGCCCACGGTGAAGGCCCGAGTGGTCGTGGAAGCCGGTATCGCGATGCCGTGGTACCGCCTCGTCGGCGACGCCGGTGAGATCGTGTCCATCGAGCACTATGGCGCCTCTGCCGACTACAAGGTGCTCTACGAGAAGTTCGGTATCACCGCAGAGGCCGTCATCGCCGCCGCCGAGCGTTCGGTCGCAAAAACCAACTGAGATCTGCACAACACTTGAATTGGAGCGCAAAATGAGCGAACAGAACGCCAATCTTGCCGCACTGTCCCAGGCCGGCGTCTCGGTCTGGCTCGACGATCTCTCTCGCACCCGCATCCAGTCCGGCAATCTCGCCGAACTGATCGCCACCAAGTCGGTGGTGGGTGTCACCACCAACCCGTCGATTTTCCAGGCGGCATTGTCCAAGGGCAACGCCTACGACGATCAGGTCAACGAGCTGGCCGCCCGCGGCGCCGATGTGGATGCCACCATCCGCACGGTCACCACGGACGACGTGCGCAACGCGTGCGACGTGCTCGCCCCGCAGTACGAGGCATCCAAGGGTGTCGACGGGCGGGTCTCGATCGAGGTCGACCCGCGTCTCGCCCACGACTCCGACCAGACCGTGGCGCAGGCGGTGGAGCTGTGGAAGATCGTCGATCGTCCCAACCTGCTGATCAAGATCCCGGCAACAGAAGCGGGCATCCCGGCCATCACCAAGGTCATCGCCGAGGGCATCAGCGTGAACGTGACGTTGATCTTCTCGGTCGAACGTTATGAGCTGGTCATGGGCGCCTACATCGAGGGCCTGGAGAAGGCATCGGCAGCGGGGCACGATCTGTCCAAGATCCATTCGGTCGCATCGTTCTTCGTCTCTCGCGTGGACACCGAGATCGACAAGCGACTCGATGCCATCGGCAGCGACGAGGCGAAGGCACTCAAGGGAAAGGCCGGCCTGGCCAACGCCCGACTCGCCTACGTCGCCTACCAGAAGGTGTTCGAGGAGCAGCCGCGCTTCCGCGCACTGGCCGCCGCTGGGGCCAATGCCCAACGCCCACTGTGGGCCTCCACCGGCGTCAAGGACCCGAGTCTGCCGGACACCCTGTACGTCGGCGAGCTGGTGGCCCCCGGAACGGTGAACACGATGCCCGAGAAGACGATGGATGCCTTCGCTGATCATGGGAAGGTCAACCCCAACTCGATCATCGGCCAGGGTCCCGCGTCGCAGGAGGTGTTCGATGCGCTCTCCGGGATCGGGGTCGACCTCACCGACGTCTTCCTGACGCTGGAGAACGAGGGCGTGGAGAAGTTCGAGGTGGCGTGGCAGGAACTGCTCGACGCCACCGCGGAACAGTTGGCAGCCGGCTCGAAGGCCTGATCCCTTGGCCAAGGACGCAGCCGGGCAGTGGACGAATCCGCTGCGCGACGACCGTGACAAGCGTCTGCCCCGCATCGCCGGGCCCAGCAGTCTTGTCATCTTCGGCGTGACCGGCGACCTCGCGAAGCGCAAGTTGATGCCCGCGGTGTACGACCTCGCGAACCGGGGGCTCCTACCCCCCGGTTTCGCGCTGGTCGGATTCGCCCGCCGGGACTGGGACCACGAGGACTTCTCCGAGGTGGTGCACGACGCCGTGCGCGCTCATTCCCGTACGCCGTTCCGCGAGGACGTCTGGGAGCGGCTCAGCGAGGGCTTCCGGTTCGTCCAGGGCACGTTCGACGATGACACGGCCTTCGAGAAGCTCCGGGACACCCTCGGTGAACTCGACGAGAAGCGCGGAACTGAGGGTAATCACGCCTTCTACCTGTCGATCCCGCCGGCGGCCTTCCCGGTGGTGTGTGAGCAGCTGTCGAAGTCGGGGCTGGCCGAGCAGTCCGACGACCATTGGCGGCGCGTGGTCATCGAGAAGCCGTTCGGGCACGACCTGGAGAGCGCGAAAGAGCTGAACTCGGTGGTGAACACCGTCTTCCCGGAGCACTCCGTGTTCCGCATCGACCACTACCTCGGCAAAGAGACCGTGCAGAACATCCTGGCGCTGCGCTTTGCCAACCAGCTGTTCGATCCGGTGTGGAGCTCGCACTACGTGGACCACGTGCAGATCACGATGGCTGAGGACATCGGACTCGGAGGCCGGGCCGGTTACTACGACGGCATCGGCGCCGCCCGCGATGTGATCCAGAACCACCTGATCCAGCTGATGGCCCTGATCGCGATGGAAGAACCCATCTCGTTCGAACCACACGAACTGCAGACCGAGAAGATCAAGGTCCTCTCCGCAACACGCAACATCCTGCCGCTCGACGAGAACACCGCACGCGGACAGTACGAAGCCGGCTGGCAGGGCAGCGAAGAGGTGCCGGGGCTCAAGGACGAGAAGGGCTTTGCCGCGGACTCGACCACCGAGACCTTCGCCGCCATCGCACTCGAGGTCGACAGCAGGCGGTGGGCGGGCGTCCCCTTCTACCTACGGACGGGAAAGCGCCTGGGCCGCAGGGTCACCGAGATCGCACTGGTGTTCAAGCGCGCGCCGCACCTGCCGTTCGATCAGACGATGACCGAAGAGCTCAGCCAGAACGCACTGGTGATCCGGGTACAGCCGGACGAGGGCATCACGTTGCGTTTCGGGTCGAAGGTGCCGGGGTCGTCCATGGAGGTCCGGGACGTCAACATGGACTTCAGTTACGGGCAGGCCTTCACCGAGTCGTCCCCCGAGGCGTACGAGCGTCTGATCCTCGATGTGCTGCTCGGCGAGCCATCGCTGTTCCCGGTCAATGCCGAGGTCGAACTGTCCTGGAAGATCCTCGACCCGGTGCTCGAACACTGGGCAGCGAACGGAAAGCCCGACGGCTATGAATCGGGCACCTGGGGTCCGAGATCGGCCGAGGAGATGCTGGCCCGGCACGGACGGACCTGGCGACGTCCGTGATCGGTGTCGGGCAGATGGAGCAGCAGCGCTGCGAGGGCGACCAAGGAGTTGTAGTCATGCCGACGAAGGAGTTCCAGTCGTGATTGTCGAACTGCCCGATACCAGCACCACCGCGATCAGCAAGGAACTCATCAAGATCCGTGATGCCGGCGGTGCTTTCACGTCGGGCCGGGTGCTGACCCTGCTCGTCTGCTCGGACGAGGGCGAACCCACCGAAGGCGCGATCGACGCGGCCAACGAGGCCAGTCGCGAGCACCCTTGCCGGGTGATCGTGGTGTCGTGCGGCGACCGTCGGATGAAGTCGCGACTGGACGCACAAATCCGGGTGGGCGGCGACGCAGGCGCGTCGGAGGTGGTGGTTCTGCATCTCTACGGCGAATTGGCGAATCACGGTGAGAGCGTGGTCATCCCGTTCATGCTGCCGGACACGCCGGTGGTGACGTGGTGGCCGGGCCGGCCACCCGAGAATCCTGCCGCCGATCCGATGGGGCAGCTCGGAAGGCGCCGTATCACCGACACCAACAAGGCATCCGATGTGCCCGCAGCCCTCGCCGAGCGACTGAGGACGTACTCCCCCGGCGACTCGGACATCGCGTGGTCCCAGATCACCCCGTGGCGCGCCTTGCTCACCTCGGCGCTCGATCAACCGCCGCACAGTGCAGCGGTGTCCGCTGAGGTCGAGGGCCCTGCGGGATCTCCCGCGGTCGATCTGCTCGCCGGTTGGTTGCATGCCGTTCTTAAGGTGCCGGTGACCCGATCGGTCGGCAGCTTCAAGGTGACCCTCGAACGCGAGGCCGGACCGCTGGTGCTGTGCGTCGGTATGAGCAACCAGGCCATCATCTCCATTCCGGGCAAGCCCGACGGCAAGGTGGCCCTACCCGGTCGTGACATCCGCGACTGCCTCGCCGAAGAGCTGCGGCGACTCGATCCGGACGAGATCTACCACCTCGCCCTGCAGGGCGTCGATGGGCTGACCCGAGCGAAAGACAAGGTGCACGCATGAACGCCGATGCGCAGGTGATCCACTGCGCGGACAAGTCCGCGCTCGTCGAGTCGGTGGCGGCGCGGTTCATCGCCACGGTCACCTCGGCGCAGGCCGCGCGCGGCAGCGCCTCGGTGGTACTGACCGGAGGTAGCAACGGAATCGCGCTACTGGAAGCTCTGGCCAAGGACTCCGGCGACATCGACTGGTCCGCGGTGGACATCTACTGGGGTGACGAACGGTTCGTCACCGCCGACGACCCCGAACGGAACGCCGGGCAGGCTTACGATGCGCTACTCAACCACGTTCCGGTGCAACCGGATCGGGTGTTCGTCATGGCTGCGTCCGATGGCGAGTTCGGCGACGACATCGAAGCGGCGGCGGCCGCTTACGCTGCGACGTTGTCGTCGAAAGCCGGCGACGGCCATCTGGTACCGGAGTTCGACGTCCATCTGGTCGGGATGGGCGGTGAGGGGCACATCAACTCGCTGTTCCCCCACAGTGCGGCAACTGCCGAAGCCGACGCCACCGTGGTCGCCGTCACCGACTCACCCAAGCCACCGCCCCAGCGGATCACGCTGACGTTCCCGGCTGTCGCCCGGGCCCGCGAGGTCTGGTTCCTGGTGTCCGGCGCCGAGAAGGCCGAGGCGGTGGCCGCCGGAGTCGGTGGGGCCGATCCTCTGGACTGGCCGTGTGCCGGGGCGCACGGCACGGACGCAACCGTGTGGTTCGTCGACCCGGACGCGGCGTCGCAGCTGACCTGAGCTGGGTTCGTCTAGACCGCAAACTGCGCACGGGTGAGATCCCCCTGGTGGCCGACTGGGTTGCCGCTCTAGCTCAGGGCGACCAGTTCGTGAAGAGTGGTCCCCGTTCTCGTCAACGCGCCACCGGACGTGTGCACGGTGAGCTCGAAGTCGGAGTAGAACCGGAAATATCCCGGGTGACCGATGAGGCGATATGCCAGCGGTCGCAGCGGGGCGCTGCCCACGATCGGAACCCCTCGCACAATATCCTCGGCATGAATCACGTTGCGCACCTGCAAGATCAGCTCCATTTCACCGGGAACGTGCAGGGTCACCGAAGTCGGGTAGGTGCGGCCCGCGTCCTCATCGAACGCCGGTGGTCCCTCGGTCAGGATCGTCTCCCCCGTACTCAGGACCACCTCGTTGTCGCGTGCCAGCATGAGCGGGCTGATCACGTGGGAATCGAACCGCCGCTGCGTCATGACGGTGGCGTAGAGCAGCGAATAGTCCGCTAGGTACAGCCGGCCCCAGTGCCAGCGGTCGATGACCCTTTTCATGTCGCCGGTGCCCCAATTGTGGTCGGCGTACCCCTGGCCCATGACGTCGAACTTGTTGTCCCCGAGGCTCACCCATCCCGTCACTGTCGCTCTCGGAGCACCGACCACCCAGCCGAACGACTCGGCGTCGGTGAAATGCGTCTCGCCACTGCCCGGCATCCAGGGCCTCATCACGCTGTCGAAACGGAGATCGAGTTCAATCCCGCCGATCGCCGCATGGACCAGATAGCTCGGCAGAGGCGCCGAGACCGATTCGATGTGGGCACGGTTCTCACCGATGGTCACATCGGCCCGGTCGGCGGTGAACGTTGCCTTCGATCGTGAATATCTCTTGGAGAACTGCTGCCGAGATCCATCCGGCGAATACAGCGTGACCTCAACCCAGGGACGCGCCCATGGCATGTCTTCCGGGCGGCGCTTGTTGAAGAACACGACGATCGAATACCCGTTGTCGAACGTGGCGTCAAAGTACCAGTGCTCGAATGGCTTTCCGTGCGAAGGGAGATGGACTCCGTTGTCGGACGGGCGTACCACGGTGAGTTCACCGTCGCGACGGCCCGGACCGTTCCACGCCTCGACCACACTCACCGCCGCAAACCCCCGCTGGCGTCGAATTCGGCCGACCGGCCTTCCATCTGCGCGTCGTGCCAGTTCTCCCGGTGTTTGCGCATGATGGACTCGTGGAGACGGGCGAACGGAGGGCAGATCCGGCGGACGGTCTCGATCAGCACCACCGCAGGCAGTCGCGCGATGATCCAGGCAATCCCGGGCGCCGCACTCGGCATGTTGTACCGGCGGCGCGTCCACGGCATCATGAAAACCGCCGAATAGGCGGAATACATTGTGGCGTTGTACTTTTCACGCAAGCGTCGAACACCGGTGTGACCATCGCGAGGCGCAAATGCGGCTGGGAACGATTCGATGAGTTCGGCGCCGTGACCGCCCGCGTCGTAACTGCGGGCGGAATTGACCAACGCCAGGAGCCGAAGCGAGTCGGCGATCGATTCGGGATACCACTGCATGCGGACGCCCAAGAGATGACCGAGATAGCGCTGGTAATGCAACAGCACCCGGATCTCCCGGAGCGAGGTCTGCACCCCCACCAGCCAGAGAGCCATCGCCGGGACGACGCTGCCACCGAGCAGCGTCAACAACTGGTACGACTGGCTGATGGGCACACCCCACCGCTCGGTGTCCCATTCGGGATGCTCGGCGACCTTTCGGCGCACCCACACGTGCATCACGCGAACCCGCATGGCTGTGGCACGGCCGGCCGATCCAGGTGTCAACAACGCGTCCGGCTCGGACACGTCGATCCAGAAACGGGCCGTCTCGAGGAACCTACGCAGGGCGTTGTCCCCCGCGTAACCGCCCGCCAGCGACAGCGGTGTGGCCACAGCCGCCTCGGTATACATCTCCAGGGTGATGCCGCCCGCCACGCTGAACAGCGAGGTGCCCCATCGACGCCAGATGGCCTCTCCTTCGGCGATCATCGCCGGATCCACCCAGTCGGGGACGGTTTCGAACTCCTCGAACAGCGCCTTCATCGCTGCGGGAGGGTCCTCGATGGAATCGAGCCCCTCCGTCAAGGCCTTGTCGAGAAGGGCGCGGGCAGCGGGCGCTCCCAGCTCGCCGTACACCTCGTCGACAAATCGTTCGGCCACGGGGTCACTGCGGAACATGTCTTCGGCGAATGTCCGGATTTGATCGTCCGTGGGAAAGAGGTCGCGACCAGTTGTCTTGACAGCTGCTCGACGGACGGTCCTGAGCCACCGGTTGTTCTGAGCCGCGCCGTACTTGACGGCCGTCGGGAAACCGGGGACGGGTACACGCTGGTCTGGCAGTGTCGCGGACACAGGTTCTCCTCGGGGGTAGAGCAAGAGTTGAGACTGTTTTGCGTAATCGTCTCACATCGTTCGCCACATTTTCTGAATTCATGGACAAGCCGATGTCGAGAACCACCGAGCGACTCCGTCCCCGTAGTGAAACGGCCACAATGGGCCGTACCCACCAAGGAGAAGACGATGGCCAAGTACCTGTTGCTCAAGCACTACCGGGGTGGCCCGGCACCGCTGTTCGACACACCGATGGACCAGTGGAAGCCCGAGGAGGTGTCCGCCCATATGCAGTTCATGGAAGACTTCGCGACCCGCCTGCAACGCAACGGCGAATTCGTGGACGGCCAGGCGCTGTCGATGGAGGGAACGTTCGTGCGATACGACGGTGAGGGTCGCCCGCCGGTCACCGACGGCCCGTTCGCGGAGACCAAAGACCTGATCGCCGGCTGGATGGCGATCGATGTCGACAGTTACGACCGTGCTCTCGAACTCGCTGCCGAACTGTCTGCGGCGCCCGGTGCGGGCGGTGAACCTCTTCGCGAGTGGCTGGAGGTGCGCCCCTTCCTCACCGCACCCACCGCGATCACGGAGTGACACGCGGTGGATGAGGCTCTGTTACGGAACCTCACGCCTGCTGTGATCGGCGTCCTCGTACGTCGCGGAGTCGACTTCGCGACGGCCGAGGACGCCGTGCAGGACGCACTGGTGGAGGCGATGAAGCTGTGGCCGACTGATCCTCCACGGGATCCGAAAGGCTGGCTGGTCACTGTCGCCTGGCGCAAGTTCCTCGACTCGGTGCGGTCGGAAAACGCTCGGCGTGACCGTGAGGTCCGTGCGGAGAACGAGCCGCCACCCGGCCCTGGACAGATCGCCGACGACACGCTCCACCTGTACTTCCTCTGCGCCCACCCGTCTCTCACGCCGGCGTCAGCCGTCGCGCTCACCCTGCGCGCGATCGGCGGCCTGAGTACCCGGCAGATCGCGCAGGCCTATCTCGTCCCCGAGGCAACGATGGCCCAGCGGATCAGCAGAGCCAAACGAACCGTGTCAGACGTCCGCTTCGACCAGCCCGGTGACCTCGCGACGGTGCTCCGGGTGCTCTATCTGGTGTTCAACGAAGGATATTCCGGCGACATCGACCTGGCCGGTGAGGCCATTCGACTGACCCGTCAGCTCGACGCGATGGTGCGGCAGGAGGAGGTCTCCGGCCTGCTCGCCCTCATGCTGCTCCACCACGCCCGGCGGCCGGCACGGATAGGCCCCGACGGCGGCCTGGTGCCACTCGCCGATCAGGACCGGCGCCTCTGGGACACCGGCATGATCGCCGAGGGAGTCGACGTACTCCAGAACGCGCTCGCCCGCGACAACCTCGGCGAGTTCCAGGCGCAGGCCGCCATTGCTGCCCTGCACGCCGACGCCCGATCGGCCTCGGAAACCGACTGGGTGCAGATCGTGGAGTGGTACGACGAACTGGTGCGACTCACCGACAGTCCGATCGTTCGGCTCAATCGCGCGGTGGCAGTCGGTGAGGCGGACGGACCGCGAGCCGGGCTGGCCGCCCTCGCCGGGCTCGACACCGCACTGCCCCGGTATACGGCCGTTTGCGCCTACCTGCACGAACGCGACGGCGACATCAAGACCGCGGCGCGACTGTACGCCGACGCCGCCCGACTGGCGCCCAGCGTGCCCGAACGTGACCACCTCACGCGCCAGGCGGCACGATTGAACGCCGCCCGGCGCAACTGAGGGACACCCGGCCCGGCGAGCCGTCAGCCGCTGTTGCGCAGCGCGGTTGCGAGACCGTTCATCGTGAGCTGGATGCCGCGGCGGACCAGCTCGGAGTCGTCCCCGCCGCGGTAACGCCGCAGAAGCTCCACCTGGAGGTGATTCAGCGGCTCGAGGTACGGAAAACGGTTGAAGACCGACCGTTTGAGCGCTGGGTTGTCGGCCAGGAGGTCGTCGGTCTTGGTGATCTTGAAGTACATGGCCGTTGTGCGTTCATGCTCGGCGGATATCATCCCGAAGACTTTGACACGCAGGTCCTCATCGGGAACGAGTCGCGAATAACGTTCGGCCAGACCGAGATCCGACTTGGCCATCACCTGCGCCATGTTCGACATCACCGTTCGGAAGAACGGCCAGCGCTCGTAGTAGTCCGACAACGTCTCCAGCCGGCTGCTGTCGTCCCCCACCCACTGCTCGAACGCCGAGCCCGTGCCGTACCACCCGGGCAGCATCACGCGAGCCTGAGACCACGACAGCACCCACGGGATCGCACGGAGGTCAGAGATCTTCTCGGTCTGTTTGCGAGAGGCCGGACGGCTGCCGATGTTCAGCGACCCGATCTCCGACAGAGGCGTCGAGTTCACGAAATACTCGACGAATCCCGGTGTCTCGTGGACCAGTTCGCTGTAGGCCTGGCGAGCCAGCGCAGCGAGTTCATCAAGCACCGCGTACGCCGCTTCCGCTTCTTCTCCGAGGCCCTCGGTGTCCAGGAGCGACGACTCGATCGTCGCGGCCAGCAACGTCTCGAGATTGCGCCGGGCGACAACGGGTTCGGCGTATTTGGCCGCGATCACCTCACCCTGCTCGGTGATGCGGAGCGATCCCTGGACGGCGCCCGGCGGCTGGGCGAGGATCGCGTCGTAGCTCGGCCCACCCCCTCGGCCGACGGTACCGCCCCGGCCGTGGAAGAGCCGCAACCGGATTCCGGCCTTCTCGGCGGCTTCAACAAGGTCGAGTTCGGCGCGGTAGAGCGCCCAGTTCGCGGCGAGATACCCTCCGTCCTTGTTGGAGTCCGAGTAGCCGAGCATGATCTCCTGCATGCCCTCCTGCTGTTCAACCAACGCGCGGTACAGCGGAACATCCAGTGCTGCAAGAAGAGTGGCCGCACCTTGCTGCAGATCCTCGATGGTCTCGAAGAGAGGGACGACCCGGACGGTCGACGTCGGAGGAGTCTTCGCGTCACCGGGGTCGAACAGGCCTGCTTCCTTGAGCAGCACGATCGCCTCGAATAGATCGCTGACCGATGTGCACATGCTGATGACGTAGTTCGGAACGGCCTGGGGACCGAAAGCCGCGACCGCGGAGGCCGCAGCCCGAACGATCGCCAATTCCTTGTCGGCGAGCTCGGACAGTGTGGCGCCGGGCCCGACCAGTGGTCGACGGTTGCTCAGTTCCGCCGTCAGCAACTCGACCCGCTCGTGCTCGGACAACGACGTGTAGTCGTGATGGACCCCGGCCCAGGCGAGCAGTTCGGCCACCACCTCCTCGTGCATGTCCGAGTTCTGCCGCATGTCCAGGCCGGACAGGTGGAATCCGAACGCGCGCACGGCTTCGCGCAGAGTCAGCAATCGGTCATCGGCGAGTTCGTCGTCGCCGTTCGCGCGCAGTGACGCATCGATGACGTCGAGGTCCGCCAGTAACTGCTCGGCATCGGCGTACGTCTCGGCACCGTCTTTGGGGAAGCCCCCGTCGTTGACGGCCACAAAACGATCGTCGAACAACGAACCGGCGGTTGCAGCCAATCGACGCCGAATGGCCCGCAATGCCTGGCGATAGGGTTCGTCGGCGTCGGGGGTGCCACGCTCCACGCCGCCGAGCGCGAACACCTCGTCGTCGACCTCCGTCAGCCGCGACGTCAGGCTCAATTCCTGTGCCAGGGTGGTCAATTCGGATAGATGATGCGCCACAGCGGTTTCCGCGGCACGCCGGGTGGCCATGCCCACGATCTCACCGGTGACAAATGGATTCCCGTCGCGGTCTCCACCGATCCATGAGCCCATCCGGAGAATCGGATCGTCGGCGATGCCCGCAGTTGGATAGTGCTCTTGCAGCCATGCCCGTAGCTCGGCATTGACCCGGGGAATGACCTCGAAGAATCCGGCATCGTAATACCGCAGACCCACCTCGATCTCATCCTGGATCTGGAGACGCTCGAGTCGGATCAACGCGGTTTCCCACAGCGTGAGGATCTGCCGGTTCAGCGCGGTGTGCACCTCGTCGCGCTCGGCGGGTGTCAATTCCGTACGTCCGGCGAAGCGCATCAGATCAGTGATGCGACGCTGCACCTCGAAGACCGTGCGACGTCGGGTCTCGGTGGGGTGGGCGGTGATCACGGGCACCACGGTCGCATCTGCCAACGCAGATCCCACCTGCTCGTCGGTCAGACCCGCGGCAGACAGCTTCGAATATGTCGCGGCGAGACTCGAGTCCTGCGGAGGATCGCCGGCGCGCACATGGATGGCGCGGCGACGCTCGCGATGAATGTCTTCGGCGAGGTTGGCGAGCAAGGCGAAATGGCTGAACGCCCGGATGACCGAGATCGCGTCCTGGACGTCGATGTCGCGGAAGAGCTCTTCGAGTTCGGTGCGGTCGATTTCGTCGCGGCGGATCCGGAACGACTCGACGCGCGCTTTCTCGACCAGTTCGAAGGTCTCTTCGCCTGCATGTTTGCGCACGATCTGCCCGAGGATCCCGCCGAGCAACCGGATGTCCTCGCGGAGTGGTTCGGTGAGCTCGCGGTCGGTACTGCCGGCTTCCGGACGGGGCACGATGTGGCGCTTGTCAGTCACCGGTCAAGTATCTCTGGCCGGTCCGTGCTCGCGCATCTCGGACATGGCCCGTGTCGGCCGAAGTTACGAGAGTTTGATGTCCAGACCGATGCCGAGGATGAAGATCAGCCAGATGACGCCGACGAACACGGTGAGGCGGTCGAGATTTCGCTCGACAACACTGGAGCCGGACAAACTCGACTGCACGCCGCCGCCGAACAGCGACGAGAGTCCGCCGCCCTTGCCGCGGTGCAGCAGAACCAACACGATCAACATGACGCTGGTGACCACCAGTCCGATGTCCAGGGCAAGCTTCACGTGTCGTTTCCTATCAAAGAGTTGTACTGACGGCCGATCTTCAACTGTACCGGCCGCGTCCCCCATCCCAGAATTGTGCCCTTTTGGCGAACAAACCCGCAGGTCAGTACCGCCAAAAGGGCACAAAATCGGTTGGTCAGGGCAGCGGTCCCCCGGCGGCGATCGCCGAGAGGGTGGCGAACTCGTCGGACTTGAGCGACGCGCCACCCACCAGGGCACCGTCGACGTCGGTCTGTCCCACGATCTCGCCGACGTTCTTGGCATTCACAGATCCGCCGTAGAGGATGCGCACCGAGTCGGCGACCTTGGCGTCGGCCAGTTCGGCGAGCGTGGCACGCAGCGCCGCGCACACCTCCTGGGCGTCGGCGGCACTGGCAACGCGGCCGGTGCCGATGGCCCACACGGGTTCGTAGGCGATGACAACCTTGCTGATCTCGTCGGCGGACAGACCTGCAAGCGATCCCTTGAGCTGCGCGATGTTGTAGTCGACGTGGTCGCCCGCCTCGCGCACCTCGAGGCCTTCGCCGACACAGACGATGGGGGTCAGCTCGTACTTGAGCGCTGCCTTGGTCTTCGCCAGCACCACGTCGTCGGTCTCCGCGTGCATGGTGCGCCGCTCGGAATGCCCGACCACCACGAATGTGCACCCGAGCTTGGCCAGGAACGCGCCGCTGATCTCACCGGTGTACGCACCCGAATCGTGCGCCGAGAGGTCCTGCGCGCCATAGGTCAACAGCAACTTGTCGCCGTCGACGACGGTCTGCACGCTTCGGATGTCGGTGAACGGGGGGATCACCGTCACGTCGACCTTGTCGAAGTACTTGGCGGGCAACGCGAATGCGATCTTCTGCACCAGACCGATGGCCTCGAGGTGGTTGAGGTTCATCTTCCAGTTGCCGGCGATCAGCGGCTTACGATTGGCCATCTCAGTTCTCCAACACCTTCAGTCCGGGCAACTCTTTGCCTTCGAGATACTCCAGAGACGCACCGCCGCCGGTCGAGATGTGCGAGAACCCGTCCTCGGGGAGACCGAGGGTTCGGACCGCCGCCGCGCTGTCGCCGCCGCCGACCACGGAGAACGCTCCCCCGCTGGTTGCTTCGATGATCGCCTGGGCCAGACCCTTGGTGCCGGCGGCGAACTTCTCGAACTCGAAGACACCCGCCGGGCCGTTCCAGAAGACGGTCTTGGCCTCGTGCAACACGGCCGCGAAGCGCTTGACCGACTCGGGACCGATGTCCAACCCCATCCAGCCGTCCGGGATCTCTTCTGCCGACACGGTTTTGGCCTCGGCGTCGGCCGCGAACTTGTCGGCCACGACCACGTCCACCGGAAGGTGGATGACGTCCCCGAACCGCTCGAGCAAGGACTTGCAGACCTCGATCTGGTCTTCCTGCAGCAACGACGAACCGACCGACAGCCCACGTGCGGCGAGGAAGGTGAACGCCATACCGCCGCCGATCACCAGGGTGTCGACCTTGGGCGCCAGGGCCTCGATGACGCCGATCTTGTCCGACACCTTGGAGCCGCCGAGCACCACCGCGTAAGGCCGGGCGGTGTCGGTTGTCAGCTTGGCCAGAACCTCGACCTCGGCTGCGACGAGGCCACCTGCATAGTGCGGCAACAGCTTTGCCACGTCGTACACCGATGCCTGCTCACGGTGCACCACACCGAATCCGTCGGAGACGAACGCGCCCTCATCACCGGTCAACTCCACCAGCGCCTTGGCGAGCTTCTCGCGCTCGGCTGCGTCCTTGGAGGTCTCGCGCGGATCGAACCGCACGTTTTCGACCAACAGCACGTCGCCGTCGGTCAGACCTTCCGAGCGGGCCAACGCGTCCCCGCCGACCACGTCACCGGCGAGCTGGACGTTACGGCCCAGCTCGGTGCCAAGCCGCTCGGCGACCGGCGCGAGGGAGAACGCCGGGTCGGGCGCCCCCTTCGGACGGCCCAGGTGTGCGGTCACGATGACCTTGGCACCTGCGTCGGACAGAGCCTTGATGGTCGGCGCCGACGCAACGATGCGTCCGGCGTCGGTGATCTTGCCGCCGTCGAGAGGCACGTTGAGGTCGGAACGGACCAACACGGTCCTTCCTTCCACTCCGGTCTCGAGCAAATCGGCGAGGGTGGGAACCGAGGTGGTCACGGGTACGTCGTCTCCTGGCGCTGGAAGGACCTGATTACAGTGACTTGCCGACCAGGCCGATGAGGTCGACGAGGCGGTTGGAGTAGCCCCACTCGTTGTCGTACCACGACACGATCTTGACCTGGTCCTCGATCACCTTGGTCAGCGGCGCATCGAAGATGCTCGAGTGCGGGTCGGTGACGATGTCGGAGGACACGATCGGGTCGGTGCTGTACTTCAGGATGCCCTTGAGGGGGCCCTCGGCGGCAGCCTTCATCGCGGCGTTGATCTCGTCGACGCTTGCCGACTTCTTGAGGTTCGCGGTGAGGTCTGTGACCGAGCCGGTCGGGATCGGCACGCGGAGTGCGTAACCATCGAGCTTGCCGAGCAGCTGCGGGAGCACGAGCCCGATCGCCTTGGCGGCACCGGTGCCGGTCGGGACCACGTTCAGAGCGGCAGCGCGCGCACGACGGAGGTCACTGTGCGGTCCGTCCTGGAGGTTCTGGTCCTGCGTGTAGGCGTGGATCGTGGTCATCAGACCCTTGACGATGCCGAACTCGTCGTCGAGGACCTTGGCGATGGGGCCGAGGCAGTTGGTGGTGCACGAAGCGTTGGAGATGATGTTCTGGCTGCCGTCGTACTTGTCGTCGTTGACGCCCATCACGATGGTGATGTCCTCGCCCTTTGCGGGCGCGGAGATGATGACCTTCTTGGCGCCGGCGTCCAGGTGGCCCTTCGCCTTGGCAGCATCGGTGAAGATTCCGGTGGACTCGACGACGACGTCGACACCGAGGTCGCCCCACGGCAGCGCCGACGGGCCTTCGCGCAGCGACAGCGCCTTGATCTTCTGATCGCCGACGACGATGGTGTCGTCACCTTCGAGCGAGACGTCCTGCGGCAGGCGGCCCAGGATGGAGTCGTACTTGAGCAGATGAGCCAGGCTCGCGTTGTCGGTGAGGTCGTTGACGGCGACGATCTCGACGTCGGTGGTGCCCAACGCCTTTTGTGCTTCCACGGCACGGAAGAAGTTGCGGCCGATCCGGCCGAATCCGTTGACGCCTACCCGAACGGTCACTGTGAGCTCCTTAGCTATGCGGTGTGCTGGGCCATTGTGTGGCTCCCGCCTCTGCGGCAGTGATCAGCCTAGTCGGCCCCGAACAGCCAGGCACGCCCGGTCCTGGCACCGGGCGTGGTGGGACGCCGAAGCGCCCGGCCGCGCTCGTCAGTCGTCGTCGAGCAGGTCGGCGGTGACCGCCGACTCGGTGTCGGGGATGCCTTCGGTCCGCGCCTTTTTGTCGGCCATCGACAGCAGACGCCGGATACGGCCCGCCACAGCGTCTTTCGTCATCGGCGGATCAGCGAGCTGGCCCAACTCCTCCAGCGATGCCTGCCGGTGGGTGATCCGGAGCTGTCCCGCCGAGATCAGGTGATCCGGCACCTGGTCGCCGAGGATCTCGAGCGCGCGCTCCACCCGGGCGGCAGCCGCAACAGCGGCGCGCGCCGACCGACGCAGGTTTGCGTCGTCGAAGTTGGCCAGGCGGTTGGCGGTGGCACGCACCTCGCGGCGCATCCGGCGCTCTTCCCAGGTGAGCCGGGTGTCCTGCGCTCCCATGCGGGTCAGCAATGCGCCGATGGCCTCGCCGTCGCGGATCACCACGCGGTCGGCGCCGCGGACCTCGCGAGCCTTGGCGGTGACGCCGAGCCGCCGAGCCGCACCCACCAGGGCCAGCGCGGCCTCCGGCCCGGGGCAGCTGACCTCCAGGGCCGAGGAACGGCCGGGCTCGGTCAACGATCCGTGCGCGAGAAATGCTCCACGCCAAGCAGCTTCGGCATCACCGATGGTGCCGCCGACCACCTGGGCCGGCAGGCCGCGCACGGGCCTGCCACGCATGTCCAGCAGGCCGGTCTGACGGGCCAGGGCCTCGCCATCCTTGGTGACGCGGACGATGTACCGGGCACTCTTGCGGATACCGCCGGCACTGAGGACGTGGAACTCGGAGTTGTACCCGTAGAGGTCGAAGATCGCCTGGCGCAGCCGCCGCGCGACGTTGCCGAGGTCCACCTCGGCCTCCACCACCACACGTCCCGCGACGATGTGGAGTCCGCCCGCGAAGCGCAGTAGAGCCGAGACCTCGGCCTTCCGGCTGCTCACCTGCGTGACCGCCAGACGACTCAATTCGTCTTTGACCGCGGATGTCATCGCCACCGGACGCCGTCTCCCTCTGTGGTTGTTGGAACTATCGATCTGTAACTGGCGGCTTCACTATCGCACAGGCCGGCGATGAGAGCCGCCACGCGAGCGGGGTCGTGAGTGTGGGTGCCAGGGACTGCCAGTTCGCCGTCGTGCAGGGTGGCACCGAACTTCGCGGCAGCGCGTTCCACATGCTCGCGTTCGCGTCCGAAGGGCACCGACGCCGAGTCGACGACCACGTGGTCGACCCGGAAATCGTCGGCATGGGCGAGCAGGACGTGCAGGTGGCGTTCAACCGAAAAACCGGCTGTCTCACCGGGTTCGGGGGCGAGGTTGACGATGAGGATCTTGCGGGCCGCCGTCCGTTTGAGGGCTGCGAGCTGCTCGGGTACCAACACATGCGGGATCACGCTCGAGAACCAGGACCCCGGGCCGAGGACCACCAGGTCGGCGCCGTCGATGGCGTCGACGGCCTCCGGGCACGCCGGCGGCTGGTGCGGCAGCAAGCGGACCCGGCGCACCTTGCCCGGCGTGGTCGCGACCGCGACCTGACCGCGGATCGAATGGCTGATCCGCGGGTCGGCTTCGAGCCCGGACACATCGGCTTCGATGTCGAGGGCGGTGGCCGACATCGGCAACACCCTGCCCTGCACACCGAACAATGTGGTGATCATCTCCAGCGCTTTGACCGCGTCGCCGGTGACCTCGGTGAGCCCGGCGAGCAACAAATTTCCGACCGGATGGCCTGCCAGGGCTCCGCGCCCGCCGAAGCGGTGCTGCAACAGCGCGGCCCACTCCTCGGGTGGCTGTGCACCGGCGACCCCGGCGACATCCCGGCTCTCTGGTTCGGTGGCAGCGAGCAAGGCGGCAATGGCCATCCGGAGGTCACCGGGCGGCAGGACGCCGAGTTCGGACCGCAGACGTCCGGACGATCCGCCGTCGTCGGCGACCGTCACCACGGCGGTCACGTTGTTGCTCAACCGGCGCATGGCGGTGAGGGTGGCGTACAGACCATGCCCCCCACCCAGCGCGACGATCGAGGGGTCGCGGCCGGTCATTCGCGGCCCAGATCCCGATGGGCCACCCGTACCGCAAAAGCGGCCGCGCCATCGGCCGGGCACGACAATCGGGCGGCGATGGCCTCGCTCATCGCGACGCTTCGGTGTTTTCCACCGGTGCACCCGATGGCAACCGTCATGTACCTCTTGCCCTCGCGCCGGTATCCCGCACCGACCAGTCTCAAGATCTGCTCGTATTTCTCCAGGAACTCATCGGCGCCCTCCTGACCCAGGACGTAGTCACGCACCGGCTCCTCGAGACCGTTGTGGTCGCGGAGCTCCGGCACCCAGTGTGGATTGGGCAGGAAACGAACGTCGGCAACCATGTCCGCGTCGATCGGCAGCCCGTACTTGAACCCGAACGACTCGACCACCACGCTCACGTCAGCGACCGACGCGTTCGCATATGCGCCCTCGATGATCACCCTCAACCTGGCCACCGACAGGTTCGAGGTGTCGATGACAAGATCCGCCCGCTCCTTCACCGCAGCCAGCATCGCCCGCTCGGTCGCGATGGCCGAGATCAGAGTGCCGTTGCCCTGCAACGGATGTCGGCGACGTACCTGCTCGAACCGCTGCACCAGCACCTGGTCCGACGCCTCGATGAACACCACCTTGGGATCGACACCGGTCAGGGCCAGTTCGGAGCGCAGGGCATCGAGGGCCGAGGCGTAGGAGTCGATCTGGATACGCATCACGATGGCCATCCGGGAGATGGCGGAGTCGTCGCGGCGGGCCACGTCCACCATCGACCTGATCAAGGTGTGCGGCACGTTGTCGACCACGTACCAGCCGGCGTCTTCGAGCAGGTTCGCAACGGTGCTGCTGCCGGCACCGGACAGTCCGGTGACCAGCAACACCTCGGTCAGCCCTGGGGCGCCGGTTGTGGTGCCGGCCTGCGATTCACTCACCTGGCGGATCCTGTCTGTTCACTGCCCTGATTATGTTCGACAAGTGCCGCTTGCACCGCCCGAGCGGTGGTCTGGCCGATCCCGGGTACCTCGGAGATCTGTTCGATGGTGGCCTGCCGCAGATTGGCCACCGACCCGAAGTGCGCGACGAGAGCCGCACGCCGGGTTGCTCCCAACCCGGGCACGCCGTCGAGTGCCGAGGCGGTCATCCGTTTGCTGCGCTTGCTGCGATGGAAGCTGATCGCGAACCGGTGCGCCTCATCGCGTACCCGCTGCAGGAGGAAGAGCGCTTCGCTGGTCCGGGGGAAGATGACCGGATCATCGTCGCCGGGCACCCATACCTCTTCGAGTCGTTTGGCCAGACCGATCACCGCGACATCGGTGATGTTCAATTCGTCCAGCACCGCCGCCGCCGCATGCACCTGTGGCGCGCCGCCGTCCACGACAAAGAGATTCGGTGGGTAGGCGAACTTGCGCGGACGCCCCGTCTTCGGGTCGATCGCCGCTTCCGGCGCCATGTCTCCCCCGTTCGGATCTACCTCGACGACGCCGTCAGCCGCGATGCCCCCACCGATCGCCGCGGTTGTCACCGGAGCCGCTGCCGCGACATCGGCACGGTGGCGCAAAAACCGGCGGCGCGTGACCTCGGCGATCGAGGCGACATCGTCGGACCGGCCGTCCCCGGCGGCCTCACGGATCGCGTAGTGCCGATAGTCGGACTTGCGTGGCAGGCCGTCTTCGAACACCACCAACGATGCAACCACGTCCGTGCCCTGCACGTGCGAGATGTCGATACATTCGATCCGCAGCGGCGCGGTGTCGAGGCCGAGGGTGTCCTGGATCTCGGTGAGGGCGGCCGACCGGGTCGTCAGGTCGCCCGCACGCTTGAGCTTGTGCTGGTTGAGGGCGTCGGCGGCGTTGCGCGCCAGGGTCTCCATCAGCGCCCGTTTGTCACCGCGTTGAGGAATGCGCAGGTCCACATTGCTTCCCCGCAGGCTCGAGAGCCATTCGCGGACCTCGTCGACGTTCGGGGGCAGCGTCTGGACCAGCACCTCCCGGGGTACCGGGTCGGCCTTCGCGTGGCCATCCTCCACGTCGATCGAGTCGGCTTGATCGACCTGCTCGCCGTAGAACTGCGTGAGGAACTGTCCGACCTGCTCGGCCATCTGGTCGTCGCCGGACTTCTCCACGATCCACCCACGTTGACCACGGACGCGGCCGCCGCGGACATGGAAGACCTGCACCGACACCTCGAGCTGGTCGCCGTCCATGGCCACGAGATCGGCGTCGGTGCCGTCTCCGAGCACCACGGCCTGCCGTTCGAGTGCCCGCCGCAGGGCCCCGATGTCGTCGCGCAGCCGGGCCGCGCGCTCGAAGTCCAGCTCTGCCGATGCGCGTTCCATCTGGCCCTGGAGGTTGTTGATCATGCGATCGGTGCGCCCGGCGAGGAAGTCGCAGAAGTCCTCGACGATGGTCCGGTGTTCTTCTGCGCTGACGCGCCCGATACACGGGGCCGCGCACTTGTCGATGTAACCCAGCAGACACGGTCGGTCGATCTGCTTGTGCCGCTTGAACACTCCGGAGGAACACGTGCGCGCAGGAAATACCCGCGTGAGCAGATCGAGCGTCTCGCGAATCGCCCAGGCATGCGAATAGGGCCCGAAGTAGCGGACCCCCTTGCGACGTGGTCCGCGGTAGACGAACAGCCGCGGGTATTCCTCGGCCATCGTGACGGCGAGCATCGGGTAGCTCTTGTCGTCGCGGTAGCGGACGTTGAAACGCGGATCGAACTCTTTGATCCAGTTGTATTCGAGCTGCAGGGCCTCGACTTCGGTGGACACCACGGTCCACTCGACCGACGCCGCCGTGGTCACCATCTGGCGCGTACGGGGGTGCAGCGAGGACAGGTCCGCGAAGTAAGAGGTCAGCCGCGAACGAAGACTTTTCGCCTTGCCCACGTAGATCACCCGATGGTGGATGTCCCGGAATTTGTACACACCGGGCTCGGTGGGAATGCTCCCCGGAGCCGGGCGGTACGTCGACGGGTCAGGCACGATTCCAGGCTAGTACCCCGCGCCGACAAGTCCGCACACGCGGCCGCCGCCGCCGGTGAGGACCCGCGGTACCCAGGTCAGTGTTCAGGGTCGCGGGTGTATCGGTCGCGCAACGCACGGAACTCGTTCATGGCCGCGATCGCCTTCTCGCCGTCGTTGGCCTGGATGGCCAGTACCGGGACGTGTTCGTCGTCCGGGAGCTCCAGGCGCGCCCAGTTCGCACTGTCCGGATACCAGACACCGCGCACGATGCTCCAGTCGAAGATGCGCTCCTGCAACAGGTTCCGGACCGCGACGCCCTCCGCCCCAACCCTGATGCGGGCGCGGGTCAGGGTGAGGAGTGACCCACCGATCACACAACCGATCAACGCCATGGCGACCTGGTCGGAGGTGCGGAAGTACGCCCCCGTGTCGGAGACCCGCAGCAGCGCTGCGATCACGATGAAGACGATGATGATGGCGGCCGCCGCGACGATCGCATAGCGCGGCGACTTCCTTGGTCTGTACACCAGCTGCCAACGGTCCTCGTCCCGGCCGCCGGAGGTGTTCGTGGTCACGGTCGAACGCAGTCTCATCGAACCTCGGCCGGGTTGTCGTCTCGGGCGAGTGTCCGCAAGGTCAGCGCCGACGCGATCGCCGCGGTGGCAGCCTGGGCGCCCTTGTCTTCTTTCGACTCGGGAAGTCCGGCACGGTCGAGCGCCTGCTGTTCGTCCAGCGTGGTCAGCACCCCGTTGCCGACGGGAGTCGACTCGTCGAGCGACACCCGGGTCAGACCTGCGGTGACCGCATCGCAGACGTATTCGAAGTGAGGCGTCTCGCCCTTGATCACCACCCCGAGGGCCACGACGGCGTCATGGGTCCGGGCCAGCGCCTGCACGATGACGGGCAGTTCGATGGCACCGGCCACGCGGATCACCGTCGGCGCATCGATCCCGGCCTTGGCCGCGGCGGTGGTGGCGCCGCTCAGCAGCGATTCGCAGATGGTCGAATGCCATTGCGAGGCAACGATCGCCAGCCGCAGACTGCTCGCGTCACCGAGCTCGAGTTCGGGTTCTCCGGCGCCGCTCATGCGGGGTTGCCTCCGCTCACGTTGAAGGGGTGGCCCGGGTCGTCTTCGAGTCCGACCAGGTCGTGACCCATCCGGTCACGCTTGGTCCGCAGATAACGCAGGTTCTCGGCGTTGGGACGCACGGGCATCGGCACTCGTTCGGTGACGTGCAGGCCGTAACCGTCGAGGCCCACCCGCTTGGCCGGGTTGTTCGTCAGCAACCGCATCGACGACACACCCAGATCGACGAGGATCTGTGCCCCCAGACCGTAGTCGCGGGAATCGGCAGGCAGACCCAGCTCGAGGTTGGCGTCGACCGTGTCCGACCCGGCATCCTGCAGTTGATACGCCTGCAGCTTGTGCAGCAGGCCGATGCCGCGACCCTCGTGGCCCCGCATGTAGAGGACGATCCCGCGGCCTTCATCGGCCACCATTTCCAGGGCGGCGTCGAGTTGGGGACCGCAATCACAACGCAGCGACCCGAAGACGTCGCCGGTCAGACATTCGGAGTGGACGCGAACCAGCACGTCGTTGCCCTCACCGTCTGCGCCGGCGATGTCGCCCAGTACCAGCGCAACGTGTTCGACATCGTCGTAGATGCTGGTGTATCCGACAGCCCGGAACGTGCCGTGCGCCGTCGGGATCCTGGCATCGGCGACCCGCACCACATGCTTCTCATGGCGACGTCGCCATGCGATCAGGTCGGCGATGGAGATCAGCGCGAGGTCGTGTTCGTCGGCGAACACCCGCAGTTCCGGGGTCTGGGCCATCGCGCCCTCGTCCTTCTGGCTGACGATCTCGCAGATCACCCCGGCAGGCGACAGATCGGCCATCCGAGCCAGATCGACCGCGGCCTCGGTGTGGCCGGGGCGGCGAAGTACGCCGCCCTCCTTGGCGCGCAGGGGAACCACGTGGCCGGGCCTGGTGAAGTCCCCCGCCGTGCTCGCCGGGTCGGCCAGCAGGCGCATGGTGGCGGCGCGGTCCGAGGCGCTGATGCCTGTTCCGATTCCCTCGCGGGCATCAACCGTCACGGTGTAGGCGGTGCCGTGTTTGTCCTGGTTCATCGAGTACATCGGCGGAAGCCCGAGGCGGTCACAGTCGGCACCGTCGAGTGGCACACACAGGTATCCCGAGGTGTAGCGGACCATGAAGGCCACGAGTTCAGGGGTGGCCTTCTCGGCCGCGAAGATCAGGTCGCCCTCGTTCTCCCGGTCCTCGTCGTCCACGACGACAACGGCTTTTCCGGCAGCGATGTCGGCGATGGCGCGCTCCACCGTGTCGAACCTGGTGGTCTGGCGCAGGCCGTCGACCTCGTCCGTTGGACTGTTCATCGCTGTACTCCGATCGCGGCTAGCCGTTCGACGTATTTGGCGATCACGTCGACCTCCAGGTTAACGACCACCCCCGGGACGGCCGCACCCAGCGTCGTCAGATCGAGAGTGGTTGGGATGAGCGAGATCTCGAACCAGTCGGGTCCGATGGCCGAAACGGTCAGTGACACGCCGTCGACGGTGATCGAGCCCTTCTCGACGATGTACCGGGCAACCGCTGTCGTGGTACCGATCCGCACGACGGTCCAGTTCTCCGCCTGGTTCACGGTCTGGACGGTGCCGACACCGTCGACGTGCCCCTGCACGATGTGACCGCCGAAACGGCCACTGGCGGGCATCGCACGCTCGAGGTTGACGGGGCTGCCGGGACTGACGGTGGCCAGTGAGCTGCGGCCCAGGGTCTCGGCCATCACGTCGACGGTGAACTCACCGCCGGGCCGCAGTTCCACCACGGTCAGGCAGACGCCGTTGACGGCGATCGAGTCACCGTGACCGGCATCGCTGGTGACCAGCGGCCCGCGGACGGTGAACCGCGCCGCGTCGGACAGGTCTTCACGCGCGACGATACTGCCGCGTTCTTCGACGATTCCGGTGAACATCGCCAACTCCTCACATCGCTGCTGCGATCTCAGGGCGGCGTCGCACGTGCCGATCCATCGGACCGGCCGTGGTGTTCTCTTTCATCCGGACTATCACCGTCGGCTCCGGAATCTCACCGGAATCTGCTGACCCCGCATCGGGTGATGCGGGCGCTCGCGGGCTCCGCAGGCGAACTGTCGCCCACGATTACCGCCGGTGGGGAATCGCACCCCGCCCCGAGAACTTCCACTTACGAAGTTAGCACATCCATCGATCCCGCTGACCAGCGAGAAGACCATGAAATGGCCGGTCAGCGGGTTGCGGTCAGGGTGAGCAGAACGTCGTCTCCGAGTGTCTCCACACGATCGGTCGAAAATCGCCTCGCCTGCTGCAGGGTGGTGACCGTGTCGTCCGTGATCGCCGCGAGTCCCCCGCCGATCACCAGCGGGGCGACATAGGCCTGCACCCGGTCGACCAGACCCGCCGCGAAGAACGCACCGAGCAACCGTGATCCGCCCTCGATCTGCACATTGCTCAGCTCGGCCAGGGCCTCCACCACGGCTGCCGGTTCGTGCTCACGAATGCGGATGGTGCGCGCTCGACCGTCGAACACCTTGGCCTGTGGCGGGATGGCCGACGATCCGACAACCACTCGCAGTGGCTGGTGTTCGCGGAGTGAGCCGTCGGGGTACCTCGCGGTGAGACTCGGGTCGTCGGCCAGTACGGTGCCCGTGCCGACCACGATCGCGTCGATCTGCGCACGCTCGTCGTGCACACGCTCGCGCGCAGCCGGACCCGTGATCCACTGGCTCGAGCCGTCGGGCGCAGCGACCCGTCCGTCGACGGATGCGGCGAACTTGGCGGTCACCATCGGACGGCCGTGCTCCTGACGGAACAACCATTCGCGCAGGGGGCCGGCGGCAACCGTGTCGGCGCACACGCCGCCGTGCACTTCGAGACCCGCAGCCTCGAGTCGTTGGTGTCCTCCCGTGGCAACGGGGTTGGGGTCGGCGACCGCGTAATGGACAACTCTGATGCCTGCGGCGATCAGTGCCTCAGAACACGGCCCGGTTCGCCCGGTGTGGTTGCACGGCTCGAGGGTCACCACGGCGGTCCCACCCGCAGCTCTGTCTCCTGCCTGCCCGAGAGCGACCACCTCGGCGTGCGGGCCCCCGGCCTCCCTGGTGTGTCCGACCCCGGCGACGTTTCCGTCGGCGTCCAGGATCACCGCGCCGACCGGCGGGTTCGGCGTGCTCAGTCCGCGCGCGCCGAGCGATTCACTCATCGCGCGGTGCATCGCCGCTGAGACAGGTCCGGTCACGGGAGTCTCGGCGCTCGTCACTGTCGAGCGCTGAGCGCCTGTGCGCGAAGCGATTCGACGGCTTGCGCGGGATCATCGGCCCCGTAGACCGCCGACCCCGCAACAAAACAGTCGACACCGGCTGCGGCCGCTTGTTCGATGGTGTCTGCGTTGATGCCCCCGTCGATCTCGACGAGCACCCGCAATTCACCGGAATCGACGAGCTTGCGGATGCGCCGGACCTTGTCGAGCACGTCAGGGATGAACGACTGCCCGCCGAAACCGGGTTCCACGCTCATCACCAGCAACGTGTCGAACTCTCTGAGGATCTCGAGGTACGGGTCGAGGGACGTGCCGGGTTTGATACTCAGACCCGCCTTCGCGCCGGCGGCCCGGATGTCGCGCCCCACGGCCACGGGATCGTCGGTGGCCTCCGCGTGAAAGGTGACGTTGTGTGCCCCCGCCTCGGCATAACCTGGGGCCCACCGCTTCGGGTCCTCGATCATCAGGTGGCAGTCGATCGGGATGTCCGTGCTCTTGAGCAGGCTTTGCACCACCGGTAGGCCGAGAGTGAGGTTCGGGACGAAGTGACCATCCATCACATCGACGTGTAGCCAATCGGCGCCGGTCACCGCATCTGCTTCGGCTCCGAGCCTGGCGAAGTCGGCGGACAGGATGGACGGCGCGATCATCGGCTGATTCGACATGCAGTCATCCTAATGTCGGGCCGAGACCCAACCCAACGGACCGGTCCGGACTGCTGCGCACGCGTTTTGGCGTGTCGTATCCCGCCGATCAGTTCTTGCGGAGCGCCGCGAAGAACATGGCGTCGGTGCCGTGCAGGTGAGGCCAGAGCTGCACATACGGCCCTCCGGTCAGATCGTCCACGGGTACCAGGTCACGGGTGTCCAGTGCGGTCACCGGCAACTCGGCGATCGCCCAATCCGCCACCTCGCGGGTTTCGGCCGGGTGTGGTGAGCACGTGGAGTAGACCACCACGCCACCCGGCCGCAGCTGGTCCACGGCCGACGCGAGCAACTCCTTCTGCAGCGCGACGAGATCGGGAACGTCACCTGGGTTGCGTCGCCACCGGGCCTCTGGCCGGCGCCGGAGGGCACCGAGACCGGTGCACGGGGCGTCCACCAGCACACGGTCGAACCCGGGCGCCAGGCCTGGGTCACGCCCGTCGCCGACGATCACGTCGACGGGTAGCTCCCGGGTCGCCTTACGGATCAATTCGGCACGGTGCGGGGCTTTCTCGACCGCGGTCACCCGTGCACCGTCTATGTCGGCAAGAGCGCCGAGCAAGGCCGCCTTGCCACCAGGACCGGCGCACAGATCAAGCCATCGACCGGCGTCGTCGCCGTCGAGAGGAGCGATCGCCAACGCGCGGGCCACCAACTGACTGCCTTCGTCCTGGACGCCGGCCAGACCTTCACGGATCGGTTCGATGTCGCCTGGATCGCCGCTGTCGAGGTACACGCAGTAGGGCGAGTAGCGGCCCACGTCACCTCCCGTGACGGCGGCGAGTTCGTCGGCGGTGATCATGCCCGGCCGGGCGACCAGATGGGTCGACGGGCGTTCGTCGTCCGCAGCCAGAGCGGCCTGCAGAGCACCCGCCGAACCACCGAGCGCGTCGTCGAACACCTCGGCGATCCAGCGCGGATGAGCGTACTGAAATGCCAGATGACCGACGAGGTCTTCACTGATCGACGGTGCGAGCGCGTCCACCCACAGCTCTTCGGTGCGCTGAGAGATCTTGCGCAACACTGCGTTTGCGAAACCCACAGGTCCGTGACCGGCGCGGGACCGGACCAGATCCACCGACGTCGAGACGGCGGCATGCGCGCCGATCCGCGTCCGCAACAGTTGGTATGCACCCAACCGCAGCACATCGAGGACCGCCCCGTCGATCTCCTCGACGGGCCTTTTCGCGACGTCGGAGATGATCTGGTCGAGCAACCCCACCGCACGGCTGGTGCCGTAGGTCAGTTCGGTGGCCAGGGCAGCGTCGCGGCCGGTGATCTTGCGGTCCCGCAACATCTTCGGCAGTACCAGGTTGGCGTAGGCGTCGCGCTCACGCACAGCGGCCAGCACCTCCACGGCAGCCTGCCGGGCCGGATCTATCGGGGTGTGTTCCTGATCGTCAACGGGGCGGTTCATGTGAGTGCCTGTCCATCGGTGAGCCTGGCCCCGCGCGCCCAGTCGGGACCGGCCATTGCTTTTTTGCCTTGCGGCTGAACTGAATCGAGTCGAATCGGCACCGTCTTGGTACCCACGTACAGGGCCTTCTTCGTCACGGCCAGCTCGCCCGGTGCCGGCGTCACATCGACCGGGTCGGTGACCATCGACGCGCGTAACACCTTGACCCGCAGATCATCCAGCGTGGTCCAGGCACCCGGGTGGGGTGTCATCGCCCGGATGTGCCGATCGATCAGGTGCGCCGGTAGGTCCCAGCGAATGCGTGCGTCGTCGATGGTGATCTTCGGAGCCGTGCTGATGCCGTCGGCCGGTTGCGGTTTGGCTTCCAGGTAGCCGTCCTCGATGCCGTCGAGGGTGGTCACCAGCAGGTGCGCCCCTGTCTCGGACAGCCGACCCAGCAGGTCGCCGGCGGTGTCGGTGTCGCGGATCCGTTCGGTCACCACGCCGAAGACCGGGCCGGTGTCGAGGCCTGCTTCGAGCCGGAAGGTACTGGCGCCGGTCATCTCGTCGCCCGCAGCGATCGCCGCCTGCACCGGTGCAGCGCCGCGCCATGACGGCAACAACGAGAAATGCAGATTGACCCAGCCGTGGGTGGGAAGATCCAGCAGCTCCGGCGGCACCAATCCGCCGTAGGCCACCACCGGGGCGCACTCGGGCGCCCACTCGCGTAATTGCTCGACAGCCTCGGGATCTTTGAGCCTTCGCGGGGTGATCACGGGGATGGCGTGCTCGTCGGCGAGGGCAGCCACCGGTGACCGGGTGATCTTCCGTCCCCGGCCCGCTGCTGCGTCGGGCCGGCTGATCACGCCCACGACCTCATGGCGGGGCGACTCGATCAACGCCTCGAGAGACGCAACCGCGGGTTCGGGCGTGCCTGCGAACACCACCCGCATGTAGTACCCCAATCTCCGAGTTCTGTCCGCGTGTTCGCGGCCGACCAACAGCCTAGCCACCCAGAAGCCTCAGCTGATGGTGGGCGGATCCATCTGCACCCTGATCGGCTGTGAATCGTGTTGTGCATTCCGGCCGACCTGCGCTGCATGGAGCGCCGCAGCCAGTTCTCGACCTTGAGATCTTTTACACCGCAGCAGTATTCGTTGCGGGTCGGAGATCTCGTCGCGATTGAGGCCAGAGGGCAACCGCACGCCGGCGGGTAGTTCCACCGGACCCAGCACCTCACCACCCGGCGGGAGGTGGACGGTTTCGGCAAAGGCGACGATGGCCGGACCGGCGCCGTCGATCGAGGCCATCGTGACCGCAGGCGGGAACCCGAGTTCGGTCCGCTGCGCCACCTCGTTCTCCGCGAAGCCGACGGGGTCCCAACGGATCACCGACTGGACCGGGCCGAGACCCGCGTCGGCGACGATCACCACTGCTCCCCCACGTCCGTGGGGACGTACGAGCATGGCGGCGGACAGCCAGCGCCGAACCGCCTCCTCGCCGGCTCGCAGTTCGGTGCGATCGAGCTGCGCCCACGTGTCCAGCAAGATGGCGGCGCCGTAACCGTCTTCGGCAACGGGCTCGGCGCCTGGGGTACTGACCACAACACGGGGACCGCTGCCGATGCTGTCGACGATCTTGTCTCCGCCCGAGGTCAGGACGGGAACCCCCGGAAATGCGCGGCCCAGTTCTTCGGCCGTCCGGCGAGCCCCCGTCGTCAGCGCCCTCACCTTCGTGAAACCGCATTCGATGCAGCGGAAGTCGGCATCGGGATGACCACACCACCGGCAGCTCAACAAACCCACCGAGTTGCTGTCGGGCCCGGCACCATCGGTCGGCATCGGGCCGTCTGCCTGCATCGGTCCGTGGCATCGACGGCAACGTACATGCGAACGGCACCGTTCACAGGCCAGCGACGGTAGATAACCGCGCCTGGGCACGCTGAAGAGCACCGGGGCGTCGGCGGCCACGGCGGCGCGGGCCGCATCGAACGCGACGGCCGGGATCCGGGCCGAGCGAGCAAGCGGATCACGGGCCACCCGGTTGTCCTCATCGGAGAGGGCCGAGATGCGGGGGGATCGTTCACGGACGACCGAACGTGACGCGGTGAGGTCGTGAGCCCAGCCGGCATCGACGAGGGCTTGGGTCTCGGCCGTACGAGCGACACCACCGAGGACCAGTGCGCATTTGTCGCTGTGCGACCGCAGGACCGCCACTTCGCGGGTATGTGGATACGGCGCACGGGGATCGCACAGGCTGTCGTCCCCGTCGTCCCACACACAGATCAGTCCGAGGTCGGGAATCGGCGTGAACACTGCGCTCCGGGTGCCGATCACCACCGAGGCCTGCCCGCGCAGTGCTCGCAACCACCGCCGATACCGTGCCGAAGGGCCCAATCCCGCGGACAACGACACCACCCGGTCGCCCAAGATCGGCTCGCACGCTGCTTCGAGCCGTACCAGATCGCGCTGGTCGGGCACCACGATGATGGCGCTGCGGCCGGCGATCACCGTGTGGCATGCGAGTTCGGCCAGTCGCCGGGGCCAGTCCTCCCCGGGCACCGCCTGCCATGCCGCCCGCGCGGCTTTGCCATCAGCGACAGCAGCAAGGTACGACTCTGCATGCTCGTATGGTTTCCATCCGTCTACATCGACGGTCGGGGGCCTGGGGGTGCCTGGCGGGGCACCCACGGTCTGCTCGGTGCGCGCATGGCGAGGCGGGATGGCCAGCCGCAGAACATCTGTCATGGTGCCCGCGTACCGATCGGCGACCGCCCGCGCCAGCGTGGCCAACTCCGGGGTCAGAACCGGTTCGGGCGACACCACCCTCTCGAGCCACCCGAGCTTGCCGGGATGGTCGCTGGCCTCGATGCGGTCGAGTATGTACCCGTCGACGAGACGGCCGGAAAAACGCACCCGCACCCGGACACCCGGCTGGGCGTCCAGGTGCTGGGCATCTTGTACCTGGTAATCGAACGGCCGGTCCAGATGGGCCAGCCCGAGCATCGGCAGAACACGCGCGACCGGCAGTTCAGGTGCGAGCTGCCGCTCTGGTTTCACGCGCCGGCAGCAGCCTTCAGCTTGTCGGCCCGGTCGGTGTGCTCCCACGGCAGATCGATGTCGGTGCGACCGAAATGTCCGTAGGCGGCGGTCGGGGCGTAGATCGGCCGAAGCAGGTCGAGGTCGCGGATGATCGCGCCCGGACGCAGGTCGAACACCTCGGAGATGGCCGACTGGATCTTGGCAGGGTCGACGGTCTCTGTGCCGAAGGTCTCGACGAACAGGCCCACGGGGGCAGCCTTGCCGATGGCGTAGGCGACCTGCACCTCGATACGACCGGCCAGACCTGCCGCGATTGCGTTCTTGGCGACCCAGCGCATGGCGTATGCAGCACTGCGGTCGACCTTCGACGGGTCCTTGCCCGAGAAGGCGCCGCCACCGTGACGGGCCATGCCGCCGTAGGTGTCGACGATGATCTTGCGCCCGGTGAGTCCGGCGTCGCCCATGGGCCCACCGAGGACGAACTTGCCGGTCGGGTTGACCAGCAGACGGACATCATCGGTGTTGAGGAACGGCAGATCGAGATCGGCGAACACCGAATCCAACACCTTGCTGCGGATGTCGGGGGTGAGGAGGTTCTCGAGGTCGATGTCGGCGGCGTGCTGGGTGGAGACCACCACGGTGTCGAGGCGGACCGGCTTGTCACCGTTGTATTCGATGGTGACCTGGGTCTTTCCGTCCGGACGCAGGTACGGCAGCACACCTTCTTTACGTACCTCGGTGAGGCGACGGGCGAGACGGTGAGCAAGCGCGATCGGAACCGGCATGAACTCAGGGGTCTCGTTGGTCGCGTATCCGAACATCAGTCCCTGGTCGCCGGCACCCTGGCGAGCGATCTCGTCCTCGGTGATGCCTTCCACGCGCGACTCATACGCGTTGTCGACACCCTGGGCGATCTCCGGGGACTGCGCGCCGATGGCGACGTTGACACCGCAGGAGTTGCCGTCGAATCCCTTGGCCGACGAGTCGTAGCCGATCTCCAAGACCTTCTCGCGCACGATCTTGGGGATGTCGGCGTACGCCGTCGTGTTCACCTCACCTGCCACATGGACCTGACCGGTGGTGACCAGGGTCTCCACCGCAACCCGGGCACGCGGATCCTCGGTCAGCAGCGCGTCGAGGATCGAGTCGCTGATCGCGTCACAGATCTTGTCGGGATGACCCTCGGTGACGGACTCGCTGGTGAACAAACGGGTATCGGTCATGTTTTCCTCTCGGAGGCGGTGGTCCTGAAGAGTTCGGTACGGTGCGCGACTACCCGCGGACCTCAAATTACACACGTGGGTCGAGCTACGGACATCGACCTTCTGCGCCAACACCATCTGTGCGTACAGCGTTGATCGCGTCAAGTATTCGGGTCGCCATGAGTGTTTTCGACCCGAGTGGCAGGGCAGTTTCTTCGCCCCCTGCGGCCAGGATCCAACCGGTGTTGTGGTCCATGCCGAATGCCTTGCCCTCGCCCACCGCGTTGACGACCAAGAGGTCGCATCCTTTGCGGGCCAGTTTTGCCCGGCCGTGGTCGAGAACCCCGTGCTGGAGGTCGCCGGTTTCGGCCGCGAAGCCGACGATGGCCGTCGACCGTGGGACCGAGCCACTGCGGCGAGCGGCGACCAGACCGGCGAGAATGTCCGGATTGGTGGTCAATTCGATGGGGGCCGGTCCGCTGTCCGACTTCTTGATCTTGGCGTCGGAGACCTGGACGGGCCGGAAATCGGCGACGGCCGCGGCCATGATCACCACGTCGGTCTCGGGAGCACGCTTTCCGATCTCATCGGCCAGCTGCGCTGCGGTGGCGATGCGGATGATCTCCACTCCCGCGGGATCGGGCAGGTTGGAGGTGGCACCGGCGACCATGGTCACCTGAGCCCCTCGCTGGGCAGCGGCACGGGCGAGGGCGTACCCCTGCTTCCCGGAGCTGCGATTACCGAGGTAGCGGACGGGATCGAGGGGTTCGCGCGTGCCGCCGGCACTGATCAGGAACTTGACCCCGGCGAGGTCGTACGGGAGGGCGTCGGGACGATCGAGCAGCAGCTCACCCAGCAGCGATATCTCCTGCGGATCGGGCAGACGTCCGGCCCCGGTGTCGACACCGGTCAAACGGCCCGATGCGGGAGTCATCACGGTGGCGCCGTGCTCCCGGAGGGTGCTCACATTGGCTTGCGTGGCCGGGTGCTCCCACATCTCGGTATGCATCGCCGGGACGAACAGGACCGGGCATCGCGCGGTCAACAACGTCGACGTCAACAGATCGTCGGCTCGCCCACTCGCAGCGCGAGCCATCAGATCGGCGGTCGCCGGCGCGATCAACACCAGGTCCGCTTCCTGACCGAGACGGACGTGAGGCACGCGCGGCACATCGGCGAACACCTCGGTGCTGACGGGGTTACCGCTGAGCGCCTCGAATGTTGCCGCACCGACGAACTTCAACGCCGATTCGGTGGGGATGACACGCACGTGATGGCCGGCCTCGGTGAAGTGACGCACCACCGAGCCGACCTTGTACGCGGCTATGCCGCCACCGACCCCGATGACGATGTTCTTACGCGTCGTACCGACGTTCTCGCCCACGAACTCTCGCCTCCGGACCGGGTTGGGGAAGCTACTCGCCTTCGGTGTGCTCGAGAAGGTCCGCGTGGATCTCGCGCATGGCGATGGAGAGAGGCTTCTCCTGGAGGCCCGGCTCGACGAGGGGGCCGACGTACTCGAGGATGCCGTCACCGAGCTGGTTGTAGTAGTCGTTGATCTGACGCGCACGCTTGGCGGCGTAGATGACCAGCGCATACTTCGAAGAAGCGCGTTCCAGCAGCTCGTCGATCGGCGGGTTCGTGATGCCCAGGGGTGTGTCGTACGCGGTTGCGTCGACCTCGCCGATGAACTCGTCTGGGGTGGTCAAGCTGCTCACATTGCTCCTACGAATTATTCAAATGGGATTCAACCAGCAAGGATACCAAGTGCTTGGCCACCGAGTCGACTTCGTCGTTCACCACGACGTGGTCGAACTCGTCTGCACTGTCCAATTCGGCCCTCGCGGTCTGCAGTCGCCGCTCGATCACCTCGTCGGATTCGGTCCCTCGGCCGCGTAGCCGGGACACCAGTTCGTCCCAGCTCGGCGGGGCGAGGAACACTGTCACGGCCTCGGGTACCGCTGCCCTGATGTTGCGGGCTCCGGCCAGATCGACCTCGACGAGCGTGGGCCTACCCTGCTCCATCGCTTCGAACACCGGCCGCGAGGGTGTGCCCGAACGTTGCAGTCCCCCGTGGATCTCGGCCCACTCCAGCAGTTCGCCGTCGGCGATCAACCGGTCGAACTCACCCGGGGTGACAAAAAAGTAGTCGCGTCCGTCGACCTCACCGGCGCGCGGGGCGCGGGTGGTCGCAGAGACGCTGAACATCAGGTCGGGCAACAGTTCGCGCAGCCGCCGGACCACGCTGGACTTTCCGACAGCAGAAGGGCCGGCCAAAACGAGAAGCCGGCCCCTCTGTCGTTGTTCTGGGCTCACTGAGCAGCAATCAGGCAAAGTCGAACTTGGCCAACAGCGCCTTCTTCTGGCGATCACCCAGCCCGCGCAGACGGCGGGTAGGAGCGATCTCGAGCTCGGTCATGATTTCCTGCGCCTTGACCTTGCCCACCTTGGGCAACGCCTCGAGCAGTGCCGACACCTTCATCTTGCCCAGGATCTCGTCGTTCTCGGCATCCTTGAGAACCTGCTGGAGATCGGTGCCGCCTCGCTTCAGGCGCTCCTTGAGCTCGGCACGGGCCCGGCGAGCGGCAGCTGCCTTCTCCAATGCAGCGGCGCGCTGCTCATCGGTCAACTGGGGAAGGGCCACGGTTCCTCCGATTTCGTCTGTGTGATTCTCTGCCCCGCGCCGGTGGCGTGAGGGCGGCCGCCTCTGTGGGGAGGCAGCGAAAGCGACCGTACCCACGCACGTCGCCTTTTGCGACCCCCACCCCGGCATTCCCCCACTAAAACGGGTGTTGTAAGCCTTTCGAACGAGCTTCCCCGCGCTCGCACATCAGTGGCAGTTAAATCTGCCTAGTATCTGATTGATACGGCGAATGCTGTTGCCCGACAACGGTATTCGAGACCACCAACGAAAATGCGGCACTGCATGACGTAGGTCACATCCGTGGTGCAGCTGTGACGGGTGTTCCGCACAGGGATTTTCCGAAGTTTTTTGTCGGTGCGCGCGTGTCGGAGGGCCGTGTGACCTGTGCGAATGCCCACCCAACCGCATCGATGGCCTCGTGAACCTCGTTCAGCGCCTCGTGTTAGATGTGGATCGCACACACTGACAATCTGAGCCGGGACGGGGTTTCATCATCGTGACCAACCAACAGACTCCGCGAGAGAGTCTGCTGCCCGATCGACTACGGAACCTCTACGCACTGACCCTCGGTGACGGGATCCGAGATGAGGTGTCGACCGAGAACGTCCTGCTGCACGACGAACCACACCGCCGTCTGCGCCGGTTTGGCAACACCGAACAACTCCGTGCCGCTCGCCGCGCCGGGCGCCCGCCGGTGGTACTCGTTCCGCCTATTGCCGCGCCCGCCAGCTGCTACGACCTCGACCCAGATCACTCGTTGGTCAAGCATCTGCTCCAGACCGGACGCATCCCGTACGTGCTCGACATCGGCGAGATCCGGAGAAGCGACCGACACCTCGGTTTCGAGGACTTCTTCGACGACATCGTCCCGCAGGCGGTCACCCGCGCGCAGAGCGATTTCTATGCCCCGGATCAGGACGTCTCCAGGCGCACCGACGGCCCCGGTCTGGTGGACCTGGTCGCGTGGAGTCTCGGCGGAACGATCAGCCTGCTCACCGTTGCCGCCGATCCCGCCCTGCCCGTCCGATCGGTCACAGCCGTGGGCACTCCCCTGGACTACGCGCTGGTGCCCCCCTATCCCCTCGTACGGCAGTTAACCCGGCCGACCAAGGGTCTGGCGGTCACCGGCATTCTCCGGCTGCTCGGTGGCATTCCCGCGCCCCTGGTGCAGATCGGTTACCGCGGCACGGCATGGCAACGCGAGCTGAAGAAGCCGGCCTTCATCTTGTCCAATCTCGGTGACACCGAAAAGCTCGCACGGATGGAGATCGTCAATCGTTTCCAGCGCGAGTTCCCCGGCTACCCGGGCCGCCTGGCCGAACAGATGTGGGAGTGCTTCATCTATCGGGGTGAACTGGCGACCGGTGTGCTCGACCTCGGAGGGCGCCGCATCGATCTGACAAGCATCGGGGTCCCGGTCCAGCTGTTCGGGAGCCATCGCGACGCCATTGTGCCGTGGGCAGCTGCCCGGCACGGTGTCGACCTGCTCGAGGGATCACCACAGGTACATTTCGACACCGTCGAGACAAGCCATCTGGGACTGATCGCCGGACCCGACGCCATCTCCGGCACGTGGCCGCGCATCGATGAATTTCTGGAGTCATTGCCGGTGGACTCCGCACCGGCAGACGAGTCCACACCGCACGGCGTCGACCGGGCCGAGGTAGTCGAACAAGAGGCCTCGAGCTAGGCCTGTTCCCAGAACGCCGCCTCGATCTCGTCCCGGGTGCGGCGCGCGGCATCGCGCAGTGCTGCCACATCGGGACCGTGACGCAGCACCGACCGAGAGCTGGCCGGCAGCACCCACCGCTGATCGGCGTCGGCGAACACAGCGGGTAGATCGCTCGCCGCAGCTCCTTGGGCGCCAAGGCCCGGGGCCAGGATCGGAGCGCCGAGCTCCCCCAGTTGCAGGCCGTGGTGCCGGGTCGCACCGACCACCAACCCGACAGTCGCGCGACCATCGGAGTTCTCCGCTGCAGCCGCATCGACGATGCTCTGGGCCACCGTCACGCCACCGTCGCCCCGGGCCAGCTGGAGCGACTCCCCCTCAGGGTTGGAGGTGCGGGCCAGCGCGAACACGGCCCGTCCCTTCGAGCGCGCGAGTTCGATGGCGGGGCTCAGTGACCCGAAGCCGAGGTAGGGCGAGACGGTCAGGGCATCGGCGCACAGCGGTGATGCCGGCTCGAGCCAAGCCCGCGCGTACGCGGCCATCGTCGAACCGATGTCGCCGCGTTTCCCGTCGGCGATGACCAGCGCCCCACCGGCCTGACAACCGCTGATCACCGACTCCAGAGCCGCGAAGCCTGCCGAACCGAATGTCTCGAAAAACGCCACCTGGGGCTTGATCACCGCGACGGATCCGGCAAAGGCCTCGACACAGATGTCACCGAACGCACAGACGCCCGCAGCGTCGACCGACAGACCCCACGCCTCGAGCAGTTCCGGGTGAGGGTCGATACCCGCGCACAACCGGCCACGGTCGGTGACCGCCGCCCGGTAGCGGTCGGCAAACGATGTGTCGCCGACAGCACCCGATCTCGCGTCCACCTACGCGCCCAGCATCGTCCGGTGCCGCTTCTGCAGCGACTGCACACCCATGGCCCCGCCCAACGCGGCTTCGATGCCCTGGATCGCCGCGCTGGCGCCCTGCACCGTGGTGATACACGGGATGTTCACCGACACAGCGGCACTACGGATCTCATAACCGTCGATACGCGGACCGGAGTTGCCGTAGGGAGTGTTGATCACCATGCCGATCTCCCCGGCCCGGATCCGCTCGACCACACTGACCTCACCCGCGGGCAGATCGCTGTCAGAGTGCTTGTACACCTGGGTGCACTTGATTCCGTTGCGCCGCAACACATGCGCGGTGCCCTCGGTGGCCAGGATGTCGAACCCCAGATCAGCGAGCCGCTTGACCGGGAACACCAGAGCGCGCTTGTCCTTGTTGGCGACGGACACGAACACCTTGCCGGACACGGGCAGTGAACCGTAGGCGGCCGTCTGCGATTTCGCGAAGGCACGGCCGAAGTCCGCGTCGATACCCATCACCTCACCGGTCGACTTCATCTCCGGGCTGAGCAGAGAGTCGACACCGGTGCCGTCGGCTCGGCGGAACCGGTTGAAGGGCAGTACGGCCTCCTTCACCGACACCGGCGAGGTGTCGGGCAGTTCGGAACCGTCCCCTTCGGCAGGCAACATGCCGCTGGCACGGAGCTCGGCGATGGTGGCGCCCAGCATCACCCGCGCACAGGCCTTGGCCAACTGGACCGCGGTGGCCTTGGACACGAACGGAACCGTGCGGCTGGCCCGCGGATTGGCCTCGAGGACGTACAGGATGTCGTCCTTGAGCGCGTACTGGACGTTGAGCAGACCACGGACACCGATGCCCTTGGCCAGCGCCTCGGTGGACTTGCGGACGTTCTCCAGGTCCGAGCGGCCGAGTGTGATGGGCGGCAACGCACATGCGGAGTCACCCGAGTGGATACCTGCCTCTTCGATGTGTTCCATGACCCCGCCGATGTAGCAGTCGGTGCCGTCGTAGAGCGCGTCGACGTCGATCTCGATCGCGTCCTCCAGGAACCGGTCGACGAGAACGGGGTGCTCGGGCGTGATCTCGGTGGCCCGGGAGATGTAACTGGCGAGGGAATCCTCGTCGTACACGATCTCCATACCCCGCCCGCCGAGCACGTACGAGGGCCTCACCAGCACCGGGTACCCGATGTCACCGGCGATGGCCTCGGCCTGATCGAACGTGGTCGCCATGCCGTACTTCGCAGCGGGCAGACCCGCCTCGCTGAGCACGTTGCCGAACTCACCGCGATCCTCGGCGAGATCGATCGCCGCCGGGCTGGTGCCCACGATCGGCACACCCGCAGCTTCGAGCCGATGGGCCAGACCCAGCGGGGTCTGCCCGCCGAGCTGCACGATGACGCCCTTGACGGTGCCCGATTCCGACTCGGAGTGGAACACCTCCAGCACGTCTTCGAAGGTCAGCGGCTCGAAGTACAGCCGGTCGGCGGTGTCGTAGTCGGTGGACACGGTCTCCGGGTTGCAGTTGACCATGACCGTCTCGTAACCCGCCTCCGACAGCGTCATGGCGGCGTGCACACACGAGTAGTCGAACTCGATGCCCTGACCGATCCGGTTGGGGCCGGACCCGAGGATCAGCACCTTCGGCCGCTCGCGTTGTGGCGCGACCTCACTCTGTGCGGCGGGATCGAG
The DNA here is from genome assembly GCF_001598915.1 of Williamsia muralis NBRC 105860. Classification (GTDB taxonomy): domain Bacteria; phylum Actinomycetota; class Actinomycetes; order Mycobacteriales; family Mycobacteriaceae; genus Williamsia; species Williamsia muralis. Next base: position 348,984 of record NZ_BDAP01000003.1, on the reverse strand, counting down.
CTCATAGGTCGAATAGTGGTACGGCGTGACCGCCTCGAACTCGGCGGCACAGGTGTCGACCGTCTTGTAGACCGGACGCACGCCCAGGGAGTGCCGTAGGTCGCGGATCGCGGTCTCGTCGTCCACGTCGTCGCGCAGCGCGGCGATCTGCCGGTCGGACAGACCGTTGCTCTTGGCCTCGCGGAGCAGGTTCTCGTCCAGGGTGTCCGCCTCGCGGACCCGCTGACCGAGCTGGTGGACGGCTTCGATCTCGGCGAGGAACCAGGGATCGATGGCGGTCGACTCGAACAGCTGCTCCACGGTCGCGCCCATGCCGAATGCCTGCATCAGGCCGTACAACCGACCGTCCTTGGGCGTGCGGAGCCGTTCGAGCAGTTCGGGGAGCAACGGAGCCGGTTCGTCGGTCTCGGGTTCGGTCCAGAACCCTGCGGCCTTGGTCTCCAGTGAACGCATCACCTTTCCGAGTGCCTCGGCGAACGACCGGCCCAGCGACATGGCCTCACCCACCGACTTCATCGTGGTGGTGAGGGTGTCGTCGGCGCCGGGGAACTTCTCGAACGCAAACCGCGGCGCCTTCACCACGACGTAGTCGAGGGTGGGTTCGAAGCACGCCGGGGTCTTCTTGGTGATGTCGTTGAGGATCTCGTCGAGGCTGTAGCCGACCGCCAGCTTGGCCGCGATCTTGGCGATCGGGAACCCCGTTGCCTTCGACGCGAGCGCCGACGACCGGGACACCCGGGGATTCATCTCGATGACCACCATCCGGCCATCGGCGGGATCCATCGCGAACTGGATGTTGCAGCCGCCCGTGGCGACACCGACCTCACGGATGATCTCGATGGAGAGGTCGCGCATCTTCTGGTACTCGCGGTCGGTCAACGTCATCGCAGGCGCCACCGTGACCGAGTCACCGGTGTGGACACCGACGGGATCGACGTTCTCGATGGAACAGACCACCACGACGTTGTCGCGGTTGTCACGCATCAGCTCGAGCTCGTATTCCTTCCAGCCCAAGATCGACTCCTCGATCAGGACGTTGGCGCTCGGCGACGCCGCCAGCCCGCCACCGGCGATCCGGTTGAGGTCGTCGGCGTCATAGGCCATCCCCGAACCGAGCCCACCCATGGTGAACGAGGGGCGAACCACCACCGGGTAACCGAGGTCGGCCACCGTATCGTGGACCTCTTCCATGGTGAAACACACTCGGGAACGGGCGCTTTCGCCGCCGACCTTGGCAACGATGTCCTTGAACTTCTGCCTGTCCTCGCCGCGCTGAATGGCCTCGAAGTCGGCGCCGATGAGCTCGATGTCGTACTTGGCGAGAATGCCCTGGTCATGCAGATCCACTGCGGTGTTGAGCGCGGTCTGCCCGCCGAGGGTCGCCAGCACGGCGTCGATGGGATATCCGGCATCACGCTCGGCCTCGATCACCTTCTCCACGTAGGCGGCGGTGATGGGCTCGACGTAGGTCGCGTCGGCGAACTCCGGATCGGTCATGATCGTCGCGGGATTGGAATTGACCAGGCTCACCCGCAGGCCTTCGGCCTTGAGGACCCGGCAGGCTTGTGTGCCCGAATAGTCGAACTCGGAGGCCTGACCGATGACGATCGGTCCGGATCCGATGACCAGGACGTGCTTGAGGTCGGTACGGCGGGGCATCAGGCACGCGCTCCTTGCAGCAGAGAGACGAACTTCTCGAAGAGGTACGCGGCGTCGTGGGGTCCTGCCGCGGCCTCGGGGTGATATTGGACGGAAAACGCTCGGCCGTCGATGAGTTCGATGCCTTCCACCGTGCCGTCGTTGGCGCAGGTGTGGCTGATCCGGGCACGCCCGAAGTCGCTGTCGAACTCTTCGCCGGCCTCACCCTCCAGGGCGAACCCGTGATTCTGGGCGGTGATCGACACGGCTCCGGTCGTATGGTCGACCACCGGGATGTTGATTCCGCGGTGGCCGAACTTCATCTTGTAGGTACCCCGGCCGAGCGCGCGGCCCAGGATCTGGTTCCCGAAGCAGATGCCGAACAGCGGGATCCCGTCACCGAGCACGCTGCGGGTGAAGTCCACCGGGTGGTCGGCGGTCGCGGGGTCGCCGGGTCCGTTGGACAGGAACACGCCGTCCGGTTTGATGTCGGCGATGGCGTCGTACGAGGTGCCCGCCGGCAGTACGTGCACCCGCACTCCGTGCTGGGCGAACATGCGCGGGGTGTTGGTCTTGATCCCCAGGTCGAGCGCCGCCACCGTGAACCGGGCTTCGCCCTCGGGTTCGACGACGTACCCGTCGGTGGTCGACACCTCACCAGCCAGATCGGCACCGGACATCTCAGGCGCCTCGACCACCCGCCGGAGCAGTTCGTCCGACCCGGCGAGCGCATCTCCGGAGAAGATCCCGGCCCGCATCGACCCGTGGTCGCGCAGGGTGCGCACAACAGTGCGGGTGTCGATGCCGGCGATGCCGACGATGCCCTGGTTGATCAACTCGTCTTCCAGGCTGCCCGTGGCGCGCCAACTCGACACTCGTCGGCTCGGGTTGCGCACGGCGTACCCACTCACCCAGATCTTGCCGGTGTCGTCGTGTGTGGCGCTGGGATCGTCCGCGCCGTAACGGCTTTCGCCGTCCTCGGTGTTCCATCCGGTGTTGCCGATCTGCGGCGCGGTGGCCACCACGATCTGCCGGTGGTAGCTGGGGTCGGTGAGTGTCTCCTGATATCCGGTCATCGCCGTGCAGAAGACGGCTTCTCCGAGAGTCTGGCCGAGCGCTCCGAAGCTCGTCCCGACGTAACGTTCACCGTTCTCGAGTACCAGCACCGCGGTGGTGGCCGGTTGTTGCTGTGTCACTGCTTCTTCTTTCCGTCCTGCTCGAGAGGTTTGACCCATTCTGGGTAGATGGTCTTGTCGTCGGCGCGAATGCCCGAATCGATCTCGGTTCCCGACGGGAGGAGCCAGCGGATGACGAGGACGCCGTCGGCGGTCATCACCTTGCCTGCCAGGCCCCTTTCGGTGCGGATCGCGGTGATCTGGTCGTCCGGTATCCAGATCGGGTTGGCACCGGTGCGGTCGATGAGGATCCCGGTGTCGAAGCGGCTGATCTCCGCGACGGCACGGTCCCCGTAGTCACCGACGGCCACCCGGTCCTGCCAGCTGGGCGCGATGGTCGATCCGACGTACAACCCCGTGTGCGGGCCCAGCCGACGCGGTCCGAGAGTGGCAGGCACTTCGGGGAACGCACCGAGGAGCAACTCTTGTCGGCGGCCACGGCCTCGCCAGCCGAGCAGCATCAGGCCGACGATGCCGCCCCAGGCGAGAATGACGATCAGGATCACCACAACACCGGTCATCGGGGCGCCCGGACCTTGCCGCCGTGGTTGGTCACCTCACCGCGCAACACCGTCGCGACCACAACGCCGGGCAGGGTGAGACCGTCGAACGGTGAGTTTTCCGAGAGGCTGGCCAGCGCACCGGATTCCACTGTCCATTCCGTGTCCGGATCGACCAGGGCCAGGTTCGCCGGTTCACCGACCGCGATCGGGCGGCCGTGGTCGGACAACCCGGTGATCTCTGCGGGCCGTTCGCTCATCACCTTGGCGACCCCGCGCCAGTCGAGCAGACCGGATTCGACCATCGTCTGCACGACGATCGAGAAGGCGGTCTGCAGTCCGAGCATGCCCGGCCTCGCGTTGGCGAACTCGCAGCACTTCTCCTGCGCGGCGTGGGGCGCGTGGTCCGTGGCCACACAGTCGATGATCCCGTCGGCGAGAGCCTGCCGGAGGGCTGCCTTGTCGCGACCCTCGCGAAGGGGTGGATTGACCTTGTTGACGGGGTCGTATGTCTCCAGGCGGCTGTCGTCGAGGAGCAAGTGATGTGGCGTGACCTCGGCGGTGATCGAAATGCCCTGTCCACGAGCCCATTTGAGCAGTTCGACCGTACCCTCGGTCGATGCGTGGCAGATGTGCACCCGTGCGCCTGCGTCGCGGGCGAGCAGCGCGTCGCGCGCGACGATCGACTCCTCGGCCGCCCGTGGCCAGCCGGTGAGTCCGAGCCTGGCCGCGACGGCACCTTCGTGGGCGATGGCCCCCTCGGTGAGCCGCGGTTCCTCGGCGTGCTGGGCGATGAGTACGCCGAGACCCTTCGCGTACTCGAGCGCACGACGCATGATCAGCGGATCGAAGACACACTTGCCGTCGTCGCTGAACATCCGCACCCCGCCGACGCCGGCGGCCATCGCGCCCATCTCGGCGAGCTGGGTGCCCCGGAGCCCGACCGTGACGGCGCCCACCGGATGCACATCCACCAGGCCGACCTCTTGGCCGCGACGCCAGACGAAATCGGTGATGACGGCACTGTCGGCGACCGGATCGGTGTTGGCCATCGCGAACACCGCGGTGTAGCCACCCAAAGCCGCTGCCGCCGAACCTGTCTCGATGGTCTCGGTGTCTTCCCGGCCGGGTTCACGAAGGTGGGTGTGCATGTCGACGAAACCGGGCAGCAGCACAGCACCCGCTCCGTCGAGCACATCGTCCGCCGCATCAGGGTCGATCGAGGCGCCGATCTCGACGATCTCGCCGCCCTCGATCAGGATGTCCACGGCGTCGTCGCCGTAAGGCCGTACATTGCGGATCAGGAGCTGCGCACTCATGCCACGCCCTCGCTCTCGGTTCCGACCAGCAACGTGAACAGCACGGCCATCCGCATATGCACTCCATTCGAGACCTGTTGCAGCACAGTTGCTTTGGGTGAATCCGCCACCGAGAAACCGATCTCCATGCCACGCAGCATCGGTCCCGGGTGCAGCACCACGGCGTGGTCGGCGAGCAACGCCGACCGACGGTCGCTGAGCCCGTACCGGATGGAGTACTCGCGCGCAGACGGGAAGAAACCACCGTTCATCCGCTCCGCCTGAACGCGCAGCAGCATGACCGCGTCGACGGCGGCGAGTTCGGCATCGAGACTGTGCGACACCTCGACGGGCCACGCCTCGACACCCACGGGCAGCAGCGTGGGCGGAGCGACGAGAACCACCTGCGCCCCGAGCATGGCCAGGAGGTGCGCGTTGGAGCGGGCCACCCGCGAGTGCAGCACGTCGCCGACGATCGCGATCCTGCGGCCTTCGAGCGAGCCGAGACGCTGCCGCAGCGTCAAAGCGTCGAGTAGTGCCTGGGTCGGGTGTTCGTGGGTTCCGTCACCGGCGTTGATCACCGATGGTCCGGTTCCCTCTTCCCATGTCCACTGCGCGATCTGATGGGCCGCACCCGATGCGGGATGTCGGACGATCAACGCGTCCGCTCCGGCGGCACGGAGGGTCTTGGCCGTGTCGCGCAACGACTCCCCCTTGTTCGCCGAGGAACTCGACGCGCTGACGTTGATCACGTCGGCGCTCATCCACTTGCCCGCGACCTCGAAGGACACGCGGGTGCGGGTGGAGTTCTCGTAGAACACGGTCATGATGGTCCGGCCACGCAACGTCGGCAGCTTCTTGATCTCGCGGCCCACCAGGGCCTGCTCGAACCGTTCGGCCTCGTCGAGGAGTTCGGTGGCCGACTCGCGGGTCAGGTCGGACACCGACAGCAGATGCCGCATCAGATGTTCCCGGTTCGCAGGATCACGCGGTCCACACCGTCGTGCTCGCGCAGATGGACCTGCACGTCTTCGGTACGGGCGGTCGGGATGTTCTTGCCCACGTAGTCCGCACGCAGGGGCAGCTCCCGATGCCCGCGGTCGACGAGCACCGCCAGTTGCACCGCGGCAGGTCGGCCGAGATCGCGCAGGGCATCGAGCGCGGCGCGCACCGTACGACCCGAGTAGAGGACGTCGTCCACCAGGACAACCAGTGCACCGTCGACGCCGCCGGCCGGAACCGCGGTCGGTTCCAGGGCGCGGTGCGGTTTGGCACGTAGATCGTCGCGGTAGAGCGTGATGTCGAGGTACCCGACCGGCACGTGGACGCCGGCGAACTCGGCGATGTTCTCGGCGAGCCGGCGAGCGAGAAAGATACCGCGGGTGGGGATTCCGATGATGACCACTCGAGGCGCATCGGCGTCGTCCAATGCGGTCTTCTCGATGATCTGATGCGCTATGCGCGCTATGGTCCGTCCGACATCGGCGTCGTCGAGTAGCTCGCGACCCGTGTCGGTACCGTCGCCCTCGGGAGTCGGCACAGTAATCGGGACCTCCTTCTCCGCCTCTCTGGACGGATCGTTAAAGGATGTCGGTCACTGCCGTGGACACCGACATCAAAATGCCTTCGTCCGGAACAGTTCGTGCATCAGGTTATCAGGCCGGGGCCGCCGCACCGCGACGGCACCGGCCGGTCTCACGCGTCCTCGGACGGTGACTGCTGCCCCAGCGACGCACGTACCTGCGGCGCGAGGAGCACGATGCGACCGAGCACACCGTTGACGAATCCAGGGGAATCGTCGGTCGAGAGTTCCTTGGCCAATTCGACGGCCTCGTCGACGACAACAGCGGTCGGAACGTCCGTGGTGTTGAACAACTCCCAGGTGGCGAGCCGCAGGATCGCGCGATCCACGGCGGGGAGCCGCGGCAGCGTCCACTCACGCAGATGCGACTCGATCACCGAATCGATCTGGCGGGCATCGCCCGCGACACCCTCGATGATCTGAGCGGTGTAGTCGTGGATCTTGCCCATACTGTCGTCGCCGAGCGCGATCTCACGCCGCTGGGCGATCAGCTCGATCGGTGACTCGTTCTTGACCTCGGCCTCGAAGAGCAGGTCGACCGCGCGTTTGCGGGCCTTGTGGCGGGTGCCGGATTTCTTGACCAATGTCACGAGTTGACGCGGCCGAGGTAGCTGCCGTCGCGCGAATCGACCTTCAGCTTGTCGCCAGTGTTGATGAACAACGGCACCTGGATCTCGGCACCGGTCTCCAAAGTCGCGGGCTTGGTGCCACCGGTGGAACGGTCGCCCTGGACGCCGGGATCGGTCTGGGACACCAGTAGTTCGACGGTGACCGGGAGTTCGATGTACAGCGGCACGCCTTCGTGCGTGGCCACCTGCACGGTCATGTTCTCGAGCATGAACTTGGCTCCGTCGCCCACGGTCTCCGGGTTGACGTTCAACTGCTCGAAGGTCTGCCCGTCCATGAACACGTAGTCGCTGCCGTCGTTGTACAGGTACGTCATGTCGCGGCGGTCGACCGTCGCCGTCTCCACCTTGACCCCGGCGTTGAACGTCTTGTCGACGGTCTTCCCCGAGAGCACGTTCTTGATCTTGGTCCGCACGAAGGCAGGACCCTTACCGGGCTTGACATGCTGGAACTCGAGGATCTGCCAGAGCTGACCCTCCATGTTGAGCACCAAGCCGTTTTTGAAATCCGAAGTGTTGGCCACGTCTGTTCTTCCTCTCACCCGCCCCGGGCATCTTGTTGCGCGACGTCCTGCTCGCGCCGGGGCGCACGGTCAGATGACGGTGAATGTCTTGTCGGTGGTGGTGAGCAGATCGGGTTCGCCGTCGCGGATCACGAGGGTGTCCTCGATCCGAACGCCACCTCGGCCCGGCAGATAGACACCGGGTTCTACGGTCACCGCTGCACCGCAAGGTAGTGTACCCGTGCTCAGCTTCCCGATGGACGGCGCTTCGTGTATCTGCAGGCCGACGCCGTGTCCGAGACCGTGCACATACTGCTCACCGAACCCCGCCGCGTCGATGATCGATCGGGCTGCCGCATCCACCTCGCCGGCGTCGACGCCGGGTGCCAGCGCCTCCCGACCGGCCTGCTGCGCCTGTGCCACCAGGTCGTAGATCTCCCGTTGCCAGGACTCGGCTCTCTCCAATACGTACGTGCGGGTCATGTCGGAGTGGTAGCCACCGACCACCGCACCGAAGTCGATCTTGAGCAGGTCGCCCGCCCCGAGCACGGCATCGGTCGGCCGGTGGTGAGGAACGGCGGAGTTCGCCCCGGTCGCCACGATCGTCTCGAACGACACGGCCTCGGCACCGCGCTCGAACATCGCCCATTCGAGTGCCCTCGCGACCTGACGTTCTGTTTTGCCCGGAACCACGAGGCCGTCACCGAGGATGTCGGCGAGCGCCAGGTCGGCCGTCTGACAGGCGGTCCGGATCTGTTCGATCTCGTCGTCGTCCTTGACCATCCTGAGGTCCTCGACCAGCGCCCCCACCGGCTTCAGGGTCTCGGCGCCGGTGAGGATTGGCAGCAGCCGCTGATGTGTTTCGACGGTCACCACGTGTTTCTCGAACCCGATCCGTGCGCCGGACCCCACCAGGTACTCGGTGAGCGCGGAAGGGCAATCGCGGGCGATGATCGCGGTGAGGTCGGGGGCCTGTTCGGCGACTTGGGTGAGATACCGCCCGTCGGTGCTGATCCGGTCATCACCGGATGCAGTCACCACAAGAGCGGCATTGGACCCGGTGAATCCGGACAGATAGCGAACATTGACCAGGTCCGTGACGAGAATCGCATCGACGCCGGCCGCACTGAGTCCCGCTCGAAGGCGGTCCCGCCGCCCTGCGTGGGCCGCGTTCGCGGGATCTGCGGCCACTCGACTGATGGGGGCGGCGGTCTGCGCCGAGGTGTCGGATGTAGCGCTCATGGCGTCCAGGCTAGTGCGACTTCGCTCTCCGGGGATGGTCAACGCACCCCTGCGACCGGGGACGCCGACATCCGAAAACGTCGGTTTTGTGGGCCCTGCCACAAAAAGACGTGGCGCATCGGTACGCTGCTCACATGATTGCGTGGTTGCTTCGTGGCTTGGTGATGTCGGCGGTGCACATCGGTGCCCGGGTTCTGCTTGCTTTGGCGATCGTGCAGTGGCCACTGGAAGCCACCTATTGGAAGACCATCGCCATCGCGTCCGTGGTCCTCGTGGCACTCATCTGGGGCGGAATCGACGGCCTGCTCGACGGCCGCGCGCACGCTGACCCGGACGACTACGACGACCTGACCATGCGCTGGCTCAAAGCCGGCCTGCTCGCCGGGCTGATCTCCGCCATCGTCGGCTGGGTACTCGGCAATTGGGTGTTGGCCGGAATGGGCCAGAACTCGCTGGCGATCGAGATCTTCGCAGGCGGCGCGTTCACCACGCTCCTGATCTTCGTGCCCGCGCTTGTCGGCGCCGCACTGGGCCGGTACCTCACGCGTCGCCAGCATCGCAAGAACGAGGCGAACCGCGAGCGTCAGGACGACAACCGCCGCGACCAGCGGTATGCAGATGACGACGATGCCGCATACCAGCGCACCCAGCCAGTCGGCCTGAACAAGTAACCGGTCTAGCAGGTACCCGGCGTGGGCCGACCGGCCCGCCGTCAGGGCCGGCCGGTCGATCGGTCGCCTAGATGAAGATCGCCCCGCCGGACGGTTCATCCTTGGCGACGGTCGAGTACGCGGCCGCGAGCAGTGCGGGGTCGGGCGCTTCCAGACGGCCCGGTTTCGCCAGACCGTCGAGCACCACGAAACGCAGCATTCCGGACCGGTTCTTCTTGTCCCCCGCCATGCCTTCGAGCAGATCGGGAAGCGCGTCCGGGTCGTAGGCGACCGGCAGTCCCACACTTTCCAGAACCGCCTTGTGCCGGTCTGCGGTCGCGTCGTCGAGCCGTCCGGCCAGTCGGCCGAGTTCCGCAGCGAAGACGAGTCCCACCGACACCGCGGCACCGTGGCGCCAGCGGTACCGCTCCCGGCGTTCGATGGCGTGTCCCAGCGTGTGACCGTAGTTGAGGATCTCCCGGAGCGCAGACTCTCGCAGATCGGCCGCGACGACCTCTGCCTTGACCCGCACCGATCGCTCGATCAGCTCGGTCAGGATCGGCCCCGTAGGGTCGAGCGCCGCCTGGGGATCTGCCTCGATCAGATCGAGGATCACCGGGTCGGCGATGAATCCGGTTTTGATCACCTCTGCCATGCCGGCCACGATCTCGTTGTGCGGCACGGTTTCCAGGGTCGCCGTGTCGATCAGGACCGCCCGCGGTTCGTGGAAAGAGCCGACCAGGTTCTTACCGGCGTCGGTGTTGATCCCGGTCTTGCCGCCGACCGCGGCGTCGACCATGGCCAGCAACGTGGTGGGCACATGCACGATCGGGATGCCCCGCATCCAGGTGGCGGCGACAAAGCCGGCGAGGTCGGTGGCCGCTCCACCCCCGAGGCTGACCACGACGTCGTTGCGTTTCATGCCGATGCGGCCGAACACTTCCCAGCAGAACGCGGCGACGGAAAGGTCCTTGCCGTCCTCTGCATCGGGAATCTCGACCCGGTGCGCGTCGAAGTCGTTTTCTGCCAACGTCTTTCGGATCACTTCAGCGGTCTCGGCGAGCGTCGGCTGGTACAGGATGGCCACCGAGTCGGCACCGGCGACCGACTCGACGAGTTCGCCGAGCAGGCCCTTTCCGATGATCACCTCGTAAGGGCTCTCGCTGTTCACCGGCACCCGGATCGGTGTTGAGTCCGCGGTCATTGTCTCGCTTCCTGCGTGGTGAGTTGACTGATGATCTCGTCGGCCACGAGCCGTTGATGGGGCTGTGCGTCCACGACGATCGTTGCGATGTCTCGATAGACGGGGTCTCGTTCGGCGAGCAGATCGGCATAGACCTGGGCCGGGTCGGGAGCCTGTAGCAGTGGACGCTTGGATCCCGAGACACGGGCGAAGCCCTGCGCCGCGGTCACGTGAAGGTAGATGACGTTGTGACCGGCGAGCCGTTGCCGAGTCGATTCGGAGAGCACCGCGCCCCCGCCCAGCGACACGACGCCCCGCTCACCGGCGAGCAGGTCCGCCACCACATCTTCTTCCAGAGCCCGGAACGCGGGCTCGCCGTCTCCCGAAAAGATCTCGGGAATCGTTCTGCCACTTCGCCGTTCGATCTCGCCGTCACTGTCGATCCAGTCGACCCCGAGCAAGCGGGCCAGCTGCTGACCGACCGTTGTCTTGCCGGATCCCATGAAGCCGATCAGCACGGCCCGTGGCCCGGAAGTCACGGCTGCGGTAGATGCGCGGCGACGCGTTTGAGGTAGCCCGCCAGGTTGTCAGCGGTCTCGTGAGCCGAGTCGCCACCGAACTTCTCCAGCGCCGCCTGAGCGAGGACCAGTGCGACCATCGACTCGGCAACCACTCCTGCTGCGGGAACCGCACACACATCCGACCGCTGGTGGATCGCGGTGGCCTGCTCGCCGGTGGTCATGTCCATGGTGGACAGCGCCCGAGGCACAGTCGAGATCGGCTTCATCGCCGCCCGCACCCGGATGAACTCGCCGTTGCTCATGCCGCCCTCGAGGCCGCCGGCCCGGTTGGTCGACCGGACGGCACCATGGGGTCCGGGCACCATTTCGTCGTGTGCCGCACTCCCCCGGCGACGGGCGGTTTCGAACCCGTCACCCACCTCGACACCCTTGATTGCCTGGATGCCCATGAGTGCGCCGGCCAGACGGGAATCGAGTCTGCGGTCTCCGCTGACATGTGAGCCAAGGCCGATCGGGACTCCGGTGGCGACCACCTCGACGACGCCGCCCAAGGTGTCGCCGTCCCGCTTGGCGGCCTCGATCTCGGCGATCATCGCTGCCTCGGCATCGGTGGAGTATGCCCGCACGGGGCTGGCGTCGATCTGCGCGAGATCGGCGTGGGTGGGGGCTGCCCCGATGTACGGATCGGAGGCGCCGATGGAGATGACGTGCGAGAGCACCTCGATGCCGAGTACCTGACGCAGGAAGTTGCGGGCAACCGTGCCGATCGCGACCCGGGCCGCGGTCTCACGTGCACTGGCCCGTTCCAGCACCGGCCGCGCGTCGGCGAATCCGTACTTGAGCATGCCCGCGTAGTCGGCATGGCCCGGACGCGGGCGGGTGAGCGGCTCGTTGCGGGCGATCCCCTCGAGTTCCTCGGCGGGCACCGGGTCGGCAGACATGACCGACTCCCACTTGGGCCACTCGGAGTTGGCGACCTCGATGGCGACGGGACCACCCATGGTCACACCGTGGCGCACACCGCCGATCATGGTGACCTTGTCGGCCTCGAACTTCATCCGCGCACCACGTCCGTAACCGAGGCGGCGACGAGCCAGTTGGTCGGCGATCTCGGACGACGTCACCTCGACACCGGCCACCATTCCTTCCAGAACGGCAACCAATGCGGGCCCGTGGGATTCTCCGGCAGTACTCCAGCGCAACACAGTGGTCAATTGTTCCACGCGTCGCCCGCCAGGCCCTCACCAGATCCCACAGACGAGCGCCGTGGCCGCGCACAGCGCCGGGCCATGGGGCTGTGGCCGTCGATCTCCGGTGACCACCGCAGGCACCACGGTGAGGATGTGGGCCAGGACGATCACGGCCAGTACGGCTGCGGCGGAGCCCGCCAGGGCGCCCACGGTGATGGCGAGCTTCACGTCCCCGCCCCCGCAGGCGTGCAGCGAGAAGGCCACGAGGTAGATGCCGACGGCGACGATCAGACCCGGTGTGGCGGCGGGGTGAATCGCGACCGCGACGAGGGAGGCAACTGCAGCGGGCACCGTCAGTGCGTTCGGCAGCCGGCGCGTTCGCAGATCGGACACGGACAAGGCCACGAACCAGATCGCCAGCACGGGCATGAGCATCTGCACAACGCCAACAATGGACGTTGCCACCGGCCGCGAGGGCTCCGATCAGCGCGGCCTGTGGATGGCTGCGCTTCTGTGGACAGATCAAGCCAGTACGGCGGCCATCGCCTCTCGCGGTGCCGGTCTGCCCGTGAATTGTTCGACCTGGCCGTATGCCTGGTTCAGCAGCATCACCAGACCACCCACAACTGCGCCACCCCGTTCGGCGACAGCGGTTGCCAGAGGGGTGGGCCACGGGCTGTAGATCACGTCGAAGAGGCGGGGCGCGGCGGCAGCGACGTCGACGAGGGGCTCGGTAGCGGCCGCAGGGACCGTGTTGACCAGCACCGCGCACTCGCGCGAACGTTTTGCCAGTTCCGGTCCGGGTTCAAATGCGATCACCTCGGTCCGCAGGCCGAACGCATCTGCGACGGCAATGGCTTCCGCAGCCCGCGCGGTGCTGCGTGCAACCACCGTCACGTGGCCCACGTGGACTCCCGCGAGTGCTGCGAGAACGGGCGCAGCGGTCCCGCCGGCGCCGAGAACCACGGCGGACGCACCGCCGAGGTCACCGACACCGAGTTCGGTCAACGCTGCCGCCGCCCCATCGATGTCGGTGCAATCGGCCCGCCAGCCACCATCGGTTCTGACCAGTGTGTTCGCCGAACCGACCTTCGCGGCCCGCTCGGTCCGGGTCTGCGCCACGTCCAGCGCGGCCCGTTTGCCGGGCATGGTCACCGACAGACCGATGTACCGATCGTCGAGCCCGCTCACCAGAGCTGGTAGCTGCTCGGCCGTGCACTCGATACGTTCGTACGTCCAGTCGCCCAGGCCCAGGGCCCGGTACGCCGCGAGATGGAGGTCGGGCGAACGTGAATGGCTTACCGGCGACCCGAGGATCGCGGCGGCCCGACTAACCACAGTTCGTCTGCAGCACGCCGTTGTCGCAGGCCTGCTGCCGATTGCGCTTGTGCTGCTCGAAATCGTCGGTGAACAGCGTTGTGCCCTGCTGATCGATGGACACGAAGTAGAGCCAATTGCCCACCGGCGGGTTGAGCGACGCCTCGAGTGCCGGCTGACCGACCGCACCGATCGGTGTGGGCGGCAGCCCCTTCTGCTGGTAGGTGTTCCACTTGGTGTCCGCGGTGAAGTCGTCGCCGGCGACGTCGATGTTCTGGATCGCCGAGGTGTAGTTCACCGTGGAGTCCATCTGCAGTGCCTGATTGTCGTCGAGCCGGTTCACCACGACCCGAGCGACCTTGGGGTAGTCGTCGGCCCGGTTGACCTCGCGTTCGACGATCGAGGCGGTGACCAGCGTCTGATACGGGGTCATGTTGCTCGACGTGGTGCCCGATTCCGGCAGGCCCCACTGCGCAAACAGGGAAGCGCTGCGCGAGATCAGGTAGTTCAGCATCTGCACCGGGCTCAGATTCGGGTCGATCGCTTCCCACAGCGTCGGCGCGATGAGCCCTTCGATCCTGCGGTGGTCGCCGGCCAGCGCGGTGACCGCGTCGGTCGCCCACGACGGGACGCCCAGTTCCTGAGGTGTCGCGGTGGCTGCCGCCTGGGCCAATTCCTCGACGGTCACCCCGCTCTCCTGTCCGTTCAGGGTGAGCGAAGTGGCTTCGGCGACGCGAGCGAAGACCCCCGGCGTCGTCTTGCCGTCGATGCCTTCCTTGGTGTCGAGCTGCAGGCCCTCGGGAATGACCACCGGGCCCACCCTGTTGTCGTCGGTGAGCATGGAAACAGCTGTGCTGGCGGGGATCTCGGTGCGCAGCTTGTAGAAGCCCGCCGAGATCGGCTTGCCGTCGGCCGCGGTGGTGAAGGCGCCCACACTGGCCACCACCTTGTTCTCCTTCAGGATCTCGCCGAACGCGGTGAGCGACGAGTCGGGCGGGATCTGCACCACCACATCCGACGTGCCCGCGGTGTTGGAGAAGTCCGAGTTGTCCGGTCCGCCGAACTGCCCGGCCAGCCGGAGTCCGGCGTAGCCGATTCCGCCGACGAGAAGCACCATGAACGCCACCGCCGCGGCGATGACAACCCTCTTGCGTTTGCGGCGCCGCTCGGCTGCCGCACTGCGTTTGGGCGAGCGGTCCCGGGTGGGCAGTGCCGATCTGGGATCAGGGCGTCGTCGCGACGGCGCAGAGGCCGGATCCAGGCCCGGAACGGCCACGCCGTCGCGTTCGCCGCGTTGACGCCTGTCGAAATCTTCGCGACCGGGGTCCACATATGGACCGGTCGCATCGTGTGGCGCCACGGGATCGTAGGCACGTGGGTGGCGAGAGCCACGGGGATCGGGCGGAACCGGGTTCGGTGGCGGAGCGTCGAATGGCGTGTCCATCCGCGACCCACTGCCCGGAGGGGGCCCGGCGGGCGGGACCGGTGGACGGGTCGACTCGGGCGGAGCCCACGACGGATCGGACGATGGTCCACCGCCGGGCCACTGTTGTCCGGTGGGCGCCGCGTCGGCACCGCCCGGTCGGATGGTTCGCGGCCCGTGACGCCCAGAACGATTGCCACCACCGTCTGCGCCGCGGGTGAAGTACTTCAGCCGCTCCGGGTCGTAGTCCTGTGCCGAACGGCTGCGACGATGACCGGGAGGCTGATGCTGTTCCCGGCGGTCGCCGTGACCGCGGCCGGTGGCCCGTTCATCGGATCGATCGTCGCTCACCCGCGTCCTTCCTGACGGCCCGCCTGCATGTCTTGACGGTTCGCCTGCAAATCCAACCATCCCTGCAAGATCGCTGTGGCGGCCGCCTGGTCGACAACCGATTTCTGCGCCTTCGCCCGCACACCCGAGCTGCGAAGGGCCTGCTGCGCGGTGACCGTCGAGAGGCGTTCGTCGCTGTAGAGCACTGGGATGGGTGAGATCCGGTCTGCCAGCGCGTTTCCGAACTCGGTCGCCAGTTTCGCCGCGTGGCCGTGCTCGTCACGCAGGGTTTTCGGTAGCCCGACGATGACCGCGACCGCCTCGTACTCGGCGATGATCTCTTCCAGCCGACGAAGGTCCCCGTCGCCGCCGGCAGTTCGCGCCACGGTCTCCACCGGAGTCGCGAGGATGCCATCGGGATCGCACGACGCGACCCCGATCCGGACACTCCCGACGTCGATGGCCACGCGCCGCCCCCGCGGCGTGAGCGTCATCGATTCGCGCCGACCAGGTCGCGCAGCCGAGACAACGCGGCATCGATGCCGGCGGCGTCGGTACCCGACCCCTGGGCGAGATCTGGCTTTCCGCCGCCGCGACCTGAGACCAGCGGCGCCAGATCCTTCACCAGGTCGCCGGCCTTGATACCCGCGTCACGGGCTGCAGCGGTGGTGGCGATCGCGAAAGGGACCTTGTCGTCCGACACCGAGAAGAGGGCGACGACCGCAGTGTCCGAGCCGACACGGCCACGCAGGTCGCCTGCGAGCGTCCGCAGGTCACCGGCGTTCATCCCGTCGAGTGTGCCGGAGACCACCAGCACGTCACCGACCCGGACTGCGTCGTCGATGAGCGAGCCCACCGAGGCCTTCGCGGCGTCGGCGCGCATCTTCTCGATCTGCTTCTCCGCGTCGCGCAGTTTGCCGACCAACGTCTCGACCCTGGCTGGGACCTGATCGGACGGCACCTTGAGGCTCGAGGCCAGACCGGCCAGCAACGCCCGCTCCTTGGCGAGGTAGCGGTAGGAATCCAGACCGACGTAGGCCTCGATCCGCCGCACCCCCGACCCCACCGAGGACTCCCCCAGCAACGTGACCGGGCCGACCTGAGCTGACGCACCGACGTGGGTGCCGCCGCACAGTTCCATCGAGAACGGCCCGCCGATCTCCACCACTCGCACCACGTCGCCGTAGTTCTCGCCGAAGAGTGCCATGGCGCCCATCGCCTTGGCCTCGGGCAGGTTGGTCTCGAAGGTGTTCACCGGGTAATTGGCCTCGACCGCGGCGTTGGTGATCTCCTCTATCTCCCCGCGCTGGGCCTCGGTGACCGGGCCCTGCGCACTGAAGTCGAAACGGAGATAACCCGGCCGGTTCAGGGAGCCGGCCTGGGTCGCGGTGGGCCCCAGGACCTGCCGGAGCGCTGCGTGCACGAGATGGGTTCCGGAATGCCCCTGCGTGGCGCCGTGACGCCAGGCGGTGTCCACCTGGGCGAGCACCACATCGCCTTCGGCGACCTCGCCTTCCTCGACCACCGCCCGGTGCAGCCACACCGTCTTACCGAGCTTCTGGACGTCCTTGACCTTGATCCGGAGTCCGGACGACGTCGTGATGCTGCCGATGTCGGCGATCTGGCCACCGGATTCTGCATAGAGGGGGCTGCGGTCGAGAATGACCTCGACCTCTTGGCCCGCCGAAGCACTGCGAACCTTGCCTCCGTCGGCCACGAGTCCCAACACCGTTGCCTCAGAGACCAATTCATCAAAACCGGTGAAGACGGTGGGTCCGCGGTCGAGGAACTCCCGATAGACACTCAGGTCGGCGTGGCCGGACTTACGAGCCGTGGCATCGGCTTTGGCGCGCTGACGCTGTTCTGCCATCAGTGCGGTGAAGCCCTGTTCGTCCACCGACAGTCCGGCTTCGGCGGCCATCTCCAAGGTGAGGTCGATCGGGAAGCCATAGGTGTCGTGTAGCGCGAATGCATCTCGTCCGCTGATCCGGGTGGCGCCCGACGCCTTGGTCGTCGCCGCGGCGTCGTCGAACAACTTGGAGCCGGCGGTCAGGGTCTTGAGGAACGCGTCCTCTTCCCCGACGGCCAGGGACACGATGCGCGAACGCTGTTCGGCCAGTTCGGGATACGACGTCGACATCGTGTCGATGACGGCCTCGGTGAACCTGCCGACCGTGGCGCCCGAGGCACCGAGGAGACGGGCCGATCGCACGATGCGGCGCAGGAGGCGGCGCAGGACGTACCCGCGGCCGTCGTTACCGGGTGTGATGCCGTCGGCGATGAGCATCACCGCGGTGCGCGCGTGGTCGGCGATCACCCGGAATCTGACATCGTCCTCGTGGTTGCCTGCGCCGTAGGTGCGGCCGGTCAACTGCTGTGCGATCCCGATGACGGGGGCGAGCAGGTCGGTCTCGTAGACGTTCTCCACCCCTTGCAGCAGGCACGCGACACGCTCGATGCCCATGCCGGTGTCGATGTTCTGCTTCGGCAGTGGCCCGAGGATCTCGTAGCCGTCCTTGCCGCCACCAGGTCCACGCTGGTTCTGCATGAACACCAGGTTCCAGATCTCGATGTAGCGGTCCTCGTCGGCTTCGGGTCCACCTTCGACTCCGTAGGCGGGCCCGCGGTCATAGAAGATCTCCGAACAGGGTCCGCAGGGCCCCGGGACACCCATCGACCAGTAGTTGTCTTTCATCCCGCGGCGCTGGATGCGTTCGGCGGGTACGCCGATCTCATCGCGCCAGATGGCTTCGGCCTCGTCGTCGTCGAGGTACACCGTCGGCCACAGCCGGACCGGGTCGATCCCGAATCCGCCGTCGGCCACCGGGTTGGTGAGCAACGTCCACGCGAACGTGATGGCCTCGCGCTTGAAGTAGTCGCCGAACGAGAAGTTGCCCGCCATCTGGAAGAAGGTGTTGTGGCGGGTGGTGATACCCACTTCTTCGATGTCGAGTGTCCGGACGCACTTCTGGATGCTGGTGGCCCGGGTGTACGGCGGATTCTGCTCGCCGAGGAAGTAAGGCTTGAACGGCACCATGCCGGCGTTGACGAAGAGCAGGTTGGGGTCGTCGAGGATCAGTGACGCGCTGGGTACCTCGGTGTGCCCGGCCTTGATGAAGTGATCCAGGAAGCGCTTCCTGATCTCATGCGTCTGCACTGGTTCAGTCCTTACTCATCGGGGCGTGCCGCTCGGCGTGTCGCCGGTAAACGGCCGTGTTCACACTACCGGTGTCGGCCCCGGAATCAGGTGTTGGAGCGGCCGCGGCCACGAATGATGTTGCGGAGCCGTCCGAGACGGGGGCCGATCTCGCGCTCGTATCCGTGATCGGTGGGCTCGTAGTAGTCGACGCCGACCAGTTCGTCCGGCGGGTATTGCTGCCCGACGACGCCGCCGGGTGCGTCGTGGGGGTAGCGGTAACCCACGGCATTGCCGAGTTTCGCCGCGCCGGCATAGTGCCCGTCACGCAGGTGCGCGGGCACCGCGCCTGCCCGGCCGCCCTCGACATCGGCGATCGCTGCGCCGATGGCCGCCACCACACCTGCGGATTTCGGGGCCGTCGCCAGGTGAATCGTCGCCTGCGCCAACGCGAGCCGCGCCTCGGGCATACCGATGAGTTGAACCGCCTGCGCCGCAGCGGTCGCTGTCTGCAGCGCCGTCGGGTCGGCCATCCCGATGTCCTCACTGGCGTGCACGACCAACCTGCGGGCGATGAACCGTGGGTCCTCGCCTGCCGTGATCATGCGGGCCAGGTAGTGCAGTGCGGCATCCACATCCGAGCCGCGGATCGATTTGATGAACGCGCTGATCACGTCGTAGTGCTGGTCGCCATCACGGTCGTATCGAACGGCAGCACGATCGACTGCTGACTCGACATGCGCGAGGGTGACCTTTGTCGTCGCGCGGGAGGTACCGCCGTCGGCCATCGAATCAGCAAGTGCCGCATCGGCTGCCGCTTCCAGCGCCGTGAGGCCGCGACGCGCGTCGCCCGCCGAGATCTTCTCCAGGTGGTCGAGGGCGTCGTCGTCGATCGTGACCGCCCCGTCGTAACCGCGAGGGTCCGATGCCGCCCGCTGTAGCAGCTTCCGGATGTCCGGCCCTTCCAGGGACCGCAGTTGCAGCACCAGGGATCGCGACAGCAACGGCGCCACCACGGAGAACGACGGATTCTCGGTGGTGGCCGCAACGAGCAGCACGATTCGGTTCTCCACCGCATCGAGCAAGGCGTCCTGCTGCGTCTTGGAGAAGCGATGGACCTCGTCGATGAAGAGCACGGTTTGAGTGCCCGCGATCAGGCGGCGGCGCGCCGCGTCGATCACCGCGCGGACTTCCTTGACCCCCGACGACAGGGCCGACAGTGCTTCGAACCGTCCGCCTGCTGCGGTGGAGATGAGCGAGGCCATCGTCGTCTTGCCGGTACCGGGTGGGCCGAACAGCAGTACCGACGCGGCCCCCGAACCATCGATCAGCCGACGCAACGGAGATCCGCTCTCCAGCAGATGCTCCTGTCCGACAATCTCTTCCAGTGTCTGCGGTCGCATCCGCACGGCCAGGGGTGATCCCGCGGAGGCGCCGGGCAGACCCTTGGTGATCGTGTCGGGCGGTGCTTCGGGTGCGGCAAAGAGCCCACCCTGTTCGTCGGTCATGGCCAAGGCCGGATGTCGGTCATCTCGTGCGGCCCCGTCAGTGCAGCCAGGACGAGTCCAGCGCCTGACCGACCGTGTCGGCGAACTGGGCAAGATTCGGTGCATCCGCCCGGCGAGCGGCGTCGGCGAGGCCGGCCCAGCGGTCGACGATCACCCGCGGGTCGGATGTGCTGATCGCGAGCCCGTGCGGCTCGTCGGCAGCACCGACGTCGGTGTCGTCGGCAGGCAACATCCAGACGGTGGACAGCCATACCCACGCCAGCCGGGCGAGCACGGCCTTGCGGGCCAGCTCACGGTCGGACGCCAGGCTGGGCCAGATGCCCTGTACTTCCGAGCGCCACGCGTCCAGCATTGCGGTCTCGAGTTCGACTATGCGAGCGGCATTGTCGGCGGCAAGCCACGGCCGGAACGTCACCAGCGCATAGGCGATGTCGAGCGAGGCGTCGCGGAAACCGCCCCATTCGTAGTCCATGAACTGGACGCCCTCATCGTTGATGAGGATGTTCTCCGGACCGACGTCAGAGGGGCTGAATGCGCGATGCTCCCCTTCGCCGAACAACGCTCTGGCCTTGCCCAGGGCATCCAGCACTTCAGGGTCCACCGTCAGACCGAAAGTGTCTGCGATCACCCGCGGTGCGGCGCTGACCGCCGCCTCGAACTGCGCTCGGAGGGCATCGACGGCGATCCCCGCTGCGCCTTGGCGGAGCAGCGCGGCAAAGTCGCCTTCGCCGCCCACGGTGGCAGCGTGCATGCGGCCGAGCGCCTGACCCCACGCGCTCACCGCGTTGCTGGTGGCGGCGCGGTCGTCGCTGCCCAGCAGCTCGGTCATGGATCGTCCATCCCCGAGGTCGCTCAACACCAGGACACGAGCGGAGAGGTCGAATGCGATCAGTTGAGGACCCGGACGCGACTCGAGGGGCAGCGCGGTCGCGTATTTGTACGACGCAACCTCGCGAATGAATGCTTCGCTGGACTCGGCGTCGTCACCGTCGCCGAGGACCTTGATCACCAGGGTGCGGTCGCCGGAGAACGGATTCTGGGCGACCCGGACCCGAACCACCTCGGTACGACCGCTGCCACCGAGGTCCTCAGGATCGGCTAAGGACACCGCGGAGCCGGCCCGAGCTGCGAGAATACGCTCGGCTGCCTGCACCGCGCCGGTGATCTGGCTATCGGCAAGAACAGTCATCGCCTCCAACTTACCCAATGGTGGCCTTACCCGGGCCCACCCGACGAGACATGTCAGATTTGTGGCGACACATCGACGGAGACCTCGATCCTGCTCTTGCGCGATTCGGTGTAGATGACCCCGCGCAGGGGCGGCACGTCGTCGTAGTCTCTGCCCCAGGCCACGGTGACGTGACGTTCGTCGACCAGTTTGTCGTTGGTGGGGTCGAATGCGATCCACGAGTCCCCAGGCAGCCAGACCGCGGCCCATGCGTGCGAGGCATCGGCACCGAAGATCCGTTCTTTTCCTGGTGGCGGGTCGGTGGCGAGGTAACCCGACACATACCGGGCAGCCAGACCCTGGGACCGCAGGCATGCGATCGCGACCCGCGCGAAGTCCTGGCACACGCCTTCGCGGCGCTCCATGACAGTGCTGACACGGGTGGAGATGGCCGTGGACCCCGAACGGTAGGTGAAGTCCTGAAAAATGCGCGTGGTGAGGGTGGTCACGGCTTCGAGGAGTGGTCTGCCCGGGGTGAAGATCGCCGACGCGTAATCCGTCACCGCGGGCGTGATCTCGGGAGGATCGAGATCGAGTCGGAACTCCGCAGCCCTGGCGCCGCCCATCCCGGTCGGGCGGGCTGATTCCCAGGGGGCCTGCGCGGCAGGTGATTGCAGCACATCGTCGTCGATCGGATCCACCTCGACGATCGAACGGCCGGTGACCTCGAGCCGCCGATGTGGAGTGCGGACATGGAAATAGCAGTCGTGGTTGCCGTATGTGTCGACACCGGTGGACCGGTCGGCGGGTTCGGGGTCGATCTCGACCTCGCTCGAGAGCACCCGCTGCCCGGGCATGTCACGGGGTTGCAGGTGTCCTCGTCCGTAAGAACTGGTGACCACGTCGTCGTAGTCGTAACGGGTGCGGTGCAGCACGGCGTACCGCCGACTCGGCGAGCCGCTCGCGGAGCTCTCCCCCGCCGGCGCTGGTGGCTCGAACTCGCCCGGCCGGTTCACAGTTGGTCCTCCGATCCGGCGCCCCAGAGCGGCTGCATCTCGACCGGGTAGGCAAAGCGGGTCCGGCCGAGGACGTCGGATATCTCACGCAATCCGGCGCCGAGAGTGCTCATCAGTTCGGCGAGTTCGACTCGGCGGCCACCGGCACCGATCGCGGCGAGATCCGCGGGGTCGACTCTGCGCAACTCGTTGACGAGGTCTTCGACCAGCCGCTCGGCAGCGGCGGACCGTACGTCGGTGGGCAGCGCCGTCAGATCGGCACGCAGAGTGTCCAATTGGTAGATCATCGCCCTGGGGTTGCCCTCGTCGAAGAGCAGAAGACCCGCGACCGGGCCCAGCCTGACGATGCCGCGGTTGCGGCGACGGTAGATGATCGCGGACTCGTTGGCAACGAGGTAGGCCTCGAGCAGACCCTGTTCGGTGTCGGCGTCGTGCTGCTGGACCAGAACAGCGGATGTGAGCGCAGCCAGCATCTGAGCTCGTTCGATGCGCCGCCCGATGTCCATGAACAGCCAGCCCGCGTCGTGGACCATCGATTCGGCCTGCAGCCCGGCCAGCGCCAGGAGCCCGTGCAGGATTTCCTCGTGCGCACGGCCGAGCTCGGACCCGTCGACGTCCAGTTCCTCGTTCGTCTCGGCGCCCGAACCGGACAAGATGGCCGGCGGACTGCCCAATTCGGCGATCGCTCTGTCGATCGCGCCGAGCACCATCCATGTGCTGGTGGACATCTGATCCCGCACCGCGCGCGCGAGTTGCTGCAGGCGTTCGACGGCAAAGGCCACCGAACCCGATGCCCTGCGCGAGCTGGTCATCGAGTGCATACGCGCCGTGGCCGCCATCACCTCATCGGGCTCGGGAGGCCGGCTGCTGTCGAAGTCGGCGATACCGTCGGTGTCCTCGAGGGCGGCTTCGCTGCCGGTGGCCGCTGCGATCGCGGACAGGAACAACGGAATGGACGCCGTCCCCGACATCCACGGCCGGTACCGATAGTCCTCGTAACGTTCCCTGGCCACCTTGACCATTCGGGTGGTCAGTTCTGCTCGTTCTCCATATCGGCCGAACCAGAACAGATCCGACAGCACCCTCGGAGAGCTCACGACGGCACTGTCGGTCACCGGTCGATGGGCGCGAGTGGATCGGCGGCCCACCTGCTCGTCGTCCGCCGTCATGACGGTTGCCACTCGGTCGTGGTGGTCGGACGACTCGGGGACACGGGCGGTGGGTCCGGCGGGCTCGGTGGTGGTGACCCAAACGTCCTTTCCGGCAATCGAATCCCAGGAAGCTCCGGCAGTTCCATCGGCGAGCACGTGGCCCAGACCGCCCGGCATCACGGCATAACCCGCACCCTGGGCAACGCTGAACACACGAAGGCCCACCGGCGCCGGACGCAGGCCCGCCCCGCCGGAGCCGGATTGCGTAGCGGCCGGGGTGGCCGACGGGGCCACCGAATAGTCCTCGAGCCGACGCCCCGCCCACGGCCAGGGCTCGGCTTCGATCCGGGCGATCAGTTCGTCGCGCGCTGCGGCGGTCAGACCTGGCCCCGAGATCTCTTCTCCGGTGCGGAAATTGGAGAACTGCAGGTTGGCTATGTCGGCGACCATCTTGGACCGGTCGAGATCTGTTCCCGCCCAATATGTCTCGACAGAATCGAGAAGCAGGTCCTCGTCGAGCAGGTGTCGGCTGACAGCGTGCAACACGGTGTGCAACGCCGGGTTCTCGAGGACCCCCGCGCCCAGGTGGTTCACCACCGAGACCGTCCCGCGCGACACGGCCTCCACGAGCCCGGGAACCCCGAGCCGCGAATCGGTGCGCAGATCGAGCGGATCGCAATAGGCGGCGTCGACGCGCCGGAGGATCACGTCGAGCCGTTTGAACTTGCCCAGCGAACGCATGTACACACTGCCGCCACGAACGACGAGGTCGGCTGCTTCGACAAGCGGGAAGCCCAGTGCCGAAGCCAGGTAGGCCTGGTCGAATGCGGTCTCGGACAACGAGCCCGGTGTCAGCACCGCCACCGTCGGGTCCTCGGTCCCCTGCGGCGCGTACTCGAGCAGCGACAGGCGAAGGGTCGCCGAGAACGCTGTCAGGGGCCGGGGTACACATCGCTGGAACAACCGCGGGAATGCCCGCGACATCAGTCGTCGATCGGCAAGCGCGTATCCGACGCCAGAGGGGGCGCCGGCGCGGTCGGCATACACGGTGTGCGCCCCACCCGGGCCCCGTCCGACGTCGCAGGCGTGCAGGAACAATGAGTGCGGCCCGGCCTGCGGGAATCCCGCAGCCTTGCGGATGTACCCCGGGTGTCCATAGACCATCTCCGGTGGCACGATGCCGTCCGTGATCACCCGTTGGCCCGAATAGATGTCGGCGAGCAGGGCGTCGAGGACCCTGGAACGCTGGGCGATCTTCCGGTCGAGTTCGGCCCACTGCGCGCCGTCGATGAGCAGCGGCACACAATCCAGCTCCCAGCGCCGCCGCCGGGTGGAATCACCGTCCGGGGCGTTGTAGGTGATGCCGTCGTCGTCGACCAGTGTGCGTACGCGCTGTTCGGCCCGGTGCAGTCCCGATCGGCCAAGGCGCGAATAGCCATCGACGAGCGGTTCCCACTGCCTGCGAACGGCCCCCGAGGCATCGAGCAACTCGTCGTACGGGCCTGGGGACGAAGCCCCGGGGATCCGAGCGAGATCGAACAATCCGAACCGGTCAGACCGATATCGGTCCAGGACTCCGGTGGGTTCGACCTTGGGCGATGTCACCGCAGAACTGTACGTGTGCGCCCCAGGTCGGGGATCATCGGTACGCCCGGGCCGGTCGCCGCCGTTGCCCGCGAGCGTGGGCGACGTGTGACCCCGCTACTGCGTCTCACCGCTGCGCGCGGACTTGCGCACGAGGGCCGACTTTCCGCGCCGTCGGCTGTGGGCCCGATGGATGAGGAGCACCGCGACTCCGGCAACCACGATCCCGATCAGGTTGATCACCAGCTGCGCGGTGGATTCGGCGGCGACCCGCCACTGCCCCAAGGTGGCGGCGACCACCGCATACCCGGCAGCGGGCACCGTCGTGACCGAGATGAAGACGCCGACCAGCGCCGCGGACTTCGAGGACACCAGTGACAACATGCCTGCGGCGCCGGCCAGCAGTGCGACCACCAGCGAGAACGGCCCGACCTGATAGATGAAGTCGAGCTGGTCGGCTGTGGTCACGTCGCGCATCGTCATCCAGCCGAGGCTCTGGGCGGCCAGCGCTCCGAGCCCGGTCACCACCATGGCAAGCGGAAAACCCACCGCCAAGGCCACCACCGATCGTCGGGCCAGGGCGTATCGGCGGCGCACGATCGCCACGGCGATGCCGCCGAGTGGACCGAACTCGGGCCCGACGACCATCCCACCGACAACCGTGACAGGGGAATCGGTCACAACCCCGACAGCCGCGAGCAGACAGGCCAGGCACAGGAAAGCCAGGAACGTCCCGCTCAGCGTCGAGTCCTCGTTGGTGCGCTCGAGTAGTTCGTCCCACACCACCGCGTCCCCGGGATCTCCCGGGGCGTCGTGCTCAGCCCGGTCGGCGGCCTCGGACAGCACCATGTCGAGCAATTCGACGGTGATTGCACCTTCGGTCCGAAGCTCCAGTGCCCTGAGCTCTTTGAGCAGTTCGTTCGCGGCCTCACGAGTGACGTCGGCTTCGATCAGGTCCCCGGCCGGCTCCACTGCGACTCCGGGAATCCGGACCACGTGAGCGACCCCGACGTAGTCGCGCAAGGTCTCCACCACATCATCAGATCGCTCGTGCGGGCTGATGATCCGGATGTGGAGCACGGGCCGGCTGCGTTCAGGACTCGGCGGGTGTCGGTGACTTCACGGCCTGTTTGTCCTTGGGCGCCGGAGGTTTCGCATCGATTCCCGACTCCTTGCGTTGGGCAGGCGTGATCGCGGCGGGCGCGTCGGTGAGTGGATCGATCCCACCCCCGGACTTCGGGAACGCGATGACGTCGCGGATCGACGGTTGCCCGGCGAGCAGTGCCGTGATCCGGTCCCATCCGAAAGCGATGCCGCCGTGGGGCGGGGCTCCGTATGCGAAGGCGTCCAGCAGGAATCCGAACTTCTCCTGCGCTTCCTCGGCACCGATGCCCATGATCTTGAAGACGAGTTCCTGGACCTCGCGCCGGTGGATACGTATCGATCCGCCGCCGATCTCGTTGCCGTTGCAGACGATGTCGTAGGCGTACGCCAACGCGGATCCGGGGTCGGATTCGAGTACCCCGAGCGATTCGGGCTTCGGAGAGGTGAAGGCGTGGTGCACAGCGGTCCATGCGCCCGAGCCGACGGCCACGTCACCGCTGGCGGTGGCATCGTCGGCCGGCTCGAACAGTGGCGCGTCCACCACCCACGTGAACGCCCAGTCACCGTCTTTGATCAGGCCGAGACGTTGGGCGATCTCACCGCGCGCTGCACCGAGTAGGGCGCGCTGCGCCTTGGCGGGCCCGGCGGCGAAGAACACACAGTCGCCGGGGGTCGCGCCGACGTGGGCGACCAGACCGGCCCGCTCGTCCTCGGACAAGTTCTTGGCCACCGGCCCACCGAGCGAACCGTCTTCTTGGACAAGCACATACGCCAGCCCTTTGGCGCCGCGCTGCTTCGCCCACTCCTGCCAGGCGTCGAGCTGTCGGCGTGGCTGGCTTGCGCCGCCCGGCATGACAACGGCACCCACGTAGGGAGCCTGGAACACCCGGAACGGAGTGTCCTTGAAGTAGTCGGTGCACTCCACCAGCTCGAGTCCGAATCGCAGGTCCGGTTTGTCGCTGCCGAACCGGCGCATCGCCTCGGCGTAGGTGATCCGCGGGATCGGCGTCGGGAGGTCATAACCGATCAGCTTCCACAGCGCGACGAGGATCTGTTCTGCCACGGCGATCACGTCGTCCTGCTCGACGAAGCTCATCTCGACGTCGAGCTGGGTGAACTCGGGCTGGCGGTCGGCGCGGAAATCCTCGTCGCGGTAGCAGCGGGCGATCTGGAAGTACCGCTCCATCCCGGCGACCATCAGCAGCTGCTTGAAGAGCTGGGGACTCTGCGGCAGCGCATAGAAGGTGCCGGGCTGCAACCGTGCCGGCACCAGGAAGTCGCGGGCGCCTTCGGGTGTGGATCGGGTCAGCGTCGGGGTCTCGATCTCCACGAAGTCCTGATCGAGCAGGACAGTACGCGCGGCGTTGTTCACCTTCGAACGGAGCCGCAGGGCCGCACCCGGGCCTTCGCGGCGGAGGTCGAGATACCGGTACTTCAGACGCGCTTCCTCGCCGGGGCTCTCGTCGAGTTGGAACGGCAGGGGCGCGGATTCGTTGAGCACAACGAGTTCGGTGGCATTGATCTCGATCGCGCCCGACTCCAGGTTCGGGTTCTCACTGCCCTCGGGTCGCTGCTCGACGAGTCCGGTGACCTGCACGCAATATTCTGCGCGGAGCCGGTGCGCCGGCGTGGCCACCGCATCGTCACGGAAAACCACCTGTGCGAGCCCGGAGCTGTCGCGCAGATCGATGAAGATGACCCCGCCGTGGTCGCGGCGTCGCGCCACCCAACCGGTCAACGTCACGGTCTGTCCGGCATTCTCGGCCCGTAACGATCCGGCGAAATGGGTGCGCAGCACAGTGTTCCTCTCGATTGCGGTCAAACACTTCGGTGGCTGAAGGGTTTTGTATCGTGCAACATCCTACGGGCGCCGCATTCGAGAGAGAACGCACCTGCTCGTGCCATGCTTGGCGAATGACTTTCCAAGGTGGCGGTCCACTCGACACAGGCAACGTCTCCGGCGGCGGCGGAGGTCGTGGCCGGCTGGCCCTCGGTGGCGGGGCAGGACTGATCGTCATCGTCGTGGCCGCTCTGCTCGGGATCGATCCGAACGCGATCGGCCTCGGTGGTGACGAGACCGGTTCGAGTACCTCCTCGCAGCAGTCGGCGATCGACGAGCACATCCAGAGCTGCACCATCGAGAAGGCCAACGTCGACACGGTGTGCCGAATCGTTGCGACCACCAACAGTCTCGACCGCGTGTGGAGCAACATCATGCCGGGATACGAGCCGCCGCAGACGAAGATCTTCTCCGGCAGCGTCGACACCGCTTGCGGGCCGGCCACCTCCGACGTCGGACCGTTCTACTGCCCGGGTGATCAGACCGCCTATTTCGACCCGACCTTCTTTGACGTGCTGAGCGATCAGCTCGGCGGCAGCGACGGCCCGCTGGCACAGGAATACGTGGTCGCCCATGAGTACGGCCACCACATCGAGTACCTCACCGGCGCTCTGGAGAAGGGTCAGCGCATGGGGGCCGCCGGCCCGACGTCGGGATCGGTGCGGATCGAGCTGCAGGCCGATTGCCTGGCCGGCGTGTGGGCGTTCAACGCAGACAAGGGTCCGAACGCGATGCTGGCGCCGCTCACCCAGCAGCAGATCTCCGACGTGATCCAGACAGCGAAGGCCATCGGAGACGACGCCATCTCGGGCGACAGTTCCAATCCGGAGGGGTGGACACACGGTTCATCGGACCAGCGGGTGCGATGGTTCAACGTGGGATATGACCGCGGCGATGCAGCGGCATGCGACACCTTCGCGGTGGGCAGCCTGTGACCCGGGAGGCCACCGGGATCGACCGGATCGCGGAGGGATTCCTGGAACGGTCGTGCGCACTCAATCCCATCGAGGCCACACATCTCGGTGTCGTCGGCCACGATCACCGGCTCACCGACTTCTCGCCTGCCGGTGAGGAAGAGCGGGCCATCGCCAGGCGGGACACCATCGCGGCACTCGCGGCCGAGGCACTCGCCGACGATGTCGACCGGGTGACCGTGGCGACCATGACCGACCAGTTGAGCCGGTCGCTGGCCGTCGACGATGCCGGACTGCGGACCGGTGAGGTGAACGTCATCGAATCGCCGTTGCAGGCGGTCCGCGACGTCTTCGACTTGATGGCCACCGACTCCCCCGCCGACCAGGACGTGTTCTTGGCCCGGCTGGATCAGGTCCCGAGCTGCGTGGAGACCATCATCGAAGGGATCCGGGCCCGCCTGTCGTCCGGACCCGCCCTGACCAGACGGCAGGTCGAATTGGTTGCGGCTCAAGCCGATACCGCCACCTCGTCGATCTTCAGCAATGCGACGGCGATCGAGTCCACAGACCGCGTCGATCTGCTCGACGAACTGCGCGGACGAGTGGGTGCAGTGATGACGCGGCTGGCGGCCGTCCTCCGCGACGACGTGCTGCCCCGCACCACCGATGCCGATGGCGTGGGCCGCGACCGCTACCGCCTGCACTCAGCGGAGTTCGTCGGTGCCGACATCGACGTCGACGATGCGTACGCGTGGGGCGTGGACCTGCTCGATTCCATTGTTGCCGAACAACAGACGCTGGCCGAGGTGATCGCGCCGGGAGCTGGTGTGAACGGTGCGCTCGAGGCCCTCAACGCCGATCCGCGGTACCAGATGACCGATCGGGATGCGTTCGTCGCCTGGATGCAGGAGTTGTCGGACCGGGCCACCGCCGAGGTGGGCCGCGAACACTTCGACATCCCTGCCGATCTCACCGCACTGGAATGTCGTCTGGCACCGGCGGCCACCGGGATCATCTACTACACGACACCGAGCGAAGACCTCAGCAGGCCGGGGCGCATGTGGTGGTCGGTTCCGCCGCAGCAGAAGGTCTTTCACACCTGGCAGGAGACCACCACCGTCTTCCACGAGGGCGTCCCAGGACATCACCTGCAGCTTGGTTCGGCGATGGTCAGTCCCGACCTCAACCGGTGGCGCAAACTGGCGTCGTTCACCTCCGGTCACGGTGAGGGCTGGGCCCTCTACGCAGAACGACTGATGGGGGAACTCGGCTGGCTCGAGGATCCGGGTGACCGGATGGGGATGCTCGACTCGCAGCGACTGCGCGCCGCCCGGGTTGTCGTGGACATCGGGGTGCACTGCGGTCTCACCGCACCGGAGTCGGTGGGTGGAGGCACATGGGATGCCGACAAGGCGTGGACGTTCCTCACCTCGGCCGTCGCGATGGACCGCACCGTCCTCCGGTTCGAATTGGACCGTTACCTCGGCTGGCCCGGCCAGGCGCCGTCGTACGCGCTCGGGCAACGGGTGTGGCAGCAGGCCCGCGACAACTACTTGCACCTCAACCCGGGCGGCTCACTCAAGGACTTCCACCGCAAGGCGCTGGCGCTCGGCGGGGTCAGTCTTGATGTCCTGCGGTCCGAACTGACCTGACCACCGATCGGGCGCCGGGCGCCACCGACCGCGACCTTCCGCCGCTCGGAATGCCCGCTCGGCGGGTTACTCGGGCGGGTTCTCGGCGACCGGCAGACTCGGGGTGTGGGCCTGGCTCCCCCATGTGCGTCCGGTGAACGGTGCCGGTTCGGGGTCACCGCTCACCGTGAAGGTGCAGGCAACCGACCCGGTCATGACCAGTGCGGTCAGCCCGGCCGCGCACCAGAGCCGGACCCGGCGGCTCATCGGCCTGCGGCCAGCTGCGAAGTCAGTTGCTGCACAACATCATCGAGCGCCAGGCGCTGCTGGTTCCCGTTGCTCAGGTCCTTGAGCTCGACCTCACCGGAAGCCAGTTCGTTCTCGCCGAGAACCAGTGCGAATCGCGCGCCCGATCGGTCAGCCGCCTTCATCGCTCCCTTGAGTCCGCGACCGCCGTAGGCGATGTCGACCCTGACCCCGGCCGCGCGGAGCCGACCGGCAACCTCGACGAGGGCATCTTTGGCGGCGTCACCGAGTGGCACCCCGAACACCTCGCACCGTGCGTCCGTTGCCGCGGCGATCCCTTCGGCCTCCAACGCCAGAACGGTGCGGTCCACGCCGAGCCCATAACCGATACCGGACAGCTCCTGCTTGCCGCCCAACTGCTTCATCAAGCCGTCGTAGCGACCGCCGCCACCGATGCCCGACTGCGCACCGAGCCCGTCGTGAACGAACTCGAAGGTGGTCTTCGTGTAGTAGTCCAGGCCGCGGACCAACCTCGGGTTCTTCTCATAAGCCACGCCGAGCCGGTCCAGGTGTCCGATCACCGCATCGAAGTGTTCCCGAGCCGAGTCCGACAGGTAGTCGATCATCAGAGGTGCACCGGCCGTCGCCTCACGGATGTGCGGCCTCTTGTCGTCGAGCACCCTCAACGGGTTGATCCCCGCTCGGCGCCGCGTCTCTTCGTCCAGATCGAGTCCGAAGAGAAACTGCTGCAAGGCTTCCCGATACTGAGGCCGGCAGGTGTCATCGCCGAGCGAGGTGATCTCGAGGCGAAAGCCGCTCAGCCCCAGGGCGCGGAAGCCCTCGTCTGCGATCGCGATGACCTCCGCGTCGAGAGCCGGGTCGTCGATCC
This sequence comes from Williamsia muralis NBRC 105860, assembly GCF_001598915.1. Lineage (GTDB taxonomy): Bacteria > Actinomycetota > Actinomycetes > Mycobacteriales > Mycobacteriaceae > Williamsia > Williamsia muralis. The sequence goes on along the minus strand of NZ_BDAP01000003.1, from coordinate 317,619 downwards.
CGATCGCCTCGACACCCACCTGCTGCAACTGGCGGTACCGGCCCGTCTGAGGCTTCTCGTAACGGAAGAACGGCCCTGCGTAGGACAGCTTGACAGGGAGTTGACCCCGATCGAGGCCGTGCTGGATCACGGCCCGCATCACGCCCGCGGTTCCTTCCGGACGCAACGTCACCGACCGGTCACCACGATCGGCGAACGTGTACATCTCCTTCGAGACCACGTCGGTGGATTCTCCGACGCCCCGGGCGAACAACGCGGTGTCCTCGAAGATCGGCAGCTCTATGTGTGAGTATCCGGCCAGTCGCGCCGCCCTGGTCAATGCGTCGCGGACGGCGACGAACTGGGCCGATGACGGCGGAACGTAGTCTGGTACGCCCCGCGGCGCCTGGAATCCGGCATTCACAGTCCGTGACGTCCCTTCGATCGGTTGGTGGCCGGTCCATCCTGCCCGGGGTGGGACAGATCGGCCAAAAATGGATTGCCGGCACGTTCGCGACCGATGGTCGTCTGCTCGCCGTGCCCTGGCAGTACCAACGTCTCGTCCGGCAACCCCAGCATCCGGTCGGCGATGGAATCGAGCAGTTGTTGGTGGTCGCCGCCCGGCAGGTCCGTGCGGCCGATGGAACCGGCAAACAGCACGTCGCCCGCGAAGCAGACCGGAACAGTCCCCTCCGGGGTGTCCACGTCGATACCGAACAGCACCGAACCCTGCGTGTGACCCGGCGCCAGATCCACCGAGAAGGACAACCCCGCGACGTCCAGATCTTCGCGATCGACGAGATCGATCACCTTCTCCGGCTCTCGAAAGACGGTGTCGCCGATCATCGCTCCGAGTGCCCGTCCGATTCCGGCCGCCGGGTCGGCGAGCATGTGCCTGTCAGCCGGATGGATGAATGCCGGGATGGCGTATTCGTCGCACAACTCGGTGGCGTTCCAGGTGTGATCGAGGTGCCCGTGGGTCAGCAGCACTGCCACCGGGGTCAGTGAATGCTCGGCCAGTAGTTTGCGCACTCCTGGAGCGGAGTCCTGACCTGGGTCGATGATGATCGCCTCGCTACCGGGGGCGGGCGCCACCACATAGCAGTTGGTGGCGAACATGCCCGCGGGGAAGCCCGTGATCAGCATGGTCTGCACTCCTGGGTCGGGGAAGGTGTTCCTTCATCATCCCAGCACGGCAAAACGTGATTGCCCCGGCCACGTGCCGAAGTCGGCGCGCCAACGCCGCACCCATATAACGTGCTCTCAGCATTTGCTGGCAGACTCGCACCGGATGCCCCGCGCCCGGGGTGCAGCGAGACGGACGATTTATACGGAGGATCTCTGCGGTGTCGAGCAACGAGCAACGACGGCAGGCGGCGAAACGCAAGCTGGAGCGGCGGTTGGAGCGGCAGCAGCAGGCCGCGCGCAAGCGCAAGATCATCATCGTCTCGACGTCCGTGGTACTGGTCGTTGCGGTCGCCGCGGTGGCCACCACGCTCATCGTGAAAAAGGTCGCCGACGACAACGAGAAGGCCCGCTGGACCGCGTGCAGCTACGTCGAGGACACGGCCGACCCGTTCGAAGGCCTGCCGGACACCGTGCCGGCAGAGGTCCCGGCTGACCAGCAGCCCAAGTTCCAGCAGTTCCTCGGTGAGCTCAAAGCCGGTGCCGCCAAACAGCGTAAAGCGCCCATGCCCGGCGACAAGCAACTCAAAGAAGGCTCGGTCGACGTCGTATTCGACACCAGCCAGGGTGCAATCCCGGTTCAGCTGAACCGAAAGGACGCCCCCTGCAACGTCGGCGCGTTCGAGAGCCTCATCAAAGAGAACTACTTCAACGACACCTCCTGCCACCGGCTGACCAGCGATCAACTCAAGGTGCTCCAGTGCGGAGACCCCACCGCCACCGGTCGCGGCGGGCCCGGCTGGCAGAGTCCTGACGAATTGCCGACGGGATTCGCGTCGGCCGGCGAAGCCGACCCGACCACCGGAGCGCAACCGGTGACGTATCCCCGCGGCACCATCGCGGTGGCCAACAGCGGCACCAACCAGGAAACCGGCGCGGGAACCGGCGGAAGTCAGTTCTTCATGGTGATCCAGGACGGCGTACTGCCTGCCGATTACACGGTGATCGGCAAGGTCGAAGAGCCCGGCCTGCAGGTGCTGGACAAGGTGCTCGCAGGCGGCATCGTGCCCGGCTTGCGTCCGAACCAGTCCACCGGGTCGCTCGACGAGAACCCGTCAGACGGCAAACCCGTTCTCCCGGTGGACATCACCACCGCCACGATCGGAAGCTGAGAGCCACCTCGGCCGTCTCGACCCCGGTGAGCGACCAGGGTTCGACTACGCGGCCGAGGTGACCCGGTAGACGTCGTAGACACCTTCGACATTGCGGACCACGTTGAGGACGTGGCCGAGATGCTTCGGGTCGCCCATCTCGAAGGTGAACTTGCTGATGGCCACCCGATCACGTGATGTGGTCACCGATGCCGACAAGATGTTCACGCGCTCGTCTGCGAGGACGCGGGTGACGTCCGACAGCAGACGCGACCGGTCGAGGGCCTCGACCTGGATGGCGACGAGGAACACCGACGACGGTGACGGCGCCCATTTGACCTCGATGATCCGTTCGGACTGCTCGCGCAGTGCTCCGGCGTTGGTGCAATCGGTGCGATGCACGCTCACTCCCCCACCGCGGGTCACGAATCCCATGATCTCGTCGCCCGGAACGGGAGTGCAGCACTTCGCCAGCTTGGCCAGGACGCCGTCCGCGCCGGGGACCACCACACCGGCATCGCCCGTCTGGCGGGCCGGGGACGGCATCGTCGACGGGGTGGACCGTTCGGCGAGCTCTTCTTCGGCGTCTTCGAGTCCACCGAGCTGGGCCACCAGACGACTGACCACGTGGCGCGCGGAGACATGTCCCTCACCGACAGCGGCGTAGAGCGCCGACACATCCGTGAAACGCAGCTCATGGGCAATCGCGCCCATGGAATCGCTGTTCAGCAGCCTCTGAATCGGAAGTCCGCCTCGGCGAACCTCTTTGGCGATAGCATCTTTGCCGGATTCGAGAGCTTCCTCCCGGCGTTCCTTGGCGAACCACTGCCGGATCTTCGCCTTGGCGCGTGGACTGACCACAAACGACTGCCAGTCCCGCGATGGCCCCGCGGTGGCAGCTTTCGAGGTGAAGACCTCTACGACTTCCCCGTTCTCGAGTGTGCGTTCGAGCGCGACGAGTCGACCGTTGACCCGCGCCCCGATACAGCGGTGGCCGACCTCGGTGTGGACCGCGTAGGCGAAGTCCACCGGCGTCGATCCGGTGGGGAGGGTGATCACGTCGCCCTTGGGTGTGAAGACGAAGATCTCCTTGACTGCGAGGTCGTACCGCAGCGACTCGAGGAACTCGCCGGGATCGGCAGCCTCTCTCTGCCAATCGAGCAACTGCCGCATCCACGCCATGTCGTCGATCTCGGCAGAGTCGGAACTGTGCTTGCCCTTCGTCTCCTTGTATCGCCAGTGGGCCGCGATCCCGAACTCCGCCGTGCGGTGCATGTCGCGGGTGCGGATCTGCACCTCGAGGGGTTTGCCCTCGGGACCGATCACGGTGGTGTGCAGCGACTGGTACACCCCGAAACGAGGTTGGGCGATGTAGTCCTTGAAGCGGCCGGCCATCGGTTGCCAGAGTGAATGCACCACGCCCACAGCGGCATAGCAGTCCCGCAGGTCGTCGCACAGGATGCGCATACCCACGAGGTCGTGGATGTCGTCGAACTCGCGCCCCTTGACGATCATCTTCTGATAGATCGACCAGTAGTGCTTGGGCCGGCCCTCTACGGTCGCCGTGATGCGAGATCCGGTGAGCGCGTTGATGATGTCGGCGCGAACCCTGGCCAGGTAGGTGTCTCTGGAGGGCGCCCGGTCGGCCACGAGACGGACGATCTCCTCGTAACGCTTGGGATGCAGGATGGCGAAGGCGAGATCCTCTAGTTCCCACTTGACGGTTGCCATGCCCAGTCGATGAGCAAGTGGGGCAATGACTTCCAAAGTCTCGCGGGCTTTGCGCGCCTGCTTCTCCGGTGGCAGGAAGCGCATGGTGCGCATGTTGTGCAGGCGGTCGGCGACCTTGATCACCAGGACCCGCGGATCACGGGCCATCGCGATGATCATCTTGCGGATGGTCTCGGCCTCGGCCGCGTTGCCCAGAGCGACCTTGTCGAGCTTGGTCACGCCATCGACGAGGTGGGCGACTTCTTGCCCGAAGTCCTCGGACAGCTGTTCCAGCGAGTAGCCCGTGTCCTCGACGGTGTCGTGCAGCAGCGCCGCCACCAGCGTGGTGGTGTCCATTCCGAGGTCGGCGAGGATGGTGGCCACCGCGAGCGGGTGCGTGATGTACGGGTCGCCGGACTTGCGGAACTGCCCGCTGTGCTTGGCCTCCGCGGTGTCATAGGCGCGTTGGAGAACGGTGACGTCGGCTTTGGGGTAGCCGTCGCGGTGAAGGGCGACGAGGGGCTCGAGCACCGGCCGAATCGAACTCTTGGTCGCGGTCATCCGTCGGGCCAGGCGAGCCCTGACACGGCGGGAGGCCGAGGTCGAGACAGCACCGTTCGACCCTTTGACCGGGGCGACGTCCGCCGCCGGGGGTGCCACGGGGGCGACGCTGTCGCCGGTCGGGGCCTGCGTCAGAGCACCAGGCGTCTCTTCGGCCATCGGTCACCTCCTGTGATGTGAAGGATCGAAAACTACCAGTCAGATCATGTCCATCAACCCTAGACCTCAGCCCGGAGTCAGGGCAGACAGCCCGATGTCACCGACGGCCTGGCTGATTGCCGCCCGGCCACCGAGTGCGCCGAGTTCCATCACCACGGCCACCGCGACCGGTATCGCCCCGGCTTGGCGCAGCAGCTTGATCGCGGCGATGACCGTTCCTCCGGTCGCGAGCACGTCGTCGACGATCAGTACCCGCATCCCCGTGAGGTCGAGGCCGTCGGCCGGGATCTCCAGGCAGGCGGATCCGTACTCGAGGGTGTACTCCTGCATCAGCACCGGCGGGGGCAGCTTTCCGGCCTTGCGGACCGCCAGCACTCCGGTGCCGAGCTCGAGTGCCACACCCGAACCCAACAGAAATCCCCGCGCGTCGATTCCCGCCACCAGGTCGATCTGACCGGCGTCGCAGTCGGCGAGTCCGGAGATCACCGCACGAAGCCCGGCCGGATCGGCCAGCACGGGTGACAGATCTTTGAACTGGACTCCCGGAGACGGAAAATCGGCGACCTTGCGAGTGAGCCGCTCGATTGCCGACGAGGCCTCGCGAGCGGTGTGTGCCTCGCGGCCGGTCTGGGTGGTGGGGCTGTCCATCTTCTCAAGTCCTCATCTGTTCGATTACCACCGTTCGACGTCGTGCGCCTCGGTGGGCCTGCGTGGTCTGTAGAACGCGGGTCAGGTGTCCGACAGCATCCAGCGATCAATGTTCCATCCCGTACCGACGCGAGCGTTCCCGGGCACCACGTTGTCCACATTGTCTCCCGAAAGCCGCGTTCGCGGCTCGACGAACAACGGGAGAGCCGGCATGTCCTGCCACAGCAACAACTCGATCTCGCGGAGTAGAGGGAGCTGACCCGCGGGCCGAACCGTCACCGCGAGCTGGTCGATCAGGGCCGAGACCCTCGCGTTCGAGTACCTGCCGATGTTGCTCGGATCGCTTCGATGGAAGGCGTAGGAATCCCGGATGGGATCGGCGGCGCCCGTGGCGGCGAATCCGTTGCCGGAAGCGGTGATCAAGGCATCCACCTCGGCGCCGAGACTCGCCGGACCGATGGTGTCGGAGGCGGCGTCGACCACGGTGATGCCGGCACGCTGGCAGCTGGCCGTGATGGCGGCCACCATCTGACCTCTGCGCATGTCCGGTCCGAGATAACCGATGCGGACGGTCATAGCAGCGCCTGCCCCCGACTCGCGCGCTTCCCGTGCGGCACGCTCGGGGTCGGCCCGCAGGTAGTCGCGACCGAACTCGGCATCAAGTGCACCCGTGAGGAGATCACCCGGCCCGAGCAGATGGTTGTTGGCGATGGGGGCCCCGCGGCCGAACTCGCGGGCGAGACCGTCACGGGGTACGCACGCGGCGAACGCGCGACGCGCGGCCGAGGTGGCGAACACACCGCGACCGGCCATGACGATCCGCTCGACCCCCAGCGAGGCCGGTGGCATCGGCCCCGGAGGTGGCGCCGCGGTGGTGCTGGACTGTCGGCGCGGCGCCGGGTCGACGGCACTGTAGGTTCCGGCCCCGATGTCGAGCACGTCGACCTTCGAGTCACCTTTGCCGTCCGCGAAATCGTCGCTCATCGCAGTGGACCGCGGCCACAGCGTCAGCTGTTGTTCACCGGCGGGTTGGCCCCACCATCGGTCGTTGGCGGACAGCACCAGTCCGCCGTCTCGGGTGTAGTCCTGCACCCGATAGGGGCCCAGTGCAGGGAAGTCTGCGGATTCGAATTCGCCGGGTGTCATCGACAGACCCGTGTTCCAGATCCGCGCCATCTGTCCCAGGACGCGGCGGTCGCCTCGGCTGATGGGTCCGACGACATCCGGCACCCCCGAGGCACGGGCAACCACCTGAGGAGGGATCAGCGTCCCCGCCCCGAACAGCCCCTTCCAGTCGCGATAGGCGCGGCCGGGCCGGAAGGTGACGGTCGCCGTCTTGGCGCCGGGGGTGCACTCGACGCGTTCGATGTCGCGATAGCCAGCGGTGGTGACGGGTTCGAATCCAGAGAAACGCCCGCTGTGGGCAGCCCACGCCAACGTCATCGCATCGCAGGTCAGCGGTACCCCGTCGGAATACACGGCCCGGGGATTGATCTGGTAGTTCACCGTCAGACGGGAAGGGTCGACCGGCTGTGGTGTCGCGGTTCCGATGTCGGTGTCCGCGATGACGCGCCCGTCGGGCCCGAGGTAGCTGAATCCGGGCAGCACCCGCGCCAGAGCCATCTGCCCTCCGCCGATGCCACCGTTCAACGTCTCGGTGTTGTATGTGGTCACCGCACCGTCGATCAGGTAGTTCACCGAGAATTCGGCGTCTTCTGAGCAACCCGCGACCACTGCCGTCCCACACACCATCGCCAGCGATGCGGCAAGCAGTGCGCGGGATCTCATCACCGCACAGGTTAGCGTTTGCGGCGCCGCTTACCCGACGGACGCGCCCCTGCATGTGAGGCGCTTCCCGACCGCTGCGCTCGAACCGGCGCGGGGGCGGTTTTGGTCAACGTGGTGGTGCCACCGACTGCGGGTGCGACGTCATCGGTCGCCGCTACCGATCGACCCTCACGCTCGCTCCGACGGGCCAGCACCTTCCGGGTGTGCGAGCCGATGTCCTTACGCCGTTCCTTGAGGGTGGCGAGCAGCGGGGTCGCCAAGAAGATCGACGAGAACGTGCCGGTGACGACACCGACCATCTGGACCAGACCGAGGTCCTTGAGGGTGCCCACTCCCAACACCCACACCGCGATGACCATCAGGGACAGCACCGGGAGTACCGAGATGACAGTGGTGTTGATCGATCGCATCAGGGTCTGGTTCACCGCGAGATTGGCCTGCTCGGCATACGTGCGCCGGCTGGTGTGCAGCACACCACGCACGTTCTCTTCCACCTTGTCGAAGACCACGACGGTGTCGTAGAGAGAGAAGCCCAGGATCGCCAGGAAACCGATCACCGTCGCCGGGGTCACCTCGAAGCCGACAAGGGAGTAGATGCCCGCCGTGGTGGCGATGTCGAAGAACAGCGCAGCGATCGCCGCCACCGCCATCTCCTTGTCGAAACGGATGGCGATGTAGATCGTCACCAGCACCAAGAACACCGCCAGCGCGATCAGCGCCTTCTCGGTGATCTCACCGCCCCAGGTGGAGCTGACGTCCGACGAGCTCACATCGTTGGGCGCGAGCCCGAACTCGTCCGACAACGCATCGGTGACCTTGATCAGCTGCTGGGCGTCGAGGGTCTCCGTCCGGATCTGCACGGTCTGGCTTGCCCCCGACCCCGCGGTCTGGACCGACTGCGGATCCTCGCCCATGGCATCGGCGTAGGTCGACTCGACCTCGCTCGTCGACACCTCACCGGTCTTGGGGAACGAGATCTGGGTTCCGCCCTCGAACTCGATCCCGAGGGTGAATCCGCGGATCCCGATACTCGCGAGCGAGATGAGCACAAGCGCGGTGGTGATCATGAACCACATGCGCCGGCGGCCGACGATCTCGAAGGCGCCGGTACCCGTGTAGAGGCGGGACAGCAGCGACCGGTTGGTCGCGGCGGTGAAGTCGGCGTCGCTGGTGGGTGCCCGGCGGTCGGTGTCAGCCATTGCGCACTCCTCCCGAAGTCGTGGTGGGACGCTCGGCCGCCGCCTGGCGCCGCTCCTTCGCCACCTGGGTGACCCCGCCGAGACCGTTCACGCTCGGCTTGGACAGGAAGTTCGACCGGGATGCGTAGACCACCAAGGGATAGGTCACGAGGAAGACCACCGCGACGTCCAGAATGGTCGTCAATCCCAAGGTGAACGCGAATCCCTTCACGTCACCGACGGCGAGGAAGTACAGCACACCGGCCGAGATCAGGCTGACCGCGTTGCCCGACCAAATGGTGCGCTTGGCTCGCGCCCAGCCGCGTGGAACAGCCGAGCGGAAGCTCCGGCCTTCACGCATCTCGTCCTTGATGCGCTCGAAGTAGACGACAAAGGAGTCCGCGGTCATGCCGATACCGATGATCAGACCGGCGATGCCGGCGAGATCGAGGGTGAAGTTGATGTACCTGCCGAGCAGGACCATGATCCCGTAGACCATGATCCCCGACAGAGTCAGCGACAGAACCGTCAGGATCCCGAGCATCCGGTAGTACGCCAAGGCGTAGATGAAGACCGCGATCAGACCGATCAGGCCTGCGATCAGACCGGCCTTGAGCGACGACCAGCCGAGGGTCGCGGACACCGTCTGGGCGTCAGATGCCTTGAACGACAGGGGCAGAGACCCGTACTTGAGGACGTTGGCAAGATCCTTGGCCTCGGTCTGGGTGAAGTCGCCACTCACCTCGGTGGTGCCGTTGATGGCGCCGTTGATCTGCGGGGCGCTGACCACCTTGGAGTCCAGGGTGAATGCTGTTGCCTTGCCGATGTTCTGAGCGGTGTAGCTCGACCAGAAGTCGCGGGCGCCACCCTTGTAGTCCAACCGCACGATCCATGCGCCTGCACCCTGGGTGGTCCCGGCCTCGGCCTTGTCGATGTCGCTGCCCTTGATGATCTGCGGTTCGAGCAGATACACCTGGGTGCCGTCCTCGGAGCAGGTCACCAGGAACTGCTCGGGATCGTCGTTGCCCTGCAATGGATCCGGCGCAGATGGATCGCAGTTCATCTTTGCCATCTGCGCTCTGAGGGCATCCGTGTTCGCGTCCTTGGGTGCCTGCCGCAGTGCCTTGGCCTCTGCGATCGCCTGTTCGGACGTCTGTCCCTCGGGAGCGGGCGGAGCGTTGGGCTGGGGGGTGGCCGCCTGTACATCGGCGACCGGGCGCACGTAGAGCAATGCGGTCTGTCCGAGGGTGCGGGCCTGTTTGCCGTCGTCACCGGGAACCGTGATCACCAGGTTGTCACCGTCGATGATCACCTCGGACCCGGAGACGCCGAGGCCGTTGACCCGCTGCTCGATGATCTGTTTGGCCTTGTCGAGCTGGTCCCGGCTCGGTGCGCTGCCGTCAGGGGTACGTGCGGTGAGGGTCACCCGCGTCCCGCCCTGGAGGTCGATACCGAGTTTCGGGGTCGCTTCTCTGCTGCCGGTGAAGAACACCAGCCCGTACACCACGATCATCAACAGGAAAAAGACGATCAACATCCGTGACGGAGGTACTTCACGGTTTGACGACGATGCCACGCTGCCTACGTCTCCTCAGTTGTCCTACGAACCCCGTACAGACCGCAGGGGCGCCCGTCACGGTACGTGCTCCGACATCGACGATGTCGCGCACGCCCGTGTGACGCCCCCTCGGCCGGGAGAGCTCTATGACTTGTCTTGGTCTCCGCGAGACTTCTCGAGAGTGATCGAGTCGTCGTGATCGGCATAACCGTCCGCGTTGCCGTGGTCGGCGAAGCCGAAGTCGTCGTCGTCGGAATCGGTGTTGTCGATCAGCCCGACGCCGGGGTAGCTGTCGGCGAGGTCGTCGGCATGGACGACCTCACGGATGGCCAACCGGTTCCAGCGAGTGACAACGCCATCGGCGATCTCGAGGTCAACGGTTCCGTCGGCCAGCCCGGCAACAGTGCCGTAGACGCCCGAGGTGGTCTGGATACGTGCGCCGATCTGGAGCGAGTCTTGCATCTCCTGAGCCGCGGACATCGCCTTCTTCTGGCGACGAACGGACAGGATCATGAAGCCGACCAAGAAGACCAGCAGGATAGGAAATATCAATTCCATGGTGGTGTGTTCAGTCCTTGATTTGTCATTCGTGCACACGAGCAGCGCTCGCCATCACACCCAGTGTGCCATCCCGGGCGTGCCGGACCCGAATTCGCCGCTGAGCTCCGGCTGAGAAATGTCAGATCGCGGCCGGGTCGTCGTCGCCGAACAGCGACATCATGGCGGACCCGTCCTCGCGCACGCGCACCCCGAACGAACCGTTCAGGGCGCCGGCAGGCGGCGTGAGACCGAGGTGGTGCCACGCAGCGGCGGTCGCGACCCTCCCCCGCGGGGTCCGGGCGATCATCCCGGCACGCACGAGAAATGGTTCGCACACCTCTTCCACCGTGGCCGGTTCCTCCCCGACCGCGACGGCCAAGGTGGACACTCCTACCGGTCCGCCGCCGAAGCCACGGACCAAAGCACCGAGAACAGCCCGGTCGAGCCGATCGAATCCGAGTTCGTCGACGTCGTAGACGGTCAGGGCAGCCCGCGCCACCGCGAGGTCGACGACGCCGTCCGCCCTTACTTCCGCGTAGTCGCGCACCCGCCGCAGGAGACGGTTGGCGATCCGGGGGGTACCGCGGGAGCGGGACGCGATCTCGGCACCGGCGTCCGCCTCCATCGTGATCCCTAGGATGCCTGCCGACCGGCTCAGGACACGCTCGAGTTCGCTTTCCTCGTAGAACTCCATGTGTGCGGTGAAACCGAATCTGTCCCGCAGTGGGCCCGTCAGAGCGCCCGAACGCGTGGTGGCGCCGACCAAAGTGAACGGTGCGACGTCGAGCGGGATGGACGTGGCACCCGGCCCCTTGCCCACCACCACGTCGACGCGGAAATCCTCCATCGCGAGGTACAGCATCTCCTCGGCGGGCCGGGCGATGCGGTGGATCTCGTCGATGAAGAGGACATCTCCTTCGACCAGGTTCGACAGCATCGCAGCGAGGTCCCCGGCCCGCTCGAGCGCGGGACCGGACGTGACCCTCAGCGCGGCACCCATCTCCCCCGCGATGATCATCGCCAACGAGGTCTTGCCCAGGCCCGGTGGACCCGACAGCAGAATGTGGTCGGGGGTGCCGCCACGGCCGCGCGCCGCCTGCAGCACCAGCTCCAGCTGTTCGCACACCCTCGGCTGACCGATGAAGTCGCCTAGCGACTTGGGACGAAGGCTGTTGTCGAGGTCGCCGTCTGCCGTGATCCGGCCGGCGTTGACGGTTCGGTTGACCGGTTCGGGGTCGGTGATCGGGTAACCCGACTCACCGATGCCGTCGAAGTCGTCGATGTCGTCGGGGGTCATCGGGTCTTGCCCAACGACGCAAGCGAGGCACGCAGGACTGTCGCGGAGTCGGCGTTCGGCTGATCCGCCAGCACTGCGATCACCGTCTTCTCGGCGACGGGAGCCGCAAAGCCAAGGCCCACAAGCGCTTCGGCGACCTGGTCGCGCACCGACGAACTCGGCAGGCTCGATGCGTCACCCCCGGTTGTGTGGGGTCGGTCGACTTTGTCCCGCAGTTCGACCACCAGTCGCTCGGCGACACGCTTGCCGATGCCGGGGACGGTGATCAATGCCTTGGTGTCGCCGCCGGCCAGAGCCTCACGCAGGGCGTCGGGCTCGAGCACGGCCAGTGTGGCCATCGCCAGACGTGGTCCGACGCCGGTCACGGTCTGCAGAAGCGTGAACAGCGAACGGGCGTCGGGCTCGGTGAACCCGTACAGGGTCATCGAGTCCTCGCGCACGATCATGGTGGTGAGCAGCGTCGCCTCCGAGCCACGCCGGACCGAACCGGCCGTGCTGGGGGTGACAAGAACCTGATATCCGACGCCTGCGCAGTCGATGACGACGTGATCGAGCGCCACGTCGACCACGGGTCCACGTACCGACGCGATCACCGTCCCGCCGCCTTCTTGGCCAGGGCGACCCGATCGCGATACGCCTTCTGCTGCGCCAGAGCGACCGCCTGGGCCTGCTCCATCCGTTCCTGGATCGGCCCACGCCAGCAGTGGCAGATCGCAAGGGCAAGTGCGTCTGCGGCATCGGCGGGCCGCGGTGCCTGCTGCATGCCGAGGATGCGGGTGACCATCGCCGTCACCTGGGCCTTGTCGGCCCGTCCGCTTCCCGTCACCGCGGCCTTCACCTCGCTCGGTGTGTGAAATCGAACGGGTACCCCGCGCTGAGCCGCGGCCAGGGCGATCACGCCACCGGCCTGGGCGGTGCCCATCGCGGTGCTGACCTGGTGCTGGGCGAACACACGCTCGATCGCCACGACATCGGGCCGGTGAGTGTCGAGCCAGTGCTCGGCAGCGGTGTGAATGGCGAGCAAGCGGTTCTCCAGTGCCATGTCGGGTGGGGTACGGATGACGTCGACATCGAGCGCGGTCACCGAGCGGCCCGTGCCCGACTGGATGAGCGCGATACCGCACCTGGTCAGCCCGGGGTCAACACCCATCACCCGCATGCGAACCCGCTTTCGGCTACGACTCGAATCTGCTCGGCACGAACAGTTGTTCGATATCGTAACCGGCGGTCACGACGGCCTCAGGCATCAACACGCGGCACCGGTGATGTCACTCCGATTCGAGCTCGGCGAGCACCTCGTCGCTGATGTCGACGTTGGAGTAGACCTCTTGCACGTCGTCGGAATCCTCGAGTGCGTCGATCAGCTTGAACACCTTGCGGGCGCCATCGGCGTCGACCGGTACCTCCACCGACGCACGGAAGCTGGCCTCGGCGGATTCGTAGTCGATGCCCGCATCCTGCAGTGCCGTCCGGACCGCGACCAGATCTGTGGGTTCACTCACGATCTCGAAGGTGTCGCCCAGGTCGGTCACCTCTTCTGCGCCCGCTTCGAGGACCGCCATCAGGATGTCGTCCTCGCTCTGGCCGTTCTTCTCCAGGGTGACGACACCCTTGCGCGCGAACAGGTACGAGACCGAGCCGGGATCGGCCATGTTGCCGCCGTTGCGGGTCATGGCGGTGCGCACCTCGGTGGCGGCGCGGTTCCGGTTGTCGGTGAGGCACTCGATCAGGATCGCGACGCCGTTGGGGCCGTATCCCTCGTAGGTGATGTTCTGCCAATCGGCGCCGCCGGCTTCTTCGCCGCCACCACGTTTGCGGGCGCGCTCGATGTTGTCATTGGGTACCGACGACTTCTTGGCCTTCTGAATGGCGTCGTACAACGTGGGGTTACCACTCGGATCTCCGCCACCCGTGCGCGCGGCGACCTCGATATTCTTGACCAGCTTGGCAAACATCTTGCCGCGCTTGGCATCGACCACCGCCTTCTTGTGCTTGGTGGTGGCCCATTTTGAGTGGCCGCTCATTCAGCAAGCCCCTTTCGTACTGCTCGGGTGTGTGGCGTCGAGAACTGCGGACCGATCCTACTCGCCACCGGCGGTGCGGCGACGAGCCTCACTGCTTTCCTTGCGCCGCCCTGACCATCTCGACGAAGTACTCGTGGACCCGCCGGTCCCCGGTGACCTCTGGATGAAAGGACGTCGCGAGCACATCGCCCTGCCGGACTGCGACGACACGGCCCGCGGCCGGGCCATCGGGAACCGTGCCCAGAATCTGGACCGATTCGCCGGAAGACTCGACCCAGGGAGCCCTGATGAAGACAGCGCGCATCGGTCCGCCATCGATCCCCTCGATGTCGAGGTCGGTCTCGAACGACGCGACCTGGCGACCGAATGCGTTGCGCCGCACCGTGATGTCGAGGGCGTCGAGATGCTGTGCGTCCGGTCGTGTATCCAGGATGTCGCGCGCGAGCATGATCATCCCCGCACACGATCCGTAGGCGGGCAGCCCATCGGCGAGGGCCTCGCGGAGCGGTTCGAGCAGGCCCAGCACCACGAGCAGCCGGCTCATCGTCGTGGATTCACCACCCGGGATGATGATCCCGTCGATGGAGTCGAGTTCGGAGGCCCGGCGGATCGACACGGGCTCGGCGCCGATCTCGGTGAGGGCGGCGTGGTGTTCGCGGACATCGCCTTGCAGCGCGAGGATGCCGATCCGCACCGGCGTGCTCAACTCTCCCTCTTCGCGTGCTGGTCCGCGGGCAACTTTCGTCCGGTCCGCGCGAGACCTTCCTGGGTCACCGCCGCCACCATGACTCCGTTGCGGTCATAGATCCGGCCCTGGGTGAGGGCCCGGCCGCCTCCTGCCGACGGCGACGTCTGGTCATACAAGAGCCACTCGTCGGCGCGGAACGGCCGGAGGAACCACATCGCGTGATCGAGCGAGGCGGCCTGGGCGTCCTCGTCGGGGTGGGCTACCTTCGCCGAACCCAGCAACGTCATGTCGCTCATGTAGGCGAGTGTGCAGATGTGGAACACGGGCTCATCGGGGAGCTGGTGGCGGTACCGGAACCAGACACGTTGCTGAGCGGCCAGATCGCGGCTGCGGACGAGCTGGTCGTCCGGGACGATCCGGACGTCGAAGTTCTCCCACTCGCGAAAAGGTGACATCGCCTTGCGGTCCTGGGCGGTGAGAACGTCGACCAGATCCTCCGGATCGGGCACCGAAGGCATCTTGTCCTGATGCTCGAATCCCTGGTCCTGAACGTGAAATGACGCCGACATCGTGAAGATCGCCATGCCGTCCTGCACCGCTGTCACCCGCCGGGTGCAGAACGAACGGCCGTCGCGGATGCGGTCGACCAGGTACACGGTCGGCTCTTCAGGGTTCCCGCCGCGCAGGAAGTAACCGTGCAACGAATGGACCACAAAACGAGCGTCGACCGTCTTCGTCGCCGACACCAGGGCCTGCCCGGCGACCTGCCCACCGAAGGTGCGCTGCAGGTGGCTCGGGTGGGCGTGCCCACGATAGATGTCTTTTTCTATCGTTTCGAGCTGCAGAATCTCTTCGATCGTCGCCATGAGGTGGCACCACCTTTCCGACGACGATTATGGCTCACCGGGGGCGCAGGCCCATCACGGCTCCCCCGCCGGCGGTCAGAGGTCGTCGATCGACACGATCCCGTCCTGGATCGCACGGGCCACGAGTGCGGCTTTGGTCGGGGCAGGCCGGCCGACCTCGTTGTACTTGACCCGGATCCGGGCGAGATGGGTGTTGACGGTACCCAGAGAGATGAACAGCGATTGGGCCACCGCTGATTTGGAATCGAGGTTCAGCCACGCACGGAGTACCTCGATCTCGCGCTGCGACAGTTTCGGCGCGCGGTAAGCGGTGGTTGCGCCGGTGTCGGCAGCTCCCTCTGTCCGTCCGCCGCGACCGTGACCCGACATGGGAACCGCAGGAGTCGCACAGATGACCCCGGGCTGCGAATGCGGCGCCGCGCGACCGGGCAGAGGCATCGTGCGCTGCTTGAGCCGAGCCAGCGCCTCCTCCCTGGTCATCCGGACCGGGGTCGTCGGCCGGTAACCGACCCTCGTGCGACTGGGAGCGCCAAAGGTGTTGTGCAGTACGGTCATCGGTGATTCTCCTGGTCTGGGGGGCCGGTTTTCTCCTGCCCTCTGTCGAAGTGTCTAAACACTAAAACCGGCACACCGGACATGTCGATGGGTAGAACTACCCACCACATGAGCCCAGCTCAGAGGAGGTTTTGCGGGAGACTGACGATCAACTCACCACAGAGGCCGCCGCAGATCCGCCCACCGGCCGCCCGGCAGCGGCCCACGCTCTCGATCAGCCGATCACGCCGTTGCGGCGCGCCTCGGCATCGATGAGCACCAGATCCTCGCGTGTCACCAATCGGGCGGCCACCGCATATTCGACCAGCTTGACCCGCCGATTGCTGGCGAGCCGCCCCAAGCCGCCGCGGACACCGGACACCCCGATCTGGTCGAACTTGTCACACACGTTGTCGAGTTTGCGGTTGAACTTCGTCAACGACCAGCCGAGCCTGGCCGCGGCCTGCGCCGACGACGGGATCGAACTCGCACCGGTTCCGTTGCGCCGCAACACCTCTTCGGCCAAGACAACTATCAGTAGCTTCTGACTCTCCGTCAGGGACACCACCCCGATGGTGGTTTCGCCGCTGCGCGCCGGCTCTTCCACCGGGGCGAGATTCAACGGCATTGCGCCCGAATGGATTTCGAGCTCGTACGTCGTGGGGCCTGCCGAGAACACCACAGCGGTCACGCCGAACACCAGAGGCACCCGGGCGCCGGGAGCCAGCGTCGCCTGGAATCCGGCGTCACCCGCCACGACCCCTGCGGACAGATGCGACCCCACATTGGACAGCCACCACAACCCGTCTTCGTGGTGCAGCATGAGGAATCTGCGGTGCAGATAAGGGTTGTCGTCGATATCGAGATCGGCGTCGCGGCCGATGTGGAACGGCTCGTCCGGACTGACCGCCACCCGCTCGCCGCAGAACTCCACGAAGGTCTCGGCGATCGGGCGTTTGACGCCTTCGGGCTGACCGGGTTCGCCCGCCGGATCGGTGATCGTCATCGCCGGATCACGACGCGGGGTCGGAGACGTCCGGAACCGCCTTCACGTCGGCGATCGCCACGGTCACATTGTCACGGCCACCGGCCTCCAGAGCGGCCGAGACCAGCGCCTGCGCAGCCGCTGTCGGATCGTCGAAGCCGGCCAGGATCGCGGCGATCGCGTCGTCAGCCAACTCACCGGTGAGACCATCGGAGCACACCAGGATCCGGTCATCTTGCTCCACCGGGAACGTGAAGAAATCGGCCTCCTGCTCCATCCCGGCACCGAGTGCCCGGGTGATCACGTTGCGACGTGGGTCGACACGGGCCTGTGCTGCGGTCAGGAATCCCGCATCCACAAGCTCCTGCACCTGAGAGTGGTCGACGGTCACCTGCTCGAGCTTCGAGTGGGCAAAACGGTACGTCCGCGAATCCCCGATGTTCAGCACCAGCCAATGGGGTCGCCCGTCGCTGTCGACGAGCATCGCCCCGGTGACGGTGGTGCCGGCACGGCGACCCGAGTCGGAGTCGATGTTCTCGATCTGGCGGCGCGCCTCCCCCAACAGGTCCACCACCGAATCGCGTGTGCGGTTCACCCCTGTCACCGTTGTGTCCGACAACGCCGACAACGCCGCCTCGCTGGCGAGCTCACCGCAATCATGACCGCCCATGCCGTCGGCCACCAAGATCATCCCAGGGCCGACCAGAGCCGCGTCCTCATTGGTCTCACGCAGCAGGCCGACGTCGCTGACCACAGCCCAGCTCACCTCGACCTGACCGAACTCGCCTACCCCGCTGCGTGTCTCGTCCCGGACGGTCCCGGTCGCTTCCATCGTCATGTGCCCTCCGCGCTCACGCCCAGGATCGAGTACCGCGTCTGTTTCACGGTCGAGCTCCGCCTTCGGCTCCGTCTCCGATTCACGGTCGAGCTCCGCCTTCGGCTTCGTCTCCGATTCACGGTCGAGCTCCGCCTTCGGCTCCGTCTCCGATTCACGGTCGAGCTCCGCATCCTGGCTCATCTCGCAACCTCGAAACTGCACTGTCCGAGATGCACCACGGTGCCCGGACCCACCTCGTACGGATGTCCGGGTCGCATCGCGGTCACCGACTCGCCGGTGTCGAGAACCGATCGGACGTCTGGGCCCGTACTGATCATCCACAATTTCCCGTCCGCCACGCTGAACTGGACCTGCGTGTCGTCCGAAGTTGGCGCCTCGATGGGGGTGACCACGATCTGTGCGCGACCGTGCGACCACTCGACGGCCGGCACACCGAGGTATCCAGCACCGGACAGATCGGTGTAGCTGCCGTCGTCGAGTCGGAGCCGCAAACCGGAGCCGGCCCGGCGCAACGGCAGGGTGCGGGCGCCTGTGCTGGGATCGATGCGCTCGGTGACCGAATCTGCCGCTTCCTTGCCGGACTCGGCCACGTGCGCGCTGGGCGCCGTGATCACCTCGTACCCCGCCGAACCCACACTGCTCGCAGTCGTTGTGCCGGAGAGCTTCTCGTGGCAGCCGCGACGGGGACGGCCCCTGTCGATCAATACCGATATCGCTCCGGCGAACAACAGAACGTTGCTCACGTGAAGTACGGCGGTGCGGGTCAGATGCCGCCAGAAACCGATCGGACGGCCCGACCGGCCTGTGGTGATCGTGGTTCGCGCCAACACCTGGCCCGGGGTACGGATGCCGTTGGCACGCGCGATTGCCGACGAGATCCAGCCCGCAGCGGGCACCGCCGCGCACACAACCAGGGCCGCGTCGAGGCCGAAGACCAGCCCGGCGGCGAGTAGAGCTGCAACCGCAGCCAGCAGGATGGCGACATCAACGAGATAAGCGGCCACCCGCGAACCGTTGGAGGCGGGGATTCGGCCCGCCACCATGGCCTCGCGCGGCGACCTCGGTACTGCGCCACCGCTGGTGACGAACATCTGCTGTCCACATTCGGGACAGCGGGCGGACGCGGACGGGATCTGGGTTCCGCAGCGGCCGCAGCCGAGCGGAATCGCTTCGAAATCAGCGGACGCGCTGGTCATCTCCGATTCCCCGCCCCCGCGTCCACGTCAGTTCACCAGCCGCGCTCGGCAAGTCGATGGGGTTGTGGGATGTCGTCGACATTGATACCGACCATCGCCTCACCCAGTCCACGCGACACCTTCGCGAGCACGTCGGGATCGTCGTAGAACGTAGTCGCCTGCACGATGGCGGCAGCACGCTCTGCGGGATTGCCGGACTTGAAGATTCCCGATCCCACGAAGACGCCCTCGGCGCCCAACTGCATCATCATCGCCGCGTCCGCGGGGGTGGCGATGCCGCCGGCGGTGAACAGCGTGACGGGCAATTTGCCCAGCTCGGCAACTTCGACGACCAGGTCGTACGGCGCCTGCAGCTCCTTGGCGGCGACGAACAGTTCGTCCTTGGGCAGTGAGGTCAGCCGCCGGATCTCGTCGCGGATCTTGCGCATGTGTGTGGTGGCGTTCGAGACGTCGCCCGTGCCCGCCTCACCCTTGGACCGGATCATCCCGGCGCCCTCGGTGAGCCTGCGGAGCGCCTCGCCCAGGTTGGTTGCGCCGCACACGAACGGCACGGTGAACTGCCACTTGTCGATGTGGTTGGCGTAGTCGGCCGGGGTCAGCACCTCTGACTCGTCGATGTAGTCGACACCGAGGCTCTGGAGGATCTGGGCTTCGACAAAATGTCCGATGCGAGCCTTGGCCATCACCGGGATGGACACTGCCGAGATGATCCCGTCGATCATGTCGGGGTCGCTCATCCGCGAGACCCCGCCCTGTGCACGGATGTCGGCCGGTACCCGCTCGAGGGCCATGACTGCGACAGCGCCCGCGTCCTCGGCGATCTTGGCCTGCTCGGCTGTCACGACGTCCATGATCACGCCGCCCTTGAGCATCTCGGCCATGCCACGCTTGACCCGCGCGGTACCGGTGCCGGCACTTTCCGCTGGCACCGATGAACCTGGATCTGGGGCACTGCTCACGTCTATAGCTCCTGTGGTCTAGTCGATTGCTGAGCTTCCAGTCTAGGCTTTCTCGGCGCCGCGTGGTCCGGCGGCATCACACGCCCCTTTTCGACGTCGGGCGGGCAGGTCAGACGGGAGCTCGCTCGACGATCTCAAAGTACAGCGGGGTCGGTGCGGTGCCACCCAGGTGCAGCCAACGCACCGGTCGCCGATTGCGGAGGGCCAGGGTGTCGCGAACGGCATCGTTGTGGAACCGGCGGGCGATCATCACGCGGGTCTCGGCGTCGGCAAGCTCGGTGACCAGCTGCGATCGCAGCGACGAGAGGTCGATCTGGGCCAGCGCCGCCGATACGACGTTCTCGGCAGATTCACGATCCGGCCGCGCCGAACCCTCCGCTCGATCGGCGGCGATGATCAGTTCCCGGCCCTCCGGCCCGAGGCCGGCCCCGATGGATCGGGCCACCACCGCCCGGCGGGCAAGCGCGGCGTCGAGCGCCTGCCAGCACAGGTCCACCCGCACGTGGAGTCGGTCGAGCCGGTTGGCGGTTTTGTAGGCCCAGCCCAGACCGAGCAACACCAGCACCGTGATGACGCCCAGGATCAGGACGGTCAGGGCGGAGATGGTCATGAAGTCCTCTCAGAAGGGGTCAATCGGAGACGACGACCTTGCCGGCCCCGACGACGACGGTGTCGTACACACGCAGGATCTGGTCGGCGACCTCGGACCAGTCGTAGCGGGCGGCGCGATCACGTGCACGGCGAACCATCGCTGCCCGGCCGTCGTCATCACCGAGAACGGAGATGATCCCCTGGGCGAGTTGGTCGGCGTCCCCCACCTCGACCAGCACACCGGCCTGCCCGTCGTCGAGCACCCGCCGGAACGCGTCCAGCTTGCTTGCGACCACGGCGGTACCGGCGGCCATGGCTTCCACGAGCACGATGCCGAAACTCTCGCCGCCGAGGTTGGGAGCGCAGTACACGTCCGCGGAACGGAGGGCGCGGGCTTTGACGTCGTCATCGACCTGGCCGAGGAATACGAGGTGGTCGGCCAGGTCGCCGGCCTTGCCCCGCAACGTTCGCTGGTGACCCCCGCCGACGATCAGGACACGCACGTCGGGGAAGCGCGCCACCACAGCGGGCAGTGCCTTGATCAGCACGTCAACACCCTTGCGTGGTTCATCGAAGCGACCGAGGAACAGGACGGTTCTGCCGGGGTGCGGATACCCGTCGAGCGGTTGGGCTCCGGCGAACATGTCGGTGTGCACCCCGTTCGGGATCTCGACCGCGTCCGAACCCAAAGACTCCATCTGCCAACGTCGGGCGAGTTCGGAGACGGCGATCTTACCGGCGATGCGTTCGTGGTAGGGACGGAGGATTCCCTGAAAGATGCTGAGTATCAACGACTTCGTCGTGGATGTATGAAAAGTGGTGACGATCGGGCCCTGCGCGACCATCAACGACAACATGGAGACACTCGGCGAGTTCGGCTCGTGCACATGGAGGACGTCGAACTTCTCCTCCCGAAGCCAGGATCGCAGTTTGTGATAGGCCTTGGGCCCGAAGGCGATCCGGGCAACCGATCCGTTGTACGGGATGGCGAGGGCCTCGCCCACCGACACCACATAGCCGGGCAGTTTCTTGTCGTGTCCGGCGGGCGCGAGAACGCTCACCGTGTGTCCCCGATCGATGAAGACCTGCGCCAGTTCCATGACGTGGGCCTGCACACCGCCCGGGATGTCGAACGAGTACGGGCAGATCATGCCGATCTTCATCCCGCGGCGCCCTCGACATCCTCGTCGCTCCGAGAGGTGTCGGCCCCCTTGATGCGCTCACGGCGCTCGTCGGACCAGTCGGCCTCCCAGAGCGGTTGCAGCATGTGCCAGTCCTGCGGATGGGCGGCGATGTTCGTCTCGAACACCGTTGCCAGCGCCTGGGTTGCCGCCTCCACTCCCCCGGACGTGTCGATCGGTCCGGTGAGCGATATCTGCGAGGTGTCCGGGCCGGTGTACCAGTGGTGAACCCCGACGAGGGCGGCGCCGGTGTCGATGGCGAGTTTCGCCGGGCCCGCGGGCATCCGCGTCGGCTCGCCGAAGAACTGAACGGGGACACCGTGTCTGGCCAGGTCCCGTTCGCCGAGGAGACACACCACCCCGCCGCTGCGCAGCCGCTTGGCCAGTTGGCCGTAGGGGGGTTGTTCGCCACCGCTGAGCGGGAAGATCTCGAATCCGAGGGTCTCGCGGTATCGGACAAAACGTTCGAAGAGCGAATCCGGTTTCAGTCGCTCCGCCACGGTGGAGAAGTCCCCGATGTTCTGGACGAGCCAGACCCCGGCCATGTCCCAGTTGCCGCTGTGGGGCAACGCGAACACCACGCCCTTGCCCTTCGCGAGGGCTGTGTCCAGCAGTTGTCGATCCGGTGGGGGGAGGTCGACCCGCGACGCGGCCACCTGAAAATCCATGGCGGGCAGCCGAAATGCCTCGCGCCAATAGCGGGCGTAGGACCGCATGGCATCTCGCATGAGGTCGTCGGGTACCTCCGCCGGTGCACAGCCGACCACCCTGGCGAGGTTCTTGCGCAGCTGGGCCGGTCCGCCGCCCCGGCCGCCGACGTAGCCTCCCGCACTGTCGAACACCGTGCGCGCGACACCCTCGGGCAGGCGCCGCACAAGCGACCACCCCGCCGCGTACCCCAGGTCGGCAATACGCTCGCCGGCCGTCGTCACGACTCCGGTCCGTCCTCGCCCTGGGTCGCCCCACCTGCGGAGGGAGCGACGATCGGCTGCAGGTCGGTGGCTCCGGGCGACTTGTAGACCGACCACATCCGCTGGAACACCGTGATGATGCTGCCGACGGCGAGAAGCCACATCGCGATGTGGATGGCCCACGGCAGTCCGATACCGGTGAGGCCGGCGCCGACGAGGACGATAACTAGGCGGTCCGGGCGTTCGATGAGGCCGCCGTCACCGTTCAGTCCGCTGGCCTCGGCACGTGCCTTCGCGTACGAGATGACCTGAGAGGTGACCAGGCAGATCATGGTCGCGACGAACAGCCACTGGTGCGGCTTCTCCACCAGGCACCACCAGCCGAGGCCGGCGAAGATCGCGCCGTCGGCGAGCCGATCACACGTCGAATCGAGCACCGCACCGAACTTGGTGCCGCCGCCGCGTGCCCGCGCCATCGCGCCGTCGAGCATGTCGAACATCACGAAAAGCCAGATCACCAGGGTGCCGACGAACAGGTAACCCATCGGGTACAGCGTCACCGCTGCCGCGATGGTCGCCACCGTTCCGATGACGGTCATCGCGTCGGGCGTCAGGCCCGTCTTGATCAAGGCTCGCCCCAGGGGCAGGGTGACCTTGGACACCGAGGCGCGACCCAGGACGCTCAGCATGGATCGTTCACGCTCTGCTTGGTCATGTTCCGTCCTCGAGTTGTCGCCAGGCGTCGGCGAGCAGAGTCCTGGTGTCGCGCAGCAGCTGCGGCATCACCTTCGTCTCCCCGACCACCGTGATGAAGTTGGCGTCTCCACCCCACCGCGGAACCACATGCTGGTGCAGGTGTTCGGCCAGCGAACCACCGGCTGCGGCACCGAGATTGAGCCCGACGTTGAACGCGTCCGGATTGGAGACCGCTTTGATCGCGCGAATCATCTTCTGCGTGAACACCATCAGTTCACGGCTCTCGACCTCTGTGAGGTCTTCGAGGTCGGCGACCTGCCGGTACGGCACGATCATCGTGTGCCCGGGGTTGTACGGATAGAGGTTGAGCACCGCGTACACCGATTCACCTCGGGCGACCATCAGCCCGGCCTCGTCCGACATCCGTGGGATGTCGAGGAATGGGTGGACGGACTTCGCGGACGTGGTGTCGTCCCCGTCCGGGTCCACACCCGATCGCGGGGCAGCCGTGATGTACGACATCCGGTGCGGGCTCCACAGCCGCTGAAGCCGGTCCGGGTCGCCCGGCCCCTGGTCGCGGATGACACCGGGGTTGTCGGTGTGGGTCACCGGGCCTCCCCGGCAGCGTCGGCAGGCGTCGCGATCAGTTCGGCGGTCGGGGATTCGTTGCGACGCTGGGCGACCCAGTCGGCGATCAGGGTGACCGCGTCCGCGACCGCAACCCCGTTGACCTGTGTGCCGTCACGGAAACGGAAACTGACGGCGCCGGCCTCCACGTCACGTTCGCCGGCCAGCAACATGAACGGGACCTTGCCGGTTGTGTGATTGCGGATCTTCTTCTGCATCCGGTCGTCCGAACCGTCGACCTCGGCACGGACGCCGAGCGACCTCAGCTGTGTCACGACACCGTCGAGATGGGGAACGAACGCGTCCGCGACCGGGATGCCGACAACCTGCACCGGGGACAGCCACGCCGGGAAGGCGCCGGCGTAGTGCTCGGTGAGCACACCGAAGAACCGCTCGATGGATCCGAACAACGCTCGGTGGATCATCACCGGCCGGTGCTTGGACCCGTCGGCACCGGTGTACTCCATCTCGAATCGCTCCGGCAGATTGAAGTCGAGCTGAATGGTCGACATCTGCCAGTTTCGGCCCAGCGCATCCTTGACCTGTACCGAGATCTTCGGACCATAGAACGCGGCCCCACCGGGATCGGGCACCAACCGCAGACCGGATGCCTCGCCGACCTCGGCAAGGGTGGCCGTCGCCTCTTCCCAGACCTCGTCCGAACCCACGGACTTCTTCGGATCCCTGGTCGACAGTTCGAGGTAGAAATCGTCGAGGCCGTAGTCCTTGAGCAGTCCGAGTACGAAGTTCAGGGTGGTGGTGAGCTCGGCCCGCATCTGTTCGCGAGTGCAGTAGATGTGCGCGTCGTCCTGAGTCATTCCGCGAACCCTGGTGAGGCCGTGGATGACTCCCGACTTCTCGTACCGGTACACCGACCCGAACTCGAAGAGCCGCAGTGGCAACTCCCGGTAGGAGCGGCCCCGTGCGTTGAAGATCAGGTTGTGCATCGGGCAGTTCATCGGCTTGAGGTAGTAGTCCTGGCCGGGCTTGCGCACCTCGCCGTCGTCGTCGAGTTCGGCGTCGAGGTGCATGGCCGGGAACATGCCATCGCGGTACCAATCGAGGTGACCGGAGATCTCGTACAGGTTGCTCTTGGTGATGTGCGGGGTGTTCACGAACTCGTAGCCCTCGGCGATGTGCCGCTGGCGCGAGTAGTCCTCGAGTTCCTTGCGGATGATGCCGCCCTTGGGATGGAACACCGGCAGACCCGAGCCCAGCGCGTCGGGGAAGCTGAACAGATCGAGTTCGGCACCGAGCTTTCGGTGGTCGCGGCGTTCGGCCTCGGCCAGCAACTCGAGGTAGGCGTCCATCGCCTCGGCCGATTCCCAGGCCGTGCCGTAGATGCGCTGCAGGTCCGCGTTGTCCTGGTCGCCGCGCCAGTATGCCGCCGAACTGCGGGTCAGCTTGAACGCGGTGATGTACTTGGTGGTGGGCACGTGCGGACCCCGGCAGAGATCGCCCCAGATCCGTTCGCCGGTGCGAGGATTGAGGTTGTCGTAGGCGGTGAGTTCGCCACCCCCGACCTCCATCACCTCGGGGTCGTCGGCCGAACCCTTGTCGTCGACCAATTCGAGCTTGTACGGTTCCCCGGCCAGTTCGGCCTTCGCCGCGTCGACCGACTCGTACACGCGCCTGGAGAAGCGCTGACCGGACTTGATGATCTGCTTCATCTTCTTCTCGAGCGCGGTCAGATCGTCAGGCGTGAACGGGTCCTCGACATCGAAGTCGTAGTAGAAACCGTTCTCGATCGGCGGTCCGATCCCCAGTTTGGCCTTGGGGTCCAGATCCTGAACCGCCTGCGCCAGCACATGTGCAGCCGAGTGCCTGATGACGCTGCGTCCGTCGTCGGTGTTGGCCGCAACGGGCTCGACCACCGCATCGCTCGTGGGCGACCACGACAGGTCGCGAAGCGTCCCTTCCGCGTCGCGGACCACGACGATCGCCTCGGGCCCCTTGTTGGGATGACCGCTGTCGCGCAGAGCCGCCCCCACAGTGGTCCCGGCCGCCACCGTGATCGTGGCTGGGGGCGGGGCGGCGGCGTTCTCGGGCACCAGGAAACTCCTTGTCGAGGCAGACCACTCGACCGGCACGGCCGAGCTGGCGTATCAGTCCATGATCGTAGTGCCCGGCGGACCCACTACCCCCTACCGGTCGCCGAGAAGTTCTGGCGCGATTACAGAATCGGGCTCTTCAGCCACGACCAATCGAGACCGATCCAGCCGGCCGCCATCTCGAGCGCGCCGAGCAGCCAGAGCGTCAGGAGCACGATGGCGCAGGTCAGGATGGCGAATGCCGCCTGGACCGTCCAGTGTTGCTTCTTGATCCAGTCCATCCATGCGTCGTACTTGCTGCGCGCGAAATGGAGCAGGCGGCGCGCCCAGTCGAACTCGGACGCGAGGATGCCCAGACCGGCGAACACGATCAACCATCCGGGACCGGGGTAAGGGATCGCCGCGATACCCACGAGAAGGACGCCCGTTCCGACCACACCGACACAACAGCGGTAGATGAGATTCAGGCGGCGTTGCTCCCGAATCTGGTCACGCTTGTTGCCGATCGCGGAGAGAATCCCGCCCTGGGACCGTTCTTCGTCGGCATCGACTTTCGCGTCATCAGGCATGACGTTCCTTTGTCCGAAATTGACCGTTTGCAAACCTTTTCCGGCAACTCTACGGAACTCGGCAACACGGGAGATGCAACAGGACTGCGCACGAACGTCAGTCGATTGAACGGGAGATGAAGTGGTCCCGGCTGGGATCGAACCAGCGACCTTCCCGGTGTGAACGGGACGCTCTTCCACTGAGCCACGGGACCTGACGTCTACCCCGGCTGAACCGGGGTCTGCGACCGAAAGACATTAACACGCACACCCCGCCGGAACCCAAATCACATCGACTCGATTCACCCCGGGTGTCGCCGCGGCCCGTGACCTGGGGATCGTTCCGCAACCGACCGTTTGACCAGCGGATTTGTTGCTTTGCGGGTACGTCCGATAATGTTCACGTTCGCACCCAGAGCAGCAGTTTTCAGGGTGCATGCGGATGTAGCGCAGCTGGTAGCGCATCACCTTGCCAAGGTGAGGGTCGCGGGTTCGAATCCCGTCATCCGCTCGGAGCACGATATTTCCACCGTGGCGGTGTGGCCGAGTGGTGAGGCAACGGCCTGCAAAGCCGTGCACACGGGTTCGATTCCCGTCGCCGCCTCCAGATCAGTTCGACAACTGAACACAATCTCGCGCGATTAGCTCAGCGGGAGAGCGCTTCCCTGACACGGAAGAGGTCACAGGTTCAATCCCTGTATCGCGCACCACCTGCACCACAGAATGACCCGGCGACCCCGGGTCATTCTCATGTGACGGGTACGGACGGATTGTTCATCACATCGAGTCACAGGAATTCCATGAACGACACTCTCGACCGCGACGTCTTGCAGTACACCCTCAACTGGGCGAGCACCAACGGGTACTCGGTCAGCGGAAGCCAGATCCTGATCGAGTTGCTGCCGATCAGCCGCGAGCACAGCAACATCGAGGAACGGGAACGGGCCCTGCACGCCGCTGCGCAGCAACTCGTGTCCGGCCAGGCCGAGCTGGCCACCAGCTCACGCTGAGAGACCTCACGCGGCTGAGCGGCCCGCGTACGCCCGTGTTGAGATGATCGTCGTGAGCGGTCCCGAGATACTGGTGAACTTCACCGACGATCCCACCGACGCCGACCAATTGGCGGAGGTCGCGGCCGCGACCTTCCCCCTGGCCTGCCCTCCGGATCTGAGCGCCGACGACGTCGCGCACTTCATCGCGGCCACATTGTCGGGTCAGCACTTCCGCAGGTATCTCAGCGAGCCCGATCATCACGTCCTGAAGGCAACGGACAGCGCCTCCGGTGCCATCGTGGGGTACGCACTCCTCATCGACTCCGAACCCGACGACACCGAGGTCCTCGCGGCCATTCCGGAACGCCCGCTGACGATGGTGTCGAAGTTGTACGTGCTACCCGGCTTTCACGGCGGAGCGGTGTCCGCGGCGTTGATGTCGGCAGCGCTCGCGCACGCCGCCGAGCAGGGCAGCGCCCGCATCTGGCTCGGCGTGAACGAGCAGAACCGCCGAGCGCAACGGTTCTACGAGAAGATGGGTTTCACCATCGTGGGGCGCAAGTCATTTGTCGTCGGCGGCAAGCGCTGCAGCGACTACGTGCTCGCGCGCACTCCCCCGCCGACGTCGGATCTGCATTGACCCTGAAGGGCTACGCCGATTCCGCGAACCGTGACAGTGCGAGCAGACGCGATGTCGCACGGAGGTACTTCTTGCGGTAGCCACCGGCGAGCATCTCCTCGGTGAAGATCTCGTCCAGCTTCGAACCCGAGACCATGAGCGGGGTTCCGGCGTCGTAGAGGCGGTCGGCCAGCACCACGAGACGCAACGCGACCGTCTGATCCGCAGCGGGGTGCACACCTTCCACGCACGCCAGGGTGACGCCCTCCACGAGCGCCTTGTACTTGGAGGGATGCAGCTTGGCCAGGTGTGCGCAGAGTTCGTCGAAGTTGTCCAAGGTGGCGCCGGGAGTGCTCTCGGCCAGGTTCTCGAGCTCTGCGTCGCTGTGGGGTGGCGGGGCCGGCGGTAGGTCGCGGTGCCGGTAGTCGGGGCCGTCGACGCGGATGGCCTCGAACACCGCCGCCAACTTCTTGATCTCTCGCAAGAAGTCCTGCGCGGCGAAACGACCCTCGCCGAGTTGCCCCGGCAGGGTGTTGGACGTGGCGACGATGGAGACGCCCTTGGCCGACAGTTCGGTCAGCAGTCGCGACACCAGCATGGTGTCGCCCGGGTCGTCGAGCTCGAACTCGTCGATACACAGCACGGAGTGGTCCGAGAGCCGCTCGAGGGCATTGGCGAAGCCGAGAGCTCCGACGACGTGGGTGACCTCCACGAAGGTAGCGAACGCCTTGGGTCCCGGCATCGCGTGATAGATCGACGCGAGGAGGTGGGTCTTGCCGACGCCGAAACCGCCGTCAAGGTAGAGGCCCAGCCCTTGCTGCGGCGCGGACTTGCGCCCGAAGAGGCCACGCTTGCCCCCCTTTGCCTTGGTCGCGCGTTCGACGAAGCTGCGCGCGGCCTTGACCGCCTCGGCCTGGCTCGGCTCGTTGGGGTCGGGAATATACGAGTCGAAACTGACCTCGTCGAACATCGAGGGGGGCACCATCTCATCGACGAGGGCCTCGGGCGCGACCTGCGGAGTGCGGTCACTCAAACGTGCTGGCATGCGCCGAGCCTAGCGACGTGACGAGAATGGCTGTGTGTACCCACTGCGCAAAGCGACCCAGCTCACAACCGGTGACCTCGACGACAAGGCGCTCGCCGCCCTCTACGCCTATCCGGTGGGTCAGACGGGCGTCGCCCGGGTACGCGCCAACATGATCGCGTCGATCGACGGGATGGCAACGGTCGCAGGGCGATCCGGAGCCCTGGGGTCGTCGGGTGACCAGCGGTTGTTCTCGGTTCTGCGGGCACTGGCCGACGTCATCGTGGTGGGTGCCCGCACCGCTGTCACCGAGGGATACGGGCCGGTTCGGCCACATCCCCTGCTCGGCGAGCTGCGAACGGCCGATGGCCGGCCGGCGGCCGCGGCGCTCGCCCTGGTGAGCAACACACTCACCATCCCGGTTCCCGGAGAGGGTGATTTCACTCTCGCACCGAGCACCATCGTCCTCACCTGCCGTTCGGCCCCCGCAGGCGCTCGCGCTCGGCTCCGCGATGCCGGGGCGACCGTCGTCGACTGCGGCGAGGAGGAAGTCGATCCGGCACAGGCGATCGGCTACCTTGCCGACAGCGGCCTGACGCAGATCTTGTGCGAGGGTGGGCCGGCCCTGCTCGGTTCGCTGCTCGACAGAGATCTGGTCGACGAGCTCTGCGTGACGGTCAGCCCCAGGGTCACTGCGGGTAGTGGCAAACACATGACGGCCGGTTCGGACGCGGTACGTGGAATGCGACGCGCCCACGTCCTCGCCG
Organism: Williamsia muralis NBRC 105860; assembly: GCF_001598915.1. Classification (GTDB taxonomy): domain Bacteria; phylum Actinomycetota; class Actinomycetes; order Mycobacteriales; family Mycobacteriaceae; genus Williamsia; species Williamsia muralis. The sequence continues at coordinate 287,828 of NZ_BDAP01000003.1, read as the reverse complement.
ACGACGAGGACTACCTGTACCTGCGCTGGGTGCGCGATCAGGGGTGATGTCGTTCGCCAGTACCCTCGCCGATATGCAGCGCGCTCTTGTGACCACAGACGACCGCACCGGCCGGATGTGGTCGCTCAGCCGCCCGGATCGTTCAGCCCGTCGCCGCTCACTGCGCCTGCTGGCGGCAGCGATGGTGGCGGTGGGCATCCTCAACGGATGTACCGCCGGCCCCGATCCCGGGCCGGATCTGGTCATCGAAGAGAACAACGGCGGAGGGCAGGCCCCGACGACCACGACGCCGCCGCCGAGCCTCGAAGTCCCCAAACAGGATCTGGCATGGCGAGAGTGCGGCGACGATCTCCAGGAGCGGTTTCCCGGGACGGCTCTTGCACCGGGCGTCACGTTCGAGTGCGGCAACTTCGAGAACTCGGTGACACCGGGCACCCAGAGCATCGACACCGTCACGGTCTCGGCTGTCCGAGCACGGTCGGCCGACACGCCCGCCGACGCTGCTCCGCTGGTGCTGACCTCCGGCACCGACATACCGTCCACCCGCACACTGCTCAGCCTGGCCCAGGGTGGCGGTCGCAATCTGTTGTCGGCGCATCCCGTGGTCGCTGTCGACCGGCGCGGGACCGGCGCGTCGACGCCGCTCGACTGTATGACGAACCTGGAACGAAACACGCTCCTGAACAACGGCTTCAGCACCTCATCCGCTGACTACCCGGCGCGCGTGGAGCGACTGGCCGCCGCGGGGACGTCGGCGTCGGACGGTTGTACGGAAATCCTGAGCCCGCACCAGGTGCAGTTCACCGCCAACAATGCGGCAGCCGATCTCGAGAAGCTGCGCACGGTGTGGCAGGTGGACCGGATCGGTATCGCAGGCGTCGGGGAAGGCGCAGCTGTGGCACTCGCCTACGCAGGGCTCTACACCGACCACCTGGCCCGGCTCATCCTCGACACGCCGGCGCCGTATTCGACCAACGCCCAGACCACCGGGCAACAGATCGCCGAGGGCACCGGCGCGGCACTCGGCTTGTTCGCCGATCAGTGCCGGGCCATCAGCTGCTCCCTCGGCGCCGACCCCGGCGTCGTCATCGCCGGCCTGCTCGATCGGGCGCGTACCGGCGGCCTCGACGGCATCGCCGATACCGACGTCCTGGCGGCACTGACCACCACCATCGCGCTCGCGCCCGGCGACCGGGCCACCGTCATCACCACAGCCGCCGACATGCTCAGTGCAGCCGACGGCGGCGCTCTCGGCCCACTGCGCACGGCGATAGGTCAGGCCCGGGCCCTGCGTGGCACAGACGGTCAGCTGTTGTCACAGTGCAACGACACCTTCGAACCCGTCGGACGCAACCAGATCGACGGGTTGATCGCCGAATGGGGACGCCAATACCCACTGACCGGTGCCGGCACGGCACTGGGCCTCCTGCGCTGCAACGGCTTCCCCGCCGGTGCCGCCCCGCCGACCATCGGCGAGATCCCGGTGCCGGTGCTGATGTTCACCGGCTCGGGCGACACCATCAACGGACCCACCGCGTCCGACGGCATCAACGGCGCCCTGATCGGCGCCGGTGCCACGTCGTCGATTCTCTCGTGGGAAGGCCTCGGCTACTCGGTGCTGGCGCACTCGGACTGTGCCGGGGAAGCGGCCATCGCCTACGCGCGCTCCGGTGAACCACCCGCTCCCGGTGCGTGTCCGGCCTGACCGGATCAGCGGGACCGGCATCGGTTCGTGGTGTCGGGCACGGCGCAGGGCCGCTGTCGTAGTACGGTGCGGCAGTGTCGATCAATGACCCATCCACCGGAGACCACCAGAAACCTTCCGCTGACGTCGGGCGGGAGCACGGGAAGCGACCCGGTTACGGCCTGGTCAACCGCACGGGAACGGCTGAACGCGTCCTGTTCCCGGGTGTCGACGTAGGCCGCATCATCTCGATGGTGCTCTGGCCCGTGGCAATCCTCATGGTGTTCCAGCGCACGGTGATCCTGGGCGTGGACGGCGACCGCACGGACGACTTCTCGCCGGTGTATCGCGCCGCGTTGGCATTCCTGCGCAACGAGCCGATCTACACCGAGAACTACAACACGGTCGACCCTCACTACCTGTACCCGCCGTCGGGAACGCTGCTGATGGCTCCGCTGGGTTACATCGACCCCGAGCGAGCGCGATGGCTGTTCATCTTCGTCTCCGCCGCCGTGCTCGTGCTGTGCGCGTATCTGATCACCCGCATGTTCGGGTACTCGGTCCGGTCGTGGGTGATGCCCGTTGTGCTGTTCGTCTTCTTCCTGTCCGAGACGGTGTCGCACACTTTGATCTTCGTGAACTTCAACGCCTTCGTGTTGCTCGGTGAGCTGTTGTTCATGATGTTGGCGCTCAAACGGAAAGACCTGTGGGCGGGTGTCCCTCTCGGTCTCACCCTCGCGGTCAAACCGGTTCTTGCCGTGCTGCTGTTGCTCCCGCTGCTCAACCGTCAGTGGAAGGTGTTCGTGGGTGCGATCGGGGTCCCGCTGCTGCTGACCGCGCTCGCGTGGCCGCTGTCCGCCGACCCCCGGTCTTTCGTGAGCCGCACCGCGCCGTATCTGTTCGAGGCGCGCGACTACTACAACAGTTCGATCGTCGGCAATGCCGCCTACTTCGGCGTGCAGACCTGGCTCGTGGTGTTGTTGCGGATCGCCTTTGTCCTGATGGCCGCCTTCAGCCTGTGGTTCCTGTACCGCTACTACCGCACCACCGACGAACTGCTGTGGATGAGCACTTCGGCCGGTGTGCTGCTGTGCACGTCGTGGCTGGTCGGCTCGCTGGGCCAGGGTTACTACTCGATGTTGCTGTTCCCGCTGCTGATGACGGTGTTCATGCGGGGCTCGGCCATCCGGAGTTGGCCGGCCTGGCTCGGTGTCTACGGGTGCTTCACATTCGACGGCTTCTACTCGGATCGCTGGGAGGCGTTCGGGCGGGCGATCGAGTACAACAAGGTGACCTGGGGCTGGTCACTGCTGATGATCGCGGTGTTCTGCGCGCTGCTGTTCCGGTATCTGGACCTTCGCAAGTCCGGGGATCACGAGATCCCCGGAACCAGAACGCGGCCCGCGGCCACCGTCGGCGCATGAACCGAACCCGGAAATCGACGCATCGGACAGCGCTTGACCGGTCGACTGCTCGAGGGCAGTGGCTGCTCAGGGCAGCGCGGTGATGAGCTTGTCGACGTCGACGCGCGGGCCGGTGAAGAACGGGGTCTCCTCGCGCACGTGCATCCGTGCCTCGGTGGCGCGTAGGTCGCGCATCAGGTCGACGATCCGATGCAGCTCGGGCGCCTCGAACGCCAGCAACCACTCGTAGTCGCCGAGGGCAAACGACGACACGGTGTTCGCCCGCACGTCCTTGTATCCGCGTGCCTGCTTGCCGTGATCGGCGAGCATGGTGCGTCGTTCGGCATCGGGCAGCAGGTACCACTCGTACGAGCGGACAAACGGGTACACGCAGATGTACTTGCCCGGTTCCTCACCCGCGAGGAACGCCGGGATGTGGCTCTTGTTGAACTCGGCGGGCCTGTGCAGCGCCACGTTGCTCCACACTGCGTTGCTCGCACGGCCGAGGATGGTGGTCCGGCGGAAATCGGCGTAGGCGGCCTGGATCTGCTCGACCTCTTCCGAATGCCACCAGATCATGAAGTCCGCGTCGGCCCGCAGACCCGAGACGTCGTACAAGCCGCGAACCACAACACCTTTGGCCTCGAGCGAGTCGAAGAACTGGCGGGCGTCGCTGATCGCCTCGTCCCGATCGTCGCCCAGCTCGCCCGGCCGAACCGAGAAGACCGAGAACATGAGGTAACGAACAGTGGCGTTGAGTTCTGCATAGTCCATGCGCGTCATGGCTCCCATCCTGCCATTGCCAGGACAACGCGATGTCAGCGCAGTGGCGTGCTCCGCGGCCCATCAACAGCCAGATCGGCGACGAGTTGCCGGGCCGCCCTGTCTGCACGACCGACACATGCGGGTACCCCCACACCGTCGAAAGTGGCCCCGGCGAGCACCAGACCCGGTGGACGACTGCGGTCGACCTCTGAGACCAGGGACGCGTGCCCGGGCGCGTATCGAGGAAGTCCGCCGGGCCACCGCTGGACCACGGCGTCCCGCGGTCCGACACGCACTTCTCCCCCGCCGGCCAGAGCGATGACCGTTGCAAGATCCGCCACAGCCCAGTCGATCAGCTGGTCGTCCTCGATCCTCTCGAGATCGGTGCCGTAACGACCGAACGACACCCTCACCAACACCGCGTCCGCGGCGAGGTGATTCCACTTGCGCGTACTGAAGGTGAAAGCCTTTGCGTGCACCAGTGATTCGTCACTGGCCACGAGCACCCCCGAGAGCTGTGGCAGGTCGACACCCGCCTCGAGCGCCAGCGACACCACCGCCGACCCCGACAGGTCGACCCGCGCCAGCGGCTCGGCGACCTCGGGAACGGTTGCGCACACGCGGGCCAAGACGGGGGCCGGCAACGCAGCCACCACACCGTCGTAGCGGGTGTCGTCGACCATCCAGCCGGAGCCCGCCCGGATCAGCTGTCGGATTGCCACGCCGGTATGGATGCCTGCGGCACAGCGATGGCCGAGTTCGTCGACCAGCTGGCGGTATCCCCCGGCCAAGGCGCCGAACACCGGACCAGAACCACCTGATGCGGCCAGAAGGTCGGTCACTGCCGCGGTCAGGCTGGGAGCACCGGCGTCGAGTCGCGCCGCCAGGGCGGGGACCACGGCCCGCACACCCAGGTCGTCAGCGCGCGCCGAATACACACCGCCGAGCATCGGGTCGACACTGCGATCCACGATCGACCGGCCGAATCGGTCCCCTATCAGGGCCCCGATCGACATGTCTTGTCCTGCTTGCCAGTCAAGGGGTCGCTGCGGCTCATCGGCCATGCGCGCAAGGTCGTCCGCCTCGGCAAGGTGGCGTACGGCGTCCGGACCACCGGGGATTCCCATCACCGTCGGACGGGCCATTGCCTTGAGGGTGGAACCGCTGAGGACATTGGGGCCGAGAACACCGGGATGGACGAGTGACGGGGTCAAGCCGAGTTCGTCCACCAGAGCGGCGACTTCCGGGCGGCGAACCAGGAATGCCTCGGCACCGACATCCACATGGTGTCCATCGAGTTCGGCAGTCCGCAGCGTGCCACCGAGGACGGGAGATGCCTCGAAGAGATCGATCACCGCGTCTGGCCCGAGTAGCGTCCGCAATCGGTACGCCGCGGTCAGTCCCGAGATACCGCCACCGAGCACCGCGACACGGGTCACAGCGAGTGCACCAACTCCACCACCCGGGTCAACACGGTCGGGTCGGTGGCGGGCAGAACCCCGTGACCGAGGTTGAAGATGTGGCCCAATGCCCCCGCTGCCACCGCTCGATCAGCTTCGGCGGCGATGCGGCGGACCTCTTGTTCCACCACCGGCCACGGCGCGAACAGCACGGCCGGATCGAGGTTTCCCTGAAGAGCCCGGCCGGGTCCGATCCGCCGCGCTGCATCGTCGAGCGGGATCCGCCAGTCGACCCCGACCACGTCGGCGCCGGCGGTTCCCATGTCGTGGAGCAACTCGCCGGTGCCCACCCCGAAATGGATGCGGGGAACGCCGTACGACGCCAGTTCCGCGAAGACACGCGCCGAATGGGGCCGGGCAAAGGCGTTGTAGTCGGCCACCGAGAGCGCGCCTGCCCACGAGTCGAACAACTGGAAGGCGTCCACTCCGGCATCGAGCTGGACCTTCAGGAAGGCGATCGTGATGTCGGCTAGCTTGCCGACCAGCTCGTGCCAGATGGCCGGCTGCCCGTACATCAGGGCCTTGGTGTTCTCGTAGTTGCGGCTGGGGCCGCCTTCGATCAAGTACGACGCCAGAGTGAACGGGGCGCCCGCAAAACCGATCAGTGCGGTTTCGCCGAGCTCGGCCTTCAACAGTTTCACCGCGGCCGAGACCGCACCGACCGCGTCGGGCGTCAGCAAGGGAAGAGCGCGGACATCGGCGTGCGTGCGGATGGGATGCGCGATCACCGGACCCACCCCGGAGACGATGTCGAGGTCGACCCCGGCCGCCTTGAGCGGAACCACGATGTCGCTGAACAGGATTGCCGCGTCGACACCGTGCCTGCGAACCGGCTGCATGGTGATCTCACAAACCAGTTCGGGGTCGAAGCAGGATTCGAGCATCCCGCGCCCGACCCTGATCTCCCGGTACTCGGGCAGTGAGCGGCCGGCCTGCCGCATGAACCACACCGGTCGGCGGTCGGGCTGTTGCCCACGAGCGGCCGCGACCAGCGGCGAAAGGGCGCGGGCATGTTGTTGAGTCATCACCTGACATGCTGCCATGCACTGCGCCCAGCACTCCAAGGACTACCGAATAGGGGGCCGATCAAGCCATCGGCGCGCCTACCGTCGGTCCGCCCGGCTTGGACCTACGGTCGACGGGTGACCACATCCGAAGCCTCGAGCGAGCCTGCAGTTTTCCGCAGCGCCATCGAATCGATGCATGCGGCCAAGGTGCGGTCGGAGATCGAGCTCGGCAGCATTCGCCCACCTCAGCGGCTGGCACCCTTCAGTTATGCCGTGGGCGCCGAGGTGACCCAGCCCGACGACGGCGAGATCGCCACGGACTCCGACGGCAGCGCTTTCGGCCGGCTGATCCTGCTCTACGATCCCGACGGACATGAGGCCTGGAACGGCACCATGCGGTTGGTGGCCTTCATCCAGGCAGAGGTCGAAGCGGTCCTCGCCGCCGACCCGCTGCTCCCGGAAGTCGCGTGGAGCTGGCTCACCGAGGCGCTGGCGCAACCCACCATCGAGATCACGGCCCTCGGCGGCACGGTCACCTCCACCTCATCTGTTCGGTACGGCGACATCTCCGGACCACCGCGCGCTCATCAACTGGAACTCCGCGCCTCCTGGACCGCGACCAACAGTGACCTCGACGGGCACGTCGAAGCTTTCTGCGAGGTGTTGTCGCTCGCGGCCGGGCTGCCGCCGACAGGCGTCACGCAGCTCGGCTTCACCAAAGCGTGAGCCGCGACGCCGATGACCGATCCCACGAGCACTGACCCGACGGCCCACACCGGCCCGGGCGATCAGTCACCCGGCGACCCGGATGTGGTGGACGGCGGCACCACAGACGAGCCCGACCGTCCCGAACCGATTCCGCTGACAGAACCGGCGGATGGCGTTCCGCCCGTCCTGTCCACCCCAGCCGAGTTCGCCGAAGCCGGCCGACTGCTGTCCGAGGGCACTGGTCCGGTGGCACTCGACACCGAACGCGCCTCCGGCTTCCGCTACTCGGGGCGGGCATACCTCATCCAGATCAAACGAACCGGTAGCGGATCCTTCCTCATCGATCCCATCGATCATCCTGAGGCGCTGACCCCGGTGATCGACGCACTCGACGGCCCCGAGTGGATCCTCCACGCAGCCGATCAGGACCTGCCGTGCCTGCGCGAGCTCGGATTCCGATGTGCCCGGCTCTTCGACACCGAACTGGCCGGCCGGTTGCTCGGGATCGCCCGGGTCAACCTCGCGGCAATGGTCGAGCACTTCTTGGGGCTGGGCCTGGTGAAGGGACACGGAGCGGCCGACTGGTCAAGGCGTCCTCTGCCGGCCGACTGGCTCAACTATGCCGCTCTCGACGTCGAGGTCCTGATTGAACTGCGTGACGCGGTTCAAGCCGCTCTCGTCGATGCAGGCAAGGAGACCTGGGCCGAACAAGAGTTCGCCGCCGTACTGGCCCGACCGGATCCACCGCCCCGCACCGACAGGTGGCGACGCGTTTCCCGTATCCACACCATCAAGTCGCCGCGCATCCTCGCAGCCGTCCAGCAGCTCTGGAATGCCCGCGAAGAGATCGCCCGGCGTCGCGATGTGGCTCCCGGACGCATCCTTCCCGACTCGGCCATCATCGCCGCTGCCACCGCAGACCCGAAGTCACTCGACGAACTGTACAAAGTGCCGGTGTTCGGCGGCCCTCGCCAACGTCGCCAGGCCGCCCGCTGGCTGTCGGCGCTGGATGCCGCGCGTCGACTGACCGACAAGGAACTGCCGTCGCGTCGGCCGGCAGCGGTGGGTCTACCGCCTGTCAATCGATGGGAGGGCAAGGATCCCGAGGCTGCTGCCCGGCTGGCAGGGATTCGAGCCGGCCTCACCGACCTCTCCGAACAGTTCTCGGTACCCGTGGAGAACCTGCTGCTCCCCGAGCTGGTTCGCCAGGTGTCCTGGGAGGGAATCGATCCGCCCACCGTGCAGGCCGTCGAGCAACGGCTGGCCGCGGGTGGCGCACGTCCATGGCAGATCGAGTTGACGGCACCGGTGATCAGCGAAGCACTGGGTCGGCCCCTCGAGGACGAGGATGCCGACGGGCCGTCGACCGACAACGATTGACGGCTAGCCCGTCACCGGCCGGATTCGCGTGTGCGTGAACTGTTCTCGGGACGTACGTCGTCGGTGCCCGCGAAGCCGGAGTCGAGATCGTTCTCGTCCGACGAGGACAGCTGTGGCTGCATCCGAGAGACCATGGCGGTGATCGCCCGGGCAACGTCCTGAGCCGTGAGTCCGAGCTCATCGAGCAGCTGCCCACGCGAGGCAGGCGTCAGGAACTCCTGAGCGATACCGACATCACGGACCGGCGTCGAGATCCCCTTGGCCCGAAGGTTTTCCGAGACCGATGACCCGACACCACCATGCACTCCACCGTCTTCCACGGTGATCACCAGACGGTGCTCGACGGCGAGTTCGGAAATGGACTCCGGCACCGGCAGTACCCAGCGAGGGTCGACCACCGTGGTACCGATCCCCTGCTGCGCCAGCCTGGCCGCAGTGTCCATGGCCAATGAGGCGAACGGACCCACCGCGACGATCAGGACGTCTTCGGACTCACCGCGCCCCGGCCGGTGCAGCACATCGGTGCCGTCGGCGAGTCGGTCGATCGCCCGGATGTCCTCGGGCACGGCACCTTTCGGAAAACGCAGCGCCGTGGGGCCGTCGTTGATGTCGAGCGCTTCGGCGAGTTCCTCACGCAGCCGCACCGAATCGCGGGGCGCTGCGACCCTCATGCCCGGCACGATGGACATCAGGGACAGGTCCCACATCCCGTTGTGGCTGGGGCCATCGGGCCCGGTGACGCCGGCGCGGTCGAGCACGAGTGTCACCGGCTGTCCGAGCAGGGCAACGTCCATCAGCAACTGGTCGAACGCGCGGTTGAGAAACGTCGAGTAGATGGCGACAACCGGGTGCATCCCACCGAGCGCAAGTCCCGCCGCCGAGGTGAGGGCATGCTGTTCGGCGATGCCCACGTCGAACATCCGGTCCGGGAAACGCTCTCCGAAAGCGGCCAGCCCGGTGGGCCCGGCCATCGCTGCGGTGATGGCGACGATGTCACGACGCTGACCCCCGGCCTCGACCAGGGCAGCCGAGAAGACCGACGTCCAGTCCGGGGCCGACACCGAGGTCGCCTTGCCGGTGGCCGGATCGATGATCCCGGTGGAGTGCATCTGGTCCGCGATGTCGTTCTCGGCGTGGTGATAACCCATGCCCTTGCGGGTCACGGTGTGGACGATGACCGGTCCGCCGAACGCCTTCGCCTGGCGCAGAGCGTTTTCGAGCGCGTCCTGGTCATGGCCGTCGACCGGCCCGACGTATTTGAGGCCGAGATCGGTGAACATGGCCTGGGGTGTGAGCGCATCTTTGATACCGGTCTTGAGACCGTGCAGAGCGGAGTACGCGAGTTGCCCGAAAAGCGGCAGACGCAACACCGCGCGCCGGCCTTCGTCGAGGACCCGCTCGTATGCGGGCTGTAGCCGCAGTCCGGACAGATGTTGGGCGAATCCGCCGATGGTTGGCGCGTACGAACGACCGTTGTCGTTGACGATGATCACCATCTTGCGATCGCCGGCGGCGATGTTGTTCAGTGCTTCCCAGCACATCCCCCCGGTGAGCGCACCATCTCCGACGATCGGCACGACGTGCCGGTCCTGACCGGTCAGTGCAAACGCCTTGGACAGCCCGTCTGCGTACGACAATGCCGCGGACGCGTGCGATGACTCGATCCAGTCGTGCTCGCTCTCGGCTCGCTCCTGGTAACCGGTGAGCCCGCCACGCTGACGCAGGGTGTCGAAGGCACCTTTGCGACCGGTGACGATCTTGTGCACGTAACACTGATGACCGGTGTCGAAGAGCAGTGCGTCCTGGGGCGAGTCGAACACCCGGTGCAGCGCCAAGGTCAGCTCGACGACTCCGAGATTCGGTCCGAGGTGGCCGCCGGTCGCCGACACCTTCGCGATGAGGAACTGCCGGATGTCCTGAGCCAGTTCCTGGGTCTGCTCCAAGGAGAGCTCGCGCAGGTCGGCGGGTGAATTGACCGAATCCAGCACGCTCATCCCAGGTCCTTTCATGGCAATGGGCAACGGCGAGATGTTCGAGACCGTCGCTGCGCCGCCGGGCTGTGGCGGCGCGTGGTCACCCAGTCTACGGACGTATGCCGCTGCGGGCTCGTACCGCAGCCGACTGTGGCGAGGACCGCAGTAGCGCGATCGCTTCGATGTGGTGGGTCAGTGGGAACGCGTCGAAACCGCGCAACCAGTGCACCTCGTAGCCGCCGCGTCGATAGTCCGCCAGGTCACGGGCGAAGGTTGCCGGGTCGCAGCCGACAGCGATGATCGCCGAGGGCGCTGCGGCGACGATCTTGTCCACCACTTCCCTGCCCGCGCCCGCGCGTGGCGGGTCGGCGACGACAACGGTCGGGGCGGGCAGATCTGCCACGGTCCGGGTCACGCTGGAGTGGTGGAAGTGCACGCGCGGGTCGTCGGCGAACGTCTCGGATCCCGCAGCGACCGCCTGTGAGTCCGTCTCCACGACATGGACGGTCACCACCGCACGGGTGCTGTCGCACTCGTCGAGGATCGCGCCGGCCAGTGTTCCGGCTCCCCCGTACAGATCCCAGGCGACCACGGACGGACCCAGGTCGGCCTGCCGGAGCAGCTCTCGGACCGTGTTCGCGTACCCGGCTGCCGCCAGCCGGTGGGCCTGCCAGAAGCCAGACACCGGCAAGAGCCACGTCCGGTTCCCGACCGTGCGCTGAACCGATCCGGTGCCCGAGACGATTTCCTCGATCCGCGGCGCGGCACGTTTCGAGCGTGACCGCTGCGCCTGACCGCGTCGGTCGTTTGCCCGGGTCCGCCGCTTCGCCGGCCGCCCGCGTTCTGCCTCCGGTGGCGCGATCTGCGAGATGTGCCGCTGTTCGTCGTCACCGATCGTGATGACCAGCTCGGCCCCCGGTGTCAGGCCGGTGTACTCGTCGAGCCCACCGAGCATGCCGGTGACCGGCTGCGCACAGTCGAGTCGTGGGACCACCGCATGCGATCCGAAGGCCGCCAGGCCGGGCCTGCCGTCGTCGTCGACGAACAGCCGTTGCCTGATTCGCCATCCTGTCTCCGGTTCGGATCCGGCATGCGGGTCGAGCGAGGTGACCTCGCCTTCCCAGGTGACCCCGCCCATCCTGGACAGCAATTCGGTGAGCACGGACGACTTCAGCTCGCGCGCATGGCTTCCGGTGGTATGGGACAGATCACAGCATCCGGCGCCGCCACCGGGGGCTCCCGCCGGGCAGGCCGGGTCGATGCGGTGATCGGACGGGGTGAGGATGTCCACCACCTCGGCGCGACAGTACCCTTTGCCACGATCCTCAGTGACCTGGACCCGCAACCGTTCCCCCGGCAGCGCGTGCCGGACGAAGACAACCCTGCCCTCATGGCGGCCGACACAGACGCCCCCGTGACCCAGCCGGTCAACGGTTATATCGAATTCTGTTCCCAGCCAACCGATGTCGTGGCCTTCTCTACTCTCGGGGCCGCTCACTCGGGCCCCCGTCCGGTGCGTTCTCCGGGTGTGGAGCCGACGCCGCGCCGGGTGTCGCCCGGGGCAATGTAGACCCGGTCGCGTTTACGGCGGTCGGACGAGCTGAGCTGCCACGGAACCGACGTCACCATCACACCCGGCTCGAACAGCAGACGACCCTTCAGGCGCAGTGCCGACTGGTTGTGCAAGATCTGCTCCCACCAATGTCCCACCACGTACTCCGGGATGAACACCGTCACCACATCGCGCGGTGACTCACGCCGCAGTCGGCGCACATACTCGATGACCGGCCGGGTGACCTCTCGATACGGCGAGGCGATCACCTTGAGCGGCACGGTGATGTCGCTGTCTTCCCACTGCGCCACCAGTTTCCGGGTGTCGCGATCGTCGACGTTCACGGTGACGGCTTCGAGGGTGTCCGGACGGGTGGCCCTGGCAAACGCTATCGCCCGGCGGGTCGGCAGGTGCAGCGTGGACACGAGCACGATCGAATGGGTGCGGCTCGGCAACACCGCCTCGTAGTCGGAATTGTCCAATTCGGCCTGCACCGAGGCGTAGTGCCGGTGGATCAGCTTCATCAGGCCGAAGATCGCGACCATCGCCACGATGGCGATCCATGCTCCGGCAAGGAATTTCGTCACCAGCACGATCATCAGGACCGAGCCGGTCATCACCAGACCGATGCTGTTGATCACCCGCGAGCGCAGCATCCGCGACCTCGCGCTGGGATCCTTCTCTGTCTTGAGGTGCCGCGTCCAGTGCCGGACCATGCCGATCTGGCTGAGGGTGAACGACACGAACACCCCGACGATGTAGAGCTGGATCAATGCGGTCACCTCAGCGCCGAAGGCGACAACAAACGCGATCGCCGCAGCAGCGAGAAAGAGGATTCCGTTCGAGAAGGCAAGCCGGTCACCACGGGTGTGGAGCTGTCGCGGGAGGTAGCGATCCTGCGCCAGAACCGAACCGAGCACCGGGAAACCGTTGAACGCCGTGTTCGCTGCGAGTACCAGGATCAGTGCGGTGACGATGGTCACGAAGTAGAAGCCGGGTGTGAATCCGCCGAACACGGCGTGTCCGATCTGCGCGATCAAGGACTTCTGCTCGTATCCGTCGGGGGCGCCGATGAGGTCTTTCGCCGGATCCGATACGTACTTCACACCGATCTGCTTGGCCAGCAGGATCATGCCCATCAACAGGACGATGGAGATGCCGCCGAGCAGCAGCAGGGTGGTGGCCGCATTGCGGGACTTGGGCTTCTTGAAAGCGGGTACCCCGTTGCTGATCGCCTCCACCCCGGTCAGCGCCGCACAGCCCGACGAGAACGCCCTGGCGATGAGGAACACGAACGCGATACCGACGAGGTGACTCTGCTCGGCCTTGATCTCGTAGCCTGCGGTCTCGGCGGTGAGATCATCACCGAACACGAGGACCCGCAGGAAACCCCAGCCGAGCATCGCCACCATCCCGAAGATGAAGGCGTAGGTGGGAATTGCGAACGCAGTGCCCGATTCTCGGAGTCCGCGCAGGTTGATCGACGTCAGCAGAACGATCGCCACCACGCAGAACCACACCTTGTGGTCCTGGACCAGTGGGATGGCCGAACCGATGTTCTCGGCCGCCGATGCGATGGACACGGCCACCGTCAAGACATAGTCGACCAGCAGTGCGCTACCGACCGTCAGACCGGCAGTGGGGCCGAGGTTGGTCGTCGCCACCTCGTAGTCGCCGCCGCCGGAGGGATAGGCGTGGACGTTCTGCCGGTAGCTGGCGACCACCACGACCATCACCAAGGCGACGGCGAGACCGATCCAGGGTGTGTACGTATAAGCCGACAGACCCGCGACCGAGAGGACGAGGAAGATCTCCTGCGGGGCGTAGGCCACCGATGACATGGCATCGGAGGCGAAGACCGGGAGGGCGATCCGCTTGGGCAGCAAGGTGTGCCCGAGTTTGTCGCTCCTGAAAGGACGTCCCAGCAGCAGCCGTTTGGCTGCGGTGGAGGTCTTCGACACCGTGGACACCAAGCAAACAATAGGGCCTGTGCTGCCGTATAGCTACGGCGGTCACGGTAGCGTTCGGGAGAGTGAGTGGACGCGGCCGAGCCGAGCTCGGAGCAACAGTTCACTCAGGTGATGTGAGCGAGGAGTTCTCATGCATGTTGTGGTGATGGGATGCGGTCGCGTGGGCGCGTCCATTGCCCAGGAACTGCAAGGTTCCGGGCACGATGTCTCGATCATCGACCGCGACGCCACAGCGTTTCGGCGACTTCCCGAGGATTTCGGCGGAACCAAGGTCAAGGGCGTCGGATTCGATCAGGAAGTGTTGCGCCGCGCAGGAATCGCCGAAGCCGACGCCTTCGCGGCGGTCTCCTCCGGTGACAACTCCAACATCATCGCCGCACGCGTCGCCCGCGAGACCTTCAATGTGCCCAAGGTCGTCGCCCGGATCTACGACGCCAAGCGCGCCGCGGTCTACGAACGGCTGGGCATTCCCACCGTGGCGACGGTGCCGTGGACCACTGACCGGTTCATCTCCGCGCTGGGCAGTGGCAGTGCTGACGATGTCGCCTGGACCGAACCGTCGGGCGAGGTCGCGATCGTCCAGCTCACCGTGCACGAATCGTGGGTGGGAACCTCGGTGACCCTGTTCCAGGAGAACACCGGGTCCCGGGTCAGTTTCATCAACCGACTGGGCAGGCCCGTGTTACCCAGCGCGAAATCGGTTCTCCAGCAGGATGATCAGGTGTTCGTCGCGGCCCTCACCGACAACCTCGAGGCAGTGCGCACAGTTGCCGCCGGCGTGGCCCCGGAGTTCGACTGAGTTCTGCCCGCATCACCCACCCAGTCACGAACGAGGTCTTTCGACCACAGCCCGTAGGAGAAATCATGAAGGTCGCGATCGCCGGAGCCGGCGCGGTAGGCCGTTCCATCGCACGGGAGCTGATCGCCAACGCCCACGACGTCACGTTGCTCGAGCGCAATCCTGAGCACATCGACGAGGAATCGGTACCGGGGGCACAGTGGGTCGGCGGCGATGCGTGTGAGTTGGACAACCTCGAGCGGGTTCAGCTGCAGCGGTTCGACGTGGTGATCGCGGCCACCGGAGATGACAAGGCCAACCTGGTGGTCAGCCTGCTCGCGAAAACCGAGTTCGCGGTCCACCGTGTGGTTGCCCGGGTCAACGATCCCCGCAACGAGTGGTTGTTCGACGAGGACTGGGGCGTGGATGTGGCCGTCTCCACGCCGCGGATGCTCGCCTCACTGGTCGAGGAAGCGGTATCGGTGGGTGATCTGGTCCGGCTCATGACCTTCCGGCAAGGGCAGGCCAATCTCGTCGAGATGACGCTTCCCGACAACACACCCTTGGCGGGCAAGCCCGTGAAAAAGCTGCGACTCCCCCGCGACGCCGCTCTGGTCACGATCCTGCGGGGCGGACGCGTGATCGTGCCGCTCGCCGACGACGCCGTGGAAGGCGGCGACGAGCTGATCTTCATCGTGCCCGCCGAGGCCGAAGGTCAGTTGCGCGCAGCGATCATCGAGCCGGCGGGGCCTGCCCGCTAGCCCCGTCCGGCTGCTCCGGGGCGTTGTCCTCGGACACACCGTCGACGACGCGCGTGCCGGTGCCACGGAAAGTGACTTCGTCCGGGCCCGGTCCGGCTGCGACGGCGTCCTGATCCACAGACTCTTCCTTGTGTGCCCACCGGACCAAGAAGAACGTGGCAACAACCGCAGCCGCAGTCAGCGGCCACCCCATCCCGATCCGTGCGATCGCGAGAGCGCCGGTTTCATCGTGGTCGTAGAGGAATGATTGCACCAGGTAGCGCACACCGAAGAGGGCTGCCCAGATGGCGGTCGCGATGTCGTAGGCGATCAACGTGCGCCGATGACGACGCCAGTCGGTTCCGTTGCCGTTCAACGTGTTCCAGATCACGCCAACCAGGGGCCACCGGACGATGATGGAGACCACGAAGACACCGGCGTAGAGCAGTGTCGTCCAGATGCCGAAGAGGAAGAACCCCTTCGCATTGCCCGTGCGGTGGGCGATGAACGCGCACACCGCCACGCCGATCACACCGGAGATAGCCGGCTGAATGGGTTCACGCCGCACCAGCCGGACCAGGAAGATGACCAGCGCCGTGGCCAGGGCGGCGTAAATGGCCACCGTCAGATTCCACAGCGAATTGGCCGGGACGAACACGAGGATCGGCACCGACGAGTAGATCAGCCCCGAGACGCCGCCCATCTGCTCCAGCAGCGTCAGCGTGGGAGCGTCGGCCATGTCGGCGTCACCCGGGATGTCGTTGGGCGACACCCGCTCATCGCCATCTGGCTGCTGCCGATGAGCGCTGCCGTCAGCTCTCACCGAGCAACTCGTAGTACGGGTTGAACATCACCTTGTTGCCGTCGTGCTCACCGATTCGGCCGCGCACCGTCAACGTCCGCCCGGGTTCGATGCCGGGGATGCGATTGCGGCCGATGAACTTCAGGGTCACCACGTCGGTTCCGTCGAAGAACTCGGCAACGATCCCGGTCTTCATGGCCTTCGAACAGGTCTGGACGGAGCGCAGCTCACCTTGCATGGTCACCTCGTCGCCTGCCGAACAATCGCAGGCGCGCTGTGCACCTGCTTGTTGCGACTGCTGCGAGATGTCCTCGGCATCGAGTTGATCGATGTCTTCGGTGAGCCTGCGGGTGAGGCGTTTGAGATATCCGCCTGCGGTCATTGCGCTTATGCACCCTTCGGGGACAATCGGGCTGGTGGGCACGGGGCTGTGCCTCCGCCAGAGTAGACCCCCGCACACCCGACTTCCACCCTCCACGGGAAGATCAACAGATGCGCAGTTCAGAGGGGTCGCGAACGGCCCCTACACGTACCGATCCGGTGGTCGTGGCGCTGCCCGGGACGGGGTCGGATGCCGACTACGCCAGACGCGCGTTCGGGTCCACAGGACTGCCGGTCGTCGCGGTGGATCCGGACGGGACCGGCCTGGTCCGGGGCTACGAGCGCGCGCTGGATCGTGCCGCCGCAGACCACACCCAGGTGATTGCGGCGGGCATCTCCATCGGTGCGTGCGTAGCGGTGCAGTGGGCGTTGTCGCATCCGGCCGCGTGCGCCGGGGTGCTCGCGGCCCTGCCCCCGTGGATCGGTTCTCCGCGCACGGCGCCTGCTGCGCACAGCGCAGCCTGGACCGCGGCGTTGATCCGCACCCACGGGTTGGAGGAGACGATCCGACAGATGTCCGCAGGCAGTCCGGCCTGGCTCTCCGCCGAGTTGGACAGATCCTGGCGGGCCGCCGGCCCGCACCTGGTGTCACAACTGGACGAGGCCGCCAACTATGTCGCCCCGACCGCGGAAATGATTGCGGGACTGCGGGTTCCACTGTCGATCGTTGCGGTGTCCGACGACCCGGTGCACCCGGCAGACGTTGCGAAGGCGTGGCACGACGCCGCCGACAGCTCGGTGTCGACCGAGATCTCGATGGCCCGATGGGGTGCGGACCCGGCGCTCCTGGGCCGCCTCGCGATCCACGGCTGGCGCGACCTCACGGCCGCGCCCGGCTAGCGCTTGGGCTGATTGCGGAGCTGCTGCATGGCCGAACCGCGAGACACCGGACCCGGTTCGACCTCCGGTTCGGCCGGGGCGGGCGGCTCCGATTCGGCGGCGACGGCTTCGGCGCCGCCCTGCACCATCACGTTCGCCTGCGCAGACTGGGCCTGGGCACCCGTGTCGGGTACGGCACCCGGAACATTCTGCTGACCGGCCGCCATCTGCTGCTGTGCGGCCGCGACCTGCTCGGCCAGCACGGGCGGCAGCACGATCGCCAGCGGGGTTCGGGGTGGATGCGGTTCGTCGCCGCGGCGGACGACCGTTTCACTGACCACAGCCCGGGCCACCTTCGACAGGCTTTCCGCACTGGCGGTCGGCGCACTGGCAACACAGCGGATCATCCAGCGCGGACCGTCGACGCCGATGAAACGATGAATGCCGCCGGGCACGGTGGCGACCACCTCACGCCCCCAGAAGCCGGTCTCGATGCTGGTCTCTGCTCCCTCGGCACGCAGGGACTCGGTCAGCTCGCCGACGACCTCGCGCCACTGCCCGCTCGATTTCGGCGCGGCGAAGGCTGCCACGGTGATCCGCCCGTGGGGCGTCACCAGATACACGGCCTGGGGCTGATGGTCGGCGGTCATCTCCACGGTGACCTGACCGCCCTCGACCACGGGCACGAGTACCGAGCCCAGATCGAGATGCGAGTTCTCGAAGCCGGCATCTGCGGCCAGATCGCCTATGTCGTAAGGGCCTTCACCGCTACCGATGACCTTCGGTTCGACATCGGGCTCAGATGCCGCACCGCGGGCGCGGCGGCCACGCCCGATTCCTTTGTCCCGTGCCATGGTTCAGACTCCCTTCGGCTGCGAGGCCCCCAACATCGCGTGGCCCCCACTCGATCCGTATCCGCCTGCGCCCCTGCTTGTCTCGTCCAGTTCGTCGACCTCGACGAAGTCGAGCAGCTCGACCTTCTGGACCAGCAGCTGAGCGATCCGGTCGCCCCTGGCGATCGTGATCGCATCGTGCGGATCCAGATTGATCAGGCACACCTTGATCTCACCGCGATATCCCGAGTCGACAGTTCCCGGTGTGTTGACGATCGACAGTCCCGCGCGGGCGGCCAGGCCCGAGCGCGGGTGGATCAGTCCCACCGTGCCCATCGGCAACGCTATCGAGATGCCGGTCGGCACCAAGGCGCGATGACCGGGTTCGAGCACCACGTCGATCGTGCTCGAGAGGTCCACACCCGCATCACCCGGATGGGCCCGCGTGGGTAGATCGATGCCCGGATCGAGACGCCTGACGGCGACGAACGGTGCGTCGGCGGGGGTGCTGCCAGCGTTGGTTGCCACACCGGAAGACTACGCTGGGGACGTGCCACCTCTTCCATCACCCGACCCTGCCGGTGACGCTGCCGGCACCCGCCCGACCCCATCCGAGGGGACCCATGACGAGCGGCTGCGCGTACCTGCCTGGTGGTGGCTGTTGGGCGTCGCGTTGATCGCATTGCTCGGGTACGAGGTGCAACTGGCCTTGCATCAGAGCTCGCTGAGCTGGATCGCATACGCGGTCCTCACCCCGCTGGTCTTCTGGGGTCTGTGGTCGATGGGCCGCACACGCATACGGGTGGCCGACGGTGAATTGTGGGCCCACAATGCCCATCTGCCCATCGAGGTGATCGACCGGGCCGCCGTGATCCCCGCCGCTGCGAAGAGTGCCGCACTGGGCCGGCAGCTCGATCCGGCCGCATTCCTGGTTCACAAGTTCTGGGTGAAGACGATGGTCTTGTTGGTTCTCGACGACCCCGACGACCCCACGCCCTACTGGCTCGTCAGTACGCGACACCCCGAAAAGCTGGTGGCCGCGCTGGGATTACCAGACGCGGCCACCGAAGCCTCGGACCCGGGGTAGTCGAACCCGCCGGCGATCATCGCCGTCCGCCACACCGTGGTAACGGACGGCGTTGTGTCAAGCGCAGTCGACGCAGATACGCGAGTTACCGTTCTCGGTCGCGAGTCGGCTGCGGTGGTACACGAGGAAGCAGCTGGTGCAGGTGAACTCGTCCGCCTGCTTCGGGATGACCCGCACCGAGAGTTCTTCACCCGACAGGTCGGCCCCGGGGAGTTCGAACGACTCGGCGGTGTCGCCTTCGTCGATGTCGACGGAGGCGGCTTGCGCCTCACTCCGCCGCGCTTTCAGTTCTTCGAGGGAGTCCTCGGATACCTCGTCGGATTCAGTGCGCCTCGGCGCATCGTAATCAGTTGCCATCATTCCGCCTTAAAATAGAAGCGCCTGCGACTTTCAGGTTCCCGATGTGTGCAGGTTCCAAAAGTCCCAACAAGCCGCGTACTTCCCCATCTGCAAAGTTCCGCGACGATGCCCCTTGGACAACGAGCCATCGATCAGTATTCGTTGCCGAACAGGAGCATGATTTCTGTGATTTTCGCCACAGTTGGTGGATAGCCTCTTTTTGGGCTGTCCAACCGAGGCGGCCGAAGCCTAGCCCAGCCGTTGCTCAGAGTCAACAACAACGGCCGCGCGAGAACATTCCCGTCGAAAGCCGCGTGCCGCGCTTCATGCGCGACGCGGTCCAGATCGCCTGCGTGTCCAGCTGCGCGGCGTCACGGTGTGTACCGACTACAGTTGACTCGCCCCACAACTGCGCGCGGAAGGCACCTGAGAACCCGTGGTTTCCCAGATCACCTACGGCTACCCCACCGACGATCGCGGTCGTCCCTTCCGGCGACGCCGCTACCTCCCGGCAATCATCGCCGCGGTGGTGCTTGCACTCATCGCTGCGGTGGTGTGGGCCGGTGCGCTGTCTTCGTCCGACACGCAGGCGACCCCGACCGATTGTCCGCAACCTCAGTCCCCATCGGCTGCTCCCGAAGGGCCCACACCCGTGGTGGGTACACCGGCCGCCACCGACGAGATGCTGCAGGTTCCGCCCGCCGCGTTGAGCAGTTTTCAGATCCGGGTCCTCAACGCGACGGACGAACAGGGCATGGCGCAGACCATCCTCGACGACCTCACCGCACTCGGATTCCAGGCCGCGCCGGAAAATGCCTACGGAGACGATCCCCTCTATCCGGATCGCAATCTCGATTGTTTCGGGCAGATCCGGTTCGGCGAAGGCGGCAAGGCCGCCGCTGCGGCACTGTGGATCGCAGCGCCGTGCACGCAGCTGATCAACGACGGGCGCCCAGGAACCGACGTCGACCTCGCACTCGGCAACCACTACGGCGAGAGTGAACAGAATCAGGACGCGCTCGCCGTCCTCGACACGCTGCGGGTGGCCAATCCTCAGGACCCGAACACCGGAGCCGACCCTGCAGTGGTGGCAGCGGTGCACGACTCCCCCTGCTGATCACCGACCGCCCGCTGTTGGCCGTAGACCGGATCTAGTCCGGGATCGGCTCCAGGGCACCCAGCCGCGCCAGCAATCCGCCCAATTCGTCGGCGATACCCGGAGCCATGGCCAGGGTGACGTTGCCCGCTGCGCTCCGTGAGGTGGCGTCGGGGATCGTCACCACGGCGCCCGCCTCTTCGGCGATCAGCGATCCGGCCGCCCAATCCCACGGGCTCAGGCCGTGTTCGAAATGTGCGTCCACCGCCCCGCTGGCCACCATGCAGAGATCGAGTGCGGCCGAACCGATCCTGCGGACGTCGCGGATGTGTGGCAGCAATGCGGAGATCAACTCGCCCTGGACCCGTCTACGCGCCGATCCGTAGCCGAAACCGGTGGCCACCAGAGCGAGCCCGACCTTGTCGATGGGGTTCGTCCGGAGCCGGACGGGACCCGAGCCATCGTCCGAATACGCGCCCTCGCCACGAGTGGCGGAGTAGGTGGTGCCGCGGACGACGTCGACAACAGCTCCGGCGACCGTGCGCCCGTTCACCTGAGCGCCCACCGAGACCGAGTACGCGGGAATGCCGTAGAGGAAGTTGACCGTGCCGTCGATGGGGTCGATGACCCACCGGACACCGGAAGGAACCTCGACCGAGCCACCCTCTTCTTCACCGAGCACGGCATCGCCCGGACGCAGCGACGCGAGCAGCCCGCGGACCAGGCTCTCGGACTCGGTGTCGACGATCGTGACCGGATCGGTGTCAGTACTCTTTGTCGACACCGATTGCGGTGCATCGGTTTTCGTGACACCAGACCCGAAGACCTCGGGCCTTCGGGTGCGCACGTGCTGTGCTGCCTGTTCGGCAACCTGGATCGCCACCGCGGTCAGGTCGGCCGGCTCGAGTTCCGCCATTGCTACATGTGAGCACACCCCTGGCCGAAACGACGGGGCGACCCGGTGAACCGAACGCGAACAGATCCGCCCGACGTCGCGCAGAACCCTTGCGTGCTGACTAGCCTGAACAACGGCGGGCCGGTTGGTGTCACCGCCGTGTCGAGCCGAAGGAGCCGTTCTCGTGTCCAGTGAACCCGGGGTGTCCACCGAGTCGTTACCAGAGTCGAACAAGCTGGGGTTCGGCGTCGATGTCGGCGGATCGGGGATCAAGGGCGGGATCGTCGATCTGACCACCGGACAGCTGGTCGGCGATCGATTCAAGGTCTTGACCCCGCAGCCGGCCACCCCTGAGGCCGTTGCCGGCGGCATCCGCGAAGTCGTCGGGCACTTCGATTGGAAGGGCCCCGTCGGCGTCACCCTGCCCTGCGTGATCACCGGAGGCGTCGCACGCACGGCCGCCAACGTCGACAAGGGCTGGATCGGCACGGACGTCTACAAGCTGCTCGGCGCCGAACTGGGTGACCGACAGCTGTCGGTGCTCAACGACGCCGACGCGGCCGGCATGGCCGAAGACCGGTACGGCGCGGGCAAGGACTACAAGGGCGTGGTGATGCTGTTGACGTTCGGTACCGGCATCGGCTCGGCGATCATGTTCGGCGGCACGCTCATCCCGAACACCGAACTCGGCCACATGGAGGTCGGTGGCAAAGAGGCCGAACACCGGGCGTCGTCGAAGGTGAAGGAAGACAACGACCTGTCCTACTCCAAGTGGGCCGAGGAGGTGTCCGTCGTGCTGTCGGCGTACGAGGCACTGTTCTGGCCCGAGGTCTTCATCGCGGGCGGCGGGATCAGCCGAAAGGCGCACAAATGGATTCCTCATCTGACCAACCAGACACCCGTTGTACCGGCCACTTTGCAGAACACCGCCGGGATTGTGGGCGCCGCTATGGCGGTGGAGGCGGGGTTGCGACCCTAGGTGCCGTTACAATGGCATTCGACTGGCTGTACGCCGGTTCCCCCCAAGCCCCCAGCTTCGCCGAGTGACATCTCGGCGGGACACCGTCTCCGCGGCGAAACCCACCGGTTTCGGTGTCACGGAGATAGCCCGAAAGGTCGTACGTGGCAGCCACGAAAACCCGCCAAACCGAACCGGATACCGAGCAGTCGGAATCGGAGTCGGTGACCGCGTCGCGGGCGCGCAAGGCACCCGCAAAGAAAGCAGCCGCCAAGAAGACAGCCGCCAAGAAGGCCCCGGCGAAAAAAGCCCCGGCCAAGAAGGCAGGCGCAAAGCGCGCGACCAAGAAGGTCGACGGCGCGCCTGATGGCGACATCATCGAAGGCGACGGTCTCGAACCGGATCCCTCGATCGATGACATCGACGTACCCGAGGGCGAACTGACCGACGACGATGTCGTGGTCGTGGTCGACGACGACACTGTCGAGGCCGGAGTCGTCGCACCGGGTAAGGGCAAGGCCAAGAAGGCCGACGAGGATGTCGAAGAACCGTCCGAGACCGACAAGGCCTCCGGTGACTTCGTGTGGGACGAAGACGAGTCCGAGGCATTGCGGCAGGCCCGCAAGGACGCCGAGCTCACCGCGTCCGCCGACTCGGTCCGCGCGTACCTCAAGCAGATCGGCAAGGTTGCTCTCCTCAACGCCGAAGAGGAGGTCGAACTCGCCAAGCGCATCGAGGCCGGCCTGTTCGCCACCGAACGCATGCGGCGGATCACCGAGTCCGGAGAAAAACTCACCGTCGCCCAGCGTCGCGATCTGTCGTGGATCTCACGCGACGGTGGCCGCGCCAAGAACCACCTGCTCGAGGCCAACCTCCGTCTCGTGGTCTCCCTGGCCAAGCGGTACACAGGCCGCGGAATGGCATTCCTGGACCTGATCCAGGAGGGCAACCTCGGTCTCATCCGTGCGGTGGAGAAGTTCGACTACACCAAGGGCTACAAGTTCTCGACGTACGCCACGTGGTGGATCCGTCAGGCGATCACCCGGGCCATGGCCGACCAGGCGCGCACCATCCGCATCCCGGTCCACATGGTCGAGGTCATCAACAAGCTCGGGCGCATCCAGCGCGAACTCCTGCAGGACCTGGGTCGTGAACCCACTCCTGAAGAGCTCGCCAAGGAGATGGACATCACGCCCGAGAAGGTGCTGGAGATCCAGCAGTACGCGCGCGAGCCCATCTCGCTCGATCAGACCATCGGCGACGAAGGTGACAGCCAGCTCGGTGACTTCATCGAGGATTCCGAAGCGGTCGTGGCCGTGGACGCGGTGTCGTTCACCTTGCTGCAGGACCAGCTCCAATCGGTGCTCGAGACACTGTCCGAGCGCGAAGCCGGTGTTGTCCGCCTGCGATTCGGCCTGACCGACGGGCAGCCACGCACCCTGGACGAGATCGGCCAGGTCTACGGGGTCACGCGCGAGCGCATCCGCCAGATCGAGTCGAAGACCATGTCGAAGCTGCGCCACCCGTCACGGTCGCAGGTTCTGCGCGACTACCTCGACTAGGGACCGATCGCCCGCATCATCCAGGCGATGAGTTCATTGCGTACTTGCGTACGGTTCGTCTCGTTCAGGATCTCGTGCCGGGCGCCGGGGAACACCCGGACGGTGACGTCGATGAGCCCGGCAGACCGGTAATGGGCTGCCAACTGATCGACCAGTGCTCCCCCGCCACCGACCGGATCCTGATCACCCACCGCGATCAGGATCGGTAGGTCGCGGCGCATCATTCGGACGAGCGCGGGATCGGCAAGTCTGCGGGCCCCGGTGAACATCTCACGGGTTGCCTTTGCATCGATGCCGAAACCGCACAGCGGGTCGGCGACGTAGTCATCGACGATGTCGGTGTCCCTCGACAGCCAGTCGAAGTCGGTTCGTGCCGGGGCGAAGGGTGCGTTGAACATCGACAGGTCCAATTCGCTGTCGAAGTCGAGTGCGGGTTCGAGGGCGTCCAGGGCCGCTGTCCCGCTCAGCACCACGGCGTCAACGTCGTCGCTGTGCTCGAGTAGGTGCTGCTGCGTGGCGAATGACCCCATGCTGTGAGCGATCACCACCAGAGGCAACTCCGGAAACTCGTTCTTCGCCACATCGATCAGTCGCCCCACGTCGGCCACCAGGGCATTCCAGCCGTCTGGCCCGAGATCGCCAGGGAGGCGGCCGGGAAGTACCGACGAACCGTGCCCGCGATGGTCGTAGCCGACCACGGCGAAGCCGTCAGCGGTCAATGCGTGGGCGGTGTCCTCGTACCGGCGAACGTGCTCACCCATGCCGTGTACCAGCAACACGGTTGCCACCGGCTTTCCGGCAGGCTCCCACCGCAAGCCGGACAACACTGCGCCGTGGACCGAATCGACAACGAATTCAGACGGCATCTCGGATCCTTCCGGCCGGGTTTTCTGCGCTCGCGTCGAGAGCGCACGTCAGCAGTCTGAATGATCATCGGGGGTAAATCCGGGTTTCTGCGAGGCCCGGCGCCCTCTGCTGTGCTTCCATATCCGCATGTTCGGTGTGTTGAGCCCATGCGTGGCGCATTTGGATGAAGAGTTGGGCGCGCAGTGGCGTGCGCACTTGTGTGGTGTGTGTCTGGCGTTGAGGTCTTCTCACGGACAGTTGTCACGGTTGACGACCAATACCGATGCGGTGGTGGTGTCGGTTCTCGTTGATGCGCAGCGTGAGTCGGCGCCGGAGCTGGTGTCGGCAGGTCGGTGTGCGTTGCGGGGTATGCGTGGGGCGCAGGTGGTCTCGGCGAGTGATGTCAGCGTGCGGTTGGGGGCGACGGCGTCGCTGACGTTGGCCTCGGCGAAAGCTGCTGATGTGGTGGCGGAGCGGGCGGCGGGGGTGGCGTCGCCATCCGCGGTGCGGGCCGAGGGTGCACGGTGGGCGGAGCCGCGGCTGCGGTCTCGGGCATTGGCGGATGCGCCGGTGTCGGCTGCGATGGGTGGTGGGGAGTTGTTGACGCAGCTGGGTGCTCAGGCGCAGGTGGAGTCGGGGTCGGTGTCGTTGGTGGAGATCACCGAGAATGCAGCGTCCGCTGGTGCCGCAGTCTTCGCGGCGACGGCGGAATTGGCGGGGGTGCCGGGCAACCGGGAGGTGTTGGCGGGCATCGGTCGCGATTTCGGACGGTGTGCTCATTTGCTGGATGCGGTGGAGGATCTCGAGCGTGATCGAGCAGGTGGGGACTTCAATCCGTTGATCGCAACGGGAACCACTGTGGAGTTCGCGCGGACAGAGTGCGTGCGGTTGGTGGATGCGATCAGGGTGGCGCTTGACGGGGTGCGGTTGCGCGATGACCGGTTGCTGCGGATGTTGTTGATCGGTGGATTGAACCGTGCGCTGGTACGCGTCTTCGGTCCTGGTCCCGATGCCGTGTTCACCAGCCCCGGACAGCGTCGTCAGCCGCAACTGCCGCCGTTCTACAAGCGGGTCCTGCCGTGGATGGGCGTGTACTGCACCGGCTACGCCTGCTGCGCGGACCACACCAATCCGTGTAACGGACGCCGGCACCAAGCCGCATGCAACGGGTGCGACTGCTGCAACGTCTGTGATTGCTGCGACTGCTGATCAACCGGCCCGGACATCGGCCAACGACCAGAGCGGTCCGACAAGTAGCCAGACAACCGTGATCACCCCCAGCGTGGGGAAGACGCCGTACAAGCCACGTGCCTGATCACCGTCCGCTACGGTCCAGGCCAGCAGGAGAACCGCGGCGATAGACACGGCGGCAGCACAGATCCACCGTCCGAACATCTCCACCTCGTGCCGAAAGGCGTTCCTGCCCTTTGATTGTCGGGCCAGAGGCGGCGGCCCGTCGGCAAACCAGTGCGCGAACCTGACATCGGCCCACCTGATCAGGTGATGGGCGAACGCTACGGTCACCCCCAGGTATATACCGGCAAGGCGATGCACCGTCTCGACCTCGCTCCCCCGCTGCAAGTCCACTGCGACCGCACCGAGCAGAACCACGTCGAGCAGGGGCAGCAGAGCCAGCACGATGATCGAGGCACGTTGTCGGTGCAGGAGATATCGAACCGCCAGTGCACCGAAGACGACCACCCAGAAACCCACTTCACAACCGACGATCACACCGAGAACAGGCGATTCCATACCGACGAGTCTCGGTCGGTGGCCGCACCCGACACATCGGCCACGAGATCGAGAAAGAGTCATCACTTGGGACGACGACCGCTGTCAGCCGATGTGTTGTCATGGTGGGGTGCAAGGAGGCGCCGCGATGACAAAGCTCACCATCGACCCGGACCGCCGGCGCGATGTCGCAGTGGCCGTGGCATTTTTCGTTCTGGGCATCGCGCTGTACGTCGGCGACCTGCGCTACTTCTTCGGCGGTGAGCCACTTGTCTCTGTCGTCCCGGAGTGGGTCCCCTACGTCGCACTTGCCCTTGCGTGCGCTTTCCAATCGCTGCGGTCGACCCGCCCGGACATCGCTCTCGGCGGATGCCTGGCCGTCATGGTGGTCGATGCGTTCGCCGGCCCCACGATCGCGGTGTGGATCGTGTACTCCGATGTCGTCTACTCCGTCGCGAGGTACGGTTCCGCCCAGACCCGGCGGGCCATGTTGCTGGCGAACTGGCTGATCGCCGCGGTCGCCCTGACCACGGCGATCGCGGGTTCCGGTGACTGGCGGGTCGCCTTGATGGTCATGCTGCTGGTGACCGCACTGATCGCCTCCCCAGCCTCCTACGGCCACGCGATCAGGCAACATCAGATCGCAGCCGACAGCGAACGCGCCAGGGCTCAGGCGACCGAGGAACTGGCCGTCCGGGAACAGGAGGCCGCGATCGCCCAGGAACGCCGACAGCTGGCGCGCGATCTCCACGACGTGATCGCGGGCCACTTGTCGGGCATCGCACTACAGACAGCAGCAGCCCTCGAGACCACCGACTCGGCAACCCGCGAGACGGTGCTGCGTACTGTGCGGGCAAGCAGCGTCGACGCACTCGGCGAGATGCGCACGATGATCGAATTGCTTTCCGGGAGCGACGATGTCGATCCCCCGGCCACCGCGACCATGGCCCGGGTGGACCGGTTGATCGACGCCGCACGGGCCGCCGGCTCTCCCGTGCGGACGACGATCGTCCACTCACGCCTGGCCCCGGCCACCGACATCGCCGCCTTCCGCATCATCCAGCAGGCCATCACCAACGCAACGGTCCACAGTCCCGGCAGCGCCATCGAGATCGATGTGCAGCAAGATGATTCGTCTCTGACGATCGCGGTGACGAACCCGATACCAGACGGAACCACGGCAGCCCTGCCGGACGCCGGCCACGGCATCACGAACATGAGATTGCGCGCGTCGTCGGTGGGCGGCGTGCTCGAAGTGTCTGTCTCACAAGGACGATGGCGAGTGTCCGCGCAGTTGCCGGCCATTGTCCTCCACACCACCGCCGGCATATCGACCACGTCGGCAGGGTCCCGATGATCCGGGTCGTGATCGCGGACGACCATGCCGCCATCCGCGCGGGGCTCCGCCTCATGCTCGACGGCGTGAACGACATCGAGGTCGTCGGCGAGGCCGTCGACGGAGATGACGCCGTCCGGCTCGTCGCAGAACTCCACCCAGACGTGGTGCTGATGGACATCCGCATGCCGGGCACCGACGGGATCGCGGCCACCGCTCTCATCGGCGCCACCCACGACGCCAACGTGCTGATCCTCACCACCTTCGACATCGACGACTATCTCTTCGCGGCGCTGCGCGCCGGAGCGGCCGGGTTCATGCTCAAGACCGCCACCGCAACAGAACTGGTGTCGGCCGTCACGGCGGTGGCGCGCGGGGACGCTGCCCTTGCCCCCGAAGTGACTCGCCGGGTCATCGAACGGTTCACCGACCACCCGTCGCCGCGGCCGCCGGCCGAACCCGATCGTGTCGTGGCTCGCGGGCTGGCCGAGCTGACCGAACGCGAACGCGACGTGTTGGCGGCACTGGGACGCGGACTGTCGAACGCGCAGATCGCCTCGGAGTTGTTCATCGGAGAGACGACGGTCAAGACTCACGTGTCACGGGTACTGACCAAACTCGGGCTCCAGTCCCGTGTGCAGGCCGCGATCATCGCCCGCGAACACGGTGTCGTCAGACCCGACGGCACGCGTTGACCACTTCAGACCCGGCGGTCAGTTGAGTTGTGGATATCGACCGGAGTCATCCATCTCGTACCGTTCCACTCCGATGACCGCGCTTGTCGGCAGAGTGTCGTAGAGATGCGGGAACTGCATTCCGTCATCACTCGGCGGGTCACCGGCTTCCCACACGATCTCGCCGCCCACGCGTTGCGGATCGATGCTCAACAGAACGAGATCGGAATGATCTCGGTAGAGCAGATTGGCCGGGATGTGGACTTGGGTGCGTTCAGAGAGGTGCACGAACCCCTGCTGCGTCAGCGACTCCGGTTCCAGGACGCCACTCGTACGCGCCTCGAGCCAGTCGGATATCGAGCACAGATGAACCAGGTGGACGCCGTCACTCACCCTTACCAGCCTGCCGCATCACCCGGTACCTGCGCCAGAGTCAATTTCGGACGATCGCGCCGTGAAGACGATCGCGGCGACCACCAGCACCATTCCGCACATCTCGGTCCACGAAGGCACCTGTGCCAACGCGATGGCACCCACCACCGTCGCGGTCAGTGGCAGCAGTGCGAGCAGCAAGGCGAACTGGGACCGGCCGAGCCGGGCTAGCACCACCTGGTCGAGCAGATACGGCACGGCGCTCGACAACACGCCGACCGCGACCCCGAGCGCCAGGACCCGCCAGCTCCAGCGTTCTCCGGGCGAGATGGTCGTCGTGATGCCTATCACCACCGGGGCGCAGATGGCCCCGGCGACGCTGAGACCGATGGCCAGGTCGTCGATCCCGTTGCGCCACGCCGGGCCGGCCGGCGCAGACTCGGCATGTACGTTCCCCGTCGACACCATCTTGCCGACCACGATGTAGCCGGCCCACAATCCGGCGGCCACCAGGGCGAACAGCACCCCGAGCGGCGCACCGGAGAAACTCGCCCCGCTGAGCAGGACGACGCCCACCAGCACCAACACCACCGCAACGCCGTCCGACATCTTCCGCGAACCCGCTGCTGCCACGACGATCGGCCCGAGGAACTCGATCGCGACGGCCACCCCCAGGTCGATATGGTCGATCGCCAGGTAGAAGGCCATGTTCATACCCATGGTGATCAGCCCGAAAGCAGCTGCGATCGCGAGTCGGCGAGGTGGATAGGAGCCCTGCCCCCTCGGCCATCGCCGCCCTGCGATCGGCCACCACAGAGCCAACAGCACGAACCCTGCGGCGGTGGCCCGAAGCCAGGCCACCGCTGCCGGGTTGAGCTGGGAGAACAGCGGCACCGCAACCGATGCGCCGACGTACTGGCACACCGCCCCGATGATGAAGAGCAGAGGTAGATTGGCGGAGATCCGTTCCGACCGAGAGGGATCGACACGGCTGCTCATGGGCTCACTGTAGGCATGACGACCGCGGTGATGACCCGGCGAGGTGGCTGTACTGGGATGCATTTCATAGGCCCGCGATACACAGATGTTGCCGATCGAAAGCCTGCTGTTACGGGTGAGTGACGACACACGCCGAGGCACCCGGGAACAAAGCCGAATCCCTGATCGTCTGAAAGAGTGAGAGTGGATGCACCACCCCGGTGTGTTAGCTCGCGAAGGGACCGCGCCAGCGCAGGCCCGGGACGGAGGAAAAAATGTCAGAGACCATCACCACGCCCCCGATCTCCATGCCGTTGACCACTGCCGACCGCTGTGATCGATGTGGTGCAGCAGCCCGTGTACGCGCTGTTCTCTCCACAGGTGGCGAGTTGCTGTTCTGCCGCCACCACTTCAACGAGCACGAAGCCCGGCTGGTGGACATGGGCGCCACCGTGATCACGAACGAGGAAGAGCTCGTCTGACACGCCGACAACACAACACCGCCGCGGTTCACTCACTGTGAACCGCGGCGGTGTCGTTTCTGTGGCCGACCTGGGCGCAGGACCTTCTCGCAAGTCCTAACGCCAGGTGCGCAGCGCCTCGATCCGGGCCTGCAGTTGTTCTGCCGTGGCCATCGCTGTGGGCGGTCCCCCGAGCTTCGCACGCAGCTCGTTGTGGACCAGTCCGTGCGGTTTACCGGTCCGGTGGTGGTGCATCGCGACAAGGCTGTTCAGCTCCCGGCGCAACGCACTGAGCTGATTGCCCACGGTGGGTTCGCGCGGTGTGGCCGGCGCAGCTGCAGGACCGGCACTGCGGGCCTCGATCTGATCGGACTGCCGCTTCTGCAACAGGTCCCGCACCTGGTCAGCATCGAGCAGCCCCGGAAGGCCGAGATAGTCGGCCTCCTCGTCACTGCCCGAGAACGTCGCCGTACCGAACGAGGACCCGTCGAAGATCACCTGGTCCAACTCGGCGTCGGCGTGCAGGGACTCGAATCCCCGTTCGTCGTCCTTCTCGTCCTTCGTCTTGTTGGCGTCGTTCAGCAGCGCGTCGTCAAGTCCGTCGGACTCGCGGTGGGGTTTGCCGAGTACGTGGTCGCGTTGGGCCTCGAGCTGGCTGGCCAGTTGGAGCAGCACGGGCACCGAGGGAAGGAACACACTCGCGTTCTCTCCCGGCCGCCGCGACCGCACGAACCGGCCGATCGCCTGAGCGAAATACAACGGGGTCGATGCACTGGTGGCGTAGACGCCGACTGCCAGGCGCGGCACGTCGACGCCCTCCGACACCATGCGGACCGCCACCATCCACTCGTCGTCGGAGTCACCGAATTCCGCGATCCTGCTCGACGACTTGGGGTCGTCGGACAAGACGAGCGCCGGGGCCTTACCGGTGATGGCCTGCAGGAGTTCGGCGTAGTCGCGTGCGACGGTCTGATCGCTGGCGATCACCAGCCCACCGGCATCGGGCATCCCGGATTTTCGGAGCTGCCGCAGCCGGGTGTGCGCGGCCTGCAGCACAGCGGGGATCCAGTCTCCGTGTGGGTCAAGGGCGGTCCGCCAGGCGCGGGCGGTGTGCTCGGCCGACAGCGGCTCACCCAGGCGGGCAGTGAACTCCTCCCCCGCGTTGTTTCGCCAGCTTGCCTCCCCCGAGTACGCGAGGAAGACCACCGGCCGGACCACGCCGTCCGCAAGGGCATCGGAATACCCGTACACGTAGTCGGCGACCGAACGGGCTCCACCGCCCGGCTCGGGTTCGTAGTTGATGAACGGAATGGGGCTGTCGTCGGACCGGAACGGGGTTCCCGTCAACGCCAGACGCCGGGTCGCGTCGGAGAACGCCTCGCGGATCGCATCTCCCCAACTCTTCGCGTCGCCTCCGTGGTGGATCTCATCGAGGATCACCAGGGTGCGGCGGTTCTCGGTTCGCACCCGGTGTCGAGCCGGGTGCGCCGCGACCTGCGCGTACGTCACGACGACACCCTGGAAGTCCGAACTGGTCTGGCCGGTGCTGTTGCTGAAACGTGAGTCGAGGGCGATTCCGGCGCGTGCGGCCGCTGCGGCCCACTGGTGCTTGAGGTGCTCGGTGGGCGCGACGACGGTGACCTGATCCACGGTGCGGTCGGTCAGCAATTCGGTGGCGATCCGCAGACCGAACGTCGTCTTGCCTGCACCTGGGGTCGCGACCGCCAGGAAGTCCTTCGGTGCCGCGGACAGATATTTGGTCAGCGCGCGTCGCTGCCAGGTACGCAGCGACGACGCGGCGGGCGCGGGCGCTGGGTCGGACGTGACCTGTGATCCGGTGGCGGCAATAGGTCGGGTCACGACAGGGCACAACTCCTAGCTGCGATGAGATCGGATTCCACCCGTCCGAGCTGGTCGGACGGTCGGTGCCTTGCCGAGGGGCAGATCGGCCACTGCACGGGTCCGTCGGGCACCGGCAAAATGTTACCGCGCCCGCAGACGTCCGAGCGACCGCGGCGGCGGCGCGGCATCACGCATCGCATCCGAACTTCGGCAATGCTGGACACCATCGCTCCTCCAACCGATCCCCAATCCGAACCCGCCCCGAAGAAGCCGGCGCGCGGCGCTCACGCAGATCCCCTCGACGCCCCGACGTCGCGACCGCCGGTCCTCAGAACGATTCCCCGGCTCCTCTGGCGCACGATCACGAAGTCGTGGGACGACTCGATTTTTGCGATGTCCGCGCAGGCCGCGTTCTGGCAGACGTTGTCCTTGCCCCCATTGCTTCTGGGCATTCTCGGCAGTCTGGGCTACATCGCAGGCTGGTTCGGCCCGAACACCGAGCAGATCATCTCCGACCGGATCATCGGCTTCGCGGAGCGTACGTTCAGCCAGAACGTGGTCGACGAGATCATCACCCCCACCGTCGACAACGTCCTCGTCAGCGGTCGCGCAGAGGTCATCTCGCTCGGCTTCCTGCTGTCGCTGTGGGCCGGGTCCTCGGCGATGTCCAGCTTCGTCGATTCCATCGTGGTCGCCCACGGTCAACACAACGTGCGGCACGCGGTGACACAGCGGCTGTTCGCGCTCTGGCTCTACGTCTGCTTCCTCGTCCTGTCGGTGTTCACGCTGCCACTGGTCGCCCTTGGCCCCACGTACGTACGTGAGGTGGTACCCGATGCGTGGCGCGAGACCGGCTCACAACTGGTCGACTACGGCTACTTCCCGGCGGTGGCCGTCCTGCTCTTGATCGGACTGACCACGCTCTACCGGGTGGCCCTGGCCAATCCACTGCCGTGGCACCGGCTGCTGTGCGGTGCGCTGCTGGCCGGCGCGGTGTTCTGGCTAGCCAGCGCGGTGCTGCGCTGGTACCTGTCGATCATCACCCAGACCGGGTACAGCTACGGGGCGCTGGCGACGCCGATCGCGTTCCTGCTGTTCACGTTCTTCCTGGGATTCGCCATCGTCATCGGCGCGGAGTTCAACTCCATCGTGCAGGAGACGTGGCCCGCCAATCCGAGCAAGATCGACCAGGTCCGCGACTGGGTCTCGGCGCAGACCAGCGACATCACCGACCAACTCAAAACCGTTCCGAAGAGACTGCCGACGGGCCCGATCCGTAAACCGGATCTCGAGGCGGCCGAACCGCCGCAGTCGCCCCCACGACGCAGCCCGGACCGTCCCCTCGACAGCGAGCGGTGATCAGTCCTTTTTCATGCGGGCGTAGATCTTTTTGCACTTCGGGCACACGGGGGACCCGGGCTTCGCCGACTTGGTGACGGGAAAGGTCTCGCCGCACAGCGCGACAACGATGTTGCCCATGACAGCGCTCTCGACGATCTTGTCTTTTTTCACATAGTGGAAGAACTTCGGGGTGTCGTCTTCGGTGGTCTCATCGGTGGTGACATCGGGGCGTTCGACGGTCTGCGTATCCATGGGTCCAATTCTGCATCGCTGCGGCGGTGTCGGCCAACGCGCGTGCCGTAGGGGTCACACCGCGCATGGTGGCTGTCCGGCCAGGAAAGGTGGATAGTGGAGCCGTGGGTCCGAAAGAGCACGCGACCGAGACATATCTGATCACCCAGGCGCAGACGTCCCTGGAGGAGCAGCACCGCACTCGAGTACGCAAATACCTGACGCTGATGGCGTTTCGCGTTCCGGCGCTTGTCATCGCGGGGCTCGTCTATGGCGCCACCCAGAACGGTCTGCTGGCACTCGGCATCATCGTCCTGTCCATTCCCATCCCGTGGGTGGCGGTCCTGATCGCCAATGATCGACCGCCTCGGGCCAAGGGTGAGGTGCCCCAGTACAAGTACGGCCCGGACAATCACCGCCAGCTCACCGACGGGGCCACCTTCAACGGGCTCGACCGACGACGCGAGTGAGCACCGCTCGATCCGTCGAGGACCTGGCGTCCATTGCGGCCGGTCTGCGCTCGGCGTTCCTCCGCACCGACTACACCGCCGACGGGATCCTGAACCTACTGGGAACCGACGCGCATGATGCGCTCGGTCGCGGCGAACCCGTACCGGTACGGCGTGCTTGCACCGACGGGGGCGAGCTGGGCGTCCTCATCCGGCTGCTGTTGTTGGGAGACACGTGCCCGGAGGGCGACGTCGCCGCTGCCCTGAAGCCCGTGCCGGTCGACGATGCGGTGCGCGTCGGGATGCTCGATCACGACGATCACGGAGTCCGAGCCGCGATCGATGTCCGGCCCGTGGATTTCGGGACGGGGTCGCGCTGGCTGTTCTCCGACCTCGACGGCAGTATGCGCCGGATCGCCATCACCGACGATCATGTCCTCGGAGTCGGGCAGGCATCGCTGTCACTGCTTCGGGCAACGGCTACCGAGCCGGTCGGCACACTTCTCGACATCGGGACGGGCTGCGGTGTGCAGGCGATCCACGCTGCCGACTTCGCTCGCCACATCACCGCCACCGACATCACCGGACGATCACTGGCGATGACCCGCGCCGGCGTGGCCATCAACGACATCGCGCCCGAACGGGTCACAGTGGCGCGTGGTGCCTGGTTCGGACCGGTCGGGGGATCGCGTTTCGACCACATCGTGGCGAACCCGCCGTTTGTGGTGGGCCTCCCGTCCGTGACGCACACGTACCGCGACTCCGGCCTCGACCTCGACGGGGCCAGCGAATTGATGTGCCGAACAGCACCGGACTTCCTTGCCGAGGGCGGCACTGCGTCGATGTTGGCATCGTGGACCATCCGCGGTGACGACTGGCGCGAGAGGGTCGCGCAGTGGATCCCGGACCACGGTGTGGACGCATGGGTGGTCCAGCGCGACGTCGCCGATCCGGCGCTCTACGTCGGCACGTGGCTGCGCGACGCCGGGCATGACCTGCGCGATCCTGCGGCCGCGGAGTTGGCGGACCGATGGCTGAGCCATCTGGACGATGCCGGTGTGCGGGGCATCGGTTTCGGCTTCGTCTTCCTGCGCCGCACCGATGAGCCCACCGACCTGCTGGCCGAAGAGATGAGTCAGGCGTTCGACGACCCACTGGGTCCCGAGGCGGCCGAGTATCTGCGTCGGGTCGCGTGGTTACGCGACCACGATCTGGGCGAGGAACGCTTCAGCGTGCGTGGGGGCGCCGCGCTCGAACGGGTCGCGACGCTGACCGGCGACGACGGCTGGGAGGACGTCGTCACCCGCATCCACCGCGGAGACGGACCCCGGTGGAGCCACGAGATCGATGCACTCGGTCGATCCCTGCTGGCTGGGCTGCGGCCCGACGGGTTGTGCCTCGATGAGGTGGCCGAGCTGCTCGCCATGGCCACCGGGTCCGACCCCCTGGATCCGGGTGATGTGCACGCGATGATCGAGGGCCTGGTGCGTCACGGAATCGTCGTCCCCGCGGGGATGTAGCGGTCCCTGCCGGGAAAGCTCAGTTCACTCTCAGTAACTTCTCAGACCGTCTTCCCAAAGACGCAGGTCAGCGCATCCTGCGCGGGAACACCTCGCGGAACTATCTGGTGAGGCTCAGCCGTTGAACTCTGTGAAGACAATCGCACTCGAGGAGGCCGACATGTCCAGCCCCACCACCATCCGTCCGGCAATGACCGAACAGGACCTGGATGCACAGAGCCCGGCCGCGGACCTGGTCCGCGTCTATTTGAACGGTATCGGCCGCACCGCCCTCCTGAACGCCGAGCAGGAAGTCGAACTGGCGAAGCAGATCGAGGTCGGCCTCTACGCCAAGCATGTCCTGGCCACCCGCAAGCGTCTGTCCGCAGTCAAGAAGCGCGATCTGGCCCAACTGGTCCGTGAAGGTGAGTCGGCCCGCTCGCATCTGCTCGAAGCCAACCTCCGCCTGGTGGTCTCGCTGGCCAAGCGTTACACCGGCCGCGGCATGCCGCTCCTCGACCTGATCCAAGAGGGCAACCTGGGTCTGATCCGAGCGATGGAGAAGTTCGACTACGCCAAGGGCTTCAAGTTCTCGACCTACGCCACCTGGTGGATCCGTCAGGCCATCACCCGCGGTATGGCCGACCAGAGCCGCACGATCCGGCTCCCTGTCCACCTGGTGGAGCAGGTCAACAAGCTGGCCCGCATCAAACGCGAACTCCATCAGCAGCTCGGCCGTGAGGCCACCGACGAGGAGCTGTCGTCGGAGTCGGGCATCCCGGCCGAGAAGATCGCCGATCTGCTCGACCACAGCCGCGACCCGGTGAGCCTGGACATGCCGGTCGGCAGCGATGAAGAAGCTCCCCTGGGCGACTTCATCGAGGATGCGGAGGCCACCTCCGCCGAAAATGCCGTGATCGCCGGTCTCCTGCACACCGACGTGCGCACCGTGCTCTCCACCCTCGACGAGCGTGAGCAGCAGGTCATCCGCCTGCGCTTCGGACTCGACGACGGCCAGCCCCGCACCCTCGATCAGATCGGGCGGATGTTCGGCCTGTCGCGTGAACGTGTTCGCCAGATCGAGCGCGAAGTGATGTCGAAGCTGCGCCAGGGCGAACGCGCCGAGCGGCTTCGCGCCTACGCGAGCTGATCGCGCCGTACGTCTTCACTCGAGCGGAAAGCCGCCACCGATTCGTCGGTGGCGGCTTTTCTCGTCATGGATCCCGTATCACCCCAGACGGCGGGGCCCTGAATCGTGTTTGGTGGGAACGGGCCCCACGTGCATGCGTGCCGCGAGCACGGCCACCCCAGCCGGCGTGGCATGGATCGGGTCGCACACCACCTCGCGTGCCTCGGGGATGTCGTCGACCAGTGCCGAGATACGGGTGACCAGGTCGATGAGTGCATCCTTGTTCACCGGCTCCGAACCGCCATAGCCCGACAACAGTGGCGCCGACCGCGGCGCCTCGATCAGGTCGGCGGCGTCGCTCTCGGTGAGGGGCAAGGCCCGATACGCCCTGTCCCCCAGCAGATCACTTGTCACGCCGGCCAATCCGAACGACATGAGCGACCCGAACGACGGGTCGTCGCGCACCCTGATGACCGTGCTGATCCCCTTGGGTGCCATCTGCTGGACGTGCAGACGGGATTCGCCGGTCACCTCACCCAGTTCCACCACCGCGAGCCGCACCGCATGCTGATCGGGTAGGTCCAGGCGCACACCCTCGCGGTCGGCCCGGCCTCGCCATTCTTCCGAGAATGCTTTGACAGCAACGGGATATCCGAGTTCGTCCGCAGCCGCGACGCTCTCATCGACGCTGTTGATCTCCCGGAAGGGGACGATGTGGATGCCGTAGCAGGCGAGCACCTCGGCGGTTGCCGCGTCGTCGAGCTCGGTGACATCCCCGCCCTGTGCGTCGACGGCCTCCCGGACGAGACGGCGAGCGGTGTCGGGGTCCACATCGGCGGGCCGGCGGACCTGGGACGGTGGCCGCGACCGCCACTGCGAGTATCGCCACGAGTATCCGAGTGCTTCGGCGGCCCGCTCGGGCCCTGGATAGGACGGGATCGATCCGCGTGCGGGTGTTCCGTGTGGTCCGAGGACGGTGAGGTTCTGCGGGATGCCTTCCACCGCGAGGAACGTGGTCACCACTGGTTTGTCGGAGTCGGCCATCCCGGTCATCAACGCTTGGGCGTACCGGTCCACACTCACCGCCACCGGTGGGACGAACACGGCTATCAACGCATCCACCCCGTCATCGGCGGCTGCCGTCCGAACGGCGGCCTCGAACTCTTCCGGGGAGGCACCTGGTCCGAGATCGACCCGCTGAACCGCTTCGAGGCCGAAGTGGCTACCGGCTTCCTGTGCCAGCACTCCCAGCGCCGTCGAGTTGCCGACGATGCTGACCCGGGGACCACGCGGAAGGGGTTGATACGCAAAGACCGTCGCGCAGTCGAACAGTGCCGATATGGTGCCCACCTGGATGACGCCGGACTGGGCGAGGATGGCCCGGGTGCTCTCGTCGTCGAGCGAATGGTCGGCGGCGGCCATCGCGGGTGGCACGGCACCGCGGCCGGACTTGACCGCGACAACCGGTTTGCCGCTTGCCACCCGCCGGGCGAGGCGGGTGAATTTCCTGGGGTTACCGAAGCTCTCCAGATAGAGCAGCACCACCTCGGTGTCCGGATCGCTGTCCCAGTACTGCAGCAGGTCATTACCGGATACGTCCGCGCGGTTGCCTGCCGACACAAACGTCGACAGACCCAGTTGCCGTCGGGCGGCGGCGTCCAGGATCGCGATGCCGAGGGCGCCCGACTGGCAGAAGAAGCCCACCGCACCTCGCCCTGGAACCAACGGCGCCAGTGTGGCATTGAGGCCGACAGCCGGATCGGTGTTCGCCACACCGAGGGCGTTGGGCCCAACCAGTCGCATACCGTGCTCACGCACGGACTCGACGAGACGACGCTCGGATTCGAGCCCGGAATCGCTGGTCTCACTGAATCCGGAGGACAGCACGAGCATCGTCTTGACACCCTTGGACAGACAGTCGTCGAGGACGTCCTCGACCGCGTCGGCCGGAACCGCGACGATTGCCAGGTCCACAGGATCCGGGATGTCGCGTACCGTCGGATAGGCGCGGATGCCGCGCACCGCCCTGTGCTCGGAATTGACCGGATACACGGGCCCGGTGAACCCCGCGGCGATCACGTTCGCCAGCACCGCATTGCCGACCTTCAGTCTGTCCACGGAAGCGCCGATGACCGCAACCGACGTCGGCCGCAACAGATTTGCCACACTGCGGGCCTCTGATCCGCGCTCGCGCGCGTTGCGCACCGACAGCAGGGCTTCGGTCGGGTCGATGGTGAACTCGACGTGGATGGTGCTGCCGTCGAAGCTACGGCGCAGCTGATATCCCGCGTCCCGGAACACCGCCACCATGTTGGGGTTCTCGGCCAGCACCTCGGCTTCGAACTTCTCGAATCCGCATTCCGCGGCGGCACCGGCGAGGTGTTCGAGCAGGATCGGGCCCAGTCCCCTTCCCTGGTGCTCGTCTGCCACCACGAACGCGACCTCTGCCGTCCCGGGTTTGCCGTCGCCGGCCAGGCTCTCGTAGATGCCGATGGCGATGATCTCGCCGCCGAGCATGCCGACGAACGCGACGCGGCTGTAGTGGTCCACGGTGGTCATCCGCGCGAGTTCACGAGGCGG
Organism: Williamsia muralis NBRC 105860; assembly: GCF_001598915.1. Classification (GTDB taxonomy): domain Bacteria; phylum Actinomycetota; class Actinomycetes; order Mycobacteriales; family Mycobacteriaceae; genus Williamsia; species Williamsia muralis. The sequence goes on along the minus strand of NZ_BDAP01000003.1, from coordinate 248,167 downwards.
GATCTGCGGGAACGGACCGAAGTAGCGCAGGTAGCGCGTGCGCTCGGACAGCCGTGAGTGGAAGCGGACGAGACGGTCGGCGTCCTCGGGCACGATCGGGCGCAGATGGACCACGCCGCCGTCGCTGGCGAGAACATCGGCGATCCAGTGACGCGGGTAGTCGTGGGGGCCCCGCTGATCGGGTGGCACGGTGTCAGTCACGGGGGTCCTCCGGATCGAGTCCGCACAGCGGGTACACCGCTCGGCGGGTGGCCATGATGGTGGCGTCAGTTCGGGTTTGGGCGGCATCGGTGACACCCGCCATCAGCGGTCCACCACCATCACCGTCCCACGGGAGATAGTCGATGTCGCCCCCGTCGGTCATGCTGTTCACGGGATCGCCGCGCAGCGTTTCGTCGAGCGCTTGTGTCTCCTCTGTCGCTGCGCGGCACCAGCTTTCATCGATGGTGGTCACCGGGTCGAGGTCGTGTCCGGTGACCGCCGCGATGAGGTGGGTCCAGCTGCGCGGAACCACGTCCACGATGCCGTACCCACCACCACCGACCGCCAGCCAACGCCCTTCGGCGTAGGTGTCGGCGAGGTCACGCATCGCGAGGACCGCGGCGCGCTGACCGTCGATCGTCAGCGACAGGTCGGTCAGCGGATCGCGCCGGTGGCTGTCCACTCCGCACTGGCTGACGATGATCTGTGGACGGAAGCTCTCGAGCATCCCGGGCACGATGGCGTGGAATGCGCGCAGCCACAGCTTGTCCGTGGTCTCGGGCATCAGCGCGATGTTGACCGCGGTGCCCCTGCCGTCCTGCTCCCCCACCTCTTCCGGCCACCCGCTGCCCGGCCAGAGCGTCGCCGGATGCTGGTGCAACGACACCGTCAGAACGCGGGGGTCCGCGGCGAAGACCTTTTGCACGCCGTCACCGTGGTGCGCGTCGATGTCGATGTAGGCGATTCGGTCATACCCCTGCTCCAGCAGCCACCTGATGGCGACAGCGCAGTCGTTGTAGATGCAGAAACCCGCCGCGTGACCGGGCATCGCGTGGTGCATGCCCCCGCCGATGTTCACCGCTCGACGTACCGAGCCGGACGCGATTGCCGCGGCGGCCGCCATGGTGCCGCCGACGAGAACGCTGGCGGCACTGTGCATTCCCTCGAAGATCGGGTTGTCCGTGCTACCCAGCCCGAAGAGTCTCTCCAGCAAATGTGTTGCGCCGCCGACATAGTCGTCGACCGCGGAGGCGCTGCGCACCGCATCGAGGTAAGCGGAGGTGTGCACGGTCTGCAGCAGCCGGTCGTCGACGTTCATCGGCGGCGTGGTCTCGACACCGTCGAGCACCCCGAGCGACCGCGACAGAGACATCGTCAGGGCCAGCCGCACCGGGTTCATCGGATGCGCCGCCGTCCATCGGTATCCGAGGAAGTCGTCGCTCCAGATCACTGCGGCCGGCTCGGCACCGGGTCGGTCGACTGCATTGTTCATGCTGCGAGCCTAGTTCGACTGACGCGCAGTGGGGCCTTGTCGGCCTGGTTCACCCGGACCGGGGCACAGGCGTATCGCGCCCCCTCGCCCCGCGCTACCGCTACAACCCACTCGTACAGGTAACCTTACTAGAGGACGAAAGGGATGGGGATCGTGAACGAACTGATCGACACCACCGAGATGTATCTCCGGACGATTTACGACCTCGAGGAAGAAGGCATCGTTCCGCTGCGGGCTCGTATCGCCGAGCGACTGGAACAGAGCGGCCCGACGGTGTCACAAACCGTCGCACGGATGGAACGCGACGGACTGGTCATGGTTGCGGGCGACCGCCACCTCGAGTTGACCGACAAGGGCCGCAGCCTCGCCGTATCGGTGATGCGCAAGCACCGGCTCGCCGAGCGGCTGCTGGTCGACGTGATCGGCATGCCGTGGGAAGACGTGCACGCCGAGGCATGCCGCTGGGAACACGTGATGAGCGAGAACGTCGAGCGCCGTTTGCTGGAGGTCCTCGACCACCCGACCACCTCGCCGTACGGCAACCCGATCCCGGGCCTGGACTTGCTGGGCTATGAGAACATCGCACCTCCCGGACCCATGACACGCATCTCCGAACTCCCGCAGGGCGAACCGGTTGCCGTGATCGTCCGGCGGTTGTCCGAGCACGCCCAGTCGGACATCGAATTGATCAGTCAGCTCCGTGAGGCCGGCGTGGTGCCCAACGCGCGGGTGACCGTGTCGGTGAAGCCCGGCGCGATCGTCATCATCACCCCGGGACACGAAGGTCTGACTCTGTCAGAGGAGATGGCCCACTCGCTGCAGGTCGAGAAGGTCTGACCGCACCGCAATGAAGCTTCTGGTCACCGGCGGAGCCGGTTATGTGGGTAGCGTCTGCGCTCGGGTGCTGATCGAGCACGGCCACGACGTCACCATCATCGACAATCTCTCCACCGGCAACGTCGATGCCCTGCCCGACCACGCCGCGTTCATCCAGGGCAACGTGAGTGAGGTCGCGCCGCGAGTACTCGGCTCCGACCCATTTGACGGCGTACTCCACTTCGCCGCGCAGTCATTGGTGGGCGAATCGGTCGAGTCACCCGAAAAATACTGGTACGGCAACGTGGTCGAGTCATTGGCCCTCCTCGAGGCGGTTCGGATCTCGGGAACCCCGCGACTGGTGTTCTCCTCTACCGCCGCCACCTACGGCGAACCTGAGTCGGTGCCGATTCTCGAGTCCTCACCGACTCGGCCGACGAATCCTTACGGCGCAACAAAACTGGCCATCGACCACGCCATCACGTCCTACGCGGCAGCCCACGGGCTGGCCGCGATGAGCTTGCGGTACTTCAACGTTGCGGGCGCACATGCCGGCGCGGGCGAGAATCGTCAGGTCGAGACGCATCTGATCCCGCTGATCCTTCAGGTCGCCCTCGGACACCGGGACCACATCAAAGTCTTCGGTACCGACTACCACACCGATGACGGCACGGCGATACGCGACTACATCCACGTGTACGACCTGGCGCAGGCACATGTGCTGGCGCTCGAATCGGCAATAGCCGGTCGTCACGCGATCTACAACCTGGGCAGTGGCACGGGATTCTCTGTGCGGCAGGTCATCTCGGCGTGTGCCGAGGTGACGGGTCTCGACATCCCCGTCGTCGATGCGCCGCGTCGCGCCGGCGACCCCGCCGTCCTGATCGCCTCGAGCGACAAGGCCATCGCCGACCTCGGGTGGTATCCGGAGAAGACAGACCTGCCGGTCATCGTCCGCGACGCCTGGGAGTTCACACGGACCCTCGGTGATCGGGCCCACTCGGCGGCAGCCGCCGCTCGTTGACGTCTGTTCTCAGGCCGCCGGCCGCATCACGGGTTCCGGAAGTGTCACGCCCAGTGACCGCGCGACGATGAATCCTGATTCGGCGCATTCGCTGATCCTGTGGGGTGGGATCCCCCGCACGAGGGCATCGCTGTACAACACCGCCATCGAGTAGTCCGGGCAGGCGCGCAACGCGACGTCGAACGCGGTGCCTGCCATCGCCCCGTTGCCGTGTACGTAGTAGATGAATCCGAGCAACGTAGCCGCAGATGCCTGTCCGCGACCGCGGAGCCGACGAGCAGCCTGCGTCCACGCCCGTTCGGCGTCCATCCATCGGTCGGTGACCGCCAGCGCCAGCAGTGAGTCGCGCACGTAGAACTCACGAAGGGCCTTGTCGAAGAACCGGAGATCGGCACACGTCAGCTCACGACCGTCCTCGAGCACATCCAGGGCGCTCTCGAGGTCGAGCCTCTCCTGGAGGCGGCGAAGGTCATCGACCAAGGTCGGCAACGCAATTCGCTGCGGCGCCGCCGACTCGGCCCACTGTCGCAGTGTCGACGGAGCGACTGTCGTCTGGTCCAGCGACTGCGGGACCCGGTTCACCCAGTGCGCGGTGTCGTCCACTCGACCACAATCCTGTGGGTCCAGCTCGTCGTCCTCCCCTGAGGGAAACAGCGCACTCGCCGCGCGTTCGTCGTGGATCCGCCAGTACGCGCTGTCATCGTCGGCGGCCACGGCGTGGGCGTCACAGGCCGGATCTGCACAGTGCGGAAGGGCTGACAAACTGTTCACCATCTCGTCGCGGGTCATCAGTACGCGCCTGCCGTTCTTGACGGCACGTGCGATGGCCACCGGGCTGATCGTCGGGTCACCCAGCACACCCGTGGCCGGACCGCTCCCCTGTTGTGCGTCGGACCTGTTGTCCCACATCGTCGTCCAGTGAGAACCTGCGGTGATGGCAGGCGTCACGAAACCGCCGTACAGTCCGCCGACCGCGGACAGATGCCGATCGATGATCGCGAACAGGCGCCGATAGTGGGGGCTGTCGGCCGGATGGGCGCCGTCGATCACGACCCCCATCACAAGCTGTGCGTCATACGACTCACACACGTGCGCGAGGTGCTCGATGAGCGCGAGCATCTCCGAGGTCGGACGCCCCCTGTCATCGAGCACAAGATCGTGTCGCATGGTGGTGCCGATCTCGTCACCCTCCCCGTCGAGGGTGATGAGGACCAAGGAACGCTCCGGGATGAAGCCGAGGAGGGCCGGGATGGCGGTGATCAACGCCCCCGGGCCGGAAACCGATGTGGCGTAGCTGTCAGATGTCATGCACCGATGTTCGGGGCACCCGACAACAGAGGTGATGGCACGAGGACCGATTCGGCCGGGTTGTCCACCGATCCCGGGTTGTCCACAGCGGCCGACTCAGCCACGCGAGCGAGAGACCGCCTTGGTGTACAACTCGTCGAGTGCCAACCCATCCGATCCGGGCCGCGGACCTGCGACCAGGGAGGTGACGTATACACGTACCCCGTCGTTCTGGGCCACCAGCGCGGTCATCGTCTGAGTCATCGCCCCCGAGACCGTGACCCGACGGAACGCCATCGACTCGTCGGATTCCGCGGGCGAAGGAGGCAGGATCGTGGTGGTCACGGTGGCTGTCGCACCGAATGCGTCGGTTGTGTACGACGGGCAGTTCTGGATCTGGGTCTGCAGGTCGGCCAGCGGCGAGTTCACCAGAACCGACACGGCACTGAGGGTTCCCGCATTGGGCCCTGCGCCGGTTGCCACCCATGCCGCTGCTTGCCCGCCGCCACTGGGTAACGGTCTCGGGGCGCAGTTCGGTGGGTTCACACCGCCGCCGGTGGGAACTCCCGCCGTATCGGCGAGCACGGCGCCCAACTGGTCTCCGGTCACCTCTGTCGGCGAGTAGCCGGCCGGAAAGTCTGCAGCGGTGACGGACCGAGACGCGAGGTCGAGGCTCGAACTCGAACTCTGCGGCTCCGCCGATCCAGTCGGTGCTGCCGTCGGCTCACCGTCGACCGCGGACGTGCACCCGGCGACCGCGATGACAGCGACCATCGCCAGCAAGGACAACCCCCGTCGCCCCGCACGAAAACCTGCCACTCGGCTCACCCCGACACCCAACTCACCGGACCCACTGTGCCACCGCGAGCAGGCCATCGGGGCGCGCGACACGATTAGACTGCCCACTAGTGACAGCCGCCGGGGCGACTGCTGCGCGAACATCACCGAAGACAGCGATCAGGCGACGCCGCGAGGAGAACAACGGTTATGGGGATCATCGGCAAGATCAAGGGTGAACTCGTCGACATCATCGAATGGATCGATGATTCGCGCTCCACGTTGGCCTGGCGGTTTCCTCGCTACCACAACGAGATCAAGAACGGCGCCGAGCTCATCGTCCGTGAAGGTCAGCAGGCTGTTTTCGTCTACCGCGGGCAGCTCGCCGATCGGTTCGGTCCGGGCCACTATCAGCTCACCACCGAGAACCTCCCCCTCCTGAGCACCCTGCAGGGCTGGAAGCACGGGTTCAACAGCCCCTTCCGGTCCGAGGTGTACTTCATCAACACCCGGCCGGTCACCGACCTCCGCTGGGGTACCGCCAATCCGGTCACCGTGCGCGACCCGGATTTCACCATGGTCCAGGTGAGGGCCAACGGTTTGTGTGTCGTTCGGGTGGCTGAACCCGACATATTTCTTCGCGAGGTGATCGGCACCGACAGCGAGGTCGACGTGGAGGAGATCTCCGAGCTGTTGAGGCGTGTCATCACACTGGCGTTCTCGGACATGATCATGGAAACCCGTCTCGGTGTGATCGACCTCCAGGGGCGCCAGGTCGAGTTGTCGCAGAAACTCCGGGACTTCGTCGCCGAACGTGTCGACGACGAGTTCGGGCTGTCGATCGACTCCATCACGATGAACATCTCGCTGCCCGACGAGATCACCTCGGCGATGACGCGTGGTGTCGCCCGCGGCGTCGAGGAGGGCGGCTTCCTGAACAACGTCGGCGACCTGGGCCGCTATCAGCAGGGCAGAGCCGCCGACGCCATGCTCGCCGCAGCGCAGAACCCCGGCGGGGGCGCAATGGGCGACATGATGTCGGCCGGTATGGGCGTGGCGCTGGGCAGCCAGATGGCCGGCCAGTTCGGCGGGCAGGCGCAGCAGGCGAATGCGGCTGCGCCACAAGGGCCTCCGCCGTTGCCGGGGGCCGTCACGTTCCACATCGACAACGGCGGTCAGCCGGCGGGTCCCTATACCGTCGCCCAGCTGCAGGGTGCGGTCGCGTCGGGGCAGTTCACCGGGGCGACTCTGGTGTGGACCCAGGGCATGCCCGGATGGGCGCAGGCCGCGACCGTTCCCGCTCTTGCGGGCCTGTTCGCGACCCCGCCACCCATCCCGACGACCACACCATCGGCGTAGCCATGAACGACGACAACGTCGGACCGCCGCCGCTGCCCGGTCATGCTCAGCCGGACGCCTCGCCTTCGGGCTACGCCGCGCCCTCGTCCTTCGACCCGCCACCATTGCCGACGCATGACCCACGACCGGCCGCGCCACAGCAACCGGTACCCGGGCCATCCGATCCCGAGCGAGCGCAGTTCCAGGTCACCGAGGGGACGCGCACCTATCCCTGCGACACCTGCGGGGCACAGTTGGTGTTCGACCCGGCGTCACAGCAGTTGCTCTGCCCGAGTTGCGGTCGTTCCCATCAGATCGTGCTGGATCCGAACCGGCGGGTGGTCGAACACGACCTGGCCTCCACGATGACCCAGCTGCGCGGGCTGATCGCCGAGAACTCGTCGGGTCAGACAGTGAGCGAGCGCGAGATCGTCTGCCAGAGTTGTGGCGGCAGAACAACCTTCAGCGGCACCCTGACCGCCACCCGGTGTCCGTACTGTGCCACCCCGATCCAGCGCGACGACATCCACGACGCCCCCACGCGACTCCCCGTCGACGGCATCCTGCCGTTCCAGGTCGACGACAAGCAGGGCCGCGAGGTGATCGAGAAGTGGATCAACAGTCGCTGGTTCGCCCCAACCGAGTTCAAGAAGTACCGCGAGGTGGGCGCGTTCAGCAGCGTGTACGCCGCCTACTTCACCTACGACGCCGACACCACGACGTCGTACACCGGAATGCGCGGCGACAACTACACGGTGACGGTCGGCAGCGGCGACAATCGCCGCACCGAGACCCGCACGCGATGGAGTCACCGTTCCGGTGTCGTGGGGGTCGACTTCGACGACGTGGCGGTTCTGGCGAACACGGGATTCGACACCGACAAGGTGCATGAACTCGAACCCTGGCCGACGGCTCAGGCAACGCCGTACACACCCGAGTTCGTCGCAGGCCATCTGTGCCGCACCTACGATCACGACGCGGACCAGTGTTTTCCGGTGGCCCAGGCACGGATCGACGCCGGGATCGACCACGCGATCCGTCGCGACATCGGCGGTGACCACCAGCGGATCAACAGCAAGGACACCAGGTACAACGCACTCACGTTCAAGCACGTCCTGCTGCCGATCTGGCTGCTCACCGTGGTCTACGCGGGCAATCCGTTCCAGGTCTTCATCAACGGGGTGACCGGCGAGGTGCAGGGCCAACGTCCGTGGAGCAAGGTGAAGATCGCGTTCGCCGTGCTCGCGGCCCTGATCGTCATCATCGCAGTGGTCGCCACGTGGGCGGCGCTGCGATGACCGCATCCACCGAGAGGCCGTCATGACCACCGCGATCGTGGTCGTTGTCCTCGTCGCATGCGTTGCCGCCGCGGTGGGTGTCTTCCTCATGACCCGCCGGATCCGAGACAGCGCGGTGCGCTCGAACGAGATCATCCCCGGCCAGACCACCAATGCGCCCGCGGCATGGGCAGGTTCGCACGACCCGGAAGCGCGGCTGCACCGGCGCATTCGCGACGCGCTGGCCCTCCTCCGCGCCGACCCGAAGCTCGAGTACGACGGCGAACGTATCGACGCCAGGGTCCGGATCGAGCTGGCCGCAACAGATCTCGACAATTGGCTGATAGCGGTGTCCAAGACTCCCCCGCGACTGCGGGAAACCGCGCTTGCTCACGCCGACTCCGCGGTCGCCGAGTTGGAGAACGTGGCGGCCGCATTGTCCGGCGGGGCAACAGTGCAGCACGATCGGGTCGACGAGCTGATCACCAGGATCAGCTCGCCGCCTGCACTGGATGCTTGACCTCCCGCGAGGTCAGCTCCCGCGTTTGATCCACTCTTCGAGGTGTGGCGACTCGGTACCCACCGCAGTGGAATCACCGTGTCCGGTGTGCACTTTCGTCCCCGGATCCAACGTGAAGATCTTGGTCCGAATCGACTCGATGATCGTCGGGAAGTCCGAGAACGAGCGACCGGTTGCGCCGGGTCCGCCCGAGAACAGTGTGTCGCCGCTGAACAGCACCCCTAGTTCTGGTGCGTAGATGCACGACGAACCAGGCGAGTGCCCCGGGGTGTTGATCACGACGAGGTCGGTGCCCGCGACGCTGATCTTCTGACCATCGGCCAGTTCCTCCGGAGCGACATCGGCGTGCGTCTGGTCCCACAGCATCCGGTCACCCGGGTGCATCTTCATCGGGGCATCGAGGGTGCGCGACAACTCGGGGGCCACCGTGATGTGGTCGTTGTGGCCATGGGTGAGCAGCACGGCCTTGACCGTACGTCCGGCGACCGCCTCGATGATCGGCGCCGACGAGTGTGCGGCGTCGATGATGACAACCTCGGAATCGTCACCGACGAGCCAGATGTTGTTGTCGACATCCCAGGTACCGCCGTCGAGACTGAACGTGCCCGAGGTGACGACGTGGTCGACGCGAACGGTCACAGGATCACCACCGAACGCAGGACCTCGCCGGCCTCCATCTTGCTGAACGCGGCTTCCACGTCGTCCAATCCGACACGCTCGGTGACGAACAGCTCGAGTGGCAACCTGCCCTGCTGGTACAGGTCGACAAGCATCGGGAAGTCACGCTCGGGCAGACAATCGCCGTACCAGGACGACTTGAGGGCACCGCCGCGAGAGAAGAAGTCGACCAGAGGCATCTCCAGGGTCATCTCGGGTGTCGGCACACCGACGAGCACGACGACACCGGCCAGATCGCGCGCATAGAACGCGGTTTTGTACGTCTCGGGCCGACCGACCGCATCGATGACCACGTCGGCACCGTTGCCGTCGGTGATGTCCTGGATGGCAGTGACGACATCGTCGGTCACAGAACCATCGATGGTGTGGGTGGCGCCGAGAGAGGTCGCCCACTCGAGTTTGCGGGCATCGCGGTCGACCGCGATGATCTTGGTCGCGCCGGCAAGCCTGGCGCCCGCGATGGCGGCATCGCCCACCCCACCGCATCCGATCACAGCGACGCTGTCGCCGCGGCCGACGCCACCGGTGTTCATCGCGGCTCCGATGCCGGCCATGACACCGCACCCCAGCAACCCGACCACTGCCGGATCGGCATCGGGGGCGACCTTGGTGCACTGACCTTCGTGCACGAGCGTCTTGTCCGCGAACGCACCGATACCGAGTGCGGGGGTCAGCTCGGTGCCGTCTTGCAGGGTCATCGGTTTGCTCGCGTTGAACGTGTCGAAGCAGTACCAGGGGCGACCACGCTTGCAGGCTCGGCACACACCGCACACGGCGCGCCAGTTCAGTACGACAAAATCGCCGGGTTCGACATGGGTGACCTGATCACCGATGGTCTCAACGATGCCGGAGGCCTCGTGTCCCAGCAGGAACGGGTAGTCGTCGTTGATGCCGCCCTCGCGGTAGGCGAGGTCGGTGTGGCACACGCCGCAGGCAAGGATGCGCACCACCACGTCGCGGGGGCCTGGATCGGGGATCGTGATCGTCTCGATCGTGGTCGGGGCCCCTTTTCCTGCCGAGACCACACCACGCACCTGCTCTGCCATGATTGCCTTTCGCTGCACTGACCGTGTTTGGGGGCGGTCTGACCGCCGCGGTCTTCACCCTAACGTTTGCTTGGTTTTCGCTCACGGCGAACTCGCTGGGGAATTGACACCGTTCGAACTCCGTTGAGAACACTAGTCGCCATTGAGCCCGTGGTCAGGGCTGACTCTCGGCCAGGGATTGGTTCGAACGGCCGATCATGGGCGACAATGGAGAACACTTATCCACACGACAGCAGGACTGGGCAGCGAGGAGGTTCGCCATGGACGACAAGTCCACGCTCTACGAGCTCGAGTTTCCAGCGCCACAGGTGACCGGCGACGAGGGTGACGGACCGGTATTGGTCCACGCGCTGGAGGGTTTCGCCGACGCAGGCCACGCGATCAAACTCGCGTCGGACCACTTGCGGCAGAGTCTGGAATCGGAATTGGTGGCGACGTTCTCCACCGACGAACTGATGGACTACCGATCGCGACGCCCTTTGATGACGTTCACCGGTGACCAGTTCACCGACGTGGCGATGCCCGAGCTGACGTTGCATGCCGTGCGCGACAACAACGGCACGCCGTTCCTGCTGCTCTCCGGCGCCGAGCCGGACCTGCGCTGGGAACGGTTCGTCGCCGCCATCCAGGGATTGTCGGATCGGTTCGGGGTGTCCACCGTGATCGGTCTCAACGCCATCCCGATGGGGATACCGCACACCCGGCCGTCCACCATCACCGCGCACGCGAACGACAAGGACCTGATCGCTTCGCTGCCCCGATGGGGCTCGGAGCTGAAGGTTCCCGCCAGCGCGTCGATGCTGCTCGAACTCCGTCTGGGGCAGCACGGTTTGACAACTGCCGGACTCTCCGTCCATGTACCGCACTATCTCTCGCAGGCGGAATACCCTGCCGCGTCGCACAAGTTGCTCGAGTCGCTCGGCGAGATCACCGGATTGGATCTGCCGACGGCCGCACTGGCCAACGCGGCGGAGAAGGTCCGCAGCCAGGTCGACGCCGAGGTGTCGGGCAACCAGGAGGTCGAGTCTGTGGTCGCCGCGCTCGAAACGCAGTACGACACCTTCAACCAGGCACAACAGGAGAAGGCATCGCTGTTGGCCGCCGAGGGTGATCTGCCCACCGGCGACGAGCTCGGGGCCGAGCTGGAACGGTTCCTCGCCACCCAGACCGGGGAGGCCGGCAGCGACCGCAACTCAGACGATGATCCGGGCCAGGCGGGCGGCGGCACTGCCGGCTGATCGCCGACGGTGGCCTAACCTGCATTGGTGACACAGTCCGCAGAGGCTCGGCCGCTCGCCTTCCCGAATCCCGGGGACGCGGACCCCGACGGCCTGTACACCGCGTTCGTCGACTGGTGGGCTGCGCGCGGGATCGAGGTGTACCCCCACCAGGACGAGGCGCTCCTCGAACTCGCCGCCGGGTCGAACGTGATCGTCTCCACCCCCACCGGCTCGGGTAAATCGCTCATCGCCAGCGGCGGACTCTATTTCGCTGCCGCACAGGGCCGTCGCGCCTTCTACACGGCGCCGATCAAAGCGCTGGTCAGCGAGAAGTTCTTCGACCTCTGCGCCCAGTTCGGCGCCGAGAACGTGGGCATGCTGACCGGGGATGCCTCGGTCAACGCCGGTGCCCCCATCATCTGCGCCACGGCCGAGGTCCTGGCGAACATCGCCCTGCGAGAAGGCGCTGATGCCTCCATCGGCATCGTGGTGATGGACGAGTTCCACTACTACTCCGAGCCCGACCGTGGCTGGGCGTGGCAGGTCCCCCTGATCGAGCTGACGCAGAGCCAATTTGTCCTGATGTCGGCGACGCTGGGCAATGTCGACTTCTTCATCGAAGATCTACGGCGTCGTACCGGACGTGACACCGCCGACATCACCGGCACCACTCGCCCGGTCCCGCTGGAGTATTCGTACTCCACCCGGCCCGTGCACGAGACCATCGAAGAGCTGATCGCCAAAGACCGGGCGCCGGTCTACGTGGTGCACTTCACCCAGGTCTCCGCGATGGAACGCGCACAGTCGCTGCTCAGCGCCAACATCTGCAGCCGGTCCGAACGCGATGCGATCGCAGCGGAGATCGGCGATTTCCGCTTCAGCACGGGCTTCGGCAAGACCCTGTCGAAGACGGTCCGCGCAGGAATCGGCGTGCATCATGCCGGCATGTTGCCGCGCTATCGACGCCTTGTCGAACGCCTTGCCCAGCAAGGGCTTCTGCGCGTTGTGTGCGGGACGGACACCCTGGGTGTCGGCATCAACGTGCCGATCCGCACCGTCCTGCTGACCGGGCTGACCAAGTACGACGGCGTGCGTCAGCGCCACCTGCGTGCCCGCGAGTTCCATCAGATCGCCGGGAGGGCGGGCCGGGCCGGGTACGACGTCCGCGGTTTCGTGGTCGCCCAAGCGCCTGATCACGACGTCGAGAACGCCCGGCTGGTCGCCAAGGCCGGTGACGATCCGAAGAAGCTGAAGAAGATCCAGCGCAAAAAGGCGCCGGAGGGGTTCGTCTCCTGGGGTGAGGCAACATTCGACAAGCTCATCGACGCTCCGCCCGAACCCCTGCGGTCCCGGTTCGGTGTCAGCACGTCCATGTTGCTGGAAGTGATTGCCCGCCCGGGCAACTGCTTCACGGCCATGCGTCACCTGCTCGAAGACAACCACGAGACCCGGGCCCGTCAACGCTGGCACATCCTTCGGGCCTTGTCGCTGTATCGATCCCTGGTCAACAGCGGCGTGGTCCTGCGACTCGACGAACCCGACGACCTGGGCCGCTACGCCGTGCTGGCTGTCGACCTGCCGAACAACTTTGCCCTGAACAACCCGTTGTCGCCCTTCTCCCTGGCGGCATTCGAGCTGCTGGACACCGACTCCGACACCTACACCCTCGATCTGATCTCGATTGTCGAGGCGACACTGGAAGATCCGCGTCCGGTGCTGATGGGCCAACAGAAGGTCGCGAGGGACGCGGCCATCGCGCAGATGAAGGCCGACGGGGTCGAGTACGAGGAGCGGATGGAGCTCCTCACCGAGGTGACGTGGCCACGACCGCTGCGCGACTTCATCTTCGAGGCGTTCGGCACCTACCAGCAGGGTCACCCGTGGGTGATCGACACTCCCCCACGCCCCAAGTCGATACTCCGCGACATGATCGAACAAGGGATGGACTGGGGCGACCTCATCTCGCGCTATGCACTGGCCCGCAGCGAGGGCGTGGTGCTGCGGTATTTGACGGATGCTTATCGCACCCTGCGGCAGAGTGTTCCCAATTCGGCACGGACAGACGAACTCGACGACGTGATCGAATGGCTGGGCGAGCTGGTTCGCCGGGTGGACTCGAGCCTGCTGGACGAATGGGAGCAGCTGACACACCCCGACCAGGTGATCGCCGACCCGCTGGCGTCCGTGACGCCACCGGGCCGGGCGCCGAACACTCGAGCTACCCGAGTCGAATTGCGCAACAACATGTTCCGGTTCGTCAACCTGTTGGCCAACCGGAATTGGACCGCACTGCATGCCGCCTACCCCGATCTCGACTGGTTCGACGAGACCGCGGAATTTTTCGACGAGTACGGCGCTCCGGGCGCAGGGCCGGCAGCCAGGAGCCCGGCCTTGTTCTCGGTGGAAGCCGACGGTGACGAGTGGGTTGCCCGCCAGGTCCTCGACGACCCCGACGGTGACCACGGATGGTCGATCGTTGCCAGGTACAGCAGGCCCGACACCGCCGAGGACGAACCCGAGTTGCTCGACCTGCACATCCAGGCCGGATGACCCATTGACAGCACGCTGTCATATTGACAGTATGTTGTCATGTCCTCAGACCCCGCGACTTCAGTCGTCCACCTCGCCGTCTACAACACACTCGCTGACTGGGAAGCCGGTCACGCCGTCGCGCACATCAACGACCCGGAGCATCAGAAAAGACCCGGTCGCTACCGGATTCGTACGGTGGGCCCCACCACCGACGCTGTGACCACCGCGGGCGGCGTGCGCATCGTGCCCGACCTCGCGATCGGTGACCTGGATCCCGATGACAGTGCAATGCTGATCCTCCCCGGAGCGGGCGCGTGGATGACCGGCGACCTCGGCGACTTCACGAACGCCGCGGCCGCGTTCCTGGCCGCGGGCGTTCCCGTCGCCGCGATCTGCGGCGCGACCGTCGGGCTGGCCCGAGCCGGGTTGCTCGACGGTCGGCGCCACACCAGCAACGCCGCCGAGGCGTTGTCGTGGACCGGATACTCGGGTGCGGCGGAGTACGTAGACGAACCAGCGGTCACCGACACCAGCACGCCCGGCCACCTCATCACCGCCGCCGCCATGCAGCCGGTGGCGTTCGCCCGCGAGATCTTCGCCGAGCTCGACCTATATACCCCCGAGGTCCTTGCGGCCTGGTTCCGGCTCTACAGCGGCGACCCCGCCGGCTATCACGACCTGATGGCGCTTCAGGCATGACAGACCCTCAGGACCTCCTGAGCGATTCGGCCCTCACCACCTTTCGGCTCAACGGTCAGTTCATGGCCGTGGCAGAACAATTGGCCGAGCCTGCCGGGCTGACCGCAACCCGTTGGCAAGTGCTCGGCGCCATCCTCGGTGAGCCGTTGACGGTCTCCGACATCGCACGGACGATGGGTATCACAAGACAGAGTGTGCAACGCACCGCCGATGTGCTTGCCGCACAAGGCCTCGTCGCCTACCACGACAACCCGGCCCACCGTCGGGCCAAGCTCGTGGAGGCCACCGATGCCGGGCGCGATGCCGTGCATCGGATCAACCCTGGGCATGCAGCCCTCGCCGCGCAGTTGTGTGGCCACCTGGGTGTCGAACGGTGGGAGGCCGCGCTTGCCGGTCTGCGGGACCTGTCCGCCGCACTGGAGTCGTTGGAGTCGGCGACTTGACGGACTCGAACGGCACGCAGCAACTACACTGCCCGCGCAGCACCGGACTCCGTGACCAGGTCGGCAATCAGTGTTGCAAGCGTGCGATATTCGGCTTCTCGTCCGCTTGTCACGCGCCACACCAGACCGATGCGACGCCCCGGGCGCGGCGAGTCGAACCGTGCCGTTGCCAGTGAACCCCGGGCGGTTTCGGTGCGTTCGGCCGTCGCGGGTATCAACGTGACCCCCAGGCCACCTTCTACGCACTGCACAGCCGTGGCCAGCGACGCCGCCCGTGTGGGGCCCATATCCGGACGCACCCCCGCAAGGCGGCAGACCTCCAGGGCCTGTTCGCGCAGGCAGTGCCCTTCGTCCAGCAGCAATAGCGGAAGATCAGCCAGCGCAGCCGGATTGACCTCACGTGCACCGGCGAGTGGATGGCCCGCCGGCAGAGCGAGGACAAAATCCTCGTCGTACATCGGGATCTCCATCATCCCCGGCACGTCAGACGGCAACGCGATCATCGCCGCGTCGATCGAATTGTGGCGCAGGGCTTCGAGCAACGGGCCCGTCCGGTCTTCGACCACCCTCACCGTCAGAGCAGGAACATGTTCACCCAGTCCGCGCAACACAGTCGGCAAGACATACGGCGCGACAGTCGGGATCAGACCCAGTCGGAGAGTACCTGTCATCGGCTGGGTGACTCCCGCAGCGGCGTGGGTGAACGAGTCAACGGCATCGATGGCGGACATGGCCCTGGGCAGCAAGGTATTTCCCTCGTTCGTCAAGAAGACACGCCGGGTCGACCTCTCGACAAGTTTGACCCCCAGTCCGGCCTCCAGGGCCGCGAGGGCTTGGGACAGCGACGGCTGACTGATGCCGAGACTGGTTGCCGCAGAGCCGAAATGGCGTTTCTCGGCGACGGCCGCAAAGGCCTTGAGCCCGGCGATGGTCGGTTGATAACTTTGATCGGCCATACCTATCACCTTAGTGCTACTCATCACGTTTCCTTTTCGCCCGTACTTGGGCACGATGGTTCAGTGCGCACTGACGCGTCCGCACACATCGAAGATCTGAAAATCTCGCATCTCTAGTCGAATACCAAGGAGCACCATGGCTTTGCTGACCATCGGCGACCAATTTCCTTCCTACAACCTGACGGCCGTGATCGGCGGCGACCTCTCGAAGGTCGACGCCCAGCAGCCCGATGACTACTTCACCACCATCAGCAGCGACGACCACCCGGGCAAGTGGCGCATCGTGTTCTTCTGGCCCAAGGACTTCACCTTCGTGTGCCCCACGGAGATCGCCGCCTTCGGCAAGTTGAACGATGAGTTCGCAGACCGCGACGCCCAGGTCCTCGGAGCGTCCGTCGACAACGAGTTCGTGCACTTCCAGTGGCGTGCGCAGCACGAAGATCTGAAAACGCTTCCCTTCCCGATGCTTTCGGACCTCAAGCGTGAACTCGCATCGGCAGCCGGCGTGCTCAACGCCGACGGTGTTGCCGATCGTGCGACGTTCATCGTGGACCCGAACAACGAAATCCAGTTCGTCTCGGTGACGGCCGGTTCCGTCGGCCGCAACGTCGACGAGGTTCTGCGGGTGCTGGATGCACTTCAGTCCGACGAGTTGTGCGCCTGCAACTGGAAGAAGGGCGATCCGACCATCAACGCTGGTGAGCTGCTGACCGCAAGCGTCTGACGCTCGCAACAAGGATTGGGTGAGACATGAGTATCGACAACCTGAAGAACGCGCTGCCCGAGTACGCGAAAGACCTCAAGCTCAATCTCGGATCGATTGCTCGCACAACGGTTCTCAAAGACGAGCAATTGTGGGGCACCCTCTTGTCGACCGCAGCCGCGACCAAGAACGCGGTGGTGCTCAAGGAGATCGCCGACGAAGCGGCCGACACGCTTTCGGCAGAGGCGTACAACGCCGCACTGGGCGCCGCGTCGATCATGGGCATGAACAACGTGTTCTACCGGGGACGGGGCTTCCTCGACGGCAAGTACGACGACCTGCGACCCGGGCTGCGGATGAACATCATCGGCAATCCCGGCGTCGACAAGGCCAATTTCGAGCTGTGGTCGTTCGCGGTGTCGTCCATCAACGGGTGCGGTCACTGTGTGGCCGCTCACGAGAACACCCTGCGCGAAGCCGGCATCGACCGCGAGGCCATTCTCGAGGCACTCAAGGTGGCTTCCATCGTCGCCGGCGTGGCAGCCGCACTGAGCACGGCCGACGTTCTCGTCGGATAGACCCCGACACACAGGACCCACCCGTTCCGATCGAAGCCGGTCGCCGTTGTCGGCCGGCTCACCGGAACCGGTGGGTTCTGTTGTCGAGTGACTAGCTCAGGGCGTCGGAGATCCGCTCGGCGAGCTCGGCCACCTGCGCGCCTGTCATCACAAACGCCGGCGAGATCTGCAGTGCGCCTTGGCCTGCCGCCCGTCCGCTGACGCCGTGAGCGCGCAGAGCTGCCACGGCAGCAGGTGCCCGCGAAGGCTCCTCGAGCTGGACGGCGCTCACCGCACCTAGCCCGCTGCGGACCTCGCTGACCGCGTCCAGATCAGCAAGCGGCGCAAGCGCCACATGCAGATCCGACTCCAAGCGGGCAGCATCTTCGAGCAGACCTTCGGTCTCGATGATGTCGAGGTTCGCCATGGCTGCTGCTGCGGCCCCGGCGTGACCTCCGTAGGTGTAACCGTGGCGCCACCAGACACCGCCGGAATAGAACGGTTCGGCGACGTTCGGGGCGATGAACACCGCGCCCATCGGCACGTACCCCGACGTCAATCCCTTCGCGGTGGCGATCATGTCGGGTTGCAGGTCGAATCGACTCGAGGCGAACCATGATCCGCCGATCCGACCGAAGCCGGTGACCACCTCGTCGGCGACGAACAACACATCGTGGTCGCGGCAGATCTGGCGCACCTCGGCGAGGTAACCCTCCGGCGGGAGGTAGATCCCGCCCGCTCCGATGATCGGTTCACAGAAGAACGCGGCGATGTTCTCGGCACCGACCCGCTCGATCAACCCCAGCAGCCCTTTGGCGTCATCCCAGTCGACAGTGGCCGCATCGGCCATGAGATCGCCGTAGTTCTCGCGGTTCGGGGGCAGCCCGGACAGCGCGGTGCCGCCGACGTGCATACCGTGATACGCCTTCGTGCGGCCGACCACGATCTTCTTGTCGGGCCTGCCCATCTCATGCCAGTAGCGGCGCGCCAGTTTGACGGCCGAGTCGATCGAATCGCTGCCGCCCGAGGTGAAGAACACCTTGCTCCCCGGTACCGGAGCGAGGCCGGACAGACGGTCGGCCAACGCCGCCGTGACGTCGGAGGTGATGTCACCGAATCCGGAGTAGTGCGCCAGTGTGCTCAACTGGTTCGCCACCGCGTCGGCGATCTGCGTGCGTCCGTGCCCGACGTTGGTGAACCACAGGCCTGCTGTGGCGTCGAGATACTTGTTCCCCTTGTCGTCCCAGATGTGGACGCCTTCACCCTTGGTGACCACAAAGGGTCCCGTGGTGCTCACTGCGCCCATGTCGGCGAATCCGTGCCAGAGACCGGCAGAAGTTGAGACTGTCATGTGAACATCATGCCTGGTGTCCCCCTGGTTTCCTCCGGGGCCGCAGCCACTCTCGTGTCAATCCGTGTTCGGGCGCGCCGGGAGCGGGGACACGGGTCCGCCGGACATTGCCGGATCCGCCGCTCAGGTAGGCTTGACCAGTTATGTCGACTTCGTCCAACCAGCCGGAACAGTCCGCCCGGCGTAAACGGCGACGACGTCCGACCAGCCGCTCCACTCGCACCGACCGGCCGGATCCGGCTGTGATCGAGCGCCGACGCGCGCTCGTCCCCACGATCAATTACCCGCCGCAACTGCCGGTGTCCGAGGCCCGCAATGCCATCGCCGAGGCGATCTCGGAGCACCAAGTTGTTGTCGTCGCCGGTGAAACCGGTTCCGGTAAGACCACACAGCTTCCCAAGATCTGTCTCGAGCTGGGGCGCGGACTGGCCGGCAAGATCGGTCACACTCAGCCTCGCCGACTCGCTGCGCGGTCGGTTGCCGAACGGATCGCCGAGGAAACCGGGACCGAACTCGGCGGCGTCATCGGATATTCGGTGCGCTTCACTGACAAGGCAGGCGACGACACGCTGGTCAAGGTGATGACCGACGGCATACTGCTGCGTGAATTGTCCCAGGACCGGATGCTCCGTGAGTACGACACCCTGATCATCGATGAGGCCCACGAGCGAAGCCTCAACATCGACTTCATCCTCGGCTACCTCAAGCAACTGCTGCCACGCCGCCCCGACCTGAAGATCATCATCACCTCGGCGACCATCGAACCCGGCCGGTTCGCCGACCACTTCGCGACCGATGACGCGCCGGTGCCGATCATCGAGGTGTCCGGCCGCACCTACCCGGTGGAGATCCGCTATCGCCCACTCGTGGTGGACGATGAGGACGAAGCCGACCTCGATCAGCTACAGGCCATCGGGGTCGCCGTCGACGAGCTGTGTTCTCACGGCCCAGGCGACATCCTGGTCTTCCTGCCCACCGAACGCGAGATCACCGATACCGCGAAATCGCTTGCGCACCTTGAATCCCGTGGCATCGAGATCGTCCCGCTGTTCGCCCGACTGTCGGCAGCAGACCAGCACAAAGTGTTCTCCAGTCACCGAGGTCGGCGAATCGTGTTGTCCACCAACGTTGCCGAGACATCGCTGACCGTGCCGGGAATCCACTACGTCATCGACGCCGGCACCGCCCGGATGTCGCGTTACTCCACGCGCACCAAGGTGCAGCGGCTGCCGATCGAGCCGATTTCGCAGGCCAGCGCACGGCAGCGGGCGGGGCGCTGTGGCCGTGTGGCCGCAGGTGTGTGCATCCGGCTTTACAGCGAAGAGGACTTCGAGAGCAGGCCCGAGTACACCGAGCCTGAGATCCTGCGCACCAACCTCGCGTCGGTGATCCTCACGATGACCTCTCTGGGGCTCGGCGACGTCGGCCGGTTCCCGTTCGTACAGCCGCCGGATCAGCGGGCGATCCGGGACGGCCAGCAACTACTGGACGAACTCGGGGCGCTCGAACCTGCCTCGGCCGACAACCCCGTGCGCCGACTCACCCCGATCGGACGGTCGCTCGCTCGCATACCTGTCGATCCGCGGCTGGCGCGCATGCTGGTCGAGGCCGACAAACAGGGCGTGGTCGGCCCGATGCTCGTGTTGGCGGCCGCACTGTCGATTCCGGACGTACGCGAGCGGCCGGCCGAGCATCGCCAGGCGGCCGATGCCTCGCATGCGCGCTTTGCCGCTCCGGGGTCGGAGTTCCTGACCCTGCTGAATCTGTGGACCTACCTGGACGAACTCCGCTCGGAGTTGTCGTCGAACCAGTTCCGGAAGCGGTGCGGTCGAGAGTATCTGCACAGCTTGCGAATCCGCGAATGGCGAGACCTGCACGCGCAGCTGGTCCGGATCGCCAAGGACCTCGGGTGGTCGGTTCCTGCGACGGTGACCGCACCCGACCATGAATCGCCATCGGCGGCATCAATTCATCAATCCATCCTGTCCGGTCTGCTCAGCCAGATCGGCGTCCGCGAGGGGGACGCCAAGGAGTTCCTGGGCGCTCGCGGCACGAAGTTCATGATCTTCCCCGGATCTCATCTCTCGTCGAAACCACCACGGTTCGTGATGGCGGCCGAGATCGTGGAGACCTCTCGGCTCTGGGCGCGTACCGCCGCCCGCATCGAACCGGAATGGGCCGAACGCCTGGCCGGGCACCTCGTCAAACGTCAATACAGCGAGCCTCATTGGTCCGGGAAACACTCAGCGGCCATGGCCTACGAGCGGGTCACCCTCTACGGCGTCCCGCTGGTCACCAAACGACGGGTGAACTACGGCTCGATCGATCCCGCGGTTGCCCGGGAGTTGTTCATCCGCCACGCGCTCGTGGAGGGTGACTGGCGTACACAACACCCGTTCTTCCACCGCAATCGCGCGTTGCTCGAGGACGCAGAGGAGTCGGTGCATCGGGTGAGGCGCACCGACGTCATCGTCGACGACGACCAGCTCTTCGCCTTCTACGACCGACACATCGGCGGAGAAGTGGTGTCGGGCAGACATTTCGACACGTGGTGGAAGACCGCACGCAAAGCTGACCCCACCTTGCTGGATCTGGATCCCGCCGACCTCGTGGCCGACACTGCCGCCACCGACCCGGCCGGGTTTCCCGACCACTGGCGTCAGGGAGACACGAGTTATGCCTTGAGATACCGGTTCGAGCCCGGCACCGTCGATGACGGCGTGAGTGTGCTCATCCCGTTGTCGCTGCTCGTGCGTGCCCGGCCCTCTGGGTTCGACTGGCTGGTCCCCGGCATGCGCTTGGAGCTGATCACCGAGCTGATCCGCACCCTGCCGAAATCCCTACGGCGGCAAGTGGGACCGGCCCCCGACCTGGCCGCGCAAATACTGGAGTCGGTGACACCGAGGAGCAAGCCTCTCACCGAGGCGGTGGCCGCCGAGATCCGTGTGCGCACAGGTGTCGACGTCGCAGCGTCAGATCTACGACTGGCCGCACTCCCCGACCACCTGCGGATGACCTTCACCGCCGTCACCACCGACGGCGAAGTTCTCGGACGTTCCAAGTCGCTGCGCGAACTGCAGGATCGACTGGCCGGTAGATCTCGCGCGGCTCTGGAGAGTGAGGCCGGCACCGCATCCCGACCTGTGGCCACCACGTGGACCGCGGACACCTTTGGAGACATCAGCCGCACATTGCGCAGTTCTGTTGCCGGCCAAGACATCACAAGCTATCCCGCCCTGACCCGCCGAGGCAGTGGTTTCACGGTGGTCGCCGTGCCCACCCAGGCCGAGCAGGCTGCGAACATGTACGACGCTGTTGTCGAGATGATCGTCTCCAGCGTTCCGCCACTACGACCGTCGGTGACTTCGACACTGAGCACCGCCGAGCGACTCGCCCTCAGCCAGAGCCCCTACCCGGACACCGCTGCTCTTCTGGCCGATTGCGTTCGGGCTGCCGTGGTGGACCTTGTACCCAACCCGCCGAATGTCTGGACGCCAAGCGAATTCGCTGCACTTCGGGAAAATGTGGCCCGCCAGGCAACCGGGAGGGCAACGGACAAACTACGCAGGGTGGCGACGATCCTGACCCGCGTGGCGCCCCTACGAACGGCGATCACCGCGGCCGGCAGATCGATCGCCGCCGACGACGTGCGGGACCAGCTGGACGAGCTGCTGTTCGACGGATTCGTCTCTGCGACACGCGACGAACACCTCGCGGAGATCCCCCGCTACCTCGATGCTGCGACGTCGAGGCTCGAACAGCTCCCGGCAGGCGCCGCTCGCGATGCCCAGGCGATGGCGGCCATCGACCGGGTGGTGTCGGCGTGGACTGATCACCTGCGACACGTGCCGCCCGGTCGGCGGGACGCAGTCAACGAGCAAGCTGGATGGATCGTCGAAGAACTGAGAGTTGGACTGTTCGCACAGCACCTGCGTACTGCGTATCCCGTGTCGGAGAAACGGGCGATCAAGGCCATCCGGGAACTGCGCTGATCCGGCGGCACCACTGCCGGACGAAGCGGTCAGGGTTTGGCCGCTCGCAGATCGTCGATCTCTTTCTGGAAGTCTTCGACTGAGTCGAACGAGCGATACACCGACGCAAAGCGAAGGTAAG
The DNA here is from genome assembly GCF_001598915.1 of Williamsia muralis NBRC 105860. Taxonomy (GTDB): domain Bacteria; phylum Actinomycetota; class Actinomycetes; order Mycobacteriales; family Mycobacteriaceae; genus Williamsia; species Williamsia muralis. The sequence continues at coordinate 225,356 of NZ_BDAP01000003.1, read as the reverse complement.
CGACCTCGTCGAGATCCCGTAACGGGCCCAGGATTGCCAGGCCCACTTCGTTGCTGGGAACTTCGGCCGATCCTGAGGCGCGGACGGCCTCTTCGACCTGCTGCGCGAGCAGGTGCAGACGGTCATCGTCGACCGCGCGGCCCTGGCAGGCGCGCCTCACGCCCCTCATCACCTTCTCTCGACTGAAGGGTTCGGTGACGCCGTTGCGTTTGACGACCGCAAGGACTGCGCTCTCCACCGTGGTGAACCGCCGTCCGCATTGCGAGCAGGCCCGCCGACGACGAATCGCCTGGCCCTCGTCGGCCACCCGTGAGTCGACGACCCGCGTGTCCTCGTTCTTGCAAAACGGGCAGTGCATGCAGGGTTCCTCGGACGTCAGCGGCCCCGTCGGAATGACCGGACACTCTGTTGTAGAGGATACCGCCCGGCCGATTGCTTGCCCCAGCACTGCAGCTACCGCGCGTAGATCGGCGTCACCAGGGATTGCCCGGGCGACAACGCTGAATTGCTCATCGCGTTGAGGTCCATGATCTTCTCCACCACCGCTTCGGTCGGCATCTCGGGAGCGATTCGAGAGGCGATGTCGCCCAACGATTCTCCCGACTGCACATGGACGACCGCCGTGCCGGTGTTCGCCGGAGCGGCACCGCTCTCGACAACCCGGCCGAAGAACATGAGGAACAGCACGAGCATCATCAGGCCGATTCCGACCACGGCGGCTCCGGCCCAGGCACGTCGGCGGAAATACACATCCCGCTCGACGGCAACCGACGGTGCGGAACTGCCCGGCTCGGAGCAGCCCACGACAACACGGCGGTCTGCGGCGAGCCTGCGGTCGGCCGGCCGGCGAGTACTGTCGACACGCGCTCGCGCCGTGCGGGTGTACTGATCGGAGGCGGCGGGCCCACCGACTCGGGCGAGGCGGCGACGGGGCCGCTCAGCGGCCGGGCGGCTGATGGTGGTGGCTGCAGTCATTGTTCGATCCTCGGGTCAACAGTTCGATCACTCGTTCGATTGAACGAATGTTCGAGTTGTATCACGGGGGTCCGACACACGCCACGCCCAATCGAACAAATGTTTGAGAGTTGTGACAGATTGCATTAGCGTGATCCCCATAATCCAACGAACAACGTGTGCGTTTTCTTCTCTCGACAGCTACGACACCTTGGCCGGACACCGTACGAACTGGAGGACCTGATGGCCGATACGACAGACACCCGGACGCCGCCGGACGCGGCGGCCGCGACGGTGGTCACTTCCGAACCGCTGGCCGAGGGGTCTCTGACCCCGCGCCAGAAAGCCGTGCTGGAGGTGATCCGGGCGTCGGTCCGCGAACGCGGCTATCCCCCGTCCATCCGCGAGATCGGTGATGCCGTCGGCCTCACCTCCACGTCGTCGGTCGCTCATCAGCTCCGCACCCTCGAGCGCAAAGGATTCCTCCAGCGCGAGAACAACCGTCCCCGGGCGGTCAACATCCAAGACACCGACCTCAATCCGGCCACGGCGGCCGGCCAGGTCCAGGTACCCGACGAATCCCTGCCGACACCGACGTTCGTTCCGGTCCTCGGCCGCATCGCGGCCGGCGGGCCGATCCTGGCCGAGGAAGCCGTCGAAGACGTGTTCCCGCTACCGAAAGAGCTTGTCGGGGAAGGATCTCTGTTCCTCCTGCGGGTGGTCGGCGAGTCGATGATCGATGCCGCCATCTGCGACGGCGACTGGGTGGTCGTCAGACAGCAGAATGTCGCAGACAACGGCGACATCGTTGCGGCCATGATCGACGGGGAGGCGACCGTCAAGACGTTCAAACGCACCAAGGATGCGGTGTGGCTGATGCCGCACAACCCGGTGTTCGACCCCATCCCCGGCGACAACGCCGTTGTGTTGGGCAAAGTCGTCACGGTGATGCGGCGCCTCTGAGGCGTCCGGCAACACTCTCGGCAACCGAACAAACGCGGGGACTACGCAGACACGAGTGGGGTGCACCTTCCGGTGCACCCCACTTCGCGTAGTTCTGAAACTCGTACTCAGACCCCGAGGCTTCGGCCGATGACTTCCTTCATGATCTCGGTGGTGCCGCCGTAGATGGTCTGAACGCGTGAATCGAGGAAGGCCTTGGCCACCGAGTACTCACGCATGTAGCCGTAGCCGCCGTGCAGTTGCAGGCAACGATCGATGAGGTGGACCTGGTTCTCGGTGGCGTAGTACTTCGCCATCGCCGCGTCCGGAACGGTGAGCTTCTTCTCGTTCAGCAGTTCAATACACCGATCGACGAACACACGGGTGGTAGCGGTGGACGTCGCCAGTTCGGCGAGCAGGAACCGCGAGTTCTGGAAGCTACCGATCGGGCGACCAAATGCCTTGCGGTCCTTCGTGTACTGGATTGTCGTCTCGAGAACCGACTCCATGGCACCGGCCGCCACAACAGCGATCGACAGGCGCTCGCGCGGGAGGTTCTGCATCAGGTAGATGAAGCCCATGCCCTCCTCGCCCAGCAGGTTCTCGGCGGGCACCTTGACGTTGTCGAAGCTCAGCTCGGCGGTGTCCTGCGCCTTCATCCCGACCTTGTCGAGATTGCGGCCGCGTTCGAATCCCTCCATACCGCGCTCGACCACCAGCAGGCTGAACCCCTTCGCACCGGCCTCGGGGTCGGTGCGGGCCACCACGATGACGAGGTCCGCGTTGATGCCGTTGGTGATGAACGTCTTGGAACCGTTCAGCACCCAGTTGTCGCCGTCTTTCTTGGCGTTGGTCTTGATGCCCTGGAGATCGGACCCGGTGCCGGGCTCGGTCATCGCGATCGCGGTGATCAGCTCACCGGAGACGAAGCCGGGCAGCCAGCGTGCCTTCTGCTCGTCATTGCAGAGGTCGAGCAGGTACGGCGCCACCACGTCGTTGTGCAGCGCGAAGCCGATACCGCTGTAGCCGCCGCGGACGGTCTCTTCGTCGATGATGGTGTTGTAACGGAAGTCGTCGACTCCCCCGCCGCCGAACTCCTCGGGCGCCTCCACCGCGAGGAATCCGTTCTTGCCTGCTTCGACCCAGACATCCCGGTCCACCAGGTTCTGCTCTTCCCAGCGTTCGTGGTTCGGCGCCACGTGCTGTTCGAGGAAGCTCCGGTACGAATCGCGGAAGAGAAGGTGCTCGGGCTCGAAAAGGGTGCGTTCCATCGTCAGGTCTCCATTACAGGTGGCATTGGTTGGATATCCAACTGTAACCGGATTCTACATCTGGCCCAAAGCTGCAGTTCGGAGGGCTATTCGGCTGACTCGGGAATGGCCAGAGATGCCAGCTGGCGCGACAGCGCGGCAGGCACCGTGGCGGTGATCGCAGTCCCATCCGCCTCGTGACGTTCGGTCAATACGTCACCCTCGGCATGGATCCGGGACACGAGGTCGCCACGCTCATACGGCACCCGGACACTGACGTGCACGTCATTCCTGGCCACCGACTCCCGGATGCGATCGAGGAGTACGTCGATGCCCTCGCCGGTGGCCGCCGAGATGAACACGGCTGTCGGGAACAGCCCTTTGAGCTGTGCCAGTACCAACGGGTCGGCCGCATCGATCTTGTTGATCACGAGCAGTTCGGGCGGAGCTGTTGCCTTCTCCTCCTCGAGCACTGATTCGATCACCTTCCGCACCGCCATGATCTGGTCGGTCGGAACCGGGTCCGAACCATCAACGATGTGCAGGAGCAGATCGGCGTCGGCGACTTCCTCGAGGGTCGAACGGAAGGCCTCGACCAGCTGGGTGGGCAGATGCCGGACAAATCCGACGGTGTCGGTGATGACCAGTTCACGGCCATCCTCGAGGGACATCTGACGGGTTGTCGGATCGAGGGTTGCGAACAATGCGTTCTGGACCAGCACGCCCGATCCGGTCAACGCGTTGATCAAACTCGACTTGCCGGCGTTCGTGTACCCGACAATGGTCACCGCTGACGCGGCAGCCTGCTTTCGCTTGGCGCGCTTGGTGGTTCGTGACGTCTTCATCTCGCGGATCTCGCGCCGCAGTTTCGCTGTGCGTTCGCGGATCCGTCGGCGGTCGGTCTCGATTTTCGTCTCACCGGGTCCGCGCAGTCCCACGCCGCCATTGCTGCCGGCACGGCCACCCGCCTGCCGGGACATGGATTCACCCCAGCCACGAAGCCGCGGGAGCATGTACTCCATCTGTGCCAGCGCGACTTGCGCCTTGCCTTCTCGCGACGTCGCGTGCTGGGCGAAGATGTCGAGGATCAGCGCAGTTCGATCGACAACCTTGACCTTGACCACTTTTTCCAGAGCAGTCAGCTGAGCAGGGGTCAGCTCGCCATCGCAGATGACGGTGTCGGCGCCGGTGGCCAAGACGATCTCACGCAGCTCGTGAGCTTTGCCGGACCCGATATAGGTTGCCGGGTCGGGCTTTTCACGACGCTGGATGAGACCTTCGAGAACTTCCGACCCTGCCGTCTCGGCGAGGGCCTTGAGTTCGGCGAGACTCGAATTGGCCTGCGCAGTGGTGCTGCCCTGCGTCCAGACCCCGACCAGGACAACCCGTTCGAGTCGCAGCTGGCGGTACTCGACCTCGGTGACGTCGGTGAGCTCTGTGGACAAACCGGCGACGCGCTGCAGCGAACTGCGTTCGTCGAGTTGGAGTTCGCCGATCGTCGGCGCGTCGCGCTGGTCGTTGCCGGCTTTGTTGTTTTCGGTCATGAGATCACCATGGTGACACTCGGGTAGGTGTGGTGCATACCGATTTTAGAGCCATCCCTCGTTGAGCACTCCGGCGCCGACGAGTACCGACGGGCCGCGCAGCGTTGTGTTCTCGTCATCGACCGTCACCGTGATCTGACCCCCGGGAACGTTGACGAGTACCGTCCCCTCGGACCTTCCCATGAACCGCAGAGCAGCTGCGCCGGCGGCGACGACTCCGGTACCGCAGCTGCGGGTTTCACCGACTCCGCGTTCGTGGACCCGCATCGTGATCTCGGCGTCCACGGCGTCCGCAGCGCCTGCCGACGGTGCGGTGATCAGCTCGATGTTCACACCATCGGGAAAGACTGTGTTGTCGAACGTGATCGACCCGCACAGATCGATGTCCGCCAGATCCTGCGGCGTCAACCCGTCGACCACGCACGCCAGATGGGGATTGCCGACATCCACCGACACCCCGGCGTACCGCCGGCCGTCGATCTGGGCTTTGCTGTCGACGCCGAGACGGGCTGGGCCCATGTTCACGGTGACGTCGGCCGACGAACCCGTCACAGCGTGCACCGTCACCGGCCGCGCACCTGCGCGCGACCCGACGGTGAAGGAGCGTTCGGACACGAGCTCGTGCGCGGCAAGGAAATGCGCGAACACCCGGACACCGTTGCCACACATCTCCGCGATCGAGCCGTCGCCGTTGCGGTAGTCCATGAACCAATCGTCGTCGGCTATGCCGGCGCCGAGCGCTGTGAGCACACCCGCGTCGCGGAGTGCCCCGGCTGTGGCGACCCGGAGGACCCCGTCCGCCCCGATGCCACGGTGACGATCACACAGCGCCGAGACGAACTCCGGGGTGAGGTCCAACTGCACGCCGGGGTCGGGCAACAGCACAAAATCGTTCTGTGTGCCGTGCCCTTTGACGAAATCGACGCGTGCGAACATTCTGTCAACGATACGCGCCCGACCTCCTCATCTGCCTGCCGCGCGCAGCGCCTGACCCGTGAGGTCCGGCGACGAGGCGTCGAGCCAGTGGATACGAGGGTCACGGCGGAACCAGGACCGTTGCCTGCGTACGTAACGCCGCGTACCGATGAAGGTCAGCTCCTGCGCGCGGGCCACGTCGTATTCCCCGTCGATGGCTGCCATGACCTGTGCGTATCCGATGGCGCGAGCAGCGGTGACACCATCCCGGAGGCCGGCCGCCAGCAGTGTCTCCACCTCGTCGACGAAGCCCGAACCGAACATCGCACTAGTGCGTCGCTCGATCCGCTCGTCGAGCTCTGCGGTGTCGCGATCGAGTGCGATCACCGTCGTGTCCCACCTGGGGTCACCGATCGTCGGAGCCGACGCGGCGAAGGGCCGACCCGTCAGCTCCACCACTTCCAACGCCCGGACGATCCGGCGACCATCGGTGTCCAGGATCTGCCGGGCGGCTTCCGGATCCACCTGCGCCAGCCGGTCATGCATTGCTCGTGTCCCGATTCGCTCCAGTTCGTCTTCGTGGCGCCGTCGGACGGCCGGATCAGTGGCCGGGAAGTTCCAGTCGTCGAGGAGTGCCTGGATGTACATCATCGATCCACCCACCACCACCGGCGTTCGCCCCTGCGCCAGGAGACGCTCGATGTCCTCGCGGGCGGCCTGCTGATACCTGGCGACGGTCGCCGTCTCGGTGACGTCGAGGACGTCGATCTGATGATGAGTGATCCCGCGACGCTCGTGCACGGGAATCTTGGCCGTACCGATGTCCATCCCCCGGTACTGCTGCATCGCGTCGACGTTCACGATGTCCCCGCCCAGCTCGACCGCCAGATCGAGCGCGAGGTCGGACTTGCCACTGGCCGTGGGCCCGATCACCGCGATGGGCTTCGTCCCGGCGGTCACGTGTTCCACCAGGCCACCGTGTAACCCACGCCGAACGGCGCCCCCGCGTAGCGGACCTCGGACGCCAGAGATGGTCCGGCAAAGGCTCCAGATGCCACCTGCCACGCTGCCCTGCCCTCGACGCCGAACTCGGCACACCGCGATGCGTCGAGCCCCGAGATCGTGTTGTGGTCGGCCGCTGCGAGCGCGTCGTCGATCATGTCCTGGAACTCGACCGCACCGTGCTTCTGCCCACCGGGCGACTTCTCGGTGATCGTTGTTGCACCGTCGGCCACCACGAGCAGACCGACAGGCTCCGGGGCCGACGCGAGCCGCTGCCGTAGGTCGAACCCTTGCCGTAGACACGACTGCGCGGGCGCAGCCGGGTCGACGACCTCCACCGTGAGCGCAACATGTGGAGCCGTCCGGGTCCGGAGCCATCCCCCGATCAACACTGTGGTGGGCATGCCGGCATCAGTCGGCTCATCAGAACCCGGGACCAACTCCACTGCCACATCGACACCGAAACCCGCCAGGGTTCCCCGCGCAGACATCTCACGTCGAGGGTCTCCGGCACCGACAAGTACCCAGCGACTACACATTTCGGCGAGTTGTCCACAGACGTCGAATGCCGCGGCCCGCACCGGTGCGACCTCCGAGAGCGCCGGCCCGGACAGTTCTGGCACCAATACCGGCGCGCCCGGGACAAATGCAGCGGCAACCAACACCTGCGCCACGCTAGCCGACGCGCGTGAACCCAGAATGCGCCCGACCGGCCGATTGTCCACGAGTGTCCACACACAAGCCGGTGACCTGCTTCAATGATAGAGGCGGTGCGCCGCCACCCGGGTGTGGAGACCGTTCACCGCCGGCAGACAAACGCAACTGGCAGCCGTGTCGCGCGGCAGGAACTAGGTACTGAGATGACCGAGCAGCACACGCCCGCACCGGCCGCACCAGAGACACCGGCGCCCGCCCCGGGACCCAAGCCTGGTCCCCGGCCCGGCCCGCGACCGGGCCCGCGCCCCGGTCAGCACCCCCCGGCCAAGGTCCACCCCGCGCCTGCGGAGGTGATACGTCCCGCGTCGGATCCCTCGAAGTTCGGGCGTATCGACGATGACGGCGCCGTGTGGCTCAAGACCTCCGAGGGCGAACACCAGATCGCCTCGTGGCAGGCGGGCACAGCCGCCGAAGGCCTGGCGCACTTCGGTCGGCGATTCGACGACCTCGTGGTCGAAGTCGAGCTGCTCGAGGAGCGCCTCGACGCCGGTACCGGTGATCCCCGCAAGACCAAGACCGCAGCGGCCGCACTACTCGACACGTTGCCCACGGCAGCGGTCATCGGAGACGTCGATGCCGTCGCATCGCGACTGAAGCTGATCATCGACGGCGCGGACGGCGCCGCCGAAAAGGTCAAACACGACCGGGACGAAGCCCGTGCAAAGGCCGTCGCCCGCAAAGAAGAACTCGCCGCCGAAGCAGAGCAGATCGGGTCGGAGTCGACCCAATGGAAAGTTGCCGGCGACCGCATGCGGGTCATCCTCGAAGAGTGGAAGACCATCAAAGGCGTCGACCGCAAGACCGACGACCAGCTGTGGAAGCGCTACTCCAAGGCCCGTGACACCTTCAACCGCCGTCGCGGTGCACATTTCGCCGAGATGGACCGCGAACGCGCCGGCGCCCGTTCACGCAAGGAAGAGCTGATCGTCGAGGCCGAGGCCTTGTCGTCGTCGACCGAATGGGCCGACACCGCAGCGAAGTTCCGCGACCTGCTGACCCAGTGGAAGGCCGCCGGACGCGCACCACGCGACCAGGACGACGCATTGTGGGCGCGGTTCAAGGCCGCCCAGGATGTCTTCTTCAGCGCCCGCAACGCCGCGTCGTCACATCGCGATGCCGAGTTCGAGACCAACGCGAAGGCAAAGCTCGAACTACTTGCGCGGGCCGAGAAGTCCATCGATCCGCAAGCAGATCTCGAGGCGGCTCGTCGCGAGTTCCGCACCATCCGGGACCAGTGGGACGAGATCGGCAAGGTGCCGCGCGAACAGATGCACTCCCTCGAGGCACGGATCAAGGCTGTGGAGAAGCGGATTCGCGACGCCGAGTCCGCTCAGTGGCAGCGCACCGATCCCGCAGTGAAGGCGCGTGCACAGCAATTCGCCGACCGCGTGGCCCAGCTCGAGGATCAGGCTGCCAAGGCGGAAGCCAACGGCAAGAGCAAGGATGCACGCAAGCTACGCGAACAGGCCGAACAGTGGCGCGAATGGGCGCGTGCTGCCGAAGGCGCCATCGGGGACTGACGTCGACCTGGCATCCTCACGGATGCCGGCGGGCCCGACGGATGCCGGCGGCTTGCTAGAGGTCGTCGCCCTCTGAGCGACGGCTTTCACGCCGGCGTTCGGATGTTCGCCGCTGTAGCGCGAGCGCCCGCTCTTCCTCGGCCGCGGCCTCGTCACGACGCTGCGCCTCGAGAGCCAATTGGTAGTTGGTACGGGCCCACACCACGCGCGACCAGTGGAAGGTGATCACGAACATCGCCACCCATCCGATGATCAAGCCGATGCCGACGCCGCTGGGCGGCTCTTCTCCGGACACTCCCGGAGTGTTGCGCGACCACCATGCCAGCAGACCCGCGAAACAGGACACCGCACTGCCACACAGGGCGATCCAGGCGAAGACCCATCGGCGGGTGAGCAGCGCGAGCGCCGAGAAACCGATCCCGAAGACCAGCTGCAGGATCACGAACACGCGCGAGGTGATGGTCACCCGTTCGGCCGCCGCGTCCGAGCTGAACGTGATCACGTCGATGCCGGTCACGGACCCGGTGTGGGGCAGGACGAAGGACAGAATCGCCACCAGCACCGCAACCGCCACCACCACGGCGCGGGCCCCGGGGTCGATCTCGCCGGCGACCTTGCGTTCGGCCTTGCGCAGATCGCCCTTGAACTGATCGAAACCCGCTGGGTCCGGTCCGTTTTTCTTCTCGGTCATCAGAGCTCGCATCCTGCGCCACAGGCAGATTCAACCGGCGCTTCGACAGGCTTCCCGATCGGCGGCAGACCGAGTCCGACTCCGATCGGCGGGGTTTGGGGGGTGGTACCGGCCGCGTGCGCGTCGCCGGCCCGGGTACGCCGATGGCCGCGGATACCGTCATCGGCCAGCAGATAGTGCGGTGCCGCACCGGTCACGACCGTGTCCACCAGATCGCCAGGACGGACGGTGTCGCCCTCGGTGACGAAATGGACAAGCCGGCCGTCGCGCGCACGGCCGGTCATCCGGCCCTGATCTTTCCGGCCGTCGGCGGTCACCAGGACCTTCACCGGCGCCCCGATGAGCTTCTGGTTCTCTTGCAGGCAGATCCGGTCCTGCAGGTCCGTCAGCCGCATATAGCGCTCACTCACCACATGTTTGGGTACCTGGTCGGCCATGTCGGCCGCCGGTGTCCCCGGCCTGGGCGAATACTGGAAGGTGTACGCGCTGGTGAATCTGGCCGCGGCGACCACGTCGAGGGTCGCCTGGAAATCCTCTTCGGTCTCACCGGGGAATCCGACGATGATGTCGGTGGTGATGGATGCGTGCGGCATCGCCGCCCGCACCCGCTCGATGATCCCCAGGAACTTTGTGCTGCGGTAGCTGCGGCGCATCGCCTTGAGGATCCGGTCAGAACCCGACTGCAACGGCATGTGCAGTTGGGGACAGACGTTCGGGGTCTGCGCCATCGCCTCGATCACGTCGTCGGTGAATTCTGCGGGGTGCGGCGACGTGAACCGCACACGTTCGAGACCCTCGATGTCACCGCAGGCACGAAGCAGCGCGGCGAATGCTCCCCGATCGCGTCCCAGATCCGGATCGGCGAACGACATTCCGTAGGCGTTCACGTTCTGGCCGAGCAAGGTGACCTCGACGACCCCTTCGTTCACCAGCGCCTGCACCTCGGCGAGGACGTCTCCGGGCCGGCGGTCGACCTCCTTGCCGCGAAGAGCCGGAACGATGCAGAACGTGCAGGTGTTGTTGCAACCGACCGAGATCGACACCCACCCCGAATACGCGGACTCGCGTTTGGCGGGCAAGGTGGACGGAAAGGCCTCCAGTGCATCGATGATCTCGACCTGGGCCTGCGCATTGTGGCGAGCGCGTTCGAGCATCACCGGCAGAGATCCGAGGTTGTGTGTTCCGAACACGACGTCGACCCACGGGGCCTTCTCCAGGACGGTGCCGCGATCCTTCTGGGCAAGACAGCCGCCGACAGCGATCTGCATTCCGGGACGACTCGCTTTGACCGGTGCCAGATGCGAGAGGTTGCCGTACAGCTTGTTGTCGGCGTTCTCCCGGACGGCGCAGGTGTTGAAGACCACCAGGTCGGCATCACCATCGTCGGATGCGCGGACATAACCGGCCTCTTCGAGGAGACCGGAAATACGCTCGGAGTCGTGGACATTCATCTGACAGCCGTAGGTGCGGACCTGGTAGGAGCGCCCCATGGTGTCGGGGTGCCCGGTTTGCGGATCCGTCATCGAGATTGTCACTCCTACCAGGGTACTTGGCCCATCAGACCAGGTGAAATTGGCGGCTGAGCTGCGGCGATCCACCCCTTCCGCCGGCGATGTTCCCGGTCCCCCGCTGCTCGCCGACACCGGCACCTTAAGGTCGACAGTTATGACAGCACCTCGAGCGGGCTCGTCCGCGCCTCACCCCGACGGGCCGGCCGCCACACAGACCGCCCCACCGATGATCGCTCTGCGCGACGTGCAGAAGCACTTCGGCGACCTCCACGTGCTCAAGGACATCGACCTCGAGGTGCCCGCCGGTCAGGTTGTGGTCATCCTCGGTCCGTCGGGATCGGGCAAGTCCACCCTGTGCCGCACGATCAACCGGCTCGAGCCGATCGACAGCGGCGAGATTCGTATCGACGGCAAGTTGTTGCCCGCCGAAGGCAAGGCGCTCGCCGCCCTGCGCGCCGACGTCGGAATGGTCTTCCAGTCGTTCAACCTGTTCGCGCACAAGACAATTCTCGACAATGTGACGCTGGCACCGATCAAGGTGCGTGGCAAGGACAAGGCTGCGGCGAACAAGCGCGGGATGGAATTGCTGGAGCGAGTCGGCATCGCGAGCCAGAAGGACAAGTACCCGGCGCAACTCTCCGGCGGACAGCAGCAGCGCGTTGCCATCGCACGATCACTGGCGATGGATCCCAAGGTCATGCTGTTCGACGAGCCGACATCCGCTCTGGACCCGGAAATGGTCAACGAAGTCCTCGACGTGATGGTCTCACTCGCAAAAGAGGGCATGACGATGCTGGTCGTCACCCACGAGATGGGGTTTGCCCGCAAGGCGGCCGACCGAGTGGTCTTCATGGCCGATGGCGCCATCGTGGAGGACACCGATCCCGAGTCGTTCTTCACCCGGCCCGAGTCCGGGCGCGCCCGTGACTTCCTCGGCAAGATCCTCGGCCATTGAAGCCGGCGCCAACGAGGAAGCGCACCATGCGTGAGAACTCGAAACACTGGATCCTGCTACCGGCCCTGGCCATCGTGGTGCTCTGCACAGCACTCACCGCATGCGGTAACACCAGCCCGCGAAACCTCATGGAATCGATCGAGAGCGGCTCGGTCATCCTCGGCACCAAGTTCGATCAGCCCGGCCTGGGTCTGCGACACCCCGACAAGTCGTTCACCGGATTCGATGTCGCGGTGTCCGAGTACGTGGTCAACACCATCGCGCAGACCAACGGGTGGAAGAAGCCGAAGATCACATGGCGGGAAACCCCGTCGGCTCAACGCGAGACGCTCATCGACAACGGTGAGGTCGACATGATCGCCGCCACCTACTCGATCAACGCGGCCCGCTCGAAGAAGGTGAGTTTCGCCGGTCCTTATCTGATCAACTACCAGGGGCTGCTGGTCCGCGAGGACGACGACAGCATCACCACGCTCACGGATCTGAACAAAGGCAAGAAGCTGTGTTCGGTGACAGGCTCCACCTCGGCCCAGAACGTGAAGAACCAGTTGCCGAAAATCCAGCTGCAGGAATACGACTCGTACTCGTCCTGTGTGGAGGCTCTGCGCCGCAACAAGGTTGACGCCCTCACCACCGACGAGGCCATCCTCGCCGGGTTCTCCGACTTCTTCCCCGATGAGTTCAAGATCGTCGACATGACGTACCCCAAGGACGCGTGTGTGACCTCGAGCGGGAAGAAATCGCTCAAGAAGGCCGGTACCCCGTTCTCGACCGAGCGATATGGCATCGGGATGCCCAAGGACTATCCCGAATCCGTGACGGCGGTGAACGAGGCACTCGAGTCGATGCTGACAAAGCCTGCCGACGGCGGCGAGTCGGCCTGGGAGATCGCGTTGCGTGACGAGATCGGCGACGGCGAAGTCGATTCGATGATCGAGCGTGCGCAGGGTCCCGATTCCAAGTACCAGTTCACCCCGGTGCCAGGAGACCTCGGCTTCCTCGAGTCGACATCCACCCCATGCCCGGCGGAGCTGTCATGAGTGAACTCTGGTCCGACATCGGACCGCAGCTGTGGCCTGCCTACTGGGTCACGCTCAAACTCACCTTCTACTCCGCCATCGGATCCCTCATCTGGGGCACCGTTCTGGCCGGCATGCGGGTCTCTCCTGTCCCCGTGATGCGTGTGTTCGGAACCTGGTACGTCAACATCGTCCGGAACACTCCGCTGACGCTCATCGTCATCTTTGCCTCGGTCGGCCTGTACCAAAATCTCGGGCTGAAGCTGGCCCAGGAGAACGACGAGTTCATCACCAACAACAATTTCTGGCTCGCCGTCCTGGCCTTTGTGCTCTACACGTCCACGTTCGTATGCGAGACGCTGCGTTCGGGGTTCAACACCGTGCCACTCGGACAGGCCGAAGCGGCTCGCTCGCTCGGCCTGCCGTTCAGCAAGGTGTTCGGGATCATCGTGCTTCCCCAGGCGGTCAGATCGGTGATCGGTCCGATGGGCAGCGTGCTGATCGCGCTGACCAAGAACACCACGATCGCTTCGGCGATCGGTGTGGCCGAGGCCTCGTTGCTGATGAAAGAACAGATCGAGAATCACGCCGATCAGGTGGTGGGGATCTTCGTCATCATCGCGATCGGGTTCATGGTGATCACCCTCACCGAGGGATATGTCTTCGGTTTCCTCGCAAAGCGTCTGGCGGTCAAGCGATGAGCAGTGCAACAGTTCTCTACGACGCTCCGGGGCCCAGGGCACGGCGTCGCAATCAGCTCATCGCCGTCGGATTCGCGGTGGTGCTACTCGCCATCGCGATCTACGTGATCGTGGCACTGGCCGGCAACGGGCAGCTGACCAGCGAGAAGTGGAAGCCGTTCCTGGAACCGGACACGTGGACCACCTACCTGCTGCCCGGTTTGTGGGGAACACTCTCCGCTGCGGTTCTGTCGATCGTGTTGGCTCTACTGCTCGGCGCGGTTCTCGGTATCGGCCGATTGTCCGATCACCGTGCGATTCGCGGACTCAGCGGAGCGGTGGTCGAGTTCTTCCGGGCCATACCCGTGCTCATCCTGATGATCTTCGCCTACTACCTGTTTGCCGAATACGCCGTCTTCCCAGCCGAGGACCTGGCCTTCGCTGCCGTGGTGACCGGACTGACGCTGTACAACGGCTCTGTCATCGCAGAGATCCTGCGGGCAGGCATCACATCGCTACCGAGCGGCCAGCTCGAGGCGGCGAACTCACTCGGCCTGCGCAAATCACAGACCATGCGACTGGTCTTGCTTCCGCAGGCGGTGACTGCCATGTTGCCTGCACTGATATCGCAGATGGTCATCGCTCTGAAGGACAGTGCACTCGGATACGCAATCGGATATGTCGAGGTGGTCCGGTCCGGGATCCAGTCGGCATCGTTCTACGGCAACTATCTGCCGGCCCTCGTGGTGGTCGCCGCCGTGATGATCCTGCTGAACTTCGGGCTCTCCACGTTGGCCACCGTCATCGAGCGGAGATTGAGGGAAGGCAAGAATCGAGGACCGGTCGCAGATGTGAAAGTGGACGAACAAGCTGCTGCCGTCTGATCTTCACTCGGCAGTGAGCTGGTTCAGTTCCTCGTTCACCAGACTCATGGCGAGAGACGGTGCGTACCCACGTCTGGCCAGCATCGCTACCAGTCGCCGAACGTGTTTGTCCCGCTGGGCCCGGTCAGCGATGTCTTCGGCTGTCAGGCGAGACGTTTTGCGGCGCAACAGGTCTGCTGCCCGTTCGCGTTCGGCGTCGTCGTCGATCTGATCGAGGGCGTGTTCGATCACGGTGTCGGCGACGCCCTTCTGCCGGAGCTCGTGCCGTAGAGCAGTGCGTCCCTTGCCGCTGTGGCGGTGTCGGGAATGCACCCATTGCTCGGCGAAATCGACATCGTCGAGCAGACCGGCCGCGGCGAGCCGAGTCATCACCGATTCGATCTCGGTGGGCGCAAAATCTTTGTCGTGCAATCGTTTGCGCAATTCTGCCTGACTCCGTGCGCGGACGCCGAGTAACCGCAATGCGGCGTCATAAGCCGATGCGGTGGTGGCGGTGCGGTCGCCGGAACTCTCCGGAGCAGGTTGCGTCGCAGGCGGATCGACCGGGACAGACCTGCGGGAGAGGATGTCGGCGATCGCGGACCGCAGCTCGGCGGTGCTCTCGTGGACGTCCTCTCCCGCAGGCCTGTTCACCTGAATCGGCGTCCTAGAACTCGACCGGTGCCGGCGCGACGGCATCCTCGGTCAGGACAGCGCCGATCCCGAGCTTTTCCTTGATCTTCTTCTCGATCTCGTCACGCACCTCGGTGTTCTCGAGCAAGAACTTACGAGCGTTCTCCTTGCCCTGGCCCAGCTGTTCACCTTCATAGGTGAACCAGGAACCGGACTTGCGGACAAAGCCGTGCAACACGCCCATGTCGATGAGCGAACCCTCTTTGCTGATGCCATGGCCGTACAGGATGTCGAACTCGGCCTGCTTGAACGGAGGGGCAACCTTGTTCTTGACGACCTTGACGCGAGTGCGGTTACCGACCGCCTCGGTACCGTCCTTGAGGGTCTCGATCCGGCGCACATCCAGACGGACCGATGCGTAGAACTTCAGCGCCTTACCACCGGTGGTGGTCTCAGGAGACCCGAACATCACGCCGATCTTCTCGCGCAGCTGGTTGATGAAGATCGCGGTGGTGCCCGAATTGCTCATGGCACCGGTCATTTTCCGCAGTGCCTGGCTCATCAACCGCGCCTGTAGACCGACGTGACTGTCGCCCATCTCGCCCTCGATCTCCGCACGCGGCACGAGCGCCGCGACCGAGTCGATGACAAGGATGTCGAGAGCACCCGACCGGATCAACATGTCAGCGATCTCGAGTGCCTGCTCACCGGTGTCCGGCTGTGACACCAGCAACGCGTCGGTGTCGACTCCCAGTCGCTGTGCGTAGTCCGGGTCGAGGGCGTGCTCGGCGTCGATGAACGCCGCGATGCCACCGGCGGCCTGTGCATTGGCGACCGCGTGCAGCGCAACGGTGGTCTTACCCGACGATTCCGGCCCGTAGATCTCGACGACGCGGCCTCGCGGGAGACCTCCGATGCCGAGTGCGACATCAAGCGCGATCGAGCCGGTCGGGATGGTGGCGATCGGCTGGCGGGCGTTCTCGCCGAGACGCATCACCGAGCCCTTGCCGTAGTTCTTGTCGATCTGGGCCAATGCCAGGTCGAGGGCCTTTTCGCGGTCTGGTTGGGCTGCCATGGTTTCCCCTAGTGTTTGCGCCGAGTTGTCGGCGGTGGTGGTGCCGCCGGTCTGGCGGGATCGGGCTTTCTTTCGCGTATTCGGCATCTCTTTGCGCACTGACGTCACGCTAGATCAGCCCTCTGACAATCCCGGATCTCGACGTTCCCGTCCTCGCGTCGAACACCACCCACTCTAGGCGAACGCTTGTTCGAGTCAACCACCCGGACATCCGACACGCCGGGGCAGATGAAGTACTGCTACCAGCGTTCCCGCGGGACGTCGAAGTCCCGGCACAGCGCTGTCCACACATCTCTGGGATCGATGCCGGCATCAAGCGCTTCGGCAGCCGTCCGGCCACCGAGGTCGGTGAGGACGTGGTCGACAAGCATCGAATTCGCAGTGGTGGACCCGAACTCGGTGCTGATGAGTTCGGAGAATTCGGTCAATCGCACGTGACCGAGCGTAGCGAAACCTTCAGGACCGCGCTGCACCGACACATACCGCGACCGGGTCGACAACGTCGACACCGGTCCGGGCGCCGCGTCGGGCGGCGTCGGTGAATGACTTGTTGTCCAGCACCTTTCGGCACGCCGCGGCCAACGACTCGACGGTGGTGGGCCTGACCACCGCGGCACTGCCCCATCGGCGGGCACGCTGGGCCAGTTCCCACTGATCTCCGCCGCCGGGAACGAGCACCTGAGGTACGCCGGCCAGCATGGACTTCGCCAGCATTCCGTGTCCTCCACCGCAGATGACGAGCGATGCGTCGTGGAGGAGCTCGTCTTGCCTGCCGTGTCCGGCCACAGCCCACGACGGTAGATCACCTACCTCGGGATCGAGCCCCGAGACCACCACCCGCACCGGGCGTCCCAGTACGCGCGGGTCGAGCGCAGCCAGCGCCGCCTCCACCAGACCTGCCGAACCGGTCACCGCGGTGGACGGTGCGATGACAACCAACGGGGCGTCACCGGGGGGACGTGCGAAGACGGCGTCGGTGGGTTCCCACAGCAGGGGGCCGACCACCTCGGCTCCGTCGGGCCAGTCCGGGCGGGGCACCTCCAGCGCCGGAAGGGTGGCGATCAGCCGCGCTCCCGGATGCGGCTGCGCGGGATCGAGCCCGATGCCCACCCGGGCGGCCGCACGCTGTTGTTGTCCCACTCGAATGGATCGGCCGGTGGCCGCGCGCATCAGCGCATCACGCACCCTGCCGAACAGGCCAGTGCCAGGTTCCAGGCCACTGCCGACAGGGGGAAGCCCCACCGAGGGTTGGTACAGCGGATGGGGAGACAGTTCCACCCATGGGGCACCGATCGTCTCGGCGGCCCAGCCGCCACACACGGTGATGACATCGCCGACCACCAGATCGGGTTCGAGTTCGGCGAGCACCGGCGCCAGTTGCAGGCTCATCCGCGCCGCGCGTGCACTGAGTTTGTCACCCGCATCGGTGTCGTCGTCAGCAGCCGACGCCGTCAGACCCGGGAGCTCTCGGACGTCGAGGCCGCGAGCGGTTGCCTTCTCGATCCACTGCGAACCCGTGTACACCACCGCTTCGATGTTGTTGTCCTGCAACAACTCCGCCAGCGCGAACATCGGAAAGGCATGACCGGCGTCAGAGCCTGCCACCAGAGCTGCCCGCACGCGTGTCCCCCGTACCGCCGATCACGAACCGATCTTGGTCGAACTCTTGTCAGAAGCTGCCCACTTGATCACCGCGACGATCCCGATCACGACGAGCCCGATCACGAGCACCGTGAGCAGACCCTTCACCACGGCCATGATCAGCCCGAAGGCCAGCCACACCACGAGTATCGCTAGAAGAACTTTCCACCACATGACATCTCCTGTCGTCCGAGTGACCTCAACGGTGCCAGTGCTCGGTTCCGATGTCAGTCGAAAACGACCAAGATGGGGGGAAGTTCAGGGACTACCCTGACCCCGGAGACGTCAGTTGGCTTGCGGCTTCTCGATGTTCGTCTTCGCCTGGTCGACGGCCGGCGTCGCGGCCGAGTCTCCGGCAGCCAGTGATTCGCCCGCCATGGACGCGCGAATCTGCTCGAGTCGTGAGTGTCCTGCCATCTGCACGCTGGCCTGCTGCACTTCGAGCATCCGGCCCTGGACCGAATTGCGCGACAACTCGGCCGACCCCAGTGCATTCGCGTAGCGTCGCTCGATCTTGTCCCGCACCTGGTCGAGGCTCGGCGTGTTGCCGGGGGCGGAGAGTTCACTCATCTGGTTGAGCGATGCCGAGACCTGCTCTTGCATCTTGGCCTGCTCGAGCTGACTGAGCAGCTTGGTGCGCTCGGAGAGTTTCTGCTGCAGCGTCATCGAGTTCTGTTCCACCGCGCGCTTGGCCTGTTCGGCCGCCTGCAGCGACTGGTCGTGCAGCGCCTTGAGGTCCTCGACGCTCTGTTCCGCGGTGACCAGTTGGGCAGCGAAAGCCTCTGCGGCGTTGGTGTATTCGGTCGCCTTGGCGGCGTCGCCGGAGGCGGCGGCCTTGTCGGCCAGCGTCAACGCCTGACGGGTGTTGGCCTGCAGGCGTTCGATGTCCTCGAGCTGGCGGTTCAGCTTCATCTCCAACTGGCGCTGGTTGCCGATGACCGCCGCAGCCTGCTGCGACAACGCCTGGTGCTGACGCTGCGCGTCCTCGATCGCCTGCTGGATCTGAATCTTCGGGTCGGCGTTCTCGTCGATCTTGGCGTTGCCGAACGCCATCAGGTACTTCCACGCCTTCACGAATGGGTTAGCCATTGCCCCGCCTTGTCTTGAAGTCCGAATCCGAGCAGTCTCGATCTAATCTATCGTCTGGCCCGGCCCGGTGGCACAAGACATCGATCACGCAGCCGCCAGAGCCGATGCCGGCTGCGGGATGACCACCTTGGTCTCGGTGGCGATCGTCGTGTGCGTGGGCGGGGTCGTGGGCTGGTCGTGGCCGGTGCGGAGGGTATCGCGGACATCGAGCAACACGTCGGCGATCTCCACTTCCAGCGCATCGCAGATGGCGGCGAGCAGTTCGCTCGACGCTTCCTTCTGGCCGCGTTCGACTTCCGACAGATAACCCAGGCTGACCCGGGCACTGGTTGATACCTCACGCAACGTACGGCCTTGATCCATCCGGACCCGCCGTAGGCTGCCACCGAGTGCTTCCCGCAGGAGCAGTGCCATATGAGTCCTCCTCAACACGTCAGTCAGTCCAACGCCGCACGGGCCGAATCCGTTCCCGAACCGCGGAGCGCTGTGCAGCAGATCCTCCCGAGCGCTTCGTCCGTCGACCGTGTGGTCGAGACTAGACGAAGATCCCGGCGATCGCCGCGTAGCGACACCGGTAGAACCCCGATGCCGAACAAGCCATTCCCACCCGGCCACATCGACGATCGGCCAAGCCCCGGGGCGATCAGCGAGATGCACCCATCCGCCGGCTCGACGACGAACCCGCGGTTCACCTACCGGTTCGGTCGGTCCGGCGCGCGGCAGCTGCGTCACGGCGACGCTGTGCCCGCTTCGCCAGCGCCTGCCAGACATAGTCGACCCCGGTGACGACGGTCGCCACCAGCGCGGCAGCCATGACGGCGATCGCCAGCCACTGCAGCGGCCCGGGCAGCGGCAGGATGAACAGTCCGATCGCGATGGCCTGGAGCAGCGTCTTGAGCTTTCCGCCCCGGCTCGCCGGGATCACGCCATGTTGCAGCACCCAGAAACGGAGCACGGTGATGCCCAGTTCCCTGGCGAGGATGACGATGGTGACCCACCACGGGAGCTCACCCAGCACAGACAACCCGATCAGTGCCGAACCGATCAGCGCCTTGTCCGCGATCGGGTCGGCCAGCTTGCCGAAGTCCGTGATCAGGCCCCGTTGACGGGCGATACGACCGTCGTAGTGATCCGTCACTGCGGCGAGGGCGAACACGCCCCACGCCATCGTCCGCCACCACGGGTTGTCGCCGTCGTCGATGAACAGGACCACGACGAATACGGGGACGAGAACGATGCGGAACATCGTCAGCACATTGGCCAGGTTCAACACGGGCACATCAGTGCTGACCGGATCGGAGATCGGGTCGGGCTCCGGCTCGTTCACCTGCCGTCGTAAACGATCAGCCACGGGCTGCACCTGGTTCCGGTGATAAGAATTGCCCAATGCCCACGACCACAGGATAGGCGGAGGCCCCGCCACCCAGGGCCGTGGGTATCGGCCCGGTCCGGACGGCGGCCCACCGGCCCCGGTGTGCCCGCGTATTACTGTTCATCCATGGCACCTCACGACAGCTCGGCACACGAGCATGCCGCGACATCTGGACCGGCCGACCTTGCCGGTCACCACGATTCCCCCGTTTCGCGAGGCGACGTGAGCGTGCGCCGTGCCCGCACGTCTGACGTACCCCGCATCAAGGAACTCATCGATCAGTACGCCGGGCGGATTCTGCTCGAGAAGAATCTCGTGACCCTTTATGAGGCCGTCCAGGAGTTCTGGGTCGCCGAGATCGATGGCACGGTTGTCGGCTGCGGCGCACTCCACGTCTTGTGGGCAGACCTCGGTGAGGTCCGCACGGTCGCGGTCGACAAGTCCTACGCGGGGCGCGGGATCGGCCATCAGATCGTCAGCCGACTGATGGGCATGGCCCGCGAGTTGCAGCTTTCCCGGGTGTTCGTCCTCACCTTCGAGACCAGCTTCTTCGCCAAACACGGCTTCTCCGAGATCGCGGGCACACCGGTGACCGCCGAGGTGTACGAGGAGATGTGCCGTTCCTACGACGCCGGCGTCGCGGAGTTCCTGGACCTCAGTTACGTAAAACCCAACACACTCGGCAACACCCGAATGCTCGCCAACCTCTGAAAGGTCGAACAAATGCCGCTGTTCAGCGTCGAATACACCTACCCCGTCGAGTTCGCCGACGGGCGCGACACCACTCGGCCCGACCACCGCGCCTGGCTGTCCAAGCTGAACAGCGAAGGTGTTGTGCGGATGGCCGGGCCGTACGCCGATGGAAGCGGCGCGCTGATCCTGCTCGACTGCGCCGACGAGCAGGCGGCCAAGGACATCTTGGCCGCCGACCCGTTCGCGGTTGCCGGCTACGTCGGTGAGGTCCGGATCAACAAGTGGGTCAGTGTTTTTGGTCCGTTTTCTGACTAACCGCCTGTTTGTCGGCGCGTCCCTCGTCGAATCGTGTCTTCGCCAGGCTGGCGATGGTGGTGATCACCAGGGTTCCGACGATCACGCCGAGCGACAGCGGGGTCGAGATCTCCGGCACCTTGATGTGTTCGCCACCGTTGATGAACGACAGCGTGTTCTCGTGCAGAGCGTGCAACACCAGCTTGATGCCGATGAAGCCGAGGATGAACGACAGGCCGAACGACAGGAAAACCAGCTTGTCGAGTAATCCGCCGAGCAGGAAGTACAGCTGGCGTAGACCCATCAGCGCAAAGGCGTTGGCGGTGAAGACGATGTACGGCTCCTCCGTGAGGCCGTAGATGGCCGGGATCGAATCCAGGGCGAACAGGACGTCGGTGAACCCGATGACGATCAGGACCATGAGCATCGGGGTCGCGAGGCGCTTGCCGTTCTCCTTGGTGAACAGCTTGTCGCGGTCGTAGTTGTCGGTGGTCCGCAGCGCCTTCTTCACGAAGCGCTGGATACGGCTTTCCCGCTCCTCTTCGACCTCTTCCTCGTGCCCGGATTCACGCAGCAGCTTCACCGCGGTGTAGATGAGGAATGCACCGAAGAGGTAGAAGACCCACGAGTAAGCATTGATCGCGGCCGCACCGACGGCGATGAATGCACCGCGCATCACCAGGGCCATCACGATGCCCAGGAGCAGAACCTTCTGCTGGTACTCACGCGGCACGGCGAACTTCGCCATGATGATGACAAAGACGAAGAGGTTGTCGACCGACAACGCCTTCTCCGTGATGAAACCGGCGTAGTACTCGGTGCCCGAGGTACCACCCCATTTCCACCACACGAAGCCACCGAAGATCAGGGCGATGGTGATGTAGACGGCCGACCAGAAGCCGGATTCTTTCAACGAGGGAGCGTGTGGGGTTCTCACATGGGCGAAGAAGTCGAATATGAAGAGTCCCAGGATCACCAGACAGGTGATAATCCACACGAGTGGTGATACGTCCACGCAGCCTCCAGCAGCAGTTTCGGAAAAGTAAAGACCACTTTACCGAAGGATCGAACCGCCCACGGACACGCGAATATCGTCGCGCGCTCCGCCCATCGCGGTGCAGGTGTGGACCAGACCCGAGGCGTGAACGGCTACGTCTGGGATTCTCCTGCAGCAGAGGATGTTCCGACGGTCACAGCGCAGATGCGCTGCGACCCCCATGACATCACCCGGTCAGACTTTTTCGCTGGTGAGACTTTGACAACACACAAAACGGCCACCGCAACGAAACGGGTAGGGCTAGTCGTCCGAGTCGTCCGACGTGTCACCGCCGCCGGTGATCGAGGCGATCACCCCGGCCAGGTCCTCGGGCTTGACGAGCACATCTCGTGCCTTCGAACCCTCGGAGGGTCCGACCACTCCCCTGGTCTCCATCAGATCCATCAGCCGTCCGGCCTTGGCGAATCCGACGCGCAGTTTGCGTTGCAGCATGGACGTCGAGCCGAACTGACTGGACACGACCAGTTCGATCGCCTGCAGCAGGTCGTCGAGATCGCCGCCGATATCGGAGTCGATGTCCTTCTTGTCCGAGACCTTCTGCGCTGTCACACCCTCGGTGTAATCCGGTTCGCTCTGGTCCTTGGCGAAGTCGACGACGGCCTGGATCTCTTCGTCGGTGATGAAAGCACCCTGCATACGGACGGGTTTGCTCGCGCCCATCGGGAGGAAGAGTCCGTCACCCATACCGATCAGCTTCTCGGCGCCCGGCTGATCCAGGATGACCCGGGAATCGGTGAGCGACGACGTGGCGAACGCCAGCCGCGACGGGACGTTGGTCTTGATCAGACCGGTCACCACGTCGACGGACGGCCGCTGCGTGGCCAGCACGAGGTGGATACCCGCGGCACGCGCCTTCTGGGTGATCCGGACGATGGCGTCCTCCACATCACGTGGAGCGGTCATCATCAAATCGGCGAGCTCGTCCACGATGGCGAGGATGTACGGATACGGCTTGTAGACCCGCTCCGATCCCAGCGGTGTGGAGATCTCCCCCGAGCGCACCTTGCTGTTGAAGTCGTCGATGTGACGAACGCGCGAGGACTTCATGTCCTGGTAGCGCTGCTCCATCTCCTCCACGAGCCACGCGAGTGCCGCGGCAGCTTTCTTCGGCTGCGTGATGATCGGGGTGATCAGGTGCGGGATGCCCTCGTAAGGGGTGAGCTCGACCATCTTGGGGTCGATGAGGATCATCCGTACCTCGTCGGGAGTGGCCCGGGTCAACAGCGAGACCAGCATCGAGTTGACGAAGCTCGACTTACCGGAACCGGTGGAACCGGCGACGAGCAAGTGGGGCATCTTCGCGAGATTGGCGGTGACGAAATCACCTTCGATGTCCTTACCCAGACCGATGACCAGCGGGTGCTTGTCCTTGCGCGTCGACCCGGCGGTCAGGACGTCGGCGAGCCGCACCATCTCGCGGTCACTGTTGGGGACCTCGATCCCCACCGCGGACTTACCCGGGATGGGTGCCAGCAGCCGCACGTTGTCGGTTGCCGCAGCGTACGAGATGTTGCGCTGCAAGGCGGTGATCTTCTCCACCTTCACACCTGGTCCGAGTTCCACCTCGTACCGCGTGACCGTCGGGCCCCGGGTGAATCCCGTGACGGCCGCGTCGATCTTGAACTGCTCCAGGACCGCCGAGATGCGGTCGATCATCTCGTCGTTGGCCGCGCTGCCGAGCTTGGGCGGGTCACCCTCGATCAGCAGGCTGGCCGGCGGAAGCCGGTAGTCGCCTTCCACGGCCTTGTCCACGACCAGTGCATCGTGGCCGCTGCCGGAGTCGAGATCAGGTTCGGGCTCGGGCTCGGGCCGCACCGGTTTCAGCGCAGGTTTGGGCACCGCGCGCTTGCGGACCGGCTGGGCGCCGACCGGCGGTGTGCTCAGTGCCTCGGTCACGGCAGCAGGCACCGGCTCGTCTTCGATGATGGGTTCGGTCAATGCCTCCCCCGCCGTCACCGCAGTGGACTGGCGTCGACGCGCCGGCCGTCGCAGAGTTTCGGTCGCCCGGGTCGCGTTGTCGTCGGGCGGGTAGTTGTCGTACGGATCGCCGAAGGCTGTGTCTGCGTAACCACCGTCTTCGTCGTCGTCCACGTCCTCGTCGTCGTCCCAGTGGTCGTCGACACCGAGCCCGAGGTAGGCACGGGTGACGTCGACCAGTTCACGCACCGTGAGACCGGACAGGAGTAAGAGCCCGAAAGCCAGGCTCAGCAGGAGGATCGGCACCGACAACCAGGCCGTCAGGCCATCGGTAAGCGGACCACCTGCGGCCATTCCGAAGAATCCGCCGGCGTGCTGTCGCTCGGAGAAATCTGTGGGTGCACCGGCAAAGATGTGCCACAGCCCGACGACGGGCAACGCGATGAGCAGGCCTGCCCCGATGCGCCGAGCGCGACCCGAGGGATCGGGTCCGTGACGCATCAGAATGAAACCACCCACCAAGAGGACGATCGGGAGAAGTACCGCAGCCGACCCGATCAGCGCGCGAGTCGCCGAGTCCACGAAAGCACCCACCGGGCCGCCCGCGCTGAACCACACCGACGCCACCACGACGATCGACAGCGCGATCATCACGAGCGCAACACCGTCGCGTCCCTGTGTGTGCGGGTGCTCAGGTCGCGGAGAGAACGATCCGTCCGCGTCTCCGCCCTCGTCCCATCCGTCGTCGGCTCCGTACACGCGCTCGTCGTAGTCGGGATCGCCACTGCGTGAACCGGCGCGCGCCATCGCGCCGACACCCTTGGCGAGCAGACCCCACCCGGCGCCGACACCGCTGCCAACGGACTTCACCACGGACTTGCGCGGGCGGGCCGAGGCGCGAG
Source organism: Williamsia muralis NBRC 105860 (assembly GCF_001598915.1). GTDB lineage: Bacteria > Actinomycetota > Actinomycetes > Mycobacteriales > Mycobacteriaceae > Williamsia > Williamsia muralis. Next base: position 200,120 of record NZ_BDAP01000003.1, on the reverse strand, counting down.
ATGTTGCGCCGGAACGCGTCGTGGAGGCGCGCTTCGAACCGGCCGACGTGCGGGTGGACGGCCGGCTCGCAGCCTTCTTCGCCGGCGTCTTGCGGCTTCCGGCGCTCGCCGACGACCCCTTCTTGGGAGAGGCTTTTCGGGGTGCAGCCTTGGTGGCACCGGCCTTCTTGGCCGGGGCGGCGCCGGAGCGCGCGGGACTACGACCCGACGCACCGGAACGACGGGCGGTGGACTTGGTTGCCATGGCTGACAGCCTAGTCGGCAACTGTCACAGCTACCTCATCTGCAACACGCGTATCGGGCTATGTGTTGAAATCGAAACGCTAGAGTCCGCGCTTGGCTGATTTGACCGCAGCAACAGCATCGGCGTCGCCGGCGTATTCGACCAATGTCTCGTGACGCCCGAACGCGAACATGAGCAGTTCGAGGGGATCACCGGTCACCGTGACCTGCGGTCCCCGGCCGCCGGTGGCCACTTTCTGTCCGTCGGTGGTGATCATCTCGACGGTGGCGGGCGACTTCGCGATCGCGCGCTTCCCCATTGCCTTCAGCGGTACCCGAATCGCTTTCTCGGTGGCCGGGTCGAGGTCTCTCGGTTGCCAGGGTCCGCCCGCACGCCGGACGTCCTCGTGGTGAACGAACATCTCGGTCACGTTGGCGAAGCGGTCCACCAGCTTGAGCGGCGAATACAGCGGAGGACCCGCGGCGAACTTGGCGAGCATCGCGTCCCAGTCGTCGTGCGCAGCCTGGTCCTGGGCCGTTTGGGTCCGGCCCGCGAACGCCGGGACAAGGATGCCCGGCATCGCATCGAGCCGGTACTCCCGGACGATCATGTGAGCGGTCAGGTCTCGGGTGGTCCACCCTTCGCACAGCGTCGGGGCGTCGGGGCCGACGCTGCGCAGGGTGGACACCAGCGCGGCGCGTTCATCTCGGGCAATGGTCATGCACACACCCTATGAGGTGCGGCGTCGTCAGTCCGCCGAAGACTCGCTGACGGTCATCACGGTCGGCACGATCATGGGGCGCCGCCGGTACTTGTCGGCAACCCAGCGACCCACCACACGACGGATAGTCTGAGCGATCCGATGAGTGTCCGTGACGCGTTCGACCGCCATCTGTGCCAGCGCCTGATCGACCAGGTCGCCCGCCTCTTTCAGCGCGGTCGGATCATCCGAGAATCCTCTTCCGGAAACCTCGGCCGGATTGATCGCCCGGCCGGTGTCTGCGTCGATCACCACGGCGATCGCGATGAAGCCGCCCTCGCCGAGCACCAAACGCTCCGAGAGCGTCGACTCCCCCACGTCTCCCACCGAGAGTCCGTCGACGTAGACGTAGCCCACAGGGACACGGCCGGAAATCTGGGCGCGACCGTCGATCAGATCCACCACCACACCGTCCTCGGCGAGGACAACGGCCTCCGGCTTGACGCCGGTGGCAACCGCCAGCGCTGCATTGGCGCGAAGATGCCGCCACTCACCGTGCACGGGCATCACATTGGAGGGCCGGACGGCGTTGTAGAGGTAGAGCAGCTCACCGGCCGATGCGTGACCCGACACGTGCACCTTGGCGCTCTGTTGGGTGACCACGGTCGCCCCGCGTCGCGCCAGGCCGTTGACCACCGCGAACACCGAGTTCTCGTTGCCCGGGATGAGCGAGGACGCCAAGACGACCAGGTCATCCGCGCGGATGTTGATCTGCCGATGCTCACCGCGAGCCATCCGTGACAGTGCCGACAGCGGTTCGCCCTGCGATCCGGTGGAGATCAGGACCAGCTTGTGGTCGGGAAGTGTTGCGGCCGTATCGAGATCGACCACGACGCCGTCGGGCACCCGCAGGTAGCCGAGTTCCTGGGCGATCTGCATGTTGCGAACCATCGAGCGTCCGACGAAGGTCACCCGGCGCCCGTGTGTGTGGGCCACGTCGACGACCTGCTGGATGCGGTGCACATGGCTGGCGAACGAGGCGACGATCACGCGCTGACGGGCCTTGCCGATCACCTGGTCGAGCACCCCACCGATCTGGCGTTCCGGTGTGACGAACCCGGGTACCTCGGCGTTGGTCGAGTCGACGAGGAAGAGGTCGACGCCCTCGTCGCCGAGGCGGCTGAACCCGGCGAGGTCGGTGAGCCTGCCGTCCAGCGGCAGCTGGTCGAGCTTGATGTCGCCGGTGTGCAGGACAACGCCTGCACCGGTCCGGATCGCCACCGCGAGAGCATCGGGGATCGAGTGGTTGACCGCGAAATATTCGCATTCGAAAGGTCCGTGCGTGGTCTTCTCGCCCTCGACGACCTCGACCAGTTTCGGACGCTGGCGATGTTCGCGGCACTTGGCGGCGAGCAGGGCGAGGGTGAACTTCGACCCGATGACCGGGATCTGCGGACGCAGTCGCAACAGGAACGGGACCGCACCGATGTGGTCCTCGTGGCCGTGCGTGAGGATGATCGCCTCGACGTCGTCGATGCGGTCTTCGATGTACCGGAAGTCCGGGAGGATCAGGTCGACACCGGGCTGGGCGTCCTCGGGGAAGAGCACACCGCAGTCGACGATGAGCAGACGACCGTCGTACTCGAAAACGGTCATGTTCCTGCCGATCTCACCGATGCCGCCGAGGGCTACGACCCGCAGGCCGCCGGCCGGCAGTCGCCGCGGAGCCCCGAGCTTCTCGGTGGGATCGACGATCTTCGGCTCGGACCGCTTGTCTGCGACGGCCTTGCGTCCGCCGCCTTTGCGGTCTCGCGAGGGCCGCTTGTTACCGGAGGTGTTCGAACCGGCGGCTTTCGGGGCCTTGGTCGCGGGGGCCGACTGTTCCCTCGGGGCAGAAGGAGCGGATTGCGGGGTGTTCACGGGTTCTTGGGCTTTGGCCACAGGGGGTTTCGACTCGATTTTCTCTACACGGGGCTCTGCCGGCGGTCCGGCCTTTCGAATGACTCGTCCCCGGCGGCGGGCCGGCTCGGCGGATTCAGCGCCTGACTGTGAGGTCATGACAGCACCTTCGCTACGCGCAGATCGGCGATCAGGGCTTCGATCTGGGGGCCGGTGGCCGGCACCTGCGGCAGCCTCGGGTCTCCGACGTCGAGACCGAGGATGCGCAGTGCGGCCTTGACCATCGTGACGCCGCCGAGTCGGCCCATCGCGTTGACGAGCGGGATCATCGACGCATTCAGTTCGCGGGCGCGAACCAGGTCGCCTTTGTTCACCGCGTCGAGCATGTCGCGCAGCCGATCGGGTACGAGGTGCCCGATGACGCTGACGTACCCCGCCGCGCCGATCGAGAGCCAGGGCAGGTTCAGCGCGTCTTCACCGGACAGGTACTGCAGCCCGGTGTCGGTCATCAGCGACGCCGCCGAGTTCAGATCGCCCTTGGCATCCTTGACAGCGACGATGTTCGGGTGCCGTGACAGTTCGAGCAGTGTGCGGTGTTCGATCGGCACCACCGAGCGCGGCGGGATGTCGTAGAGCATCACCGGCAGGTCGGTGGCGTCGGCGACCGCTGTGAAGTGTGCGAGCAGACCGGTCTGCGGCGGCCTCGAGTAGTACGGGGTCACCACCAGGAGGCCGTGCGCGCCGAGTGCTGCCGCCTCTTTCGCGAACCAGACGCTCTCGCGCGTGTCGTAACTACCGGCGCCCTGTACGATGCGGGCCCGGTCACCGACCGCGGCGAGCACAGTCTTGAGCAGATCGAGTTTCTCGGCGGGCGTCGTCGTCGGCGATTCGCCGGTGGTCCCGGAGACCACCAGCCCATCACACCCGCCGTCCACGAGCTTCACGGCGAGTTCGCCGGCCCGGTCCAGGTCGAGCTTTCCATCGACGGTGAACGGGGTAACCATGGCAACACTGACAGTCCCGAAAGGGAAGCTCTGCGGTTGCGTCTCACCGGTGGTCATGGTGGCTAAGGTTACCGGAGGCCCTGCGCCGATCCCGCATCCGCGGCGCCGTCAGAGGTCGGCCGGTCCCGGCCCGACTCTCACCCCTCCAGGACAAACGGAGACGTGGCCACTTCCGACCCATCGGAGAGCCGCCCGATCTCGAAGTCCCCGAACACAGTTGGGGCGATGTCGAGCAGCTGACGCAGGCACTCGATGGCCAGCTGGCGGATCTCCACGTCGGCGTGCTCGGTGGCCCGCATACCGATGAAGTGCCGCCAGGCGCGGTAGTTGCCGGTGACGACGATCTTGGTCTCCGTGGCGTTCGGCAGGACCGCACGTGCGGCCTGACGGGCCTGCTTACGCCGCAGGATGTTGTTGGGCACATCGGAGAACTTCTCTTCGAGTGCCGTCAGCAGTTCGGCGTAGGCTGCGCGGCTGGCATCGGTGGCCGAGACGAACAGGGCTTCGAGTTCGGCGTCGCCCCGGATCGCCGGAGGGCAGACGACATTCGAATCATGTTCGGGCACAAAGCGTTGCGACAGCTGCGAATAGGAGAAATGTCGGTGGCGGATCAGCTCGTGGGTGCACGACCGGGAGATCCCCGAGATGTAGAACGTGACCGTGGCGTGTTCGAGCAGTGACAGATGCCCGACTTCGAGGATGTGACGCAGATATCCGGCGTTGGTCGCGGTCCGCGGATTGGGCTTGTCCCAACTCTGGTAACAGGCGCGCCCGGCGAACTCGACGAGGGCTTCACCCCCGTCCGCATCTGTGGTCCACGGCACATCGGTCGGCGGGTCGAACGATGACTTCGCCACCAGTTGCACCTTCAATGGCACCAGTTCGGACACCGCATTCCTCTTTCTTCGTGTTGGAGCACCGATTGTCCCCTTCACCGCCCCGGACCCGATGGTCGGGCCGAGGACGGGTTCAGAGTTGAGCGTGCACGGCGGCGGTGAGAGGGGCTGCCAGATCGCCCCGCGAACCGACCTCGACCCTGCTGACGCCGAGCCACTGTGCCATGTCCAGCAGGTCCGCGGCCAACGCGGTGGCCACCTCCAACGGATTGGACCGGCTCTCACAGAACGCGCCGAGGACCAGCAACTGGTCACCTGCCCGGTCGGTCTTGAGGTCCACCCGGGCCACGAGCCGCTCGCCCATCAGATACGGGAAGACGTAATAGCCGTGCACGCGCTTGGCCTCGGGAACGTAGATCTCGATCCGGTAATGGAAATCGAACAGCCGCTCGGTACGGGGCCTGAAGAACACCAACGAATCGAACGGGCTGAGCAGGGCCGTGCGTTCAACTCTTCGCGGTAGTCGCGCGGCGGGATCGAGGAATGCCGGCTTCGCCCAGCCCTCGACCTCCACCTGCTGAACACGCCCGGCGGCGACGAGATCATCCAGTGCCTCGCGGGCCGCCTGCGGCTTGAGACGGTAGTAGTCGCGGATGTCGACCTCGGTGCCGACACCGAGCGCGGTCACCGAACCGGCGACCAATTCGCGGATCGCCTCGTCCCGGGGCACAGTGACCTCGGCGTTCTCCCCGACGATGTTCTCGGTGAGGTCGTAATACCTGGCGAAACCGCTGCGTCGCACCGCAGCCAGCTCACCCGCAGCGAACATCACCTCGCACAGGTACTTCACGTGGCTGCGGTCCCACCACGTGCCTTTGCGCGTCCGCTTCTCGTGGCCGAGATGCTCTTCGAGCATCCCGCTCGTACAGGGCCCCAACTCGGCGACCGCTTCGCGGATCTGTGTGCGCATCGCGGCGGCTTGTGGGTCACCGACTGCTTCCTTGTAGCGCCCGTGCTGGAAATCGTCCATCCGCCAACGGAAGAGCGGCCAATGCTCGATGGGAATCAGTGCGGCTTCGTGTGCCCAGTACTCGGCCAAGAGCGCGGGACGACGGGCGGTGGGTTCCCACGCGGCCTGTTCGAGGAGTCCGCGATCGTAGAAACCGAGCCGGCTGTACAACGGCATGTAATGGGCCCGTACGGCCACGCTGACCGAGTCCATCTGGAACAGGCGAACTCGGTCCAGGACGCGCTGCAGGTGACGCCGGGTCACCGGACCCGCGGGCCGGCGGTCTGTGAAACCCTGTGCGGCGAGGGCGATTCTGCGGGCCTGCGTCGCCGACAGCGATTCGGCCCGGGCTCGTCGAACGGTTGTCACGGCGTCGCCGAGTACCGAAGGAATCGATAGCGGAGCCCAGTGGGCGACTCGAGCCAGCCTCCGTCCGATTCGAGCGACCATCGGCGGGGATCGAGTGCAGGCGCCCAGGTGTCGGCATCAGACACCTCGAGGTCGATCTCGGTGACATACGCCTCGTGGGCAGATTCCATTGCCGCGCTGTAGATCTCACCACCGCCCATGACAAAGACCGTGTCGTCGAGGTGGAGTCCGGCGTCGAGGGCGTCGCGCACGTTCGCGTGGGTCTGCGCCCCGTCTGCAGACCATTGAGCATTGCGGGTGACAACCAGATTGGCCCTACCCGGCAGAGGGCGGAATCGAGCCGGGAGCGAATCCCAGGTACGCCGCCCCATCACCACCGGGTGCCCACCGGTGATCTGCCGAAAGTACCGTTGGTCCTCGGGCAGATGCCACGGTATGTCGCCACCACGACCGATTGCCCCGTCGGCAGCCTGAGCCCAGATGAGTGCGATTGTCATCGGAGAACTAGACCGCCACCGGCGCCTTGATGCCCGGGTGGTAGCGGTAGTCCAGGACCTCGATATCGGAGTATTCGTAGTCGAAGATGGAGTCCCGCCGCGCCAGCGACAAGCGTGGGTAGGGATACGGGTCGCGCTGGAGCTGGGTGGTGACCTGCTCGACATGATTGTCGTAGATGTGGCAGTCGCCGCCGGTCCAGACGAACTCGCCGACACCGAGGCCCGCCTGCTCGGCCATCATGTGGGTCAGCAGCGCATACGACGCGATGTTGAACGGCACCCCGAGAAACAGATCAGCGCTGCGCTGATAGAGCTGGCACGAGAGTTTGCCGTCGGCGACATAGAACTGAAAGAACGCGTGGCAGGGAGGCAGAGCCATCTGCGGTATCTCGCCCACGTTCCACGCGGAGACGATGTTGCGCCGGGAGTCGGGGTCGCTGCGCAGCAGCTCGAGCGCGGCGGAGATCTGGTCGATGTGTTCGCCGGACGGGGTCGGCCAGCTGCGCCATTGCACGCCGTAAACCGGTCCGAGCTCGCCATCGGCATCGGCCCACTCGTCCCAGATGGTCACGCCGCGGTCCTGCAACCACCGCACGTTCGAATCGCCACGGAGGAACCACAAGAGCTCGTAGACGATCGACTTCAGGTGCACCCGCTTGGTGGTGATCAGCGGGAAACCCTCGGCGAGGTCGTATCGGAGCTGATGACCGAACAGGCTCCGGGTGCCGGTACCGGTGCGGTCGGCTTTGGGCGTTCCCGTGTGGAGCACAAGCCGAAGCAGGTCCTCGTACGGGGTTGGGATCTTGGCCGCGTCCGTCACGGGGTCAAGTCTAGGGTGCGTCGGACTCGGCACCGTTTCCGCGTGTCGCCGCGGCGAATCATCCAGTCTTCGCACACCCTCGAGCAGGACGGTGGCTCAAGCGATTGTGGCCGCCAGCACTGCGCCCAGCTCGTAACACGCCTCCCGCGTGGACGGGTCGATTGCCGTGATCTCGAGCGGCGCGGCCGCAGGCTCGAGTTCCAACCCCGTAGCAAGGCGCTGAACGGAAGCCACCGCCCCCGCGGTGTCGTTGTTGCCGTGTACCCACAACCCGTACGGCTTACCGGTCACCGATCCGAGCACCGGGTAGTAGACGGTGTCGAAGAAATGCTTCAGCGCGCCCGACATGTAACCGAAGTTGGCCGGGGTGCCGAACAGGAAGCCGTCGGCGGCCAGCACGTCGGGCACGGTGGCCGCAAGCGCCGCGACGGGTCGCACCCGCACACCGGAGATCTCCGGGTCGGCCGTGCCTTCGAGCACCTTCTCCAACAGCTCACGGGTCGGCGGCGAAGGCGTGTGGTGCACCACGAGCAATGTCCGCGCGTCAGCCATCAGCACGGCCGTCGGCAGTACTCGATTCCTTCTCTTGCGCGACAGCGCGTTTCATCATCTCGCGGGCACGGGAACGGTCACCGGCGTAGTCATAGGCCCGGGCGATGCGGTAGGTGGCGCGCCAATCGCTGGGGTCTGCTTCCCATTCGGCCTTGACCTGCGCGAACAACTCGTCCGCGGCCTCGCGTTCGATTCGGCCGGACGGGCGCCTGGGCAACGCGGAGACGTCCAGCTCGGTGCCCTCTTCTGCCATTCGTCTGGCGAGCCGCTGATGGGCGAGCCCGGCCCGCAGTGTTGCGACCACCATCCAGACACCCAGCAACGGCAGGATGAGCACTCCGATTCCGAGACCGACTCCGACGGCCTCGCCACTGGTCAGCAGATCGACACCCCGAGTGCCCAGCAGAACGAAGTAGAAGCAGAGCACCAGAACCAGTGCCGCGATCGCGAGGACGATCGGCCGGGCATCTGCACGCTTGTCACTCACCGGCGTTGCTCACAGGTCCATCAACTCGTCGAGACCCACGGTGAGGCCGGGCCGAGACGCTATCTGGCGGACGCCGAGCAGCACTCCGGGCGCAAACGATGTCCGGTCGATCGAGTCATGCCTGATGGTCAACGTCTCCCCCTGCGTCCCGAGCAGCACCTCCTGGTGGGCGACCAAGCCCGCCAGTCGAACCGAGTGGACACGAACACCTTCGACGTCGGCCCCACGTGCGCCTTCGAGTTCGGTGCTGGTGGCATCCGGGCTGACCGGCACGCCCGCCGCCGCGCGGGCTTCGGCGATCAGTCGTGCGGTCCGGTACGCGGTCCCGGACGGGGCATCTGCCTTGTGTGGGTGATGTAGCTCGACGACTTCGACGGAGTCGAAGAAGCGGGCAGCCTGCTGGGCGAACCGCATGCTCAGCACGGCGCCGATCGCGAAGTTGGGTGCGATGAGCACGCCGACGTCCGGCTTCTTCTCCAGCCAGCCGCGGACGGTGTCGAGCCGATTGTCGTCGAAACCCGTTGTCCCGACCACGGCATGGATGCCGCTGTGGATCAGGAACTCGAGGTTGTCCATCACCACGTCGGGGTGGGTGAAGTCGACCACCACCGACGTACCGGTCTCGACGAAACGCGTCAACGGGTCGTCCTTGTCGACGCCGGCGCTCAACCTCAGGTCCGAGGCGGCCTCGACCGCATCGACGATGGCCTGCCCGACTTTGCCGCCGGATCCGAGTACGCCGACATTGATCTGGTCATTCACCCGGCCGAGTCTAGTCAGTGGGCGTCTGGTCAGTGGGCCCGACGGTGGCGCAGGCCGTTCACGTTGCCTTGATCAGCTCGGCGCACTTCTCTCCCATGGCCATCACGGTGATGTTCGGGTTCACCGCGGGGAGCTTGGGCATTGCCGACGCGTCCACGACCCGCAGCCGCTGGGTGCCGCGTACGCGCAACTGCGGATCGAGCACGGCCATCGGGTCGCCGTCGGGACCCATCCGCGCGGTGGCCGCCGGGTGATAGACCGTGTTGTGCGTCTTGTGGATGTAGTCGAGGAGTTCGTCATCGGTGACGGCGTCGGGCCCCGGGGCCAACTCACGCGCGATCCACTGCTTGAGCGGTGATTGCTCGGCGATGGTGCGTGCGAGCTTCACCCCGGCCAGCATCACGCGGTCGTCGTGGCCGTCCGGATCGGTGAAGTACCGCGGATCCACCTTCGCGCGGTCACGGAAGTCGCGACTGCGCAGCCGCACGGTTCCGCGCGAAAGACCCTGTGTGACATTGGGAGTCAGACAGAAACCGTTGTCGGTGGTCGGGTAACCCCACCGGAGGGTGTTCATGTCGAACGGCACACTTCCGTAGTGCATCATCAGGTCCGGCAGCACAAGATCCGGCTCGGTGGTGGCGAACAATCCGATCTCCCACCACTGGCTCGACGTGGTGACCATCGGACGTGAGGATTCCCAGAACACCAGTCCCTCGACGTGGTCGTCGAGATTTGCACCCACACCGGGCGCGTCGACGCGGACCTCGATGCCCATCTCCCGTAGGTGCTCTGCCGGACCGATCCCCGACAGCATGAGCAGTTTCGGGGTGTCGATGGCCCCGGCGGTCACGATCACCTCGCGTGTCGCGGACACGACGTCGTATCCGGTCAGGTCCGGCCGCTGGTAGCGCACCCCGACTGCGGCGGTGCCTTCGAAGACCACCTCACTGACAAAGCACCCGGTGCGTACCTCGAGGTTCGGCCGCGACCCCAGAATGGGATGCAGATAAGCGTGTGAGGTGCTCATCCTGGTGCCGTCTTCGTCGGCGTTGATCTGGAACCACCCGGCGCCGTTCAGCACGGTCTCACCGCGGTTGAAGCCCACGGTGGGCAGCCCGACCTGGGCGGCCGCCTCGAGAACGGCTGCGCCGCAAGGGTCACCCGGTGGCACGTCCCGCAACCGGACCGGGCCGTCGTGTCCGTGCGAGCCCTCGGCGTCGTTGCGTTCGAGCTTGCGAACCAGCGGCCAGATCGAATCCGGACCCCACCCCGTCAGTCCCGACGCCTCCCACTCCGCCAACCCCTCGGCCGGCGGCCAGAACGCGATACAGGAATTGTGAGAGGAGCATCCGCCCAACACCTTTGCGCGGGCATGCCGCAGGAACGAGTTGCCGATCTCTTGCGGTTCGACCGGGTAGTCCCAGTCATAGCCCGAGTCGAGCAGGTGCATCCACGCCGAGAGTTCCAGGATGTCCTTGTTGTCGACATCGGTGGGCCCCGCCTCCACCAGGCACACCGTCACCGAAGGATCTTCACTCAGCCGGGCAGCGAGCACACATCCCGCTGTGCCTCCCCCGGCGATCACATAGTCGAAATGCTGCTGCGGCACAGGGATTCACTCCTTGGTGGACGACGCGTGAGACCGGAGCACCCCGATGTGGTGACGTCCTTTGAGGCCGTACCACAGCAACCCGGCGGCCAGGATGATGCCGATGTACACAAACGCACCCCAGGTGTTGTACCAAGGGGTGCCGTACACCGCTTCCCGCGGCCAGGCGAGGTTCAGCGCCATCGCGGCTCCCCAGACGACGGCGACGATGTTGACGAACATCCCCCACCGTCCCATGGTGAAGTAGCCGTCCTCCTTGAGGTCCTTCGGCGGCCACTGTCCCTGCAGACGCTTCTTGAGCAACGGACCGGTCACCATGAGGTACGCGAGATAGATCATGATGATCGCGATCGAGGTCAGGACCGTGAAGATCTTCGGCTGGTTGATGTTGATGACCAGGATCAGCACGGCCAACACGCCGATCACGATGGCCGGCACCACCGGGGTCTGGGTCTTGGGGTGGACGCGGGCGAGGGCATTGCCGAACGGCAGAGCATTGTCGCGCGCCATCGCGAACGTGAGCCGGATCGCAGCAGTGTGCACGGCAAGCGAACACACGATGACCGCGATCACGATGCACACCAGGAAGATGTCGCCGAGCGGTCCCCACATCACGGCCTCGACGATGCCCTGCAGACTGCCTGATTGCTCGCCGAGCGCCGGATCGTCGAGGTCGGGCGCAGCCATGACCGCGAACACGAGGATGGCGCCGCCGATGACAAAGGACGCCAGGATCGCTCGGAAGATGGCCTTGGGAGCCGTGCGCCGCGGCTCCATCGTCTCCTCGCCGAGTGAGCTGGCCGTGTCGAATCCGTACATCACATATCCCGAGGCAAGCGAGGCGATCAAGAACGCACCGAGGTAGCCACCGCTCTCTCCGGTGCCGTAGCCGTTCGTGGAGAAGAACACATCAGGGCCACGTTCGATGTTGGCCGCCAGGATGATCGCGATCAGGACAGCCGCGATGAGTTCGATGAACACACCCGCGCTGTTGATCATGGCCATCAGCTTCACGCCGAGCGCGTTGATGACCGTGGTGATGATGATCAGTATCGTGCCGAGGATGACTGCGTTGCCCGCGTAGTCGTACTCTCCGGTGCCATCTCCGATGATCTGGAAGCCACTCCACAAACGGGGCAGGTTGAGTTGCAGTGCCAGTACCACGGCCGCGAGCGTGACGATCGACGCCGTGAGCATCAGCCAGCCCGATGACCATCCGACGATCCTGCTGCCCAACAGTTTTGACCAGTTGTAGACCGAGCCCGCGACAGGGTACTTCGCGGCCAGTTCCATGAAACACAGAGCAACAGCCATCTGTCCGATGAACACCAGCGGCCAGGACCACAGGTACGCCGGACCGGCGGTACCGAAACCGAAGTAGAACAACTGGAAGGTGCCGGTCAGGATCGAGATGTAGGACACGCCGGCCGCGAAACTGGCGAACTTGCCGATACTGCGATCGAGGCTGGGCTTGTAACCGAAATGCTCCATCCCGGTGTCGGCGGACGAAGATGTCGATCCGAGCGGGGGCGCGCCCCCGGGTTGCGTTGTGGTCATTGGGCCATAACCTTTCGAAGGACGCCTCGCCTAGCCGGAAAACCATCCCGCGGCGGGCGCCGCGGTGTTGTTCCAAATATGTTTGAGCTCTTGGTATTCCGACAGCCCTGTCGGTCCGAGTTCGCGTCCGTTGCCGGATCGCCCGAAACCACCCCATTCCGCGGCCGGGGTGTAGTAGCCGAAATCGTTGACCCACACGGTGCCGTGACGCAGCCCGCGGGCCATGCGCTCGGCCTTGGCGGCATCGAAGGTGCGGACACCTGCAGCGAGGCCGTACTCCGTGTCGTTGCCGAGTTCGAGCGCCTCGGCCTCGGAGCTGAATCGCTCGACGGTGAGGATCGGACCGAACGTCTCCTCGCGGATCAGCCGCATGCTCCGATCGCAGTGGTCGAAGATGGTCGGCAGGAAGAAGAACCCGGACGCGAGTTCCTCGTCATCGGGCTGTCGTCCGCCGGCGACGAGGGCGGCTCCCTCCTCGACACCCACCCGGACGAACTCCTGCATCTTGCGCAGCTGCGCTTCGGACACCAGGGGGCCGGTCCTGCTCGCCGGGTCGAGGCCCGGACCCATCACGATCTGCTCGGCCGCGGTGACCAGCGCGTCGACGAAGTCATCGGCCACCGACTCTTCGATGATCAATCGGGTTCCGGCCGAGCACACCTGGCCGGAATGAAGGAATACACCTGTGAGCACCTGGTCCACCGAATTGGCGAACGCCTGGTCGTCCGCAAGCGCATCGGCGAAAACGATGTGCGGGTTCTTCCCGCCCAGTTCGACGAGAACCCTGGTGACATGCTTGGCCGCCACCTCGCAGATCTTCTGACCGGTGGCGAGTCCACCGGTGAACGAGATGAGATCGACGTCGGGGTTGTCGGTGAGCGCCCCGCCGACCGCAGCGCCGCTCCCCTGGACCAGGTTCACCACCCCGTCCGGGACACCTGCCTCCGACATCAGCTTTGCGAACTCGATGGTCGAAAGGGGGGTCACCTCACTGGGTTTGAGCACCATGGTGCAACCTGCAGCCAGCGCCGGAGCCACCTTCCACGAGATCTGCAGCAGCGGGTAGTTCCACGGGGCGATCATGACGCAGACCCCTGCGGGTTCGGCCACCACCCGCGAGATCACCTCCGGGTTGCCGACATCGACGACCCGGTCGGCCTGGGTGCGTGCCAGATTCGCGTAGTACCGGAACACCGAGATCACATCGTCGATGTCGATGTGGCTCTCTGCCAGGGTCTTCCCCGTGTCGAGGGTCTCGATACGGGCCAGCTGCTCGCGGTCGCGGCCGAGGAGGTCCGCGATGCTGTCGAGAGCAGCGGCACGCTCGGCGACAGCGGTGGCGGACCATACCGGGAAGGCGGCGCGGGCCGCGTCGACGGCAGCACGAGCATCATCGGCACTCGCCTCGTCGACCGTCGCCACCACCGAACCGTCTGCGGGATTGATGCAATCGCGTCGCTCGCCCGAGGACGAGGCGACCCACTTGCCTCCGATCAACAGATCTGCCACGCGGTCGGACTCCTCTCGCCCTGGGCCGATCTCGCGCGGCCGGGTGTGTCGTGGAACAACTATGACGCCGGATCGACCTCCGTACGTACCCAATCATGAAACTCGCCGATGTGGTGCTCGGCGGGAACCAGTACGCCGCCGCGGCGGTAGGCACGAGAGGACATGCCCGGCTGAGTGCGCTCACACGCGGCGAAGTCCTGGAGGTTGACCCGATGGAACAACTCGACCGACTTGTCCAGGTCCGCACCTGAATCCACCACTTCTCGCCGATAGAGCCAGTCGCATTCGACAACCGTGGCGTCGACCGCCACCGGGTACATCCGGTGCACGATCACATGGTCGGGGACCAGGTTGATGAACACCTGCGGCCGTACCGTGATCGCGTAGTACCGGCGATCTTGCGCATCCGACAACGCCGGCAATGTCCCGTGGCCGGGTGAACCGTCGACGGTGAATCCTTCGACATCCTCGCCGAACAGTGCGCCGTGGCCCACGTAGTACTGGGCCGCCAGACCGTCGGCGAACTCCGGCAGCACCTCGGTCAACTCCGGGTGGATGGTGGCGCAGTGATAGCACTCCATGAAGTTCTCGATGATGAGCTTCCAGTTCGCGGCGACCTCGTACCGCTCACGTCGGCCCAGTACCAACTGATCGACCTCGTATCGCTCGATCGACTCCGTGCTCCCGAGCCTGTCCGTCACGGCGCCGACAACCTCGTCGGCAAACGACGGCGGGGTGTCGGCCAGACAGACCCACAGGTAGCCGAGCCACTCGGTGGCGGCGACGGGGATCAGACCGTAAGCGGCCCGGTCGATGTCACCGAGATCGGCCAGGTTGGGTGCGGCGACGAGTTTTCCGTCCAGCCCGTAGGTCCAGGCGTGATACGGGCATTGCAGGTTGCGCCGCACCTGCCCCTCGGGCTGGTCACAGATGAGTGCACCGCGGTGGCGGCAACTGTTGAGGAACGCACGTAATGTCCCGTCGCGACCCCGGACGACCAGCACGCTCTCTCGGCCGATGACGACTGTGCGGAACGAACCGGCAGTGGGCACATCGGCGACGAGCACGGCACAGAACCACATCCGCTCGAAGATCCGTTCCTGTTCGGCCGCGAAGAAACTCGGATCGGTGTACGCCTCGCCTGCCAGCGTGGGAATCAACGCCGGTTCCGAAGGCGCAGAAGAGGGTCTGGAGGCATGTCGCCCCGATGCCGGCGAATCCGCCGGTTCGGTGACGGTCATGCGCTCGCCAGTCTGGCCGGATCGAACAGGGCGATGGGATGGTCGGTGGTGCCATGCTCGACCAGATCGGCGAGTATCTCCCCGACCACTGGCACGAACTTGAACCCGTGGCCCGAGAATCCGCAGGCGACCGAGACGTTGGTGTGCAGCGGGTGTCGGGCGATGACAAAATTCTCGTCCGGAGTCGTCGAGTACATGCACGTGGCCGTGTCCAGAACCGGACCGCTCAACCCTGGAAGCAGCTGAGAGACCCGGTCCAGCATGTCCCTGCGCTCATCCGGGTGGACTTCCCGGTCGATCGTGTCCGGTGTGCATTCGGTTCCCTTGCGGAAGAACGCCACCTTTGCTCCACCTGCAGGACCGTCGATCGGCGGGAACCCGTAGATCTGCTCGACGTTGTTGTTCTCCTGGATGTAGATCGGGCCGCCTTCCATCGACGGCGACCCCGGCGAGTGATCGATCCAGTACATCACCTGTCGCTCGATCTTGATCCGAATCCCGATGTCGGACAGTATTTTCGGCGCCCACGCGCCCGGGCACACAACGAGCTGCGAGGCCTGATAGGTACCGGCCTCGGTGTGCACGCTCACCCCGTTGACGTCGTCGGTCCACGACAGCGCCGGTTCTCCGAAGTGGAGGTCGGCACCCGCCTGCTCTGCCAGCCCGATGTGGGCCCGGACGGTGAACTCCGGTCGTGCGAAACCCGCCATACGCTCATAGAGTGCGAACTGTCCCGCGGGCGGCTCAAAGGCCGGAAAGCGCTGGTGCACCTCACGATCGGTCAGCACCTCGTGGTCCAGACCCCACTGCTCCGATGCCCGCAGTGAACCGGAGAAGGTCGTCGAGTCGGGTGGGCCGATGAACAGACCACCGGTGATCGAGTAGACGTCGACACCGCTGTTCTGCTTGAGCTCCTCCCACAGTTCGTAGGAGCGCAGCAACAGCGGCACATAAGCGGGGTCTTCGAAATACGACTGCCGGATGATCCTCGATCCGCCATGGCTGGACCCCTTGTCGTGCGCAGGCGCGAACCGCTCGAGCCCGAGGACCCGCATACCTCGGCGCGCCAGGTGATAGGCGGCCGATGAGCCCATCCCACCCAGACCCAGGACGATGACGTCGTAGTTCCCCGCGCTGCGGTCACTCAATTTTTCACTCCGATCAGACCTTTGACACGTGCTCCCTCTGGGTCGACCAGCACCGGTTCGGTGATGTCGAAGTCGAGGAGCTCCCCGAAGTACTCCACGGCGACGGTGTCTCCGACAGACAGGTGCGGCGCCAGTCGGGCATAGCAGATCGTCCGGCCCACCAAGGCAGAGAATGCAGCCGAGGTGACAAAGCCGACCACGCGACCGGTCGCGGTCACCGGCTCGCCGCCCATGACGATCGCCTGTGGGTCTCGAGCGACGAGGGTGTGGAGCTTCGAGCGCACCGCCCTCGCCTCGAGCGCGTGCCTGCCGAGAAAGTCGTGCTTCTTTCCCACCGCGAAGGACAACCCTGCTTCCTCGGGAGACATCTCGGCATCCACGTCGGTGCCCCAGGCGCGGTAACCCTTTTCAAGGCGCAACACGTCCAGCGCCCCGCGCCCCGCCCACACCGCACCTAGTGGTTCTCCCGCGTCTGCCAATGTGTCCCACAACAATTCGCCGTGGGCAGCGTCGGCGTATATCTCCCACCCCAGCTCGCCGACGTAGGAGATACGCATCATGGTCACCGGAATGCCGCCGATGATCGCGCGGGCAGCCTGGTAGTAGCCGAGTGTGGTGTCGTACAGATCGATCGAGCACAGAGGCGCCACCAGTTCACGGGCCAACGGCCCCCATACACCCACGCAACAGGTGGCGGCGGTGATGTCGGTGACGGTGACGTCGGCATCGGCTCGATGCCGTTGCAGCCAGTCGATGTCCATCGGTCCGTTGATACCGAGTTGAAAGGTGTTCTCGCCCAGCCTGGCAACCGTCACATCACTGCGGACACCGCCGGACTCGTCCAGGAGCAGCGCGTAGATCACCGTCCCGATCGGTCGCCGCACCGTGCGGGTCAGCATCCTGTCGAGGAAGTTCGTGGCGTCGGCACCCGTGACCTCGATCCGCATGAGCGACGTCATGTCGTACAAGCCCACCCGGCGGCGGGTTGCGAGAGCTTCGGCCGGCACGATCGGCGACCAGTTCCGGCGGGCCCACCCGTCGTGGGGGTATGGGACGTCACTGTCGACCATTCCCGCGTTGCTCTCGAACCAGGCCGGCCGTTCCCACTCGCGGCCGGTGTGGAAAACCGCGCCCGCGTCCACGTGCCTCGCATGGAACGGGCTCTTGGCGAGGCCGCGCTGCACCGAGCGTTGGTCGCGGGGATGGATGATGTCGTACACCTCGACAAAAGCCTGTGCACTCGTGTCGGCCACGTAATCGGCCGTCAGCTGCGAGGAGGTGAACCGGGCGAGGTCACAACCATGGAGATCGAGGTCGGGGGTTCCGTCTGTGATCCACCGCGCCATGGTCCTGGCCACACCGGCCGAATGCGTGACCCACACCGCCTCCGCCACCCAGAATCCGGACAGCGCGGGATGTTCGCCCATCATTGGGGCCCCGTCCGGGGTGAACGAGAAGATGCCGTTGAACCCCTCGACCACGCCGACTTCGGCAAGCGCAGGCAGAAGACGCATCGACTCGGTCCAGGCAGGAGCGAAGTCGGTATCGGTGAAGGGCAGCATCGAGGGCATCGGCTGGGCCGCGGTCAATTCCTCGAGAGAGGCCATGTCCACCGGCATCGGGCGATGCCCGTAGTACCCGATGCCCATCGCCTCGCCGTGCTGGCGATAGTAGAGGTCGGCGTCCTGATGCCGAAGAATGGGCAGTCTCGCATCGGCGTGGCCTCGCGCTTGATCACGATGGTCCCGAAGAACGGGCAGCGCAGTGGTTTTGGCGTACTGGTGCCCCATCGGGACCAGGGGTACCCGCAGTCCGACCAGGTTCCCGAGTTCGGCGCCCCAGAACCCGGCACACGAGACCACGACGTCGGCCTCGAACGTGCGCTCGGTGGTGCGGACGCCGGTCACCACACCAGCCCGTTGGCTGATCTCGATCACCTGCTGGCCACCGAAGAACGTTGCGCCCCGGTCGATTGCCCGCCGCATCTGCATCCCGATCGCGGCCGGCGCACCGGCCAGGCCATCGGCGGGCGTGTACAGGCCGCCCAGAACGATGTCTCGATCGATCAGCGGATGGAGCCGCACGCACTCGTCGACATCGACGACCGCGGCTTCTATTCCCTCGACCTGCGCCCAGCCCGCCTTCCGGTGCAGGTCGGCCAGTCGCTCGGGCGTGGTGGCAACCTCGAGCCCGCCGACAGTGTTGAAACAGAGGCTGTCCGCCGTGTTCAGCGACCTGAGCTTGGTGGCCGTGTAGCGCGCGAACTCCGCCATGGTCCGCGACGGATTGGTCTGGAACACCAATCCGGGTGCGTGCGAACTGGACCCACCTGTCATCGGCGTCTGACCAGGCGCGAGTGGACCGCGGTCGAGGACGGTCACCTCTGTGTATCCCAGCGCTGTCAGCTCATCGGCCAAGGCCGATCCGACCACACCCGCACCGATGATCAGAAATCGCGGTTGCACCACCCGGGGACTCCAAACGTTTGCGGCGAGACGGCCCGAGCGTTGCGCATTACGCAACTCGTTCGTGCCCTACGCAACAAATGGTGAAGCCGCGCCACGCGTGTGTCAAGCGGACAGCCAAATCGGGCAGCTCAGCCCGGGAAGCCGAGTCTCCGGCTCACGTCCAGCGCCGCTCCACACAACCGCGGCGAGAACGCATCCATCGCCTCGGGTGTGAGCCGAAAGCTGGGTCCGGAGATACTCAGCGCCGCAATCACATCGCCGGTGTGGTCACGAACCGGCGCAGCGATCGCATTGAGGCCGTCCTCGAGCTCTTCGACTGCGCAGGACCACCCGCGCGCGGAGATCAGTTGCAGCTGCTCGCGCAACTCGGTCAGGTCGGTGATGGTGCGGGGGGTGAACCGCTCGAGTTCGTCGCCGAGGGTCTGCCTCAACCGCCCTTCCGGCACGGCGGCGAGGAGGACTTTGCCGCTGGATGTCGCGTGCGCGGGCGAACTCTGCCCGACCCATGTTCGCAGCGCGATCCCGAGCGGGCCGCTCGCCTCGGTGATGTTGATGGCCCGATCACCTTCCAGGATCGCCAGATTCACCGTCTCCCCGGCCTCGTCGGCAAGTCCCTCACAGATCTCGCGACTCTCTTTGCCCAGATCGCGGGTCGCCATCGTCGCCCCGGCCAACCGCACGATCGTGAAGCCGAGCCGGTACTTGCCACGATCAGACAACTGCTCGACGAACCCCCGCGCCTCGAGGACCGAGACGATCCGGGACACCGTCGACTTGTGGACTCCGAGGGTGTCGGCGATATCCGACACCCCGCCCTGACCCTGGCGGGCAAGGATCTCCAGCACCTGGAGGGCACGGTCCACCGACTGGATCGATGCGGGACGGGTTTCACTCTCGGCTTCAGTCATCGTCGCTCAGCCTAATGCGGCGCTCCCGGGACACCGCCGGAACCGGCCGGTCGGCTTGACTGACGCTCCGCCGGATGCGACGCTGTTGCGCATACCGAACTTAGTTGCAACTGACGCAACTCAACCGTCGTGAGTTGTACACCGACTTCATCGAGGCTGCCATGACAATCACTCCTGACCAGGCCATTCAGCACTACTTGGTGTCCACTCTCGACGCCCTGCCGGCCGGGGAGGTCGCACGTGTCACTCCCCCGGGTCAACCACCCATCGCCGTGTTCCACACCGAAGACGGGGTGTTCGCGATCGACGACACCTGCACCCACCAGGAGACGTCGCTGGCCGACGGCTGGGTGGAAGGCTGCGCGGTGGAGTGCCCGCTGCACGAAGCCTGCTTCGACCTCCGGACCGGACTGCCGTCGGGACCCCCGGCGAAGATCGCGGTCCGGACTCATCAGACCCTGGTCGAGGACGGCCGGATCTACCTGCAGCTCTCCGGGCACGACGCCGCGTGAGCGGGACGCCATCGGACACCACGGCCGAACCATCGCTCGCAGACCCGTCCACCGCCTCCGTGGCGATCGTCGGGGCCTCGCTTGCCGGTCTGTCGACCGCCCGCGAACTACGCGCACTCGGGCACACCGGCGAGATCACCCTCATCGGGGCGGAGGACCATCTGCCCTATGACAGGCCGCCTCTGTCGAAAGCTGTTCTGTGCCAGGGCGAAACCAGCGCACCCGTCGGCCTGACCGACGACGAAGACCTGACCGAGTTCCGGTGGCGCCTGGGATCCTCGGCGATCGGCATCGACCATCACGCAGCCGGGCACGATGTACTGCTCGACGACGGCACTTCGATCACCGCAGCGACCGTGGTGGTGGCGACCGGCGCTCGGCCGCGCACCCTGATCGGCGCAGACATGGCCGGCGTACACACCCTCAGAACCCTTGACGATGCTCTCGAGCTCCGCGAATCCATGCGGCGCGGCGGTCACATGGTTGTGATCGGTGCCGGTTTCGTCGGATGTGAAGTGGCGTCGAGTGCAACAGCAGCAGGCATGTCGGTGACCATCGTCGAGGCGTCCGAGGCCCCCGGTGCGGCCCTGCTCGGTGCGCGACTGGCGCACTGGCTACACAGCGTGCACGCCAGGCACGGGGTGACCTTGCGTACCGGGACAGCGATCGAGACGATCAACGGAACCGCCCGGGTGGAGTCGGTGACGCTCGCCGACGGCACCGAACTACCGGCAGACACCGTGGTGATCGGAATCGGAGCCCTCCCCAACACCGAGTGGGCTGCCGCATCCGGGATGGCGATCGACCGCGGCTTCCTCACCGACGAACAGTGCGCCACCGCGGTGGCCGGCGTATACGCGGTCGGAGATTGTGCCCGCGTGTACAACGCCATCACGGCTACCCATGTGCGACAGGAACATTGGGCGGCGGCGCTCGACCACGCACGACGAGCGGCGCGATCGCTGCTGCGCTTGCCTCCGCCGAAGTACACGGCGCCGTACTTCTGGTCGGATCAGTATGATCTGAGGCTTCAGGTGTGCGGGACCATACCTGCAGGGCAATCGCCCAGCATCGTCGAAGGCAATCTGGAGTCGGATCGCTTCGTGGCGGTGTACGGCGACGTCGACGAGCCCGTCGCAGTGGTCGCGGCGGGCGGTGGTCGCACTTTTACCCGTCTACGCAAACACATCGACCGGTCAGAAGATCGGCGCCGAACCGCGCAGGTGCTCGAACACCAATGACGTTGTCGTCCCGGCCACCTCGGGACGCGAGTTGAGCATCTCCACGAACTGACGAAGCGTCTCGGTGTCGGCGGTGGCCACATGGAGCAAGTAGTCGTCCGTACCTGCGAGGAAGAAGACGTCGATCACCTCGTCGTGCCCACCGATCTCCGCCACGAAGCGACGGATCTGGCCCCGCGCGTCCGATTGCAGACTCACCGCTACCATCGCTCGCAGCGGTCGGCCCACGGCAGCCGGATCGATGTCGGCGAAGAACCCGCGCACCACTCCTATGTCGACCAACCGGCGAATCCGGCCGTGGCAGGTCGAAGCGGCGATGCCCACCTCGGCAGCCAGCGCACTGTTGGACATACGCGCATCGGTTTGCAGCAACGCCAAGATCTTGCGATCGACGTCATCCAACCCGGCCGTCCGCGGTCGAACAATATTCGGCTCAGGTGTCACGCGAACCTCCAAGATCGAAGAATTGTCGGTACAAGCCCGACTCCAGAGAATTATCGTCACATATATTGCGCCGGGATCGAACAAGTTTCACGCTTGGACCTACCTCAATCACAAGGAGAAGTCATGCGTGTCGGAATCCCACGCGAGATCAAGAACAACGAATACCGGGTCGCGGTGACCCCGGCAGGAGTGGCCGAACTGACTCGGCGAGGCCACGAGGTCATCATCGAGCAGAACGCCGGCGCCGGCTCGGCCATCTCCGACACCGATTTCAAAGAGGCCGGCGCACAGATATTGGGCACCGCCAAAGCCGTATGGGACCAAGCCGAACTCCTGCTCAAGGTGAAAGAACCCATCGCACCTGAATACGAGCTGATGCGAGAAGGTCAGGTGCTCTTCACCTACCTGCACCTCGCGGCGAGCAGGGCGTGCGCCGACGCCCTGCTCCAATCCGGTACCACTGCCATCGCCTACGAGACCGTCCAGGCCGCAGACGGTTCGCTCCCGCTGCTGGCACCGATGAGCGAGGTCGCCGGTCGGCTGGCCCCGCAGGTCGGCGCCTACCACCTGATGCGGTCGGCCGGCGGACGTGGTGTGTTGATGGGCGGGGTCCCGGGTACCGCCCCCGCCGACGTCGTGGTGATCGGGGGCGGGGTCAGTGGCGTGAACGCCGCAACCATCGCGATGGGTATGGGGGCAACGGTGACCGTTTTCGACCTCGACATCGCCAAGCTGCGTGCGATCGACGCCCGCTTCTCCGGTCGGGTACACACCCGGTACAGCACCGCGCTCGCGCTCGGCGAGGCGATCAAGAACGCCGATCTCGTGATCGGCGCGGTTCTGGTCCCCGGCGCGAAAGCCCCTGTGCTGGTCTCCAATACGCTGGTGTCAGAGATGAGAGAAGGATCGGTCCTTGTCGACATTGCCATCGACCAGGGTGGATGCTTCGAGGACTCACGACCGACCACGCACGACGACCCGACGTTCATGGTGCACGGCTCGGTGTTCTACTGCGTGGCCAACATGCCGGGCTCAGTGGCCCGGACCTCGACGATGGCGCTCACAGGCGCCACCTTGCCGTACGTACTGAAGCTGGCCGACCTCGGATGGACCGAGGCGCTGCGTCGCGACGCCGCACTCGCCAAGGGCTTGAGCACCCACCGCGGTGAGATGCTGTGCCCGCACGTGGCGGCCGATCTCGAGATCCCGCTGGGCACATCGCCCCTCGACGACTCCGCTCACGCGGGCGGGTCGACGAACTCCCGGACAGACAAGTAGTGCGACATGTTCTCCATCCGCCGCTGGACCGCCGACACCTCTCGCACGGCCTGTCCGACAAGACTGCGGTCCAGCGGTGACAGTCTGGACATGGTGAGCACGTCCGTGGCCCTCTCCCCTCTGTCGAGTTGGGCTACCTGGTAGGTCAGCCGGATCTTCTGCAAGACCTCGAACACCTCGATGAGTGTGTTGGCGTTGTCCTCGGTGAGCATCGGGCTACCTGCTGCGGCGCCCAGCCGTGCGCGCGTACCCAACTCCGGACTCTGCACGCTCAACGCAGCCCACCGGGCGATGTTGATCACGGGGATCAACGCGTGGGACTTGATGTCGAATGTCCCACCGCGCCGCGACAACACGTCTCGCATCGAGCGGAGTTTCGCTCGGTACGACAGCGATTCGGCAAGCAGCAGTCGCATGGTGCCAGGATGCGACCGCACGTTGCCGAACACCTCGGACACGGCGGTGACACCCGGATCACCCCAGATGGGCCGGCCGTCGAGCAGTAGGGAGGCCAGGATCATGCCTTTGTTGTCCAGGGGCGATACCAGCCACTGCTGGGCCGCTTCCTGCCACTGACTGTGGGTGCGGGAGAACAGTGGCATCTCTGCCGATGCGCCGTTGCTGTCGATGCTGAGCCCGCAGCCGCGCAAGACCTCGCCGACCTCGGCGAACGCTGCGCGATACGCCGCTATCGACTCCGGGTCGTTCACCGATTCGGCGAACGAGACCGCACTGTCCACGTCAGAACTGAGAACTGGTTCCCGGCGCGCATTGCTGCCGAGCGACAGCCAGGTGAGGGCGGCGGGGTCCAATTCTGGGTGCCCACCCAAGACGATCTCGAGGGCACGGCGCACCACGGCATCGGTGACCACCGACAGAACGGCGGTGACCTCGAAGGACGGCCGACCACGTCGCAGCAGATCAGCCACCAGGTATCGCATCCGCTTGCCACGGTCCTGCAGGGTGTCGATCGAGTCGGCACGCGTGATCTGTTCTCGCAGAGCAACACTGATACCCGCAGGGGCATTGACGAAGTCACCGGGCAGAACAACTCCCCGGAGCTTACCGCCCGGATCGACCACCGGGACACAGGTCAGATCGTGCTCCAGAATGTTGACGAGTACGTCGGAAGCGGGCGCATTGGTCACCGCGGTGATCGCGGGGAAGGTCATGACCTCGTGCACCGGGGTCCGCAGATCTGCTCCGGTGGCGACCACACGGGCACGGATGTCCCGGTCGGTCAGCACACCGAAACGCCCGTCGTCACAGGGGATCACAATGTACCCGCTGCGATGCTCGGTGATGACGGATGCGGCCTCTCGCACCGTCATCGATCCGGAGCCGACCACCGGGGCCGTGCGGATCAGCTCGTCCACGGTGCCGTAGTCGTTGATCGACAACGAGTCGGTGCGTTGCGCGACGGTGAGCTTGCGGGCAAGGAACTCGGCGCCCGCCAGGGACGAGAAGACCGCACGCACAGCATGATTGGGGACGCGACAGACCTGGACCGGGCCGGCCGCGACGGCCAGCGGCCCGATCGACGATCCGGTCAGCATCGCCGAGTAGCCGAACACTCCGCCCGGCCCGAGGATCTCGTCCGGGCCATCGGGTTTGTGATCGGGCGAGTTCCACAGTTCCACTTGGCCGGCTACGACAACGGCGAGTTCCTCGACCGGCCGGCTGAATCCGTCCATGATCTGGCTACCGGACTCGTGGTGCTCGAGCCGCGACGACGCAGCGATCCGTGCGATCTCCGACTCGTCGAGTGAGTCGAACGGCGGGTAGGCGGCAAGGAACTCCGCGATCTGGACCATTGACTCATCGTGCCAGGCCGGGACCCGATCAGCAGATCAGGCCGGTCAGTGATTTCGGCAACTGCCGACGGGAGCGGTATGGGCCGACCACCGCGGCCCCCATGGGCCGGCTCAGCAACTCGCTTGCCACCCGGCTCGTATCGGCCACGGTGACCCGTTCGATCTTGCGAAGCGTTTGTTCGACGGAGAGCTGTTTGCCGTAGTTGATCTCGCCGCGTCCGTTTCGATGCATCCGGGACTGAGAGTCCTCGAGCCCCAGCACCATGCCGCCGATCAACGAACCCTTGGCGCGCACCAGTTCTTCCTCGGTGATGCCCTCGCGGGCAACCTGGGACAGGATCTCTCCGGTGACGGTGACGACCTCGGCCAGATGGTCGGGCGAACAACCGGCATAGACGGAGAATGCTCCGATGTCGGCAAATGAATCAACCGACGAGTAGACCGAGTACGCCAGACCTCGCGACTCCCGGATCTCCTGGAACAGCCGAGAACTCAGCCCGCCCCCGAGCGCGGTGTTGAGCACGGACAGTGCCCATCGATCCGGATTGCCCCTGCCCGGCGCGCGAACACCGAGGAGGATGTGTACCTGTTCGGTGTCGCGATAGGACAACTCGAGCGATGGCAGGCCACCGATCGTCTTGCTTCCCACACGAATCGGGGCGGGTGCGGCGTCGCCGCCGAGATGACCGGCGAAGGTGGACCGAACTGCGGCGAGAACGTCGGCGTGTGAGACGTTTCCGGCGACCGACAGCACCATCTTGTCGGGTGTGTACCGACGACCGTGAAACGACTTGATCTGCGTTCTGGTCATGTCGGTGATCGATTCTGCCGACCCGATCACCGGCCGTCCGATCGGATGGTCCCCGTACATCGCCGTCATGAACAGATCGGCGAGCAGGTCTTCGGGATCGTCGTCGCGCATCGAGATCTCCTCGAGCACAACGGTCCTCTCCACCTCGACGTCCTCGGCGCGGCAACGACCGCGCAGCACGACGTCACCGACGATGTCGATGGCCGTGGCCAGGTGCTCGTCGAGTACGTGCGCGTAGTAGCAGGTGTGCTCTTTGCCGGTGAAGGCGTTGAGTTCACCGCCGATGGCATCGATCTGCTGCGCCGTACTCGCTGCCGTTCGTGTAGGCGTCGACTTGAACAGCAGATGCTCGAGAAAGTGTGCAGCGCCGGCAACCGACGGCTTCTCGTCACGCGAACCGACCGCCACCCAGAGGCCGACCGATGCGGACCTGACCCCCGGGATGTGTTCGGTGACCACCCGCAGCCCGCCGGGCAGCACGGATCTCCGTACTGCCCGGTGGCTCGCGGTCGACGCGGACTTCGGCCGCGACGAGGTCAAACCTGTTGCGTTGCTCAGGCGTTCGCCTCCGAGACGGGCTCCGCCTCGGCCGGGGCCGAAGCCGCGTCGTCGTCGACGGGGACGAGGCTGATCTTGCCGCGGTCGTCGATGTCGGCGATCTCCACGCGGAGCTTCTCGCCCACGTTGACCACGTCCTCGACCTTGCCGATGCGCTTGCCCTTACCCAGCTTCGAGATGTGCACCAGACCGTCGCGGCCCGGGAGCAGCGACACGAAGGCACCGAAGGTGGTGGTCTTGACCACGGTTCCGAGGAACCGCTCGCCCACCTTGGGCAGCTGCGGGTTGGCGATGGCGTTGATCATGTCGATCGCGGCCTGCGCAGACGGACCATCGGTGGCGCCGACGAACACGGTGCCGTCGTCCTCGATGGAGATGTTCGCACCGGTCTGCTCGGTGATCGAGTTGATCATCTTGCCCTTGGGCCCGATGACCTCACCGATCTTGTCGACGGGCACCTTGACCGTGGTCACGCGGGGCGCGTACGGGCTCATCTCATCCGGCTCGTCGATGGCCTCGGCCATCACGTCGAGGATGGTGATGCGGGCGTCCTTGGCCTGGGCGAGCGCCGATGCCAGAACCTTCGACGGGATGCCGTCGAGCTTGGTGTCGAGCTGCAGTGCGGTCACGAAGTCCTTGGTGCCTGCAACCTTGAAATCCATGTCGCCGAAGGCGTCCTCGGCTCCGAGGATGTCGGTCAGGGCGACGTAGCGGGTCTGGCCGTCGATCTCGTCGGACACCAGGCCCATCGCGATGCCGGCAACCGGAGCACGCAGGGGCACGCCGGCGTTGAGCAGCGACATCGTGGAGGCGCACACCGAGCCCATCGACGTAGAGCCGTTGGAGCTCAAGGCCTCGGACACCTGACGGATCGCGTACGGGAACTCGGCGACGCTCGGCAGTACCGGCATCAGGGCGCGCTCGGCGAGTGCGCCGTGGCCGATCTCGCGACGCTTGGGTGAACCCACCCGGCCGGTCTCACCGGTCGAGTACGGCGGGAAGTTGTAGTGGTGCATGTACCGCTTGCTGGTCTCGGGCCCGAGGGAGTCGACCTGCTGCGCCATCTTCACCATGTCGAGAGTGGTGACGCCCATGATCTGGGTTTCGCCACGCTCGAACAGGGCACTACCGTGTGCGCGAGGAATGATGGCGACCTCGGCAGACAGCGAGCGGATGTCGGTGACACCGCGACCGTCGATCCGGAAGTGGTCGGTGAGGATGCGCCCGCGTACCAGCTTCTTTGTCAGCGACCGGTATGCGCCGCCGATTTCCTTCTCGCGGCCTTCGAACTGTCCGGCGAGCTGCTCGAGGATCTCACTCTTGAGTTCATCGGTCTTGTCGTCGCGCTCGGCCTTGGCCGCGATGGTCAGGATCTCCGAGAGCTTCGCCGAACCTGCAGCCTCGACAGCAGCGAAGACATCGTCCCCGTACGGCGGGAACAGCGGGAAGTCGCCGGTGGGCTTGGCTGCCTCGGCGGCGAGCTTCTGCTGTGCCTCACACAGACGGGCGATGAACGGCTTGGCGGCCTCGAGTCCCTCGGCCACGATGGCTTCGGTGGGCGCCTGCGCGCCACCCTCGATCAGTTCGATCACGTTGTCGGTGGCCTCGGCCTCGACCATCATGATCGCGACATCGGCGGAGTCACCCTCGCCGGAGACGATCCGGCCGGCGACGACCATGTCGAAGACGGCGCCTTCGAGCTGCTCGACGGTCGGGAAGGCGACCCACTGGCCGGCCTTGTTCTCGTCGGTCGGGATGAGCGCAACCCGCACGCCACCGACCGGCCCGGAGAACGGGAGGCCCGCAATCTGGGTGGACGCCGAGGCGGCGTTGATGGCCACCACGTCGTACAGGTCCTTGGGATCAAGGCTCAGGATGGTGACGACGACCTGGATCTCGTTACGGAGACCGTCGACGAACGACGGGCGCAGCGGCCGGTCGATCAGGCGGCAGGTCAGGATCGCGTCGGTGGACGGGCGGCCTTCGCGGCGGAAGAACGACCCGGGGATGCGGCCGGCCGCATACATGCGCTCTTCGACATCGACCGTCAGCGGGAAGAAGTCGAAATGGTCTTTGGGGTGCTTGCCGGCGCTGGTGGCCGACAGCAGCATCGTCTCGTCGTCGAGGTAGGCGACAACCGCGCCTGCGGCCTGCTGCGCGAGCCGGCCGGTCTCGAAACGGATGGTGCGGGTGCCGAAGGTGCCGTTGTCGATGACAGCGGTGGCTTCGGTGATCTCGTCGTCGTAATCGACGGTGTCTGTGGTGGTGACGTCAGTCATGTGTTGATGGTTCCTCTCGTCAGGCGTCAGAGATGACGACCTGCTTACGGTCGGTCGACTCGCGGGCGAACACACGCGAGTAGGCCCTGAACCAAGAGGAGGCAATTGCACGTCGCGTGACGGCCATCGATCGAAGCCGCCGGAGAATCGTGTCTCCGGGAGCCACTACCGAGGACCGCTCACCTACTGCAGTGTGTCCGGGCCGCAGATGCCGACCGGGTACTGCCGCGCAAACGGCCGTGATCTTCTTGGTACAAAAGCCAACGCCGAGGATATCACTCGATATCCTCGGCGTTCGCACTCTCGGTGGTGCAGTGGCCTGCCGGGCGCCATTCGGCACCTCCGGCGCAGGCCAGTTGGGGCCTTACTAGCGGCGCAGGCCCAGACGCTCGATGAGCGAGCGGTAGCGCTGCACATCGACCTTGGCGACGTACTTGAGCAGACGACGGCGACGGCCGACGAGCAGCAGGAGTCCGCGACGGCTGTGGTGGTCGTGCTTGTGCTCTTTGAGGTGCTCGGTGAGGTCGGTGATGCGCTTGGTCAGCATCGCAACCTGAGCCTCGGGAGAACCGGTGTCGGTCTCGTGCAGGCCGTACTCGGCGAGAATGGTCTTCTTCTGTTCAACGGTCAATGCCACAAGAAACTCCTGAAAATGCCGTCCGCGCGTTGATGGGAGAACTCCGGGTGGTTTTGACCCACCACCCTTGAAGATCTTGGTGCAGCCACCGCGAACCGCAGCACACACCGACTGGCCACTGTACCGGCGCGGCGGTCACCAGGCCAAATCGAGGCCTGGACCCCTCGAGCGGGCCGACGTGCGAGTCAGTCCTCTGGATCGGGCCCGGATGCCAGCACCACACGGGTCTCTTCGACATCGGCTGCGATCTGGTCGATCAGCGACTGCACCGACTCGTACTTGACCTGCCCTCGGATGCGTCCGACAAAGTCGACTGCGACGTGCTGGCCGTAGAGGTCGGCCTTGGTGTCGAGAACAAACGCCTCGACGGTGCGCGTGCGTCCGGAGAACGTCGGGTTGGTCCCGACCGACACGGCCGCCTGGTAACTCTCCCCTGGTTCCACCTGCCCGACAACCGGACCTGCTCCCAGAACGGTGAACCAGGCCGCGTACACGCCGTCGGCAGGTATGGCCGAGTACATCGGCGGTGCCACGTTGGCGGTGGGGAAACCCAGCTCGCGGCCACGTCCGTCACCACGGACGACGACGCCTTCCACCCGGTGGGGTCGGCCGAGGGCCTCGGCCGCCGCCGCGACGTCTCCGGCGTCGACACACGAACGGATGTATGTCGAGGAGAACGTCACCGCATGCTCACCCAGCAGTGACACCGCTTGCACGCCGAATCCGAACTTCTCGCCGTATGTCCTGAGTACCTCGACGTTGCCCGCGGCCTTCTTCCCGAACGTGAAGTTGTCGCCGACCACGACCTCTTGCGCGTGCAGGCGTTCGACCAGCACCTCGTGCGCGAAGTCCTTCGGGGACTGGGCGGCGAGCACGGGAGTGAACGGCATGACGCAGAACACGTCTATGCCCAACTCTTCGGCGAGCTCGGCCCTCCTGGTGAGGGTGGACAACTGGGGAGGGTGACTTCCCGGGCGCACCACCTCGGCGGGATGGGGATCGAATGTCATCAGTACCGCGGGCACACCACGTTCCTCGGCGGCCTTGGTCGCGGTCGTGATCAACTGCGCGTGACCTCGGTGCACGCCGTCGAAGACGCCGATCGTGACCACACATCTGCCCCAGTCCGCGGGGATATCCTCAAGCCCTCGCCAGCGCAACACGGCACAAGCCTACGACCCCGCCCGCGGGACCGCGACACCGAACTCCCCATGGCGATCTGACGTCTGGTGGTGTCGCGTCCTAAGCTCGACAGGTGCCTCCATCTGATGCTCCCGAAGAAACAGGGAAGGATCTCACCGACTCCGCCGACCAGCGGGGCGTGTCCGAACTGTCCTCGGTGACGCAGGACTACCTGAAAGTGATCTGGACCGGCCAGGAATGGCGGCCGGAGAAGATCACCACCAAGATGTTGGCCGAACGTCTCGGCGTGTCACCGTCCACCGCGTCCGAGGCGATCCGCAAGCTCGCCGATCAGGACCTCGTGGTGCATGAGCGCTACGGATCGATCACGCTCACCGAGGCCGGCAGAACGGCCGCGGTGCTGATGGTCCGGCGGCACCGTCTGCTGGAGACATTCCTCGTCCGCGAACTCGGCTACGGATGGGACGAGGTGCACGACGAGGCCGAGGTACTCGAGCACGCCGTGTCCGACCGCTTCCTGTCGAGGCTGGACGCGAAACTCGACTTCCCCACCCGAGATCCCCACGGCGACCCGATACCGCAGGTGGACGGGTCGGTGCCGTCGCCATCGGCCCGGGTGCTCGCCGATGTGGACGTGGGCACCGCCGGACGGATCGCTCGCATCGCCGACACCGACCCTGAGATGCTGCGCTACTTCGACTCGGTGGGCATCGCGCTCGACCGCACCATCGCCGTCCGAGAACGTCGCCCGTTTGCCGGCACCATCGAGATCTGTATCGACGGCGGAACCCCGATCGATCTCGGAGACATTGCCGCACGGGCTATTTGGCTCGCCGACTGAAGTGAGCCGAGCTGAACTCGGCCGAGACGGTTCTCAGCGCAACGTCGCCGGCCGGACCACCATCACCGAGCTGGCTCTGCGGCCCTTTTCCTGCAGCAGCGCGATGGTGTGGCCCTCAGGGTCGATGGCTGCGTAGACCCCCGCCATCCCGATCGGCTCGAGCCAGCGCCCCTGACTGATCGACTCGGCTTCCTCCGCGGTGATGTTGCGATGGGCAAAGGCGAACTGCGCTGCTGCATCGATGTCGAGCGACACCGTCGGGTCGTCGGCCAATTCGGCGATCGTGCGCGCCACGTCGAGCCCGAACGGACCGACCCTCGTGCGCCGCAGTGCCGTGAGGTGGCCACCCACGCCGAGTTCGGCCCCGAGGTCCCGTGCCAGCGACCGGATATAGGTCCCCGCCGAGCACTCGACCTGGACACGCACGTCGGTGTAGACCGCGTCGCCGTCCTGGACGGTCTCGATGTCGACGACGTCGAATCGAGACACCGTCACCTGTCTGGCCTTGAGTTCGAAGTCGGCGCCTTCGCGGGCCAGCGCATGCGCGCGCTGACCGTCGACCTTGATGGCGCTGACGCGGGCCGGGATCTGGCTGATCTCCCCCGTCAGCGGTTTGACCTCGGTGTGGATGCGCGCGTGATCGAGGTCGCTCGTGTCGGTGCGGGTGAGAACGCTGCCTTCGGCGTCGTCGGTGTCGGTGGTGGCCCCGAGCCGGATCGTCGCGTCGTACGCCTTGGTGGTCAGCGAGAGGAGGCCGAGCATCTTGGTCGCCCGCTCCACCCCGATGACCAACACGCCTGTGGCCATGGGATCGAGTGTTCCGGCATGCCCCACGCGCCGTGTCTTGAGCAGCTTGCGACACGAGGCGACGACGTCGTGGCTCGTGACGCCGGCGGCCTTGTCGATGATCATCAGGCCCGCGCCGTCAAGGCCTGAATGTGGTGGTCGAGAACTCACGGTCTACTCCTCAATGCACGATCGCGGTGACGATGAGACCGTCCTGGACCAACCAGCGCCCATCGAACCCGAGCAAAGGCTGGCCCCCGTCCACGGTGGCACCGTCCACGAGGAGTTCGGTACGGAAAGTGCCCGTGCGTTCTGCGGTCTGCTCGAACGTGATGTGCGCATCCTCGAAACCGAGCCAACGTTTGGCCAACGGGAACCACGCCTTGTAGGTGGCTTCCTTTGCGCAGAACAGCAGTCGGTCCCAGTGCACGTCCGAGTCCCGGGCCGCCAACACCTTTCGCTCGGGCTCGATGCTGACGTGCTCGAGAACTCCCTCGGGCAGAGGCTCGTGCGGTTCGGCATCGATGCCCAGCGAACGGACCTGCATCGCGTAGCCCGCGACCGCCGCCCGATACCCGTCGCAGTGGGTCAGGCTGCCCACGATCTGACGGGGCCACAGCGGTTCACCGTTGTCGCCACGCAGGATGGGCACCGGCTCGACACCCAGTCGGCTCAGCGCCTCTCGTGCGCAGTTGCGGGTGGTGATGAACTCGCGACGACGCTTGTCCACGGCACGGGCGATCAACGAGGCCTCGGCGGCCATCGGCTCGGCGTCGGCCATCTCGCCGAACGACTCGGCCACTGCGACCCCTGAGGGAAACAGCTTCTCGATCATGGTGTCTCGTCTCGCTTCTGTTCACGCTCGGCGCGGCGCACCTTCACGTCCTCACGTTTCTTGGCCAGCTTCTGGGCGAACTCCTCGGCGCGTTCCTTGTAGTCCGGGGGCAGCTCGAACCGGGCGCCGTGTTCGGGCAGGTACTCGGGCAGTAAACCGTCATCGGGAACGATCTTGCGCAGCAAGGGATCCGGCAGGCCACGGCGGCCCCACTCGCGCGGGTAGCCGACCGACACCTCTTCGAACCGCACGCCGTCGTACCAGGTGGTGCGGGGAATGTGCAGGTGTCCGTACACGCTGCACATCGCGTTGTACCGCAGATGCCAGTCGTCGGTGAGTTCACTGCCGCACCACAGGGCGAACTCGGGGTACATCAATGCGTCAGTGGGCTCTCGTCGCAGCGGCCAGTGGTTGATCAGCACTGTGCGCTCGGTGGGGTCGAGTCGGTCGAGCCGGCGGCGAGTCTGGTCGATGCGGGCCCGACTCCAGGCGTCGCGCGTCTGAAATGGCTCGGGCGACAACAGGAACTCGTCCGTGGCCACCACGTTGTTCTCCCTGGCGACAGCCAGGGCCTGCAACTTGTTGACGGTGCCTTTCGGTCGAAAGGTGTAGTCGTACAACAGGAACATCGGCACCACACGAACCGGTGCGGTCCCGTCACCGGGGTCGAACAGGGGGTAGATGTCCTCGGGTGTGACGACGCCCAGATCGCGACACATCTGCACCAGGTAGTCGTAGCGTGCGACGCCGAAGATCTGCATGGGATCCTTGGCGGTGGTGTAGAGCTCGTGGTTGCCCGGGGTCCAGATCACGGTCTCGAACCGCGCTTTGAGGCGGCGCAGGGTGTCGGAGATGTCGTCGGTACGTTCGCTGACGTCACCGGCGACGATCAGCCAGTCGCCGTCGCCCTCGGGCCGGATCCGGTCGATGATCGATTCGTTCCCGCGGTGCGCGACATGCAGGTCACTGATCGCCCACAGTGTCGCCATGTCGCGTCCTCTCGCCGATGTTCACAGATCTGCCCGTCTCGTCTTCCGCCCCGTCACGCGAGGGTAGTCGAAGGTTCGGGTGGACCCGGTTCAGGGCGCTGGGGTCGCCCGGATGCCACCTCGGTCCAACGGCCACCGTGCACTCGCCACGCACCGGTGACCAGCCGCAGCACCATGAACACGACAAGGCCGGTCCAGATACCGGCCAGACCCCAGTCGAACGCCAGGGACAACCAGATGAGCGGCAAGAATCCGATGATTGCCGACAGCAGTGTCGAGGTGCGCAGGAAGGCCGCGTCTGCGCTCCCGAGGAGGATGCCGTCGAGGGCGAAAACGATTCCCGCGATCGGGAGCATCGCGACGAAGAACCACCACGGCGTGGACAGTTCGTCGAGTACCGCGGCGTCGGAGGTGAACACTCGCGGGAAGACGGCGTTGCCCGCGGCGAACATCGCTGCCAGGAGGACCGACACACCCAGCGACCAAGCGATCACGCGGCGGGCGACTCTCCAGGCTGCCGGGACCGCACCGGCTCCCAGGGCGGCACCGACCAGGGCCTGGGCCGCGATGGCAAACGAGTCGAGGACGAGGGCGACGAAGTTCCAGAGCTGCAGGACGAGCTGGTGGGACGCGACCGCTGCGACGCCGAACCGGCTCGCCACGGCGGCTGCGGACAGGAAACACACCTGAAAGGCGAGACTGCGCATGATGAGGTCGCGGCCTAGGGTCAGCTGCGCTGCGATGACCGTCCACTGAGGACGCCTGGACACCGTCGATCGATCACCGGGTCCGGCGCCCACCGGCGTCAGGCGAGTGACCGCACTGAACTCGCGGAGTACGCGGATCGCGAACAGGAGCCCGGCCAGACTCTGGCCGATGACGTTGGCGATTGCGCTGCCCACGAGCCCCAGGTGCGGCGCACCGAGCAGTCCGTGCACCAGAATCGGGCACAGAATTGCCGAAAGACCCAGTCCGGCAACCACGTACAGAATGGGACGCCGGGTGTCCTGCACGCCGCGCATCCAGCCGTTACCGGCCATCGACAGCAGGATCAACGGCACCCCACAGACCGCGATGCGCAGCCAGTCGACCGCCTCGGTGGCCACCTCACCACCGCCGGTGAGCACCTCGAGGATCCAGGGCGCGGCCACCTGCATGACCGCCACGATGATCGCACCCACTGCCAGCGCGATCCACGTGGCCTGCAACCCCTCGCCCACCGCGCCTGCCCGGTCGCCGGCGCCGAACTTCTGGGCAGCCCGGGCCGTCGTGCCGTACGACAGGAATGTGAGCTGGGTACTGACGACCGACAAGACCAGCACCCCGACACCGAGCGCTGCGAGGTCGAGACCACCGAGCCTGCCGACAACGGCCAGATCGAGCATCAGGTACAACGGCTCGGCCACGAGAACAACCAGGGCCGAGGCCGACAACCGCAGGATTCGGCTGTTGGTGGGAGTGAACTCCCCGACGGGTGCTTCGGTCACACCGAGCGCAACAACTGCCCGACGACCTCCGTGGCCGTCCCGGTGGCGCCGTATCCCGCCGCGAGCCGATGACCGCCGCCGCCGTGTAGCCGAGCCAGCGGGACGAGGTCGACCTCCGACTTGGCCCGCATCGACACCGTCCACTGACCCGGCGAGGCCTCCTTGAAGACAACCGCGACCTCGGCTTCGGAGGTGGTGCGCACGATGTCCACCACACTCTCGCTCTCTTCCCAGCCGAGCGCTGCGGTGGACTCGTGGTCGACCACGGCGTAGACCAGACCGCGTCCGGCAAACGCGTGGGGAACCAGCTCCGCCGAGTCGAGGGCGGCGGCAACCATCGTCAGCCACGCGAACCGGTGGGTGTCGAGAAGTCGCCGAGTCCATCTCCGGCCGTCGACGCCCAGTTCGAGCAACCGAGCGGCGATCCTGTGTGATCGGGGGCTCGCCCACTTGAATGACCCAGTGTCGGTGACCACGCCGGCATAGAGGCAGGTGGCGACCTCGACGTCGAGCGGCACCTCGAGGGCATCAATGATCTCGAGAACGAGTTCGGCCGTGCAGTCGGCAGTGGGATCAACGAAGTTGATGGTCCCGAAACCGTCGTTGGACGCGTGGTGGTCGATCACCACCGATGACTGCGCCGCCTCCACAACGGCGGCCAGCGATTCCAGACGATGGATGCTTGCGCAGTCCACGGTCACCACGACGGGGTGGCCGACCACCTCGCCCGGCTCGACAAGCGTGTCCGCGCCGGGCAATTCGGCCAGCGCCGCAGGTAGCGTCGTCGAATCGGGGAAGCTCACCTCCACCACGGTGCCTCGGCGTCGCAGTGCTCCGGCTATGGCAAGGCCGCTACCGATGGTGTCGGCGTCAGGTCGCGTATGACAGAGGACGGTGACGTGCTCGGCAGCTGCCAGCACGTCGACGATCGACCGCAGTGCGGAGGTGGCCGCCGTTTCGGTGGTGTTCACCTTTCGCCGGCACCCGCAGTACCCGCACCTTCGTCGCCGGGATCACCATCGGCCCGGGCCGGTTCCTTGTAGGGGTCCGGGTCGCCGGCCGGGGCGGCATCGCGGGCCAGCCGGGCGACTTCCTCGTCCTGCTGGCGGGCACGCTCGAGTAGCTCTTCGAGATCACGTGCGGTGTCGGGCACCTTGTCCAACACAAAGCTCAGTGTCGGGGTGAAGCGGACGCCTGTTCCGGCTCCGACCTTCGACCGCAGGATGCCGGTCGCCTTGGCCAGACCGGCTGCCGCCGCCGCGTAATCGGGTTCTTCGTCGAGCGACGGACCCATCACCGTGTAGAAAATTGTTGCATCGTGTAGATCGCCGGTCACCTTCGCGTCCGTGACCGTGATGTAGGCCAGCCGGGGATCCTTGATCTCCTTGGCGATGGCCGTGGCGACAATCGATGAGATCCGCTTCGCCAACCGCTGTGCCCGTGCGGGGTCTGCCATGGGACCTCACTCCTTCTGTTCTCAGACCGGCCCGTGAGCCGAATTCTTCTCGAGTAATTGTGCTGCAGTGAGCTCAGTCGTCGTCGCTGCTGCGGATTCTGCGCCGGACGGACAACACTTCGACCTCAGGCCGCTGCATGACCAGATCTTCACTGGCATCGAGTATTTCACCGATGTGCCGGGAATCGGTGGCGACTGCCGCGACCCCGATCCGCGCCCTGCGGTGCAGATCGCGGTCGTCGACCTCGGCGACCGAAACCCGCAGACGCGCCAGTGATGCGACGATTGGCCGCACCACTGAGCGCTTCTGCTTCAGGGACCGGACGTCTCCGAGCAGTAGGTCGATCTCCAGGGAGCCGACAAACATGACGTCCTGGTCCGGGATTACTCCCGGGCCTTCTCCCTCAACTCGTACGTCTCGATGACGTCGTCGACCTTGATGTCCGTCGCCGACGTCATTCGCGTGCCTTCTCCCGCAACTCGTACGTTTCGATGACGTCGTCGACCTTGATGTCGTTGTACGTGATCGTGAGACCGCATTCGTAGCCGTCGCGGACCTCGGTGACATCGTCCTTCTCGCGCTTGAGTGAGGAGATGGTGAGGTTCTCGGCGACCACGACGTTGTCGCGCAGCAGACGTGCCTTGGCGTTCCGGCGCATGATGCCCGATGTGACCAGACAACCCGCGATGTTGCCGACCTTCGACGAACGGAAGATCGCACGGATGTCGGCCCGACCCAGTTCGACCTCTTCGTAGATCGGCTTGAGCATGCCCTTGAGCGCGCTCTGGATCTCGTCGATGGCCTGGTAGATCACCGAGTAGTACCGGATGTCGACACCCTCGCGGTTCGCGAGTTCGGTTGCCTTGCCCTCGGCACGGACGTTGAACCCAATGATGATCGCGTTCGATGCCGAGGCCAGGTTCACGTTGGTCTCAGTGACGCCACCGACACCGCGGTCGATGACCCGCAACTGCACCTCGTCGTCGATCTCGATACCGAGCAGCGCTTCTTCGAGCGCTTCCACGGTTCCCGAGTTGTCGCCCTTGAGGATCAGGTTCAGCTGCGAAGTCTCCTTCAGAGCCGAATCGAGATCTTCGAGGCTGATCCGCTTGCGGCTGCGTGCGGCCAGCGCATTGCGCTTGCGCGCATTGCGGCGATCGGCGATCTGGCGGGCGATGCGGTCTTCGTCGACGACCAGCAGGTTGTCGCCTGCACCGGGCACCGAGGTGAAACCGATGACCTGGACCGGGCGCGACGGCAGAGCCGCCGTGACATCGGCGCCGTGCTCGTCGACCATCCGTCGGACACGACCGTAGGCGTCTCCGGCGACGATCGAGTCGCCGACCTTGAGCGTTCCGCGCTGCACGAGCACGGTTGCCACCGGGCCGCGGCCGCGGTCGAGGTGGGCCTCGATGGCCACACCCTGCGCGTCCATGTCCGGGTTCGCCCGAAGGTCGAGTGAGGCATCCGCGGTCAACAGAACTGCTTCGAGCAGCGCGTCGATGTTGGTGCCCTGCTTGGCGGAGATGTCGACGAACATGGTGTCGCCGCCGAAGTCCTCGGCAACCAGACCGTATTCGGTGAGCTGAGCGCGGATCTTCTGCGGATCAGCACCTTCCTTGTCGATCTTGTTGACCGCCACGACGATCGGCACGTCGGCCGCCTGTGCGTGGTTGATGGCCTCGACCGTCTGCGGCATGACACCGTCGTCGGCCGCGACCACGAGGATCGCGATGTCGGTGGCCTTGGCACCACGGGCACGCATGGCGGTGAACGCCTCGTGACCCGGGGTGTCGATGAAGGTGACCAGCCGCTCGTTGCCGTCCAGTTCGGTGAGGACCTGGTAGGCACCGATGTGCTGGGTGATGCCACCGGCCTCGCCTTCGCGGACCTTCTCGTTACGGATCGTGTCGAGCAGTCGCGTCTTACCGTGGTCGACG
Organism: Williamsia muralis NBRC 105860; assembly: GCF_001598915.1. Classification (GTDB taxonomy): domain Bacteria; phylum Actinomycetota; class Actinomycetes; order Mycobacteriales; family Mycobacteriaceae; genus Williamsia; species Williamsia muralis. The sequence goes on along the minus strand of NZ_BDAP01000003.1, from coordinate 161,470 downwards.
TGACCCATGACGGTCACCACCGGCGGACGTTGCTCGAGATCGTCCTCGCCACCGGCGTCTTCGCCGTAGGTGAGGTCGAAGGAGTCGAGCAGTTCGCGATCTTCGTCTTCAGGACTGACGACCTGCACGACGTAGTTCATCTCGCCGCCGAGCAGCTCGAGCGTCTCGTCGTTCACCGATTCGGTGGCCGTGACCATCTCACCGAGATTGAAGAGCGCCTGCACCAGTGCTGCCGGGTTCGCGTCGATCTTGTCGGCGAAGTCGGACAGCGATGCACCGCGAGCAAGGCGAATGGTCTCGCCGTTGCCACGTGGCAACCGCACGCCGCCGACTGCGGGAGCCTGCATGCTCTCGTACTCGGCGCGTTTCGCCCGCTTCGACTTGCGACCACGACGGACTGCACCGCCCGGGCGACCGAAGGCACCGGCTGCGCCGCCGCCGCGTCCACGACCGCCACCACCCGGGCGTCCGCGGAACCCACCGGGAGGACCACCGGGAGCACCTGTCGGGGCTCCGCCGCCACCGCCGCCGGGACCGCCGCGGTATCCACCGCCGCCGCCACCGGGACCGCCGCGGGCACCACCGGCACCGCCGGGTCCGCCACGTGCGCCACCGGGACCGCCGCGTGCTCCGCCGGGTCCGCCCGGACCGCCTGGGCGGGCCGAACGAGCCGGCATGGCACCGGGATTGGGACGAGGAGGCATGCTGCCGGGGCTGGGACGGGGACCGCCCTGACCCGGTGCCGGGCGTCCGCCGGTCGCGCCGCCGGGTGCGGGGCGCTGGCCGCCGCCGGGACGGGGACCGCCCGCGCCGGGTGCCGGACGTGGCGCCGGACGCTCGACCGGAGCGGCCGTCGAATAAGGGTTGTTACCGACCCGCGGCGCACGCGGACCGGGCTTGGGGCCCGGAGCGGCCGGCCGTGCGGCCGGAGCCGGACGGGAAGGAGCCGCAGGCGGGGTCGCGGAGGCTGCCGATGCTGCGGGAGCCTGAGGAGCCGCCGGTGCCGGACGCTGGGGAGCGGGCCGGTTCTGCGGGGCCGGAGTTGCTGCCGGGGGCGCCGGGGGTGCTGCCGGTGTCGCCTTGGCTGCGGGAGCCGCCGGGCGCGGGGCGCCAGGCTTTGCGCCGGTCGACGGCGCGGCCGGAGCCGAACCGCTCGGTGCCGGCGCTGAAGGAGCCGGGGTGCGCGCGGCACCCGGCTTGGCTGCTGATGGTTTTGCTGCCGGGGCGCTGCCTCCGGCGTTTGATGACGGTGCTCCACCGTTGGCGGCGGGAGCGTCCTTCCCGGGGAAGGACTGGCGAAGTCGCCGGGCCACGGGGGCCTCTACGGTCGACGACGCTGATTTGACGAACTCGCCTTGTTCGCTGAGTCGGGCGAGTACTTCTTTACTCGTCACGCCCAGTTCTTTGGCCAATTCGTGCACGCGGGCCTTGCCTGCCACTGCTCTCCTCACTTGGAGGTCGAGCGGCATTGCCCGCTACGACCTCGGTCTACGTCCGAAACGTGCTCATCGCAAGAACTTCACGGTGTGCTCATGTCTTCTGCTACCTGTCCTTAGTGGCCGACTGCTGCCGGCCTCTCTGTGTGGCTACCGACTCGATCTCTCGGGTCAGTAGATCGGCGTCGACGGTCAACCCGCCGAGCCGAAATGCCCTTGCGAAGGCTCTGCGCTGCACCGCCGTCACCAGACATGCCGGTTCGGGATGCAGCCAGGCTCCTCGCCCTGGCATGGTCTTTCGGTGGTCGATCACAACAGCCGGGAGACCGTCGTCGGTGCAGACGACCAGCCGAACGAGTTCGGTGGCCGGGCGACACTGTCGACATCCGACGCAGGTACGCATCGGAATTTTCTCGCGGTGGGGCGAAGGATCACTGTGGACCACCGCAAAGTCTACCGTCCTGGGCGCTGCAGATGCCAATGCCACCCTTTCCGGCGAGTTTTCGGTCAGCTCGCACCCGCCGCCGACTCGACGTGGTCGGGATCGGGCTGGGCGTCGCTACGGATGTCGATACGCCATCCGGTGAGCCTCGCCGCGAGCCGCGCATTCTGCCCTTCCTTGCCGATGGCCAGCGACAACTGGTAATCGGGAACCACGACCCGCGCCGCCTTGGCAGCCAGATCGACCACCGTGACCGAGATGACCTTCGACGGCGAGAGGGCGTTACCGACGAACACCGCGGGATCGTTGTCGTAGTCGATGATGTCGATCTTCTCTCCGGCCAGTTCACTCATCACGTTGCGGACCCGCTGCCCCATCGGCCCGATGCAGGCGCCCTTGGCGTTGAGCCCGGCGACCCCGGTGTGCACCGCGATCTTCGATCGATGCCCGGCCTCGCGGGCCACGGCGACGATCTCCACCGACCCGTCTTCGATTTCCGGGACCTCAAGCGAGAAGAGTTTGCGGACCAGGTTCGGATGGGTTCGCGACAGCGTGATCTGGAGTCCACGCGCCCCGCGGGTGACGCCCACCACGTAGCACTTGATCCGCTCGCCGTGCACGTACTTCTCTCCCGGCACCTGTTCCGCCGGCGGCAGCACACCTTCTTGACCCGTTGCCTCGCTGCCGATCCGCACGACCACCATGCCGCGTGCATTCGCTCGGGCATCCTGCTGGACCACGCCGCCGACGATCTCGCCCTCGTGGGTGGAGAACTCGCCGAAGTTCTTGTCGTGCTCGGCATCTCGGAGACGCTGCAGGATGACCTGGCGTGCGGTGGTCGCCGCGATCCGCCCGAATCCCTCTGGTGTGTCGTCCCATTCGGAGATGACGTTGCCGTCCTCATCACGTTCCTGCGCCATCACCCGCACCTGACCCGACTTGCGGTCCACGTCGATGTACGCGTGGGGGGCGAATCCGTCGGTGTGGCGGTACGCGGTCAGCAGAGCCGACTGGATGGTCTCGATGACGGTGTCGATCGAGATGCCCTTCTCGGCCTCGATCATTCTCAATGCTGCGATATCGATATTCATTTGTTCCCTTTCCGTCTTGCCTCGATCTGTTCGGGATCGAGGCCGCACTTCTCTAGTTCCGCAGGGGACGGTTCACCGAAGTCCACCTGTACGAACGCCTTGCGTACCGCCGCCAGCTCGATCTGCCGGGTGGTCAGTCCCCGGCCGGACTTGATGACCACCGACACGCTGTTCTCGTCGTCGGTCAGTCGCCCCACCCGCCCGGCGACCCGCTCGGGCGGCTCGCCGACGAGGTCGACGACAACCTTGCGGCCGGCGGCGCGTCGCCAATGACGCGCTGCCGTGAGCGGGCGGTCCACGCCCGGCGATGTCACTTCCAACACATAGGTGTCGAATGCGGCGACCGGGTCGGCGGACGTCGTGTCGCCGACGGAGTCGTCGGATTCGGCCGGAGCGTCGAGCACTTCGGAGATGGATCTGCTCAGGGCGGCCAGTTCGTCGAGTGTGGCGCCACCGTCGCGGTCGACGACCACCTTGACCACGTTCTCCGCACCGGAGGCGGACACCGTCAGTTCCTCGACGTCGTAGCCGTTCTGAGCGGCGATCGGCTCGAGCAGTGCGCTGATCCGGTCCTGGTCGATTGCCCCGGGCATCGGCGTCTCCTCCATGTGCAGTTGTCGGTTCCCAGCATGTCGAGCGGTCCATAGTCGGCCGCATGCCTTCGCATCGGCGATGCGGCGTGTGGCCATCAGCTTAACGCCCCGCGGACACCGTTTCGCCCACCTGCTCGGTCGGCAGGGCACGCGACCCACCGCGAACCGGCAGAGTCTTCCCTTGCCGAGCGCGACTGGCACTATGTGAACCTGTGACGGTCAGTGACATACGAAACTCGATGGACCTGGTGAGGTCCGTGGAACCCTCGGGCTCCACCAGCTGGAGTCCTACGCGACGGGTTTTCCTGCGATCGACGGTTGTGTTGTCGGCGGGTGCGGCCGCGGTGGCGACGGTGGCTGCATGCGGTGACAGCGCGGAGGTCACCGCGAAACAAAAGCTCGCCGACCAGCTGCTCCCCCAGGTCGCCTCGGCGAACGCCGATGCAACTGCCGCGACGGCCGCGGTGGCGACCAATCCCGACCGGGCGGCCGCACTGACCGTGATCGCACAGGAGCGCAGCACGCATGCACGGGCGCTGACCGACGAGATCACCCGTCTCGACAGCGGACGCGCGGAAAGCGCATCGAGTTCCGCGGCGCCGAGTCCGAGCCCGCCGGCCCCACTGACGATCGATCAGTTGCGCGCACAGCTGATCGCCTCCGCCCGGTCGACCGGTGACCTGGCGGTGCAGACCCAGGGGTATGTCGCCGGCCTCCTCGGGTCGATCAGCGCCGGCACCACAACAGCTGTGGCGGTGCAACTCTCGTGACCGTGACCACCGACGCCCTCGCGGCGACACTGGATGCAGAGAACGCGACGATCTTCACCTACGGGGTGGTGGCCGCGTACGCGGCCGCGGCCCGGGCGCAGACCATCGCCGAGTTCACCGCCGAACATCGATCACGCCGAGAAGAATTGACCGCGGCTCTCACCACCGCCGCGACCGAGGTGCCGGAGGCCGCACCCGGCTACGATCTGCCGCAGCCGATCACCGACCCGGTTTCTGCCCTCACCGTCGCGCTGTCCACCGAAGAGGACTGCACGATCGCCTACCGCGCCCTGCTGGAACGCGCCGAGGACGCCGCCGTACGCGGCCTGGCGCTGGGCGGATTGACCGACAGCGCCCGTCGGGCTGCGACATGGCGTCTGGCGCTACGGATCTCACCGTCGACCGTCGCGCTGCCCGGCAGCACGATCTGAGTCAGCGGCCCGCAAGCAACGTCTCGACCGCCACGTCGGAAGCGACCTCGGTGGCCTCGCCGGTGAAGCGATCCCGGATCTCCACCGTCCCGTTCGCCCAGCCACGACCGACGACCACCACCACGGGCATGCCCAGCAGTTCGGCGTCCTTGAACTTCACTCCGGGTGACGCCTTGCGGTCGTCGATCAACACGGACATGCCGGCTGCATCGAGGTCGGCGGCCAGACTCTGCGCCCCGGCCCACGCCTGTTCGTCCTTGTTCGCGATCACGAGGTGGATGTCGAAGGGCGCCACCGACTTCGGCCACCGCAGACCCTTCTCGTCGTGGTGTTGCTCGGCGATCACGGCGACCATCCGGGACACGCCGACACCGTAGGAACCCTGGATGAGCCGTACGGGCTTGCCGTTCTCGCCGAGGACGTCCACATCGAATGCGTCGGTGTACTTGGTACCCAGCTGGAAGATGTGGCCGATCTCGATCCCCCTGGCGGTCACCAGGGTGCCAAGGCCATCGGGCGATGGATCCCCGTCGCGCACCTCGGCGGCCTCGATCGTGCCGTCGGGCACGAAGTCCCGCCCGACCACCAGGTCCACCACATGCTTGCCCGGCTCGTTCGCGCCGGTGATCCACGCGGCGCCGTCGACGATCCTGGGGTCGACCAGGTAGCGCACACCGTTGTCCTGCAGGGCCTTCGGGCCGATGTAGCCGCGGACCAGGAAGGCGTTGGCAGCAAAATCGGCGTCTGTGATGAGTTCGGGCGCAGCAGGTTCCACAGCTGCTTCGAGCCGCTTCATGTCGACTTCGCGATCCCCGGGCACACCCACCGCGAGCAGTTCGGTCGTGCCGTCGGGATGGCGCAGCTTCACGACCACGTTCTTGAGCGTGTCCGCCGCGGTGAAGCCGCGATCAGGGAAGGTCGCCTGGGCCCACGCCACGAGCGTGTCGATGGTGGGGGTGTTGCCGGTGTCGTGCACGGTCGCCTCGGGCAGGCCCTCGATGGGGCGCGCCGGCGGTGCCGGGGTGATGACCGCCTCGACGTTGGCCGCATACCCGGATTCGGGGCTGCGGACATAGGTGTCCTCGCCGACCTCGCTCTCGGCGAGGAACTCCTCGGACGCGCTGCCCCCCATCGCGCCGGACGTGGCGGCGACGATGACGTACTTGACCTGGAGCCTGCGGAAGATCGCCTGGTACGCCTCTCGGTGGGCGTCGTAGGACGCCTTCGATCCGTCGGTGTCCAGGTCGAAGGAATACGAGTCCTTCATGATGAACTCGCGACCGCGCAGGATGCCCGCACGCGGGCGTTCTTCGTCGCGATACTTGGTCTGGATCTGGTACAGCGTGACCGGGAGGTCTTTGTAGGACGAGTACTCCCCCTTCACCAGCTGCGCGAACAGCTCCTCGTGTGTCGGTCCGAGCAGCATGTCGGCGCCCTTGCGGTCCTTGAGCCGGAAGAGGGCGGCGCCGTATTCGGTCCAGCGGCCGGTGACCTCGTACGGGTCGCGCGGGAGCAGTGCAGGCAGAGAGATCTCCTGGCCTCCGATGTTGTCCATCTCTTCGCGCACCACGGTCTCCACCTTGCGCAACACCTTCAGGCCCAGGGGCAGCCAGCTGTACACGCCTGGGGCGACCCGACGGACGTAACCGCCGCGGACCAGCAGCCGGTGGCTGGGTACCTCGGCGTCGGCTGGGTCGTCGCGCAGCGTGCGCAGGAACAGGGTCGACATGCGTGTGATCACGGTGTCACCTTAACGGGGTCTGGACGCCTTCCCGGCGGTGCCCGGTCACGGCTGAGCCGTCGGCGATACGGTGTTGCACTGTGCTGATCGTGTTACCCCCCTCGGAGACCAAGGCCGGAGGCGGCCGCGGCGCTCCACTGGACCTGGACGCGTTGTCGTTGCCCACCCTGACGCCCATCCGCCGCAAGCTGGCCGAGGCCATCGTGTCCCTCGCCGACGACCACGACGCAAGCCGTAAGGCTCTGGGCCTGGGGGCGTCGGCGACGCCCGAGATCGAGCGGAACGCCCAGCTGTGGACGAGTCCGACACGACCGGCGATCGAGCGATACACCGGTGTGTTGTTCGACGCACTCGACTACCCGTCGCTGAGCCGGGCAGGCAAGAACAAGGCAATCGACCGTCTCGCTGTCGGCTCGGCACTGTTCGGCGTCGTGCGAGCGGGCGACCTGATCCCGGCGTACCGACTGTCCGCAGGGTCGAAAATTCCGGGGTTCAGGACTTTGGCAGCCGAATGGAAACCCGCGCTCCCCGAGGCACTGGCAGCTCTGGGCGAGGATGTGGTGATCGACCTGCGGTCGGGTGGTTACCAGCAACTGGGTCCGGTCCCCGACGCCATCACGGTGACCGTGCTGACCGAGGGACCCGACGGCACACGCACCGTTGTCAGCCACTTCAACAAGCACCACAAGGGTGTGGTGGCCCGCTCCCTGATCCGGTCTCGCAAACAGGTACGCGACATCAACTCGCTGGCGGCAATCGTCGCCGACGGGGGTCAGCGAGCCGAGGTGGCCTCTGAGCGGGAGCTGATCGTCCTCACCGACTGAGCGAGGCGCGCAGGGTCAGGCAGTCAGTTCGTTGGGGTCGATGTCGGTGTGAGCGGCCTCCTGAGCCGCTTGCCCCTCTGCGACGTCCTCGGGGGTGAAACGCATGAACATCACCACCACACCGGCAAGGACGGCGATCGCGGCGCAACAGACGAACGCTAGCCCATAACCGCTTGCGAGCGCATCGAGCTCGCCGACGTCCATCTCTTCCACCGGGCCGGTCACCCCGCCCTCGGACAGTGTCCGCGAGGTCACCATCGCCCCGACCGCAACCAGTGCAATCGCCCCACCGAGGTTCTGGGCCACCTGCGCTAGCGCGGTCAGCGGTCCGATCTCGGTGGGCCCCACTCCGGCGACCACAGACAGCGTCAGCGGGATCACCGCCATACCCACGCCGGCGCCGATCACGATCACCGGAATGAAGATGTGCGGCATGTAGGCGGGCGCATCGCGGGCGATCGCGGCAGCGTAGGCGCAGCCCGCGACCACCACCGAACCGCCGGCGATCACCAACCATCGCGGCTGGAAACGCAACGCCAGTTTGGATGCGACGGCCGCCGCGATCCCGAGACCGAAGGCGAACGGCACCACGGCCATGCCGCTCTGGATCGGTGAGTACTTGAGAATGCCCTGCAGGTACAGCGAGATGAAGACCGCCATGCACATGATGATGGCGCCCGCCAGCAGGATCGCGACCAGCGCTGCGACGCGGCTGTGGTTGGCGAACAGACTGAACGGCAGGATGGGATTGTCGGCATGACGCTCGACCATCACAAAAGCGATCAGCGCACAGATCCCCAAGATGAGCGGGACCACGACGATCGGACGTAACCAGCCTCCGGGTCCTTCGTTCACCGCCAGCACCACCAGGGAACACCCGGCGGTACCGAGTACGGCACCCCGGACGTCGAGCGGCAGTCGCTCACCCTGTGACTCCTGGAGGACAAAAATGGCGCCTATCGCGACCAGCAGACCGATCGGGACGTTGATCAGGAACACCAGCCGCCAGGACAGTTCGGTGAGCACGCCTCCTGCGATCAGACCTGCCACCGAGCCGATCCCGGTCATCGCGGCGTAGACCGCAAATGCCTGGTTGCGGGGTTTGCCCGGCGCGAATGTGGTTGCCACCAGGGCCATTGCGGTGGGCGCGGCCACCGCTGCCGAAGCGCCTTGCAGCCCGCGCCCGATGATCAGGCTGAACGGATCCCAGGCGAGTCCGCAGAGCAGGGAGGTGACGGTGAAGGCCGCCACGCCCCCGACGAACATCCTCTTGCGTCCGAAGGTGTCGCCGAGCCTTCCGCCGAGCAGCATCAGACCACCGAACGCGAGCACGTACGCGGTGATGATCCATGCTCCGGCGCTGTCGGAGAGCTCCAACGCTGTCTGTATGCGGGGCAGAGCCAGTGCGGCTACCGTGCCGTCGAGCACCACGAGCAGCTGCATACCGCCCAGCACGACGATCTGCGGGCCCCACACGCGGGTCTGTCCGACGTCAGCAGACATGCGTGTCGATGAGGTCATGGGCATCGACGGTACCGCCGCCTGGTCGCCATTTCACAATCAAGCTTGTCACGGTCCGGTCGCGGGAGTCCCGGTGCTGCCGGTTTCCGCGTCGAACCCGGCGACCGGACCGATCACCACGATCGCGGGTGGGCGAACGTTCTGGGAGCGTGCGTCCGCGGCCGCCGCGGCAAGCGTCGAGCGCACGACCCGCTGGCTGCTGAGTGTGGCGTTCTCGATGATCGCGACGGGGGTCGCCTCGTCCCGCCCGCCTTTCAGCAGCGCCGCGGTGAACACGTCGAGTCGCTCGACGGCCATCATCAGCACGATGGTGCCGCGCATCTTCGCCAGCGCAGGCCATTCGACGAGGGAGTCGGGATGATCGGGCGGGATGTGCCCGGAGACCACCACCACCTCGTGGGTCATCCCCCGGTGCGTCACCGGGATGCCGGCGGCCGACGGACCGGCGATGGCGCTGGTGATCCCGGGGACCACCGTCACCGGCACTCCCGCGGCCACACATGCCGCGAGTTCTTCGAATCCCCGGCCGTACACGTACGGATCCCCGCCCTTGAAGCGGACCACGAACTTGCCTGCCTTGGCGCGGTCGATGAGTACCTCGTTGATCGACTCCTGCTTCATAGCCCGTCCGTAGGGGACCTTCGCGGCATCGATGATCTCCACGTGCGGTCCCAGCTCGGCGAGCAGCGCCGGCGGCGCGAGGCGATCGGCGACGACCACATCGGCAGCGGCGAGCAACCGCCGACCACGCACCGTGATCAGATCCGGGTCACCAGGACCACCTCCGACGAGCGCGACACCGGGTGGCTGTGAACCGTGCGCAGCCGCCTCCAGACCGGCAGCGCCCAACTCGCCGCCGCCCAGCGCCTGACCGATCGCTGTCCTGACCGCGGCAGACCGTCGATGGTCCCCACCGGCCAGCACTCCGATGCTCAGGTGGTCGTGCCGCAACGACGCAGGGGTCACGGCGGTACCGTGCCGCGCATCGTCGGCGCGAACACAGAAGATGCGCCGTGATTCGGCTTCAGCCACCACCGCGGCGTTGACCTCGGGATCGTCGGTGCACGCGAGCGCATACCAGGCATCTGCGAGATCGCCGTCGCGGTATTCCCTCAGCGACAACGTGATGCCCGGGAACGATTCGACGGTCGGGGTCGCCTCTGGGGCGATGACGTGGATGTCCGCGCCGCTGTGGGCGAGGGTGCCCAATCGTCTCTGCACCACCGAACCCGCACCGATGATCACCACCCGACGTCCGGACAAACTGAGCCCCACCAGGTAGTGATCGGCCTGCTGGCCTTCGAGTTCCTTGTCCGACATGCGATAAACCGTACCCAGCGCACTTCGTGTGCACGGTCGGCACCTAGGGCGTCGCGCTCGTCAGTACTGCGAAACGCTGTCGAACGCGGTTCTCGCCGCCCGCACCAGGCGCGCGACGACCTCCGGCCTACCTGCCGGATGAGTGTGTAGATACGACGCGTGCACGTTGCCCTGTACCCAACCCTCGATGTGGGCCACCCCATCGCGCCGCCACCCCCAGGCGCTCGGCTTCGAGCCGTCGAGAGCCGTGATGGTGGTGCGGTGGAACTCGTGCCCCCGCATCCGGGAACCGGCATCGAACAGCACCGAGTCCGTCAGGGCGACGGCGTCCCGGTAGCCGAGTGTCAGTGTCTTGCCGAAGGTTCCGCGCAACGGGAGCACCCCGGCCATCACATGATCATCAAGGCTCTGGGCCAGGTACAGCAGTCCCGCGCATTCGGCGTGGATGGGGATCCCGGAACGTGCGACTGTGCGCAGCTGGGTCAGCAGCCGCCGGTTGGCGGCAAGCGCGGCGGCATGTTCCTCGGGGAATCCACCACCGATGACAACACCCGAGCACCCATCGGGTAACAGGTCGGTGAGGGGGTCGAACGGCACCACCGACGCGCCGGCGGCGGCCAGGAGCTCGGAGTGTTCGGCGTACCCGAATGTGAAGGCCGCACCGGACGCGAGCGCGATGACCGGCCTGCTGTCGCCTGACACAGATTCGTCGACCCCGACCTCCGATTCCGGTGACCACATCGGGCCGACGGCACCCGCGCCGATGTCGGCAGCGGCGACGAGGGCGGCCAGATCGACTGCGCCGCCGATCAATTCGGTCATGGCATCGATCGCCGCGACCGCTTCGGGCCCGCGTTCGGCAGCGGGTATCAAGCCCAGGTGGCGCGAGGGCACGGCCATTTTCGCATTGCGGGGAACGGCGCCGAACACCTCGAGCCCGGCGCGGGCACAGGCCTGGCGAAGCACGAATTCGTGACGGGGGGAACCCACCCGGTTGAGGATCACACCCCGGATGTCGATGCCTGGATCGAAGCTGACGAACCCGTGGAGGATCGCGGCGAGACTCTGACTGTGTCCGGATGCGTCGATCACCAATACCACCGGCGCACCGAGTAGAGATGCGACCTGAGCGGTGGATCCGGGCGCGATCGCCGGCATGTGGTCTTCGGTGATGCGGCCATCGAACAACCCCATGACGCCTTCGACGACGGCGATGTCGCAGCCAGCGGATCCGGCCCGATACAGCGGACCGATGCGGTCCTCGCCGACGAGCACGGGGTCGAGATTGCGGCCCGGCCGGCCCGCCGCCAGTCCGTGGTAACCGGGGTCGATGTAGTCGGGGCCGACCTTGAAGGGCGCCACACGGTGTCCGGCCCGGGCCAGAGCGCCGATCAAACCCGTTGTGACAGTGGTCTTACCGCTACCGGATGCCGGAGCGGCGATGACGAGTGCCGGTGGAGCCGTCACCATTCGATCCCCTTCTGACCCTTACGGCCGGCATCCATCGGGTGTCTGGTCTTGACCATCTCCGTGACGAGGTCGGCGGCGTCGACCAGCGCGGCCGGAGCGCGACGACCGGTGATCACCACGTGCTGCTTGCCTTCCCGGGACCTCAGCACCTCGATGACGTCGTCGACGTCCACCCACCCCCAGTTGAGTGGATAGGTGAACTCGTCGAGGACATAGAACTCGTGGGTCCTCTCGAGGATGCGGCGCCGGATCTCGAGCCACCCCTGGGCAGCCTGCTCGGCGTGGTCGGACTCCTTGCCCGAGTGGCGGATCCACGACCAGCCCTCGCCCATCTTGTGCCACTGCACCGGACCACCCTGGCCTGTCTGGGCGTGCAGCTCACCGAGCGCAGTCAGTGCGGACTCTTCGCCGACCTTCCACTTCGCACTCTTGACGAACTGGAACACGCCGATGTCGAGGCCGGCATTCCAGGCACGCATGGCCATCCCGAATGCTGCTGTGGACTTGCCCTTGCCGTCACCAGTGTGAACAGCCAGCACCGGCAGGTTACGGCGCGCTCGGGTGGTCAGACCGTCGTCGGGGATGACCGATGGAACTCCCTGTGGCACAGCTCTACCTCTCTCGGTGTGGTGGTCTGTGAGTGTCTCGGCGACTACACATCCGTGCTCAAGCAGCCGCGCGGATGACGCCCGCGACACCACCGGCGGTGAGGTCGGCGAGTTGCACGCACTGACCACCGAGGCCGTGGGCGAGCGTCGCCGCAAGCCCGAGACGGATCATGCCGTGCTCACAGTCGATCACGATGGATGTGGTCCCGTCGCGACGGAGCCGGTCGGCCGCCGCCGCGGCCCTGGGCAAGGCGCCCGCTCCGGCTGTCGCCCGGCCATCGGTGAGCACCACCACCAGCGGGCGTCGATGAGGCTCTTTGAATGCGTTCCGGCGGATCACCTCGCGGGCCGTGAGCAGGCCTTCGGCCAGCGGCGTGCGTCCGCCGGTGCGCAGACCGGTCAGCCTCCGTACCGCGGCGTCCACGGACCGGGTCGGCGGAACCGCGACCTCTGCGCCGTCACCGCGCACCGTCACCACGGCGACACGATCACGTCGCTGGTACGAATCGCGCAGCATGGACACCACGGCACCAGACACTGCGTCCAGCCGCTTACGGGCCGCCATCGATCCCGACAGGTCGAGGACAAAGACCACCAAGTTGCCTTCTTTGCCGCGGCGCAACGCACCCCGGACGTCTTGCGGTAGTACCTGAAGTCGCGTGTTGCCCCGCTCGAGGTGGCCTTCCGCAGCGGCCAGAACCGTGCCGATCAGGTGCACGCCACTTCCGCCTTCGGTGACCGCTCGAACTGCCTGCCCCCGTACGCTCAGCGATTGCGAACGTCGACCCGGCTCCCCGGCGCCGACACCCACGGCACTGATCGGTTTGACCTTGCCCGACGCACGGGTCGGCGAGAATCCGCCGCTCGGCGGCGTCGCTCCCCCCTTCGGGCCGTCCGGACCGGGGTCGTCAGGGTCGGGATCGGGGTCGGTGTCCGCCGGATCGCCGGGCGGCGGCTCGGGCTCTGGCCCGGGCGCTTGTTCTTCCGAGTTCTGACTGTCCGGCTCGTGCGACTGTTCGTCCGCCTTCTGCAGGGCGTCGTCGAGTTGGTCCTCGGTGAGACCGGGCTCATCAAACGGGTCGCGTCGACGTCGGTGTGGCAAGGCGAGTTCCACCGCACGTCGGACGTCGATGTCCTCGACAAGGTCGGATCCACGCCATGCGGCGTGGGCCCGGGCCGCACGGGCGACCACGAGATCACCGCGCAGACCGTCCACCTGGAGCTCCATGCAGATCGCCGCGATGCGTCGGAGTTGGGCCGGCGGCAGCCGTACCGATCCGAGCACCGAGCGTGCCCGCGCGATGGCTGCGGCGACCTCGGCGTCCTGGTCGGTGAACTGTGCCGCGAAACCTGCCGGGTCGTCTTCATACGCAAGTCGGCGTTCCATCACCTGGACGCGCGTCGCGATCTCCTGCGGTGCGGCCACATCCACCGCCAGACCGAATCGATCCAGCAGCTGCGGGCGGAGCTCACCCTCTTCGGGGTTCATCGTCCCCACGAGGACAAAACGGGCCGCTTGCGTGTGCGAGACGCCGTCACGCTCGATGACCACCCGGCCCGTCGCCGCTGCGTCCAGCAGCACGTCGACGAGGTGGTCGGCGAGCAGGTTGACCTCGTCGATGTAGAGCACTCCCCCGTCGGCGTTTGCCAACAGCCCTGGCGTGAAGGCTTTTTCACCCTCGGACAGGATCTTCTGCAGGTCGAGTGAACCGACCACCCGATCCTCGGTGGCACCGATCGGCAATTCCACCACCGATGCCCCGGTGTCGTCGCGAGCAGGCAGCAGCGGACCGAGCGCTCTGACCACGGTGGTCTTGGCCGTGCCCTTTTCGCCCCGGATCAGCACGCCACCGATCGACGGCGCGATGGCGGCGAGGATGAGCGCCAGCTTGAGCTGTTCTTGTCCGACAACAGCACTGAACGGAAAGGGGAGGTCCAGCCCGGCATTGCTGTCGTGCCCAGGGCCCCCGCCTGAGGCTGTTTCTCGGGAGAGCGGATCCTTCACACCGTCAGCGATGTCCGCCGCCACGAACCATCGGCACATGTGGGACGCCGTCGAGCAGATGCTCCTCGCCGTCGACGACGAAACCGTGCTTGGCGTACATGTCGATGAGGTAGGTCTGCGCATGAATGCGGCAGAGGTCCGAACCGACGTCTGCCAGAGCCGTCTGCAGCAGCCGGGTTGTGTGGCCCTGACCTCGGTGCGCGCGGTCGGTGCACAGGCGGCCGATCCGGTAGGACTTGCCGCCTTCGTGCTCTTCGAGCAGTCGCAGGGTGCTGATGATCTCGCCGTCTTCTTCGAGCCACAGATGCCTCGTGTCCGGATCGAGGTCGCGCCCGTCGAGGTCGAGATACGGGCACGACTGCTCGACGACGAACACCTCCACTCGCAGCTGCAGGATCTTGTAGAGGGTCGACATCTCGATGTCTTGGGCCCAGCTGCGGTGCAGGCTCGCGGTGGCGGTCATATGCAAGTGCCTATCACACGGTGCTCGGTGTCGCCAGATGAGCGCCACGCTCATTCGGCGTCGTCTCGACCGTGTTCTGCAGTCCGAGAACCTTGGACGTGTGGTCCCAGATCTGCTCGAAGAGACGGGGATTGTCATTCAGTTTGTGGCCCAGCGAAGGGATCATGTCGGACAGCTGCGGCTGCCACGCCTCGTAGTGCTTCGGGAAGCAACGCTGCAAGACATCGAGCATCGCCGGGACGGCGGTGGACGCACCGGGCGACGCGCCCAGCAAGCCTGCGATGCTGCCGTCCTCGGCCGCGATGACCGCGGTCCCGAACTCGAGCACACCGCCGCGCCCCTGCTTGCGGATGACCTGCACGCGCTGGCCGGCGACGATGAGCTCCCAGTCTTCGCCCTGCGCCCTCGGCACGAACTCCGCCAACGTCTCGACCCGATCCGCCGGTCCGGCGGCGAGCTCGCTGATCAGGTACTTCAGCAGGCCGAACTCCTTCGGCGCGATCGACATCATCGGTAGGAGGTTGCCCGGTTTGATCGAGGCGGGCAGATCGGTGATCTTGCCCTCCTTGAGGAACTTGGGCGACCACCCGGCATACGGTCCGAAGAGCAGTCCTGCCTTGCCGTTGATCACGCGGGTGTCGAGGTGGGGCACCGACATCGGTGGCGCACCGACAGCTGCCTTGCCATACACCTTCGCGCCGTGGTCGTCGATCAGATCGGGGTTGGTGCAGCGGAAGAACGCGCCGCTCACGGGGAAGCCGCCGAATCCCTTGGCTTCCTTGATTCCCGACTTCTGCAGCAGATGCAGGGCGCCGCCGCCCGCACCGATGAAGACGAAACCTGCTTTGACCGTGCTGGTTTCCTTGGTCCGGAGGTTCTTGACCTTCAGGATCCAGGTGCCGTCGGATTGCTTTTTCAGGTTCGTGACCGCGTGCCCGAAGTTCACCGTGCCGGCGTGGCCGATGTAGCCGAGCAACTGCTGGGTGAGAGCGCCGAAGTCCACGTCGGTTCCGCCGTCGAACCAGTTGAGTGCTACCGGATCCGCGAAGTCGCGGCCTGCCGACATCAGCGGCAGACGTTTGGTGAACTCCACGGGGTCGGTGATGTACTCCATCCCCTTGAACAGGGTCTCGCCCGCCAGCTTGTCGTACCGCTTACGCAAGTAGTCGATGTTCGATTCACCGTGCACGAAGCTCACGTGCGGGATCGGGTTGATGAACTCCTCGGGGCGCCGCAGCACACCTGATTCCACCGAGTTCGCCCAGAACTGGCGCGAGACCTGGAACTGCTCGTTGATGTGCAGAGCCTTGGTGATGTCGACGTCGCCGTCAGCTGTCTGCGGCGTGTAATTCAATTCACAGAGCGCGGAGTGACCGGTACCGGCGTTGTTCCACGGATCGCTGCTCTCGGCGGCCGCCGCGTCGAGGCGCTCGAACACACTGATCGACCAGTCCGGCTGCAGCCGGTGGATCAACGCGCCCAGCGTGGCGCTCATGATTCCTGCGCCCACCAGCACGATGTCGGTTGTGATGACTCCGCCGTCGCGCGGGTTTGCTGACTCAGACACTCCGGCTCAACTTCCTGATTCGGCGAACTTTCGGATGTGTTCCATTGTCTCTCATGCGGGTGCGGTCATTGCAACGCGGTCGGCAGTTGCCTCGGGCACACTCCCCGTGGCGGCGCGCACATCTACAGTGAACGATTGTGGCCCCTTCCCGCTGGCAGCCCGATGTACTCGGCCCCGACTTCTCGACATCGACCTTCGACCTCGGCATCGACCCCGACGGTGAAGGTGAGATAACCGCCACCCTCGTCCGCCACGAACCGACCGGTCCGGTGACCGGCGCGGTGCTGTACGTCCACGGCTTCACCGACTACTTCTTCCAACGACCGCTCGCCGAGTTCTTCGCTCAGCGCGGGTATGCCTTCTACGCGTTGGATCTGCGCAAGTGCGGACGTTCGCAACGACCGGGGCAGACACCTCATCACATCACCGACCTGGCCGCCTACGACTTCGAGCTCGACCTCGCCGTCGCGGAGATCAACGCCGGCACCGACGGGGTTCCGCTCCTGGTGGCCGCGCACTCCACGGGCGGCCTGATCACCGCTCTGTGGCTCGATCGGCTGCGAGCACTCGACAGGCCGCGGGAGCTTGATCCCCTGGTTTCGGCACGCCCACGCGGGCTGGTGCTGAACTCGCCGTGGTTCGACCTGCAAGGCGCACCGATCCTGCGCACGGCCGGGACCGCGCTGATCAACGGCGTCGCCCGGGTACGCCCACTGGCTGCCATACCCCGCAACATCTCCGGTGCCTACGGCGAGAGTCTGCACCACAGCGTGCACGGCGAGTGGGAGTACGACCTCAATTACAAACCCTTACAGGGTTATCCGGTCACGTTCGGTTTCCTCAGCGCGGTACGTCAGGGACAGGCCAGGTTGCACCGAGGACTCGACATCGGCGTTCCCTCGCTGGTGCTGCATTCGACCGAGACGACCCTCAGCGGGCCCGAGGCCGACGGCAGTGTCGCAGACATCGACTCGGCAGACGGAGTTCTCGACGTCCGTCAGATCGCCAAGTGGTCGGGTTGCCTCGGTGGCCGGGTGAGCGTCGTGCCCGTCGAGGGCGCCCGCCACGACGTCTTCCTGTCGCGCACGGGGGTACGCGACACCGCCTACTCCGAACTCGACCACTGGCTTTCGAGCAACAACGACCGGATACGAGGTGTCATCCATGGCTGAATCGACAACGAACAACGGCCATCCACACGTGCACGAGGTGGACCTGGCGATCATCGGTTCGGGAACCGGCAACTCGATCCCCGACGAGAGGTTCGCCGATCAGGAGATCGCGATCTTCGAGGAGAGCATCTACGGCGGAACCTGCCTGAACGTCGGCTGCATCCCCACCAAGATGTTCGTGTACGCCGCGGAGATCGCCCAGACCATCCGGGAGGGCGAACGTCTCGGCGTCACGGGCTCGGTGGAGAAGGTCGACTGGCCGGGCATCGTGAATCGCGTCTTCGGACGGATCGATCCGATCTCGGCGGGCGGTAAACGCTACCGAGTGGAGGACTGCACCAACATCACCGTCTACACCAGTCATGTGGAGTTCGACGGGGTCACCGACGACGGACGGTATCGGCTGCGCACCGCTGCCGGAGACGAGGTCGTGGCCACCAAGGTGGTGCTGGCCGCCGGATCGAGGCCGGCCATCCAGGACGTGGTCGCCGAGAGCGGGGTCGACTTCCACACCAACGAAGACGTGATGCGTCTACCCGAGCTCCCCAGGCACCTGATCATCATCGGCAGCGGCTACATCGCGGCCGAGTTCGCCCACGTGTTCGGCGCATTGGGTTCGAAGGTGTCGATCATCGCCCGCAGCAACGCTCTCCTGCGCGCGCAGGACGCCGACATCTCCCGCAGGTTCACCGAAATCGCCTCGGCCGCATGGGATGTGCACTTCGAGTCCGCGATCCACAGTGTCGAGCAGGAGGATTCCGGCGACGTCCGGGTGCAGCTCGCCGACGACACCGTCATCACCGGAGATGCCCTCTTGGTCGCTGTCGGCCGGATCCCCAACGGCGACAGGCTGGCACTGGACACGATCGGCGTCGACATCGACTCCGAGGGCCGCGTCTGCCGGGACGCCTACGGGCGCACCGCGGCCCGGAACGTGTGGGCTGTCGGCGACGTCACCTCGAAGTACCAGCTCAAGCACGTCGCCAATCACGAAGGTCGGGTGGTGCAGGCCAACCTCCTGCGCGATTGGGACGGCACCGAACTCGAATCCTTCGACCACCGCTTTGTACCGGCTGCGGTGTTCACCCACCCGCAGATCGCGTCGGTCGGATTGACCGAGGACGAGGCGGTGCAGTCCGGCCTCGACATCACCGTCAAGGTGCAGAACTACGGCGATGTGGCGTACGGCTGGGCGATGGAGGACCTCACCGGTCTGTGCAAGGTGATCGCCGAGAAGGGCACCGGACGCATCCTGGGCGCGCACATCATCGGCCCGCAGGCGCCGTCGGTCATCCAGCCCGTCATCCAGGCCATGTCGTTCGGACTGGACGTCAAGAACATGGCCCGCGGTCAGTACTGGATCCACCCCGCCATGCCGGAAGTCCTCGAGAACGCGCTCCTCGGCCTCGAGGTCTGAGGGGACCGGGCCTGGGCCGGGTCACCGGACAGGGAGGATCACCACACGGCTGAACGCAACGCGACCTCGCTCGCGAGCGCGGCCGCCGCATTCTGCGGCACCCAGTGATCGACGCCTTCGAGAGCAGCGAACCGGTAGTCGGAGTAGACGTATCGTCCACTCCCCTCTGCCTGCTCGCGCCCCAGCGCGAAATCCTGGTCGCCCCAGAGCATCGTCGTGGGGGCTTCGATCGGCGGGCACGACAGGTGCGCTTTGATGTCGCCGGTGAAGTTCGCGCGGTACCAATTCAGCGCCGCGGTCAGCGCGGGACGCTCGGTGAGGGGCAGCACGCTGTCGTCGGGAACCAGCTCTCGCAGCATCTTCGCGTCGTCGGCGAGCATGGTGTCTTCTGCGTCGGGCTTGACGAAGTCGAGGATGTACGACGACCGTTCACGCTGATCGCTCGCGGCCAGGGACGTCGAGATCGCCGACGGGTGGCCCACGCTGACCGCGACGAGTCCGGTCACCCGATCCGGA
Organism: Williamsia muralis NBRC 105860; assembly: GCF_001598915.1. Lineage (GTDB taxonomy): Bacteria > Actinomycetota > Actinomycetes > Mycobacteriales > Mycobacteriaceae > Williamsia > Williamsia muralis. The sequence goes on along the minus strand of NZ_BDAP01000003.1, from coordinate 142,083 downwards.
TGGTGGCCGGCCAGATGCCACGCCACGAGCGACCCGAAGTCGTGTCCCACCACCATCGTGTACCCGATGCCCAGGGCGTCCAGGATGCCGATGGCGTCGGAGGCCAGGTGCCGCAGCTCGTATGCTGCGACATCGTCGGGCCGGGCTCCGGGGCTGTAGCCGCGCTGGTCCGGAACGATGGTGCGCAGGCCCGAATCGTGCAGCCGTCCGACGACGCCGTCGAAACAGGCTCCGGTGGTGGGAAATCCGTGCAGCAACAGCACTGACGGCGCCTTCTCCGGCCCACCTATCCTGACGTCGAACTGCAGGTCGCCCACGGTGAGGGTGCGGTGTTCGATACTCACCCGGTCAGCCTACGTGTCCGGGTACGACGATCGGGTCAAGTCAGCGTGGCCGTGAGCGTCGGCAACCCCGGCTTCGGCCCAGCGGTGACCACGTCGGCGATGAACTCCATGTCCAGTTCGGTCTCCACCAGGTCGGCGATCAGATCGAGCTGCGACATCCTCGCCTGTTCGAACGACACCTCCCCGGGTACGAACCCGGAACGTCCGACGTGGCCGGCCACCCGGCGGAGATAGTCACGACGGAATCCGTCCGATGCCAGCAACCCGTGCCAGTGGGTGCCCACAACAGCTCCACGCACACTGCCCTCGCCGCCCGCCTCCGCATCGATCAACAGTGCGTCATCTCCGGAAGCGACCACCCGCCCGTGGTGAATCTCATACCCGGTCACCGGATGTCCCCATGCCGTGCCGTTCACCTGCCGGAGCACCTTGTACTCGCCGAAGACGACGTCGAGGGCGAGGATCCCCAGGCCCGCGACTTCTCCCACGTGACCTTCCACGTCGTCGGTGATGGATCTGCCCAGCATCTGATAGCCGCCGCAGATCCCCAGGACAGGCCGTCCGGTTCTGGAGCGGGTGATCAACGCCGAGTCGATTCCCCTGGCACGCAACCACTTCAGATCAGACACCGTTGCCTTGCTGCCGGGGATCACCACCAGATCGGCCACGGCAACGCTCGCAGGGTCGTCCACCCAGCGCACGTCGACTCCCGGCTCGCACGCCAGCGCCTCGACGTCGGTGGAGTTGGATATCCGGGGCAGGCGTATCGCCGCCACCGACAACCGGTCCGTGCCCACAGCCGGAGCAGATCGCCCCACGGGGTGCCCGACCACGCTGGCAAGCGAGTCCTCGGCGTCGAGCCACAGGCCCTCCGCGAACGGGATCACCCCGATGGTCGGCCGGCCGGTGAGGGCGTGGAGTTGCTCGAGACCCGGCTCCAATATCGATCGGTCGCCGCGGAACTTGTTGACCACAAAACCTGCGATGCGCGCCTGGTCGGCCGCCCCGAGCGACGCCAGCGTTCCGAGCAGATGAGCCAGCACACCACCGCGATCGATGTCGCCGACCACGATCACCGGCAAATCGCCCATCTCGGCGAGACCCATGTTGGCGATGTCGGACGCACGGAGGTTGATTTCGGCGGGCGACCCCGCACCCTCACAGATGACGACATCGAAATCGTCGCGCAGTGAACGCAATTCGTCCCCCACGACACCGGCCAGAGCCGCTCTGCGACTGTGGTAGTCCACCGCACCGACGAACCCGTCTGCCTGCCCACGGACCACAACCTGCGAGCGCCGGTCGCTACCGGGCTTGAGCAGGACCGGGTTGAAACGCACGGACGGCGCCAGCCCGCAGGCCGCGGCCTGCATTGCCTGTGCTCGCCCGATCTCACCCCCGTCGAGCGTGACGACCGAGTTGTTCGACATGTTCTGCGCCTTGAACGGCGCCACCGACACACCCGAACGATGAAGCGCACGACACAGCCCGGCGACGATCAGACTCTTACCGGCGTCGGAACTGGTGCCCGCGACCAGCAAGGCGCCTTTCATCGACGGAGGTTTAGGTGAGCCACAGGTCAGGCGTCCGGCAGGGTCAAGATCTCCGCCCCGGCGTCGGTGACCACCAGGGTGTGCTCGAACTGCGCGGTCCATTTGCGGTCTGCCGTGGCGACGGTCCAGCCGTCGTCCCAGATCTCGTATTCGAGGGCGCCGAGATTGATCATCGGCTCGATGGTGAACACCATCCCTGGTTCGATCAGCGTCTCGACGTTGGGCTGGTCGTAATGCAGGATCACCAGACCGTTGTGGAACGTCTCACCGATCCCGTGGCCGGTGAAGTCGCGGACCACGTTGTAGCCGAAGCGGTTTGCGTACGATTCGATGACCCGCCCGATCACGTTCAGTTCCCGGCCCGGACGCACCGCCTTGATCGCCCTGTTCGTCGCCTCGCGGGTGCGGTCGACGAGATCGACCACCTCCTGGGCGACATCGCCGGCGAGGAAGGTGGCATTGGTGTCGCCGTGCACCCCGTCGATGTATGCCGTGACATCGATGTTGACGATGTCGCCGTCCTCGATGACGGTCGAGTCCGGGATCCCGTGACAGATCACCTCGTTGAGCGAGGTGCAGCAGGACTTGGGAAAGCCCTTGTAGCCCAGCGTCGAAGGGTACGCGCCGTGGTCGATCATGTACGCGTGGGCGATCCGGTCCAGCTCATCCGTGGTGACCCCGGGTGCCACCGCTTTACCCGCCTCGGCCAGGGCGTTGGCCGCGATCTTGCTCGCGACCCGCATCTTCTCGATGGTCTCGGGTGTCTGAACCCACGGCTCGTGACCTTCGTTCACCGTCGACTTCCACACGTACTCGGGGCGCGGGATGAACGACGGCACGGACAGGGTGGGCGAGATCTCGCCGGGGGTCAGGGCGGCACGAACTGGCATGTATCCAGCCTAACCCGCGGCTGTCCCCCGCACGATCACAGCCGTATAGCCCTAAGTAAGGTAAGGCTCACACTGTGCTGGGATGGAGTGCGACGATGGTCAAGAACCGGTCTTCCGGTGGAAGAACTGCGCCGGTCGTCGCAGCGCTGATCATGATCATCGGCGTGCTGATGGGAGCTTGTTCCACCGCGCCGATCACCGACTCGGCGAACAGTTCGACGGCGCAGGACAACAACTTGCGGTCCGGTCCGCAGACCGCCGCGCTCGAAGGCCCGGACGTCGAGCCGATTGCCGACAATCCCGTCCCGATGTTGCCGGTGACCGTGGATTCGGTGGGCGGCGGACGGGTCACGGTCGCCGACGCGAGCCGCATCATCGCGATCGATCGCTCGGGCACCCTGGCGAACATCGTGTTCTCCCTCGGGCTGGGTGAACGAGTAGTCGCACGTGACCGGTCCACCGTCATCCCCGAGGCGGGGCAGCTTCCTCTGATCACCGACAGCGGACACTCGGTCAACATCGAAGCGGTCTTGGCCGCCGATCCCAGTGTGGTGCTCATCGACGAGTCGGTGAATCCGCCGGGGACCATCGATCAACTGCGCGCCGCCGGGATCACGGTCGTGGTGTTCGCCAAGGACCGCACCATTGCCTCGACCGGCCCGCTCATCACTGCGGTCGCCGGAGCTCTGGGCGTGCCCGATCAGGGCCGGGCCCTTGCCGCCCGCACCGACGCGGAGATCGAATCGGCACGGGCGTCGGTGCCCGAACGGGCGCATGGGTCGAAGATGGCATTTCTGTACCTGCGCGGTGAGAGGTTCAAGCTCCTGGCCGGACCTGGCTCGGGCGCCGACGATCTGATCGAGGCCATCGGTGGCGTCGATGCCGGGACCGCGGCCGGGTTGACCTCCTCTTTCGCCACCGTCGACGCGGAGGCGATGATCAACGCCGATCCCGCGGTCATTCTGGTGATGACGCAAGGAGCGGAATCGGTCGGCGGAATCGACAAGGTGCTGCAGTTGCCGGGCCTGGCCCAGACCGACGCCGGGCGCAATCGGCGTGTGGTGCAGATGGACCAGGCCGAGATCCTCACCTTCGGCCCCGACACCGGGCGGGTGCTCGCGGCACTGGCCGAAGCGATCTACGTGTGAAGGCACTTCGCGAGCAGATCCCGACTGTCGGCAGCGCCAAACGGGTTGCCTTCTCCCGCAATTCCCTCGTGATCGCCCTCATGCTGGCGCTGCTTGTCGTCTTGGTCGGGTGGTCGGCTGCCAGTGGCCAGGTGTACATCCCGCCTGCCGAGGTGTTCGGATCGGTGATGCATCACATGGGCCTCGACATCGGGCCGATGCCGAGCTCCCCCAATGGGGAAGAAACCTTGTGGACCGTACGGTTTCCCCGCATCGTGATGGGTCTGCTCGTCGGGGCGACACTCGCCTGCGCAGGCTGTCTGCTCCAGGGCGTCCTGGCCAACCCACTCGCCGAGCCCGGTGTCATCGGGGTGTCGGCCGGCGCCGCGGTCGGCGCCTGCCTGGCCATCGTGTCGGGCGGGATCTGGGCGAGTGTGTGGGGGCTGGCCGGCGCCGCCTTCATCAGCGCACTGATCACAGTGGCCGTGGTCTACACCCTGTCGATGCGAGATGGATCGTCGTCGCCGATCATGTTGATACTCATCGGCATTGCGGTCAACGCGTTCGCCTCGGGCATCATTGCCTTCCTGACCTTCCTCGCCGACACCAACGACCGCGAACAGATCGTCTTCTGGCAGCTGGGGTCGCTCCAAGGTGTCGGCTGGCGTCCGGTGTGGGTGGTGCTGCCGGTGGCGACTGCGGCCATCGCCGTGAGCCTGCTGCTGGTCCGCAGGCTGGATCTGTTGTCGCTGGGCGAAATTCAGGCCGCCGCCCTGGGCGTCAGGGTGGAAACGGTTCGGCGCATCGCCATTCTGCTGGTCGCGGTGCTCACCGCTGCTGCCGTCGCTTTCACCGGGATCGTGATGTTCGTCGGATTGGTTGTCCCCCACCTCATGCGGTTGATCGTCGGGCCGCGGCACGTGATCCTGCTTCCCGCCAGCGTCATCGGCGGGGCGATCGTCGTGTGCGCCGCCGATCTGGGCGCTCGGACGCTGATGACCGGCGCCGACCTTCCGCTGGGGATGCTCACGTCCCTGATCGGTGGGCCGGTGTTCTTCCTGCTGCTGCGTCGCAGCCGTCACACCGGAGTCGGCTGGTGACGGAGTCGACGCCCGGGCAGGCTCTCGTCGCACGCGACGTGCACGTCGCCATCGGTGGCCGCCCCATCGTGACCGACGTGGACCTCGAACTCGGTACGGGCGAGATCGTTGCGCTGGTGGGCCCGAACGGCTGTGGAAAGTCGACACTGTTGTCGGGCCTGGCGGGTCTGCGTCCCCTTGCCGCGGGGTCGGTCACCGTGGCGGGGGCTGACCTCGGGTCACTGTCCCCTGTCGAGCTGGCGCGACGGCGAGCCCTGGTGACGCAGTCGCACCGTGAAGACAACCCATTCCTGGTGCACGAAGTGGTGGAGATGGGCCGTTTTCCCTGGTCCAGAACCGAACGGGCGGCGCAGTCCGCAGCAGTGGTGGAAGCGGCACTGACGCAATGCGATCTGCTGCAGGTGCGCGATCGGCCATTCAGCCAACTGTCCGGTGGGCAGCAGGCCCGGGTTGCGCTGGCTCGCGCACTGGCTCAGCAGACACCCATCTTGATGCTCGACGAACCGACCGCGGCCTTGGACATCCATCACCAGGAACGTTTGCTGACGATACTGAGCGAACGGCGCCATGACGGCGGCGCGGTCCTGATCGTGGTGCACGACCTGTCGCTTGCGGCGGCGTATGCGGACCGGGTGCTGGTGATGAAGGGCGGCACGATGGTGGCCGCCGGGCCGACACGCGAGGTGATGACGGCCGCGCTGCTCAGTGAGGTGTACGAACATCCGGTGTTGACATGGATCCACCCGGACACCGGCCAATTCCTCGTGGTCCCGGATCGAACTGCCCCGGATCGGGCCACCTTGGGTCGAACAAACGGATCGGCGGGGTACCCCCCTCCAGTGCCCCGCCGATCCGATTAAGAATCTGACGAGAGCTTCTCAGTTTTGGTTCCACCCCGTGCCGGAATCGACAAAAAATATTGGCAGGATGTCTTTTACAAAGCTCACTACCGCCCCGAACAGCTTGAGCCGGTCACCGTGGCTGCAGTGCCGCCAAGAACTCGTGCGTGACGGCCACCGCGTTGTCCGAGCTCCCACCGAGCACCACCAACGTCGCCCAGGCCAGGTCACCGCGGTAGCCGGCGAACCAGGCGTGCGAACCCGCAGCGACCTCGGCTTCACCGGTCTTGCCGAACACCTCACCGAGATCCTGCATGCGCAACGCGGTGCCGGACGAGATCACCTCGCGCATCATGGGGCGCAACTTCGTGACCACGGCCGGGTCCATGTCAGGGTGAGGCCCTGAGATGGTGGTGTCTCGGCCGACGATCAGCGACGGGATCGGTGTCGAACCGCGTGCCACCGTGGCCGCCACCATCGCCAGGCCGAACGGGCTGGTCAGCACCTTGCCCTGGCCGAACCCGTCTTCCGTGCGCTGCACCAGTTCGGGTGCGATCGGGACCGACCCGCTCTCCGTCGGCAGGCCGACCACGTGATACTCGGGACCGATACCGAGAGATGCGGCGGTCCGCGTCAGATCAGAGGGACCCATCTCGCTCGCCAGTTTGGCGAAGGTGGTGTTGCACGACCGGGCAAAAGCGGTTTGCATCGGGACAGTGCCGAGTCCGAAACCGTTGTAGTTCGGGACGCTGCGTTCGCCGATGGTGACCTCACTGGGGCACCCGACCATGGTCGATGGCTGGGCCAGCCCGGTGCTGATCGCAGCTGCGGAGGTGACCACCTTGAAGGTCGAACCGGGCGGATAGAGGCCGATGGTCGCGATCTGGCCGTCCCGGTCGGCCAGCTCGTTCTGCGCGATCGCAAGAATGCGACCGGTGGACGGCTGGATGGCGACCATGGCCACCTGGAAATCTGTGCGTTGGTCCACCGCGCGCTGCGCCGCTTCCTGCACTTCGCGGGACAAACTGATCTGGACCGACGGAGCCGGGGCAGGGTCGGTCTCGGCCAGCACATCGGCATCGAGTCCGTTCGGGTTGACCGACACGACGCGCCAGCCGGCCTTGCCCTCGAGATCCTTGGACACTTCTTTCTTCACCTGGGTGAGCAGCGCCGGGGCGAACTTCGGATCAGAGGGGACGAGATCTGCCTGGTCGACCGTCGACACCCCGGGCAGACCCGCGAGCTGGTCACGGACCTGATCGAAGTCACGCTGACCGAGCGTGATCACCGAGTACTCGCCGCCCAGCCCGGTTGCCTGCTCGGCGATGGCCTGCGCGGACATCGGAGCAAACCGACCTAAAACAGTCGCCAGTGCCGTCGCGGTGGACACGACCGCGCCGGAATCGGCGGCCACCGCGGCATCGAACCTGACGTCGTACACAGTGCCCGGTACCAGCACATTGGTGCCGTCGCTCTCGCGGACCGCTGCACGCTGGGCCTCGAGCGTCCGCAGCTGCATCGTCTGGTTCCCACCGAGTTTCGGATGAACGTTCGACGGCACCCAGCGAACCTGCCAGCCAGCGTCACTGCGGGACATCTGCACGGTCGCCCGGTACTCCCAGGTGCGCCCGCCCGGCAGTTCCCACGTGTAGTCGGTTGCGACCGTGGCCGTGTCCCCGGTGACCTTCACCTGCCCTGTGTCGGCCGACATCTCGGTGGCGGCCAAGCCCTTCCAGGTCGCGTCGATCGCAGACGTCGCCGACACGGGATCGTCGGTCAGGGCTCCGGCGCGGCTGCCGTCTTGATCGGCGAAAGCATTCAGAAATCGTTGCGCTGCAGCGCCCGGCCCGTTGTCATCACCGGCACAACCTGCCGACGCGACCCCGATGACCACCACGAGGGAGATCCCGAGGAGTCGAACGGGCCACAGGTGAATTGATCGGATCATCACCGGTCATCGTATTTGCGCGCGGCACTGCAAGCCGGTTGCCACGCAGGCGAGACAGGAGCGATCCCACCCGATTGCGGTCGGTCAGTCCACCAACACGGTCGCGAACGTACCCACCTCGTGCATGCCGACTCTCCGATATGCCTCGCGCGCAGGCGTGTTGAATGAGTTGACGTACAAGCTGGCGGTACGGCCGGCGGCCACGATGGCTTCGACAACGGCCGCGGTACCCGCAGAACCCAGGCCAGTGCCGCGACGATGCGGGGCAACCCACACACCTTGGATCTGTCCGACCCGACGCGACATCGCACCGACCTCGGCCTTGAAGACGACTTCGCCGCGTTCGAACTTCGCGTATGCACGACCTGCGTTGATCAGGCCTGCGATACGGCGGCGGTAGGACCGTCCACCGTCTCCAGCGCAGGGGTCGATGCCCACCTCCCCCACGAACATCTCGACCGCGGCAGGTAGGTATGCGTCGATCTCGTCCAGTCGCACCCGTCGCACGAAGGGGTCCGCACGGATGGCAGGTTCGGTACCCAGAGCCAACAAGGGCTGGCTGCAACGGATTTCGCGGGCGGGACCCCAGTGTTCACGGGTGTGTTCCCAGAAGGGCATCACGAGCTCGGCCGGCCCGACAATTGACGAACAGGCCCGCGGATTGCGGATGGCCCGCTCGGCGAAGGTGCGCACATCGTCAGCCGTACCGAGCAGCGGAACAAGATTGGCCCCGGAGAAACACAGCGAGTCGACCGGCTGCCCGTTGCTCCACAGCTCCCCGCCCAGCGCTCGCGGATTGATGCCGTGATCTTCCACCCGAGCCGCGACCATGCACGACGACACCGGATCGAGCGCGAGAGCCTGGCTGACCGCGTCGAAGTCCCGCTCGCCGAGCGGACGGTCACCCAACAGCTTCAGCACCGCGGCTCCCAGGTTAGTAACGGGCGTACGAGAGCGTACGTCGCCATTCTGCCAGCCCGCTCGGTGCGAAGTCAGCTCACCGTGACAATCGGTGCGCCTGCCCCTGCCGCGTCACCGGATTCGCCTGCCGCTTCGGCGATTCGCATTGCTTCTTCGATGAGCGTTTCCACGATCTGGGCTTCGGGAACGGTCTTGATGACCTCACCCTTGACGAAGATCTGGCCGCGACCGTTTCCGGAAGCGACACCGAGATCGGCCTCGCGTGCTTCGCCCGGGCCGTTCACCACGCAGCCCATGACGGCCACCCGCAGTGGGATCTCCATACCTTCGAGTCCGGCACTCACCTCGTCGGCGAGCTTGTACACGTCGACCTGCGCACGTCCACAGGACGGGCAGGAGACGATCTCGAGCTTACGAGGACGCAGGTTGAGCGATTGCAGGATCTGGTTGCCGACCTTGATCTCCTCGACCGGCGGCGCCGACAGCGACACCCGGATCGTGTCGCCGATCCCTTCGGCGAGCAGGGCGCCGAACGCCACGGCCGACTTGATCGTGCCCTGGAAAGCCGGTCCGGCCTCGGTGACACCGAGATGGAGGGGGTAGTCGCAGGCAGCGGCCAGCTGGCGGTAGGCCTCCACCATGATCACCGGGTCGTTGTGCTTGACCGATATCTTGATGTCGCCGAAGCCGTGCTCTTCGAAGAGACTCGCCTCCCACAGCGCTGATTCCACCAGCGCCTCCGGCGTCGCCTTGCCGTACTTCTGGAGCAGGCGCGGGTCGAGTGATCCGGCGTTGACGCCGATACGGATCGGGATCCCGGCATCACCGGCAGCCTTCGCGACCTCCTTGACCCGGCCGTCGAACTCCTTGATGTTGCCTGGGTTGACCCGGACGGCAGCACACCCGGCGTCGATCGCGGCGAAGATGTACTTGGGCTGGAAGTGGATGTCGGCGATCACCGGGATCTGCGACTTCCTTGCAATGGCCGGCAGCGCCTCGGCATCTTCGGGACGCGGGCACGCCACCCGGACGATGTCACACCCCGATGCGGTCAGTTCGGCGATCTGCTGCAGAGTCGCGTTGATGTCGTGGGTCTTGGTGGTGGTCATCGACTGCACCGACACGGGATGGTCGCTGCCGACGGGCACCGTGCCCACCTGTAGCTGCCGCGTCTTGCGGCGCGGTGCGAGAACCGGCGGCGGTGCGGCGGGCATTCCCAGACCGATCGCGGTTGCATCTGCACTCATCGGGGTCACTTCCTGATCTGTAACTGTTTTCGGATGGTCTAGAACACCTTGATCGGATTGATGATGTCAGCGGTCAGCGTCAGTGCCATGTATCCGCCCATGATCGCGAGGACCACGTACGTCGCCGGCATCAATTTCAGGTAGTCGACAGGCGCGCCGGCGCCGAGACCACGTAGCCGTCGCATCCAATCGCGCACCTTCTCGTAAACGACGATGGCGATGTGTCCACCATCCAAGGGTAGTAGCGGAACCAAATTGAAGAGTGCCAGGAAGAAATTGATGCTGGCCAACAGGAATATGAAGAAGGACCAAACGCCCGCTTCCGCGGCCCCGCCACCGATCACCGATGCGCCATAAACGCTGACCGGTGTATCGGCGGCGCGCTCACCCCCGGTCACCGACGTCCACAACGCCCCAATTTTCGAGGGCAAAGACAACAAAGAATGCCAGGTCTCCACCATCAGGTCGCCGGTGAACCCCGCTGCCGCCGGGATTGCGCCCAACGCCGAGGGATGTTCGGTTCCGGCGTCGAGATCGTAGGCGATGCCGACCATGCCGACCGTCTCGGTAGTCGTGACGCCATTATCGTCAACCGCGGTGGAGGTGACCTGCTGCGGTATCACAGTCAGGTCGAGCTGCTCTCCCTCGCGCTCGACGGTCAGGGCTACCGGAGCGGTGCCCGCGCGCAAAACCTTGCTCAGCTCCGCTGTATCGCTGATTCGCTGGCCGTTGGCTGAGATGACTGTGTCACCCGGCTGCAGGCCCGCCTCCGCGGCGGGACCATCACCGGTACACGGCGCCATGTCGCCGTTAGTGATGGTGGGCCCGACGCATGAGATTGCTCCCACCTTCGCGGGAATCGATCCGGAGAGATTGGGCAACCCCCAGGCGAGCCCCATGATCACGATCAGCACGAACCCCAGGATCAGGTTCTGCACCGGACCCGCGAGCAGCACCACAACCCGTTTCCACGACTTCTGGCGGTACATCGCACGGGGTTCGTCCTTGGGTGCGAGTTCGTCGTGGGTGGTCATGCCCGCGATGTCGCAGAAGCCGCCGAGGGGAATCGCCTTGATCCCGTATTCGGTCTCGCCCCGTCGCGTCGACCAGAGGGTCGGGCCGAAACCGACGAAATAGCGCCGCACATACATTCCGGTGCGCTGTGCAGCCCACATGTGACCGCACTCGTGCCAGGCGATCGACGCCAGCAACCCGAGTGCAAAGAGCACCACGCCCAGAGCAAACATCATCGGCCGCTTCTTACCCTTCTGAGAACCTGCTAACGGTGCACACCGGCGACGAGCAGACGAGCGCGTTCACGCGCCCAGGCGTCGGCCGCCAGGACGTCATCCACCGTACCTGGGTCCTCGGTCCACTGATCCGCAGCTGCAAGCACTTCCTCGATGATCCCGACTATCCGGGGGAAGGTGATGGCACCTGCGAAGAACCCGTCGGCAGCTGCTTCATTGGCGGCGTTGAACACCGCCGTCAGCGATCCCCCACGCGTTCCGGCGTGACGGGCGAGATCGATTGCCGGGAACACCGCGTTGTCGACCGGTTCGAAGGTCCACGTCGCCGCGGACGAGAAGTCGCACGGCGTCGACGCCCCCGCGATGCGGTCCGGCCAGCCCAGGGCGAGGGCGATCGGCAGCTTCATCGACGGAGGAGACGCCTTGGCGACCGTGGCGCCGTCGATGAACGTGACCATGGAATGCACGATCGACTGGCGGTGAACTGTCACGTCTATGCGTTCGTATGGAACCCCGAACAGCAGATGGGCCTCGATCACCTCCAGCGCCTTGTTCACCAGGGTCGCCGAGTTGAGGGTGATCATCGGCCCCATCGACCAGGTCGGATGTTTACCGGCCTGCTCTGGGGTGACGTCCTCCAGTGCTGCGGCGTCCCAGCCGAAGAACGGCCCGCCGGACGCGGTGAGCACCAGCCGGTCGACCTCGGCCGCTGTCCCGGCCCGTAGGCATTGCGCGATGGCGGAGTGTTCGCTGTCGACGGGCACGATCTGATCCGGCCCGGCCGCGGCCAGCACCAACGCTCCCCCGGCGACGAGCGACTCCTTGTTGGCCAGCGCCAACCGGGCACCGGATCGCAGCGCCGTCAGCGTCGGTCTGAGTCCGAGTGATCCGACCACGGCGTTGAGCACCACGTCTGCGCCGGTCGCCTCGACCAGGTCGCTCATGGCATCCGGCCCTGACTGGACGCCGGTCGTCCCGGTGACGGACTCGACGCGTGCGGCAGCATCGGGATCGGCGACGGCGACCGCCGAGCCGGGGAGCTGCCACTGGCTGATCTGCTTCGCGAGCAGGTCGACGTTGCCGCCACCGGCGCCGAGGCCGGCCACCGCGAATCGGTCACGGTTGGCTGAGATCACCTCCAGCGCCTGGGTACCGATCGATCCGGTGCTACCGAGGATGAGAACGCGTGTGGTCACCCACCCAGTGTGATCGATCCCGTACTACCGGCGCGACCACGTCGACTCACGGCGACCTGTCACCCGCCGGTCACCGGCGCCGGATGTCGCTCGGCCCAGTGGCGAGCGATGTCGACCCGCCGAGCGATCCACACCTTGTCGTGCGACTGCACGTGGTCGAGAAAACGCTCCAGGGCTGCCGTACGAGCGGGGCGGCCCGCCAACCGGCAGTGCAACCCGATCGACAACATCTTCGGGGCCCCCGCCTCACCTTCGGCGTAGAGAACGTCGAAAGCATCGCGCAGGTGGGCGAAGAACTGGTCGCCCGAGGGGAAGCCGGCGGGTGAAGAGAACTTCATGTCATTGGTGTCGAGGGTGTACGGGACAACAAGGTGATCAACGGTGCGGTCTGGGGTACCGGGGCCCCGACCCGGGACGGTCACCTTGTCCCAGTACGGCAGGTCATCGGCATAACTGTCGGAGTCGTACAGGAAGCCGCCGTGCTCGACGACCAGCCGACGGGTGTTGGGCGAATCCCGGCCGGTGTACCAGCCGAGCGGCGCGGTCCCGGTCAGTTCCGTGAGGATCTCGACGGCTTCGGCCATGTGGGCACGCTCGATGTCGGGGTCGACCAATTGATAGCTGAGCCAGCGCAAGCCGTGCGAAGCGATCTCGTCGCCCCGTTCGAGAAAAGCAGCGACGGCCTCGGGATTGCGCGCCATGGCTTGTGCGACGGCGAAGATGGTCAGGGGCAGTTCGTGGCGGTCGAAGACGCGGAGTAGTCGCCACAGGCCGGCCCGCGAACCGTACTCGTACAACGACTCCATGCTCATGTGCCGGTTGGGAAATGATTCCGCGCCAGCCATTTCCGACAGGAACGTCTCACTCCCACGGTCGCCCTCGAGGACGTTGTTCTCCGAACCCTCCTCATAATTGAGGACGAATTGCACGGCGATGTTGGCCTCACCTGGCCATTGCGGATGCGGTGGGGTGCGGCCGTATCCGACCAGATCACGCGGATAGTCGGCGCTTACAAGATTTTCCGGCGGCACGGCGTTCATTCTGGCACCGGGTCACCGAAGGCGCAGCGGAGACGGCGCCGGAAAGGGCACGACCCGACCAACCCCACGTCGGCCGAGGCCCGACCGCCCACGATATGCTGACGCGGAAGAATCGTCGGTCCCAACCATCAGGAGTAGCCGTGGCCAGCACTGAGGTCGAGTACAAGCGCGAGCCCGCGGATGCGCCGTCGGCCCGATTCGGCTGGCACGGCGAAGGTCTCAAGACTTTCAAGATCGCCGGATGGGTGTCGATCGTGGCACTGCTGGTCATGATGATCGGAAATCACGAAGGTCACGTCGAAGACCTCTTCCTGCTCGGCTTCGCCTTGCTCCTCGCCTTCATCCTGATCCGCGGCGAGATCCTCAGCCGCAGAAAATGGGCGATCAAGAAGTAGGCGCAGTCGCGTCCTCGCCCTCCCGCCTGCGACGGGCACTGTCCGCCACAGCGGGATGCCTGATCCTTTTGTGCGCTGCGTGCACCGCCACGTCCGAGTCGCCTCGCGCCGACAGCACCGAGCCGTCGACCACCCGTCCATCGGCCATCTCCACAACGCCCCCGCCGGCACCGCCGGCGTCGACACCCAGCCCTGATCCCGCACTCGAGGTCAGGGACGCCGACGGACGCACGCCCTTGGTCGCAGCCACCAAGGCTAATGATGTCGAGACCGCACGACGGCTGATCCTCGCCGGCGCCGATGTCAATGCCAAGGATGATCTCGACGACTCCGCGTATCTCTACGCGGGCGCCGAAGGCCTCGACGAGATACTCGTCCTCACCCTCGACCACGGCGCAGATGTGCGGTCGCTCAACCGATTCGGGGGCACCGCCCTGATTCCGGCAGCGGAGAAGGGGCACCCGACCACCGTGCAGTTGCTGATCGATGCCGGGGTTCCGCTGGACCACATCAATTACTCCGGCTGGACTGCACTTCTCGAAGCCGTTGTCTACGGGGATGATTCGGCGCCGTACCAGGACATCGTGGCGCGCCTGCTCGCGGCGGGTGCGAACCCCGATATCCGGGACGCGCAGGGACGAACTGCCCTCAACAATGCACGCAACCTCGGTCAGACCGACATCGTGCGGCTCCTGGGTGGTTGAGCGCGACCGGCGTGGCCCCGCGGCATCACCCGATTGTCGTCATTGGAGCCGGTAGAACCGGAAGATGTCATGCTCGATGTCGAGCACGGAGGCCCCGTCCAGTCCTGCCGACCGGGCGTAGGCGTCAAGCGTGGACGTCCGCATGACAGTTCCGGTGGCCGCGCTGTCCCCGCCGGACATGCTGTCGGGCAGGCAGCAACCGATCGAGAATCCGTACAGCAGTTGTTCCACCGGCCCGGCATCAGGGGTGAAGGAATCGGCCGTTCGTTCATCCATCACGATGATCGGTGCGCCAGGTTTCGCTATTCGTCGCATCGTCGCGAGGAACGACACCGGATCCGAGAGGTCGTGCACGCACTCGAAGGCGAAGACCGCATCGTGGCTGTCGAAATCCAGTTCTGACTGTGCATCGGCCACGGTCACCGTGACGCGGTCCGACACGCCGTACTCGACAGCGTTCCGCTGCGCGGCGGCCACGGAGTCCGTGTCGATGTCGTAGCCGTCGACTGAGACGTTCGGATATCCCACAGCGAGGGCGATCGACGACCATCCCTCACCGCATCCCAGGTCGGCGATACGCGCGCCCGCGGTCAACAACGCATGCAGATCAGGGATTTGCGGCAGGAACTCAGAAGTCAACTGCCCCATGTACATCGGCCGGTTGGCGTACGACTGCGCCTCGCGGGCATCGGCGCCGAGTTGCTGCCACGACACACCGCCGCCGCTGCGATAGGCCTGCAGCAGTTCCGACATCTGACTCCCCGTGGCGACCGACAACCGTGCCAGCGGGGCGAGGTACGACAGGCTGTCGCCGTTCACCAGAACCTCGGAATACTCTGCGGGCAGCGCGAATCGGGTGACCTCGGGCCCGATGTCGGCGACAACGTAGCCCGAGACCGCCTGATGCTCGAGCCACTCCCGGGCGTACCGTTCCGCTGACCCGGATCGCTGTGCCAATTCGGCCGGAGTCAGCGGGCCTTCCTTCGCGAGCAGTTCGTACCAGCCGAGCCGGTCACCCAGATACAGCGCCTGGACCTGCTGGGCGCCGAGTAGAGCACCGAACACGTGGTCGGCGAATTGATCCGTGGTCATGGGCGCCTGGGAAGTCATGGTCTCGTCTCATCTGTTCGGGCGTGTGTGACGAGTACAGCATCTGATCGATCCACGGCGGGCCACTTGTCCTGCGAACGCCGCACACATGGTGCGTGGCGCCGGTCGAGGGCCGTGCCAGGTGAAGGTGCCTCAGCGCTCTTCGGCAGCGAGTTGCCCGCAGGCCGCGGCGATCTCCTGGCCTCGGGTGTCGCGAACCGTACACGAAACACCCTGCGCGATCACGCGTCTCACGAACTCGCGCTCAACGGGCTTGGGGCTCGCGTCCCACTTCGAGCCCGGCGTCGGGTTGAGGGGGATCAGATTCACGTGCACCAGGGGTCCGAGTGCCTTGCGCAACTTCTCCCCGAGCAGGTCGGCACGCCACGGCTGGTCGTTGATGTCGCGGATGAGGGCGTATTCGATCGAGACCCGACGACCGGTGGAGTCCGCGTAGTAGCGGGCCGCGTCGAGTACCTCGCGCACCGACCACCGGTTGTTCACCGGAACCAGGGTGTCGCGCAGTTCGTCGTCGGGGGTGTGCAGTGACACCGCGAGGGTCACGGTCAGTCCTTCGTCGGCCATCCGCCGGATGGCGGGCGCCAGACCCACGGTCGACACCGTGACCGATCGCTGCGAGATCCCGAGGCCTTCGGGAGCCGGTGACGTGATGCGCCGGACGGCGTCGATGACCCGCTTGTAGTTCGCGAGCGGTTCGCCCATTCCCATGAAGACGACGTTGGAGAGACGCCCGGGGTCGCCGAGCTCCCCGTCACGCATGGACCGGGCGGCGGCGCGCACCTGGTCGACGATCTCTGCGGTGGAGAGATTGCGGTCGAGGCCGCCCTGACCCGTCGCGCAGAACGGGCAGGCCATGCCACAGCCGGCCTGACTCGAGATGCACAGAGTGGTGCGATCGGAATACCGCATCAACACCGACTCGAGAAGCGTGCCGTCATGAAGTCGCCACAGGGTCTTGCGCGTGGTGTTGTCGTCACAGGCAATGTGGCGAACCACCGTCATCAGCTGCGGGAACAGAGCCTGACCGACGGATTCACGCATCGCTGCAGGCAGGTCCGTCATCTCGGCCGGGTCGGCGTTGAGACGGGCGTAGTACTGGCGGGCCAACTGGTCGGCCCGGAACTTGGGTAAGCCCAGTTTTGTCACTGCGGCGACCCGGCCGGCCGCGTCGAGGTCGGCCAGATGCTGCGGCGGCTTGCCCCGTTTGGGCGCGTCGAACACCAGCGGCAGCGGACTTGTCATAACACAAGGGTGACGGACTGGGGCCACAGAAGCCAATTCGGCCCGGTGATGATGCCAATTCGATCACCGTCATTGTCGTTCGGTGCGCGCTGACGCACCATGGAACACATGACTTACCAACAGCCCGAGGGTTACCCGCAGGAACCCGCGTACGACCCGGCCACCACCGGCAGCGCGCCTCCCCCGGACTACACCGGCAGCGATGTCCCCGCCGCCGACCACCGCGAGGAAGAGCGGCGCAAAGCGCTCGACGACGTGAAGCACACCCGTACCCGCGCAGCCTGGGTCGGGCTCATCATCGGTGTCCTGGTGACCCTCGTGCTGCTGATCTTCATATTGCAGAACCTCGACAAGCAGCAGGTCGATCTCTTCTTCTGGAGTGTGAACCTGCCGCTCGGCGTGAGCCTGCTCGTCGCGGCGATCCTCGGCGCAGTCATCACCGCGATCATCGGGAGTCTTCGGATGTTGCAGGTTCGCCGGGCGGTGAAGAAGGCCCGGCCCTGAACCCGGTTTTCACCGACCACGGTTGAGTCCGCGGCGGGTGAGCGATCAGAGCAGCGCGCCCAGCACGGCCCACACCACGAAGGCCGACGGCAGCACCGAGTCGAGTCGGTCCATGATCCCGCCGTGTCCTGGCAGCAGCGTGCCCATGTCCTTGATACCGAGATCACGCTTGACCTGTGACTCCACGAGATCGCCGAGTGTGGCGCACACGACCAGCACCGGCCCGAGGATCAGTCCGATCCACCAGTGGGAGTCGACGAGGTAGGTGACGGTGAGTACGGCGCCGACGATGCCGAAAAGCATGGATCCGGCCATGCCCTCCCACGACTTCTTCGGGCTGATCGCGGGAACCATGGCGTGCCGCCCGAAGGTGACTCCCGCGATGTACCCGCCGATATCGGAACAGGCGACGACGATCATCAGCGTGAAGACTCTCGCCGCACCGTGCTCTTCGAGCACCATCGAGGCGCCGAAGGCGCCCATCAACGGCAGCCAGGCGAGCACCAACGTGGTGCCGGCGAGGTCCTGGAGGTAGTTCTGAGGCGCCGCCTGCAATCCCTGCGAGAGCAGTTTCCAGATCATCGAGACCAGGACCGTCGCGGCGAAGGCCACCACTGATCCGGTGATCCCCCAGGGCCAGCTCACCCAGATGATCGCCTGTCCGCCCACGAGGATCGGGATCAGCGCGACCTTGATACCGGCATCTCGGAATCGTTTGGTGACCTCCCAGCTGGCGACCGCGATGGCCACCGCCACGACCGGGAACCAGACCTCGGGGACGAAGGTGAGGATCAGGATCAGCGACACACCGAGAGCGCCCCCGACCCCGATGGCCGCCGGGAGGTTCCGGCCGGCCCGCGAGCTGGAGCCCTTGGGCTGCGGTCCTGGTGTGTCCTGCGGCCGATCTGTGTCGGTCACCGTCTGCCCTGCTCCCCTGGAACTGCGTGAAGTCGTCATCGGATGACTAGACCTCGAGCAGTTCGCTTTCCTTGTGTTTGACCAATTCGTCGACCTGCGCGACGTACGTCGAGGTGGTCTTGTCCAGATCCTTTTCGGCCCGGGTCACCTCATCCTCACCGGCTTCGCCGTCTTTTTGGATGCGTTTGAGTTCATCGACCGCTTTGCGACGCACGTTACGGATGGACACCTTGGCGTCCTCACCCTTGGATTTGACCTGTTTGACGAGTTCACGACGTCGTTCTTCGGTCAGCTGGGGAATCGCGACCCGAATGATGTTGCCGTCGTTGGTCGGGTTGACACCGAGGTCGGAGTTGCGGATCGCTGTTTCGATCAGACCCAGAGACGACTGCTCGTATGGCTTGATCACCACCATGCGCGGCTCCGGGGTGTTGATGGACGACACCTGCGTGATCGGGGTGGGCGCACCGTAGTAGTCGATGGTGACGCGGTTGAACATCGCCGGGTTCGCCCGGCCGGTTCGGACCGAACCCATGTCGTCGCGGGCCACAATGACGGCCTTCTCCATTTTTTCCTCGGCGTCGAGCAGCGCGTCGTCGATCATGGTGTCCTCCGTTGTCGTGTGGTGGTGGTGCCGCGGCCGGCCCGTCTCCGCAACGACGGGCGGGCCGAGTCGCGGGTCAGGTGCTGACCAGTGTTCCGATCTTCTCACCTGCGACCGCACGGGCGATGTTGCCCTGCTCGAGCAGGTTGAAGACCAGGATGGGCATCTGGTTGTCCATACAGAGACTGAATGCGGTGGCGTCGGCGACCTTGAGGCCCTGTTCGAGCACCTCACGGTGGGTGATCTCGCGGTACAGGGTGGCGTCCGGGTCGATCCTGGGATCGGCAGAGTACACGCCGTCGACGCCCTTGGCCATGAGAACCACCTCGGCCTTGATCTCGAGGGCGCGTTGGGCAGCGGTGGTGTCCGTGGAGAAGTACGGCATTCCCATGCCTGCCCCGAAGATGACGACACGGCCCTTCTCCAGGTGCCGCTGGGCACGCAGCGGAATGTACGGTTCGGCGACCTGCCCCATCGTGATGGCTGTCTGCACTCGGGTGACGACGCCGCGCTTCTCCAGGAAGTCCTGTAGCGCAAGGCAATTCATGACGGTGCCGAGCATGCCCATGTAGTCGGACCGGGCGCGCTCGAGACCCCGCTGCTGAAGTTCGGCGCCACGGAAGAAGTTTCCGCCGCCGATCACCACGGCCACCTGTACACCGGTGTTAACCACCTCGGCGATCTGGTCGGCGACGGTGGAGACGACGTCGGGGTCGAGACCGACCTTGCCGCCGCCGAACATCTCGCCGCCCAGCTTCAGGACAACCCGTTTGAACCCGGCGCGTTGAGCTGTGGCGTCGTCGGTCATGTGGCGTTCCTCCATGGAGCGATTGTGGGCGCGGCGGGCTACTGGTGCCGGCGGGTCCGGGATGCGTCCCGGGTCCGGCCCAATCCTAAACGAGCACAAAAGAACCCCGGCGAATCGATTGATTCGCACGGGGTTCTCTCATGAAAACTCAGGCCTGTCCGACCTCGAAACGAGTGAAGGACACAACCTGCGCCCCTGCCTCGTCGAGGACGGCCTTGACCGTCTTCTTGGATTCCTGGACCGACGGCTGGTCGACCAGCACGACGTCCTTGAAGAATCCGTTGAGCCGGCCTTCGACGATCTTGGGCAGTGCCTGTTCGGGCTTGCCCTCCTCGCGAGCGGTCTGCTCGGCGATGCGACGCTCGGAAGCGACCACGTCCTCGGGCACCTCGTCGCGCGAGGCGTACTTGGCGCGCAACGCAGCAACCTGCATGGCTGCTCCACGAGCAGCTTCCGCAGCCTCGGGGGTGTCGCCGGTGTACTCCACCAGGACGCCGACGGCAGGCGGGAGATCCGAAGCCCGCTTGTGCAGGTAGGACGCCACATTGCCCTCGTGGTACGAGACCCGGTTCAAGACCAGCTTCTCGCCGATCTTGGCGGAGAGCTCCTGGATCAGCTCGTCGACCGTCTTGTCGCCGACGCTGGTGGCCTTGAGGGCCTCCACGTCGGACGTCTTGGCGGCGACAGCAGCGTCGAGAACCTGAGCGGCCAGCGCCTGGAACTCGTCGTTCTTGGCCACGAAGTCCGTCTCGGAGTTGATCTCGATCATCGCACCGTCTTTGGCGGCGATCAGACCTTCGGCGGTGGACCGCTCGGCACGCTTGCCGACGTCCTTGGCGCCCTTGATCCGCAGTTCTTCGACGGCCTTGTCGAAATCGCCGTCGTTGTTGGCCAGCGCGTTCTTGCAGTCGAGCATGCCCGCGCCGGTGAGGTCACGGAGCCGCTTGACGTCAGCGGCGGTGTAATTCGCCATGGGTGGGCGAGCCTCCTGTCGATTGTGTCGGGGGTGATGCGAAAGCCGGAGGGATCAGGCCTGCGCGGGGGTTTCGGCCTGCGCCGGGGCAGCTTCCTCGGTGCCTGCGGCCGGTGTGGTCGCCTGGGTGAGCAGTTCCTGCTCCCATTCGGCCAGCGGCTCGGTGGCGCCACCTTCGGGCTTGGCGTCGGCATCGGCACTCTGACCGGCGCGAGCCTGCAAGCCCTCGGCGACCGCCGAAGCGACGACGCGGGTGAGGAGTGCGGCGCTGCGGATGGCGTCGTCGTTACCCGGGATCGGGTAGTCGACGAGGTCCGGATCGCAGTTCGTGTCGAGGATGGCGATCACCGGGATGTTCAGCTTGCGAGCCTCGGAGACCGCGAGGTGCTCCTTGTTGGTGTCGACAACCCAGATGGCCGAAGGGACCTTCGACATGTCCCGGATACCACCGAGGGTGCGATCCAGCTTGGTCATCTCACGCGTGAGCATGAGGATTTCCTTCTTGGTGCGACCTTCGAAACCGCCGGTCTGCTCCATGGCCTCGAGTTCCTTGAGGCGCTGGAGGCGCTTGTGCACGGTGGAGAAGTTGGTGAGCATGCCGCCGAGCCAGCGCTGGTTCACGTAGGGCATGCCCACGCGCAGCGATTCGGAGGCGATGGATTCCTGAGCCTGCTTCTTGGTTCCGACGAAGAGGATGGTGCCACCGTGGGCAACCGTCTCCTTGACGAACTCGTACGCCTTGTCGATGTACGTCAGCGTCTGCTGCAGGTCGATGATGTAGATGCCGTTGCGATCGGTGAAGATGAATCGCTTCATCTTCGGATTCCAACGACGGGTCTGATGCCCGAAATGAGCGCCGCTGTCCAGCAGCTGCTTCATGGTTACGACAGCCATAATTCACTTTCATTGCAGTTCATGCCGGCGCCCGGTTGGTCGTCGGCCCTGGCGCCTGGCACGTGTGGAACCCCCGGTGAAGAACGATCACCGACGAGGACTGCCCACACGCTGTCTCGGCCGGCATGACGCTGGCCGACTGCAGACGCGCGAAGTCACTCCCGCCGCAGCGAGAGCGCCACATGAGTCTACGCGCGTGAGGGCCCGACACGAAATCGCTTCCCGTACCCAAGCGGGCCCGATGTCAAGGCCTCGGCGAGCGTTGTGGACAGAAAGATCCTTCATGCACATCTTCGCAGGTCATCGCGCGATCGGCTGACACATCCAGCAGGCTCGGATCCATGGCTTTCTGGTGGGCACTGTGCCGCGCGGCAGCGCTGTTGGGCGTGATCATGGCCGCCGTACCACTGCTCGCGCTGCAGTCGCAGCCGACAGCACGCGCCGCACCCGCCTCGGCTCCGTCGCGCGGGTTCACCTGGCCGCTGATTCCGACCCCACAAGTGCTACGCACCTTCGAGCCGCCCACGCAGCGCTGGCTGCCCGGTCACCGCGGTGTCGACCTTGCCGCGGCGGCAGGCGCCACCGTCTATTCGGCAGGCGACGGGGTGGTGCATTTCGCGGGTCCCGTCGCGGGAAAGCCGGTGGTGTCGATCCGGCACCCGGACGGTTTGTTGACCACGTACGAACCGGTGAAGTCCTCGGTGCGCGCCGGTATGCCGGTGGCCCGCGGCTCGCCGATCGGTGTGCTCGAGCCCGGCCATGAGGGCTGCGCTCGCCCGTGCCTGCATTGGGGCGCCCGTCGCAGAGCCGGAGCGTCGGCAACATACCTCGATCCGCTGGCCTTGCTCGGCGTTGTGCGGGTGCGCCTGAAGCCCCTCGAGACAGGCGACGCGTGAGGCGGGCGGCCCTCAAGCCCTGGGGTGCGCCTGATCGTGGACCTTACGAAGACGTTCGACACTGACGTGCGTGTACAGCTGCGTTGTCGCAAGACTCGCGTGGCCCAGCAGTTCCTGCACCACGCGAAGGTCGGCGCCTCCTTCGAGGAGATGGGTTGCCGCACTGTGGCGCAATCCGTGAGGGCCGAGGTCAGGGGTGTCGGGCAGACTCCGCAGTATCTGGTGGACCACCGTGCGGGCCATCCGCTGATCAAGTCGTCCGCCCTTGGCCCCGACGAGCAATGCGTTGCCCGCCTTGGGTTTCGCCAGCGCCGGCCGCCCTGATCTCAGCCACGTGTCCAACGCGGCGGCTGCGGGGGCGCCGAACGGCACCGTCCGTTCCTTGTTGCCCTTACCGATGACCCTGACGACGTTGCGTCCCGTGTCGACGTCCCCGATATCCAGGCCGCACAGCTCCCCCACCCGAATGCCTGTGGCGTACAACAATTCGACGATCAGTCGGTTCCGCTGGCCGATGGGGTCAGCCGGGTCGGACGGGTTCTGCGGATCTTCGGCGCGCGCCGGTTGCATGGCCGCTTCCGCCTGCTCCGCGCTCAACACCCCCGGAAGGGTGCGATGAGCCCGGGGGGCCTGGAGTCGGGTGCCCGGATCTGCGGCAAGGATGCCTTCGCGGGTTGCCCAGGCCGTGAAGCGTTTTGCCGACGAAGCCTGGCGCGCGATGGTGGTGCGGGCTGCCCCCGCCTTGCTGTGTGCCGCGAGCCAGGCACGCAGCAGGCCCAGATCGATTGCCGTCGGAGCGATGCCGCGGGCACCCGCGAAACTGATCAGCGACCGGATGTCACCGAGGTAGGCGCGCACGGTGTGGTCGCTGTGCCCGCATTCGAGGCGCAGATAGCTCTCGTACTCGTCGATGATCGCGGCACTCACCGACTCAGCCAAGCGATCTCGGACCTCTACTGCAAGACGCCACACCCGACCGTGCAGCTTTTGTGTCCCGATCGCACCCGTGCGCGGGCATCAACGGGTCAGACTGCGCTGCCGGCGGCCTCTTCCTTCTTTTTGAGTTCGGCTTTCCATTGCCGGAAACCCTCTTCTGTCCGTCCACGACGCCAGTACCCCGAGATGGAAGCGTGCGATGCCGGGACGCCGCGCTCTTTCCTGACATAGGCGCGCAGATTGTGCATGACCGCCTCTGCTTCGCCGTGGATGAAGACCTGAACCGTGCCCGGCAGCCACTCTGCCTGTTTGACGGCCGCGACGATGGGAGCGTTGGCGCCGGCTTTGTCGTCCCCCACCTCATCCGACGAACCACCCCGGTGCAACCAGGTGATCTCCGCGGTGTCGGGGGCTGCGATGTCGACGTGATCGTCCGGCCCGGCGACCTCGATGAAGGCCTTCACGACCGCGCCATCGGGCATCGATTCCAGGGCTGCGGCAAGCGCCGGCAATCCTGCTTCATCAGAAGCGAGCAGATGCCAGTCGACGTCGGTTCTGGGGCGGTATCCACTGCCAGGGCCCAAGAACCGCACCACATCGCCTGGCTGTGTGGATGCCGCCCATGCCCCCGCGAGCCCTTCGGTGCCGTGCACCACGAAATCGATCGCCACTTCGCGGGCCACCGTGTCGACCCTTCGCACCGTGTACGTCCGCAGGACCGGTTGTTGACCTGGCTCGAACTCCTCCCGGATCCGCTCGAGGTCGAACGGTTCGGGATACCGGACGCCCTCGGGCGGGAACAGGATCTTGACGTACATGTCGGTGTCGTCCACAGGTGTGAACTCGTCGAACCCGGGACCGCCGAGATACACCCTCACCATGTGGGGGGTGAGCTGTTCGGTCCGTTGCACCGTCATGGTGTTGAGCTTCTTGGCCACGCGTTGGTCCTCTCATCGCATTCGAACCAACGGTACCGGAAAGGTAGGTGACCCTAAGTTGGCCGATCCGATATACCGTCGCTGCCATGCCCACCATATTGATCACCGGCGCCTCCCGCGGTATCGGACGCGCGACCACGCAGCGCCTCGCGAATGCGGGCTGGAACGTATTCGCGGGAGTGCGTGACGACGCCGCCGGCGCCGAATTACGCGCATTGGCACCCGGACTGATCACACCCGTCGTCCTCGACATCACCGACGCCGACCACGTGGCAGACCTGGACCGCGTGTTGCCTGCCGAGCTGGACGCGGTTGTCAACAATGCCGGCATCGTCGTCGGCGGTCCGGTGGAAGCCGTCTCACCCGAACAGCTCCGACACCAACTCGATGTCAACGTCATCGGCCAGCATGCCGTCACCCGCGCGTTGCTGCCCCGGCTCCGGGCCTCCCGTGGACGAGTGCTGTTCGTGTCGTCGGTCAGCGGCCGGATCGCCACCCCGATGACGGGTGCCTACAACGCGTCGAAGTTCGCTCTCGAGGGTATGGCCGACGCGCTGCGAATGGAAGTGCGGCCGTGGAAGATCCCCGTCGTGCTGATCGAACCAGGCCAGACCGACACCGACATCTGGCGCGACGCCGAATCCACTCTCGAAGACCTGGTGAGTGACATGTCGCGCGAACACCGTGCTCTCTACGCCAAACACATTGCCGGATACCGCAAGTCGATTCCCCTCTCGCAGAAGGTGGCGGTTCCTGCAGACGCTGTTGCCGCCACCATCGAATCCGCCTTGACGGCGCGGCGGCCGCGGGCCCGTTATGTGGTCGGCGCTGCGAACAAGGTTCAGGCGACAATGGTGGGGGCTCTACCGACCGCGGTCGCCGATCTGCTCCTACGAACCGTCATCGGCGTTCCCCGGCGGCCCTGAGGTACTCACCGCGATCCGGCCAGTCTCCACCCGGATCCGTTGGTGCTCAGCAGGCCTCGCGTTTCCAGGACGGCCAGCGCAGAGCGCACTTGGCGGACGTCGAGTCCACTGGTAAAAGCAATTTCGCCGATGGTCAGTGATCCACGCGCCGGCACCGCGTCGTAGGTTCGTTGCTGGGTTTCGTCGAGGCCGTCGGTCGGTCGCACTGACGACGCGCGGGCTTCCGAACCCGTCACACCGTCGGGCTCGGCCAGCCTGATGATGTCGCCTGAACTGGTCACCAGTTGCGCCACACCGTCGGCAATCATCCGGTGGCATCCGATGGAAGTCGCCGATGTGACCGGTCCTGGCACCGCACCGAGAGGCAGCCCCAGCTTCCGAGTCCACGCGGCTGTGTTGGCCGCGCCGCTGCGCCCGCCTGCCTCCACCACGACGACGGCCCGCGACAGTGCCGCCACCAGACGGTTCCGGGTCAAGAAGCGATGCTTGGCCGCCGATGTGCCCGGGCGGTATTCGCTGACCACCACTCCGGTGCGAGCGATCTCGGCGATCAACCTGGCGTGACCGGCCGGGTAGTCACGGTCGAGTCCGCATGCGAGCACGGCCACCGTGGTCCCGTCCGCGGCCAACGCACACCGGTGCGCCACGCCATCGATGCCGTAGGCACCTCCGGAGATCACCGACCACCGTTCGCCGACGAGACCGCCGGTGAGTGACGACGTGACGTGCTCGCCATAGCCTGACGCCGCCCGCGAACCGACCAACGCCACCGAGCGGTCGACGGCGGCGTCGAGCCTTGCCGGGCCACGGGCCCACAGCGCCAAGGGCTCACCGCCTTTGGCCGCGGTGTCCGCCCGGCCCAGCGCGAGAAGCTGCCAGCCGGGCCACTCGTCGTCGGCTGGGGTCACGAGCCTGCCACCGAGTCGGGCGATCGCGGACAGGTCTTCCTCGGCGGTGTTGACCTGGTGGCGAGCCGCCGTCGCCCGCAGCACTTCTTCGTGGCCGGGCGGCACCGACTGCCGTGACACCGCGCGCGCCGCCTCGGTCACGCCCACCTCCGCAATCAGCTTGTGCAGAGCGGCGTTCGGTGGCTCGGCCACCCCGGCGAGGTATGCCCAGTCGAGTCGTGTGTTGTCGTCGAGCATGTTGTCCCCTCAGTTGTATCCGCGGTCGCGGAACATCAATGCCTGCGCCACATGGTTTTCGGTCGGCTGGTCAGCTCCGGAGAGATCGGCGAGCGTCCACGCCAGGCGAAGTGCCCGGTCGGCTCCGCGTGCCGTCACCCGCCCGTCTCGCAGAAACAGTTCGATCGGCCTGACCACCGAACCCGGCAAGCGAAAATCGCCCCGCCGCAGTACCGAACCCGGCACCTCGGCATTCGTCTGCCACCCGTGGGCCAGCCAGCGTTCGCGAGCAGCGGCCCGCGCCGCCATCACACGCTCGCGGACAACAGCACTCGATTCCGCGGGCCCGCCCGCCAGCGCCGCTGTCCCGGGAGGATCCATCCGAACCCGGATGTCCACCCGATCCATGAGTGGCCCAGACAGCTTGCCGAGATAGCGACGACGTGCAGTAGGTGAGCACACACAATCCACGTCGTTCGCCGGAGCGCACGGGCATGGGTTGGCCGCCAGGATCAGCTGGAAGCGAGCAGGGAATCGAGC
Source organism: Williamsia muralis NBRC 105860 (assembly GCF_001598915.1). GTDB lineage: Bacteria > Actinomycetota > Actinomycetes > Mycobacteriales > Mycobacteriaceae > Williamsia > Williamsia muralis. The sequence continues at coordinate 115,116 of NZ_BDAP01000003.1, read as the reverse complement.
GACCCCGTCGCGTCGTGCCACTCGAACTTCGCCGTCCTCCAACGGAGTTCGCAGCGTCTCGAGCACCTTGACACCAAGCTCTGCGCACTCGTCGAGGAACAGGACGCCGCGGTGCGCCCGCGACACCGCACCGGGTTTGGCCATCCCCGTACCACCGCCGATCATCGCAGTCACCGTCGTCGAGTGATGCGGAGCGATGAACGGCGCATCACGAATCAACGGATGATCAGCCGGCAACCCACCGGCAATCGAATGAATCGCCGTGACCTCCAACGCCTCAGCTTCGTTCAACGGCGGCAAGATCCCCGGCAACCGCCGCGCCAGCATCGTCTTCCCAATCCCCGGCGGCCCCGTCAACAACAGATGATGCGCCCCCGCAGCAGCAACCTCCATCGCATACCGCGCCTCATCCTGACCCACCACATCACACAGATCCGGCCCCGCCACCACCGACCGGACCGGCTCCCGCGGACCCACCGTGTCCAGCACAAACGATCCCTTGAGCCAGGCAAGCACCTCCCGCAGATGACTCGCCCCACCCACCTCGATCCCCGACACCAACCCCGCCTCGGCAACATTGCCCAACGGCACAACCGCATGAGTGAAACCCGCCTGCCGAGCCGCCACCACCGCAGGCAACACCCCACGCACCGGCCGAACCCGCCCGTCGAGCGCCAACTCACCCAAGAACACAGACTTCTCCAAATACGCAGGCGCATAATCATTCCCCGCCGCCAGCACCGCCAAAGCCAACGCCAAGTCGTACATCGACCCCGACTTGGGCAACGTCGCAGGCGACAACGCCAACGTGATACGACCCTCCGGCCACTTCGCAACAGCGCCCTCGTCCCCACCCTTACTCGCCGCGGCAGTGTTGGTGATCGCCGCACGCACGCGATCTTTTGCCTCCTTCAACGCCGCATCCCCCAGCCCCACCAGATGCACACCCGGCAGACCCTGACCGATCGACGCCTCGATCTCCACCACCACACCCTCGACACCATTGATCGCCACCGACCGCACCCGCCCCAACTTCACCTCAGAACACCCCACGCAAATGCGAAATCGACACACAGTCCTTCGAATCGAGTTGCACAGCAACCACATCAAAACGCACCACCGGCCAACGCCGCCCCTGCTCACGCAGCCACACCCCAGCCAACCGGCGCATCCGCTGATACTTGGCCACCGTCACCGCCTCCGCCACATCGCCGTACAACGACCCGGTCCGCGTCTTGACCTCCACCACCACCAACGCATCACCATCAACCGCGATCACATCCAACTCCCCATAACGACAACGCCAATTCCGCTGCACCAGGACCCACCCCAAACCCACGAGATACTCCGCCGCGGCGTCCTCCCCCAACTGACCCACCTCACGCCGCGAACGACGCACACCCCCACCTGACTGATCCATACCGAAAACATCCCAAACCAACACCCACCCACAGACCCCACAACACGCCGACCACCACCACCCTGTGCACAAACCACACACTGTGGACAAACCATGAATGCAATAGGCAATTACGCATCGTGAATATCGACCGAATGGCAGCGGACCTGACATTCCCAACGGGTTCAATTGCGAACAGATCCGCACTTTTGGAAAATGCATCTGTATGAAAAGGATCGTTCACACGCAATAGTTTCTGAGCATTCCGGTTGCCCGACCACCAGGGAATCTGTACCGTCATCGACGAGAGCCGCGTCGCTGTTAGGCACTCAGAGCACAATGACATCGAATTGTCTTCGGGGGCGTAGACATTACGGACAATACGACGTCTCGAGCCAAAAACGCAGCACTACAGTCGGCATGATTTGTCGGCGCCTTTTGACTGCCTCCGCGTTTTCGGCCCAGGACGTCCAGGAGATGACATGGTCAATTTCGGTCTCATCGATGATTGGAAGCCACCCGCTGGCAGAGTGACCATTTGGTCGGCGTCACTGGCATCGATCACACAGGCACAGCAGGCGCCCATCCACCCCACGCCACCCTCACACCAACAGGAAGAGTATCTGCGGACTGCAGCTTGTCGGCAGAACTCGCAGATCAGGTCGTCGCGGCTGTATGTCGGCACCTTCGATCAAGATCACACGCTTGATCACGCCGCCATGACCACCGCCGTCAACGCTTTTCTCCGGCGGCACGACACTCACCTCAGTTGGTTCTCCATCGAACCCGATGACTCCGTCGTCCGCCGGGTCATCGATCCCACGACAATCGATTTCATTCCGCATCACCACGATGTCATCGGGGACCCTGACGAGATAAGGGAACTGGTACAACGTGAGACGCCGGGCCCATTCGAGTGGGATTGCTTCACATTCGGCACCATCGAACACGACTGCGGGTTCACCATGTATGCCGCCATCGACCACCTGCACTCCGACCCGATTTCACAGGCGATTTCACTTGTCGACGCCATTGCCCTCTATGACAATGCGCGGCTCGGCCGCGACAACGATCTCGCTCCGCCCGGCAGCTACATCGATTACTGCCATCGGGAACGAACAGCATCGGCTCAGCTGTCGCTGGACTCCTCGCCTGTGCAGCGATGGATCGAACTCGTCCAGGCCAATGGTGGCCGCCTCCCGACCTTTCCGCTGGACCTCGGCCAGGAAAGTACAGAAAACGCGCGGAGCGCACACCTGACGGTCACATTGTTCGACGAACAGGACGCGAAGACACTGGTCCGGATCTGCCGGGACAGCCGCGCAGGGTTCATCGCGGCGGTACTCACCGTCGCCGGCCTCGCTGCGCACGAGTTCACAGGCGATGGTCGTTATCTGGCGATCACGCCCAAGAGCACACGGACGACTCCTGCGGAGTTCAGCGCGGTCGGCTGGTTCACCAGTCTGATTCCCGTGCCGATCGACATCGATGAGTCGTCGACGTTCAAAACCCTGGTTCGCCAAGCACAGGTTGCCTACCTGGCCGGACGCAAACTGTCCGACGTCTCGTTCCACCGGGTGCTCGAACTCGTCTCCGATGAACCCGACCTCGGCGTCAGGACCGAACCCGGATGGTCGGTGCCGATGGTCTCGATCATGGACGCACGTCGACTACCGGGCGTCTCCGAGTTCGAGTCCATCAACGCGAGGTTCTACGGTAACCGCGGTACATCGGACGAGGTGTACACGTGGGTCAATCGATTCGCCGATGAGACATCCATGAGCCTGCTGTTCCCTGACACCGCGCAGGCCCGGGCATCGGTGGACATCTATGTGGACCGGGTACGGCAGATCTTCAAGACGATCATCTCCGAGGGCGACTACGCACCCAGCCCAGGTGTTCGTCAGGTGACAGGTTGAGACCACGAGCGCCGCTTCCTGCTCCCGTCACCACTCCTTGTTGCACAAAAGATCCACGGGGGGCATCTTCGCGGAGAGCATCGTGGCCTGCTCTGGCCTGCTGTCTCATCGCAGTGTCCATGCAGATGGTCGACATGACGATCGTGAACATTGCCCTGCCCAGTCTCGGGTCCGGACTCCACGCATCGTCTGGCGAGCAATTACTTGTACTGAGCGCGTACACACTGGCTTTCGCGTGCTTTCTTCTGACCGCTTCTCGCCTGGGCGAACGGTGGGGCCGTCGACGACTGTTCATCGGCGCTCTCGCGGGGTTCACGGTGGTATCTGTGCTGTGCGGGACCGCAACCGGCGCAACAGAACTCATCGTGTTGAGAGCCGTTCAGGGCGCTTGCGCGGCACTGGCATCGGCCCAGACCATCGCCATCATCTCGGCCTCGTTCCCCAAGTCCCGGCATCCAGCGGTGTTCGGCATCTATGGCGCGACGGCCGGAGTCGCCGCCATGCTCGGACCGACGCTCGGGGGTCTCCTCATCTCAGCAGACGTGTGGGGTCTTGGCTGGCGCATGATCTTCCTCGTCAACCTCCCCCTCGGCCTGATCGCCTGCGTCGTCGGCCATCGATGTCTTCCGGCCCTTCATGCCACCACCCGTCCGGGCCTCGATCTCCCGGGAGTCGCGCTGTCGACGACCGGATTGTTCCTGCTCGTTCTCCCACTGGCCATGGGGCGCGAGAGGGGTTGGCCGACCTGGCATTTGTGGATGCTGGTGGGGTCCGTGGTGGTGCTGTGCCTCTTCATCGTTCACCAGCACCGCCTCGGCAGACGGGGCGGCTATCCCCTGCTGGACCTCCAGCTGTTCACCAGTAGGTCGTTCGCCGTCGGATCAGTCCTGTCGCTGCTGTTCTTCGGTGTGTTTGCCGCATTCTTCTTCACCGTCTCGGTGACCGCACAATTCGGCCTTGGATTCTCACCGTTGCGGACCGGTCTGCTCACCCTCCCTTTTGCCATCGGCGCCGCAGTCGGTTCGGTTGTCTCGGCGCTGCTCGTCAGAAGGATCGGGGCACTGACGCTGACGACGGGAGCCGTCTTGTTCAGCGGGTCACTCGTCTACACGGCCGTGATCATCGACCCCGCCGCCGGCATCGAGGTGTCGTCGATCATCCTCCCGTTGGCCGTCGGCGGCGTGGCCATGGGACTGTTCGTCGCGCCGTTGCAGGCGACGATGCTCTCGGACACCTCAGAGCGGACTGTCGGTTCCGCCTCGGGGACCATCCCCACCGTCCAGCAGATCGGAGCATCCGTGGGGATGGCGGTGATCAGCCTGCTTTTCTTCGCAGCAGTGGTCGCGCAATCGGAACAGGCTGTGCAGGAGGCGCAGACCAGTCTGTCGCACAGTCTCGGCACGTCCGAGGTTGCTCCACTCGCGCGACCGTTTGTCGTTCGCGAGTTCGGTCGCTGTGCCACTGCCCAGTTGGGTTCAGCACACCCGGACACCCCCGGACCGGGGTGTCCCGGCGCAGATGATGCCATCCAGCCATACGCGGACGGGCCTCGTTCCGCGGTCGCAGCCCAAGCCGAACCGGACGTCAGCGCAGCGGCCCGCCAGGCAGCCTCGCACACCTTCTTGGCGGCCTTCACCGCCGTTCTGTGGACCCTGGCGGCGATCTCGGTGGCACTCGCCGGATTGACCCTCGCTCTGCGCAACCACCGACGACGTCAGATCGACCGCCAGTCGGCCGCACAGTCAGCCCCGACGCCGGCTATCGGGTCAGGGCCGCGTTGATCATCGGCCAGGACTTGTGGAGATCGTCTTGCCAGTAACCCCAGCTGTGGGTGCCGGTTGATCGCAGATCGACTGTGGCGGGAATCCCCAACTGCTGCAGTCGGTCACGCATCTTGAGTGTGCAGCGGTTGGTAGCCGTCTCGATGACCGCGCCGACCGCGATCTGCTCGGCGAGCTTGGATCCGTTTCCGTTGATGCCGGGCCCGTCGATCACGTCGTACTGGCCGGGCAGACCCGTACCGTTCGAGATGTAGATGGCTTTGCCGCGCAACTTCTCCGCGTTCACATACGGGTCGTTGCGAACCCACTCGGGATCGGTCGGCGGGCCCCACATGTTCACCGTGTTCCCGCCGCCACGGATCTCGACGGTCAGTCGGACGTAGGCCTGGCCTTCGGGGTCGCTGGTCATTGCGCAACCGCTGTACGATCCGACGGCGCGGTACAGATCAGGGGACTTCAGGGCCAGCTGGAACACCGAGGTCCCGGCCATCGAGATGCCCGCGATCGCGTTGCGCCCGTTGCCGTTCAGGAGCGCATCCATCAGCGGCGGTAGCTCCTCGGTCAAATAGGTGGCCCACTTCTGGCGACCGAGTTTCGGGTCGTCATTGCGCCAGTCCGCGAAGTAACTCGCCGCCCCACCCATCGGTACCACCACATTCACGTTGCGGCCCTTGAAGAAAGATGCGATGTCGGTCTGATCGAACCAGCTGCTTCCACCGTCGCCACCAGCTGCTCCGTTGAGCAGGTACATCGTGGGCGCAGGACTCGACCGGTCCTGTGCCGGCAGCACCTTGACCATCAGGTCCGCCCCCATCGCGGCCGACCTCACGGTCACGTCCACGACCCCGTCGACCTGTTCGACCGTGTTCACCACCCGAGAACCGTCGGCCGATGTCGTGTCGCCGACAATTGGTTGGCCGTCAGGTTCGGCAATTGCCGATCCCGGGCCGAATACTGTCAAGACCAATACGGCCGCCACAAATGTGACAACAGCGGTTTCTACATTTCGATTTGCGAGACGAGGTGTACCACCGATGTGCCACTTCACGAGAATCCTCTCTGGTGCGGCACACAGGGTTCACCCGACAGTTGGGCACGTCAGAACCCATGGCGCCGCCACGACTTTGGCACATCCAACCACGGCGCCACTGCGCCACGGGACGCAGACGGTACAACCCGCATAGATCTTAAGGAAGATTTTTTGTTGTGTTAGATCTTTATTTCTCAACAGCTGTTGTCATCCGCTAATCTTCGCTGTAGTTTCACGGGTGCACGACAACGCGACAAAGGGTCGGGCCGAGGCGTCTTTCAGACGTCGTAGCGCGGATGTCGAACAAATTACTTGAAATGCATTTGGCATTTTGTGTTGCGAATTGCCGCACACAGAAAGCCGCCTGCTCGCAGTCATTGCAGCGTTTCACCATTCGCCCCGGCCACCAGTGCGCTTTTGCGCTACTTCGACAGGAGCTGAACATGGTCAATTTCGGTCTGATCAACGAGTGGGAACCAGCCACGGGCCGACTCACGAGCTGGGTTGCGTCCCCGGCCTCGCTGGATGAGGCGAAGGGCGCTCCGGTGCATCCCACCCCGGCCTCACATCAGCAAGAAGAGTATCTTCTGACCGCCGCCCGGAACGAGACAGTGGGCTTCCGGTTCTCCCGATTGTGCCTGGTGGCGTTCGACTTTCAGACTCCGCTCGACGTCGATGCCATGACCCGGACGATCAACACGTTCCTCCGGCGCCACGACACCTTCCACAGCTGGTTCTCATCCGAAACCGACGGATCGATCGTTCGGCATGTGGTGGACCCCAGCGTCATCGACTTCCGACCCACCCCACACGGCGAGTTCGACTCCCCCGACGCAATTCGCGCGCACGTCGAGACCGAGACTCCCGGACCGTTCAACTGGGATTGCTTCACATTCGGCACCATCGAACACGAGACCGGTTTCACTTTGTACGCGGCGTTCGACCACTTGGTGACCGACGGCATCTCCTCCGCACTCACCGTTGTCGAACTCCTGCAGCTGTATTCGAGTGAGAGCCAGGGAACACCGAGCGGTCTGGCCGACGTCGGCAGTTATGTCGAATATTGCGCCAGAGAACGCGCGGGCTCTGCCGCGTTGACGTTGGAGTCGCCTCACGTCCAGCGCTGGATCGATCTGGTCCACTCGAACGCGGGTCGGCTCCCGACCTTCCCACTCGACCTGGGCGTCGCCAGTGCCGGCTATGCGCGCACCGCCCACCTGTCGACGACGTTGTTCAGCGAAGCCGATGCCGAGAAGTTCGCGACCGTGTGCCGTGACCACGGCGCCGCATTCACCCCCGGAGTGCTCGCGGTTGCCGCTCTGGCCAGCTATGAGTTCACCGGAGCGTCGAACTACTTCGGCCTGACCCCCAAGAGCACACGCTCCACCCCCGCCGAGTTCAGCTCGATCGGCTGGTTCACCAGTCTCATCCCCGTGCCGGTCACCGTCGGCGAATCCTCGACCTTCACGTCCATCGTCGGAGCCGCTCAGGCCTCGTACGACTCGGGCAAAGAGCTGACCGACGTCTCGTTCCACCGCGTGCTGCAACTTGCCGGACCAGACCACGGGGTCAATGTCGACCCTGGATGGTCGGTGCCGATGGTCTCGTACATCGACGTCCGAAAGCTGCCGGGCGTCGACCTGTTCGACGCCATCAACACCGGGCTGTTCGGTAACCGGGGAAGCTCAGAAGAAGTCTTCCTCTGGATCAACCGCTTCAACGACGCGACGACGATCAGTCTTCTCTTCCCGGACACCGATGAGGCACACGCTTCGATCAAGTTGTACGTCGACCGGCTGTCGGAGATCTTCACCACCATTGCTGCGCACGGCGACTACAGCCCGTCGGTGGCGGCCCTGGCGACATAGCAGTGTCTCTACCGGAATCTGTTGCGCTACAGCCACAACAGGCCGAGATCGCCCCGCGGCGGGCCTGGCTGGCATTTGCAGCCTGCCTGATCGCGGTGTTCATGCAGATGGTGGACACCACCATCGTCAACATCGCACTGCCGAGTCTGGCCACCGACCTGGACGCGTCCTATTCGGCGCAGCTCCTCGTCGCCACGGTGTACACGCTTGCGTTCGCCTGCACCCTGATGACGAGTTCACGTCTGGGTGAGATGTTCGGCAGGCGCCGGGTGTTCCTGATTGCACTCGCCGGCTTCACCGTGACGTCGGTACTGTGCGGAACCGCCACCGGGGCAACCGAGTTGATTGCGCTACGCGGCGCACAAGGCGTCAGCGCCGCGGCGGCGTCGGCACAGACGATCGCGATCATCTCCGTGTTGTTCCCGCGGGTCAAACACGGCGTGGTGTTCGGGATGTACGGCGCCACCGCGGGGGTGGCAGCGATGCTGGGCCCCATGCTCGGGGGCGGTCTCATCGCCGCCGACATCTTCGACCTGGGCTGGCGAACTATTTTCCTCGTCAACCTGCCGCTAGGAATGATTGCCTGCGTCCTCGCCTTTCGCTATCTGCCGGACGTCAAACCCGGCGAACGGGAGCCGTTGGACGTGACGGGGATGGTGCTCTCGAGCGCGGGACTCTTCCTCCTCATCTATCCCTTGGCGCTCGGGCGCGAGAAAGACTGGCCGATATGGCTTCTCGTGATGCTTGTCGTCTCGATCGTGCTCCTGACGGCATTCGTGTTCTACGAGCGCCGACTCCAGCGCCGCGGCGGCAGCCCCCTGCTGCGACTCGATCTGTTCCACAACCGGAACTTCACGGTCGGCGCCGTGTTGTCGCTGGCGTTCTTCAGCGTCTTCGCCGCGTTCTTTTTCACCGTGTCCATCGCAGCCCAATTCGGTCTCGGCTACTCGGCGCTTCGAACAGGCGTATTGACCTTCCCTTTCGCGGTCGGTGCCGCCGTGGGTTCGTTGATCTCCCCCATCTTGGTCGGTCGCATCGGTGCCCGCACCCTGGCGCTGGGAATGGTCGCGTTCGCAGTGTGTCTCGGCTGGACCGCCATGATCATCGATCCTGCGGGTGGCTCACTGGACATCGCGGTGCTCGTGACGCCACTGCTGATCGGCGGTGTGGGCACCGGTTTGTTCGTCGCGCCACTGCAGGCGACCATCTTGTCCGGGACCACCGAATCCAATGTGGGCTCGGCATCCGGTTCCATTCCCACCATCCAGCAGATCGGGTGCTCGATCGGGCTAGCCGTGATCAGCATCGCGTTCTTCAATCAGGTTGCCGCACAATCACCGTCGGCGGTGGATCAGGCCGCCTCTTCACTGTCGCGGGGCTTGGAGACCACCTCGGTGGCTCCCCCGTTCCGGCCAGTGGTGGTCGATGAGTTCTCTCGGTGCGCGAATCTGCAGCTGTCGTCGGCACATCCGGAACAGACCCCGCCTGGGTGCGGTGCAACCGACGCTCAGAAGCCGGCGACACCGGGCGATGTGCGAGCCACGGTGGCCGCTGCTGCCGCACCAGAACTCAAGACCGCCGCACGGGAAGCCGCCGCGCACTCATTTCTCGCTGCACTGTCGATCATCTTGTGGGCGATCGCGGCAACCGCTCTTGCCCTCGCGATGATCAGCCTCCTGCTGCGACGAACCGAAGCCGTACCCCGCTAGTCGCCGAGCACACCGTCCTCGGGCAGACGCAGATCCTGCTTTTCTAATTCCTCGATGTTGACGTCCTTGAACGTGATCACCCGTACCTGTTTCACGAACCGAGCAGGGCGGTACATGTCCCAGACCCAGGCGTCACTCATACGGACCTCGAAGTAGACCTCGCCGTCCGCATTTCGGGGCACCATCTCGACCGCGTTGGCCAGATAGAACCGACGTTCTGTCTCGACCACGTAGGTGAATTGACCGACGATGTCCTTGTACTCGCGGTACAGGGACAGTTCCATCTCGGTTTCGTACTTCTCGAGATCTTCGGCGCTCATTCCCTCAGCCTAACGTCCTGCGGTCTCGCCCACGCGCACCCGTAGCCGCACATTGCGATACGACATCCTGTGTTGTGGGGACGGGCCGAGCTCGTCGAGACACTGCATGTGCATCTCGGTGCTGTAGCCCTTGTGGACAGCGAACCCATATCCGGGCAACGACGTGTCCATGTCGACCATGATCCTGTCCCTGGTGACCTTCGCGATGATGCTGGCGGCGGCGATACACGCGGCCGCGCCGTCGCCTCCGATCACCGGCAGGGAGGGCGCGGTGAGCCCTGGAACCCGGAAACCATCCGACAGCACATAGCCCGGCTGGACACCGAGCCCGGCGACGGCTCGCCGCATTCCCTCGATGTTGACCACATGGATACCCAGCCGGTCGACTTCGTCTGCGTCGATGACCACTGCACTCCAGGCAACAGCGTGCCGGGTCACGGACTTGTACAACTTGTCGCGGGTCTTCGCCGTCAGCTTCTTCGAGTCATCGAGATCGGCGAGAGAGATCAGCTGCGTCGGCTTGAGGATGCACGCAGCGACCACCAGTGGTCCGGCACACGCTCCGCGCCCTGCCTCGTCCACGCCGGCGACGGGCCCGAGCCCGCTGCGGTACAGCGCTGCTTCAAGGGTGCGCAAGCCGGCGGCTCGCCGTATCACCACACGAGGTGGCCAGGTGGTCGCCACCGGTTGCCTACTTCTGGGGGTCGACGGAGTCGACACCGCCGATGCGCGAGAACGGGTAGATGATGTAGCGGACTTTGCCGCGTATGTCGTCGACGGGCACCATGCCACGCAATTCGTCGTCCTGGTGATACCGGGAGTCGGCCGAATTACCGCGGTTGTCGCCCATCACCCAGACGAACCCCTCGGGTACGTCGATCGGGCCGAAGTCTGCGCCGAAGCACGAATTGAGCTGACCCGTATCGTCTTTGAGGTCGCCGGGGCGCATCTGAGCGTTCTCTTCCTGAAGCTTCAGGTCGATGTACGGCTCGTCGAGGGGCTGACCGTTCACCTTGACGCCGGTGCGATCCGCGTTGCGGCACTCCACCCGCTGACCGCCCGTGGCGATGATTCGCTTGACGAGGTTGTTCTCGTCCGGCGGGGCGAACCCGAACCACGACATGGCGTTCTGGGCGCCGCGGATGACCGTGTTGGACGACCGCGGCGATTTCCAGCCCTGGTCCCACGATGACGTGGGTGCTTTGAACACCACGACGTCGCCGGCCTCGGGGTCGCTCCACCGGTACACCAACTTGTCGATGACGATCCGGTCGTTGGTGCATCCGGTGCAGCCGTGCAGCGTGTTCTCCATCGATTCGGACGGGATCACGTACTGCCGTCCGATGAACGTCTGGAGAACCCACGTCAGCGCGAGCACACAGATCAGGATGATCGCGGTCTCGCGTAGCAGCGACGCCTTCTTCTTCGGTGCGACATCGGCGGTGCCGTCGATCCGGCGCCACGGACGTGCTTGCCGATCGGGGTCGGCCACACGGTCCGGGTCTGCGTGCCGACTGTCGTACGGCTCGTCGCTGTAAGGGTCTGAACCCTCAGGATTGCGGGGGGTGTTTACCACGCCGCAAGCCTAGTAGGTCAGCGCTTTTCTTTGATCTTGGCTGCCTTGCCGCGCAGGTCGCGCAGGTAGTACAGCTTCGCCCGGCGGACATCGCCGCGGGTGACGACCTCGAGCTTGGCAATGTTCGGGCTGTGCACGGGGAAGGTGCGCTCCACACCGACACCGAACGACACCTTGCGAACGGTGAAGGTCTCACGGATGCCGCCGCCCTGACGACGGATCACGACGCCCTTGAACACCTGGACACGTTCTTTGGAGCCCTCGATGACCTTGACGTGGACGTTGAGGGTGTCTCCGGCGCGGAAGTCGGGGATGTCGTCGCGCAGGGACTTGTTGTCCAAGAAATCCAGTGTGTTCATGATGTCGGTTCCAATCTTGCTGATGGCGTGAGTAGAGGAACCTGGCGGCTTTCGTCCTGGACAATTCAGGTGTGCGGCTCGACCGGTTCGTGCTCCGATTCGTGTGGTCTCCGCGACGAATCAGCCGACTCGGGCAGGCCCGGCGTCTGACCGTCAAACGGCAACTGGTCAATTGTGCCAGAACCACCCCCGACGGACGAAATCGCGGCGGCGAGCACCAGCTCCCCCGATTCGCCCGGGGCCGGTGCCGCGTGCACGGTGGCGTCCAGTTCCGCCTCGGCGCCGGACTTCGCGTGCGCAACGTCGGGTTTGCCTGCCATGAGGTCCTGAAGAAAGATCTTCGCGCGGATCAAGGGCCTGCGCACCCGCCGCTCGCGTTTCACCGCGGCGTTCATCTTCTTCGGGCGTTTTGTGTAACGCCAACGTGCCCACGGCGACGTCGGGCGTGCGAGTCGTATCGACGCCACCAGAAGAAGAGGGAAGATGAACAGTCCGATCAGCCCTGTCCAAATCTTGCCCTTGAGCAGCACGACCCCTGCGAGCAGGAGCACAAACGCGGAATAGACGACGGCCACCACGATCGACACCACGTCCGCAGTGTCGACACCCGCCCAGTCGAGCGGGTGGAACCCGAGGAGAACCAGTCCCATCACCGCGACCGCCACGAAGACAGCGTCGATCGACGCGCGGCCCTCTTCTGCCCAGTACACATCCCTCAGATAGAAGATGAGCGCGAACTCGTCGAGCACCAGCGCGGCACCGATACCGAACAGCGCGGCGAAGATGGACAGGGTGGTCTGTGACCCGTTGATAGCGAGCGCTATCAGCCCGAGCCCCGACAGCATCGTCAGCACGGTCCCGAAGACGACGTGATGGATGTGCATGCCACCGGGGGTGACGTTGTTGAACCACCAGCTGACCTCGGCACGGATCAGTCGGACGCTGATCCGGATTCCGAGAAACCCGAGGATGAAGCCGATGTACGCCATGAAGAGCGGCAATCGGCCGTTGTCGATGATCGATTCTCGGAACCAATGGCCCATCCGCTGAGATTAGTCGCCGACGTGGTCGCGCAGGAGGTTTGCGACCAAAGACGTCGACCCCATCGCTGCGGCCGCCTCACACACCACTTCGCGGAGCCCTTCCCGCCCCGTGCCCGCGGTTCCGAACTCCACTGCTGCAAGCGCTCGCGCTCGCGCGAACTCTGTCCGGTACTCGGCTGACCGGCCCGCATGAGACGCTGCAAAAGCTGCCGCATCGAACCGCCCTCGAAGGGATGCGATGGCCAGCTTCTGTGCCGGGCTCAGCGGTCTGCCGTTTCGCCAGCAGCTCAGCGCGTCGGTGACCGGACCCTCGGTACGTACCGACGCAGCGTCGAGGGCCATCACCGCAGCGAGTAGGCCGGTTCGGCTGATGTGCCGGGGGTTCACCCGATCCACGAGTCCGGCAACCCCCGAGGCCAGGACATCGATGCGGTGAGCACTCATTGCCCGTCCCCCTGGCCGGTACCCTCGTCGCCCGACGATGTGGTGACACCGGCATCTGTGAGCTGTGAGCGGACCTCGGGAGTGGGAGGTGTGGCGGCGCAGACCGCCAACGGGACGAGGTCCCGGGCGGCGAGATAGTCGACGATCACCAGTTCAGGGGACCTGCCGTCACCGACGACGACCTCGTTCGGTTCGGGCACCGTCCCCGGCCGAAGGTAGCCGCCGGGTTCACTGGTACCCACCACGACCACGCGGCGTCCGTCGTGGTCTTGCCCGAGTCCCACGGCGATTCGGATCCATGGGGCCACCTCGGGTGGCTGCATCGAGGACAGATGCGCGGCCCGGGTCTGCAACATCGAGACGTCTGCGGCCGAGACATCCGTGGCAGAGGGCAGGTCGCCGCCGCGCATCTTCCCGGCTGCCGCGGCCATTGCCGAGCCTGCCCCCATCAGGGCGCCGGGCATCATCGGTGCGCCGGCGGCGTTGCCCGTTGTCTGGCCGTGTTCGCTGTCACGCTGCTCAGCGGCGTGGGCCGCAGCGGTGTCAGCGAGTTCGCGACTACCGGATTCGAAATCGCCGGCGACGGCGGCCAGCACGGTGGCAGCGGCGTGTTCGGCGCCCATGGCCGCGGTGATGTCGCCCGTCGTCACATCTACCACCTGCGCCGCCTGCAGGTCTCGATCCGCCATTGCCGCGGCCACGGTGAGTCGCTCGTGGGTCAGTACCACCAAGTCGGAGAATCGGGCTGCGAGGTCTGATTCGGCGCCGACCAGATGCGCTGCCGTTGCCGCGTGGTCCGCGAGGGCAGTCGCCTTCGCCGCCAGGGCGCTGCCTGTCCGGCCGTCCATTGCGGCGGCGACCTCTGCGGTAGTCGCCTCGATGGCGGACTGCAGGGCGAAAAGCCGTTGCGCCACAACACGATACCGTTCAACCGACCGACCGATCATGTCTGGGTCGATCGCCGGCCAGGCATCGCGCAGGAGCCGTTCGACCTGCTCACCCGGCGTGGTCAGCACCGCTCGGCTCCAGGTGCAGGAAGGGGCACGCCGAGATCGGCGGACTGCAGGTCGGTGCATGCGCGGCCGATGTCGTCGGCATGGTCCGCCAGGGATAGTCGGAGCTGATCCAGAACCGATGCGGTCGCGTGTGAGAGGTGCGCTGCGCCGACCATGAAGATGGCGCCACCGACGTGGGACGAGCAGCGTGCCCTCAGCTCGGCGTCGACGGCAGCAACTTCTTCGCGGATCGAGTCGATCTCGCCGATCAGCGAAGCGAACTCATCAGCACCTGCACGCGCCGCTGCGTCATCGAGCCGAAACGATCCGGTTCCGTACATTGGCCTGCTCCCCCGCTGCCGCATCCCTCAACCCGGCCGCCGTCAGTAAAGATCCGAATACCCTGGGCCTTGGTATTGGACGAGTTCCCCGGCCAACCGGTTCCTTCGTTCGGTGAGCTCGTCGTCAGCGCGCCGCACCAGGAGAGCGATCTCATCGGCGAGCTGGCCAGCGCGGTAACGTCGCATCGCCAGGGGGTCGATCGACAGGTCGGTGAGCAATCCCCGCGCGTTGATCACCACCGTGATGAGGCGGTCCTTTGATGTCGCCTCGACGGTTGTCCCGCGCATCTCCTCGGACAGCACACGAAGACGGTCGCGCTGTTCATCCACCTCGATCAGCACAGCCGCCAACGCGCTGTTGCCGATATCCACCTGCCCGGGCTCGATCCCCATCAACGTCCCCCCTCGCGTCGCAGATGTTAACCCGAATCGGGTGGCCAACGCTCGATCGGTGGCAGCGCGGTGTGGTCCTACTGCTCAGGAGGTAGGAGGTCGGGTCGACGCTCTCTTGTGCGGGCGAGGGATTGTTCGCGGCGCCACTGTTGCTGTTTGGCGTGGTCGCCGCCGCGGAGGACCTCGGGTACCTCGAGCCCGCGCCACACCGGCGGCCTGGTGTAACTGGGCCCTTCCAGGAGGCCGTCGGAGAACGAGTCCTGCTGATGCGAGGACGCGTTTCCCAGTACGCCGTCGATCAGGCGAACGGTGGCCTCCACCATCGCCATGACGGCCACCTCACCCCCGATGAGGACGAAGTCGCCGATCGAGACCTCCTGCACACGAACGCGTTTGGCGGCGTCATCGATCACCCGCTGATCTATCCCCTCATACCGGCCACAGGCGAAGACGATGTGCTTCTCGCGGCTCCACTCCTGCGCGGTTGCCTGGGTGAAAGGGACGCCTGCGGGAGTGGGCACCACGAGAAGCGCGTCGTCTGGACACACGTCGTCGAGACAGGGTCCCCACACCGTGGGCTTCATGACCATTCCAGGCCCGCCCCCATAGGGGGAATCGTCGACGGCGCGGTGTACGTCGTGCGTCCAGTCGCGCAGATCGTAGGTGTCGAGTGCGACGATCCCCCTGTCGATCGCCTTGCCCAGCAATGCCATTCGCATGGGCTCGAGATAGTCGGGGAAGATCGAGACCACCCCGATACGGATGGCAGGCCCCGCCTCGTCGGTCATTCCGGATCCAGCAGACCGTCGGGTGGGTCGATTTCGATCAGGCTCCGGCTCACCGTCGGCACGATTGCGGTGACAAACGGGATCAGGATCTCGCGGCCTTCGTCAGTGGTCACCGACAACAGGTCACCGGCGGGCAGATGCACCACATCGGCGACCACACCGACGTCGTCGCCATCGACGGTGCGCACCGGAACCCCTTGCAGTTCATGGTCATAGAACTCGTCCGGATCGTCGCCGGACGAAACCTCGTCGGCGTCGATCAAGAACAGCAGTCCGCGTAGCGCCATGGCGGAGTCGCGGTCCCCGACCTCGGCAACAGACAGCAACAGCCGCCCGGAGTGGTTCCGGGCGGCTGTCACCGTGTAGCTGTTCTCGACGAAGGTGTTCTTACCGGTGGACAGACGGCCTCGCAGCTTCTGCCCGATGGCAAAGCGCTCTTCCGGATCGTCGGTGCGGACGTCGACCACCAGTTCACCGCGCACGCCGTGCGTTTTGGTGACGCGGCCGATTACCAGGTCCATCTCGTCGCTTTTTCGGTCCTGCGTCAGCGGTCGGTGTCGACGATGTCGACACGAACGCCCCGGCCACCGATTCCGGTGACCAGAGTGCGCAGAGCAGTGGCTGTGCGGCCATTGCGACCGATGACCTTACCGAGGTCCTCGGGATTCACGTGAACCTCGACAAAACGTCCTCGCCGTCCGGTGACCAGTTCGACGCGGACGTCGTCGGGGTTGGCAACGATGCCGCGAACGAGGTGTTCGACGGCGTCGGCGACGACAACACTCACTTGTCAGCGGCCTCGGCTGGGGCCTCGTCGGCAGCGGCTGCCTCTGCCTTGGGGGCGTCGGCCTTCGAGGAATCGTCAGCCTTCTTGGCGGCCTTCTTCTTCGGTGTGGTGGCCTCGGCGGACGGTCCGTTGTCAGCGGCGGCGAGTGCGGCGTTGAACAGGTCCTGCTTGCTGGGCTTGGGCTCGGCAACACGCAGCGTGCCCTCGGCGCCCGGCAGTCCCTTGTGCTTCTGCCAGTCACCGGTGATCTTCAGCAGTGCTGCAACGGGCTCGGTCGGCTGTGCGCCGACTCCCAGCCAGTACTGCGCACGCTCGGAGTCGACCTCGATCAGGCTCGGCTCTTCCTTGGGGTGGTAACGACCGATGGTCTCGATGGCCCGGCCGTTGCGACGGGTGCGGGCGTCGGCGACGACGATGCGGTACTGGGGATTACGGATCTTGCCGAGGCGGGTGAGCTTGATCTTGACAGACACGAGTTACTTCCTTCTATGGTCACAGTGCAATTCGGCGACGCCCCCTCGTTGGGGCGCCCGGTTTTGCTGTTCGGTGGTGTGACCGCCGGTCGGTGTCTAGCCGGGTCCGGCGAACCAGCGTCCCATTCTGCCAGAGGGATGGCCCCGAAAAGAAATCCGTCGGGAACACCACACCGACGATGGGTCTGTCAGCCCGCAGCCGCGACGGCGGCGCGGGCGTCCTCGGTGACAAGTTCCATGTTGATCGCGGACGCCGCAACCGCACCGTCGGCCGCCGCACCACCGACCTGAGCCATCAGGTTCGCCACGTTGCCCGCGACATACACCCCGGGGACGTTGGTCAGACCGGTCTCATCCGCCTCGATGTACCGCCCGGCCCCCTTGGGGTGGTCGGTGAGAGTCAGACCCAGGTCGACGAGGAAGTCGGCGCGCGCGATGAACCGGGGCATCACCACGATCACCTCCCGCTCACAAACCGTCCCGTCCGCCATCCGCACCCCGGTCAACCGCCCGTCAGACGACTCGACTGCCGCAACTCGGCCCTCGACGACGCGGACACCCCGGGCCGCGAGCTGTGCCGATTCCTCATCGGTTGGTCGCACGGAGTCGTTGACGAACAAGATGACGTCGGCACTCCACTGCCGGAACAACAACGCCTGGTGCGCGGCCTGCTCGGTGACGGCCAGCACGCCGATCGCCTGGTCACGAACCTCCCAACCGTGGCAGTAGGGACAGTGCAGAACGCCTCTCCCCCATTGCTCGGACACACCGGGTATGTCGGGCAGTTCGTCCATGAGGCCTGTGGTGACGAGCACCCGACGGGCTCGCACCTCTCGACCGTCGCCCAGAACGACCACGAAGCCGTGATCGACATCGCCTCTGACGGCCTGCGCCTTCGCATCCACCACGTGTCCGCCGTAGCTCCGGACCTCTTCACGCCCGATCGCCACATACTCTTCCGGCGAGATCCCGTCTCGGGTCAGCAGCCCGTGCACCCCGGCAGCGGGAGCGTTCCGGGGTTGGCCCGAGTCGAGGACAAGGACCGACCGCCGGGAGCGACCCAGCACCAGGGCAGCACTCAGTCCCGCTGCGCCGCCGCCCACGACGACGACCTCGTATTCGCCGAGAAGCTGCTCCCCAGTAGTCATACCCCGCGACTACCCCGAATCGCCCGGCAATAATCCTTGCCGAATCGGCAAACGAGGACGACGATGTCGAGGCATGGAAGACGAACTACAACAAGCCCTCACTACGGTCGGCCCACGATTGCGAGCACTGCGCAAGGAACGTGACATCACCCTCGCCGATCTGTCCGAGGCCACCGGCATCTCGGAGAGCACCCTGTCACGGCTCGAATCCGGAGGCCGCAAGCCCACACTCGAATTGCTGCTGCCACTGGCCAAGGTGCACGGCATTCCGCTGGACGAACTCGTCGGGGCGCCGGCGACCGGTGATCCCCGGATCCATCTGCGTCCGATCAAACGGCATGGTCGCACCTTCATTCCGCTGACCCGGCGGGCCGGCGGTATCCAGGCCTTCAAACAGATCATCCCGCCCGCGCACGGCCCCCAGGTTCCCACTCCGCAAACGCATGAGGGTTACGAGTGGCTCTATGTACTGTCCGGACGGGTCCGGCTGATCCTGGGAGAGCAGGACCTCGAGCTCAAGGCCGGTGAAGCGGCCGAATTCGACACCCACGTTCCGCACTGGATGGGAGCCGCCGGGACCGAGGCTGCCGAGATGCTGTGCCTCTTCGGCACACAAGGCGAGCGAGCGCACGTCCGCGCCACCTCGTGACACGCTCGCAAACCCTCAGATCAGACCACGTGCCCACCGCAGACGATGGCCGCGGGCGCACGCAGCGCGGCGAGATCGTCGAGTGGATCCGCTTCCAGCACAAGGACATCTGCACGATCACCATCGGTGAGGACGCCGGCATCGAGCCAGGTGCGCGCCGCCGAGCATGCGGCGTCGATGGCCTGCGCCGGGCTCAGACCCACCTTCGACAGAGCCACGATCTCGTCGACGATGCGGCCGTGTTCGACGAACCCGCCCGCATCGGTGCCTGCGTACACGGCAACCCCGGCCTCGATGGCCTTGGCGAAGGTCGCCGGGGCGTCGGCATACAGCTTTCGCATGTGCTTCTGGTAGGCGGGGAAACGATCTGCCCCGTCGGCGATCGACGGGAAGTTCTCCACCTGGATCATGGTCGGCACCAAGGCGATATTGCGTTCGGCCATGCGTGCGATGAGGTGGTCGTCGAGTCCTGTGCCGTGTTCGATGCAGTCGATCCCGGCGTCGATCAGACCGTGCAACGCCTGTGCGCCGAAGACGTGGGCGGTGACCTTCGCGCCGAGGTCGTGAGCAACCGAGACGGCTTCGAGAAGCACTTCATCGGGCCACAGCGGCGCGAGGTCGCCGAGGTCCCGGTCGATCCAATCGCCGACGAGTTTGACCCACCCATCGCCCGCGCGGGCCTGACGAGCGACCTCAGCCGGCAGATCTGTCACGTCGTCGAGGTCAACGCCGTAGTCGCGCAGATACCGTTTGGGTCGCGCGATGTGTTTCCCGGCGCGAATGAATCGGGGGCAGGTCGGGTCGTCATCGAGTGGATGGGTGTCGAGCGGTGAGCCGACCTCCCGGATCAGCGTTGCTCCCGCCCGCAGATCCTGGTGAGCAAATGACCGGGCCTGTTCGATGGTGACGCCGAGACCGGGCGCGATCCCCACGTGGTTGTGCGCGTCCACCAGTCCCGGCATGATCCATCCGCCATCGGTGATCGTGGTGGCCCCGGCGACGGGAGTCCTCGTGATGACCCCGCCATCGACCCAGAACTCGACGGGTTCACCGGAGCCGACGCTACGTCCGCGAAAGTGCAACTGCGGCAATGACATCGCGCCCCCTACCGCTACTTCTTCTTCGGCCGCTGGAACTGGCTGACGTCGATCCCCTCGAGTCCGGGCGGCAACTGGTCAAGACCGGCGGGCATGTTCGACAGGTCCGGGAACCCGGCCGGCATGCCCGGCATGCCACCCATCCCGGGCATACCGCCGCGCACCTTGGGAGGTGTCGGGCCCCGTCCGCCCTTCTTGCCCTTCTTGCCCTTCTTCCGGTTGACCTTCCGGTTCCCGCCGGGCATCCCGCCCATCCGGCCGGCCATCTGCGACATCATCTTTCGCGCATCGAAGAAGCGGTCGACCAGTTGGTTCACGTCGCTGACGGTGACACCCGAACCGTTGGCGATCCGGGCGCGCCGGGAGCCGTTGATGATCTTGGGGTTCTCGCGCTCGGCGGGCGTCATGCCCCGGATGATGGCCTGCACCTTGTCGAGCTGTTTGTCATCGACCTGCGACAGCACGTCTTTCATCTGACCGGCACCGGGCAACATGCCCAGCAGGTTGCCGATCGGCCCCATCTTCCGGATCATCAACATCTGCTCGAGGAAGTCCTCGAGGGTGAGCTCGCCCTGCGTGATCTTGGTGGCCGCGGCCTCGGCCTGCTGGGCATCCCAATGCTCTTCGGCCTGCTCGATGAGACTGAGCACGTCGCCCATACCGAGGATCCGACTCGACATGCGGTCGGGATGGAAGACGTCGAAGTCTTCGAGTTTCTCGCCGGACGAGGCGAACATGATGGGACGGCCGGTCATCTCCCGGACCGACAGCGCGGCACCGCCGCGCGCATCGCCGTCGAGTTTGGTCAACACCACGCCGGTGAAGTCGACGCCTTCGGCAAACGCCTCTGCGGTGGCCACCGCGTCCTGACCGATCATCGCGTCGAGGACGAACAGCACCTCGTCGGGCTGTACGGCGTCCCGGATGCCTTTGGCCTGACGCATCAACTCTTCGTCGATACCGAGCCGGCCCGCGGTGTCGACGATCACGATGTCGTGAAGTTTGGTCTTGGCCTCGGCGACGCCCGCGCGGGCCACCTCGACCGGCTCGGACAGGGTGTCGCCCGAGGACACACCGAGCTCGCCGGTGCCGCCGACGCTGGTGCCGGGGTGGGGCGCGAACACCGGTACCCCGGCCCGTTCACCGACGATCTGCAGCTGGGTGACAGCGCCGGGACGTTGGAGGTCACAGGCCACGAGCATGGGCGTGTGCCCTTGCTTCTTGAGCCAGAACGCCAGTTTGCCCGCGAGCGTCGTCTTACCGGCACCCTGCAGACCTGCCAGCATGATCACCGTCGGCGGTGTCTTCGCGAACCGGATCCGGCGGGTCTCGCCGCCGAGGATGGTGACGAGTTCCTCGTTGACGATCTTGACGACCTGCTGGGCCGGGTTCAGGGCACCCGAGACCTCGGCGCCCTTCGCGCGTTCCTTGATGCGGCTGATGAATCCGCGGACCACCGGGAGCGAGACGTCTGCTTCGAGCAGGGCGAGACGGATCTCGCGACAAGTACGGTCGATGTCCGCGTCGGACAGCTTGCCCTTGCCGCGCAGATCGGTCAGTACATCGGCCAACCGGCCGGAGAGGGAGTCGAACATCCCTCTAGCCTATCGGCACCCCGGATTTACCGGAGTCCTCCTCTGGTTCGCGTGGCGGCGCCGGTGGCGGTACCACCGCCAGGATCGACGCCTCGAGCCGATCCCGAGTGGAGGATCCGTCGCCCGGCAGACGTATGCAGAACGAATCGACCACCGAACCGCCGAGGGTGGCGACCTTGGCCCAGGTGATGTTCGCACCGTGGTGTTCGAGCACGGCACTCACCCGCGCCAGCAGACCGAGCCGGTCACTGGCCCTCAGTTCCAGGATCACGCTGTTGTCGTCGTATCCGTCGAACCAGAGCACCTTCGGAGGGGCCTGGGCGAAGAGCGCGGGCACGGCCGGAACGGACGCGTCCTCGGACCCGCCCACCTGCTCGGGCGGGGTCGGCACGGGTGTCTCACGCTCACGCACATCGAGCCGGGCGATCACGTCGATGCCACCGTCGACCGCCTGGATGAGTTGCTGTCGGAGCAGACCGACCTCGGGAGGCTCACCGAACAGCGGTGACACCAGGAAGGTGTTGACGGCACTGCCCGCATGGGTCTGTACCGAGGCACTGAGCAGACGCAGACCCCGCAACGCCAGCACGCCGGACATCCGCGACAGCAATCCCGGCTGCTCCGGTGCGATCATCGTGACCGAGAACGTGTGCGGATTGTCGGTGGACACGAGTTCGACACTGACACCGCCGGCCTCGGCGAGCTCGGTCAACTCGGCGGTGAGCGGTTCGGGAACCGGCAGCTCACCTCGGTCGAGCAGGCGCAGGCATCGGCGCACGAGTTCCCCGATGAGTGAGGACTTCCAGTCACCCCAGACGCCGGGTCCGGTGGCCAGCGAATCGGCCTCGGCCAGGGCTGCGAGCAATTCCAGCAGCACCTTCGACCCGCCGAGGGTGTCGACCACACCCTGCACCGTCGCCGGGTCATCAAGATCTCGACGGGTGGCCACCTCCGGTAGCAGCAGGTGGTACCGGACCATCATCGACAGGATCATGACGTCGTCGGGCCACAGGCCGATACGGTTGCCCACCTGGTTCGCCAACTCGGCGCCGACAACGCTGTGGTCGGCGCCGCGTCCCTTGCCGAGGTCGTGGATGAGCGCGCCGAGGACAAGAAGGTCAGGCCGCGACACCCGCGTCGTCATGGAACCCGCGTTGGCGGCGGTCTCGACGAGATGCCGATCCACGGTCCAGGTGTGGATGGGGTCGCGAGGCGGGAGATCTCGCACTGCTCCCCATTCGGGGATCAGCCTGCCCCACAGGCCGGTTCGGTCGAGCGCTTCGATGGGGGCGATCATGTGCGGCCCCGTGCCGAGCAGGACGAGCAGGTCCGAGAGGGCATCGGCGGGCCACGGTTCACGCAGCTCGGGCGCGAAATCAGCAAGCCGGGCGAGCGTGGACGCAGCCATCGGCAGCCCGGTCCGGGCGGATGCTGCGGCAACCCGCAAGATCAGGCCCGGGTCCTTGCTGGGCAGGGCACTGCGCGCGAGGACCACCTCGCCGTTGTGCTCGACCACCCCCTCGTCCAGCGGACGACGGATCGGAGATCGGCGGAGTTTCGAAAGCCCTTTGCGCGGAAGCGAGTTGGACGACGTCCGTAAACCGACGTCCACGGCGTAACTGATGGTACGCGCGCTGTCGCTGATGGTTCGTGCGAGATCGAACCGGTCCCCGATGCGCAGTGCGGCGCCGATCTCGTCGGCATCTTGGGCCCGGAGCTGTTCACGGGGTCGCCCGGTGATCCGGTGGAGTTCAGTTCGTACGTCCAGCAATCGGGTGTACGCCTGTCGCAGCCCGCCACCGGGTGAGTCCGGGCGCAACGTCGCCATACCGTCGGTGAGCTGGGCGATCGCCAACGCGTCGAGCATGTGCACATCACGTAGACCGCCGCGACCGTACTTGAGGTCGGGCTCGGCGCGGTGCGCGATGTCGCCACTGCGCCGCCACCGTTCTCGCGCCTGGTCGACCAGCGCAGGAAATCGTGAGCGGATGTCGGTGCGCCACTGCTGCCGCACTCCGCCGATCAGTAGCTTCGAGAGCTCCTCGTCGCCGGCGATGTGCCGGGCCTCCAGCAGGCCCAGCGCCGCGGTCATGTCACTCGCAGCCACCTGGAGTGCCTGCGGGACGGTGCGCACACTGTGGTCGAGCTTGATGTGGGCGTCCCAGAGCGGATACCAGATCTGATCCGCGGTCTCGGCGACCAGCGCCGGATCCATCTCGTCGTGGAGCAGGATCAGATCCAGATCCGAGTGCGGAAGTAGCTCTTGTCTGCCCAGGCCCCCGACCGCGACGATGGCGAAGCCACTACCCGGTTTGATCCCGATCTCGGCCGCCTTCGTGGCGAGCCAGAAGTCGTGCAGGTCCACCAGGACCCGGCGTAAAGCCGGGGCGTCGACGCGCTTGTGCCCGTCCACCCGGCTGAGCAGTTGCTTGCGGGCCGTCACCAGATCGGTCGCCGCAGCAGGTGTCAGATGAGACGGCTGCGGTCCTGCACCCGAGGGATCCTCGGAGGCAGGACCGCGACCGCCACGTACGAATGGCACTGTGTCTTACAGCGCGTCGCCGCCGCGTTCTCCGGTACGAACCCGGACAACCGCTTCCACCGGCGACACCCACACCTTGCCGTCACCGATCTTGCCGGTTCGGGCCGCTTCCACGATCACATCGACCACCTTGTCCACGGCGGCGTCGTCGACGACGACCTCCACGCGGACCTTGGGGACGAAGTCCACCGAGTACTCCGCACCGCGGTACACCTCGGTGTGGCCTTTCTGACGTCCATAACCCTGGACTTCGCTGACCGTCATTCCTACGACACCGGCTTGTTCCAGTCCCGCCTTGACGTCTTCAAGCGTGAATGGCTTCACGATTGCGGTAATGAGCTTCACTTAGATCATCCCTCCTTGGCCGTTGCGGCCACTGGAACGCTGTGACCAAATTGCGTGCTGGACCCGCCCAGTGATGCAAAATCGTACGCGGATTCAGCATGTTCGGATTCGTCGGCACCCTCGGACTCGGCTTCGGGGTCGAGTTTGAGACCGATGGTGAACTTCAAGATGAGCGCGATGATTGCGGTGACAACCGCCGAGTAGGCGAGCACTGCGAGCGCACCGACGACCTGGCGCCAGAGCTGGTCGACGCCGCCGCCGAAGAACAGACCGTCCACACCGGAGTAGGTGTCGGCGACCGCGACGAACCCGATCAGGATGGTGCCGACAAGGCCACCGACGAGGTGGACACCGACGACGTCGAGCGAGTCGTCGTAGCCGAGCTTGTACTTGAGACCGACGGCCAGCGCACAGAGGATGCCTGCGACCGCGCCGATGATCAAGGCGCCCCAGGTGTTCACGGCGCTACAGGCCGGGGTGATGGCAACGAGGCCGGCAACGATGCCCGACGCCGCGCCGAGTGTGGTGGCGTGACCGTCACGGATCCGCTCAACGAGCAACCAGCAGAGCATTGCCGCTGCCGTGGCGATGGTCGTGGTCAAGAAGGTGCTCGCCGCAGTTCCGTTGGCGGACACCGCCGAACCGGCGTTGAATCCGTACCAGCCGAACCAGAGCAGGCCGGCGCCGAGCATCACGAACGGCAGGTTGTGCGGGCGCATCGGGGTACCGGGCCAGCCTTGACGCCTGCCGAGGATGACCGCGAGAACCAGACCGGCGATACCGGCGTTGATGTGGACCGCGGTGCCACCGGCGAAGTCGATCACCTTGAGCTTGTTGGCGATCCAGCCACCGGTCTCACCGGTGTAGCCGTCGAACGCGAACACCCAGTGAGCCACCGGGAAGTAGACGAAGGTCGACCACAGCGCGGTGAAGGCGGCCCAGGCGCTGAACTTCATGCGGTCCGCGACCGCGCCGGAAACCAGGGCCACGGTGAGGATGGCGAACATCAGCTGGAAGGCAACAAACAGTGCGAGCGGGATCGTGCCGAACATCGGGATGGTGACGGCATCGGCGGCTTCGGTGCCGGTGGCCGGGTCGGCCAGAACTTCCGAGGCCGCGTTCCCGCTGATGACCCCATCGAGACCGAAGTACTGCGTCGGGTCACCGATGAAGTTGCCCTTGTCCTCTCCGAACGCGACGGAGAAGCCGTACAACGACCAGAGCACCGTGACGATGCCCATCGAGATCACGCTCATCATGAGCATGTTGAGAACGCTCTTCGCACGGACCATGCCACCGTAGAAGAACGCCAAACCAGGCGTCATCAGCAATACGAGCGCGGAGCTCGCCAACATCCATGCCGTATCACCTGTATCCGGCAAATCCATAACGGGATAATCCGCCACCTTCAGTCCTCCTCGAGCTGTTCCCGCCGCGGCATTCTTGCCGCACCGTTGACCTGTCGAGAAGGTTGCTTGCTCCATGTTTCCGTGGTGGCGATAGCACGTTGCCGCTGTGTTAACGGAGCTGGGAGCCGTGTTTCGTCCAGATGTCGTCGCAGGTGGCTCTCCGAACGATGCGACCGAAATCTACGCAAATCGGAGAAGTCGGCAACCTTGTGTCGACGTCTACGAAGCGGGAACCATTCGGCGATCAGCCCAGCAGGGCGTCCACGAACGCTTCTGGCTCGAATGGCGCGAGATCATCTGCGCCCTCCCCGAGTCCGACGAGCTTGACCGGCACACCCAGTTCACGCTGTACGTGGAAGACGATGCCACCCTTGGCGGTGCCGTCCAGCTTCGTGAGGACCACACCGGTGATGGACACGACGTCGGCGAACACCTTTGCCTGCGCGAGACCGTTCTGACCTGTGGTGGCGTCTAGGACCAGCAGGACCTCGTCGACGGCGGCCTTCTTCTCCACGACCCGCTTGACCTTGCCGAGCTCATCCATCAAGCCGGTCTTGGTGTGCAGTCGGCCGGCAGTGTCGATCATGACCACGTCGACGCCTTCGGCCACGCCCTTGGCAACGGCATCGAATGCCACCGCCGCCGGATCCGCTCCCTCTTTACCTCTAACGACCTCGGCGCCGACTCGTTCGGCCCAGGTCTGCAGCTGGTCGGCTGCGGCGGCGCGGAACGTATCCGCGGCCCCCAGCAGTACCCGGCGGCCATCTGCGACGAGAACACGCGCGAGTTTGCCGGTTGTGGTGGTCTTACCGGTGCCGTTCACACCGACGACCAGCAGCACCGACGGGGTGCCCGCGTGGGGAAGGGCACGGATGGACCGGTCGAGGTCGGGCTCGATCTGCCCGATCAGCACTCGGCGGAGCAACGCACGGACCTCGGCAGCGTTGTTGACGGGGTTGGCGGCCAGTGCAGTTCTGAGCTCCTCGACGACGGCCATGGTCACCGACGTCCCGATGTCCGCGAGAAGCAGCGTGTCCTCGATCTCCTCCCAGGAGTCCTCGTCGAGGTCGCCTGCACCGAGCAGGCCCAGCATGCTCTTGCCGAACGCGTTCTGTGACCGTGAGAGCCGGCCCCGCAGGTGACCCAGACGGCCGGCGGTGGGGGCGATGTCGTCGAGCACCTGGCCGGGCGGCGCGGGTTCGACGGTTGTGTCCGAGATCGGCTCCGCGGGCGCGAGCGGCTCGCGCAGAGGCGTCTCGACTACCGAATCCTCGACGATGGCCGGTTCCACGACCTCCGGTTCGACGATCGCCGGGTCGACGATGTCGGGCTCGATGACGGTCGGTTCTGCGGCCTCGACCTCTGTCGCGGGCTGTTCATCGACGGTCGGCGACTGAGGTTCGTCGATCTTCGGCTCAGGAAGAGGGACGTTGGTGTAACCCCGCTTGGGCGCGTCACGGGGAATCGCGGCATCGTCGCCGACACCGGGCTGACCGTCGGTGTCGGTGCGCTCGATGGTCGGCGTGTCACCGGCCTTCGGCGGTTCGGCCAGCGCGGTCGCTCCGCCCTGCGTGAAGGAGAAACCTCCCCCGGCCTTGTACCCACCGGACTTGTCGACCTGCCGCGACCCGTCCGACGGGGTGCGATCGGCACTGTCGCGCAGCGAGATTCGCCGTCGCCGAAACAGCACCAAACCGGTCGCCACCAGGGCGAGCAGCAGCACGACTACGACAACGACGATCGCGATAACGGCGGTGGTGTTCACGCGCTCAGTCTGCCAGGCCACCGCGCCGAGTGGTTCGACCAGCACCCCCCAATGCGGGCCACGTTGTCTCACATCCCCTCTGCCACAGAACCCGACTCCGCTCCGCTTCGTCTCTGCCCGACAGTCGAGCTCCGCTCCGCTTCGTCTCTGCCCAAGAGTCGAGCTCCGCTCCGCTTCGTCTCTGGGCGAAATTGCGAGGGTCACGACAAGGTCACCGCGTACCGTGATTGTCAGACACTTCCTCCATACTCATTGCGCCCTGACCCTTCCCAGGAGACGAACATGAGCATCACGGTCGACCAATCCGCCCTCACCTCCCACTTTCTCGACGTCAGAGGCCTCACCGATGCGTTGACTGATCCGTTGTCCCCGGAAGACCAGGTACCGCAGTCGATGACCGACGCGAGCCCGGCGAAATGGCATCGGGCGCACGTCACCTGGTTCTTCGAAGAGTTCATCCTGCGAACCGACCCGGACTACACGGTGTACGACGAGACGTTCCGATATCTGTTCAACAGCTACTACGAGGCCGTCGGGGCGCGGCACCCTCGCCCGCACCGAGGTCTGGTGACCCGCCCCGGTGTGGAGGAAGTGACCAGATACCGGGAGTACGTCGATGCCGCGGTGGTGTCGGCGATGACGGATGGCCGACTCGATGAGGAAGCGCTCCGCCTGGTGGAACTCGGCTGCAACCATGAACAGCAGCATCAAGAACTCCTGCTGATGGACATCAAGCATCTGTTCTCGACCCATCCGTTCGCGCCGCAATACGTCGAGCGGGCACCCGACGGGCAGCCTGCTGAAGCAACTGCCCTGCAGTGGCATTCGGTGTCCGGGGGTCTCACCGACATCGGCGCCTCGGGATCCGGCTTCTCCTACGACAACGAAGGTCCACGACACACCGTGTTCCTCCAGGACTTCCAAATCGCCAACCGGCTTGTCACCAACGCCGAATGGCGCGAGTTCATGGCCGACGACGGCTACCGGCGTTCGGAGCTGTGGCTGTCGGACGGATGGGCCAACGTCCAGACCACCGGACAGAACGCGCCCGGTTACTGGAGTCTCGACGACGGTACGTGGACCACGTTCACATTGTCGGGGCGTAGGCCGGTGGTCGATGCCGAACCGGTTCTGCACGTCTCCTTCTACGAGGCAGACGCGTTTGCGCGGTGGGCCGGAGCACGCCTGCCCACCGAGTTCGAGTGGGAGGCAGCCGCGTTGACGCTCGCTCCCCCGCAGGGCACGCTGTTGGACCCCGGTCGGTGTCATCCGCGCGCCGCAGGCGCCACGATGATCGGCGACGTCTGGGAATGGACGGCGAGCGCGTATCTCCCCTACCCCGGTTTCGTTCCGGCGAACGGGGCCGTAGGCGAATACAACGGGAAGTTCATGAGCGACCAGCACGTGCTGCGCGGAGCAAGCGCTGTGACACCCGTGGGCCATCAGCGAGCCACCTACCGAAACTTCTTCCCCGCCGCGTCCCGGTGGGCCTTCAGCGGACTGCGGTTGGCGAGATGACAGTGTCCGAGTCACGCGAGGCCATCAATCCGCGGCTCGTCGAAGATGCCGTAGCCGGCCTGTGGCAGCAGCCACCAGTGCTGCCTGCGCGCTGGTTGTACGACAAACGGGGCAGCGAACTGTTCGACGAGATCACTCGCCTGCCCGAGTACTACCCGACGCGCCGAGAAACCGAGATCCTCGATCGGCATCGATCGGAGATCGTCTCGACAACCGGCGCCCGCACGATGATCGAACTGGGTTCGGGAACGTCCGAGAAGACGCGGCTACTCCTGCAATCATTCGCCGGTGCGCATGACGCGGCGTCTCCCGACGACGGTTTCACCTACGTGCCCCTCGATGTCAGCGTGGAGATGCTCACGTCGTCGGCACAACAGATCGCCGCCGAGTTCCCCTCCATCTCGGTGCAGCCACTGCACGGCGACTTCAACGACCCCGACCTGACTCTGTCCACGTACCCCGGGCCGCGAATGGCCATCTTCCTCGGCGGGACCATCGGCAATCTGGACGAGACCCAACGGGCGAGCTTCTTCGGTCGGATCGCGCGGTCCCTGAAATCCGGCGACTACTTCCTCCTGGGCGCCGACCTCATCAAGGACACCGGTCGGCTCATCGCCGCCTACAACGACCGGGCCGGGGTGACCGCCGACTTCAATCGCAACGTCATCGAGGTGTTGCGCACCGGGTTGGACGCCCAAGGGCTGTACGTGGACGACTTCGAGCACATCGCCCGATGGAATCCCCCCGAACATCGCATCGAGATGTGGTTGCGTGCCCGTCGGAATGTCGTCGCCCATTTCGGCGCCATCGAACGAACGTGGGAGTTACCGGCAGGGGCTGAGATCCTCACCGAGATCAGCACCAAGTTCGACCTCGATGTGCTGCACCAGGAAATGGCGCGCCAAGGACTCGAGCACACTCACACCTGGACCGACCATGCGGGCGACTTCTCGGTGATGCTGGCCAGGGTCGGGTGAACCCGGCCCAACCGGACATCAGCCGGCCGGGGCACCCACATCTTGCCCACGCATGCGTTGCGAGATCACCGTGGTGATGCCGTCTCCCTGCATGCTCACGCCATAGAGGGCATCGGCGACTTCCATCGTGGGCTTCTGGTGCGTGATCACGATGAGCTGCGACTTCTCGCGTAGCTGCTCGAACAGCGTGATCAGCCGGCGCAGATTCGTGTCGTCCAATGCGGCTTCGACTTCGTCCATCACGTAGAAGGGCGACGGTCGGGCGCGGAAGATCGCCACCAGCATCGCCACCGCCGTCAGTGACTTCTCCCCACCTGACAGCAAAGACAGACGCTTCACCTTCTTGCCCGGTGGCCGTGCCTCCACCTCGATTCCGGTGGTCAGCATGTTGGACGGGTCGGTCAGCACGAGTCGCCCGTCGCCGCCGGGGAACAGGGTTTTGAAGACTTCGACGAACTCCCGCTCGACATCGGCGTAGGCCTCGCTGAACACCTGCAGAATGCGGTTGTCGACGTCCTGCACCACATCGAGCAGGTCCTGGCGGGCCTTCTTGACGTCCTCGAGTTGGGTCGAGAGGAAGTTGTAGCGCTCTTCGAGCGCAGCGAACTCTTCGAGTGCCAGCGGGTTGACCTTGCCCAGTGTGTTCAGGTCCCGCTGCGCTTTCTTGGCACGGGCCTGCTGGGTGGCGCGGTCGTACGGGAGGGGGGCCGGGGCCACGACGATCTCTCCGCGTTCCTTGGCCTGTTCGTACTCGGCGATCTCGAGATCGGTCGGCGGCAGGGCGACATCGGGACCGTACTCGGCGACCAGGTCGTCAGGACTGATGGCGAAGTCGGACATGATCTGCTCTTCGAGCTGTTCGATTCGCATCGACACCTGGGCCTTGGCCACCTCGTCGCGATGCACCGCGTCCCGCAGTGCGGCCAGCTGGGTCCCGACCTCTGCCGCAGCCTTCTTGGCGACATCAAGCGCCTGCGTTCGCGACGCTCGCTCGGCTTCCAGCCGGTCGCGATGGGACTGAGCTTGCGCCACGGCGATGTCGAGCCGCGCGGCGATCAGTTTCCCCTGTTCGAGAACCACCTCGGCCACGTCGGCGGCATGGCGCCGGGCACGATTCTGGCGTTCGGCCCTTGCCCGCGCCTCCCGTTCGGCGCGGGCGGCGCGGCGCAGCGAATCCGCTTTGCCTCGCACCGACGACAGTCGCTCCTCGGCACTGCGCAGTGCCAGTCGAGCTTCCATCTCCACCGAGCGGGCCGCCGCGACCGCAGCCGCAGTGGTGTCGCGGTCGCTGTCAGGAAGGTCGTCGCCCTCGTCGCCGACAGCACTGTCGTCGCGCGCGAGCCTCAGCCTCTCCTCCGACTCGGCGAGTTTGGCCATGGCCTCGGCTCGGCCCTGTTCTGCCTTGGCACGCTGACCGACGAGGCGGGTCGTCTCTTCCTGGGCTGCTCGCGCGGTCTGGCCGAGCCTGGCCAGTTGCTCGTAGACCGCACCGAGCTGGGCATCGGATTCATGCAGAGCTGCCAACGCCTGTTCAGCCGTTTCACGACGGTCGGTCTGCTGCGTCAGGGCGCCGGCCAGTGCCGCCACCAGTTCCTCGCTGCGCCGCTGGGCGCCTTGGAGTTCGGCGGCGGCAGAATCGATCGCCGACTGCACCTCGATGGTCGACGGTCGATCGCCGGTGCCGCCACTGCGCCAGCCGGCGCCGATGAGGTCGCCGTCGGCGGTGACCACCCGGAGTGTACCGAGATGTGGCACAGCGGGTTTGGCAGCGTCGAGCACGAGTTCAGCGGTGTCGATGGTGTCGGCGATGACGGTGTATCCGAGGAGCAGTTCCAGTGCGCCGCGCAGTTCGGCGGGTGCCGAGACCACATCGAGCGCCCAAGTGGCACCTGGCGGCAGCGATCCGGTCCCCCGGCCTGCCGGCTCCAGCCCGCCGATGAGCACCGCGGCTCGGCCACCTTCGTTCTCTCGCAACGCCGACAACGCGGTGCGGGCGGTCGGCAGATCGGCGGTCGCTACCGCGTCGGCGGCCGGACCCATCGCCGCGGCAACCGCAGCTTCGTAGCCGTCGGCGACCTTGAGGAGCGACGACATGGGGCCGAGTAGCGACCCGCCTCGGTTCTCCAGCAGCCAGGCTCCGCCGTCCTTGCGTTCGAGTCCCACAGCGAGGGCATCGATGCGCGCCTTGAGCGAGGTGACCTGCTGTTCTGCTGCCCGCTCTGCGGCCTGTAGTTCTGCCACCCGCTCGTTGGCCTGGTTCAGCGCGGCGACGCTGCGCTCATGATGTTCGTCGAGCCCGAGTTCGGATGCGTCGAGTTCGGCGATGGTGGCCTGGGTGGCCTCGAACTCCTGTTGTGCCGCTTCGGCTCTGGCGGCCGCGTTGTCGATGGCAGCACCGAGGCGTGTGGTCTCGGCATCGATCGACTCGACCTTCGTGCGCAGATTGTCGACCTGGCCCTCCAGTCGGGCCAGCCCTTCGCGTCGGTCGGCGACTGCCCGTACCGCGGCGAGGTGGGCCTGCGTCGCAGCGGCCGCGGCCTGCTCCCGGTCGGTGAGAGTCTCTTTGGCTTCGTCGAGCACCAGCGCCGCGTCGTCGACCGCGTCGGCCAGTGCCGTCTCTTCCTCCGCTGCGACAGCTGCCTGGCGCTCGAGTTCATCGGGGTCGCGACCGGAGTCGGCCTGCACGGGTTCACTGAGGTACCGGCTGCGCTCGTCGGCGATCCGGCACGTGGCGCCGACGCGTTCGGTCAACGCCGACAAGGCAAACCACGCCTGACCGGCCTCGTTCGCCGCGGGCACGATCTGAGCCAGGTGTTCCTCGTTCTCACTCACCTGAGCGTTCAGTTCATCGAGTTGGTGCGCGTACTCGTCCTGCTGACGGCGCAGTTCGGCTTCACTGGTGCTCTGCTCGGCGAGTTCGGAGCGTCGGGTCACGAGATCGTCTGCCGCAAGCCGCAATTGGGCGTCACGCAGGTCTGCCTGGACTGTCTGGGCACGGCGGGCGACCTCGGCCTGGCGACCGAGCGGCTTGAGTTGGCGGCGCAATTCCGCGGTCAGGTCACCGAGCCGTGCCAGGTTGGCCTGCATCGCGTCGAGCTTGCGGACGGCCTTTTCCTTGCGTTTGCGGTGTTTGAGAACGCCGGCAGCTTCTTCGATGAACGCCCGGCGTTCCTCCGGTCGCGACTCCAGGATCGCGGCGAGGCGTCCCTGTCCCACGATCACGTGCATCTCGCGACCGATGCCGGAGTCGCTGAGGAGCTCCTGCACGTCCATCAGACGGCACGAACTGCCATTGATCTCGTACTCACCGGCCCCGTCGCGGAACATCCGGCGGGTCACCGACACCTCGGAGTAGTCGATGGGCAGTGCACCATCGGAGTTGTCGATGGTGAGGGTCACCTCGGCCCGCCCGAGTGGGGCGCGACCGGAGGTGCCGGCGAAGATGACGTCCTCCATCTTGCCGCCGCGCAGCGCCTTCGCTCCCTGCTCCCCCATCACCCACGTGAGCGCGTCGACGACGTTCGACTTGCCCGAACCGTTGGGACCGACCACGCAGGTGATCCCCGGTTCGAAACGCAGAGTGGTTGCCGACGCAAAGGACTTGAAGCCCTTCAGGGTCAGGCTCTTGAGGTGCACAGCGCTTCAGCGTACCCAGTACCCGGCGACAACTGGACCAGGCCCGACCGCGAGCCGGTTCACCGTTCGACGAATCCGGACAACCCACCGCGCGGCGCGCTCCGATCCACCACGACGGTGTCGACGCGACCAGGACTCTGACCTGCCTCGATGAGGTCGATCAACTGCCCACAGGCAGCCTCCGGGCCTTCGGCGACGATCAGCACCCGGCCGTCGGAGTGATTGGTCGCCGAACCCACCAACCCCAGTTCGAGAGCCCGGGCCCGGGTCCACCAACGAAATCCGACACCCTGGACGTGCCCGTGGACCCACGCGGTGAGCCTGATGGTGTCGGCGGCGTCGCCGGGTGAATCGGAAGCCATCGGCTACTCCGTATCGATGCGCAGATCGACCTCGGTGCCGGCCTTGAGGGTGCGCCCCACCGTGCACACCGCATCGACCGCACGCTGCACCACAACAAGAAGTCGCTCCGCGGCCTCGGGTTCCAGTTCGGACAGGTCCACTTCGAGGACCTCCTCGAGGCGGGGATACACCTCGTTGTCACGATCGGCGTCCCCGGAAACGCGAACGGTCGCGTCGTAGTCGTCGCCGAGGCGACGGGACAGCGGTTTGTCCGAGCTCATCCCGGTGCACGCGGCCAGAGCGATCTTGAGCAACTCGCCGGGGGTGAAGACGCCATCGACATCAGCGGAGCCGATCAGGACCTCGGCCCCGCGACTGCTGCGCCCTGTGTAGCGGCGCGTTCCGGTGCGCTCCACCCACAACTCGGTGGTCTGCTGGTCCGTGGTGACTGGTTCGGTGACGGTCATGTACGAATTAAACACGGAGCGCCCGCGTGCAATTCCGCCCACCGATCAGGCCCGGTCAGCGGACGAAGCGGTAACCCATCCCCGCTTCGGTGAGCAGGTGGCGAGGACGGGTGGGATCAGGCTCGAGTTTTCTCCTCAACCCCGCCAGATACACCCGCAGGTAGTGCGTCTGGCCTCGGTACGCCGGGCCCCACACCTCGTTGAGGATCTCGGGCTGTCCGACGAGTTTCCCCTCGTTGCGCACCAGCATTTCCAAGATCCCCCATTCGGTCGGGGTCAGGTGTACGGCCTGCCCTGCGCGGGTCACCTGCTTGGTACGCAGGTTCACCGTGAACGATGCCGCTTCCACCACAGGGCGCTCGGCTTCTCGCACCGGCGACGTGCCTCGGCGCACCGCGGCCCGAAGCCTGGCCAGGAACTCCTCCATCCCAAAGGGTTTGGTCACGTAATCGTCGGCGCCGGCGTCCAATGCCTGCACCTTCTCGGAGGAATCGCTACGCGCCGACAGCACGATGACCGGGACATCGGTCCATCCACGTAGGCCGGCGAGCACCTCGAAACCGTCGATGTCCGGTAGGCCCAGGTCGAGGATCACCACGTGCGGATTGGTCTGTGCCGCAGCGGTCAACGCACCCGTACCGCTTGCGGCGGTGGTCACGTCGAACCCTCGCGCCTTGAGATTGATGCGCAGTGCGCGCAATATCTGCGGCTCGTCGTCGACCACGAGCACCCGGATCTTGTCACTCATGACCGCACCTGTCCGGGTGGTCCGGTCTGCAGACCGATCACCATCGTGAGTCCCCCACCAGGGGTGTCGACGGCTTCTATCGTCCCGTCCATGGCCTGGACGAATCCCTGTGCAACCGAGAGCCCCAGTCCGACCCCACCGCCGGTGTTCCGGTCGCCGAGGCGCCCGAACGCGGTGAACATCTTGTCCCTGTCGTTCGCAGCGACGCCCGGCCCGTGGTCGATCACAGAGATCTCGCACCGCGCCGGATCATCTCCCGTCAGCGCAGCCTCGATGGACACGGGAGCTGTGGGCCCACTGTGGCGTAAGGCGTTGTCCACCACGTTCACGAGTACCCGTTCGAGCAGTCCCGGATCGGCGTGGGCCGAGAGTTCGTTGTCGCTGAACGTGATCCGCTCGGCGCCCACCCGATCCGACCGCGCGATACCGGCGATTGCACGTTCGACGGCCTCGGTGACGTACACCGTCCGCGTGTCGGGGCTGACCACACCTGCCGCCAGTCGTGAGGAATCGAGGAGGTTGTCGACCACGTCGGTGAGCTGGTCGGTCGACTCCTCGATGGTGGCCAACAGCTCCGCTGTGTCGTCCGCGCTGAACGCCACGTCGGTGCTCCGGAGACTCGACACCGACGCCTTCACCGCGGCGAGCGGTGTGCGCAGGTCGTGGCTGACCGCCGACAGGAGCGCACGCCGGAGCTGGTCGGTGGCCGAGAGAGCCTTGGCTGCAGCCGCTTCGGTGGCCAGCGCGCGTTGTCTGACCACACCCGCCGCCTGGATGGCGACCGCAGCGAGTACTCGTCGGTCCCCACCGCCGAGGGTGGGGCCTCGTAGGAGCAAGGCGAACTCTCCCCCGGGCACAGCGCAGACGGTATCGGCCTCGTCGGGGTGCGCCGGCGGGTCGGCTCCCACTGCGGCCTCCACCACACCTGGCCCGCGGCCATCTGTTCGGACCACACTGACGGCCCGCTGGTCGTAGGTCTCGCGGACGCGTTCGAGGAGTCCGTCTGGCTCTTCACCGCTGAGCACGGCACCGGCGAAGGTGGCGAGCAACTCCGCCTCGCGCCCTGCGCGGCGGGCTTGGGTACGCCGGACGGTGGACGAATCGACAAGAGCGGCAACGGCAACCGCGATCACCAACATGACGACGATGGTGATGAGGTTGTCCGTCTCGTTGATCGTGAAGCTGTACCGGGGTGTCGTGAACAGGAAGTTCAGCAGCAAGCCGCAGACGATGGCCGACAGCGCTGCCGGGCCGATGCCCCCCAGCATCGAGACCGCCAGCACCACCACGAAGAACAGCGCCGAATCACTCGCCAGTCCCAACCACCGGTCGAGCAGCGCGAGCACCCCGGCGGCCATCGCCGGAACCACCACGGCGGCGACCCAGCTCAGCGGGTGGTGGAAGCGGGACTGGCGGATGTCGAGCCGGTTGCGAGTGCCTGCCACCTCATGGGTCACCATGTGCACGTCGATCTTGCCCGACTCGCGGACGACAGTGTTGCCGACGCCCTCGTCGAGCAAGCGCTGCCACCGGGATCTGCGAGAGGTACCCAAGACCAGCTGGGTTGCGTTGACACCGCGGGCGAACTCGAGCAGCGTCTCCGGTACATCGTCTCCGACAACGGTGTGCACCTGCGCGCCGAACCCCTTGGCCAGGTCGGTCAGCCCGGCCAGGTCAACCGACGCCGGATCGGCGAGGCCGTCGCCGCGCACCACGTGCACGACGAGCAGTTCGGCACTGGACCGCGACGCGATCCGACTGGCCCGGCGAAGCAGGGTCGCCGATTCGGGGCCGCCCGTGATGGCCACCACGACCCGCTCGCGGGCCTCCCAGGTGTCGGTGATCGCGTGCGCCGACCGGTAGGCGGCCAGTGAGTCGTCGACCTGGTCGGCCAGCCACAGCAACGCGAGTTCACGCAGCGCCGTCAGGTTCCCCTGGCGGAAGTAGCTGGCCAGCGCACCGCCGGCACGATCGCTGGGGTACACCTTGCCGGCCGAAAGTCGTTGTCGCAGAGCCTGTGGCGAGATGTCCACCAGTTCGATCTGGTCGGCGCCGCGAACCACGTCGTCGGGTACGGTCTCACGCTGGACGACGCCGGTGATCTGTGCGACCACGTCGTTCAGACTCTCCAGATGCTGGATGTTGATGGTGGAGAGCACGTCGATCCCCGCATCCCGCAGAGCCTCGATGTCCTGCCATCGTTTGCGGTTCACCGACCCCGGCGCGTTGGTGTGGGCGAGCTCGTCGACGAGCACCACCTGGGGCCTGCGCTGGAGGACCGCGGACAGATCCATCTCGGACAACGTGGTCTGGCGGTATTCGTACTCCGTGCGCGCGATCACCTCGAGACCGTCGACCATCGCTTCCGTTGCGGTCCGGCCGTGCGATTCGACAACTGCCACAACCACATCGACGCCCTCGTCCGCGAGCGTGTGCGCCTGCGCCAGCATCTCGTACGTCTTGCCCACGCCGGGGGCGCATCCCAGGAACACCTCCAGGGTTCCTCTACGAGTGGTGGGCGCCATCATTCGACCCTAGCCGCAGTTGGGTGCGGTCAGCCCCAGCGCGAGGTTGACTTCCAGCACGTTGACCCGCGGTTCCCCGAGGACACCGAACTGCCTGCCCTCGGTGTGACTGCTGATCACCTCGCGCACCTCTTCGGGGGGCATTCCGTGCACGCGCGCCAGGCGGGGCACCTGGATATCGGCATAGGCCGGGCTGATGTGCGGGTCCAGGCTCGAACCGGAACCGGTCACCGCGTCGACCGGCACCTGATCGGGACGCACGTCCTCGCGTTCGGCGATGATCGCCCGCCGTGACTCGATCCACCCCGCCAATGTGACGCTGGACGGCCCCTGGTTGCTCGCCGCAGACGCAGCAGGGTCGCCCGGGGCCATGGGATCATCGGCCGCCCCCAGCACCCGCGCATGCAGGTAACCGTCGGGCCGGCCGGGTTCGGCCTGCGGATCGATCCCGATCAGGGCGGAGCCGACCCTGCAGCCGGCGCTGTCGGTGACCACCGAACCCTCGGCGCTCGACCGGTCGATACGCGAGACTCCCCACACCACTGCCGGGTACACCACGCCGAGTATCACCGTCATCATCACCAGTACGGCCACTGCAACCACGCTCTGTCTGATCCATGTCGTACCGAGCTTCATCACAACTACCCCATTCCCGGGAGAAAACGGACTACCAGGTCGATCAGCCAGATGCCGACGAACGGTGTGATGACACCGCCGAGCCCGTAGACCAGCAGATTGCGGCCCAACAATGAGGAGGCCGACGAGGGCCGGTACCGAACCCCCTTGAGCGAGAGTGGGATCAGCGCGACGATGATCAGCGCATTGAAGATCACGGCGGATGTGATGGCCGACTGGGCCGAGTGCAATCCCATCACGTTGAGGGTGTCGAGCTGCGGGTAGATGCCACTGAACATCGCGGGCAGGATCGCAAAATACTTGGCGAGATCATTGGCCAGCGAGAAGGTGGTCAACGCTCCGCGGGTGATGAGCAACTGCTTGCCGATGGCCACGACGTCGATCAGCTTGGTGGGATCGGAGTCCAGATCCACCATGTTGCCTGCCTCCTTCGCCGCAGACGTCCCGGTGTTCATGGCAAGACCGACATCCGCCTGGGCAAGTGCCGGCGCGTCATTCGTGCCATCACCGGTCATCGCGACCAGTCGGCCACCCGCCTGCTCGCGACGGATCAGTGCGAGTTTGTCTTCCGGGGTCGCCTCGGCCACGAAATCGTCCACACCCGCCTCGTCGGCGATGGCCCGTGCGGTCAACGGGTTGTCACCGGTGACCATGACCGTCCGTATCCCCATCGCCCGGAGTTGCTCGAAGCGCTGGGCCATACCGGGTTTGACGACATCCGACAGAGCGATGACACCGATGACGCGGGCGGGTTGATCGTCTGCCGTGGTTCCGACCACCAGCGGGGTTCCTCCCGCCGATGCGATCTCCTCGACCCCGCGGGCCACTTCGGCCGGTACGGTGCCGCCGTTCTCACCGACCCAGGCGACGAGTGAGTCCGCAGCCCCTTTCCGGATGCTCCGTAGACCCGACGCCTCCGGCACATCGACCCCGGACATCCGGGTGTGCGCGGTGAACGGGACCACCACACGATCGTGCCGGGTCTCGGCGTCGATCGACATCGGGTCGATGCCGAAGTCGTCGCGGCACAGATCGACGATGCTGCGTCCCTCGGGAGTGTCGTCGGACAGGCTCGATCGGCAGGCCTCTCGCGCCATCTCCTCGTCGCTGATCCCGGGTGCCGGGATCAGCGCGGTGGCCCGGCGGTTGCCAAACGTGATGGTCCCGGTCTTGTCCATCAACAAGGTGTCGATGTCGCCGGCGGCCTCGACGGCGCGGCCCGACATCGCGAGCACATTGCGCTGCACCAACCGGTCCATGCCCGCGATGCCGATGGACGAGAGCAACGCACCGATGGTCGTCGGGATCAGGCACACCAGCAGGGCGATGAGTTTGATCGGGTCCGGAGACTGGCCTGCGTACTGCTGCATCGGCCCGGCTGCCACCACGGCGAGCAAGAAGATGATGGTCAGACTCGACAGCAAGATGTCGAGCGCGATCTCGTTCGGGGTCTTCTTACGCTCGGCACCCTCGACCAGTGCGATCATCCGGTCGACGAAGGACTCCCCCGGCGACGACGTGATCTGCACGACGATCCGATCCGAGAGCACGACGGTGCCACCAGTCACGGCGCAGCGATCACCTCCGGATTCCCTTACCACAGGCGCTGATTCGCCGGTGATGGCCGACTCGTCGACGGTGGCGATACCCTCCACGACGTCGCCGTCACCGGCGATCACCTCGCCTGCAGTCACCAGGATCCGGTCGCCGATGACCAGTGAGCCCCCTGAGATCTCGGTGATCGCTCCGTCGGGCCCGATTCGCCGAGCCATGGTGTCCTGTTTCACCTTTCGTAGGCTCGCCGCCTGC
This sequence comes from Williamsia muralis NBRC 105860, assembly GCF_001598915.1. Lineage (GTDB taxonomy): Bacteria > Actinomycetota > Actinomycetes > Mycobacteriales > Mycobacteriaceae > Williamsia > Williamsia muralis. The sequence goes on along the minus strand of NZ_BDAP01000003.1, from coordinate 74,683 downwards.
GCCCGGCCGCGTCCCTCGGCAACAGCCTCTGCCAGGCCCGCGAACAGCACCGTGAACCACAGCCAGAAGACCACGCCGAAAGCGAACCAGGACGGCTGCCACACCGCCAGAACAGTGGTGATGATCGCGCCGAGATACACGACGAACATCACCGGATTACGCGCTTGGTCCTTGGGGTTCAACTTCCGGATGGCTTGTGGCACCGCGCTGATCAGCTGGCGTGCATCGAACGCTCCGCTGCCGACCAGATCGGCCGTGGTGGTGGATACCGTGTCCGGTACGGGTTCATCAAGGATCGTGCTCATGCCAATGCCTCTGCGATCGGTCCCAGCGCCATCGCTGGGAAGAATGTGAGTCCGGCAACGAGAAGTACCGTGCCGGTGAGTAATCCGCCGAACAGCAGCCCGTGGGTGGGCAGCGTCGCCACCCGATCCCGAGTCCGAACCGCCACTGCGCCCCCGGAAGAGGACTCGGGTGCCGCAGGTCGTCGTTGAGCCGCGAGGCGGCCGGCGAGTGCGAGCACAAAGATCATCGGGAGGAAGCGGCCAAGCAGCATGGCCAGCCCCAAGGAGGTCTGGAACCAGTCGCTGGTGACCGTGAGACCACCGAAGGCGCTGCCATTGTTGTTCGCAGCTGAGGCGTAGGCGTACAGCACCTCGGAGAAGCCGTGCACCGAACCCGGGGTGCCGGGGTCACCTGCATTGCCCTGAAAAGTGCTGGTGGACTCGAGGATGACGGTGATGGACGTTCCGACGAGCACCAGAGCGGGCATCACCAGCACGTACAACGCAGCCATGGTGATCTCGCCCTGGCCGATCTTCTTCCCCAGGAACTCCGGACCGCGGCCCACCAGTAGGCCACCGACGAACACCGCGATGATGGCCAGGATCAGCATGCCGTAGAGCCCGGAGCCGACACCGCCCGGAGCGACCTCGCCGAGCAACATGTTCCAGATCAGTGCGCCGCCACCGGCAGCCGAAAAGCTGTCATGTGCCGAATCGACGGCGCCGGTCGAGGTTCCTGTGGTGGAGACGGCGAACAGTGCCGAGCCGGCCACGCCGAACCGCTGCTCCTTGCCTTCCATCATCGCGCCGGCCGCCTGGGCTGCAACGCCGTTGGTCTTCGACTCGAAGAACCACACGAGTGCGAGCATGGACGCCCAGATGACGGACATGACACCCAGGATGGTCACACCCTGCCTGCGGTCGCCGACGAGAGTCGAGTAGGTGCGGGTGAGGCACACGGGGATGATCAGCAACGCGATCACCTCGGCGACATTGCTCAAGGGTGTCGGATTGGAGAACGGATGGGCGGAGTTGGCCGCGAGCGTTCCGCCGCCGTTGGTGCCCAGCATCTTGATGGCTTCCTGGGACGCGAAGGGGCCGATCACGCTATGGCCGTTCGAGCCGTCGAGACCTACGAAGTCGAAGCCGCTCCGCAGCGACTGGACCGCTCCCTGGGTCAGCAACACAAGCGCCATCAGCCCGGCCAACGGCAACAAGATCCGTAGTGTGCCGCGCACCAGATCAACCCAGAAGTTGCCCAGTTTGCCCCCGCCCGCGGCGACGATGCCGCGTATCAGCGCGATGGCGACCGCCAGCCCGACTGCGGCCGACAGGAAGTTCTGGACGGCCAGACCGATCATCTGCGTCAGATTTCCCATCACCACTTCAGGCGAATACGACTGCCAGTTGGTGTTGGCGACAAACGAGATGGCTGTGTTGAAGGCCATCGCCGGGCTGACACCCGGACGGCCGTCTCCGAACGGCAGGATCCCCTGGACCCGTTGCAGGACATAGAGGAACACAACGCTGATGAACGAGAAGGCAAGTACGGCGACCGCATAGCCGACCCAGGTCTGCTGACGTGCCGAGTCGATCCGCGCCAGTCGGTAGATGAGTCGTTCAGGAGCGAGGTCGCGGCTGCTCCGGAACACCCGTGCCATGTAGTCACCGAGCGGCACGTACGCGGCGGCCAAGATGAGGATGACGATGCCCACCTGAGCAACTGCGGCCATTGTGGAGTCCACGGGTCAGAACCTCTCGGGACACACGAGAGCGACAGCCAGGTACAGCACCACGGCGATGGCGACGACCACGAGCACCACATTGGTCACGCCCTCGGCGGTCATCGGTCACCCCGCGCCGCGACCACCCGCACCACGACGAGGCACAACGCAAAACTCCCGAAAACCGCTGCCATGAAGGCAAGATCTGCCACGTTCCACTCCTGCACACGTGCCGGACTACTTCGACGAGTCCGGCTGGTGGTGCAAGCATGTATCCGTCGCCCGATCAGATCGACGGCGTTAACGGTCTTTCGACGCTGCGACCTGCGGTCTTCACGAGTTTTTTACGGCGTCCCGCTTCCGGGCCGAGGTTCTTCGCCATGGCCCGGACCGCCGGCTCACCACCGGTCGAAGTGGATCACATTGTCGAGCGGTTCTCGCGGCGCCGGCTTGAAGGTCTCACCCGTGTAGTACGCCGTCGGGATCAATGCCGCCTGGTGAAATCCCGCCGGCACGCCCAGCAGGTCGGCCACCTCGGCCTCACGTTGCAGATGCAGTGTGGTCCAGGCTGTTCCGAGGCCACGAGCGCGCGCCGCCAGGCAGTAGCTCCACGCGGCGGGCAGCAGGGAGCCCCACAATCCGGCCTGATTGTCCGGCGGCAAGGTCTTGCCCGCCTTGATGCACGGGATGACAAGAACGGGCACCTCGCCCATGTGCTCACCCAGCCACGCCACACTGCCGCCGACTCGCTGCTGAACCGGCGCCCGGTTCGGGTCATCGGCGAACAAAGCCGCGGCCGAATGGCGAGAGTTCAGATACTCCTCGGTCAATTCGCCGTAGATCCGGCCGACTGCCGCGCGCAGCTCCGGGTCGGTGATCACCAGCCATTGCCAGCCCTGATAATTGGAACCCGACGGCGCCTGCAACGCGACCTCCAGACATTCACGGACGAGTTCGATGGGCACCGGCCGCGTCAGGTCCAGGCGTTTACGTACCGTTCGGGTGGTGGTGAGCAATTCATCGGGTGTCAGATCCAGGGTCATGCCCCGATGATGCCCTAGCCATCACGGTCTAGATGCGTGGACGCACCTGGCAGCGTGGGCAACTGAACGAGCTGCGGTTCATGAACGCCTCTCGGCGCATCGTCGCGCCGCAACGACGACAGGCCTCCCCTTCACGCCCGTAGGCGTTCAGTGAGCGTTCGAAGTAGCCCGACTGTCCGTTGACGTTGACGTACAAGGCGTCGAATGACGTACCACCTTGATCGAGTGCTCGCTCCATCACGTCCTTGGCGTTGTCGAGCACCGACCGTAATGCCTTGGCGCTCAACTTGTCGGTGAGCCGCCTGCCATGAATCTTGCTGAGCCACAATGCCTCGTCGGCATAGATGTTGCCCACACCCGACACCACGGTCTGATCCAGCAGCGCACGTTTGACCTCGGTGTGCTTGGCCTTGAGCAGCCGGACAACGGCATCGGGGTCGTAGTCCGGGTCAAACGGATCGGGCGCGATGTGCGTGATCGACGCCGGCCCTGGCCCTCCGGTGGTCGAACGATGAGACGGCAGCTCGACCAGGTCGTCGACCATCCAGCCGCCGAATGTGCGTTGGTCGACAAACCGGAGTTCCTTGCCATCGTCGAGTGTCGCCCGGATTCGCAGGTGTTTCTCGTCCTCGGCACCGGCGGCCTGCACCAGCATCTGACCGCTCATTCCCAGGTGCACGACAAGAGCCAGTGCGTCGGCGCCACCGGACGGGTCCGCTTGCAGCCACAGGTATTTGCCGCGACGACGCGCAGCCGTGACGGTCGCCCCGGACAGCAGGCCGGTCAAGTCGAGTGGACCGCCCAGATGCCGCCGGACCGCCCTTGGGTGCAGGACGTCAACGGAGACGATGCGCCGACCGACCACGTGGGCGAGCAGACCGCGCCGAACGACCTCCACCTCGGGCAGTTCAGGCATCGTCTCCGGATCCGGAGATCGCCTTCCAGGCCGTCGAGGCCGCGAGTTGCTCGGCTTCTTTCTTGGTCCGCCCGACTCCTGACCCCATCGGGTCACCCGCGACAACCACCGTCGCGGTGAACTCCTTGCAATGATCCGGTCCGGTCGAGGTGATCTGGTAGGCAGGCACCCCCAGTCCCTTCTCGGCGGTCAGTTCCTGCAACGAGGTCTTCCAGTCGAGTCCGGCGCCCAGGGCGGCAGACCGGTTCAGTGCCGGCTCGAAAAGCTTCAGGACGGTCGCGCGAGCGGTTTCGAGACCGTGCTCGAGATGGACCGCACCGATCAACGCCTCCATGCCGTCGGCCAGGATGCTGGCCTTGTTCCGGCCACCGGTCATCTCTTCACCGCGGCCCAGACGTAGGTGAGCTCCCAGCCCGCCGGGTCCGAGTCCACGCGCGACATCGGCGAGGGCGTGCATGTTCACCACACTCGCCCGGATCTTGGCCAGCTCGCCTTCGGGGCGATCGGGATGGGTGCGGTACAGCTGCTCGGTGATCACCACCCCCAACACCGAATCACCGAGGAACTCCAGCCGTTCGTTGGTCGGCAGGCGACCGTGTTCGTACGCGTAGGAACGATGGGTCAGAGCCAGGGTGAGCATCTCATCGGACAGGGAAATATCCAGTGCGGCAAGCAGATAGGCATGATCGGAGTGCACTTGCGCGGCACCACGGTCGGTTTCGGTCACTTCTTCGACTCGGGTTCCTCGGCGAACTTCGCGGCAAGACCAGCCCACCGCGGGTCGATCTTGTCGTGGTGATGGCCGGGGTCCGCAACGGCCAGGCGTACACCGCATTCGGGACACAGCCCGGGGCAGTCAGGCGAGCACAGCGGCGTATTGGGGAGGTCGAGCGCCACCGCGTCGACGATGGCCTGTTCGAGATCGATGGTGTCATCGACGATGCGATGTACCTCGTCGGCGTCGGTGGTCTCGTCGGTCACACTGTCCGGATAGGCGAACAGTTCGGTCAGATAGACGCTCGACGTTCCCGCGATCGGCTCCAGGCAGCGAACACATTGCCCTTCGGTTTCACCACTGACGCACCCGGTGACCAGAACACCCTCGGACACGGCTTCGAGCCGCAAGTCGAGGTCGATGTCACTGCCGGCCGGGATCGCGATCATGTCCAGCCCGATGCGAGGGGCAGAGGTGATGGCACGATGCACCTCCTGCATCGAACCGGCACGTCGTCCGAGACTGCGAATGTCCAGACTGAACGGGCCGGTGGCGGGGCGATCGTGGCGGGTTGAATTACTCTCACGCTGCGACACAGGGAACCACGATACGCCCCTGATCACTGCATGCGACAATCCTGACGCCGCGCCGCGCCGCCGATCAAGACGCGGTGGTCAGACCGCCATTCCGGTGCCGAAATCCCCACGGTGAACATGCTCGGCGTAGTCGTGCACGCCTGCGCCTGTCCGGAGCTGTTGCCGACCACGATTGACCGAGCGGATCGTCCCGGTGAGGAGTTCCTCGAACTCGGCCAATTTGTTGTCCACGTAGATGTCGCATTCGCCGCGCAGACGATCGGACTCGACGTGTGCCGCGTCGATGACCCGCTCGGACTCGGCACGGGCAGCCTGGACCACCTCGGTCTCGGAGACGAGCCGTTGCTGCTCGGCGATGCCCTCGGCCACCGAGCGCTCGTAGTTCGCGTTGCCCGAGGCGATCATGCGTTCGGCCTCGGCGTGCGCACGACCGGTCACGGACTCGTACTCACGATGGGCCGCCGATGCCACCCGTTCGGCTTCGGCAGTGGCGTCCGCGAGCAGTTGTCCCGAGTGCGACTGCGCCTCGGCAACCATGCGGTCGGCCTGCGCTTTTGCCTCCGACAGGAGGCGATCGGCCTCTGCACGCGAATGCGCCAGCAACGAATCGGACTCCGCGGTGGCCTCACCGACGAGGGTGTCGGCCCGCATCCGCGCGTCGCCGATCAGCTTGTCGCGCTGATCGAGGACGTCCTGCGCGTCGTCGAGGTCACCGGGGATCGCGTCCTTGACGTCGTCGAGCAATTCGAGCACGTCGCCTCTGGGGACCACGCAACCCGCAGTCATCGGCACACTGCGCGCTTCTTCGACGATGGCGCCCAACTCATCCAGCGCTTCGAATACCCGGTACACAGCTACCTCACTCCTCGTCGCGACATCGGCCGGTGACCATCAAGTCCCCACCCGCGTGCAAACAGTGGTTGGTGTTAATTCTGTGACTATTGTGCCCACTGGTACGCCTGAGACTCGTCAACCTGCGGGGCGTGTCGTGATACCAAACCAGGATCTGTCCCGCTCGGCGGCCTGCCTGGACCGGCCGGTCAACGAGCGGAGAGTTTGGCGAGCAGTTGTTCGTGGACCACCGGCGGCAGGAACTCGCTGACCGGTCCACCGAGGGTGGCGACTTCCTTCACCAGCGAGCTCGAGACATGGGCCAGACGCGGGTCGGTCAGCATGAAAATGGTCTCGGCCCCGGTGAGATCCCGGTTCATCTGCGCCATCGGCAGCTCGTACTCGAAGTCCACGGCGCCGCGCAGGCCCTTCACGATCGTGTCCATCCCCTGCGAACGCACATAGTCCACGAGCAATCCCTGCCAGCTGTCGACCCGAACGTTGGGCAGGTGCGAGGTGGTCTCCCTCAGGAGAGCAATGCGTTCGGGGATCGTGAAGAGACCACTCTTCTTCGGATTGACCATCACGGTGATCACCAGCTCATCGAACCGGGCGGCAGCCCGCTCGAAGACGAACAGATGACCCGAGGTCACCGGGTCGAATGAACCCGGACAAACAGCTCCCGACATGGGAGTCAAGTTATCAGCCTGCGGGCAGCCGACTCACCCATGTGGCGGGCGGTACAGGGCAACCTCGACCCGGGTTTCCCCATACCGGCGGATGAGGACGTCATCGAACTCGGACGGCCACCAGGTGTCAGCCGCGCGAGCAGCGCGCTCCAGCACGACCAGTCCCCCGTCGGAGACCGCCCCGTCCGCGAGCTGCCGAACCAGGTGCGCAACCTCATCTTCGGGCAGATCGTAGGGCGGATCGGCGAGCACGAGGTCGTAGGCACCGCCGCTGCGCTCGAGATGTTCAGCCGCTCGGCGGCGGATCACCCGCCCGCCCGACAACCCCGACGCCCTGATATTCGCCTCGATGGTCTTCACCGCTTTGGCATCGGCCTCCACGAACGTCACCGATTCGGCCCCCCGCGACAACGCCTCGAGCCCCAGCGCACCGCTTCCGGCGAACAGATCGAGCACGATCAGCCCGGTGAAGTCGATGCGGGCCGCCAAGATGTTGAACATCGATTCCCGCACCCGGTCGGTGGTCGGCCGGGTGCCGGCGGCGGGCACCGACAGTCGGCGACCGCGGGCCGAGCCGGCGATGATGCGGGTCATGCGTCCATTGTTTCGGGTGTCCGGCCCGGCCCCGGAACCCGGGTCGGGCGGCCCAACTACTTGCAGCCTGCAAGTTTTTGTGAGCCACCTCACAAACCGGGGTTGAACAGGGCTTATACCGGCGCTTTTGCGACCAATTTCGACAACCGGGTGACTTTGGTGTGACACGTTGTTAACTTCAAATTCGATATGAGCCCAACTCAGATCAGCGCTACCCTAACCGCCGCGCCGGACGCGGTGGCATTTCGTTCGCCAAAGGTTTCCGACGGAGTCCGGCTCTGGGAAATCGCCCGTGACTCGCAAGTTCTCGATCTGAACTCGAGTTACGCCTACCTTTTGTGGTGCAAGGATTACGCCGAGACATCGGTGGTCGCCGAAGTGGACGGACGCGTCGTCGGCTTTGTCACCGGTTACCTTCGCCCCGAACTCCCCGATGTGGTGATGGTCTGGCAGGTCGCTGTCGACGCCGACCAACGGGGGCTCGGTCTCGCCGGAAAAATGCTGTCCCAGTTGATGGATCGGCTGGAGCCGCGCGGCATCACCACCCTGCACACAACGATCAGTCCGGACAACGAGGCGTCGGTGGCCCTGTTCACCGCCCTGGCCGAACGTCGCGGCATGAGCATCACCAAGGAGAGCTTCTTCTCCCCTGCCGACTTCCCGGACGACCACGAACCAGAAGATCTGTACGCCGTCGCACCGCGACGCTCGAGATGATCTGTCGCGGTTAGCAACACCGCATCCGACCACCGCTACCCGTGGTCACTTCACGGCAGAGCCGGGACCGACCCGGCCGCCACATCGGCACCAGTTGGAATACAGCTGTATTTTTCGCACCCTACTGTGCTTCAGGCACACCCGGAGGACACGACAGACATGACTGCATCCATCCAAGAAACGTTTTCCAGCAACATCTTCGAGACCCGCGAGTCCGAGGTTCGTAGCTACAGCCGCGGCTGGCCGGCAATCTTCACCAAGGCCAAGGGCGCATGGCTCACCGACCGCGACGGCAAGCAGTACCTCGACTTCTTCGCCGGCGCCGGTGCATTGAACTACGGGCACAACAACCCGATCCTCAAGTCGGCCCTGCTCGACTACATCGAGAACGACGGCATCACCCACGGTCTGGACATGTCCACCGTCGCGAAAGGCGAGTTCCTGCAGGCATTCCAGGACAAGATCCTGCTGCCGCGCGGACTCGACTACAAGGTCCAGTTCCCCGGACCCACCGGTGCCAACACCGTCGAGAGCGCTCTGAAGCTGGCCCGCAAGGTGACCGGTCGTACATCGATCATCAACTTCACCAACGCATTTCACGGTATGACCCTGGGAGCACTCTCGGTCACCGGCAACTCGATGAAGCGCGCCGGCGCAGGTATTCCCCTGGTGCACGCCACTCCGATGCCGTTCGACAACTACTTCGATGGTGTCGTCGAGGACTTCAGCTGGTTCGAGCGCGTTCTCGACGACTCGGGTAGCGGTCTCAACCGTCCGGCAGCCGTGATCGTCGAGACCGTCCAGGGCGAAGGCGGCGTCAACGTGGCCCGGCCGGAGTGGCTCAGGGCCCTCGCCGAACTGTGCAAGCGGCGCGAGATCCTCTTGATCGTCGACGACGTCCAGATGGGCTGTGGCCGGACCGGACCGTTCTTCTCGTTCGAGATCGCCGGCATCGAGCCCGACATCGTCACGATGTCGAAGTCGATCAGCGGCTACGGAATGCCCATGGCCCTGACACTGTTCAAGCCGCACCTCGACGTGTGGGCACCGGGCGAGCACAACGGCACCTTCCGCGGCAACAACCCCGCCTTCGTCACCGCCAAGAAAGCGATCGAGACCTACTGGTCGGACGACAAGTTCGAGAACGAGGTCATCGCCAAGGGTGAGCGGATCCGCGACTCGTTCATCTCGCTGTGCAGCGCACACCAGGGCATCACGACCCGCGGTCGGGGCATGGTCCAAGGACTGGTGTTCGACGACGCCGAAAAGGCGGGCAAGGTGTGCGCACTCGCGTACGACCGTGGGCTGCTCGTCGAGACCTCCGGCCCGTCAGACCAGGTCGTCAAGTTGCTGCCGCCGCTGACCATCACCATCGAAGAGCTCGATCAGGGGCTGGCGATCCTCGGCCAGGCCACAGCCGAGGTGCTCAGCGCCTGAGCCAGCCCGACTCGACGAAAACTCAAGCGCGCGAAAGGACTACACGTGATCGTACGTACCACCAAGGAAATCACCGGCACCGAACGTGATGTCGAGGCGGATAACGGAAATTGGCGCTCCAAGCGCATCGTCCTCGGCGGCGACAAAGTGGGCTTCTCCTTCCACGAGACGACCATCAAGGCAGGTTCGGTCAACGAGTTCCACTACGCCAATCATGTCGAAGCGGTGTGGCTGGTGGCGGGCACCGGGACACTCACCGATCGCGAGACCGGCGAGGTGTACCCGCTCGGGCCGGGCACGATGTATCTCCTCAACGGGCACGAACGGCATACGGTCACCGCTGACACCGAGCTTCGCATGCTCTGTGTGTTCAATCCGCCGGTGGTCGGAACCGAAACCCACGACGAGAACGGCGTCTACCCGCTGGTCACCGTCGGCACCTGACCGGTTCGCCGGATGGCGGGCCCTGAACCCGGGCTTCGCTGGGTAGCGTTGTGCTGGCGCTTGTGCGATTGCGTCAGATGCCCGGGCCCTCCGACCGTCACCCGAGACGAGCCAGCAAGAAACTCGGCACCCCGACGGGGGTGCCGAGTTCTCGTCACCGGGGTGCTGTCGCGGTCGGGGTATTCTGGACGAGGTGCGAACCCGCCCCATTCGCTGGACACCGGCCCAGCCCACCGCACCGGACCCCGATCTGCCCCAACGGATCGACGAGCTGGCACAGCTCCTCGACGGACGTCGTGTGCTCGCGCTGACCGGGGCCGGGATGTCGACGGATTCAGGGATACCGGACTACCGCAGCCCCGGAACTCCCCCACGGACACCGATGACCATCGAGATGTTCTTGAGTTCGAGCGACTTCCGCCGCCACTACTGGGCACGTAATCACCTCGGCTGGCGTCACATGGACGCGGCCGTCCCCAACGCGGGCCACCGCGCACTCGCCGCCTTGGAACGCCGGGGCAAGGTGAGCGGGGTGATCACGCAGAACGTCGACATGCTCCACCTCAAGGCCGGCAACCGCGCCGTGCTCGAACTCCACGGCAGCTACGGGCGTGTTCGTTGCCTCGACTGCGAACACCGGGTCTCCCGGCACAGGCTTGCCGAACTCCTGGAGCCGGCAAATGCCGAGTTCGTCAGCAGGATTCGTGGCCGCGGCGCCATCGAGGTGGCCCCTGACGCCGATGTGGTTGTGGAGGACACCACCGACTTCGCGATGCTCGACTGTCCGGACTGCGGCGGAATACTCAAACCAGACATCGTCTACTTCGGCGAAAGCGTCCCGAAAGCAGTTGTGCAGCAAGGCTATTCGATGGTCGATGACGCCGATGCGGTACTCGTCCTGGGGTCATCCCTGACGGTGATGAGTGGGCTGAGATTTGTTCGACACGCCAGGCGTACCGGCAAACCGATCGCCATCGTCAACCGGGGACACACTCGCGGCGACGAGTGCGCGACCATAAAGATCGACGGTTCGTGCTCGGAGGTGCTAACCGGGTGGCTGGAGTCAGACCGCGACGAGATCATCGGCGTGAACCACCGGCCGTCGTAGATCAGGGGGCAGATCGGCCTTCGACTTGCCCACCATCTGCGCAACCTCGGTAGCGTCGTACGCCACGACCCCCCTGGCCATCGTGTGGCCGGACTTATCCGTCAGATCGACCACGTCGCCACCATAGAATCGGCCCGACACCGCGGTGATACCGGCCGACAGCAGTGAACGGCGCGCGGTGGCAACGGCCTGCACCGCCCCGTCATCGAGCACCAGACGTCCACTGGCTTCTGCGGCGTGCCGCACCCAGAACTTGCGCGCCGAAAGTCGTTGCGGTCGAGGCGCAAACGCAGTACCGACCGAGGCATCGGTCAGCGCTGCGGCAGCATCGGCCGCCGCTGCCAGCAGCACCGGCAACCCGGCATCCGCGGCGAGGCGGGCAGCCGACAATTTCGATGCCATGCCGCCGGTCCCCAGGGCGCCACCGGTGCCGGCGATCACACCGTCGAGGTCCTCGGGGCCGTCGACCTCCGAGATCATGGAAGCATTGCCCTTGCGGGGATCCCCGTCGTAGAGACCGTCGACATCGGACAGAAGGACCAGCGCATCAGCGCCCGCCAGGTGCGCCACCAGAGCCGCCAGCCGATCGTTGTCACCGAAGCGGATCTCGTTGGTTGCCACGGTGTCGTTCTCGTTGACGATCGCGACCGCGCCGAGAGACCGCAATCGATCGAGGGTGCGCTGCGCATTGGCGTGGTGTGCACGCAGCGAGATGTCATGGGCCGTCAGCAGAACTTGCCCGACGGTGCGACCGTATCGGGCGAACGACGTGTTCCATGCGTGCGCGAGGGCCAACTGACCGACGCTGGCCGCGGCCTGCTTGGTGGCCAGATCCTTCGGCCGGCTCCTGAGACCCAACGGCGCGATACCCGCTCCGATTGCGCCGGACGACACCACGATGACGTCCGAACCGGCCTGCATCCGCGCTTCGATCGCATCGGCGAGGGCATCGAGACGGCCTGTGTCCAGGCCGGTCGCCAACTCGGTCAGCGCCGAGGAGCCGATCTTGACCACAACGCTGCGAGCTCCCGAAATCTGTTGCCGGGTAACACTAGCCACGTTCGTCCGGATCCTCGGCATCCACATCGAGGCCGCGCCGCAGCCGTCGTGCGATCTTGCGCTCGGAGGCACCGACGCGTTCCGGACGATCCAGACGGATATCGGTGCCGCGACCGCTCATGGGGAAGTCCTCCGCGACAGGCGTCTGCGGTTCCCACTCGAAGGACACGTCTCCGATGGTGACCGGGCAGCCGGGCTCGGCGCCTTGCTTGACCAGTTCCGCCTCGACACCGAGCCGGTTGAGTCGGTCGGCGAGATATCCGACGGCTTCGTCGTTCTCGAACTGCGTCTGCTTGATCCAGCGCTCCGGCCGCGTGCCGCGCACGATGAAACCACCGGGCTGATCGGGATCGGCGATCACCGAGAAACCGTTGTCGTCGGTGGGGATCGGGCGGATCACCGGGCGCCTGGCAACCGGTTTCGGATGGTCAATGCGGTACTGGCGCACCATGTCGGCCAGTGCGTAGGTGAGTTCCTTGAGGCCCTTGTGGGAGACGGCAGAGATCGCGTACACCGGCCAGCCACGTTCTTGCAGTTCAGGAGTGACCATCTCGGCGAGTTCGGCCGCGTCGGGCACGTCGGTCTTGTTCAGGATGACCACGCGAGGCCGGTCGGCGAGATGCCCGAGACCGGTATCTGCCTGCAGAGCGGGCTGATACGCGGCCAACTCGGCCTCCAGCGCGTCGATGTCCGACACCGGGTCTCGACCGGGCTCGAGAGTGGCGCAATCGACCACGTGCGCAAGCACCGCACAGCGTTCGAGGTGACGGAGAAACTCCAACCCCAGACCGCGGCCGGCAGACGCTCCCGGAATCAGCCCAGGTACGTCCGCGACGGTGAAGACATCTGAACCACTGTTCACCACACCAAGGTTCGGCTGGAGCGTGGTGAAAGGGTAATCGGCGATCTTCGGCTTGGCCGCCGAGAGCACCGAGACGAGAGACGATTTGCCTGCGGACGGGAAACCCACGAGGCCGACATCGGCGACCGATTTGAGTTCGAGGACGAGCTCGCGGATCTCGCCTTCCTCCCCCAGCAGAGCGAAGCCAGGCGCCTTACGCGCTTTGGACGCCAGCGAGGCGTTACCGAGACCTCCGCGTCCACCGGACGCCGCAGCGAAAGTGGTTCCTGCACCGACCATGTCGGCCAGGAGCCGACCGTCGCGGTCGAGCACCATGGTGCCGTCAGGGACAGGGAGAACCAGTGGTTCCCCGTTTGCGCCGTCACGGTTGGCACCCGCACCGGGCCGGCCGTTACCGGCCTTCGCGTGCGGATGGAAGTGGAAGTCGAGCAGGGTGTGAACCTGCGGGTCGACCACGAGGGTGACATCGCCACCGTTGCCACCGTTGCCGCCGTCGGGTCCGCCGAGGGGTTTGAACTTCTCGCGGTGCACCGATGAGCAGCCATGACCACCGTTGCCCGCCGTTGCGTGAATCGTCACGCGGTCAACAAATCTGGACATGGAACCACCTGTGAGAGAGTTTGGAATTTTCTAAGGGGCGGGCGGGATCTGGTGATCCTGCCCGCCCCTTAGGAGCTGGATTGCATTGCGCCGGATCAGGCCTGCGCAGGCTCCGGAACGATGTTCACGGTCTTGCGGCCACGCTTGCTGCCGAACTCCACAGCACCGGGAGCCAGGGCGAACAGCGTGTCGTCGCCGCCACGACCGACGTTGACGCCGGGGTGAAAGTGTGTACCGCGCTGGCGGACCAGGATCTCACCGGCGCTCACCTGCTGGCCGCCGAAGCGCTTCACACCGAGTCGCTGAGCATTCGAGTCGCGCCCGTTGCGCGAGCTGGATGCACCCTTCTTATGTGCCATGACAGTTCTCCTGAAAAGTGTGGGGGCGTGCTTACTTGATGCCGGTGACCTTGAGGACCGTCAACTTCTGACGGTGACCCTGACGCTTGTGGTAGCCGGTCTTGTTCTTGAACTTGTGGATGCGGATCTTCGGACCCTTGACGTGCTCGACGACCTCACCGGTCACCGAGATCTTCGCCAACTTGTCGGCGTCCGTGGTCAGATCGGCACCGTCGACGACAAGCGTCACGGGAAGTGAGACGGTCGCGCCGAGTTCACTGTCGATCTTCTCGACCTTCACCAGATCGCCTTCAGCGACCTTGTACTGCTTACCGCCGGTCTTGACGATCGCGTACGTTGCCATCGGAGAGCTACCTCTTACTGTCTGTCGTGTGTTGTTCGGGCTCTTGCCCGTTGCCGATCCGGCCGGGCGCCGTCTTTCCGAGCACAGCGCAATCCGTCCGCCGAATGGCGACTGATCCAGGTTACGGGAGTGTGGCGGGCCGGGTCAAACTGACCCGGTACGACCCGCAATCCTCACTCCTCCACCGGCGGACCTGCAGGTCGTCCGGCTGCGCGCCGTCGCGGCGTGCGCCGTACCGCCACAGCCGGCTCGGTGGACGCGGAGGTCCCGACCGGCCCCGAGGTGGTCACCGGTGAGGCGATGACCTCGGCGATGACAGCGGGATCGGTCGCCGTGGTGGGAGCCGCCGGCTTGCGCCGCACTGCGCGTCGCCGTTTTGGCGGGGCACTCTGCGGTGTTTGTCCGGATTCGTCAGCGGTGCTCTGCTGCGTGTCACCGGCCGCCTCGGTTGCCGGGCTGTGTGCCGTTTCGTCCACGGGGCTCGCGGTCTCGGATGTGCCCGACTTCTCGGGCTTCTGGGATTCCTCGGGCTTCTGGGATTTCTCGGACTTCGCGGACTTCTTGGGGGCAGCCGACGCCGACCGGTCTGCGTCCGATGACGTGATGGCCGGAGCGGGATCACCGTGAACCTTCTCCGACCCTGCAGCCGTGTCCTCGACGGCCGCAGACGCGGACATCGTGGACGTGGTCTCCTCGGTGCCGGCCTCGGTGCGGGCAGCAGCGTTGCCGGACTGCTCCGAACCCGTCTCCGTGACCTCGAAATCGGTCTCCGTTTCGGGTGTCTCGGAATCGGGCGTGTGGCTGGCCATCGCCCGGAACATCGGGTGCTCGGCGGGACTGTGGGCAGCCGGTTTGCTCTCGACAGCTGCAGGCTGATCCGCTTTGCCACCACGACGGTTGCGCCGCGCCCTCTTGGTGTTGTCGCCGCGGCCTGCCTGATCATCGCCGGACGAGATCTCGACCGGGTTGGCGTGCACGACGATGCCGCGCCCGTTACAGCAGGTGCAGGTGGTCGAGAATGCTTCGAGCAAACCGGTTCCAAGGCGCTTTCGCGTCATCTGCACCAAGCCGAGCGACGTCACCTCCGACACCTGATGGCGGGTGCGATCGCGGCCCAATGCCTCGGTGAGCCTGCGCAGGACCAGGTCTCGGTTCGACTCGAGGACCATGTCGATGAAGTCGACGATGATCATGCCGCCGATGTCGCGCAACCTCATCTGCCGGACGATCTCTTCGGCAGCCTCGAGGTTGTTGCGGGTCACCGTCTCTTCGAGGTTTCCGCCCGAGCCGGTGAACTTGCCTGTGTTCACGTCGACGACGGTCATCGCCTCGGTGTGCTCGATGATCAGCGTTCCACCGGAGGGCAACCACACCTTGCGGTCCAATGCCTTTGCCAACTGCTCGTCGATCCGGTGCACGTCGAACACGTCAGGCGCATCGGCGTGGGCCTTCTCGAATCGCTCGGTGCGGTCGAGCAGGTCGGGTGCGACGCCTCGGACGTAGTTCTCCACCTGGTTCCAGGCACCGTTGCCCTCGACGATGAGCTTCTTGAAGTCTTCGTTGAAGAGGTCACGGACCACCTTCACGAGAAGGTCCGGCTCTTCGTACAACGTCTGCGGCGCACCGGATTTCGAGCTACCGGCCGCCGAGGTGGCCGCGTTGATGGTTTCCCACTGCTGTTGCAGACGTTCGATGTCGGCCGTCAACTCTTCGGCCGAGACACCTTCGGACGCGGTGCGGATGATCACACCGGCGTCGTCGGGAACGATCTTGCCGAGGATCTGCTTGAGGCGTTTGCGCTCGGTGTCGGGAAGCTTGCGGCTGATCCCAGTGGAGCCGCCGCCCGGCACGTACACCAGGTACCGGCCGGCCAGGGAGATCTGCGTGGTCAAACGGGCACCCTTGTGCCCGACCGGGTCCTTGCTGACCTGGACCAAGACCTGGTCACCGGGACGCAGGGCCTGTTCGATCTTGCGTGATCCGCCATCGAGACCGGCTGCGTCCCAGTTCACCTCACCGGCGTAGAGGACGCCGTTGCGTCCCCGTCCGATGTCGACGAAGGCAGCTTCCATGCCGGGCAGGACGTTCTGCACCCGACCGAGGTAGATGTTGCCCACCATCGACGAGGAGTTGGACGTGGTCACGAAGTGCTCGACCAGTACGCCGTCTTCCAGCACCGCAACCTGGGTGTAATCGCGGGTCTGCTGATTCGAGGAATCGGCGTTGCCGTCGGCGTGCGTGTCCCCATGAGTGACCGTTGCGGCCACACCCGAGCGTTCGCGCACAACCATCACCCGGTCGACCGCTTCGCGGCGGGCCAGGAATTCCGACTCACTCAGGATGGGCGGACGACGCCGTCCCGCGTCGCGGCCATCACGGCGTCGCTGGCGCTTGGCCTCGAGACGGGTGGACCCGGAGATGCCCTGCACCTCATCGCGGCCGCGCGACTTGTTCCGTGGCTCACGTTCGTGCACCACCGTGTTGGGCGGGTCGTCGGCAGGCAGCGGTTCGTCGCCCTCTCCGCCTTTGCGGCGGCGCCTGCGACGACGCCGGCGATTTGCCGAGGTGCCGTCGCCCGAGTCGTCCTGATCATCGGAGTCCGAGGAGTCCGATTCGGCCGACTGGTCGGAGTCGTCGTCATCGCCACCGGCCGTCTCGTCGGCGGGAGCGTCGGACGCCGAGCCGTCTGGGCCCTGCTCGTTGTCGCCTTCGGAGTCGGGCCGGGCTTTCTTCGGCCTACTCCGCTTTCGCCTGTTGCCCGATTTCGTCTCGGGCTTGGCGGCTTCGTCGTCGGTGTCGGAGGCGTCGTCAGAGTCTGCCGAGGCGCCGTCCTGGGTCTCCCGCGCCGACTCTCCGGCCGAATCGGTGGCGTCCGTGTCCGAATCGTCGTCGCCGAAGTCACCGCCGGCCTGGTCACCGCGTCCACGACCGCGACCACGACGACCGCGACGCCGTTTCCGCGAACCCGACTCGCTCTCGTCGTCCGAATCGTCGGTATCGGTGTCGGCGTCCGCGTCGACCGAGTCCTTGGTGCTCTGCGGGATGGGAGCTGATTGTTCTGCCGACAGGAAGAGCGGCGATCCTGCCCCGGCCCCGGCAGAGGTCGTCGGCGTGTGCCGAGGCTGCTCCTCTTCCACCGCGGAGAAGAGACTGGGAATCGACCTCTCGCGTGGTGCCGACTCCGGCGCCTTGTCAGCGGGCTCGGCCTCGGCCGGCGCGTCCTCACTGGGTGCAGTTGCCGCCGCAGCGACCTCGGCGTCCTCGGGTGGGGAGACATCCTCTGGTGTCGGCTCGGCGACAGGCGCAGCCGATACCTCCGCCGAGGGCTCGGTCTCGACCGGCACGTCGGCCGGCTGGGGGTCGGCCGGCGGGGCGTCGACATCGGCGGTGATGGCATCGTCGCCCTCCACCGACTCGTCGGCGGGTGGCGGATTGATCCGGTCGCGTACCGCGATGGCAGTGCTGCGCACGATGCTCGACTGTGGGCTGCGAGCCGCGATGCCCAGCTCGGCGAGGTGCGCGAGCACCTCGCGGCTGCTGAGGCCAAGAATCCTGGCCAGCGCGTGCACTCGTAGTTTGTGCGGGAATTCTTGCGCCGAACCTGTGCTGTTCAGTTCGTCCGGCGACTGCGTGTCGGCCACGTATTCTCCTCAAGCCCCCGGGCGCGGATAAACGCGGCCACGCGAGGGCTGTGCTATTTACCCGGACTGCGCCGGGATTGTAGGTCTCGCTTCGCCCTATGTCGGCGGGGATGACCCCGCGTTCACCGGCGATGCCTGGCGTGATGACTGACTGATGTCGAGCGCCACGATGTCCACACCACGCCATGTGAAAACCACATGAGTGGGGACCGAGCACCCGAACTGATCATCTGGCAGTCGACGCCCGCGAGGGCTCGACAACCTCTGTCAGTATCCCACACAACTGTGGCCCGGCGGTCCAGACCTCCGACATCGCCGGCACACAGGCCGACAGCGAGTCCGATCAGCCGAGGTCAGGGAACCAGAGACCGATTTCGCGCTCGGCCGAATCGGGCGAGTCCGACCCGTGGACAAGATTGAACTGGGTGCTGAGCGCATAGTCCCCGCGGATCGTCCCGGGAACGGCCTTCTCGACCGGATCGGTTCCGCCGGCGATCTGCCGGAAGGCAGCCACGGCGCGCGGGCCCTCGAGCACTGCCGCGACCAGGGGGCCCGACGTGATGAATTCGAGCAGCGAAGGATAGAAGGGCTTGCCCTCGTGCTCCGCGTAGTGTCCCGCAGCGACGTCGTCGCTGACGGTCTTGAGTTCCAGAGCCACCAGGGTCAAGCCCTTGCGCTCGATGCGGCCGATGATGTCGCCGACCAGGCCGCGCTTCACACCGTCGGGCTTGATGAGTACCAGAGTCCGTTCAGTCACCCGGTCAGCCTAGCCCGCCGGTCGAGGGCACTGCCCTACGGCTGGCAGTACGCGCCGTCGACTCCGAAGAACCCGTAGCTGAACACGCCACCCGTGGTGGGCGCCGGATCGATGACCACCTGGATACAGCCGCCCGGCGACGCAAGCGCCTCTTGTACCGCGACGTCGAAACGCGCGGCCAGTGCCAGGTTCGCCGGCTTGTACTCGGCGGGCACCGGGAGCGACGCCACGAACTCCGGCAGGTCCATGTCCGCGGCCCGCTGAGTCAGAGCATGGGTCGCGGTGTAACTGAACTGACTGCCACCCACCGGCATGGGTGGGCCCGCGACAGCCGATGCCGAGCCCGCACCGAGTGCAGTCCCCGCGACGATGCAGGCGGCGCCGGCTGCGAGTACGGCAGGAACGGATGCGAGACGAGACATAAAAGATGGGCCTTTCGACGGTTACGTGTGTGTGCGATCTTGTCAGCGTCGATGGCTCCACGGAACCCGAAATGCGAGTTTTCAGGTCACGTTCCGGCAACAACAAAAATCGTTACCGGACAACACGATTTGACCTGCGTCAGTCGGTGATCGGCTCTTGCCCGTTCAGCAAGCCGCGTTCCATTCGAAGACGAACGTCCCGCTTGATGTAGGCGATGTACAACCACACCAGCAGGAACACCACACCGACGGCCCCGATGGACCAGTGGACGATCCACCCGGCCACGGTGATCACTTGCAGCGCAAGGTCATACGGAAGCGCCCAGCTTCTGCCCTGCAGCCCCGAACCCAGGATGAGAGCGAGCGTCAGCACACCGAGATACACAGCCGACCACGCCGTCAGTCCACCGCCGACCCGGACGACGATCGGAAATGCCAGCATCACCACTATTGCTTCCAGGATGAGCGTTCCGGCCATCACACCCCGTAGACCACGCCACGGATCGACCGTCGGCGGCGTGAATCGCGCTGGTGGGTCAGGGTTTTGAGGGCTCATGCCGGGTCCTTGCCGAAGAGGGTGCGAGCAGCGCCCGCCGTCACCACCGAGCCGGTGATCACCACGCCGGTTCCCGACATGCCCTCGGCCTCGTCGAGGTTCTCCTCGGCCAGTTCGATGGCGGTCTCGACCGCATCGGGCAGGAAGCCGCGAACCTGAACCCGATCCTCGCCGAAGATAGTGATGGCCACGTCGGCCAGTTGTTCCGGGTCCATCGCCCGCGGGGAACCGTTGTGGGTGAGCACGATGGCGTCGAACACCGGCTCGAAAGCGGCGAGTAATCCTGCGACGTCCTTGTCCGCCATCACGCTGATGACGCCGATCAGCCGCCGGAAGTCGAATTCCTCGTCCAATGCGGCCGCGAGCGCAGCGGCACCGTGCGGGTTGTGCGCCGCGTCGAGGAAGACAGTCGGCGCCGAACGCACCCGTTCCAACCGTCCGGGACTGGTGACTGCGGCAAAGCCGGCGCGCACCGCCTCGATGTCGAGTTGCCGGTCCGCACCGGCGCCGAAGAAGGCCTCGACCGCCGCGAGTGCGAGCGCCGCGTTCGACGCCTGATGGGCTCCGTGCAGCGGCAGGAACAGTTCGGAGTATTCGCCGCCGAGGCCCTGCAGTGTGAGCATCTGTCCGCCCACGGCGGTCCGGCGTTCGAGGACTGCGAACTCCGAGCCCTCACGGGCCACGAAGTTGTCGGCCTCGACCGCGGCGCGCAGGAGCACGTCGGCCACCTCAAGCTGCTGGACGGCGAGCACGGTCACCGGGTCGGTCGGCACCAGTGCATCCGGTGCCTTCTTGATGATCCCGGCCTTCTCCCCCGCGATGGCCGTGAGGGTGTCACCCAGATAGTCGCTGTGGTCCATCGCGATCGGGGTGATCACGGCCACCGAAGCGTTGATCACGTTGGTGGCATCCCACCTGCCGCCCATGCCTGTCTCGACCACCGCGACATCCACCGGCGCTTCGGCGAAGGCTGTGTAGGCCATCGCGGTGAGGACCTCGAACTTGCTCATCCGTGGGCCGTCGGCCGCGAGCGACCGATCGTCGATCATGTCGATGTAGGGCTCGAGTTCTCGGTAGGTGTCCACGTAGACACGCGGTGAGATCGGCTCCCCATCGATGGAGATGCGTTCGGTGGCCAACTGCAGGTGCGGACTGGTGATGCGGCCGGTACGCCGATGGAGAGCGGTGAGCAGCGCGTCGATCATCCTCGTGACCGAGGTTTTCCCGTTCGTTCCGGCCACGTGGATCGCCGGATAGCCGTGTTGCGGCGACCCGAGCAGATCCATCAGAGCGGAGATCCTGGCCAAGCTCGGTTCGATCTTCGTCTCGGGCCAGCGGGTGTCGAGCTGCGCCTCCACCTCACCGAGTTCGGCGAGGTCCTCCGCGGTCGGTACCTGGGGGCCCGTCACGACCGCGAATCCAGTTCGGCCAGTTTGGCCTTGATGCGGACGATCTCTTCTTCGGCCACCTGCGCCCGGGTCTCGATCTTCGCCTTCACGTGGTCGGGCGCCTTGGCCATGAACTGCTCGTTGGCCAGCTTCGCGGTGGTGGTGGCCAGCTCCTTCTCCGCTGCGGCCAACTCCTTCTCCAGACGACGCTTCTCCGCAGCCACATCGATCGTGCCGGAGGTGTCGATCTGCACCGTGACCGTCGTCGACCGCAGGCGCACCTCGATGGTCGCGGTCGCCGCGAAGCCCGGCTCCGCTCTGCTCAGTCGTGCCAGTGAGTCGATGTAGTCGCGCTGTGCGACGAGGTCTGCGGCTTCGAGTCCGATGAGTTCGGCCGCGACTCGCTGCGACGGCTTGAGTCCCTGGTCGCTACGGAACCGGCGGATCTCGGTGATCAGTCGCTGGGTGTCCTCGATGCGGTGGTGTGCGTCGCGATCGACCGGTTCACCTGATGCGGTGGGCCAGTCGGCGATGACCACGGATTCGCCGCCGGTCAAGGTCTGCCACAGGACCTCGGTGACGAACGGCATCACCGGATGCAGCATTCGCAGCAGAGAATCGAGCACGGTTCCGAGAACGATCTTTGTTGTGGCCGAGACGGTTTCGTCTTCGCGAGCGAATTGCACCTTGGCCAGTTCGAGGTACCAGTCGCACACCTCGTCCCAGGCGAAGTGGTACAGCGCCTCACAGGCCTTGGAGAACTCGTAGGCCTCGAAACCCGCGTCCGCCTCGGCATGCACCTCGTCGAGCCGCCCGAGAATCCACCGATCTGCGTCGGTCAGATCTGCACGCGGCGGCAGCTCCCCGACCTTCGCCCCGTTCATCAACGCGAACTTGGTGGCGTTGAACAACTTGGTGGCGAAGTTGCGCGAGGACTGCGCGAGATCGTCGCCGACGGACAGGTCGCCGCCGGGGTTCGCACCTCGCGCGAGTGTGAACCGCAGTGCATCGGCACCGTATTGGTTCACCCAGTCCAGCGGGTCGATCCCGTTGCCCTTGGACTTCGACATCTTGCTGCCGTGCTCATCGCGAACGAGGCCGTGCAAGAAGACGTTCCGGAACGGGACCGGAGCGTCCGCGCCGATCTGCTCGCCGATGGCCCCGGCGACGTACGTACCGAACATCATCATCCGGGCGACCCAGAAGAACAGGATGTCGTACCCGGTGACCAGCACGGACGTGGGATAGAACTTGGCCAGCTCGGCGCTCTCCTCGGGCCACCCCATGGTGGAGAAGGGCCACAGTCCGGACGAGAACCAGGTGTCGAGGACGTCATTGTCCTGCACGTACCCTTCCGGCGCCGACTCCCCCGGGCCCACGCACACCATGTCGCCGTCCGGGCCGTACCAGACCGGGATCCGATGCCCCCACCACAGCTGGCGCGAGATGCACCAGTCGTGCATGTCATCGACCCATGCGAACCAGCGCGGTTCGAGCGAAGCAGGGTGGATCACTGTGTCGCCGTTGCGTACCGCGTCGCCGGCTGCCTTGGCCAGCGACTCCACCCGCACCCACCACTGCATGCTCAGACGCGGCTCGATCGGTTCGCCGCTTCGTTCGGAGTGACCGACGCTGTGCAGATAAGGGCGCACCTCCTTGACGATGCGACCCTGTTCGGCCAGCACCTCACGGACCTTGACCCGTGCCTCGGCGCGATCGAGGCCGTCGAATTGCGTTCCGGTACCCGCGACTCGACCCGACTCGTCCATCATCGTCGGCATCGGCAGGTTGTGTCGCGCTCCGAGTGCGAAGTCGTTCGGGTCATGCGCGGGCGTGATCTTGACTGCGCCACTTCCGAAATCCGGATCGACATAGTCGTCCGCGACAACCGGGATGCGGCGATCGACAAATGGGTGGTCCAGTTCGGTGCCGACCAGATGTTTGTAACGCTCGTCGTCCGGATGCACCGCGATCGCGGTGTCACCGAGCATGGTCTCCATTCGCGTGGTCGCCACGACGATGTGGGGCTCGTTGTCGTCGAGGGAGCCGTACCTGAAGCTGACGAGCTCGCCTTCGACGTCGGAGTACTTCACCTCGATGTCGCTGATCGCGGTCTGCAACACGGGCGACCAGTTCACGAGTCGCTCGGCGCGGTAGATCAAACCCTCGTCGAACATCTTCTTGAACACGGTTTGCACTGCCCGGGACAGCCCGTCGTCCATGGTGAAACGTTCACGACTCCAGTCGACGCCGTCGCCGAGACTGCGCATCTGGGCACCGATCGCGCCGCCGGATTCTGCCTTCCACTTCCACACCCGGTCGATGAACTCGTCACGCCCGATGTCGTTCTTGTCGATGCCCTGCCCCGTCAGCTGACGCTCGACCAGGGTCTGCGTCGCGATACCGGCATGGTCCATACCCGGGAGCCAGAGCACCTCGTACCCCTGCATCCGCCGACGACGGCACATGGCGTCCATCAGGACGTGGTCGAGGGCGTGTCCCATGTGCAGCGAACCCGTCACGTTCGGTGGCGGCAGGACGATGGAGAACGGCGGCTTGTCGCTGGACGGGTCCGCGGTGAAGTATCCGGCCTCTACCCAGTTCCGGTACAGCCGTCCCTCGTGTACGCCGGGGTCCCAGGTCTTGGGCAGGGCTTCGGGAGTGCTGTCGGAGTGCTGGGACGATTCGGTCACCGGCCAATTCTAGGCAGTCGGTGGTGAAGAGACGAAAGTGCAGGTCTCCTGCTCAGGGAACACGCAATCGGTGCAGGTCTTCGGGGGCGTTGACGTTGGTCAACCATGTCGGATCGCTCAGCGTCACCCGGTTGGTTCGCAGGGCGTCCACTGCGGCCAGCATCCGGCGTTCGCCACCCTGCACCAACTCGTCCAGCGTGGCCGCCGCACGGGTGCGGTACACCCCGGCCAGTGGGTGAGCCCGCTGCGAGTCGACGGCGATGGCGGCATCATCGGCGTCGGTGAGCCCGCGCAGCAGTTCATCGACCATCTCAGCGGTGACAAGGGGCATATCCGTGGCGCAGACGAAGACGATGTCGCGGCCACGTTCGGCGGCTGCGGCCAATCCGGTGGCGAGACCACCGAGCGGGCCGGCGCCTTCGGCCTCACCGGTCACCCATGTGACGTCCGCGGAGCTGCTGTCAGCGGTGCCGTCGATACCATCGTGGCCGGCCCGCAAGCCCTGATAGGCGGGCGATCCCTCCGGGGCCAGCACCAGAACCGGGTCGCATCGCTCCCCCACGATCCGGGTGATCCGGCCGAGCATCGATTCGCCGTTCCATTCCAGTGCCGCCTTGTCGCTGCCCATCCGCTTGGACGCGCCACCGGCCAGGACAACTGCGCCTACTCGCTCATGCTCCATGGAGACAGTTAACGCGAGCACGGGGGCGCGTGGGCGAAAACGGGAGCACAGGGTGATGATGGTCGTCATGGGACGAGTGACCAGTCGTACGCGGGTCCGCCGGATCCGGCCGGGCAACACCGATTCGCGGGCCGACTCGCTCGCGGTCGAGGAACCCCTCGAGATTCGTGTTGGCGGAGAAGCGCTCTCGGTCACGATGCGCACACCTGGGTCCGACATCGACCTCACACACGGCTTCCTGATGACCGAGGGACTCATCGACGGCGCGGACGACATCAGCGCCATCCGATATTGCGACGGCGTCGACGACCAAGGCCGCAACACCTACAACGTGCTCGACGTCAGCCTGCGCGACGACCGGCCGCTTCCCGCGGGTTCGACGCGAAATTTCTACACCACCTCATCGTGCGGTGTGTGCGGAAAGGCATCCCTCGACGCTGTTCGACTGGCATCCAACTACCGGCTGGAGGACGATCCCTCGACCGTGGACGTCGACACGCTCTTCACCATGCCAGAGCAGTTGAGGTCGCTGCAGAAGACGTTCGACGCGACCGGCGGAGTACACGGAGCCGCGCTGTTCACCACCGACGGCGAACTCCTCGCGGTGCGCGAAGACGTAGGTCGCCACAACGCCGTCGACAAGGTGATCGGATGGGCTGTGACACAACGATTGTTGCCTTTACGGGCAACAGTGCTGATGGTGTCCGGCCGCGCGTCTTTCGAGCTCGCGCAGAAAGCCGTCATGGCCGGGGTACCGATACTCGCGGCGGTGTCCGCGCCATCGTCACTTGCGGTGGATCTGGGCAACGACAACGACCTGACGATCGTCGGATTTCTCCGCGGAGAATCGATGAACGTGTACTCGGCCGGTCACCGCGTTCTCGAATAGCCCAGCGGCTCAGGCGCTCTTGTCGCGCCGTTCGTCGCGCCGCGGCTTGCGGGGAACGATGGTGGGAAGAACGTTGTCGCGCACGGTTTCTCCCGTGACAACCACCTTCGCGACATCATCGCGGCTCGGGATGTCGTACATCACCGGGAGCAGGACCTCTTCCATGATGGCCCGGAGACCACGAGCACCGGTGCCACGGTGGATCGCCTGATCCGCGATGGCCTCGAGAGCGTCCTCGGTGAACTCGAGTTCCACACCGTCCATGTCGAAGAGTCGCGCGTACTGCTTGACGAGCGCGTTCTTCGGCTGCGACAGGATGCTGACGAGGGATTCCTTGTCGAGGTTGGTCACCGATGCGATCACCGGCAGTCGGCCGATGAACTCGGGGATCAGACCGAACTTGATCAGGTCCTCGGGCATGACCTCGGCGAAATGGTCAGCACTGTCGTCGTCGTTCTTGGCGACCTCAGTGCCGAATCCGATGCCGCGCTTACCGATTCGATCCGACACGATCTTGTCGAGTCCGGCGAATGCGCCGGCCACGATGAAGAGCACGTTTGTGGTGTCGATCTGGATGAACTCTTGATGGGGGTGCTTGCGGCCGCCCTGCGGAGGTACCGAGGCCTGCGTGCCCTCGAGGATCTTGAGCAATGCCTGCTGCACGCCTTCACCCGAGACGTCCCGCGTGATCGACGGGTTCTCGCTCTTGCGGGCGATCTTGTCGACTTCATCGATGTAGATGATGCCGGTCTCGGCCCGCTTGACGTCGTAGTCGGCCGCTTGGATGAGCTTGAGCAGGATGTTCTCGACATCCTCGCCCACGTAGCCGGCCTCGGTGAGCGCCGTGGCGTCGGCGATGGCGAACGGAACGTTCAGCATCTTCGCTAGGGTCTGTGCGAGGTAGGTCTTTCCACAGCCGGTTGGACCGAGCATCAGGATGTTCGACTTCGCGAGCTCCACGGGCTCCATGCCGCGCGAGTCCTTGCGGTCGCCGGCCTGTATGCGCTTGTAGTGGTTGTAGACCGCGACGGCCAGGGTGCGCTTGGCAGTGTCCTGACCGATGACGTAGTTCTCCAGGAAATCCCGGATCTCCATGGGCTTGGGGAGTTCGTCGAGTTTGACATCGCTGGTCTCGGCCAGCTCTTCCTCGATGATCTCGTTGCACAGGTCGATGCACTCATCGCAGATGTACACGCCGGGTCCAGCGATCAGCTTCTTGACCTGTTTTTGGCTCTTTCCGCAGAAAGAACATTTCAGCAGATCGCCACCATCTCCGATACGTGCCATCTGTTGCTGTACCTACTTCCCTTACCCTGATGCTCCAAAGACGTGAAGTCCGGTGGTCCGCCCCAGCCCATGCGGAGCACAGTAACCACGACCGTACCCGTACGTCGGCGGAACTTCGACCGATAAAGCCAAATGTCGCGGGCCTTTTTGCCTGCCCACGACCGCTCTTGCCCGCCGCCGAGGACGGCGGGCCGAGCGCGGCGCTACTTCTTTCCTGACTTCTTCCGGTACTCGAAAACCTCGTCGATGATCCCGTACTCTTTGGCCGCTTGCGCGGTCAGGATGTTGTCGCGATCGGTGTCCTTGCGGATCTTGTCCGCCGGCTGTCCGGTGTGTCCGGCGAGGATGTCGTCGAGTCGCTTGCGGATCCGCTCGATCTCGGCCGCCTGGATCTCGAGGTCGGACACCTGGCCCTGGTATGCACCGCCGGTGCGGGGCTGGTGGATCAGAACGGTGGCGTTGGGCAGCGCCGCACGCTTACCCGGTGTTCCGGCGGCAAGGACGATGGCCGCAGCCGAGGCAGCCTCGCCGAGGCAGACGGTCGCGATGTCGCAGTGCACGTACTGCATGGTGTCGTAGATGGCCAGCATCGCCGGAACGCTGCCGCCGGGCGAGTTGACGTACATGATGATGTCGCGATCAGGATCCTGCGACTCGAGCACCAGGAGCTGGGCCATGATGTCGTTGGCAACCGTCTCGTCGATCGGCGTGCCCAAGAACACGATTCGCTCTTCGAAGAGCTTGGCGTAGGGGTTGTACTCGCGAGCGCCGTTCGGCGTGTGCTCGATGAACGAGGGCAGGATGTACCGCGACTGGGGTGAAAGATTGTTCATGGTTCCAGGTTCTTTCCGATGAGTGTGCGAGGGGCCGGAGCCGTAGCGAAGCGGAGCTCGGCCATGGACACGATCAGGCGCGCGTGATCACGTGATCGACGAGCCCGTATTCCTTGGCCTGCTCGGCGGTGAACCACTTGTCACGATCGGCGTCCGCCTCGATCTGTTCCAGGGTTTGCCCGGAGAACTCGGCGTTGAGCTTGTTCATCTCTTTTTTGGTCAACGCGAACTGCTCGGCCTGGATGGCGATATCGGCCGCTGTTCCGCCGATACCGGCCGACGGCTGGTGCATCATGATGCGCGCGTGCGGCAGGGCGTGACGCTTGCCCTTGGTGCCCGCGGCGAGCAGGAACTGCCCCATCGACGCCGCCATGCCCATCGCGTAGGTGGAGATGTCGCACGGTGCCAGCTGCATCGTGTCGAAGATCGCCATGCCCGCGGTGACCGAACCGCCGGGCGAGTTGATGTAGAGGTTGATGTCCTTGGTCGGATCTTCTGCCGACAGCAGCAAGATCTGCGCGCACAAGCGGTTGGCGATCTCGTCATCGACCTGGGTGCCCAAGAAGATGATCCGCTCGCGCAGCAGACGCTCGAAGACCGAGTCGGACAAGTTCAGACCGATACCCGAACTCGCGGTTGCTCCGGAGAGCGCGGGCGTGTGGATCTTCGGCTCAGTCACGGTACCTACCTTCGACGTCCCGGAAAGACTTCCGGGGTTTTCGTTCAACGGACTCACAGTCATTTGATTGCTGTCTTCGACCCTAACGAATAGGGACGACGCCGATGGCCCGGCGTCGCCCCTATTCGCTGACAGCAGAAATTGTGCTGGCGTTTTACCAGCTACGACTCATCGGATGCCGACGTGTCGGCGTCCTCGTCGGACGTCGGCTTACCGAAGAACTCTTCGGTGTCGACGGTCTCGCCCTCGGTGTCCTTGACGGTCACCAGGTGCACGATCGACGACAGCGCCTTGCTCCGGCGGACCTCGGCGTACACCGCGCCCACCTGATTGGCCTGCTGCAGCTGCTGTGCAAACTCCGCCGGCTGCATGCCGTAACGCTGGGCCTGGAACATGATCTGCTGCATCAGCTCGTCCTGGCCGACCTCGGTGTCCTGCTGGTCGGCGATGGCGTCGAGCAACAGCTGGGTCTTGACCGACTTCTCGGCCGCCTCGCGTGTCTCGGCCTCGAACTTCTCGCGGGTGGTGCCCTGCGCCTCGAGCAGCTGCTCGAAAGCCGCCTCGTCGTGTCCGAGGCTGTGCACCACCTGGTGGACCTGTCCGTCGACCTCGGCTGTGACGACGGCCTCGGGAAGCGGGATCTCGACCGACTCGGTCAGTTTGGCGACGAGCGCCTCGCTGATCGCGTTGGCCTGCTCCATCTTCTTCGACCGTGCGACACGCTCACGCAGATCCGCCTTCAGCTCGTCCACGGTGTCGAACTCGCTCGCCAGCTGGGCGAACTCGTCGTCGACCTCGGGCAGCTCGCGTTCCTTGACGGTGAGGACCTTGACGGTGACCTCGGCCTGATCGCCGCTGTGCTCACCGGCGACCAGAGTGCTGGTGAAGGTCTTCTCTTCGCCGGCATTCAGACCGATGAGGGCCTCGTCGAGTCCGTCGATGAGCTCACCGGAGCCCACCTCGTGCGACAGACCGCTCGTGGCTGCCTCTTCGACCTCTTTGCCGTCGATCGTGGCGGAGAGGTCGATCGACACGAAGTCGCCGTCGGCGACGGGCCGCTCCACACCGGTGAGGGTGCCGAAACGTGCGCGCAGGGACTGCAATTGCTCATCGACAGCCTCGTCGTCGACCTTGACCGGTTCGACCTCGACCTCGAGGGTCGAGTAATCCGGCAGATCGATGTCCGGGCGCACGTCGACCTCGGCGGTGAACGTGATGCTCTCGCCGTACGCGAGTTCCGAGAGGTCGATCTCGGGCTGACCGATCGCCTTGATCTCCGTCTCTGCGACGGCCTCGCTGTACTTGCCCGGGATCGCCTCGTTGACGACCTGGGCGAGCACTGCGTCGCGGCCGACTCGGGCCTCGATCAGTTTGGCCGGGGCCTTGCCGGGCCGGAATCCGGGGATCCGGATGTCGCGGGCCAGCGTCTTGTAGGTGCGGGCGAAATCCGGTTCGAGTTCCGCGAACGGGACCTCGACGTTGAGTTTGACCCGCGTCGGGCTGATCTGCTCGACGGTGCTCTTCACTTGACTCCCTTGTCTTGCCTTCTCACGTGAGTCGGGATGACAGGATTTGAACCTGCGACCCTCCGCTCCCAAAGCGGATGCGCTACCAAGCTGCGCCACATCCCGTGTAGGTCCGCCCGCAGGGGTCTGTCACCGCCTGCGGAACCGAACGCAAATACTACGTGCCGTGTCGGTCTCCACCTAAACCGGTGATGGCGGCGAGGCGATTTTCGATCCGCGGGCCGGAGGCGGTACAGTCCTTTTCGCAGACGACGACGGTGGCGATCCCACCGAAATCGTGTGCACGCGGGTGTAGCTCAATGGTAGAGCCCTAGTCTTCCAAACTAGCTACGCGGGTTCGATTCCCGTCACCCGCTCCACCCTCAGAAGCCCTGGTCAGCACGTTGCTGACGAGGGCTTCTGTCGTTCGAGCGCCAGGTTTGGCGAACGCGCCGCCGCCGCCGCGTGGTCGAAGCCCGCGTGAATACAAGTGAGGCACGCCACATTCACTGGTGCCACACCGGTAGACACGCGCCACAACTAGGCCTTTTGCGTTTGGCTGGCCGTCCTACGCGTGCAACTATTAATCCGCGCTTTCGGGGAGCGTATAAGCCTGTCGCCGAAGTTAGGGTCCAACTAGTGTCGACCAGTAAGTTTGCCTCCGGGCGCAGCGTCATCCGCCTCCTGACCGCCGTTGTAGGCGTGATCGTCATGGCGCTGATGATTCCGGCCACCGCATTCGCGCAGCCGGCTCCGACCATTCCGGGCCTGCCCGGCGTGCCGCTGCCGACCATTCCGGGCATCTACACTCCCGCTCCGCAGCCGCCCGCGCCGGAACCGATCCCGGAACCCGCGCCCGCGCCGCCTGCAGAGCCTGCTCCCCCGGTCGCCACCCAGACCGGTTGGGTAGCCCTGGCCGACGACGCCACGCACGAACTCACCGTCTGGCACGACGGCAAGGTCGTACGCAAGATGCCGATCTCGATGGGTAAGAACGAGAACCCGACGCCGAACGGCACTTACTACACCAAGGAGAAGTACCGGGACATGTACATGGACTCGTCCACGTACGGCGTTCCGGTCGACTCCCCCAACGGCTACCGCACCTACGTCGAGTGGGCGATTCGCATGTCCTGGGACGGCATCTTCATCCACGGCGCGCCATGGTCGGTCGCTCAGCAGGGCAACACCAACGTGAGCCACGGCTGCATCAACCTGAGCCCGGAAAATGCGCAGTTCGTGTACGAGAACTTCCCCGAGGGCACCCCGATCGTGGTGCAGGGCACCATCGGCGGGCAGTACGTCCCCGGCAGCTAGACCTTTCTGATTCCGACAAAACCGGCGCCGAGAACAATCTCGGCGCCGGTTTTGTTGTCCCGGCCGTCTACTCCGCGCCCAGCTCGTACCCGTTGCCGACGCCGGTGACACGCGCGATGGCCCGCATCTTGTTCACCGCATCCAGAGCGGCAACCTTGTATCCCTCGGCGAGGGTCGGGTAGTTGAAGACCGCGTCGACGAGGTAGTCGATGGTGCCACCACAACCCATGACCGTCTGGCCGATGTGGACCAATTCGGCTGCATTGGAACCGAATACGTGCACCCCCAAAATACTTCGGTCCTGGGCGTCGACGAGGAGCTTCAACATCCCGTAGGCATCGCCCATGATGGTTCCGCGCGCGAGTTCGCGGTATCGGGCGACGCCCACCTCGAACGGAACGTTCGCCGCGGTCAGTTGGTCTTCGGTCTTGCCGACGTAACTGATCTCCGGGATCGAGTAGATGCCGATCGGGTGCTTTGATGAATCGGTCTCGCCGACCGGCTCCCCGAACGCGTCGTACGCTGCGCGCCGCCCCTGTTCCATCGCGGTCGCGGCAAGTGCGGGGAAGCCGATCACATCTCCCACCGCGTATATGTGGCTCACCGTTGTCCGGAAGCTGCCGTCGACCGTCAAGCGGCCACGTTTGTCGGCCTCGAGACCCGCTGCGGCCACGTTGAGTTCGTCGGTGACACCTTGACGTCCCGCCGAGTAGAGCACCGTGTCGGACGGGATCTTCTTGCCCGACGCCAGAACGGTCACACTGCCCGATTTGTGCTTTTCGACCATCTGCACGGACTCTCCGAAACGGAACGTGACGCCGCGGTCACGCATCTGGTACTGCAAGGCCTCGACCACCTCACGGTCACAGAAGTCCAGCATGCTCGAACGCTGCTCCACCACGGTGACCTTGGTGCCCAACGCGGCGAACATGGACGCGTACTCGATGCCGATGACCCCGGCGCCCACCACCACCATGGACGTCGGGACCCGGTCCATCCCGAGTATCTGGTCGGAGTCGACGATGGTGACGCCGTCGAACTCGACCGTGTCGGGACGCGCGGGACGGGTACCGACTGCGATCACGGCGTGGTCGAACGTCACGTTCTTGTGGTCGCCGTCGCCGGTGGTGATCTCGATCTCGTTCGGGCCGATGAAGGCCGCGCTACCGAGCAACAACGCAACCCTGTTGCGCGACAACTGATTCTGGATGACGTCGATTTCCCTACCGACGACGTGGGCGGTGCGGGCCGACAGATCGCCTACGGTGATGTCGGTCTTCAGCCGATACGACTGGCCGTACAGTTCACGCTGGTTCAGGCCGGTGAGGTAGAGGACGGCTTCGCGCAACGTCTTCGACGGGATGGTGCCGGTGTTGATGCACACCCCGCCCACCATGTTGCGCCGTTCGATCACCGCCGCACGCTTACCGAGTTTGGCGGCGGCAATGGCAGCCTTCTGCCCAGCCGGGCCGGAGCCGATGACAACAAGGTCGTAATGGTCCACGTGACTTCTCCCAGCGTTGATACGTCGGGATCAGTGTCACCCACCTCGGACCCCTGCACATTTCAGACGAGTGAATTGTTATGGCGGAGGGTCCCCGGGTGGCAGTCAGGCGACGTCGTGACGAACGGTGTCCGGCAATAAAGTGGCCTGGGCCTGAAGCCAACGACTCAGCATCTCGCACCCGGTGAGCCCGTCGGGATCGAACGGCTCGAACCCGTAGGCGATGTGGCGTCCACCTCGCCGATTGGCGATGACCAGCCTCCCGAGACGCACCCGCGTCGGAAGATAACCGGTCAACTCGATTGCCAGCACACGCAGTCGCCGGAGGTCCCGCCGCCACTGTCGAGGATGCAGCGATGTCCTCGCCGCGTTCTGAAAGCTGTTGCTGCGCAGTATGTGCCACAACCCGGCGAACCAGCCCCGTACATCTCTCGTCGAGAACGTAGCGGTCAGATCGGCGAGGTCGCGCAGTAACGAATCGTCGCTTGCGTTACAGATCACGTCACCCGGATGGCCGATCCAGAACGCCGGCAGCCCCTCGGGCAGATCCGGCCCGTGCCCGGCCAACCCGAAACCATCGCAGCCCGCGACCACGCCGGGCGGCTGATACGGATCGGCGACAAAACCGACAGCGGCCACATCTGCGTGTGTGGTCGCCAGCAACTGTCGGATGACCACCGCACCCTGCGAGTAGCCGATCAGCATCACCGGCCCGGATGCCCGTGCCATTTCGGCGCGTAAGTTGTCGACACCGGCAGCAACACTCTCCCGATAACTGATCCCGTTGCGTCGGGGCACGGGTCCGTAACTGGCCGGGTATCGGACCCACCGGCAGTCGAACCGCTCATCGAGTCGATCTGTCACCTGGGCCAGCATTCCGGACACCGCCGTACGCGGGTCCTTCCGATGGGTCTCGCCCGTACCCCCGACCGCCAGGATCGTCACAGTGGTCATCGCCCCATCGTGCCGGGTCAACCTGAGGCCTTGCTGTGTCGACACCAATTCGGGTCCGCGACGCTCAGTCGGCTTGGCAGACCGGGCACCAGTAGACCTTGCGTGCGGCCATGTCGGTCATCAGGATCGGCGTGCCGCAGATGCGGCAGGGTTCACCGGTACGGCGGTACACATACGTCCGGGGTCGGCCGGGACCGTACGACGGTGCGCCGTGATCGTCTTCGGGCCGGATGACGTGGATCTTGCCTCGCCGGACTCCCACAGTCATCAAGGTCACCAGGTCCGCCCATACCGCATCCCATTCGTCGCGGGACACATCGTTACCAGCGCGGAACGGGTTGATCGATGCACGGAACAGCACTTCGGCCCGGTAGACGTTCCCAACCCCGGCCAGCACTTTCTGATCCATCAGCAGTGCACCAATTGGCTTGCGTGACTTCGCTATCGCGTTCCATGCCTGTTCCGGGTCCGCATCTTTGCGCAGAGGGTCCGGTCCGAGCCGAGACGTCAGCGCAGCGAGATCGGCCGGCGTGAACAGCTCGCAGGCGGTGGGCCCGCGAAGGTCGGTTCCGTACTCGTCGGTCTCCATCCGCATCCGGACCTGGCCGACCGGCGGCGGCAACGGAGAGGGACCGTCGGAGAACGACCCGTACAGACCGAGATGGATGTGCACCAGTTCTCCACCGGCGTACCGATGGACCAGGTGCTTGCCCCAAGCCTCTGCCCGGGAGAACACCTGGCCGTCGAGTCGGGCTGCTGCGGCGGCGAATCTGCCCTGCGGGCTGGTGACAGTGACCGTCTGCCTGGCGAACTTCCGCTGGTGCAGTCGCGCCAGACGGTGGAGCGTATGCCCTTCCGGCACGGCCCGACCCTGCGGTCAGTCGGCAGGCAGGGCCGGTGGGGTGCCGGTGCGCTCGTATGCGGAGAGAATGTCGATCCGACGCTGATGACGTTCTTCGCCGGACCACTCCGTGGTGACGAAAGCATCCACGATCGCCAAGGCCTCTTCTTTGCTGTGCATGCGGCCGCCGATGCCGATCAGCTGAGCGTTGTTGTGCTGCCGCGCCAGCTGGGCGGTCTCCACGCTCCAGGCCAGCGCACATCGGGCACCGGGAACCTTGTTCGCCGCGATCTGCTCGCCGTTGCCACTGCCGCCGAGGACGATGCCGAGGCTCCCCTCGTCTGCGACGGTGCGGCGGGCGGCCTCCACGCAGAACGCCGGGTAGTCGTCCACGGCGTCGTATTCGTGCGCCCCGCAGTCGATCACCTCGTGCCCACCGGACGTGAGGTGTTCAGAGATCTGGCCTTTGAGTTCGAAGCCGGCATGGTCGCCACCTAGATACACGCGCATGGCGAACAGTCTGTCAGAGTCCACCACCGGATCTGTGCCCGACCACAGATCGTTCACGGTCACCATTGCATGAGCCGCATTCCCCTAGATTGGTCTCGTGTATCCACCGCAGTTTCCGGCGCCGCCGCAGCCCGTCACCCACTGGCTGGCGCCCGCGCCATATGCCGGTCAGCCGCGGCGCCATCCGTGGGAGATCCCGATGCTGGTCCTCGTCCTCGTCATCGGTGTGGGCGCATACGTGATCGGTGTCGTGCTCGTGGCCAGCGGTTCGCTCGACACCTGGTTCATCCTGATCCTCGTCGCGCCGCTGTTGCTGTATTTGATCCGCGGCCTCACGTACGCGATGCCGCGGGTCAACGGAGTGAAGATGAGCCCCACCCAGTTCCCGGAGGGGTACCAGATGGTGGTCGAGGCCGCGCGCCGTTTCGGGCTCGAACACGTACCCGACGCCTACGTGGTCCTCGGCAACGGAACCATCAACGCCTACGCGTCCGGTCATGGTTTCCGGCGCTTCGTGGTGGTGTACTCAGATCTTTTCGAGATCGGCGGTCAGGCCCGCAGCCCCGAGTCGCTGCGCTTCATCATCGGCCACGAGGTCGGGCACATCGCCGCAGGCCACGTGTCCTACTGGCGTCAACTCGGGTCGATCGTGGGGATGAACATCCCGATTCTCGGGCAGGCCCTGTCGAGATCGATGGAGTACACGGCCGACAACCACGGGTACTACAACCAGCCGTCGGGTTCGCCAGGCGCAATCGGCGTGCTCGCCGCGGGCAAGTACATGTTGACCTCGGTGGACTTCGATGAGTTCGCCGACCGGGCGACCCACGAGAAAGGGTTTTTCACCTGGCTGACAAACCTGCGCTCCAGCCATCCCGTGCTGACCTGGCGCGCCGCCGCCCTGCGTAACCGGACCGCGCCCGG
This sequence comes from Williamsia muralis NBRC 105860, assembly GCF_001598915.1. GTDB lineage: Bacteria > Actinomycetota > Actinomycetes > Mycobacteriales > Mycobacteriaceae > Williamsia > Williamsia muralis. Next base: position 38,980 of record NZ_BDAP01000003.1, on the reverse strand, counting down.
CCGGATGTTCTTTCGTCCGAAACATCTCGTCCGGGGCATCGGCAGCGGACATGTGCAGATGCTGCCACCACCCGGACCTCACCCTCCCGTGGTGCAAGGTCCCCCGGGGTATCCCCCGTTCCACACACCGGCGGGGCCGCCGGCCGGCCTCCCGAAGGACGACATCGACCAACAGCCCCGCCAGGAGGGACCTGCGCCTCAGTCGAACTGAGGGTCTTCGTTCCTGCTGCGCTTGAGTTCGAAGAAGTGCGGGTAGCTCGAGAGCGCTACCGCACCGTCCCACACCCTGCCCGCATCTTCCCCGCGTGGGATCCGCGAGAGTACCGGGCCGAAGAAGGCGACATCGTTGATGTGGATCGTCGGCGTTCCCACGTCGTCTCCCACCTTGTCCATGCCGGCGTGATGACTCTTACGGATCGCGTCGTCGAAGGTCGTCTCGTCGGCGGCCGCCGCCAATTCCGCGGGAAGACCCACCTCGGCCAGCGATTCGGCGATCACCGAGTCAAAGTCTTTGTTGCCCTTGTTGTGGATGAGTGTCCCCATGGCGGTGTACAGCGGCGCCAGGATCTCGTCGCCGCGCTCGGCCTGCGCCGCGGCGATCACTCGAACGGGACGCCACGCCTGTTTGAGCCCCTCGCGGTACTCATCGGGAATGTCCTTGCCCTCGTTCAGCACCGCCAGACTCATGATGTGAAAACTGGTCTCGATGGTGCGAACCTTCTCCACCTCGAGGATCCAGCGCGAGGTGATCCAGCACCAGGGGCACAACGGGTCGAACCAGAAATCAACACGATCAGTCGAGTCGGTCATGCGCAGATCACTCCTTCATCCGGGGACAGTCGGTTCGTCAGCAGATTAACCACCTGAAGGTGACAACAACCGGTGTCCGCTTGCATTCCCGCCCGTGGTCGCGCGCCCCCGCACGGACAGGCCATACGGTGGGTGAGTACACAAATGGCAATCGGAAAGGCGAGGCAACGTGGCGGCACCAAACTTGACCCGTGATCTTGCGAGCGAGCGCTCGGCGAACATCTCGGTCTCCAACTACGCGATCGACCTCGACCTCACGGACGGATCGGGCAAACCGGGCGAGAAGACGTTCCGTTCATCGGTCACCATCGCATTCTCGGCCGAACCCGGGTCGTCGTCATTTGTCGACCTCATCGCCGAGAAGGTGCACAGCGCCACGCTCAACGGGGAGCCGGTGGACCTGTCGGCCTACACCGAAGAGGACGGGCTGGCGCTTGCTCAACTGGCGGAACAGAATACACTTGAGGTCGTCGCCGACTGTGTCTATTCACACACCGGTGAGGGTTTGCACCGATTCGTCGACCCCACCGACGACTCCGTATACCTCTACTCACAGTTCGAGACGGCCGACGCCAAACGCATGTTCGCGTGCTTCGATCAGCCGGACATGAAGGCAACGTTCGACGTGACGGTGACCGCGCCCGCGGACTGGAAGGTGATCTCTAACGGCGCGGGAACCGAGACTGCGCCCGGCAAGCACACTTTCGCCACGACGCCCCTGCTGAGCACATACTTGGTGGCTCTCATCGCGGGTCCCTACGCGCAGTGGACCGACTCGTACACCGATGAGCACGGCACCATCGACCTCGGGATCTTCTGCCGATCGTCGCTGGCCGAGTTCATGGATTCCGAGCGACTGTTCACCGAGACCAAACAAGGATTCGAGTTCTATCACAAGAACTTCGGCATTCCTTACGCGTTCGGCAAGTATGACCAGCTCTTCGTTCCCGAGTTCAATGCGGGCGCGATGGAGAATGCGGGCGCGGTCACGTTCCTCGAGGACTATGTCTTTCGTTCGAAGGTCACGAAGTATCTGTACGAGCGGCGCGCCGAGACCGTGCTGCACGAGATGGCCCACATGTGGTTCGGCGACCTCGTCACCATGCAGTGGTGGGATGACTTGTGGCTCAACGAATCGTTCGCGACATTCGCTTCGGTGCTGTGCCAGTCCGAGGCCACCGAGTACAAGAACGCCTGGACCACGTTCGCCAACGTCGAGAAGTCCTGGGCGTATCGACAGGATCAGTTGCCGTCGACACACCCGGTGGCAGCCGACATCCCCGACATCGCCGCCGTCGAGGTGAACTTCGACGGAATCACCTACGCCAAAGGCGCTTCGGTACTCAAGCAGCTTGTCGCGTACGTCGGCCTCGACCACTTCCTCGCCGGTCTCCGCGACTACTTCCAGGCTCACAAGTTCGGGAACGCGACGTTCGGCGATCTTCTCGGGGCACTCGAGAAGTCTTCTGGCCGTGACCTTTCCGACTGGGGATCGCAGTGGTTGAAGACCACCGGCATCAACGTGATGCGGCCCGACTTCGACCTCGACGATGCCGGCGCATTCACCCGCTTCGAGATCATCCAGGATGGCGCCGCGCCGGGCGCCGGCGAGACCCGCACGCACCGACTGGCCGTCGGCATCTACGACGACGTCGACGGAAAGCTGGTCCGGACCAAGCGAGTGGAACTCGATGTCGAGGGTGGCCGCACGGCGGTCGACGACCTCATCGGCGTTGATCGCGGCCGACTGATCCTGCTCAACGACGACGACCTCACGTACTGCTCGGTGCGGCTGGATCCCGACTCACTGGCCACGGCCACCAGCCGATTGGGCGACATCAGTGAATCGATGCCGCGCACGCTTGTCTGGTCGGCAGCGTGGGAGATGACTCGCCAGGCGGAGATGCGAGCACGCGAGTTCGTGGCCCTGGTCCAGGAGGGTATCGGCTCGGAGATCGAAATCGGTGTGGTGCAACGAGTACTGTTGCAGGCGCAGACCGCGATCGACGCCTACGCGGACCCGCACTGGGCGAAGTCGGAAGGCTGGCCAGGTTTCAGCGCGCGGCTGCTGGAACTCGCGCGCGCTGCCGAACCGGGCTCGGACCATCAATTGGCCTTCGTCAACACGCTGCTCTCTGGCGTCCTGGGTCCCGGACAGGCGGAGATCGTGCAGGCGCTCCTCGACTCGGACCCCGCCGATCAAGGGCTACCCGGTCTCACCGTCGACACCGACCTGCGCTGGTCGATCGTGAACGCCCTGGCGACCGCCGGTGCCATCGACACCGATCCGTCGACGACACCTGTCATCGATGCAGAACTCGAACGAGACAACACCTCGGCAGGCGGCCGGCAGGCTGCCAAGGCCCTGGCAGCCCGTCCCCTCGCCGAGGCAAAGGCCGACGCCTGGTCCAAGGCGGTCGAGGACGACACCCTCTCGAACACTCTGGGTCGGTCCGTGATCGCCGGCTTCGTGCGTCCGGGGCAGGGCGAGTTGCTTGCGCCGTACACCCAGAAGTACTTCGAGGCGGTCCCGCAGGTGTGGCAGCGACGCTCCAGTGAGGTAGCCCAGACGGTGGTTGTCGGTCTGTACCCGAACTGGGCCGCCGACGAGAACGGGTTGGCACTGGCCGACGAGCTGCTGTCCGCCGACCATCCCCCGGCCCTGCGTCGACTGATCTCCGAAGGCCGTGACACCGTGGCCCGGGCCCTGCGCGCACGGGAGTTCGACAAGAGCTGAGACGGTCACACAGGCCAGACACACAAGGGCGGGGCAACCACAGTGGTTGCCCCGCCCTTGTGTAGGTATCAGATCAGCGGATGGTGACCGCCGAAGCGATGACTCGGACCGCCGAGATCAGTCCGTCGACGAGATCGCCCGCGCGGATACCGGCGATGGCGGCTGTCACGCCCAGCTGAGCCACCCGGTCGTTGAGCCGCGGAGCAACTTCCCGACCGGAGATGACCACAACGTCCTTGGTGTTCGGCGAGACCGCGATCAACGCTGCGTGTTCGGGTTCGGGCACGCTCGGCAGCACCGCCGAGGCGCCTGCGAACGCGTCCGGTCCGAGGTCACCGATGTAGATCGAGAAGCGGATGCCCGTCCGATCCGTGGCGTCCGACAATGCATCGTCGAGCGCAACCAGTTCGTCACGCCGAAACGGCGGCGTGGCCGGTGCGGCGCCGGGGAACCGGGCAGCCGAGACGCGCCCGCTACCGGTCACCGTGGCACCCATGGGGAGGGTGTCAGGGTCGATGTTCGCCCTTACGATTTCACCACTTGCCACTTGCCGAGCCTCCGATCAGATCGTCATGTCCATGCCCGTGGTAGCCGGGCGCAACCGGTGTGACGTCGGTGGCGCTGAACAGCAGCGGTTCGTGCTCCCACTTCTGGTCGATCGTGTAGGGCTGCACCTTCGGGTACTTGACGCCAAAAGTGAGGGTCATCGCACCGACCACCAGCACAACCGAGATAATAGTGAGGATGACGACCGGTAAACCGATCGCCACAATCAGGTCTTCCACCACATCCGCCCTTCAGCAGTCGTCTTTCATCTGAGAACTTAGCGGACGCCGCTCCCGGACGCCTCGCCGAGGTCGCAGTGGCGCGTCGGACTCTTACGCAGCACCCGAGTCGAGGTACCGCGACCACGCGGGGTCGAAGTCCTTGACGGTGGCGAGAAGACGCCAATGGCGCCCCTTGGGTGCGCTCAGTGTTGCCTTGAGCGTCCAACCGAGTTCGCCGAGCAGCCGATCCGCCTTCTTGTGGTTACAGGAGGCGCAGCACGCGACGCAGTTGTCCCACGTGTGGGTGCCCCCGCGGCTCCGGGGGACGACGTGGTCGATCGTGTCCGCCTTACCGCCGCAATAGCCGCAGCGGGATCGATCGCGCTGCATCAATGCTGCTCTGGTCATCGGGACCACCGCCCGGTACGGCACCCGCACGTAGTTGCGGAGCCGGATCACAGACGGCACCGCGAGCGCCATTTCTGCCGAATGAATGAGAGGGCCGGCACCATCCTCGTGGATGACGTCGGCCCGTTCGCGCAGCACCAGGACTATCGCCCTGCGTATCGAGATCGCCGCGAGGGGTTCGTAGGTGGCGTTGAGAAGGAGTACCCGGTGTTTTCCCCACCGTGTGTTCATCCGCGCAGGCGGCCCGCCGATGGCGTCCACCGAGGTGCCGCGAGACCCCGGCGTCAAGGTGGTCACAGACGAGTTACCGGGGTGATGGGGCACGCGTTCAGACCCCGCGTGGACCTTTTCCCGCTGCGACTTCGTACGCGACATCTAACCTCCCGGCCAACCAACCGACCTCGATGGGAACGATTCAGTTCAACACGGATATGGCAGAAATGCACGACAATAAGACCAGCTGCAGCTGGTCTTTTGCGTGAACTCTGCGTATCGCGGGATATGCGCGTGTGGGCCCGGCTCTGGAACAATGGTTCCCGTGACTGATTCATCGCAGACGGACCCGGCCGGCGACGCCGGTTCCACGCAGACGGAGCCGGTCCGCACGTTCTACGACGCGGTGGGCGGCGAGCAGACGTTCGTCGACCTCGTGGCGCGCTTCTATCGGGAAGTGGCAGCCGACGAGATCCTCCGGCCGCTGTACCCCGAGGAAGATCTGGGCCCGGCAGAACGCCGAATGCGCATGTTCCTCATCCAATACTGGGGCGGGCCCCGCACCTACTCCGACGAGCGCGGGCATCCCCGGCTGCGGATGCGACACAACCCCTTCCGTGTCGGCCCCCTCGAACGGGACGCCTGGCTCAGATGCATGCACACAGCCATCGCCTCCATCGACTCCACCCGGCTCGACCCGCCTCACCGGCAGGCGCTCACCGAATACATGGAGATGGCGGCTCAATCCATGGTGAATACACCTATCTGACCTGGCTCGCGGAGCGGCCCCGTGATCGCGGGCAAACAACGATCGTGAGGCAAGATGATGCGGGTGAGTGACGAGAAGAACGATCTTTCAGCCGCTGAAACCGGTGCGCCACACCAGGTTCAGCAGCATGTGCAGTCGGACTATCCACTGTGGTGGCAGAACGCGGTTTTCTACCAGATCTATCCGCGCTCGTTCTCGGACAACAACGGAGACGGCGTCGGCGATCTGGCCGGTGTCATCGACAAGCTCGGCTACCTCGAACTGCTGGGCATCGATGCCATCTGGCTGAGCCCCGTCATGAAGTCACCGATGGCCGACCACGGCTACGACGTGTCCGATCCGCGCGATGTCGACCCGCTGTTCGGCGGTCTCGAAGCCCTCGACCTGCTCATCGCCGAGGCACACGGGCGGGGCATCAAGATCACCATGGATCTGGTGCCCAATCACACCAGCGACCAGCACGCTTGGTTCGTCGAAGCCCTCTCCGCCGAGCCCGGGAGCCCGGCGCGCGAACGCTACATCTTCCGCGACGGCAAGGGAGAGAACGGCGACGAGCCGCCCAACAACTGGCCAAGCGTTTTCGGCGGTCCGGCATGGACACGCACCACCGGACGCGACGGCGAGCCCGGACAGTGGTATCTGCATCTGTTCGCACCCGAACAACCCGACTTGAACTGGGACAACCCAGAAGTGTTCGCCGATCTCGAGCGCACGCTGCGGTTCTGGCTCGACCGTGGAGTGGACGGATTCCGGATCGATGTGGCACACGGCATGGCCAAACCCGACGGCCTCCCGGACATGGACCACGAAGCTTTCGGCCTGCTCACCAACGACGACGACGATCCGCGGTTCAACAACGACGGTGTGCACGACATCCACCGCCGGATCCGCGAAGTGCTCGACGACTACCCCGATGCGATGACCGTCGGCGAGATCTGGGTGAAGGACAACACCCGATTCGCCGAATACGTGCGCCCTGACGAGCTCCACCTCGGCTTCAACTTCCGCCTGGCAAAGGTGGGTTTCGATTCCGAGGAGATCCGCGAAGCCATCGAACATTCCCTCGAAGCCGTTGCAACAGTGTCGGGCACACCCACCTGGACGTTGTCGAACCATGATGTGGAGCGCGAGGTCACCAGGTACGCCGACGACACCGATCCACGCGCCGGGCTCGACCGCGCGCGCGCCATGATCCTCGTCGAACTGGCCTTGCCGGGTGCGGCATTCATCTACAACGGCGCCGAACTCGGATTGCCAAATGCCGAGCTGCCGGACGAGGCACTACAGGATCCGGTGTGGGAACGCTCCGGCCATACCGAGCGTGGTCGAGACGGCTGCCGAATTCCCCTGCCCTGGGAAGGGGAGACACCCCCCTTCGCGTTCTCCAGCAACACCAAGACCTGGTTGCCGATCCCGCCGGAGTGGTCGACCCTCACCGTCGAGTCGCAACTCGAAGATCTGGAGTCGACCCTGTCGCTCTACCGGCTCGCGATCGAGCTGCGTAAGACCCGTCCGGAGTTCGCCGGAGAGAGCATCGAATGGTACGGCGCACCTCCCGGGTGCCTGGCATTTCGCCGCTCGCTCGGCAAACTGGTGTGTGCTCTCAACGCCGGGCCGGACCCCATCGGACTACCACCCGGAGAGCTGCTGCTCAGCAGCAGCCCCCTGGTGGACGGGAAGCTCCCACCGAACGCCGCGGCGTGGCTGGTCTGAGCCAACCCGCCGGGCTCAGTTGACCTGGAGCGAAAACGCCATCGTGCGCCGCTGATAGACCGACCCGAATCGGGCGTCGAGTCGTGCCCACACCGGGGTGCAACGCACTCGGACGACTTCGTCGGCGTCGATGAGTTCGAGGTCCGACGTCTCGGTGACGTCGTGATTGTCGGCCTGCCGCACGAAACCCATTGCCGTCAGCGCAAAGATCGACCGCATCGATACGTTGACGACCTCCTCTGTCGTCTCCCCTGTCACGTCGAGCACCTGCTGGTCGAGCAGTGAGGTCGGCGGTCCGTGGCCGCTGCCTTGGGTGCGGGCCACCTCCGCCCCGGTACGCGACAGCTGGATCAGTACCCGGGCCGGAACGTCATCGACGTGGACGAATCCGTCGACGGCGGGCAGGGCACCGCGCCAAGCACTGTCGAGAGGGAATCCGGTGTCGACCGACGCGGTCTCCGGATTGTCCGCCTCCCGCCTCAGCGCGGTGCGCAATTCGGTTGCGCCGCAGACCACGTCGTCACCCTCGATGGATCCCGCGACCACCCGGGTGGCCAGCACATCGAAGCCGGTGTTCACCCAGATTCCCAGCAGGCCATCGGGACGCTTCTTGATGCGGAGAACCGCGACATCATCGGCGCGCAGAGCCCGGCCGGCGAACACGGCCAGATCGGTGCGGTCGCGGGCCGCCAGTGTCAACGTCGCCATCAGCGGATCGAACTCCTGAGCTGTCGAGCCGCCACCGACAGCGTCGCGAGATCGAGTTCGCCCAATTCGGCGATGTCGGACAGGGTCGTCCGCACGCGGGCGAGGCGCGAGGAGTTGCTGAGTTCCCAGTCGGCGATCTTTTCGGCAGGTGACTCGTCGGGCTCGGCCGAGTCCAGGATCACCAGGCAGAGCGATCGCAGCGTGCTGTGCAGGTCGTCCCGCAACGCCAGCCGGGCCAGCGAGTGCCAGCGGTCTTTGCGGTCCAGATCGGACACCGCGGTCAACAGATCCTCGACGCCGAGATGATCCATCACCTCGAAGTACAACTCCCCCACCTCGGCAGGCTCTCGGTCCGATATCTCGGCCGCGTCGATGATGTCGAGAAGGCAGAACCGGTGCAGGCTGACGGCGACGGCCTCGGCGATCTCGGCGGGCACACCGTCATCGCGCAAGCGCTGGGCGCGACGCTCGACCCCCTCGGCGGAACTGCCACGAAGCCAACCCGGCAACTGGGGCGACAGTTCGGCGACAAGTGCGGCGTAGCGCGTCACCTCGGCTGCCATCGCGAGAGGTTGCGGCCGACCCGCGATCATCCAGCGCGACGCGCGAAAGAGCAGCCGTCGCGCGTAGGTGATCATGGCGTCGGTGGTCGGGACAGAACAGGGCGCCGACGCGATGTCCTGCCACAACCCGTGCAAACCGAATATCTGCGTGACCGCCTGAAATGAGCGCACCACATCGAGCGACGTGGATCCACTCCCCTCACACAGACGGAACACATGGGTGATTCCCGCGTTGTCCACGAGGTCGTTCACCACTGCCGTCGTGACGATCTCGCGACGCAGCGGGTGGTTGGCAATCCCTTCGGCGAACCGCTCTCGCAGCGGCACAGGGAAATACGTCATCAGACGCGGTGAGAAGACGTCATTGTCCGGCAGGTCACCGTCGAGCATGTCGGACTTGAGCGCCAACTTCACGTGCGCCATCAACGTCGCAAGCTCCGGCGACGTCAGACCATGACGCCCGGTGGACTCACCGCGCTTGATCAGCTCGGCCGGGCGAGGGAGGGCCTCGAGCTTCAGGTTGACCCCACGGCCGGCGAGCTCCTTGAGCAACCTCGCGTAGACCTCGGCCGACTCGGCCGCCTGCGATCGACTGGTCCCCAGCTCGGCGTTCTGTGACACGTTGTCGGCCAGCACGAGGTCGCCGACTTCTTCGGTCATGGACTCCAGCAACGGGTTTCGATCCTCAGCAGCCAATTCACCGGCCGACACCTGGGAGTCGAGCAGGATCTTGATGTTCACCTCGTGATCAGAGCAATCGACGCCGGCCGAATTGTCCATCGCATCGGTGTTGATGCGTCCACCGCTCAGATCGAACTCGATACGGCCCAGTTCGGTGACTCCGAGGTTGCCGCCCTCGCCGACGACCTTGACGCGCAGCTCGTTCCCGTCCACGCGGATCGCGTCGTTCGCCTTGTCGCCCACCGCTTCATGCGACTGGGTGCTCGCCTTCACATACGTTCCGATACCGCCGTTCCACAGCAGATCGGCGGGAGCGAGCAGGATGGCGCGGATCAGTTCCGGGGGCGAGAGCGTCGAGACGTCTTCGGGCACTCCCAGGGCCCTCGCGATCTGAGGGCTGATATTGATGGACTTGCGGTCGCGCGACCACACGCCGCCACCTTCGCTGATCAACTCGGTGTTGTAATCGGCCCACGACGAACGCGGCAGTTCGAACAAACGCTGCCGTTCGGCGAACGACTTCGCCGCATCGGGGTCGGGATCGATGAAGATGTGACGGTGGTCGAACGCCGCGGTCAATCGAATGTGCTCTGACAGCAACATGCCGTTACCGAAGACATCGCCGCTCATGTCGCCGATGCCCACCACCGTGAAGTCCTCGGTCTGGGTGTCGACGCCCATCTCTCGGAAGTGACGTTTGACCGCCTCCCAGGCGCCTCTGGCCGTGATGCCCATCGCCTTGTGGTCATATCCGGCCGAACCGCCGGAGGCGAACGCGTCCCCGAGCCAGAATCCGTATTGCCCCGCAACATCGTTGGCGATGTCGGAGAACGTGGCGGTGCCCTTGTCCGCGGCGACCACGAGGTAGGGATCGTCATCGTCGCGGCGTACCACCCGGGTGGGCGCGGTGACGTCCCCCGATTTCTGGTCGATGTTGTCGGTGAGGTCGAGCAGTCCTGAGATGAAGTGGCGGTAGCACTCCACTCCTTCTGCGCGGTAGGCATCCCGATCCGCGGTGGAATCCCCCGTTGGTAACGGCGGCCGCTTGACCACGAATCCACCTTTGGAACCAACCGGCACGATGACCGCGTTCTTCACTGCCTGCGCCTTGACCAACCCGAGGATCTCGGTACGGAAGTCCTCACGCCGATCCGACCAACGCAATCCGCCGCGAGCCACCGACCCGAATCTCAGGTGGACGCCCTCCACCCGGGGCGAGTAGACGTAGATCTCATACAGCGGACGTGGTTCCGGCGTCTGCGGAATGTCTCTGGGACGCAATTTGAAAGCGAGGACGTTCCGCGTAGAACCATGTTCAGCGGCGACGTAGTAATTGGTACGCACGGTCGCCGAGATCACCGAGATGTAGGCACTGATGATGCGATCGACGTCGAGGCTGATGATCGACCCGACGTCGGCCGACAGACTGTCGAGCACCTCTGACCGCCGGTCATCGTCAGCTGTGTCGGGATCGAACGACGCCGCGAACAACTCGACGAGCGCCTTGGTGATCGCGGGGTGTGCGCCCAGAACCGACGCCACGTGATTGTTGCTGTAGGACGAACCGCACTGACGCAAATATTTGGAGTAGGCACGCAACACTGCCGCTTCACGCCAGGTCAGGCCGCAGCGGAACACGAGTTCGTTGAAGTCGTCCACCTCGGCATCGCCGCGCCAGATCTGTGCGAATGCGTCGGTGAACCGATGTTCGACGTCGTCGGTGGTCTGTTCGTCGACCGCCATACCCTCGGCGAGCGAGAGACTGAACTCGTAGATGTGGCACGTCTGGCCATCAGGGCGTCGTAGTTCATACGGCCGTTCGTCGAGAACGTTGACGCCGAGGCTGTGCAGCACGGGCAACACCTCGGTCAGAGTCGCCGACCGGCCGCACAGATAGAAGGCGAACCGCCAATGTTGTTGCGCCGGGCTCTTTTCCGCGGATTCAGCGTCTTCGCCGACCGGACGGTGCAGCCGCACCTCGAACGCTCCGTCGTCGAGGCCCTGCACCACATCGATATCGGTATAGGCCTCCGACGGAGCCCGGATGTCCTTGTAACTGTCAGGAAGGGTTGCAGCGTAAAACGCGACCACCTCCGGGCCGGCGACTCCGGAGCTGTTGGCCGCCACCTGCCTCAGCCGTTCATCCCAGCCTCGCGCAGCTGCGATGAGTCTGTCCTGGATGGCCACCTGACCCGGTGATCCGACGGCCAAATCCCCGAGCTCGGCGCACGCGGACGAAGAGATGCGCATCGCCACATGCAGAAGAGCCAAGGGCGATTCGCTGACCCTTGCCGTGTATTCCAGTGCGTCGCCGCCCAACTCACTCAGCAGCTCGTTCTGCAATGTCTCACGTAACCGCGTGGTGTAACGGTCTCTCGGCAGATAGACCAGGGCAGAGACGATCTCGCCAGCCGGGTCCGGACGCAGGAACACCCGAAGCTGGCGATTGGGGACCGCCTCGAGCACTTCGGTGAGTGTTCGGGCGAGCTCGCCGGCCTGCAGGGAGAACAGCTCTGACCGCGGGAACGTCTGCAGGAGTTCGAGCATCGCCATACCGGTGTACGACTCGGCCTCGACCTCGGCGGCCGCCAGGACCTCACCCACCTTGGTGTCCAACACGGGGATGTCGAAGATGTTCTCGTGCAATGCGGTGGGCGTGAACCTGCCCACGAAGACGTGCTCGCCGACACGGTGGCCGTTGTCGTCGTAGTCGTCGATCTGGATCAAACTCGGAAAGTTGGATCGCTGGATGCGCGTCGGGAGGTACAGCTGCTGAACGGTGACTGCACCCGCCCCGTGGGTCGCCTTGTGCTCGACCTCTGCGGTGCGCCATACGCCGAGGCCCGAGGATCGGAGCGGCGTGCGATCGGGCCCCGCCCCGTCGCAATGCAGGTAACCGAACGGGGTGAAGTTGTTCTCCGCCAACCACCGCAACAGACGCGCGAAATCTTCTCCCGCACCCCGGTCGAGCCCGTCGGGAAGGGTTGTCGTCAGATAGGACGAGTAGGTGTCGGCCAGCCCGGTCAGCAGATCGAGCATCGGCGCGCGGTCGTCGTGCACATCGGCGATGCGGGCGATCACGGTGTCGAGTTCGGTTCTCACCACATCGATGTCGATGGGCGACACCCGTGGAACGGCATCGACATGGATCCACGATTCGACCTGCTGGCCGGTTCGGACCGTGTCGCTGGGCTTGTCGGAATCGACTATCTCTCGCAGCTCGCCGCTGTCGTCGCGGACGACGAGCATGATCGGATGGTCGATGCGGACCACCATCAGTCCTGAGGCCTCGAGTGCTGCGACCACCGATTCGACCAGCAACGGCATGTCATCGGTGACCATCGACACCGACACCGCGCTGCCGTCGAACGCGACGTCGGTGACCGCAACGCCGTCCGCGCGCGTGTAGGCGATGGTCACGTGGGCGCTGAGCTGGGACCGTTGCTCCGGCCCCAGCTCATCCCACGTGGTCTCGTCGACACTGCCCGGCCCGTGGAAATAGGGGGCCACAGCCTGCGGCAGAAGCGCTTTGATCGCTCCCGAGGAATCGTCGCCCCGCGAATCCGCCAGGTCCGTTTTCGTTGATCCGGTCATGAGCCGTCACTCTCGGAGTTCTGCGGATACCGCGGTGGGCGATGAAACAACTCTAGTCGCGCGTCAACTTTCGGTGGGTGACCGAATGCGGTCGGGCCGCGTCCGCGCCGAGGCGCTCGATCTTGTTCGCCTCGTAGGCCTCGAAGTTGCCTTCGAACCAGAACCACTTGCCTTCTTCGACGTTGCCTTCCCAGGCCAGGATGTGGGTACAGGTGCGGTCGAGGAACCACCGGTCGTGCGAGATGACCACTGCACAACCCGGGAACAGCTCGAGTGCGTTTTCCAGCGAACCGAGCGTCTCCACGTCAAGGTCGTTCGTGGGCTCGTCGAGCAGGATCAGGTTGCCGCCCTCTTTGAGAGTCAGGGCCAGGTTCAGACGGTTGCGCTCACCACCGGAGAGCACTTCTGCCTTCTTCTGCTGATCAGGACCCTTGAAGCCGAATGCACTGACGTAGGCGCGCGAGGGCATCTCGTTCTGGCCGACGGTGATGAAATCCTGTCCTTCGGACACGACCTCCCACACGTTCTTCTTCGGGTCGATGTTCGAGCGGTTCTGGTCGACGTAGCTCAGTTTGACCGTCTCGCCGACCTTCACGATGCCGGAATCGGGTTCTTCGAGTCCGACGATCGTCTTGAACAGAGTTGTCTTACCAACACCGTTGGGGCCGATGACGCCGACGATTCCGTTGCGCGGCAGCGTGAACGACAGGTCCTTGATCAGCACGCGGCCGTCGAAGCCCTTGTCGAGGTTCTTGACCTCGACCACCACGTCACCGAGGCGCGGCGGGGTCGGGATCTGGATCTCTTCGAAGTCGAGCTTGCGCATCTTGTCGGCCTCGGCAGCCATCTCTTCGTAACGGCCGAGACGGGCCTTGTTCTTGGTCTGGCGCGCCTTGGAGCCCGACCGCACCCAGGCGAGTTCCTCCTTGAGGCGGCGTTGGAGCTTTTGGTCCTTCTTGCCTTGGACCTCGAGACGCTCGGCCTTCTTCTCCAGGTAGGTGGAGTAGTTGCCCTCGTAGGGGTGCAGCTTGCCGCGGTCGACCTCGCAGATCCACTGCGCAACGTGATCGAGGAAGTAGCGGTCGTGGGTGACGGCCAAGACGGCGCCGTGGTACGCCGCCAGGTACTGCTCGAGCCAGAGCACACTCTCTGCGTCGAGGTGGTTGGTCGGCTCGTCGAGGAGCAGCAGGTCGGGTTTTTGCAGCAGCAGCTTGCACAGCGCGACGCGGCGACGCTCACCACCGGACAGATGGGTGACCGGCTCGTCGGCCGGCGGGCACCGCAGTGCGTCCATCGCCTGCTCGAGCTGGGAGTCGAGGTCCCACGCATCGCCGTGGTCGAGCGCCTCCTGCAGCTTGCCCATTTCTTCCATGAGCTCGTCGGAGTAGTCGGTGGCCATGAGCTCGGCGATCTCGTTGAAGCGGTCGAGCTGCTCCTTGATCAGGCCCATGCCTTCTTCGACGTTCTGCCGAACCGTCTTCTCTTCGTTGAGCTTGGGCTCCTGCATGAGGATGCCGACCGTCGCATTGGGATCGAGGAACGCCTCGCCATTGGACGGTTGATCGATGCCCGCCATGATCTTCAGGATCGACGACTTGCCGGCGCCGTTGGGCCCGACCACACCGATCTTGGCGCCTGGGTAGAAGGACATGGTGACGTCATCGAGAATCACCTTGTCGCCGTGCGCTTTACGCACCTTCTTCATTGTGTAGATAAATTCTGGCACGCTCTGGCCTCTCTCACTGTGCTCGCAGGTGTCCACCGCGGTTTCTCGCCGGTCGGCCGCCGAGAAGGCCGTCCGCAACATCACCAGCGTAGTGGGTCGGTGATCTCCGGTCGGTCGCGGCGACCCTTCTCGGCGTCTGCGCGGCACCGAGGCAGCTCAAGCCGCAGCCGCCTCGCCCGAATCGCCTGTTGTCGGCGCGGTAACCCCGGTCTGGGGCGCATCGGTGGATCTCGTCACCCTTGACGATCCCTCGTACGCGACCCGGCAGCGGGTCAGGTCGAGCCCGACCGCCGTTGCGGTCATTTCCAGGTCTGACCGCCGTTCGCCGTTTTCTGACACGTATTCATTTGTCTTGAGCTGACCGTGCGCGATGATCGGCCGGCCTTTGGCGACCACCGGCGCGACCCCGTCGATCAGTCGGCGCCAGCAACTGACAGTCAGGTACAACGCGGGCCCGTCCACCCATTCGCCACTTCGTTTGTCAACGCGTCTGGGGTTGCACACCATCCGGAACGACAGCACATCTTCGCCGGCCGCGGTCTGTCGGCGACGTGGGTTCGTGATCGCGGTCCCGATCACGGTGGTGTAGGTCTCGTACATGTTCTCCCCCTCATGATGTGCGCCGAAGAACGGCGCGGATCTCTGTGGGTTCAGCATGTGCCATCGAGCGGACACGTCAGTGGGTCTCGAGCACCTACCTGTGGACCATTTCAGTGCTGTGGACAACCGGCGCAAAAAACGTCACTTACGGGCGCCAGGACCTGTCTCGCTCGCGTCCACGTCGACAACCTCGCCGCCGTCCGCTTCGATGTCGTGGTCGTCCGCTACTGCGGTTGTCGCCTTCGCCCCGGCCTGCCCCGGCCCACCTGGCTTACCGGCCAGCTGGGCGAGCATCGCGTTGTAGCTCGCCAACTCCGAATCGTGGTCGCGATCTTCCCGTCGGTCGAACCGAGTCGCCTGACGTTGGTCCTGTCGGCTCCACTGCACCAGCAGCGCCAACATCACCAGCACCAGCGGTATCTCGCCGGCCGCCCAGGCGATGCCCCCACCGAGCCGCTGGTCACTCAGCAGATCGGGATTCCACGGCAGCAGAAGGCTGTTGTAGTACGACCGCGCGATGACGTTGTCGGTGCTCATCAGGGCGACACCGAAGAAGGCGTGGAACGGGAGCGACCCGAAGACCATGGCGAGTTTTGCCACCGGTGACAGGGTCCTCGGCGACGGGTCGATGCCGATGACCACCCAGTAGAAGAGGTAGCCACTGATCAGGAAGTGCAAGTTCATCGCCACGTGCGCTGCGTGATATTCGGCCAGCATCTCGAACAGGCCGCCGAGATACAGCACGTAGTAGCTGCCGACGAACAGCACCGACGCGACCAGCGGGTGGGTGAGGAAGCGCGAGTACGGGCTGTGCAGGACGGCGAGAATCCACTCGCGTGGCCCCGGAGGAGCAGTCCTGCCCGCGGGCGGTATGGCGCGCAACGCCAGTGTCACCGGGCCGCCGAGAACCAGTAGCACCGGCACCAGCATCGACAACATCATGTGCGCCACCATGTGGACGCTGAACAGCGCCGGCGCATATTTTCCGAGGCCCGACGACGTGGCGAAGAGGAATGCGGCGCACCCCAGCATCCAGGCGATTGTGCGACCGATCGGCCACGCATCGCCACGTTTGCGCAGCCGGTACACGCCTCGCAGGTACACAACCGCCATGACGATGGCGAGCGTGCCGAACAGCAGATCGAAGCGCCAGTCGACGAATATCCGCCCGATGGTCGGCGCTTCATCCAGTCGGTAGCCCAGGATCAATTCGGTGGCCGGCATATCGGCCGGGTTGACGTTGGCCGGTGGCGGCGTGCGGGACAGTCCGACCGCGAGGCCGAAGGTCGCCGCAAAGACAAACAACTCGGCCAGGGCGAACCGGATCAAGGGTGTCCGGTTCTCCGTCGCCGACAATGTCGAGATCGTGTGGCGTCGGTGCCAGGCCCCGAAGCCGCCGAGTACAACCAGCGCGACGGTCTTCGCCACAACGAGTTGGCCGTATGTCTCGGTGAACAACTGGTCGAGGTGCACTCGGATCAACGCATTGATCACTCCGCTGGCACCGACGACAACAAGACACCAGAACGCTATGCGCGAGTATCGCCGGACTGCCAGGGTCGTGTGACGACCGCCTCCGCGCGCATAGACGAGGACCGCGAAGAGTCCACCCATCCACAGACAGGCACCCACGATGTGCAGGATGAGACTGTTGGTGGCGTAATCGTGGCTGCCGCCGGTTGACGAGTGCCCGGCAAGAGCGGTGGGCATGAGTGTCAGCAGAGCCAGCGGCAATGCGATCAGCGTCCAGGTCCAGCGCAGGGCGATGCGGGCTACGACGGCGCAGATCAACGCGAAGATCGCGGTCCACAGCCAGGAACGGGCATCGGCGATCTGGTCGAGGGCGGTGATCAAACGGTCGATTGACATCGTTTCCGACAGCGGGAAACCCGAGGTGTCAGACACTGTGAGCGGGATCATCAGCAACGCGGCGATCGCCCACACCAGGGCCCCGACCGCGGCGAATCGTATGGCTCGGTAGCCGCCGACATCCAGTACCCCGTCCGATTGCGGGGGGACGAAGAACGCCGCGAACAGCGTGCCGCCCACAGCCACGACGGCCCCGACCTCCCCGATCGTCTGGACGGTGGGCAGCCCGTACCGGGTCAGGGCGCCGGGATCACCGACGCCGGCCAGATCGAGCACAACGCTCGCCGAGATGGCCGTGACCGCGATGGCCACAGCCGCCGCGACCCAGGACAGAACCCAGCCGATGCTCGCCGCCCCGCTGCGGCGGATGTCGATCGAATCGGCTGTAGTCGTACTCATCCCACCAGGGTAGGCACCACACGGGTGTGAGCTGCGTCCGCCCGCGATTGCACCGGCCGATATACTCGCCTGCGCCGACAAGTCGGCACGCCTCCGTAGCTCAGGTGGATAGAGCAAGAGCCTTCTAATCTCTAGGTCGCAGGTTCGAGTCCTGCCGGGGGCACCGAGATCTGATGTCGCATGTTCACTGCGACACCACTCGCAGATATTTGCCCCCCGGGCTCTGCTGCGGCGATTCTCCGGTGTCGAAGACCGTCACTTCCGGAACGCCCCGCTCGACGAAGAATGTCGTCAGTCCGGCCACCATCTCCGCAGCGACCACCGCACGGTCATCACCTACGACCGGGCGAACACGCACTCCGACCCTGGTCGCGGACGTCCGGACGAATTGGTACTGGGCCCAACGGGTCACGGCACCGAGTGCAGCGCCGATCTCCGAGGGAGCGAACTCCCTCACCCCGCCCGACGATTCGACATGCAGGAACTCGGCGACGCGGCCGGACACCCGAAACGCTGGAAGGCGGTTGCCGCACTCACACGCATCCGATTTCATGGTGATGCTGTCGCCCAGCTGGTACCGGATGATTGGTTGCACCCGACGGAACAGGGTCGTCAGCAACACCGAGTGTGATGCGACGCCGGGGGCCGTGGGTCTCCCGTCTCGGTCGATCGGTTCGAGAACAACCCAGTCGGCGTTCAGGTGTTGCCAGCCCAGGCCGCATTCGCGTGCGATGAACATGCATTCGTTGGCCCCGTAACTGTTGACCACCGGCGCCTGCCAGGCATCACGAAGTCGCTTCGCCATCTCTGGGGTCATTCCTTCCGCAATCGGGCGCACGATGACCGGCCTGATGTGCAATCGTCGTCGAGCCTGTTCTTCGGCGAGAAGCAACAACGTGCTCGAATAACCGCTCAGCACAGCGGGATCGAAGGCGTTGAGCTGGTCGACGAGCTCACCGATGGGGGTGTCCACCGGAAGCAATCTCGCCAACTGCCTTTCTCCGGCCTGGACCTGCTGACGGGCGAGCAGAGCCCGCGCCATGTGGTGACCGCTCGTCGCCGCGATCACGGCGGTACGGCGGCCACGTCGGAGGAATCGCGCGGTCTCGACCACCGACATCCTGCGTTCCCGCGTGCCCAGTGCCCGCGTGACACGAAATGCGAACTCCTCGGTGACGAAATAGCCGACATGCCCGGTGGTGCCCGACGTGGTCGTCACGAGGTAGTCGCCGAGGAACGCCGAACCTGCCGAGGCCTGGTCGCCGACAAACTTCTGTACGCCATCCAGAGTCACCCGCGGATCGGTCACCCATTCGTCGAAGGAGTCCATCAGCTCGGTTTTCGACGTGATCGGCAAGTCCGTGATCGGCGCACCGGACCAGGGAAGATCCCGGTAGAGCCGCCCGAAGTACGGTGAATATTGCCGGACGTGTGCGACAAGCTCGTCGAGTCGTCGCCGTTGTCTTTCGTCGATCCCACCGGGTGCTTCACGCACCGCATTGCGTATGTCGCGTTGCAATGCCTTCAGATCGTCATCCAGCTCAGTCACGAATCGACACTGTCACGAGCAACTGCTGACCGGCGTTCTTCTTGCCTAACTCGCGTATGTGCGCGACAGTCGAATGTGACGTACACCACTTGGAGGTAGCCGTGCACCTGTGGATACAAGGCCATCACGTCGAACGACTCACATTCGACGACAACTTGACGTTCTTCTTCGACGGTCACTGCGAGCTGGTGCTGTGGTCGCCTTTCTCACTGACCTCACCACCCATCGGAGGACGAGGGATCGACCACGACGACATCGATCCGGCCAACGTGATCCCCGAGCAACGTCCCTTGTTCACCATGCTGGGCAGTAGATGCTCGGTGGCCGAATGCACTGACAACGGGGACCTGCACATGGAGTTCGGCGACGGCAGCAGCATCGACGTTCCGGCAGACCCGGAAGGGCCGTCGTGGGAGCTGTTCGCGAAACGGCAGGGGTACGCAACGTGCGAGCGGTCCGGTGAAATTCGCGTGATCGAGCACCATCACGCCGCCCACTGAACGGCAGTAGCGCCTGTTTCGCAGTTCAGACCTAGTAGAAACTGGCATATGAACACTGTTGCATAGCGCGCAGTTGCACGGGTATGGTGCTGACGTGGCACTCGAACACGCGATCATGACCTCGCTCGCCGAGCGTCCGGGCACCGGTTACGAAATCGGGCAACAGTTCACCCGGTCCATCGGCCATTTCTGGTCGGCCACACATCAGCAGATCTATCGGACGCTCAAAAAGCTGCACACCGACGGTCTGGTGAGCTTCGAATCCGTTGCGCAGGACGGCCGACCGGACAAGAAGGTCTACACGCTGTCAGCCAAAGGGCGTGTGGCGCTGAGGGAGTGGGTCAGCTCCCCCACCGAACCTCAGCAGCTACGCGACGAACTGGGCGTCAAGATCAGGGCCGCCGAGTTCGGCAACCTACCCGGACTCATCGCAGAACTGAAGCGCCATCGCGACCTGCACGAAGGCCGACTGAGGCTCTACCAGGAATTCGAGAAAAACGACTACCCCGACCCCGACGCCCTCAACTTCCGCAAGCTCAAGCAATACCTGGTCTTGCGCGGTGGAGTGCGTATCGAGATCGGGTTCATCGAGTGGTGTGACGAAGTGATCGGCGCGTTGAGCGCTCAGCTCGACGAACCACCCAGCAACTGAAAGCGTCGCGGCCAGCCCCCGTGACAAGAAAGGTTCCACCCGTGACCAACCCGTACCCAAAACTGTTCGAGCCGTTGACCATCAACAAGGTCGAACTCAAGAACCGCGTCATCATGGGTTCCATGCACACCGGTCTGGAGGATCGCCTCTGGGACGTCGACAAGCTCGCCGCCTACTACGCCGAACGAGCCAAAGGCGGTGCGGCACTGATCATCACCGGCGGAATCGCACCGACCCGTGCGGGCCTGCTGTCGCCGTTCGCGGGCAAACTCACCAACAAGCTCGACGTGATCCGCCACCGACGCCTCACCAGTGCGGTGCATAAAGAGGGCGGCAAAATCGCGATGCAGGTGCTGTACGCCGGCCGGTACGGGTACACACCGTTCAAGTTCAGTGTCAGCTGGGAAAAATCACCGGTGCACCCGTTTCAGCCGATCAAGATGAACGACGCCCTCATCAAGCATGCGATCTGGTCTTATGGGCGCTGCGCGAAGCTCGCTCGCGAGGCTGGTTACGACGGTATCGAGATCATGGGCGGCGAGGGTTACCTGCTCAACACGTTCCTGTGCAAGCGCACCAATGACCGCACCGACAAATGGGGTGGTAGCACCGAGAACCGCCAGCGAATCGTTGTGGAGATCGTCAAAGAGATCCGCAAACGAGTCGGCCCCGACTTCATGGTGATCATGCGCCAGTCCATTGCCGACCTCGTCAAAGACGGCCAGACGTGGGATGAGATCGCCCTGTTGGCACGCAAACTCGAAGAGCACGGTGTCGACGCGATCAACACCGACATCGGTTGGCACGAAGCGCAGGTACCCACCATCGTGACGTCCGTTCCTCGTGGGGCGTTTGTCAGTTACACCGAGCGCCTGCGCGAAGAGGTGTCGATTCCGCTCATCGCATCCAACCGCATCAACACCCCCGAACTCGGCGAGCAGATCCTCGAGGGTGGACGAGTCGATGCCATCTCGATGGCGCGCCCTCTACTGGCCGACCCCGAGTTCGCCAACAAGGCGGAGGCCGGGCGAGCCGCCGAGATCAACACGTGCATCGCCTGCAATCAGGCGTGCCTCGACCATGCGTTCGTCGGCAAGAAGGTGTCATGCCTGGTCAATCCCCGCGCAGGACGCGAGACAACGCTGACGCTCGGCACCACCCGTAAGTCCAAGCGCGTCGCCGTGGTGGGTGCTGGACCGGCCGGACTGTCGGCTGCGGTCTCCGCCGCACAGCGGGGGCATGAGGTGCACCTGTACGAGGCGGGAGAACACATCGGCGGTCAATTCTCGATCGCAGCGCGGATTCCCGGGAAAGAAGAGTTCTCCGAGACCATCCGATACTTCACAGCCCAGCTCGAGGCGACCGGTGTGCAGGTCCACCTGAACACCTGGGTCAGCGCTGAAGAACTGATCGACGAGAAGTTCGACGACGTCGTCGTGGCGACCGGCGTCACCCCGCGCATGCCCGACATCCCCGGTATCGACCACCCCAAGGTGATGTCGTACGCGGAGGCTGTGCTCGGCCACAAGGCAATCGGAAAGACCGTTGCTGTCATCGGAGCCGGCGGTATCGGCTTCGACCTCACCGAATTCCTCACCGTCGACGACTCCCCCACCCTGAACGTCAAGGAATGGGCAGAAGAGTGGGGCATCACCGACGACCTGGGCGTGCCGGGGTTTGTCGGCAAACCACGTCCCACCCCTGCTGCCCGCACGGTGTATCTCGTGCAGCGCAAACCGGGCCGGCAGGGTAAAACGCTGGGCAAGACCTCAGGCTGGGTGCACCGTGCAACAGTCAAGATGAAAGGCGTCGAGCAGATCTCCGGCGCCAGTTACGACAAGATCGACGATGCGGGTCTGCACCTGAGTTTCGCTCCCAAAGAGGAAGGCGGCGAGCGCACCACGCGTGTGCTCGACGTCGAGACCGTGGTGGTGTGTGCCGGTCAGGAGTCGGTGCGCGAGCTCGTCGACCCGCTGACCGTCGCGGGTGTGAGCACCCACGTCATCGGCGGCGCCGACGTGGCCGCCGAACTCGACGCGAAACGGGCGATCCGCCAGGGCACCGAGGTCGCCGCAAGTATCGTCTGAAGCCAAACCACGAAGGGTGAAGCCGTGACCGCACCATTTCCCGACAGGCGTTGGGGCTCGAGTAGCTCGCCGCTGAACCGGGTCATGTTCGCGGTGGCGGCCACCTCACCCGGAACGTGGTTGGCACGCAGGATGATTCCGCTGGACCGGCGACTTCTGATCCGTAGCAGAGGACGGTTCACCATCGCCGGTCCGGTCGGGGCCCCCACCATGTTGCTGACGACCATCGGCGCGAAGAGCGGGCAACACCGGGTATCGCCCCTTCTCTACTACCGCGAGGACCCCGACCTCTACGTGGTCGGGTCCAACTTCGGACAGGCCCACCATCCCGCCTGGACCGCGAACCTCCTCGCGAACCCCTCGGCGTCGGTGAACATCGACGGAACCGAGATCGCGGCGACTGCCACGCTTGTCGAGGGCAGCGAAAAGGAACGCCTCTATCGCGAGTTCGAAAAAGTGGCGCGCAATTACGCGATCTATCGCAGCAAGACCTCGCGAGACATCCGCATGTTCCGGCTGTCGGCCACCTGAAGGCATCCTCCCGATACGATCGGCGCCATGCCTATCCCCCATCCGACACCGTCAGCCAGGGCAGTCGTCACCGGCGCATCGTCGGGTATCGGCGCAGCACTCGCGACCGAGCTCGCCCGACGCGGGCACTCCCTGATCTTGGCTGCCCGCCGCGAGGAAATCCTCATCGCGACCGCGACCGAGTTGCGCGCGACGTTCGGTGTCGAGGTGGAGGTGCGTGCCACCGATCTCTCTGATCCGACCGCGACCGACACTCTCTGCAACGAGCTCCGCGACCGTGAGATCTCCATCTTGTGCAACAACGCGGGCATCGCCACCTTCGGACCGTTGTCCGAGCTGGACCCAGAATACGAGCGAGCACAGGTGAGGCTCAATACCGTTGCCGTGCACGACCTCACACTCGCGGTTCTGCCGCAGATGGTGCAACGCAAAGCCGGCGGGATCCTCATGGTCGGTTCGGCGGCGGGCAACATGCCGATCCCGAACAACGCCACCTATGCGGCAACCAAGGCGTTTGTGAACACCCTCTCCGAATCGGTCCGGGGTGAGGTGGCAGACCAAGGTGTGCACGTGACTCTGCTGGCGCCGGGACCTGTGCGAACCCACACTCCGACGCCCGAAGAGGCAAGCATCGTCGATCGTGTGGTCCCCGACTTCATGTGGAACTCGAGCGAGTCAGTTGCGAAACTCAGCCTCGACGCCCTGAAGCGAAACAAGATGCGCGTGGTCCCCGGGGCGCTCTCCAAGGCGATGTCGGTTGCCGGTGGCTACACCCCCCGAAAGTTCACCGCACCGATCGTCGGCTCGTTCTACCGCAAGCTCGGCGACTAGGTCCGCCCCGGGCGGGCGCAGGTCAGGGCATGACGCCACGAACCGCTCAACTAGGGTTGTGGGGTGCAAGACAAACTTGTGTGGATCGACTGCGAGATGACCGGGCTGCAATTGCGCAGCGACAAGCTCATCGAGATCGCAGCCCTGATCACCGACAGCGAACTCAACATCATCGGTGACGGAGTCGACGTGGTCATCCACGCCGACGACGACGCCCTGGCGGCCATGCCTGCGGTGGTGAAGAAGATGCATGCAGCATCCGGACTCACCGAAGAAGTGCGTGCGTCCACAGTGACCATCGAGCAGGCGCAGAAGCAGGTCCTCGACTACCTGCGCAAGCACATCGACACCGCCGGCGCAGTCCCCCTTGCCGGCAACTCGATCGCCACCGACCGCGGCTTCATCGCCCGGGACATGCCCGAACTCGACGCGTACCTGCACTACCGGATGGTCGACGTCAGTTCGATCAAAGAGCTGTGCCGCCGGTGGTACCCGCGCATCTACTTCGGACAGCCAGAGAAGGGCCTGGCACACCGTGCGTTGGCCGACATCCGGGAATCGATCCGGGAGCTCAAGTACTACCGGGCAACAGCGTTTGTCGCCCCTCCTGGGCCCGAATCGTCGGCCATCGAGGAAGTGACCAAAACGCTCGGTCCGGCCTGATGGCGACAGGCCGGGTAACCGATTGGAATTCCGGACCGGCGAGCCGCTAGAGTAAGTCCCTGGTTCCGCTAACGCGGAATCGATGGTGGGCGTAGTTCAGTTGGTAGAGCACCAGATTGTGATTCTGGCTGTCGCGGGTTCGAGTCCCGTCGTCCACCCCAACACGAGGGCCGGTGTGAGCGCTGATCGCGCAAGCACCGGCCTTTGTATTTCCAGCAGTTCTCGACCGCTGCCGACATCGCACCATCGGGCGGCCATATCTTCGCCGCGCTATTGATTCTCGGCTCGCCTCACCAAGCAGGATGTCCAACACGACAACTCAGTGGCGTGTGGCTGCCTTGACCCTCGCCGGCGTCACAGCGCGACGGATACGGGCCCGGAGAAGGCCGCGGAGGCCGCAGGTCGGCCTCTCACGTACGTAATGCCCTGAGGAGGACAGGGCCGGCGTCTTAGGTCCGAGGTACACACGCGACCGTCACCAAGTGCGAGCCACCGCAAGGCGTGCACCTAGCAGCTCCGACGACGCAGGCGCGGTGGGACTACTCCCCGCGCGAAGCGATCACCAGGCGGGCTCACGCCTCGGAGTCGATCCAGCCGCCCCCATGACGGGGACGCGCTAAGCCTCAGGCGTTGCCCTGCTTCCAGGTCTCCCACGGAATGTTCCAGTCACCGAGGCCGTCGGTGCCCGACAGCTCGGGACCCACAGTGTTCTTCACGGTGATGACGTCCCCACGCAACGAATTCTGAGTCCACCACAGCGCGTTCTCCGGGCTGACGTTGAGGCATCCGTGGCTCGTGTTCTCGCTGCCCTGCGCGTACACCGACCACGGCGCGGAGTGGATGTAGATGCCGCTCCACGACATCTGGGTCGCGTAGTCGACGTCCAGCCGGTACCCGGCCGGAGAATTGACGGGGACACCGTAGGTGGACGAATCCATCACGATTCGGTCGAGACGATCACCGATGATGTACGTGCCGTTGTCGGTGGGCGTGGAATCCTTGCCCATCGACGTCGGCATCGTCTTGATGACCTTGCCGTTCTCCGTGATGGTGATGGTCTTGGTGTTGTCATCGGCGGTGGCGATGAGCTCGCGACCGATCGTGAACTTGGTCTTCATGTTCTCTTGGCCGAAGAGACCGTCACCCAGGTCGATCCCGTAAGTGTTGACCGCGACATCGACCTTGGTGCCGGGCTTCCAGAATTGCGCCGGGCGCCAGCGTAATTCGGTGTCACTGAGCCAGTAGAAGCCGCCCTCGGTAGGTGGGTCGGTACGGACCGTGATCGCGTCCTGCGCAGCCTTGCGGTTGGGGATCGCCTCATCGAATCGGATCGACACCGGCATCCCGACGCCGACAGTCGAATTGTCCTCTGGCAGTAGGTAGGCCTGGGTGAGGTTGTTGGGCGAACTCGTGGTGAACGAGGTGGTCGCCTTGGTGCTTCCACCGATGCCCTTGGCGTCAGCGGTCAGCGTGTAGGTCTTGTTGTAGCCGAACGACCCGGGGGCCACGGTCCAGCTCTTCTTGTCCGGCGACAGCGTGCCCGGCACCGGTGCGCCCGCCGAGTTGGTGATCTGGACGTCGGTGAGACGCCCGTCGCTCGCGGTGACCTTCACGGGCGCACCGGGCGAGAACCCCACATCACCGTCGACCACGGGCTTGTCCGCGAAACCGGTGATCTTCACCGCCGGCTGCAGGAGATCGTCGAACGGTGTGGTGCTGACAACCTGATCGCTGTACTTGGGCGTTGGGGCATCGGAGGCACACGCCGACATCACCGCGGCGAGTGCGATCAGGAAAACCATGAAAACAGTGGACTTTCGAGCCCCTTGTCCTACCGAGGTCTGCGTGAACCCCATCACACTCCAAACATCCCCTAAAGCCCAACGAGTGGGCACCAACCAACTGAGGAGAGTCTACGGGCAATGTGTGACGGACAGGAAACGCGACGAGCGGTCAAAACGGACCGTTTTCACCTCTGCGACCACGCGATTTTCGTTTTCCGCATGAGTCCTGCTAACGTTCCAAGTCGCAACAACGCGCGCCATTAGCTCAATTGGCAGAGCAGCTGACTCTTAATCAGCGGGTTCGGGGTTCGAGTCCCTGATGGCGCACTTCTCGGATTGACTGCACCACTTCAATTCCTGCTCGGGCCGCAACGGCCAAAGATCATTTGAACAATCGACAGCCACCTGACCGGTCGCACGTGATCGATCATCAACTGTCGCACCTGGACACGCTCTTCCCATTACTGTCATCCCAATGACGCGAGGGGCTGCTGTCGTAGCGCTCGGCGCCAGAATCGGTAGCCGACTCGAACGTTCGAGCTATGCCGTCAGGTGGCTGGTCTTGGGCATCTCCATCGGCGTGGTCGCCGGACTCGGCGCGGTGGTCTTCTTCGAGATGCTCGAGCTGGCCGGCCGACTCCTCCTGGAAGGCCTCGGCGGTTACGAACCTCCCCAGGCCGGACGCGACGGCGACACGGGCCACTCAGACGGTTTCAGTCGGCCCTGGGCAATCCCCCTCGTCGTCGCCGGAGGCGCGCTTGCTTCGGCCGTTCTCGTCGCACGGTTCGCACCGGAGGCAGAAGGGCATGGCACCGATGCCGCGATAGAGGCCGTCCATTCCGGTCCGCGCAGCATCCGCATGCGGGCGGTGGGGGTGAAGATGGTCGCGAGCGCGTTGACCATCGGCTCCGGCGGATCTGCGGGCCGGGAAGGACCGGCAGCACAGATCTCCGCAGGATTCGGGTCGCTGTTCACGCGATGGCTGAATCTGACCGACGACGACGGCCGAATCGCGGTAGCGATCGGGATCGGCTCAGGCATCGGGGCAATCTTCGGCGCCCCTCTGGGTGGCGCGGTGCTGTCGGGAGCCATCTTGTACCGCAACGACTTCGAGTTCCGGACGCTCATCCCCGGGTTGATCTCGTCTGTCACCGCCTACAGCGTATTCGGCGCGGTCGAGGGCTACGATCCGCTGTTCGGATTCGTGGCCGACGACTACAGACTCGAGTCACCCACACAGCTCATCTGGTTCGCCGTGATCGGACTACTCGCGGGCGGCGTGGGAATCCTGTACAGCCGCTTCTTCTACGGCACGGTCAGCGTGTTCGCCCGGTTGCCCGGCAATCGGATCGTCAAACCCGCCGTCGGCGGTCTCCTGGTGGGCCTGCTCGCCCTGGCGATGCCCGAGATACTGGGCAGCGGGTACGGCTGGGTGCAGGAAGCGATGAGCGCGGAGACACTGGCCTCGATGCCGCTGTGGATCGTGCTGGCACTCCCCTTCGCCAAGATCCTCGCGACGTCGTTGTCGATCGGGTCCGGAGGCGCCGGAGGCATCTTCGGTCCGGGCATGGTGATCGGCGCATTCGTCGGCGCGGCGCTGTGGCGACTGCTGGAGCCGTTCGCGCCCGGCGTACCCGAGGCGCCGGCGGCGTTTGTCATCGTCGCGATGATGGCCTGCTTCGGCGCCATCGCCCGTGTGCCGATAGCGGTGATGCTGATGGTGGCCGAGATGACCGGCGGTTACACCCTGCTCCCCGGCGGGATGGTCGCCGTGGGTATCGCCTACCTGCTGGTGCTGCGGAGCGGGGACTCGATCTATCGCGCTCAGCGCGAGGACCGGGAAGCGGCTTCGGTCGAGCGGTCGGGGTCCCGGCCGCTCGACTGAAGCTGCTCAGTCGGTCAGATGCTCAGGAGACGATCTTCTTGATGACGATCGCGACCACGACGACTCCGACCGCGATCAGCGTTCCCGCGACCGCCGGCTTCTGGAGGGTCACGAGCGCAGTGGCCTTGGCGTCTTCGGCCAGCCGCTGAGGATTGGCACGGGTCGCAAGCGCGTCGAGGGTCTCGGCGAGTTCGTCGCGGGCCCGTTCGATCTCGCGCTCGATGTCGTCGGTATCGCGTCCCACAAGGTCCTCCATCGGTGAAGTCCACTCCCCGCGCTCGTACGAAGGCGCGGAGCGGCCGGTCAGTTCTCGGGCTCTACGGTAGTTCACAGCCCGGGTTGCCAGTGTTCCGCCACACGAATTGCGTCCTCGGCTAGCCTGAACCCGATGACTGAGAACACACGACTCGCAGTGGGCGACAAGGCCCCAGGCTTTTCCCTGCCGGACGCCGACGGGAACACCGTCTCGCTCGACGACTATCGGGGACGTCAGGTGATCGTCTATTTCTACCCCGCTGCCAGCACTCCGGGCTGTACCAAGCAGGCCTGCGACTTCCGTGACAACCTGGGCGAGCTGAACGACGCGGGTGTCGAGGTCATCGGCATTTCTCCGGACAAGCCCGCAAAACTGGCCAAGTTCCGCGACGCGGAGGAGCTGACGTTCCCGCTTCTGTCCGACCCGGACAAGGCAGTCCTCACGGCCTGGGGTGCGTTCGGTGAGAAGATGATGTACGGCAAAACCGTCACCGGAGTGATCCGATCCACCTTCCTGGTGGATGCCGAGGGCAAAATCGCTGTGGCACAGTACAACGTGCGCGCCACAGGGCACGTGGCGAAACTTCGCCGCGACCTCTCGGTCTAGCCGAAGCGACCTGTGGCCATGGCCCAGCGGCAGTCCGGTACCGGCACCGGGGATTCCGGCGCCCTCAAGACCGGTGTCTCTCGGTTGCTCAGTTCCGAACCACTCGTTCCGCGCAAACGGCCCACGCAGCAACGCAGCCAACTGCGGTTCGATGCGATGCTTGCCGCTGCGCGCGACCTGCTGATCGAGGTGGGCTTCGAGTCGCTGACGTGTGAGCACATCGCGCAGCGCGCCGACGTCCCGATCGGGACGCTTTATCAGTACTTCGCGAACAAGTACGTCGTGGTCTGCGAACTCGATCGAGAAGACGCTGCCGGGGTACAGAGCGAACTGGCCAGATTCGCCGCGGAGGTTCCGTCTCTGGACTGGCCTCGCCTACTGGAGAAGTTCATCGATCACCTGGCGCAGCTGTGGCACGACGATCCGTCCCGCCGCGCGGTGTGGCTCGCTGTGCAGTCGACGCCTGCCACTCGTGCCACTGCCACCGTGCACGAGCGTGCGCTGGCGGAATTGGTCGCGCGGATCATCGCCCCACTGACCCCCGATCGCAGGCGTCGGGCGCTGATGTCCGAACTCCTGGTGCACACGGCGTACTCGCTGCTCAGCTTCTCGGTGCAAGAAGGTCAGAACCACTCCGCGACGGTCACCGAACTCAAGCGCATGCTGGGACGCTACATGCTCCTGGAAGATCCTGAGAACAACCGCAACGCACGGTGATTCACAGGCGCAGGAACTACTGAGTCTGCGACTGCGGAGCCTCTTCGATCACCGCGACCGCACCCGCCATGTCGCCGTCATGGGTCAGCGAGATGTGCACCACTGTTCCTGCCAGGTGCGTACCGATCTCACCGCCCAGTCGAATGGCCGGCCGGCCCCATGCATCCGTGACGACCTCGATGTCGCCATGCCGGATCAGCGGGAGCAGGGGCGAGCGCGCGAAACGACTCACCGACCATGCCTTGATCACCGCTTCCTTCGCCGCCCACCGGGCCGCGAGATGCCTCGCCTCGTCCCCGGTGCCCGAGGCGGCATCACGCCGCTCCCCCACCGTGAACCGATCTGCGAATGTGGTGCCGGGCTGTTTCAACTGCTCGGCGAAGCCGGGGATCGACACGAGGTCGATCCCCACTCCGATGACCGTCATCCGCCGTAGGTTCCGTTCGCCGACAGACGAGCCTCCGCGTCGAGCAGCATTGCCGCTTCCTGATCGCCCTCGTAGGAGCTGTCGTCGAACCGGCGGTTCGGGGGCCGCTGGTAGGCGGGCTTGCCGCCGCACATGGCCTCGAGCAGACGCTGCTGGCCCAGCCGCGCACGTTCGGTTGCCGCGGCGCGGTAACGCTCACGCTCAGCCGGATCAAGCGAGGCCACAAAAGCTTCCGGGTGCACCACGGCGATGAGACCGGACACGTGCCCGAAGCCCAGGCTCGTCAAGAGGCCGGCCTTGAGGGCGAACCTCTCGCCGAATCGCAACGGTTCAGTAGGCCACACCAGATGCTTGTGCTCGGCCATCACCTCGTCGACGCAGTCGAGGCTGCGGTTGGGAGGGATGACGCCGTCGCGCAACACCTGGCACAGACCGATCAGCTGGAAGGCTGCCGCACCGCCCTTGGAGTGGCCCGTCAGCGACTTCTGCGACACCACGAACAACGGCGCACCGTCGCTACGACCGATCGCCTCGGCGAGCCTCTCATGGAGGTTCGCCTCGTTGGGGTCGTTGGCCTTGGTGGACGTGTCGTGCTTGGACACCAGAGCCACGTCGTCAGGACTGACACCGAGCTGACGGAGCGACCGGGCGATACCCGAATCCTGGTGTCCGCGAGCGGCTCCGAGTGCACCGATGCCGGGGGCCGGGATGGACGTGTGCACGCCGTCACCGAAGCTCTGCGCCCATCCGACCACACCGAGAACCGGCAGACCCATCTCGGCGGCCACGTCACCGCGGGCCAGCAGAATCGTTCCGCCACCCTGCGACTCGACGAATCCGCCGCGACGACGGTCGTTGGCCCGGGAGAACCTGCGGGCATCGATGCCCTTGGCCTCCATCGTGGCCGTCTCGGCGGTGGCCGACATGTCGCCGAACCCGACGATGCCCTCGATACCGAGGTCGTCGAACCCACCGGCGACCGCGAACAACGCCTTGCCCAGCTTGATCTTGTCGACACCTTCTTCGACCGACACCGCCGCGGTGGCGCAGGCGGCCACCGGGTGGATCATCGCGCCATAGCTACCGATGTACGACTGGACCACGTGTGCTGCAACAACGTTCGGCAGTGCCTCCTGCAGGATGTCGTTCGCCTTGGCCTCACCGGTGAAGGTGTCGAGGTACAGCGATCGCATCGACGTCATGCCGCCCATGCCGGTGCCCTGGGTGTTGGCAACCAGGCCTGGGTGCACCCACCGCATCAATTCCGACGGTTCGAAACCGGAAGCGAGGAAGGCGTCGACAGTGGCGATCAGGTTCCACAGCGCAACCCGATCGATCGACTCGGCCATGTCGGCCGACACACCCCAGCGGGTGGGATCGAACCCGGTCGGGATCTGGCCACCCACGGTGCGGGTGAGCTTGAATCGACGCGGTACGCGGATCTCGGTGCCCGCCTGACGTGTCACCTGCCATTCGCCACTGTCCGGGTCGACCTTGATCTTGGTCTTGTCCGGCGCAGCCGAGAGGAAGGAGCGTGCCTCCCCCTCCGACGCCACCGAGAAGGTCAGATCGTTGTCGAGGTACACCGAGGTCAGCAACGGTGACGAGTTGTCGATCATGTCGCCGTCGTCGGCGTACCGGCGGATGCCGCAGCGTTCGACCACGGCGTCGTGGTAGCGATCAGCAATCTCCGACTCGGCGACCGGGTCGCCCGACTCGGCGTCGTACCAACCGGGCTTCGGTGTGGCCTCCCACGTGATCAGGCCTGTGCTCCACGCCAATTCGAGAACGCCGGCCGCCGACAGTTCGTCTTCGACCTCCATCTCGAACCGGGTCCGTGCACTGCCGTACGGTCCGAGTTCACCGGCACCCACGATCACGACCAGGTCCTCCGGGCGCGCGTCGATCTTGCCCCACGCAGGGGTGGTCGACTCGGGCGCCCGGGCCGGGGCAGGCAGTGCGGCCAGTGTCGGCTCGTCGGACTCGTCCTCGTCGTCAACTGCGGCCAGCGCATCCGCCTGGGCCTGTGCCAACGCCTTCATGTCGAGCGTGGCGTCGGCGAGTCCACCGGTCAGGTCGAGTTGCAACGGTTCGGTCCTGGCCTGGACCCGACTCTCGGGCGTCACCGCCGTGAGCAGCTCGGTGGCCATCTCGTGGGTCGACCAGGTCTTCACACCTGCGGCCTCGACAGCCTCGACGAGTCCATCGTTGTGGCCCATCAGCCCGGTGCCCGTGACCCACCCGATCAACGCGTGCGCCAGGGTGACCTTGGAGTTCCACGAATCCTCCGCGGCCCAGCGCTTCACCAGTGCGTCGAGCGCGGCCTTGGACTCGCCATAAGCGCCGTCGCCACCGAACATCCCGCGGTTCGGCGAGCCTGGCAGCACCACATGCAGCCGAGCCGCCAGATGATGGTCAGCCGCGATGTCGCCGAGACCGGCGATCAGCCGCTCCACCGACCAGAGCAACACCTTCATCTCCAGTTCGGCGCGGCCGCCCGCGTCGGTGAGGTCGCCGGCGACCCGCGGTGCGGCGAACGGGAACAGCAGAGTCGGCTTGAGCGCCGGCTTGAGCACTCCGGTCTTGCCGCCGAGGTTCTCGGTCTGCTCGCTACCGATCCACTCGACCAGCTCGTCGACGTCGGTGTACGACGACAGGTTCGCCGGGACAACCCAGAGCGCCGCGTCTCCGCGGGCACTGCGACGGTAGAGCGACTTGAAGAACGCCAGCCGGTTGTCGTCGAGACGCGAGGTCGTCGCGACCACGGTGGCCCCGCCGGCGAGCAGTTGCTCGACCACTGCGGCAGCGATCGAACCCTTGCTGGCTCCGGTCACGACGGCGATGTCGTCGGCGTAGGTCTCGGGCTGCGGATCTTCGGCCGCGTGGGCGATCTGCGCGTAGACCCGAGCGTGCACCTGGTGTCCGTTCGCGAGCGCCTTGCCCTGCCACCAGGTGGCCTGATGGCAGACGGTCTCGCCCGCGCCGACAAACTTGCCGCTGATGTCGTAGAACTCGTTGTCGATGACGTGCTCGTCCTCGAGCCACAGCCGTGCCAGGTCCTCGCGAGCACTGGCCCATCGGTCGTCGATGAGCACCGCGCGGCGCTCGTCGAATGCCGGGGCCACCACACGCAGCCAATCCGAACCCAGTTCGGCGCTGACACGTTCGAGCACCGCGGTGTTGTCCTCGGCAGGTGCAGCGAGCTCGGGCTCGTCCGCCAGGCCGAGCTTCTGCAGGATGGTCTGCGCGGCCGAGGCCAGAGCGCCGGTGCGCCCGGTGAACTGCTCGGTGAGCTCTCCGAGAGCTGCAGCGTCGACCATTCCGCCTCCGCCGCCCCCGCCGACGGCAGGCTTGCTCACCGAGATGCCCTTGTTGGAGCCGACTTTCGCGACCGCAGCATCGATCAGGGCGTCGATACCGTCGGCGTTCGAAGGCGCCTCCGAGACCAGGTCACCCAAGTCGCCACCGCGGACGCTGACGCCGTCGCGGCTACCGAGAGCGACCGCAACGCTGGTGTGCAGCGCCCAGCCGGGGCCGAGTTGCCACACCGAGGTGACGCGGTCTTCGATGTACGACGCGCGCTTGCCAACCGGTCCGAACACCTTGCGGATCTGGTCGCCGACGGCGTCGGTGAGCACCGAACCGAGCGGCTTGTAGCCGCGGGCCAGCGCGTTCACCGTCGAAGCGAGCGCGGGCATCTCGGCCTCTGCGGCGCCGTCGATGGCACCGAGACCCAGTTCTCCGCCGATGTCGAGAAGCAACTGGTTGCGCCGGGATGACACACCGTCACACAGTGCCTCGATGGTGTCCGCAGCGCCGATCTGATCGATGCGGATCTTCGTCCACAGCGCGATGACAGCGTCGACCGCGTCGGACGGGCCGAACGAGATGTCCTCGGGACGGGGACCCGAATCCGCGGGGGCCGCGACGGGAGCCGGTGCCGCGACCGCTGTTTCGGCGGCAGGCGCCGCTGCGGCAGCTGATGCCTCGACGGCAGGTGCTTCGTCTTCCTCCACATCCGGTGCGCTGTCCTTCGCCAGGATGACGTCGGAGTCACGCTCGATGTTGAGCACCTGAACGGCGGACTGAAGGTAGTCGTCCAGCTTGAGGGTGTTGCCGGCGAGGCCACTGAGTGTCGGAGCCGACTTCACGCCGACCTCGACGAACCGCTCCACTCCGGCTCCGCCACGCTCGACCGGGGTGAACAGCAGATCCTGTGTTTCGATCCAGCGCACCGGGCTGGCGAACTGCCACGCGAGCAGCTCGATCAGCAGTACGCGGGTCAGCTCACCGGGCTTGGCACTCCACGTATCCCAGTCGGCCAGCACATCGTCGAGGGGCTCGGAGGGCACCAGGTCGGCGATCTCCTGGACGAAGTCGCGGCCCAGGTTGAACATGCGTGGGACCAGGTTCGGTACGTATCGGCCCACGAGGATGTCGGGGTCGATGTGCTCGGGAAGCAGGTCCTGCAGACGATGCCGGAAGTCGGGCACACCCGCACGCAACACGGTGGAGTGGAACGGGACGTCGATCCCGGGAACCAGGATGAACGAGCGTTTGCCGCCCGCCTTGGCACGGAGTTCTTCTATCTCCTCCTCCAGCACCTCGAGTCCTCGGACCGTGCCTGCGATCGCGTATTGCGAGCCGAGCAGGTTGAGGTTCACGACCTCAAGGAACTCACCGGCGCGTTCGCCGACCTGCGAGACCCAGTCCATGACATCGGCGTCGGCCAGTCCGAACTGACTCGGCCGGATCGCGGCCATGCGGTAATCGCTGCGGCCCTTCGCATCTCGCGGGACCAGGTGGTGCATGGCCTCGCCACGCTGGAACACGACCTCGAGGACAGCCTCCAACGGCAGCACCCCGGCGCACGCGGCGAGCGCGTTGTACTCGCCCACCGAGTGACCACAGGTGATGGCGTTCTCGACGAAACCGCCCGACTCCTTGAGTTCGGCGATCTGCGCGACGCCCAGAGTGGCCATGGCCACCTGTGTGAACTGCGTCAGGAACAGCACCCCGTCAGGGTGGTGGTAGGTGGTGCCGCCTGCCGAGAGTGTGGTCGGGTTGTCGCGGACCACGGCCAGGATCGAGAAGCCGAGAGCATCCCTGGTGTGCTTGTCCGCCCGGTCCCAGACCTTGCGGGCAGCCTTGGAACGCGACCGTGCGTCGAGTCCCATGCCCTTGCTCTGGATGCCCTGCCCGGGGAACGCGTAGACGGTCTTGGCAGGCGCGAGGAGGCCGGTGGCGTTCATCACGAGCAGGTCGCCGACCTTCGCGCTGACCTCGATGACGTCGCGGCCGGCGTCCATACCAACGCGGTCGACGCGGATGGTGACCTCGTCACCGGGGCGAACCATGCCCAGGAAACGAGCGGTCCAGCCGAGCAGTGCGCGAGGCACCGGGATGGGGTTCTTGGCGTCTGTGGCGGTCACGACGTGCTGTGCAGCCGCGGACAGCCACATGCCGTGAGCGATAGGGCTGCCCAGACCGGCCATCTTCGCTGCCGACATGTCGGTGTGAATAGGGTTGTGATCGCCTGAGACGAGGGCGAATCCGTGCATCCGCGACGGGGTTGCGATGGTGACTTCGCGGATCTTCTTGCGGGTCGCCTCGCCTGACTTGGCGCTCAGTGCACCACCGGCCCGGCTCGGATCGGTCAATTCGCCGTCGCCGGTGCGTCCGCGTACGGCGAACCGTTCGGTCATCTCGGCAATCTGGCGGTCGGCGTCGGAGATGGTGACCACCACGGTGACCACACGGCCCAGGTCGGTGTCGACGACACCCGACAGCGCTGCGGTGACCGTCAAATCTGTTGCCACGCGCGGCAGTTCGCCGACGGTGGACGCAACATGATCGAGGTGGACCAGATCGAGTAGGCCTTCGACCACAGGCTCGCCGGACTGGGTCGTCGCTGATCCGATGACACTGAAGACGGCGGGCCAGCACAATCCGACCAGCGTGTCGGGGTTGGCGAACCCGGTGACGCCCTGCGGGACCGAAGCACTCAGATGCTCGGGAAGGGTGTACGCGGTGACCGCGGCGTGGTCGGCGACCAGGTCCGGGTCCCACGTGACGGTGCGTGTGGCCGCGCCATCGGTCACCGACGCCAGGGATCCACCGGCTGCGACAGCCAGGATCTGGCGCATCGCGCCTGCGGCACCTTCGATGGTGACCTTGGGTGACCCACCGTCGAGGATCGACTCGTCGACGGTCATCGGGATGGCAACGGTGGCCTTGCCGATCGGCACGGTCAGGACGACTCCGTCGGAGGTGCGCTCGAGGACGGCCCCGGTCGGTTCGTGCTCACCACGCTCGGTGGAGGGGAACTCCCACGCATCCCGGTCACCAAGCAAAGCAACAGGATTCGCGACGAGGCGCCCGGACCACTGCACGCTCAGCGACTCGACGACGGTGCCGAGCACGCCTTCCACGTCGACCAGGCCCGCACGAAGTCGCGCGCTGACCGGGAAGGGCTCTACGCCGATGCCGTGGAGATCGGTGACCACCTGGGCTTCGAAGCGGTCGAGCAACTCGCCAACCGGTTCGTCGACGCGGGTGATGCCTGCGACGGCGACGGGTCCCGGGATGATGCACACCTCGTCTGCGCCGTAGCGCGGATCGTGGGCCTGCCACAGGGAGTCGCTGCGCCACCAGCGACGCACGTCTTTGTCGATGACCGGGACGAAATTGACCGGCTTGCCGGGCGTACGGCACAGGTCGAGGAAGAAGATCAGGTCGGCCGGGTGCAGAACGTCGGTGTCGGCAGCCGGGTACACCGCGACCAGCGCATCAATGGCTGCACCGGCATTGTCGGTGGCCGACGTGTGACCGAACAGCGTCGGGATCTGACCGCGGTCGGCATCGTTGAGACGAGCTTCGGCGCGCTGCAGCATCTCGATGAAGCGCTGACGCCATGTGACGTCGGCCCATGTCGCTGCCCCGGTGGCCTCACCCACGGCGAGCTCGACATAACGCTCGAGCCACTGGCGGTAGGTCATCTGCGCCACATCGCCAAAGTACGGCTTCGCCGTTCCGGTGAGCGCCTCGATGATCTCGTCGCGACGAGCCTGCACGGCCTCTTCGTCACCGGCCACCTCATCGAGCAGTCGGCCACATCGCGACGCCGCGTTGTCGACCTCGTGGATGTCGGCGCCGAGCTGGCTTCGGCCCGAGGCCATTCCGGCTGTTGCGTAGCCTGCGCCGATCCACTCGTCGCAGCCCGGGGTGTTGACCAGGAGTTCTTTGACCGCCGGCGACGTGGTCGCCTCCTTGGTGGCCATGGCGGCGGTGCCGATCAGGATGCCGTCGAGCGGCATGAGCGGGTAGTCGTGGGCCGCTGACCAGACTCCGGTGAGGTATTCGCTGGCCCGCTCGGCTGTCCCGATTCCGCCGCCGACGCAGATGACCACGTTGGGGCGGGCGCGCAGCTCGGCGTAGGTGGCCAGGAGGAGGTCGTCGAGATCCTCCCAGGAGTGATGGCCTCCTGCGCGGCCCCCCTCGATCTGGACGATCACCGGGTAGTGCGGTACCTCGGCAGCAATGCGGATCACCGAACGGATCTGTCCGATGGTGCCGGGCTTGAACGAGATGTACGGGATCTGCGCGTCGGCGAGTTCGGACACCAGCGCCACGGCCTCGTCGAGCTCCGGGATACCAGCCGAGACGATGACACCGTCGATCGGCGCGCCGTTTGCACGTGCCTTCTGCACGAGGCGTTTGCCGCCGATCTGCAGCTTCCACAGGTAGGGGTCGAGGAAGAGGGTGTTGAACTGCGCCTGACGGCCCGGCTCGAGGAGTTCGGTCAGCTTGGCGACGTTGTCGGCGAAGATGCCCTCGGTCACCTGCCCGCCACCGGCCAGTTCGGCCCAGTGTCCGGCATTGGCGGCCGCGGCCACGATCGCGGGGTCGACCGTTGTCGGCGTCATTCCGGCGAGGAGCATCGGCGATCGCCCGGTGAGACGGGTGAACGCGGTCTCCACCACGTGGCGACCGTT
Organism: Williamsia muralis NBRC 105860; assembly: GCF_001598915.1. GTDB lineage: Bacteria > Actinomycetota > Actinomycetes > Mycobacteriales > Mycobacteriaceae > Williamsia > Williamsia muralis. The sequence goes on along the minus strand of NZ_BDAP01000003.1, from coordinate 941 downwards.
GGGAAGCTGAACGATCTTGGGGCTGTAAGTACTCCACGGGCGCTGGACGTCGGGGATGCCTCCGGGCGCGAACAGGTTGCGCTGCCCACCGCGTTGGCTCACCGAGATCAGGCCGACGCCCTGCCCGCGGACCACGGGAACGCTCAGCCGGGTGGCGACGTCGCCGGGGCCCAGGTCGAGAATCCACTTGGCGCCGGCACTGACGACGTCGTCGAGGGCGTCGACCCAGTCGACCTTGTCGACCAGCACTGCCGCGGCGAGTCGTCGTGCGGCCACGGGGTCGATGCCGCACACGGCAGCCCAGTCGGCGACGAGATCACAGGCGGCCTCGAGCGCCGGATGGTGGAAGGCGATCGACACCGACAGCGGATCGAAGACCGGCGCGAAGGCGGTGCCGCCGGTCGTCTTCTTCTTGCGTTCGGCGGCCTCTGCGGCGGCAAGCGTCTCGCACTGGCTGACAAACGCCGACAGGTGGCGCGGAGCTCCTGAGAGGACCACGGAGCGTCGTCCGTTGACGATCGAGAGCACAGGCGCCGATTCACGGTCCGATTCGCGCAGCGTCAGCGCGTAGTCGTCGACGAGTGTCTGGATGCGGGCCGGATCGACCTGCGCGACCGACAGCATCGGGCTTCCGGCAGCGTCGGAGGTGAGGCCTCGCCGACGGGCGATGAAAGCACCCGCCGCGCCGATGAGATGCGCTACGGCCAGTAGTGCGCCGTCGCCCAGTCCGCCATCCTCGGCTGCGGCCTTGATCGCCTCGGTGCCCAGCACACCCTGCGAGTGTCCGATCGCCGCAACAGGGGTCAGCTCGCCGAGGTCGAGTCCCTGCTTGCGAGTGGCACTGATGGCCGCCAGCTGAGCAAGCAGGATGCCCGGCACCGACACCGGCGCCGCGGCGAGAGCATGGTCGGCAGGTACCGATTCTTCGGCGTTGTGTGCGT
>NZ_BDAP01000002.1 GCF_001598915.1 Williamsia muralis NBRC 105860 | reverse complement strand
GTCCCGGCGAGCTATCCACAGTTCCGGGGTTATCCCCATAAGCACCGCATATCGCGGGTGGTGGGTCCGGCGGGTCGCTGACAATCGCTTCATGGGGGAAATCATGGAAGACGGCGACGGTTTGATCTGGCGCCGCGACGTCATCGCGTTGGGGTATTCCGACGACGACATCAAGCGCGCCGTTCGAGGCGGGATGCTCAGTCGAATCTGGCACGGCGCGTATGTCAAGACATCACGCAATCTGTCGGACGACGCGTTGGCCCGGATGCGTGTGATCGCGGCTGCGCGAAGTTGCAACCACCCGTTGGTAGTCAGTCACACATCGGCGGCTTTGTTACATGAGCTCCCGCTGCTCAAACCCTCCCACGCACGGGTGCATCTGCTGAACGGGCGGATGGGCGGCGGGCGCGTCGAGAGTCGGCGGCACCTGCACGCCGGAAAGGCTGCGCCCGGTGAGGTAATCGAGGTCGATGGGATTGCGTTGACCAGCCTCGAGCGGACGGCGGTCGACACCGCACTCGCCGGGTCATTCGATCAGGCGCTGGTGACTTTCGACAGCGCGCTGAGAGCGGGCGCTGACCGCGACGTGATGTCGGCAATGGTCGAATCTTGCGGGCCCAAGCGTGGCGTCGGGCCAGTTCGGACAGCGTTGGCGGCCGCTGACGAGTTGGCGGAGACCGTCGGAGAGTCATGGAGCCGAGCGCAGATGCTGGCAAGCCGCGACATCCCGCGGCCGCGGCTGCAACGCGAGTTCTACACCTCGACAGGGGTTTTCGTGGCCAGAGTGGATTTCGAGTGGGAAGGCCGACTGGTCGGCGAGTTCGACGGTTTGGTGAAATACGGGCAAGGGTTGATGACGCCGGGGCAGACGCCGAACGACGTTGTCGTCGCCGAAAAGATCCGCGAAGATCGACTCAGACAACTCGGCCTCGAAGTCGTCCGGTGGACGTGGGCCGACCTCGAAGCCGGCCGTCTGCCCGAGATTCTCCGTCAGGCCATGGTTCGCGCTGGACTTCGCTGATGGCGCCGCCCCGGACTGGAGACCGAGCAAACGCCAGAAACGCGAGCGCACCGGCGGACTCGCTCAGCAAACCCGGGGTAACTCGCCCCGCAGACCGAGCAACGACGAGAACCCCGAGCGGCTTAGCCAACCCGCGCACGAAACCCGAAGAAGCTCGCGCCGCAGACCGAGCAAACGCGAGAACCCCGAGCACACCGGCAGACCCGCGCACCAAACGCGAGGAACGCTAACGCACCGACCAGCCCGCGCACCAAACCCGAATTAGCTCACCCCGTAGACCGAGCAACGACGAGAACCCCGAGCGGCTCAGCCAACCCGCGCACCAAACCCGCATTAGCTCGCCCCGCAGAACCCCAAGCGAGCCAACAACGAACCCTCAGATCAACTGACGAGCTCTTTCAGCAAACGAATCTGCTCGACCTGGTCGGCGTGGCCGGGTGTGGCAGGAGCGACGAGGAGGGTGGTGATCCCAGCGCTTTCGAAGGCGGCGAGGCGTTCTTTGACGAAGCTCTCGGGGCCGATGAGGGACATGCCGGACGCGAGGTCGTCGGGAACGGCAGCCGCGGCTTCCTGCTTCTTGCCGTCGAGGTAGAGGTCTTGGATCTCTTTGGCGGCGTCGGCGTATCCGTAGCGGACTGCGAGGTCGTTGTAGAAGTTTTTGCCGCGGGCGCCCATGCCGCCGATGTACAGCGCGGCGTGGTGCTTGACCAAGGCGAGAGCGTTCTGGCGCTGCTCTTCGTCATCGGTGATCAAGGCAGTTGTGTTCACCGAGATGCCCAGCTTGCCGAGTTCGGGCGCGCGCTTGGCGTTGCCCTTGTCCAGGGCGTCGCCGAACGCCACCGACAGGTGCTCGGGGTGGAAGAGAATCGGCTGCCACTCCTCGAAGAGTTCGGCCGCCAGCTCCACGTTCTTGGGGCCGATGGCTGCCAGCAACATCGGGATTCGCTCGCGCACAGGGTGGTTGATGATCTTGAGTGGCTTGCCGAGGCCGGTGCCGCCGTCTTCCTTGGAGAACGGCAGCTTGTAGTACTTGCCGTTGTACTCGGTGCGCTCACGCCGCCAGACCATGCGGCAGATCTCGGCGTTCTCGCGGGCGCGGCCCACCGGGGCGTCGTACTTGACGCCGTGGAAGCCCTCGATCACCTGCGGGCCGGACGCGCCGATACCGAGTACGAAGCGTCCACCGGAGATGTAATCGAGACCGGCCGCGGTCATCGCCAGGTTGGTGGGAGTCCGTGAGTACATCGGCAGGATGCCGGTCGCGAGTTCGATCGTCGAGGTCCGGGCGGCGATGTAGCCGAGCTGGCTGACAGCGTCGAAACTGTAGGCTTCGGGCACCGTGATCCGGTCGAGGCCGACCTTCTCGAAATCGATCAGGTTATCGATGGTCTCGGCAAAATCTCCCGAGTAGTTGATGGCCATGCCGATCTTCATGTGTCCTCCCACGGACCGCGACGTTGCGAGACATTTCCTCAGAAGTGTTTCATATGCTCACTAAGGCGATCCAGGGGTGTGGCGACCCGGCGTACGCCACATGAACATTAGATGAACGCGCCCGGTTTACTGAATGAAACCCCAGTTCAGTGGTGTTCTTCATAGCATGTCCGTTTCGACAGAATCCTCAGCTCAGCCTCAGAATCAGTACTCATGAGCGCAGAAATGTTGATTCTCGTGCTGCTGGTCATCACAGCACTTGGATTCGACTTCACAAATGGCTTCCACGACACCGGAAATGCAATGGCGACGTCGATCGCCACCGGTGCCCTGAAGCCCAAAACCGCGGTGAGTATCGCCGCGATACTGAACCTGGTCGGCGCGTTCCTCTCGGTGGAGGTCGCCGCGACCATCACCAAGGACGTGCTCGAGATCCAGCAGACGAGCGGTGAGGACAAAGGCGATCTCATCGCCGGTCTGAACGCCGAGACTGCGATGATCATCATCTTCGCCGGCCTCATCGGCGGCATCCTCTGGAACCTCTTCACCTGGCTGTTCGGTCTGCCCTCCAGCTCATCGCACGCCCTCTTCGGCGGACTGATCGGCTCGGGCATGGCCGCGATCGGCACCTCCGGCGTCAACTGGGACGGCATCACGTCGAAGATCCTGATCCCCGCCCTCATGGCCCCGATCATCGCCTGCGTGGTGGCCGCCGCGGGTACCTGGATGATCTACGCACTCACCAAGAAGGTGGCGGAAAACAAGAAGGCACAAGGCTTTCGGGCCGGCCAGATCGCCTCGGCCTCCCTGGTCTCCCTCGCCCACGGCACCGGAGACGCCCAGAAGACGATGGGCGTGATCGCCATGGCCTTGATCGCCAGCGGCCACCTCGACGCATCGAGCGTGGAGCACGGCCTGCCCTTCTGGATCGTCTTCAGCTGTGCCGCGGCCATCGCCATCGGCACCTACCTGGGTGGCTGGCGCATCATCCGCACCCTGGGCAAGGGCCTGGTCGAGATCGAGTCCCCCCAGGGCATGGCCGCTGAAGCCTCCTCGGCAGCAATCATTCTCACCTCGAGTGCCGCCGGTATGGCACTGTCGACCACTCAGGTCGCCACCGGATCGATCCTCGGTTCGGGTGTCGGCAAGAAGGGCGCCACCGTCCGCTGGTCGGTGGCCGGCCGGATGGCAGTGGCCTGGATCGTCACCCTGCCGTCGGCGGGACTTGTCGGTGCCCTGAGCTACTACGTGGCCGACATCATCGGTGGCGCCGCCGGAGCCGTGGTCATCTTCCTCATCCTGGTCGCCCTCGCCGGCTACATGTACTGGCGTGCACAGCAGCAGAAGGTGGATGCGAACAACGTCAACGACGAGTGGGACGAGAAGACCGGCAGCATCATCCCGCCCGAGACCGCCGCCGCCCGCGCTGAAACCGAAAAGGTGTGATCGATGGAAACCGTTGAGGCAATCTTCAAGGTCCTGGTGGTCGGGCTCATCCTCGGTGCCGGACTGCCTGCGATCTTCGCTGTGGGCCTGCGTCTGCACTCTGCGGGGGCGGGCGACAACCACGCCGACGGCACGGCGTCCTCGGGCAACCCGGCCCTGAAATACGTTGCGTACCTGTTGTTCGGCATCATCGCGGCGGTCATCGTCACCGGAATCCTGTGGATCACCCGCGAAACGATCGACTACTACTTCGGCATCACTCTCTTCCCGTTCGCCGAGTGAGGGTCGCGTCCCGATGACAACGAGCACGCAGCACGAGAACCCTTTCGAGGCGGTCTTGAACTGGCTGCGCAGTGGATACCCCGATGGGATCCCGCCCCGCGACTATCACCCTGTGCTGGCTCTGCTCCGTCGATCACTCACCGATGATCAGCTCGACAAAGTGGTCGACAACCTGCACGACCAGATCTCGGGTCCGGCGCCCACGACAGCGGAGATCCGTGCCGCCGTGGCCGAGGCGACCCGTGTCGAACCCGACAGCGAAGAGGTGCAACGTGTTTCGGCCCGCCTCGCCGCTGCCGGATGGCCATTGGCCAACCCCTGAGCATTTCGGACCGATCGACCCGGACGCGACCTGCAGGTGGTCGCAGTAAAATCTGGTCGGTTGGTTCATCGCTGTTCGTCGATGGTTTTGATGCCCGGAAGGAGGCGTAGTGGACCGCCCGCAGTTCTTGATGAGAGTCGTCAACTGGCTACGCGCCGGGTACCCGAACGGTGTGCCGTCCGGCGACTACGTCCCGCTGGTGGCGTTGTTACGCCGTCAGTTGTCCGAGGACGAGGTGAAGGCTGTCTCACGAGAGCTGATCCACCAGGGTCAGGTGACCAACGAGGGTCCTGAACCCATCAAGGCAGTGGACGCCGGGGTGCTCATCACCAAGATCACCGACGAACTGCCGTTCGAAGCCGACATCGCCCGGATCCGCGCGCATCTGGAGGAGCAGGGCTGGCCGTTCGACCCCGCCCCGACCCCCGAGCAGCCGGGTGATGATCGACCCCGTGGCTGACCAGCGTCCACTCGAACCACTGCCACTGTCGGCCGCATCGACGAATATCGATGCGCTGCAGCGACTTCTGGACGGCGCGGGCTCCTACCTACCGGTGCCCACCCACGACGAGGCCGAAACTCGGCGGCTCACTGCGGCTCTCGGCGCGGGCGAACCGATCGACGACGATGTTGCGCTGGTGGTCGCGACGTCGGGCACCACGGGCACCCCGAAAGGCGCCATGCATTCCGCTGCATCGGTGAAGGCCTCGATCGATGCCACCCACGAATACCTCGGCGGGCCGGGGGCGTGGCTGCTGGCCTTGCCTCCTCATCACATCGCGGGGCTGCAGGTGCTGCTGCGAAGCGTGCGGGCCGGATTTGATCCGGTGACCCTCGACGTCGCCGACGGATTCGACCCGGCGGACCTCGTCGCAGGCGTGGCCAAGATGCCAGGCCCACGCCGATACACCTCACTGGTACCCACCCAGCTCATCAAGGTGCTTGCCGACCCGTCGGCTGTGGCCGCCCTGCGCGGCGTGGACGCCGTCCTGGTGGGCGGGGCTGCCACCCCGGCGCCGCTACGCGAACGAGCGATCGACGCCGGTATCCCGATCGTGCGCACCTATGGGATGAGCGAGACCTGCGGCGGTTGCGTCTACGACGGCCGGCCTCTGCCCGGGGTGCGGATTCGTATCGACGGCTCACCGTCGGGCCGGGTGCAGCTGGGCGGACCGATGGTCGCATCCGGCTATCGAGGCCGTCCACATCATCCGGCATTCGCCGAACCCGGATGGTTCCGCACCGACGATCTCGGCACCCTGAACGTCGACGGGTCGCTGTCGATACTGGGCCGCGCCGACGAAGCGATCAGCTCCGGGGGCCTGACCATCGTTCCGCAGGTGGTCGAGGCCGCCCTGCTCACCGACCCTGCGGTCAGCGAATGCGCGGTTCTCGGTCTACCCGACGAGAGGCTCGGCGAGCAGGTCGTCGCAGCGATTGTTCTTTCTCCCGGCGCAATTGCCACCACCGAAGACCTGCAGGAAGTCGTCGCGAAACAGCTGGACAAGACCGCTGTCCCCCGTCGGGTGTTCTTTGTCGATGACCTGCCCAGACGGGGTCCGGGCAAGGTGGATCGTGCGGCACTTCGGAGCCAACTGAGCGGGCACGACCGGTAATTCAGCAGCGGTTCGGCGGCCCGCGCCACGCTGAAAATCGATCAACTGGCGCCGCTTTCCGAACGCATCACGATTCGTGTTCTTTGTCACCCGATCCCGACTGGTTGGGTGAAACTAACTATATGAATCGGGGGAACCGGCTAAAACAGCAGTGCGATGAATGAGCAGAGTTGTGACCATGAACGGAAGATCGGTGTGGTGGAGGACTTCGAGTCCCAGCTCACCGGCCTCGCGGCCATCATCAATGGTTCCGACGGCATGACCTTCGCCGCGGGGGCGAGCACCGTTGAAGGGCTCCTCGACATCACCAAAGACCTCGATCTGGTGATCTTGGACCTGCGACTGGAAGACGGTTCCACGCCGAAATCCAACGTCGAGCAATTGCACGCTGCCGGCATCAAGGTGCTGGTCTTCACCACAGCGGACTATCCCGACCTCGTTCGCGCCGCCACCGCTGCCGGCGTTCTCGGCGTCGTGCGCAAATCGGTACGCAACACCGAACTGGTTGAGGCCATCCGATCTGCGGCCGACGGGAACACCGTCGCGACGATGGACTGGGCCTCCGCGATCGACGCCGACCCGGCGCTGTCCGAGGTGAATCTCAGCCCCCGCCAGCGGCAGGTGCTCGAACTCTATGCGTCCGGCGAGCCTGCCAATCGCGTTGCGTCGCTCACCGGTCTGTCCACCGAGACCGTCAATGTGTACCTGTCCAGGATCCGCCGCAAGTACGCCGACGCCGGCCGTCCGGCACCGACCAAGACCGACCTCTACAAACGCGCATTGGAGGACGGTTGGCTTCCGATACCGCGACTCTTCCGACGCTGAACAGCACCCCGGCGACCGGTTTTGATCCGGAAGGCGGCGTATCGGCCGCGGACAAGATCATCCGGCAGTTCTGCCGCTATCTCGGAATCGGTTACTGCCTCAGCTTCATCGGGCTGAGCAGCGTCATCACGAGATCGCTTGACGTGGTCCCGATGTGGTGGACGGTGGCAGCGCTGCTCTCGGTATACGGGTCGGCGATCGCGATGATCATCCTTTCGTTCCGGCCAGGTATTCGTGCCGTACGGGCGGCCTCGAGTGCGGTGGTGATCGGCTACGGCTTGACCATCGTCACGTGGCCCCTGGTGTGGAACGGGGCGCAACTCGATGTGGCGCAAGGGATGTGGTTCACCCAGTTCAACGGGGTGGTCGCCTTCAGCGCTGCGTTGACCTGGCGCGTCCGGTGGTCGCTGCCCTACTGGTTGTTCGTCCTGGTCTCGGTGCAATTCGTCAACGACGTGGTCCGCGTGGCGGACCACAGCAATCCGGTCGCTGCCGAGATCGCCTGGAGCTTTTGCCTCACGGCGATGCCTTACGCGATGGGAGTGGCTGCGATTCGATCCGGACGCATCCTCGACACCACCAGGCACCAATCGGCCACTGCTGCTGCCGAAGCCGCTGCGGCCGTAGCTCGCGCACATGAGCGTTCTAGGTTCGACGCGCTCACCCACGACGGCGTGATGGCCACATTGCTGGCCGCCGCCCGCCACGACATGTCACCGGCACTGGTCGAACAGGCCACCGACACACTCACCAAACTCGAGGTCCTCGAGTCCGGGGTGCGGCAACAAGCCGAGTTCGATGTCGACGCTGCCATCAGTCAGTTGCGCAGTGCCACCGGCGAAGTGGACGACTCGATTCGATTGGTCAGCTTCAACGGAACCGCCGATCCGGCCACCCGCTACCCGGGTACCGTCGTTCGGACGATGTCCGCGGCACTCGCCGAGGCCCTCCGCAACAGCGTTCAACACGCCGGACCGGGCGTCCGCCGGTCGGTGCAGGTGAGGACCGGCGACAATCTTCTCCGGGTGACGGTCGGCGACAACGGCGTCGGGTTCGATACCGCGACCGTTCCCGGCCACCGGCTCGGCCTCGCCGTCAGCGTTCGAGGACGAATGAAGCAATTGCCCGGTGGCTCAGCCGAAATCGCGTCACGCCCGGGCGAGGGCACTCGGATCGACCTGACTTGGCGACGACCGCAATGACACTCGCGACACCGACCGGACCCACCGACATCCGCGAGGTGCTGGGCCTGCACACCCGCCTTGCGCGGGGACTGACGGGTGCGGTGGTGCTGGCGATGGCCTTCTGTGCGTTGCAGAACACCACCGGCGTGTCACCGATGTGGCCCGAGGTGGTCGCCGTGCTCATCATGGCCGCCGCGACCGTCGCCGTGGTGATGTTGCCGCATGACCCTCTGCTCCGTACTGCGGCACTCGCTTTGGCGTTGTCACCGCCTGTGGCAGCGGCGTTTCTGCTGTCGGCGGTACCGGTGCCCTTGGAGACATCGAATCAGATCTGGGTGTCCGGCTATTCGTCGATCATCTATGTGTTCATGTGTCTGCGAGGGCGCGCCCGATACGCGTGGTCGAGTATCGCCCTGACGGTCGGGGTCTACGGCGCCTGGGCGGTGCTCACCGATCAGGGCTGGTGGACCGGAGCCACCACACCGATCTACAACTCGGGCGCAGTTGCGGTCGCGACCGTACTCGCATTGGCCGTCCGCCCGACGATCCGTTCGATCTTCACGCTGCGACAGCAGTCGATGACGCGTGCGGCGGAGGCATCTGCCGTTGCGGCGGCCCAGTTCGAGCGCAACCTCCGGCTACGCGAACTCGACGAACTCGCTCGCCCACTGCTCGAACGAATCGCCACGGGCACGCCCCTGTCGGATCAGGAGCGGCAATCGTGCGAACTGCTCGAAGCCCATCTGCGCGATCAACTTCGCGCGCAAGCACTGGTGAACCCGTCCACGGCTGCTGCCGCACGCGCGGCTCGCGGCCGGGGCGTCGAGGTGTTGATGATCGACGACGGAGGTCTCGACGACGCGGACGCAACGGTCCGCGACCGTGCCAGCACCGTGGTCACCGATGCCCTGTCCGCGGCGGGCGACGGCGACGTACGTATTCGCGTGCTGCCACCCGGCCGGTCGACCGTGCTGTCCATTTATCGCAGCGGAGTTTCCGGAACTCGCCGCATAGACCTTGACAGATCAGGCAGGATGTCAAAAGGCAATCACGTCGTGAAGTATTCGAACGCCGATATCGAAGACGAGTAGTTTGCATGGCTCACGATGACCCCTATTCGGGTGACACCAAAAGATACATCTGTCGAGTTGTCGCCACCCGCGATAAGTTCTCCTGATGGGTCGGGGGACCCAAGTTCCGGCCTGTGGCCTGCCCGAGGAGAAGTGTTGCCGTCGACCGGTTCAAAATCCCTGCCAGCCCCACCACTGACCGCTCGTGAAATAGAGATTCTGCGCGAATGGGTCATGCGCGATTCAAAAGCAGAAGTGGCTAAAGCGCTGTTCATCACCCCAGCCACGGTGAGCACGCACGTGAATCGGATCAGACTGAAATACGCGTCGGTGGGTCGTCCGGCGAACACAAAAGCGGCATTGCTCGCCCGCGCTCTGCAAGACGGTCATATCGAACTCGATGAGTTGTAAACGGTCTCGGTTGCACGCGGCGACCTGACGGTCCTGCCGCCCTGGTGAACCCACGACAGCACCTGGCAGCCCGCGACAGCCGGTGTAAGCGCCACGACAGCGCGTCGGCGCAGAGTCTGTTCCATGAACACACCACTGCACACCGATGCGCCGGCCATCGAGGCCCGCGGATTGGTCAAACACTTCGGTTCCACCAAGGCCGTCGATGGCGTCGACCTGGTGGTTCCCACCGGATCGGTCTACGGAGTCCTCGGTCCCAACGGCGCGGGCAAGACCACCACCGTGCGCATGCTCGCCACCCTCCTCAAGCCTGACGAGGGCCAGGCGAAGATTTTCGGGTACGACGTGACCACCGACTCGGTCGCCGTGCGCTCACTGGTCGGTGTCACCGGCCAGTACGCGTCGGTCGACGAAGACCTTTCCGCCACCGAGAACCTCATCGTCTTCGGTCGCCTGCTCGGCAACAGTCGCCAGGCATCGCGGCAACGGGCCCACGATCTCCTCGAGGAGTTCGGACTCACCGACGCCGCCAAACGACCACTCAAACAGTTCTCGGGCGGGATGCGTCGGCGACTGGACCTCGCCGCAAGCCTGATAGCCACTCCCCCACTGCTCTTCCTCGATGAACCCACCACCGGTCTCGACCCGCGGACCCGAGCGCAGATGTGGGACACCATCCGGCGTCTCGTCGCCGGTGGCAGCACAGTGCTGCTCACCACCCAATACCTCGACGAGGCCGACCAACTCGCCGACCGCATCGCAGTGATCGACCACGGACGGGTGATCGCCGACGGCACAGCGGACGAGCTGAAGAGCTCGGTCGGGTCGTCCACCCTGCAACTGACCCCCGCCGACAAGGCGATGGCGCCGGCCGCAGCCGCACTCATCGAACGAATCCTGTCCGAACCGGCCACGCTCAGCGCCGAAGCCGGACGCATCACCGCCCCCATGGACCGCCCGGATCTACTGCCCGACGTCCTCATCGCGTTGCGCGAGGAGGGCATCGCGATCGAAGGGCTGAACGTCCAGAAGCCGAGTCTCGACGAGGTCTTCCTCACCATCACCGGCAAACCCGCCGACCCCACTTCCGAGGAGCAAGCCGCATGACCACACTCATCGACAAACCCATCACCACCGCACCAACCAACACCACCGTCCCTGTCAGATCGGTGAGCATCGCCGACGCTGTCCGACAGTCGTTCACGATGGGCTACCGCGGTCTGCTCAAGATCCGCCACAACCCGGAGCAGCTGTTCGACGTTGTGCTGCAACCGATCATCTTCACCCTGATGTTCACCTACATCTTCGGCGGCGCACTCGCCGGCAGCGTGCACGACTACCTGCCGATCATCATTCCCGGCATCCTGGTGCAGACGGTGATCGTCACCAGCATCGTGACCGGCACCCAGTTGCGTGAAGACATGGACAAGGGTGTGTTCGACCGATTCAGGTCGCTCCCGATCGCTCGGATAAGCCCTTTGGCGGGTGCACTTCTCGCCGACGTCGTCCGTTACCTGATCGCCACCGTGATCACGTTTGTGGTGGGCATCGCGATGGGTTGGCGACCAGACGCCCTGGGCGTCCTCGGCGCGACCCTGCTGGTCATCACCTGCAGCTTCGCGGTGTCGTGGATCTTCGCCTTCATGGGCACCATCATGAAGAAAGCCTCAGCAGTGCAGGGCATCTCGATGCTCATCCTGTTCCCGCTGACCTTCATGTCCAACGCATTCGTGCAGCCGGAGACCATGCCTGGCTGGATGCAGTCCTTCGTCCAGGTCAACCCCATCTCGCACCTGGTCAGCGCGGTTCGCGAACTGACCAACAACGGTCATATCGGTATGCACGTCGTCTGGTCGCTCGTGGGTGCCGCCATCATCATCGTGATCATGGCTCCACTCACGGTGAAGTCGTACATGCGCAACGCCTAGACGTTGAGCCTCTTGATGATGTCCACGATGTCCCGCACGGCTTGCCTGCGGGACATCGTGGACACCGCCGCCTCACCCGATCGCCACTCGTCGTCGCAGACACCGGACATCTCGAATCGACGGTCCATCGCTGAGGCGAGTGTGGGGAAATCGCGGCGTCCACCCAGCCGTACGGCCAGGTGCAACAGCCTCACCCCGTCCGGCGAACCAGGCCGACGCAGACACGTCAACACCCCGTATCCCAGTGCGACCGAACCCATTTGCGGTAGGTCACCCATTCCACTGGGTCCCACCATGTGGTCGATGATCTTCGCGAGATCGGCAAGGTACGGCGTGGCGCGGTCGACGGCGCCGTTGACCGCCATGCCACACACGGCGGTACTGATGATCATGGCAACAAACGGGTCCTGCGCCGGCATGGGGTGTTCTCTCAGCAACAGCCGAACCGCGCGCTCGTACAGGTTCGCTGCCGAGGTGGTTCTGTGGTCGTAGACCTCGAGTTCGGCCGCGGCGATGAGGATGCCGGCAGAGACCTCCGGATGCAGTTGCGGGTCGGGGTCACTGGGTTGCCAACCGTCGGAGAGGTCGGCGAACTCCGCCCGGGCGTCGTCGATCCGGCCAGATCCGATCAGGGCGGCCACCACATACCCTCGCGCCTGCATGCTGTCCTGTTCGGACCCGATCTCGTTCAGCAGATGAATTGCCTTGAAATAACTTTCGAGCGCGGCGTCGAAGTCACCGACCTGACCGTGGAGACTTCCGATCTCCATCCTGGACGCCGCGGCCATCCACAGGTCGTTCCGCTCCTCGGTGAGGGCCAGGTTCTCGACGGCGTCGCGCATGGCGCCCGCGCGGTCGCCCACGTTCTCCCGGACGTTCACCCGCAACACCGCCGCCAGCATCTGCACACGCGGGTTGGGACTGTCCCGCGCGATGACCAACAGCCGCAACGCGGACAACGGGTGGTACGAGGTTGCGATCGCCGACGCGAAGTCCATCGGACGCAGAATGGCCAACTGTGGTCGGAGAAGTCGTCGAACCCGAGTCCGTGCGACAGCAAGCGACCGCAGATGTCGGGACATCAGCAGATGCGCTGCCGCGAGAATGTAGGTGGCCTGGCGGTTCTCGCGCTCGAAGTCGGACATCACGGCGATCGCCGCGGGCGTCTCTGCGGGCAGCGCCGCGACCACGCGCGGACCCCACATCATCACCTCAGCGTGCAGGCCACGGATGGCCCAATAGCCGGCGAGCACGGGAAAGCAGGTCACGACAGTCAATTCCGCGGCATCGGGGCGGTGAACCGGGTCCGGCTCCATGCAGCGACGCAGCACCCACACCAGATTGTCGGCCTCAGTAGCGATCGCCTTCAACGCCACCGCTTGCCGCCCGTTCTCGAACGGCTCCCGGACGTCTTCGGAAAACTTTCGGGCCCACCGAGCGATCGCCGAATTGACTTGCGCCTCTTCGCCGGCCGCGATGATCTGTTCTTCGCCGAACTCCCGGACGGTCTCGAGCATGCGATAGCGAACGCCACCGTTCTCCACCACGTGCAGCAGGGACTGGTCGACAAGCGCATCGAGAACATCGTCGAGCTCGAATCCGCCTGCTCCCACCAGTTCCGCTGCCGCTTCCCTCGAGAAACCACCGGGGAACCGGCACAGCCGACGCAGAGCGACCTGCGCCGCGTGGTCGAGCAGTTCCCAGCTCCACTCGATCACCGCATGCAAGGTGCGATGTCGCAGTGGCGACGAGCGGCTGCCCGCACTCAGCAGCGCAAAGCGGTCGGTCAATCTCTGGGAGATCTCGCCGACGGTCATCGTCCTGACCCTGGCGGCGGCCAGTTCGATCGCGAGCGGCAGACCGTCCAGTGCCCGGCAGAGCGCCGCGACCTCACCGAGGTCGATCGCCACATCGGGGCGGATCGCATGAGCGCGGGCGACAAACAGATCCGTTGCGGCCGAGCCCTTCTCGCCGACATCCAGGGTTGGGAGCTGATGGACGACCTCACTGCTGACCCGCAACGGCGATCTGCTGGTCGCCAGGATCCGCACCCCGTCTGCCGCTGCGATCAACTCACTCGCGATGCGCGCCGCGGCGTCGACGACGTGCTCACAGTTGTCGAGGATGACCAGGGTGTCTGCGGTCAGGGCGTCGGCGAGCCGCGCACGCAGGTCCGAGTACGCCAACCTCGGCCGACCGCCCGGACCAACGTCGGATTCGCCGACGCCGAGAGTGCCCGCGACCGCGGCCAGCACGTCGTCGTCGCCACGGACAGACGCCAATTCGACGAAGAAGACACGAGCGCCGTCGCCGGCGACGATGTGCCCGATCTTGTTGGCAATACGCGTCTTTCCCGCGCCTCCTGGTCCCTGCACGGTGACCATGCGCGAGGTCTCGAACAGTCGGCAGATTCTTGCGACATCGGCAGCGCGGCCGAACAACTCGTTCGGTTCGGCCGACAAGCCCACCGCTCTGACGGGGGCCGCGCGACGTGCGGGCGACGGGGTGGTTCCCTGTCGGCTCACCAGTTGCTGATGCAACGCAGCGAGTTCCGGCCCGGGGTCGGCGCCCAATTCGGCGGACAGCGAGCGCCGGATGCGGGCGAACACGGCGAGAGCCTCCGCATCGCGACCCAGTGCCGCCAGCGCCCGGATCACGGTGGTGTGCGCGGACTCATCGAGTGGATCGGCGTCGCATCGTTGCTGGGCGAGCGAGCGCGCCAACTCGAAGTCGTCGTCTTCCAGAGCTTTACGTGATCGATGGGCAACGATGTCGTCGTGGACGCGGTCAGCGGTCTGGCGGAGGGTACGGGCCAGGTCATCGTCACCGAGGTCTTCGCCCGGATCCCCGCGCCACAGCGCCGCCGCCGTGTCGAGCGCCTGGGTAGACCCCTCGGCGACGAGTGATCTGGCGACGAACACATCGATTGCATCGGCGGAGAGCGTGAGTCGGTAACCTCTCGGCCCGACCTCGATGGCGCCGTCGGGAAGTTGCGGTCGAAGCCTGGAGATCTGTGTGTGGAGTGCCGACTGCGGCGACCGAGGCAGGTCGTCGCCCCACACCCCGTCGATCAGTGCTGACTGCGATCGGTGGGTTCCGGGCATCAGCGCGAGCACCGCCAGCAACCGCCGGGCGCGAATGCCCTGCACCGGTCGCATTTGTCCGTTTTCGTCCACAACAGCCACCGGTCCCAGCAGTCCGATGATCGGCGCTACTGTCACAGACGGCACATTTCCTCGCTGATGATGAACAGATCGACGGCAAACCTGCAGGTCGGGGTCGCTTCTTACACACTAGTGGGTCCGGCGGACACCGGGGTCGAGCCCGTGCGCAAGGATGCTCTCATGGCTACCGCAGCGCAATGGTTCGAAGGAGCCAGACCCCGCACCTTCCCGAACGCGATCGCACCGGTGATCGCCGGCACCGGAGCCGCCGGCTGGCTCGACCAGATCATCTGGTGGAAGGCCGCGCTCGCGCTCGTGGTGTCGGTGGCGTTGATCATCGGCGTGAACTTCGCCAACGACTATTCCGACGGCATCCGCGGCACCGACGACGACCGCGTGGGCCCGATGCGGCTCGTGGGGTCGAAAGCGGCGAGCCCGAAGTCGGTGAAGACCGCGGCGATCGCGGCGTTTGCGCTCGCGGGCGTCGCCGGCCTGGCACTGGCCCTCGCCAGTGCGTGGTGGCTCGTCCTGATCGGACTCGCCTGCATCGCAGCGGCCTGGTACTACACCGGCGGCCGTAACCCGTACGGCTACAGCGGCTTCGGCGAGGTCGCGGTGTTCGTGTTCTTCGGTCTGGTCGCAGTGCTCGGCACGCAGTTCGTGCAGGCCGAGTCGGTCGACTGGGTGGGTCTTCTCTGCGCGATTGCGGTCGGGTGTTACTCGAGCGGCGTTCTCGTCGCCAACAATCTCCGCGACATCCCCACCGACACGGTGTCGGGCAAGAACACCCTCGCGGTTCGTCTCGGCGACAAACGCACGCGGGTGTTCCATACCGTCCTCGTTGTCATTCCGTCGGTGATCTCGCTGGTGCTCATCGCCGCGACCCCGTGGGCGTTGCTCGGGCTGGTCGCCGCGCCGCTGGCCGTCAAGGCCAACGCACCCGTCCGGGCCGGCGCCGGAGGTCCGGCACTCATTCCTGCACTCGCACTGACCGGGTTGGCGATGCTCCTGTGGTCCATCGGCACCGCGGCCGGCCTGCTGATCGGCTGACCCCGGTCCCCGGTTTTGGTGGGTTCGGGCGAGCAAACCCGCAGGTCAGCCTCACCCGAACCCACCAAGATCGGCTATTTGGCGTCGGCCGGCTGCAGTGCGGACCGCAAGGACTCGACCGTGGTTGTCGACTCGATCAACGCGGTGGATGCGGCGTCGCCGGTCGCGAGGATGCCCAGCAGGACATCCTCGGCCGTGATGTCGCGGTTCGCCTCTCGGGCGATGACGCCAGCATGGGTGATCGCCGACTTGGCGTCTTTCGAGAACTGTGGTCGGCGAGCGCGGCCACGCGGTCCGCGCCGACCGCGGCCGGCCTCTCCTGGTCCTTCATGACCCGGTCCGTCATGACCCGGTCCGTCATGACCCGGGCCGCCGTGCCCGGGTCCGCCCCGCCACGGTCCGCGCTCCCCGATGAAGGGGCCTTCCCCGTCCGGTCGCACCCACGGGCCGTCGACGTCGGGGCGCACCCACGGACCGCCCTCACCGCGTCGGCCACGGGGTCCACCGTGTCGACGACCGTGCGGGCCGCGCTCTGAGCGCTCGGCACGTTCGGGTCCACCCGGTCGTCCCCGGCCTCCGCGGCGTTTGCCCCAGTTGTCGGTGATGTCGTCTCCGAAGGCCCCTTTGACCGCCTCGCGAACCTTGTCGAGGTCGATGCCGATGGCAGCAAGGGCATCGCGATCTTCGTCGATCCGGTCCTTGTCGGGATCGGAATCGGCGGCGTTGACCTCGTGATGGGCCCGGACCACCTCGCGTGCCTGCGGCAGGGTCAAGCCCTGCTCACCAAGGATACTAAAGGCGGAAAGCCTTGCATTGCACAGCATTCCGAGGATGAGGTGGTCGTTGCCGAGTGTGGTGTGCCCGAGGTCGGCGGCCTCCTGATACGCAAAAGCCAGGGTTGTCCTGTTGTCACGTGTGAATTGGTGAAGCATGTTGTCTCGCTCTCTGATGCAGCGGCTGACTCTTACTCGCCGCGAAAGTGTTTTTGGTGTACAGCCTGGCGGCTCACCTGGAGTACGTCGGCAATCGCTTGCCAGCTCCACCCTTGTTGTCGGGCGTTGGCGACCTGGACGTCTTCGAGCCGGTCCGCCAACGTGCGCAGCGCTCGCACCGCCGCCAGCCCTTTGGCCGGATCGCGATCTGCAACTGCTGTGGTGATGTCGTCTTGGTTCTCCTGCACGATTGTCAAGTTATCCTGACATCACGCGGTTGTCAACATTTCTTGACAACAAATCGCCCCAGGTCCCCGGTTTTGGTGGGTTTGGGTGAGAGAAAGCCCAGGTCGTCATCGCCATTTCCCACCACTTTCGGCTACGACCGGCCGCGGGCGGCGAGTGCGGCCCGAAGCTGGATCACGAACTCATCGCGACCTGCCGTGATGTTGCGGGCTGTCACTGCGATGACCACCCACCCTGCTGCCCGTAGCCGGTTCCATCGCTCCAGGTCTCGTGCGTGCTGTTCACTCTCACGGTGATGAGCTCCGTCGTATTCGACCGCGACCTTGAGGCCCGGCCAAGCGATGTCGAGGCGATACCTGCCGCCCATCACCTCATGCTGCAGAACGAACCCGTCCAAACACTCGTCACACAGGATCAGCCGCAGGCGGGTCTCCCACGGTGATTCCGCGAGCGGGTTCACAAGGCGCAGTGCGGTGATGGCCTTGCCGATTCCCCAGTGGTTCTCCCACCGCTTGAGTTCGACTCTTATCTCATCGAGCATTGTCGGCCTCAGCCGAACCATGCCATCCAAAGCCGATACGGCATCCTCCCGCGGATTAAGTCGCCCGAGGTCGATCCCAGTGCGGGCAAGCGAGGTGAGTCTGACGCCGTCGATGTCGACGATGTCATCGTGGTCGATCTGCACTCTGCGGACACAGATTCCGTCGTAGGGCCGGTTGCCCTCGATCGGCGCCGTGATCTCGGGCTGTGCGCAGTCCGGGCGGAAGGGATTGCCCCACAAGTCGGCTGCTGACCAACCGCACAGCACAGCGTCGTCGTGGACCATCCCGGCCGCGATCGAGTGCGTTCGAAACGTCAACGGCTGGTCGTTTCGGAGCCACACGCCCCGTGCGACACTGCGATATTCGAGGCGAAGCTGATGCCTCGACATCACGGTCAGCAGGTCCGTCACGCGCGCCGGTCCGGTCGGTAATTCCCCCATGCGCAAAGTCTGCACCGACCGACGCACGAGAATCTCGTGCCAGCAAGGGTTATCCACAGCCCCGACACCCCGAAGTGGTGGGAACGGGCGAGGCTGAACTGGGGATACGCTCACCCGAACCCACCAAAATCGGGGAGGGGCTACTCGGTGAGGATGGCTTCGCTGATGTTCATGCGGCCGGCGCGGGCGGCGGGGAAGAAGGCTCCGGCGAAACACAGCACAAACGCGACCACCACGTAGATGCCGATCACGATCTGCGGCGAATACTGCACCTGGACCGATGTGGTCTCAGTGAGGATCTTGTTGCCCACCACGTGCAGAGCGGTGCCCATCACCACACCCAGCAGCGACCCCACGGCCGCGACCGCAGCCGCTTCGGCCAGCACCATGCGGCGGACGAAACGCCGTGAGGCACCCATCGCGCGCAGCACCCCGAGCTCACGTTTGCGCTCGATCACCGACAACAGCAGGGTGTTCAGCAAGGCGACCGCGGCCACCACCGCGACGATCCACTGGATCGCGATCGCGAACGCTCCGGACTGTTCGACGGACGCCTTCGTGGCGTCGAGACCTTCTTGGCCGGTGTAGACGTTCATGGGCATCGACGTGGCCCCGTCGGCGGCCGCCTCGATCAGCGGACGCATCTGTTCTCGATCCGCGCCGGGCTCCAGATCGACCTGCAAGAACGTCGCCCCGGGCCGATTGAACCACTGCGACAACAAGTCCGACGATATCGCCGCGGTGCCGGAGTTGATGCTGACGTAATCGACGAGCTGCAGCACAGGCAGTCGGTGGAAACCCGTCGGCGATGCGATCTCCACCGTGTCCCCGGCGTCGACATCGAGGTTCCGGGCCAACGTGTGCGACATGACCATCCCGCGTCCCGCCAGCACCTCCTGGATGACCTCCGGGCGAGCCTTGCGGACAAACGGCGCGCTCGTCTCGGGTTCCAAGCCCTGCAACATCACTCGCGACTCACCGACATTGACCGCCGCCCACTGACCTCGGACCACCCGCTCGACGCCGGGCACCGCAGCCACCGCTTGGGCCACTGCAGGATCGATGACCGGACCATCGGGAATGGACGACTTCTCCTGCGACGACACGTAGAAGTCCGGGTCGGCGAGCCCGCTGAGCGACCCCGTGATCGACGACACCAGGTTGTTCATCACGCCAGAGGTGCACAGCCCCACGGTGATCGCCACCGCAACCGTCATCAACGTGGCCCAGGCGCGACGCGGTGCGCGTTCGGTGTTGACCGCACTGAGCTTGCCCGGCCCACCGAACCGTCCGGCCAGCCAGGTCACGGCCGCCACCAGTGGCGGCGTGAGTGCGTAACAGACCAACAGCATTCCGACACAGAAGACGATCCCGGCAGTGACCACCGCCCGGCCCTGGATCTCGTCGGACATCAGCCAGCCGGCGACGATGAGCACCACACCCAGTACCGCGCAGATCTTCGCGGCAATGCCGCGTCCCGACTGCTGGTCGGCCGCAACACTGCTCGACATCGCCTCGATCGGCGACACCGTGAACACCGAGCGCGCCGCCAGAACACTTGCCGCACAACAGGCGAGCACACAGGCAACGACGGCTGCGGGCGCCGCGTACCCGGGCAGCGAGAACTCGACGGTCGCACCGTACGACGACAGCACGTCGGGCAATTGGCCGATCGCCCACCGCCCCGCCAGGATCCCGATCGGTACACCGATCAGGCCTCCGACCAACCCGAACAGCGCGGCTTCTCCGATGAGGTCGGCGACAAGTGGTCCACGCCGCCCGCCCAGTGCGCGGATCATCGCAATGGACGAACGACGCGATGCCACAGCCATGTTCATCGTGTTGAACACCAGGAATCCGGCGATGACCAAGGAGATCAGCGAGACCAGCAGGGTGGAATCGCGCGTGACCGACGCCGCGGTCTCCGCCTGTTTTGCCCGGAAGTCGGGATCGACCACCACCGCGCGCCCGTCGACTACTCCCTTGAGCTGATCACGTAACTCGTCCGTCGTGGCGCCCGGCTCCTTGGTCACGAGGATCGAGTCGACCCGACCCTCGTGGTCGGTGATCTGTTGTGCCAAGCCTAAATACGCGAAGATGAATCGTCCGCCGTTGATGGTCTGGGCCTCGGGCGCGTCGATCACCATGGTGACGGTGGTGTCCACCCCGTTGATCGTCACCTCCTGACCCTTCTGCAGTCCGGTGCCCTTGCCGACACTGATACCCGACATCAAGGTGGTGAGATCGGTGCCCTCGCTGGTCGCGGCGCCCTGCACGGCGTCGCGCAGATCGCCGCTCAGCGCGGTGATGTTGTTGTCACTGCCCAGCACAGTGGTTCGCTTGCCGTCGATGAAGACCGAGCTGTTGACCAGTGGCACAACACTTCTGGCCGCCGGGGCATCGCGGCGGATCTCCCCCGCCAGTTGGTCGTCGACACCGGAGTCGACGATGCCTGCGACCTCGAGGTCCGCGGTACCGGAGATGGTGGCGCTGAGCTTCTGCACCGACGAGGTCAACGAACCGTAGGTTCCGAGCACCGCGACCATGAGTGTGGCGGCCACGACGATCACCATCAGGGAGGTGATCACCCGCAGCCGGTGCCCCAACAGCTCACGAAGATTGACGACCCGGACACGGGTGGCCCCGGCGAGCAGCGGACCCACCAGCGGGAGACGGCTCACTCCTCGATCTTTCCGTCGCGAACCGTGATCGTCTGGTCGGCGTGTGCCGCGGCCTTGTTGTCGTGGGTCACCATCACCACCAGGCGCCCGTCACCTTCGTGGGCCACCTCGGTCAGCAGTTGGAGGATCGATTCGCCCGTGTGGGAGTCGAGGTTGCCGGTCGGTTCGTCGGCCAGCACGATGCGGGGGCTCATGATCAGCGACCGCGCGATGGCAACGCGTTGCATCTGCCCGCCCGACAGCTCCGACGGACGATGCTTGGCCCTGTCGCCCAGACCGACCCGGTCCAGCAGCGCGATCGATTCGGCCTTCGCCGATCGCAGTGACCGCCCATCGAGAAGCCTTGGCAGCGCGACGTTCTCCCACGCCGACATGGTGGGGATCAAATTGAAGAATTGGAAGATGAAGCCGACCCGATGCCGCCGGAACTCGGACTGCTCGACCTCGGACAGGGCCGCGAGATCAAGACCGTCCACCACGATCTTTCCTGAGTCGGGTACGTCCAGCGCCCCCAGGACGTGCAGCAACGTGCTCTTGCCCGCACCGGAGGGGCCGACGATGGACACGAAACGACGGCCTTCGAGGGTGAGGTTCAGCCCGTCGAGGGCGCGCACCTTCTGCTCGCCCATCTGGTACTCGCGCACCAGGTCGGTCGCCTCGACCATCAGCCTCGGCGGCTCGGCGACCGCGCCGTGTCCCCCACTTCGGTCGGGGTGTGGACCCTGCTCACTCACTCCACTGTCCGGAGGCGAAGAACTCATCCAAAATCCCCTCTGCCCGGCCCAGGTCCAGCCCGTTACCTGCAAGCCATTCGTCGTTGTAGTAGGTCCCCGAGTACCGATCGCCGCCATCACACAACAGCGTGACCACGCTGCCCGCCTGCTTGTTCGCCCGCATCTCGGCGACCAGTCGCAGCGCGCCCCACAGGTTGGTGCCAGTAGAACCACCGACTCTCCATCCCAGCACGTCGCTGGCCCGGCGCGCGGCCGCAATACTTCCCGCGTCCGGTACCGACACCATGCGGTCGATCACCTGCGAGATGAACGACGGTTCCACCCGTGGACGGCCGATCCCTTCGATACGCGACGACCGTGCACCACCCGCAGGCGGTTCCGCGCCATCTCGGTAGGCCGGATAGAAGGCCGAGTTCTCGGGGTCCACCACACACAGCCAGGTGCGGTGCCTGCGATAGCGGATGAACCGTCCGATCGTCGCGGAGGTTCCGCCGGTGCCCGCCCCGACCACCACCCAGGTCGGGATCGGATGTTCTTCCTGCGACAGCTGACTGAAGATCGACTCGGCGATGTTGTTGTTCCCCCGCCAGTCGGTGGCCCGTTCGGCCATCGTGAACTGGTCGATGAAGTGCCCGTTCGTCTCGTCGGCCAGTCGCTGCGCCTCGGAGTAGACCTCGTCGGAACGATCCACGAAATGGCAACGGCCACCCTGGCGTTCGATCAGCGCGATCTTGGCCGGCGACGTGGTCCTGGGCATCACCGCGATGAACGGCACCCCGATCAGCTGGGCGAAGTACGCCTCCGACACGGCGGTGGACCCGGACGACGCCTCGATCACCGTGGTGCCCTCGGTGATCCAGCCGTTGCACAGCGCGTACAGGAAGAGCGAACGTGCAAGGCGATGCTTGAGCGAGCCCGTGATGTGGGTGCTCTCGTCCTTCAGATACAGCGAGATCCCTGCCGTGCCCGCGCCGTCCTCCCACCGCGACCACGCGGGGAGCGGGAACCGCAGCAGGTGGGTGTCGGCGCTGCGGGTGGCGTCGGCCTCGATCAGCCGCACGGCATTGTCGACCCATCCGCGGTCGGACCTGCGGTCGATGTCGTGCGTGCGTGCTCCACCATCGGCAGAGGTCATGTCATTCCCGTCTCGTCACACACTCGACGAACCGGAGCCGCCATCGGACTCCGGCCGCCCCTCGCCGCGCAGCCTGGCGTTGAGGTTCTCGCGCTGAGCCTTGCGGCCGGCATCCACGGTCGCGATGCCGACATTGACGCGGTCACGCAGTCCGCGGAACAGGACCATTCCCAGGGGCAGCGCAATGATCACCGCAAAGAACGCCGCAACCAGGATCGGGACGTCCACACCCACCGCGCGGCCAAGAAGGTAGATACCGCCTGCCAACGCGATCACCAGGGCGATCCGCGCGACGGTGAAGGCAAGCAGATCGAACGCGAGACGGCGACCTGCCCCCGGGCTCGGTTCCACGGCCGGAGCCGTTCTCTTCGCCGACGGCGCCCGCCGGCCGCCCGGTTTGTCGCTCTTGGATCCGCCTGCGCCGTCAGGTCCGGTTCCACCATCGGCTGCTTGTTCGCTCACAAACTAGACCTTACTTCTCTCCGCACCGACCCGAAACGGGCGCCTTTGCGATCCCTTTACCAACAGCTGACCGTTCGAATACCTGGGGTTTCGGGTGTAACCATGAGGTCGCGGTGACTCGCGGATCGTCGCGGCCACCGACACCCGCAGGATTCTTCGCGACCCGCCGAAACCTCCGTCAGGAGTCACGGCGCGGCCGATGTGAGGCCGGACTCGATAGGAGCACAAATGACGTTTGCAAGCCCCCACGGTGCAAACATGCCGAACTCGGGTATCAACGGATCTGCAGCAGGTATCGCCCCGCCGACGCTGAGTCCGCAGGCAGCGAGCCAGCACACCCTCACCCCCGGCCAGGTAGCCGCGATGTTCAACGTCAATCCGAAGACCGTGGCGCGTTGGGCCAGTTCAGGCCTCCTGGGGGCCATCCGCACCCCGGGCGGGCACCGCCGTTTCCGGGAGTCCGACGTGGTCGCCCTGCTCAATCGGCGAACCCCCGCAACCGGCAGCTGACAGTTAACTCAGGCCATACCGCAGGATCGCGCCGAACCTTGCGGCCCACACTCGCCGCGCCCGGCATCTCACGAGCCCGCCTCCCGTAGCCTGGAGGACACGGCTTTGATTTCGGAGGTGCCGACATGATCTACCTACTCGCCATCATCGGCTTGCTGGCACTCACATACCTGGCGTGGCGTGCGTTCGGCCCTGACGCCCCTGCGATGCCGGGCCAGTCGAGTGATCGCACGCCGGGTCGGCAGATTCGTCGCGGCCCGGTCGGCCCGGACGACGATCCCGAGTTCCTCAACGACCTCGACCGCAAGGCCCGAAATAAAGATCCCAAATTCCAAGCCGATGGTGACGACAAACCCAGCGCCACCGACCAATAAACCCCGGTTGGGCTACTGACCTGCACAACTGTCCAAAGTTTGTTGAACCAACGTCCAGGTTCTATCGGCCGATACCAGCGGTTTCGGACGCAAATGTGTGCATAATCTTTAGTAAGTCAACCCTTGGTTCGGTGTGCTTTTCTGGGTACCCATTTTGCGAACTTTAAAGGTAGAGTCTCGGTCTAGTTCGATCCTGCAATACCGCCGGGGTCAAATTAGAGGTCTGGGAGATAGAGAAGTGGCAGCTGTACAAGATGGAAAGAGCTTTGCCGAGCACCTGAATGAGCTGTTCAGCACGGTGCGCGACGAAAACGGTATTCCTTACACCGGCAAGAAGATCGCGCTGAAGGCGAACCAGCTGGGATACACGCTCAGCGATGCGTACATCTCGCAGCTTCGTACGGGCAAGGCCAAAACCCCGTCGTTCCGCACCGTCGAAGCGATCTCGCGAGCATTTGAGATCAGCGTCACTTATTTCCTGACCGATCCCGATGAAGACCTCAAGCGGGTAGAGCAGCAGCGTGAGTACGTCCAGATGGCCGCCGAGACCGGCGCCCACCTGGCCGCGTTCCGCCAAGAGGCCATCTCCACCGACACCCTCGACGTGGTCATCGAGCTACTCAAGGTCGTCAAGAAGCAGCAGGCCGACCGCGACGAGTGAGCATGGTCCGGCGGACCCTCGGGTCCGGCGGTCCACCTCGGGTCAGGTCAGAGTCCGGCGTACGAATGTAGGCCGGACACAACCAGATTGATGATGAAGAGGTTGAACAACATCGCCACGAAACCGGCGATGTTGATCCACGCGGCGGCGGTGTTGCGCCAGCCTGCGGTTGCGCGGGCGTGTAGGTAGGCCGCATAGATCACCCAGGCGATGAACGACACCGTCTCCTTGGGATCCCAACCCCAGAACCGGCCCCATGCCGCTTCGGCCCAGATGGCTCCGCAGATCACGCCGAGCCCGAAGAGGGGGAAGGCGAAGACCACGGTCTTGTAGGCCAGTCGATCCAGGGTCTGCGCGGGTGGCACGCGTTGCAGGATGCGTCCCCAGAACCGGTCGCTCGGGTTGGGGTACTTGAGCTTCAGCAGGTACAGGATGCTCGCGACACCGGATACCAGGAACACCCCTGAACCCGTCGCGACGATCGAGACGTGAATGGCAAGCCAGTACGACTTGAGGGCGGGCACCACCGGGGCGGCGTTTGTGTACAGGTAGGTGCCTGCGATGAACAGCAGGATCACCACGGGCAACAGGACGAACCCGAGCAGCGGCCGGTACTCGCGTTTACGGAGCACGAACAGGGCGGCGACCATGCCCGCCGCACACGAGATCGAGACGAACTCGTACATGTTGCCCCACGGAGCGCGACCGGTCGCGAAACCACGAAGGACGATCGACCCGATCTGCAGCGCGGTCGCGAGCAACACCACGCCGAACGCCATCTTGGCCAGCCGATCACCTAGCGGCGCCTTGGCCGCGGTCTCGAGCTTGCCCGGGGTACGGACATCAGACGCGGGCGCCACGGTGGGGCCGGCGCCTGCTGCGACGAGTTCAGCCGACTTCTCGACGACCTGTCGCTTGCTGGCCAGCGCGGCCAGGAACATGACCATCGCCAGTACGTAGACCGTCAGCGCGGTCCCGAAGCACAGATCCGAATATCGGGACAGCGTCTCGTTGACGTCCATCGCTCACCTTCCGCAGCCGATCGCTACTTACGCTTGTTGCCCTGTGTGGCTTGGTTGCCGGACGCCGGCGGGGTGATCCCCAGCAGGTCGGCGACCATGTCCGGGAAGCCTTCTCCCCATCCGGCCTGGTCGGTCCGGGCCAGCCCGGCCATCTCTACTACACAGCGTCGCACACCCAGAGTAGAGGTCTCGGGCCGATTCTGAGAATCCGGTCCGTGGGCGGAATCGCCAGCCTGATCTGCGGTGTCTGCGGGCGCCCGCGCACCGGCATCGTCAAGGCTCGTACCTGCGGCCAGTGGTGTGATCCGGGCCCAGACACGGCGGCGCTTGATCAACAGCGAGACCAGCAGTCCGGCCAGCATCGCAATCGATGAACCGAGGACCCAGTTCTGGGCAGGGTCGTGGGACACCTGCATCGACACCCAGCGTTGATAGCCGTCGAAGGAAACGGTGGTGCCGTTCTCCAGGGTCGCCTTCTCTCCCTGCTGGAGGTTGACCCGCTCCTTCTTGAGCAGCCTGCCCTGGTTGATCAGGTTGACGTCCAGGCTGAACACATTCTGCGGACGGCCGGTGTCGAGGCCGGTGTCACCCTGGTAGATGTCGACGGCGACGGCGGGGTTCTCCGGCAGCGGGAACGACGACGTCATCAGACCGCCGTGGAACACGGCCGTCGGCGCGAACAGCCCCTCGATCGCGATCTGGTTCTTGCGGCGCTCGTCCTCGTTCGGGTACAGCCCGGCGGGGGTGTCGAACCGGGCCGCACCGCTCGACATCATCGTCTGCAGCTCGTTGGGCTGGAACGGGACGGTCTGCGAACGGGTCTCGCCGTTCGGGAAGGTGACGGTGAAGGTGGGGGCGAAGCCGTTGCCCAGCAGGTAGATCCGGTCGCCTGCGATCCGTAGCGGATGGTTGACCTTGACCTCTGCGTCTTTCCAGGTGTCGCCGTCGATGTCGTCGCCGACCTGGTACCGCACCTTCGAGCTGTAGTCCTCGGGCTGGCCGGTGGGCAGGAACTTGGCCTCGAACGAGTCGACCTGCATGCAGAACTCGTTGAGGTTGGTGCCGTCGACCAGGTTGCCGGCCCGGAACGAGTCGTAGACCGCCGTGGAGGTGTTGCACAGTCCCTCGTCGCCGTTGGCCACCAGGATGCGAGTGCCCTCGTAGCCGTACAACTTGCCTGCCGCGATCGAGACGAGCAACGCCAGGAGAGCGAAGTGGAAGACCAGGTTTCCGAACTCGCGCAGGTAACCCTTCTCCGCGGAGATCTCGGTGACGGTGACCACCGAGCCGTCGGCTTCGGTGCGCTGCGTGGTCCGAGTGGTCTTACGCCATCCGCGGAGTCCGTTGTTGATCCGCTCCGCGATGGCCTCGGGGCTGCCGTCCACCTCGTGGCTCTCGTGCCGCGGCAACCGTCCGAGGTTGCGCGGGGCGGCCACCGGACGCGCCCGTAGCGACTTGGCGTGCTCCATCATGCGCGGGGTGAGGCACCCGACCAGGGAGATGAACAGCAGCGCGTAGATCGCGGTGAACCAAACACTGCCGAAGACGTCGTACATCTGCAGTTTGTCGAACAGCTCACCGAAGAAGCCGTGGTCGGCGATGTACTGCTGGGTCTTCTGCTCGTTGAGGTCGCGTTGTGGCAGCAGCGCGCCGGGTACCGCGGCCAAGGCGAGGAGGAACAACAGGGCCAGCGCGGTGCGCATGGACGTCAGCGAGCGCCAGAGATTACGTGCGGGCCACAGGAGGTAGCGCTTGATCGGGCTGGGCGGCGGCACCTTGCCCGGCTGCGGCGCTCTGGTGGCGGTGGCGGTCATATCGGCAGCACCGTGTCGGTGACGAACATGTCGCGGACCCAGACGATGAACTGATCCCACAGTCCGGTCACCAGTGCCACGCCCACGACAACCAGTAGTACACCTCCGAAGATCTGGATGGCCCGGGCATGTCGGCGCATCCAGCCCACCGCCCGCAGAGCCCACGCGGAGCCGAAGGCCAGCAGGACGAACGGCAACCCCAGGCCGAGGCAGTAGAAGACGATCAGGGTGACCCCACGCGCAGCCGTTGCACCCTCGGTGCCGCTCGCGGTGGTGATGACGGCAGCAAGGGTGGGACCGAGGCAGGGTGTCCAGCCGAGTGCAAACACTGCGCCGAGCAAGGGTGCGCCGACGAGATTGGACACCAGTCGCGGATGAAACCTCGCGTCGCGCTGCAACATCGGGATCAGCCCGATGAACACCAGCCCCATGATGATGGTGACCACGCCGCCGATGCGTTGCAGCAGTTCACGATTGACGATGAACGTGCTCGTGATCCCGAACACCGATGCGGTGGCGAGGACAAACACCACCGTGAAGCCGAGGACAAACAGCAGCGCCGCACCGGTGACCCGAAGTCGCCCAGCCTTTCTCGACTCCTTGGGCGACATCGCCGGCGCCTCGGCTCCGACCAGACCGGCAAGGTAGGAGAGGTAGCCGGGCACCAGTGGCACCACACACGGTGAGGCGAAGGAGACGAGACCGGCCAGCACACACGCGCCGAGGGCCAGCAACAGTGGGCCCGTCGAGACGGTGTTGGAGAAGCTGTCCCCCACACCGGCGAGCGTTGCCGTGCTCTGGGCTCCGGCGCTCAGCATCACCGGCGTCATTGCTGCGGCGCACTCTCGGCGGCGACCCGCTCGACGACGGGCTGCAACTCTTCGGCGGTGATCGCCTTGAGGAACACGGCGGCCGCGCGGTGGTCGCGGTCGAGAACGAGGGTGGTCGGAACCACAGATGTGGGGGTGGTGAGCTTGGCCAATGTGCGGCCCGGGAAGTCGAAGATCGACGGGTAGGTGACGCCGCGGTCCTTCACGAAGTCACGTGCCGTGCTCTTCTCGTCGCGCAGGTCGATACCGAGAAAACTCACGCCCTGGGCCTTGGTGGCTTCGTACACCTGCTCCAGGGCCGCGGCCTCGCCGCGGCACGGGCCACACCACGAACCCCACACGTTGATCACCACGACCTGGCCTGCGAAGTCGGACAGGTTGATGGTCTTGGTGTCGTCGAGCAGGTCCTCGCCGGAGATGGCGGCCACCTTGCCGCGGTCGGCGGGAGGATCGTAGAAGATGACCGTCTTGCCGCCGGGCGAGACGAACTCGAAGGTGTCGCCCTGGGCGACCGCGTCATCGCCGGTGCTGCACGCCGTCATCACGAGCAGGGTCACCAGGCCGAGGACGGCCAGTAGACCCAGTCGCCATCCCAACGGGGCCAATACGCGCGCAACACTGCGCCCGCGGCCAAGTCGGCCCCCATTGTCGTTCGCCGTCAAGATGTTCCGTTTTCCCTCAAGCTCCTGTGGCGAGCGGATCAGATGATCCGGCCGGCTCGGAGTACACGATGTCGACGAGCGCATCGCCGTCGTACAGAAGGCTGGTCAGCGACGCCAGCGAGCACTGCCGCTTACGCGGGTCGTGCCAGAGACGCTGGCCCTCGAGGAAACGTCGCAGCGTGTAGACGGGCAGCTGATGGCTGACGCACACGGCCTCATGGCCTCGAGCTTCCTCGCGCGCCTTGTTGGCGACGGCGAGCATGCGGTGCGCGAGCTGGATGTAGGGCTCGCCCCAGCTGGGGGTGAACGGGTCGCGCAGTTTGGGCCAGTGCCGCGGCCGACGCAGAGCTCCGTCGCCCGCCGAGACGCGCAGGCCCTCGAAGGTGTTCTCGGCTTCGATCAAACCCTCGTCGGTGATGATCTCCAGGCCGTGCGAGGCGGCGATGGGAGTGGCCGTCTCCTGCGCACGCTGCAGCGGCGACGCGAACACATGGGTGATGTCGTGGTCGGCCAGGGAGTCGGCGACCTTTTGCGCCTGGGACGCGCCCAGCTCGGAGAGATGGAAGCCCGACAGGCGTCCGTAAAGAATGCCGTCCGGGTTGTGTACCTCGCCGTGCCGCATCATGTGCACGATGGTGCGCTGCTGCATCAGTTCTCCTTCCGAGCACGTGCAGCCGCGGCCGCAGCTGCCGGTAGTGCGTCGGCAATGACACCGAAAGCATCCCCGTCCAGCGCCGCGGATACAAACCAGGCTTCGAACGCACTGGGCGGCGGGTATACCCCGGCGTCGAGCAACGCGTGGAAGAACGGCGCAAAACGCCAGGTCTCGGTGTTCTTCACGGCCGCGTAGTCGTTGATCGCAGCATCGGGTCGCGTGGTGAAGAAGACACTGACCAGGTTGCCTGCGAACTGGACGCGGTGGCCGACTCCCTCCGCGGTGAGCGCCCCGCCGATCAGGGAACCGAGCTGTTTGGAATTGGCGTCGAGTGCCGCGTAGACGGAGTCGTCGGCGTGGCGCAGGGTGGCGAGACCGGCCGCCACCGCGACTGGGTTACCGGACAGGGTGCCGGCCTGGTAGACCGGGCCGGCCGGCGCGAGGTAGGCCATGATGTCGGCGCGGCCACCGAAGGCAGCGGCAGGCAGGCCGCCGCTCATCACCTTTCCGAAGGTGTAGAGGTCTCCTGCGACACCCTCGAGGCCGAACCAGCCGGCTTTGCTGACGCGGAACCCCGTCATCACCTCGTCGATGATCAACAGGGCGCCATCTGCCGACGTGATGTCTTTGAGGCCCTGGTTGAAGCCGTCGACCGGGGCCACCGCCCCCATGTTGCCTGCCGCCGCCTCGGTGATGATTGCGGCGATCTGACCGGGGTACGCGGCAAAGGTCTCGCGGACCGCGGTGAGGTTGTTGTACGGGAGCACGATGGTGTCTTGCGCCTGAGCGCCGGTGACACCGGGCGACGTCGGCAGCCCGAGGGTCGCGACGCCCGAACCCGCGTCGGCCAGCAGCGCGTCGACGTGACCGTGGTAGCAGCCGGAGAACTTGATGATCTTGCTGCGACCGGTGAACCCGCGGGCCAGCCGGACCGCCGACATGGTGGCCTCGGTGCCCGAGTTCACCAGGCGGACCTGCTGCACCGGGTCGACCCGCGCGATGATCTCCTCGGCCAGATCGATCTCGGCCTCGGTGGGTGCACCGAACGACAAACCTGTGGTCGCGGCTGTCTGCACCGCCTCGACGACGGCCGGATGGGCGTGACCGAGAATCATCGGCCCCCAGCTGGAGACGAGGTCGACGTAGCTGTTGCCGTCGGCATCGTTCAGCCGGTACCCGGAGGCACTGGAGATGAATCGGGGTGTACCTCCAACCGAGTTGAAGGCACGAACCGGCGAGTTGACCCCGCCGGGTATGGAGCGCGAAGCGCGCTCGAACAGCTGGGCGGAACGGTCGGTGGTGTGCGGCACGATCTCCAGTGTGGCAAATGTCCTGATGTGACCCCGGCCATGGATGGTCCAGGCCTTCGTATTCTGCGGTGGGACCTTCGTGTTCTTACGGTGGGACCTTAGTGTTCTCCGGTGGGAATGGTGGGCCCGGGGAACGCGACCGGGGAGAAACGTTCTACCCGGACCCACCAAGTTCTGCCTCAGCCGGCGGTCTTGTGCTCGTAGTCGTCGATGGCGGCGACCTTTCCGGCCGAGGCACTTTCGGGATCGAAGGTGTAGTCGAGCCATTCACGAGCCAGCCGGCGGGCCAATTCGAGCCCGACCACCCGCTGTCCGAAACACAGCACCTGTGCGTTGTTGCTGAGCACCGACCGCTCGACGGAGAAGCTGTCGTGCGCTGTCACCGCCCGCACACCCGGCACCTTGTTGGCACTGATGGCCACACCGAGCCCGGTGCCGCACACCAGCAGCGCGCGGTCGGCCTTGCCCTCGGCGACCATCCGCGCGGCTGTCACGGCGACGTGCGGGTACGCGGTCTGGTCGTCGGCACCGACTCCGACGTCGACGACGCTGTCGACCCTTCCGTCGGACTGCAGGTCAGCCTTCAGGGTCTCCTTGTACTCGTAGCCCGCGTCGTCGGATCCGATGACGATGCGTAGTGCGCCGGAGTTCTGTGAATCGGTCATGAGTGAGATGTCCTCTCATCGCTTGAGTGCCCTGCGCCCACGAGGGCGCTGGTTCGGTCGGCGATTGCCTGCACCGACAGGGCCAGTGAGATCGCGCCGGCATCGGGTGTCCCGACGCTGCGTTCGGCGAGGGGCCGGGCACGGCCGACCTTCGGTCGTAATCGAGCTGTGGCCTGTGCGGACTCGTCGGCCACCACTGCGGCGGCCGACCAGGCCTCGTGCCAGCCGACGCCATCGGCGGCCTGTCGTTCGATCTCTTCGACGAAGGGTCCCAGCGCGTCGAGCATCGTCTTGTCGCCGGGCGCAGCACCGCCGAGATCGACCAGTGCCTGATACCCGTCGCGCAGACCGGCACCGAGCAGTGCGGTATCGGGTGAACCGGTGTCGCCGAGCCGGGCGCCGAGTGCACCGAGCAGCGCACCCCACAACACACCCGACGTGCCGCCTGCTTTTGCGGCCCAGGCTTTTCCGGCAGCGGCGAGTACCGATCCGGCCCCGGCCTGAGCGGCTATGGCCTCATCGGCCGCGGCGACAGCGGCCGAACTGCCCTTGACCATTCCGCGGCCGTGGTCACCGTCGCCTGCCACGGCATCGATGCGGCCGAGCTCCGTCTCGGCGCCGGCCACCGCATCGGCAAGGGCGTGCAATGCCTCTCCGACCACCTGCCCGGTGCGGCGCCCCGCCTCGTCCGAGAGAGATGCCAACGCGGGGGCCGCGGCGACCGCGACTTCATCTGTCTGCGAACGTAACTGCGCATCACCCATCGACGGGCCGACGTGGTCGCCGGTCATCTTCCGGTAGGCAGGGGTGTCGGCGGGGGCCGTCCAGAAACGCTCGAGGTCGTCGTCGAGCCACATCACGGTGAGCGAACAACCGGCCATGTCGAGGCTGGTCACCAGCTCCCCCACCTCGGGATCGATCAGGGTGTACCCCGCCTCGCGAAGTAGCGCCGACGCCGTGGACCACACCACGAACAGTTCCTCGTATTTGGTGCGGCCGAGCCCGTTGAGGATCACGGCGATCCGCTTCGAGTCGGTGGTGGGAGCTGCTGCCAGCACGCCGTCGACCAGTGTGCGGGCCAGTTCCTCGGCTGTCGGCATCGGCTCGTCGGCGATACCCGGTTCACCATGGATGCCGAGGCCCACACCCATCTTCCCGGCCGGGACGGTGAACAGCGGGGCATCTGCCCCGGGCATCGTGCATCCGTCGAAAGCGACACCGAGTGTGCGCGTCGCGTCGTTGGCCCGCCGGGCGATGTCGAGGACGCCCGCCATGTCCCGGCCGACATCGGCCGCGGCACCGGCACACCGGAACACCGTGAAATCGCCTGCGATGCCTCGCCGTCGGGACTCTTCACCGGCCGGTGCACTGGCGACGTCGTCGGTGACCGCCAGGTAGTGCGCGTCGATTCCCTCGGCCCGCAGCTGTTGCACGGCGAGCCCGAAGTTCATCACGTCGCCCGCGTAGTTCCCGGTGGTCAGCAACACGCCGGCACCGCCGTCGGCGGCGCGGGCCACCGAGGTGGCCTCGTCGGTGGACGGCGAGGTGAAGATGTTGCCCACCACGGCCCCGTCGGCGAATCCCGGGCCCACGACGCCGCAGAACGCGGGGTAGTGACCGGAGCCGCCGCCGACGACCACCGCGACCTTGCCCGGTGGTGTCCGGTGCGCACGCACCACTCCCCCGGGCACGGCCGCGACGTACCGGGAATTGGCATCGCAGAAGCCCGCGAGCATGTCCTCGGAGAACCGCGACGGGTCGTTGAACAACCGGGTCATCGCAACCGCTCCCCGCCATCGGCGTCGAAGAGGTACACGCGCTCGGGTGGGGCGCCGATCTCGATCTTCTGGTCGGTGGTGAAGTGGTCCTCGGCGGGCGTCTGTACAACGATCCCTTCCTCGATGCCACTGACCGTGCACGTGGCCAGCCCGAACTCCAGGAGATGCTCGAAGTACGCCACCGACGCCGACACGGTCGGATCACCGGCGGCCCGGACAACCGAGCAATCCTGCGGTCGCAACCCCACCGACACCCGGGTGCCATCGGCGATCGGGCCACGCACGGTGGTCGCCAATCGTCCTGCACCACGCCCGATCTCGACGAAAACTGTCTGGTCGATGGTGCGGGTGACGCCGCGCAGCACGTTGATCTGCGGTTCGCCCACGAACTCGGCGACAAAGAGATTGGCCGGGTCGTCGAAGACCTCGTCCGGCGTGCCGAACTGCTGGATCACGCCGTGGTTCATCACGGCGAGACGGTCGGCGAGCGAGAGCGCCTCGACCTGGTCGTGCGTGACCACGATGGTGGTGTATCCGAATTCGCGCTGCAGCACCTTGAGCTCGCGGCGCACCCGTTGCCGGGCCGATGCGTCGAGGTGACTCAGCGGCTCGTCCAGCAGCAGTACCGGTGGGTTGCGGACGAGCGCTCGCGCCAGCGCCACCCGCTGCTTCTGACCACTCGACAGGCTCGCCGGCCGAAGCGGCAGAAGGTCTTCCATCTCCAAACGACTGGCGATGGTCTCCACCAGCTGGTCGGCACCGGAAACCTTGCGGGCCTTGAGGCCGTACGCGAGATTGTCGCGGATCGACATGGGCGGGTACAGGGCGTAGCTCTCGAACCCCACACCGATGCCCCGTTTGGCTGCGGGCAACTGCGAGATCTCTTTGTCTCCGACCTTGATCGAACCGGAGGTGACGGTTTCCAGACCGGCGATCATGCGCAGGGTTGTCGTCTTGCCACAGCCCGAAGGACCGAGCAATGCGACGAGTTCCCCTGGGGCGATGGTCAAATCGATGCCCTTGACCGCCTGGAAACTCTCGCGGCCGCGGGCCGAGTACGTCTTCACCAGCTTGTCGAGGGTCAAGCTCTTGGCGACGTCAGACGACACCTGACTCGGGGCGGGGATGGTCGTCGAGCTCACCGGGTTGCCTCCATTTCCGATTGCACGTTCGATATCAGCCGCACGCTGTCCGCGCCGGCCTGCTCGTCGTCGAACACGTGGACATCGCGGTTGGCGACGGTGAGGCTCACCTCGGTGCCTTCTGCGAAATGTTCGCGCCCGCTGGACAATGCGATGATCTGCCGTCCACACGAGTCGATGGTGAGTTCCACGTTCCGGCCGAGTCGCTCGGCCAGCATCACCCGACCGTGCAACTGCATCGCATCGTCGGGGATCCGTTCGCCGCGACCCAGCACCTTCAGATCACAGGGCCGCAGTCCGACGCGCACACGGTCGCCCGACGACGCCATCACGCCGTCCGGCACCCGCACCCTTCCCGATCCGTCGCCCAGCCGAGCGGTCGAGCCATCGATCACAGCGTCGACGACGTTGATCTCGGGCTGCCCCAACGACTTCGCCACGAAGGTGTCGGCCGGGCTGCGCCAGATCTGCTCGGGCGTGCCGACCTGGACCAGTTCTCCGTCGCGCAGCACCCCGATGCGATCACCGAGCGCGAGCGCCTCCTGGTAGTCGTGCGTGACGTAAATGGTTGTGGTACTCGACATCTGGCCGAGTTGCTTCAGCTCGGCACGCATCGCCGCGCGGAGCTTGGCGTCGAGGTGACTGAGCGGTTCGTCGAGCAGGTAGACATCCGCCGGTCGCACCAGCACCCGGCCGAGCGCAACACGCTGTCGCTGTCCGTTGGACAGCTCACGGGGGAAGCGCTCGAGCAGATGGTTGATGCCCAGTGTGGTGGTGACCTGATCGATGCGCTGCTTGCGTTCGGCGTCGGTGTACTTGCCCGTCCGTCCCGACTTCAACGGCGATTCGAGGTTCTGCGACACCGTTTTCTGTGGATACAGCGCGTAGCTCTCGAACGCCATCGCCACGTTGCGGCGGTAGGGCTCCACCAGTGTCATGTCGACGCCGCCGATGT
The DNA here is from genome assembly GCF_001598915.1 of Williamsia muralis NBRC 105860. Classification (GTDB taxonomy): domain Bacteria; phylum Actinomycetota; class Actinomycetes; order Mycobacteriales; family Mycobacteriaceae; genus Williamsia; species Williamsia muralis. Next base: position 1,113,441 of record NZ_BDAP01000002.1, on the reverse strand, counting down.
GCACCGAACCGGCATCGACGTCGACCAGACCGGCAATCGACTTGAGGGTGGTGGTCTTTCCCGCACCACTGGGTCCGAGGATGACAAAGAACTCGCCGTCCGCGATGTCGAGGGACAGGTCCTTGATGCCGACCGTCTTGCCGTAGTTCTTGCTGAGGTTGTCGAGCCTGAGAGTGCTCATGCTTTCACCGCTCCAAACGAAAGACCGCGGACGAGGTAGCGCTGAATGGTCAGCGCGAGGATCAGCGGGGGCAGCGCCGCGATGACCGCAGCTGCCGCGGTGAGGTTGTAGTAGGCCTGACCGCCGCCGCCGAGGAACTTGGTGATCGCCACCGTCACACCGGCATTGCTGTCGGCGAGGATCAACGGGAACACGTAGTTGTTCCACGCGAAGATGAATGCCAGCAGTCCGGCGGCCGCGATGCCCGGACGGACCAGCGGCAGCGCCACCATCACAAACGCCCTGGACCGGGTGTAGCCGTCCAGCAGGGCCGCCTGCTCGAGGTCTTCGGGCAGATCCTGGAAGTACGAACGCAGGATCCACACCACCAGCGGCATGGTGACCAACTGCAGCACCCAGATCATTCCGACGTTGGTGTCGAAGAGTCCGATCTGGTTGTAGATCACGAACAGCGGGACGATCACCATGAGCTCGGGGGCGAACCGGAACGAGAGCATCTGGAACATCAGATCCTCACTGCCGCGGTACTTCCACCGGCCGGCCGCGTAAGCCGCGGGGATTCCGATGACCAGCGACACGATGACCGCACCACCACAGTTGATCAGGCTGGTCAGCAGCGACGCCTTGAAGTCGACGCTGGTCAGCTCGGTTCCCTTGTTGGACAGCACCGTCGAGAAGTTCTCCAGGGTGGGACTGAAGGAGAAGTAGGTGCTGGTCTGCTGCTCGGTGTTCTTCAGCGAGAGGATCACCATCCAGATGATCGGGAACAGCGAGAAGATGAACCACGCGATCAGGGTGAGGTCGGCCGCAACCGACCCGACGGTGAAACGTTTTTGACCGGGCAAGAGTTCACGCGCCATGTCAGGACTCCGCTCCCGCAGCTCGTCGCTGCGCCTTTCCGAGCACGCTGACGAGAACGCGTGCGGTGATGAACACGATGATCCAGAGCAGCAACATGTAGGTCGCTCCACGGGAGTAGTCGAGGTTGATGATCGCGTCCTCGAACGCGCCGATCTGAAGGGTGCGGGTCGAGACGCCGGGGCCGCCCGCGGTGAGCACGTAGATCGCGTCGAACACCTTGAGGTTGTCCATGAACCGGAAGATGACGGCCACCAGGATGTATGGCCACAGCATCGGCAGCATCAGTTTGCGGAACATGAAGAACCAGTTGGCACCGTCGACCTCGGAGGCCTCGAACGGCTCCTTCGGCAGCGAGCGGATGCCCGCGAGCACGAGGATCGCGACAAAGGGTGTGAAGATCCAGACGTCGACCAGGATCACCGACCAGAGCGCGTTGGTGCTGGACAACCAGTCGAAGGTGTTCCCCAGTCCCAGAACGTGGTTGAGGATTCCGAACTGCGGGTTGAACATCAGCTTCCAGATCACGCCCGCGATGACGGGTGCGATCATCAGCGGCAGGATCAGGACCTTCTCGAAGATCTTGCCGATGATGCTGGAGCGGTTGAGCAACAGCGCGAGGCCCACGCCCAGGACGGTCTCGACCGCCGTGGCAACCACCGCGAACACTCCGGTGACCTGCACGCTCTGCCAGAAGATCTGGTCGCCGAGCACCGAGGCGAAGTTACGGAAACCGACGAACACGGGATCGGGGTTGACGGCCGCGTAGTTGAGCACCGAGTAGTAGGCACCGACGAAGAACGGGTACAGGATGCCGATGACGATGATGAGTGCGGGAAGCGAGAGCAGGTAGGGGCGCAGCCGTCGGCGCCAGGTCGGCACCTCGACCGGTTTGTCCGCACGGACAGGCGGCTGGTCCGAAACACCATCCGTCGTCGCCTTTGACGCTTGAGTGGTCATTGGTTCTTCTCTCTCCGTTAGAGATTCACTTTGGAGGTGTTGGTCTTGGCCAGACTGTCCAGCCGGGACTGGGCGTCGTCGCCGCCGTAGATGTCCTGCAACGCCACCGCCCAGTCCTTGGTGGTGTCGAAGAACTTCTTCTGCGGGGTGAACTGGATCTTCGACGACCCGATGACCGTCTCGAAGGTCTCGAGGTAGCCCGGCTGATCGGCCGCGATCCGCTTGAACGTGCTGTCGAACACCGACTTACGGACCGGGTCGGCATAGATGCCGCCTTCGACGGCCTTGTTCATCGCCTCTTTGCCGGTGGCCCACTGCATGAACAGCCAGGCGGCGAGCTTGTTCTTGGACAGCGAGTTCATCGCCCACGTCCAGGTCCAGAGGTTGGTGTTGTAGTTGCCGTCCGGTCCCGCGGGTCCGGGGTACCACCCGAGGTTGCCTGCCTGCGCACTGGCACCGGGCTTGTTCTTGGGGTAGGTGGCGCTGTCGGCGTCGTACACCATCATCGCCTTGCCGTCACCGAGGTCGCCGGTGGCGTTGGGGTAGTCGTAGGTGGTCCACGACGTGGGTCCGGCCTTGTGCTGCATCTCGATCCACTTGCGCGTGAAATCGACAGCCTTAGCGGAGTTCATTCGGGCCACCAGTTCGTCTCCGTCGAGCGTGTAGTCGACGGCGCCTTCACGGGCGTACTGACTCATGAAGCCGGGATGGATGGTCGCCCACGACTTCGAGCCGCGGGTCGCGATGCCGTAGCGGTTCTCGGAGCGATCGGTGAGATCGATTGCGAGTTGGATGAAGTCGTCGAAGTTGTCCGGCAGCGCGATCTTCCGGCTGTCGAAGTAGGCCTTGTTGTAGGCCACCACATTGTTCTCGAATCCCCAGGGGATCGCCCACTGACCGCCGGTGCCGAGCGGGCTACCCAGCTCGAAGTTCCAGCGGGTCGAGGTGCGCAGGCCCTCGAAGATGTCGTCGAAGTCGTACTCCTGGCTGGTGGCCGCGCTGTTGCCCAGCCACGGGCCCAGGTCCTCGATCCATCCGGGCGGGCCGTATTGCCAGATGAAGTAGGCACCCAGCATGAAGACGTCGTGCTTGCCCGTGCCGCCGGCGAGTTCGGTGTTCAACTTGGTGAAGTAGTCGGCCTCGGGCACGAGATCGACATTCACCTTGATGCCGGTGAGAGCGCTGAACTCGGACAGCAGCGGCTGGAATGACTGCTGGTAGGGGTGCGGTGTCTGCAGGATGTTGAGCGTGGTGCCTTCGGCTTTACGCCAGTCGAACGAGCCCGAGACCGCAGCGGCACCGTTCTCCGCGTCGACTCGACCACCCACGCCGCAGGCGCCCAGGATCGGTGCTGCGGCAGCGGCCACACCCACCACGCCGAACGCCCGCAGCAGGTTTCGACGGGACATCGGAGTGTTGACCGAAAAATTCTCATTCATGGATACGTCTTTCGCTCAGGCCGGGATCAAGGACACCTTGACCGACTCTTTACCGCTGGCCACCAGGTCCAATCCGCGCTGGAACTCGCTCAGCGGCAACTGGTGGGTGCAGATCTCGTCCATCGGGAGAACCCCCGACTCGATCATGCGGATGGCTGCGGGCCAGCAGTACGGACCCAGGTGCGCACCGAGGACGTCGAGCTCTTTGTCGTCGCTGATGATGCTCCAGTCGACGGACACGTCGCTCCCGAAGACGCCGTACTCGACGTACCGGCCCAGTTTGCGCAGCAGGTTCAGTCCCTGCGGGACCGCCGAGGGGTGCCCCGTGGCTTCCAGGTACACATCGGCACCGTAGCCGTCCGTCAGATCCTTGATCATCGCCACCGCATCCTCGGTCGCGATGTTGATGGTGAGGTCGGCGCCGCACCGCTTCGCGAGTTCGAGCTTCTCCTCGGCCATGTCGAGGGCGATCACCCGAGCGGGGTTCTTCGACTTGGCACCTGCGATCATGCCCAGGCCGATCGGTCCGCAGCCGGCGACGACGACGGTGTCCTCGAAGGTGATCTGTGCGCGCTCGACGGCGTGGAGTGAGCACGACAGAGGCTCGGCAAATGCGGCGTGGTGCGCAGGGATGTCCTTGGAGACCTTGTGCACCAGCGCTTCTCCGGGATAGACCATGTACTCGGCCATCGCCCCGGGTGTACGGCGCTTGAATCCGTAGAGGTCGTGCGGCGCGCACATGTGGTACCAGCCGCGCTTGCAGTACATGCACTCCCAGCAGGGAACGATCTGCTCGGACACCACCCGGTCGCCCACCGCGATCCCCCACCGCTCGGCAGCGGCGGCGTCGAGTGAGACCACCGTGCCGACGAACTCGTGGCCTGGGATGACCTCCGTCTCGGCCCATGCGGGACGATTCTCGTCGCCCCAGAACTTCGCCGCACCGTGGTAGCACTTGAGATCACTCGCGCAGATACCCACTGCTTCGACCTTGATCAACGCCTCACCGGGGCCGGCGACCGGTACCGCGACCTGCTCCAAGCGGTAGTCCTCGGGTCCATGACAGACAACTGCCTGCATCTTCTCGGGTAGTTGCTCACCCATTAGCCAACTCCTCACCGGCCGAGGCCGCGTTCATTTTGCTGTGTTCCGGGTCACGTTAGCGCTTACTGATACATATGTACAGAACAGATGTTCACGAGTTTTCACCGCATGAACAAATGTGCAGTGCCATAATCGGCGGGATCGCAGTCACCGACGGAGGGGTGTGCCTCATGGCCAACCAGACACGCAGGTCGGCGGCCTCCCCGTCGACCGATGCGGCGAACGGGTCGGATTCCGGCCACTTCTCCGCCTCGCTGGTCTATGCCGCTGCCCGCCTGTACTACACCGAAGAAGCCACCCAACTCGAAGTCGCATCACAGCTCGGCGTCAGCCGCGCAACCGTCAGCCGGCTGCTCGCCGAAGCCCGTCGCCGGGGCATCGTCCGCATCGAAGTGATTGCGCCACAAGACTTCTTCGACGCCGACCTGGAGACCAGCCTGGCGGCGGCACTGCACCTCGACAGGGTGTATCTCAGCAGCCCGCTTCCCCCGCCCACCCCAGCGCGCCCGACCGTGGAGGTCATGGGATCGGTTCTCGCCCCCGCGGTGGCACGCAGCCTCCGTGACGCAAATCTGTTGCCGGGCGACGTACTCCTGGTGTCCTCCGGCCGCACCGTCTACGAAGTGGCCCAGTACGAGATGGCCGAACTGCCCGGCGTCCTGGTGGTACCGACCGTCGGCGGCAACGACCAACCCGAGCCGTGGTACCAGACCAACGAGATCACCCGCCTCGTCGCAGGAAGGATCGGCGGCCGACCGAACTACCTCTTCGCACCCGCCCTGCCCGGGCCGGACCTGCACGCCTCACTCACGGTCGACCCCAGCATCCAGCCAGTCCTGCGACTGTGGTCGCAGGCCCGCTGCGCGCTGATGGGCATCGGCGCACCGCCTCTGTTACGTTCTGACATACCGCAATTCGTCCCGACCGGCTCGGCGTCGCTGCGCTCGGCCGTGGGGGACGTGTGCTCGCGCTTCTACGACCGCGACGGCCGGGCCGTCGATTTCCCCGGACGCGATCGGCTCATCGCCATCGAACTGGACCTGCTCAAGCAGGTGCCGATCGGCATCGGTGTGGCGGTCGGCAAAGACAAGGTCGACCCGATCGTCGCCGGGGCAGCCGCGGGCTTCTTCAACCAACTCGTCACCGATCCCGCAACCGCCACAGCAATCATGGAGAGCTTATGACCACCCCGACTGTCGATCCGACCACTCTGCGCCTCGACGGCAAACGCGCGCTGATCACCGGCGCCACCAAAGGAATCGGCGCCGATATCGCGGTCACGCTCGCACGCGCGGGAGCCGACCTCATCCTGAGCGGACGCAACAAGGTCGAGCTCGACGAGGCCGCTGCCACCCTGAGCCGTGAACACGGCACGCGCGTTGCCACAGTGGTCGCCGACTTGGCCGACACCGATGGTCCCGAAGCACTCGCGCGTGCCGCCGCAGCCGCGTTCGACGGCCTGGACATCCTGATCAACAACGCCGGGATCTCCTATCCCCATTCGGTTCTCGACCTCGACACCGCGCAGTACGACGCCGTGCTCAACGTCAACCTCCGAGCTCCCGCCCTTCTGGCCGCGCGGGTGGGCTCGATCATGGTCGAGCAGGGCACCGGGGGTTCCATCGTCACGGTCGCCTCGGCTGCCGCCCTGGCACCGCTGCGTGAGCACTACTCGTACTGCGCCTCCAAGGCCGGATTGGTGATGGCCACCAAGGTGCTGGCGCTCGAACTGGGCCAGTACGGGATCCGCGCCAATTCGGTGTGCCCCACCGTCGTGCTCACCGAGATGGGTCAACGCGTGTGGGGTGAGGAGACCAAAGCTGCGCCGATGCTGGCGCGGATCCCGCTGGGCCGCTTCGCGATTCCGCAGGAAGTGTCGAACACCGTGCTGTGGCTGGCCTCAGACGCGGCATCGATGATCTCCGGCGTGGACCTCCCGGTCGACGGCGGCTACACGATGGGCTGAGCGCTACAAGCGGGCGCAACCGACTCGGCCGCGGTGGATCCGACCACCAGCTCTCAGCGGTCGTCGGTCATCCGCGCCAGATGATGTACCTGATCTGCTGTTGCCGGATACAGTTCGCGCCACGTCTGATAGAGGTCGTCATAGAGTGACGCGACCTTCGGGTCGGGAGTGATCTCCCGAGCGAGCTTGGTCCAATCGGTCTCCGGCGCAACGAGATCAACCGCGATCGCGGCGAGCAGAGCGTCGCCGTAACTCGCGCCGATCGTCTGTTCGGGGACCAGCTGGGTACGGCCGGTGATATCGCTGAGTGCCTGAGCCCACACCGGGCTGCGCAGCCCGCCACCCACCGCGACAGTGCGTTTGGCGGTGTGCGCATCATCGAACATCTCGAGGATCTGCCGGATACCGAAGGAGATCCCCTCGTAGGCCGACCGGAACAGATGTCCACGGTTGTGCCGCAACGTGAGCCCGGCGAACACGCCACGCGCATCGGGATCGAACACCGGAGTACGTTCTCCCGCGAGATACGGCAGCAAGAGCAGCCCCTCGCTCCCCGGCGGCACCGCCATCGCCTCGGACGTCAATTCGTCGAATGAGGCGTTGCCGGTGACCGATTGGAGCCACGAGATCAGCCGACCGGCGGTAGACGTCCCGGCAGCGAGTGCGAGGGTGCGCTCCTGGACGCCAGCAGTGGTCCACAGCGCAGGGTCGCTGTGGAACTCGTCGATGATCTGGATCAGGAACATCGTCGAGCCGTACATCAACATCTGGTCACCCGGCTGACGCACACCCACCGAGAACGCCTCGGCGAAAGCGTCGACCGTGCCCGCGACCACCGGGATCCCCTCCGGCAGTCCGGTTTCCTCGGCGCCGCGACGGTGAACAGAGCCCACAACCTCGCCCGGCCAGCACAAGCGTGGCATCGGAATGTCCGCGCAGATCTGCTCCGCCCACCGGCGGTGCCACTCGAAATCCTTTATCGCATAGAGCGGGTCGCACTGGCTGGCCGTGTGGTGATCCATCACGTACTCGCCGGTGAGTTTGGCGGCGATGTACGAGTTTGACCCATACCAGCGCGCCGAGCGCGCCCACACCTCAGGTTCGTGATTGCGCACCCACAGCATCTTGGGCCCGACCGCCTGACTGGACAGCAACGTCCCGGCATCGGCGAGGATCTGCTCGGCGCCCAGCTGCTCGGTCAACTCGGCGATCTCCGCGCTGGCCCGGGTGTCCACGCCGTACAGGATGGCCGGGCGGGTGGGCCGTAGATCGGCGTCGCAGAGAACCAGGCACGGGCCGACCCCGCTGACGCAGATGGCGACCACATCACCGTCCGCGGGTTTGGCGGCCATCAACGCGGAGCTGATCGTGCAGATCTCCTGCCACCACACCCGTTCCGGGTCGACCTCCACCCATCCCGGCCGCGGCATCGACGTCTCGTGGGGAACCGTCTCGGTGGCGAGCACCGTTCCCCCGGCGTCGGCGAGAACCCCTTTGCTGCTTCCGGTGCCCATGTCGATTCCGATGACGAGTTCCACCTGAGTCAGCCTATCGGCCGGACATCATCGTCGTCACCGGGTTGGCGCCGTCGCGGGCATCGACATCGGGTCCGCGGACCTGCCGGGTCAGCGGGGGTCGGACAGGAGGATCAGCAGCAGTTCGGCGCGGGTGCGTGCGTCGGTGAGGTCGACGCGCAGGAGTTGCTCGATGCGGTCCACCCGGTGGCGAAGGGTGTGCCGATGCACACCCACCGAGGTGGCGGCGGCTTCCCATTGTCCGTTCGCCAGGAGGTATCCGCGCAGCGTCTCCACCAGGGCGCTGTCGTTGCGTCGATCGTGTTCGAGCAACGGGCCCAGGACCGATTCGTGTGCCCCGCTGAACGCCTGGCGTACCGGCTCGAGCGCCAGCACCGACCCCTGTGCTGCCAGGTCGACCACCTCGCCTTCACCGGCCACCGCACATCCGAGCCGAGCCTGACGGACCGAGTCGCTGATGTCGTCCACCGAGACCACCGTGCCCAATCCGGCACGGGCCCCTTGCCTGCCCACCATCGCGAGCACCGATTCGGCGAACGAACGTTGGTCCTCCCCGCGAAGGAGCACCACCACCTCCGGACCGCTCTGGTCGACGAACACCGGTCGCCAATGGTTCTGCAATTCCACCGCCACCGCCGCGGCGGCCTGCTGCGCACCTCCCACCCCCGAGTACTGCGCGACGGCGATCCGCACACGCCCGTCCCGGTCGGCGGCGCGCAACACGATGTTGCGCGCTGCCGCGGGCGGCGGGCCCGACATGGCCAGTGTCAACGCGTCGGAGTTCAGCGCCTGCTGGTCGCGCATCACCTGACCGGGTTTGGCGTGTTCCAGACTGAGCAGCGATGTCGCGTGACCCACCAGTACCCGCTCGAGATCACCGAGCGGGGTTCGGCCGATGACGGCAAGGTGCCCGAATACGTTGCCTGCCACACTGATCCGTTGCACCGTGATCACCCGGTCGCCGGTCAGTGTGACGCCGCTGGCCGCCGCGGGGTCACGTCCCACCTGCGACCGCACCGACTCCAGATCTTCGGCGGACACCGGTTGTGGCCGCGCGCTCACCAGCTGCTGATCACGGTCGAGCAGCACAACCGTCTGCTCGATGGCGTCCGCGAGTTCGCGCACCACCGCCGGCATGCCGCCGGCGATGATCGCGCGGGTGATGCGCGGCTGCGTGTGCGACGCGCGGACGAATTGGTCGAAGCGCTCTGCGGCGATGTGGTCGAGCACCGTGCGCGCGATGGCAGAGAACGGCACGGGCAAGGGGACCTCGAGGAGCGGCAGGCCAACCTGATCGGCGGCCTCCACCAGATCGGCAGGCACGTCGTCGAAGCCGAGGCCGACACCGAATCCGACACCTGCGACTCCCACCCGGTCCAGCAGCCGGACGTACTCGAGGCGCCCGGCTGTCGTGGGAGGCAGACGCAGACCGGTGGTGAGAAGCAGCTCCCCGCCGGCGAGCCACTCGTGCGGGGCAGGCAGTTCCGAACTCAGTGCGCAGTCGATGTCGCGGTCCTGACCAGCGGCTCCCCCGATCAGCCGCAGATCGAGGTCACGTTGACCAAGCAGCCAGCGGACAGTGGTGGTCAACGGCTCCACCTTCCTCCTCGGGCCCAGTCCGGGGCTACAGACCAGCACAAACAAGCCGACTGTTGGACAGAGTGTACCGACGGCGAACAGACCCTGGACATTTTGTCAGGTCCGCAACCACATCGATGCGGCGAACACTGGCAACCATCACCTGTCCCCCATCGATCCCCGAGCCACATCGACCCCCGAGTCCAATTCGACCCGAGTCCAATCCGACAGAGAGTGACCGCGCGTCATGCCCGAGATCCTGAAGAACTACATCAACGGCGAGTTCGTCGCGTCGTCGTCCACCGAGACGATCGACCTGATCAACCCGACCGACGAATCGGTCGTCGGTACGTCGCCGGTCTCGACCACCTCCGACATCGACGCGGCCATGGCCGCTGCGGCCACTGCCTTCGAGTCCTGGGGTAAGACCACCCCGAAGACCAGGCAGACCGCCTTGCTGAAGTTGGCGGATGCCATCGAGGCGAACTCTGATGCGCTCGTGGCCGCCCAGGCACGGAACACCGGGCAGCCGGCCGATCAGATCGCCGACGAAGAGGTGACCGTCGGCGCCGACCAGATCCGGTTCTTCGCCGGTGCGGCCCGCCTCCTCGAGGGGAAATCGGCCGGTGAGTACATGGAGGGGTTCACCTCGTACGTGCGGCGTGAACCCATCGGCGTCATCGGTCAGGTGACCCCCTGGAACTACCCCCTGATGATGGCGTTGTGGAAGATCGGACCTGCGATCGCCGCCGGGAACACGGTGGTGCTCAAGCCTTCTGACACCACTCCCGAATCGACGCTTGTCCTGGCCTCGCTGTCCAAGGGCATCCTGCCCGACGGAGTCCTCAACGTGGTGCTCGGCGACGGTGGGACGGGTGCGTCCATCGTCGGGCACAAGACCCCGGGCATGGTGTCGATCACCGGGTCGGTCCGTGCCGGCATCGCCGTGGCGGTGTCCGCCGCACAGCAACTCAAGCGCGCGCACCTCGAACTGGGCGGCAAGGCCCCTGCCGTGGTGTTCGCCGATGCAGACCTCGACAAGGCCGTCGACGGCATCGGCGAGGCGTCGTTCTTCAATGCCGGCCAGGACTGCACGGCGGTGACCCGCATCCTCGTGCACTCCTCCATCCACGACAAGTTCGTTGCCGCGCTCAGTGAAAAGGCCGACGCGACAACGGTTCCTCCGCTGAACAACATCAACCACTTCACCAAGGTGACGTCGATACTCGACTCGATCCCCTCGCACGCCACCGTGGTCACCGGCGGAAAGCGCCGCGGTGACAAGGGATTCTTCATCGAGCCCACCGTGATCACCGGAGTCCGCCAGACAGACGCGCTGGTACAGGAAGAGACGTTCGGCCCCGTGGTGACCGTGCAGACCTTCGAGGACGAAGCCGAGGCCATCGCGCTGTCCAACGACGTGAGCTATGGCCTGGCCTCGAGCGTGTGGACCACCGACCACGGCACCGCCAACCGGATGACCGCAGGTATGGACTTCGGCTGTGTGTGGGTCAACTGCCACATCCCGCTGGTTGCCGAGATGCCACACGGCGGGTTCAAGAACTCCGGCTACGGCAAGGACCTGTCGTCCTACGGGGTCGAGGACTACACCCGCATCAAGCACGTGATGAGTTCGGTGGAATGACCATGACGACAACAGCAGCGGTCTCCTACCGCCTTCCCCAGCAACGCAAACTCGTCACGCCCATCCCCGGACCGAAATCCCATGAACTGCAGGGTCGCCGCGCGATGGCCGTCGCCGGCGGCGTGGGCTCGACCGTGCCGGTGTACGCCGCGGACGCCGACGGTGGCGTGATCGTCGACATCGACGGCAACTCGTTCATCGACTTCGGGTCGGGGATCGCCGTGACGAGCGTGGGCGCCAGCAACGCGGCGGTCGCCGAAGCGGTTGCCGAGCAGGCACGGCATTTCACCCACACGTGCTTCATGGTGACGCCCTACGAGGGGTACGTCGCGGTGGCCGAACGGCTCAATCACCTGACACCAGGTGACCATCAGAAGCGCACCGTGCTGTTCAACTCCGGCGCCGAGGCTGTGGAGAACGCGATCAAGGTGGCCCGGTTGGCCACCGGACGCGACGCGGTCGTGGCGTTCGACCACGCCTACCACGGCCGAACCAACCTGACGATGGCGCTGACGGCCAAGACCATGCCCTACAAGTATGGTTTCGGACCCTTTGCGCCGGAGGTCTACCGAGTACCCGGTTCGTACCCCTTCCATGACGGACTCGACGGCCCGGAAGCGGCGGCCCGCGCGATCTCGATGATGGACAAGCAGATCGGGGCAGATCAGCTGGCCGCGATCATCATCGAACCCGTGATGGGCGAAGGCGGCTTCATCGTGCCCGCCCCCGGATTCCTTCCCGCACTGGCCGACTGGGCCGCCTCGAACGGCATCGTGTTCATCGCCGATGAGGTGCAGAGCGGATTCGCCCGCACCGGTGCATGGTTCGCCAGCGAACACGAGAACGTGGTGCCCGATCTGGTGACGATGGCCAAGGGCATCGCCGGCGGTATGCCGTTGTCCGCGGTCACCGGGCGCGCCGATCTGCTCGACGCAGTGCATGCCGGTGGTCTCGGAGGAACGTACGGCGGTAACCCGGTGGCCTGCGCAGCTGCACTTGCCACCCTCGACGTGATGGCCGAGCTCGATCTACCCAGACGGGCAAGGGAGATCGAGGAGATCGCCGTCGGACGACTGCGGGCGATGGCCTCGGTCACCGACGAGATCGGCGACGTCCGGGGACGAGGAGCGATGCTGGCCATCGAACTCGTGCAACCGGGTACGAACAAGCCCAATCCGGAGCTGACCAAGGCCCTGGTGGCAGCCTGTCTCGCACAAGGTGTGGTGTTGCTCTCCTGCGGTACGTACGGCAACGTCATCCGGCTCCTGCCCCCGCTGGTCATCGGTGACGAGCTGCTCGGCGACGGGCTCGACGTACTCGAGAACTGCCTGCGCGAACTGACCGGGTCCACAGGAGCAGCGCGTGTCCTCTGATCCGGCAGCCGGCCCGCCCGAGACCACCAGCCATCCCCTCGACCCCTTCAGCGCCGACGAATTCCGTTCGACGGCAGCACTACTCGCACGAGACCATGGCGTCGCCGAGGGCTGGCGGTTCCATTCGATCGAGCTGCTCGAGCCCAGCAAACAAGCTCTGGCCGACCACGCGACGGGAGGCCCGCGGCCTCCTCGCAAGGGACTCGTCACCTGCTCGGACACGACGCGCAACGCCACCTACAAGGCGGTTGTCTCACTGACCGAGGATGCGGTCGAATCCTTCACCCACATCCCCGGCGTACAGGCGAACTTCACCGTCGACGAGTTCGAAGAATGTGACCAGGTGCTGCGGGGCCACCCAGATGTCATCGCTGCCCTGAAGAAGCGCGGGATCACCGACCTCGACCTGGTGTTCATGGACACCTGGACCTACGGAGACGCCGTCGCCCCGGACAAGTACCGGAACAGACGGCTCGGATGGTCGGACACCTGGCTCAGGTCCGAACCGGGGGCCAACCCCTACGCCCACCCGGTCAGCGGACTGCACTGCGTCATCGACCTCAACACGATGGAACTGCTCGAGATCGAGGACAACGGCGGCGTCGAACCGCCGGATGTCATGGGCGAGTACGTGCCCGGCCGGATCCCCGAGCGGATCCGGGCCGAATCGCGCCGCCAACCACTCAAGCCCCTGGAGATCACCCAGCCGGACGGCCCCTCGTTCACCCTCGAGGGCAACAAGCTGACCTGGCAGAACTGGTCGGTGCGCGTCGGATTCAACCACCGTGAGGGCATGACCCTGCACGCCGTCACCTACAACGACGGTGGTCGCGAGCGCTCGGTGGCCCACCGGCTGTCGTTTGCCGAGATGATGGTGCCGTACCGAGATCACTGCGAAGACCATTACCGCCGAACAGCATTCGACATCGGCGAGTGGGGCCTCGGCTTCATGACGACCTCCCTGGAACTCGGCTGCGACTGCCTCGGCGAGATCCGTTACCTCGATGCCGTGCTGCACAACAGCAAGGGCGAGCCGTACACGATCACCAATGCGATTTGCATCCACGAGGAGGACAACGCGGTTCTCTGGAAGCATGTCGATCACGATGCGGGCGCCGAGGTTCGCCGGATGCGCCGGCTCACGGTGTCATTCCATGTCACCGTGGCCAACTACGAGTACCTCGTCTACTGGCGCTTCTACCAGGACGGCAACATCGAGTGCGAGGTGCGCGCCACCGGCATCATGGTGACCACGCCGATCGCACCCGGCGCCACCCACCCGCACGGCACCCTGGTGGACGAACGCACCTACGCACCGTTCCACCAGCATTTCCTGGTCGCCCGCCTCGACCTCGACGTGGACGGGACCCAGAACACCGTCTACGCCAGCGAAACCGAGATCGAACCGATGGGACCGGCCAATCCGTACGGCCTGTCCCTGGTGCAGCGCAACACCCCTCTACGAACCGAAGAAGAGGGCAAGCAGGACATGAACTGGTCCACCCAGCGAGCGTGGAAGGTGGTGAACACCAACACCACCAACGGACTGGGCACCCATCCTGCCTACAAACTGGTCCCCGGCGACGCCATCCCTGCCATGTTCGACCCGGCCTCACCGGTGTTCGCGCGCGCCGAGGTCATCGGCCACACCGTGTGGGTCACCCAGAACAGTCCCGACGAACGTTGGCCCGCAGGTGAATTCGTGAACCAGTCGGCCACCGACAAAGGGCTGGGCGAATGGACGAAAGCCAACCGCAGCATCGACAACACCGACGTGGTGCTCTGGTACACCTTCGGCATCCACCACATCACCCGGCCCGAGGACTGGCCGATCATGCCGGCCGACACGGTCTCGTTCTGGCTCAAGCCATTCGGCTTCTTCGACCGCAACCCATCCCTCGATGTCGCACCGAGCCCGAGCGCGCATTGTCACCCCACATCATCCACATCGCCCGAATCATCTGGAGGACACTGTCATGACTGATTCCCCGGCCACTGATCCAATCGCCGCCTTCCGCGAGCTGCTCGACCAGGTCCCCACGGGTCTGTGGATCGGCGGGGCCTCGGTGGACGCATCCGACGGTTCCACGTTCTCGGTGGACGACCCGGCCACCGGCACGTCCCTGGTCCACGTGGCCGATGCCACGCCCGACGACGCGAACACCGCACTCGAGAGCGCGCTCGCAGTGGCGGACGAGTGGGCTGCCACCGCGCCGCGCAAACGATCGGAGATCCTGCGCGCCACCTTCGATCTGGTCCAGGACCACGCCGACGACATGGCCACGATCATGACCCTCGAGATGGGCAAAGCACTGCCCGATTCGAAGTCCGAGATCACCTACGGCGGCGAGTTCCTGAGGTGGTTCGCCGAAGAGGCCGTTCGGGTTTCGGGTCGGTTCACCCCGTCGCCGGGGGGCACCGGACGGATCACGGTGACCCACGCCCCCGTCGGGGTGGCACTGGCGATCACGCCGTGGAACTTCCCGCTCGCAATGGGCACCAGGAAGATCGGTCCGGCGCTGGCCGCGGGCTGCACGATGATCGTCAAGCCCGCCCAGGAGACCCCGCTGACCATGCTCTACCTCGCCAAGCTGCTCGGCGAGGCAGGACTGCCCGGCGGTGTGCTCTCGATTCTCCCGACCAGCAAGGCAGCCGACGTCACCGAGCCGCTGATCGCCGATCCCCGCGTACGCAAGATCAGCTTCACCGGGTCGACCCCGGTCGGCCGGCGCCTGCTCGGACAGGCAGCCGAGAACGTTCAGCGGACGTCCATGGAACTCGGTGGCAACGCACCCTTCCTCGTGTTCGACGACGCCGATCTGGACAAGGCGGTGGAGGGTGCGTTCGCAGCGAAGACCCGCAACGGCGGCGAAGCGTGCACGGCAGCCAATCGTTTTCTCGTCCAGGAAGGTATCGCCGAACAGTTCACCGCGGCGCTGACGGCGAAGATGGAAGCCATGGTTCTGGGGCCCGGCTACCACCCGAAGACCACACTGGGCCCGATGGTCAACACCAAACAGCAGACGTCCATCGCGAAGGCTGTCGCCGCCGCCGTAGCCGATGGGGCCCGGGTGCGGCTGGGCGCCGATCCGGAGAATCTGCCGAGCTCCGTCACGACGGAGACGTCGGCCGACGACGCGGGGTGCTACTACCCCGCAACGGTTCTCGACCAGGTGCCGGCAGACGCGGACATCGTGCGAAACGAGATCTTCGGTCCCGTTGCCGTCATCAGTACGTTCTCCACCGAGGACGAAGCCATCGAGGCGGCGAACTCCACCGAATACGGTTTGGCGGCTTACCTTTACACGCAGGACCTGGACCGGGCGCTGAGGGTCGCCGACAAGATCGAGTCGGGTATGGTCGGGATCAACCGAGGCGTGATCTCCGATGTGGCAGCGCCGTTCGGCGGCGTGAAGCAATCCGGGATCGGGCGCGAAGGTGGATCAGAGGGCATCTACGAATACCTGACCACGAAATACATCGCACTGACGTAGCCCGGCAAACACGCAGGGACACACACCGGATCGGCGACGCCGTCCGGGAAAGGACATCATGCAGCTCATCACTGCCCTGACGGCGCCGCCGTCACTGTGCCGGGACACCGACTCAGGGCGTGCACCGATACGGGTGGGTCTCGTGCAGCATCGCTGGCAGCCCGACACCGATGCCCTGCTGGCCGATCTCGCCGAGGGCGTCGAGATGGCCGCCAGGGCCGGGGCGGGCCTGGTGTGCCTGCCCGAGATCACCCTGCTGCGGTATCCGGCGTTCGTCCGAGGTGGCGCGAACCCGGCCGAGTCCGCCGAGGACCTCGACACCGGGCCCACATTCGCCTTCGCCTCGGCAATGGCAAAGCGGCACAACATCTTCCTGCACGCGTCGCTGTACGAGAAGAACTCGGCGGAGAACGGCACCACCTACGACGACGGCCTCGGGTTCAACACCGCCATCCTGGTCTCACCGACCGGTGAGCTGGCGGCCAAGACACGCAAGATCCACATCCCCATCACCGCCAGCTATTACGAGGACACGTACTTCCGGGCAGGACCCGCCGAACCCGACCCGTATCCCGTGCACTCGCCGGCCGGACTCGACGCCACCCTGGGGATGCCGACCTGCTGGGACGAATGGTTTCCCGAAGCCGCACGCGCGTATTCGCTGGCCGGGGCCGAGATCATCGTCTACCCCACCGCCATCGGATCCGAGCCCGACTTTCCCGACTTCGACACGCAACCCCTGTGGCAGCAGGTGATCGTCGGAAACGGGATCGCCAACGGCACCTTCATGATGGTACCCAACCGCACCGGGAACGAAGGCGAGATCACCTTCTACGGTTCGTCTTTCATCTCCGACCCGTACGGCCGCATCCTTGTGCAGGCGCCGCGCGACGAACCTGCCGTGCTGGTCGCCGAACTCGACCTCGCCCAGCGTCGTGACTGGCTCACACTGTTCCCGTTCCTGAAGACCCGACGGCCTGACACCTATGGTCGTCTTGTCGATCCGGTTGCCGCACACGGCCACTTCGGCGCCGGAGACGTCTGATGTCGCAGTGGCGCATGCCCGCCGAAACAGCACCGCAAGAGAAAGTGTGGATGGCCTTCCCGGCACCCGGATATTCACTCGGCGACACCGACGCCGCGCGTGACGAAGCCCGCCGGACATGGGCGGCGGTGGCACACAGCATCTGTGAGTTCGAGCCGGTCACGATGCTCGTCGACCCGGATGAACTGCCATCGGCCCGGAAATACCTCTCCCGCGACGTCGAGATCGTCGCGGCTCCGCTCAACGACGCCTGGGCGCGCGACATCGGGCCGACATTCGTGCTCGACGAGGACGGCACCCTCGGAGCCGTCGACTGGGTGTTCAACGGATGGGGCGCTGCCTCGTGGGCGCGATGGGACAAAGACCAGCACATCGGCGCGCTGATCGCCGAGCTGTCGGGGGCCCAGCGCATCGACTCGCCGATGGTCAACGAGGGCGGCGGGATCGCGGTCGACGGCGACGGCACGGTGGTGCTGACCGAATCGGTGCAGTTGGGCGATGGCCGCAATGCCACCTGGTCTCGTGAAGACGTCGAGGACGAGCTGCGGCGGACGATCGGCGCCGATAAGGCGATCTGGTTGCCGTACGGCCTCACCCGCGACAACCAGAAGTTCGGCACCCGTGGACACGTCGACATCGTCGCGGCCATCCCGTCGCCGGGTGTGGTGCTGGTCCACGACCAGCAAAACCCCGACCATCCCGATCACGCGGTGAGCGCTCGAATCAGAGAGGTGATCGCCGCGGCAGAACCCGGGTGGCAGATCATCGACGTCCCGGCCCCCACGGTCCTGACCGACGACGAGGGACCGGTGGACTACAGCTACATCAACCACCTCGTCATCAACAATGCCGTGATCGCCTGCAGCTTCGACGATCCGAATGACGCCCGGGCCGCGGCAATCCTGTCCGATGTGTACCCCGGGCGTGAGATCCGCACAGTCGACGCGCGGCCGTTGTTCGAGCGAGGCGGGGGCATCCACTGCATCACGCAGCATCAACCGGCCGGCCGTCGGATATGAACCACCGGTCACTGCGCCCCGTCCGACGGGCCGACAGTTCGCCCGCCCTGGACACCACGCCAGCGGACGTTCTGTAGGTTGCCGCGGCACCCGCAGGTAGGGGACCGTGACGCAATGACATCGACCACTCCCCGAACAGAGCCCGTCGCCGACGCGGCGCCCAGCTCGTATGGCAGCAAAGTGCTTGCGGTCGAACCAGGCGGCAACGAGTTCATCCCGCTCGAGGCCCGGCACGGCAAACCGCGAAGCATGTTCTGGACGTGGACCGCGCCCAATCTCGAGTTCGCGACGATCTTCGTCGGGGTCCTCTCGGTGCTGTACTTCGGTCTCAGCTTCTGGCAGGCCCTCGCCGCGGTGGCGTTGGGCAACCTCCTCGGCGCCCTCGCTCACTACGCCCTCTCCGCTCGCGGCCCGCTGCACGGAGTGCCGCAGATGGTTCTTGGCCGCCTGGGCTTCGGCTACCGCGGCAACATCGTGCCCGCCGCGTTCATGACCGTCATGTGCGGCATCGGCTGGTTCGCGACCAACAGCGTCAGTGGAGCGCTGGCCCTCAACACGCTGTTCGGTCTCCCGTCGGTGCTGGCGCTCCTGATCGTCGTACTGGCGCAGACAGCTTTTGCGTTCTTCGGACACAACCTCGTCCAGGGGTTCGAGCGCATTGCCGCGCCGCTTCTCGCCATCGTGTTCGTGATCGCCGGCGTCATCATCTTCAGCAAGGCCGATCTCGGCGCACCCGCCACCGACGGTGGCGCCGGACTCGGCGGCTTCCTGCTGACCGTGGGTACGGCGTTCGGTTACACCGCCGGCTGGACCCCCTACGCGGCCGACTTCACCCGCTACCTTCCCGCGACCGTGTCCCGGTTCAAGACCGGATTCTTCGCCTCGTCAGGGCTGTTCGTGTCCACCACTGCACTGATGGCCGTCGGCGCCGCGTCGGTGACGATCGGCTCGGATGCGGAGAGCCCCACCGACGCATTCACCGGGCACCTGCCGTCGGTCGTGGCGGACCTGACGTTGCTGGCCATCGCAGTCGGGGCGGTCGCGGCCAACGCGATCAACCTCTATTCCGGCGGAATGGCTTTTGTCACCATGGGATTCAAGATGTCGCTCGGCCTCCAGCGGGCGCTCGTCACCGTGGTGTTCGGCGTCGTGGGATTCCTGGTTGCCTGGTGGGCACTGGCCGACGCGGCCGAGTCCTACGAGACCTTCCTGCTGATCGTCGCCTACTGGATCGGCCCGTGGCTCGGCATCGTGTTCGCCGACCAGATCCTTCGCCGGAACCGTCCCGTGGCCGCGATGCTGTACGACCCGAAGTACACGAACTGGGGCGGACTGTCGGCGTTCCTGATCGCCCTCGTCTCCTCGGTGCTGCTCTTCAGCAATCAGGAACGATATGTCGGTTTTGTCGCCGAGGCCGTGCCCGAACTGGGAGACATCACCTTCTTCGCCGGATTTGTCATCGCTTTCGCCGGATACTTCCTGCTGTCGCGCAGCAAGATTCGTCGCGACTATCAGTCCGCCTGACCGGAGGCCGATCGCACCGCACTGCGGTGCGCGCAGAGGGCCAGCAACACAGACGGGTAGGTCTCGGGCGCCGCGAAGTCGAACCCCAGCAGCTCCCGGATCCGTTCGAGACGTTGATACAGACTCTGTCTGCCCAGGTGCAGGGCAACCGCGGATCGTGTTGCGCTGCAACCATGCCGAAGATGCACCTCGAGGGTGTGGGTGAGCTCTGACCCGTGGGTCCGATCCCATTCGACCAGCGGCCCGACAGAGGTCACCAGGTCGTCGCGGACCGCGGCGTCGAGAGTCTCCACCGCGAGTTCCGCCGCGAGCGCGCGAACCGAGGAGACCGCATCGGTGTGACGGGCCATCGCACGCCGGGACCCGGAGGCGATCGCGAGTGCTCGCCGTGTGGTCAGCAAGGCGTCGGACAGGTCACGGGCATCAACACGCGCAGCATTTCCGACCACAACCGTTGCCTCACCGACGATTCCGGCGAACGCTGCACAGACCTGGGTGATCTGGTCGCGGGCTTGATCGGTCATGGCGAACAGCGCGTAGGAGGTCGCATGTACGTCGGCGTGCAGCGACTGCACGGCCAGCTCCTTGGTCACGGTCGCCGTCAGCTGCACGGCCATCCGGGGCGCCGGGGCAGAGATCGCCACCGGAACGATGCAGACAGCGCCCGCCGGGTCGAAACCTGCTGCCCGAGAACGCATCATGAGGTCAGGACGGCGATCGACCCGCCGATCGAGCAGATCGGACATCAGAGTGGCCGCGGCCCGATGGCGTAGCCCTCCGAGCTCGCGCGACATCGACAGCGCCACACCCAGAGGTCCGGCACCGAGGCCGAGAAGGGACCTCATGGTGTCCGTATCGAGCGACGACGGACCGGCGACCAAGGTCGCGATGACCTGGCCGCGCGACTGCACCGGCACCGACGCGGACTGCGCGTCCACCACCTGCCACGCCGAATGGTCGTCATCAACACCCTCGGCGGCCATCAGCGCATTGTTCTTGCCCAACACCACCAATGGGCACCCGATGGCAGCCGCGATGGCCTTCACGATCGCCGGGGCACCGGCACCGGCCGCCATCAGCGCGTGCAGTGCCGCGTCGAGTTCACCTCGTCGGCGGAGTACCCCGACTTCGCGCGAGACGATGTCGGTGTTGGCAGCGCGGCACAGGTCGATGAACGGGACCACGGTGTGCAGCGCGATCAGCGGTAGTTGCACCGACGAAGCCTCGCGGATCATCTCGTCGGGAACCTCGTCGAAGGTCCTGCCTAATTCCACTGCCACACCGGCGACGTCGCGAGTGGCCAGCTCGCGGATGTAGTGGCGACGCGTACCGGCGTCGGTGCCCGCCAGTCCGAGTCCCGTGGTGAGCAGGAGTTCACCACCTGACAGCAGCGGACCGATCTCGAAGATCTCACTGGAATGCACCCAGCGGACCTCGTTGCCGAGCCGACCGTGACCACTGAGCACCTGCGGATCGGTTGCCGCCAGGTGCCGGTCGAGGACCTCGTGTAACGCCAGAACCATTGTCGCTTGCCTCTCGTCACCGACGAATTGCACGTCCGTAGCCCCCGGTGCCGCGACACTATGTCAGTTGCCCCAAGTGCGCACGACGGGCAGCGTTGATCCCCATGAGCACCTCCATCGACGTCTCGCCCGCAACGCTGCTCGAGACCGCATACGCCGAAGCCCAGCAGAGTCTGATCGAGGGCGGGATCCCGATCGGGGCCGCACTGTTCGCCGTCGACGGAACACTGCTCGGACGTGGTCACAACATGCGCGTGCAGAACGATGACCCGTCGGTACACGGCGAGACCGCCGCCTTCCGCAACGCCGGGCGGCAACGCGACTACCGATCGACCATCATGGTGACCACCCTGGCGCCGTGCTGGTACTGCAGCGGCCTCATCCGTCAGTTCGACATCGGCGCGGTGGTCATCGGCGAGACTCGGAACTTCCAAGGCGGCGAGGACTGGCTGGCCGATCTGGGTGTGTCGGTCACCGTGGTCGACGACCCACGGTGCGTGGCCATGATGGCCGACTTCATCGACGGCAACCCCGGGCTGTGGAACGAAGACATCGGCGTCGCCGAGGAGACCGACCGATGAGCAGCCCGATTCTCACCGTCGACATCTCCCAGTGGCGCCGGGGCGGCGACGCAGCCGAGGCACTGTGCCGAGCGGTCGACGAGAGCCTGCAGACGGCAGGTTTCCTGTTGGTCACCGGCCACGGCATCGATCCCGCACTTCCCGCCGACCTCCGAGCGGCCGCGCGCCGGTTCTTCGCCCTTCCCGCCCACGTCAAGAGCCGATACGCGGTCGCCGTCGGTGGTCGCGGATGGATCGGACCGGGCATGGAGGCCAACGGTTCTGCCGACGGGAGCGAGACGCCACCCGATCTCAAGGAGACCTACAACTGCGGCGCGCAGACCCCGACCGGTGACCCGGTGGTGGACGCCGCATGGTTTCCGCCGAACGTCTGGCCGGCGGAGGTGCCCGAACTCGATGAGTTGTTCACCGAGTACTGCCGTCAGATGAAGCTGCTGTCCGACGACCTGCTCGCGCTGATGAGTGCGGCGCTCGGGCTCGATTCCGGACATGACTTCCTCGGCCGCGCCGAACGAGCCACGTGGACGTCCAACATCAACCACTACCCCGCGCTGACCGAGGTGGGTCGTCCCGAGGAAGGACAGTTCCGGATCGGGGCGCACACCGACTTCGGCACCGTCACCGTTCTCGACCGCGAACCGGGGTCCGGCGGCCTTCAGGTCTATACCGAGGAAGGCGGCTGGGCGGACGCCCCCTACGACCCCGAGGCCCTGACCATCAACATCGGAGACCTCCTCGAATACTGGACAGGCGGACGATGGCCGGCAGGCCGCCACCGTGTGTTGCCTCCGCAGGCCGACGCTCCCGACGAAGACCTGATGTCGCTCATCTTCTTTTATGAACTCGATCACGATGCGGTGGTGACCCCACTGGGCCCACCCGTCGGTGCGGCAAACGGCCAACCCCCGGTTGTCGCAGGTGAGTTCATCATGGAGCGGCTCGAAGCGATCACCGTCACAGCGTCCTGAGGCCCGGCCCAACGGGTGCCCCCGGGGGTTTGCGGAACTGCCGGTTCAAAGTCCTTACTCGTGGGTAACCTCGGATCCATGACGGCGAACGAAGCGGACACCTTCACGGCAACGGACATCGATCCCGAGGTCCGGACCGCAGATCTACCCGAGAAGCAGACCCCCGAGGAAGACACCGAGCTGCTGGTCGACAACCTGCGCATCGCACTCGACGGACGCTGGCGGTCCACCCGTGAAGCGGTGCGAGAGCAGCTGAACCGTTCCGAGTTGCTACCCGACCCGTCGCTCCCGTTGGACCAGGCCCGCGCTCGCATCCTCGAGATCATGCGTGAACTGGCCGGCCACGGATTCCCCCGCGCCGGATTCCTGGAGAAGCACGGAGGCACCGGCGACATCGGTGCTTCGATCAGCGCGATCGAACTGCTCGGCTACGCCGATCTGTCGCTGATGGTGAAAGCGGGAGTCCAGTGGGGCCTGTTCGGCGGCGCGGTGGAAAACCTCGGCACCGATCTCCACCACCAGAAGTACGTACCCGGCCTGATCAATCTCGATGTGCTCGGCTGCTTCGCCATGACCGAGACCGGACACGGCTCCAATGTGCAGGCCATCCAGACCACGGCCACCTACGACACCGCCACCGGCGAGTTCGTCGTCAACTCCGACACCAAACTGGCACGTAAGGACTACATCGGCGGCGCGGCAGAGCATGCCAAGGTCGCGGCGGTGTTCGCCCAGCTGGTGACCGGTGGTCCCGACGAGGAACCGACCGGCCGAGGCGTGCACTGTTTTGTGGTCCCGCTCCGTGACGACGACGGCAACGATCTCCCCGGGATCACCACCAGCGACTGTGGATACAAGGGCGGCCTGGCGGGAGTCGACAACGGCCGCATCGTCTTCGACCGCGTGCGCATCCCCCGCGAGAACCTGCTCAACCGCTACGCCGACGTCGCCGAGGACGGCACCTACAGTTCGCCCATCGAGAACGAGAACCGCCGGTTCTTCACGATGCTCGGCACCCTCATCCGGGGCCGGGTCAGTGTCGCAGCAACGGCCGGGGCCGCTGGCCGCAAAGCGCTGACCATCGCGACCCGGTACGGATTGGTGCGCAGGCAGTTCGAGCAGCCGGACTCCGACGACGAGATCGTCATCATGGACTATCTGGCACATCAGCGAAAGCTGTTGCCCCTCATCGCGAAGTCGTACGCGCTGGCGTTCGCCCAGAACGAGATCATCGAGGAACTGCACGAATTGCAGTCCGCCGAAGACCTCGACGAGGACCGTCAGCGTCAACTCGAGGGCGCTGCCGCCGGCCTCAAAGCGATGACCACCTGGCACGCCTCGCACACCATCAACGTCTGCCGTGAAGCCACCGGTGGCGCGGGTTATCTCGACGAGAACCAGCTGTCGATCATGCGCGGCGACATCGACGTCTTCACCACCTTCGAAGGCGACAACACAGTCCTCACGCAGCTCGTCGCCAAAGAATTGTTGTCGGCGTACGCGCAAGACGTCCGCGGACTCAACACCGTGGGCTGGGCACGGTTCATCGCGGGGATGGCCCGCGACGTGTTCCTGGAGAAGTCCGCTGCGCGCCAGGTGGTCCAGACCCTGATGGACACCTCGGGCGAAGATCCCGAAGAGTCCGAGCTGACCAACCGTGGCACCCAGATCCGGCTGTTCCGCAACCGCGAAGACCATCTCCTGCGGACCTGCGCCAACCGGTTGCGTCGGGCGACCGACGACGACGCCGACCCGTTCGAGGTGTTCAACGGTGCCCAGGACCATCTGCTGAAAGTCGGTACGGCGCACATCGAACGGGTGGTGCTCGAGTCGTTCATCGAGGCCATCGACAAGTGCGACAGCAAGGCCGGAACCGAACTGCTCGGCAAGGTCTGCGACCTGTACGTCTACTCGGCTCTCGAGGCAGACCTCGAATGGTTCCTGATGCACCGGCACATCTCGGTGGAACGCGCCAAGGCGATCCGCCGCGGCGTCAACGACCTGTGTGCGGCACTGCGTCCGCATGCCCGCCCGCTCGTCGACGGGTTCGCGGTGCCAGAAGAACTTCTCAAGACAGCGATGGTCGAAGACCAACTCAGCTAGAGCTCTACCTACGAAGAGTCCTCGTCACCATGTACCGGTGGCGGGGACTTCTTCGGTTTCGGCTTGGGCTTCTGGAGGGAAGAGGACTTCTTCGGACCGAGCCCCAGGGCGATAGCCTGGTGAGCCTGGGTCAGTTCCGACCGGAAATGGTCGACGTCGCGGGCCCATGCCTGCGCCAGTCTGCCGCTGCGCAACTGGATGCCCACACCCTTGCGTCGCCGCGGCACGGCAGTCAGTTCACCCAGGGCAGGAGCGCTCTCCCACTTCTGATGTTCGGGGCTGTTGTTCTGCGGAAAGATCTCGTCGATCTCGTCGAGCGCGATGGTCTGAGCGCCCTGACGCAGGGTGGTCTCGGTCAGCCGGACCGTGACGTGTGACCGAGCCGCGTACACCTGGATGAGCGAGAACCCGCCGATCACGGCGGCGAAGATCAGGAGCGCGAGCCAGTGCACCTTGCCTTCACCGAAGATCTCGACGATGAGCAGGGCAAGACACAGGAGCGGGCCGATGGAGACCACCCACCAGCTGCCGCCGGGTTCGTAGAACAAGACCTCGCCTTCGACCTCCGGCGTCTCGGCCTCGTGGTCGGGTGTCTCGTCACTCATGGGCGCAGTCCCTCACCGGCGAGCGAACCAGGGCTCGGACGTGGGGCGGTTGGCGGTCAGCGAACCGGACAGTCCGATCAACGCGAAGAGCAGTGCGGGGACCATCGGCAGCGAGTAGAGCATCGAGGCGAAGATCCCGATGGCGACGAGCATCAGCGTCAGGACCGACACCGCCGACCGCCAGCGCGGGTCACCGGCGTACGCCTGCCGGCCGGCCCACACCAGGGCAGCCCCGACAAGGATGAAGAACACCCCGAAGACCACGCTGGTCCCGGTTCGCACCAGGGCGATCTGGAACAGACCCCACACGGCGAGCAGGACGCCGGACGCAAGCCACAACCGATACGCCCACACAACGGTGTTCGGGGGCACGCCCGGGTTCACGGACTCGGTGCTCACTTGCGTTCTCCTGTATCTGATCCGGCGTCGTCAGAACGTCTCGGATCGGTGTTGCCGGGCTCCGAGGGCGGGCTGTTGTCCGGACCGGCGGGGTGCTGGTATCCACCCTGCTGGTACTCCGGCGCCCCGTAGTACTGCTGCTGATATGGCTGCTGCGGGTACTGCTGGTAGGGGTTCGGGTAAGTGGGGTTGGGCGGATACCCACCCGGCGGGCCCTGCGGCCACGGCGCCTGCCCGCCCTTGTGCGACTGGCTCTTTCGCCACGCCGCCATGTCTTTGCAGTACTTGTCCGAGTCCCGATGCATCAGCAGGACACCCGCGCCGAGTGCCGCGACTCCGCCGATGACGGTCGGGATCATCGTCCAATGATCGGCCTCTTCGATGAAGAACGCCGACACGGTCTGCACAACGAGATAGAAACTGACAAAACCGAGCACCAGGCGGGCCCAATTCCGCCCGGACCGGGCGAGCCACGCGAGCACCCCGAACACCGCGGCGAGGGTCAGCCCCACGATGACGTACACCACCCAGATGGCGCCGTCGGGGAGATCACCCTCAGGCATGTCCCGGGACACCTCGTCGGCGGCGTCGAAGGCCACTTGGTACTGCCCACCGAAAACCACGCACTGCGCCAAGATGATCAGCGCCCACAGTTCGGTGGCGATGGCCATCGGGCTGGCCAGAGCCGGCTTGTTCGGTGACTCGGGCGAGGAGCCGCCGTACGGGCCCTGGCTGTAGGACGGTGGAGTCACGGACATGGGCACCAGCCTAGAGGTCGGGCGGGCGGCTGCGCGCGGGCGTCGGACCGGTGTGCTGATGCTGCCGTCAGCGACGACAACAGCGACCCGCACGACGGCGGGAGGGGCCGCCTCGACGCGGGCAGACGCACGGTCACCGGAGTTTGTCGGCGACCTCGTGCGCCCAGTACGTCAGCACGATGTCGGCACCGGCGCGCCGGATGGAGGTGAGTGACTCGAGGATGGCGGCATCGCGGTCGATCCAGCCGCGTTCGGCCGCCGCGGTGATCATCGCGTACTCCCCCGAGATCTGGTAGGCCGCGACCGGGACATCGGCCACGTCGGCCACCCGCCGCAACACATCCAGGTACGACATGGCCGGTTTCACCATGACGATGTCGGCGCCCTCGGACAGGTCGAGTTCGAGTTCGCGCATCGCCTCGCGCAGGTTGGCGGGATCTTGCTGGTAGGACTTGCGGTCGCCACGCAGCGACGAGCCGACGGCCTCCCGGAAAGGGCCGTAGAAGGCCGACGAGTACTTGGCGGTGTAGGCGAGGATCCCGGTGTCGGTGTATCCCGCATCGTCGAGTGCCGAACGGATCACGGCCACCTGACCGTCCATCATCCCGCTCGGCCCCACCAGGTGCGCGCCCGACTGCGCCTGCACCACAGCCATCTCGGCGTAGCGCAGCAGGGTGGCGTCGTTGTCGACTGTGCCGTCATCGGCGAGCACACCGCAGTGCCCGTGGTCGGTGAACTCGTCGAGGCAGGTATCGGCCATCAGGACAGTCGAGTCGCCGAGCTCGGACTTCAGGAGTCGCAGAGCCGAATTGAGCACACCATCCGGATCGGTCCCGACGCTCCCGACGGCATCCTTGTCGCCCTCGGCAGGAACACCGAAGAGCATCAGACCACCCACTCCTGATTCCACTGCCGCGACCGCGGCCTCGCGGAGCGAATCAGGTGTGTGCTGGACGACCCCGGGCATGCTACTGATGGGCCGCGGCTCGTCGATCCCGTCGGCCACGAACATCGGCAACACCAGATGCCTTGGCTCCAAGGAGGTTTCGGCGACCATCCGGCGCATGGCCGGAGTAGTACGAAGACGCCTGGGACGATCGGTCGGTGAGGTCATGTCCTCCAGCCTACGAGCGTGAGCGGCGGGCCTTCTTGCGCGGCGGAGGCAGCGCACCCTCGGCACGCAGGCGAGCGGCGTGCTCGGCGAGCGCGTCCACCAACTCGTGCACCGATGCGTTCTCCGGCCGCACATCGACCCGCAGGCCGAACTCGGTGGCGGTCTCGGCCGTCTTCGGGCCGATGCACGCAACGATGGTGCGGGCGTGCGGTTTACCCGCGATACCCACCAGGTTGCGCACCGTGGAGCTCGAGGTGAAGCAGACCG
Source organism: Williamsia muralis NBRC 105860 (assembly GCF_001598915.1). Classification (GTDB taxonomy): domain Bacteria; phylum Actinomycetota; class Actinomycetes; order Mycobacteriales; family Mycobacteriaceae; genus Williamsia; species Williamsia muralis. The sequence continues at coordinate 1,085,402 of NZ_BDAP01000002.1, read as the reverse complement.
CGTCGAACCCACCGGTCTTGATCATCTCGCGGGTCTCGGCGGGCGGCGGCGCGGCGCGGACCGTGCGGTACGCGGTGACGTCGTCGATCTCCCAGCCACGGCCACGCAGACCCTCCGAGAGCGTCTCGGTGGCGATGTCGGCACGGGGCAGCAGGATCCGGTTCACCGGATCGAAGACGTCGTCGTACGGCGGGAAGTCTTCGAGCAGTCCCAGCGAGGACTGTTCTCCCGAGGGGAGCAGTTCGGGGTTGATGCCGAAGCCGCGAACCTTCTCCGCAGTCGCCTCGCCCACACAGGCGATCTTCACGCCACTGAAAGCTCGTGCGTCCAAACCGAATTCGGCGAACTTGTCCCACACTGCGCGGACAGCGTTCGTGGAGGTGAACACCACCCACTGGTAGCGGCCGTCGACCAAGCCCTTGACAGCGCGTTCCATCTGGGCGGGACTACGCGGCGGTTCCACCGCGATCGTCGGGACCTCCATCGGGATGGCGCCGTGCGTGACCAGCCGATCGGACATGTCGCCGGCCTGATCCTTGGTACGCGGCACCAGTACGGTCCAGCCGTACAGCGCGCGCGATTCCCACCAGCTCAACTTGCCGCGCTGGGTGACCACCTTGCCGATGGTGACGATCAGCGGTCCGGTGAGGGCGCTTCCGCTCTCGTTGAGCGTGGCCAGCGTCGCCTCGATGGTGCGCTGCTGGCAGGTGGTGCCGTTGACGGTGATGGCGGCAGGGGTCTGCGCGGCCAGGCCGTGCTCGGTGAGTGCGCTGGCGGTCTCGGCGAGATGACCCGACGTCGCGTGGAGCACAAGAGGTCCGGGAGCGGCAGCGAGCGCCGCCCAATCGACCTCTCCGCGGACATCGGCCTCGGTGTGTCCCGAACCCAGCGGCATACCCGCGTAGCTCGGCACAGCGGCCGTCGCGGGCAGTCCCGGGATGACCTCGAACTGCACCTGGGTACGGGCGACGGCATTCACCTCGGCCAGCACCGCATCGGTGGTCAGGGGGTCGCCTGCGACCAGCCGGACGACGTCGTGGCCGTCCTTGGCGGTGGCGACGAGAGTCTTGGCGACCTCGGCGGGATCACCCAGCGCGGGACGCACATTGCCCATCGAGTCGTCTGCCGAATCGGCACCGGACCCGGATGCGGCAGTGCCGTCGGCGTCCTGGGGATCACCCCCCTGCGAATCGCGTTGCTCGCCGCCGCTAATGTCTTGTTTGCCCGAGCGGGTCACACCGGTCGACGAACTCTTCGATGAGGCCTGCTCACCCCAGCCGACGCCGATCTGTTCGACGACCGCGGACGGCACGTCGGGATCGATGAACACCGTGACGGCGTTCTCGATCGCGGTCCGGGCGCGGACGGTCAGCAGTCCGGGATCGCCCGGGCCTGCCCCGACAAAGAGAATGCGACCGGGGGTGGTGGCCTTTTTGTTACGGCTCATGCTCAGCACTCCTGCCCCGTGGGGCTGTAGCTCGGCCCACTGTTTCTAGAGAAGCTGTCTTGCTCCCTGATCCAGTAGTTCTGCGGCGAGTTCTCGGCCCAGTTCGGCTGCCCGTTCCACCGGACCCACCACCGAGGCCTTGACCGCGTCCGATCCGTCTTCGGCCACGACCGTCGCCCTCAGCGACAGCTCGGTGAAAATGCGTCCGTCCTCGTCAATCGACTCGACCACCTCGGCCATCGCACCGACCGGCGCGGTGCATCCGGCCTCGAGGGCCCCCAGCACTGCACGTTCGGCGTCAATCGCCGCACGGGTGGACGGATCGTCCAACTCGGCGAGAATGCTCACCAGTCGGGCATCGTCTGCGCGGCACTCCACGGCCAAGGCGCCCTGTGCGGGCGCCGGCAGCATCTGAACCGGATCCAGCGCTTCGGTGACCTCGTCGGCCCGTCCGATGCGTACCAGTCCTGCTCGAGCCACTACCACCGCGTCGAGTTCGCCGCTCGCGACTTTGCCCAACCGAGAATCAAGGTTGCCTCGTAGGGGGCGGATTTCCAAACCGAGACCCAATGCTCTAAGCTGCGCCGCCCGGCGCGGCGCGGAGGTGCCGACAGTGGCTCCCGGCAGTAGCTCGCCGAGCACCTTGCCACCCGCTGCGACCAGCGCATCTCGCGGATCTTCGCGGGGCGGGGTGGCAGCGATGTGCAGCCCCGGTTCAGGGGCCGTCGGGAGGTCCTTGTAGGAGTGCACAGCGACGTCCACTTCGCCCGCGGTCAACGCCAGCCGGATCGCCGTGGTGAACACCCCGACGCCGATCTGTTGGACCGGTGCGGCCGACAGGTCGCCTGCGGTCTTGATGATCACCAGTTCGGCAGGATGGCCGGCCTTGATCAGTGCGTCGCGGATGTCGCCGGCCTGGGTGGTGGCCAGCAGCGAACCACGGGTGCCGATACGGATCGGACTCGTCTCGTCGGTGCTCAAGTCCTACCGGGCCTTTCCGTCTGTGTCGCCGAGTCCGGCGGTGTCCCCGAGCCCGACCTCCGGTGCCGACACCGATTCGGCCGCACCGGGCTTGAGTTCGAACAGTTCGCGAAGAGCTTCGGCGTAGGTGTCGCCCTGCGGCGTGCTCGCGAGTTGTTTGACCCGCACCGTGGGCGCGTGCAGCAACTTGTCGACCACTCGCCGGACGGTCTTGGCGACCTCGTCGCGCTGCGGGTCGTCCAGACCCGGCAACCGGCTCTCGAGCCGGAGGATCTCCGCCTGGACCACCTCGGCGGCGCGCTGTCGCAGCGCGGTGACCGTGGGGGTGACCTCGGCCTGACGCTGATGCATCAGATAGTCGGCCAGCTCACCCAGGACGATCTCGCGGGCGGCGAACTCGTCGGCATCGGCGGCCTTGGTGGCCTCATCGCCACGCAGACCCTCGATATCGATGATGTGGACACCGGGTAGCCGACCAGCCGCAGGATCGACGTTACGAGGCAATCCCAGGTCGCAGATCACCAATGGTTTGCTGTTCTCGCGACGGGCGAGCGCCGAATGCACCTCACCGACACCGACAACCGCGCCGATGGTGCCGGTACAGGTCACCAGCACGTCGGCGCCGATCAGCGCGTCGGTCATGTCGTCGAAACGCACCGCCCGCGCGGGGACGCCGTGGTTCTTGGTGACGTTGGCCGCCAGGTGTTGCGCCTTCTCGAACGTGCGGTTGACGACCACCAGCTCCGACACCCCTGATCGGGCCAGGTGGGCGGCGGCCAGGCCACCCATCGCGCCGGCTCCCAGGACAACGGCAGAGGTGATGTCGCCGTCGAGAATGCTCCGCGCGCGTTCGAGCGACACCGAGACGACCGATGCACCGGCGCGGTCGAGCCCGGTCTCGCTGTGGACGCGTTTGCCCACCCGCAACGCCTGCTGCGCCAGCTCGTGCAGCACTCGCCCGGCCGAGCGGTTCGCGTCGGCGCTGGCGTAGGACGACCGGATCTGGCCGAGGATCTGCTGCTCGCCCACCACCATCGAGTCCAGGCCGGCGGCGACCGAGAACAGGTGCTCGACAACGGCTTCGGAGTACCGCACGTAGGCGTACTTGGTCATCTCGTTGACCGTCATGCCCGAGTGTTTGCCCATGACCTCACCCACGGCCTCGAGGGCCGGGTGGAAGGCGTCGACCACGGCGTAGACCTCGACGCGGTTGCACGTCGAGACGATCATCGCCTCACTGATCTGCGGACTGGCCAGCAGATCGTCGATGATCTTCGGACGGTCGTCGTCGGTGACGGCGAGTCGCTCGAGGATCGGTACCGGCGCGCTGCGATGCGATACGCCGAACAGGAAAATACTCACACGCCCACCGATCTCTGATCTGATCGTGCTCTCGTCTTCGCCCCACTCCTCGGGGCACGTCCACTACTGCGCTGCTCACGTGGCACCACCGCGGAGTCCGCGTTGTGCCGTCGGGCCGCGTTGAAGGCCATCACCTGCAGCTCCAGCGCGAAGTCCACCGGCCGCACGTATACGTGCTCGGGGACGCTCGGCGCGAGCGCGGTGAAGTTCAGGATCTGGTGCACCCCGGCCTCGACGAATGCGTCGCACGTGGCCTGGGCGTCGGCGTCGGAGGTCGCGAGGACCGCGATCTCCACCCCGTGCTCTTGGCAGATGTCACCGATCTCGTCGAGCGCTCGCACGGCCAACTCACCCTCGGCCGCGGTGATCGTCGTCCCGACCAGCTCTGGATCGGCATCGAACATGGCAACGATCTTGATCCCGCGTCGCTCGAACCCCACCCGGCCCAGCAGTGCCTTGCCCAGGTGGCCGGCGCCGGCCAGCACCACGTTGTGGTTGTGTTCGACCCCGAGGGCCAGCGCGATCCGGGCGATCAGCCGGCCGACGTCGTAGCCGACGCCGCGGACTCCGCCCGACCCGACATGGGACAGGTCTTTGCGCAGGATCGCCGGATTGACCCCCGCTGCGGTGGCCAGCTGACCGGACGACACCACCATCGCGCCGCTCTCGCTCAGCGAACGCAGAACGTGGAGGTAGGTGGCCAGCCGGGCGACCGAGGCGCTGGGGATCTCGGACTGGGCGTTGAACCCCGCCGAACTCTTGGCCATGCGTCCGTCTTTCTTCTGGGCTGCATCGTCCGCGGCTTTGCGGACTCCGGTGCGCTTCACCTGCTCATGGCAGGTTCAACACCAACTCGAGGCATTACGGTACCGCTTGTGAATCGATTCACAAACTCGGCTGCGGTTCTTCTGGCCATGCGTCTGGACTAGTGTCCGGCGGCGCCCTGCAAATCGGCCCTCAACCTGGGGATATCGACATCCCAGTAGCTATGCTCACGATCGTCGAGCAAGATCACCGGCAACCGGTCTCCGAACTCGGCGCGCAGGGATGGATCGGTGGCCGCGACGGCATCGACGTCGACCTCGTCGAACTCCACGTCGAACTCGTCGACAACAGGCCGTAGATCGGCCCTGGCACGGGCGCAGGCGGCACAACCCGCCCGGGACAGCAACGTGATCCTCACCCTGCCAGTGTTGCAGGCATCGGCGACTAGGCTTGGCACCGACCGACAGGAGGCGATGGAGTGAGCACAACTCCGGGCAGTGGGGACGCCGACGGCGAGGACGATGCCGCCACCGGTTCCCGCGCCGAGCACGGCGACGACCACGGGCCTGATGACCGACGGCGCGAGCTGCCCGGGGACGGTCCGGACGACGACTCCTCTGACGACGCCCGCGACGACGACTCCCCCGAAGACGATTTCAGGGACGACGACCTCGACGACGATTCGGGGGACGACGACCTCGACGACCGGCCCGCCGGCGACCACGGGCAGCGACTGCGTCCCACCGCCACGGCGGGCCCGCTCTCCCCGTTGACGAGTCGGGTCGGGCGTTTCCGTCAGTCGGCAGCCGAACTGCGCCAGTCGCTCGCCGGTGAGGCCAGTGCTCGGGCCGCGTCGTCGAAGCTGCGGGAACGCGGACTCGACGAGAGCGAGCCTTCGACCTTCCTGGAATCCGACGAGCCCGGAACGCCGACCGACGTCCCGCCGGACCTCACCGCTGCGGCGTTCTTCGACGTCGACAACACACTTGTCCAAGGCGCGTCGATCGTGCACTTCGCCCGCGGTCTCGCCGCACGCGACTACTTCAGCTACCGCGACGTGATGGAATTCGTTTGGGCGCAGGCGAAATTCCGGATGACCGGCCGGGAGAACTCCGAGGACGTCGCACAGGGGCGGGAGAAAGCGCTGTCCTTCATCGCCGGGCGCGAGACCGACGAGCTCGTGCGGCTCGGCGAGGAGATCTTCGACGAGTTCATCGCCGACAAGATCTGGCCCGGCACCCGCACCCTTGCGCAGATGCACCTCGACGCCGGACAGCAGGTGTGGCTGGTGACCGCGACACCGGTGGAGCTTGCCCAGACCATCGCAGACCGGCTCGGACTGACCGGGGCACTGGGCACGGTGGCCGAGAGCGTCGACGGCGTGTTCACCGGACGGCTGGTCGGCGACATCCTGCACGGGCTCGGCAAGGCGCATGCCGTGCGCACCCTCGCGATCCGCGAGGGTCTGAACCTCAAGCGCTGCACGGCGTACTCCGATTCGCACAACGACGTCCCCATGCTGTCGCTGGTCGGCACCGCCGTGGCCATCAATCCCGATGCCGACCTGCGTGAGGTCGCCCGGGTGCGTGGCTGGGAGATCCGCGACTACCGCACGGCCCGAAAGGCCGCGAAGATCGGCGTGCCGACAGCCGTGCTGCTCGGCGCGGCCGGTGGCGGCGCTGCTGCCGCAGTTCGCCACCTGCGCCGCTGACTCCCCCACTCCCCGGCCCCCCGATGATGTGCCCATATGGCGGAGCCCACCTGGCGTTTTGTTCGCCATAACAGCACATCATCGGGGTGGGGCGGGAGTCAGCCGAAGTAGATGCTCGATCGACGGCTGAGCATGCGGAAGAGGGTCTGCTGGATGTCTTCGCGCACGTTGTCGGTGAGGTCGAACACCACCATCGGATCGTCGGCAGCCTGATCGTCGAAATGACCGGTCTCGATCGGGGTACCGAAGTGGATCTGCCACTTGGACGGCAACGGCACCAGACCGAGCGGACCGAGCAGCGGGAACGTCGGCGTGATCGGGATGTAGGGCAGACCGAGCAGGCGGGCGATCGGCTTCAGGTCGTTGAGCATCGGATAGATCTCTTCGGACCCGACGATCGACACCGGGATGATCGGGACCTTGGCACGCAGCGCCGTGGTGACGAAGCCGCCGCGACCGAAGCGCTGCAACTTGTAGCGGTCCTTGTAGAGCTTGCCGATGCCCTTGAAGCCTTCCGGCCACACCGCGGTCAGCTCGCCGCCGCGCAACAACTTCTGTGCGTCGGCAGTGCAGGCGAGGGTGGACCCCGTGCGGCGCGCTATGTCGCCGATGACCGGGGTGTCGAAGGCGAGGTCCGCGGCGAGCACACGCAGGTGCCGATTCCTCGGGTGGTAGTCGTGCACGGCAACCGACGTCATCAAGGCATCGATGGGGATGGTGCCGGCGTGATTGGCCACCAGCAGTCCCCCACCGTCGAGCGGCAGGTTCTCGATACCGCTCACGTCGACCCGGAACCACTTGTCGAACAAGACCCGCAAGGCGGGGAGCCACACCGACTCGGTGAAGTGGGCGTCGAAACCGAAGTCGTCCACCTCGTAGTCACCGGTCACGCGCTGACGCACGTACCCGGCGGCGCCGGTGATCGTGTCGGCGATCGTCTGCCGGACACCGTCGAGATTCAAGAAGTTCGACGACATCTCGGCGGCCTGCTCGAACCGTCCGGCCTCGAGCTGCGCGCGCACGTCCTCGCTGATCGGGGTGACCGGCGCCTGCACGAACTCATCGGTGTTCGGATGCCCGCGGTGATTCGGGTGTTGTTGTGGCGCAGCAGGTTTGGCTGGATGGCCGTTGGTCTGGGACGGATGCCGACGACGCGGCTGTCCACCGGGGCCCGGCGAACTGGAGTACAGCTGGATCACCTTGGCCGTTCGCGCGTCGGACGTACGATTCCGATTCTGCACGATCACCCACCTCCCTCAAGCATGATGCCCGCCGCCCCTACGTGGTCGTGTCGAACATTTGTCGATTGTCCCCGCCATGGTCGCCCCCGCGCCAGGCATCGGATGAACTTACCTTCTCCAGTCGCCCGGCTCACGTCAGCTGCTTCGCGGCCTGGGCTATCCACTGCTCCAAGCGCCGCCAGGCCGCCGGTGAGATCACCGGCTCCAACGGTTTTCGGGACAAGAAGTCGTCGAACGTCTCCAAGCTGGTGTACTTCGGCTCGAAGCCGAGTTCGGTGCGCATCCGGGTGGTGTCGAGCACCCGGCCGAACGTCAGGTAGTCGGCCTGATCGCCATGGAACGGGGCAACGCGCATGCCGCGGTAGACCCCGGCGACCGTTCCCAACATCCGGCCTGGGACCGGCAGAGCGACGCGGCCCGCCCGTCGCACCGCCTGACTGAGTGTCACCACACCATCGGCGGCGATGTTGAACGTGCCGGCGCGACCGGCGAGAGTCGCGTGCTCGAGCGCCGACAGGGCATCTTCTTCATGGAGGAACTGCAGTCGCGGTTCGTGACCGATCACCACCGGGATCACCGTGGCCGAGAAGTACTTGCTCATGCGGGTGGAGATCTGCGGTCCGAGCATCGCCGACAACCGCAGGATGGTGACGGACATGTCGGGTCGCCGGCGGCCGAGGCCTCGGGCATAACCCTCGACGTCGAGCAGGTCACGGGCATAACCGTGTGTCGGCTCACGCCGGGCATGGGTGTCTTCGGAGAAATGCGCGGGGTCGGCCGAACTGGCGCCGTAGATCATGCCGGACGAGCGGACGACAAAACGCTTGACCGTCGGGCTGCGCTGGCAGGCCGCGCACAGCTGCATCGTGCCGATGACGTTGAACTCTTTGATGGCAGGCGAATGACCGACGGTGTCCATCACCGAGGTCGCGGCGTGCACCACGGTGTCCACACCGGCCTTGTCGATCACCTTCGCGATCGCCGAACGCCGGATGTCCACCCGGACGAACTCGGCGCGACCGAAACGCCGCAACATGTCTTTGGACGGGGCCCGCGAGTCGACGGCGATCACCCGGTCGATGTCGGGATTCTGCGCCAGACGAGTGGTCAGATATCCGCCGAGAAAAGTCGATGCACCGGTCACCAACACAACGCGCGGCGTTGTATCCGCCACATCCCCACCCTCGACCATGTGCCCAGCGTACGGAACTTTGCCCGTCTTCATCCAGTCAGTGGCTCAGTAATTTTCCGGCGGGCACATCAGACGAGAAAGCCTTTATCAGGGCAAAACAAAACCCGCCGATATGTCGGCGGGTTCTGAACGAAAAAGAAAACTCACTTACCGAGTTTCCTGCGCTGCACCCGGGTGCGACGCAGCAACTTGCGGTGCTTCTTCTTCGACATGCGCTTGCGGCGCTTCTTGATCACTGAACCCATGTGGGAACTTCCTCACGATCTGACCGATGGTCCTTCAAGGTTTTGCCGTCCAACGAGGCTGGCTCACATAACGTCGTACGCCAGAACACAGGCGAACGGGTCGACTACCGACCTTACCGCGCCACCGTACTCGTCACGAAATCCACCGCGGCGGTCTTCGATCCAATGGCCGACGCGGACCGGGCCACCGTGGCGGCCCAGCCCGTCGGGAATGCCTCGTGAGGCCTAACCGGCGTCGAAATACGACGTTTCGAGGTAATCGTGGACTGCCTTGGCGTGCACTCGGAAGGAACGGCCCACGCGTACCGCGGGCAACTCTCCGTTGTGCACCAGGCGGTACACGGTCATCTTCGAGACGCGCATCAGTGATGCGACCTCCGCGACGGTCAGGAACTGAGTTCCACCACCGGCGTTGTCACCTGACTTGCTTGCAGATGCCATGAAATTTTCATACCTCCGGGGCACGCGTCGCGGCCGCTCGGCTTCCCCTCCGGCGGACTCCAGACACGCACGTGCTCCCCGAAGCTTAGCGTGGCGGGTGGGGTTAATGCGACGTGAGTAGGTAACTGGGTCGATTTTGTCGCATGAGATCGCCCCGGCGCGGTGCCTGACGACGATTCAGGACGTCTCGATGTTCGCCAGCACAGCGCGGCCGGTCGCCTCGCTCTTGGCCGCATTTGCCCGCATCGCCTCGGACACCGCATGACGCATGCCGTAACGCTCGAGTTCACGCAGGGCCTCGGCGGTGGTGCCCGCCGGTGAGGTCACGGCCGCGCGCAGATCCACCGGCGAGACCCCCGAGTCGGTCAGCAGCACGCCGGCACCGCGCACGGTCTGCGCGGCGAGCTCAGTGGCCATCGACCGCGTCAGCCCCATCGACACACCGGCGTCGATCATCGCCTCGGCGAGCAAGAAGACGTAGGCCGGCCCCGATCCGGACAGCGCGGTGATGGCATCCATCTGCCTCTCCGGAACGACCACCACCTTGCCGACGGTCTCGAGCAGCGTCACCACGGTGGCCACGTGCTCGTCGGTGGCGTACCGACCCGCCGCGATCCCACACATGGCCTCGCCGACCAGCATCGGCGTGTTGGGCATCACCCGCACCACCGGCGCGCCGGCAGGCAGAGCGTTCTCGTACTTCAGCATCGGCAATCCGCCGACGAGGGTGACGGTGAGCCGCTCGGCCTCACCGACATCCTCAACGTCGGCGATGATCGACAGGACGGCGTCGACATCCCCCGGCTTGACCGCGAGGACAACGATGTTGGCGCCCTCGACAGCGTCGGGGATGTCGGTGACGCGCACCCCGTAGTCCTCGGTGATCTCTTTGGCCCGGCGCGTCGACTTCTCCGCCACGACCAGATCCTTGGTCGGCTTGCCGGTCTTGATCAAGCCGGCCAGCAGCGCCTCACCGATCTTGCCGCCGCCGATGATTGCGATTCGCTGAGTCATGCTGCTCACTTTCTCACGCTGATGTGGATGTGTTCTGGCGAGTCCACCGGGGCTGATTGTTTCGCCGCAGGTCGCCTGGGATCGTCGGGGTGTGGACGACCCGCCGGCCGATGGACCGGATCGCTGCCGGGTGGTCGTCAGCCCGCGGCCGGGATCATCGCGAGTTGTCGCGATTGGACGACAACCTGGCCCGTGGAGTCGAGGACCACGTGGTCCTCTTCGAACCAGCCGTGCCCGACCTCGGTGCTCGAGGCCTGGATACGCAGCCATCCGGGCGCGGGCCGACGTCGCAGATACGTCGTCAACTGCATGGTGGGCGCCCAGCCGAACAGATTCAGGTTCATCACCACCGGCGCACTCAGGTCGCCGCAGAGGATCGCGAACAGGGCGTCGGGGTCGGCCTCCTTGGGCCGTGCCCACATCCGGAACACCGGGTCGGCCTTCTCCCCGCGGGTGAACGCGAGCGATCGCTCTTCGATGGCGATGTCGAGCACTGCGGACAGGTGCATGACCTCGCCGACCGGGCTCTTCTCGACCCAGATGACGTCTTCGGTGGGTGAGGCCGGAATCGCGGAGAGTGGGGTGGGGGCCGAGTAGTGGTTGTCCACATCGGGTGTTCCGACCGTCACGGTCGAGTGGACCAGATTGCGGCCGTTCTGATGGATCTCGACGTCGACCAGCGACACCCGGCGACCGCGCTTGCGCACCCAGACGTGCAACGTGATTTCGGCCGGGTCGGGTGCGCCGAGGTAATTGGTGGAGATGGCCATCGCGGCGAGATCGTCGGATGCGGGCTTGTCGGACGGCGCAGTGGCCCGGAAGCCGGCGAGGGCCGCATTGGCGCTGAGCATCTGCAGTGTGCCGCCGTGCACCTTGGGCCCGATGGTGAATACGGGGTCGATCTGAGCCGAGTACTCGACTCGGTCACCGCTGGGAGCGGTGATCTCTTGCAGGATGTTCAGGCGGGCAAGGCTGGGCTCGGACACAGTGCTCGGTACTCCTTCAACGGTTCTACATTCATCCCGGCCGCGGCCATCGGAAGAATCGGTGGCGGCCCGGATGGGTCGGCTACGGCCTCTCGAGATGCGTTCTCGCGAAATCCAGTGAGCGGGAAAGGATCTCACGACGCTCGGCCTTGGTGTTCACCGAACTCGTGGTGACCTCCAGAATGGCCGACCCGGAGAAGTCCCCGGCGGCCAGACTTTTACACACTTGCACACAGGGTTGCGAACCGTCGCCGGGGACCAGGTGTTCGTCCACGGCCGCCCCCGAACCATCGGTCAGGTGCAGGTGACGTAGGCCACCGCCCATCCGGTTGAGCATCTCGATCGCATCCGCGCCCGCGGTCGCCGCATGGGAGAGGTCGAGTGTGTAGTGCGCGAAACCGTCATCGGTGGGGTCGATCGACGTTGCGAAAGCAGAGACCGCAGCGCCCGGTCCCCCACCGCGCCTTCGCATCCGCCCGGCGGCCTCCTCGTACTTGCCGAAGAACCTGTCGGTGCGGACAGGAAACATGTTCTCCACCGCGATGTCGATCCCCGAGTCGTCCTCGAGTGCGTCGATCAGATCGCGGAAACCACCCGCGTACTTTCGCTGCCACCGAAACGGTGGATGCACCACCACGGTCCCGGCGCCGAGATCCTCCGCCGCGGCCACCGACCGCGCCAGCTTGGCGGCGGGGTCGCGACCCCAGACCCGTTGCGAGATCAGCAGACACGGTGCATGCACCGACAACACCGGCAGGTGGTAGCGATCGGACAGGAATGCGACCCTGTCGATGTCCTGGCTGACAGGTTCTGCCCACACCATCAGCTCGATGCCGTCGTACCCCAGATCGTTCGCGTACTGGAAAGCGGCTTCGGTGTTCTGGGGATACACGGACGCGGTCGACAGACCGATCGCGATGTCTTCTCTCATCGACTCTTTCGGAGAACCCTGCGCGGACACGGCGATCTCCTCGGGCACTCTCAGTCTCCGGCGACGAGCAAGAGAACCAACGGGCCGATGGTCACCAGGAGACCGACCCCCAACGCCAAGAGTGTACTGATCAGGTCCTGGCTGCGGCGGACCACATGCACCAGGGTGACCATGCCGAAGATGACCGCGACCGCCAGGACGAGCGCGAAATACACGTTCCAGCGCCACAGTTCGGTGAAGCCCCAGAAGAGGGCGACGCCCACTGCCAATCCGGCGAGGACCTGACCGATCAGGATCAGCCACTGCACGGTCGGCGAGTGTCGCGAATCACCGTCTGCGGTCTCAGCGCTGCCGTCGTCGTGGGTCGATCGAGCGTCCGTCCCGCCGGCCTGTGTGTCGGCAGAGGATCCGGTGAGCCGCGCCTTGACGGCCTCGGTCTCTTCGGCACTCGGGTGCACCTGCGGATGGATCAGCGGTCCGTGTTCTTCCGTGGCCCCGACCTCACGCAGGCCCGACGGCATGCCGGACGCCACCGGGTCGGTGCCCGTGAGGTCGACCTCTCGCGGATCAGGTTGCCGCACATCGCGTTTGGTCAGATCTGGACCTGACCCCTGCGTCTGCTCGTCGTCATCGACATCAAACCGGAGGTAACGACCCGCGGCTGCACCCGACGTTGCCGAGGTGGCGGGCTGCGAAGTTGCCTGCTGCGAAGTGGCAGGTTGCGGGGCGGTCTGTTCCGGCTCGGCCTGCTTCGGTCCGTCCGCTGCGGGCATCGATCGGGTGGACGCGTCTGGCTGGGCCGGATGGTGGCCGGAGTCATCGACCGTCGGGATGAGTTGGGTGACCTGATGGTCGGTGTTGCCACCGGCGTGGTCGTCGGATCGCTCAGGCGCCGACGGCGCAGGTGCCGACTCGTCCGCTTTGCGTCCGAAGCCGAACAGACCGCGTTTGCGTTTGGCCGGCTTGGGGGCGGCAGAGGAGTCGTCGACGTCCTCGAAGTTGCGGTACCGCTGGAAGTCGGCCTCGCGCTCGGCGGCGGTACGAAAGTCGTGCTGACCGTTTTCCCTGTTGTGGTCGGGGTCGTTCTCGTCGACCTGCGAATACGCCTGGACCGATACGATGACGCCGGTGGTCTCCTCATCGGGGTGCCCGTCGGACTGCTTGGCCTCTCCCGACCCGGTCTGCGAGTCCTCGCGCTCGCCAGGGTCGGCCGCCGGCATGGCTGCGGTCTGGTCGCCGCTCGGCGCCGACTCTGTGTCCGACCCCTCCGATGACTCATCGGCCCGCTGCTCATCCGCCGGCGCCTCGACATCACGGGGGCGCGACAGAACAGGACGTTCGGGCTCGCCCGGCGTCGGTGCGGCGGCATCGTCGGTGTCCTGCGCGCGTTTGGACACGTCTGCTGAGTTGAAGTCCCGGGTGGGCGGCGGGGCAGAATCGTTCACCCGAGGGATCTCGCCGGTGAGTTCGGCAACCGACACCGCGCCCTTGCCTCCACGGTGGCGACGGCCGGTCGGCGGGTTGGCTGCAGGTTGAGACCCGGTTGCCGCGTTCTCCGCGTCCTGCTCCTTGGCCCGCGCCAACAACTCGGCAACCGAGATGGGGCGTGAATCGGGATCGGATCCTCTAGCCATGAGTTAGTTCACCATCCTTAGCGTTCACCAGCCGGCAACTCGGTATCGCTGGACTCCAGGTCCAGTCTGCGCAGAATGACACCTTCGCGCAGGGCCCACGGGCATATCTCCAAAGTATCGATCGACAGTGCTCGCATGCTCGCCTCGGCCACCAGTGCGCCTGCCACGAGCTGTCCCGCGCGGTTCACACTCACTCCCTCCAGCTCGGCCCGGTCCGCCGTGGTCATCCTGGAGATGAAGGCGATCAATTGCCGTAGACCATTGCTGGTCAGTGTCCTCTTCACCCGGGGTCCAGCGCTGGAAGGCGCCGCTCCGGTGAGTCGCGCCAGCGAGCGGAACGTCTTGGAACTGCCGACGGCGAGGTCGGGGGTGCCCGCCGCGAGGAGCTCTTTGGCCGCCGGCGCCAGCTCGGCGTCGAGCCAGTCACGCAGCACCGCGACCTTGCGGCGGCCGGGCGGATCGTCCGACAACCACTCGCGGGTCAGCCGGCCGGCGCCCAGTGGCAACGACAACGCGACGTCGGGTTCCTCGTCGACGCCGTTGGACAACTCGAGTGACCCGCCACCGATGTCGAGGGCGACGATTCGGCCTGAGCCCCATCCATACCAGCGGCGCACCGCCAGCGACGTCAGTCGTGCTTCGTCGACGCCGGAGAGCACAACCACGCGCACGCCGGTCTCGTCGGCGACCCGGTTGAGTACGTCATCGCAGTTGGTGGCATCACGGACGGCCGAGGTGGCGAACGCCATCACCTGTTTGCAGCCCGAGGTGTAGGCGATCTTGGTGAACTCGTCGACTGCCTCCACCAGGCTGTCTGCACCGGGATCGGACAGCCGCCCATCGGTGTCGATCTGCTCGGCGAGCCGCAAAGTGGACTTGGTCGAGCTCATCGGGGTCGGGTGACCGCCACGGTGAGCATCGACCACCAACAGGTGGACAGTGTTGCTGCCGACATCGAGGACTCCTAAACGCACGGCTTACAACCTAGTGCGTCTACCGTTGATACTTGTGCAGCCAGCCTCCAAAATGGTGCCCACCCCCGAGGTCCCGTTGGACTTTCCGAGGGAATGGTACGAATTCGCAGACCCAGCCGACCCCGAACGCATCATCAACGCCGACCTCACCTGGTTGTTGTCGCATTGGACATGCGTCTTCGGCACCCCGGCGTGCCAGGGCATCATCGAGGGCCGCGAGAGCGATGGGTGTTGCAGCCACGGCGCCTATCTGTCCGACAAGGGCGACCGCAAGAACCTCGCCAAGGCCGCGGCCATGCTGACGCCCGACGACTGGCAGTTCTACGAAAAGGGTTCGGGCAAAGACCCCTTGGGCAAGCGGGGATACCTCGAAGAGGATGAGCTGGACGACGAGCCCGCCATCAAGACGCGCAAGTACAAGGGCGCCTGCATATTCCTGAACCGACCGGGGTTCGCCGGTGGGCAGGGTTGCGCCCTGCACTCGATGGCACTGCGAAAGGGCATCGAGCCGCTCGAGGTCAAGCCGGAGGTCTGCTGGCAACTCCCGGTTCGCCGGGAGGAGCAGTGGGTGGAACGCCCCGACGGTGAACAGGTGCTCAAGACCACGATCACCGAGTTCGACCGCAGGGGCTGGGGTTCAGGTGGCGCCGACCTGAAGTGGTACTGCTCGGGGTCGCCGGACGCGCACATCGGCGAGAAGCAGGTGTGGCAATCGTATGGACCCGAGCTGATCGCGCTGATCGGCAAACCGGCCTACGACGAATTGGCCACCGTCTGCCGTCGCCGCAGCGCGCTGGGCCTCGTCGCGGTGCACCCGGCCACGGCAAAGGCCACCCAGCGTCAAGAGGGCGACCGCAAGTACGCCCAGCACCCCGAGGCCGAAGACATCGCCGACCCCGGTCTGCCGGACGTCACCTGAGAACTCAGGGCTCGAACTTGTAGCCCAGACCGCGAACCGTCACGAGGTGTTTCGGGTTGCCGGGGTCGGATTCGATCTTCGACCGCAACCGCTTGACGTGGACGTCGAGGGTCTTGGTGTCGCCCACGTAGTCGGCGCCCCACACGCGGTCGATGAGCTGTCCGCGGGTGAGCACCCGTCCGGCGTTGCGGAGCAGATACTCGAGCAGGTCGAACTCCTTGAGCGGCAACGTCACCGACTGGCCACTGGCCGAGACCGTATGGCGTTCGACGTCCATCGAGACCGGGCCGGCCTCGATGAGTCCGCCGTCGAGGTCGTCGGTCTCGGCCGAATCGCCCCCGCGGCGCAGGACCGCCCTGATCCGGGCGATCAGCTCACGGGCCGAATAGGGTTTGGTCACATAGTCATCGGCGCCCAACTCGAGCCCGACAACCTTGTCGATCTCGCTGTCGCGGGCGGTCACCATGATCACCGGCACCGACGACTTGGCGCGGATCGCCTTGCACACCTCGGTACCCGAGGCACCGGGCAGCATGAGGTCCAGGAGGACGATGTCGGGACCGACGCGTTCGAAGACGGGCAACGCGGAGTTGCCGTCGGTGACGATGGTGGCCTCGAATCCCTCCTTACGAAGCAGGAACGCAAGCGGGTCGGCCAAGGACTCCTCGTCCTCGACGATCAGCACATGTGTCAACGGCTCAGTTCTCTCTCTTCGGTGACCACGGTCTGCGTGGTCGGTTCTGCGCTTGTGGCAGTGGACAACTCGGGGGCTCGCGACGTGGTGCGTGTCGCCAGCGGGATGGTGAGGGTGAAGGTGGATCCGGTGCCGGGTTTGCTCCACAGGTCGATGGATCCGCCGTGGTTCACCGCAACGTGTTTGACGATGGCCAGTCCCAGGCCTGTTCCCCCGGTGGCCCGCGACCTCGCCTTGTCGACCCGGAAGAAACGTTCGAACACCCGCTGCTGGTGTTGCGGGGCGATCCCGATGCCGCGGTCGGTGACGGCGATGGCCACCATCTGGCGGTTGTCGATGGTCACCACACGCCTGCTCACCGACACCGCGGTACCGCTGGGCGAGTACGCGATTGCGTTGGCCACAAGATTGTTCAGGGCGGTGAGCAACAGGGTGTGGTCACCGTCGACGTGCAGATCGGAATCCTCGTCGGTGGTGAGTTTGATGCCGGCGGCCTCGGCGTTGATCTGGGCGCGGTCGATGACCTCGTCGATGAGCACGTCCACCTCCACGTCCTCGAGGTCGGGCAGCTTCTCGGCGCCCTGCAACCGCGACAGCGCGATCAACTCCGAGACCATGTTGCCCATGCGCAGGGCCTCGATGCGGACCCGCTCTCCGAAGTGCTCCACCGAGTACGGGTCGTCGGCCGATTCCATCAACGCTTCGGCCAGCAGTCCGATGGCGGCGACGGGCGTCTTGAGTTCGTGCGAGACGTTGGCCACGAAATCGCGGCGGGTCTGCTCGACCCGCATGTGTTCGGAGTCGTCCTGGCCGTAGATGACGGTGTAGCGCTCGTCTCCGTCCGAGATCCGTTCGGTGACGCACGAGACCGACTGGATCTTGCGGCCCGGCCCCCGGCCGGTGGACACGAAGGCACCGATGCCCTGCGGCGGCACGAAGGTGAACCTGCTGGTGTCGCCGCTCTCGAGGGTGTACCTGGCGTAGTCCCACACGTCGTCGTCGAGGAGATGGTCGCGGACCATGCCGAGGGCGTTGGCGCGATCGTTGAAGAACACGACGTCGCGGACGTCGTCGACCACCGCAACACCGGTCTCACCACCGTCGATGATCAGGTCGAGCAGGGTGGCCCGGGTCATCCGGGGAACCCGGGCGGACGACGGATGCAGAAGTGGTGTGACGTCGGACTCGACCGGCGTTGCCGATCGGGCGAGGTCGGAGAACGCGGAGGCGGCGCGCCTGCGGCCCAGATACCATCCGGCCGCCACGCCGATAAGAAGTGCCAGCACGCCCACTGCCGCGATGAAAATTGCGGTCACAAGCAAATCTTACGGGCAGGGCAACAGGACACCACAGCAGAATGCTGGGCAGTGACGGTCGGTAACAAGTCAGCGCGCAAGTGTTCGGACGCTGTTCATCCGATGGTCGCCGAAACAGCCCCGCACGCGCGATCGGCAGGGATCGGACTCATCGAATCGAGGTGACGTCCAGGGTGGATCAGCGGGTGACCTCGGTGGCCATCGGCGCATATTGCGGATGTTGTTCGATGAAATAGCCGACGTACGAGCACAGCGGTACGACTTTCTTCCCGGAGCGCTCGATATCGTCGAGGACGTATTTCACCAGGTGCCCGGCATACCCTTTGCCACTGAATTGATCGAGCACGACGGTGTGGGTCAGCACCACCTGCTCGGGCTCACTGACGTAGTCGAGATATCCGACGTATTGCTCGCCGTCGAAGATCTCGTACCGTTCCTGGGCCTGAGAATGTGTCACGCGGATATTTGCCATGCAATGCTCCCCCGCCTCAGCTGGATTCGCCGGTCAGATGGGCAAGCGCCATCATGAGACCAGGGTAGACCTGATCAACGGGTACGAGAGCGGGATGCGGCAATCACTTGATCGCGAATTTCCGATCGAAAAGAAAGAGCGATTGCTCGCTATTTACTACCCTGCGCCGCCACCGCCGCAGCGCCCTCAGCGGCAGCCTCGGGGTCCAGATATGCGCCGCCTTTGATGACCGGCTGGAGATTGTCGTCGAGGTCATAGCGCAGCGGATTACCCGTCGGGATGTTCAGCCCCGCGATGTCGTCGTCCGAAATCCCGTCGAGGTGCTTCACCAGGGCTCGCAGCGAATTGCCGTGCGCAGCCACCAACACCGTCTTGCCCGCCTTGAGGTCGGCGACGATGGTCTCGTTGTAGTACGGGATCAATCGGTCGACAACATCCTTGAGGCATTCGGTCTGTGGAACTGCCGGCAGGTCCGCATACCGGGGATCTGCGTCCTGGCTGTACTCGCTGCCCTTCTCCAGGACCGGCGGCGGGGTGTCGTAGCTACGGCGCCACAACATGAACTGGTCGTTGCCGAACTTCTCTTTGGTCTCGGCCTTGTTCAGACCCTGCAGAGCGCCGTAGTGCCGCTCGTTCAGACGCCAGTCACGCACCACCGGGATCCAATGGCGGTCGGCCCTGTCCAAGGCGATCTGAGCGGTCGAGATCGCGCGCCGGAGCAGCGAGGTGTACAGGACGTCGGGGAGCAGATCGTGCTCGACGAGCAGTTCGCCGGCGCGTACCGCTTCGGCCTCGCCCTTCTCGGTGAGGGCAACGTCGACCCAACCGGTGAACTGGTTGGACGCATTCCACACGCTTTCACCGTGACGCATCAAGATCAGGGTTCCGTTGCTCATAGAGCAGTAGTTTTCCACAGGCCCACCGACGCGGCATTCGACACCTATCGGTCGATCGAGGCCACACAACAACAACACACCGCGCGGATCGACCCCCTACACTGACGCCATGCTCTCAGGCGCGTGGAATTTCCGTGACGTATCCGGCCTCAAGACCACCGAAGGACGTTGTGTCGCTTCGGGTTTGCTGTTCCGCAGTTCGGAACTGAGCAACCTCGACGACACCGGCGGGCAAGATCTCATCAACCTCGGCGTCACCGATGTCTTCGATCTGCGTGACTACGCGGAGATCGAGAAGAGCGGGTCGGACCGCGTTCCGGACTCGATCGAGGTGCACATCGTTCCCTTCGATCTCCGGCCAGACGGCAAGGCACCACACGAGATGTCGGGCGACGACTACATCGCCAACCGCACCCGCTACATGTACGACGTCTACGCACAGATGCCCGCGCTCCCCGGCGCGATGAGCACGGTGGACCAGGTGATCAAGTTGCTCGGCGACCCCGATCGGCGGGTTTTGGTGCACTGCGCAGCCGGCAAGGACCGCACCGGCTGGGTGGTGGCCGCCGTGCTCACCGCGCTCGCGGTGGATCCCGACGAGATCATGGCCGACTACTTGGAGAGCAACGGCGACATCGACGCCCTTCGCGCGCACCTGCAGCGCATCTACGGCCCACCGGAGGGCGGCGAACCGATCGAGATCTCCGATGACCTCCTCGGGGTGAAGGCCGACTACCTGCAGAGCGCACGCGAGGCCGCCATGGAGAAGTTCGGCACCTTCGACGACTATCTGACGGCCTGCCGGGTGACCCCGGGTGACCTGGATCGCTTACGCGCCCGCATGCTGACGTAGTCACAAACAGGCCCTATCCGGGCTCCGAGTGCAGGTCAGCGCTCGTGTCCGATTTGTTTGGCGAACTCATTTGCATGCATGATGCAAGTAATGAAACGTGAGTCGAACACCAATCCCAACCCGAACCTGCTGATCGCGGTGTTGTGCTTCGGGGGGTTGCTGGCATCGTTCATGCAGACGCTGGTGATTCCGATTGTCGGCAAGCTGCCGGAGTATCTGAATACCAGCGCCGACAACGCCTCGTGGGTGATCACGTCAACGCTTCTCGCGGCTGCGGTGGGTATGCCGATCGCGGGGCGATTGGCAGATATGTTCGGCAAGCGCAGCGTCATCCTGGGATGTATCGCCGCGATGATCATCGGGTCCATCATCTGTGCTCTGACATCGCTGGTGATCCCGATGATCGTCGGTCGTGGACTGCAGGGCCTGGCGATGGGTCTGATCCCCTGCGGCATCAGTTTGCTGCGGGACAAGCTGGAGCCGGCGCGGGTCCCCGGGGCCATAGCGACGATGTCCGCGACCCTCGGTGTCGGCGGTGCCATCGGTTTGCCGGTCGCTGCCTGGATCACGCAGACCTTCGACTGGCACGTGCTGTTCTGGACCTCTGCAGGTCTCGCCACCTTCACGTTCATCCTGGTGTTCACGCTGGTGAGCGAGTCGCATGTGAAGTCGCCGGGCACCTTCGACATCATCGGCGCAGTAGGTCTGACCACCGCGCTGGTGGCGCTCTTGCTCGCGTTGTCGAAGGGTGCGACGTGGGGTTGGACCAGTGTCACGACGCTGGGGCTCACCGCCGCCGGTGTCGTGATCCTGGCTCTCTGGGGCTGGTTCGAACTGCGCACGAAGACGCCACTGGTGGATCTGCGCACGTCTCGGCAGCCGGTCATCGTCTTGACCAACGCCTCGTCCGTGCTCGTGGGCTTCTCGCTCATGGCGATCGGCTTGTCCGCGCCGCAGCTGCTGCAGATTCCCAACATCCCCGGAGTGGTCGACTACGGCATGGGCGAGACGATCCTGGCCACCGGCCTGATCCTGGCGCCGGGTGGACTGATGATGATGTTCCTGTCCCCGGTGTCCGCGCGGCTCAACATCGCCATCGGCCCGAAGTTCACACTGCTCATCGGCGCCTCGGTCATCGCGGCCGGCTACGTGACGTCGGTCTTCCTGATGGCTGAACCATGGCAGATCCTGGTGGCCAACATCATCGTGAGCACGGGTGTCGGGATCGGATACTCGGCGATGCCCGCTCTCATCATGTCCGCGGCTCCGCTGCATCAGATGGCTGCGGCGAACAGCCTCAACTCGCTGATGCGCTCGATCGGCACCGCCATCGCATCAGCCCTGCTCGCAACGATCCTCGCCAGTTCGGTCATCGATCTCGGCGGTGGCCAGAGCGTTCCGTCGGAATCCAGTTTCCGGCTGGTCTTCATCGTCGGCAGTATCGCCGCAATCGGCGCTGCCCTACTGGCGTTGTGCATCCCGAACAAGTACGTCCGGCACGCCGGCGCCGGCGCGGTGGAGGCGAACCGTTCGAGCGAAAAGGTCGCCGCCACAACCGATTGACGCCAGATATCCACCGAATACACAAAAGACGCTCCACCGGCCGGCGGAGCGTCTTTTGTATTGGTAAAGCTCTCTGGCGACGCTGTGAGACGCCGGGACCAGACGGATCAGGCGGGCTTGCGCAGATCCTTGCGGAGGATCTTGCCTGCCGCGCTCTTCGGGATGGCGTCGATGAACTCCACCTCGCGGACCTTCTTGTGCGGCGCGACCTGCGAGGCGACGAACTCGATCACCTGCTCACCGGTGAGATCGGAGCCTTCACGCTTGACCACAAACGCCTTCGGGATCTCCTCGCCGGTGTCGGCCTCGATCACGCCGATGACCGCAACGTCCGCGACATCGTCGTGGGTGAGCAGCAACGCCTCGAGTTCGGCGGGCGGCACCTGGTAGCCCTTGTACTTGATGAGTTCTTTGAGCCGGTCGACGATGTAGACGCAGCCGTTCGCATCGACCCGCGCCATGTCACCGGTGTGCAGGAACCCGTCGTCGTCGATGGTCTCCTTGGTCGCCTTGTCGTTGTTCAGGTAGCCCGCCATGACGTTCGGGCCCGCCACCCACAGCTCACCCGGCTCGCTGAGCCCTTCGGCCGGGATGTCGATCTCGTCGCCGGTGGCCGGATCGACGATCTTGTTGACCGTGTTCGGGATGGGCCAACCGCACGACGACAGCGGCGCCTCCGGGCCGTCGCCGGGTTTGCTGGGCATGGCGTGGCTGACCGGGCTCAGCTCGCTCATGCCGTAGCCCTGGATGACCCGGGTGTTCAGCCGCTTGGCGACAGCATTGCCCAGCACCTCGTCCAGTGGCGCGGCACCCGACATGATGGTGTTGACCGACGACAGGTCGTAGTCGTCGATCAGCGGGTGCTTGGCCAGCGCAACCGCCACGGGCGGCGCGATGAACACATAGCTGCACTTGAAGTTCTGGATGGATTCGAGGAACTGCACCAGATCGAAACGCGGCATCACCACGAGCCTCGCCCGGTTGTACAGCGCAAGGTTGAGCAGCACCGTCATCCCGTAGATGTGGAAGAACGGCAACACCGCGAGGACCGAGTCGTCGTGGGACATGTTCAGCAGCGGCTGGCTCTGCGCCACGTTGGCGACCAGGTTGCGATGGGTCAACATCACACCCTTGGGGTTGCCGGTGGTGCCCGAGCTGTACGGCAGGACCGCAAGATGGGTGGCCGGGTCGAAGCTGACGTCCGGAGCCGCAAGGCCGGCACCCAGCAGATCGAGCGCGTTCGGGTGAGGGCTCTCGGCCTCTCCGGGCCCGTTCAACAAGATCACCGCGCTCTCGGGCAGACCGACCTGCGCTGCTGCCGCCTTGGCCTGGTCACCGAGCTGGGTGATCGTGATGAGCATCTTGGCACCCGAGTCGGTGAGCTGCTTGGCGATCTCGGGCGCGGTGAACAGCGCGTTGACGGTGGTCGCAGTGGCGCCCGCCCGCAGGATGCCGTGGAACACGAACGCGAACGCCGAGGTGTTCGGCGACAGCAGTGCAACCTTGTCGCCCACCTCGATGCCACGCGCCGCCAGGGCTCCGGCGAAGGCGTTGATCCGGCCGATCAGCTCACGGTAGGTGGTGCCCTCGGTGGCGCCGGCGTCGATCAGCGCGGTCCGATCCAGGTCCTCCTCGCTGATCGACCCGAACAACGTCTCGTAGATCGAATCCTCGGAGATCTCCACAGGGGGAAAGGGACTCTTGAAACTCATGATTCTTCGGCCTCCGGCGTTGTTGTTGACGATCAGTCAACAACAGTAGCAATGCCGGTTGTCAGGGTCTGCCGAATCGGACAGTTAGTCGTCCAGACCGACGTCCGACGACGGGGTTGCCGCGTCGAATGCCTGCGGCCGACCGTTGTCGCCCTCTTCGCGACCCTTCTCCACGCCGCCGATCGGCGCGCCACCGGCAGAGGGCGTCCCATCGCCCCCGGAAAGATGTGCACCGCCTTCACCGCGGGCACGCTCACCGTGCGACCGGGGCGCGCCGCCGTTGCCGTTGTGCGACGGCACCGATCGACCAGGTGCCCCGTCTGACCCGTCACCGTCGATGAGGTGCTCGAACGCCTTGAGGTTGTTCAGCGACTCACCGCGCGAGACCCGCCATGCCCATTCACGCCGGATCGAAGTGATGAACCCGATCTCCAAGAGCACGTTGAAGTCGCCGTCGGCCGCTTCGAGGACCTGCCCGAGCAGCCGGTCCAGTTCGGCGTCGGTGATCGACTCCGCCGAATGCCTGCCGACCAGGTAGATGTCGCCCGAGTTGTCGAGCGTGTACGCCACGCCGTAGAGCCGTCGGTTGCGTTTGAGCATCCAGCGGTAGACGCCCTCGTGATTCTCGTCGGGTTTGCGGCAGACAAACGCCTCGATCCGCAATCCGTGTGGGGCCACGGTCAGCAGCACCGTGGTCTTGAGCTTCTTCTCACCCGGTAGGTCCACCACGAAGTAGTCGGCGTCCTTGCCGCCGGAATCCTTACGGCTGAAGGTCATCTCGCGCTGGGTGAGGAATTGGTCGATCGTCGAACCGAGCTCTGAGGTGATCTGTGATGTCATGTTCGTGCCCCATTTCTACGTCCGGCGAACCGGCGTGCCATCCGGGCCAGAGGTCGGGCTTCGGGTTCGGCCACGACTCCGTGCGGAGTGCTTTCTTCTGAGAGGTTGCCCAGCGGCTGGGTTGTACCCGGATCGGGCGCATTCGATACCTGTGCGCGATTTCGCCGGAAGCTGTCGATGGCCCTGCCGTAACTGGCCAGCAGCTGATCCGCGGTGTGATCCCACGAGAAGTTCTGGGCGTGCCGGTGCGCGGCCTCTCCCATTGCCGCGAGGGCGGTTTCGTCCCCCAGCAGACGGTCGAGTTCCCCGGTCCAGCGGTCGATCCCGTGCCCGTCCACCAGGACACCACTGACGCCGTTGTCGACGGCCACCCCCAGCCCGCCGACATCCGCGGCGAGCACTGGTATCCCGGCCGCCTGCGCTTCGATGGCGACCAATCCGAAGCTCTCCGAATAACTGGGCACCGCAACCACATTCGATGCGCGGTACACCTTGGCCAGCGACTCGGGCGATTGCGGCGGGATGAACGTGACGGACGACTCGATGCCGAGGTCACGGCTGAGCTCGATCAGCGACGTGGGGCGTTCCAACCCGGAGCCGGACGGTCCACCGGCCACCAGTACCCGGAGTTTTCGTCCGTTCGAGAGTCCGCGCCGGATCAGCGGCGCCGCAGCCCGGAGCAACACGTCCGGAGCCTTGAGCGGCTGGATCCGGCCGACGAACGTCACCACCACCTCGTCAGGGTCCAGTCCGAGGTCGAGCCTGGCGTCGATGCGCGGCCCAGGCGTGTAACACTCGAGATCAGCGCCGGGGGTGACCACGTCGATCCGCGACGGGTCCGCGTGATGGATCGAGATCAGTTGCTGCGCTTCGGTTTCGGTGTTGACGATCAGACGGTCGGCCTCATCGACGACCTGCTGCTCACCCACCTGCCGCATCGGCGGTTCGGGGGTGTCGCCCTCGGCTAGCGAGGCGTTCTTGACCGCGGCGAGAGTGTGCGCGGTGTGCACGAGAGGTACTGCCCATCGGTCGCGGGCCAGCCAGCCGACCTGTCCGGACAGCCAATAGTGCGAGTGGACGAGGTCGTAGTAGCCCACCGGCCGTCCCGCCTCGGCCCGCAGGACGCCCGCCGTGAACGCACACAACTGTGTGGGCAGGTCCCGCTTGTCCAGCCCCTCGAACGGACCGGCCACCACGTTCCGCACGGTCACCCCCGGGGCCGCCTCCACCACGGGCTCATCAGCCGATGATGTTGCGCGCGTGAAGATCTCGACCTCGACACCACGCTGCGCCAGACGTTTGGCGGTCTGCCACACGTAGACGTTCATCCCGCCGGCGTCTCCGACCCCGGGCTGGGCCAGCGGGGACGTGTGCACCGAGATCAGCGCCACCCGCCGCGGAACCGCGGGACCGCCGGCCGGAGTCACGACCGGACTCCCCTGGCCGGGTCGTAGGACCGGATGGACTCGGCCACGAAGCCCTCCACCTGACGCGCGAAGGTGTCGGGATCGTCGACGAACGGTGCGTGACCACCGCCTTCCCAGAACTCCGCAGTGGCTGCCGGGATGAGAGACGTGGCGTGTTCGGCGCACGAGATGTCGGCCACCGCATCGGCGGTGCCGTGGATGACCAGTGCGGGCACATCGAGAGCCGCGAGGACATCGTCGTGGTCGGCGCCGCGGCCGAACAGTGCGCTGCGCACCGCGGGTGCCGTGGCCAGCGATGTGCCGAGGAAGCGCTGGATGGTGGAACCGTCACCGAGTGGTGTCACGGCGGCGACGAAGTCGGACAGCGCCGCCACCGCCACCTTCGGATCGTCGGACAACGCATCGGGCAATGCGGCGCGCATCGCAGGCCCGATCCGCCCACCGGGCTTACCCCGCCCCATCGAGGTGGTCGCTCCCACCAGGACAACACCCGCAACGGTGTCCGACGCTCGCCCCAGGGTCGCGAGGTGGTCGCACAAGACCAGCCCGCCGTACGACCAGCCGAGCAGGAACACCGGCTGGCCGGACCCGACCTCGGCGGCGAGCACCGCAGCGACATCACCTGCAAACTGCGCCGGTCCGAAGTTCTCAGCGGTCGTCGCACCCGGGGGTACGCCGGACTCGCCGTGCCCGCGCAGATCCATCGCGATGACCCGATGCTCGCGCCCGAGGAGTTCGAGTAGGTGATCGCCCCAGCAGGTGGATGACTGTGCCCAACCGTGGATGAGCAGCAGTGCCGGGCTGTCTGCGTCGGCGGCCCGCCCGGCGACCCGATAGCTGATGCGCGTGCCGTCGGGTGCCTCGACCTGGCCCATGGTGGTGCCCATGAGTCCACACTAATGGTGTGGCTCAGGGGGCACGGACCAGCGACCGTGGTCACGGAATGAATCGGACCGCGGTCCGGTTACACTGGCTGTACGAATCACCTCCATCTAAGGAGCACGTCATGCCCGCCGTCACAGCCGATACCTTGACCCTGCCCCGCATCGCAGGTCCCGTCGCCACGGACACCGAGCGGCCCGTCAGGTCGGTGACCACCGGCCCGCGTGGGTACGAGGGTGAGGGTTTCCCTGTCGTCCGCGCCTTTGCAGGCGTCTCCAAGACCGACCTCGACCCCTTTGTCCACATGGACCAGATGGGCGAGGTCGAATACGAGCCCGGCGAACCACGTGGAACCAGCTGGCACCCGCACCGCGGATTCGAAACCGTGACCTACATGATCGACGGCCGGTTCGCTCACCAGGATTCTCATGGCGGTGGCGGCCTCATCGAAGACGGCGCCACCCAATGGATGACGGCCGGGTCGGGCATCCTGCACATCGAGACACCGCCCGCAGAGCTGGTCGAGAGTGGTGGACTGTTCCACGGGGTCCAGCTGTGGGTGAACCTGCCCAAGAAGGCGAAGTTCGCCACCCCGGCCTACCAGTCCATCGAAGGCAACCAGGCCACCCTGCTGAGTTCACCCGACGGAGGTTCGCTGGTGCGGATCATCGCAGGCGGCATCGACGGTCACACCGGCCCGGGGTCGACACACACACCGATCACGTTGGCTCACGCCACCATCGAGCCGGGTGCGGCCTTGAACCTGCCGTGGAACCGCGACTTCAACGCACTCGTCTACGTCCTGTCCGGGCGCGGCACCGTGGGACCCGTGGGCAATCCCATCCAGCAGGGTCAGCTCGCAGTCCTCGGACCCGGTGACCGGATCTCCATCTCGGCTGCGCAGCAACAGGACTCGAACCGCCCCGCGCTCGAGGTGCTGCTGCTCGGCGGACGCCCGATCCGTGAGCCGGTGTTCCAGTACGGGCCGTTCGTGATGAACTCCCGCGCCGAACTCATCGAGGCGATGGACGACTTCAACGCCGGCAAGTTCGGCCACATCCCGCCGGGTGCGCTCATGCCGCACACCTCGGGAGCCTGACACCACAAGGGTTGACACATTGGCCCAAGTGTCTCACTGTTGAGACATGAGGGCCAATGTGTCATCTCCAGCCGAGTTCACCCTGCGCTCTGGGCAGACATGGCGTGAACCCTGGGCGATGTACACGGCTCTGCGTGACCACGACCCGGTCCATCGCGTCCGTACCGACCGTCCCGACCGCGACTACTGGGTGCTCACCCGACACGCGGACGTCACCCGCGCCGCCGACGACTGGCGCACCTTCACCTCCACCGCAGGTCTCACCGTCACCTACGGCGAACTCGAGAGCCTCGGCCTCGTCGACAATCCGCCCATGGTGATGCAGGACCCGCCTGCGCACACCGACTTCCGCAAGCTGGTGGCCCGCGGGTTCACCCCGAAGCAGGTCACCGACGTCGAGCCCGCGGTGCGGCGTTTTGTCACCGACCGGCTCGATGCCCTCCTCGATGCCGGAGAAGGCGACGTGGTCGCAGACCTGTTCAAACCCCTGCCGTCGATGGTTGTCGCGCACTACCTGGGTGTGCCGGAGTCGGACCGGCGCGCGTTCGACGGCTGGACCGAGGCGATCGTCGGCGCCGACAGCTCAGATCTGGCACGGGCGGGCGAGGCCGCATCGGCGGCGGTCGTGGAGCTGATGGGGTATTTCAGCACGCTGATCGCCTATCGGCGAGAACATCCCGGCGACGACACCGTGTCGCATCTGGTGAGGGCGGGAGTCGGCGAGGACGGCAACACTGAGGGGTTGCTGTCGATCCTCGCCTTCGCCTTCACCATGGTCACCGGGGGTAACGACACCACCACCGGGGTGCTGGGCGGTGCCACCGCACTACTCGGCGAACACCACGGACAACGGCGCGAACTGGCAGACGATCCCGGGCTCATCGTCGGGGCGATCGAAGAGTTCCTCCGTCTCACGTCACCGGTCCAGGGCCTGGCCCGGACCACCACCGTCGACACCGATTTCGAGACGGATGCCGGGCCTGTGACCATTCCGGCGGGCCGCAAGGTCTTGCTTTGTTACGGCGCAGCCAATCGCGATCCGCGGGTTTACGGCGACGATGCGGACCAACTCGACATCCATCGGCGCCCCCGCCAGATACTCACGTTCAGTCGAGGCGGTCACCACTGCCTCGGGGCGGCGGCTGCGCGGATGCAGGTCCGGGTGACGCTCGAAGAGCTGCTGAGGCGCTGCCCCGACTTCGAGGTCGACGCCGATTCGATCACCTACGCCAAGGGCAACTACGTACGCCGTCCGACCAGACTGCTTGTGCGGACCAACCGGTGACGGCCGCCTCCTGGCTGGGCGAGAGCCGATCGGCCATCGCTGCGGGCCGCATACTCGACGTCGCGGCTGAGCTGTTCGCCGAGCACGGGGTGGATGCGGTCAACATGAACCAGATCTCCGCCGCCGCCGGATGCTCGCGGGCCACGCTCTACCGCTACTTCCCGTCGCGCGCCGAACTGCAGATGGCCTTCGTCGAACGCGAGGCCCGCGCACTCTCCCGGCAGCTCGCCGAGCGTTTGACCGACGTCGCCGACCCGGCACGGCGGACCACCGACGCGATCGTCGCTGCCGTCGAGGCAGTGCGCACCGACCCGGTGTTGCACTCCTGGTTTCGCCCCGGCTCGGCAAGCCTGGCGGCCGAACTCGGATCATCGTCCGAGCTGATCAAGAAGATCGTCACGGCGTTTGTCTCCGACGACCCCACAGGCGGCTCCGCAGGCCCGAGCGCCGATGAAGGGTTGCGAGCGCAGTTCATCGTACGAATGATCGTGTCGCTGTTGACAACTCCCGGAGCCGACGCCACCGAGGAGCGCGCGGTCATCGAACGGTTCGTGACGCCGGCCGTGGTGGCGCCAGGCCGATTTCGCCTGGCTGTCGGTAACGGTTATCATTAGCGTCTACCCGATGGAGCCCCGCCTTGATGAGGCGGCCATCGTCTCGACGTGAAAGGTCACCTCCCGATGCGCACCTGGTCCCGACCCCTGGCGGTTGCCGCCGCCGTCTCCCTCACCGCCGCCCTGGCGGCCGGATGCTCCTCGGACGACGGGGGCACCACCGCCGACGGCAAGGTGTCCATCGTGGCTTCCACCGACGTCTGGGGTTCGGTCGCCGCTGCGGTCGCCGGCGACAAGGCCGAGGTGACGTCGCTCTACAACTCCCCCACCGGAGACCCGCACGAGTTCGAACCGAACGCACAGGACACAGCCAAGGTCTCCGAAGCGGGCGTGGTGGTCCTCAACGGCGGGCACTACGACACCTACATGGAGGACGCACCCAAGAGTTCCGGTGCCGTCGTGATCAACGCCTTCGAACTCGCCGAAGGTGGGCACGAAGAAGCCGGGCATGAAGAAGCGGGCCACGAAGAACCGGGCCATGAAGAAGCCGGTCACGAAGAAAGCGGCACCGAGGAGTCCGGCCACGATCACGGAGCGGGCGAGGCCAACGAGCACGTCTTCTACGATCTCGCGGTCGCCGGGCTCGTCGCCGACAAGGTGGCCGAGGCCCTGTCCGAGAAAGACAGCGCCAACGCGCAGACCTACCGCGACAACGTCACCGAGTTCAACAAGCGGCTCGACGAACTGACTGCCCAGGTCGCCGCCATCAAGACCGCGAACCCCGATGCCCCGGTGGCCCAGACCGAACCGCTCGCCTACTACCTGTTGCTCGACGCCGGACTCAAAGATGTCACCCCCGCCGGTCTGCAGGACGCGGTCGAGGCCGGGCAGTCGCCGTCGGCCCGCGACATCGCGGCCACCCAGGATCTGCTTCGGGGACGCCAGGTGCGCGCCCTCATCTACAACACGCAGGCAGTTGACGAGGGCACCAAGGCACTTCTCGACATCGCGAACAGCTCGGGCGTGCCGGTGGTCGACTTCACCGAGACCCTGCCCGCCGGAACCACCGACTACATCGAATGGCAGAAGGCTAATGTTGAGACCCTGACGTCCGCCCTGGCGTCCGATACGACGACTCCCTGATCGACCTCGTGATCGACCAGACCGACACCAAGCAGTTAGCGCAGTTCATGACCCAGCCCGAACCGGCATCACTTCTGGACATCAGCGGTGCCGCCGTCACGATCAGCGGCGCGCGCCTGAAGTTCGGGCAGCGGGTGCTGTGGGACGAGTTCGACCTGACCGTGGCCCCCGGCGAGTTCATCGCGATCCTCGGGCCCAACGGGTCGGGCAAGACCTCTCTGCTCAAGACATTGCTGGGCCAGTACCAGCTGAACGCGGGAACGGTTGCGGTGCAAGGCCGCAGCCTGCGGGCCGGCGACAGCACCATTGGGTACATCCCGCAGCAACAGACCCACGATGAGGGTGTGCCGCTACGTGGCCGGGATCTCGTCGGTCTCGGCGTGGACGGGCAGAGGTGGGGCATCGGGTGGCGAAACCGCAAGCGCCGCAACGCTCTTGTCGACGATGCGATCGCCCAGGTGGATGCCCGCGAGTTCGCCGACGCCCCGTTGGGACTACTCAGCGGTGGCGAACAACAGCGGCTTCGGGTTGCGCAGGCACTGTCGGGCGATCCTTCGGTGCTGCTCTGCGACGAGCCGCTGCTCAGTCTCGACCCAGCCAACCAGAGCCGGGTGGCCGCGCTGATCGACCGCCGTCGCCGCGACCA
Organism: Williamsia muralis NBRC 105860; assembly: GCF_001598915.1. GTDB lineage: Bacteria > Actinomycetota > Actinomycetes > Mycobacteriales > Mycobacteriaceae > Williamsia > Williamsia muralis. The sequence goes on along the minus strand of NZ_BDAP01000002.1, from coordinate 1,054,177 downwards.
CGGAACCGCTGTCCTGTTCGTCACCCACGAGATCAACCCGATCCTCCCGTACGTCGATCGGGTCGTGTACCTCGTCGACGGCCGGTTCCGCATCGGGACACCGGCGCAGGTGATGACGTCGGAAACCCTCAGCGAGCTGTACCAGACGCGTGTTGATGTCCTGGAGGTGCAGGGCCGGCTGATCGTCGTCGGCGCCGACGAATCCGCCTGCCACGGTGACCATGTGTCCGCCGACCTCGACCACCTGTCCACCCGCGATGTCGAGGTGAAGGAATGAAGGCCCAGTGGTCGGACTTCTTCGACTTCGACGCCACGATGAACCTGCTCTCCTACGACTTCGTCCAGCAGGCGTTGGTGGCGACCGCGCTGCTCGGCATCCTCGGCGGCGTCCTCGGCCCGATGGTCGTGAGCCGTCAGATGTCGTTTGCCGTCCACGGCACCAGTGAGTTGTCGTTCACCGGAGCCGCTGCTGCTCTGCTGTTCGGCTTCAGCGTCAACCTCGGCGGTGTGATCGGGGCGATCGTCGCGGCCGTCATCTTCGGTTTGCTGGGTAACCGTGTGCGCGAACGTGATTCGGTGATCGGCGTCGTGATGGCGTTCGGTCTCGGACTGGCGGTGCTGTTCATCGCGCTCAACCCGGGACGTATCGGAACCGGATTCAACCTGCTAGCCGGGCAGGCCATCAATGCGGGCACCCAAGGCGCCGAGGCCGTGGTCATCACCACTGTCGTCGTGGTCGCGGCGATGGCTGTCATCTATCGGCCGCTGCTGTTCGCCAGCACCGACCCCCGCGTGGCCGAGGCCCGTGGTGTGCCGATGCGGCTGCTCTCGGTGGTGTTCGCGGTGCTGCTCGGCGCAGCGGTGGCCCAGAGTGTGCAGATCATCGGCGCCCTTCTGGTGATGTCGCTGCTGATCACCCCGGCCGCAGCCGCCATGCGCGTGTCGTCGAACCCCACGGTGGTGCTCGGGTTGTCCATCTTGTTCGCCGAGATCGCCGCGGTCGGCGGTATCGTCTTGTCGCTGGCGCCGGGTCTGCCCGTCTCCGCCTTCGTCACCACCATCTCGTTTGTCATCTACCTGGTGTGCCGTGTGGTCGGCTCCAAACGGTCCGCCGGCTCCGGGCGCCGACGGGTTCCCACCTCCAGCAAACCGCTGCTCGGCACCAGTTTCTGAGACTTTTTGTCCCGCTGCCTCGAACCTGCTCAGCAAGGACACGCCAGATCGACCGATCGCCTAAGCTCTCATTTCGGGTGACGCTGTAGCACGCGGCCCGGACCGGAAGGCAGGCGATGCGGTATCAGTTGCTCGGACCGCTGTCCGTGGTTCGTCGCGCCGACCACTCGCAGGTCGTAGAGCTCGGGTCACCCAAGCAGCGGATGGTGCTGGCGCTGTTGCTCCTCAATCGCGGCACCGTCGTCTCCATCGACCGGCTGTCCGACGCGATCTGGGGAGAAGACGCACCGCCGAGCGCCACGTCCAGCCTGCAGGCCTACATCTCGAATCTGCGCCGGGCGCTGCGCAACGACGCGGTCGGCACCTCCCCCATCCGGCGGCAGTCGAACGGGTACATCTTCGAGATCTACGATTCCGAACTCGACATCGACGAGTTCCTGGACCTCGCCAATTCGGCCCGCCAGGCCTCCGACCGCGAGGACTGGGCGCCGGCCCTCGAGACGTCCGATCGTGCTCTCGGCATGTGGCGCGGACGGCTGCTCGACGGTTTCGGTGACGAGAGCTGGGTTCAGACCGAGGCGGCCGGACTCGAAGAACTCCGCAGCGGGTGCCGGGAGAACCGGATCACCGCGCTCCTGGCGCTGGGGCGCGTTCCCCAGGCACTCGCCGATGTGGTGGCACTGCAGACCGAGCAGCCCTATCGCGATCGCAGTTGCTGGCTGCACATGATGGCGCTGCACCGGGCGGGCCGCTCGGCCGAAGCCCTCGATGTGTTCACCGAACACGCGCGCAGACTCGACGACGATCTCGGACTCGAACCGAGCTCCGAACTGCGCGAGTTGCAAGGCGCGATCCTGCGCCACGACCCGGAGTTGGCCGCGTGGCCCCGTAAACCCAGCTGGTCCGGGGCCAGCGAGATCCGTTCACCCGAACCCGAGGCGGTCCCGGATCAGCCGGCCCCGGCCTCGACTGCCGCATCGAACGGCAAACTCGTGGGCCGCACGCGCGAGATCGACCACATCGGCCGGCTGCTCGGTGAGGTGGTCGCGGGGAACACGCGCTGGCTCATCCTGATCGGCCCGCCGGGCATCGGAAAGACACGACTCGCCCACGAGGCCGCCCAGCGGATGCAGGCCCTGGGTGGTCGCGCTGTGTGGGCCCGCAATCCCGAGGAGGGCGCCCCCGCCTGGTGGCCCGCCCGTCAGCTCGTCGAGGCGCTGGGCTGCGACCCCGCCGAGATCCTGACCACCCAGGACGGCGTGGACGCCGACACGGCCCGCTTCACCACGTACGACCGGGTACAGCGCGTCATCGAACAGAGTTCGGCGACAACACCTCTGGCGGTCGTGATCGACGATGCCCAATGGGCCGACGCGATGTCGGTGGGCGCGCTCGCCTCCATGGCGACCGCTGTACACGGGCACCCGGTGGGCTTCATCATCACTCTGCGCGAGGGCGAGCACGGGACCGCGCTCGGCCGGCTCCTCAGCGCGGTCGCCCGCGGAGGTGGCAATCGTCAGATCGTCGTGTCGGCACTGGCCGATGACGATGCCGCGACACTGGCCAATGAGATCGCCGACGAAGCCCTGTCCGAGACGGAGGTCTCCCGCCTGATCAGACGCACGGGCGGCAATCCGCTGTTCGTCTCCGAATACGCGCGCCTGTCCAAGGACGAACGCGACGCCGGTGAACTGCCGCAAGCAGTCCGTTCCGTCCTCGGCCTGAGGTTGGCCGGCCTCGATCCTGCTGTGTTACAGGTGCTCCGGATGGCCGCAGTCATCGGGGACGCGATCGACGTGGCGCTGCTCTCGGCCACCACCCGTCTCGACATCGACTCGCTCGCCGACCATCTCGACGAGGCCGCCGATGCCCGCATCATCGCCGCGGCCCCGGGCACCGACGGTTATGCGTTCGCCCACGGATTGCTTCGCGAGGAAGTGCTGGCCCAGATGCCGACGCTGCGTCGTAAACGCGCGCACGCCAAGGTCGGTGAGGTACTCGAAGGTGTATCGGGCTCGGACGTGTTGGGCAGGCGTGCACAACATCTCATGGCCGCGCTGCCTCTGGTGGAGGCCCGCGACGCGGTTGCGGCATGCATCGCGGCGGCCACCGCTGCCGCCGAGCGATGGAACTCCGAGTCCGCGGCCAACTGGTGGCATCAGGCACTGGTGGCCTACGACCTGTTGCCCGCAGCCGATCAGGACGACGCAGAGCGGGACGGCCTCACCGTGTCCTATCTCGAGGCACTGTCACGCTCGGGCCGTGGCCAGACCGTACTCGACACGGTCGAAACGGAACTCGCCATGGCCATCCGAACCGAGAAGACCGCGACCATCGGAAAACTGGCCGGTTCGCTGCTGCGTTCGGGCGGCGGGTGGCCGTGGGTTACCCCGGGCAAGGACCCCGCGCCGTTGCTGGCCCTGCTGTTTCGCGCCGAACAGATCGTCGCGGACGAATCTGCCGCGCGTGCACAGGTTCTCGGAGCTCTGTGTGTCGGGCACAGCTATCACCCCGACCCCACGCTGGCGCCCGAATTGATCGTCCGCGCAGAACATTTCGCGGCCATCGCAGACGATCCCGAGATCACGGCCGAGGTGATGATGGCCCGGTTGATCACTTTCTCCGGCGTCGCCACCCATGCCGCTGAAGCCATCGCCACGATCGGTGACCTGCTGACCTTCGCGCACAGTCAGGCCCGATTCGACACCGTGATCGCACACTCGATCGCGACCATGGCCGCGTTCACCCTTGGCGACGTCCACGCGGTCCGGGGCCATCTGCTCCAGGCGATCAACGGCAGCGAGGAGCTGAACCTGCCGATCTTGCGCGCGCAGCTCCGCTGGATGGAGGTGGTGGTGGCGGTCTGGGACGGCGACTTCGAACGGGCCACCCGGCACCGGGCCATCGCCAAACGTGTCCACGAGCAGACCGAGCTGTACGTGACCGGACAGTCCAACATGTCCTTGATGGGCTTGCGACGCGAGCAGGGCCATCTGTCCGAGGACGAGGCGTCGATGGCCCGCGACCTGATCGAGGGTGTGGCGGCCAGCGCCGAGGACACCGACATGATCGGCGTCATCGCGGCCGGATTGGCCACCGTCCCCGGTGCTCCGGTCGACCGGAACCTGGCCGAGAAGCTCATCCGGCAGCGGCAGGACACCCGCGGCGCACACGTGTGGCACACGCTCGGTCACGCGACGGCTCTCGCCCACCTGGTGGCACAGTTCGAGCTGACCGTCTTCGCCGCAGACTTCATCGCCGAACTCGAACCCTTCACCGGGTGCATCGGCGTGATCGGTCAGCTCGGTTCCGTCGGTCCGGTGGACCTCGCGATCGCCAGGCTTCACATGTTGCTGGGCGACACCGCCGCCGCAACCGAGGCAGTGGCGGTCGCGGCCGAGGTCGCCGAGCGCAACGGCGGGCAACCGACCGTCCTTCGTTGCCGGCTCCTCCAGTGGCAACTGCGTCCACCGGCCGAACGACATCTCGACGAACTCGATGACATCGGTGCCCGGGCGGCCGAGTTCTGCATGGCGGGCCTCCTCGAGGACGTGCGCACAGTGCGTGAGCAGGCCTGACGCCGACCCGCGCCGGGACCCCGAACGGATCCGGTCCACTTCTTGACGTTTCCTTGGACTCGCCACCAAGCAGATGCCAAGTGATGTGACGCAACCTGTTGCCATCGACTTCCCCGATGACGAGAGGCGTCCGCACACGATGACCACGACCACCGAGAGCACCCACGCCGACCCGGCCACCGAACTGCGCGCCGCCGTGTCCGGTGTGGTCGCCGGTCCTGCCGATCCCGACTACGCGCGCGCGACGCCCTGGAACGTCTCGGTGCCGTCAGAGCCGTGCGCAGTTGTGTTCGCCACCTCGGCCGCCGATGTCGCGGCCACGTTGCGCGTGGCCGAGCGTCGCCGGCTGACGGTTGCCGTGCAGGCAACCGGGCACGGCGCCCTGCCGATCGATTCGGGCACAATCCTGGTGCACACCGCCGAGTTGAACGGCTGCGTGGTGGATCCGCAAACACGTACGGCCAGGGTCGGCGCCGGCGTGCGGTGGCAGCAGGTCATCGATGTGGCCGCAGCGCACGGCCTCGCCGCCCTGGCCGGCTCAGCGCCCCACGTGGGGGTGATCGGTTTCTTGACCGGCGGCGGCATCGGCCCACTGGTGCGCAGTGTGGGCCTGTCGTCCGATCATGTCCGATCGTTCGAATTGGTCACCGGGCGCGGCGAGGTCCTGCAGGTCACCCCCGACAACCATGCCGAGCTGTTCTGGGGGCTGCGCGGCGGGAAAGGCACGCTGGGAATCGTCACCTCGGTCGAGATCGAGCTGCTGCCCATATCGGAGATCTACGGAGGCGCCGTGTACTTCGATGGTTCCGACGCTGCCGACGTGCTGCGGGTCTGGCGCGACTGGAGTGCGGCTCTTCCCGAGGATACGAACACCTCGATCGCCCTGCTGCAGTTGCCGCCGCTGCCAGGCGTTCCGCCGCAGCTGGCCGGCAGGTTGACGCTGGCGGTCCGCTACGCATCGCTCGCAGAGCCGACCGCCGCCGAAGCCCTGTTCGCGCCGATCCGCACCGCCGCGAGACCAGTGATCGACGCGGTGGCGCCCATGCCCTACGCGGCGATGGGGGCGATCCACGCCGATCCCGTCGACCCCATGCCGACGCATGAGCGCAGCACACTGCTCGGCGAGCTGAGCGACGATGCGATCGACGCCCTCATCGCTCTCACCGGCCCCGAATCGGGTTCGCCGCAGGTGGTCGTCGAACTCCGGTTGCTCGGGGGTGCGATGTCGCGGCCGGCAGCCCAACGCAGCGCTTTCTGCCATCGCGGCGCGTCATTCAACCTGATGGTGGTCGGTGCACTGGTGCCGCCGATCGCCGAGCACGTGCCCGCCCATGCGAGCGCTGTACTGGACGCCGTGGCGCCGTGGTCGGTGGGTGAGCTGCCCAACTTCGCTCCGGGTACTGGACCGGCCCGATTGGCGCGGTGCTACGACGAAGACACCCTGGTGTGGCTCGGAGCCCTTGCAGAGCAACATGATCCACACGGACTGCTGCGTGTCGGTCAGGTGGTTCGCTCGGTGACGACGTCAGGGAATTGATTCCTCGGCGCCGCCGGGATTGCAGCGGGTCGAGATCATCTCCGACTCGGTGACCACGGGGCGCCACGGTTCCAGGTTCCAGCTCGTCTTGTCGGGGTCGACTATCCGGGCGAACCGCCAGTGGCAGGCGTACTGATCGCGCATTCCCGGGGTGTCGGCCGTGGGGTCGAGCTCGACCACCTCGGCCCAGCTGGCATCGAGATCGCCGGTGCCCTGCGTGTTGCGTCCTGACTCGGTGGGAAACACCTGCAGGCTCGGGCCCTGCTCGGTCTGCGTCCAGGCGACGTGGTCGATGAACGGTGGCAGATACACAGGGGTGGACGGCGTGATCGCGGTCGCGCTCTCGGCCGGTGTTGTCAAAGCCGTTGTTGTCGTCGACTCACTGACGACCGGTTCGGTGGTCACCGCCGGGTCGGGATCAGACCCGCCGCATCCGCTGACCACGATCATCGCCGCCGCGAGCGTGCCCAACCACGCAGCACGCCTCAAAACACAACCCGGACAACCATCTCCGCGACCACCGCAGGTTTGGCTGTGCCCTCCACGGCAAGCGTGTGACCGAACACGATCTGAATCGCACCGTCGCCGAGGTCGGTCGCCTCGGCGAGGGTGGTGGTGAGCCGGACCTTCGACCCCACCAGGACCGGAGACGGGAAGCGAACCTTGTTGCTGCCGTAGTTCAGGGCCATCTTCACACCCTCGAACCCGTAGATCTGCGCGCCCAGCATCGGAAGGAGAGACAGGCTCAGGAACCCGTGGGCGATGGTGCCGCCGTACGGGCTCTCCGCTTTTGCGCGTTCGACGTCCACGTGGATCCACTGGTGATCACCGGTCGCCTCGGCGAACTGGTCAACCCGCTCCTGGGTCACCGTGATCCATTCGCTGCTGCCCAACTCGCTCCCGACAGCAGTCAAAACCTCGGTCGCGGAGCCAAATACACGCATTCGCATCTCCCAGCTTCAGATGTTCACCGACGTGCGGCCGTCACACGTTCTCAAGGGTTTCCTCGGCGGCTTCGGCGCCGGGGACCTTCGAAGCGTAGTCGCCGAACCCGTGCCATGCCTCGCGCCGTGCTCGCATCGGGTCCACCTCCACGTAGGAGTGCTTGTCGAAGATCCTGGTGGCGCGCACCTTCGGTGTGTAACGGGGCCAACTGGGCAGCGGCTCGCCGGTTTTGGCGAACGCCAGCCACTGATCCTGTACCTCCCCGGTGACACGGAGGGCGTCTCGCCGATCACCGAGCTGGGTCAGCAGCCGGCCTGCCTTACCGCGGTAGATGCCGAACACGGCAAGCAGTTCGGACGCGTGGGTGGCCCCCAGACCCATCCACCTCATCACCTTCGGTGAATAGTCATATCGGTACGCGTAGGTGGGGGCGTGCTCGGAATGCGCTTGTGTCACAGCCACACTGCCCACCCAGAAGATGTAGTCGCCGCCGAACTGCACCATCGATCGAGGGCTGGGGTAACCGTTGTAGGCAGCCGTGATGCGGTCCTGCGCGTCGGGTTCGGTGTTGGCGAACATCTCCGTGATGACCTCTTCGGTGGACAGCATGCCCTGCGGCAGCCGCTTGAAGAGTGTTCCCTCGTTCTTGTTGGTGCCGATGATCATCGGCACCTGGTGGGCCGAACCGTCGGCAAAGGCCTCCACAGGCGCCACGGGCAGGTAGTCGCCGTCGACGACCGGCCCGAACGGCAGCAGACCAGGGCTGTCCTTGGTGACCCACCTCGCCAGTCGGTGCCCGGCGCGGCCGATCTCGGCCAACGACGCCGAGGCCAGGGCTTCGGCCACGTCCGAGATGCCGGTGTCGGCGGTTAGCAGTTCGCCCATCTTGTCCGCGAAACGCTGGGCGTAGTGCTGGTGCAAGGTCAGCATCGGCGCAGAACTCTCGGCGATGGCGCGGTGGAACAGGCCGCCTGCCGCAGGTGTGGCCATCAGGGTGGTGACGGCGTTGCCGCCGGCGCTCTCCCCGAAGATCGTGACGTTGTCGGGGTCGCCTCCGAAGTCGGCGATGTTGTCCTTCACCCACTGCAGCGCAGCCACCTGATCACGCAATCCGAGATTGGTCTCGAAGGGGCGGTCAGGGGTCGAGTACCTGGAGAAGTCCCCGTAGCCCAGTGGACCGAGCCGGTAGTTCATCGACACGAAGATCACGTCGCCACGCCGGACGAGGTCGTGGCCGTAGTAGAGCGGGGTGGCGGTGGATCCGAGGATGTATGCGCCGCCGTGGATGAACACCATCACCGCCCGCGGCTTGTTCGACGTGCGTGCCGGCGCCACGACGTTGACCGTCAGGCAGTCTTCGCTGACAGGTTGCTTGCGCCCGCGCTCGACCAGCGCATATTTCGGATTCTGCGGCGCAGCGTTCCGGAAGCTGTCGGCCTTGAGCACACCTTCCCATCCGATCGCCGGCTGAGGTGCCCGCAGTCGCAGGTCACCGACCGGGGGTGCGGCAAACGGAATGCCGCGCCAGCGGACGATGTCGCCGTCGCGGACACCCTCGACGACCCCGTCGGACAGGGTCACCCTCGTACTAGTACTCACCATGTTTTCGACCCTATCGGTCCAATAGCGGTCACTCGCCCGCTATCGCGCTCATTCGCAACACGACACGGCCGGTGATCTGAAAAACTCGAACGCATGACCACCGAGTACACCGGATACGTCAAAATAAACCACCCGTCTGCCGACACGCCGGTGTGGCATCAGGTGGCCGGCGAGGGCGACGCGGTGGTCCTGCTGCACGGTGCGTTCTCCTCGGCGGCGGACTGGGGCGGACAGTTCCAGCCCTTGGTCGACGCCGGGTACACGGTCTACGCCCCCGAGCGCCATGGTCACGGACACAGCGCCGACGTCACCGATGAGTTCCACTACGAGGACATGGCCGAAGAGACCATCGCCTATCTCGATGGGGTCGTCGGCGGACCGGCGCACCTGGTCGGCTGGAGCGACGGCGCCGTCATCGCATTTCTTGTTGCCCTCAAACGTCCCGATCTGGTGAACCGGATGATTGTCCTGGGGCAATATCTGAACTCGTCCGGGCGGACCAGCGGCGGATTACTCGACTCTCTCGACGACATCGATTCAGAAATCGTGCAATTCCTGCGGTCCGACTACGCGGAGACCTCGCCCGACGGCGATGAGCATTTTCCGGTTGTATTCGAGAAAACCACCACGATGATCGCGAACGAACCCGAGATGGCGCTTTCCGACTTGAGTGGAATCACCGCACCGACTCTGGTGATGCAAGGCGATCACGACGAGGTGACACTCGAACACAGCGCGGAAATCGTGAAGGTACTACCCAACGCACGTCTTGCGGTTCTGCCTGGCACACATCTGATCCCGATCGAGACCCCCGGTGTTGTCAATCCGGTCATCATCAATTTCCTTCGCGGCGATCCGGCTTGACCATTTCGTGCGGTGACCCGAGCTGCCTACCGTTACGATCGTCAAGCATCACACCAAACTTCCTGTGCTCCAATGCGAGATAAGGCCATGTAGCCGTGACAGATAATTCCGATCAGAACAAGACGGTCACGCCGGTCGTCACCCAATCGAAGTTCGGACGCGTTCTGTCGGCCTTCCTGAATTCGCCTTTCGCCGGCATGACCCCATGGATCGTGATGGGTTTCATCAATGGTCCAGGCCGATTCGAGGAGGCAGCGGCAGTCGCATTCGGCCTCTCACTACTCATTGTCATCGGCGGCCACAAGCGCGGTAGCAAGATCAAGTTCCTCGAGATCTTCGACCTCGTCTACTTCTCTTCGATGGTGCTGCTCGCCCAGTTCGCGGCAGCCAGCGTGGTCGATTGGCTCGAGATGTGGGGCGGGGAGATGACCAACATCGCGCTGGTCTCCTTCGCTTTGGGGTCGATCCTCATTCGCCAGCCCTTCACCATGCAGTACGCGAAAGAGTCTGAGCCGGAAGAGATGTGGGACAACCCGGTGTTCATCCACATCAACTACATGATCACCTGGTCCTGGGTCATCGGATTCGGGGTGGGAGCGGTCGCCGGGTTCTACGGCGACGCCGTCCTGGACGACAACAACAACTTCTGGACCGGCTGGATCATCGGCTTGGCCGGTACCATCTTTGCGATCTCGTTCACCGAGTTCTACCCCGAGTACGCCGTTGCCAAAGCGATGGCGAAGGGCGGAGAGGACGTGGTGCCGCAGTCACTGGCGCGGCTGTGGGATTGGGTGCCGATCTTCGTCATCGTCACCGGTGTGGCCGGTCTGGTCACCGACTCCACCAGCACCGTGCTCGGCATCGTCATCATCGTCGTGGGCATCGTCATCAAGGTCGCGATGAACGCTTTGGTGCCAGACAAGAAGAAAACGCAGAGCCCGGCCTAGGGCTCGAGCCCGAAACATCAATAGCTCTCAACACAGTGGCGTAGTCGACCGACAGGCCGGCTACGCCATTGTTGTAACGGACCTACGAACGGTGTCTGATCAAGAACGGCGCTGACGTGCGAACTCCGCGAGCACCACTCCGGCGGCGACCGACGCGTTGAGGCTCTCGACGTCGCCGGCCATCGGGATGGACAGGATCGAGTCGCACGACTCGCGAACCAGCCGCGACAGACCCTTGCCCTCGGACCCGACAACGATCACGGTGGGACCCGAACCGTCGTAGTCGTCGAGGGTGACGTCGCCGTCGGCGTCGAGACCGACCAGCTGCACACCCGACTGAGCCCACTCCTTGAGTGTTCTGGTGAGGTTGGTGGCCTGCGCGACGGGTAGCCGTGCGGCAGCGCCCGCACTGGTGCGCCATGCGACGGCGGTGACCGAGGCGCTGCGGCGAGCCGGGATCACCACGCCATGTCCGCCGAACGCGGCGACCGAACGGATCACGGCGCCGAGGTTTCGCGGGTCGGTGATGTTGTCGAGGGCCACCAGCAAGGGAGGCTGGCCGCTGTCGATGGCCAGCTGCATCAGATCTTCGGGATGGGCGTAGCGGTACGGCGGTACCTGCAGGGCGATGCCCTGGTGCATGCCGTTCGAGCTCATCCGGTCGAGTTCGGGCCGTTGCACCTCGAGGATCGAAATGCCCTTGTTGCCCGCGATCTGGACGGCTTCGGTGACGCGCTCATCGGCATCGCCCCCCAGCACCACGTACAAGGCAGTCGCCGGGACGCCGGCGCGCAGGCATTCGACCACCGGGTTACGTCCGAGAACGTATTCGGGCCCATCGACGTCAGACTTGCGCTGCGGACGCCGCCCGCCGGGCGCTGAGGCCTTCGCCGCAGCCTTCGCACGCTTGTGAGCGGTGTGATAGGTGCGGTCGACAGCTTTCGGTGTGGCGCCCTTCGCTTCGAGACCGCGCCGACGCTGACCGCCGGATCCGACGGTCTGCCCCTTCTTGGTGCCACCCTTGCGGATGGCGCCCTTGCGTTTGGAATTGCCGGCCATCAGTTACCAGCCCCTTCGGTAGGTCGGGCCGATCGACCCGTGGGTCGGGCCGTTGCCTCGTGGTTCACCGGTCGGACTCCATGTTCTGTGTCGTTTTCTACTTGTCCGTCAACGACCACTGCGGTCCATCCGGTGTATCTGTCACGTCGATCCCGGCCTTGGCCAGCCGGTCGCGCACCTCGTCGGCCACGGCCCAGTTCTTCTCCGCCCGAGCGGCGGTGCGGCGGTCGAGTTCTGCCCGGACGAGAACGTCGAGCGCCGCGGTGAGCGAAGTGTCGTCGCGGCTGTCCGCCCAGTTCTCTGCCAACGGGTCGACGCCCAGCACGTCGAGCATGGCTCGCACCGCCGATGCCGACTCCAGCGCGGTCTTGTGGTCACCGCTCTCGAGGGCTGTGTTGCCCGCCTTGACCGTTCCGTGGACCTGCGCGAGTGCCGCCGGCACTCCGAGGTCGTCGTTCAGAGCGGCTGCGAACTCAGCGGTCACCTCGCCGACGGGAACATCGCCGATGCGCGAACCCGTCCGGTGCACAAAGGATTCGAGCCTCTTGTACGCCTCGGCGGCATCTTCGAGGGCACGTGGTGAGTATTCGAGCATCGACCGGTAGTGCGCGCTGCCGAGGTAGTAACGCAATTCCACAGCCCGGACCTGCTGGAGCATCGCCGGGATGGCGACCACGTTGCCGAGAGACTTCGACATCTTCTCACCACCCATGGTGACCCAGCCGTTGTGCAACCAGTAGCGGGCGAACGGATCTCCCGCCCCATGACTCTGGGCCACTTCGTTCTCGTGGTGCGGGAACACCAGATCCATACCACCGCAATGGATGTCGAACTCCGGACCGAGAAGGGTGGTGGCCATCGCCGAGCATTCGAGGTGCCATCCCGGGCGCCCGCGGCCCCACGGCGTCGGCCATGAGGGTTCGCCCGGCTTCACGCTCTTCCACAGGGTGAAGTCGCGTGGATCGCGTTTTCCGGTCCCGGCGCTCTCGCCCTGATGGACGTCGTCGAGGCGATGACCGGACAGCGAGCCGTACTCGGGAAGACTCTGGACGTCGAAGTAGACGTTGCCATCGGAGGCGTAGGCGTGACCGCGGTCGATGAGGCGTTCCATGTACTCGACCATCTGGGTGATGAACCCCGTCGCCCGCGGTTCGGCAGACGGCGGCAGCACACCGAGCTGGTCGTAGGCCCAGCTGAACTCGCGCTCGTGAGTGGCCGCCCATTCCCACCACGGCCTGCCCGCATCGGCGGCCTTGGTCAGGATCTTGTCCTCGATGTCGGTCACGTTGCGCACGAACGCGACGTCGTAGCCTTCGTGGGTGAGCCAGCGGCGCAGGACGTCGAACGCGATGCCGCTGCGCACGTGCCCGATGTGAGGAATGCCCTGCACGGTGGCGCCACACAGATAAACCGACGCATGGCCGGGACGCAGTGGCGTGAAGTCACGTACATCTCGGGCGGCGGTGTCGTAGAGGCGCAGGGTCACGATCGGCAATCCTACTGGTCAAGCAGCAGGGCTGTGGCCACGGCGGCGATGCCCTCACCGCGACCGGTCAGTCCGAGGCCATCGGTGGTGGTGGCAGACACCGACACCGGCCCGCCGACGAGTTCGGTGAGCACCTGCTGGGCCTCCGCGCGGCGGGGCCCGATCTTCGGCCTGTTACCGATCACCTGCACTGCCGCGTTCCCGACGCGCCATCCCTCCGATTCGATGAGTTCGCGGACGTGGCCGAGCATGCGGGCGCCGCTGACGCCGTCCCACTCCGGACGTCCGGTTCCGAACACCGAACCCAGATCGCCGAGTCCGGCGGCCGAGAGAAGGGCGTCGCACAGGGCGTGCGCGGCGACATCCCCGTCGGAGTGGCCGGCGCAGCCATCCGCGTCGGGAAAGAGCAGCCCGGCCATCCAGCACGGCCGGCCCTGCTCGATGGGGTGGACGTCGGTACCGATGCCCACCCTCACGTTCGAGCCTCCTCGGCCAGCAACCAGGAGGCGAGGCGGAGGTCCCACGGGGTGGTGATCTTGAAAGCCAATGGATCTCCCGCGATGGTGTGGACCGCGACGCCATGGGATTCGACAAGCCCGGCGTCGTCGGTGAAGTCGGCGTCAGCGCTGGCGTATGCCGAGGTCAAGACATCAAAATCGAAGCCTTGAGGAGTTTGGACCGCCCGCAGACTCGTGCGGTCGACGGTTCCGGTGACCACACCGGCAGGATCAACGGACTTGATGGTGTCCGTGACGGGAGTCCCCGGGACCACGGCGTGGGCCCCGGCGAGCACGGCCTCGACGACGGAGACGAACAACGTCGGCGGGGTGAGGCAGCGGGCCGCATCGTGGACCAAGACCACGTCTGCGGCGGGGGCGGCGGCAAGAGCCGCTCGCACCGAGTCGCCTCGTTGTGCGCCACCTGCCACCACGGTCACTTCGGGGAAGTCCGCCCGGACCTGGTCTACGAGACCGGCCGGGACGGACAACACGACATGCTCGACGACCCCGCTGGCCTGCACACCACGCACAGCGCGATGCAGCATGGAGTGGCCTGCGAGGTCGACGAATGCCTTGGGCAATCCGGCACCGAGCCGCTCTCCGCGACCGGCAGCCGGGATCAGCGCGACAGTAGATGCCAAGACGACCAGATGCCCGGTCTACGAAGCGGCGGCGAGAACCTCGTCGAGAATGATGGAGGCCTTCTCGTCGTTGGTGTTCTGCGCGAGCGAGAGTTCATCGACGAGGACGCGGCGCGCACGGGTGAGCATTCGCTTCTCACCAGCGGACAGACCACGGTCCTGCTCACGACGCCAGAGGTCGCGCACGATCTCGGCAACCTTGATGATGTCGCCCGAGATCAGCTTTTCCTGGTTTGCCTTGAAGCGGCGAGCCCAGTTGGTCGGCTCCTCGGTGTGCGGTGCGCGAAGCACATCGAACACCTTTCCGAGGCCTTCTTCTCCGACCACATCGCGTACACCCACATATTCGAGCTTTGTGGAAGGAATCTGGACCGTCATGTCGCCGTCCGCAACCTTGAGGACGAGGTATTCGACAGCCTCACCCTTGATGGTCCGGATCACGATGTCTTCGACCAAGGCAGCACCGTGATGGGGGTAGACAACGGTGTCACCAACTTTGAAATTCAATGTTTCATGCCCCTTTCCATTCCCCGAGTCTACCACGGTGCCTTCCGCGTCATCGGACAACGATGCAGGTCAGCGGCGTAGGCATGGTCCGCCAAGCCTTGACGATGCCTGAAAAGTGTGCTGGGACACTGCCCGAACTCCCTCATCGACGGCCCGCGGGGCACCTCGATCTCGAACGCTCTCCACGGCGATTTCGGCACCCCATCGCGATTTCTCGCGACCGGCCCACTACGCTCCGTAGTGCACGCACTGCGCAGTCGACCTGAGCAGGTTCTCGGGCCACCTGAGCCGACTGACGAGCGGGCGCAGCATCAGGACCTACCTCGGAGGAAAACCGGTGTCAGTGGAGAGAGTTTCGGTGGAACGAGAGTTTGGGCCGGCCCGTAATGTCCGGCGACGCCGGGTGGCTTCGGCCATCGCCGTCGGGGCGATCGCGACCGGTCTGGCACTCGGCACCACCGCGTGCGGTGCGGGCCAGACCTCGCAGACCGCCAACCAGGCCTCCGCCGTCAACGGCAACTCGGCCACCGTCGGCCCGCTCGCCTTGCGCGACGTCGCGGTTGTCTTCCCCGAGTCCGGAGATGTGGCCTTCGCCAACGGCGGCCCGCTCGAGATGTCGTTCCTGATCTCCAACACCAGCCCGGATGTCGCCGACAAGCTCGAGAGCATCGAGTTCGCCAACGGCGACGGCAAGGTCACCATCGACGGACCCACCGAGATCCCGGCCACCAAATCGCTGCGGGCCGGCACGCCGGGACTGCTGCTCACCACCAGCGCAGAACCAGAAGACCCCAGCGAAAAGCGCATCACCGTCACCATCACGGGCGCCGCGAAGACCATCACACCGGGCCTCACGGTCCCGCTGACGTTCGATTTCCAGCAGGCCGGCGAGACCACCCTCAACGTGCCGGTCGACGCCGGGCCACTGCTGCCCCGCCAGGACAAGGCCCGCGGCGTGGTCGAAGAAGACCACGGCGGAGGCCACTAGTCCGCTCCGGCGGTTCGGTGTCGGTCACCGTGGCTAGAGTTGCGCGGTGGCCAAACCCAAATCGACATATCGATGTAGCGCCTGCGGATACCAGGTCGCCAAATGGGTGGGTCGCTGCCCGGAATGCGGTGAATGGGGCTCTGTCGACGCGGTCGCCATGGCCACCGGCGGTGGAGCGGGCATAGGCGGCGGTAAGTCCGCCACGGTCGCGACCATCCCGAGCGCACCCGCCCGGCCGATGAGTCAAATCGACGTCAGCCACACCGCAGCCTTTCCCACCGGCATCGGAGAACTCGACCGCGTCCTCGGCACCGGCGTGGTCCCCGGTTCGGTCATGCTGCTCGCCGGCGAACCCGGCGTGGGCAAATCCACTCTCCTGCTCGAAACCGTCAAACGTTGGGCGCTGCAAGGCAAACGCGCGCTGTACGTGACCGGCGAGGAGTCCGCGGGCCAGGTGCGCCTGCGCGCCGAACGCACGGGGGCGGTACACGACGAGATCTTCCTCGCCGCGGAGTCCGACCTCGGCGCGGTGCTCGGTCACGCGGAGGCGGTCATGCCGTCGCTGATGATCGTCGACTCGGTGCAGACGATGGTGGCACAGAACGTCGACGGGGTGAACGGTGGTGTCACCCAGATCCGGGCAGTGACAACGGCTTTGACCTCACTGGCAAAGAACTCGGGCATCGCGGTGATCCTGGTCGGGCACGTCACCAAGGACGGCACCGTAGCCGGCCCCCGCTCGCTCGAGCACCTCGTGGACGTGGTCCTCTCGTTCGAGGGCGACAAGCATTCGACCCTGCGGATGGTCCGTGGCATCAAGAATCGGTTCGGCGCGGCCGATGAGGTCGGCTGCTTCGAACAGCGTGAAGACGGCATCCACGAGGTCACCGACCCGTCGGGACTGTTCCTGCATCACCGCGACATCGGCGTGGCCGGAACCGCGATCACCGTCGCCATGGACGGCAAACGGCCGCTGGTCGGCGAAGTGCAGGCACTGGTCTCGAAATCGAGTCTGGCCAACCCGCGGCGTGCGGTTGTCGGGCTCGATTCGGCAAGGGTCGCAATGATTTTGGCGGTCTGTTCGGCTCGCGCCCATCTGCCCACCCACGACCAGGACGTCTACGTGGCCACCGTCGGCGGGATGAAGCTCAGCGAACCTGCGGCCGACCTCTCGGTCGCGTTGGCGCTCAGCTCCATCCTGGCCGACCGGTCGTTGCCCGGGTCCATGGTCGCCATCGGCGAGATCGGCCTCGCGGGCGAGGTGCGCCGGGTGGCCGGTGTCGGCAAACGGGTGGCCGAGGCCAAGCGACTCGGCTTCAAACACGCCATCGTCCCGGCCGGTTCGCTCGATCTGCCGTCGGGCATGAAGATCACCCAGGTGGCCGATCTGCAGACCGCCATGCGAACGGCACTGAAAGGTCCGGCCAGCCCCTACCGGTTCTAGACGCTGCTGCTTCCCCGGTCGTGACGGGCGATGCGCTCGCCGTAGAACTCGGCCGCACCACTCGCCTCGAAACTGTCCTTGAAATGCTCCAGGGGCTTGATCTGCACGAAGATCGCGTGCGCGACGCCCACGGGCTCGGTGTCGTCGCCCAGGTAGGCAACGGCACGCGAATACAGCTTGCGCCGAACGGTGCCGACCGTCTCGGCCTCGAGCCGTAGTTCACTGCCCACCGGGATGGGTTTGGCGAAGTCGATCTCCAGGTGCGCGGTCACAGCAATCGCGCCCACCATCCAGTGCGTCAGACCCATCACCTCGTCGAACGCGGTCGAGAGGATGCCCCCGTGGATGACGCCGGGGCCGCCCTCGAATCGGGGCTCCACCTGCATCCGGGCGGTGACGTCGGTGCCCTCGCCCGCGATCGCCTTCATGTGCAGACCGGCCTCGGAGCGATCACCGCAGCCGAAGCACATCGGGTTGTGCGCCCGCACCACTTCACCGGGCGCCGGGGCCTTGGCCGAACGGCTTGCCGGGACCAGCTCATCGGGCAGCACGAAAGTTGTTTTCACAGACAGCTAATCTAGTCTCCATCTCATGGACAACAGAAAGGCGCCTCATGGCTGAGGTTCCGGCCTCGGACCTGCTCCGCACCACGATTGCTCGGCTGGCGCCGGGCACTCCGCTGCGAGATGGCCTAGAACGCATCCTGCGTGGCCGCACAGGCGCTTTGATCGTCATCGGGCACGATCCCGAGGTCGAACGGATCTGTGCCGGTGGCTTCCATCTGGACGTCGCGTTCGCTCCCACCCGATTGCGCGAGCTGTCGAAGATGGACGGCGCGGTGGTGCTGTCCACCGATGGCGCCAGAATCGTGCGTGCCAACGTGCAATTGGTGCCCGACCCGTCCATCCCGACCGAAGAGTCGGGCACCCGGCATCGTTCTGCCGAACGCACCGCCATCCAGACCGGCTACCCGGTGATCTCGGTCAGCGCCTCGATGTCCATCGTCAGTGCCTACGTGGCCGGAATCCGGTATGTCGTCGAGGGATCGGACGCGATCCTCTCGCGCGCCAATCTCGCTGTCGCCACTCTCGAGCGATACAAGACTCGACTCGATGAGGTCAGTACCGCGCTTTCACGATCAGAGATCGAAGATTACGTAACGCTGCGCGATGCGATGACCGTTGTGCAGCGGCTCGAGATGGTGCGCCGGGTCTCCGAGGAGATCGAACACTACGTTCTCGAACTCGGTGTCAACGGCCGTCAGCTGCGGCTGCAGCTCGAAGAGTTGGTGGGCGACAACGACTCTCAACGCGAGCTGGTGGTTCGCGACTACTTCGCCAGTCCCGAGCCCGCCAGCACAATGGAGGTCGAGCAAGCCCTCACCGCCATCGAAAACCTCACGGACACCGATCTTTTGGACCTCACCGCCCTGGCCCGGGCTTTCGGCTACCCGAATACGATCGACGCCCAGGACACCGCGATGAGCCCGCGGGGTTACCGATTGCTGGCCCGGATCCCGCGTCTGCAGTTCGCTCACATCGACCGGCTCGTCCGCAGCTACGGCACGCTGCAAGCGCTACTGGCAGCCACCGCCGCCGACCTGCAGGCGGTCGAGGGCATCGGCAGCATCTGGGCCAGGCACATCCGCGAGGGACTGTCCCGGCTGGCCGAGTCCAGCATCGAACGGTTCGATTAAATTTGCTCGCTCGCTCGCGTGGTCTGGGCGGCCTGGTCGCGTCGTTTTCCCTCCTCTTCGCATCGCTGGCGCTCGCTCATCGTCAGTCCAAACAACGCGGGCCGCCCGACCGCTATTGGTGAGGAGAAGGGAAGAACAACCGACCGAGGCCACACCGACAAGCGAGCGAAGCGAGCAGATACTACTGCGCGTTCGGTCGATTCACGTTGAACGTGATCGGGGCACTCGGCTTCTCACCGATCTTGGCGACGGCCTGGTAGGCACCCGGAGCAACGGGTTGGCGCGGCGTCTCGCAACCGGGACTGCTGGTGGTACCGGACCAGTCGATGGTGTCCTTGACCTGCTGCCCCGGCTTGAGGAGCTGGTTGTTGACGCCTTCGACCGGCGCGCAGTCGCCGGACGACCAGATGCGGCGGTCGCCTGCGAGGTTCAGCACGGTCACGTTCTGCATGCCCTTGCCGACGTCGCGGGTGCAATCGGAGAGCCCTGCGTTGGTGATGGCGATGGTGAAGATCGGCTGCTCGCCCTCGACGTATGCCGGCTTGTCGGTGTAGAGCACCACGGAGATGTTCTGGTCGGGGCACAGTCCGCTGGCGGGGACAGGTTGCGGCGTCTCTCCGACCGGGGTGCCGCCCGGGATACCGGGAGCACCTGAGGCACCGGGCTGATCGGGGTTCGCACCGGCGACGTCTCCTCCGCCGGTACCACCCGAACCGCCACCGGGAACCGCGGACTGCGATGCCGACGGATCCTTGTAGGCCGACGGATCCTTGTAGGCCGACGGCAGCGCGTAGCTCGACGAGGCATTCAGCTCGGTGCTGTTGGCCGTGTTCTTACCGTTGTCGTCACCGGTCACCCAGAAGACGAGTCCGATGATCACGGCAAGCACCACCACCAGGACGCCGACCGCGAGTGCGCGTCGGCGCCAGTAAATTTCCGGCGGCAGGGGGCCCTGAGGATCTAGCACACCCCGACGCTAGTGGCACCGCGGTGGCCACCGGCTCACCTCGCGCGGCGTGTCGCATTTAACCTCTGTGCGAGACATCTCAAAGGCGGTGGCTCACGACGCCAGGCTTGGCATCTCCGGATCCTCGCCGATCTCGCCGAGCGTCCCGTTCAGACGAACCACACCTTCGGCCAGTTCGTATGTGAGTCCGACGATTCCCAGTTCGCCGCGCTCGATCTTGTCGGAGATGATCCGGCTGCGCTGAACCATCAGGCGGCCGGTTTCCTTGACATGCCTGGCTTCGAACTCGTCGACGCGGGTGAGACCTTCGCTTCGTCCGGCCAGGATGCTCGGCGTGACGCGTTCGACGACGTCGCGGATGAATCCTCCGGGAATCTGCAGGTCGTCGAGTGCGTCCAGTGTCGCCCGGACGGCACCACAGCTGTCGTGCCCGAGGACGGCGATCAGCGGCACGTCGAGGACCTCCACGGCGTACTCGATCGAGCCCAGCACCGCCGAGTCGATGACGTGCCCGGCCGTCCGGATCACGAACATCTCGCCGAGCCCCTGATCGAAGATGATCTCCGCTGCCACCCGCGAGTCGGCGCACCCGAAGAGCACCGCCCGCGGATGCTGCCCGGCAGCGAGCCGGGCGCGGTCCTCGATACCCTGACTGGGATGAAGCGACTTGCCTGCCACGAAGCGTTCATTGCCTTCACGCAGCGATTTCCATGCCTGAGCGGGGGTTGTTTGAGCCATGGCTGACATTCTGCACTCCCCCTCTCCGGTCCCGCCCACCAACTTGCTCAGTTGGTTCGACGAGGCCGAACGCGACCTACCCTGGCGACGTCGCGGCGTCACGGCCTGGCACATCCTGATCAGCGAGATCATGCTCCAGCAGACGCCGGTGTCACGGGTGGCGCCGATTTGGGAACAGTGGATCGAACGGTGGCCGGTCCCGTCGGCGATGGCCGCGAGCCCAGTGGGTGAAGTGGTGCGGGCCTGGGGCAAGCTCGGCTATCCCCGCCGCGCGATGCGGCTGCACGCGTGCTCGGCTGTACTCGCCGCCGAGCACGGCGACGTGGTCCCCAGTGATGTCGACGTCTTGCTCACGCTGCCCGGCATCGGCGATTACACGGCCCGCGCCATTGCGTGCTTTGCCTACGGTCAGTCGGTGCCCGTGGTCGACACGAATGTCCGGCGGGTCGTCGCCCGGGCCGTCCACGGCCGTGCCGAACCCGGCAACCCCGCACGCGCCGACCTCGTTGATGTCGCGGGCCTGTTACCCGCCGACTCACGCGCGCCCCGCTTCTCCGCGGCCCTGATGGAGTTGGGTGCGCTGGTCTGCGTCGCCAAGAACCCTCGCTGCCCGCTCTGCCCTCTCACCGGTTGCCGGTGGGTCGCGGCCGGACGACCCGCGCATGATGGGCCTGCCCGCAAGGTGCAGAAGTTCGCCGGAACCGACCGTCAGGTGCGCGGACTGCTGTTGGATGTGTTGCGGGACAGCGACATCCCTGTCGAGCGGGCGCGACTCGATCTGGTGTGGACCACTGACACGGCACAGCGCGATCGTGCGCTCGACTCGCTGCTCGTCGACGGATTGGCGGAGATCACCGACGATGGGCGGTTCGCACTGGCCGGCGAAGGATGATCGCCGGACCGATCACGTCAGTCCGGACAGGAATGCCTCCACTGCGCCGCGGTACTCGTCGGGCGCGGAGTCATGGATCAAGTGGTCGGATCCGCTGACCCGCAAAAGGATTGCGTTCTCGTGTGCTTGCGACATCGTGTGCATCTGGCCTGGCGGGGTGACACTGTTCTCGGCCTCGAGCAGCAGGCTCGGTACCGCCACCGCATCCCACTGCTGCCAGAAGTCACGACGACCCCACTCTTCGGCGATCTGCGCCCACACGTCGAGACGACCGTGTAGCGCGCCGTCGTCAAATGCCTCGTAGAAGTAGCGGCCGGCTACCTCTCCGAACATCTGCTGCGCGTGCGCAAGTGTCTCGAACCGGTCCGGCCACGACTCGAACCATGGGCGCCACCCCGCGGTGGTGCGACCCCGAAAGTCCGGTGCCATGTCCTCGATCACCAGAGCAGACACCAGCTCGGGGTAGTCCGCAGCGGCACACCATGCGTGTAGGCCGCCCATGGAATGCCCCACCAGAACGGCCGGACCCATGTCGATCCACGTCAGTACTTCGGCCAGGTCGCCGACAAACCGCTCGGTGCACAGATTTTCGGGCGACGGCTCTTCGATGCTCTTCGCTCCGCGATGCCACGCCGCGTCGTAAGCGAACACTCGTCCGTACCTGCGAAGCCACGGGATCTGGCGTTGCCATGTGCGGCCGCGACCCATCAACCCGTGCAACAGCACGATCGGCGGACGCCCGGGCATCCCGCCGTAGTCGATGAAACCCGCGTCCGCACTCACGGGGTAGAACCTTATCGGCTACGTCGGGGCATGACTCCGGCCAGAGTCACCGCCGGCCGGAGCAGGCACGGATAGCAGCCGCAGGGAACAGTTGAGGAGCACACTCCGCCGGTAGGGTGATCGCCATGGCTGTTGTGAAGATCAATGCGATTTCCGTTCCCGAAGGCGCCGGACCCGAGCTGGAGAAGCGCTTTGCCCATCGCGCCCACAGTGTCGATGGCTCGAAGGGTTTCCTCGGTTTCCAGTTGCTGCGACCGGTCAAGGGCGATGACCGCTACTTCGTGGTGACCCAGTGGGAGTCCGAAGAGGACTTTCAGGCCTGGGCGGCGGGGCCCGCACGGGAAGCACACGCCGGCGAGCGTGCCAAGCCCGTCGCCTCGGGTGCAGACCTGCTCGAGTTCGAGGTGGTCCTGGACGTCACCCCGTCCTGACCCCTGCCACCACGGTGGCACCGCGTTCAGCGTCGGAGTGGACGGACAGTGAGAGCCCGGCCTGAGTGAACACTTCTCGGGCCGAATCGACCTGCGCTGCACTCACTTCCATCACCAGTCGGCCGCGGGGCGCCAACCACCCCGGCGCCTGCGCGACGACCTCGCGCATCAGGTCGAGGCCGTCGGGGCCGCCGTCGAGAGTCGCGGCAGGCTCGAAATCCCGGGCTTCGGGCGGCATGGTCGAAATGGCGGCCGTGGGAACGTACGGCACGTTGCACATCAGCACATTCACGTGTCCCCGGATGTGCGTGGGGAGCGGTTCGAAGAGGTCACCGCAGAAAACCTCGCCGCGACCCGCCAGATTGATCCGGGCGCATTCGGCCGCCACCGGGTCGATGTCGGCGGCCACAATCTGCGCGTCCGGATGTCGCGCCGCGTACAGCGCGGCCAGTGCGCCCGAGCCACAGCACAGATCCACGACCACGCTGGCGGACGGCGCTCCGTCCGCCGCGACGTCGACCAGTAACAGGGACCGTTGGCGCGGAACGAACACACCCGGCAGCACTGCCACCATCAGTCCACCGAACTCCGCCGCACCGACGACGTACTCCAGCGGCTCGCCGCCCACCCGACGTCGCACCAGCTTTTCGAGCGTGCCGGGGTCGAGGGCCTCGCCGACCAGGATCCGGGCTTCATCTTCTGCGAACACACAACCCGCCGCCCGCAACCGCGCTGCCACCTGGGCCAGCAGTGCGTCGGATTCCTCCATCCGTGTGACGGTAGTGGAGTGGGCACGGGGGTGCGCCCACAAAACCCGGCCACGCTCGGTCCGCGAAGCGAGCAACCTCCGGCATCGCGAGCCGACCCGACCCCCTTATTCGGCACGAAGTGAAAGATCAGACCCGTATCGCAAAACTGGAACGTGTTCTAACATTGGGCTGAAGTGATAACCAACTGGAGGACCAATGACGGACACCGTTGACGCGGCACCCACCACCTCGCGTGACTACGCAGAGCTCTACATCGGCGGCAAGTGGACCAGCGCCCACTCCACCGATGTCCTCGAGGTCTACTCGCCGGCCACCGGCCAACGTGTCGGTAGCACTCCCCTCGCCGATGAGACCGATGTCGACACCGCAGTTCGGACGGCCCGAGCGGCTTTCGACTCCGGCGTCTGGCGCAACAAGACTCCCGAAGAGCGGGCCGCTGTGGTTGCCAAAGTCGCCGACCTCATCGACGAACGCGGCGGCGAGATCGCCGAACTGGTGTCGTCGGAGATGGGGGCGCCCCCGTCAGCTGTCGCCACCTTGCAGCAGCTGCCGGCCACCGGAGTGCTCCGCGAATACGCCAAAGCCGCAATCAATTACACCTGGCACGAGTACCGCGACGGTCTGTTCGGGAAGACGCAGATCACCCGTGAGCCCGTCGGCGTCGTCGGCGCGATCACCGCGTGGAATGTGCCGCTGTTCCTGATCTGCAACAAACTCGGACCCGCATTGTCGGCCGGTTGTTCGGTGGTTCTCAAGCCCGCCCCGGAAACACCGTTGTCGGCCAACGTGATCGCCGAACTGTTCACCGAGGCCGGCCTTCCCGAAGGCGTGCTCTCCGTGGTTCCCGGCGGACCCGACACGGGCAAAGCGCTTGTCGCACACCCCGACGTCGACAAGATCACCTTCACTGGCTCCACCGCCGCAGGCAAGGCAATCGGCGCGGCATGCGGTGAGCAGCTCAAGCGCTGTTCGCTCGAATTGGGCGGCAAATCGGCGGCCATCGTGCTCGCCGATGCCGACCCTGCCGAGATCGCCGGCATGCTCACCTTCACCGGTCTGATGAACACGGGGCAGGCGTGTGTTGCGCAGACCCGCGTCCTTGTTCCGAGCAGCAAGCGCGACGAGATCGTCGACGCCATGGTCGAAGCGGCGAAGCTGCTCAAGCCGGGCCTCCCCGACGATCCAGAGGCCCAGCTCGGACCACTGATCACCGAGAAGCAGCGCAGTAAGGTCGAGGACTACATCCGTCAGGGCAAAGAGGCTGGTGCCACAGCAGTTCTCGACAGCACCCGCCCCGAGGGCCTCGAGTCCGGCTACTACCTGAGCCCGACCATCTTCACCGGTGTCACCAACGACATGACGATCGCCCGCGAGGAGATCTTCGGTCCGGTGATCTCTGTGATCGATTACGACACCGAAGAAGAAGCCGTCGCAATCGCCAACGACTCCGACTACGGCCTCGCCGGCACGGTGTGGACCGCCGACGTCGAGCACGGCTTGGAGATCGCCGCACAAATCCGCACCGGCACGTACGGCGTCAACTGGTACGCCATCGACCCGGGATCGCCGTTCGGTGGTTACAAGAACTCAGGCATCGGGCGCGAAAACGGTCCGGAGGGGCTCGAGTCGTACCTCGAACACAAGTCGGTCATCCTCCCGATGGGTTACGACCCGACCGCTTAGTTCGCACTTCCTCCGACTGCAGCCAGAACCTCCGGTTGCAGTCGGAGGAAGTAGCCCAAACCGGAGGAACTGCCAGAACCTCCGACATCAGTCAGGCCCCCCGATTCACGATCGGGGGGCCTGACTGATGATTAGGGCTAGTACCGCTCAGGGGGTGGGCACCGGCGTCTCGGCAGGTGCCGGGCTCTGGGGAGGCGCTGGTTCCGATGGCACCGGAACCGGCACCGACGACGCACCGGGCTTGTCGCCTTCTTCCGCCAGTCGGGCCTTCACCGAATCGTCGGTGAGGATGTCGATGTTGGTCACCAGCCACTTGTCGCCCGACCGTTCCATCGAGTACTGCAGCCGACTGGCGTTGACCGACACCAAATCCTTACCGCCTTTGGTGACCGACTGGTTCATGAAGATCAGCAGCAACGCCTTGTCGCGGCTCGACGTGACAACACCGGCGTCCTGAATGGACACCTCAGATTTGACCTGTTGCTTCTGCACTTCCGCAACGAGGTTCGCCTCTTTGATGATCTCGTCGTACTGCTGCTCAGCCGGGCCCGACAACGACTTTCGCGTATCGGCCACGTGCTGCTCGACATTGTCGGGTTGGTAGCCGAACATCAATGTCGCTGTCTGCTTGCCTGCCTCCAGCGCCTCACCGCGGGCGTCCTCGGCGAGTTTGGTGTCTCGGTAGTGCAGACCCACGATCGTCGTGATGATGGCACCGGCCACCAGAAGACAGACGGTCAGCACCGACACGGTCCACAACAAGAATCGACGCGACATCTAGGTCACCCACTCGACGTTGGTGAGTTTGAGTTCACCGTTGATACGCGTGATCTCCAACTTCCATCTGAACACCTGCAACACCGTCTGCTGATCAGTCACGTTGGGCTGGTTCATCTCCCAGCTGAAGACCATGATCACCGACGCGGTACTGCTGTCACTCGCAGTGACGGCCTCGGAGATCACCGCGCCCTTGGTCGACACATTCTCGGACTTGATCATGTTGACGGTCTGCTGGACGGATTGGCCGACCTGCTCCATCGCCTTGCCACTCGTGTCGTCCTGGAACGACTTGATCGCGCCGTCGATGTTCTGCGGATTCAAGGTTGTCAGGTTGGTGACCATCTGCCGCGCGAAAGCCGAGTACTCAGCCCGCAGTTCATTGCGGTCATCGATCTTCTTGGTACCCAACACGAACAGGGTGGACGCCACAGCCATCGCCGCGATCAGACCGACGGCGGTGATCGCAGCCAGGACCACACCCATCCCGCGCAGACCCACACGCTTCTTCGCAGCCGTTGAGGGCCGATCCGCTTTGCGTACCCGTCCCTTGGTCTTCCGTGGCCGGCCGGAGTCGCCGCGAGCCGCCGATCGACGTTCGCGGTAGGAGACCCCCGTCGAGACGACAACGTCGTCGTCCGTGGACGGTTCCGTAGACCCGCCGACATCGTCGGACGCGGCCGCGGCTTTGGACGCAGGCGGAGTGGGAGCTGACTTACGCTTGCGTCCCACCGGTGCGGACTTGACCGGCTTTCCGGTCGGCTTCACCTTGCCCGGTTTGTCTCCGGAAGAAGGCACATCGCCCGGGTCCTGCCCGTCCGCTACACCTGGATTCGTCGCCGGCTCAGTCTTCCCGACCTCCTGCGGAGGCCCGGCAGGCCGGCTCGCTCGCCGACGCTTCCGCTTGGCCTCGTCGCCAGAAACACTGGTCGAGCTCCGCTCCGCTTCGTCTCCGGGAGCATCGGTCGAGCTCCGCTCCGCTTCGTCTCCGGACCCGTTGGTCGAGCTCCGCTCCGCTTCGTCTCCGGACCCGTTGGTCGAGCTCCGCTCCGCTTCGTCTCCGGGTCCCGTCACCTCACGGTTCCCGTGATCAGGCTCTGCCATTGGCTGTTGTCTTCCTGCGGTTGCGCCCCGGTACCCGTTGTACCGGTTCCACCACTCGTACCAGAATCCCCCTGGGCCGTCGCAGACCCGGTTCCGGCATTGTAGGTTTTTCCGTCGGGACCGATGTAGTCACCGCTGACCGGATCGTAGGTCGTCGCGTACACGGCCGGGCTACCGTCGTCGGCGCCCGGCCCGGCACTGGTCAGGAACCCTTGCGGCACATCGATTCCCGGCAAACCGCGCGGCAGGGGCACGTTCTCACCGATGGGAACGTAGCCGGTCCGGCACTCCGCCGGCGTCGACGCCCGACGGCCGGGGATCTCCACACACGGGAAGTTACGGGTACCGCGCACACCGAGATTGGAATCCTGCGGCACCCGGCACAACATTCCGGGTGGCAGTTCACGGGGGGTCTGAGCCGAAGCATTGCGGTCCGGGGTCATCGGCAGGTAGCCCACCGTGCAGGTACCCGGATCCTGGAAACCCAGCGCGAAGTCGACGTTGGCGCCGTTACGGGCGTCTTCGGTGTTCAGTGCGGTGATGAGCGAGGCGATCAACCGAGGGTAGATCACCACGATCTGCCGTAGGTTCGGGTGGTAGATCGCAAGGGTGCGAGCAGTGGTGTTCAGGTTCGAGAACATCAGAGGCAGCGTCTGATTCATCGACGCGAACAGTTCCTGGGTCTGCTTCGCGACCCCAGGGCCCTTCTGCAGGATGTCCCTCAGTTGAGGATCGTTGGCCCGCAGCTGATCTGTCACGTTGGCAAGATTCGCAGTCCAGGCGCGGATGTCGTCCACCGTTGCCGTCTGCGTCTCCAACAACGGCGCCGCCTGCTCGATGAGCTTGACGATGGCATCCGAGTTCTTGTTCGCGTCACCCACGAGCAGGGCCATCGAGTCCAGCAGTCGCTGCAGGTCCTCACCCGTGCCGTTGAATGCGTTGAAGGCCTCGTCCATCACCCGGCGCAGCTGTGTGTCCTGCACACGTTCGAGCAGCCCGTTGGCCTGGTCGAGCAGCGTGCCGACCTCGACAGGGACCGTACCGCCCTCGATCACGGCACCGTCCTGCAGATTGCCGGTCGACTCGACGCCTGGTTTTGGCATGAACTCGAGGTACTGCTCGCCAACCGCCGAGACACTGTGCACCGATGCGGTGGAGTTGTCGGGGATCTTGGTGTCCGAGTTGATCGAGAGTTTTGCTGTCACACCCTCTTCGGTCAAGGTCACCGACTGCACCTTGCCCACGTCGACCCCGCGGTAGCTGACGTTGCCGTTCTGGTAGAGACCGCCGGTACTGGGCAACTCCACCTCGACGTTGTATTCGCCGACGCCGACCATGCTGGGCACCCGGATGTAGAACACGGCAACGGCGATGATGGCCAAAGTCGTCACGATCGAGAAGATGACCAGCTGCATGCGGACAAACGGTGTGATCCTCATGGGCCCTCCTCCCCGGTTGGTGACTGATCGGCGGCAGGTGTTTCCGGTTGGGGCGCAATCGGAAGTGTCGGACTCGTCTCAGGCGGGGCATCGGCAAGAGGCCCGGTGAAGGGGTCGTCACCTCTGCCCGCGGCGCCGGCCGGCTTACCGAACATCCCTTCGGGACCGTAGAACTGGCTCGCGATGCCAACACTCGCGAGGGCACCACGCTGCAACCTGCCGAATGTGAGGTCGAGGTTGATCACGGCGTTGAGATAGTCGCCGCGGACCACCTGCGGAATCGCCGACTCGGCAAACGGGAAGGTGAGCAGGATCCCCAGCGATTGAGTCAACGAGGGACCGGTGGACTGCAGTTGATCGAGCACCGGGACGAGGTTGCTGACAACCACCTGGATGTCCTCGGAGTTCGCCTTCAAGATGTCGTCCGTGGTGCGGCTCATCCGGCTCAGGGCCCCCAGCGCATCGGTGAAGTTCACCCGTTGATCGACGAGCAGCTTCAGGATCCGTGGACCGTCGGCCAGAGCCCGTTCGACAACCGGGGTCTGCTCGTTGATCTGGCCGGTGAGTCGATCCAGGCCTTCCATCGCCCGAATGATGTTCTCGCGCTGCACGTTCAGTTCGCCGACCAGCGTGTTCAGACGTGGCACCAGATCGCGCAGCACGTCCTGCCGTCCCGCCATGGCGGTGTTGAGCTCGTGGACGATGTCACCGACCTGCGCGAGTCCGCCGCCGTTGAGGACCACCGACAGCGAGCTGAGAACCTGCTCGGTGGTCGGATACGTACACGCGGACACCTGCTGCGCCGAGTTGATGTCGGGGATGGGCTCGGCGTTGGTCGGCTGGGCGATGTTGGACTGCTCAGGGCAGTCCGCCGCCGGGATCTGGCCGCCGGGAGCGATGGTCCCCTTGTCGGCGTCCTCGGGCTGCACGATCTGAAGGTTCAACGAGCCGAGCACGCTGGTGAGACCGACCATGACGTACGAACCGACCGGGACCTGCGTGCCCTTGTTCAGCCGCAGCGTCAACTCTGCCTGCCAGTTCTTCACCTCGATCTTGCCGACACTGCCGACCGTCGCGTCGTTGATGAGCACCGGTGCGTTCTGAACCAGGTTCGCCGCGTTCGGGATCAGCGCTTTCAGCTCATACGAGCCCGCGCCGGTCCCCTCGGCACCGGGCACCGGCAACGAGTTCAGCCCGTCGAACGAACACCCCGACGCCACCAGCGCTGTGCTGATCGCCACTGCCGCGAAAACGCTGCGCAGAGCCGACTTTCGTGATGAACCGGTACGCATCAGCCCTCACCCCCGAACGGGACGAGGAGTTGCGCGAGGCCGGGGTTGTTGTACTTCTTGCGGGTCTCGGCATCCTGATCGCGGATACTCTGCTGCGCCCTGGCTTTGACACTGGCGTTCTGGTACTGGATCTGGTCGGGTCGGGCGTCGATGCCGGTGACCGGATTGATCAGTGCGGGAGGGTAGTTGATGGAGATAGACGCGAGAACCGGGGCCAGTACGTCGACGCACTTCTCGACATCGCCTTCCTGGCCGGGGCGGTCGTTGGCCTGGATCGAACCGCACAGCAGGTTGATCAGGTTGCCGCCCATGCCGAGTCCGAAGATGCCGGAGAGGGACCCCTGCAACGGGTTGTAGATGTTGTAGAAGTTCGACAGCTGGGTCGGACCCGAGTGCAGCAGCCCTCTGATCTCTTCGTCCTTCTGCGCGAGCACGTTGGTGGCGTCACCGAGCCGGGCAACCGAATCACTGAGGGTGGCGCCGTTGGTGTCGATGAAACTCTTGACGTCACTGAGCGCCGTGTCGAGGTTGGTCAGCGCACCGTTCAGACTCTCGGTGTTGTCGGCCAGCACCTGACTGACCGATGCGATACGCCCGTTGAACTGCACCAGTTGTTCGTGACTCTGCGACAGCGCCTCGGTCAGCGCCTGCAGATTGCGAATCGTGTTGAACAGGTCGTCGCGACCGTCTGCCAGCGTGCTGGTCACATCCGAAAGCTGCTGCAGTGACTGGCGAATGGCGGTGCCGTTGCCGTCGAGGTTCGCATCCGCGACATCGACTGCCCTGGCCACGGAGCCCGGATCGGCTCCGTCTGGGCCCACGGCCTCGGTCAGTTTGGTCAATTCGGACTTGATGTCGTCCCACTCGACGGGCACGGCGGTGCGTTCCATCGGGATCGCTCCCCCGTCCTTCAACGCCGGACCACCCTCGTACACCGGGGTCAGCTGGACGAAACGGCCCGACACCAGTGACTGCGCGACCACCAGCGCCTCGGCGTCAGCCGGGATCGTCTGGTCGCGATCGACTTTCAGCTCCACCTTCACGTCGCCGTCGCGGGGGGTGATCTTGCTGACCGACCCGACGGTGACGCCGAGGATCTTCACGGCGTCGCCCTCGTACATCGAGTTCACGCTCGCGAAATAGGCGGTGTAGGTCTTGTACGCCACCTTCTGGAAGCCCACATAGACCACCACCAGCACGATCACCACGGCCACGACGATGGCAATCGCCTGCCAGAACCGCTTGCTCAACCGTCCCATGCCCATCACCCGTTCGGTCCTGGGTAGCGGGGCGGCGGAGCCGGCGCGATCGTCGAGTTCGGGTCATTGGCCGCATCCGGTCGGGTGGAGATGACCGGCGGGATCGGGAACGCGTACTGGAAGGCGCGGTAGGCCTCAGGGTACTTCTGCTGCATGATGTTCAAGAACACCTCGGTGTAGTCGCCGAAGGTCGGGATGCCGACGAGCGATGAGAAATACGGGCCGCTCGCCACCGCTTCGCCGAGTGTGTTGGCGTAGGGGCCGAGTTCGTCGAGGGTCTGTGCCAGCGTCTCCTGGTTGTCCTGCAGGATCGCCAGGACACCGTTCAGCTTCTCGAGTACCGGCTTGAGCTGGGCATTGTTGTCGTTGATGAATCCGCTGATCTGGGCGGTCACGTTCTCGGTGCCGGAGATCAGTTGTCCGAGCGCATACCGTCGGGCCTGCAGCTCGCCGAGCAACGCGTTGGCATCGGTCAGCAGCGTGTTGATCTGACCACTGCGTTTGGCGATGACGTCGGTGACAGACGATGCGCGACTGAGCAATTGGTCCAGCGACTCGTCGCGGTCGGCGATCGCCTTGGACAGGCGCGCCACACCATCGACAGCGGAACGGACCGATTCCGGGGTGTCGGAGAACGTGTCGGTCAACGTGTTCAGCGCGTCGTTGAGTTGATCGGTATCGGTCTCGGCGATCGTGTCGGTTGCACCCTCGAGCGCATCGGTCAGCGAGTAAGGCGCCACCGTGTTGCGACTGCTGATCTCGTCGCCCGGCTTGAGCTGCCCGGTGCCGTGCGGGATCAACGTGAGATTGCGCCTGCCCAAGACGGTTTCGGTCTTGATGGCAGCCTGGCTGTTGGCGCCAACCCGGACCGTGTCCCTCATGTTGAAGGTGACCTTGGCCTTCTTGCCGTCATCGGTGTCCGCCAGCGTGATGCCCTGGACAGCGCCCACGTCGACACCGGAGACCACCACGATGTCGCCGCTGGCAAGGCCGCCTGCGTCGTCGAAGTACGCCGTGTACACGCTGCCGTTTGCCAGGAACGGCAACTTGTCCATCTGCAGCGCGACGATCACGACGAGGGCGGCGATCAGTACGCCGATGAACCCGACACGAGCGCGGTCCGGTTCGCCACGCTTCTTGCGGCGGGCCTCATCCGCTTCGTCAGCGGTGGTCCGCTGACCTTTGAACAGTGCTGCCATCATCGGGGATCACACCTCCCACCCGGGTTCTGTTTCACACCGGTGGTGTCGATGTTGTTCCACACGATCTCCTGGCCGCCGGGAGCGGTGAAGATCAAGTTGACCTGGCACAGCCAGATCTGCAGCCACGCACCGTAACTGCCCAGATTCGACAGTGCCTTGAAGTCCCCCGGCAGTCGGCTGATCAGCCCACGGACGTAGGGCTCGCCCTTGAGTACCTCGTCCGAGACCTCGCCGGTGGCCGTGATCATGGATTTGAGGTCGGAGCGATTGGTGGCCAGCACGTCGTTGAGGTCGTTGGTGACCTCGGAGGCGTTTGTCACCGCCTCACCGATCACGTTGCGTTGTGAATCCAGTCCGGAGATCAGTAATTGGAGTTGGTCGAGCGAACTGTCGAAGCCGGCGTTGTCGGCGTCGATCGTGCCCAGCGTCGTGTTCAAGTTGTCGATCACCTCCCCGATCAATTGATCCCGATCGGCCAGCGAGTCGGTGAATGTTGCCGTGTTGCGCAGCAACTCGCTCAACGCCGGTCCCTGGCCCTGGAACACCTGGATGAGTGACGCGGAGAGTTCGTTCACCTCTTCGGGATTCAGGGTGCGGAAGAGAGGCTTGAACCCCCCGAGCAGTTTGTCGAGGTCGAGCGCCGGCTCGGTCTGACCGATCGGGATGGATCCGCCGTCGCCGATCAGAGCCGAGGGGTCCCCCGTACCTTCCTGGATCTCCAGGAAGCGGTCACCGGTGAGGTTCTCGTAACGGATCAGCGCCCTGGCTGACTCCGGCAGGCGGTACTTCTCGTTCACATCGAACTCGACGACAGCTTCGTTGTCCGGGTTCAGACCGACAGAACCCACCTTGCCCACCTCGACACCCGCAATGCGGACCTTGCTGCCTGATTTGAGCTGCGAGGCACTGGTGAAGGTGGCCTTGTAGCCGAAACTGGATCCACCCCGGTACTGGCTGAACACCACGACGAGCACAACGAAGATCAGCACCATCACAACGGCGAAGCTGCCCAGCTTGATGACGGTGGCGCGAAACGCGCGCTCTCTCGAGACCGCCACCTCACACCTTCCTGTTCTGCTGGGTCATCGACGAAACCTCATATGTCTCAACCACGGGGCACCGGTCCGAACATGACCTGAAAGAGCTTGGTGGGATCAGCTTTTGCGGTCGTACGTGGCTGATACGGGGATGCCGCGTTGT
Source organism: Williamsia muralis NBRC 105860 (assembly GCF_001598915.1). GTDB lineage: Bacteria > Actinomycetota > Actinomycetes > Mycobacteriales > Mycobacteriaceae > Williamsia > Williamsia muralis. The sequence goes on along the minus strand of NZ_BDAP01000002.1, from coordinate 1,020,673 downwards.
CGCCGACGTAGAAGTCGGTGTGCGCCGCCGAATCCGGGTCGCTCAGACCGTCCTGGCAAGTCGGCGGGCCGTCCACGTTCACGCGGGGCAGGTCTTCGGGGTACCGGTACGGTTCTTTGCCCGGCAACAGTCCGGCGTTCAAGGCCACGTAGCCGGTTTCGATACCGAACACCGGGAGGGCCTTTTGTCCTGCTGCCGCGGTGGAGGTGATGAAGCAGGCCAGGCCGGGTGCCTGGTAGCCGAGCAGAGCGGCAGTGGGATTCAGGTTGGACAGGGTGGAGATGATCGTCGCCTTCGACGGTGCGATCACCCCGTTGATCGTGTCTGCCATTCCGGTGACGTTCATCAGGAGCGCGTCGAGGTCGGACGACTTGTCCAGCAACGTGTTTCCGGTGAACGTGAAGTTCTCGACAACCTTGAGCAGATCAGGCATCACATCGGCATAGACGTTGGTGAACTCGGCGCCGGCCTCGATGTCGCGGCTGAGGGCATCGAGGTGCGGGTTGGTCTTGCGGAGCAGATCGGAGAGGTCGGCGAACCCTTGGCCGATTTCTTCACCCCGGCCGGACAGCGCAGTGTCGATGGCCCCGATGGTGGCGTTCAGTTTCTCCGGCTGCACCTCGGCGAGCACGTCGACCAGTCGCTGGTAGATGGTGTTCAGTTCCACCACGACGTGGTCGGTCTCGATCGTGGAGCCACCGGAAAGCCGCGCCTTGGACGGGTCCTCGGGGATCTCGAGGTTGACCGACTTCGCACCGAAGACCGTGTTGGACTTGATGTCCGCGTGAACGTTCGCCGGAATGTACTTCAGCTGGTCGGGGTTCATGTTCAGCTTCAGCGTCACGCCGTCGGCTGATTCACTGATGTCACCCACCCGGCCGACCACCACGCCGCGAAGCCGCACCTTGGCGTCGGGGTTCATGACCAGGCCGGCGCGATCAGAGGTCAACGTCACCGGAACCGTCGAGGAAAAGCTGCCCAGGAACTGGAGACCGGCCAGCGCGCAGACGGCGATCAGCGCCACCACCATGGAGGTGGCCGCGAGCTTCTTGGCCCATTGGGGTCGTTCGATTCTCTGTGACATGGCTACCCCGAAAGGTTGAACTTTCCGTCGATGCCGTAGATCGCCAGTGACGTCAGCAACGTGATGACCACGACGACCACGAGTGAGGCGCGAACCGCGTTACCGACCGCGATGCCGACCCCGACCGGTCCGCCGGAGGCGTTGAAGCCGTAGTAGGTGTGAATCATCATGACAGCCACGGCCATACAGATCGCCTGCACAAACGACCAGAGGATGTCGGTGGATATGAGGAATGTCGAGAAGTAATGGTCATAGACGCCCGAGGACTGCCCGTACAAGAAGACCGTTGCGAATCGGCTTGCCAGGAACGAGGCCACCGATGCCAGTGAGTACAGCGGGACGATCGCGATCAGTCCGGCGACGATGCGCGTGCTGACCAGGTACGGGATGGATGCGATGGACATCGCTTCGAGGGCGTCGATCTCTTCGCTGACCCGCATGGCGCCGAGCTGGGCCGTGGCACCGGCCCCGATCGTGGCGGCCAGACCGATGCCGGCGATGACCGGGACGGCGATACGGACGTTGATGAACGCCGAGAAGAATCCGGTGAGGGCTTCGACACCGATGTTCGACAGCGAGCTGTAGCCCTGCACCGCGATGGTTCCGCCGGTGAACAGGGTGAGGAACCCGACGACGACAACGGTGCCGCCGATCATCGCGAGAGCGCCTGAACCCATGCTGATCTCGGCGATCAGCCGGAGCGTCTCCTTCTTGTAGCCGCGGACGGCACGGGGGATGCTGATCAGGCTGTCCCAGTAGAAGAACGCCTGGTCGCCGATCCGGTCCCAACCACCGCTGGCTCGTTTGAACGCCACGCGTGTTGAGCGTAGTCGGACGGTTTCCGGAAGAATCATCGCTGCTACCCTGCCGTCGCTTTGAGGCCCACGGCGGTGACGACCACGTTCACCACGAACAACGCCATGAATGAATAGACCACGGTTTCGTTGACCGCGTCGCCGACGCCCTTGGCGCCACCGGCAACGTGCAGACCGCGGTAACAGCCGACGAGTCCGGCCGCGAGTCCGAAGAGCGCCGCCTTCACCATCGAGATCATCAGTTCCGGAAAACCGGTGAGCAGAGTGAGGTTCGCGATGAACGCACCCGGGTTCACGTCCTGGAGGTACACCGAGAAGACGAATCCACCGCCGATGCCGATGGTGCACACCAGGCTGTTGAGCAGGATGGCCACCATCGTGGAGGCGATCACGCGGGGAACGACGAGGCGGTGGATCGGGTCGATGCCCAGAACCTGGAGCGCGTCGATCTCTTCGCGGATCGTGCGGGCTCCGAGGTCGGCGCAGATGGCCGTGGCGCCGGCGCCTGCCACGATCAGCACGGTGACGATCGGGCCGATCTGGGTGATGGTGCCCAGTGCCGCGCCCGCGCCAGAGAGGTCCTGTGCGCCGAGCTCGCGAAGCAAGATGTTGAGGGTGAAACTCACCAGAACGGTGAACGGGATCGCCACGAGGACAGTGGGGACCATCGACACCCGGGCGATCGCCCACGACTGTTCGATTGTCTCGCGCCACTGGAACGGCGGGCGGAAGAGTTCACGTGCCGCGCTGACGCTCATCGCAACGAAATCGCCCACGCTCTCGAACGGGACAGCCAGTCTACGGTTCACCAACTCTCCTTTAACTGCGGCAAAGACCCGGATCGAACGAGGCTGCTCGATCATAACGTGTTCTAGTTCTGATGTGGAGGAATCGTCAGACTGTCAATTAGGAAGTTTTCCCCTTCGAAGCCATCCCCGACGCCTTCGTTTTATAACACGTTCCACCGGTTCGATCCGTGAGGGATTACTGCAGTTCCGGGTGGTTCGTCGCGAACTTATCACATGTCCAGTTGCTCGAATCGGCTTATTCGAAGCGTTCACAGGGAGTGTCGAAACCCCCGGTCAAGAAGGTTTGCGGCGCTAACCGAACAGCGCTTTGCCGGCCGAGAACGTGGCGTCCGGATCGCGTCCGACGAAGTACTCGGACATCGTCTTGGAGAGATCCGATCGGTCCCAGGCGTCGCCGCCCGCTTCGAACGTCTGCTCCACCGTGGGCGCCGCCATCAGGGTGACCTTCGGACCGTAGACGACGAACACCTGACCGTTGACCCCGTCGGAGTCCGGACCGGCAAGGTACTGCACGAGGGTGACCACATGGTCGGTGGACAGAGGATCGACGGTGCCGTCGGGCGCCTCACCGAAAGTGCCCTCGGTCATGGCCGTGCGAGCACGGGGGCAGATGGCGTTGGAACGCACGCCATAGGCGGACAGTCCACGCGCGGCCGTCAAGGTCAACGAGGTGATACCGGCTTTTGCCGCACCGTAATTGGCCTGTCCGACAGGACCGGTCAGTCCGGCTTCGCTCGAGGTGTTGATCAGCCGGCCGAACACCGGCTCGCCGGCCTTCTTGGACTCACCGCGCCAGTACGCGCCTGCGTTGCGGCTCATCAGGAAGTGACCACGCAGGTGCACGCGGATCACCAGGTCCCAGTCGTCGTCGGTCATGTTGAACAACATCTTGTCGCGAACGAGACCGGCGTTGTTCATCACGACGTGCAGGCCACCGTGTTCCTCGGTGGCGACCCGCATGATCTCGGTGGTCGTCGCAGAATCCGAGATGTCGCCGGCGACAGGCACTCCCACCCCGCCGGCGGCCTTGATCTCGTCGAGCACGTCGCTCTTGTCCAGGGCGCCGGCGAGGTCGTTCACGATCACCGTGGCGCCGAGTGCACCGAGGCCGATCGCCTCGGCGCGACCCAGGCCCGCACCAGCTCCGGTCACAACGGCTACGCGACCATCCAGATCACTCACGAACGTCCTCCATCTCGGCGTTGCTGCGCGGGACCGCACTCACAGGCCACGGTTCCCGGCTACGTCTGCTCGCAAATGTAGAACGTGTTCTCACTCTGTGCCAAATGTTTGAAGATATTCACAGGTTGCGAGCGATCCGACACCCGCCCGCAACCACCGGTCATTCCTCGATCGACAGAGCCGACTTGGGGCAACTGCCGACCACCTGGCGCATCTCCTCGCGCCGCTCTTCGGGAACGTCCTCCTGAAGAATCACCAGGTAATCGTCGTCGTCGAGATCGAAAACGTCCGGCGCCATCCCCACGCACACACCGTTGGACTCGCAGAGATCGAAATCGGCTTTGATCTTCATGAGATGAGTTTCCTTCCATCGCCTGGCCACGGTGGCCACTTGTTGACGGGCAGCCAACTTACAGGTTAGAACGTGTTATAGAAGAGTGCGACCGGATTGGTCCGGTCGGCTCCCACGCGCACCCGAAACCTTGGAGCACCGATGCGTATTGCCTACACCGACCAGCAACAGGAACTTCGGCGCGAACTCCGGGCGTACTTCTCCAAGTTGATCACGCCGGAGCGGCGAGCGGCACTCTCATCGACATCTGGCGAGTTCGGCGAGGGCAACGTCTATCGCGAGGTCGTCAGTGAGATGGGCCGCGACGGCTGGCTGGCGCTGGGCTGGCCCAAAGAGTACGGCGGCCAGGATCGTTCGATGATGGATCAGCTGATCTTCACCGACGAGGCGGCGATAGCCGGAGCACCGGTGCCGTTCCTGACCATCAACTCCGTGGCGCCGACGATCATGCACTTCGGCACCGAAGAGCAGAAGGCCAAGTACCTGCCGCCGATCGCGTCCGGCGACGTGCACTTCTCCATCGGCTACTCCGAACCTGGCGCAGGCACCGACCTCGCGTCGCTGCGCACCACCGCCGTCCGCGACGGCGATGACTTCGTCATCAACGGCCAGAAGATGTGGACCAGCCTCATCCAGTACGCCGACTACATCTGGCTGGCCTGCCGTACCGACCCGGAGGCGAAGAAGCACAAGGGCATCTCGATGCTCATCGTCCCGACCGACGTCGAGGGCTTCTCCTACACACCTGTGCACACCATGTCCGGTGTGGACACCAGCGCCACCTACTACGAGAACGTCCGGGTACCCGCCGACGCCCTGGTGGGTGAACTCAACGGCGGTTGGCCGCTGGTCACCAACCAACTCAACAACGAACGGGTGTCACTCTGTAGCGCCGCACCGATCCAGACCGCCTTGCGCGAGACGGTCGAATGGGCGCAGAACACCAAAGATGCTCGCGGCCAGCGGGTCATCGACAACGAGTGGGTCCAGATGAATCTCGCCAAGGTGCACGCCAAGGTGGAGTTCCTCAAGCTGATCAACTGGAACATCGCTTCCGAGGCCACCGGGGGCGGATCACCTTCGCCCGCGGACGCCTCGGCCACCAAGGTCTTCGGCACCGAGTTCGCCACCGAGGCCTACCGTTTGCTGATGGAGGTCCTGGGGCCTTCGGCGACACTGCGTCAGGGCAGCGCAGGCACACATCTGCGTGGTCGACTCGAACGTTTCCACCGCTCATCGCTGATCCTGACCTTCGGCGGCGGCACCAACGAGATCCAGCGCGACATCATCGCGATGCTCGCCCTCGGCCAGCCCCCCGCCCGCCGCTGACCGGTCCGGATCGCCACCGAACCGACCCTGGCAGGCACCACTTCCGGCGGCGCCACCGTCTCACCGAGGAATCAGGAAGCACACCATGGATTTTCATCGCAGTGAACAGACCACCGATCTCGCCGGGCTCACCCGCGACATCGCCAAGAAGCTGGTGACAACCGACCGCCTCGTCCAACTGCAGGGTGACACCTCGGCTGGGGCCACCACGGTCGCCTTCGACCGAGAGTTGTGGTCGCAGCTGGCGTCCTCCGGGCTCCTCGGGGTCGAACTCGCCGAAGAGGTCGGTGGCGCGGGGCTCACCATCGTCGACAACGTGGCTGTGGCCGAAGAACTCGGCAGAGTCCTGGCCCCGGTTCCGTTCGGTCCGGTTGCCATCGCCGCGATCCCCGCCGTCGCCGAATTCGGGACCGACGCCCTCAAGCAGCAGTGGCTGTCGGATCTGCTGTCGGGTCAGAAGCTGATCACGGTGGCGCTCGACGAGGATCTCGCCGACGACCCACTCGAGCCGGTCACCACGGCCACCGCCGAGGGCGACGACTGGATTCTTCGAGGCCTCAAGGTGAACGTGCCGTACGCCGAGGTCGCCGATGCCGTGGTGGTCAACGCGCAGGGCCCCGATGGGGTTTCGGTGTTCGTGGTGGATGCCACGACCCCGGGTGTCACCATCACACCCACCCCGTCCACCGGGTTGACGCCCAGCGCCGCAGTGGAACTCGACGGGGTCCGGGTCGACCGCTCCCGCGTGCTCGGATCCGCCGGTACCGCTGCGGTCGCCTTTCTCCGCGACCGGATGACGCTGGCCCTGTGTGCCGAACAAACCGGGGTGCTCGAACGGGCTCTGGAACTCACGGCAGACTACGGTCGCGAGCGGGAACAGTTCGGCCGGGCGATCGGGTCGTTCCAGGCTGTCGCGCAGCGGCTCGCCGACGCCTACATCGACGTCCGTGGACTCAAGCTCACCACCCTGCAAGCCGCCTGGATGGTGTCCGAACACCTCGAAGCGGGCAAAGAGCTTGCCACGGCCAAGTTCTGGGCCGCCGACGCCGGCCACCGGGTGGCACACACAGCTGTCCACGTGCACGGTGGCGTCGGAATCGATGTCGACCATCCGCTGCACCGCTACTTCCTGCACGCCAAGCAGAACGAGTTCGCGCTCGGATCGGCGCCTGTCCAACTGCGGCGCATCGGCGCGGCTCTGGCCGCCGAACCCGCCTGAGACGATGGCAGATGGTCCCGGCACGGTAGGGGAAATGCTGGCGCCGCTCGCGAACGTCGACGATGCGGGGCTGTACTTCGAGAACGAATTCGTCAGTTGGCGTGACCATCTGCGCCTGTCGGCGACAAGGGCGGCCGCGCTCGACGGATTGCTCGAACCGGGTAAGCCACGGCATGTCGCGCTTCTGCTCGAGAACATCCCCGAGTTCAGCTACCTGCTCGCGGCCGCTGTGATGGGCGAGATCGTGATCGTGGGCCTCAATCCCACTCGGCGCGGCGCCGCATTGGCCGGGGACATCGCCACCGCGGACTGTCAGGTTGTCATCGTCGAGGACGCGACCGCGGGTCTGCTGGCGGATGTCGATCTGGACGGAGTTCACGTTCTGGACGTCGACTCCCCGCAATGGTCCCGGCTGCTCGAGCCCCACGTGGATGCACCCGTGACGTTCAGGGACTGCGACCCCGACACAGTGCTCATGCTCATCTTCACCTCGGGGACCAGCGGGGACCCCAAAGCGGTGCGGTGCAGTCACCGCAAGTTCGCCGTCGGCGGTTCCATGTTGTCCGCCAGGTTCGGATTGGGACCGAAAGACGTTGCCTATCTGTCCATGCCGATGTTCCACTCGAACGCGATCATCGCAGGGTGGATGGTCGCGGTGGGGGGCAGATCGTCGGTTGCCCTGCGCCGACGGTTCTCAGCCAGTGCGTTCCTGGATGACATACGCCGCTTCGGCGCGACCTACGCGAACTATGTGGGCAAACCATTGTCGTACGTGCTGGCGACCGAACCGCGTCCGGACGACAAAGACAACCCTCTCCGAATCTTGTACGGCAACGAGGCGTCGCCTGCTGACATCATTGCAGTGACAGAGCGTTTCGAAGTCACGGTGATCGATGGGTTCGGTTCCACCGAGGGCGGGGTCTCGATCACCCGTACCCCTGACACTCCGTCCGAGGCGCTCGGGCCCCTGGTCCCGCCCACCGAGGTTCGGCACCCGGACACAGGCAAGGTATGCGAGACAGCACGATTCGGTGAGCACGGTGAGCTGTTGAACCCCGACGAAGCCGTCGGAGAGATCGTCAACAGCTCAGGTGGCGGACTGTTCACCGGCTACTACCGAAATCCCGACGCCGACGCCGAACGCATGCGCGACGGCATTTATCACACCGGCGACCTCGGTTACGTCGACGACCGGGGATACGTGTACTTCGCAGGGCGACTGGGTGATTGGGTTCGCGTGGACGGCGAGAACATGGGTACCGGCCCGATCGAACGGGTGCTGCTACGCCACGAATCGATCGCCATGGCCGCCGTGTACGGCGTGCGGGCCGACGTCGGTGACGAACTCGCGGCGGCGCTGGTGGCGCCGGGACTCACCGCCGACCAGTTGACCGGTTTTCTGGCCACACAGTCGGACCTCGGCCCCAAGCAGTGGCCCACCCGCGTTCGGTTGGTCGACGACCTTCCCCGCACCGACACCTTCAAGATCCTCAAGCGCACGTTGGCCTCCGACGATGCACCCCCCACCTGGGTGCGCGAAGGCCGTGATCTCAAGTACGTCGTCGCCAACCCCCGATAGTGGTGGGTTCGGGTGAGCATTCGCCCAGGTGGGCCTCACCGGAAGCCACCATCATCGGCTAGCTGCGGGTGACCCGCTCGAGGTACTTGGATCGCTTGTCCTGGTCGTAGGCCATGAACATGGAATCGAAACCGAAGCGTCGACCGTAGATGTTCTTGAGGAACCGCGGTGTCACCATCCACCCCAGGGTGGCCATGCTCTGCCTCGGGATCACCACGCGGTCGCGGTTGGTCTCGATGCTCTGGACGATCTGTCGCGCAACGTCATCGGGCTCGATGGGCGGCATCAGGGCGGTGGTCTGCAACCCGTCGATGAGGCCGGTCTTGGTGAAGTTCGGCATCACCGTGAGCACCCGGACGCCCTGCATGCTCAATTCCCCGTCGAGGGCCTCGGAAAACGCGATGACGCCGGCCTTGGCGGCGCTGTAGATGCTGAGTCCGGGCAGCGGCACCAGTCCGGCAACCGACGCCACGTTGACGATCTGCCCGTCTCCGCGCTCGACCATCCGGCGCGCCGCGAGTCGGCTGCCACGGACCACGGCGAGCAGATCGATCTCGAAGTTGCGCTTGATCAGTGAGTCGGAGAACTCCAGAAACGGACCGGTGGGCATGATGCCGGCGTTGTTGATCAGCACGTCGAACCGGCCGAACTCCTTGTCGACCCGGTCGAGGAATGCGGCAAACGACTCGTCGCTGGTGACGTCGAGCGGGTATCCCTCGCAGCCGAGGTTTGCCGCCGCCTTGCCGACGACCTCCTCGTCGATGTCACCCAGGACGACCTTGGCCCCGCGTTCCTGCAGCAGTTCTGCCGTGGCGAGACCGATTCCCCGGCCACCGCCCGTGATCACGACGACCTTGTCGCGCAACGTGATCGCGCGACCGGTACGACCGCGTTTCACCGACACCATTCGCTGGATGGGACTGCCCATGATCTCCTCAATTCATCTGCTGACGGCCGCGACTCATCACCTGGTCGCGTGCCGCGGCCACCTGGGCCGGGTCAAAACTTGCCATCCACGCCGCCGAGTTGCGTTCCTCGGTGGCCAGCTGGGCGTCGAGTTCGTGTTGCTGCGCTTCGCGATACGACGAGAGAAGCGCCGACACCGCACGCTGGTTGTTGTTGCCGATGTCGGCCGCGAGCGACAACGCAGACGACAACAGGTCTTCGTGTGCGACCACCTCGGTGACCAGACCGACCCGCAGGGCCGTCGGTGCGTCGACGAAGTTGCCGCTCAGGCTCATTCGGCGGGCGAAGCCCCAGCCCACCGCTGCGGGCAGCCGAGCAGTCAGTCCCCAGGCGGGCATCATCCCGACTCGGGCATGCGTGTCGGCGAACCTGGCACGCTCGGAGGCGACGAGGATGTCGCACGCAAGTGCGAGTTCGAGGCCGCCGGTGACGGTGGCGCCGTTGATCGCGCCGATGACAGGTTTGCGTAGCGGTATCCACGGAAATCCCAGTGGCACGCCAGGAACGTTGACCTCGTCCCAGCCGCCCTCGGTACCGAGCATCCGGAGATCGACACCGGCACAGAACGCCGGGTCGGCACCGGTGAGCACCACCGCGTGCACGGAATCGTCGGCGTCTGCGACGGCAAGTGCTTCACGGAGTGCGACGATCAACGTCCCGGTCAGCGCATTGCGCGCGTCAGGCCGGTTGAGTGTGATCATCGCCGTGGCGCCGGACTCGGTCTCGACGCGCTCGGAGAGCACCAGCGGTGAATCCTGTGCAGCCATGGTTGTGCCTCCTGCGCCGACGACTCCCGGAACTCGGTGAGCCGATGGCTGGAACCATATCTGATCACACCCGTCCCCAGAAAAGGGTCGGCGTCCTCACCCCGATCTCAGGTCGCACTTCGGCTCATATGCGCAGGTCAGTGATGGCCACGCGGAGAGACTCGCGAAGGTCAGACTCAGCCCAGCAGCTCGACGGTGCGGGTATCGGGTTCACCACCGAAGTACTTGTGCAGGACGGCCGTGAAGACGTCGTTGGTGCCGCTTGCCTGAGCGAACATGGTCATGGACGAACGCAGTTTCAGGTTGTCCGGGTGGCCGAAGATCTCCTCGGCAGACCGCCCGTCGATGTCGGCTACCAACTGGGTGCATTCGTACAGACGCGGTCCGAGCACCTCGTCCGCGAGATATGCCCGCGCCTCGCGCAGATCGGCGATGGCGTAGTGCTTTGCGGTGGCACTGTGCGCGAGCCCGTCGATCTGCGGGAAGACGAACCACATCCAGTGGGTGCGTTTACGGCCCGACCGCAATTCCTCGACCACCTGGTCGTAGACAGGCTCCTGGGCTTCGATGAAACGGCTCAGATCGGCGTCACGGGTCATGGACTCACCTCTCGTCGGATGTCGAAGGGGCGACTCTCGCTCCATGAGATGGATGCGCGAATCGCCCCTTCGGCAAACGTCTGCGGTTCGGTCAGTGGCGAGCCTTCTCCAGACGATCGACGGCGGCGTCGTACTCGTCGACGAGGCCCTTGATCAGTTCTTCGGTCGGGGTGATGGCATTCATCCGGCCGACGATCTGGCCCGCGGGCATGGCGACGACACCGGGGTCGTCGGCACCCGAGATCCGGGCGTGTGCCTCGGCCACCAAGATGTTCTGCAGCGGCATCGGCAGCGGCTCGGGCGCGTTCTCGGCATCCCAGGCGTCGGTCCACTTCGTCTTGAGCAGTCGAGCGGGCTTGCCCGAGTAGATGCGGCGGCGCACGGTGTCGCGTGACGTCGCGTTCAGGATCGCCTGCTGGATCACCGACGGCCCGGCGCCCCGCACGCCGAGCTGGTACTCCGCGGCGGTCAACCAGTAGGTGCCCATCCACACCCCGGTGGCGCCCATGGCCAGCGCGGCAGCGATCTGACGACCGCTGCCGACCCCTCCGGCTGCCAACACGTGCGCCGCATCCCCTACGGCGTCAACGATTTCTGGCCACAACACCATGGACGTCACCTCACCGGTGTGACCGCCCGCCTCGTGCCCTTGCGCGATCACCAGGTCGACCCCGGCCGAGACATGGCGCAGGGCATGCTCTTTGGCGCCGGCGAGCGCGGCGACCTTCACCCCGTGGGAGTGCACATTCGAGATGACATCCTCGGGCGGCGAGCCCAGCGCATTGGCGATGAGCTTGATCTGCCCGTACTTGTCGGCATGCGTCATCGCGACATCGACGTGCGAACGCGCCACCGAATGCAGCCAGCCCAGAACGCCTGCACTCACCCGGTCACCGTCCGGCAACGGGGGCACTCCCAGATCGTCCAGAGTGCGCTCGACGAATGCACGATGCTCCGGCGGGATCATGGAATCGAGGTCGACTTGCGACCCCTCGGTGGGGATCTTCGCCGGCATCACCACATCTACGCCGAACGGTTTGCCGTCGGTGTTCTCGCGCATCCAGTCCAGGGTGGCGTCGAGTTCTTCCGCCTCGTTGAACCGGACGCAACCGAGCACGCCCATTCCACCGGCCCGGCTGATCGCAGCGGCGACATGCTCCGACGGTGTGAAGCCGAAGATCGGGTATTCGATCCCGAACTCGTCTGACAGGGAGGTACGCACCGGTTAGGCCTTTCGTGAAGAAGTGGAGAGGTTTTCGTCGGCAGGCCGCGACTCGGTGATCTCGGTACCCCACCGGTAGTTCGGCTTTCCGGCGGGCGACCGCTTGATCTCGTCGACGAACCACACCGAGCGCGGGCATTTGTACCCGGCGATGTCCTGGCGAGCGATCTTGTTGATGTCTTCGAGCGACGGGCGAACGCCGTCGCGGGTGGCCACCACCGCGGCGACCCGCTGCCCGTACCGTTCGTCGGGCACACCCACCACAACGGTGTCGAAGACGTCGGGGTGGGCCTTGAGGGCCGATTCGACCTCTTCTGGGTGGATCTTCTCGCCACCGGAGTTGATGCACACCGACCCGCGGCCGAGCATCGTCACGGTGCCGTCGTCCTCCACACGGGCCTGGTCACCCGGAATGGAGTACCGGACACCGTTGTAGACCTTGAACGTCTTGTCCGACTTCACCGGATCGTTGTAGTACCGCAGCGGGATGTGCCCGGTTCGGGCCAGGATGCCGATCTCGCCACTGCCGGGTTCGATGATCGAACCATCTTCGCGCAGAACAACTGTCGACAGGTCGGCCTTGACGCGCGGACCGCCGCCGCTGTGTGAGGTCTCCTTGGAGATGATCCCCATCCCCGAGAATCCGGTCTCCGAGGATCCGATCGCGTCGATGATGATCGCATTCGGGAACTTGTCGATGAACTGATCCTTGACCGACGCCGAGAACAACGCGGCAGACGACGCCACCGACACCACCGAGCTGAGGTCGTAGTCCTTCTCGCCGAGAGCGTCGATCATGGGGCGCCCCATGGCATCTCCGGTGATGAAGATGACGTTCACCTTGTGGCGTTCGACGATCTCCCAAGTCTGGTGCGCACCGAACTCCGGGTAGACGATTGCCTTGCCGCCACCGAACAGCGCCTGGAACACGGCCCATTGGGACCCACCGTGGATGAACGGCGGGATCGGGAATCGGACGAGCTGCCCACCTTCGGCCCCCGTCTTCGCGAAGTGCCACTCGTCGTTGATGGGTTCACCGGAGTACCAGTCGATCCCACCACCGAGCACCCGGAACACATCCTCCTGGCGCCAGACGACGCCTTTGGGATTGCCGGTGGTTCCGCCGGTGTAGAGCATGTAGATGTCGTCGTCCGACCGCGCCTCGAAGTCGCGCTCGGTTCCGCCGTCGGCAACCGCCTTCTCATAGGGCAGCCCCTCGACGGCGGAGATGTCGAGATCTGACCCGTCTTCGATGACGATGACGGCCCGCAGCTTCGGCGCCTTCGACAACACGTTCGCCACCTTGTCGACGTACTGGCGCTCGACGATGAGCACCTTGGTGTCGGAGTCGGTGAGGATGTGTTCGAGTTCGCTCTCGACGTACCGGAAGTTGACGTTGACCATCACGGCCCTCGCCTTGAAGATCGCGACCATCGACTCGACGGCCTCGATACCGTTTCTGCTGTACAGGCCCACCGATTCACCGGGCGCCACCCCGAGCGCCCGAAGGGTGTGCGCCAGCCCGTTGGCCCGCTGTTCCAGTTCCGTGTAGGTCTCGCTGCGGCCGTCGGTCTCGAGAGCCACGCGGTCGCCCATCAGGTCGACGGCATGCTCGATCAGGTCGGCGATGTTGTAAGCCATACCCCCAAAACTAGAACGTGTTACCTTTCGGTGGCAAGGCCGGGGCGAGATCCGCATCACACGGCCTTCGTCACGTCGTCATGCCATCGTTCAGGAGCCCAGATGTCTGATTCCGCCCCCCACTGTCTCGTCGAGAAGCGCGATCACACGTTGATCGTCACGATGAACAGGCCCGAAGTCCGCAACGCCCTGTCGGGCGACATGTTGGCCATCATGGGAGAGGCCTGGGACCAGGCCGATGAGGACAACGAGATCCGCACCGTGATCCTGACCGGCGCGGGTGGCTACTTCTGTGCCGGCGCCGACCTGAAGAACATGAACAAGTCCGCTCCCGGTGACTCATTCAAGAGCGGCGGCTTCAATCCGAACATGCTCGACTCCCTGCTCAAGGGCCGCAGGGTGACCAAGCCCGTCATCGCGGCCGTCGAGGGCCCCGCGATCGCCGGTGGCACCGAGATCCTGCAGGGCACCGACATCCGGGTTGCCGGCGAGAGCGCGAAATTCGGTGTGTCCGAGGCCAAATGGGGCCTGTACCCACTCGGCGGCAGTGCAGTTCGCCTGGTTCGGCAGATTCCGTACACCGTCGCCGCCGAGATACTGCTCACCGGCCGGCACATCACCGCCCAGGAAGCGCTGGACTACGGGCTGATAGGCCACGTGGTGCCCGATGGCACCGCGCTCGACAAAGCCCTCGACATCGCCGCGCAGATCGCCGCGAACGGGCCGCTCGCCGTGCAGGCGATCCTCAAGGCCATCCGCGACACCGAGGGCATGCACGAGAAGGACGCGTTCAAGATCGACGCCGAACTCGGCGTCAAGGTGTTCATGAGCAAGGACGCCAAGATCGGACCGAAAGCGTTCGCGGAGAAGCGAACCCCCGAGTTCACCGGCCAGTAGCGATACCTGCCGCGGTGGTCGCGTCCAGTCCGTTCAACCCGTAACAGACGAACTCGACCACCGTCTCGGCGGTGGCATCGATGTCGACCACCGCACTGTTGTCCAAGATGATCGGCAGAACCGCGCCCATCAGGCACGACAGCACCGCTTCGCCTGCGACGTCGATGTCGAGTCCGTCCCGGAGATAGCCGTCCTCGATGCCGTGGCGGATGTACTGCCCACACAGATGCCCCAGTTGGGCGTAGCTGCCTGCCAACGTCTCCATCGCGGCCGCGTCGATGCCCGGGGCCTCCATGGCGAGGAACGTCAAGACGTGCGGGCGCTCGAGCGCGTATTCGAGCAGGCGTCCGACCAGCTCACCGAGCCCGGTGATGAACTCTTCGCGCGTGCGCGGACGCGGACGGTGCAACTCGGCCACGGCGACCATCTCGGCGAGTTCGCGTGACAGCAATGCATCGAGAGCGTCGCGCTTGTTGTCGAAGTAGTTGTAGAAAGTGCCGTGGCTGCAACCGATCCGGGCAACTATCTCGGCGACCCCGACATCGCTGTATCCCCGCTCGACGAACGTCTCCAGTGCCGCGTCCAGCAGTTGGATCCGACGCTTCCGGGTGCGTCGGGTATCCGACCGCACCGTAGGCTGCACCACTGTTTCATCCAGCCTTTCTATCGTTTCAGAATTCCGTGCAGAGCAATTTCGGCGGCGCCGTCGACGTACCGGCCGCGTTGTGCCACATCGATGCCCCGCCGCAGCGACATCACGACGCCGGGAAGCGACATCATCATCAACATCCGGGCGACCACCGGCTTCTGAGCCGTGGACAACACCAGCCATCCGTGCTCGATCGCCTGCGTGAGCGATTGCAGTACAACGGCATTCAGCATTCCCTCGAGGCCGACGACCCTGGCCTTGAGTTCCTTGTCGATGGCGCTGGCCTGCACCCCGATCAGCCTCAGCATCGCGGGATCTTCGTCGATGAGGTCGTACAGCCGATCGGCGATGATCTGGAACCGTCGGAGCAGCTCGGTCGGAGAGGTCGGCTCGTCCAGGAGCATCGAGTACGGATCCACCGAGTGGAACAACCGCTCGACCGCCCAATCGAACACGTGGTCCAGCAGTTCACGTTTGCTGCTCACGTACCGATAGACGGTGCCCTGACCGATACCCGCCTCCTGCGCGATCTCGGCGATACTCGTGCCCTCGTAGCCGCGCTCCGTCAGCACCCGGAAAGCAGCTTCGATGATCTGGGTACGCCGCTGATCAGCCAGACCTGCGACCTTGGGGCGCCCTCTGGATCTACGTACTGGAGCGTCAGCGTTCATGGACGTGGTTCAGGCCCGCACGACTCGACTGCCGAGGAATCCGACGTATGCGGCCAACCCGACCAAACCGTAAACGCGGGACCGGCTGTCGGAGATGGCGAGGCCGATCAGCGTCTCGCTTGCACCATTCGCGTAAATCCATTCACGCGTGTTCTCGGGAAATGCAGGCTTCGTGATCGATTCGAAAGCCTGCGGAACAACAAAGTGCGCCAATCCGGTACCGGCGATTCCGAAACCGATCAACTTCGGCAACACCGACGTCGTCGTCTTTCCGGTCTTGTAGGCGGTTTTCGCCGTCACCACCGCCGGGCTCTTAGACGCAACGGCCGCAACCACATGCGCCGCCTTCGACTTCTTGCTCCGCTGATTTTCAACAATTTTCAATTGCCGCACCTTTCGTCGCGATCACAGTATCTAAGCCTCTCTATCGCTCACCGGAGACGTGGCGCTACACACATGTACTTTTGTCTCTCAAATACGCCGCCGTCGATCGGCAACCTGGCATCGGGCCGTAAAATGCCCGGTCAGAAAAATACGCGATGTCGCATTGTCACCCCGATTTCGGCGGGCCGGCAATAGGCCCTGTGAAAATCAGCGCGGGACCGCCTGGCTCACGCCCCGTTGATGTCGAGCAACTGTGCCATCGCGCCGGCGCGAGCATGGTCGGGCAGGCCGGTCAGAGCACCGAGGAGGGCGTGCTCGGCCATCTGCCGGACGTCGCTTGCGGAGATGTCCTCACTCGCCAGCCATGCGTGGCACGCGGTCCTCAGCATCACCAGCCAGCTGTGCACGGCGATGCGCAGGAGCTCGGGGTGGTCGCGTCCGGGATCGATCACGGCCAGTATTCGATCCTCCTGTCCCCTGGTCGCTTTCTCGATCAGCGCGATCACCGCGGGATCCGAACTCGCCGCCCCCGAATAGATGGCCTGGGAGCCATGCCGATTGGCTCGGCAACTCGCCAGATAGGCGTCGATTCCGTGGCGGAGTTGCTCAAGGAGTGGCAGCTGCGGATCGGGTGCAGTGTCGGCGAGCATCCGCTCGGTGGCGCGTCGAACCAGCTCGGCAAAGAAGGCCCGCTTGGTCGGGAAGTAGTGATAGAGCAACCCGCGGGAGACACCCGCCAGCTCCGCGACCCGTTCGATGTGGACGTCGTCGTAGTGCTGCTCGGCAAACAACTCGGCGCCGAGGTCGAGTAGTTGGGCACGCCGCTGTTGCGGCGTCATCCGCGTTCTCACACCCATGCAGCCGAATACTACTTGACACAGGTTCAATAGCGGACCACCATAGCTATTGGATTTCGATTCAATAGGGAGCGGACATGGTGACCAGCACCGATCTCGGCACGCTGAACGATTTGGTGGGGCCCAACACGTGGGCAGATCAATTCCCGCATCCCCCGGGCCGGCTGCCCGTGGTCGGCGATCTTCGTTCGGTCGACCGCGAGGGTCCCGTCGTCAGCATGCTCGGCTGGCCCGCCGAGGTGTGGCCGATCGTGCAGTTCCGGGTCTTCCGCCACCGCTTCGTCATGATCGGGTCCGCCGAACTCACTCGGGAACTGTGCGACGAATCCCGGTTCGAGAAGGTACTCACGCCGGCAATCGCTGCGCTTCGAGATTTCGCCGGCGACGGATTGTTCACGGCGGCAACCGATGAGCCCAGCTGGCGTCTGGCACACGACCTCCTGATGCCCGCATTCAGCAAGACCGCCATGCAGAATTACCACCCGCTGATGGTGTCGGCCATCGACGAACTCTTCGACTTCTGGGAAGGTCGGGGCGACATCATCGACGTCGCCCCGGACATGACCCGCCTGACGCTCGAAACGATCAGCCGCGCCGCGTTCGGCAAAGACCTCGGCTCATTCGAACGCGAAACCCCGCACGACTTCGTGTTGGCGATGGTCGCCGGCCTCAAGACCGGCCAGCGCACGGGCGGGTTGTCGGGGTTGCCGGGATCCAAACCGATTGTCTCGCTGCTCCATCGGGCGAACGCACGGCACAAACGATATGTCGACTCCATGCTCGACGACCTGATCGCCGAACGCCGCAACCGTGCCGACGACGGCGCGGTGGATCTTCTGGCCATCATGTTGCGTGCCAACCGCGATCGAGGCGAGACCGCACTCGACGACGAGAACATCCGCCACCAGATCGTCACATTCTTGGTGGCCGGCCACGAAACCACCTCAGGAACATTGTCTTTCGCGCTGCACTACCTGGCCCGAAACCGCGAGCTCCTCGAGCGCGCACAGGCCGAGGTCGACGAGATCCTCGGTGGCAGTGAAGCCGTGCCCGAGTTCCAGCAGGTCGCCAAGTTCCGTTTCGTCCGGCGGGTGGTCGACGAAGCCTTGCGATTGTGGCCGACGGCTCCGGGATTCACCCGCGGGCCGATCGAGCCAACGGTTGTCGGCGGCCGGTACGAGATGTCGCCCGGGGACTGGGCCGTGGTCCACCTGCCCAAGGTGCACCGCGACCCCGAGGTCTGGACCGACCCGTTAAGTTTCGACCCCGACAGGTTTGCGGCCTCCGAGGTCAAGAAGCGTCCTGCCCACTCCTACAAGCCGTTCGGCACCGGCGAACGTGCCTGCATCGGAAGGCAATTCGCCCTCCACGAGTCGGTTCTGATGCTCGCGCGGTTCATCGCACGATACGACTTCGAACCCGCCGACCCCGACTACGAGTTGTCGATCACCGAACGCCTCACCCTCATGCCCGACGGTCTGCGCCTGCGTATCCGTCGTCGCTGACGCCCCCCGCAATGCGCGACGCCCGTGTCGAAACATGGGCGTCACGCACCAGAGCGGGCGTGGACTTGTCCCCAGACCAGCGGCCATCCACAACAAGCCCCCTCGACGGGGGTCAGGACGGTCGCGGGTGGACCACCATCTACCCATGGACATCGAGAGCCGGCGGGATGCATTCCTGCGCGCAGACCTGATCGCACACGGATATACCCCTTCGGAGATCCGAACTGCCCTTCACACCAGCAGGATCAGAGCCCTCGCGCCAGGAATCTACGCAGGTCCCGCACTGTGGCTCGAGCCGATGGAGAAACGGCACAGCGAACTGGGCAAGGCGACCGTTCGCAAGCTCGCCGGAAACTACCTGCTCGGCGGGCCGTCCGCAGCCGCTCTGCACGGGCTGCCGCTGTTCGGGGTGGACCCGCGCGTCGTCCACCTCGTCCAACCGACCGCCGACTCGGGAACCGGATCACGCAACTCGAAACTGCTCCGGATCCATCGCGACGCCCGACCGATGTCGGTCATGATGCTCGATGGTGTGCCGGTGACTTCTGCGGCGCGGGCCGTCGTCGACCTCGCCCGCCGCTCATCCCTGCCATCGGCGTTGGTCACGGGCGACGCTGCACTCCACCGCGGGTTGTGCACGGTCGCTGACTTGCACAACGAGTTGAAACTCATCGAGGGATTCCCCGGATATCCGCAGGCCAAGCGAGCCGTTGCGATGATGGATGCCCGCAGCGAATCAGCGCTCGAAAGCCGGAGCCGCGCTTCGATGCACATCGCGGGTATTGCGGCTCCGACCTTGCAACACGAGATCGCCGACGAATCGGGACGATTCATCGCCCGGGTCGACTTCGCATGGATCGCCCAGCGGGTTGTCGGGGAGGCGGACGGCCTCGTCAAGTACAACGGCGAGAACCTTCACCAGGTACTCGGCCGCGAGAAACACCGGGGTGACCGGATCACCGAGCAAGGCTGGCGAGTGGTCCGTTGGTCATCGGCAGACCTCGACGTGCCGGGACGGGTCCCGAATCGAATCCGTCACGCGCTCTCGATTGCCGGGAACGCATAAACCACGCCCGCGAAAATGCGCGACGCCCATGTTCGAACACGGGCGTGACGCACATGCGCGGGCGCGGCGAATTTAGAACATGTTCACTCAGACGAGGGTGCCCAGCCGGGTGATCTGGTCGACGTCACGGGTGGTGACCATCAGCATGCTGACGCCGGCTTGTTCCCACCGTTTGATCTGCGACCGCACCTCGTCTTCATCGCCGACGATCAGCGTCTCGAGGACCATCTCGTCGGGAACCGCGGCGATGGCCTCTTCCTTGGCTCCGGACAGGAATTTCTCCCCGATGTCCCGGACCACGTCTTTGTAGCCCATCCGCTTGTAGACCTCGGCGTGGAAGTTCTGTTCCTTGGCGCCCATGCCGCCGACGTACAGCGCCGTCGACGGCCGGTAGGCGTCGATCACCGCGGCCGGGTTGTCGGTGATCTCGACCTGCACGGTGGCCGCGACCTCGAAGGTGTCGCGGGTGCGCCGCGCCCCCGCCCGTGCGAAGCCCTCGGCCAGCCACTGTTCGTACATGTCCGACAGCCGCGGGGTGTAGTAGATGGCCAGCCAGCCGTCGGCTATCTCCGCCGACAACGCGACGTTCTTGGGTCCCTCTGCCCCGAGCCAGATCGGCAGGTCACTGCGCAGAGGATGGGTGATCGGCTTGAGCGATTTCCCGAGTCCTGTCGAGCCCGGCGCATCGGACGGGTACGGCAGCGGATAGTGCGGCCCGGGGTTGGTCACGCGGTCTTCACGAGCGAGCACGTCACGGATCACCTGCACGTACTCGCGGGTGCGCGCGAGCGGTTTGGCGAACGGCTCGCCGTACCACCCCTCGACCACCTGTGGACCCGACACACCCAGTCCGAGGATGTGCCTGCCGCCCGAGAGATGGTCGAGCGTCAGCGCGTGCATGGCGGCCGATGTCGGTGGCCGCGCCGACAGCTGCGCGATGCCGGTACCGAGCTTGATGGTGGACGTCTGCGACCCCCACCACGCCAGCGGCGTGTACGCATCCGAACCCCACGACTCGGCGGTGAACACCGCCTCGTATCCGGCGGCCTCCGCCGCTGCGATGAGAGCCGGCGCGTCCGGGATCGGCGCGGCCCCCCAGTACCCCAATTGCAGACCGAGCTTCATGGCCGCGACCTCCTGTTCGGTCAACTCCTTGCGAGAATAACTAGAACCTGTTCTACTCGATTCCGTGAGCGTGAACCAGATATCTGCCGGATTCGCAGCCCTAGTCGCCCCGATCGAAGATCCAGACGATCCAGTTCTGTCCGCACCGTTGAGCAACTCCTTTGATTACACCCGGTCCCTCGGACCGGTACTCGGGCGGTTCGCCCAGGGGTTGCTCGACGGCAAGGTCATCGGTGGTCGAGCCGCCGACGGGACCGTCTACGTACCCCCGGTCGAGTTCGACCCCGGTACGCACAAACGGATCGAAGACTTCGTCGAGGTGTCGCCGACCGGAACCGTGAAGTCATGGACCTGGATGGCCGAACCGTTTGAGGGACAACCTCTTTCCAAGCCCTTCGGATGGGCTCTGATCCAGCTCGACGGAGCGGACACCAGCCTGCTCCATGCAGTCGCCGTCGACTCCCCCGACGAACTGAGCACCGGGATGCGGGTGCACGCCGTCTGGAACACCGAGCGCACCGGCCGCATCGACGACATCGCGCACTTCGCCCCCGGCAACGAGGTGGCATCGGTACCGGACAACACCGCCGAGGTGCCGCACCCCGGCGTGATGATCACCACGCCGATCGCCCTGACCATGAACCACACCGCCTCGATCGAAGAGACCTGGTATCTGCAGGGACTCAAAGAGGGCAAGCTGTACGGCGGCCGCACCGGTCCCGACGCGCCGGTCTACTTCCCGCCCCGCGGCGCCGACCCCACCGACGGCAACCCGACCGGCGAGGTCGTCGAGGTGTCGGACAAGGGCACCGTCACCACGTTCTGCATCGTCAACGTGCCGTTCCTAGGTCAGCAGATCAAACCGCCGTACGTTGCCGCCTACGTTCTCCTCGACGGTTCGGACATCCCGTTCCTGCACCTGATCCTCGACATCGAGGCCAGCGAGGTGCACATGGGTCTTCGTGTGGAAGCCGTGTGGCGACCACGCGAGGAATGGGACTACACGTTGCGAAACATCAGCCACTTCCGGCCGACGGGCGAACCCGACGCCGACTACGACTCGTACAAGGACCACCTGTGAGCAGCACATACCGCGACATGCCGCCGATCGCAGTGATCGGATTCGCGCACAGTCCACACGTCGACGAGACGTTCGGCACCACCAACGGCGTCGAGATGCTGGTGCCTTGTTTCCAGAAGCTCTACGCCGAGCTGGGCATCACCCGCACCGACATCGACTTCTGGTGCTCGGGGTCCTCGGATTACCTTGCCGGGCGCGCGTTCTCGTTCATCTCCGCGATCGACTCGATCGGGGCCGTTCCGCCGATCAACGAATCGCACGTCGAGATGGACGCCGCGTGGGCTTTGTACGAGGCATGGGTGAAGATCGCCACCGGCGAGGTGGATGTGGCACTGGCCTACGGATTCGGCAAGCCTTCGGCATCACACACCGACCAGGTGCTGGCATTGCAGACCGACCCGCACACCGTCGCCCCGCTGTGGCCGGATGCTCGTTCGCTCGCAGCCCTGCAGGCCCGCGCGGGCCTCGACTCGGGAGCATGGACCGAAGCGGACATGGCGGCTGTGGCCGCGCGTGGCACCGACCGCTCGGTGGAGGACCTGCTGGCGTCCGATTACGTCTCCGATCCCCTTCGGGCACATGATGTCTGCCGCTACACCGACGGTGCCGCGGCGATCATCCTCGCCAGCGAACACCGCGCGAAGCAGCTCGTGGCCCGTCCCGCATGGATTTCCGGCTGGGACCACCGGATCGACACTCCGAACTTCGGTGCACGGGACCTCACCAAGTCACCGTCGACCAAGCTCGCCGGCGATGCCGTCCTCGGCGACAACCGCAAGGTCGACGTCGCCGAGCTCCACGCGTCCTACACACATCAGGAACTGATTCTCAAAAACGAGCTGGGACTCGATGATTCGACGATCATCAACCCCTCGGGCGGCGCACTGGCAGCCAACCCGCTGTTCTCCGCGGGCCTCGAGCGCATCGGCTTCGCCGCGAGCACGATTCTCGCCGGCAACGCCGACACCGCACTGGCCCACGCAAGCAGCGGACCGCTGCTGCAGCAGAACATGGTCGTCAAAATGGAAGGCAAGAACTGATGGGCCGGTATCGGGCTGCGGTGCAGGGCACCGGGCAGACCAAGTACGTGGCCAAGCGCCACGACGTGTCGATGGCCGGGATGTGCCGCGAAGCGATCGACAAAGCGCTGGCCGATGCGCAGGTGACGATGGACGACATCGACGCCGTTGTCGTCGGTAAGGCCCCCGACCTCTTCGAGGGCACGATGATGCCCGAACTCGCCATGGCCCAGGCGCTCGGCGCCGAGGGCAAACGGCTGATCCGCGTGCACACCGCCGGATCGGTCGGCGGTTCGACGGCGAACGTCGCAGCCAGCCTGGTCACCTCGGGTGTCCACCGGCGGGTGCTCGCCATCGCGTGGGAGAAGCAGTCCGAGTCGAATGCCATGTGGGCGTTGTCGATTCCGGTTCCCTTCACCATGCCTGTCGGCGCAGGCGCAGGCGGGTTCTTCGCCCCGCACGTGCGCTCCTACATCCGCCGCTCCGGTGCACCCGAGCACATCGGTGCGATCGTCGCCGCCAAGGACCGCCAGAACGGTGCGCTCAATCCGCTGGCCCACCTGCATCAGCCCGACCTCACCGTGGAGAAGGTGATGAGCTCGCAGATGCTGTGGGATCCCATCCGCTACGACGAGACGTGCCCGTCGTCCGACGGCGCCTGTGCCGTGGTGATCGGCGACGAGGAGACCTCCGACGCCAAGGCGGCCGACGGTATCCCCGTTGCGTGGATTCACGCGTCGGCGATGCGCACCGAACCGCTGTCCTACTCGCATCGCGACACCGTCAGTCCACAGGCAGGCCGCGACGCCGCCGCCGCATTGTGGAAGGCCGGCGGCATCTCCAATCCCCTCGAGGAGATCGACGCCGCGGAGATCTACGTGCCGTTCTCCTGGTTCGAGCCGATGTGGCTCGAGAACCTCGGGTTCATGCCCGAGAACGAAGGCTGGAAGCTCACCGAGGCAGGCGAGACCGCGATCGGCGGCAAACTACCGGTCAACCCGTCCGGCGGAGTGCTCTCGTCCAACCCGATCGGGGCCTCGGGCATGATCCGCTTCGCCGAGGCGGCCATCCAGGTGCAGGGCAAGGGCGGCGACCATCAGGTGGTGGGCGCGCGTAAGGCACTCGGCCACGCGTACGGCGGTGGCTCGCAGTACTTCTCGATGTGGCTCGTGGGCGCGGACAAGCCCACCCACTGACCCGACCGCCTGCTGGACCAACCTACGGAGATCTCGTGACCAAAGCAGAACCGGCGTACCTCAACATCGATCGGGAGAACAACCCCGCGGTTGTCGCCGGACGCCGCTCGCGCGAATACGTCGCCTCGCGCGACAAGGACGCCTGGGTGAAGCTCTTTGCACCCGACGGCATCGTGCAAGACCCGGTGGGTCCCTCGATGTTCGACGAAGAGGGCATCGGCTTCACCGGCCACGACCGGATCAGTCACTTCTGGGATCTGTCGATCGGCACCACCGAGAGCATCGAGTTCGTCTTCGACGAAGAGATCATCTGTGGCAACGAGGTTGCCTACATCGGCAAGATCGTCACCCACATCCACGGCCACATCTCCGAGGCACGTGGCGTCTTCACCTACCGCGCCAACCCGGACGGCTCGCTGGCCGCTCTGCGCGCGTTCTGGGAAGTGGAGAAGACGATCAACTCGGTGCGCAAGGCCTGAGGTCCGCACCCCGGAAACGCCCGAAGGTCAAGTGGTGCCGGCCTGCGCGTGATGGCTGGCACCATGGGGCTCATGTTCGAACGTGTGCGGCGTGGTGCCAGACAAAAACTCCAGCGTGCTGTGTCCGAGGTGGTCGACGACTCGAGCCGGGAGACAAACGCACTCGTCGAACAGCTTCACAGGCAGACAATGGACGCGCTCTCGGAGACCCGAGAGGAAGTCGTTGCACTGCATCGCCGGGTGAATCACCTCGAACAGCAGGTCCGCCGCGACCTCACCCACGTGATGGACACAGATGCCGCTCGCCAGTCAGGTGACTTCGTCCTCGCGCACATGCCCAAAGCTCCGCAGTTCTGGCATCCTCACGACACACTGCGGTACGCGCTCTCCCAGGTTCACATCCCTGGTATGGCACTGGAATTCGGGGTCGCGACCGGTACCACCCTGAACATCATTGCCGCAGAACTGAAACCAGAGCACCGCGTCTTCGGATTCGACGTCTTCTCAGGACTGCCGGACACGTGGCGGAGTGGCTTTGATGCCGGCGAGTTCGCACAGGACACGTTGCCGGACGTTCCCGGGGCGGACTTGATACGGGGATTGTTCGAGGACACGCTGCCCGATTTCCTCACCGAACATCGCGAGCCGGTGTCATTCCTGCACCTGGACGCAGACCTCTATTCATCCACCGCAACGGTGCTCGGTCTCGTCGGCCAGCGGCTGGTGGCAGGCACGATCATCGTGTTCGACGAATTCTTCAACTACCCGGGCTGGCAGCAGCACGAGTATCGGGCATGGCACGAGTTCGTGAGTCGCACCGGAATCGAGTTCGAATACCTCGGCTACACAGCCAGTCACGAACAGGTCATCGCGCGGGTGACCGCGCCGGTCGTTCGCCCGTGAATGTCGCTCTGCCAGAACACAAGAAGCCCCGGACGTGTCGTCCGGGGCCTCTTGTAGATGTCGTGCGACTCAGGCAGTGCCGTATTTGACCGACAATTCCTTGACACCGTTGATCCAGCCGTGGCGCAGACGGCGCGGCTCGGCGAGCTTGGTGATGTCGGGCATGTGGTCGGCGATCGCGTTGAAGATCAAGTTGATCTCCATGCGGGCCAGGTTCGCGCCCACGCAGTAGTGCGCGCCGTGGCCACCGAATCCGACGTGCGGGTTCGGGTCACGCAGGATGTTGAACTCGAAGGGGTTCTCGAACACATCCTCGTCGTAGTTGGCTGAGCCGTAGAACATGCCGACGCGCTGACCCTTCTTGACGGTCACACCACCGAGTTCGACGTCGTGGCGGGCGGTGCGCTGGAACGCGTTGACCGGCGTGGCCCAACGGACGATCTCGTCTGCGGCGGTCGCGGGGCGATCACGCTTGAAGATCTCCCACTGCTCCGGGTTGTCGAGGAACGCGTTCATGCCATGGCTGATGGCATTACGGGTGGTCTCGTTACCGGCGACGGTCAGCAGGATGACGAAGTAGCCGAACTCGATCTCGTCGAGTGACTGGCCGTCGATGTCGGCGTTGACGAGGGCGGTGACGATGTCATCGGCCGGACACTTCTTGCGATCTTCGGCCATCGTGTACGCGTAGCCGAGGATCTCGGCCGAAGAGAGCTGAGCCGGGGTGAGCCCTGACTCAGGGTCCACCTCGTTGAACTCCGGGTCGTCGGCGTTCATCATGTTGTTCGACCAGTGGAAGAGCTTCTCGCGGTCGTCCTCGGGGACACCGAGCAGATCTGCGATCGCCATCAGCGGCAGGTTGACCGCGACGTCGTCGACGAAATCGCCGGTTCCCTTGGCAGCGGCGTCCTTGACGATCTTCTGTGACGCATCCTCGAGCTTCTCCTCGAGCGCGTGCACCGCCTTCGGGGTGAACATCTTCGCCACCAGCTTGCGCAGGCGGGTGTGCTCGGGCGGATCGTGGTTGATCAGCAGCGCCTTGGTGACGTCGAGCTGCTCCTGCGTCATCGAGTCCTCGAAACGCATGATCACGCCGTTCTCGGCGGTAGACCAGTTCTCGTTGTTCTTCGAGATCGCGCGCACATCTTCGTGCTTGCTGACGACCCAGTACCCACCGTCGTGGAAGCCGCCGCCCTTTCCTTCTTCCTGGGCGTTCCACCACACCGGCGCTGTCTTACGCAGCTCCGCGAATTCCTTGACCGGGATGCCTTGTTCCAACAGGTCTGGGCTGGTGAAGTCGAACCCTTCCGCGAAAGGGCAAACCTTCTCGGCCTGCGTCATTGCAACCACCTAAATGCTAGACATGAACGTGTTCTAGTCGATGGTAGAGCAAGATGCGTCACAGTGGCTACTACCTGGTGAAATAGGACTTGTGTCCAGTTGGCAACTTGTTCTAGTTTTGGAATCAGACATCTGCATTCGAAGGGATTTGACATGGGAAAACCGGTGATTGTCGAGGCTACTCGCAGCCCGATCGGGAAGAGGGCCGGTTGGCTGTCCGGATTGCATCCGGCCGAACTCCTGGGGCTCACCCAACGGGCCGTCATCGAACGGGCCGGGATCGACCCGTCGGAGATCGAGCAGGTCATCGGCGGATGTGTGATGCAGGTGGGCGCGCAGTCCAACAACGTCACGCGCACGGCCTGGCTGCACGCCGGGCTGCCGTGGCAGGTGGGCGCGACCACCGTCGACTGCCAGTGCGGATCGGCTCAGCAGGCCAATCACCTGATCGCCGGCCTCATCGCCACCGACACCATCGACGTCGGCATCGCGTGCGGTGTCGAATCGATGACCACGGTGCCGCTGGGCGCGAACGTCATGCTCGAAGGCGCAGGCGAACGACGCCCGGAGTCCTGGGACATCGACATGCCCAACCAGTTCGAGGCGGCCGAACGCATCGCCACCCGGCGGGGCATCACCCGCGCCGACGTCGACGCACTCGGTGAGCGCAGCCAGCGGCTCGCCAAGCAGGCCTGGGACGAGGGCCGGTTCGACCGCGAGGTGTTCGGCGTCAAAGCTCCCGAACGGACCAAGGAGGGCGAGTTCACCGGCAACATCCTGGACGTGAACCGCGATCAGGGCATGCGCGACACCACGCTCGAGTCGCTCGGCAAACTCCGTCCGGTCATCGAAGGCGGAATCCACACTGCCGGCACGTCATCGCAGGTCTCCGACGGCGCCGCCGCGGTCCTGATCATGGACGAGGACAAGGCGAAAGCACTCGGCCTCAAGCCGCGCGCACGTTTTGTCGCCCAGGCCCTGGTGGGCGCCGAGCCGTACTACCACCTCGACGGGCCCGTGCAGTCCACCGAGAAGGTGCTGGCGAAGGCCGGGATGAGCATCAACGACATCGACCGCTTCGAGGTCAACGAGGCGTTCGCGTCCGTCCTGCTCTCGTGGGCTGCGGTTCACGGACCCGACATGGACAAGGTGAACGTCAACGGCGGCGCGATCGCGCTGGGCCACCCCGTCGGATCCACCGGGTCGCGACTGATCACCACTGCACTGCACGAGCTCGAGCGGTCCGACACATCGACGGCTCTGATTACGATGTGCGCGGGTGGAGCGCTCTCCACCGGAACCATCATCGAGCGGATCTGAGGTCGCGTGCCACAACAAGAAGCACCCAAAGCGCTCAACAGCAAGGCCGTCAGCACCATCGTCAAACTCGGGTCACGGGCGAACACCAAGATCTACAAGCTGACCGGTGGACGTATCGGGTCGAAGTGGCGGGTGGGCGCCGGGTTCAAGGAACCTGCGCCGGTCATCCTGCTGACCGCGATGGGCCGCAAATCAGGCAAACCGCGCACGGTGCCGCTTCTCTATCTGCGTGACGGTGCCAACGTGGTGGTGGTTGCCTCGCAGGGTGGGATGGCCTCGAACCCGGCCTGGTACCACAACGTCAAGGCCAATCCCGATGTGAGCGTCCAAGAGGGACGCAAGACGGTCGCCATGCGAGCGCGTGAGGCCGACGACCAGGAACGGGCGCGCCTCTGGCCCAAACTCGTCGAGGTGTACGCCGACTTCGACAACTACGCGGCCTGGACCGAACGCAAGATCCCGGTGATCATCTGCGAACCACGGTGATCATCTGCGAACGAAAATGAGCCCGGTGTCGCGCAGCGGCGCGGCACAACGGAGAAGAATTCATCCCCGGGGCGCCTGAAATTCTCGAAGAAGCGCGATGGTCGGTGGAACTGGTGTGTCAGGATTCGAGGCGACATGTCTGCAATTCCAGAGTCTTCACGCGCCAGTGCCCCCGTCTCATCGGCTGATCACCTGACCTCAGGTCCACCCGTCAGCGGCCCCTCCCGACGAACATTCCTGGGCGGTGCCGCGATCGGCGCGGTCGGCGTCCTGGGCACGGTGTACGCGGGCAGTGCAGCAGCCGACGGAACGAAGGCCCCGAGCGGCAACGTCTTTCGTCACGGTGTGGCATCCGGCGATCCACTGCCCGACCGGGTGATCCTCTGGACCCGCGTCACCCCCACACCCGATGCCGTCCCCGGATCGGGCAAGGGTGCATCCACCACCGTGCGCTGGGAGGTCGCGACCTCACCCGACTTCGGATCCGTGGTCTCGTCCGGCGTCACCACCACCGGCCCCGAGCAAGACCTCACCGTGAAGGTCGATGCCGGCGGTCTGTCACCGAACACGAACTACCACTTCCGGTTCCATGTCACGGGTGGGCCGGCCGCCGGTTCGACGTCGCCGGTGGGTCAGACGAAGACCGCTCCCGCCACCGCCGCGGACGTGGCAAAGGTCCGCTTCGGCGTGGTGTCGTGCTCCAACTGGGAAGCCGGATACTTCAGTGCCTACCGGCACCTGGCGGCTCAGCCCGGGCTCGACGCCATCGTGCACCTGGGCGACTACATCTACGAGTACGGCACCGCAGAATTCGGTGGTGGCACCGGCGTCGTGCGCCCCCACGACCCTCTGCACGAGATCGTGTCGCTGGCCGACTACCGGACCCGGCACGGCCAGTACAAGTCCGATCCTGACCTGCAGGCCGCCCATCTCAACCTGCCGTGGATCTGCACCTGGGACGACCATGAGTCGGCCAACGACGCCTACGCCGGAGGCGCCGAGAACCACGACGCCAGTGAAGGCGACTGGCCCGCGCGCAAGGCAGCCTCCGAGCAGGCCTACTTCGAGTGGATGCCGGTGCGTCCGGAGGTCGACGCCGGTGGTCGCCATCTGTACCGGCGCCTGCGGTACGGCAATCTGCTCGAGATCTCGATGCTGGATCTGCGCACCTACCGCACCGAACAGCAGTCCATGCTGTCCAACAAGGTCGACAGCACCTCGGCGAGCATCACCGGTTCGGCACAGATGTCGTGGCTCACCAACGGCGTGGTGTCGTCCCCCACGCGGTGGAAGATCGTCGGCAACCCGGTGATGATCAGTCCGATCCTGATCCCCCCGCTGGAGCCGGCCACCACGGCAGCGCTGACCGACCTGCTCGGGGTGCCCAAGGGTGGCATCCCACTGAACTCCGACGCGTGGGACGGCTACACCGCCGACCGCGATCGTCTGCACAAAGCGTTGCGCGACAACAACGTCGAGAACACTGTATTTATCACCGGCGACATCCACATGTCGTTTGCCTGCGACGTGCCCGCGGACGCCGCGAACTACCCCGGGGCGGGCACGGTCGGCACCGAACTCGTGGTGACCTCGGTGACGTCGAACAACATCGACGACATCGTCGGCGCGCCCGAGTACACGGTGGGGGCGGCCGCGGCCGTGGCGATGACCAACATCAACCGGCACATCCGCTGGGTCGACACCGACGCGCACGGTTACGCAGTCCTGACGGTGACTCCGGCTGCCACACAGATGGATTGGTTCTTCGTGAACAACCGCGCCGACCCGCGGTCCGGGCAGCGTTACGGTCAGTCGTGGCGGGTGCCGAGCGGCACGCAGCGCGTGCAGCCCTCTGGTTCACCAGCCCAGTAGTACCGGCCCGACCTAGGATTCCTTGATGACCAACACCCCGTCCTCGCCGAACAACGGCATCCGCCGGCGCACATTCCTCGCCGGATCGGCCGCCGCCGCAGGCGCAGGCCTGGTCCTGTCCGGACCTGCGCGAGCCGGTGGCCTCCCGTCGGGTCGGCCGGGTT
The DNA here is from genome assembly GCF_001598915.1 of Williamsia muralis NBRC 105860. Taxonomy (GTDB): domain Bacteria; phylum Actinomycetota; class Actinomycetes; order Mycobacteriales; family Mycobacteriaceae; genus Williamsia; species Williamsia muralis. Next base: position 990,094 of record NZ_BDAP01000002.1, on the reverse strand, counting down.
TTCCCCAGACCGGTTCGTCGGTGCGGGTGCTGATCACCGGCGATGCCGGTACCGGCGAAGCCCCGCAGTACGCGGTCACCAAGGCCGCTCGCGCGCTGCACGCGCAGAATCCGTTCGGACTGGCAATCGGATTGGGCGACAACATCTACGAGTCGGGCCCGAACGGACCCGACGACAAACAGTTCGAGGAGAAGTTCGAGAAGCCGAACACCGGCCTCGACTTCCCATGGGTGATGGCGTTGGGCAACCACGACACCACCGCGGTCTTCCCGGGTGACGGTGGCTGGCTGCTGCGCGGCGATGCGGAGGTTGCGTACCACTCGCGGTCCAGCCGCTGGTACATGCCGCGACGCTACTACTCGGTGGCCGTTCCCGAGCAGGCACCGGTCGTCGAGTTCTTTGTCCTCGACCTCAATCCGATCGCCGCCTATATCCCACCGTTCTTGGCGCCCTACTGGGAACCGAACGGCACCTACATGACGGCGCAACGCAAGTGGCTGCGCGAGGCTGTCGCGGCATCGACCGCGACGTGGAAAATCGCGTGCACCCACCACCCGTACATCAACAACGGGCCGCACGGCAGTGCCGGTGGATATGACGGGATCCCCATACCTCCCATCAACGGCGTGCTGGTCAAGGAGTTCTTCGAGCAGGAGATCGCCGGACGGTTCCACTTCTTCATGTCCGGTCACGACCATTCGTTGCAGGTCTTCGACCCCACCATCGCCTCCAAGGGAACACGTCAGCTGGTGTCGGGTGCGGCGGCCAAGACGGTCGAAGACCGCTCGTCCAAAGAGCATCCGGCGCTGTACGAGAACTTCCGTGACCGCGGTTTCATGACGATGGACATCACGGCCTCGGGTGTGGATCTGCGGGTGTTCACGGTGGACCTGGCCACGGGAACTCCCACGCAGGTCTTCACGAAGTCGTACTCCGGCTGACCGCACCGGCCGATCCCTAATAGGATCGGGGCATGACTGATCCAGACCGTGCCGCCACCCGCCGTGACATCACCGCTGCCCTCGAGGCCGCCTTCGAACGCCGCCACGAAGTGCTCGATGCCATCGTGGAGGCCGAGGACCGGTCCGCGGCCGTCTCGGCCATCGCGAACCTCCTGTCCGTGCCCACCATCGGCGCCGAAGCAGTGCTGGGGATGTCGTTCGACCGCCTGACCGTGTCGGCACGGCGGGCCAACGCCGCCGAGCTCGAAGACCTGAACAGCAAACTCACGTTCACGCAGACCGAACGGCCCGCGGCCACCGCAGAAACGTTGACGCTGCGGCCGTTTGATGACAGCGATGCCGACCTCTTCGCCGCACGCACCTCCGACGTCGGGGCCGCGGGCGACGGAAGCGGCACTCCCGCATCGGGCATCGACGACGAGATCGCCGCCGCCCGCAGTCGCATGAAGGCAGAAGAGGCCGTGTGGCTCGTGGCCGTCGAAGGCGCCGACAAGGTGGGCATCGTGTTCGGTGAGCTGTCCGGCGGCGAGGTGGATGTCCGGATCTGGATCGCACCCGAGCACCGCAAGCGCGGATTCGGCACGGCAGCTCTTCGTCGTTCACGTTCTGAGCTGGCCGCGTACTTCCCCGGCGTCCCCATGGTCGTCCGGGCCCCCAGCTCGTAGTTCCCTCAGTTCCACCCGTCAGACCACAAAGACGCTCCCCCAAGTTTCTGGGTGGAGCGTCTTTGTCATGTCAGGCGCTGATCAGCGGTGCGGGACGCCGAACTTGGCAACTATCTTCTTGATCTGTCCGGACTCGTCGAACTCGAAGCTCTCGATGACCTTGGAGCGCAGGCCGAGCGGTTTGGGCTGGACATTCACGTAGAACGTGACGTGCACGGTCCGGCCTTCCACCCGAGCCTGGAACTCGGTGATCGCGTGGATGACCTTGTACTGAGGTCCTCGACTGAGGCTGCGGCGCAGATGATCACCGCTGCGCCCCGTTTTCACGCCCATCTCGATACGAACGCAGTCGGGGTGAAACGGTACGGCGGACGGGTCGTGGCTTGCCAGAGCGTCCACATAGGCTTTCGCGCCGGCGATCAGGTCGGCGTCGGAGCTCATCGCTTCTGCCCCAGGATCATCGGGCACCGTAGACCGGCATCGGTGTCGGTGCCTCGGCCAGGATGTCGGTGACAACCGGTCCGAGTTCCGCCGGATCCCATCGAGCGCCCTTGTCCCGCTTGACGCTGCGCTGCCAGCCGTCGGTGACGGAGACGGTCCCGCCCTCGACCTCGAACACCCGCCCGCTGACACTGCCGGCCTCCTCGGAGCCGAGCCACACCACCAGGGGGGACACGTTGGCCGGATCCATCGTGTCGAAGGAGCCGTCTTCGGGGGGCGCCATCTGCGCGGCCATCGCGTCACCTGCGCTGGTGGTCATGCGGGTGCGGGCCGACGGCGCGATGGCGTTCACCGTCACGCCGTATGCCTTCATCTCGGCGGCGGCCTGGATCGTCAGTTCGGCGATCGCAGCCTTTGCGGCCGCGTAATTCCCCTGTCCCACAGAGCCGTACAGACCGGCGCCCGAAGACGTGTTGATCACACGAGCGGCCCGCGGATTGCCGGCTTTCGACTCGGCGCGCCAGTACGCGGCGGCATGACGCAACATCGCGAAGTGACCTTTGAGGTGCACTCGGATGACGTTGTCCCAATCTTCTTCAGTCATGGAGACCAGCATCTTGTCGCGCAAGAAACCGGCGTTGTTGACCAGGATGTCCAGTGCCCCGAAGGTTTCGATGGCCGTGTTCACCAGGTTCTGCGCACCGGCCCAATCGGCCACGTCGTCACCGTTGACAACTGCCTCGCCGCCCGACGACTTGATCTCTGCGACAACCTGTTCGGCCGGGCTCTCACCGGTGGTCGACCCGTCGAGCCCCGCCCCGATGTCGTTCACCACGACCTTGGCCCCTTCGCGCGCATAGGCGAGCGCGTGTTCGCGACCGATCCCCCGTCCGGCACCGGTCACGATGACCACTCGACCGGCCACGATTCCACTCATCAATTCGCTCCTCAATCCGTTCGATATCGACTCAACAGATGCAACTCTGGTTCACCCAGGTACTTCGTTCGACCCCACGTCCCAGAAAGCCAGGCGCTCGCCCCCGCCGTGTACTTCCAATGTTGACCCGGTCAGGTACGAGGCCAGCGGCGACAACAGGAACGCTGCGGCATTGCCCACATCGGATGGCAATGCGAGACGTCCCATCGGGATCGTCCGGCCCACCGCGGCAATGCCGTCTTCATCGCCGTAGAAGAGATCGGCCTGTTCAGTCCGCACGGCACCCACCACGACCGAGTTGATCCTCACCCGCGGAGCCCATTCCACGGCCAATGTTGCGGTGAGAGAATCGAGTCCGGCCTTGGCAGCGCCGTACGCCGCGGTGCCCGGTGACGGGCGGTGTCCGCTCAGACTGGATACGTTGACGATCGATCCGCCCGATTGTTGGTCCTGCATCACCTTGTTCGCCGCCTGCGCGATGATCAACGGGGCCAGCAGGTTCAATTCGACGATCTTCGAGTGGAATCGGGGGGATGCGTCGGCCGCAAGGGCGAACGGTGACCCGCCGGCGTTGTTGACCACGGCATCGAGTGCGCCGTGCCGGGAGACGATGTCGTCGAGCATCGCGGCCACCGCCTCGGCGTCCCGGATGTCGCAGCTCACGAACTCGGCATACGGGGTGGAATAGGGGTCGTCGGCAGGTCGCCTCGCGCACGCGATCACCGTGGCACCCAGCTCGGTGAGGACCGAGCTGATGCCTGCACCCACTCCCCGGACACCACCGGTGACCAGCACAACCCGCCCGGACAGCTCCAGGTCCATTCAGTCTCCCGCTTCGCTCGGTTCGTTCGGTGTTAAAGTACCAAGCAATTGCTTGGTTGGTCTACAGCCCGACGGTACGCGAGGAGCATCGATGCCCATCACCACCACCACGGTCGAACCGGGGATAGTCACGGTCACGGTCGACTTTCCCCCGGTCAACGCCTTGCCATCGGCGGCCTGGTTCGAACTCGGCGAGGCCATCACGGCCGCGGGCCGAGACCGCGCCACCCATGTGGTGATCCTGCGGGCCGAGGGTCGCGGCTTCAACGCCGGAGTCGACATCAAGGAGATGCAGGCCACCGAGGGATACGACGCCCTCATCGCCGCCAACCGGGGATGTGCGGTCGCCTTCGCCGCGGTCTACGACTGCGAGGTGCCGGTCATCGTCGCGGTCAACGGCTTCTGCGTCGGCGGCGGCATCGGCCTGGTCGGCAATGCCGACGTGATCGTCGCCTCGGACGACGCGGTGTTCGGACTTCCCGAGGTCGACCGCGGTGCACTCGGAGCAGCGACCCATCTCGCGCGCCTCGTCCCGCAGCACACCATGCGGACCCTGTACTTCACGGCGCAGAACGTCACCGCTCAACAGCTCGAGCACTTCGGGTCGGTGCAGAGGGTGGTGCCGCGTGCCGAGCTCGACGAAGCCGCACTGGAGATCGCCCGCAAGATCGCCGCGAAGGACACCCGCGTGATCCGCGCGGCGAAGGAAGCGATCAACGGCATCGACCCGGTCGATGTGAAGACGAGTTACCGCCTGGAACAGGGATTCACGTTCGAGCTGAACCTCGCCGGTGTCGCCGACGAACACCGCGACGCCTTCGTGGAGACCGGAAAGCCCAAAAGCGCAACGAGTAAAGGGGCCTGAACACAGTGGCAACCGACAAGACCAGCAGTCTCGACGACATCATCGGCGAGATCGAGAGCGGCATGACCATCGGGATCGGTGGCTGGGGTTCGCGACGCAAGCCGATGGCACTCGTGCGGGCCCTGGCCCGATCGAACGTCAAGGACCTCACCGTGGTCACCTACGGTGGCCCTGACCTCGGGTTGCTCTGTGCCGCAGGCAAAGTGACCAAGGCATACTACGGCTTCGTCTCGCTCGACTCGCCGCCGTTCTACGACCCGTGGTTCGCCCACGCCCGTACCACCGGCGCCATCACCGTGCGTGAGATGGATGAGGGAATGGTGAAGTGCGGACTCGAAGCCGCCGCATCGCGCCTTCCGTTCCTGCCCATCCGCGCCGGACTCGGATCAGACGTGTTGAAGTTCTGGGAAGGTGAACTCGAAACCGTCACCTCGCCGTACCCCGACGCCGACGGACGCAGCGAGACCCTTGTCGCGATGCCGGCCCTGAAACTGGATGCGGCGTTTGTGCATCTCGACATCGCCGACAAGCACGGCAATGCCGCCTACACCGGCGTCGACCCCTACTTCGACGACCTGTACTGCGGTGCGGCGAAGCGCCGCTACCTCGAGACCGACAAGCTGGTGAGCACCGAGGAGCTGGTCGCAACCGTTCCCGTGCAACGACTTCTGCTCAACCGGCTGAACGTCGACCGGGTGGTGCACACGCCGAACGGCGCTCACTTCACCTTCGCCGGCGACTACAAACGCGACGAGGCGTTCCAGCGTTTCTACGCCGAGTCCGCCAAAGACCCTGCCAGTTGGCAAGAGTTCTCCGACCGATTCCTCGCCGTCGACGAAGAGCAGTACCAAAAAGAGGTCGAGGCATGGAACGCCGAACGAAAGGCCGCACAGTGACATCACCCGCGAGTTCCACCGAATCGACCGTCACCCGGGCCGAGATCTGTGTGATCGCCTGTGCCGAGATCTTTTCCGGCGCCGGCGAGACCATGGCCTCCCCGATGGCCACCACCCCGCTCATCGGTGCCCGGCTGGCCCGTCTGACGAGCGAGCCCGACCTGCTCATCACCGACGGCGAGGCGTTGATCTTCGCCGACACCCCCGCTGTGGGTGCCAGTGGCCCGATCGAGGGCTGGATGCCGTTCCGCAAGGTCTTCGACGTGGTCGCGTCGGGTCGTCGCCATGTTGTGATGGGCGCCAATCAGATCGACCGCTACGGCAACCAGAACCTGTCGGCGTTCGGTCCACTGCAGCAGCCCACCCGCCAGATGTTCGGTGTACGCGGGGCGCCCGGGAACACCATCAACCACCCGACGAGCTACTGGGTCGCCAAGCATTCGGCCAGAGTGTTCGGCGGGGTTGTCGACGTGGTGTCGGGTGTCGGGTACGACAAGGTCGATCCAGCCAACCCGGCGTACCGGTTCCTCAACATCCATCGAGTGGTCACCAACCTCGGGGTCTTCGACTTCAACGGTCCCGACCACACGATGCGTGCGTTGAGCCTGCACCCCGGGGTGAGTGCCGATGAGGTGGCCGAGAACACCGGCTTCGAGGTCGCGGGTCTCGCCGAGGCCGGCGTCACCCGCACCCCGTCCGACGAGGAATTGCGTCTGATCCGCGAGGTCCTCGACCCGAAGGGGCTGCGGGAGAAGGAAGTCAAGCCTGTGGAGGCCGCAAAGTGAGCGGCCCGACGCCTGCGCCCGGGCTTGCCACGAGGTTCACCGAACTGGTCGGGATCAAGTACCCGATCGTGCAGACCGGGATGGGCTGGGTGTCGGGGCCGTCGTTGACGTCGGCGACATCAAACGCCGGCGGTTTGGGCATCCTGGCATCGGCGACGATGACGTACGAGGAACTCGAAACCGCTGTCGCGAAGACCAAATCGTTGACCGACAAGCCTTTTGGCGTCAACATCCGCGCCGACGCCACCGACGCGCCCGAGCGGATCGACCTGCTGATCCGCGAGAAGGTGAAGGTTGCGTCGTTCGCGTTGGCGCCCAAGCGTGATCTCATCGCCAAGCTCAAAGACAACGGTGTTGTGGTCATCCCGTCCATCGGTGCGGCCAAGCACGCAGTGAAGGTGGCGTCCTGGGGTGCCGACGCGGTCATCGTGCAAGGCGGTGAAGGTGGCGGACACACCGGACCCGTGGCCACGACCCTTCTGCTCCCCAGTGTGCTCGATGCTCTGGGCCCGAATGGTATTCCGGTGGTCGCAGCGGGTGGTTTCTTCGACGGTCGCGGACTTGTCGCCGCCCTGTCGTATGGCGCCGAGGGTGTCGCGATGGGCACCCGCTTCCTCCTGACCTCCGATTCCGCTGTGCCGGATGCGGTGAAGAAGGAGTATCTGGCCCGCGGGCTCAGCGACACGGTGGTGTCGAAGAAGGTCGACGGAATGCCGCACCGGGTTCTGCGGACAGAGTTGGTCGACAAACTCGAATCAGGCAGCGCTCCCACCGCCCTTGCGGCCGCAGCCAAGAACGCCAACAAGTTCAAGCAGATGACCGGCATGAAGTGGTCGGTGATGCTCAAAGACGGGCGCACCATGCGCAAGTCGGGCGAACGTACCTGGCAGCAGATCATCATGGCCGGCAACACCCCGATGTTGTTGCGCGCCGGACTCGTCGAGGGCAACACCGAAGCCGGCGTGCTGGCGTCGGGTCAGGTGGTCGGAATGATCGACGACCTTCCCAGCTGCGACGAGTTGGTTCAGTCGATCATGTTGTCGGCGTGGACCAATCTTGAACGTCTGGGGAAGTTCACTCCGGGAGTCTGAGCAAGGCACTATCACCCTGAAAACTGTCGGGTAGCGGGCCGCCGAGGGACATGTTCCCTCGGCGGCTTTGTATTTGGCGGTCTTCAGGGTCGCCAGAAACGCCTCAGGTGATGTCAGACCCCGTCGCTAGAATGGTCGTATGTTGTTGGTCGAGGGGGGAACTCGAGTCACACAGTTGGCCGAGGGATTGAGAGCTGTGCCGCGCGAGGTGAATCGACGGTTCGCTCGCACGATCGCTGACGTGGTCGAGCTGGCTGCGCTGCGAGTACAGGAAGAACTGGCCGTATCAGGCGACCTGGACAAAGCCGCACGCATACCAGTCGTCGAAGTGTCCATGCTGCTGGATGTTTCACGCACCATGGCCGGCGTCTACATCGACAACGGCCTACAACTGCGCGTCCGTTTCCATCAGACACGTGCGGCGTTCGAAGCCGGCGACATCGCATTCATTCATGTACGCGAGATTGTCACCGCACTCCAGGGTCTCGACGACGAGCTACTTGCCAGCGTCGAATCCGAAGCCATACTGATTGCACAGCAGGGACTCTCACGCTCAGTCCTGCGCAACGAACTCGACCGCTTGGTCATCGCTGTCGACCCCGACGGGGCAGCAGAACGACGCAAAGCGATGGAACCGCACCGCGACTACCGATCCTCCCGCGACCTCAACGGCCTCGCCCACATCTCCGCGACCATCACCGCAGCCGAAGCCGCCGAACTCGACGCACGAATCACCGCAGTCACCGGCACCGTATGCACCCGCGACCGCCGCCAACCCCACCAACAACGCGCCGACGCCTTCGTCGCCGTCATGCGCGGACACACACACCTCGACTGCACCTGCGAACGCGACCAATGCCCCGAAAAGCACCGCGAACCCCTACCCGCCCCACCCAAGCCGATAGTCAAAATCCACACCGACGCAGCCACCTTGGCCGTCCTGACCGGCCAGGTCCCCACCATCGACGGATACGGCGTCATCGACCCCGCCCTCGCACGCGAACTAGCCGCCGACGCCACCTGGCAAGGCCTCTACAAAGAAGCCGACCAGATCTCCCGGGGCCGACATCGAAAGCCAGGGATCACCGCCCCACCACCGGGACTGCTGCCACCCGACGGACACGGCGGACTCACCGAACCGCCCCCAGGCGCACTCACCTACCAACTATCACAAGCATTGCGTGAAGCGATCATCGCGCGCGACGGCACCTGCCGCACCCCAGGATGTTCCACACCGGCATCCGAATGCGAGATCGACCACCTCATCCCGTTCGACCATGCCGACCCCCGATCAGGCGGCTGGACCATCGAACAAAACCTCGGCGCCATCTGCCGCCCCGACCACAAACGCAAAACACTCGGCTACTGGATGGCGCGTATGCACGCCGACGGAACCATCACCTGGACAACCCAATACGGGCAAACATTCACCACACGGCCGCACGGATTCGACGCCGCGAGGACGGTCACATCTCCGGCGGTCGAGGCTGCCTGAGTGACCTGTTCTTCAACACCCTCGCGCGGTAGGCAGACAACCTCTGCCAACTCGCCTGCTGCAACGCCAAGGTGAGCCACCCCGCAACGGCCATCCCCGCCAAGTTGATCAGCAACTGCGCCAGACTGCCCACCACGGTGCCGCCGAGACCGAACGTGATACCCAACACCATGTTGCCGGCGGCCGGAATCGTGGTGACCGAGATGAACACCCCCGACAAGCCACCAAGCCTTGCCGACGTCAGCGACAGCACACCAGCGGCACCCGCGAGCATCGCCACTATGAACGACCACTTGTCAGGCGAGTAGATGAACTCGGTGTCCGGCCGCGCCTCCACCACGTCGATCACCGTGATCCACCCCAGTGCGCGGGCGATCAACGCAAAGACTGTGGTGGCCACGATCGCGATCACAAAGCCGCCGCTCAAGGTCGCCACCGCGCGCCGCAGCAACCCGAACCGCCGGCGCACCAGCGCAACTCCCAAAGCAGCAACCGCACCGAACTCGGGGCCGAGCACCATCGCGCCGATCAGGAGAATCGTCGAGTTCAGCACAATCGCAATCGCGCACAGCAGCGTCGCGAGAAACATGAACATCGAGAACGTCCAGTTGAACTCGGAATCCTCGTACGCCTGCTGGGTGACCTCAGTCCAGACCACCGCGTCCGAACTCGCGCCAGGAGTGACGCGTTCCGCGTCGAAAGCCTTCTGCGACATCCAGGTCGGCACTCGAGCGATCTGCACCGAACCGAACCGATGCACTCCCAGATCCCGCAGTTCGTCGATGATCTCGTTCACGCCCTCGCGGGCTACTTCGACCTCGAGCACATCGCCCGCCGGTTTGACCGACGAACCGGCGAACACGGCAACGTTGCTGACCGCCGAGTCATGGATCAGCATCTCCACGATCTGCTCGGTGAGCTCGGTCGGCGTGACCACCCGCATGTGCAGCATCGCAACAAGAGTGCCACGTCAGCGGGGAATGATCCCATCGAGCACCACACTGAGGTACTGCTCGGCCACCTGATGCGCGGTCAGCTCACCACCGGGCCGATACCAGCGCACCGCAACCCACACGGTGTCACGCATGAACCGGTAGACCAGCTCGACGTCGAGATCGCTCCGGAAACTACCGTCGGCGACACCACGATTGAGCACGTCTTTCCAGAGGGTGCGGAACTCGACATTGCGGTCACGGATGTAGGCGAAGCGGTCCTGTGTGGACAATCGCTTGGCTTCGTCCTGATAGATGGCGACGGCGTAGTGGTCGCGGTCGATGCTCTCGAACGAGCCAACAACCAACGCGCGCAGCGTCTCTCGCGCAGGCATACCCGCCGCGACAACCTCGTGGTAAGTGGCGAAGAGCGAGTCCAGGAAACTACGCAGGATCTCGTCGACCATCGATTCCTTGGAATCGAAGTGGTGGTACAGACTGCCGGAGAGGATGCCCGCGCTGTCGGCGATGTCGCGCACTGTGGTTGTGCGCAGCCCGCGCTCGGCGAACAATGAACTCGCCACCGTCAGCAACTCGTCGCGCCGCGACGTTCTGGTCCGGCTGTCCGCCAGGCCTGATTCTGATTCGATCCGCTTTCGGGTCGCAGCCACCCGCCTCACCTCCAAGAGCTCAAGCCTAGCAAGCGCTTGGTTGTTCAGGCGTCCCACCTGCGCGAAGCGGGTGGCATGCGATCCGTCGGTAGAGCTAGTGTCCCAGCTTCTTACGAGCCCGCGCGTTGAAGAACTTCCACAACTTCAACTGAGTGTTGGCGTTCTTGGTGTCCTTGGCCGTGAACGGCGCGGACATCATCTCGGACACCGCGATCTTCAACGTCGAGAACGCCACCGCCCGGGTATGGGAGAAGGTGTCAAAACCATACTTGCCGTGGTAGCTGCCCATGCCACTCTGGCCGGAGCCGCCGAACGGCAGGTCTGGCCCGAACATGTTGATGGCGAAGTCGTTTCCGTTGATCGAACCCGACCGGGTGGCGTCGGCAATCTTGGCGAATCGCTCATTGCGGTCACCGTGCCAGTACATGGTCAACGGGTTCGGATGACTTGTGACGTGGGCGATCACCTCGCCGAGGTCGCGGTAAGGGTAGACGGTGAGCACGGGGCCGAAGACCTCGTCCTCTTCGATCTTCATCCCGGCCTTGACTCCGGTGAGCAGAGTCGGCGGGATCTTCCGAGTTTCGGCGTCCGGAAGACTTTCGCCTGCCGGGATCACCTGATGCTTGGTGGCGCCGAGTGACACTGCATCGTCGATGAGGTCGACGATCCGGTTGAAGTTCTTCTCGTTGATGGTCGACGTGTACTGCGGGTTGTTCTTGATCGACGGAAGGTTACTGCGCCAGCGAGCCAACACCTTGTCGGTGAACTCCCCCAGCTTCGCTTCGGGCACCCACACGTAGTCGGGGCACAGGCACACCTGACCACCGTTGACCAGCCGAGCATCGGCGATGCGGTTGGCCGCCTGCTCGATGTCGGCGTCGATGTCGACGATCACCGGGTTCTTGCCACCGAGCTCGAGCGTGACGGGCACAAGGTTCTTGCCGGCTTCCGCGGCCACCGATCGACCCACATCCGGCGAGCCGGTGAAGAACATGTGGTCGACCTCGAGCTTGGCAAAATCTGAACCGCCACCGTGAGCGCTGGTCAACACGGCAAACTCCTCGAGGCTGAAGTACCTCGGTGCGTGTTTGGCGAGAACCGCGGTGGTCTTGGCGGTGACGGACGACGGACGCACCAGCACTCGGTTGCCCGCAGCGAATGCCGAACCCGCCGGCACGATGGTCAGGTTGAGGGGGAAGTTCCAGGGGCCCATGATGCCGACGACACCCTTGGGGTCGTGGCGGACCTCCTGGCGGAATCCCGCCCGGGCCATCAGCTTGCCCGGCGTGGACGTCTCCATCCACTTGGTGACATGCCTCTTCTGATGAGAGAGGTCGATCATGCATCCGGCGATGTCGGCGGCCATCGACAACTCGCGTGGTCGAGTCCCGAAGTCGGCATTCAACGCCTCGGCAAGCTCTTCGGCGTTGTCGAGCAACAGGGCCTGGAGGCGAACGATCCGGTCGATGCGAGTCTGCGCGTCGGGGATTCCGTCACGCAGGAACGCGGCCCGCTGCAGCTCGAGCAACTCCTGCAGCGACAGCGTGTCGGCTGATTTTTGCTCTGTGACCTGCTTTTTAGCTACGTCTGCCGGTTTGGTCATAACGCGGACCTCCAAATTGCCCTTGGTTACACACGAAACGTTGGAACGATTTTCCAAGTATGTCGCAAACCAGTATGCGCCAACTCACACCAGAGGCGCCAGTGACCCGGGGGCAAAGAGGAGGTACGCGAGCTCGACTACAGCCGCTCGATGATCGTGACGTTGGCGGTGCCGCCACCCTCACACATCGTTTGCAGGCCGTAGCGGCCTCCGGTGCGCTCGAGTTCGTGCAGCAACGTGGCGAACAGCTTGGCGCCGGTGGCGCCGAGGGGATGTCCGAGGGCGATGCCGCCGCCGTTCGGGTTGACCCGGGCCGGGTCGGCGCCGGTCTCCTTGAGCCACGCGAGCACCACCGGCGCGAAGGCTTCGTTGATCTCGATGACGTCGATGTCATCGATGCTCAGGCCGCTCTTCTCCAGTGCGTACTTGGTCGCGGGGATGGGCGCAGACAGCATCATCACGGGGTCGTCGCCGCGCACCGAGATGTGGTGGATGCGCGCGCGGGGCGTGAGGTTGTACTGCTTGAGTGCTTCCTCGGACACCACGAGGGCAGCGGATGCGCCGTCGCAGATCTGGGAGGCGACAGCAGCCGTCAGCGACGAGCCCTCGGCCAGTACCGGAAGTCCGGCCATCTTCTCCAGCGATGTCTCGCGGGGGCATTCGTCGACGACACAGTCTCCGAGCGCCACGGTCTCCGCAGCGAAGTGGCCCTCATCGATGGCACGGCGCGCACGCTGGTGCGACTGCAGAGCCCACTGCTCCATGTCTTCGCGGCTGATGTCCCACTTCTTGGCCATCATGTCGGCGCCGGCGAACTGGGAGATCTCGGCATCGCCGAACCGCTCGTCCCAGCCGACCGATCCCTTGAACGGGCCTTCGAATCCGTACTGGACGCCGGCCAGCATGGCGGCCGAGATGGGGATGGCGCTCATGTTCTGGACGCCGCCCGCGAGCACCACGTCCTGCGTGCCACTCATCACGGCCTGCGCGGCGAAATGGATGGCCTGCTGCGACGACCCGCACTGGCGGTCGATGGTGGTGCCGGGGATGTCGAGGGGCAAACCGGCTGTGAGCCAGGCGGTTCGGGCGATGTTGCCGGCCTGCGGCCCGATGGTGTCCACGCACCCGAAGATGACGTCGTCGACGACCATCGGGTCGATGCCGGTGCGCTCGAGCGTCGCCTTGATGACGTGCGCGCCGAGATCGGCAGGGTGCACCTTGGCCAGTGAGCCGTTGCGCTTGCCGACCGGCGTGCGTACGGCATCGACGATGTACGCCTGAGGTTTGGACATTGTGTGCTCCTTCGATCAAAAAACGTGGCGGTTCGATCTGGTGGGTCAGGCCCGCTGGCTGGAGATGGAGACCACTTCACCGGTGAGGTAGGTGGTGTAGTCGCTGGCGAGCATCGCGATGGTCGCCGCGATCTCCCAGACCTCGGCGGCGCGCCCGTAGGCCTCGCGGGAGGCGAGGTCGGCGAGCAGCTCTTCGCTGGTGACCTTCGCGAGGAAGGGATGGCGGGCGATGGAGGGAGCCACCGCGTTGATTCGCACGCCGTACTCGGCGGCTTCGATCGCCGCACATCGGGTCAGTGCCATCACCCCGGCTTTTGCTGCGGCGTAATGGGATTGGCTGTGCTGTGCACGCCAGCCGAGAACCGACGCATTGTTCACGATCACGCCGCCGTGGGGTGCGTCGCGGAAGTAACGCAACGCCGCGCGGGTCGCGCGGAAGGTGCCGTTCAGCGTGATGTCGATGACGCGATCCCACTCGTCGTCGTCCATGTCGACAACCGGGGTCTCACCACCGAGTCCGGCATTGTTGATCAGCACGTCGATACGGCCGAGTTCGGAGGCCGCGGACTCGATCAGGGCATTGACCTCTGAGGTCTTCTGCACGTTGCACACCACGGACGCCACGGTCTGGTCGGCGAACTCACCCTTGAGTTTGTCCACGGTCTCGCCGAGCCTGCGCTCGTGCCAATCGCTGACCAGCACATCGGCGCCTTCGGCCAGAGCCCTGCGCGCGGAGGCGAACCCGATCCCGGTGCCCGCGGCGGCCGTCACCACGACCTTGCGGCCGGCGAGCAGGCCGTGGCCTGGGATCTCTTCCGGCGGCGTCGCCAGCGGACTGGAACCTTGCTGAACTGTCACGGTCGTGCCTCTCGAGGTAATCCGAGCACCCGCTCGGCAATGATGTTGCGCTGCACTTCATTCGAGCCGCCGTAGATCGTGTCGGCGCGGGTGAACAGGAACAACCGCTGCCACTGATCGAGTTCCACCTGGTCCGGCTCGAAGATGTTGTTGGGTTCACCCTCGCTGGTGCGATCGGGTGCGATGAGCGACGGGGCCCCCTGGACCGCCATTGCGAGCTCGCCGAGGTCACGATGCCAGTTGGCCCACAACAACTTCGACACCGAGGCCGCTCCCCCGGCGCCGCCGGTGTCCACCACGGCCAGTGTGCGTTGTGCGTGGGCACGCATCACCCGGAGCTCGAGCCATGCCCGGGCGATCCGCTCCCGGATCACCGGGCTGTTCGACGACCCGTTGGCCTTTGCCATCTCCACGATGTGTTCGAGTTCGCGCGAGAAGCCCACCTGCTGGCCGAGCGTGGACACACCCCGCTCGAACTCGAGCAGACCCATCGCCACTTTCCAGCCCTCACCGGGTTCGCCGACAACAAGGCCGGCCTCGGTGGTGGCGTCGTCGAAGAACACCTCGTTGAACTCGGAGGTACCGGTGAGCTGCTGGATCGGCCGGACGGTGACGCCGGGTTGATCGAGCGGCACGAGGAGAAAACTCAGACCCTTGTGACGCGAGGACCCCGGCTCGGTGCGGCACAGCACAAATGCCCACTGGGCGACGTGTGCCAGCGAGGTCCAGATCTTCTGCCCGTTGATGACCCACTTGTCGCCGTCGAGTGTGGCGGTGGTGGAGATGTTCGCCAGGTCCGACCCCGCGCCCGGTTCGGAGTAACCCTGAGCCCACAACTCGTCGACCGTGGTGATGCCCGGCAGGAAACGTTTCTTCTGTTCCTCGGTCCCGAAGGCGATCAGCGTCGGGCCGAGCAGTTCCTCGCCCACGTGGCTGACCCGGGCCGGCGCGCCCGCCCGGGCGTACTCCTGATGAAAGATGATGCGCTGCTCGATGGACGCGTTGCGGCCGCCGTGTTCCACGGGCCAACCGAGGCACGTCCACCCCGAGGCGGCCAGCAGCCGGTCCCACGCGAGCCGCGGCCCGTAGAACTCGTGTTCGCTGCCTGGGCCGCCGCGTGACTTAAGATTCGCGAACTCGCCGGTCAGGTTGTCGTTTAGCCACTGTCGTACGGCAGCCGCGAAATCGGCCGCCGAACCATCCCATTCACCCAGGTCCACGCCTCGGTCAGCGAGGTTGATCGCCGTCATGTGAACCAGCGTAACCGACCAAGCACTTGCTCGGTTAGCGCACCCAAGCAAGTGCTAGGTTTTGGCTTCGGAACCTGCGCTGTACCAGGTGGTACTAGCCTTTCACGCAGGTGTGAGCTCCGGGAGGAATCGTGTCCATTTCAGCAGATCAGCCCACCCCAGACCGGCTCGACGTCGACGCCGTCACCACCACACCGCAAGCCTTGCGCCGAGCCGCGCAATTGTGGCCGGACGGTCTGGCGATCATCGACGACCAGTGGGGCGAGACGGTCGAACTGACCTGGTCCGACCTCCTCGGCGCCGTGCGCACTTTCGCGGCCGGCCTGATCGCGGAGGGCATCGAGGCCGGCGACCGGGTCGCCATCTGGGCACCGAACAGCTTCCACTGGCCCATCGCTGCGCTCGGTGCCCATTTCGCCGGCGCCACCCTCGTCCCACTCAACACCCGTTACACCGCGGCGGAGGCGCTGGAGATCGTCCAGCGCACCAAGGCCAGGGCCATCGTCGTGGTCGGCCAATTCCTCGGCACCGACCGGGTCGAGCAATTGTGCGCCGAGGCGGGCGGTGACCTCGCCGCTGCGTCGAACCTGGCCGTGGCCATCCGCGTACGACTCGAGGCCGATGACCATCGGGGTGCGGTCGCTGTCGACTGGAACGACTTCCTCTGTGCAGCAACCGACGAGGGCAGGGCCGAAGCCGACGCACGTGCATCTGCGGTCGCTCCCACCGACATCTCCGACGTGCTGTTCACCTCCGGGACCACCGGCAGGTCCAAGGGAGCCCTCGCCGAGCATCAGCAGACGGTCGCCGGCGCTCGCGCATGGGCCACCAACGGGAACCTGGGGACCGACGACCGCTACCTGATGGTGAATCCCTACTTCCACACCTTCGGCTACAAGGCCGGAATCCTCGTGTGCACCCTGATGGGCACCACGATGATCCCTCTGGCGGTGTACTCCACCGATGCCGCGATGCGGCTGATCGAGCAACGCAAGGCCACCGTGTTCCCCGGCGCCCCGACCATCTTCCAGACGATCCTCGACGCCCCCCGACGCCCCGAGTTCGACCTGTCGTCACTGCGGCTGGCAGTCACCGGCGCCGCGATCGTGCCCGTGGTGCTCGTCGAGCGGATGCAACGCGACCTCGGCATCGAGACCGTCATCACCGCCTACGGCCTGACCGAGGCGAGCGGCTTCGTCACCACCTGCACACCCGACGACGACGATCAGACCGTGGCCAACACGTGCGGCCGCCCGTTCACGGGCATGGAGATCAAGCTCTCGGAGAACGGCGAGGTGCTGGCCCGCGGCAAGATGGTCATGCGCGGCTATCTCGACGACCCCAAGGCCACCGCAGAGGCGATCGATGCCGACGGCTGGCTACACACCGGCGACATCGGAACAATCGACGAGCGCGGAAATCTCTCCATCACGGACCGCCTGAAAGACATGTACATCAGTGGCGGATTCAATGTGTACCCCGCAGAAGTCGAGCAAGTTCTCGCCAGAATCGACGGGGTGGCCGAGGCTGCCGTCGTCGGTGTACCTGATGAGCGATTGGGAGAAGTGGGGCGCGCTTACCTCACGTTGTCACCGGGCGCGTCCGTTGACGAAAAGTCGGTCATCGAGTACTGCCGTCAGAAACTCGCGAACTTCAAGACTCCGCGTTCGGTCATCATCATCGATGAGTTCCCGCGCAATGCCGGCGGCAAGATCCTCAAGCGCGAACTGCACTGAACCCGGCCATGCCTGTCTTCGCGAGCTTTGTTCCGCTGATGAACAGTTTGTCTCACTTCGACTATCCGCAACTCAAAAGGGACAACGGTTTGTCACACAAGTTCACAAATGATCGCGACGGTCATGAATGTTTTCGATTCTTTTCTGAATGCGCACTAAAACAATTCGAAGACAACCACAGGAGAAACAAATGACGGGCGGCCCGATTCCTCGGGCCGCCCGTCATTTTGACTACAGTTGTGGTCAGTTCAATGCGTCAGTGCGCCTCGTTGTAAGCCTCGACGACATCCGCGGCAATACGCCCGCGCGATGACACCTGGTGGCCGTTACGACGGGCCCAGTCGCGGATTGCCGCTGTTTGCTCGCGATCCACAGATGCCTTGGTGGCGATCCCTTTCGCGCGCTTACGGCCACTCACACGTCGAGCGTGCTCAGCCCATTTCGCCACGTCGTCACGCAGCTTGTCAGCGTTCTTGCTGGACAGGTCGATCTCGTAGGTGACGCCATCGACGCCGAACTCCACGGTCTCGTCCGCTGTCTTGCTGTCATCAACATCATCTACGAGTGTGACGGTTACCTTCTTAGCCATAATGCTCCATTCTGATGGCTCCCGGATCCAACTTTGACAGTTCCGGCACACAACGCAAACGAACAATATTCATGGTGGCCGCCTATCGGCCGCCAGCATAGCGCGAATGAACCGTCAACGCTAATAAGAGGAAGTGTTTTCCAGTAACGTCATTGCTGCGGCTTGACGAGTGGAAAGAGGATGGTTTCGCGAATGCCGAGACCCGTCAGAGCCATCAGAAGTCGGTCAATGCCCATTCCGGTACCGGTCGTCGGCGGCATGCCCTGCTCCATGGCCGCAAGAAACTCTTCATCGAGCACCATTGCCTCATCATCACCGGCACGAGCCAAACGGGCCTGGTCGACGAACCGCTCCCGCTGAATCACCGGATCGACCAATTCGGAATAACCGGTAGCCAATTCGAACCCGCGGACATAGAGATCCCACTTTTCACTCACACCCGGCTTGTCGCGGTGCTCACGCACCAGGGGTGATGTCTCGACCGGGAAATCGCGGACGAATACCGGCCCCGACAACCCGTCGCCCACCTGGTGTTCCCAGAGTTCCTCGACGAGCTTGCCGTGGCCGTAGCCCTTGCCTGCCGGGATCTCGAGCCCCACATCGGCGCTGATGGAGAGCAGTTTCTCGACCGTCGTGGCCGGGGTGATCTCGATCCCGAGCGACTCGGAGAGCGAGGGATACATCTCCACCGACTTCCATTCCCCGCTCAGATCGTTGATCGATCCGTCGGCCATCTCCGGGGTCAGTGTGCCGAGGGCGGCCATCGCCACTTCCTGGATCACCTCACGTGTCATCGTCGCCGAGTCGTCATAGGTGCCGTACGCCTGGTACGTCTCCAGCATCGCGAACTCGGGCGAATGGGTACTGTCGGCGCCCTCGTTGCGGAAGTTGCGGTTGATCTCGAAGACCCGCTCGATACCGCCGACCACAGCCCGCTTGAGGAACAGCTCTGGGGCGATGCGCAGGTAGAGGTCGATGTCGAGGGCGTTGGAATGTGTGACAAACGGCCTGGCGGCCGCACCACCGTGCAGCGTCTGCAGCATCGGTGTCTCGATCTCCAGGAATCCCCGCCGCTCCAGCGCCGCGCGCAGTTCCCGCAGGACCGCGACGCGTGTTCGCGCCATCTCGCGGGCCTGGGGCCGCACGATGAGGTCGACGTACCGCTGGCGGACACGCGTTTCCTCGTTCATCTCCTTGTGCGCCACCGGAAGTGGGCGCAGCGCCTTGCTCGCCATCTGCCACGTGTCGGCAAGCACGCTCAATTCTCCGCGACGCGAGCTGATCACCTCGCCGTGAACGAAGACGAAGTCACCGAGGTCCACATCGGACTTCCAGGCGGCCAACGACTCCTCACCCACACCGTTCAAGCTGATCATGGCCTGCAGCTGCGTGCCATCGCCTTCCTGCAGTGTTGCGAAGCACAGCTTCCCGGTGTTGCGGATGAAGATCACCCGGCCGGCGATGCCGACGACCTCACCTGTCTGGGTGTCGGGCTCGAGGTCTGGGTACTTCGCGCGGAGCTCGGCCAGTGAATGGGTGCGCGGAACCGACACGGGGTAGGCCTGACCACCCTCGGCGAGGATGCGATCGCGCTTCTCGCGCCGAACTCGCAACTGCTCCGGGGTCTGGTCCTCGGTGTTGTCGACTGCTGCATTTTTCCGGCCTTGGCCACGGGCTTCATTCACGCCAACGACCCTAGCGGCCGAACCTGGGTTGGCCATATTCGACGGGTCGCCAGGTCGGCGCGTGATCAGTGCGCGGAGAACATGCTCCACTCGCGTTCGGTGTGACCGGCGACCGGCCGCCGGTCGGCCGAACGGGCGAGCGCCATCTGGCCACCGGCAACAAACCGGGCGCCGGGCACTCCCGCGGCCTGCAGGTGCCAGGTGAGCATCTCGGCGTCGTGGCCATCCACCCCGATGAGAAGCCAACGGCTGGAGGCGTCAGCGCAGCGAAGTGTCTCCCGCGAGCCCGGGATCAGGCGGTCGAGAATCTGGTCGGCGGGAATTGCCAACGCGCCGAGGACGATTCCGTCCCGATCACGTTCCTGCTGACTACGGATGTCGATGGCCACAGCACCGCTGCGGAGCAGGGAATCGACGTCGTGCGCCGCGACGGACAGCGGCGCAACGGGGTATGCCGACGTGGGCCGACTGGACAGAGAAGGTGCGGGTGCGGTGAGCACAGACATGGCTGGTGCTTTCGTGAATGATCGGCAACTAATCGGCCGAAGAACGGGCGTAGGGGTCATCAAGAGGCGTTTCAGCCCCGACAACACTCCTGACAGCTCCGCGTGATCACGGTGGAGATTGTGCCACAGCGATCACGATCGCACCACCGTCACCCGCAGACGAGGCCTCAGTCCGGACGCGAGCCTGCCGAACGCCCCTTTGCCCGGGCATCGCGCTGCCGCTCGTACACCAGCCGCAACCCGTCGAGCGTCAGAGTGGGCTCGTGGTGTTGCAACGTCACACACTCGTCGAAGACCAGCGGGGCGAGGTAGCCGGTGGCGATCACCGCAATGTCGTCGCCGTCGAAACCCGGCACTTCACGCCGCACCCGGGACACGAGCCCGTCCACCTGACCTGCGAATCCGTAGAGGATGCCCGACTGCAGTGCTTCGACGGTGTTCTTGCCCACCACAGAGCGCGGCGGCAACAACTCGACCTTGCGTAGCGTCACCGTCCGTACGGCGAGCGCCTCGACCGCCAGATCGATGCCCGGGGCGATCGCCCCACCGAGGAACTCGCCCTTCGCCGACACCACGTCGACGAGGGTGGTGGTCCCGAAATCGACGACGATGCAGCCGCGACCGTAGGCCGAGTAGGCGGCGAGCGCATTGGCGACGCGGTCGGTCCCGACCTCTTTGGGATTGTCGACCAACAGCGGAACGCCGGTTCGCACACCGGGTTCGAGCAGCACGTGCGGTCCGGCCCCGAAGTACTTCCCGACCATCACCCGCATCTCGCGCAGTAGCGACGGCACCGTCGACAGGCCGACAACGGCCGTGACCTGTTCCACGTCAGACCCCAGCAGGCCACGAATGGTCAGCGCCAGCTCGTCGGCGGTCATACGCGACTCGGTCCTCATCCGCCAGTCCCGCACCAGCCGCGAATTGGCCCCGATGCCGGCATAGACACCCAGGTGGATGTTCGTGTTGCCGACGTCCAGCGCGAGCAACATGTCAGGCGGGGGTGCTCGACAGCACCGGGTGGCGGGGATCGAGCAGATCCGAGCCTTCCGGTGCGTGTGCCGGGTCGGCACCCTGTTCGACGATGCGGTTCGATTCGTCGACGAACACCACCTTGGGCTGATACTCGAGGATCTCGCGTTCATCGAGTCCGCCGTAGGCGATCAGGATGACGAGGTCGCCCGGGTGCACCAGATGTGCTGCGGCGCCGTTGATACCGATGATCCCGGACCCGCGGGGACCCGAGATCGCATAGGTGACCAACCGGGCGCCGTTGTTGATGTCGACGATGGTCACCTGCTCACCCTCGAGCAGACCGGCGGCATCGAGCAGGTCCTGGTCGACCGTGACCGATCCGACGTAGTGCAGATCGGCCTGGGTCACCGTGGCGCGGTGGATCTTCGAGGTCATCATGGTGCGGATCATGCTGGGTTCTCTCCTCTTTCGACGAAACCGGTGCCGATTGCGACACCCACGTTGTCAATGAGCCGGGTGGAGCCGATACGCGCGGCGACGAGCAGCCTGCCGTCGCCGCGGGCCGGCGGTTCTTCGAGGTTCGGGCCGCGCAGTTCGAGGTAGTCGACCGAGACGTCCGAGTGCAGGTCGAAAACGCCGCGGGCCGCGTCGAGGATGGCCTGCTCTCCCCCGGCGGCCGCATAGGCGCCCGCGATCAGCGCTGCCGACAGGGTTGTCGCCAGCTCACGCTGAGCGGGATCGAGGTACCGATTACGCGACGACATGGCCAATCCGTCTGCTTCGCGCACGGTGGGAACGCCGACGATCTGTACGTCGAGGTTCAGGTCGGTGACCATCTGCCGGATCAACACCAACTGCTGGTAATCCTTCTCCCCGAAGTAGGCCTCCATCGGCGCGGCAATGTTCAGCAACTTGAGCACCACGGTCAGCATGCCCGCGAAATGCGTTGGCCGAGAGGCGCCTTCGAGCTCTCCACCGAGTGGTCCCGGGTGCACGGTGGTGCGCGGTCCCGTCGGGTACATGTCGGAGACCTTCGGAGCGAAGACCAATTCGACGCCGGCCGCCCGCAGGAGGTCGCAGTCCTCATCGAACGTCCGGGGGTAGGCGTCGAGGTCTTCGCCGGCGGCGAACTGCAACGGGTTGACGAAGATGGAGGCGATCACCACCGCGTCGCCCTTGCGTTTGGCGGCACGGACCAGTTCGAGATGGCCCGCGTGCAGCGCGCCCATGGTGGGAACCAGCACCACTCGCTTACCCGTCGAACGCAGGGCACGGCTGACCTTGTTCAGCAGCGCAGGATCACGATGGACCGTCAATTGCCCGGCGGTGAAAGGTTTTTGGCCCGTGAGGTCACCAGTGGTCATCGATGTTCGTCCCGTCTGTCATCATTTCCCGAGCTGTCGTGCCCCAAGTCGTCGTCCCCCGACTTGTTGTCCCCGAGTAACTCGACCAGGTCCGGTGGTGGATCGGTGTACGTGGCGGCGCGGCGGGCAAGCGCCCGATATCCCTCCGCGATGCCCGGATCAGCGGCCGTCAGCGCCTGCAGATGCCGGGCCACCGCCGCCGCGTCGCCGCGAGCCACCGGGCCGGTCAACGCCTTCGGGCCGATCTGCAGACTGTTGTCGAGCGCCGCGGTGAGCAGAGGCCCCAGGATCCGTTCCGGCCGCACGTCTTGGCCGTCGACCACCTTGCGCAGCGCTGCCACGGCGTCACACACAAGCGCGACAAGATGATTCGCGCCATGAGCCAGTGCAGCGTGATAGAGGGTGCGGTCCTTCTCGTCGATGCGGACCGGTTCGGCGCCCATCTCCAGTACCAGCGATTGTCCGATGGCCAGACCCACCTCGTCTGCGGCAGTGACACCGAAGCAGCAGTTGCGGATCCGGTCCGTGTCCTCTTCCGTCCCGATGAACGTCATGGCCGGGTGCAACGCCAGCGGGAGCGCTCCGACGTCGGTGAGCGGATCGAGCACGCGTACACCGTGCGCGCCCGCAGTGTGGGCGACGATGGTTCCCGGCCGCACCGATCCCGACTCCGCCAGATCGGAGATGACCGACGCCAATCGGTCGTCCGGGACCGCGATGACAAGGAGCTCGCATTGTGAGGCGACGTCGGCCACGGCGCGGATCTCGGACTCGGGGAGGCGCTGTGCCGCGCGTGCGCGTGAGGCCGGAGACGATGCGGCGACGGCGCCGACCACGTGTTCGGCACGTTCGAGGGCCTGACCGATGGTGGTTCCCACTCGACCCGCCGACACGATACCCACCGTCAGGCGGGCAGGCGCGGGCCAATTGGTAATCCCCGTCGAGGTCACCGTCGTCCTCCATTCGTTCCAGTCCCTCTGACTTCTCCCCTGGCCGATGAGTCGAACTCGGCTGGGGAAGTGTCAGGCACGGGTACCAGACGTCTCGCAGCGAGAATAGAACCAGGCGGACACATATTGCCAATGCCTGTGATCGGGCTCACCCGATCGGACGTGGGCGATCAGCTGCGACGGCGGCGGCGTCCACCGGCAGGTGCCGATGATTCGAATCGGGTGAGCAACTCCGAGACCGAGCGTCCGGACGCATGTGCGCCCGGATGGTCGGCAGCCTGCTCGTCGTCATCGGCCAGCAGCGCGTTGGGGATGCCGCCTTCTGCGGGGACAGCCACCTCCCACTCGTCGGTGGGGGTTTCGTCCACGAACGGCCCGGGAGCCGACGACTCGACCTGCGCCTCGGACGTTCCGTCCGCCTCCTCAGCACGCTTTTCGTGCGCGCCGGCCACCTGCGGCTCAGCGGTACGGGCCACGTCCTCGGCCGCGACGACCTCCGGTGCTGCGTCATCGGCGCGACGCCGGCTACCCGCATGGCGGCCGGACGGTGTCTGCGCATTGGTGGTGTCGTCGGGGTGGTCCGACGTCACCGCATCCTGCTCACCGGCGTCGGTCGCGTCGTCTGCCGGTGTTTCGGCAGGCTCCACGGGCACCGGATCCTCGTCGGACACCACCGGGATGACCTGGGTGCTCTCGTTCGGGTTGTCGTCGCGCCGGCGATCAGCCGGGGGAGCCGTGGACGCAAAATCACGTTCGGCCACGGTTCCGTCATCCGGGACCAGTGGCGCCGGCGGGAAATGCTGATCGGAGAAGCCGGCCGGGGCGTACGGATTGCCCGACCCCTCATGGCGGTTCGCGCGGTTCTCCAGTTCCGGCAGACGCTCACGGACCAGGGCGATCCGTTCGTCCGGGAGCTCCCCGAGCAGCTGCTCCAGGCTCGACCGCAAGGACTGCAGTTCCGCCTTGAGCGCGGACAGTTCCTCACCCGACTGCTCGCCGATCTCCTTGCGAACCTGTGTCTCGACGCCCAGTTCGTACTGACGGCGAGCGGAGATCTCACGCTCGAGTTGCAGTTCGTAAACCAGTCGGAGGTCACGGGCCTTGGCGTCCGCGGAATCGGCCTGCCGGCGATACTTCGTCACCAGGATTGCGCCGATGACAGCGGCCCACAACGCGGTGATGACGGCCAGCGAGGCGGCAATGCTCATCTCCGAGGTGAAGATCATGAAGATGCTGGAGCCGAGCGCAAACAACAGCAGCACACCGAGCAACCACTGACCAGGACCACGGCGGGCTCTTCTGGCATCAGCCGATCGGCCGGCAGAGGTGGTCATGGTGGCAAACTTACCTGCCCGACTGTGTCGCGTTTGCCATCTGGTGCGGCAAGTCCAGTTATCGATTGTGTTTGTCGAGAGATCCGCACATCTCGCGAGAGATGTGCGGCTACTCAGGTGGCCAGGTCGTCTGAGGGATCGTCCGGCGTGCGGCAGCAGTATTCGAGCCAGAGTGCCGCACCGACAAGCAGCACGCCACCGATCAGGCCGACGATCGTGCCCGGGCGATCATGATCTGCCGCCGCGAGATCGTCTT
Source organism: Williamsia muralis NBRC 105860 (assembly GCF_001598915.1). Taxonomy (GTDB): domain Bacteria; phylum Actinomycetota; class Actinomycetes; order Mycobacteriales; family Mycobacteriaceae; genus Williamsia; species Williamsia muralis. Next base: position 965,134 of record NZ_BDAP01000002.1, on the reverse strand, counting down.
GCCGGGTGAGTAGATACGCCAGCGTTCCGGTCCACACGCCGACGGCGAGAGCACCGAGAATGGCCGACGCCTTGGCCAGCGCCAGCACGCGCGCCGCCGTGATCGGATGCAATTGGCCGCTGTGCGAGCCGATTTCCCGGTCATTCACCCGGGCACGCACCACAAAAGCGATCACAACCTCAAGTGCGGCAAGCACATACAGCACGATGCCGGCCAACAGGGGCAGCGGCGGCAGCGATCCGTAGCTGACCCGGACCACCAGGAACACCACAACCGCCACCACAACCGCGAGCATGGCGAGATCCCGGACACGGGTCGGGCCCATCGCGTTGTCGCTGCCGGGATCGGACTTGCGGCTCGTCACGTTTGTTTCCCTGCGTCGGTACCGGCGGTGGTCAGCGTGTGTTCGGTGAGTCGAACCCCGTCGCGGTCGGCCGGTGTCAATGCGGCCAGCAGATCGGCCACCGGAACGTCGGAACCGCGATGACGGAGCACCGCTCCGGGATCGGCGTCCAGCCAGGGAATCAGGACGAACGCCCGCTCAGCGGCACGCGGGTGGGGCAAGGTCAGCACCGGATCCGTCGACTCGACAACTGCCCCGTGGTCCGACACCGAGATCACATCGACGTCGAGAGTTCGTGGCCCCCACCTCTGGTCGCGCACCCGCCTCGCCTCGTTCTCGAGATGCTGACCCACGTCCAGCCAATCGCGTGCGGTCCGGGCGTCGTCGTCGACCAGCAGGGTCGCGTTCAGGAAATCCTGCTGCTCCACCCCGCCCCACGGTTCGGTGGCGTAGACCCGCGAGGCCGCCACCACCCGGTCACCGAGACCGTCGCAGACCGACTGCAGATGGGCGAGCCGGTCTCCGATGTTGGAGCCTATCGAGAGCACCGCACTGCTCACTGCATCCCCTTGCGGGATCGGCGAGCGACGACCGCCACGTCATCGAACGTGAGATCGATTGGCGCATAGGGCTTGTGCAACGTAACCTCGCACGCCAGAACGGCGTCGAGATCGAGCAAGATCTTGTCGGCTATCTCGGCCGACACCGTCTCGATGAGGTTGCGCGGTGTGCCGGCGATGATGTCGTGGGCGGTGTGGGCCAGTCCCCCGTAGTCGATGGTGTCGGCGAGGTCGTCCGTCGCCGCGGCCACCCGCAGGTCGGCCCACAGGATGATGTCGACGATGAAGTCCTGGCCGTCCTGCCGCTCGTGGTCGAACACCCCGTGATTGCCCCGAACCTTCAGTCCGCGCAACTCGATTCGATCAGCCATCGTGCCCTTTCGTTACAGCGCCTCCAGCGGAGAACGTGGTCGGACCGGTGTCGGCGCCGCGCGGCCCGCCCGCCTGCCAGGCGTCGGCGACCAGCGCTGCATCGCGGCTGGCGCGCACGTCGTGTACCCGCACGCCCCACGCACCTCCCGCGGCGGCGAGTGCGGTCAGTGCGGCGGTGGCGATCTCGCGGCCATCCGGCGGACGTGGGTTTCCGTCTCGATCGGCGAGCAGGGTACCGAGGAAACGCTTGCGTGACGCCCCGATCAGTACCGGAAAACCGAGCCCCACCAAGGTCGGCAGTGCGTGTAGCAGAGCCCAATTGTGCTCGGCTGTCTTCGCGAATCCGAGACCGGGATCGAGGATCAACGCACTGGGATCAACACCGGCAGACGTGGCTGCATCGACTTGCGCCAGCAGTTCCCCGCTGACCTCGGCCACCACGTCGCGATACACGCCGGGTTCGCCGGTCCGATGGACAAACGACGGGTCGGAAGGGCGCCAGTGCATCAGGATCCACGGAACACCCGCCTCGGCGACAACTCCCGCCATGTCCGGATCGGCACGTCCCCCGGATACATCATTGACCACAGTTGCGCCCGCAGCGATCGCCTTGTCGGCGACCTCGGCGCGCATGGTGTCCACGGAAGTTCGAACACCTTGCGCCGCAAGGCCTTTGATGACGGGCGTGACCCTGGCGATCTCGAGACCGGTGTCGACGCGGTGCGCACCGGGTCTGGTGGACTCCCCGCCCACGTCGATGATGTCGGCCCCCTGCGCAGCCAGCGACAACCCATGGGCGATGGCGGCATCGGTATCGAGGTACCGGCCACCGTCGGAGAAGGAATCGGCCGTCACGTTGACGACACCCATGATGATGGTGCTCACGCCGTCCACCCCATCACGACGTCCACCACGTCAGGTCGCCGGGGCTTTCGGTGATGCCGGCCCCTCACGATGCTCCTGGTGTCGTCGCGCAGGTCAGCGAGAGATGAGGTCGAGGGCTTCGCCCCGCGAGACCGCGCTGGTCTTGAACTGACCGCGAACCGCGGAGGTGGTGGTGGTGGCGCCCGGCTTGCGGATTCCACGCATCGCCATGCACAGGTGCTCGGCTTCGATCACCACGATGACCCCGCGCGGATCGAGTTTGCGAACGATCGCATCCGCGATCTGGGTGGTCAACCGTTCCTGGACCTGCGGTCGTTTCGCGTAGAGATCGACCAGACGCGCCAACTTGGACAAGCCGGTCACCTGACCGGTGGGGCCAGGGATGTAACCGACGTGCGCGACACCGTGGAACGACACCAGGTGGTGCTCGCAGGTCGAATACATCGGGATGTCCTTGACCAGCACAAGCTCGTCATGTCCGACATCGAACGTGGTGGCCAGCACGTCGTCGGGGTTGACGTGCAGGCCCCCGAACATCTCGACGTAAGCGCGCGCCACCCGGGCCGGCGTCTCCTTCAGACCGTCGCGGTCCGGGTCCTCGCCGACGGCGATGAGCAGCTCACGTACGGCACGTTCGGCGCGCTCGGCGTCAAAGGGAGCAATCGCACCGTTCTTGGCGGGTGTCCCACTGGTCTCTTGTGTCATTGTCCATTCTGTCCATTCGGGGAATGCCCATTCTGGCCGTGACCGTCGTTCCCGCCGTCACCCTGGTTGTTCCCGTTGTGCCCGCCATGGCCGTTTTGACCATTCGGTGGCCGGCCATAAGAACCGGGCTGGCCGTAGGGGTTACCCGGCTGGCCGTAGGGATTGCCTGGTTGCCCGTATGGGTTGCCTGCCGGGCAGGAGCCGTTGTGGCCCGTGCCGCCGTTCTGGCCCTGTCCGCCGTTCGGCCCACCGTTGGGGGGCCAGCCTGGAGCCGACCAACCTGCGGGGGCACCGTAATCGGGACGGGTGCCTCCTGGGACGGCACCTGCCTGCCCACCTTGCTGCGGGTAGGGGTTGCCCGGGGACTGCGGCGGATACTGCTGCTGCGGAAGCTCACCCGGACCGGGCTGCATGTGCGACGGTCCGACCTTCGCCAGCTCCGGCGACTTCGGGGGTTCGGGCGGCCAGGGCTCGCCGCGCTCCTTGGCGAGCTCGCCCGGCGTCTTCACCGGCGGCTTGTCGCTCGGGGTGCGTTCGCCGAAGTCGTTGAAGGTGGTGATGCGCGGGCGCTTGACCACCTTGTCGAAGATCTTCTCGAGGTCCTTGCGGGTCAGGGTCTCGCGTTCGAGGAGTTGCGTGGCGAGCTCGTCGAGGGTGTCGCGGTACTCGGTGAGGATCGCCCACGCCTCGGTGTGAGCGGCCTCGATGAGGCGTCGCACCTCGTCGTCGATCTCACTGGCGACCTCGGGTGAGTAGTCGGCGTGCGAACCCATCGAGCGGCCGAGGAACGGGTCACCCTGCTCCTGCCCGTACCGCACGGCTCCGAGCCTCGCGCTCATGCCGTACTCCGTGACCATGGCGCGAGCGATCTTGGTGGCCTGGTCGATGTCGGAGGATGCGCCGGTGGTCGGCTCGTGGAACACCAGCTCCTCGGCAGCACGACCACCCATTGCCATCACCAGACGGGCGATCATCTCCGAACGGGTCATCAGGTCTTTGTCCTGCTCGGGCACGGCAAGAGCGTGGCCGCCCGTACGTCCGCGGGCCAGGATGGTGACCTTGTAGATCGGGTCCAGATCGGGCATCGCCCACGCGGCGAGTGTGTGGCCGCCCTCGTGGTAGGCCACGATCTTTTTCTCGTGCTCACTGATGATGCGGCTCTTGCGGCGCGGACCACCCACCACCCGGTCGACGGACTCTTCGAGCAGTTCGGCGGTGATGGTGGTGCGGTTCTCGCGGGCGGCCAGCAGCGCGGCCTCGTTGATGACGTTCGCCAGATCGGCACCCGACATACCCGGGGTGCGCTTGGCCAGACCGTCGAGGTCCGCGTCGGCATCGATCGGCTTGCCCTGTGCGTGGACGTTGAGGATCGCCTTGCGGCCCGCCATGTCGGGGTTGCCGACGGGGATCTGCCGGTCGAAGCGCCCCGGACGCAGAAGTGCCGGGTCGAGGATGTCGGGCCGGTTGGTGGCCGCGATCAAGATGACGCCCGAACGCTCACCGAATCCGTCCATCTCGACGAGCAACTGGTTGAGCGTCTGCTCGCGCTCGTCGTGTCCGCCGCCTAGGCCGGCGCCGCGCTGGCGTCCGACGGCGTCGATCTCATCGACGAAGATGATGCAGGGGCTGTTGTTCTTGGCCTGCTCGAACATGTCGCGCACACGTGAGGCACCGACACCGACGAACATCTCCACGAAGTCCGAACCGGAGATGGTGAAGAACGGCACACCGGCCTCACCTGCGACCGCGCGGGCGAGAAGCGTCTTACCGGTTCCGGGAGGACCGAACAGCAACACGCCCTTGGGGATCTTGGCTCCCAGAGCCTGGTAGCGGGCCGGGTTCTGCAGGAAGTCCTTGATCTCGAAGAGCTCTTCGACCGCCTCGTCCGCACCTGCCACATCGGCGAACGTGGTGGTCGGCATGTCTTTGTTCAGCTGTTTGGCCTTGGACTTGCCGAAGCCCATCACGCCGCCCTTGCCGCCACCCTGCATCCGGTTCATCACAAAGAAGAACAGGCCGAACAGCAGGACGAGCGGAAGGATGAAGATCAGCATCTGCATCAGGAACGACTCTTGGTTGACGTTCGTCTGATACTTCGCACCCGAGGCGTCGACGCGGTCGAAGACCTCTTCGGTGGTGCGGGCGGGGTACTTGGCGGAGATCTTCTTGTCCCCGCCGGCCTGCGCCGGGTCCTTGAGCGTCATCCGTAGCGTCTGCTCGCGGTCGTCCATCTGCACCTCGGACACGTTCTTCGTGTTGAGCTGCGTCATCGCCACAGAGGTATCGACACTCTTGTAGTCACGATTGTTGTCGCGGAGCACGGTCCAGCCCCAGATGGCCAGCACGATGATGGCCACGATCGCCAGGTTGCGAAAGACAGTCTTGCGGTTCATTGAGGTGTGTCAGCCGACCCCGACGGCCACTATCGGCCCTCTGTGATTTCGGCGCGTCCTTCCAGTCGGGATGTCTGAATCATCAGGCTACCCGTCAACGATTCATCGTGGTCGCGCGTTCCCCGTGGGCGAAAACAGTCGCGGGTCTGCGGAGCGTGTGGGCTGAGGTGCTGGCGGGGCCGGTTATGCGGCTCGCGAAACTTGGGGAAGCGCGGTCTGCGGGGCTCGCAAACGCGAGTTTTGCGAGCTGAACGGGGGCCACGCTCGCGACACTTGGAGAAGCTCGGACTACAGACAGCGCTACGACGAGTTCGGCGCGCAGCCGGTCAATACCCGGGAGCTACTCGCTGCCAGGGGCGGGCGGCCTCGATCTGGGCGGCGAGCTTCAGCAACGTTGCCTCGGATCCCGGGCGGCCTGCGAAATGGACGGCCACCGGGGTCTTGGATACCGGGTGCACACCGAACGGTACCGACATCGCAGGCCATCCGAGGAGATTGAACAGTCCCTGGAACGGCGCGTAGTTGGTGTTCGCCCACATGTTGGCCGCCCAGCTCTTGCTGCTCCACGCCTTCGCCTCGAGGGGTGGGGCTGCGAGGGCGGGGGTCATCAAGACGTCGGCCTGGTTGCGGTCGAGGTAAGCGAGCACCTTCTGCTCGATGGTGCTGGCCTGGACGTCGTGTACCAGATCAAAGCGTTGCACCGCCCTGCCGAGCGACGTGTGAATCTTGCTGCGCGACTGCAACTTCGACAGATCGCCGCCCGCCTTCGCGAAGTCGTCCGCGTCGGCTGCAGCCCCCGCCAGCCATCGCAGCAGCAGAGGAGCCGGATTGCTCGGGTACGGGAGCTTGGACTGCGGCACCCTGTGGCCGTGGTCGGCGAGCAATCCGCTGCAACTGGACACCGCCTGCGCAAAGTGCTTGTCCGTCCGACCCACGGCCAGCGGAAAGTTCTGCGCCACAACGATTCTGAGCTTCCCAGGGTCGGCGTCCGTCCCGGCGGCGGCAAGGGCCATGTCGTCGGCCATCACCCCGAGCATCAGTGCGCCGTCGGCAACCGTCGTGGCAAGCGGCCCGTTCTCGCTCATCTTGAACCAGCCGTTGCCGCCGAACTCGCTGGGCACCACTCCGAGGCCGGGCTTGAAACCGAACAATCCGCAATCGGCGGCAGGGATGCGGATCGAGCCGAGGCCGTCGTTCCCGTGCGCCAACTCGACCTGCCCGCTGGCCACCGCCGCAGCCGCTCCACCGGACGAGCCGCCTGGGGTTCTCGCCGGGTTCCACGGGTTGCGTGTCACGGTCTGCTCGTTGTCGGTGGTCCCCCACAAGCACAGCTCGGGTACGGCGGTGAGGCCGATGACCACTGCGCCCGCGGCTCGAAGCCTGCGGACCACGGTGTGGTCACTGAGCGCAGGTGCTCGACTTGTTGCGGCCGACCCCACGGTCATCGGCTCGCCTGCGACGGACACGTTGTCCTTGATGGCAACCGGCACGCCGGCCAAGGGCAACTTGGCCAGATCCGGATGGGCCGTGAGAAGTTCCGCCTCGGCGACGGCCTTGCCGGCACGGACCTTGACGAATGCGCCGATGGAACCGTCGCGATCAGCTATCCGTGACAGCGCATCCCGGGTCACCTGCACCGGATCGAGTCGACCGGTCCGGACACCTTCTGCCGTCTGTACCGCACTCACCGAAACGAACCTCTAATCGGAGTAGACGTTCGGGTTCAGCCGACCCACGTACGGCAGATCCCGGTACCTCTCGGCGTAATCGAGCCCGTACCCGACCACGAACTCGTTCGGGATGTCGAAGCCGACATCCTCGACGTGCACGTCCACCCGCACGGCGTCGGGTTTACGCAGCAGTGTGCAGACCTCCAACGACCTGGGGTGGCGGGTACGCAAGTTCTTCACCAGCCACGAGAGCGTCAGCCCGGAGTCGATGATGTCTTCGACGATCACGACGTCGCGGTCGTGGATGTCGCGATCGAGGTCTTTGAGGATGCGCACCACACCCGACGACGACGTCGAGGACCCATAAGAACTCACCGCCATGAACTCGAGCTGCGACGGGATCGGCAGCGCCCGTGCGAAGTCGGTCATGAACATCACCGCACCCTTGAGGACACCGATGAGGACCAGGTCATCCGGAGTGTCCCGGTACCGGTTCGCCACCGTCTCGGCGAGCTCGGCGATGCGCCGCTGGATCTGCTCCTCGGTGACCACAACTGCTTCGATGTCGTCCCCATATGGATCGCGCTGTTCGCTCACGGACATCATCATGCCTCAACGGCCGCAGCCCGGGTCGCGCAGCCGTCGGCCGGCAGCTGTGTAGACCCAACGAATGACACCAATTCGCGACAGCCATATGGCTTTTCGCGGCGACTTCTCGTTTGTTTTGCGAATTGTCCCCATTTCGGCCAAACTCCCATTTGGCGACCGTTAGCATTGCGTTGCCTGAGAACACATGGTCATTACACAGCGTCACCATCCCCTCTGCCCAGGGGCCGGTCGCGTCGCCTCTGCTTGTTTCGATGTGGGGATCGAAATCGGTTCGGGCGGACATTCAAGCAATCAGAGGGGATTTGTAGTCAATGAGGTTTCGGAAATCAGTGGTCTCGGCCATGCTGGTACTGGCCACCACCGCCAGCGTGGTGACGGCCACGCAGGCGAATGCGGCCCCGCCCGCGAAAGACATCGGCTATTCGGCGAATATCGTCGGTGATCACGTTGTGCTCAAGACCGACATCGGTTCGCTGCGCACCTCAGACGGTCAATTCCAGATCGTCGACAACAAAGGCAACGTCGCTGCGAGCATTCCCCTCGCCTACAACCTCAACGACAAGCAATTCCCCATCAACGCCGACATCAACGGCCGTACCGCGACTCTGACGCCGGTCCGCAACGCCGCTGCCGCTGAACCTGTCAAGGTCAGTGACGCAGTCCGCAAGCAGGCTGCTGCCCCGGCCACCCGCGAGCAGCGCGATATGCAGGCGATGCAGACCCTCAGCCAGAGCATCAACACCGCGTCGGCGGTGGGCGGCCTCGTCGGGACCATCGTCGGCGGCATCATCGGATGTGTGGTCGGCCTGCCCGCCGGAATCGTCGGGTGTCTGCCAGGCATCGTGACGGGAGCCGGCATCGGAGGCGTCGTCGGAACCATCGTCGTGGGTGGTCCGGTCCTCATCGGTGCCGCCATCCAGTTCTTCAACACCATCAACTCCCCGTTCGTCCCGCCGGCCAACTGAGGCTGCCGGAACACAGCTCAACGCACGCGGCGTTCGACCACGAGTCGGGCGCCGCGTCGCGCTATCTCCAGCCTGTGATCGGGGTTCCCACCGACCGCGACCGGCCCTTGGCCACGCCACCGCACCAACAGGGCGTCCACCGCGTTCACCACTGAGCCGGTGGGTTCCGTCGCCCCCTGCGCGACGAGCCAGCGCCGCAGCAGTCGCCGCCGGATCGCTGCCGGTATCGACGTCATCTCAGAGCACACGATCTCGTCTCCGGCGATGACACCGGCGGCGTCATCGGCCATGTCCTCGAGTACGTCGATGTCGTCCTGCAACTGTGATGCCGTGCGACCCAATGATTCGACGACCCCGCCGTGCAACACCTGCTCCAGCAGGGGCAGCACCTCGGTGCGCAACCGAACCCGCGTGAACCGTGGGTCGGTGTTGTGCGGGTCGTGATGCGGCGACAATCCCAGGTCGGTGCACGCGGCGACCGTGCTCGCACGCCGCAGACCGAGCAACGGGCGACCGAACGGCGGAATCCACGCGCGCATCCCGGCGATGGACCGCGGCCCAGACCCTCTGGCGAGGCCGAGGAGAACGGTCTCCGCCTGATCGTCGAGGGTGTGCGCGAGTAAGACGGGCCTGCCCGCGCGCGCCTCGTCGAGTGCGTCATAGCGAGCACGGCGTGCTGCCGCCTCGAGACCACCACGACCCTCCACGTCCACGGGGAGCACCGTGGCCTGCGCGCCCATCGCCCGGGCCGACCGCGCCGCCTCGTCGGCGACCGCGGCCGAGCCTTCCTGGAGTCGGTGGTCGACCACCAGGGCGTGCACCTGCAGACCGGCGTGCACCGCGGCGGCGGTGAGTGCCAGCGAATCTGCCCCGCCCGACAACCCCACGCACACAGCGGTCCCGTCGAGATGATCCTGGGCGAACGACGCCACGGCGCCGGTGACCTCGGCGATGGCGCCCGAGTTCACCCCGGGGTTCACAACACCCGGTCGATCCACAATCGTGGCTTTTCGATCTCGGCGGGCAGCGGCATGGTCTCCGGCCCCGTCCAAATCGCGTTGAAACGGGTCATGCCCACGGTCCCGACGACTTCATCCACAAACGCCTTGCCGCGAATGTACTGAGCGAGTTTGGCGTCCATTCCGAGGAGCACACGCAGCAACCGCTGCACGGGATTTTGCGGCCGACCCCGACGTTTGTCGAATGCCGCGCGAATCGTGTCGACGGTCGGGACGTGCTGCGGTCCGACGGCGTCCATGACGTGATCGGCGTGGCCCTCGAGAAGTGTTCCCAGCATCATCATCCGGGTGAATGCCTCGTATTGCTCAGGGCTCTGCAACAACTGCATCGCACCGACGATGCCTTTTTCCCGAGGCTGGTCGCTGCGCATCGCCGCACTGATCCGCGTCACCAATTCACCCGCGGACTCCGCGGTTTCGGCAGTGAGGGCTTCGACATTGGATGACATGTAATCGCGCAACCACGGGTTCGCGGAGAACTGCACCCGGTGCGTCACCTCGTGCAGACACACCCACAACCGAAAGTCCGAGGGCACAACCCGCAACGACCGTTCGACGGCGATGATGTTGGGCGTCACCAGCATCAAGACCCCGTCCGAGCCGGTATCCGGGTTGGCGGTGAACGGATCGTATTGCCCGAGGATCGCGCCGGAGAGCAGCGCCAGCAGTCCGCCGGCCTGGACCCCGGCGACGCGTCCGGATATTCCGGGCTTTCCGTCGGGCTCAGGCCCCTCGAGCATCGCCGACATCGACAGCGCAGCGGCCTCGATCCAGCCACCGCGGTCGAGGATCTGGGCCGCGGGCACGGCCAGACCGTCGGCCAATCCGGTGACCTCACGAACGGGGCCTTCGGCAGCGGCCGATGACCGCGCGAGTTCCTGTTGCGCTGCAGTGATCGTGTACTCGGTGGTGACAGGCCCCGGACGGGCGACCTTCTTGCCCACCGTCGCGGCGAGTTGCCAGTCGATACTCATCGGCATCCACATTCCCGCAGTGCCACTGCGATTGCATCGAGCGCCGGGCGGGCCGCATCTGGCGAACTCCCGTTGGACATCAGCGCGAAACTCAGGACGCGGCCTTCTCTCGTCTGCACCACACCCACCAACGCACTCGCCCCGGTCAGTGTTCCCGTCTTGGCCCTCACCCAGCCGGCACCCGACTTGTTCTGGGTGTCGAAACGTTCGGCGAGGGTGCCGGTGGCGCCTGCGACGGGAAGCATGTCGAGCAGGGGCCGCAGTTTGGGCTGTGCGTCTCCGGCCCCGGCGTTGACCACCTGATCGAGCAGTGCCGCCGAGACGCGATTGTCCTCAGACAGCCCACTGACGTCGGCGAACACGGTTCCGTTCATGTTGAAGCCGTAGTCGCTCAGCGTCTTACGCACGGCCTCGATGCCACCGGCCATCGTCGGGCGACCACCGGTGGCCTTCGCGATCTCGATGGAGACGGTCTCGGCCAGTACGTTGTCGCTGGCTCGCATCATGTCCCCGAGTCGCGTCACGAGAGGCGCCGACTGCACCTGGGCGATCACCCGGGCATTCGCCGGTGCGGTCGCCTCGGTGGGTGCCGCGTCCACTCCGAGCGCGTCGGCAAGAGCGGCGCCGGCGGTCAGCGCCGGAGTCGAGGTGCGCGGCGAATCGATGAAGAGCGGGTCATTACGGCCCGAGTCGGCGATCAGCGATTCGATCGGGGTGATGTTCCCGGCCGCTATGTCGGCCGGATCCCAGCTCGGCGCCAGTGTCGGACCACTGAACGCGTTGGTGTCCACGGCCACCGAGGTGACGTCGACGCCGGCCTTCTTGATCTGGTCGGCCAGCGCGCTGATCCGCGGAGCATCGGTGAAGAAGGTGTCCTGCCCGTCCGGTTGCACCGACAGCGTCGGGTCGCCCGCGCCCACGAGGATCACCTGTCCGCCCGCGCCGGCGACCACCGTGGTGGTCACCCTCTGCTCGTGCGGCAGTGCCAACAGGGCCGCCGATGCGGTGAGGACCTTGATCGTCGATGCCGGGATCAGCGCGCGATTCGGATTCGTCGACCACAATTCGGCGCCGGTCAGGGCGTCGGAGATCTCGCCACTCAACTCACCGAGATCCGGGTTGGCCAACGCTTGCGTGAGTTCGGTTCGCACCCCTGCGGGTGTCGGCGCAGGCGCGTCCGCACGCACCGGATTGATCCTCGGTGTCAGCGACGCCGGCGATGGCTGGGGCGAGGCACCCGCGGGGAGGGCGTCGGAGCCGTCGTCCACGCGGAAGGCTATGACCAGCGCAATGGCTGCCACAGCGATGAGAGCCACCACGGGAACGAGCGTCCACCACAGTCCTTTGCGGCCCAGCGAAGTGCCTGCCACCGATACCTCCGGTCAATTGTGCCGCCGAGCGCGGCGGATAGTTGTGTCCACAGTATCGTTGAGTCGATTTTCGGACCGGATTCGCTGAATGCATCAGGAGGAAGCGTGGACTTCGACGTCACGATCGAGATCCCCAAAGGACAACGCAACAAATACGAGGTCGATCACGAGTCCGGGAAGGTTTATCTCGACCGTTATCTGTACACGTCGATGGGCTATCCGGCGGACTACGGATTCATCGACAACACCCTCGGCGAAGACGGCGACCCACTGGACGCCATGGTCCTGCTGCCCGAGTCGGTCTTCCCGGGCGTCATCGTCCGGGCCCGCGTCGTCGGCATGTTCCGGATGACCGATGAGGCAGGCGGCGACGACAAGTTGCTGGCCGTTCCGGCGAAGGACGTGCGCTGGGACCACATCCAGGACATCGACGATGTGCCCGAGTTCGAGCTCAAGGCCATCGCGCACTTCTTCGAGCACTACAAGGACCTCGAGCCGGGCAAAGAGGTCACGGCAGGCGGCTGGACCGGCAAGGCCGACGCCGAGAAGGTGGCCCAGGAAGCCATCGAGCGACTCAAGACTCAGCCGCACGAGGCGAACGAACCCTCCCGCGGCTGATCTGCACTGACGCCCGCAGCACAGCAGGGCCCGACTCCACGGAGTCGGGCCCTGCTCGCGTTCGGCCTCAGGATTCGGCCTCAGGATTCGGCGGCGGCCTCGTCCTTGGCCGCTTGCATCCCCGACTTGGTCCGCAATGGAACCTCTTTCCAGAAGAACACCAGCACAAGCGAGATCAGCGAGACGATCGACACGGTCAAGAACACCGTGTCCATCGCGTCGGCGAACCCGACGCGAATCGGTCGCGAGATCGGTTCGGGCAGTTTGGAGATCACCGAGGTGTCGTCCATGACACTGCCGGTCTGGGCATCCGGGTCGGCGGCCGCAGCGATCAGGCCCTTCCCGAATGCGGCGACCTGTGCGTCCGGACTCTGCGCGGCGGCAGCGACGGCCTGCCTGAACTGCGGGGTGTCCGCACTGTCCTTGAGCCCATCGGTGACGTTGGGCCCCATCAGCGAGAACAGGATCGAGAAGAACACCGCGACGCCGAGCGTTCCACCTATCTGACGGAAGAAGGTGGCCGAGGCGGTCGAGACGCCCATGTCCTTGGGCGGCAACACATTCTGCAAGGCCAGGGTCATCGGCTGAAGTAGGTTGCCCAGTCCGAAGCCGAGGAAGAAGGCCAGGGTCATCACCAGTGCGACCGGGGTGTCCACGCTCAACAGGTGCAGCAGGAACGTCGAGACGGTGATGAGGATCGATCCGACGATCGGGTAGATCCGGTAGTGGCCGGTGCGGGAGATGAGCTGTCCGGATGCCACCGAAGCGATCATCAAACCGAGGACCATGGGCAACATCTGCAGACCGGCGACCGTGGGACTCGAACCTCGCAGCACCTGGAAGTACTGCGGCAGCATCGAGATCGAGCCGAACATCACCATGCCGACCACCACGGAGATGACGATGCCCTGCGCGAAGATCCGGTTCCGGAAGATGCGCAACGGGATGATGGCGGCTTCGCCCATCCGATGCTCGACGTAGACAAACCCTGCCGTGCCCACCACACCGGCCGTATAACAGGCGATGGCCCACCCACTGCCCCAGCCCCATTCGCGGCCTTGCTCGGCGACGATCAACAACGGGACCACGCCCAGCGCCAGGAGCCCGGCTCCCGACCAGTCCACCCGCCGGCGGGCGCCTCTGATCTGGTCGTAGTCCAGTACGCGGTAGACCACCACCAGAGCGATGAGACCGATCGGCACGTTGACGAGGAACACCCAACGCCAGCCGGACACGAACAGAATCGACTCCTGACCGGCGAGCAGGCCACCGAGCACGGGGCCCACCACGCTCGAGGTGCCGAAGACGGCGAGGAAGTATCCCTGGTACTTCGCCCGCTCGCGCGGGGGCACGATGTCACCGACGATGGTGAGCGCCAACGACATCAGGCCACCGGCACCGAGTCCCTGCAACGCGCGGTACCCCGCGAGCTGATACATCGAGGTCGCGGTGGTGCACAGCAGCGAACCGATGATGAAGATCGTGATGGCCGTCATGAACAGCTTCTTGCGGCCGTACATGTCCGACAACTTGCCGTAGAGCGGGGTCACGATGGTGGCCGTGACGAGATACGCGGTGGTCACCCACGCCTGCAGCGAATAGCCCTGCAGGTCATCGGCAATGGTGCGGATGGCGGTGGAGACGATGGTCTGGTCGAGTGCGGCCAGGAACATCCCCAGCATCAGTCCGCCGAGGATCGTCAGGATCTTCTTGTGCGACAGCTCAGCGCTCCCGGCCGGAGCGGAAGCGGGGGTGTCGGTCAATTCGGTTGCCTCTCAGCTGGAGCACAGGTCAATGCATCTTCGGCACTGTCGACGAACCGGCCCATCAACCGGATCAGGGTGTCGATGTCGTCGTCGGGCCAATCCGACATCAACGACTTGAGCTCCTCACCGCGTCGCTGACGCAGCGCAGCCACCCGCTCGCGGCCCGAATCGGTGGCCACCAGGATCGTGGCACGCCCGTCCTGCGGGTCGGCCTCGCGACGTACATAGCCGAGACGTACCAGGTGAGCGACGTGACGGCTGATGGTGGACGGATCGGCGAACAGGGCCTCGGCCAGTTCGCCCGAGCGCGACGGCTTGTCGGTCAGCCGGAAAAGGCACTGGTAGGCGGCCGTTTCAACGATGCCGTCCGGGGTGCGCAGGCGGGTGGCCGCCAGTCGTTCGCGGATGCGTGCGTATCGGGCGAGCACCTCGATGAAGTTCTCAACCTGGTCCGAGCGGGACATCTTCTGCAACGAGCCTTCCCACGAAACGCATCAATCTAGCCGGCAGCACGAGTTTCACACAGCAACTACTTGTGCGTTGCAAGTATGCTCTGGGACGGTTGCCATCTGCAACCATCGGCGCCGCCCGGTTCGCCCCGCAGACCCCGGCACACTAACCTCGGATGTCGTGACACCCTCTCCGCCCGCCTCCCGCCCGCACTTCACCTCCATGCCCGATCTGGCGTTGCGTGCCCTCGGCGGAGCAGTGATCTGGGCCAACGACGACCTGTTCGCCGAAGCCCAGAACCTGATCAAGACCCCGGCGGCCGAGTACCAGCCCGCAACGTTTGGTCACAAAGGTCAGGTCTACGACGGTTGGGAAACCCGGCGGCGTCGCGAAGACGGCGTCGACCAGGCCATCGTCCGACTCGGGGTTCCCGGCGTCATCTACGGCGTCGTCGTGGACACATCGTGGTTCGTGGGAAATTACCCGCCCTACATCTCTGTGGAAGCTGCTGCGGTGGAAGGCATTCCGACCGCACTGGAGCTGGTCGAAGAGACCGAGTGGACAACGATCGTCGACCGCGTCGAGGTCAACGGCGACACGCGCAACCCGTTCCGCGTCGACGCCAAGGAACGATTCACCCACGTGCGGCTCTCGATCTATCCCGACGGAGGAGTTGCCCGTTTCCGCGTGCACGGACGCGGTATCCCCGATCCGAAGTTCTTGTCGTACGGGCACTTCGACCTCGCGGCGCTGGAGAACGGCGGCATGATCACCTCGTGCTCCAACATGTTCTACGGATCGCCGAACAACCTGCTGATGCCGGGTCGTGCCCGCACCATGGGTGAGGGATGGGAGACCTCACGTCGCCGCGATTCCGGAAACGACTGGGTGCAGGTGAAGTTGGCGGGTGAGGCCACCGTCGGTCTGGCCGAACTCGACACCAGCTACTTCCTCGGCAACGCCCCGGGGTCGGCGATGATCCGTGGTCGCGACGGCGAGAACGGCGAGTGGTTCGAACTCGTTCCGCGGACTCCACTGCAGCCCGACACCCGGCACCGCTTCCTCGTCGACGTGGACCGACCGCTCACCGAAGCACGCATGGACATCTACCCCGACGGCGGGATGGCCAGGCTCCGACTGTTCGGTCAACTGACGGACGGTGCCCGAGAACAGATCGTCAACCGTTGGGAACACGGCGAAAGCTGACGCACCCGTACGACTTTCGCGGTGGCGGACGGCAGGGTCAGGCCGCGACGGACCTCTTGGTCAGTTGCGGCAACACCTGTTCGGCGATCAATGCCGCGGTGTTCCGCCCGGCATCCACCGAGTCGTCGGCCGATTCAGCAGCGGAATCGATGGGCCGGAGGATCACCGCATCGGCAACCTCGGCGGTGTAGATGTCCAGGATCAGCGTCAACAGGCCATTGGCCGTTCCGACGTAGCGCACGGTGTCCCCGAACCTCGACTCACCGAGTCGCAACAATTTTGCTCGTGCAGTCGCGGCATCGTCGGCGATCAGCACATCGATCTCGAGAGCGACGACCAGATCGGCGGGCTCGTTGCCCAGGCTGGTCCACGCCGCTCGCATCTGAGTTCTCTCCCGGATCCCGCCACGCAGTTCAGGCTGGCGGATCCGGCGGATCACCCCCGCATGCGCGTCGCGCGGACGAGGACCACTCCAGGCGATGGGGTTGTCGTCGCCATCGATGGCGACGAGCAGTTCTGGCCGGTTGCGTGGTGCACCGACGGCTTCATATGTCATGACTTCTCCTGCTCGAACACCACATCTGCCAGTGAATCCAATTGCTGCGCAACGTCGTACCGACCGGTCTCGAAACCCCAGCGAAGCGCGAACGGCGCCTCGCGTCCTGCCACCGCGACCGAGGCGATGCCCACACGATCGGCAACGTCGGCCCACAGTCGCAGCCGCCGGGTGCCGGGCAACCGTTGCAGCGCCTCGTCGAGAGTGTCCGACAACGCCTGTTCGTGCAGGCCGATCCACTCGAAACCCAGGCCCGCGACCTCGTCGCAACCCTGTGCGAGCCCGCCCAGCGCAGACGGGTCCGCCTCGACACCGATGACATCGCGCAGCCAATCCGGCCGGCCGACGACGACGGCGGGCCCGTGGCCTGCCAGTTGCCGTCCGGTGAACACGGCGTAGTCGATGCCGTGGCTGGTCATGTTGATCACCCGTCGGGCCGCGAGTTCGCTTGCGTCCACGAGGAGCCGGGCCCCGTGGCGATGGGCCACCGCAGCGAGCTTCGACAGCGGCAGGACCTCACCGGTGGACGGGGCGACACCCGGGACGATCAGCAGTGCCGCAGGCCGGACGGAGAGCTCGCGGTCCAGGGCGGCGAGCGTGGTGGTGAGATCCACCTGTGCGGCAACGAGCCTGTCGCCGGCGTGGTCCCCGGTCCGACGGTCTCCGAGACCGGCCGTCAGGTCGAGCAGTACGGACTGTCCGGGTGCCGCGTCGACCACCTTTCGCACCGCGTCATCCGCATCGGAGGCGAGCACCACGGTGTCACCGGACCGGGCGTGGACGAACTCGGCCAGAACCGTGTGCGGATCGCGCGTGGAGGCCATGGCCGGGCACGTTTCCTTTCCGGGCGAGAGGTGAGAACTGGCGGCCGAAGCGGGTCGGCCCTTCATGTCAACAACGATGTCGCCGGAATAATTGCCGTGTCAAATAAAACCCCGGGTGAATGTTATTCGGCGCTGGTAGAGCCTATTTCGGACTTGTCGCGCTGACGCCACCAGCGGAAGGCGAAGTACCCGAGAACCACCACAGCCGCTGCGAACCCCAGGTACAGCAGCAAGGTGGCCCCGATCGTCTCGCCGACGGCGTATCCGGTCACCCCGACCACCACCACCCACACGACGCCGCCCAGGACGTTCGCGAAAAGGTATTGCTTGGTGGGCATCTGACTCATCCCGGCCACAAATGGCGTGACCGTGCGGACGTAACCGATCCAGCGCGCCCCGATCACCGCCACCACACCCCCGTTGCGGATCAGCTCTTCGGCGCGGTTCCAGCGCTCCTCACCGATCCACGAGCCCAGTCTGGAGTGGGTTATCCGTTCCCCTGATCGTCGACCCAGCATGTACCCGGTCCAGTCGCCGAGCACCGCGGCGAAGCAGGCACCGGTGATCAGCCAGCCGATGTTCGTCGGACCGATGGCGGCGGCGACGGCACCCGCCAGCAGAACGGTCTCACCTGGGAGGATCAGGCCGATCAGCGCGGCGGCCTCTCCGTAGATGACCCCCCAGACAACGAGATACACAGCCCAGGGCGGAGTGGACTCGACAACCGAGATGACCCAGTCGACCAATGAGGAAAGGATGTCTCCACCCTCCGATCCGAAGAAGGCACCGGGGCCGGTGCCGTGCAATGACGCCGCTAGAGCGCCTGGTCCATGTCGTGCAGCAGGTCGTCGATACCTTCGAGTCCCACCGACAGTCTGACCACGGAGTCCGACAGCCCGATCGCGGCGCGCCCTTCGGGACCCATCGCCCGGTGAGTCGTGGTGGCGGGATGGGTGATCAGCGACTTCGAGTCGCCGAGGTTGTTGGAGATGTCGATGATCTTCAGCCCGTCGAGCACCTCGAACGCCCTTGCCTTACCCGATACCGACCCGCGGTCGGCCAACTCGAAGGTGAGGACCGTACCGCCGCCGGACATCTGCCGGGTGGCCAGGTCGTACTGCGGATGCGACTGCAGGAACGGGTATTTGACCCACGCGACGCGCGGATCCTCCTGCAGGAACTCGGCGATCCGGAGCGCAGAGGCCACCGAGTGGTCCACCCTCAGCCGCATCGTCTCGAGACCCTTGAGCAGGGTCCACGCATTGAACGGGCTGAGCGCCGGCCCGGTGTGCCGCATCAGGGTCTGCACCGGACCGTCGATGTACTCGGCGTCACCGAGGACGGCTCCGCCCATCACCCGGCCCTGACCGTCGATGTGCTTGGTGCCCGAATAGACGATCACGTCGGCGCCGAGATCGAGCCCCTTCTGCAGCAGTGGTGTCGCGAAGACGTTGTCCAGCACCACCTTTGCGCCGGCCGCATGGGCGAGCTCGCACACCTTCTCGACGTCGACGAGCGTCTGCATCGGGTTGGACGGGGTCTCGAAGAACACGGCGGTCGTCGGTGTCGAGAGCGCTTGTTCCCACTGTTCGAGGTCTTCGCCGTCGACGAAGACGGTCTCCACACCCCAACGCGGCAAGATCTCGTTGCAGACCACGAAGCAGGACCCGAACAGACTCCGGGCTGCCACCAGCCTGTCCCCGGCCTTGAGCAGCGCACCGAGGGCGACGAACACAGCGGCCATTCCACTGGCGGTGGCAAAGCAGGCTTCGGCACCTTCGAGCAGTCGGAGGCGTTCCTGGAACATCGCGACGGTCGGATTTCCGTAGCGCGAGTACACAAACCGTTTGTCCTCGCCGGTGAAGGCGCGCTCAGCGGCAGCAGCCGACGAGTAGACGTAGCCCGAGGTGAGGTACATCGCCTCGGACGTCTCCTCGAACCCCGAGCGGTCGAGACCACCGCGAACCGCGAGCGTATCCGGCGACACCCCGTCGGGCAGTTCGCTGATCACATGTTCCTCCATGGCAGATGAGCACCCCGGCCGGTGAGCCGGTTCCTCAGGATTGGCGCCAGGGCAGCCCCAGCGCCTTCCAACCTACGGCCCCGCGATGACCGGCCGAATCGAGGCCGCCTTCGAATCCGTCGGACACGTTGTACGCCTCGGCGACCCCATCGGCCGTGGCGGCCTCTGCGGCACCGATCGACCGCTGACCGGAACGGCAGAGGAACACCACCGGCTGGTCGTCGGCGATGCCGGCCTCGCGCAGTTGGCCTACGAAATCCGGATTGCGTTGTCCGTCAGGAAATGTGACCCACTCGATCAGTACGGTCTGCTTGCCCAGCTCGGTGAGGTCGGGAATGCCGACGTAACTCCATTCGGCCTTGGTTCGCACGTCCACCAGCACGGCGTCGGGGTTCTCCGAGAGAATCGCCCACGCCTGCTCCGGCGTGATGTCTCCTGCGTAGCTCATGAGCACACCTTCCAGTCGCCTTCTTCGTTCACCAGCACCACTCCGATGATCTGGGTCTCGGTCCTCTCCTTGCGAGACCAGTGGACATTCGCGGTTGCGCGGTTGCCGTTGACAACCGTCTCGGAGATGTCATCGATCTCAATGGCCCCGTCGGCCTCGCGGGCGTCAGTGTTCTCGATGGTGAATTCGTCCTCGGTGGGGAAGTCGACCGACGAAAGGTCCGCAGTACAGGTGGCGGCGCGAAAGTTCGAATAGTTGACGGCGTTCTTCGCGGTGTAGTGGTCGTTGATGGAGCGGGCCACCTTGGCCTCCTCGGTGAGCCGTTCGTCCACCGGGCGCACCACGTAGGTGACGGCGATGGTGCCGAGCGTCAGTACGACGATCGCCACCGCGATGAGAAACGGCCACATGGTCCGGCGTTCGTCATCGCTCGGCGGCCCCGACTTACCACCTTCACCGGACGTCCCGGAGTTCCTTGATGCCATGGTCGCGAGCTTATAACCCGCATTTGCCGGATGCCGCGCCGCCGTGAGACGCTGATCCAGATATTGGTGAGCCAATCCTAACTTGATCGATGCCGTCGGGGGCGAACTCGACCTCTGGATTGCCGGACGTAAGGACAACAAAAGTGCGTATCAAGACAACCCGGTTGTCGCGCGGATT
Organism: Williamsia muralis NBRC 105860; assembly: GCF_001598915.1. Taxonomy (GTDB): domain Bacteria; phylum Actinomycetota; class Actinomycetes; order Mycobacteriales; family Mycobacteriaceae; genus Williamsia; species Williamsia muralis. Next base: position 944,715 of record NZ_BDAP01000002.1, on the reverse strand, counting down.
CACCCGCACGGCCGTCGCCACGGTGGCCGTCGCCGCCCTGGTGGGAACAGCGGCATGTTCGGCTCCCGACGAAGACAGTGACAGCTCAGGTGCTTCGGTCTCCGCGGAAGCCGGCGCCCTGCCCGTCACCATCACTCACAACCTCGGCGAGACCACCATCGAGACCGAGCCCAAGCGCATCGCGACGCTCGGCCCCGGCGATTCGGACATCTTGCTGGCTCTCGGCATCAGACCCACGACCATCGTTCCTTTCGGTGACCCGACCGGTAAGACCGCGATCGCTCCGTGGAACGAGAAGTACATCGCCGAGAACACCCCCGAGGTGCTCGGACTGGCCGCACAGGATCTGAACGGTGAGATCCCGAAGGCACTGGCCACCAACCCCGACATGATCGTCGCGGTGAACAACGCGGTCACCCAGGAGCAGTACGACAACCTCAAGAAGGTTGCGCCCACCCTCGTACGCGAAGCGCAGTACCAGGACTGGCTGATCCCTTGGGCCGCATCCACCGCCGAGATCGGCAAGGCCGTCGGCATGCCCGAGAAGACCCAGGAACTGATCGACCAGACCAATCAGAAGTTCGAGGACGCCAAGGCGAAGTACCCGAACATGGTCGGCAAGAAGTCGGCCGTGATCATCGCCGGCACCGACGGCTCCATTTCCATCTACGGCCCCGGTGACGGTCGCGGACAGATGCTGACCAACCTCGGCCAGGTGTTCCCCAAGGAACTCGAGCAGCTCGTGACCAGCGGCTTCTACGGAACCATCTCGAACGAGAATCTCAACCTGCTCAACAACCTCGACCAGGTGGTGGCCATCGACTGGGAGGGCTCCAACGAGCGGATGAAGACGAACCCGGTCTTCAACAACCTCGACATCGTCAAGCGCGGGGGCGTCATCTACCTCGACCAGCAGACCGGAACCGCGATGTCGGTGCCGACCGTGCTGACCATCCCCTGGGCTGTCGACCAGATCGCCCCGCAGCTCGGCAAATAGGCACTGCCGGCCTCGGCGCAACCCGAGGTCACAGCTCCGCTGGACCCCGCACAACCCGAGGTCACAGCTCCGCTGGACCTGGTCTGGGATGAGGTTTTTTGTTCCGGCCAGGTCCAGCGCCTACCGTGGTGGGCAGACTGTCCACAACGCCAGCACCAGGCAGGTCGCCCGGTTTTCGGCAGCGACCCCAACTGAACGAGAAAGACACTCCGACTCATGAGCGATCAGAACCGTCCGCTTCGCGTGGCCATCGTCGGTGCCGGTCCGGCCGGCATCTATGCCGCTGATGCCCTGATGAAGTCGGAGAAGGCCAAAGACCGTGGTGTCTCGATCGATCTGTTCGAGCGGATGCCGGCACCGTTCGGCCTGATCCGCTACGGCGTGGCACCGGATCACCCGCGCATCAAGGGCATCATCACCGCGCTGCACAAGGTGCTGGACAAGCCGCAGATCCGGTTGATCGGCAACGTCAACTACGGCAGCGACATCGTCCTCGAAGACCTGCAGCAGATGTACGACGCGGTCATCTTCTCCACCGGCGCCACCGACGACCGGGCGATGAACCTGCCCGGCATCGACCTCGACGGCTCCTACGGCGCCGCGCAGTTCGTGGCCTGGTACGACGGACATCCCGACTTCCCACGCACCTGGCCGCTCGAGGCCGAGAAGGTCGCGGTCATCGGTGTCGGCAACGTCGCCTTGGACGTGGCGCGCGTGCTGGCCAAGACCGGCGACGAACTGCTGCCCACCGAGATCCCCGCCAACGTCTACGAGGGCCTCAAGAACAACAAGGCCACCGAGGTCCACGTGTTCGGACGGCGCGGACCGGCTCAGGCCAAGTTCACCCCGCTCGAGCTCAAAGAGCTCGACCACTCGCCGACCATCGACGTGATCGTCAATCCCGAGGACATCGACTACGACGAGGGCTCCACCGTCGCCCGTCGGTCGTCGAAGATCACCGATCAGGTCGCAACGATCATCGAGCAGTACGCGATCCGCGACCCCAAGGGCCGCCCGCACAAGCTGTTCCTGCACTTCTTCGAGTCGCCCGTGGAAATCCTGGGCGACGACGGCAAGGTCGTCGGTCTGCGCACCGAACGGACCGAGCTCGACGGCACCGGCAACGTCAAGGGCACCGGCAATTTCACCGACTGGGAGCTGGGTGCGGTCTACCGGGCCGTGGGCTACCTCTCGGACAACCTGCCGCAGATCCCGTTCGACGACCAGGCCGGCGTGATCCCCAACGAAGCGGGCCGCATCTTCAACGACGGCTCCCACATGACCGGCATGTACACCACCGGCTGGATCAAGCGCGGACCCGTCGGCCTCATCGGCCACACCAAGGGCGACGCCAACGAGACCGTCGACTGCCTGCTCGACGACATGCACGAGGGCAAGCTCCTCGAACCGGCCGAGCCCGGCGAGGACGCGATCATCAAGTACCTCGAGGACAAGAGCGTCGCCTTCACCACCTGGGACGGCTGGTACCGGCTCGATGAGCACGAACGCGCACTCGGAGCCGCCGAGGGCCGCGAACGCGTGAAGGTCGTCGAGCGCGAAGACATGCTCGCAGCCTCTGAGCCCGACAAGGTCAACAGGGCCTGACGCTGGGGTTGCGGAAGCTCGGGCTGTAGACCGAGCTTCTGCTGGTTCAGTGAGCGGCGGTAACTGCCGGCACGATCCTCGTCGTAGCGCGGTCTGCAGAGCGTGCATCTGCCAGTTCACCGAGCGACTGGGATAGCCGGCTCGCGAACCTCGCACAAGCTCGGTCTACAGAGCGCGCATCTGCCGGTTAGCCGAGCGACTGGGATAGCCGGCTCGCGAACCTCGCAGAAGCTCGGGCTACAGACCGCGCATCTGCCAGTTCACCGAGCGACCGAAACCGCCGCCGAGCCAACCCCTCAATCGACAGCAAACTCCAACGCATCCCGCACGAACTCCGCGTATCGGCGATGGTCGACGCCAGTGGGTGCGTAGTTCTTGCCGAACCGTTCGTCGTCGACGTACATCTGGCCGAGGCCACGCACGTAGTCGGCCGACACTGTCGCACCGCTCAGTGCGAGCCACTCCAGATGACGGGCCGCTAGATGGCGGGCTCGCTCCCCTGACGGGTCCTCCCCCGCATCGGTGAGCTCGATCCACTGTGCAGCGATGGCCCGATGTTCTGCGGCGAAGTCTGCACGCTGCTCATCGGTGAGTGAGCGATACCAGCGATCGGATGTCGCGTAGACGTCAGCGCCCCAGCGACTTTCGACCTCCTCGCGATGGACGGTGTGGTCGAATCCGGCGAATGCGTCGGTGGGCATGATGTCGAGTCCCTTCTCCAGGTGGGTGATGGTGTGTTCGACCGACGACATCTGGGCATCGATGCTGTCGCGTCGAGACCGCAGTGTCGTGAGGAGTTCCCCGAGCGCTGCTCGTGGATCTTGTTGTCCGGCAAGCACGTCAGCGATTCGCGGCAGCGACAGACCCAACTCGCGCAAGATCAGGATGCGCTGCAGACGGACCACTGCCGCTGAGTCGTAGTACCGGATGCCGCCGGCGCCCGTCCGTGACGGCAACAGCAGCCCGAACTGCTCGTAGTGCCGCAACGTGCGCGGCGTGACGCCCGAACTACGGGCGATCTCCCCGATCGGATGATCCATCTCGGCCTCCTCAGGCGGTCGAGAACCACTGTGCCCGTTGACGCTGCGTCAACCGCAAGGCCTTTGGCAACACCCGCACCCGGCAGACGCAAAGATCCCTCCCCCAGACAGATCGTGTCCGGGAGAGGGATCGAGTGGTGGTGCTGTTCACCCGCCGTGGTGGGTGCTGGGTGCGAGCGTCAGTTCGGGATGCTCTGAACGCTGAACCAGTAGCCGATGTTGTTCTGCAGCGGGTCGATCTCGCTGGAGATCGTGTAGCCGGAGATGGACGTCGGGAAGCAGCCGAACCACTTGGTCTCGATGGTCAGGGACTGGCCCTTCTTGAGGACCGGGGCGAACTTCTGCGCGCCGTTGAACTCCTGGAGCGTGACGTTGGGCCAGTCGCGACCGTATGCGGTGACCTTCATCCAGCGCTTGGTGTGCCAGGCGTTGACCCAGGGATCACCGGGCTTGCCCCACTCGCAGCTGACGCCGCCGGTGAGGTCGAGGTCGAACGGGCCCACGGGGGCGGCCTGTGCGGGCGCGGCGGCAACAACGCTGCCTGCGGCAATACCCACAGTCGCGGCTACGGCTGCGGCGGCGCGAATCAACTTCTGTTTCATTCTTCACTCCTCCAGGTCTGGCCACGGATGTGACTCATGGGGTTATCGCCTGATGACAGCCTGAGTGTTAGCCAAGAAACAGATAAGAAACACAGTGTCTGCGATTCGTTACCGTTCCGTGATCCAAAGCCATGGACCGCGGGAAGATTTCGCAGTACCGGAGAAGGTTAGGGTAACCTGCCTACCGTCGACGTCGTCATCCCGACACCGACCACCCGCACAACTACCGCATACACATGCATTGAACTACACAAGACAGGTCCCGTAGATCTTGGTCAACAAATCGCGACGCATACCCGGGGTGGTACTGCTACTGGTCCTCCTGGCCATCGTCTGCGCGGCCTCGATCGCGATCGGGTCCCGCGTCATCCCCCTGCCCGAGGTCTGGGACGCGCTGTGGGCGGACAACGTTCCAGGAGCGCCCGACGCCGTCGGAATCGTGCATGACCTACGCATCCCCCGCACCGTGTTGGGCCTGGTGGTCGGTCTTGCGGTCGGCGCCGCGGGTGCGCTCACACAGGGCCATACGCGCAATCCACTGGCCGACCCGGGCATCCTCGGCGTCAACGCGGGCGCTGCTTTTGCAGTGGTCACGGGCGTCTACGTCCTGGGTATCACCACACCCATCCAGTACATGGGCTTCGGGTTGCTCGGCGCGATGGCGGCCTCCTCGCTGGTGTTCTTCCTCGCGTCGGTGGGCAAGGGTGCCAGCCCGCTGACGCTGATCCTCGCCGGCACCGGACTCTCGGCGATGCTGGTGGCACTGACATCCGCGATCGTCCTGATCGACACCGCATCGCTGGAAGCCTGGCGCTTCTGGCAGGTGGGATCAGTGGCCGGGCGAGGATTCGACGTCATCCTCGCCACGCTCCCGTTCATCATCCCGGGGCTCATCTTGGCGATCGCCAGCGGCTTCTTCCTCAACATCCTGTCCTTGGGCGACGAGATGACCAAGGCCCTGGGTTCGCGGATCGTTCAGGTGCGGATCGCCGGCATCCTCGCGATCACGCTGCTCGTCGGGTCTGCGACCGCAGCGTGCGGGCCGATCGTGTTCCTCGGCCTGGTGGCGCCGCACGTGGCCCGGTTCTTCACCGGCCCCGACTATCGCTGGGTGGTGCCCTACTCGGCGCTCATCGGTGCCGTCGCCCTCGTCGGTTGCGACGTGCTCGGCCGGATGATCGCCCGCCCCGGCGAGATCCAGGCCGGCATCGTCCTGGCTGCCGTCGGCGCCCCGTTCTTCATCGCCCTGGTACGCGCAAAGAAGTTGGTGGCGGTATGACCGTGAAGTCGGTGGCGGCATGACCGCAGTGGCAGATCCCCCCGAGCACAAACCGGCACCGCTGCCGGCCCGGCACCTGCGCCGCACCACGGTGCGGGTGGCCGGCGGCTCGTTCGTCGTGCGGCCGTGGGCAACGGGCGTCGGACTGGTGCTGGCCGCGCTGGCCGTCGTCCTGTTCGCGGTCAGCATCGGCACCAGCGATTTCCCGATGTCCCCCATTGATGTCGGGCGGATCCTGCTCGGCGGCGGCACCCGCGCGGAGAACGTGGTCGTCTTCGACACCCAGTTGCCGATCGGCCTGGTGAGTCTGCTGGTCGGGATGGGTCTGGGGATGTCCGGCGCACTCACCCAGGTGATCGCCCGCAACCCGTTGGCGACGCCCGACATGCTCGGCATCACCTCCGGGGCGAGTGCGGCCGCGGTAGCCGTGATCGCCTTCGGATCCACGTGGGCCTCGTGGCTGGCCGACCTCGGGCTCGCCGTGGCGGCCATGCTCGGCGGACTTCTCACCGCCACCGCGATGTACATCCTCACCTGGCGCAAGGGCATCGACCCCATCCGTCTGGTGCTCGTCGGCGTCGCGCTGACGTGGGGTCTGCAGGCCGTGATCGCCTATCTGCTCACCCGCGCCAATGTGGATCAGGTGCAGCGGGCGCAGCTGTGGATTGTCGGATCGGTGTCCGGTGCGGGCTGGAAAGCGGTGTGGCCCCCGTTGATCGTGCTGATCCCGGCCATCCTGATCGTGCTCGCCCAGTCCCGAAATCTCTCGATCCTCAGTCTGGGCGAGGACGTGTGCCGCGGGCTGGGTATCCGCGCCAACCCGGTGTCGGCGCTCATCCTCATCGTCGCGGTCATCGTGGCGGCGGTCTGCGTCTCCTCCGCCGGCCCGATCGCGTTTGTCGCCTTGCTCGCACCTCAGATCGCGATGCGGCTCACCCGGGCGGAAGTCCCGGGACCGATCACCGCCGGGCTGACCGGTGCGTGCCTCGTGTTGGGTGGAGACCTGTTGTGCCGCACGGTGTTGCCGGCTGGACTCCCCGTCGGTGTCGTCACCGCAGGCATCGGTGGCCCCGCCCTCATCTACCTCATGGTCCAGATCAACCGAAAGGCCTCGGTATGAGTGCCCTGTACTCGGAACAGTCCGCGGGACGCATCGCGGCCACCGGCCTCCAGGTCGGCTACGGCGACCGACCCATCATCGACGGTCTCGACATCTCGATCCCCGACGGCAAGGTCACCACCATCGTCGGCCCCAACGGGTGCGGTAAATCCACGCTGTTGCGCTCGCTGGTACGTCTGCTCAAGCCGACTGCGGGGCAGGTGCTGCTCGACGGCCGCGACATCGCGACGCTGCGCACCAAAGAGGTGGCCAAGATCCTCGGGCTGCTGCCCCAGAACCCCGTTGCCCCAGAGGGTTTGACGGTTGTCGACCTGGTCTCGCGAGGTCGTCACCCCCACCAGTCCTGGTACAAGCAGTGGTCGCCGGAAGACGAGGTCGCCGTCGCGCAGGCGCTGGAGCTGACCGACTGCACCGACCTTGCCGAGCGGACCATCGACGCGTTGTCCGGTGGTCAGCGACAACGGGTCTGGATCGCGTTGACGCTGGCACAGCAGACCGATGTGGTGATGCTGGACGAGCCGACCACCTACCTCGACCTGTCGCATTCGATCGATGTGCTCGACCTCGTCGACGACCTGTGCCGCATGCACGGCAAGACCGTGGTGATGGTGCTCCACGACCTCAATCTGGCTGTGCGCTACAGCGATTGGTTGGTGGTGATGAGAGAGGGAGAGATCATCCGAGAGGGAACGCCCTCCGACGTCATCACAACCGATCTGTTGCAGGAGGCCTTCGGGTTGTCATCGCAGGTGCTCACCGACCCGGTGTCGGGTGGGCCGATGATCGTGCCCATCGGTCGCAAGCGCTGACCCGACCGCCGGCGCACTAGAAAGCGAACGCCGCTCCGAACCACAGCGACGCGGCAAGCAGCGCGCCGGCCAGTTCGATCACGATGGCCAATCCCGCGGCCTTCGTCGCGGCGATGGCTCCACGCCAGCCGGCTTCGATGCTCTTGAGCCGCGCCCACTCGGCGAGGAACGCTCCGAGCACGAACCCGATCGGCAGGCCCACCACCGGGATCACGAAGAACCCGACGATCCCGAGCAGACCGCCCAGGACCACCGTTCGGCCGGGCACCCCCGAGTCCTTCATCGACTTGTTCGCGAAGACGTACTTCACGATGGCCGAGACGCCGAGCAACGCGGCAGCGGCCGCGAACACCAGCCAACCCGCGCCACCGACGACAAACGCCCACACCCCGATGGCAACGAAGATGAGGCTCAGTCCGGGCAGCACCGGCACGACCACACCGCACAACCCCAGAAAGATCACCAGGGCGACGATGACCTCGCCGACAAAAGGCACGTGTTCTCCCCGCTACCGGTTCTCGTCGCCCGAGCCGGCGGGTTTGTTCAGCCGGGGTCCGGCCGGCGGTCCGGCCTGTGCCGGGGCAGGGGTCTTGGGCGGCGAGGGCTGCGCTCCTGGCGGACGTCGGGTGACCCGTGTCATCCCCGGATCGGGAGGGGTCGACTCGCGCGGCGGTTCCTCGCGGATCGCGGGCACCGCACGGGTGTCGGCCTGCGGTGACGTGCTGATCGGCCGCACCAGGCGGGCCGCTTCACCGGCGCGTGCGCGGGCTGTCTGGATGTCGTCGGCGGTCGCGATCACCACACCCATCCGGCGACGGGCAAAGCTTTCGGGCTTGCCGAACAACCGGATGTCCGTCTCCGGGACAGCCAGGGCAGCAGCGACGTTCTCGAAGGCGATCGCCGGTTCGTCCAGGCCGCCATAGATCACCGCTGATGCTCCTGGAGAGGCCAGCGTGACGTCCACCGGCAATCCGAGGATCGCGCGCGCATGCATGTCGAACTCGGACAGCCGCTGCGTTCCGAGGGTGACCAGACCGGTGTCGTGCGGTCGGGGGCTGACCTCGGAGAAGTACACGTCGTCGTCTTTGACGAACATCTCGACACCGAAGATGCCGCGGCCACCGAGCCGGCCGTCGCCGAGCGCCGCGGCGATGCGTGCGGCCACCGACGTGGCGCCGCCCAGCGCGGTTTCGCTCATCGGCTGAGGCTGCCACGACTCGACGTAGTCGCCCTGTTGCTGGCGGTGTCCGATCGGTGCGCAGAAGTACGTGCCGAGACGGCCGGTGTTCGGATCGACGGCGCGCACGGTCAGCAAGGTGATCTCGTAGTCGAAGTCGATGAAACCCTCGACGATGACCCGTCCACCCTGGACGCGACCGCCGGCGACGGCGTGGTCCCAGGCCCGGTCGACCTCGTCCGGCCCGCGCACCACACTCTGGCCCTTGCCCGACGACGACATCACCGGTTTGACCACACACGGGAACCCGACCCGGTTGGTCGCAGCGCGGACCTCGTCGGCCGAATCGGCGAACGCGTACGGCGACGTCGGAAGACCCAGCCTCTCGTCGGCCAGCCGACGGATGCCCTCGCGGTTCATCGTCAGGGCCGTGGCACGCGCGGTGGGGATCACCTCGGTCAGACCGTCTTCGTGGACCTCGACGAGGACCTCGGTGGCGATGGCCTCGATCTCGGGGACCACAAAGTCGGGTTGCTCGGCCTCGATCACGGCACGGAGTGCGCGCGGGTCGGTCATGTTCACCACGTGTGAGCGGTGGGCGACCTGATGGCCCGGAGCGTTCGGATAGCGATCGACCGCAACCACTTCGACGCCGAGCCGCTGGAAGGCGATGATCACTTCTTTGCCGAGTTCCCCGGCGCCGAGCAACATCACCTTCGTGGCGCCCGGGGTCAGTGGAGTGCCGATACGGTCGGGCACGGCAGAGATGACAACGCCGCTTCCCGAGGTATTGGTAGTCACAGAGCTAAGGCTAGCGCCTTCGGTCGGCCGGTTTACACCTGACGATCACCGGGCGCGGACTGCCGAGGCCGGGTCAGCCCATCTGGGCATGCCGATAGCACCAGCGCCACGTCTCGCCGGGCTCGGCCGAACGCATCACCGGGTGCCCGGTGGACTTGAAATGTGCGGTGGCGTGCTTACGGGGACTCGAATCACAGCAGGCGACGTGTCCGCAGGTCAGGCATTTACGAAGGTGCGCCCAGTGATCGACGCCCTCGGCAACGCAGTCCTGGCATGCATCTTGCGAGTCGACCGGTGGGTCCGCCGACGGATCCTCACTGGTCTGGACGAGTTCGGGGCACAATTCGTCCGCCACGTCGGCAAGCAATGTGGACGGTTTGATGTTGCGGTGCATGACCGACCGGATGGGGTTGCGCATCAGGTCCTTCCTCATGTGGTTCGCGAGCGGGCTCAGGCCGCAGACCTCGGCAGCGGGAGACGTCTGCGGCGAGAACAATTCCATTCTCCCGTATCTTTGGCTGGTTCGGTCGGGTGTGCGCTGAGGGAGGAATTCGGGCGGTGGACGAAGGACTGTTGATCGTCGCCGTGGTCGCGGTGATCCTGGCCGCCATCTGTCGCCGATTCGGGCTCTCTGCCCCGTTGGTGCTGGTGGTGGTGGGGCTGGGGCTCGGTTGGATCCCAGGTCTTCCCGAGTTCACCCTGGAACCCGAGCTGGTCCTGTTCGCGGTGCTGCCGCCGCTGCTCTACTCGGCGGCGCTGGACAGTTCATATGTGGCGTTGCGCAAGAACGTACGCGCGGTCGGACTGCTGGCCGTCGGGCTGCCGCTCGCGACCACCGCGGGGGTCGGAGTGGTCGCGTACTACGCCGTCCCCGACCTCCCCTGGGCCGCCGCCTTTGTCCTGGGTGCGGTGATCGCCCCGCCCGATGCTGTGTCTGCGCAGGCCGTCGGTCGTCGTCTGGGTCTGCCCCGGCGCGTGATGACGCTGCTGGGCGGCGAGAGCCTGCTCAACGACGCCACCGCACTGACGGCCTACCGCTTGGCGCTGGCCGCGGCGGTGGGCGCGACCACCACCGTGTGGGACGGCATCCTGGCCTTCCTGATCGCTGCCGTCGGCGGCCTGATCGTGGGACTTGCTGCCGGGCTCGCGGTCGCCTTCATGCGCCATTTCCTCACCGATCCCCCGATGGAGACGGCACTGGGAATCATCGCGCCGTTCGCGATCTACTTCGTCGCCGAGGAGATCCACGCATCGGGTGTGATCGCGGTTGTCGCGGCGGGCCTGTACCTGGGTCAGCGGTCGGTGCGCGAGGGATACGCCACCCGCCTGCAGGACAATGCCGTCTGGCGTTCGATCGACGCCATCCTCGAGTCGTTTGTCTTCCTGCTCATCGGACTCCAGCTCCCGCAGGTCATCGAAGGGCTGGGAGACCGCTCGACTGCCGCGATCTGCTGGGCTGCGGCGGCGGTGTTCGCCGCGACCATCGCGATCCGCATCGTCTGGGTGTTCGGAGCGACGTACGGTGCCCGGCTGTTCCCACGAATACGTGAGCGTGAACCGTACCCACAGCCCGGCGCGGTGTTCGTGGTGTCGTGGGCCGGTATGCGCGGGGTGGTCAGTCTTGCTGCGGCCTTTGCCATTCCACTCACCGTCGATGACGGTTCACAGTTCCCGGCCCGCGACGCGATCTTGTTCCTCACCTTCGTGGTGGTGGTCGGGACCTTGTTGTTGCAGGGGACCACGCTGCCGTTGCTCATCAGGTGGCTCGGTGTGCAGGGTGATGAGAGGCAGGCCGATCTGGTGGGCCTGGCCCGCGCCCAGGACCGCGCCGGCCGGACCGCGTTCGCGCGGCTCGAGCAGATCAAGGCCGAAATACCCGAGGGCGACGCACGCCTGGAGCAGGTGAAGATCTTGGAGCACTGGATCCGGGCCCGCAAGAACCTTGCGTGGGAAGGACTGGGCCGGGACTCCGACGAGATCGGCGAGAGTCCGACGGAGGCGTACAACCGGATCCGCAACGAGCTCATCCAGATTCAGCGCGAGGTGTTCATCGACGAACGCGACCGCGGGCGGATCGACGACGAGGTGCTTCGGAGCGCGTTGCGGCAGCTCGATCTCGCCGAAGGTCTAGGCGACAGCCGAAAGCAGTTGTGACAGGCGACAGCCGAAAGCAGTTGTGACGAGCGGTCTGTCAGTCGGCGGAGCTCTGGGTCGCGTACACCTCGGTGGCCTCGGAGCGGCCACGTAACACCGTCGAGTCCTGGTGGTGCCATTGTGACGCTTCGGATTTCGATGCCGCCTCGACCGCGCGGCCCGATGAGAGAGGGCGGCCCGGGTCCTTTTTCGCGAGTTCACTGAGCCGGGCGGCCTCGTTCACGGCGTCGCCGATGACGGTGTACTCGAAACGCTGGATGGCGCCCACGTTGCCCGCGACCACCGGACCGTAGGCGACCCCGATGCCCGCCTGCAGTTGCGGCACCTTGATGGCCAGTTCCTCGCTGATCTCACGCGCGGCGACGAGGGCCGATGCGGCGGAATCGGACAGGCCGATCGGGGCCCCGAACACGGCGAGCACCGCGTCGCCCTGGAACTTGTTGACCAGTCCGTCGTGCTTCTCGACGGTCGATACCACCACGGCGAAGAACTGGTTCAGGATGTTCACCACATCGGCGGGCGGGCGGGTGGCGGCCAAGGTGGTGGAGCCGATGACGTCGATGAACAGCACGGCGACGGTCTGTTCGCTGCCGCCGAGTTCGGGGTCCTGCGCCAAGGCGGCCTCGGCGACCTCCTTGCCGACGTGACGGCCGAACAGGTCGCGCAAACGCTCGCGTTCGCCGAGACCGGCGACCATCGAGTTGAAGCCCGCCTGCAGGTCGCCGAGTTCGGTGCCGTCGAAGACCACCACCCGTACGTCGTTGTCTCCGCTGCGAACCCGGCTCATCCCCTGCCGGACGGTACGGATGGGCGCGACGATGCTGTCCATGCTGAGGAAGTTGAGGATCGACCCGGTGAACAGTGCGGTGGCGCTCAGGACCGTGACGGCGATGAAGATGTCGACCTTGGTGGTGTCGTCGCGGAACAGTCCGAAGATGACCACGAGCATCACCCCGACGATGGGGATGCCTGATCCCACCGACCAGGTCAGCATTCCGCGGGTGCGCAAGCTGCCGCGGCGGGCGGCGCGAACGTGCCCGGCTTCGAGAGCCTGAGCCGCCACCGGCCGGAGGGAGAACTCGGTCAGCAGATACGCGATGGAGCACACCACGGCTGCCGAGAGCCCCACCACGAATGCGATCTTGGGGATGAGGGCAGCGTCGTAGACCCCGTACGCGGTGGTGAACAGGATGCCGGCCACCACCCACAGCGCGGCCTGCAGCCTGGTGAGCAGTGCGGGCGCCTTCAGTGCTGCGCGCGCCTGGGCCGCCGTCGGCGGTTCGTCTCGCAACGCCCACCGGAGTCGTCGCAGTACTCGGGTGGTGCCCACCCACAGTCCGATCAGGAACGCCAGGGACACATAGACCGGCACCACAATGAAGTTGACCCACCACAGACCGGACTGCAGCACGCTCGGCTCCGGGATGCCGATGGTCACCAGCAGGATCACCATGCCGGCACCGATGGCGTTGGCGGTGAGGACACCGACGGAGATCAGGAGCTGGATCCGGATCCGCTTCTTGTGGATGGAGTCCTGCGTGGACCCCAGGAGGATGGATCCATAGTCGGACTCGCGCCGCCAGAGCCTCATCGGCGCTCCGGTGTGGTGCGAGTGGGTTTCACGCCGGTCAATCTACTGCGGATCGGCGCTCACCAGGCAGGCGGTACTCCTGTTTGGGCCTGCCGGTGGCGCCGTAGCGCAGGCGCATCGCCAGCTTTCCCGACGCCACCATGTGGGCGAGATGCCGCCGGGCCGTGGGCGGGGAGATGCCGACCGCCGCGGACACCTCGTCGGCGAACATCACCTCGCCCGATTGCGCGAACGCTTCCAGAATCAGTTGCTCTGTGTGCGAGCCACTTTCGGAGCTCTCCCGCATGACGCGGCCGAACCGCAATGCGCTGACCGCGGCGTCGACAGTGCTCTGGTCGATCGCCGGTGCAGCCAGGATGCGCCGGTACTGCGCGTAAGCGGACAGTCGACGCGCGAGTTCGGTGTTCTCGAACGGTTTGATCAGGTACGTCAACGCCCCACCGCGGAACGCGCGCCGGATGGCAGCGCTGTCGGTCTCGGCGCTGACGACAAACGTGTCGCAGCCGATCTGGGCCGCGAGTTCGAGTCCGGAACCATCGGGCAGGTGGACGTCGATGAGGGCGAGGTCGACGTCGGGTTGTTCGGCGAGCACCGAGAGGGCCTGCTCGCGACCGCCTGCTGTGCCTGCCACCGAGAACCCACCGACGGCCTCGACGATGGACGCGTGCAGACCGGCGACCCGGAAGTCGTCGTCCACGATGAGCACCTTGAACTCCCGGGATGTCATCGCACCGGCTCCTCGTCCAGCGGTTCGGCTGGTTCGTGCGGGCTCAGCATCCTGGGCAGCCGCGCGACGAAGACCGCGCCACCGAGGACGTTGTCGGGTTGCCTGGCGTCGCCGCCCGCATCCACGAGCGTCAGGTCCCCGCCGCGGGTTCGCGCCAACTGTCGCGCCAGCGCCAGACCCATCCCCCGCCCGCCGGGCACGGAGTCGTCCTTGTGGGTGGTGACGCCCTCGGTGAAGACCTGCTGCGGATCGGCAAGCCTCACACCGGGCCCAGAGTCCGACACGACCACCAGCAAGGTGTCGTCTGCGACGATCAGTTCCACCTCGACCTGGGCGGGTGCCCCGCCAGAGGCGACCTCTGACGTCCCGCCGGAGGCGGCCTCTGATGCATCGCCGGAGGCGGCCTCTATTGCATTGTCGATGAGGTTGCCCACGATGGTCGTCGCGGCCACCGGGTCCTGCAATGTTCCGGCGACCAACGTCTGTGGACCCAGCGTGAGCAGTACGCCCCGCTCGCGGGCGGAGGCGGCCTTGGCGTCGAGGAATGCCCGCAGGTGGGGCTCGTTGATGTTCTCGCTGCCGGGCAGGTCGATGCCGTACGGACCTGTGCCCATCACCTCGTCCAGATAGTCGAGTGCAGCGCGGGCATCGCCTTGCCGCAGCAAGCCGGCGGTGACGTGCATCCGGTTGGCCGATTCGTGTCGCTGAGCGCGCAGCGCATCCGTCATCGACTTGATCGAATCGAGTTGTCGGGTAAGGGCTTCCACGTCGGTGCGGTCCACCACCGACAACACGATGCCGAGATCTGTACCGTCGCGCCGCACCCGGTGGGAACTGACCAACACCACACGGTCACCCACCGCGGCCGACCGCGGCGTCTGCACGGGCGTGGTCGCGACCTCCAGCACTCGTGCGGTCAGACCGGCCTCGGTGACCGGGGTGCCGATGTCGGCGGTCACACCCAGCAGGGTGCGCGCCTTGTCATTGATCACCCGGACCACACCGGACGGGTCGATGGCAACCACACCTTCACCGATCGAGTGCAGCACCGCCCCTTGCTCACGCACCAGCTCCGCGAGTTGGTCCGGTTCCAGGCCGAGGGTGAGGCGACGCCACCGCCGCGCGAGCAGCGCCGAGCCGACGACACCGGTGAGGAGGGCGGCAAGTGCGATGAGGACAAGGGCGACCACATCACCGCGCAGGTCGTCGCTGATCTTCTCCGTGGAGATCCCGACGCTCACGAGCCCGACCACCTCGGTGGAGTCCGGGGCAAGGACCGGCACCTTGGCGCGCACCGATTCGCCCAGCGTTCCACGGTCGGTGGCCAGATCCTCTCGACCGCCGAGTGCACGGCCCGGATCGGTACTGAGGGGGCGGGTCAGTTCGGTTGTGTCTGGGTGCGCAAGTCTCAGTCCACGATTGTTGGCGATGACCACGAAGAGGGCGCCGGTGCGATCGGCGACGGCGACTGCCTGCGCTTGGAGCGGTCCGCCAGCCAGGGCTTTCTGGTCGAGCGAGTCGCCGCTGCCCGCGGCCACCTCGGCGCGCACCTGATCGTCGGTCGCCACCGATCTGGCGATGGCGAGTGCGCGCTGACCGTACTCCTCACGCAGTTTGTCGTCGCTGCCGGAGATCACGATGCCGAACCCGACCCCGAGACTGACCAGGATCACCACCACCTGCAGGAGCAGGACCTGGTTTCGCAACCGCATGAACACAGCGTAGGCACCCGCCATCCGGCGGGTGCCCACGTTGCGTGCCATCAGTTCGGCGATCGAGTTGTCGCTCAGATGGGAATGGCTCCCACGAGGGTGCCGACCACGAGCATCGCGACCGAGACCGCCGCAGCGCGCCACAGCACCTTCTTGTGGTGATCGGCCAGCGAGACCCCGGCGAGCGACACCAGCAACAAGATCGCGGGGACCAGCGGGCTCTGCATGTGCACGGTCTGGCCCGTGATGGAGGCCCGCGCCATCTCGGCGGGGGTGATCCCGTAGGTGGCAGCGGTCTCCGAGAGCACCGGCAGCACACCGAAGTAGAAGGCGTCGTTGCTCATGAGGAACGTGAACGGCATCGACAGGAGGCCGGTGATGACGGCCAGGTGCGGCCCCATCGAATCAGGGAGCACGGAGGTCAGCCACTGTGCGATCGCCTCCACCATGCCGGTGCCTGCGAAAACTCCGGTGAGGACTGCCGCCGCGAGGACCATGGCCACCACGGAGACGATGCTCGACGAGTGCCTGGTGATCGCCTGCTGCTGGTCCTTGATGTGCGGGAAGTTGATCACCAGCGCGATGCCGGCGGCCACCATGAACAGCACCGGGATGGCCACGACGTCCATTCCGAGCACCGCGAGCAGGACGACGGTCAGCGCCGCGTTGATCCAGAAGAGCTTGGGCCGCAACGTGGCGCGATCAGGGTCGAGCGCGCCTGCGACGATGCCGGCGTCTGCGGCGTCACCCGAATCGGTGTTCCGGGCGTCCTCGCCAGAGCCTGCACCGAATGCGCCTGCGCCCGAACCACTTGTACCCGAACCACCGGCGCCTCGACGCGGTCCGCGACCACGGCCGTTGCCGGTTCCGCCGCCCCTGCCGCCGCCGTTGCCTCCGCCACTGCCGACCAGGACGTCGGCGGACTCACGGGCCAGCACCGATTCCTTGATGGTGATCGAACCGATCCTGCGTCGTTCCATCAGGCCGAGGTGGTAGGAGAACAGGAGCACGATGACAAGACCGACAACCAGCGACGGGATCATCGGGATGAACACCTCGGACGGTGAGATGCCCAGTGCCGCAGCGGCACGCGCGGTCGGCCCACCCCACGGGAGGATGTTCAGGGTGCCGTTGGCCAGACCCGCGGTGACCGTCAAGACCACCGGACTGACACCCAGCTTGAGGTAGAGGGGCAGCAGTGCCGAGGTGACGATGATGAATGTGGTGGAGCCGTCGCCGTCGAGGGAGACCACCATCGCCAGCAACGCCGTTCCGACCACCAGCCGCGCCGGATCGGCCTTCACCGCCCGGACGACTCCGCGCACGATCGGGTCGAACAGACCGACATCGATCATGATGCCGAAGTAGATGATGGCGAAGAAGAGCATCGCCGCTGTCGGGGCCAGGTCCTCGATTCCGTCGGTGATCATGTCGCTGATCCCGAGGCCCGCGCCGGCGAACAGACCGAAGGCGATCGGGACCAGGATGAGGCCCACCACCGGAGTGGTCCTCTTGGTCATGATGAGGAACATGAAGGTGGCCACCATCAGGAGGCCCAAGGCTACTAACATGACAACGCTGCTCTCGGTCGGCGACTGTGGACTGGAGGAGTGATCTCCGCTACATCCGAAGTCTTGAGGTAGCGCACGTCACAGTCACGCTTGAGCGCGTAAGTCGCGTTTTGCGCGTTTTGCTCACCGTTCGCGACACCGCATTAAACGGGTTGAGCTGCAGGTTTTGTCCGTCAACCCGGCAGCAGATAGTGAGCTGTAAGCGTTTTCCACAGCGGAAGATGCGGATCGTTGCGGGGGTCGCGTCTGTCGATGAGGTACGGCATGGCCGCCCCGCGCATGCCGGAGAGCAGGATCGGATACAGCTCGTCGTAGCGGGGCGCCGACGTCAGAACCGGCCCGAGAAATGATGCGACAGCGGCACGGACGGTCGGGCCCAGTTCACGTTCTGCGGGCAGCAGCGCACTGCGCAGGTTGGTGTTGGTTCGCGCGGCGGTCCAGAGTTCGATGGACGCGACGAAGTACGGCTGATGGAATGTCGACCATCCGGTGTCGATGCCGAGGGAGATCCGCTCGATCGGATCCTCGGGCCAGTCGACCTGGCGGGCCAGGTCCTCGATGCGCACCTTCGCGAGGTGATGCACGGCCGCCATCAGCAGATCATCACGAGATGGGAAGTGATGCAACAGCTTTCCGCGCGATACCCCTGCGGCCTCCTGGATGGCGAGGGTGCTCGCCTGTGCGTAACCCCTGTCGATCAGCACCTCGAGCGCCGCGTCGAGTATCTGATTACGACTACGAGTGCCCTTGGACTCGCGTGGTCCGAGATCGACTGCGACAGGATCAGATTCGGGCCCGGTGGTCATCCGGTGATGCTACCGCGGCTCACACGTCCATGATGTGCGGCAGACCCGCCCGGTAGCGGTCGCGGTCGGTCTGTTTGAACGGGTCCAGCAGCGGGAGTTCCCAGAGCGGGTGCACCGCGACGCGAGCGGCGTTGCTGCCTGCTGCGTCGAGGATTGCGTTGGCCACCCGCCGTCCCGACTCGTTGGCACCCTCCATCGTCGCGAGGTCGATGTTCGTGCGCACGTGGTCGCCGCCGATGAAGAAGTTCGAGATCGCGGTGCCGGCGGTGGGCCGGTGCCGGTAGGAATCGGCGGTGTTCACCATCAACGGTGTCGCGTTGGAGATGGCGGGTTCCCAGGTGATACCCGGATCGAGATGCCAGCTCACCAGTTCCTCGTCGCGCAGGATCGGCTTCGAGCCACGGTTGAGAGCGCGGCCCATCTGCGCCCAGACCTCCTTGGCGACCTCGTCTTTGGTGCATTGTTTGGCGGTCTTGCCGTACAGGATTCCTGGAGTGTCCCAGTCGGAGATGTCCACCGACAGGCAGTCGTGTACCCGGCCGTCGCCGTAGACGCGACCGAAGTCGACCTCCCACGGCGCCGCCTGGAACAGGCCGGTCAAGGCCCACGGGGTGCCCAGCGCCGCGATGTGACTCGGCACCACATCGGACCGTCGCGACAGGAAGTACTGGATCCCCACCATCCAGTCGTCGACCAGGTGGTTGATGCCCTCGAGCGCCGGTGCTGCCGCTAGGAGATCCGGCCGGAGGAGTGGCTTGAGCCGGTCCAGCGGCATGGCCGCGACGTACCAGTCGGCGGTCACGGTCGAGGCGGCACCGGCGTCGCCGGCCACCCGGGCGCCGGTGATCCGTCCACCCCGCACGTCGAAGCCGGTTGCGGCCTGGCCCATCACGAACCGCACGCCCCGACCACGCAAGTACGCCACCCACGGGTCTATCCACGCGTGATTGGTGGGAGCGTTGAGGATTCGGTCCACCCCACCCCCGACGATGGTCCCGGCGTACTGCGAGATCAGACCGGTGGCCGAGGTGACCAGCGCGAGTCCGATCTGCCCGATGGTGCGCGCCGACCCCATGTCGGGTTTGGCCGCAACCGTCGCCCGGGTCAGGGCACTCACCAGATACTTCTGGTAGGCAGCGGATTTGCCGTTGGCCTTGACGAACTCCATCCAGGACTGCTTCTCCCACTGACCGATTCGCCGTTCCTCGCAACTGGTCGCGATGACGAGTTCTCGCTGCACGAAGAACGCGAGTTCGTGGGCGGGTACGTCTCCGGCGATCTTCAGCGACGTCATCAAGGTGTTGCGGAGATTGTCCAGATCTGCGATGGCGCCGGCATGCTGCACGAGCCCGTCGATCGACTGTGGTGCGGTGATCGGTGCGTAACCCGGTTCGTCGAGGGCCACCACCGCACCCTCGACATTGATCAGGTGTCGGTCCCTGACGTTTCCCCCACCTGACAACGGGATTCGCGCCATGGTGTCCGGAACGTGTTGATAACAACCGGGAAAGAAGCGGAAACCGTGCTCCCCCGGCAGCGCCATCCGTCCGCCGGCGGCGCTGCCGGGCACGTCCATGCTCCGTGCCTTACCCCCTAGGAAGGCAGGTTCATAGACGGTCACCGAGAAACCACGCTCGATGAGTTCTTGGGCCACGGCCAGTCCCGACATCCCGCCGCCGAAAACCGCGACCTCACGGCCGCCGCCTCCCGTCGGTGGGACCGCACGGGCACCCGGTCCGACCAGCGACGGCACCACAAAGCTGGTGCCGATAGCGCCGGTCGCCGCCGCGGCCCCCTTGAGCAGGGTGCGCCGAGACACCCCTCGGTCGCCCGTTGTCGCACCCACCATGATCGAGACCCCTCCCAACAGTCAGTACTGACTGTTCCCTGAGGGATGTCTATCACAGCGTTCGCCGCCATTGGGACGGTTCGGCAGATCAGTCCCGTCAGACGGAGCCCGGGCGAAGCGACAGGGACTGGGCCCCTGCCATCGGCTAGAGGATGTCGCGCCGCACGATGGTCTGCTCGCGGCCGGGCCCCACGCCGATGCACGAGATGTACGCGCCGGACAGCTCTTCGAGTCGGAGCACGTAGTCCTGGGCGTTCTTCGGCAGATCGTCGAAGGTGCGGCACTGTGAGATGTCCTCCCACCAGCCGGGCATCTCCTCGTAGATCGGCTTGGCGTGGTGGAACCCGGTCTGCGTCATCGGCATCTCGTCCACCCGCTCCCCGTCCACCTCGTAGGCAACGCAGATCGGCACGGTGTCGAGGCTGGAGAGCACATCGAGCTTGGTCAGGAAGTAATCGGTGATGCCGTTGACCCGCGTGGCGTACCGAGCGATCACGGCATCGAACCAGCCGCAGCGTCGCGCGCGGCCGGTGGTGACGCCCACCTCGCCGCCGGTCTTGGCCAGGTAGGCACCCCACTCGTCGAACAGCTCGGTGGGGAACGGCCCCGACCCCACGCGTGTGGTGTAGGCCTTGAGGATTCCGAGGACGGTGGTGATCCGGGTCGGGCCGATGCCCGAGCCCACCGCCGCGCCACCCGACGTCGGGTTGGACGAGGTCACAAAGGGATAGGTGCCGTGGTCGACGTCGAGCAGGGTGCCCTGCGAGCCTTCGAGCAACACTGTCTCGCCGGCCTCGAGCGCTTGGTTGAGCAGCAGCCTGGTGTCGGCGATGCGGTGTTTGAATCCGTCGGCCTGACCCAGCACCTCCTCGACGACGCGCGCCGGTTCGAGAGCACGGCGGTTGTAGATCTTGGTGAGGATCTGGTTCTTGATCTCGAGCGCAGCCTCGACCTTCTGGGTCAGGATGCTCTCGTCGAGCACATCGGCGACCCGCACGCCGACCCGGGCGATCTTGTCCTGGTAGCAGGGCCCGATGCCGCGGCCGGTGGTGCCGATCTTCTTGTTCCCGAGGAATCTCTCGGTGACCTTGTCGATGGCGACGTGGTACGGCATCAGCAGATGCGCGTCAGCCGAGATCATCAGACCCGTGGTGTCGACGTCGCGATCCTCGAGACCGCTTAGCTCGGTGAGCAGCACCCCCGGGTCGACGACCACACCGTTGCCGATGACGTTGTTGACTCCCGGAGTCAAGATGCCTGACGGGATCAGATGCAGAGCGAAGGTCTCCCCGTTGGGCAGAACCACCGTGTGACCGGCATTGTTGCCGCCCTGGTATCGCACCACCCATTGCAGTCGACCACCGAGTAGATCTGTGGCTTTGCCCTTACCTTCATCGCCCCATTGGGCGCCGATCAGCACGATCGCAGGCATTTATGCGCTCCTTCCGGTTCGAGCGTGACGTAGACACACCGAACCGTGGGACAACCCTACTTGTTCGGACCGACGATTACCCGATCCCGGTGGCGGAAGCCCCTCTCTGCGCCGTGCCGACCCCATCCGCGGTGCCCGCCAGTACGATCGCGGACGGGCGTCACGAGGATGATCGCCGCAGGTGAAGAGACGAGTGAGGTGACCGGTGGCGCCACAGGGTCTACACGTGATCGCCGAGCAAGACGCGGCCGACGATCTCATCCCCCCGGGCGTCGCCACGGTCCGGGCGGTGCGCGAACGCGCGTCGGTCATCGGTGCCGTCACCGCCACATTGGCCGACCCGGACATGCGACGAGTTGTCGTGGTCGCCGGGCCCGAGTTGCCCGACGCCTTCTGCGCTGCCGTGGTGGCACGACTCATGCTCGTCGAACGCCTCGACGTCGAGGTGGCCCTCGTCCTGCCCGCCCCCACTCTCGCCACCAAGATCTACGAGCTGCCGTTCGGGGCGCCGGCCGTCGAACTGGCCCAGAGCGGCACCGCCGTCGAACTACCTCTGGTCCGGGACGATGCGGCCATCGTGTTGCTCGGCCGCGCCCACCAGCGCGGCGTCGACGGCGACCTCGGCGGCGAGAGTTACGTCGACAACGACCTGCTCTACCGCGGGCGGACCAAGGGAGTTGTCATCGAACCGCTGATGACGATGCCCGGGGTCAGGGCCAAGGTCGACCGCCGCTGGCGTTCGTCCTGGCTCACCGGCAGGGCCGTCCAGACCGGCGCACCTCAATTGGTCGTCGACCGCGACGGGGTCCCCGGCCCTCGGCCGGTCAAGAGGTCGACCTTCTACCGCCATCACGTCAACTGGAAGTTGGTCCGCCCTTGAGCACCACCACCACCGAGATCATCCGCTCGGTGCGTCCTGGTCCGGTGTTCCTCGCCGTGGTCGCGGCCACCGCGCTGGGCGGTGCACTGCTCTGGACATCGGGCCGGGACAACGACCCCGTGGCGGTGATCGGGGCGCTGCTGCTCGTTGTGGGCGGCTGGGTGATCTCGCTGTCGCTGCACGAGTTCGGGCACGCCGTCACCGCGTTCAAGTTCGGTGACCGCGGCGCCGAGCTCCGCGGCTACCTCACACTCAACCCTCTCAAGTACGCCCATCCCGGCCTGTCGATCGGTCTACCGCTGGTCATCATCCTGTTGGGCGGCATCGGTTTTCCCGGTGGCGCCGTCTACGTGAACAAGTCGGGATTCACGCGGGCCCAGCGCAGCCTGGTCTCCGCTGCGGGCCCGCTGGCCAACATCCTCATCGCCATCGTCCTGCTCGTGGTCATCTCCGGCCGCGACAACGCGGCGCTGATCGGTGAACTGAACTTCTGGTCGTCGCTGGCGATGCTGGCCCTGCTGCAGATCACCGCCGCGGTGCTCAACCTCCTGCCGATCCCCGGACTCGACGGCTACGGGATCATCGAGCCGTACCTGTCCGACAACACGCGGCGATCGGTGGCGCCGGTCGCACCGTTCGGGATCCTGCTGATCTTTGTCATCCTGCTGGTGCCCCAGCTCAACCGCGCGTTCTTCGACCTCGTGTACTGGTTGTTCGAATTGTCCGGGGTCAGCAGCTTTCTGGCGTCGTGGGGCTGGGACTTGTTTGTCTTCTGGAAGTAGGGGGTAGTCGCCCCCCAAGCACGGCGCCGGAACCTGTCGTAGTGTGAAAAATCCGTGTGCTGATGCGAGGAGGACCAGTTGCAGATCCGTCCAGGTGCGGCGTACCCGCTTGGAGCAAATTACAGCGGAGCCGGGACGAATTTCGCGGTGTTCAGTGAAGTTGCCGAACGTGTGCAGCTGTGTCTGATCGGCGACGACGGCGAGGAAACGCAGATCGATCTGCTGGAGCAGGACGGCTTCATCTGGCACGGCTTCTTGCCGGACGTGGAACCCGGGCAGCGTTACGGCTACCGGATCCACGGGCCCAACGACCCCGCGCAGGGTCTGCGATGCAACCCGGCCAAGCTCCTCCTCGACCCTTACGCCAAGGCGATCGACGGCAAATTCGACTGGGCGCAACCAGTTTTCAGCTACATGTTCGACGACCCGTCGACGCCCAACAACGAGGACTCCGGCCCCTACATGCCTGCGTCCGTGGTGATCAACCCATTCTTCGACTGGGGTGTCGACCGTCCGCCTCACCACGCCTACGCCGACACCGTCATCTACGAGGCCCACGTGAAGGGCCTCACCCAGACCCACCCCGCGATCCCGGAGGAGTTGCGCGGTACCTACGCCGCGATCGCGCACCCCGCGATCCTCGATCATCTGACGAACCTGGGTGTGACCACTCTCGAACTGATGCCGGTCCACCACTTCGCGGACGACTCGGTGCTGCAGGACCGCGGTCTCTCGAATTACTGGGGGTACAACACCATCGGGTTCTTCGCCCCCGATTCCAAGTACTCGCGGGGCGACTCGCGGGTTGCGCCCGTCCAAGAGTTCAAGTCGATGGTCAAGGCCGTGCACGAGGCGGGCATCGAGATCATCCTCGACGTGGTCTACAACCACACCGCCGAGGGCAACCACATGGGTCCGACCCTGTCGTTCCGCGGAATCGACAATGCCGCGTATTACCGTCTGGTCGAAGATGATCCGCAGTACTACATGGACTACACGGGCACCGGGAACACCCTGAACGTCCGGCATCCCCATGCCCTGCAGCTCATGATGGATTCGCTCCGCTACTGGGTCACCGAGATGCACGTCGACGGCTTCCGCTTCGACCTCGCGTCCGCTCTGGCCCGCGAATTCTACGACGTCGACCGGCTTTCCAGCTTCTTCGACCTCGTCCAGCAGGACCCGGTGGTCAGTCAGGTCAAGCTGATCGCCGAGCCATGGGACGTGGGACCCGGCGGATACCAGGTGGGCAACTTCCCTCCGCAGTGGACCGAGTGGAACGGCAAATACCGCGACACCGTGCGCGACTTCTGGCGCGGCGAGCCTGGGACGCTGGGTGAATTCGCTGCTCGCATAACAGGTTCGGCGGACCTTTACGAGCACACCGGACGGCGGCCTGCCGCGTCCATCAACTTCATCACCGCGCACGACGGCTTCACCCTGCGAGACCTCGTCTCCTATAACGAGAAGCACAACGAGGCCAACGGTGAGGACAACAACGACGGCGAGAGCCACAACCGCTCGTGGAACTGCGGTGTCGAGGGCGAAACCGACGATCCCGAGATCCTCGCGCTGCGTGCACAGCAGAGCCGCAACATGATCGCCACCCTGCTGCTGTCGCAGGGTGTGCCGATGATCAGTCACGGTGACGAACTGGGACGGACGCAGGGCGGCAACAACAACGCGTACTGCCAGGACAGCGAGCTGGCCTGGGTCGACTGGGAAAACGTCGACGACGACCTCATCGATTTCACCCGTCGTGTCGCCGAGCTGCGGTCGAACCACCCGGTGTTCCGTCGCCGACGCTTCTTCGAGGGCCGGCCGATGCAACGATCGGCCGACAAGCTGCCCGACATCGCCTGGCTACGGCCCGACGGCAGCGAGATGACCGAGGATGACTGGAATGCCGATTTCGGTCGTGCGGTCGGATTGTTCCTCAACGGCAGTGCCATCCCCGAGGTGGACGATTTCGGCGAGCGCATCATCGATGCCTCGTTCATGGTGTTCCTGAGCGCTCACTACGAACCCATCGAGTTCCCGCTCGACACCAAGTACGGCGAGCAGTGGGAGGTGGTGCTCGACACCACCGTCGCTGGCGACGAGGCCGAGAAGCCATTGACGGCGCCGACTACGGTCACCGTCGGTGCGCGGGCGTTCCTGGTGCTGCGCCGCATCGAACCCGAAGACGACTGACTCCGCCGGCCGGGCCCCGCTCGACGGAGTTGGGCGGCTGCTACCAGGTGATCTTCTTGTGGCAGTCGCCTTGGGTTCCGGCCGGATCCACCTGGATGGTGGCGTGGTCGAGGCCATGGCGTTCGAGGACTTCCCTGGCGGCGGCGAGCACCGCGGCGTTGTCGGCTGTGGCGGTCACGTGCACCGTTGCCACGTCCATGCCGGTGGTCAGCGTCCAGACGTGCAGGTCGTGCACCTCGGTCACACCCGCCAGGTCGCTGAGTTCGCGCTGGATCTTGTCCACGTCAACGTGGACCGGGGCCTGCTGCGCCAGGATCCGAAGTGCGTCGAGGGCAAGGCGGATGGCGCGCGGGGCGACCCACAGCGCGATCAGTACTGCCACCACCAGGTCGGCGTACGGCCAACTGGTTGTCATCGTCACCACGCCTGCCACCAGCACGCCGATCGACCCGACGGCGTCGGCGAGCACCTCCATGTACGCGCCGCGCACCGCGATGCTTCCCTTGGCGTCCGCGCGTAGCAGCAGCATCACCACCAGATTGGCCGCGAGGCCGATGAGCGCCACCACCACAAGGGTCCCGCCCGGTACGTGGGGATCGGTACCGATGCGCTCGATGGCCTCGTAGAGGACAAACACGGCCACGCCGATGAGCAGCACGGCGTTGGCCACGGCGGTGAAAACCTCGGCGCGGTGCCAGCCGAAGGTCTTGACCCCGCTCGAACTCCCGTGCCGGGCTAGTAGCAAAGCGCCCAGTCCCATCACCATGGCCACCACATCGGTGAGCATGTGGCCCGCATCGGCGATCAGAGCCAGCGAGTTGACGGCGATGCCGACGGTCAGTTCGACCGCGAAGAACACGGAGATGATGACTGCCCCGGCCACCATCGGCCATAGTCGCCGCTGGGTTCCGTCGTCACCGGCGCCGTGCCCGGCGTGACCGTGGCTGTGCGTGTGGCCCATCGTGTCCCTTCGCGGTCAGTGGACCCCAAATATATGCATGACTACGCATGCGTCGCAACTGTCAGCGCAGCGTGGCGATCGCCGAGACGCGGGAGAGTCCGCACACCATCAGCAGATCAACGATTGTGGAACGGATCTGCGCCAAGATCACCGTCTCCGACAGCGCGCTGCCCTCAACCAGTTCTGGCTTCGAGCGACGGGCGATGCTACGCAAGACCCTGGCCGCAGACGCCGGGTCGGGCTGCTGGCCGGGATCGGCCAGGATCATGTCGTTGACCACCTCGAATGCGTGCGCGAGGCTGACGATGAGTTCGACGATCTCAGGCTTGATCGGCTCGTTCTTGTCCATCGCGCTTGCCGCCCGACGTGCCAGCACCCGAACGTTTCGCACCGCATTGTCGATCGGATCGGCGACGGCGGTGATGCGTTCGAGGCGCGACCGACTGTTCCAGTACAGCGGGGAGATGACACTGATCTCACGCCCACCAGAGATGTCCGACCGCATCGCATCGATCTCCGGCTGGGTTCCGCGCGCTTCCTCGAGCGCTTCGAGCAGCAGGTCGCGGTCCATTCGGCGCAGCCCCTCGGCCACATCTGCGAGCACATCGGACACCGTGGTGAGCACCCCGGCGGCGTCGCGGCGGGCCCGCAGCACCGGATGGGTTGGTACCACCGCAACCACCACGATCGCCACCACACCGCCGATGAAGGCGTCGATGACGCGGTGGAACCCGTCGGCTCCTCCTGGCGGCAGCAGCGTTGCCACCAACACGGCCGAGCTCGCGGCCTGGATGGGCACCAGCGGTCCCCGGTCGAGCACGATGGCCACCACCATCGCAATGGCGACGACCACCATGATCTGCCAGGTGCCCGACCCGATCGCCGCGATGATCAGGTCACCGACCGCCACGCCGACGGTCACGCCGATCGCCACCTCGAGGGCGCGGCGCCACCGCTGCCCGAGAGACAGACCCAGCGAGATGACCGCGGCGATGGGAGCGAAGAACGGCCGCTCGTGGGCGAACACCTCGGTGGCGAGGTACCAGGCGAGGCCGGCCGCCAAGGAACACTGGAGGATCGGCAGGATCGCCACGCGCAGCCGATGCAGAGGGGCGCGGACGCGAGCCGGCAACCGTTCGCGGGCGAACACCGCGCGAACGGTCAGCAGACGGCCGTCCGAGCCGCCGGTGTCAGGCGAGTCCGAGCTCGCCGGCGGCTGCCGGGTCACTTTCGTTCAGCAGATCGAGGCAGCGCCGGTATTCGTCTTCCTCACCGATGGTCTGCGCCGCCCGGGCGAGCACGGCGACGCAACGCAGGAACCCGCGGTTGGGCTCGTGGCTCCACGGCACGGGGCCGAACCCTTTCCAGCCATGCCGCCGCAGCTGGTCGAGCCCGCGGTGGTAGCCGGTACGTGCGTAGGCGTAGGCGGTGATGGTCGCGCCTTCGTTCATGGCGGCTTCGGCCAGGTAGGCCCAGGCGATCGAGGCGGTCGGGTGCTGGGCGGCGACCGCAGCCGGGTCGGAACCGTTCAACAGGTCCGATTCGGCTTCGTCGTCTCCGGTCAAGAGGGTGGGCTGAGGGCCGAGAAGATCTCCGAACGACGTCATCGGACCATTGTCGCAGCTCTCGATCGGGTGCGGGCGACCCCTCCGGCCGCCAGTTCATTCGATAGGGTGGGCGCGACGCTGCGCGGGGGTGACTGTCCGAAGGTCGGCCAGGTTCCCGTGCACTGTGAACAGTGTCGGTCGAGGAACAGGGCTGGGTGGATGTCACATCCTGACGATGAAGGCAATTCTGTTGTACGGAGGGCCTTTTCGGCAGTTCGTAAGCTTCGCGAAGGAAAATCGGGTAGCGGGGCCGAAGCAGCACGACGCCCCGGTACATCCACAACATCTCCTGCGGGGCAGGAAAAACAGGGGGGTCTGTTGCCGCAGGGAAAGTCCGATGGCGAATCGCCACAGGGGGCCGTGAACGATTCGGCCGACAGTCCGGTGACCGACACGGCGAGCGGGACCCCGGAGTCGGCATCGGACACCGGCGTCGCTCCCGCCGACCGCCCGACATCCCCTGTCGAATCCCCTGTCGAGCCGGACGCTGATACCGCGGTGGACAACCGAACCGACGCCGCAGACGAAGACTCCCCTGCCACCCCGGACACCGCCGAGACAGCGAGCCAGGATCCGGTGGTCGACGCCGTGGTCAACGAAGCTCCGGCTGCCGAGGGAGCCGATAGCTCCGACCCGGCCGTCGAAACGGCAGAGGCCGAGGACGACGTTGAAGTCCCGCCCTCCGCAGAGGATGAGGCCACCGCGTCGGACGAGCCCACCGATTCGTCCGGTGACGACGAGCAGCCTGCCGATGCGAAGGACAACAGCGCACCGGTGGCCGATCCGCACACCGATGAGCCGGTTGCCGATGAGCCGGTCGCCGATCAGACAGCCGACAGTCAGGCGGCCGAAACTTCCGTTGAACCGGAGGCGACGCAGGATGCTCCCGAAGAGGCGCCTGCAAAGTCGGTGCCTGATCGCGCCGAAGCCGAAGCGGAGGCCGTGCCGGCAGACGAGCAGACCGTCACAGACGAGAAGTCAGTGGCGGACGAGAAGACACCGCGTCAAGACACTGCTGGGGAACAGCCCGGCGGCGACCCCGCCCCGGCGCCCAGCGAGGCCGTGACCGCCCAATTTGCCGCTGTCCCGGCGGTTTCCACGTCGAAACCCTCGGCGTCACAATCCGACTCGACGCCGAGAGACGAGCCCGTCGGATCACCCGCCGATGAGAACGAGACGGAGGTGCTGGCTGCCGCTGCGGGCCCCGCCGACGTCACCGACCAACCGACGGAGCGGATCAGCACCACGAAGGCGGCGCCGACGACGGCGTCGTCGACCAATTCGAACACCAGGTCACTGTCGAACCCGGGATCGCCGTCGAATACAGGATCGCCGTCCACGCAGGTGCCCGACTGGAAAGCGGAACCGGCTGCGCCGCAGTACATCCCGCCTGCAGGGGGCGCCCAGCAGAATCGAACCGGCGGTGGACCCAAGAAGTCACGTAAAGGTCTGTGGTTCGCTCTCGCCGCACTGGTACTGATCGCAGCTGTGGTCGCGGCGGTCATCGCCGTTGCCGCCTCCGGAGACGAAACCAGCGAGGTCCCCGCCGACATCGCGGCCGCGCGGGCGCTCGAGTACACCACCGCGCTACGCGACGGCGACATCATCACTCTCCGACAGATCACGTGCGGCGAAGCGCAGCAACGCTTTACGAGCATGTCCGACCAGGAGTTCGCCGAGGATCACCGAATCCAGGAGGAGAACAACGAACTGGTCGGCGTCGACGGTGTCAAGGCGTCGAAGATCGTCAACGACGGCAACGGAGCTGTTGTAGAGGTGATCGCCTACAAGACGCTCACCCCTGACGAGAAGCTCGACGTGGCACTCACACTGAGCAAGATCGACGGGGAGTGGAAGGTCTGCAAGGCCTGATCGGACTGTGACAACCGCGCCTTCGCGGTCGTTCGGGCGTTAGGCTTGGTCGGTGCCCTCACCGCAGGACCGACCATCACCACCTCCCCATCACCGTGTAATCGACGCGGCGACCATCCCATTGCGTTCGCAGCGACCCCCGGGTCCCGTTCGACGTAGCGGGTTCGAGGCACCGCCTCGACCGAGCGACACCGCGGCCCGACCACCGCAACCGCCTGGCCGTCCATGGCAGCCGCCGGCGCCATCTGGCGTCCACGCGCCGGCAGACGTTCCTTTCCGGGACCGTCCTCAGATGCCGGTGGAGCAACAACAAGCCGCTCCGAGGCCGGTGATCGTGGCCCCGGCCCGAATGACAACAACGCAGCGACCGCACCGCCGGGTGGATACCTCGGTCTTGTGCGCGGCCGCTGCGTTGATATTGCTCGGACTGGCGATCCTGGTGGGTATCGCGCTCTGACCCACCAGGACCGGTTACCCGGTCTTCGTCTCGGCTGTCAGGCGCTGATGGACTTGCCGACCGACTTGAGGTCGGTGCAGGCCTCCACCACACGCTCGCTCATCGACGTCTCTGCCTTCTTCATGTAGCTGCGCGGGTCGTAGAACTTCTTGTTGCCCACGTCGCCGTCGACCTTGAGGACGCCGTCGTAGTTCGAGAACATGTGGCCGACGATCGGACGGGTGAAGGCGTACTGGGTGTCGGTGTCGACGTTCATCTTGATCACGCCGTAGCTCAGGGCTTCCTCGATCTCGCTCTTGAGCGAGCCCGAGCCGCCGTGGAACACGAAGTCGAACGGCTTGGATCCGTCGGCCAGACCCAACTTCTTGACGGCCACGTCCTGGCCGGTCTTGAGCACCTCGGGGCGCAGCTTGACGTTGCCCGGCTTGTAGACGCCGTGCACGTTTCCGAAGGTCGCGGCCAGCAGGTAGCGACTTCCGGAGTCGCCCGCACCGAGCGCCTCGATGGTGGCCTCGAAGTCTTCGGCGGTGGTGAAGAGCTTGTCGTTGATCTCGTTCTCCACGCCGTCTTCCTCGCCGCCGACAACACCGATCTCGACCTCGAGGATGATCTTCGCGGACGCGGCCTTGGCCAGCAGATCCTTGGCGATCTCCAGGTTCTCGTCCAGCGGTACGGCGCTGCCGTCCCACATGTGCGACTGGAACAGCGGGTTCTGGCCTGCGTCCACACGCTCCTGGGAGATGGCGAGCAGCGGACGCACGTAGGTGTCCAGCTTGTCCTTGGGGCAGTGGTCGGTGTGCAGGGCCACCGTGATGCCGTACTTGGCGGCCACCACGTGCGCGAACTCGGCCAGCGCCACCGCACCGGTGACCATGTCCTTCACACCGAGACCCGAACCGAACTCGGCGCCACCGGTGGAGAACTGGATGATGCCGTCGCTGCCCGCCTCCGCGAATCCTTTGAGGGCTGCGTTGATGGTCTCCGACGAGGTGCAGTTGATCGCGGGGAAGGCGAAACCGCCCTCTTTCGCCGCGTTGAGCATCTGTGCGTATTGTTCGGGCGTTGCGATGGGCATGTGGCCTCCAGCCGAGGTTCGGTGATCTTCGCTGACCAGTATTGCAAGGACCGTCTGCGCCGGTGAGCACCCTCCCGCCGTACGGCACAGCGCCGCCTGGCGGGACCGGCCGGCAACAACCGGTACCCTTGGGTCCCGTGATGGAGACTGTCCTTGCCCAAACGACCGACGTGGCGTTGATGCCTGGGTTCTTGGACCCGATCAATCTCCTCAATTCCTTCGGGACCTGGATGCTCGGTGGGCTGCTGCTCATCGTGTTCATCGAGTCGGGTCTGCTGTTCCCGCTGCTGCCCGGCGACTCCCTGTTGTTCACGGCCGGATTGATCGTGGCCGCCAAGTCGAGCGAGATCGAGCCGTTC
Source organism: Williamsia muralis NBRC 105860 (assembly GCF_001598915.1). GTDB lineage: Bacteria > Actinomycetota > Actinomycetes > Mycobacteriales > Mycobacteriaceae > Williamsia > Williamsia muralis. The sequence goes on along the minus strand of NZ_BDAP01000002.1, from coordinate 913,257 downwards.
GCGCCGCTCTGGGTGTTGCTGCTCACCATCCCGATTGCCGCCTTCCTCGGCGATCAGGTCGGCTATCTCCTCGGCAACCGGTTCGGATACTCGCTGTTCAAGCCCGATGCGCGGGTCTTGAAGAAGAAGTACATCGATGAGGCGCACGAGTTCTTCGAGAAGCACGGCCCCATCACCATCTTCTTGGCGCGGTTTGTGCCCATCGTCCGTACCTATGCGCCGCTCGTCGCCGGTGCAGCCAGGATGAAGTACTCGACGTTCCTCGCCTACAACATCGTCGGAGCCATCGCCTGGGGTGCGGGCGTCACCCTGCTCGGCTACTTCCTCGGCCAGATCGAGTTCATCCAGAAGAACATCGACATCATCTTCCTGATCATCGTGTTCGTCTCGGTCCTCCCGATCATCACCGAGCTGTACAAGCGCTGGCGCGGCCGCGATTCCCAGAACTCAGACGATGCTGTGGCAGATCCCACCAGCGCACCTTCCGATACCCCGAGCTGACCCCGCCCCGCCGCTCGAACCGCAGGCTCGAACCGTGCCGGCTTTCCGTCTTCGTACCGGCACTGCAACACCGGCATCAGGACGAAAGACCTGTACCGATTTGTGCACACTGCGGATGCAATCCACAGTTTGATTCCCATCCGGCGTCTGCCCGCGGTAGTACTGCCCTCGCGCCGCCAAGCTCGGCTACGTGGATCCCTTTGAAGACCTCGAACTCGTCTACCGCTCCCAACTGGTCGAGTCGACCATGGGCGACGACGCGTACATCCGGCGCGCCGTCGTCGGCGGCGAACTGCAAAGAGTCGTTCGCGGCGTTCTCATGCCACCCGACCCGACTCTCACGCCTGAGCAGCAGTATCTCCGGCGCATTGTCGGCACCTGCCGACGCACAAGGGGACCTCGCGTCCTGAGCCATCAATCCGCAGCGTTGCTGCATGGGTTGAGCATGGCGGGACGGGCGTACCAGCACGTTCACTACATCGTTGAGCGTGGCGCAGAGATCACCACAGGTGTCTACAAACATCACGGCGTGTTGACGGATGACGACGTGGTGGTGATCGGCCCGATCCGCGTCACCTCACTCGCTCGTACGGCAGCGGATGTTGCATGTGCGGGCGACTTCAGCTCAGCTCTCGTCGTCCTGGACAGCGCGCTGCGCAAGGGCGTCTCGTTCGAGCTTCTCGTCGAGATCGCCGACCGACTCGGTGGCACACCCGGAATCTCAACACTGCGGGCCGCACTCCGATATGCCGACGGCAAGTCCGAGAGCGCCGGTGAATCCGAGAGCCGAGCGGGCATGATCGAGATGGGGGACATTCCATTGCCTCGTCTGCAACATGAGTTCCGACTGCCGTGCGGGACATTTCTCGCACGATCAGACTTCGATTGGAAGGGCAAGGTCATCGGCGAGTTCGACGGCCGATCCAAGTACACATCTGACGGCCGCGTCGCCGACGAGTCCTGGCACGCCGAGCGTGAGCGACACAACCGGCTCGAACGTCACGGGTTCAAAGTGGTCCGGTGGGACTACAAGATCGTCAGAGACCGCAAGGCGTTTCGCAACATCTTGCGTCAAGCGCTTCGCGTTGGCGGCGTCATCTGATCAGGCCGCGTCCGCACGCAGGGTTTTCGGCAAAACGCAGGCACTGCAACACCGGCAAACGAACACAAAGCCTGCAGATTGGAAGAGGTCGACTACCAGGCCTGATCCAGGTCCGCATGTTGCCTGATCCAGGCATGCATGGCGATACCGGCAGCGACACCGGCGTTGATCGAACGAGTGGAACCGAATTGGGCGATGGAGACGGTGAGGTGGGCGTGGGCCTGGGCGTCGGCGCTCACCCCGGGTCCCTCTTGACCGAACAGCAGCACACATTCTCGTGGGAGGTCCGCGGTCTCGAGTGGCACCGACCCCGGGGTGTTGTCCACGGCCACCACGGCAAGCGACCGCGAGCGAGCCCATTCCATCAGGGCACTGACCGAATCATGATGCAGCACATGCTGATAGCGGTCGGTAACCATGGCGCCGCGCCGGTTCCAGCGTTTGCGTCCGACGATGTGGACCGCGGCCGCTGTGAATGCGTTGGCAGTCCGCACCACGGTGCCGATGTTGCCGTCGTGCCCGAAGTTCTCGATGGCCACGTGGAAGGGGTGGCGGCGCGTATCGAGGTCGGCGATGATGGCCTCGCGCGTCCAATACCGGTACGCATCAACAACATTGCGCCGGTCACCCTCAGCGAGAAGCGTCGGGTCGTACCGTGGATCGGTCGGCGGCTCGGTGCCGTATTCCTCGGACCAGGGGCCCTTGCCGACCACCGGCTCGCCCCACTCGGTGGGCCCAGGCTCGGCGGTGGACTCGTCCTGGCTCACTCAGGCCAGGCCGATGTCGCTCAACCCGAGCAGCGACCGGTATTCCACACCTTCGGCCGCGATGATCGCGTCGGCTCCGGTGGCGCGGTCCACCACTGTCGCCACCCCGACAACTGTGGCGCCGGCGTCACGGAGGGCACGCACCGCGGTGAGCGGTGAATTGCCGGTGGTGGTGGTGTCCTCGACCACGAGGACGCGCTTGCCCACGATGTCGGGCCCTTCGATCTGCCGTTGCATCCCATGGGCTTTCGCGGCTTTGCGCACCACAAACGAGTTGATCGGCCGTCCGGGCGCGTGCATGATCGCGGTGGCGACCGGGTCGGCGCCGAGGGTGAGTCCGCCGGCCGCTTCGAAGTCCCAGTCGGCGGTCAATTCCCGCAACAGCATCCCGATCAGCGCAGAAGCCTCGTGGTGCAAGGTCGCTCGCCGGAGGTCGACGTAGTAGTCGGCCTCGGCGCCCGACGACAACGTGACCTTGCCGTGGACCACGGCGATTTCCTTGACGAGTTCGGCCAACCGCTCACGCGCCACCGGCGTCGCGTCGGCGCCATCACGATCGGTCACGGTCACTGTGGTCCTCCGGGTCGGGGGCTCCCCGGCGGACCGGGCTGGCGCGGTATCGGTCCTGACGTGCGTACGGGCGGAACAGGTCCGCGGGTGACAGGCCCGGCACTTCGGGTCATCGGGCCTGATCCCTCATTGCGACGGATCGGGCCGGCCTCGCGGGCGTGGGCCCCCGATTCGGTCCGCGGCCCCGGATTGCGCTGCGGTCGTGGCAGATCCTCGCGGCGGATGTTCTCGGTACGGGGGTCGGCCAGGCCGCGACGCGCGCGCCCGGTGGGACTCGACGGGTCCCGCGGGTCCGGCGTGCTCTGCGGATCGACGACGGGCGGCAGCACCCGCAACAGGTCGGTGAAGCGGCGAACGGTCTCCAGAGCGACGTCGAGGCGTTCGGGGTCGTTGGTGATCGGCATCGACCCGAGCGACCACGCCCCCTCGTTCCAGAGGATCTGGATGTAGTCGGGAGCGTTGGTGGCCAGGGCGACCATGCGGCGATCGCACACTCGGCGGGCGACATCGAGGTGACTGGAGAACATCACCCTCTTACCCATCGCGCCGAGCAGTTCGACATCGTCCTCGGCCGGCGCGAGAGTCTTCTCGTGCCGCAGATCGATCGTCACGTTCGATTCGGTGGTCCGGCGGATGGCCACGATGGTGGCGGTCTCGGCAAGGTCGAAGACGACGGTCTCTTCGCCGTAGTAGCTGCCGTAAGCCAGATCCTGGACCTCGATGTGGTCGGGCACATCCATCGCCGCCCGCCCGAACTCCGATTTCAGGGCCGGATCGGAGTCGCGGTATTTGAACCCGTGCTGATCGCCCCACACTGCTCGTTCACGGCGCACCCCGGTCGTCCGCTTGCGGTCGAGCCACAGCAGAGCCAGGGCGCCGGCCAGCGCGAGGGCGGCGATCAGGAAGTAGACGGCAGTCATCACCGGTCAGCTTACCGTGGGGCGTCCGATTCGATACGCAGGCGAGGTTGCCGAGACCCGCACTCGCCCAGCGGGCCCCGCGAGGGCGTCAGTTCTCGGGGATCGAACCGGAGACCCGGCCGTCCACGATGAGGTCGGCGATCATCGTGCCGTCGACCTTCACCACCCGGACGACAACCAGGTCACCGACGTCGAGGACGCTGAGCGAGCTGCCCTCGGTGGACTGCACGTGGGTGTCCGGACTGAGGATGAAGTGCTGTTTGCGCCCGTCGGCGGTGTGGACGTCGAGGGAGTCGGAGCTGATCTTGTCGATGGTGCAGAGCACCACCTTCGACCGTTCGGTGCTGAGGGCCTCGGGGATCTCTTCGGTTGTGGTCTCGCCCGAGAGCACTCCGGCCTGACTCGGCGGTTCGCTCGGGGTGACGTACTTGATCTGTGTCGACGCCTGGCCCTGATCGCTGCGCTCGGCTCCGAGATGGATGCAATAACCCAGGGCCACGCCCGCAACCGCCAGGCCGGCGATGCACAACAGCGTCACGACCCTTGTCGAACGCGGCGTGGAATCAGTCACGTGTCCGAACATAGAAGCCGAGTCTGAGATCCGTCTGTGAATAGCGACAGCGGGGCCTGACTTGTTACCTCTGTCAGGAGTTTTCGCGTGCCCTGACGTAGCCGGCCTGCTTGTCGACCACGTTCATCAGCGGTTCGCCGGCGATGTAGTGCTGCAGGTTCTGCAGGAACTGACCGGCCAGTTCATCGCCCCACCCGACCACATCCCCGCTCATGTGCGCCGAGATGTGCACGTTCTCCATCTCCCACAGCGGGTTCTCGGCGGGCAGCGGCTCGGTCTCGAACACGTCGAGCGAGGCGGCTCCGATCGATCCCGTCCGCAACGCGTCGATGAGCGCCGTCTCGTCGACCAACTCCCCCCTGCCCACGTTGACCAGGTGCGCGGTCGGTTTCATCGAGGCCAGTACCGCGGCGTCGATCATGCGGGCGGTCTGGGCGGTGAGCGGTGCGATCGCGACCACCACGTCGAAATCGCCGACGTAGGAAGTCAGGTCTGCGGTGGCCCCCACCACACCGAAGTCGGGGTCGTGCGCACGTTCGGTGCGACCCGCACCGCTCACTTGCAGGCCGGCTGCCCGTAGAAGGCGGGCGGTGGCGCGTCCGATCCCGCCGGTCCCGATGACGAGTACCGAACGTCCGGCGGTCCGGGTGGTGTCGCGGCGGATCCACCGCTTTTCCCGCTGGAGGGTTTTCGACAGATGCAACTGCTTGTCCTCGGCGAGGATCGAGCCGAGGACAAACTCGGCGATGGGCCCGTCGAAGACCCCGTGGGCGTTGGTGACGGTGACGTCCGACCGGCGCACGTCATCGAACAGCATTGCGTCGACGCCTGCTGCACAGACATGTACCCACCGGAGGTCATCTGCGGCCGACCAGTTGTCCCGTAAGGCCGCGGAGAAGAAGTCCCACAACAGCAGAACGTCCGCACCGTCGAGCGCCGCACCCAGATCTGCGGTGGTGCATTCACGCACCGTCGCGATGTCGCGGATCTGCTCCAGGTTGCTGGGCGGGGCAAGTCCTTCACGACCCAGGAGTGCGACCACCGGTGGTGTGTTCGGCGTTGCCATGGGCCCAGATTAGGGCAGCCCGGCGGAGTGTCCGTCGGCGACTGTCCAATTGTTGACAATCCATCAATCTGCCGTCACCGTGTACCCATGAGCCGCGCCACCCTCAGTCCTGCCCTCAAACAAGCCACGCCGGTTGTCGTCGATCACGCGAAGGGGTCGTGGATCCACGGCACGGACGGCCTCGACTACCTGGACTTCACCACCGGCATCGGCGTCACCAGCACCGGGCACTGCCACCCGAAAGTGGTTGCCGCGGCCCAGGAACAATGCGGCAAGATCATTCACGCGCAGTACACCACCGTGATGCACAAGCCGCTGCTCGAGTTGACCGACAAACTCGGTGATCATCTGCCCACCGGGCTCGACTCGGTGTTCTATGCCAACTCCGGATCCGAGGCCGTGGAGGCCGCCGTCCGACTGGCGCGGATGGCCACATCACGACCGAACATCGTTGTCTTCCAAGGCGGTTTCCACGGCCGCACCGTCGCTGCCGCCACTCTGACCACCGCCGGAACCCGTTTCTCCGCAGGCTTCTCCCCCTTGATGGGCGGCGTGCACATGGCGCCCTTCCCGTACGCCTACCGGTACGGCTGGGACGAGCAGACAGCAGTCGACTTCGCTCTCCGGGAACTCGACTACCTGTTCGCCTCACGCGTCGCTCCCAATGACACCGCTGCCTTTCTCATCGAACCGGTACTGGGTGACGGCGGATACCTGCCCACGCCACCGGCATTTCTCGAGGGACTCCGCGAACGCGCCGATCGATACGGCATCGTCCTCATCCTCGACGAGGTCCAGGCAGGCGTCGGGCGCACCGGCAGATTCTGGGGACACCAGCACACCGACGGCCTGATTCCCGACATCCTCATCACAGCCAAGGGCATCGCCTCCGGGTTCCCGATCTCTGCCATCGCCGCACCCCGCGACCTGATGGCGAAGGCATGGCCGGGTTCGCAGGGTGGCACCTATGGCGGCAATGCGGTCGCCGCCGCCGCAGGCGTCGCGACGCTCGAGGTGATCGCCGAGGAGAACCTCGTCGACAACGCGCGTATCCGGGGCGACCAGATGCTCCGCGGACTGGCCGAACTGGCTCCGAAGTTCCCGCAGATCGGCAATGTCCGCGGGATCGGCCTGATGGCCGGCATCGAATTCGTTGACGATGCGGGCACGCCCGACAGTGTCTCGGCAGCCGCCGTGCAGCAGGCGTGCATACCCGAGAAGCTGCTGACGCTGACGTGTGGACCGATGGGCAACGTTGTTCGCCTCATCCCCGCCCTGGTGATCTCAGAAGACGAAATGGCCACGGGTCTGAACAGATTCGAGGCCGCTTTGACCGCGGCACTGGGATAGCGGGGGTGATGGACCCCGAACTGTCCGGCTCCCGTGTTGCCACTGATCTACAAGCGCTCGGGCTGAGCGCCGACGCCTCGTCTCGCCGTCTCACCGAATACTCCTACGACGCCTCGAACTACCGACTCAAGCCCCTCACGGTGGTCTTCCCTCGGGACGATCGCGAGGTGGCTGCGGTGGCCGCCTACTGCCACCGGCATCACCTCACGCTCACCGCCCGCGGTGGCGGAACGGGCATGGGCGGCAACGCGATCGGGACCGGCGTGGTGCTGGACTTCTCGCGGCACATGAACAGGCTCATCTCCGTCGATCCGCACGGCAGGACCGCGGTGGCGCAGGCCGGCATGGTGCTCACCACCCTGCAGCAACAAGTCGCGGCCCAGACCGACGGTGAACTGACCTTTGCACCGGACCCCTCGAGCCAGTCCCGGGCCACCCTCGGCGGGGCCATCGGCAACGACGCCTGCGGCAACCACTCGGTGCGCCACGGGCGCACCACCGACCACGTCGAGGCATTGAACCTGGTCACGGCCGATGGACTGCGCCTCACCGCATTCCGCGACGGGTTGAGCGCAACCGACCCCTCCGACACCGAAGCGGTGGCCCGGGCAGCCCAACTGAGTGCGGCGATGCGCGAGCTGACGGCGGCGAACATGGCCGTACTGCGAACCGAGATGGACCGGATCCCACGCCAGGTGTCCGGCTACCACCTCGGTAAGTTGCTGCCCGAAAACGGTTTTGACGTGGCCCGCGCCCTGGTCGGCACCGAAGGCACCTGTGCGATCGTGGTCTCGGCCACCGTTCGTCTCGTGCCCGCGCCCACCAGCGCGCTGCTGCTCTGTCTCGGCTACCGCAACGTGGTGGACGCCGCCCGCGACGTACCGACCCTGCTCGAGTTCAAGCCGTCGGCCATCGAAGGTATCGACGAGCGCATCGTCGAGACGATGCAAGCGCGTCGAGGCGACGACTCCGTGGTCGGCCTGCCACAGGGAAATGCCTGGCTGTACGTGGATCTCGACGAGGAGAGCAGCTCGAACGTGCCGCAGGCGGCGCAGGACCTTCTCGACAAGCTCTATACGAACGGGCGACTGGTGGACGGCCGGACCGTGCCCGACCGCCAGCAACGGGTCTCGCTGTGGCGTATCCGGGAGGACGGCGCCGGATTGTCGTCACGGCTGGTGGCACCGCAGCAGGTGAACCCCGAGGACGGCGGCAGCTACGAATCCTGGCCCGGCTGGGAGGATTCGGCCGTTGCCCCCGAAAGGCTCGCCGACTATCTGGAAGGGTTCACCGCACTGCTCGACCACCACGGACTGACCGGTGTCATGTACGGACACTTCGGCGCCGGGTGCATGCATGTCCGGATCACCTTCGACCTCCGCAGTGCGCAGGGCCGAGCGGTGATGAGGAAGTTCTGTCATGACGCCGCCGAACTCGTTGTGCGTCACGGCGGTTCGCTGTCGGGTGAACACGGCGATGGCCGGGCCCGCTCGGAGCTGTTGCCCCTGATGTACTCGCCTCAGATGATCGAGGCCTTCGGCGCCTTCAAGCGGATCTGGGATCCGGCAGGCATCCTCAACCCCGGCAGCATCGTCGATCCGGACCCCATCGATGCCAATCTTGTGCTCGCCGACGTGCCCAGCCGCGTATGGCGCACCAGTTTTGATCTCGGCACGCCCAGGACCCGTGACGATGGACAACCAGGCCTAGACCCCTTTGTGCATGCGGTCCAGGGGTGTATCGGCGTCGGGCGCTGCCGGTCCGATTCCGGTGGTGTCATGTGCCCCAGTTACCGCGCCACCCGCGACGAGAAGGACTCCACCCGCGGCCGGGCACGGGTGCTGCAGGAGATGGTCCGCACCGCACCCGACATCGAAACTGGCTGGCGCGACGAGGATTCTCGCGAAGCCCTCGACCTGTGCCTGTCATGCAAGGCGTGTTCGACCGATTGCCCGGTGGGCGTCGACATGGCCACGTACAAGTCCGAGTTCTTCTCCAACTACTACCGGCGGCGCCTGCGCCCGCTGTCGCACTATTCGCTCGGCTGGATGCCTGCCTGGCTCAGCGCCGCCAAGGCTTTGGCCCCCGTCATCAACAGGATGCTGGCGGGCCGCCTCGCCGGTCCCGCATCCCGGGCCGGCGGGCTTGATCCGCGACGCACCATGCCCGCCTTCGCCACCCGCAAACAGGTGCACACCGCGATGGCCGGTCTACGCACCGACCCGACATCCGACGTCGTGCTGTTCGTCGACTCGTTCACCAAGGCGTTCCGGCCACACGTCGCCGGTGCCGCGGCCCGAGTCCTGGAATCGGGAGGCCAGACCGTGAGCTGTTCGGCCGACCAATGTTGCGCGCTCACCTGGATCTCCACCGGGCAACTCGATCACGCGCGAAAGGTGCTGACCCGTACCGCCGCTGCTCTCGACGACGGCACTGACCGGCCGATCGTGGTGCCCGAACCGAGCTGCGCCGCCGCACTGCGCAAGGACCTCCCGGAGTTGGTGCACAGCGAGGTCGCCCGCCGGGTGGCTTCACGGGTTCGGAGTTTTGCCGACGAGGTGGGCCATCTACTCGACGACGGGTGGAAACCGCCCGTGCCGTTGCCCGCGGACGTCGTCGTGCAGACCCACTGCCACGAGTACTCGGCGTTCGGGCCAACCGTGCAGCAATCGGTCCTGCGCAGACTCGGGGCGACCGAGGTCGAGCAGGCCGACGGATGCTGCGGTGTGGCAGGCAATTTCGGCTTCGAGAAAGGTCACTACGACGTCAGCATGGGTGTAGCCGAACAGGCGCTCGCCCCAGCGCTGCGTGCCCGGGACCAATCCACACCGGTCCTCACCGACGGATTCAGTTGTGCGATGGCCGTTTCGCACCTCTCTGCCACCGACGACACCGTGCCGGCCGTCGAGTCGGTCCACCTGGCCGAATTACTCGACCCGGCCAATTCATCCGAGACCACCGAGGAGGTTCGACCATGACGACATCCACCGTCACACCCGCCGCCCAGAACGCCGAACGACGTGCCCGGGCAGCCGAGCTGATCGCTTCTCTGCCCACCGGCCTGTACATCGACGGCGAGTGGGGCCCAGCAGCGGACGGCGCCACCTTCGCGGTCGAGAACCCCGCCACCGGTGAGGTCATCGCCCACGTCGCCAAGGGTGCACAGGCCGATGCCGCTGCGGCCATCGAGTCGGCCGCGGCCACCCAGAAGAGCTGGGCGGCAACACCGCCACGCACACGCAGCGACATCCTCCGCCGGGCATACGAGTTGATCCTCGAACGACAGGAGGATCTGGCGCTGATCATGACCACCGAGATGGGCAAGCCTCTGGCCGAGGCGCGAGGTGAAGTGGCCTATGGCGCAGAGTTCTTCCGATGGTTCTCCGAAGAGGCGGTCCGAATCGACGGTGGTCACACCACCACCGGCGACGGTGCAAACCGCATCCTGGTGACGAAGGAGCCGGTGGGACCGTGCATCCTCATCACCCCGTGGAACTTCCCACTGGCGATGGGCACCCGCAAGATCGGGCCTGCGATCGCAGCCGGCTGCACCATGGTGTTCAAGCCTGCCGAACTCACCCCGCTCACAACGCTTGCCCTCACCGAGATCCTCACGCTCGCCGGCTTGCCTGCCGGTGTGCTGAACGTGGTCACCACCGACGACCCCGGTTCCGTGGTGGAGACCTGGATGGACAGTGGGCTGGCCCGCAAGGTCAGCTTCACCGGATCCACCCAGGTCGGAAAGTTGCTGCTGGAGCAGGCATCTCGGACCGTGATGCGCACGTCGATGGAACTGGGCGGCAACGCACCGTTCATCGTCTGCCCTGACGCCGATCTCGACAAGGCCGTCGGCGGCGCGATGGTCGCCAAGATGCGCAACATGGGTGAGGCCTGCACGGCGGCCAACCGAATGTTCGTGCATCGCAGCGTGGCCGACGAGTTCGCCAGGAAGCTGGCCGAACGGATGGGCGCGTTGAACGTCGGCAACGGCGTGGACGAGGGCACCCAGGTGGGGCCGCTCGTCGAGCGCAAGGCCGTCGACAAGGTCCGCACCTTGGTCTCGGACGCCGTCGAACGAGGGGCCACCGTGGTGGTGGGCGGTGGGGAGGGCGCTGATGCCGGCTACTTCTACCAGCCGACGGTGCTCTCGGGTGTCGACCCGCAGTCCGAGCTGATGGGTACCGAGATCTTCGGGCCGGTGGCACCGGTCATCCCCTACGACACCGAAGAAGAGGTGATCGAGATGGCCAACAACACACCGTGGGGTTTGGTCGGCTATCTGTTCACCCAAGACATCGATCGTGGACTGCGGATGTCGTCGGCCCTCGAAGTCGGAATGGTGGGTCTCAACACAGGTTTGGTCTCCAACCCTGCAGCACCCTTCGGTGGGGTGAAACAATCCGGATTGGGCCGCGAAGGCGGCCGGGTCGGGATCGAGGAGTTCCTCGAGATCAAGTATCTCGCCATACCGAGGACCTGATCAGACCGGCACAACCCCGAACGTTCACCGAAAGGTGTGAGGACACAGTATGTATCTCGGATCGCAGCTGTTCACCGACGCCGAATACGAGCAGCGGCTGGCGGCTGTCCGCAAGTTGATGGACCGGCAGGGGCTGTCGGCGATCATCGTCACGGACCCGGCAAACATCTTCTACCTCATCGGGTACAACGCGTGGTCCTTCTACACCCCACAGATGTTGTTCGTACCGATGGACGGCGACATGGTGTTCTTCGCGCGCGACATGGACGCTCGCGGTGCACATCGCACCACCTGGCTGCCCGACGAGCAGATCGTCGGCTACCCCGAGAGCTACATCCACAGGCCCCACGTGCATCCGTTCGATTGGGTGGCATTCGCCTTGCGACAACGGCATCTGATCGCGCCGGCGTCGCGAGGTGGCTCCGTCGGCTTGGAGATGGACTCGCACTTCTTCTCCCCCAAGGCGTATCGGGCGCTGTTCAACGCGATCCCGGAGTGGAAGCTGGTGGACTGCTTCGAGCTCGTGAACTGGGTGCGGTCGGTCAAATCGGATGCCGAGGTGCAGCTGATGCGGCAGGCGGGCATGGTGTGCTCGGAGGCGATGCGCGCGGCCATCGACACCATCGACATCGGAGTGCGACAGTGTGATGCGGCAGCGGCGATCTCGCAGGCGCAGATCACCGGTACCGATCAATTCGGCGGCGACTACCCGGCCATCGTGCCGATGATGCCCACGGGCGAAGCAGCCGACACCCCTCACCTCACCTGGCATCAGGGCACTTTCGTCGGTGGTGAGGCAGTGGTGGTCGAGCTGACGGGCGCCCACAACCGGTACCACTGCCCTCTCGCCCGCACCGTGTCACTCGGACCGGTGAACAAGGATGTCGACTACGTTGCCGGAGCCACCGCAGAGGGCCTCAACAACGTTCTCGACGCCATCGCACCGGGCGTGCCGACGCGGGAGCTCGCCTCCACGTGGAACTGGACTTTGGCCAAGTACGGACTCGAAAAGCCCTCACGGCTCGGCTATTCGATCGGTATCGGCTACCCACCGGACTGGGGTGAGCGCACCATCAGCATCCGGACCGAGGACGAGACGATCCTCGAGGAGAACATGACATTTCACATCGTCTGTGGAATGTGGATGGACGGCTACGGATTCGAGTTGTCCGAGTCGGTGCGGGTGAGCGCGACCGGGGTCGAGACGTTCACCAGCTTTCCGCGAGACCTGATCCGCAAGTGACCTGATGAGAAGTGAGAGGTGACCGCATGACCGCAACCGATCTGTCCCACTCCAGCCGCACCTTCCCGCTGGCCGGCCGGGCCAAAGATCTGGTCGGGTCGATGATCGACTCGTCGACGTCGCTGCTCGCCGCGCAGAAGCACGACATCGTCCGCTTCGCGATGGGTTCACCCGCCGACGAGGCGGTACCCGCCGACGAATTCCGCGAGATAGCCGGCAGCATCCTCGACCACACGTCGTTCACCTACGGCGCTTCCGAGGGCGAGCCGCGTCTGCTCGATCTACTGGTCAAATACCTTGCCGGCACACCTGATCCGGCATCCGAGGACCGGCTGGTCATCACCACCGGCGGTATGCAGGGACTCGATCTGGCCTGCAAGTTGTTCGTCGACCCCGGCGACCTCGTGATCGTCGAGTCGCCCACGTACACCAACGGAAGCGCCACCGCCCTGTCGTACGGGGCTCAGCTACTCGAGGTGCCGGTGGACGACGAGGGACTCATGGTGGACCAACTGCCGGATCTGGTCGCGCGAACTCATCGAACCCCCAAGGCCATATACACCATCCCCAATTTCCAGAACCCGAGTGGCGTCACCTTGTCGCTGGAACGGCGAGTCGCGTTGCTGGAGTTGGCCCACAAGTGGGGCGCGGTCATCATCGATGACGATCCGTACGCGCTGCTGCGGTTCTCCGGCGAGGACATCCCCACGTTCCGGACTCTGAGTCCCGATGACCCACTGCTCTTTTCGGTTCGCACGTTCTCGAAGATCCTCGCGCCGGGGTGGCGCGTCGGATGGGTGGACGCCGACCCCGCTCTGCGGCAGCTGCTGATCAACGGCAAGCAGGCGATGGACACATGTACCAACGTGCCCAACCAGCACATCGTGGCCGAGTACATCTCGCGTGGTGGGTTGGAGGACCATCTGGTGATGCTGCGCGACCTGTACCGCATTCGTCGGGACGCGATGATCGCCTCTCTGCACACACATCTGGGCGATGAGGTGGCCACCACACATCCCGAGGGTGGCTTCTTCCTCTGGGTGACATTGCAAGGTAAATATGCCGGTATCGACACCCGCGAGCTGTTCGAGATCGCACTGGCCGAAGGTGTTGCGTTCATTCCGGGCCCGGCGTTGTCGCCCGGTGGCCACTACCGAAACGCGCTGCGGCTGTGCTTTGCATCCAGCACACCCGACCGCATCGACGAGGGCGTGAAGCGGCTGCGTACCGCACTGGATCTGGCACTGGCGGCATGACCGAACGGTCTGTTCTCGAGCTGATCGACGAGCCTGAGTTGGTGGCACTGACCTGCTCGCTCATCGACGCGGGCGGCGAGAATCCCGGCGGCACCGAGCAACAGACGGTCCAGGTACTCCACAAGGCCTGTCACGAACTCGGTTTCATCGTCGACAGCTGGGAGGTGGCCCCGGGCAGACCGAACTTCACTGCGACACTCCCCGGCACCGGCGATGCACCCGGTCTCATGGTCCTCGGCCACTCGGACGTGGTACCTGCCGGTGACGGATGGACACGCGATCCATTCGAATCCACGGTCGACGCGGGGCGGATCTACGGTCGCGGCGCCACCGACATGAAGGGTGGCCTCGCGGCCGCAATCATCGCGATGGCGGCCTTGTCACGCTCGGGGGTGAAACTACCCGGGCCTGTCCAATTGGTCTGCACCGTCGACGAGGAGGACCTCGGCATCGGCATCCGCGATTTTGTGACCCGGAGCGATGGATCGTATCGATTCGCCGGTTGTGTGGTAGCCGAACCGACCGACCTCGAAACCGTGATCGCCTGCCGCGGAGCCTCTTACCTCGAGGTCCGGGTGACCGGACGGGCCGCGCATTCGGGTCGCCCGGCAGATGGCCGCAACGCCATCGACGCAGCCGCCGCGATCATCGACCTCGTCCGTGCCGACGCCCGCCGACTGGCGCGCTCACCAGACCCGCTCCTGGGCTCGGGAACCTGGAACACCGGGCTGATCGAAGGCGGGCAGGGCATCTCGGTGGTCGCACCGCATGCGACCGTCAGCTTCGACCGCCGACTGATGCCCGGGGAAGACGCCAACGCAGTGGCCTCCTGGTTACGCGGCGCCATCACCGAAGCGGGCATCGACAGCGACGGCATCACAGTGGACGTCGAGGTGACGATGTCGATGCCGGGTTTTCAGACCACCATCGACCACCCATTGGTCACCGAGGCCGCTCGTGCCGTCGGTGACGCCGGTGGCCATACCGAGATCACCGGCTGGACCGCGGCGTGCGACGGCGGCTTCATCAGCCGGGACCTCGGGATCCCCGCCATCGTCCTGGGCCCTGGTGGTCTCAACGATCAAGCACACCGCCCGGATGAATCGGTGTCGATTCACGAATTGGTCACAGCTGCAAAGGCTTACGCATTGCTGGCGCTGCGCCTGTTCTGACCGGCAAGTGGTCACGATCGTCCCCGTGGACGCCGCCGAAGGGCGAATAGCCCTCGACGGCGTCCCACGGGCCCGATCGTGGTGCGTCAGTTGTTGTGCACCAACTTCTTCTCGGCGTCGGTTTCCTCACCTGGGATGTCGGTGCCCCGAATCGAGAATCCTGCCGTCTCGCGCAGGAAGGGCAGCGCGATCATGCCGATCGCGCAGGCGAGCATCATGTAGCCGGCCGGGAACAACTCCCAACCCTCGTTCTCGGTGACCGCGTCGTTGATCAGCGGAGCCGTGCCTCCGAACGCCGCCGTGGCCACGTTGTAGGAGATGGCGAACCCGGCGTACCGCACCTGTGTGGGGAACATGGCCGGGAACGTTGCCGAGATGGTGGACAGCTGCGGGATGTACAGCAGCCCCAGCACCAGGAATCCGACGATGGCCCAACCGAAGCCCTGCCCCATCAGCCAATACATCGGCAACGCGAACACGAACAAACCGATCAGCGAACCCCACCACATCGGTTTGCGGCCGATCTTGTCCGACCAGGCACCGAAGAACGGGATACACGCCATCATCGCCAGCTCGCCGATGAGGATGACAACCGTGCCGGTGGTCTCGCTCATTCCGATGGTGGTCTTGAGGTATGTCGGCTGGTACGCCAGCAACGTGTAGTTGGCCACGTTGAGGGCGATCACCAGGCCGAACATCACCAAGATGGGCTGCCAGTAGTTGGTGAGCAGATCCTTGAACCGCGTCCACGCGGTGCCCTCGATCTCATCCTTCTGCTCGAGTTCCTTGAAGACCGGTGTGTCCTCCATCTGATTTCGCAGGTACAGACCCACCAGGCCCAGTGGCAACGCGAGCAGGAACGGGATGCGCCAGCCCCAGGTCTCCATCTGTTGGTCGCTGAGCGCCAGTTCGAGCAGCAGCACGATGGCGGTGCCCATCACGAATCCGGCGAGTGTGCCGAACTCGAGGAAGCTTCCGTAGCGGCCGCGCTTCTTGTCCGGCGCGTATTCGGCCATGAACGTTGCCGCTCCGCCGTATTCGCCTCCGGTGGAGAATCCCTGGACCACCCGGAGTGCGATCAACAGGATCGGCGCCCATACGCCGGCGACCGCATGCGTGGGCAGCAGTCCGATGAGGGCGGTGGCGCCCGAGATGAGCAAAATGGTCATGGCCAGCACGGCTTTTCGGCCGATGCGGTCTCCGATCGGACCCCAGATCATGCCGCCGAGCGGTCGGAGCACAAATGAGATCGCAAATCCCAGCATCGTGCCGATGGTCCCGAGGTCGCCGGGAAAGAAGGCTTGCGTGAGATAAGTCGTGGTGGCCGCGTAGACGCCGTAGTCGTACCACTCGGTCGCGTTGCCGATGGCGGATGCGCCGATGGCCTTGCGTAAGAGCTTCTTGCCTTCCGGTGAATCCGGATCCGGAAATCCTGGTGCAACGTCTGAATTCGTTTTCGCGATGTTCGGGCTCATTGATACCCCCTAAAATTGAAGACGTCGGGCTCTGGTGTCTTCGAGGCCCACAGATTCCTGCTACTTCCGCGTTTTGAAAGCAGGTGACTTGGCGTTTGTCGGTGAGGCCTCCTCGAGGGTGGTGGCCCCGGCAGGTTGCCGAAGCCCGATCTATCTTCCCGATACCGGTCGGTCGACGGGCACGTTCGGACTCGACGTTATCGCTGCGCCACCGAACTGAGATACGGCACCCGGTTCGGCGATGATTCGCCGCAACCCGTCCCGCATGTGGTCGACCATCAGTTCGTCGGCCGATTTTGTGTCCCGCTGGGCGATTGCCGAAACGATGCGGCGGTGTTCGGAGATCCGCTCTTCGGCGGATACGTAGGTGCCTCGCATGGCCCCCAGACACATCCGTGTCTCGACGAGAATGGTCTCGTGAAGTCGCGAGAGCCGGGGGCTACCTGCGAGTTCGACGAGTTCATGGTGAAATGCCATGTCCGCGTCCGCAATCTGCGGACCGTTGGGGTCGTCCGCGTACCGCTCCATCTCCTCGACTGCGGCGGTGAGGACGTCGACGGCGTCGTCTGGGCGGCGCAGGATCACCTGTTCGAGTGCGGCGCGCTCGACCGCGGCCCGGGCGACGTACATGTCCTTGATGTCGTCGTCGTCCATCGTGATCACGAACAGACCGCGGTTCCGGTAGCTGACCAGCAGCCCTTCCTGCGTCAACCGCTGCATGGCCTCACGCAGTGGTCCACGGCTGACACCCAGATCGGCCGCCAGGCCCGATTCGGTCAGTTGCGAACCGGGAGGAAAGTCGCCTTTGGCGATGGCTGCACGCAGTTGACGGGCGATGATGGCCGGAGTCGACTCCTGGACCAGGGGTTCGAGTACCCGAGGCCTGGCCACGCGCCCGCGGGCACCGCCGGACTTCTTGATCTCATCGGACATGAGTCACCGCACCCAAACCCCTCGCGTTCCGTCTTCGTAGATTGTTGACAATCTACCGCAATGGCGGGCTCACACAACCTGCCTGCCGGTTTTTGGCGGCGACGAACACCGGGGTCAATTCAGCTGCTTGCGGTGATCGCCAACCCCACGGTGCCCTTCTTGCCTCTGCGCAGCAGGCTGCCCTTGACCGTGACCCATCCGAGAAGCCCGTACTTCTTCTGCACCACGTCCCTGGCGTGGTCACTGCCCGGCGTATCGAGGATCTGGGCCGTGCCGGGCACGGGATCTCCGTACGTCTGCTTGCCCCGCACGTCGCACGCCTGGACCACCACGGCCGGATTACGGCGCAACCGCTTCACCTTCCATGAATCGGTCACCGTCCACATCAACAACTTGTCGCCATCGAGCGCCGCCCACAGCGGCGAGGACACCGGTGTCCCGTCTTTACGGAACGTGGTCAGCTGCACGTATTTCGCAGTTCCTGCCTGCCCAAACGGTGTTGTCATCAAAAGCCCTTCGTCGTCAGCCCTTGTCCGCAGATGCTACGCACCCGGTGGAGGTACGCCTTTCGACGTCGACAACGCCTCCGACATGACGTCGGCGATGATCGCGTACCCGATGAGAAGCACGACAGTCGATTGGCTGGCGAATACCGCGCCGCGGCAGAATGATTCGTGCTGTCGAGGCACTCACAACTGTCGGTACTCGAACACGTGTTCGACAAATGGTCAGCATCGAGGTAGTCTGGGATCAGTTGATCGAGGCCCGGGGGGACCAACCGATGACCGATACCACTTCTCTTGATCCACCGGCGACGCCGGTGTTGATCGGCCTGTATCGAGACCTGAGTTCTGTCCTGGACCGAATAGCGGATGCGTCTTCGTCAGATCTTGACGACGCGTCGGTGTGCGAGCCGGCACGAATGAACGAGAAAGCTGTTCGTGCCCTTGGTTTTCAAGGTTTGCAACGGCTACTCGAAGTGTCAGATCGGGGCGCATTCCGCAAGGCCGGGCATCCGACTTTGCACCGCTTCGTGATGAGTGAGTTGCGGGTGACCCGCGGCGATGCGTCATCGCGGCTGAAGGCATTGGATGCCGTCGCCCGGCTTCACTCCCTGCAGGGCGAGATGCTTCCGCCGAAGTGCCCTGCAGCAGCAAAAGCGCTGGCGGAGGGAGTAATTGGTCTCGCGCACATGGATGTCATGCTCGATGTGCGCAGACACATCCCCAACAAGGCCGCGCCCGAGGTACTCGACGTTGTCGATGCGTGGATGGTCGACAACGCGCGCACGATGAATCCGACCGACCTGATCCAGTGTGGACGCGAGGTGCTGGCGCGGGTCGACCCCGACGGCGCACTGACCGATGAGCAGGACCGCAAACGCAATCGCGGGTTGAGTGTGGGCGAACAGGGCGCAGATCTGATGGCCAAGATCACCGGCACCCTCGATCCGCAGACACTGGCACTGTTCAAGACAGTCCTCGATGTGTGGGCTGCCCCAGGCATGAACAACCCTGATGACCCCGATTCCCCGGCCGGAGCCGTCGACGATCCGGGCCACCACAAAGCACTGATCGAGTCGGCCGCCCACCGCGACACCCGCACCACCGCCCAGCGCCAACACGACGCGTTCAAAGCGATTCTGCGCACCGTCCTGGAATACAAACTTCTGGGCACGTCCCACCGCGGGTTGCCGGCCCAGGTGATCATCACGATGACAAAGCAGCAACTCGACGACGTGGCAGGCATCGCAACCACCGCGTCGGGGGTGGATCTCCCAGTCAAAGACGCTCTCGAACTCGCCGCTCGCTCAGACAAGTCGTTGGCTGTATTCGCACATCACTCGGCCGAAGTCCTGTACTACGCGCGGGCGAAACGCGTTGCCCAGCAGGGCCAGCGGTTGGCGTTGTTCGCCGCCTACCGTGGCTGTTCGCACCCGGGTTGTCGCCAACCGGCCACCTGGGCCGAGATCCATCACGTGAACGCGTGGATTCTGGGTGGCCTCACCAATGTCGATGAGCTGGTGCCGGCCTGCCCCGCCCATCACGCCATGATCGGCGACGGCCCTGACCAGTGGCATACCGTCATACTCACCGAAGGCGCCGACGCGGGCCGGGTCGCCTGGATCCCGCCGGCATGTGTTGATCCCGATCAAGTCCCGCGGGTCAACCGGGCCAACCACGTGGGCGAAACCGTTGATGCCGAATGGGCCGAGGTCATCGCCACCCGCGACGAAGCGCTCAGAGAACACGAACATCGGTTGATGCGGCAGAGCCATTCGCAGCCGCCAGACCTCCCGCCGGAAGACCCGGCCGGCAGGGACGATGAGGGCTGACAAGCCACAACAGGTGGACAGGTGCCGGCGGTTTGCGCCGGACGCAAAGGGGTAGTCTGCGCAACAAGTTTCTCGCAGCGCAACGAGAGGGCAGATCATCATGCCGACAACAACCCCACTGCCTGCTGTGTCGACGCCCGGCGTCATCCTGCGGCACGGAAACGTCTGCACGGACGCTCAGTCGTGAGCACCACAGAGAAGAACCCCGGCGGATCGGCCACGTCGGCGACGTTGGGCACCAGCCTCAAACCCAGACACATCACGATGATCTCGATCGCCGGCGTCATCGGTGCCGGGCTGTTCGTCGGTTCAGCGAATGCGATCGAGAAGGCCGGGCCGGCAGTCATCATCTCGTACGCGCTTGCCGGAACACTTGTGGTGCTGGTGATGCGCATGCTCGGCGAGATGGCCACCGCCAACCCCAACACGGGTTCCTTCTCGGTCTATTCGCACAGGGCATTGGGGCGCTGGGCGGGCTTCTCCGTCGGATGGCTCTACTGGTGGTTCTGGGTGCTGGTGATTCCTGTGGAGGCCACCGCGGCCGCGGAGATCTTCAGCAAACTCATCGGCGGCGAACAGTGGATCTGGGCCCTTGCCGTCACACTGTTGCTCACCGCCACCAACCTCATCAGTGTCGGGAACTACGGCGAGTTCGAGTTCTGGTTCGCCTTGATCAAAGTTGTTGCCATCATTGCGTTCATCGCGATCGGCGTGGTGGCGATCCTCGGCTTGTTCCCGGGTTCGGAGACCAGCGGGGTCAGCCATCTCTGGGAGCCCGACGGCTTCCTTCCGAACGGATCCACCGCGATCATCTCGGCCATGCTGGTGACGATGTTCTCTTTCATGGGCACCGAGATAGTCACCATCGCCGCGGCCGAATCACCCGACCCGGAAAAGGGCATCACACGCGCGGTGAACTCGGTGATCTGGCGCATTAGCATCTTCTACATCGGTTCGATCTTCGTGGTGGTGGCCCTTGTGCCCTACAACCAGCTCGATGACGGGTCGTATCAGACAGTGCTCGAGACGATAGGTATTCCCGCGTCCGCGCAGATCATGGACGTGGTGGTGCTGACGGCAGTCGCATCGTGCCTCAACTCCGCGTTGTACACAGCATCACGGATGTTGTATTCGCTCGGCGAACGGCACGAGGCTCCCGCCGCGGTCAAGAAGCTGACGGCCAACGGGGTCCCGTGGGTGTCGGTGCTCGCATCGATGGTGCTGGGATTCCTCGCAGTCATCGGCAATTACGTCCTCCCCGACAAGATCTTCGGCTACCTGCTGGCCACCAGCGGCGCAGTTGCGCTGTTCGTGTACCTGTCCATCGCGGTGAGCCAGCTGGTACTCGGTAAGTCGATGCGAGCCCGCGATCAGGTTCCCGCCGTGAGGATGTGGCTGTTCCCGTACCTCACCGGACTGGTCATCGTATTCATCGTCGCCGTGCTGATACTGATGGCGTTCGACTCCGATCAACGCGACGCCATCACGTTGTCGACCATCTCGGCGGTCATCATCGTGGCCATCGGCATCTGGATGCAAAAGCGGCACGGCGATCGCGGGTACGACGCCCCGGATGCAGCAAAGGCCGCTGCCCCTGGCGCCCCCGGACCCAAGAAGTAGTTGCCTTTCAACCCTACGCATGGTTAGGCTCTCCTAACTCAAGTTGGATTTTGGTGAAGGGTGAAGCATGCGCCGGGCGTTCGATCACGGAAAAATCATCGGCAGCGTGCTGGTTGCCTTGTCGCTACTGGCGGCAGGCTGTAGCTCCCCAGACGACGAATCCTCCGACAACGGGGCTTACGAACCGGTGGTTGTCGAGCACCAGTTCGGTTCCACCACAATCGATTCCGACCCGATGACGGTGGTCACGCTGACGGGCAGCTGGACCGATTCCCTCCTCGCACTCGACGAACCGATCAAAGCCCGGTACGTGACCGAGGGATACGCCGGCGAGAACAACCGATTCGAATGGACGCCGGAGAACGACGCCGAGGTCATCACCTATTTCGGCACGGAATCCATCAGCGTCCCCCAACTCGCTGCCCTCGCGCCAGATCTCATCCTCGCCGGATATCTCGGCAGCGAGGACGAATACAAGCGGATCAGCCAGGTGGCCCCGACCATTCCGGTGATGGCCAAGGATGCGGTCATGGACTCCTGGCAAGACGTGACACTGACGGCGGGCCGGATCTTCGGCAAAGAAGACAAGGCCCAGTCACTGGTGGACGATGTGGAATCTCAGGTCGCCGACTTCAAGACGGATCATCCTGCAGCACAGAACAAGACATTCTCGTTCGGACAGCTGACCCAGGAAGGTCAGGTCGGTGTGGTCGCCGACGACACCGATCCGGTCAGCAAGTTGATGTCGTCGATGGGCATGGTTCTCGACCCCAAGGTCAAAGAGGTCGCCGAAGGCCAGACACGCGTACTGATCTCGCGTGAACGCACCGATCTGCTGAACTCCGACTTGCTCGTACTCTGGCCACTGGGCGGCGATCCGGCGGCGTTCGAATCGCTACCGGGCTGGTCGAATCGGACAGCCGTCAAAAGCGGTGCGGTGGTGTACGTGAACAACAACAACGCAGCTGCACTGAGTGAACCGACGATCTACTCCGTTCCCTACGCCTTGAACCTCATCGGGGCGGCGGCGGACAAGATCCCCGCCTGATCACATCCCACGCGCCGCGAGCTCCTTCGACGTCGCCCAAGCCGCGATGTCGCCGCGACCGATGGCCACCGCAAGAAGTTCTGGGAAAGCGTCGGGTGTGCATGCAAAAGCCGGTATGCCCATGGCGGACAGAGCCGTTGCGATGTCCCGATCAAATACCGGCGCACCCTCATCGGACAGCGCCAGTAGCACGATGACCTGCACCCCGGCCGCTGTCATGGCAGCGACCCGGGCCAGCATCTTCTCTCGGAGGCCGCCCTCGTAGAGATCGGAGATGAGGACAAAGATCGACTCGGCAGGTCGGGTGACCAGGCCCTGGCAATACGCGATCGCCTGGTTGATGTCGGTACCACCGCCGAGGGTCGCGCCGAACAAGACGTCCACCGGATCTTCCAGTTCGTCTGTGAGATCAACGATTTCGGTGTCGAACAGCACCAGAGAGGTCTTCACCGACCGCATCGATGCCAGCACCGAACCGAAGATCGACGCGTACACGATCGACGACGCCATCGATGCCGACTGGTCGATGGCCACGATGACGTCGCGCCCCAGATGTCGGGCCCGCCGACCATGCCCAACCAGGTGCTCGGGGATCACCGTGCGGTAATCCGGCTGATAGTGCTTCAGATTCCTGGCGATCGTGCGATTCCAGTCGATGTCACCCGGTCGCGGGCGATGCGTGGTTGCCGCCCGGTTCAGCGCACCGGTGACGGCTGCACGCGTCTGGTCGGCCACTCGGCGCTCGACGTCGTCCACCACCTTGCGGACCAGAGCGCGCGCCGATGCCCTCGACGTCTCCGGGATGGCCTTGCCGAGCCCGATCAGTGTGCTCACCATCTCGATGTTCGCCTCGACGGTATCCATCAACTCCGGCTCGGCGAGCAGTTTGGTGATGCCCAGACGTTCGACTGCGTCTCGCTGCATAACCTGAACCACGTTCGAGGGGAAGTACTTTCGAATGTCGCCCAACCAACGGGCCACCGACGGCGCCGACCCGCCCAAGCCGCCTCTGCGCGAACGGTCCGACTCGTAGAGGGCGGCCAGCGACCGATCCATTCCTTGCATGTGTCCGGGATCGGGCGTCCCGAGCGGCTCATCCGCCGCAGTGCCCACCACCATTCGCCACCGTCGCAGCCTGGTGTCTTCCACCGGGTCTGATTCATCAGGAGTCATCAGCGCCATCCTTCGCCGCCGGCAGTGTGGGCGGCTGCGGGGCAGACAGCCCGAGCAGCGCCGCGACAACGGCGACAGCGGGCGCCGCACGCTCCGGGTCGACCGACGACGGAGCCGCCACCTGCACCACACCTCCGCCGATACCCTTCACCGACTCGGCGATGTTGCGACGGATTCCGGCCTCGAACACACTGAACGTGCGCCGCAGCAACGGGACCAGTTCGGTGAACTGCTCGTCGGGCAGTCCGGCCAGCCAGTGGTCGATGACGGCCAGCAGCGACCGATCGTGCACCAGCAGCAGGCCTCCCCCACCGATGAAACCGTCGATCCAGGCAGCCTTGTCCGCCGGCACAGCACCCACCGAGAGCGCACGATGCAAACGCGTTGCCGCCTCATCGCCGTCGATCTCCCTGGAGTCGAGCAGGATTCGGACGATGCGACCGACCAGAGAACCGTGCAGATCCCGCCGATCGGCAAGGCCGCGGAGCACGCCACGCCAGTTCGCTGCTTCTTCTCTGGCCACCCCGCCCTGTTCGAGCAGCGCAGTCACCTCGTGCACCTGATCGATCAACGTCCGGAACTCGGCGGCAGCGTCCGCGCCGAGTCCGGTGATCGCAGCGGGCAGTCCCGCGGAGACCCGGACCAGCAACGATGTGGTGACGTCGGCAAGGGCGCTGGTGTCGGTGCCTCGCACATCGCCGTAGCGCAAGGCCCGTGACAGGGCAGGCAGAGCACTCATCAGATGCTCCACATCGCGGTCGAGCGCAGCGCGGTCGCGTAGAGCGTTCAGCACCTGGCTCACCGCGGCGGGGAGGTCGGCAAGAAGCGCCTGCTCGAGCACAGCGGTGACCCCGGACAGCCGGGATGCCTTCACCGCGCGCTCGATCAGCCTGTTGGTCGCGGCGGCCTCCACCGTGGTCCCCCACGCCGATGCGACCACGATGTCGACCGCGAAATCGGGCTTCCACGCCACGAGCCAGCCCTCCTTGAAGGTGCCCGAACCGCTCACGTCTTCCGGAACGCCCCAGTCGATCGACAAAGCTGCAAGCCGATGCAGCAGAACCGACTTCGCCAGATCAGGAGGTCTGCGCAGGTCCAGCACGAGCTCGCGCACCATGGGCTCGATCTTGAGCCGGGCCGAACGGGCAACAGCCCGCAGATCCGCCTCCAGAGGTACCGTCGGGGCGTCCGCCGGCGTGGACCCCAGCTGTTCCCCGATCACCAGCTCGTCGGCGATCAGTCGCATCACCGTGTCGTCGCCGTCGCACATCACCGCCTCGGTCGCCTCGCTCACCTCCGCGAGCCCCGGCAGTGGTCGCCGCCGGAGCGTCGACAGACTCTCGGCGAGCCGGGCGGCCTCGATGATGTGCGCAGACGAGATCGCGATGTCTTTGGCGCGCAACAGGTGTGCGACCTTGATCAGCCACCGGGTGATCACGTCCTGATGCTGCGTGAACAGGTGGTGGTACCAACCGGGCGACACCACCCCGGCGCCATAGCCCGAGGTGAACGCCAGTCGCGAGTGTGTCCACGGCACCCACGCCAGTTTTGCCCGGACCTTGGGAGTGCCCCGCAGCACTTTCGCATCCGCGGTTGCAGGTGGCAACTTTCCCATCAACGCCGGGGCGTGCCACGCTCCGCAGATCACCGCGACCTTCTGCACGTCTGGCTCTTTGAGCGCTTTGCGCAGCACCTGCCGCATATGCGCCTCGCGTCTTTCCTCGTGTAGTCGTTCATCAAGATCGCCCACCGGCGGAAGTTCCTCGCGCAACGCGGTCATGGCCTCGGCGATGGCATCAAAACCCCCACCATCCGAGCGTGTTTCGATGACGTCATCCCACCATCGTTCCGGATCGTCGTACCCGGCCGCGTCGGCGAGCACTCCGATGGGATCGGTCCGTACGGGGGCACCCGCGTCGAGCCCACCCGGTTCGGCCAGGTCGAGGGTGAGGTCATCGTCCGCCGGCTCGGTCCCGCTCCGGCCACCACCACCGCTGTGGGCCAACACCATCGAAGCAGGGAGGTCACAGAATCGGACCGGCCGAGCATTGTCGACGGCCCAGCGCATGGCCTGCCACTCGGGAGAAAACGCAGCGAAGGGCCAGAATGCCGCGACCGCAGGTTTGGTTACCGCATACGCGAGGATGGCGACAGGCGGCGACATCTCGCCCGACCCGACGAAGCCCACAAGTGGGTCGGCATCCGCCGGTCCTTCGATCAGCACGATGTCCGGGTCGATGCGACTCAACTCGGCCAGGACCCCACGGGCCGAACCCGGCCCGTGGTGCCGTATCCCGAGCACGTAGGTGCCCGGACCAACATCTTCGTGACGCCCGGTGTCGAGCACCTGCGGTGGCGTGGTGCCGGTACTCAGTTCGGACACCGCCGTCAAGATCCGACCTCTCGGCACGCCCGGTAGAAGTCGGCCCAATCCTTGCGTTCGCGCACAACGGCTTCCAGGTACTCCGTCCACACCACCGCATCGGCGACCGGGTCTTTGACCACGGCGCCCAGGATGCCCGCGGCAGTGTCGGAGGGTCGGAGCACACCGTCGCCGAAGTGGGCCGACATCACCGCACCGTGCGTGATCACCGAGATCGCCTCGGCCGTCGACAAGGTGCCCGACGGCTGCTTCACCCGGGTCCTGCCGTCAGCCGTCAGTCCCGACCGCAGTTCGCGGAACACCGTGACCACCCGGCGGATCTCATCGGAGGCACTCGGGATCTCCGGCAATTCCAGCGTCTGCCCGAGGGCTTGGACGCGTTGCGTCACGATCGCGACCTCCTCGTCGGCGGTCGCGGGCAGCGGCAGGACCACCGTGTTGAAACGACGACGAAGCGCCGACGACAGATCGTTCACACCACGGTCCCGGTTGTTCGCGGTGGCGATCACCGAAAATCCCTTGGCCGCTTGCACTTCGGTGTCGAGTTCGGGTATCGGGAGTGACTTCTCCGACAACACTGTGATGAGCGCATCCTGTACATCGGACGGGATGCGAGTGAGTTCCTCGATGCGTGCGATCTTCCCTTCACGCATCGCGGTCATGATCGGTGACGGAACCAGCGCCTGCTCACTCGGGCCCTCGGCCAGCAGTCGGGCATAGTTCCATCCGTAGCGAATCGCTTCCTCCGGAGTACCGGCGGTGCCCTGGATCAACAGGGTGGAGCGGCCGCTGATGGCGGCTGTGAGGTGCTCGGACATCCACGTCTTGGCTGTACCGGGTACCCCGAGCAGCAGCAGCGCCCGGTCGGTCGCAAGTGTCGCGACCGCCACCTCGACCAGGCGCCGGGGCCCGATGTATTTGGGAGAGATCGTCGTCCCGTCGTCCAGCGTGCCGCCCAACAGATAGGTCACCACCGCTGTTGGGGACAGATTCCAGTGTGGCGGCCGGGGCCGGTCGTCGGTGTCGGCGAGCGCCGCCAGCTCGTGCGCATACAGTTGCTCTGCATGTGGTCGCAGGATGTCTGTGTTCACCGTGGACGCATCGGGGTCTGTCACTTCATCTCCTCGGTGATCGCGGCGCGCAGGATCAGCGCCCACTTGAGTGGTTCGAGCAACTGGGGCCAGCTGCCCTTCATCCGGTCGGTGACCGCGTCGATCTGTTCGATCCATCGGTGACCAGGTCCGACGGGGAGGCCGGTACGCAGGTGGTCGACCAGCCCACGCCAATGCCAGAGTTGTGTTCCCGAGCCCGTGATCGACTCTCGGAGAACGAGGTTGAGGGCTGTCGCGGCGACCTCGTCCGGCCACGGCACAGGTAGGTGCGGCAGCACTGCTCCGGGCGGGCGTCGGTTGCGTAACCACCACACGGCCGCCTCACCCCTCTCTGCCTCGTCGAGCACTCCGACAAGGCCGGGTTCGGCGCCTTTCCATTTGTACAGAGCCCGAGCCCACGTCGCGCTGTGTTGCGCGACGGCGGCAGCACTCCACGCGCCGAGGACGATGTCGGCGTCGTCATCGGCGACCGCCTCGACCAAAGAGCCGGGATCCTTGCCGAAGACGCCCTCCCACAACGACAGTGGCGCTCTTTCGAGAACCTGACTGGCAAGCCATCCACCCGCCCCTGTTCCCCTCGGCGGTGTGGGATCGATGCCGTCACGGCGAGCGGCCTGGTCGGCACCCTCGGGAAGTACCAGTGCGACACGCCACCGGCGGCCACCACCGGAACCGACCAGGACAGCGCGGGCTCGCTCGATCATCCGTTTCTGCAATCCGGAGTCGGGAATCTTGGTGAGCAGGCGGGCGGCACCGGCCCGCACCGATCCCTTGCGGTCGTCGAGGGCCATCTCGAGAAATGCCTCGTCGGTGGACGACAGCCCTACCTCGAGCGCGCCGAGCAACGCCGCCCTGACGTCACCGGGCTCCGATGCCCAGGTCTCCTGAAGCCGACGCAGGGCTTCGGCCGAATCCGCTGTACGCCAACGACGCAACACCTCCACCCGCGCCGGCGTGTTTCCGAGCGACCACACCTCCTCGACATCGACATCGGGCTCGGCAGCGAGATCACGGGCCGGGAGGGTGCCGGGGATGTCACTGACATCGCTGATCCACCGTCCCCGTTCACCGACCAAGACCGCTACTGCAGGTCTGATGCGGACCTGTCTGGCAGTGCGTTGCAGCAGCGCCGGGATCATCACCGGTGGCACTCGAAGGTCTCGAGCAGCCATGGATTCGATGGCCCAGGTGGCCAGCTCGTCACCGGAATCGAGTGCCTGACCGAGCAGTCCGGCAAGCCGGTCGTTCATCAGCGGACGGTCCTCGTCCGGTGCGGGCGCCAACGCGTCAACCTGAGGTCCGGTCGGCATCCCCGCCCGGACGGCCACCGTGTCGAGGGCAGCGATGGAGAAGACCGCTGCAACAGCGTCTCTGCGGTCGATCCGGCTCACCGGTTCGGCGATGGCCGGGTCGAAGTCGGTCATCTCGAGCGCTTTGCCACCCACCCCCACCGTGGCCGCGGATACCAATTCGTCCCAGGCGTTCACGCCGCACCTGTCTGCTGCACCGAAAGTGGTTCGGTTGCAATCGGATCGAGCCCTTCCGGTCCCAGTTCGCCGAATACCTGCACGGCATGGCCGCCGGAGATGGCCAGCAGGGTGTACCAGCGGTCGTCGGACGCGTCGAGGCTCACCGACGCGCCGTCGTCGTCGACGAGCAGCCTGACACCGTCAGCGACGGCGGGGCGCCCGACAATGGCCACCGGAAACGTCTGCAGCCAGGGGTCTTTCGCTATTGCGTCCGCCCGATCGGCGAGTGCGGCCGCGACGGTGTCCCCGAAGAGGGTTGACCCTGAACCGGCCGGATCCGGCGGCCTCATGCCGAGGTCGCCGTCGGCAACCAGCGCGCGCAGCGGGGGCGACCCCGGGTAGAAGTACAGCGGGCCGTCGAACACCATGCCTGCGAGGAACCGGCCGTCGAGCCCGGCCGTGGTGGGCGCGAACGACAACACCACCGCACGTCGTCCGGTCCCGCTGCCCCACAACCAGATCCGGCGGGTGACCAGCTGTTCATCATCCCGGTCACGGACGGCCACGATCTTCCAGGTGTCGCTCACGGGTGAGCTCGCCAACACGTCGGCCCGGGCAACCGGGTAACCGACATGCCTGCGTACGTTCGCGGCCATCGCCGGATCGAGGTCACGCAACGATCGATGTGCCTGCACCAACAACCGAAGCATCGCCAGTTCTCGGAGCAACCGCTCGGGCCAGCGGGTGCCCGTCACCATCGCAGGCAGCTCACGCACCCGGCGGGCCAGGCCAGGCGCCTGCGCATCGACGAGTCGCGCCGCCACCGGATCGAAACGCCGGTAAGGATCCGCCTCCGCACCGGCCAAGCCGCTGCGCACCTGGTCATCGAGCCACATCTCGAACTCGTCCAGGCCGCCGGCGACGCGGAGTTCTCGCTGCTGTGCAGTGCGGGCCGCGCGTTCGGGATCTTTCGGTTCCGCTCGGACCGGGCGGGAGGGGGCCGCGGCGGCTTTCGCTATGCGCTCATCAATCCACGGTCTGGCAAAGTCTGCGACCTGCGGTTCTTCGGGCACACCGCCCGCAGTCCAGAGCAACATCAGCCCGAGCGCATGTTTGCAGGGGAACTTCCGCGAAGGGCAGGAGCACTTGTAGGCAGGGCCGCTCAGATCGACGATCGTCTGGTACGAATTTCTACCGCTGCCTCGGCAGAGCCCCCACACCACCTGGTCGGCGCAGCCCTGCGAGGACCACGGCGCCGATACGGAGAGTTTGCGGCCCGCCGCCTGCGAACCCGGGTCGGGGGCGAGCGCCAGTACCTGCTCGGCCCGCCATCGCTGTGTGCCCACACTTCCAACCAACCACAGAGCCCGGACAACCGCATCGACCGGGAGTTCAGAGGTTCTTGGCGACCTCACGGAACGTCTGGTACGTGGCCTTGAGCGTGTCCGCCGCCACGGTCGAATCGGCTATCGAGCCGGCCTGCCCGCACCGCCAGGTGTCGAGCGAGATGTGCATGAGCGACATGTACACCGAGACGATGACACGCACCCGCGCGTCGTCGGCCGGCACTTCCATCCGCTCGGCAACCTTGTCGCTGATGCTGCGGAACTTCCTGTCGCTGAGTTCCATGCCACGCGCATTCACCGCCGGCGCGTTCTGGATGATCCGGTTCATCGTCTCGAACCGGGAGAGATCCACCGAGCCGACGGGGCATTGTCCGCCGAGGATCTGCACCTGCGCGTTGATCAGTGCCTCGATCTCGTTTCCGGTGCGCGGTTGCGCGTCGAGGGAGTCGGTCATGGCCAGGATCATGTCCTCGACCGGCGCGAGCACAACGTCCTCTTTGGTCGCGAAGTACCGGTTGAACGTTCGGGGCGAGATGTCCGCGGCGTCCGAAATCTGGTCAACCGTGGTGGCCTCGAAGCCTTGTTCGTCACACAACTTCAGGGCAGCCGCGATGAGCCGATCACGGGTCTGGACCTTCTTGCGTTCCCGAAGACCGGCCCTGACCTGGCCAGTTGCGGCTTGTACGAGTGTCACGTCCACATGATAACTCGACATCCCAGAAATTGCTGCGGAGCGCGCCAATTGGCAATGTCCGTATTTTGTCGCTTGACGACTTCTGTCTGACTCTGCCACTATTGCCGAGGACCCAATCACCCCCTCTTCAGATATGAGGATCTCGTGGCTTCACCCGACACCGTCATCTCACAGGATTCACCTGACAGCGGGCTCGCGAAAGACAGCGCGGCCGCACCGAAGTCGACCGGCGACTCGCGCCGATGGTGGGCGCTGGGAATCATCGCCCTCGCCCAACTGATGGTGGTGCTCGACGCCAGCATCATCACGATCGCGTTGCCCTACGCGCAGGTCGACCTGGACATCTCCGACGCCAACAGACAGTGGGCGCTCACCGCCTACACCCTGATGTTCGGCGGTCTACTACTACTGGGTGGCCGGATGGCCGACTACCTGGGGCGCCGCCGGATGTTCCTGATCGGCCTGGCCGGCTTCGCCGCATCGTCGGCCATGGCCGGATTCGCTTGGGACGCAATGTCCTTCTTCGCCGGACGCGCGCTGCAGGGTGTGTTCGCAGCCATCCTCGCCCCCGCAGCCCTGTCCCTGATCACCGTCACATTCACCGAACACCGTGAACGTGCACGCGCTTTCGCCGTCTACGCAGCGGTGTCGGGGGGTGGCGCCGCGATCGGCCTCATCGCAGGTGGCGCGCTCACCGAGTACCTGTCGTGGCGCTGGACCATGCTGGTCAACACCCCGATCGCGATCATCGCGGCCATCGGTGGACTGTGGCTGGTGATCCGGGACATCCCCACCAAACGAACCGGTGGCTACGACCTCCCCGGCGCGATCACGGTGACCCTCGGCCTGATCAGCATCGTCTACGCGTTCACGAAGGCAGCTGAATCCGGCTGGGGCGCGGCATCGACCATCTTCTTCTTCGTCGCCGGCGCAGTGTTGCTCGCCGTGTTCGTGGCGATCGAGATGCGCACGTCGAATCCGCTGCTGCCGCTCCGTATTCCTGGCGAACTCAACCGCGGTGGCGCCTACCTGGTCGCCTTCATCATCCCGACTGCGATGTTCGCGATGTTCCTCTTCCTCAGCTACTACTTCCAGAACACCCTCGGGGAGACACCGCTGCGGGCCGGAGTCCTGTTCCTCCCGTTCCCGATCGCTTTGATCGTGTCGGCGGGAGCGGCCAGCTCCCTGCTGCCACGGTTCGGTCCGCGACCGTTGATGATCGCCGGCACCGTCTCGGGCGTCCTGGGGTACCTCTACCTCGCCCAACTGGACTCCGACTCGTCATGGCTGGCCCATATCCTGCCCAGTGAGCTCCTGATCGCCCTCGGGATGGGTCTGGTGTTCGTCGCCATGCAGGCAGTGGCGCTGCACCGCATCGACGTCAAGGACTCGGGCGTGGCCAGCGCCCTGGTGAACACGGCGCAGCAGGTCGGCGGTTCGGTGGGCGTTGCGCTACTGAGTACGATTGTGGCGCAGGTGTTCTCGAACGATTCCGGCAGCGCAACGAGGATCGGCGAAGACGGGAAACCGGTTCCTGTCGATCCAGAGGCCTTCATCTCGGCCAGCATCCACAGCTACGACGTCGCGTTCTACTGGGGAGCCGGGTTCATGGCGCTGGCCCTTGCGGTCACCGTCTTCATGATCCGCATGAATCGGCACGCCCTGGGCGACGAAACCCAGAATGCCGCGGTGGTCGCCGCCTGATCTTCATCGGCCGGAGAACCGGGTCGTGCCCTCGCGGGCGCGGCCCGGTTTTTGCTGTCGGCGAAGCCGGCGCACCGTTCTGTGCGTCTCGCACCTGTTCGAACACGTGCGTGACGCACCGGAGCGTGCGCGAGCCGAACAAGCTGTTGTGCGACACCCTTGACCCTGACACCGTGTCAGCCTGCAACGTGGGGACCGCCATGAAAACCATCGGAGATTTCGCCAAACTCGGCCGGGTGTCGGTGCGGATGTTGCGGCACTACGACTCGATCGGTCTGCTCACACCGCAGGTCATCGACCCCCACAGCGGATACCGGTTCTATGAGGTGTCCCAGCTGGAACGGCTCAACCGCATCGTCGCGCTCAAGGATCTCGGTCTACGACTCGAGCAGGTCCGCCGCATTCTCGACGGCGAGCTGACCGGCGCGGATCTACGCGCGATGCTGCGGTTACGTCAGGTCGAACTCGAGTCGCAGATTCGTCAGGATCAGCACCGGCTCGCCCGGGTGGAGGCGAGGCTTCGACTCATCGAATCGGAGGACAACATGTCAGAACCCAACATCACCACCAAGACGGTTGAACCGGCCACCACCATCGGCCTTCGGGCCCTGGCCGACAGTGTCACCAGCGAAGACATCGGGCCGGTGATCCAGCCGCTGTACCCACGGATCATCGAAGCCCTGGGCGCCGTCGGGCAGACGCCCGTCGGACCGAGCATCGCGTACTACGCTCCGGCACCGGAACACTCACCCGACGCGGTGTGGGTGCACGCCACCTTCCCGGTCGCCGCCGACTCCGTTGCCGGGCTTGAGACGTTCGACATCCCCGGCGGCGAGGTGGCCTCGATGATCCACCTCGGGTCGATGGATCAGATCGACAGCACTTACCAGACACTCAACCGGTGGGTCGGCGAGCAGGGTTACAGACTGACCGGTCAGGGTCGAGAGATCTACCTCGAGATGTCAGATGACCAGAGCCAGTGGGTCACCGAGGTGCAGGTCGATTTCGTTCGCTGACTTTGGTCCCCGCGGCGTAGGCGTGCAGGTGTTTCATCCAGCTGCAGGCGTTGCAACACCTGCGGACAGCAAGAACCCCTGCACCTGTGTGGTGCAGGGGTTCTTGTGTCATCTCGGCGGACCAGTCAGCCCAGGACCAACGTCTCGCCGTCGGCGCTGGTGTTCACGGGCACCACGTCGCCGTCGGTGATGTCGCCGGAGAGCAGAGCCCTCGCGAGCTGGTCGCCGATGGCCTGCTGAACCAGCCGGCGCAGTGGCCGGGCACCGTACAGGGGATCGAAACCGCGTGTGCCGAGCCACTTCTTGGCGTCGTCCGAGACCTCCAGATGCAGTCGACGCTGCGCGAGTCGCTTCTGCAACTGGCCCAACTGGATGTCGACGATGGACACCAGCTGCTCCTCGGTGAGCGAGTCGAACACCACCACGTCATCGAGCCGGTTGATGAACTCGGGCTTGAACGCCGAGCGCACCGCTGCCATGACCTGGTCCTTGTTGCCGCCTGCACCGAGGTTCGACGTGAGGACCAAGATGGTGTTCCGGAAGTCGACCGTACGGCCTTGACCGTCCGTCAACCGTCCTTCGTCGAGCACCTGCAGCAACACGTCGAACACGTCGGGGTGGGCCTTCTCGACCTCGTCGAACAGCACCACCGTGTACGGGCGACGCCGAACCGCTTCGGTCAACTGGCCGCCGGACTCGTAGCCGACATATCCCGGAGGCGCACCCACGAGCCGTGCGACACTGTGCTTTTCGCCGTACTCACTCATGTCGATGCGGACCATTTCACGTTCGTCGTCGAACAAGAACTCTGCCAGCGCCTTGGCGAGCTCGGTCTTGCCGACACCCGTGGGGCCGAGGAACAGGAACGATCCGAGCGGACGGTTCGGGTCGGCCACACCGGCCCGAGCACGACGAACCGCGTCCGACACCGCTTCGATGGCCTGCTTCTGGCCGACGACCCGCGATCCGAGTTCGTCTTCCATCCGCAGCAACTTGGCGGTCTCGCCTTCGAGCATGCGGCCGGCCGGAATACCGGTCCACGCTGAGACGACCTGCGCCACATCGTCGGGGCCGACCTCTTCCTGCAGCATCACATCACCGTTGACCGCACCTGACTTGGCGGCAGCGGCGGCGAGTTCCTTTTCCAGCGAAGGGATCTGGCCGTATCGCAGCTCTGCTGCACGCCCCAGATCTCCGTCTCGCTCGGCGCGCTCGGATTCACCACGGAGGTGCTCCAAACGTTCCTTGAGATCTCGCACCGCGTCGATGGCCTGCTTCTCGCCCTGCCAACGCGCGGAGAGCTCATTCAGCTTTTCACGGTGATCGGCGAGTTCCTGACGCAGTTTGTCCAGGCGCACCTTGGAAGCCTCATCGGTTTCCTTGGCGAGCGCGACCTCCTCGACCTCTAGTCGACGGACAACCCGCTCGACTTCGTCGATCTCGACCGGACGGGAGTCGATCTCCATGCGCAGACGCGATGCCGCTTCGTCCACGAGGTCGATTGCCTTGTCGGGCAGGAACCGTGCCGTGATGTAGCGGTCACTCAGGGTGGCGGCGGCAACCAGTGCGG
This sequence comes from Williamsia muralis NBRC 105860, assembly GCF_001598915.1. Lineage (GTDB taxonomy): Bacteria > Actinomycetota > Actinomycetes > Mycobacteriales > Mycobacteriaceae > Williamsia > Williamsia muralis. The sequence continues at coordinate 878,381 of NZ_BDAP01000002.1, read as the reverse complement.
AGTCCGTGATCCGAACACCATGGTGCACCTCGTAGCGCTCTTTGAGCCCACGCAAGATGCCGATGGCGTCTTCGACCGAGGGTTCTCCCACGTACACCTGCTGGAACCGGCGTTCGAGAGCGGCGTCCTTCTCGATGTACTGGCGATATTCGCTCAGCGTGGTGGCACCCACGAGCCGCAGCTCACCGCGTGCCAGCATCGGTTTGATCATGTTGCCCGCGTCCATGGCGCCCTCGCCGGTTGCACCGGCGCCGACGATGGTGTGCAGCTCATCGATGAACGTGATGACCTGGCCCGCAGAACCTTTGATCTCCTCCAGAACGGCCTTCAGCCGCTCTTCGAACTCGCCGCGATACTTCGCACCGGCGACCATCGACCCCATGTCCAGGGACACAACAGTTTTGCCGCGCAGACTCTCGGGGACGTCGCCGGCGATGATGCGCTGGGCGAGCCCCTCGACGATGGCGGTCTTGCCCACGCCGGGCTCACCGATCAGAACAGGGTTGTTCTTGGTACGGCGGCTGAGGACCTGCACCACACGACGGATCTCGGTGTCGCGGCCGATGACCGGATCGAGCTTGCCTTCGCGTGCGGCAGCGGTCAGGTCGGTGGAGTACTTCTCCAGCGCCTGGTACGTGCCTTCTGGGTCGGCGGTGGTGACGCGGGCGTTGCCGCGCACGGCCACAAACGCATCGCGCAGCGATTGCGGAGTGGCGCCCAGGTTGGCGAGCAACTTCGCGACGTCGGAGTCACCGGTCGCCAGCCCGACGACCAGATGTTCGGTGGAGACGTACTCATCGCTCAATTCGCCGGCGAGCTGCTGGGCCGCCGAGACAGCCGCGATCGACTCGCGACTGAGTTGCGGGGTTGAGCTGGCGCCGGATGCCTTCGGCAGTCGGTCGACCAGCTGTTGGGCGGCAGTACGCGCCTGAGCGGGATCAACGCCGACCGCCTTGAGCAGCGGCGCAGCGATCCCGTCGGACTGATCGAGCAGCGCGACGAGCACGTGTGCCGGTCGGACATCGGGGTTGCCTGCGGCGGCTGCCGCCTGCACCGCGGCCGACAATGCGGCCTGCGTCTTGGTGGTGGGGTTGAAACTGTCCACTCGTGCACCTTCCTTCGGTAATAACAAGCAGGTACGGGCTCCTAGTGTGCCCGTTCAGAAGGTGTAACGCACCGAGAGTTGAGTCTGTTCCGCTCAACTAAAAGATTTTGTGGCGATCTTTGCCTGGGCCGACCTACCCGGCCGTCGCGAGCTTCCCCGCGCCCGGCCCCACCAACGCGCCGGGTGGAACCGGACGGCCCGACACCGCCAGGAGCAGATCGATCGCCCGCCCACGCACCTCATCGGCGTCAGCACCCCCGAACACCACGTCCGAGTCGGTGGCGGTCAGACGCAGCCCGACCACCCGTTCCCGTCCCCCACCGAAACCGACCGCGGTTTTCACCTGATATCTCAGCGCCTCGACCACCGGATCCACCGGATAGCTCACATCGATGCCCAACGGCCGCCGGATGTCCTCACCATGGACAAATATCTCGACGAGCCGCGTCTTCGAGTTGGCCGGCGGCGTCCTGGTCGACGTGATCACCTCACCCAACGCTTCTAGCGTCCGTCGGGGATCAGCGCGCTTTTGCTGGGCTATCCCCGCCGAGTTGTCGCGATCGAAGTCGAACCGATTGGTCATCATCCGACGCGCGAAGCCCAGACGGGTGGTCATCGCGCCGTCGATCAGGTGGGCCAGAACGTCGTGCACATCCCAGCCCGGACACAGTGATGGCTTCGCCCAAGCATCTGCAGGTATGTCGCTCAGATCTTTCACCAAACGCTCGCGCTCAGCGTGGACAACCGGCCAGACCGCAGAAAAATTGCTTCCCATGCTGAGACAGACCTGGCCGGGCGATGAAAGTCATCGTGCGAATGTTGTCCACTCCGCGATGAATTACTCAACCCCTTGTGATTGCCGACACACTCATGATATTCATGAAACAGAGATATTAATCTCGTTTCATTGCATCACAGGGCAACAAACAAATCAGGGTCGGGAAAGGACCGTAATGCTGTCTGCAATTTTTTACTTCATCGAATCCATCGACAACGCACTGTGGGATTTCGCGGAGGTCATCGTCACAGGTAGCGACGCTTAGTCCGATCTTCGGTTCCGGTCATCTCGCCGGTGACCAACTGATCCTGGCCGTGTGTAGCCAACGCTGCACACGGCCAGGATTGTCCGGAAGGAAGCACCACCTGCGACAATCTTCAAGTCGTTGCAACACAACGTTTCCGCTGATCGACTCACCCAGCGTGGCACCCCGATACCGTGGACAGGCCCTGACCACAAGAGCATGTGGCCGGCTGGCAGGATGAGGGCAGCGCGCGCCGCCCAACGCTGACGTGCGCCGCCGCAGTGGCGTCATCGGAAGCGAGATACGGGTGCATTGGTGATCGGCGTGCCGGCGGGCCTGACGCGAATTGCTGCTCTGCCGGCTCCCGTGCGTTTGATGTTGGCATCGATGACTTTGTTCAACATCGGCTTTTATCTCGTGGTGCCCTTTCTCGCCGTCCACCTTTCTGAGGGTCTCGGCTTTGCAGCATGGATCGTCGGGCTGATTCTCGGTCTGCGCATGGCTTCCCAGCAGGGGATGTTCTTCGTTGGTGGCAGCCTTGCCGACCGGTTCGGTGTCAGGCGGATCGTCCTCATCGGAATCGCCGTGCGAATCGTCGGGTTCATCGCCGTCGGTTTCGCCGAATCCCTTGTCGGAGTTGTTGTCGGCGTGTTGCTCATCGGGCTGGCGGCCGCGCTGTTCGCGCCTGCGGTCGAAGCGGCAAATGCCAGCTACGGTGCGCTGCTGGAGCGACAGAACATCATGCGCCGCACCGAGCTGTTCGGCCTCGAACAGATGTGCAGCCGCACCGGAACCGTTCTCGGCCCGCTCCTGGGCGCAGCCTTGCTCGGCGTGCCATTCGCGTGGACCACCTGCTCGGCCGCGGTGCTCTTCGCCGGGTTGTGGATTGCGTTCTTTCGGTGGTTCCCCGCGACTGTGACAACGTCGGCGATGCAGCCGGGATCGGTCACCCCAGCCGAGCGCCGGATCTGGGCGGTGTGGCGGTCAGTGTTGTCGCACAGAGCGTTTCTTGCCTACGCCGCACTGTGCGCGGCGCAGCTGTCGGCATACAGCTTGTTGTATCTGATGCTGCCCGCTGAACTCGAGAGCATCGCCGGCAACCAGAGCGCATTGGGATGGTTCTATGCCGGCGCTGCGTTGATGGTCATCCTGTGGCAACGACCGGTGGTTCGGCTTGTCCATCGCATCGGCCACCGCGAGGCGGTGATCGGTGGACTCTCGGTGATGGCCGTGTCGTTCCTCGTGCCTGCCGCCGCAGACGGGCTCACCCACAAGACCGCATGGCAATACGCCGCGGTCGCGGGATGGGTTGCACTGCTCCACATCGGCCAGATGCTGATGGTGCCCCCGATGCGCGACACCGTCGCAGCCCTTGCGGGCGAACACAATCTGGGCGCGCACTTCGGAATGCTCAACAGTATCGCCGGACTCGGGTGCCTGATCGCCTCCGTCGGAGTCGGAGGCCTGTACGACCTGACATCAGAGGCCGATCTCGCGACGGCGCTTGTGTGGTGCGCCGTGACGGCGGCGGTGGCCGGCGCTGTCGGCGGCCTCATGCTGTGGTACCGGCGTCACCCTGACGCCGGACCGGTAGCGATAGCCGTCTAGGTCCAGATCGGCGCCTCGTTGATCTGGTCGACGAAGGCGTCGAGAACAAACGGGATGGTCAGCGGGTTCGGCATCGACACCGCATCGGAGACAATCGGATCCAGCTTGACGAGCCCACCCGAGCGCACCACATCCAGTCCCATGAACAGCGGCGATGCCTCCATCTGAACCCTTGCCCGTTCCCAGTTGTCGAACAACAGCAGGTCGCACTCGAGCAACGAGACATTTTCCGCGGAGATGTCGACATAGAGATTGTCACCGAACTTGTCGGCGATCCCGACGGGTGGCACAAACCCCAATCCCGTCAACAATTGGGCACGCGCGGACGAAGGGCTGTACGCACGCAGGTTGCCATCGGCCCACCGAGCGACCACGGTGGCGGTGCGGCCCACGAACTGCGGATTCTGTTCGCGCCGTTCGACGATGAGGCTCTCGGTGTCCTCAACTGCTTGCGCGGCAGCCCCGGGCAGCCCGACCGCGGCGCCGATCCGGTTGGTGACGTCTTGCCACGGCAACACCCAGTCGGTCTGATCGGCCGCATGCAACACCGTCGGAGCTATACCGGACAACTGCCCGTAGGTCGATGCGTCGATCGCATTGTTCACTGCCACAATGAGATCGGGTTGCGCAGCTGCCACTGCGGAGATACTGAAGTCAGAGGTCGCGTTCTCCAGCGCTTCGGGATCTGCGCCGGCCACCCGCGGCTCGGCCCACCGCCCGATTCCGTCATCGGTGGATCCGGTCCACACCGGGACCAACACAGGAATGACACCCAGCGACAAGAGCACGTCCGCGTCGCCGATTCCGACCACCGCGATGCGTTTGGGTGCTTGTTCGATGGTCGTCGAGCCGTGGACGTGGTCGATGGTCACCGGGAATGCGCCGGGCTCGGCGGACACGGCGACGTCCGAATCGGTTGAGTCGCTGCTCGACGAACATCCGGCAACCACAACGCCGGCTGCCGCGGTCAAGGTCAACGTCAACATCTGCCGACGATTCATCACATACATCCCAGAGCCACCTTCTCGAGCGTCAGTTAAGTATGGTCACCCTAACTTATCAGCCGGCGGCCCGGGTCAACGTCTCTATGACCGCAGGTGAGCCAGCACCGCGAGTACTCGCCGGTGTCCGGTGTCGGAGGTGGTCAGTCCGAGCTTGGCGAAGATGTTGCCGATGTGTTTGCTCACGGCGGTGTCGCTGACCACCAGCTTGCGAGCGATGTCGGCGTTTCCGAGGCCTTCGGCCATCAACCGCAACACCTCCGATTCGCGAGGTGTGAGCGATCGGATCGGGTCGTCGGCTCGACGACGGCTCATCAACTGCGACACCACTTCCGGGTCCATCACCGTTCCGCCCGCGACCACGCGTTCGAGCGCGTCGACGAACTCTTCGACTTTGCCGACCCGCTCCTTGAGCAGATACCCCACCCCCGACGCACTGCCCGCCAGCAGTTCGCCGGCATATCTGTCCTCGACGTAGGCGGACAGGACAAGCACGGGGAAGTTGGGGACCCGGCGGCGTGCCTCGATGGCCGCCTTCAATCCCTCGTTGGTGAACGTCGGCGGCATGCGGACGTCGAGCACTGCTCCGTCGGGCGGGTCCGCGTCGAACGACTCGAGGAACTGCTCGGCATCTGCGACCGCGGCGGTCACCTCGATCCCGACGCTCCGCAGCAGCAGCGCGAGCCCCTCCCGCAGCAGGGAGTCGTCCTCGGCGATCAAAATCCGCATGGCAGCTCCACTTCGAGTTCCGTCGGCCCGCCTGCAGGGCTGTTCAACGTCATCGTTCCCTCGAATGCTGCCACCCGACGGCGGATTCCCGACAGCCCACTACCCGCGGTCTCCTCGGCCCCGCCGCGGCCGTCGTCGACAACAGTGATGACCATCGTGTTCCCGTTCTCGTCGCCGCGAGTGCTGATGGTCAGGTACACGGTCTCGGCGCCGCTGTGCTTGGCCACGTTGGTCAGCGCTTCGGCCACCACGAAGTAGGCGGCAGCTTCCACAGCGGCTGGTGCACGCATCAAATTCCGCACATCCAGGACGCAGGTGATCGAGGAGCGCCCGGCAAGAGCCGCGACTGCACCTTCGAGGCCGAGCTCATCGAGGATCGGCGGATAGATGTCGTGCACCAGGGTCCGCAGCTCCGACAAGGCATCGGATGCGGCGTCTTGCGCCCGAAGCAGTTGCGGCAGAGCCTGTTCGGGGTCGACACGCAGCGAACGTTCGGCCAGACCGAGCATCATCACCACCGCGACCAACCGATTCTGGGCACCGTCGTGCAGATCGCGTTCGATGCGCCGCAATTCGGCGGCGTGTGCATCGAGCGCCGCGGCCCGACTTTCGGTCAGCGCCGTAACCCGTTGCGTCAGTTCGGTTTCACGCCTGGGTGCAAGGCATTTGGTGGCCATGCCCGCGATTGCACGTGCCAGCGCGGGAATCAGCCACCACGCGATCACCGCGTAGGCGAGCGCGATGAACGGCATGGTGGCCGCCAAGGGCCACGACGTGACCAGATAGATGTTCCCCACCGGCTCGTCGGCGGGCATCGCCCACCAGTACGCCGGTATCAACATCGAGTTGATGGCCGCCAGCGGCAGCACCACGGCAACGAACCCCGCGACGAGCGCAGCAAATGCGTGGCCGGTGACCCACGCCAGGTCGCGGCGAAACGGCGATGACCACAACATGGTTCGCAGGTCGGTGAATCCCAGGCGATCCTCCATCGGAGGGTACCGCTCCGGAATCACGACGCCGGTGTAACGCCCGGTGCGACGACGCGCCTCACCGGCCCAGAAACGCAGCACCCTCACGTAAGCGGGCACCAGCAGCCATCCGACAAAGAGGATCAGCAACGGCGCGATGATCAGCGCGCCGATCACGAACACCAACGACACCACCGCCGCGGCGCCTTCGACCATCAAGAAACGACATGCCCGCCACCACTTCGCGGCCTGTTCGCTTCGACTCATCGCTCCAGGATGCCGTAACCACCGCGCGAAAACGGTATAGCGGGCTACACCATTGGTTGGGTGGCCAGCGGGATGGTCCGGTGGCTCGCCGATTCATAGCGTTGCTGACATGACTTCAACAGCACCCGTTCAAACCCTCAAATCGTTGTCGCCGACACCCGCGCTGCGCCTGGACAACGTCACCAAAAGCTATTCATCAGGCCGTGGCCAGATCACCGCACTGGACTCCGTCAGTCTCACGTTGCCGCCGCAGGGATTCACCGCGATCATGGGCCCGTCCGGCTCGGGCAAGAGCACGTTCCTGCACTGTGCTGCCGGACTCGACCAACCCACCAGTGGCTCGATCTGGCTGGGAGACACCGAGATCAGCGCCCTCAAGCAGAAGGCGCGCACCACATTCCGACGCGACCACATCGGCTTCGTGTTCCAGGCCTACAACCTGCTGTCGTCGCTGACCGTGGAGCAGAACGTCACATTGCCGCTCCTGCTGGCCGGCCGAACCGCCGATCGCGCTCGCGTGGAGCACGCGCTGGCGTCGGTGGGGCTCGCGAAGATGAGCCGACGTCGTCCCGCCGAACTCTCCGGCGGGCAGCAACAGCGGGTCGCCATCGCGCGGGCGCTCATCACCCGACCGCGCGTCATCTTCGCCGACGAACCCACCGGAGCGCTCGACAGCCGGACCGGTCATCAGATCCTCGGGCTCCTGCGCGGTGCGTCGACCGAACTGGGACAGACGGTGGTGATGGTCACCCATGATCCGGTCGCGGCCGCGCAAGCCGACCGCGTCCTGTTCCTCGCCGACGGCCGCCTGGCCGGCCACCTCGAAGGACCGACCGCCGAGGCCATCGCTCGGTCGCTCACCGACCTCGGGCAGTGGTGACGATGCAACGTTCACGCATGGGCAGCATCGCTGCCGCTAACCTGAGAGAACATCGCAACAGCTTCACGGCCGTATTCGTCACGGTCTTCTCCGCCGCCCTGTTGGTGTGCGCACTCGGAGTGCTTTTCGAGTCCGGGATCCGCGGAGGCGTCACACCGCACCGCCTTTCCGGCGCCGACGTAGTGGTCGGGGCTCCGCAATCACTCGACATCACCGAGGACGTCGACCAGCCCTACATCGAACGCGCGCGGCTTCCCGAATCGACGGTCGCCGAACTCTCGGCGCTACCCGGCGTCCGGTCGGCGGTCGGCGACATCAGCGCTCCCCTCACCGACGACAGCGGGCGCGCGTTCGATGCGCACGGATGGTCGTCGGCGGTTCTCGCGCCGTACAGCATCACAGCCGGCCACCCACCGGCCGGACCGGACGAGGTGGTGATGACGGGTGCAGCTGACCTGGGCCAGAAGGTGACGCTGCGACACGGCGGAGTCGCCCACGCGTACACCGTTGTGGGTGTGGCCGGCACATCCACATCCGAACCCGGTGGCCGCCCGGCGACGGTGTTCCTGAACGACGTTCGGATGCAGCAACTCTGGCCGCATACCGGCACGGTGGCGACGATCGGTCTGATCGCACAGGACGGGGTGGACGCCGAGACCCTCGCCTCCCGAGTTCGTGATCTCCTGCCCGGAGTGGAGGTGGACACCTACACCGGTCCGGCACGTGCGGACGCCGAGTACGTCGACATCGGCGCGGCGCGCGGCGAGCTGGTGGCGCTCAGCTCGGCACTTGCCGGGGTGGCCTTGATGATCGCTGTGTTCGTCGTGTCGAGCACGCTGTCGTTGTCGGTCCAGCAGCGCCGCCACGACTTCGCGCTGCTGCGCGCGACCGGCGCGACACCGCGTCAGATACACAAACTGATCGGCGCCGAGACGTGGGCCATCGCCTGCGTGGCGGCACTTCTGGGAGTGGCACCCGGCTACCTGCTGGCCGGTGTCCTGCGGGGCCGATTCGCCGACGCCGGCATTGTGCCGCCGGACTTCGCGCTGGCCTACGGACCGGTCCCGGCTCTTGTCGCAGTCGCCGCTGCGGTCGCGACCGCCCGGCTCGCTGCGGCTGTCTCCGCTCGCCGACCGGCTCGCCTCGACCCCATCGATGCGCTGCGCGAGTCAGCGGTCGAGCCGGAGAAGCTGAGCCGGACCCGCGTGATCCTCGGACTGGCGGTCGGGGTGAGCGGGCTGGTGACTGCAACCCTGCCTGCCTTCATCCCCGGACCTGCGGCGATGGCCGGCGCCGGGGGGTCTGCGGTTCTCCTCGTCATCGCTCTCGCCCTTCTGGGTCCGGCCCTCGTCTCGGGCGCCATGCGCGTGGTCTCCGGCCCGATGCTGCGCACCGGTTCGGCCGGGCCGGTATTGGCGGCCGCCAACCTCAACGCCCATGGACGCCGCCTTGCCGCGGCGATCACGCCGCTGGCGTTGGCGATCGCGATCGGGGCGGTGCAACTGTTCAGCCAGAGCACGGTGACCGCAGCAGCCGAACGCCAATCCGAGAGCGGCACCACGGCCGATCTGGTCGTGACCGGCCCCGGCGGCATCAGCCCCCAACTCGCCGCGACGATCGACTCGATGGACGTGGTGCGTGCGGTGAACCCGATCACCCGCACCAAGGCCCTGTTCACCACGGACAGTTCCGAGGCCCCGACCACCGAGGCGTATCCCGTGCAAGGCATCGACGCCGCGAGCGCCACTGCCACGATGCGTCTCGATGTCCGGGAGGGCGACCTTCAGCAGCTGGCCGACGGCGCGGTGGCGCTCAGCCGCGACGCATCGTCGGCGATGAGCGCGGATGTCGGAGACACCGTGACGCTGCGGATGGGTGATGGCGCTGTGATCACACCACGGGTTGTCGCCACCTACGACCGCGGTCTCGGCTTCGGCGACGTGACCCTCCCGGCAGCACAGGTACGAGAGCACACGACAACCGGGCTCGTCGACCAGATGTTGGTGTCGGCGGCACCGGGACGGGTCGACGAGGCGCAGCGGGCCATCGAAGCCGCTGGTGGCATGACCGTGATGAGGAGCGACGGATTCGCCGGGGCCGTTCGGCAGGACCAGCGGGCGCAGGACTCGGTGAACGTCGTGGCGCTCGCGGTGCTGCTGGGTTTCCTCGGCATCGCGGTGGTCAACACCCTGGTGCTGATGACCTCGGCGCGGCGTCGCGAGTTCGCATTGCTGCAACTGCTCGGTGCGGGTCCGCGGCAGGTACGCGGCATGATCCGTCTCGAGTCCCTGATCGCGGTGGCGGTCGCGGCAATCGCGGGCACGGTGATCGCCTACCCACCTCTGGCCGGGATCGCGATCGCGGTGTCGGGCGTGCCGTTCCCCGTCTTCTCGCCATCGGCCTTCGGGGTCATCGTCGGCGCCACGACCGTGCTGGGCTTCGCCGCCATCACTCTGACCGCCCGCCGGGCGATACGCCTCGAGCGCCTGGTCAGAGGCTTTTAGCACGGTTCACGATCAATAACAGTAGGTTAAAACAATATGCACAACAGGTGACCCGTGAGCCGCCGACAAGGGACAAAGAGGCGACTTCCGCATTACCACGGGCATTAGACGGCGCGACTTATGTTGCCGCAGAATGTTATTGAATCCTTACGGACACCAAAGCCCGCCGACGGCCCATGGCAGCCCTCGTCGTGCGGTGGCTCGCAGAAGCTGCCACAATGTCATCCGGGTTCACACTCTAGAACTGCAGCGGTGTAATCCGACCGTGGTCAACCCGTCCACGGTCCAACTGAACACGAAAGGAAAGTCATGACCTCGACTTTCGAACTTGCATTGCTTGACGTCTTCCAGTTCCTCATCGACAACGCTGAGTTCCTCGGCGGCCTCGCAGGCTGATTCGGTTCTCGAACCGACGCTTGCCCCGATTCGCGTCCGCGGGTTCAACCCGTTACGGCCGGATCGAACGGTTTTGCATCATGCCCCGCTCTGTACAGAGCGGGGCATGGTTGTCTTTTAGGGGTTGAAAACCTTGTCGATTCTGATAACTGACAGCCCTGCGGCGTCCGCTGTAGCCGAGCTCAGATGGTCGTGGGCACAGGAATCTGACGATGCCATCGGCCCATGGCGTGGTGAACCCAGTTTCACCGCGGCCGTCAGGTCATGGACCGACGACCCCCAACGCACGGGTCTGGGTTGCGCACACACCGGACCAGGCCGTCGGAATGGTGTGCCTGACCGAATACACGCGCATGCCGAGCCCCAGGACCAGCGCAGCCGGCAGCTGGGGTTATCTCGGCCACCTTTATGTACGGCCCGAGTACCGAGGCGTCGGAATCGGCGCGCGACTGGTCGACTGCCTTCTCCACAATGCAGAGGTTCGCGGATACCGCAAAGTGATTCTCTCCCCCAGCGAGCTGTCAATGCCGCTGTATTCACGGCATGGGTTCACCCGTGACAACGATGTGATGGTGCGGCGGCTTTGATCGACGCGGTCGTTTGCAGGGCTTTTCCATGCACACCCGGCGATACCTCAGCGAAGCCGCGAACCGGAAAGCCGCATCGGTCACCTAATCTGACCCGGTGACCCGTCCTCCATCCGGCCCCCGGCGTTGTCCGTGTACCAGTGGGCTGATCTGGGACGACTGCTGCGGACCTCTGGTGTCCCAGGTCCGTAAGGCGCCGACTGCCGAGGCGCTGATGCGTTCTCGGTTCAGTGCGTTCGCCGTGGGTGATGCGGACTACCTGTTGTACAGCTGGCATCCCCGGACCCGGCCCGACGTGCTGGACCTCGACGCCACGATGCGGTGGTACCGACTCGACATCGAGTCCACGTTGCACGGGTCGCTCTTCGATTCCGTCGGCGAGGTGGAGTTCACCGCGTTCTACCGGGTCAAAGGTTCAGGCGCGGGCACGTTGCATGAACGGAGCCGGTTCGAGAGGCACGAAGGTCGCTGGGTGTACGTCGACGGTGTGGTCGCGCCGGACTGACCACCTGGCCGCCTCAGTGGGTCTGTTCGGCGTCAGTGGGTCTGTTCGGCGTCAGTGGGTCTGTTCGGCGTCAGTGGGTCTGTTCGGCGTCAGTGGGTCTGTTCGGCGTCAGTGGGTCTGTTCGGCGTCGTGGTCGGGGGTGACGTGCCGTCCGGCCAGGTCGTGGAGTGCGATGAACACGCGTTTGGATGCCTCGGCCCACGGCATGAGGATCGGGAACACATGGAACATGCCGCGCTCTTCCATCGCGTGCACCTTGACCCCGGCTTTGTCCAAGCCTTCGGCGAACTTCCTGATCCCGTCGCGAAACATCTCGTCGCCGCCCCAGCACACAAAGGTCGGCGGAAACCACTCCGGATCTGCCATGGCGTACACCGCTGACACACGCTCGTCGTTCGGCGGGACGCCTTGCAGGTACGGGGTCACCGGAATGTTCCAAGGCAGGATGTCGTACTGGGCGTTGTCGGTGATCGACGGATGATCGAGCTCGAGATCGATCTCCGGGGAGAACAGGGCCAACGCGGCCGGAACGGGCAGTGATCGGGAATGTAGATACGAGATCAGGGATGTCGCGAGGCCGCCGCCACCGGAGTCACCGGCGACCACGAGGTGCTCCGGGTCGACCCCGCGGTCGAGGAGACCTTGGAAGACGTCTGCCGCGTCGTGCACACCGGCGGGGAACGGGAACTCTGGTGCCATCCGATAGTCGGCGATGAACACCTCATAACCAGTGTTCTTCACCAGCGATGCGGCGAATGCTGCGTACATGATTGGGGACGTGCCGATGTATCCACCGCCGTGCAGGTAGAGGATCGTGGCGCCGATCGTCTGCTTGTCGTCGCAATTGTCCACATAGGCATCCGAACTGGCCTTGGCACGACACCAGATGCCGTCGACCCCGCCAATCGTGTCATGTGTGATCTCGACGCTGTCGGTGAGTTCGATGAACGGAGGCATGACGACGCGGCAGATGTCGTCGAGGATCTTCTCCATCGACCTGAACTCCTCGATGGGCAGCCCCATCGAGTAACCCATGAAGGATCGGATGACCTGCCGGGTGACCGACTGCCCCAGGTTGTCCAGCAAGCCGCCGGGACCCTGCCATGGGCGTCGAAAGGGCACTCTGGCAAGGCCGTTCAGCAAGCTCTCCGCCAGCCCGACGACAGTCAGAGCAGTAACCGGCATGGACGCCGTCTGGACCTCGGGCCGGTCAGCCATCACCATGTCGCCCATCCTAAGGCCGGCCGGGGATCGGGGCCGAAGTCGATACGTCGGCACCTTCGTCGTCCGATCATGGTGTCGGCCGGGTCCTCAGCGCATCTAGCATGCGCACGAGCGTGTTGCATGCATCTGCCAGCGCAGCGTCCCGATCGGTCGTGGACGCAATCCACAGTGCCGCTTCATTCATGGCGCCGGTCAACAGTGCGTGGCACGCTCCTACCGACATCACGTCCAGCAGCTCGGCCGACTTGAGTTCGGCCAGCACGTCGAGCAACATACGGCCCGAGTTGTTCGCGTCTTCCGCACGCCAGGTGTCCCAGCCCAGGACGGCGGGGGCGTCGATCAGCATGATCTGTCTCGCGTCGTCGCGGACACTCGCTTCCAGGAATGCACGGCATCCGACTTCAAGCGCCCGCCACGAGTCATCGATTCCCGCGGTCGCGTGGTCGACGGCGATCCCGACACGTCGCTGTGTCTCGGTATGGACTGCCCGGAAGAGCCCCGTCTTGCTCTGGAAGTGGTGATAGACAGCCCCTCTGGTGACACCGGCCGTCGCGGCAATGTCCTCGAGCCCGACCGCGGCATACCCCTGAACGGCGAAAGCTGTTCGCGCCGTTGCCAAGATCCGTGCCGCGGTCTTCTCACTCTGCTCTTTGGTCGCGCGCGGCATCGTTGTCGCACCTTTCGTTCGGGATTTGTTGCCGACTATACATTCTCCGTGTATGTATAAAGGAGTCCGTTTACATACACAACGTATCTATAGGAGCGATCAGCATGGCGATCACCAGCTTGTATCCCGTACTCATGACCGATGACGTGGCCACCACCGCAGCCTTCTTCCGCACCCACCTCGGCTTCGAGACGACGTTCGAAGCCGACTGGTACGTAAGCCTCGTTCGCGACTCGTTCGAGTTGGCCGTTCTCGACGCCGGCCACGAGACCATCCCCACGGAACACCGCAACCGGTCTGCAGCCGGACTCCTGATCAACCTGGAGGTGGACGATGTGGACGCGGAGTACCGGCGCCTGGTCACCGAGGGCCCGCTGACCGCGTTGCTGCCCATCCGCTCAGAGGACTTCGGACAACGTCACTTCATTGTCGACGGGCCGGACGGCGTATTGATCGATGTCATCACCCCCATTCCGCCCGCTGACGATTTCGTGGACAAGTTCGCCTTGGCAGACGCGGACTGACCCATCACTCGTCCATCGCGATCAAGGCCGGCCGCAGTACCGAATATGCCCACGACTCCAGCGTGGTCGGGGTGGTGCTGATGACGTCGCGAGAGTTCTCGGGCGAGAAGTTGCCACGGAAGCCGCGCAACATGCCTACAACCCCGTCCACCTGGGCGGCCGTCATCCCGAAACCTGCGAGTTGCTGTGCCACAACATCATCCGATACCTGCTGGGCAACGATCTCGCGGCCCGACGCGGTGGAGAGAATGTCTGCAACCTCGCTGAACGACAAGTCGGCCGGACCCAGGACGCCTTGCGTGTGGCGTCCCGCCCAATCGTCCGACAAGAGTCGGGCGACAGCAACATCCCCGACGTCCCGGGGGTCGACAAACGAAACCCGTTGGTCGAGAGGCAGCGTGGTGGCGAGAACCCCATTCCGTAGGCTCTCCAAGTCCATCAACAAGTTCGTGAACAAATACCCACATCGCAAGTGAGTGACAGCAGCGCCGGTGCTGTCGAGGCGGTCCTCGGTCTTCCCCAACCCGTCGATCTCACCGAAACCATGCCTTGCCTCTGCGCCCACGCTGCTCTGGAACACCACGCGCTCGATGCCGCATTCCACGATGGCGCGGGCGGCGCTGGCACCCATGCGGTCATATCCCGCAACCGGGTCATCGTCGGGAGTCGGCGGATCGACCCAGTAGAGAGCCCGCGCCCCCGAGCAGGCCCGCGCGACCGCGGGGGCGTTGCCGAGATCCACCTCGGCGATGTCTGCCTTTGTACGCACTGCGGCTGAAACTTTCGCTGCATCTCGCACCAGCAATCTCGGACGTACCCCAGCCTGGATGAGCAGCTGCGTCACTCGCGACCCGACCCGACCGGTTGGGGTTGTCACCACAATCGTCATGACCTCACCTTCCTTCTGCACTCGCGTGTCGACATGATGCAACACAGCACCGACAAACCGGGTTCTTCAACAAACGGGCAGCAGGCCGAAGGTTGACTGCCTGGTTCGAATGTTTGCTTCTGCCAGCCTCTTCCGGCCGAGCGGTTGGCCAGCGCGGGGCGGCATGGGCACGACTCGGGAGGGTCACCGGGCAATCGATCCGCCCGACCGATGAGCGCAGGAGGTCGCTCGCGACGGCTATCCGACCACACGTGGCGGGGCCCCGTTGATGCCTTAGAGCCGCACCGTCACGCACCGCTTACACCGGCAACATGTC
The DNA here is from genome assembly GCF_001598915.1 of Williamsia muralis NBRC 105860. GTDB lineage: Bacteria > Actinomycetota > Actinomycetes > Mycobacteriales > Mycobacteriaceae > Williamsia > Williamsia muralis. Next base: position 863,186 of record NZ_BDAP01000002.1, on the reverse strand, counting down.
AGACCCGGTCGTTAGACTGAACGGTTCGGTGAAGTCCACCCCTTCAAAGACGTTCGGCTGCAACAGAATCAATTCCTTCGAACACTTGTGCGAACGCCACGTTTTGTTCTATCGTTGCGTCATGGATATCGGGGGAATCCGCACAGCGATGGCTGTGGTCGCGCAGGGGTCACCACCTGAGGCCGATGATGAATTGGCCGGACAGGTGGTGGCGTTGATCAAGATTCGCCATCTCGTCGATCACGTCTTGTCGGCGTGGGTGGGCGCACTGGACAGGCGGGGCGTGGCCAAGAGATCTGGTGAGTCGTCTACCGCGTCGTTGCTGATGGCCGGTGGGCTGGCGCCGGGGTGCGCGCACCGGATGGTGCGGGTCGGCCGGGCGTTGGTGTCGCTGCCCCGGGTGGCCGATCACGCTGCGGACGGTGATTTCTCAGGCGAGCAGGTCGATGCGATCGTGCGGGGTATCGCACATGTGGAACGTGCTGTCGCGCAGTTGCCCGGCCCGGCGCGTGAAGCATGCGTGAATCGTCTGCTGGGGCAGGCTTGGTCGGGTGCCACGCCTACCGAGATCGGGGAACGAGCCCGAGGAGACGCATTCGCCCTGGCTGTTGATTCCGGTGGCGTGCCGGTGGCTGAGAACACCGAGCTGAACACGCTGTCGCTAGGCCAGAGTCCCGACGGGCGCCTGCGCGGGAGGTTCGATGTCGATGCGATTCTCGGCGAGAAGCTGTTGACGGGCCTGGACCCCCTGACTCGGCCGATTCCCGGCGAGGATGGCACACCTGACCAGCGATCGACGGCGCAACGGATGGCCGAGGGGCTCGAGCGGTTGATCGATGCTTACCTGCAGGCCGAAGATCGGCCCACGGTCGGTGGTGTTGCGCCCGCATCTGACGATGACCGTCGATGCCCGCGAGTTGGCCGGGGAAGGCGTGGCGCCACCTGATCCGGCCGCGCCGACCGACGAGTACACCCGGTTCCTCGACGACAAGGGGTATCGGTCCGCGTTCCGGTTGCAGTGGATGGGCCCGGTCAGTGGCCGAGCGGCGCAGATGCTGGCCTGCGATGCAACGTTGACGTCGATGATCTTGAACGGTGAGCGGGTACCGCTTGATGTCGGCCGCGAGCATCGCACGGTCACCCCGGCAATCCGTAAAGCGTTGCTGGCACGCGACTGTGGGTGCGCGTTCCCCGGCTGCGGGCGGCCCGCCGGATGGACCGATGCCCACCACATCGAGCACTGGTCAGCCGGCGGGAGCACCAGCCTCAGCAATACCGTCCTATTGTGCCGGCACCATCACCGGATGATCCACCACCACGGATGGTCCGTCGCCATAGGCAACGATGGGCATCCGTGGTTCACGCCGCCCAAAAGCGTTGACCGCGAGCAAAAGCCGATACCTGCGCATCACCGGACCACCAACACACCGGCAGCAGCCTAGAACGCTCGCCTACACCGTCACCAAGTGACCTGGATCTGCTCTTTGACAACTCCATAGTGTGAAGGCGAGTTGGGTGCTCAGGTTTGCAAGGGCAACAGTTCGTCGGCCATCTGGTCGAGGAACTCGGCGATCGACTCGACGGGCACCACCGGGCGCACCACGAACTTGGTGATACCGGCGTCGACGAAACGGCCGAGTTCAGAACGGGCCTCGTCCCAGCCCCGGCACACCAGCCGCTGCGGATCGGCGAGATCCTTTCGCCGACGTGCAACAGCGGCGATCACGGTGTCGACGGCGGTGTCGTCGGAACCGTGCGGTGCGACAATGAGATTCGTGCCGTAGTGATCGGGCTCCACCTCCCGGCCGGCCTCTGAGGCAGCGGCTTCGATCTGCCGTCGACAGTCGGCGGCCTCACCGGGAGTGACGAAGCTGCCCAGCCACCCGTCGGCCAGTCGCCCGATCCGACTCATGCTGACCGGGAGGCGCCCGCCGAGCCACAAGTCGAGTGGTTTTGCTGGGCGCGGGCCCACAGTTGCCTCGTCGAGGTGAAAGAAGCTGCCCTCGAAGGTTACTGACGGTTCGGTGAGCAACGCCCTCACCACGGAGAGTGCCTCCTCGAAGACTGCGCCGCGCTGACCGGGAGGTACGGGGTACATCGTCCGGTCGGACACCGTCGCCGGTTGAACGCCGAACGCCGGGAGAATCCGGCCCGGAGCGGTCGCTGCGAGGCCGGCCAACTGCGCGGCGACCAGCGCAGGGTTACGGCCGGGCAGGACCAGCACCCCGGTGCCGAGTTTCAACTTCTCGGTTCGGCCCGCGGCGTAGGCCAGCCCGATCAGCGGATCGACGTGGTGTGCAGATGAAGCCTGATCCGACAGCCACAGCGAGTCGATGCCACGTCGTTCGGACTCGTCGACGAGCTCCGCCAGGGCGGGACCTGCCGCGAGCGACCGGTCCGTGGACGAGACAACTCCGACTCCGATGCGAACCTTCATCCGTCAACGGTCGCACATCGCTGCGTGGGCCAAAGCAACCGTCAGGGTGTGGTGGCGAGTGTTGCCCCGTCGGTCACCGGCCGGCTGCCGTTCGTGGCGGGACGGGTCCGGTCGATGATCGCGGCCGCGACATGCGCCGCATCTCGGTCGATCCCATGGAACCGACCCGACCCCCACGTGTACATCCAGGGCAACCCGATGAACAAGAGCCCCGGAACGGCAGTGATCCCTCGCGTCTGCATCGGGCGGCCGGCACCGTCGAACACGCTGGCCTCGATCCACCGGTAGTCGGGCCGGTAGCCGATCGCCCAGATGATGCTGGTGACACCCGCCTCGGTCAGGTCGAGCGAGGCGGGCTCGGAGTCCGGTTCCCAGACCGGCTCGTAGCGAGTCGCCGGCGGGGCGTCGATGCCCTCGCGTTCGATGTGCCGGTCGATGTCGTGGCAGATCGAGTTGTACACGGTGTCAGCCGAATCGAGCGATGCACGAAGGGTCGGCGCGAACTCGAGCCTTGTGTCTTTGCCGTTCTCCAGCAGCCCGTACAACTTCATCCCCTGCGACGCGAACTCGCGCAGGTCGATGTCGCGGCCACCATCGCGGCCGGTGACGTAGTGATTGGTCTTCTCGCGCGCGGCCTGGCCGCCGGGATACTCCTGCACTCCGATGTCGTAGACGCCCATGTCAGCGAGCCAAGTCATGCAGTCCCGGCCGCGGTAGAAGCGCGCAACGCGGGGCGCCTTGCCCATCGCCAGATGCACCTGACGCCCGGCCAGGTGCAGGTCTTCCGCAATCTGCGCACCGGACTGGCCCGTGCCGACAACCAGTACGGCGCCGTCGGGAAGCTGCTCCGGATTGCGGTATTGCTCCGAATGGAGTTGCACCACAGCGGGGTCCAGAGAGGGGGCGTACGGCGGCACGATCGGGACGGGGTATCCGCCGGTCGCGACCACTACTTCGTCACACGTCACCGTCTCCGACCCGGCCTCCGACAACAGGGTCAGCTCAAAACCGCCGCTGTGGGCCTGACGAAGCCGGGTCACCCGGGTGTTGGTGCGCAGCGGAGGGGTGAAGGTATCGAGCCAGCCGTTCAGCCACTCGACCACCTCGTCACGCTTCATGAAGCCGTCGGGATCCGAGCCCGCATATGGGTAACCCGGAAGTCGGCAGTGCCAGTTGGGTGTCACAAGCGTGAAGTTGTCCCAGCGGGTGTCGGACCACGCATGCACGGGGGTCTCGGCCTCGACGACGAGGTGCTCGATGTCTTGGCGCCCCAGATACCAGCTGACCGAGAGACCGGCCTGCCCACCGCCGACGATGACCACCGGAATGTGTTTTGCTGCCTCAGGCATGTGCCAACTCCCGCCAGGTCGCGGTGCGGGCTTCGTCGAGTTCGGTCACCCGGGAGTACACGTCCGGTCGGCGATCACGGAGATGGAACATGCCGCCCCGCATCTGCTCGAACGCGGCCTTGATGTCCACCTCGGCCACTGCCATACCGCTGCCGAGCAGAGTGGTGGCGAGGATGTTCCCGCCGGGGTCGACCACCTTGGCGTTACCCACGTAGTTCAGTGACCCGAACGTGCCCGACTGATTGGAGGCCACCCAGAACACCTGGTTGTCCAGGGCTCGGGCGATGTCGAACTGGTTGAACCGGTAGGTCCACCGGTCCTCCTGGAGATTGTCGGCGCGAGCGGTTCGGGCGGCCGGCCAGGCCGACAGACTTGCGATGATCTCGGCACCGTCGAGCGCCATCACGCGTGCGGCTTCGGGAAATGCCTTGTCGTAACAGATCTGCAGCCCGATGCGGCCTACCGGCGTCTCGAAAACGGGATACCTGTCTCCGGCGGAGTACGACATGTTCTCGCCGAGCGGCTGATGCACCTTGCGGTAGGTGCCGTAGATCTGACCACCGTCCAGCAGCGCCGCGGCGTTGTACCGCGTTTCCCCGTCGTCTGCCAGCTCGCAGAAACCGATCGCCACCACGAGGTCGCCGACGATGCTCTGCACCTTCTGCAGTTCGGGCCCGTTCACCGAGATGGCCGGCGGCAGTGACCGATTGGTGTTCTTGACGGTGTCGCCGTGATTGCCCAGCGACGACAGGTAGCCCCCGAGCGCCGCCTCGGGCAGGGCCAAGAAGTCGACGCCTTGCTGCCTGGCCTGGTCGGCAAGCGTGGCGATCAGGGCATAGTTCTGGTCGAGATCGCGGGTGAAGTTTGCGGAAACGCCTGCGAGGATGGTCATTTCGGCGTCCTCAGACCATGTATGTGGAGTTGATGATGGCACCCTTACGGGCGTAATGAATCAACGCATCCTGCACATCAAGCGGATGAGCCGGAATCACACCCTCGATCAAATCCTCCTCACGACCACCATGAAGTGCCAACCCGAACCGACAGCAATACACCGTCCCACCCTCACCGATGAACGTCCCCAACGAATCATTGATGTTCTGCTCCCCCGGAAAACCCGAATCACCAGTCGTCGGAAAACCACGCGTGGCCAGGCAATTGATCGCACCAGGACCATAAAAATACAACGCCGACTCAAACCCCTTACGCAACGCCCGCGTCGCCTGCAACACCGCCACAAAACTCACCGACGACTCATGCGCAATCCCATGAACCAACGTGAAATAGGACTCCCCACCCTCCGCCTGATAATCCGGGAACAACTTCGTCCCCCCATAAATGTTGCTGCCCTTCGGCAACGACGGATGCGGGATCTCAGCCAACGACTTCTTGATATTCTCGGCAATCAACTGATCGATATCGGACATGGTTGTCTCCTGACATGGCGTGATCAAAGGCAGTGCGGGACTTGGGTTTCACAAGGCGCGCGGCACGTCGATGTGCTGCGTTCGGCCTTGGACCAAGTACAGGCCCGATCCATTTCGGGATGGTCACGCCGGGACTAACAGGTTGTTTCGTGGTGCTCTCAGCCCGGCCGGGCATGAATCTGACCACAGGCGTTTCCGGTTCTGACGGATTCGCGGCACTCAGCTTGATTCATCAGTAAGGTGGCATAGGTCACAGCAAGTGCATGGTCAGGGACTGGGTCACAGTGCCAGGCCGCGAGCAGAGAGTCACCGCGATGAAAACCAAGGCCGCAATCCTGACCGAGTTGAACACCGACTGGAAGATCGATGAGATCGATCTCGGTGACCCGGTCGCCGGAGAGGTCCAGGTACGCCTGGCCGCATCCGGGCTCTGCCACTCCGACGCCCACGTCGTCGACGGGTCCAGTCCGATCCCGATCCTTCCGGTCCTCGGCGGCCACGAGGGCGCCGGCGTCATCACCAAGGTCGGGCCAGGGGTGTCCGGCCTCGAAGAGGGTGACCACGTGGTGCTCGCGTTCATCCCCGCCTGTGGCACGTGTCCGTCGTGCGCCAAGGGTCTGCAGAACATCTGCGACCTCGGTGCCGGACTGCTCACCGGCCAGGCGATCTCCGACGGCACCTTCCGCGTCACCAAAGACGGCGCTCCCGTGGTCCAGATGTGCCTGCTCGGCACCTTTGCCCCCTACGTCACGGTTCACCAGGCGTCGGTCGTGAAGATCGAGAAGGACATCCCCCTCGACAAGGCAGCATTGCTCGGTTGTGGTGTCTCCACGGGCTGGGGATCAGCAGTCGACATCGGCAACACCCGGCCCGGTGACACCGTGGTGGTCGCCGGTATCGGTGGTGTGGGTATCAACTCGGTCCAAGGTGCCGCCCACGCAGGCGCGCGGTTCGTCGTGGCGATCGACCCGGTGGAGGACAAACGGAAGACCGCGCTGGACTTCGGCGCCACCCACACCTACGCGTCGATGGAAGAAGCCGCCGCCGACATCGCCGACCTCACCTGGGGCGCCATGGCCAACACGGTCATCCTCACCATGGGTGTGGTCAAGGGCGAGTACGTCCAGCAGGGCCTGTCCCTCACCGGCAAGGGCGGCCAGGTCATCGTCACCGCGATGGGACCGTACGACCAGGTGGCCACCGACCTCAACCTGTTCGAACTCACCCTGTTGCAGAAGCGCGTCCAGGGCGCGATCTTCGGTGGTGTCGGTCCCCGCACGCAGATCCCGAAGCTGCTCAACCTCTACCGCAGCGGTGCACTCAAGCTCGACGAGCTGGTGACCAGAACCTACAAGCTCGAGGACATCAACCAGGGCTACCGCGACATGGCCGACGGCAAGAACCTCCGCGGCGTCATCATCTACGGCGACGACGACTACTGATCGGCAGGAACCTTCGCCGACACATCGTCGAGTCGGGCCAGTTCGTCGACGGTCAGCGTCAGGTCGACCGACCCGAGCAGAGCTTTGAGCTGCTCGGGTGACCTGGCGCTGACGATCGGGGCGACCACTGTCGGCTGCTGACGGGTCCATGCCAGGGCGACGGTCGCGATCTGCACGCCGCGAGATTGGGCGACGCGATCGAGCTCATCCACCACAGCCAACCCCTCGGGGCTGAAATACCGCTCCACGATCCTGCTTCGCGCGACACCCGCGACGTCCCCGGCGGTGCGGTACTTGCCGGTGAGAAATCCGCTCGCCAAGGCCCAGTACGGGAAGACGCCAAGCCCGAACTTCTCGGCGAGCGGACGCAGTTCGTCCTCGAATGGCTGGCGCGCCAACAGGCTGTAATGCGGCTGCAGGGCAATCGGTTTGGCGATCCGGTTGGCCTCGGCGACGTCGAGCCACTCCTTGATCCGCTCGGCTGAGTAATTCGAGATACCGATGTGGCGCACCTTCCCCGCCTTCACCAAGGCGTCGAAAGCACCCAGGGTGTCGGCCAGCGGCACCTCCGGGTCGTCGTAGTGCGCGTAGTACAGATCGATGTGGTCGGTCTTCAGGCGTCGCAGTGATGCCTCGGCCGCACGCGCGATGTTGTCGGGTGCCAGGCCCAGGAACTCGGGGTGACGGCTCACCTTGGTGGCCAGGACGATGTCGTCGCGCCGGCCACGTCTGGTGAACCATTCGCCGAGAATCGTCTCCGACTCTCCGCCGACGTTCCCGGGCGCCGACGCCATGTAGCTGTCGGAGGTGTCGATGAAGTTGCCGCCGGCGGACACGAACGCATCGAGCACCGCGAACGACTCGGCCGCGTCACTGGTCCAGCCGAAGGTGTTGCCACCGAGGTTGAGCGGGTAGACATCCAGGTCAGAACTTCCGATACGTGCCATGCGATGTTCAACCGTCAGTCGCCGAGGACGATTCCCTCACGTCGGGGATCCGCGCCTCCCGACCATCCCGTCTCCGTTCGCAGGAGTGCGCTCAGGCCGCTGGACTGGTCGGCGAGTTCAACGGTGTGACCCAGGTTCTGCAACCCCGTCACCAGGGGATCGTCGGGCCCCGAGATGTTCGGGTGCTCCCCACCCACATTGGTCTTCGGGGAGTTCGCGGCTCCGAAGTCGACCATCGAGACCGCCTGCTGGGGATCCATGCCCCAATCGATGAGTCCCACCAGGGTTTTCACGACGAACTGGATGATCACCGAGCCGCCGGGGGATCCGACCACCATCTTCAGCTGCCCGAGACCGTTGTCGGCGGCCTCGAAAACCAGCGTCGGGGCCATGGAACTGCGTGGTCGTTTGCCTGGCTCGACCCGGTTGGCCAGTGGCGCGCCCTGAGGGTCGGTGGGTTCGGCGGAGAAGTCGGTCATCTGGTTGTTCAGCAGAAAGCCGTCGACCATGTGGAAAGACCCGAACGACGACTCGACGGTTGTTGTCATCGACGCCGCGTCGCCCTCGGCGTCGACGACAGAGATGTGGCTGGTGCCGTGTTCCACTCCGGCGAACCAGCCCATCGGGCCGGTGTCGAACGTCCCAGCTGTTGCCGTACCCATCGAGCGGTCGGGATTGATCAGTGCGGCGCGGCCTTTGAGGTAGGTGGGGTCGAGCAACGCCTCGGAACTGCCACCGGGCAACGGCACGAAGTCGGAGTCGGCGACGTACTTGTCCCGGTCGGCATAGGCAAGCCGCTCCGCCTCGGAGATCAGGTGCACACCGTTGACCGAGGGCTTTCCGCCATTGAGATCAAGAGCGGTCGGCGGATACTGATCCATCGGGAAGTTCGACAAGATGCCGAGCGTTGAGGCCACCGCGATCCCACCGGACGACGGGGTGGGCATGCCGCAGACCTGGTTGTCCCGATACGGCACGCAGATCGGCTCGCGCACCTTGGCCTCGTAGTTGGCCAGGTCGGTGTCCGTCATCTGCGACGGGGTCATCCCGTTCGCCGTCGACCCTGCTTCGGCGACGATCGCCTGCGCGATGTCGCCGCTGTAGAACGCCTCCGCACCGTCGGATGCGATGGCACCCAACGTTTTCGAGTACGCCGGGTTGGTGAGCGTATCCCCCGCAGGTTTCGGCGAACCGTCGGGTTGCAGGAAGTAACTTCTCGCATCGGGGTCTGCGCCGAGATCCGCGGCCGAGTCGTCGATTGCGGCCGCCAGCCGGGAGCTGATGGAGAACCCATCGTCAGCAAGGGCGACGGCAGGCTCGAAGAGGCTGCGCCACTCAGTGTTTCCGTGCTCGGACTGCATCAGCTCGAGCATGCGCAGGACGCCCGGGACACCGATGGATCGGCCGCTCGCGCGCGCGTCGGGTACTGGCTCGGTCCGGTTGGTGTCATCGATCCAGCGCAGGTAGTTCTCGGTCGCCGCGGCCGGGGCAACCTCGCGGCCGTCGAATGCCTGCACCGACCGATCGTCCGCGTCGTAGTACAACGCGAACGCACCGCCGCCGATACCGGAGCTCTGCGGTTCGACCAACCCCAACACCATCTGGGCGGCGACCAGCGCATCGGCGGCGTCGCCGCCGTCTGCGAGAACTTCACACGCAGCCTGGGTCGCCAGCGGATTGGCGGTGGCCGCCGCGAACGAAGTGGTCTGCACTGCAGTCATGTTCGAGCGGTAGCCCGTCGCGACCTCGGGATTCGTCGACAGGTTCTGGGTGGTGTCGGGGGTTGCCGCCGTCGTCGCAGGTGCGGCCGTGCCACCGTTCGGGCCCGACGGGATCGCGCACACATCGGATGCCGCCTCGTCGTTGGAGCACGACACCACCATCGACATCCCGATGATGACGGCCGCGCCGACACACGTCAGGCGACGACGGGAACGCCGAATCCGTTCAGCCACCGAGCTTCTCCAATTCGGCCAGCGCGTTCTCGAGATGGACCAGCAATCTCTGCAGGTGAGGGATGGAGCTGCGGGCACCGATCAGTCCGAAGTTTACCTTGCCTGCCGTCATGGTGACGGTGATGTTCAGGGCCTGCCCGTCCAACGCGATCGATACCGGATACACCCCGTCGAGACGGGCCCCGTTCCAGTACAACCGCCGCGACGATCCCGGCACGTTGGAGATGACGATGTTGAACGGCGGTGGTGTGTAACGGACGAATCCGGGAACCGTGGAGAACAGCAGCGGCGCCATGGTGACGCCGCCGAAACCCAGCGCTTGCATCGGCGTGAGGTCCTTGATCATCCGTTTCCCCTGACGCGTCGACCCCGTGACCACGGCCAGCCGTCGTGCGGGATCGGCCTCGTTGGTGCCGAGGTTACAGAGCATCGTGGTGACGGCGTTGCCCTCCGAATAGTCCGCGCCGGCCTCGCGCATCGACACCGGGACCATCGCGATCAGAGGCGCGCTGGGCAGCGCGTTCCGGTCGAGAAGGTACGACCGCAAGGCGCCCGCACACATCGCGATGATGACGTCGTTGGTGGAGATCTCGAGAATCTTTGCCACCGAACGTATCCGGGTCTTCGGCCACTGCTGGGCAGCGAATCGTCGAGCCCCACCGATTGGGACGTTCAACATCGTCTTGGGCGCCCCGGTCGGCAACACCAGGTTCGGATCGCGCAGTCCGTGCATGCCGATCCGCAGACCCGCCGGGGCCAGACTCGCGATGTCACCGGCGAGCTTCACGCCGTCGGACACCAGATGCAGTGGGTTCAGCGAGCCGCGGGATCCACCGTCCTTCTTCGGCCGGCGGAACAGGGCCGGGTCCCATGGCACTTTGCAGTCACGGGCCTCGGGATCAGGACTCAGTGCACGTTCAAGTAGCCGCAACGCCGAAACCCCGTCGACCAGAGAGTGATGCACCTTGGTGTAGAGGGCGAGCCGACCATCGGCGAGACCTTCGATGACGTGGACCTCCCACATCGGCCGGTGCCGGTCCATCAGGCCACCGTGCTGTGCAGACACGTATTTGAGCAGTTCACGGATACGGCCCGGACGCGGTAGCACCGCACGTCTCACGTGGTAGTCGAAGTCGAGCTCCTTGTCGTGGGTCCACCGCAGGGTGCCCATCACGTTCACGGGCGAGGCGGGTCGTTTGCGGAACAGACGCGCCACATCGGTCTGCTTGCAAAAGGTTTCGTAGACGAACTCGCCGAAATCCTCGGCCTCACCGTCTGGCGGGACGAACAGCTGCAGTCCCCCGACGTGCATGGGATGCTCACGCGTTTCGGCCAGCAGGAACATCGATTCGGTGATCGGCATCAAAGGCATCAGCAGCCCCCTTCTCGCGCACAGCGCTAGCGGCGGTGACCCCCTTCTCGAGACACGTCAGAAGTATGCCGCGTCTCGCGTTTTCGTATCGCCAAACGAACTTACCCACATCCGATGTCACATAGACGAGCGATCCGTTACGGTTTTCCCATGGCAGTCAGCGGAAGCACAAGCATTGACATCGACGCGACACCGGCACAGATTCTGGATGCGATCGCCGACGTGGAATCGATGCCGTCCTGGTCATCGATCCACAAAAGCGTGGAGGTCGTCGACCGGCATCCCGACGGGCGGCCCAAGCGGGTCAAGATGAAGGCGTCGCTCCTCGGCATCTCCGACGACCAGGTCCTCGACTACACCTGGTCGGACACGGGCGTCACCTGGGATCTCGTCGAGAGTTCGCAGCAGAAGGCACAGCACGCCGAATACCGGCTGACCGAGACCGACAAGGGCACCCACGTCGAGTTCGAGATGATGCTCGATCCGAAGGCGCCGGTTCCCGGCTTCATCATCAAGCGTGGTCAGAAGGCAATTCTCGAAATGGCCACCAAGGGATTGCGCGACCAGGTCAAGAGCTGAAGGACATCGGTCAAAGGCGGCGAGAGAGAAGCGCTTTCGCCGCCGCCTTACCGACTCCGAGGAATCCGGGCAGCGACGCCATCCGGAAAGCACTCGACCACACCGTGCTGCGGGCCGACTCCGGAAGGGGCGCGTTGTCGAACCGATCCGACAACCAGTCGAGCACCACCGGCGCCGACAACACCATCAACGAAAGGTGTTCGCTGAGGCGGTCACGCACGTAGGTGACGTGCGCACCGCCCTTTTCGTACCGCTCCACCTGGCCGTCGATGTCCTCGACGGCGATGATCTGGTCATGCACGGGGTGCAGTACCAGCAGCGGACAGTCCGGGATGCGATCGCCGAGTCTGATGTCGTCGAACAGCTCGAGCAACTCGGGTTTGGCGAGCACATCGGCAAGCGGGATCTTGGTGTAGTTGTCGAAATCGTCCTTGGCGAAACGGATCACGGCTTCCACCGTTGACATCGACTCGATCATGTCCAGCCGGTTGCGGCCCTCCTCGTCGACGTGGGCCTCGATCACCTGCTCCAGGCCCGGGTAGATGTGTCGCAGACCGGCGACCACAAGAGCGGGCAGACCGGCGTACAAGGTGCTGTTGAGACGGATGTACGTCTCACCGGGATCTCCGACGGGCGCACCGAGTGCTGCACCGACGATGTTGATCTCCGGCGCGTACTCCGGCGCCATCTCCGCGACCCACGATGACGCCATGCCGCCGCCCGAATATCCCCACACCCCAACAGGTGTCGACGCGTCCAGACCCAGCGGCGCAAACGTCATCGCGGCACGAACGCCGTCGAGAACGCGATAACCAGGTTCCCGAGGGGCGCCGAAGTAGCCGTTCATCCCCTCGTGATCAGCGATGCTCACGGCCCAACCACGTTGCAGCGCATTGGCGATGATGAACATCTCGAAGGGCGGAACGCTCCCCGGCGACCACGCGCCCTGCTGGAAGACATACGACGGAAAACACTTCGCCGACACCGCGTCGATGGCGCACTGGTACGCGAGCAACGGACGGGGCTCGGCCGGGTCCGCGTCGGCAGGCAGCAACACCGTCGTCACCGCGGGCTCGGCGTTCCGGTGCAGATCACTGCTCCGGTAGAGCAACTGCCATGCCTTGGCCTTCTGCGGGATGATCCCCAGCAACGCCAACCGGATCTCCCGACTGCGGAGCAGCGTGCCTTCGGGCAGGGTGTCGAAACCGGCCGGAGGCACATAGAACGGGTCGTCCCCGGGTGGGGATGGCCTGCTCCACCGTGACGGTATCGGCGCGGTCGCCTCGGGGGTCCAATCGTCGTCGATCAGAAGTTGCGTCATCAGGATCCTTGGTGAGAAAACAAAACCGGCGCGGACCGTTGGCCCGCGCCGGGTAGAAGTGTGCCCTCTATCGGCGTTTGGTGACTGCCTTGACGATCGCGAGCAGGATAACCGCTCCGAGCAGTGCCGTGAGGAAGGTGAAGAACCAACCGCCGCTGGCCGTGTCGAAAGCGAAGCTGAGCAGGAAGCCACCGAGGAACGCGCCGAGCACGCCGACCACGATGTTGAGCAGGATGCCCATCTGCTTGTCGGTGCCCATGAACTTGCTGGCAATCCATCCGGCGAGGCCGCCGATGATGATGTAGCCGATCACACCCACCGATGTGGTGGTGGTGGAGCGTTCAGCAAGGATTTCAACAGCCGCAGCAGTAGTACTCACAGTAATTTCCTATCGTCGGTTGTCTTTGCCGACCGCAGCAGAGCGGCCAGGCGCTCAGTAAAGGTTCCCAATGTCGAACTTTGCAAACGTACAGATTTCGGCGCGTGAGCGTTTCAACCCTCCCCCACCGGGCTATCCCCCGTCCATGAGTTCAGCAAAAGATGACCCCACCTTGGACAACGTCATGATCCCGACCGAGACGGTCAATCCAGATCACCACGAGCACGCGAAGTCGCCGAAACACCTGAACGACGACGAGCTGGCCAAGCGAGCAGAGCACGAACAAGCCCTGGTCGACGACGCCAAGAACGGCGACAACTGATCATGAGCAAGCAGCGCGAGGACGTGCGGGACAACCCAGACTCACCCGATCCGGAAGATCCGCGCAAGCCCGAATCCCCGACTCAGCTGACCAAGCACTCCTTCATGTTCGTGCTTCGGAAGACGCTGCGGGAGTTCTCGCGCGATCAATGCACCGACATCGCGGCAGCACTCACGTACTACTCGGTGCTGTCGCTGTTCCCCGCGCTGCTTGCCCTGGTGTCGCTGCTCGGTGTGTTCGGGCAAGGCCAGAAAACCACTGACGCCGTACTGAAGATGGTCGAGGACCTCGGACCCTCGTCCGCGGTCGACACCCTGCGCGGACCTGTCGAGCAACTCGTTGCAGCACCCAGCGCGGGGTTCGCCCTGGTGCTGGGTCTCGTCGGCGCCCTGTGGTCGGCGTCCGGTTACGTCGGGGCCTTCGGCCGGGCGATGAACCGGATGTACGAGATCGACGAAGGTCGGCCGATCTGGAAGTTGCGTCCGGTGATGCTGCTCGTCACCCTGATCGCGCTGATCATGGCCGCAGCGGTTGCCTTCATGCTTGCGGTGAGTGGTCCGGTTGCGAAGTCCATCGGTGACGCCATCGGCCTGGGCGACTCGGCACTGACCATCTGGAACATCGCCCGCTGGCCCGTGGTCTTGATCTTCGTGATCCTGGTTGTCGCGATCCTCTACTGGGCCACCCCCAACGTGAAGCAGCCGAAGTTCCGCTGGGTGAGCGCCGGCGCGATCCTCGCCATCGTCACCTGGATCGTCGCCTCGGCCCTGTTCGCGTTGTACGTCGCGAACTTCAGCAACTACAACAAGACCTATGGCGCCCTCGCCGGTGTCATCGTGTTCTTGCTGTGGCTCTGGCTCACCAACCTCGCGTTGCTGTTCGGTGCCGAGTTCGATTCCGAGCTCGAGCGCGGTCGCCAGCTCCAGGCGGGCCTGCCGGCCGAAGAGCGCCTGCAACTCCCGCCGCGTGACACCAAAGCATCGGACAAGAACGAAGCAACCGACCAGAAGTTCGTAGAGAGAGGTCGGGCCCTACGCGAATCCCAGGGCCAGACGATGACGCCTGACAAGACGCCTGACAAGTAGGGCACGTTTTCCCGAAGCCCCCGTACTGGTTTGCCAACCGGTGCGGGGGTTTTGTTGTGGAACCTGCACACGCTCGGGCTGTGGGACGAGCAAAGACCAGCCGGGCGAGCGTGGTCGCGGGGTCAGCTCGGGAAACCGGCAGACGCTCGGGCTACAGACCGAGCAACGACCAGCCGGGCGAGCGAGGTCGCAGGGCAGCTCGGGAAACCGGCAAACGCTCGGGCTACAGGGCGAGCGTCGGCCAGTCGGGCGAGCCAGGTCGCGGGGCAGCTCGGAAAATTGGCAAACGCGCGGACTACAGACCGAGCAAAGACCCGCCGAGCGAGCGTGGTCGCGGGTCAGCTCGCGAAACCCGCAAACGCTCGGGCTGCGGGGCGAGCTCGGTCAGTTAAGCGAGCCGAGATCCGGTCCAGCTCGCAAAACCGGCACACGCATCCACTACAGAGCGCGCAACCCCTTACCGACAATCAGCGCAACGCAACCAAGTTCGAAACAGAATTGCGGACATCCGACTCGATGACCTTCGCGACGAGGTTGCCGACGGGGCCGTTCAAGACGCTGCCGCTGAGAGTGGCGTCGAGGTCGAAGATCGAGCCCTTGCCCTCCGGCGTGACCTTCAGTGCGATCTCGATGCGCACACCGCCACGACCCTTGCCGGACAACTCGAGCAGACGGGGCTCGTCGTAGCGCGTCACGGTCCAGTGGATCGTGTTGCGGAAACCCTTCACCTTGATCAGCGACGACACCTCGGTGCCCTCTTCGATCTGCGCGGGCAACGGACTCTTCCAGCCCGCGAAGATCGTCATCCACTCGTCGAAGCGGCTCAGATCCGACGCCATGTTCCAGGCCGCAGCAGGTTCGAGCTCCGACGTGACGGACACATTCACACCAGCCATTTGAATGTCTACTTTCGTTGTTTTGTGCGGCCTTCGCGCCGAGCGGCTCGGGTCAGAACAGCGGTGGCAGAGCGAAGACCATGATGATCGTCCACGAGATGTGCGTACCCATCGATGCGACGATGCCGCCCGTGGCACGACGTTCGAGCGCGCTCACCGCTCCGAGCAGAATGGCCGCGAAGCCCAGCATCGGGTTGCCACTGGCAAGGGTGGCGACGATGTAGATGAGCGTGGAGAAGATGACGGGCGCATGGCCTTTGAGGGCCGTGTACACCGCACCACGGAAGAACATCTCCTCCGCCACGCCGTTGACAAGGGCGGTCGCGAGAATCAGGGAGAAGGTGCCTTGATCGGCGTGGTCGAGCACATCGGAGACAAAATCGGCGATGGGTGGGATCTCCCGGACCACCAACGCCCCGACAACAAACACCGCACCCAGCGCCAGCCCCACCGCGACACCGATCGCGCCGGCACGCACCGGCCCGCCACGCGGCGGCGGAAATGCCCCGAGGTGTAGCGGCCCGGACAGCACCGCGCCGATGGCCCACACCGCCGCGAGGGCGAAGGTCATCGGGTAGAACGACGAGTCACCGGGATCGATCGACAGCGAGATGCTCAGCAGCACGCTGCCCACAAGCAACGTGACCACCACGACGATCCTGCGGCGCAACATCTGGGCGCGTGTCTCGGGCGGGTCGTTGGAGTCGTCCTCCATCGTGCCGATGAGGAACTGGACCTTCTCAGGCAGTGTGATCATTTGGGCCGCCCTGTCACCGCGCCGACGACCCCGGTCAGGAGGTTCCATGCCGGACCGAAGCGGTCTCGCACCCCGATCTTCACCCGCATCAGGTCGCCGCCGGCCCAGTCGGGGTCGGTGTCGGCCAGGTGATGGATGTCGCGGAGTTTGTCGACCGGCCTCGGAAGTGGACTCTCGGCGGATCTGCGCACTGCATCCCGGATGGTCAACAATCCTCCCGGCGGATCGGGGACGTGGTCTCGGATCGAATGTTCTGACGCCTTCATCGGGTAGTCAAGTGATCTCACCAGATCGGACGCGAGCCCGCTGGGCACCGGGACGATAAAACCGCTGACAAAACCGGCCAGTCGCACGTCGATGTTCGGGAGCAGCACGCCGACCCTGGGCTGACCGATCTCCCGCAGGTAGGCGAACAGCAGCGAGTTGTACGACGACCGCTCCGGACCGCTGATGTCGTAGTCACCCGGAGGCACCGAGTCGGTCGCGGCCGCGGCGAGATAGTGCACGGCGTCGCGCACCGAAATCGGATCCATCGGATTGTCCATCCACGCCGGCAGCGGGATCACGGCCAGGCGGTCGGCCATGTAGCGCACCATCTCGAACGATGTGGATCCGGCGCCGATCACCACGGCGGCGCGCAACCACACGAGGTCGGCTCCCCCGTCGACCGACAGCGCAGTTCCGACCTCGGCCCGGCTCTCGAGATGTTCGGAGAGTTCGGCGTCGTCGGGGACAAAGCCTCCGAGGTAGACGATGCGTCCGACGCCCGCGTCGCGCGCTGCGGCGGCCACGTTGTCCGCGGCCCGGCGGTCGTCGTCGCGGAAATTGGGCTGTCCGATGCCGTGAACGAGGTAGTAGATGACGTCGATGTCGCCGCCCGAGCTGATGCCGTCGCGGACCGAATCGGCGTCGAGCGCGTCGAACTCGATGGTCTTCACCCGGTCGCACCATCCGAAGCGCTCGAGACTGCTGCGATTGCGCGATGCGGCAACCACCTCGTGCCCCTTCGACAACAGAGCTGGGACCAGTCGAGACCCGATGTAACCGGTCGCTCCCAGAACAAGAACCCGCATGTGATCACCGTTCGTCAGGACCGTGAATGCCACGATCGATGTGCTCGGCCTACGTCTGTAGACATTCCCGGAACCCGCGACACCGTCAGCACGTGATCTGCGGCGGCTCACCCCGGTATTGGAGCGTCTGGATCGCTTGTTCCCCTACATCCTCAGCAGCCAAGTACCCCAGAAGCAGTTGGCGGCAATCGTGACATCACTCGCATTTACGACCGTCGTGTAATGGTTTTTGACAGCCTATCCATTTCATCGGCACGATCTGAGGCATGGATGACACCTTGCAGCGGAAGTGGCCGTGGCTCGGGGATCACCTGGCCCTCGACGTCGCCAACACCATCCGGATCGAGGACGGCCGGCAGGTCGAGTTGCTCGCGACGCCGGCCGATCTTGTCGGTTGGCTCGACGTGGAGCCAGCACCGATGCCCCGCCCCGCGGTCGTCGACGAACACTGCCTGGAGCGGTTCCGGTCGGTTCGCGACGCAGCCCTGCTCATCCTGCACAGCGCTGTGGCCGGAGAGTCCCTGCCGGCCGATGCCGTGGACGACATCAACGACGCGGTGCAGGCAGCATCTGTTCACCGCTTGCTCACCGCGAACGCACGCGAAGCAGAACATGTTGTGGCGCAGACCGATTCGACGATCGCGCTGACGGGTCACGCGGCCGCCGCCGTGGTCGACCTCATCGCGCGAGACGACCTCGCCAACCTCGCGGTCTGTCATGCGCCCTTGTGCGGTCAGTTCTTTCACCGGGCGCGCCCCAACCAACGCTGGTGCAGTCCAGGATGCGGCAACCGGGCGCGGGTCGATCGACATCGTCATCGCCGCAACGGTCCACGGTGACGATCGACTGGCTGGGTTATCTCGCGGTATTGACTGTCGCCTACGTGGTGCCCGGGCCCGACTTCCTGCTGATCTTGCGGTGGTCCACAGAGAACCGCCGCGACGGATTGCTCGCACTCGCCGGAGCTCAGACGGGTCTGTCCGTACACATTGCCCTCGCGGTGACCGGGGTCAGCTTTCTCGTCGCGCGTGCGCCCGTGGCACTCACCATCATTCAGATACTCGGTGCCATCTACCTGTGCTATCTCGGAGTCGGTCTGATCGTTCACCGTGACTCCCGCGATCGTGAGGCGGCGTCACCGGCGACAGCATTTCGCAATGCGCTCGGGACCAATCTCCTCAATCCGAAGGCGATCGTTTTTGTCACTGGTGTACTGCCCCAATTCGCCACCGGGACGGCATCACTGCCACTCGAATTGGCCATTCTGGGGCTGGTCGACGTCGTCTTCGGAATCGTCGTCTATGTCGGGGTTGTGATCGCCGGAAGGCGTCTGTCGGGGCCTTTGCGGCGCGACGTGATCCGGCGGCGTTGGAATTGCGCGAACGGCGCGCTCTTGATCATGCTCGGCATGGGACTCGGTGTCGCCAACGCCTGACGACACCGAGCCCTACGTCCGGCCCCAACTAGGAACTGAGCGCTTTGGTCTTCAGCTGCTCGAACTCGTTCTGGTCGATGGTGCCATCAGCCAAAAGCGCCTTGGCCTGGGCGATCTGATCTGCCGGTGACGTACCCGCCGCCTGCCTGATGTAGTCGTCGGCCTGCTTCCTGGCAGCTTCATGCGACGCTGCCGCACGTTCTGCCATTCCCCGACCACGAGCGATCAAGTAGACGAACACGGTGATGTACGGCAGCAGGATCAGGAAGATGATCCAGACGGCTTTGACCAATCCGGATGTTTTGTGATCGCGGAACAAATCCGCGAGAACGTTGAAGAGAATCATCAGATACGCGATGAACGCGAATATCACCACGGTGTACCAGATGAAATCCCAGAATGAATCCCACATGACCGACCACTCCTTGCTTGATGGTGTCTCGCCGAAATCGGCGACCTCTTCGGAATCATGGCATGTGAAAGCACATTCCGGGCGCGGTTGACGTTCACTTCGAGGCCACTCGAGCCAGTGGGCGGCTGCGTTTGTCAGGCAGGTGCGACAGCTCCGAAACGCAGAGAGTCGTCCACCGTGGAGTTGACGCCGCCCACCCGGAAGCTCGCACCTCGGTGATGGTCGGGAAGCAGATCTCCCTTGCCGAACAGCTTGTGCCGCAGAGTTCCCGGCACGTACTCGCGGTCGTAGGCCCCGCGTGCCTCCAGTGCGGGGACCACGTGCTCGATGACGTCGGTGAACGTTCCGGGGGTGACCGCGTAGGCGAGGTTGAATCCGTCGACATCGGTGTCGTTTGCCCACTCGAGCAACTGGTCGGCGATGCTCTCGCCCGACCCGACCAGCAGCGGGCCCATCCCTCCGATGCCGCCCCACGCCGCGATGTCGCGGATGGTCCACTCCTTGCCGGTGTCGGAGGCCTGGCTGAACGCGGCCACCGCCGACTGGATCGCGTTGCTGTGCACGTTCCCGATCGGCTCGTCGAGGTCGTATTGCGACAGGTCGATGCCCATCCAGCCCGACATGAACACCAGGGCGCCCTCGTCGCTGGCGTAGCACCGGTACTCCGCGGCCTTGGCCTGGGCAGCTTCCTCGGTCTCGTCGGTGATGATCGTCAGGAGTGTGTAGATCCTGGCGTCGTAGGCATCGCGGCCTGCCGCCACCAGCTGTCCGCGGATGTTCTCCACGAGGGTCCGCAAGATGTCCTTGGTGGGCGCCCCGACGAAGATGGCCTCGGCGTTCTCGGCTGCGAACTTGACCCCGCGGGGAGATGCCCCGGCCTGATAGATGACCGGTGAGCCCTGCGGCGACGGCTCGTGGAGGTGGATACCCGGAACGTTGAAATGCGTTCCACGGTGGCCGATGTGGTGGACTTTCGCCGGATCGGCGAACACACCGTGCTCCTTGTCGCGGCGCACCGCATCCCGTTCCCACGAGCCTTCCCACAGCTTGTAGAGCACGGTGAGGTATTCGTCGGCGTGGTCGTAGCGGGCATCGTGTTCGAGCTGGTCGACCTCACCCATGTTGCGGGCCGCAGCGGGCAGATAGCCGGTGACGACATTCCAACCGATCCGGCCACGTGTCAGGTGGTCGAGCGTGGACAACCGCCGGGCGAAGGGATACGGATGCTCGAATCCGGTACCTGCCGTGATGCCGAACCCGAGGTGTTCGGTGGCGTGGGCCATCGCCGAGACGAGCAACAGCGGGTCGGCCACCGGGATCTGGGCGCCCTGCCGGATCGCCGCCTCGTCGGTGCCTGCGTAGACGTCGTAGGTGCCCAGTACGTCGGCGATGAACAGCCCGTCGAAACCGCCTCCCTCGAGCGCCTTCGCCAGCTCAACCCAGTAGTCGAGGGTGTTGTAGTCCCACGACCGGTCGTCGGGATGACGCCACATACCTGGCGATTGATGGGCTACGCAGTTCATGTCGAACGCGTTGAACCGGATCTTGCGGGTCATTCGGTACACCTTCCACGGGCGGTTGCAGGCCAATTCTTGGCAGCACACGGCCCACGGGAAACACTTGGAATCACGGTGGACCGAATGACCAACTAAATTTGACCGGTGAGCGTATTTGCATCTGAAGAAGAACTGGGTCCAGAAGAAGTCGGCCCAGAAGAGTTGGGCACAGAAGAGTTGGGCACGGATGAGTTGGGACCCGGCGAACGACTGACCCCCGCCATCGTGCTGGTGGTCACCGAAGACAACCGCAACACCATCGTCGACGAGATCCGCAGCCGCTACGGCCGCGACTACTCCGTCGTCTTCACCGAGACGGCCGCCGCCGCCATCGAGACCGTCAAGACGCTGCTCGCGCAAGACGTTCCGGTGGCGCTCATCGTCTCCGAACTGTCCGCCTTCGAAGAGGGTTGGGACGGGTCCCGACTGCTGCACAAGATGCGGTACCTGGTGCCCACAGCGCGGCGCATCGCCCTGATCCCGGCCAGCAAGTTCGGCACCTCGTTCGACGACCTGCGCGGCGAGATCTCTGCCGGCAAGTACGACACATATCTCGCGATCCCGCAGGGACAGCGCGACGAGGAGTTCCACACCGCGATCGTCGAATACCTGTCCGACTGGGGCTGGTCGGTGGCCGCACCCGAGGTCGCCTTCATCCAGATCGTCACCGACGGGCCATCATCCGAACTCTCCGCGATCCGCGACTTCCTGGACCGGATGGGTATGCCCGTGCAGATCCACAGTCCCGAATCGCTTGCGGGACGGGCCCTGCTCGCTTCGGTCGAAGGCAAGGCCGAGTTTCCCGTCCTCTCCCGCGCCGGGCGTCCACCACTGTCGCGGCCGACTCTCGCGCAGGTGGCCGAATCGGTCTACGGTTCGGCGGACAGCATCCCCGAGGGAACCGTCTCCGACGTCGTGGTGCTGGGCGCAGGGCCGGCGGGGCTTGCCGCTGCCGTGTACGGCGCATCCGAAGGTCTGTCCACCACAGTGCTCGAATCCGGCGCGATCGGTGGTCAGGCCGGAACCAGCTCGATGATCAAGAATTATCTCGGCTTCCCCCGGGGTATCTCCGGCATGCGACTGGCCCAGCGTGCCCGCATCCAGGCGAGCCGGTTCGGGGCCCAGTTCTTCAGCGGTCGCGGCGCCACCAGCATCGAGGTGGGTACCGACCACCACCACGTCCGGGTGGATGACGCCAAGATCTGCGCCCGCACCATCGTGATCGCCACAGGTGTGGCGTACCGGCGGTTCGGCGTGCGTGGCATCGAAGATCTTGTCGGCGCCGGGGTCTACTACGGCGCAGCCACCAGCGCGGCCCGCGAGATGATCGGCAAACACGTCGTGGTGGTCGGTGGCGGCAACTCGGCGGGGCAGGCGGCCATGCACCTGTCACGTTTCGCCGATGCGGTCACCATCGCGGTGCGGCGCGACGGTCTCGCAGAAACCATGTCGGATTACCTGATCCGTGAGATCCAGGCCAACCCGCGCATCACCGTCCGCGGGTACACCGAGGTGATCGACGGCGGTGGCGACGGTCACCTGGAATGGCTCACGCTGTGCGACAACAGAACCCGTACACCCGAACGGGTCGAGGCCGCAGGCCTGTTCCTGCTCCTCGGCGCCGCCCCCACCTGCGACTGGATCCCCGCTCAGGTCGCACGCGACGACCACGGCTTCCTGCTGACCGGACGGTCCGTGCCGAAAGAGCTCTGGGCGGACGGCGTGCCCCCGGCATTCCTCGAGACCAGCGTCCCCGGGATCTTCGCGGTCGGCGACGTTCGCAGCGGATCCATGAAGCGCGTGGCCTCGGCCAGCGGCGAAGGAGCGTCGTCGGTGCCGTTGGTGCACGACAGGTTGTCGCAACTACGGCTGGCCAACCTGCCGCCCAGTCATTGATCCATCATTGATCAGTCGATCGAGTACACCCGGCGGGCATTGTCGCGAAACACCTTGCGCAGCAGATCTTCCCCATAGGGGGCGAGCACGTCGAGTTGGGTGCCCACGATGGTTGCCATCGACGCGTTGGGTTTGTCGGCCGGGAAGTTGGACCCGAACATGAGTCGATCCGGCCCGAATACCGACACCGCATGCTCGAGAAGCGGCCCGGTCATGTTCGTCAGTGTCTGCTGGGTGCCGATGTTGCCCGACCGCTGGTGTCCGTAACCGAGCAACGGGAAAGCGATGCCCGACAGCTTGGCGATCACGTTGCGGCACTGGGCAACTGCGCTGATGTCCTCACGCCACGCACGCATAAGCTCGTGACGCTGGGCGGCCGTGTGGCCGGTGCTCTGGCCCATCGGCCCGAACAGACCCACCGGGGTGCCCAGATGGTTCAGCACGATGGTGGTGTCCGGGTACTCGCGTGCCAGCGTCCGCACGTCGCGCAATTGATGGGAGTAAACCCACGCCTCGAAGACCAGGTTGCGCTCGGCGAGGGCGCCGAACCCTTCGAGGAAGTCCGCCGACGCGAACAGCCCGTCGGTGTCGGCCCAGCTGCGCACCTTGGGGTCGGGGTGCCACGCTGCCATGCACCGGATGCCGCGCACCAGCCCACTGATCTCCAGATGCATGTCCAGCAGCTGGGAGAAGTCGGGGCCACGAGGATCACCTCTGGCGATCACCGCACCAAGCTCCGGAGCACCTTCCTGACCGAAGGGCAGGCTGGTGACCCAGCGGGTCTCGGCAGCGGCAGCCATCGGATCGTCCGTGCGCCAATCGGCCTGCATGTGGACCACGGACTCCACCGGAACACCGGTCAGCGGCACCACCTTGGCAGCATCGGCGTAGTAGTGCTTGGGCAGATACGGCCGGGTGACGAACTTGGGGTCGAGCACGAGTTCGCGGTCGCGCTGGGCAACGGCGTACCGGAAGATGGCCTTGCCCAGTACCGGCGCCGCCCGGTAGATGCGGGTGCGCTTCGCTGCCTCACGCGGGGTCCGAAGCGGATCCCACTGGTGAATGTGCGTGTCGATGACGCCGGGGACGATCCCCAGGAGTGCCCCACCGGACAAACGCGTATCCCCTTCGGATCGCGCAGAGTCCTCTGCCCGTCCTTTTGCCATGGAATGACTGTACCCAGCGTTGTACGCACACTGATCGCAAGTTCGCGACCGAATGCGACAATCCATTCCTGCGCGGAACGCGAGACAATAAAATACGGTCTGTCGCGGAAGTATCTATGCTGACAGGCGTTGTTCGCAGCGCGATGAGGGAAGGCCGATTCGGCGTGGGTACCCATACACGGCATGTGCTCTTGCAGGTGCGCGATGTGCTGGGACGAGATGCCGACCGGTTCACCGCGAACTTCTATCTGCGCCTGTTCGCGATGAATCCCGAGCTGCGCGACCTCTTTCCGGCGAACATGGCCCATCAGCGAGCGACCCTGTTCCGGGTCATCGACTACGTACTCGAAACGGTCCCCGACAGCAGCAGCCATACCCATCTGCTGGACTTCCTCGGTCAGCTCGGCCGCGACCACCGCAAGTTCGGGGTCACCGAGGAGCACTACCAGCAGTTCCTCGTGGCGCTGACCCGTGAGATCGCTGCGACGATGGGCCCCCAATGGGATGAGGAGTCCGCAAATGTGGTGTCACAGGCGCTGATGCTCACCACGGGGGTGATGCGGGGCGCCGCACATTCGGCGAAGGGTCCTGCCACATGGCAGGCGACGGTCGCCGAGAAGTACCGGTTGTCCCGCGACCTGGCCATCGTGCGGCTGCTCAGCCGCACGCCGCTGACCTACTCGGCCGGCCAGTACCTCGAGGTGCAGATACCCCAATGGCCGCGGATATGGCGCCATCTCTCGCCGTCCATCCCCGCCAACCCCGCCGGTGAGCTGGAGTTCCACGTCCGGGCGGTTCCGGGCGGCTCGGTGAGCAACTCGATCGTCACCGAAACCCAGGTCGGCGACGTGTGGACGTTCGCGCAGAACCACGGAACCCTGCATCTGACGCCCGACCGCGACGTGTTGATGATCGCGGGCGGAACCGGGCTCGCACCCCTGCGGGCGATGATCATCGAACTCGCACGGCGGGTCGACGCGCCTCAGGTGCACCTGTTCTACGGTGCGCGGTACCCGGCCGATCTCTACGATCTGTCTTTCCTGTGGCAGATCGCGGCGACCAACCCGTGGCTCACCATCACCACCGTGGTGGAGGACGAGACCGATCCCTGGTGGAGCACCCCGAGCGAGCACGATCAGACCATCGAACTGGAACGGATGCAGGGCCAACTCGCCGACGCAGTACTCGGCTACGACCGCGACTGGACCGATCATCAAGTGCTGCTCGCCGGTTCACCGGAGATGCTGGCCACCACCCGGAGACGCCTGCTCATCGCGGGCATCCGAGCGAGCTTGATGCAGCACGACCCGGTTTAGGGCTGCGGCAGTTCTTCCGCCGGCAAACTCGGGTCGGTGACCGAAGTGGTTGTCGTGGAGGTTGTCGTCGTCTTGGTCGTCGTGGTCTCTTCCGGAGGATCGGTGGTCTCCGGAGGATCAGTTGTCACCGGCGGCGGTGGCTGGGTGACCGTGATCGGCGGCGGCGCCTGGGTGATGGTGGTCGGCGGCGCCGGCGGCGGAGCCGGGATCGTCCGAGTGCTGCTGGCAGGCACCGAGATCGTCGGAGACGAGATGCGCGAGAGCCCCTTCGACGTGGTCACAGGGGTGGTGGTGCTGGTGCTCGAGAACTTGGCGGTGACGGAGTTGTCGTCGCTCACGGTCTCGGGATTGTTGCTGCCACCGGTCATCACGACCGCGATGATCACCCCGACGGCCAGCAGCAGCGCGGCACCGGCGCTCGCCGAGAGCAGCACCCATCGGTTGTTGTCGCGACTGTGCCCGACCGCGGCGGCGGCGACCATGGCCGCGCCGCTGGCTGCCGCGTATTGAGGATCGTCCACCAGTTGCACGGGTAGTTGCAGGGCGTATTCGAGCGACGGCGCGACGCCGGGAACCTGCGCGCCCGGGCCCACCACCACAACTCCGTGGACGGCGTTGCTGGGGTTCGGGATGACCGCGATCGCATCGGCGAGGGTCTGCGCGCCCTCGGGCTCGGTGACCGGGAGCCGTTCGCCGAATCCGGACACCGCACTGGCCCCCACGACGGTGCGGGCCGAGGTGTCGATGAGTGCGACGGACTGGCCGGTGAACAGGGCCCCGGTGGTGTCGAGGTCGGCAACCACCACAACACCGCGTGAGCCGAACTGAGTGGTCGCGAGCTCGGCGAACGCGAGTGGGGTCCCGACGACGGTCGTGCGCGCGAACCACGCAGGTTTGATCGGACCGGCCGAGGAATCTGCCGGGTTCGGGGGCAGGATGAAGTCGGGCACGACCTTCGCGGCGAGGATGTCGTCGATCGCCAACTGCATTCCGCTGTCGGAGCACGCGATGGTGATCGCCGATGGCGTGATGGGTGCTGACTCGACCAACTGATAGATCGCGTCGAAGGCGATCTCAGGAGAAGGGCCCGTCAACTCCACGAAGTTGCGGGCCAATACCTCACCGGTGCCGGAATCGGCGACCACCGAGGCGATCTCCAGGTCGGTGATCGAAATCCCGAGTACCTGGCTCATACCTGAGTATCGCTCTCATCGAAGGCGCTGTTACCGAAACTCACGAATTGCGAGGCGGAATCGACTCCTGCCGATACCGTGCTCATCTGTCGCCGCGCTCGCGGCGCGGCTTCCACACGACCAGCGCGCTGGTTCGCGGCATCGGGACGAGCTCGCCGCGACTGCTCGCGCGATGGGCGGCGACCTCTGCCTCCAGTTCACGGATCCGGCTCTGCAGCGCGTCGACCTGGTTGGTCAACTCGATCACGCGCTTGATGCCGGCAAGGTTCACACCCTCGTCCTGCGACAGTCGCTGCACCTCGCGGAGCAGTTCGACGTCGCGGCTGGAATACCGCCGTCCGCCACCCGCCGCGCGCTGGGGGGTGACGAGCCCGAGGCGGTCGTAGGTGCGCAGTGTCTGCGCGTGCATGCCGGCCAGTTCGGCGGCCACCGAGATCACGAACATCCGCGCCGATTGATCGGCGGATTCACGTTCTTCACGGCGGGAGCTCATCACTTACCCCAATTCGCACGCGGGTCGAAACCGCTGGCCTTTTCTGCCGCGGCGTACTTGCCAAGAGCTTCGATGGCCGCGTCGTCGAGCTTCGGCGGCACTGCAACCTTCACAGTCACCAACAGATCGCCGGCGCCGCCTGCGCGTTTGGCGACACCGCGGCCGCGAACCCGCAGGGTGCGTCCGTCGACGGTGTTCGGCGGGATCTTCAACCCGACGCTGCCGTCGAGTGTCGGTACCGACACCGTGGTGCCGAGAACCAGTTCGGCGAAGGTCACCGGGAGGGTCACCTTCACGTCGTCGCCGCTGCGGGTGAACGTGCGGTCGGGTGAGACGTGGACGCTGACGTACAGGTCTCCCGACGGTGCTCCGCGCAGGCCCGCTTCGCCCTGCCCGGCAAGCCGGATCCTGCCGCCGTCGGACACACCGGGCGGGATGCGCACGGTGATCGGTCGGGTACGGACCGTGGCGCCGTCGCCCTCACACACCGGGCACGGATCGTCGATCTTGGATCCGGTGCCGCGGCAGTCCGAACACGGTTCGCTGAATCCGAATGCGCCCTGATTGCGGCTGACGACGCCGGCGCCGTTGCAGGTGGGGCACACCCGCGGACTGGTGCCGGGCTTCGCGCCACTGCCATGACAATTCGTGCACGGCGCCGAACTGGTGATGGTGATGGTCTTCGAGGTACCCAGCGCCGCCTCTTTGAAGGTCAGCGTGGTCTCGGTTTCCAGGTCGTTGCCGCGACGGCTGCGCGTCTGGGTGCCACGGGGGGTGGCGGTGCGGTTGAACAGACCACCGAACAGGTCGCTGAATCCGCCTGCGCCGCCGGCCGGTCCGCCCGCCGCGTCACCGAACAGATCGTTGAGGTTGAACTCCTGACCTCCGGCCGTGGTGCCGTAGCCGCCAGGGAATCCGGCAGCACCACCGCGACCGCGCGCGCCGGCGAACATCCGCCGGGTGTCGTCGTACTCTTTGCGCTTGGCCGGGTCGGACAGCACGCTGTGCGCCTCGGAAACCAGCTTGAAGCGTTCTTCGGCAGCCGGGTCGTTCGGGTTCGCATCGGGATGCAGTTCGCGCGCCAGCTTGCGGTAGGCCCGCTTGATGTCGTCGGCGGACGCATCGGATGCAACGCCCAGCGCTTTGTAGAAGTCCTGTTCGAGCCACTCACGTTGAGGAGCCACCAGGCGTCACCTCCTTCTCTTTCTCAAATCTCGTTGTGTGCAAAAAGTCTTGGTAGCGATCCCGGCCCAGGCGCGGTGCGCCTGGGCCGGAATGCTCATTCTTCGTTGGTCTGACCCGCAGGGGTCTGTACTGCCGGTTCCGGACCGTCGACCACCACGACCATGGCGGTGCGCAGTACCCGGTCGCCGAGCCGGAAACCTTGCCGGTACACCGTTCCGATCACCGGGTTCGATCCCTGACCTTCATGTTGCACCGCTTCGTGCAGCGCCGGGTCGAACTCGTCGCCCTCGGCCCCGAACGAGGCGAGACCGGCCGCGGTGAGTGTCTCGGTGATCTTATCGGCCACCGCACGCAGCGGGCCCGCTTCGAGGTCACCGTGCGCACGTGCGCGGTCCAGGTCGTCGAGGACGGGCAGCAGCGACTTGATGAGATCACCCTTGCCGTACTGCTGCGCGCTGACCTTCTCGCGCTCGGCGCGACGCCGATAGTTGGCGTACTCCGCGTGCACACGCTGCAGGTCGGCGAGCAACTCGGACTCCTTGTCCGAGCCCGCAACATCGGCGACTGCGTCGTCGATGGCCGCATCCACCGTGTCATCCGATTCCGGAGCGGGTGCCGCGTCTGCGCCGTCTACGGGCGCATCCGCGGCATCCGTGGCCGGAGGAGCTTCCTCCGTGGCGGTTACCGGATCGGATTCCGGACCGGTCACTTGGTCTCTCCGGCGTTGCTGTCAGCACCTTCGTCCACGACCTCGGCGTCGACGACATCGTCGGCCCCGCCGGCAGCGGCAGCTCCGTCACCTTCGGCAGCGGCGTTGGCGTAGATCGCCTGACCGAGCTCCTGGGAATCGGTGGTCAGCTTCTCGACAGCCGACTTCACGGCGCCGAGGTCGCTGCCCTTGAGAGCCTCACGCACGCCCTCGATCGAGCCTTCGACCTTGGTCTTGAGCTCGGCCGGGACCTTGTCGTCGGACTCCTTGAGGAACTTCTCGGTCTGGTTGACCAGCGACTCCGCCTGGTTGCGGGTCTCGGCCTCTTCGCGACGCTTCCGGTCTTCGTCGGCGTGCGCTTCGGCGTCCTTGATCATCCGATCGATCTCGTCCTTGGACAGGCCGGAGCCGTCCTGGATCCGGATGGTGTTCTCCTTGCCGGTGCCCTTGTCCTTGGCGGTGACATGCACGATGCCGTTGGCGTCGATGTCGAAGGTCACCTCGATCTGCGGGACACCCTGCGGTGCAGGCGCGATACCGGCCAGCTCGAACGAACCGAGCAGCTTGTTGTGCGAGGCGATCTCACGCTCACCCTGATACACCTGGATCTGCACCGACGGCTGGTTGTCCTCTGCGGTGGTGTAGGTCTCCGACCGCTTGGTCGGGATGGTGGTGTTGCGCTCGATCAGCTTGTGCATCACGCCGCCCTTGGTCTCGATACCGAGCGAGAGCGGGGTGACGTCGAGGAGCAGGACGTCCTTGACCTCACCGCGGAGCACACCGGCCTGCAGTGCGGCACCGACGGCCACGACCTCGTCCGGGTTGACACCCTTGTTGGGCTCGCGGCCTCCGGTCAGTTCACGCACCAGGTCGCTGACGGCGGGCATACGGGTGGAGCCACCGACGAGCACGACGTGGTCGATGTCGCCGACGGCGATGCCGGCGTCCTTGACCACGGCCTGGAACGGCGCACGGGTGCGCTCGAGCAGGTCGTTGGTGATCTTCTGGAACTCACTGCGGGTGAGCTGCTCGTCGAGGAACAGCGGGTTCTTGTCCGCGTCGACCGTGATGTAGGGCAGGTTGATCGAGGTGCTCTGTCCCGAGGACAGTTCGATCTTCGCCTTCTCGGCGGCCTCACGCAGACGCTGCAGGGCCATCTTGTCCTTGGTCAGGTCGATGCCGTTCTGCGCCTTGAACTTGTCGACGAGCCAGTCGACGACACGCTGATCCCAGTCGTCACCACCGAGGTGGTTGTCACCGGAGGTCGCCCGGACCTCGACGACACCGTCGCCGATCTCCAGCAGCGAGACGTCGAACGTACCGCCACCGAGGTCGAACACCAGGATGGTCTGTTCCTTCTCGCCCTTGTCCAGGCCGTACGCCAATGCGGCGGCGGTGGGCTCGTTGACGATACGGAGCACGTTGAGGCCGGCGATCTGGCCGGCTTCCTTGGTGGCCTGACGCTGGGCGTCGTTGAAGTACGCAGGGACGGTGATGACCGCGTCGACGACCTCGTCGCCCAGGTAGCTCTCGGCGTCGCGCTTGAGCTTCATCAGCGTGCGAGCGCTGATCTCCTGTGGCGTGTAGTTCTTGTCGTCGATGGACGTGGTCCAGTCCTCGCCCATGTGGCGCTTGACCGAACGGATGGTGCGGTCGACGTTGGTGACTGCCTGGTTCTTGGCCGGCTGTCCGACCAGAACCTCGCCGTTGCGGGCGAATGCAACCACCGACGGGGTGGTGCGGGCGCCCTCGGCGTTGGCGATAACGGTGGGTTCGCCACCTTCGAGCACAGAGACCACCGAGTTGGTGGTGCCCAGGTCGATTCCAACAGCACGAGCCATTTGTTGCCTCCTATAAGCAGTGCGGCGCAACCGTGCGCGCACAATTTGTTCACGTTTGAGGTCTGTGACGACCTCTTCTTGGGGTCTGAAACCTCAGCGCGATCGACTCAACTGTTACCGGTCGATGCCATTCACGTCAAACCGGGTTGAGTCTTCGCGGCTCAGGTCTCTCGAGAGGTGTAACGGACCAAGTGCGCAAACTGTTCCCGAATATCTCAAATAGTTGAGTCGATCTGACTCAAGGTGGGCCATTGCCTCCGGAAGTCCACGGCTGGGGCGCCAGGCTCGTTACGCTCAGACCGTGACACCGCCCGATCCGATTCCTCCGCGCCCCCGTCCGGCCCGTCCCGAGATCCGGATCGAACCGCTGCACGATCCGATCCCTGACGAGCGGCCCCGGGTTCTCGACATCGCGGCGGTGATCTGGCTGCTCACGCTGGTCGCTTTGGTGGTGACGGCCGCGATGGTCGGCTTCGACCAGGCAGACGTGCGCGCCGAACTGACCCGCTCTCTCGCCGAGGACAACCTGTCGGCAACCCCGGAGGAACTCGCCGACACCGTGAAGATCGCGATGATCGCCAGTGGTGTGGTGGCGTTCCTCGTGTTGGCGTGCGGCCTGTTCGGGATTCTCCGGCTGCGTGACCGTGTGCCGTCGAGCCGAAGCCTCCTCGCAACCATCGGTGTGGTCGCGGCGATCGGGGCGGTCGCGTTCTGGACGGTCATCGACCCGGCCCGCGACGTCCTCGGCGCTGCGGCCGGATGGCTGCCGCTCGCAGTCGCGGCAGGAGCAGCCGTCGCCACCGCACTGCTGTTCGCCCCCGCGATCAGCCGATGGCTCAAGGGCGCGCCGATTCGTCGTTGAAGACCAGGTCGCTGAAACCGGGGTCGCCGAGAACCGGGGCTAGCGCTCGTCGATCGTGGTGGTGATCAGTGTCATCGCAGGCTTCTTCGGGGTGGAACCGAAGCCGAAACGAACCGGTGGGTCGACGTCGGTCAATCCGCCGAGATCGTTGCCCTGCCACCCCGCAACCACCGACTCGATGCGCCGCTGACCCCGCGCGCCGTAATACTCGCGGCGACCTCCGCCTGCCGAGCCGCGGGTTCGCACACCGCGCAGGAACACCCGGGCGATCGGGTCGCTGACGGCACAGAACCACGGCGCGGTGACCACGGCACGCGGCATCAGTGACAGCAGCCGTCCGAGCAGGGTCGGCGCGCCGACGACAAATGACAACTCCAGATCGCCCGCCCGCACCGACACCCGCGAGCCGTCCGATTCGTAGGTCACGTCGGCGATCACGCTGCGGTCGAAATGGTAGGTGGCGGTGACGAAGTCGCGTACCTCATCACTCGGTGCGATGAGCAGCCGCTCACCGTCGGCGAACTCGACCATGACGTCGGCGAAGTCGCCCAGATGTGATGTCGGCCAGTGCCCGACCACGATACGAACGCCCGCAGCGGTTCCCATCCCGGAGATGTCGCCGTCGAAACGCAGGCGCGTCACGGTGTCGTCACTGCGAATCGAGCTCGGCGAGAATACCTTCGGCGCTGCGGGCGGCGACCGTGCACGCCACCGCTGTCGGCCGGTCGAACAGCGGATGGGCGGCACGGGTGCGCCAGCGCCGCACCGCTTCCATCGCGGCCTTGCGATGCAGATCGACGCTGTCGTCGGGTGCGATACCGAGCCGGGCCCAGGGTTCGATGCCCGAGCCACCGATGATGCGTTGCAGGTCGTCGCGGTCCTGGGGCGGCAACTGGATTCCCCCGGTGCGCAGTTTGCCGAGCAACCGCAGCTCGGCGAAGCCGTGAACATCGGCCAGCATCCGCGCCGTCGCCTTGCGCAGCTCTTCGGTCTCGGCCGAATCATAGTGCGCAAGTATGCGTTCCAGGGCAATCAGGGCGGTGTGGGTCTTGAGCTGATCGGCGCGCTGCCCGAACTGCACATCGATGATCTGCCGGAGTTCGGTGAGTCCGCTGCGGTCGACCAGTTCGGTTGCCAGAGTCGGTGAGTCGGGGGTTCCGAGCCGGATCAGGGTGACGGCCATCCGGATGCCGTACATACCGAAGCGGTCGAGCAACTCCGCACGCAGACCAGGCTCGACGGGCAGCGGGGTCTCGGGCCGGACGAATCGGTCGGCCGAGAGCATCGCCAGCGAGAGTTCTTCGGGCGCAACGGCAGCCAACGCAACGAACGCCGAGTACTCGACCTGCCGCAGGGTGCGCGCGCCGAGAGCCAGCAGGCCCGCGACCGGCACCACAGCCTGACAGAGGCCGGTGCGTTCGAGCTCGTTGGCGAACCGCGCCGCAACCTGTTTGGCCGACATCATCGCGTCCACCCGGCCCGCGCCGACCTCGTCGGCCCGCGACACCACACCCACCACGCCCAGTGGCCCGGACTCACCGCCGATGGACTCCCCGATCCTGCTGAGGAAGGCGGTGTCGGTACTGGTGAGCGTGCGCAGTAGATAGACCACCGCGTCCGCGCCCGACTCGCCGTCCTCGGGGGTGAGCATGTCGACGGTCAGTGCCGACACGTCCCGCGACAGCGACGCCGTACCCGGGGTGTCGATGATGGTCATCGACCGCAACGCCCTCGCCGGCCACTCGACGTCGAGGCGGTCGACGCGTTCGGCGGTCAGATCGCCGAAGTCGAAGGTGAGGTGGCCATTTCGGCGCAACACGGGGATCCCGGCCGATCGCTCGCCGTCGTACCGGGCCGTGACCTTGGGATTGACTCCGCGCCGGTACCAGGTGACCACGCGGGTGCACTCGGTGGCGTCGGTCGGTGCGATGTCCTGGCCGACCATCGCGTTGAGCAGGGTCGACTTGCCCGCCTTCAACGACCCCGCGATGGCGATGCGCAGCGGTTCGTCGAGTCGGTCGGAACAGTCGGCCAGCCGGGCGGCCGCCCAGCGGTCACGTCCGCACACCTTCTCGGCGGCGTCGAGCAGCTCACGGGCGCGGTCGAGGGTACTCACTCCACGGCCCGATCCGCCGATGCCGATGTGACCGCCGGGGTTGCCGCAGCGCCCCCCGTGGCCTCGATGGCCGGATCCAGCTGCAACGCCACCTTTCGCAGCGCCGCAACAGCTTTGAGTTCCTGCTCGAGTTCGGCGGTCCGGGTTCGCTGTTCGGAGCCGGCCATCGCCGCGGCCTCTTGGGCCGCCTGCAGCGAGTCACCTATCGACCGTGCCGACTGCTCGGCGACCTGGGTGAAATGGTCACGCAACGTCCGCTGGATGTGGCGGAGCCGATCCTTGGACTCCTTGCCGACCTGGAAGCTGACGTCGTCGGTGAACTTGCGGATGGAAGCCTTGGCCTTGTTC
The DNA here is from genome assembly GCF_001598915.1 of Williamsia muralis NBRC 105860. Classification (GTDB taxonomy): domain Bacteria; phylum Actinomycetota; class Actinomycetes; order Mycobacteriales; family Mycobacteriaceae; genus Williamsia; species Williamsia muralis. Next base: position 829,317 of record NZ_BDAP01000002.1, on the reverse strand, counting down.
CGCCGTTCGTTGGTGCGCGCCTCTTTGTCGTCCTTGTATGCCTTGGTGCCCAACAGGAGTCCGGCACCGACCGAGATCGGGTTGATCAGCGCGAGCCCGGCAAAGGTGCCGATGAGGCCGAACATCAGCACTCCGCCGTAGGAGCCCCGCATACCGATCAGCACCTTCTGGGTGATGCCGACCTTTCCGGACTCGAGGTCGGAGAGTTCGGTGACCGGATCGAAGATGCCGTCGATGTCGGTGATGTCGAGGCGCGGCAGGTTGGCCTCGGCGGTGTCGGCGAAGTGCTCGGCCACCCGTTCGGCGAGCCACACCGCCCGCTCGTGCGCCCACACGAAGTTGTCGCCGACGGCCACCGCGATCTGGTCCTCGATCCATTCGGTGAGCTGCGGCCAGTCCTTGCCCGGATCACCCTCGTCGACAGCCTGTTCGGCCTCGCGGGTGATGGCGCGCAACCGGTCTCGCAGGTCGTGGTCGATGTCGGCGGCGAGGTCGGTGATGCCGTCGGCGAGGGTCTGCTGCCACAGCGACGACCGCTTCTGCATGTCCTCGGCGGCAGTTTTGGCTCGGGTGAGTTCAGCGACCGCGGCAGCGGCAGTCTCGGGACTGCGCATCGCCGCGAGTTCACTGCCCAGGGTGAGGGCCAGGTGCTCGGACACCGAACGCAGGTCCAGGGCCACTGATTCGCGAGTCGAGTGGTCGGCCCGGGCGACCACCCGCTCCCGGAGGAATCGGTACACCTCCACGAACCCGGCCTCGACATTGAGCGAGTCGTCGCCGAGACGCAGTGCGTGCGAACGCAGCATGGACGACACCGGCAGCAGCTGGACGTCGAGCCCCTCGCGCTGGAGGTGTGCCCGGTCGGCGTCGACGATCTGACGCCAGTGGGGATACAGGTCGGTTTTGGTGATCAGACAGGCGACGGTCGGGCACAGCGTCATCACCTGGCGAAGAAAAGAGATCTCGGGCTCGGTGAACTCTTGGCTTGCATCGGACACCACAAAAACCGCGTCTGCGGATGGGATCAGCCCGAGAGTGCTTGCGGCATGCGGGTTCCCGTGTCCGCCGACGCCGGGGGTGTCGACAAGCACCAGGCCGTCGGCCAGCAGCGGGCTGGGGACGTTGACCTCGAGCCGGGTGATGTCGCGTCCCTCGGCCAGCGGGTGGTCGGGGGTCACGGAGGTGAGCTGGTCCATCGGCAACGGGGTGCGCACAGGGTCACTGCCCGGTTGCGCGAGAACCAGTTCGGCGGACGGCTGCTGCCCGTTCTGCACGAGCGTGGGCACGGCGGTGGTCTCGTCGTCGCCGACCGAACACACCTCGACGTTCAGCAGGGAGTTGACGAACTGGCTCTTGCCCTGCTTGAGCGGCCCCACCACCACGATCCGCACGCGCGGATCGGTGACCCGAGTGCGGGCTCCCTCGAGCCGGTCGACCAGGTCCTGCCGTCCGGACTTGGCAGCGATCTGACCCATCCGGCCCAACAGCTCGCCCAGCCGGCCCGGCTGAGCGCCTTCGGGTGCACCGTCGGCGGGCGCGGCCGACGATCCGGCGATGCTCTTCATGCTGAGGCGCTTTTCATCGGTCATCCGGTCTGCTGGTCGTCGAAATGATGAAGGGTCTACCGAGAACACAACCACATCGGTCCCGCACACGTAACCGTGTGCGGGACCGATGGTGTTACAGGGTCAGCGACAACACCCCTCGTCCACGTCGTCGAGTTCGGGTCTTGTCCGTCAGTCGTCGAGGGCGCCGCCCGCGTCGACCTGTCCGCCTCCGTCGGTGGTGGTGTCGGCGTCGGCTCCGCCGAGCAGTCCGCCCGTCAGTCCGCTGTCGCCGGTGAGCGCCCCGGTGAGTCCGGTGTCACCGGTGCCGAATGCGTTGTCGGCGTCGATGTCCGACCAGCCGCCCGCGTTTCCTCCGACCACTCCGGTGGTGGTGTCGGCCACTCCGCCGGTCACGCCGCCGACCACATCTCCGGTCACCTCGGCCGGTCCGGTACCCGCGTCCGCAGTGAGATCCAGCGGTGCAGGAGCACCGACCCCGCCGCCGAGTCCGGCCACGCCGTCGAGAGCATTCTCGAGCTCACCGGTAGCCCCTCCCGTCAGTACGGACTCGACGCCGCCGCCCAGTCCCAGACCGCCTGCGGCGTCACCGCCGACCACGCCGCCGATGGCGCCACCTGCGTCGAGGTCACCGCCCGCAGCACCGCCGACCGCGCCGACAAGACCTGCATCGATGTCGGTGGCCGCACCCAGCAGCGCGTTCGCCGAGGTGTCGGCATCAGCGATCAATCCGCCGCCTGCGGCGACAACTCCACCCACTGCGGTCTCCACACCGCCGCCTACGATGGCGCCGGCGCCGAGTCCTCCGGCGATGCCTGCATCACCGGCAGCTTCGAGGCCGCCGACCAGGGCAGCAGCGGCGGCGAGTCCACCGGCCGCACCGGCATCGAGGGCTCCGTCGATTCCGCCGACCAGCGCGCCGCCTGCACCCAGCGCGGTACCGATCCCGGCACCGACCTCCGTCTCCACGAGTCCGCCGAGGTCGGCTGCGACCAGGCCGGCTGCGCCGAGCGCGGTACCGAGGACTGCGCCGAACTCGCCGGCGAGACCACCGTCGATGTCGAGGGCGCCGTCCAGGACCACACCCAGTGCGCCACCGAGGTCGAGGCCGCCTTCGAGCAGTCCGGCGAGCTCACCGGCCAGCGCGCCTTCGAGCGCTCCGCCGATCGTTGCTCCCAGCGTCGCTCCGACGGTGGCGGCCAGTGCGCCACCGGCGGCGAGCGCAGCGGCCACCTCGGCACCGAGATCGGTGTCGAGGACCGCATCGAGACCCAGGGCCGCGGTCAGACCGGCAACGAGTTCGGCTCCCAGACCGGCGTCGAGGTCGCCGACCGCACCGATCACAGCGCCGAGAACGCCTCCGAACTCGGCACCGAGTTCGCCACCGGCAGCCAGGACCCCGGCGAGTGCGGCCGCGAGTTCGGTGGCCAGGCCGCCTGCCAGCAGTGCGGTGAGGTCGGCCCCGATCACGCCGCCTGCGGCGAGTGCGGCTTCGAGCACGCCACCGAAGACGCCGGCGATCTCCGCGGCTCCGTCCAGTCCGAGCGCGCCGCCCACGATTGCGCCGAGCGCGAGCCCGAGGTCGAGGCCGCCGGCCAGCAGCCCGGCGAGCTGTGCGCCGAAGTCGGCGTCGAGCAATCCACCGATTGCACCGCCGAGGGCAAGACCCAGTCCGGCGGCGACTTCGCCTCCGGCAGCCAGCACTCCCGACAGCGCGGTGCCAAGGGCGAGACCGAGGTCGGCTCCGCCTGCGAGCAATGCGGCGAGGTCGAGGTCGCCGAAGGCGCCGAGGGCGGCTTCGAACGCTCCGGTCAGGCCGGCGGCGAGACCGCCGCCGAGTCCGAACACCCCGGCGAGTGCCGCGGCCAGTGCGCCGTCGACATCCAGGAGGGCTTCGAGATCTGCGGCGCCGGCCAGTTCGAGCGCGGCACCGAGGACACCACCGAGCGCCAGACCGAACTCGCCTGCCAGGTCACCACCGGCCGCCAGCACGGCAACCAGCGCGCCCTGCAGAGTCGCGGTGAGTCCGCCGGCAAGCAGTGCGGTCAGGTCGGCTGCCAGCAGGCCGCCGGCTCCGAAGGCCGCGGCCAGCGCAGCTCCGAAACCGGCCGCGATGTCTGCGACAGCGCCCAGTCCGAGAGCTCCTTCGAGGATCGCGCCGAGTGCGAGTCCCAGGTCCAGGCCACCTGCCAGCAGACCGGCCAGCTGGGCCCCGAAGTCTGCTTCGAGAAGTCCGCCGAGCACACCACCGAGGGCAAGGCCCAGTCCGGCAGCGATCTCCCCGCCGACTGCGAGCACACCGGCCAGAGCGGTTCCGAGCGCCAGGCCCAGTTCGGCACCGCCGGCGAGCAGCGCAGCGAGGTCGACCGCGCCGAATGCGCCGAGGGCGGCATCAAGAGCCCCGGCCAGTACGACGGTCAGACCGCCGCCGAGTCCGAGGACACCGGCCAGCGCAGCAGCCAGGGCACCGTCGACGGCAAGGAGGGCCTCGAGATCGAGGACACCGGCCAGTTCGACTGCGGCACCGAGCAGTGCGCCGAGGGCCAATCCGAACTCTCCGGCGAGGTCACCACCGACGGCCAGGGCCGCGGCCAGTGCACCCTGCAGGGTCGCCGTCAGGCCGCCGGCGAGGGCCAGCAGCAGGTTCGCATCGAGCAGTCCGGCGAGTGCACCGGTGAGTGCGCCGGTGACGTCGAGGACACCGGCGAGGGCTGCACCGAACTGCGCGGCCAGACCGGCACCGAGGCCAAGGACGCCGGTGAGCGCCGCGCCCAGGGCCAGTCCGGCATCGAGACCGGCCGCGAGTGCGGCGGCCAGGTTCGCCGCGAGGGCACCACCGAGTCCGATGGCGCCGCCGATCACCGCACCGAAGGCCGCACCGATGCCGGCGGCAAGGGCGCCACCGAGTTCGAGCGCCGCGGTGAGAGCGCCGCCGATGACGGTGGCGAAGCCGAGGGCTGCGTCGAGGTCGAGGCCACCGACCACGGCCAGAGCGGCGTTGATCGCTGCGGCCAGGCCTGCGGTCAATTCACCGGTGACGCCGAGTCCGGCGCCGAGGACAGCCGCCACGGTTGCGCCGATGTCCAGTACGCCGTCGAGGTCGAAGATCGCTCCGAGGCCACCGCTGAGGTCCAGGATGCCGCCGACGATGGCGCCGATGGCTACGCCGAGACCGGCAGCGATCTCGCCGCCGACCGCCACACCACCGGCGAGTGCCGCCGCCAACACCACCGCGAGCTGCCCGGCGAAGTCCAGGTCACCGAAGTTGATCCCGCCGAGGTCGAGACCTCCGAGATCGATGAGCCCGAGATCGATGTTCCCCAGGTCGATTGATCCGAAGTCGAAGTTGCCGGAGTTCCCGAAGTTGATGCTTCCGAAGTCGATGTTCCCGAACTCGAAGCCACCGAGGTCGATGTCACCGAAGTTCACGTCGCCGAAGTCGATGTTCCCGAGCTGCAGACCGCCGACGGCGAGGCCGCCACCGATCGCGCCGACGTTGATCGCTCCGATGCCCCCACCGCCATTGCCGGCATTGATGATGTTGGTCAACCGCGACCCACCCGCGAACAATCCGGATTCGGCAACCATCGGTGCCGCGGCGACGATGTCGGCGTGGCAGAGCTCGGGCAGGCCGGCCGCGTTCAGCGCACCCTGCGGGTTCAGGCAGTAGGCGTTGGCGGCTTTCTCGTCGCGGAGGAGGCCGAGGATGAAATCGAGTACTGCGTTGCTGGGCATGGCGTTCTCCTGTTGCCGGGCGGATCCAGGTGGGTCCGCTGAGATTGTCTCCACGCTATGAGTTCTGCGGACCCGGCCCAACGGGCCAACGCCCCCTTCGTCGCTGATGGGGGCGTTAGGGGAAGCCCCCCGGTGCATTAGGGGGTCTAGGGGATCGACCCCGCACATCCGCGACCACCCGCCGAACCGGTAACACCATCCCTACCTGCGGCGACATCATGGGAGATGGGCATCACAGGGTGAGTCGATGCCGTAGGCGCACCAGAGGAGTCGGCAGACCATGACCACATCGCTCGGTTTGAAGATCGGCAGCACCACATGTGTTGCAGTCCCCGGTACCGACGATGGCCTCGACGCTGCTGTCGTGCGCGGCCCGATTCTGGAGTTGGCGCCCGACGCCTCGCCCGAACTCGTCGACCGGCCGGGGCCGTACCGGGTCGGCGGTTTCACCGAGCGGGTGGGTGATCCTGTTGCCCTGGTGACCGACGACGGTCGCCAGTACACCGGTGAGGACCTCTACGCCGCTGCGATGGCCGCTCTCGCCGCCGACGCCGGCGCCTGGGATGCCGACGCGATCGTGCTCGCCTGCCCGAACGAATGGCAGGACTACACCGTCGAGGCCCTGCGCGCGGCCGCGGCCCGGCAGGACATGCCCGAGGTGACCGTGGTTCCCGAGGCGATCGCCGCGGTTGCCGCGCTCGCCGAACACAAGGGTCAGCTCGACGGCGTCACCGTGGTGTACGACCTCGGTGGTTCATCACTCGATGTGGCGGTGGTGCGCACCGGCGCCGACCCGGTGGTCATCGGCCGCCCTCTGAAGTCCGAAGAGATCAGCGGCGCCCAGTTCGACCATCTCGTTCTCGGCCATGTCCTCGAATCGGTGGGCGCCACGGACGCGATCGACCCGTTCGATGCGGCGACGATGGAGGGCCTGGCCGAACTCCGGGTTCGCTGCGCGGCGGCCCGCGAGGCGTTGTCCTCGGACACCGAAACCGTTGTCTCCATCGATCTTCCGGGGATCCGCACCGAGGCCAGGCTCGTCCGGTCCGAGCTCGAAGACCTGCTGCGGGCACCCCTGGCGAGTTCGATGGCCCTGGTGATCGAGGCCCTACAGCTCGCCGACATCGAGCTGGGCGCGGTCTCCACGATCCTGCTCACCGGCGGCGGTTCGGCCACCCCTCTTGTCAGTGAATTGGCGTCGTCGATGCTGCGTATCCCGGTCGCGGTCAACAACGACCCGGCGATCACCACCGCCACCGGGGCCGCGCTCATCGCCCACACCGCGGCGAAGGCGGCCGCGGCGGCGTCGGTCGCGGTCGTGCCGGCGCATGCATCGGCTTCGGATGAAGTCGTTCCCGCCGGCGCGCACGCACTCACCCCGGCTCCCCGCACCGTCAAGGTCGAGCCCGCCTCGATGTCGCGGGGCAAGCGCACCGCCATCGTGGTCGGAGTCGCCGCAGCGATCGCTCTCCTCACCGCCGGAGGCCTCTCGGTGGGCACTGCCCTGACCGACGACGAAGGGCCCAAGCCTGCCGCCGCAGAGTCGTCGGTGACGAGTTCACCGACCGCTTCCTCGACTGCCCCCGACGGCTCGCCCGCCGGGTCCTCGACCGACACGAGTGGCGGAACCGACAGCAGGACCCCGGGCACGGTCACCACCGGCGCCGACGGACGGCCCACAACGGTGGCACCCAGAGGCGGAACGGCTGCCCCCGCCCCCGCCGCGCCGGGTGCCCCGACCGCTCCGCAGAACGGTGCGCCGGCTCCCGCACCGGCACCCGGTGGAGGAGCCCCGGCGCCGGCGCCTGCCCCCGCACCTGCTCCGGCACCCGCTCCCGCTCCTGCCCCCGCACCGGCTCCCGCACCGGCTCCGGCTCCCGCGCCTGCGCCGGCCCCCAACCCCGGTGGCGGTCTGCTCGGTGTGCCGGGCCAAGTCCTCGACGGCACGGGCGCGGCAGTTGGTGGACTCCTCGGTGGAATCGGCGGGTGATGTCGCAGTCGGCCGCAGTCCGGTGAACCGCCTCCCCGGAGCCACCGCGTTCACCGGAATGCCTGCCGCACAAGCATTGCTGTCCGCCGTACACGCCGGCGGTCCGGTACTCGCATTTGTCACCGGCGTCGCCGGGAGCGGTAAATCGGACCTGTTGCAGCATTGCCGTCGCCTTCTGAACCGTTCCGGCACACAGGTTTTCACGACGATCCCAGAGCATGAGGCCACCCGGCCCGGCTGCGCAGTCATCGTCGACGACGTGCACCACTGGGAAGCCGGCAGCCTGAGCCGCCTCACCGACCTGGCCGACCGCGGCGACCTCACGGTGATCGCCGCCGCCGAACCGCGCCTGTCCGACAACAACATCCGACAGGTGCAGCGAACGTTCTCCGCCCTCGGCACCGACATCAAGCTGGGCCCACTACCCACGCCCGCGATCATCGCCCGTTCAGGCGGAACTGTGTCCGCACCCGTGGCTGACGTCATCCGCCGAATTGCCGGCGGGAACCGCGCAGCCATCGACACCGCCCTCGACGTCCTGCGAGCCGACCCCGCCGCCGACGAACGGGCCGCCCGGGAGGCGATCGCGAAGTGGCAGCACGAACGGCTGCGCGCGCTTGATCCCACCACTCACGACGTACTGACCGTGGCGGCCCTGCAACCGTCGCCCGATCCGCACACCATCGCCGACACCCTGGGTCTCGACCCCACCGCAGCCATCGAAGCCCTTGATCGGGCAAGGGGTTCCGGTTTCCTCACCGGCACCGACGAGTTCCTTCCCGCCGCTCTCCCGGTTCTGCGAGCGGTGCGGGGCGAGCACCAGATCGCGTCCACCCATCGCTCGCTGGTGGACGCGCTGCTCGACCGTGGGGCCCTGACCATCGACGGAGCCCTGGCCGCCGCCCGCTCGGGCGTCGTCGACGGCCGTCTCGCGGATCTTCTCCTGTCGGCGGCCCGCACTGCTCCCCCGGCCGAGGCGGCCGACCTCTGGCACGCAGCGCTCACGGCCGGCGCCGACCCAGGTGTCGTCCGGGTTCCGTTGGCCGACGCCGCGACCCTCGCCGGCGACCTCGACACCGCCACCCGATTGGCCGACACCATCCTCGCCGCGGATTCACCGTCCGATCGCCGTGACGCCGTCCGGATCGGCGCGGCGGTCGCGGCACGGCGTGGAACGTATTCGCGGTCGGCCGACCTCTACCGGTGGCTGGGGCCAGAGGCCGCCGGACCGGACGCCACGATCGGCGTGCTAACCCTGCTCGCGACCGGGGATCGTCCGGGGGCCGAGGAGTTCTCGGCAACCGCAGGCGCCGCGCCTCCGACCACCGATCACGCCCGCGGAACCCTGCTCAGCTCCGGCCTGCTTGCGTCGTTGACGTCGTCGCCGGCTGCGGCCCTCGGACCGATCCTGCGGGCGGTGTCCCTCTCCGCGCAGCACCGCCGGGCCGAACCAGAGTCCGCCGCTGCCGTCGCGGCGCTGCTCTGTCTGCACAGTGGCGACCTCGCCGGCGCGAAGGCCGCACTGTCGCGCGATTGCGATCAGACCCCACGCGAACAACTGCTCCTCGGATGGACGGCGATGGTCGGCGGCGACCTGAGCACCGCCGCGGACATCCTCGGAGAGGTCACGCCCCAGAACCTGCGGGACGAGCTGGTGGCCCATGCCCTTGCCGTGGCGATAGCCCGACGTCGCGGCGACATGGGTGCCCTGGTCGCCGCATGGCGCGACGCCGTGCCCGCGGTGGCCGAGATGGAGGTGGACCTGTTCGCATTGCACCCACTCGGCGAGTTGTGGCTCGCGGCGGTCCGCTTGCAGGACACAGCGCGACTCGCCCACCTGGTGATGGCCGCCGACCGTTTGCTCGCGGCTCTGGGCTCGCCGCCGGCGTGGTCGATGTCGTGGAGTTGGTACGGCGTGCAGGCCGCCATCCTGGCGGACGATCCCTCGGCCCTGGTCCCCTATGCACGTCAGCTCGGTCAGGCCGCCGCAGGCGAACCGTTCGGTGCGGCCCTTGCCGACGCAGGCCGGGCATGGCTGCGGGTGCTGCAAGGACAACCCGATGTGGCCGAGGTGAAGAAGGCCGCGTCGGCGCTCGAGCAGGCCGGATTGCCTTGGGACGCGGCTCGACTCGCCGGCGAGGCCGCACTCCGGGTCGACGACACCCAGGCGGCCACCTCATTGCTGCAGGTCGCCCGACTCGTCGGCGCACCAGCGGTCGCGGCAACCGCAACGCATGTCGATTCCGCACACCCGGCCGCCGGCCCGCTGACCGAACGCGAGGCCGAGGTGGCCCGGAACCTGCTGCTCGGGCTGACGTACCGCGAAATCGGTGCCCGCCTGTTCATCTCGGGCAAGACCGTCGAGCATCACGTGGCGAGGATTCGGCGTCGTCTCGGCGCCGGGTCCCGGTCGGAGATGTTGTCGATGCTCAGAGCTGCGGGATACGGCCCGACAACAAATCAAGGGGGAGCCCAGAGCGCCACCTCATCGTGAAGGTGAACATCTGGAACAATTCCCCCGGTGAGCGCCACCATGACCGACCCACCAGTCGTGTCCGGGGCGCCATCGAAAAAGTCCACCGAGTACCGCCACGACCTCGACGGACTGCGCGGCATCGCCATCACCCTGGTGGCCGTCTTCCACATCTGGTTCGGCCGCGTGTCCGGTGGAGTCGACGTCTTCCTGACCTTGTCCGGCTACTTCTTCGTGGCGTCGCTCCTCAAACATGTGCTGGCCACCAGCTCTCCCACTGCTCGGTGGTCGACGGCGATCAATCCTGGGCCACGCCTCTGGCGGCTCGCGCGACGACTGCTCCCCGCACTTCTCACCGTTCTGCTGTTCATCGTGGTGCTGTCGCTGTGGCTGATGCCTCGAACCCGATGGTCGCCGCTGGGTGACGAGGCCATCGCCTCGGCGCTCTACTACCAGAATTGGCACCTGGCCCTGGCATCGCAGGACTACCAGGCCGCCGACTCGGCGAACAGTCCGATGCAGCATCTGTGGTCGATGTCGGTGCAAGGACAGTTCTTTGTGGTCACGTTGCTGGCCGCATTGGCGGTCGGCGGCGTCCTGAGAGGGCTCGCACTCAGATTCGATGTCTTCCGCCGACCGAAGGTCATCCGCGGGATCGTGTTCGCCGCCCTGCTCGGTGTCGCGGCGATCTCCTTTGCGTGGGCCCACCACCGGCACGGCATCAACCAGCCCTTCAACTACTACGACACCATCGCCCGTTGCTGGGAACCGATAGCCGGCGGTCTCCTCGCCGTGTGGATGCCCCGGCTCAAGATGGCGCAGTGGATGCGAAACCTGTTGGGCCTGATCGCTTTGGCACTCATCATCAGTTGCGGGTGGTGGATCGTCGGGGTGCAGCAGTATCCGTCGACGCTCGCATTGGTGCCCGTCGGCGCGACTCTGTTGCTGATCTGGAGTGGCTCGCGCCAGACCGCGCCCGGTGACAGCACCGACCCCGGCGCGGTCAGTTCGTGGCTCGCCCACCCGTCCATCGTCTGGCTCGGCTCCATCGCCTACGCCCTGTATCTGTGGCACTGGCCGCTGCTGATCTTCTACCTGACCTGGCGATACAAAGACAGCGCGAGTTTCATCGAGGGCACCGGGATCATTGCGGTCTCGCTGCTCTTGGCTTGGGCCACAGCCAGATACGTCGAGTCCCCGATCCGGGCCCGAAAGACGCCGTGGCGACGGTCGGCGACGGTGCTGACGGCAGTTCTGCTGGTACTCACCGTGGTCGCCGGGGCGGGCATCGTCAGCTGGAACCGGCACGTGCAGAACATGACGGTGGATACCCAGAATCTCGATCCGCGTCTGTATCCCGGCGCACGCGCGTTCCTCGACGGCGTGCCGGTGCCACGGGTGGAGCCCGAACCGAGTCCGCAGGTGGTCGAAAAGGATTGGCCCATCACGTCGTACGACTCGGTGATCTCCGGCTGGAAGGACGGATCGATCAGAGTCGGCGTGTACGGCGACGTGAACGCCACGCGCACTGTGGCTCTCGTGGGCGGCTCCCACGCGGAGTACTGGATCACCGCTCTCGATGCGATCGGCAGGCAGCACGGGTTCAAGGTGACCACCTACCTCAAGGTCGGGTGCCCACTGACCACGGACTACGTGTTCACCTGGTTCGGCCAGAAGTACTACCAATGCAACGAGTGGTCGCGTGACGTGATGGCACGACTGGCCGCGGACAGACCAGACGTGGTGTTCACCAACAGCACTCGCCCGGTGGAAGGTCAGGTCACCGGCGACTTCGTCCCCGAGGACTACCTCGACATCTTCACCGAGTTCCGCGACCGCGGGCAGAAGGTGATCGCCGTACGCGACAACCCGTGGGCCGTCGGCAAGGAGAGTCCGCCGGAATGCCTTGCGCTGGGCAAGAAGCCGTCGGTGTGCGGGGTGGAACGGTCGCTGGTGATGTCACCGACCGATCCTGCGCTCGACATCGCGCCCCAGTTCCCGAACATGAGTTTCCTGGACTACACCGACGCGATGTGCAGCGACACCTACTGCCCCGCCGTGGTCGGGAACATCCTGCTATGGCACGACTTTCACCATCTCAGTGCGACGTTTGTCCGCAGCCTCGTCCCGGCACTCACCGCCGACATGCAGAGGGCTCTACCCGGCTGGTGGTGAGACCGCCTACGCCTCACTCTTCCAGCGGGCGATGTCGTCATCGGAGATCTCCACCGGGCCCGTGGCCAGTTGGGTGATCCGGATGTGGTTGCCGAAGGGATCCCTCAGTGCACAGTCGATTCCGTAGGGCTGCTCCGTCGGTTCCTCGGTGAACTCGACACCGAGTGCGGACAGTTCTTCGTAGGTCTTCCGGCAGTCGTCCGTGGTCAGCATGGCAGCGGCGCCCAGCGCGCCCTTGGTGACGAGGTCGCGGACCGATGCGGCCACCTCTTCGCTGTGGGCCGGCGGCCCCGGGACCTCGAGGAGGATCTGACGATCCGGGTCTCCGGGCAGGGCAATGGTGAGCCACCTCATGAACCCCATGTCGACGTCGTCTTTGATTGCGAAGCCCAGTTTTCCGACGTAGAAGTCGAGTGCTTCGTCCTGATCGAGAACCATGACCGTGTGAATGCTGATGTTTTTGAACATGTCTCAACGGTAGGGGCAGGGGTGGCCGCGTTGCTTATCCAAAACTGCTCGGTCTCGACCAGGTCCTGACAAAACATCCCGGCACCTTCACCGGCGCGGCAGTGGCCCGGAATCCGCTGGGCGAATTCCCCACCACGGTTCGAAACGTCCGGCTGAAGGTCCCGAGGCTCTCGAACCCCACCATGGCCGCGATGTCGGTGACGGGCAGCAGTGGATCGCGCAGCAAATTCATCGCTCGCTCGATGCGACGGCGCTGCAAATACCGGTGCGGCGTCTCCCCGAAGGTGGCCCGGAAGGTTCGGGTGAAGTGGGCGGCGGACATGTGTGCCACGGCCGCCAACCGGGGCACGTCGAGTGGCTGGGCATAGTCGCGGTCCATCGCGTCGCGGGCGCGCAGCAACCGTCGGTTTTGATCCTCACCGGGACTCATTGCCACGGGTCAGAGCCTAGTGAACTACGCGAACTGATCCCAGCCGAGCTTGGCCGACATCACCACGACCACCACGAGCAGTGCAGCCCGGATCACCCCAGACCCTCGATTGAGCACCGTCCTCGATCCCAGCAGTGATCCCGCGACGTTGGCCACCGCGAGTAGCAGCCCGAGTTGCCACCACACGTGCCCCTGGATCGCGAACACCACGAGGGCACCGAGGTTCGTAGCGGTGTTGGCGATCTTGGCCAGTGCCGCACTCTCGATGAAGCTCCGGGAGAGCACCACGGTGAGCGCGATGATGAGGAACATCCCGGTACCGGGGCCGAAGATGCCGTCGTAGAAACCGATCACCGCAAACGCGACACATCCGGCGATCATCTGCCGGCGGCTCAGCGGGCCGCCCGACCCGGTGCTCCGGCCGAACGAGGGCCTGCACGCCACGAAGATCCCGACCGCCAGCATCAGCACGATCACCAGCGGCCTGATCACGTCCGCCGACACCAGCGACGCCGCGGTGGCACCGGCGGCCGCACACACCCCGGCGATCGGTACGGAGATCAGGGCAAGACGTCGCGGGACGGCGGTCACCCGGGTGAACGCGATGGCGGCCGCGCCGGTGCCCCAGATCGCCGCGAGCTTGTTGGTGCCCAACGCAGTGGCCGGTGCCACGGTGGGGAACGCGATGAGCATCGCCGGGATCAGCACGAGGCCGCCACCACCGATCACCGCGTCGATCCAGCCCGCCGCAAGGGCTGCGACCAGCAACAACGTCAACACATCCCAGTCGGGGATCATCTCGCACAGCCTTTCCACACCACATGGACAGTAGGTGGACGTGACAAATCGCTCAGACACCGAGGAGGGTAATCACAGGTGGATGCGGCATGCTGTACGACGATGACCGCCACCACCCCCGCCGATTCCGCAGGCGCTGGGACCGTCACCAGCAGGTCCCGGCCGACCGCGAAGCGGGCGTATCTGCACCACGTCGACCTGATCCGGGCGACCACCTTCTCGCTGGTCATCTTTGTGCACTGCCTGACCGCGACAACCGACGAATGGGACAGCGTTCCGGTCAACTCGACCACCCTGCTGCTCCACTTCACCCGCAACATGTTCTTTGCGCTCAGCGGCTTCGTGCTGATGTACCAGAACTTCGAGCGGGTCGACTTCCGGTCGGTGGACTTCTGGCGCCGGCGGATGAAACTGGTCATCTTCCCGTTTGTGATCTGGTCTTTTGTGTATTGGGCCGTTGAGGACATGTGGGCGCACGGGCGCACCGGTGACATACCCGGCAGCCTCGGGGAGTTCTGGGATCTGCTCAAGTGGGGCCTGTCCGGGTTCCACATGTACTTCTTGTTCGTGATGCTGCAGGTGTACCTGCTGTTCCCGCTGGTGCTGTGGCTGGTGCGCCGCACGCGTGGCCGCCATCTGGCGCTGCTCGCCGTCAGTGCCGCAGTGCAGTGGGCATGTTTTGTGGTCATCACGCACTGGCAACCACCTGCGAGCATCGCCGGGGTGTGGTGGCACTACTACGCGACCTTCGTGCCGTATCAGTTCTTCGTGTTCGCGGGAGCGGTGACGGCGGTCCATCTCGAGGACATCCGGCTGTGGCTACAGGGCAAGGGCTGGTGGTTGTTCAGCGCGCTGATGGTGACCGGGTTGTTCGCGCTCGGCAACTTCTGGTGGCGGGTGTGGGGTGATGATCAGCGTGCGATCGATGCGAGCGCCGCTTTTCAGCCCACGTTGTTCCCGTTCCTAGTCGCCGCGGTGGCGTGCCTGTACGCGGTCGGCCAGCACTGGGCCGACCATCACCGGCGCAACACCCCCCGATTCGACCGCATGGTGAAGTACGCCTCGAACCGCTCGTTCAGCGTCTTCCTGGTCCATGCGCTGCTGATCTTCTTCATCCTCTACCCGCAACGCAACAACGTCGCGTGGGTGGTGGACGTGATGGGCGCGCCGTGGGCGACCATCGTCGTGTATCTCGGCACCCTTGCCGGCTCGCTGCTTGTGGTGGAGGCCCTGCGCCGGATGCCCGGGTCGGCGTATCTGACCGGTCGGCCCCGGTTGCCGATGCCAGACAAGTTCGACGTCGCTCAGCTCATCAGTACCGTCAGCAATGCCCGCGGTCGGGCCAGCACTGTCTCACGCAGGTGATTGCGCGCGATTGTCCATGTCGGACAATCACATTCGGCGAGTACGCCGTGGGCTTCGACACCGGCGTCGCGGCACAGCGCCACCGCACGACCGAGGTGGAAACCCTGGGTGACCACCAGCGCCGACCGCACCCCGAACAGGTCGTGCGCACGACGGCATGATGCCGCGGTGTCGTAGCCCTCGGGGTCGTCGATGATGTCCGACGAGGGCACCCCGTTCCGCTCGAGATAAGCGCGCATCACCGCCGGCTCGTTGCCCGCCACCGCGCGGCCGTTCCCGGAGTTGAGGACTTGCTGCACCCGGCCGTCGCGATACAGCGCGAGTGCCGTATCCAGCCGGCCACGTACGTACGAATCGGGTTCGCCGTCGATCACCTTTGCCCCCAGCACGAGCGCCACGGATGCCGAGGGGGCTTCCGAGGCCTCGGACGTCCGGCCATGGGCCTGCACGTACACCCAGGTGCTGGCGATGGTCACGACAAGCTCGACGCCTGCCAGCCCGGCGCCGATCAGCAGTAGAATTCGGTAACGACTTATGGCGGACATCACAAATACCTTACCGATCAGTAACTTAGGACAACCTGCGCAAAACCTTGGCACAGCCAGGCCTTAACGTACCTAGTGGAGAACACTGCGTGCGCTGGAGCGATTCAACGCGACGCCGTGAGCGCCACACAGCTTGCGATAGGGCCAGGCCCCATCTGGGGCCATCAGGCCGACCGGGTGAACCATTCGACCGCGATGCGTAAACAGACGTATATCGGGCGGGCGGTTCGAGAGAGAAAGGCCGTGACGCCGTGAATACCGCGACGATCACCATCGGCACCATTGCTGCTCTGGCAAGCCTGGTGTGCTGGGCACTGTTTTTCCGCGGAGTGTGGACGATGCTCCGCACCATCGCCAAGGGGCAGAAGGACAACACCCGGTTCACGCCGGTGCTCCCTCGCTTCAAACAGATGATGATCGAGTTCATCGCCCACACGCGGATGGCGAAGTTCCGAACCGTCGGCTGGGCCCACTGGCTGGTGATGATCGGGTTCCTGCTCGGTTCACTGCTGTGGTTCGAGGCCTATGGCCAGACGTTCGACGCCAAGTTCCACTGGCCGTACTTCGGCGACACCTTCGCCTGGCACCTACTCGACGAGCTCCTGGGCATCGGCACCGTGGTCGGCATCGTCACCCTGATCATCATCCGTCAGCTCAACCACCCGCGGGTTCCCGAGCGGCTGTCCCGGTTCTCCGGCTCGCGCTTCGGCGCCGCGTACTTCGTCGAGGTGGTCGTGCTGCTCGAGGGCCTGGGCATGATCATGGTGAAGGCCGGCAAGATCGCCACCTACGGCCACGCACACGCCGGCTCGGACTTCTTCACCATGCAGGTCGCCAAGCTGCTCCCGGCCAGCCCGACCATGGTCTCGGTCTTCGCGCTCATCAAACTGATGTCGGGCATGATCTGGCTCGCCGTCATCGGCCGCAACATCACCTGGGGCGTGGCGTGGCACCGCTTCTCGGCCTTCTTCAACATCTACTTCAAGCGTGAGGACGACGGCGGGGTCGCGCTCGGCGCGGCCAGGCCGATGACATCGGGCGGCAAGGTCCTCGACATGGAGACCGCCGACCCCGACGTGGACGCATTCGGTGCCGGCAAGATCGAGGACTTCACCTGGAAGGGCTGGCTCGACTTCACCACCTGTACCGAGTGTGGTCGCTGCCAGAGCCAGTGCCCGGCATGGAACACGGGCAAGCCGCTCTCCCCCAAGCTCCTCATCACCTCACTGCGTGACCACGGTTACGCCAAGGCGCCCTACCTCCTCGCCGGCGGCAAGAAAGACATCAGCGGCGACGAGATCGGTCTGGTCGACGCCGACGGAAACGTCCTGCAGGACAAGCTCGATGCGATCCCCGAGGCCGCCCGCAACGAGGCCGAGCGCAAGCTGGTCGGCGAGAGCGAAGGCACCACGGGCGCGGTCATCGACACCGAGACCCTGTGGAGCTGCACCAACTGCGGTGCCTGCGTCGAA
Organism: Williamsia muralis NBRC 105860; assembly: GCF_001598915.1. Taxonomy (GTDB): domain Bacteria; phylum Actinomycetota; class Actinomycetes; order Mycobacteriales; family Mycobacteriaceae; genus Williamsia; species Williamsia muralis. The sequence goes on along the minus strand of NZ_BDAP01000002.1, from coordinate 812,301 downwards.
CAGTGCCCGGTCGACATCGAGCACGTCGACCACATCATCGACATGCGCCGCTACCAGGTGCTCATCGAGTCGGACTTCCCGTCCGAACTCGCGGGCCTGTTCAAGAACCTGGAGAACAAGGGCAATCCGTGGGGCCAGAACTCCAAGGACCGCACCAAGTGGATCGACGAGATGGACATCGAGATCCCGGTGTACGGCCAGGATGTCGAGAGCTTCGAAGGCTTTGAGTACCTGTTCTGGGTCGGTTGCGCCGGCGCCTACGAGGACCGCGCGAAGAAGACCACCAAGGCCGTTGCCGAACTGCTCGACATCGCCGCCGTGGACTTCCTCGTCCTGGGTGAAGGCGAAACGTGTAACGGTGACTCCGCCCGTCGAGCAGGCAACGAGTTCCTGTTCCAGATGCTGGCGCAGCAGAACATCGAGACCCTGGACGAGATGTTCGGCACCGCTCCCGCGCAGGCCAAGAAGATCGTTGTGACCTGCCCGCACTGCTTCAACACCCTGGGCAACGAGTACCCGCAGGTCGGCGGCAAATATGAGGTGGTCCACCACACCCAGCTGCTCAACCGACTGGTCCGCGACAAGCGGCTCATCCCGGTGGCCCCGGTCAACAAGGACATCACCTACCACGACCCCTGCTTCCTGGGCCGCCACAACAAGGTCTACGACGCCCCGCGTGAGCTGATGGACGCCTCCGGAGCCAACCTGACCGAGATGCCGCGTCACGGCGAGCGCTCGATGTGCTGTGGCGCCGGCGGTGCCCGCATGTGGATGGAAGAGACCATCGGCAAGCGCATCAACCTCGACCGGGTCGACGAAGCACTCGGCACCTCACCGGAGAAGGTGGCCACCGGCTGCCCGTTCTGCCGCGTGATGCTGACCGACGGCGTGACCGCGAAGACCTCGGGCACCGAGCTCGAGAACAAGGTCGAGGTGCTCGACGTCGCGCAGCTGATCCTCGACTCCGTCAGGCGCGGCGCCCCCGAGATCAAGCGCGGCGGCCGTTTCCTCGGCGCAGCGTCGCTGGGGTTGTCGGCGCCGGTCGCCGAACCAGAGGCCAAGCCGGTCGAGAAGGAACCGGCAGCCGAGCCCGCCAAGGCGGCAGCGGCCACAGCCACCGAGACCAAGGAAAAGCCGAAGGTCGGCGGCGGACTGGGCATCGGCGGCGGCGCCAAGAAGCCGGGCGGCGGTGCACCCAAGCCCGGTGGCGCGGCCAAGAAGCCGGGCGGCGGCGCACCCAAGCCGGGCGGCGCAGCAAAGCCGACGTCCGACGAGAAGGCGACCGCGCCCGCAGCCGAAGGCGCCAAGGGCCTGTCCATCGGTGGCGGCGCCAAGCGTCCGGGAGCTCCGAAACCCGGTGGCGCAGCCAAGAAGCCGGGTTCGGCGAAGCCGGCAGCCGAGGCCCCCGAGGCCGCGGAGGCGACGACCGAATCAGCTGAGACCACCGAGACCAAGGCCGCACCCGTCAAGGGACTGTCGATCGGTGGGGGCGCCAAGCGGCCAGGAGCACCCAAGCCCGGCGGCGCAGCCAAGAAGCCGGGTTCGGCGAAGCCGGCAGCCGAGGCCCCCGAAGCCGCGGAGGCGACCGCCGAGACCGAGTCCGAGGCGACATCGGTCACCGAAGAGCCGGCCACCACCGGACAGGCCGGCGAGAAGCCGCCGGCCGCTCAGGTCAAGGGCCTGGCCATCGGCGGAGGTGCCAAGCGTCCCGGAGCCAAGCGTCCCGGGGCCCCGAAGCCGGGAGCAGGCAAGCCCGACGAGGATGTCGCACCCGCACCGGTGGCCGACGAGCCGTCAAAGGTGGACGAGCCAGAGGTCAGTGAACCGGCCGCGGAGGGTACTGCGGAGGGCGGGGCATCAGAACCGTCGCCCGCCGTTCCCGTCAAGGGCTTAGCCATCGGCGGCAGCGCTAGGAGGCCGGGCGCGAAGAAGCCGGGCGCGGCGAAGGCCGCTCCCGCCCCGGAGCCCGAAACCCAGCCCGAGCCGACCCCTGAGCCCGAAACCCAGCCTGAACCGGCTGAGGCAACGGAGACCGCCGAAACAACCGAAACTGCCGAGGTGGCGGAAGCCGCACCAGCAGCAACCGAGAGCGACAACGGCGCAGCTGCCACCAACGGCGACGCACCGGCCGACAGCCGGACGCTGGCCGAATCAGGCCCCTCCAAGGCCAAGGGATTCGGCATCGCAGCAGGCAAGAAGCGTCCTGGTAAACGCTGAACCCGAAAACGATTTGCGAAAGGCTGGCACCATAAGCAGGTGAGCAGACCACACGTGTCGACGGTGTACCGCGACCTCAAACCACTCGAGCAATCGGCGAAGCTCCGCAATGTCGCCTACGAGATCCGCGGACCGGTGACGGCCCACGCCGCTCGCCTGGAGGCGGAGGGGCATCGGATCCTGAAGCTGAACATCGGCAATCCCGCCCAGTTCGGTTTCGAGGCGCCGGACGTGATCATGCGCGACATGATCCACGCGTTGCCGTACTCCCAGGGGTACAGCGAATCCCTGGGGGTGCTGCCGGCTCGTCGCGCGGTGGTCACCCGCTACGAACTGATCCCGGACTTCCCGTACTTCGACGTCGACGACGTGATCTTGGGCAACGGTGTATCCGAGTTGATCACCATGACCATGCAGGCGTTGCTCGACGACGGCGACGAGGTGCTGATCCCCTCCCCCGACTACCCGCTGTGGACCGCGATGACGGCGCTGTCCGGGGGCAAGGCGATCCACTACCTCTGCGACGAGGAAAACGACTGGAACCCCGACATCGCGGACATCGAGTCGAAGATCACCCCGCGCACCAAGGCACTGCTGGTGATCAACCCGAACAACCCGACCGGCGCGGTCTACAAACGGGAAGTCCTCACGCAGCTGGTCGAATTGGCCCGCAAGCACTCGCTGTTGCTCCTGGCCGACGAGATCTACGACAAGATCCTGTACGACGATGCCGAGCACATCAATCTCGCGTCGCTGGCGCCGGACCTGCTGTGCCTCACCTTCAACGGCCTGTCCAAGGCCTACCGGGTGTGCGGTTACCGGGCCGGGTGGGTGGCCATCACCGGGCCGAAGGACCACGCGAAGGGGTTCATCGACGGCATGAAGATGCTGGCGTCGACCCGCCTGTGTTCGAACGTTCCGGGTCAGCACGCCATCCAGGTCGCGCTCGGCGGGTACCAGAGCATCGAGGATCTTGTGCTGCCCGGCGGTCGGCTCCTGGAACAACGCGACATCACGTGGGAGAAGCTCAACGAGATCCCCGGCGTGAGCTGTGTGAAGCCGATGGGTGCGCTCTACGCGTTCCCGCGCCTGGACCCCGAGGTGCACGACATCCGCGACGATGAGAAGTTTGTCCTCGACCTCCTGGTCCGCGAGAAAATCCTTGTTGTGCACGGCACCGGATTCAACTGGCCCAACCCCGACCATTTCCGCATCGTCACGCTCCCGTGGTCGCGCGATCTGGGTGACGCAGTGCAGCGAATGGGCAACTTCTTGGCCAGTTACAAGCAGTAAGAGTACATAACCGCAGCTCAGCACCCCTTGTTTTATGTGTGACGACTGGTAACGTCTAACTCACTCAATCACTCAAGGGGGAGTTGATGACTGCTATCGACAGCAACCAGAGGGCCGCCGAGCCCGCCTGGCGGTCACGCACCGTGATCCGCGACGGCGTGGAGCTGGCCGTGTTCGAGCTGGGCGAGCGGTCATCCGACCATCCGACCGTGGTGCTCGTGCACGGATGGCCCGACACCCACCACCTGTGGCAGTCGGTCGCGCCCATCCTCGCCGAGCGCTACCACGTGGTGGCCTATGACACCCGCGGCTACGGCGAGAGCGCCAAGCCCGACGGCGACGCGCCCTACCGGCTCCCCGAGTTGGCAGGCGATCTCTTCGCGGTGATCGACGAGGTCAGCCCGGGCGTGGCCGTTCACGTCCTCGCGCACGACTGGGGTTCGGTCCAGACATGGGAAGCCGTCTGCACACCCGGCGCCGACGACCGCATCGCCTCGTTCATCTCGGTGTCCGGACCCAATCTGGACCACCTCGGTGAGTGGACCCGCGAACGACTTCGTCGACCCACCCCGAAGTCCGTGGGACAGGCTGTCTCTCAGCTCGTGTCGTCGAGCTACACGGCCGTGTTCCAGCTCCCTGTGGTACCCAAAGCCCTGTTCGGCGCGGCCATGCACCCCGCGACGTGGCAACGGCTGCTCACCGCCGTCGAAGGCACCGACCCGGCCAACCTCACCTTTGCACCCACGTTCCGTGCCGATGCGGTGTCGGGATTGCGGTACTACCGCGCCAACATCCGTCCGCGACTGGCGAATCCGAATCCACGCAGCACCACCGTTCCGGTGTTCGAGGTGGTGAACACGCGCGACATCGCTCTGCGCAAGGCGATCTTCGCCAACACGCCGCGCTACACGGACAAACTGTGGCGTCGCGACACCGAGACCGGCCACTGGCTGCCGTACACGAACCCCGGCTACCTCGCCGAGATCGCCGCCGACTTCATCGAGACGATCCGCGGGGGTGAGGTGTCGCCGGTCATCGAGCGCGCCCGCCGACGAGGCGAGAACACCTCTGTGTCAGGCAAACTCGCGGTCATCACCGGCGCGGGCAGCGGAATCGGCAAGGAGACGGCGATTCTGCTCGCCCGCAACGGGGCCGAGGTCATCGTGGCGGACATCAATCTCGATGCAGCCGAGACCACCGCAGCCGCAATCATTTCCAGCGGCGGACTGGCCTCCGCCTACCGGCTCGACGTGGCAGACCAAGACGCATTCGCCGCATTCGCCGACGACGTGTCCAAGCGCCACGGAGTTGCCGACATCGTGATCAACAACGCCGGTATCGGTTTCGCCGGACACGCCCTCGATGCCACCGACGAACAGATCCGGCGCCTGATCGACATCAACCTGCTCGGGGTCATCACCGGCAGCCGGGTCTTCGGCCGGGCGATGGTGGAACGCGGTCTCGGCGGCCAGATCGTCAACCTGGCCTCGGCAGCTGCATTCACACCACAGCAGGGCCTCGGCAGCTACGCGGCCACCAAGGCCGGGGTACTGATGTTCAGCGAATCCCTCCGGGCCGAACTGGCCGAACATCACATCGGGGTCTCGGCGATCTGCCCCGGCATCGTCGACACCAACATCGTCGCGGCCACCGAGTTCGCCGGATCCACCGCGGACGCGCAACAACAGTTGCGCGACAAGATGAGTGGGATGTACCGCCGCCGCGGCTACACGCCGGACAAGGTGGCGTCCGCGATTCTCGGCGCGATCGAGAACAACAAGGCGGTGGTACCGGTGACCCCCGAGGCGCACGCCTGGTACCGCATCTACCGCTTCACACCCGGGCTCTCGCGTCTGATGGCCCGCGCAAAGTTGTTCTGAACAGGAGACCGCGATGACCCACGCTTTTGATCCGGGACCAGTTGAACTGCATGCCCGCAACGTCGAGTTCGAGTGGAAGAACACCCCGCTGCACTGGATTCCGAACCATCCGGTGTCGTCCAATGTGATCAGCATGCTCAATCTGCTGCTGCCAGAGGGTGAACGCTGGTTTGTGCAGACATATAACGAGGCGCTGCCCCTGGTGAAGGACGAGGTGCTCGCGGCTGCGATGCGCGGCTTCATCGGGCAGGAGGCGATGCACGCCGAAGCCCACGACCGGGTGCTGTGGGAGTTCCTCGACGAGAACGGTCTCGACCCCCGGCCGTTCCAGCGCCAGATGGAGTGGATCTTCCGTAAGATCCTCGGCCCCTCCGAGAAGGGCACTGCGAAGGCACGGTACAAGCACCTCGTCGAGCGGCTCTGGCTGATCGCCGCCATCGAGCACTACACCGCCGTACTCGGCGACTTCGCCCTGAACAACAAGTGGGACGAGCACGGCGCCGACCCCATGATGGCCGACCTCTTCCGGTGGCACGGCGCCGAAGAGGTCGAACATCGTTGTGTGGCACATGATGTGGCCACCTACTTCGGCGACAGCTACCTCAAACGTGGCCGGGCCATGCTGGTCGCTCTGCCGGCGTTGCTCTTTGTCATCCACCGCGGCATCCGCTTCATCGCCCACGGCGACCCGGCAGGCAAGGTGAGCTACCCCCGGTTGTGGCTGGGATGGTTCTCCGGCGCCCGAAACGGGCTGCTGCCCACCCTTCGGTCCATCGTCTTCGCGACCTTCAGTTACTTCCGGCGCGACTTCTCCCCGATGGAGGTGGGGTCGACGGCCCAGGCCGTCGCCTACCTTGCGACGTCACCTGCGGCCCGGACCGCGCACCCATGAATCAGCGCCACCACCCGCACACGACGTCGATGACGGCGCCGCCGCCGCATCTGTACAACCGGTATCAGCACGACCCGGCGATGCGGATCGCGACACTGCTCGGCAAGGTGTGGTTCCCGCTGTGGAGCACTCTCACCAAAACGCCTGTGCCGAAAGAGGTCCACCGCGTCACCACGGTGCGGATCGTCGGCCGCGAGGTGGTGGCCGAGGACGAGAACGTGGTGGCCCTGACCCTCGCCGACCCCGACGGCGGCGAGCTCACACCGTGGTACGCCGGAGCTCACCTCGACCTGCTGCTGCCGTCCGGCCGCATGCGGGAGTACTCGCTGTGCGGTGACCCCGCCGATCGTGACCACTACCGGATCGCCGTGCGGCGGATACCGGACGGTGGTGGCGGATCGGTGGAGGTCCATGACCAGCTCCGGGTTGGCGACCTGCTGCGGATCAAAGGGCCGCGCAACGCCTTTCCCCTTGCACTACCCGGTCATGGGTCGCCGGCCCGCAGACTGCGATTCATCGCCGGCGGTATCGGCATCACCCCGATCCTGCCGATGTTGCAGGCCGCCGAGCGGCTGGGCCTGGACTGGTCGATGGTGTACACCGGCCGCAGCGTCGACTCCCTGCCCTTCGTCGACGAACTGGCCCGCTACGGGGACCGGATCACGGTGCGCACCGACGACACCGACGGCATCCCCACCGCGCATGATCTTCTCGGTGGGGATGACGCCGACTCACCGGGGCTTCCCGGAACGTCCGTGTACTGCTGCGGCCCCGTCCCCATGCTGAACTCCATTCGTGCCGCGCTGGCGGGCAGAGCCGACATCGAACTGCACTTCGAGAGGTTCTCTCCGCCACCGGTTCTCGACGGTCGGCCATTCCGGGTGACCCTGGACAGCACCGGCGGTGACGTTGCGGTCAGTGCCACCGAATCGACGCTGGCGGCGGTCCGCCGGGTTCTGCCGTCGGTGCCGTACTCGTGCCAGCAGGGCTTCTGCGGCACCTGCAAGGTCCGGGTGCTCGAAGGCCAGGTCGAGCACCGCGACAACATCCTCACCGAACCAGAACGCGACGCCGGCGTGATGCTCACCTGCGTTTCGCGGGCCGAGGGTGACCACCTTCGTCTCGACCTCTGATCCCGAACAGCAACGGAGACATCATCGTGCCCGAACCTCAATTCACCGTCGCCATCGTGGGTGCCGGCTTCGGCGGGCTCGCTGCCGGGATCAAGTTGCAAGAGCGCGGAATCGACGACTACGTGATCTTCGACCGCAATGACGACGTCGGTGGCACCTGGCTGGCCAATCAGTATCCCGGTGTCGAGGTGGACATCCCGTCGGTCACCTACTCCTACAAGTTCGCACTCAATCCGGATTGGTCCGCGGTGTTCGCGCCGGGATCGGAACTGCTGCAGTACGCCCGCGACATCGCCGAGCGGTTCGGGATCCGCGAGCACATCCGTTTCGGCACCGCGGTGACCGCAGCCGATTTCGACGAGACCACCGATCTGTGGACCGTCACCACCGCATCCGGCGAGACCGTCACCGCCCGGTTCCTGATCAGTTGCCATGGCGCGCTGTCCACCCCGGCCACCCCCGCGCTGCCCGGCCTCGAGAACTTCTCGGGGAAAGTGCTGCGATCGGCATCCTGGGACCACGACTACGACCTGACCGGCAAGCGGGTCGCCATCATCGGCACCGGAGCCACCGGCATCCAGATCATCCCCACCATCGCACCCGACGTCGAGCATTTGACCGTGGTGCAGCGCACGGCCATCTGGGTGTTGCCCAAACCGAACGCGCCGATCCCCGACCGCCTGCGCGGTGTGTACCGGCTTGCGCCGAAACTGCAGTTGCTGCCGCGTTTTCTGATCGACTCGACGTTCGAGATCGCCGAGACGCTCGGCGTGGTCTACAACAAGCAGTTGCCCGCCATCACTCGGGGAATGGAGAAGCTCTGCCTGCGTCACCTGCGGGGTCAGGTCAAAGACCCAGAGCTGCGCACCAAGCTCACCCCGCACTACGGCTACGCCTGCAAACGTCCGTCGTTCTCCAACGACTACTTCCCCACGTTCAACCGCGACAACGTCGACCTGGAGACGTCGCCGATCACCGAGATCACCGGTAGCGGAATCGTTTTCGCTGATGGCCGACGCCTGGAGATCGATGCGCTCATCCTCGCAACCGGCTTCAAGATCTTCGATCTCCCGTACACCATCCGCGGAGTCGGCGGCCAGGATCTCGGAGACACCTGGGATTCGGAACGTATGCATGCCTACGAGGGCATCACCGTCCCGGACTTCCCCAACCTGTTCCTGGCGCCGGGACCCTACGGCGTGATCGGATTCTCCTGGTTCGACACCATCGAACTCTGCGTCACCCACGCGGTGCGGGTTGTCGCCAAAGCCGTCGAGTCCGGCGCGGGCCGGGTGAGCGCAACCGATGAGCAGACCGAAGAGTTCGTCGAGAAGATGCGCAAGAAGGTGCGCAGCACGGTCTTTGCGAGTCCGCGCTGCGCCGGGTCGAACACCTACTACATCAACGCTCAAGGTGATTCGCCCTACCTCCGGCCGACCAGCCGGGTGGAGTCGATCCTGTCTCTGCGCAAAGCCCTCAAGGACGGCTACGAGTACTCCGCCTGACGCGCATCGTCCTCCACCACCACCGCGGCACCGAGTTGTCTGGTCCGCAGGGTGATCCAGGCGATCGGCGCGGCGAGGCCCGCAGCAACGGCGGCCACCACCACCGAACCGTGCAGCCCGTCCACAAACGCGTCACGGATGACCTCGAGCATCTGCTGACCGCCGGGACCCGGGATGGCCGAGGCGACCTGCACACCGGCCATCACCGATTCCTTGGACGCGGCAAGGGCTTCCGGGGGTAGACCGCTGCCATCGAGCTTGTCACCGATCCCCGAGGTGTAGATGGACGACAGCACCGAGCCGAGCACGGCAACCCCTAGGGTGCCGCCGATCTCACGCGTCACGTCGTTGACCGCCGAGCCCGCGCCTGCTTGCTGCGGTGCAAGGGAATTGGTGATGATGTTGGTGGCCGGCCCCTGTACCAGGGCGAGGCCCGCCGCCATCAGGCTCATCGACCAGATGATCAGCCCCCAGTAGGAGGCGTCTTTGCCTGCAAGGAGAACCAGCGCGAACCCTGCGGCCATCGTCAATGATCCCAGTGCCGCAACCCGCCCGGGCCCCAGCTTGCGGGCGAACACCATGGCGAGCGGTGAGAATGCGGCCATCACGATCGCGAACGGCAGGGTGCGCAGCCCGGCCTCCAGCGGGCCGTAGCCCTTGACGGCCTGGAAGTACTGGGTGATCAGGAAGATGAACCCGAACAGGCTGAAGAATGCGACCGCGATCAGCCCCGAGGCCACGGCGAACGGCCGGTTGTTGAACAGGCGCACGTCCAGGATCGGATGGCGCGAGCACAGTTCGATGTACACGAATCCGATCAAAAACGCTGCCGCACCGATGAATCCACCGATGGTCTGCAGCGATCCCCAACCATGATTCGGTCCCTCGATCAGCGTGTAGACCAGTAGGGTCACACCGACGATGGAGGTCGCTGCGCCGGCGAGGTCGAAAGGACCCGGCTGGGCTTTGCCGCCGCTGGGCACCGCGAGGTAGACACCAACGAGCACTGCTGCGGCGATCGGCAGATTGACCCAGAACACCGACGACCACGAGTAGTGCTCGAGCAGCCAACCTCCGAGCACGGGACCGATGGCCACGGCGATACCGGTGGTGCCGGCCCAGATGCCGACCGCGATGGCCCGCTCCTTGAGATCGGGGAAGATCCCGATCAGGATGGCCAGAGTGGCCGGAAAGACCAGTGAGGCAAACAATCCGAGCCCTGCACGCGTGGCGATGAGCTGTCCGAGCGAGCTCGATTCGGCAGCGAGCACCGACACTGCCGCGAATCCGAGGATTCCTATGACCAGTACCTTGCGGCGGCCGAATCGGTCGGCGAAATGGCCTGCGGTGAGCAGTAACCCGGCAAAGGTGAGGGTGTAGGCGTCCACCACCCACTGCAGTCCCGAGTTGCTCGCGCCGAGGTCCCGACTGATGGTCGGCAGCGCGACGTTGACGATGGTGTTGTCGATCATCACCAGGAGCACGGCGCCACAGAGGGCGACCAGGCCCCACCAGCGATTGCGCGACCGGGCGGCGGTCTTGGGTTCGACCAGCTCTGTCTTTCTCATCGACTCTCTCCTGAAGTAGGATGCTGTTCTAGTGTTGTAGTACATTGTTCTATCCAAGAAGAACAGCGTGCTACTGCGATGTCAAGAGGGATCATGCAAGTGGTGTGAAAGGATCGACGACGTGGCATCGAAATCGCCAAGGACGGCATCACGGACCCCTGCCGGAGATGTCCGAGGGTTGCTCCTCAATGCCGCCCTGCGCGTACTGGACACCCACGGCGTGCGCGGCCTGACGGTGCGCGCGGTGGCGTCAGAGGCCAAGGTCGCTCCGATGGGTGTCTACAACCACTTCGACGGCAAGGATGGTCTGATCAATGCCCTTGTCACGGAGGGATTTTCGCAACTTCGAAAGATGATCAGCAGCGTTGTCGACTCCGACGCCGACGTCCGGTTGAACCGCGCCGGTCACACCTATCGCGCCTTCGCACACAAGTCACCGACGCTTTACCGGCTCATGTTCTCCGGCCAGTGCGCGCCCGAAGGCGAAGTCGGAGAAGCAGCCCTCGGTGCGCTCACCGAAATCGTTCGTTACGGACAGGCCGCGGGCACCATCCGGGCCGGGGAGCCAATGGACCTCACGCTGCAGATCTGGTCCTGTGTGCACGGCGCCGTGAGTCTGGAGCTCGATGGAGCCGGTCCTCCCGACACCACCAACCACTGGGAATTCATCTACGCACAGACCCTCGATCTGATCAGCCGAGGCGTCGCACCCTGACTCAGGGCAGCAGAATCGGAGGCAACCCCGGGATGGGGTTGGGGATCGTATTCGGCGCAGGCCGTGCCGGTCGCCGTGTTGTCGTCGGCGGAGGAGGCGGCGGTGGTGCTGTGTAGCGCATCACCGGGGCGAGCGCGGCTTCGGTGTTGATCGGCGGCAGGGGCGGCGGGGTCGGGGCCGATGACGCGGTCGTGGGCGATTGCGCGGGGCCAGGGGTTGCCGACACCGTTGTGCTCGTCTCCGGGGTGCGTAGATACCGCTGAGACTGCGGTTGACCGGTGTCTTCGCTCCACGGCGCGACCACCAGGGTGGCGCCGCCGACAACAATCAGGCCGGCCATCAGCGCCGCACCGATCAGCACAAGCCGGTTCTGGCGCCGGTTGTCCACGGGCGGTGGCGCCGGTTCGGGTTCCTGCACGAGCTGGGGTTCCGATTCCGATTCGACGACCGGTGCCGGCCGCGCATGCCGTCCCGGTACCGCCAGGGGTACGTCCGCATGCATCGCCAGGACGGGCAGATCGTGCAGTCCGGTGGTCAATGCCGCTTGCAGACCAGGCCAGATCACGTGATCGGGCATCAGGACCACCGCCGTGACCGGGGCAGGCGAGCCGGCGGCAATCGATCGTGCCACGCTGACCGCGCGCGCCACCGCGGGAGCCAGGGCATCGTCGAGGTCGGTCCGGGTCACCCGCAGCATGCCGACGTACTCGTGGCCCATCACGAACGTCCCGTCCGAACGGCTGAGCGCCGAGCGGGCCTTGGTCATGAGGTCGAGCAGTTCACGCGCCCACTCGGCGTTCTCGGGCATCGGGGCCTTGCCGGTGCGAACCAGGTAGTCGGCCACCGAGCGGTCGAAAGCCCTTCCCTGCAGGTCATGGTCGTCGAGCTGCATCAGGCATTGTCCGGTGGCGGAGTCGACCGCGGCACCACGCAGACCGCCGTCGTCGAGATCGATCAGGGCAAACGCCGGTCCGACCTGGCCGGATGCCGAGTGGAGGAGGTCACGAACCGTGCGCAGAAGCGATTGGTCGAGCCAGATCACTGCTCCCGACCTCCTCGTCGTCATTCACCAGTAGCAACCATGTGATGGCCATTCTGCACGGGACTGTCCTGTATGTCTTGTTCAGCCGCCCCCGGCGGGCAGTCATAGGTGAGATACCAGCACCCAGTCAGTCGTCGATGCCGACCCGAACCACAGGTCGGTGGGTGCTGTTGGCCGGCACCGTGCGCCGCTGTGTCACCGGCGTCCTGGTGATGAATGTGGCCGCATCGCGCAGTGCCAGTCGCGCTTCGGGGACGAGGCGGGCAAAGGCCTGGAACACGTGGAGCTGCCCCGGCCAGATCTGCAGATGGCAGTCGGCGCCGGCAACCCGCAGCATTCGTGCCATCTCCTCGGCGTCGCCGCGCAGCATCTCGAACCCCCCTGCCTGGATCATGAATGGCGGCAGGTGTTTTGATTCGTCGAGCTCCAGGCGCAGCCGTGGTAGATCGGCCGGTTGCTCCGCGGTGTAGAGGCTCACCAATCTCTTCGCCGCGGCCGCGGAGATGATCGGGTCCGGACGGGTCCGTTCCTGGCGTGCGGCCAGATCGAGTGTCAGGTCGAGCAGCGGGGAGAACAAGACCACCGCGCGCGGTTGTGGCCGACCAGCCCGCTCGTTCTCGGCCACCAGGTCGAGAGCCAGATGTCCACCGGCGGAGTCCCCCGCTATGACGATGTCGCTTGCGTCGTAACCCTGCCGCATGAGCCACTCGTAGGCGGCGGCCACGTCATCGGCAGCGGCCGGATAGACGTGTTCCGGGGCGAGGCGGTACTCGACCGAGAACGCAGGCAGGCGGGAGTAGCGGGCCAGCCGGGACACCAGCGCGCGGTGTGTGCGGGTGGAGCAGATGGCGTACCCACTGCCGTGCAGGTAGAGGATCACCTGCTGTCCGCGGATCTGGCGCGGTCGAACCCACTCACCGACCACGCCGCCGTTGTGCACACGCGCGACGCTGACCCCCTGTGGTGAGTCGCCCGCCATCATGGACGCCGCAACCACCGCCCTGGTGAACGCGACGCCCGCGCGGTTGTCGGGAATGACCTCGGCAAGAGGCCGAAGGACCGTGGACGCAGCCTTCACCAGCGCCTGCGACCTACGAGACGGTTGCAGCACCGGCCCCAGCAGCGACGTGTTCTGTTGCACTTGCTGAGTGTCACCGTCAATTGTGCCATTTGTCAATGTCACGTTTAGAACTGGCAGTTACATCACCGGTTTAGAATCTCGGGGTGACCGAGTACCGGATCGACGACCTCGCACGCGCCGCGGGAACCACCACGCGCAATGTGCGTGGGTATCAGGACCGTGGGCTGCTGCCCCGCCCCACGCGTCGCGGACGGATCGCGATCTACACCGACACCCATCTTGCCCGGCTCAAGGTGATCAACGATCTGCTGCACCGCGGCTTCACTATCCGGCACATCGCCGACTTCCTCCTGGGTGTGCAACGCGGCGACGACCTCGTCGACGTCCTCGGGATCCGGGAAGTAGTCACCGAACCGTGGTCGAAGGCGCGATCGGAAACCATCTCGGCCGAGGCCCTCAAGTCATTGCTGAACTCCCGCAACCCGTCTCACTACAAGAGGCTTGAAGACTTCGGCCTGATCGAGGCCGACGGTGACGACTACGTGTTGCGCGACCGCGAGACCGTATACGCCTTCGGACGGCTCACCAAACTGGGTTTGACGCTGTCGAAAATCCTAGACGTGCACGGCAAGGTCGAGAAGGAGATGGCCGCTGTCGCCTCCACCCTCATCTCAGCCGGCCGCGACGTGGTCGAATCCGAACGCGGTGAGGGCTGGGTTCCCTCGGAGGGTTCCGAAAGCGACTGGGCCGCAGAGTTGATCGGCGAGATGCGCCGCACCGCGACCATCTCAGCTCACAGCGCCCTCGACCGTGCCCTGGACCGCGATCTCGCCCACCAGCTCGACGACTACCTCCGCAAGGCTACGGACTGACCAGTTCTGCGACTCCGGTGTTCGTGTTGCCGCCGAGCGCGTGATACTGCCATCCAGCTGCGATCCACTGGCCCGCGTTCAGGCAGCGCCTGCCGTCGACGATGGTGGTCTTGCGCACCACGGGTGCGAGCTCGTCGGGCTCCATGTGCACGAACTCGGCCCATTCGGTGAGGACGAGCACGGCGTCGGCGTGTTCGCAGGCCTCACGCGCGGAGGCGGCGTAGGTGAGCGTCGGGAACAACCTGCGCGAGTTGTCGATTGCCTTGGGGTCGAACACATTTACGGTGGCACCCTGCAACTGCAGTTGACCCGCGACGTTCAGCGCAGGTGAGTCGCGCACGTCGTCGCTCTCCGGTTTGAATGCCGCGCCGAGAACGGCGATGTTGGCACCCAGCAGACTGCCACCACACACTTTTGTTGTCAGTTCCACCATGGCTGTGCGGCGACGCATGTTGATCGAATCGACCTCGCGTAGGAAGGTCAGCGCCTGGTCGGCGCCGAGTTCGCCGGCCCGAGCCATGAATGCCCGGATGTCTTTCGGCAGGCAGCCGCCTCCGAAACCCAGTCCGGCGTTGAGGAATCGGCGGCCGATGCGATTGTCGTACCCGATGGCGTCGGCCAGCATCGACACGTCGGCCCCGCTCGCCTCACACACCTCGCTGATGGCGTTGATGAATGAGATCTTGGTTGCGAGAAAGGCGTTCGCCGAGACCTTGACCAATTCGGCGGTCGCCAGATCGGTGTGCAGGAAAGGAATCTCCTCGGCGAGCAGGTCTGCGTAGAGTTCGCGCACCAGCTTCTCGGCATGGCTGCCGGCATTGGCGCGATCTGTGCCCAGCACGATGCGGTCGGGGTGCAGGGTGTCCTGGATCGCGAAACCCTCGCGCAGGAACTCGGGGTTCCAGGCGACCTCGATCTTGGTCGATTCGTGCGCTCCCGCGGTGGCGCGGCGTTGCAGATCGGCGGCGGTTCCCACGGGCACCGTGGATTTCCCGATGATGAGGTGCTCGCCCCGGAGCCGCGGCGCGAGCTCGTCGACCATGCTGTAGACGTGTCGGAGGTCGGCGGCGTACTCCCCCTTCTTCTGGGGCGTTCCGACCCCGAGGAAGTGGATGGCCGCGAAGTTCGCCGCTTCGTCGTAGTCGGTGGTGAAGCGCAGACGCCCGTTGTCGATGTTGCGGCGCAGGACCTCGACCAGTCCGGGTTCGTAGAAGGGCAGTTCGCCGGCGACGAGCGTCGCGATCTTCGCTTCGTCCACATCCACGCCGAGGACTTCGTGCCCGAGTTCGGCCATACATGCTGCGTGAGTGGCACCGAGATAGCCACAACCGAAAACTGTCACCTTCATACGCTTGGTCATACCCATCTGCGTACGGTTTATGTCTGTCGCGCCGGGGTGGTTCAGGTGACGTTCAGAGGTCACTCGTGCGAAAAGTTCAGGTAGGCCTTCGACGGGGTCGGTCCGCGTTGCCCCTGGTACTTGGAGCCGACCGAGGCACTCCCGTAGGGGAACTCTGCCGGGCTGGACAGCTTGATGAGGCACAGCTGACCGATTTTCATGCCAGGCCAGAGGGTGATCGGCAGGTTGGCGACGTTCGACAGCTCCAACGTGATGTGACCGGTGAAGCCCGGGTCGATGAACCCGGCGGTCGAGTGGGTCAGCAGTCCGAGGCGGCCGAGCGACGACTTGCCCTCGAGGCGGCCCGCGAGGTCGTCGGGCAGGGTGCAGACCTCCAGCGTTGAGCCGAGGACGAACTCGCCGGGGTGCAGGACAAACGGTTCCCCTTCTTCACGCTCGACCAGCGTGGTCAGGTCGTCCTGGCGTTGGGCGGGGTCGATGTGGGTGTACCGGGTGTTGTTGAACACCCGGAACAGGCCATCGAGCCGGACGTCGATGCTGGAGGGTTGCACCAGCACGGGGTCGAAGGGCTCGATGGCCAGGCAGCCATCAGCGATCTGGGCGCGGATGTCGCGGTCGGAGAGCAGCACACGAAGAGGTTAGCTGCCAGGGTGCGCTCACCAGGTGGTGCCTGCTGGTTCCTGAATCGTCACGTTGATGCGGTTGAAGAAGTTCGTGGTGGCGATCAGCAAGATGATCGCCGACAGTTCCTTCTCGTCGAAGTTGTCGGCAGCTTCGTCCCAGACGGTGTCGGGTACTGCGTGGCCGCGGGAGTCGGCCAGGCGGGTGGCGTACTCGGCGAGGTTGAGCGCGGCGCGTTCGGGTTCGGTGAAGAAGGGCGATTCGCGCCAGACGGCCACGGTGGAGATGCGGTCGTCGCTTTCCTCCTCCGCCTTCAGGTTTTTGGCGTGGGCGTGAACGCAGGCGGCGCAGCCGTTGATCTGGCTGACCCGCAGTGCGAGGATTTCGCGGAGTGAGGCCGACAGACCGCCTTGGTCCATTGCTCCGAACAGGTGTGGGATGGCCTTGGTTGCCTGCGGCAGAACGGTGGCGGGGTTGGTCATGCGTGCGGTCATTGCGGACTCCTTCATCGGGCGGCGAGGTTGTGTCACATCGGCCGTGTCGGGCGGTTCATAGCTCTGACACGACGGAGAAGGGGAATGTGACCGATGGAGACAAACGATTTTCTGCTCACCGAGTTCGAGGCGAATCGCGGGCATTTGCGAGCGGTGGCCTACCGGATGCTGGGTTCGCTCAGCGAGGCCGAGGATGCTGTTCAGGAGACCTGGCTGAAGGTGGCCGGTGCCGACACCGATGAGATCTCGAACATCGGGGGCTGGTTCACCACGATCACGTCGCGGGTGTGTTTGAACATGTTGCGGTCGAGGCGGACTCGCCAGGAGGAGCCACTGGCGATCGCCCATGTTCCCGACCCGATCCTGGCTCCGCTCGATGCGCCCGACGATCCGGAGGGCCAGGCGGTGCTGGCCGATTCGGTGAGTGTTGCGTTGTTGGTGGTGTTGGAGACGCTGAGCCCGAGTGAGCGTCTGGCGTTTGTTCTGCATGATCTGTTCGCGATGCCATTCGATGAGGTGGCGCCGATTGTGGGCAAGACGCCGGCGGCTGCTCGCAAGTTGGCCAGTCGTGCGCGTTCTCGGGTGCAGGGGGCGACGCCGCGGTCGCAGGGTCTGGCGGAGCAGCGGCGGGTGGTGGAGGCTTTCACGGCTGCGGCTCGGGGTGGCGACCTGGAGGCGCTGATGGCTGTGCTGGATCCGAACATCGTCATCCGTACCGACGTGGCCGCGGACCGCGCACCTGTTGAGGTGCTCGGCGCCGAGGCTGCGGCCCGGGGCGCGATCACGTTCCAGCGGTTCACCGAGCGGACGCAGATGGTGCGCATGAACGGCGGCATCGGCGTGCTGGCCTTCTCCGGCGACACGGTGTCGTCGGTTGCCGCGTTCACGGTGTCCGATGGTCGTGTGGTGGCGATGAACATCGTGGCCGATCCATTGCGGTTGGCGCAGCTCGATTTCTCGGGCGTCATCTAGCGGACCGCAGCTTTGGTCATGACCCGTTGTCCGGCGCGGGTGCTGAACCAGATCGTCCGGTTGTTGTGCAGGACCACCTGGATGATCCCGCGGGTCTTCATGTCGTGATGCTCCTTGCACAGGCATTCGAGGTTCGCCTCGATGGTCCATCCACCGGCCGACGGGTTGGCATGGTTGAACGGGACGATGTGGTCGAGTTCGCACTTGTCTGCGGGCACGACGCAGCCCGGGTAGCGGCAGTGCCCGTCCAGGGCGCGGATCATCCGGGCGAGCTTCGAGCCGGGCCGGTATCGCAGGGCGCCGGGTGGCGGCGTACTCCACCCGCCGTGGCCTTCGGGGGTCGCCGACGCTTTGATCGGCGGTGACGGGCCGATGTGTCTCTCCCCCAGAATGATTCGATTGCCACCGTCAACCGAGTTCATCAAGGCGGCCGTGAGGTCTTCGCTGGTGATCGGCGCTTCACCGGCAGTGTTGATCAGGTGGAGAACCGCTGCGAGCGCCTTCTCTCCGATCGTCACCAGGCCCTTCCACCGCGATCGGCCCGCCAACGACCGCGACTGTTCACAACCCAGCGGT
This sequence comes from Williamsia muralis NBRC 105860, assembly GCF_001598915.1. Classification (GTDB taxonomy): domain Bacteria; phylum Actinomycetota; class Actinomycetes; order Mycobacteriales; family Mycobacteriaceae; genus Williamsia; species Williamsia muralis. The sequence goes on along the minus strand of NZ_BDAP01000002.1, from coordinate 794,080 downwards.
CCGTATCCGAGCAGGTAGCCGGGGTTCGTCGACAACCCCAACACTGTCGGCAGATCAACCACCAACTCGGTCCATGCACGTTTGGGGTGCTCGGCGGGAGAAGGGGCTGAGGCCGCTGCCGGCATCTCGTCGCCGGTAGCCGCATTCGCATCGGCGATGGCACCAAGCACCGCATCCACCTGCGCGGCACGATCATCGGGCGCCATCTCCTCCAGCTGAGCCTTTGCCCGGATTGCTTCCTCGGCCGTGCACGCGGTGATCAGGCTGGCCAAGCCACCTGCACGTCGGCGCACCACCACCCTCCGCGCCGGATCGACGAGGTCACCATCGTCCTCTGCGTCCGGCTCGAACGGCATCAGATGCCGATCCAGTTCCTCGGCGAACGAGTTGTCGCCCAACAGTATTGCGTCTTCGGCGAGTACACCATCCAGATCCATGAGTACATCTCGATAGCCGCGCGAAGCGCGGTAATAGATCGCCTTGAGCTTCTCGATGCTCAGTTCGCCACAGGTAAATGCGTCCGCCAGCGACGGCAGGTGGTCGAGCAATCGCCGGCACCGCAGCAGATGGTCAGCCTGCCCGGTGGTGCATCGCCAGGCGACCGCGATCTCGCACGCGGCCGCCCGAGTGCCGTTCTCGTCGTCGTTACTGGAGACGTACCGGTAGTACGTCAGGCCGTCATCCAGCCGCTGAGCCCACGCACGATTCACCTCGCGAATCCCAGATTGCACCCGCGACAACAACTCTGACGCCTCAGCGTCCATCGTGGTGGCCCCCGCCCAACTCATGATTCGATCATACGTTCGAGGTCTGACAATCCGTCAGACCGAGCGCTGACCACCACTGCCGGGCATGCCTGTTAACATCGCTCTCGCGGCCAACGCCGCACGCCGATGTAGTTCAATGGCAGAACGGCAGCTTCCCAAGCTGCATACGCGGGTTCGATTCCCGTCATCGGCTCCACCGAGCGGCAAGCGCCCCCTCGCTCTACTTCGCAGACGCCCTGTCCCGACCCAGACTCGTCAGGATCACCGGCCCATCGTCGGTCACGGCAATCGTGTGTTCACTGTGAGCGGTGCGCGACCCATCGGCCGAACGAATGGTCCAGCCGTCTTTGTCGTAGACGATCTTGTCGGTGCCCTGCGCCAGCCAGGGTTCGAGGGCGAGGGTAAGGCCGGGCTTCAGCTTGAGACCCCGTCCTGCCCGTCCCACATTCGATACATGCGGGTCTTCATGCATGGTGCGCCCGAGGCCGTGCCCACCGAACTCGGTGTTCACGAGATATCCGAAATCTGTTGCCACGCCGCCGATTGCTGCTGAGATGTCCCCCAGACGGTTGCCGGTGACCGAAGCGGCGATTCCTGCTGCCAGAGCCGTTTCGGTGGCTTCGATGAGCCGCTCGTCCTCGGGACGCGGAGTACCGACGATCAGGCTCCGCGCCGAATCGGCAACCCACCCGTCGATTGACACCGCGATGTCCATGCTCAGCAGATCGCCGTCGCGCAGCACGTAGTCATGCGGTAACCCATGCAGCACAGCATCATTGACCGACAAGCAGATGACGTTGCGGAACGGCCCGCGACCGAACGACGGCGAGTAGTCCCAGTAACAAGACGTGGCGCCGCGCTCGTCGATCAGGTGACGGGCACGGTGCTCGAGATCAAGGAGGTTCACCCCCGGGGCTGCGCGCCCGGCGAGGTCGTCGAGCAGTTCGGCGATGAACAACCCGGTGACATGCATCGCCTCGATCTCCCGTGGCGTCTTCAGTTCCAGCACGAATATCCCTTTCGCAAACCCAAGTCCGGTATTTAAATACCAGCGTAGCCGTCGAACCGGTATTTTCATACCGCGCCAGGTAGACTCGCTGCATGGTTCGCCTCCCGTTGACTCCTGCACAAGTCGCCACCGGCCAGCGCCTGGGCGCATACCTGCGCCAGGCCAGAGGCGAGCGCACTCTCATCGACGTTGCACAAGAAGCGGCCATATCGCCGGAAACACTCCGCAAGATCGAGACCGGCCGGATGCCGACACCGGCGTTCACCACCATCGCCGCACTGGCCCGGGTACTGGCCCTACCCCTCGACGATCTGGCGAACATCTGTCTCGTACGCGAGGACCTTCAGAAAAGCGGCTGAGCACCAACTTCATCCCCGACAGCGTCAACCGAGGGAAATATGCCCTCGAGGCACGCCCACGGGGACGATGTTGGTGAAGTCGCGATCGCGGTCACGGAGTAGCCGACAGGACTACAGTTTGTTCCATATCGTGCATCTTGCTCGGTGGCAAGCGGATGGAGCTCAAGCAATGAGCACCGAGAACAACGATGCATACAAGCGGATAGCCGAACTGGCCCGCGACATGAGCGAGCATCTGCCCAACGATTCAGCGACCGCTCTCGGTGAGCTCATCCACAACGCCGTGGACCACATCCCGGGTGCAAGCTATGCCGGGATCACGGTGGTCTCCAGGCAGAACAGAGACGTCGCGACGCCGGCGGCCACCCACGAGGTCCCCCGGACACTCGACGCCCTGCAGCAGAAGCACCGCGAGGGGCCTTGCTTCGACGCGGCCGTGGAACACGACAGCTACTACATCAGCAACCTGTACGGCGAGAAACGATGGCCCAGGTTCTGCGCGGACGCCATCGAGCAGACGCCGATCCAATCGATCGCAGCGTTCCAACTCTTCACCACGCGAGACGCAGTCGGCGCCCTCAATCTGTACTCAGAGATCCCTGGCGCGTTCGACCAAGAATCACGGGATCTCGGGTACATCTTCGCCGCACACGCCGCGACGGTCTGGGGCGCCTTGCAACGGGGCGAACAGTTCCGCAGCGCGCTGGCCAGCCGCGACACCATCGGGCAGGCCAAAGGCATGATCATGGAGCGCTACAGCGTCAACGCGATCCAGGCATTCGATCTGTTACGCAAGCTGTCTCAGGAATCGAACATCCGTCTTTACGACATCGCACGGCAGTTGGTCGAGAACGACCATCCATCCGGCGCCCGCTAGTTCGGACGTGAAGAACCACATGAGGCGGCGCCCCCGCCATATGTTGTGAAACCGGGGGCGCCTGATCAACGACGCCTCCGCGGTGACACCGTTGCCTTGCCTCCGACTACCCAGCGCGATGGATCGATAACCTATTCGGCGATCCGCCGGAACAGGTGCACGCTCTGTGGAACCATCGTGGACATGACTTTGCATCCAGAAATCACAGCTCTCATCGAAGAGGCGGAACGGACGCGGCAGCGTGCGCTCGACCACGGGAGTACCGAACTGGCCGATCAGACACAACGCTTCATCGATGACCTGCGCGAGAAGGGCAACGCCCTGTCCGAGCCCGACGCCGAGGCGAATCAGGTACTCGAGGAAGCCAAGAGCAACCTCGCCCGACTGTCGGACGAGGGAAAGTAGAGCGGCAACGCGCAGTGAGACTCGATGAGTTCCGGCGCATCGTGCAGGCCTCCGACCCCGACGACTGGTACGTGATCAAACACCAGGGCCCGAGCTATCACGATTGGCTCGCCGGGACCGTCTCGAAAGACGGTTACCGCCTCGAAGTCAACACCCACTACGCCACGGCGTCGTACAAGCCCGACATCAGCCTCACGGTGGGCTGGGGCATGAGCCTGGACTTCGAACACCACGGCGAACGCGCGCACGACCGCACATATGAATGGTCGAAGGTGTTGTCGGACAGCCGGGTTCGTCTCGCCTTCGCAGACTTCTTCTGGTGCGGCGCTCTCGTCGACCGGTTCACCTACGTGGTGGCCGATGGTGGCCGGGCCGTGCTGCCCTGGGCAGTGGAGATCCAAGGTCTCAAGACCACGCAGTGGGAACACGACACCGCGAAGCTGCTGCATCACCTCGGTGACCACATCGAGGGTTTCGAAGAGTACTTTCGCAAGGTGGGTTTCCAGATAGATGGCACGTAGATGCGCGGTGGGGTGAGCAATCCCCGCGTCGTGGTGATCGGTGCGGGCATGTCCGGACTCGCGATGGGAGTCAAGCTCAAGGCAGCCGGTTTCGACGACTTCACCATCCTGGAAAAGGGCAGCGACGTTGGTGGGGTGTGGTTTTGGAACCGCTACCCAGGGCTGGCGTGCGACGTGCCGTCGCTGCTGTATCGCTATTCGTTCCAGAACAAGACCGACTGGCCGAAGGTCTTCTCGGCGCGAGCCGACATTCACCGCTACCACCGCGACGTCGCCGACACCCACGACCTCTGGCCGCACATACGGCTCGACACCGCGGTCACCGGCGCCTGCTTCCGCGACGGTCGATGGCACGTCGACACCGCTGCCGGCGACCGGCTCACCGCCGACTTCGTCGTTGCCGCCACCGGCGTTCTGCATCATCCGAATACACCCGACATCCCCGGTCTCGACGACTTCACCGGCAAGGTGGTGCACACCGCACGGTGGGACCCCGACCTCGAGACCGACAGCAAGCGGGTCGCCGTCGTCGGCGGCGGGTCCACCGGCGTGCAGATCACCGGTGCGTTGGCCCCCACGGTTCGATCGCTCGCGGTCTTCCAGCGCACACCTCAGTGGGTGTTGTGGGCGCCCACCACAGCGCGGCAGCCGAAGTTCTTGACGGCCTTGTTCAACCGGTTTCCGTCCGCCGCGCAGGCCTCGTATCGGGCTTCCGTGCGGGCCAGTGCACTGTTCACCGACCTCACCATCCATCCGGGGTTCAAACGCACCGCCGTCCAGACCTACGCGCGGCTCTGCCTGTACCTGATCCGCGACAGGGAACTCCGCGAACGCCTTCGGCCCGACTATCAGCCGTTGTGCAAACGGCAGGTGTTGTCGGGCACTTACTTTCGCGCCATCTCACGCCCCAACGTAGAGGTGATCACCGATCGGATCGATCATGTCGACCCCACCGGCATCGTCACTGTCGACGGGAGGCATCACGATCTCGACGTGATCGTTCTGGCCACCGGATTCCGAGCCCACAACTACATGCGGCCGATGTCGGTAACCGGCCGCGACGGCATCACCATCGATCAAGCCTGGGACTCGGGCCCACATGCGTTCGCGATGACAAGCATTCCCGGCTTCCCGAACTTCTTCACCATCCTCGGACCCAACAGTCCGGTGGGCAGTATCCACCTGCAGACGGCCGCGGAATTGACGTGCGACCACATCGTGGCGTGGGTCGAAAAGCATGCCCGCGGTGAGATGGCCACCGTCGAGGTGACCACCTCGGCCACCGAACGATTCAACGTCGAGGTGCGCAAGGCGCTGGAACCGACGGTGTGGAACACCGGGTGCCAGAGCTGGTACTTCAAGGAGGACGGCAGTGTCGATCTGTGGCCGTTCGATCTGGCCACCCTCAAGAGTTATCTCGGTAACCCGGACATGGCGGACTACTCGCTGACCCGTCCCCGCGCCCGATCGCTCACAGAGAGCGACTGAACGCGAGCACGTCGATCGTCTGATCCGCGGCGTCCCGGGTCCCTCGGATGAACTGCGCGTTGGTCTCATCCGGCCCGAGTGCCCACCGCCTCGCGTGCTCCCGGGTCTTCCCGAAACGTATGTGCCGCTTGATGAGTCGTTCCACCCGGACGTCCGCGGGTGTGTCGAGATACCAGATCTCGTCGACGAGTTCGCGAAGCCGGCTCCACGGTTCGTCCTTCGCCAGCAGGTAGTTGCCCTCGGTGATGATCACCGGCGTCTCGCTGGGGATGGCGATGGCCCCGGCGATGGCTTCCTCGATGTCGCGGACGTAGTCGGGCGCGTAGACCACGGACTCGGCCCGTGCCCGCAGGCGCTGCACGAGGTTGACGAAGCCGTGTGCGTCGAAGGTGTCGATTGCGCCTTTCCGGTCGGCGCGTCCGAGACGCTGCAGTTCGTTGTTCGCCAGATGGAAACCGTCCATCGGCACAGTGACCGCCGCTGCATCCAGCCGCTCGATCAGCGCCTGGGAAACGGTGCTCTTACCGCTGCCCGGCTCCCCGACCACACCGATGATGATCCGGTCACGCCCTTCACGCAGACGCGCCACATGAGCCAGCAGGTCTGCGATGTCGGCGATCACGACGTGTTCCTTCCGATTGATGTGGGTATTCGGCTGCGGTGAAAGCGCCAGGTGCTCAGGAGTTCGTCCCAGACACCCACGACCTGAAGGTACTAGCGGACGCCGCACGCGGCTGTCGCGGATGCGACCTCTATCAGGACGCCGATCAAACCGTGTTCGGTGCCGGATCGGCCCGGGCCCGCATCATGTTCGTCGGCGAGCAACCCGGGGATCAGGAAGACCGGGCGGGCGCACCTTTTGTGGGTCCGGCAGGCAAGTTGCTCGACAAGGCGCTGGCCGCAGCGGACATCGACCGGACGACCACCTACGTCACCAATGCGGTGAAGCACTTCAAGTTCACCCGCGCCGACGGTGGCAAACGACGTATCCACAAGAAGCCGGGACGAACCGAGATCGTCGCCTGCACACCGTGGCTCACGGCCGAGATAGAGGCCGTGCGGCCCGAGGTAGTGGTCTGCCTCGGTGCCACGGCCGCTCAAACGTTGCTGGGCACCAGCTTTCGGCTCACCGAGCACCGCGGCAAGGTGTTCGATCTGGGTGCCGACGGTGCACTCCCGGGTGTCACCGCGACGACGCGTGTTGTCGCCACCATCCACCCGTCCGCGCTGTTGCGGGGGCCATCCGAGGACCGCGCACAAGGTTTTGATGCGCTGGTCTCAGACCTGAGGGTGGCCGCCGAGCTGATCTGACGGCTCGGGCGAATCGTTGCGGAAGCGAGACGCGACTTCGGGTGGACGTGTGGAACAGTGAGTCTTCGTGACCACATCAGTCACTTACGTCACTTCAGTTACACCTAGGAGCAGCCACATGCCCACCCTCCGCTCGGCAACGATCGGGTCGATCGTGGTGGCGCTCACCGCAGCCGCGACAGTGGCGCTGGCTGCGCCGGCAACTGCGGCACCGTGCGGGAACCAAGGTGGGAACGGTTCGAGCCTGATCCCGGGGATCGGTGACTTCGGCAGCAGCAGCGGAACGGGGAACGTCGACGCCGGGCCGCAGGGACCGCTCCCGACCATCGTCGGTGGCAACACGCAGGCCGTCTCCTGGGTCACCGGCCCTCGCAGCGACAACCGCACCCTCGACCGCTTCGGCATCTCCGGCACCGACCTCGGGATCAGCTGGGACAACGGGTCAGGACAGACGCTGATGGCCTTCGGTGACACCTTCGGCGATTGCGGTGCCGCAGGTCAGGAATGGCGGCACAACGTGCTCCTGCGTTCGGACGATGTCAACCTCGCCGACGGGATCTCGGTCCCGGACCCCGCACCCGGCAACCGGCGGTCGGGTTCGGTTGTCACCGCCGAACGACCGCGCTTCTCGCAGCAGATCATCGATGCCCTTGACCTGCCCGCCGTGGAGATCACGACGATCCCGACCGCTGCGATGTCGGTCGGGGACACGCAATACATCAACTACATGTCCGTCCGCGCGTGGGGAAACCCCGGTCGCTGGGACACCAACTACTCGGCGATCGCGGTCTCGCGGGACAACGGCCAGACCTGGGCTCCCGAACTCGGGACCGTCCGGGTGAACTCCGGGGTCACCATCGAGGGTGTCGAACAACTCCACGCAGACAACAGCAAGTTCCAGATGGGCGCCTACCTGCGCGGCAACGACGGTTTCATCTACCAGTACGGCACTCCCAACGGCCGCTACGGAGCTGTGTACCTGGCCCGGGTGAAGGCCGCCGACATCCTCGACCTGACGAAGTACGAGTACTACTCCAACAATCCGGCCGATCACTGGCCGGACACCATGGGTGATCTGAAGGCGATCGCTCCCGCACCCGTCAGCGAGATGTCGGTGGCATGGAACGAACACCTGAAGAAGTACGTGATGCTGCACGGCATCGAATCGCAGGGGCGGCTGGTGCTCCGCACCGCTGATCAACCCGAAGGACCCTGGAGCGGCGCGAAGACCCTTCTCAACCTCGCGCAGACCACAGGTGGCATCTACGCGCCGTATATCCACCCGGCGTCCGATGGCCGGTATCTCTACTTCACGGCCTCACGCTGGTCGGACTACAACGTGATGCTGCTCAGAACCGATCTCGACCAGCTCTGAGGTCCACTCAGCGGCGGTTCGCGCGGACAGGCAGCGAATCGTCTCGGCGTAGCGAGAAGAAGTAGGGCTTGGCCGAGCCACGCAGGTCCATCAGCCCGAGCACCGTGTCGTCCGAGACGCGACGGAAGATGTCGTTGATCGGCTGTGCGTCATAGACCATCGTGGCGGTGTCGACACCGCGGTACTGCGTGGTCCGCAACCTGGCCTTCGGTTTCTTGGTCTGCAACAACGGGCGTGCGGCGTTCACCAGCCCGCCGAGTGAGCGGTTCTCCAGCGACGGCAACGGCGCGTTGAGAAGCACGCCCACCGGGAGGCGCTTGGGGTCCAGCGCCCACAGAGCCCTGCCGTCCGCGGTCGGGAACAACAACGGGTGCACGGTCTCCCCGTCGACGAACTGCTTGCCCCACCAGCCACTGGCGACGAGCATGCCGTCCATCGGATGACCGGTCTGCAGTTCCGCGCCGCGCCAGGTGCCGATCATGAACTCTGTCTCGACGGGCTCGGCCGCGTCGAACACCGCGAGGGCCTCCTCGGTTGTCGCGCGCTCGTCCCTGACCATCTGCTCCGCTACCGACATGGACCTCAAGGTAGCGAATCGGAGAGTAATTCGTGCCGGCAGTGGGAACAACTGACATCAGTAGCCTGGAAGTACTGCAGTTGGTTCGTCACGATCGAGAGGCCCCCGATGGAATTCATCCTGTTGATCGCGGTGATCGTTGTGGTGATCGGCATCGTCGCACTCGCCCGCAACCAGGGCTCGACTCGTCGTCGGGCCGACGAAGCCATTCTTGCCGACGCGAAAGCCGATGCGAGACAAGCGATCGAGCGGCTCGGCGGCCAGGTCTTCAACCTCGTCGGCTCCAATGAACCGGCCAAGTCCGCTCTTGCCGACGCATCCGAACGTTTCAACGCGGCCGGGTCCCAGATCGAGCAGGCGACCACACCCAAGCAAGCCGAGCTCGCCAAACAGACTGCGCTGGAAGGCCTTTACTACGTACGTGCCGCCCGGATCGCGATGGACATGGACCCGGGACCCGAGATCGGCACGCTGGCGGGCCAGAAGAGTTCGGGTGAAGTCAGCGAGAAGCGGGAGATCGAGTACGAAGGTCGCCGGGTTGCCGCGTCACCCCAGCCGTCGGACCAGACACCGAACTACTTCCCCGGCGGACGCGTCGCCGGCCGACCCGTCCCCGCCGGCTGGTATTCCGAGCCGTGGTGGAAGCCGGCCCTGGTCGCCGGTGCTTGGGGCCTGGGATCGGTGCTGCTGTTCAATGCCATGTTCAGCGGCATGGCCGGCGTCGGATACGACGCCCAGGCCTTCGAGGGCGGTTATGGCGACGGGTACCAAGACGGCCTCGACGCAGGTGACGGCGGTACCGACCCCGGCGACCCAGGCGACTCCGGCGATGCGGGTACCGACTACAGCGCGTCCGGGGACGACTTCGGCGGTGACAACTTCGGCGGCGGCGACTACGGCAACAGCGACTTCGGGGGCGGCGACTTCGGCGGCGGGGACTTCGGCGGCTTCTGACCGACCGCGGTTCGGCAAGTACGTCCGACCGATCGTATGGCGAGGATCACAAACTTCGATTTGCTAACGGCTTACCTGCGAAGACCCGGGCTCACGCCCCGGCGTCACGGCCAATTGGTCACGGATCGATAACGGTTAACGCCGTGTTTCGGGTACCGTCGGCGCGGTCGTAAAAGGCCTAGACAAAGGCCGTATCAGGAGGTCCCCGATTGGGTAAGCATTCAGCGCCGAAGAGAAAGTCGCGTTCACCTTTCGCTCTGGCAGCTCTCGTACCCATCGGATTGGTCACCGCAGCAGCAACCGCCGAGGCCGATCACCAGCTGACCGACACCACCAAGCAGGTGGCCGACACCCGTCAGGCCCCGCAGTCGTCGACGCCGGCTCCCGCTCCCGCTCCGGTGGTCGAGCCGGTTGCCCAAGTTGCCGCGCCTGCGCCCGCACCGGCACCGGCCCCCGAGGTCGTGCCCGCAAGCGTCACCAGTGGTCAGATCCCCCGGGTCAACTACGAGGCCTATTTTGCAGCCGGGTCGAAGCTGGCGCAGGAACTACCGGGTTGCGGTATCTCCTGGCAGCTGATCGCCGGAATCGGACGGGTCGAGTCGACCCACGCGAACAACGGCAAGGCCGGCGACAACGGCGAGCTCCTCGCGCCCATCCTCGGCCCGGTACTCGACGGCAGCCTGGCCGGGAACAACGTCATCCACGACACCGATGGCGGTCAACTCGACGGCGACCCCAACTACGACCGCGCGGTCGGGCCGATGCAGTTCCTTCCCGAGACCTGGAAAAGGTACGCAGCGGACGGCAACGGCGACGGCGTGATCGATCCCCAGAACCTGTTCGATGCCGCCCTGACCACCGGCCGTTACCTGTGCGACGGCGGACTCGATCTCCGTGATCCCGAGCAGCAGGTCGCCGCAGTGCTCAGGTACAACAACTCGATGGAATACGTGTCCGACGTGCGGGGCTGGGCAGCGGGCTACTGAGCCTGGCTCGGGGTCTGGGCCGCTCGCGGCAGTGTCAACAGCGTCACCACGCTGACCACGACGAGCAGGATCGCACCCACGATGAGGAACGTCGCGATCGCGGCGCCCGGCAGGAACAGCACGATGATGCCTGCGACCACCGAGAACACACCTGACCCGATCAGGAACCACTTCGGCGCGTAGTGCGCACCCGCCAGACCGGCCGCAATTTCCTGCGCTCCCTGGAAGATCCAGCCCACACCGATCACGATGGCCAGCAGCACCAGCGACTCACCGGGGTTGAACAGGCAGATGATGCCCGCAATCAGGACGATCGCGCCCATGATGCCGAAGAACACCCTCATCGAGGTCGGCAGCAGCTTGGCCGAAAACGCCACGGTCAGCCGGTACACGCCGGTGAAGATGAGCGTGATCCCGAACAGCAGGGCGACAACCAGCAACGTCGGTTCCGGCCACACCAGCGCCACGATCCCGACGATGATGCCGATGATGGCGCTCGCAATCAGCCCCGCCCGCACGGCGTTGCGGAGTTGATCGGGAAAGGACTGAGGGACAAAGGCGTTGGTGCGGGGCGACGTGGGGCCCGTGGCGTTGGTCATGGGGAGAACTTACAACTCCGGCGCGTCCCGGCGCAGGTGTCCGCATCCACATGCGAAACAACGCAGACTTTCTCCGCCGATTCAGCCCATCGAGCGCGCAAACGCGTCGATCTGTTCCTTGGCCTCCGAGAGACTGACCCCGGTCCGCTGATGCCAGAGCTTCAGAGCCAGTGGCATCTTCCCCGCCTTGATTGCGTCGGCGATCTCAGGGGGAATGTTCTCGGCGGTCGGAGCCGCTGGTGCCGGCGGCCCGGCCAGGCCCAGCCTGCGGTACAGGTCGTCGATCAGTTCACCCTGTCGCTGCACCTGCCGCCTGAGGTCGGCAATGTCCTGCGCGTCGCTACTCATGACAGCGGACGCTAACAGTGGCCCAGGTCGGTGTCCACGGAAAACCACGGGCACGCGTAGTAAGTGAAGATGATTGGATGACGGCCAATCGATCGGCGCGCATACCTGGCGTCGACATCGCGCGGGCCCTGGCGGTACTGGGCATGTTCGCAGCGCACATCCTCGACCTCGGCGATCTGCGGTGGACGCAACCGGAGACGTGGGGTTCGGTGGTCAACGGCCACTCGGCCGTCACCTTCGCGGTGTTGGCCGGGGTCTCGATCGCCCTGGTGACCGGCGGCACCGCCCCTTTCGGCGCCGAACAGCTTGTGGTCGCGCGCCATCAGCTCCTGGTTCGGGCGTGTTGCATCTTCTTGCTGGGCGGATTGCTCCAGATGCTGGGCACCCCGGTCCTGACCATCCTGGTGATGTACAGCTTCCTGTTTGTCATCTCGCTGCCGCTGCTGCGGGTTTCGCCGCCCACGCTGTTCGTCGCGGCCGGTGTGGTGGCGGTGGTCATGCCGTTTCTGGTGCCGCTCATCCACGCCGCACTCGGGGCGTGGGGATCTCCGTTCAACGCGCTGACCGACATCCTCATCAGCGGCGGATACCCGGGGCTGATCTGGGCGGCCTATCTGCTTCTGGGACTGGGCATCGGACGGTTGGACCTCCGGTCGCCGATGGTCGCCCGGCGACTTGCCGGCTTCGGTGCCGGCATCGCCGTGGCCTCCTACCTGCTCTCCGCGGCATTGTCGGGTTTCGACGACGGAACGCACCAAACGCCGTCCCAGTTCTACGCACCCTCAGAGAACCCGGGTGAAGGCTTCCTGTGGGAATGGGCCGACCTGCAGGCGATGCTGGGCGCCGAACCACATTCGGGCACCCCGTTCGACGTGTTCGGTTCGGCGGGGATCAGCATGCTGGTCATCGGGCTGTGCCTGTTGCTCTGCCGACGGCCCGGACGGTTCAGTTTCCCGCTGCGCGCCACCGGGTCCATGGTGCTCACCGTGTACAGCGCGCACATCGTGGGCATCTTCGTCCTGTGCCAGTTCTCCGAGCGCGGTCGCGACGGCGTGTACCCGTGGCAGGGGCTGCTCACCTGGATCGTCTTCGTACTGGTCGCGGTCGCATTCTCGACCATATGGATTGCCCGGTACGGTCGCGGTCCGGTGGAAGGTCTCATCTCATCGATCGCCCGGCGGAGCTCGGGTAGTCGCCGAGTACCAGCGCGATCCGGGGTCTGATCGGTACAGTCGAGTCATTGCACTGCCGCCTCCACCACCGCCTCTCGCAAGGACCACCGATGCCAGTTCGGCAAGACAGCCTCACCCAGATCGACGGTGGCACTTATGCTTTCATGCATCTCCCCGGCGGCTGGGGCCAGACCAACACGGGCCTGGTGGTGGGCGACGATGCGTCGATGGTGATCGACACGGTCTGGGACACCTCACGCGCGGAGTCGATCGCGCAGGCCTGGCCGGATCTGGTCGGATCGGCGGCCATCACAGAGGCAGTCAACACCCATTCCGACGGTGACCACTGGTGGGGAAACGACACGTTGCCGGCGTCGGCGCGCATCACCACCTCGGCGTCGGCTCTACACGCCATGAAGGAAGACACCCCACCCGCGGCGGTGGCGCGATTCTCGAAGCTCGGGTCGGTGGCGTCGGCGCTGCCCGGGCCGGCCGGAGCACTGGGTTCCTACATGAGCCGGGTCACCGGAGGAGCATCGCTTCCCACCCGGGTACCCCGGCTCCCGGATCACACATTCACCGACACCGACACCATCACCGTCGGGGGACGCACCGTGTTGCTGCGGGATCTGGGTCCCGCCCACACGCCCGGTGACGTCATCGCACATGTGCCCGATTCAGGGGTGGTGTTCACGGGCGACCTGCTGTTCATCGGGGCCACACCGGTGATTTGGCATGGCCCACTGAGCAATTGGCAAGACGCTCTTGACCATCTGCTCGGTCTGGACGCGGCGACGTACGTTCCCGGCCACGGCCCCATCTGCGGGCGTACCGAGATCGAGCTGCTCCGCGACTACTGGTCGTGGCTCGATCGAGAGGGGCGTGCTCAGTTCGACGCGGGCCGGTCCCCCATCCAGGCCGCGCGAACGCTCATGACCAGCAGCGACTTTCGACCGTATGCGCACTGGGACTCCCCGGAGCGCATCGTCCTGAACCTCAGCACCCTCTACCGGCTGTGGAAGGGCGAGGCACCAGCTCCACCCACCTTCGGGCGCCGCGCCCGCGCCTTCGCGGATGCCGGGAAATTGTTACGCGAACGCAGCCGATGAAGATCCGCCGTCTCACCGAGTCCGCGTCGCTTGCCATCTTGCATGAGCCCACCGAGACGTGGATCAGCCTGCGGGCCGCGCTCGATTCCCGCGGCCGACTCGACGAGCTGTCCCACCTGCCTGCAAATCTGCTCGCCCTGCTGGCGACCGGCGAACGGTCTCGGGCCACCGTCATCGACATCGTCGACCGTGCCGCACGCAAGGGGGTCGGCGTGGCCGTCGACCCAGCGCCGTCGATCCCGTATTACCCGAGTTCGCTGCGATGTTTCCTCGGCTGGGAGGAACACTGGACCAAGGCCGCCCACGGTCTGGTGCAACGCAACCTGCCCGCGACCCGCCCCCTGATCCGCGGCTATGAACGGTTGACACACAGGGTGTTTCCGCCGCTGCGACCCAATTCCGCTTTCTACGACCATCCCGTCTACTACACCGGCAACCACCTCACGGTGATCGGTGATGGTGAACCGATGCCGTGGCCGGCATACAGCAGCGAGCTCGACTTCGAGCTGGAGTTCGGCATGATCATCGCCCACCCGGTGCGCGACGCCACCCCGGAGAAGGCTGCGGCAGCCATCGGGGGGTTCGTGGTGTTCAACGACTTCAGTGCGCGTGACGTGCAGTGGGACGAGCAACGTCGCGGCGTCTTCGGACCCGTCGTGAAGACCAAGACATTCGGTAGTTCCATCGGGTCCGTGGTGGTCACGGCCGACGAGGTGCTGTCCGAGATCGACCAGCTCGAGGCGACCGTGCGGGTGAACGGCGAGGTGTGGTCGTCCACCAGTACCCACGGATTGCGTTACAGCCCAGGCGAAGTGGTCGCCTACGCAAGTCAGTCAGAGAATCTGCACTCGGGTGAGCTGATCACATCGGGCACCCTGCCGATGGGGTGCGGCCTGGAATTGGACCGCTGGATCGCGCCGGGCGACGAGGTCACCCTCACCATCGACCGCATCGGTTCGGTCACCAACACGGTGTCAGAACCTGCCTGAGCTCACTCCGGTAGCCAGTGCCTGCCGTGCGCTGGTGGCTGTTCGGCCGGCCGTTCGATCGGCTGTGCAACCGTCTCCTTCTCCTGACGCGCCCCCGGTGTCGAGAGCAGCACGGCGACCGCCGTGGTCAGCGGCACAGACAACGCAATCGCGATCCCGCCGACGAACGAGCGCGCCAGTTCCACGGCCACCATGTCGGTGGTGATGAGTGTCGAGAACGACTGCCCCGACACCGAGAACAACAGCAGCAGCGGCAAAGTGCTACCCGCATAGGCGAATACGATGGTGTACACCGTGCTCGCGATGTGGTCGCGGCCCACCCGCATCGCGGCCTTGAACGTGTGCAGGGGCCCGGTCTGGTCCACTGCCGAGAGCTCGAACACCGCGGAAGCCTGGGTGATCGTGACGTCGTTGAGCACGCCGAGCGCACCGATGATGAATCCTGCGAGTAGCACACCGTTCAGCGAGATGGCGTTGTTGTAGATCTGCAGATTGGTGGTCTGTTCCTGAGACAGGCCGGAGATGTGCATGGTCTCGATGGACAGCCAGGACAAGAACGCCGCCACCATGAGCGACGCGAGGGTGCCCAGCAATGCCGCACTGGTGCGCAGACTCACCCCGTGCGCCAGATAGATCACCACGAAGAGGATGGCCGCCGACGAGACGATGGCCACCGCCACCGGCGATTCCCCGTCCAGCATGGCCGGCAGGGTGAACCCGAACAGCACCACGAATGCGAATACCAGGCCGATGACCGACCGAAGGCCGCGCCATGCCGCCACCGCGACGATGGCCAGGACGAACACCGCCGCCCACACCCATATCGACGTGGACCGGGCGAAGTCGAAGAACGAGTAGTTCTCCGAACCGTCCACACTGGCCGCTCGAGACAGCTTGATCGAGTCGCCGACAGCAAGGTCGGGCTGGCCCGGTTGGGGCTTGCCCAGCTGGGCGTCACTGAGGTCGTCACTCCCGGAGTCCTGTTGCAGTCCGGCCTGCACCCGGTTGGTCGGGACCTCGATCAGCGTGTTGGCACCTTTGTTGGGCCCGGACGTCAGTTCCACCGTGTTCTGAATGCACGGGCCGTCTTTGACGGTCGTCACCGTCGCGGCACCCGCAAAAACCTGACCCGCCTGTGAGTTCAGGCAATCAGCCATCGCCTGCGAGACCACCTGCCCGGTCTCGATCTCCACCGAGCCACCGCCCGACGACTGGAATTGCACCGGTATGTCGTGGTCACGGTCGCTCGGCCAGAGCATCACCAGACCCGCGACGACCGCGATCGCACATGCCGTCAGCAACCCCACCACGAGCTTGGCGACCGCCGGATGCAGGTCGACGGCCGCGAGACCGTGGTGATGGTGCCGATGGGAATCGCCGGGGTCTTGTGGCTGCGTCACCCGGTCACCTTAGGCGGAAACCAGCGCTGGGCCCTACGAGGTGCGGTTTGCCCGGATCCCCGTTTCGGCCCGTCTTGCCCGTTTCGGCCCAGCACAGCCGGTTCGGACGGCAAACTGAATGGGTGCTCGACGAGATGCAGCGTGAGGCCACCGAACTGTTCCAGGCAGGCGAGTACACCCATGCGCTCGCGGAGTTCTCGGTACTGCGTGAGATCCGCGCGCGGCGCGAAGGTCCCTACTCGCTGATGTGCCTGTCCAACCTGCATGACGTCATCCGCTGTCTGGTGCATCTGGGCAAGTGGAAGGCGTGCGAACCGCTGTGCCGGGACCTGCTCGCCAAATACATGTTCACCCACGGCCCCACCGACCCCGACACCGTCGACGTTGTCGGGCACATGGCCACCACCTTGTCCGGCCTCGGTCGGCACACCGAAGCCGCAGAGCTGTACGGCCGGACCGCGGACGCCCTCGCTGCTGCAGGTCAGCACCGGAAAGCTCTCGGTATGCGTGATGCAGCCGCAGCCGCCTTGGCAGGCGCCCCCACCGCCCGGCCCTGATCGCACGGCTGACCAAGATCACACATCACGTCTCTGGTCTGCCCGCACGCAGACTGCTTAGATACAAGTTGTGTCCATGAACCTGTCGGCCGCCGAGCGCGCCTACCGCGACGTCAAGGGCCGGATCCTCTCCGGTTCGCTGGCCGGTGGCGAACTCATCAGCGAGGGCGAGGTCGCCGCAGCCCTGGGCATCTCGCGGACACCGGTCCGAGAGGCCTTCCTGCGGCTCGAGACCCAGGGGTGGATGCGGCTCTACCCCAAACGAGGGGCATTGATCGTGCCGGTCCCAGCAGACGAGGCAGAACACGTGATCGGGGCCCGCCACGCGGTCGAGACCGCCGCGGTCCGCGCGTTGGCGCACACCGATCGGAGCGCGATCGTCGAGTCGCTTCGTCAGAGCATCGCCCGGCTCGAGAGTCTCGCCGAGGCAGCCGAGGTGGACCAGTTCACCATCGAGGACGCCGGTTTCCACCGCTTGTTCGTACAGGCCGCGAACAATCCGCTGTTGTCCGGCTTCTACGACACCCTGCACGATCGCCAACTCCGGATGACCAGCACGTCGGTGTTGCGCGACAAGGCCCAGATGGAGCGAATCATCAAGCATCACAACGAATTGACCGATCTGATCGAGGCGGGTGACACCGACGGGTTCGCCGCCTCGCTGGCAGCACACCTGGCGGCAGTGCACGATCTGCGCAGGCCTCCGGCATGAGGAACTGGCGCGGCGTGAGCGCCGCGATGTTCGCCATCGCCTGGGGCGGAAACGAGTTCACTCCCCTGCTCGTGTTCTACAAGAGCGAGTACGAGCTGTCCGGTCCCACCGTCGATGTGTTGCTGTTCGCCTACGTCCTCGGGATGATCCCGGCGCTCCTGATCGGTGGGCCATTGTCAGATCGGTTCGGACGCCGGCCGATCATGCGCCCCGCCGCACTCATCGCCGCAGCCGGATCGCTGGTGCTGGCAGCAGCAGCCGACCAGGGCGCCATCCTCGCCGTGGGCCGCATTCTGTGTGGCATCGCGATCGGCCTGGCGATGGCGGTGGGGACGAGCTGGATCAAGGAACTGTCCGTCGACAACGGGGCCAAGCGGGCCGCGATGAGCTTGACCGCGGGGTTCGGCGTCGGCGCCGGGCTGGCCGGAGTGCTGGCGGAGTGGGGGCCCTGGCCTCACGTGCTGTCCTATGTCCTCAACGCGGGCGTGTGCCTGCTCGGCGCGGTGTGGGTGTGGAGTGTTCCCGAAACCCGTCAGCGAGCCACCGCACCGACCCGCCTACGAGATGATCTGAAGATTCCTTCGCTGGGCCATCGCCGGTTCCTGTACGTCGTTGTCCCTGTGGCGCCGTGGGTCTTCGGCGCAGCAATCGGATGCCAGGCCATCCTGCCCACCCTGATGGCACCGAAGGTCGGCGGCGCCCCCATGGCGTTCGCAGCGCTGATCTCCGTGGTGACACTCAGCTGCGGGTTCGGCATCCAGGCCCTCGCCCGCCGCATCGACCGTCCCGACTCGGCGCGGGCCAGTCAGGTGGCTTTGCTCCTGCTCGTGGCAGGCATGGCGTTGGCAGCGCTCGCCTCGTCGATCCTGACCATCTGGGCGGTGCTGGTCGCCGCTGTTGTGCTCGGCGCCGGTTACGGGATCGCCCTCGTCGCGGGACTGTCCGAGGTGCAGCGGATCGCGCAGCCGGGCGATCTTGCCGGCCTGACAGCGGTGTACTACGCCCTCACCTATCTCGGGTTCGCGGTCCCGGCCACGCTGGCATATCTGCACGACTACATCCCCGGGGTCACCTATCCCTGGATGTTCGGGTTCGGTGCCGTCGCTGCCGCAGCCACACTCGCGATGATCAGTCGTCGGTCGCGCCGCGACCTGCCTTCCGCGTCGCCCGCACCCGCCCCGCTCGCATCAGCCCAGCTCTGACACTATCGATCTCGTGCCCGAACCTCGTAGTTTTTTTGTTCCCGGTGACGACGACAGCACGCTGATCCCCACCAAGTGGTCCGGCAGCGCCTGGGGCCCGGATCAGCTGAACGGTCCGGCCGTCTGTGCTGTGGCGGCCCGCGCCATCGAGCGTGACTTCGCCGATCCGGACTTCGTGCCCGCCCGCATCACGATCGACCTGTTCAAGGCGGCCCGGAACCGGCCCACGGTGGTCACCACGGCGCTGGTCCGCTCGGGCCGACGCATCGTCGTCGCCGACGCCGAGGTCCGGCAGGACGACGTCACTGTTGCGCGTGCCACGGCGGTGTTCCTGCGGCGTTCAGCGCCGCCTCCCGGCACCGAGTGGCAGCCGTCGGGCACCTTCAGCCCGCCGACCGACGAGGCGGAGGACATCACGCTACGACACCCGTGGCTGCAGTCAGGCGACGCCGACTGGACGCGGGATATCGGTAGCCACCAGAACGCCTCGCGCAAACGAGCGTGGAGCACCGCGATGCCGGTGCTGCCGAACGAACCCGCCTCACCGTTTGTCCACGCGGTGCAGTCCGCGGAGTCGACCAGTCTTGTCACGAACCTGGGCACCGACGGCATCGGCTACATCAACTGCGACCTCACCATGGCGTTGTCGCGCATGCCCGAGGGCGCCGAACTCGGCATCGAGGCGGACAGCCACATCACCGCCGACGGGATCTCGGTGGGAACCGCCACCCTGTACGACCGGAAGGGTCCGTATGGGACCGGGATTGTGACCGCGGTCAGCAACCCGGCTGCGCAGATCGACTTCTCCAGCAAGTCTCGCTTGGTATAAACCATGTCCTGGGGCGCACTGGGAAAGGGCTGATCATGGACGCGACGACGCTGCCGAACGGGACCGTGCTGGGCGTGACCAAGGTCGGAGAAGGACCGGTTGTGCTGCTCAACGGCGGCCTGGGGATGCCGTCGATGGTGTGGGACATCTGCGGCCTCGCCCCGGCCCTCGCGGACGCCGGATTCACCGTGATCAGTTACAACGCGCGCGGCCTGGCTCCGTCCTCGGCGCCGCCTTCGCCGTACTCGGTGGCCGACCTCGCCGACGACGCCGCGGCACTGCTCGAACATTTCGGCGTCGACGACGCACTCGTCGTCGGATACTCGATGGGCTGCTACACAACTCAGGCCATGCTGCGCAGCCGTCCCGAATTGGTCAAGGCTGCAGTCCTTTTCGCCGGGCTACAGCCCAGCCCGATCGGTGCACTCGTCGGCGAGATGGAGCTGAGCCTCATCGAGCAGATCGGCGAGATACCCCGAGCAGTACTGGTTTTCGAGCAACTGATGACCACGTTGCACACCACGTTGCTGCAGGACCCGGCCACCGTGTCTGGCTGGCGGGACATGCTCAGCGGTTCCGATGGAGGCTGGGCCAGCCCAGACGGCTTCACCGGCCAGCTGACCGCATCCTACGAGTGGATCAAGTCCGGCGAGCCGCTGCCCGAGCACCTGGCCGACATCGATGTGCCGACCCTGGTGCTGGCGTTCGAACACGACCTGTTCTTCCCGCCCGAGCTGTCCCGAGCCACCGCGGCCCGCATCCCCGGTTCGGCGTTCGTCCAGATCGACGGCGCGGGCCACGGCGGGTTGTTCACCGGCCCCGGCGACAGCGTCGAGCGAATCGTCGAGTTCTGCCGTCAGCACGCAGGCTGACGGCCCGATCAGATCTGCTCGCCGTCCCATTCGTGGTCGTGCATGAAACCTTCCGCCAAACCCACGCGATACTTGAGTGAGTTCGTGAGGATATTGCTCAAGGCGAAGGGGATGCCCAGAAAAGGACCGATGTCGTCGCGTCGGGTGATGATCTCGTCGGTATGGCGGAAATCCCGAGCGAACCCGCGCAGCGTGTTGCCCTCGAGTGCAGATTTGCGCCAGCCGTAGAGGAGCATTCCCGGCCCAACCATTTTGCGGACGTCGGGATCGGGGGTGATCACGTCGTCATTCTCGCCGAAGAATGCGCGGTCGACTCTGTTATGGGGTTCGAACATCAAAATGCCACTTGTAGAACGCGGGTTGCATTCAATGGTGAACAAACCCCGCTCCGGGTGTTCGATGAAATCGAACCCGATTTGACCGGTGAAATTGATTTCTTTCACCCGTTCGGTCACCCAGTCGGTGATTCCCGAATGTTCCACCGGCTCGTAACTGAGGCACGACTGACCATTGATTGCATATCGCACAGGGTAGATCGCATGCGCGTAGACCCTGCCCTCGTGGCACACCGAATATGTGCAGTACTTATCACCTTTGAGCCACTCCTGCGCCAGCCACGGATTAAGAGGATCAAATGTGAGACCGTCGGGTATTTCTCCGGGATTCACTTTATAAACCTGCTGTGAACCTCGCGAGTAAACCTGCTTCAGCGCGAATGGACTTTCAAAATCCAGCGCGGCCAACTCGGCCTCATCGCGAACCTGTGCGTACTTCAGGGTGGGCACGCCCAAGGTCTCCAGCAGCACCTGGTACTCGTATTTGTTGTGCAGCCGGTTTTCCGTCAGGAAATCGGACAGCAGCAGGCGGCACTCCGGCGGGAACTGATCCTGCGCCATCGCAAGGATGTCGGTCTCTTCGTGAATCGGTATGACGAGGTCGATCGATTCGGCCCGGACGATGCGCGCGATTTCGTCCACATATTCGCGTGGCTCGAACTTGGGCCGCGGAACGCGGAACACCTTTTGTACGGAATTCGAGAACCGTGTGATGGGAAATGGAATCGAATCGGCGATGAATACATTGTGCCCGCCGGCATTCATCAATCTGGCGAGATCGAGGGTGAGAAATGAACGCCCGAAAGTGATGAGAACATTTTTTCCGCTGCGAGTGGTCATCGTGCCTCGCTGCCGAACCGAAGAATGGCTTTCACCAGCGACATGGTAGCTTATATTCGCCGTCGGACAGGCGCCGGGTGGGCCTCGAATATTCCGGGCGGCGACGGAGGGTGTCGGGGTGTTCCTGATCGGTGTCTTGTTCGCCAGTGCGGCTGCCGTGGCCTACGGTCTGTCGACTGTGCTGCGCGCCCTCGGTGCCCGCAAGGCGGCAGTCGCGGCTCGCGAGCACGACAGAGAACATCAGCTGACCACCGAAGGTGGCCCGTCGGTCTCCTCGACGGTCGACACTTTCAAGACCCGCGAGTTCATCCTCGGCACGTCGCTGGTGGTGATCGGCTTCGGCGCCGGCGCGGTGGCCGCCCGGTTCCTTCCCCTCTTTCTGTCGCAGACCATCGTCTCGGCCAACCTCATCGTCACCGCCCTCGTCGGCACCGCTGTACTGGGGATTCGACTGCACGGTCGCGACTGGGTCGCGATGTGCGTGGTGGTGGCGTCACTGTGTGCGCTCGGGTTGTCGTCGTCGCATGAAGGCGGCGGCGGCGAACAACGCAGCTTCCACTACGGCCTGCTTTTCGCCACCTGCGTCCTGGCCGGACTGGCGCTGCTCGCTGTCTACAAGCTCGGCAAGCGTGGCGCGATTGTCGGCGGTGCTGCCGCCGGCCTGCTGTTCGGTGTCATCGCGATCTCGGTCCGCATCCTGCGCGGAATCGATCCGTTCGACATCGTCACCCTGCTCACCGACCCCGCGGCGTGGACCATCGCCATCGCCGGTGCAGTCGGCTTCTACGTCCACACCGTCGCCTTGCAGCTCGGGCAGGTCAACGGCGTCACCGCCGTGCTCGTGGTCGGCGAGACGGCCGGCCCCGGCATCATCGGCGTGGTCTTCCTCAACGACAGCGCAAAGCCCGGCCTTGGCTGGCTTGCCGTCATCGGGTTCATCGGCGCGGTGGTGGGTGCAGTCCTGGTTGCGTTGTACAGCTCCGTGGACGCTGACCACTTCGGCGAATCCGACACGGACAACGGCGGCTGGCGGCTGCGCAAACGTGGCAACGCGGACAGCCTCGGCACCGGGGACGACTTGGGCAAGGGCGACTCTCACACCTCGCCGACGACCGCTCCAACGGACAGACCAGATCAAGGCAACCCGCCGAATCAGCCAGATCAGTTGAATCGGCCAGATCGGTCGCACAGTCAACGCAGCCGACGGACCACCTGACCCGCGTCCGAACCTTCCACTGCCCGACCTTGAACACGGTACGTCCCCACGCGGCAGCGACGTTCACGCGTCAGATCGGTTACGCGGCAGGCCGTTCACACTATGGAGTTATCAGGGTGCGTCCGCGGTCCCGGCGATGTGTCGGGTGCGGTGTTTCGAGGTGCGGTGCTGGTTCGTGTGAGTCAGGCAGCCTGAGTCAGGCTGCGTGGGTGAGGGTTCGGCGGTTGTAGGCGGGTAGTGGTTGTTGGGTGGGGTCGATGTCGGCGGGTGGGATCAGCCAGGGGTGCCCGTCGAGTCCCATCACGATGTCCCAGTCGGTGTGGTGCACGGCCCGATGGCACGTCCGGCACAACAGACACCCATTCGCGAGGGTGGTGGGCCCGCCATCGGCCCAATGCACGATGTGGTGACAGTCCGACCAGGTCGCCGGCGCCCCACACTTGATGCAGCAGGTATCGCGAAGCAAGATCGCTTTACGCACTGGCCCGGTGAACAAACGCTTGGGTGGGCTCAAATCGATCGGCACCTGCTGCCCGTCCAGGGTGATCGAGGTGATCACCGCATCACACGCCGCTGCTGCCGCGGTCGCTTCGGTGACCGGACCCATCCACCGCAACACCGCCCGGTCGGGATGATCCGCCGGAACCGTGACGGCCACTTCCGTTCTCGGCGCCGACACCACACCCTGCCCACCACCGCCACAATCGAGGAGTTGGTGCAGGGCGTCAGCTCGTCGTTGCGTCGGTGTGCGAGCATCGGCGCTGCCATCGGGTTCAGGTCGCGGTCGGGACCACACGTCGAGCGCGGACATCATCTTTTCCCCAGTCACCGCATCAACATCAAACCTGCCCGACAACCGGCCATCGCTGGTGATCACGTAGTCCAGGCTGTTCAACGAAACGTCTTCGGCGGCCGGCACCCCACCCGACACCTCGGCGACCTCGTTACCTATCGCCCGGGCGATCCGGCCGATCTCGGCGGGTGGTGCACCAGAGAACGCATGAGCCAGGAGTGTTCCCTCGACCTCACACCGGAAGTCGCCGCTCATCACACCCACGAAGCGGCCGCGCACATGGCTGATCCCTCGGATGACTGCATCGACGTGCTCAGCGGAAAGGAATCCGTCCCGAAAGTATCCGGCTGTACGCTCCAACCCCACCAGGCCGGTGCCGATGCGTAGCCATCGTGCCGCCGCTGCTGGGGCGGCACCGTTGGCCTGCACCACCTTCGACGTTGTCGACCCCATAGATTTGGCGACACCGAGGCGGTCGATGATCGCCGCGCCGGCCGCCAACCGCGCCTCGACAGCATTACGCAGGGTGATCAGACCTTTGACCATCGCCACCACCCCGGCCGGATCATCAGGAAACTCCACCCTGATGACCTCATCAACCAGATCAACAACAGCCATCACCACACCCCCTCCAAGACAACAACACTGAGACAACAACATTGCGACAGCAACATTGGGACAGCCGATCACAATGGTGGCGTAGTCACACGTATCTCAGAGTCAGGTCTAGCGGACGATCAGCGTGTCATCACTCTACTGACTCGAACACCTGTTCGTATGTAGATCGTTTGGGTGAATCCTTCCGACACCCGACCGCGTCCAACCTGCATGTGGGCGAAAGTCAATCTCCAGAGTCGTTCGGGCGTGCTGTCCAGCCGCTCCGGGCCGGTGTCACAACGGCTGGTCGGTCGCCATCAGACCGGCAATGATGGCGGCGCACAATCGTTCTCGATCGTCGGCAGTGATGGCGGTCGCGATCAACTGATGTACTTGCCCGTCGATGGAGGCCGCCAGCAGGCGGGCTTGCAGAGGGGCGTCCGCAGACGGCGTGCCGGTACGGATGAGGTGCGGCACGAGTCGCGCGGTCATATCAATGGTGAGGGCGGTGAACGCGTCAACCAATTCGGGAGTTCGCGGCGTGTGTTCACGCAGGACCGCAAAGGTGCGGGGATGACTGCCGTTGAGCCGCACCACCGTCTCGACCATTGTGGTCACCATCTCGACGCGATTCGGCGCCGTCGTGTCGAAGCGGTCGCACAACTTCGAGAGGGCTGCCTGCGACTCCTCGAGATGCCTCCACGCCAGCGCGGCCATGATCGCGTGCTTGTTCGGGAAGTACTGGTACAGCGATCCGATCGACACTCCGGCCACATCGGCGATGCGGTTGGTCGTCCCGGCTGCACCTTCGCTGTCGAAAACGCGAGTAGCTGCCTCCAGGATCACGTCGACCATGAAGCGAGATCGGTCCTGAACAGGCGTTTTCCGGGCGCGGCTCATGAGACCTCAATGCGAGTTGCCATGCCCTCGACCTCCGTTGATGCTCAAAAGATGAACGAAGTCGAATATAGCGACGTCGCCGAATACGCCCGATTCCTTCCGCAGCGCTACCGAACCGCGATGCAGGCACCGGTCGCCACCTGGTGGCCGTGGGGTCGTCACCTCGTGCACGTGGCAAGGGCTGAGAACCCGTCTGCGCCGGCACGAGTGCTGATCATCCACGGAGCCGGCGGCCATTCGGGTGCGCTGTGGCCATTCACCGCGGTGGCGACCCCCGGCGACGCAGACGTACTGGCACTTGATCTTCCGCTCTACGGACGCACCGAGACCGCCGACCCGGCGAAGGTCCGCTACCGCGACTGGGTTGATCTGCTGTGCGACTTCGTGATGGAGGAGACCCGAGACGACCCGAGACCCCTGGTTCTGTTCGGCGCAAGCATGGGCGGCATGCTGGCCTACGAAACAGCCAGTCGGACAGGCACTGCCGCAGCTGTGGTTGCAACCTGTCTGCTCGACACGTCGGACAGCTCCGCTCGAGGAGCCGTATCCCGCTGGGCGCCTCTCGGCATGAACGCTCCACATACTCTCCCCCTGTTGTCGCGATGGGCGGGCGACGTGATGGTGCCGATTCGATGGCCGGCCCGGATGAGCGCCATGAGCAACAACCCTGGACTGACCCGGCTGTGCGCGGCAGACCCCCGAGGAGGTGGCGGTCGCGTACCGCTCGGATTCCTTTCCGACTGGTTCACCTACCGACACACCGCACCGGCGCAGTACGGCGGCCCAGCGATCACCCTGGTACACCCGGGAGCCGACCGCTGGACCCCGGCCGCGCTCAGCGAACGGTTCCTGGCAAAGGTACCGGGCCCGAACACCGTTGTCCGACTGACCAATTGCGGGCACTATCCCATCGAGGAACCCGGATTGACCCAACTCGAAGAGGCCGTGCGCGCGGTGATCGATTCAGTGGCCACATGAGGCCGCCGCCCCGAGCTGTCGAACGGCCGAGCCACTCACACCGACTGCGGGACCGGCGATCGATTCCTTCTGGCGATCAACCGCTTGTCCACAACATCGACGCCCACCACCACAGCAGCAGCGAGCCCCCATCCGAGGAGGATGTCGAGCACATAGTGTTCGGCCGTGTAGACCAACGTGAAGGCCATCGCAACGGCGTAGCCGAGGAACAACGTTCGCCCGAGTGCACGCACGCGTGGCCACATGAACAGCGCCAGGAACATCGTCAACCCCGCATGCAACGACGGGATCGCGGCAACAAGATTGGCTTTCGCCTGACCCAACTGGAGCAGGTTGGAAGCGGCGTGGATGTCGAGCACTTCCCACCCACGCGCGGAGATGCGTTCGACGTAGGGCTGGGCGCCCGCGTTCTGCGGCTCCAGCTCCCCGAGCAGTCCACCATCATCGGCATAGAGCTGATTCATACATTCGGGTGCGCGCGGATAGTCCGCGACCTGCTCCGAGGTGCACCGGGCGGCGGCCCACGGCGGCGCTGCGGGCAGCAGGGTGTATCCCACCAGCGCCACAAACGTCGTGATCAGGAAGCCGGCCGCGTACCGTCGCCACGCGTGGCGATTGCGCAGCCACAACACTGCGGCAGCCGCATACGGGATGATGAAGTACGACATGTAGACGACGCTGGTGAAGACTTCCCACCAGGGCGTGTCGGGTTGCTTCAGGCGTTCTTGCAACCACACCGTCGGATTCACCCCGAACAACATGTGGTCGAAGTCTGCGGCGAGCGACCAGTGCGTCGGCATCCCCATCCACTGGGCGATGTTCCGGGTGAAGTCGTAGAGCAGGAGTATCCCGGCAAATGGCAGCCAATCGATGATCACCGTGGTGACCCGTCGCCGCCCGATACTCGCTGCGGCCAGACCCAGGCACATCAGCAAGATCAAGCGCGTCCGGTCGAACGCGAGGCCGAGGAAGATCAGGTGCGCCACGACGACGCCCAGCCACAGGGTTGTCGCAACCCAGCGCCACACCCGCAGATTGCGCCACCAAGGCATCGGCAACCGGTCCACAGCGCTTTCCGACGCCACGTCGGACCGCTCGACCTCCTGTGTGCTCATTGTCGAGGCCCCCGCATACGCATTCGATACCCGCTGTTCGCCCAGAATTCGCAGAATGTTCCCACCAACAACCTAGGCGAAGTTTGCCGGATCTTGCCGGATGAAACCGGTGAACACATTTCGTGGTCTGAGTCACACTGAACGTGGACGGAACAGATCAAGCCGGTGGAGGTTACCCGCGTGCCCAACAAGTATCTGCGATACGGCGACCAGCGCTACATCATCAACAACGAGGCCGAGGCGCGGCTCAACCGCACACTCGAGGCGGTCTACGCCGATGGCAGCCGCGGGCACCAATGGCTGAGCCTCTACCGCGACTCCGAGGCCCCCTGCCGACTGCTGATCGCCACGGGCGTACCCATCAGCATCGAAACCGAACTCTGCCTCGACGACTGACACACCGGCAAACCCCAACACCGAGACACAGCTGCGCACCAAGACACCGCCGCACCGAGACACCGCCGGATCCCCCACACGTGAGCGATAGGCTTCGGGCTGTGTCCGTGGCCCCTTCTGCAGATGACGAGGTCATCTACCGGACCACCCAGCTGATCACCTACCTCGGCAACAAACGTCAGCTGCTCGGCATGGTCGATGACGCACTGGCGTCCGTACAACAACGGCTCGGTCGGCCGTTGGTGACACTCGACGCGTTCTCGGGTAGCGGCGTGGTGTCCCGGCTCGCGAAGGCCCGGTCGGACGTCGTGATCAGCAACGACCTCGAGAGCTACGCGCGTGTCATCAGCGAATGTTATTTGACCAACACGAGCGAGATCGACGACGGGGCGGTCCGTTCTGCCGTCGCCGAGATCAACGCCGAGGTCGAATCAGGTTTCCGCACAGACGGTTTCATCGCCCGTCACTACGCACCCGCCGACGACAGCCGAATCGCGCAGGGTGAGCGGGTCTTTTACACCACGGACAACGCCCGTCGACTCGACGCGTACGTCGCGCTGATTCATGCCCGGCCGCAGCCGATGCGGTCGCTGCTCCTCGGACCGCTGCTCTCGGCTGCGTCCGTGCACGCCAACACTTCCGGGGTGTTCAAGGGCTTCTACAAAGACCGCGGAACGGGCATCGGGAGGTTCGGTGGTACCGCCGCCGACGCCTTGGGCCGCATCACCCGACAGATCGTCCTGACCCCACCGGTCTTGAGTGTTCACCACGCCGAACGCCAGATCCTGCAGGCCGACGCCGCCGATCTGCCCGACCTCATCGGGCCGGTGGACGTGGCCTATCTCGATCCCCCGTACAACCAGCACCCATACGGTTCCAATTACTTCATGCTCAACCTGATCGCCGAGAACCGGGAGCCCGCGCAGATGAGCCGCGTATCGGGCATCCCCCGCGACTGGAATCGCTCGGGGTACAACGTCCGGTCCACCGCTGGCCCGTTGCTGGCACGTCTCATCGACGACCTCGACACCAGGTTTGTCCTGATCTCCTACAACGACGAGGGATACATCTCGCCGGAACAGATGCGCGAGATCCTCGCCGACGTCGGCCCGGTCACCGAGATCACTCAGCGCTACAACACTTTCCGTGGCAGCCGAAACCTCGGCGGACGCAACACCCACGTCACCGAGCACCTGTATCTGGTCGAGAAGACCTGACCGGCCGACCGCTGCGACCGTTTTCCCGTAACGTCGGTGCGGTGCGAAATGTGCTGCAGTCGGTCCGCAATCAGGTCCTGTCGCGCGTCGACAAGATGATCGAGCCGTACCCCGTACACGACCTCCCTCACGGCCACATGATTCACCTGCCGGGGCGTGGCTCCACGTTCGTCACCGACTCCGGACCCAGGGACGCGCCGGCCATCTTCTTGCTGCATTCAGTCCTCACCACCGGTCTGCTGTGCTGGTATCCACTGATCCCCCAGCTGAACCAGGAGTTCCGGGTGATCACCCTCGACCAACGCTGGCACGGCCGCGGTATCCGCAACAAGCCTTTCGACCTCGACGACTGCGCAGACGACGTCGCCGCCCTTGCCGACGTCCTGGGCATCAACACCTTCACGGTCGCCGGCTTCTCGATGGGAGGCGGTATCGCGCAATTGGTCTGGCGACGGCATCCGGGCCGGGTCACTGCAATGGTGCTGTGCTCCACCGGACCATTCTTCGGCAGCCACGACCCACAGCGGCAGACCAACATGTCGAACATCGGCAGGTTGATGAAGGTGATCCATCCGCCACACGTGCAACCCGAGGCCGCCAAACTCGACGACCGTTCGGTGCCCGACACCGTGTGGGCGCTACGTCAATTCCTCTCGACCCCGGTGTCGCGGCTGGGCACCCTCGGAGACGGCATGAGCTACTTCGACTCTCAGCCATGGCTGGGCGAGATCGATGTGCCCACCGCAGTCCTGCTCTCGCTGAAGGATCGCGTGATCCCGCTGTGGCGCCAACGACTGCTGACCGACAACATCCCCGGTGTACTCACCGTCGAGGTGAACGGCGGACACGCGTGCTGCGTGCTCGAAGCCGACGAGTTCATCCCGAAGTTCTTGGACGCAGCACGGCGCGTCACCGCAGACGTGAAGGAGACCGCCCCGGTCTAGGCCCGCGGCATCAAGGGGTCACGGATCGCACGCTTCGAGCAGCGCCTTCACCTCGTGTTCGAACGCGTGCATCAGCGGCCAAGGGTCGGGCACGTGCTCTTTGCAGGCGATGGCTCCGATGTTGAGGTGCCCGTTCTGCGAGAAGACGGTGATGTTGACGCCCGAACCGTGGAACACCGGCCCGAGCGGGTACATCGCGTCGATCTTGGCGCCGAGGTAGTACAGCGGGAAGTCGGGCCCGGGAACGTTGGATATGACCAGGTTGAAGACCGGCGGGTGATGTTCGGCCAACTCGTTCGACGAGTACAGCTTCATCGCCAGACCCATCGTGGCAGGTGGGATGAACTGCGCCCAGCCACGCAGCAGGTTGGAGTCCATCGAGCCGTGATGGTCCTTTGACTTGCGCACCTGCTCACCGATCGTCGTGATGCGCTCCACCGGATCGGCCACGTCGGTGGCCAGCTTGGTGAACATGCCGGTCACCTTGTTGGTTCCCTGCGTGACGAGGTCGTCGTCGTTGTCGCCGTGCACCGACACCGGGACCATCGCCACCAGCGGCTGTTCCGGCAGTTCACCCCGGTCGTCGAGGTAGTTGCGCAGTGCACCGGCACACACGCTGAGCACCACGTCGTTGAGTTTGACCCCGAAGTGATCCTTGATCCGCTTGAGGTCGGTGAGCGACACCTGTGTGTAGGCGATGCTGCGATGCGGGGTGATCGACCTGTTGAACGGTGTCCGTGGAGCCCGGAACGGGGCCGGCATGGCCTCACCACGCAACGCTCGCGACACCCACTCGAAAGGAACCTGTGCCGTCTTGGGCAGCAGCCGCGCGAAACTGAGCGGCCGCCTGGCGATCTGGAGAGCGCCGTCGGCGGCGAGGCCGAGGAGCGAGGAGTCGCCCGCGGTGCGGGACAGGGAAACGTCGTCGAGTTCCGGTGGTTCCGGTGTGAGAGTGCACAATTGGGCCAGCAGGTCCGAGGCGGTCACGCCATCGACGCCGGCGTGGTGCATCCGGAGCAACACCGCGATCTTGCCGTCGGCCAGTCCCTCGATGACCCACATCTCCCACAACGGCTTGCTGCGGTCGAGTGGGACCCCAGCGATGTGCGCGCAGAAATCGGCGAGCTCCTGCTGACCACCGGGCGCGGGCACCGCCACCCGGTGCACATGCCGTTCGATGTCGAAATTGCGGTCCTCGACCCACACCGGATGGTCGAGGTTGAGGATCGAGTCCCGCACCTTTCGACGGAACGTCGGCAACGCCCCGATCCGTCGTTCCAGCTCGTCGCGCATCTTCGCGAACGAATAGCCCCCTTGCACCGTCTCGGGATCCAGCTCGATCAACCCGATGATGTGCATCAACTGCGACCGCGTCTCCAGATACAGGAAGGACGCGTCAAGACCACTCAACCGTTCCACGTCTAACACCTTTCGAAGAAAAGTTGCTCCACCCCATTGACCAGTCCCACTCTGCTCGCACCGGCAGAGAAATACCTGTGGTTCAGCGATAAGGGCAGACGCCATAAGGTGGACGCATGCGCATTGGTGCCCACGTACGACAAGACAACGATCCCATCGGCAGAGCCGAAGAACTCGGCGCCGAGGTGTTGCAGATGTTCGTCACCGATCCACAGGAGTGGGGTAAGCCTCATCCGCACCCCCTGGCCCAGCAGATCCGGGACTCCCCGATCGACGTCGTGGTGCACAGTTCGTACCGCATCAACGTCGCCAGCCTCAACAACAGGCTGCGGATGCCGTCTCGGCAGGCGGTCATCAACCAGGCCCAGGCGGCCGCCGACCTCGGCGCCTTCGGGCTGGTCGTGCACGGTGGACACCTCCGCGACGACGAAGACGCGGCGACCGGATACGAGAACTGGCGCAAGCTCTTTGAGCGGGCCGCCGACAAGGGTGGCTTCCCCGTCCCAATCCTCATCGAGAACACCGCCGGTGGTGACAACGCCTTGGCCCGCAGCCTCGAGAACATCGAGCGCCTGTGGGAGGCCGTCGGCGATTTCGACAACGCCGGTTTCTGCCTCGACACCTGCCACGCATGGGCCGGGGGCGAAGACCTCGTGGACATCGTCGAACGGGTCAGGGCGATCACCGGCCGCATCGACCTGCTCCACCTGAACAACTCCCGCGACGAGTTCGACTCGGCCCGCGACCGGCACGCCAACCTCACGTCCGGTCACATCGACCCCGACGTCCTCGTCGCCGTCGCCAGGGCCGCCGACGCGCCGGTGATCCTGGAAACCCCCGAAGAGGGTCTCGCCGACGACGTGCAGTATCTACGCGAAGCCCTCAGCTGAGGATTCAACGCTCACCGGTCACACCGTGGATCTCGTTGCGGATGGCCTGCATCCGCTGATCGAGCACGTTGGCGGTGCCGGCCGCGACGGTCAGTTCGTCGAGCAGGTGGGCCGGCACGGTGCGGTCGTACTTGTAGTAGATCTTGTGCTCGAGGCTCGCCCAGAAATCCATGGCGATGGTCCGAACCTGTAGTTCCACCTTCACCGGCAGCTGGCCGGTGCTGAGGTTCACCGGCGTCTCGACGATGGTGTGCAGGCCACGGTAGCCATTCGGCTTGGGCTCTGCGATGTAGTCCTTGGTCTGTAGCGTCCGCACGTCGGGCTGCGCGCAGAGCAGCTCGGTGAGCCGGTACGCATCAGAGATGAAGCTGCAGGTCACACGCACGCCGGCGATGTCGTCGAGACGGTTGGCCAGCGATTCGGGGTCCACCGGGATGTCGCGGCGTCGGGCCTTGGCCAGCAGGCTCTCGGGGGTCTTGACCCGCGAGCTGATGTGCTCGATCGGGTTGTAGTCGTTGAGGTAGGCGAACTCGTCGCGCAGGATCTCGATCTTCGTGACGATCTCGTTGATCGCAAACTGGAACGGCAGCATGAACTTTCGCAGACCGTGACCGATCTCGATGAGATCAGCCGGCGCCAGATCACGCTCCACGCCTTCGGCGGTGAGCCATCGGACCAGCGGTGTGTTCGCGTGGCCTGGCTCATCGCGTCCGGGCAGATCAGTTCGGGGCAGATCAGTGCGGTCGGTCAGGTCGGTCATGTGTCCATCGTGCCTGAGCCGTGCGGCATACTGACCCACATGCGGCTCGGGGAGGATCCGGCATCATGACCGTCACACCGCAATCTCCGGAATTGCGTCGCGAACTCGGACTCGGCGACGCGATTGTCACAGGACTCGGCGCGATGCTCGGCGCGGGTATCTTCGTCACCCTCGCCCCAACCGCGGGTGCTGCCGGATCCGGCCTGCTGATTGCGCTGGCCATCGCCGCCGTTGTCGCCTACTGCAATGCGAACTCGTCGGCGCGACTGGCTGCCAAGTACCCGTCGGCGGGCGGGACCTATGTGTACGGCCGTGAGCGCCTCGGCATGTTCTGGGGTTACCTCGCGGGCTGGGGTTTTGTCGTCGGTAAGACCGCGTCGTGCGCGGCGATGGCACTGACCGCCGGTTTTTATCTGTGGCCCGAGCACGCACACGCCGTTGCGGTCGCGGTGACGCTGGCACTGACCGCGGTCAACTACGTCGGAATCCAGAAGTCGGCGTGGGTGATCCGGCTACTCGTTGCGGTTGTGCTGATTGTGCTCGTGTCCGTGGTGGTCGCAGTCGCGGCCTCGCCTGATGTCGACGCCGCACGCCTCGATCCCACATCGGGTCTGTCGGCGACCGGTCTCCTCGAGGCCGCGGGCTTGTGGTTCTTCGCGTTCGCCGGTTACGCCCGCATCGCCACCCTTGGCGAGGAGGTGCGCGATCCGGTCCACACCATCTCGAGGGCGATCACGATCGCGCTGGCGGTGGTGGTGGTGATCTATGCGCTCGTGGCGGTGGGGGCGCTGGCCGTCATGGGCGCCGATGCGCTCAGCGACTCGAACGCCCCGCTTGTGGACGTGGTGCGCGCTGCGGGCGCACCGGCCCTGGTCCCCGTGGTCACCATCGGTGCGGCCCTGGCCGCGCTCGGCGCGTTGCTCACCTTGATCCTCGGGGTCTCGCGGACCACGCTCGCGATGGCTCGCGACGGCAATCTGCCCCGTGCCCTCGCCGCGGTCCATCCCCGCTTTCACGTCCCTCATCGCGCCGAGGTGGTCGTCGGCATCGTTGTCGCGTCGCTGGCCGCGACGTTCGACGTACGCGACGCCATCGGATTCTCCGCGTTCGCCGTCCTCATCTACTACGCCATCGCAAATCTGAGCGCTCTCACACTCGAGGAGCCACGGGAGTGGTGGCGTAAAACTGTTCCCGTGGCCGGGCTGATCGGCTGTCTGGTGCTCGGATTCAGCCTGCCGGCCACCTCGGTGATCGCGGGGGTGGGCGTTCTCGCCATCGGCGCCGCGCTCTATGGGCTGCGCCTGCTCCGCCGCCGGTCAACCGCAGATCACTGATTGCCCGCGCAAGTGGCGCAAATCATCTTTTCTCTTCGACACAGCGTTTGTGCGTCGTGGTATGCGGATGTATATTTGAGTTGTTACTGGTGAGTAACTTAGCGTGCAACGAGCCCATGGGCGCTCACTCGCCACTCTCAACGGCAGTTTTACGATTGCAAAGGATTCTGCAATGGGGCATTACAAGAGCAATCTCCGCGACCTCCAGTTCAACCTCTTCGAGATGTTGAAACTCGATGAGGTCCTCGCGAGTGGTGAGTTCGGCGATCTCGATCGCGAGACCGCCATCGACATGCTGCGGGAGGTGAACAACCTCGCACAAGGCCCGCTGGCCGACTCGTTCACCGAGTCCGACCGCAACCCACCGGTCTTCGATCCCGAGACCCACTCGGTCACCGTTCCAGAGGCCTTCAAGAAGTCGTACAAGGCCCTGACCGACGGCGGCTGGGACAAGCTCGGCATCGACGAAGAACTCGGCGGCCTGCCGACCCCGCGGTCGCTGTACTGGGCCATCGGCGAACTGATCCTCGGCGCCAACCCGGCCACGTTCATGTACGCCGCCGGTGCCGGCTTCTCCAACATCTTCTACAACAACGGCACCGAAGAGCAGAAGAAGTGGGCTGCCATCAGCTCCGAGCGCGGCTGGGGCGCCACCATGGTGCTGACCGAGCCCGACGCCGGTTCCGATGTCGGCGCCGCCCGCACCAAGGCCGTCAAGCAGGACGACGGCACCTGGCACATCGACGGCGTGAAGCGCTTCATCACCTCCGCCGACCAGGACATGACCGAGAACATCATCCACCTGGTGCTGGCCCGCCCCGAAGGCGCACGGCCCGGTACCAAGGGACTCTCACTGTTCTTCGTGCCCAAGTTCCACTTCGATCACGAGACCGGCGAACTGGGCGAACGCAATGGCGTCTACGTCACCAACGTCGAGCACAAGATGGGTCTCAAGGTATCGGCCACCTGTGAACTCACCTTCGGTCAGCACGGCGTCCCCGCCAAGGGCTGGCTCGTCGGCGAGGTGCACGACGGCATCGCGCAGATGTTCGACGTCATCGAGCACGCACGAATGATGGTCGGCACCAAGGCAATCGCGACTCTGTCCACCGGTTACCTGAACGCACTCGAATACGCCAAGGAGCGTATCCAGGGCGCCGACATGACCCAGATGACCGACAAGGCAGCACCGCGCGTGGCCATCACGCACCACCCGGATGTTCGCCGATCGCTGATGCTGCAGAAGGCCTACTCCGAAGGCCTGCGCGCGGTGTACCTCTACACCGCATCGCACCAGGATGTGGTTGCCGCACAGCTCGTTTCGGGTGCCGACAAAGAGATGGCATTCCGCGTCAACGACCTCCTGCTGCCGATCGTCAAGGGTGTCGGCTCCGAGAAGGCATCCGAGCAGCTCATCGGATCGCTGCAGACCCTCGGTGGCTCCGGCTTCCTGCAGGACTACCCGATCGAGCAGTACATCCGCGACGCGAAGATCGACTCGCTCTACGAAGGCACCACCGCCATCCAGGCGCAGGACTTCTTCTTCCGCAAGATCATCCGCGACAAAGGCCAGGCACTGGCCCACGTCGCCGGACAGATCAGCTCGTTCATCGAGTCCGAAGCCGGTAACGGCCGGCTCAAGGCCGAGCGCGCTCTGCTCAAGACCGCACTCGACGACGTCCAGAGCATGGCCGCCACCCTCACCGGCTTCCTCATGGGAGCCCAGGAACAGCCGACCGAGCTGTACAAGGTCGGACTGGGCAGCGTTCGCTTCCTCATGGCCGTCGGTGACCTCATGATCGGCTGGCTGCTGCTGCGCCAGGCCGAAGTCGCCCTCGCCGCACTCGACAACGGTGCATCCGAAGCAGACACCGCGTTCTACAACGGCAAGATCGGCGTCGCCAGCTTCTTCGCCAAGAACGTCCTGCCCGAACTGACCGCCGCACGCGGCATCATCGAGAACATCGACAACGACGTGATGGAGCTCGACGAAGCCTCCTTCTAGTCCGAAGCGTTGAAAAGAGTGGGCCGCACCGTCAGGGGGCGGCCCACTCTTTTGATTGTTCGCTACGGGATGGGCCTTATTGCGCGCTCTTCGGTCGTCACTCAGTCGCTGCGCTCCCTCGCTTCTCCCTGCATCGCACGCGGCCCATCCCTTCGCTCACCGCTCCCTCGCTCCTTCCTGCATCGCACGCGGCCCACTCACGGGGTGAACGTAATGAACTCAAAGGGCGCCCACTTCTGCGACTGGTCGCACACTAGGGGCATGCCCTCTACGATCGCCCGATCCGTCACTCCCGAACTCTCCCGCTCGTGGATGTTGGTCAACGCCGCCCAGGGTGACTTCGATGCCGCCGCCAGATCGGACGCCGACCAGGTGATCCTCGATCTCGAAGACGCCGTCGACCCACGCGGGAAGGGCGCCGCGCGCGAACGGGTGTGTACCTGGCTCGACACCGCCACGGCCTGGGTACGGATCAACGACAGGACCACGCGGTTCTGGTCCGACGACATCGACCGGCTACGCGGAGCACCAGGTCTGGCCGGTGTGATGCTGGCCAAGGCCGAAACTGCCGCGCAGGTGAGCGAGACATTCGACCGCCTCGGCGGCCACACCCCTGTCATCGCACTCATCGAGTCGGCGATCGGGGTGGAGAACGCCGTCGAGATCGCCCGCGCCCGCGGCGTCCTGCGCCTTGCATTCGGCAGCGGCGACTATCGCCACGACACCGGGACCGCTGCAGAGGACGCCGTGATGGCGTACCCGCGGTCGCGGCTGGTGGTGGCCAGCCGGGTCGCCGAATTGCCAGGCCCCATCGACGGTCCGGCGGTCACCGACGACGTGGCCGTCCTGGAGGCGAAGACAGCGACATCGGTCGCGTTCGGACTCACCGGAAAACTGTGCCTCAACGCCTCGCAGCCGGCGGTCATCAACCGCGTCGCCAGCCCCAGCTCGGAAGACACCGCCTGGGCCACCGACTTCCTGTCGGAGTTCGAGGCCCGCGGCCGGGTGGTTCGCGACGGCAGCGATCCGCCCCGCCTCAAGCGGGCCGAGAAGATCGCGCGACTCGCCGCCGAATACACCAGCTGACACACAGAAAACGTCCCCCTGACAGCGCACCGAGGGAGTAATTCCCTCGATGGCCGTCCAGGGGGACGATGTTGACCGATCTCTAGGGGACGAGCTACTTCGGTGGCATCCGGATGCCGCCGTCGACGCGGATGACCTCTCCGTTCATGTAGGAGTTGGTGATCAGTTCGATCACCATGGACGCCAGTTCGTCCGGGCTACCGAGCCGCTTCGGGAACAGGACGTTCTCTCCCAGCTTGGCCTTGAACGCCTCCGATTCGGGACCCGTTCCGTAGATCGGGGTCTCGATGAGCCCGGGGGCAACGGTGTTGTTCCTGATGCCGGCAGCGGCGAGGTCACGTGCCACGGTGAGGGTCAGGCTCACGATGCCGCCCTTGGATGCCGAGTACGCGGCCTGGCCGATCTGGCCGTCGAACGCCGCAACGCTGGCCATCGACACGATCGCGCCCTTGTCACCGGTTTCGGTGGCCTCATTGCGACTCATCGCGGTCGCCGCCAGGCGAGTTGCGTCGAAGCTGCCGATCAGGTTGATGTTGATGACCTTTCGGAATGCGTCCAGGTCGTGGGCCGACGAGAACTCGCCGTCGCGCCCGATGGTGCGCTGCGCCGAGCCGATGCCCGCCGAGTTCACCAGTGCCCGAAGCGGTCCCAGCTCGGTCGCCTTGTTCACGGCGGCCTCGATCTGCTCGGTCTTGGTCACGTCGACGCTGACGAACACCCCGTCGATCTCCTTGGCGAGGGCCTCACCCTTGTCTGCCTGAAGGTCGGCGATGACAACCTTGGCTCCCAGTCCGGCGAGCTGGCGCGCGACTGCGGCGCCGATCCCCGATGCGCCACCGGTAACTACTGCACTTGCTCCATTGATATCCACGGACGCAGCCTACGACCGAGCGCTTGCTCGGTTCAAGTGTTTGCCAAAGGCCGCGCCGGACGGACTCTCGACCAAGCGCTCGGCCCGTTGCTGAGCCTCGCTAAGCATAGGCTAGCCTCATCCCATGTTCCGCCGAGTCCTAGCTGTGTTCAGCATTCTTGCCCTTCTGTTCGTGGCCGCCTGTTCCGACGAGAGCGATCAGGAGCAATCCCCGACATCCGGTACGTCGGCCGGCGCGTACCCGGTCACCGTGGCCACCAAGTTCGGCCCGGTGACGATCGAGAAGCCGCCGACCCGGGTGGTCGCTCTCGGATGGGGCGACGCCGAGACCGCGCTCGCCCTCGGCGTTCAACCGGTGGGAGCAAGCGACTGGCTCGACTTCGGCGGCGAGGGTGTGGGCCCATGGGCCGAGGGACTCTACGACAACCCGCCCGAGATCATCGGAACCCGGGAGCCGTCCTTCGAGCAGATCCTCGCACTCGAACCGGATCTGATCCTCGACACCAAGAGCTCGGGAGACCAGAAGAGATACGACACGTTGGCCGAGATCGCCCCGACCGTCGCGTTGCCTGCAGGTGCCGACAGCTACAAGACCACCCTCGAACAACAGGTGACGATGGTGTCGCAAGCACTGGGCGTCCCGGAGAAAGGGACCGAACTGGTCGAGCAGCTCAATGGCCGGTTCACCGAGGTTGCTGCGCAGAACCCCGAGTTCCGCGGCAAGACGGTCACGGTGGCAGCGCGTTCCGGGACGGGGTGGGGCGCATACTCCCCCGATACCGAGCGGGTCGAATTCCTTGTCAAACTGGGCTTCTCACCCAATCCCGCCATCGATCCCGCCGACGCCAAGGGATTCTCGGTCCCCATCGCGGACGAGAACCTGCGGTTGCTCGACGCCGACATGGTGGTGGTCTTCCCGATCCAGCGCACAGCCGCCGAGGTGGAAGGCGACCCGCTGTTCAAGTCGGTGCCCGCCGTCGCCGCCGGCCGCTACCTCGTCTTCGACGACCTCACGATCTCGCGGGCCTACTCGACGAACTCGGTGCTGTCGATCCAGTACGCGCTCGACACGGTGGTGCCCCTGATCGCCGAGCGCGTGCAGTGACGCACCGCTCGGCCGCCCGTTCCTGCGGCAGCTAACGTCTGACGAGCGGGATCACAAGGGGTGTATGCGATTCCGGGTCGTCGATGATCCGGCAAGGGAGACCGAACACATCGCGGACAAGATCGGCCGTGATGATGTCGGCCGGCCGGCCCTCCGCCACTATGGCACCGGCCTTCATGGCGATGATGTGGTCGGCGTAGCGGCACGCATGGTTGAGGTCGTGCAACACCGCGACAAGCGTTCGACCGCCCGTCTTGTTGAGCTCGGCACACAACTCGAGCAGGTCGATCTGGTAGGCGATGTCCAGGAACGTGGTCGGCTCGTCGAGCAACATCAGCGGAGTCTGCTGCGCCAACACCATTGCCACCCAAACCCTTTGACGCTGCCCGCCGGAGAGTTCATCGACCAGTCGCCCCGACAGCTCGGTCACGCCGGTCGCCGTCATCGCCTCGATCACGGCGGATTCGTCGTCGGCCGACCACTGCCGGATCAACTTCTGGTGGGGATAACGTCCACGGGCGACGAGGTCGGCGACCCTGATGCCGTCGGGTGCGATGGATGACTGCGGCAGGAGACCGAGCCTGCGCGCCACCTCTTTTGCCGGATACGAACTGATCGCCTTACCGTCCAGCAGCACCGAGCCCTTGTTGGGGGCCAGAAGTCGCGAAAGCGCACGCAGCAGAGTCGATTTGCCGCAGGCGTTGGGTCCGACGATCACGGTGAAGGCACCGTCTGGGATGTCGACGCTCAACGACTCGCTGATCACCCGCTTGTCGTAGCCGATGGTGACGTCCTGAGCCTGCAACCGGGTGTGCACCCCGTCGCCGCCACGCGTCGCGGACGGTACTTCTTGGTCCGCGAATTTGCTCATGTCCACTGTTCGCACCTCGTCATCGGACGTCTCGAGATTGTTGGGTCATTGGCGGCGCGCCTCTCGGGCGAGCAGCCACACCAGGTAGAGGCCACCCACCGACACCGTGACAACTCCCACCGGAAGCTGGGTGGGTGTGAAGGCGCGCTGGGCGATGAGGTCACTGGCCACCAATAGCAATGCGCCCATGACCGCCGCCGGGAGCATGGCCACGCCCGGCGTGCGGGTCAGCCTCCGGGCCAACTGTGGTGCGGCCAGCGACACGAAGGCGATGGGACCCGCAGCTGCGGTCGCAACGGCTGTGAGTGCGACACCGAGGACGATCAGCACCAATCGCGTCGGTTCTGCGCGGATGCCCAACGCCTTGGCGGCGTCATCGCCCAGATCGAGCATCGGCATCCGGTAGGACGCCAGAACCAGCAGCGGGGTGAGGACCGCCAACAGGATGAGGGCAGGGCGGGCCTGCGTCCAACCCAGTCCGTTGAGCGATCCGGCACCCCACACCGCCGCGGACATCGCATCCTCGAGGTCTGCTCGCAGGATCAGCCAGGCGTTCACCGACGACAGGACCGCGCTGATGGCGATTCCCACGATGATGAGCCGAAATCCCTGGACACCACGCTTGAAGGCCAGCAGGTACACCAGGAGCGCGGTGACCATGCCTCCGACCAGTGCGCCCGCCGCGGTGTCGTAATAGCCGCCGCCACCGATGATCAGCAGGACCACCAGTGCGCCCGTATAGGCGCCCGTGTTGAAGCCGATGATGTCGGGGCTGCCCAGCGGATTTCGGGTGATCGACTGGAACACCGCCCCGCTGACGCCCAGTGCGGCCCCGAGGATCAGGGCCAGCAGCACCCTCGGCATCCGCCATTCCATCACCACGAGTTCTTCGATCCGGGACCCATTACCGAAGATCGCCTGAACCACCCGGTCCGGGGACACCGGGTAGTCCCCGGTGCCGAGCGCAAAGACCGCAACCACCAGCGAAGCGGCCACCAGCATCACGATCACGGCCACGGCGCGAACGTCTATCCGCCCCGACAGCGCGCCACCCCGCACGCGCAGCACGGCGACCTTACGTCCGAAGTCGACATCTCCAGGAAGCGCCTGCTTGTCCTGGTTCTGCGCGTCGACGCTCACAGGCCGCTCGCCTTGCCTCGTCGAACCAGGAAGATGAGGACGGGTGCACCGACAAACGCGGTCACGATGCCGACCTGCATCTCACCCGGCCGGATGATCACACGCCCGATCACGTCGGACAGCAGGAGCACGATCGGCCCACCCACCAGCGTGTACGCCAGGATCCAGCGTTGATCGGGCCCGACGATCCAGCGGGCCACATGCGGAACCATCAGCCCCAGAAAGCTGATCGGGCCGGCGGCCGCGGTGGCGGCGCCGCAGAGCAACGTCACCGCGATGACTCCGATGACCCGGGTGCGGGCCACGTTCGCCCCGAGTGACCGCGCGAGGTCGTCACCCATGGCGACAGCGTTGAGCGGGCGGGCGATGACAAACGCGAGCACCAGCCCGACCACAACAAACGGCGCGACCGCACCCGATACCTCGAGTCCGCGTCCCGCGATCGACCCCGCATTCCAGAACCGCATCTGGTCGAAGGCTTCCGGGTCGAGCAGGATGAGTCCCGACGTGATGCCGGTGAGTACGGCACCGATGGCAACTCCGGCCAACGTGAGACGGATCGGGGTGGCGCCCCCTCTGCCGATCGATCCCAGCGCGTACACGAAGACCATCACCACCACCGCACCGGCGAATGCGAACCAGATGTACGACCAGATACTCGCCATTCCGAACACCCCGACGGCGAGCGCGACGGCGAATGCTGCGCCGGCGTTGACGCCGAGAATCCCGGGATCGGCCAACGGGTTTCGGGTGATCGCCTGGATGAGAGCTCCACCGATGCCCAACGCGACCCCGACGATCAGGCCGAGGATGGTGCGCGGGATACGCAGGTCGCGAACGATGATGTGGTCCCCGGAGTTGTCGTACGACCACAGCGCATCCCACACCGTCGAGAACGGCACGTCCTTGGCGCCGATGGCGATGCTGAGCATGCAGACCGCGGCCAGGACGACGACCCCGGCAACCCAGCCGAGCATCCGCCTGGTGTTGGTCTGCGCCAGTCCCTGAGCACGACGGCGCGCCGCCGAACCATCTTCGCTCTTTGTCAGGTCCACCCGGAGGCCGGGGTCGGCACCGACAGTCACGTCCGAGCCCGGCACGCGTTGTCCTGCATCTCAGCCCCATCTATCAGTAGGTAACCCTCACCTTAGTGCCAATAGCAGGGTCCCATACCGCAGCCCGCCCGTTGTCGGCATCGTCGCAGTTCGGGCGGCTTTTGAAGCGTCGCGCCGGAGCCTCCCGTTCGGCAACTTTGCGGCAACTAACCAGGTTTACAGATAGGCTAATTCCGTTACCGCCCATCTCGACCGGCCACTTCGTGCCGTGACCGCAGCCCACGAAAGGCCCACTGCTGATGCCCGACTCGAACACGGCGCGGCCGTTCTCGAAGACGGCTTGGCCCATGCTCCTGCCGTGGCTCGAGGAGTACCGGTCTGGGCCATCGATCCTCGCCAGCGACGAGCTGATCCCCAACGCCTGGCTGGACGGGAGCCCAGCAGAGGCACTCAACGCCAACAACTTCCGCCGCTTCTGCGAGCTCGTCGCGCTGCGGCATGTGACCGACCGCGCGGACATCACGCTTGCCGACGACTTCCCGACTGTTTCCGGAGGCACGCCCGTGGCCGCGCTCGAGTTGGAGCAGCACGCCGTCACAGTGTTGCACGACAACAGCATTCGAGACGTTTCGAATGTCCTTACACACTCGGCCGGCCACCTGTTGCGCTTGCCTGGCGTCGGCCGTGCCACCGTCATCGACGTCGTCGCAGCCCTGGTGGCCGAGGCAACCCGGGCACCGCACGGTGAGGACGACCGGAGCGGCGGCCGGGTACTGGCAGATCCTCATCTGCTCAAGTTCATCGAGTCCGTCGATGAACGCGATCGGGTGATCCTCCACGAGCGCATATTCGCGGCCAAGCCCCGCACCCAGGCCGACCTGGCCAAGGAACTCGGGTTGTCGCGCGAGCGGGTGAACCAGCTCGACCGAACTCTGCGGCTGCAACTGTCGGACACCGTGGACAGTTCGGTGGACCTGCGCCGGCTTCTCGCCGAGACGGTGGCACTGGCCGATCCGGTGGCGGACTCTGCCCGGGTGGCCGAGACCCTGCCACTCTTCGCCACCGCGATACCCGCGCTCGGGGTCTCCGTGGGACAGCTGCTCATCGCCGGATCGAACGACCTTGCCGGCGTGGACGGATGGATCATCAGCCGCACCCCCGCGCAGATCGCCGACCTCGTCGAAGACGTCCTCGATGCGCACGCGGGTGAGGAGGCGCTGGTCCCGGTCGGCATCGTGGCCGCGAAACTGAACCTGTCGGAGTCCGAGGCAACGAGATGGTTGAACAGCAGCGGATTCACCGTGCTCGACGACCATGTCGTCAAAGGCTCGACGTCCACTGCGGATCTGGTGTGCGCAGTCTTGTCGATCGCCGGAGCGCCCCGCACATTCGAGGAGATCGTGACCGGGCTCGCCGGCAAGCCACGCTCCCGGTCGAGCGTCCGAAATGCGTTGGTCACCGACGATCGGATCGTCAAGACCGACCGCACCACCTATGGACTGCGTCGTTGGGGCGGTGATCAGTACCAGCCGGTCCATCGGCAGATCGGTCACATCCTCGACGCTGCGGGCGGCAGTATCGGCATCAAGGATCTGGTGTCGCAGATCAGCGAGAAGTACGACGTCACCGAATCGAGCATCCGCGCGTACGCGGGGGCCGGCGAGTTCGTGACGCGAGATGATGTGGTGACCCGGCGCAGCGAACGCTACGTCCACAGGAAGTCGCCGGCAAAGACCCGATGTCTCTATTGCGAGGGTGACGTCATCCGTTGGGCCACAACGGTGTCGGGCGCGCACCTCAAAGGGTCGGCATTCAACATCCCGTCAGCCCTCGCGGGCCTGATCGGAGTAGGCCCGGGGAATCCGTTGAAGCTGCCGTCGCGACTGGGGCCACAGTCGCTGATGTGGGTGTCCGTGCAGGCCCGAGTGGGAACCATCAAACGCTTCGTCAGCGACCTGGGCCTGGCCCTGGGCGACGAGATCTTCCTCGAGTTCTCACCGGACGGGTTCGACGTCGTACGTCGCTCGGTAAACGAGTCGGCAGAGCCGGTCGATCAGATCTTTGCTCTGCTGGGCCACCGGAACCCTGCGCCGGCTGATCGCGACGACCTCATCGCGGCAATTGCCACGTCGCTCTTCCTGCCCGACGACTCGGATGTGGCAACCGTCGTCGCCACACTGGAGCACCGCAAAGAGGTCGAACTGGCCGCACTCGTCACCGCAGCTCTGAGCTGACGATTCGGCGTGGTTGACAATTCGGCGGGGTCTTCAGGAGACCGGGCGCAATTCTGCTGATCTCCGGCCGTAGCCGGCATGAACCGCAGGATGCCGGTCGGCAAGACCAAACCGGTAGACCGGCGGGTCATCGCAGGTCTGACGGGTCAGACCCCGGCGGCGCAGCAGCACATCGGGAAGCACCTCACCGTCGGGCAGGACCATCCGCGGGCGCCTCGGGCCCCAGGTCCAGGGGTCTGCTGCACGCATCAGGTCGTGCATGACCAGCGGCGGGGCGAAGA
Source organism: Williamsia muralis NBRC 105860 (assembly GCF_001598915.1). GTDB lineage: Bacteria > Actinomycetota > Actinomycetes > Mycobacteriales > Mycobacteriaceae > Williamsia > Williamsia muralis. The sequence continues at coordinate 749,280 of NZ_BDAP01000002.1, read as the reverse complement.
CCACCGACACGTCACCCTCACCCAGCGCATCGTGCACCGTCACGGAGTCATGCACGTGGTCGACAACTTGCACGCAGGAGCCCGCAGCTGCGCAGGCGAGCACCAGCATCACTGCGGAGGGGCAACTCCACGGTCCACAGACCACGACACGAGCGTCCGCATCCAGGTCGAGATCGGTTTGCAGGCCCCCGATACGTTCGGCCACTTCTCCGTTACCCCAGAATCGGAACCCCAGGTCGTTGAGGATCAGACCGCCTTCGGCCTGCAGGGGCGACCGTGGCGAAATTGCGATCAAACGAAACTCTTCTGCCACATCAAATGTTGGGGGTATTCGGTCCCCGCACATGAGCCCGACATTCTCTTCGTGAAGAAAGTCCTCGGCGCAATGCGTGAGAACAAAATGCAGGTCCAGTCCGGCAGCAACGGTCACCGACGTCTCGTCATAGGGATCGATCGGCACCACCACGGCGTTCAACCGCACCAATGCGTGGAATGCGAGCAGGAACTCCCATCCGCCGCCTACACAGACACCAACCCTTTGACGTGCGCCGATACCCCGCGACGCCAGGTCTTCGCCGAGCCACTGCACTGATTCATCAAAACGCTCGAAGTCGGTCTCGTGTTCACCGCACGCCACGGCCGGGCGGCCGAAATGTCGAGCAACGGTGTTGTCGAGAAATGTGTTCAGCTGCGCCGCACCCATTGGATACACCCCTCTTCCGAGTAGCTTCGCAAAGCTCAATTCGAAGCCGAGTCGGAAATGGCCTGCATTCACCCGGCTTACGTGGGCCTCCACCCACAATTGAGGTAAGGCTAGCCTTGGAAGAGTTCAAAAGTCTAGACGGGTTATCAATTTGCTCGGTATTCGACGACGTACGCGCCCCACCCCAGTGGCCCGACGTGCAGTGCGCCGACGCCGACCGAGTTGATGAGGGCGCGCATTTCGGCCTCCGTGCGAGAGCCCGACCCGAACACACACATCCGGAGAAGATCTTCTTCCGTCTCGTAGTCGTTTGTCGTCTCCGGGTCCATCAGCCGAGTCGGGATCACCACCCGGCCGGCAGACTCCGCGTACGCCGTCAGTGCAACCGCCGCGTCACCGTCGGGCAGTGTCTCCACGACGCCTGCCGCCACGAGGAGGTCGACCTTCGTCTGCAGCGGCGCGACGTGACTACCTGCGACGCGCCTGACCAGAGGCCGCCTCTCGGTGGTCACGTCCCCGAGCATGCGCTCGGTGAGCGACGGCATGCCCACAACATTGATCTCGAGCGACGGATACGCGCGCAGCATCGCGTCCACGTAGGGTCCACCGCCTTCGCCGACGACCGCGACAGTGCGTACGCCCTCGAATGAGATGGCCTCGGTCAACGCCGGCGCGAGATACGTCGGCCATTCGACCATCTCACCGTGATAGCCATCGGCCCGGTCGGGGTCATTCGTCCAATCCTCGACCGACAGACCCCCGATTCCGACCGGATCACCGGTTCGCACCACGTCGAGGAGTCGGAGGAACGACAGCTGCATCTGCGTCTCGGCGGATTCCATCCGCAATCCCTCGACCCACGGGGTGTCGGGGTCGGCGAGGACCGCGCCCACCTCGCTGAGTGAGTAGATGTTTCCCTCTCGGACCAGCAGACCCATCACCACGAGGTGACGCACCAGCTTGTGCAGCGGGTCGGGACGTGCCCCGCAAGCAGCGGCGATGTCCTGCACGGTGACCGCACCCGCGTCGATTTCTGCGAACACCCCCAGCGTCACTGCTGCGCGTAACGCACACGCGGGCAACAGCTCCGAATACTCGTGGACGCGTTCGAAGGGGTCCGGGGCCTGTGTGGCGACGTCGATGACCTCGGGATCGCCCGCGACGGTGGCGACCGCGCGCTCACGCCAGTAGCCGGCGATGTCGGTGAACTCCTTCGGTATCCCCTTCTCTCGCTTGGCCCATCTGCGGAGCGGCTTGACCAACATGGCTTCCCCCGCGACCCACAGGTATGGCTGACCGTCACGCCACGGGATCGACTGGAGTGTCTCGGCCAGCCGCGACCTGCCCTCGGCCTCACTGCGATACAGCCAGGTGATGTGAACCTCTGCGGCGCTGGGCAATTCCTGATGATGTGAAGGGTCGGCCACTTCGATCACCACCGTCGCCGGTAGCGATGGCGGCAGCATCTCGAGGCAGTGCCCGATCGCAGGCAACGCCGTCTCGTCCCCTCCGATCAGCATCCAATCGGCTGCAGTCGGTAGTCCGGCCGAGTGCTTGGGGCCGGCGACCAGGATCTTCTCCCCCGGCACCACACGACGGGCCCACGTCGAGGCGAGTCCGGTCTCGTGGAGGGTGAAGTCGATGGTCAACTCGCCTGCACCAGCGTCGAAGGCGCGCACGGTGTAGGTACGGGTGTATTCGAAACTGCCCGGCGTCCAGTCGATCAGGCCCGCACCGGTGTTACGGGGCACCTCGAAGGGGAACCCTCCGGTGACCGGGTCGGGAGGCATGATCTTCACGTCGTCGTCGAATCCGCTGGTCTGCACCGGGGGCAGGACAACACCGTCGCGTGTGTGCTCGCCGATGCCCGGACCTCCGAGAACCACACGTCGCATCCCCGGCGTCACGTCCCACACACGCAGAACATCGAACTCGCGCAAACAGATCGGGCTCACTGTCAGATCGCGCACCGAACCTGCCACGGCTCCTCCTTCGTCGGTCGTGCCACACTCACGGGTTCAGGGCGGCGGCCCAACGGTCCGCCATGTCGGCGGCGTCCAGGCCCAGAACATGTAATTCCACGCGATCCCCGTGGATCGCATACCGGCCGACCACTCCGTAGAGCGCCTCGAAACCCTCCCGCCGAGCGGGATCGGCGAGCGGGCCGAAGACTCGGGTCAGCAGCACCCCTGCAGTGGGTGCCCGCCGCAACTTCTTGCGTCCGACGCTGTGCTGGAAGCGCCACAAGTCGTACCAGGGCGCATACGGTGGCCGTTCGAACCCGTTGACCCCCGGCCGCACCGGGTACACGGCCGTGAACGCACCCGGTAGTCCGTCGTGTGCGCCGGGATGAACGTCGTTCCCGTACAGATGGTTTCGCAGGTTCCATTCGAGGTCAACCGTGCGTACGGCGGATGATCCATGCGCGATGGCGGCGACGAAGGCGGCCTCCACTGCTTCGGCAGACCTGTCCATGTGACCGGACAGCTTCTCGACACGTACGACGAGTCCACCGTCTCCGTCCACGTGTCCGTCCACCTCGTCGACTGACGGCATGCCGAGCAGCAGATCGATGGATTCAGCCAGTGCTGCATCGGCATCGGCAGACTGCGCACGTTCGGCCAACGCGGCCGTTGCGTCCGCGGTGGACCCCACGGTCGGCGCACCGGAGTCGGATCCGTCCAGCAGTGCGGTCAAGCGATTTGTCACCTGGTGGACGGTGTACCGGTCTGCGACCACCCCGTGCACGGCCACGATGAGGTGGGTGCCCTGCGAAGACCGCAGGAGTGCGACATGCAGTGGCCGCCCTGCTGTGATGTCCACCCGCTCGACCACATGGTCACGCGCTGTCCTCACAGCGCCTTCGGCATCCGTACCGGACTGATCCAGTGTTGCAACACTTTCCGACGCCAGACGGTCTGCGTACGGGGGTACGTCGGTGTTCCACAGCAATCGGTGACGTGGGTTCACCCGCCACCGCAGGCACTCGAACTCGCGGAGCACCGTGTCGACCGCCGACGCCAACTGCGCGGGCTCCACAGGGTGCGGCAGATCGACGACCTCGGTGAGCACGTGCTGCTCGATGTCGAGACCGGACTGACGGAGCCGATGTTGCTCAACCGGGGGAACCACCGGCACGGGCTCTGGTCGCACGGACGACTCGGCCGAATCGTCGGGCGCCACGGTTCGACCCTCTGCCAATCGCGCCGGCGCGCGCAGCGCGAACACGTCCTGGATGGTGAGGTCCAGACCGCGCTGCCCGGCCCGCCGAACCACCGCGATCGAGGAGATGCTGTCGCCTCCCAGGTCGAAGAAGTCGTCGTCGACACCGACCGCGGGCAGCCCCAGCGCCTCCGCGAATGCCGACACCAAGATCTCCTCGGCGGCGCCACGGGGCTCTCGCGATGCTGTGGTCAGTGAACTGAAATCGGGCGTCGGCAGCGCCTTTCGGTCGACCTTCCCGGTAGGCGTGAGAGGTAGGGCGTCGACGACCAGCACGATCGGTACAACGTGCACGGGCAGAACAGCGGTCACCGCGTCGCGAACCGTCCGGCCGTCCAGGTGCGCGCCCTCTGCCGCCGTCACATAGCCCACCAGCCGGCTCGACTCGCCCGATTCGTGAACCGTGGCAGCAGCCGCGGCCACACCGGGTACAGCGGCGAGCGCGGCCTCGACCTCCTCGAGTTCGACGCGGACGCCGTTCACCTTCACCTGGAAGTCGCGGCGGCCCAGATACTGCAGCGAGCCGGCTGAGGTCCAGCGGGCCAGATCGCCGGTTCGGTACAGACGGGTGCCTGCCGGGCCGAAAGGGTCTGCCACGAACGTGGCAGCAGTCAGGGCCTGCCGATCGGCATAACCTCGGGCCACCTGCGCCCCGCCGACGTACAACTCCCCGGTGACTCCAGGTGACACCGGACGTAGCCAGGGGTCGAGCAGATAGATCTGGCTCCCCGGCACAGGTGCGCCGATGGTGATGGGTTCGGCGACCGCAGGGGAACGCGAGGAGAATGCGACGTCACCGGCCACCTCGGAGGAACCGTAGGAGTTGATCACCGTTGCACCCGGTGATGCCCGGTTGATCTCGTCGACGACAGCCGAGGACAGCGCCTCACCGCTGCAGATCCACTGCCGGACAACACCGACCCGTTCCGCTCCCACTTCGGCGACGGCCCGCAGCAGGGTCGGCACCCCGGTGAGTTGGGTGATGCCGTGACTCTGCACCAGGTCCGCCAGACGATCCGCGTCGTTCGACTCGGATTCGTCGGCGATCACCAACCGACACCCGGCCAACAGCGCACCCAAGATCTCCGTGGACCCGTCGATGAAGCCGATCGAACTCTTGGCGAGCCGGGCACCTCCGAGGGGACTGCTGCCGTCGGTCCAACTCGCAGTGGACCATTCGAGGCGATTGACCAACCCGGTGTGAGATCCCACCACGGCCTTGGCGTTACCGGTCGACCCCGAGGTGTAGATGACGTAGGCGGCGTGATCCCCGCGCAGCTGGGTCTGCCTCTCGGCAGCGCCGACGGGCCCTGCCGGCAATGCTGACATCCGGCCGTTGATCGCGGCATCGTCCAGACAGATCAGCACACCCGGGACGTCGACGCCGGCCCCCCGGAGCGTTACCGCAATTGCCTCGGTGGCCAGGACCACGGTCGGGGACGAGTCGGACAGGTGGTGGCTGATCCGCTCGGTCGGATGCCGTGGATCGATCGGGACATAAGCGCCACCGGCAACGATCACGGCGAGCAGTGCGGTGACCAGATCGGGCGAGCGCGGGAGGAGCAACGCCACCCGGGCCTCCGGGCCTACGCCCGACTCGATCAGCAAGCGGGCCAATCGATTGACCCGCTCTCCCAGCTGACCGTAGGTCACGGTGACGTCACCCTGAACCAGGGCCGCCAGCTCCGTCGATTCGGCCATCCGACGTTCGATGAGCTCAGCCACCGAGTCTGGCAGTTCCGCAGTCTTCGACGGCGGGTTCCAGGTGTCCACCACGGTGCGATGGTCAACCGGGGACGTCGCGGTGATCGCGCGAAAGGCGTTGGTACCCCGATCGGATCCGGTGACGATCAGCTCTACGACACCGAGGTAGAGATCCGCGAGCCGGTCTGCCACCGCGTCGTCGATTGCCGCCCGGTCGTTGGTCAACGCCACCGACACCGACTCGTGCAGTGTGACCAGCGCAGTCAACCGGTAGTGAGGGGCCTGGATGTACTCGATGGCCCCGAGTCGCAGATCGCCGACATCGTCGGGACGTTCGAGGTTCTCGATCGAGAACAGGGTGTCGAACAACTCGCGTACACCCAACGCCGAATGGAGATCCAGGAGCGGAACATGTTGGTGGTCGAGCACTTCGGTCTCCGCGCGGACGAAGTCCTGGACCACGTCGTCCATGGTGTCGCGCTGGGTCCAGCGCACCCTGGTGGGCACGGTGTTCAGCAGCATCCCGACGATCCGGTCGATGCCGTCCACATCTTCGCCACGACCCGCTGTGGTGGAACCGAACACCACATCGGTCCGACCCAGGACGCAGCCCAGCAGAACACCCCATGCCGCGGTCATCACGGCACCCTCGCTGACCGATCGCGATCGGGCGTACGCCGTCAGTGCCTGCCGGTGATCGGGCCCCAGCGTACGACGGCGCCGACCGAAGCCATTGCCCGCACTGCGCGGCAGGTGGTCGGAGATCAGTGTCGGATCTCCGATGTCGGCGAGGTGGTTCTTCCACGCTTCCACCTCGCTCTGTGGGGTTCGCCCCTGCGTCCACCACCTCAGGAAGTCGCTGAATTGCGGTGCGCTGGAGTCGAACGGCTCGCCGCGATATGCAGCCATGATGTCGTTCCAGATCAGTGCCACCGACCAACCGTCGGCGATCAGATGGTGCACCGTCTGGATGAGCCGGTACCGCCCCTCCCCGATGGTGATCAGGGTGTAGCGCATCAGCGGCGGCCGAGTGAGATCGAACTTGCGGCTGCGTTCCTCAGACGCAACCCTGTCCACGAATTGCGTTGCCTCCAGCGTCGATTCATCAACAGAACTCAACGTCCGAAACTCTGGTGCGGGCGTCGACCCCACGGTCGAGATGACCCGGCCCGACCGCGTGGTGCGAAAGCCCGCCGCCAGTGCCGTATGTCGGCGGATCACCACGTCTGTGGCCTCGGCGAGCCTGTCGACATCGAGTGGCCCGGACAACTCGACGATCTGCTGAACCATGTAGGGGTCGTGGTCATCCACCGCGATCGAATGGAAGTAGATGCCGGATTGGACGGCCGTCAGTGGCAGCACCTCACGCAAACCATCGACCTGGGAATGGATCTCGTCCGACTCGTCGTCTTCGAGTTCTACAAGAGGCGCGTCGGTTGTCGGGACTGTCGTCGCCGGCCCCGACGCTGTGAGTGCCGTGGCAAGATGTTCGGGCGTGCGGTGAGAGACGATGTCCTGTGAGCGGAGCCTGAATCCCTCCGGCCGCAGCGCCAGGGCAACCTTGACCGCCACGATGCTGTCTCCGCCCAGAGCGAAGAAGTCGTCGTCGACGCTGACCTTCTCCACCCCGAGAATGGTCGCGAAGATGTCGCACAGGAGCTGTTCGTGGGGTGTACGCGGCGCGATGAACGCGCCTTGCCGAGTGGGGGTCATCGCAGGCAGCCCGCGGCGGTCCACCTTGCCGTTGGCGGTGACGGGGAAAGCGTCCAGGACCATCAGGTTCGACGGCACCATGTAGTCGGGAAGATTGTCGACGCACCAGGACTGTAGGTTCTCCACATCCACCGTGGCGCCCGGGTTCTCGGTCACATAGGCCGACAGACTGTCGGCGCCGGCGGTATTGCCCGTCAGTGTCACCACCGCTTGTCGCACCTGCGGGTGGCCGGAGATGATCACCTCGATCTCTTCGAGTTCGACCCGCCTCCCGCGGATCTTCACCTGGTTGTCCGCCCGGCCGAGGAACTCCAGCGAACCGTTGTCGCACCAGCGGGCGAGGTCGCCCGTGCGGTACATCCGTGAGCCGTCGGGGTCGAACGGGTTGGATACGAACTTCGACGCAGTCATCGCGGCGTTGCCGACATATCCACGGCCGAGCAGGAATCCGGCAGCGTAGAGCTCACCGCCCACACCCACCGGAACCGGCTCGAGCTGCTCGTCCAGCACGTACAACTGGGTGTGCGGATTGGGACGACCGATCGACGTGGCGATTCTCTCGGCCTCGTCGCGGTAGATGACGTGCGATACGCCGATCGTCGCTTCAGCCGGTCCGTAGCCGTGATAGAGCGTGGTGGACAATTGCTGCCGGAATCGCATGAAGAGATCGGGTGTCAGAACCTCTCCGCCACACCAGATGTGCCTGACCGAAGCCAACGCGGATCCCGACCGGGTCGACCGATCGCGATCCAGTGCCAACAGGGTGTCGAGCATCGAGGACACCAGATACAAGTAGGTGACCCGTTCCGAGGCGATCAGATCCAGTAGGTAGTCAGGATCCTTCTCACTTCCGGGCGCCGCCACCACCACGTACCCACCCGAGACAAGTGGCAGCAGTATCTCGTTGATCGAGATGTCGAACGCCAGAGGCGCTTTGAACAGTGAGGCATCGTCTCGTCCGAACATCAGTATCTGATCACGTTGCCACACAAGTCGTTCGCAGATCGCCTCGTGCCGGATCATCGCCCCCTTGGGAGTCCCGGTGGACCCGGAGGTGAAGATCACGTAGGCCAACTGGTTCCCCTGCACGCGCAGCGGGGACGCGTCCGGCACACAATCACCGAACCGCCAGTCGGCGAGGCTCACCGAGATCGTCTCGGTGCCCCAGTCCGTGCGGTCGTCCGCAGCTGTCAGTGCGATGTGCACCGATGCGTCGGCGCTCACCTGTCGCCGACGGGTCTCGGGCCAGTGCGGGTCGACAGGAACAAACGCGCCGCCGGCTGCCATCGTGGCCAGTACGGAAACGACCATCTCGGCCGAGCGAGACATACCGATGGCGACCACACCTTCGGCGGGTAGCCCCGACTGACGTAGGCGTTCCGCCAATTCGCCCACCTTGACCGACAATTCGCGGTACGTGAGTCGGGTACGCCCATCGACGAGAGCAAGGGCATCAGGCGTCGATCGGGCTGCAGCAGCGAACAACTCCGGAACGGTTGCCGTGGTCGTTGGTGTCGTCCGGTCATTCCATCGCTCGTGCAGCTCCGAAATGTCCACCTGGAGCGTGGCCGAGTCCCCGGGGTGCCCGAAAGTCGTCATGAAGTTTAGGCTACCCTAGGTTCGATTGGGTTCGAAGACCGCGGGCGAAGGGAAGTTCTCGTGATTCTGGTCGGCTCAGGAGCTCTGCTGTGGCGTGCCGCAGGTCATGCCGCCTCGGTGGGCACACCGGTCGACGTTGTCATCCACCCAGAGGGCGAAGCCGTCCCCGCGTGGGCGTCCGATCTCGAATGCGCCGGCACCGACGACGTCAACGAGTTGGCTGACGGCATCGACGAGATCTGCACAGACGGACTGGTGTGTTCGACCGGTAATCCCTTCATCTTTCGTGAGCCGATCCTGGAACTCGGCGTGACCATCGTGAACATTCACGGCGGGCCGCTTCCGCGGTATCGGGGCCTGCCCATTGCCGCCGCAGTATTCGCAATCCTGAACGGTGAGCACGAGTTCGGTGTCACCCTCCATCGCGTCGACGCGGGGATCGACACCGGCGACGTCATCGACAGACGGGCTATCGCACTCACCGAGTCCGTGACGCTGGAGGAACTGTCGATGGAGGTGACGCAGGCTTGTCACGACATCTTCGTCGACAACATCGATTCCCTCGATCGAAGCCCGGCGCCGGCCTCCGCGAACCACTCCCCTGCTCCCGCAGGCTATTACGGGATGAAGCAACTCGCCGACATCGGCAAGTACCGGGACCATCCGAACTTCGTCCGGGCCACGGAACTCGGCGTACTGGAGGACCACTACCCGGCGTACCGAGATCTGTTCGCGTCCTACCGGGCCTGACCGACTCCCGCACCGCTGTTTCCGACGGCGGCAGGGCACGCTACGCAATGATGGCGCCGGCAAACGCCGGCGCCATCATCGATCTGAGTCAGGTACTCACTTCTGCGGGAGCTTCTCCAACTGCGCTTCCAGGCTGTCCAGGCTGGCCATTCCGGATGCGTAGGTGAACGGATCCGTGTATGCCACAGCCAGAACCCGTCCGGCCTGTACTGCGGGCAGACTCTTGAAGAGCTCGGAGTCGAGCATCGCCTGCACCTCTGGTGTGGTGGTTCCGTCTGCGCGTGTCGGGTAGACGATCACGTCGTAGTCGGCGAGCATTCCCAGCTGCTCATACGAACGTTCCTGTCCCTCGCCCGTGGGGAAGGTCAGCCCCGCGGCCTCGAGCTTGTGTGGCACATACGTTCCGGCGTTCTGGTCCCAGAAAGTGCCCGGTGACCACGACGCGACCGCGACGAACTTGGTGCCGTCGATCTTGTCGGCGTACTTCTGGTGGATCTCGTCGGCGCGTGCGTGGAACTGCTGCTTCTGCTCCTCGGCCTCGGTCTTCATGCCCGCGATGTCGGCCGCCTCGTCGAAGGTCTCGTACCAGTCGGTGACCAGCAATGACCCGCCCTCGAGGTTCACGACCGGCGCGATGGCCTTCAGCTTCTCCTTGTCGATTGCTTCCCAATGCTTTTCGAGAACGTTGCCGACGATGAGGTCGGGCTCGAGCGCGAGAATCGCCTCATAATCCGGTTGCGCGATGGTGCCGACCTTGGGCAGGCTCTGGTACTTGTCCCAAGCGGCCGTGTCGGTGCCGAAGTAGTCGGCCGTGTAGAGATCCGGTACGCCGACGACCTTGTCGCTACCGAGGCTGAGCAGTGCTTCTGCCGAGCCACGCAACGCCACGATGCGCTGGGGGTCGGTCGGGATCTCGACAGGACCGTCGACAGTTTCCACCGTCCGGGTCTCGCCCGAGGCCGAATCCTTGTCGGAATCGTCCGAGCATCCGGTCAGCAGGACCACGAAAAGCAGTGGCAGCGCGGCCAACAACGACCACAGCCGCAGTCTTCGAGACTTCTTCATTGTCAGTTCTCCATTCTTGCTCCGGAAATGTTCCGGAGTGTTTATCAAAAGGTCTTTGAGCTTCGGGTATCAGAGATGAACCGGCGCAACCGATCTCCCCAATCCGCAACGACGTCGTCGTCAAGCATCTCTCGATGCCCCTTTATGGTCGATGAATATTCCACCTTTCCAACGATGTGATGACGCCAGTTAAAGGTGTCTAGATTGCCGTCCACCCCTGCCTGCAACAGCAAAGCATCCGCGTGTACCTGTCCTTGCGTCGGGCTCGCAAGATGCTCGGTGGCGGTCGCGCCCGACTTCAACATGCCTCGTACGTCGGACTTTTGGATCCCCGGCCACAACGGCGCCACATCGACGGCGTGATCGACGAGCTCGTCCACCGTCGAGAAACGGTGGTTGATGCTGAATGCGTAGCAGAAGTCGTCGATCGACTCTTGTAGTGACATCGCTCCCGTGATGTAACCCGGCTCTGGTGTCGGGCCCGAGTCGAGCAGCGTCAGGCTGATCAGTTTCGAGTCGCTCTGCTTCTCGATCAGTTTGGCGAGTGCAAATGCGAGGTGCGCGCCGTACGACCAGCCGAGCAGATGGATGTCGCCACCATCGGCCTCACGGTCGATGAGGTCGAAGTACCAGCGCGCCGTCGCATCCAGATCGCCCATGTCCATCTCGGGATCGAACAGCGACACGTTCTGCAGCCCGTACACGGCCACGCCGTCCGGTACGTGGGCCACCAAGCGGTCGTACATCACGGCTGATCCCGACGCGGGATAGGCACAGAACAGGTGCTCGGTGTACGCGGCCCCGGCCGTCGGAGAAAGCCTCAGCAGCACAGAGTCCCGCAGATGATCGGTATCCGAGTGATCGGTGGACCGGTCGATCAGGTTTGCTATCGACGACACCACCGGGCTCTCGAAGATGTTGCGAACACCCACCTTCACACCGAACTCCGCAGCTATTCGCGATGCCAGCCGCACGGCGGTGAACGAATGCCCTCCGAGATCGAAGAAGTTGTCGTCGGCCGACAGTTCGACGTCGCCGAGTCCCAGCACCTGCGCCACCAGTTCCCCGACGGCCCTTTCGGTTCCGGGTGACAGAGTCCGTCCGTCACGGCCGTGCCCGCTCACCTCCACCGCGGGAAGAGCGGAACGGTCGAGCTTTCCGTTGGCCGTCACCGGCAACACGTCGAGCATGGTGAACGCCGTGGGCACCATGTGGGCCGGCAGTCGAGAACCGCACCAGTCGCGCAGATCATCGTCGAACGCAGCCGGGTTGTCAGTGACCTCGCCCGTTGTGTAGTACGCGGCCAGCGTCTTTCCCGACGATGGGTGGTCGACTGCGATCACGGCGGCCGATGACACCCGGGGGTGGCCGTCCAGGATTGCAGCGACCTCGCCGGGTTCCACACGCTGGCCTCGGATCTTCACCTGGTCGTCCACGCGTCCGACGTACTCCAGCACACCATTGCCGTCGGCTCGCACCAGATCCCCTGTGCGATAGAGGCGTCCACCGCGTCCGGTCGGATCTGCGATGAACCGCGATGCAGTCAGCCCGAAACGATCGTGGTAACCACGGGCCAACTGCGCGCCTGACAGGTACAGTTCGCCCACCACACCTGCCGGGGCCCGTCGTAGCCACGGATCGAGCACGAGCACAACGCAATTGGCCACCGGCCATCCGATCGGGACAAATCCTTCACGTTGTTCACCGGGTACCGCTCCACAGTCGAAGTACATCACCTCGCCCGATTCCGTCGGCCCGTAGATGTTGAGGACGTTGGCGCCCAGTGACGACTCGATCGAGTCGGCCAGACTCCAGCGAAGTGCCTCACCGGCGAGCAGGACCTCGGCCACCTGGGCCCCGGCGTCCGCGTCGACGTTCTCCACGAGGATGTCGGCCATCGACGGCACGAAGTTCACGCGTTCGATGTCGTGGCGGGTCACCGCGTCGACGATCTTCCACGGATCGCGATGATCGCCTGCCGCGAGAACCACCACGGCGTGCCCCTCCACCAGCGGCGAGAGCAGTTCGGGCAGCGACACATCGAACCCGATCGGCGTCTTGACGAGAATCGGCCCGGTCAACGGGTACCGCCGGCGACCCCATTGCAACCGGTTGGCCAGCGCCCGGTGCGAGACCACAACGCCCTTGGGCTGCCCGGTTGTCCCCGAGGTGTAGATCAGATAGGCGGCGTCATCGGCGAACAGAGGTCGGCTCCGGTCGTCGTCCGTGATCGGCGCATCCGATTCCTCGGCGCTGCTGCCGATTGCCAGGACGTCGATCACCGGGATGTCGGCGGTACCGGCCGAACCGTTCCAGTCCGGCGAATTGGTCACCGCCACAGTCGGAGAAGAGTCCTCGAGCAGGTAGGTGATCCGCTCGTCGGGGTAGGAGGGATCGATCGGCAGGTAAACGCCGCCGGCGCGCAACACCGCAGCCATCATCACCGGCAGCCATTCGTCCCGTTGCGCGACCACGGCGACGTGGTCGCCGACGTGTACGCCCGCTCCGATCAGATGGCGGGCCAACCGGTTCACCCGGCCGTCGAGCTCTGCGAACGACCACTCGATCGCGCCGTGTACAACTGCGATGCTCGAGGCGAATTCAGCTGCAGCGCTCCGCAACAACCCGTCGACCGTGACTTCCTCGTGGACGGTCGTCGCCCCAGGGGCCTGAGCGGATCGGGTGATGTCGACGTACTCGACAGGTACCAACTGCGCAGCAGCGAGCGAGGTGTCGAGATCCTCGGCCACCACTTCGAGTACCTGCACCAGTGTCTCGATGAAACGCCTGATCGTCGATTCCTCATAGAGGTCGACCGCGTATGCCAGGTTGGCTTCGATCCGCTCGCCGTCGTCGACGAAGAAGACGTCGAGGTCGGCCTTGACCACTCCGAGACTGCCACCCAGTGGATCGAGCAGGCCCAGGCCGGCTTTCGCAAGGAGATCACGCTCGTGCGATCCGCTGGACTGAGCGACATAGCTCACCAGCACCTGCACCAACGGGTTCGCGCCGGCGACGTGAGCGCCGTTCCCCGCGGCGACGATCTGGTCGAACGGTACCCGCTGGTGTTCGAACGCGGTCAGCACGTTGTTCCTGGTGCGCTGCAGCACGGTTCGGAAGGTGTCCTGTGGAAGCAGGCGATGCCGTATCGGCACCGTGTTGACGAGATAGCCGACCGTATCGGCGACGGTCTCCTCCGATCGGCCGCCCGTCGGCGATCCCAGCACAAGATCGGTGCCTGAACCCAGCCGGTTCATCGCCACGGCGACCGCCGCGTGCAAGGTCATGAACATCGAGACGTCCAGCCTCGCCGCGGTCTCGCGGACGCGCGACACCAGTCCGTCGTCCAGCGAGATCTCGAGGTCGATCCCCTTGAAGCTCTGCCTGCTCGGCCGGCTGCGATCCGGAGGCAGGGTGGACAGTTCCGGTGCACCGGCCAACTGGTCGTTCCAGTAGCGCACCGACTCGTCGAATCGACCCTGGTCGAACAGCGATCGCTGCCACACCGCATAGTCGGCGAATTGCACTGCGAGAGGCTCGAAGACGGGTGCCTCACCGCTTCGACGTGCGCAGTAGGCATTCCAGAGATCCCCGGACACCGAGCCGATGGATCCCTCGTCGACAAAAGCATGGTGCAACGCCAAGCCCACAACGAACTGGTCGTCGCTGCGGCGCATGATCACGCCTCGCAAGGTCGAGTCCGCAGCAACGGACAGTGGCCTGCTGCCCCATTGCTCGATGAGCGCAACCGTCTCGTCGTCGCTGCATCCGACTGCGTCGACGTGGTCGATCTGCAGCCACCGCTCGACCGAATCCGGCGGCGTGATGACCTGCACGATCGAGCCGTCGTCGGCCTCTGACAGTCGGGTTCGCAGCGGCTCATGGCGGACGACGAGGTCACGCAGGGCGGCGGACCACGCGATGGGTTCGAGACGGCCGGAGACGTGCCACAGGATGGTCACCGTGTAGGTCGACCCCGCACCCGCCATCTCGTCGATCACCCACAGTGCCTGCTGCCCATAGGAAGCCGGGATCTGGTCCGGCCGCTCGATCTCGCCGATCCGCGGCAGTCCGGGTGCCTTCTCGACGTCGCCAGGACTGTCGTCGCCGTCGATGGCGGCCGCCATCTCCGCCACTGTCGGGTGATCGAAGATCGCACGAACGGAGATCGGTTGACCCAGTGTGTTGCTCAAGCGTCCGGCCAGACGCATCGCGAGCAGCGAATGACCACCCATGTTGAAGAAGTCCGCATCAATCGACACCTGGGATATCCCGAGGGTGTCTGCGACCGCGGCAGCGATCGTCTTCTCCAACTCGGTTTGGGGCTCCCGCGCAACCTCTTCTGCCAGTTCGATCTCGGGTAGAGCGCGTACGTCGACCTTGCCGTTCACCGTCAGCGGGATGTTCTCGACAACCCCGATGGCCGAGGGAACCATGTAGTCGGGCAGCCGGGCCGCGAGATGATCACGCAGGTCGGAGACCTCGATCGTGGCCTCCCCCGCAGCAACGACATAGGCGTGCAACGCCTTACCGGACGAACTCTTGCGGACCACAACCGTGGCGCGCGACACGTCGTCACGATCGACGAGGGCACTGGCGATCTCCGCCGGTTCGATGCGGAACCCGCGGATCTTGATCTGATCGTCCGAGCGCCCCAGGTACTCCAGCGACCCATCTGGCTGACGCCTCATCAGGTCGCCGGTGCGGTACATCCGTTCGCCCGACCGCCACGGGTGGGCGATGAACGACGCGGCCGTCAGATCAGGCCGACCCTGGTAGCCCCGGCCCATTCCGGCACCGCTGAGATACAACTCGCCCGCCACGCCGTCGAGCACCGGGGTGAGCGACCGGTCGAGCAACAGTGCCATCGTGTTGAAGATCGGCTCGCCGACATTCGGGCGGTCACTGTCGGCGAGATTCGCGCCGAGCGCGTTGATCGTGTATTCCGTTGGGCCGTAGAGGTTGTACGACCACAGACCGGGCCGCTCACGCAGCGTCGCCCACAACGTCTCCGGGACCGCCTCTCCTCCGAGCGAGAAGAACGAGATGCCGTCGTAGCCGGGTTCGGTATGGGTGAACAGGCCTGATTCGACCAGGAGTTCACCGTAGGAGGGCGTGACGTCGAATCCGTCGATGCGGTTCTGCGCGTAGTAGGACAGCAGCGCAGCAGGATCTTTGCGCATGCTCTCACTGATGACGTACACCGAATGTCCGTCCAGCAGCCAGAACAACTGCTCCCACGAGGCATCAAACGAGAACGACGTGGTGTGCGCGATCTTCATAGGCGCGCCGCCCCGGCCTTCGGTGGCCGGGCGGAAGATGCGCTCGACGTGGTTGTAGAACATGTTGATCAATCCGCCGTACGGGACCGCAACACCTTTCGGCGTACCGGTGGAGCCCGACGTGTAGATGATGTACGCCAGGCCGGCTGGATCGACAGCGCGCTGCACCGTCTCGGGCACCGGTGTATCGGCCCCGGACAAGGTCTCACCCACGAGCAGCAGTTCGGGTGCGGTCGCGGGAAGGGATGACGCCAGCATCGCCGAGGTGCACACGATCGAGGACTCTGAGTCATCGAGGATGTATCCCACCCGGGCAGGCGGCAATTCGGGGTCGATCGGCACGTAGGCAGCGCCGATCTCGAAGACGGCGAACATCGCGATGGCCATGTTGTGGTCGCGCTCGAGGTACAGGGCGACCCGGTCCTCCGATCCAATGCCCCGTCGGACCAGTTCGGCCGCCAACGTGCGGACGTGCGCCGACATCTCCTCGAACGTGAGGCGTGTCCGGCCCGACACCAACGCAGTCCGGTCGGGATGTGCCTGCACCTGACGGGCCAGCAGCGATGCTATGGACTCCGTCGGGATGTCCTGGCGCACCAGACCGGCGGTGACACCGGCAACAGACTCGTCCTCGGACAGGACCGAGATCCTGGCCATCGGCGCATCCACATCGTCGACGAATCCGCGCACGACTCGCACGAACCGTGCCATCAGGGTGGTGACCTCGTCTGCGGCGAGAAGGTCGCTGCGATAGGCACATCGGAGATGGATGGTTCGGCCGGGGTGACAGGCGATCGACACCGGGTAGTGCGTCGCGTCCTGCAGTGACACATCGTCCACCGAGACCGAGCCGTCCGGACCGATCTGCGACCATTGCGCGTCGGTGTCGATCCACTGGTGGTTCTGCATCACGAACAGCGTGTCGAACAGCTGGTCCACGCCCACCGCGCTGTGCAGTTGCGACAGCTGCACATAGGGGTGTTCGATCGTCTCGAGCTGGCTGTGCTGCTGAGCGCGTAGGTGTTCACGGACCGTGTTTCCCGGGCGCACCGTGGTGCGCACCGGAACCGTGTTGAACAGCAGACCGATGATCTGGTCGGAGTCCTGCAGATCCGGGCTGCGGCCTGAGGCCACCGTGCCGAACACCACGTCGTTCTGGCCCACGAGCTTGCTCAGCAGCACACCCCACGCTGTATAGAGCAGTGTCGCAACAGTGACGCCGGCGTCAGCTGCCACGGCGCGTATCGAAGCCGACAGCGTCTCGTCGAGATCCATCTCGTGGTCCCGCGCATGCGAGGCGCGGGCGGGCTCGGTGACGCCAGGACGGATCAGGGTAGGCGATTCGATGCCGCCCAATTCGCGGGCCCACACTGCGTAACCTGTTGGGGTGTCACGGGTCTGGAGCCATTGCAGATAGTCCCGGAACGACGGCTCTGCAGGGGTGATCCGATCGGGCACCACATCGGCGGCGACGTCGATCTCGTTGTACAGCCTGAACAACGCCTCCAACATCAGGCCGCTCGACCAGCCGTCCATGAGCAGATGCTCGAAGACGACGGACAACGTCCACCTCTCGGAGTCGTTCTGCAACAGGGCGAACCGCATCAGAGGCGGAGCGTCCGCGGCAAACGGCCGGCGACGTTCGTCCTGCAGGATCGAGTCGCGCCCGAGCCGGGCGGTATCTGCCTGCCGATACCAGGTCCAGGGCACCTCCACCTTGGCCTGGACGATCTGGAAGGTGGATTCACCGTGCACATGGAATCCGGCCCGCAGGTTCGGGTAGCGGTACAGCAATGCCGTGACCGCGGCGTGGAACCGGTCCGGATCGACGGCGCCGACGAAGTCGATCACGAACTGTGACGAATAGACGTCCGTCGAGTCGGCAGCCTCCGCCGTCAGCAGGTGGAAGAGCAGACCCTCTTGGAGCGGACTGACCGGAAGGATCTCGGCGACCTGGCCGAACGTGGCCGACAGTTCTTCGGTGAGGTTCGCACCGACCTCCACCAGTTGCGGCGCGGCAATCTGTTCGTACACAACACCGTCGGCCCACGGGTCGGGTGAGGTCAGAAGGCCGACCACCGATCCGGTCGCTGTCAGGGCGGCCGCAACTCGTTCTGCCAGGACCACCGCATCAATCGGCAGCGTTGTCACGACGTCCACGGCCACGGCCACCCCGGAACTCTCCGTACCGGCCACGACCACATCGAGCACCAGCGCATGGACTCCCGGTGATGCGGTGATGCCCGGCGCCACAGGAGAACCCGCGTGATGGAGCCGTATCAGGATCTGCGCCTCGGGAAGGTCATCGAAGACGCCGATGGTCGCAGGACTGTGGTCGCGCAGGATCAGATAGCCCTCTGCCTCGGCAGGGGTCATCGCCAGAGCGTCGTGGGTCTCGTCGGCGAGATCGCCTGTTTCCGAGGCCCATCGGACCAACACGGGGAACGTCCGCCGCGCTCGCCCGATGATGTACTGCCGTATGTCTTCGCGCGACGGTTCTTCGATGTCGATGATGACACCTTCGGAGACGAGGTCCGCAGGGGTCAGGACATCGATGGAGCAAAGAGCCTGCACCGTCGACGACACCACCGACGCACGCAGGTCTGCCAGGTCGACCGGTCCGGTTGCGGCATCAACATTCACGACACTGCGTCCCATGCGCGGGTCTCGGTCATCGAAGGCCAGGGTGATCGGATCGGCGATGTCGACATCATCTGCGAAGGCCAGCCATCGGTCACTGTGGTCGTCGACGCGGTCGCCCGCTGCGTCACGCTCGGCGTCGATCAGGCCGGCCGGTGGCAGATCGATCTGCAACCGATCCGCATCAGGGGCGTGCAGTACCGCAAACAGAAGAGTCTTGACCACGCCGACCGATTCGAGGTCGAAGCGGCCGTCACCGGGCACCCGGATCTCGAAGTCGTCGGCGTGCACGCCGTCGGAGGTCGAACACACGATCAACGGAGTAGTCGCTGCCGGTCGCGGTCCGTCCCGATCCACGGCAAGCGGCATCTGCACCACACCGGACCCGGTCAGGCCCCACCCGAGGAGCCGCAACGCGGCCACACGTACGTCGCTGACGCTGAACAGGGAGGCGGGCAGCCGGACCCTCTCAGAGAGAACGGCTTCCGCCTTATGGTCACCTGTTGGCATCCCGCCGAGTCGCGACCGCTCGGGTGCGATGTACTCCGAGCACAGTTGCTGCACTGTCGCCGTCGGCGACTGACTGCCGGCGATCAGCAGGAATGCGCTGGTCGCCATCAGGTTCTCGATGGTTGCGGGCTCGAACAGGGCCGATGCGTAGCTGAACCACAGAGTCCAGGCGCCGTCGTTGTCGATGATGGCAACGGTGAGATCGAACTTCGCAACCGACTCGGAGCGCCCGGCATCGAGGACGTCGATCGCGCGACTGAGATATCGGTGGGACTCATCAGGTGCCGCTGCGCGGTACGCGGTCAACACCTGAAAGACCGGCGATGTGCTCTCGGCACTCACGCGAAGACTGGGTGACGATGCCACGAACTCGAACGGCACGTCTCGGGCGTCGAGGGATTCGAGCAGGAGCCGGCGCGATTCGGCTACGTTGTCGGAAAAGCTCGCGGATGGTTCGGTCGACACCGGCACCGGAACGGTGTTGAGGTAGTACCCGATCGACTGCTCGGCATCAGGCCCCTGGCGCAGTGTCGCCGGCGTGCCGAAGACGGACCTGTTCGCGGCGCCGTGCGATGCCAACGCCGCAGACAGTGCGGCGTTGAGGAGCATCAGCGGCGTGACACGACTCCGGGCGGCGAATTGTTGTACCTGTTCGACGAGTTGTTTCGGCACAACACATTCGGCTTCCGCCGCCGTCGATGCCGCTAGCCGGCCGGGGCCCGCGTGGTCGTAGGGCAGGTACGGGTACACCACGTGGTTCGCGAGCCGCGTCGTGACCCGCTCGATGAGGGCGGAGCGCCCGCCCGCCGCCGAGTCGAGCACGGACCGTTCCTGGATCGCCCAGTCGGCGAACTGCCGCAGACGTCCCTGACCGTCGGCAAGCTGTTGTCGCGCAGGGTCATCGCCACCCTCAGCCCGCAGAGCGAGGTCGAGATCGGACAGGAAGACGTCGAAAGACGTCTCGTCGAACACGATGTGGTGCCCCGCCACCAGCAGCCACTGACGACCGGCACTGCGCAGATGCACGAACTCGACAAGCCACTCCTCCGAGCCGTCCCGTGGCCGTCCGAGGCGCTCGCCGGCCGTGCGCGCAACGTCAGCCTCCGCTACGTCAACGACGTCGTACGGAACACCGTCCGCGTCGCGTGCGTCACGGATGACCTGGACCAGATCTCCCGCACGCCAGTCGAAGTGAGTCCTCAGCGCTTCGTGGCGCCGCACCACCGACACCACAGCCCGTCGCAGGGTCTCCGCATCAAGACCCGGGTCCACCTGTAACGCATCACCGATGACGTACTGGCTGCTCGGCCCGGTTGCCTGGCCGATCGCCCAGAGCGCCTGCTGGCCATACGAAGCCGGGATGTGCTCCGGCCGTTCGATCTTGCCTGGCTGCGGATGCGCGGCCGGTGCGGCGGTCTTCATCGCTGCGTCCACCGCGGCGCTGAGCTCGGCAATGGTCGGGTGATCGAACACCGACCGCAACGTCAGATCAGATCCACACCGGTCGTTGAGTAGCGCGACCAACCGTGTTGCCGTCAGCGAGTGCCCACCGAGGGCGAAGAAGTCGTCACCGGCGGCCATCACGACGTCGGCGTCCACCCCGAGAACCCCTGCGACCGTCGTCGCGACCACACGTTCTGTATCGGTTTCCAGCTCGCGTCCCCGGCCGCTCGAGACACCCACGTCCACGGCAGGAAGGGACCGGCGGTCCACCTTGCCGTTGGCAGTCGTCGGCAGCACGTCCAGACGCATGAAGACGGACGGCACCATGTGTGCCGGCAACCTGGCGCCGACCCACTCGCGTAGTTGTTCCGCGAACAGGTCGTCGGACAGATGGGCACCATCGCCGAGTGCGGTCACATACCCCGCCAAAGTCACTCCGGCGACCGGATGTTCGACCGGCACCACTGCGGCGGATCCGACCCAGTGGTGGCCGCCCACCACCGCGGCGACCTCGCCGGGTTCCACCCGCTGGCCCCGAATCTTCACCTGATCGTCGACACGTCCCAGATACTCGAGAAGGCCATCGGCATTCCATCGGGCCAGATCGCCCGTCCGGTACATGCGACCACCAGAGCCCCGTGGGTCGGCGACAAAGCTCCCGGCCGTCAGGCCGGGGCGGCGGTGGTAACCACGCGCCAATTGCACGCCCGACACGTACAGTTCGCCGATGACACCTGCCGGCACTCTCCGCAACCACGAATCCAGCACGACGGCAGTGGTGTTGGTGAGCGGACGCCCGATCGGAAGGGTCCCGTCCGAGTAGTCGGCGCCGGGGTCGAACTGGCCGAGTACGACCTCGATCGTCGCTTCGGCCGGGCCGTAGATGTTCCATGCCCTCACACCAAATCTCGTGTGGAGGTCACGGGCAAGCGACAACGGCACCGCTTCGCCACCCAGCGACAGGACATTGGGCGCCAGCTCCGTCAGGGTGCCCTGCCGCAGCACCTCCTCCATGAGCGACGGGGTGAAGTCGATCCAGGCGAAGTGGTTGTTGTTCAACAGCTCAGCGATATACGCCGGGTCTGCGAACTGGGTGTCATCCAGATAGTGCACAACACCGCCGAAGGCCAGCGGCCAGAACAACTCTGCCGCCGCCGGATCGAAACCGATTGCCGTTCTGGCCATCACGACATCACCGGGAGCCAGTTCGCAGAGGTCTTGGCGGCGACGGATCAGCTCACCGAATGCCCGGTGCGTGATGTCGACCCCTTTGGGTCGCCCGGTGGTGCCCGAGGTGTACACCACGTAGACCGAGTCGTCGGCATGTAATCGACGCGAGCGTTCGTCATCGCCGACGGGCGACGGGTCCATGATGTCGATCCGCGACGTCACCGCTGGATCGGCCAGATCAAATGTGTTGGTGTGGCCGTACATCGAGCCATCGTCGTCGCGACCGGCGGTGATCAACACTGCAGCGCCGCTGTCTTCGATCAGAAACCGGATTCGATCGAGTGGGTAGGCGGGGTCGATGGGGACAAACGCGGCGCCGGCACGCACCACCGCGGCCATGGCAAGGGGCAGCTCCGGGCGCCGGTGGATCAGGACCGCCACACGGTCCCCGACCTCGACGCCGGAACGGATCAGCTGGCGGGCCAGCCGGTTGACACGCTGATCGAACTGCGCCGAGGTGTAGGTCCGTTCTCCGAAGACCAGCGCAGGTTCCGACGGAAACTCACTGGCGGCGGCCTGGAGCATGGCGTCCACGGTCGGGTGCTCGGCAGCCAGGTTTTCGCTGCGTCCGGCATCCTGCAGCGGCACGGGGCCGAACTCGACAGCGCTCAGCGGCTTGTCAGGAGCGTGGACCATCACGTCGAGGACGGCGGTGAACACGTCGACAAAACGGTCGATGGAGGCCGGTGTGTACAGCTCGGCGGCGTACGAGACACCACCCGTCAGAACGCCGTTCAGCACTTGGAACTCGAGTTCCAAGTCGGCCTTGACGGTCTTCAGGACACCGCCGACCCTCTCGAAATGGGACAGGCCGGCGGGCTGGAGGGTGTCGTCTCTGATCTGCTCGTGCTCGGTCACGAAGTTCAGCAGCACCTGACACAGCGGGTTCGCTCCCGGAATCCGGCCGACGCGTGATGCCGCCACAACCCTGTCGAAAGGGATCAACTGGTGGTCGAGAGCTCCGAGCACTGTTTCCCGGGTGGCGCTCAAGAACTCTCTCGGCGTCCACATCGGTTGCAGGCGGTGCCGGACGGCCACGGTGTTGATGAAGTAGCCGACCGTGGACATGACTGCCGCGTCCGGACGTCCCGCGGTCGGCGAGCTGAGCACCATGTCCGAATCGGCCCCCAGCCTGTGCAAGGTCAGAGCGACCGCGGCGTGGACGACCACGAACATCGAGGCATCGGTGTCAGCGGAGAGCTGTTGCAGGGCAGCGGTTGTCGCCTCGTCGGCGACAAGTCCGTTGTAACCGCCCTGGAAGGTGGGGGTTGCCGGCCGCGGCCGATCGGGCGGGAGGGTGGACAACTCGGGCGCCCCAGCCAGGGTATCGGCCCAGTACTGAGTGCCTCGCTCGAAGGCAACGGTGTCGACGAGCTGCTGCTGCCACACCGCGAAGTCCGCATACTGCAACACAACCGGCGGCAGAGCCGGTTCCCGATTCTCGCTCAGGGCGCCGTATGCTGCCCAGAGCTCGCTCGCGACCGTGGACATCGACCACTCGTCGACAAACGCATGATGTATCGCAACCGCGAGGATGTGGCCGCCATTGTCACGCGGTGCGACGAGCGAGCGGATCGGCATGTCCGTATCGAGGGAGATCGGACTCTGTACCCAGTTCTCCACCGTGTCCCAGTCGGTGCCGACATCGGACCCGTCCAGGTGCAGATGGTCGGTGGTCAGCCACCGGCCTACGGAGTCTGCGGGTTCCACGATCTGGACAAGACCGTGTTCCCCGGCCTCCACCAACCGGGTCCTCAGCGCCTCGTGGCGGCGGACGACCACTTCGAGGGCTCGTTCCCAGGCCGCCTGGTCGAAATACCCCTCCACGTACCACTTCACCGGTACGACGTACCGGCCGCTCGCTTCCGAGAGGCCCTCGATGGCCCAGAGAGCCTGCTGGCCCGAGGAAGCCGGTATGTGCTCCGGGCGGTTCACGGCAACGGGCCGAGGCAACGCCGAAGAATCACCGGGGCCACCCGCCGCATCCACTGCCCCGGCCAGGCCGGCGATGGTGGGGTGATCGAACACCGAGCGCAACGTCAATCCCCGGTCGCATCGCGCGTTGAGCAACGCGATCAGCCGGGTTGCCAGCAGCGAGTGCCCGCCCAGGACGAAGAAGTCATCCTCGGCCGACAATTGGACTTCCCCGAGCCCGAGGACGTCGGCCACCAGCGCGGCAACGGTGTGTTCGGTCTCCGTCGACAATGGACGGCCACGTCCACCGCCTGCCCCCAGATCGATTGCCGGCAGCGCACTTCGATCCAGCTTCCCGTTCACGGTCACCGGGAGCTCATCGAGCCGAACGAACGCAGAGGGGACCATGTGGGCGGGCAATCGCGACGCTGCCCACTCTCGCAGTTCGTCGTCGAACCCGTCGGCCACCGACGCGACAGCGTGGGCGTCGGACGTCTCGGTGCCGGCTTCTGTGTAGTAGGCGGCGAGTATTGTGCCCGACACCGGGTGTTCGACCGCCACCACGGCCGCGGACGAGATGCGTGGGTGCGAGCCGAGTACCGCAGCCACCTCACCGGGTTCCACACGCTGGCCCCGGATCTTCACCTGGTCGTCGGCACGGCCCGAGTATTCCAGGACCCCGGTGGTGGACCACCGGACGAGATCGCTTGTCCGATAGATCCTCTCGCCCGAGCCGGCTGGGTCGGCGACAAACCGGGATGCCGTCAGACCGGATTGCCCACGATAGCCGCGAGCCACCTGGACACCCGATACGTACAACTCACCGACGACACCGACGGGTGACGGCCGCAGCATCGGATCAAGCACCAGAACAGCCGAATTGGCGACCGGGAGGCCGATGGGCGCCGAACCGTGCCCGTCCGGCGACAACAAATGAGTGGTCACGTCACCGGCGACCTCGGTGGAGCCGTAGAAGTTCGTCACCGGCGTATCCGGCCACGCGGACGTGAGCTGCTCGACTGTCGGGACATCGAGTCGCTCCCCCGACACCGTCAATCGGCGCAGGCTGGCTGGTGACGCGCCGGACGCCGCGATGTTGCGAGCCAGGGACGGAACCATCACCACATCGGTGACACCCGCCCGCGCGCACAGCTCCGACAGTTGTGCGGGGTCTTTCGCCTCGTCTGCGGTCGCGACGATCAGCTGGCCTCCGACCACAACGATGTGCAGCATCTCGGTGAGTGCGTCGATGAAACCGAGACCGGATTTGGCAACGCCGACCACGTCGTCGCTGTCGCCGATGAGATGCGCGCCCCAGGTCAGGCGGTTCACCAGGGAGCGGTGCGACACTTCCACACCCTTGGGTGCACCCGTGGTGCCCGAGGTGTAGATCACGTACACCAGGTCACCGGCCAGCAACGGCCGGTTTCGTTCCGATTCCCTGATCGGTTCGCCGGACACCGCAGCGATCATGGTGAGGGTCAACTCATCCCGGAGGTTCACGAGTCGTCCGTCGCCGATCAGATCCTCTTCGCCACCCAGGGAGTCGGGGGCCACCGTGCTCAGGATGGCGGTGGGTGTGCACTCGGCCAGGATGTGGTCCCGGCGTCGCCGGGGATGCTCGGGATCCACCGGGACGTAGACCGCACCCGCACGGATGATGGCCGCAACGCAGATGGGTAGCCACTCGTCGCGACCACCGATCAGGGCCACTCGGTCACCGACCTGGACACCGGAGACGAGCATGTACCGGGCCAGCCGGTTCACCTGCGCGTCGAACTGCGCGTAGGTCATCTCAACAGCCCGGTGGACCACCGCGGTCTGGTCATGATGGGACTGTGCAGACGCGACCAGCAGCGAATCGACCGTCGTGTCCGGGGGTACCTGCAACGCGGGTCCAGCCGAGACCTGCTTGATCACCGAAGCATCCGAGGCGCCCACGGTGTTCAGTCGCGCGATCTGTGTGTCTGTCCCCGTTCCGAACGCCTGGAGAACACGGGTGAAGATGTCCAGGATCCTGCGGGCGGAATCGGCGTCCACGCCGGTGGGGTGGTAGGACAACTCGACCGACAATTCGGCGGCGGGAACGACGCGCAGCGTGAGCGGATAGTTCGTCGAATCGCGCCACTGCCGTAGCTCAAGATTGAGACCGGTTGCGCGTTGCAGTTCACCCAGCACGGTGTCGTCGTTGACGTAGTTCTCCATCACCACAAGCGTGTCGAACAATGCCGGCATCGCGCTGAGACGGTGAATGTCGGTGAGCGAGACCTGATGACCCTCGAGCACCGCCACATTGAAGGCGTGCACGGTGTCGAGCACTGCATCGACTGTCATGTCGGGTGACACGGTCACGACCGTGGGAATGGTGTTGACGAACATTCCGATGGCGGTGTCGATGCCGTCGACGTCCACGGACCGCCCGGAGACCACCGACCCGAAGACCGTTGTCGCCGAGCGGGTATGGATCTGTAGCGTCAGCGCCCACGCGGCCTGGACGACGGTGTTCAGTGTGATCGATCTGCGCTTGGCGAGGTTCGCGAGCTCGGCGGTCACGGGCGCGGAGAGAACCGTCTCGGCAGTGTCGGGGAAAGACGTGTCGTCCGGTTGCCAGCCACCGGCCACCAGGGTCGGTTCGGTGACTGCGGACAGCGGGCCCTGCCAGACATCGATGGCGTGCTGCGCGTCCGACTCCGCCATCCGGCGCACGAAACGGAAGAACGTGTTGTCCACCTGCGAGGCAACGGTTTCGGGCGCTTGGTAGGCCCGCAGCAGGTCTTGGACGAGCAGCGGAGTGGACCAACCGTCGAGTACCGCATGGTGCGACGTGAGGACAAGAACACCCGCTTCGTCGGCGGTGAGCAGGAGCGTCAGACGAATGGGTGAGCCATGCTCTACATCGAAGCCCCGCGCCCGGTCGTCATCGATGAACGTCGCGGCATCGTGTTCCGGATCCGCACTCGCCCGCAGGTCGATAACCGTCAACGGCTCGTCCACGGTCACCGGGATGACGGCGACGGGAGTGCCGTCGTGAGCGGTCCGCACAGCCATCGTCAGCTGCGGATACCTCGTCAACACCGCTCGCCATGCGGCGCGGAGCCTGTCAGGCTGCACACGGCCGGCAACGTCGCGAACGTGTTGCGCCGTATACAGATCGACGCCGCCGGACGCATTGAGGGCTGAGTGGAAAAGGACACCGCGCTGGGCCGGCGTCAGTGGGTGCACCCCGAGAAGTTCCCCGTGCTCGCGCTCCCACGTCGAGATGTCGACCGCCGACACGTCGACCAGGGGAAAGTCGCTGGGCGAGTGTGCCACAACCGCTTGCGGTGAGGTGGCGTACTCCGCGAGTGCCGCCAGCGCCGTGGTCCATCGGTCGGCAAGTGCACGCACTGCGGCTTCGTCGATGACCGACTCGACGTAGGCGAAATCTGCGTGCAGCTCGACTCCGGAATCGGAGACGACTGCCCTGGCGGTGATGTCGACGACCGCCGGGGCCGGCATCTCGTCGGCCGCATGCAGACCCAATCCCGCTGTCTCCGGGGCGGATTGCCATGGCAATTCACTGTCGACGCCACCAACACCGGCACCTCGGAACTGGCCGAGGTAGTTGAACGCAATCTGCGGGTGGTCCAGGGCGGTGAGCCCAATCGCCGGTCCGGTGGCGAGGTGGCGAAGAACTCCGTAACCGATGCCCTTGTCGGGTATCGAGGAAAGCGTCTCCTTCACGGTCAGGACTGCATCCAGCGCGCGCTTCCCGTGCAACCCATCGGCTTCGGATCGTCCGAACTCGCTGCGAGGCAGCGGAAGCCGCACCGGGTACCACGATGTGAACCAGCCGACTGTCGTCGACAGATCCGCGCCGTCGACGACTCCCTCTTCGCGGCCGTGACCCTCCAGCCCGATGACCATCCCGTCGTGCGACAACTCATCACGATCGGAGAACAACTGGGACAGCGCCGCGGACAGCGCGCCGAGCAAGACGTCGTCGACGGTTCCCGCAGCGATCCGCGGGACGTCGGTCAGTACCGCGGACGCGGTGAGCGCGGAAATCATCACACTCACGCGCCGCACATGCGCACAGGTGTCACGCTGCGGATCGAGATGCCGATGCCCGAGAACGCCCTCGGTCTGCCCCGCCATCGCCAGCCACAGCGGTCTCTGAACATCGAAAGCGCCTGCGGCGGCCTGGCTTGTGAGCGCTTGGGCCCACGCCGCCAGCCCGGTGCCTGCGGTGGACAGGCCGACATCAGGCGAGCGCACATCGGAGGACGACGCGGCAGCCAGGTCGTCGGCGAGAATCCGCCAGGAGACCCCGTCCACGACGAGGTGATGGATCACCATGACGAGGCGCCCTGTGGCGCTCGCTGAATCGGTGATCCACCGCGCTCGCCACACGACGCCTGCCGCCGGATCCAGCGCGCCCGCGAGGTCGGTCGCGACTTCTCTCAGGTGCTGCTGCCACTTCTCGGTGCTCCACCGATTGAGCTGTCCATCAATGCCCTCGTCACGATCGAGCCTGTCTGCCGCATTCGCGCCGACGGCACCGACCTCGAGTTGGCGTGCTTCGCCCGATCCGACGACCCGCGCGCGCAATGCCCCGTGTCGTCCGACCACTCGGTCGAGCGCGTCGCGGAGCCGCTCCCACGTCAGATCCTCGGGGGTCACGAACACAAATGTCTGTGCGAAAGAATCGAATCCGGGTACATCGATCAGGCGATGGGCGATCGGCATCAACGGAGCCAGGCCGCCGTGGCCGCCTCCCGCCGCCAGGTCCCGTCCGAAGATCTCACGGCCATCAACCGCAGGAACAGCCGAGGCCGCGATCGCCGCTACCGTGCGTTGCTCGAACACCATCTTGGCTGTGGTCACCAGTCCTGCGCGCCTGGCTCGCGATACCACCTGGATGGAGACGATGCTGTCGCCACCGAGGGCAAAGAAGTCGTCGTCGGCCGACAGTTGGGTCGCCGAGTCGAGGCCGAGTACGTCGAGGAAGACAGCCGCGATAGCGCGCTCTGCGGCGGTGCTGACTTCACGCCCGTGGCCGCTGCGCGCGCCGAGATCTATTGCGGGAAGCGCTCGGCGATCGAGTTTGCCGTTCGCTGTCATCGGCAATGCGTCCACCCGGACGAACACCGACGGCACCATGTGGGCGGGCAGCGCAGTCTCGGCCCAGACGCGCAGTGCGGCGTCGAGTGGCTGTCCTTCGGAGTCGGACTCGACCGCCGCGCAATAGTAGGCAGCGAGAACCGTTCCTGCTGCGGCATGTGGGTTCGCGGCGCCACTCGATTCGGCACCCCGATCGACGGCGACGACAGCAGCAGCCGTCACATCCGGATGCGATTGCACAGCGGCGGCGACCTCACCCGGTTCGATACGGAATCCGCGGATCTCGACCTGGTCGTCGATGCGGCCCAGATACTCCAGCTCGCCCGCGACGTTCCACCTCGCAAGATCGCCGGTGCGGTACATACGGGTTCCGGACCCGTTCGGGTCGGCGACGAATCTTGTTGCGGTCAGCGACGGACGACCGCGGTATCCGAGACCGACCTGCGGTCCGGCCACATACAGTTCTCCGACGACGCCGATCGGCGTCGTCTGCAGATGAGGGGTGAGGACGTCGGCACGCAGGCCGGGCAGCGCCCGCCCGATGACCGACGCTCCTGCGACATCGCCGTGCGACGACACCACGGTGTGCGTGACGTGCACCGTGGTCTCGGTGATGCCGTACATGTTGATCAACGTCGGCGTGGTCGGGTGGCGATCCAGCCATGGCGCGAGTCTGGCCGCATTCAGTGCCTCGCCGCCGAACACGACCGTTCGCAGTGCGAGGTCTGGGCTGTCCGTCCGGTGCTGTTCGGTGTCGATCAGTGCATAGAACGCTGACGGTGTCTGATTGAGAACGGTGACCCGATGCCTGCGGATCGCATCTCCGATGAGGACCGGATCGCGCAGGACATCCTGGCCGACGACGACAAGCGCAGCCCCGGTGGTCAGTGGCACCCACTGTTCCCAGACGGAGAAGTCGAAGGCGTACGAGTGCAGCAAGATCCATACGTCGTCGGCGCGGAAGTCGAAGTGTGTGGCGGCGTCGAACAATGCGATGACGTTGGCGTGACTGACCATGACGCCCTTCGGACGACCTGTCGTGCCCGAGGTGTAGATCAGATACGCCGCATCTCCGGGGAGCAGTCTGCGTGTTCGGTCGGCGTCGCCAACCGGTTCCGCCGACACGGTGTCGAGGTCCCGCACCACCGAAGGGTCCGCGACGTCGATGAGCGGCGTCCCCACGACTTCGGCGAACCGCCCGATGTCGAGAGCGTCGCCACAGTTCGTCAGCACTGCACTCGGTGCGGCGTCCTGCAGCAGGAACTCGATCCGGTCGTCTGGATAATCGGGGTCCACCGGAACGTACACAGCGCCCGCGCGCATGACTGCCGCGAGCATGACGGGCAGCCACTCGTCGCGCACGGCCATCACCGCGATGCGGTCGCCGGTGCGCACACCCGATGAGAGAAGGTGCCGGGCAATGCGGTTCACCCGAGAATCGAACTGCGCATAGGTGAGGTGCCGATCATCGACGGCCACCGCGACACGCCCCGGATGCTCCCTGGCTGCAGTCTGCAACAGCTCGTCGATCGTCACCTCGCGGCTGACCTCGGGTTGCCCGGACACCCACTCCGACAACAGGTCGGTGTCCACGGGGTCGGCAGGAGCCAGTGCGCGCAGACGATCGTCGGCCAACAGCGACGACAGCCTGCGGACTGCGCTCTCGATCCTTCGCAGATGCATCCGCAGTTCTGATTCGTTGTACCGGGTGGGGTCGGCCTTGAGTTCGAGCGCGAACCCCTTCACCTTGTCGTTGTAGACGAACAGATTGAGGTCGTCGGCCGGCCCGGTGCCGAGTTCCTCGGTGACCGCGACCGTTCCCGCGAAATCGGCGTGGTAGTCGAACACGTGCAGATTGATCTGCGAGAGAGCAGGTTTGACGCCGTCGGACACCTGGGCGAGGCGCTCACCCCGGTAACGCTGATGGCGGCGCACGCCGCCGAGTGCGGCCGCCGCACGGGTGATCCACTCGCCCACGTTGTCGCGTGGGTCGATCTCCAGCGACACGGGCAGAACATTCACCTGCATCATCGGGGTACGCAGGCCCACCCCGCGCCGAGCCATCATCGGGATTCCGATGGTCGCCTTGGTACTGCCCGACCGATTCGAGTCGTACCAGGCCCAGAGGGCGATCATCGCCTCACCCCAGGTGGCGCCGACCGATCGAGCCAGTTGGTCGACCCTGTCGATGACCTCCCGGTCGATCGACACGGACACACCGATGGGCATGTTCTCGCTCGGCGACGCCGGCACCAGCGACGCTGCGGAATCTGCCTGCGATTCGGCGAAGGCACTCCAGTACTCACCATCGCGCTCGGCGACATCGCTGCGCTCGTATTCGTCCTCGGCCGTGATCATCTCGGCCACGGTGCCGAACGTCGACTCCGGTACGGCCGCACCCCGCGACAGCGCGGTGTACACCTGCGCCACCCGACGGGTCAGCAACGACAGCCCATACGCATCGAGCAGTATGTGGTGCGCCTTGAACTCCCAGACGATCTGCCCATCGTCGAGCGACCACACCGTGGCGGCGAACAAGGGGCCCTCAGCGAGGGGTAGCGCCTCGGACATCCGCGTGCGCGCCTGTGCCCGAAGTGAATCGGCGGTGCCCACGTGGTTGCGCACCGCGATCAACGGCGGGGCAGCCGGCACCTGGATCGACTGCAGCGGTCCCTGCGGCCCGGTGTCGAAACGGCACCACAGGACGTCGGCGTCGTGAACGGCGATGCCCACGGCGCGAGCCAGGATTTCGCTATCGCACCCCGCGGGCAGCCACAGGAGCTGCCCGATCGAGAACACCGGCGACCGAGGCGCCAATTCCTGAGCGAACCACACGCCCCATTGCGCACCCGAGAGCCTCATGCCACGTCCCATCGCCAAACCACATTCCCTTGCGCTCGCCGATGCGAGACGGTCGTCGATCGTGTCTAACGGCTCGACAGCTGATCGGTCGCGCCCGGAACCGGTTGCGCCGGATCATTTCCCAGCGCCACGATCGCGTTGTCCGAGTCGACGTGGACGACCTTGGGTTCATGCACGATGACCTCGGCCTCGTCGAGTTGCAGGAACGACATGATGATCACCAGGTCACCCGGGTTCACCAGATGAGCCGCTGCCCCGTTGATGCAGATGACCCCTGAACCGGCGGCGCCGGTGATCACGTAGGTCTCCAGTCTCGCGCCGTTCGTGACGTCGACGACCTGAACCTTTTCGCCTTCCACGAGATCGGCGGCCTTCATCAAAGTCTCGTCGACCGTGATGGAGCCGACGTAATGCAGGTCGGCCTGAGTGACTGTGGCGCGGTGGATCTTACCGTTCACCAGAGTGCGGAGCATGTTTTGTGTCCTCGGTTCGTCAGATGCTGTGAGTTGTTCAGGGAGAAACGCTGTGGCGTGCCCGCGAATCCGTGGCATCCGAATTCGTGGCGTCCGCGTCCATGGCGTCACGCAGGCTCTTCGGCCGCATGTCCGTCCAATGCTCGTCGACGTAGTCGAGGCATTCCTGCCGGCCGGCGTGACCGTTCGCTCCGTGGACGATCCGCCAGCCCTGCGGCACCTCCGCGAACGTCGGCCACAGTGAGTACTGTTCTTCATCGTTCACGAGCACATAGAACGTGCCCTCGTCATCATCAAAGGGGTTGGTAGACAAAGTCGCCTTCTCTCTGCTCGCTCGATTCAGAAGTGATGTGGACGGTGGCCTCCGCCTCGGTTCGCCTGACCGAGGCGACGATCGAGTCCACCAGCTCTCCCGAACGCACTGCCAAGTTCGACAGCAGGGTCGACGTGAGGCCGTGGGTGTGCTCGGTGTTGCCTTGCAGGTAGATCCCGCCCTTGATGCGTCCGCTGGTGGTCACCCGGTATTGACGGTCCACGACGGGGCGACCCTTGTCGTCCACATCGCAGGCCGCCGCCAGCGGGCCGAGCAGCTCGGCGAGACTGACCGGCTCGAAACCCGTCGCGAAGATGACTGCGTCGCAGCTGAACTCGTCGACGCCCTGGGACGGTCGATGGCGGATCTGCACGGCTACTCCGTCATCCGTCTCGACCAGCGAGCTGACCTCCGACGCACCGCGTACGAACAACCTCCGGCGCCCTGACACCCGCTCCCCGTACTCGCGGCGGTACAGCTCCTCGATCAGCGGTGGATCCACTGCCGAATAGTTGGTTCCACGGTGATAGCTGAGCAGTTGCGCGCGGAGTTCGTCGGACGACTGATGGAAATCGACAACAGCGTCCGGATCGAAGATCCGGTTGGCGTAGGGACTGTCGTCGGCAGGTGTGTACCCGTATTTGCCGAAGACCGCGTGGATTTCGGAATCCGGATACGTCTCGTGGAGATAGGCGGCCACCTCTGCAGCACTCTGTCCGGCACCCACCACGATCAGTCTCTGGTGGCGCATGCGCGGCAGTTCCCGGAGGTGCTCGAGCAAGCGGTGGTTGTGGAACACACGCGCGCTCTGCGTGACACCCGCGGGCACCTTGGAACGCAGGCCGCCGGCGAGAACCACGTTGTGCCCGCGCACCGGAACCGAACCCGGCACCTGGACCTCGAACACGTCGCCGGTCCAGTTCACCGAGCTGACCTCGGTCCCGTAGGCGATGGGCAGCGACACCTTGGCGGCCGCCCACTCGAGGTAGTCGTGGAACTCGAGCCGGGTGGGGAAGAAGCTCTGCTGGTTGATGAAGTCCGTCAACCTGCCACGCTCGGACAGGTACTTCAGGAATGAGTAGGGACTGCAGACGTCCCGTTGGGTGGCAAGG
Source organism: Williamsia muralis NBRC 105860 (assembly GCF_001598915.1). GTDB lineage: Bacteria > Actinomycetota > Actinomycetes > Mycobacteriales > Mycobacteriaceae > Williamsia > Williamsia muralis. The sequence continues at coordinate 715,642 of NZ_BDAP01000002.1, read as the reverse complement.
TCTTTGAGGAACGAGATCTGCATCGTGGTGCCGGGGATCAACATGCCCCGGTGCCAGCCGAACCGCTGCTGTTTCTCCACGAACTTCGCCGTCAGGCGGTCTGCCGGACGGGCCCGGTCGTTGTACTCCTCGATCGCGATCGCCAGCGCGAGGTTCGCCGGTCCGAAACCGACGCCCACCACATCGAACGGAGCACTCTCATCGGTGGTCATGAAGCGACTCCTCCTGCCGGGCTCCCAGCGGAACCGACAACTCGAACGATCATTGGGAACACGACCTCACATCTCACTCTGGTAAGTATAGGCTAACTTAAGTAGAAGGTGAAGTCAGCGTGCGCGTTGGTGGCGTTTGCTGACCTTGCCCACCGCAGTTCGTTCGAACTCGTCGACCAGTTCCACGACGTCCGGGATCTTGTACGCGGCAAGACCCTTGTCGGTGAGGAACCTCCTGATGGCCGCGAGCGACAGCGTCGACCTGTCGCTTCCCTCCCGTGGGATGACAAACGCTTTGGTGCGCTCCCCCAGCAGCTCGTCGGGCACTCCGACCACCGACACATCGTGAACCGATTCCGATGTCAGAAGGACGTTTTCGACCTCTTCGGGTGCGATCTTCTCTCCGCCCCGGTTGATCTGGTCCTTGGACCGCCCCACCACCGTGAGGTAGCCGCGCTCGTCCGCGCGGACTATGTCGCCCGTTCGATAGAACCCGTCGGCGGTGAAGTTGGCGGCGTTGTGCTCGGGCGCGCGGTAGTAACCGCGGATGGTCGACGGTCCGCGCGTCAGCAGATGGCCGGAGGTGCCGAGGGGCACCTCATGTCCCTCGTCGTCCACCACCAGCACCTCATCGGCCTCCAGCGTCGGGCGGCCTTGCCGGGTGGTGATCGTCTCTTCGTCCTCGTCGAGCCCGGTGAAGGTGGTGAGCCCTTCGGCCATCCCGAAGCTCTGCTGCACGGTCGCACCGAGCTCCGAACGCACCCGGCGGGCGGCCTCTGCACTGAACTTGGCCCCACCCACCCGTAGGACCTCCAGAGTTCGCAGGTCATACCGGCGTTTGAGCGACGAATTGAGCCACACGAGCGCGAGCGGTGGGACCACCGACACGTCGGTCACGCCGTGCTGCTCGATCAGAGGGAACGTGACGTCGGGACTTCCGTTCGGGGCGGGCACCACGGTGCCGCCTTTGTAGAGCACCCCGAGGAACCCCGGCGAGCGCATCGCAAAGCTGTGGCACATCGGCAGGACCACCAGTTGGACGGTGCCATCGGTGATCCCGCCGATGTCCGCACTGGCCCGGACGGAGGCCAGGTAGTCCTCATGGGTATGGGGAATCACCTTGGGCTGGCCGGTGGTACCGCCCGACAACTGCAAGAAGGCGACGTCCGACGGCAGGGATCTGCGTCGGTGCGCCGACAGACCGCGCGAAAGCAATTGCTCCACATCATCACCCGCGCCGTCCTCGGACAAGACGACGGTGTGGAGCCGGCCCGCCGACGACTGTCTCAGCTCCTTCGCCAGTGACCCGAAGTCGTTGCCGGCGTGGGATTCGACGGTGACATAGGCGACCGCCTCGGTGAACCCCACGAAGTACTCGATCTCATGCCTGCGCAGCGCGGCAAGGGCAAGGACGGGAACCGCCCCCAGCTCGAACAGAGAGAACAGGATCGGCAGGTAGTCGGGCACGTTCGGCAGATGCACCACCACGCGGTCGCCACGACCGACACCGAGAGCTTCGAAACCCGCCGCGAACGCCAGCGTCCGCTCCCCGAGCTCGCGATAGGTCATCCGGGTGTCTCCGGCGATGAGCGCGATCTGATCGGGCGACCGTTCGATCGTCTCGAACAACATCTCGGACAGCGTCTGATCGGTCCAGTAACCCTCGTCGCGGTACCGGGCGGCAAAGTCGGCAGGATATGGCACGACCCCGTCCAGTTCCAACGGTCGCAACCCGCTCACAGCGAACCCACCTGCGCCGAAAGACGTTGCACGCCATCGTTTGTCCAGGTGGAGGACGGGGCGTTCGCCTGTGTTCCCAGCTCATCGATGAACTCGCCGAGCGCTACTGCCCCGGCCCTGGCTACCTCGTGCGTATCGCGTTCGCGATAGCCAGGATTGAAGATCTCGAGCGAGAGGGGCCCGTCATACCCCGATGCCAGGACGGTGCCGATCGGGGCGAGGAGATCCATCTGCCCCTCACCGGGGAAACAGCGATGCCCACGGCTCCATTGCATGAGGTCCATGGAAAGCAAAGGCGCATCGGCCAGTTGGAGAAATCCCACCGAGCCGGCTGGGAGTTCGGACAAGATGCCGATATCCTCACCCCGGGCGATCAGGTGGAACGTGTCGACCACCAGGGTCAGGTTAGGATGATCGGCGCGCTGCAGCACTTCCCACGCATCTGCGACCCGGCTGATGTGGGTACCCCACGCCAGAGCTTCGAACATCACCGTCACGCCGTGCTCGGCGGCAACGTCGCCCAGCGCCGCCAGCTGTGCCACCGACAGGTCACGGCTGCTGTCGGCGTCATCATCGGTGTTGGAGACCACGAGTATGGAGTCGGCACCGATCTCCCGCATCACCTCCAGCTCGCGTCGAAAACGAGCTTGCACAGCACCGAACTCGTCGTGCGACACGCCTTCGGCTCGCCGGAACGGCTGATACAGGTCGATGGTCAATCCGAGGTCCGCACAGCGGCGAGCACATTCGCCCGGGGACATCGCCGACTCCCGAAGGTCGGCATCCAACAACTCGATACCGTCGAACCCGGCGGCGGCAATCGCATCGATCTTCTCCTCCAGGCCGCCGCCGAGAGACACCGTTGCCATGCACATCTTCATGAGACAACGCCCTGGCCGGCGTCGTCAGCACTCGTCAGCAGGACCTCGATCCACGTGCCGACCACCGGGTCGGAGGCGAGCACGGGAAAGTCGACGTGGGCCGAGCCCGCGCTGCGCCACTTCTCCACCAACGACATCAGCCGAATCGAATCAAGACCGGCGTCAAGGAGATCCAGGTCGTGCGTGACCTCGGCGGGAGCCATGCCGAGAGCTCCCGCGATGTCGGCAACGATCTGCTCCTCCGACAAACTCGTGGACACATCTTGCTGACTCAACTGCAGCTCCTCACTCGCGATGTCGGGGCGAAACGCCACCGGGACAACGGCATTGCCGCCATGTCAGGCGCGAGAAGTCGCAATCGACTCCGACGATGGGGCGACACATCGTACCGCCGCGCTTGCAACTAAGCCTATACTTATCTGGCGAGTTATGGAAGCGTGCGAAAATGTGAGGTGGGCCAAGCTCAGCTCTGCGTGCGGCCCCGAGACCAAGCCCTCCAGAGGTTGCCGTAACGGCCTCCGAGCGAGACGAGTTCGGCGTGTGTACCCACTTCGACGATCCGTCCGCGTTCCATGAAGACGATGCGGTCGGCGCGAGCCGCCTGGCTCAGGCGATGCGCCACAATGAGTGCCGAGCGTCCACGCAGGGCCGCTTCCGCCGAGGCCTCGAGGACACCCGCACCTGCGCTGCCGGCGTCGGCGGTCGCCTCGTCGAGTATCGCCATCTCGGGGTCGAGCAGAACGATCCGGGCCAGGGCGAGTTGTTGCGACTGCATCGGTGTGAGGTGGTGCCCTTGCTCGCCGACAACCGTCTCGATGCCATCGGGCAACGCACGTACCCACGGACCCGCATCGACGAGATCCAGTGCGGCCCAGAGCTGATCATCGTCGGCGTCCGGCGCGGCGATTCGAAGGTCCGAGGCCAGCGTTCCGCTGAAGACGTGCACCTCCTGGGTGACCAGCGCAGTCGAACGCGCCAGTTCGGTGCGGTCGATGGACGTGATGTCCCTGCCACCCAACAGCACACGTCCCTCGGACGGCATGTGGATACCGGCGACGATGGTGGCCAGTGTCGTCTTCCCGGCGCCCGATGATCCCACCACGGCGATGTGTTCTCCCGCCGCGATCGACAGCGAGATGTCGTGCAGCACCTCGTGCTCTGGCGAATACGAATAGCTGACGTTGCGGATCTCGACCAGTGGCGCCCCCGGCGCAGGCCGGGCCGGCTTGGTGTCGACGGCCGTCGTGGTGGTCGCCGCGCGGTCCGCCTCCTCGATCACGCCCACGATGCGACCGAGAGCGGCTGCGCCGGACTGCAGGTCGTTCACCAGCAACATGACCCGTCCGATCGGGTCGAACAACAACAGGAAATAGAGCATGGCTGCGGTCACTGCGCCGACGGTGAGCGAGTCCGACCCGACCAGCACGAACCCGATGATCAAAATGGTTGTCATGCCGACGAACTCGCCCAGGTTGATGCGGGCGCCGAGTCGGTTCTGCAGCACGATCGCACGCATGAACCAGCGGACCACCGACCAGGAATGACGCTCAATCCGGCCGTTCAGCGACTGCGACAACTCGAATGCGTGCACGGTGTCCAACCCGCGGATCGAGCCGAGTACGTGATGGGCCCGCTCGGCGGTGGCAGCCCGTTCCGCGGCAAACATCGCGGGTGCCTTCTTCAGGAACATCCGCACACCGTTCACATAGACCGGCATGACCACCACGAGAACCAACAGGAAACGCCAATCCAGCAGCGCCAGGCCGACAAACGTCACGGCGATGGTGAAAGTGGCTGTGAGAAGGGCGGGTACCACCGATCCGATGGCCTGGCTCACGGTGCTGACATCGTCGGTGGCCCTGGACACCAGGTCACCACTGCCGGCGGCCTCCACGCGCGCAAGCGGCAGCCGCAGCGAGGCGGCCAGCATGGTCTCTCGCAGATGCGCCAGAATCGTCTCGAAGATCTTCGCGGACAAACGGACTCCGAGTCCGGCGAGCACCGCGGCACCCACCGCCGAAGCGGCCATGACCCCGGCCAGGCGCCATATCTCGCCGGTGGCGCCACCTTCGTCGGCGATGTCGACGATCTCCCCGAGGGCTCTCGGCGTGACGAGCCCCAGTGCTGCTGCAGCCGTCATGATTCCGGCGAGCAGCACGAGGGGCCAGATCTGTTTACGCACCTCGACGCCCAGGTAGCCCATCGTGGTGCGAAAGTTCGCAATCGCGAGTTTCTCCGTCGAGACCTCAGGTGTGGCATCCCCGGTCGCGGCGCTCATCGGCCGGCTCCGCTCAATCCGGCGGGCAGCAGGCCCGCGCCGGCCAGATCGCCCTGGTAGACCAAGGACCCGCCGGAGATGATCACAACGTGTTCGGCCGCTTCGAGGAACGCCGGTGAGTTGGTGAACACCACCGTGCTCAGACCCTCACGGGTGAGGTGGAGTCGCCGCGCGACGGTGGCCTCGGTGACCGAATCCACTGCTGTGGTGGGGTCGTTGAGGATCAGTACCTTCGACTCCGCAGCCAGAGCGCGGGCCAGACCCACACGTTGGCGCTGCCCGCCCGAGAGCATGCGGCCGGCCTCGCCCACCGGGGTGTCGAGGCCCGCGGGCAACACCTCGACGACGTCGTCGCAGGCGGCCGCGAAGATCGCGCGGGTGACGCGGGAATCACGGTCAGCGACATCGTCGTCCACACCGGCCTCGATGTTCTCGAGCACCGAACCCTCGAAGAGATCCGCAGAGTGCGGCACTGCTCGCACCAGCTGATGTACGACGTCGCGGCCGAGGTCGAACAGGTCCACATCACCGAGCCTCACGACGCCGGACTCGGGTGCCTTCTTGCGCGCGAGAACGGCGACGAGCGCTTCGGTTTCCTCGGGCGCGCAGACAATCGCGACCAGTCCCGCCGGGGGCAGTTCGAGGGTCAATCCGGCGACCGGCCCGGCCGTCATGTCGTCGAAGGACAACGGACCTTCGGCGTTCCGGACGGACCCGGACTCGATCGCCGATTCGGCCTGCAACACCGACAGCACCCGTTTGGCGCAGGGCACCGCACTGTTCCAGAGGGCGCCGAAGTTGGTCCCCAGTGCGTTCAGCGGCCCCATCACGAATTGGGTGAGTCCGACGACCGTGATCAATTCGCCGAAGCTGATCTGCCCTTCGACTGCCATCAGGCCCGCCGCGATCCCCACTCCCACAACGAACAACGCGGAGACCATCTGCATCACGCCGATGTAGGTGCCCTGCGATCCGGCAGCGCGGATCGCACCGACGCGCGCACGACTGCTGGCCATCCGGTACCGCCGGCCGGCCTCGGGTTCGGCACCAAGTCCCTTGACGATCCGCAATCCGGCGACCAGATCTGCGGCCGTGCCCGCTGCGTCGCCGGCGAGTTCTTGTTCGTGCTCGGTCCGCGCCCGCAGCGGTCCACCCGCCAGGTCGAGAATCCACAGGAGGGTCGGCGCCCCGAGAAGGATCGCCAGTCCGAGCGGCCAGGAGATGAACAGCAGGACGGCGCCCGCCACGATGACCGCGGCGAGCTCCCCGATGGGGAAGACGGCGATGAACACAGCGCTCGACAATCGCATCACGTCGGAGGTGGCGATGTTGAGGGAGACGCCCGGCAGTCGTGCCGGGCCGGCCATCCCCCGAGGGTCGAGCAGACGATCGGTGACCCGCATCCGGAACTGGTGCTCCACCAGACCGTGCGCGTACATCGTCAGACGCTCACCGAACCGCCAGGTGTGCGACAGCAGGAGGAATACAGCGGCCAGTGCGACAACCCAGGCGATGAGTGACCCGACATCGCCGGTGGACACCGCGCGGTCGATCGCCAATCCCATGACCACCGGCACCAGCGCTTCACCGACGAAGTGCCCGACCATCAGGATCATGCCCGGCAGTGTGTACTTCCCGGCCCCGAAGATGGTGCGGATGACCAACGTTTTCGGTGTGGTGTCGGCATCGACTCGGATCTGCTTGCTGCGCACCGGCTCTGCGGGCGGCACGAAGAACACCGGGAGCCGCGAGCCGGTGTCGATCGTGAGCCGATCGGACCGCCCAGAGTTCAACACATGATTAGGCTATCCTACCTTCGGGCGCCCGAGCGACTCCCCTGCCGAAAATTTTAGGGCGCCCTAAGTAGCCGCGACCACCCTAGGAACGCCCCATCGTCGGCGGCCGTGCCACGTCCACCAGGTCCGCGACCAGCGCAGAGAACTCCTCGATCTGATCGATCACATCCGACCGCAGTTCCGCCATGTCTGCTTCGGACATCGCCGACGCACCGGGCTTGCTCGCGGCGATCAGCAACTCGAGGTTCGTCCGCAACGAGGTGAGCGGGGTCCGGAGCTCGTGGCCGGCGTCGGCGATCAGCTGAGACTGCCGATCACGCGAATCCGACAACGCGGCCAGCATCGTGTTGAACGTGGAGGCGAGGCCGGCCAGCTCGTCGTTCCCGGCCACCTGGATCGGGCGGAGATCATCGGTTCGGGCGACCCGTTCAGATGCTCGTATCAGTCGGTCGACCGGCCGAAGGCCTGCCTGCGCGACCGTTGTGCCCGCCACCCCGGCGAGGATGGCGCCGCACCCGCCGATGATGCCGAACACCCAGGCGAGCCGGGTCAGCACTGCATGCGTGGAGGTCAGGTCTTTGGAGAGGACCAGCGTGACCCCGTCGGTGAGCCTCTGGGCGAGAACGCGATGACCGTCGACATTCGACAGCGACGATTCCCGCTTGCCCTCGATCACATTGCGTTGACCGGGTCCGATCGGAATGGGACCGGTACGAACGGTCAGCCCGTTCTGCAGCACGAGTCCGAAGTAGATGCCGTTGTCGCCGTACCGGATCGTCTGCGCGACCATCTCCAGAGATGCCTGGTCCTCGACTTCGATCCCCTGGTTCACCCAGGTCGTCACCGACAGAGCCCGCGACTTCAGGTTGTCGTCGACACGTTCGTTCAGCCCGTCGCTGACCACCAGGTAAGCGGCCAGGGCCATCACCGCGGCGGCCACCGCCACAACTGCCCCTGCCAGCACGGTTATCTGCCAGCGCAACGAACGTCGCGGCGCGCGCCCGGCGCCGCGACGACGCACGGCGGTTCGACGCGCGAGGCGACGCAACGGACTGACGATCACGATCCCAGTGTGGTCCACGAAGGTAAGAGGGGACTGAACCTTCCTCGCACGAGGGTCCATCACTACTTCGGCGGAATAAAACACATCAGCCCTGGCTTTGGATTACCAAAGCCAGATCCCGACAGCAGAAAAGAGTACAAACATGTCCGTCGACTTCGAAGGTGCAGTGGTCCTGGTGACCGGAGCCAACGGCGGCCTGGGCCGCGAGTTCGTGGAGCAGGCGCTCGACCGCGGGGCCGCGAAGGTCTATGCCTCTGCCCGCAGTCCGCGCGAGTGGCCCGACAACCGCATCGTCCCCATCGCACTCGACGTCACCGACGACCGCTCCATCCGAGCTGCCGCCGAACTCGCGAGCGACACCACGATCGTGATCAACAACGCCGGAATCCTGGGTGGCGACAATCTGAGCACCACATCGATCGAGACCATCCGCGCGACCTTCGAGGTCAACTTCTTCGGCGCCATCCAGGTGGTGCGAACATTCGCGCCGGTTCTGGCCGCGAACGGCGGAGGAGCATTCCTCGACGTGCACTCGGTACTGAGCTGGATCGGACTCGCCGCGGACTACAGCGCGTCCAAGGCCGCGTTCTGGTCGGCGACCAACTCGTTCCGGATCGAACTCGCGGCGCAGGGAACGCACGTGATGGGGCTGCACCTCGGCTACACCGACACCCCGATGACCGCCGCGGTAGACGCGGAGAAGAACGATCCCGCCGACATCGTCCGGCTCGCGTACGACGGGCTCGCGGCGGGCGATTACGAGGTGATCGCCGACGAGATCAGCGCGAACGTCAAGGCCGGTCTGTCGGCCGGCATCGAGACGCTCTATCCCCAGCTCGTCAACTAGTGAGCAGCACGTGCGCGGCGTGCGAGTTCCACCGTGGCCGAACGCAATTCGTCGATCGAGTTGATCGGCGATGCGTACCCCGCGCGGGTGTAGGCCACGCCTCGCGGCGTGGTGACGCGTAGATCGAGTCCGTAGCGGTCGGCGCCGGTGCAGGTCACCTCGGTGGTGTCGGGGAAACCACCGAGTGTCTGGGCCATGGCGAGCAGGGAGTCGCGGTGGTCGTTGTTGAGGTGGTCGATCGCGCCGGCCGCCTTGGGGATCACCGGGTCGGGTGACGCTGCGGCATAGGCCTCGGCGGATGCCGAGTCCATGCGGCCGTACCCACCTACCCACCGCACGCGCTCGACGCGCAACACCCAGAGGGAGAAATCGCTGTAGTCGACGTAGTACTTCGCAGCGGGCACCCCGTCCAGGTGCGCCTGGCGGGCTGCCGCGTACTCGGCCTCGCTCGGCTTCTCCACATGACCGGCCAGCGTGATGCGGGCGCTGGCCAACGGGTCCGCCTCGGCGTTGGGTGTCACCACCGCGATGCTGGCCCGGGGATTGCCCGCGAGATTGCGGCCGTGTTCGGCCATGTGCGAGACACACAGAACCGGCGACCCGTCGAGCAGACCGTAGGTGATGAACGATGCCCACGGGTCGCCGTCTGCGGTGAGGCTGGCGAGCGTACCGATGTTCGTCGACGCCACGAGCGTTCGCGCTTCCTCTGCCGCGGACGGCCGCGTGGTGTCGGCGATGCCCGCCAGCGGAGGTGGCACAGAGGGAGCGTCGCCGGGGTCACCGTGATCGAGAGCCATACGTTGAACGCTACTCGAACGGACCCTGACCGGGTCAACCCTTGATGACCTGCAGCGTCACGCGCTGTTTTCCAGACCCGAACTCCCCGCTGGGCGGGGTGGTGCCATCCCTCGCCTCACGGCAGACTCGAACGGTATGACAGACGCACCGCTTCCGATGCTTGCCACCCTCGGCACGCCGCCCGCTGGTTCCGGCTGGGCATACGAGATGAAGTGGGACGGGCAGAGGGCAATCGCGGTTGTCGACTCGGCCTCGGCGCGTCTCGTCAGCCGCAATGGCAACAACGTCTCCGGCAGTTTTCCCGAACTCGTCGACGCACTGCCCGGAGCCGTGGCCGGCCACCCGGTTGTGCTCGACGGCGAGATCGTTGCGTTGGATGACACAGGCCGACCGTCGTTCGCGCGCCTTCAGCAACGTATGCACGTACTCAAACCGAGCGCACAACTCCGCAAGGATGTGCCCACGACCTTCTACGTGTTCGACATCCTCGAGCTCGACGGCGACGACGTCGCGAGCCTGCCCTACCTCACGCGGCGCCGACTACTCGACGACCTCGGGCTGGAATCGAAACGGGTTCGCGTTCCACCCATCTGGACCGACATCGACGGCAAGACAATGCTCGACATCGCCCGCCAGAACGGCCTTGAGGGGGTGGTGGCCAAGAAGACCGATTCGGTGTACAGACCAGGCCGCAGGTCACCCGCCTGGATCAAGACCCCGCTGCGCAGCAACACCGAAGTGGTTGTCGGCGGATGGGTTCCAGGGTCTGGCGCCGCTTCGGGTGGAATCGGCTCGCTGCTACTGGGCGCTCACAACGCAGACGGCGAACTCGTCTACATCGGCCACGTGGGTACAGGATTCTCTTCTGCGATGCGGCGAGAACTACTCGAGATGCTCACCGCGATAGAGACATCAACTCCGCCGTTCGCCCAGACTCCCCCACGGGCCATCGCCAAAGACGCTCGCTGGGTGACGCCGACATACGTCGGAGATGTCGAGTACCGCGAGTTCACCGGCAAACTCCGCCACCCCAGCTGGAAAGGATTGCGCGACGACAAGTCACCCGCCGACGTCGACTGGCCAGGCGACCACTGAACCCCCTACGTCGACTACCCCTGCCGAGCCTTGAACCGCGGGTTCCCCTTGTTGATCACAAAGATCTTGCCGCGACGGCGCACGACCTGCGAGCCGGGCTGGTTCTTCAACGACTTGAGTGATGCACGGACCTTCACGGTGCTCCAATGTCCATGCGCGGCAGGGTGTCCTGCTGCGCGCCTTATACGCGACCGGCTTTCGGTGCATTCAGGACACTACCTGCCCGGCGAACTAATGACAATCGTTGTCATTAGACTACATGCCATGGATGGTCTGGTGGGTACAAGAGTCGAGCGCGCACGGGCAGTCCACGATGCCCTCACCGACTCGGGCCCTCCCGTGTCGCCGATCCGGCTGTCCGAGGGCGACGGGGTGATCACGCTGAGTGAACCCTCCGACGCGCCATCGGTTCCGATCGACGGCGTCCTCCGCGACCGGCGCTCGCGGTACAGCTACGGCCCGCTCGGCCACCCAGACCTGTCGGCGTTGCTGCGGTGGGCGCTAGGTCCACAGCGCACCGTGCGAACCGGCGACGGCGAGGAGCGCTTGTTGACTTTCCATCCCAGCGCCGGTGGCCTACCGTCGACCACCGCTTACGTGGTTGCGCTGCAAACACTCGACGAGATACCCGTGGGTGTGTACGAGTTCGACCGCGTCCACCACCGGTTGCTCCGGCGCAGAACAGGCGATGTACGCGGCGCACTCGCACAGGGTCTCGTCCAACCGCAGTTCGCCCGACGCGCTCCGGTTGTCGTCATTCTCGTCGGCGAACTCGACGCGACACTGACCAAATATTCTGAGCGGCACTATCGCACCTTGCATGTCGATGCCGGCCTGGCTGCAGCACACCTGTACCTCATCGCCACCGCACTCGACCTCGCCTGCTGTGCGATATCCGGGTTCTATGACAACCGGATCAGCGAGATGCTCTCGTTGCAGCGCAGCCAGGTCCCACTACTCGCCTTTGCCGTGGGCGCTCGGTGTGAGGTCGGCAAGCAGCGGCAGGCGAGCCACCCCCATCCGCCAGCCGACGAAGGCTGAACAGAGCAGGGCCACCGCGCCGGCGGACACCGCCACACCGACACCGCCGACCTGCGCCACCGCCCCACCCATCGCAGCGCCGAACGGGGTACCGCCCATGGCGATCATCCGCGCCGTCGTGTTCACCCTCGACTGCAACTCGTCAGGCGTGATCGATTGCCGCACAACGATTCCGTTGACGATGATCATCGTGTTGGCAGCCTGGTACACAACCAGGATCACCAGCGAGACGACAAACCAGGGCGTCTGTGCCCACAGCAGCATCGCCCCGGCGGACACGGCGATTCCGGCGAGGGTGATCTTCCCGGTGTCCACGACGCGCTGGATCTTCGCGCTGACGAGGCTGATGAGGAACGCCCCCAGCGCGGTGGCCGCATACAACGCACCCAGTCGGGCGTCGCCGTCACCCAGGCCCAGTCGCCGGACACCCACCACCACCATCAGTCCGACCACCACGCCGTTGGCGAGGCTCACACCTATTCCCACCAGAGTCAGTGCGCGCACCACCGGCTGCTGCCAGATGTATCGCAACCCCTCACCTATCTGATCCGAGATACGATGGCCCGGAACGGCTTCGACGGCGTTCGGGGGAATCGCGATGGTGGCGGTGAGTGCCGCCGCAGACAGATAGCAGCATGCATCGATCGCGATCGCACCGGCGGGACTGAGCGCAGTGGCCGCCACACCCCCCAGCAACGGTCCGGCAATCCCGATGACGGTACCCACGGACACCAATGTTCCTGTGGCGTCGGCTATCCGGTCCCGCCCGACCAGAGCGGGCACCACCCCGAACGACGCCGCATCGTAGAACACGAACAGCGTGGACACGAGGAAGGCAACGGTGAGGGCGTGCACGATCAGGACGTCCCCAGCGACATTCGCCACCGGAATCGATGCCAGCGCAACTGCACTCAGCATCTGGGCGACAACCAGGATGGACTTGCGGTCGAACCGGTCCGCCACCGCGCCGGCGAAGAGCCCGAACAGCAGATAGGGCAGCGACTCGACGGCAAACGTCACACCGGACAACAGTGCCGAGCCGCTCCGCTGGTAGACGAGAAGAGGCAGCGCCACCAGCGTGACGGCATTGCCCGCCCAGCAGATCGCGCGCGCGACCACGAATGTGCGAAACGGGTTCATAAGCTAGGAGGGGCCACCAGCAACAACGAGTTCGGGTCATCCGGATCGCAGCCCGTCGCCTCTGCTCGCGCGACCTCCCGCCACCGCGGCAGACCGAAGTAGGGGAACCCCGCCGGGGCGTTCGGGATCAACCCGGCGGCGCACACCCGCGCCACCCGCAGCGGCGTCAATGCGATGTCGGGCGTGGTGATGTCGCAGACAACGATCTGGTGGCCGGCGGCTCGCAGTCGGTGCTCGAGATCCGGGAGGTCGCCGGTGGGCAGTTCATCGATACCCACCGTGGTGGCCGGTTCGGTGAAGCGCGGCAGCAACGCTGTCTGCGTCAATGGATCCAGCCACACCTGCGCCTGCGCCCCGAGATCGCGGACATGCTCGCTCCGCACACCGGCGGCATCGAGGTAACTGCGGTCCGCTCGATGGTCCAGATACAACCCGCGGGAGAGCACGCCGGCCTCCATGGAGCCGAACACCCAGCCGTCGGGCTCCAGCAGGCCCCGCGTGAACACCCAGCTGTGAATGGCCTCGAGTACCGCCTTCCGGGCGGTCTCGGCCGGGTCGAGCTTGGCGGAGAAGCCCCCCGCCACGATGCCCAGTTCCGGGTCGTGGATCACCGCAGCGACCACCGGGACACCGAAGTAGGCGGGCAATTCGAGCAGGTGACAACGTAATCGGGTGTCACCGAGGTCGTCGGCCAGGCCTGGCACGCTACCGATGTCGATACCGCGGGCGGGCAGGTTCAGATGCCACCACAACGACAGTGAGTCCCGTTCGACGAGTTCGAGCAACCCTCGGGCGGCGGCGTCGTCCAGGCCTGCTCCGGTGGCGATGCCCGCGTAGTTCAGATGGTGTAGCCACGGGTCGCGCTTACGGGTTCCGGTTCGCCAGTTGAGATAGACGTACGACGCAGGCACCAGCGTCGGTTCTCCGTCGTCACCGCGGCCCTCACACCAGGCGATCACCGTGTCATGGGTGAACCGCTCGAACGGGAACCTCGGCGTCTCGAGTTGCCACTCGGCGAAGAAGTTCAGTTCATCGGGCCCTAGATGGCGCACACCCGCGCTGCGTAACTCCCGAGATGTCGCCCGCAGCAGGTCTTTCGGCACGTAATTGCCACAGTACCGCTCGACGGCCTCGCCGATCGCCGCGATACGGGCACCCGCCTCGTCGGCGAAGGTGGTTCCGAGGGACACCAGGTCACTCGGCCAGTTCCCATGCGTTCTGGTGTCGGCGATCTCGGCGGTCAGTCCCACGTACCGTTCGGGCATCGCGTCGAGCCGATCCACGGGGTGGAGGGCCCGGATGACGCCGGTGTACGGATCGATCAGGTCCTCGGCCGACAGGACGGTCGAGGTGTTCGACTCTGCCACAATTGAATTCATGCCGGCATGTCCAACGTCACGGACTCGACCCCGCGCAGGACTGCACGCGTTTCGGTGCCGGCGAGGTGGTCGCTGCGCGACTGGAGATCGCGCGCGTGGCGAGGGAAGGAATGCGCCGAGAGGATGAGGACCATCGATTCTCCTGTGTCGAGGTGGGCGGCCACCGGGGTGAGGTGGATCGTCGTGTGCGTGGACATACCGTGCGCCGTCTGTTCGAGTCGACCGTCGCGGCGCCGGATGGCGAGCAGAGCGCCCCAGTGGCCGGCACCGTCAGTCGGATGCACTCGCACCGTGGGTGTTCCGATGAGTGCGGCAGAACGGTTCGGCAGGTCGAGAACAAGGCAATCCGGCCGCGCGGCCGCCTCGCTGAGGTCTGCCCCGTGAGCCATCGAAGGGAAGGGATCGGTGGGGTCGGCGTGAAATCGCCCGCCTGGCAGAACAGTTGACGCCTCGGTGCTCGGCCACCGGGTTAGGTCAACCGTTCCTCCAGGGAGACCGAGCACCTGCGCGCCGGTTGTGGGGGTGCCGGCACACACGTCATCAATCCACGACTCCATGCGGCGGGCTCGGTCGGAGCCGCGCAGACTGTGGTCCCAGGGACCCATGACCAGCGCCGCCGGGCCACCCCAAGACGTCCAGAGGTCGACAGTGTCCTGCGCAAACCAATCCGCCATGCCACCGACGGCAAGCAACGGACAGCGCTGCCGTGAAACCTCGGCACCGCGTTCACGATCTCGACGATCGGCTCCAATCACTCTCTCCCACGCCGAGATCGGCGGTGTGACGCGGCGACCGATGTCGGCCACCGGCAGCGTGTCGAGCAGACCGTCAGGGATTGCGGCGCCGAGCGATTCGGATCCTTCTCCGTGTTCGAGCCACCACCCCACCCGCGACTGCAGGTAGAAGCATCCATCGATGTTGCGTGCCGTCTCACCGAGACCGAGCGCGGGGACCGCCACCGACACCCCGCCGACGTCGACCCTCGCCTCTGCCGCGGCGATCGCCGTTTCCACCGCGCAGTGCGCGGAGTACGACGTGCCGTACAGGATCACCGGTGCGCCGGCCCATGATCGGCTCGCAACCCACTGCAGGGTCGCGAGCCCATCGGCCCCCTCGTTCTCGAACGGCCGAAAACGGCCGCGGGACCGGTGCCGTCCCCGGACATCCTGGGTGACCACCGCGATTCCCCGACGAACCCACGCGTGCGCTTCCGCCCGATAGGCGGCGGCATCGTAGGGCGTGCGGATGATGAGGACAGACCTCGGCGCGGTGTCCGGCAGGAAAACATTTGTGTGAAGACCGTCGACCTGGGTATCGGTCAGCGAACAAGTCATTGCGGCACAGCGGGAATGGGCAACACAGGTCGCCGGACAATCCGCAGGGTGCGTAGGTCGACAGTGGTCAGCAGATGCTGTGAACGGCTTGTCGGCGACTCGGTGATCGACCGACCCTGTCGGTCGTCGATCTCGGTGACGATGAGGTCTGCGATCACATCAGCTGCCCGATCAGACACCGGATGCAGGGTCGACTCCAGCCGCAGCCCGCCGTCAACCGGTCGGTGATGCGACTGCATCCGGTCACGATGGATGGCGCAGGCACGACGCCGGCCGACCACGTCCGCGACACCGACCGCCTGCGGCGTGATGACCTGGATGATCCCGTCGCGATAGCTGGCCAGGTCCACGGCGCCGATCTGGGCCGGATCAACGGGATCGTCGCTGACGTGACAGACGACGTCAGCGCTCGCGCTTTCACCGGACACGCGCGCTCCCAGCCTCTTCGAGGTCGCACTCGCGATCTTGCCCTGCCCACGTACTGTCACCGTCGGCCGCGCGACGGTGGTGACCACGTGACCTGCGTCGACCAACGCACTCAGGGCGGCACGGACCCTGCTCGAGGCAGATGACCCATCGCCGGACAGCACCGACAAGAGCTCGTGCACCTCGTCACCATCCAGAGTGAGTTCGAAGTGCTCGTCGTCGGCGGTGCGCAGGACAAAGCCCTGATGTGCTTGATATATGGCGGTATTCGGGGACAGCTGCACGGGTCTCGCTTTTCATCCGGTCCCGCGTGCCACCCGGGACGTCACTCGAATGGCACGCGGGCTCTTGACACATCAGGTGATGCGAGGACCTATCAGTCCTCGGAATCCTGTGCGTCGTCGAACGGGTTCTCGACGAGCGCGTTGCTGTGGCCCGCGGAATGGGTCGCCAAGCTCACCGGCGCCTGGATGGAACGGAAGAACTCATTGTCGTTCATGAATCTCCTTCGCTTGTAGTGAATTCGGCTGCATCGCAACCGAATCGGTCGCTCATCGAACGACCAGGACTCACGCTAGGCTATTTGACAATCATTTTCAATAGCGTGGGCGCCATCCGTCAGGACTTTGCCAACTCGCCCGTCACCTCATCGAGAACAAAGCCCAACGACACGGTTCCGCGGCCGGTGGCCCACAGGCTCGCCTCCACCTCGACCACGCGGTTGTTCTGCGCTGCCGCGACCGAGGGCCAGATCGGATTCGTCGCCAGTCTCGCCGACAGCGGTTCCGCGTCGTCGCCGGACGAAAATGCCTGCGCGAAGATGACATCGGGGTTGACGCCTGCGATCTGCTCAACCGACACGGTTGCGAAGGCATCGGTACCGGCAGGCCATGGGTAGTCGCTGACCTCGGCAAGAAGTGAACCGACCGGCGTTTCGACGGAGTCGACGCCGAGACTGCCCGGCTCCCCGTACATCGACAACGTGGTGAGGTCACTGCGGTTCTGGCGCGCGGTTTCGACGCGCTCGACAAACGATTGGGCCGAAGCGTCCGCCTCTGCCTGCTTACCCGTCAATTGCCCTATGGTGCGCAAGAACTCGACCGAGTCCTGCCACGAGGACGGATCGACCAGATACAACGGCGCGGACTCCTCGACAGCTGCTCGCAGCCCGTCTTGTACTCCACCGAGCCCGATGACCAGGTCGGGCTCGGACATGGCGATGTCTTCTACGTTTTCCTCACCGAAGCCGCCGGTGATCTTTCGCATGTCCGCGTCGGGTCCGAAGAACCGCTCATCGAGGGCCAGATCCTCCCGGTAAGCAACGGGGGTGATCCCCACTTCCTTGAGAGCGTCGACGCAGATCAGTGTCAGACAGGCGATTCGGTCGGCCGGGCCCGCCAGGGTGACCGTGGTGCCGGTTGCGTCGGTCACGACGATCGACTCGGCGGCCGGCTCGTCACCGCCGGTGCCGCAGGCTGCCACCCCCAGTAACGCCAATGCCGATGCGGCCGCGACGAGGCCGCGAGTGGTGGACAGAGCGATGGACTTGCGCATTCGATCTCCCTTGCAGATGATGTTGAGCGAAATGATAACCATTGTCAATACGACTGCGCAGAGGCGACCCAACCGACGGCTCACCGGCTCGTTGCTGCTGGGTACGGCCGCGATCGCAGTCGTGGTGGTGGCCGCCCTGTGCGCCGGGGACCCGGTGGTGACGCCACTCGAGGCTTTCGCCGCACTCACCGACGTTTCCGATCCCCTTCACCCCTACGTGGCGGATTCCCGGTTGCCACGAGCACTGCTCGGCGTGATGTGCGGGGCCGCCCTCGGCCTGGCGGGCATCTTGATGCAGGACGCGATGCAGAACCGCATCGCCGGCCCCGAACTCCTGGGCGTGTCCTCGGGCGCTGCCGTGGTGTTGACCGCGGTGACCGTCCTCGCGCTGCCGGTGGGACTGCACCAGCTGCCGTACGTCGCCCTGCTCGGCGCCGCAGTGGCCGGCTCGACGGTGCTCGTGGCAGTGGGAAAAACCCACGACCCCACCACGATGCTGCTGATCGGCTCGGCGGTCACCGCGTTGGCGTCTGGACTCGTGATCGCGCTCGTGAGCCTGGGCACCGAGGGCAACCTGCCATTGCTGTTCCGCTATCTCCTGGGAAGCCTCAGCGATCGCGGCTGGCCACACGTCGCGGTGGTCGCTCCCTGGCTCACTGTCGCCGTACCGGCAGCCCTGTTCTTACGGCACCGCGTGGCAGCGCTGTCGCTCGGCGATGATGTTGCAGCGGGCTTGGGCATCAACGTGTTTCGTGCACGGTTGTCGGCGCTCGGGTGCGCCGGCGTCCTGGCTGCGGTTGTCGCTTGCGTGTGCGGCCCGGTGGCGTACGTGGCCCTGTTGGCACCGCACCTGTGCAGGTGGGCGCTGCACACCACCAGCGCCCGCCGGGTCTTCTGGCTGACACCGGTCGCGGGCGCAGTGTTGCTCACCACAGCCGACCTTTTGTCCCGAATTGCGCTGTATCCCATCGAGATCCCGGTGGGTATCACCACCACCCTGATCGGCGTCCCGACGCTGCTCATCGCACTACGCCGCCAGGACTCGGCGGCATGAGGGAACCGAACCTGCTGCGGCCCCTCCCCCTCCTGGCCGGCGGCACGGTCGTGCTCGTCGCACTCGTGATGGCGCATCTGCTGATCGGGCGTTCCGACCTCGGCGCCGCCGACACCTTTCGAGTACTGACGGGCACGTCGGAGACCCGCGCACACGAGGTCATCGTCCTCAAGTACCGCCTCCCCCGGGTACTCGTCGGCATGGGCGCCGGTGTCCTGCTTGCTCTCTCGGGCGCACTGCTGCAAGCCGTGATCGGCAATCCACTCGCCGAACCGGGAACCACCGGAGTCGGGGCGGGCGCGGCACTCGGTGTTGTCGTGGCCATCCTCGCGTTCCCACACCAGGACATGGCAGCCATCGCGTCGTTGGTCGGTGCAGTCGCCGCCGGTGTCTTGCTGTACCTGGTCGGCCGACGGTCGCTCGCGGTCGCGGGAATCTTGCTGGGTGCCATCCTCGGCGCAGTCACCTCGTTGCTGCTCGTCGTCGACGCGCAGCCGATGGGTGTGGTGCTCCGATGGCTCATCGGGTCACTCAACGCGCGTACGCAGTCCGATTGGAATGCCTTGTGGCCCTGGGTCCTCGTACTCGGGGTGGCTGCTCTGCTCGCATCCTCGCGGGTCAATGTCCTCTCGCTCGGCGACATCACCGCCACGGGTCTGGGATTGCGCACGGCGCCAACCCGTTTCGTGCTGCTGATGGTCGCGGTGCTCGCGGCCGCAGCGGCCGTCACGGCAGCCGGAGCGGTGGCGTTCATCGGGTTGATGGCACCACATCTGGCACGCATCCTCGTCGGCGGCGACTATCGGAATCTGATACCCGTCAGCATGGTGCTCGGGGCAATCGCTCTGTCGGCCGCGGATCTCCTGGCCTTCAGCATCACACTCGATCTGCCCGGGAGTGGCCCGGCGGTCACCGGCCTCCCGGTCGGCGCCGTCACCGCGTCACTGGGTGCGCCGTACCTGATCTGGCTCGTCCGAAAGGAACGCAGATGAATCAAAATCCGCCGCTGCTCGAGGGATTCGACCTCGAACTCGGCTATCGCGGACGTGCCGTCGTCGACGGCCTGAACCTGCGGATCGAGTCCGGTACCGCAACAGCACTGGTGGGGCCCAACGGCTCGGGCAAGTCCACGCTGCTGATGGCTCTGGCCCGGGTACTCACCCCCCGCCATGGGGAGGTTCGACTGGACGGTCAACCCATCGCCACGCGCAAGACGGTCGACGTTGCACGCAGGCTCGCGATCCTTCCGCAGACCTCCACGATCCCGGCAGGGTTGCGGGTTCGTGAGCTGGTGGAACAGGGCCGGTATCCGCGGCTGGGCCCCCTTGCCATGCTCAGTCGCCGCGACGACGAGGTGATGGCCAGGGCGATGTCGATGGCGGGGGTGACGTCGATGGCCGAACGGCGCCTCGATTCGTTGTCGGGTGGTGAACGTCAACGGGCCTGGATCGCGATGGCACTCGCCCAGGACACGGGCGTGTTGCTCCTCGACGAGCCGACCACATATCTCGACATCCGGCATCAGATCGATCTGATGGAACTGATCGTCGAACTCGTTCGCGCACATGACAAAACGGTTGTGATGGTGCTCCACGACGTCAACCAGGCCGCGCGATACTGCGATCGGATCGTGGCGATGCGCGACGGCACGATCATCGCCGACGGTCATCCGGACGACGTGCTGACCGCCGACCTGCTGCACACGGTGTTCGACGTACGCGCCCGGATCAGCCGTGACCCGGTGTCCGGGCGGCCGATGTTCACCGCGGAATGAAGTGCGGCGAGATCAGAGCCCAGCGCGTTCGAGCGCGTCGTCGAAGATCTCCGAAGCCACCTTTTCGCTCTTGCCGTCGGCGAGCGCTGCGGCATACACCGCGTACAGCTCACCACCGACCTGCTCGAACCTCTTGGCCCAGGCTTCCCCGTCGAATCGCCAGTAGCCGATGATGTCGCACTGATCGGCCTTCCAGCCGAACTGCTTGCGGAAGTGCTTGCGAACAGCGCGCGATGCCTTCGCCTCGGCGGCGAACCAGCAGTACCCGCGGCCCTCGGGGTGACCGAACCGCTCGACTGCCTCGCCGAGTCGGCTGTCGCCGTAACCGTTTCCGCTGCCGACCAGACTGACCAGGTCCACGTTGTCGCGCCGGGGCAGATAGTCGAGATCGGACTCGTCGACAACCTCCACGATGGCGGTGACCCGGGCCTGCGCAGGCAGTCCCTCGATGATCCGGGCGAGCGCGGGCAGACCCGCGAGGTCGGCGACCAGCAGTTGCCACTCGGTGGTTGCCTCAGGGCGGTACCAGCCTCGAGCGTGGGACATCCCGACCTCGTCCCCGACCTGGGCACCCTGCGCCCACAAGGTGGCGACGCCGTGGTCGTGCACCACGAAGTCGACCACCATCGTGTTGGCAGTCCGATCGACAGAGCGAACCGTGTAATTGCGACCCTCCGGTGGGGTCTCCTGGTCGTAGTAGCCCCAGACACCGTCCCGGTTCTCCATCGCCGGGGGCCGGCCGCCACCAGCGGTCGGAAAGTAGATGCCGACCACTTCGTCCGCCAGGTCAGGCAGTTCGAGGACGGCCACATCGGGTACGGAGAAAACGATCCGGCGGAGCCGCGGGTTCAGCTCGGTGTTCTCGACCACCCGCGCAAACGAAAATCCCATGCGGGGAAGGTTACCCTAACCAACTGTTGTTGGGCAGTCGCGATCTTCGTCCAGGACGTTCTGCTGGATCGCCGCGAAGGCAGTGGCGCATGACGGACACAGCGTGTGGTGGTCGCTCACCGACCAGCCGTTTGCGGTGGCCACGGCAGCAGCGGCCGCCGGACCAGCAAATCTTGACGCCGCGAGCTCGAATCCGCACCACAGGCACAGGATCGATGACGAATCCCCACGCATCAGACAGTCCACCTCGATAAGTCACCCCGGTGAGCCCACGGAATGCGGGCACACAGCGCGTCGCGCTCGGCGAAGTGTGCCCACAACGGGACCACTTCAAACCCCGTCGATCGGGTTTAAGCCCATCAGCAGTGGGAATTCGGCCACCAAATCGCCCGCATGGCCAGACCAGCCGCCAGTGGGTCGACTCCTCGAAGTCGAAGCGCTCACGCCAGAGAGGACCACACCCCATGACCGAGACGACATCCGCGCACACGTCCGCCGGGCACATCGCTCCGGTACCCCGGATTCGCGGTGCCGGTGCCCTGCGCGTACTCGCGGAGCTCGGCTTTGCCGCCATCGCTGCCGGTGTCATCGTGCGCCGACCGCTGGTGATGGCCGGGCTCGAGCGAGTGCAAGCCGACTCCACCGCACTCAAGTGCGCGCGCCGACTGCGCGAGCAGTACGGGTCCGGACCCGTCGAGCTCGTACTGCCCGGCCGCCGGATTCTGGTAATCCTCGATTCTGCCGACGTCCAGCGGGTGCTCGAGGAATCGCCGGATCCGTTCAATCCGGCGACACGGGAAAAGAAGGCTGCGCTCAACCCGTTTCAGCCGCATGCGGTTCTCATCTCGGAGGGACACCTCCGTGAGCAACGACGGCTGGTCAACGTCGCCGCGCTCGACACCCCGCGTGAACTGCACAGGATGGCAAGCACGATCGCGGACGTGGCCGGTCAAGAAGCAGACGTCCTTCTCTCTCAGATGACAGAAGCGGGGTCCATGAGCGCCGACGACCTGTTGATCGCCTGGTGGAAAGCGGTACGGCGGATCACGTTCGGCGACGCCGCACGCGACGACGAGCAGACCACCGACCTGTTGAGAAAACTCCGGGCGGCCGGCAATTGGTCTTTCCTGTCGCGCCCGCATCCGATGAGACGGGAGCGGTTCATCGAGCGGCTGTACCAGTACGTCGCCGACCCGGCCCCAGGAAGTCTGGCAGCGGCACTCGGCGAGATACCGACGACACCTGCGGTCGACCCCATCGGGCAGATGCCCCACTGGCTGTTCGCATTCGACGCCGCGGGAATCGCGATGAGCCGTGCACTCGCGCTGCTGGCCACTCATCCCGAGCAGATGCAGCGGGCGTTGTCGGAGATCGGATCCGACGGCGCGGAGCCGCGCACGTACGACTTCCTTCGCGACTGCATGCTGGAATCGGTGCGACTGTGGCCCACCACGCCCAGCATCCTGCGGGACACCACAGCCGACACCTATTGGGGCGACGACCGCTCGATGGTGGCCAAAGCCGGTGCCGGAGTCATCATCCAGGCGCCTGTCTTTCATCGGGACCCCGAACTGGCGAATTACGCCAACACATTCGCCCCGGACATCTGGAGCGACGGCCGGGCCGCAGCACGCCCGGATCTGGTGCCCTTCAGCGCCGGACCGGCCCGATGCCCCGGCGAGAACCTCGTCTTGTTCACCACGAGCACGTTCCTCGCCCATCTGCTGGGTGGGCGCTTCACTCTGACCTCCACACCGCACCTGTCGCCCGACGCACCGCTTCCCCTCACCTTCAACAACTTCGGTCTCCGGTTCGAGGTGTCTGCACCCTCTGCGGGGTGATCGGGCGCTCCGCGGTGTGACCGGGCAGTGGCCGTGGCCCGCCGCTACCAAGTCGCGGCGGGCCCGCCGGACGTCAGCTCGGGGTGGCGCCGATCAACATCAACGCCAGCAGTCCGAGTACTGCCGCGACCACCAGATAACCCGACCAGCCCGGCCCGGGTTCGTCGCCGATCGGACGAGTGTGGGCACGGAACGTCGGTGACGTCCATGTCGCCGGCGGCGAGTAGGAACTCATGGTCCACCTCCTGATATCTCCCGCCCGACAAGGGCGGCTGACTCATACAGCGAGATTCCAAACGTCAAGAGACAGCTGTTTATTGCGTCCGGCGGACGGATGTAGCCGACGCCACATCGGGAGGCCGCGAGCCTCGCTTCGAGAGCGGTACGGGCCGGGTCGACGAGCGACCAGAGGAACCGGCGGATTGTCACACCGGGAAAAATAGGGCTCCGGTTGAGCTACAGGGTCGGGGGTCGTGCAGCTCAACCGGAGTTATCAAGTACTTCGCCGTAGGGGCGCCAGGCGTTACACACCTTCAAAAAGTTTTTTCAGATGTGCAATCCCCGGCGTCCGATCACGCCTCGATGATCGCGGTGACGCCCTGTCCGCCTGCAGCGCAGATGGAGATCAGCGCACGTCCACCGCCGTTCTCCTTGATCTGCTTGGCCGTCTGGGCGACGATCCGGCCGCCGGTGGCAGCAAACGGATGGCCGGCCGCCAGCGAGGACCCGTTCACGTTGAGCTTGCTGCGGTCGATGCTGCCCAGTGCCGAATCGAGGCCCAACCGCTCCTTGCAGTACGCATCGGACTCGAATGCCGCCAGCGTGCACAGGACGACCGAGGCAAAGGCCTCGTGGATCTCGTAGTAGTCGAAGTCCTGCAAGGTCAGGCCGTTGCGCTCGAGGAGACGCGGAATCGCGTAGGTGGGAGCCATGAGCAGGCCGTCGGGCCCGTTGACGTAATCGACCGCGGCGGTCTCGACATCCACGAGGTGTGCGAGCACGGGCAGCTTCTTCTCCGCAGCCCACTCGTCGGTGCTCAGCAACACAGCAGAAGCACCGTCGGTCAGCGGAGTCGAGTTGCCCGCAGTCATGGTGGCGTCGCCGAGGGACGCCCCGAAGACCGGCTTGAGGGTCGACAACTTCTCGACAGTGCTTCCCGGCCGCAGGTTCTGGTCGCGGGTGAGCCCGAGGAACGGGGTGATCAGGTCGTCGAAGAAGCCGCGGTCGTAGGCGGCCGCCATGTTCTTGTGGCTGGCTGCGGCGAGTTCGTCCTGGTCGGACCGCTTGATGCCGAACTCCTTGGCGGTGATCGCGGCGTGTTCACCCATGGACATGCCGGTACGGGGCTCACCGTTACGTGGGATCTCGATGCCCAGCGACGTCGGGAGCTTGGCGATGGCCTTGAGGCGGTCGACGGTGCTGCGGGCCCGGTTCACTGCCAGCAGCGACTGCCGCAGATCCTCGGATACCGCGATCGGGGCATCGGAGGTGGTGTCGACACCGCCGCCGATACCGGCGTCGAACTTGCCCGTCGCGATGCCGTCGGCCACAGCAGAGATCGCCTGGAGACCGGTGCCGCAGGCCTGCTGGAGGTCGAAGGCCGGGGTGTAGGGCGACAAGGCCGAGCCGAGGACCGACTCGCGGATGAGGTTGAAGTCACGCGCGTGCTTGAGCACGGCACCACCGGCCACCATGCCCAGCCGCTCGCCCTGAAGGCTGAACCTGCTGATCAGGCCGTCGAGCGTGGCGGTGAACATGTCCTGGTTGCTGGCCTTGGCGTAGGCCCCGTCTTGCTTGGCGAACGGGATCCGGTTGCCGCCGACGATCGCGACAGGTCGCACGGTACGGGTCTGGTTATTCGATACCACTGTGGATCTCCCAAGTTGTGGATGGCTCTTATGGCGTATTCTTACTCCCGAGTAAGTTCGTTGTCGAGCCGCCCCCGGGATATGCCCGACTCGGGTGGTGCACACAACACACATGCCGTACGCGAGGCGTTCAAAAGCAAAGAAAAGGGAGTGCACGTGTCTGCCACAGGAACCACCGACCTTTACTCGACCATCGTCAGCTCAGGACCGGGCGCATTCATCGCGAGCAAGGTCGGCTTGCCACAGCCGCCCACTCTGCGCCGCTACAAGGCCGGCGAGCCCCCGCTGGCAGGGCCCGTCCTGATCGGCGGCAACGGCCGGCTGATCGAGCCCCTTCGCGAACTCCTCGGAGACGATTACGAGCTGATCGTGAACAACACGAGTGGTCGTGGAGCAGACAAGTTGGGCGCCGCGGTGCTCGATGCCACCGGCATCACCAAGTCGTCCGAGCTGTCGCAGCTGTTCGAATTCTTCGCGCCCACCATCCGGTCGGCGGGCAACAGTGCGCGGTTCGTGGTCATCGGCACCACTCCGGAGCTGATCAAGAACCCGAGCGAGCATGTCGCACAGCGCGCGCTCGAGGGCTTCACCCGTTCGCTGGGCAAGGAACTGCGCAACGGCGCAACCGCCCAGCTCGTCTACGTCTCCCCCGATGCCAAGACCGGTTTGAGCGGACTGGAGTCGACCCTGCGATTCCTGCTGTCGGCGAAGTCGGCGTTCGTGGACGCCCAGGTCATCCGCGTCGACGAGAAAGATGCTGTTGCCCCGGCCAGCTGGGACAAGCCGCTGACCGGCAAGGTCGC
The DNA here is from genome assembly GCF_001598915.1 of Williamsia muralis NBRC 105860. Lineage (GTDB taxonomy): Bacteria > Actinomycetota > Actinomycetes > Mycobacteriales > Mycobacteriaceae > Williamsia > Williamsia muralis. The sequence continues at coordinate 689,827 of NZ_BDAP01000002.1, read as the reverse complement.
CGTGGTCACCGGTGCCGCCCGCGGTATCGGTGCCACCATCGCCGAGGTCCTCGCGCGTGACGGCGCCCACGTCATCGCCGCCGACATCCCCGCGGCCGGTGAAGCGCTGTCGGCCACTGCCAACAAGGTCGGCGGCACCGCGCTGCCGATCGACGTCACCGCTCCCGATGCCGGCGCCAAGCTCGCCGAGCACGCACTCGAACGTCACGGCGGCATCGACATCATCGTCAACAACGCCGGCATCACCCGCGACAAGCTGCTCGCCAACATGGACGACGCCCGCTGGAACGCGGTCATCGGCGTGAACCTGATCGCCCCGCAGCAGCTGGTCGACGACCTGCTCGAGGCCGGCGCACTGCGCGAGGGTGGCGCGGTCATCGATGTGTCGTCCATCGCCGGCATCGCGGGCAACCGCGGTCAGACCAACTACGGCACGTCCAAGGCCGGGGTGATCGGGCTCGTCGACGCGTACGCGCCGGTTCTGGCGGAGAAGAAGATCACCATCAACGCTGTTGCGCCCGGCTTCATCGAGACCGCGATGACTGCGGCCATCCCGCTGGCCACCCGCGAGGTGGGCCGTCGGATCAGCTCGCTGCAGCAGGGCGGTCAGACCGTCGATGTCGCCGAAACCGTTGCCTACTTTGCGAATCCGGCCTCGAGCGCGGTGACCGGCAACGTGGTGCGTGTGTGCGGTCAGAGCATGCTGGGAGCGTGACGTGCCAAAAACCATTGAGCTGAAAGGGTTTCCGGCCACCTCCGACATCTATCGTCGCGCGGTGGTCGGAATGCTGCCCGGTATCGGTAAGTCCGGTCCCATCAAGGCCGACGCGCACCTCCCCGACACCGAACTCGCCCTGTCCGGTGTGAAGGTCGACCTCGATCAGCTGCGCGCGTACTGCGCCAGCACCGGTCAGCGGTTCGGCGACACCCTGCCGCTGACCTTCCCGTTCGTGATGCAGTTCCCGCTCGTGATGGAACTGCTTGTCGCCCGCGACTTCCCGTTCTCTGCGGTGGGTTCGGTGCACGTGGAGAACACCATCGAGCGTATCCGCCCGGTCGCGGTGACTGAGCCGCTGAGCATCCGTACACACACGGAGAATCTGCGGGAGCACCGCAAGGGGATGCTGGTCGACGCGATCTCCGAGTTCTCGGTGGGCAACGAGCTGGTCACCCGTCAGACCGCGACGTTCCTCAGTCAGCAGCGCACCAGTTTGTCCGGTGGTGAACGCGGCGAAGCCCCCAAGGACCGTCGTCCGGCGCCCCCGGACGCGACGCTGGTCGCCAACCTCGGCCTGATTCGTAAGTACGCGTCTGCGAGCGGCGACCGCAACCCGATCCACATGAGTGACCTGGGTGCCAAGGCATTCGGGTTCCCGCGGGCCATTGCCCACGGAATGTGGACCGCTGCGCGCGTGGTGGCGAATGTCGAAGGACAACTGGACGACAAGGTCACCTACAACGTGCGGTTCGGTAAGCCGATCGTGTTGCCCGCCAAGGTGAATCTCTACACCACCCGCACCGGCGACGGATTCGACCTCTCGGTGCTGCATCCCAAGAAGGGGTACCCGCACCTCACGGCGACCATCCGCTGACCCCGAATTGGTGGGTTCGGGCGAGCATTTCCCCTGGTGGGGCTCGCCCGAACCCACCATTTTTGGTCAGGGGCAGTCGGTTCAGGGGCGGTCGCCCGCCAGGCCTTTCCAGCCCATCGAGACCATGAGGTCGGCGGCGACGTCAAGGTCGATGTCGCCCTCGGAGATCCGGTCGGCGACAGCCTCACCGGCCCCGACGAGCGCTACGGCCATCAACTCGAAGTCGGTGTCGCTGGGGTGCGGGACGGTGGTGCCCCGACGCAGCAGATCGGCGACCATCTCGATCAACCGGGCGCGGCTCGCGGCCACCAGGCCGGCGAACTTGGCCTGACCGCTGGCGAGGCGGTAGAGCACTCGCCATGATTCGCGGTTGTCGTGCACATAACGCAGAAAGCTGTAGATCACCGTGCGGGCCTGGTCGTGCTGGCGCAGATTTGGGTCGAACCCAGAGCTCATCGCCTCGATGAACCGAGCGCCTTCACGGCTGATGCACGCGCCGAAGAGTTCGTCCTTGGAGCCGTAGTAGAGGTAGAGCATCGGCTTGCTGATACTGGCCTGGGCAGCAATCGCGTCCATCGACGTCTCTCGAAAACCGTTGGCGGCGAACACTTGCACGGCGGCGTCGAGCATCTGCTGCTCTCGCACGGCGCGTGGCAAACGCTTCGTTCCTCCGGCCACGACGACCACACCCCCTTTGAATTCAGACGAATGTCACCTTACCAGCCGGTAAGTTCGCCGCGGCCCGTCAAGGGACCTCGGCGCCCGATCAGCAGTCGAGTTCACCCTTGGCACGCAGGACCCGGACCACCGATTCATCGACCTGCTGGGCCGGCAGAGTGCCGGAACCCATCGCCGCAGTCAGTGCGTCGAGCACCGCGGGCACCTTGTCGGTCGAGAGCCACAGGGCGATGTCGGCGCCGGCGCTGATCGCCAGGGTTGCCGCCTTCTCGATGCCGTATTTGGCACTGATGGCAGCCATGCCTGACAGGTCGTCGGTGAAGATCGGACCGCCGAAGGGCTTGCCGCCATATCCCGTGCCGTCGCGCAGCAGGGACATCGCGGGTTCGCTGATGCTGGCGGGGGTGTCCGGACCGGTCAGGCCTGGCACGATCAGATGCCCGACCATCACCGCCACCCCGGGCTGGATCAACGTCCGGTAAGGAACCAGATCACTGTTCTGCAGTTCGTCGAGATCCGGGGTCGCCACGGTTCCCGTGTGGGAGTCACCGGACCCGTGTCCGTGACCGGGGAAGTGCTTGAACACCGGCATGATCCCCGCGTCCTGCAGACCATGCGCGTAGGCGTTGGCGTAGCGGGTCACCACTGCGGGGTCGTCGCTGAACGAACGGTCCCCGATCACCTCGTCGTCGGATTCGTCGCTCACATCGGCGACAGGCGCGTAGTCGACGGTGATGCCGAGCTCTTTCATCTGCAGGCCCTGCTCTTTGGCCAGGGCATGCACCTGCTCCACCGTCATCGTCGCGGCCAGTTCGCGCGCCGACGGACTGTCGATACCGAGGCCGGACAACCGCGAGACACGGCCACCTTCCTGATCGACCGTCACCATGACCGGCGTCTCGGCCGCCTTCTGCACAGAAGCCACCCCGCCGTCGGACAACATCCCGAGGTCGGTCCAGCTGCCGATGAAGACTCCACCGATCTGTTCCCGGCGCACGATGTCCACTGCATCCTCGGTGCCGGTCACCCCCACGACCAGCAGCTGGGCCAGCTTGCGCCGAGGCGACATCTCGGCCAGTTCCCGTGCGCCACAGGCTGCCGGCTCCACGCGCGGCGCGGCGGACGCCGACGACGACGGTGCCACCGTCGACGACGACGGGACGTACGCCGTCGTGGAACTGAGGCCGCTGCCCCCGTCGCTGCTACTGCATGCGGCGAGCATCGACACGCTGACCGCGAGTACCGCGAGGGTGCGGCCGGGGTGATGCCGTCCGCCGCTCGTCGATGCAGGTCGACCGGCTCTTTCAAGCCTTGCGCGAGGTCGGGTCGGGCTGGGCCGGGGGCGAGCGAACATGGCACGAGTGTTGCACGCCGCCTTGGTGTGACGTGGGTTACATTGAGCGCTATTCTGAGGCTACAAGCCCGTACGGGAGGAAAACGCCATGTCCAGTCAGTCCGGTACCGGCAAGCAAGACACCATCATGATCGCCTACGACGGCACCGAGAACGCCGACCGCGCGATCAACTACGCCGGCCGTTTCCTCGCCGCCCACCGAGCGTTTGTGGTCACCGCATGGGAATCGGGTGTGCACCAGAGCGCACGCCTGTCCGCACTCTCCGGAGGCATGCAGCCTGTGCTGCACTCGGTGGTGGACCAGGACATCGACGATGCCCTCCACGAGGATGCCCGCACCCGCAACGCCCGGGGAGTCGAACGCGCGATCGCCGCCGGCCTGCGCGCCGAAGGACGACTCGCCGAGGTCGATTCCACCGTCTGGGGTGCGCTGGTGGACGCCGCGGACACCCTCGACGTCGACATCCTGGTGACGGGCACCCGCGGGTCGTCCGGCCTGCGTGCACTGCTCCACAGCAGCGTCTCCGAGCATGTCCTCAAGCACTGCCACCGACCCGTGCTGGTGGTGCCGGCGGGGTGCGCCAAGCGCCGCGTGGATACCCGCGCCGACCTGCGCACCAGAGCACGGGTGGTAACTTCGCTGCCATGATGAACAACCGCCTGATCGCCGGCGCCGTTGCTGGACTCCTGGGCGTGGTCGTGGCCATCGCGGCGGTATTTCTGGGTGGAGTACTGACGTCCGAGGACAAGCCCGCCACCGACGTCAACAGCTTCAACGCCGACAGCGGATTCGTGAAGGGCTCGGTGGACTACGGCACCAGGGACAACGCCGGAGTCACAAACTGACCAAACGGGGACTGCTTTTTGCAGCTCTGTGGGCGCTGCTGGCGTCATTCGTTCAATCTCCCGGCCTGATCGCTGCCGACACCAAGCTCGATCTGACCGGCGACCCCCTCGCCTTTCTCGGGCGCGCGGCCCACCTGTGGTCGTCGATCGCCCCGCTCGGCCAGGTGCAGAACCAGGCGTACGGGTACTTCTTCCCGCACGGTGCATTCTTCGCGCTGGGCGATCTCCTCGCGATACCGCCTTGGGTGATCCAGCGCCTGTGGTGGGCGCTGCTCTTGTGGGTCGGGTTCGTGGGCTTCATGCGTCTCGCCGACGCCCTCGGGGTGGGATCGCGGTGGTCGCGCATCTGCGCTGCTCTGGTGTTCGTCCTGAGCCCGCGGGTGATGACCACCATTGGATCCATCTCGTCGGAGACACTGCCGGTGATGTTGGCGCCCTGGGTGCTCGCGCCGGTGGTCATCGCATTGAACCGGGCACAGCCGACGAACTCCTTGCGGCGCCTCGCCTTTCAATCGGCATGCGCACTGGCATTGATGGGTGCGGTGAACGCGGTCGCCACGCTGGCCGCGGCATCCGTCGCCGTGTTGTGGTGGCTGCTGCACGCACCCCTGCGTGGTCCGGCTGCCCGTTGGGTCCGGTTCGGCGGCTGGTGGCTGCTGGGTTCCGTCCTTGCCTGCCTGTGGTGGCTGGTGCCGCTGCTGATCCTGTCGCGGGTGAGCCCCCCGTTCCTGGACTTCATCGAATCATCAAGGGTGACAACCGAATGGGTGTCGCTCACCGAAGTCCTCCGGGGCACCAGCGCATGGACACCATTTGTCTCGCCGGAGCGGGTCGCGGGCGCCGGCCTTGCGACGCAGCCGTACGCGGTCCTCGCCACCGGCCTGCTCGCCGCCGCCGGATTGGCCGGGCTCGCGATGCGGTCGATGCCGGGTCGCGGCCGGTTGATCACCATCGCATTCGTCGGCCTGCTCGCCATCTGCCTCGGCTATCCCGGACAGCTCGGTTCACCGATCTCCGAGTCGGTGAGGGTGTTCCTCGACGGTGCCGGCGCGCCACTGCGCAACGTGCACAAGTGGGACCCGCTGATCCGTATCCCGCTGGCCCTGGGTATCGCCCATCTGCTGGCCCGGGTGCCGACGCCGGACATCGTCGGCTGGCGCGAGACCGGTCGGGTATTCGCCCACCCGGAACGGTCGCGACCGGTGGCCGCGGCAGTGGTCGTGGTGGTTGCCTTGCTCGCCGCGGGATCGATGGTGTGGACCGTCGGGCTGGCGGCGCCCGCGAGCTATGGTGCGATCCCGTCGTACTGGAAAGATGCGGCGACGTGGCTCGATGACCACGGCGCCGATGAAGATCGGCGTGCACTGGTGGTTCCGGGGTCGCCGTTTGCGAATCAGACCTGGGGCCTGACCCGTGACGAGCCTCTGCAGGTGCTCACCGAACAACCGTGGGCGGTGCGTGATGCCATCCCGCTCACCCCTCCCGGCGCCATCCGCGCCCTGGACTCGGTGCAACGGGCCATTGCCGATGGCAGGCCGTCGCCCGGACTGGCCGCGACCCTCGCCGGGCAGGGCGTCGCCTACGTGGTGGTGCGGGCCGACCTCGATCCGTCCACCTCCCGTTCGGCACGGCCGCTGCTCGCACAACACGCTGTCGCGGCATCGCCGGGAATGGTGCCGGTCGCCCGATTCGGGCCGGACGTCGGACCGAACACCATCGAGGATGTGGTCGCCGACGACGGTCTGCGTCCGAAAATGCCTGCGGTACAGATCTTTGCGGTCGAATCGACGGTGTCTTTCCCAGGGACCCGGCCCGCTACGGTTCCACTGTCGTCGATGCCTCGGGTGGCCGGCGGTCCCGAAGCCCTTGCAACACTGCAGGACAACGCCGCGCTCGCCGGGCAACCGCCTCTCGGTCCGGCCCTGCTCGAATCCGATGCCCGCCGAGCGGGTCTCGCCGAAGCACCCGTGGTGGTCACCGACACTCCCACCGATCGTGAAGTCGACTTCGGGCGCGTGGACAACCACAGCTCGGCCATCCGCACCCCACAGGACCGGCGCCTGACCCAGAACGCCGTCCCCGATTACCCGGTGCCCGGCCAGCCCTTGGTGCACGGCGAGTGGCTACTCGACGGGCAGCCCGGCGAACTCAACGTCAGCGCGTCTGGATCGGCCTCGGATGCAACGCAACTGGGACAGAGCGCTCCGGGCAGCTCCCCGGTCGCGGCCTTCGACGGCGACACCAACACCGCCTGGGTCAGCCGTGGTCTCGACTCTGCGGTGGGGCAGTACCTGCAGCTCGACTTCACCCGCCCCCGCGAGCGCCTGGCCCTCGACATCACCGTCGGCAAGGCACTCGGCCCCGAGGTGGACACCCTGCTCATCACCACCGAAGCCGGCAGTACGGTCGCCACCGGGGTCAAGGCCGGCACCCCCGCCACGGTGGTGCCGCCGAGCGGGCCCACCCGGTGGGTTCAGATCCGGGCCATCGCGACCCAGGACAACACCGGCGGCAATCAGTTCGCGATCTCCGAGGTGACCCTGCGCGACGCGGCTGCTGCCCGCGATCTCCCCATCCGGCACCGGGTGGTGTTGCCGCAGTTGGTCGCCGGCCAACAGGTCTCGGGCTGGGTCCTCGGACCCGAGCTGCCCGCTCGCGCGGCCTGCGTTCCCGGACCCGACGCCACCCGCTGCTCGGCGGGGCTGGGCCTGGCGGCCGAGGAGCCAGGCGTGTTCGGTCGGGTGCTCTCGGTACCGACCACGACGTCGGTGGACACCTCGGTCACGGTCACCGCCAATCCGTCGGACGCTCTCAACGCCTTGCTGTCCGGGCTCGGCTCGATCAGCGCCTCCGCCGAGTCGGCCGTAACCGATCCGCGCGGCAACGCAACGGCCGCGGTCGACGGCGACCCGACGACCACCTGGATCGCCAGGGACAACGGCCCGACGGCCGAGCGACCCACTCTGCGACTCACCCTCCCGACCCCACGCGAGGTCGATGGAATACGAATCACCGTGCCACCGGGTCAGTTCCCGGCACAGCCGCAACGTCTGGCCATCGACCTGGGCAACGGCAGGCAGGTCCGTGACATCCCCGCCGATGGCACCATCGAACTCGATCCCCATGTCACCTCCACGATCACGATCACCGTGCTGGAGAAGGACGAGGTGCTCGACGTGAACAGTCTCGGGTTCGCCGAGGTGTCACCCACCGGCATCTCGGAGATCGGTGTCCTCGGGGATCGGCAGCCGGTGGCCGACCCGGACCGACGGATCGACGTGAGCTGCGATCAGGGTCCGGGTCTCACGATCGCCGGTGTGGCGCAGCGCTTCTCGCTGTCGGCGACGGTTCAGCAGCTGCGTTCCGGCGAGCCCATCCGGGCCACCGCGTGCGGCCCCGACCGGATCACGCTGCCCGCGGGTGAGCAGGAACTGATGGTCAACCCCGGCGATGCGTTCAGCGTCGCAGGGGTGAGCCTCACCGCCGGTCCCACACCGCGTGCAGCCCCGACACCGGTTTCCGTCCAGGAATGGGAGGCGATCGATCGCAGCGTCACCGTTGGATCATCAGCCGAGGAACGGGTGCTCATCGTGCCCGAGAGCGAGAACGTCGGCCGGCAGGCACATGCGGACGGACGCGAGCTGACGCCCATCGTGGTGGGCGGTTGGCAGCAGGGCTGGATCATCCCCGCCGGGTACGCCGGCACGATCGACCTCACCTTTCCTCTGGACCGTCCGTACCGGTGGTCGATCGGTGTCGGGCTCGCCCTGGTGGTGCTGTTGTTCGCGATGACGCTCTGGCCCCAGAGAACCACAACACCTGTCTCGCTGCCGGTTTCACGCCCGTTGCGGGCAACTCTGGCGGGCCCGTTGTTATTGGGCGCCGCCGTGTTCCTGCTGACCGGGCCGATCGGGTTCGCGATCGCCGCCGCGGTCGCGGCCGCACAGACCGCGGTGCTCATCACCCACCCGCGGCTGCGCATACGGCGGAGTGCACCCGCGTGGGTGGCCGCGTTGATGATGGCCGCGACGTTCGGCCTCGCCGCAGGACCTTGGCGGTCGTCGCTGGGGTACAACGGCTGGGACTGGTGGGTTCAGCTACCGGCTGTGCTGGCCTTGGTGGTCCTGGCGTGGAACGCCATCGCCGTGCCGCGGTGGCTGATCCGGCTCCGGGTTCGCCGCCGCCGTCCTACCTGATCTGGCTTCCCACCGACGCAGCCACCGCCGCGCGGGATCTTCGACCCACGCGTAGCCGGCGGCCGAGATGCCGATCGTGAGGACGACGGTCAGGACCCACACGGCAGGCATCGATCCGGCGAACGGGAGGACACCCGCCAGAGGGAACACCGCCGACAGCACCACCAGATGCCAGATGAAGATCGAGTAGGACCACCGGCCGAGGGCCTGCATCGGCCCGGAATCGAGGATGTGGTGCGGTCGCGGCTCACCGAGCACCAACGGGCCGAGCAGCGCGAACCCCAGCACCGCGCCGAGGACGATCTTGACGGCGAACTGCCACGGGGCCAAGGGGGCCAGACCGGTGGGCCCGGCGAGCTCGGTGCACGAGAGTGCAAAGGCCCCGGCCGCGACCACGGCCATGACGATCGGGCGCGACCCGACCCGGCTCAACACCCCGGCTGCGGGTACGACAACCAGTTCGGCGAGCACCAGTCCGGCGATGAACCATGGCATGTGACCCGGGAGCCAGTTCTTGGCCTCGACGCCCTGTGCGAGCGGGAGCTGTTCGGCCACCCACGCCCAGGCCAGACAGACCACCGCGACCGACAGCAGGACGGGGACCCGCCACCGTGCCCGGGGACCGCGCAACCACACCAGGAACCACGCGAACAACGGCAGCAGCAGATAGAAACTGACCTCGACCGACAGACTCCACATCTGCGTCAATCCGGCCGTCAGCGTCAGCGGGACGTACACCTGGGTGAGGGTGAGATTGGCCAGCCACACCGTCGCGCTTGCCGGGCGCGCGTCCGGGAGCAGGCTGAGCACCACCACCACGACCACCACGTATGCAGGCCAGATCCGGAGAACCCGGTGACGCAGGTACCGGGCCAGGCCGGGGACCCTGGCATTTGGATCATGGGCTGCCGCGGCATGCGGCCGCCACAGCAGGAAGCCGGAGAGCGCGAAGAACAGGGCCACCGCCATGTCGAAGCGACCCCAGACCGCGCCGAGCACGTCGTCGCCCACCGAACCCGTCTGGAAGGCGACGTGGGTGGTCAGCACACCGATGGCCGCCAGCGCCCGCATTCCCTCGAGCGCGGGGACGAAGCCCTTGGCCTGCTGATCCGGACGCATGATCAGCCAATGTACCGGTGGCCGATCGTGTTGCGCCCTGTCCTGACGTGCCCGTTCCAGCCGACCTCGGCTGTTAGTCTCGCAAGAAACCACCAGCTGCACCGATCGAAGACCTGAAGGAGAACCGACGTATGGCTACAGGGCCTCGGATGTCTGCCAGAGACCTTGCCGGACCAGTCGCGATCTTCCTGGGGGCTCTGCTGCTGGTGGCCGCCATCGCGCTACCCCTCTATTACGTGGGTACGTTGAAGAAGACGCCGATGGACCTCGACATCACCAGCGTGTCGGACAGTCAAGCGCAGCAGGGTGTCTCGGGCAGCGATGCGCTGCCGGCGAAGATCTTCAACCGATGCTCTCTGGAAGGCCCCCGCGCCGAGGTCTCCGACGCACACCTGACCGATCAGCAACGCGTGCTCGTGGTGGACCCGGCCGATGCCGACAAGGTCACCTTCCAGGCAGGTAATTCCGTCCGCATCGACTCGTACACCGATGGCGACGAGACCGTCACCCCGCCCGCCGACGGAGCCGACTCCGGTTGCATGAGCTCACTGCTCACAGCCACGCGTGACCGCATCACCACCAACCGCGAGACCGCCGAGCCGCAGATCAGCGGTGGCGGACAGAGCGAGGTGCAGGTCGACGCCGGCGAGAACAGCGTCAGCCTCCCCGACCGCAAGGGCCTGCAGTACCGGTTCCCGTTCGGCGTCGAGAAGAACGACAGTTACCTCTACTTCGATCTGCCGACTCGCACCACCAACCCGTTGACCTTTGTCGACGAGCAGGAAATCCAGGGCGTGAAGACCTATCACTTCACCCAAGAGGTCCCCGAGATGGATCTGAGCACCCTGACCGATGCCAACGACCAGCAGCTCGCCGGAACCTCGATCGACCAGCCGGCCGGCTGGTACGGCGGATTCCCGGGATCCCGGAACAACGACCGGCTGCCCGCCTCGCTGATCCAGAAGACCACTCGCGACCTGTACGTCGATCCGGTCAGCGGAACGATCATCAACGAGCGTGAGCACGTCCAGCAGTACTTCAAGCTCAACGTCAGCGAGGACTCCCCCCAGGAGATGCTCGACTATCAACTGACCGCACTGGACGTCGTCTTCTCGTACAACCAGAGCACCCAGGAGCAATTGGCCAGTGACGCCAAGAGTCTCGACGATCCGATCAAGCTCTGGGGTCGCTGGATCCCGATCGTGATCGGGATCCTCGGCGTCCTGCTGCTGGCTGCGGGCGTGTGGCTGCTCCTGCGCGGTGGACCGAAAACCCCTGCGCCGGCCACGGATTCGCCGTACGACCCGAACGAGCAGCAGCGCACCGATCTGATCGGGCAGTACCGGGGCGACGACCGCGGCAACGTCTATCCCGCCGCCGGTGCACCGATGGGTTCGCACGAGCAACAGCCCTACGATCCCGATCAGACCCGCCAGATCCCCGCTGTGCGCGACGACCGCGGGGACGGTTTCGCCGAGGTCGGCGACCACTATCCGTACATGGATCAGCAACGGATCGGCGATGACGGTTCGGCGCAACAACCGCAGACGGGCGACCCGGGCTGGACCACGCCGCAGCAATCCGACGTGCCCCAGACCGACGTGCCCCAGTCCCAGGATGATCCGCTGCGCCGCAATCGCGACGAGCCCTGGCGCCGGCCCGGCGAATAGCCCGGCGGGCCGGCCTCGGTCCTAGGCGAACAACGGGGACAACGCCTTTCCGGCCAGTTCCACCATTCCGGGGACGTGACCGTTGGTGACCATGTTGATGGTGACGCCGTCCACTCCGGCGTCGATCACGCGCTCCTTGATCTGTGCCGCGACCTCGTCGGGCGCACCGACGAAGAACCTGCTGTTCGCCTGCTGCCATTCCTCGTCTGTCGCGGTGGCGCGGTCGATCCCCCTGGCTTTCAACAGATCTGCCGCCTGGGCGCGGGCCTTGTCGCCATCGGGGTCGAGAATGACAAAGGCCAGGAAACTGGTCTGGATTGTCGATCGGTCGCGGCCGGCTTCCTCGCATCGCTTCGCGAGTGCCTCGAGCTTGCGAGGCAACTCGTCGACCCCCGCGATGATGTTGAGGTGCTGGGCGTACCGGGCAGCGAGGCCGAACGTCTTCTTCTCGCCGCCTCCGCCGAGCATGATCGGGATGTCGGTGCGCAACAGCGGTGAGGTGCGGGTGCCGTGCGCCTGGTACCACTTGCCATCCAGTTCGGGTTTGCCTCCGCGGAGCATCGGTTCGATGATCTGCAACGCTTCCTCGAGTCGTTCGAAGCGTTCGGTGAATGTGCCGAACTCGTAACCCATCTCGTGGTGTTCGAGTTCGAACCATCCGGCACCGAGTCCGAGGATCGCCCGGCCCCCGCTGACCACGTCGAGCGTGGTGATGGTCTTGGCCAGCATCGCGGGATTGCGGTAGGTGTTGCCGGTGACCAGCGTCGACAGGTTGATCGTCGAGGTGGCCGTGGCGAGGGCACCCAGAGCGGTGTAGGCCTCGAGCATCGGCTCGTCAGGGGCTCCGATGCCAGGCAGTTGATAGAAGTGATCCATCACCAAAACGGTGTCGAATCCGGATCTTTCGGCTTCTTGCGCTTGCGCGATGACCGTGGGGAACAATTCTGCGGTGGTGCCGGGGTAGGAGAAATTGGGGATCTGATAGCCAAGGCGGATGCTCATGCATCCACAGTACGACCGCGGTCTTGCGTCCGGGTGACGCTCAGCGCAACCAGCGTCGACACCGTTCCGACCACCGCGCAGCCCGCAGCGATCACAGCGAGCGTGACGATGCTGTGTGCGACGGTGACCACCAGCACCACCTCGACGGCGAGCACCGTCCAGCTCAGCAGGCCGATCCAGGTGCGGTCACGCGCGATGGCCGCCAGAAGGCCCACCTGCAGCACCGACAGCGCGCTCCCGGTGAGAGCGAACAACCAGAGGATCGGGGCGACCGGCCGGTAGTCCTCACCGGCGATCACCGGAACCAGTGGCCCACAGATCGCCGCACCGACCACCACGGTCGCGGCGATGGCCGTGAGCCACCCGACCGCGGTACGCAGGGCGCCGGCCGTCTTCGCCACGTCTGCGAGTTGTGGGTACAGCACCACGCCGATCGCCTGCGGCAACCAGAACGCCGCCTTGGTGGCGATCGTCCCGAGCGCGTACACCCCCGCGTCGTACTCGCCGAGGATCGGCCGGGCGGCCAGCAGATCCACCGACGACAGTGCGATCAACACAAGCTGCACCTGCGAGGCGTGCAGCACGAGCCGCAGCGCCAAACCGTCGGACATCGCGCTGTCGGCAGGCTTGTCCGCCAACACGATCAGCCAGATGACGGCCGCGGCGACGGCTGCGCCGACCGCGGTTGCGGTGAGGGCACCGGCCGCGCCCGCGCCGACCGCCAACGCGATCACGCCGGGCACGGTGCGGGCCACACCCACACCCGCCAGCACCCACGACAGCACCGAAAATCGTTGTCCGCCCTGCAATATGCCCTGACCGGCAGCGATCAGAACCAGCAAAGGTGCGGTGGCGAAGGCTGCGATCGTGGCCGCCAGGCCGGTATCGGCCACCGCCATCACCACCGGTACGGCGACGGCCGCGGCCACCATCACCGCAGCAGTGGTCCGCAGGGTGATCGAGATCAGGTCGGCAACAGCACGCCCTCGCACCACCTCCCGGGCGATCACGACCTGCAGAGCCAGCGCCGGGACACCCAGCACCAGCATCGCCTGGAGCAGCACTGCGAACTCGCCGTACTCCGCGGGCGACAACCACCGGGTGGCCGGCAGGTGGATGAGGTAGGCGCAGATGTTGGCGACCATCGTGCCGGCGGCCACGCCACCCACTCCCGCCATCGCACCCATCGCCATGGGTTCAGTCTCGCAGGAGCGATCAGCGGCGCAGGGAAACAGGCTCGTTCACATCAGATGCGATCGGCGCCGGCACAGGTGGGGCTGCACGTGCGGCTTCGCGGAACCGCGCACGCTGCGCGATCCATACGAGCAGACCCAGCACCACACCGACCGGGTAGATCCACCGGTCGAGGTGTTCGCCCAGCAGCAGCGCCGACCACGCGATGGTGAGCAGCGGCTGCACCTGCTGGATCTGGCCCACGCGGGCGATACCACCGCGGGCCAGCCCTCCGTACCAGGCGAAGAACCCGAGGAACTGCGAGATGACGGTGATGTAGAACATCCCGATCACCACCGGTCCGGTCAGCGAGAACGAGCCCGTTGCGGCGGTGAGCGCGCACAACGGAACCGATATCGGCAGCAGCAGCACCAGCGACCACGAGATGCTCTGCGCCCCGCCGATCCGTTTTGCCTGGGTTCCGCCGACCGCGTATCCGAACCCGGCACTGACCGTCGCGAGCACCATCCACAGGTGGCCCCAGCTCAGCGCGAACCCGGACAGCGCATCAGGACTCGTCGAGACCAGGAACGCACAGAGGACAAGCACGCCGGCGCCGGTCGCGGCCCAGAAGAGCCACGGCAGTCGTTCTCCTCCCAGCAACGCCGCGAATGTGGCGGTCATGGCCGGCAGCAGTCCCAGGATCACCGCACCGGTCGCCGAGTCGATCCTCTCCAGCGCCAGCGAGGAGAACAGCGGAAAACCGACGACCACACCCAGACCGGAACACAACAATGCGGCGAGGTCGTGCGGGGCCGGACGCTGCGCCCCGACGATCCGCAGATACGCCAGCGCGAGCAGACCGGCCAGCGCCGCCCGCCAGACCGTGACCCCCACCGCATCGATTCCGGCGACGGCGAGTTTGTTGGCTGGCAGCGAGAAACTGAAAGCCAGAACACCGAGACCACCCAGCAGCACGCCGGCGTGAGCGGACGACTTTCGACGTCCGTTATCTGCTATCGCCGAAAACCGCGAACTGTTATCGTTGATCTTCATGTACAACGATAGCGGAGTATCGGTCTTGACCGAAAGTCTGCGTGCCCTGATCACCCAGAGCACGCCGGGCACCCGGCTGCCATCGGTACGGACGCTGCAGGAGCAGCACCGCGTCTCTCCCAACTCCGTGCAGCGGGTTCTGCGCGATCTCGCCACCGAAGGTCTCGTCGACGTCAGACCGGGTGCCGGATCCTTTGTTGCAGCCGCGGCGCCACCGCGCTCGCCTGCCGACACCTCGTGGCAGGAATCGGTACTGGGCGCCCGGATGCCGCCCGAGCTCTCCCGCACCCTCGACCTGTGGCGTGTCCCCGGGTCCGAGGTCGTCCGGCTCAAAGGCGGGTATCTCGACGACGAGCTGCTGCCTCACGCCGCACTCGACGCTGCCATGACGCGGGCGATCAAACGTTCCCGCAGCTGGGGCCGCTACCCCATCGAGGGCAGTCCGGAACTGCGCCGCTGGTTCGCATCCGAGATCGACGGCATCCACGCGTCGGAGGTGATCGTCACCGCCGGCGGGCAGACCGCGTTGTCGGTGGCGGTCCGCGCGCTGATCCGGCCAGGAGAATCCGTGATCGTCGAGAGCCCCACGTACACCGGGCTCATCGCGATCGTGCGCAGTCATGGCGCCGAGGTCATTCCCGTGCCCATGGACTCCGAAGGCATTCGAACCGACCTGCTGGCCGACGCGATCAGCCGCACCGGCAGCCGCCTGCTCGTGGTGCAACCGGCGTTCGCCAATCCGAGCGGGGTGACGCTCGCCGCACATCGCCGCAGGCAGATCATCGAACTGGCCGAACAGCATTCGCTGTTCGTGATCGAGGACGACTACGCGCGGTACCTCGGCATCGACGGTGACCCGCCCCCGCCGTTGACGGCACAGGATCCCAATGGCCATGTGGTGCACATCCGTTCGCTCACCAAGCCCGTCGGGCCCGGGATGCGGGTAGCCGCCCTGTGCGCACGGGGACCCGCATTGGCGCGGCTGCGGGCGGCCAAGATGCTCGACGACTTCTACGTGGCCGGCCCCGTCCAGGAGGCCGCCGTCGAGTTCCTCAACTCCCCCGCGTGGCCCCGGCACAACCGGCAGGTGCGCCGGGCACTCGGACAGCGCAGGGATGCCCTCCTGGGATCACTGGCGCGGTTGATCCCACAGATCGAGGTCGCCGCGGTGCCCCGTGGCGGCATGCATCTGTGGGTGCGACTCCCGGACGGGCTCGACGATCGGGACGTGGCGGCGGCCGCTCACGCCGAGGGCGTCATGGTCGGCGAGGGAACGCCGTGGTTTCCCGCCGAATCCGACCACTCTCACCTGCGCCTGACGTTCGGAGAGACACCGGTGCCCGTCATCGGTGAGGCCGTCTCCCGACTGGCGAAAGTGTTCCGTTAGCGCTTGTTAGGGTCCATGCATGACCCGCAGGCATTGGCTCAGCCTGTGGCTGACCAGCATCGCCCTGTCGATGGCGATCCTCGGGCCCGTCTTCGGTCCGGGATACCTGCTGATCCGCGACATGGTCAGCACTCCCCGCTCCTTTGTCACCGACTCGGCGCTCGGCTTGTCCGATTCTGCGCCGCGGGCCGTGCCGCAGGACTGGCTGATCGCCGTCGCCTCCGGCGTGATCGACGGTGGAATCGTGGTCAAGGCACTGACTTTCGTGGCCATCGTGCTGGCCGGCGTCGGGTACGGCCGATTGGCTCGGCGAGTCCTGCCCGCGGCGGGGACACCCGGCATGGTGGCGGCCACGGTCATCGCCGTCTGGAATCCCTATGTGGCCGAACGCCTTCTGCAGGGCCAGTGGAGTCTGCTCGTCGGCTACGCAGCGCTCGGATGGATCCTGATCGCCACCGTCGACGTCCGCCGCGGTGGCGGCTGGGCTCGCTGGTCGGTGCTGGCGGGCTGTCTCGCCGTCGCCGGGATCACGCCGACCGGTTCGCTACTCGCCGGATTCGTGCTGTTCGCCGGTCTGGTCATCCCGGCGCTTGTCCGGCGCGAATGGCGGATGGCGCTGACCGCGTCCACGCTCTGGGCGGCGTCGTCTCTCCCGTGGCTGACCGCATCGTTCCTGGGTGCGGGCACCGGCACGGCTGATCCCGGATCCGTCGCGCTGTTCGCGGCCCGCGCGGAGCCGTGGCTCGGAACGGCCGGTTCGCTGTTGGGCCTCGGTGGCGTGTGGAACGCCGACGCCGTACCCGAGAGCCGGACCTCGCCGTGGGCGCTGGTGGCCACCGCCGCCTTGCTGCTTGTTGTCCTCGTCGGGCTCCCGGGACTGTGGCACCGCCGTCGCAACCCGGTGATCAGAACAGCGGGCGGACTTGCGATCGGTTCGGTTGTCCTGGTCGCCCTCGCGGCCACGCCGTTCGGCATGGCAATCCTGGAATGGCTGGTCGATACGATGCCCGGTGCCGGTCTGCTGCGCGACACCCAGAAATGGATCGCCCTCGCGGTTCCGGCATACGCGCTGGCTGCCGCGTCAGCCGTCCAATCGGCCGGCCGACACGTGCCGAAGGGGTTTGCCGCCGTCGTCGCCTCCGCGCTGATCGTCGCCCCACTGCCCGACCTCGCGTGGGGTGTGGGCAACTCGCTCACCCCGATCCACTACCCGGGCGACTGGCAGGTCGTTGCCGACACCATCACGTCCGGACATGGCGATGTACTCGTGCTCCCGGTGGGGACCAACCGCCAGTACGCCTTCGCCGATTCGGTGTCCCTGGATCCGGCCCCGAGACTCCTGCGCGCCGACGTCCTGCAATCGGGTGAGCTGATCGTCGACGGCCGCAGTGTCGATCGACCGGATTCACGGGCCACCCGCGCCGGGGAAGCACTCCTCGCCGGATCGTCCCCGCAGGCGCTCGCAGCACTGGGAGTCGGATGGGTTCTCGTCGAGGGCGATTCGGCCATCGGTGCGGCGCCGCGCACCCTGGCCCAACTCGACCTCGCGTTCGACGGTGCCGACCTGCGCGTCTATCGGGTGGACATCGATCGTTTGCACAGTGCAATCGGCGAGCCCTCATCAGTCGAGCGGGGTGCGCTGTGGGTTGCCCATCTGGTGTGGATTGTGCTGATCGCCAATGGATTACTCGCAGCTGTGCTGAAATGGCCCCACCGAACGGCGCACCGAAAGAGGCTCTAGGCAGTGGACGAGCTCGAAACCTTCACACAGACCGAAGCGATCAAACAGGTCAAATACCGGTATCTCCGTGCCTTGGACACCAAGGCGTGGGACGAGTTCGAGACCACCCTGGCCGAAGACGTCACCGGCGACTACGGCGACAGCCTGTCGTTCACCACCCGAGCCGAGCTCGTCGACTTCATGAAGTCGTCGCTCGGGGCAGCGGTGCTGACCGAGCATCGAGTCGACCACCCGGAGATCACCGTCGACGGCGACGAGGCCACGGGCCGGTGGTACCTGCAGGACCGGGTCATCGTCGCGGACTTCAACTTCATGCTCTTCGGAGCGGCGTTCTACAACGACCGCTACATCCGGACGGCAGACGGATGGAAGATCAGCGCGACCGGCTACGACCGTACCTACGAGGCCACGGTGTCACTCGAAGACTTGCCGAGTTTCAAGGTGAAACCCGGTGCAGCACTCAATCTCTGACGAGGCCCGATACACGGCGCCCTGAGACCGTCTCGGCCAGGACGTATTTCACCCGGGCAGCCGCCGCCGACCACGAATAGTCACCGGCACGCTCTCGCGCCTTGTCGCCGAGTTCGCGGCATCGCGCCGGCTCATCAAGCAATTCCGCTGTGGCCGAGATCAACTCGTCGAGGTCGTCGACAAGCAGTCCGGTCACGCCGTCCACCACGGAGTCGGTGAGCCCTCGAGAAGATCGGTACCCGATGGTCGGTACACCGTGCCCGGCGGCCTCGACAACGGCAAGTCCCCACCCCTCGGTCTGCGATGGCATCAGATGCAGCGCCGAGCCGGCAAGGATGCGGTGCTTGTCGGATTCGCTCACATGCCCGTGAAAACTCACGCGCCGGTCGACACCGAGTTCGGTCGCGCGCTCACGAAGGCGGGTCGACCACCAGCCGTCGCCCACGACGTCCAACGTCACGTCCGGATGGGTGGATGCGAGCCGGGCCATCACCTCGAGCGCGTGTTCGATCTGCTTGTGCGGCACCAGACGAGAGAGCACCACCAGCCGGCGAGGATCCGGTTCGACATCGACGTGAGGTGACGGGTCGGTGCCTGCGCGCACCACCGACACCCGCCCGGCGTCCACACCGAGCGAGACGAGATCTTCGGCCGACGGCAACGACACGGTCAGGTACTGCGAATCCCGATGCACCCACGGTGACAGGCGGGATTCGATGAACCATC
Organism: Williamsia muralis NBRC 105860; assembly: GCF_001598915.1. Taxonomy (GTDB): domain Bacteria; phylum Actinomycetota; class Actinomycetes; order Mycobacteriales; family Mycobacteriaceae; genus Williamsia; species Williamsia muralis. Next base: position 670,816 of record NZ_BDAP01000002.1, on the reverse strand, counting down.
CGATCCGGCCCATCGCGGCGCCGGCGACCGGCCACTGGCGGCGATGGCAGTGATGCACCAAAACCACCACCGGCGCGCGCATCACCCAGCGGGCGAAGAAGGGGATGCCGTTCTGGGTGTCGATCACCACGTCGGGATCGAGCCCGGCCATCGGTCCACGACCGAGCCGGCCGGCGACGATCGCCGCGAGCGCCCGCGGGTACACGCTGAGCCGGCCACCGCCGCGCGAGACCTGGATGCCGTCACGGATCTCCGTGCGCGCCGCACCCGGGTAGCCGGCCGTCCGCAGGGTCACGCGCACGCCGTCGCGGACGAGTTCGGCCCCGATGCGCTCGAGGTACCGTTCGCTGCCGCCACCCTGCGGGTGGTCGGAGTCGCGCCAGCACAGCAACAGCACCTCGCGGACGGGCGCGGTGGGCTCACCGTTGGCGACGTTGTCAGGTTGTTCGTTTTTCACTGTTGGCCAGGGTAGCGGCCGGATCACCACCGACGTCCGACCCGTATCGTTTCGCTGGTGAAAGACACCACCCGCCGTGCCCGTCAGCGCGCCACGGTGGTCCGTTCGGCCACCTTGCTGAACCACTTCCGGTACGAGCAGTCCGACCCCGACCGCTTCTACGGCGCCCTCGCCGATGACTCGGTGGAGTTGATCGAGGCGCTGCACCGCGGCGTCACGGGCCTCGACCCCGGCGGCCCGGCCGGCCTCGACGGCAAGGTTGTCCTCGATGTGGGAGGCGGTCCCGGCTACTTCGCCGAGGTGTTCCGGCGCCGCGGCGCCCACTATGTGTCGGTCGAACCTGACCCGGACGAGATGCATGCCGCCGGTCTCCCCCAGCAGGCCGGTGTCCGCGGGTCGGGGACTGCACTGCCGATCGCCGATGCCGTGGTGGACATCTGCTACTCGTCCAATGTCGCCGAACACGTCGCCGAGCCCTGGTCCATGGCCCGAGAGATGCTGCGGGTCACTCGCCCCGGCGGCCTCGTCCTGCTCAGCTACACCCTCTGGTACGGACCGTTCGGCGGCCACGAGATGGGTTTGACCCATTACTTCGGCGGCGCTCGGGCGGCCCGCTGGTACACCAGAAAGCACGGCCACCGGCCCAAGAACCTCTACGGCACATCGTTGTTCAAGGTCACCGCAGCCGACGGGCTGCGGTGGGCACGTTCGGTGCCGCCGAGTGAGGCGACACTGGTGGCAGCCTTTCCCCGGTATCTCCCGGGGCGGCTGTGGTGGGTGATGAAGGTGCCGCTGATCCGGGAAGTACTGGGCACCAACCTGGTGCTCCTGCTCCGTAAGGCCGACCCGACGAATCCGCTATAGGACAAGCCCGTCGAGGTCGGTGTCCGGGGCCTCGATCGGCGGGACCCGGAGAGCGGTCACCGTCGCCCACCCGTCCGCGATGAGGGCGGCATCCGAACCCGGCGGGCTGTCGTCCTGCTCCTGAGCGCGGATCTCGTCGAAGGTCACCGCCACCGACTCCTCATCTCGTTCCCCGATCCGGGCCTGCACGGCCCCGAACGGTGCAAGCGATGCCCGCCGCAGCCCCTTCAGATCCGCTCTGGCCAGATCGGGGATGTTGACGTTGAGCACCGAACCGGGCTGGGCCTTGTCGACCACCCACGCTGCTGCGACACGCGCGACCTCGGCCGCGCAGTCCCAATCGCGGGGCTCGGCGGCGTCGACCGACACCGCCAACGTCGCAGCGCCGTGGGCGGCAGCGGTGAACGCCGCGCCCACCGTCCCCGAGTGCAAGATCGCGTGTCCGGTGTTGGGGCCGTGATTGATCCCGGAAAACACCAGATCCGGCGGTGACCCGAATGCTCCATCGCACGCGACAAAAGCGATGAGGGCAGGCGACGCGTCCACGGCGTAAGCCGTCACGCCGGGCAACTCGGTCAGGTCGGTGGCTCGCATCCGCAACCGGCCGCCGTCTTCGATGGCACTGAGCGACGCGCTCGCGCCGCTGCGCTCCCGGTCGGGCGCGGCGACCACCACGTCGAGACCCAGGTCGGCCGCAACTCTCGCGAGCACGCGGATCCCGGTGCGGTCGATACCGTCGTCGTTGGTGATCAGCACCTTCACGACGTGCCCTTTCCGGGTCGGTCCACCTTGCGGACCTCGGCTCGTTCGGCCAACTTCCGGACCACCTCGCCGTGGCCGGTCGCCAGCCCTCGCCGGGTCACCGTTGCCGCACCTGCCGCGACCGCCAGCCGCAGTCCCGACTCGAGGGACTCGCCCTGCGCGGTCGACACAGCCAACGCAGCGGTCATCGAGTCGCCGGCACCCCGATGGTCGATCGATTGGGCGGGCGGCGCGATGGCCTCCCAGAACTGACCGTCCTCCCAGGCCAGCGTCGATTCCTCACCACGCGAGATCACCACCACCCTGGCGCCCTTTTCTCCGAATTCCTCCATCGCGGTGGCAAGATCCGCAGGCTTCTCCGACTTCGCGAACCCGTCCTCGACGAGGTCCTCGTGACTCACCTTGAGGATGTCGAGGCCACCTTCGAGCGCGCTCTGCAAGGTCGGGCCGGACAGGTCGGCCACCACCGGGATGCCGTTGGCCGTCAGATCTGCAGCCAGGCGTCCGTAGGTCTCGTCCGGGATCACCCCGTCCTCATGGGGGCCGCCGAGCGCCGCGACGCCCGAGGTGAGCCCCTCGGCAAGGCAGTTGCTGAAGAGGTCGTCCACTTCGTGCCGGGTGAGCACTTGTGGACGCACACTCACCACTTCGAGGCGGTTGCCGCTGCGCCGATCGTGGACGTACGAGCCGTTCTCGCCGCCCATCGCCACGCCACGCACCGCGACGCCCTCACCTTCGATCAGTGGGCGCAGTATCTTTCCGGCCTCGCCGCCGAACACCCCACACAACGTGGTGTTCAGGCCGAGCGTCTCCATCATCCGGGCGATCCAGAAGCCCTGCCCTCCGGCGTGGACGTGCAGCTCCGCAGCGTCGCTGGCGTCGGATTCGATGGTTACGGTCAGTAAAGGGGTCGGGGCAAAAACCAGACCATGTGAACTCATGATGTCCTCCTCGCGGCCCGCTTACCCGCTCGCGCCGACCGGAAAACGGACAGAACCCCCGCACCGGGACCGGCGCGGGGGTTCTGTTGTCTGCAGTGTCGTGGACTAGTTGTCGATCGCGTCCAGCGGTTTGGTCTTCGCCGCCCGCGAGGCCGGCCACAGGGCCGCCAGCACTCCGACAACGGCCGCACCGACCAGCGTGATGACGATCAGACTCCACGGCAACACCGGAGCACCCAGACCCCAGTACTTCAGGGTGCGTACCAACGCCCAGCCGAATGCCACGCCCAGCACCACACCGAGCAGCGCACCGAAGATCGCGATCAACAGCGACTCGACGTAGATCGTCCGCCGTAGTTGAGCACGGGCCATCCCGATCGCCCGCAACATCCCGATCTCACGTTTGCGTTCGATCACCGACAGGGCGAGCGTGTTGACGATGCCCAGGACTGCGATCACCAACGCCAGTCCGAGCATTCCGTAGAGGACACTCAGCATCTGGTCGATCTGCGATGACTGCTCGCCCTTGAACTCGGCAGGCGTCCGGATCTTCACCGTCAGGTAGTCGGCGGTGACATCTTCGACCCGGTCGCTCACCTCGTCGACGTTGGCGCCCGGCACCGTCTTGATGGCGGCGAAGACCTCTTGCCGCAGCGGTGACGGGATCAGCTTCTCGTAGGCATCCGAGCCCATCGCCCACGGATCGATCAGCGGGTTGTCCTTGAAGATGCCGGTCACCCTCACCGGGACCACCGTGCCGTCGTAGTTGGTGAACTCGATCGTCTCGCCGACGTTCCAGCCCTTCTCCTTCGACGTGCGTTCGCCGACGATCATGCCGTCCGGTTCGATCGTTCGCGGACCCTCGACCATCTCGTACGGGGTGACCGAGTACATGTCACCGTCGGGCGAGTACCCGAACACGCCCTGACCATCGACCTCGGCCTGGATACCCCCGAAGCCGACAACCGATTCGACTCCGTCGATCTCGGCGATGGCCTCCACCACCAGTGGCGAGAACCCGCTGCCCTGATCGCCGGACACCAGCAGATTCGCCGTCAGTCCGGTGTCGATCGCATCGTCGATCGTGCCCTTGAACGTCGAACCGAGAGTGCCGATCACCGCCACCAGCATCAAACCGAGTGTCAACGCGAAAGCTGTTGCGGCAGTACGCCTCGGATTGCGGACAGCGTTGGTACGCGCAAGCTGACCGATCTTTCCGAAAGGCCGTGCCAGCACCGCACCGAGCGCGGTGACCGCCGGACGCGACAACGCAGGCGCGGCGAACACCACCGCGAAGATCATCACCAGGGCACCGAGTCCGACGATGCTCGCAGCTCCGGACCCCTCACCGGAGGCACCGATCGCCAGCAGCGCCAGTGCGATGACCGCCAGCACGATGCCTGCGATGGTGCGCACCTTGAGTGACGCCTGACCATCGGTGAGGCTCTCGCGCATCGCCTCCACGGGCGACACCTTTGACGCCCGCCTGGCCGGCGCATACGCACTGACCATCGTCACCACGATGCCCACCAACAGACACGCGATGATCGCCGACGGACCGACCTGCAGCGACGCCGTGGGCAATCCCGTCGAGGACGTCACGGCGCGTAGCACCGCCGCGATCCCGATGCCGGTGACCAGGCCGACCAACGCGCCGATCAGGCCGACGACAAACGCCTCGAGCAGCACCGAACGGGTGACCTGTTTGCGACTGGCCCCGATTGCCCTGAGCAGGGCCAACTCTCGCACCCGCTGGGCCACGATCATCGAGAAGGTGTTGTAGATGATGAACGTGCCGACGATGAGTCCGATCGCGGCGAACGCCAGCAGGATGTAGTTGAAGACGTCGAGGAACTGGTTGATCGAGTCCTTTTCGTCCTGACGCACCTGGTCGCCGGTGCGCAGCTTGTAGTCGTCGCCGATCAGGCCTCCGACTCGTTCCTTCAACTGCTCGGGGCTCACACCCGGCGCCGCCTGCAGGTCGATCGCCTGCGAATGCGAGCCGTCGGTGAACAGGTCTTTGGCAGTCTCCTCCTGGAACTGGATGCTGGTGAATCCGCTGGTGGCGCCCGGCACGTCGAGGATGCCGACCACCGTCACCTCCATCGGTGCCCCGCTGCCACGGCCCACCGCCACCTTGGTGGTCGACCCGAGTTTCAGGTCTGCCTCGTCGGCGGACGAATCGTTGAGGGCGATCTCGTTGGGGGCAGTCGGAGCACGGCCGTCGATGAGATTGCTCTCGGTGTCGGACAGCCGTTGGTCCGGCGACTGGAAGGCGCTGCCCACACTGGGCGCGCCGCCCGTCTGCAGCGCCTTGCCGTCGGCCTTGGCGATGGTGGCCGGACCGCTGTACTGCGGCAACACCTTTGCCACCCCGAGCTCGGCCTTGTTGTCCTCGATCTGGGTGAGGACCGAATCGGGCACACCCGACGAATTGGAGTCCTCCGGTGAGATCTGGGTGTCCACACCGAGTGCGACCTTGTCGAAGATCCCGTCGAAGGCGCTGGACACGGTCGCGGTGAAGATCATCGAACCGGCCACGAAAGCGGTACCCAACACGACCGACAGAACAGTCAGGACAAGGCGAAGCTTATGCGCGCCAAGGTTTCTCAGTGAGACCTTGCGCATCGCATTCGATGCCATCACAGTTCCTTGGGAGCGCGCGAGAAGCCTCCGGTCGACGGGGTCTCGTCGAGGTTCTTCATGTACTCGAAGATCTCGTCGGCATCGGGATTGCGGAGCTCCTGCACGATCTGGCCGTCGGCGAGAAAGACCACCCGGTCGGCATAGCTCGCCGCACGGGGGTCGTGGGTGACGATCACAACGGTCTGGCCGAACTCGTCGACCGCGGCGCGAAGAATGCTGAGCACCTCGCCCGACGACCTGGAGTCGAGGTTGCCGGTGGGCTCGTCACCGAAGATGATCTCGGGTTGCCCGACCAGCGCTCGTGCACACGCCACGCGCTGCTGCTGACCACCGGACAGCTCGCTGGGGCGATGGCCCAGACGGTCGGCGATACCGAGACGCCCGATCACGGTGTCGAACCATTGCTGATCGGGTTTGCGGCCGGCAATGTCGAGCGGCAGCGTGATGTTCTCCCGAGCCGTCAGGGTCGGCACCAGGTTGAAGGACTGGAACACGAAGCCGATCCGGTCCCGGCGCAGGAGCGTCATCTGCTTGTCGGAGAGGTCGGTCAGATTGGTGTCGCCGATGCTCACCGTTCCGCTGGTCGCGGTGTCGAGTCCGGCGAGGCAGTGCATCAATGTGGACTTGCCGGACCCGGACGGGCCCATGATGGCCGTGAACTCACCTCGGACGAACTCCGCGGTGACACCCGCCAATGCATGCACCTGGGTGTCTCCGGATCCGTAGATCTTCTTCAGATCGCTCGCGCGGGCCGCAACTGCGGTGGGTGGGGCGGTCATGTCTGGCCTTTCTCATTCTCGGTCAGTTAATGCACGATGCCTGGCTACCGGCAGTACAAATACTGACTGCCATGCCATCGCCGAATCATCGGGGACCACCCTGATCTTTCCCCCTACATCCCGCCGACGAATCGGCCGTGAGGATGATTTGGCCCCCTCGCAGTAGTACCGCAGAGTGAGGTCGCGGTCCAGCGAATACAGGTCAGCCAGGGAATTGCACGGCCATGACGTGCAGCTTGTTGGGTGCGGCAGGCGAGTTGAAGCCGTTGTCGGACACGGCGAGAAGAGCGCGCCGATTGTTCGAGAGTCTCGGCCCCCACGCCAGACCTTCGACGTTGCCCGGCCTCAAGTTCGTCAAACTGCTCAGGTTGTAGACCAAGTGCTTCGGCATCGCCTTCTCGTTCCCTGTCAGGGCTGCTTTACCCGTGACCCGGTCGGCGCCGTTGGTGGTGGTCCAGAAAATCTTGATGTCGTAGGAGTTGCGAGCGGGATCGTAACCGCGTTCGAGCACCAGGAAGTCGGTCTTGTTGACGGCCAACACCTCCGAGACACCCTTGAACGCCCGGCCCGACGAACCCGGGGCAAGCGGGTCGGTGCGATAGACGAACTCGCCGCTCACACTGCCGTTGCCACGTAGTTGCAGCAGCCGCGAGCTGGTGCCTGCGGCCAGGGTGGGCCGTGGGCCATCCTGGGCGAGTGAGTTCTCGGTGATGGTGCTGATGAGGCCGCCCTCGCTCACCGCCAGGGATTCCAGACCCAGGTGCCCCCGCAACCCACTGCCCTTCTTGGGAACATACGCAGCGGGGAGCGCGAGGTCCCGCTGATGGAGCCCTGGGGCCGAGACCATCCGGATGAACGGCTCGGGCCCATCACTGGCGACGATCAACGAGTCGCCGTAGTGCCTGATGGCCTCGAACTCGTAGCCGGAGCCGGGCAGCATCGGGATGTTGTTCGGCCCCAGCACCACACCACCGCCGACCAGCGCGGGGGCGCCGACCGACATGCCGTCGCGGTTGAGTGGAACGCTGACGTCGTAGTAACGGGTGGGTCCATTGGCGCCGGTGTCGTCGGTGATGACCGAGTAGTTGCCACGACCGTCACCGTCGATGCCGGAGATGCCCCCGAAGCGGGCGGGCGCCGGGATCCAGTCGAACGGCAGGTTTGTCGTCGACAGGAACTTCGCGGACACCACAGGTGCTGCCGCCGCGTTCACGGGTGCAATCAGACCCGCTGCCAGCGTGGCCGCGACAACTCCTGTGGCCGTTGCCAATACACCGCGCAGCTTCGCTCGCCTCATGGGCGGGATGTTACCGGCGCGGCCCCGCCTGCGCGCGTTCAGAAGAGACTTGAAGGATCAAGAATCGGCGCCGAGCCGATGCTTGAGCGCCTCGAACTCGTCCCGGATGCCCGACGGCAGCTTCTCGCCGACGAAGTCGAACCATTCCTCGATGGACGGGATCTCGCCACGCCACTCCTCGGGGTTCACCGCGAGCGCTTCGGCGACGTCGGCCTCGGAGACGTCCAAGCCGTCGAGGTCCAGCGCTTCGGGCGTCGCCACGATGCCGATGGGGGTCTCCACACCGCTGGTCTTGCCCTCGATGCGTTCGACGATCCACTTGAGCACGCGGCTGTTCTCACCGAATCCTGGCCACAGGAAGCGCTTGTCGTCGCCGCGACGGAACCAGTTGACGTAGAACACCTTCGGCAACTTGGACTCGTCCGCGTTCTTGCCGAGGTCGATCCAGTGGTTGAGGTAGTCGCCGACGTTGTAGCCGAGGAACGGCAGCATCGCCATGGGGTCGCGGCGGATGGCGCCGACGGTGCCCTCGGCTGCCGCGGTCTGCTCCGAGCCGACGGTGGCGCCCATGAACACGCCGTGCTGCCAGCTGCGGGCTTCGGTCACCAACGGGATGGTGGTCTTGCGCCGGCCGCCGAACAGGATCGCCGAGATCGGCACACCCTGCGGGTCATCCCACTCGGGCGCCATGATCGGGCACTGGCTCATCGGGGTGCAGTACCGCGAATTCGGATGCGCTGCCTGCGTATCCGAGTCCGGGGTCCAGTCGTTCCCGCGCCAGTCGATGAGGTGCTGGGGGTCGCCTTCGAGGCCCTCCCACCAGACATCCTTGTCGTCGGTGAGCGCGACGTTGGTGTAGATGGTGTTGCCCGCCTCCATGGTCTTCATGGCGTTGGGGTTGGAGCTGTAGTTGGTACCGGGCGCGACACCGAAGAAGCCGAACTCCGGGTTGACCGCGTACAGGCGGCCGTCTTCGCCGAACCGCATCCAGGCGATGTCGTCACCGAGGGTCTCGGCACGCCACCCGGGGATGGTGGGCTGGATCATCGCGAGGTTGGTCTTGCCGCAAGCGCTCGGGAACGCGGCAGCGATGTAGTACGCCTTGTCCTCCGGGCTGATCAGCTTGAGGATCAGCATGTGCTCTGCGAGCCAGCCCTCGTCGTGGGCCATGGCCGACGCGATGCGCAGCGAGTAGCACTTCTTGCCCAGGAGCGCGTTACCGCCGTAACCCGAACCGTACGACCAGATCTCGCGGTCTTCCGGGAAGTGGGTGATGTATTTGGTCTCGTTGCACGGCCACGGCACGTCTTCCTGGCCGGCCTCGAGTGGGGCACCCAGTGAGTGCAGCGCCTTGACGAAGAAGCGGTCCTCGCCCAGTGCCGCGACGACCTCGGGGCCGACCCGGGTCATCACACGCATCGACAGCACGACGTATTCGGAGTCGGTGATCTCGACACCCAGCTTGGGGTCGTCGGAGCCGATCGGTCCCATGCAGAACGGGATGACGTACATGGTGCGGCCGCGCATGCTGCCGCGGTAGAGCTCGGTCATCGTCGCGCGCATCTCGGTCGGGTCGACCCAGTTGTTCGTGGGGCCGGCGTCGATCTCGTTCTTCGAGCAGATGTAGGTGCGTGATTCCACGCGTGCGACGTCGGCGGGGTCGGAGTTGGCCAGGAACGAGTTGGGCTTCTTCTTCTCGTCCAGCTTGGTCATGGTCCCGGCGGCGACGAGCTGGGTGGTGAGGCGATCCCACTCGTCGTCGGAGCCGTCAGACCAGACAACCCGCTCCGGTTCGGTGAGTTCTGCGACTTCTCGCACCCAGGCCAACAGTTCGGCGTGCGACGTCGGCGCGCTGTCGGGATCCAAACCGGGAATGGTTGCTGAAGTCATGTGTCATCTCTCCTACCGGTGACCGACGGGCACAGGAACCGCATGGGCTCATCGTCTGCGCCGGTCAGCCCCTCCGTGGCGGCCTTTTATTCAGATTACTTCGGGCGTACCCGCTGGCATCAATCGGGGCGTGTATCAGGGCACATCTCACCGTGTGAGTGACGAACATTGTAGTCGGCCCATCAACGCGCTGACCAGCCGAACTATCGAAGACGACCGACGTCGGTGGCTGTCCATTCCCCCGTCGCGGGGTCCAGCCGATGCGAGCTGTAACCGCCGTCGCCACGCACTTCTGTGATCAGATCCACCTGACCGTCACGATCACTATCGGTGTACACGGTCAAACCAGCTGGTCCTGGCCTCGTGAGCGAATCCGCGACCCCGTCGGCGTCGGTGTCGATGTCGGCGGGCCCCAGATCCCAGACCCTGTCGTTCTCGACGATCCAGAGGTTGTCGTAGACGCCGTCGATGGGCGGCGCCGAGACCGGATGGACGAACACCGGCTCATTCTGGTCGTCGCCACATCCGGCAAGGAAGTCGTTGTCCATACCGTGCACCCACCCGCCCGTCGAAGAAAAAGTGTCCCGGTGGGTTGGACGCACAACACGTCGGCGCGGTTCCCGCCGACCGAGGGGCGAGTGAGAGAGGGCGAGCCAGATCAGTGGCCGATCGCCTCGAGGAGGGGGTCGAGGCGGTCCCGTACCTCGGCCGCAGCTGCAAGTTTCGCGAGGTCGCCGTCGCGACGGCCGACCGCCGCCTGCCGCGCCCGCCTGATCTCGCGGTCCATTTCGGCGATCCGGGCGGCCGCCCCTTGCGACCGCCTCTCGTAGTGGCGGGTGAGTCTGCCGCCGATGACCGACTCGGCACTGGAGACCTGCCGCACTATCTCCCGCTCGATCTGTGACCGCACATCACCTACCGCGTCGTGCGCCCATGTCGCCATCGCCGCCCGTCGGGTCGACAGCCGGCGTATCCGGACCATCCCCACCGCGATCACCACGCCGAGGACAAGCGTCAGCGGCATCGCGATCCACTGCAGCGTGTCGACCGACGCCATCGGGGTGACCACCAGACGGCCGAGACCCAGACCTGCCGAGGCCCCGAACACCACGAGCAACGCCTCCTCGGCGCCCCGGCGCGGCACCGGCAGGGCGGGAACGGCCACCGTCTCGTAGGAACGGGCCGGCGCCGCGGGGGCCGCCTGCTCCAGCCCGAGCATCGTGCGCGCCTGCAGGCCGTCGAGCTCGTCGTCGAGCCGGTTGAGGATGCCGGTGCGGACCTCTGTCAGCTCGCCCTCGAGCCACTGCACAAACGACGTTTCCCCGGAACGGTTGAGTCGCGCCGCAGCTGCTGTCGCCCCGGCGTCGATGGCTCGCGTCGTCGAATTGAGTGCGCCGGTCACGTCACCACGGATCTGCCCGGCACCGGCGCGCAGTGCAGCCAACCGGTCCATCCGACCGCGGTCGCGGGTTCCGGCGAGCACTGCCCGTTCGTCCAGCAATGCGGCGGCGGGGTCCGAGCCATGGTCGACAGTGGCCAGGTCCTCGACAAACGCTTCGAGAGTGCGATCAGCGGCCACGGTCGCCAACCGTTCGCGGCGATCAGTGGGGTGGAGTTGCTCGTGCAGCCAGCCCGTCAGCGCCTCGAATCCTGAGCCGGTGTGATGACCGGCCAGCGCGGCCGCGGCCGACACGGCGAAGATCGGCAGTCGTCCGTGCGGGTCGAGTAGCTGTCGATTGGCCTTGAGCAACGTGGGCCAATCCCAGAAGGCATCGATCTTGTTGCAGACCAGTGCGACGATCGGCGCGGTGGCGGTCAGGGCTCGCAGCAGTTCGACCTCTGGTTCCCCCACCCCTGATGAGGGATCCACGATCAGCAGGGCGATGGCCGCGCCGCCGCCTCTTCCGTGGACATCACCGTCCAGCCGATCCACCTGATCCGGCCCAGGCCACTCGGAGGCCTTGATGCCTGCGGCATCCAACGCCGCGGCGATCGAGGTGACCCCGACGCGACCGAGCCCTGCCACCATCACCACGTCGGAATCGACCTGGCCGATCGACGAACCGGTCAGCTCCGAGACACCGGCCACCACGGCCCGCATCTCCCGCAGGTCCGCGGTCGTGGTCATGTGAGCGCTCCGGACAGCATGGACCCGGACAGGATGTGTTCGATCTCGTCTCGCAGGATTCCCTGGGCCGCGATGATCTCGAGTTCGTCGACCACCCGTCCGACGCGCCTGTGCTCGGCAAGGGACGCGAACTCCGTCAACGGATCGGCCAGGGCGTCGAGTCCACTGCGCTGGTGGAGCCGGATGGCGAGTTCCTCTGCGGTCAGAGGCCCGCCGCTCAGCAGGCCGAGCGCACTGGCGATGCCGTACGCATCGAGCCTGCGCAGCAACGACAGCCGTTGCAGGCGTTGGTGCGGCCCGCCCGCGTCGAGGAACTCGGCCTGCATCGGCGGCACCTGTTCACCTGCTGCGGCCATGGCGGCCATGAAGTCGATGTCGTCCATCCGCAGATCCGGTACCGCCAGCAACGGCATCACCGGCACCACCGCCCGACCGAGCGATGCGGAGCATTGCGCTGCGCGATCACGAGCGGACGGCCATGACCCCAGCGAGTCCGCTTTCCCGAGAACCACCAGGCTTCGACGTGGATCGAGGTCGGCGATCGCGGCGACGTCGTCCGGCCGGGGCCAGCCCGAGAGCACGTGGAGCCATGCGTCCGCGTCGGACGCGTCGTCGCCCGGTCCGATCGGGCTGACGTCGTAGGACTGCCTCAGCGCACGGGCCACGGTGTCGCGGCCGGTGCCGAATCGGCCCACCACGGCCACCCGCAGCGGACCCTGCAGATCGTCGACCGCGCGGCGCAACGCGACGGCCCCCGGCAGGTGGTCGCACAGAGCGTGCAGCCGGTCCATCAACTCGCCGATCCGAGAGTCGGCCGGCCCATCATCGTGCCGATACATGTGATTCCTCCCCCGAAGAGCCTTGCCACCTGGTCAGACGCACGATTGCGGTGACCGGTTCCGCCTCGCCGCAACACGGCTTGATCGCGGTTTGGTAAACCCCTGCTGTCACATCGGTGAGTAATGCGGGACTATGGCCGGGTGACTAGCCCAAACCCGAAGGCCCAACGCAGTGTGTTGCCGGCGCCGGACGAGCGGTCGGCTCCGGACGACAAGGCCGAGATCGACGCGGCCCGCCGTGAACGCGCGCGTCTCTACCCTCGGGTGACCAGCTTCCGGTCGCGCCGCGGCAGTCTCACGCCCGCTCAGCAGGACAACTGGGAGCGGCTGTGGCCTTCGGTGGGTCGAGAGGTCAGCGAGAACGACCGGATCGATGCCGAGGCCTGGTTCGGACGTAACGCGCCCCTGATCCTCGAGATCGGCTGCGGAACGGGCACCTCGACCGCCGCGATGGCGGCCGAGGAGCCCGACATCGACGTGATCGCCGTCGACGTCTACCGGCCAGGGATCGCACAACTCCTCGGGATGATCGGCCGGGAGAACCTCACCAACATCCGGGTCATCCGAGGTGACGCCGTGATCGTGCTGGGGCACATGATCGCGCCCGCCTCGCTGACCGGCGTCCGGGTGTTCTTCCCCGATCCATGGCCCAAAGCGCGGCATCACAAGCGGCGTCTGCTGCAGCCGAGCACCATCGAGCTGATCGCCGAGGTGCTGCGGGACAACGGTGCGCTGCACATCGCCACCGACCATGCCGACTACGCCCACTCGATCGCGGAGGTGCTCGGCAGTCAGTCCCTGCTGGTACCGGCCGAGACCGCCGTGCCGTTCTCCACGGCCCGGCCGGTCACGAAGTTCGAGGGACGCGCCGAACGCGAAGGCCGCCCGGTCACTGAGTTCGTTCTCACAAGGGTCCCGCGATGAGTCCTGCATCCTATTCGGACGAGCCCGTCAGCACACCCGACAACTCGGTCGCCCACACCATCTCGGGGGCCAGCCAGGAAGCCCGGGTGCTGCTGATCTGGGACGCACCGAATCTCGACATGGGTCTCGGGTCGATCCTCGGTGGCAGGCCCACCGCAGCTCACCGGCCCAGGTTCGACGCCCTGGGGCGCTGGCTGCTGGGTCGCACAGCCGACATCTCCGCGTCCACCACGCCGTCGGCCGACGGCGCCGCAGGTGGTCGCAGAAGCTTCGCCGCGGTCCCCGAGGCGACCGTCTTCACCAACATCGCCCCTGGTACGGCCGAAGTCGTGCGCCCCTGGGTCGAGGCGTTGCGTAATGTTGGTTTCGCTGTTTTCGCCAAGCCGAAAGTGGACGAAGACAGCGACGTGGATTCGGACATGCTCGACCACATCGAGATGCGCAGGCACACTGTGGGGCTGGCGGGTCTGATCGTCGCCTCGGCGGACGGGCAGGCCTTCCGCGAGCTTCTCGAGGACGTCGCCGCCGATGGGGTCCCGGTGCAGGTGCTCGGATTCCGCGAGCACGCAGCGTGGGCACTGACGTCGGAGAGTTTGGAGTTTGTAGATCTAGAAGACATTCCAGGTGTGTTCCGGGAGCCCCTGCCCCGGATCAGTCTGGACTCGTTGCCCGAAGAAGGCGCGTGGCTGGCTCCGTTCCGGCCATTGTCGGCACTGCTGTCCGGCCGCCCCACCTGAGAGCGACGAGCGAGCTGTGACATCGACGCACGATCGGCGACGTCACGGACGTCCCCCGCGCGACCACTCTCAACCAGCGAGTGACGAACTAGCGAGTACGGAAAGGAACCTGCGGTGTTTGGTGCCATAGGCAACTTCGTGTACCGGCTGCGCTTTGTGGTCATCGCGGTCATGGTTGCCCTGATGGCCGGGCTCGGCCTCTACGGGCTCGACCTCAACAAGCATCTGAGTCAGTCCGGATGGTTCGACCCGGGCTCCCCCTCGGTCGAGGGCTCGCAGCTGCGTGACGAGGTCCTCGGCCGCGACCACAAGTCGGACGTCATCATGCTGGTGACGCCGCCGGCAGGCACCAAGGTCGACGACCCGGCGTTCGCCACCAAGGTCGAGCGAATCGTCGAAGACCTGATCGCACAGCACGGTGACGTCGTGGACCGCACCGACCCCGGCATCGTGGACCCGTTCAAACCGGCCGCGAACGACTTCGACAAGGCCACCCAGGCGCAGGTGCAGGCACGGCTCTTCGACGCCTCCCGCGAACACGGGTTCGTCAGTATCGGTGTCCGGGGTGACGACGACACCACCATCTTGAACAACTACAAGAAGATCGAGCCCTTCTTCGACGATCTTCCCGAGAAGTACGACCTACCCGGCACGACCATCGAGATGGCCGGGCTGCAGCCCGTGGCCGGCGCGATGTCGGCGGGGATGGACGAAGACATCAAGCGCGCCGAGATCATCGCGCTGCCGCTGGTCGCCGTCATGTTGTTCTTCATCTTCGGCGGTGTCATCGCTGCCTGTCTGCCCGTGGTGATCGGCGGCCTGACCATCGCAGGCTCGCTGGGCATCATGAAGCTGCTCACCCACGTCACCGAACTCAACATCTTCGCCCAATCGGTGGTGACACTCATCGGGCTGGGCATCGCCATCGACTACGGATTGTTCATCGTCAGCCGGTTCCGCGAGGAGCTGGCCGAGGGATACACCACCAAGGACGCGGTGCGCCGGACCGTCATGACGGCCGGTCAGACCGTGGTGTTCTCGGCGACCATCATCGTCGCCGCGCTTGCGTGCCTGTTGCTGTTCCCGCAGGGCTTCCTCAAATCGGTGGCGTACGGCGCGATCGCGTCGGTCAGTCTCGCGGCCATCTGCTCGATCACCGTGCTCGCGGCGATCCTGGCCATCCTCGGTCCACGCATCGACATGTGGGGCTTCTCGTTCCTGCGACGTACCAAGACCAAAAAAGAGGTCGAGGACAGTTTCTGGGGCCGCCTTGCCGGCTGGGTGATGCGCCACCCGCTCAAGACCGCGATCCCGGTCGTTCTCTTGCTCCTCGCGTTGGTCATCCCGTTCGCCAACATCCAGTTCGGTGGCATCACCGAGAAGTACCTGCCGCCGAACAACGACAACCGCATCGCGCAGCAGAACTTCGACAAGTTCTTCCCGACCGAGCGCACTGAAGAGATCAAGCTCGTCATCGAGTACAACCCGGAGAGCAGCGACGACGCGGCCAAGCTGCAGACCATCGCCGACGAGGCCAACAAGATCCCCGGTTTCACCAAGGAGTTCACCCTCGACGGCGCGCAGGCCGAGGGCAACGTCGTCGAGTTGGCTGCCGGTCTCATCGACCAGAACACCGCAGGTGAAGCGGTCAAGGAATTGCGTGACATCGACACGCAGGGCCTCAACATGTACGTCGCGGGAACCCCTGCCCTGACGCAGGATTCGATCAACGCGCTCCTCGACGACCTACCCCTGATGGTCGCGCTGCTGATCCTGGTGACGAGCCTGCTGATGTTCCTGGCGTTCGGCTCGGTGGTGTTGCCCATCAAGGCGGCACTCGTCTCGGCGCTGGGACTCGGGTCGACCCTGGGCATCTTGACCTGGATCTTCATCGACGGTCACGGGTCGTCGATCGCCAACTTCACGCCGGGCCCGCTGATGTCTGCGGTCCTGGTCCTGATCATCGCCATCATTTACGGCCTGTCCACCGACTACGAGGTGTTCCTGCTCTCCCGGATGGTCGAGGAACGGCAGAAGGGCGCGAGCACCACCGACGCGATCCGCCGCGGCACCGCGCACACCGGCCGGATCATCACCGCGGCCGCGGCCATCCTGGTGGTGGTCACCGGCGCGTTCGGGCTGTCCGAGATCGTGATGATGAAGTACATCGCGTACGGCATGATCGCCGCACTGATCCTCGACGCCACCATCATCCGCATGCTGCTGGTGCCGGCCATCATGAAGCTGCTCGGCGACGACTGCTGGTGGGCTCCGCAGTGGATGAAGGTGATCCAGGAGAAGATCGGTCTGGGTGAGACCATCCTCGACGACGAGAACGACCCGGGTCGTGCGGCGCGAGCCGTCCGCGGGGCCCGCAGCGCCGGCACCGTGGTCGCCGAGGCACCCACGTCGGCGATGCGGATGCAACCTGCGACGGACGGTCGTCGACCGGTTCCCGCTGGCGCCCCCGTAGCGCGCCCCTCCGGTCCGATCGGACGGCCCCCGGCTCCGAGGCCTTCCGGCCCCATTTCTCGTCCGACGCCGGATCGGGCTGTGCCACAGCAGGATTCCGAACCGCAGCCACGCGCCACACCGGTTCCCGCGATGGGTGGCGTTCGCAAGCCGTCATCGTGGACCGACAGCACGCCGGATTCCGGTTCCCGGCCGGCCGACACTAACGGACGCATCGGGCAGGTCCGCAGGCCCGACCCGGTCCGGCCAGGGCAGCCCCAACAGACCGGTCGACCCAGCGAACCTCCGGTGAGCGGCGTCGTCCGCCGGGCACCGAGCAGGCCCGCCCCTGATTCGGACCCGGTTGCGCCGCGCACACCCAATCGTGAGAACGCCCGCCGCAACCGTCCCGACACCGGCGGTTGGAGTCTCGGCGCCGGCGGGATCCGCCTGGGTGACCCCGTTCCGGCGAACGGCACCCCCGGGCCGTCCGAGAACGGCTCTGAGCAGCATCGCCAACCCGGCCGACCACCGCGTCCGCAGCCGATCCGTTCCGACCGCATCGGACCGCAGCAAGACCCTCGCCCGACCGAACCGCGGCCCAGTGGTCCACCGGTGTCGAGTCCGCGCGGCGTGCCCGCGGGCCGGCAAGAGCGCGCGGGCCGATCCGACGGCGACCCGGGCAGCCCACTGCGCCGACGGCCCGACCTGGGCCCGGCAACCCCGGCTGGTCAGCCGTTGATCGCCTCGCTCAACCCCGAGCAGGCGCAACGTCCGCAGAACCCCGGGCCGGCACCGACACCTCCGTCGCCACGGCCGACGCCACCGGCACCGGAACCGGCACCGGATGAGGACGACTCGTCGAGCGGGCGCCGACGCGTCCGAGGAGCCGGCGACGGCCAGATCAGCGTGCGAGACCTGTTGCGCCGCCGCACCGATGGCCCCGGTCCCGCGTCCGGGTCCGAGTCCGACAACTGACCTGCCCATACGAAGGGTGACCGCCACCGATTCGGTGACGGTCACCCTTTTGTGCGCGTTGCTGCGCCCGGCTTCTGATCAGTGCCGGGCGGGCGCGGGTTCGCCGTTGGGTCGGCCGGGTTCAGCGGCTCCCTGCCCCAGCGCCCGGGCATAGCCGGCGCCCACTGCGAGCAGGATCAATCCGACCACGATGAACACGGTCACCCGGAAGATGCCGTCCAGGGTCGCCAGATCGAACAGGAACAGCTTCGCCACGGCGGCGGCGGTCAAGCCGAGCCCCGCGCCGACGGCCATGTTCCGGCTGAGTCCACCGAAACTCTTGTGTCCCCGGGCAATCGAGATCGAGACGATCAACAAGGTGGCCGCGACCACCATCCAGCAGATCGTCGCGGCGACGTGGCCCCCGAGGAATCCGCCGTCGGGTCCGCCGAGTGCGACGCCTGCGGTGACGGTCAGCGCAGTGAGCGCATACAGGGAGATGAGCGCCGACAGGATGCCGAAGGCCTGAACGTTGTCCGCAGAAGGGCGGGCACTGCTCGACCGGTACCAGGCCCAGAAGTTGGTCCACACGGCGGCGATCAGGAGCACGCTGCCCACGATCACCGAGATGGCCTGTCCCCCATCAATTGTCGGCGCCTCCACCACATCGGCCGGCGAGCAGATCACGAGAAAGGCCATACCGCCGATCAACCCGATCACCACAGCGATCAAGCGCGCCACGTGGTCTCGGCGTGCACCGACGGCAAGCACCATCGACATCGCCAGCAGTACGGGGGCAATCACCGGGCCCTCGAACGCGACCACGACGGCGATGACCGCGGCGGCAGCCGACGTGCTTGCGTAGATGTGCCGCGACACCGCCGGCAACGAACGGTCGAGCGCCGCCAGGGCCAGCAGCGCCAACGACGCCCCGGCGATGAGACCCGCAGAAACGGGCCTGCTCAAGGCAACCGGGGACAGCAGCACGGGAATCACCGTGACGCAGCCCAGGAGAGCACCCAGATGGGGAAGGGCAGTGGTGCGCAACAACACTGCTGACGACGCCACACCGAACACCGCGTTCACAGCGATCGCCACGGCGGTGAGGGCCAGATGGCTTCCGCCATCCCAGGCGATCGTGCAGATCCAAAGGGTGAGAACCGATGTGCTGGCGACAACCCGTACCGCGTGCAGCAACGGCCAGTCCTTGCCGAGCTGGATGGGGAAGGCAGCGATCGACATGGCGAGCATGAAACCGATGAGCAGAAGTGATGCACCATCGGTGAGCACGGGGGCAAGGATGAATACCGGGATGAGCACCAGCAGTCCCAGATGTTGCGAATCCCAGCGCCGGGCCAGCAGCAGCCCACCGAATGTGACCGCGGCGGCCAGCAACAGTCCCCCGTAGTCCGGGAGCCAGTCGTAGAAACGTGTCACCGCCACCACGTCGAGGTAGGCCGCCGCGATACCCGTTGCCGACAGCGCGATGGCACCGACACGGCCGCCGGGCCGGGTCGACATCCTCATCGCGATGACCACCAGAGCGACAGCGAGCCCGGCACCGGCACCCACCCGGATCTCCGGGCGGAGGATTCCCGCCTGAGCGGCGAGCACCAGCATCATCACCACACCGATCAACGTGACCGCGACACCGGCAACGGCAAGGATCTTCCCGATCAGCCCCCCGCCCGGGTCAGCGGTCATGCGTTGCCAGAGCGACGGTGTCGCTGGTGGCGGCGGACCGGCCGGGCTCTGTAGCGCGCTTCGATAGTGCGCCGCCGTCGCAGCCGCGAGGTTCTGGCCTCCGGGATGCTGGGCTGCGGGACCTTGGGGCGCGGGACCCTGATGCACTGGACCTTGGGTTGCCGGGCGAGTTCCTCCGGGATTGTGGAACTGCGCGGTCGGCTGCACCAGGTTTGTCGGGGGTTGCGGCATCATCCAAGACGGATACTGCGGCGGAACCTGCTGTGCCCGGCCGGGCACGTATGAGCCGGCCGGCATGCCCGGCCGGGGGTACTGGGGTGGTCGAGGCGCCTGGGCGCCAAGGGGTGGTTGCGGGTTGGGTGAGGGCTGGGGTTGCGACTGCGCAGCAGCCTCCGGGGCAACGGCCTCAGGTACCGCGGCCTCTGCGGCTGGACGGTGAGTGGGCTCGGCCTGCGACGAACGGGACAGAACGGTGCCCAGCTCGAGTAATTCGCTTGATACCCGGGCGAATTGACTCGACAACGAGTTGAAGTCAGCGGAGAGCCGGCTGATGACGGCCTGATTCGGTTCGGTCATGTACCGATGGTCGCGAACGCCCCGCCGCGGCGGATGAGTAACTCTACTCATTACTCATAGGGACTTACCACGGCCCGGCGACCCACCCCGGCCGGAAGTGGCGGCCCGAGAAGGCACCGGCCCGGAAGGTGTCGCGGTACCTTGCCGATGAGTTCTGTCGCCCATACGAGTCTGACTTCACGTCAGCCCCTTAACCAAGAAGGACCACTCATGCCGCGCACCAACCTCTCCATGTCCATGTCGGCGGACGGTTATGTCGCCGGCCCGGATCAGAGTGAAGAACATCCGTTGGGTGTCGGCGGTCAGCTGCTGCACGGCTGGCACATCGGGCCCGCCAGTGACCATCCCGTGAACAAGCAGATCGTTTCCGAGATGATGGACGGGATGGGCGCCACCATCATGGGACGCAACATGTTCGGGCCGGTTCGGGGCGACTGGGGCGATTCGGACTGGACCGGATGGTGGGGCGATGAGCCGCCCTACCACTGCCCGGTCTTCGTCCTCACCCACCATGCCCATGAGCCGATCGCTCTGGAGGGCACAACGTTCCACTTTGTCACCGACGGCATCGAGTCCGCGTACGCGCAGGCCGTGGCAGTCGCCGATGGACGCCCCATCAGCATCGCGGGCGGTGCCTCGTGCGCCCGGCAGGCGATTCAGGCGGGCCTCGTCGATGAGATCGACCTACAGGTGAGCCCCGTCATCCTGGGTTCGGGTGAGCGGCTGTTCGACGGTTTCGACGCCGGGACCCCACAGCTCGAACTCGAGCGGGTCCTGGAGGCACCCGGAGTGGCCCATCTGCGTTACCGCGTCAAACGGTGACACTCGGACACACACTGAGGTCAGCCGGGTTCTGTGTCCAGACCGTTCTCGATGGCGTAGCGCGTGAGCTCGACCCGGTTGCCCAACTGCAGTTTGCGTAGCGTCGCCTGCACATGGTTTTCCACCGTGCGGTGGCTGAGCGACAGTTTCGACGCAATCTGCTTGGCGCTGAGACCCTTCGCGACGTATCGGAGCACCTCTGTCTCACGGTCGGTGAGAGCAGGTGCGTCAACGCCGCGGTCTGGGTCTCGTGCTATTCGCCGGTACTCGCCCAGGACCAGGCCGGCCAGCCCAGGGGTGAAGACTGCCTGGCCGGCGGCTGTCGCCCGCACCGCCGACAACAGTTCTTCTTTCGACGCGCTCTTGACCAGATACCCACTGGCTCCGGCCTTGACCGCTTCGAGGACGTCGTCGCGTTCATCGGACGCCGACAGCACCAGAACCCGCGTGGCGGGTGACGCCTCGAGGAGACGCACCGTCGCCTGAGCGCCGTTGCCGTCGGGCAGCTGCATGTCCATCAGCACCACATCCGGGCGAACCGCCTCCCCGCGCCGGGCAGCCGAATCCACGCTGTCCGCGGTGGCGACCACCTCGAATCCTGCGTCGGAGAGGTCACGCGCCACCCCGTCTCGCCACATCGGGTGGTCGTCCACCACCATCACCCGCAACACATCAGGCATGAGCAGAACCCCTCCGTTGATCGTCTGCGGACCGGCTCGCGTTCCCGCCTGCCATCCGTTTGGACACCTCGAGTTCCCATTCGGTTCCCTCCCCCGGTGCGGTGTCGAGCCGGGCCGTGCCCCCGAGCGCCTCGATCCGCGCCACGATCGACTCCGACACACCCATCCGACCCTCCGCGACAGCCTGCGACAGCCGGCCCTCGGCAATGCCTCGCCCGTCGTCGCGGATACTCACCACCACCTGTTCACCGAGATCTTCGATGAGCACGTAGGCGCGCACACCGGGGCCTGCGTGCAGGCGAACATTGTCGAGGGCGTTGACCACGGCGGCCTCCAACTCCACGGCAAGTCGGTGATCCACCGGTACCGGCTCACCCGGCTCGCTGATGGTGACCAGGTCGCTCGCGTGGGGCCGGAGCAGCATACGTAGATCGATCTCCGCAGGCTCCCCGGGAACCAAGGCCGGTTCGATGTCGGCGATCAGGCGGCGCAGCGATCGCTCCTGCTGGCCGGCGAGCTCAGCCAATTGAGCTGTCTCGCCGCCGATCTCGGCCCCGCGCCGACTGATCAGCGCGAGCACCTGGAGTACGCCGTCGTGTACCTGTCGGCTCAGCCTGGCGCGCTCGTCGGCGGCGGCTGCCACGCGCATGGCCTGTTCGATCCGGACGTGATTGCGGCGGGCGGTCACCGATGCCAGACCCACCCCCACTCCCACGGCCAGCAAGACGACCACGGTCGCGTCCCGCCCGACGTTGAGGTCGTAGCCGCCCTTGGCCACCGCGCTGGCGATTCGCACCGCCAGCCCGAAAGCTGCACCGACCAACGGGCCGCCGAGGATGGCCGCGGACACCACCGCGTTGGTCGCCCACAGCGTGGTCGGGAACGACTGGTTCGACGCCGCCCAGTCGGCAGAGGCGATGAACCTGGTGGCGATGATCAGCGCACACACCACCACCAACTCGATCCCCACCCAGAGCCATCGGCGGCCGGTGCCCTTGAGATAGAGGATGGTGCTCACACCGGTCCAGAAGGTCAGGATCGCGAAGAGGAACCAGCTCCAGGCAACGCGCTCGTAGTCCCCGAACACGGCGAGCTGGAACCCCAAGGCGTAGATGTAGCTCAGGAGGCGAAAGACCTGCGCTGCCCGCCACATCGGCGCCACCGGGTCGGCGTCGTCGGTGGTGGCGTCACGCCGGGTGAGGGACCCGAGCCGCCCAGGACGGTACGTCATCACCGAACTCAGCTCGAATCGGCGGTATTGCCCGCTGTCCCACCGGTTTCGGGCTCACCACGAGCACCGGACGTGCCGGGCACCGGCGACTCGTCGACCACATCGCCGCGGACACCGGGAGCATCCTTCTGGTCCCACAGTGGGCCATCGGGCTCGGCCTCATACATACGCTCGGCATCGCCGTGTTTTCGCAGGGCGGCCTCCCGCGCCGCAGCAACACCATGCGCCTCTGCCGTCCGCTCCTGCAACGTCCGTACCGCCGTGTTGAGGAAGGCGATGATCGGCACGGCGAGCAGCCCGCCGATGATCCCTGCCGTCACCAGGCCGGCCGCGATACCGAGCACCACGGCGACGGGGTGAAGGCGAACCGACCGCCCGAGCAGGAATGGTTGCAGCACATGACTTTCCACCTGCATGACCGCGACGACGATCGCTAGCGAGATCGCGGCGGCGACCCAGCCCTGGGTGACCAGCGCGACCAGCACCGCCAGGCTGCCGGTCACCAGCGCGCCGACGATGGGAATGAACGCACCGATGAAGACCAACGAGGCCAGCGGTAATGCTAAGGGGACCTGCAGGATAGCCAGACCGACGCCGATCCCGATCGCGTCGACCGCCGCCACCACCACGGTCGCCCGCACATAACCGACCAGTGAGCCGAACCCGCGTTGCCCTGCCTCCCAAACCTTTTCCCGTGATGCCTGCGGGATGGCGAGGGTGAGGAACCGCCAGATCTGACCGCCGCCGTAGAGGAAGAAGATGATCAGGAACAGCATCAGCAGTGCGCCGGTGACGATCTCGCTCACCGTGGTGGCGGTGGCCAGCGCGCCGGAGGTGACCTTGTCCTCGTTGTCCTGCAGCACCTTGATCGCGTCGTCGCCGAGGTGGTCGATCTGGTCCTGGCTCAGGTTCAGTGGTCCGTCGACGAGCCAACCCCGGCTGTCGTCAATCGTTTTGGTGACCTCGTCGGTCAGTTGGGGTACACCGTCGATGAACTGCTGCACGACAAAGGTCAGAATCCCGGCGATGGCACCGATCCCGACGATGAGAGTTCCCACCACCGCCAGCGACCGCGGTATCCCCCGCCGGTTGAGCCAGTCCACCACCGGAACAAGCAGCGCGGTACCCAGGATCGCGAGCCCGATCGGGACGAAGACCTCTTCGAAAGACTGGATCACCCGCATCAAGGCGTAGACGGCGGCACCGATGACCAGTAGGCGCCATGCCCATTCCGCGGCAGCCCTCACGACCGGATGTACCTGAAGTCGATCGACTACACCGCTGTCCTGGGTCTTTCCATCGCTCACCCGGGCAACACTAGACCCGAAACACCGTCTACGCGGGCAACTGAAGTCGTCGCCAGTACACCGTCTGGCCGACCATTTCCGAACCGTGGCACACCCGCCCGATAAGGTGCTGGACATGACGGCGACGCGCGGGGCCCGCCGCCGGTTCTGGTGGGTGCGTTGGGTGGTTCTCGCCCTCGTCCTGGTGGTACTGGCCGTTGAGGCCTACCTGGTGTGGCCGAAACTGAAGGAAACCTGGGTCCACATCGATGACATCGAGTGGGAATGGGTGGTGCTCTGCATCCTCGCCTCCATGTTGTCGATGGACAGCTTCGCGCAGGTCCAACGTGCACTCCTGCGGTCCGCAGGCCTCAAGATCAAGCAGTGGCAATCGCTTTCAGTGATCCTTGCCGCCAACTCGTTGAGTCAGACCATGCCCGGGGGCCAGGTGATGGCGCCGGCCTTCACGTACCGCCAGACCCGCAAGTGGGGAGCCACGCCGGTCGTGGCCTCCTGGCAGGTTGTGATGTCGGGACTGCTCATGGGGGTCGGCCTGGCGGTTCTCGGGCTGGGCGGCGCCCTGCTTGCCGGCGCCAAGACGAGTCCGTTCTCCATCATCTTCTCGATCAGCGGTTTCATCGCGTTTGCTCTCGTGGCCCAGTACATCGCCCGGCATCCGGAGTCGATCGAGGGAATCGGTGTCTCGATCCTGCGGTGGATCAATCATCTGCGCGACAAAGCCGCAGACCACGGGGTGGTCCGGTGGCGCGAAATCCTGGTGCAGTTGCGCGCGGTGCAACTCAAACCCAAGGACACGTCGATCGCCTTCGGCTGGTCGTTGTTCAACTGGGTCGCCGACGTCGCGTGTCTGGCATTCGCCTGTTACGCCGTCGGCGGGCAGCCGAGCATCGCCGGTCTGATGGTCGCCTACGCGGCGAGCAAGGCGGTCGGGACCGCCATCCCTCTTCTCCCGGGTGGGCTCGGGGTGGTGGACGGCGTGCTCGTTCCGGCGTTGACCTCCGCCGGCATGGGCGCCGCGGAGTCGGTGACCGCGGTGCTGGTCTACCGGATGGTCAGCTATCTGCTGGTCGCCCTGATCGGCTGGGTGGTGATCTTCGTTATGTTCCGGGGCACCTATCGCGACGAAGAGAACGTCGATCTGATGGAGAAAGAGGTCGACGCCCAGCTCCAGGACAGCACGTCAACGGACCGTAACCTCGGTACTTCTGACCCCGACCCGCCTGTCGTCCATCCGTCCGACGACAAGCCCGATTCCCCCGATTCGGTTCGCTGAGCCGCTCGGCAAAACGCTACGGTGGCCTCTATGCGCCGATTGTTCACCGCCTCAGCAGACTTCTTCGCGGTGCTGGTCTTCGCTTTCATCGGTCGGATGAACCATGCCGAAGACCTGTCGCTTCACGGACTGTTCAGCACCACCTGGCCCTTTGCCCTGGGCGCAGCGATCGGATGGTCGCTCGCCTACCTGTACGCGCACATGCGCGCCGATCACGGCTTCGACTACCCGTTCCACCCCGAGCGCGTGTTCCCGGACGGAGTCCTGGTGTGGGTCGGCGCCGTGGTCATCGGCATGATCCTGCGCCAGCAGTTCCATCAGGGTGTGGCCCTCAGCTTCATCATCGTGGCAACCATCGTGCTCGGTGTCTTCCTGCTCGGATGGCGCGCGGCACGCATGGTGCTCTCCCGACGTCGCCAGACGGTCACCACCTGACGGCCTCGTCGGGGGATATCGACGACGACAACGCAGCGACCGCGTGCAGCTTGCCGGGGTTCCTGACGAACAGCAGCGTGTTGATCCCGTCGGCCCCGATGTCGAACGACAACACGGTGTCGGGCCGGCCATCCCGAATGGTGAGCACAGCCGGTGACCCGTTGACCTCCACCAACGTCGAATAGGCACCGGCGGCGAACTTCTCGAGTGTCCCGAGGACGAACCTCGCCACCTTGGCGCGACCGATGATGGGTACCCGCGCGGCACTGACCACACCGCCTCCGTCGCTGACCGCCGACACCTGCGCGGTGAGCACCGACTCGAGCGCGGCCAGATCCCCCGACTGCGCGGCGGTGAGGAATGCGCCCAGGATCTGCGCCTGCTGGTCCGGGTCAGCCGGTACCGCCCTCTCGACGGCGATGTGGTCGCGGGCCCGGCGCACGAGTTGTCGGGCATTGGCCTCGCTGGTGTCCAGCAGCTCGGCGATGTCGCGGTACGGGTAGTCGAAGGCTTCACGCAGGACGTACGCCGCGCGCTCCTTGGGAGCCAGACGTTCGAGTAACCGCACCACGGCCAGCTCGAGCGCCTCTGCTCGTTCGGCGCCCAGTGCAGGATCATCGGTGGTCGATACGGGTTCGGGCAACCACGGTCCGACGTAGGTCTCCCGGGTCGCCCTCGCGGACGTCAGCGCATTGATGGCCAATCGGGTCGCTGTGGTCGCCAGGAATGCCCCCGGATCGCGAACGGCCGATCGATCGGTTCGAGACCAGCGCAACCATGTGTCTTGCACCACATCGTCGGCGTCCGATGCCGTACCCATCATCCGGTAGGCGATCCCGAACAAACGAGGTCTGACCTGCTCGAACTCGGCCAGTCCCACTTCCTGCACCATATGACGTCACCCTTTCGTGCCGGGCCGTTCCTCTGCTGGTGAACGCTCGGGGCCCTTCTGCCCGCATGAGCTTGTCACATTCGCCGGTGGCTACCGGTCTTTGACTGCGAGAGGATCACCACGACGAAGGACTTGAGCATGACGACTTATCTGGTCACCGGAGCAACCGGCCGGATCGGTGTCCCCACCACCAACCGCCTGCGGCAAGCGGGGCACGACGTGAGAGCGCTCAGCCGGCGCGCGGGCGACGGCATGATCACCGGAGATCTCACGACCGGCGTCGGCATCGCCGAGGCCATGGACGGGGTCCACACCGTCATCCACCTGGCCACCACCAACGGGGCCGGCGACATCGAGGTGGCGCGGAATCTCGTGGGTGCGGCGGCCGAGGCGCACGTCGAACACATCGTCCTGCTGTCGATCGTCGGCATCGACAAGATCCCCTTCGGCTTCTACCGTCAGCGACTCGAGATCGAGGCGATCGCCGCCGCCGGTCCGGTCCCACTGACAATCCAGCGAGCCACCCAGTTCCATCCGTTCGTCGAGCAGATGTTCCTGGCCCAGCGGTTCTCGCCGGTTCTGCTGTGTCCGTCGATCAGTTTTCAGCCCATCGCAAGCGATGAGGTCGCAGGCCGGCTGGTCGACCTGGCGGCCGGCGATCCGATGGGACGCGTCGATGACATCGGCGGGCCGGAGCAGCGGACGGCGCGCGAGTTGTTGGCCGAGTGGAAACGCGTGACGGGTCGTCGCCGCCCCGACTTTCCGGTGCGGCTCCCGGGCAAGACCTTCGCGGCGTTCAGGAACGGCGAGAACTTGGTTCCCGGAACACCTTTCGGGCGAGAGACGTTCTCTCGATACCTGACGGCCAAGTACAGCTGACCCCAGGCGGCGTTCAGTTGTCGGCGTCGGGGCGGTAGGCCACCGCGTCGCGGGCCACCGCCTGGTACCGCTTGATGACCTGCTCCTCGCTCGCCGGCCCCGTAGGCCGGAACCACATCGCGACCGCAGTACAGGCGGTGACGATGAACCGGGAGGCCTCGGTCGGGTTGGTGGTGAGGAAGACCCCGCGCTTCACACCGTCCGCCACCACCCGGTCGAAGATTCGTTGCTGCGCATCACGATTGGCGATGACGCGTTCGAGGGACACGGCGTCGAGGCTGCGTAGCTCGGAGTTCCCGATGTAGCTCTCGAGTGGATTCTCGGCATGCACTCCCACATGGGTGCGGACGATCGCATCGAGCCGGTCCGCCGGATTCGCCGGTGCGTCGAGCAGCGCTTTCTCGGTGCTCTCCACCAGAGCCTCGCCACCACGGACCAGAATGGTCACCAGCAGATCGTGTTTCGACCCGAAATGGTTGTAGATGCTGCCGGCGCTGAGGCCCGCAAATCCTGCGATGTCCCGGACCGACGTCCCGTGGTAGCCGCGTGCAGCGATCATCTGCACCGCAGCACTGAGGATCGCTTGCGCCGTGGGGTCATCACCCTGCCGGACCGCAGCCGTCCTGAAGTGCGGGTCGGTGGTGAAGTGAGGGTCGGTTCCCCTCGGACGCTCGGTCATCAGGCTCCCTTCACAACCGTTCTCTCGCACACCGCCCGGGCTGGCATCGACGACAACACGGCGCCGGTGAACGTTCAGTCAGCACCCAGTTGACGGCGGCAACAACCCGGCGATAGCAACACTAGCAACCATCACATGCGAAAAGGCCGTCGAAGCAGCGCGTCAGCGCCAGTCCGGCAAACCGCTGCGCGCTCATCGCGACATCGGCTACGGTGCCGCTGAACGCTTGTTCACCAGCTTGACGTCGAGGAGCAGCATGAGCACTTTCGAGACCACGACGGTGGCGGCGGCCCCCGGACGGCGTATGTCCCACGGAGATCAGCTCGCTCGCAACGCAAGGAAGGTTCCCGACCGCGTAGCCTTCGAGTACAACGGCCACTCTCTGAGCTACCGCGAACTCGATGCCCGCACCAACCGGCTGGCCCGGGGATTGCAGACCCTCGGAGTCGAACGTGGCGACCGGGTCGCCGTGCTGATGCTCAACCGGCTCGAGCTGATCGAGACCTATTTCGCCGTACTGAAACTCGGTGCGATCGTCGTGCCGGTCAATTTCAGGCTGTCGGTGGCCGAGATCGTCTATGTTCTCGACGATTCGGGCGCCACGGTGTTGTTCGCCGACCATCTGCTGGCGCCCAGGGCCGCGCAGGCAACGGGATCACGCACCCTTGTCGTCAGCGGCGGTGACCACGAGGATGTCGAGCAGGCAATCGATTACGACACCCTCCTGGAGACCGATGACGGCTCGCTCGACATCGACGTCGACGAGAACGAGCCCGCTTTCATCATGTACACCTCGGGAACAACAGGGAAGCCCAAGGGCGCGGTACTCACCCACATGAACCTGCTGATGAACACCATCAACGTCTGCCTCGAGCAAGGGGTGAGCGGTGACGGCGAAGTCGGGTTGTCCGGCTTGCCGCTGTTCCACATCGGCGGATTGTCGGGGATGCTCGCCTACGTCTTCGTCGGTGGCACATCGATTCTCATCGACGTCCTGAACTTCGACCCCGTCAAGGCGCTCGAGACCATGTCGGAGCGAGGGGTGGTCGCCGGGTACTTCGTCCCCACACAGTGGAAAGCCATCTGCGAGGCCGCACTGGCCAGAAAGCTCGATTACTCGCTCGAACGCATCGCCTGGGGTGCCTCGGCCGCTCCTCCGTCGGTGTTGAAGGCCATGTCCGACGCGTTCGGCGACGTGCCGGTCTTCAACGTCTTCGGCCAGACCGAGATGAGTTCTGCCACTTGTATTCTGCGCGGAGAGGATGCACTCCGGAAGAACGGCTCGGTGGGTAAGCCCCTGATGAATGTCGAAGTACGTCTGGTGGACCCCGACATGAACGACGTGCCGGTCGGCCAGGTCGGTGAGATCGTCTACCGCGGCCCCACCGTCATGAAGGAATACTGGCGTAACCCCGATGCCACCGCAGATGCCATGCGTGGCGGCTGGTTTCATTCCGGCGATCTGTGCGTGATGGATGACGAGGGTTACATCAAGGTGGTCGACCGGACCAAGGACATGGTCAACTCCGGCGGGGAGAACATCTACTGCGCCGAGGTCGAGGACGCCATCGACTCGCACAGCAAGGTCTCCGAGGTCGCCGTGGTGGCCAAACCTCACCCCCGATGGGTCGAGACCCCTGTGGCAGTCATCGTTCCCTCGGACCCCGCAGACCCGCCCACCCTGGAAGAGATCTCCGAGCACTGCAAGTCGCTGATCGCGTCGTACAAGAAGCCGACGGAGATCCTGGTGGTCGATGCCCTGCCCCGCAACGCCGTGGGCAAGGTGCAGAAGTTCAAACTGCGCGATCAGCTGGCGCAAACCTAGACATCTCACGACCCGACAGGAGAACCATGGGACGCACACAAGACGGCGGCAACTGGTCACTTGCCTGGACCCCGCCGGACTACACCGTCGACGAGAAGGGCAAGCGCGTTGGTTACGTCAACACCTCACAGCCCAACAACTGGGGCCGCTGGGGCGAGGACGATCAGCGCGGAACCGCCAACTTCATCACCCAGGACATGGTCAAAGCCGCTGCGGCGCTGGTTCGTACGGGACAAACTGTCAGTTGCGCGATTCCACTGGACGCTTCCGGCCCGGTCCACCCGAGTCGGCCCGGGGTGGTGCACCTGTTCGGCTACACCGGCGCCGACTTCACGGTCGGCTCACAGCTCCAGCTGATCGCGCCCCGCATCCAGGGCGCCGACGACTACATCTTCATGCCACTGCAGGGCAGCACCCAGTGGGACAGTCTGGCGCACATCTGTTCTGACGACGTCATGTACAACGGCTACTGGATCGGGAACACCGAGTCCGGTGGCGGTGCGGGCCGGAACTCCATCCATCAGCTGAAGACATCGCTCGCCGGCCGCGGTGTCCTGCTCGACCTTGCGCGGTGGCGGGGCGCCGATCGGCTGGAACCCGGGGTCGCGATCACCCCCGAGGACCTCGACGCCTGTGCCGCCGAGCAAGGGGTCACGGTGGGCACCGGCGACATCTTGCTGCTGCGCACCGGGCATGTTCCCTGGTTCTATTCGCTTGCAGACAAATCCGAGTTCTGGACGGCCGGATCGCCCGGGCTCGGACGCGACTGCGTGGAGTGGATCCACCGTAAGGAGATCGCCGCCGTGGCACTGGACAACATCGCCACCGAGGTCGAGCCCGCCGAGGACCCGAGCGACCGACTGTATCCACTGCACATCCGGTTGATCCGCGACCTGGGACTCACCTTGGGTGAGGTGTGGTGGCTCGACGACCTCGCCGAGGTATGTGCAGCCGAGGGCCGCTACGAGTTCTTCTTGTCCGCCCCGCCGCTGAACGTCACCAACGCCGTCGGCTCGCCGTTGAACCCCATCGCGATCCTGTAACCACCCACTCACCGATCAGCAAGGACAATTCAGTGGATTTCGACCTGCCCGAATCGATCACGCAGACACTCAGGGAGATCGACGAGTTCATCGAGGCGGAGATCAAGCCTCTGCAAGAGGCCGACGACAACATGAGGTTCTTCGACCATCGGCGCGAGTACGCACGCACGGATTTCGAGGGCGGTGGGGTGCCGCGCCGGGAGTGGGAAGAGCTCCTCGGCCAGATGCATCGGCTCGCCGATGACGCCGGCTGGCTGCGGTATGCGCTGCCCGCCGAGGTCGGTGGTCGTGACGGCTCGAACTTCGACATGGCCGTCATCCGGGAACATCTGGCACACAAGGGTTTGGGTCTGCACAACGACCTGCAGAACGAGTCGTCCATCGTCGGGAACTTCCCGTTCGCCCACATGTTGATGCAGTTCGGCACCCCTGAGCAGCGTGAGGAGTTCCTCGAACCCATGATCCGCGGGGAGGCTCGCATCGGCTTCGGTCTCACCGAACCCGACCACGGGAGCGACGCCACGTGGATGGAGACCACCGCCCGGCGCGATGGTGACGACTGGGTAATTAACGGCGGCAAGCGATTCAACTCCGGCATGCACAACGCCACCCACGATGTGGTGTTCGCGCGCACCTCGGGCAAGGACGGGGATGCCCGCGGCATCACGGCATTCTTCGTTCCCACCGACCTGCCCGGTTTCTCCGTCGATTTCCAGTGGTGGACGTTCAACATGCCCACAGACCACGCCGAGGTCACCATCAGTGATGTGCGGGTACCGAATTCGGCGATCTTCGGTGCCGAAGGCGAAGGCCTTGCGGTCGCGCAGACGTTTGTCCACGAGAATCGGATCCGGCAGGCCGCCTCCGGAGTCGGTGCGGCTCAGTACTGCATCGACCGCAGCGTGGAATACGCGCGCAAGCGGGTCACGTTCGGCGCTCCACTGTCGAGCAGGCAGGCCATCCAGTTCCCACTCGTCGAACTGCACACCGAGGCCGAGATGGTTCGCGGCCTCGTCCGCAAGACTGCCTGGGAGCTGGACCGATTGCCGCACATGCAGATCAGCGACAAGGTGTCGATGTGCAATTACCGGGCCAACAGGCTGGTCTGTGACGCCGCCGATCGCGCCATCCAGGTGCACGGCGGAATGGGATACACCCGCCACATGCCGTTCGAACACATCTATCGGCACCACCGTCGGTACCGGATCACCGAAGGCTCCGAAGAGGTTCAGATCCGCAAGGTGGCCGGCTACCTGTTCGGATTCGCCGGACCCGACAAGATCAAGACCGACAAGCAGGCGTGAATCCGATGGAACCCGGCACCGACGACATCGGGTCACGCCTCACCGAACGACTGACAACTGTTCTCGGCCAACCGGTCCGGATCGAGCAGCTGCAGCGACTGACAGCCGGGGCGAACAGTGAGACGTGGTCGTTCGAGGCACACCGCGGCGCGGATGTGCAGCGAATGGTGCTGCGTCGTCAACCCGGTGGTGGCCACGGCCCGATGGGTATGACGAGGGAGGCCGAGGCCATCGCAGCCGCGCACGCCGTCGGCGTCCCGGTACCTCGGGTGGTGGACTACGCCGATGACGGTGAAGCACTGGGCGCACCGTACCTGATCGCCGACCACATCGACGGCGAGACCATTCCGCGGAAGATCCTGCGCGACAACCGCTATGCCGACGCCCGCACCTCGATGGCATCGGAGCTCGGTCGGACGCTGGCCCGGATCCATTCCATCCCGCTCGGCTCGGTGCCGGCCTTGCGCAGTGCCCCGACTGCGGATCTCGACCATCTGCGCACCCATTATCTCGACCTGGACACACCGTCGGCCGTCACCGAGATCGCGTTGGCGTGGCTGGCCGCTCACCAACCCGAACCGGTCGGAGAAGCAGTGGTGCACGGCGACTTCCGCAACGGCAACCTGATCGTCGACGAAGGAGGGCTGGCTGCCGTCCTGGACTGGGAGCTCACCCACATCGGCGATCCCAGGGAAGACCTGGGCTGGCTTCTGGTCAAGTGCTGGCGCTTCGGTACCGAACCCGAGGTCGGTGGTTTCGGTTCGATCGACGAGCTGCTGGACGGTTATGCCGAGATCAGCGGGTCGCGGCCCGACACGGACGCGGTTCGCTGGTGGCAGATCTACCGCACGGCATGGTGGGCAATCGGTTGCGCCCAGATGGCGCAGCGACACCTGTCGGGCGAGGTCCGGTCGGTCGAACTCGCTGCCATCGGTCGGCGGGTCTGCGAGCAGGAGCACGACCTGTTGCTCGCCCTCGGTCACCCGGCCGATCCCGCTCCGACCGAGTTGACCGAACTGCCGTGGACCGAGTTACACGGCAGACCGACCACCCCGGAACTCGTCGGTGCGGTCACTGAGTTCCTCCGCGCGTCCGTGATGACCGCCTCCGACCCGGCTCTCGCATTCCAGGCCCGCGTCGCCGCCAATGTGCTCGACATCGTCGAGCGTGAATTGACCTACGGGGGCGTCCAGCAGCAACGCCGGCGGAGTCGCCTCTCCGACCTCGGCTTCGACACCGAGGCCGAGTTGGCCCTGGCGATCCGCTCCGGGTCGATCGGCGCCGACGACCCGGCCGTAGTCGCCGCCACACGCGCCGCTGTGACAGATCGTCTGATGGTGGCCAACCCGCGATATCTGAACATGTAGGACCGGCGCGAGCGCGTTCGGCAATGGCTCTCGCTCGTCGTGCGGTCTGAAGTTTGCGGTGGTGGCAGGGTCACAACACCACCGGCACGGACCCGATTCGGCGCCCGTCACGGTCGAGCACGGAGCCGAGTCTCTTCGAGGTCTCAAGCGTGACAGACCGGTCCACCACTGTCAGCCCCGGCACCCGTCGCTCCAGTTCGTGTTCGAACTGCGACAACTCACTGATGTGGTGCAGCCACACGGTCATGATCACATTTGCGGTCCCGGTCACCTCGCAGCAGACGCGTACCTGAGGGAAAGCGTCGAGCGATTCGACCAGGGTGTCGAGGGCGCGTGAGTTCCCACGGGCCCAGACGTTGGCGGTCACCGGCCACGCGCTGTAGGCATGCGCCACCTCGCAGCGGATCGACAGAATTCTCTCGGCCATCAGCCGGGTCAACCGCCTCCGGACGGTCGGGGCACTGAGCCCGGTGAGGTTGGCGAGGTCGACGGCGGATCGGCGGCCGTCGGTGGCCAGGGCAGCCATCAGCTCCAGGTCCGCCTCGTCCGGCTCGTGTGTCATCGGCACGGGCGCAGGTCGGTACTGGGCCAGCGCTGCCTCTTGTGTGTCGGACAGCGCGTGCACCCGCCAGCGCTCGCTCTCGCCGTGCACACGCATGACCACGCGGGTTCGGGTCCGGGCCGAACCATCGGTATCTGCGAGCCGCTGAACCCAGTCGCCGAGGAAACCGAGGTCGGGCACCATCACCGTCAACAGCAGGTCGCTGTCGCCGGCAGTTCGCTGGATGGTCGCCACATGACGATCCCGGATCAATTCGTCGAGTAGACCTTTCGGGCGAGCCGCGGTGTGTACTTCCACAAATGCGCTGCAGCACTTGTCGAGGTACGCACCCCCCGGGTACGTCACGATCCACGCCAGCCCGTTCTCCACCAGGCGGTCCCACCGCCGCGAGGCGGTTGCCGCACTGATTCCGAGTACGTCCCCGACGGCTCCCCACGGTGCGCGCGGCGCAACCTGCAGCGCATGCACGATCTGATCATCGATGTCGTCGGTCACAGCACAATCGTGCAACATGACAGCGAAATTTTTCAGTCGACGCCGGAGCCGAGACGCCGACGGGTCGCGATTGTAGTTTTCTCGCATCGCAATTGGAGCCGCGCGAGCGGCACGATGAGAGACGAGGAACGGGTATGAAAGTTTGTGTCATCGGTGGTGGCCACGGCGCCTATGCCGCGGCTGCAGAGCTGACCGAGAACGATCACCATGTGACGTGGTGGCGCCGGGAGCCGAGTGCTTTCGACGCCCTCACGTCGGTGGGTCACCTCGACATCAAAGACCATCGCGGAGAACGCCGGATCCCGGTCGACGGTGGCGGCATATCGGTGACTTCCGATCTCCGTGATGCGGTCGCCGCGGCCGATGTGATCGTCATCCCGATACCCGCTTTCGCACATGATGATCTCGCCACCACCCTCGCCCCACATCTGCAGGACGGGCAGGTCGTGTACCTGCCGCCAGGTAGCTTCGGTTCGTTCATTTTTGCTCGCGCACTGCATGATTCGGGAAATCCGGCCGATGTTGCCTTCGCGGAGACCGGTACGCTCCCCTACCTTGCCCGCAAGTACGGCGAGTCCAGGGTGGTCGTGAGCGGATATGCCACCCGTCTACCCACCGGGGTGTTCCCGGCACGCCACACCGACCGGGCACTTGCCACCTTGACCGAGGTCTACCCTTCGGTGGAACGAGTCGAGGACGCACTCAGCGGAGCGCTCATGAATGCCGGGCCGATCATCCATCCCCCGCTGATCCTCATGAATGCCGGGCCCTTGGAACATTTCCCGGCCTGGGACATCCACAACGAGGGCACTCAGGATTCGATCCGCAGGGTCACATCGGCACTGGACGCAGAGCGCATCGCCGTACGACGGGCCCTGGGTTACGCGGCCCCACATTTCCCTCTCGCGGACCACTATTCGGCCGACGGCGACGAGTGGATGTACGGAAATTCGGCACACGAAAAGCTCACGGACAGTGGGGATTGGCGCGAGAAGATCGATTTGCACACGCACCGCTACATGACCGAAGACGTGGAGATCGGGCTGGCCCTGCTGTCGTCGGTCGGCCACTGGGCATCAGTGCCCACACCGGTCGCCGACGGCCTGCTCGCCCTCGCGGGTGCGATCACCGGACGCGCCACCGGCACCGGTGGCCGCACACTCGAGGCGCTCGGCCTGTCCGACCTCGATCGCGACTCGATGTCGGACTTCCTGCGGAACGGATTCTCTCGGTGACCATTTCGAATGTCGCGATAGTGGGCGCCGGGCGCATGGGCCAGGGAATCGCGGCGGCGCTCGCGTTCGGGCACGTCGCGGTGTCCGTCGTGGACCTCCGTGACCGCGGCGACAGCACCGGGTCGTACCTGCAGGCGGTGGAGGCGTCGATCCGCTCCATGCTGGAGCGAAAGGTCATCCTCGGGCTCTTGCACCCCACAGACCTGGAAGAAGTACTCGATCGGGTCACGGTCGTGTCGGCACCGGACGCCCTGACCGCGATGTCTTCTGCCCAGCTGGTGTTCGAGGCCGTCCCGGAGATCATGGAGGTCAAACGCGTTGCACTGTCGTGGATCGAGAACACCGTCGAAGACGATGTACCGATCGCCTCCACGACGTCGAGTTTCCTCGTGACCGACCTCTACGAGTTCGTCTCCCACCCAGAGCGGTTCCTGAACGCACACTGGCTCAATCCCGCCGACCTCATCCCCCTGGTGGAGATCAGCGCCGGCGTCCACACGAGCGAGCTGGCGGTCGAGGCCACACGGGAACTGATGATCGCCATCGGCAAGACCCCGGTGACCTGCTCACCTTCTCCTGGCTACATCGTGCCGCGCCTGCAGGCGCTGGTGATGAACGAGGCAGCCAGGATGGTGGCCGAAGGTGTTGCCAGTGCCGAAGACATCGACCGTGCGGTCCGAATCGGTTTCGGTGCCCGCTTCTCGGTTCTGGGGCTCCTCGAGTTCATCGACTGGGGCGGGTGCGACATCTTGTACCACGCGTCGAACTACTTGAAAGGTGAACTGGGCGAACGCTTCTCGCCTGCAGAGCTCGTCGAATCGAACATGGCATCCGGTCGTCGAGGCATCTCCGACGGGCAGGGATTCTATACTTTTGACCCGCTCACCGTCGACGAGTACCAGGCCCGCCGGACCGCCGAGTTCGCCCGCATCCTCGACGCATTGGGTGAGCTCCCGCGCTACGGGGACCTCGTTCCCACGACTTAGCCGAGCACACAGCAACTCTCAGGACGGCGCCCGCCCGGCGTTGCGCTCGACGCTGCCCTGATGGCCCGAGGTCGCAGCCAAGGTGGCTGCGCAGTAAGGCTTTTCCCTATTCGCAGCGCGCCGAGATGCGCGCATCATCGATCCATCCGCCAGACCCGGACCCTGGCATGTTCGCCAGACCCGGCACTTTTCATCTGTCACGAGGAGCATAGACATGGTGGCCACAAATCATCCAGTCGCACGAGCCGGCGAAGACCGCCGCGAAGGAGCCACTCGCATCGGGGTGGCCTCCGGCGCCGGAACCATCCTGGAGTTCTACGACTTCGCCATCTACGGCACCGCCACCGCACTGGTGTTCAACAAGGTGTACTTCAACGTCGACGACCCGTGGTTCGGCACGTTCCTCGGCTTCGCCACGTTCGCGGTCGGGTTCATCATGGCCCCGATCGGCGCGGTGATCTTCGGATACTACGGTGACAGATTCGGCCGACGAACCGCGCTGACCACTGCCTTCCTCCTGATGGGAGGGGCGACTCTGGTGATGGGCATCCTGCCCGACAGCAACGCCATCGGTGTGGCGGCACCCATCATCCTGATATTCCTGCGAATGGTTCACGGCATCTCACGAGGCGGCGAGATCGGCGGGGCCACCCTGCTCGCCGCCGAACACGCACCCCGCGAGCGCCGAGGACTCTATGGCGCTTTTGTCACGTTGGGCTCGCCGGTCGGCGGAATCCTGGCCAACCTGTCGTTCGCGCTCGTGCTGCTGCTCCCCATGGAAGATGTGATCGCGTGGGGCTGGCGGATCCCGTTCCTGGCCGGCGGGCTGGTGCTCGCGATCGGGATCTGGACCCGGGTGAAGATCAGTGAAACCCCCGATTTCGTGGCGACCACCGCCGAAGAAGACGTCGACGCCCCGAAGGCGCTCGCGGTCGTCAAGGAGAACTGGAAGCGGGTGGGACTCGCGGCGGGTATGAACATCGGCCAGAACTGTTACGCGTTTCTGCTGTTCACGTTCATGCTCTCGTTCTTGACCGAGTCATCGCCCGGCCGTGGCTTCGTCCGCTCCGAGGTTGTCCTCGGAATCACCGTGGCCCTTGCGTGCCACGCTGCAACCGTCGTACTGGGCAGCTATCTGTCTGACCGGATCGGACGCAAACCCGTGATCGGGTTCGGTATGGTCACCGCACTGTTGTTCGCGCCGTATCTCTTCTGGGTCACCGAGAACGGGTCGTTCACCGCATGCATCACGGTCATCTCGATCGGGTTCGCGTTGACCGGATTCGTCTATGGACCAATCCTCACCACGTTTGCCGAGCTCTTCCCGGTGAGCCAGCGCTACAGCGGGATCGGCATCGGCTTCCAGGTCGGGGCGGTGCTGGGCGGCGGGTTCGCTCCGATGATCGCCAACCGACTGGTGAGCGCAACGGGCAGCGTGATCCCCGTCGGCTTCTACGCCGCAGCCCTGATGGCGGTGAGTCTGGTGTGCCTGCTGTCGATCAAGGAGAGCGCTCCGGTGATCAAGGACCGCCGCGAGGCACGCCGCCAGGCGGACGCCCTGGCCAGGACCCACTGAGCGGTCCGGGACTACTGCGGATGTACCCGGGGTGTCAGGAAACGTTGCGCCACAGCAAGTGCCGCGGTACCCGACCGCTCGCCCTCGCAGTAGACGACAAAGACCTTGCTGCCCGAGATCCCGACAAACCAGCCCGGACCCTGCGGGCCGTTGGTGCCCACGAGCGCTCGCATCCCGGACGCATTCGTCAGGTCGCTGGCATCACCCGTGGTGGCGGTGTCGCGCATGGCCTTGCCGACCGTGCCGAGCACCGCAGGATCCACGGTCCCGAGCTCTCCTCCGGAGACCCGGCCCGGCTGTCCCACGATGATGGACGGGGCGATCGAACTGCCGCGGGCTATCGCCACGCCGAGCGTCGCCATGTTCAGCGCGGACACGGTGAGGTCCTCGGAGCGGAAGGTCACCGGCTTTGCGTCGATGCCCTGTCCTCCGCCCTCGGGGCGGACACCGGGGATGGTGAAGTCCACGTCGAGGCCGAGTTGGGCCAGCAACGCGGCCGCCTTCGAATCATCGGATCCGGCAACCTCGTTGATGACCTTGGCGGCCGGACCCAACGTTGTGCCTGCCGGGTACTGCCTGCCGATGGTGATGCCGTGTTCGGTGGCCAGGTCGTTGCGGGTGGACGCGCGGATCGCCCCGGTCTTGGCGTCGAGCACCAGGATGCTCGCCGGTTGTGCAACCTCGACGACGGCGTCGAGGGCGTCCAACTGGGTGATCGGGTCGATGGTGGTGGGCACGTTCGGACCGGCCGGCCCCTGCTCACCGGCGAGCTGCAGCGGCTTCTGGCCGGGCGCCAGCATCTGGACCGCCCACCCGGATGTGGCGTCGCGAATGGCCTGCCAGTAGTCGTGGACGCCGTCGAGTACCGGCGAATCCAGTCGCCGGTCGATCAGGACCAGCTGCGGCACCTTCCGGATCGAGACTCCGGGCACCGACTTCGGGTCGCCGGCCAGCGCCACCATGTCCGACTCGCGCACGGAGACGACGGTGACCGGCTGATTACCCGAATCGCGGAGCTGCTGGGTCATCACGGCGGGGGTGACCAGTGGCGCGAGCGGGGCGATGATTCCGGCAAGTGCCGTGGTCGCTGCCCCCAGATCACGGGTGGCGCCGGGATCGAGAACGATCTCGTTGATCGTCTGCAGGTTGAGCATCGGCTTGCCGGAGCGGTCGAGTACCACCGGCGAGGGCCGTGCGTCGGTGCGGATGTTCCGGAGGCTTCCCCCGGCGGGCATGTCGTCGGCGAGTAGTTCGGGTTGCCAGTTCACCCTCCAGCCGAGGGACAGCTTGCGAGCCGAGCCGGCCGTCTTCGTGGTGAATTCGCGCTCGTTGCCGAGTTGCCAGGTGGTCTCGAGGTCGAAGGTCGCGGTGCCGTCGGTGTACTCCTGGGCGTGCCCCACCTTCACGTCGACTTTCTGTGCCGACATCCCCGTGAGGGTGGCCTGCAGCGCGGTGCCGGCCGGCCCCGGCGCCGATGTGAACCCGGCCGCAGCCGCCGAATCCTGGCCTTCCATCGCGGCGGCGAACTGGTTCAGCATCGCTGCGGCGCCGGTGTCGAGTTCCTTGCCGAAGGCGCCACAAGACGTGGCGGCAAGCGCGCAGACGAGCGCAAGAACTGCAATGGCCGCGGAACGGCCGGGGGAACGACGCATAGTCACAATTTTCACTCCTGTAACAGGGTGAATGGCACCAATGTAGTTTCCGACTTGCTTACGAGACCGTCACAATCGAGTAACTACCCTTAAATCAGCTGCTTTTCGGCCCTATTCGTCCACTTTTGCGACGACGACCGAGCAGGCGGAAGATGGATGGGGTGAGTCTCCATCAACTGGTCCGCGCTGACGACCGACCCACCACCCGCATCGACTGGCTCGATTCGCGGCACAGCTTTTCGTTCGGCGACAACTACGACCCGGCCAACACACATCACGGTGTGCTGCTGGTGAACAACGACGACCGCGTCGCCCCGCAGCAGGGCTTCGACACCCATCCTCATCGGGACATGGAAATCGTGACGTGGGTGCTGTCGGGGTCGCTGGTGCATCAGGACTCGATGGGCCATTCCGGCGTCATCTATCCGGGGCTCGCCCAGCGGATGAGCGCGGGCACCGGTATCCGGCATTCCGAACGCAACGACACCTGGCAGCTACAACAGGGAACCGGCGCCGACCCCGTGCACTTCGTGCAGATGTGGGTGCTTCCCGACGAGGCCGGCATCGAGCCCGGCTACGACCAACTCGACATCGGCGATCAGTTGCAGTCGGGCGGGCTCGTCACCGTGGCGTCGGGTATGCCGAAGTACGACTCGGCGATCCGGATCGCGAACCGCTCGGCTGCCCTGCACGTGGCCCGGCTCTCGGCCGGCCAATCGATCACCTTGCCGGACCTGCCGTGGGGCCACGTCTTCGTGGCATCGGGGTCTGTGGATCTCGAATCCACCGGCCGGGCGCACACCGGCGACGCAGCCCGGATCACCGATGGGGGCGGCGAGAGACTCACCGCCAACACCGACGCCGAAGTCCTGATCTGGGAGATGCACACGGCCTTGGGCCGGTGACCTGGAGGTTCGCACCACCCGCAGGCGAAGCGAGCCAACCGGTTCGACAGGGCGAGCATCCCTGAAAACCCACCACAAACGTCCCCGTCAACGTGCACGGACGGGAATATGCCCTCGATGTTGGGTCTCGGGGACGATCTTGGTGGAGAACAGCAACAACGGCCCGAATCTCTTCCCACCTCCTCCCGCCCGTGTTTGCGCCTCACGCCCGTGTTTGAACACGTGCGCGAGGCACAAAGCCGTGCGCCAGCAAGACAACGGCCCGAATGCTCACCGCCTCACCCCGCCCGCAGACGCGACGGAGGCCGTCCGCCCGCGAGCGAAGCGAGCCAACAAGCAGAGCGGAGGAAATAAGCCCTCGATGTTGGGCCTCGGGGACGATCTTGGTGGAGAACAGCAACAACGGCCCGAATCTCTTCCCCCACCTCCTCCCGCACGTGTTTGGGCCCCACGCCCATGTTTGAACACGGGCGCGAGGCACAAAGCCGTGCGTCAGCAAAACAACTCCCCGAATGCTCACCGCCGTGACACTGCCCCCGAGCGAAGCGAGCCAACAAGAACAGCTGGCTGAATAGGCCCGCCATCCCCGCAACCCACCACAAACGTCCCCGTCAACGTGCACGGACGGGAATATGCCCTCGATGTTGGATCTCGGGGACGTTTGTGGTGGAGAACAGCAACAACGGCCCGAATCTCTTCCCCCACCTCCTCCCGCACGTGTTTGCGCCTCACGCCCGTGTTTGAACACGGGCGCGAGGCACAAAGCCGTGCGGGAGCAAGACAATTCCCCGAATGCTCACCGCCCGGCTCCGCCCCGAGCGAAGCGAGCCAAACTACACAGCCGCCGCCGCCTTCACCGCGTGACTGACCTCCGACCGCAATGCGTTGTACTCGGACGAACTCCGGAGTGCCTCGGCATCGACGTCACCTCGCGGTAGGTCGACCTCGATGTCGAGTGCTATCCGGCCGGGACGCCTGGTCAACACCACGATCCGGGATCCGAGGAACACGGCTTCCTCTGCACTGTGGGTGACGAACACCGAGGTACGGCCGGTTTCGGTGCTCACCGCACGCACGTCTTCTTGCAACCGCTCCCGCGTGAGCGCGTCGAGCGCGGCAAATGGCTCGTCGAGCAGGAACAACGGGTTCTCGGCGGCCAGTGCGCGGGCGATGGCCACCCGCTGTTGCTGTCCGCCCGAGATCTCCCAGATCCGCCGATCGGCGGTGCCCTCCAGTCCGACCCGTTCCAATAGTTGATCCCGTCGGCCCGGCCGGTCGGATTTGGCGACACCGGCGTATCTCAGCGCCAGGTCGATGTTGCCACCGACGGTTCGCCAGGGAAAGAGGCGCGGTTGCTGGAACACGACGCCCGCCGAGTCACCCGGGATGGGTGGGCGGCCGAGCACGTCGACGCGACCTTCGGTGGGCCGCTCGAATCCCGCGATCAGCCGCAGAAGGGTGCTCTTTCCACACCCCGACGCCC
This sequence comes from Williamsia muralis NBRC 105860, assembly GCF_001598915.1. GTDB lineage: Bacteria > Actinomycetota > Actinomycetes > Mycobacteriales > Mycobacteriaceae > Williamsia > Williamsia muralis. Next base: position 628,233 of record NZ_BDAP01000002.1, on the reverse strand, counting down.
CGACCAGGACGAGGAACTCCCCGGCCGGTACATCGAGGGAGACCGGACCGACCGCGGTGACGGTGTCCGAACCCTTGCCGTAGCGGTGCGAGACGTTGTCGAGCCGGATCGCACCCGACGTCGAGGCGTCACTGTGCGAAGGCACCGGGCAAACCTTCGACGTAGATCGCCTGCTGCAGTTGCTCGAGGGTGGGCGCCTTGTCGATCTGCTTCTGCTCCACCAGGAACTCTGCGGCACTGAGCAGGTTGTTGGCGAGGTTGCCGACGGCCCCCGGGGTGCCGAGCCACTGCGGCGACGCGATCGATTCCGGGGTCAGGTACACACCCTGCTTCAACTGACCGAGTGCCTCATCCGCGCTGATCCCCAGTTCGGGTGCGATGAACCCGGCCGCTGCGGCGGGATCGGACTTGATGAGCTCGAGAGCGCGGGCCTGCACCTTGCGCCATGCGTTGACCGCTTCCGGGTCGCTCTCGATCAACTTGTTCGACACCACGCCGAGATCCAGTGTGGGATTGCCTGATTCACCGATGGCCCGGCTGGTGACCAGATCTTTGCCGGTCTTGCGCAGCTCGTCGAGCGTCGGCAGCCAGGTGTAGGCGGCGTCGATGTCGCCGCGTTCCCATGCCGCCAGGATCGCCTGGGGCTGCAGGTCGACGATCTTGACGTCGCTCGCTTTGAGACCGGCCTGCTCGAGGGCGACCAGCAGACTGTAGTGAGCTGTGGACGCGAGCGCGGTTCCGATGGTCTTGCCACGCAGATCGGCGACGCTGTTGATGTTCGTGCCGTTCCGGGCGACCAGCGCCTCGTTGTCACCGGCGACATCCAGGACGAACGCAACCTTGTAGCCGATGGGTGAGGCGCCGGACAGTCCGCGGGCCACCGGGCTCGACCCGATTGCGCCGATGTCGATCGAGTTGCCGATGAACGCCTGGTTGATGGTGGCTCCGGACTCGAACTTCGTCCATTTGATGGTGTGGTCGGGCAGCGCTTGCTCGAGCCACTTCTGGTTCTTGACGATGAGGTCGCCGCTGGGGAATGCCTGATACCCGATGGTGATGGTCTTGCCGCTGTCGCTGTCGTCGGAGCAGGCGGCGAGGCCGAGCGTCAGGGTCAGGGCCGCGAGCGCGGCGACCACGGTTGTCCATCGTCGACGCAGGCGTCCGGGCAGGGCTGTATCACTCATGTTCGTTCGGGTTCTTTCTCTCTGTGGGACTTGCTGTATGGAGTTCGGGTGGCGTGCGTCAGGCGCGACCACGCCAGGGCACGGTCTTGCGTTCGATGAGTTGCAGCAGACCGTCGATGATCAGCCCCGAGGTACCGATGGCGACGATGCCCACCAGCACCACCGGAGTGTTGTTGTAGTTGGCGGCATCTCGCACCATCCCGCCGATGCCCGGCAGACCGTTGACCAACTCGGCCGCGACCAACGATGAGTAGGCGACGCCGACCGCAAGGCGGATCCCGGTGAAGGTCTCCGGCAGTGCCGACGGCACCACCACATCCTTTATCACGTCGAACTTGCTGCCGCCCAGCGCTTTTGCTGCCTCGGTGAGACTTTGCGGTGCTGCCAGCACCGCGGATGTGGTGGCGACGGCCACGGGAGGGAACGCAGCGATGGCCAGCAAGGTGATCTTGGGTTCTTCGTTGATGCCCAGCCAGATGATGAGCAGGGAGAAGTAGGCCAGCGGCGGCAGGGTGCGCAGGAACGTGATCCACGGTTCGAAGACCGCGCGGACCTTGCCGAACGTACCCATCAGCAAGCCGAAGGCGATACCGACGGCGATGCCGATCACGGTGCCGTATGCGATTCGTTCGAGGCTGATCAGGAGGTGCTCGTACAGGTATTTGCCGGCGTAGCCCCGCACCCCGTCGTTGGTCGTCGAGGTCTGGACGAAGGCGTCCCATACCGCACTCGGGGCCGGAACGAGGGTCTCGTTCCAGATCTTCAGGCTCACCACGAGCTGCCACAGCGCGATGAAGATGATCAGCGACAGAACCGGCAAGCCGATGCGCGACAACACCTTCGCGCTGCGCCGCCCACGGGGCGACGATGCCGGAGTGATGGCCCGGTCGCCGTCCTGATCGGTCGGTTCGGAGATGGCTGGCACTACTGACACTGCAAAACCCCTGGTGACATGGAGGCTCGTATCGAGCGGGAGACGATCGATCCTCGAGGCGGCCGAGGACCGCGCCGGAAGGATCGATCAAGAGGGACGGGAGAACGCGATCAGGCGTCGGCCGACAAGCCGCAACCGCGCTCGAACATGGCTATCGACAACAGCTCTGGGCGCCGACGCGGCACAGATCCACCGCAAGCCGTCGCACCAGGGTCGTCGTGAACACTGCGTCACAGTAGCCCCGCCGACATCGGGCAGGACGAGATACAGTTCGCCCGCTCGCAACTCTTTACGCCCTGGCGGGCATGTAGTAGGCCCGACATCGGCCGACGCAGGCTCTCAACTCGTCCAGACACGTCATCACAGGCGGTGAGCGGGGGTGCGTCCGCCATTGCGACTCGTCCGCGGGGCGTGTGGCGATGGATCGCATCTTCATGCTAAAAAATCTTTAGCTCCAGATAGTGGGCCTCAGTTAGCCGCCAACCTGCACCACAGCGCGACGGTTCTACAACTCTGTCCGCACGTTGGCCGAGGAGCTTCTACATGGAAAACAACCCCACCGATGGCCAGTCCATCGAGCACGTCCTGGGTGGCACCCCACACACGGTGGGTAGTTTCCGCTTCTACGCGAGGGAACGGCGTTGGGAGTGGTCCGATGAGGTCGCCGCAATTCACGGGTACCGTCCCGGCGAGGTGAATCCCACCACGCAGTTCCTGCTCGACCACAAACATCCCGACGACCGCGAGCGGGTCGCCCAGGCCATCGATGGCCTGGTCCGGGACGGACGGCCCTTCAGCAGCCGTCACCGCATCATCGACCGCGGCGGCCGGGTTCGGCACGTGCTGGTCATCGGCGACCAGATGCTGGACGAGTCGGGCGCTGTGACCGGCACCGAGGGCTTCTACGTCGACCTCTCCGACGGCCACGACAGCGAGCTCAAAGAGACGATGGACGCGGCGGTCAAGAACTTCGCAGCATCGCGGGCCGTGATCGAGCAGGCGAAGGGCATGTTGATGCTGGTCTACGGCATCCCGGCCGACCGGGCTTTCGACGTCCTGACTTGGCGCTCACAGCAGACGAACACAAAACTGCGGACCCTGGCCCAGAACATCGTCGCTGCCGCCTCCGGCGCGGTGACCATCGACGATGCGGCTCGCCAGAGCTTCGACCACCTGTTGCTCAATGCCCATCAGAACGCCGAACCGGCCGTCGGCTGACGAAAACTGGCTCTAGTGCCAGGATGGTCTGGTGACTTCTTCCACCGATACCCCTTCCATCACCGCCGACGCGTCGGACCCCAGGTCCGGGATCGACCTCAGCTGGGTCGATGAATCGGTGCGTCCGCAGGATGACCTGTTCGAGCACGTCAACGGGGCATGGTTGCGCGAGCACATCATCCCCGACGATCGTCCCGTCGACGGCGCGTTCCATGTGCTCCGCGACCGCGCCGAAGAGAACGTCCGCGACCTGATCACCGAATGCGCGGAGAACGACCCGGCCCCGGGGAGCGACGCCCAGAAGATCGGCGACCTCTTCGCGAGTTTCATGGACGAGTCCCGCATCAACGAAGTGGGCATCTCGCCGATTCGCGGCGACCTCGACGATCTGGCCGCTGCCGCGGACCGCACCGAGCTGGCCCGCCTCGTCGGTGCACAGCAACGCCGTGGCATCGGCGGGCTCTTCGGGTATTACGTCGACACCGACGCCAAGCAGTCCGACCGATACTTGATCCACATCACGCAGTCAGGGATCGGTCTGCCCGACGAGTCCTATTACCGCGAGGACAACCACGCCGAGACCGTGGCCGCCTACCGCGCACACGTGGAGAAGATGTTTGCACTCGCCGGCTTCGACGACGCGGCAGCGCGTGCGGCAACGGTTGTGGATCTGGAGACGGCCATCGCCGCGCAGCACTGGGACGTGGTTCGCCGCCGCGACGCCGACCTGTCCTACAACCTGCGCTCTTTTGCCGAATTGACCGACCAGGCAGCAGGCTTCGACGTCGACTCCTGGATCTCGGGGCTGCACACCGAACCTGCGACCACGTTCGGCGAAGTGGTGGTCGGGCAGCCGACTTTCGTCGAAGGTGTGGCAGCGTTGTGGGCCGACCGCGACCTCGACGAGTGGAAGACATGGGCGCAGTGGCGTCTGTTGCATTCGGCATCGCCGTACCTGTCCGACGAGTTCGTCGCCGAGAACTTCGCCTTCTACGGCAAGACCCTCACCGGTTCGGAGGTGATCCGCGACCGCTGGAAGCGCGGGGTCGGGCTGGTGGAGCAGTGCCTGGGCTTCGCCGTCGGGAAACTGTATGTGGCCAAGCACTTCCCGCCCGAGGCCAAGGCCCGGATGGACGTCTTGATCGACAACCTCGTCAAGGCCTATAGGCGCAACATCAGCGACCTCGACTGGATGAGCCCGCAGACCCGCGAGAAGGCACTGGTCAAGCTCGAGAAGTTCACCCCGAAGATCGGTTATCCGGCGACCTGGCGCGACTACTCGTCGCTACGCATCGAACGGGACGACCTGTTCGGCAACATCGCTCGCGCAAGCGCTTACGAAGAAGACCGGGAGTTCGCGAAGATCGGCAGCCCGGTGGACCACGACGAGTGGTTCATGACCCCGCAAACGGTCAACGCCTACTACAACCCCGGCATGAACGAGATCGTCTTCCCCGCGGCCATCCTGCAACCGCCGTTCTTCGATCCCGAGGCCGACGATGCGGCGAACTACGGCGGCATCGGCGCGGTCATCGGTCACGAGATCGGGCACGGGTTCGACGATCAAGGTGCCAAGTACGACGGCGACGGCAACCTGGTCGACTGGTGGACCGACGACGATCGTGCCGAGTTCGGTACCCGCACACGCAAACTCATCGACCAGTACGGCAACTTCACCCCCAAGGGCCTCGACGAGAAGTACAAGGTCAACGGCGAGTTCACCATCGGCGAGAACATCGGCGACCTCGGTGGGCTGTCGATCTCGTTGGTGGCGTACCAGATCGCGTTGGACGGCAAGCCGGCCCCGGTGATCGACGGACTGACCGGTCTGCAGCGGGTGTTCTACGGGTGGGCTCAGGTCTGGCGCACCAAAACCCGTGACGCCGAGGCCATCCGCCGGTTGTCGATCGACCCGCATTCACCGCCGGAGTTCCGCTGCAACGGGGTGATCAGCAACATCGACGCCTTCTACGAGGCCTTCGATGTCAGCCCCGACGACGCCCTGTATCTCGACGACGGGGACCGCGTCCGCATCTGGTGACCCCAGCCGTCCCGATTTTGGTGGGTTCCGGTGAGCGCGACCTGCGGGTTCACTCGCCCGAACCCACCAAGATCGGGGTCTACGGCGTGGTGAAGTCGGTGAGGCCGTCGGTGGGGTCGACGGTTCCGCCGATGGTGTTCTGCACGATGACGGGTGCGCCCTTGGGTGCGTTCTCGAAGAACCAGCGGCCGTCCTCGGTGCTCACGTTGAGGCAGCCGTGCGAAACGTTCGTGTTGCCTTGCTGTCCCACCGACCAGGGCGCAGCATGCACGAAGATGCCGCTGTTGGAGATACGCGTCGCGTACTCGACGTAGGTGCGGTAGCCGTCGGGCGAATCAACCGGCACCCCGTAGGTCGAGGAGTCCATGTACATGTCGGCGAATCGTTCCCCCACGGTGTAGACCCCGTTGGGGGTGGGGTTGTCGTTCGACCCCATCGACATCGGAATCGTGCGCACCACGTCACCGTCGACTGCCACGGTGATGGTGTGGGTGTTGTCGTCGGCAGTGGCCACCCATGACTCGCCGATCGTGAAATTCGATGTGGCACTACCGGCTTCGACAGTCACGTCGGTGCCGGCGGGCCAGAATCCCTCGGGCTTCCACCGAACCTCTTTGTGGCCCACCCAGTAGAGGTGGCCCTTCACTTCCGGACTGGTGGTGACGCGGATGGCCTTCTCGGCGGTCTTCTTGTCGTCGATGGCGTTCTGGAACCTGATCACCACGGGCTGCGCCACGCCGACGGTCTCACCGTCAGCGGGATCGAGGGACGGTGTGGAGAAGTTGGCCCGGCCGAGTGGGCGGTCTTCGCTCGGCGAGGTGCTCGGGGTGGTGCTGGGGGCCGAGGGCGTGGAAACGCCCGGAACCTCGGGGCCACCGGGCCACAGGGGGTCGGCTGCCGTGGGGGACACAGAGATGCCCACACACAGAGCAGCCCCCGCCACGGCGACCGTCAGTCGACCGAGGCCGCGACGGTTGGTTCCGTTGATCTGCATGTAATTCCTTCGGTCGATCCCCCCGCGCGCCAGAACGCCCAACATACTCGACAGCGTGTCCTTTGTTCAACGGCCGAGACCGGTTGTGAGAGTCGCCGTTCACATCGTCATCTCGCCAAGTATTCCCACGTCGCAGCTATTTGCGGGGCAGTATGATCACGTCAGTCGAGACGCGGCAATTTGACATAGGAAAGTAGGCTTTCCCTGTCGTCGGGAAACGGCATTGCGAGGATGAGGTCACATGGAGTCACAGCAGATCTACCCACCGTCCACCGCCCTGTCGGCTCAGATGGCCGACGTGGCGCGGCTTTTGCGGTCGGAGAGTAAAGACACCGAGTCCATTTTGCATGCTATCTCAAAGTCGGCCGTTGAGTCGGTTCCCGGCGCGGAGTACGCCAGCGTCACGCTCGTGACGGGCAAAGGCCAGGTCCAGACGCCCGTGATGATCGGTGACCTCGCAGGCAAGTCGGACGAGTTGCAGCAGGAACTCGGAGAAGGTCCCTGCATTCGCTCGGCCCTCAGCGAGGAAACCGTGCGCATCGACGACATGGCGACCGACTCCCGCTGGCCCGCGTTCGCCGCCGGCGCCAACGAGCTCGGCATCAAGTCGATGATCTGCTTCTGCCTCTACATCGAGAACGAAAACTTCGGCGCCCTCAATCTGCACAGTTCTACGCCGAATGCGTTCGACGACGAGTCGGTGTCGATTGGTTCACTGTTCGCCGCACACGCCGCGATCGCGTTCTCGGCCGTCCGCGAACGTGACCAGATCCGAGCCGCTCTCACCAACCGCGACATCATCGGCCAGGCCAAGGGCATGATCATGGAACGGTACGGACTCGACCCCGACGAGGCCTTCCGCCTGCTGGCACGACTGTCACAGGATGCCAACGTCAAGCTCGCGGAGATCGCCCTTCAGGTTGTCAGCGCCGGACCCGACGCCCACTGACCCAACAGCGGCGACCGGTTCCGGCGACTCGACTCACCGACCCAGGAAGTCGAGTACCGCTCCCTCGAAGGCTTTCTTCGCCTCGATCATCACCCAGTGGCCGCAGTTCGGGAAGATGTGCAGTTCGGCGTCCGGGATCAGCCGCATGGGCACCATCGACATGTCCGGAGGACTCACGCGATCGTCGCGACCCCAGGTGAGCAGGGTGGGGCAGGACACCTTGTGCATCATCGACCAGTAGGGCGGCGTGTCCGATGCGGCCATGAACTGTTGCTGCATGGCGAAAGCTGCTGAGCCGTACATCATCTGCGCGGTCTCCTGTGCGTCCGGGTTGATCGCCGCTTCCCATCGCTCCTCGATGAGCTCTTCGGTGATGAGCGCGGGGTCGTAGACCATGGCGGTCAGCCACCGCACCAGCTTGTCCCGGTCAGGCCCGTCGGTGAACTCCTGCAACAACCGCAATCCTTCGCTGGGGCTGGAGCTGAAGACGTTAGGGCCGACGCCCCCGATCGTCACGAGCTTGCTGACCCGCTCGGGCTTCTTGATGGCCAGGTTGACCCCGACCACACCACCCATGGAGTTGCCGATCACCGGCGCTGATTCGATACCGAGAGCATCCATGAACCGGATGACCGACGATCCGGCGGTGAGCACGGGGTGCCCTTTGACCGCGTCGCTGACCCCGAAGCCCGGAAACTCGAGCACGTAGCAGTGATGGGTCTCGGCGAAGACGCCGATGTTGCCGCGGTAGTTGCGCCAGCCGGTGACACCCGGTCCCGAACCGTGCAGCAGGATCAGCGGCGGACCCGACCCCGCTTCGTGGTACCGCAGTACCCCTTGGTCCGTCTGCAGTTCCCTTTTGCTCTCTTCATATGTCACGTCCACCGCTCTAGATTAGAACGTGTTCCTGTTTCGCGGGTGCGCACGGTCGGTTCTCGTCGCGCCCAGTCATCGCGTTGCGAGTGACTCGTCGATCGCATGGAGTTGGCGGACCTCCACTGAACGCAGTACCGCGAGTGACGCCGTCACCGCCAGGTCGCACGCCGCGTCGATTCCCGCGCCGGACACGATCACCGCGCGGTAGGCCACGTCCAGGCTCATCCCGAGGAGCAGCGAGGCCAGGGTGTCGGCGCTGGCCTGCACCTCCACCCCTCGTTCGGCGTAGTTGGCCCGGAGTCGTTGCGCAATCCGCGGTTCCAGGGCTGCGAAGAGCCTGCGCCCGGGGACGTTGTCGTCGGCGCGGTTGGTGAGCAGTACCCGGAAACCCTCGGGCTGCTTCCGGGCATACTCGAACAGCGACTCGACCGAATACTTTGCCCGGTCACCGTAGGCCATGGTTTCACCCTTGTCGTACGCGGCGAACATCCATGCGGTCAGCGCATCCAGCTCACGGTCGATGACTGCGTCCACGAGCCCGTCACGAGAGCCGAAGTGCGCGTAGAGCGTCACCCGCGAGGTGCCACCCCGGTCGGCGATCATGTCCATCGTTGCGCGTTCGGCGCCGACGTCCGCGATCACCGAAAGCGCGGCGTCGAGCAATTCGGAGTCGGTCGGACGGTTGCGAGTGCTGCGGGCAGCGGCTTTCGCTGCGTTCGGCTTGGCAGGAGATCCACCACGCTTCTGGCTGTTCGCCTTCGGCACTGCCCCTCCTCCACGCGAATCTGACGCAGCATCCACCGAATCGGTGTCTAGTGCGTGGCCGCGACGTCGCCGTCGACCCGGCCGAAGTATGCCGCCTCCACCTTGTCTCGTTGTCCTCGGAGCTCACTTGCGGGCCCGGACAGTGCAACCCGGCCATGGTGCAGCACTATCGCTGAGTCGGCGATCGCGAGCGCGAGGTCGATGTGCTGCTCCACCAGGACCACTGCCATGTCCTGCTCGTCGGCGATGGTGCGCAGTCGGGGCAGCAGATCTTTCACCGCGATCGGCGACAGTCCCAGGCTGAGTTCGTCGATGAGCAACACCTTCGGTCTGGCCAGGAGCGCCTTGGCCAGGGCCAGCATCTGCTGCTCCCCACCCGAGAGATTGCCGCAGCGACGACCTTTGAGGGTCTTGAGCTTCGGGAAGTACTCGAAGACGTCACTCAGCTCGGCGCCGTTCTTGCGTTTTGACAATCGGAGGTTGTCCGAGACCGTGAGCTTGTGGAACACACCACGGTTGTCCGGCACCATCGTCACCCCGCGGCGGGCGTTGCGCTCGACGCGTTTGTCCAGCGGCTGTCCGAGCGCGGTGACCTTGCCCGACAACATGGGTAGCGCACCGATCGTCGCGAGCAGGGTGGTGGTCTTTCCGGCGCCGTTGGGCCCGAGCAGCGCCAGTATCTCCCCCGCGCGCAAGCTGGCATTGAAATCGCGGACGGCCGGCACACCGCCGTACCCGACGTTGAGGCCCTCGATGGTCAGAACCGGATCACCGGATCGGGTTGTGGGGGCACGCTTGTCGGTTCCGGCTGCATGCGCCCCTGCAGGACGTGTCGCGGGAGTGTCGGGCAATGACGGGTCGGTGCCAGAAGGGTCGGTGCCCGATGGATTCGTCCCAGATGAATGTGTCACTGTGCCGTACCTTTCTGCAGTACAGGCGAAGCCGCGGACTGTCCGTTTTCGTCGATCTCCACTTCGGCCTCCACCTCGGCACTGCCCAGGTAAGCCGACACGACCTTGGGGTCGTCGCGGATCTCCTGAGGAGGACCCGCAGCGATGACCTTGCCGAAGTCGAGCACGTACAAGCGATGGCACACATCGAGGACCAGTGACATGTCGTGGTCGATGAGCAGGACACCGATTCCGCTGGCGGCGATCCGGCGCAGCTCGTTGCCGAAGTCACGACTCTCATGAGTGTCCAGACCTGCGGCCGGCTCGTCGAGGAGCACCATGCTCGTGCCTCCCACGAGCGCCCGGGCCACACCGACCAACTTCTGCTGGCCCAAAGCCAGTTCACTCGGCCGCTTGTCGGCGGCCTCGGTCAGACCCACCATCGCGAGCGCGTCGCCGATCGTGTCGGCCGGCGGCTTGGAGCCGGTGAACACGTCGGTGACGAGCGCCTTGAGTCCCGGTTTCTGCACCGCGACCGCCAGGTTCTCGGCCACGGTCAGATCGGCGAACAGCTCACCCGCCTGCCAGGTTCGGGCCATTCCCGTCCCCCGCCGCCGGTGTGGAGGGCGTCCGTCGATCCGGACGCCCGCCATCGACACCTCACCGGTCGACTTGGTGAAGCCGGTGACGGCATCGACGAAGGTGGTCTTGCCTGCGCCGTTCGGACCGATCAGTCCGACGATCTCGCCGGCACCGACCTCGAGGGTGATGTTGTCATTGGCGACGACGCCGCCGTACCGCACCGACAGATTGCGGGCCTGCAGCAGTGCGCCATGTGCTTCAGCCGACATGAGAGCTCGCTTTCGGTTCGGATGTTGCGACCGACGACGTGTCCGGTCCGGATGTGTTGTTGTTCCGGTTCTTCCCGGCCCTCGCCTTGATGTGGTCGACGGTCTCCCTGACGGCTCCGACGACGCCGACGGGGTTCAGCACCGCCATCAGCAGCAGGCTGCCGGCGGCGATGATCTGGTAGTACTGACCGAAATCGATTGTCTGGGTGAGGAACACGTATCCCACACCCAAGGGGCCGATGATGCCGGCGATGAAGGCACCCGACACCGACGTGATCCCGCCGACGTAGGTCATAGCCAACAAGGTCAGCCCGATGATCACCGTGAACGACGCCGCCGACAGCTGTCCGCGGCTGTATCCGATGAGGCATCCACCCACCCCGGCCAGGAATGCCGAGAGGGCGAAGCCGAGCAATTTCGTTGCGGCGACGTTGATTCCGACCGAGGCGGCGGCCCGCTCATTCGAACGCACGGCCAGGAAGGCGCGTCCGGTGGCGCCTGCCATGAAACGCATCACGATGAGGGTCAGCACGGTCACCACCACGAGGACCATCATCGAGAACTCGATGGTCGTGAGTTCCGAACCTTGGCGCACCGACAGGTCCCAGCCGAACAACTTCGGATCGGAGATCAGGTTTCCCTCGAACGGGGTGATCGACGGGTTGTTGAACACGAAACTCTGAATCGCCAGCGCCGCCGCCAGCGTCACCACTGCGAGCTGGGCACCGCGAATGCGCAGGGCGGGAACGCCGACGACCACTCCGAGCGCGGTGGCGATCAGCGCCGAGAGCAAGATGCTCAGCGGGAACGGAACGCCCCAGTTCGTCGTCACCTTCGACAGGGCAAACCCTGCCGAACCCGCGAACGCCATGCTCGCCAGCGAGATCTGACCGAGATAGCCGGTCAGCAACACCAGCGACAGCGCGATCAGCGACAGGATCATCGACGTCACGATTCCGAAACGCCAACTGCCGGATGTCAACAGCACCGCCGCCACCACGGCACCGATCGTCAGCACAACAGGGATCGGACGGATCTTCGGAATGAAGACCGCGGGCATCTTGGCTTCACCGAGCGAGCCACGAGACGGGATCTTGCCGCCCAGCAGGAACAGCGCGATCACCACGACGATGAACGGCACGGCGTCGCCGACACCGGTCTGTGCCCATGTCGGCCACCACTCCAGGGTGCCGGCCCACAGGATGACGGCCTGGAACGCACCGAGCACAAGGCCTGCGACACAAGCGACCCCGAACGACGTCAGCCTTCCGACGAGTGCGACGGCCAGCGCCGGGATGATGTAGAACGTGTAGCTCGTCGCATCCAAGCCGATGGTGTACGCACCGAGCACCACGATGAGACCCGAGGCCGCACCGGTGATGACCCACACGATGGCGGCGAGCCGGTCGGGCGAGTACCCCGCGAGTCGTGCCGCGAGTTCGTCTTCGGAGCCGGCGCGGGTGGCCACCCCGAAGGTGGTCAGACTGAAGTAGGCCCAGAAGAGCAGCGCGATGATTATCGCCACGACTGCGAGCAGGAGGTCGCTGAGGTTGATGACGGCTCCGGCGAGCTCGAAGGTGGTCTGCGGCAGGATCGGCAGTGCCATCAGCGATTCGGTGTCGAATCGCAGGTCCACGAGCGCCTGGAGGAACAGCATGAGGCCGACCGATGCGACGACCTGCGCCAGCACCGGGGCGCGGCGCAAAGGCCGGAATATGAGGTAGTGCGCGATCAGCGCCCACAGCGCAGCAGAGGCCACACCGATCACGATGGCGAGGACCATCGGCGTCGGACTGTCTTCACTGCCGAGGCTGATGCTCCCGATCGGGAGGACATACGTTCCGTCGGTGCGCAGTGCGGCAACCACATACACCGCCCACAGGGCGATGGAACCCTGCGCGAAGTTGATGACACCCGTGGCTGCATAGATGCCCACCAGCGATGTGGCGAACACGGAGTAGACCGACCCGACCGCCAGGCCGAGGACGACGAATTGAAGGAATTGACTCATGGGTCGTTGCCCACCTCACTGTGTGGATCTGCGTGACAAGGCGAATATGCGCGTGATCAAGGCATCAAGGCCAGGGGGTGGATCACTCGAGTGTCTCGAGCGATCCACCCCCCAGTGGTTTGTGCTGTCGTGGAGCGGGTTCGACTAGCTGGCGCCCGGGATGGCTTGCAGTGCAGCCGGGTTGGGCTGGGTCAGTCCGCCGCCGACGGGCTCGGTCTTCTTGTCACCGACCACCTCGAAGACGAACATCTCGGTGGTGCAGTTCGGCGAGGTCGCCTTGCCACAGCTGAGCTTCGGGCCCAACCAGCTCTGGTAGTCGGTCACACCCTTGAGTGCGGCGAGGATCGACGGTCCGGTGTACTCGGCCGGCTTGGCGGTGTTCAGCGTCCGGGCGAAGTCGACGAACGTCGAGAAGGTGCCGTAGGCGTAGAAGCCGCCGGAGTCGCCTGCCTCATCCACGTACTTCTTGGTGATGTCCAGGTTCTCCTGCATCTCGGCCGGGGCCGAGTCCTTTGCCGGCTCGAGCCAGATCGGCGAGTAGGTCTGGGCGCCGACAGCCTGTGCACCCATCGTCTCGATGAACTCGGTGCAGGCAGCGAGGAACATGGTGTTCTTGAAGCCGACGGACTTGAGCGACTGCGCGAGCTTGGTGCAGTTGGCATCGGTCTGCGACGTCATCAGACCACCCGCATCGGGGTTACCGGAGTTGATCGTGGATGCAAGCGCGGTGTAGTTCGGGTTGGTCGGCGAGTAGTAGACGCTCTTCACGTCCAGGCCGAGCTGCTGGCCCAGCGGCATCAGGATGCGTTCGAATGTCTGCCGCGCGGCTGCGACGTCCACATTCGCCAGCGTCAGCGAGTTCTTACCCTGCGCCTTGAGCGACTGCATCACGCCCACCAGGAAGGACGCCTGCGGCGGACCGAAGTAAACGCGGTTGTCTGCTGACGAACCGGTCACCGAATCGAACGGGATCTGGCCGACGAGTGGGATGTTCGCCGACTTGAGGATGGGAAGTGCAGCGCTGGACGCGGCGTCGTAGCCGTCGATGACCGCGGAGACACCCGCTTGCACAAGCTGATTGGCGCAACCGATGGTCGACTCGGGTGCGGACACGTCGACCGCGCAACTGGTGACCTCGATCGGATGGCCGTCGACACCGCCGAGCGAATCGTTGATGTACTTGACCGCGGCCTTCTGGCCGACCTCTACTCCTGGCTGGGTGATCGGACCGTTCGACGGATTGAGGAATCCGACCTTGATCGGAGTGCCGGTCGCCTTGGTACCGCTCTCCGACGGGGCGGCCGCAGTGGTGCCGCCTTCGTCGGACCCGCTGTCGTCGCTACAGGAGACGACGGAAAAGACACACGCCGCCGCGACAAATATTGCCGCCATCCGGCTGGTTCTCTTGCGCATTTCAATGCCTTTCCCGGCGGCATGTGGCCACGACTGACAAGCCCGGGCCAGGCCCTCCGAGTTACACGGGATGTGCGCCGGATGCGAATGCATTCGGCGTGCCCAGTCCGGGGTGTGATCTGGGCCACTCGAAAAGTAGCCCTTGCCTTACAACGGTGTCAAGGTGAATTCGGGAGCAATTCGGGAGCAGAAATAGGCCTGTTGATAAACCGCGAACCCGCCCGAAATGCCCGACTCTGAGCTATAACCGTGCAGCTTGACGCGGTGCGCGCGGAGCGGCGCACCGGAAAGAGCTGGGTCGCCACATAAAATGTCACGGTGAGTTATTCACGTTTTGTGGCCATCGGCGACAGCCAGACCGAAGGAATGTGCGACGGTGACGATGTCACCGGATACCGTGGATGGGCCGACCGGCTCGCCGAACGCCTGTCCCAGGACAATCCCGATTTCCGCTACGCCAATCTCGCTGTGCGCGGACGCCGAACGCGCCAGATCCGGGATCAGCAGCTCAACCCCGCGCTCGCGATGGAACCCGACCTGATCGCCGCACCTCTCGGCATGAACGACGTGCTTGCCAGCACCGGCCTCGCAGAGGTCCGCCGCGACCTCGACTTCATCTATCGTGAACTCGCCCGAACCTCGGCGACCGTGCTGATCTCCACCTATCCCAATATGGCCAGGACCGTTCCCATCGCGCGGCGGATCGAGTCACGACTCCTGGCGGTCAATCAGATGATGCGCGAGTTCGCCGACAGCTACGGCTTCGTTCTCGTCGACCTCGCCAGCGCCCCAGTGCTTCTCGACCCGCGGTCCTGGTCACCCGACCGGTTGCACGCGTCGCCCTTCGGTCATGATCGGTTTGCGGCCGGAGCCGCGTATGCACTGAATCTTGCTGACAGCGAACCTGATTGGGGCGCTCCCCTGCCACCACGCCCAGAGCTGACCGCAGCCCAGGTCATCGCTCGCGAAGCACTCTGGGCCCGAACGTTTTTCATTCCCTGGATCATCCGCCGCATGCGGCGCAGGTCACTCGGCGACGGATTGTCGCCCAAACGACCCGAGTTGGCCCCCGTCCACCCACCCACCGGCGGGTACGACAACGGCCCGGCCCCCTTGCGGGAACCGGGCCGTGACGAGCTGAGTCGCTGACCTGTCGGTCAGTCCTCGATCACCGGGAGCGTCAGTACTTCTCGCCCTTGGCTGCCTTGTCGACGAGCGACTGCGGCGGCTCGAAGTGCTTGCCGTACTTCGATGCCAGATCGCGTGAGCGGTCGACGAAGCCCTGCAGGCCACCCTCGTACTGGTTGATGTACTGGATCACGCCGCCGGTCCAGGCGGGGAATCCGATACCGAAGATCGAGCCGATGTTCGCATCGGCCACGGTCTCCAGCACACCCTCGTCGAAGCACTTGACGGTCTCGAGGGCCTCGGCGAAGAGCATCCGCTCCTTCATGTCCTCGAAGGGGATCTCCTTGGTGCCCGAGTTGAACGCCTCACGCAGACCCGGCCAGATGCGGACGCGCTTGCCGTTCTCGTCGTACTCGTAGAAACCCTTGCCGCCGGAGCGTCCGGGACGACCGAGGTCGTCGACCATCTTGTCCACCACGGCATTGGAACCGTGCTGGGGAACCGGCTTGCCCTCGTTGGCGAGTGCCTTCTCGGTTTCCTTGCGGATCTTCTGCGGCAGGGTGAGCGTGAGCTCGTCCATGAGCTGCAGCGGCGGAGCCGGGTATCCGGCCTGTGCGCCCGCCTGCTCGATGAACGTGGGCTCCACACCTTCGCCGACAGCAGCGATGGCCTCGTTGACGAAGGTGCCGATGACCCGCGAGGTGAAGAATCCACGGCTGTCGTTGACGACGATCGGGGTCTTGCGGATCTGCAGGGTGTAGTCGATGACCTTCGCCAGCACAGCATCAGAGGTCTTGGCGCCCTTGATGATCTCCACCAGAGGCATCTTGTCGACCGGCGAGAAGAAGTGGATTCCGATGAAGTCCTCGGACCGCTTCACACCTTCGGCGAGACTGGTGATGGGCAACGTGGAGGTGTTGGAGCCGAGGATCGCGTCGGGCTCGACGATGTCCTCGATCTCCTGGAACACCTGGTGCTTGACCTCAACCGACTCGAAGGCCGCCTCGATCACCAGGTCGACACCTTTGAAGTCGGCCGCATCGGTGGTCGGGGTGATGCGGGCGAGCAGCGCGTCGGACTTCTCCTGGGTGGTCTTCCCACGCGAGAGAGCCTTCTCCTCCAGCTTGACCGAGTAGTTCTTGCCCTTTTCGGCGGCCTCGATGTTGATGTCCTTGAGGACGACCTCGATGCCGGCCTTGGCCGAGACATACGCGATTGCCGCACCCATCATGCCGGCGCCGATGACACCGACCTTCTTGGCGGTGTACTTCTCGAAGCCCTCGGGACGCGAGGCGCCACCGTTGATGGCCTGCAGGTCGAAGAAGAACGCCTTGATCATGTTCTGTGCGACCTGACCGGTCACCAGCGACACGAAGTAGCGCGTCTCCACGATGTCCGCGGTGTCGACGTCGACGTATGCACCCTCGATCGCGGCAGCCATGATGGCACGCGGCGCCGGCATCGGGGCACCCTTGAGCTGCTTGCGCAGGAGGGCGGGCATGGCCGGGAGCATCTGGGCCAGCGACGGGCTGGTCGGTGAGCCACCGGGCATCTTGTAGCCCTTTGTGTCCCACGGCTGTGCCGCTTCGGGATTCGCCGAGATCCACGCCTTCGCAGCGGGGATCAGTTCGTCGACCGAACCGACGACCTCATCCACGAGACCGGTTTCCTTCGCCTTGGTGGCGTTGAAACTCGGGCCCTGCAGCAGCACGTTCATCAACGCGTTCTGGAGGCCGAGGAGACGAACCGTACGGACCACGCCGCCGCCGCCGGGCAGCAGACCCAGGGTGACCTCGGGCAGACCGATCTTGATGCCCTTGACGTCGGCAGCGATGCGGTAGTGGGTGTGCAGCGCGATCTCGAGGCCGCCACCGAGTGCGGCACCGTTGATGGCCGCGACCACGGGCTTGCCGAGGGTCTCGAGCCGGCGCAGCACCGCCTTCATCCCGTTGGTGTGGTTGGTGATCTGGGTGGCCAGCTCAGCCTTGTCCGTGCCCTTACGGTCGGACGTCATGTCCTTGAGGTCGCCGCCGGCGAAGAAGGTCTTCTTCGCCGAGGTCAGCACAACACCGGTGATGTTGTCTTTTTCGGCCTCGAGCCGGTCGACGGTCGCGGCCATCGACGAGGTGTAGAGGTCGTTCATCGTGTTGGCGCCCTGGTTCGGGTCGTCCATGGTGAGCACAACGACGCCGTCGCCGTCCTGCTCCCAGCCGATCATGTTGTCAGTCATAGGTATTCAAAGCTCTTTCTGGCGAAGGGGGAAGAAGTCCGGGAGGTCAGACACGCTCGATGATGGTGGCAACACCCATGCCGCCACCGATGCACAAGGTGATCAGGCCGTAGCGGCCGCCGGTGCGCTCGAGCTCGTCGAGCACGGTGCCCACCAGCATTGCGCCGGTTGCGCCGAGCGGGTGGCCCATCGCGATGGCACCGCCGTTGACGTTGGTCTTCTCGTGCGGGATCTTCAGATCCTTGAGCCACTTCATGACAACCGAGGCGAACGCCTCGTTCAGCTCGAACACGTCGATGTCCTCGACGGTGAGTCCGGCCTTCTTGAGTACCAGCTCGGTGGCCGGGGTGGGTCCGGTGAGCATGATCGTGGGGTCGCTGCCGGTCTGTGCGGTGGCCACGACGCGGGCCCGCGGGGTGAGGCCGGCGCGCTTGCCTGCCTCTTCGCTGCCGACCAGCACCAGAGCTGAACCGTCGACGATGCCGGACGAGTTGCCGCCGGTGTGAACGTGATTGATCTTCTCCACGTTGACGTACTTCTGCAGCGCCACGTCATCGAAGCCGGTCATCGCGGCCAGGCCCTCGAAGGCCGACTTCAGCTTGCCCAGGCTCTCGACAGTGCTGCCGGGACGACGGTGCTCGTCGTGGTCGAGCAGCGTGACGCCGTTGATGTCCTTGACCGGCACGACCGACTTGGCGAAGTATCCGCCCGACCATGCGGCCTCGGCGCGCGCCTGCGACTCGGCGGCGTACGCGTCGACGTCTTCACGGGAGAAACCTTCGATGGTGGCGATCAGGTC
This sequence comes from Williamsia muralis NBRC 105860, assembly GCF_001598915.1. GTDB lineage: Bacteria > Actinomycetota > Actinomycetes > Mycobacteriales > Mycobacteriaceae > Williamsia > Williamsia muralis. Next base: position 609,950 of record NZ_BDAP01000002.1, on the reverse strand, counting down.
TGCGCCGATGCCCTGCGGGGCGATGTAGAGGTCGTAGGCCGTGGCGGGGTCGGTGAACATCGCGCCACCGTCACTGCCCATGGGCACGCGCGACATGGACTCGACGCCGCCGGCGATGACCAGGTTGTCCCAGCCCGACGCGACCTTCTGGGCCGCGAGGTTGGTGGCTTCGAGGCCGGAGGCGCAGAAGCGGTTGATCTGGGTGCCCGGCACGGTGTCCGGCAGTCCTGCCACGAGGGCGGCGGTACGCGGGATGACCGCACCCTGCTCGCCGACGGGGGAAACCACACCGAGGATCACGTCGTCGATGTCGGCGGGATCCATGTCCGGGAAGCGGACCTTGAGTTCGTTGATGAGGCCGACGATGAGGTCGACGGGCTTCACGCTGTGCAGCGAGCCCTTACGCTGCTTGCCACGAGGCGTACGAATGGCCTCGTAGATGTATGCATCAGTCACGCTGAGGTTTCCTTTCAAATGAACTGCGATGTTCGCGGGCGCTCGCCTCGCTGATATTCCTCCAGCTACATGAGGCTAACGCGCTGTAACTTATTTGACCATACCCCGAGTACAGAGCAGCATTCAATAGCGCCTTCATGAGCTAGGGTGGATTCACAATGTCCACCAACCCCGACGTCACACCCGTCTCGCGCCCCCAGCGCCAGAGTCGGCCCGCCGATCGCAAGCGCCAGCTGGTCGACCGCGCGGCCGAACTGTTCCTGGCGCGCGGGTACGACCACGTCTCGGTGGCGGACATCGCCAAGGCCGCGGGCGTCACGGGCCCCTCCATCTACCGTCATTTCGCCGACAAACAGGCGATCCTGTTCGCCGCGGTGATGTCGGGCGTCGAGGACATCGAGCAATGCACCGACACCGCCCTCTCGCCTGCGGCGGACGGCCAAATCCCGATCGGCAAGGCCATCGAGAAGCTGTGTGCACTCGGGGTCACCAATCCGAACTCGGCAGCGCTCTGGCGTTGGTCCACCGCCCACCTGTCCCCAGAGCAGAACGACGAGGTAGCCCGGCGCACCCGCACCGTGCTGCACCGGTGGTCGGGGGCGGTCTTCGGTCACCGCACCGACCTGTCCCCCCGTGATGTCGACCAACTGGCGTGGACCATCCTCAGCGTCAACGGCAGTGTGTCCGTACACCGCACCCGCATCTCGAACTCACGCGCCATCGCACGTCTGGTGACGCTGGTCGGCCGGGTGGTGGAGATGACCCCCGATCACGCGGCCGCCATCGCACCTCCGCCTGCGGGTCTCGCCGAGCCCGCCGGCCGGCGCGACGAGATCCTCGACGCGGCCGCCGAACTGTTCCAGCGGCGCGGATTCGCCACCGTGGGTGTCGACGAGATCGGCGAGGCCGTGGGTATCACCGGCCCCAGTGTCTACAAGCACTTTCCGAGCAAACAAGCGATCCTGATCGCGATCAGCCAGCGCAGCGCCAACCGCCTCGAGGCCAGCGCGATCGCCGCGTACTCGGTGGCCGACAACCCCGCAGCCCTGCTGTCCCTGCTCGTCGACTCCTACATCCAGGTCCTCACGTCCACTCCGGACCTGTCGGTCTCGTTCAACAGCCGCAGCGTCCTCGAAGGTTTCGACAATGGCGAACTCATCCTCTACCAACGCCGGTACGTGGCACGATGGGTGAACCTGGTCGAGCAGATCGAGACCGACCTTCCAGGCCCGGAGGCCGCACTGACCGTGCACGCAGCACTGACCATCGCCAATGACGCCATGCGCTTGCGTCGCAACTGGACTCGGCCCGAGATGCCTGCGTTGCTCGCGTACCTGATGAAAGGCGTACTGGGCCTGCCCGTGGTTCCGGCAACCGATCCCTCTCGGACGCCGATGTCATGACCGACGAGTCGGATGTCTCCGCTGAAGCGATCGAATCGCTGCTACTCGGCGGCAAGCGACTGTTCACCCGTGAAGACGTCACCGCCGCACTCAACATCCCGACCGAGTTCGCCGACCGGGTGTGGACCGCTTTCGGGTTCGCGATGGACAAGACCGACGAACCCCTCTTCACCGCCGACGACGTCCAGGCCTTGCAACTCGTCCATGGCCTCGACGAGGCACAGCCCGAGGAGTTCGAGATCGGGATGGCACGTGCTCTCGGCCAGACGATGTCGCGGCTGGCCGAATGGCAGGCACACCACATCGCTGAGCGGATGCGGGCCGCCGACAGTCCGGACCTCGCCCAGATGCTCCAGGCTGTCCAGCGGGTGCAAATCCTGATCTGGCGCCGCCACCTGTCGGCCGCACTGCAGAATGCGCTCTCGATGAGTGAGGGCGAAAATCGCACCATGGCAATCGGTTTCGTCGACATCGTCGGCTACACCAGTCTCTCACGCAAGATCGGGATGGAAGAACTCGACGATCTCCTCGAGACGTTCGAGACGAACGCGTTCGAGGTGGTCAACTCGCGCGGTGGTCACGTGGTCAAGACACTCGGCGATGCGGTGATGTTCTCCACCGAGGATCCGGTTGCGGGCGCCGAGATCGCCATTGCGTTGCAACACCTCTCGGCCGAACACGGCCTGCCTCCGCTGCGGGTGGGTGTTGCGCTCGGAACCGTGTTGACGCGACTCGGCGACGTCTTCGGCGAACCCGTGAACATCGCCGCTCGCCTCACCAGCTCGGCGCGCCCGGGCACAGTACTCACCGACACGACGTTTGCGAATGCGGTCGATGACGAGCGGTTCTTCTTCAAGTCCGTCGGCCCGCTCAATGTGCGGGGCTACAAGCGATTACGTGCGCGCAGCCTGGAACCGAACCGGAAACCGGCGAACGCCACCGACTCCTGACCGTTCGACGGTTCGCGACGTCGCGGCCTTCACTTGGACAGGACTGCCTTGAGGAACGTCTTGGTACGTTCCTGCTGGGGGTTGGTGAAGATGTCGACCGGGTCGCCTTCTTCCACGATCTTGCCCGCGTCGAACACCAGGACGCGATCGGCCACATCGCGGGCGAAACCCATCTCATGGGTCACGATCAACATCGTGATCTCCGTCGTCTCGGCGATCGTGCGCAAGACCCCGAGCACATCGGCCACCAGTTCGGGATCGAGCGCCGAGGTCACCTCGTCGAGCAGCAAGACGTCGGGGTCCATGGCCAGTGCCCGCGCGATCGCCACGCGCTGCTGCTGCCCGCCGGAAAGCTTTGTCGGGTGGGCGTTCTCCTTGTCCGACAGTCCTACGGTCTCGAGCAGCTCGCGCGCCCTGCTCGTCGCTTCCGATTTGCTCAGGCCCAGCACATGGATCGGGGCCTCGGTGATGTTCTGCAGCACAGTCATGTTGGGGAACAGATTGAAATGCTGGAACACCATGCCGATCTTGGCGCGCACCACACGCAGGTGCTTCTCGGACGCACGAACCAGTTTGTCCCCCTTGTATTGGTGGGTCAACGGTGCGCCGTCGACCCAGATCACTCCGCCGTCCAGCGTCTCCAGCGTCATCAGCAACCTGAGGATGGTCGTTTTGCCAGAGCCGCTGGGGCCGATCAGGGCCACCCGTTCGCCCCGGGTGACCCGGAAGTCCAGATGGTCGAGCACCACATGGTCGCCGTACTTCTTGACGACCTTGTCGAACAGGATCATCGGTGTGTTGTTGTCGCGCGCCGAGCCCGACGTGCCCTCAGTAGGCAAGGTGCTTCTCCAGTCTTCTGATCAGGACGGATGTGGGGTAACTGGCGATGAGGAAGATGACCCCGGCCATGGTGATCGGTTCGAGGTACTGAAAGGTCTTGGCGCCGTACTGCTGCGCCGCGGTGACCATCTCGACCACGGTGATGGCGAAGAGGAACGGGGTGTCCTTGAACATCGAGATCGCGTAGTTCCCCAGTGCGGGAGTGGTCTTGCGGATTGCCTGTGGAAGCACCACAGCCCGCCACTTGCGCACCGTCGGCAGCGACAGTGCGTGCGCTGCCTCCCACTGGCCCGGTGGTACCGCGTCGATGCCGGCGCGATAGACCTCGGCCATGTAGGTGGAGTAGTGGATACCGAGTACAACGATGCCGATCTGCAACGCCGAGAACTGCGGCAGCAGGTAGTAGGCGAACAGCAGTTGCACCACGAGTGGCGTGAGCCGGATGAACTCGGTGACCATGCGCAATGGAACCGTCACCGCTTTGGGAGCACTGTGCCGCACCACCGCAACGGCCAATCCCAGCACCGCTGCGATCAGGAAGCCCAGCACGGTGGCCAGCAACGTGATCCGGAACCCTTCGAGCAGCACCGGCAGCGAGTCGAACGCCCGTTCCCAGCTCCACTGCGCATTCATCGGCCCACCCCGATGCTCTCGCCGGGCCGCTCAGGGCGCAGCCGCAGGACCTCGCGCATCGATGGCCCCGCTCCGAGACGCGACTTCGCGCGGACCTCCAGCAGGTTCATCACCAGCGTCAGCACGTAGGCGATGCAGAAGTACAGAACCAGACCGATCCCGAACGCGAACACCGTGTCGCCGGTCCCTCGTCGGAGCTGCTCGATCTGATACGTGAGATCTTGCAGCAGAACGAAACTGGCCAGCGCACTGCCTTTCAGCAACTGGATCAGCAGGTTGTTCAGCGGCGGCAACATCTGCACCCAGGCCTGCGGAAAAATGATGCGGTGCAGCCGCTGCCACGGTGAGAAGTTGAGCGCAACAGCGCCTTCCCACTGGGTGGCAGGTACCGCCGCAATGGATCCACGGACCACTTCGGCGCCGTACGCGCCGTAGTTCAGGCCCAAGGCGAGAATCCCACAGAACATCGCTTCGAGCTGGAATCCGAGCAGGGGCAACACGTAGAAGAGCCAGAACAACTGGACCAGTAGAGAAGTGCCTCGAAAGAACTCCACAATGGTGCGGGAGACACCCCTGACCAGCACGTACTTGTTTCCCGCAGCGAGACCGAGCAGGAGGGCGAGTACAAAGGCAAGCGCAGCGCCGCCGAGCGTCAGGTAGATCGTCGTGAGGATGCCTTCCTGGATGCGAGGCCATGCATCCAGGAAGGTGTCGAAGTTCTCACCCACGGAGGGTTACCGCTCCGGCCGGGATCAAACGCCCTCACACAGTTGGGCAGTGGTCAGGTTGGGATCGGGCAGTTCTTCTTCTGTGAAGCCGAACTCGCCGACCAGATCCAGATACTTCTGCGGATCCGACGTGATCTTCGCCAACTCGGTGTTGTACGCCTCGAGCAACTCTTTGTCATCGGTGCGGAACACCGTGGCACCGGCACCCACCTGTGGCTTTCCATCGATGTTCGCCACGAAGGACTCGGTGACGTCAACCGGCGCGCCCGGGTTGTTGGTCTTCATCCAGTTGAGTGAGATGGCGGTCAGCGCAAAGACGTCCGCCCGGCCCGACATGACGGCATCCATTCCGTCCTGCGGCGTGGCCACCTGCGTGCTCTCGATTCCCAGGGACTCGGCGTAATCCGACTCGACCGCACCGGTCATGGTGGCCAATCGGGCGCCGCTGTCTTTCACCGACTGCATGTCTTTGAGCCCCTTGGGATTGCCCTGCGTGACCATCAATGCGGTGGTGTAGTTGAATTCGGGGTCACCGAACGCGGCCTGCTCGCAGCGCTGCGGCAAGATCGACATACCGGCGCTCACGACATCAAACCGATTGGCCTGCAATCCAGGTATGAGAGAACCGAAATCAGCGTTCACACCCTCGACGGTCTCGATACCCAGGTTCCCGAAGATCTCTCGGTGCAGTGCCACCGTGGCACCGGTCAGATTGCCGTCCTGCTCGAACGAGTAAGGCGCCTCACCCGCGAACCCCACGGTGACAACACCCTTGTCCTTGAGTTCTTGCAGGTGGTTCGAGTCGTCACCGGAATCGGTCGACGTGCACGCCGCCATGGTTCCCGCAGTGAGGGTGACCACGGCGAATGTGATTGCACACCTGCTGGTTACACGCTTGCTCAACACGTTCAATGCCATCTGTCTGGCCTTCCGCTCACTGTCGGGTGCGCAGACAGGCAGCCGCCGACACGCAGGTACCCTCCCCGCCGACGAACGCCATGCCACCCACCCGACTACTGCAGTCTCATCGTTCTCTCCGGTTGGGTGAACGTAACACCTTTCGATGCATCACCGATGAGTGTCGGAATATTCTGATGCCCGAGAATCGGGGTGGGCGCATCCCGGCCATCGGCAAGCGACCACCGAAAACTGAAGCTGCAAGAAGACAATTCATTACCAATGCGAACGAGTGAGAGTGTCAGTGCCGACTCTCGTACACGGTCACTTCACTCGCCTTGATCACCAGGAACACCTCATCGTCGGCAACAAGTCCCAGCTCGGTGACGGCCGACCAGGTCACGGTCGCGGTGAGGATCGTTCCATCAGCAACCCGGGCGTCGATCCGTGCGAGATCGCCCTGCGGAACAAGTTGCACAACAACGGCCTTCACGGCGTTGCGCGGGCTGCCGCTGGGCCGCTCCCGATAGACGGCGACAGCGCGCGGCGAAAAGGCCGCCATCACAGCACTTTCCGGCGCAATCGGCGCATCGAGCAATCCGGAGACCGCAAAGCCGGCGGCTTCCAGGACGTCACCGTTCCAGACTCCGCTCACCAGATTGAGTCCGGCGAGTTGCGCCGAGAACTGGTTGATCGGGCTGGCCAGCAAGTCACGGACCGGGCCACGCGCCACGATCCGGCCCTCGGCCAAGATGACCGCCGAGTCAGCGAGCGTCACGGCGTCAGCGACGTCGTGGGTCACCAACACCGTGATCCGCGCGCGGTCCGCGAGAATCTGTCGGAGCATCGACCGGATGCGGTGGACCACATCTACATCGAGTGCACTGAACGGCTCGTCGAGCAGCAGCACCGACGGCTCGGTGGCAAGCGCGCGCGCCAGCGACACCCGCTGCGACTGACCTCCGGACAGTTGCGCCGGCTTGCGATCCGCGAGTTCGGTGGCGCCGACGGCGTCGAGCCACTTGTCGGTGCGAGCCCTGATCTGAGCTCTTGGCAGGCGCCTCGCCGACGGTCCGAACGCCACGTTCTGCCTCACGGTGAGGTGTGGGAACAACAGTCCCTGCTGCGTCAGCATCGACACGTCGCGTCGGTGTGGAGGCATGAAAGTGCTGTTGCCGAACAATTCTCGCGATCCCAGGGCTATTCGTCCGGCACCCGGCCTCGACAATCCGGCCAGCAGATTCATCAGTGTGCTCTTGCCGGCACCGTTGGGGCCCATGACGGCGACGGTATGCCCCTGCGGAACAGTCAGTTCGACGTCGATGGCCGGCAGCTCATTGCGCAGCGACGCGACCAGATCGCCTGTCACAGCACAGCCGTCCGCCGCGAATCGCGCACGTGCACGGCCACCACGACGAGCAACGCGACCACGACGAGGACCACGGAGAGCGGAAGCGCCTGTTCCGGTTCACTGATCGACTCAACGTAGATCGCCAACGGCGCAGTCTGGGTGACACCCTGGAGATTGCCCGCAAACGTGATCGTCGCGCCGAACTCGCCGAGCGCACGGGCGAACGCCAGCACCATTCCGGAGAGCAGCGCCGGAAACACCAGTGGCATTGTCACTTTCCACAGGGTGCGGGTGGGCGACGCCCCGAGCGTGGCCGCCACCTGTTCGTATCGCGCCCCGACGGTGCGCAGCGCTCCCTCCAGACTGATGACAAGAAAGGGAAGTGCCACGAAGGTCTGCGCCAGCACCACTGCCGAGGTGGTGAATGCGATGTCGATTCCGATGGCCGAAAGATGTTCGCCCACCAAGCCGAACTTCCCGAAGGCGTAGAGGAGACCGATTCCCCCGACCACCGGCGGCAGGACCAGAGGCAGCAGCACCACCGAACGCACCACGCGCACGGTGCTGCCACCGCGCCGCGCGAACACGATCGACATCGGAACGCCCAGAAGGATGCACAGGACGGTACTGATCGCGGCCGTCTGCACGCTCAACGCCAGTGCGTCCACGGATGATTCGGACGTGATGTTGTCCCAGAAGTCTTCCCAGGGAGTGTTCACCGCCAATGCGATGGGCGGCAGCATCACCAGTGCGATACCGAGGGCGGCCGGCACGTACAACCATGCCGGAACGGCCTTGAGACCGGATTGCGAAGCCTTCACGTCGCCGGCCCGAAGCCCATTCGCTCGAGTACCGCCGCCCCCTGCGCACCCGTGACCATGTCGACGAATTGCTGTGCCAGAGGTGCGTTCTCCGACTCGGCTACTGTCCCGATGGGATATGCGTTGACCACCGCGGCAAGGGCGGGGTCGGCGACGGTGGTGACCGAGTCACCCGCGCCGACGGCGTCGGTGACGTACACCAATCCCGCGTCGGCCTGCCCCGTCTGGACCTTGCTGAGTACCCCGGTCACCGCCGTTTCCTCACTCACCGGCTTGATGTCGATACCGGTGTTCTTCTCGACCAGGGCGGCGGCGCTGCCACAGGGCACACTCACCGAGCAGATGACAGTCGTGACACCGTCTTTCGTCACGTCGGCCAGGGTACGGATGTTCTTTGGATTCCCCGGGGCGGTGACGATGGTGAGCACATTGGTGGCAAAGATCTGCGGATCAGCCACCTTCTCGCCCAGTTTCGCCATGCTCTTCTCGTCGGCCGTGGCCACGACGTCTGCGTCGGCGCCCTGTTCGATCTGCGTGACAAGCGCCTGGGAGCCGTCGAAGTTCAGGGAGACGTCGACGCCGCCGTGCGTCTCGGAGAACTCGTCGGCCAATGCCGTGAAGCTGTTCTTCAACGAGGCTGCGGCGAACACGGTGAGGCCGGCTTCGTCGTCTTGTCCGCCTTCTGTGCCGCTGGTCGAGCACCCTGCGAGCACCAGGGCGGCAGCGAACACCACACCGAGCGACTCGGAGAGTCGAACCGATGTCGTGGATCTCCGCCGGCCCATCACCTGCTCCTGGTCTCGACGATGACCGTGGTGGCCTTGACCACCGCTGTCGCGACCTCCCCGGGCCGTAGCCCGAGTTCGTTCACGGCGTCGGTGCTCATTAACGAGGTCACCTCGAACGGGCCGCACTGCAAGGTCACCTGGCTCATCACCGGGTCGGAGCGCACGTCGGTGACCAGGCCCACGAATCGGTTACGGGCCGAACGCGCCACCGGTGCATCGGTCGACACGACGCCGGGTGCCCGGTCGCGCGCGACCTTGGCCAGGTCGGCCCCGTCGACCACCTGACGGCCGCTGCCGTCGACATGGGCGGGGAGCTGTCCCCCGCTGATCATCCGGCGCACCGTGTCGTCGCTGAGGCCGAGGAGTTCTGCCGCCTGTCGAATCTTGAGATCGCCCACCTGACGATGGTGCGCCGCATGTGCGGCGCTGTCAATCGAGTATAGCCGCATCTGCGGCGTGCGAGCCGGTTCGGCGTTGCCGCGATGAGTTCTCGCGGCGCCGGGTGTCTACCTTCCCGAGATCTTTTTCGATACTTCAGAGGAGCCAAAAATGCCAGTTCCCACCCACTCCGACGGCGTTGCGGTCTGGTTCGACCTGTCGAGTACCGACCCCGGCGCTGCCGCGGACTTCTACGGCCGACTGTTCGGCTGGGACCACACCGAGATGGACGAGCGCTTCGGCGGGTATTCGCAGTTCACCCACAAGGGCAAGCTGATTGCCGGCCTCGGTCCGAAACCAGATCCGGGAATGCCGGACTTCTGGTGCACCTACTTCCAGACCTCCGACATCGAGGCGACCGTCAAAACCGTCGCCGCTTCGGGTGGCAGCGTGTTCTAAGACCCGATGGAGATACCGGAGCAGGGCACCATGGCGATCGTGATGGATCCGGGCGGTGATCCCGAGACAGGCGCAAACCCGCACGGCGCGGTGTTCGGACTGTGGCAACCAGGTCAGCACACCGGATTCGAACTGCACATGGAAGCCGGTGCCGCAACGTATTTCGAGCTGCAGACCACCGGCTACCCACGAGCCGTCGAGTTCTACGGCGAGGTGCTCGGCAATCCCGTCGTCAGCCTCGGGGACACGGACGAGTTCCGCTACAGCCAGCTGAGTCTTCCCGACAGGGCGCCGGGCGAAGGCTATGCCGGAATCATGGACGCCTCCGGTTACCTGCCGTCCGAGGTCCCATCGCACTGGGCCATCTACATCGGCACCGACAACGTCGACGCAACCGTTGCCGAGGCCGTCGAACTCGGTGGGGCTGTCGTGGCAGCGCCCGAGGACACCCCGTACGGGCGCCTCGCCACGATCGGCGATCCGTTCGGGGCAATGATCAAACTGCAGCAGGTCGCTTGAACCGACTGCCGCGTGCGGGCCTCGGCGATGAAGTCCGACACAGGGCGACGGAAAGCCGCCGTCGCAGACGAATACAAGATGAACAGACCGCCGGGGGGACGAGCCCTTGACTTCAAGCGCACTTGAACATGAACCATCAGATCAGCTGATCAGGACAGAAGACCACCGGAAGCCGGATTTGTCCGATTCGGCATCCATCCACCAGAGGAGTGTTCCGTGACCCAGCTCGGCGATAAAAGCGCTGGCCCGATGTCAGAGTCGGTCGATACGGTTACCCGCATGACAACTGCCACGGGGGCCACCGACCTGGCGATCGAAGCCATCGACCTGGTCAAAGAATTCGACGGCGTCCGCGCTGTCGACGGAGTTAGTTTTTCGGTTCCACCGGGGTCCGTCCTGGGACTGCTCGGGCCCAACGGCGCGGGCAAGACCACCACGGTCCGCATGATGACAACACTGAGTCAGCCGACGTCGGGCACTGCTCGCATCGCCGGATATGACGTACGGGAGAACCCGGATCTCGTCCGCAGCAACATGGGCCTCACCGGTCAGGCTGCGACGGTCGACGAATTGCTCACCGGCCGAGAGAACCTGTGGATGATCGGCAGCCTCTACGGTCTTCCCCGTAAGGACGTACGCCGGTCCGGCGACCAACTGCTCGAGCAGTTCTCGCTGACCGACGCTGCGGACCGCGTGGTCAAGACCTACTCGGGAGGTATGCGCCGTCGGCTCGACCTCGCGGTCAGCCTCCTGGCCTCGCCGCCGGTGCTCTTCCTGGACGAGCCCACCACCGGCCTCGACCCGCGCAGCCGCCAGGAACTCTGGGACGTGCTGCGATCGCTGGTGAATGACGGAACCACGCTGCTGCTCACCACGCAGTATCTCGAAGAGGCCGACCAGCTCGCCGACGACATCGTTGTCATCGACAGGGGCAAGATCATTGCCGCCGGCACGCCACTACAACTCAAGGAACAAGCCGGGCAGGCCAGTCTGGTCATCACGGTCTCGCATGCCGACGATCTCGAAGAAGCCACCCGGTTGCTGCGCGAGAACAGCGGCGAGGTGTTCGTCGAGGAGTCCGCACGCCAGCTCACCGCGAGCGCCGATGGACTCGCCGACCTGACCCGGATCGCCGGGATCTTCGAACGCAGTGAGATCGCAGTCGACGACATCGGACTCACCCGTCCGAGCCTGGACGACGTCTTCCTCTCCCTCACCGGACACCGCGCAGAGGACGCCGACAACGAGGAGAACAAGTCATGACCACCACCACGTCACCGGCCGACACCGGCCGCTCCACCCCGAAATCCGCTGCAGGCCGGCCTGATCTGGTCCGAGAATCTCTGGTCATGGTGCGGCGCAACCTGTTACACACCAAGCGCCAGCCAGAGATGCTGTCCGACGTCACGGTGCAGCCGATCATGTTCGTGCTGTTGTTCGCGTACGTGTTCGGTGCGTCGATCAGTCCTGGCTCCGGATTCGACTACAAAGAGTGGCTGTTGCCCGGGATCATGGGCCAGACCATTGCCTTCTCTGCGTTCATCGTCGCGCTTGGTCTCACCAACGATCTGGAGAAGGGCATCATCGACCGCTTCCGGTCGTTGCCGATGGCACGGTCGTCCGTTCTGGTCGGACGTTCGGTCGCAGCGCTGATCCACTCGTCGATCGGCATCGTGGTCATGGCCATCACGGGTCTGCTCATCGGATGGCGCATCCACGAAGGCATCGCCAAGGCCGCGTTGGCTTTTGCTCTGGTGCTGGTGTTCGGGTTCGCCATGATCTGGTTCGGCATCCTGATCGGTTCGGTGATGCGGTCGCCAGAAGCGGTCAACGGCGTGATGTTCACCTTGCTGTTCCCGATTACGTTCTTGTCCAACGCTTTTGTGCCCACAGAGCCCATGCCCACCTGGTTGCGCACCATCGCGGAGTGGAACCCGATCTCGTCACTCGTCCAGGCGATGCGCGAATTGTGGGGCAATGGACCGGCGGCGCCGGCCGATGCCCCGTGGCCACTTCAGAACCCGGAACTCTCCACGGTCCTCTGGTCGGTGGCACTCACGCTGATCTTCGCGCCGTTCGCGTTGCGCGCTTACCGCAAGCGCACCACGGACTGACAACACGCTGTAAGTACATCGAGCGGGCCGGTCATCCGGCCCGCTCGATTGCGTTTCACAGACTCCGGGAAAGGGCCTCGATCGGGTCGCTGTAGATCGCATCAAGCGAAACCGCGCCGGCGGCCTGCTGCTGCACGGTGGCACCCGACCGTGACACGCGCACGTCGCGCCGTTCGGACACAGAGGTCTCGCGAACAGCTCTGGCCACCACGGGCAGAGTCGAAGGCGCATCCGTGAACGCCTGCCCGCCCAGGACAACGTGGTCGGGGTTGAAGATGTCAGAGATGAGGCCGACCGCACGGCCGAGTACTTCGGCCCTCTCGGTCAGGATGGCGCGGGCCACGTCGTTGCCTGCGGCAGCGAGCTGGTGCACGTCTTCGACGGTCTCGATGGTCAACCCCGCAGCGATCGCGGCGTCGACCACACCGGTGTCGCTCACGGTCGGTTCGAGGCGACCGGTGCGGTGGGGGTCGAGGAGTTCGGTGCGGCCCGCGGGGAAATGTCCGATCTCCGGCGGCCCGGCGGTGGGTGTGTACACGCTTCCACCGACGGTGAAGGCGATACCAACCGTTTCCCGGGCGTAGAAGTAGACGAAGCTGCCGCCTTCTTGACCTGGATCGACCAACAATTCCGCTTGGGGGTTGAGCAGGAGTTCCGCGGCAGCCATCGCCTCGACGTGCGAGGCCACCGAGATGGGCAGACCGATCACCGATGCCAGGACCTCGCCGACGGGCGCGGATTGCCAGTTCAACCGGGAATGGCTCACACGTCCGCCGTTGTCGACCCGGCCGGCCAGCGCCACCCCGGCCCAGAGCACGCGCTTGTTCTGCCAGCGAGAGAGGAAACGTTTCGCGCTCAATCCGATCGACGTCAGGGTCTGCTCGGGGGTGTCGGCAGCCGGGGTCGGGATCTGGATGGCGCCAACCACGCGGTGAAACAGGTCGTGGGTGGTGATCGAGGTGACCTTGAGACCGATGTGGATGCCCACCGTCAGGTATTCGGCGGTGTTCAGCTCGAACGGGAGGCGGGGACGACCGATTGCGCCTGCGGGTGCCAGGTCGGCACGCTCGCGCAGTAGCCCGGCCTTCAGCAGGGCGCTGACCTGACGGTTCACCGTCGAGATACTCAACCCCGATGCGGCCGATGCCGCGTCGCGGAACACTGGGCCGTGCAGCCGGGCCGCTCGCAGGACAACTGCCGCCGGTTTGGTCGACAGATGAAGCTGAGGTGTCGCGACGTGGATACCGGCGCGGGTTCCGCCGAACTTGGCGGGCGCCGGCTTCTGACCGGGCGCGGGCTGCGGATGAGCGGGCCGAGCAGGCGAACCGATCCGCGATCCGGCTGGGCCACCCTGCCGAACTCCGCTGCGCTGCGTCTCCGGGACATTGGGTCGAGCGGACGGGCGAACAGGTGTTGCTATGCGGTGGTCAAGTGTTGCAGTCATCGAAGGTCCTCATCGAGTTGTCGCCTCCAGGACCAACGATGGCCGGGGCGGGGAAATGTCTGAGAGAAATGCCGCGATCGCGGCGGTTCGGGTCAGGACATTCGACAACAGAGGACACGAGCGAAAGGCAGACGACATCCCAGCGCGGTGGTCACATAGGTGACCTCCGGGATGTGGTGGCCGTTGCTCGTCATGAAGGTCAAAGTAGCAGCGGCGACGACACCTGTCCAACGGACCGGGGTCGCGGACGTGACGATCTGAGCGCAGGTCGACACCGCGCTCACCGGCGAGAATAGCCCCGCGGCAGCGGCGATCGCCGACTTGGAATCACACCGATCCGAACCCTGGGATCGCCGCGTCGACGCCGCCCACACTGTGTTCGAAACTCCAGGCTTTTGGCGTCGTCGACCACGGGTCGCTCCAGACGAACCGCCAGATGAACAGAAAGGCGTCCTCCGTGTCCCTGCATTTCCACTGGTTCCTGCCGACGTATGGCGACTCACGGAATCTGATGGCGGGTGGTCACGGTTCTGACATGTCCGGAGATCGGCCCGCCGATCTGCGTTATCTCAATCAGCTCGCCGGTGCCGCCGAGGTCAACGGATTCGAAGCCGTCCTCACGCCCACCGGCTTGTGGTGCGAGGACGCGTGGTTGTCCACCGCGATGTTGCTGGAGACCACCGACACCCTCAAGTTCCTCGTCGCCCTGCGACCGGGGCTGACCAGCCCCACCCTGTCGGCACAGATGTCGGCGACCTATCAGTGGCAGTCGAAGGGACGGCTCCTGCTCAACGTGGTCACCGGAGGTGAATCGTCGGAACAGCGCGCTTTCGGCGACTTCCTGTCCAAGGAGGCCCGGTACGAGCGGTGCGGCGAGTACCTCGACATCATCCGGCAGTTGTGGACCTCCGACGGCCCGGTGGACTTCACGGGCAAGCATCTGCGGGTCGAGGGCGCTCACCTGGCCCGTAAGCCCGATCCGCTTCCGCCCGTGTTCTTCGGCGGTTCCTCCCCGGCAGCGGGAACCGTCGCTTCCAAGTACGCCGACACCTATCTGACCTGGGGTGAGAAACCGGACGCGGTCGCCGAGAAGCTCAACTGGATCCGCGGGCTCGCCGCGGACGAGGGTCGTGAGCTGTCCTACGGCATCCGGCTGCACGTGATCTCGCGGGACACCGCGGAACAGGCCTGGGCCGAAGCCGACCGGCTTCTCGGTGCACTCGACCCGCAGGTGGTCGCCGGAGCCCAGCAGAACCTCGCCCGCTCGGAATCAGAAGGGCAACGGCGAATGCTCGAACTGCACGGCGGAGGCGCGGCGTTCAGCAGCGGTACCGATGCCCGTTCGCTTGAGATCTACCCGAACCTCTGGACCGGCGTCGGGCTCGTCCGAGGCGGAGCCGGCACTGCGCTGGTCGGCTCGCACGACGAGGTGGCCGACCGCATCGCGGAGTACGCGGCTCTGGGGCTCGATCACTTCATCCTGTCCGGCTACCCCCACGTGGAAGAGGCCTACCACTTCGGAGAGGGCGTGCGCCCGAGACTCATCCGGCGCGGCCTGCTCAGTGCCGATGACCGCGTGTCCGAGCCTGTCCGGGGAGCCTTCCTGCCGTCGTTGTCGCCGGCCGGCGCGTCCTGACGGGCTGCGCCTTCACCCAACCCGCCTTCACCTAGCCCGATTGACCCCTCCCGCAGAACCATTGGAGCAAACCGTGAGCACCGAACACATCGCCGATCAGATCAAGTTCGCCTACTGGGTCCCCAACGTCAGTGGCGGCCTGGTGACCAGTGACATCGAACAGCGAACGAGCTGGGACTTCGAGTACAACAAGAAGCTCGCACAGACCGCCGAGAACAACGGCTTCGAGTACGCACTGTCACAGGTGCGGTACATGGCGTCCTACGGCGCCGAGTTCCAGCACGAATCAACAGCTTTCAGCCTTGCACTGTTGGGGGCCACCGAAAAGCTCAAGGTCATCGCAGCCATCCATCCCGGCCTGTGGCATCCGGCGGTGCTGGCCAAGTTCGGGGCTACCGCCGACCACCTCTCGGGCGGCCGGTTCGCCATCAACGTCGTGTCGGGATGGTTCGCCGGAGAGTTCAAGGCGCTGGGTGAGCCCTGGCTCGAGCACGACGAACGCTACCGGCGCAGTGCCGAGTTCCTCGAGGTCATCCGCAAGATCTGGACCGAGGACAATGTCGATTACGGTGGCGACTTCTACCGGATCCGTGACTTCACCCTCAAGCCCAAGCCGCTCAACACACCCGAGCGCCCCAATCCCGAACTGTTCCAGGGAGGTAACTCCACCGCCGCCCGCAGCAACGGCGGACGCTTCGCCGACTGGTACTTCTCCAACGGCAAGGACTTCGATGGTGTCACCGAGCAGGTCGATGACCTGCGTGCGGTCGCCAGGGCGCACGACCGCGAGGTGAAGTTCGGTCTGAACGGGTTCATCATCGCCCGCGACACCGAGGCCGAGGCCCGGGACACCCTCCGGGAGATCATCGAGAAGGCCAATCGTCCTGCAGTCGAGGGGTTCCGGGATTCGGTGCAGCAGGCCGGCGCGTCCACCTCGGACGGCAAGGGCATGTGGGCCGAGTCGAGCTTCGAGGACCTCGTGCAGTACAACGACGGGTTCAAGACCAAGCTGATCGGCACGCCGGAACAGGTCGCCGAGCGGATCGTCGCCTACAAGCGGCTTGGCGTCGACCTGGTCCTCGGCGGCTTCCTGCACTTTCAGGAAGAGATCGAATACTTCGGTGCGAAGGTGCTGCCGCTGGTTCGTGAACTCGAAGCGGCCGACGCGGAAGCCGGCGTCGGCGCATCGTGAGCACCGCGATCGCCTCTCGCATCGACACTGCCGAGCAGGCACTGTCGGTGGCCCACGACCTGGCAGCACATTTCGCCACCGGCGCGGTGGCTCGCGATCGCGACCGAAAACTCCCCTATCGCGAGATCGATCAGCTGTCGGCCAGCGGACTGCTGGCGATCACGGTGCCGAGCCGTTTCGGTGGTGCAGACCTGCCGCCGAGCATCGTGGCCGAGGTGGTCCGCATCCTTGCAACAGCCGATCCCAACATCGCGCAGATCCCGCACAGCCACTTCGTGTACCTGAATCTGCTTCGTCTGGCTGCTGATCCACCACAGCAGCGCGATCTCTTCGAGGCGGTATTGGGCGGAAGCCGGATCGCGAATGCGCAGTCCGAGCGGGGCGGCAAGACCGTTGCCGACATCACCACCACGGTCAGAGCGGACCGCGGCGTACTCCGTCTGGACGGCTCGAAGTACTACTGCACCGGATCGCTGTACGCCCATACGCTCGCGGTGCTGGCACGGCTCGACGACCCCGACCACAAGACGGGTCTCGACGAAGGCGAGTACGTGGCGTTCATCCCCGCCGACGCCGCCGGTGTCCGCATCGTCGATGACTGGAACGGACTCGGCCAGCGCACCACGGGCAGCGGCACCATCACGTTCGAAGGAGTGTCCCTGCGCCGCGACCAGTTGGTCGCCCGGGCTCGCGCGGTGGGCGCCCCCGCCGGGTACGGCGCGTTTGCCCAGCTGCTGCACGTGGCCATCGACGCCGGCATCGCTCGCGGAGCGCTTTCTGCTGCAACAGATTTCGTCCGAAGCCGCAGTCGCCCCTGGTTCGAGGCAGGTGTCGATCGCGCCATCGACGACCCGTTGGTGATTCAACGCGTCGGCGAGTTGGCCGTGGAGGTGATCTCCGCCGAGGCAACCCTGAAGAGCGCCGGCGAGGCGGTGGACGCCACGTTCGTGGCTGAGGCCGACGCGACAGCAGAGCGAGCCGCCGCCGCTTCGATTGCGGTGGCGACAGCGAAGATTGTTGCCGACCGGGCCTCCAACGAGGTGTCGAGCGCACTCTTCGAGGTATCAGGAACGCGAAGCGCCGCAGCAGATCTCGGCCTGGATCACTTCTGGCGCAACGCGCGCACGCACACCTTGCACGACCCGGTGCGGTGGAAGTACCAGCACATCGGTCGTTCGTTGCTGCACGACACACCACCACCGCTGCACGGGGTCATCTGACGCCAGAAGCGCCGAACGCGTCTCAGGTGTCGTCGTCTTTGCGGAACGTGACATCGACGTGTTCGAACCCCTTGGCTCGCTGGGCCTTTGCTTGACGGGTGTATGTCTTGCGGTCACCGTGGGTGAGGTCCACGGCGTCGGTGAACGGGGTCAGCAACGCCCTCGGGTAGAGGTGATGCACTCTCACCACGTTGATCTCCGCGGTGAACACCACGGCGATGGAGGTGAGATAGAAGAACGCGAGAAGGCCCAGAACCACGGCGAACACACTGTTGGTGGTACTCGCGTTCTTCACCACCTGGGTGACGTAGACCGTTCCGAATGTCTGCAACAGCTGCCAGACGATCGCCATCGCGACCGCGCCCGGCAACACATCGCGATAGCTCACGTCGTTGCTGGTACTGAGGCGGTAGGCAATGGTGAACACCGCCGAGTTGATGACCACTGCCAGAAGGCCGATGGTCACCCCCTCCAAGGCCCCCAGGGGTCCGGGTAGTCCGGCGAAGGTGGACAACACAGCGGTACCCACCAAGGTCATCGCCAGCACGGTCAGCAGGAGCAGGCTGCGGAACCGGGAGAAGATCGGGTTGGGCCGGTTGTTACGCGGCACCTGCCACAGGGTGTTCATCGCGTTCTGGGCCGCCTGGCCGACACCCGAGGCGCCGTACAGGGCGCCGAGGATGCCGATCACGATTCCTGCTGTGCCACCGCTGAGTTCCTGCGGTTCGCCGAGTTGCGGGCCGATCACCGGGAACTGGCCGAGCGCCGAATCGAGTACCTTCGCCTGCCACTCGGGATTGTCGTCGAGCACTATGCCGACGCCGGTGGTCAAGAGCAGCAACAAGGGGAACAATGCGAGGAACGCGTAGTACGTCATGAGAACGGCGAGATATCCGCCCTGATCGTCCGCGTATTTGTAGATCACGGCGATGCCGAAACCCAACACGGGGTGCCGCCTCTGCAGCTTGTCCAAACGCTCGATCATCATGCACCCCAGTCGTTGCCTGGCGCGCCATCGCTTGTTGAGCGCAGCGACAACGCTACCCGAGCCAGGTCACTGCAAGCGGTCGAGCAGCCCTTTCGCGTCGTACGGTGCCCTGACCTTTGCGTCGTTGTCGAAGTAGACGAACACATCGCGGTCCACCGCGCGCGCGCGGAACCGCTCGGCCCACGAATCGAGTGCCTCGTCGGTGTAGCCGCTGGTGTAGAGCTCGGTGTCGCCGTGCAGACGGGCGTAGACGAAGTCGGATGTCACCTCGTCGATCACGGGGAACTTGCCCGCCGAGTCGGCGAGCACCAGCGCCATGTCGAGCTCACGCAACAGGTCGGGCAACTCCGGTGTCATGAAACTCGGGTGCCGGACCTCGAGTGCGTGACGGATCGGCCGCTCCGCGTCGGTTGTGGTCCAGGCCCGGTCGGCGATGCGGTCACTGTGTCCCGTGGAGAGTTCGGCTGCTTCGGTGGTGGTGCGCGGCAGCAGATGCGCGAACGCCGTGAGTGTGTCTGCGTCGAACGGCAGATTGGGCGGCAGTTGCCAGAGGATCGGCCCCAGTTTGGGTCCGAGTGCCAGTACGCCCGACGCGAAGAAGGTGGCCAGCGGCTGGTCCACGTCGACGAGCCGCTTCATATGGGTGACAAAGCGCGGGCCCTTCACCGAGAAGAGGAAATCGTCGGGCGTCTGCTCCGCCCACTTCAGGTAGCTGGTCGGCCGCTGCAGAGAATAGAAGGACCCGTTGAGTTCGACCGAGTTCAGAACCCGGGAGATGTACTCGAGTTCGCGGCGTTGGGCCAGGCCCTCCGGATAGAAGGTTTTTCGCCAGGGCGGATACACCCACCCCGAGGTGCCGACTCGAATCATTCCCCAACCTCTACACGAGCGGCGGCGATCGCTCGACCGGACACCCGAAAACCGCCCAACCTGGCGCAATCGATGGCCAAAGAACCCTGGTTGTTGTCAGACCGCTCCCGTAACCTTTTCCCCATGACTATCGAGGCCGCGGTAGATTCTGACTTCCTGGAAGTCACCGAACCGTACCGACGTGAACTGCTTGCACATTGCTATCGGATGATGGGTTCACATCACGACGCAGAGGACCTTCTCCAGGAGACGTTCATCCGCGCCTGGCGTGGTTACGACCGGTTCGACGGTCGCGCTTCGGTGCGTACGTGGCTCTACAAGATCGCCACCAACACCTGCCTCACCGCTCTCGGGTCCAAGCAACGTCGGCCGCTGCCCTCGGGACTCGGCGGCGAGTCGTCGGATCCTCAGGGCGCTCTCCTCGAGGACCACGAGGTGCCATGGCTCGAGCCGTTTGCCGGGTCGGACGAGACGTTGTCCGAGACCGCGGACCCCGCCACCGTCGTCGGTTCCCGTGAATCCATCCGTTTGGCGTTCATCGCTGCGCTCCAGCATCTCCCCGAGCGCCAACGCGCGATCCTGATCCTCCGTGATGTACTCCAGTGGCGCGCTGCCGAGGTCGCCGAGACGCTGGGGTTGACCACCGCAACGGTGAACAGCTTACTCCAGCGCGCCCGAGCCCAGCTCAAAGAGGTTGCGCCGGAGCGTGATTCCGTGGTCGAGCCCGGAGACGCCGCCCAGCGAGAACTCTTGCAGAAGTGGGTCGACGCCTTCGAGGCGTACGACATCGATGCCATCGTCGCGTTGTTCACCGACAAGGCCATCTGGGAGATGCCGCCGTTCACCGGCTGGTACCAGGGCCCGGAGGTCATCGGTACGCTCATCGGTTCCAACTGTCCGGCCAAGGCAGCCGGCGACATGGTGCTGCTGCCGGCGGTGGCCAATGGCCAGCCCGCGTTCGGGCTGTACATGCTCGACGCCGACGGTGTGCACAGGCCCTTCCAATTGCAGGTCCTGGACATCACCGCCGACGGCGTCGGCCATGTGGTGGCTTTCTTCTCCGACACCATGGAGGCCGACTTCGCCCGGTTCGGACTGCCTGCCGTGCCTCCCGGCCCGTCGGCGTCGGAGAAAGAACCGGTTCAGCCAGAGATGCCGAGCTAGCCCGAAATGCCGTCCTAACCCGAAATGGCGGACTGATCCATCCAGGTGACCTCCCACACGTGACCGTCGAGGTCGAGGAAGCTACGGCCGTACATGAACCCGTGATCCTGCGCGTCCATCCACTTGGAGCCACCGATCTCCAGCGCCTTGTCGACGAGTGTGTCCACGGCCTCACGGGATTCGGCGGAGATGGCGATCAGCACCTCACGTTCTTTGCTGGTGTCGGCGATGCCTCCGGTGATGAAGTCCTGGAACCGGGCGGGCGTCATCAGCATGGCAACGGTGAGTTCGTTGATCACCAGGCACAGGGTGTTCTCGTCGCTGAAGGTCTCGTTGAACTCGAATCCGAGCTCTCCGAAGAACTTGCGTGTCGCGGGGATGTCGGTGGCGGTTGTGTTGAGGAACAGCATGCGGGACATGATGATGACTCCGATCCAGGGTTGTTTTGTGCATCAAGCGGACACCACAACAGACATCCCCTGCAAGCAAAACTCATCGCCCGCCGAACTTCCGCCTTTCGCCTGATGCACCGGGACCGCCTCGACGCCCATGATCAGGCGATGCGAACCGGTGGGCTGCTGTGACAGATGGATGGGATGATCTGACGGCTCGGGGCGCGTGGATGCCCGGGGCCGTGCGCGCCGAACTGGAGACCGATCCCCACCCCTTGATCGGCCGGCGGAGCAAACGCGACATCGCGATCGACGTACTGATGATCCTGCTGGCCGCCGCGATCGGGGTCGTTGCCATCAGCCCACGTCTGGACGACATCTCCGGCATGATCGTCGCCGACATTGCGGTCGGGGTGGCGGGCTGCGTGGCCATGGTGTGGCGGCGCCGATGGCCGCTGGCTCTGGCAATCGTCGCGACGGTCGCCTCCGGATTCACCTCGGCCATCGGCGGGGTCGCTCTGCTGGCGGTGTTCTCGCTCGCCGTCCACAAGCCGATGCGTTACGCGGTCTCGGTGGCCCTGGCCAGCTTTGTTGCAGCTTTGACAAACCGTTGGCTGTACCCGGAAGGGCAGGAGTCGCTGCTCGCCGTGCTCGTGTTCTGGGCGCTGATGGCCGCGGTGGCGGTCGGGTGGGGAACCATGGTCCGCAACCGCCGGCAGCTGTTGATCTCACTGGCCGAGCGTGCGCGAACCGTCGAGGCCGAGCAGCGCGAACGGATCGCCAACGCGCGGGCCACCGAACGCGAACGGCTCGCACGGGAGATGCATGATGTGCTCGCCCACCGGATGAGCCTGCTGTCCGTGCATGCCGGCGCGCTCGAGTTCAGGCCCGACGCACCACCGGAGGACATCCGCCGGGCGGCCGGGGTGATCCGCGCCGGCGTCCATCAGATGCTGGTCGACCTGCGTGACGTGATCGCCATGCTGCGTGAGGACTCCGAGGATTTTGCTCAGCCCACCCGATCGCTGAGCACTCTGCCCACCCTGTTCGGCGAAGCCGAGGAGGCGGGCAGTCAGATCCGCGCGACCATCGACATCTGCGACCTCGACGACGTCCCGGGTGTGGTCAGCCGGGCCGCCTATCGAATTGTTCAGGAGGGCTTGACCAATGCGCGTAAACACGCGGGTGCTGTTCCGGTGACCGTGCACATCAGCGGCGGACCCGGAGATGGGCTGAGTGTGAGGATTCACCAACCACTGTCGATGGCTGCCAATTCGGCCATCGAACCGATCCCGGGGGCCAAGTCGGGTCTGGTCGGCATCAACGAGCGGGTCACGCTCGCCGGCGGCGAGTTGTCGTATGGCGTCGTGGAGCGCAACTTCGTGCTGACCGCTCGCCTGCCATGGGAAGCGGGCAGCCTGTGAGCACCGAGGCCCCATCCCCCATCCGCCTGCTGCTCGTGGACGACGAGTGGCTGGTGCGTGCGGGTCTGCGGACGATGCTGTCGGGGCAGCCGGACATCGACATCGTCGGCGAAGCCGCGGACGGGTCCACGGTCTCGGCGCTCGCACAGCAGACCGGCGCCAACGTGGTGCTGATGGACATCCGGATGCCGAAGGTCAACGGGCTCGAGGCCACCATCGCGTTGCGTTCGATGGCCGAGCCGCCACAGGTGATCATGTTGACCACCTTCGACACCGACGACCTGGTGTTGCGTTCGTTGCAGGCAGGCGCCAGCGGCTTCCTCCTCAAGGACACCCCGCCGGCCGACCTCATCGCATCTCTGCGCAAAGTTGTTGCGGGCGAGCCGATCCTGTCACCGTCGATCACCCGCAAGTTGATCGTGCGCTTCACCGACCCCGGCGATCGCCGCACGAAGGCAACAGAACAGTTCGATCTGCTGACCGCAGGCGAGCAGCGCGTGGCCATCGCGGTCGCGCGCGGGATGTCGAACGCCGCGATCGCCGAAGAGTTGTTCGTGTCCATCGCCACGGTCAAGAGTCACATCTCGCACATCCTGGAGAAGCTGACGTTCAACAACAGGGTGCAGATCGCACTCCTGGTTCACGACGCGTTACCCGGTGAGGTGCTCTGAACTCGACGTCGCGCGTTCTACCGTCCACAGACACAGGCATTTCGTCTCGGCGCAGGGGTTGCAACTCCTGCGCCTGGATACAAAACCTGCGAATTCGTCGCTGCGGCAACTACTTCAAGACCAGTGCGATGGTGTCGACCAAGAGGTCGACCATCTCGTGCAGAGAGTCGGCGCCGAGCGCGCCGGCCATCTCATCGGAACGCATGCTGATCACCGACTCGACGAGCCGGAACGGCAGGTGTCGACGCGGATCGTCGGGGTCACCGAGTACCTCACCTGCCAGCGCGGCGTAGATACGCGCCAGATCTGTTCTCGCTTGGCGGAATTCGGCGAAGCGCTCGGTGCGCAGTTCCGGCAAGAGATACAGGGCGCCGAGGTTCCACCTCGAACCCGCGAGTTGGGCGGCGTCGAATCTGGCAAGCGACTGCAGCCGTTCGAGCGCCGGCTCGCCAACGGCCTCTCGTAGCTGCTGTGCTGTGGCCAGCGCCCGCGCCACGGTGTTCTGTAGCAACGCCTCGAGGATGTCGTCCTTGGTCTTGAAGTGATGATAGAGAGAGGCCTGCCGAATACCGACGGCCTCCGCGATCATCCGGGTGGAGGTACCGGAGTATCCGCGTGTGGTGAAGAGTTCTCCGGCGGCGTCGAGGATCTCGTCCCGCGCGGTATCCCCATGGCGACGCTGCTCCACCAACCTCGGGCGACCTGGCCCTGCCGAAACCGAACTCACACAGAGCACCTTACTGTCATTGGCTGCAGCCGATCCGTCGTCGCAGCGCGGCTCGGATGACAAACGGACCTGACCTGGCCAGTGCGCATTCGGAAACACAGTTGTTGCACTCGTTTGCCTCGGGGTAACAAACCTGTCACCCGACAGAAATAGCGAACGGTTTATCTATCACCTGACAGATAAACCGGGCTCATGGGCCCACTACCAGGAAGATCTCCCATGACCGCAACTGCGCAACCACCTTCGGCACCAGTGAGCGGCGGCGTCACCAAGAACGGCGACTCCGACGATCTCTCCGCGTTCGGTTACACCCAGCAGCTCCATCGTTCGCTGGGAACATTCGCGTCCTTTGCGGCGGGATTTTCCTTTGTCTCCATCCTGACGACCATCTTCCAGCTCTTCGGGCTCGGCTTCTCGTTCGGCGGTCCGGCATTCTTCTGGACATGGCCCGCGGTCTACGTCGGTCAACTCCTGGTGGCGCTGTGCTTCGCCGAGATCGCCGCTCGCTTCCCCATCTCGGGGGCCATCTACCAATGGTCGCGCCGGATGGGCGGCGAGGTGATCGGCTGGTTCGGCGGCTGGTTCATGATCCTCGCGCAGATCGTCACCGCCTCGGCGGCAGCAATTGCGCTGCAGGTGGTGATGCCGTCCATCTGGACCGGCTTCCAGCTCATCGGCTCCGACCCTGCCCTCACCAGCACCAGCGGCGCGTCCAACGCTGTACTGCTCGGCTCGATCCTGCTGGTGATCACCACCATCATCAACTGCATCGGCGTCAACTGGATGAGCCGAGTCAACAGCATCGGTGTCACGTGCGAGATCGTCGGCGTCATCGCCGTGATCCTGGCCCTGTTCACCCATGCCGAGCGCGGCCCCGACGTGGTGTTCGACACCGGCATTCCAGGCGAACAGCCCGGGTACGTCTGGGCTTTCATCGTCT
This sequence comes from Williamsia muralis NBRC 105860, assembly GCF_001598915.1. GTDB lineage: Bacteria > Actinomycetota > Actinomycetes > Mycobacteriales > Mycobacteriaceae > Williamsia > Williamsia muralis. The sequence goes on along the minus strand of NZ_BDAP01000002.1, from coordinate 584,945 downwards.
CCGGTTTGATGGCCGCTTACGTCATGGTCGGCTTCGGCTCCGCAGGCGAGCTCGCCGAGGAGACCAAGAACCCGCGACGTGTCGCACCGCGGACCATCCGCTTGGCGTTGACCGTATCGGCCATCGGCGGTGGGCTCATGCTGCTCGGCGCCCTGATGGCAGCACCGAGCCTCGGTGAAGAACTGGCCGTCGGCGGCCTGCCTTACGTCCTCGACTCCGTGCTCGGATCGTTCTGGGGCAAGGTCCTGCTGTGCGACGTCGTGGTGGCGATCTTCATCTGCACCTTGGCAATTCAGACCGCATGCTCCCGGCTGATGTTCTCGATGGCCCGCGACGACCGGCTTCCCGGATCCCGGATCCTCTCGCACGTCAACCCCAGAACCGGCACCCCGATCGCCCCGTCGATCCTGATCGGTGTTCTCTGCATCGGCGTTCTGGTGGTCAACGTGGGCAACTCGGCGATCTTCGCGACCCTCGCCAGTGTCTGCATCATCCTGATCTACCTTGCCTACCTCTCCGTCACGGGTCCGATGCTGTGGCGACGGCTCAAGGGTTGGCCGCACGGCACCCCCACAGTCGACGCCGAGGGCAAAAAACTGTTCAGCCTGGGCCGGTTCGGAATTCCCATCAACCTCCTTGCAGTCGTCTACGGGCTCGCCATGGTCGTGAACCTGGCATGGCCACGGTCGGAGATCTTCGACCCGGCCGGCGAGATGCCCATCCTGAAGTGGGCGGGCCCGATCTGCATCGCGGTGGCCATCCTGCTCGGCATCGCCTGCTTCCCACACGGCAAGAAGCATCCGATGCCCGTGAAGGTCGCCGCACCCGCAGAGCCCATCTGACCCCCGGCCTGGCCGCTGCGATCCGGCTCTCCGCGAACAGCTCTCACCGAAAGGGAACTCCGTCATGACAACGTCCACCGAGTCGACAACCGGTTCGACCGGCACCACCGCAGGGGCCCGTGAACATGCGCGGGCACAGGCCGCCACCATCACCGACTCCATGCCGGTGGTGCCGGCATCGACGTGGACACCGTTGCCCGACAACGTCGTCGCGCACGACATGACCTGGGCTGAGACGGTTCCCGGTGGGCGTTACACGGTGAAGGTTCTTGCCCGCGGAACGCGCCTACGACTGCGTGATGTGGTCGGCGCCGGATGTGCGCACATCCTCCTGTGGCGCGCCGATGCACCATGGGAGCGGCTCAATGTCGCCGACACGGTCAAGGTGCCCTGGCAGGCGTACCTCGGCGCCGGCCACCCGCTGCTCAGTGATCAGGGTCGTGCACTCGCGACCATCGTCGCCGACACTTCCGGCCACCACGACGCCCTGTGCGGTACCAGCACCCTCGCCGGGAACCTCGCGAAATATGGTGCCGGAGCTGCTCATTCGACGTCGCCGGCCGGCCGCGAGATGTTCACGCTGGCGGCCGCGAAGCACGGACTGAACCCCACCGACGTGGTTCCGTCCCTGTCGTTCTTCCACAGCATCGTGGTGGAAGCCGACGGAACACTGACGTCGAAGGGCTCCGCCGGCCGCGACAAGTACGTAGATCTGCTCTTGCATCTCCCGTGCACCGTCGCGGTCGTCAACACCGCGCATCCTCTCGACCCGTCTCCCGGTTTCGATGTGGGGCCACTGGAGATCTTGGCGTGGAAGGCACCGGGCGACCTCGATTCCGCGTTGGCCTCCCTGCCCGACACAGACCCCGAGTATCAGCGGGCGGTGCTCAACTCCGAAGACGTGTGGGGCGCAGCCCACTGGTGATGTCCGTGCTCGCTCACCTCGTCCAACTCCCCAGCACTCCCCCTGAAAGGACTCCGTGATGACCTCTGCCACAACGGCATCGGCTCGCGACCTCGCCCTCGTCGACGGACAGGTGATCCTCGACCACGAGATCGGCGAACGTGCACCGTGGTCAGGCATCGTCGAAGCCGGCGATGTGCTGACCATCGTCGATCTGCATGGGAACCAGGCCGTGGACACCCTGTTCTTCGGCGGTGCCGATCACACCATCCGCTACTCCGCCCAGACCACCATCGCCGCCCAGGGCAACATCTTCCTCACCACCGGAACCGTGATCCGCGACCATGATTCGGCGCCGATGATGACCATCGTGGCCGATGAGGTGGGCAACCACGACACCGTCGGCGGCGCGTGCTCGCAGGAGTCGAACACCCTTCGCTACGGCCACCACACCAAACACCAGCACGCCTGTGTGGAGAACTTCTTGATCGGTGGCGCGCGACACGGGCTGGGTAAGTCGGACCTGGTAGGCAACGTCAACTTCTTCATGAATGTGCCGGTGGATCCGGACGGCTCGCTCGGCATCGTCGACGGTTTGTCGGCACCGGGCCGGCGAGTCGCATTGCGCGCCGAAGCCGACACCCTGGTGCTGATATCGAACTGCCCCCAGATCAACAACCCCTGCAACGGATTCGACCCCACCTCGGTGCGGGTCATCGTGACACGACCAGAGGCATAACAGATGTCGAGCATCTCGGTACTGCGGGCGGGCCCGCAGAGCACCATTCAGGATTGGCCGGGCCGTATTCGGTACTGGCAGGTGGGTGTACCGCCGTCCGGACCCATGGACGATCTGTCGTTCCGGCTTGCGAACATCGCGGTGGGCAACGCAGAAGGAGCGCCCGGCCTCGAATGCACCCTGCTGGGGCCGCAATTGAAGTTCGACGAAGACACCGTTGTCGCGGTCACCGGCGCACCTGTGCCGGTGACGGTGGCCGGCGAGGTGGTACCGCAGTGGTCACCGATCGAGGTCAAAGCGGGCCAGATCCTCGATGTCGGCGCGGCAGGCGGCGTCGGGATGCGGATGTACATCGCCGTTGCGGGCGGGATCGACGCCGAGCTGTACCTGGAGAGTCGCGCGACGTTCACACTCGGGCGATTCGGCGGAAAGGACGGACGTTCCCTGGCCGACGGGGACACGCTGGCTCGGGCCCAGACGTCGGCCGCTGGGTCCCCTCGCCGGATCCTGATCGACGAGAAGCCGGCGCTGACCAACAACTGGCAGCTCGCCGTCACCGTCGGACCACACAGTGCTCCAGAGTTCTTCACCCAAGAAGACATCGAGGATCTGTACAACACCGCCTACGAGGTGCATTTCAACTCCGACCGCACCGGTGTCCGCTTGCTCGGACCGCAGCCACGCTGGGCACGCACCGACGGCGGTGAGGCAGGACTCCACCCGTCCAACATCCACGACACCGCCTATTCCGTGGGCGCGCTCGACTTCACCGGTGACACCCCGATCCTGCTCGGTCCCGATGGGCCGAGTCTGGGCGGCTTCGTCTGCCCGGTCACCGTCACCACGGCGGACCGCTGGAAGATGGGTCAGCTCAAACCGGGCGACACCGTCCGGTTCGTACCGGTGCGGGTTGCCGAGGTGGCGAGTTCGGCCTCACTGGGAACGGCTCGGCGTTCGAACATGGTGACCGTTCTGTCGTCCGGTACCGATCTCGACGACGGAGTGCTCGGATCCACCCGAACTGCCGACGGCACCACCGAGGTGACCTATCGCCGCAGCGGCGACGACAACGTCCTCGTCGAATACGGCGACATGACACTTGATCTCGCGCTCCGAGCACGGGTCCACGCCCTGGCACAACGGATCGAGGCCGACCGGCCCGCCGGACTCGTCTCGCTCACACCCGGCATCCGGTCACTTCAGGTCAAGGTCGACGCCACCGTGATGCGGCAATCTGTACTGCTCGACTGGCTCATCGAGTGCGAAGCCCAGCTGCCTTCGGCGTCTGAGCTGGTGGTGCCGAGCCGCACGGTGCACATGCCCCTGTCCTGGGACGATCCGGCGACCCGGGAGGCGATCGAGCGGTACATGCTGGGTGTGCGCTCCGACGCGCCCTGGTGCCCGTGGAACATCGAGTTCATCCGGCGGATGAACGGGCTGAAATCCGTCGACGACGTGTACCGCATCGTCTACGACGCCGAGTACCTCGTACTCGGCCTGGGCGATGTGTATCTCGGCGCCCCCGTTGCCGTTCCACTCGATCCGCGACACCGCCTGATCACCACCAAGTACAACCCCGCTCGCACCTGGACCCCGGAGAACGCGGTCGGCATCGGCGGCGCCTACATGTGCATCTACGGCATGGAGGGTCCCGGCGGTTACCAGTTCGTCGGTCGCACCACGCAGGTGTGGAACCATCGGCACCCACTCGAGGCAGCAGGTTTTGAACCCGAGCACCCATGGCTGTTGCGGTTCTTCGACAAGATCAGCTGGTACCCGGTCAGTGCCGACGAGTTGCTCGACCTGCGGGCCGACATGGCCGCCGGCCGAGGGCATGTGGAGATCACCGACGGCACGTTCTCACTGGCCCAGCACCAGCAGTTCCTCGCCGACAACGCCGACGACATCAAGGTCGAACGGACAGCGATGGAGACGGCGCGCGCCGAGGAGCGCAAGCGCTGGTCCGACGGCGGCGAGTTCGCCGCGAAGACAGGAAAAGTCGCGTGACACGCATAGCCGACATCTACGCCCAGATCGCCGCGGCCGATCGGCCGGAGGTGTTCATCACCCTGCGCGATCAGGCGGACGTCGAAAGAGACCACGCTGCCTCCATCGCTGCCGGAGGCGCGTTGGCCGGGGTGGTGCTGGCGGTCAAGGACAACGTCGACGTCGCCGGGCTGCCGACGACCGCTGCGTGCCCGGGCTATGAGTACCGGCCCGAACAGGATGCCGCATCGGTCGCCGCCCTTCGCGCGGCCGGAGCGGTGGTCATCGGCAAGACCAACCTCGACCAGTTCGCGACCGGCCTGGTCGGCACGCGCAGTCCCTATGGAGCCGTGCGTGATTCACGCAGACCCGACCATATATCCGGTGGCTCGAGCTCCGGCTCGGCTGTAGCCGTTGCACTGGGTTTCGCCGACATCGCGATCGGCACCGACACCGCCGGATCGGGACGGGTGCCCGCCGGCCTGCAGGGCATCGTCGGCATCAAGCCCACCATCGGAGTGGTCAGCACCGCGGGCGTGGTGCCGGCCTGTGCCAGCTATGACTGTGTGACCATCCTCGCCGCGGATCTGGACCTCGCCAATCGCGCGATGGGGGTGATGGCCGGAGGTGCTGCGTGGCCGGCGTCAACGCATTTCGCTGCTTCCGACAGCCCGGTGGTCGCCGTGCCGGCCACGCTGCCTGCTCTCGATGCACAGTGGCAGGAAGCCTTCCATACGGCGGTGGAACACGCCGAGAACGCGGGTGTGCGGATCAAGCGAATCGATCTGTCGGACTTCCTGGCTGCGGCCAAGCTCTTATACGAAGGCGCCCTGGTCGCCGAGCGTTATGACGCGGTGGGCGAATTCATCTCAGCGGCATCCCCTTCCGACCTCGTGGACCCGACGGTCGCCGCGATCATCGGGCCGGCCGACCGGTTCAGTGCCACCGATCTGCTGTCGGATCGCCGACGCGTGCAGGCGCTGGGCGAGCGCGCCATGTCGGTGCTGGGCGACGCGACCGCACTGCTGATCCCGACTGCCCCGATGCATCCGACGCTCGCTGAGGTGGAGGCCGACCCCGTCGGCGTCAACGCAACGATGGGGACCTACACCAACTTCTGCAATCTGTTCGACCTATGCGCGGTGTCCGTCCCGGCGGGCGAGGTCATCGAAAGCGACGGTTCGTCAGCACAATTCGGAATCACAGTGGTGGGCCGGGCCTACGACGACGCAGTAGTGCTCGACATCGCCGGCCGGATCGGTGCGGGATCGGCTGCATCCGGCCGGTCCTGGCCTGAACGGGCGGGCGCCAAGGCCACCGAGGTGTTCGTGGTGGGTGCGCATCTGCGCGGTCAGCCGCTGATGGGTCAGCTCACCGACAAAGGTGCGCGTTGGGCCGGAGACGCCGCGACAGCGGAGGCGTACCGCCTCGTCGCCCTCGACACCCAGCCCGCGAAGCCGGGGCTTGTCCGCGATGAGTTGTCGGGCACATCCATTCGCGGCGAGCTGTGGGCTCTCTCGCCGACGGCACTCGGAGAGTTCCTCGGCGAACTCCCGTCACCGATGATGCTGGGGCCGGTCCAACTCTCCGATGGTCGCTGGACTGTGGGCTTCGGGTGCGACCACCAGTCGGTGGGCGATGCCGTGCCACTGACCGCCACCCATTGGCTCGAACGCTAGAGGTTCGCTTCCGCCGGACCTTGGCGCAGTTCTGAGATCACCCGTCCGAACGCGTCCAGATCTGCCGCCGACGGTTCGATCGGCGTCAGGTAGGTGATCCCGAATCGCTCTCGCAGTTGCCGGATGCGGGCGACCACCTCGTCGTGAGACCCGCTCAACGCGTTGGGTTGGCGTAACAGTTCGCCATCGGTGGCATCGCGGTTGTGGTGACGCAACGTGTCGAGGTCGGGCTCTCGGTCGATGGCGAGGTCGAAGATGATCAGATTCAGTTCGAGTTCGTCGAACCTCGAACCTGCTTGGCGCCGAATGTATTCCACGCGCTCGGCGAGCGCCTCGTCGTCGGCGAGACCCGCAAGGGCAACGATGTCCGCATGGCGGGCCGCGATCGTCAGCACTCGATTTCCCGTGCCGGCGACCATGATCGGAGGTGGTGTCTGCACCGGGGGCGGCGTCCGAGCCGGGTCGCCGAGGAGTCGTCTCAGTTCGATCACCATGTCGCGCATGTGGTCAACACGTTGCCTGGGCGACCCGAACGGGATGCCCGCTGCTTCGAACTCCGCCTCGACGTACCCCGCGCCGAGTCCGATCTCCACGCGTCCACCCGTCAACTGGTCGACCCCGGCGATGTCGCGGGCGAGCAGAGCCGGCCGATAGAAACCCGCGTTGAGGACGAAGTTGCCTACCCGAACAGTCGGTGCGGCAGCTGCGGCCGCGACCAACATGGGGAATGGCGCACCCAGTTCGAGATGGTCAGGCAGCAGCACCACGTCCACACCACACTGTTCGGCGTGCCGCACCTGGGCCAGGAATTCATCGGCCGTCCCTCGGGCCAGGAAGTTCACCCCGAACCGGAAGTCTCGAGAACCGCTCATGACACACCATTAGAGACGATCAACGCACCTCGGCGCGACCGATGCCGGGCGGCGGGCCGCCGCACGGCAAGATGATGCCCATGGGTGTCATCTACTTGGTGCGTCACGGTCAGGCCGGTCATGACGAAAACGGTTACGGCAGTCTGACCGATCTCGGACGCGAGCAGGCACGGAACGTGGGCAAGCATCTCGCGCGGCGCGTTGGCCGGCTCGATTTCGCGGCGTCAGGAAATTTGGCCCGGCAGTTGGAGACAGTGCAGGAGATCGTCGCGCAGTTCAAGGATGGGACTGCCCCCGAGCCCATCGTGAACGCGGGCTGGAACGAATACGACCTGACTCACCTGACAAACCGGGACATGCCACCGGTGGGCACGTCGGCCGAGGCCGCCGACGCTCAGCGTGATTTCCAGCGCGATCTCGACAAGGCACTACTGGCCTGGGCTGCCGACGCCCACAGCACGGGGGCCGGTTCCTATACCGAATACCGCGAGTCGATCCGTGAGGCACTCAAGGAGATCGCGACGTTCGCGGGCCCCGGTCAGGTTGCGCTCGCGGCGTCCTCGGCGGGCACCATCGCGGCCGTCGTCGCGGAGTTGTGGGGCGTGGACTCGCAGACCTGGCCCGTCATCGCCCGCACCATGGTCAACGCCTCGATCACCAAGCTCATCGTGGGCAGCACCGGCATCAACGTGATGTCGGTGAATGATCACGCACACGCCGATACTCCTGATGATCAGGGGAAACGACCGCTCGTCACCATGCGCTAGAGCACCTTCGCGTTTGAGATCTCTCGACCTGGGCATTCCGTCGTCAGTAACTCTTGACCCGAGACGATCATGCTCTCGGGACGAACCCGGATCCCAACCATCGGAGCGCTCATGCAGCCCGCCACCAGTTCGACACCCAGCGCTCTGGTCACCGGCGCCACCGGCTACATCGGCGGTCGCCTTGCACCACGCCTGATCGAACGTGGCCACGATGTGCGGGTCCTGGCACGGACCCCGGACAAGTTGAAGGGCGCTCCCTGGATCGGCAGCGCGAAGGTGATCAAGGGCGACCTCAGCGACAAAGCGTCGCTGGAGAATGCCTTCACCGACGTCGACGTGGTCTACCACCTCGTGCACTCGATGGGTAACTCCAAGGACTTCAGCGCCGAGGAGCGGCGTTCGGCAGAGAACGTCGCCGAGGCCGCACGCAAGGCGGGGGTGTCCCGAATCGTCTATCTCTCCGGGCTACACCCCTCCGGTGTCCAACTGTCGGAGCACCTGAGTTCACGCACCGAGGTCGGCGAAGTTCTGATGGCGTCGGGCATCGAGACCATCGTGTTGCAGGCGGGCGTGGTGATCGGTTCGGGCTCGGCGTCATTCGAGATGATTCGGCACCTCACCGAGCGTCTGCCAGTGATGACCACCCCTAAGTGGGTGCACAACAAGATCCAGCCGATTGCCGTCAGGGACGTGATGCACTACCTGATGGAGGCCGCCACCGCGAAGGTTCCCGAATCGCGCACATGGGACATCGGTGGTCCCGACGTCCTCGAGTACGGCGACATGATGCAGATCTACGCCGAGGTCGCAGGCCTCGCGAAGCGACGGATGATCGTGCTCCCCTTCCTCACACCGTCGTTGGCGAGCAACTGGGTCGGGACGGTCACCCCGATTCCCGGCGGCCTCGCCAGGCCATTGGTCGAGTCGCTCGAGCACGACGCGATCGTCGCCGAACACGATATCGACGACGTCATCGCACCTCCGGCCGACGGGTTGACCCCGTACCGCACGTCCGTCGAATTGGCACTGGCCCGGGTAGGTCGCGGCGACGTGGAGACACCCTGGTCGAACGCGTCGCCCGCATGTGCCCCGTCCGAACCGATTCCATCGGATCCCAAGTGGGCCGGTGAAGAGGCGTACGTCGATGCCCACACCAGCCACACCGTCGCAACCGCGGCGGCTGTGTGGAAGGCGATCGAAGGACTGGGCACCGAAAAGGGCTGGTACGGAACGACACCGGCCTGGAAGTTGCGCGCCCGAATCGACCAGGCCGTCGGCGGACCCGGATCGTCCGGAAGCCCGAGCCAGCAGGGCACGCTGGCTGCCGGCGACGACCTCGAATGGTGGCGCGTGGAGACAGTGGAGCCCGAACACACGTTGCGGCTACGGTCACAGATGCGGTCGCCGGGTACTTCGTGGCTCGAGTTCCGTATCACCGCAACCGAATCCGGTAGTGAACTCGAACTGCGCACGGTCTTCTATCCGCGTGGCATCGTGGGACGTGTCTACTGGTATGCCCACTTGCCTGCTCATCGCGCGGTGTACCGGACCATGACACGGAACATCCTGCGCGAGGCCGAGAGATCAGTCTGATCTGACGCACGATCGCATCCTAAGGAGCCAAGGACGCGTTCCAGCGGGCGTTGGTTTGGTCGAAATCCTCACCAGCCCGCGGAGAACCGATACCAGTCGCCAGAGACGTGGCTGAGTTCGATTGATTCGAATCGCGCTCGAAACGCGTCTGTAGGGCCGCCGGGCAGGTAGACGACTCCGACTTTGTCCATGAATCCGCCGTCGGTGTAGAACATGCATCCGGAGTCGCTTAGCGCGATCACTCGACGAATGGCATAAACGCCGGCCCGGTTGTCTGCGCCTGAGGATTGACACGTTGCGGCAAGTTCAGTCAAACGGTTTTTCGACAGCGCAAACCCGACGTGAAACGGGACGGAGAAGACAACCAGTACGGCAGTCGTGACGACAAGTACCGGCGCGATGAGGCTGCGTCGGACTGTTCGGTATCGCAGCCATCCGACAACCGCGAAGACCAGCCAAGCTATGCCGATGGCCACGAACGCCCACATCGCGATTAACACGTAGAAGAGAATCGCAACAGGAGTCACCGCAGCCCATAAGACAACCGCACACGTAACAGCGGCGAGGATTCCAAGCACCGGCCCCTGCCAGATCCGCCACCAACGAGGCACAGGCCGCTTGAGCTGCACGAGTTCGGTCACCGCAATGACGGTATCGGACGATTGTGCAGAACTTGTGAAGGTATCCGGATGGTGGTCCTTCATAAACGCAGCCTGTCACTTCCGGTTGGCTCACGGTCAGGTGGACGGCGGATCGGCAAAGTCGTGGGGGTGAAGTGATTCCCGTCAGAGGCCAGCGCTCATCATGGGGTTCACTGAGCACACCAACGGGAGGGGCAGGAAATGGCAGTGTCGGGGGACCCCGAATGGGCAGAGTGTTACCCAGACCTCTTCGCCGAGCTCACGATCGAACAGAAATGGTCAGTGCACAACACGATCGCGAGCAACGAGATGGCAGGGTGGGAACCGACCCGAGGCAACGTCGCTGATCTGATCGCCCTGACTCGGGGCGCCATCACCCTCGAGGAGTTCGTGCGACGCGGCCGCGAGGGCCTGGCCGCTAAACAAACGTCGTGCGACGATCACGGATGTGGCGTACACCTATGACGATTTCACCTGGTTTCTGGCGGACTATCCGTGGGTCGAAAACGCGTTATGTGTCACCTATGTCAGCGATGCCGACCCCAATGAAGTGATCGATGCCATGGCCCCTGAACGCCTACGCACAGTGACCGGTCTGGCCGCCGTCAACGAGCAGGGTTGGGAACACTTCGGCATTGTGGGTGCAGCGCAACTGTCAACCTGGACAGTCGCGATAGCCCCCGCCAGCATCGTCGGGGTAGACAGCAACGTGATACTGCCGCTCTCGAAAGGCCGGCAGGTCGTCTCGATCTTCCAAAGCATCAACGCAGGCAGTCAATTCGCCATCTGGCACGACGGCTCAATCTTTGCCAGTTTCGATCCGCTGCTTCGAGACAGCTTCACCACAGATCCTCTGGCTGGTGACTGGCCCTCCCTGATGCGCGAGGCCGGCCTGGATCCAGACCCTGAAGTGGATGGTCGGCGCCCAGACGGCAGATTTCACATACTCGATGGGATGTTCGCGATGGCTGCCAACTACACGGGCCTACCCGTGACAGCTGACTTCTTCACCAACGGCGAGTTTGTCTGCGGAGATGCGGACGCGCCCCCGAGAGCACACTCGTGAAGTCTCATACGCAATTTCCGCCAACATATTTCGGACGCGCATTGCCTGTGACTGGGGTGGCTATCGCCCTCATTGTGGCCACCGTCGGGTGTAGCCCTACAACTCGCGATGGTGCCCACACTGGCTCGCCAGATACATCGACTTCTAGGGCACCGACCGCGCGAGCGTCATTCGGCCACAATTGCACCGTCCAGCTTGAGCTCAACGCAACCATAGGGAAGGCCGTAGCGTTCGGAGATACGTCGTGTGCCGACGCAGACGCTATAGCCGCGGTAGTGAGGAATACACCTGTTGATGACCGGCCTCAGGTCATCACTGTGGCAGGCCGATCATGGAACTGCACGATCCCGAATGGCGCACAAAGCATTTACGGCTGTACCGACGTCGCCAACGCTGACAATTGGATCGACTGGTTGAGGATCCCGTAGCCACCTGACGCGCGTTGGCGTTCGAGTTAAGGTGGCCTCACCCTCGCGTCGAGTGATAGCAGTTAGGGATCGTTATTCATGAAGTCGACCGCTACTTACAGCGACTACGAATGGCTCACGTCCGACGAGTTCGCAGTGTGGCAGGAGGCCGGGTACTGCTTCACGCACATCACCGATGCCACACCCGGCGAGGTCCTAACCCTGCTAGAGGCCGAACACACGTCAACAGTGATCGGCGTCGACGACCTTCACATTCGGGCAGGCGAAGCCTGGGACACGCGCGGCGGAGGCCCGTTCGGGAAGATGCTCGTTGCAGCCACCGCTATTGGCGCCACCACGCTCATGGTCGAGAGCACCGGATTTATCGGCGTCACCTCGAAGCACATGGAGCCGATGTCCCGTGGCCGGCAAATCGTGTCCTGCTATTACGCCTTGGGGTTGAGCCAGTTCTGGTGGTGGATCGATGGGACTCTAGAACTGCAATTCGAACCACTGGTGCCAGGTGCCGGCCGAACCGGCGCTCACCCCGACGACCACCTCCAAGTCATGAGCGAGGTAGGCCTTGACATCACCATGACCCGCGATGCCCGCGACGTCCCGATCAACGAAGCCACCCTGGCCTTAGCCGAGAGAGTGACCGGAACCCCAGTACACCCAGAGATGTTCCACAGCAACGAATTTAAGCTTGGGCTTGTCCAACCCGCTGCGCCCAAGTGAGTGCCGGAACGGCCCTGCGAGGCCGCCGCACGTTCGTGGCTTTGGCTATTGCTCGCCTGGATGATTCAGTTGCTTGGGACCGGCGCGTGGTGGCTCTACCGCCGCTGCGTCACGTTTACTTGAGATAACCTAATTAGCGACCATCTCCGCGGCGTGCGAGTGTGGAGGCATGCATACCGTCGGCCGCACCCGCGTCAATTCGGCCCATCTTGTTGCCCTAGTGATTGGTCTCGGCGGCGTCGCATTCGGTCTGTTCTGGGGCATTACTCACGCAGGCGAGCCCGAGGTTTTTTCACCGACACTGATCGGTTTCGTAGGGGCCGCACTGGCGCTCAACAGCGGTTGGCGATTGGTGACCAAACGTCGTCGAAACGGATGAAAAGCTCGGGCGCCCATTGTTATTGATCGGAATTGCCGATCCCTCTCACTAGTGACGAAACATAGCCCGGGCTTACACGGGGGCGCACTCGCGGATCCGTGTAAGCGTCGCATGGGTGAGGTGAGGTTGGCGTCTTTAGGGCATCGTCAGTACATCCAGGACGCGTTGGCCATCGGTATCCGTGGCAAATCCGAGCTCGGCCAGTACTGGTGCGGTGAGAGTGGTGGTGATGAGCCGCGCGCCGGCGTCGGCGGCGTCGTGGATGGCGTGGAACGCTGCCCGGCGGATGCTGCGGGTAGGGGTGGTGGGGAGTGCGTCGAGGATGTTCAGTGATGCGACACCTGGGGTGTCGGTCCAGGCGATGACCGCGTGGGCCGCGAGCGCGTATGGCTTGTCGCGAATGTCGAGCTCGTGGTGCCATGCGATGAGTTGGTCGGCCCGAAACTTGGTGGTGGCGTTCATGGCCAGGTTCTCGCCGTGCGGGATGGACACCAGTCCTTGGTTGTCCACTCGGGGCCGAAGCCGTCCTCCGGGGCTGTAGCCGTCGCGCGCGGGCTCGTGGCGGCGGCCGAGGTGGATGACGTCGTTCGTGCGGGTGCGCTGGGCCCATCGCACCCAGCCGGTGCCGAGTTCTTCCATCCAGAACAGAGCCTGATAGGACGCCCAGGCGGCGGGGGTGGTGGCCGGTGATCGGAGGTCCGCCTCAGTCTGGGGCAGGTTGGTGGTGATGGCGAAGGTGTTCGGGTTTCGTGTCCACTTGAAGTGCAGTTGCACGTCGTGTGGGGTGGCGATGAGACGCTCGGGGCACAGTCGGGTGTCGATGGCGCCTCGTATTCGGAACAGTTGGTAGGCGTGCTCGACGGCGTCGCGGGCCACCGGAGTGAGTTGGTCAAGGTCCTCGCCGGTGAGTTGTATTCGCCATGTCCCGTCGGGGTTCGTTCGGAGGTCGCGAACCAATTCAGCGTCTGTGAACGGCCCGGACTCGGCGAGCAGTCTGATCAGTTGGGTGTTGTGCGTTGATGGTTCGAGTTTGCGGGGTAGTTGCTGGCTGGTGTGACTGAGGCGCTGCCATCGGAAGTTGTCTGGCGCGAGGATGTTGCGGCCACGCCGGTCGATGAGGGACGCGAAGATCTTTTGGTGCCGGTGCACCGGGGTGCGATCACGTCTGGGTTGGACGTTGGTGTGGAGGTGGTAGGCGTAGTCGGCTAGGTCGTCGCCGATAAGGACTCGGAGCCATGCTTCTGCTTCGGCGTCTGGAATAAGAGTGCTCGCGCTGTCGCGGGTTGCCTCGGTGGAGGTCAGTCCCGCGGGGAAGGGATAGATGGTCACAGTTACCGCCTGGGGTCCTGAACCGGCCGCAAATGAGCCGTGGTCGGCGACGTGGTGAACGGCTATTTTGAGCTTGAGTTGGGTGTCCGGAACCGTAACTGACGACCCTTGCACGCGGATCGTGTTAGCGAGGTTCAACGGCAACAGAGTGCGAGCACCAATCTGGAGTGCAATCTGTCCAACGAGGTCTGAGACGGCCGGAATCTGGTTCCGCGGTGTGGGGTTAGACGCAGACATTCTTTCGACGTGGCGACGAGTTCATGATCGGCAGCCTACGCCGCCGGCGAAAACCCCGCCACAGACCAGAAGCCGGTTGCCTGGCTTATTCTCTGTGGTCATCCCAGTCGTAGGGATGCATCCACCCCGCCTCTAAACGGTCGTCGTAGTGGCAGAGGTCGTCACTGTCGGGCAAGGTGACCCGGCCGAGGAGGAAGGTGGAGTCGGTGAATGTGGTCGGTGTGGACGCGCTGATCGAGGGTATGCGTTCGGCCAGTGCGAATGTGCCCGCCGACCCCGCAGGCTGGCCGAGGTCCAATCCGATCTGTTGCATCATTGTGAACCAGATCCCGTCCCGGTCGGCGCCGTGACGATCGTTGGGATGGTGGGGATCAAATCCGAACATCAGAGTTCGGTCGTTCCAGTAACTGAACCGAGCACGGTCGTCGCTGCTGCGCCAGTTCGAGACGATCATTCGTCCCGGTGACAGGGGGCCGATCAAACGGCGCGTATCGCCGATGTTGCCACCTACTTCGACCATCAGGGTCCAGCCGGCCCACTCGGCCAGATCAGCCACACCGACCACAAGCTGGCGACCACCCTGCTCGGCCCGCAGCCGCGCGGAGGTTTCGGCGAGTTCAGCGATGCCGTGAGAGAGGCCGCAGGGCTCAGCACGCAGTCCCGCAAGCACCTCCGATGCCGGCAGATCGCGAAAGAGGGTGATGCAGTAGCCGGCGTTTTCCCACCAGCCGAATTGTTCGGTCCACCAACCGAAATCGTCTTTGGTGACCAACTCCCCGCCGCGCGCCTGAACGGTCTCGCCCCGGCGGTAGTAATCCTCGCGGAAGCGGCGTTGCTCATCAGAGAGGTCCTCGACGCCCGCCTCGCGAATGTAGCCGGGGGAATCGGCCACCGGTGTGATCGTGCCGCTGGCAGGCTGCGGGTAGGGCACCGGGGGCGGGGTTCCGTACCCAGGCTGGTGCCACTGTTGGGCCGGGCGCGGCCGATCGCTGCCGGCGGGCCACAGTCGCACTCTCCACTGGTCGCCAGGCTGAGTCGACCCAGGCCACCCGTAGTTCACAAATCCACGGCCACTGACCTCCGCAAGGTAACGGCCAGGAGGAACGACGCAAGAGGCTTCGCCCATCGTCGGCGACACATACATCAGTTCCGCGCCGGCGATGCGCAGCAGGTTCTCGCTCACCTGCTGCCAGGCATCCCGGTCCTCCGGCGGCCGCTCGTCCCAGACCTGCACCTCGATGATCATGTCGAAGTTGTTTTGGTGCGGACTCGAAATCAGAACGCTGCGTCCATCACTCGCGCTGGGAGGATGCGCCTGCGCGCGGCGCAGCAACTCGATGTCGTTGGCCGGCGGATCACCACCATCACACAACACGAAATACCCATAATCCATCGACACCGACAAGGTCTGGACCATCAACTGCTCCCCCACAAGACCACGCTAGCGAACCGCACCTGACGCCGCTGAAGAACTCGCACGTGCGTGGGTAGCCACGACTGTGGGTTTGACCCACGACATCGCTGCCCGCGCAGCATCTCTGACCTCAGACGCGAGCGGCCCCAAGCGCCTGCCCGTGCTTTCGAGCGAGCTGCTCGGCTTCGCTACGAAGCGTTGCGGCGAGATTCGTGAACTCATCGAGCGCCGGGTTCTCACCGACGAGGGTGAACGCGGTTTCGACGACCTCGAGGTCCAGGCTCCAGACATCGGCGAGGATGCGACGCATCCAACCGGTCGCGTGGTCCCAGCCCTCGCGTGGTGTCCCGGCCGCGTAGTTGCCACCTTGGACCGTCACGAGCACCGCAGGCCTACCCGCGAGAACCGGAGCGGCTGCCGGACTGAAGCGCGGGTCGGTCATGACGGTGTCTACCCAGGTCTTGAAGTGTTGGGACACTCCGAAGTTGTACAGCGGCACAGCGAACAGCAGAGCGTCGGCGGCGATGAGCTCATCAGCCAGTTCGGCCGCGACACCGAGCGCTTCGCGTTGCTCGGGCGACTGCTGATCCTCAGGGGTGTAGCCGGCGAAAGCAGCTGTGGCCCAGGTCGTTGCGGGGATCGGCTCGGTGCCAACGTGGCGCCGGATGATCCGGTCGTCGGGATGCCCCGCCATCCACTCCTGTTCGACGATGTCGGCAATTGCGCGGCTGTGTGATCCTTCGACTCGGATGCTGGCGTCGAGACGGAAGAGGGTCATGGGGTTCTCCTTGGGTGAGCTGTCAACTTGAACGTGCAAGTTGAACCATACGCGTCATTGTTGAACATTCAAGTTCGCTAGAATGGTCGCGTGACTGACACCCCGGATACGCAGGATGACGTGTGGCTATCCCCCGATCAACAGCGCGACTGGGCATCCCTCGTCGCAGTGCTGATGACCCTGCCCGGCAAGCTCGACACGCAGTTGAAACAGGTCGCCGGAATCAACTTCTACGAGTACAGCGTGATGGTGTCGTTGTCGAACGCTCCCGGACACGTCAGCGTGATGAGCGATCTGGCCATGGAAGCCAAGGGGTCACTGTCCCGCCTGTCGCACGCCGTCTCACGTCTCGAGGCGGCCGGCTGGGTGGAGCGCCGGTCGTGCGGCGGCGCCGGCCGACGAACCGAAGTACTCATGACCGAGACGGGCTGGCAAGAGCTCCAGCGTATTGCGCCCACGCACGTCGAGGAGGTGCGGCGGCTCGTCGTCGATGCCATGGACGCCGCCCAGCTCGAACAGCTGGGCTCGGCCGCCCGCCTGATCGCTGCTGCAGTCGACCCCGCGCTCGCCGACGTCCTGGCGTCACCGATTGCTCGTAGCGACAAGACACAGGACTAACAAGTGCCGCTCGCACGATTGCGTTGCAATCCGCTCGTCGAGCGCCGACAACATCCGTAGTTTCAATACCCATGACTGAACCACTGGCGCCACGTCAACTTATCGAATGGTCAAGCCCCACAACGCACATCATGTTCAAGACCCGATGTTCGCTCGATCCATTGCATCGCCTCACCGAGGCGGCGTGGCAGCCGGTCGAGTGCGACAACGCAGAGGTATTGTCGGCGAGTTCAATTGTGCCGCAATTGATGTCGTCCAAATGAGGCCGACTATGACATTCACGTGGTTCGCTGAGCCCACGGCGAGCCGCTCGCCCTCCACGATTGCTCGGCGCAACTCCCACCTGTAGTCCGGGAAGGTTTCGGTGGTTGCGACCACGTCTCGACGTACTCGTGTCGCGGTTGCTCCGCGCCATTGACCAGAACACAGACCAAGGCGTCTGCCTTGTGTAGTCGCGGGAACGACCGTCCAGAGCGGACGAGATTTTCATTGACTTACAGTCAACGAAACTATACCGTCGTGCCATGGACGCCACCGCCACCCCCGCCGCACCCAAGGAATCGGCCAACCGTCACAATGACGTTCCCACCCAGGGTGCGGCAGATTTGCGACGCGCGTTCGGATGCCTGCCCAGCGGCGTTGCTGCAGTATGTGCCGATATCGAACCCCACCCCACCGGGATGCTGGTGAGTTCACTGACGTCGGTTTCACTCGAACCACCGCTGCTGTCATTCTGTGTTCAGAACGGATCACGGACGTGGGCCGGCCTGCAGACCGCCACCCATGTCGGGGTGAGTTTTCTCGGCGATACCCACGAACAGGTCTGTGTACAGTTCGGCGGCGAGTCATCACAGCGTTTGGCGCGCATACCTGTTCGCCGTACCGCTGAAGGTGCGGTCCTCCTAGAAGACGCGGCCGCCACCTTCGTCTGCTCCCTCTACGAAGAATTCTCAGCAGGTGACCACACGATCGTTGTACTCCGGATCGAGACGTTCGAGGCGGCACCGGAATGTGCACCGCTGGTCTTTCACCGATCGCGTTACCGCACGCTGGCCGGGTAAAACCGCCACTCTTACAACCGATTCCGCGAAGCACAGGAGGACCACACCATGACCACAACACAATCACCCCAGATCGACTCTGTTGGCGACGTGCTTGCCCGCGTCAGAGACCTTCTGCCGCTGATCAAACAACATTCGGCTGACAACGAGCGAGAACGCCGGGTGGATCCGGCGGTCATCGAAGCCCTCCGAGACGCGGGCGCATTCCGCCTAGCTGCTCCGCGACGTCACGGTGGACTCGAAGCCGGGCTCACGTCCATGCTTGAGCTATCCGCGCTGATCGCCGAAGCCGATGGCGGAACTTCCTGGGTCACAACGCTATCGAACATACAGTCGTGGTCGACGTGTATGTATCCCCGCCAGACGGTCGACGAGATCTACGCTGACGGACCGGACAAGATTCTGTGCGGTGTGGTCTCACCGGGAGGTACCGCTCGAAAGGTCGACGGCGGATACCGCGTCACCGGCCAGTGGCCGTACGCATCAGCGAGCTTGCACGCCGAGTGGATGGGCGGTGGAGTGTGGGTGCTCGATGACGACGGCGACGAAGAAGACCAGGCAATGATCCTGCTCCCGCGCTCCGATGTTCGGGTTGAGGACACCTGGTATGTCGCCGGCATGCGCGCCTCGGGTAGCAACACCATTGTCGCCGAGGACGTGTTCGTACCCGACCATCGATTGATCTCCATGCTCCCGGTGATGTCGGGTACGTACATGGCCGATCATCCCGACTCTGCGTTCTACCGGTCTGCGTTCGGCCCGATGCTGGTGCTGGTGCTGGTCGGGCCTCAGCTGGGCCTGGGTCGCGCTGCGCTCGACCTCGCGGTGACCAAGGCGGCCACCAAGACATTGGCCTACACCAACATTGAACGTCAAGCGGAATCGGTGGCGTTTCAACTGCTCATCGCCGATGCTGCCACGAAGATCGATACTGCCCACCTTCACGCATACCGGGCGACCGCTGACGTGCAGCGCTACGCCGAGCAGAACGTCTACCCCGACTTTGCCGCCAGGGCCAGAATGCGCGCGGATTCCGCTGTCGCGTTGCGCAGCATCAACAGCGCCATCAACACACTCCTCGATGCTTCTGGTGCCGGGAGCTTCGCCGAAGTCAACGCCATGCAACGTATCTGGCGCGATTCGAACGTCGGTGCGCGCCATGCGGTCATGCTGCCGCAGGTGTCGATGGAAACCTACGGCAAAGCACTGCTCGGCCAACGCGACCACATCACCGCCATCATCTGACCCAGGCCGTCGTGCGCGGATCTCCCCGCCGGCCGACACGTCATCATCCGTCAGTCACAGACATCCAGGAGTAGCGATGCCCGAAATCACCACCACCAGAACACTTCGCACCAGCCAAGAAAAGGCCTGGGCGGTGATCTCTGACCCCTCCCGATTCGAGGAATGGAACACGCTGCACACCCGGTGGGGCGCCGAGCCACCCACAGAACTGGGCCTTGGTACCAAAATCGTGGAGGTGGTCACCATCAAAGGTGTCGTGGACACCATCGACTTCACCACGTCCGCCTACGACGCACCCCGTTATGTGCAACTGGAAGGGTCCGGGAGCACTGGGTCGACGGTGCAGCTCGATTTCACCGTCGATCCCAACGGTGACAATGCCTGCAACGCAACGCTGCACATTATTTTCGACAGCTCAATCCTGTTCGGCCCACTCGGAAAAATCATCCAGAAGGCGTTCAGCAAACAGCTCGACAAGTCGCTGGACAAGCTCAGCGAATTGGTCGAATAACACACTGCTGACGGGTTCGCGGGACGATGCCCGCCAGCGAAAGGGTCACAGCCATGAAGACTCGACTCAGGTGGATTGCAGCGCACGGCGTTGTGCGCCGTATGTTGACCAGTGCGGCGCGCGACGGCGATGTGCAGGCGATGCTGCTTGCCGATCCAGTCGCCCGAGCGAATCCACAACAGGTGTTCGAAACAATCAGAGCCTCAGGGCCACTGGTCAAAACGCGGATCAACTACATCTCGGTGTCTCATCGCCTCGCACACGACCTCCTGCGATCAGACGACTTTCGGGTGACGGAACTCGGCGCCAATCTGCCAGGACCGCTGCGGTGGGTCGAGACGAGGACCCGTTCGACTGCCCTTCACCCGCTCAAACCGCCCTCACTGCTGGCGGTCGAACCACCCGAGCACACCCGGTACCGGAAGTTGGTCTCGTCGGTGTTCACCCCACGAGCGGTTGCCAGGATGCGCGAGATGGTGCAGGGCAACGCAGACAGCCTCCTGGACGAAATCGGTTCCGGCGCCGACCAGATCGACATCATCAGCAAGTACTGCGCGCAGCTCCCGATCGCCGTGATCAGCACCATTCTGGGCGTCCCAGACAACGAACGTCAGCGCGTTCTGGAGTTCGGAGAACAGGCAGCTCCCAGCCTCGATATCGGATTGTCCTGGGATCAATTCAGGCATGTCGAAGACGGCCTGGAGCGCTTTGACGCATGGTTGGCCGACCACCTCGCTGAGCTGCGCCGCAACCCTGGCGACGATCTGATGAGCGAGCTGATCATGGCCACCGAGGAGGGCGTCGGACTCACCGACGAAGAACTTCGCGCCACCGCGGGGCTGGTTCTGGCCGCGGGCTTCGAGACCACTGTCAACCTGCTCGGAAACGGCATTCGCCTCCTCCTCGACAACCCTGACCAGCTCAACATTCTGCGGCAAGATCCTGCACTATGGCCGAACGCGGTCGAGGAGATGCTCCGTCTGGAATCCCCGGTACAACTGACCGCCCGCAGGGCGAAACATGATCTGACGCTCGAAGGCCGATCTCTGGCGCAAGGCGACCATGTCGTTCTCATTCTCGCCGGAGCCAACCGCGACCCCGAGGTGTTCGACGATCCATACCGCTTCGACGTCACCCGCGAGAACGCCAACAAACACCTGTCGTTCTCAGGCGGCCGCCACTACTGTCTCGGCGCCTCGCTGGCCAAAGCGGAGACAGAAGTAGGCCTGAAAACCCTGTTCGACCGGTTCCCCCACATCACCTCGGCAGGCGACGCAATCCGACGCGACACCCGTGTGCTGCACGGCTGGTCGAGACTCCCCGTCGATCTGGAGCCGGGAACGCTTCGACAACCGGTTTGACCTGGCCCTCAGATCCACCGGCCGACGTAGGCAGTACGCGCAACGTGCAGGGCTCGCCGCCCGGGGGTGTCTGTGATGCGCCCTATCGATGGCGCGGTGTTGCCACCCGCTGTCCCGTTAGGATCGGTGGTGTCTGGGGCGTGGGCAACAATGGTGTGCCACGCCGCGGACGTGACAGCCGCACTGAGGCGAAGACGCTGGCGCTCAGGGAGAACTGATGGAGGTATGTGGTGTCCCAACCTTCAGCTGTCAAACTCGGTAAGCGCGCGGCCCAGAAGGCGGAAACAAAACAGCGGCTGATCTCGATCGCCGTCGAGGTGTTCGCCGAGAACGACTACGACCAGGTGACGGTGGCCGACATTGCCGAGCGGGCAGGGGTTGCCCATGGCCTGCTCTTTCACTATTTCAAGAGCAAGCGCGGCATCTACCTCGAGGCAGTACGTGCCTCGGCGGAGCAGATGAACGCCGCTTTTGCTGCTGTGACCGGAACCGATGCAGGCGAACTGCTGCGGTCGGCCCTCGAACAGCACCTGACGTACTTACGGGACCACCGAGGTCTGGCTCTGCGCCTGGTGCTGGGCGGTCGCAGCGCGGACCCTCAAGCGTGGGAGATCTATGAGGCCGCTCGTTGGGATGTGCTCGGCGGGCTCGCGATGCTGCTCGGCCTCGATCAGAACAACCGTGCACTGCGGTTCGTTGGGCGTGTGACGGTCGGCGCGATTGATGAAGCGAGCATCCAGTGGCTCAACAATCCCGACGATTTCGATCTCCCCCAACTGGTGGGTTGGATGGAATCGCTCATCGTTGCGTGTCTGTCGTCGGCGAGCGTGCTCGACCCAGGCGCGGATATCGCGGCCGCGCTGGCTTCATTGAAGTAGCCCTCGCCCCCGTTCGTCGACGACGTTCCGTTCCCCTCTGATCACCACGCGTGGTCACCGCCTACTTTGCTATCCGATCAGCGGGATGCGGTTGGCCGTCATCGCGGTGAGCTCGTGATCCATCACTGCATGAACACGTCGGCTGAGGACTTCGGCAGTCTCTCCATTTTCAGCACGCATCGCTGGGAGCACGGTGGTTGTGATCTTCGTGGGCAAGGGCAGATACGGCAGTAACCCGACCAACCCGGCATTGAGGCCCCACGGCACTGAGACCGTGACAGGAAAGGTCTTCAGCCGCAACACCTTGTCGAGACCAACTCGCTGTGCAGCGCTTCGTCCGCTACTCAGGACGAACAACGACTCCCCCGCGCCGGCGGTGACCACGGGAACAATCGGGACATCGGCGTCGATGGCCAGCCGCGCGAAGCCGGTCCGGCCTTCGAACATGATCTTGTTGCGGTTCCTCCATGACTTGAAGCCGTCGACGTCACCCCCAGGGAAGACGAGGACGTGATCACCCGAGTCCAGCGCGCGCAATGCTGTGTCGTGGTCGGCGGGTATCCCATCGAACATGTTGACCAGCTTGCCGACACCGAGCTTCCAGGCAATGGCATGGGTGAGGACCGAGACTCGACGACGCTCACCTAGCCGTTCATACGCCGCGGCGAAAGCCAGCACGTTGAGGTCGAACACTCCGCCGAACCCGTGATTGGCCACGAACAGCACCGGCCCTTCAGGCATGTGGCAGCGCTGATCGATCTCCATTCGATGATATCGACGCGCAATAGCGACAGTCATCCCCACGAGATGTCTCGGTACAACGTCCATCCACAGAGCTTAAGGTCGATTGCTGTGCACCACCGGCTTTTTCGGCACCTGGCGCCCTCGTCGGCGACGACGCAATCGCCCGGTAGACCGGGCTGACGGAATGGGGGTCGACGTCTACGCGTCGGGGATCAGCTGGCCTACCCGGTGTTCGATGAGCTCACGCATCACCAGCGAGGTGGTGGTTCGTTTCACACCCTTGATGTCGAGGATGGTTCCGGCGATGCGGTAGAGGTCATCGGCGTCTCTGGCCACCACCTGGATGAGCAGATCGCTACCTCCGCTGAGCCCGTCGACCGACATGACCTCTGGAACTTCTCGCAGAGCCTCAGCCACAGGCGCCAGGCGTCGCTGCTTCACCTTTGTGAAGACATACGCCCGTAGCGGATATCCGAGGAACGCCGGCGCAACACGGCGATCAAACCCCCACAATGCGGCCTGACTGTCCCATCTGTTGAGGCGTGCCTGCACGGTGTTGCGTGATACCCCGACCCTCTGCGCCAAGGTCACAGCTGCAGCCCGTGGATCGCTGATGACCGCGCGTAGCAGACGGCCGTCGATGTCGTCGGCGATCACCGTCGTTGCCATATTGCCCACGTTTCCCTACTCCGACGAGGCACAGGCTGTGCAATGTGCATAGCGGCCGTGCCGATGTTTGCACAATTCTAACCCCCGTGATCGACTTGGTCGACGGTTTTGCACACCCCTGGCCGTCGCAGACGACCGCAATCCGGTCCATGGCGCTGCCGCGCGGCACGTGCTCGCCTTGGCAGTGGTTCGGCAACGTCGATAACAACCATCTCCTGTTCTCGACTGCCGAATCACTGTCAGGGGACCCCACTGCTGTCGTCCCCAGGAGGACCTTGACGTGACCGAACACCACCGAAATGACGCCGCAGGCTCCCACGACGATCCGCTCTCGCTGATCGCGCAGCGTGTGCTCTGGACCTCGACAGCCATCATCCACCACGCCAATCATGTTCGTCCGAACACTTCGGGCCTCAAGGTCGGTGGCCACCAAGCATCTTCAGCGTCCATGGTGACAATCATGACCTCGTTGTGGTTCGAGCAGCTACGCGCCGACGACCGGGTGTCTGTCAAACCGCACGCCTCACCGGTCCTGCACAGCATCAACTATCTTCTCGGTCTTCTCGATGAGGAGTACCTGTCCACGCTGCGCGAGTTCGGTGGCCTGCAAAGCTACCCGAGCCGAGCCAAAGACCCCGATCCGGTCGACTATTCCACCGGATCGGTGGGAATCGGTGCGACAGCACCGATCTGGGGAGCGATTGCTCGACGCTACGTCGACACGACCCTGGCGACCACGGGCACCGGGCGTCAGTATTCCTTGGTCGGCGACGCCGAACTCGACGAAGGCGCGGTGTGGGAAGCAATCCTGGATCCTTCTGTCGAAGCCCTCGGCGAGATCGTATGGATCGTCGACATGAACCGACAGTCTCTCGACCGCGTGGTGCCCAACATCGCCGCCAATCGGCTCGAAGCGATGTTCGCCGCGGCAGGCTGGCAGGTAATCACGGTCAGATTCGGCCGGTTGCTAGAGGAACTGTTCAGCCGTGTCGGCGGTGATGCACTACGAACCCGCATCCTGCAGATGCCCAACGCGGAATACCAACGCCTGCTGCGGTGTGACGCCGACGAGATCCGCACTCGACTGCCCGGCAACTCACCCGAGGCGGGCTCAATCGCCGGCCTCATCGGCGAATTGGACAACGCCACCTTGGTGCAGGCGATAGCGAACTTGGGCGGGCACGACTTCGAATCGATGCGCCATGCCTACAACCAGATCGACGACAACCGACCAACCGTCATCATCGCCTACACCATCAAGGGCTACGGGCTACCCACACAAGGCCATCCCCAAAACCACTCCTCGTTGTTGAGCCCCGCCCAGTTCACCGCACTGGCCAAGCAACTCGGCGAAGACCCGACCCACCCGTGGCGCCGATTTGACCAACAATCACCCGCCGGGATTGTGTGCCGGGAGGCGGCGAAACGGTTGCAGCGCAGACCTGTTCCCGTCCCATCCGAGCTCAGATTCCCCTCTGATATCGGTCGAACTCCGGCCACGAAATCCACCACCCAGGCTGCTCTGGGACGAGCCCTGCTCGACCTCTCACGCGAAGCGCCGGACGTGGCCAAACGCGTGGTCACAGTCAGTCCTGATGTCAGCTCCACGACGAACCTGGCGGGCTGGCTGAACAAGGTCGGGGTGTGGTCTCCCTCAGAGCGACGAAACTGGTTCGACGACGACGGCGAAACCATCATGCATTGGCGGGAGAATCCGACGGGCCAGCACATGGAGTTGGGGATCGCCGAAACCAACCTGGTCGGCCTGATCGGGGAGTTGGGTACGACCTGGAGCCGGTGGGGTGAGCGCCTGTTTCCGATCGGCGTGCTCTACGACCCCTTCGTTGAGCGCGCGCTGGAGCCTTGGTCGTACGGGATTTACGCTGGGGGGCAATCGATTTTGGTCGGTACGCCGTCCGGGGTGAGTCTGGCCGCCGAGGGCGGGGCCCATCAGTCGATCAAGACGCCGTCAATCGGGCTCGAACAACCTGGATGTGTCAGCTACGAGCCCGCGTTCGCCATCGACGTGGAATGGATTCTGCTCAAGTGCATCTCGCAGTTGGGTACACCTGAGGGACGATCGGCGTACCTTCGGCTGTCAACTCGTCCGGTGGAACAGGCTCTGGCCGAGGTGCCCTCAGATCCTGCGGCCCGCGAACGCCGCCGTGCGCACGTACTTGCGGGCGCCTACACGCTACGGGCCCAACGTAACCCGGCGGCAACGATCGTGACCATGGGCGCCATGGTCACTGAGGCGATCGTTGCGGCAGACCGACTCGCCGATATGGGAACGGCCGCCGAGATCGTGTGCGTCACCAGTCTGAGCCTGCTGTTCGAGGCCAAACAGGCCCGCCGCGGACAAAGTGCTGGTCCTTCCTGGATCCTGGATCAGGTGTTCCCCCCGGAAAAGGCCGCCCCGATGGTCACAGTCCTGGATGGACATCCGAACGCAATGTCGTTCCTACCATCGATCAATCACGTCAAGAGCATCGCTCTGGGCGTCTCGGGCTTCGGCCAGGCCGGTTCCCTCGAGGATGTGTATCGCTATCACCACATCGACTCCGATGCCATCGTGGCCGCAGTACTCGACATCGCATCCTGAAGGGTCCGGCAGCCGCACCCGGAACCAACTGCCCCGGTCACCCAGAGAGCGCAGTTCGCTCATGACTAAGCGGGTGGGTAACACCGCCCACCCGCCAAAGTCGTATCAGCGGCGAAGGCCGTGCGACCAATTGCTGAGCCGGTTGACGCCACCTTCGGTCAGCGCCCTGCGGGCCGCAAACGCAAGAGGTGCACGGCTTCCGACGGCGTAGAAGGAGCGCGGGCGTCGATGTTGAACAGCCGAGACTATGGTCTGCGCAACGCGTTCGGCGGGAATCCCGCGTTTTTCATTCCGATCGAGGGCGTCGAGCACCCTCTCGAAAGCCGGGCGATACACCGAGTCGTCGGCGATGTACTTGGTGCGGCGCTCGCTGATGCCTGTGTTGATCGAGCCCGGCTCCACGGTGATGAATCCGACGCCGAACGGGGCGACTTCACCCCTCGCTGCCGTCGAGAAGGCCTTCAATGCGGCCTTGGATGCCACGTACGACGACCGGTACGCCAGCGGGAAGCTGGCCAACATCGATCCGACCATCACCACCCGCCCGTATCCGCGTTGTCGCATCCCGGGTAGCACAAGCTGCGTCAGCCGCACCGGCGCAAGCACATTGATGGTGAAGAGGCGCTCGATCGCGTCCATCGGTAAATCTTCGAGCGGACCGTTCTGGCTCTCACCGGCATTGTTGATCAACACGTCCACCGCACCCACCTCTGAGATGCACTGCTGCGCGCTGTCGACGCTTCCCAACTCGAGCCGCACATAACGCACGCCCTCGATACGCGCGCTATCGGGGATCTCAGCGGGGTTCCGGCTGGTGCCGTACACCCGAAAGCCTTCTGCGACCAATCGTTCAGCGGTGGCCTGACCAATACCCGAGGATGCCCCGGTTACCAAAGCAGTACGGACGTTCACAACTATCTCCTAAATCGGGGAACCCGAAGTGTAAAACTGACGAGGACGCAGTGGCTCTTGTCGCGTCCGGTGGGTCAGCCGACTATCCAGCCGGCAGCGACGAAGGCCGCGAGGGCGCCGCACATTACAGCTGGCGCAGCGGATTTGACACTCTTGTCCACGTGCAGATGCAGAATGGCTGCTCCGACCAGAAGCAGCAGGATGGCCAGGGCGCTGATCACCCCGAGTCCGGTCCACCAGTTTCCCGCGATGAGTCCGATTGCGCCCGCAATCTCCGCTAGGCCCAGCAACCTGAACGCTTGCATACTGAAACCGAAGTGCTCGGCGTTGTCCCGCATAGATTTGTGCCCAACAACTTTGAGAATGCCCGTCACCGCCACCACGACTGCCAACAACCCCGACGCGATCGAAACAATCACTGACATCGAATACCCCATTTTCTGCACTGGTGCACAATCACTCGATCCGTCCTCCTGTACCGCTGCGTGAAGTGCTGACGCCCGCGTTGCGGCGTCGAACTGCACCTTGACCGCGATGGTCGCGGCGGCGCGTCGAGCCTCGCCTACAACGACCGAACGAGCTCAGCCCGGCCCGCCCGCGTGCCAAAGCTGAGGTCACCGGATGACATTGGTTTGCGTTCCGAGGTCGATGTCGCCGTCAGCGGTCGCGATACGTGCGGTGACCACGTCGTCCGTCGACAGGTATTTTGGGTTGCGTGCCTGGCGGGAGAAGAACAATTTCCACTTGATCGTCGCGGGCAGGAGTTCGCCGATCTTCTGCACGATGGCGGGAGGCGCCGAGATGGCCGTTCCGATGGGTGTTCCTGTGAGCAGCAGGTCACCGGGTGACAATGTCTGGAAGCGTGCGAGCCGGGTCAGCGCAGCCGCGGGTGGGGTGAGAAGGTCGTCACCGATGAGTTGATCTTGTCGTACCTCGCCGTTGACTGAGAGCGTCATCCGAAGTTCGGGGATGCGGGCGAACTCATCTGGTTCCAGCAGCACCAGACGTGGGCCGACGGGGGTGAATGTCGGGTACGACTTGCTCTCGTAGACCTGCACCTTCGTCAGCTGTATCTCCCGGGCGGATACGTCGTTGGTCACGACGATCCCGGCCACGAACTCGCTCAACGACTCCGGGGTCACCACCTGGTTGATCGGAACGTGCGCGCCGATCACGAGACCCAATTCGATCTCGTAGTCGAGCAATCCGACCTCGGGTGGTCGACAGATCGGGTCGGTGGGGCCGCTGATCGATGCGGACGATTTGCGAAAGAAGGTCGGCTGCAAGTTGTCCACGTCGGCGCCGGCGTCGATGGCGTGTGACCGGTAGTTCAGCAACTGAGCAACCACCCGGCACGGCGCGGTGACCGGTGACAGCGGCGCTAGCGTGCCGACAGGCGTGTCCCCGCCGACCGCAGCTTCTACCGCCGGCCGGTCTTCCAGCAGCTCGGCCGTCGTGGTTGCGCCCGTGTCCACGCGAGTCGCGACCTCACCCTCGACCCGCCACCAATCCTCGGCTGTGCGTATCACGCTTGTGCTCAACGGACTTCGACCTCCACCGGTTCTTGTTTACTCACAACGTCCTGAAGTTCAGTGTTTTCTTGTTTGCGACGATTTTGCGACCGGGACGGACCCCCGCGTCGCGGCGCCTCAAAGATTCCTGCGTGGCGCCGTTTCGGAGCTGACTGAGCAGATAGTCAGGGTCGATGTTCACACCGATCGGGTTCTCGCTGAACTCGTTGCTGGAGAAGAACTCGGCCGTCTCTTCTGGCGTTGGGAAGTTCTCGACCTGGAACTCAAGACGCACGCCGTCAGGATCCTCGTAGTACAACGAGATGGTGGGCCCGTGATTGATCGCCCAAACAGGCCTGATGCCCTGCCTTTTGAGCCGGACGTAATCCTCCAGGAGTCCCTCGAGGGTGGGAACGGTGAAAGCGATGTGGTCCAGACCAAGCACTTTGCGTCGCAGCTTGGCGAACGGGAACAGGTACCGGACCACGGAGGGAACCGAGACGATGGCGAGGCGATGAGACTCATCATCCCAGGTCAGAAAAGTCACCTGCCCATCGTCATGGACTACGCGTGCACCGAAAACCTGGCCATACCAGTTAATCAGCTCAGTTCGCCTGGTGGACTTGACTACCCAATGCGCGATCAGAGCAGGCGCGATGCGACCGGCTTCCACACCATATTGAGCAGGACGAGTAGCCACTGTCATCTCCTACCTACGTAGACGTAACTCGGAATCGGCGAACGTAAGTGCTCGCACGCGATCGCCTGCGACTCCGATGCCCGTTCAGAGTAGGACATTGGTTGACTGCCAGTCAACGAATTGCTTTGCTAGCGCGGATCGGCCAGAGCGGCGGAACCGTCGCAACCGGACGTAACACTGGCTGCCACGTCACCGATACTCTGATTACCGATTGCAAATCATGTATTGCCTTTGGTGAAGCAGTGAGGAGTGGTCGTGTCCACCAATCCATCACCGAACCATCCGTACGGCTCACGCCCAAGCGCCGGTCACGCCGACGTCTTCTCAGCCGGGGATGATCCGCCACCGCCTCAGCCCAAGACGAAAAACTGGCTGTGGGTTCTGCTCGGCGTAGTCGTGCTGCTCATCGGCGGGGGTGTCACCGCCGTTGCCGACTTCGGTGGAAATGATTCCGGCACCGCGTCTTCGAGCCGCGACGGCGACTCCGATGACGAAAACCTGACTTTCCTGGGCATGTTCGACGGTGACCTCGTGGCCGCAGCTGGTGAACCCGTGACCTCCGATGGCATGACCATCACGACGAGCTCTCTGTTCAGCACAAGTGATTACGGGGCTGCGTACCTGTGCACCACGGTGACGATCCGTAACGACGGCAGCATGCGCAGGACCGTCAACGTGTCCGACTGGATGCTGCAAGATCCCAACGGCGCCAAGTTCAGCCCGTCGTTCGGCGGGGTTGCGAACAAACTGAACTCCGGCCCGGTTGCACCGGGTGGCACGGTCTCCGGAGACATGTGCTTCCCGAATCCTCCGAGGTCGTCCACGGGCCAGTACGTTGTGCTCTACGACGTGCCATTCATCTTCACCGCAGCACGCGTCGGATGGGTCGATCAACGCTGATCATGCGGCGCCTCGTCGACCGCACGAGTTCAACGCTGATGTCAGGCACGCCCCAGGTTGGTGCCGGGCCGGGTGAGGACGATACCGGGAAGGACCGCGTACCGCGACAACTCGGTGACCGCGAACGCCATGGTGGCCACGTCGTCGGCGGTGATCATCTCCGCAGCGGGAATCGAAGTCCACGATGACATGTCTGTGTTGACGTAGCCGGGCGAGATGGTGGTCGCCGAGACGCCCTTCTCGGATTCCTCGAGGTTGAACGTTTCGCACAGGGAGATCAGCGCCGCCTTCGTGGCACCGTATGCGGACAGCTCAGGCTCAGGGTGTACACCGGTGATCGATGCAATGGCAACCACTTTCGCGGCTCCAGCGGTCTCGGCGGTACTGCGCAGAGTCGGCAGCAACGACTGGAGCAACACGTACGCCGAGCGGACGTTGACCTGGTAAAGCTTGTCGAATCGGCGAACCGGCAATTCACCGATCGGCCCCTTCTGCCCCATCCCCGCGTTGAGGACCAACGCGTCGACCCTGTCGAAATGGTCGAGATGACCCGTGGCCAGTGTCTGCAACTGCTCCTCGTCGGACATGTCGGCGGTGACCACCTCCACACGCACCCCGTGTTCGCCGGAAAGGCGGCCGGCCAAGTCCTGCAACGGTTCCAGGCTGCGGGCACTGATCGTCAGATCCCAGCCTGCCGCAGCGAATCGGGTCGCGATCGCCGCGCCGATACCGCGCGAGGCGCCGGTCACCAACGCCACCTTGCGTTCTGCACCATGTGTCACGTGTGTGCCCCTCTAGTTCTTTCCCTTGATGGCGCGCAATCCTGCCGCCATGAACTCGCCGGTCGCGGCCGCTGCATTCTCGGCTCCCCGGCCCGATGACGATCCGCTGAGCGCGCGGTGGGTGATGCCCTCGCCGATCACTCCGAGTTTGAAGTTGGCGAGCGCGAGATAGAAGTTCCAGTCGGACAATTCACGACCAGATGCCAGTGCGTACCGCTGGGCGATGTCGTCCGGCGAGGGGTACCGATCACTTGTCCACGCCGCCTTCATCCCCAGGACGGCGTCAAAAATCGGTTCCCGGTACGTGCACATCAGTGCGACGTCGGTCAGCGGGTCACCCAGAGTCGACATCTCCCAGTCGACAACGGCTTTCACAATGCCCGGATCACCGGCGTCGAGGATGGTGTTGTCGACGCGGAAGTCGCCGTGCACGATCGAGTTGCTGGTCTGCGCAGGGATCGACTCAGTGAGTGCTGCATGCAAAGTCGCGACATCGTCGAGTTCGCGGGTCTTCACGTGTTCCCACTGCCGAGCCCACAGCTTCACCTGCCGTCCGACAAAACCGTCGGGACGGCCGAACTCACCCAGCCCGACCGACTGGTAGTCCACGGCATGCAAGTCTGCAAGTGCCTCGACGAGTCCGGTGACGTTGCGTTCCACGGCTGCGTCGTCGAGAGCGTCGAGCTCATCGGCGCTGCGCACCACGAGGCCGTCAACGAACTCGACCACGGTGAGCGGCGCACCGAGGGCAGTCCCCTCTTTGTCGAAAGCGACGGTGCGCGCCACCGGCACCGGCGTGTCCTGCAGTGCGCGGGTGACGGTCCACTCGCGGTTCATGTCGTGCGCAGAAGGTGTCAGTCCGCCCGTCGGGGGACGGCGCACCACCCAATGCGAATTGTCGTCGCGCGCAGTGAATGTGAGATTCGAGCGGCCACCGCTGATGAGCTCGACCACCAGTTCGCCGGATACCGGCACACCGCTGTCGACCAGGAAGGCGCGTAGGGCTGGGACGTCCATGCCCGGAAGTTCGGTCACGACGGCGTTCCGTTCGCGGCGGCAGCGGCTGCCGCCTTCTTCGCCTTGCCCACGGCCCGTTTGGCCAGCGCCCAGCGATGGACCTCGGACGGGCCGTCGTAGATCTGGAACGGCCGCAGCTCACGCTGCAGACGGGCCAATGGCAGCTCGTCGGACACTCCTTGGCCGCCGCACATCTGGATCGCGCGGTCGACGACTCTCGAAAATGCCTCGGCCGCAAATGTTTTTGCGATCGACGTCTCGTCGCCCGCATGCTGACCCTGGTCGAGCGCGTAGCAGGCCTTGACCAGCAACGCCCGCGCAGCAGCCAGATCGATCTCGTTGTCGGCCACCATCTGCTGGATCATGCCCAGATCGCCGAGCTTGCCGCCGAAGGCTTCCCGGCGGGCGACGTAGTCGAGTGCGACGTCCTGAGCACGGTTGGCGCTGCCCATCCAGCGCATGACGTGGGTCATACGTGCTGGGCCGAGCCGCACCTGTGCGTAGCGGTAACCCTCGTCGACCTCTCCGAGCACGTCTTCGTCCGGAACGAACACGTCGCGAAATTCCACCTCGCAGTGGCCGCCGATCATCGCGCGGTCGATGGTGTTGATGTGGCGTCCCACCGTGATGCCGGGGGTGTCGGCCGGCGCGAGGAACATCGTCGCGCCGCCGCGGTCACCGGGGGAACCCGCAGTCCGCGCCATGATGATGAAGAAGCCGGCACCGTCGGCGCCAGTGATGAACCATTTGTCGCCGTTGATCTTCCAGCCGCCGTCGACCTTGGTGGCCGCAGTGCGCAGTGCTGCCGGGTCTGCACCGGCTCCCGGTGCGGGCTCGGTCATCGCGAAGGCCGACCGCACGTCACCGCGGGCCAGTGGAGCCAGGTACTTCTCTTTCTGGTCCGCGCCGGCGATGTGCGCGAGCATGTGCACGTTGCCCTCGTCGGGTGCTCCGATGTGCAGCGCGATCGGACCGAACACCGAATAACCGGCAGCCTCGAAGACCGGCGCACGATCGGACATGTTGAGGCCGAGGCCGCCGTATTCGACGGGCGCGTGCGGCGCGAGCACACCGGCGTCGCGCGCCTGGTCACGCAGTTCCAGTCGACGCTTGTCGCCGCCGGCGGCGGTGATGTCACCGGCGAACTCGTCCTCGATCGGCATCACGTGGTCGCGGACGAAGTCACGGGTTTTCGTGACCACGTCCTCGACGGCTGGATCGTAGGAAAGGCTGATCGCCATGTGCACCTCCTTGTGCGGCGCCGGCGAACCCGTGGTTGCGATCCCGACCGAGCGCTCGTTCGGTATTGGGCCCAGAATGTCACGCGCGGACTCGACGGTCAAGCCGGTCGACGTCACCCCTCAAGGCTGATCCGGAAAGTACCCCACCATCCGTCTGGCGATCAGCAGATAACGGGCAACGAGTTCGTCGGGACCGAGACGTCCCTGTGGCCGGTACCAGGTGGACACCCCCACACACATGGTGGTGACCGCCCGGCCGGCGTCCTCTGGATTGGGGCAGCGGAAGTCACCCGACTCGACGCCGTCCATCACGAGCCTGTCGACCATCCGCTGCTGCCTGTCGCGCAGTTGGATGTAATCGGTGCGAAACGACGGATCCAGGCTGCGGATCTCGGTGGAGCCCACAAACGCCTGGGCCCGCCGATACATGTGGAACCGCAGCAATGACTCCACCACGGCGTCGTAGCGTTCGAGCGGCGTCGGTCCGGCTTCGGCAAGCGCCGCCTCGGAACGGCCGAGCAGATCACTCATCGTGAGCTCGAGCAAACCCTTGAGAAGCGACTGCTTCGACGGATAGTGGTGATAGAGCCCCGGCACACTCAGGCCTGCGCGTGCGGCGATGTCGCGTACCGAGGTGCCGTGATATCCGTGTTCGGCAAAGGCCGACAGCGCTGCCGCGAGCGGCGCAGGCAGATCTTCCTGGCCGTATTCGCGCCAACTGTCGCCGCCGTGGTCTCGCGGCGTCGGCTCGGGCACGGTGTTCATGTCATCAACCTACTGTGCCGCTCCATCACGCTCACGCGAATACGGGTCGGTCGATGGGCGTTTCGCCGCGGAAGGCCTTCCGATGCCGCCGCGCCGCCGCCTGCCCGACGTCGCCGCAGGGCTCCGATCACGCGTCACCGCGACGTATCCGGCAGGCTGGGGATCATGCGAACGACGCCAGGCCCACCCACCGATCCGTCGTCGACGATCCCGGCCTCACCGGGTGACCGGCCGGGGATCAGCAGGTCCCTGGTGGTCTTGTTCGCCATCACGTGCGGCGTCTCGGTGTCGTCGCTCTACGTCCTGCAACCGGTACTCGAGGAGATCCGCCAGGACTTCGATGTCTCCACGTCGACTGCCGCTCTGGTGGTGACCGCCGCTCAACTCGGGTATGCGGCCGGGCTGCTGTTCTTGGTCCCGCTGGGCGATCTGCTGAACCGGAAGTTGTTGGCGCCCAGCATGATGGTCGCATCAGCGGTTGCCCTGTTGCTCTCGGGACTGGCTCCAGGTTTCGGGACCCTCTTCGTCGCATCGATCCTGGCCGGCGTGTGTGCGGCCACCGCCCAGATCGTGTTGCCGTGGTCCTCGTCCCTTGCGGTGCCGTCAGATCGCGGGCGCGTGGTCGGCATGGTGATGAGCGGGCTGTTGCTGGGCATCCTGCTGGCCCGCGTCGTCAGCGGGCTCATCGCCGAATTCGGGGGCTGGCGATCGGTGTTGTTCACGGGGTCCGCCCTGATGGTCGTGCTGGCCGTGGTGGTCTACGTCTCGGTGCCACCCGACGCGCCCCGTCCCCGGCAACCCTATGGCCAACTGCTGATCTCGGTGGCCCGGATCGTCCGTGCCGAGACGATGCTCCGGCAACGGATGCTGCTCGGGTTTCTCACGATGTTCGGGTTCAGCGCCATGTGGACCTCGATCGCGTTCCTCCTCTCGGGTAGTCGGGGCGAGCACTTCTCCTACTCGGAGGCTGCCATCGGCCTGTTCGGTCTTGCCGGGGTCGCCGGCGCCGCGGCGGCTCCGCTGTTCGGAAAGCTCGCCGACCGTGGGCATCTGCGGATGGCGAGCACGGCCGCCTGGGTTGTCACCATCATCGGCTGGTTGTCGCTCGCGTGGCCCGGAACACCGTTGGCAGCACTGGTGATCGGCCTCGTGGTGTTCGACTTCGGGGTTCAGGCTTCGCAGTTGGCGAATCAGTCCGCGATCTATTCGCTGGCGTCGGAGGAGCGCAGCCGCGTGACCACGGCGTACATGGTCACGTACTTCGCAGGCGCGGTGGCGGGTTCGGTCTCATCGGGCTACGCATACGGCGCCGGTGGCTGGATTGCCGTGTGCCTGAGCGGTATCGGTGTAGCTGTGGCCGGTCTGCTCGCGTGGCTGGTCTTCGACCGCTGGAACGAACGCCGCGCCGGTCAATCGGTGCGCTGAGCGTTCTCGGGCAACAGTTCGTAGATCGCACCGAACATCATCGTCACGCACAGTTCGATCAATTCGTCGGTGGGGCAATCGATTCGGCCGTCGATCCACGCGTTGAGCACTTGCCCGAGTCCGCCGACGTAGAAGTGGGCTGCTCCTTGGGTGGTCGCGTCGTCGAATTGGGATCCCGAGGTCTGGATGGTCAGCGCCGCGAACATCATGGCGGCGTCCATCCGTTTGGTGGCCAGGGTTCCGCTGAGCAGTGTTTGCGAGAACAGCACCCGGCCCTTGCGCCGATCGGTGTCGATGAGCCGAACGATGGCGCCCACCGCGGAACGGATCTGCTCGCGCGGAGACTGCCCGCCGGATGTCACCGCGGTCTGGGCGGCCTCGGCTATGTCGAAGACGACGGCGTCGTACGTGGTGCCCACCAACTGGTCCACGTCTTCGAAGCTCTCGTAGAAGTATCTCGCGGTCAGTCCGGCCTGCCGGCACACCCCGCGAACGCTGATCGCCACCCCGTCGGCCGAGCCGAGGATCTCGAGCGCAGCTTCGATCAGCGCTGCCCGGCGACGTTTGACCCGGTCAGCTCCATTCTCGCCGCCATATGGGCGCAAAGGATCTGCCATGGACCTCATCTTTCCACCTTCGGTTAACGACGATTGACTTTCGGTCCGATCGCCGCTTCAATACGAAAGAGATAACGGTTGTTATCAGAAGCAACCTTGGAGGCCGACAATGACGTCTGGAACCGTTGACGGAACGGCTGCCCTGTCCATCGACATGCCGCAGCCCATCCGCACCCGAAATCGCGCAGAGACCGACAGCGCACCGGGCGACCTGCTGGACATGCCGGGCATCTCGGCTCTCGCCGGGGCCGCCAACGTGATCATGCAACTTGCACTCCCTGCGGTCGGATACGGCGTCGCAGAGAGCAAGGTCGACACCGGCAACCTGTTCAAGCACCCCATCAAGCGGGGCCGCACCACACTGTCGTACCTCGCGGTCGCGGTGAACGGCACCCCGGAAGACCGCAAGGCGTACCGCAAAGCCGTCGGCCACTCACACGCGCAGGTGCGGTCCACCGAGTCGAGCCCGGTCGAGTACAACGCCTTTGATCCCCGCCTGCAGTTGTGGGTTGCCGCCTGCCTGTACAAGGGCTGGGAAGACATGCAGATTCTCTACGGCGACCCATCGGCGATCACCGAAGAGGCATACCAGCAGGGCGCTCTCATGGGCACCACGCTGCAGATGCCGCGCGAGATGTGGCCGGCCACACGCGCCGACTTCCAGGAGTACTGGGATGGCACCGTCGCGCAGCTCGAGATCGACGACACCATCCGGGAACTGCTGATCAGCATCGCCAAGTTCGAGTTCCTGCCCAAGCCGGTGTCCATGCTGATCGGCGACTTCGGCCTGTTCCTCACCGCCGGGTTCCTGCCACCCGAGTTCCGCGAGAAGATGGGCCTCGAGTGGACGCCGCGGCAACAACAACTCTTCGACCTGCACAATCGCATCGTCCGCTCCGTTGTGACGCGACTACCCGAACCGATGCGCGCATTCCCGTTCAACGCCTACCTGTGGGACGTCCGGCGCCGGATCCGGACCGGTCGAAAACTCATTTAGTCGAGTCGTACCTTCTTCAACACCGCCGGCGACAGGTCGGCGGTGTTGGTGTTCCCGGACAGTCCCAGCGTCAGGTCGAGCTCGGCGATGATGTTGGCGACCACATCTCGCGCACCTGCCGATCCGGCCAGCGCGAGTCCGTACATGTGCGGACGGCCGATACAGACCGCGTCCGCACCCAGAGCCAACGCCTTGAAGACGTCGGCGCCGCCGCGGATGCCCGAATCCAGCAAGATCTTCGCCTTGCCGTCAACTGCGGCCACCACGTCGGTGAGCGCTTCGACTGAGCCGATGGATCCGTCTATCTGCCTGCCGCCATGGTTGGAGACCAGGATGCCGTCCACCCCGGCATCGACGGCTTGCCGTGCGTCGTCGGGGTGCAGGATCCCTTTCAAGACGATCGGCAGCGACGTCCGCTCGCGCAGCCCGGCGATGTCCGTCCAGTTGAGCGAGGGACGCGAGTAGGTCTCCAGGAAGGTCTGTACAGACTCCCTGGGCACAGGCGAGCGAAGGTTGGCCAGCACGCTGCCGGGGGTGTTCTTCGCCATCGACACCAGGGACTTAACCGCGCCGACCGTCACCTGGGGTTTGGGACCGGGTACGGCCGCAGCGATACGAGCTCGCACCATGTCGATGAAGCGGGGATCAGAGGTGTACTGGTCGATGCCCAACCCTTGTGCGAACGGCAGCGAACCCAGGTTCAGGTCCTGCGGCCGCCATCCCAGCATGGTGGTGTCGAGCGTGACCACGATGGCCGCCGCACCGCATTTCTCGGCGCGCTGCAGGAAGCTGTCCACCAGCTGTTCGTCGCTCGACCAGTACAGCTGATACCAGCGGGGCGCCCCCGGCGACACCTCGTCCATTGCCGCGGCAGTGCTCTCCATCGGCGCACTGGCCTGGCTGGAGAAGATGTACGGGACACCGAGTTCGGCGGCGGCCCGGCCGATGTGGACGTCGGCCTGCGGAAAGACCAGGCCGCCCGCACCCACCGGGGAGAACAGGATCGGTGCCGGCAACTGCTGCCCGAACAGCTCGGTGGACAGACTCCGTACCGAGACGTCGCGCAGCATCCTGGGGACGATCGCCCAGCTGTCGAGGGCGCGGCGGTTGGCCCGCATGGTGCTGCCATCACCCGCCCCGCCAGCGACATACGCCCACGCCTTGGCGGACATCTTGCGCTTGGCAGCGCGTTCCAGATCGTCGAAATTGGTGGGTACCTTCGGCTTTCGACCGAAGACGCCGTCGGTGTAGATCTGGTTCTGTCGAGCCCGGCCGGAAAGATCGGACGCCGGTCGCTTGTTGCTGCTCATCGGCCCACCGTAGCGGGCCAGATGAGCGACGATGGTGACTTGAGTTGCCTCACATTCGGCAGCCGACGGAACAGCACGGTCACCCTCGGCTGTTGACGAGGGAGACCGCAACAATTCTCGACGAGGAGATACATGACCAACGGCACCCGCATCGTCCTGGCAGAGCGCCCACACGGCGAACCCAAGGATTCCGACTTCCGATTCGAAGAGTTCGATCTCGCCGAACCGGGGCCGGGCGAGGTGGCGCTGGAAACCCTGTATCTGTCGCTGGATCCCTACATGCGTGGCCGGATGAGTGCGGCCAAGTCGTACGCCCCACCGGTCGAGATCGGCGACACCATGGTGGGCGCCACGGTCTCGCGCGTCCTCACCTCGACCGTCGACGACTTCGCGCCGGGCGACGTGGTGCTCGGGTACGCCGGCTGGCGCACCCACTCGATCGAGCAGGCGAAATACCTACGCAAACTCGATCCAGAGGCCATCTCACCATCTACCGCGCTCGGCGTTCTCGGTATGCCCGGCTTCACCGCATACGCCGGGCTGCTGACCATCGGAAAGCCGCAGCCGGGAGAGACGGTGGTGGTGGCCGCAGCTGCCGGCCCGGTCGGGTCAGCGGTCGGGCAGATCGCCAAGCTCAAGGGCGCCCGTGCGGTCGGGATCGCCGGCGGACCAGACAAGGTGGCCTACCTCAAGGACGAGCTCGGCTTCGACGCAGCCATCGACCACCGTGCCGACGACTTCAAAGACCAGCTCGCGGCCGCGACCCCCGATGGCATCGACGTGTACTTCGAGAACGTGGGCGGCGCGGTCTTCAACGCGGTGCTTCCCCGGATGAACCTGTACGGACGCATTCCCGTGTGTGGCCTGGTTGCCAACTACAACCTGACGTCGGCCCCGGAAGGCCCGGACCGGTCCGGTGCGTTGATGGGCGCCGTCCTCACCCAGAGCCTGACCATCCGCGGGTTCATCCAGACCGAGTTCGCAGCCGAGCAGATGCCTAGCTTCCTCGAGGAGGCCACACAGTGGGTGGCCGATGGGTCACTGAAGTACCGCGAAGACATCACCGACGGCTTGGACAACGTCCCCGAAGCATTCCGTGGCCTGCTCAGTGGTCGCAACTTCGGCAAGGCTCTGGTTCGAGTAGCCGAGTGAGAGTCGGACTCGAACAGCCCTATCGGTGATGACCTCTGATTTAAGGTCGGTCATGACCAGACTGCAGATCGTCGTGCTGCTCTTCCCGAACGTCACGCAGCTGGACATGACCGGCCCCGCCCAGGTCTTCTCGCACTTCCCCGACACCGACGTGCACTTGGCGTGGCACGACCTCGAACCGGTGACCACCGATTGTGGTTGGAGCATCGTTCCGACCGTCACCCTTGACCAGGCGCCGCAGGCCGACCTGCTGTTCGTCCCCGGTGGGCGGGGAGCGTTCGAGTTGTTCGAAGATGCTGTTGCGCTTGACTTCCTACGCACACAGGCTGCCGGCGCTCGATGGGTGACCTCGGTGTGCACCGGCTCGTTCACCCTCGCGGCAGCCGGCCTGCTCTCGGGAAAGAGGGCGACGAGCCACTGGGCGTCGATGTCCATGCTCAGCGAGTTCGGATGCGAACCCGTCGGTGAGCGAGTTGTCCAGGACGGCAACGTGATCACCGGCGCCGGCGTCACCTCCGGCATGGACTTCGCCTTGACCGTCGCTGCAACCATTTTCGGCGAGGATGTGGCACGCCGCATCCAGCTGATGATCGAGTACGACCCGGCACCGCCTTTCGACGCGGGCTCGCCGAATACTGCTGACCCAGCTTTTGTCGACGCCATGAAACAGAAGATGCAGGCCGATCGTCTGCCGTTGATCGCGAAGGTGCTTGGGCGCGAGTCGCTTTGATATACCGAGATGCCGACGGTGAGGTTCATCCAAACGGATGACTATCGAATGTGTGTTCGACTGATCTAGACTGATACCACGCTGATCGTCCGCAAGACCTGACTCTGAGATACGTGTGACTACGCCACCATTGTGATCGGCTGTCCCAATGTTGTTGTCCCAGTGTTGTTGTCTCGGAGGGGGTCTGATGATGCGTGTTGTGGATTTGGTTGATGAGGTCATCGGCGTGGTGTTTCCTGATGATGCGGCCGGTGCGCTGGGTGTGGTGAGGGATTTGATCACGTTGCGTAATGCCGCCGACTTCCAGTTAGCGGTGGGTGCAGCGCTCATCGACCGGATGGGGTTGGCCAAACGGTCCGGATCGACGACGTCGAAGTTGCTGCAGGAGAATGGTGCCGCCCCGGCGACGGCGACGCGATGGCTGCGTGTCGGGACCGGACTGGCAGGTTTGGATCGCACGGCCGGTTACGGTCGGGACGGGTTCTTGTCCGTTGAGCATGTTGATGCGTTGGTCACTGGTATGAACCACGTCAGCGGTCGCTCCGGTTCCGCGATGACCGAACAGTTCAGGTCTGACATCGAGCGAAAGCTTCTGGCTGCCGCGATCTCCGGTGCCCCGCCGGCGGAGATCAGCACGATCGCCAGGGCAGTCGGTAACGACGTGGCGGGAGTAACTGGCGGTTTGCCGGCAGCCGAAGACACCTCACTGAACCGAGTCGACTACGGGGTCACCAGCGACGGCCGATTGGCAGGCAAGTTTGATGTGGATGCGGTGACCGGGGAAAAGATGATGTCCGCGCTCGACGTGTGGTCCAGGCCGCGCCCCGAACCGGACGGGAGCGCAGATACCCGCACACCGTCGCAACGACGGGCTGATGCGCTGCATCAACTGCTTGATTGTGGTGGTGGGCAGGGTTTCGTGTCGGCACCGAAAACAGAAGTGATGGTGACTGTTCCGGCTGATCATCCCGACCGAGCCGTGTTGCGGTGGATGGGTCCGGTCACCGAAGCAACCGCGGCAGCAGCTGCGTGTGATGCAGTGATCACCTCGATCACCCTGGACGGGCAGCAGGTGCCAATCGACCTGAGCCCACCCAAGCGTTTGTTCACCGGGCCAGTTCGTAAAGCGATCCTGATTCGCGATACCTGCTGCATCAAATGCGGGGCACCAGCGACCTGGTCAGACTGCCACCACATCGTCCACTGGGCCAACGGCGGACCCACCACCCTCGCCAATGGATGCCTGCTGTGCCGCACCTGCCATCGGGCCGTGCACCACACCGACTGGGACATCACCATGGGCACCGACGGACATCCCTGGCTCATCCCACCCGCCGACATCGACCCCACCCGACAACCACTACCGGCCTACTACCGCCGAACCCTCACCCACGCAGCCTGACTCACCGTTCACTGCAGCGCGCACCTTCGTTCAACTGCAAGACGAATGACGACTTACAGACCGCTCCACCCGGCCTCACTCGGCACAGCCGAGAACGCGCAGGCACATTGACAACTCCATAGTGTGAGGGCTTCACCCTCAGGAACGTAGCGGAGCTCGCGGTGTCACTCGCTCCTGTCGCGCAGTTCGTCGGTGACCCAGCCGACGTAGCGGTCAGCCGAAAATTGGACGATCGCAGGACCGTTCGACTCGATCACCTGTCCGCCGAATCCTCCGTAGATCCGGTCGAACGGCAACGCCATAACCGTCGCCTCGATCTTCCGGACCAGGCGCGGGGGCAGCGGGATCAGATTGGGGTAGCTGCGCATGAACGAGACGCAGCGCCTGTCCGCGCCGACCATGAGGGTGTCACCGACGAAGATCGCTCCCCTGGCGTTGCCGCCATCCGGCCACAGCAGCACAGAGCTGCCAGGGAAGTGGCCGCCGCATTGCACCAGTTCGATGCCGCCGAACACGGGTTGACGATGGGTCCAGAACCGTATGACGTCGTCGGGGCGGGTCAGTGAGGTCGCGTCGGCCTGGTTGAAATAAACAGGCACCGAATCGAACTCGTGGCTCAGTGAAACACTGGCTCCCACCAGGTGAGGGTGGCTGGACGCAATCGCCGAAATGCCTCCGTGGGACCCGATGAGCCGGACCAACGACTCATCGATGTACCCAGGCGGTTCCCACAGCAGGTTTCCAGCCGCCGTTCGGATCAGGAAGGTTCGTTGCCCGATACCCACTTGCGGATCCAGAGTGATGGCAAGCAGATCTGGCTCCACCTCGCTGCAGTCGATGGTTCGCTCATCGAGGTCGGCCGGCCGAGCCCACTGCTGACCGTCCGGCGGGACGAACTCACGTTCATCGGCACAGATCAGACACTCCGCAGGCGGATCAACAGCGGGCGCATACTCGTTGGCGCAGTTGACACAGAACCAAGGGCCTCCGGATGTGGTGCGCGCGGACAAATCAGGAATCTCCGGGCTTGTCGAACTGAGCGCGCTTGTAGTCGCCGAACGGTTCGTCGCGCTCGCGCACCGCCTCGCGGAATCCGACCGTTGCCGAACGCATCTGGAATGCGTATCCCTCGCGAGTGTGTCTGGAGATGCCGTCGAAGATAGTGCTGACCATCGTCGAATTGGCAACACCCTGCGACAGCAGCGAACTGTTCATCGCCAACTTGGCCATGATGAGCTGGTTGATCGGCATCCGCGAGATCCGTTCCAGCAGATCCTCGGTGCGCTCGTCAAGGCGGTCCGCCTCCGGCGCCTCGATTGCCAGTCCCCACTCGGCAGCCTGTTTTCCGCTTAAACAGTCACCGGTGAACAAAAGCCGTTTGGCCCGTTGATCTCCGAGTCGGTGCGCCCACATCCCCGCCGCAGGAATTCCCCAGACGCGGGTCGGTGGGTAGCCGATCTTGGTGTCGTCGGCGCAGATGATCTGGTCGGCATACAGCGCGATGTCGGTTCCGCCGGCAACCGCAAATCCGTGGAGTTTCGCCACCGTCGGTTTGTTGGCATGCAGGAGACTGGCGAAACCCCGGTTGAATCGACTCATCATTGCGTAGTCGACCATGGGGTCCCATGTGCCATGAGGATTGTGGTTGCGCGCCTGCACAATCGGATCGAGTACGGTCCCGGCAGCCGCGTCCGGACCGTCTGACGGATTCCCGCCGTTCTCCGCGAAGATCGACAGGTCGTAACCACCACAGAAACCCTTGCCACGTCCGGACACCACCATCACGT
Organism: Williamsia muralis NBRC 105860; assembly: GCF_001598915.1. Classification (GTDB taxonomy): domain Bacteria; phylum Actinomycetota; class Actinomycetes; order Mycobacteriales; family Mycobacteriaceae; genus Williamsia; species Williamsia muralis. The sequence continues at coordinate 541,637 of NZ_BDAP01000002.1, read as the reverse complement.
GCACTCGTGGGTCAAGGTCGGCGCGCTCGACGGCAGCAGCCAATTCGACCGGGGTGTCGGCCGTGATGGCGTTACCCCGCTCGGGCCGGTTGAAGGTGATCCGGGCGATGCGGTCGGTGACCTCGTAGGTGAGGGTCCGATACTCGGTGTCCGGTTCGGTTCGTTCCCGTCCGGCGAACAGGGAATCCGCGCCCTCTGCAAGGCCTTCACGCCACGCGGCCGGCCGGGTACCGGAGTGGTCATCGTCAGCCATCAGCCATCGCCTCCCTCATGGGCACAGTCCACGTGTGCGTGGAACCACCGCCAGTATGGGCGATGACAACTCATCGACGACGCTCTTTGCACACCTTGAAACCAGGATGGGGGCCGATTGACCAAAGCTCCATCACACCGTCAGAACCGGCTTCACAACGGAACCCGACCTCGCTGCCTGCCACGCGCTGTCGAAGTCACTGAAAGCGTAGGGCGTGATCAGCTTTTCGAGTGGTAGGTCTCCGCGCGAGTACAGATCGACGAGTTCGGGGATGAAGGTCTGCGGCACGCTGTCGCCCTCGACGATGCCCCGGATCGACAGCCCTCTTCCCATCACGAGTCCGACGGGGAGCTCAGCCGTCCGAGCACCCAGGCCGACGATGCCCAACTGGCCTCGCGTACGCAGCGCTGACACGGCGTCGGCGAGGACGGCGGGGATGGCGGTGGTGTCGAGGGCGTGGCCGACACCGCCGGCGGAGTGTTCCACCACCGCCTCCACCACGGCGGATTCGGTGGGGTCGATGACATGTGTGGCACCTAGATCCATTGCCAGTGAACGTCTCTCGGCGATCGGATCCACTGCGATGATCGTGCGGCAACCGGCAATCCTTGCCCCCATCACCGCAGACAGACCGACGGCACCTGCCCCGAACACCGCGATCGAGTCGCCGATGCCCGGCCGCAGGGCATTGAGCACCGCACCGACTCCGGTTTGCACACTGCACCCCAGCGGAGCTGCTGTGGCGGCATCGATCTGATCGCCGATCGAGACCGTGTTTCGTTGTGTTGCAATCGCATACGTCGAGAAACTCGACTGGCCGAAGAAGCCACCGACAACCGGGCCATTCGATCCGCTCGAGGCCCCCGACCAGCTCAAGGCGCCGGACCCGTCCGCACGGTCACCGCGCATGTTCAAGGTGGTCGATCGGTCGCAGTAAGCAGGACGACCGGCCGCACATTGCGAACAGACTCCACAACTGTTGAACGTCAGCACAACACGCTGCCCGACGGCAACAGTGGCACCCGGCCCCACCGCTTCGACCACGCCGCAGCCTTCGTGCCCGAACACGATCGGCATCCGCTTCGCCGGCCATCGGGCAGCCAGGGATATGTCGGTATGGCAGATACCGACAGCACCGATCTTGATCAGCACCTCGTCGCCAACCGGCTCACGGACCTCGATGTCGGCGAGCACCGGGGCACCGCCTGCCTCAGTGAGTACCGCAGCTCGACTCGCGACCATGTCCGCCCTCCACTCGACCGATGAAACCGGATGGCACAACGCCCGACCGGCACCGCCATCTGACACTGACTGTAGTCACTTCCATCTGCGACCACCCGATCATTCGCGGGTGTCGCGGGGGCCGAACTCCTCTGGCACGCCGCCCCTCGATGCAGCGGGATCGTCGATGCCCGACTCGGCGGAACCGGACTCGGCCACGCGTGCGCTGTCGGACTCGTCCTGATCGAGTGCGTCAAGCGCGGCCCGCAGCGCATCGCTTGTGGCACCCGCCGCCAATGCAAAGGGTTCGAGGACAACGTCCGCACCGGCCGAGCGCAGTTGTTCGGCATCGTGGCGGGTGTGCGCGGTGACCACCGTGCGACCGGCGTACTTCGCCTGCCGAAGGTTGTGCAGCAGAGTCCTACTCGTGTCGATCACCGGGATGGTGCTGATGACGTACCGCGTCTGCGCGAGCGGCAATGATTCGAGGAAGTGGACGTCCTCGGCACTGCCGAAGACTGCCGGCTGTCCGCGGTTGTTGTGGTGCGCGACGCGCTGGGGATCGAAGTCGACCACGAGCACCTTGTGTCCCGACTCGCTCAGGTGCTCGGCGACGTGGGTACCGAACCGGCCCAGTCCGTAGACGATCGTGTCGATCTCGGGCGTGATGTCGGCTGCCTCGGGACGCAGCTTCTCGGTCCGTTCGAACACCGCCACCCAGCGCTCCAGGCGGTCGAAGATCGCACTCCAGTACAGGATCAGGTAGGTGGAACAGCCGATGGTGATGAGCCCGACGACCGTGATGAGACTGACTGTGGCGCCATCGATGTGGCCGAGACCGAACCCCAGAGCGGCGAGTATCAGTGAGAACTCGGAGATCTGCGCGAGGGTGGCACCGGTGGCAAATCCCACGCGCACCGGGTAGCGCATCACCGCCATGATCAACATGACGATGATCGGCTTTCCGATCAGGACGAATGCCGAGAACACCAGCGCTTCGACCACTTGCCCACCGGCATCTGCGAACTCGAGTCGTGCTCCGAGGTCGAGAAAGAAGAACAGCAGCAGAAAGTCCCGCAAACTGACCAGCCGTGCACCCATCGCGTCGCGATACGGCGTTGCGGCCAGGGAGATGCCCGCGATGAAGGCACCGACCTCGGAGCTGAAACCGAGCCACTCGGTCAGCGCTGCGACACCCACGGCATAGGCGACCCCGAACAGCACCAGCAACTCTTGAGATCGCGCGATGTGACCGAGCAACCACGGCAACACGTACCGCATCATGAGGCCGACGCCCACCAAGAGCGCAATGCCCTTGGCCACCACCAGCACCACGCTGAGCCCGATGTTGGTGTCGCCGCTGCCGTGCCCGACGGCGGTCAGCACGATCATCACAAGCACCACGACGATGTCCTGCACGATCAGGACACCGAGTGCGATCCGGCCGTGGAGCTGCTCGATCTCGTGTTTGTCCGAGAGTAGCTTCACCACGATGATCGTGGACGAGAACGTCAGCGCCACAGCCACATAGAGCGCGGAGGTGGCGTCCATCCCGAACGCGATGGCACCGCCGTATCCGATGACCGCTGTCAAGATCACCTGGCCCAGCCCGGTGATGAGCGCTATCGGCCCGGTGTTGCGGATCAGGTGGAGGTCGAGCCGCAAGCCGACCAGGAACAGCAGTACCGCGATGCCCAGCCGAGCCAGCAGCTCGATGGTCCCATCGGCGACAACCCATCCCGTGCCGACCGGGCCGACGAGCACGCCGACGCCGATGAAAGCCACGATCATCGGCTGGCGCAACCGGGTGGCGACAAGCCCCACGATCGCGGCCATGAGCAACACCAGCGCGATCATCGAGAAGGGCTCGAGGCCGCTGTCGGCACCGAGATCAGCAGAGGTCGCCACCAGGCTGGTCACCAGCGCGCCGCCCGTGTGCCAGGCGCCCGCGCGTGGCCGCCACGTGCATTGACGCAAACTGGCACGGTGCGGGGCATATCGGAATTGTCGCTGTCGGCGCGAGGTCCCACAAGGCCAGAGCCCACGTGTCGGATCAGTCGGGCCGGCTCAGCTCGTCCGGTTGATTACCCAGCGGTCATTCGCGCTCGAGGTAAAAGTAGAAGTGGCGGTCACGGACCAGCGACGTCTTGCCGTTCATGATGCCCATGACGTGGGTGTCGTCGACCTTCTTGAAGTGGTCGATGACCGGCTGGCCGTCGTAGACCATCGACGCGGTGGTCTCGCCGCGGAACTGCACATCCCACAGGCTGGCCTCACCCTTGCCGAGTTCCTGATTCGAGTACAGGTTGCCTTCGTCGTCGCGGCACACCAGCGGTTTGACGTCGTAGATCGAGTTGAATGTCTTGCCGTGCCAGCGCGCCAGCTCGAGCTGACCGTCCATCTTGTGCCCGCTCGGCAGCTCGCCCCCGGACCAGGCGCCGATCATGAAGTCGCGCCCGATCGGGTCCAACGCGGCCCAGAGTTCATCCAGATGGGCGGGTTCGCTGACCGCCTGGCTTTCCTTGAGCTCGAAGAACGTGGCCACGGCCTTGTCGTTGTCCATCCAGACCTCACTGCTCGGGGATTCTGCGCACAAGAGTAGTCAGAAAGGGGCGGCCGACCAACCCGCTTGGTGGATCTGCTTCACAGCGCGCTCACGATGAGACCCACCGCGAGTGACCCCATGACGACGGCCACCAGCACGTCGAGCAGTCGCCATGCCCGGGGTTTGGCGAACAGTGGCGCCAGCTTTCCCGAGCCGAACCCCAGCGCGGCGAACCACAGGAGAGACGCCGCGCAGGCACCGGCAGCGAACACCCATTTCGATTGCGGGCCATGGGTGTTGGCGATTGCGCCGAGGGTGATGACCGTATCGAGGTAGACATGGGGATTGAGCCAGGTCAGCGCGACCGCTGTGCCGACGGCCGCCCATCTGCTCGTCGCGGCCACCGCGTTGCCTGCGTCGATCGCCGCCGGCCGCATCGCCCGGCGGGCGGCCAGCGCCGCCAGCACCAGGAGGTAGCCGGCACCGGCGAAGGTGGCGAGGTCGACCACCTGCGGGTGCGCGGTGACCACTGCGCCCAGACCGATGACGCCGGCGAGGATGAGGACGATGTCGGATGCGGTGCACACGGCGACGACCGGCAGGACGTGCTCGCGCCGAATACCTTGCCGCAGGACGAACACGTTCTGTGCACCGATGGCGATGATCAGACCCGCCCCGGTCAGGAGGCCGGCAACCGCCGGGAAGAAGTAGGACACCAGGCCACGCTAAGTCGGTCCGTCCATTCAATCCAGCGAATGATTTTCATGGAGCATTAGACTGACTTAAGTGGACATCACAAGCGAAGGGCTGCGCACGCTCGCAGCTGTGGTCCAAGGGGGCACGTTCGACGCCGCGGCCGACGCTCTGCACATCACACCGTCCGCAGTGAGCCAGCGGATGAAAGCCCTGGAGGCGTCGGTCGGGCGGGTCCTGGTGCAACGCACCAAACCGGCACGCGCCACCCCGGACGGTGAGGTTCTGCTGCGACTCGCGGCGCAATGGGACCTTCTCCGGCGCGAAGCCGAATCCGCTCTGCTCGGCCATCCCGAGGCGCTCGCGGCCGATCCCCGAGATGTCCCCCGCATGCATCTGCCGGTTGCCGCGAACGCGGACTCGATCTCGATCTGGCTGCTACCGGTGGTTGCCGAGATACAGCGGCGCCATCCCGTCGCGGTGGAGGTGCTCAGGGACGACGAAAGTCACTCCACCGGATTCCTGCGGTCGGGACAAGCGGTGGGGGCGGTGACCTCCGATCCCATTCCCGTGCGCGGCTGCGCCGCGATTGCTCTCGGCGCCATGCGTTATCTCCCGGTGGCCAGCACCGACTTCATCGAAACATGGCTTCCAGACGGGCTGCGCGCGGCAGACCTGGCGCGTGCGCCGATGGTCGCGTTCGACCGCAAGGACACCATTCAGACGGACCTGCTCAACCGATTGACCCGGCGTCACGTCGACCCCCCGATCACCTATGTCCCCGCATCGGTGGAATACCACCGAGCCGTCGAACTCGGGGCCGGATGGGGAGCGGTCCCCGCCGCGCAGATCACCCCGGCGCTGGCGGCGGGAACGGTTCGCACCCTGGGCAATCACCACGTCGACATCCAGTTGTACTGGCAGTACTGGAAACTGGAGTCACCGATCGTCAACGACCTCACCGAACTCGTCGTGGCCGGCGCGAAGCAGTTCCTGATCTGACACGCCTGCCTTCACCTCCACGGCGGGGATTGCTTCGGCCGTGGTGACCACCTCGACAGTGGCCGGCCCGTCGCGCAGCGGATTCGCGATCTCGTCGTGTTGCAGGCGGGCGACGAAGAACGCGACGGCGGCCACGGGAACGGGAGCGATGCCCGCGATGACAAAAGTGGTTGTCAGGCCGATCCATTCACTCACCGGTGCCGCGATCGCCATCGACACGGGCATCAGCGCGATGGACACGAAGAAGTCGAGACTCGAGACCCGTCCCAGCATGTGCGGCGGGACCCGGCGCTGTAGCAGGGTGCCCCAGATGACCATGGGTCCGTCGAACGCGAAACCGAGCACCAGGCCCGCAAGGACGAACACCCACACCTCGGTGGCCATGCCCATCACGACCAACGGCAACGACGACAGACCCCAGACCACGAACATCACCGTCAGATACCGGCGCGGCATCGGCATGGACGCCATCACCAGGGAGCCGACCGCTCCCCCGATTCCGAAGGCCGCCAACACCATTGCGTGTGAACCCGCATCGCCGCCGGCGCGTTCCTTGACCGCGAACGGCACCAGCACCTCCAGCGGTCCCATCACCATCAACACCATCAGCAAGGCGAACAGCAGTGTTGCCAAAAGCCAAGGGGTACGCCACATGTACACAAATCCCTCGGCGATGTCGGTGACCGTTCCGCGGACCAGTTCTGCGCGCGGCCTGGGCTCTTGCCTGGCCGGCGTCGGCCGCATCAGGAGGTAGAACACCGCCGACAATGCCGAGGCGACCGCGGACGCGGTGATCGCTAGGGCCGGCGACGACAGCGCGATCAGACCGCCGGCCACTGCCGGGCCTGCTGCCTGAAAGATCGTGGGACGCAACGTACCCTCGATGCCGTTGGCCGCCATGAGCTCCTCGCGCGGCACCAACGACGGCAGCAGTGCCGAATAGGTCGGGTAGTAGATGCCCGTCGTGATCCCGCCGATGAGCGAGACCAGCGGCAACTGCCACATCTGCAGCGTGCCGGTGAAGCCGAGCACGCCCACGAGGCCGATCACGATCAGTTTCACGACCTCGAGGGCGATCAGGATGGTGCGCTGCGACATCCGGTCGGCCAGCACTCCCCCGAGCAACGTCGAGGCCACCATGCCGACCGCAGCCACGGCGGTGACCAACGACAGCTGCCCTGGGCCGCCGCCGAGGTCGATGACCTGCCACACCACGCCGACAGTCCAGATGCCGTCGGCGAACATCGCCAGCACCAGGCCCATGCACAACAACCGGTACTGCTGATGCCGGAAGGGCTTCAGCGCACGGGGCAGTGACGTCGGTGTGGACACCGGTCAACTGTGCCCGATCCAGCGGCGCCCGTGCCAGCCGATTTCCCGTCGGCATGCTCCGGGCACCTTGGGCACAAAAAGAACCCGCCACCACCGGGTCACGGTGGTGGCGGGCTTGTTCTCGGCGAGAACGTGAGGTCAGGTCACTTCACGCCGACGACTTCTTGCGCGATGGCCGCGATACGGGTCTGTGCTGCCGAGACCACTCCGTGGCGGTTCTTGTGCGCTTCCTCGTATGCGATCACCAGACGGACGTCCGACGGCTTCTCCAACTCCTTGATCGCCGCGACAACCGAGCTCACGTTGAGCGACTCGTAGTCATCGATCGGGAGATCGGCGGGGTCGATGGTGCCGGTGCCTTCGCGGGCCGCGTGCAGCCGGTCCGCGGCGTCGTTCGCGCCGTTGGCCCGAGCAGTCTGCTCTGCCGCTTCCAGTGCCGCGTCCCGGCTCGCGCTGGCGGTCTTGCGTGCGGTGTCTCCAGCGCGCGAGGTGCGGGCGAGTGCATCCTGCCCCGCCTTGGCGGCCCGGCCCAGCGCGGCTTCGCCGGCCTCTTCGGTGCGGTCGAACAATGCGCTGACCTGTGCGGGGGCGTTACGGATCGCATCAACTGCGCGGTCAACTCCGCGTGCGGTGAGCGTGGCCGGGATGCTGGCGGCGCGAAGTGCCGCTCCGCTGGCGGCCTGCAACGGTCCGCGACGCAGCGCAACCGGTCCGCCGATGGCTTCCTCGGCGAGCAGGGTGGTGAGCCAGACGACTGTCGACTCGTGCGCGTTGATCAGCTGCTCGGACAGGGTGACCACGGTGGTCTCGTTCTCAGCTGTGGCCAGTGCCTTCACGTAGCGTGCCCGGTCGAGCAACTGGTGCTCGAGCGCAAGGTCACCCAGCAGTGCCTCGTCGAGCGGCTGCGCCTGCTCGGCAAGGGCCTTCACGGACGCGGACAGACGGCCGGCGATGGGCCGGATGACGTCGGGCAGACCGCCCAGGTCGCGGATCGCTTCTTCGATGGCCTGTGCCCGGAGTCGGCCGTTCTCGGCGTTCTCGGTGAGCTCGCGACGAACTGCCTCGGTCCGTGCCTGCGCGGTACGCGTCTCGGCGATCTGGATCTCGGTGTTGGTCAGGGTCAAAATGGTGCGCAACTGCTGGCGCAGCGTTGTCGATGTGGTGCTCATATCTCTCCTTCGGTTGGACTCTCTGGTCGATAGAGCTGTCGAGGAAAGGCGTACCCGTGAGGGTTGCAGGTAAACGATGCAGAGATTCAGATCACAATTCGATAACCTTACGGCGCCTAACTACCGTTTTGACCTGCTCGCATCCAGAACCCGCCCGGTCGATAATTATGGTACCAATGGTACCGAATTGATTCGTTGGGGAGGAAAATCATGGACCGAGTAGCTGGCAAGGTGGCTCTGATCAGCGGCGGCGCCCGGGGCATGGGCGCATCCCACGCCAAGGCGTTGGTGGCCGAGGGCGCCCGCGTGGTGATCGGCGACATCCTCGACGAGCCCGGGCGGCAACTCGCCGACGAAGTCGGCGACCACGCTGTGTACGTCCACCTCGACGTCACCCAGGAAGACAGCTGGCACGAGGCCGTGAAGACCACCCTCGACACCTTCGGCAGCCTGTCCGTGCTCATCAACAACGCCGGGATGGTGAACGGCAACCTGATCGCCGACTTCTCGTTGGCCGACTGGCAGGCCATCCTCGACGTCAACCTGACCGGCACCTTCCTCGGTATCAAGGCGGCAGCGAACACCCTGGCCGACTCGGCACCCGCATCGATCATCAACGTGTCGTCGGTGGAGGGTTTCCGCGGCAGCCCAGGGCTGCACGGCTACACCGCCACCAAGTTCGCGGTCCGCGGATTGACCAAGTCCGTGGCCCTCGAGCTCGCGCCCAAGAACGTGCGGGTCAACTCGATCCATCCCGGATTCATCCGGACGCCGATGACCGAGGCAATCCCCGAGGACTTCCTCACCATCCCGCTCGGACGTGGCGGCGACCCCGAAGAGGTCTCGGCAATGGTGCTGTTCCTCGCCAGTGACGAATCGTCGTACACCACCGGTGGCGAGTTCGTCGTCGAAGGCGGACTGCTCGCCGGCGTCCCCCACAAGACCTTCTGACCGGGGCCGGCATGCGGGTAGCGATCACGGGCGGCACCGGGTACGTCGGTGCACACATCCTCCACGGTCTCGACCGCGCAGGTTTCGACCTCCGGGTACTGGTGGCACCGCACGAGGATCCGTCCCTCGTCGCCCGGTTGGCACCGTCGGGCCGTGCCTGCGTTCTGACGGGTGACGTGCGGGATGCATCGGTTGTAAAGGGCCTGCTCGACGGCTGCGACGCCCTGATCCACGCAGCCGGCGTTGTCGGCACCGACGACCGGCAGGCCGACCTGATGTGGCAGATCAACGCTCACGCAACCGAGGCGATCTTGCGGACGGCGGTGGACGCCGGCCTCGATCCAGTGGTCCTGGTGAGCAGTTATGCCGCACTGTTCCCCTCCCCCGACCCAGTGATCGGACCGGACAGTCCCACCGCCACCGCCCGCAGCGCCTACGGGCAGACCAAGGCATATGCCGACCGGGTGGCTCGGGAACTTCAGCAATCGGGCGCGCCTGTGGTGGTGACGTACCCGGCGAGCGTTGTCGGGCCGGCGCTGCAGACGCCCGCGGGTGTGACCGAGCGTGGCTGGGCGCCCATCGTCCGTTCGAGGATCGCGCCGGTGGTCGACGGGGGTATGCAGATGATCGACGTTCGCGATGTGGCCGACGCACACGTGGCGATGATGACGCCTGGACGCGGTCCGCGTCGGTACATTCTGGGCGGTCAGATGCTGACGTTCGCGCGCATGATCGATCTGCTCGAACGCGGAACCGGACGCCGATTCGTCCGGATACCATTGCCGGGCAGTGTGTTCCGTACGCTGGGCCGGATCGCCGACACCGTGGCCGGGATTGTTCCGATCGGCGGACTGAGTTACGAGGCCGCACAGTTGCTGACCGCAGCCACCCCGACGGACGACTCGTTGACCCGCACCGAACTCGCCCTGACCTGGCGCTCGGCGGAGACCGCGATCCTCGAAACCTTCAGCACCGCTTCACCGAAGTGATCTGAGCAGGTGAAGAACATGCATCACAATGCGGCCGTGAGGATTTCGATGATCCTGCGCCGCAGGACATCGGAGTCGTCGTCGGTGGCGACCGCGCTGAGGAACAGCGCCGACCCCGCGGCGAGGGCCAAGATGGCGCGGGCATCGACATCGGGATCGGCAGACTTGGTCGACTCCGGGTCCGCAGCGAACAGCGATGCGGGCGGCCCACTGAAATCCGACCACAGGCGCCGGCGTAGGTCATCGTTCTCCCGCAGCGCCTGAAGCAATCCGGGGACCGCGGCCCGTACCTCCGGGGTGGCGAACAACTCGTGACTTCCGTTGACCGTCTCGGTGATCCACTGCACCCGGTCGGATCCGTCGAACCGCGACATGTCGGGCTCGGGCCCGAGGATCGCATGCAACACCAGTTCGGCCTTGGTACGCCACCGGCGACGCAGACTCGCCCGCCCGACGCCGGCCTTTGCCGCGACAGCACGCAGGCTCAGCCCCTCCCACCCGACATCGAGGAGCATTTCGCGGGTCACCGCGACTATCCGGTCGTCGATCGAACCGTCGCGAGGCCGGCCCGGAGGCCTCGGCTCGTCAGCTGTCGCTTCTGTGTCCGATGTGCTCACCGCACCGATTCAATCACCGCACGGACGACTCGGAGACCGTCGGTGCGGTGGCGGGAGTGGTGGCCCGACCGAAGATCATCGATTCGCCGATGCGATCGAACCGGTGATCGAGGGAATCGAGGAGGAAGTTCTGTCGCACGTTCCACGGACGTCTGGTGCCCGACTTCGGCAGCGCATGCGGCGATCGCAGGACGTAACCCGCCTTGATGTCCCACGCGAACTTCTCGGTGAGCACCTCGTCGCCGAGATGCGGGTAGGCGTGCGTGTAGCCGTGAGACGTCATGTGCGACAGCAATTTTGCCACCGATTGCGCTGTCATGTCGGCGCGCAGCGTCCATGATGCGTTGGTATAGCCCACACACCAGGACATGTTCGGTACGTCTTCGAGCATGTGGCCCTTGTAGACAAACCGATCACTCGGTTTGACGTCCTCCCCGTCGACGCTGACGGCGATCCCGCCGAGCGCTTGCAGTTGCAGTCCGGTGGCCGTGACGATGATGTCGGCGTCCAGGTGGTCCCCTGACCGGAGCCGGATCCCGGCGGAGTCGAACGTCTCGATGTGGTCGGTGACCACGGACGCTTTACCCTCGGCGATGGCCTTGTACAGATCAGCGCCCGGCGCCAGACACATCCGTTGATCCCACGGCTGATAAGAGGGTTTGAAATGGGTGTCGACGTCGTAACCCTCGGGGAGGTTACGGACGGCGATGTTGCGCAGGAACCGCTTCGCGACGCGGGGCGACTTACGTGCGACGAGATAGATGAAGGAGTTCAGCAGAACGTTGCGCCACCGCACCACGTTGTGGGCGATCTTGCGTGGCAGCACCTTTCGAATCACATTGGCCAGCGGCTCCACCTTCGGCATCGAGATGATGTAGGTGGGGGTCCGCTGGAGCATCGTCACCGAGTCCGCGGCCTCGGCAAGGGCCGGGATCAGCGTGATCGCCGTCGCCCCGCTGCCGATCACCACCACCTTCTTGCCGGTGACGTCGAGGTCCTCGGGCCAGAACTGAGGATGGATCACCTGGCCGGCGAAGTTCTCCAGACCCTCGAACTCAGGTGTGTAGCCCTCGTCGTAGTTGTAATAGCCGGTGCCGAAGAACAGGAACCGGCACCGGAACGTGGTCTCGGTGCCGTTGTGCTCGGCATGCACGGTCCAGGTGTCGGTGGTCGAATCCCAATCGGCCGACCGAACTCTGGTGTCGAATCGGATCTGCCGGTCGATGCCGTACTTGTGTGCGGTGGCGGTGATGTAGTCGCGGATGTGGTCACCGTCGGCCACCGACTCCTCACGCGTCCAGGGCTCGTAAGGAAAGCTGAGGGTGAAGATGTCGCTGTCCGAGCGGATTCCGGGGTACCGGAACAGGTCCCAGGTGCCGCCGATCCTGGAACGGCGCTCGAGCAGCGTGTAGGTGAGAGATGGGTTCTTCTCGGCGATCCGGTAGGCCGCGCCGATCCCTGACAGCCCCGCACCGATGATGACGACGTCGGTGTACGGGATGTCGGTGTCAGAGACGTCGGGCGCTCCCGGGCGCTCTTGCCCTTGGATGTGCTCTTGCCGTTGATCGTCGATCACTGCGCAGACCTCCACTTGTCGCGGCACCGGGCCGTCTGCCCGCGCGCGGCCGTGGCCGCGGGGGCTCATCCCAGCGCGACGACCGCGCCTACCGACCCGAGGACCACGATAAGCACGAGGAGGTCCATAAATCTCGGACTCCGGTCAGATCGGGACACCGATCCCACCCCACCTCGGGCTTCGATGGCGGCCGCGAGCTCGCGTCCGTTCTGGCAGGCAAGTGAACAGACGATCGGCAGACAGGCCGCCCACCCGTTGATCCTCTCCCGCGCCGTCTGCTCTTTGTCGGACCTGCGCTGAGCGATGGTCTGCAGCAGGGTGCGGAAGTCACTGATCAAGAACGGGCACAACCGCAGCGCAAGGGCCACCGACACCGCGGCCGACTGCGCGGGGATACCCAGCCGCGCTGCCCACCCGACCAGCCGCTGTGCAAACGCAGGTATCTCGACCATCGGGGTGGTCCAGCAGAACAGCAACGCGCTGTACAGCGAGATGACCGTCATGCAGATGAGGATTCCCCAGTACGCGGCACCGCCCAGCCCGAACTCCACCCCGCCGACGGTGACGTACGGCTCGTCGCCACCGAGGGCGGTGATGAACCCGCCGAAGAGTGTGATCCCGACGAGCCAGAGTGGCAGTCGGGGAACGGCAGCGCGCGGCACCCTGCCCAGCACGGTCCAGCCTGCGGCGATCGTGGCGCCGACGGCAACACTGAGCCAGGTGGGTTCGAGCGCGAACATCAGCGCGATCGCCGCCAACACCACAAGTTTTGTCCCCACCCACCATCTGCGCGCGGGCGATGGGTGGGGCAGCGTGCGCACCACGCTGGCCAGGTTCGCGGTGGATTTCAGACTCGAGGGCGGCGGTGCCGGCGTGACCGGCTGCCCGTCGACGGTGCCCTCGTCGACGACAATCGTCCTGTCGACGAGCGCGTCGAGCTCACCGACATCATGCGAGATCACCACGAGTGTGGTGCCCGACGCCTTCACCCGCTGCAGCGCGGCGACCATCGCGCCGCGGGCCGGGGCGTCCAGACCGGCGAGCGGCTCGTCGAGAACCAGCAGTCGCGGCTTGCAGGCGAGCAGCCCGGCCAGGGCAACCCGCCGTTGCTGACCCACCGACAGCTCGTCCACCAACGCGTCACCGATGACCGCGGAGTTGAGGCCGAGCTCGAGCAGCGCCGCGTTGGCCGCGGTGTCGTCGACACCCGCGGCATCCTTGACGTCCGCGCGGGCGCGGGACCGAACGATCTGCAGGCGCGAATACTGGAACCCGAGCAACGCGTGTTGCCGACCGTTCTGCACCGGCATCCCGTCGACCAGCACCCGGCCCGAGGTGGGCTGCTGCAGCCCGGTCATCACCCTTGCGAGGGTGGATTTGCCGGCTCCGTTGGGGCCGGTGAGCAGCACGGCCGAGCCCGGCTCGAAGTGCAGGTTCAACCCGCTGAAGATCTGGTTGTGCCAGGGCGTCCCGGCGTCGTGGGCGTACCCGACGTCGATCAGGCTGACCTGAGCGCCGCGGATCGCGCGGCCGGCGCCGGTGGTGGTCCGCAGCTTGGTGGACACCGACGAATGCCGGGAATCCAGCGCGATCTCCCGGTCGGCGACCGCCGATTCGTCGGTGTCGTGGGTGATCTGGAGGACGGCGGTCTCACCGTGGTCGGCGAGCGATCGGAAGATCCCGTTGACCGCCGCGCGACCCTCCTGGTCGATCATCGCCGTGGATTCGTCACTGATGAGCACAGCAGGATGTCGGGACAGCGCCGCCGCTATCGCAAGACGTTGCAGCTGACCACCGGACAGGGTCCCGGTCTCGCGGTACAGCATGCCGCCCAGACCGACCTGATCGAGCAATGCCTTCATCTGGGTTTCGGTGAGTCCGGGATTGCCCCACGCGAGGTCATCGGCCACCACCATGCCCAGCACCTGGGTCTCGGGCCGCTGACTGATCACCGCGGTGCCACCCGGACGACCCAGTCCGACCGCCCCCGGCCGGCTGACCGTGCCCGCGGTGGGATCACGTCCGGCGACCACCTTCGCGAGAGTCGACTTGCCGACTCCGTTGGGCCCCGTCACCGCCACCAGTTCCCCGGCCGCGAGGGTCATCGACACATCGGCGATGACCGGCTCTGTTGCACCCGGGTAGGTGACGGCGACATTGTCCAGACGCACGGGCAAGGGGCCGACGGGGCCGGCGTCGGGACGTCGTTCGTCGGTGTGCGGTGTGCCCAGTCGGGCGATCATCGGCGGGACCGGCCGGCGATGAAGGAGGAACACGGTCAGTGCGGAGAACGTGACCCCCGCGATTCCGGACGCGGGTATCGCGATCCACCAGTAGTCGAGACACCAGTTGACCGCCGGGTCGACCACGGACGTGAACTGATCGAAGCCCGCGTTGTCCATCAATCGCTTGGTGCCCCGCCACCCGTTGTCGATCTGTTTGATCATGAACTCGCGGTAATCGGTGAACAGAGCCAGAAGACCGGTCGCGACAGCCGCCGACGGCACCGCGATCGCGAACAGTGCGGTGAGGGTGACCCGCGGAGCGTTCCAGCCACGACGCAGCGCGATTCCCGAGAGCGTGCCGAAGATCGCCGCACTTCCGACCAGGTTCGCGGCGGAGAACCCACCGAACAAGAACGCCACGATGTACCCGGTGAGCGCGCCGAGCAGACTCACCCGCAGTCGCCGACGCCCGGCAAGGATCGCGAACGGGACGGATGCGACCAACGAGGCCGCGCCCCCGATGGGCAGGAACCGGCTCAACACACAGATCGCCGCCGCGACGTCTGCGAGGGCCGCTGCCTCGGCGATCTCGATGGCGGTGACGCGCCGACGGGCTCTGGCGCTCATCGGTTCGCTCACTGCGCCACCGGCTTCTTGTTTCTGTTGCTGTTCGATCTGTCCAGATTGCCAGAGGACCGAGCGACGGCCATCGGCCTCACGGATGATATTCGGTATGACCGCAGGTCAACCGCGGCTTCGGGTCAGCCGGCCTTACGTTTTGCCGGGGCTTTCTTGGCAGCGGTTGATTTTGCCGCGGCCTTCTTGGCCGGAGCCTTCTTGGCAGGTGCCTTCTTCGCGGCCGTCTTCTTCGCGGGCGTCTTGCCCGAATCGGAGTCCTCGCTGCCGTCGGAGTCGTCCGAGTCGTCGGCCGAGCCGGTGCGGTTCTTCACCGATGCGCGCAGCGCAGCGAGCAGGTCGGCCACTTCGGAGTCGTCGTCTTCGTCCTCCGCCTTCTCGGGTGCGGTGAACGCTTCGGTGCCCTCCGCCTTGGCTTCGATCAGCTTGCTCAACTCGTTCTGATAAGTGTCCTCGTATTGGCTCGGGTCGAAGTCCGCCGACATCGACTCGATGAGCGAGGCCGCCATCTTGAGTTCCTGCGGCTTGAGGTCGGGCGACTCGTCGAGCGACGGAAATGCCGCCTCGCGGACTTCGTCCGGCCAGAGCAACGTCTGGAGGGTCAGTACATTTCCGACCACTCGTAGTGCCGCCAACCGGGTGCGGTTACGGAGGGTGAAGGTGGCGATGGCCAGCCGGTCTGTGTCTTTGAGAGCCTCGCGCATCAGCGCGTACGCTTTCGGCGACTTGCTGGCCGGCTCCAGGTAGTAGGGCTTGTCGAAGTAGATCGGGTCGACCTGATCAACTGGGACGAAGTCGGTGATCGAGATCTCCGGACTGCGCTGGACGGGCAGCTCGGCCAGATCGTCTTTGGTCAGCACCACGGTCTGACCGGTGTCACTCTCGTACGCGTTCGCGATCTGCGAGAACTCGACTTCTTCGTCGGTGCCCTCGCGGACCTTTCGATAGCGAATGCGGGTGCCGTCGTTCGAGTCGACCTGGTGTGATTTGCGATCGTGACTCTCGGTCGCTGAATAGACCTTGACCGGTACGTTGACCAAGCCAAAGCTGAGATCGCCTTTCCAGATCGAGCGCATATCGTCATTGTGCAGGTATCTCGCACAAGGCGCAGCCCCCTCCACCAGGAAAGTCCGAACCATGGCCAGCCGCAACACACTCGAGGTCGACGGTCACAAGATCGCCGTGACCCACCTCGACAAGGTGATCTACCCGGCAACCGGGACCGTCAAGGCGCAGGTCATCGAGTACTACAGCGACATCAGCTCGATGATGTTGCCGCACATCCGTGACCGGCCGGTGACCCGCAAGAGGTGGCCGGACGGTGTGAACTCGACCCCGTTCTTCGAGAAGAACCTGCCCGATCACGCTCCGGAATGGCTCGGCCGGGTCCGTCTGGACCACAGCGACCGCAAGGTGGTCTACCCGGTGCTGACCTCGCGCGCCGAGTTGGTCTGGCTCGCACAGCAAGCCGCGTTGGAACTGCACGTGCCGCAGTGGACGCTGCCGCCGGGCCAGGCCGACGTCCCGTACAAAGTCGATCGCATGACCGATCGAGTGGTCCTCGATCTCGATCCCGGGCCGGACGTCACGTTGTTCCAGTGCGCGAAGGTGGCGCTGCGCATCAAGGAGATGCTCGACGGCATCGGGCTGCCGTGCTTCCCGGTGACCAGCGGCTCCAAGGGAATCCACATCTATTTCCGGCTCGACAAGGCCATCTCGTCGGATTCCGCACGCAAGGTCGCCAGACAGATCGGCACCCAGTTGCAGAACGAGACCCCCGATCTGGTGACTGCCCAGATGACCAAATCGGTGCGCGGCGGCAAGGTGTTCGTCGACTGGAGCCAGAACAGCGCCTCCAAGACCACGCTGGCGCCCTACTCGATGCGTGGCCGCGAGGAACCCTGGGTCGCCGCTCCCCGGCACTGGGATGAGCTGGCCGACAAGGACATCCGGCACATCCCGTTCGACGAGATGCCGGACAGGCTCGAACAGTTCGGCGACCTGCTGATCGGACTGGAGGCAGAATCCGATGACGGCGAGGCCGCGGCAGACCCAGAAAAGTCCGAGAAGCCCGCGCCCGGCCGGGCTGCGGCATCTCCGCCGGTGGTCGACCTCGGGGAGTACCGGCGCAAGCGCGACGAGCGAAAGACGCCGGAGCCCTTCGGCGACAGCCGATCCGAAGACGAGCAGGCCGCCGGGCCCATCTTCGTGATCCAGGAGCACCACGCCCGCCGCCTGCACTACGACTTCCGGCTCGAACGCGGCGGTGTGCTCGTGTCGTGGGCCGTGCCCAAGAACCTGCCGCTCGACGGTGACCAGAATCGGCTCGCCGTGCAGACCGAGGACCACCCGATCGACTACGCCGACTTCGCAGGCGACATCCCCGCCGGAGAATACGGAGGCGGGCATGTCGAGATCTGGGACCGCGGCACCTACGAGACCGAGAAGTGGCGCGACAAAGAGATCATCGTCCGACTGCACGGCGAACGGATTCAAGGCCGGTATGCACTGATCAAGACCGGTGACAAGAACTGGTTGGCACATCTGATGTCCGACGAGCCGCGGCCGATCGTGCCCGACAGCCTCGCCGACCCACGACCGATGCTCGCCACCGACGAGCTCATCGAAGAACTGACCGACGACAAGTGGGCTTTCGAGGGCAAGTGGGACGGTTACCGGATCCTGTTGCGGTACATCGAAGGAAAGCTCCAGCTCACGTCGCGGTCGGGCATCGACATGACCAAGGACTTCCCCCAGCTCCACCCCATCGCCGACGATCTCGGACTGCTCGACGTGGTGCTCGACGGCGAGGTGGTGGCGTTCGACGAGAAAGGCCGGACCAACTTCACCCGGCTCGCCGGGCGCAGCGCGGCCACCGACGACCTCGACATCAAGTTCTTGCTCTTCGACATCCTCTACCTCAACGGTTCGTCGCTGCTCAAACTCAAGTGGGAGGACCGGCGCAAGCTACTCGAGGAAGTCGCGCAGGCGTTTTCGTCCGATTCGCGGGTGCAGCTGCCGCCGCTCCTCGAGGGTCCCGGCTCCAATGCCGTTGCCTTCAGCCGTGAACGGGGCTGGGAAGGGGTGGTGGCCAAGCGCCGCGATTCCATCTATCAGCAGGGCCGCCGCACGAAGACGTGGCGGAAACAGAAGAACTGGACCGATATCGAGGTGGTGATCGGCGGCTGGCGTCCCGGCAAAGGGGGCCGCAGTCAACGCATCGGGTCACTGCTGATGGGGCTACCGGAGGCAACCGGTCTCCGTTACATAGGTCGGGTCGGCACCGGTTTCACCGACAGCCAACTCGAGTCCCTGATGGAGGAACTCGAGCCCCTGCGCCGCAAGACCTCGCCGTTCATCGGCAGCCTCGATCGGCCCGTCGAATCCGACGCCGTATGGGTGTTGCCGAAGCTGGTGGCCGATGTGAGATTCATGGACTGGACGAGCACCGGTCATCTGCGTCACCCGTCTTGGCGCGGAATCCGCCGCGACAAGCTGCCCGGGGACCTGTGACGGCGGGCCGGCGAGCACATCCCGCCGGCAATCGGCCGATGCTGAACGCGTCGGGTTGTTCGCGGCGCGTTACGGTCTAGCCTGGCGCTCGTCGTGACCCCCCTCGCTCGTTCGCCCCGAATTGGGTACCCCGAGTACTGGCTGCCCGAATCGGTCGCCCCAGATCGGTCGTCACAGCCGCACAGAAGGAGGCCACGTGCTCGTCGTCGCGCACATGAGTGATCTGCATTTCAACGGGACCCTCCGTGCCCGCCGGCGCATCACCGCTGTGCTCGACTACATCAACGCACGTGCCGAGGGCATCGACGCGCTGGTGATCACCGGCGACATCACCGACACCGGCAAGCAGTCGCAGTACGAGGAAGCGGCCGCCACCCTGCGCAGCGATTTGCCGATCCTCATCTGTCCCGGCAACCACGACGACCGCGGCGAGTTCAGTCACGGCCTCCTGGGCACCCACATCACCGACCGGCCTCTCAATCACTCCCGGACCATCGCGGGCGGCCTGTTCCTGGTGTGCGACAGCTCGATTCCCGGACGCAACGAGGGATATCTCGACGATGCGACCATCGCGTGGATGGATGCCGAGATCTCTTCGGCCGGTCCACACGTCCCGGTGTTCATCGCCTTCCACCACCCGCCGGTCATGCTGCAGATGCCGTTCATGGACACCATTCGTCAGACCGGCGAAGAGCGACTGATCGCCCTGGTCGACAAGCATCCCAACATCGTCAACTTCATGTGCGGCCACGCGCACACCGGTGCGGTCACCGCCTTCGCCGGGCGACCGGTGTGCCTCGCGCCGGGGGTGGCGTCCACGCTGAACCTGCCCTTCGAAGGCGCCGAGGTGATCAACGAGGGCCAGCCCCCGGGGCTCGCCTTCCACGTGTACGCCGAAGGCCGTGTGATCAGCCATTTCCGCTCGGTGCCGGTGGACTGACACCCGGGGCCGCGCTATCGGCTGAGGCGGTCGATCAGCGAGGCAGGCGCGGCACCGTCCCCGAGGCGCCGGCATCCGTCGAGCTCCACCGACACACTCGATCCACCCGAGCCATCCGCTCGACGCAAGACCACCGAAGCCATCCGTGTGGCGGCAACGCCACATGCAGGTGCGACAGGTGCGTCGAGGTACGACCGGATCATCTGCGCACTCTCGTGCGCCGACAACCAGATCTGCCACCCTCCGGGTATCGGCTCGTCCACTCCGTGACGACACACCTGCAGCGGTCCCACGTCATCGATCGGCAGGGGCAGGACGGACAGGACGGGATCGGCGCCAGCCGCCACCTCGCGCCGTACGGCTTTCAGGGCGGCATCGTCGACGTGGAGTCCTCCGCTCGATCGCTCGGTGCAATTGCGGGGCAACGTGATCGGGACCCCGGTGTCGAACGACTCCCGTCCGACTTCGTGGAGCGCTCTGAGCGCATCAAGCGGCTCCTCCCGAAAACTGCACGGGACCGACGGCCAGGCCGGCCGGAATGCGCGACCTCGGGAGTCGACCAGCCACAGCCCGACAGCCGGATCCACACTGATGGCGCAGCTGATCGATACGTTGTCGGGGTAGCGCCTCGATTCGATCGAGAACGCCTCCACCACCGCGGCAACATCGCCGGCCAGTGACACGGCGTCGACTGTTGTGTTCCCCGCCGGGTTCTGCGCGAGTTCACACCGCACCACGGACACCGGCTCGAAGCCGTCAGGTGGGTAGCCGAGCTCAGGCGCCGGCGCGATGTCCGCCGAGGGCCACGGCCCCAGGCCGGTCAATCCCGTGTAGATGTCCGGGGTCAGACAGTCGGCGCGGTCGACGATCGGGGCTGCCTTCGGGGTGAACAACACGAAGTCGGGGCCGAAGATCATCCCGGGGGCACAGGCTGTTGTCAGCACCCCGACGATCGCGACAAGGATCAAGCGCGCTGTCGGTCTGCGCTCGGCTCTCAGCCCCTGGTGTCGGGAAGGCCGAGCACGCGAGAGGCGTCGAGGTAGATGTCCCACTGGTCCACCTTCGCAGGCACGGCCACATGAGCGAACAGATCGGTGATTGTTGTCGTCGCACGGGCCACCTTGACGCCGGCGACCTGGAAGTCGACTGCCGCGCGGCGCACCTGGTCGGGCGAGGTCACCAGCACCACGTCGCGAAGTCGCAGCTCCGCGGCTTTCGCGGCACCGAGCAGTGCGCTCTGCACCAGGGTGGTTGCGCGTGGTTCCACGTGAATCATCGACGAAGCGATGGCCTTTGCCGTCAGCCATTCTCGGATGCCCGGCTTGTTGCCGACGACGATGATGGGCGACCGTGGGGCCGCCACGGCCTGAAGCCAGGCCGCCACCAACCGGGCGGTCATCTCGCCATCGAAACCACCGGCCGCCGGCGGGCCGACACCGATGAGAACGATGCCGGTGGACGGCGACAGCAGGCGCGGTACCGGATCGGGACCGACCAGTACTCCCGTGTCGACAGCGGTCAGCGCCCGCGAGATCACCGCTGCGCGAGCGGGATCGACGCTCTGCAATGCGTTCACCGCCGCCTGGGTGGTGGCCCTGTCGGCGTTGTAGTCCGACCACAGCGCCTGGAGCGCCAGTGCATCAGCGTCGCGCGGGTTCGCTGCGAGCAACCTGCGCAAGGCGTTCAGACCGGTCCCGATGTCGCCGGTGCGGAACCCCAGCTGGGCGGCGTTGTACATGCCGGTCACGTCGCCTGCCGACGCGGTCGGCATCACGGCGATGGTTGGGCTGATCACAGTCGGAACCATGGCCACCGCCCCGGTGGACATGCCGATTGCCGCCGCGGCAACCACAAACGTCCGGTTTATGCGCGTCACACGCGCAACATGAGTCACTACAGCCACAGTAGGGCACCAGAGCTACGGCCTCGCACCCACGCGGTCTCAGGTCAGTAACAAGCGCGCGATCGCCGTCCGGCGCCGAACCGCCGCCCTCGGCGCACCCTCACCAGGGCGAATCGACCTGTCGTTCGTGAACGGGCGCGGCGGTCTTCCAGCTCTCGACGCCGTGGTCGGGAGTACCGATGATCGTCTCGCCTGCCGTCACCTCGGCCCAGTGGGCATGGTTGATCTGGTGCAGCGAGAAGCAGGCGTTCAGCGCGTTGTAGAAGCCCATGTTGTCGACGGACTGATTCACCGATTCCTTGATCAGCAGGGAGGCAACCGTCGGACGCTGAGCGATCCGGCGAGCCAGATCCAGGGTCTTGTCGGCGAGTTCGTCGGGGGCGAAGATCTTGCTCACCATCCCGATCTGATGCGCCTCCTGCGCGCTGATCGAATCCCCGGTCAGCAGTAGCTCTTTGGCCCGTCTCGGCCCGAACTCCCACGGATGACCGAAATACTCGACACCACACATGCCCAGGCGCGACCCGACCACGTCGGCAAACATCGTGTCGGTGTCCGCGGTGATGAGGTCGCAGGCCCACGCCAGCATCAGACCCGCGGCGTACACCGTGCCATGCGTCTGGGCGATGGTGATCTTGCGGAGATTGCGCCACCGCCGGGTGTTGTCGAAGAAGAAGTGCCACTCCTGCAGCATCCGGGCTTCGGTGCCCGCTTTGGTCCCGCCATAGGTGGACATGGTCGGATGCTGGTCCGGGCCGGGTGCTCGCTCGGCCCGGTCGTCCGACGACCCGAGGTCGTGGCCGGAGGTGAACATGGGTCCGGTGCCGCCGAGGATGATCACCCTCACCCGGTCGTCTGCCTCCGCGGCCTTGAATGCCTCGTCGAGTTCAACAAGCAATCCGCGGTTCTGAGCGTTGCGCGTCTTCGGCCGGTCCAGCATGATCCGGGCGATGGCGCCGTCGTCGATGAGCTCGTAGGTCAGGTATCGGGGCATGGATTTCTCCCGTCGAAGGCGGACAAGTTAATCCACATTCGCACGTCCGGACACCGGATCGCTCCTACCGCGTTTTGCTCGGCGTGGCCGGGCCTGACGGGGCAAGGTCCGGAGCCACCGCACGCTCGTCCGGTGGTTGTATGGAAGTCGAACAGCCTTACCGTGCTCGGACGCTAGGAGATCCACATGGCCGCCCCACTTTCCCGACGCGATCTCGACTTCATGCTCTACGAATGGCTTGATGCCACCGCGTTGATCGAGCGCGAACGCTACTCCGAGCATTCCCGAGAGACGTTCGACAGCGTCCTCGACCTCAGCGAAGACATCGCCCTCAAGCGGTTTGCCCCACACAACAAGAAGGCCGACCAGAACGAGCCCACGATGGGTGCCGACGGCAAGGTCGAGATGATCGACGAGGTCGGCGCCGCACTCGACGAGTTCAGCAAGGCCGGCTTCATCGCGGCCCAATTCGATGAAGAGGTCGGGGGCATGCAGCTGCCCACGGTGGTGACCCGTGCCGCCATGGCGTGGTTCCAATCCGCCAACGCATCCACGTCGTCGTATCCCTTCCTGACGATGGCGAACGCGAACCTGTTGGTGGAGTACGGCACCGACGAGCAGATCGACACCTGGGTGCGGCCGATGCTCGAAGGCCGTTTCTTCGGCACCATGTGCCTGTCCGAACCGCAGGCCGGTTCATCGCTCGCCGACATCACCACCAAGGCGGTGCCCGTCGACGACGGCAGCTATCGCATCACCGGCACCAAGATGTGGATCTCCGGCGGAGATCACGAATTGTCCGAGAACATCGTGCATCTCGTGCTGGCCAAGGCACCCGATGGCGGCCCGGGCGTCAAAGGCATCTCGCTGTTCGTGGTGCCGAAGTTCCTTGCCGACGGAACCCGCAATGACGTTGTGCTGGTGGGCCTCAACCACAAGATGGGTAACCGCGGCACCACCAACACCCTGCTGAATTTCGGGGAGGGCAAGTATCAGCCGGCGCCGGAAACCGGTGCGGTCGGCTATCTCGTGGGCGACGTTCATCGCGGCCTGTCGTACATGTTCCGGATGATGAACGAGGCCCGGATCGGTGTCGGGTTCCTGGCCACCTCACTCGGCTACGCCGGTTATCAGCAGTCGCTGGAGTACGCCAAGACCCGCACGCAGGGCCGCGTGCCCACCAGCAAGGACCCGGCCTCCGCGCCGGTGCCCATCATCGAGCACGCCGATGTCAAACGAATGCTGTTGGCGCAGAAGTCATACGTGGAGGGAGCCCTGGCCCTGGGCCTCTACTGCTCCAAGTTGGTCGACGAACAGCAGACTGCTCCCTCGCCGGAAGAAGCCGCCCGGATCGAGTTCCTGCTCGACGTCCTCACCCCGATCGCGAAGAGCTGGCCATCGCAGTGGTGTCTGGAAGCGAACAGCCTGGCCATCCAGGTGCTCGGAGGATACGGCTACACCAAAGAGTTCGATGTCGAGCAGCTCTACCGGGACAACCGCCTCAACCCCATTCACGAAGGCACGCACGGCATTCAGGGTCTGGATCTACTCGGCCGCAAAGTGGTGATGAAGGGCGGCGCAGGGCTACAGCTGCTCGTCGACGCCATCTCCGCCACCATCGACCGGGCCGCGGGCGTGGACGCAGCCAAGGCAGACGCCTTGCGGGCGGCCGTCGATCGCTTGGTCGAGGTCACCGGGCAGCTATGGTCCGCCGGTGACCCGGCGGTCAGTCTGGCGAATTCATCGATCTACCTCGAGGCCGCCGGACACGTGGTGATCGCCTGGATGTGGCTCGAGCAACTCATCGCGGCCGACGGTGCACAGGGCGACTTCTACGACGGCAAACGTGCTGCGGCCCAATACTTCTATCGATATGAACTGCCCCGCACCGGCCCGCAGTTCGATCTGCTGGCCGACCTGGACCGCACAACTCTGGACGCCGACCCGAACTGGTTCTGACCTCCGGCTACGGCCACGACCTCCGGTTGCAACCGGAGGAACTCACCGAAGCCGGAGGGGTTGGCCCCCACCGGCTTCGGTGTCAGCTCTAGAGCGCTTTGAGTTCTTCGATGACCAGGCCGACGGACTTCTTGGCGTCGCCGAAGAGCATCGAGGTGCCCGGTGCGGTGAACAACGGGTTGTCGATACCGGCGTAACCCGAGGCCATGCCTCGTTTGAGGACGATGACCGAGCGGGACTGGTCGACGTTCAGGATCGGCATCCCGTGGATCGGGGACGACGGATCGTTGCGGGCGGCCGGGTTGGTCACGTCGTTGGCGCCGATTACCAGGGTGACGTCGGTGCGCGAGAACTCACCGTTGATGTCATCCATTTCCTTCATCGCGTCGTACTCGACATCAGCCTCTGCCAGAAGCACATTCATGTGCCCGGGCATACGACCGGCGACCGGGTGGATGGCGTACTTGACCTCCACACCCTTGTCTTCGAGGATGCTCGCCATGTCCTTGACCGCATGCTGAGCCTGCGCCACCGCGAGCCCGTAACCGGGAACCACGATCACCTGCGAGGCATAGGCCATCTGGATCGCCGCATCGGCGGCCGAGGTGGCCTTGACGGTGCCCTGCTCACCGGCCGGACCGCCCACCGCTGCATCCCCGCCCCCACCGAACGACCCGAACACGATCGCCGGGATGGACCGGTTCATCGCCGTGGCCATCAGGTTGGTCAAGATCGAACCCGACGCACCGACGATCATGCCGGCCACGATCATCGCGGTGTTGTTGAGCGCCAAACCGGCTGCCGCTGCCGACAATCCGGTCATCGCGTTGAGCAGCGAGATCACCACGGGCATGTCGGCGCCGCCGATCGGCAGCACCACGAACAACCCCATGATGCCCGCGGCGATCAGCACCAGCACGATCCACCACTGCGACGAACCCTCACCCGGGGTGGCGTTGACGCCGATGAACACACACGCCGCCACAGCAACGATCAACAGGGCGATATTGGCGAGCTGGAAGGTCTTGGCGTTCTTGACGAATGCCTTCTCGACCTTCTTGTTCATCAACTCCTGCAGCTTGAGGAAAGCGATCAGCGAACCCCAGAACGACACCGAACCGATGATCGCCGCGAACAGCGACCCGATCACGATGTGGATGGTCGGCGACTCACCGTGCTTGAACTCGGAAAACCCTGCCGTCTCGATGAACTCGGCCCACGCGATCAACGCGACCGTGCCACCACCGACACCGTTGAACAACGCCACCAACTGCGGCATCGCCGTCATCTTGGTGCGTTTGGCCGGAGGCACACCCAAGATCACACCGATCAGCAGACCCGCTGCGATCAGGATCCAGTTGATGGCATAGGTGTCACGGATGTCGATGAGCGTCGCGACAACGGCCAAACCCATACCGGCCGCGGCAATCCAGTTGCCACGGACCGCGGTCTTGGGACCTGTCAGCCCGGACAAACCGAAAATGAACAGTGAGAACGCAACGATGTAGAGGATCTGGACGAGGTTGTTCATTTGTCAGCTCCCTCGGCCGGCGCGACCGGCGCCTTCTTACTCTTGAACATGCCCAGCATCCGATCGGTCACCAAGAACCCACCGACCACGTTGAGGGTTCCGAAGATCAACGCGACAAACGCGATGATCCGCACACCCCACGGGGCGTCATCAGGCAAGCGACCCAACACGATCAACGCACCCAGCACCACGATGCCGTGAATGGCGTTGGTACCCGACATCAACGGCGTGTGCAAAGTGTTGGGGACCTTCGAGATGACGGCGAAACCCACAAAACCCGCCAACACCAAGATCGCGATATTTGCCAATAGACCCGTATACATCTCAGGCACCTGCCTTCACGTCAGTCGTCTCGCGCGTCACGCACGCTTTGGCCAGCACTTCGTCGTCGAAGTCCGGGGCGAGGTTGCCCTCGTCGTCGAGCATCAACTCCAGCAGCGCAAGAATGTTCTTGGCGTACAGCTCCGAGGCATGTTCGGGCATCCCAGCAGGCAGGTTCAGCGGCGAGCAGATCATCACGTCGTGCTTGACCACGTCCTGGCCCGGTTCGGTCAGCTCGCAGTTGCCGCCGGTCTCACCGGCCAGATCCACCACCACCGAGCCCGGCTTCATGCCTTCCACCGCAGCAGCGGTCACCAGACGCGGCGCCGGGCGACCGGGCACCAGGGCGGTGGTGATCACCACGTCAAATCCCTTGATCGCGTCCTCGAGGGCCTGCTGCTGCTTGGCCCGCTCGTCGTCGGTGAGTTCACGGGCATAACCACCCTCACCGGCAGCGTCGATACCCAGATCCAGCCACTGACCGCCCACAGATTTGACCTGCTCGGCCACCTCCGGACGCACGTCATACCCGGTGGTCCGTGCACCCAGACGCTTTGCCGTCGCCAACGCCTGCAACCCGGCCACACCCACCCCGAGCACCAGTACCGTCGCCGGCTTCACCGTGCCCGCCGCCGTGGTCAACATCGGAAAGAAGCGGGTGGAACGCTCAGCAGCCAAGATCACGGCCTTGTAGCCCGAGACGTTGCCCTGCGACGACAACGCATCCATCGACTGCGCACGCGAAATCCGCGGAATCGCCTCCACCGCAAACCCCTGCACCCCGGCAGACTTGAGTGCACCGATCTGGTTTTCGGCATTCCGCGGAGCCAAGAACCCGATCAACGACGACCCCGACTTGAGCTTGCCGATCTCCTCATCGGTGGGTGCATCGACCTTCACCACCACATCGGCCGACCACGCATCACCGATCGACGCACCAGCAGCCACATACAACTCATCGGGAATGAGCGCACCCAGACCCGCGCCGGACTCCACGATCACCGACACACCCTTGTTCACCAAAGACGCCGCAACCTTCGGAACCAACGCGACCCGACGCTCCCCCGCAGCCGTCTCGCGCACAACGCCGACACTCATACACGCTCCCTCGTCATGGGTGCGGGCAAGTCACACGGTGCGGCCCGGTTTTCGCCGCCCAGAATTTTTTGCCCACCAATGCCTGATGTGGCGCACGACACGCGCACGCCACATCACTTTGATGGAACATAGCATGACCAAATGGCCTGTCCGGTGTGGCATAGCGCACTGCGATGAGTGACACAGATCTCGGCTGATGCCTCTTTGATCAGCGCGTTTGGGCCACGCAAATGAACAACAGACGTTGTCAGAACTGCACTGCGGTGACGACCTCGCCTGTCGGCTGCGGTGAGCCGCCCTCGGGTTCGATGGTCACCGCGATGCGGTCAGAACCGGTGAGATCCGTGATCGGAACGGCCTGCCGGACGGGCTCGGCGCCCATCGTGCCCACCGAAGTCGGATCGTGGCCCTCGCCGAGCAACCACATCTGATACGTCTGTCCGGGCGGCGTGGGCGGTAGGCCTTCAGCGATCACAACAGCCTGATTGGCCTCGCGTGAGGTCGCGACGATGACACTGCCGCCGTCGCTCAGCGAATCCCGCTTCAGCTGCATGTCCGCCGATCCGAGAATGGCCATGGTCTGTTGTTCGAGCGCGCTGACCGGCGCCTTCTCTTCGGGGGCGGTGACGCGCCCGACCGTCACACCGCCGATCACGAGGATCAGCGCCGCTGCGGCGGCACCGACGGCGATGCTGAACCGTCGACGGCGTTCGGCCAGATTGATCACCTTCGCCGGCGCCGCGTCGGCCTGGGGCAACGCCGTTGGGAGAGCCGCGAGTACGGCCTCACGCAGCTGGGGAGGTGGGGGCGTGGCGTCCACTGCGGTCATCTCGACGAGAGCTTCGCGAGTGCGACCGATTTCCTGCAGGTACCGAGACCGGACGGGTTCGGCTTCCTGGGCGAGTTCGCGTTCGAGGCGTTCCACCTCGTCGTCGTCCAGGGCGTTGATTGCATACAGCTCGACATGCTCGTCGAGCCAGCTGTGGTCAGCCATGTGAAGTCGCCTCCAAGCAGTCTTTGAGGCGTCGCAGTCCGTCGCGGATGCGGGATTTGATGGTCGGGAGCGCGGCGTCGAGCCGCTCGGCGACCTGACGGTAGGTCATACCGCCGTAGTACGACAGCTCGATACTCTGCCGCTGGGTGGCGGTGAGGCTGCCGAGACACACCATCACGTCGGATCGTTCTTCGGCCGCCACGACCGAGTCGGCGACGGTGTCGGTGGGTGTTTCCACATTGGAGACCGAGTAGTCGTGGCCGCGCTTGCCTGCGGCTTCCTCGCTTCGGACCCGATCGACGGCGCGGCGGTGGGCGATGGTGAGCAGCCAGCTCAGAGCCGACCCCGATGCGGGATCGAAACTGTCCGCCTTCTGCCAGACCTGCAGGTACACCTCCTGCACTGTCTCCTCTGCGTAGCCACGATCGCGCAGAACTCGAAGGATCAGCCCGAAAACACGGGAACCCGTCGCGTCGTACAGCTCGGCGAAAGCCTGTCGATCATGGCCGGCCGTCCTGATCAACAGATCAGCTAGATCTACCCGAGCTCCGGGAATTCGGTCGGTCACATCCATGACACTAGCGATAGTCATCAAGACACCTACTCGATCCGGAACACCCGGTTGTGCCAACCGGTCGCTCCGTCGGGGATGGGGGCGACCCTCTCTTCGGGCTGCACTGCCCCCGTTTCATCAGTTGCGCGGCAATAGACCGTGTGTTGGCCGGGAGTGGCCTGCCAGGTCCAGAACCACTGTCGCCAGGTGTCATTGGAGTACTCGGTGGCCAAGGTCGCGGTGTTCCACGGGCCGTTGTCGACCCTCACCTCGACCTTCGCGATACCGCGGTGCTGGGCCCAGGCGGTACCCGCGATCACCACTTCTCCCACGGGCAACTTCGACAATCCAGCGGGCCTGTCGATCCGCGATGCGGTCTTGATCGGCGCCTTGACGCCCCAATCCCTCTTGGTCCAGTAGGCCTCGGCCTTGTCGAAGCGGGTGATCTCCCAGTCGACGACCCATTTGGTCGCCGAAACGAAGCCGTACAGACCGGGCACGAGCTGGCGCACGGGATAACCGTGCTCGAGGGGCAGGGGTTCACCGTTCATCC
Source organism: Williamsia muralis NBRC 105860 (assembly GCF_001598915.1). GTDB lineage: Bacteria > Actinomycetota > Actinomycetes > Mycobacteriales > Mycobacteriaceae > Williamsia > Williamsia muralis. The sequence goes on along the minus strand of NZ_BDAP01000002.1, from coordinate 512,069 downwards.
CGATGACAAGCATCGCGTCGCGCCCGTCGGTCAGGGCGTCGATGGGCGTACCGGAGGTCCAGCCGTCGACGCTGGTGGAGAACAACATGTCGGCGTCGTCTTGCACGCCTGCGCGCTCGAGGATGTCCTTGATCGGGTAGCCGGTCCAGCGAGCCGTGCCCGCCAGGTTGCCGCCGACCTCGTTGGAGACACAGGTGAGCGTGATGATCCGCTCCTGCGCCTGCATGTCCATGAGGTCGTCCCAGGTCAGGGTGACCTCGTTGTCCACCATGCCGTGGATCTTCAGGCTCCACTCACCGGTGGTGAGCTTGGGGACCTGGAGCGCGGTGTCGATGCGGTAGAAATCTGCGTTGTTCGTCATGAACGGCGTTGCGCCGTCGATCCCGACATCGGCGCCCGCGGGTATCGGCGCCGCGCCGCTGGCGGGACGGGGAAGCCGGACCCTGCGCCGGTCGGCGATCACATCACCCATCGTCGACATCTGCCGGCCGATGAACGCGGCTGCCACCGAGGCCGCCGCCACCACGCCTGCCGAGATGCCGAACTGGCGCCTCGACAGTCCCCGCGAGCCGGAGTCCGACGAGTTCGTGGCAGCGTGGGATCCGGTGTCGAGACGAGCGGAGACCTCCTTTGTGGCCACATCGTCACGGTCCGTGCGCCGGCGTTTGAAGAGGAACCCCCGCAAACCCCTCAGCACCAATATGCCGACCACCATTGCCACCAAAGACGGTGCGGCGTACCACATGTCGGATGTAGGACGATGGAGCGCGGCGAGCACCCCGAAGGCTCCGAAGGCCACGATGAGCGCTGAACCGATTGGAACTGTGCGCCGTTCGGCTATCCCCGCGACGATCGCGAGCACAACAACCGCACCGGCAATGCCCCACAACAGAACCGGCTTGTCATTGGTTCCGAAGGTGTCGATCGCGAACTCGCGGACCGGAGCCGGGGCTCGGTCGACGAGGAACGACCCGACTGCATAGAAGGGAGATGCGTAGGAAGAGACGGCGGCTGCCGCCAGTTCGCCGGCGGCAAGGCCGGCGCCAACCGCGATCAGACCGGCAAGTCCGTCGCGTGCCATCGCTGCGATTCGCAATTGCTCAGCCTTTCAAGAGAAGTCATCGGGTCGGTATCGATGAGGGATTCGGCGCCGAGAACGTTACGGATGGTCATGACCTCTTTGAAAAAGTTTTCGATCCGCACCCATCCGATTCCGGCACAGCTCCGAACCTGCAGTGATCGACCAAGTGATCGACACACTCCGCCACCAGGTGGTGGACGAAGTCGTTTGCGCCTCCGTAAAAGACAGCAATGGATAGGACAGCGAACATGGCTCTCAAACGAATTCAGCGACTTGCAGTGACCGTGGCGGGCGTCGGCCTGGCAGTAGGACTCGTGGCGGGGTGTTCGGACGACAGTTCCGACTCGTCCTCGAGCACTGCGGCATCGGCACCGATGACCTCTTCCGAAATGACCTCGGGCTCAAGCGCTTCCGCCGAGCCGGCTTCGCTGGTCGGACCGGGCTGCGCGGCATACGCCGAGGCCAACCCCACCGGCGCGGGCTCCGTGAACGGCATGGCGATGGATCCGGTGGCTACCGCCGCATCCAACAACCCGATGCTCAAGACCCTGACCCAGGCCGTCTCGGGACAGTTGAACCCGCAGGTCAACCTCGTTGACACCCTCAACGGTGGCGAGTTCACCGTCTTCGCACCCACCGATGATGCCTTCGCCAAGATCGATCCGGCCACCATCGAGACGCTGAAGACCGACAGCGCGTTGCTGACCAAGATCCTGACCTACCACGTCGTGCCGGGCCAGCTGACCCCCGAGCAGGTCGCGGGCGAGCAGACCACAGTTGAGGGCCAGGCCGTCAACGTGACCGGCTCGGGCGACTCGCTCAAGGCCAACGATTCGACAGTGGTCTGTGGTGGTGTGAAAACCGCCAACGCAACCGTCTACCTCATCGACACCGTGATGATGCCCCCGGCCATGTGATCCATGCCCGACGCGTCATCTCTCAGCTGAGGTAGATCAAGATTCGGGCCGGGACGGTTCACCCCCCGACCGGCCGTCCCGGCCCGAGTCGCATGCCGATAACACAATTTTCCAGGGTCTCCCATATCGTGGGGGGTGTGACGGTAGGCCCGGTCCCTGGTGATCAGATCGAAACCGCTCCGGCGGAGACCGATCCGGCCGAGCGGCGAACCATAGTCGACTTTCTGCGCAGACCTGTTTCAGTTCAGGTTCTGCGCTTTTGTGCTGTCGGGATCGCGTGCACCACTGCGTATGCGCTGATGTACCTGAGTTTTCATCCGCTGATCGGCGCGCAGGCCGCGAACTTCGTCGCGATGCTGATCGCGGCCGTTCTCAACACCGGCGCCAACCGCGCCTTCACTTTCCGACTTCGGGGACAGCGGATGATCCTGCTCCATCACGTGCAGGGCATCGCAGTGTTTGCGTTCGGCTGGTCGCTGAGCGCCTTCTCGCTGTTCGTCCTTCACCAGATCTCAGAGCACCCCTCGAGCAAGCTGGAACTGGCCCTGCTCATGCTGGTCAATCTGATCGCGACCGCGGTGCGGTTCTTCACCTTCCGGCACGTCTTCTCACGGGCTCTGGCCCGCCAGCTCGAGGCCGGCGGCCAGAGAACCCGTTAGAGCGACGCTGCGTGCCGGCCGGCTCGACGACCGAAGAAGGACCCCTCACCCAGCTGCGTTCCACTGGCGTAGCCCTTACCGTCCTGGGCGATGTTCGCCGCGCCTGCGCCTGCGGCATAGAGCCCTGTGATGACCGAACCGTCGTCGGTGAGCACCTGGCCTTCGGCGGAGGTGGCAAGACCGCCCATCGTGAAGCCGGCGTACATCGCCTTGCCGAGCGACATGTCGAACGCCGCCCATGGTCCCTTGTCCTGGGGCGCGAGCCACTCCGCACGCTTGCCGAAGTCCGGGTCTTCACCGCGGGCGGCGTTCTCGTTGTAGAGGTCCAGCGTCTTCTGCAGATGTCCTGACGGGATACCGAGCCCGTCCTCCATCTCGGCCACGGTCTCCCAGCCGTCGATGAACGGGACGAGAGGGAACTCCGGGCGTTCCATGTGTGCTTCGTCCACGATGAGGTAGGCGATCGCTTCCGGCTGCTCCATCACGAATGCCGATGTGCGCGAGTGGTAGGAGTCCTCGTTGACGAAACGCCGGCCGTCTTTGTTCACCGCAAGGCCGGTCAGGAGGATCGACGGCGGGTACAGCGGCGCGGTGACAAACGACTGATCCATGTGCTTGAGTCCGCCACCCACCGACGCGCCCAGCCGGATCCCCAGGCCGTCGTCGTAGGTGCTGCCCAGGGTGTACGGCTTCTCGGCCAGTTCCGGCGTGAACTCGGCCACCATCGATTCGTTCATCACGAACCCGCCGGCCGCGATGATCACCGCCTTTGCGCGAATGAAGCCGGTCTCCTGCAATCGCTTCCACTTCAGCCCGACAACAGCGCCGGATTCGTCGACCACCAGGTTGCGGGCACCGGTCTCGTACCGGATCTCGTTACCCGTCTCGGCAAGCCGCTTCACCAGGAGCTCGGTCACCATGCCCGCACCACCGGTGTCGCCTTTGACGGGCACCTTGTGACCACGCGGCGCCGGCTTGGCCTTTTCACAGAACGGCCAGACCTTCTCGTTGCCGGTGAACATCAGGCCCTGGGTGCCGGGCTGGATGACGGCCTTCTCCGGGTAGTAGGACCGCTCGAACTCGAAACCGAGACTTTCGAGCCAGTTGAAGTGCTCGACACTGCCCTGGCAATAGGCATGGATCTTGTCCGGCTCGGGATCGCGGGAAACGGCGAGGAGGTACTTCTCCATCTCCTCGGGCGAATCCGCGTGCCCGGTCGCCTGCTGCACCGGGGTGCCGCCACCGAGGTAGAAGTGGCCACCGGCCATCGCCGATGTCCCGCCTGCCGCTGCTGCACGCTCGAGGACCAGCACACGGGCACCGGCCGACGCGGCCTCCACCGCCGCGCTGCCGCCCGAGATGCCGCACCCGACCACCACGACGTCCACCTCATCGGACCATTCCGACACCTCGGAAACGGGCACTACCTCGGGCAACTCCGCCTGCATCGCGACTTCCTCACTTGTTTGACCGTCGAACGACCGCCGTATCGGACAAATCGTCAAACTAGAACTCGTTCTAATTTAGGTCATTTCGGTGATGAGTGCCATGGCCTTGCACTGTTCGGTGAGCGTCATCGTCGATTGGTTCAGCTCCCAGTGCACCTCGCTCGCGCCGAGTTCACTCGCCTGCGCCAGATCGGCGGGCAGGGTCTCGGCGAACCGGTCGAGTGCACCGGACAGGGAGTCGCGGATCGGATTGAGCCGTAGCGCAACCGGGCCGCGGCCCCCGGCCTCCCGGTACAGGCCGATCGCTTCGGTGGCCGAGGTCCAGGTGGTGACCGGATACATGAAGCCGTCTGCAATGGCCGCCGCCTGTGCGATGCCCTGCGGTGTCATCGCCGCGATGTACACGGGCAGTGTCGGCTGGGCAGGCTTCGGCTCCACCCAACTCGGCCGCAGCCGGTAGTGCTCGCCCTGGAACGACACCGGGCCGGGGCGCCAGCATCGGCGCATCAATTCCAGATGTTCGGCGAGCGCGTCCACCCGGGAGGTCATCGACACCCCCGCCGACTCGTGTTCGTGCGGGGTCCAGCCCTGGCCGATCCCGACGTCGAGCCGCCCGCCGCTGAGCCGATCGAGGGTGGCCAGCCGCCGGGCCAGGACCACGGGCGGCTGAAACAGCGCATGCACCACCGTGGTCGCGAGCCGGACCCTGGTGGTGTGCGCGGCTGCCCAGGTCAGCATCTCGATGCAGTCCCACACCGGCCGGGGCGTCTGGCAGGCCTGGCCGAGGGGTCCGGCGTCGGCCGGTAGCAACAGACGGTCGGCCGAGGACACGCTGTGAAAGCCGAGGTCATCGGCGGTGCGGGCGATCTGCGCAACCGAATCGGGTCCGGCCAGCGGGCCAAAGGTGGGCAAGCTGATACCGCGGCGGATTGCCGCCATCGCCGCACCTCCTTCGGTCCAGGTGTTGTTGTTCTCACCCGTATGGACCGGTGCGGCGGCGTTATTTCATCGACACCTGTCACACGTGTTCGGAGATGAGCACCGCCGTGCAGTCCGGTTCGAGGGCTTCGAACGTGTGCGGTAGATCGCCCGGGTAGCTGATGTAGTCGCCCGGGCCCAGTTCGACCGGGTCATCGATGAGTCCGACAAGCGCGCGACCACTGCCCATCACCAGATGCTCGACCACTCCGGCCATGTGGGGGTCGGACACCCGCGGTTCGCCCGGTTGGGCCGTGATCAGGTAGATGTCGCGGCGGGCGTGTGGCGGGCACGCAGCCAGCACAGTCGCCATGTAGTCGGACTGCTCCGACGCCACTGCAGGACCTTCACCGGATCGGATCACCTGCACGCGTGGGGTCGGTGGCTGGACGAGGTGGGCGAAGGGCACATCGAGGGCGGTACTGAGCGCCCACAGCGTCTCCACACTCGGATTGCCGTTGCCCGCCTCGAGTTGCGACAGCGTCGATTTGGCGACTCCCGCGCGGCGAGCCACCTCGGCGAGCGAGAGCCCCGTTCGTTTCCGTTCGCGTTGCAGTGCTGCCGCAATCGCCTGCAGTGGCGCTCCAGCCATGTCCGACCTCCGGTCTCGCCGACAACCCCCCGTGCCGTTCGGCTCAGACTACCTTCGTTCGGCTTGACGAACACCACGGACATCGTTCACCATGTTGATCATGCGTTCGATATGGCGAACACCGCGGCTCGGCATCTCGCTTGATGCCGCCACTGCCCGCGATGTCGCACTCGTCTGCGTCGCCGTGGGCGTTGTCGGACTGTCCTTCGGCGCGATCGCCGTCAGCAGCGGCTTCCCCCTCTGGATGCCCCTGTTGATGTCGGTGGTCGTGTTCGCCGGAGCATCTCAGTTCACATTTGTCGCGATCCTCGCCGCCGGCGGTGGGATCTTCGCCGCGGTCGCCGCCGGGTTACTGGCCAATGCCAGGCACATCCTGTTCGGCTTCTCGATCGGCGACGTGCTCGGGAAGTCCCTCGGATGGCGGTTGCTCGGATCGCACCTGATGATCGACGAATCGGTTGCCTTCACGCTTGCGCAGGACGCACCGAAGATGCGCCGATCGATCTATTGGGCGTGCGGCGCAGGACTTTTCGTCGCATGGAACGTCGGGGTCCTCGCCGGTTCGGCGGGCGGCACACTCATCACCGACACCGACGCCTTCGGATTGGACGCCGCGTTCCCGGCGGTCCTCCTCGCCCTCATCCTGCCCGCGATGCGCGAGCGAGCCACCCGCAATGCCGCGCTCGCCGGTGCCGTCATCGCCGTCGGTGCCTCGTTCTTCACCCCGGTGGGCGTACCGGTACTACTCGCTTTGGCTGCGCTGGTGCTCGTCGTTCCGATCCCCGGCCGTCGACGTGCGGCCATCGGATGAACACCTCGACGCCCGTCCTGCTCGTCGGTATCGCCGTATTGGCCTTGGGTACGTACGCTTTTCGGTTCGTCGGGCCGGTGCTCGCAGCGCGGGTGACGATGCCTCCGGACATCCACCGGCTCACCTCCGTCGGCAGCGTGGTCCTGCTGGCCGCGCTCGTGGCGACCTCCACACTCATCGACGATCAGCACTTCGCGGAGCCGTCCCGCATCGTCGGCGTCGCCGTCGGCGGCGTCCTCGCCTGGCGCCGGGCGCCTTTCGTGGTTGTCGTGGCCGCCGCAGCCGCGTGTGCAGCGCTACTGCGCCTGGCCGGTCTCCCCTGACACCGGCATCCGGGCGCCGAGCCGGACTGTCAGGCGCCCAGCCAGGTCAAGATGTCTTTGGTGACCGGGTCCGTGATGTCGGCGTAAGCGGGATGCTTCTTCAGGAAGGCCGAGACCAACGGGCACACCGCAACAATCCGCTTGCCTTGTGCGCGAACATCATCGAGCGCCTCTGAGACGAGGATCGTGGCCAGTCCGCGTCCTCCGAACGCCTCTTGCACCTCGGTGTGGTAGAAAACCCGACTCTGTTCGCGGTCTGCGTAGGCTGCGAACCCGACGACCTCGCCGTCCACGGAGACTGTGTACCGGTGCTTGTCCGGGTCGGGTGCAACGGTCACTGGCGCGCCGGTCTTGTCGGTGATGGTGGAGCTGTTTTGAGTCATGCCACGACAACCTTTCCGAGGTATCCGCTATTCCACCCACATCAGGACTCAGCGGTCAGACGTGGTTTGATCCGGGCATTCGGCAATGTCGGTGCAGGCAGGCGGTCGACGCCACCCACGTAGCCCTCGACGTGTCCGAACCGGTCGGCTTGCGCCTGCCACTGCGTCCGGTACTCCACGATCTCCTCGTGACTGCGTCCGACGAAGTTCCACCACATCACCAGATCCTCGCCGAATGGTGTGCCGCCCAACAAGATCATCCTGCACGGGCGTTCATCGGAACTCTGCAATGTGATGTGGTGGTGCCCGGGAGCCAGGTAGGCCAACTCCGTCTGCCCCACCTCGGCTCCTTCCACACTGACCGAGCCCTGGTCCACCAGCACACCGTGCTCGAACGTGGGATGCACCGGGATGGTGACGGACGCACCCATGTCGAGATCGATCTGAGCGCCCAACAGCGGGCTGAACGTGGTGACCGGCGACGACTTTCCGAGCAGATCACCGATGAAGACACTCACGCGGCCGCCGTCGAGTGCGATCGGTTCGGGAACGAAGTGCTCGAAGTTTCGCGCCGTGTCGCGCGATTCGTCAGGAAGGGCCACCCACAGCTGGACGCCGTGCAACGTGGTGGTGTCGGGCGTAGAAACCTCCGAGTGGGCGATCCCATGACCCGCAGTCATCAGGTTCACCTCGCCCGGGCGGACGAAGGCGTGAACACCCAAACTGTCGCGGTGCTCGATCTCGCCGGTGAAAAGCCAGCTCACCGTCTGCAACCCGGTGTGCGGGTGCGGTGGCACGTCCATCCCACCCGTGGTCCGGACATCCGCCGGGCCGTAGTGGTCGGCGAAGCACCAGGCCCCGATCAGGGACCGGGCACGCTGCGGCAATGTGCGGTGGACGGTCATGGCACGCGGACCGCCCAGCGGAACGTCGCGCGACGTCAGGATCTGCACGTGATGCCGATCTCCGGGGGCCGGTGAGCAATCGATTTCCGGACCGTTGACCACGTTGCTCATACTGGCGCCTCATTCCTCACCTTGTCGGCGGGCATTTTCATTTCGTGACATTTCAATCCGCAATCCTGGGCTCACGAATTGGGTGACGGTGGTAATACTTTCGATGAGCAACCAGCCGATTCAACGGAAAGATCGTCAGGTGACCGCGTCGTTCCATCCGAGTCTAAATCGTGTGCCACAGCTAGACCACTAGTGGAGGTAATCCGAAAATGTCTGCTCCGACGACAGTTCAAAAGTTAGCTGCCGAAGCACTGGGAACGTTCTGGCTCGTTCTCGGGGGTTGCGGCAGCGCCGTTTTCGCAGCGAAGGTGATCGCGGACGACGACGGGACCCAGCTCGGCATCGGGTTCCTCGGCGTATCCATCGCTTTCGGCCTCAGCGTCCTGACCGGCGTATACGCCCTCGGTCACATCTCGGGTGGACATTTCAACCCGGCCGTCACGGTGGGAGCCGCTCTGGCCAGGCGTTTCCAGTGGAAGGACGTACCGGGCTACGTCGTCGTGCAGGTGATCGGTGGCCTCGTCGGCGGCGCGATCATCCTTCTCATCGCCAATGGCAAAGAAGGGTTCGAGGCCGAGGGTTCGATGGCCGCCAACGGCTTCGGCGACCACTCGCCGGGCGGGTACACCTTGTGGGCCGCACTCGTGGCCGAGATCGTGCTGACCGCCATCTTTGTCATCGTCATCCTGGGTGCCACCGACACCCGAGCGCCACAAGGTATCGCGGGCATTGCAATTGGTCTGGCCCTCACCCTCATTCACCTCATCAGCATCCCGATCACCAACACCTCGGTGAACCCCGCGCGATCGACGGCGGTGGCGTTCTTCAACGGCAATGGCGCGCCCGGTCAGCTGTGGTTGTTCTGGGTCGCGCCGCTCGTGGGCGCACTGTTGGCCGGCATTCTCTACCCGCTCGTCTTCGACAAGGGTGCAAACGAACCCGAACTCGATCAGATCCCCAATCCAGCGGTGTCTGCCTGAACCTGCCCGGTCGACAGCTCCGGCCGTCACGCAACCCGGGTGGCGAGCATCGTCTCTTCGAGAGTCCAGGTGTTCTCGCCGTCGTCGGAGAACTCCCCTGTCCATGTGAAGGTGTTGTCGGTGATGTCGGTGAAGCGCCACCGAAGCGTTGGTTCGTCATCTGTGCTGGTCAAAGTGATATCCCCGTCGCCTATCTCGCCGATGAACTTTCGAACACGTGCATTGATCGGCTCCATCCACGTTGACCTCCACGCTGCGATCGACGGGTCGTAGAACCGGATGGTTGATCCATGGAATGCTCGAAGCCCCCGTTCCGGTGGCGCAAGAGCAGCCCCGGGCACCATCCACACATCCTGGATCGCCCGACCGCCCAGGACCCACCCGAAGTGGAGTTCTCCGTCGAGTTCGGGAGAGTCCGTTGCCGCCGGTATCCAGCGAATATGCCAGGACCCCACGAATCTGCCGAACGCCCGCAAGTGCTCAGCTGCGCCCTGAGCCGGCCCACGGGAATGCAAGTGGGCGGCCAGGGCATTGTCGCCTCCGAACTCCGTCAGCATGTTGACATGTTGTCAGATTGCTGACGAATATGCCAGGCTGGGTAGGTGAACAAGGCGGAGGCTTACCGATTGCTCATCGCCGACGTCTACGAACTCGCCGGCGCATCGCGCCGGACGAGCGAGGACGTGGCTCGACGGGCCGGACAGACCGTTGCCCGCTGGCACGTGCTCAGTGTCCTGTCAGAACCGGCGACGGTGGCCGGAGCTGCACGACGCCTTGGCCTGTCACGCCAGAGCGTGCATCGCGTCTGCGGCGACCTCTTACGTGAAGGGCTTCTGGAGAGCCAGGACAATCCCGACCATCAGACCTCACCCCTACTCCGACTCACCAGCGCCGGCGGGGCGATCTTGGCCGAACTGGTGCGGGAGTCGGACGTCGAGAGGTCCCAGCTACTCGCCCGCGTCGGCATCAGTGTGAACGACCTCGAAAGCACACGCACCACCGTCCGCGCCCTGATCATCGCCCTCGACAATCAGTAGCCCGATGTCCCGCCGTCAGCGGAACCTCTTCAGGCGCAGGCTGTTTCCGACGACAAACACCGATGACAACGCCATCGCCCCGCCGGCGATCATGGGGCTGAGCAATCCGAGTGCGGCCAGTGGCAGCGCGGCCACGTTGTATCCGAACGCCCAGAACAGATTTCCTTTGATGGTGCGAAGTGTTGCGCGAGACAGGCGAATCGCATCGCCTGCGGCCCGCAGGTCACCCCGGACCAGGGTGATGTCCCCGGCCTCGATCGCGGCGTCGGTCCCCGTGCCCATCGCCAGTCCCAGATCGGCCTGAGCCAGAGCGGCGGCGTCGTTGACACCGTCGCCGACCATCGCCACGGTCTTTCCTTGTGCCTGCAAATCCTTGATTGTATCGACCTTCGCAGAAGGCAATACCCCCGCGATCACTGTGCTGATACCCACCTGTGCGGCAACCGCTTTGGCGACACTCTCGTGATCACCGGTGAGCAACACCGGCTCGAGACCGAGGTCCACCAACTCCGCAACCGCCCGCCGCGACGTCGCCTTCACCACGTCGGAGACCACGAGCACGCCGCGGGCGCGTCCGCCCCAGGCGACCGCGACAGCAGTCTGGCCTTCCGAACCCGCCCGCTCCAGTGCGGCGACCAGCTCACCGGGTATCTCGTTGCCTCGCTCGGTCAGCAGTTGTGGTCGACCGAGAAGCACCTCCACGTCGTCGACGACACCCTGGACCCCGAGGCCCGCGGAATTGACGAAGTCACGAACTGCGGGCAGCGGCCCGGTGCGCTCGCGTGCACCGTCGGCGATGGCACGCGCGATCGGATGTTCGGACGCGTTCTCGACCGCTCCGGCCACGCGCACAACATGATCCGTCTCTTCACCGTCGGCGACGGCAACCTCCGTCAAGGTCATCTGACCGGTTGTCACGGTGCCGGTCTTGTCGAGCACCACGGTGTCGACCTGCCGGGTGGACTCGAGCACCTCGGGTCCCTTGATCAGTATTCCCATCGTGGCCCCGCGGCCTGTCCCGACCATCAACGCGGTCGGCGTCGCCAGCCCGAGTGCGCAGGGGCACGCGATGATCAACACGGCGACCGCCGCGGTGAAGGCATCGGCAGCGTCATATCCGAGCAGCAGCCATACAGCCAGGGTGCCCAGCGCGAGCGCGATGACCACGGGCACGAAGACACCGGAGATCCGGTCGGCCAAACGCTGTACCTGCGCCTTGCCGTTCTGCGCCTGTTCCACCAGCCTCGCCATCTGCGCGAGCTGAGTGTCGTTACCGATCTTGGTCGCGCGTACGGTGATCCGACCTCCGGCGTTCACCGTTGCGCCGACCACCGCATCGCCTTCGTTCACCTCGACCGGCACCGATTCACCGGTCAACATCGACGCATCCACTGCCGACGAGCCACTTACCACCACACCGTCGGTTGCGATCCGCTCGCCCGGCCGCACCACGAACAGGTCACCGACGACCAGGTCTCCGATGGGCACCAGCGATTCGGTGTCACCCCTGAGCACGGTCACGTCTTTGGCGCCGAGACCGAGAAGCGTTCGCAAGGCCGCTCCCGCACGGCGTTTGGATCGCATCTCGAAGAACCGGCCCGCCAAGATGAAGGTGGTGACTCCCGCCGCCGCCTCCAGGTAGATGTTGGCCGACCCGTCCGAGGAGCTCATCTCCATCCCGCCGTGTGCGGTCTGGGGATCGCCTGCGGCTCCGAAGAACAGCGCGTACAGCGACCAGCCCAGCGCGGCAATGGTTCCCACCGATACGAGTGTGTCCATCGTCGCAGCGCCGTGACGCAGGTTGATCGCTGCCGCCCGGTGGAACTGCCAGCCTCCCCACACGACCACAGGCGCTGCGAGTGTCAACGAGAGCCACTGCCAATTGTCGAACTGCAGAGGCGGGATCATCGCCATGGCGATCACGGGAACGGAGAGGGCGGCGCTGACCAGCGTGCGATGACGCAGGCGGTTCAGTTCCTGATCATGACCGTCGTCATCGTTGTCGTCGGCGGCGGAATCGGGATGATCCTCGATCGCTTTCGCCCGGTAACCGGCCGCCTCGACCGCAGCGATCAAGTCGCCGGTGGCGACCGGATCGGAGTAGGCGACGTTTGCCTTTTCGGTCGCGTAGTTCACCGTCGCCTGCACGCCGTCGAGCTTGTTGAGCTTGCGTTCGATGCGGTTGGCACACGAGGCACACGTCATCCCAGCGATCTCGAGGTCGACATGTGCCTGCGGGACAGCCGCTTTCGCGTCGCCGGTGGAACTCGTCGGCGTAGTCGAACTCATTGCTCAGCCCAGCCGGTATCCGGCCTCGTGCACCGCGGCCTCGATCTCGTCCCGGCCGACCGGCTGCTCACTGTGGACGGTGAGCCCGCCGCTGTTCAGGTCCACGTCCACCTTGTCCACGCCGGGCACCTCGGACACTTCCTCGGTGACCGATGCGACGCAGTGCTGGCATGTCATTCCCACCACCGTGTAGGTCTGCGCGCTCATGTTCGCCCCTCCTTCTACGACCGGACCAGCCGGGCGATTGCCTCGGTGGCCTCTTTGACTTTTTCCTGACCCTGTTCTTCGCTCTGGCGGGCTGCGTCGACGACGCAATGCGACATGTGCTCCTCGAGCAGTCCCAGGCTCACCGCTTGCAATGCCTTGGTCATCGCCGCCACCTGGGTGAGGATGTCGATGCAGTACTTCTCGTCTTCGACCATCCGCTGCAACCCGCGGGCCTGCCCTTCGATACGGCGCAGCCGCTTGAGGTAGTCGTCCTTACGGTTGATGTAGCCGTGGTGTTGGTGCTCGTCGGCCATGTGCCCTCTTTCGCCCGTTGTTCGTACCGGTTTACCATACCCCCCTACCGTACCCAAGTCGAGGAGTGGCGCGGACGGAACTGCCCAGGTGCGGCGATCGAGCCGATCGGCCCCTCAGGCGCGGGGACGAGGCCGGGCCGATGGCCGCGGCGTGATCATCGGATCCGGCGGAGCCGAACCGGCAGTCCGTCGGCGGGCATCGGACCGGTTCCCCAGGTCATCAGAGGGACATAGTCGCGGGGCACCGTCCAAGAGAAGTCGAGGAGAAGTCGATGCAGCACCGCTTTGACGGTCATGGCCGCAAAGTGCATCCCGATGCACTTGTGGGCGCCGGCGCCGAAGGGCGACCACGCGTAACGATGCATCTCCTTCAGAACCGCAGGGTCGTCGAAGCGACCGGGATCAAAGACGTCTGGCTGCGACCACCAGGTGTCCAATCGCATCGACAGATGCACGTTCAGCGCGATCTCGGTGCCCGCAGGTATGTGATGGCCCAGGATGCTGGTGTCGGACACGGCCTGACGGAACAGCGTCCCGGCAGGCGCATACATCCGCAATGACTCTTTGAAGGCGCAGTCCAGCAGATGCGCGGAATTGAGCTCGTCCATCGAAGCATCGGCAGGTAGCCCTGCGACCTCGTCTCGCAGGTTCTGCTGCAACTCAGGATCTTTGCCGAGGTGATAGAGCAGCATGGACAGCGCGATGGTGCTCGTGTCGTGCGCCGCCATCAGCAGGAAGATCATGTGATTGGTGACGTCCTCATCGGTGAAGACGTTGCCCTCGTCGGTGCGCGACTGACACAAAACGGTGAACAAGTCGTCGCCGTATTGACCACGGCGGCTCGGTACCGCCGTCCGGAAGTATTGCTCCAGATGCCGTCTGCCCCGTAGACCACGAGCCCACAGCCCGCCGGGAACCGGCTGACGGACAACCGCTTGCGCTCCCCGGACCGCGTCGTCGAACGCGCGCGACAGATCAGTCGCAGTCGAGCTGTCGGGGGGCTCGCCGACGAACACCTGACTCGCCATCGCGAGCAGCAAGTCCTTGGTGTGGTCGAACACAGGGACTTGCTCGCCAGGGGTCCATGTGGCGAGGATCCCGGACACGAGCGGCCGCGACAACGCCAGGTAGCCGTCTAGCCGGGGACGCGTGAACGCCTGCTGCATGATCCGTCGATGGAACATGTGCTCGTCGAAATCGAGCAGCATGAGGCCCCGATGGAAAAAGGGACCGATCACGGGGTGCCAACCCCTCTCGCTCGAGAACACCTTGTTCTTGTCGAGCCAGACCTCCTGCAGCGCTTCCGGACCCGTCACGGTGACAACCCGGAAGCCGACGGCGCCGGTCCACGACACCGGCCCGAACCGGCGGTATCGCTCACGCCCGAAGTCGAGAGGATGGGCGATGCTCTCCAGGACGTGCCCCAGACCGGGAATGCCGTAGCTGCCCATGACGGGTTCTAGTCCACTGCCTCCGGGGGGTGCGGCGAGCGGTTCCGCCGAAGACGGGTACAGCGAGGCCAGGCGGGCCGAACCCCGCTGCAGAGTGTCGGTGACCCCTGCCCGCGTCGGCCTCATCGGATCTGGGTCCTGTCGAGGTATGCCCGGCGACCCCCCGGATCGAACGCACCCGGTTCCTTGCCACCCACGAGTCGCTTGGCCTGCAGCAGAAGCCGTTCCGGCACACCCTGTTCGACCACGCCCATCGGCGCCAGCCAACGGGGGACCGTGACCTCTGATCTACCGTGACCGGCGCTGGCGACAATCGCCGCCGCGACGTCGTCGGCCTCCAGTGTCGGTTGCAGGCGCAAAGTCACCCCCGAGGTCAAGTCGGTCCGGGTGGCAGCGGGCATCACTGTCGTCACGCTCACCCCGGTGCCGACGATCTCGGCGCGGATGGCACGCGAGAGTGCGACCACTCCGAACTTGGAAGCGCAGTAGGTTGCCATGCCTGGTGTCGAGACCTTGCCTGCCATCGATGAGACGTTCACGATGTGACCCCGGCCGCGGACGATCATGTGCGGCAGCACCAGATGGGTCCCCGTCACCACTGCGCCGAGATTGATGGCCAGTTCGCGGTGCAGCGCCTGGAGTTCGGAATCGACGAAGCGACCCATCAGCTGGATTCCGGCGTTGTTCACGAGCATGTCGATGTCGTGGCCGTCCGCGGCGGCCAGCAAGAACTCCCGAAAGCTCTTCTCATCCGTGACATCGAGAGCTTCCGCCCTGACTCCCAGCTCGTCCGCCGTCGCCGAAGCGGCATCGAGATCGATGTCGCCGATCGTCACGATGGCACCCCTCTGGGCCAAGGCGGCTGCAGTGGCTCGGCCGATCCCGCGAGCACCGCCCGTGACACAGACGCGGGCACCATCGAGGTCGATCACAGGGGGCTTCCGATCGGCTCACGAAGCGCGAAGTAGGCGATGAGTCGAACCTCCCCGCCGGGCATGGTGAGCAGTGCGCGCCCCAGATACACCCCCGGGACCAGCTCGACGATCTCATCGCGCGTCCTCTTGATGGGGAACGTGCGGACGCTGGGATTCTTGTATTGCGGCACACCGTAATCGAGCGCGCGCACCATGACTCGTGGCTCGATCAGGCCTTTGTCGATCGCATGGTCGAAGTCGAAACCCTCCACCTCGCCGCGTCCCCGCCGGAGCCCGCGGTACCCGAATGCGACAACCGGCATGGCCAGCCGAGCGATAGGTGCCAATCTGTTGAATCCCGTTCCGGCGCCCAGGTCGAAGGTCTTTCCCCGCCATGTCGGGTTGACGCGCATCAAAGGATTGGCAAGGTGGGCCTCGGCTATCCCGAACAGCTTGCCGACGATCAGTCCCTCCATCTTGCCGTCCGGTCCGTCGGGGGCCGTGCCTTCACCGAACAACTCCGCCAACGCTTCTCGGTCGTTTCGGGCACCGAGTTCTTTGATGTATTGCCACGCCGCTCCCCGGGCGACAGTCGGACGTGCGACTGCCAACTCCCGCAGTTCCGAGGCCATGGAACGAACGGCAGAAACCGACTCCCCATCCCTCGTCGACGAGACGACCTCTTGCTCTTGCACCGACTTACGTGGGCCTCCAAATTTTGGTACAACTCTGTTCCAGTTCGTATCTGGAACGGGACGGTACCAGATAGACGTGGGCAATCAAGACCTTTGGCGGACGAAGATGCAAAACTGTGGGCGTGACTAGCGGCAGCACGCGGAACTACGGGGGCGCTTCCGCATCTGCACGTGTCGAGAAGCGCCGGTCCGGTCTCATCGACGCGGCTCTGACAGAGATGGCCGAGAATCGCTGGCGGTCTGCCACCGTCGCCAGCCTGTGTGTTCAGGCCCGACTGAACAAGCGGTACTTCTACGAGAGTTTCGACGACCTCGACCGGCTCGCCGACGCTGTCATCGACAGCGTCGCCGCCGACGTCGGTGGTGCGGCCGTTGCGGCGTATCTCGCGACACTCGACTCGCCTCTGGAGGTGCAGGCCAAGAACACTGTGAGCGCATTGGTCGACGTCCTGGGCACCGATCGGCGCAAGGCGCTTGTCCTACTCGGCGGCGTACCGACTTCCGCAGGTCAGGAGGACACGCGACGGGCTGCCATCGGTGGTTTGACGGCCATCCTCGTGGACCATGCACGGCGTATCCACGACGTCGAACTGGAACAGGACTCTTTGGCCTTCACGGCCCCGGCGTTTGTCATCGGCGGTACCGCACAGACGATCTTGTCGTGGGTCAACGGCGACCTTCCGGTCGAGCGCGATCAGTTGATCGACGACATCGCCGCAATCTGGTTGTCGCTCGGCGAAAGCGCGTCGGATATGGCGCGGTCGAGGCTCGATGCCCGGCCCGGTGAGTAACTGTCCCGAGTTTCACCGTTGGGGTTCGGCAGGGCGATGACGCAACGCGCGCGCCAGATCGGTCAGGGCATCCGCGACCACGAGTAGCGCTTCGTCGACCGTGGGCGTACGCGAGTGGCCGGCTTCCCGGTCCGACTCCGGTTGATCACCGGCCGGACTCACTCCGCCCGACGCGGGGTCCCGGGGCGAGTCCGCCGTCTCCACCTGCTCCGGGTCAGGTTCGCGGTGTCGACGAGGTGGGGCCTCTGCTGCCATTTCGCGAGACGCGACATCACTGACGGTGACGAGGGTGCCGTTGCGGGAACCGTTCCGGCTGATTTGCGGCTCCGGCCGGTACGGTGCCCCGAAGCCACGCATCTTCGAGGGTGGGGCGAATCGGTGGGGTCCACCGTGGTCGGCGAACAGAACGCAACTGCCTCCGTGAACTCCGTCGGATGCCACACAGCTCTCGAGCTCCGCCAGACGCTGGCCGGGCTGGCCGTCGAGCCACAGCACCCAGGTCCGCCGCGCATCGGGCGGCTCGCCTCCCCCGTCACTGCCGTGCGTCCCGTCGTGACCGAGCCCCAGGCGGCATCGTTGAACCCAGCCGTTCTCCGGCGCGTGCGCAAACGCTTCATACGTGTCGGAGGCAGCGATTACCGTGGACCAGCACAGGTCGAATTCGGTCGCCACCGCTACATCTTGGCCTCATCGCGATGCGGTGGCGAGTCCGACACACGAGTTGGGAGTTTTGATGATCGGTTTCGTTAATGCCATTGCCCTCGACGGACCGGATCCGGTCGGGCTTGCGCAGTTCTACCAGCAAGTTCTCGGTGGCGAGCTGGATACAAGCGATCCCGAATGGGTCACGCTGGATTGTGGTTTGGGTAAAGCGAAACTGACATTTCAACCATCAACCAGCTATGTCCCCCCGAAGTTTCCCGACCCCAACGGCAGTCAGCAGTTCCATCTCGACATCCAGGTCGACGACTTCGAGTCGGCCGAACCACAGATACTCGACCTCGGAGCGCGCAAGGTCGAGGGTCAGGAACATCCCGGTTTCCGGGTGTACCTCGACCCGGTGGGTCACCCGTTCTGCCTTGTCCTGGAGTAACCGAGGCTTCCTTCTGACTGCTGTCTGACGAAGTCAGGCCGCGTATAGTTGCTGCCATGGTTGCAGTTCTCGACGAGAAGTTGGCCGACCTCGATCGGTGGACGCCGGGCGACCGGTGCTCGATAGTCCGTGCCCTCGAGGTGGTCGGGACCAGGACTGCATTGCTGATCATGCGCGAGGCCATGTACGGCACGACTCGTTTCGACGGATTCGCGCGGCGGGTCGGAGTCAGCGACGCAGTCGCATCCGCGCGACTCAAAGCACTTGTCGAAGCAGGCCTACTGGAGAAGTCGCCGTATCAGGAACCTGGTCAACGCACGCGTTACGAGTACCGGCTCACCGAGATGGGCACCGACCTGGTTCCCGTGCTGTTCGGACTCATGCAGTGGGGAGACAAGTATTTCCAGCCCAAGGGCAAGCCGCTGCAGCTGCAATCCAACGTGACGGGTGAGCCCGTGCACGTGGGACTGACCACGCCTGACGGCACCGAGGTCCCCCTCGACGACTTGCGGATATCGCTGGTCAAACGCTGACGGATAGACTCCTCAGCCATGGTTGCCGACGCTGCGCTGCGTGCTGATCTCGTGGTGGTCGGTGCGGGTGTCGCAGGCCTCACCGCGGCCGTTCGAGCCGCCGAAACCGGGCTCGCGGTGATCGTTCTCAACAAGGGCAGCGGCTGGCGTCCCGACGATCCGGCACCCAACACCGCCACCTACTTCGCGCAGGGTGGCATCGCCGTGGTGGAGCCCAGCAACGCGGAGGACTCGGTCGCACTGCACACCCGCGACACCGTGGTCGCGGGTGCCGGTCTCACCGACCCTGTAGCCACAGAGTCCATCCTCTCGGAGGGCCACGCCGCGGTCTCGGCCTTGGTCAGCTGGGGCGCGCACTTCGACATCGGGGACGACGGGCGCTTCCTGCGGACACGAGAAGGTGGACACAGCGTTCGTCGGATCATTCACGCCGGCGGCGACGCCACCGGAGCGCAGGTGCAACGGTCCCTGGCGGTGCGCGCACTCGCCCAACCCACCATCACCGTGCTCGACGAATCGTATGCCCAGCAGATCCTGCAGGACCAGCACGGCACAGCGGTCGGGGTGCGCGTCGGACGCTCCGGTGGCTCCTTCCGAGACATTTTGGCGCCCACAGTGATTCTCGCGACCGGCGGGGTCGGGCACCTCTATGCGGCCACCACCAACCCACTCGGTTCGACGGGTGACGGCATCGCCCTGGCGCACAGGGCTGGTGCGGCGGTCTCGGACATGGAGTTCATCCAATTCCATCCCACGATGCTGTACCGCCCCGGCCAGCGCGGCAGGCGCACACTCATCACCGAGGCCCTACGCGGCGAGGGCGCAAAACTCGTTGACAGCGAAGGCAATTCGGTCACCGAAGGCGTACACCCCCTCGGCGATCTCGCTCCGCGCGACGTGGTCGCCAATGCCGTCGGTGCCGCCATGGCGCGCACCGGCCACCGCTGCGTCTACCTCGACGCCCGTCACATCGCGGACTTCGGCCGCCGCTTCCCCACGGTCACCGCCGGTGTCGCAGCAATCGGCATCGACCCCACCACCGACCTCATCCCGGTGGTGCCGGGCGCTCACTATCTCTGTGGAGGTGTTGTCACCGATACCGAGGGTGCCACCACCGTTCCTGGGTTGTTTGCCGCAGGTGAAGTCGCCCGGACAGGCCTGCATGGTGCAAATCGATTGGCGTCCAACAGTTTGCTCGAAGGACTGGTGATGGGACTGCGGGTCGCGCGGGCAGCCGCCGGCCGAGCCGGACACCCAGACGCTTCGCGACCGGACGTCGCGACCGAGCTCGACGCACCTGTCGCCCCACGTCGAGACCTCCAGGACCGAATGTCCGCGAGCGCGGCTCTATCTCGCGACCATTCAGGGCTGATGGCTCTCGCCGACCACCTCGACGCGGTGCCGCGTCGGCCACTGCTGGATGGTGCCGACCACGAAGATGCTGCCCTGACCGCCACAGCACGATTGGTGGTCGCCGGCGCTTTGGCCCGAAAAGAGTCGCGGGGTTGCCATCATCGGGTGGACTACCCCGAGGCCTCTGCGCCCATCGCGGGTTGACACACGCGACCCGCCGATTGCCAGGTGGATGTACAGCGCTTTGGCTCCTCAGTCTGTTCATAAAGGCTCTCCTGCTTCAGTTTTCGTAGATGCTCATCGTCTTCCCGATTTTGACGTTCTCGCCTGTGCGCGGGTTCCCGGCCGGCTTCATCCAAACGGATGACTATCGAATGTGTGTTCGAACCGCGTAGACTGATTGCACGCTGATCGTCCGCTAGACCTGACTCTGAGATACGTGTGACTACGCCACCATTGTGATCGGCTGTCCCAATGTTGTTATCTCAATGTTGTTGTCTTGGAGGGGGTGTGGTGATGGCTGTTGTTGATCTGGTTGATGAAGTCATCGGGGTGGAGTTTCCGGATGATCCGGCCGGGGTGGTGGCGGTGGTGAAAGACCTGATCACCCTGCGTAATGCTGTCGATGCGCGGTTGGCGGCCGGTGCGGCGATCATCGACCGCCTCGGCGTGGCCAAGCGTCTGGGTTCGACAACGTCGAAGGTGGTGCAGGCCAACGGTGCCGCCCCAGCAGTGGCGGCACGATGGCTACGCATCGGCACCGGGTTGGCGGGGTTGGAGCGTACAGCCGGATACTTTCGGGACGGGTTTCTCTCGGCCGAGCACGTCGATGCAATAGTTCGGGGTATCAGTCATGTGCGCGGCCGCTTCGTGGGTGTGATGAGCGGCGACTTCCGGTGTGAGATCGAGGGAACACTCCTGGCTCATTCGATCTCTGGTGCACCACCCGCCGAGATCGGCCGGATCGCCCGGGCGATAGGTAACGAGGTCGCCGAGGTGTCTGGTGGGGTGCCGGCCGCCGAAGACGTTTCGTTGAACACTCTGGACTACGTCATCACCAGCGATGGCCGATTGTCGGGCAGGTTTGATGTGGATGCGGTGACCGGGGAAAGGATGATGTCCGCGCTCGACGTATGGTCCAGACCCCGACCTGAACCCGATGGCAGCGCAGATACTCGCACGCCGTCGCAACGGCGAGCTGACGCCCTGCACCAACTCCTCGATTGTGGTGGTGAGCAGGGTGTGGTGTCGGCGCCGAGAACGGAAGTGGCCGTGACCGTTCCGGCGGATCATCCCGACCGGGCGGTGTTGCGGTGGATGGGTCCGGTCACCGAAGCCACCGCGGCAGCAGCCGCGTGTGATGCGGTGATCACCTCGATCACCCTGGACGGGCAGCAGGTGCCGATCGATTTGAGCCCACCAAAGCGTTTGTTCACCGGGCCAGTGCGCAAAGCGATCCTGCTTCGCGATACCTGCTGCATCAAATGCGGGGCACCAGCGACCTGGTCAGACTGCCACCACATCGTGCACTGGGCCGACGGCGGACCCACCACCCTGCGCAATGGGTGCCTGCTGTGCCGGACGTGCCATCGGGCCGTGCACCACACCGACTGGGACATCGTCATGGGCACCGACGGACATCCCTGGCTCATCCCACCCGCCGACATCGACCCCACCCGACAACCACTACCGGCCTACAACCGCCGAACCCTCACCCACGCAGCCTGACTCACACAAACCAGCACCGCACCGCGAAACACCGCACCCGACACAACGACGGGACCGCGGACGCACCCTGACAACTCCATAGTGTGAAACCGCGTTCAGGGGCTGTCGCCTGCCCGACTGGCACAGGTCAGGCGACAGCCCTACCAACACGGGCCGGCTCAGGAGCACGATCAGGGCCACATGCGTTGGCGACTTCGAGACGTGAAAAGTGCTGTCGCTGGATGGTTGTTCTTCGCAGGTAGACCGAACTCCATCCCGCCACCACAACCCACGTGATCAGCAGTAGCGCGAACAACGCTGCAGCAATGACGCGCAAGGGTGTCGACCCCACCGCAACGGCAAGTGATGCCGAACCGGTCACGCACGTGCCGATCGGAAAGGTGAAGCTCCACCAGGTGGGCGTGAAGGTCAGTCCCCGTCGGACGTTGTGCACGGTGATCAGCGCCGCGAGGACAAAGACGAATCCTGCAAACCCCGACATGACCAATCCGTAGCCGATGCCGAAGACGCGCAGGCCGTTTGCGATCGAGGCCTGCTCGCCGTCGAACACGAGGTGGGCACTCGACCCGAGTAACACTGCGGCTGCGATGGATTGGCCGATCATCCCGAGCATGATCCATACCGTCGGTGCAACCTGCACAGACGGCAGTCCGCGATGGATGAGACGTGAGTAGACCATCGTCATCGTCAAGAACCCGACAATCAAGGTCAGCCCGAACAGCGCGTAACACATTGCGAGAAGTCCTGATCGGATGTCGCCGGGCGGCAGGTGCGGGAGAAGCAACGGGCCGGTGGCTGCCGACACCATCGGCGGAACCACCGGCATCAACCAACTCGGCATGGCACCGTCCGCCGAACTCTGCGTACCGGTGATCGTCCGAAATGGAACCCACACGGTTGTGAACACGCCCGCGGCGGTACCCACCGCCCACAACGCACCGCCGACCCACACTGCGGCTGAGTCACCGACGAACTGCGGTCCGAGCTCGACCGTCCCGGCCCCGACCGTGAGCAGGGCCATGGCTGGGGCGCCGTAGAAGTGAGCCATACCGGGGTCCGCGGCGTGATCGGCAGGCCCCTTGCCGAGGAACAGGCACGACGCGACCACCAGCCCGCCCAGCGCGATCACCCAGAAAGAGGTGGTGAGAACTCCCATCGCCGGCCAGGCCGAATGCAACGCCACACCCGACGTGGCCACGATGCCCGTGCCCATCACTGCAGAGAACCAGTTCGGCGTCATGGATTCATGGTCACCTCGTCTCGTCGAGACAGGTAGAGGGCTTGTTGTTGTCCGGGTACAAGTCAGGCTTGTAGCCTCGACAGATGGTGTTGCCCGCCCGAGTCCCCGACCTCTCCGCCCTCGACGTTGTCGTGTCAGTGGCACGGCAAGGCAGTATGAGCGCCGCCGCCCGCGAACAGAACCTCAGCCAGCAGGCAATCAGCGCACGCGTCCATGCCGTGGAACGCGAACTGGGTGTGGTGCTCTTCCGCAGGTCGCCGTCGGGCACCGAGCTGACGCCCGAAGGCGTCGCAGTCCTGGAGTGGGCATCGGGTCTGCTCGACGCGGCGGAACGGTTCTCGGCTGGAATCGACTCGTTGCTGGGCAGCAAGCGCGCCACGGTCACGGTCGCGGCCTCGATGACGGTTGCCGAGATTCTGATTCCGTCCTGGGCCCTGGCCCTGCGGCGCCTTCACCCCGAGACACGGATACGGGTGCAGCCGATGAACTCCGCCGATGTCATCCGGGATGTGTTGGCAGGATCCGTCGACGTGGGGTTTGTCGAAGGGCCACACACCGATTCGCATCTGGATCACCGGGCTGTCGCGCACGACGAGCTGGTGGTGGTCACCCGGCCGGATCATCCCTGGGCGCGAGCCGGCCGCGCCATCTCTCCTGCCGAATTGATGCGCACCCCGCTGGTTCAACGTGAACACGGCTCGGGCACACGAGTCACCTTCGAGGCGGCGCTCGGTGAGGCCGCGGATCCGTTGCTCGAGCTGACGTCGGTAGCTGCTGTCAAGGCCGCGGTCCTCAGTTCCGACGCACCGGCCGTGCTGTCCAGTCTGTCCGTCGCGCCCGAGCTGGCGGACGGCAAGTTGGTCCGCATCGAGGTGTCCGGCGTGGCAATGCCTCGGGTGTTGCGCGCAGTATGGGATCGAAATCGCGGGTTGCACGGGCCAGCAAGGGATTTGGTCGACCTCGCGATCACCCGGTCTTCCGCTTCGCCCTGACTGAGGTGCCGTCGGGCAATACCATCGGCTGAGGCAGTGGATGCTGCCGAAAGGAGCCATCATGAAGTTCAAAGTTCGCCACATCCCCACCCGGGTCGCCACCGGCGCATTCATCCTCAGTTCGGGTCTGGCCAAGCGACAGGCCGACGAGGAAACCGCCACACAGCTCCACGGCCTCACCGCCGGGACATACCCACTGGCAACCAAGCTCAGCCCACCTGCGTTCATCCGGTTTGTCTCGACCGGCGAGATCGCACTCGGAGCAGCATTGTTGCTCCCCATCGTCCCCACCGCCGTTGCCGGCGCGGGTCTGACCGCCTTCTCGGCGAGTCTCCTCGGCCTCTACCTGAACACCCCCGGCATGCGGGAACCGGGCACCCTGGCCCCCACGCAGCAGGGCACCGCGCTAGCCAAGGATGTCTGGATGCTGGGCATCGGTGTGGGACTGATGGTTGACGCTCTCGGCGAGAAGGTGCGGTCAAAATAACGGCGGCCTGCCGGTGAGCGGCCCGCCTGCATCCATCCACACCACCGCGATCGGGGACGCCGAACTCGCCTGGACAGAGGAGGGCCACGCCTCCAGGTCCGGCCGGACCGCGATCTGGGCGCATGGGCTGACGTCCAGCGCCACCGCCCAGGAGACCGTCGGCATGTTCGATTGGTCGCCGGTCACCCGCGATCACCGGCTGATCCGGTACGACGCCCGCGGCCACGGCCGATCGACGGGCGGTGCCGATCCGGAGCAATACACCTGGCCGAACCTCGGCCGTGACCTGCTCGGCCTCCTCGACTCGGTGAGCCCCGACGAGCCGGTCGCCGGGATCGGCTCGTCCATGGGGACAGCCACGCTGTTGTGGGCGGCGGTCGCCGAACCCCATCGGTTCCACCACCTCGTGTTGACCACCCCACCGACCGCCGGGCAGGTCCGGGCCGCACACGTTGTCGCCTACCGGGCAGGCGCCGACCTCATCGAACGCAGCGGGCTGGCCGCCTACGAAGCAGCTTCCGCAGGACCACCGCCTGCGGTGTTGTCGGGTCTTGCCGACGCCCGAACTCCGATCGCTGTGCCCGAATCCCTGCTGCCATCGGTCCTGCGGGGCGCCGCGCGGTCGGATCTGCCGGCGGACGTGGAGCTGCGTGCACTGCGAGTACCCACCCTGGTGCTCGCGTGGTCAGGAGACCCGGGCCATCCGCTGTCCACCGCACGTCGGTTGGCAACCGTCATCCCGGGGGCGCAATTGTGCGTCGCCGACACCCCGGGTCAGCTCCGCGAGTGGCCGCAAGGGGTCGCAGACTTCCTGGACGCGTGAGTCTGCCGCTCGGTTGAAGTTGAAAGTTCGGGTACCCGAACTCTAAGGTGAGAGGATGCGAACTCGGTCCAGGGTATTGCGGGTGACCTCGGTGTTCGTCATCGCCCTGAGCGTGTTGGCCCTCAGTGCGTGTGTCGGCAAACGCGAGCGCAACGACGGTCGGCTGACAGTGCTGACCACGTTCACGGTGCTTCAAGACATCGTCGCCAACATCGCGGGGCCAGAAGTCCGGGTGGAGTCCGTGACCAAGGCCGGCGCGGAGATCCACGGCTACGAACCGACACCGGGCGACCTGCGACGGGCCGCGGAAGCGGACCTCATCATCGACAACGGCCTGCACCTGGAAGCCTGGTTCGAGCAGTTCGTCGACCGGCTCGACGTGGAACACGTGGTCGCCAGCAAGCGCGTCGAGCCCATCCCCATCAGCGATGACGCCGGAGCGGGTACCGCGAACCCCCACGCCTGGATGTCCCCGTTGAACGTCCAGACGTACGCCGACAACATCGCATCGGCACTCGCCGAACTCGATCCCGACCATGCTTCCGAGTACCGCCAGAATGCCGTCACCTACAAGGCGCAGTTGCAAGAGGTCCACGACCGGATGGTCTCCGAATTGGCCAAGCTGCCACCGCAGAGCAGAGCGCTGGTCAGCTGCGAAGGCGCCTTCTCATACCTCGCCCGTGACACCGGTATGCAAGAGAAATACGTATGGCCAGTGAACGCCGAACAGCAGGGCACATCTAAGCAATTGCAGTCCACGATCGACTTCGTGCGCGCGAACAACATTCGCGCGGTGTTCTGCGAGTCCACCGTGAGTGATTCGGTGATGCGCCAGGTCGAGCGCGCCACCGACGCCGACTTCGGGGGCGTTCTCTACGTCGACTCGCTGTCCGAGTCCGATGGCCCGGTGCCGACGTATCTCGACCTCATCCGCCACGATTCCGACACGATCGTCAACGCACTGACCCGAGGTGGATCCCAATGACCACACTTCCTTCTCAGCCTCAGCCGGGCCGAACCCCTCACGACGGGCCCCCCGCCATCGCGATCAACGGGGTCAGCGTGTTCTACGGCGACGTACACGCCCTCGACAACGTCTCCATCAACATCGCGCCGGGGCGCATCTGCGGACTGATCGGGATGAACGGTTCGGGCAAGTCGACACTGTTCAAGACCATCATGGGGCTGGTGAAACCCGACTCCGGATCGGTCGAGATCGCCGGAGGTACACCGGCAGAGGCGCGCAGCAACGGTCTCATCTCCTACGTCCCGCAGTCCGAAGACGTCGACTGGACGTTCCCCATCTCGGTCCGCGAAGTCGCGATGACCGGGCGGTACGGTCGTCAGGGATTCACCCGCAGGCCACGTCGCGCCGACAAGGAAGCGGTCGACCATGCACTCGCCCAGGTCGAGCTGACCGAGTTGGCCGGCCGTCAGATCGGGCGACTCTCCGGTGGACAACGCAAGCGGGCATTCGTCGCCCGTGGGATCGCCCAAGAGGCGGACGTCCTGCTGCTCGACGAACCCTTCGCAGGCGTCGACAAGAAGTCTGAAGCCACGATCATCGCTCTCCTGACGTCCCTGGCCTCACAGGGAAAGACGATCCTCATCTCCACCCACGACCTCGGCTCGCTCGAGACCTTCTGCGACGAGGCGGTACTGCTGATGCGCACGGTCCTGATGCACGACGAGCCCGACGTCGTACTACGGCCGGAGAGCCTTGCCCTTGCGTTCGGTATGGACGTGCTGGGACGGGGGGTGCGGTCATGATCATCGACTGGTGGCTCGATCCTCTGGCCGAGGACTTCATGGTGAACATGCTTCTCGCGACCACGGTCGCGGCCGCGGTGTGCGCCATGATCAGTTGCTGGATCGTTCTGATCGGCTGGTCGCTGATGGGTGATGCCGTGTCCCACGCGGTTCTGCCCGGCGTGGTGCTCGCGTACATCTTCGGCGCGCCGTTTGCGGTGGGTGCGTTGATCTTCGGCCTCGGTGCGGTCCTGCTGATCGGCGTGGTCCGCGACACCAGCAGGGTCAAGGAAGACGCCGCGATCGGCATCGTCTTCAGCACACTTTTCGCGCTGGGCCTGGTACTCATCTCGATCACGCCGAGTCAGACCGACCTCAACCACATCCTTTTCGGCAACGTTCTCGGGGTCTCGCAATCAGACCTGTGGCAGATCCTCGGACTGGCCGTGGTCGCCGTGGTGGTCCTGACACTCAAACGACGAGACCTCACCCTGTTCGCCTTCGACCCCACCCACGCTCATGCGATCGGATTGTCCCCTCGTCGCCTCGGTGCGCTGCTACTCGGGTTGCTCGCTCTCACATGTGTTGTGGCACTCCAGATCGTCGGCGTTGTTCTGGTGGTCGCGATGCTGATCATCCCGGGTGCGTCCGCTTACCTGCTCACTGATCGCTTCAACCGGATGCTGATCATCGCCCCGATCTTGGCCTGTTCCTGCGCAGTCCTGGGGATCTACTATGCGTACTACCTGGACGTGGCACCCGGCGCGATGGTGGTACTCGCCCAGGGACTGGCGTTTGCGGTCATCTATCTGTTCGCACCTCGCCAGGGCGTGTTGATCAAGGCGATCAACCGGGCGCAGCGACGACGCTCCACGGCTCTCGCGGCGTCCTGACGCAGGGCCGGCCCTTCAGGGCCGTCCTGATCGGCGAGAGGATGGCGAGTGATGGGGCTGTACGCGGAGGCTTTTGCGCAGAGTGTGGACGACCCAGACGAGTTCTGGCTTCACGCGGCCAAGGCTGTTGAATGGTACACAGCACCAACCGTCGCTCTCGGCCGACGGAGCGAGACGCAGTACCAGTGGTTTCCCGGAGCAACCCTCAACACGAGTTTCAACGCGCTGGATCGGCATGTGGACGCCGGCCACGGCGATCGGCCGGCCCTGATCTGGGATTCGGCGATGACCGGTGTCTCACGCACCTTCTCCTACTCCGACCTGCTGGCCGAGGTCGCCACATTCGCAGGCGCCCTGCGTGACCGCGACGTCACCGCCGGTGACCGCGTCATCATCTACATGCCGATGATCCCGGAGGCCGCCATCGCCATGCTGGCCTGCGCACGGATCGGCGCCGTGCACTCGGTGGTGTTCGGTGGGTTCGCCGGAAAAGAACTCGCCACCCGCATCGACGACGCCCGCCCGGTTGCCCTCATCACCGCCTCGGGTGGACTCGAGCCGGGGCGCACTGTGGAGTACCTGCCGATGGTGACCACAGCACTCGAGCTGTCCGATCACCCACCCAGCACGGTGATCGTCAAGAATCGCGAGCAGGTCGCCGGGAGCGCGGCAGACCACGACGGCTGGTTCGACTGGGATGATCTGACTGCCGAAGCGCCTGCCGCAGAACCTGTTCCGGTCGCGGCCACCGACCCGCTCTACATCCTTTACACCTCCGGGACCACCGGTAAACCCAAAGGCGTCGTCCGCGACAACGGCGGCCACGCCGTGGCACTGACGTGGTCGATGCGCAACATCTACGACATCGCCCCCGGCGACGTGTGGTGGACGGCATCCGATGTCGGCTGGGTGGTGGGCCATTCGTACATCGTCTACGGCCCGCTCCTCGCGGGCGCCACGTCCGTGATGTACGAGGGCAAACCGGTGGGAACGCCGGACGCGGGCGCTTTTTGGCGGGTCATCGACGACTACGGCGTGCGGGCGCTGTTCACCGCCCCCACCGCCATCCGCGCCGTCCGAAAGCAGGATCCGGATGCGAAGCTGATTGCGCAGTACGACATCTCATCGCTTCGGACACTTTTCGCCGCCGGCGAACGACTCGATCCGGACACATACGAGTGGTCGACGAAGGTGCTCGGCGTCCCGGTGGTCGACCACTGGTGGCAGACCGAGACCGGCTGGGCGATCGCGGCCAATCTCCGCGGCCTCGAACCCATGCCACTCAAGGCCGGGTCGCCCACCGTGCCGGTGCCGGGCTTCCGGGTGCAGGTTGTCGACGCCGAGGGGAAAATCGTTCCGGCAGGCGGCGAAGGCAACATCGTCATCGAACTCCCGCTTCCGCCCGGAACTCTCTCCGGTCTGTGGAATGACGAAGCGCGCTACCACGATTCGTATCTCAAGGCATTCCCCGGTTTCTACCTCACGGGCGACTCGGGATACATCGACTCCGACGGCTATGTGTTTGTCCTCGGACGTTCCGACGACGTGATCAATGTCGCCGGCCACCGGCTGTCCACGGGGAGTATCGAGGCCGTGGTCGCGGCACATCCGGCGGTCGCCGAATGCGCGGTGATCGGCATACAGGACGAACTCAAGGGTCAGCGGCCCAGCGGATATGTGGTTCTCAAAGAAGGGGTCGACATCGATCCGGAGAGTCTCCGTTCCGAACTGGTCGCCATGGTGCGTGAGCAGATCGGCGCAGTCGCGACCTTCCGCGATGTCACCGTCGTCAATGCGCTCCCCAAGACGAGGTCGGGCAAGATCCTGCGCAAGACGATGCGTCAGATCGCCGACCACGAATCCTTCACGGTGCCATCGACAATCGAGGACCCGGCTGTTCTCGAGGCCCTGAAGAGCCAACTCGAATGATCGTGGTCACGGAACGTGTCGGTGGCCACCCGTAGATTTGCACCATGCCATTCGCCGACGAACTCCTGGGCGCCTCCGCGGTCGAGGGCTTGACGACGTGCCTGATGCTCGCCGGCTACGACACCGCCCGCACGTCGGCAACCGTCACCGAGTTCGACGGCATGGCGCTCAAGAACCGATCAGACCTCGTCCGCGATGCCCTGATCGGTGATCTGCCCGAGCCGTTCACCGAGTTCGTCAGTGCGGTGAACAAACTCATCGACCAGCCTGGCTGCACCGGGTGGATGGTCTGGCCGATCACCGAAGCGGTGGCCTTGCGTGCCACCGCGCAACGGACAACCGGAGCCTTCGACATCGGGCTGGCGTTGCTCGCCGAGCTCACTCCCCGACTCACATCCGAGTTCGCTTTGCGCACCATGCTTCTGGCCGATCTCGACCGCACCCTTGCCGCGGCGCGCGCATGGGCGGAATCACCGGACCACCACGTGCGGCGGCTCGCGAGCGAAGGAACCCGGCATTACCTGCCGTGGGCACGCCGGATACCCGAATTGCTTCGGCATCCAGAGGCAACCCTGCCGATCGTCGATGCGCTCTACCGCGACCCCAGCGAGTACGTTCGACGGTCCGTGGCCAATCACGTCAACGACCTCAGCCGCCACCACCCCGACCTGGTGGTCTCCACTGCGGCACGCTGGCAGAGTGCGCCCGACGCCAACACCGGCAAGCTGGTGCGGCACGCGTTGCGGACGCTGGTGAAGAAAGGCGACCCGGGCGCGCTGGCGCTGCTGGGCTTCGATGCGCCGACCGGTCTCGACCTTACCGAGCTGATCGTCGACCCAACCGTCGACACCGGGGACAAGCTCACGTTCGCGGTAACTCTCGCGCATTCTGGCGAGTCGCCGGTGAACGTGGTCGTCGACTACAGCATCGGATTCCGCAAGGCCAACGGCGCCATCACCCACAAGGTGTTCAAGTTGGCCACGAAGACGATGAGACCGGGTGAACACCTAAGTTTGAGCAAGTCACATTCGTTTGCCCCCATCACCACCCGCCGGTACCACCCCGGCCGCCATGAACTGGCCGTGCAGGTGAACGGCCGGCGCATGGGTGTTGCCGAATTCGATCTTCTCGGCGCCGTCGATCCCACTGTCTTGCGCTGACCATAGTCAGGCCGTACCGTCTGACTATGCTTATTAGTAGTCAGTCCGCCACGCCGGCGACCGGCAGCGACAACACCCGGTGGTTTGCGCTGGCAGCGGTGTGCTTCGGCATGATGCTGACGTTCCTGAACATCACGGCCACCATTTCGGCCGTGCCTGCGATCCAATCCGATCTCGATGCCGACAGTGCCACGATGGTGTGGATCCCGAGCATCTTCGCGTTGGTGGTTGCCAGCCTGGTGCTCTCTGCGGGCACCGTCGGTGATGTCATCGGCAGGCGAACCGCGTTCATCGCCGGCTCTGCGATCATGTCGATCGGCAGCCTCTCATCGTTCCTCTCGCACAGCAGCGGCATGATCCTTGCCGCTCAGGCGATCACCGGTGTGGGAGCCGCGCTGGTATTGCCCAACAGTCTGGCCATCATCAGCAACGGCTTCCCCGACCCGAAGGAGCGGACCGAGGCGATCAGCATCTGGGCTGCTTGCTCCGGCCTCGGCCTCGCGATCGGACCCCTGTCAGCTGGAGCGGTACTCGGGGCATTCTCCTGGAATGCCGTCTACCTCGTCAACGCCATCGCTGCCCTCGTGGTCGTGGCCGTCGCCCCGATTGTTGTGCCACGCAGCAAGGTTCAGGGAGCCGGACTCGACGTTCCCGGTCTCCTGTCCGCCACCACAGCCATCGCCGCGCTCACCTACTGGGTCATCGACGGATCACGCAGTGGCTTCACGTCCACCCACGCGATCATCGCGATCATCCTATTTGCCTGTGCCTTGGCCTTTTTCATCGTCTATGAGCGCTCGACGAACGCACCGATGCTTGATCTGCGCCTCTTTCGGTCAGCGTCCTTCTCCACCGTCATGGTGGTCAGCGCAACGGTGCTCTTCGGTTTCACCGGACTGTCCCTGATCTCCGTGTTGTTTCTCGAAAGGATAGGAAAGCTGAGCGCCTGGAGCACCGGGCTGCATTTGTTGGCCCTGATGGGCACCTACGTTGTCGTCAGCGCGATCGCGCCACGGTTGTTGCCGCGCATCGGTTTCAAGGTCATGCTCACCACCGGATTGATCATCACCGCGCTCGGATCATTGCTGCTGCTGCGAGTCCATCCGCACGAGGGTTGGACAAACCTGACCGTGGCACTGGTGGTCCTGGGAGTCGGCTTCGGTTCACTGATCGCGCCGGCCACCGCTGCCGCCATGAACAGTGTGGCGCCGGCCCAGGCAGGGATGGCCAGCGGAACGGTCAACATGTTCCGCCAGCTGGGTGGCGTACTCGGCACAAGCGTGCTCGGGTCGATACTGACCTCGCAGCTCGCTTCCGGTTTGCTGACCCGCCCCGCCGACGAAGCATTTGAATCGGCATTCCACACCTGCGCACTGGTAGCCGCCGCAGTGTTCGCCGTGGTGGCCATCCCGACCGCTGTGTTCGTCCGAAGCAGGCCCTCCCATGGGTGACGCGCTCGCATCCACCGAGTGGGGTGAGCCCCGATCCCGGACCGTCACGTGGCACGACCCGTCGAAACCCGCTGCCGCATCGCAGAAGATGTCCGGTCTGGACTATCTGGAGGCCATGGCGGCCGGAACGATCCCCGCACCGCCCATCGTCGGTTTGATCGACGCTCGGTTGGCATCGGTGGACTCGGGCACGGCCGTATTCACCCTCGAGCCCAACGAGTCTCACTTCAACCCGATCGGCGCGGTTCACGGTGGCATCATCTGCACACTGCTCGATTCGGCCGCGGGATGCGCCGTGCACTCCACCTTGCCGCGCGGCACCGGCTACACATCCATCGAGATCAAGGTCAACTTCATGCGGGGAGTCACCCTCGAATCCGGCCGGCTCACAGCACGCGGCTGGGTGAAGAAGCCAGGGCGGCGGGTGGCGTTTGCCGAGGCCGAGATCACCGATGAGAGCGGCAAGACTGTCGCGACCGCATCGAGCGCACTGCTCGTCTTCGACATACCGTCCTGACCACACGATCGCGAGCAATCGGACCACGCCCCGCTCGCGGACGATAGGCTGAGACCACCTGACGACGGGAGACTCCATGGCCATCGTGCCCGACACCAAGAACTGGACGTGGGTGCTCGAACGTCCTTGTCCCGACTGTGGATTCGACCCCTCCGGGATAGCTTTCCGGGATATCCCGGGCCTGATCAGAGCCAACTCCGCCCAATGGCCTCCGGCCCTGGCCGCGTCTGATCCCCACCGGAGACCGGACGACTCCACATGGTCGCCACTCGAGTACGCCGCCCACGTCCGAGATGTGTTCATCAAGTTCGACGAACGTCTTGAGGCGATGCTCTCGAATGACAATCCGGCGTTCGAGAATTGGGATCAGGACGCCACCGCAGTTGCCGAACGCTACAACGACCAGGATCCGGCCGCGGTGTCCCACGAATTGACCGCGGGCGCCGCCCGACTCGCGGACGCGTTCGCCAACGTCCCCGATGAAGCGCTCAGCCGACGCGGCCGCCGCAGTGACGGCAGCGAGTTCACCGTGGACTCGCTCGCGCTCTACTTCATACACGACCCGATTCACCACTTGTACGATGTGACGGGCACCCGCTTCCACAGGTCGTAGTGAGAACTCGAATCACCCTTGCCCACAGCGGCTTCCGTTCAGTGAGACTGTCCAACACCTGCGCGCTGGGTCACTGCATCATTGCGGTATGCGCTCTCGGCTCAGCTCCCGCGTCTCGCGAACCGTCGGGGACTGGATGATGTCCACCGTGGCGGTCACCTACATCAGTGACGGTCAGGGCACCGGACGGTGGTTCACTTCTTCACCTTGGACAGACGTCACCGAGCTGCGGTTGTCGGCCGATACTGTCGGTACTCTGCTGCAGATGAGGAGCCCTGTCATCGTCGCCGGCCGATGTGGTTCATCCCCAACGTGATTGACCACCGTCGAGTGGAATGGTCGCTCCGGTGAGATACCCCGCATCTGGCCCCACCAGGAAGACGATGGCCCGGCCGATGTCGCTCTCGGGGTCACCTACACGGCCGAGCGGGATACCCGCCACAAACGCAGCTGCTTCTTCGGGATTCCTCTCCATCCACCGGTCGAGGGCGGGCGACGCGGCGTGCGGGGCGACCGACAGGACTCTGATTCCGTCACGACCCCACTCGCATGCTGCCGCCCGCGTGAGCGACCGCATGCCTTCTTTGATCGACCCGTAGGCGCCGTAATTGCTTGCGTCCCAGCGCACTGCCGCTGAGGTCACGAGATTGATGATGACGCCGCCGCCGCCACGTGCCTTCATGTGGGGATGGCACAGCTGCATCATCCGAAGGGTCGCGAGCGGCCCGGTGGCAAACGACCGTTCGTAGTCCTCGTCGACGATCGACAGGATCGGGCCCGGCTTGCAGTCGTTGGCGTTGTTCACCAGGATGTCGACCGACCCGAGAGCTGCCACCGTGCCACCGACCGCGCGCGCGATGTCCTCGCGATCGCTCACGTCGCAGACGATCGGTTCACCACGCGCGCCGAGATCGGTCAGCATCGCACAGGTGTCGAGCAGCTTGGACTCCGTTCGGCCGGCCACGGCGATCGCAGCGCCCTCCTTGGCCAAGGCGAGCGCGATGCCCTGCCCGATCCCCTGACCTGCCCCGGTTATGAGTGCCACCTTGCCGTCGAGTGTTCCCATGCTGCACTTCCTTTCAAGGTTCTGTCAGATCTGTTCACGTGCTGCGCGGGCAGGGGCGCGAGATCTCACGGGCCAGGACGGTAATGGCCGAGGTCTGCCGGCAGTGCTGCACTCCCGTTCACCGAGACCCTGCTCACGTCCCGCTGGGCGGGACTGCGACCAACCACGACCACCACAACATCTAGCGTCCGTGTCAGGCGCCGCACAGCGCACCGACTGGGAAGGGATGCTGATGGATCCGCGCACCGACTGGGACTTCTCAGGCAGAAGTGTCGTCGTGACGGGCGGCACCAAAGGCATCGGATTCGTCGTGGCAACGGCGTTCTTAGAGGCCGGTGCCGACGTGATGGTCTGTGGTCGGCACACCCCCGCCACGCTGCCGCACCACGCCGGCCGAACGGCATCGTTCCGCGCCACCGATGTCCGGGATCCTTCGGACGCAGCCGGTTTGATCGACGACACCGTCGCGGCACACGGTGGGCTCGACGTGCTGGTGAACAATGCCGGCGGCTCCCCCGATGCCGACGCCGCCACCGTCTCGCCGCGATTTGTCGAGAAGATTCTCGCACTCAATCTCCTCGGGCCCTTTTACGCCGCCCAAGCCGCGAACTCGGTGATGCAAGCCAATCCCGAGGGCGGTTCCATCATCAACATCGGCAGTGTCTCGGCCCACGACCCCCAGCCGGGCACTGCCGCATACAGCGCCGCCAAGGCCGGCCTGCTCGTCCTCACCAAAGCCCTGGCTCTGGAATGGGCGCCGGCCGTGCGCATCAATCACATCACCACGGGTCTCATTCGCACCGAGAGCGCGGCCTCGGTATACGGCGACGACGGCGGGGCAGCCGTCATCAACACACTCCCGATGGGCCGGATGGCCGTCCCCGACGACATCGCCAACGCCTGCCTGTTCCTCGCGAGCCGATGGGCGTCCTACGTCAACGGTGCAGACCTCGCCGTCCACGGCGGTGGTGAGTACCCCGCTCGGTATGTCGCCACCCACAGCGGTGTCCGCAACCGCTCGGTGACACTGGAAGGCGTGCGCTGACCGCCATGCGTATCGGGATCACATCACCCATCGTCGTCCAGCACCCGGCCGCCGCATCCGCATGGGAGCGTGACGCCGGGCCCGCAGAGCTGATCCGTATCGCCCAGAAGGCCGATCGACTCGGCTACCACCACCTCACGTGCAGCGAGCATGTCGCTGTCCCCATCGACGTCGCCGCCGAACGCGGGGGTACCTACTGGGACCCGCTCGCCACCTTCGGTTTCGTTGCGGCGCACACGTCTCGGATCAAACTCGCCACCCAGGTGCTTGTCCTCGGCTATCACCATCCCCTCGAGATCGCCAAGCGGTACGGCACCCTCGATCTGGTCAGCGGCGGCCGCCTCGTGCTGGGCCTCGGCGTGGGCAGCTTGCGCGAAGAGTTCGACGCGCTCGGTGCAGACTTCGCCGGCCGGGGTCGCATCGCCGACGACGCCCTCGCCGCGCTGCGGGCTTCGCTCTCTCGTCCAAACCCCGTCTACCACGGCCCTCATTACAACTTCGGCAATGTTGTCGTCGAGCCCCACGCAGTACAGCCGCACGTTCCGATGTGGATCGGCGGACGCACTCCCCGTTCCCTGCGCCGTGCCGTCACGCTCGGAGACGGATGGGTTCCGTTCGGCCTGCCGCTGCTGGACCTCGAGCGGCTCCTCGAGGCCGCCGAGCTGCCCCACGACTTCACGGTGGTCCTCCCCGCGAGTCACATCGACCCACTCGGCAACCGGTCGGGTGCCCTCAGATCGCTGGAGCGGCGCAGGGAGATGGGGGCCACCATCGTGAGCGTCAGTATCTCGGCCACCAGCGTGTCCCATTACTGCGACCAGCTCGAGGCGTTGCACGAGGCCTGCATCGAGCTCGACATCGACTTCACTTCGGAGGACAGACCATGAAACTGCAGGGAAAGACGGCGATTGTCACTGGCGGCGCGGGCGGGATCGGAAGCGCTATCACCCGCGTGTTCGTCGAGCAGGGCGCTAACGTCCTGTTCGCCGACATCGACGACAAGCGCGGCCACGAATTGGAACGCGACCTCGGCCCATCGGCACGCTTCCTGAATGTGGACATCTCGAAACCACAAGCTGCGGTGACCATCCGCGACACCGCCGTGTCGCATTTCGGTTCGGTCGACATCTTGGTCAACAACGCCCATGCGTCGCGCCAGGCGTCGCTGGTCGACCACACCGCCGAGATGTTCGAGTTGTCCTTCAACACCGGGTTCTACCCGACGGTGCACCTCATGCAGGCCTGCTACGAACAGCTGAAAGCTGCGTCGGGTTCGGTGATCAACTTCGCCTCCGGGTCGGGCTTGGAAGGGATGCCGACCCAGACGTCCTATGCCGCAGCCAAAGAAGCCATTCGGGGCGTGAGCCGGGTCGCCGCCAACGAGTGGGCCGCCGACGGAATCCGCGTGAACGTGATCTGCCCGTTTGCGGCCACCGAGGGTGTCATGGCCTGGCAGAAGGCCTTCCCCGAGCGGGCCGCCGAATCGGCTGCCAAGGTGCCCCTCGGACGTATCGGGGACCCTGAGACCGATATCGCACCCATCGTCGTCTTTCTTGCTTCCGAGGATTCCAAGTACATGACCGGGCAGACTCTGATGGCAGACGGCGGCATCATCAAACTGCGGTAGGTCTGCAAACCACTGCGTCAGCTCTCGAACAACAAGGAGTCAGCACATGACAGAGCGTTTCGACGGACAGGTCGCCCTGATCACCGGCGGCGCCCGCGGCCAGGGCCGTAGCCACGCCATCGCCTTCGCCGAACGCGGCGCTGACATCGTGGTGTGTGACAGATGTGAAGACAGCCCTTCGGTCGCTTACCCGCTGGCCACCGAAGCAGACCTCGACGAGACCGTGCGTCTTGTGAAAGCCACCGGACGACAGTGCATTGCGGTCAAAGCTGACACTGCCGATCGCCCGGCGATGGACGCTCTGGTCGGCCGGGCCGAAGCAGAACTGGGACGGATCGACATCGCAGTGGCCAACGCCGGCGTCTCGGTCGCAGCGTCCGTCCAGTCGATGACCGAGCAGCAATGGTCAGAAGTCATCTCGTCCAACCTCACCGGTGTCTTCAACACCGTCGGCGCAGTCTCACCGGGGATGATCAAGCGCGGTTACGGTCGAATCGTGACGATCTCCTCCATGCTCGGCCGAGCGGGGAACGTCAGCATGGTCGGCTACGCCGCGTCCAAGTGGGGCGTCATCGGCCTGACGAAGAGCGCTGCCCTTGATCTCGCATCGCATGGCATCACCGTGAATGCAATTGCCCCGGGCAACATCTCGACTCCGATGATTCACAACGACGCCCTGTACGCGATGATGCGGCCCGACCTCGACCATCCGACCGACAAGGACGTCGAACCCGTCTTCGCCTCACTGCACGCCCAGCCGGTGCCGTGGCTCGATGCCGACGAGATCACCCGGGTGGTGCTGTTCCTCACGGACAAGGCCAGTGCGCACATCAGCGGTACGGTCATTCCGGTCGACGCCGGGAATGCAGCACGCGTCACCGGGTGAGGTAGAGCTGTATCAGAACTCGATGGTCAGGTGCTCGCTGAGCGGGCGGGCCTGACAGGCCAGGATGTAGCCGTCCGCGATGTCCTCCTCATCGAGGATCGACGTATCACCCATGTCGACCTCGCCGTCGACAAGAGTGCATGCACAGGAACCACATTCGCCTTCGCGGCACGAGTACGGCACATCCAGTCCCTTGGACAGCAGAACGTCGACAAGCGTGGCCGACCGGGGCCAGCTCAGCTCGTGCGCTTCACCGTCGAGACTCACCGAGACCGTCGGCGCATCGCCGTGGTC
Source organism: Williamsia muralis NBRC 105860 (assembly GCF_001598915.1). Taxonomy (GTDB): domain Bacteria; phylum Actinomycetota; class Actinomycetes; order Mycobacteriales; family Mycobacteriaceae; genus Williamsia; species Williamsia muralis. The sequence continues at coordinate 473,704 of NZ_BDAP01000002.1, read as the reverse complement.
ACCCTCGGACAGCTGCGGCACCTCCACCTCGGCAAAGGGATCGCCGGACAGTGATGTGAAGACCTCGGCGTGCACTCGGCCCCGGGCGATGCCCGATCGCGCGGTTGCCTTGTGCACCATGTCCATGAACGGTTTGGGACCGCACATGAACACCCGGTGGTTCCCGAATGCCGAGCAAAGGGGCACAAGCTGGTCGACGGTCGGCCGGCCCTGCACACTCTCCAGCCAGTGCAGCACCAGCAACCTGTCGGCGAATCGCGTTGCGAGGTCGTGCAGTTCTTGCCGGAAGATGATCGAGTTCTCGTTCCGATTCGCATAGAGCAGAACAACTTTGCCGGCGCCTCCACTCAGCGCGGTCTTGAGAATGGAGATCACCGGCGTCACCCCACTGCCCGCGGCGAACAGCAGCAAGTCGTCGTCCAGATTCGCCGGGGTGAAGACGCCGGACGGGGGCAGCACTTCGAGGACATCACCGACGTTGACGTTGTCGCACAGCCAGTGCGATCCGTATCCACCGTCGGTGCGCTTGACGGTGACCTTCGGTCGGTCGTCGGTCAGCGGCGAACTGGCCAGTGAATAGCACCGGGCAACCGACCCCGTCCGGTCGCTGGGGATACGCAGGGTGAGGAATTGCCCCGGCTTGTATCTGAAGTCGTCGCTACGGTCGGCGGGCACGTCGAACACCAGCGACCGCGCTTCGGCCGTCTCCTCGACGACGGCAGCCACGGTCACCATCACTGACCGCGAATTATGTTCAGATACAGCAGTTGTCATCGCCGGTGTTGCCTCTCCCTGCGTGGACACGACTCGCCGAAACTAGATGAACGGGCGCTTCGGTGCGCCGCCGCTCCCGCTCAACGGGACGCGCTCGAAACCCCTGTCGTGGCGGCAAACGACACCCTGCCTCCGGAGATCGCCGGCCGTCCGTTCTTGACGAGTTCGAACGTGAGATCCGAGCCATCGCCCCACGCCCGTAACACCGGGGACTCACCGGGATGGAGTGCCGCTGCGAATCGGCCGTCGAGACTCACCAGGGCTGCCGGATGTGCGCCGGTCAGACGGGCGCATTCCAGCGCTCCGGCGGCCAGGGTGCACAGTCCGTGCATGATCGGCCGCGGCTGACCGATTCGCTCCGACGCGTCGGGGTCGATGTGGATGTGGTGCCGGTCGCCGGTGAGTCGATAGAGTGCCGCTTGGTTCTCACGCGTGTGCAACACGGATTCGAAGGCCGGATCACCCTGCGCATCAACCGGTCTCGCCGGTCCTCGCTCGCCCCCGAAACCTCCTGCGCCCGGTGCGAACAACGACCACGTCGCGATGAAGTACTCACTGCGGACCTCGACCTCGAAGACCGCTGCGGCGCCCTTGTCCCACACATTGCCGACCGACGCCGACAGTGTCACGTCGCCGCTGCGTGGCAAAGGTGCCATTACCGTCAGCTGTTGTGACCCATGCAGTGCCGTGCGGGTATCGAACGCACCCCGCGACCCGAGCTCGTCCGGGGCCCACTGCGCGAGGGTGAGGGCGAACGTCGGCAGCACCCTCAGCTGGTCCTCGAACACCAGGTCCAGCTCGGTTGCTTTCGCGCCCAAGGCCAACGCGTAGATGATCGCATCGCGTTCGTCGTAGGACACGGTGCGTGTACCGAGGTCGACGCCTCGCCACCGGCCCGCGTTCTCCCAGCTCTTCACTACGCCACCCCGAGGATGAGGCCGCTGGTCGGAACCGCGGTGCCTGCGGTGACGATGATGTTCTCGGCCGTGTCGGGCTGATTGGTCGACGTTCCCCGGATGAGACGCACAGCTTCGGCTATGCCGTTGACGCCGTGCAGGTACGCCTCTCCGATCTGTCCGCCGTGAGTGTTGGAGGGCAACAGTCCACCGACCTCCAGGTTGCCGTCGGCGATGAAGTCCTTCGCTTCGCCCCGGGCGCAGAACCCGAGCTCTTCGAGTTGAGGTAACACCAGAGGCGTGAAGTGGTCGTAGAGGATCGCAGCGTCGATGTCTTCGGGCCCCAGCCCACTCTGGGCGTAGAGCTGGCGGCCCACCAGACCCATCTCCGGAATGCCGGTGATGTCGGGACGGTAGTAGCTGGTCATCATGTGCTGGTCCCTGCCGCTGCCCTGTGCCGCGCCTTTGATGAGCGCCGGCTTGTTGTCGAGCGTCGCGGCCCGCTCGGCCGAGACGATGACGAGTGCCTGGCCCCCATCGGTTTCCTGACAGCAATCCAGCAGATGTAGGGGTTCGGCGATCCAGCGCGAGTTCTGATGGTCGTCGAGTGTGATCGGCCGGCGGTAGAACCACGCCTCGGGGTTGTTCGCCGCGTGCTTGCGGGCCACCACCGCAACCCTCCCGAAATCCTCGCTGGTGGCGCCATGTTCATGCATGTACCGCCGAGCGAACATCGCGACCCACTGCGCCGGCGTCGACAGTCCCTGAGGTGTCATCCACGCGTAGGCGGCGCGGTCTGCGGTGCTGTCCATCGGGCGATCGTGTTGGCCCAGCCCGTACCGGACGCCTGATCGCTCGTTGAAAGCGCGATAACAGACCACCACGTCCGCGACGCCGGTGGTCACGGCCATCGCGGCCTGCTGTACGGTCGCGCACGCCGCTCCTCCGCCATATCCGATGCGGGAGAAGAACTTCAACTCACCGAGCCCGCAGTTGCGGGCCACGAGCACCTCTCCGTTCGTCTCGGCGGTATACGTCGAGAGGCCGTCGACCTCGGATGGGTCGATGCCCGCGTCGGACAGAGCGGCCACGATCGCCTCACACGCGAGCTGCAGTTCGCTTCGGCCCGAGTCCTTGGAGAACTCGGTGGCCCCGATCCCGACGATGGCCGCCGACCCGGACAGTGGGCTGGACATCACCTGCCTCCTTTCATGACGGTGACCGTCACAGTGCCGGTGACATGCGCGCCGATACTGTTGACACCGCGGACGTGGAACGACACCACGCCGTTGTCGTTCGCGATCACCTTCCCGGTGAGGGTCATGGTGTCGCCGGGGTAGTTGGGCGCACCAAGCCGTATCGCGACCTTGCGCAGCGATGCACCGGGGCCCGCCCAGTCGGTGATGAACCGCCCGACCAGACCATTGGTCGTGAGGATGTTCATGAACACGTCTGGGGATCCACGCTCGACTGCCAGCGCCGGATCATGGTGAACATCTTGGTAGTCGCGGCTCGCGATGGCCGTCGCCACGATCATCGTGCGCGTGATCGGGACAACGAGTTCGGGCAGTTCGTGACCCACCGCCACATCGGTGTTCACGAGGCCACGCCCAGCGCAAGCTGCGCTCCGAGACGCGCGAGGTCGGCACTCGATCCACCCAGTGATGCGGCGATCTGTTTGCCCCACAGCAGATGCCGATGCACCGGGTAGTCGGTGTCGACCCCTATTCCGCCATGGACGTGCTGGGTTCGGTGCACCACACGTTGACCAGCGTCGGTTGCCCACCACTTGGCGACCAGCACGGCGGTACCCGGAGCAGCTCCGTTCGTCAGCATCCAGGCCGCCTGCCACAACGTGACACGCATGGCCTCGAGATCTATGTAGCAGTCCGCCAACTGGTGGCTCACCGCCTGGAACGTCGCCAGCGGACGACCGAACTGTTCTCGGCCGTTCAGATAGGTCACCGCCTGTTCGACGGCCCCGGCACCCACTCCGACTTGCAGTGCGGCCAGGGCGACCTCGACCCGATCGACGAGCCAGTTGACCGCATCGCCTCCCGCAAGCAGCTGTGCCGGCGCGGCGTCGAAGGTCATGTTGGCCGCGATCGCGCGGGTGGTCGTCTCGTTGTTCTGCACGTGCACCGCGGGATCGGCCGGATCGACCAGGAAGAGACCCGTTCCTGCCGGGGTCACGGCCGAGACCACAACGCCGGCGGCGACGTGCGCTGACGGCACAACCGCTTTGGTGCCGTGCAACGTCCACGACCCGGTCGCGTCCTCGCGGGCACTCATCGTCGGCTCGGTCGGATCGTGGGGTCCGAACTCCTCGATGCCGACGGTGAGGAAGAGTTCGCCGGCGGCGGCCGGGGCCACGAACATCCGTTTCTGCTCCGCAGTGCCGAATTGTGCGATGGCCGCAGCGGCGAGCACCGTTTCCCAGAGCGGAACCGGTGCCACGCATCGTCCCTGCTGTTCGAGCACCACGCAGAGTTCAGTGAAACCCATGGCGCCGCCACCGAATTCGTCGGGCAGGGCGATTCCCACCAGTCCTGCCTGTGCCAGCTCTCGCCAGAGGTCCCGGTCTATTCGCTCGTCGGAGGCCTCGACAGCCTTGACACGGTCGATGCCGGACCTCTGCGAGAAGATGTTCGCAGCCAGGTCACCGATCGCGGTTTGCTCTTCGTTGAAGGTGAAGTCCATCAGTTCTCCTCGGGTACAGACGGCCGGAAAGCGGGAAGCGTCAGGTCCGGATCGGCGTCGATCCACTCCAGCTCCACCGGCATGTTGATGGTCACTTCGTCCGGGGTCACTCCGACCATGTTGGCGATCAGCCGGGTACCCTCTTCCAGTTCGATCACCGCGACGATCAGCGGGTAGTCGAAGGCATCGATCTTCGGGTGGTGGTTGACCACGAAGCTGTACACAGTGCCCTTGCCGGACGCATCGGTGGTGTCCCACTCCAGCGACCGGCACTGCCCGCACATGGGCCCGGTCGGGTGACGCAGCGTGAGGCAGTTGGAACAACGCTGGATCACCAGTCGGTGCTCCTTGGCGGCTTCGAACCAGAAAGCGTTGTCCTGGTTGAGCGCCGGGCGAGGCCGTGGCGGTCGTGGTTTCTGCTTCTCCGCGGGCCGGAACCGCAATGTTCGCCACCGCTGTGTGGCGACAACCTCGCCGTCCTCGTCGCGGTAGGTCTTGAGCGTGGTCACGAAATGCCCTACGCCCAGACCGGTTTTCTTCTCCGGGGAGATCGATTCGATCACCTCGGTGACATTGATCCGGGTTCCGGGTCGGAGTTCGGCGAAGTACTCCTGCTCGGAATCTGTTGCCACCACGGAGGTGAAGCCCGCATCGGCGAGGACGCCGAGCAGCTGGGTGGCAGTATCCGAGGCCGCGCCTCCGGCAATCGTTGCCCCGTAACCCCGCATCGTCCATGCCTGAACCATGGTCGCAGGGGCGATGATTCCGGCACGTCCGGTGTCGCGAGCGGCCGCGTCATCGAGGTAGATCGGGTTGGTGTCTCCCATCGCCTCCACCCAATGACGGATCATGGGCACGTTCACCGGGTCCTGTGCCCACGTGGTCGGGATGAGTTCGCGCCCGACGAACTCGTCGAGCACTCGGGTTTCGATCATTTCGCCCGTCCGAGTTTCGCGGTCCCCAGGCCGATGGTCGCAACCATGTCGCGGAGCACCTCGTTCACGCCTCCGCCGAACGTGTTGACAACGCCTTGGCGGGAGATCTGCTCGATCTGTCCGGCCAGGATGGCACCCGGGTTGTCGGGGCGGATTCTTCCTGCCGCGCCGAGGATGCCCAGCAGCGTGCGGTACACGTCGACGTGGGTTTCGGTGCCGAAGACCTTTGCCGATCCAGCGTCTGCCCCGGAGAGGGTATCGGTGGCGACCGCGGCCGTCATCTTCCAGTTCATCAACCGCATCGCCACGAGCTTGGCGTGGGTGCGCGCGAATTCCTGCTGTACCCAGGGAATCTCGATGGCACCAGACTCCCGCGCCCAGTCGATCACCTGGGTCCACAGTCCCTCGGTGCGTCCACCGAGGGCCGCCAGTCCGATCCGCTCGTGGTTGAGCTGGGCGGTGATCAGACGCCAGCCGCCGTTGAGATCCCCCACCAGCGCATCCTCACCGACCCGGATTCCGCTGTAGTAGGTCGAGGTGACCATCAGTCCCCCGACCGTCGGGATCGGTGACCACGAGAAGCCGGGGTCGTCGGTGGGGATGATGAGGATCGAAATACCCTTGTGCTTAGGCGCTTCGGGGTCGGTCCGACAAGCCAGCCACACATAGTCGGCGGTGTTGGCACCGGAGGTGAAGATCTTGTTGCCATCCACCACCCACTCGTCGCCGTCGCGCACTGCCCGGGTCTTGAGGGACGCGAGGTCGGTGCCCGCGTCGGGTTCGGTGTATCCGATCGCGAAAACGATGTCTCCCGAGAGGATTCCGGGGAGGTACCTCGCCTTTTGCTCTTCGGTTCCGTACTTCTGCAGCGTCGGCCCCACGGTGTTGACCGTGACAAACGGGAACGGCAATCCCGCGCGCTGAACTTCGTCGAAGAAGACGAACTGATCCTCGATCGACCGGCCCTGGCCACCGAACTCCGTCGGCCAGCCGATGCCCAGCCAGCCGTCCCGTCCGAGCATCTTGACGATCTCCCGGAATCTCGGACCGCCCACACCCTGTTCTCCGGCAGCGCGGCGCTCGCCTTCGGGGAGCAGCGTGGAGAAGTAGGCGCGCAATTCCTTCCTGAGCTGCTGCTGCTCAGGCGATTCGGTCAGATCCATCGTGGTTCTCCTCGAGAATTTCAGGGGCACAAGGTCGAGTCGGGGCGTGGAGTCAGAGGAAGCGAGCGCGACCGTGGTCGCGGAAGTCCTGCTCGAGCGCTCGGCGATCGGCGTCGGTCATCAGCGTGTACCGGGGCGTTCCTCGACCCACCCAGTGGAACACCGGCTCCTCACACCGCCAGCCCTCGGACTGCAGTGCACGTTTGAGCACCTTGTTCGACCCGGTGACCGGGAGGTCGGTCGACACCCGGACGAACCGGGGTGCCGCCTTGGTTCCGAGATCTGCTTGCGCCGCGAGGTATTCGGCAAACTCATCGGGGTCGAAGTCGGCCAGGTCGGCCACTTCGACGGCTGCCATCACCTGGTCACCGGATCGGGGGTCCGGGACTGCGAACACACCGGTGGCGATCACTTTCGGATGGCGACGCAGGATGTGCTCGATCATCAGGGCAGAGGTGTTCTCCCCGTCCACCCGAATCCAGTCCCCTTTGCGGCCGGCGAAGTAAAGGAATCCGGCTTCGTCGACATATCCCAGGTCGCCAGTCCAGTACCAGCCGTGGCGGATTCGCTCGGCGACCGCCGATTCGTTCTTGTAGTAGCCCTCGAATCGCGCGGCACCTGCCTTGTCGATCATCTCCCCGATGGCAACATCGGGGTTGACGACATGGCCGTGCTCGTCCAGCACCGCGCGTGGACACTCCTGGAGTGTCTCCGGGTCGACGATCACAACGTTCTCGTTGGCCGGCCGACCCAGCGCTCCGGCGGGCGCATCGGGATCGAGCTTCACCGAGCCTGCGCCCTCGCTCGAGCCGTATGCCTCGTACAGCTTCGCCGCGAAACGGCGGACGAACTCGGCCTTGTCACCGGGGGACGCCTCCGTCCCGAACCCGTGGGTCAGCGTGTTCACATGGTCATCGGGCGATTCCTCGGTGGACATCAGGTAACCGAGCGCCTTGCCCACGTACGTGAAATACGTTGCCCCGTAATATCGAACGTCCGACATGAAGCCCGAGGCCGTGAACTTCGGCACCAGGGCCACCGTGGCACCCTGAGACAGGGCCGGTGCCCACAGACCCATCAACGCGTTGCCGTGGAACAGCGGCATGCAGCAATAGCAGACGTCGTCCCTGTCGATGTCGTACTTCGCGCAGTTCGAGTAGGCCAGCCGGGTGATCCGACCCTGGCTGCACCGCACGGCTTTTGACATGCCGGTGGTGCCCGAGGTGAACAGCAGCAGAAACAGCGTGGTGGCGTCGACATCCTCTGCCACGGAGGGTTCGGTGGCGTGCTCGGACACCGTGTTGATGTACGAGTCGGCGTCGACCATGACAAATCTGTCGTCGGTGAGGCCCAGGTCGAGGCCCGCGAGCTTCTCCCGTCCTTTGTGGTCTGTGACGATGAGCTGGCAGTCGACGTAGCGGACCTCGGCCTCGAGTTCTCGGCCTCGGCGGGTCGGGTTGATGCCGACGACGGTGGCCCCGGTCAACGCCGCTGCACCCAGCCAGAACACGAACTCGGGAGTGTTCTCCAGCAGGACCCCGATGTGGAAGGGACCGGGCCGTCGCAGCGACTGCGCCAGCGCGCCGCGCGCCGCGCTCTCCCGCACCACCTCATCCCAGGTCCAGTCCCGGGCGCGGGTACGCAGCCCGAGGTGCTGGTCGCCTACCCGCTCCATCAGCATCCGGGCGACGTCAGGGTGGTGGGTTGTCGCTGAGGATGCCGCCGAGCCGGCGTCGGTGGTGGTCGGGTTCAAGACATCAGTCCTCATCGTGGACGCAGCACACAGTGTGTGCCGCCGTAGATCGCCGTCATGCATTTGTTGTTGTGATTACACAGGCCCGGCGAGTGGGTGTCAGCGGAAATCCGGTTCACGAGGTCGGGCTCACGGAGCAGCGCCCTGGCGACGGCCACGAACTGGAAGCCCTCCCTCATCGCGAGGTCCATGGTTTCGCGGCCGGTGATCCCACCGAGCAGGACCAGGGGCATCTTCACGGCTTCGCGGATCTGCCGGGCGTCGTCGAGGAGATACGCGTCCTTGTACGGGTACTCCTTCAGGAAGTGTTTGCCCACCAGCTGGATTCCCAGTTTGGTCGGCTGTGGCATCACGGCGGCGAAGTCGCGCAGAGGCGCGTCACCCTTGAACAGATACATCGGGTTGAGCAGTGAACTGCCCGCGGTGAGTTCGAGCGCGTCCAGGGATCCGTCTTGCTCGAGCCACTGCGCAACCTGGATGGCTTCGTCGACCCAGAATCCACCGGGCACACCGTCGTCCATGTTCAGTTTGGCCAGGATCGCGATCCTGTCGCCGACGGCGTCGCGCACCGCACGAGCGACCTCACGGGCGAAACGCGCCCGGTTCTTCAGGGACCCGCCATAGTCGTCTTTGCGCTTGTTCACCCGTGGACTCAGGAATGAGCTGACCAGGTAGTTGTGACCGAAATGGAGCTCGACGGCGTCGAAACCGGTCTCGATGGCGCGGCGTGCGGCATCCGCGTGTGCATCCACGATCCGTGTGATGTCCGCCGTGGAGGCCGGTTTCGAGAAGTTCTGTGTGGTCATCCGGAAGGCGCGGGAAGGCCCTAGAGCAGGTGTACCAAGGTATTTCGAGCCTGCCACCGGGCCGGCGTGACCGATCTGAGCGGACACCGCCGCACCTTCGTCGTGGATGGCATCGGTGAGCTTGCGCAGACCTGGCATGGCCTCGTCGCGCCAGTAGATCTGGGCGGGCGAGGTCCGGCCCTCGTACGACACCGCGCAGTACGCAACGGTTGTCATCCCGACGCCACCTGCGGCCGGGCGGCGATGGAATTCGATCAATTCGTCGGTGACAAGCCCTTTGGGGGTCAGACCCTCAAAGGTGGCGGCCTTGATCACCCGGTTACGTAGGGAGATCGGCCCCAATTTTGCCGGTGCAAGCGGATCGGCGTGCACCGGGGGAAACCCGAGTTCTGTGGTCATGATGATATTCCTCCAGCTGCGAGACTGGGCCGAACCGTATCGCCGCCCACCGATACCGAACAGGCAAGTCTCGGTGAGTGGTAACGGTCACCATGAATACGTGGCGCCATGACATTTTGTGACCAGAATCCCAGTCCCGATGAGCAGCCCGAGCGTGGCGAGCACAGCAGTACTACCGAAAGGCCTCCGCATGACTGCGTCCACCGATCTCCAGCACCATCTTGATCAGGTGATGGCCCGCCTGGTCGGCCCGGGAGGGCCGTTCGAGCTGGTCGACGAAGAGGTCCTCGGTGCCAGCATGTCGGTGATGAAACACCGCAGGCGCGCCGTGGCCGAACTGCTCCCGTTGTCGGCGACATGGGGGACAAAGGATTACCTCGTCACCACCGACCGACGGATCTCCTACGCCGACCATCTGGCTGCAGTTGCCGCCCTGGCAGCTGGGTTCGCCGAGAGGTACGGGGTGGGTAAGGGCGACCGCGTCGCAATCCTGGCGGCGAACACCCCGGAGTGGGTCATGACCTTCTGGGCCACACAGGCGCTCGGGGCCATCACCGTTGGCCTCAACGGCTGGTGGGTGCCTCGCGAGGTCATCTACGGAGTCGAGCACAGCGGACCGAAGGTACTGGTGGTCGACGCCAAACGGGCTGCCGCCCTGCCGGAACTGCCGGACACCGTCACCGTCCTGACCATGGAAGACGACATCCCCGCGCTGATCGCGGAGTTCAGCGGCGCCGACCTCCCGACCGTCGACATCGACGAGGACGACCCATCGGTGATCCTCTACACCAGCGGCACCAGTGGACGCCCGAAGGGCGCTCTGCACTCACAGCGCAACCTCCTGGCGGTCGTGGACTACCAACGGTTCGCCGAAGCGTTCACGGCCGAGCTACGCGGACAGACTCCTGACCCGTCTGCGCCCAGTTCTGCACGCCACCTGCTGACCTCGCCGCTGTTCCACATCGCGAGTCTGCACAATCTCGTGGTCCCGCGCCTGGCGACCGGCGGCGCGGTCGTGATGAATCAGGGTGCCTTCGACGCCGACACCGTGCTCGGGCTCATCGAACGTGAACGGGTCACCAATTGGGGTGCCGTGCCCACCATGGCCACCCGGCTCCTCGAGCACGACAACGTCGAGAAGTACGACCTCTCGTCCCTGGCGTCGTTTGCATTGGCTTCGGCGCCGTCATCGGTGGCGTTCAAAGAACGCTTGCAGGAGAAGTTCCCCTTCGCCCGCGGCGCGCTGGTCGACAGCTACGGCCTCACCGAGTGCAGCACTGCCATCGCCGTCGCGACCCCAGCCGACATCGAAGCCTTCCCCGGCACACTCGGAAGGCCGATCATCACCGTCAGCATGGAGATCCGCGATGCGTCGGGAGACCCGGTGCCCGACGGGACCGAGGGAGAGGTCTGCGTGCGCAGCCCGTTCGTGATGCTCGGCTACTGGGAAGACGAGCAGGCCACAGCTGCCGCCATCGCCCCCGGGCGCTGGCTTCGCACAGGCGATTTCGGCTTGATCGACAACGGCAGGCTCCGGCTCACCGGCCGCCGGTCGGACCTGATCCTGCGCGGCGGCGAGAATGTCTACCCGACAGAGATCGAGCAGTGTCTCGACGAACATCCGGACGTGGCCGAGTGCGCGGTGGTCGGCGTACCGCATCCGGACCTCGGCCAGGAGGTGGCCGCAGTGGTGGTGACCCGCCCTGGATCCACCACCACCGAGGACGGATTACGCGCCTTCGCAGCCGAACGACTCTCGTACTACAAGGTCCCGACACAGTGGCGGATCACCGATCAGCCGTTGCCGCGCAACGCAACCGGGAAGATGATGCGTAGGCAGATCGCGTTGTGAGCTCTCCGGCGCCGGTGGTCAACCGCCGGCGCCGGACCTCGCGGGTCCAGCTGCACACAAGATGCCCCGCAGCGTCACATCCGGCCGGACGACCCCGACTCGCGTGCAACCAGGCTCTGTCAGAGGGCAGCGCCTAGTCGACAGCCGGCGCCCACTGCACGCCGTTGATGTGCGCACCGCCGTCGACGAACAGTGTGTTCCCCGTCAGGTACCGACTGGCGTCGCCGGCCAGGAACACCGCAACGGGTCCGATGTCCTCGAGCGGGTCACCGATGCGGCCCATCGGATTGGCTGAAGCCATCGCCGACGCCATCTGCGGATTCCCATCAGCCATGCGCCGATATGCCTCACTCTGGGCACCTGGGCAGATGACGTTGCAGCACACCTGTTTTGGCGCCCACTCGCGGGCGGCGGTGCGCGTCAGGGTGCGCAGTGCCTCTTTGGCTGCGTTGTACTGCACCGAATGCATGTGCGCGTTCACGCCGTTGAGGGAGCACAGATTGATGACCCGCCCGGTACCGTGCCGCTGCAATTCGGGCAGCGCAGCCTTCATCGCCCAGAATGCCGCCATCACGGCCATGTCGAAACCACCACGCATCTGGTCGTCGGTCATGTTCTCCAGCCGCGCGTAACCCGACCCTCGCCAAGCGTTGTTGACCAGGACGTCGAGCCTGGCGAAACGGCGCACAGCGGCGTCGACCATTCCGACGACCTGCGCCTTGTCTGTGACGTCGGTGGACACGAATTCCGCCTCCGCACCCCACTCGTCCCGCAACCACGCCGCGGTGGCTTCACCTGCCGTGCGGTCGATCTCGGCAACCATCACCGATGCACCCTCGCGTGCGAGCGCCCCGGCGACACCCTTGCCGATCCCCATACCGGCGCCGGTGACCACGGCCACCCGTCCGTTCAGTGTGGCCATGAAACACCCCTTCATCGGCCCGCACCTATCGAGGGCGCGGCACCGTCTTGTCGATGAACAGTGCCTCAACCGAGACACATACGGTGCCGTCGGCAGTGCGAATGTCGCCGACGGTATTGATCTTGATCCCCTCTTCGGCGACCATCCGGCCGCTCACGGTCAGCGGTTCGAACAGAGGCGTAGGACGGTGGTAGCGGACGTTGAGTTGTGCTGTGGCACCGCTACGGCCCGCCCAGGCATTCGCCACACCGAGGGTGTGGTCGAGAAGCATTGCTGCCACGCCGCCATGAAGGTGCCCGGGTGGTCCCTGGTATGGAAATGTCAGTGTCACTTCACCTTCTACCGAACCGTCCTCGCGGCCGGCCAGTGTCAGCGGCGGCGCAATCGCATTCTCTGGTCCGGTGACCGGGTCGTGGCGGGTGACGCCTTCGCCGTGCCACATGTCGATCAGCCGCTCGGCGATCTCCGGCGAGTGTTCTTCGAGGTGCTCGGCGATGTTGTCCAGCTCCTCGGCGACCCGTTGCAGATTGGCATTCGTCCGGTCCGTGCGCAACAGGGCGTCCACGATCCGACGCGCCGCAGCGGTGGCGCGGTCGACGGGCCTGTCCTGAGGCGCCGAGGTGAGCACGGTTCCGTCAGGCGCATTACCGACGGTGGGGTGAAGGGTCATCGGATCTCCATGTGGGCGTGGGTCAATACCGCCTGACCATCACGGTCCGGGCAGACAGCGTGCAGGATGAGCCGGTTGTCCTCGCGCCACACCGATGTCTCGATGGCCTCACCGGGATAGATCGAACCGGCGAACCGCGCCGAAAAAGTGTCTACGGCATCGGCATCACCGCCGAGGATGTCATCGACGACGGCCTTACAGACCACACCGTAGGATGCCAGGCCGTGCAGGATGGGCCGATCGAAACCGGCGTGCGCGGCGAAATCCGGATCCGCGTGCAGAGGGTTCATGTCGCCGCTGAGACGGTAGACAAGGGCTTGTCGGGCGGTGGTCGGCGATCTGAGTACCTTGTCCGGCGCACGGTCCGGGGCGACTGCGGACGTCTCGGGGCCCGCGGGGCCTCCGAATCCGCCCTCACCTCTGGCCCAGATCTGCATCTCGCTGGTCCACAACGGGTTCCCGTCCACGTCGGCGGCCGCCTGCTCCAAGACGATGACCGCCGCCTTGCCCTTGTCCCAGACATCCGCGACGCGGGAGGACAGTACCCCTGACCCAGAGGCGGGGATGGGGCCGTGCATCGTGAGCGACTGACCGCCGTGCAGGATCTTGCGGAGGTCGATGTCGATTCCAGGCAGGTTCATCCCGGGCGGTGCGATGTCCCCCGCCGAAACACCCTGTCCGGCAACCATGGCGAACGTAGGGAGCACGCTGATGTTCTTCTCGTACACCCAGCGCAATTCCGCCGGAGCGACGGGATCTGCGCCCGCACCGATCCCGAGGTGATACAGCAACACGTCCCGCTCGGTCCAGGACACCTCTCGAACGGAGGGCTCAGCGGCCAGTGCTGCGAGTCGATCGATAGCCACGGTCAGGACTCCTTTGTGGTGCGAACGGGTTGCCTCACTTGCCGGGCGCGGGGTCGCGAGGTAGGCCGAGGATCCGCTCACCGATGATGTTCAGCTGGACGTTGGTGGTACCACCGGCGATGGACAGACACTGCGAGTTCAGGAACTGCTGCGTGGGCGACCACCGGTCCTGTTCTCCGAGAAGCGCATCAGGCCCGGTCCACTCCATCGCCACCTCCCAAATCTGCTGGATGTGCTCGACGCCCAGCAGCTTGGCGATGGACGACTCGGCTCCGGGTTGTCCTCCGGCGAGCGAGCGCAGTGTGGTCCGGAGCGCCATCAAGCCGCCAGACTGTGCGTCGCACAGCACTTTTCCGAGAACGGTCAGTTGCTCGTCGTCGAGACCGCCGGGCACCGACGCGGCCAGGTTCAGCAGCGTTTCCCCACCCGATCCCAACGACGAGTCGTTCGACAGTGAGACCCGTTCGTTCGCCAGTGTGGTGCGCGCGAGCTTCCAGCCTTCGCCGGGCTCGCCGACGAGGCAGTCGTCGGGGACGAACACGTCGTCGAGGAACACCTCGTTGAACAGTGACTCGCCGGTGATCTCGCGCAGTGGCCTGATGTCGAGGCCAGGACTGTTCTGGATGTCGACCAGGAAGTACGACAAACCTTTGTGTTTCGCGGCGTCGCCGTCCGTGCGGGCCAGGCAGATGCCCCAGTGGGCGTCGCGCGCACCGGACGTCCACACCTTTTGTCCCTGCAGTCTCCAGCCGCCGTCGACCTTGGTGGCCTTGGTGCTCAGCCCGGCAAGGTCCGATCCGGCCCCTGGTTCGGAGAACAGCTGGCACCAGACGATGTCGCCCCGTAGAGACGGCGGCACGAAGCGCTGCAGTTGCTGGTCGTCTCCATGGGCGATCAGCGTCGGGACCACCCAGTTGCCGATGATCATGTCGTGCGGCTCCAGAGCCGCCGCGCGCATTTCCTCGGCGATGACCAATTGCGTCACCGCGTCGGCCCCCTTACCCCAGGGCTCGGCGAAATGCGGTGCGGTATAGCCTCTGTCAGCCAGGTAGTTTGCTCGCTTGCTCGTGTCCAGCGACGTGGCGCCGGCCAGCTCCGACCGGATGTCGGCACGGATCGCCTCGGCCTCCGCAGGCAAGTCGATGCCGAGCACACGACGGGCCCCATCGATCGTCAGGCTCGCCACCCGTCGTCGCCAGATGGCGGTGGATCCGAGCAGGATCCGGAGGGATTGGGCGCGCCGCATGTACAGGTGAGCGTCGTGCTCCCAGGTGTACCCGATGCCGCCGAGGATCTGGATGCAGTCCTTGGTGACGGTGAAGGCCGCCTCCGGGGCCACGGCCCCTGCGACAGCGGCGGCCAACGACGCCTCGGACCGTTCTGTCGACGGCGCCATCGCGCGGGCGGCGTCCCATGCGGTCACCCGGGCCTGTTCGGTGGAGGCGAGCATCCGCGCGGCCTTGTGCTTGACACCCTGGAACTGACCGATGGCCCGGCCGAATTGCTGTCGTACCCGGGCATATTCAGCCGCGGTGTTGGTGGCCCAGCCGGCCAGACCTGCGGCTTCCGCAGAGAACAGTGTCGACGCGAGGTCGAGGACCCGCTTCGGATCCAGATCGAGGACGTCTTCGGGGTCGAGTTCCACGTTCTCGGCTTCGATCTGCGCATTTCGTCGCACGAGATCGTGACTGGGCAGTTCTGTCACCGACACTTGGTCGCGGCGAACCACCACAAACGCACGGTCGCCGTTGTCGTCGACGGCCACCAAGAACAGGTCTGCAACCTGACCACCGAGAACGTGACCGGATCTTCCGGCCAGTGTCACGGTGTCGCCGTCACGGATCAGCCGCAGTGAGCCTGGTTGCAGCGCAACGGCAGCCAGCATGGAGCCATCGGCAAGAGGTGCCAGCTCGGCGGTTCGCCCGGCCTCGTGCAGGACAGCCGAGACGATGACGGTCGGCAAGAACGGCCCGGGCACCATCGATCGACCGAGCTCTTCGGTGACAATGGCCAGCTCCACGAATCCGGCTCCCGCGCCGCCGAATTCTTCCGGCAGGTGCAGTCCCAGCATGCCGAGCGCCGCCAGCGAGTTCCAAAAAACGGGTCGCGCTTCGGATTTGGCTTCGACGGCATCGCGTATCACCGCGGGCGTGGCGTGGCGTTCCGCCCACCCCCGCACCGAATCGCGCAGGTCGCGGTGGTCGTCGCTCAGTTCAATTCCCATATTGGTTCAAATTCCTGTCGTGCGCGGTGTCCGCCGGGCATCCGGCGAGTTGTCAGATGCGTTCGATGATGGTGGCGGTCGAGAGCGCTCCGCCGGCGCACATCGTGATCAGCGCGGTGGACTTGTTGCTGCGTTCGAGTTCATGCAGCGCGGTGGTGATCAACCGCGAACCGGTGGATCCGACCGGATGGCCCAGCGCGATGGCTCCGCCGTTCACGTTGACCTTGGCCATGTCGGCTTCGTGCACCTGCGCCCACGAGAGCACCACCGAGGCGAAGGCCTCGTTGATCTCGACGATGTCGATGTCACCCAACGACATTCCCGACTTCTCGAGTACGGCCCGGGTGGAGTCGACCGGTCCATCAAGGTGGTAGTACGGATCGGCGCCGACCATGGTGGACGCGACGATCCGGGCCCGTGGCCGCAGACCCGACCGTGCCGCCTTGTCCTCGCTCATCAGCATCACGGCTGCGGCGCCGTCGCTGACCTGAGACGAGTTACCCGCGGTGTGCATACCGTTCTCGATGACCGGCTTGAGAGCCGCAAGCCCTTCGGCGGTGGTCTCGCGCAGGCCACCATCGTGGGTGACCGTGGCGATCTCGCCGCTCGGGGTGCCTTGCTTGTCGACGACGGGCGCCTCGACCGGCACGATCTCCCGCTCGAATCGGCCGTCGGCCCAGGCGGCGGCTGCGCGCTGTTGCGAGAGGAGGCCGACTGCGTCGACATCCCCGCGTTTGATGCCACGTCGTTCGGCGATGCGCTCGGCCGAGGTGAACTGATCCCGCATGTCGATTGCCCAGTCATCGGGGTACGGGTTGCCCGTTTCGGGAGTGTTGGCCTGCCCGAGGAAGACCCGACTCATCACCTCGACGCCACAGGCGATCCCCGCGTCGATCTGGCCGGAGGCGATCAGTCCGGCGACGATGTGGACGGCCTGCTGCGAGGAGCTGCACGCGCAATCGATCGTGGTCGCGGCCGTGGTGTACGGCAGGCCGGCGTGCAGCCACGCCTGACGGGTGACGTTGTTGGACTGTTCCCCGGCCTGGGTGACGCAGCCGCCGACCAACTGGCCGATGTCGCCGGCGGGCAGGCCGGTCCGGTCGAGTACCGCCTGCTGAGCTGCGCCCAGCAAGACGGCCGGGTGCACCCCCGACAACGCTCCCCGGCGTCGGCCGATCGGCGTGCGGGCTGCTTCCACGATGACAACGTTGCTCATTCTGGCTCCTTCGACTGGCCTGAGCCGATCGAGCGGCGTCAGCTTTCTAGAATGTATTCTAGTTCTGACGATTCAGCAATGCGCACAATCACCTGCATTCGTGGAGAGCCCCCTACCGCGGCGCGCGGCGAGCAAGAATGTATTTCAGTACAAGTTCGTGGACAACCGCGTCAGCAGGAGGTCGCACGCGGTACGAATGTCCGACTCGGCATCCGGGATGGAGATGCGGCCGTTAAGGCACGACTGGATGACGCCCAGCCAGAGCTGCATCATCAACCGGACCGCGGTGGAATCGTCCTCGGACGGATTCTCGATGCCCGCGGCCTCGAGCAAGATCTGGTGGAACACGCGGTCCACCTTCCCCGCGTCCGGCACGGTGGCGGCGTTGGCCGTGCTGTTCGACTGGATCATCGCAGTGGAGAGCGCGGGGCGGCGAAGCAGCGCACGGGTCGCTCGGACCAGTACCTCGTAGATCGCATCCGGACCCTGACCCGCGGGTGGCCGCCTGTCGAGGTTGTCCCTGATCTGATCGATCTGCTCGACCATGACGGCGACGAACAGATGCGTCTTGGACGGAAAGTACCGGTAGAGCGTGCCGATCGCGACACCCGCACGCTTGGCCACCTCGTGCATCTGAACCCGCGCCAGCTCTTTCTCGGTCGCGAGTTCGGCCGCGGCCTCCAGCATCCGCACATGACGGGCCCGCTGATCGTCGGAACTGGGTTCCGCCGCGTCCCTCGCCTCGCCAATTCTCGGCAACGTCCATCTCCCGTCATGCGACACCAACATCATGTGGTGACTGACTCTCTCATCACCGTAGGAAATTGCGCACTTTTCCCGGTGAGTGGGACCTGCGGAGCAATGCCCCGCGTATTGGGATTGCGTGAAAACGAACGACAGACCCGATGGAGGCAATGACGATGCAGGACTGGACCATCCGATGCGACGTACTGGTCGTCGGTTCCGGCGGCGGCGCCCTGACCGGCGCATACACGGCGGCGGCACAGGGCCTCGACACGGTCGTCCTGGAGAAGACCAGCCTGTTCGGTGGCACATCTGCCTATTCGGGCGCCGCTGTGTGGCTGCCGGCAACGGCCGTGCAGGAACGGGCCGGGATCGGCGACACCCCCGAGAAGGCGCGCACCTATCTGCGCGCCGTGGTCGGAGACAACGACGTCGATCGCCAGGAGGCCTACCTGGCCACCGCTCCGACCCTCGTCGACTTCCTCGAGAGCGACCCGAACATCGAGTTCGAATGGCGGGCTTTTCCCGACTACTACCGCGCCCCGGGCAGGATGGACGCCGGCCGGGCGATCAATCCCCTCGATCTGCCCAGCGCCGAGATCGGCGACCTACGTGAACTGATCCGGCCCGAACCCGATGTCGATCGGGCCGGCCGATCACATCCCGACGAAACCCTGATCGGTGGACGTGCACTCATCGGCCGTTTGCTCCTGGCGTTGCGAGGGACCGGCCACGCCGATCTCCGTACCGGCACCGCGGCCCGCCGACTCATCGTCGACGATGGACGGGTCGTCGGGGTCGAGGCCGTCACCGCGACCGGCGAGACCTTCTCCATCCGCGCCGACCGCGGCGTCCTCCTCGCTGCCGGCGGCATCGAGAGCAATGCGGAATTGCGAGCGGCCAACGGCACACCCGGCCGCGCCGCATGGACGATGGGCCCCAACGGTGCCAACACGGGTGACCTCATCCGGGCGGCAGTGGATGCGGGCGCCGACACCGCCCTTCTCGACGAGGCGTGGTGGTGCCCGGGCGTCGAGATGCCGGACGGCTCCGGCGCTTTCATGGTCTGCGTCCGCGGCGGCATCTTGGTCGACGGATCGGGCGAACGGTACCTCAACGAGTCACTCCCCTACGACCAATTCGGTCGGGCCATGATCGCCCGGGGCGCCGACTCCGCCATCCCCTCGTATTTCGTCTTCGACTCCGCCGAAGGTGGCCCGGTGCTGCCGGCCATCTCGATCCCCCAGGCATCGGCCGCAGAACATCTCGACGCCGGCACCTGGGTGCAGGCGGACACGATCGAGGCGCTCGCAGACAAGATCGGCGTTCCCTCCGGCACACTGCGCCGCACGGTCGAGCAGTTCAACGGCTACGCCAAGGCCGGGGTCGACGAGCAGTTCCGACGCGGCGAAGACCCCTACGACACGTTCTTCTGCCGACCGAGCAAGGCTGCAGAAGCACCCAACGCGGCCTTGCGGCCGATCTCCACCGGACCCTTCTATGCGGCCCGGATCATCCTCAGCGACCTCGGCACCAAGGGAGGTGTGCGAACCGATGTCGACGGCCGCGCGCTACGTCAGGACGGCACTGCCATCGACGGTCTCTACGCGGCCGGTAACACGAGTGCTTCACTCAGCGGCCGGTTCTATCCGGGACCCGGAGTACCTCTCGGGACCGCGATGGCGTTCGCCTATCGGGCCGTCCAGCACATGCTCCGATAACCGATCCCACGCTGGCTTCAGACCAGATTGTCCTCGACGGGCAGCCCAAATGCGCCGCGGCCGTATAGTGCCAGCGCCCGCTCGGGTTCGTTGGCGACGTGGACGCTGCCCGCGTGGGCGTCCCGCCATGCACGCTCGATGGGGTTGCCGCGCGTCAGCGAATTGCCTCCGGCGGTCTTGAACAGCAGGTCGATCGCCTCGAGCGCCCGCTCGGTGGCGCGCACCTGATCGCGGCGGGCCCGCAGTCGCATCCACTTCGGCACATCCTCCCCGGCGCGTGCGAGGTCCCACATGTCGCGGACGTTGCGATCCATCTGCAGTGTCGCGGCGTCGATCTCGGATGCGGCGCGGGCCACCGACACCTGAGCGACGTGGTCTTCGGCGAATCGTCCGCCGCCGAGACTGAGCCGCACCCGCTCACGCATCACGTTCACGTAGGACTCGTGACACCCCGCGACCACACCCACGATCGGAGCCGCGATGGCGGAGGTGAAGATCGTGGCAAACGGCAGCCGGTACAGCGGACCTGAGTTGATCTTCTGGCCAGGGCCCCGCAGTTGGGCCGTCTCGTAGTTGCGGATCGTCCGATGTTCGGGCACAAAGGCTTTGGTCACCGTGATCTCGTTGCTCGCGGTGCCCCGCATTCCCACCACGTCCCAGACGTCCTGGATGGTGTAGTCGGCGCGTGGAACGAGCACGGTCATGAAGTCGACCGGCCGGCCCTCTGCCCCGAACTGCAGGGCACCGAGCAGCGCCCACGATGCATGGTCACATCCCGACGAGAACTTCCAGGTACCCGAGAGCTCGTATCCACCCTCCACCGGCAGCAATTGGCCCATCGGCGCGTAGGCCGACGACACGAGTGCGAGCCGGTTGTGGCCCCAGACGTCCTCCTGTGCGCGCTGGTCGAACAGGGCCAGGTGCCACGGGTGCACACCCAGTACCGACACGATCCAGCCCGTGGAACCACAGGCCCCCGAAATGGCGCGCACCACTTCGTAGAACTCGACCGGATCGATCTCCGATCCCCCATACCGCTTGGGCTGCAACATCCTCAGCACGCCGGTGTTCTGCAGATCCTCGATCACGTCGTCGGACACCCGACGTGTCTCGTCGACCACCCGCGCTTGGTCGGCGATGCCGGGCAGCAGGTCACGGACCGAGTGCAGCGTCTCGTTTGTCATCTTCGAACTCCATCGATGCAGCGCAGTGGTTTCGCGATGGTAGGCCGACGGGCCCGGGCACCGCATTGACCAGGTCTCGGTTAGTGAGACCTCCGCCGTGAATGTGGCCGTGGTCACCTAGCGTTCGGGTCACAACTGTTCTGCCGCAACTCCTCAAGGAAAGGACGGACGCATCGTGACCACCTCGCAGTCCGAAACAGGTGAGATCCGTGAGATCGACACGGGGGTCCCACCCACACGATTCGCCCGCGGCTGGCACTGCCTCGGCCTCTCCGAATCCTTCAAGGATGGTCAGCCCCATTCCGTCCAGGCATTTGGCACCAAACTCGTGGTATTCGCCGACAGCTCAGGGAAATTGGCCGTCCTCGACGGGTACTGCCGGCACATGGGTGGTGACCTGAGTCAGGGCACCATCAAGGGCGACGAGGTCGCGTGCCCGTTCCACGACTGGCGATGGGGCGCGGGCGGTCGGTGCAAGAAGATCCCGTACGCGCGCCGTGTGCCCCCGGTCGCGAAGACGCGCAGCTGGAAGGTGCTCGACCAGGACGGCATGCTGTTCGTCTGGAACGATCCCGAAGGCAAGCCACCGCCGGCAGATGTGACCATTCCCCGAATCGAGGGAGCGCTCAGCGATGAGTGGTCGGATTGGGTCTGGTACCAGGTCACCGTCGACACCAACTGCCGCGAGGTGGTCGACAACATCGTCGACATGGCCCACTTCTTCTACGTCCACTACTCGTTCCCCACCTACTTCAAGAACGTGTTCGAAGGGCATGTGGCCAGCCAGTTCATGCGTGGCGAGGCCCGTGAGGACATGCGTCCTCACGCCTCTGGACAACCGAAGATGCTCGGGAGTCGTTCGGATGCCACGTACTTCGGCCCGTCATTCATGATCGACGACCTCGTGTACCAGTACGAGGACCATGACGTCGAATCCATCCTGATCAACTGCCATTACCCGGTGAGTGCCAACCAGTTCGTGCTGCAGTACGGCATGATCGTCAAGAAATCCAAGCGGCTCGAAGGAGCCGCCGCAGACGAGATGGCCAAGAACTTCGGTGTGTTCATCGCCAAGGGCTTCGAGCAGGACATCGAGATCTGGAAGAACAAGACGCGCATCGAGAACCCGCTGCTGTGCGAGGAGGACGGTCCCGTCTACCAACTACGGCGCTGGTACGAGCAGTTCTATGTCGACGTCGCGGACGTGACACCGGAGATGACCGAACGCTTCGAGTTCGAACTCGACACCACCCGTCCGGTGGAGTCGTGGAAGAAGGAAGTGGAAGCCAACGTCGCCCGGAAGGCCATCGGTTCCGATGCAGCCATTGCACTGCACTGAGTGTGGGGCAGCGGTTCTCGTCCAGAAGAACAGCTGGGAACACACCTCGGTGCAGTGGAACGACGATGCCCGCGCGGCATGCCGAGAACTCGCCGGTGGTGCTGCCCGCCGCGTGGGGGCGCCGTTGGAGCGATGCCAGACGCTGACCGACGTGATCGAGAACGCCGCCCGCTCCGGTTCCATCCCGGTGGCCGATGACACGCCGGTTCGGCCTCTGGCGCAATCACATTGACAGTCCGTTCCACACTTTCGTCCGCATCATCCCGAAGGAGTACGTCCTTGATCGACAGGAACCACTACGGTCCGTGGGCGGTGATCGCCGGCGGATCCGAAGGCGTCGGCGCATCGTTCGCCGATCTTCTGAGCACTGCCGGCCTCAATCTGGTGCTGATAGCCCGAAAACCCGGGCCTCTCGATGAGACCGCAGAGAGGGCGCGAAACAATGGGGTCGAGGTCCGGACGTTGGCACTCGACCTTCTCTCACCGGACGCGTTCGAGCAGATCCGGCGGGCCACCGACGACATCGAGGTGGGCCTGCTGATCTTCAACGCCGGGGCCAACAGCTACGGGCACGAGTTCGTCACCGGCGACCTCGCCGGATTCCAGGGTGTCATCGACCTGAACATCACGTCTCAACTCACCCTGTCCCACCACTTCGGGGCGAAGATGAAAGAACGCGGGCGTGGCGGCATCATGTTGCTCGGCTCCCTCGCCGGCTACATTGGTTCAGAAGACCAGAGCATCTACGCCGCATCCAAGGCGTTCGGCCGCATCTTCGCCGAGAGTCTGTGGCTGGAGCTCGAGCCGTTCGGCGTTCACGTGGTCGAGTTGGTGCTCGGAGTGACACGCACCCCGGCGATGATCCGGGCCGGCCTGAATTTCGGTGTACCCGGCATGAACGTTGCCGAGCCGGAAGATGTTGCCCGCGAGGGGATCGAGCATCTCACCGACGGCCCGGTGTGGGTTGCCGGCGGCAACTACGAGGCCGCGCAGAAACGAAACGGCTTCCCCCGGGACAAACTCGTCAAGGGCGCGGCCGAGAGCATGCGCAAGCTGCTCGGACGCCGCTGATCCACAACTGACAAAGCCTCCCGTTTCGGTCACATCCTCCGGTTGCAACTGGAGGGGATGAACGAAGCGGGAGGCTTTGTCTTGGTCAGACTCGGGCAGGTGGTCAGATGTCGGCCGGTGGCGCGAAGGCGGCAAGGGGTTCGGAGCCCGACCAATCGTGGCCCCAGTAGCTGTCAGCGGTGATTTCCTCGGCGGTGTAATGGCTTTCGTCGACCAGCATGCCCTCGGTGCCGAACTCGAGGTCCCAGCCGCCGGGTGCGCGCACATAGAACGACACCATCTTGTCGTTCGTGTGGCGGCCCAGTGTCGAGGAGAGGCTGAACCCCAACTTGTTCACACGATCGAGGGCCTGCCCCACGGCGTCGAGAGTGTCGACCTCCACCATCAGGTGCACCATGCCGGGGTCCTGACTCGCCGGCGCCGGACACAGCGCGAGGCTGTGGTGACGCTGGTTGACGCCGAGGAACCGCACTCTCCGGGCCGGTGCGGGGGCATCGGGACCGCCGAGGCGGATGGCGCCTCGCGGGAGGAAGCCGAGCACCTCGGTGTAGAAGGCGTACGTCTCGTCGAATGCCGAGGTCGGGAGTACGGCGTGACCGAGTCCCTCCGTGCCGGTGACGAATCGGCCACCGTGTGGCGTGACCACCGGACTGTGGTCGAGCACCGGACCGAAGAAGATCTCCGTCCTGGTACCGGACGGGTCGTCGAACGCGATGACCTGTTCGGCATCGCGATACAGCGACTCTTCCTCAGACAACACGTCGACTGCGATGCCTGCCTTCTCGATCGCCTGGCGAACACGCTCGAGGGCGAACTGGTCACGCACCTCCCAGCCGATGGCCAGCGCCTTGTCCGACTCGCCGGGCAAGACGACGATGCGGGAACGACGCTCGTCGAGCCGCAGATACAGACCGTCGGCTTCTGGACCCGAACCCGTCGACATGCCCAATCCGTCGACAGTCAGTTCGCGCCACCGGTCGACGTCGCGGGTCTGGACCCGCAGATATCCAAGTGCTCGTATGTCGGTCATGGGTGAACCTTTCGTGTCAGATCTAGATCATCGAGCGATGCGGGCCTTGCGGCTCGCCGCCCATCTGGGTGAGCGCCGAAGCGTGGAAGATCGACCCCGGCACGTGAATTGCGTGCGCCAAGCCCGCGTGAGCGTCGCGCCAGAAACGCTGCATCGGGGTCTTCAGCTGTAGCGCACCGCCGCCCGACCGTGCAAAGACCTCGTCGACCGCCCGCACCACACGCCATGCGGCAGCGGTTTGAGTTCGCCTGCCGATGGCACGCAGCTCGAACGAGACCTTCTGGCCTCTTTCCGTCATGTCCCAGAATCGGTCGACCGTTTCGAGGACGGCTGCCCGTGATGCAGCGATCTCCGCTGCTGCCTCACCGATTGCGAACAGAACGTAGGGGTCTTCTTTGATCGCCGTCCCCGACACCGTGACCCGATCGCGCTGGGTGTTGATGTGACAAGCGAGGGCGCCTTCGGCGATGCCGATCAGCGACGACGTGATGCCGAGCGGAAAGATGCACGAGAACGGGAAGTTGTAGAGGGTCTGGGTGCGGCCGAACTCCTTGGCTGCGGTCCCGTCGAACACCTTGCCTGCGGCGAGAGTTCGATACGTGGGGATGAAGGCGTCTTTGACGATGAGGTCTTTGCTGCCGGTACCGCGCAACCCCACGACATTCCAGCTGTCCGGGTCGATGTCGTAGTCCGAGCGCGGTAGCAACACGTGCAGGTTCTGCGGTGGCATCAGCCGGTTGCCGTCTTTGTCTCCGACGGCGGCACCGATCATGATCCACCCGCAATGGTCGGTACCTGAGGAAAACGACCAGCGCCCGTTGAGGATGTAGCCGCCCTCTACAGGCTTCGCCACACCCATGGGGGCATAAGGGGATGCCATCCACATGTCGGGGTCCTCACCCCAGATCTCGTCCTGCGCCTTGCGATCGAAGAAGGCGAGTTCCCACGGGTGCACACCGACGATGCCGCTCACCCAGCCGGCCGCGCCATCGATGGCTCCGATACCCATTGCGGTCTCGGCGAACTCGCGAGGATGTGCCTCGAATCCGCCGTACTCCTTCGGCTGCAACATGCGGATGACCCCGGAGTCCCGCAATCGTTTTGCCGAGGTGTCCGACAGCCGCATGAGCTTGTCACCTTCCACGCCCTCGGCGCGGATCTCCTCGGCGAATTGCTGAATGT
Organism: Williamsia muralis NBRC 105860; assembly: GCF_001598915.1. GTDB lineage: Bacteria > Actinomycetota > Actinomycetes > Mycobacteriales > Mycobacteriaceae > Williamsia > Williamsia muralis. The sequence continues at coordinate 448,257 of NZ_BDAP01000002.1, read as the reverse complement.
TGTCCAGAACCTGGCCCATGATGTTCTCGGCTTTCTATAGGTACCCGGCGAACGCCTAGGCAGAGGTTGTTTCCGCGAGACCGATCGCGATCTCGATCAGCTGGTCTTCTTGTCCCCCGACGAGCTTGCGGCGACCTGCCTCGATGAGGATCTCCGCGCCGGAGACCCCATAGCGTTCGCCCTGTTTGTCGGCGTGCTTGAGGAAACTCGAGTAGACGCCTGCGTATCCCATCGTCAGCGACATCCGGTCCAGGAGGCACTCGCCGTCCATGATCGGCCGTACGACGTCCTCGGCGGCGTCGAACATCTTGAGGGTGTCGATACCCGTTCGGATGCCGAGCTTCTCGGTCACCGCGGCGAATGCCTCCACCGGGGTGTTGCCCGCCCCGGCCCCGAACCGGCGGGTGGAACCGTCGATCTGCAGCGCACCGGCCTTCACCGCGAGGACGGAGTTCGCAACGCCCAGTCCGAGGTTCTCGTGGCCGTGGAAACCGACCTGAGCGTCGTCCCCCAGCTCTGATACCAGTGCAGACACTCGATCGCTGACGTCGTCGAGAACCAGTGCGCCGGCCGAATCCACCACGTACACACACTGACAACCCGCATCGGTCATGATCCGCGCCTGCTTCGCGAGCACCTCCGGAGGCTGACTGTGCGACATCATCAAGAACCCCACGGTCTCTAGCCCCAACTCACGCGCCAACCCGAAATGCTGCATCGACACATCGGCCTCGGTGCAATGCGTCGCGATACGACAAATCTGCGCACCGTTGTCCTGCGCCGCCCGAATATCGTCCTTGATCCCCAGACCAGGCAACATCAAGAACGCGATCTTCGCTGTCGTCGCCGTCTCGACCGCCGCGCGGATCAACTGCTGCTCAGGAGTCTTCGAGAACCCATAATTGAACGACGACCCACCCAGACCATCACCATGGGTCACCTCGATCACCGGAACACCCGCACCATCGAGGGCGGCGACGACCGCCTTGACGTGGTCGACAGTGAATTGGTGGCGCTTTGCGTGGGACCCGTCGCGCAACGACGAGTCGGTGATTCGGATGTCGAGATCAGGACTGTAGGGCATGAGTGTTCCTTAGGAAGAGCAGTTCGGGCGGTTCAGACGGCGCCGGCGAGCAGGTTCGAAGCGAAACTCTCGCCGACTTTGGTCGCGGCGGCTGTCATGATGTCGAGGTTGCCCGAGTATGGCGGCAGATAGTCGCCGGCGCCTTCCACCTCGAGGAAGATCTCGACCCGCGCCAGTCCACCGCTCGTCGTGCTGGGTTCGTCGAACTGTGGCTCGGCCCGCAGGCGGTAACCGGGTACGTACTGCTGCACCGAGCCCGCCATCTCGTAGATGGACGCTGCGATGGCATCGCGGTCGGCGTCGGCCGGAATCGAGCAGAATACGGTGTCCCGCATGAACATCGGTGGCTCGGCGGGGTTCAGGATGATGATCGCCTTGCCCCGCTTTGCCCCACCTATGGTCTCGATTCCGCGACTGGTGGTGATGGTGAACTCGTCGATGTTTCCTCGCGTTCCTGGCCCCGCAGACGGTGACGCGACACTCGCGACGATCTCGGCGTAGGCGACCTCGGCAACACGAGACACCGCGTGCACCATGGGGATCGTGGCCTGACCACCACAGGTGATGAGGTTGACGTTGGGCGCGTCGAGGTGCTCGCCCATGTTCACCGACGGGATCACCGCCGGACCGAGCGCGGCGGGTGTCAGATCGACGGCGGTGATACCGAGTTCGGCGTACCGGGGCGCGTTCGCACGGTGAACATAGGCCGAGGTCGCCTCGAAGACGAGGTCGGGCTTCTCATCCTGTGAGAGAAGCCAATCGACGCCCTCCGAACTGGTCACCATGCCGGCGTCAGCGGCGCGCCGAAGTCCTTCACTCTGGGGATCGACCCCGATCATCCACCGCGGCTCGATGATGTCCGAGCGCAGCAACTTGTACATCAGATCGGTGCCGATGTTGCCGGATCCGACGATGGCGGCCTTCGCCTTGGTCATGGGTTCTTCCTCACTTGAATTGCGCTGTCACGGAGCCGATGCCGCTGAAGTCAGCCCGGAAGGTCGAGCCTGCATGCACGTCGATCGCCCGGGTACACGAGCCGGGCAGGATGACGTGGCCGGCCTCGAGGCGTACCCCGAAAGCCGCGACCGTGCGTGCCAGCCACGCAACGGCCTTCGTCGGATTCCCGAGAACCGCGCTCGCCTCACCGCGAGCGATCTCCACGCCGTCCTCGAAGAGCACCGCTGAAATACCTCCGATGTCGATGTCCGACGGCCGGACCCTCCCCGCACCGAGGATGACCCCCGCGGACGAAGCATTGTCGGCGATGGTGTCGACCAGACCGATCTTCCAATTCCTGATCCGTGAATCGATCAGCTCGATACTCGGAACGATGTACTCGGTGGCAGCGAGCACGTCCTCTTCGGTGCAGACCTCCCCAGGAAGGGTTTCGCCCAGCACGTAGCCGATCTCGACTTCGATACGGGGGTAACAGAATCGCGCGGAGTCGATCGGGGCGTCCTCGGAATACACCATCGACGACAGGAGATGTCCGTAGTCGGGCTCGTCGACACCCATCATCGCCTGCATCACCTCGGAAGACAGGCCGACCTTGTGGCCGTACACACTCTCCCCGGCAGCCAGCCGCCTGCGGATGTTGATCAGCGCGATCTCGTACGCGTCGACCACATCGATCTGCTCGAACGTCGTACTGAGGGGATCGATCGGCGAGCGGTGTGCTTCGGCGTACCACAGGAGGTCGGCGGCCGACAAGCGTTCGTCATCGATCAGCATCAGGCTGTGGCCGAATCGAGCGTTGCGCCCCGTTCGGTCGCCGACACATGCCGGGCCGCAATGTAGCCGAACACCATCGACGGCCCGATCGTCGCTCCTGCGCCCGCATATTCGTTGCCCATCACCGACGCCGACGTGTTGCCGGTGGCGTACAGGCCGTCGATGACCGTTCCGTCCTCGCGCAGCACTCGACTCTTTGCGTCGCACACCAAACCGCCCTTGGTGCCCAGGTCGCCTGCCTCACAACGGATTGCATAGAAGGGCCCCTTCACGATCTCGTCGAGGTTGGGGTTCTTCATCGTCGGATCTCCGTAGTAGCGGTCGTATGCGCTCTCGCCACGACCGAAGTCCTCGTCCACACCTGAACGCGCGAAGCCGTTGAAACGGTTGATGGTCTCGACCAGCGTGTCGGCTGGGACACCGATCTCTTCGGCCAGCTCACGCAGCGTGTCGGCCTTGTGCACCACACCGGAGTCGTAGAACCCCTGAGGGAAGGGAACATTCGGAAGTACCTGCGCGAACGGGTACCGATTCTTGGCCTTGGTGTCCATGATGAACCATGCCGGGACGTGCCCGCCCTCCAGCTGCTCGTGCACGAAGTTCACGTAGGGAGCCGACTCGTTGGTGAAACGCTTTCCGGCGCTGTTCACGATCACCGACGGTGGGATACACCTCTCAGAAACCAACGGGATGACCGCACCCATGGGATGAAGGACCGATGGCATCCACCACGCGTCGTCCATCAGGTCTACTGCCGCCCCGAGACGCTGTCCCGCAACGATCCCGTCGCCGACGTTCTCTCGGGCACCCGAACTGACGTCGGCCACACCGTGTCGGGGCAGATACTGTGCCCTCATCTCTTTGTTGTGGTCGAAACCGCCTGTCGCCAACAACACGCCGCGGCGCGCACCGATACGAATGGTTGTGCCATCACGCTCGGCCACCACACCGATGACTGTTCCGCGGTCGTCGGTGATCAGTTCGGTCATCGACGTCTTCAGCCATAAGGGGACGCCTGCGTCCTTGAGGACCATGCGCATCCGTGCGACCAGGGCACGGCCGCCGGTCGCCATGTGCCGGCGTCGGATCACGTTTGAGGACACCCGCCACGCTGCGACCAGCGAGGCCCTGCGCCCCTTCCACGTTCTCTTGACCATGGCGAGGTCGTGGTAGTCCTTCGATGTGACCCACAGTCCCAGTGGGCCTTTCATGCTGTTCGGGCGCTGGAACTTCTCGTCTTCCTTCAGCGCGCGGGTGTCGAAGGGCTTGCATTCGATGGTGCGACCCAGCGCGCTCCCCCCTTCGAACTCAGGGTGATAGTCCGAGTACCCCTTGACCCAGTAGAGCTTCATGTGCGGGCTCTTGTCGAGCAGTTCCATGAGCGCGGGCCCGTTGTCGACAAAAGCGTCGAGGCGATCCGCGGGCACCTTGCCCTCGGTGATGACGTCGAGATAGCGACGGATGGAACTCCGTTTGTCCACCACGCCTTTCGCCCGGAGTGTGGGCGCGTTGGGAATCCAGATGCCGCCGCCGGAAATGGCGGTGGATCCACCGTAGGTGGCGCCCTTGTCGATGATGAGTGTGTCGAGTCCGCTGTGCGCGGCGGTGATTCCGGCCGCCATGCCACCGCCGCCGCTCCCCACGACCAGGAAGTCGACGATTGTCTCGAACTGTCGGGTGTCGAAGCGATTGTTGTCGGCCATGTCTACGTCCTGTCCTTGCGGGTGAGAAAGGCAAGCACCGCAGGGACCCAGGCATCTCGGGCCTCGATCATCGTCCAGTGCCCGCACTTGGGGAATACGTGCAGCTCGCTGTTCGGGATGTCTCGCATCGGCAGCATTGCCATGTCGACCGGGCTCACCCTGTCGTCTCGCCCCCAGGTCAGCAGCGTCGGGGCTTTCACCTTGCCGAGCTGCGACCAATACGGCGGCGCGTCTGAGCGCGCCGCCGCGACCATGGAGGCGGCAAAGGCCTTGCTGCTGTACATCCGTCGAGCGATCTCGAGGGTTGTCGGCTCGGTCGCCAGCTCCCAGCGCTCGTCGGTCAGTTCAGGGGTGATCACAGCCGGGTCATAGACCATCGACCGGAGCCAGCGGCGCAATCCTTCGCGGGTGGGGTTGTCGGTGAACTCCATCAGGAGCTTGATTCCCTCACTGGGCCCCGGAGAGAAGGTGGCCTTGCCCATTCCACTGATGGTGACCAACTTGTCGACCCTGCTGGGTTCATCGATCGCGACCTTGGTGGCGACGATCCCTCCCATCGAGTTCCCGATCATGTGCGCGGTATCGATCTCGAGACCATCGAGAAAGAGTCCGACGGCGGACTGCGCCATCGACATCGGGTGGCCGTCGCCAGGATCGCTGACCCCGAATCCGGGGAACTCCAGTACCAAACAACGGAAATGCTCGGCCAGTTCGGGAAGCACTCCCCGATAGTTCCTCCACCCGGTCACCCCGGGCCCGGAGCCGTGGAGCAGCAGCAGTGGTGGGCCCTCGCCTGCCTCATGGAACCGGAGCATCCCGAGATCGGTGTTCAACTCCCGCAGACTGCGCTCGTAGCTCACGTCTGTCGTCATGGCCCGAACGTTGCCAGCCCGGCGCCTCATCCACAGCCCAGGTCTCGTTGAGCGAGATCCCCAGCACGCCAGGGCCGGCCGGACTCTGGCGCTTCCGCTGAGCGAGACCTCGTACGGCTGCCGAGGCCGGCCGCAATAGCCTCACCTCATCATCGGCCACACAACAGAACCGGAGGTGTTCGGATGTCGATCGAAACGATGTCGCAGACCGACATGCGAAAGGCACTGGGTCAGTTCGCAAGCGGAGTCACCGTGGTCGCCGGTATGGACGACGAGGGACCTATCGGTTTCGCCTGCCAGTCCTTCGCCTCGGTGTCGCTTGATCCTCCCCTGATCCTGTTCTGCGCCGACCACCGCGGGCGGTCTTGGCCCCGTATCCGGAACACGGGCCGGTTCAGCATCAACGTGCTGCACGAGAACCAAACCGATCTGTGTTCCCGATTCGGATCGAGCAACGGGCGCAAGTACGAGGGACTCGACTGGGATCTGAGCAAGTGGGCGACGCCGTCGCTCCCAGGTGTGCTCATGCGGGTACATGCCGAGATCCACGACGTGCACACCGCAGGCGATCACGACGTGGTGATCGGCCGAATCCTCGGGTTGGAGTCGGTCACCGAAGAGCGTCCGATGATCTTCTTCCGCGGCGGATTCGGACTCGACGCGGCTTCAAAGCTTTTGCGTGCCTGAAGCATCGACTGGTTCATCGCGCGTGGCGAATCGACTACAGCCACTGCCCCGACTGCACGGCGAGCAGTCGGTCCAAGGCCTCGGCCGACCACGTGTTGTCCGGCATCGGAGGGGTTTTGCGCCCCCGGCGAGTGGTACCGGCCTCGGGATACAGGGTGCGCGTGACTTCCCGGACCGCCCGCACGACCAGGGGGGCAACCCGTTTGAGCTGAGCGGTCCGTGCGTCTCCGCAGAGCGAGATCGCCGCAACCGGGCCGTCGTATCCGCGGACCGCCACTCCGACGCACGCGGCGCCGCGCACGGACTCACCGCGCTCGAATGCCAATCCGCTGCGCTGTCGGATGCGGTTGAGTTCCTGATGGAGGGTCGGCAGATCAGGGATCGTGTGGTCGGTGCACCGATTCAGCCGCTGCTGATAGATCGCGTCGACGCGCTCCGGATCGAGCCAGGCGAGCATCGACTTTCCGCCGGCGGTGGAATACGCCGGCCCGCGTCCACCAACTCGTGAAGGCAGCGATGCAGCGAACCGTCCACCGACCTTGTCGAGGTAGATGCTCTCGCCCCCGTCGAGGACCGACAGATGGACCACCATGCCGGTCTGCATGTGCAGATCGTGCAACAGAGGCGCGGCAGCCGCACGCACCTGTGCATGACCACCGTCCCCTCCGCCGAGACCCATCGACCGCCGGCCGAGTCGATAGCCGAACGAGGCGTGTTCCACCCAGTTCAACCGGACCAGTTGGTCGAGGATGCGGTGCACCGTCGATCGCGGCAGTTGCGTGCGTCCGGCCACTTCTTCGAGAGTCAGCCGCGACGCAGGGCCGCCGAATGAATCGAGGATGAGCGTCATTCGTTCGAGCATCGAGGGCGGCAGATCCCGCTTACCGGCAGAGCGGGGGTGTGCAGCACCGGAATCAATGACCGTCATCGAGCCTCCATAACCTGGTCGAATCCGAGATCCAGGACAAAACTGAAATGAATTCTTGTAATACTAACAGCAGTCCCGGTGACTGGGAAGCGTGTCGCAGCAGCCGCTGTCGGCAGCGCTGCGAATCCCCGCTCTCTCCGGCCAACAAAACGAAAGGCTGATCCATGACCGACACCACCCCTGACGTGGCTCTTCTCATCCACACACTCACCGAGCGCGTCGCCCTGCTCGAGGACAAACTGGCGATCACCGAGTTGATGACGGCCTACGGCCCGGCCGTCGACAGCGGTTCGGCCGAGGCCGTGGCCCGCCTGTGGACCGAAGATGGCGTCTACGACGTGGACACCGGTGTCATGCGCGGACATGCCGAGATCACGGCGATGGTGAGATCGCAGGCTCACCAGGCATGGATAGATGGCGGCTGCGGGCACGTGTTGGAGCCGGGTCACATCATCGTGGATGGTGACACAGCGGTCGCAACATGCAAGTCGCAGTTGATCATTCGCGATGGTGACCACTTCACGGTCCTGCGGGTGACCGCGACCCGCTGGGAGCTGAGCAAGATCGACGGCACGTGGAAGGTGACATACCGGACCGGGCGTCTGCTCGACGGCCGCCCAGACGCACGCGCACTGCTGGCCGAGGGGGTCCGAGCCGAACATGAAGGTTGACCACTTGCGTCGAAACTAGAATGAATACTAGTTTCGTTGCAGTAGCCAACGAACTGAGGAGCTCAACATGGTGGACACACTCGATCTGGCCGGCCGCGTCGCCGTGGTCACGGGCGCGGGCGCGGGTCTCGGACGCGCGGAAGCCCTGGCGCTGGCCGAGGCGGGCGCCGCCGTGGTCGTCAACGACATGGGTGACAACGCGCATCTCGTGGTCGAGGAGATCACGTCCGCCGGCGGTCGAGCTGTCGCGCTCACCGGTGACGTCTCGGACTGGTCGATGGGCGAGCGCCTTGTCCAGGAGGCGGTCACCCGATTCGGGTCATTCGACATCCTGGTCAACAACGCCGGGATTCTGCGGGACAAGATGATCTTCAATCTGACCGAATCCGACTGGGACGACGTGATCCGAGTGCACCTCAAAGGCCACGCCGCCACCTCGCGCGCCGCCGCCGCCCATTGGCGCGAAGCGAGCAAGAACGCCGGTCAACCGGTGTTCGGGCGTGTCATCAACACGTCGTCAGAGGCTTTTCTGTTCGGCTCGGCCGGCCAGCCGAACTACTCGGCGGCAAAGGCGGGCATCACCGCGCTGACACTCTCCACCGCACAGGGTTTGTCACGCTACGGGGTGCGCGCCAACGCCATCTGCCCCCGGGCACGCACCGCAATGACCGCTGATGCCTTCGGCGAGAACAATGGTGCCGCCGACAGCGATCCGCTCGCGCCGGAGCGCGTAGCCACCCTCGTGCGCTATCTCGCCTCCCCCGCATCCGACGAGATCAATGGTCAGGTGTTTGTCGTGTACGGCAAGATGGTCGCGCTGATGCACGCCCCTGAGGTGGAGAACCGTTTCGACGCAGTCGGTTCCGCATTCTCGGCCGAGGAGCTGGCGGGCCGGCTGACCCCGTACTTCTCCGGCCGTGGAGAGTACGAGACATACGCCGCCTACGGAGTGGCCGAACTGGAGAAGCCCGCCCTGGCCACCAACGAAGGCGCTCTGCAGTGACCTCTGACCCTGCCTGCCCGCCCCGGGCGGGCAGGCAGGGTTGTCGGTCAGCAGCCGTCGACTGCCTGGGCCCCGGTTTTCACCGCGGAGACGAAAGACTGGATGTCACCCAACGAGGCGCCGATGGTCTGGCGGTGGTCGGCGCCCTCGTACAGTCGGTAGTCGATCGGGTTGCCTCGAGCACACAGGGTGTCGACCAGGACATCGGTGCCGGATTTCGGCACCACCGCGTCGGTGGAGCTTTGAGCGATCATCGTCGGCACAACCACTTTCACCGCCGCGGGCTCTTGCTTCGTCATGTAGTCCGTCAACGGACCGAGGTCGGCATCGGCCCGGAACACCTGGCCGTCCACCACCGGTGGCACGCGGCGGATGTCGTCCAGGCAGCCGGTCCTGGCGGAGTCAAGGAGCGGACGAGCCTGATCGGTCAGCAGGTCCTCGGGACGAATCGACGGATCGGCTGCTTGTGCACCGAGGAGTATCAGCGGGAGAAATGACTGCGCTGCAGCGATTCCGGGCACACCCGATTTGAAGTACTCCGGCAGTCGATCGAGTCCACTCCCGGGCGCGATGGCCGCGGCAGCTCGCAGATCGAGCTCCGGTGCACGTTCGGGAGCGTCTGCGGCGGCGAACAATGCGGCCTGGCCGCCCTGACTGTGGCCGACTGCGTACCAGTCTGTCCCGATCGACTGGTCGAGGTCACGTGCTGCCCGCACGATGTCGGTGAGCGCGTTCACCTCCGATTCGGCGTTGACATAGGGATGGACCCCCGGAGTACCCAGACCTTCGTAGTCGGTGCGAACCACGGCAAAGCCCTTACTCAGCCAATCATTTAAAGCGGCATCGACTTCGGTGAGATACGCCTGGGTCGGACCGCCGTCGAAAGCCGCGGACGGTGCGCACGCATCTGCCACGCCGGTGGTTCCGTGCGCCCAGCTGATCACCGGGTAACCCCCGGCCGGGGCGGGAGTTCTCGGTACCGCAACCGTTCCGGACACCACGATGGCGTTCCCACTCGCGTCTTCGGACGAGTACGTGATCAACTTGGTCTGGGCCGCATCTCGGAGAGCAACCGGTCCGTCGACCACGGCCGCGGACAACACTCGGCCTGCTTTCACCGGCGCCATATCGCCTTTCGAACCATCGTCTGTGCCGGACGAGCAGGAAACCACTGCCGAGGTGATCACTGCAGCGGTGGCCAGCGTCGACCATCGGACGGGCGTGGACTTCCGGCGATGCAGTGCGGCAACGATTTCGCTCATATGTGCGCCTCTTTTCATGCAGGCACTGTGACAGCGCCCACCCTTCGGGATCACAACAGTCCCGGTGAGCGAGACCTGCCTTTCCATCGGACGTCCCGCATCACACGTCGCCCGGCTCAGCGACTCATCTGTCTCCTCCAAGCCGCCCCGGCGACGATTCGGAGCGCCGAACAACATCCGATTCCGGCCAGTGGGACTGAACAGTTGGTGTGCGCTGCGTCACTGTAGCTTTTGGCTCACCGCGGCGGAGGCAGCCCGTCCTCGCCCGATCGAATCCACATGTACTGCGCCACAGACCTATACGCCGCAGTCGGCGACAGCCGCGTTCGTCACACATCACCACGTCTACTTGGAGGACACCCATGACAACGATCCCCGACCCAACGGCACCGGCAAAGCCGTTGCCCGAAGGTGGACGATTCAACCGCCGCCGCTCCACCGGGGTGATCATCGGAATCCTGGTCCTCGTCGAGATCATCAGCGCCTTCGAGACCTCGATGGTGTTCGCGGCGATCCCGACCATCATCGCCGACTTCAACAGCGACGCAGCGACGGTCGGCTGGGCGGTGACAGCCTTTCTGCTGGTCGCCGCGGCCTCAGCGGCCGTCTGCGGTCGGCTCGGCGACATGTACGGACGCGAGAGAGTTCTGGTGTTCATCCTCGCCGCCGCCACCATCGGGTCACTGATCAGCGCCCTCGGCGACAGCATCAGTGCCATCATCATCGGTCGTGCGATCCAGGGCGTCGCCGGCGCGATCCTGCCGCTGTGCATCGGATTGGCCCGCGAACACCTGCCCAATGTGAAGGTCCCTGTCGCTGTCGCCCTGATCTCCGGGACGGCGGTGGCCGCCGGTGCAGCGTCCGCCTACGTTGCCGGTTTGATGATCGATCACGCCAGCTGGCACATGATCTTCATCGTCGCGGCCGTGTACGCCGCATTCACCTTGCTGCTTGTGCTCTTCGTGCTGCCCTGGCGACGGCCGGTCGGCACCAGCCAGAAGGTGGACTTCCTCGGCACCATCGCCTTCGCCCCGGCAATCGCGGCAATTTTGCTCGCCATCAACAAGTCCGGCACCTGGGGGTGGAGCGACGCAAAGACGCTCGGCCTGCTCATCGGCGGTGCGGTGGTACTGGCGCTCTGGGTGCTGTGGGAATTGCGGGTCACCGATCCGATCGCAAACGTGCGACTTCTCGCCCATCGCAAGGTCGCGTTGACGATGCTCGCGACGCTGACGCTGGCCGCCGGTCCTTTCGGTATCAGCAACATGATCGTTCCCCTGGTGCTGCAGACGCCCACGAGCGCGCCCTTCGGCCTGGGCATGACCCCGACCGACGCCGGACTGCTGGCATTCGTCGCAGCACTCCTCGGGTTCGCCTTCACCCCGTTGAGCGGCCGGATCACGCGCACCATGGGATCGCGGGTGTCGCTCCTGATCGGCGGCCTGGTGTACGGGGTGTCGGGCGTGATGTTGATGATGTTCCACGATTCCAAGGTCGGGATGTTTGTCATGGTGGTCACCGTGTCCATCGCGACGTCGTTTGCCTACACAGCCCTGCCGAACCTCATCGTGGAAGAGGTTCCGGTCGAGAACACCAGCGAGGCAACCGGTCTCAACACTGTCGTTCGCACTGCCGGGCAGGGCGTCGGCACGTCGATTGCCACGACCATCCTGGCGTCGTCGGCGGTCGCCGGTAGCGTCGCGCCCACCGTCAGCGGGCTCAACACCGTCTCCATCGTGATCCTTGTCGGCACCGGTTTGACCGTCGGCCTCACCTTGATGCTCCGCCGCGGGACGGTCTACGCCGACGCCTGACCCCACCCGATCCCGATGATGTGCCCTTCTGGCGGACCCCACCTGGGGATACCTTCGCCACAAGGGCACATCATCGGGTTCTCCGGTCAGGCCGAACAGTTGATTTTGCGTTAGATATCGACAGCGATGCAGGTGATGCGGGGTCGCTCGCAAAGCTCACAATCGCCGCCGCCATCAGCGGCGTTGCCGGGCGTGCATACAGCAGAAGGCCCTGTTATTTTGCTGTTATCTTTCCCGCGGGCCCGCATGCGGCACCGGGGTGAGCACCGGTCCGGATCGGGCCATTCACTGGCACCACGTACAAAAGGAAACTGATGCGCGCAAAGCACGCCTGGCGAAAGTTCGTCGCCGGAGCCCTTGCCCTTGTGGCCGGAGTGGCGGTCTCGGTGGCCGCGGCACCCGGCACTGCGTCGGCAGCCCCTCAGACGGTCTACGTCTACTCCGCCGCGATGAACAAGAACATCCCCGTTCGCGTCCTCCCCGCGTCAGGCGGTGGCAGCCACGCCACCCTCTACCTGCTCGACGGCCTGCGTGCACCCAACAACAACAGCGGCTGGCTCATCGAGACCGATGTGCAGCAGTTCTTCGCGGGCAAGAACGTGAATGTGGCAATCCCGTTCGGCGGCGGCGGCAGTTTCTACACCGACTGGCAGCGCGACGACCCGACCCTGGGCCGGCAGAAGTGGGAAACCTTCCTCACCCGGGAACTGCCTGCCTACCTGAAGTCGGCGTTCAACAGCGACAACCGGCGCAACGCCATTGCCGGACTCTCGATGAGCGGCACCTCCGCGTTGAACCTTGCTTCCAAACACCCCAACTTCTACCAGGGCGTCGCGTCGTACAGCGGCTACCCCACGGTCAGCACCCCGGGGTTTGCACAGGGCATCGCCGCATCCGTGCTCGAGATGGGCGGCAACCCGGTGAACATGTGGGGCCTGTGGCCGGCCGGAGCCTGGACGGCGAACGACCCCTCGTTGCACACCGGAAACCTGCGTGGCAAGCGTGTGTACGTGTCCTCAGGTGCGGGTTCGCCGCGGACGAACCCGATCTTCAACCCGGCGAGCCCGTCGTTCGACCCGATCAAGTTCTCCCAGATGGTGCCTCTGGAGACCGCGGCGTCGATCAGCAGCCAGCTCTACGTCGCCAGTCTTCGTGTCGCCGGGGTCAACCCGCAGGTCCACATCACGCCGGAGGGTGTGCACTGGTGGACCCACTGGGAGGACCGCCTCAAAGAATCCTGGTACGGAACGCTCGCTCCTTCGCTGGGCGTCTAGTCCCACAACAGTCCGTCGGCCGCGCCCCAGAGCTCTGGGTCGCGGCCGACGTCGTTGTTGCTGTTTTCAGGCGGCCAGGTCTTTGTTCAGAGCCGGCCGGTAGAGACCGATCAGGAATCGCACACCTTGCGGTGTAAGGATGTTCTTCACACCGATTGCCACGAACTTCGCCATCGTCGTGAAGTCCTTGAACTTCGACCTGTCGAGAACCCGTTGTAGCGCCGCTTCGAGCTCCGGGTCGTCGATGTCGCCGGCCCGCAGTTCGGCAAGATTCTCTGCCACAAAGAGTTTCGCATCGCGATTGAAGTGCAACCGGTCGATCGCCTCGATGGAGATGTTGTCGGGCAACGTGGCGCACCGCTCGAGACCACCGGCGATGTAGAGATTGATCATGGTGCGCAGGCACTTTTCACATTCGCCGCAGTTGTAGGCGTTGTCCTGGTTCCACCAGCACACTCGCAGATTGTTCATCGCGGCGTCTTCCTCGATGAACTTCTCCATCTTCGCCGCCCGACTCGCCTCGACCCCGTCGTGGACGAACTCGACCGCGTCGCTGGACCAATGCCCATCCAAGTCGGGATGGGTACCCCATGGGTGCAACTGGTCGGCGGTGTAACTCGAAGGGACGTAGATCTTTTCGACCACGGTCGACAACGCGATCCCGACGTGCGCCAGCAGCGCACCGTGGCCCTGCAGCCCCCAGTTGAGCCGGTTGCGGTCGAGCCGGCCGCGCAGATCCGTCTTCACCTCGATGAGCTCTTTACCCAGTTCGGCCGCCGATTTCCGCAAGGCGTCGAGGGTACGTTCGGCGAGATCGTTGTTGGACAGATCGATGTCGAAACCGTGGATGAAGATGAGATGCGTGATCTCGTCGAGGTGTTTGAGCGTGGTGTAGTACGAATCCACGCCACCAGAGAAGAATGCGCCCACCCCGCGCCGGCCGGAGGACCTGGTGGTCTCGACCGCCATCGGGGCCGTGATCGTCACCTCGTCCAAGATGTCGGGAAACCACGAACCGAGGGTGTCCTGGGCTTTGACGCTCCCCTGCACCGCTGTCTCGCTGACGTCGCCGTACACCACCACGTCACGTTTGTTCCGCATCCCGATCAGGGTTGCGGGCGCCAGCCACGGCGTCGCATCATCCGCCAGGGGAACGTTTGCCGTGGTCGAGACCCTGTCGGTGCGTTCACCGTTGATCAGCAACGCGCTGATGCGGCGGGCGTCGTGCGAGTCCGGCGATGGAACAAGAGTGACGGGGCTGGGCATTTCTGACCTTTCTTCCGCTGATGATCCGCCATCGATGGTGCCAGCCCTGCGATGCCGACGACAGGGGTGTGCCGCCTGCGGCGTGAGTTCATACGTTCGGGCTCCCCCGTCGTCCCATCGTGCCGTGGGTGGCGTTAACGTCGCTTCATGGATCAGTTCTCAGCCCTGGTGGCGCGACAGACCGACGACGGTATCGAGACCGCGATCGAGACCGTGGACGAATCGTTCTTGCCCGAGGGTGGCACTCCGACCGCGACCACCGGCGACGTCACCATCCGGGTGTTGTACTCCAGTGTCAACTACAAAGACGCGCTCGCTCTGACGCCGAAAGGTGGTGTGGTACGCGATTATCCGATCGTTCCCGGCATCGACCTCACCGGCGAGGTCGTGGAATCGAAGTCACCCGACTTCGCGGTCGGCGATCTGGTTCTTGCCCACGGCTACGAGATCGGCACCGGTCGCCACGGCGGCTACGCCGAGTACGCACGCGTTCCGGCCGACTGGGTGGTTGCCCTCGGGGAACTCTCGCCACGCGACGGTGCCGCGATCGGGACCGCCGGGTTCACCGCGGCGATGAGCGTGCAAGCCTTGCTCGATCGCGGGATCTCCCCCGCCGACGGCCCGGTACTGGTGACCGGCGCGACCGGCGGCGTCGGTTCGGTCAGCGTCGACATCCTGGCGGGTCAGGGCTTCGAGGTGGTCGCGTCCACGGGCAAGGCGGACGCGGGCGATCGGCTGCGACAACTCGGTGCCGCCGACGTCATCGGCCGACTGCCACTGGACCCGGATGCCAAACCCCGCCCGCTCGGCAAGGCCCAGTGGGCGGGCGCCGTCGACTGTGTCGGCGGCAAGACGCTCGCCGAGGTGCTGAGCGGCATCAAGTACGGCGGCGCCGTGGCGGCCAGCGGCCTGACCGGCGGACCTGCGTTGGCCACCACCGTGCTGCCGTTCATCCTGCGCGGTGTCGCCCTGCTCGGCATGGATTCGGTGCAGATGCCGATCGAGCCTCGACGAACCATCTGGGCTGCACTTGCCGGACCGCTCGCCCCCAGGCACCTCGAGCACATCGTGTCAGAGGTCGACGTCAAAGACGTCGTCGGCGTGATCGACCAGGTTCGCGCGGGAGAGTTCTCAGGCCGGGCCGTGGTGCGGGTGGCCGGCGGGTTCTGAGGACTCAGCTCGCAGGGTCAACAGAGATGTCGACCCGGTCGGGATAGAAGGCGAGGTGCCCGGCGATCGGCGCGACCGCGTCGTAGGGCTCCTCGTACGTCCAGGCTGCATCTTTGATGACGCCTTCGTCGGTGATGACATCGAAGTAGGAGGCGTTGCCCTTGAACGGGCAGTAGCTCTCGGTGTCGCTGCGTTGCAGCACTTTTGGATCGACCGCAGCCAGCGGCACGTAAGCCACCGGCGGGTAGGACGCCTCACGCAGGGTGAGCGTCTTGTCGGTGTCGGCGACGAGCGTGCCGCCTGCGGTCACGGTCACCGAGTCGGTGCTCGGTTCCACCGTGATCGGATGGTCGGGGCCAGGGATCAATTGCGTTCTCGACATGGTTCGCCTCTTTCTCTCCCTCGATGCCAACGCTCACCGCAGCCGTGCATTCCCCGCGTCACCGATCAGCGAAGTCGCAGGAACTCCGCCGTCTTGTCGTCGGCCGGATAGAAGCTCTCGACGCTGAGTTCGTCGACCGTCACGTCGAGAGGCGTACCGAACGTGGTGACCGTGCTGAAGAACGACAGCTCACCCTGGTCGCTGCGCAGCCTCAGGTAGATTGCAACATCGCCGGAGAGGGTGGCATCTGCGTCGGCATCCTCGTCGGCGTCGGGCACCGGATACCGCTGGAGGCGGGCCAGCAGTGCTTTCAATTCCGGGTCGCCGGTCACCCTGATCTGCCGGTCGAGTCGTTCGAACAAGTGCCTGCGCCACTGCCGATGGTTGATGATCCTGGACCCGAGCCCCCGCGGGTCGAGGCTGAACTCGAGCACGTTGAACGGGGGTTCCAGCAGGTCGTCGGGAGCACCGTCGGTGAAGGCAGCAACCGCTGCGTTGGCGTCCACGAGATTCCAGTGCCGGTCCACCGCCAAGGCCGGGTACGGTTCGGTCGCGGCCAGCACCTGACGTAAAGCGCTCCGCACCATGGTCATTCGGGAACCGTCGAGCGGCGTCTCACCGTAGGACGGGGCATATCCGGCGGCGAGCAACATCTGGTTGCGCTCACGCAGCGGCACATCGAGATGCTCGGCCAGTTTGAGCACCATCGCGCGGCTCGGCACCGACCGGCCGGTCTCCAGGAAACTCAGATGCCGCGCGGAGACGTCGGCCGCTGACGCGAGCTCCAGTTGCGGCACCTTGCGGGTGGTGCGCCACTGCCGCAGCAGGTCACCGAAAAGGTAACGCTGTTCTTCGGTCATGTACTGATCTCCCGGGTTGATCTGTCAGCATTATGGACTGCGGGTTTTGCACCGAGCGCAAGTTCGACTGCTGCCCGTGGGTGGGTGTTCGACGATCGAAGAGGAGTTCTCATGACCGTGCTCGACCGCTTTCGGCTCGATGACCGGGTGGTGATCGTCACCGGCGCCTCGTCCGGCTTGGGGGTTGCTTTCGCCAAGGGGTTCGCTGAGGCCGGAGCCCGCGTGGTGCTCGCTGCCCGCCGCGCCGACAAGCTCGAGAAGACCGCCGCGCTGGTCGAGTCTGTGGGAGGCACCTCCCTGTCGGTGGTCACCGACATCACGCAGGTCGAACAGGCCACCGCGATGGTCGAGGCTGCCATGACCGAGTTCGGCCAGGTGGATGTCTTGATCAACAACGCCGGAGTGGGGACGGCCGTGCCGGCCACCCGGGAGACTCCCGAGCAATTCCGGTCGGTCATCGACATCAATCTCAACGGTTCCTACTGGGCCGCACAGGCCTGCGGCCGGGTGATGAAGCCGGGAAGCTCGATCGTCAACATCTCGAGCGTCCTCGGCATCACCACCGCAGGCCTTCCGCAGGCCGCCTACTCCGCGAGCAAGGCCGCCATCTCGGGGCTCACCCGCGATCTGGCGCAGCAGTGGGGATCGCGAAAAGGCATCCGGGTGAACGCGATCGCCCCTGGATTCTTCGAGTCCGAGATGACCGCCCAGTACCCCGACGGCTATCTGCAGCAGATGGCTGCCCGACAGGTACTGCCCCGCAGTGGCGATCCCGAAGAACTCGCGGCCACCGCGGTCTGGCTCGCCTCACCGGCCGGCGGGTATGTCACCGGGCAGACCATCGTGGTCGACGGCGGCCTCACCATCACATAGCTGTCTGGCCCGGCATCTTGTCGATGAACCCATAGACGCTGGTGATCTTCTCGTCGTTCACCGCGACCACGTCGAAGCCGATCACCACTGCCTCTACTCCGCTCTCCGGAACCAGTTCCCAGGTGAAGCGGGCGATGTTGTGGTGCGTCTCGAACACGTCACCCCGAACGAACCGCATCCCCGCGAATTGTTGCTGAGCGCCGGCGAGCACCTGATCGATCGCTTCTGTGCCCGTCACCGAAGCGAGCGGATCGGTGTAGACACCCTCGGGGTCCCAGACCTTCTCGACGATTGCTCGCCGTGCGCCTGGATCGGTTTCGTTCCAGGCGCTCAGGTAGTCGTCGACCAGGGCGGTCATCTCGGTCATCGCATCTCCTTCGTCTTGCGTTGATGTTGTGATGACCATGCTGCTGCGCCGCGGTGGGTTGGAGCGATGACCTCCGGGGTAATAGTTTTCGGTCCGCGGCCCACCCCTTCCGTACGGTGGTCACCACAGGACGACGTGTACCGATGAGAGGACCCCATGACCTTTCCGCATGAAAACGAAGAGCCTGTCGGCGAAACCGACGAGACAGCCGAGCAGAAGAAGACGTACGAAGCAGGTGAAGAAGGCACCGGGGAAGAACGCGACCATGCTCTCGGTGGCAGCGAGGGCACGTCCGACGGTCAGTAGATGACCGCGTCGCGGACCTGAATCCGTTGATGTCGCCGACACCGCCGACATAGGGTTCGAAGCGAGCCGGGCACTGTTTCCAGCGATCCGCTGGCCTCATCATCCGGTTCACCGGACCGAGGATGTGAGATGAACACCGACGCCAGCAACGCACCGGCCATCGTCGTGGGGATCGATGGCTCCGAGGCCGCACTCGGCGCCGCCCGATGGGCGGCGGACTATGCCGCAGCAAGCCATTCGCCTCTGTCCCTCTTCCACGCGATACCTCGGATCGACTGGTACTTCGCCAACGCCATGGTGTTCACGCCCGAGGCCTTGGCCACCGAACTCGCCGAGGAGGGCCGCAAGAAGATCGACGAGGCGGAATCCGCCATCCGGGCGGTGCATCCTGATCTGACCGTCGAGCGGCACATCGTGAACGAGGCCGTCGGTCCGGCGTTCGAAAAAGTCTCGGCCACTGCGAGGTTGGTGGTCATCGGATCTCACTGGACCAGCGCGGCAAGCGATCTCATCCTCGGCGGCCATGTGATCCGGATCGTCAACAACTCGCGCTGCCCGGTCTTGGTGTGGCGCAGGACGGCCTGCCCCGACACCGACGAGACGCTACCCGTTGTTGTCGGAGTGGACGAGTCGGAGAACTCGACGCGCGCGCTGGATTCGGCGTTCGAGGTCGCCGACACGCTGCGCGCACCGGTGACGGTTGCGCACATGTGGGAGACCGGCGCCGCGGTCGGCCTCGGCTACTGCGAGGGGCCGGTCGACTGGAACCTGCTGCACCTGTTGCAATCCAACCAGGAACAGAAGTTGGACGAATTGGTCGCACCGTTGCGCGCGCGTTTCCCCGGGGCCCACGTCAACAAGATCTACACCGACACCGGGCCGGCCAAGGGGCTCAAGGAACTCTCCCGATCCGCACAACTCGTGGTCGTGGGCAGTCGTGGGCACGGCAAACTCGCCGGGGCCGTGCTGGGTTCAGTCAGCCAGAGTCTGATCCACCACGCGGATTGTTCGGTGCTCGTGGTGCATTGACCATGACCACCTGAGCCCGGGCATTTGTGAAATCATTTCGGTTCGCAACACCAAAAAACACGCAACCCTACTCGCAAATGTGCGAAATAGATAGTTTTGTCAATAAAGCCGAAAACGCTACGGAAACTATTTCCTCATCGAGGGCGTCGTAGCGGTGGACCAACAATGGTGCGCGTGGGGCAGAAAGACATCTTCCCAGCTCAGTCGGCAGATTCTCACCCCGTAAGCACTGCCTACCCAACAATATTTAACCGGTAACAAAATGGTGCTAATTAGGTATAAGGGGGTACGTTAGAAAAACAACCGAAAAGAGCCGATATGAAAAAGCAAACCAAAGCTGCAGCTGCCGCCGGCGCGGGAGCCATACTTCTACTCGGCGGGGCCGGCAGTCTGGCCTACTGGAATGACTCCAGTAGTACCCCCGACGCAGCCATCAGCTCTGGCACGCTTTCGCTTGATGACTGCACCGGCGACGGAACTTGGACCGACGTTAATCATGGTGGCACCACGATCACCGACATCGACGCGTTCCGGATCGTCCCGGGTGATGTGGTGTCCTACACCTGCGAGACGGCTGTCAACGCCACCGGCGACAACCTGACGGCAACCCTGACCGCCGACGTCGGCGGGGTGACAGGCGACCAAGAACTGGAAGACGCTTTGAATCCGCCTGTCGTGAGCGTGACAGCGAACGGCGTCGAACTGCCGAGTGATGATTCCGGAGTTCAGATCACTCCGGCAGCTCTGGACGCCGACCAGCCGATCGTGGTCTCGGTGACAATGACATTCGACCCCCTGACTGACGGGACGACGGCTCAGACCCAGACCGTCAATCTTGCCGCCACCCAGCTCGTCTTGACACAGAACACCAACCCGGCGCCGTAGGCAGCCAAGCCTATTCGCTCCCGCGGCAGACCAACAGCCATGACCGCCGACGACAACTCAACGCACGAGCCCACCGGACTGTGGTGGTGGATCCGAACAACAGTGAGTTGGTCACTGCTGCTCGGAATGCTCGCGCTGTTGGTCCTCGTCATCCTCGTTCCCGCGATCGCCGGCGCGGAGCGCTTCACCGTGTTGACCGGTTCCATGAAACCGACGTATCCACCCGGGACCTTGATCGTGGTCAAACCCGTTGAGGCAAAAGAACTACGCATCGGGTTGCCGATCACCTACCAGTTGCAGACCGGGCAGTCGGCGGTGGTCACGCACCGGATTGTGTCGACGACACAGAACGCGAAAGGCGAGCGCGCATTTGTGACGCGCGGCGACGCCAACGACAGTCCAGACGCGAAACCAGTTGTCGCCGAGCAAGTTCGTGGCGAGGTCTGGTATAGCGTCCCCTATCTCGGCTACGTCAACAACTGGCTCACCGGTCAACAAAGAGCGTGGACCATCGGTGTGCTGGTGATCGGATTGTTCTCCTACGCAATGTTCATGACCGCCGGAGCTCTACGAGACGGACGCCGGGCACGACATAAGAAGTTGGACAACGACGGACCCGACACCTTGCCTTCTGACTCCGCGCGAACCGGACAGCATTCGTCTGTCCACCAGGGTGATCTCACCCCCAACCCGATCAGTAGCTCTGACGAGCGTCTGCAAGTAGAAGAGGCCGAAAAGTGAACCGCAATGCCAAGGGCGCCCTCGCCGCCGGTGCCGCTGTCGTCGTTCTGCTCGGCGGTGCAGGTTCCTACGCACTCTGGAGTGACTCGGCATCGAGCACCCCGGGAAACCTGACCTCTGGGGAGCTCAAATTGACGGCAACCGGAACGTCCGCGTGGAAGGACGTCTCGACTGACGGAATCGTGGGCGGAACTGCCATCAACCCCCTGATCGATCTCCTGGTTCCGCGCGACACGTGGGAATACACCTCCAGTTACACGGCAACAGCCACAGGAAAGAACATGAAGGCTCAGGTCACCGTCAATCCCGGTACCGCGGGAACCCCGCCGACCGGCGTGACGATCACCCCGGCAGCTTCGGTGGACGGTACTACGGCGACCGGTGGTGCCATCACGATCGCGCCCGGCACCCCACACACCGTCATCGTCAAAGTCACTGTTGCGTTTGCTGATGTCACAGGCACCACCAGCCAGGTCTCGCCGGTGAACGTGTCCGGTATGTCCGTCAGCCTGAACCAAGTTCGTCCCTGATCATGATGCGGCCGGTTCTCGCCCGGCTTCTGGTCGTAGCGACACTGGGAGCGATCGTCGCACTGTCTCTGGCGGCAGTGCGATCGACCGATGCCCTCTGGTCTGATCAGGGAACCACTGCAACCACCACGGTCAACACCGGGCAACTGAAATTGGTGGCGGGAACCGGTTCTGGCTCCACCTACCAGTTCGCGGGACTGAACGGATCCGGGATCCTGCCGGGTCAGCAGAACCAGGCACCGCTGGCGGTCACGAACGCCGGCAGCACACCGCTGCGGTACAAACTCAACAGTGCCGGGCCGCAGGTCACGTCCGGCCCGGGCGTCACCGTGTCACTCTCCGGAACGGTGATGGGGGCGGGGGCCACGTGCAGTACCGGCGTGCTGCCGGGAGTCACGGCTTTCACGGCGTTCAGCGCCACCAGCTCCACCACCGCCGCCACCAGCCCGTGGCGTTCACTGGCCAAGGGTGCAACCGAAAGCTGGTGCATCAGGAGCGCTCTGACATCGGTGAATCCACCCGGTACGGGCACCGTATCGGCCACCTACACAGTGCTGTTCGCCTTCGGAACCGAACAGACGCGATCATGATCACAGAACATGCCAGCACATCCGCACTGCCTGCGAGCTCGGGCCGTGGGCATCGTACCGGGCCGCTGTGGTGGACCCTGCAGATCATCACGTGGCTTATCTTGATGATCCTGGTGGCGATTCTGCTCGCGGCCATCGTGCTACCGAAAATTGCGGGCGCTCAGCCGTACACAGTCCTCACCTCGTCCATGAAGCCCGGGTACCCACCAGGAACGCTCATCGTCGTACAGAAGGTCGACACGACGGAACTGGCGATCGGGGACGTCGTCACCTATCAGATGGAGTCGGACAAATCCGATGTGATCACCCACCGGGTCGTCGGCTTCACCTTCGATCAGCAAGGCAACCAGCTACTCACCACGCAAGGTGATGCCGTGGCCGTCCCCGATGCCAACCCGGTGGTGTCGGAGCAAGTCCGTGGAAAACTCTGGTACGCGATCCCGTATCTCGGCTACGTGAACAACTGGGTCAGCGGTTCGACCCGCCTCATCCTCGTCTACGTCCTTGCGAGTGTTCTGGTTCTCTACGCTGCAACCCAATTCGTGGGTTCCGTGCGCGAGCGGCGCGCTTCGAGGAGCCCAACGTGATGTCCTGGTTGCGAGCTCTGACCTCAGCGCTGATCAGTCGACGACTTCGCGCGATCTTATCGATCGGGATGGTCATCGGCATCAGCGTGGTGGGCACGATGGCCCTCTGGTCGTCCACTGTGAGCACTCAATCAGGTGTGTTCACCACTGCCACCATCGATATCCACATCCTCGACAACGGCACAGAGACCGCGTCTTTCGCGTTCGCTCCCGTGGGTCTCCTGCCGGGGCAGTCGGCCGCGAAAGTCATCACCGTGAGCAATACCGGATCGGCGGCGTTCACCTACAACGCGCTGGTGTCCAGTGCCAACGCGCTCGGCCAGGGCATGACGCTCAAGGTGGTGGCCGGAGCGACGGCGACCAACGGAACCTGCGGTACCGGAACCACACTCACCACCAGCGCGACCATCACCAGCACGGCGACGGCATTCTTCACCGGGCGTGGACCGGTCGCAGCTTCCGGAGGGACCGACGCACTGTGCCTTCAACTCAGCCTCCCGATCACGGCACTGGCCGGCCTGGCCGGCACGTCCGGTTCCGTTGTGTTCACCTTCAACGCCGGCGCAGGTATCTGACATGAGCGACCGGACGAAGAAATACGCCATCGAGGTCACCCTCACCGTAGGGGCACTGGCCGGCCTGCTGTGTGTGATCGTCGCGCTCGCGAGCGTCGCATTCGGTCTGTCGCCGTTGGTTTTTCGCTCAGACTCGATGTCTCCGGCTATCGCCACTGGCGACGTCGCCATCGCGCGTTCGGTCTCCGCAGCCGAGCTTGCCCCCGGCGACATCGTCAGTGTGTCCCGCCCAGACGGAACCCGCATCACACACAGGGTGGTCTCGATCGACTCACGCGTCGGCAACTCGGCCACCATGACCCTGCGGGGCGACGCGAACAGCATCAACGATCCTGAGCCGTATACCGCAGTCACAGTCGACCGCGTCTTGTTCCATGTTCCGAATCTCGGTTACGTGTTGAGCTGGTTTACCAGTCCCTACTCGTGGGCGGTCGCCACCCTACTGACCCTCGGGCTGTTGTCCGCGGCATTCCGGCCGGACAGGCTGATTCACCGATCGAACCCAGGCCGGCATGCAGCATCGTCGTCCCCGCGCTCACGTAACGCGACGCTCGCGGTACAGGCGGTGATCGTGTTGACCGTGGTCGCCACCGCGGTGACCGGTTACGTTCGGACGAACAACACCCTCGCAGCGCTCAACGACTCCGCCACCGCGACCGGCACCGTGTCAGCGGGCCGTCCGATCGTACCCACCTCGTTGACCTGCACGAATACCTACCCGAATATCGTACTGTCGTGGCCTAACCCGGTCAGCAACCACAGCTACGACTACGAACTCTCTCTCACCAACGTGGCCGGTGGCGCAACAAGGACGCATGTGAAGATCGCCTCGACCGCCATCACGGCTACTCAGACCATCACTTACAACACCCCGTGGTTTCCCTTGGCCGCCATCTACAACATTGACCTGCGCAGCAAAGTGGGCAACTTCCTGTCGACCGGAAAGCTGACGATTCGCATCCAGGAAGGGTTCTTCACCACGACCTGCGGGGAAACGAACGGAACACCCTCAGGGACCGCCGCCGCACGTTCAGCACCCGCCCAGACCACGACCACCCAATTACCCTCCGCGACAACAACGCAGGCGCCTACCACCACCACGTTGTCGCAGGCGCCCGCCACGTCGACCTCGACTGCGTCCCCAGCCCCGACCACGAGCAGCACACCACCACCGTCAACCCCACTCAGCGAGGAACCCACAGCAAGTCCGGCACCTACGTCCGCGACCACCCTCACGTCGGTTCCCGAGACAACCTCACCCGCAGGAACCTACGTCGCCTCGGCGAACGATGGAACGGTCACCATCGGTGACAAGCAGAGCGGCACAGAGGAATACCGTGGTGATCTCCGAGCCGCGCAACTCGAGTGGGCCGACGACGTGACGCTGAAGGTGACCGCGGCTGACGGCACCGTGAACACGGTGACCAAACGTGACGGCCGATGGTCGACAACGAGTGTGACGGCCACTGTGCCTGCCGCCGGGTGAGCGGCCACCAGGCTGCCCGGTGTCAGGTTCGGGCGACGCCACCCGACCCGTCACACCCACGCGGTACTGTCCGATCGTGGACTACACCGATGCACTTGTAGAACAGAACCGGCTCTTCGGCGAGGCGATCCGGGACGCCGACTTCACGCAGCCCGTGCCCACCTGCCCCGAGTGGACGATCCAGCAGTTGTTCCGGCACGTCGGACGTGGAGATCGCTGGGCGGCGCAGATCGTGGGCGAAAAACGTGACAGCCCGGCCGACCCGCGCCAGGTGCCGAACGGCAAGCCACCGGAAGATCTCGACGGTGCCATCGAGTGGTTCCATGAAGGCGTTCGAACACTCGTCGACGCTGTCGCCGAGACCGGCCCCGACACCCCTGTGTGGACATTCACCGGGCCACAGCCCGCGTCGTGGTGGATCCGGCGGCGCCTCCACGAATCCACGGTGCACCGCGCCGATGCCGAACTGGCACTTGGGATTCCGTACCATGAACGACCCGATCTTGCCGCCGACGGCGTCTCCGAGTGGCTGGCTTTGATCGCGGCGCGACCGGCAGGCCCGACCTCTCCCCTGAACGACGGGGCCACGCTGCACCTGCACGCTGCCGAGGCCGATCTCGGCTCGGCCGGTGAGTGGTTCATCCGCGGCGACGAAGGAGCGGTGGTGTGGGACCACCGCCATGCGAAGGCAGACACAGCCGTGCGGGGGCAGGCAACGAACCTACTGCTCGCGATCAGCCGCCGGAAGACGGCGGAGGAAGCGGACATCGAGATCCTCGGCGACCGTCAGGTGTGGGACACCTGGCTCGAACGGACCCAGTTCTGATCGGCCATCGTCATGGCAGCGTCCAGAACACCACCGTGACGAGGTAGAACACCACAGTCCACAGCGCCATCACGCCTGCGATCACAGCGAACCCGCGCAGATTGGTCTGCTTCTTCGGCGTGTTCGGTGTCGGGTACAACCAGTGACCGAGGATCTTGTTGACGTAGTACGGCATCGTGAAGAACGTCATCACAAAGCTCGACAGCAGGTTGCCGATCAAGAGCCCCAGCCACAGCGGCATCCCCAAGGGCGAAAGGGCAAGCGACAGCAGCACCACGGTGGGGTAGAGACCGACCCAGACGGCAGTGGACATCTTCGTGTCGGACGGTATCGGCGCACGATGACCGTCTTGGTCGAACGCAAACCAGCTGCCGAATGAGTTGTCGATGGTGCGCAACTCGAACTCGTTGAACTTCTTGCCCTCGTCCAGCAGGACCTGCCGCTCACGTGAGGTGAGCCAGGCATCCAGGTCGGCGGCACTGTCGAAGCGGTACAACGCCGTCCACTCGTTCTGCAGGCCCTCGATGGGCCGGAACAGTTCGGTGCCGCGAAACCCCTTGAACCCGGTCTCGGCCTCGCGCATGCGGCCCTGCCATTCGAGGAAGTCGTCGATGTGTTCCGGCGAGACCCGGTGTGTCACCACCACGGTGACAAGCGGATCCACCGGGGCCGCGCCACCGGTGATGACCTGTTGCGTCGCGGGGCCGTCGAAATACTCCCGGCCCTTGTCGAGATGTTCTTGCCGTGTGGCGCTGTTGATCCAGGCCTGCACGTGAGCCACCGAGTCGAAGCGATACACCACCACCCAGTCGGGCTGCACGTCTGTCGGCTGAGCCGTCTCGGCGGCGATGAATCCTGGGTAGCGGGCGGCCGCGGCATTCATGTCGTCCTGCCAGATGGCGAATGCACGTTCGGTTCCGGGGTTGACCTTCTGACCGATGATCACCGTTGCGGCGTTGTTTGTTGTCGTTGCTTCGGCGGTCATCGCCGGCTCCTACTCGTCGTCACGCGGTGGAATCACGGGCAGGCCGGCTCGGGCCACACCTCGACGTGACTCGAAGCGCGTCGTCTCGACTTCCTGGCGGCGCAATCGTACGTGAGCCGACGGCCTTTCACCGGCCGTGTGGAGAAATCGCCCATCGGTAAGACCTCGGCGCAACCGAGGAAGGCACCGACCGCGTGTCACGAAAACCCGCTCGCCCGAGCATCATTGACGCCTCAGACGCTGAAGGCGGCCGGAAATCGTCGGCGAAGTGCATCGATCTGTCGACGGACCTCGTACAGCTCGAACCGTTTGCGCGAGTGCGTCTCCGCCGACACCTTGTTGTTGGTCAGCTCGTCTTCGATCTGCGTTGCCCACAACTCGAGTTGGGCGGCGAAATACGTTGCCTGCGCCTCGTTCGAGTCCTGCTCCCACTGCCCGGAGGTCATGGCGCAAAATTGTAGCCGCTCTATAGTTCCTGTCCGACCCAGATGGGAAGCCCAGTTCAACACCGGCGCAGTCATGCGAGGCGGCGGGTGCACACCTGACGGATCGCGGCGACGACGGACTGGTCGTGCCTACCGACCTGATCGGTGTCGAGCACATCGGTGAGGCGCTCGAAGTAGTCCCGCTCCCCGATGCCGAACTCCACCAGGATGTCGTCGGCCGACCCTCCGCCGTACGGGTACCACCGCCGCGCGAAGTCGAGCATTCGCTCCACCTCGTCCGGAGGGATGTTGCTCAGAGTGGTCATGGTCCAATTATCGATCCTGCGACCGAACTTCGCATCCGACAACGGACCCCGCCGGTCGCCCTGAGAGGATCGTGCGGACCAGAAAGCGAGGGGCAGTGCGTCATCGACTGTCGACGTTGATCGAGGTCCTCGACCGCCGGCAAGTGATTGTCTACGTGGCGGCTATCGCTGCCGGCATCGTTCTCGGCCTCGTCGCACCGGGCGCCGGCGAGTCGCTGGACTGGGCCATCAACCCGGCTCTCGGCGCGCTCCTCTACGTGACGTTTCTGCAGATCCCCACCCGTGACCTCGCCCGGTCGCTGCGAGACCGCCGGTTCCTGGTCGGTGTCGGAGTACTCAACTTCGCCATCGTCCCGTTGGTGGTCGCGGCGATGTTCGTGTTCTTGCCGGACGACCAGGCAGTCCGGTTCGGGGTGCTGCTCGTGCTGCTCAGTCCCTGTATCGATTACGTGATCGTGTTCTCCGGGCTCGCAGGGGGCAGCGCACATCGGTTGCTGGCTGCGACGCCACTGCTGCTGTTGGCGCAGATGATGTTGTTACCGGTCTACCTTGCCGTGTTCCTGGGCTCGGACCTTGCCCAGATCATCGCGGTACGACCTCTCATCGAGGCTTTTGTGATCCTCATCGTGGTGCCACTGCTGCTCGCGTGGGCCACCCAGACGCTGGCGGTGCGTTTCCCGCTCGCGCGTCGAATTCGTTCAGGGGCAACAGCCACCATGGTGCCGCTGATGGTCATCGTGCTGCTCGTGGTTGTCGCGTCGCAGATACCGAAGGTGTCCGGCAGCCTCGGTGACGTCGTCGCGGTTGTGCCGTTCTACGTTCTCTTCCTGGTCGTGATGGCTTTTGTGGGTCGCTGGGTGGCCTCGAGGTTCGCGTTCGACAACCCCGGTCGCCGCGCGCTGGTCTTCAGCGGTGCCACCCGCAACTCACTCGTGGTTCTCCCGCTGGCCCTCGCCCTACCGGCGGGCTACGAACTGGCAGCGGCCGTGGTGGTCACGCAGACTCTGGTCGAGGTGGTCGGCATGGTCGTCTACGTCCGGGTGATCCCGTACCTGATCCCTTCCCGTTGACATCGCCTGCGCAATGTCCGAAACGTTCACGAGACCGTGGCCGCCCTGACCTAGCGTGAGAAGGGTGCAACTCGACCAGCAGATCCACTTCCTGACCTTCGCCACCGCCGACCTCGACGCCGCACGGCAGTTCTACGTGAACGGGCTCGCATGGAAGCCGCTGATGGACGTGGAGAACGAGATCATCTTCTTCCAGATCGCGCCCGGCGTTGTCCTCGGGTTCTTCGAGGCCGGCAAGTTCGCCGAGGACATCGGCGTGGCGGCCGCCCCATCGATATCCGGCGCAACAGTCGCTCACAACGTCGACAGTCGGGATGCTGTCCGGGCCGTCGCCGACGCCATGGTCGCGGCCGGCGCGTCCTTGCTCAAACCGCCACAACCGGGCGCTTTCGGTGGCATCTTCCACGCACAGGTGCGTGATCCCAACGGCCTCATCTGGGAGATCGCGCACAACCCCGGCTGGCACGTCGAGGCCGACGGAACAGTGGTCCTCGCCTGACTCGGTCCTTCGAATGCTTTTCGGTCGGCAACAGCAGGTGGCGACGTACGGTGGGATCAGCACGTGACCATCACCAGCGAGGATCGATGACCTTTCCATTCGAAGACGAAGAGCCCATCGGCGAGACCGATGAGCTCTTGAGACAAGCCGCGGTCTACGAGGCCGGCGAGCACGGGCACGAGATCAACCGCGGTCATGCTCTGGGTGGAACCGAAGGTTCCACGGACGGGCAGTAACTCACGTGGTCACCGACATCGGCGGCCGACGCCTGACCTTCTCCGAGGAGTTCGACAACCACGAGTTGGACCCGGCCGTGTGGTCCCCGCACTACTTGCCCGCCTGGAGTTCGCGGGCGCACACCGCGGCCACCTACAGGATCTCCGACTCCTGTCTGTATCTGTCCATCCCACCGGAGCAGCCGCTGTGGCTGGCAGGCGAGCACTCCCCGATAAGAGTGTCCGGTATCCAGTCGGGCAACGGATCCGGAGCTGTCGGCAGCACCCTGGGACAGCAACCGCCTTTCGACGGGGCCGTGGTGCGCGAGCACCAACCGGAGTTTCGCGGCTGGACGCCGGCGGGCGGCTACTTAGAGATGCGGATGCGTGCCACCGTCTCGCCCAGATCCATGTTCGCCTGGTGGATGGTGGGCCTTGAAGACATTCCCGAGCGCAGCGCCGAGATCTGTGTGGCCGAGATCTTCGGTGACGCCATCACCTCGTCGCCGTCTGCTGCGGCGGTGGGTACCGGTCTGCATCCTTTTCGCGATCCGTCGGTGGTCGACGATTTCACGACGACTGTGCTGCCCATCGATGTGGGCGACTTCCATGACTACGCGGTCGAGTGGACCACCGATGCAGTCGAGTTCTACGTCGACGGCACGTTTGTACGGCGATGCGTGAATCCCCCGACCTATCCCATGCAGATGATGCTGGCCGTCTTCGACTTCCCGGAGCGATCCAACGGCGCCGACGATGATCTGGTGCCAGAAATGGTGATTGATCATCTTCGTGGCTACGCCTGACCGGGCGGTCAACCACCGAACAGCAGGTACAGACCGAGGAAGGTGTAGGCAACCATCGTCAGCAACAGCGCCAACTGCCCGGTGCGCTGGTGACGAGCCGGAAGAAGTCGTAACGACGCATCGTGCGCGGCTATGACTGCTGCGATGTGACCGCCGAGGACAAACCCGACCTTGAGCGTGGCCGCCACCGTCGGGTGTTGTGAGAGAACATAACCGGGGTGGGCGTCCTGAAGCCACAGCACATTCCACCCTCGGCCGAGTGGATCGCCGAGGGCCAGGAACGTCTCCTGCCCCTTCTCCACCAGGTATTGCAGATAGTGGGCCAGCACGTACCCGATCACGATGGGGATCAGCGTGTGTGCCAGTTGGCCCGGAAGTGCTTGTCGCTGAGCCGCACTAACGCCACCGGTGGCGCGGGTGGCGAAGGTGAAGGTTCCGAACACCACCGCGATGAAAACGACAAGGGCAAGGGTGTGTGCCGCCGAGGAGCCCACATCTCCGCCGCCGATCGACTCCACATAGTCCTTCCACTGGGGAAAGTCGGAGAAGCTGTCGAAAGCGGTGGAGCCGAGCAGCACCGACAGCAGAACCACCGTGCCGGGCAGAATCGGAAGCGTGGTCAGGTGATTCATCGGGTTCCCGACGACGATCCGCCCGGTTGCCCGGTCACGGCCGAATACCGAAAGACGGGAAGCGACAACGCTGTACACGTCGAACGGGTCGGACCTGGTGAGCCAGCGGTCTCCCCAGACGGCAGCGCCTGCGACCATGAGCACCACGTAGCAGAGCAGCCAGATCCGGATGGCCGGGACCGAATCCGGCTCAGGTGAGGCGAGTTCGAGCCAGACGAAAGCAAACAAACCGATGGCTGCGGGCCAGTAACCCCACGTCGTGGGGTAGCCGCCCGTGCGGCTGGATCGCGATCGGCCGAGCACTCGGCTACCGAGTCGATAGACGGTGCGGATCGGCGAGATGACCCGCCACACCGGACCGATCAGCACGGACAGAACAACAAGCCCCACCCAGAGAAGAACGTAAAAGCTTCCCGCGAAAGGGTTGTCGTCCGAATCCGGCCCGAAGACCCCGGCCATCATCACCCACACCGCGAACACCAGAGCCATCACCGACGCCACGGTGCGCGTCACCCAAGAATCGACGACGCGATCAACCCACAGCGGTGCCGGCCGACCTGGTTTGTCCGGACCGAACCTCGGTGTACGCCATGCGAAAACCACCACCGCGAACGAGAACGTCAGCGCCCAAGCCCCACCGATGAGCACAGATGTGTACGGGATGGGCAGGTCCTCGGATCCGCCCAGGCCATGCGCAACGATCATCCGCGGGTGTCTCCGGCGCTTCCGTCGCCGCGAACGTATCCGTCACCGTCCTGCTCGATGGTGTCGTGCTCGATGTCCCCATCGAGACCGGGCCCGTCATCGTCGCCGCGCCGTCGATCCCTGACTGCGATGACCACGATGACGATCACCAGGATGAGCGCCGGGAAGAACGCCGGCGCGGCCAACAGCAGCGAGTGGCCGGCCAGATATTGGACGTTGTTGTCGCCCATCAGGTCTGCGGTTGCACTGTCGGTCGCGAGTCCGTACGGGCCCCGGTCTCCTGCTGCTTGTTGTTGATCCGGCCTGCGCCCCACGCCAGCGCTGCGATCAAGATCAACGAGCACGCCAACACCACCAGGCCGGCGACCATGAACAGCCAGCTCGGGTAGTCGAAGCTGCGCTCCCGCTGCAAGATCTTGATCTCGGGCATGAACTCACGTGTCATCGTCGAATCCGCAGCCACCTCAGGAGCCCCGATTCCCGGGTCGGCGGGCAAGAAGATCGGCACGGCGGTCATCGTCGTGCCGTCCTGCACGCGCAGAAGCGTTTTCCACGTCCCCGACACCGGCACCGGCTCCGTGGAGCGGTAGATACCGGCACCGACGCGTTCGAGCGGATCGATGAAGAGACCGCGGTCGTTCTCGATGCCACCCTGCCACGAGAGGATCGACACCCATTCGGGGTCGTCACTGACCAGCC
The DNA here is from genome assembly GCF_001598915.1 of Williamsia muralis NBRC 105860. Lineage (GTDB taxonomy): Bacteria > Actinomycetota > Actinomycetes > Mycobacteriales > Mycobacteriaceae > Williamsia > Williamsia muralis. The sequence continues at coordinate 416,393 of NZ_BDAP01000002.1, read as the reverse complement.
CCGGCGGGTCGATTGTCACCTCGGCCGTCACCATGCGGCCGTCAGTGCTCGGCACATCGGTGAGTGTGATTGTGGCGCGGGCATTCTCCGGCACTTCAGTGCGCAACCCGTTGGCAACGGCCCCTCCGACGATCAGGACCGTGAGCACCACTGCCACAGCGCTCAGGCGGGGACGCGGCAGCGGCTCACCTCGCAAGATGACGGCCAGCAGAGCGCCGCACACACCGGTGGCGATGCTGACCGGGATCGCCATGGCCAGGGCTTCTGCCCACATCCCGGTCGGCCACGGGTAGTGGTACACCGCATCGATCCACCACGACTCGATCCACAAACCGAGGGTGGCGACGCCGAGGCCGGAGACAGCCCCGAACAACACCGGCCGTCGTATCAACGGGGTCAGGGCCAGCAATTCGACCACCACGGCCGGGCCGAGATACAGCGCGAAGAAGCTGATCGGCGCTCCGAGTGCGGGACCGACGACCAGCGCGACGATCCCCCTGATGGCGATTGCGAATAGTGCTGCGGCGATTGCGGATCCGGGCCCCAGGGTCATACGTACCGCGACCAGGGCAAAAGCTGCCGCACCGGCGATCATCATGGGTTGCAGGACAAGCCGGAACTGCTCGACACCGAAGTCGTATTCGATCTGGAAGACCGACAGGCCGATGACAAGTCCGCCGAAGGCCATGCACCGGGTGAGCCAGTTGCCCCACCCGTCGGCCGGCGCATTCTCGCCCATGGCGGCGCGCCCCTCGCGGTCGAGCAGCACCACTGCGATCAGCGACAGTCCTGCACCACCGATCAACATCAGATGAGTCGGGCCCCACAGGGTGACGTCCTGGCCGAACATGCGGTGCCAGATGTCGTCGAGGGGGAACCCGACCAACGCGTAGAAGCCACAGCCGGCCATCAGTACCCCGCCGACCGGTGCGTACCAGGTGCGCGTGATGCGAATGGCCGCCGGACCTGGCTTGTCGTACGGCAGGAAGACGGCCAACATCCCCGCGATGAAGAGCAGGAACAGACCGACCAGGATGAAGTAGTGAGCGGGGTTTGCCAGCGGACCCTCGTCGCGACCCTTGCCGATATGCAGACTGACGTCCCAGATGAACCCGAACAGGGCGCAGATGATGGTGCTGGTGAACAGGAATATGGGTAGCGCAGCCCATGGCGGGCGGTTCAGGCGGCGACCGGCCCACTCGGCTACAGATGCAAGCCAGGTGATCTTCCGGGTTCGGTGGAGATAGCCCACCCAGAGCAGCATCACCGAGACCACCCCGGCAGCCGCGCTCACGGCGAAGACCTGATCCAGTGCCGCTCCGCCACCTTCGGACGCCGCCAGCACGTGCTCACCTTGTGTCAACATCGACTCCCCGCCACCTCACACCACACTGGGCCGAATCCACTCGACTGAAGATTCTCAGTAAAAATACAGTAAACGCACGTGCACCCACAAGGGGGCGAAACTACCGCTGCCTGCAAAAATACGAAGGCTGTGTGGATTCATTTCAGTGCACAGCCGTACACTGGACGTCGGCGGGGCCGTCAGGCGCCGCCGTCTGTAACCATGCGTTCACCTGACTTTGTACGTTACAACGCCGGGTGTCAAGATCCATTGGGTCTCGAAGTCAGCTCACCAAGCCATCTGGGTGGATCAGCGAACGGCCCAGGACAACCTCAGAGGGCCGAGACGAGCCTGGCCACGATGGATTCGGCCGTACCGGAGGTGGCGTTTCGAAAGTCCGTACCGGCCCAGAGGTTGGTGGCGTGCGGATCACCCGCAGCGACCGCAGCCTTCCGCATGGGCCCGGTCAGATGGTGGATCTGCGGGTACGCGAACGGCGCGGAAGCGTCGTGCTCTTGCATGAACCGGTTGTGAAGCCCCCTCGCGTAGCGGCCCGAGAACGCTCGCGTGACTCCCGTCGTCGTGAACTCGGGATCCACCAGGGCGGCGCGGTGCACGGCATTGGTCCCCGCCTCGTCGGCGAGCAGGAACGCCGTGCCCACCTGGACCGCCCGTGCGCCGAGGGCGAGCACCCGGCTCACTTCCTCAGAAGTCGTGATCCCTCCGGTCGCGACCACATCGACTCCCCGCCCGACCACGTCGGCGAGGAGCTCGTCGAGACTGCCCGGTGCGGGTTCAGCGGTGGGGTCGAAGGTCCCGCGATGCCCACCGGCGCCTGGGCCCTGCGCCACCAGCGCGTCGACTCCACGGCCGAGTGCGATGTCTGCCTCGGTCGCCGTGGTCACGGTGCCGAGCGTGAAGATGCCCGCATCGGCCAGTCGCCGGATCTCGTCGGCCGTGGCACATCCGAAGGTGAAGGACACCGCGTCGGGCTTGAGGTCGAGCAACACCTCGATCTTCTCCGCCCAGGCGTCGTCGTCGTATCGCGGCTCACCGAGCGAAGCACCGAACTTGTCTGCCAGTGGCGCGAGTTCTGCTGCGTAAGCCTCGATCTGCGCCGGATCACCAGCATTTGGTTGCGGGACAAAGAGATTGACCCCCAACGGCCCCGACGTCAGAGACCTCGCCTCCTGGATGTCCGCGGCCAGCTTCTCGCCGTTCAACAGGGCTCCGGCCAGAAAACCCATACCCCCGGCGTTTGTCACCGCAGCCGCAAGCGCCGGCGTGCTGGGCCCACCGGCCATCGGGGCGCCGATCACGGGGGCGTCCAGGTCACGAAGGTCGAAGGTGGGCACGTGCTACCTCCCGGGGATCTGAGCCTGCGGTCACCGGCTCGGGTGTGCGGCAGTCGGGCTGCTGCATTCGGTCTCGACGCGACGGTAGCCTCTTCGCCATGGCCGACGACATCGACATGGCGACTCCGATCGAGATCTCGACCGACGGAGCATGCCTCGGCAATCCAGGGCCGGGCGGATGGGGCGCGGTGCTGCGGTACAAGAACCACGAGAAACAGTTGTCGGGTGCCGATCCGGCGACCACCAACAACAAGATGGAATTGACCGGGGCCATCAAGGGACTCGAGGCGCTCAAGAAGCCATCGAAGGTCATCCTCTATACCGACAGCACCTACGTGCGCAACGGGATCATGAAGTGGGCGACCGGCTGGCAGAACAACGGCTGGCTCACCAAGGACAAGAAGCCGGTCAAGAACAGCGAGCTCTGGCGTGAACTGATCGCCCAGTGCGCTCGCCATGATGTGGAGTGGCGCTGGGTCAAGGGTCACGCCGGCGACCACTACAACGAGATCGCCGACCAGCTGGCCACCACCGCTGCTCGGGCACTGCGCGACGGCGGCCCGACGGGCCAGGTGGCCGGATGACCGCCCCCATCCCGGTGGCTCTGCTGCCCCATTCCGATCCCCACCTCGCCGAAGCCATCGCGTCCGCCGGTGGCACCCTCGCCGACCTTGCCGAGGCGCGTGCCCTCGTGTGGATCGGCAACGTCGACGGTTTCCCCGATCCGCTGCCCGACACCATCGAGTGGGTGCAGCTGCGGCTGGCGGGCATCGAGTCATTCCTGCGCGCGGGGTTGCTCGACGATCGGCGGATCTGGACCAATGCGTCAGGGTTCTACGCCGAGAACGTCGCCGAGCACGCCCTCGCGCTCTTGCTGGCCGGCCTTCGCCAGATCAACGTCGCCGTCCTACGGCACTGGGATGAGAAGGCCATCGACCCGGCTGTGCGGTCGCTACACGGCTCCACGGTCGGGATCATCGGTGCCGGTGGCATCGCCCGGTCGCTGATACCCCGGTTGAACGCCTGCGGAGCCCAGGTGATCGCGGTCAACAGATCCGGCCGGCCCGTCGAGGGCGCGTCGACGACGCTGCCGGCTAGCAGGATCGACGAAGTCTGGGGCCTGGTCGACCACGTGGTGCTCGCGGCTCCGGCCACCGACGAGACCCGTCATCTCATCAACGCCCGCACGCTTGCTGCGCTGCCCCGACATGCCTGGTTGATCAATGTGGCGCGCGGTCCACTCGTCGACGAAGTCGCCCTCCGGGACGCATTGGTGGCCGGAGAGATCGCAGGCGCCGCCCTCGACGTGACCGATCCGGAGCCGCCCGACGCCAACGACCCGCTGTGGGATCTGCCGAATGTGATCATCACCCCGCACGTGGCCAATCCGTCCGCGGGTCTGACCCGCACGATGGCGCCGTGGCTCGCCGAGAATCTCCGACGCTTTACGGCAGGCGGCGACATGCTCGCGGTGGTCCGGCCCGGTGCCGACTACTAGTTGCAGCGCTGGAGTGCGGCGGCGCCGACGACCGGCAGCGAGAGTATGCGGCGCGCTGATGGAATCTCCCGTGCCGTAATGGTTGCGTTGTCTCGCCGGCATGGCAAGGCTGAGACAGTCGGCATCTCCCGGTGTCGAGGCTGAGCCACAGCCGGATCCACCCTTCAACAGGAACGAGAAGTATGAGCGACAACGTGTATCGGGTCACCGAGATCGTCGGTTCCTCGAGGACCAGCTCTGATGACGCGATCAAGACCGCGCTGTCCCGCGCCGCTGAAACCCTGAAGAACATCGACTGGTTCCAGGTGGTCGAAACCCGTGGCCATGTGGAGAACGGCGAGATCGCCCACTTCCAGGTGACGGTGAAGGTCGGTTTCAAGCTGGCCGACTGACCTGCGCGGACAGGTCGGCGGCGCGGCGTCCGGGTACCGTTTTGCCAGGGACCCAACGGAACAGACACGCCCGCCGCCGGCAACGGCGCGTTCGACCGGCCAACTCCACCGACCGGAAGCGCTCATGACACACAGACTCGCCGCGTTTGTACTCGCAGGCGCCGTGCTCGTCGCCGGATGCAGCGCCTCGGACAACGCCGACGGACCCGCGCAGTCGGCCGGTTCCACTGAGTCTTCCGGTTCGACCGGGTCGTCGGCCGATCCGAGCCAGCCATCGGCGAGCACCGCTCCTGCGGACGAACCCGCAGATGTCGTCACCGGGCTCGACGCGCCGTGGTCGATCGTCTTCGCCGGAGATGCACCGCTCATCAGCGAACGCGACTCCGGCAACATCCTCGAAGTCGTCCGCGACCGCACCCGGGTGGTGGGCGCGGTGGCCGATGTCGCACCCGCAGGCGAAGGCGGGTTGCTCGGTCTCGCCGTGCGGGAGGAGTTTCTGTACGTCTACTTCACCAGCGACGACGGGGACAACCGCGTGGTGAGATATCGCCTCACCGGATCGGCCGGGAATCTCGGACTCGGCCCCGTCGAACCCGTTCTTGCCGGCATCCCGGGCGGACGAACCCACAACGGCGGCCGTATTGCATTCGGTCCCGACGGCATGCTCTACATCTCCACCGGCGACGCCCAGGACCGGCCGAAAGCGCAAGATCCCGGCAGTCTCTCCGGCAAGATCCTGCGGATCACCCCGGATGGAGACGTGCCCGCTGACAATCCGACAGCCGGCAGCCCGATGTGGTCGCTCGGACATCGCAATGTTCAGGGAATCGCCTGGGCAGCCGACGGCACGATGTTCTCATCCGAGTACGGCCAGGACACCTGGGACGAACTCAACGTCATCAGAAAGGGTGGCAACTACGGTTGGCCCCGCGTGGAGGGGAAGAGCGAACAGTCCGACAGCACCTACATCGATCCTGTTCAGCAGTGGGATCCCGACGACGCCAGCCCCAGCGGGATGACCATCGCCGAGAACACCATCTACATCGCCAACCTGCGCGGTGAGCGCATCCGCGCCGTTCCGGTGGCCGCCCCCGAGACAGGGCGCGACCTCGTCGTCGGCGAGTTCGGACGGGTGCGAGATATCACCGTTGCGCGCGACGGGTCGCTCTGGTTGCTCACCAACAACACCGACGGTCGTGGGGATGCACGAGACGGCGACGACCGCATCAAACGGGTGACAGTGCAGTCTGGCTGACGCCCGAGGAAACCGACTTCCGAAAGCACTGCAATGCAGCGCTTTTAGGCCATGTTTGGCCGTCCGCACTCGCGGTTATTCGCTATAGATGGTTTGACACAGACACGAAGTAAATCGCGGCGCAATCGGGCATGGCGCGTCCGGTAGTCACAAAAGTCGAGTCCGGCAGCGGGAAGGGAGACCGATGGGCAGTTGGCAAGCTGGCGACGATCGCGGCGGCAACAGTTTTGTGGGATGCGGTCCGGTCTCCACGGGCCTGGCCCCGCTCTGCGAGGGGGTCCTGGATGCCGCAGGAGTCGATGGCGCCGCCCTGACTCTGTTGACCACCTCCAGCCGGGTCCGAGACCTGGTGTACGCCACGGACTCGGTGGCTCAGCGGTTGGACGATCTGCAGTTCACGCTGGGCGAAGGCCCTTGCCTGGATGCCTATGAGAACGACGACGCCCACCTGCTCGCCGACCTGGACAATCACAGCGGCAGCAGGTGGCCAACCTTCATCGGGGAGGCCATCGGACTGGGCGCACGGGCACTGTTCGCCTTCCCGGTTGCTGCCGGCGGCACGCCTCTGGCCGTCCTCGAGCTGTACCGGCGGACCGCCGGTGAACTGAATCCCCAGCAGCACGCGGCCGCGACTGCCGCAGCCTCCACTGCCGGTTACACGGTGACCCGCAATTGGCACGACTACCTCGCCACCCAGGGTGACTACGACGACCGGGTTGCCACCGCGGCAGCCGATATGAGTCACGCACAAGACCACACCACGGACAGGTTCTCCCGGTCAGATGTCTACCTCGCATCCGGCATGGTGGCCGCCCAATTGGCCGTTTCTGCCGACGAAGGGCTGGCCAGGTTGCGGGCATTCTCTTTCCGGCACGATCGCTCACTCAAAGACGTCGCGGACGATGTGGTCGCCCGGCGGATGAACCTGCGCACCCTCGACCTGGAAGACCACTGAGCACGAGCTCAGAAGTTGAGCTCGATCAGCCCGACCACCCCGAGCACTCCGCCCAGCAGCCCCGACATCGACAGCAACATCGTCAGGTCGCTGCCCGTGACGGAGATGCGCGGTGTCTCGCGGGGCGTGTCGTCGCGGGTCGCGCGCGTGACAGAGGGGCGCGTCGGCCGGTGGCCCCCGACGGTGGGGTCCCACAGCAGCCCGGTCATCTCCCGAGGAACCGTCTGCGGCGCGTCACGACGGACCAGCACTGGCCTGCCCTGCGATTGGCGACTCGGCCGCTCAAGAAAAGTCACACTGTACATTCTGCCGCGTATCGCAAACTCGTGTCGCCTATCGCGGAATGTTCATCTGTTCGACTCACGGGCCTTACTAGCGATCAGGGTGCCGAAGCGACAGCCTCACCGCCGGCCGTCACACCCCGATGATCGACAGCACATTCCCTGAGGGATCACGGAACCATGCGATGTCCGGGCCCTGGTCGTTTCGAGACCCACGAAAGATCCCCCGCTCGTCTTGGTCGAAGTCGTCGTAGCGGTCGAACTCGACCCCTCGTTCGGTCAGCGCGGTCACCGCCGCATCGATGTCTGGGACCTCGAAGTTGAGAATGGTGAACACTGCCGGTTCGTGGTCGGGCTTGGGATACACCAGCACGTTGGTGCTGCCGGTCAGGTGAAGGTTGAGCAACCCCATCGGGCCGTCCTCGACCTCCAGGCCGAGTGTCTCGGAGTAAAAACTCCGAGCCGCCTCGATGTCCTTGACCGCGAACCCACTGAACGCGTTGTTGATGTCGAGCATGTCGATCCTCCTCGCCGGCGGTCACCGCCGATGGTCATCGCCTTGCCAATACCGACCACCGGTCTGCCCTCAACTCATCGGTCGACCCCGGCGTTCTTCGGCGGCAGATCGTGCTCGAGGGCGGGTGGCGCCAAGGTCACCGCATCTCCTCCGCGTTTCTTCGACTGGTACATCGCGGCGTCAGCCGACGGAGCAAGTGCACTCAGCAGAGCGATCGTCGGTCGAAGGCGTCCGGACTTGGTCATGCAGTGCGCCGCCACGGCAACCCCGACGCTCACCGTGATCGGGTAGGCGTCATGCGGGTTGCGCAGCACGATCCGGAGCCGTTCGGCGAGGTCGACCAGCTGCTCGACTGAGCCCGTGACGGCGACCGCGAACTCCTCGCCACCGACCCGGGCCACCAGCGCTGCCGGACCCGCCGTCGCGGAAAGTCTGGAGGCGGCGAGCGCGAGGACGGTGTCGCCCGCGTGGTGCCCGTGCTGATCGTTCACCGTCTTGAACTCGTCGATGTCCAGCATCAGCACGGCCAGCAAGGTCCGGGGACCGTCGAAGCGCAGCTGGGGGAAGTCCACTTCCAGGCCGCGACGATTGCGGAGCTGCGTCAGGTGATCGCGAAACGCATCGCTGGCGTCGTGGCCGAGGTTCAGCAGGCCGGACTGCATCATGATCGGCGCCGACAACAGAACCGATAGCAAGACGGCGAGCAGAGCGGATGCGATGAATAGATCTTGTCCGGGAGTGACCAGCACCTTGAGGTACAACGCGACCGTGGTCGACGTGGCAAACACCAGGTGCGCGGCCAGCCATCGTGGGCTGTGGAATGCGCTGATGTGGGCGGCGGTCACCGCGAACAACACGCAGCCGGTCATCGCGATGAACGGGTCGACGAACGTGAACAGCACCACCGCAACACCCAGGTCGGAGTAGATGAGGAACAGCTGCGCACCTCGCCTGGACGGCCACGGGCCCCGGAGCCAAGCCAGGCCGACGACCATGCTGCTGACCGCAGCAACCGCGACCGCACCTTGGGCGGCGATGGTCTCGCGTGGACCGGCCGGCGACCCCAGCGACAGCAGCGCTGCCACCCCGTAGAAGAACGACCACATCCCCGACGGCTTGGCGGTTGACGACCAGGGACCCGCGCGAGCGGTGGTAGTTCAGCGTCCACTGATAGTCGAACGGTTGCCGCCACCACCTCCGGATGAAGTGCATGCGGCGTCTCCCGAGAAGTTAGTGGGCGGTACGAAACGATAGGTGAACAGGCTGCGAAAATGTCACTCTGTCAATTCGGCATCGAAGCATCGCGAGATTGCTCGGTGAGATGCAGACCACATCAGAACCGGGCGGCGTCGGTTCGCGCGTCCAGCATGTGGGAACTGATGGAATGGCCGCTCAGACGGGCGTAGTTGTAGGAACCATGACTGATCTCGCAAGCAAGGCAACCACTCTGCTCGAACTCCACCAGCCAGGAAATCCGGTGATCCTCCCGACGGTGTGGGATGCGTGGTCGGCGAATCTCGCCGTGTCCGCCGGGTTCACGGCCCTCACCGTGGGCAGTCACCCGGTGTCGGACTCGATCGGCAAGGCCGACAACGAAGGCATCACCTTCGACGAGTTGATCACCCGCATCAAGCAGATCACCGAAGCTGTCGACGTACCGATCTCGGTCGACATCGAGTCCGGCTACGGCGAAGACCCCAAGCGCCTGATCGATGGCCTGCTCAGCGTCGGCGCCGTCGGTCTGAACATCGAGGACACCGTGCACAGCGAAGGTGGTCGTCTGCGTGAGGCACAGGAGCACGCCGACTTCGTCGGAGCACTGCGTGCAGCATCGGACGCCACCGACACGCACGTGGTGATCAACGCCCGCACCGACCTGTTCGTCAAACAGGTCGGCGATGAGAACGACCGCGTCGACCGCGCCATCGACCGCTTGAAACTGGCGGCCGCCGCCGGCGCCGACGTGCTCTACCCCGTCGGCTTCCACTCCGACGACGTCCACAAGCGCCTCACCGCCGAGCTCCCCCTCCCGGTCAACGCGATCGGTCACCCCGCCAACGACGACAAGGCAGCCCTGGCCGCGCTCGGTGTCGCCCGGGTCAGCTTCGGCCCGATCCTGCAGATGGTCTTGGCCGAACGCGCAGGCGAGGTACTCGCACGCTGGAAGTGATCAGCGGCCCGCTCGGCGCCCGCTGTCGCACCGGCGTGCCACCATGTTGACGTGGTTGCGACAGCGGCGGCGCACGCTTTGTGGCGCTCAGGGGTGGGGTTGTCGCTGTGGTTCACCGACGCAGACGGCCAACCGTGCACCGGCCACGTGCCCGACGGCCTACCGGAGCCGATCGCCACAGCGGTGTCGGGACGGTCACTGCGGCGCACCATCACCGTTGCCGGCCCCGGGCCCACCCGTCGCGACGTCTCATCACTGACACTGGGCCCGGCGGCCTCCTGCGACCTCCTGCGGTCAGTGAATGACGATCCTGCCGTCGGTGGCGAATTACGTTATTACCGTTTCCTTTTGGAATCCACCGAGCGTTTCGTCAGCGCCGGGGCCGTCGCTCCGGCGGTGAATCGGGTCGCCGGCGAGTGGGCAGTACGCTGGGCTCCGCTCACCACGGCGGGCTGGCGGGCCTGGCTCTCCACGGCCATCGCGTCGGCGCCACCGGTGATCCTGGAGAACGGCGATTCCACCGCCATCATGGACTTCTGCGGCGAGATGACCGACCACCTCTGCCGCATCCGCTGCTCCGACATCGCCCCCCATTCAGTGCGGTCGAGCCTGGTCCGAGGTCTGCTGCCGGACACCGATTCTCCGGAAATGTCGGCGGAACGGGCCGCGTCCGCGGCGGCTGCGTGGGCCAGCTGGGCCGATGGCCTCCGGCAGGGCGAGTCCGCGCTGGTGCTCCGGCTGTGCGAGCCCGAAGAAGACGACAACGACGACTCCGACCTGGTGACCCGGTGGCGCCTGCAGGTGTGCCGGCGAACCATGGACCGTCCGGATCAACCCGTGGAGCTGCGCCGGCTGGATCCCCACCAGATCGATGAGATCACCACCGAGGTCGCCGGAGCCGTTCGCGCCTTTCCCGACCTCAAGGCCGCCCACCACGACCACCACTCCCTGGATTTCCTGCTCTCCACCGACACGGTGCTGGCTCTGCTCGACACCGGAGTCGCCGCGTTGGCGGACGCCGGGTTCGAGGTACTGCTCCCCCGGTCCATCGCCCATGTGAGGCCGACCCTGACGCTGCGGGGCAAGCCCGAGGGTGGGCCGCGTTCTCGCGCTGTCATGGTGGGGCTCGGCGAGATTCGGGACTTCCAATGGCAATTGGCCTTGGGCGACGACATTCTCGACGCGTCCGAACTCGAGGCACTGGCGCGCCAGAAGGGTGATCTGGTCAGGATCCGCGGCAAGTGGGTGCGCGCCGACAACGCGGCCTTGTCGAGGTCGGCTGCGTTCATCCAGACCCAGCGGGCACTGGCCGAGTCCGGACAGCCGGCCGACATGGGTGAGCTCTTCAACCTCGTCACCGACGGAGACGACCGGCTGCCACTACCGGTCGGGCGGGTGGAAGGTCTGGCATGGCTCGACGACATCAAGCGCGGTGGGCAACTGGCCCCACCGCCGCTCGAGGCTCCCGCATCGTTGCGTGCCGAACTCAGGCCCTACCAACACCGTGGGATGGAATGGCTGAGGCATCTGAGTTCGCTCGGCATCGGCGCGGTGCTCGCCGACGACATGGGGCTGGGTAAAACCATCCAGGTGCTCGCCCTGATCTGCGGCGAAAGAGCACCAGATGATGCCGGTTCGCGCACAACGCTTTTGGTGTGCCCGATGTCGGTGGTGGGTAACTGGGAACGAGAGATCACCAAGTTCGCGCCCCACCTCACAGTGCTGGTCCATCACGGACCAGGCCGCCTTACCAAGGGGCACCTCGAACCGGCGGCGGCAAAGGTGGATGTTGTCATCACGACGTTTGCGATCGCTTCGCGCGACCGGGCGCTGCTGAGCGCGGTGAAGTGGGACCGCCTCGTGGTGGACGAAGCCCAGCACATCAAGAACGTGAACACCGCCCAGTCCAAAGCGGTGCGGGCGATGTCGGCCCGTCACCGCGTCGCTCTCACGGGCACCCCGGTGGAGAACCGGCTCGAAGATCTTCGTTCGGTCATCGACCTGGTCAATCCCGGACTGCTGGGCACCGCCTCGGTGTTCAAGAACCGCTACGCCGAACCCATTGAGCGCGAACGTGATCGGGATGCGGTACGCAGGCTGTCGGCGGTCACCTCGCCGTTCATCCTGCGGCGGGTCAAAACCGATCCCAGCGTGATCTCCGATCTACCGGAGAAGACCGAGCTGACCGTTCGGGCAAACCTCACCGTCGAGCAGGCCGGGCTCTACCGCGCCGTCATCGACGACCTGATGGATGCCCTCGGAAAGGGCGAGAGCCGTCAGCCCGGTAGTGAACGACGCCGAACGGTGTTCGCCGCCCTGACCCGACTCAAACAGATCTGCAACCATCCCGCGCACTATCTCGGCGACGGCTCTCCCATCCTCCGCCGGAACGAACACCGCTCGGGCAAGGTCGAATTGCTGGCGGACATGCTCGAGAACATCGTCGCCGACGGCGAGCGGGCGCTGGTCTTCACCCAGTTCACCGCGTTCGGCACCATGCTCGAACCATGGTTGTCCGACCGACTGGGCCATCCCCTGTCGTTCCTGCACGGAGGCCTCAGCCGCCCGGCGCGTGACAAACTGGTCGCCGAGTTCGGCGAGGCGGACGGGCCGCCTGTGATGATGGCGTCGCTCAAGGCCGGCGGCACCGGTCTCAATCTCACCGCCGCCAATCATGTTGTGCACTTTGATCGCTGGTGGAATCCCGCCGTCGAGAACCAGGCCACCGACCGCGTGTACCGAATCGGCCAGGAGCGCCGTGTGGAGGTACGCAAGTTCGTCTGCGTCGGAACCTTGGAGGAGCGCATCGACCAGCTCATCTCCGACAAACGTGAGCTGTCGGAGCTGACCGTCGCCACCGGCGAGAACTGGCTGGCCGACACCGGCGACGATGAGCTCTATGAGCTGATGCGCCTGCAGGATGAGGCGGTGAGCGAATGAGCCGCAAGAAGAAGGCGCCTGAACGCGGTTACGGCCTCACGCCGTGGTCCAAGGCTTTTCTGCTGGCCGTCGAGCCGACTGCCGAACAGCGGAAGATCGTCAAGGCGCGCAGCTACTTTCGGGACCGCAACGTCATAGACCTGGTGATGCGGTCGGGCCGGGTCAGCGCCCTGGTGCAGGGTAGCCAGCTCGACCCCTTCGAGGTGGAGATCAATACGCTCGCAGCCGATCCGGCGACTGTCGTCTCCATGCTGCGGCATGAAGGCAAGACGGACGATCTCGTCGCCCTGACCCGCGGCAAGCAACCGCAGTTGCTCGGTTCGCTGGTGATCCCGACCGAGGCGTCGGATCTGCGAGTCGATTGCACGTGCCCCGACGACAGTGACCGCTGCATCCACGTGTTGTCGGTGTGTTTCGAGATCGCGGCAGCGATCGACAAGGAGCCCAGCACCCTGCTCACCGTGATGGGAGTTGAACTCGGCGTCTTGCTGGCCCACCTGCGGGACGCACCATCAGCCGATTCGGCCGAGCCTGACGAAGCCCCTGCACCACCGGTCGATATCGACTTCTACGGCGACGGGCGACAGATGCCCGGACTGCCACATCCACCGCCGATCGACGTGTTGTCCGAGTTGGACACCACTGCCCTCACGGCGGCTCTACGCCGATCGGGTTCTGCGGCGATGGATGTGGCGCAGGCAGTGGACGAGCTGGCTGACCTCTACGCCCGGATTATCCGCTGAGCGACTCTGTGGCGGAGCTCAGTTGAGAACCGACCTGATGACCTCGGAGACCGGGGTCGACTCTCGTCCGATGAGTGCTTGCAGGTCACCACTTGCCGTGTCCAGCTCGCCGCGCGAGATGCCGGCGTCCGCATCGGCAAGCATCGCGGCGACCGGACCCGGCAGGCCGGCCTGCTCCAGTGCGGCGGCGTAGTCGGCCTGCGGGAGGTCCTGGTACGTCACTTCTGCGCCGGAGATCTCACTGATGGCCTTGGCGAACTCGGCATAGGTGAGGCGTTCGCCACCACCGAGTTCGTAGATCTTGCCGCCCTGATCGTCGAGCGTCAGAACTGCGGCTGCGGCGGCGGCGAAGTCGCCCCGGGTCGCAGCCGCGAGACGTCCTTCGCCCGCAGCGCCGTACAGTTTCCCGGACTCGACCGCCTGAGGGATGGCTGCCACATAGTTCTCCCAGTACCAACCGTTCCGTAGCAGCACGGTGGGCACCGACGACTCGGCAAGGCGGGCTTCGGTGGCCTGGTGCTCAGGGGCGAGGGAGATGTTGCTCCGGTCCGCGTTCAGCAGACTCGTGTACGCGATCAGCTGGACGCCTGACTGTTCGGCCGCGTCGATGACGTTGATGTGCTGAGCAACCCGTCGGCCGACCTCCGAGCCCGACACGAGAAGCAGTTTGTCCACTCCCGTCAGCGCCGCACGTAGTGCCGCCGGATCGTCGTAGTCGGCAGATCGAACGTCGACGCCTTTGTCCTGCAGGGCTGTGGCCTTCGAGGCGTCTCGGACCACTGCGACGATCTCGGTCGATGGCACACCTCGATCGAGAAGATTGTCGATGACAAGTGTTCCCAGTTGGCCGGTGGCACCGGTGACCGCTGTTGGCATTTCAAATCCTCCGTCTCAAGCGCCGTTCTCAGCGCTACCGTTTCAGTATGCACTTACTTTTAGTAAGCGCAAGCCGGTGAGTAACCATCCTGGTCACAGCTGGGTTATCGTGGAGCAATGGCCGACCAGGTGGACAACTCTCTCGAAGCAGACGTCTTCGCGCGCGACTGTTCATCCCGCGAGACCCTCCAGGACGTCACCGGTCGCTGGGGGTTGCTGGTTCTCGCGGCACTCGCCGAGGGCAGTTATCGATTCAACGCACTCCGCCGACGAGTCGACGGAGTCAGCGAACGGATGCTCTCGCGGACACTGCAAAACCTCGAACGCGACGGCATGCTCACTCGCACGGTGCTCGAGGCCATCCCACCCAAGGTCGAATACGAGCTGACGCCGCTGGGCCGGGAGATCGCCGAACGGCTGCACGGTCTGATCGAACTGGTGCAGTCGAACATGGACGTGGTCTATGCCGCCCGCGCCGCCTACGACAACCAGTGACTGTCCCACCCGTCGGGAACTCCTGCCAGATTCACCGATCCCGACACCCCGCCTGAGCTGCCGGTTATCCTCGAATCGTAGCTAACCAGTTGCGATGGGCAGTGGGAGCAGAATGCAACGAGCGAAGATCGCCGGGGTGATCGCTGCTCTCGTGTTGACCCTGGGGACGGTGTTCGGGACCGGTCCGGTGGCGGCGAAGGATCCATTGCCCGTCGACTACAACTTCTTCGCCGGTATCCCCAGCGAACTCACTCGGCCCGGCGGCTCCCTGCCCGGGTCCAACGACTGGAATTGCAAGCCGACTCCCGAACATCCGCGGCCTGTCGTTCTTGTGCACGGTACGGGCGGGGGTGCCCAGACCAACTGGGGTACCTACGCGCCGCTGCTTGCGAACAACGGCTACTGCGTCTTCGCCTTGACCTATGGCGCCATCCCGTGGGCACCGTGGCCGATCAGCGCACTTGGCGGCTTCGCATCCATCGACAAGAGTGCCGCCGAATTGGCCGCCTTTGTCGACAGGGTGCGCGCATCGACCGGCGCTGCCAAGGTCGACATCGTGGGGCATTCACAGGGCACCTTGATGCCCACCTACTGGATCAAGTTCCTGGGTGGAGCCGACAAGGTCGACAAGTACATCTCTCTGGCGCCGTTGTGGAACGGCACCAACGTCGCCGCGGCCGGTGAGATCGCTGCCTATGCCAAAGCGCTTGGGATAGACCAGGTTCAGCAGCAGACCATCGGGGCCATCTGCGCGGCGTGCCTGCAGATGACCAAGGGTTCGGACATGCTCAAGAAGTTGCAGCGCGATGGCCTCTATGACCCCGACATCACATACACCAACATCATGACCCGCTTCGACGAACTCGTCGTTCCGTATACGAGCGGGGAGCTGCGAGCTGAGAACGCCACGAACATCGTTGTGCAAGATGGTTGTTCACTGGACTACTCCGAGCACACCGGCATCGCGGGATCTCGCCGGGCGGCGCAGTTCGTCCTGAATGCGCTCGACCCGGCACACCCGCAGGCAGTGGGATGCGAGTTCGTCCCACCCTTCACCGGCTGAGTCTCCGACCCCGGTCGGGTAGGAGTTCATCGGCGGTTGACGGGCGGGATGTCGCGTTGGACCAGCCGAACCCGATCGCGGCCGACCACACCGGGGAAGAAGTAGTACCCCTGAGGTGACTCGACCAAGGTATCGGCGTCAACGCCGCTCACCTCCCACACGTCAACAGGCCCACCGGTGTTGTTCATTCGAACGAACCAGTCACACTCGTACTCATTGGCAGCGAGGAAGCACCCCTCTTGCTCCGGTCGATCCGAACCGGCAATTCCACGTGCGGCGCCCATGAGCCGCCAGTCCAACCCGCTCCGAGAGATGGACGCACGATTCTTTGCGGACGTGACATGAAACCGAGTTGGGCACTCGCGCTCTGATGCTTCTGACTGCATCCGGCCATTGTGCTGCTCCAAGAGCTGAGAGTTAAGTCATTTTTCAGCGGGACGAGACCATTTGCCTCCGCCTGTACAACAACAACCGGCGCTGCTCCCGGCGATTACTTCTGCGTTCCGGCATGGTCTCACTTCACAAGACCGACAAACCGCCACAACCCCAGGAGCGCATCATGACCGCCATCGCCGACAACCCAGCCACGTCCAGCCAGACCACGTCCACCATCAGCCGGAGGTCTCAGATTGCCGGACGAGTGGTGACCGGACTCGTCAGCATCTTGCTGCTCGTCGACGCTATCTCGCACCTGGCATTGCCGGAAGAGGTGACGAAGGCGTCGTACGAGCTCGGCTTCACCGACGGCGACATCGTTGCCATGGGCGTGGTGATGCTGGGGTGCCTTGCGTTGTATCTGTACCCGCGGACCGCGATTCTCGGTGCGGTACTTCTGACCGGATACTTCGGCGGCGCGACCACATCCCACATGATCGATGAAAAGTCGCTCAGCGCAGGCATTTTCTTGCCAGTCGTCGTCGGCATCGCAGTGTGGTCCGGCCTGTGGCTGCGCAGCGCAACGGTTCGTTCGATCATGCCGCTGGTGCGCTGATCACACACGATGTCACCCGACACCTGGACCCGGCGAGATCACCTCGCCGGGTCCACCGGGCTCACCGGACAACCGGTGGGCCGACGTATCGGGCGCTCGGCCGAATGATCTTGCGGTCCTCGGCCTGCTCCAGAATATTGGCGCACCAGCCCACCATCCGGCTCACCGCGAAGGTGGGTGTGAACATCTGTCGGGGCACTCCGCAACTGTCCATGACGACCCCGGCATAGAACTCGACGTTCGCGTACAGAGGACGATCCGGATAGGCCTCGGCCAACACCGCGACCACATCCTTCTCCACATCGATGGCGAACTCGGCCAGCGGTCCACCGAGTCGGGACGCGATGTCGCGCAACAGGTCCGACCTCGGGTCGTTGGTGCGGTACACCGCGTGACCGAAACCCATGATGCGGCTACGCCCCGCCAGCTGGGCTTCGGCCCAGGCGGTCGCATCGCCGGTCTCGGCGATCTCGTCGAGCGCATCGAGTGCCCGATCAGGCGCGCCGCCGTGCAGAGGTCCGGAAAATGCGCCGAGCGCCCCACACACCGCGCTGAAGACATCGGCGCCGGTCGACGCGATCACCCGGGCGGTGAACGTCGATGCATTGAATCCGTGGTCCACGGTGGCGATCAGGTACTGCTCGATCGCTCGTGCACGCTCCGGCTCGGGTTCCTTGCCGGTCAATCCGTACAGCCAGTTCTCTGCGGTCGAAAGGTCGTCGCGCGGTGGTAGCGGATCCTCACCCGCTCGAATCCTGTGCAAGGCGGCAAGGATGGTCGGCGTCATCGCAGTGGCGGCCAGCGAGTCGGCAATCCTTTGATCTGGACCGGCATCCCACAGCGGTACAACCGATGTGGCTGCCGCGGCTGCCGACAACACGGTGCGTAGTCGCGCGAGCATCTGCCGTTCACTGCCGGCCAGGGCGATCGTGCGTAACAGCGACGACAATTCCGCTGGAATCGCGCGAAGGGCCCGCGTCGTGACGACAAACGTGTCCAGCTCGTCGGGGTCCGGAAGGCGACCGTAGACGAACAGGAACCACACTTCTTCGAACGTCTTCGTCCTGGCCAGGTCGATGGCCGAGTACTGGCGATACTGATAGAAGCCCTCGTCACCACGTACATCACCGATCGCGGTATCCGCGACCACGACGTTGCTCAACCCCGGCGGGGCGACCATCACCGACATGTGAATCTCCGATCCATAAGTGTGGTTGTCTGGCAATCACATTCGACCGGTAGTTGCTATGTGTCAATGTTGATCGAATCAATGTGAAGGGACCTCGACGATGGCAGTTCGATCGACCGACCACGTGGCCCATCACCGTCGGCGGCGACCCACACCGCTGCGACACGATGGACGCGACTACCTCACCACCGCGCAAGTCGCCCGGGTGCTCGGCGTCAAAACGCAAACCGTGTACGCCTACGTGAGTCGGGGGCTGTTGACCAGCGCTGCCGTCGACGGGGTCCGGGGCAGCGTGTTCGCCGTCGACGAGGTGGACGCATTGACCCGGCGTTCCGCCGGCCGACCACCGGCAGGGGTCGTCGAACGTATCCGAACCCAGATCACACTGCTCGACGACGATCACCTCTACTACCGTGGCCAGGATGCCGCCGTGCTCGCCACCTCGGTGGACTTCGAGGCAGTTGCCGCAATGCTGTGGCAGAGTGAGCCCGGTTGGGGTCGAAACATGCTGCCCGGCAGTGTGATCAAACAGTTGAGAGCCCTCAGCAACCCCGCACGCCGCCGTGTCGACATGGTCAGAATGGCCATCGGCGTACTCGGATCCCGCGACAACCTCCGCCACCAACTCACCCACGATGTGGTGACCCGCAAGGCCGCCGGCATTCTCGACACGGTGGTCGATTGTTTACCTGTCGCCTCTGGTCAGGACGCAATCGGGCCATCACTCGCGGCGAGGCTGTGGCCGCGGCTCACCCCGATCCCGGCCAACCGCGGCCGTGTCCGCTTGCTGAACGCCGCGCTGGTCTTGCTGGCCGACCACGACCTGACTGCGAGCACGGTCGCGGCCAGGGTGGCCGCGAGCGCGCGCGGCAGCATCTATTCGGTCGTCACCGCGGGACTCGGTGCGCTCGACGGGCCGTTGCACGGAGGTGCCGCCACCAGGGCGTCACGATTCCTGGCCGATGCTCTGGACAATTCTTCGAGTGCATTGGCGCTGTGGTCGGGGCCAGACCAGGCCACACCTGGATTCGGCCACGTGGTGTACCGGGACCACGATCCGCGAGCCGAGGCCCTGTTCGAGTTGATGGCCACCACCACCGGCGGCAACCGGAAAGTCATCCGAACCATCGAAGAGTTGCGGGGTATCGCCGGCCAGACCGATGCCGCGTTCCTCAATTCGGATATGGCACTGGCCGCGATCGCGGTCCGCTTCGACATGGCGCCTGACGCGGCCGAGACGATCTTCGCGATCGCGCGGATCGCAGGATGGGTTGCCCACGCCATCGAGGAGTACGAGGAGCCGAGACTGCGGTTCCGGCCGCAGGGTGTCTACGTCGGGGTGCGACCACCTGCCCCGTGAGCAGAATGTGTGTCGTAGGCGCCGTCGCACCGTTTTGATCGCCGCGCACCGGTTCAAACCCGTGCGCGGTGCACAAGACGGTGCGTGGACAATCTCCGCCGCAGTCAGTCCTGTGCGTCGAGGCGGGTAGCCACGTCTTCCGGAAATCCGCCGGTGGCAATGGGACTCCAGCGCGACGGGGTAATGCGAATCAGCGACTTGCCTTGCACACGCATCGCCTTGCGGTAATCGTCCCAGTCGGGGTGCTCACCGGAGATGCTGCGAAAGTAGTCGACAAGTGCATCTTCGGCCTCCGGCATGTCGAGCACCTCGGCGGTTCCATCGACCTGGACCCAGGCGCCGTTCCATTCGTCGGACACCACACACACGCTCACCGAGCTGTTGCGGCGGGCGTTCGCCGTCTTGGCGCGGCCGGGGTATGTCGATATGACGATGCGGCCTTCCTCGTCCACTCCTCCGGTGACCGGCGATAGCTGCGGACTGCCATCGGATCGGACGGTACTGAGCAGCATGTGGTGCCGCGGCCGGACAAAGTCCAGCAGCGCTTCGCGTTCGACGTCTGTGGTGGTCGCAACTGTTCTGGCCATGGGTTGCAGTCTAGTCCTGCAGTCCGCTGCGCAGTTCCCGCTTGAGCAGCTTCCCACTCTGATTCCGCGGCAGTTCATCCACGAACACAACGCGTTTCGGCACTTTGAAGGGGGCGATCTGCTCTTTGACGTGAGCGATCAGATCATCGGGCGACACGTCGCCTGCGTCCGGACGCAGCACCACCACTGCAGTGATCGCCTCGATCCACTTCTCATCCGGTGTACCGATCACTGCGACCTCCGCGACACCGGGATGGGTGTACACCGCATCTTCGACTTCACGGGATGCCACCAAGATCCCACCGGTGTTGATGACGTCTTTGATCCGGTCGACCACGGTGATGTAGCCCTGCGCGTCACGAGTTACCAGGTCACCGGAATGGAACCAGCCATCTCGGAACGCTTCCTCGGTGGCCGCGGGATTGTCCCAATAGCCTTGGCACAGTTGCGGAGAGCGGTAGAGCACCTCACCCGGGGTGCCGTCGGCAACGTCGTTGCCGTCGGTGTCCACCACTCGCGTCTCGACAAAGAACACAGCTCGGCCACACGATGCCGGCCGATCTTCGTGCTCTTCGGGTTGCAGAACCGTTGCCAGCGGGCCGATTTCGGACTGGCCGAAGCAGTTGTAGAAGGCGATGTCGGGGTAGCGTTCGCGTAGCCGGTTCAGCACGGTGACCGGCATGATGGAGGCACCGTACTGGGCCTTACGCAGGGTCGAGAGATCGCGGGTCTCGAGATCGGGATGACCGGCCAGCGGAACCCACACGGTCGGCGCCAGGAACAGCGACCCGATCTTCTCGCTTTCGATGCGCCGCAGGATCTCCGGGATGTCCGGGGTCTCCATGAGGCTGATCGTGGCTCCCACCGACAGGTACGGGAGCATGAACACGTGCATGCCCGCCGAGTGGTAGAGCGGCATGCAGATGAGCGGATTGTCCGAGTCGGTGAAGGCGAGCGCCATCACCGAAGACACGTATTCGTGGACCATGGCGCCGTGGGTCATCATCGCGCCCTTGGGTTTCGACGTGGTTCCCGAGGTGTAGAGCAATTGCACGAGGCTGGTCTCGTCAACCGGATCGTCGATGTCCGGGATGTCTCCCGAACTGCACCACGCCAGTAGCGAATCCGTGTCGTCACGTAGAGCAATGACGTGCTCGACACGCAGCGATTCGGCGACAGGCGTGAGGCCCGGCCGAAGTGCCGGGTCCACCAGCACCGCACGACTTCCCGACTGCCCGACGAGGTATTCGAGCTCGCCACCCTTCAGCGCATAGTTGACAGGTACATGGACCAGTCCGGCGCGGGCACAGGCCAAAAACCCGATGAGGTAGGCGTCGGAGTTGGTGCCGTACGCCGCGACCCGATCACCTCCGCTCAGGCCGATCGACCGGAGGTGTCCCGCGGCCCTGCTGACAGCGGCATCGAGATCGCGATAGGACCACGAGCGATCGGCGAACCGGAGTGCGATCCGATCAGGAAATTTGGCCGCACTCCGCCGGAGGATGCCGTCGACGGTACTGGCACGAAACATTGTGCTCATGGGAACAAACTTTATAGGAAGTCCAAGTATCTCGAACGCATATCTGTCGTGAGAAGCTGGGCGCCATGACCGTCTCATCCACTCTGATCCGCAGTGCGCGATTGGTTCCGGTCGGCCGACCAACCCCCACAGATCTCCCCGTCGACATCCGGATCGACGACGGAACGGTGACCGAGATCGCTGCCGGGCTTCGCCCACGCGGCGCAGAGACGGTGATCGACGCCGACGGCCGCTGGGCCATCCCCGGACTCTGGGACCAGCACGCTCACCTCACCTGGTGGGCCCAAAGCCGTTCCAAACTGGACGTATCCGGCACTTCAAGTCCTGGTGACGTGCTGCGCATCGTCGCCGACCACGTGGCGTCACTGCCCCACCCCTGGAGGTCCGGCGCGATCGTCGGCTACGGATTCCGAACGGCCACCTGGCCCGAACAGCCAACCGCTGCCATGCTCGACACCGTCAGCGGATCCCATCCGGTCATCCTGGCCAGCGGCGACGGTCACACCGGCTGGCTGAACACCAAAGCTCTTGCACTTCTGGGGGTTCCGCTTCGCGGCGGGCCACTTCTCGAGTCCGAGTGGTTCGATCTGCAACACCATGTCAGCGCCCTGACCGCCGCATCGGAGAACATCGACGACCTGCTGCGCGCGACCATCTCGGACGCAGCGAGCAAAGGTGTTGTCGGTGTCGTCGACTTCGAGATGGCTGCGGGCTACCTGGAGTGGCCGGAGCGATTTGCCCGCGGTATCGACCAGATCCGCATCCGGCCGGTGACGTATCCCGACAGACTCGACGATGTCCTGGCGGCAGGTCTGCGAACGGGCAGCGAACTCGCCGACGGACGAGGGTTGCTGACCATGGGTCCGTTGAAGATCTTCTCGGACGGGTCGCTCAACACCCGCACCGCGTTCTGCTGCGAGCCCTATACCGACACCGAACACCACACACTCGGCCACCAGGCGTACGACCACCAGTCCCTCGTGGAGTTGCTCTCCCGTGGGCACCGCGGCGGTATGGACATCGCCTTGCACGCCATCGGTGATGCTGCGGTGGGCCAGGCACTGAGCGCGTTCGAGGCAACCGGCGCGCGCGGCGGCATCGAACACGTGCAACTCATCCGCCACGACGACATCCGGCGGATGCGAGAACTGGGCGTACGGGCGAGTGTCCAGCCGGCCCATCTGGTCGACGACCGGGAGGTGGCCCGGCAATGCTGGTCCGACCGCACCGACCGTTGTTTCGCCCTTCGTTCGATGCTGCGGGGCGGTGTCACACTCGCGCTCGGCTCCGATGCACCGGTTGCCCCGCTCGACCCGAGGATCGCGATGGCAGCAGCCGTCGATCGGGGCGCCGACGCGACAACCGAGCCGTGGAACCCCGATGAGGCGCTCACCCCGGCGCAAGCCCTTTCGGCCAGTACTGATGGGCAGACCACGGTGGCAGTGGGCAGTCGGGGCGACGTGGTGCTGCTCGACGACAATCCGATCGCATCGGGTTCGTCGACACAGATGGGCGCTCGTCTGCGCGCACTCGGGGTCGCCGCCACCGTCGTCCGTGGCCGGCCCGTTCACCTGGCCCTGTAACGGCGATCGCGCCAGCACGGGTTGGGGCAAACCTCTCGTTACGGTAGGTTTGCGGGCGTCCCGGCCACGTCTGCCGGTCATCACTCCCGACTGCCCACATCTGCTCGAAAGGACGCGCGTGCCCAGCACGAACTCCGTCACCCATTCTCAGAACCCGCCGGCGACGGTGCGCGCGCTCGTGCGTTCACCACGCGATCTCCGGCGGGAGGTGCTGGCAGGTCTGGTGGTGGCGCTCGCGCTGATCCCCGAGGCCATCTCGTTCTCGATCATCGCCGGGGTCGACCCGCGTGTGGGGCTGTTCGCGTCGTTCACCATGGCCGTCACCATCGCCGTGGTCGGAGGCCGGCCGGCGATGATCTCCGCGGCCACCGGCGCTGTTGCGCTTGTCGTGGCGCCGATCGTCGACGACTACGGACTCGACTACCTCATCGCCACGGTCATCCTCGCCGGCATCTTCCAGATCGCGCTCAGCGTGATCGGTATCGCCAAGTTGATGCGCTTCATCCCCCGCAGCGTGATGACCGGGTTCGTCAACGCGTTGGCAATTCTCATCTTCGGAGCCCAACTGCCGCATCTCATCGGCGACGACATCCCCTGGCTCGTCTATCCCCTGGTGGCAACGGGTTTGGCGATCATCGTGCTGTTGCCCCGGCTCACCACGGCTATTCCCTCCCCACTTGTGGCGATCGTGGGTTTGACGGTGCTGGTCACTGCGTTCGGCTGGGATGTCCCCTCGGTGGAAAACGAAGGCGCATTGCCCGATTCGCTACCGTCCCTGTTGATCCCCGATGTGCCGTTCACGATGCACACCCTGTCGGTCATCGCGCCTTACGCACTGGCGATGGCCCTCGTGGGACTGATGGAGTCGCTGATGACAGCCAAGCTGGTCGACGACATCACCGACACACACTCCGACAAGACCCGCGAAGGGTGGGGCCAAGGAGTGGCCAACGTCGTCACCGGGTTCTTCGGCGGCATGGGTGGCTGCGCGATGATCGGTCAGACGATGATCAACGTCAAGCAATCGGGCGCGCGAACCAGGCTGTCGACGTTCCTCGCGGGGTTGTTCCTGTTGATCCTTGTGGTGGTTCTCGGCGACATCGTCGGTGTCATCCCGATGGCCGCCCTGGTCGCCGTGATGATCATGGTGTCAGTCGGTACGTTCGACTGGCACAGCGTCCATCCCCGAACCCTGCGGGTGATGCCGTTTCCGGAAACTCTTGTCATGCTGGTCACCGTTGTCGCAACGGTTTTCACCAGCAATCTCGCCATCGGCGTCGTTCTCGGCGTGCTCACCGCGATGGTGTTGTTCGCCCGCCGGGTCGCACATCTCACCACGGTCACGCCGGTCACCGAAAACGACCCCGAGAGTGCCGATTTCGCCGAGGTGCGTCGCTACCGGGTCACCGGACAGCTGTTCTTCGCGTCGAGCAATGACCTGGTCTATCAGTTCGACTATGCGGGCGATCCCGACAGGGTCATCATCGACCTGAGCGATGCCGACGTCTGGGATGCGTCGACGGTCGCCAGTCTCGATGCCGTACTGGGTAAGTACCGGACGCGTGGCAAACAGGCCACGATCGTCGGGCTGGAGGGCGCGGGGCTCGCGCGCCTCGAACGGTTGTCGGGTCGACTCGGCGCATCCGACTGATGGCCGGCGACCGCATGAAGGTGGGCGAGGTTGCCGATCGGCTCGGCCTGTCGGTCCGGACTCTGCGCCATTACGAAGACATCGATCTGGTGGCACCGACAGCCCGCACCGAAGGCAACTTCCGGCTCTACACCGAAGACGATGTGCGACGTCTGCTGATCATCCGGCGGATGAAACCACTGGGCTACAGCCTCGACGAGATGCGCACGTTCTTACGCGCCGTGGATGCACTGCACGGTTCCGACAAGCCGGATCCCGCTGCCCGTACCGTCATCGACGAGGTGAGAGCCGACGCCCGAAACCGCTACGAACGCCTGCTCACCCACGTCGACTACGCCACCGAGTTCATCGGCATACTCGACGACCTCGACTGACGATGGAACTCCTCAGTCCTCCAGTTTGAAACCGACCTTCAGGGTGACCTGGAAGTGCGCGAGCTCTCCGTTCTCCACGTGTCCTCGGGTCTCGATCACCTCGAACCAATCCACGTTGCGCAGCGACTTGTTGGCCCGGGCTATCGCGGTCTTGATCGCATCGTCGGTACTTGTTGTCGACGACCCGACGATCTCGGTGACGCGGTAGACGTTGTCGCTCATGCGAATCTCCATTCTCGTTCTGCTCGGCGAGGGTTTCTGATCTCTCGCCCAACCCACGTTAGGCGATTGCGGCGCCGCACGACATCGATCTCGACGTCGGCCACCGTTGCCCCGTGGAATCGGACTCCTGCCGTTACCATCACGCCATGGGCTTGCCCGTCCCGCGTCGACTGCGCTCGCTGCCTGCGGCCGCGCGTTCGCGCGACCACGGTTTCGATGCGCTGCGGAGGGCGGTTCGCACCGCGATCATCGTCCCGATCGTGGCTGCCATCGCCGTGCATGTCGGCGGCCCCCAGACTCCGTTGTTCGCCATCTTCGGCACCATTGCGCTCCTGGTGCTGGTCGACTTCCCGGGCAACCGCACTCGACGTGCCGTCAGCTTCGCCGGCCTCGCTGTGGTGGGATACGTATTCATCACCGTCGGAACGATTCTGGCGGCGCCTGCATGGGTGGGCGTGGTCTCGATGCTGGTGGTCGGGGTGGTGGTGTCGTACCTGGCCATTCTCAGTTCGAGTTTCGCCGCGGGCCAGCGAGCTGCTCTCCTCGCGTTTGTCCTGCCGGTGGCAGTTCCCGATGTCGGCCCCATCTCCGACCGACTGCTGGGTTGGACTCTGGCCCTGGTGTTCTGCATCCCGGCTGCGCTGTATCTCCTGCCCCCGGATCACCACGATGCGCTGCGCCGCCGGGCCCGGGAAGTCTGCGATGCCCTTGCCCAACACATCGCCATGAGCGACACCGACACCGCGTCCACCGCGCGAGTCATGGACGCGATGAACAAACTGCGTCAGGTGTACCTGGGTACCGACAGCCGACCTACGGGGCTCACGGCCGGCAGTCGAGCTCTGGCGCGCGTGGTGGACGACCTCGAATGGCTTGCCGCTCAGACCACTCACGGCCAGAACCGGTTACTCGAAGAAGTCCGAGACCCGGCCTCGGCGGTCCTGCGTCGTTGCGTCGAGGTGCTCGGCGAAGGGCGGTCAACAGAAGACGATGACCTGTATCGGCAACGACTCGTCTGCACAGCAACGGACCTGACCTCGGTGTTGCGAAACCGATTCGGTCACAACGTCGAACAGATCGCCGCCGAACCGAGCGAGTCCGAGGCGGAGGCCACTGGCGCCCGACTGCTCACGGTTCACACCGTCGGCACAACAGTGGCTCTCGTCGGGCGGACCATCGCGTGGTCGTCTGCTGCCGATGCGCGGCCGATGATCGCCAAGGTGCTGGGCAGGCAGTTGCCACCGACCGGCGCAGCAGATCTCGTGCTGTCCGAAGTCGAGGCCACCCGAAAAGCCGCGTCGTCGGTCGTCATAGCCCGGTCTGTGATCGCCCGCAACGCCCTGCGCACCGGTGTGGGCCTCGCTGCCGCAGTGGCCCTCATTCAGATGGTGCCGGTGCAGCACGGGTTCTGGGTGGTGCTGGGCGCGATGTCGGTTCTGCGCAGTAGCGCCCTGACCACGGGCTCGAAAGTCGTACGGGCAGTGGCGGGAACCACCGCGGGGTTTGTCATAGGCGGAGCCATCGTCGTCGTGTTGGGTACCAACGGCACCCTGTTGTGGGTTCTGCTTCCGTTTGCAGCTTTCGGAGCCGCCTACATTCCCAAGGTCTTCTCCTTTGCCGCCGGTCAAGCCGCGTTCACGGTGCTGGTGATCACCATGTTCAACATTCTCAAGCCCAGCGGTTGGCACGTGGGCCTGATCCGCGTCGAGGACGTTGCCATCGGATGCGCAGTGGCAGTGGTGGTCTCGTTTCTCCTCTGGCCCCGAGGTGTCGCAGCGACGGCACGTGCGGCCATCGACGGCGCAACCGGCCAGTACCTGCAGTACCTCGATGTTGTGGTGGGCCGATTGCTCCGGGCCGCCGACCCCTCGGCGAACGCCGACGTCACCAAGCATCGCAACCTGAGTGTCATTGCTTATCGCACCGCCGATGACGCAGCACGCCAATATCTTTCAGAAAGTGGTGGGCCCACAGACGAGCGAACGCCCATGCTCCGAGCTTTCGGACACGCCACTCGCCTCCGGGTGGTCGCCGATTCGATCGCAGACCTCCCGTTGCCGCCCGACCCAAACGGCCATCCGCGACTTCGGGCGGTGGTCAGGCGCCACACCGACAAGATCCGGACCGGCCACACGCCGCACACCGACGGCGGAGTCGGGATCGCCGAAGATGCTGTCTCGGCTCTGCGCGCGGACACCGCCGATCACCCATTGGACATGGCCACTGCGCGACCACTGATCGGCACATGCGCGTATCTCGGCGAACTCGAACTGATGTACGGCGCTGCTGAGCCGTCCACTCCGTCCCCACTGAGCCGACCGAGCAGTTAGCCGCCTGTCCCACAAACGGTCGACTCCGAGCGGCTCACGCACGGAAAATCGGTTGCCCCGCGCCATCTGAACCGCCGACACTGTCCTGGCCTGCACAAACACTGCCGAGCGATCGCTTGGCAGGATATTTGCCAATACTGTCAATTCAGACACTGTTGGCGCGATGTATTCGAACGGATAGTTGCTGCCATGGACATCTTGGTGATCTTGGGGCCGGCCGTGGTTGCCGGATTGATTGCGACGTATCAAAATCGCACGTCGCCGCGGGCGTCTTTCGACGCCGGATCTGGGATGAGCCGGGCCCGTACCGAGCTCGAACTCGACCTGCTCGATCGAGGCAACAAGGGGCGCAATGTCGGCTGAGTCGGTCTGGTGGGGCTACGCGGTGGACGCGATCCGCGGTGGACAAGATGCGCAAACGATCGAACACTGATCTTGTGGTCGAGTAACGATCGATGAGCGAGAGGGCCCGGAATGACAACTCCAGACATCAACCCGTCGGTGCCGCCCAGCGGTTCCGGTTGCGTCGAATGCGACCAGACGGGTAGCTGGTGGTTCCACCTACGCCGGTGCGCAACGTGCGGTCACGTTGGCTGCTGCGATGATTCGCTGTCCCGGCACGCCTCACATCATGCCGCCGACACGGGTCATGCCGTCATCCAGTCGTTCGAACCTGGTGAGGATTGGTTCTGGAATTACGCCACCAATGACTACTACCGCGGCCCCGAACTCGCTCCGCCGCACGCGCACCCCGTCGATCAGGCGACGCCGGGTCCGAGTGATCGCGTGCCGGCCGACTGGATGAGTCGGCTGAAAAACCGGACCGACTGACCGGGTTCGGGCTCTCGTAACGGCCCGGAACGGTGGCGGCACGATGTCTCTGACCCGTAGCCTTCACATCACCATCGATGTGGAAGGGGCACCATGGCTTCGGAGTTCGACCTCCTGACCGAGAACGCTGCCGAACTGGATATCGACCTCGATCCCATCCCCGAGGTGACCCGCATCGACACCGATGTGGATGGCAACGTGGTCAGCAGCGTCCAGTGGACCGCCGAGTCCCCCCGCATCGTCTTCCTCCATGGTGGCGGACAGAACGCCCACACCTGGGACAGCGTGATCCTGGCACTGGGCCTGCCGGCGCTGGCCGTCGATCTGCCGGGGCACGGCCACTCCGGCTGGCGAGAAGACCACGACTACCGTCCGCAACCGAATGCCCTCGCCGTCGCTCCGGTCATCCGTGACCTCGCCCCCGACGCCGAACTGGTTGTCGGGATGTCGTTGGGCGGACTCACCACCATCGCCATCACCGCACTCGAGCCCCGCCTCATCCGACGGGCCCTGATCGTCGACGTGAGCCCCGAATCGCCAAAACGGGTTGAGCAACTGAGCGGAGCCGATCGAGGCACTGTAGCGCTGGTCAGCGGACCCGACACGTACGACAGCCGCGACGAACTGATCGAGCTCACCGCCGCAGCGGCACCCGGACGCAGCAGGTCGTCGATCCGTCGCGGGGTCATCCACAACACCCGCGAGCTCGACGACGGCCGCGTGCAGTGGCGCTACGACAAGATGCGCGAGAGCATCGAACCCGGGCCACTCTGGGATGCCTTGTCGGCCAGCACCATTCCCCTCACGCTGGTCCGCGGCGGTGCGTCGGCTTTTGTCACAGACGACGATGCCGCCGAGATCGTCCGTCGACGGCCGGGCACCGAAGTGACCTCGGTACCCGGAGCGGGGCACTCGGTGCAGAGCGACGCCCCACTGGAGTTGGCCGCGATCATCCGGTCGACGCTGGGCTTGTGATCGCAGGCCGTTTCCCTGGGTTGCTTCGATGAACACAGCCCGAAGACTGCGGAACAGTTCGACGATCAAACCCTGAGCTGCGCGCCCGGTCGCGGGATACTCTTTGCGCACCCTGTTGTTTTTCATGTGGATGTTCGTTCGATCACCATCGAGTCAGACTGCTTGTCTGGTGCCCCGGCACCGACGAAGGGAGCCACCCTTGACGGCCACCGTGACATCAGAAGCACCACCACGCGCGAAGGTGGTGCTGGGCACCCTGATACTCGTCGCCGGGGTGGCCAACATCAACCTTGCGGTCGCCAACGTCGCACTCCCCGACATCGGTAGAGCCTTCGACGCGGGTGCCACCGGCCTGAACCTTGTCGCAGTGGGGTATTCACTGGGATTGGCCGCGTCCGTGCTGTACTTCGGCGCTCTCGGCGACCGGCACGGCCGTAAACGAATGCTTGTCTTCGGCATGTTGTTGTCGATCCCGGCCTCGTTGGTGGCCGGCTTCGCGCCCTCGATCGAGGTGCTGTTCGCTGCGCGCCTGGTGGGCGGAATCGCTGCCGGACTGGCCTTTCCGACGACGCTGGCCGTCATCACCGCACTATGGTCGGGCCCGAGTCGCACTCGCGCCATCGCCGCGTGGTCGGCTCTGGGTGGCGCGATCTCCTCACTGGGGCCGATCGTTTCAGGTGCATTGCTCGAGGTGTTCAGCTGGCACTCGGTGTTCCTGGTGACACTGCCGCTGGCCGTGGTGGCGCTGGTGGCCGCGATATTCCTCGTACCATCCGATTCCGGCGATGCGTCTGAGTCCGTGGACAACCTCGGCGGCGTGCTGTCCATCGTGTTCGTGGGCGCAATGATCCTGGCCCTCAACTTCATCCCGATGTCGGGCGCCGGATCGGCGGTGGGTGTACTCGCCGCGATCTCTCTGGCCGCCGGTATCGCGTTCTTCGTGCGGCAACGTCATGCCCCCACACCGTTGTTCAATCTCTCGATTGCCAGTCGCCGCACCTTCTGGGTGGCCGCCTTCGGTGGCGTGGTCGTGTTCGGCACGCTGATGGGTGTCATGTTCATCGGCCAGCAGTATCTCCAGAATGTGCTGGAGTACTCGACGTTGGAGGCCGGCACCACCATCGTTCCCGCCGCGATCGGAATGGTGCTCTTCGCGCCGTTGTCCGCCCGGATGGTCGAGGCGCGTGGTTCACGCATCACTCTGCTGGTGGGATTCGTGTTCATCCTCGCCGGTCTCGTTGCGGCGTTGACGATGTGGACCGAGGATGCGCACTACTGGCAGATTGCTGTGGCGTACGCGTTGGTCGGGATCGGGGTCGGCTTCGCCGGCACGCCGGCATCGCGGTCGCTGACCGGATCGGTGCCACGCTCGCGCGCAGGTATGGCGTCGAGCATGTCAGACCTGCAACGCGATCTCGGTGGGGCCATCATGCAGTCCATCCTGGGTGCAATCCTGACCGCCGGATACGCCCGCGACTTCACCAAGTCGATCTCGGATTCGCCCGACGCGTCCAAGGTCACCGACGAGACCGAAGCCGCTCTCACCAAATCGTTTTCGAGTGCCGAGGTGCTGGCCGAGCGTTATCCCGAGTACGGCAAGGAGATCATTGCCGGCGCCCGCGATGCGTTTGTTCACGGCGACCACCTGGCCTACGCCGCGGCGATCGCCGTGGTGCTGGGCGGCGCCGTGGTGGTGTTCTTCGGTTATCCCAAGGTCGATGACGAACGCCGACTCATGAAAGAGTATGCGCGCGAGGGGTCTTAGCTCTGTTTCTTGTTGCGCCAGATCCTCTCGAACGGCAGGCGCCAGGCGTGGGGCGCGATGAGTTGATGAATGGCGTTTGGCCCCCAGGAGCCCTGGTCGTAGCTGCGCACCGGCGGCGGGTTCTCGAGCAACGGCGCCGAGACCTCCCACAGACGCTCGATGCCTTCGGCTGTTGTGTAGAGCGTTCGATCGCCCTTCATCGCGTCGAGGATCAAGCGCTCATACGCCTCGAGCACAAGTCCCACCTGATCGGTCTCCTGCATGGCGAACTGCAGACTCAGCTTGTCGAGTTTCATACCCGGTCCCGGTCGCTTGCCGTAGAACGACAGCGACACCTTGAACGCGTCGGCCAGATCGAACGTGAGGTGGTCCGGACCTTGCTGTCCCACACCGGAACCCGGCGGGAACATGCTCTTGGGTGGCTCGTGGAAGGCGATGGAGATGATGCGCTGGCCTTCGCCGAGGCTCTTGCCCGTGCGTAGGTAGAACGGCACGCCGGCCCAGCGCCAGTTGTCGATCTCGGCCTTCAGCGCCACAAACGTCTCGGTCTCGGATTCCGGCGCCACGCCGGGCTCGTCGCGGTAGCCGGCGTATTGGCCGCGCACCACATTGCGTGGATCGAGCGGTCGCATGGATCGGAAGACCTTGTTCTTCTCTTCGCCGATCGGTCCCGGCGCCAGAGCGGTGGGTGGTTCCATCGCAACGAACGCCAGGATCTGGAAAAGGTGTGTCACCACCATGTCCCGAAACGCGCCTGTCGACTCATAGAAGTGGGAGCGGCCCTCCAGTGACAGCTTCTCTGGCACATCGATCTGGATGTAGTCGATGAAGTTGCGGTTCCAGATCGGTTCGAACAATCCGTTGGCGAACCGGAAGGCCAAGATGTTCTGCGCCGACTCCTTGCCGAGGAAGTGGTCGATACGAAAGACCTGCTCTTCCTTGAACCATCGGTGAATGGAGGCGTTGAGTGCCACCGCACTCTCGTGGTCGGTACCGAAGGGCTTTTCCATGATGACGCGGGATCGCTTGACGAGATCGGCTGCGTGCAGCATCTCCAGCACTGCCATCGCCGCCTTCGGCGGAACACTGAGGTAGTGCAACATGCGCGCTTCGCTGCCGAGCGCATCGAGTTGCACGCGTACGCCGGCCGCGAGCGCCTCAGCCCCGTCGCCCTGCGGCACGTAGGTCAGGTGCTGGGCGAACTCGGCGGCAGCCTCAGGCGTGAACATCCTGCTGGAGAACTCACTGCAGGCCTTGATCGCGACCTCCCGGAACCCCTCGGTGTCGAAGTCGTCCAGCGATGTACCGACGATTCGCAACTCGGGTGCCAGCTTTGACAAGAACAGGTGGAACAGCCCCGGCAACAGCTTTCGCCGGGCGAGGTCACCTGTGGCGCCGAACAGTACAACGACGTGGGGGGCGAGGTCCCGCTTCTCTTTGCTGCCGCGGGCCTCGATCAGTTCGGTCACACCAGTGATGGTCCCACCTCAGGGGCATTTGGGCGCGCCAACTGTCAGTTGGGCCGGGGGAACACCGAATTGAGTGAGCCGTGCGGCCTCGGCGTGCTCTAGTCCTCCAGGTATCCGGTATTGGGGTCGATCGAGCTGAGAAAGTCTCGGATCGAGCTGCGGTAGTGACCGAGTGTGTCGACTCGCCGCGGCGGTCGACGTTTGGTTGCTTGGTCTGCTGGGACTTGCGCGGTCTCCAGCGCACCTTCCGAGAATCCGTAGCCGGGGTTGGGGCCGTTGTCCCAGTTGTAGTCGTGCCCGCCGTCACGTTCGGTGATGGTGAAGGTCTGACCGTCGACCGTGAGGATGATCGGGAGTGGAGGGACGGTGTCGTCGGGGGCCGCAGGATCAATCTGAACAGGTGGGCCGGTGTTTGATGATGTGACGGTCTGCCGCACTTCGGAGGTGCTGGGAAACCCCGTGCCAGAATCGCTCGGTGCAGGCGGCAAGCACGCATGCGGCAACGGTGAGCGCGGCGACACCTGCTGTTCTCATGTGGTCCCCCTGATGACGTGGCTACGAGGAAGTATGCAGCATTGCCTCGCGGTGGCTGGGAACGAGCCCCCGCACAACCTATTTCACTGAACCCGCAGCCGCTTGGGACCACTGGTACGACCTGGCTTTACAGATCTCCGTCCCCACCGGTGACCTAAACACCCTGCAGTCCAACTAGTTACGCCGACGACAGACTGCGGCCCGCCGGGGCAGACGTAGACACACACTCTGGGCACGTGCTGCGGCTAGGCCTATGGCGGCATAGGTCGCGGTGAGAACGATCATGAGGGCAACAGGTCGGCGCGAACTCGGTTGCCGGAACGCCTGACTGATGCCCGCGGTGGTGTCGGAGATGTCGATGGCAAGCGATAGCTTGGCCCACCGTGCCCGCTCGTGTGGAGTGGCGGTGAGGTAGCCGGTTCCCATTGCAACTGCTCGGGCGCCATACACGCGCGTCATGTATGACAGTTCGTCGGTGGGGCTTACAACTCCGACGGCGGTGGCGAACGCTCGTGGCGCGACCAGAGACGTCACGCCGAGAATGATCCGTCCGGCGGCAAGGGCTTTCATCATCGATGGCGCGTGCATGATTCCTCCTGCTGGTTCCGGTTTTTGACGGGGCTTGCTGGTGTTTTCACGCGGTCGCAGGCCTGTGCAGTGCACGCCATGCCTTCGTCTGGTTGCGCAATTGTGTGGTTGACGCCGGCCGGCTTCGCAGATGTGTAGTTCCGTCAGTGGCGATGAGTGCAACGTCGCTGGGTAGTCGTCGAGCCAGACGACGTACCAATCGGCTCGGACTCTGCCCGGACATACCGGCGATGATGGTCGGACTTTGATACCGCTCGGCGGTGCTGAGCAGCACGCGGACGGGATCGCCGCGGAGGTAGAGCGCGGCGAGGGGCCGCAGACCGGCTACAAGTGCCACCTCCGTACCTCGGCGCAGGACTTCATCGACAGTTGCCCGGTCGGTGAGCAGGTACGCCTCCGCCTTCAACGCGTCGTGCAGTCGGGTCGGGCGCGGCGGTGGGGAGGGCGCTCTGATCGCGCACACGAGAATGACGTCCGCGGGCCCACCCGCCAATCGGCTTGCTGCTGTGATTGCTCGAGTCGATTCCTCTGAACCGTTGCAGCCGAGAACAATTGGCCCGTCCTGGCGGGTTGTCGTGTGGGCCACGAACTGGCCTCGATAGAAGTGGGACAGCATCTTGTCGGCCATGGCCAATCGCCTCACAGTGTCAGGGGTCCTGGGTTTGCGTGTAACCCGAGGGGGCGCCGATGGTTGACGTTGCCTCGCGGGCCGTCGTGCTGATTCGACTCTTACATAAGATTTAGAAGTGCACAAGTAAAAAATTGAAGTCTCCACTTTTGTAACCACTGTCCTGGGGTACGGTGGTGGCCATGGTGCGACGTAGCTACGACCAGTTCTGCGGGCTTTCCCGTGCGCTCGATGTGGTCGGCGAGCGGTGGACGTTGCTGATCGTGCGCGAGCTGATGTCGGGGCCGAAGCGGTACTCCGACCTCTCGGACGTGCTGACCGGCATCGGCACCAGCTTGTTGGCGTCGCGACTCAAACAACTCGAGGTCGACGGGATTGTCCGGCGGCGGTACCTGAGCCCGCCTGCCGCTTCGACCGTCTATGAATTGACCGACCCCGGCCAAGAACTCGCAGACGCGATGGTGCCGTTGGCGTTGTGGGGGGCTCGA
The DNA here is from genome assembly GCF_001598915.1 of Williamsia muralis NBRC 105860. Classification (GTDB taxonomy): domain Bacteria; phylum Actinomycetota; class Actinomycetes; order Mycobacteriales; family Mycobacteriaceae; genus Williamsia; species Williamsia muralis. Next base: position 381,403 of record NZ_BDAP01000002.1, on the reverse strand, counting down.
CATCACACCAGCGAAGATCCGAAGTCTGATGAGAGTTTTCACGCCGAGTGGTCACTGCTGTTCCTCGCGCGCATGCTCGACAAGGAATCACTTCGAGGAATGACTTCGAGGTTCGAGTTCAACGTCGGCAATAGCGTTGCGACACTACAACTTCAAGATGGGTCTCCCCGCGTCCAAGCGGGGCCGCCTCAAACGCCCGCAGACGCGGTCATTTGGACGGAGCCGCCGACAATGGCTGCCATCGCCGGCAATCGGATGACCGTAACCGAGGCCATCGAAAACGGACTCGTCAAGATTGATGGCGACCCTGACACTTTGCAATCGCTCCTCGAGATGCTGGAGGCCAGCCTCGCGCAAAGATGAAGCAGCTCAACCAACAGCATGCCTCCACTGACCAGGCCTGCCTCACATCCGTCCTCAGCACCGCGAGTTCGAATCACGGTTTGTCTGAGCATGTCATCATCACCCAATGCGGTTCATCCGGTTAGTGTCCGTCGCCATCGCCGTTCTAGTGGCCGCGACAGCATGCGCGGACGACGCCCCGCCCGCGCCGACGCCGGTTCTTATTGCTTTCGACGACGGACGGGGTCAGGTATTTGTGGCCGATGCGGACGGTGGTGGCCTACGCCAAGTCACCCCGACCCTGCGTGATGACACGTTTGACATGCAATACGCAAACTTCGCCGCCCTGTCGCCGTCCGGCAAACAGCTTGCGTATACCCGCGGCGGTACCCTCATCGAATTGGTCGACCTCGGGTCGGGCGAGTCCAAGACAATCCGGGACGGCGGTTACCAGCCTGCCTTCTCGCCGGATGAGTCCACCATTGCTTTCGCGAACAACGGCGCCATTTACGTCATGGACAGCGACGGTTCCGATATGCGTGTCATCGCTCAGCACGAGGCGGCCTCCGATCCCGCATTTTCTCCTGATGGCTCGCGCGTCATCTTCGTCGTTTCCGGGTATCTCGTCGAGGCACCGACAGCACCGGGACCATCGAGAGTCGTTTTGCGCGATCAGTTCTGGAACGCAGATCCCGTCTATTCTCCCGACGGCTCGACCCTCGTCTTCTCCAGCAACCGGGGCGGGAACAACGGATCGGAGATCTATTCGATGCCCGTGACAGGCGGTGACATCACAGCGCTTACTGCCACCTACGCCATAAGCCCGGCGTTCACACCTGACGGGTCGCGCATCATTTACACCAGGGCGGCCACGGACTCTGGTGAACTCGTCACCGACATAGCTGTCCCGACTCGCGCCGAGCTCGCCTCGATGAACCCCGACGGGTCCGATCAAAAGCGGCTGACGCCGCAATCCATTACGGCCCAGGGTCCGAGTGTCGCGGGCGGACAATGAAGTGTTTGAGCTGCTTGGCCGACGCCGGCACGAGGGCCGGCGTCGGGGCCGCACCAATACTTGCTCTGAGAAGGACGGCTAGGCTCCGCTTGTGCTGGCACTGAGAGCGGTTTGGTGGAGTTTGGCTCTGGCGGCAGTGATATTCACGATCTGGACTGCGATGTCGCCAGTTGAGGGTGTGTCACTGTCGTGTTCTAAGTCCGGCGAGTTGGGTCTCGACGGAAGCCAAGCCGCGCTGCAGTGCGATGACTCGATCCTGCGCGTCTTTGGTTCGTGGCCGTTGGTTCAGCTCGGGCTGATGTTGGCAGTGCCTCCCGCCGTGGCGGCCCTGGCGATGAAGCGCTGGGTGTCGTGGCTGGTTGTCCTCACATTCGGCGTGTTGGCATTCATAGCGATAGCAAACTGGGCGTCATTCTGGATTCTGTTGGGTTTTGCAGTTCCGATGGCGGCCGTCGGCTTGTTAGTTGCCTTTGTGCAGCACTTCGTTCAACCGCACCGTCCAGGAGGCACTTTCGCCCCTCCAGCACCGACGCCGACGCATACTCAACCTGCCCGCCCAGCGTAAGGAAGCGATCGAACGACCGGCAGGGCAGCGCGGTGTTCACGGATTATTTCGTCAGCGACACGAAAGTTATGGTGCCGCAATCTGTTACGTGAATCAACGAATGTTGCGTTGGCACCGGGTGGGTACGCCAAGTCCACGAGCTGCCGCTTGACATCTTTTCTCCAGTTTGCCGATGTTGCACTCGCAGTGCGGCGTACAGTCCGGGTTCAAAGCGTAGTGACAGGCCAAGGGGGCAGATCCATGCGTATGAATACAACTGTTCGGGCAATCGGCGTCGGGGTCGTTGCAGCCGGAGCTGCGGCATTGGTAATCGGTGTCGGCCCCGCCGCTGCCGCACCGGAATCCGGATCAGCGAGTGGGGGCAGCGCTGACCTTTCTGTGACAATCTCCTCGAGCTTCGACACCTGCCACCTGACGGTCACAAACCGCGGCCCCGACACCGCCTACAACGTCATCGCTGGGCCCAGCAGCCTGGTCGCGCTGCTGGCAGGTGGGCCGCCGCGGTATCTCGGCAACATGGCCGCCGGCCAATCGCTGACCGAATACTTCGGAGGTTGCGGCTACATCGCCGGGGCGCCCCTGACGTACTTCGCGCTGTCCACCACCGGTGACCCCGCCCCAGCGAACAACACTGTCACGTACAACATCAATTAGGCGACCGGGTTCAGCAGCAGGTCGGCGTGCGGCATCTGAGACGTCTCCGACTCAGGATCGGGCCTGCAACATCCGCTCGACTGCGGTGACCACCGATTGCCGGTGAGCAGCAACTCCATCTCCATCAGTCTCGTATTCGTCAAGTCCGGTAAGCCCTTTGGGCGACAGCTGCCAGGCTTGCGCGATGGCGTAGATGAAGACCAGGACGTCGACGGCCGACAATGGTTGGGCCGCGTCCGTCGCGACGGCGAGTGCCTTGTCCCGATAAATCTCGCTGGGCTCAGCAGTTGCTTCTGGCCGCTCGAGCTGAGCCCACATGCTCAGCCGAAGTACTTCGGGGAAACGCTGATGATGGTCGAACACGTCACCGGCCCAACCGGCAAGGTCTTCAGGGCGCGGCGGGACGTTCTCGGCCATCCGACGTAGCGCCGCTGCCAGGGTCGCGTCGAACAAGCCGCTTTTGCCGCCGTAGTACGCGTAGATCATCCGAACGTTGCTCTGCGCTTTGGCAGCGATCCGCTCTACTCGCCCACCCGCAAATCCGTGCGCGGAGAATTCGTCGGTTGCCGCAGCGAGAATCCGTTCCTTGGTCGCCTCGGCGTCGCGGGCCATGGTTCACTCCCTGCTTCGTGTTGACGGGCATTCCAACACGATCTACCTTACAAGTAAGTATTCATTTACTTATCTGACTGGAGAAGCCATGACCCGTATTGCCCTCGTGACCGGCGCCAACCGTGGACTCGGACGAGCGACCGCGCTCGCTCTGGCCCGAAACAAGATCAGAGTTGTCACGGCCTCGCGGGGCGGTGGAAGCGAGGTCGTGGATGAGATCGTCGAGTTGGGCGGCGAAGCCATCGCGGTTCACCTGGATGTCGCGGACCTCGCCTCCATCGAGGCGGCGCGTGTCACCGTGCTCGCCGGCATCGAGCGCGAGTGGAGCGCCAGTACCGTCGACGTACTGGTCAACAACGCCGGGGTGGGCCTGTTCGCGCCGCTTGACGCCATCACGGTCGATGACTTCGACGCCACCTTTGCCGTCAACGTCCGCGGTCCGCTCTTTGTCACCCAGGCTTTCCTGCCACACCTGTCGGAAGGGGCAAGCATCGTGAACGTATCGAGTTCGCTCAGCCGGCACGTCAGCCCGGCAACCTCCGTCTACGCCGCATCAAAGAAGGCCCTCGAAGCTCTTACCCGCAGCCTCGCTGCGGAACTCGGCCCTCGGGGCATCCGGATCAACTCGATCGCGCCCGGCCCCACCGCAACCGACTTCAATGGCGGAGCCATGCGCGACGACGAAGCGATGCGCGCGGGATTGTCCGGACAAACCGCGCTCGGGCGAGTGGGCGATCCAGCTGAGATCGCCGACGCGATCTCAGCCCTGGTGTCCCGCGAGTTCCGCTGGGCGACAGGCGAACGCATCGAAGTATCCGGCGGTGTGTTGCTGTGACGGGGGACCGCGGGCCCTCTAGCTCGTCGATCGATTCATACGACGAGTGTGTTCTGCCGACGCCAAATCACCCAACGACCCTCGCGACGGACAAAGACATACAACGCGTTCATCTCCGGGGCACTGCCGTCGCGCGCGTCCTCCGAGGTGGACCACGCGTTCTTGCGAGCGACGATGACGTCTTGGGCCAGCAGCGTGACATCGACCAATTCGTAGTAAGCGGTCGCGTCTCTCAGAAACCCCGACGCCAGGCCATCTTTCGTGGACTCCTCGATTGCCCGGCGACCTTCGAGAACCGCCCCACGGGCGTTCACGACGACCGCGTCGTCGGCAAGATGCGAGTTCATCTGAACAGGGTCGTTGTTGTTGAACCCCTCTTGAACATCGGTGATGATCCTTCGGATTGCGTTGACATCAGCGGTCTCTGGCGCCACGATGCGGTCTGATTGTTGAGTCATGACACGACGCTAAGACTTCAAGTGAGCATGAAGTCAATACTCGGCTCATGCGCATACGACCGATTCGCTGCGGCAAGCTAGTTTCTCGCGAACCAGTTCAGGGTGAGCTGCTACAGACTATGTTTGGGGGCCGACCGCTGTTCGTACGCGTTGACAGAAGTCGACGATCACTCTGACGGGTTCCTCGGGGTGCGTGCTCAACCCACCGTGCGCTGCATCCGCAACTACGACGTGTTCGCATCCAGGAATGCTGCCGGCCGCGGCCCGTTCGGTGGCCGGCGGGAAGAAGACGTCGTGTTCGAACGCAAGGGACAGAGCAGGAACCGCGATGGCCGAAAGCGCATTGAGGTGTTCGATCCGGTCTCGGGACCAGTCTCGTGATGCTGAGAGCTGCCCAGCGAGGCCGTCGACACTGGTCCACCGGCTACCGTCGTCGCCGAGAATGTCCTGCCAGCCGCTGACGGCCTGCGGATCCTGGACCGTTTTGATGGGCAGGGTGGTCATCAGCAATTCGAAAGTACTGACGGCGGTCGGCAGCGCCCCCGTCGACTCGATGAGGTCGAGCTCCATGGTGTCGACCAGCTCGAGGATCGGCGACGGGTCGAGCCCGGCCATCAATACCGCTGCGGAAAAGACAGTCGGATGTTGCCTCAACAAGGCTTGGGCAACGTAGCTACCCAGGGAGTAGCCGACAACGACAACGTCCGAATCATGTCCGAGTTCCCGCAGAACCTCGATTGCATCGGCAGCAAGATCCTCGACCGAGTAGGGCGCAGGTGGAGCTGATGACGGCGGAATGCCGCGGGCATTGAAACTGATCACCGAGAAGCCTGCGTCGACCAATTGAGTAGATAGGCCGGAGAACTCCCAGACGATCGCCGGCATCCCCAGACCCGCGAGGAGTAATAACGGCTGACCTTCGCCAGCCACACTCACGCCTACTCGCACACCGGTCTGTAGTTCGATTTCATCCATAACTGGCCCCCGCCTGATGTCGGCGCCCCGCCTACCTGCGCCTGGTGCAGCAAGTAGAACACGTTCCAGTTTCGGTCGCGCGGGAATGCACCCTGCCCTACCCACAGACTCCCGACGCACCCGTCCGGTGGCCGCCGGGAAGAACACGTCGGCCTCGAGGCGCTACTTCCCTGATACGTCGGCAGATTCGACCTCCACGACCGCACCTGCAACCGCGGTCAAAGACGCAAACACCTTCGCGTAGCGAGCAACAGCTTCGGCGATGAACTCGTTGAGTCGGGGCAGATCGTCGATCACGAAGTACAACCCGCGGCCCGGCACCACCGCACCGAGTTCGGCGAGCAGCGGCAACAGTGTGGTCTGGGGAGCGAGCGAATGCGTGAGATCACCACCGGTGAAGACCGGGATCGCGACCACTCCCTGCAGCCCATCGGTTCCGTAGCGGTCGAGGAACGCTTTGAGCAGACCCGTATAGGACGCCTTGTAGGTGGGCGTCGCAAAGATCACCAGGTCGCTGTCGGCGACAGCAGTGGTCACCGCCTTCAGTCGCTCCGACGACCACTCGAACAATTCAGACGCGTAGTCGGCGAGTTCGATCACGTCGAGGTCGTAGCTGCCCGGCGTCAACAGCGCCGGCACCAGCGCCTCTGCCACAGTGCGGGTCCGCGCCTGCGGTTTGGGGTTTCCGACGACTACAGAGACTTTCACGTGACTCACTCCAGACATGGCGGTGCCGGTCGGGTTCGACCGCCGGTGACCTTACGACACGAACGGCCGGTTGCCACGGGTTTGTCTCAGCGAGAGTTTTGTTCTGGCGCGTCGAGCGAGAACTGTTACTCCCTCAAATCTGCCGTGTACGAGAACACCGAGGGAATATTGCCCTCGGGAGGCCGCTATCCAACAGTTTTCAGTGGATCCTCCGACCCCTTGACTTCACCCGTACTTGAAGTTGGACCATTCTTGTCATGAGCACACTTCCGGCACCCACGGTCACGAACTCATCCGGCCTCGACATCGACGCCTACTTTCAGCGCATCCATCACACCGGTCCGTCGACACCGACGGTCGAAACACTGCACGCGCTGGTGGCAGCGCACACCCGGACCATCCCGTTCGAGAACATCGATCCCCTGCTCGGCGTGCCCGTCGCCGACCTCAGCGCCACGGCGTTGACCGAGAAGCTGGTCCACCGGGGGCGCGGGGGATACTGCTATGAACACAACGGCCTGATGCGATACGTACTGTCGGAGTTGGGCTTTGAGGTTGACGCATTGACCGGGCGCGTGGTGTGGATGCAGGCCGACGACCACTTACCGGCGCGGACTCACCAGGTCTGCGCAGTCACCATTCCCGGTGTCGCCGGCAAGTACCTCGTCGACGTCGGCTTCGGGGGCCAGACGTTGTCATCGCCCATCCACATGATCACCGACGAAGTGCAGTCGACTCGTCACGAGCCCTACCGGATCCGACGGCGCGATCAGGAGTTGGTGCTCGAAGCGCTGATCCGCGACGAATGGCAGCCGCTGTACCGGTTCACCGAGGACCCGCAGCCGCAGATCGATCTGGAAGTCGGGAGCTGGTACGTCTCGACACATCCGGAGTCGGTCTTCGTGGTCGGATTGAGTGCGGCCAGGGTCACCGACGACGCGCGGTGGAATCTGCGCGGCCGCAACTTGGCGGTACACGGACGCGATGGCTCGTCGACCCGTACCCGTCTCGGGTCGGCCGATGAGGTGATCGAGGTGCTGCAACGCGACTTCGGGATCAACCTCGACGGCGTGAACGGCCTCCGAGACCGGGTTGAGGAAGTTCTGGACACCTAGTCACAAGTCAAGTGCCACAGCGGTATCGAGCGCCACCTCGATGCTGCGCATCCAACCGTCCTTGAGCGCCGAGTCCTTCTTGTCATACACACTCACGCCCTCGAGGAGGTTGCTCGAGCAGGCGCAGACCATCCCCGCACGCAGACCGCGCAACTTCGCCACCACGAACAATGCAGAGCTCTCCATCTCCACGTTGAGAATCCCCATCGCGGTCAGCTGCGCTATCCACTCGGGGCCCTCGGCGTAAAAGGCGTCGTCGGTGGCGTTGATACCCGAATAGACGCCGAATCCGCCCCGCTGCTCCCTCATCGACTCGGCGGTGCGACGCAGTTCGCCGGCAATCCCGATGTCGGGCACCGCCGGAAACCCCGGGTGCACGTAGGCAGCGGTGGTTCCGTCGTTACGGAGTGAACCTTCACTGACAAGAAGGTCGCCCGGCGCGATACCCGGCTGCAGTGCGGCCGAGCTGCCCACGCGGATCATGGATGTGACGCCCACACGGGCGAGTTCTTCCACCGCAATCGCCGTGGAAGGACAACCCATGCCGGTGGAGGTCGCGGTGATCATCTTCCCGCGATACATGCCCGTCATGGTCCGATGTTCGCGGTTGTGTGCGACCTCGGTGACGCCGGTGAGGAACTCCGCCACAAACGGCACCCGAAATGGATCCCCTGGCAGCAGCGCCACGCTTCCGACCTCGCCGGGCGCTATCCCGATGTGGTATTGCCGGGCACCACGCCCCGCGGCAGCCTTATCGACGATCTGCTCTGACACGATTTTCCATCCCGTCCTCAGGAGCGTTCACGCTCCCACAGGGCACGGGGCCTCGCCACTCGAAGCGGGCTCGACAGTTCAGCCGGCGGATGAATCCACTAGCGATCGCGAAACCCGAAACAAAGGGCGCTAGCGTAAGGGAATGCCCGCTCCCGAAACGCTCGCCGGCCGCTATGAACTGCGCGGTCTGCTCGGCCACGGCGGCATGGGTGACGTGTACGACGGGTGGGATCTGCGACTCGGACGTCCGGTGGCGGTGAAAGTGCTGCGCTCAGATCTGGCCGCGGCCGCCGATATCCGGCTGCGATTCGAGAGCGAAGCCCGTACCGCTGCCACCATCAATCATCCCAATGTGGTGGCCGTGTACGACAGCGGCGAGGACGGTGGTCGCCCGTTCATCGTCATGGAGCGACTACCGGGTCGCACCCTTGCCGACGAGATCGCCGAGGCTCCCGTAAGCCCGGACCGGGTCCGGGTGGTGCTCGCCGACGTGCTGTCCGCCCTCGGCGCCGCGCATGCAGCCGGAGTCCTGCACCGCGACATCAAACCCGGGAACGTGCTGTTCAGCACGGCGGGCGCTGTGAAGGTCACCGACTTCGGCATCGCAAAAACCGCTGAGTCGAACCAGACCGCGACCGGTGAAGTGCTGGGAACAGTGGCCTACCTCAGTCCTGATCGGATCGAGGGCAAACCGGCCGGTGTCACCGACGATCTGTACGCGGTCGGCGTCATGGGCTACGAGATGGTCGCCGGGTTCCGTCCGTTTGCCGGCGACAACATCTTGTCGGTGGCGCGGGCCATCTTGCAGCACGACGCGACTCCGCTTCGCGCGCTGTCGCCCTCTGCCGATCCGATGCTCGTCGGGACGATCGAACGTGCGATGGCACCTGACCCTGTTGCGCGTTTCCCCGATGCCGAGAGCATGCGGCGAGCACTGCTGGTTCAACCGATGCATCCCCCCGCTGCGCCCCCGATGCCCGCGGCCGTTCCGCCGGCGACCCGGGCATTCACCTCGCCTATCCCGCCGTCTGCTGCCTACGCAGCACAAGCGGCACCGGCACCCGCGTCGCGGTCTAGGCGCCGGCCGCTGGTGGCAGCAGCGATCGTGGCTGCCGCGATTGTCGCGGTGGTCGCCGGGCTCCTGGCGGTGACACTCGGGTCCGATTCCTCCGATGCCCCGGCGACCACACCGAGCACCACCAGCGCCTCCACCTCGAGCCTCCCGCAACTCGCGCCGGCACCGGTGACCACGGAGACAGCGCCCACCACCACGAGCACGCCTGCGCCCATCGCGCCACCTCCCACGGTTGCCCCGGCGCCCGCCACCACCGGCGACGAGAAGCAGAAAGAAAAAGAAAAGGAGAAAAGAGAGGGCAACGGTAACGGTAACGGCGAGAAGAAGAACGACAACTGAGCGCGCCTCACGCAGCAGGCCTCTGCGCTCATCCGCCGGAGCCAGCTCATTCGCGGTATAACCCAACTACCCACTGGAGAGAGGCCGCCATGTCGCTGGAAGTACTCGGTATCAGTTTCGATGCGCAAAACGCCGCGGCCCTAGCCGGGTTCTGGTCGCGTGTGCTCGCGCGTGACCTGGGAGACGACGCCACCGAGGAGTTCGCCTCGATCGCGCCGAGTACGGGCGACGGGGGACCGCTACTGATGTTTCGCAGGGTTCCTGAAGGCAAGACGGTCAAGAATCGGGTGCACTTCGACCTGAAGGCCGATGACGTGCAAGCCGAGACCCGTCGTCTTATCGCCCTGGGTGCACGCGAACTGCGCTCATTCGGCGAGAACAACAATCAGTGGGTCAGCTTTGCCGACCCCGAAGGCAACGAGTTCGACCTCGTCCCCGCCTGATCTCTCCTCACAGGTCACTAGCCGTCCAGAGCCCGCGGCTTGTTCCCGTCCGCACCGAACTCTCGGGCCACCTGATTTCTCGGGAGGGACCCAGTCCGCGCTGAGCCATCTCGTGAACGCCGGCGTGCGCGCCACTCACCTAAACACGGTTCCTCGCGATGCTCGACCGATCGATGTACCTACGTCCGCGCCCCGCTCGCAAGGCCGCGCCGAAGGACTGGCCCGCAACACGTTTTAACACCGGTTTCACCCACCGGGTGAGGGTGCAGCGCTACAACCCGAGGATCCAGCCGATGAACGCGAGTGCAGCCAAGACGTAAATTTCCACTGAGCCCATGATTTTTCCCTTGTTCGGAGACTTTGATCTAGCGGAGTTGTCGACGAAGCTCGGACTCTCGTGGATCTCGGGATCATCTGAGCCGATACAACTTTGACACGCGAGGACGTGTCTGTCACTTCTTCGGCTAACCAACTTGATGAACATCAGGAAACGCATCGCGCCTTTCGAGCGATCACTTTCCTGTCCACGATGTTGAGCCCCGACAACCACTGCTGCTGTGTCCTCGACATCTTGCTGGGCTGGATACTCGCGGCACGTGCTTCCGGTCAGCTGGGTTCCCTGAAGGCCACATCAATTTCGGCGTGCACGGGTAGCATCAAAGCTGAAGTCGGCCGTCCGAACCGTCCCGATACGGGGGGTTGTCAAGTGCGCCAACTCCTCCTGTGGTGGCGGCAGCCAGACCACTTTGACTGGCTGTCTGACTATTTGGCCGCCCGTAGCCTGACGTCGGCGACCAGATACGTCCTTGCGGCGATCTTGGCGATGCTGGCGATGGCGACATTCTTGATGATGTTGAGTCCCTCGGGTCCACAGAACACGTCCCAGACAGTCGTGTCCATCGCCGTGATGGTCGGTCTATCCGCAATCGCCGCCGGCTACGCGTGGCGGTGGCCGAACCGCAGGCAGTCGCAAGTCGCCTCCGTCGCAGGAACCCTTTTCATCGCGGCGGCCTGCCTGGCTGACTCCGATCCGCGTGCAGGCATGCTCGGATGCACGGCGTTCATCGGCCTTGCGGGCTATATCGGCTTCTTCCACTGTGCTCGCTACCTGTCGCTCACGCTGACCATCTCGCTGGTGACCGCCGTTATCTGTGCTGTCCGGATCGCGGTCGCCGGCGATCCGGCCATGGCGCTATCGAAGCTGCTGGTGATGGGCGGCGGCATCCTTGCGGTGCCATTCTGTGGTCAGGTACTCGTTCACTGGCTGTCCGTCGACGCGCTGAAGTCGTCCACCGATGCTCTGACCGGACTGCGCAACCGTCGCGGTTTCCACCGTGCCGCGTCCGATCTCATCACCGGCGCTGCCGGTGACCCCGAGAGAAGTATCACCGTCGTGATGATCGATCTCGACGCCTTCAAAGCGGTCAACGACGCCTACGGCCACACCGTCGGCGACATGACCCTCATCGCCGTCGCCGACAGCTTGCGTAGAGCCAGTCCCGAGGACGCGGTCGTGGGCCGCATCGGCGGCGAAGAGTTCCTGGTAGCCGAGATCACGCCAGCCGGCAAAGCTGACGACACCGCCGAACGCCTCCGCACAGCCATCGCCACCATGTCGTGGAATGTGACCGCCAGCCTCGGCGTCTCGAGTATCGGCCTTGTCGAGGTCACCGGCAACACCCGCGAGCTCATCAGCGGTCTGATCGCCGCCGCCGACACCGCGATGTACGAGGCAAAACGCGCCGGAGGCAACCAGATCAGTCACGCCGACACGCCGATTCACTGACTACCTGGATACCGAGCCGGCCTCTCCCCAAGGGCTGGACTCACTCATCACTTGCCTTTCGGTCAGCGTGTCCGGATGTCTCGGCAAGTGAACATGTCACCCACCTCGACCTCCCAGAACTCGCGTTGCCGAATCCTGGCCACCGACTCGTCGGGCGGGGTCCTGTTGTGGGCCAACGCGCTGGCCGCGTCCACCCCTGCCGCGAACTCTTTGAGAACTCGCCGAAATCGTTGCATCACAGTCACGTTCTGTCTGTCCATGCACCAAGGGTGGCGGACATCGCCGACAACCAGAAGTGGCACTGATGCCGATCTTCGTTAAGATAGTGCCATGTCTTCGCAGCGATCCCGTCCGGGGTCAGCACGCACCGTGGCCATCCTCGCCTACGACGGGATGACCGCTTTCGAAATGGGTATCGCCGCCGAGATATTCGGCCTGGCCGAGCTCTCCGAGTCATTCTGGCCGGGCATGGTGCGACCCTGGTACTCGGTGCAACTGTGCACGGAGACAACCGCTCCGGTGAGAGTTGTCGGTGGGGCGACCCTGAAGGCAGCATTCGGACTCAAAGAACTCGCCGCAGCACACACGGTCATCATCCCCAGCATCCGCGACATACACGCCCCCATCTCTCCCGATGTCATCTCCGCAGTACGGGACGCCGCGGGGCGGGGGGCACGTCTGGTCTCCATCTGTTCGGGTGCCTTCGTGCTGGCCGCCGCCGGGGTACTGGACGGGCGACGGGCGACCACCCACTGGCGTTACGCAGAGCAGCTCCAGCAGCGGCATCCGGACATCGAGGTGGACCGCCTACCCCTCTACATCGACGAAGGCGATGTGCTCACCAGCGCAGGTTGCTCGGCCGGGCTCGATCTGTGCCTGCACATCGTGCGCAACGACCACGGTCCCTCCGTCGCCAACGAGGTGGCGCGAAGCCTCGTGATCGCACCGCACCGTTCCGGCGGACAGGCCCAGTTCATCGAGAACCCACTCCCCGCAGTCCAGGACGACACTGCCATCACCGACAGCATGGCCTGGGCACTCGCACACATCGACCGCCCCCTGAGCCTGGACGACCTTGCCGCCCAGTGCAATATGTCGAGGCGCAGCTATTTCCGCCAGTTCACCAAGACCACTGGCACCACACCGATCAAGTGGCTGATCGCCCGCCGGATCGATGTGAGCCTGGAACTGCTGGAAACATCATCCGAACCCGTGGAACGCGTTGCGGCACTGGTGGGATTCACGTCCGTTGTGACATTTCGACATCACTTCACCCGATTGATGGACACCACGCCCAGTCAGTATCGGGCGACCTTCCGCGCCAGGTGATCAACGCACCACCCTCATGGTCTCCAGGGATTTGTCGATGGCGTCGGGAAGGTTCATGCCTGCGGCCTTGCCGGTCCGCCAGTGCCTCGACCAGTGGTGCGCGAGATTGGTCCATCATCCTCCTGTCCAGAGATCGGCTGGTTCAACGCAAGGTGTCGGCGTCCAGGGTGCGCGCCGCGACATGCTCGACAACCGCCAGCGCGCCGCACCGCTGGAGTACCTGACGCTGCTGCATCGCGCCGTTTCCACGGCGGAAGAGTGTGTCCAGCGCGTCATCCACGGCTGCACGCTCACCCAGGGCGTCGAGTGCGGGCGCGATGTGGGCGAGCATCCCGTCCACGGCGGTGCGCACCGAAACCATGCTCCCGGAGAGCAGATCTGGACACTCGCCGGTCAGACCGTCGCGTGCTGCCCGCCATTTTGCCACGCGAATGTCATCGGAACTGATCGCCCGCGCGGCGGCGGGCGGGCCGTCAGCAAGGGCCGTCATCACCAGCGCACGCACCAGCGTGGCGTAGAGCACCGTCTCGTCCACAGTCGCGGGAACGTCACTGACGCGGACCTCGATGGTCGGAAAGTTGCTGGAGGGCCGCACATCCCAGTAAATCATCCCCTCGTCGAGCGCAGCGCCCACCTCGAGGAGCCGAGCGGTGGCGGCGTCGTACTCCTCCACCGATGCGAGATGAGGGGGAGCACCCGCGCTCGGCCATCGCGACCACAGCATGGTCCGCCAGCTGCTGTACCCAGTGTCCGATGATCGGTGGATGGCCGAATTGGCCGTCAGCGCAACGAGAACGGGCAACCATGGTCGCAGCGAGTTGCTCACCTCGATTGCACGTGCGCGGTCCGGCACCGCCACATGCACGTGACATCCACACACGCCTTGCTCGGCAGCGATGATGCCGAAGTTTTGTGCGATGCGCTGGTATCGGTCGGTTTTCGACACCGGCTGACGTTCTCCGACGATCGGCGGCACGCCCGCTGCAAGCACGCGGCCGCCCATCTCCCGAGCCGCGGCACCGGCTTTGTTCCGGCTCTCCACGAGGTGCCGCCTGAGGTCGTCCATGGAGTCGAGTATCGGCGTCGCGGTCTCGATCTGGCACGGCGTCAGTTCGAGATCCAGGTCGAGTCCCAGCGATTTCGCGACGTGGGCAACCGCGGCACTTTCCATGAACGGTTCACCTGTCGACTCCTCGACGAGCAGGAGCTCCTCTTCGACACCGAACGTGGGAACGTCCAAACCCGTACTCGCCACCGCACACCTCCTCAGGTCCCCCGACCGACCCCGACCGCCCTCGTCCGTGAGACGCGACCGGCACCTCATTGAGAGGTACCTCCGCATCGATCGCGGCAAACGGCTGGCAGGGGGTGGTTTCGGGCGAGGCCGCACCGGGTACCCGCCATACGAAGGAGTGATGTCAATCTGGAGGACGACATGGATCAGCGTACGAAGGACGAAACCCGCAACAAACTGTCTTTGCCAGTCGGCTGGTCCGGATTTGTGGCCATCGCGGGTGGCGCGGCCTGTGTCGCGATGGCGATCCTGACTCTCGCCGGCGGTCACATGATTGCTGCCGTCATCCTCGCTGTGGGCGCAGTGTTGCTGTTTGCATGGGGCTTTTTCGCCTACCGCGCGACCGACAGCCTCAAGGACAATCACGTGTCGGAACTCAAGGCACGCCGTGACCGAGTGCGTTACCGCGCCAAGTACCCGCGAAAGAACCGCTGACCATTCAGGGACCTGAGGCTTGTCGATGACCAACGACGTCGAAAAGCGCTGGAATGATCGAACGGTCTACCGCGCTGCGGTGACGTATGACCTGGCGGTAATCGCCGCGGCATTCGGCTGGCTGACCATCTACCTGGTGATCGACCCGAGCAGTTCGGTCTGGGCGATCGGAGTCCCGGCACTGTTACTGCTCGGCGGACTGGGGGCGTTCGTCCAGACGTACCGTGTGTGGAAACGCGGTGGCGGTTGGCCGGTATGGCAGGGCGCCGGATGGTTCCTGTTCGTCCTGATGCTGCTGACCCTGAGCTTGCCCGTCACCGCCGATTGACAATCCGTTCTGCTGAGTTCTCACGCTTGTGCCCCCGGCCAAAAGGTCGGGGGCACAAGCGTGTTTGCGTTATTTCGACGTTGTCATGACATTCGCCCACCAGTCGTTCAACGGACTGGGCTCGGGCCAGATCACGGTTTCATCCAACTCCACAGCATCACCCCTCTTTCGCGGTCGACCAATTGCGATGTCAGTCAGCGGTTCTCAGGAGGAACTCGTCTCGATCGACTTCTGCGAGTCCGTGTGGTTGATCGAGATTCGACGAGGCTTGGCCTTCTCGGCAACCGGAATGGTCACCGACAGCACACCGTTCTCGTAGCTCGCCGAGATGCCCGCCGCGTCGATTCCGTCGCCCAGCGTCAGCTGGCGGCGATACGTGCCGTAAAACCGTTCGCTCGACATCCACTGCACGGAATCCTCCGACCGTGCGGTCCGATGGGCGGTCAGGGTCAGCGTGCCATTGTCCACACTGACATCCACCGAGCCGGGATCCACGCCCGGTAAATCGGCGGTGAGAACGTAATGGTCCTCGACCTTGTAGAGGTCCATCGGCATGAACCTCGGCGTTCGAGATGACCCCACCGCCTGGCCGGTCAACAGTCCCCGCGCCAACGTGTCCACATCACTGAAAGGATCAAACCGAAGCACAGCAACCCACCTCCTGCTCGACACTTCGGCCCGCCACCCTGGCGGGCAGCCAATCACTGTGCACTACTTTTTTAGCACTCATCACCGGGGAGTGCCAAGTACTTTTCTCGACGAGTTGCGCACTCGCACACCATCTCCCGGTTCGTCGCCGATCAGCCCGTCGGATCCCGCCACCACAGGTCGGTGGGGGCGACCGGAACGGTGCGCTTGTGCCTGGTCTTGACGAAGGCCTGCTCGATGGTCTTGGCCGCCTCGTCGGAGACCGCCTCTCCGGTCAGGTACGCATCGATCTCGCGGTAGGTGACACCCAGGGCCTCCTCGTCCGGGATGGCGGGCCGGTCGTCTTCGAGATCGGCGGTGGGCACCTTGGTCCACAGGCTGTCGGGCGCGCCCAGATGTTCCAGGAGTCGCGCTCCCTGCCCCTTCGTCAATCCCGAGAGCGGAACCACGTCGGCGCCGCCATCGCCGTACTTGGTGAAGAACCCGGTCACCGCCTCGGCCGCGTGGTCGGTGCCCACGACGATGAGGTTCAGCTGGCCCGCCACGGCGTACTGCACGATCATGCGTTCACGCGCCTTGACGTTGCCTCGGACCAGGTCGGTGAGCTCGTCTATGCCCAGCGCAGCAGCGGTGGCCTTTGCCGCGGCATCGGCGGTGTCCTTGATGTTCACGCTGATCGTGCGGCTCGGCTTGATGTAGTCGATGGCGGTGTCGACATCGGCCTGGTCGGCCTGCACGCCGTACGGGAGCAAGACCGCCACGAACTCGGCTGATCCTCCCGACTGATTGATCCGGTCAACCGCCAGCTGGCACAGACGCCCGGCCAGCGAACTGTCCTGCCCACCACTGATACCCAAGACGAAACCGTTCGCTCCGGCATTCTGCGCGTAGTCGACCAGGAACTGCACCCGGTTCTCGACCTCCGCGGCGACATCGATGTCGGCGCGGACGTTCAACTCGTTTCGGACTGTGTCTGCGAGGGAATACATAACTTCACCGTAGCCGGGGTACACCGGTCCTGCGAACCGAACGGCAACTGTTGCACGATGTTTGCAGCAGCGATGCGACGCGCCCCAAAACAACGTGAGGACAACATGATTGCCGATCCCGACGACCGAGTTCCGACCGAGGACGAGGTGCAGGAGCTGTGTGAGAAACTGGCGAAGTTGGCGGGCGAGCACGATCTGACCATCGCGACCGCCGAATCACTCACCGCGGGTAACCTCGCCTCCCAACTCGGCCGGGCCACGTCGTCCGGCGACTGGTATTGCGGTGGCGTGATCGCCTATCGCAAGGAGGTCAAGTACTCGCTCCTCAAGGTGCCCGAGGGGCCGGTCGTCAGCGAAGAAGCAGCTCTGGCGATGGCACGCAGCACCGCAGAGCTGATGGGTGCCAACCTGGCGGTCGCCGTCACCGGCGAGGCAGGACCCGAACCGCAAGAGGACAAGGAACCCGGGACGGTCTGGTTCGGCGTCTTCGATCACGGTTCGGTGGACGCCACCAAGCGGGTCTTCGATGGCGACCCGCCGGACGTTCTGGCCGCGACAGTTGCTGCCTCGGTGCGCATACTCGTCGACCGGGCGAAGTCGTCTGGCGGGTAGCAGCACGGCCGCGGCGCCATGTTTGGGTACGCCGGCGATGGCTATTCCACACCCATGTCTGAACTCAGCGCCCTCGCCCTGATCTGCAGCCTCAAGCCGTCGCCTGCGCCATCGAGCACCGAGTTGCTCGCCGGTCAGGTGCTCGCCCAGCTCGAGACACATGGGGTGTCGGGGTCGAAGATCCGCGTGGTGGACCACGACGTGAAGCCCGGAGTGGAAGGCGACATGGGCGACGGCGACGAGTGGCCGGCCATCCGCGACGCGATCCGGAAAGCCGACATCTTGGTCGTGGCGACTCCGACCTGGGTCGGTCACATGTCGAGTGTCGCCCAACGTGTTCTCGAGCGCCTGGACGCAGAGCTGTCAGAAACCGACGATCAGGGGCGGCCCGCAATGGTGGGCAAGGTCGCGGTGACGGCAGTGGTCGGCAACGAGGACGGCGCACACAAGATCACAGCAGATCTCTTCCAGGGGCTGAACGACATCGGTTTCACGATTCCCGCTCAAGGCGGAACCTACTGGAACGGTGAGGCAATGCAGGGGACGGACTACAACGACCTGGACGAGACACCTGAGCCCGTAGCCACCACCACTGCCACCGTGGCGAGGAACGCGGCCCATCTGGCCGCGCAGCTGAGGTCGGCCCAGTACCCACCCTACTGACCGCCCGCCAAACGGCTTTCAGGGATCAGCGGATGTACCGCAGATAAAGAAAATCGTTGTGCGAGAGCACATGTGCCAGCTTCATCCGTCGAGGCCCACCCAGAGTGGTCTTCGACCTGGGCGATCCGCCCTGCCCGCCGGCGATCATGGGTGACACCGTCACGCACATCTCATCGATGAGGTCATGCTCTGCCAGGGCCTGCAGCAACGACGGTCCGCCCTCACACAGGATTCGCCGAAATCCACGCTCCCGCAGGGCATCTATCGCCTGCGGCAGATCCACCTGGTCGTGGCCGGCGACGATCGTCTCGTGAGCGTCATCAGGCTCACCCTGGGCGACCACCGCGGTCGTGATGATCAACGGTCGGGGCTCGACACCGAACAGCCGAGATTCCCTCGGCAGCCTTCCTTGGGTGGTGACCACCGCAACCGGTGGCGGGCCAGTGGAACCCAGGTTGGCTTGGCGGAGCCGTATCTGTCTCTCCGTCAGGATCACTCGACCGTACGACTCCGCACGCACCGTTCCCGCCCCGACGAGCAATACGTCGGCGAATGCGCGCAGATCCAGGAGCAATTGGTGGTCGGTCGGATCGGAGATGGCGGCGACGCGGCCGTCGAATGCCGCCTCGTTGTCCAGCGTGTTCACCATGTTGACGCGCACACCGTCCGGCGGAGCGCTGTAGAAGTCGATCGGCGCCACCGTGTCTGCCGCGGTCAGCACGGTCACCTCTGACTCACTCATGTCGCGAAACCGACCGGCCCGTCATGTATACGGTTTGCGGGCCGTCTCCGGATCGCCGTAGGTGATCGCGCGTTCACGCCTCGATCCGGTCGCCAGTGTGGCTGCCCAGTTCAGCAGAGTGCCAGTGCGATTGCGCGCGCCGGAGAGGAACGCGATGTGGATGACGCCCCACGATAGCCATCCCGCCATACCCGACATGTGCAGGGGTCCGGCTTGGACCAACGCGTGATGCCGGGCGATGTACGCCGCGTTGCCCAGGTCTCGATACTTGAACGGCCGCCTCTTGTTGGTCTTGCCTTCCACCGCAGCGGCGATCACCGCACCGGCGTGCCGCCCACCCTGCATGGCGACCTCGGCGACACCGGGAAGTTTGTTGCGCGACATCATGTCTCCGACAACAAACACATTCGGATGCCCCGGAACGGACAGGTCGGCCTCGACCGCGATGCGCCCGGACCGGTCTTGCTCGGCACCCAAGGCAGTGGCCAGCGTCCGTGCGAAAGGCACCGCTTCCACGCCTGCCGTCCACAACACGGTCCGGGTTTCGAACCGGGTCTTCGTCTTCGGTTCGGCCTTGGTGGTGATCTCCACGTCCGTGGCGGTCACATCGGTGACGTGCACGCCCAGGTGGGTCTCGACCCCCACCTTGTCGAGTGTGCGCAGCGCGCTGTCGCTGAGCTTGCTGTCGAACGACTCCAGAACCCGCTGGCCACCGTGCAGGAGCAGCACCCGCGCCTCACCCGGGTCGATCGACCGGAACTCGTGTGTCAGTGCGCGCGTGGCCAATTCGCGGATCTGTCCGGCGAGCTCGACACCGGTGGGTCCACCGCCCGCGACAGCGAAGGTCAGCCAGGGTTGGCGCTCTTCCGGTGTGGGCAGCGATTCCGCCATCTCGAAGGCGGCCACCAGCTTTCGGCGGATGGTCAACGCATCGTCGAGGGTCTTCATGCCCGGCGCCCACTGGATGTACTCCTCGTGACCGTGGTACGCCTGCTGCATTCCTGCAGCCACCACGAGGTAGTCGTATTTCAGCTCGAAGGTCGATCCGTCGAAGCGGCTCGCTGTGAGCACTCGCGCCTCGGTGTCGATGGCGTTCGCCTCACCGAGCGCAACGTGTGCGTTGTCCTGATTGCGCAGCAGGTGCCGCAGAGGACTTGCGATCGATCCTTCGGACAACAAGCCGGTGGCGCACTGGTACAGCAGTGGCTGGAACACGTGACTGGTGCCGCGCTCGACAACGGTCACCGCGACATCGGCGCGCTTGAGGCGCTTTGCCGCGTAGAGACCTCCGAATCCTCCACCCACGATCAACACATGGGGCCGGCCGGGTGCAGTCATTCGGTGTCAACTCCTTTCGCTGCAAGACGGCGCAGCGATACCCGCTTGTTCACAACTCGAATCATGTTATGCGGTTCGGGTGATGACCGGGCCTGACTCAGGCCGCGCGCGGCGTCACGTCAGATAGCCGCCACCGCGTGGGAAGAAGTCTTTGCCCGCATGCTCCACACCGTCTTCGGTCCGCAGTCGTTCCACGACCAGCCCGTGGTTCTTTCCGCGGTATGCGTCGGCTCCGGCCACGATCACCATGCCGTCCCCCTCGTGGATGAACACCCGGCCGGGGGTGCCGCCGTAGATGCCTGTCGAGACCGAGGCCTTGGTGATCCGGATGCGCTCGCCACGGAAGTGGGTGAAGGCGTTGGGGTAGGGATCCGATTGGGCGCGGACGAGGCGATCGATGTCCTCGGCGGGCCAGTTCCAGTTGATCTGGCTGTCGACGTCCGCGCGCTTGTGGAAGAAGGTGCGGTCGGCGAGATTCTGCGGCTTCCAGACGGCTTCACCCGACTCGATGAGGTCGAGGGCTTCGATCAGGACCTCGGGGATGATGTCGATGGTTGCGCGCACGAGATCGGTGGCCGTGTCACGAGGCCCGATCGGCACGGCCCGTTGCACAACCACATCACCGGTGTCGAGGTCGTCGTCCATGCGGTGGGCGGTCAGGCCCACCTCCTTCTCCCCGCTGATCAGCGCCCAGATGACCGGCGAGAAACCGGTGAACTTGGGCAGCAACGAGTCATGCAGGTTCAGGGTGCCGTGCGGCGGTAGATCGAAGAGTTCACGCGGTAGCCAGGTGCGCCAGTTGTTCGCGACGATGATGTCGGGCTCGGCGTGCTTGACCTGCTCGATCAGTTCGCTGTCGGGTCGTTGCGCGAGGTGGACGGGGATGTTGTTGGCCCGGGCCAGTTCTTCGACGGAGTCCGACCAGATGGACTCGTAGGAGTGCTCACTCGGCGGGTGGGTGACGGCCAGAACCACCTCGTGATCCGACTCGATGAGTGCTTCGAGAGTCTTGTGTCCCCAGGTCTGATAGCCGAAGGTCGCTACTCGCATGAAACTTGCCTCTTCAGTCGTCGGAAGTACGTGGCGCCCGCGAGTGCACCACAAATGTGCGTTCAGCTTGACCGACAGAGATAGGTTATGAACCTACATTCACCATTGAAGTTAGTGCAGCATTCCCTAAACTCACCCAGCGATGCAACGGGGCCTCGCCGAGTGGGTCAGCGCGCTCCGGACAGAAGAGATCCTCAGGTGGATTCCGCACATACCTTGACCGGGAACCCCACCCCCTCGGCGCCTTCCCCGACGACTCCAGCTGCCGGATCGGCACCGTTTCCGCTGACCGCGGCCCAACGCGGTATCTGGTTCGCCCAGCACCTGATGCCCCACACGCCCATCGTCATCGCGAACTACGCGGAGATCCATGGCCCACTCGACGTTGATCTGCTCGATGACGTGGTCCGCGCCTGCATGCACGAGATCGACTGCGGGATGCTCCGCCTCGTCGACATCGACGGTGAGCCGTTCCAGGTGGTCGACCAGACCCTCTCGGATCGATTCGAGCGAATCGACCTGCGCGGCGAGGACGATCCCGAACTGGCCGCGCAGGACTGGATACACGCGAACTACTCGGCGCCGATAGATCTGCTCTCCGATCGGCTGATCAAGGGTGCGGTGCTCCGCGTCGGCGACGAGCACTACCTCTGGTACTCCTGCATCCACCACATCGTCATCGACGGCTACGGCGCCATCTTGTTCATCAATCGTGCCGCCGAGCTGTACACCGCAAAGCTGGCCGGACGCGAGGCCGACACCCAGGCCGTCCCTCCGCTGCAGGCGCTGATCACCTCCGAGAACGACTACCGGTCGTCCAGCCGTTTCCAGCGCGACCGCGACTACTGGCTGGCAAAGGCCGCGAATCTCCCCGAGCCGCAGTCGTTGTCGCCGTTCGAATCGGCGCCCGACGTCAGACCACGGCGAGTCGGTGAGCTCCTCTCGACCGAGGTCACCCGGCAACTCGAGGCCGCTTCGACGAGATTGAAGAGCTTCGAGACACCACTCTTGATCGCAACCCTCGCCGTGTACATCGCCCGAATCACCGGTTCGGCGGACGTGGTCCTGAGCCTTCCGGTGTCGGGGCGGACCAACGCGGTGCTTCGCAAGTCGGGCGGGATGGTGTCCAACATCGTGCCCATCCGCGCGTCGATCACACCGACGACGACCGTCGGCGACCTCGTCTCCCACATCCAGCTCGAGCTCACCGGGGCCCTGCGCCATCAGCGCTATCGGGCCGAGGATCTGCGACGCGACCTCGGCGCAGGTGAGGACTCCCGCGGCTTCTACGGGCCGGTCATCAACATCATGAACTTCCCGTCGGACATCCGTCTGGGGCCGGTCACCGGGCGGTTCCAGATCCTGTCGACCGGGCCGGTCCACGACCTGTCGGTGAATCTCTACCCAAGTGCCGACGGGAACACGCGCGTCGACTTCGAGGCCAACCGGCACGCTTACGGAACCGATGAGCTGCGCGCGCACCACCGCCGGTTCGTCACGCTCCTGCAGGCGATGGCCACAGCCCCACCCGACGCCGCGGTCGACGGCTTCGATGTCTTGACTGCCGACGACCGCAGCGCTCTTGTGCCATCTCGTGGCCCGGCGGCTGTGCCCCCGGCAACGTTGAACGAAATGACAAGGGCCGCAGTGCTGGCCGACCCGGATGCCGTCGCCTTGGAGATGCACACGACGCATACGTACCGCCAGGTGGACGCCTGGTCCGATCAGCTCGCCCGAGAGCTACGCGATGCCGGCGCATCCACCGAGCAGTTTGTTGCCATCGCCTTGCCCCGGTCGCTCGACTCCGTACGCAGCGTGTGGGCGGTTGCCAAGACCGGTGCGGCGTTTGTCCCGGTGGATCCGCACTACCCGGCCGACCGCATCGCGCACATGCTCACCGACTCGGGCGCCCGACTGGGCATCACCACCAGCGAGTTCCGCTCGCAGCTGCCCGACACGGTGCAGTGGCTGGTGATCGACGAACAGCTCACCGGTCCCGGGCATGTAGTTCCATTAGCGCCGAAACCCCTAGTCTCGCTGGATCATCCGGTGTACATGATCTACACCTCCGGCTCCACCGGAACCCCCAAAGGTGTTGTCATCACCCACCGCGGACTGGCCAACCTCGCCGCCGAAAGAAAACACAACTACCTCGTCGAACCCCACTCGAGATTCCTCCACAACACCTCACCCAGCTTCGACATGGCCATCGGCGAACAAATCGCCGCACTCTCCGCAAGCGCCACCCTCGTGGTCTCACCCCCGGACCTGAGCCCAGCGGAACTCACCGATTGGATTGTCACCAAACGGATCACCCACGCGTTGATCACCCCGACCATGCTGTCGGCGCTCGATCCAGACGCGCTGGGCTCCCTCGAGGTGCTCGGGGTCGGGGGCGAGGCGGTGACCGGTGACCTGGTGGACCGTTGGGCCGTCGGACGACAGATGCGCAACGGATACGGACCGACCGAAGCCACCGACATCGCCACCGTCTCCATCCTGCGGGCAGGCAAACCGGTGTCGATCGGTACCGCCGTGCACGGTTTCGAACTGTTGGTACTGAACGCCCGCCTGCAACCCGTGCCTGCCGGTGTACCCGGCGAGCTGTATCTCGCCGGGCCCGGCCTCGGCCGCGGTTACCACCGTCGACATGCGTTGACCGCAGAACGGTTCGTGGCCAATCCATTCGGCAGCCCCGGCGATCGCATGTACCGGACCGGGGACGTCGTCAGCTGGGCCGGCGACCACCAACTCCGCTATCACGGACGAGCCGACAGCCAGGTGAAGATTCGTGGGCATCGAATAGAACTGGGCGAGATCGACGCGGTGCTCCGGTCCTCTCCGGATGTCCGGCACGTACGGACAGCGGTACGCGAACTCGCCGACGGCCATCCGGCTTTGGTGTCGTACGTGGTGGGTGACCCGCGCTCGGCAGACCGTCTTCGAGAGTTCGCCGGGCGTAACCTCCCCCGCCACATGCAACCGGCGGCGGTCGTGCTGATCGACGCGCTACCACTGACCCCCACCGGCAAGCTGGACGAACGGGCGTTACCTGTACCCGAACTAACCCGTAGCGCCTACCGCGCGCCGAGTTCCGACGCCGAACGTGTTGTCGCAGCGGTGTTTGCCGAGGTGCTGAACATCGACCAGGAAGACGTGGGGGCCGACGACAGCTTCTTCGACCTGCACGGCAACTCACTGTCCGCGATGGGGGTGGTCTCCCGCGTCAATGCAGAGTTGGGCTGCGGGTTGACCGTTCGCACGGTCTTCGAGAGCCCGACTGTGTCCGGCATCGCCGCAGCGGCGGCGGGAACCACCGGACAGGCAGCGCGTCCGCCTCTACGGCGGGGTGATCGCCCCGCCCGGTTGCCGTTGTCTCCGGCGCAGCAGCGCATGTGGATCCTCAACCAGTTCGACACTGCCGCTGCCACATACAACCTGCCGCTGGCCATCCGACTCACCGGAGAACTCGATACGAGTGCCCTCACGGCAGCTGTCGATGACGTGATCCGACGCCACGAGTCGCTGCGCACCACGTTCCCGAGTGACGACGGCGGACCCAGGCAGGTGGTTCTGCCACCGACTGCGGTGTCGCTCGATCTGACCCCGCAACCGATCGAGGCCGACCACATCGCCGCGGCCGTGCTGACGCTCGCCCGCGACGGTTTCGATGTCGCGGCGGGGGTCGCCATTCGGAGCCGGTTGCTTCGCAGCGCCGCCGACGACCACACGCTGGTACTGGTGATCCACCACATCCTCGCCGACGGCGTCTCCATGGGACCACTCGCTCGCGACGTCATGCTCGCCTACAACGCCCGCACCGAAGGACTTACGCCGAGCTGGCCCGAGTTGCCCGTCCAGTACGCGGATTTCACGCTGTGGCAACATCGTGTCCTCGGCTCGGAAGGCGATCCCGATTCTGTTGCAGCGCAGCAGGTCCGATATTGGCAACAAACACTCGGCGGCCTGCCCGTGGTGCTCGATCTGCCCACCGACCGCCCACGGCCCGCCGTCGCCTCGCACCGCGGAGCGTCCGTCGACTTCGAGATCAGCGGCTCGACCGGCGCCGCGCTGCGGGAGCTGGCGCGACAACATGGTGCATCCATGTTCATGGTCGTCCACGCCGCACTGGCCACGCTCCTCGCAAGGCTGTCCGGTACCGAGGACATCGCGATCGGCGCGCCGATCGCAGGTCGCGGCGAAGAACAGCTCGACGACGTCATCGGCATGTTCGTGAACACGCTTGTCCTGCGGACACAGGTGGACCTCAGTACCGGATTTGCCGACCTTCTCACCCAGACCCGAGCCGTTGACCTCGGTGCGTACGCCCACGGTGATGTCGCATTCGAGCGTCTCGTCGACATCCTGCAACCGCCGCGCACCCAGGCGTATTCGCCGCTGTTCCAAGTGGTTCTGAACTTCGAACCCGGGCTGCCCGGCAGCTTCGAGCTCCCGGGCCTCACTGTGACTCCCGTCCCCCTCGACCCAGGTATCGCTCAGTTCGAACTCGCGTTCTCCATCACCGAGCCGGGGCCCGATGACGACTGCCTGCGTGGGTCGCTGCGCTATGCAACCGACCTCTTCGATCGCCGCTCGGCACAAGATCTCGCCGACCGTCTTGTTCGGATCCTCGATGCGGTCGCCATCGACGCTGCCGCGCCCCTGGCAGACCTGCCGCTGTTGACCGCCGAGGAGAACGCGAAGCTGGTACCCGTACGCGGCCCGGCATCTGTTCCGGCAGCGTCGATGGCCGAACTGATCGACACGGCCGTGCGGCAACGCCCCGACGAAGCCGCGTTCATCTGGGATGGCCGTGCGCACAGTTATCGAGAGGCCGACGCCTGGGCCGACAGCTGCGCCCGAGTCCTGCAGGAACATGGCGCCGCACCAGAACGTTTCGTCGCCATCGCCCTGCCCCGGTCTGCGGACTCGGTGCGCAGTATGTGGGCGGTTGCCAAGACCGGTGCGGCGTTTGTCCCGGTGGATCCGCACTATCCGGCCGACCGCATCGCGCACATGCTCACCGACTCGGGCGCGCTGTTGGGCATCACCACCAGCGAGTTCCGCTCGCAACTCCCCGACACTGTGCAGTGGCTGGTGATCGACGAACAGCTCACCGGTCCCGGGCATGTAGTTCCATTCGCGCCGAAACCCCTAGTCTCGCTGGATCATCCGGCGTACATGATCTACACCTCCGGCTCCACCGGAACCCCCAAAGGTGTTGTCATCACCCACCGCGGACTGGCCAACCTCGCCGCCGAAAGAAAACACAACTACCTCGTCGAACCCCACTCGAGATTCCTCCACAACACCTCACCCAGCTTCGACATGGCCATCGGCGAACAAATCGCCGCACTCTCGGCAGGCGCCACTCTTGTCATCTCACCCCCGCACCTGTCACCGGCGTCGCTCGGCGACTTCATCCGGTCAGAGCGGGTGACCCACGCCCTAATGACACCCACCATGCTTGCCGCGCTCGCTTCCGACGACGTTCCCGATGTCAGGGTGCTGGGTGTCGGCGGTGAGGCAGTGTCTACAGCGCTGGTCGAACGGTGGGCTGCCGGCCGACACATGCGCAACGGATACGGGCCGACCGAAGCCACCGACATCGCCACCGTCGGCAATCTGCGGCCAGGCGAACCGGTCACCATCGGCGCTGCAGTGCACGGATTCACGCTCCTCGTGCTCGACGACCGCCTGAATCCGGTACCGGTCGGGGTGCCCGGCGAGCTCTATCTCGCCGGACCCGGTCTGGCCCGCGGCTACCACCGCAGGTTCGGCCTGACAGCAGAACGGTTTGTCGCCAATCCATCTGGCGCGCCGGGCGACCGGATGTACCGCACCGGCGATGTGGTCGCCTGGTCTGCAGATCTGGAACTGCGCTACCACGGACGCACCGACAGCCAGGTCAAGATCCGCGGACACCGCATCGAACTCGACGAGATCAACGCGGTTCTGCTGAAACATCCGGCGGTCGGGCAAGCCGTCACCATCGGCACCGCCACCCCCACCGGCGAGCCGGCCCTGGTTTCGTATGTGGTGCCATCGACACACTCCAACCCACCGGACACCGTGCACCTCGCGGTGTTCGTCAGCGAGTTCCTGCCCCGGCACATGGTGCCTGCCGCGATAGTCGCGGTGGCCGGCATCCCGGTCACACCGACCGGAAAGCTCGACGAATCACGCCTGCCCGCCGCAACGTTCGAATCACGGACTCCGTTTCGCGCTCCGAGCACGCATACCGAAGTCGTCGTCGCGGCTGCCTTCGCTCGATCACTCGAACGACAGCAAGTCGGCGTGCACGATGACTTCTTCGCACTCGGCGGCAACTCCCTGTCGGCCATCGCCATGGTCGGCTCGATCGGCGAGCAACTGGGCCGACGAGTCCAGCTGCAGTGGTTGTTCGCCGACCCCACCCCGATGGCGTTGGCCCGACGGATCGATATGACCGATCCCGTTCAGGACGACGCCGCCCTCGACGTGGTGCTGCCGATCCGCCGCACCGGCTCGGCAGCACCGCTCTTCTGCATACACCCGATCATCGGATTGTCCTGGTGTTATCGACCTCTGGTGCAGCATCTTCCAGAGGATCGGCCGATCTACGGCATCCAGGTACCCGGGACCGACGACACCGAGCCACCACGGTCCATAGAGGCGACGGCCGCACGCTACGTCGCGGAGATCCGGCGCATACAACCCGACGGTCCCTACCACCTGCTCGGCTGGTCGCTCGGCGGCGTCCTCGCGCATGCGATGGCTGTGCTGATCGAAGAACAGGGTGGCCAAGTGGCCGGTTTGGTGATGCTGGACAGTTTCGCATCACCACCGGTGCCCGCAGCCGACGAATCCGTTCACGCGGGAGATCTGCTGGCGGGACTCGGATTCGACGGTGCCGTACTGGAGCAACTGGGAGCAACGTCCGCAGATTCCCTCACCGACGTGCTCGCGGTGATCGAGGATCTGCCACACGGCATCGAGCGTCATCAGGTTCAGCGCTTGGTCGACTTCGCCGAGCACAACAGCACACTGTTGCGGGAGCATTCACCGGGCATCTACACCGGAGACCTGCTCTTCGTCACTGCTGACGGTGATTCACCGGGGTCCACGGCTGCCGCCGACTCGTGGCTGTCGCATGTGAAAGGCGAGATCTCCACGCTAGCCATCCCGTTCACCCATTGGCAGATGTGCAGCCCCGCCGCGCTTCGTCTCACCGGCCCCTCCATCGCACGGCATCTCGCCCGCCGGTCCGACGTGACACTCGTCGGCGGAGAACGCTGACATGAGGCCTCGGCACACCCGGTCCGGCGCAACAATTCTCCGCGACAGTGCGCGAAGTAACGCCCCGTTGCTGTCCGGCGCAGCACTTCTGCTGTGCCTTCATCAGGCCTGTGAGGTTGCGGTCCCCGTTCTGATCGGCGTGATCATCGACCGGGCGGTGACCAACGGCGATATTGGTTCCCTCGCCACCGGAATCACTTGGCTCGCCGCGGTATTCGTGGCGCTGACGATCTGCTATCGACTGGGCGCACGGCTCGCGATGCGTGCCGCCCTCGATCAGGCACATCGGCTACGCGTCCAGGCCACCCGCCGCGTGCTCGACTGCGCGATGCTGGACACCGACCTGCGCAGCGGGGAACTGATGGCGGTGGCGGGCACCGATGCCGACGAAACCGCGGCACTGCTCCGGTACCTGCCACAGGCGGCGGGTGCCCTGGCCGCCGTCGCGGTGTGCGGCGGCGCGTTGCTGGTCATCGACATCCCACTCGGACTGGCCGTGTTCGTCGGTGTGCCGGTGCTGCTGCTCGGATTACAGCTCACCGCACCGGGTTTGACCCGGCAGATGATCACTCAACAACAGGGCGTGGCCGAGACGTCGGGATCAGCGGCAGACCTCATAGCCGGTCTGAGACCGCTACGCGGTATCGGAGCCGAGGAAGCGGCCGCGGCGCGCTACCAGAAGTCGAGCCAGGATGCGCTGGTCGCCATGCGGCGCGCAGCGCGTGGGCAGGGCATGTTCATGGGGGCGGCCGCGGGAATCAGCGCGATCCTCGCCGTGGGTGTCGCCACCGCTGCCGGATGGTTCGCGCTCAGTGGCCGGATCAGCGTCGGGGAACTCGTCACCGTGCTGGGGATCGCGCAGTTCTTCCTCGAGCCTCTCGCCGTGCTCTCGATGTTGCCAGGAAAGGTGTCGACCGCCCGCGGATCGGCCGAACGACTCGCGCTCATCTCAGACGCCGACGTGGTGAAGTCCCGGGCAACCATGCCGCTCGGACCCGGGCCCCACGGCATCGAGTTCCGGGGCGTCGAATACCACAGCCTGCGCGGCCTCGACCTCATCGTGAAACCCGGTGAATGCGTGGGCATCGTCGCCACCAGTGCCCACGACGCCCACGCGATACTCGCCCTGATATCTGGCGTTGCCACACCGTCGGCGGGGGGCGTCTGGGTGTCGGATGTTCCCGCCGAATGCACCGACACATCCGAACGGCCGCGACCACTGCTGATCGCTCCGCACGCGACTGACCTCTTCACGGGATCCGTCATGGACAATCTCCGCGCCGGCGATGACGACCTCGACCCCATCGCGGTCGGCGATGTGTTGCGGACCGTGGCGGGTGAAGACGTGGCCGCGGCCCACACAGACGGCCTCGATCACGTGGTCGCAGACCGTGGCTACTCGTTGTCGGGAGGGCAGCGACAGCGACTGGCACTTGTCCGCGCACTGCTCGCCGACCCCGCTGTTCTGGTCTTGCACGACCCGACCACTTCGATCGACGCCGTCACCGAACGCGCTGTGGCGCACCATGTCCATCGTCTCCGGCATCAGCGACGGGCCGACCGCACCACGGTGGTGATCACCAGCAGCCCAACCCTGCTGTCGGTGATGGACCGTGTTGTGCTCGTCGACGGGGGCCGGGCCGAACGCGACGGCGCGCACGCCGATCTGACCGCCATGGACAACCGGTACCGCGAGGCGGTCCTGCGATGAGCCCTGAGTTGCACGAAGACACCCGGGTCCTCCCGGTCGCTTCCGGACGACAGACCAGGTCGTGGCTCGCCGCTGCCCTGGCCCACCACCGCGCGGCGGTCGCCCGTGTCATCGCCGTATCCGCCCTTGCCGCAATCGCATCCGTGACTCCGGCGTTGGCCCTGGGAGTGCTGGTCGATCGTGTGGTCGCCGGTGCCGGTACCTCCGTCCTGTTGTCCATCGCCGCGGTCGCCGCTGCCGCCGCGCTGGTCGGCGGAGTGGCTGCGGGACTCTCGGTCTACTCCGTGGCATCTCTGGGGGCCGGGCTGCTTGCCGACCTCCGTGAGAGCGTGATCCGGCGGGCGCTCCGCATGCCCACCCGGGTGCTCGAAGACACCGGGCGGGGCGACCTGCTGTCGCGCGTCACCAACGACGTTGCGGCCGTGAGCAAAGCCGTGATCACCGTGCTGCCCACCATGGTGATCGCGACCATCCTCACCGCGGTGAGTATCGCCACGATGGTGGGGCTCGACTGGCGCCTCGGTCTCGCGGGTGCTGCCGCATTGCCGCTTTACGGGCTCGCTCTGCACTGGTACCTGCCTCGGTCATCCCCGCGCTACGCGGCCGAACGGCGTGCAGTCGGCGAACGCTCCCAGGCCATGGTGGAAAGTTTCACCGGCCTTCGCACCGTGCACGCGTACGGACTCGAGGCATCGCAGGCGAGCATCGTCGAGACCAAGTCCGCTGCGGCGCGCGACATCTCCATTGCCGCATTCACGGTGTTCACCCGCATGGTCGGCCGGGTCAACCGGGCCGAGTTCGTCGGGCTGGCAGCGGTTCTGGTGGTGGGCTTCATGCTCGTCGAGGACGGTGCCGTGTCGGTGGGTGCAACGACAGCCGCCGCGCTGCTGTTCCACCGCCTGTTCAATCCGATCGGCATGATCCTGTACAGCTTCGCCGACCTCCAGCTAGCAGCGGCCGGCCTGTCCCGGCTGATCGGCGTGGCCATCTCGACCGACGTCGATTCCGACGCCCCTGCCGACGCCCAGATCGACAACACTCTGATCGGCGGCGCGCCGACTCGGGGAGGCGCCGTCGAACTGCGCGCCGTTCATTTCGGATACGACGCTCGCCGGCCCGTTCTTCGCGGGATCGATCTCCGCATCGAAGCAGGCACCCGAGTGGCGCTGATCGGAGCGAGTGGCGCCGGCAAGTCGACGCTGGCGGCCATGGTCGCCGGAAACCTCACCCCGACATCGGGATCGGTGATGATCGGTGGCATCCCGTTGGACACGTTGCCTACCGACATCGTCCGGCAACACGTGGCCACCGTCAGCCAAGAGGTCCATGTGTTCGCCGGACCACTGATCGACGATCTCCGTCTCGCCAGGCCGTCGGCCAACACGGACGAGGTCTGTGCCGCGCTCGACACCATCGGAGCACTCGAGTGGGTTCGCGAGCTGCCCGCTGGTCTGGACACCGTCGTAGGCGAGGGCGGCCATCAGCTCACCGATGCGCAGGCTCAGCAGATAGCACTCGCCCGGCTGGTCCTGGTGGACCCGCCGATCGCCGTACTCGACGAGGCCACCGCCGAGGCGGGCAGTCTCGGCGCGCGCGATCTGGAGCGCTCGGCGGCTGCTGCCACGGCCGGGCGAACGACGTTGGTGGTGGCGCACCGGCTCAGTCAGGCAATGCAATGCGACGAGGTGGTCGTGCTCGATCGCGGCACGGTCATCGAACGGGGAACGCCGGCTCAACTGCTGGCTTCTGAAGGACTTTTCGCCCGAATGTGGGCGGCATGGACGATCCAAGGACACGGAAGGGGCGCGGAGCAATGAATGACCACAACACGGAGGTCGTCGACGTCCTCGGAATCGGTTTCGGTCCGTCGAACCTCGCACTGGCCATCGCAGCGGAGGAATTGAACTCCGGACTGCACCCAGACCAGCGGATCACCGCCCGATTCGTGGAAGGCAAAGAACAGTTCGGCTGGCACCCTGGAATGCTGTTGCCTCGCACGACGATGCAGGTGTCATTCCTCAAAGACCTGGCGACACAGCGCAACGTTCGCAGCGAGTACACCTTCCTGAACTATCTCGCGGAGGTGAACAGGCTCACGGAGTTCGTCAACTTCCAGACCTTCTTTCCCACCCGTCACGAGTTCCACGACTACCTGGAATGGGCGGCTCGCAAAGTCGATGCCGACGTCTCGTACGGCACCCGGGCTGTGCTCATCGAGAACTCCGGAGACTGCTTCGAGATCCACGTGGAAGGGCGGCACGCCGGCATCATCAGGGCCCGCAACATCGTCGTCGCAGCCGGCTTGGTGGCCAGGCTCCCCCTCGGGATCACAGCGTCGCAGCGGGTCTTCCACAACCACCAACTACTCCCGCACCTCGCAGAGTTGCCCGAGCCCACCGCCAACAGTTTCCTGGTGATCGGAGCCGGCCAAAGCGCAGCCGAGGTCGCGGAGTACCTGCACACCAACTATCCCGGCGCGGAAGTACACGCGGTGTTCGCCAAGTACGGATACACGCCCGCCGACGACAGTCCGTACGCGAACCGGATCTTTGATCCCAACGCGGTCAACGACTTCCACTCGTCGGCTCCCGAGTTCCGGCGTCGGCTGCAGAACTATCACCGCAGCACCAACTACTCGGCGGTGGACCTCCCGCTCATCGAGGAGTTGTACGCCCGCGAATACGACGAACGAGTGCGCGGCCAACGCCGCCTGTTCGTCCACGGCGCCTCCGAGGTGACCCAAGTGGTCGAATCGGACACCGACGTGACGGTGACCGTTCGTCACGAGCCGACAGGCCTCACCGAGGACATCGTCTGTGATGCGGTGGTGTGCGCCACCGGTTTCGATCCGCTCGACCTCAAGGAGATCTTGGGGGATCTGACGAACAGCGTTGCGTACGACGCTGCCGGACCCCAGGTCGCCCGCGATTACCGCCTCATCACCACCTCACCCCTGCCCGGCGGGATCTTCTTGCAGGGAGGGACCGAACACACGCACGGCATCTCGTCGTCACTGCTGTCGAACATCGCCGTTCGCACCGGGGAGATCGTGAAGTCCGTGGCCCGCGACCGCAAAGGCGAGGCGGTGTCGACACTTTCGCGGGGGAGCCTCGGCTAGGTCTGGTCAGCCAAGGGCCGGGCGGCCACCGCCTCGACCTCGAACAGGATGTCCGGCATTGCAAGTCCCGCAACTCCGATGACCGTTTGCGTGGGCGGTGCGGCGCCGCTGCCCTGCACTGCCTGGCCGATCACCCCGAGTTTCTCGAAGTCGGGACCCACCACATAGGTCCTGAGTTGGACAACGTTGCCTAGGTCGAGTCCGTGGGCGGCGAGGGCGACACCGAGGTTGCTGAAGGCCTGCTTCACCTGCCCGGCGAAGTCTGGCGAGATGACCATGCCGTCCAGGCCCGATCCGTATTGGCCCGCGACGAACACCAGCTCTGCGCCGGACGGAACACTCGCAGTGTGGCTGTACCCGAACGGAACCGGGTCATGCAGCCCCTCGGGGTTGACGATGGTGTGGGACATGACTTCACCTGTTTCTCATCGAGACGTCCTTCAGACGTCGGTCGGGTTGGGCTCTGATGTGTTGAGGGCGAATGCAAGTTGGGCGAGAACCACCTCGCGGTAGTCGACATCCGTAGGTGACAGATGTTCGAGCACAACCGGATACAACAGGCCGACGATGTTCGCCACGACCACCTCGATGATGGCGTCCGAGCCGAAGCGGGGGCGGAAGTCACCCGCGTCGATCCCGCGCCGGACCGCATCGACAAAGGGCTTGCGGTACTGCTCTGCGAGCGTGGCGGCATGTTGCTGCAGTTCGACATCGTGCGCGGCGGCCGTCCAGAACTCCATCAGCATTCGCCAGGTGGCAACGTCCGTGGCCAGGCCGCGGTCGACCATCGCGACGAGCTGCTCCCACGGATCTTCGAATTGAGCTGCGAACTCGTTCATTGCGTCCACCGCAATGGAAGTGGCGCGATCGAAGGCTTCGATCAGCATGTCCTCGCGCGATCCGAAATAGCCCTGCAACGTGCTCACTGCCACACCCGACGCGGCGGCGACGTCGGTGTAGCGGGTACCGCCGTACCCGCGGTCCGCGAGTGTCGCGATCACCTGGTCGAGTACGGCCGTGCGCCTCGCACCGCCCGCTCGGCGGCTGCGACTCGGTCTCGGCTCACTCATGTTCATACCGTATCACCATACGGTACGGATATACCAGATCGCCTCGACCGCCACCTGGACGAACAGTCTCGCCGGCACGGTAGGGATGCGTCAGACTGACACCATGACCGTGACCGTCGATTGCCTGGTCATCGGCGCAGGTGTGCTCGGCTTGGCTGTCGCGAGGCGCCTGGCGCTGGGCGGGCGGGACGTGGTGCTGGTCGACGAGGCGGATGCGATCGGCACGCAGACGAGCTCGCGCAATTCCGAGGTGGTCCACGCCGGCATCTATTACCCGCGGGGCAGCGCCAAGGCCCGGCACTGTGTGGCCGGTCGGCAGATGTTGTACCGCTACTGCAGCGACCGGGCCATCGATCACCGGCGGATCGGCAAGCTCATCGTGGCCACTGATTCCGACCAGCTCGCCCGCCTCGACGCGATCGCGGCTGCAGCGGCCGCAAACGGGGTCGACGACCTCCGGCTACTGAACCGGGACGACCTGGCCACGATCGAACCCGGACTCGACTGTGCGGGCGCGCTCCACTCGCCGTCGACGGGCATCATCGACAGCCACGGACTGATGAGGGGCCTGCATCGCGATGCCGAAGACGCCGGTGCGACAACCGCTCTGCGCACCAAGATGACGGGCGGGCACATCGGGCGCGGGCAGCTCGCCGTCGAGCTCGACGGCACGGCGATCAGCTGCAGAACCGTGGTGAACGCCGCCGGGCTCGGCGCCTGGGATGTCGCACGAGGCATCGAAGGTGTACCACCAGAGACCATCCCGAGGCGATTTCTGGCAAAGGGTAACTACTTTGTTCTCGAGAGCGGCCGAGTTCCGTTCTCGCAGTTGGTCTATCCCGTACCTGTCGGCGGCGGTCTCGGCGTACACCTCACGCTGGATCTCGCCGGCCAGGCTCGGTTCGGCCCGGACGTCCAGTGGACCGACCACATCGACTACCACGTCGACGCCGCCAGAGCAGACCAGTTCCACGCAGCGATCCGGCGTTACTGGCCCGGCCTGCCGGACAACTCACTGGTACCCGCCTACTGCGGAATCAGGCCCAAA
The DNA here is from genome assembly GCF_001598915.1 of Williamsia muralis NBRC 105860. Lineage (GTDB taxonomy): Bacteria > Actinomycetota > Actinomycetes > Mycobacteriales > Mycobacteriaceae > Williamsia > Williamsia muralis. The sequence continues at coordinate 346,054 of NZ_BDAP01000002.1, read as the reverse complement.
TTGTCGGGCCCAGGCGACGGGGACAGCGACTTCCTCATCCAAGGCCCCGCCGCACACGGGACGCCCGGACTGGTGAACCTGTTCGGCATCGAATCACCCGGCCTGACGTCCTGCCTGTCGATCGCAGAGGCCGTGGCGTCGATCGTGGATGACCGCTAGAGAATTCGGTCGTTGTCCGGATCGTCGGGATTTTCCGGTTCCTCGGGCGGGGGTTCGACCGGACGGCGCAGGTTGGCGATCGTCGCGTCGATATCGGCGAGCGCCTTCGTCTTCGACGCGTAGAAAATCTCGCCGGGAAGCAACTCGAGCCAACGCACCGACCACCCGATGTCACGCAACGTGTCGCCGCTCTTCTCCGGCGACGCCGCGGCAGCGATGAGTCGGTCATCGAGCTCGAACACCGCATCATCGAGGCGTCCTCGTGCGGCCAGGAGTTCGTCGTCACTGCGCAGGGAAGGGTTCTCGTACACCAGGCCCATTGCGTAACGGATGCGTCGGTGCAGGACGGCCTCTGGATCGGTGGCGGTGGTCCATTCAGCGGGCGCCCGCCCGGGCTTGCCCGGGACCAGGTCGGTGGAGCGGGCAAACCGTCGCACCCGCTTGTTGGAGTCGTAGGCGAACCACAGGCCCCCGAGCAGCATCAGCACGGCGACGACCACCGCGGCGACGACGATCAGCCACGCCACATCCATCACCCTCTCGACCCAACGATCACAACCTTCTGGCCCACGTTAGTTCAGGCACGGGCGTGGCCGGGGACCGCCCGTCCGCGTCATCACACGCCGGCCTCATCTACGCGAGGCCGCTACCAACCCGCTTCGACGCCCGTGGCACGGTGAAGCAATGTCTGTCTGGGAAGTGGTCGCGATCCTGATCGCCGGCGTGGGCGCCGGAGCGATCAACGCGGTGGTCGGCAGCGGAACACTCATCACGTTCCCCACACTGGTTGCGTTCGGATTCGCTCCGGTGACCGCAACGATGACCAACGCCGTGGGGTTGGTGGCCGGCGGCGTATCGGGGACATGGGGCTACCGGCGCGAACTGCGCGGACAGTGGCCGCGGCTGCGGTGGCAGATCCCCGCCTCGTTCGTCGGAGCACTCATCGGCAGCTGGTTGCTGCTGCACCTACCGGAGAAGGCCTTCGAGACGATTGTCCCGGTGCTTCTCGTCCTCGCATTGGCGCTGGTGATCTTCCAGCCCAGGATCCAGCGTTGGACAGCCTCTCGGATGGCCTCGGCACCCGTCGACGACAACAACGACACCGTGCTCAGTCCCGCGCGCCTGGCTCTGGTCACCGGGGCGACACTGCTCGTCGGTATTTACGGCGGTTATTTCACTGCGGCACAGGGCATTTTGCTGATGGGCGCGATGGGCGTGCTCGTCTCCGACAACCTACAACGCCTCAATGCCGCCAAGAACCTGCTCTCCCTCATCGTGAATGTGGTCGCCGCGGTCACCTACACCATCGTTGCGTTCGACCGAATCAACTGGGCCGCTGCCGGTCTCATCGCCATCGGCTCGCTCCTCGGTGGAGTGATCGGCGCCAAGTACGGCCGGAAGTTGTCACCGTCAGCGTTGCGGGGCGTGATCGTCCTGGTCGGTCTGATCGGATTGTGGCGACTGCTCGTCTGACCCGTAGTTGGCTGCTACAGGTCCGAGGCCATCAGCGCACAGCTGCAGCGCTCAGGGCAGTACCGCAGTGGCCTCCACCTCGACCAGCAGATCAGGCTCGCCAAGGGACGCAACACCCAGGAGCGTGATGGGTTTGGTGGGGTCCACCCCCAGCTTCGCCGCCGCGCGGCCAACGCCTTCACCCAGGAGCGGGAACTTCTCTTCGCTCCAATCCATCACGTAGACAGTCAGTTTGGCGACGTCGTCGAAGGTGCCGCCCACTGCGGCCAGTCCCGTCGCGATGTTGAGGTACGCCTGCTCCACCTGTGCGGCGAGGTCGCCCTCCCCCACAGGTTTGCCATCGGCGTCGCGAGCGACCTGTCCCGCGAGGAACACCATCCGGGATCCGGTGGCAACCGAGAGCTGCCGGTACACATCGGGTTTGGGCAAGCCATCAGGGTTCATCAGTGTCACGGGCATGGCAATCTCCTTCTCGAGGTCCTGCGGTCCCTCAAACCATAGCAGTGTTATGTATTGTAGAGAAGTGGTCAGAACAAGAGATCCGGCAGTACGTGCCCTGTTGGTCGAGCGCGCTGCGGTGATGTTGGGGCAGCGCGAATCCATCACCCTGCGCGCGCTCGTCGACGGGACAGGTGTTTCGACGATGGCGGTGTACACCTACTTCGGCGGGATGGACGGCCTGCGGATGGCAGTGCGGCAGGAGGGGTTCACCCGGCTGGAAGCACTTCTGCAAGAGGTCCCGGTCACCCGCGACCCGGTCAAAGACCTTGTGGCACTGTCTGCGGCGTACGTCACCAATGCGTCACTAAACCCCGACCTCTACCGGGTGATGTTCGAAGACGGCATCGCACTGGAAGATCCCGCTGCCGCCGACAACACCCTGGAGCATCTGGTGCAGGCCGTGGCGCGATCCCGACAGCATGGACGGCTGCGCGATGACGTCGACCCACTCGATCTCGCGACGCAGTGCTGGATAGTCGGCCACGGACTGGTGTCGCTGGTGGTCACCGGACCACTGCCACCACAGGCAATCCATCACGGTGCGGCGATGCTCACCTCGCTGCTGACCGGAGCCGGCGACGCACCGGACACGTGCAAGCGGTCGGTGCGGCTGGGATGGAAACCCGACATCCCCGGCATCTGACCAACACGGACTGCAACCGGAGGATCTGAGGCCAAGGCACGCACACCCTCCGGTTTCGTCGACTCCCTCCGGCTGCAACCGGAGCATCTGACTGCAATCGGAGGAACTACCCCTACGGCCACACACCCTCCGACTGCAACCGGAGCCTGGGGACAAACCAACTCGGCCCCACCATTTCTGTATTGGTGGGGCCGAGTCTTTCGGAGGGTGTGGCCGCGGTTGTTCTGGACTGCCGACGAGCGAGCGCAGCGATGTGAGGAGAAGGGAAGAACTACCGCCTGATGGCCACGTCCGACAAAGCGAGCGGAGCGAGCAGAAGGATCAGTGGGATACTGCCTTCTCGACGCCCACTCCGGTCAGCGACCGAACTTCCATCTCGGCCTGCTTGGCAGCGTTCTCCTTGCGACGGCCGCCGATGTAGGTACCGATCACCGCGAGCAAGAAGCCTGCCGGGATCGACACGATGCCCGGGTTCGACATCGGGAAGAGGTCGAAGTTGGCGTCGGGGAACATCGAGGTCGGCTTGCCCGACACCGCAGGCGAGATCACGATCAACCCGATGCAGGTGATCAGACCGCCGTAGATGCTGAACAGTGCGCCGGTGGTGTTGAACCGCTTCCAGAACAGCGAGAACAGCAACGTCGGCAGGTTGGCCGACGCGGCGACCGCGAAGGCGAGAGCCACCAGGAAGGCGATGTTCTGCCCCATGGCCGCGATGCCCAGGACGATGGAGACCACGCCGATCACGACCACGGTGATGCGTGAGACCCGGACCTGTTGTTCCTCGGTGGCGTTGCCGCGCTTGATGACACTGGCGTAGATGTCGTGGGCAAACGAGGCCGACGCGGTGATCGCCAGGCCGGCCACGACGGCGAGGATCGTCGCGAAGGCGACCGCCGAGATCACCGCCAGGAAGATGGTTCCGCCGAGTTCGAACGCCAGCAACGGTGCCGCCGAGTTCTCCTTGCCCGGTGCCGCGAGGATCTTGTCCGGTCCCACCGATTTGGCGGCTCCGTAACCCAGCACCAGGGTGAACAGGTAGAACGCGCCGATCAGGGCGATGGCCCAGGTGACCGAGCGACGAGCTTCCTTGGCGGTCGGCACGGTGTAGAAGCGCATCAGCACGTGGGGCAAGCCTGCGGTACCGAGGACCAGGGCGATACCCAACGAGATGAAGTCGAGCTTGGACATGTCACTGATGCCGTACTTGGCGCCCGGCGCAGCGATGTCACGACCGGCGACAGCTTTGCTCGCCGAACCACTCACGGTGGCTTGGGCATCGGCGATCAACTGCGAGAAGTTGCCTTTCACGGCGAACAGCACCAGGACGAACATCACGCCGGCGCCGGCGATCAACAGCACCGCCTTGACCATCTGGACGTAGGTGGTGCCTTTCATGCCGCCGATGAGGACGTAGGCGATCATCAGCACACCGACGACCGCGACCACGACACCCTGACCGAACTTGCCGTCGATGTTGAGCAGCAGCGCCACGAGTCCACCGGCACCGGCCATCTGGGCGAGCAGGTAGAACAGCGAGACCGTCAGCGTCGACAGTGCAGCAGCCATCCGCACGGGGCGCTCTTGGAGCCGGAAACTCAACACGTCGGCCATCGTGAAACGGCCTGTGTTGCGCAGCAATTCGGCAACGAGAAGCAGGGCGACCAGCCACGCGACGAGGAAGCCCACCGAGTAGAGGAAGCCGTCATAGCCGTAAACCGCGATGGCACCGGCGATTCCGAGGAACGACGCGGCCGACAGATAGTCGCCGGCGATCGCGAAGCCGTTCTGCGGTCCGGAGAACTGGCCGCCACCGGTGTAGAAGTCAGAAGCCTTCTTGGTGGTCTTGCTGGCGCGGATCACGATCGTCATGGTGATGACAACAAACGCTACGAAGATGGCGATGTTCAGCGCGGGGTTGCCGACAGAGGCGGCGCCTGCAGCGAGCGAGGTCATTTGAGCGGTCCTTCCAGCTCGTCGCGGATCGCGGCAGCGCGGGGATCGAGGTCACGGTTGGCGAACCGGACGTAGACGGCGGTGATCACGAAGGTCGTCAGGAATTGACCGAGACCGAGGATGATGCCCAGGTTGATGTTTCCCCAGACCTTGGTGGCCATGAAGTCGCTGGCGTAGGTCGCGAGCAGGACGTAGAGCATGTACCAGGCGAGGAAAAAGGCCGTCAGAGGAAAGACGAAGACGCGTAGGCGGCGGCGCAGGTCCTGGAACTCAGGGCTTGCCTGCATGTCGATGAATGCCTGCGCGTCCGGTGCGGGTCGCTGTGGCGACGCCTCCGGGCTCAGGTCGGATGTGGTCATGACGACTCCTGGGGTGAAGGGAAAAGCTCGTATCGGACATTAGTGAGATGCCGGTCACAGCAGAAGGATGTGGCCGCAGTCACACGGCGAGCTGTCGAACTGTGCGATGAACGGTCGGTTGAGCGCGACGAACGGCACCTACTCCGGCCGCAGATTCGCCTCTCGGTCTTTGCCGACACCAAGGCGTTCGGGAGCATGGAGCCTGGTGAGCAGTCGGCCGACATCGGCTGGGATCTGGTGCGGGGTGAGCTTGCTGACCAGCACCATCGAAGCGAACGCGAGGGGCACACTCACCGCTGCGGGATAGCCGATGATCGTGGCGATCCAGCCTTCCTGCAGGACATCGGCGATGCCCGTGATCGAGGTGGCCAGCGCCGCACCCCCGGCGACCACCCCGCCGACGATCAGCCCCGCTGCGGCGCCTGCCGCCGTCAGGCCACGCCACCAGATACCGAGAACCAGCAGTGGACACAGGGTCGACGCGGCCACCGCGAACACCAGGCCCACCGTGCGCGACAGGTCGATCGACGTCACGGCCACCGCGAGGAACAACGGCACCAATCCGGCGAGCAGCGAGGCGATCCGGAAGTCCCGGACCCGGCCACGCAAGACATCGGTACTCAGCACGCCGGCCACACTCACCAGCAGCCCCGACGAGGTGGACAGGAACGCCGCGATCGCCCCCGCGGCCACCAGAGCGGCCAGGAGTTGTCCGCCCAGCCCGGACACCACCGATCCAGGAAGGAGCAGTACCGCGGCGTCGGATGCACCGGTGATCAGCAGTTGCGGCACCCACAGCCGAGCGAATGCGCCGAGCAGGGTGGGGAACAGATAGAACACCGCCAGCAGACCCACCACCGCCAATGAGGTTGCGCGGGCGGCCCGCCCATCGGGATTGGTGTAGAAGCGGACCAGGACATGCGGCAATCCCATGGTGCCGAGGAAGATGCCGATGATCAGTGAATACACCTGGTACATCGGGTGGTCGCCCCCGAATCCCCATCCGGGAGTGGCCCATTGATCGTGCGTGGCCGGCGCACCCGACACCACCGGTACGGCCGCACCCGGCGCCAGCACCAAAGACGTACCCGCACTGACGTCATGGTCGCCCGCGGTCAGCCTGATCGGGCCGCTCACCTCACCACCGTCGACCGTGCCGTCCGCGGTGACCCAGAGGTCGCTGTTGACCTGCACTACCACGTCGGTGGTGACGTCGACGGTGGTCTGTTCGGCGACGGTGGGAGGGGCCGCCGACCCCAATTCCTGGTCTTCTCCGTAGAAGTGGATCGCCAGCACGATCGCCGGTACCGCGATGGCCGTGAGTTTGAGCCAGTACTGAAATGCCTGGACGAAGGTGATCGACCGCATCCCGCCGCCGATCACGTTGGCGATCACGATGACCCCGACCAGCACTGCCCCCACCCACGGCGACGTACCCAGCAGGATGTTGAGGGTCAGTCCGGCGCCCTGGAGCTGAGGGACCATGTAGAGGATGCAGATCAACACCACCACGGCGGTGGCGAGCTTGCGCAACAGTGTTGACCCGAGCCGGAATTCGGCGAAGTCGGGGACGGTGTAGGCCCCTGATCGCCGCAGTGGTGCCGCGACGAACAACAGCAGTCCGACGTAGCCTGCGGTGAATCCGATCGGATACCACAGTGCGTCGGTTCCGTACTTCGCGATCAGGCCCGCCACACCCAGAAAGGATGCAGCCGAGAGGTATTCACCGGAGATCGCGGCGGCGTTCCAGTTCGGTCCGACACTGCGGGAGGCGACCAGGAAGTCAGAAGTGGTGCGGGCCAGCCGCACTCCGTACGTCCCGATCGCCACGGTCGCCACCGCCGCGACGATCAGCGCCAGCAGGGTCGCAGTCGGTACCGATTGTCCGGTGATGGTCTCCATGGCGGACGGTCAATCGTCGACCAGGTCGGCGAACTCTTGTTCGTTGCGGTCGGCGAGCCGGTTGTACATCCACGAGACCCCGAGCAACACCGGGTAGACGCCCACTCCCAGAACCAGCCAGGGCAGCCGGATCCCCCACACGGTCACCTCGGCCAGATCGGGAAAAACCGCCCACAGCAACGGGATCGCGCACAACATCGCCACGGTGAACCCGGCGAGCCGCAAAGCCAGTCCCAGCTGCGCCCGCATCAACCCGCGGATGAGGGCGTCACCGACCTCGGTCTGCTCTTGCACCTCCACCCGGGACCGGACCCGGCGGGCCCCGCGCCGCTTGGCGAGTACCACCCTCTCGCGGGGTCGCGGCTGACCCTCGGCGGGCGACGTCACGGCGCGTTCCGGGTCTGCCGGGGAATCCGGACCAGACGGTCCTTCAGCTCGCGGGTGTGCCGACGACTGACGGGCAGTTCGACCGGCCGCCCGTCCCGGACCGAACGCAGGCACACCACGGTCCCCGACCCCACCGTGCGGATGCCGGTGACCAGAGGCAAGGCCACGAGATAGGACCGGTGGACACGCAGGAATCCGGCGTCGCGCCAACGTTCCTCGAGAGTGGAGATGGGGATGCGGACCAGGTGCGAACCGGTGGCGGTGTGCAACCGGGTGTAGTCGCCGTCGGCCTCCACCCAGTTCACGGTCGACCGGGGCACCAGCGTGGTGGTCCCGCCCATCTCGACCGGGATCACCTCATCGGTGTCGCCGTCCGCCGCAGAGTCCGGCCGGGAAGCTGGGGTCGATGGCCCCCTTTGCTCCCTGTGCTCGAGCACCCGGCGGACGGACTCCGCCAGCCGCTGCGCGCGCAGTGGTTTGAGCAGATAGTCGACGGCCCCGAGGTCGAACGCCCGGACGGCGCGATCCTCGTGAGCGGTCACGAACACCACGGCCGGCGGGTGCGCGAACGCGGCCAGCACACCCGCGAGCTCCAGGCCGTCGAGTCCGGGCATGTTGATGTCGAGGAACACCGCGTCGATCGCTCCCGGCCGGTCCTTGATCAATCTCAGGGCAGTGGTCGCATCGCCTGCGGTCAGCACTTCCCCGACGGCCTCCTGGGCACGCAGGAGGTAGCTGAGCTCGTCGAGCGCGGGCCATTCGTCGTCCACGGCGAGCACGGTCAGCGCATGCCGGCCCGGTCGTCCTGAACTGTTCGGTGTCTGCGTCACAACGCATCCATCGTGCCACGCACACCGGTCCGCGCGGCTCTTCTCACGCGGAGATGCCCGGCCGGAATTTCGGCACCCTCATGCTCACCTTGGTTCCCGCTCCCGGCGCGGTCTCGACCACCAGACCGTAGTCGTTGCCGAATGCTGCCCGCAGCCTGTCGTCGACGTTCGCCAGACCCACGTGTGCGGACTCGGTCGCAGTCGCGGTGGCACCGGACACGATGGCGTCGAGATCACCCGATCGCAGTAGATCCGGGTCCATACCCACCCCGTTGTCCTCCACACTGATCACGCAGTCGGTGCCTTCGTCGGCGGCGACGATGATCACCGTGCCACCGTCGGGTTTGCTCGAGATACCGTGCCGTACAGCGTTTTCCACCAGCGGCTGCAGGGCAAGGAAGGGCAGCACCACGTTGAGCACCTCAGGGGCCACCTGGAGGCGGACCTGCAGTGCGCTGCCGAAACGAGCCCGCTCGAGGGTGAGGTAGCGATCGATGTTCCGGAGTTCGTCGGCGAGCACGGTGTATTCACCTGCCGACCGGAAGGAGTACCGGGTGAAGTCCGCGAACTCGAGGATCAGCTCGCGCGCCTGATCGGGATCGGTGCGCACGAAGGACGCGACCGTGTTCAGTGCGTTGTAGATGAAGTGTGGACTGATCTGTGCGCGCAGAGCCCGCACCTCGGCGCGGTCGAGCCGGGCCCGCGAGGCGTCGAGTTCGGCCAGTTCGATCTGGCTCCCCGCATATCGGGCGACCTCCGTGATCGCCGACAACATGCCCGGCCCCGGCTGGATGCGCGTCACCACTCCCATCACCCCCACCGATGCGGAATCCTCGAGCAGCAGCGGCTGCACGATGAGCGCGCGCACCCCGGGCTCGTCGAGGTCGGGGGCTTTGATGAGGATGCGGCGACCCTCGTCGGCGGCGCGCACCGCGGCCTGGGCAAAGGTGTCGGTCAGCGCTTCGTGTGGCCCCGTCCAGGCCAGGAGCGTTCCGTCCGCGTCGGCGAGACCGAGGGCATCCGCAGACGTCAGCTCCCGTAGATGCGGCGCTGCTTCGGCCGCCGAATCGGCGCCCAGGCCGCGGCGTAACGGGACAGCCGCGAGTGAAGCGGTGTGGAGTGTCGCGTGAACGACGCGTTCGGCGGGAGTGGTCAGCGTCGGCCGGGTGCGCACGCGCAGGGCCAGCACCGCCACCACGACGAGCAGGACGGCGATGACCGCGAGGGTGAGCGCGATGCCGGACATCAGCGGGTCATCACGCTCGCGACCCGACTAGCGGTCGCCGAGGGCGTATGCGGCAGCAGAGGTTGCCGCGGTGACGGTCAGCACCGACGGCCACGCGCCGATCTTCTTGGCGAGAGGATGGGAGGCCCCGAATGCGAACAGATAGCCACCGAGCAGCGGGGCCGCCACGGCAGGTCCCTTGGTCTGCCACCACTGGGCGGTGCTCCAGGCGCCGGCCGCGGCCAGGACGACCCCGCCGAGTTCGCGGCGTCCCGAGTACCTGGCGGCGGCGAAACCACCGATGAGTCCGGCAGCGACAACAGGTGCGGTGTAGGTGGAAGTCACACCAGCGACTCTAACTGCTGAGCGCTTGGGTTCCGATGACACCGAGAAGGTCCAGTCGTTCTCTGGCCTCGGTCCCCGGCTGGGGGAAGTAGACGAGCAGGTGCTGGTCTTCCTTCTGGGTCACGAGGGTCTCGCACAACAGCGCGATCTCCCCGACCTCCGGGTGGATGAACCGTTTGAGAGCACTGGTCCGGGTGGCCACGTGGTGTTCGGACCACAACGCCGCGAACTCATCGCTGGCTGTGTGAAGGGCGCCGACCAGTTCGGTGACGGTGGCGTCGTCGCCACGCTTGGCCGCGATCGCTCGCAGATCGCTGACGTGTTTGTGGCTCATCCGAGCCCAGTCCTCGGGATTGAAGCGTTCCCTCGTCGCGGGGTCGGTGAACCAGCGCCAGGTGTGGAAGCGGTCCAGACCCGTGACCGTCGACTGATCGCCGACGAGAAGCAGGTTCATCCGGTTTTGGGCCAGCGTCTCGCCGAGGTCGGAGATCGCGCACGCCGGGATGTCGTCGAGTTTGTCGAGGAGGTGCAGCAGACCCGGACCCACGTGGGAGTCGCCGCCGATACGCGGAGGCGGAGCATGCCCGCACAACAGGTAGAGATGGTCGCGTTCGTCATCGGTGAGCCGCAGCGCCCGCGCCATCGAGGCGACGATCTGCGTTGAAGGATGCGGCCCACGAGATTGCTCGAGCCGGGTGTAGTAGTCGGTGGACATCCCGGCCAGCACGGCGACCTCGTCGCGACGCAGGCCTGGCGTGCGGCGGCGCACACCCTCGGGCAACCCGACATCGCGCGGCACCAGGGCCGCGCGGCGCCGGCGCAGGAAATCGGCCAGCTCGGCGCGATCCATTCGTTGACTCACATCCACCACTGTGCCGTTCGCGCGCCATCTCAACCAGGGATCGGCGGTCCCCCGATGACCGGTCTCTGCCGCCGGGGCGGCAACCGGCCGAAGGTGAATGCATGAACATTCAACAGGTAACCCTTGGAAAAACTGGTCCCACGGTCTCGCGCATCGGCCTCGGTGCGATGGGCATGTCCGGCGTCTACGGACCCAGCGATGACGCCGAGTCGATCGCCACCATCCATGCCGCCATCGACGCCGGCGTCAACCTGATCGACACGGGCGACTTCTACGGCATGGGGCACAACGAGATGCTGATCGGCCGGGCACTGCGAGACCGTAGCCGCGACGACGTGCAGCTCAGCGTGAAGTTCGGCGCACTTCGCTCCCCCGACAACGGGTGGGGTGGCTTCGACGGACGACCGGAGGCGGTGAAGAACTTCCTCGCCTACACATTGACGCGCCTCGGGGTCGACCACATCGATATCTACCGCCCGGCCCGGCTCGATCCCGCGGTGCCGATCGAAGACACGGTGGGCGCCATCGCCGAGATGGTCCAGGCCGGATACGTGCGGCACATCGGGCTGTCGGAGGTGGGCAGTGAGACGCTCCGTCGCGCGGCAGCCGTGCATCCGATCGCCGATCTGCAGATCGAATACGCGCTCATATCCAGGGGCATCGAAGCCGACATCCTGCCGACCGCGCGCGAGCTCGGGATCGGGATCACGGCATACGGAGTGTTGTCGCGGGGCCTGCTCAGCGACAGCGTCTCGGTGGCGAGCACCTTCGCCGCCAACGACTTCCGTGCGCACAGCCCGCGGTTCCAAGGTGACAACCTCGCTAGAAACCTGACGCTGGTCGACACCTTAGGCACCATCGCAAAGGAACGTGGGGTGACGGTGGCGCAGCTGGCCATCGCGTGGGTGCTTGCCCAAGGCGACGACATCGTGCCGGTCATCGGGGCCCGGAAGGTGGTTCGGCTGCACGAAACCGTTGCGGCTCTCGACATCCATCTCACTGCCGACGAACTGGCCACCATCGAATCGGCGGTTCCGGCCGATGCGGTCGCCGGCGATCGTTATGCCGAGGCGCAGATGGCCATGCTCGACAGCGAGCGCTGATCTCGCGACCTCCCCGATCCATGCAGGGTTTGTGTTCGTCCGCAGGCACTGCAACGCCGGTATTCGTACACAAAGCCTGCATGGATCGCCTACTGTCCTGCCGTGGCCGAAAACGACGAGCGAGCGATCACCAACCTGATCGCGTCGTACGCCGAACTGGTGGACGCAGGTGATTTCGCCGGTGTCGGTGACCTGCTCGCGCATGCGTCGTTCGGTAGCGGAGAAGGGTCGTTGACCGGCGCCGACGCCATCGCGGAGATGTTCGGGAAGTCTGTGATCACCTACGACGACGGCACACCCCGCACCAAGCACGTCACGACCAACATCCACCTCGAGATCGACGGCGCGTCGGCGGCCGTGCGGTCATACTTCACGGTCCTTCAGGCGGTGACCGGGTTGTCGCTACAGCCGATCATCGCCGGACGGTACCGGGATCGCTTCACGAGAACGGCCGACGGCTGGCAGTTCGCCGAACGGGTGGTCACCATCGATTTGATCGGCGACGTCAGCGGGCATCTTCGCGGGACGCGACCCGCTCCCGTCACCGACTGAGCACCCTCACAACCCTGAGCACCCTCACCACCCTCGTACCGCTGGTCAGCGCCGCCGAATGGATGAGTCCAACAGGACCATGTACTTTTAGCATCGCTATTCATCGAAGAAGTCGAGGACATCAGTGACCGAAGACAGCCGAGTGCTGGTTCCCGGCGACACCTGCTGGCAGATCGCTCGAGCCGACCGCCTCGCCTGCATCATCGATGCCGCCGACTACTTCTTCTACGCCAAGTCGGCCATGCTCGAGGCACGCCATCGGATCATTCTGATCGGCTGGGACTTCGACACCCGCATCAAGCTCGAGCCGGGCGGCCAGACCCTCGAAGGGCCCAATCGTCTCGGCGATTTCCTCAAGTGGTTGCCGAAACACCGGCCCGGCCTCGACATCCATCTGCTGAAGTGGAATCTCGGCGCTCTGACCGCCATGACCCGGGGAATGGCCCCGATCTTCGTCGAGAACTGGCTGACCGACGAAAGCCTGCACTTCGAACTCGACGGCGCGCACCCCGTAGGGGCCGCGCATCACCAGAAGATCTTGGTGATCGATGACCAGCTCGCGTTCTGCGGCGGCATCGACATGACGGTCGACCGGTGGGACACCTCAGACCACAAAGACAGCAACGACTTCCGAACCAAACCCAGCGGAAAGTCCTACGGCCCATGGCATGACGCGACCACCGCGGTCGATGGGGACGCCGCGCGAGCGATCGGCGAGATGGCCCGCGACCGGTGGAAGGCCGCGACCGGGACAACGCTCGAGCAGATAGCCGGCGATTCCGAGGGTGACCAGTGGCCCAAGGGACTGGTCCCCACCCTGGAGTCGGTGGACGTGGCCGTCGCACGCACACTGCCGGAGATTCCGGGCCGCGACGAGGTGCGGGAGATCGAGGCGCTCTACCTGGCGGCCATCGCGAGTGCGCGGCGTTATCTCTACATCGAGAGCCAGTATCTGGCATCACGCACCATCGCCGAAGCGATGGCCGAGCGTCTCGGCGAGTCCGACGGACCCGAGATCATGGTGGTGCTGCCACGCAACGCCGAAGGCTGGCTCGGACAGCAGACCATGGACGGCGCCCGCCACCGACTGCTCAAGCTCCTGTGGAATGCGGACGTGCACAACCGTTTCCGTGCATTCCATCCCGTGACCACCGGGGGTGACGCGATCTACGTCCACGCCAAGATCCTCATCATGGACGACAGCGTGCTCCGGGTCGGCTCGTCCAACCTCAACAACCGCTCGCTCGGTTTCGACAGCGAATGCGACCTCGCCGTCGAGATCCGCGATGACGATGCCACCGCCGATGAGCACCGGGCAAGCATTCGGCACGTTCGCGATCGCCTCCTCGGCGAGCACCTCAACGTCGGAACCGAGGGCTTCATGGACGCGCTCACGAAGCACAATTCGCTGGTGGCCACCGTCGATGCGCTTCGCGGAGAAGGCAAGACGCTGGTGGAGTTCGACCGGGAGGCCATCGACGGCGAGGAGAACCCCCTCGCCGAGAACGAGCTGATGGATCCCGAGCAGGCACCGTCGTCGTTGTTCCAGCGCACGTACCGGGAACTCGCCCGCAGACGCTTGGCTCGGCGCCAATCCGCCCACCGCTGAACGGCTTACGCACCGAGAAGGCCATTCAGAGGGCGTACGTGCGCATCACACCCTTGCTGATTATGGTCTTCTGGATCTCACTGGTGCCTTCACCGATGAGCAGGAACGGCGCCTCTCGCATCAGACGCTCGATCTCGTACTCCTTCGAGTAACCGTATCCGCCGTGGATACGGAAACTGGCCTGGGTCACCTCGGAGCAGTACTCACTCGTCAGGTACTTGGCCATACCGGCCGCAACGTCGTTGCGTTCTCCCGAGTCCTTGAGCCGCGCAGCGTTGATCATCATCAGGTGCGCCGCCTCGACCTTGGTCGCCATCTCTGCCAGCGAGAACGCGATGGCTTGATGCTGCGCGATGGGCTTGCCGAACGTGCTGCGTTGCTGTGCATATCGCGCGGCGAGTTCAAACGCGCGTAAGGCGACACCGCATGCGCGGGCAGAGACGTTGACGCGACCGACCTCGATGCCGTCCATCATGTGCCGGAAACCCTGGCCGGGACTGCCACCGAGGACCATGTCCGACGAGATCCGGTAGTCGTCGAAGAAGAGCTCGGTGGTGTCGATGCCCCGATAGCCCATCTTCTCGATCTTCCCGGGGATCGTGAGTCCCGGCGCCACCTCGCCGAATCCCACGGGCTTTTCGACCAAGAACGTGGTGAGGTTCTCGTGCGCCTTCACCGACCCTTCGTCGGTGCGCACCAGAACCGCGACGAGGGTAGAACTCCCGCCGTTGGTGAGCCACATCTTCTGACCGTTGACGAGGTAGTCGTCGCCGTCGAGTGTGGCGCGGGTACGGATTGCGGCCACGTCCGATCCCAGCTCGGGCTCTGACATCGAAAAGGCGCCGCGCACTTGCCCTGTCGCCATCCGCGGCAGAAAGTGCGATTTCTGTTCGGCAGTGCCGTGCTGCCGGATCATGTACGCCACGATGAAGTGGGTGTTGAGCACACCCGACACACTCATCCATCCGCGCGCCAACTCCTCGACACACAGGGCGTAGGTCAGCAGCGACTCACCGAGTCCCCCGTACTCCTCGGGGATCATCAACCCGAAGAGTCCCATATCGCTCATCGTGTCGACCAGAGCCTGAGGGTAGGTGTCGGAGTGTTCGAGTTCCTGCGCGTTCGGGATCACGTCCTTTTCCACGAAATCGCGCACCGTGGAGAGGATCTCCCTCTGCACGTCGGTGAGGCCTGGGGTTTGCGCGAGTCGGGTCATTCGGTGTCCTTCGTGGTTGGTCGAGTGGTTGCGTGCACCACGCCGCGGTTGTGGAGGTCGGCGATCTGCGCGTCGGTGAGGTTCAGGTATGTCGCCAGCACGTGTGCCGTGTCGTCGCCGTTGGCCGGTGCGGGACGGGCGGGTGGATGTGCGCCCTCGAACGTCATCGGCGTGGTCGGTGCCAGATAGCTGCCGATGCGCGGCTGCTCGATCAGGCCGAACATGGGGTTATTCATCACCTTTGGGCCGCAGGCAACCTGCGCAAAGGTGCGGTAGCGCTCGTACACCACCGACGTGTCCGCCAGGGCTGCCTCCGCCTCGTCGGCGTTCCGTTCGGCGAACCACACCCCGAACAAACCGTCGAGTACCCGGCGATGGCGGTAGCGGTCGCCGTCCTTCGTGAAGTCCACGCGCAGTGCACTTTCCACCGCTCTGACCGCATCCGCAGTTCCGGTGACCTCGGCGAGGTCGCGGAAGTGCCGCGGCGTGATGGCAACCACCATGAGCCGCTCACCATCTGCTGTCGCGAAGTCACAACCGTAAGTGCCATAGATTCCGTTACCCACCCGCGGTCGATCATCGCCGCCGAGCTGCGCCTCGGCCAGGTATCCGAGATGCCCGGTGGTCGCCAGCGCGACATCTTCCAGCGGCAGCACCACCCGTGCACCCGCGCCGGTCTCCGATCGACGGATCACCGCCGCGGTCACCGACAGCGCCGCGTACAGGCCGCATGCCACATCCCATGCCGGCAGTACGTGGTTCACCGGTCCCGCCGTGGTCGATGGGCCGGTGACAAGCGGAAAACCCGTGGCGGCGTTGACCGTGTAGTCGAGGGCACCCGAACCGTCGGCGCGGCCGAGGACCTGAACGTGGATGAGATCAGGACGGATCGCGGCGAGGGAGTCGTAGTCGAGCCAATCTCGTCCGGCCGCATTCGTCACGAGCACACCGGCTTCGGTGATGAGATCACGGATCAGTGCGATCGCCTCGGGGTCGCGGAAGTCGACCGCGACAGATCGTTTGCCCTTGTTCAGATTCGCCCAGTAGATGGACTCGCCTTCGCCGGTGACCGGCCAACGGTGGTAGTCGGCAGCGCCGCCGATCGGGTCGACTCGGATGACTTCGGCGCCAAGTGCTTCCAGTGTCATCCCCGCGAGAGGGGCGGCGACGAAGCTCGACACCTCCACGATCCGCAGCCCCTTCAGTGGCGAGGTCGGCACGTCGGTCACCGCAGGCGGTCCACGGGATGCAGGCAAATGGTCATGGGAACACCCTGCCCGGCATCGGCCCGAAGGTCCATATGCACCGACCCACCATGTTTTCGGCCTTCAGCGTGCATGATGGATCCGCTGAGAGGAGCCGGTGTGCGCGATGTGCTGATCTGTGAACCGATTCGGACCCCGATCGGTCGGTATGGCGGAATGTTCACGTCGCTGACCGCCGTCGATCTCGGTGTTGCCGCCATGACCGGCCTGATCCATCGCACCGGCATCGCACCCGACCTGATCGAAGACGTGATCCTGGGCCACTGCAACGGCAACAGTGAAGCCCCTGCAATCGGCCGCGTGGTGGCCCTCGACGCCGGCCTACCGGTGACCGTGCCGGGAATGCACGTCGACCGCCGGTGCGGATCAGGTCTGCAGGCCGTCATCCAGGCTGCTTTCCAGGTGGGCAACGGCGACAACGAACTCGTGGTCGCCGGCGGCACCGAATCGATGAGCAACGCATCGTTCTACTCGGTCGACATGCGCTGGGGCGCCGCGCGAACGGGGGTCCAGATGCACGACAGCCTCGTCCGCGCCCGGTCCACGGCAGGTGGCAGGCACCACCCGGTGCCCGGCGGCATGATCGAAACTGCCGAGAACCTGCGCCGCAGGTACGGCATCAGCCGCATCGAACAGGACCAGCTCGCGGTGACTTCTCATGCACGCGCCGTGGCGGCACAGCAGGACGGCGTCCTTGCCGAAGAGATCATCCCGGTCGGTGTCTCGGTTCGCGGCGGCGAGAAGGTGATCGACACCGACGAACATCCACGTGCGGACGTGACCCTGGAGAAGCTCGGTGCATTGCGTCCGATCATGGCTGCTGACGACCCCGATGCCACCGTCACCGCAGGCAACGCCAGTGGACAGAACGATGCGGCTTCGCTCTGCGTGGTGACCACTGTTGAGACGGCGGCTGCGCTCGGCCTAGATCCGCTGGTCCGGCTGGTGTCCTGGGGAATCGCCGGCGTGGCGCCGGACGTGATGGGCATCGGTCCCGTCCCGGCGACAGAGAAGGCGCTGGCCAAGGCGGAATTGACGTTGTCGGACATCGATCTCATCGAACTCAACGAGGCTTTCGCGGCCCAGGCCCTCGCCGTGATGCGGGAGTGGGAGTTCGGTGCCGGTGACCTCGACCGCACCAACGTTCACGGTTCGGGGATCTCGCTCGGTCACCCGGTCGGCGCGACGGGCGGACGAATGCTGGCCTCCCTCGCCCGGGAGATGCGCCGCAGAGATGCGCGATACGGGCTCGAGACCATGTGTATCGGCGGCGGTCAGGGTTTGGCCGCGGTGTTCGAGATTGTTCGCTGAGGTCGCTCTGCACGACACCCGAGTCACAAGTTGCTGCCGGCCACCCAGCCTTCCTCCGCCAGCACCCTCGACAAGACCACGGTCGCGCGAGGAGGCTCGGTGACGCCGAATCGTGGACAGCGGGCTCGCAATTCGTTGTGCAAGTGCTGTTGTGGTGTCAGACCGAACGGTTCCTCGCCCGGTGGTGCGATCACACCCCACAGCGAGACGTACACCTCGGCGGTACCGACTCTGAGCCCGGCGGTGTCGCACTCGATCTCGACGCGGCGGTAGTTGGGCTCGGTGCGGTCGACGGCGCTCAGCTGTTCCGGCGTCAGCATTGTCATCACCACCGAGATCGGCGGGCCGGGGCGACGGAACGGGGCCGCGGGGATGAATCCGGCGACGCTGCGGTGCGCACTGTGGCCGACCGAGATGTCGCTGACGGTGCCCAGGAGGAAGGGAACACACCCATCGACCTCCGCGAGCTTTCGCCTCATCACCGCTGCACAGGCGTTTGAACCCACCGCGACCACCGGCCGGCGTTGCGACAGTCCAGGTTTCGCCGCCCTGCGCAGTTCGCGCTCGATGTCCTCGACCGTGGCAAGCTGTCGGTACTCGTCGCCTACGAGCACGCCGGTGCCGTCCACAGCTCGGCCGGGGTACTCCATGGGCCGGGCCGCCAGGTCGTCGTCGCACTCGGACACCGACACAGGATACCGACGCTCAAACGCAGGTTTTGTGTTTCTTTACAGGTGTTGCAACGCCTGCAAGGAGACACAAAGCCTGCACATTCTGCGGTCAGCGATTACGACGCCAGATCGCGGCCGACAGAACCGTCGCGAAAGCGCACCACGCGGCGTACGGAACCAGCGCCGCGGAAGCAATCGGCGACCCTGGCTGCGCGCGCCGAACCAGATCCACACAACTCAGAGTGAGCACACCTGCGGTCGCGGTCGCAGCGTCGAGACGATGCGCTTTGAAGAAGACCCAGGTCCAGGATCCGTTGAGGACAAGATTGAGGTACAGCGCTCGTTCGAAGGCGGCCGCGTCGATGTGGCGGCCCTGCTCATGTAGGCGGTCGACCACCACCGCTGAGCTGATGGCGACATCGCTGTAGAGCGCGGTCCATACGATCGGGAACGCGACGGACGGTGGCTGGAACGGCGGCTTCGACAGCTTGCGGTACCAGCGGGTGTTCACGTCTTGCGACGCCAGCGCGCCGATGCCTGCTGCCAGACCTGCGGCGGCGGATGTCTTGACCAGTGAGCGCATCTCGGGCCCCTTTTCGACGACTCTGCCAACGGTACGTCGCCGGTTCGCAGGTCCGAGGGGTTTCGCGTGACCGGAACGGGCTGTCAGCGTTCCTCGCGCCGACGGCGCCGCCATTCCAGATCGGCGTCGCGCCGCTGCTGTTCAGCTCGTTCGCGGCAGCGCTGCAAGAACTCCGCGTCCGCGACGGGGTCTTGCGGGACGAACCGGCCTTTGCGGTCGTATTCGGGAAACAGTGATCCGGCACCGCGGTCGGCGGGCCGGCGACGATTGCGGGCACGAGGGCGACCGCTGAGGAACCACACCACCGGTCCGACAAACGGAAGGATTATCACCAGGAGCAGCCAGCCCCACCGCGGCATGCCTTTCGGCTCACCTTCACCGCCGACGATGTCCACTAGCGAGGCGATCATCAAGATTAGCACAATGAGTGTCACGTAGGGCATGTACGGCCCCCACCAATACATCCCCCACCAGTACGGGTAGTACAACGGCACACTCGCCCCCTCGGTCACATGATCGGCGCAACTCTTTCACGATGGCCGCTGCGTGAATAGACACTGAGCGATGGACATCTCCGGCGAAAGGCAATTTCTGTCGATCGATAGGCTGATCGGGCAACACGGCACGTCCGACGCCTCGACAAGACCGCAGAGGGAGCACTGTTCCAAGTGATCGATGAGAAGCTACATGACCTCTACGAGGACATCGTCGCCCGCAACCCCGCCGAAGGTGAGTTCCACCAAGCCGTGCGCGAGGTCTTCGACAGTCTCGGTCCGGTGGTGGCCAAACACCCGCACTACACGGACGCTGCGATCATCC
The DNA here is from genome assembly GCF_001598915.1 of Williamsia muralis NBRC 105860. Taxonomy (GTDB): domain Bacteria; phylum Actinomycetota; class Actinomycetes; order Mycobacteriales; family Mycobacteriaceae; genus Williamsia; species Williamsia muralis. The sequence continues at coordinate 326,283 of NZ_BDAP01000002.1, read as the reverse complement.
GTCGCCTCTGTGAACCCGAACGGCAGATCATCTTCCGAGTGCCGTGGACCGACGACGCCGGCGGCGTGCAGGTCAACCGCGGGTTCCGGGTGGAGTTCAATTCTGCACTCGGCCCCTACAAGGGTGGTCTGCGTTTTCACCCCAGCGTGTATCTCGGCATCGTCAAGTTCCTCGGCTTCGAGCAGATATTCAAGAATGCCCTCACCGGCTTGCCGATCGGTGGCGGCAAAGGCGGGGCGGATTTCGACCCGAAGGGCCGCTCCGACAACGAGGTGATGAGGTTCTGTCAGTCGTTCATGACCGAGCTCTACCGGCACATCGGCGAGCACACCGATGTCCCCGCCGGTGACATCGGTGTCAGTGGACGGGAGATCGGATATCTGTTCGGACAGTACAAACGCATCACCAACCGATACGAGTCCGGGGTTCTGACCGGGAAGGGCTTGTCGTGGGGAGGCTCGCAGGTCCGTACCGAAGCCACCGGATACGGCACGGTGTACTTCGTGAGCGAGATGCTCGCCGCCATGGGCGACTCCTTCGACGGTAAACGTGTCGCAGTGTCCGGCTCCGGCAACGTCGCCATCTACGCAATCGAGAAGATCCAGCAACTCGGCGGGATCGCGGTGGCCTGCTCTGACTCGAGCGGATACGTGGTGGACGACAACGGCCTCGACTTGGAGCATCTCAAAGACGTCAAGATCAAGCAGCGTGGACGGATCGCAGATTACGTGCAGGCACGAGGCCGGGGAGCCGAGCTCGGCACGGCCGGGAGTATCTGGCACGTTCCGGTCGACATCGCGCTGCCCTGTGCCACGCAGAACGAACTCGACGCCGATGACGCGAAAGCGCTCATCGCCAACGACTGCCGCATCGTGGCCGAGGGCGCGAACATGCCCACCACACCTGAGGCCATCAAGCTGTTCTCTGACGCCGGCGTTCGTTTCGCGCCCGGCAAGGCAGCCAATGCCGGCGGGGTGGCGACGAGCGCCCTGGAGATGCAGCAGAACGCGTCCCGGGATTCGTGGTCGTTCGACCACACCGAGGAACGGCTCGCCGAGATCATGCGTTCGATCCACGATCGGTGCCTGCACACCGCAGAGGCTTACGGCTTTCCCGGCAACTACACCGCGGGAGCGAACATCAGCGCATTCACTCACGTTGCCGATGCAATGCTCGCGCAGGGACTGATCTGAAGATCGGCGAAACCGGCACCCCACCCGGGGCGATCATGGAGGATCAGGTTCGTGCAGGTCGGAATGACGTTGCCGGTGATGGAACCGGATCTCGATGCAACTGTTCTCAAACAATGGGCGAAAGCCGTTGACGATGGGCCTTTTTCGTCCATCTGCTGGGGCGAGCGCATGGCCTTCGACAACCCCGACAGTCTCACGATGCTCGGGGCGGTTGCCGCGTGGACCGACCGGGTGCAACTGGTCACCACGGTGATCGTGCCCCAGCTCCACGACCCGGTCATGCTGGCGAAGGCGCTCGCAACGGGCGACATGCTCTCCGGCGGACGGTTGACGGTCGGACTCGGGGTAGGCGGACGGCACGAGGACTATCGAGCAGTCGGCGCCGACCCGAAGACTCAGACCATCCGCGGCATGGCCGACCGCGTCGCGATCATGAAACGGGTGTGGGCCGGCGAACGGATCACCGAATCGGTGCTCCCCGTTGGCCCCTCACCCGAGCAAGAGGGTGGACCTCGGCTGATGGTGGGAACCATCGGCCCGAAAACGGTTCGCTCCGCGGCACATTGGGCCGAGGGATTGGCCGGGACCACGCTTGACCTGGACGTCGACAAGCAGAAAGAGCTGTTCGACGTCGCCACCACCTCGTGGGCGGAGGCGGGCAAGAAGCCACCGCATCTGGCGACATCCTTTTGGTTCGCACTCGGCGATCCCGAACCCGCCCGCGCGCAGATCCACCATCATCTGCGTCGGTACATGAACTGGATCCCTGCCGACTTCGTCGACGCCATCGCTCCCACCACAGGCTGGGCGGGCGACGAGAATCAGCTTGCCGAGGTACTGGCGAAGTTCGCTGCCATCGGCACCGATGAGATCCACCTCATCCCGACCAGTTCAGACGTCAGTCAACTTCAACGGGTTGCGGACGTGGTCGAGGCGTTTCGCGATTAGTTCCCGCCCCCACGCATCCGGGGCGCACCTCGCCGCCGTTACCTTTCCGTTATCGTTCGTCACGATTGCGCGCCGAAGCTCGTTACGCATTGCTTGGGTGAGCGCAACTTTCTACTGTTCAAACAGATCACCAACCTGAAGCCCGAGTTGCGTAGATTCCCGTTTCGAACGAGAAAGGCAGAACGATGACCGCAGATTTCCTGGCAACCGAGTTCTCCGACCGCGAATGGCCGTTCGAGATCAGTGTCGAATCCTTCACCGAAGCACACGCAGTTGTCCGGGTGAGTGGCAACGCCGACATGGTCACCTCTCCGCAGCTTCTGGCGGTCATCAATGCAGCGATGACCAATTACTCAGAGGTGGTACTCGACCTGTCTCAGGTGAACTTCTTTTCCTCTGCCGCCATCGATGTGGTGTTCGAGGCATACGCTCGCCGGCCCGACAGTTTCAGGGTCTTCGCGCCGGTCCGTCCGGCCCGTCAGGTCCTCGAACTGTTCGCCGACGAGCGCCTGCTCACCGAGGCACCTGCTCCGGTCGTCGACATCCGCCGCGCCGCCGGCCTACAGGACGCGTCCTGATCGCTGCGGATTCACAGCTTGAAACGGCCCGCCATGCCCCGCAAGGGCATGTCTGCACTCGTGAGGATTCCTGGTCGCGCGCTGACCACCGAACGGATCGAGTTCAGCGCGGGCAAACCTGTGACGGTCATACCGATGGATGCAAAGTCCTCCGGGTTGTCAAGCCGCACTCCCGGTTTCGGGAAGATCATGTGCTTGCTGTAGATGTTCGGGTCGCCCTGGATATGGGTGATGTAGCAACCCTTGATGTCCCAGCTGGGCGCGGTGTGCGGCGTCATCTGCCATTCCAGGTGTGACTCGACCCGCGGCACACCGTCCACCATGCCCTGGTACTTGATGTAGTTCGCGCCCAGCGAACCCTTTGGCATCTGGTACCACCCGAGGTCCACGTCTTTGGTGCACGCACCGAGCTCGTAGGAGAACTTGACCTCGTCAAGCTTCAGATCAAAACAGTCGGCCATCATGTAGACGCTGTCGGAGAACACTCTCGTGTACTTCTCCAGTGATCCGGGGATCGACGGGTCGTCGATGGGGCGTCCGTACCCGACCTCTTTCCACGTCTCCACCGAATGATGGCACGACACATCCACCGATTCGATGACGGTCACGTTCTCGATATCTGCCACATCGGCGGAGTGGACGACTCCGAGTATCTGGCACAGTCCGGGGTTCATACCGGTGCCATAGAAGGTGGAACCTCCACGCTGACAGGCGGCTTCGAGCACTTCGGTTGTCTTCTTGCCTGACGGGTGCGGGTGGTTCTGGTTTCTGTGGTGCCCCGTGATCCAGTCGGCCGTGGTGACGATGTTGATGCCGGCTTCCAGCACACGCTCGTATAGTTCTTCGTCCGGGAACACCCCGTGGAAGGTCAGCACATCCGGCTTCGCAGCGATGATGTCGTTCACCGATCCGGTGGCGATGACCCCGTTTGGCGCCAGGCCCGCTATCTCGCCCGCGTCCCGGCCCACCTTCTCCGGGGTGTAGCAGTGCAAGCCGATCAGCTCGAGGTCGGGATGACTTGCGATCCGCTTGATCATCTCGGTTCCCACATTTCCTGTGGCCACCTGGAATACGCGAATCTTCTCAGCAGTACTCATGTGTTGTCTCCCTGTTGATCTCGGCTTGTGTACCGATCTTCGGACCGGTGGTTCGACCACCGATCACGATGTGCCCTCGACTGTCGACGTGTGAGCGTGGGTGCGGTTCTGCTCATCTGGATAGAACTGCGCGGCCCAGGCGCGCAGGGCCCGAAAGCCCTCGAACTCCTTGCGGGAGAGGGCCGGTGGGTCGGAGTACCGCTGGTGCGCCCAGATGTTGATGTCGGCCGCGAACTGTTCGATGATGTAGTTCGCCATCGTCTTCGCGTAATCGTTCATCTCCGCGGACTGGTCACCGGGCTTGCGGCCGATCCACACCGTGAACCGGACATCGGACGTGTTGTCGTCGACGGGCGTCACCGCGGACAGAGTCCGGTTGTCGACCATGCCCCAGCTCTTGGTGACCGCCACGCCGAGTCCGCCGTTGATGGCCTCCACCCCGCTGCTGACATCGTCTTCGGACGCCGCGTCGTCAAAGGCCACCGTGAAGTCGACATACGAGACCGGCTCGTCGAAGTCCTGCCTGGTGAACTCCGGAATGAACGGAGTTTTGTGCACGAACTTGAAGTGGGCGAAGTCCACGCCGTTTTCCATGATGTATTGCGGATGCAGTTCGAGCCGCTCGCGATAGAGCACGCCGACGGGGAACGATGGGTAATAGTCGTCCGCGCTCTTGCCGTCGTCGAAGTCGGCAAACACATCCGGAACATCGAAGTAGGGGGCTCGGCCTTCCACGTCGTGCCAGATCCAGATGGATTCGTTGCGCTCTACGACGGGGTAACTGCGGATCCGCCGGCCTTTGTTCGGATGATTCTCGTAGGGAATGCAGACATTTCGGCCTTCGGAGTTCCATTCCCATCCGTGGAACGGGCAGACCAGGTTCTCGCCCTCCACATGGCCGCCGTAGCCGAGGTGGGCGCCGAGGTGTTCGCAGTAGGCGTCGAAGACCGCCACCTGGCCCGACGTGGTTCGCCATGCCACCATCTCGCGGCCGAAATACGTCATCCGGTGAACTTCGCGCACGGTGACCTCAGCCGACCAAGCCACCTGAAACCAGCCGGTGGGCTTCATGGACAGTGTGGGTTTGGCCACTCCGAACCTCCGCGTTTTCTGAATTACGTTGTGCCGCAGTCGACGCCGAGTAGCCACTCGGATGGACCACGCACCCTGCGGCGGCCGCGCTGACCACAACCGTAGAACCATCTGTGAAACTTGTAAAGAGGGTTCTTTGAAAGTGGGCGTCGCGGCCGACACCGACTACCATCGGCTGTCATGACCGAAGTGGCGGCGCCGAGCAGGCGGGCGAACAAGCGAGGAATCGCCACCCGCGAGAGCATGATCAAGTCCGCGATCACCGCGTTGGCAACGGGCGACCCCGGAGCCGTGTCGGGAAACCGGATCGCCCGCGACATCGGGGCCACCTGGGGCGTGGTGAAGTACCAGTTCGGCGACATCGACGGGTTGTGGGCCGCCGTACTCCGCTACACCGCCGAGCAACGTGGCGACCTGCCCGCGAACGTCAAGCCGGGAGGCACCCTCCAAGAACGGGTGACCGGGTTGGTGGAGGCAATGTACGTCGGGCTGCGATCGCCGGAATCGCTGGCGATCGAGACACTGCGTGCGGCCCTGCCCCGCGAACGCACCGAACTCGAGCGCGACTTCCCCCTCACCGCAGCCGAGCTCGCCTCGTGGAAACCACGCTGGGACAACGCTTGTGAGCGTGCGTTCGCCGACCTGGGTGTGGATCCGGTGCGGATCCGGCAGATGGCTGCGCTGATCCCGGCCGCCATGCGCGGCATCACCTCGGAGCGAACCCTGGGAACGTACGGCGACCTCGACGACGCGCGCGACGGCTTGGTCAACGCCATCATCGCCTATCTGGACTCGCAGTAACCGCCGAAAGCCTACAGCGAATGGCTTTCCCAAATACGGAATGAATGATCGTTATTTCGTTGCGGTGCATCATGTTTCGTGAACAGTCGTCGAACTCACTCCGCGGTCGCGGGACCGGTGTTTTAATATCACCATGTCATTTAGTGGTCGGACTCTCGCCCTGCGTGTCGTCGCCGCAGTAGGTCTCCTCGTCGGATCGTTGGCCCTGGCGGGTGTTCCTGCCGCGCAGGCAGATCCGGGGCCCGGGTCCCCGCTTCCGTCGGCCGACCCCTTCTACAGCTACGACGGGTCGCTCACCGACATCACGCCGGGCACGGTACTGCGGAGCCGGCCGATGACTTTTCGGACGCCGACGCTCGACACCCCGATCACCGGTAGCCAGGTCCTCTACCGCACAACCGATCAGCAAGGCAGAGGTGCTGTGACCGTCGCAACAGTGCTGCGGCCGCTGGTGCCCGGACCGACGAAGCTGATCTCGTACCACATGGCGTACGACGCCCTCGGTTCCCAATGCGATCCTTCGTACACACTCAGCGGCGGATCATCCAGTCCCATCGCCGAGGCCGAACAAGCAGTGATCGCCGGCTACCTGGCCGCCGGATACACCGTGGTGGCGCCCGACTACGAGGGTGAAGATCTGGAGTGGACCATCGGACGCCAGTCCGGCTATGCCGCGCTCGACGGTGTCCGGGCTGCTGAGGCTTTCTTGAAGCTGCCGGTCTCCACCCCGGTCGGCCTGCTCGGGTACTCGGGCGGTTCGGTACCCACCCAGTGGGGTGCCGAGGTGGCACCGAAGTACGCGCCCGAACTGAACATCATCGGCGTTGCGGCAGGCGGATTGCCCGTCGACCTGGCCCACAACCTTCCTTACATCAGCGGCGGCACCAAGTGGGCGGGCGTGATCCCCGCGCTGATCGTCGCCTACCAGCGCGCCTACGACCTCGACACCAGCAAGTTCATCTCCGACTACGGCCAGCAGCTGATGCAAACGGTGAGTTCGGAGTGCATCGCCAATTTTGCCGGCGACTATCCCGGCCTGACGGACGCCCAGATGGTGAAGGCCCCGTACACCTCACTGTTGCAGGTGCCGCAGGTCGTCGGCGCGATCGACGACAACATCATGGGCAGCCAGGGAACCCCGAAGGCGCCATTGTTCCTGGCTGTCGGGCATGCCGACCCCATCGGCGACACCATCATGGTCACCGACGACGTGGTGGGTCTGGCACACGAATACTGCGGCCGCGGAGTCGATGTCACCTACGCGCAGTACAACGGTCTGACGCACCAGGAATCGTTCCCGCCGTTCGAGGCACAGGGCTTCGAGTACTTGACCGAGCGTTTTGCGGGTATCCCCACCCGTAGCAACTGCGCCGGCATTCCCCCCGGCAACAGCCTCGCGCCCACACCGATTCCCTGACCACTCCGTCCGGCTCGGTCCAGCAGCACTGGCGGGACCGGTTTGAATCCGCGGTGTTCTGGCTAAGTCCTACCCATGCGCCTGGGTTTCCGACATCGAATGCCGACTGTGGAACTCTCCATGTCGTTGCCGTCGGATGCGGTGTGGGACGTCCTGGTGGATCTGACGTCGTGGCCGAAGTGGGGCCCGACGGTTGCCGGTGCTGAACTCGATGATCCCGGGCCGCTGAAGCTGGGCGCCCGCGGCAAGGTGTGGACACCGGTCGGCGTACCGCTCCCATTCGAGATCAACGAGTTCATCGACGGCCGGGTATGGGCTTGGCGGGTGGCAGGTGTGCCCGCGACCCGGCACGAGGTGATCCCGACAAGGGGCGGCTGCGTGCTCAGCATGGCTGTGCCGGTCTGGGCGCCGGCCTACTTGAGCATCATGGCGATCGCGGTGCCTCGGATCGAGCGTCTCGCCGCCGAGCGCGTCTCCTGACGCAAACACATCTACTGCCGTTGGTACACGCGCAGTTTCGCCGCCGTTCACACGGGGCGCAGTCGGGTCATCCGGCATCAGGCGTCATCTTCTGTGCTGCGAGACAACTCCTGCTGGACGTGATGCGCTCACGGTACGTTCTGTGAGTGAGCAACTCGTTCCTGGCGGTTCTGTGCGCGGTCGGCGCCGCTTTGTGTATCGCAGTGGGCACGGTGATCCGACAGCGATCGGCGTCGGTGATCAGCGATGATGACGTGGGCGCGCTCGGGCCGATCACCACACTCGTTCGCAGACCGGAATGGTGGCTGGGCACACTGGTGGGGTTCGGTGGTTACGGCCTTCAGGCGGTTGCTCTAGGGCTCGGATCGCTTCTGCTCGTGCAGCCCCTTCTCGTGTTGTCGTTGCTGTTCGCCCTACCGCTGGGGGCGAGATTCTCCGGTCGTACCGTCCGGCCACTGGACTGGGCTTGGGCGGCGGCGTTGACCCTGTCTGTCGCCGTACTCGTTGTGGTGGGCGACCCACGCCCCGGTGTCGAACGTGCCGAGACGCAGCACTGGATCATCATCTGCGCCATCGGGTTACCTTTTGTCGCCGCGTTTGTCCTGCTGTCGCGCAACGGATCCAGGTCACGGCGTGCGCTACTTCTGGGACTCGCCGGAGGCGCACTCTTCGGCGTTGCAGCAGTGCTGACCAAAGGGGTTGTCCATCTCGTCGGGCGCGGCCCCGTCGCGCTGCTCACGTCGGTGGAGCCCTACGCGCTGATCGTTGTGGCGGTGATCGCTATATCACTGCAGCAGTCAGCTTTTCAGGTCGGCGCATTGCAGGCATCGCTCCCGGCCACCACGGTGATGGAACCGATGGTCGCCTCGCTGCTGGGCTTCGTTGTGCTCGGCGAGTACCTGCATGCCGACAGGGCCGTGGCCGCGATCCTGGCGATCGCGCTCGTCGCGACGGTCGCCGCTGCAGTTGCATTGGCCCGAAGTGCTGCCGACAGTGAGGAGGTGGTCGTCGCAAAATAGAGAGACTGATGCGAGTCAGCTAGGCCCGACGTGATCGTGCAGATGAAACTCAAGACAGAGGAGCACTATGTCGAAATCACCCACCACCAATGACATCTGGCGGCGCCGGTCTCTCATGGTCACGTTCGTGGCGGCCTTGGTGACCCAGAACGCCATCGCAATTCCGTACGTCCGCGAAAACGGCCCTAAGTCGGTACTGGACTTCTTCATCGGAGACATCCACAAGACAACGCCGGGCCGCTTCGCGATGGTCGACCTCATGTACGTGGTCATCGGATTCCATATCTGGGCGTTCTCGGAAGCGAAGAAGCTCCACATCATCCGATGGTGGGTCGCTTCATTTGTCCTCACCTTCGGGGTGGGCATCGCGACCGCGATCCCCTTCTTCCTGCTCGCCCGGGATCGCGCTCTCGAGCGCCGCGGATCCGACCACCAGGTCGTAAGCGCCGTGTAGTGCAAGCGGTGCTGTAGCCACCTGGGCAAGGTGGCCAGCGTACTGGCCTTATTGCCACGGCTGCCGTAGCGTCCGCAACGGGGAGGAAGTGGATGAACGAGCAGGAATCGTCACGCGCGAAGCAGGCATGGACCTACGCGTTGATCATGGTGTCCGTCGTAGCGCTGGTGATCGCGGTGGCCGGCCTGCTGAGGCCATCGCCGGATCCGGAACTGACCACGTTGCCAACATCATCGACGACGGGGCCCGATCCGGCTGCGCCTATGGACGTCAACATCGTGGAAGAACCCGTGGACCTATCCGCCCCGATTCCGGGGTGCGAGACGGTCGAGCCACCACCCACCGATTCGGGTCGCTACAGTGTTTTTACGTCCAGTAGCGACCCCAGCTACGACAATCCCGAGTACCCGTGGTTTAGCGGTCCAAAGGCGACCGCGATGTCGAACGCTGCGGTCGCGTCGCTGCCCCCAAGTGCAGAAATTGAGTTCGCAAGCCAGGAGAGGTCACTTGTGTTCCAGCCAGTATCTGACCTCGGCGGAGCGCAGCCAGAGCCGAAAGGCTACACCTACGCCACGGCTGCGTTGGTCAACGGCGACGCCAAAGGCAGTGTCTACCTACAGGTTCAGAAGAATTCCGACCCGGTTCCCGCGTGTGTGGCGGGTTATCTCGACGAGCGACGCACTCTCGCCGATGGCACGATCGTCGATGTCCACGACACCTGGGAGGAAGTGAATGGCTCCCGGACTCTTAGACGATCTGCGCGTGCTTACGTGCCCGATCAGTCGTGGATCCATGCGACCGCCTACGACATTTCTGGCGACGCGCAACAAGAGCACAGCGGGAAGATCCCTCTGGCAATCGATGATCTGGTGCGAATTGTCAGTGATCCCGGACTCCGGCTCAGCACCCCGGTCCCACCGGGCACACCCGCGCCGTCAGAAGGGTGCGGGGATTCCTTCGACGACGGCGGCCCAGCCATTACCCGGGAGCAGGCCCGCAGGCTCGATACCATCCTCGCGACGACCGATCTCCGCGGCCGAAAGCTGCCTCCGTTGCAACTCGCCAACTATTCGGATGACATTGTGTGCACATTTCTTCCGGTGTCGAATGGGACTGCAGGACTCAAGATCTCGATCACCGGCGGCCAGCCACTTCCCACTCCCGAACGCCCAGTTCCAGGGTCCAGTGGTCAGCAGGAGATGCGGACGCTTCCTGACGGGACCGTCGTGCAGACGCAGCAGTCCTCCGGCTCGGTCTCAACAACGAGCAGTCCCGACAACTCGCAGAGGGAGACGACCAACTCCGTCGAAGTGACGCGTCCCGGCGGAACTCAAATCTCTGTCAGTTCCAGCGCCGCCGTACCCAATTCGCCGCTTTCCTTGGAAGAGCTCGAATCCATTGCACTCACAGACGGATTGGAGCTGTAGCCGTGCCCAGCAGGAGTACGCGGGCGCTTATCGCGGCCGCCGCAGCCGCCGTCGTGACAGTCACCGCAGCGGCGGCCGTGGTGGCCAACCAGGGTCCGACGTCGGTCAAGAAGATCACCGGGACAAACGAGCACGCGCCGGGGCTCGCTTGGTCCCTCGATGCCGCCGAGTACCTCGGCCGTCCGTTCGGAGACTTCTCTGATCCGCGCGGGGGATCGTCGTACATGTCCGGCACTCCTGGATTCATCCTGGCAGCAGACACTCTCGTGACCATTGTCGGCATTCCGACCGACAGGTACGTCCTCGACGAGGCCGTGATGATCGGTGTCGACCCCGAAAACGGTTCTGTCCGCTGGCGCGCTCCCGCCGCGGATCTCGAGCAGTGCAGCGATCAGCCGATCGATGGGAAGATCTACTGCTACGCACAAGCCGATGGCCACGCGATCGTCACGTACGACCTCAAGTCGGGTGCGTCAGAGAGGCGTTCCGTCGAGGAATACGTTTTCGGTCTCACGACCACCGCCGACACCCTGTACATCATCGAAGGCAGCCCCGAAGACGGCGAGGTCCGGGTCCATTCAGGCAACTTCGACGACGTCTCTGCCAACTGGACGCAGAAATTTGACGTCAGCGGCGGATGGGAGGACGTGTACCAGTCGGGCGTACTGACCGTGGCCGACGAGGTCGGGCTCGTGCGGATGGGTGTCTCTATGGCGCAGTTCGACGCTGATTCCGGCAACCTGTTGTGGGGCAGCGGCGAGAGCTGCGTGTCGAGCGCGACCCTCGAGCCCGGAGGTGTTGTGGTGCAATCGAACAGCGGGTGTGGGTCCGACGACACCGAGTCCGAGCAGCTTCTACGGGGACCGGACGGAAAGGTGCTCGCGACCTCGACGAGTCCGGAAGTGCAGTATCCGGTATTCGAGCACGCCGACGCAGATGATCCCGTCCTTCTCGGCGATTCTGCGTACGACCGCACCACCGGCGAGCGCCTCTGGACCAACCCGGATCTCGTCGCCGGGCAGTCCGGAACTGTCACAGCCGTCGTAGGCAACACCGCCTACCTCAGCGATACGACAAACGCACGCGCGGTAGGTATCGACGTGCGGTCCGGAAAGCAGCTGTGGCGCACCGATGGGGACGAGTCGTTGACCCCCCTCGCGGCCGGTGGCGGGTTACTCGTCGGATCCGGAGTGGTCGAGGGGACCGAGGCACTGATGGCGGTTGACATCGGTACCGGCGAGATCGTGTGGACAGCGCCATTTGTGGCCATCGACGCAGATCCCGAGACGTTCCGTTCGGGCCGTGCGATGACACCGTACGACAATGGGTGGATTCTTTCCTCGGACCGCCGGATGATCGGCCTCACCCCGCTCTGACGCGAAGTACTAAAGTTGTGCCCACCTCAATAGTTTCCGGTCTCCCGACGCGCAACGTGGCAGGCTGATGCTGTGGCTGAACTCCTGTTGGTGAGCCGATGGTTGTCGGCGGTACCGGGCTTCTTGACGCCCCGAACCGGTCCTGGCGCCACCATCGGGTTTGTACCGACCGCATCGTCGATCTATGACAACCGAGCCTGGGTGGACTTCGATCGAACAACTCTCCACGAACAGGGCTGGCATACAGTCGAACTCGACATCGAAGCCATGACGGCAATCGACCTCGCGAAGTCACTGGACACGGTTGATGCAGTCTTCGTTTCCGGCGGCAACGTCTTCCACTTGCTCGAAGTAATGCGGCGCACGGGTTTCGCGGATGTCCTCACCGAACGCGTCGAAGCTGGTCTCCCCTACATCGGCGCAAGTGCGGGTGCGTGCGTCATCGGCGCAGATATCGAACCGCTCGCCCTCCTCGACGACCCCTCCGAGGCGCGCAGTCTTGACTCCACAACCGGGCTTGGCTGGATTGACGAAGTCGTCGTGCCCCACGCCGACGGCATTGTGTCGGGTCGGGCGATCATCGACGAACTCAGACACCGATTCGGTGGGCAATTCACACTGCGACTACTCGCCGACGACCAGGCGTTGCTGGTTTCAGGCAGTTCGCGCTCCGTGGTCCCCTCCTGACGGCGCAGCTTTCGCGTCAGCTCCCGGCCGGACATGAAACAAGGGGAGTGATGCGGTTCTCCGCATCACTCCCCTCGTGTACCCCTGCAGCGGTGGGATTTTCGGGTTCCCTAGTTGTCTACGAAAATCAGGGAGTCCCGGCCAGGACAGCGTCATCCACGCCGGCGGTGTTCGCGGCCGTGATCGAGTAGTCCGGCAAGACAACCGTGTCGAGCTGCTTGACGTACTGCGTCGCGAAGCCGGGATACATGGTGGCGTTGAAGCCGTCTTCGGTGAGGTACCAGCTCGAGCAGCCCGAGTTCCACGTGGTCTTGGTCAACCGCTGCTGCAGATCCTCGTTGTACTGCGCCTGCACGTCTGCGCGCACGTCGAGGACGAAGTTCTGGTTCACTGCCGTGGCGATGGCGTCGACGATGTAGTCGATCTGCGCTTCCATGTACACCAGCGCTGAGCTGTGGCCTGGCCCGGAGTTCGGACCGAAGGTGAAGTACATGTTCGGGTATCCCGAGACGGCAACGGACTTGTAGGCGTAGGCGCCTTTGCTCCACTCCTCGGCGAGGACTCGGCCGCCGCGGCCGGTGATCGGAATCGGCGTGCCCGCCTTGGAGACGTCGAATCCCGTCGCGAAGACGATGGCGTCGAACTGGTGCTCGATCCCCTCGACGGTGCGGATCCCCTTCTCGGAAATACTGGCGATCGGCCAGGTCACCAAGGTGCAGTTGTCCTTCTGCAGAGCCGGGTAGTACTGACTGGTCATCAGCAATCGCTTGCATCCGGCCCGGAACTCGGGCGTGAGCTGACGGCGCATCCATGGATCACGCACCTGGGTGCGCAGGTGCAGCTTGGACACCCCTTCCACGACGCGGGTCAGCGGCGACTTCCACACCACACCCAAGGCGACGGATTCATGGCCCCAGAACCAGGCTTTGCGGGCAAGCGACTGCGTGAACGGCAGGCGTCGATACACCTCACGGGTCACCGGCCGCGTGCTCAGGTTGGTGCGCGGAAGAACCCAGCCGGGTGTGCGCTGGAAGACCTTCACCGAGTCCGCCACACGGACCAGCTCCGGCACGATCTGCACCCCGCTCGCCCCGGTGCCCACGACGGCAACCTTCTTGCCCGCGAAATCGTAGTCATGGTTCCAGCGGGCGCTGTGGATCTTCTCGCCCTCGTAGGTTTCGATGCCGCGGATCTTCGGGAGGCTCACGTTGGCAAGGGGGCCCGACGCCATGACAACGGCGCGAGCGAAGACCGGCTCGCGGTCGTCGATGGTGATCTCCCACAGCGACGAGTCCTCGTGCCAGGTCAGATCGGCCACGTTGTGTTCGAACCGGAAATACTGGCCCAGCTCGAACTTGTCGATCATCGAATCGACGTAGGCGAGGATCTCTTCGCTGCCGGAGTAGGTGTGCGACCAGTCCGGATTCGGCGCGAAACTGTAGGAGTACAGCCGCGACGGAATGTCGCATGCCGCACCGGGATAGGTGTTGTCACGCCACGTCCCCCCGGGACGGGTGCCACGCTCCAAGATGGCGATGTCTGCGATGCCGCGTTGCTTGAGTCGGATAGCTGCGCCGACGCCGGCGAATCCGCCGCCGATCACAGCAACGGACAACACTTCACGGCCGCTCATGCGACGGGCTCGTAGGTCAGTTCCTTCGACCAGGTGGGCTGGGCGCGGAGCAGGCGTTTGGGGTACTTGGCGGTCAGGGTGACCATCGAATCGGCCAAATAATGGTACGGGTGGTCACGATTGATCACCACCGATCCGTGCCAGGCGATGAAGCGGTACATGGGCAAGCGTTTCGGGAACGGCGTGCGCTCACCGACCTTCTTGAATCGCTTCATGGCGGTGTAGAGACGCTCCTCGTCGACACCCATCGCAACGATGTTGTCGCGCATCTTGTTCAGCAACGGGATGTAACGCAGGGTGCCGATGATCAGCGACGGGTGCATCCAGGCGCCGACGGTTTCCACGATGATCTTGCGCATCTTCGCATGACCGAGAAGCTCGATGACCTCGAAATCAACTGCGAGGTGCCGTGACTCATCGGCGTTGATGCGTTTGAACACCTCTTGGCAGACCGGGTCGTCGATCTCGTCGACGATGAACTTCACCAGCGCACCGTCGAGGGCCACCTCGAGCATCGGAATTACTGTGCCGAGCACGGCCAGTGGGGTTTGGTCGGAGTACTTGTCCAGCCAGTCGATGATGAGTTTGACGTTGACGTTCGGCTGAGGGATCTCGTCGTTCTCGAGCATTCCCCACCGGCGCATCAGCGCCAGTTCGGCGTTGGCGTGCTTCTGTTCCTCGGCGTGGAAGTGGCGGTAGATGTCTCGGAGGGTTTCGGTCGGGGCCTTGCGCGCCATGGCCGCGAAGCCGCGGGCACCGACGTTCTCGATCCACATCAGATCCGACATGAACGGCTTGAGTTTGGCGTGCAGTTCGGGGCTGATCAGCTCCGCACCCGGTGCATCCCAGTCGATGTCGGCGAGGGCCCATTGACGGTCTTTGATCTTGTCCAGCATGGCATCGAAATCGAAGTTCTGTGTCATCGTCACTTTCCTGTCGTTGAAGCGGATTGGAGCTGGCTGTGCGGCGCGGGCTCGTCCGGCATCAGTCGATTGAGCAGCCCGGCACCGCGGGCGTAGAGAGCTGGAGTTAGTCGCTTGGCCAGCCAGATCGCTTTGGCATCAAGCTGCGGAACGACGTAGAGGCGGCCTTTGTCGAAGGCGTCGAGTGTGCCGACGGCGACGCGCTCGGGCGAGAACCCGGTCCACCGCATCAGGTTCTGCGCGAGTTGGGAAGACTTCGCGGTGATACGGCCGTCGACGGCGACGTTGGTCTTGACGAACGTCGGGCACAGTACGCTCACGCGCACACCGGTTCCCGACAACTCCGCCGCCAAGGTTTCCGAGAGCGACATGACACCGGCCTTGCCGACGCTGTAGGGGCCCATGGTCGGCGCGGCGGCGAACCCCGCGGCAGAGGCAACGTTGATGACACCCCCGCGTCCGGCCGCGCGCAGTTGCGGAATGAACGTTTCACACCCGTGGATGACGCCCCACAAATTGATACTCAGGGCCCAGTTCCAGTTGTCGAGACCGATGCTGCCCACCGGCTGCCCGCCGATGCCGACGCCGGCGTTGTTGATCACCACCGTTGGGGCGCCACCGAATTCGAGTTCGGCGAACAAGGCGAGATCCTCCACCTGCGATCGGTCGGCAACGTCGCACTGGACTGCGTAGCCACGGCCGGCAAGAAGGCGGACGGTTTCCTCCGCCCGTTCGAGTGAGATGTCGGCGCACACAACGCGGCCTCCGCGCCGGGCGAGCTCGATGGCAAAGGCGCGGCCGATACCGCTTCCCGCGCCGGTCACCACGGCATCGGCGCCGTACGACGGCGGCGGGGTCGATCGGAATCCGAACATGACTTCTCGATTTCTGTTAGAGGGCTGGTTGGCCGAAAGGGACTGCGGTGAGCCCGAGTTCGGTGCGGAGGAACTGTGCTGCCCGTCGCAAGGCGGGCGCCGCCTCCGGAGACACGCGATCAAGCGCTTGGAAGACGTGCATCTGGTCGGGCCAGATCTCGAGCGTGCATGTACCCGCGTTGGCTTCGACGAGGTCGCGCAGGTATTCGGCGTCGGCGACCAGCATCTCGGCGCCACCCGCCTGCACCAGGAAGGGCGGCAACACCGTTCCGGCCTCCACCGCCAGTCGCAGGCGCGGGATATCCGGTTCCTGTCCGGTTGTGTAGAGCGTGGTGAGGGCCCGCGCGCCGGCAGCGGAAATCATCGGATCGCGCCGCACGCGCTCGCGGCCCTCGGCCAAATCGAAGGTCAAGTCGATCAAGGGGGAGAACAGCACCACCGCAGCAGGCTGAGGTATTGAGCGTCGAGCGTTGTCGATGACCAGGTCCAGCGCGAGGTGTCCGCCCGCGGAGTCTCCCGCGACGACGATGTTGCCGGGGTCGTAGCCACGCTCCAGCAGCCACCGATACGCCCGCTCGATGTCGTCCGCGGCAGACGGGAACGGATGCTCGGGTGCGAGTCGGTAGTCCACCACGAACACCGGCAGACCCGCTTCACGTGAGAGTCGCGATGCCAGGCCACGGTGCGTGCGCGCCGAACAGATCGCATAGGCGCTGCCGTGCAGATACAGCACCACTCCGGCGGCCTCGTCCGCGACATTCTCGTCCGGGAACCCGGGTTTCGTGGCGTCCACCCACTCACCGAAGACTCCGTCGTCGCTCACCGCTGTGACCCTGGTTCCGCGCAGCCTACTGCCGCACAAACGCATTGCGACCTCGACGAGGACGCGCGCGACCTGCACGCCGCCCTTGTCGTACGGAAGCCGCGACGCGACCGGACGCAGCGTCGCCGCCGTCACCCGCGCAGCACACCGGGACCGCAGGGATCCCCGCAATGGCACGACCGCGCCTCTCGTTGTCATAACGACAGCATCATCGGAAACTGTGCCATTTGTCAATGGTACGGTTTATTCACACAGATCAACGCACTTCATTCCACCGGAGCAGGCCTGCCAGTGTCGGCCGAGTGCAGACAGTGCACGAAAGGATGACTCTTGACGATCGATTCGGCCGGCACGGCCATCGGTGCACGGACCCTTCGACTGCAGGTCGAGAACGTGATCGAGGAAACGTCCGACGCCGTCACCCTTGTCTTCTCCACACCCGACACCGACCGTCTGGCGCCATTCGACTACCGACCCGGACAATTCGTCACCCTGGAGATCCCGCACGAGAAGGACAGCTCCGTAGCGCGTTGTTACTCGCTGTCGAGCAGCCCCGACTGCGACGAGCGGCCGGCAATCTCGGTCAAACGCACCCCGGGCGGTTACGCGTCCAATTGGCTCTGCGACAACGCCACCGTCGGAATGACCCTGTCGGCGCTGAGGCCTGCGGGCTCTTTTGTGCCGTCACGGTGGGACAAGCCACTCGTTCTTGTCGCGGCCGGCAGTGGCATCACTCCGGTGCTGTCCATCCTCAAAACCGCGCTGGAGGTCCACCAGGAGCGGGTCGTGCTGGTCTACGCGAACAGGTCGACCGAATCGGTGATGTTCGCGAGCACCCTGGCCGACCTACTCCAGCGTTATCCGACGCGCCTCGAGGTGATCCACTGGTTCGAGTCCGACCACGGTTTGCCGACCGCCACCGGGCTGCGCAACCTGGTAACCCCATCGCCCGATTCGGATGCATACCTCTGCGGCCCAGAGGTATTCATGGACCTCGCGCACGACGCCCTCGTCGCCGCGGGACTCTCGCCCGATGCCATCCATCGAGAGGTTTTCAGCTCTATCCAGGCCAACCCGTTCCATACCTCGGTCGCCGATCCACCGTCCGCGACGGACGTGGGTACGCCTGTCACCGCAGAGGTCGAAGGGGAGGACTACACCTTTCGCTGCCCGCCCGACACCGTTCTCCTCGACGCGATGCTCGACAACGGTATCGACGCACCCTTCGTCTGCCGCGAAGGGAATTGCGGCGCATGCGCTTTCACTCTCAAAGCCGGCGAAGTCGAGATGCGTGTCAACGACACGCTTGACGACTACGAATTAGGCAAAGGCATGCGGCTTGCATGCCAGTCCGTGCCTGTTTCCGACAGTCTCGACATCGTCATCGAGTAGGCAGTTCGACAGTCTCAAAGAGATCCGCTGCAATCGCGCCGCAATCCGCACATTCTCAGTCTTTGACTGGCCCGCGGTCGACTGCCGAGGTACCAGAGCAACCCACGGGCAACGCAGAGCTAGAAGGCTTAAGAGTCCCGCTCGGCGACATCGCAGATGTGTAGGACTCGATGGCTGCTTCGCTCCCACCACCGGCAGGAACCTTGACCCCGTGCCGACGAAGCACCGCCTCCAGCGCGGTCAATGTGGTCAGAACGGCGTCGCGGCGAGCGTTGTAACCCATTGTGCCGATCCGCCAGATCCGTCCGTGGAGAGGACCGAAGGAGGTACCGATCTCGATGCCGTAGTCCGTCAGCAGGTCAGCGCGTACCGCCTCGCCGTGCACGCCTTCCGGGATCTCGACTCCGACAACGTTCGTCATCTTGTATCGCAAGTCGCCGAACGTCCTCA
This sequence comes from Williamsia muralis NBRC 105860, assembly GCF_001598915.1. Classification (GTDB taxonomy): domain Bacteria; phylum Actinomycetota; class Actinomycetes; order Mycobacteriales; family Mycobacteriaceae; genus Williamsia; species Williamsia muralis. The sequence goes on along the minus strand of NZ_BDAP01000002.1, from coordinate 307,618 downwards.
GGCCGAGTCCTTGGACTCCGGCAAGCATCGCGTCGCCATGCAGGCGGTGCCGCGACACGCACTCGGTTAGTCCCTCTTCGAGCAACAAGCGTGCACATTCGCGAGCACCGTAGAGCATCGTGGTGGCTTCGGTGTGATGGTTCAACCGCTTCGGTCCCCAGTAGTCGAGAATCTGACCGAGATCGAAGTAGTTGGACTGGACGCGATTCGCGCGAACCACGCTGTCGGCATCACGGATACCGGCCTCGATGCTCTTGCGAGACTCGATCACCTCAACAGCTCTGGGAGACAGGGTCAATGGCGCGCTACCGGACGGCCCGCCCAGACATTTCTGTAAACCAGCCGACACCGCGTCGACGCCCCACTCATCGGTCAGGAACCGGTTGCCGGCGATACTGGCGGTCGCATCGCAATAGAACAGGACGTCGTACTCGCGGCAGATGGCCCCGAGCTCTTCGAGGGGCTGAGCGATCGTCGTCGAGGTGTCGCCTTGCACGATGGCGAGCACTTTCGGGCGCACCGTCTTGATTGCGGCTTCGATCGTTTCGGCGTCAAAGGCGCGCCCCCACTCGACATCAATGGCGTGGACCTTCGCGCCACAGCGTTCAGCGATCTCGACGAGCAACTGGCCGAACCGGCCGAACCTCGGCACCAGCACCCGATCGCCAGGGCTGATCAAAGAGACCAGCGCGGCCTCGATGCCGGCTCGCGCGGTGCCGTCGACGACCAGGGTTGCTTCATTGGAGGTGACAAAGACCTCGCGGTAGAGCGCTTGGACCTCGTTCATGGTCGTGGTCATGAACGGATCGTACTGACCGACCATCTGGGCAGTCATCGCCTGTAATACGCGCGGATACGCCGTGATTGGGCCTGGACCCATCAACAACCGGACCGGAGGATTGATCGGCCCGAGTTCCGCCGAGAGCTGAGATGGTTTCGGGCCAGCGGTCATGAGTCGACCGTAGCAACCCGAGCGTCCAACTTCGCACGCTTCCAGTCGCCGTCGATCTCGTCTGCTTCGCAGACAGATTCGTGCAAACCCGCTGTTGCCGATGGATTCTGGATGTTTCGCCCTTCACGCAACAGGTTGAGCGGGGTGCAGGAGACGGGTTGCATGAGGTCCTCTGTTCGATCATCGGTTCTCTAACAGGAGCCGCATCCTCCACCGGAGTCCACTCCTGTGCTTCTAACGCATAGGACCCGGCGGGGCCGCCGACTTATCGTGTGGTCAGCGGCCCCAGAACCAGAAGATGGGCCTACTGTAGTAGTCGCAGAGTGGGTCCCAGAGCTCTCACGTGTAGGCCACAAGCATCATCCGACGACTCGGAAGACTTGGAACTCGACGACTGGTCCGGGCTGGATGCGTCCTTGTCCGACGAAAATGCTTTGGTTGACCCAGGTGTACTTGGGATCGCCGCACTCCAGACGTGGCGTAGTGACGAAATAATGATCCCCGAAGTCAGTGCCCGTATCCCCGCCACTGAGCGCACCGGCAGCAGCTTCGGTGACCTCCACCAATCCCAGATAGTTCATATAGATGACCGCTCCGTCATCGGTGAAGAACTGCGCGCGCACGTCCAGGCGACCAAAGCCGTCCTCACCGGCCAGAAGCCAGTCCCCACCCCCGGGAGCGGCTTTTCCGCTAATCCGTTCTCCAGAGACGGTGCCCCCGGTGACGGCCAGGACCTGACGCAACCCGTAAGGCCCCGGCCCCACAACCTGAGGCGCAGCAAGCTCGGCAGTGTAAGTGAATTCAGGCTCGAGTCTCACTGAACAGCTCCCACTCCGGCAGCAGCCATCACCGTCGCCATTCCCTTGGCGATCTCGTCGCGTCCGAAGGCCTCGACTACAACCTCTGGATTGAAATATTCACGCAGAAGCGTGATGTGGCCGTCACGAATCCGCATATGCGTGCAGTAGGTGTTCGCATAGATCTTGCCCGTCTGAGTGACAGTTGCCGTCCCATGTAGCTCCAGGACGAACAGCTCCGGATCGGCTGTGTCGTGCACTGTCAGCGAATCAATTCGCAAGTCCGGCACTGACTCGAAGAACCAATCGATGAAGTGACCGATGAGGTCACCGCCTGGAACCGCTTGCACGAGAGGCTCAGGCGCGAAGGGCATCTCCCATACAGCATCAGATGCAAAAAACTTCTTCCACTCCTCCAACGCCGATCCGCGTGGTGGGCCATCGTCCAGGGCTCCCCAGAACTGCTCCACCACCCTGCGGTTGTCAGATTGTGCATTCATTTGCGCCTCCAATGTTCGTTCTTGGCGGCTGTGGCACAACCGCCTACCAATCAAAGATGCACGGTCTGTCGTTGATAGTCAACACTATGTCGAAACTAGAAATCGCACTTGAGACGCAGGCCTGTGCCGCGCCGAGCGCTTGAATCGACAGGCTGTGGACTTTAGTCCACACTCCGTCTAGTCTGGGCGCAGTAGACCCCCACCGGTCGGCAAGCCCAAGATCACGGCTGTCGACATTGCCTCCCTTATCCGCCCCTGAGCTCCAGGAGTTCGTGTGACCACATCAATCAATCGTCAATTTCGCCTGCGTAGCAGACCGACAGGTGAGGTCACCGAGCGTGACTTGGAGTGGCTCGAAGAGTCGCTTTCTGACATCAAGGAGGGGCAGGCGTTGATTCGAACTCTTTACCTGTCGCTAGATCCTACGAATCGAGTCTGGATGAGTCAGATTCGTTCCTATATTGCTCCAGTCGAATTGGGCTCGGTCATGCGTGGGCTAGGCGTTGGACAAGTCGTCGAGAGCCGACGAGCGGACCTTCCGGTCGGCGCATTCGTAGTTGGTTTCACCGGCTGGCAAGAATATTGCGTCGCGGACGACTCGACTCTGGAAATTCCTTTCACGGTACTCCCGGAACCACTGCCGGCCCCGTTGCCGGCGTTCCTCGGAGTGCTTGGCCATACGGGCATCTCCGCTTTCCTCGGCGTGGAGCTCGGCGATCCACGGCCCGGGGAAACATTCGTTGTCTCGGCCGCCGCGGGCGCAGTTGGTTCTATCGCTGGCCAGCTGGCAAAGCAGCGTGGCGCACGGGTCGTTGGTATCGCGGGGGGCGCTGCAAAATGTCAGTATTTGGTTGAACAAGTCGGGTTTGATGCATGTGTTGACCGCCATTCTGATGACTGGCGCAAACAACTCGATGACGCGACCCCTGACGGCATAGATGTCGACTTTGAGAATGCCGGTGGGCCGATTATGGACTACGTTCTCGACCGGTTGAACGTCGGTGCCCGAATAACTTTGTGCGGCCTCATTTCTGAGTACAACGAGTACAGCGAGCAGGGCGACCGGCCAGGTCTGCGGAATGTCAGTCAGTTGCTGATGCAGCGAGCGACCCTACGGGGATTCATCGTCACAGACCATGTCGACCGGTATGGCGAGATCATCGGGGAACTTGCCAAAGCGCTAGGTGGTGGCGCCCTGCAGTATGACGAGACCATCGTGAATGGTCTAGAGCAAGCGCGCGTGACGCTCAACAATGCGTTGTCCGGCAGAACTCGCGGCAAGGTTGTCGTGAAGGTCGCCGACCCGGTGTAACGACACGAGGCGGTCGGTCCCACAGGTACACACCTCTAGCGGAGATCGAACATCGGGGTTGCCCGCTGTGCAACGCCTCAAACTCGTTGCCGGACTGGTCGTTACACCCGAGGGTCGCGGAACTCGCCGCACGATGCTCAAAACCTGTAACGACTGGTCTACCTTCGCATTGACGACTCAGGTATCACGCGGCCGTCGACGGAAGCCGTTGACGGTAGAGGTTAGAGATGAGAGGTGAACATCGTGGTCGTCTGCGCAGGGCAGCGGCGCAGCGAATTGCTCACCGACCTGCGCGCTGCTGCTGTTGACTCATCTCATAGGCGTTGGAACCACGAGAACTGAACAGTGCCGGGGGTGACTCTTGCAGCAGCATACGCTGCGGCACAGAGATTCTCGCTATCTGAGGAGGCCGGCTAGTCCGGATGCGAAAGACGCTATGGCGTGTTCACCTTTGTCCAGAACGCCTGCCAGCAGAAAGAAGCTGTGCGGCATGCCTTGGTACTCCTCGCTGTGAACCCTCACCCCCGCTGCGGTCAGTTTCTCGCCATAGCGGCGGGCGTCATCGGCCACTGGGTCGACCTGCGCGCTGACGATGACTGCTGACGGGGACCCCTCCAGACTCCGAGACATCACCGGCGAGACAAGAGGGGACTGGCGATCGACTTCGTTGGGTACGTAAAGATCGTAGGACCACTCCAGGGCCTTGCGAGTAAGCAACGGACCATCGCCGTATCGTTCGATTGAGTTGCTGACCATGGTGGCATCGAGCGCCGGACACAATAGGCCCTGGGCCCTTACTGTCAGACCCCGCGATTGAGCGGCGTTGGCGACAGCCGCAGCCAAAGAGGCTCCTGAAGAGTCTCCCGCTACGGCGAGTGATTCGGCGTCGATGTCTAGCTCGGCGGCGTGGTTGCTCAACCACTCAAAGGCATCGAGCGCATCGTGGTGCGCACGCGGGAACTGGTTCTCCGGAGCGAGGCGATAATCGACCGCGACGACAATGAGACCAGCTTGAACACATAGCTCCCTGCATAGCCGGTCGTGCGAGTCCAAGCTCCCACGTACAAATCCCCCTCCATGGGTGTACATGACCGCGGGCAGCTCTCGAGTTGTAGATCCGGAAGGTCGATATCGCCGTGCAACGACCGACCCTTTACGGACCGGAATGATGAAATCGTCTACCGCACAGTGCTGGCTTGGCAGTCCCGCCAAGGCGATCAGGCCTTCGCCGGCTTGCCTGTAAACCGCAATCGGCACGTCCCAGGGCTGGGCCGGCGGTTTCGCTTTGAAACCCTTCAGCAGCTGAACCACTTGCGGGTCGAGCGCGGTCATCCGACGACTCGGAAGACTTGGAACTCGACGACTGGTCCGGGTTGGATTCGTCCCCCGTTGGGCCCCGGCCCCACAACCTGAGGCGCAGCAAGCTCGGGATTGTAAGTGAATTCAGGCTCGAGTCTCACTGAACAACCTCCATCTTTCGTGAGTGACACACGCGCGACCGGCGTGCTTTGTGACGAGAATGGACTACCAGTCGAGATTAGTCAACACGTAGTCCATTCCGATCATTGATCGGACTCCATGCGAAAGCCGTTCCCTACCAAGGGATTAATGTTTCGGCCTACTGGTTCACGGCCCGCGTTCCGTGCGCAAAGCGGCGGTGTGCCGTACTCGACATGGTGTTGACTATCACCGACTGTGAGTCTACTCTCACTTTCAGTTGCCGCTTCCCGACCGGCCAGCGGCACCGCGACACGAAAGGATTGTCATGACCATCCACTCGGATGTAGACCAGATTCAGCCCTCGACCTCACGCGACGGCGAAAGCTACGTTTCGCACCGGGACCAGATCCACTTCAATATGACCGGGGACTTCATGACCGGTGTGGATTTTTGGATCCACGCGACCGGCGAGACAACCAACGGCCAGCTCATCATCATCGAGACCAACTGGGTACGCGGCACCGAACCGGTCTGGCACATTCATCACCGCGAAGAAGAAGGTTTCTTCGTCATGGACGGCGAGATCAAGATCCACACCGAAGCCGGTTCATACAACGCAAAAAAGGGCCAGTTCGTCTGGGGACGCAAAGACCAGAGGCACACGTATGAAGTTGTCGGCGACGAAGCTCGGATCCTCGTCATGTTCGTGCCCGGACCTGATCGTGCAGGCTTCGAACCCAACACCGGAATCGATAAATACTTCTACGAAGCACGTGATCGCGAGCTCCGCACACCCGAGCAGCTTCAGGCAGAGGTCGAAAACCTCAAGGTCAACTACGGCCTCGAAATGTTCCCGGATCTGCCCCACCCCCGCGATCAGAAGGCCTGAACGCCAGCGCATTCGGTCAATTCGAGTACAAAATGGAGCAGCAGTGACTATCGACGTTTTCCTTGACACCGTCCCGCACTGGATCGGCGGCGCAGCCGTCGAGACCTCAGGCGGACCACAAACCGACATCCATGACCCTGCCACCGGACGCGTGGTGCGAACCGTCGTGCGGGGCGATGCCGAAACGGTCAACGATGCCGTAGACAGCGCGCGAAGGGCTGCAGGTGCCTGGGCTGATACCCCGGTCCCCGCTCGTGCTTCTGTGCTGCACCGATTTCGGTCATTGGTAGTGGAACACACCGATGAGCTGGCGTCGATCATCACCTCTGAGCAGGGCAAGACATTGCCCGACGCCCGGGGCGAGGTGGCACGGTCAGTTGAAGCAATCGATGTATCGCTGTCGGCTGTACAGCAGCTCAAAGGCGAGTACGCCGACCAGGTGGCCAACGGGGTGGACACGTACTCGTTCCGTCAGCCGCTTGGTGTGTGCGTCGGCATCACGCCGTTCAACTTCCCGATCATGGTGCCGGTATCTATGTTTGTGGCGGCCATAGCCTGCGGCAACGCGTTTGTACTCAAGCCCAGTGACAGGGTGCCGTCGACGGCAGTTCGGTTGGCGCAGATGATGAGCGAAGCCGGTCTACCCCACGGTGTCCTCAACGTCGTCCAGGGCGGTACCGAGACGGCCGAAGCACTCCTAGATCACCCGGATGTTGCAGCCGTGTCCTTTGTGGGTTCCACGCCCGTGGCGCGAGAGATCTACCGGCGATCGGCGCAAACCGGCAAAAAGGTTCAAGCGCTCGGAGGCGCCAAGAATCATCTGGTGGTGATGCCCGACGCTGACCTTGACGCTGCAGCTGATGCTTTGGTCTCGGCGGCATACGGCGCTGCGGGGCAGCGGTGTATGGCGGTGACCGTTGCAGTGGCTGTTGGCGACGCCGCGGAAGCATTGGTCGCGAAAACCGCCGAACGCGCACGCGCATTCAAAGTCGGACCCGGCGCTGAAACGGAAATCGATATGGGGCCGCTCATCTCACAAGTTGCGATCAACCGCGTTCGCGGAGCGCTTGAGCGTTCCGTCGAAGACGGGGGAAAGCTTGTCGTAGACGGCCGCGAGCGATCTGCACCCGACGACGGCTACTTCATCGGGCCAAGCCTGGTCGATAACGTGAGCGTAGAGAGCGACCTCTACCGCCAGGAAGTGTTCGGGCCGGTGCTCGGAGTCGTGCGCGCCGCCAGTTTTGAGGAAGCCCTACAGATCGTCAACAACAATCCCTACGGCAACGGCGCCACCATCTTCACCACCAGCGGGCCCGCCGCGCGGCGGTTCACCCGCGGGGTATTGGCCGGCAGCGTCGGAATCAATGTTCCTATCCCCGTGCCTATTTCGTGGTTTGGCTTCGGAGGCTGGGGAGATTCCCGATTCGGGGACGACGGGCTCAATTACGACGCCTACCGCTTCTACACCAGGGCTAAGGTCGTCACCCAGCGATGGATCGAACCTACTCAGGGTCTGGCTCCCCACTTCGTCGCGGCCGGCAACCAATAGCAGATAAGAGGATCATCGATGGACGCACACGTCCCAGCAACAGAAACCATTGACGACCTTGCCCGGCTCGACCACATCGGGATACTTGTTCGCGATCTTGACGCAGCTGTCACCTACTGGACCAACAGGTTTGACGTCGAAGTCGCCAGGACATTCAGCGCTCCCGCGATGGACATTGTTTCAGTATTCCTCAACACAGCCGGCGCGGAGATCGAGCTGTACACCGTGGAGGACTCGTCCGCCCTCGACAGTGCTCTCGGCAACGCGACATCCAAACTCGATCACATAGCCCTCCGACTGCACCGCGCGGACGGACCCGAACTCGTCGGATGCGACATTCGGGGCCCGGGTCGTCGCGACCCCATCGCAGCGCCCATCGCAATCGGCGAATCTACACATGTCTGGACCGAGCCCCCTGGAATCGATGTTCTCCTCCAGCTGATCAGGCCCGGCGCTCAAGGTCGCTGAACGGGAAGGTCCACTTATCATCCGCCAGCTGTCAACCTCGAAAAACCCTGGGAAAGAGAAACTCTGGCGGTAATTGCCAATCGCTTCACCATTGAAGATCCTGTCGATCTGGCGGGCCGCTAGACCTACACCCCAAGTAAATCACTCAAGGAGGAGTAATCATGGGACAACGAATGGAAGGTAAGGTCGCGCTCGTCACCGGCGCGGCACGAGGGCAGGGACGAGCGCACGCCATCCGTCTCGCCGAAGAAGGCGCCGACATTCTTGCGTTCGACTGCCCGGCAGACGGAAGGGTGCCGTATCCCGTCGCCACATCTGACGAACTCAAGATCACGGTGAAAGAGGTTGAGGCACTGGGCCGGCGGATCATTGCCCACGAAGGGGACGTCCGAGAGCAAACCGCACTCGACAATTTGGTCGCCGAGGGCGTGAGTGTTTTCGGTGGCGTCGACGTTGCAGTGGCCAACGCAGGCATCTGGACTGTTCACCCGTTCGCAGACATTCCAGAAGACGAGTTCGCAGATGTGTTGAACGTCAACATCATGGGCGTCTGGCGCACCCTGAAAGCTGTGACTCCCGCCATGAAGGTGCGCGGTGGCGGATCTGTGATCATCACCTCGTCCGGCAACGGCGTCGAGGGATCTCCTCACTACGTTCATTACGTCGCTTCGAAACACGGCGTCCTTGGGTTGGCCAAGGGTGCCGCGCTGGAGTTCGGGCAATACGGCATTCGGGTCAACTCACTTCTTCCTGGCCCCACCGATACCCCCGCCCTGGACTGGCAGGGCGGTTACGATCTGTGCGCAGGCAAAGGGCCAGGTCAGGGCACCAAAGAAGATTTGCAGGGAGCGAAGTACTGGTCGGCCCTTCGTGACGTGGGCCTGCTGCCACCCCGTGCCATGAGCGAGGCCGTCCTGTGGCTCGCATCTGACGAATCTCAGTGGACAACCGGTCTCGAGATGTTGGTCGAAGGCGGACACATGCTCATGCCAGGACTGAACATGACGAAGATGGCAGCCGACAACCCCTGAACGGGCAGCAGGCCTCGTTGAGCATCACGAGATGCAGTCTGCTCGTGACCGGGTGGTGTCATTTGCTCCAGCTACGAGCGATGACACCACCTTCCGTCTTTGAGAAGGGTCGAGAACACCTGGGCTCCTCCCTCCAGAGATGCGATACGGATCCCGCCCCCGCAAGGCCGGGAAACAAGAACGCAGACCAATGTCTACCCCCGACTGCGAAAATCAGAGGCGCGCAAGGGGGCTCGCCTCTGATCGAGGAAAAGTCATCGCACGGAGGTTGGATTTCGCCAACTCGCCGGATTGACCCAGCGGGCTTTACCGCCATTTATTTAACGCCTGACGCACTGACTCCATAAACGCGACGCAGCGTTATGGCGCCAGACGCGCGCAGCTCACTTGGGTTTCCACTCCAGACCGTAGACCGTCCGCAACCAAACTGTTGTCACAGTTTCGACCATGTCTTCCAGAGGAATTGCGTTCTCGCTGCGTGAACTCATCAAGGCCAGGTTACGTTCTCCCATCCACATCAACGCAGCGGCCAGGGATCTTGCCGGCGGTCCATCAGTAGCCACGCCCGTAGCCCTATCGCGTTCAATCCCCGCGGCAGCGGCGTCTATGAAACGACCAAGGATGGTGTCCCACTGCACCTGCAGGTCCGCTTCAGCCGCAGCGGCGTCTCCAACTTCGCGAAGAACGTGGCCATGCTTCTCCCACACTTGAATGACCTCGGAGACTGCATGCTCAATCGCGGCCTCGGGCGACATCCCGGCCGGCCGCTCGAAAATCAGCTGCGACGCACTGTAGACATCAGAAGTCACCCGTGAGAGCAGGGCCGACAGTACCTGCCATTTCGATTCGAAGTAAAAGTAGAACGATGACCGGGACAATCCGGCCCGCTTGGCAAGATCGTCTATCGAGACGCTCCGCATCGGCACCGTTCGCAGTAGTTCATAGGCACCCTCGAGGATCGCTTGCTCTCGCATGTCCCCTTTGAGGTTGCGCCGGCCAACCTTCGCTTCCGACGAGCCGAGGCCAGACAAAGATGTGGGCACCATGGGTACATGGTAGGACACGAACTGCGACAGAGCGTGTGACGCAGTGCAGTTTTGAGCTGGCAACGTCGCTGAAACTGCTGCGGCGATGCAGCCAAGTAACTCCGAGGCATGTCCCGAAACCGCGAGGTCAGGCCATCATCGGACTCGCTGCTGACCGGTTTTCGACACGGTGTTGACAATCACACACAGGGAGTCCATATTGATAGAACCCCCCGCCCACCTCTCACCGGACCGTTTCTGCTGTGCGAGCAGGCCGCGGCCACACTGACGGGCGGTCACTTGCCACTCGATGTCGCTCGCATGCCAACGAGAAATTGACCGAGCAATAACTACCAGGAGTCAGATATGTCCAGTCTCGCCGATAATCTGATTGCGTCCGCGGAAAAGCACGGCAGTCGACCAGCAATACAACTAGATGATTATGTCCTCACTTATAACCAACTTCACCATCGCGCGGCCGCAGTAGCGGGTGATTTACGCGCCCGGGGGGTCCAACCCGGAGACCGAGTCGGCCTTGTGCTGCCAAATGTTCCCGCTTTTCCAGTGCTTTTCTACGGAATACTGTTGGCCGGCGCGATCGCGGTCCCGATGAACCCCTTGCTGAAAGCACGCGAAGTCGAGTATTACCTCGCAGACTGCGGAATGACGCTCATCTACGGGCAGGACGCCGGAGAGGATACTGTCTCGAAGGCAGCATCGAAGATCGGGATACCAGCGATCCTCGTCCCGCGTACAGGTCCGGATGACTTATCCGGAGAACCACTGTTTACGCCCACCGACCGCGCCGACGATGACACGGCCGTCATCCTGTACACCTCGGGGACCACCGGCAAACCCAAAGGGGCAGAACTCACTCACCGCAATATGTCAACCAACGCGGCGACCACCGTGGACACCTTGATCAGGGTGGGCCCTGATGACGTAATAATGGGCTGCCTTCCCTTGTTCCATGTCTTCGGGCTCACCTGCGGCTTGAATGCGGCGGTCAAAGCTGCCGCCCTACTAACCCTCATTCCCCGATTCGACGCAGTCCAGGCGCTCCAGGTTGTTGCCCGCGATCATGTCACGGTCTTCGAGGGGGTACCGACCATGTACGCCGCGATGCTGCATTCGACCGAAGCCGACAACGCCGACATGTCCTCACTGCGTACATGTATCACCGGTGGCGCAGCCATGCCTGTTGAGGTGCTCAAAAGATTCGAGCGACAATTCGCCTGCGAGATCTACGAAGGTTACGGACTGTCCGAGACAGCACCCATCGCATGCTTCAATCAACCGGGCCTTCAGCGCCGACCCGGCACCATTGGCGTGCCAGTGCGCGGATGCCACCTTCGAATAGTTGATGACGCCGGCATCGACGTACCAGACGGCGAGGCCGGCGAGATCGCCATCCAAGGCGAAAACGTGATGAAAGGGTACTGGAACCGACCCGAAGCCACCGCCAAGGCGATCCCCGACGGCTGGTTTCGCACCGGAGACATCGCTACGCGCGATACCGACGGCTATTACACCATCGTCGATCGCAAGAAGGATCTGATCATCCGCGGCGGTTACAACGTCTACCCACGCGAAGTCGAAGAAGTTCTCTACCAACACCCCGCTGTTGCCGAGGCAGCAGTCGTCGGTATCAAACATACAGACCTCGGCGAAGAAATCGGCGCCGCCGTTGCGCTCAAACCCGGAACACACACTACTCCGCAGGAACTCAAATCATTTGTACGAGAACGAATTGCCGCCTACAAGTACCCGCGCGAAATCTGGTTCGTCGACGTCCTACCCAAGGGTCCGACCGGCAAGATACTCCGGCGTGAAGTTCAATCTCCTAACACCCAACAGACCAACTGACCAGCCCTCCACGCCCGGTTCACCGTGCCCTCATAGCTGCGCTGCAGCGTCACCAGTCCAAACCAGGTGCTCACGCGATCTAGCGACGATCTGGTTATCGCCCATACCGTGGACCTTGCCGACCGCCGCCAACCGAATCGCATCCGCGATCTCAAAAGTGTTACAGGACATACGTTTAGATACTTCCTGCCCGGATAGGGCCGACCAGTTCATCCACTATTCTCTCCGTGAGCGCTCCGCCTGCCATCGTCTCCAGCGACCGACTGTCGCTGGTGCATATGCACCAGGACCCGGGCATCTCTGATTCGGCTGCACTACAACAAAAGGGGTGCCGAGGCACGATGCCAGACGGGGTGCTGACAAGGGATGTTGTAGCTGCGCAATTCGCGCATATTCCTTTGTCTAGCAGTGTCTGGAGTGATCAACGGTGGCAACACTTCTGTATCGGATCGGGCGGTGGGCTTTTCGGCGGCGCCGTGTCGTGCTTTCCCTGTGGCTCGGTGTCTTGATGATCGCTGGGGTCGCCCTCGCCTTGGCACCGGGCGGGGAGGAAGAGGAACTCTCCATGCCCGGCATCGAATCCCAGAAAGCCTTCGACCTCCTCGATGAGCGGTTCCCGGACAACAACTCCCAGGGCGCCGAGGCGCGTCTGGTGTTTCAGGCCCCCGATGGGCAGCAGATGACTGGCGTCGACAACCGGTCGTCCGTAAAACAGGCACTCGGCGCGCTGGGCGGCGGCGGTCAAGTCGCTTCGGTGACAGACCCCTTCGAAACAGACGCCGTCAGCGAGGACGGCACCATTGCTTACTCCACCGTCACCTACAGCGTCGGGGCCGTTGACCTCACCGCACCGACGAAAGACGCCCTGGAGCACGCCGCGGATCAGGCGCGAGATGCTGGGTTGACCGTGGAAATCGGTGGCTCCGCGTTGGATTCGGAAGTGTCACCGGGTGGTACGACGGAAATGATCGGCATCGCGGTTGCGGCGGTTGTACTGATCATCGCCCTGGGGTCATTGGTCGCTGCCGGATTGGCTTTGTTCACAGCGTTTGTGGGCGTGGCCATCGCCTTCTTCCTCGTATCGGCGCTCGCTGTTCCCTTAGGCCTGACGTCGACCGTCGCAATCTTGGCGCTGATGCTGGGACTGGCGGTCGGGATCGACTACGCACTGTTCATCATCTCCCGCTACCGCGACGAACGCGCCCGGGGCCGCAGCCCGGAGGAGGCTGCCGGCCGAGCGGTGGGGACCGCTGGATCGGCTGTCGTCTTCGCCGGCGCGACCGTCATCATCGCGTTGCTCGGGCTGGGGGTTGTTGGGGTCCCTGAACTCACCAAGATCGGGATGGGAGGAGCTGGCGCTGTAGGTCTCGCCGTTCTCGTCGCATTGACTTTGGTCCCGGCATTGTTCGGAACCTTCGGCCGCCGGGTCCTGCCCCGCTCCGTCCGCAAAGCCGCCAAGCGAGAAGTGAAGACCCCGCATCCGCCGCCCACCGCCATCGAAAAGCAAGGGCTCGGCACCCGTTGGGCGCGGTTCGTGCTGCGCCGACCGGTGACCGTGCTACTGATCGCCGGCGTCGGTCTGGGGGCGGTGGCGTTGCCGGCACTGAGCCTGGAACTCGGGTTGCCCGGAGACGAGTCCAAGTCGGTGCAGACCACCGAACGCCGGGCCTACGACCTGATGTCGGATGGTTTCGGCCCCGGCTTCAACGGTCCGTTGACGGTGGTTGTAGATATGTCGAAGTCGGAGGATGCCCGGGCCACCACCGATCTCGTGATGAACACGATCCGCGCAGTAGACGGAATCGAATCGGTGGGCGATCCGGTCGTCAGTGACAACAACGACACAGCAGTTCTCACTGCCATCCCGCAGACAGCACCAACCAGTAGCGATACCAAAGACCTGGTGGCGTCGATCCGTGGAGAGGTCTCGCGTATCGAAACTGTCACGGGTGCAGCTATTTTGGTGACCGGCACGACGGCCCTGAACATCGACATCTCCGAAGCGATGTCCGATGCCCTCATCCCGTATCTGGCCGTGGTCGTCGGTTTGGCGATCCTGTTGCTGATGGTGGTGTTCCGCTCGATCCTGGTTCCGATCAAGGCTGCTCTGGGCTTTCTGGTGTCGGTGGGTGCGGCGTTCGGCGTCGTCGTCGCCGTCTTCCAGTGGGGATGGGGCGCTGATCTGATCGGTATCGACCAGACCGGACCGGTGATGTCGCTGATGCCGATTCTCATCATCGGGATCGTGTTCGGTCTCGCGATGGACTACGAGGTGTTTCTGGTCAGCCGCATGCGGGAGGCCTACGTTCATGGTGCGTCCCCGGAGGAAGCGATCGTCGCCGGATTCCGGCACAGCGGACGTGTGGTGGCCGCTGCCGCGATCATAATGATCAGTGTGTTCGCGGGATTCATCGGCCTCGCCAGTCCGACCATCCAGACGATGGGCGTCGGTTTGGCCGCGGCAGTCCTCTTCGACGCGTTCGTGGTCCGGATGGCGATTGTGCCCGCGGTCCTGGCGCTTCTCGGAGACCGCGCCTGGTGGATGCCCCGTACGCTCAGGCGTGTGCTGCCGAATGTGGACATCGAGGGTGACGCATTGAGCAAGCAGGTCCCCGTGTCCGCACATAGCTCGGATGTTGCCCGAAACTGAGCCGGCCATGATCAACACGGTTGGCGCCCTTCCGCCTTCTCGAACATGGTGGCGGGAGGGCGCCGTCGCCATGACGGCGTTCGCGATATCGCTGCTCGGAGGCGTTTTCCAGGTCGACGACACACTGTCGCCACCGCCTGCCGCCGCTTATGTCATCGCCCTGGTGTCCTGTGCCGTGCTACCGCTGCGGCACCGCACTCCCCTGGCCGCAATGGCGGCCACGACCGTGGCCGGCATGCTGGTCGCACCACTGGATCTGCTGCTGACCCCGCTCATCGCGGTACCGGCGGTGATCGCCGCCTACTCGGTCGCCGTCCGCGGCGAACGGGCCCCGACGGCCGCGGTGCTGCTCACGTCCTCGGTACTGATGATTGCTCCTACCCCACTGTGCGGGTCTCTCTCGTGGCAGGACGCGAGCAGGTTGGCCTCGGTGGTGGCGTTCGTGTTGATGTCAGGTGTGCTCGGTTATTCGACGCAGATCCGGCGGGCTTATCTGGCGGCTGTTGAGGAGCGGGCCCAGCGGGCAGAAGAGACCCGGGACAGCGAGGCACGACAGCGAGTGGCTGAGGAGCGATTGCGTATCGCCCGGGAACTGCACGACGTCGTGGCTCACCAGATCACCCTGGCCAACGCGCAGGCCACGGTCGCGGCTCATCTCTTCGACGCCCGACCGGAGCAGAGCCGCACGAGCGTGACCGAACTCGTCCAGACCACCCGCGACGCGCTCGACGGTCTCCGGGCCACCGTCGGATTGCTCCGTCAGTCCGGCGATGCGTCGACGCCGACCGAACCGGCGCCCGGCCTGTCTCGGCTTTCCGCGCTGCTCGAATCTTTCCGGCGCGCGGGTCTCGAAGCGACGGTGTACCACAAGGGCACTGTCAAACCGCTGCCGCCAGGCGTGGACCTCACTGCCTACCGCATCGTGCAGGAGGCCCTGACCAACGTGACCAAACACGCCGACACCGACACCGCCCAGGTACAACTGGACTGGGGCCGCGATCACGTCACCATCACCGTCGCCGATGACGGTCGCTCTGACGGCGGCGGCATCCGTGGTGCGACGACCGAAGAAGCTGGGCCAGCCGGTTCGAGCCCACCCAAGCGAACCCCTGGATACGGTCTGATCGGTATGCGCGAACGAGTCACCGCAGTCGGGGGCCAACTCACTGCAGGCCGGCGCACGAAAGGCGGCTTCCTCGTCGCCGCGACTCTGCCGTTCCCGTCAGCCAACGCCACGACGACGAAGCGCAAAGAAACAACCATCAGAGGACAAGTGGTCGATCGCGCAGTAAGCGACGAACGACCCGGCGACAGATCGGCAGGGACATCGTGACGCTTCGTGTGCTACTCGCCGACGATCAGGCCCTGCTGCGTGGCGCCTTCCGGATGCTCCTCGACAGCGCCGATGACATCACTGTCGTGGGGGAAGCGTCCGACGGGCGAGAAGTGGTGACATTGACCCAGGAGTTGCACCCGGATGTGGTGATGATGGACATACGCATGCCCGAAATGGATGGTCTCACCGCCACATCGGAGATCTGTGCCGACCCGGAGCTACGCGCCACCCGCATTCTGATTCTCACCACCTACGAGACCGACGAATATGTCGCGCAAGCACTGCGCGCCGGGGCAAGCGGCTTTATCGGCAAAGGAATTGGGGCCGAGGACCTACTCGACGCCGTCCGCACGATCGCCGACGGCGACACACTGCTCTCCCCCGCCGCAACACGCTCCCTGGTCGCCCAATTCCTGGCCGCGCCTAGCGCGACCTCACCGCACCACCCCAAGGAGCTCACAGCGCTTACTCCGCGCGAACTCGAAATGGTGGCTCTGGTCGCAACCGGCCTGTCCAATCAGGAGATTGCCGAACGGATGTTTCTCAGCTCCTACACCGTTCGCGCCCACGTGCAACGCGCCATGACGAAACTCGACGCCCGCGACCGAGCGCAACTCGTCGTCGTCGCCTTCCAGACAGGCCTCGTACAGGGCCCCGATCGACCGCTTTAGTACCGCGCCGCCAACAAATTCACCGTCAGACTTCATACGCAGCAAGCATTCAGAATACCGCCGTCATCGACTGCGGACCTATGCCGTGCGGACTGAACAAGCATGCGTACCCAACATCGCTGGCCGACGAGAACTCCCACGGCACCAACCGCTCAGCCGCGCGCCATATCCACGAACCGGCTCAAATGCAGTTGGTGCGCAACGGTAATCGTCGATGTGGGGCCGTTACGGTGCTTACCGAGGATGATGTCGGCTTCGCCGGCACGGGGGTCATCACGTTCGAAAGCGTCGGGGCGGTGCAACAGGATCACCATGTCGGCGTCCTGCTCCAGCGAACCGGACTCACGGAGGTCGGAGACCTGCGGGCGCTTGTCGGTACGTTGCTCGGGACCACGGTTCAGCTGACTGATGGCGACCACCGGAACCTCGAGCTCCTTGGCGAGCAGCTTGATGCTTCGCGAGAACTCGGAGACTTCCTGCTGGCGCGATTCGACCTTTTTGCCGGACGACATCAGCTGCATGTAGTCGATGACCACGAGCTTGAGATCATGACGCTGCTTCAAACGCCTTGCCTTGGCACGGATTTCCATCATCGTGAGGTTGGGTGAGTCGTCGATGAACAACGGTGCCTCGGAGATCTCACCCATACGGCGAGCCAAGCGGGTCCAGTCGTCATCACTCATCCGGCCCGAGCGCATGTCGCCAAGTTTGATCTTCGCTTCGGCTGAGAGCAACCGCATCACGATCTCGGTTTTGCTCATTTCCAAAGAGAACATGGCACTGGTCATTTGGTGCTTGATGGAGCAGGACCGCAAAAAATCCATAGCCAGGGTACTTTTTCCAACTCCAGGCCGCGCCGCAACAATGATCATCTGACCCGGGTGCAAACCGTTGGTCACTTCATCAAGATCGTGGAAACCCGTTGGCACACCGAGAGATAGACCACCACGCGACGCGATGGAGTCGATCTCGTCCATCGTGGGCTGAAGCAATTCCTCAAGCGCCACATAGTCTTCGGCGGTGCGGCGCTCGGTGACCTCGTAGACCTCGGCCTGCGCGCGGTCGACCACTTCGGCGACATCCTGGCCGTCGGCCCCGGCGTAGCCGTATTGGACGATGCGGGTGCCGGCCTCCACCAGGCGCCGCAGGATTGCCTTCTCGGCGACGATCTCCGCGTAGAAGCCGGCATTGGCCGCGGTCGGCACCGTCGAGATCAGCGTATGGAGGTACGGCGCCCCTCCGATACGTCGAAGCTCGCCCGCGCGGTCGAGCTGCCCGGCAACGGTCACAGCATCGGCAGGTTCCCCCTTGCCGTACAGGTCGAGAATTGCGTCGTACACAGCCTGGTGCGCGGGCCGGTAGAAGTCGCCGGGACGAAGCTTCTCCAGCACGTCGGCGATGGCGTCCTTGGACAGCATCATGCCGCCCAGAACAGATTGCTCGGCGGCCATGTCCTGCGGGGGCTGGCGGCCGAAGTCTTCGCTCGGGGGCACCTGCTCACGCGGAGTTGTATGCCCACGATCGTCAACTACGGCCAACGTGCCACCCCTTTCGCTTCAGGTTGTCTGGACCACTATTTCAAGAGGGTCTGACAACCCAATCGCCTCAGATCGCCGCCGATCTGCATGCGCACCCGCCAGACACTAAGGGCTCGGGCCGATCCGGCCAAACGGAGCTGTGGACCATCCTGTGCACCAACTGTGGACGGTGTGCGGATAGTTGTTAGCGCCCTGTTGGCTACTTGTGGATAAGTGACGTGAATAGAAGCAACATCCCAGGTCAGACACGGTCACTCACTTTTTCTTACTGTGGATACCCATTCACACGGCGTGTCTCTGCAAGTGCGGTTTCGGGCGTGTTCGGTTTGACAAATCGAGTTGTACTACAAACGCACGAACTTCCGTCACTTGCCCTAAAGTGACCGTCACGTGCACAGATCTGTGCTCACCGAACCGGTCACACGAGCCGGCCAACAGTGGTGCAATGATCGGGCACGAACGAATGATCTGGGGAGGCGTTCATGAGGGAGATCATCGGGGTGATTGCCGCTGTTGCGGCCACTGTCGGACTGCTGTCGGCAGGTTCCCCGGCCTCGGCGGTACCGGGTCCCACGTACACGCAGGTCCCCGATCTCGCCGGCTACGTGCCCGTGGACCCCTACGGCTACCGATCCCCCGACTTCGTCGACAACGGCAAGACCTTCTTCGTCACTCCCGGCGGCCGGGTCTGCGCCTTGGGCCCCGGCTACGCCTACGCAGCGTGCACCGGTCACCCGTCCACCGCGCCTCCGGGAATCGTCGGTGCGGCCATCTCTGCGGGCCAGACGGGCCCCTATTGGGTCGCTCCGAACACCTCGTACACGGTGCGTCCGCGGGGCTGGTTCCAACCACCCCTGCTTCAGATCGGTGAATCGATCACCGTCGACGGATCGAGCTGCGCGGTGAGCCCCATCGGGGTCACGTGTGTGGCTGGTCCGAGAGCGTTCACGTTGACCCAGTCCTGGTACAAGTTCGTGACGCCGGCCGGCGACCAGTACCACGACGCGAACCGATCCCCCGAGTTCCTTCCTCCCGATCAGCGCTGACCCAATCGTCTTGAGCGACAAACCCTCCGACTGTGGTCACATCCTCCGACTCCAACCGGAGGAAGTCGCCGAAGTCGGAGGGTCTGGGGACATACACCGAGCCCGCGAGTCACCGCCCGGGCGTCGCCCCACCGGCATTGCCGAGTTCGTCTTCGTACGTGTGCATCGCGGAGATCAACGCCGTGAACACCCGATGGGCCGCGGCAAGATCTTCGTCGGGAAGGTCCACCATCGCATCGTGGGTGTGCTTGCCCAGCGGCGCGAAGAACGCCCTCGCCACGGCCATTCCGTGCTCGTCGTAGCGCAGGATCACTTTTCGGCGGTCGCGTTCGTCGGCCTCCCGCCGGATGTGTCCCGAGCCGATCATGCGTTCCACGAGATGCGTCACAGCCCCGCCCGACACCTGCAACCGCTTACCGAGACCACCCGACGTCAACGGCGCGCCCGCAGCGTCAGCGACCATTACGTGCAGCAGGGCTCGAAAGTCGTTTGCACTGAGGTCATTCAAGGTCGCGAACACACGCGAGATCTGGTCGGACTCGGCATTGAGCGCCCGGACATCCGATGAGATCTGGGACTCGAGCGCCGCGCGGTTGTCCTGCGCCGGCTGATTGTCGGGCATGGGTACCTCCTGCCAGGACTATAAGGCCTCGAGATAGTTTAGTTGCTCAATATTTTAAAATATGAGATTGTTGGGAACATGGCGACCTCGAACACGTCGACTCATTCTCCCACCTGGTGGGATCGCCTTGCTGCCGCAGTGAGCGGCCGTAGATCGTGGTGGATCGCGCTTGCGGTCATCCTGATCTCCGGCGCAGCCATGGGGCTCATCGGCGAGAACGATTCCGGAGATCAAGCGCCGGATTCGCTTCCGCCATCGGCTGACTCGGCACAGGTCAACGAATTGCTCGACAGCTTCCCCGATTCGGACGTATCCGCAGCCGTTCTCGTCACGGTACGCAGCGACGGCGGTCCGCTGTCCGACGACGACAAGGCCGCGGTCGAGCAAGCGCAACAGCGCATGCTGGCGGTCGACCGCTCGGTGCCCACCACCGCATCGGCCGGCCCGGGCGCCGTCGTCTCTCCGGATGGAATCGCAGCCATCTCAGTCGTCCCTGTCAGCGCCGAGCTCAACGGCTTCAAGCTCACCGACCTCGTCGACGAGTTGCGAGACGCCGCCGACAAGGGGCTACCGAGCGGACTGACCACCTACGTGACCGGTGGCCCGGCGTTCGGCGCCGACACCGCAAGCTCGTTCTCCGGTGCCAACGTCACACTGCTGGCAGCGACGGCGCTCGTTGTCGCCCTCCTACTGATCGTCACGTATCGCTCGCCGGTTCTGTGGCTGGTTCCGTTGCTGGTCATCGGGTTTGCCGATCGGCTGGCGAGTTCGGTCGGCACCGGGTTGGCCGAGCTGACCGGCCTCTCGTTTGACGGGTCCACCTCGGGCATCACCAGTGTGCTGGTGTTCGGCGCGGGCACCAACTACGCACTGCTGCTGATCTCGCGGTATCGGGAAGAGCTGCGCAAAGAGCAAGACCACCGGATTGCGTTGCAGCACGCGGTCCGTCATGCCGGCCCAGCCATCCTCGCCTCGAACGCGACAGTGGTACTGGCACTCCTCACGCTTCTGCTTGCCGCACTGCCGAGTACCCGCAGCCTCGGGGCACTGGCGGCTGCGGGTCTTGTTGTCGCGGTGATCTTCGCCCTGCTGGTGTTGCCACCCCTGTTGGCGCTCTTCGGAACTCGACTCTTCTGGCCGTTCATCCCCAAGGTGGGCGATCCGGTGCCCACCGAGGGCGGCAACTGGTTCAAGATCGCAAACGCCGTCTCCCGGCACCCGGTTCGCGTCCTCGCGGTTGCCCTCACGGCATTGATCGCATGTTCGTTGGGTCTGCTCGGCGCAAACATCGGCCTGTCACAGACCGAGCAGTTCCGGGTGAGCGCGGACTCCGTCGAAGGTTTTGACACACTCGCCGAGCACTTCCCCGCCGGGCAGTCCGACCCCACAACCGTCATCGCGGATACCGCTGCCGCCGAAGAGATCCAGTCCGTCCTGGACAGCACCGACGGCGTGATCTCGGCGACCGAAACGGGACGGTCCGACAACGGCCTCACCAAGTGGTCCGTGGTCATCGACGCCGATCCAGCGTCCGAGCGGGCATTCGACATCATCGATCAGTTACGCGACGCCACGGGCGACGTTCCCGACGCGCAGGCACTCGTCGGCGGGTCCGATGCCAAAGCCCTCGACATCGCAAACGCGTCCGAACGTGATCGGCTCCTGATCATCCCGCTGATCCTCGCCGTGGTGTTCGTCATCCTGATCGTGTTCCTGCGCGCTCTGGTGGCACCCGTGGTGCTGGTCGCGACAACAGTGCTGAGCACCATCGCCGCCATCGGGATCGGCAGTCTCATCAGCGAACACCTCTTCGGCTTCCCGGCCCTGGACAACAACGTCCCGCTCTACTCCTTCCTCTTCTTGGTTGCCCTGGGAATCGACTACACGATGTTCTTGGTGATCCGCGCAAGGGAAGAGACACCCGGCCACGGCACGCGAGACGCCATCGTGCGGGCAGTGGCCTCTACCGGTGCCGTGATCACCAGTGCGGGAATCGTATTGGCCGCAGTCTTCTGCGTGCTCGGCATCCTCCCACTCATCACACTGACCCAGCTGGGCATCATCGTCGGACTCGGAATCCTCCTCGACACGTTCCTGGTTCGGACCGTGGTGATCCCCGCACTCTTCAGCGTGATCGGGCCCCGGATCTGGTGGCCAGGCACCGTGGACCGAAAAGCGCGTCCACAACCGGAGTTACAACAACAGAAGTAGGAGATGACACCATGGCGTTTTCACCTCGCCGACTCAGTCGCATCGTGATCGGCGGTCTTGCAATCGCTTTCGCTCTTGCCTGTGCGGCTCCCGCTTCGGCGGACACCAGCTCGCTACCCCAGCCGCTGAAGCCGGTGGCCAAGCTGGACACCCAGCGCTATCTCGGTGACTGGAATCAGATCGCCGCCATCCCACAGCCGTTCAACCTCATCTGCGCGCGCGACACGATGGCGAACTACCAGTTGATCGACCCGGCGAACATTCGGGTGGAGAACACCTGCACCACCTGGACCAACCAGGAGAACCGGATCGTCGGCAATGCTCGGGTCAACGACAAGTTGACCGGCGCCCAACTTCACGTCAGCTTCCCGGGCGTTCCCACGCAGGAATCGAAGGACGGGCCCACCAACTACGTGGTCACCTACATCGCCGATGACTACTCCTGGGCATTTGTCGGAAGCCCCGAGCGCACATCAGCGTTCGTGTTGTCGCGTGAGCCGTCCGTGAGCACCGACCAGTGGAAGCAGATCCGCAAGGTCGCCGAAGACCGCGGCTACAACGCCTGCCTGCTCCTCACCTCTCCGACCACCGGCGGTTCGAACGAGATCCGTCCGCTCTGCACCGTCTGATCAATCGCAGATACAACAAACCCCCGACCACATGTGGCCGGGGGTTTTTTGCGTGTTGAACCTGGTGACTACTTGCCGGCAGTCACGGTGAGGTTGAACTGTGCAACAACGTCGCTGTGCAGGTTCACCAAGACCGGGTAGGTACCGGTGGCCTTGATGTGGCCCTTGGGCAGCTCGATGTTGCGCTTGTCGACAGCAGGTCCGCCGGCACTCTTGATGGCACTGACCACGTCAGCGGCCGAGACCGAACCGAACAGCTTGCCCGAGTCGTGGGTCTTGACACCCAACGTGACCTCGGCGAGCCCTTCGATGGCCTGCTTGAGCTCGTTGGCGTGCTCGAGACCGCGCACTGCGCGAGCGTCCTGTGCACGACGAATGCCTTCGACCTGCTTCTCTGCTCCGCGGGTGGCGACGATGGCCAGCCCACGAGGCAGCAGGAAGTTACGGCCGTAGCCGTCTTTGACCTCGACGGTGTCGCCGGGGACACCCAACTTCTCTACCTCTGCGGTGAGGATCAGTTTCATGTTCTTGGTCCTTTCCGCTTATCGAGAGGTGGAGGTGAAGGGCAGCAAGGCAACTTCGCGCGAGTTCTTCACCGCGATGGCCACGTCCCGCTGATGCTGGACGCAGTTTCCGGTGACCCGACGCGAGCGGATCTTGCCACGGTCAGACAAGAAACGACGCAGGAGCGCGGTGTCCTTGTAATCGATCAGCAGGTTCTTCTCTTTGCAGAAAGTGCAGGCCTTGGCCTTGACGATCTTTTCTGCGCCACGGACCTTCCGTCCGCCTTTAGCTTTTCCAGCCATGTGTTGTCACTCCAAAAGTGTTGAGGTGCACAGCTACCTGTGCAGACTCAGATGTTCGTCAGAACGGTGGTTCGTCGTCCCCGCCACCGAACGAGCCGCTGGCAGGCGCGCTGCCCCACGGATCGTCGTTCTGCGCGGCTGCACCCGAGTTCGCAGCAGCGCCGCGGTTTCCACCGCCGCTTCCGCCGGAACCGAAGTTGCCGCCGCCTCCGCCGCCGCCGCCGCGCGAGGCCCGATTGACCTTTGCGGTGGCGTAGCGGAGCGAGGGACCGATCTCGTCGACCTCGAGCTCCACCACGGTGCGCTTCTCACCCTCGCGGGTTTCGTACGACCGCTGCTTGAGCCGGCCGGACACGATCACTCGTGAACCCTTGGTGAGAGATTCGGCAACATTCTCGGCGGCATCGCGCCAGATGTTGCACCGCATGAACAGCGCTTCGCCGTCTTTCCATTCGTTGGACTGCCGATCGAACGTGCGTGGCGTGGATGCCACGGTGAAGTTCGCGACGGCTGCACCGGACGGCGTGAACCGGAGTTCCGGATCTGCCGTCAGGTTTCCGACAACGGTGATGACGGTATCGCCTGCCATGTGTATCTCCCGAGTTCAGTTGCGGTTGCGCAGTGGTGTGGGTCGATGTGCACCGAGCCTAGAGCTCGGCACCGACACGCATTGGACGTTCGAGCGAGCCCGATCGGACCACTCGAACATCACGAGCTACTTGGCCGGCTTGGCCGCAGCCTTGGCAGCGTGCTTCGCAGCAACCTTGGCGCGGCGTACCTTGGCACGCTCGTCCACGCGCATCACCTTGGTGCGCAGCACGGACTCGTTCAGCTTCAGCTGGCGATCGAGCTCGGTGACCGTCTTGGGCTCGGCATTGAGATCGACGACTGCATAGATCCCCTCAGTGTGCTTGAGGATTTCGTAGGCAAGACGGCGCTTGCCCCAGACATCGACGCCCGCAACATTTCCGCCATCCTGGCGAATCACATTGAGGAAAGTATCCAACGATGGAGCTACAGTTCGCTCATCCAGGTTGGGGTCAAGAATGACCATCAATTCGTAGTGACGCATAAGACCTCATCACCTCCTATGGACTAGGTCGGCCACGGACGATCCGTGGCAGGAGGGTCGCCTGCGTCGGCAACCGGCCCAGACTACCCCAACAGTGCTTGACCAGCGAAATCCTGGCCTCTACGCCACAGCCACCCCCAGACCGGGCGGGCCGAGGCGTATCGACACCCCCTACCCTGTAGGCCATGCCTTCGCCGTCCCCCACCTCCAGCTGGGAAATGACGACGACACCGCGACCGGGCTGGCGGGCGCGTATCAGCGCCGGCCGCGGCGAGCTCCTGCTCATCCTGACCCTCGCGCTGTTGATCAGCTCACTGTTCATGTGGCTCGGCTACCTGGGCAAGGCCACCTGCGGCGGCCCTCCGTTCGACGAGTCCGGCCGCAGTGCGCTCTGGCCGGTCGGTTCGAGCGAGATCATCATGCCCTGCTATTCCGACCTGCAGTTCCTGTGGATCGGCCGCGACATCAACAACCACGTGTTCCCGTACATCCACGGGGGCATCACCGACAACGGGGTGCTCTTCGGAGGCGTGGTCGAGTATCCGGTGCTGTCGGGACTGCTCATGTACTTCGGCGCCAGCGGCGCCCACACCGATACCGAGTTCCTGACCCAGTCCGCGATCCTGCTCGTACCCTTCGGGATCCTGATCGTCATCCTGCTCGCCCTGCTGGCCCGCTGGTACGTGATGCTGTGGGCAGCCACTCCCCCGCTGATCCTCTACGCGTTCCACAACTGGGAGCTGCCGGTGGTCGCGACGTCGGTGGGCGCCATCGCGGTGATGATCCTCGGCGCACGGATCAATCCGCGAACCGGCAAGCCGTGGTTGTCGTTGCGGACCAGCGCGCTCTGGGCGTCCTTCATCCTCTCGATCGGCTTCTGTCTCAAGATCTATCCCGGCTTGTTCGTGCTGCCGTTGGCCATCTTTGTGCTGACCCGCGCGATGGTGCCCGACTCCGAGGCGAGTGGGTCCACGTCGCTGCGCACCCGGCTGACCCGCCGGTCCCTGGATTGGACCGGTGCCGCCGGCGTCGTCGCGGTCGCGGTCATCACGGTGATCGCGGTGCAACTGCCGTTCATGATCGCCGGGTTCAAGGGCTGGCAGGCTTCGCTGTCGTTCCAGGGCAAACGCAAGGCCGACGTCGACACCAACACCATCTGGTACTGGGGACTGCGGCATGTCACCGGCGACGGGCCGAGCGATGCGAACAGCGTCTACAACTCGATCGTCGGGGTTGCCTCACCTCTGCTGATCATCGTCTCGCTGGGCGTGGCGGTGTGGCTGGGGCTCAGACATTGGCAGCGCGGCAACATCTTTCCGTGGATCGGCGTGAGCGCGGCGATGCTGGCCGGGTTCATGCTGTTCCACAAGGTCCATTCGCCGCAGTACACGCTGTGGATACTTCCGTTCTTCGTGCTCCTCAAGGTCGACTGGCGCCTGGTCACGCTGTACCTCGTCGGCGATCTGGCGCTCGACCTCACCATCTTCCGCATGTTCGGCATCCTCACGCGCGGTGACGAGATGGAGTGGTGGGTGATGGGCGGTGTCCAACTGGGCGTGTGGTCGCACGCGCTGTGCCTGGCGATCCTGATCTACCACTTCGTCGGCCGACCCCTGCGGGTGCCACCGGAAAAGGTCTCGCCCACGGCCTCGAGGGCGGCTACCGTACCGGCATGACCTGGTACACCGCCCCCACGCTCTCCGGCGCCCGAATCATGTTGCGCGAGTTGGTACCCGACGATGCGCCCGCCCTCGCTGCCGCGGTGGACACACCTGAGGCATTCCGGTGGACGACGGTGCCCGGCGACGTTGCGTCCGCCGAGCGTTACATCCAGACCGCCCTCGACACCCCCGACCGTGTCGCCTTCGCGGTGGTCGAACAAGACAGTGGTCGCGTGGTCGGCTCCACGAGCTACTACGACATCACTCCCGACTACCGCGCGCTTGCCATCGGCCACACCTGGTACTCCGCCGCCGTACACGGCACCGCGGTGAATCCGGAGGCCAAGCTGCTGCTGCTGCGCCGCGCCTTCGAAGACCTGTCAGCCGTCAGAGTGGTGTGGCATACCGACGAACGCAACGCCCAATCGCGGGCCGGCATCGCCAAACTCGGCGCCACGTTCGAAGGTCTGCTGCGCAAGCACCGTCCACTTCCCGATGGATCATGGCGCACCACAGCGCAATTCGCGATGACGGACGACGACTGGCCCGCCGCGAGAGAGGCCCTCTCCAAGAGGCTGGAACGATGAGCCCGGCCTGAGGGGCCGCCTCAGCTCACTCCGTTCAGGTGCGGCTGGTCACGTGCGCGAGGAGACCGCCATCGAGTCGGTGGTCGGATCGTCTGGCGCTGGACGGGTTCTCACCTTGATCCGCCTCGGCCACGGCAACCGGTCGGGAGCCCTGTCGAGCACCCCACCGCCGGGGTCGTCCACGGCCAGGCTCTGCCATCCGGTGCCACGTCGCACCAGATCGTCGGTCGGGTGATAGATCTGCCAGATCACCAACGCGCACAGTGCCAGCACCGCGAAGTCCCGGACCACAACAGCGGACAGGAACCACTGCTCAGGCAAGCCGTCGTCCGTTTCCTGGAACAGGTACCACATCATGCGCGGCACCCAGACGAGAGCGTCGATCAGCATCCACGTCAACAGGATTCGCGTGTGCGGCAGGGCCAGAACCGCGAGAGGCACCAGCCACAGCGAGTACTGCGGACTCCACACCTTGTTGACCAACAGGAACCCGGCGACGGTCAGGAAGGCCAACTGGGCCAACCGCGGCCGAAGCGGTGCATGGAAGCCGATGAACGCGATGCCGATACAGACCACCACGAACAACGCCATGCTCACCGCGTTCAGCAGGGACGGCGGCTGCCCCCGTTGGTTGCCCCACTGGTAGTCGGTGACAGCCGACACCACGTTGTAGATCGTGTCGGGATCGGTACCCCGAGAAGAGTTGTGGCGGAAGAACTCGGTCCAGCCGCGAAAGTGCAGGACCATGATCGGCAGGTTGATGATCAACCAGGTCGCGGCGGTCATCAGAGCGGTGACGGCGAAGTCGCGGACCTTGCCGGCACGGAGACAGAGCACCAGCAACGGGACCAACAACAATCCGGGATAGAGCTTGGCCGCGATGCCGATTCCGAGGAACACCCCGGTCATCCACGGATTTCGTCGGGCCCACGCCAACATCGCCAAAGCGAGCGCCGCAGTGGCGATGGCATCGAAGTTGGTGAAGATGTGGACCACGACAAGAGGAGAGACAGCTGCGAGCATCACGGCCCACACCCTGCGCCCTGCAGTGAGCGCGGTGGCCCAGATGGTCACCAGCCAGCACAATGCCAGTCCCAGCGCCACGAGGTTGAAGAAGACCACCACGTCCAGCGCGCTGGGCAAGCCCCAATTGTCGTGTGCCCATTGCCAGGCCTCGGTGGCCTGGGCCGCGGCGTACATGAACATCCCGGTCAGTACCGGGTACTCCATGAACCGCTGCTTCTGTCCTCCGGCACCGTTGTCCTCGTACCAGAACGTCTTGTACGGAAGTGCGCCTTCGTTGAGTCGCTCGGCGCTGTAGAGCGGGATGGTGTCGGCGTAACACATCGCGGTGTACTGGCGGTGATCCGACCAATCGAGTGTCTGTTCGCCGGTCGTCTTGTCCGGGGCCTGTTGCAGGCAGCCGGCTTTCGCGTACCAGCCCAACGCCATGAACACGAGGGCGATCAGAAGTATCACCCGGATCGGCGTCCAGCCGGGGTTGCGCCCCACCACCGCATGCAGACCGACCGGGCCACCGATCACCATGCTGCCCGGAGAAGCGATCGGATCGGTACGGCTCGGCAGGACGCGTGTGGTCGCCTCGCGACGATCGGCCGCGGGCAACGCAGGCGACTCGAATACGTTCAGGTGTTCCGTCGCAGCCGAACCGTCATCGTCGCGCACTTCGTGCGACGTCGATTCGGTCGCTTCCCCGTCGGTCATCACCCCACTCGCTCAGCGGGTACCTGTGGACGGTCCACCCTCTTCGGGCGGGAGTACCGGCTCTGTCTCCGTCTCGGTGTCAGGGTCGGGGCCGCCGCCCGGAAGTGGGATCACCACACCGGGGCCGATCGTCACGCCCGGCCGAGTGGTGGTGGTCGGCGGTGTCGTGGTGGTCGGCACCGTGCGCGTGGGGGTGTAGGTCTGCGGCGGCGGCTCATAGGGAACGCCTGCGACTCCACCGATCTCGCCCGGTTCCGGGAACTCCTCGATCGGCCGGCCGTCGAGAGCCCGGTTCATCGCTGTTCGCCAGATCTGCGCCGGGAGGCCTGACCCGTAGATCGTTGCGCCGGTGTAGTTCTTGAGCGCGGTGCCCTTGTCGGTACCAACCCACACTGCTGTCGACAGCTGCGGCGTGTAGCCCACCATCCAGGCGTCCTTGTTCAGCCCGGTGTCGCCGAGCTGGGTGGTGCCTGTCTTGGCGGCGGATGGCCGCTCGCCCCCGTCGAGTGCGTTGCCGTTCGAGTACGAGGCGATCGGTTCCAGTGCAGCCGTGGTGTTGTCGGCCACCTCGGCCGGCAGCCGGCGTTCACCCGCATTGTCGGTGCGCTCGTAGAGCACCTGGCCCTGCGAGTTCTCGACCTTCTGGACGAAGTGCGGGGCGTGGTACATGCCCGACGCCGCGAGCGTGGCGTACGACGACGCCATGTCGATGACGCGAGATGCGTACTGCCCGAGCACAACACCACCCTCGACTCCGCCGTCGGGGTTCTGCAGTGTCTTGGCGCCGTCGGCCGCGACCTCGGGGATGCCCGCGCGGTGAGCCGCATCGGCGACCGCGGTGGGTCCACCGTTGAGGTCCATCATCAGGCGGTAGTAGACGGTGTTCAGCGACATCTTCATGGCCGTCGCCAGGTTGCACGACCCGCAGGATTCGCCGTCCGAGTTGGTGACGGTGAGGCCGCCGGGTCCCTCGAAAGGCGCCGAGCTGTAAGTCTTCGACAGCGGGATGCCCTGCTCGAGTGCTGCCACCAGAGCGAACACCTTGAACGACGAGCCGGTCTGTAGATTGGCCTGCGCGTAGTCGAATCCGTTGCCGTCGTTGCCACCGAAGTAACCCCGGACCGCGCCGGTCCGTGGATCGATCGACACCACAGACGTCCGCAGCTCGGGCGGCTCACCCTCTCGGAGGTCGTTCGCCGCGGTGAAGTTCGCCCGCTGCACCTGGGGATCGATGGTGGTGGTGATGCGAAGACCGCCGGTGCGGATCTCCTCTTCGGAGATGTTGAGTGTGCCGAGCTCGGCCAGTACCTGCTGCTTGATCAGTCCGTTGGGTCCGTCGCTCGCCGGGTCGCCGGCAACGGCCTGGGTATCGACGACCTTCGGGTACTCCTGCGCGTCGGCCTCTTCCCTGTTGATCGCGCCGATCGTGACCATGCCGTCGAGGACGTACTCCCAGCGCCCTTCGGCAGCCTGGAGATTGGTTGCCGGGTCGTAGTAGGAGGGAGAGCGGATCGACGACGCGAGCACAGCCGCCTCCGACAGGGTGATGTCGGCGAGGTTCTTGTTGAAGTACGCCTTGGCCGCTGCCGAGACACCGTAGGCGCCGCGACCGAAGTAGATGGTGTTGAGGTACGCCGCGAGGATCTCTTCCTTGGTCCACTCGCTGGACATCTTCGTGGAGATCGCGAGTTCACGGAACTTCCGCTGGTAGCTGGCCTCGTCGCCGGTCAGCACATTCTTGACGTACTGCTGGGTGATGGTCGAGCCACCACCCGCGTCCTCGCGACCGGTCACCTTGCCCCACGCCGCGCGGGAGTACCCGCGGATCGAGAAGCCCGAGTTGCTCGCGAACTCGCGGTCCTCGGCTGCGATCACGGCCTGCTGCAGCACCTGCGGGATCTCGGTGATCGGCACATCGGTGCGGTTGCCCTCCGGTGGCACGATTCGCGCGAGTTCGCCGCCCCGGGTGTCGACCACCGTGGCGATCTGACTCTGCTTGATGTCGCCGGGTGCGGGCACCTCGGCTCCGGCGTAGGTCACCAGGAACACCGCTGCCATCACCAGCGCGAAAGCGGGGAGCAACGCGCCGCCGAGACCGACGATCCAGGCGACTGCCTTCTGCCACCGTCGCTTCTTCTCGACCGGGTTGCTGCTGGAGGGAGCGCGGCCGCCGCCGCCATGCTCCGAGGTCCAACCGGACCGGTTGGGTCCGTCAGGGCCATTGCTCACAAGTACTTCTCCATACCTTCAGTGCCGATCCCTTTTGAGCCCATTCCATCTGGGCCACCGCCGGCACCCACATCAGTGGCTGCATCGGCTGAACTGTTCGCCATTCGACCCCCCGCTACCCGCCGGGTCCGCCGTACCCGTGGACGCGGAGGCAAGCCGGACACGTACGACTGGACCAGGTGGTTCCAGCTGCAGGTCCTGCACACCTCGACCACATGTACCGAGAACTCCTCCTGGCTCACGGCCAGGCGGAGGATCTCCTCGGTGGTCCGCGCCGACCCCGACACCTGCCCGAGCTTCTCGCCGAACACCCAGGACACGATGGTGACCTGTTCTTTCCGGCAGATCGGGCATCGCACCGAACTGGGACGGCCGTGAAACTTCGCCGCACGCAGCAGATAGGGACTGGCATCGCACACCTCGGCAACCCCGGTACGTCCGGAGTAGACCTCGGCCAGCCGGGACTTGCGCTGTAACGCGTAGTCCACCACCTGTCGCTGCAATCGCACGAATCAAGAGTACGTGCCGCCGACTCGGAAGATTTGGCGGTTCGGCGCCGCCAAGACCACGAAAGGGCTCCGATCGTCGCTGCTGACAGTCCAATTTTTGCGGCACCGATCGTTCTCGACGCGTGCATGCTGCGGATAAGCCCAGTTCAGACGTAGTTTCCATCCCGGTTATATCGGCCCGATACATATGTGTGTAGCATCTGCGGTACAGGTTTCTGCAACACGTTGAACGGAGGTGCGATCGGAGATGCTTGAACTCGCGGTACTCGGTTTGCTCCTCGAATCCCCGATGCATGGCTATGAGCTGCGTAAACGGCTCACCGGACTGCTCGGGGCGTTCCGCGCGTTTTCGTATGGATCGCTGTACCCGTCACTGCGCCGCATGCAGGCCGACGGTTTGATCGCTGAGGATTCGGGCCCTCCGGGAACGCTCAAACGACGCGCTCGTCGCGTCTATGCGCTCACCCCGAAGGGACGCGAACGGTTCGCCGAACTGGTCGCCGACACCGGACCGCAGAACTACACCGACGACGGCTTCGGGGTGCATCTCGCATTCTTCAGCCGGACTCCCGCGGAGGCGCGCATGCGCATCCTCGAGGGTCGTCGCCGGCAGGTGGAAGAGCGGCGCGAAGGTCTCCGAGAGGCCGTCGGACGTTCGAACCGCACAGTGGATCGCTACACCAAGCAACTCCATCAGCTGAGTCTCGAATCCAGTGAGCGTGAAGTTCGCTGGCTCAACGAACTCATCGCCGCCGAGAGTTCGGAATGGGCCGGGGAGTCGACCAAGACGTCGAGGAATCCCGGACCGTTGCCGACCGAGGCGGTTACGACAGAACCCGAAACAACTTCGGTTACACCACACAAAGAAGGGGAACCCGACCATGGGTGACAACACAGTACGCGTGGCAATTGTTGGCGTGGGTAACTGCGCCTCATCCCTGGTCCAGGGCGTGCAGTACTACAAGGATGCCGACGAGAACGCTTCCGTTCCGGGCCTCATGCACGTGAAGTTCGGCAAGTACCACGTCCGCGACGTCGAGTTCGTCGCCGCATTCGACGTGGACGCCAAGAAGGTCGGCTTCGACCTCTCGGATGCCATCTTCTCCAGTGAGAACAACACCATCAAGATCGCCGACGTGCCGCCCACCGGCGTCACCGTGCAGCGGGGCCACACCCTCGACGGACTCGGCAAGTACTACCGCGAGACCATCACCGAGGCCGACGGCGAGGGCGGCGATGTCGTCCAGACCCTGAAGGACGCCAAGGTCGACGTGCTCGTGTCCTACCTGCCCGTCGGTTCCGAGCAGGCCGACAAGTTCTACGCGCAGTGCGCCATCGACGCGAACGTCGCGTTTGTCAACGCCCTCCCGGTCTTCATCGCCAGCGACCCCGTGTGGGCCAAGAAGTTCGAAGATGCCGGTGTGCCGATCGTGGGCGACGACATCAAGAGCCAGGTCGGTGCCACCATCACCCACCGCGTGATGGCGAAGCTGTTCGAGGACCGCGGTGTCACGCTGGACCGTACGTACCAGCTGAACGTCGGCGGCAACATGGACTTCAAGAACATGCTCGAGCGTGAGCGTCTCGAATCCAAGAAGGTCTCGAAGACCCAGGCCGTCACCTCGAACCTCACCGGTTCGCTGGCGGGCAAGATCGACGACAAGAACGTCCACATCGGACCGTCCGACCACGTTGCGTGGCTGGATGACCGCAAGTGGGCCTACGTCCGCCTCGAAGGTCGCGCCTTCGGCGACGTGCCGCTGAGCCTCGAGTACAAGCTCGAGGTCTGGGACTCCCCCAACTCGGCCGGCATCATCATCGACGCCGTTCGTGCGGCGAAGATCGCCAAGGACCGCGGCATCGGAGGACCCATCCTCCCGGCCTCGGCCTACCTCATGAAGAGCCCGCCCGAGCAGCTCGCCGACGACGTCGCGCGCAAGCAGCTCGAAGCCTTCATCATCGGTGCAGACGCCTGATCTGATCCGACAAGCTCCACCCGAGAGCCGCACGCCTTCTAGAAGGTGTGCGGCTCTTGGCATTTCCGGGGCACAACGGTCCTCAGATTCACGTATTACGGGAGCGAACGACGAAGACCCACCGAATACTCGGTGGGTCTTCGTCAGTTACATCGGGGAGTCTGTGGATCAGCCGACGACCGTGGTGTCGTAGTAACCGTCGCCATCGGTGTCGACGTGCACGGTGTCGATGTAGCCGTCGTTGTTCGCGTCCTCGTGCATCTCGTCGGCGAATCCGTCACCGTCGGTGTCGTACTCCTCGTAGTTGGCGATGCCGTCACCGTCGGTGTCGGTGAGAGCGGTGTCGATGATGCCGTCTGCGTTGGTGTCGTAGTACTCGGTGGCCATGATGTCTCCTATGACTCGGTGCTGTTGATTCTCTGTCTTGGTGAAGCAGTCAGAGATAGGAGACGTCGCGGCGCACAAATGTTCCCGCGATTTTCCGGCGCTGAAAACAGCCCACGATCAAGGGAAAGCGGCTCTACATCTGCCAGTGCACCGGCCGCGAGATGATCTCGTTCAACCGACGCCGGTAGTACTTGGCCGTTTCTTCCACGAACGCGCTCATCGCGGTGGCGGACGCGTCTTGGTCGCGATCACGCATGGCGTCGAGAACGTCCTGCTGCATCTCGACCGCAGCGAGCCGGGTCGCCATCGGGTGCTCGCTGGGTTCTGCGTCGCGCACCAGCAGCCACAGTGTTTCCATCACGATCCGCAGAGCTGGATTCCCGGCGGCTTCGTACACCCCTCGCTGGAACACTGCGTTGTTCTCCTGAAAGTTGGCGTAATCGCCGGGGTCCTCGCGCATGCGGTCGAGCGCCAGTTGCATGGTCTCGAGCTGATCGTCGGTGACGTTCGCCGCGGCCTGACGGGCGACGATGGGCTCCATCATCAGGCGCACGTCGATGACATCGCTGATGTTGGCGCCGTTGATCTGCAGGAACAGCTTCATCGTGTTGCCGAGCGACTCGAGCTCCGGCCGCTTTGCCACCGGGCCGCCACCGATGCCGGACTTGATCGTCACGAGGTCGCGGCTTTCGAGCAGACGGAGCGCTTCCCGGACGGTCGTGCGCGCCACCCCGTGCTCTGCGACCATTTCTTTCTCTGTGGGCAGCCGTTGTCCGACGACGATTCCGCCTCCGAGGATCTGATCCGCTATCACGTTGGCCACCCGCGCCGAGATCTTGGGCGCGCGCGCCCGCGGAACGCTTTCCTCGATGGTCATGTGTTTCTCCCCCGCCTCCAAGTTCGTCTCGCAGTGCTAACCATACCTACGGACAGTGTGATGTGCGCCAAGTCTGTACATAGTTAGCGGGATTAGATACTGTAGTCCGTGTCAGAAAAGTACTCACGGGGGCGAGGAGGTGGTCATGTATCCCACACGGCCACCGAATGCTGCTCTGACGCAGAGCTATAGGAATGCCGGGCACTGGCGCGATCAGCCCGTCGCCCACTTCCTCGAGCAAGCCTCCGCTCGATACCCAGACGCTGTTGCGGTGATCGACGGTGCGCGTCGCATCACCTTCGGTGAACTCGACGACGCGTCGGCACGGCTCGCGGCAGCACTGCGAGGTCGCGGTGTGCGATCCGGCGACGTCGTGGCGTTCCAGCTGCCCAATTGCGCCGAAGCGGTCATCGCGTTTCAGGCCGTCATGAAGCTCGGCGCCATCGCCAACCCGATCGTTCCCATCTACCGAGCCCGGGAACTCCGATTCATCCTCGGGCAGGCTCGCGCAAAGGTGGTGCTCATCCCCGGAACGCACCGTGGTTTCGATTTCGGGGCAATGTACCGGGACCTGGTGACCGACCTTCCCGACCTGCAGCTTGTCGTCTCCATCGAAGAAAACCCCGTCAACGCGGCAGTCGGCACCACGTTGGACGAATTGACGAGGTCGGCCACCCCGCAAGCCATTTCGGCAGTACGTAATCTACCGCCGGCCGACCCTGACAGTATCTGCCTGTTGCTGTACACCTCTGGTACCACCGCTGACCCCAAAGGCGTTCTGCACAGCCACAACACCCTCGTCTACGAGAACCGGTCGATGATCACCTGGTTCGGATTGAACGAGCGCGACGTCATCTTCAACCCATCACCGGTCACCCATGTGACCGGGGTGAACTGCGCGCTGACGCTGCCGTTCCTACTCGGCACAACGGTTGTGCTGCAGGATATCTGGGACTCCGAGGCCGCCTTGGATCTCATCCGGTCCGAGCACGCCAGCTTCATGATCTTCTCGACGCCCTTCCTCCGGGGCCTGCTCGACGCAGCCACCGCGGCGGAGCTCGACACCCCTTCCATCCGCTACATCGCTTGTGGCGGAGCCGATATCCCCGACTCGCTGACCGCCGCCGCAACCGAGCGGCTGGGTACGGTCACGAGAATGTACGGCGCCACCGAGGGCCCGTCTGTCACGGCGTCCGACCGATGGGACCCCATCTATCTGCGCACCAAGACCGATGGTCGGCCGATCTCACCCACGGAGGTGATCGTCGCCGACGACGTCGGCACGTCCGTTGCCACAGGGGCGGTGGGCGAAATCCTCTGGCGCGGGCCGGACACCTTTCTCGGATACCTCGATGAGCGCCTGAACGAGACCGCCTTCACCGACGACGGTTTCTTCCGTACCGGTGACCTGGGTCGCTTCGACAGCAGCGGCGGCATCCACATCGTCGGACGTATCAAAGATGTCATCAATCGTTCGGGCGAGAAGATCAGCGCACACGACGTCGAGAACCAACTCAGCGAGCATCCGGCTGTTGTCGAGGTGGCCGTTGTCGCCGGGCCTGATGCCCGGACCGGTGAACGCGGGTGTGCGTTTGTGGTGACCCGGGATCAGCGCGATCTCACACTGCCCGAGGTGCACCGCTTTCTTCTCGAACGAGAGATCGCGGTGCAGAAGATCCCGGAGAGCGTCTTCGTGGTCGATTCGCTGCCGAAGACGGCCAGCGGCAAGGTGCAGAAGTTTGCGCTGCGCGACTGGACCCGCGATCGGGATGCGCTCCCACCCCAGATGACGGCGATGAAATTCGCCGCAACACACGAGAAATAGGGGCCGAATGACCGTTCAGACACCTGGGATCGAACATCTCGTCGTCACCGAGCCGGAACCGGGTATCGCACTCGTCGAACTTGCCCGCGGCAAGGTGAACGCGATCGACACCCAGATGTACGACGAGATCGCACGAGTCTTCGACATGTTGTCCGACAACCAGGACATCCGCGCCATCGTCCTCACCGGCCGCGGCAGGATCTTCTGCGCGGGCAATGATCTCGGCAACTTCCGGGTGATGGATTCGGTCAGCGGCGACGTCGAGATGCGCAGCGTGAGACGGGCACTGTTCGGGCTGTACGACTGCGCGTTACCCGTTGTCGCTGCCATCAACGGTCCCGCTCTCGGCAGTGGTCTTGCGTTGGCTTCGCTCAGCGACATCGTGGTTGCCTCCGACCGGGCGACGTTCGGCCTTCCGGAGATGGGTGTCGGCGTGCTCGGAGGAGGCCGGTTCACCGCCAGAATGCTTCCGCAGCAGGCGATGCGACGGATGTTCTTCACCGCGGAGCCCGTCGATGCGGAGACCTTGCGCAGCTGGGGTGCGCCCCTCGACGTGGTACCGCATGACGAGCTCCTCGAGGTCGCGATGTCGCGGGCGCGCGTCATCGCCGCCAAGAGCCGATACGCGCTGACCCTGGCAAAGCAGTCGCTGAACGGGTGCGAAGACGTCGATCTCAAACGCGGGTACGAACTCGAACAGACCTTCACCGTGCGACTGTCCGAGCACCCCGACTCCAAGAAGGCAGTCGAGGCCCGTATCGCCGAGATGTCGAAAGGAAAGAAGCCATGACCCCGAGCCCGGGATCAAGTGGATCCGTCGACGCGCAGGTGATCGACGTCGACGCCTTCTCCGAAAAGTGCGTTGCGTGGCTCGACGAGCACCTCGACCGGCGGGAGACGGGGCCGGCGGTGGCCGCAGACCCGAACTACGCAATTTTCCACAACCACACCCACGACGAGGAACGCGACCTGATCGACGCCGCCCGGGACTGGCAACGGAAAAGGGTCGATGCCGGGTTCGGCGCCATCACCTGGGGTCCGGAATGGGGTGGCGCAGGACTGACTGCCAGCCACGAACGCGTGTACGTCGGCCTCGAGCGGCAGTACATCACGCCGGACCGTCACGAAACCGTGCTCGTCACTGTCGAATTGGTGGCACCCACGCTTCATGCGCTGGGCACCGAGGATCAACAACAGCGATTCGTCCGGCCATTCCTTCGCACCGACGAACTGTGCTGCCAGCTCTTCTCCGAGCCCGGCGCCGGTTCCGATCTGGCCGGGCTGTCCACCAAAGCTGTGGCCACCGGCGATGGTTGGCGCATCAACGGGCAGAAGGTGTGGAGCTCGGGTGCACAGTTCTCCGAGTGGGGCCTGCTCATCGCCCGCACCGACACCACCGTGGCCAAACACCGTGGCATGACGGCGTTCATGGTTCCGATGGACGCGCCCGGGGTCGATGTACGACCCATTCGGCAGAGCTCCGGTGGATCGACCTTCAACGAGGTCTTCCTCACCGACGTCGAAATCCCTGACTCGCTGCGCATCGGTGCCGAAGGTGACGGTTGGAAGGTCGCGCTCACCACGCTCGGCTTCGAACGCAATTCGAGCGCGGGTATCGTCAGCGCCGGCGGTAACAGCGCCGATCTGGTGCGGCTGGCAAAGAGTCTGGGCATCACCGACGATCCCCTGGTACGCCAGCAATTGGCAGACGCTGCGATCTACGAGCGCGCCTCGGCACTGATGGTGGCTCGTTACGCCGAACGTGAGCAATCCGGAGCCGTTCCGGGAGTGGAGGGTTCGATCGGCAAACTCGTCTGGACCCAGAACCTCAAGCGGATCGGCGACGCCGCCGCTTCGTTCCTCGGCCCGAAGATCCTCGCCGACACCGGAGAGCCGAACACATTCGCCTGGACCGAACACCTCCTGGGCGCACCCGGCTATCGCATTGCGGGCGGCTCTGACGAGATCCAGCGAAACATCATCGGCGAACGCGGGCTCGGACTGCCCCGCGAACCACGTTAGGAGATCGGCAATGCCTCTCGAATTGACGGTCGAACAGCGCGATCTCGAATCAAGTCTCAGGTCCTCGCTGGCCCGCACCGCAGCCGGCGACAACGTCTGGGGCTCGCTGCTGGAGATGGGCCTGACCGAGGTCCCGTTCCCGGAGAATTACGGCGGAGCAGGGTTCACCCTGAAGGACACCGCTGTGGTGATGGCCGAACTGGGCCGGTCACTCGGCGCCGCTCCGTGCTTCTCCTCGGTCATCCTGGCAGGTTTCACACTGCTGCACGCAGGTTCGGATGCCGCGAAGACACAACATCTTCCGACGATCGCGGATGGCAGCGTGACCGCCGCACTCGTGACCGGATACCCGTTTGCGTCCACGTCGATCACCGCGTCCGGAGGTGACGACAACACAATCGTTCTCGACGGCGGGCAGGAGGCCGTGGTCGCCGGAGCCGATGCTGATCTGCTCGTCGTCGTCGCCGAGGGACCCTCGGGTCCGGAGTTGGCGGTCATCGGCGGTGACGCCGCCGGCGTAACACGCACCGCGCGTGAATCACTCGACTTCACCAGGCCACTTGCGCGGATCGAGTTCACCGGGGCATCAGCGCAGCGCGTCGGCGGCAACCACCTCGTAGCGGGTCTCGACAGGGCGCAGGCCATCGCCATCACCGCGCTCGCCGCTGAGCAGGTGGGGGCTGCACGCGCCTGCCTGGAGATGTCTGTCGATTACGCCAAGACCCGGCAACAGTTCGGACGTGCCATCGGGTCTTTTCAGTCGATCAAACATCGACTCACCGACATGCTGGTGGCGATCGAACTGGCCGAGGCAGCTGTACTCGATGCCGCCGACGCCGATTCCCGCAGTAGCCGCGAGCTGTTCGTCGCTGCTGCGACCGCGCGGGTACTCGCCTCCCGAGCCGCGACCTTCTCGGCCGAGGAGTCCGTGCAGATCCACGGCGGCATCGGCTTCACATGGGAGCACCCGTTGCACAGGTACTTCCGCCGGGCCAAGACGAGCGAATTGTTGTTCGGCAACACCGCCGTGCACGCCGAGACAGTTGCCGCCGCGCTGGTGTCCTGAGTCGTCGGCTACACATCCCCTCCGACATCGGCCACATCCTCCGGTTGTAACCGGAGGATGTGGCCGTAACCGGAGGATCTGGCCCGCGGGTCAGGCAATAACCAGAAGCAGGTCGCCACCATCGACCTGTGCTGCACCACTGATGGGCACACGGCTGACGGTGCCTGAGCGGGGTGCGGTGATCGCGGCCTCCATCTTCATCGCCTCGATGCTTCCCACCAATTCACCCTGCTCGATGGCGTCGCCCTCTTTGACCGACAACGTGACCACACCGGTGAAGGGCGCCGGTACCTGCCCCGGGTCGGTGCGATCGGCCTTTTCGGCTTCACGAGTGGTGGTCTCGACGCTGCGGTCACGTACCTGCACCGGCCGGAGCTGACCGTTGAGTATGCACAGCACGTTGCGCATGCCCTGGGCGTCGGGTTCGGAGATGGCTTCCAAACCGATCAGCAACTCCACGCCGGGTTCGAGTTGCACCCGATGCTCCTCGCCTTGCCGCAGGCCGTAGAAGTATTGATTGGTCGACAACTGCGCGGTGTCTCCGAACTTGTCGCGGTGGTTCTCGAACTCCGTTGTCGGGCCGGGGAACAGCAGCCGGTTCAACGTTTCCCGCTTGACCTCGCTCGGTCCCGACAGGCCCGACAGCTGTTGTTCCGTGAGGGGTGTGACCGCTCTTGGCTCGGCCCGACCGGCCAGCGCCCGAGACCGCAGTGGCTCGGGCCAACCACCGGCGGGGTCGCCGAGGTCGCCGCGGAGGAAGTCGATGACCGACGACGGGATGTCGTAAGAGGACGGTTCGGCTGCGAAGTCGTCGGCTGTCGCATCGGCGCCGACAAGCGCCAACGCGAGGTCGCCGACCACCTTCGACGACGGGGTCACCTTGACCAATCGGCCCAGAATCCGGTCGGCGCCGGCATAGGCCGACTCGATGTCCTCGAACCGATCGGCCAGGCCGAGCGCCGAGGCCTGCTGGCGCAAGTTGGACAGCTGCCCGCCCGGGATCTCGTGGGTGTACACGCGGCCGGTGGGTGCGGGGAGTCCTGACTCAAATGGCGCATAGTTCGAACGGATTGCGGCCCAATACGGTTCGAGGTCGCACACGGCGCTGAGATCGAGCCCGGTGTCACGTGGTGTGTGCTCGGTCGCGGCCACGATCGCCGACAGCGCGGGCTGACTGGTGGTGCCGGCCAGCGCGGCGCTGGCACCGTCGACGGCGTCGACCCCTGCGTCCCAGGCCGCGAGGTACGTGGCCAACTGACCGCCCGGGGTGTCATGGGTGTGGAGATGAACCGGTAGATCAAAACGTGAACGCAGTGCTGTGACAAGGGTGGCTGCGGCCGGGGGACGCAGCAGACCGGCCATGTCTTTTATCGCGAGAATGTGTGCGCCGGCCTCCACCAGTTGTTCGGCGAGTCGCAAGTAGTAGTCGAGCGTGTACAGATCCTCATCTGGATCGGTCAGATCGCCGGTGTACGACATCGCCACTTCGGCAACGGATGTGCCCGTGTCGCGAACCGCATCGATCGCCGGGCGCATCTGGTCGACATTGTTGAGCGCATCGAAAATCCTGAAGATGTCGACACCCGTGTCTACCGCCTCGCGAACGAACGCATGGGTCACCTCGTCGGGGTACGGCGTGTATCCCACCGTGTTCCGGCCTCGCAGCAGCATCTGGATGCAGATGTTCGGCATTGCCTCACGTAGCGCGGACAGTCGCTCCCACGGGTCCTCGTGCAGAAAGCGCAGCGCCACATCATATGTCGCCCCTCCCCACGCCTCCACAGACAGCAGCTGCGGGGTCATCCGGGCAACATAGGGCGCAACGGCGACGAGATCACGGGTTCGTACGCGCGTTGCCAATAGGGACTGATGGGCATCCCGGAATGTGGTGTCGGTGACGGCCAGAGCTGTCGAGCGACGGAGGTCTGCCGCGAACACCGTCGGTCCAAGGCGGAGCAGCCGATCCCGCGACCCGGCCGGAGGTGGGTTGCCGACGTCCACCGCCGGCAGCTTGTCGACGGCATAGACGGTGGACGGACGCTCGCCGTGTGGCCGGTTGACGGTGATGTCTGCGAGGTAGCGCAGGATGCGGGTGCCCCGGTCCGCGGAGACGTTCTGGGTCAACAGTTCCGGGTGATTCTCGATGAAGGACGTGTCGACCCTCCAGGCCAGGAAGTCGGGATTGTCCAGGACTGCCTGCAGGAAAGGGATGTTGGTCGCCACGCCACGCACACGGAACTCGGCGATCGCTCGCCGGGCGCGGGCCGCTGCGGTGGCGAAGTCGCGTCCTCGGCAGGTGAGTTTGACCAGCATCGAGTCGAAATGCGAACCGATCTCCGACCCGAGTCCGACACTGCCGTCCAATCGGACGCCGGAGCCGCCAGGTGTGCGATAGGCCGTGACCCGGCCGGTGTCGGGGCGGAACCCGTCGGTGGGGTCCTCGGTGGTGATGCGGCACTGCATGGCGGCGCCGCGGATCTCGATGGACTCCTGCGTCAGGCCAAGGTCGGTCAGCAACTCGCCCGATGCGATACGCAGTTGCGCCGCAACCAGATCGACGTCGGTGATCTCCTCGGTGACGGTGTGCTCCACCTGGATCCGCGGGTTCATCTCGATGAAGACGTGATTGCCGTACGGGTCCAGGAGGAACTCCACGGTACCTGCACAGGTGTATCCGATGTGCCGAGCGAACTTCACCGCATCGGCGCAGATACGTTCGCGCAGTTCGGGATCGAGTCCTGGCGCGGGAGCCACCTCGACAACCTTCTGGTGTCGCCGCTGCAACGAGCAGTCCCGCTCGAAGAGGTGGATGACCTCGCCGCTGCTGTCACCCAGGATCTGGACCTCGATGTGCCGGGGGTTGACCACCGCCTGTTCGAGGAAGACGGTGCCGTCACCGAACGCCGTGTGCGCCTCTCTCGATGCAGCCTCGATGGAAGACCGGAGTGACTCCGGGTCGGCGACACGTCGCATTCCTCGGCCGCCGCCGCCGGCAACCGCCTTGACGAACACAGGGAAGCGCATTCCCTCCGCTGCGGCGACCAGCTCGTCGACATCATCGGATGGCGCACAGGAGGCCAGCACCGGCAGCCCGGCGGCTCGGGCGGCGGCAACCGCGTGCGACTTGTCTCCGGTCAGCCGGAGTATGTCCGCTGACGGGCCGACGAAGGTGATCCCCGCAGCTGCACAGGCAGCGGCCAGGTCCGGGTTCTCGGAGAGGAACCCGTATCCGGGGTAGATCGCGTCGGCACCAGCACGTTGTGCGGCCGAGATGATCTCGTCGACAGAGAGGTAGGCGCGAACAGGATGGCCTGGTTCACCGATCTGATACGCCTCGAACCCTTTGGCGCGATGGGCCGAGTTGCGGTCTTCGTACGGGTAGACGGCAACCGTGGACGCACCCAGTTCAACGGCGGCACGAAATGCGCGGACCGCGATCTCGCCACGGTTGGCGGCCAGGACCTTTGTGAACATGGGCGTTCCTCTCTTGTCGGGACGATGCCGGGAACGGCGAATCACACCGCACGGGCAGGCACGGTGGGGCGAGGTATGTGAGCTGAGTCTCTCATGTTTTACCCTCACTTACTAGATGGACAGTCAAGTTAGTCAGAATCGGCAGGCGGTGGAGAATGTTGCTCAACTTGCTGCGCAATATCTCTGTACATGTTTCTATTTGGGCGATGTTTCTATAGTGTGACTTGAAATACAGTCCGTCAGCCGCCTTCAGGAGGACTCGATGACCAACGCGCCACGCGCCGACCACTGGATCACCGATTGGGAGTTCAGTGAGCGCTACCCCGTCTACACGCGGGCCAACGCGGGAGAGGTCTTGCCCGACCCGTCGAGTCCGCTGAACGTGACACTCGTGTGGAACAAGGGTCTCAACATCGGGTGGCGCGAAGGCTACGTCGAGCACCTCGGAACCCACCTGGCCTCCGAGATCGACGAGACGATGCCCGAGATCATCGGTAACTTTGGCGGCTACCACTACACCAACTTCTCGATGACCGAACTCAACGGCGCTCGTCTACCTGGCCTGACCGTGCCGGTGTGGAACCGCCTCTGGGTGGGCGACCACCCCGACCTGCCGGAGTACGAGCCGAAACCCGGCCACGAAAACGCTGAACTGACCGCGGGTCTTGCCGAGAAGACCGCATGGGCATTGACCGCCGATACGTATCCCGAGGCCGAAGAGACCAAGCGCCGCGCCGACCTCGCGCGTGAGCAGCGTCCTGACCTCAGCGGCCTGAGCGATCAGGAATTGGTCGACCACGCAAGATCATTCGTTCCCGACCTGGTCTTCTGCTACGCCTATCACCCGGTCACCACCACACTGTCCACGATGGGACCGGCAGTGGCCGGCGCCCTGCTCGAGGCCATCGGTGAGAGCGACAAACTCGGCGATCTGCTGAGCGGATTGGGCGGTGTCGATTCGGCCGCTCCGTCTTTCGCGATGTGGAAGATGGGCCGCCTTGTCGCTGCCTCCGACGAGCTGACCACCATCTTCGACGGCGGTCTCGCCACTGTGCTCGACGCGGTTGACGCCAGCGATTCCCCCGACGCCAAGCAGTTCCGCATCGACTTCGACGACTTCTTGTACAAGTACGGCTCCCGGGCACCGAACGAATGGGACATCCGTTCGGACAGCTGGGAGACCAAACCTGTTCTCGCACTGATGGCGATCAACGGCATGCGTCTGAGTCCCGACGATGCCGATCCAGAGCTGATCCTCGAGCGCAACCAGGCCAAG
This sequence comes from Williamsia muralis NBRC 105860, assembly GCF_001598915.1. Classification (GTDB taxonomy): domain Bacteria; phylum Actinomycetota; class Actinomycetes; order Mycobacteriales; family Mycobacteriaceae; genus Williamsia; species Williamsia muralis. The sequence continues at coordinate 263,594 of NZ_BDAP01000002.1, read as the reverse complement.
CGCATCGCGCTCACGGCCGAACTCGCCGACAAAATGCCCGATGCAGACACCCGCCAGAGCTTCCTCGACGCAGCCAAGTCGATCACCAAGTTCATGCCATGGCGCGAACGAACCAAGACATCGTGCGTCAAGGTGATGGGTGAGATGAGAGCGGCACTTTACGAATTGGGGCACCGCATGGTCGCTCGCGGAGTGATGGACGACCACCACGACATCACCATGCTGCTCGACACCGAGCTCGACGACTTCGCTGCCGACCCCGAGTCGTTCTCGGCCACCATCGCCGAGCGTCGCGAGCAATACCTCCAGTTGTTCGACCTGGAACCGCCGTTCTTCCTGTTCGAGCCGCTCCCCTTGTCACAGTGGCCGCGCCGGACCGAACACAAATCGGAGCCCGCCCTGCCGGGTGACACTCTCAGTGGCGTGGGTGGCGCTCCGGGCGTGAGCCGGGGCCGAGCGCGAGTACTTCACGACCCCTATGACGCAGGCGATCTCGCCGAGGGCGACATCATCGTCGCCCCGCAGACGGACCCGGCATGGACCCCGTTGTTCGTCTTTGCCGGTGGCGTTGTGGTGAACGTCGGGGCCACCATCACCCACTCGTCGATCGTCTGTCGCGAATTGGGCATTCCTTGTGCGGTCTCGGTCCAAGATGCGACCGCACGTATCCCAGACGGCGCGATGATCGAGGTGGACGGCAACACCGGGACAGTGACCGTACTGTGACCCTGAAGGTCGGTCTCACCCTCCCCCAGCTCGGAGAACACGTCGACGCGACGGCGGTGCGCGACTTCGCCGTTGCCGCAGAGGAACTGGGTTTCAGCAGCCTGTGGGTTCAGGAGCACCTGTTCTACCCAGAGCAGAACGAATCGATCTACGGCGGCAGGCACACCACCACCGTGCACCCCGCCTACCGCTCGGTGCTCGGCGCCACCGAGCTCATGGCGTTTGTTGCCGCGTGCACACAAAAGGCGATGATCGGCAGCAGCATTCTGGTGGCCGGGTATCACCGACCCATCGAACTGGCTCAGCGTCTTTCGACGCTCGATGTGCTGTCCGGCGGACGACTGGTCGCCGGGCTCGGCGCGGGTTGGTCGGACGAAGAGCACGGACAGATGGATGTGGATCCGCGCACACGCGGACGACGGATGAGCGAGCTGGTCGCGGCGGTCCAGGCATGTTGGGGCCCCGACCCTGTCGAGTTCTCAGGCGACTTCTTCAACATTCCCAGGTCGGTGGTTCGGCCCAAGCCGGTGCAGCAGCCTCACCCGCCGCTGTTGTCCGGACTGCGTTCGGCTGCCGGATTGGCCCGTACCGCAGCATTGTTCGACGTCTGGAATCCCAGCAGCGGGACCGCGGAGGCGTTGCTCGATCAACTGCAGACCATGCGCGAGGTGCGGCCGGATCAGCTCGCCCCCGTACGCCTCTTCTTGCGCTCGTACCTGCAGCGGCCGACCGATGCGGTCGGTTCCGGTGGCCAGGGTGTCGACGGCGTCCGCCGCGACATCCGGACGGCAGTCGCTGCCGGCGCCGAACAGTTCATCGTCGAGATCAACTTCTGGGACGAGATGCGGTCCACCCGAGACTGGGCACAGGCGCCCGCCCGGCTGGCCACCTTGCTCGAGACCGCCGAAGAAGAGTCGGCAGCAGCACAATTGGCGAAGGAGAGTGTGTAAGTGAAGGCAGCGGTGTGGGCCGGAGACGGCCCCGACCTCACGATTGAAGACATCCCCCGACCCGAGCCACGCCGTGGCGAGATTCTTCTCAAGGTCACCGCCTGCGGCGTGTGCCACACCGACCTGCACGTGCTCAAGTCGGAGGTGAAGTTCCCGGCACCCGCGGTACTCGGGCACGAGGTCTCCGGCGTGGTGGAGCAGATCGGCGATGGCGTGGACAACGTCGCTGTCGGCGACCGGGTTGTCTGCAGCTTCATCATGCCGTGTGGTGACTGTCGTCACTGCGTGCGCGGACTGGAGGACCTGTGCGAGAAGTTCTTTGCGCACAATCGACTGAACGGCACTCTCTACGACGGCGAGACCCGGCTGGCGCGCGAGGACGGTACGTCACTTGCGATGTACTCGATGGGCGGGTTGGCCGAGTTCTGCGTGGTCCCGGCTTCTGACGCCTTCAAGGTTCCGGATGGTGTCGGCCTCGGTGAGGTGTCGATTCTGGGATGCAGCTCGTTCACCGCGCTGGGCGCGGTCAACAATGCAGAGCTCGAACTCGGTGACCGCATCGCAGTGATCGCTGCCGGAGGCGTGGGGTCGTCGATCGTACAGTTCGCTGCGGCCGCCGGAGTGGCGCAGATCATCGCCATCGACGTCAACGACGAGAAGCTCAAAGCCGTTGCCGCACTCGGTGCAACCCATACCATCAACTCCAGCACCACCGACGTGGTCGCCGAGGTTCGGGCGCTGACCGACGGCCACGGTGTTGACGTGGCCTTCGAGGCGTTGGGCAACAAACACACCTTCGCCACGGCGATGGAGATCCTCGACGACGGTGGTCGCGCCGTGGTGGTCGGCATCGCCCCCGTCGGCTCCTCAGGAGAGATCGACCTCGCCCGGCTGGTTCGCCGCAAGCTGGAGATCCATGGTTCGTACGGAGCCAAGGCACGGCGTGACATGCCGGCGCTGCTCCGCATGGTCTCGGGCGGCATCGTCGAGCCCGAGCGCGTCATCACCCGTCGGTACACGCTCGAGCAGGCGGACGAAGCGTACAAGGCTCTCGCGCGCGGCGAGATCGTGGGACGTGCGATCATCGAGATGCCGTCATGACCCAGGCCGAGAACGGTTCGGATGCAACCGGACTCGTCGCGGTTGTGACAGGTGCCGCCTCCGGCATCGGCCGGGCCGCCGCCGAGCTGATCCTCGAACGCGGCGGTCGCGTGGTCGCGTTCGACCGGTCTGCCGACAGCCTGGACTGGCTCAGCGGCAACGACCACGCAGTGCCCTTCGTCGGCGACGTCACGCTGAGCGTCGACAACCGCGACGCGATGTCGGTGGCCGTCGAATCATTCGGGACCCTCGATGCGCTGATCCTGAATGCCGGAGTTCCGGCGTCGGGTTCGATCGAGACCCTCGACATGGATGTCTTCGACCGGTCGATCGACGTCAATCTCCGTGCGGTGGCCCTCGGTATCCGCGAATCGATCCCTTTCTTCCGCCGGGCAGGCGGTGGCTCCGTGGTGATCACCTCGTCCGCCACCGCCATGGGCGGAGAGCCCAACCGGTGGCCCTACGCCGCGGCCAAGGCGGGCGTCGTCAATCTCGCCAAGTCGCTGGCACTGGACCTGGCCAACGACTCGATCCGGATCAATTGCGTCTGCCCGGGGCCCATCAGCACGGGCATGACCAAACGCATCGAAGAGAACACGCCGGAGCGGTACGAGTCGCTCAAAGCCATGGTGCCGCTGCACCGTTGGGGTACCGCACGTGAGGTCGCCGAGGTGATCGCGTTCCTAGCCTCACCGCTGGCGTCGTTCGTGACGGGAACCGCGATCCCGGTCGATGGGGGCGCCACCTGCGGGAGCGGCCAGACCGTTCCGGTGCCCGCCCCGGTCTGAACGGATCGGCTGGGCCCCCGCAGGCTTGATGAGGTCACATGGTCAGCGGCGGGGGTCCACCAGAACCTTTGCGTGACGGCTCTTTCCCGAATCCAGTTCGGCGAACATGGGTACCAGCTCATCGAGGCCGATGGTGCCCGTGTGCAGGGAGCGCACATCCACCCGGCCGGCGGCGATGAGTGTCATGGCGCCGAGGAAATCCTCGTGCGAATACGCCAGGGAACCGATCACCGTCAGCTCTCGGCTCTGCCAGTCTCCGTAGCTCACCGACGAATTGGTACCCGGGTAGCCCAGCAATGCGAGGGTTCCGCCTCGACGGACCAGTTCGGCCGAGGGCTGGAGCAATTCGGCCACGCCTGTGCATTCGAAGAGGACATCCGCGCCCAGTCCATCGGTGGCCTCGGTGAGCAGCGCCTTCAAATCGCCCGGCTCGACCACCTCGGTGAACCCCAGATCGACGGCCGCCGAGCGTCGAGCGGGCGAAGGCTCGCTCACGATGATCCTGCCGGCACCCGCCACCCTCGCATGCTGGGCGGTGAGCAGACCGATCGGTCCCGCTCCCTGCACCACCACGGCGGCACCGAGGCGGATACCTGCGCGCTTGACCGCGTGGAAGGTGACGGTGGCCGGCTCCATCAGGGCCGCCTCCTCGTCCGAGATCGTTTCTGGGATCGGAATGGCCCTGCGCGCAGACACTTTGAGCTTTGTCGCGAACCCGCCGTGCGCAGGGGCGTCGTCGGTGATCCCGTTGGCTTCGGCGAACGCGAGGTCGCAGTGAGCCGCATGCCCGGCGCGACATTGAGCGCACTGGCCACACGCCGGCCCGACACCGGCGACCACACGTTGCCCGACCGAGAGTCCGGTGACCTCCTCACCGACCGCGCTGATCGTTCCCATCCACTCGTGTCCGAAGACGGCAGGCGGCAGGCCGGCGGATGCGTAGCCGTGGGTGTCGGTGGCGCAGATTCCGCAATAGCCGATGTCGACGACCACGCCGTTCGGCGCTGGGACCGGGTCGGCCTCCAGCGCGGTTTCTGCTGTCTGCGGCGCCACCATGTGTACGTACTTGTTCTGTCCGTCGGTAACCATGCTCTTCACTTCCCGCTCATGCGCTCGACCACGGGCGCAAACTGTTCGTAGGCCCTATCACCGATCGTAAAGTAGGAGAATCCGAACTCCTCGCGACGTTGTTCGAGCTGCTCGCAGATGTCATCGACGGACCCGACGAGAGCATGCGGAAATGCCCGGAGCTCAGCTCGGCTGAAGCCGGTGCGATCGATCAAGGCCTCTTCGGTGACGTCGGTCTTGCCCTCGATCGCCACGAAATACGCGCCGGTCTCGATCTCGATGTCTCCGAACCGATCGCCGGCGCCGTCCCGAACCCAGCCCATCTTCTTGTGGGTCTCTTCGACGGTGGACGTGAGCACACTGTCCGAACCCAGGACACCCGAACGGTTGTTGAAGTTGATGCTCACGATGTCGGCGGTCCTACCGGCGAGCGTCAGGACCCGGCGAGCGCCGCCTCCGACCATGATCGGGGGCGCGGTCTCGGGTACGGGCAGCGGAGCAAACCCCGTGGCCTTGACGATCTTGCCGTCCACGTCGATCTGCTCGCCCCGGAACTGCTGGGCGATCAGTTCGATCGTCTCCTCGAGACGGTCCACCCGGGACCCCGCCGAAGGGAAATCGATACCCATGGCTTCGTATTCGGCCCCGAGCCATCCCGCTCCCAACCCGATCTCGATCCGGTCGGGCGCGAACATCGCAAGCGTTGCAGCCTCTTTGGCCAGCACAACCGGTTCGTGGTAACTGGTGCAGAACATTCGGCACCCCACCTTCAGGGTCTCGGTCACCTCGGCCGCCACGGCCATGCTCGTGATCGGGGCCATCGTCACCGGCCGGTGGCCGGTGGGGTCCAGGGCAGCGCCAGGCCCGATGTAGTGATCTGAGACGTGTAGCGCCGAATAGCCCATGTCCTCGACCTTGTGGGCCACATCGCGCCACTCCTTGCCAGTGTTCGCGCGGTAGACCTGCGCGGCGAATCGAAACGGGCGGGTCTGATGTGTCATGACTTCCACTTTCGTCCTGTTGTGTGTCTTTGTCGTCCAGATGGGCCGATGGGCTTGTTGGTCTGTGGCCTGAACGGTCCGCAGTCTGTTGGGGTCAGTGACCCGCAGCTGCCGTTCGGTCGAGATCCAGGTACTCGAAGAGCTCACGAGCAGCGGCACCCAGCTCGGCCGCCCACCCACGGGGATCGGCGGTGCCGCGGTCAGACGGCGCCTCGACACTGATCGCGGCCGTCGGCGGCAATGCGCGGACCAGATCGGCCAATGGCAGCACACCCTGACCGGGCGCCAGCCGATGCTGGCGCGCTTCGGTGATCGCTGCGTTCTCATCGGTGGCCGGTTCGGCCGAAAGTGCGTCGCACAACTGGCAATACGGAAACAGGTCGGGCGACTGCCTTGCGATGTCGTCGATCGGCGTGCCGGCCCGCGCAACGTGCAACGCGTCGAGCAGGATGCCCGAGCCGCCGTCACCCGCGTCGGCCAGGAACCGAGCCGCGGCATCCATGTCGCGGACGGCACTGAAGATCATCGGTTCGAGACAGCACCGCAGACCATGATCGGCTGCGGCAGCCGCGAGTTCACCGAACAGCGTGGTGGCCCGCTGGTAGTCGTCGTCGAGAACGGTCACGAGCAGATACGACGCCGACAAAGCCTGTCCGGCCTCGAGCACATGCATCCAGTCCTCGCGCGAGCTACCCGGGTGCAGTTTGATCACCTCGGCGTCGAGGACGCGCATTCCGTTGTCGTGCAACGCCTGCCTGGTGTCGCGGAGGAGTGCCGAACCCTCCAGCAACTGGAACCCGCGGTCTCGTGGTGTCTGTGCCACCCGGAGTCCGACTGCGTTGAATCCCGCCGCCGCGGCGTTCTCGATGAACTGGGGCGGCGGCACCTGAATCGCCGAGAGGTGTGACAACGACAGGATTCGTTGCTGTGGAGGCTGTTCCATACTGGTTCCGATCATTCGGGGCGTCTCACCGATGGCGCGGAAGTGCCCGGGGCATCGTGCTCGCCCCGGGCAGTTCCTCACCTACACAGAGATCACTTCTTCCAGAGGGCCTTGAACTGGTCCTGGTAGTCGGCGACTCCGACATAGAAGCCGGTCTTGTCGTCGATCACCGCCGATCCGATGTTGTCCTTGTTGAGGAGCTGGGTCGGCAGGAATGCATCGTCCGCGGGCCCCAGGTCATCGCCGTTGAACGAGCGGGCCAGCATGTCCAGCACGCGCCACCCGAGGATCTGCACGGGGAAACCGACCCACACGCTGTTGTCACCGTCTTCCAGCGACTTCAGGTTGTCCGGTGTGGGGGTCTGACCGGCAAAGGTCACCTGGTCTTGCAGGCCGGCACCTCGCAGTGCCGCGTCCACGCCGAGCACGAGGTCACCGAACGAGAAGACCGCGTAGTTGATGTTCGGGTCTCGCTGCAGCGTGCTCACCACGCTCTGAGGGGTCTTGGTACCGAGGTCGGTGACCTGCTGATTGACCATCTCGACCTTGCAGCCCGGGCACTGCGCCTTCATCTGCGCGGTGAAGGCATCGGTGAAGACGTTGAGGATCGGGTAATCGGTGATCGTGAAGACCGCGACGTTCGCGTCGCCTTCACTGTCGACGACAACCTGACTGGCCACCATCTTTCCCCACTCCTGCACCTGCGCAGTTCCATCCAAGGATGTGGAGATCACGCCGGGGATCGGCTCGTCACCGACACTGTCGGCGATCACGGTGATCCCGGCCGCCTTCGCGGACTCGATCTGCTTGCTCAGCATCGACACCGGGGTGCCCGAGAAGTGGATGGCATCCGGCTTCAGCGCAATGGCCTGATCCATCGCCTTGGGTGCGGCCTCTGCGTCGGTTCCCATGATGATCCGCTGGTACCGCCAGCCGAGCAGATCGGCAGCCTGCTGGATGGCGTCGTCCTTGGCACTCGAGATCGGTTGCGGGGTCTCGATGCTGATGACGTACTTACCCGCTTCGGGGGCCTTGCTCAGCGGGGTGTCGAGCACGAGGTTGGTCGGCGCGGCCTCGTACTGATCGGTCACGGCCTGCGCGGCGGCGATGTCTGCCGGCTGGCTGGAGCCGCCGTCGTCGCTGCTGCTACACGCGGTGGCGAACAGACTCGCGGAGACAACGGCAACGAACGCCTTTGTCCAGGTTGTCGTTTTCACATGGATTCCTTTCGAGGGGTGGCCGATAGGCCGGGTGGAGAAGACGTTTCGAGACCGGGCCGTCAGGCGCGACGGGCGGTGCGGGCCGCCAGGGCGACGGCGACGATGAGGGCGAGACCGTTGAAGAGGTCGTTGACGTAGCTGGGCGCACCTGCGAGCTGCAACCCCTTGACGCCCGTCGCCAGGAGGTAGATGGCGATCAGCGTGCCGAGCACGTTGACTCTTCCGGCCCGGATCTGAGTGGAACCGAGGAACACCGCGGAGAACGCCGGCAACAAATAGGAGGGTCCGATGTCAGGCGCGGCGGTCCCCAGTTTGGCAGCCAGGATGACGCCGGTTAGGGCCGCGACGGTTGCCGAGGTGACCAACGCGCCGAACATGATCCGTTCCACCCGAAGTCCGGCGAGCCTGGCCGCCTGGCGATTACCACCGGTGGCGTACAGGTACCGGCCGAGAGGAGTCTTTTCCAAGATCACGTACATCACTGCGGCGACGGCGATCATGTAGAAGAACGGAAGGGGCAGTCCGAGGAAGGGCTTGCTGCCCAGATCGAGGAAGCCGTCGGTGAACCCCTCGGTGATCTGCTTTCCGTCGGTGACCCAATATGTGCCTGCCAGAAGGATGCTCGACATACCAAGGGTCGCGATGAAGGAGTCGACGTTCAGTTTGACCACCACGAACCCGTTGACCGCACCGATCAGGGCCCCACAGAGCAACGTGGTGATGATCGCGATCGGTGCGCTGATCCCCTTGGACAGCTGGTACGAGACCATCGCCACCGAGAAGCCCATCACGCCGGCTATCGAGAGGTCGAAGACTCCCGCCGCCAGGGGAACGATCAATCCGATCGCCAACATCGCGGTGATCGCCTGGTCTCCGGCGATGATCCGGAAGTTGCCCTCGGTCATGAACGTGTCGGGGATCCAGATCGCGAACAGCACGATGATGGCAACCCACACATAGATTCCGCTGAACCGGTCGAGACCCAGGTTGATCTTGCGCCTGCCGCGCCCCGCCTGATGGCCGCCCGTGGGCGGTGGACCCTTCGGTGATGTCGCCGTCTCTTCAGGGGATTGTGTTGTCATGGTGTTCCTTTCACCGAAGTGGTGCCCGGAGGTAGAGGGGGTGTCGCTGCGGCGGATCGGGCATCGGGTCCGCTGCGATGCCGCGAGACGGCGGCCGCGGAGGGCTCAGGACTCGGCGAGTACGGGCTTCTTGAGAGTGGAGGCGGTCAGTCGATCGGGGTCGATGCGCGGCCGGCGCAGATCGTCCACGACCCGTCCGGCGGACAGGACGATCACGCGGTCGCACAGCCTCGTCAACTCACCGTGGTCGGTGGAGACCACCAGGACGGCGGCACCCTTCTCCGCGGCGTCGTCGATCAGCGCATGGATGTCGGCTTTGGCGCCGATGTCGACCCCTTGGGTCGGTTCGTCGAGCAGGAGTACACGCGGGTTGCGGCGCAGCCAGCGTGCCAGCATGACCTTCTGCTGGTTGCCGCCGCTGAGGGTGCCGAGGGCCCGCTCGGTGTCACCGGTCGGACGCACCCCAAGACGTTCGAGCCACGTTGCCACATCGGACTTCTCACGTCCCGCACGGAGCCAGCCACCGCTGGTGTACGCCCACGGATCGGCCACGGACACGTTCTCGCGCAACGATGCGGTCGCGAACGCGGCGTTGCTGAGACGTTCTGCGGGAACACAACCCATCCCCGCCGACATCGCGAGATCGGGACGGCCCTGCTCGATGACCTTGCCGTCGATCGTCACCACGCCTGCGCGGCTCTCGCCGCCGAACAGCGCCGGGACGATGTGTTCGCGGCCTGAACCGGTGATCCCAGCGATCCCGAGGACCTCTCCGGGATGGATCGCAAAGCTGAGCTCGTGTGCGGCACCACAGGTGAGCGCATCGACCTCGAGCGCAGGCGCTCCGGCATGTGTTGTCTCTTCGGGCTCGGCGAGGAACTCCTCGACTCGGCGGCCGATCATCAGTTCCACCAGACCGGGTTCATCGAGCCCCTCGAGGGGTCGCGTGGTCACAACTCTGCCGTCGCGCATCACGGTCACGCTGTCGCACAGCGAGAAAACCTCTCCGAGGTGGTGCGAGACGAACAGTACGGCCACCCCGCGGTCCCGAATCTTGCGGACCAGCTCGAACAAGCGAACCGCTTCGGCCGCAGGCAGATTGGCGGTCGGTTCGTCGAGCACGAGAATGTGGGTGTCGCCGCTGCGGCCCTGGACCGCGCGTGCGACGGCCAGCATGGTCCGCTCGCTCATGGTGAGGGCACCGGCGAGCTTCTTGAGGTTCAGATCGAATCCGAGTTCGGCGAGCGCTTCCTTGGCCTGGGCCCGTTCTGCGCGGTTGTCGATGGTGCCGACCGCAGTGCGCTTGTAACCGTGGCCCAGCGCAAGGTTGTCGACGACATCCAGACTCTCGACGAGGCCCAGTTCTTGGTGGACAAAGCGCAGCCCGGCGGCCTCCCCACCACCGGGGACTCCGAGGTTCAGCTCATCTCCCGCCACGGTGATCTTCGCACCGTGGTCCGGATCGTGGTATCCAGCAAGAACTTTGATCAGTGTCGACTTACCGCACCCGTTCTGCCCCACCAGTCCACGGATTTCACCGGGGGCGAGCGAGAGATCGACACCATCGAGGGCTCGTTGGCCGCCGAAAGTTTTCGAGAGGCCGCTGATGCTGAGCGCGTCTGTCATGTTGGCCTACCTACGTGAGGAGAGTTACTTGAACATCACTTGTGTTACCTGGATCATAGTGAAGTATGTACATGGATATGTCCAGCGTTTGCTGAATTTGTTATTTTCCGCTCTGACCGGGAGATTCATGCACACCGCGGCAGCTGTCCCGCGTCACCGTCGGCAACCCGGCACCGTTGCGACAACAGGTATCTACAGTCAGATAGAAGTTACCGAGTGGTAGAGGAGAGTGGACTTCTGTGATCGATGTCGAATTGGGCACCGTCGAACTGGGCACCGTCGTACAAATCGCCTACATGGTGGACGATGTCGCCGGCGCAGCCGAGGAATTCGCATCACGACTCGGCGCCGGGCCATTTTTCGTTCGCCGCAACCGCATCACCGGCGCGCTGGGCCCCGATGGAGAGCCGGGCGCTTTCGACCACTCGTCCGCCTACGGCCAATGGGGTCGATTGCAGATCGAACTGGTGCAGACCCACACCGCAGAGCCCGCGGCGTTCGCGGCCACCACCGCCATCCGGGACGGAGTGCATCACGTGGCGATCATGGTGGAGTCGTTCGCCGAGCAACAGCGTCTGTATGCCGAATCAGGGTGGCCGGCACTGCTTTCTGCGACCACCCCGAACGGCAATGACTTCGCCTTTCACGATGCCCGTCCGCAACTGGGCCACCTGGTGGAGATCTACGAACCCAGGCCGTCCATCTTGCGCCTGTATCGGACGGTCGCCGATGCCGCCGTGAACTGGGACGGCACAGACCCCGTGCGCCAGATGTGATCAGGCGGCCGCCAGCAGTTCGGCGGCCCGGTCGCGGGCAAGTGCGAGAACTTGCGGATTTCCCGAGTTCCACAGCACCGTGAGCTTTTTGCTCCGGATCTTCCACTCTCCGCCAACCCGCACCACCCCGTCGGTGTAATAGCCGCCGATCGTGAACATCGCGTCTCCGGCGGTGTTGGGCAGTACGTGCTCGGCCCGCACGTAGGAGGTCACGGTGCCCTCCTCGCCGTCGATGTCGATGTCGAGGTTCGACAGGAAGTGCTGGGATGCGGCCAGACCAGGGAACAGCATTCGTCCGCGTTGCACCCAGTCCTCGGCGCGAAAGCGGCCTTCGTTCCCGGCGCGATAGCTCGTGTAGTCGATGTCGATCTCATCGGTGAACACAGAGCGGTACAGATCCCAGTCCCGCAGGTCGATACCCCGCGCGAACCTTGCCATCAAGCGGGTGATCTCCACATGTGCCGTCTCGGTCATGGTCGGTTCCTTGTCTACAGGTGTTCAGGGCAGCAGGGTCGGTCGGTGCGGGGAGCGGGTTCAGCTACGCAGCTGAAGTGAGATCTTCTCGAAGTACTCGTCGAGCCCATCGGGGCCGAGTTCACGTCCGATGCCCGATTTCTTCATGCCGCCGAACGGGGCCATGGCGTTGAACCGCCCGCCGTTGATCGAGACCTGCCCTGTGCGCAGGCGCCGGGCGATCGCGATGGCCTGGTCGTCATCTGCCGCGAACACCGCACCGGACAACCCGTACTCGGAATCGTTGGTGATCGCGACGGCGTCATCGATGTCCCGATAGGTGAGGACGGCGAGCACCGGGCCGAACACCTCGTCCCTGGCGATGGGGGTGTTGTTGTCCACGCGACTGACCACGGTCGGACGCACGAAGTAGCCCGACCGCAGCCGTTCATCGAGCCCGTCCACGTCGCCGGGGCCGCCCACCAGGAACTTCGCATCCGCCGGCACGTCCGCGAGATGTTTGAGCACCGACTGCTGCTGGTCCTGCGAGGCCATCGGTCCCACATCGACCGTTTCGTCGAGGGGGTCGCCGATCGTCTGAGAGCCGACCAACTCCACCAGTCGCCGCTCCACCTCGTCGAGTCGGTCGGCCGGGACGAGCAACCGGGTGGTGGCCGTACAGGTCTGGCCGTTGTTGACGTAACAGCTACGAACAGCGGCGTTCAGCGCCGCGTCCATGTCCGCATCCGGGGCCACGATGAACGCCGATTTCCCTCCCAACTCGAGAGTCACTTTCTTGATTCCGGCTGCAGCCAATTGGCCGACTCGAGCTCCGGCGGATGTCGACCCGGTGAGGCTCACCAGATCGACGTCCGGGTGTCCGGCGAGCCGTTCGCCGACTCGGCCACCAGAACCCGACACCACATTGAGGACGCCGGGCGGCAATCCGATGGCGTGGGCGATGTCGGCGACCACAAAGGCAGCAAGCGGAGCAACGCTGCTGGGCTTGACCACGGTGGTGCATCCTGCCGCGATCGCCGGGGCGACTTTTGCCGCCAGTTGGTACAGGGGGTAGTTCCACGGAGTGATCGCACCGACCACACCTGCGGGAACCTTGAGGATCAACGACGTTCCGCGCCGTTCTTCCATCGGAAGTGTCTCGAGGACGTCGGCCATCGTTCGGAAGATCGTCACGCCCAGGCCCACCTGCACGCTCCGTGACCGTGCGATGGGGGTTCCGACCTCTCGCGCCATCGTCTCGGCCAACTCGTCCTCGCGCTGCAGGAGTTCGTCGGCGAAGCGTCGGAGCAGCGCAACGCGGTCGGCCACCGGCGATTGTGACCACGACGGGAACGCCCTCTTCGCCGCTGCCACCGCAGCGTCGACATCAGCTTCTGTACCTGCAGGGACGCGGGCCAGCAGGCCGCCGGTCGCCGCCTCGAAGACGTCGATCGTGCCTCCACCGTCCGACGGCACCCACGTGCCGTCGATATAGAGCTCGGTGCGATCGTCCATTGGGGGCGCCTCCACTTCGTCGTGCGATGAACACCGAGTGGCGGCCATCACAGCCAGCGTAAACTACTTTGCGGATTCGGTGTCAAGTAACTCTTCGGTTTCAAGTCTGTACATAGTTTGGGCGTTCTTTCTTGACTTCCACTACTATTTGGGTACGTTATGAGCACGGTCACAGTCTCCGAGAGCGAGGCACCGACCACTCTCGCCATCCGCCGTCCCGCAGCCGGGACCCGTTCGAGGAGCACCATGAACGACCTCGCGATCAACAACTCTGCACCGGCCACCGCGTCAGCCGAGCTGGTCAATCTTGTTGTGAAGGGCATGTCCCGTGGGCCGATCGCCCCTGAGCTGCAGATAGTCGTAGACGCCGGGCATGCCATCGCCAAGGGTCCGATGGTGATGCCGACCCCCGCGGGTATTGCGGAGGCAGGCCGCCTGGTCCGTCTGCCGGAGGGCAGCGCGCAGGAGCAGGCCGTGCGGGACTTCCTCCACGCCTTTCTTCCCGTCAACCGGCAGCTGCGTGAACTGTGCACCGCATGGCAGTGCCGACCGGACGGCTCGGCCAACGACCACTCGGACGCCCAGTACGACGCCTCCATCCGGGATCGTCTCGACGACATCCACTCGGCGGTCTCGAAGATGCTGCGCCGGGCAGGCAAACAGGCCCCCGAACTCACCGACTACCGCGACCGTCTCGGAGTCGCGCTCGAACGCTTCGACGACGGCGACACCGCATCCCTCACCTCACCCCTCACCGACGGCTACCACACCGTCTGGATGTGGCTGCACCAGCACGTTCTGATGATGCTCGGTGTCACCCGCGCCGAGGACGAGGCACTCGAGGAGGAGCTCGTTTCGGGTTCATCCCGATGACGTTGTCGGAGAACACATTCCCGGCAACGACCCGCGCCGCCGTCCCGTACGGCCAGGGACGTGCCCGCGGACTCGGCGCAGACGTGCTCGGGGTGCACGGCGTCGAGATGGACAACCTCGTCGCCCTCGGCCTGCCCGTCGTCCCGGGATTGACGGTGCCGATCGGCGCCGGATCCGGCCTGCAGGATCACCAGACCGCCACCACGGCGATCGACCTGCTCGAAAAGCTCGCGGTCCGGGGCATCTGGCCGGCTGTGCGTACAGAGCGTCGGCCCATGCTCATGCATCTACGCTGCAGCGCGCCCGTACCCGTGTCGGCTCTACCGCCCGCCATCTCGGTCATCGGCTTGTCCAGCCGGAACATCGACGCGCTGGTGGAGGTCATCGGACGCGAACGCGACATCTACGACTCCTGGGCCGCGAATCTACGGTTCGTCGCCGAGAACGCGCTCGACGTGGATGTCGATGACCTCGACGACCTCGCGGACGACCATCCCGACAGCAGGGCCCAGGTGCCCGCGCTGCTGGAGCTGATCGAAGAATCGACAGGTGCACCCTTTCCCGCCGACCCGGCCGAACAACTGGGCCTGGCGGCCAAGGCGATGCTGGCTCGGTGGGCGTCACCTCGAGGCCAGCGGGCCCGTAGGGCGTTGTCGCTCCCCGACGATCTCGGGATTGCCCTGCATGTCCGAGCGCTGCGTCTGGGCTCGTGGAACGAGTCCGGGTACGGATCGGCCATCAGCCGCGACCTCGAGACCGGCCGTTTCGCACCCCACGGCGTCTTTCATCTCGGCGTTCGCCGGGCCGACCCGAATCCGGGCCCCGGTGACCCCCTTGACCAGACACCGGGCGGCGTCCAGATCCTGGACCAGATCTTCGCAACCCTCGAGCCGCATCTGCGTGGAGTCGCAGGGGTCGAGTTCGAGGTGCGAGACCGCCAGCTGGCGTTGCTGAGTGCCCAGGCGGTCGAACACCCCGGCCCACGCGCGATCACACACCTCGCGGTGGATCTCGCGACCGCAGGCTCCATCGACCGCAGCGAAGCCGTTCGCATGCTCGAACCAGACCTGATGCAAGATCTCCTGCACGCCCAGCTCAAACTGACCGGGTCCGAACAATTGCTCACACGCGGGCTACCGGCCTCTCCCGGCGCTGCAATCGGTGAGATCGCCCTGTCGAGCGACCGCGCGATTCAGCTCGCAGGCCAGGGCAAGAACGTCATCCTCGTCGCATCCGAGACGAGCCCGGCAGACGTGCCTGCCCTGCTCGCGGCCACCGCGGTGGTCACATCGAACGGCGGTCTGGCATCGCATGCCGCGGTTGTCGCACGGGGGGCCGGAAGACCGGCTGTCTGCGGAGCGACGACGCTGCGCATCGACGCGAACGCCGGCACGGTCACCGCCGGTGAGGTGATGCTCCGTGAAGGCGACACCGTGTCGGTCAACGGGCGCACCGGAGACGTGTATTGCGGCACCGTGACGATCCGCCCCGCCGAGCCATCGGCCGAACTCGAGGTACTGCTCGGGTGGGCCGACGAGATCCGGCGCCTGAGGGTGCGCACCAATGCAGACAACGCCGAGGACGCCGCAACGGCGTTTCGGCTCGGTGCCGAAGGAATCGGCCTCTGCCGCACCGAACATCAGTTCCTCGGCGATCAGCTTCCTCTGGTGCAGCGCCTTGTGCTCGCAGAATCGGAGGCTGAGGAGATCGAGGCGATCGCCGCTCTCACCACCGCCCAGCAGAGCGACTTCACCGACCTGCTGCGAGTGGTCGGGAACCGGCCGATCACGGTTCGCCTTCTCGACGCTCCACTCCACGAGTTCCTGCCTGCCGACGGCGAGTACCGCGACGAGGCGCAAGCCCAGCGCGCCGCCGACACCCATGAATCGAATCCGATGCTCGGATTGCGGGGTGTGCGGTTCGCGATGGTGCAACAGAAGCTGTATCCGGCACAGGCCGAGGCGCTGTTCCGGGCGTGGGTGACCGTGAACGGCGAAGGGCTGCAACCACAACTCGAGGTGATGATCCCGCTGGTGTCACTGCCCGGCGAGCTGTCCAAAGCGATCGAGCAGGTGCGTTCGGCCGCAGCGGAGGTTGAACAGGACACCGGGGTGACGATTCCGTATCTCGTGGGCAGCATGGTCGAGACACCCCGCGCCGCCTTGCTGGCCGAATCGTTGGCCGAAGACGCGCAGTTCCTCTCGTTCGGCACCAACGATCTGACGCAGCTCACCTATGGGTTCTCGCGGGACGACGTCGAGAAGACCATGCTCACCCACTATCTCGAACACGGACTGCTCGACGACAGTCCCTTCGCCGTACTGGACACCGATGGTGTCGGGGCGTTGATCTCGATGTCCGTCCGCAGTGCGCAGCAGGCACGACCCGAGGTGAAGCTCGGCGTGTGCGGCGAACATGGTGGCGATCCTGCGTCGATCGCCTTCCTTGATTCTGTTGGACTGCACTATGTCTCATGTTCGCCGCGTCGTGTCCCGGTGGCCCGGCTGGCTGCTGCGCACGCAGCACTCGAAAGCAGGTGATGGGCGCTGAGTACCGAACTCGATGACCTGCGTACTGCAGTCCGTGATGCCGCTGCCGACCTCGGCGGGCCGGCCCTGTGCCGTCGGCTGGACGCCGACGGCCCTGGCTGGGATGCCAGAGCGTGGTCGGTGCTGGCCGAGCAGATCGGCATCGGCGCACTGGGCTTGCCCGAAGACCTCGGAGGTCTGGGTGGTCTCCCCGAACTGGCGGTGGTGGCCGAAGAGCTCGGAGCCGCACTGCTACCGGTCCCCTTTCTCTCCACCGTCATCGCCGGCCAGGTCCTACTGGGCACACCCACCCCTCCCGACGACGTCCTGACGGAGATCGCCGAGGGAGCGCCTGCGGCATTCGCAGGGCTCGACCGACGGGGGTGGTGGTCGACTGACGAATTACTCTTCACTGCAACCGAAGTCGACGGCGGATGGGTGATCGACGGACACGCCCCGGCCGTGCTCGGCGCCGCAGGAGCGACATGGATTGTCGTCGCCGCGAACACCGCAGACGGTCCCGACATCTTTGTCGTCGCGGCGGCCACAGACGGTGTGGGCGTCCATCCCATTGAGACCCTCGACCTCACGCGCGCTCAGGCCTCGGTCCATCTGGCTGCCGTCCCGGCGGTCCGGCTCACCACCGGTGGAAATGCCTCTGCTGCAGTGCTTCCGGCCCTCGATACAGCGTGCATCGTGCTGGCAGCCGAGCAACTCGGCGGTTCTCAGGCCAGCCTCGATCACACGGTCGACTATGTGAAAGAGCGCCGCCAGTTCGGTCGGGCCATCGGCAGCTTCCAAGCCGTCAAACACACCCTCGCGGATCTGCTTGTCCTCGTCGAGTCGAGTCGCTCGGCAGTGAGCCGCGCAGTCGAGTCCGATGACCGGACCGAGGCCGGCGCCGTCGCAAGGGCCTGGTGTTCGGACGCCTACCGGACAGTGAGTGCTGAAGCCGTGCAGTTACACGGCGGCATCGGCTTCACGTGGGAACACCACTGCCATCTCTATTTTCGGCGAGCGCGCGCCGACGCCCAACTGCTCGGCGGCAGTGCCATGCATCGCGAGCGACTGGCCACGGCCCTGGCCTGGTGAGCGCCTGACCACGAGGTGAGGGGCGGCCGAGGCGTTCGCCCGATGTTCATTTGGCGCACTGTATCGACACCTGTCAATATAGATCGGTGTCGAATCAAAGTCCGAACCCGTCCGGCGATGAAGCCTGTTGCTCGCCCTTGGTCCACGAACCGCTCGGCATGGACCGCACCGTCCAGCTGGCGCGCATGTTCAAGGCGTTGGGAGACCCGGTACGGCTGCGGCTGTTGAGCCTGATTGCCAGTCACCTCGGCGGCGAAGCATGCGTCTGCGACATATCAGACTCGTTCGACCTATCCCAGCCGACGATCTCGCATCACCTGAAGGTGCTACGGCAGGCCGGCCTGCTCGACTGTGAGCGCCGCGGAACCTGGGTCTACTACCGGGTGATACCCGCTACGCTGCAACAGCTTTCGGCGACACTCGACATGTCCGATCTGTCGCGCACCGTCGATGAAGCCCTGGTGACCTCGTGAACACGGCGACAAACGCGGCCGACAGACCCGCGGTCGTCGCGAAGCTGTCCACACTCGACCGCTTCCTGCCGGTGTGGATCGGCGTCGCGATGGTCGTCGGCCTGGCGCTCGGCCGGCTGATCCCCGGACTGAACAACACCCTCTCCGCCACTTCGGTCGACGGCGTCTCGCTGCCCATCGCCATCGGGTTGCTCATCATGATGTACCCGGTGCTCGCCAAGGTCCGCTACGACCGTCTCGACTCCGTGACCGGCGACAAACGTCTGCTGGTGGCCTCGTTGGTGCTGAACTGGCTGATCGGCCCCGCACTGATGTTCGCCCTGGCATGGCTGTTCCTCCCAGATCTGCCCGAGTACCGGACCGGGCTCATCATCGTCGGGCTGGCACGGTGCATCGCGATGGTGATCATCTGGAACGACCTCGCGTGCGGTGATCGCGAAGCTGCCGCAGTGCTGGTGGCGATCAACTCGGTGTTCCAGGTGGTCATGTTCGCCGTGCTCGGATGGTTCTACCTCTCGGCACTCCCGGGGTGGCTGGGCCTGGAACAGACCACCATCGAGGCGTCGCCCTGGCAGATCGCGCAATCCGTGCTGATCTTCCTGGGGATCCCGCTCATCGCCGGTTTCCTGTCCCGTTATCTCGGCGAGAAGCGCAAGGGCCGAGAGTGGTACGAGACAACTTTCCTACCGCGAATCGGCCCCTGGGCGCTGTACGGGCTGTTGTTCACGATCGTCATTCTGTTTGCGTTGCAGGGTGATCAGATCACGTCGCAGCCTCTCGACGTGGTCCGGATCGCGCTCCCGCTACTGGTGTACTTCGCGGTCATGTGGGGTGGCGGATACGCGTTCGGGGCTGCGATGGGGCTGGGGTACGCACGCACCACCACACTCGCGTTCACCGCGGCGGGCAACAATTTCGAACTCGCCATCGCCGTCGCCATCGCCACCTACGGCGCCACGTCGGGGCAAGCGCTCGCCGGTGTTGTCGGGCCCTTGATCGAGGTGCCTGTCCTCGTCGCACTGGTGTACGTGTCGCTCGCCCTGCGTCGACGCTTCACCCCGCAACCGTCCTCCCGGTCAGAGGGTGTGGCGCGCAATGTCTGATGAAATGCCAATGGCCAACAGGGTTCCCAGCGTGCTGTTCGTATGCGTGAGCAACAGGGGCAAGTCGGTGATGGCGCAGGGCCTCGCCCAGAAGATCGCCGGCGCCACCCTGTCCGCAGGCTCAGCGGGCACCGAAGCGAAGGTCGATGGCCGGGTGAACGAGCTGTCCGCCCAGACTCTCGCCGAGGTCGGGGTGGATGTCTCCGATCACCGGCCCCGCCAGCTCACCGACGACCTGATGCGCGCCGCTGACGTGACCGTGGTCGTCGGGACAGCCGCGCAGGTGAACCCGCCCGAGGGAACCACACTCGAGGTGTGGGACACCGATGAACCATCACTGCGGGGGATCGAGGGCATCGACCGGATGCGCGTGATCCGCGACGACATCGCAACCCGGGTCACCGACCTCATCGCCCGATTGACCTGAGCTGTTCGAGCGGGCTGGGTGGGCAGCTCGCGAAACTCGGAGGCTCGGTTTGCGGGGCGAGCAACGGCGAAAACACCGAGCGGGGTTTCTGGTCAGCTCACGAAACTCGGAGAAGCTCGCGCTACAGACCGAGCAACGGCGAGGGAGGCGAGCCGGGTAGCGGGTCAGCTCGCAAAACCCGCGGAGGCTCGGTCTGCGGGGCGAGCATCGGCGAGGACAGCGAGCGGGGTCGGTGGGCAGCTCACAAGACCCGCAAACGCTCGCACTACAGACCGAGCAACGACCAGGACAGCGAGCGGGGTTTCTGGCCAGCTCACGAAACTCGCACACGCTCGCGCTACAGACCGAGCGCCGGCGAGAACACCGAGCGGGGTTGGTGGGCAGCTGGCGAAACTCGGAGAAGCTCGCGCTACAGACCGAGCAACAGCCAGAACCCCGAGCGGGGCGGACCAGGAGCGAACCAACTAGCAGCAGGACTTGCTGAGATCTTCCCCTGCAGCTGAACCGCAACACACCGAATCAGTCGGGTTCGCCTCGGTACTACTGTCCAACAACAACTTCGGGCTGGTGCCAAACGTGTCCGAATCCGCGAGAACGGTGTACACCTCCCACTTCTCACCCGCCGGTCCGGTCACCCACACCTTGTCCTGGGTGGCGAAGCAGCATGTCGAGTTGATCTCTTCTTCGGTGAACAGTCCTTCGCCGCTGAGTCTGGCGGTCTCGCTGTGAACCTTCTCGCTCGACTCCACCTCGACCCCGAGATGGTTGATCGTTCCGCCTTTGCCTGGGTTTTCCAGCAGGACCAACTTCAGTGGCGGTTCCGTCACCGCGAAGTTCGCATATCCGGGCTTGAGTTTGGCCGGCGGGACGTCGAACAATTTCGAGTAGAACGCGACCGCCTGATCCAAGTCGTCGACATTGAGTGCCAGCTGCATACGGGACATGGCCTAACCTCCACCTGTGAGACATACGTCGAATTACTTGCCTCACCCACACTTGCTACCTTTTCGACATATGTCAAGGAAGTCGGTAGAGTTCAGGCATGCCCAAGACTCTTCCGGTGATCGACATGACGGCTCCCATCTGCTGCGCGCCGGTCTCTGCGTCACCAATGGACGATGCGGCCGCGCTGGAAGTTGCGTTGCGGCTCAAGGCACTTGCCGACCCGGCGCGGATCAAGCTCATGTCGATTCTCCTCACGGCTGAGTCGGGTGAGGTGTGCACCTGCGACCTCGCCGCGGCCGTGAAGTTGTCCGAGCCGACGGTCAGTCACCATCTCGGACAACTCAAGAAGGCGGGCATGGTGCGGCCGGAGCGACGCGGCATGAACGTCTACTACCGCGCCCACACCGACGCGTTGCAGGCCCTGCGGCAGGTTCTCGACCCCTCCTGCTGCCGCTGAGTGCGTCGCCCGGCCGCACACGCACCGATCAGTTCGCCATCTGCGCGAACATGCCTGGCTCGTAGGCGCCTGCCGGCGTCTTCACGATCACGTTGATCCGATTGGCTGCGTTGATCAATGCGATGAGACAAATCAGGGCGCCAACCTGATCGTCGTCATGGTGTTTGCGAACCTCCGCCCAGGTTTCATCGCGGACGCCACGGTGATGATCGGCGAGTCGGGTGGCTTCTTCGGTGAGGGTCAACGCAGCACGCTCGGCGTCTGTGAACACGGTTGCCTCACGCCACACGGCAATCAAATTGAGCCGCGTCGATGTTTCCCCGGCTGCAGCCGCCTCCTTGGTGTGCATGTCCGTGCAGAATCCACACCCGTTGATCTGACTGGCGCGAATCTTGACCAGTTCCTGGGTCGATCTCGGCAGTGGCGAATCGTCGATCACCAGGCCGGCGTTGAGGAACCGCTTGCTGAACTTCGCGGCGACGTCATTGTCGAGCATGTCGAATCGGGCAACCATTGATCATGTCCTCACTTGAGATGGTGTCTGTCGCGGAATGCGACAACCACGAGATGTCGGCGAGCCTCCGGTTGTGACACCCCCAGCCAGGTGTCACACATTCGCCGACACGGGCGTCTCATGGGAACAAGCGACCAACGCAAGGAAGGCACCGATGACCGACGAGCCCCTGACCGCAGCCGACGCCCCCGGCGGACATTCTGATGCCGCGACCGACGTGTTCCTCGCTCATCGCAATCTGCTGTTCACGATTGCCTACGAGATCCTCGGTTCGGCTGCCGACGCCGAGGATGCGTTGCAAGAGACCTGGATGCGCTGGGCGGGAGTCGACCTCGACGACGTGCGTAACGAGCGCGCGTATCTGGTCACAATCGCCACCCACCAGGCACTGTCACGGTTGCGGACGCTGGGCCGTCGACGTGAGTCGTATGTCGGCCCATGGCTGCCGGAACCATTGCTGACAGCACCCGATGTGGCGGATGACGTCGAGCTGGCCGAGAGCGTGTCGATGGCGATGCTGCTCGTGATGGAGACTCTTGCACCCACCGAGAGGGCGGTGTTCGTATTGCGGGAGGTTTTCGACCTTCCGTATGACGAGATCGCGATCGCCGTCGACAAGACCTCCGCCGCCGTCAGACAGATTGCTCACCGAGCCCGCGCTCATGTTGCCGCTCGCCGACCGCGAGGCACTGTGAGTCCCGACGAATCGCGGGTTGCCCTGCAAGCCTTTCAGCACGCCGTCGAAACGGGTGATCTGCAAGAGCTGGTCGACCTCCTCGCACCTGATGTGGTTCTCCTCGGCGACGGAGGCGGAGTCAAGAAGGCCGTTGTGCGCCCCATCGTCGGGTCCGACCGCGTGGCACGACTCCTCGCCGGCGGCCTGCCACGAATCGAGGGATCGGTGTCCACCGAGCGAGTCCTGATCAACGGCTCCCCCGCTCTCATCGTCAGCATCGATGGACAGATCGACAATGCGGTGTCGTTCAGGTTCGACGAGGGCAAGATCACGGGTCTTTATATCGTGCGCAATCCCGACAAGCTCTCACGTCTTGCCCAAGAGGTCTCACTTGATCGGTGAGTTCTTCCCCACCACTTCTTTCCGAATTCCGGTTCGCCCGATAAGAACGCGGAGTACATTCACTGCTCGGACACGCCGAAGGTGCGACTCCTGAGGAGGGCGTATGAGCACCTCACAAGAACGCGCCGAGCAACTCGACCTGATCGCCCGACTTCAGTCGTCCTATCCCGAACTCCCTGACGCACCGACACCAGACCTTCTCGACCACAAACGGTTTGTCGCGTACATGAAGCCCGTTCACGACGTCGGCGGCGAACCCGATGCGCCGTTGAAGTACGAGAACAAGGCGTACGAGTACTGGGAGCACATGACATACGTGATGTGCGAGGTTCTCGCGTGGCGGGGAATCTGGCTGTCCGAAGAACGCCGGCGCATCGGCAACGTCGACGTCGGCCGAGCGGTGTACCTCGGGATACCGTATTACGGCCGTTGGCTTTACGCCGTTGCGCGAATACTCGTGGAGAAGCACCACATCGGCCTCGGAGAACTCGCCGAGCGAATGTTGGAAGTCCAGAACCGCTACCCGGACGGGCTGTCCGGCAACAGACTCGAGGCCACACCGCGCCACGAGGGCGACGGGTCCGGCGTCACACGCAACACCCATCATCGGCACGCGGTGGGAATCGGGGATCCGCAGATCTACGCGGGACAGGCCGGCGAACCCGCGTTCGCAGTTGGCGATCGCGTCCTCGTCCGCGAACTCCCGGTGCTGCTCTACACCCGCACACCTGAGTACGTGCGCGGAGCCCATGGACGGATCGAATCCGTCGCCTACGAGAGTCCGGCACCCGAAGACGAAACATGGGGTCGCGAGGACGCGAAACCGGAGTGGTTCTACGTCGTCGGGTTCGAGATGGCGGAGCTGTGGGAGGGCTATACCGGCACACCAGATGACATCCTGCGCACCGAGATACCGCAACGGTGGCTTGCATCGGCGTAGGGGAAGGACAGGGGGAATGACCGAGCACGACCACGACCACGACCACGACCGGACTGTCGCCCCGATGGTCGACGAGGTGACCGATTTCGAGGTGCTCGAGATCGCGTTGCGCGAACTCTGCATCGAGAAAGGACTTTTCACCGCAGAAGAGCACCGGCTGTTCACCGAGTTCGCGGAGCAAATCGGGCCGACGCCCGCGGCGCGCCTCGTTGCTCGCGCCTGGCTCGATCCCGAGTTCAAACAACTCGCCTTGAGTGAACCGATGGCGGCAAGCAAGGAGGTCGGTGTCGATTGGCTCGAACCCACCGGTTTCGGAACCCCCAGCGATTTCACCGCCTTCTCCATTCTGGAAGACACCCCCACCGTTCACAACGTCATCGTCTGCGCGCTGTGCTCCTGCTATCCGCGACCCATCCTCGGCAACTCGCCTGAGTGGTACCGCACCCCCAATTACCGGCGCCGCATGGTTCGGTGGCCCCGTCAGGTACTCGCCGAATTCGGCCTCTACCTTCCCGACGATGTTGCTGTGCGGGTGCAAGATTCGAATCAGAAGCACCGATTCATGGTGATGCCCATGCAACCGCCCGGCACCGAGGGTTGGAGCGAAGACGAGCTCGCCGAGATCATCACCCGCGACAGCCTCATCGGGGTGGCGCTGCCGAAACCCGGCGTGACCACCAATGTCATCACCGAGACACGGGCCGCCATCCACCCCGCACAGGACAATTGACATGGGAGACAGCACTTTCGGGAGCAAGAGCGACTACGCACCGCTCGCCGAGATCGTCGAACGGGGGCAGGTGTGGCCGACGATGGCCCAGAAATACGGCGTCGAGAACCCGGTACCGCCGTGGAAGACCAGTCTTGATGGCGTCTGTGACGCGCTCGATCGAGCCGCTTCCGCCCAAGCGCCGAGTGTCACCGACCGTAGGGATGACGAGGACCGCTTGTCATCGACGATCTATGCGGATGTGCCCTACCCCGAGAGCCAGTTGATCTCGCTTGCGCACTCCCTCCTGGATCGTGGCGTGATCGACGAGGCCGAGCTACGTCAGCGGCTCTCCGCCGTCCGTGCCCGCCTGGAGGCCTGACGCCTCGCCGTACCGGTGTGCGATCCAGGTCCCGAGCGCACGCAACCTGTCGTTCAGTGCGGGCGGCTCCAGCACATCGAAGTCGAAGTTCTGGTAGACCAGCCAGCGCGCAGCCCAATCCAGGTCGTCGGCACCAAGCGTCAGTACGCAATCGTCGCCGTCGTCGGTGACCGAGCCGACCACCGGACGCACTATTCGTCTCGCTTCGTCGCCCGACATGTACAGCCGCACCCGGATGTGGTGCCGCCAGCCGTGAGCGAAAGCGTCTGCCACGAAGGCCGCGGCATCGGGAGGTGGGGGCGGGGTACCGAACCTTGTGCCCAGCGGCCTCACATCGCTGATCCGGTCGAGGGCGTAGGTCAGCCACTGCTGCGATCCACGCTGGTTGCCCACCAGATACCAACGCCCACTTGCCCGGACGAGATTCAGTGGCTGAACATCGCTTGCCTCACCACGGTGATCTGTGCGTCGGCGATGCCGGAAGCGGACGGCCTCCCCTGATCGGCACGCAAGCGCCAAGGTGACGAGCACACCCGCGTCTGCAGACACCATCTCGCCACCCTCGAGCGCCTCGGCTGCCGCCACCGCCTCGAACCGCCCGCGCAGGCGCGACGGGATGGTCTCGGTCAACTTGGCGAGTGCGGTGACCGCGGCGGGAGCCAATCCCCCGACCCCCACCGACCCGTGCAGTCCGAGAGCGACCGCCAGTGCCTCGTCGGCGTCGAGGACGAGAGGTGGGGTCACCGATCCGGCGGCGAGCGTGTACCCCCCGAAACGGCCAGGTTCGGCGTCGATCCGATAGCCCAGATCTCGGAGATGTTCCACATCGCGTCGCGCCGTGCGCTCGGTGACATCGAGACGATCGGCCAGCCGGCCCGCGCTGATACCCGGGTTCGACTGCAAGATCGCCAGCATCTGCAGGCGACGACCGGTCGGTGTGGACATTACGATGATGATGATGCCAAACCCTGACAGTTCTTGGCACGGTATTGGTCTAGCTTCACCTCCATGGACACAATCACATTGCTCAGACCCGAAGGGCTGGTACGCAGCCCGGCGTTCAGTCACGTTGCCGTCGTCCCGCCTGGCGCCACCACCATCTACATCGGCGGCCAGAACGCGGTCGATGCCACCGGGGCGATCGTCGGTGGCGACGACGTCGGAGCCCAGACCGCACAGGTCATGAAGAACCTGCAGACCGCGTTGGCCGCCGCCGGGGCGACGATGTCGGACGTGGTGAGCATGACGCTGTTCGCCGTCGACGGCGTCGACCTCACCGCTGGTTATGCCGTTGCCGCACAAGCTCTCGACCCGACAGGCGATCCGCCCTTGATCGCGGCGGCGATGGTCTCATCGATGGCGGTCCCCGGCGCACTCGTCGAGTTGTCCGCGATCGCCGCCGTCATGCGGTGAGCCCGCGCGAGACCGGTCACACCAAGGACGCGGGATGGCAGATCGGTGTCTCGAAGACGGTGGATTGTCCGCTCGATGTGGTCTGGGATCTCCTCACCTCGGCTGAGGGGACAGCACTGTGGCTCGGGCACGGGGTGTCGGTGCTGGACGAAAGGGGTCGCGCATACCAGACCCACGACGGAATCGTCGGCGAGACAAGGACTTTTCACCGGCATGACCGGATCCGACTGACGTGGCAGCCACCCCACTGGGATCACGACAGCACCGTGCAGCTCGCGGTGAGGGCCGGCGGACCCGGCAAGACGATGATCCGCTTCCACCAGGAGCGCCTGCTCGATGCAGGCGAGCGAGAACAACAGCGCACCCACTGGCGGGCCGTCATGGCCTCTGTTGTCGCGGCACTGGACGCCCTCGACGCCTGACCACTCCGCGGACAATCTTTTTTTGACTGATTCCAGAAAAAGCTTCCCATCGGGCCGACACTTTGCTTATCGTGGTCACCATGGCCACCACACCGGACAACGCGGAACGGCTACGCGCCGCAGACCTCCGCGTCACCCAACCCAGGGTGGCCGTTCTGGAAGCCGTGGACAGTCATCCGCACGCCGACACCGACACCGTTTTCGGTCTCGTGCGCGCAGTGCTGCCCTCCGTCTCGCGCCAAGCCGTCTACGACGTGCTGGGCGCGTTGACAACTGCACGGCTCGTGCGCCGGATACAACCGGCCGGCCACGTCGCACGGTACGAATCCCGGGTCGGCGACAACCACCACCACGTGGTGTGCCGCGCGTGCGGCGTGATTGCCGATGCCGACTGCGCGGTCGGAGAAGCGCCGTGTCTCAGCGCTTCGGACTCGCACGGATTCCTGCTCGACGAAGCCGAGGTCACCTATTGGGGTCTGTGCCCCGATTGTGCCGACGCGACCAGAGTTTGATCACAGCCCGTGATCACAGCCCGATCAACCTAACCGCGAAAGGAACGCAGTGACCTCCGATAGTCGCCCGCCCCATTCAGACGCCGGAACCGCTACCGCCAGTGAGAGCGAGAACCCGGCGATCCCGTCGCCGAAGCCCAAGGGGCATGCCCCGCTCACCAACAAGGACTGGTGGCCGGAACAGATCGACCTGTCGATCCTGCATGCGCACACGTCCAAGTCGAACCCGCTCGGCGAGGACTTCGACTACGCAGCGGAGTTCGCGAAGCTCGACGTGGAGGCACTAAAGGCCGATGTCATCGACCTGATGACTACGTCGCAGGACTGGTGGCCGGCCGACTACGGCCACTACGGCGGCCTGTTCATCCGCATGAGCTGGCACTCGGCCGGCACCTACCGCGTGTTCGACGGCCGCGGTGGCGGCGGTCAGGGCGCACAGCGTTTCGCCCCGCTCAACAGCTGGCCCGACAACGCCAACCTCGACAAGGCCCGCCGCCTGCTGTGGCCGGTCAAGCAGAAGTACGGCAGCAAGATCTCGTGGGCCGATCTCCTGGTCTTCGCCGGCAACTGCGCACTCGAGTCGATGGGTTTCCAGACCTTCGGCTTCGCGTTCGGCCGGGCAGACATCTGGGAGCCCGAAGAGGTGTTCTGGGGTCCTGAGGACGAATGGCTGGGCACCGACAAGCGTTACGAAGGCGAACGTGAGCTCAACGAGCAGCTCGGCGCCACCACCATGGGCCTGATCTACGTCAATCCCGAAGGGCCAGAAGGCAAGCCCGACCCCATCGCGGCAGCCAAGGACATCCGCGAGACGTTCGGCCGCATGGCCATGAACGACGAGGAAACCGCTGCGCTGATCATCGGTGGACACAGCTTCGGCAAGACCCACGGCGCCCACAACGCCGACAAGATCGGTCCCGAGCCCGAAGGCGCGCCGAAGGAGCAGCAGGGTCTGGGCTGGAAGAACGGCTACGGCAAGGGCAAGGCCGAGGACACCGTCACCAGCGGCCTCGAGGTCGTGTGGACTTCCACGCCCACCCAGTGGGGCAATGGATTCCTGCAGAACCTCTACGGCTTCGAGTGGGAACTGACCAAGAGCCCCGCCGGCGCATGGCAGTTCGTCGCCAAGGACGGCGCCGGAGCGGGCACCATCCCCGATCCGTTCGACGGACCGGGCCGCGCCCCCACCATGCTGGTCACCGACGTCGCCCTGCGTGAGGACCCCATCTACGGCGAGATCACCCGCCGTTGGCTGGACCACCCCGAGCAGCTCGCCGAGGCCTTTGCCAAGGCTTGGTACAAGCTCCTGCATCGCGACATGGGACCCGTCACCCGCCTGCTGGGCCCCTGGGTCCCCGAAGCACAGCTGTGGCAGGACCCGGTTCCGGCAGTCGACCACGAACTGGTTGATGACCAGGACATCGCCTCGCTCAAGAGCAAGGTGCTCGAGTCCGGTCTGTCCGTTGCCCAGCTGGTCAACACTGCATGGTCGTCGGCCAGCAGCTACCGCAGCACCGACATGCGCGGTGGTGCGAACGGTGCGCGTATCCGCCTTGAGCCACAGAAGAACTGGGAGGCCAGCGAGCCTGCCGAGTTGGCAAAGGTGCTCACCGTTCTCGAGCAGATCCAGCAGGACTTCAACGGCTCGGGTGGCAAGAAGATCTCGCTGGCCGACCTGATCGTGCTCGCCGGATCCGCTGCCGTGGAAAAGGCTGCCCAGGACGCCGGCCACGGCGTCACGGTGCCGTTCACCCCCGGCCGCACGGATGCCTCGCAGGAGGAGACCGATGCGGAGTCGTTCAAGGTGCTCGAACTGCGGGCCGACGGATTCCGCAACTTCGTTCGCACCGGAGAGAAGACACCGGCGGAGGTGCTGCTGCTCGACCGCGCCTACATGCTGGACGTGACCGCACCCGAGCTGACCGCTCTTGTCGGTGGTCTGCGGGCCTTGGGTGCAAACCATGGCGGGACCAAGCACGGCGTCTTCACCGACCGCCCGGGCACACTGACGAACGACTTCTTCGTCAACCTGCTCGACATCGGCACCGAGTGGAAGGCATCCGACTCCGATGCCGGCATCTACCAGGGCACCGATCGGTCGACGGGTGCTCCCAAGTGGACCGCGACAGATGTCGATCTGGTGTTCGGATCGCACTCCCAGCTGCGTGCGCTCGTGGAGGTCTACGCGCAGGACGACGCCAAGGACAAGTTCGTCAACGACTTCGTCGCCGCATGGGTGAAGGTCATGGACAATGATCGCTTCGACCTGAAGTGATCGTTTGATCAACTGACAGAACAGATCACGCCGATGCCGGTCCCGTTCAGGGGCCGGCATCGCCGTTTGTCACGGCTTGCTTGAAGTACCGATCCCCGGGCCCGGGGCAAACCGGCGGGCCCACACCTCCCGCACCGCAACGGCGACCAGCACCACACCCAGGGTTTGCATCGTCCCGAACCGAACACTGTCGAGGACGCCGGGAGTTGCCAACAGCAGCAGCCCGAAGGCAACGCACGGCGCGGCAACCGTCACGACACCTGGCACCAGCCGACGCGATGCGACCGCCTCGATCACAGCAGCGACGATCACCACTGCGAATGCAATCACCGACAGCACTTCGAGCTGAGTCCACGGATCGTGTTCGAACGACGACGCACCCGTGAAGTTCGCGATGGCAACTGGGGCTTTGATCTCGCTGTAGGCCTGTCGATTTCCCGACCACCCCGTGCCGGACGCGGGGCCGAGGTACTCGCTGCCCCCCGTCCAGGTGATGCCACCTGCGAACAACGTCACCACCACGAACACCCACCAGGCAACATGGCCGGTGATGCGGGCGAGCGGGAATACGCGGTGCCAGGTCATCGGCACAGTCTTACATCACCGAACGTCCGCTCTACCGACTTTCCACAGCCGCGCGCAGTGCTTCAAGCGTTTTCGCGATGTTCCGTCGTTGGAACTGCGAGAACGTCATGCCTCGCGTGGCGACCCGGTCAAAGACGGCCGCGACCGCATCGGGCCACTTGATCCTGTCGTCGGACCACGTTTCGGTGACGCGGGTGCGACCGGCCTCCACGGTGTCGAACCTGTACTCCCACGTGGCAATCGGGCCCTTGAGCCGCGGCGTCTTCGGGCCGATCGCATCCACACGGAAAGCGAAATGCGCACCGGGCTCGGCAGCGGTGACCGTGCAACGTGTAACCCAGTTGACGCTCCCGCGTCTGTTCCGCCCGTGAAACACCATTCCCACAAAAGCTGCACCGTCGGCCGCCGGGTTCACCACGGTTGCACCCACGTTCTCCGGGCTCCATTCACCCATCCGGGTAGGGTCACTGACCATCCCGTACAGACGGGATGGGTCCGCTGCGATGTCGATGCTGTCGGAGACCTGCATGAGGCGCTTGGCTGTGGGCATCTCTCGACAGTAGTGGGGGGTAGGCCGCGGCGGATACCTCGCGTCAGCGAACGCGCAACCCATCCATGAGAAGCCCGACCATCCGTCGTGCGTCGTAGCTCGAGTTGCCACCCGATCCGATGCACAAGTTGCCGACGCCCCTCATCAGCTCCAATGCGGCTACGTCTGAACGGGTTTCGCCGGCTGCCGCGCCGGCTTCGAGCAAAGACGCACACACGGGCACGAGCCGCTCGAGAAAGTAGCTGTGCAAGGTCTGGAACCCTGCGTCGTCCGATTGCAGCGCCTCGGCAAGACCGTGCTTTGTCACCAGGAAGTCGACAAACAGATTGATCCACTGGGTCAGCGCGGCGTGCGGAGACGTCACGGACGTCAGGAGCGCCGGGCCGGCCTGCGCGCATTCTTCGACCTGGTGACGGTAGACGGCGACGATCAGGTCGGCCCGCTTCGGGAAGTGCCGATAGATCGTGCCGACGCCAACCCCGGCCCTGGCGGCGATGTCGCGCACCGGCGCGTCGACGCCGGCGCTCACAAAGGCCGCAGCGGCCGCGTCGAGCAATGTCTTCTCGTTCCGTCGCGCATCTGACCGTTTCCGAGGTGGCGAGCCCTCGCTTTTCGTTCCACCCTGACCGTCCTGCGCCGCAGACGTCTGTTTGTTCACCACAGAGCTCCCGGCCCTTCCACTTGGCAAACGGAACATTGTTCCGTATCGTTCTTTGCGGAACGTTGTTCCGCTTTGTTCAGTATGTCAGAGCCGCACAAGCTCTCGCGTCACACCGTCAGAGGAGACACCATGAAGTACCGCACCCTGGGTCGTACCGGCGTCCAGGTCAGCACATTGGCGCTCGGAGCGATGAACTTCGGCGCCATCGGTCGCACCACCCAGGAGGAAGCGATCGCCATCGTCGATGCCGCTCTCGACGCTGGGATCAATGTCATCGACACAGCCGACATGTACGGCCAGGGAGAGTCCGAAGAGATGGTCGGCCGCGCGATCTCCGGTCGCCGCGACGACCTCATCCTGGCGACGAAGGCAAACATGCCGATGGGCGAAGAGCTGAATCATCAAGGCAGTTCCCGCCGTTGGCTCACCATGGAGCTCGACAACAGCCTCCGCCGGCTCGGGGTAGACCACGTCGATCTGTACCAGATCCACCGGTGGGACCCGACCACCAGCGACGAAGAGACGCTGTCGGCCCTCACCGACCTCCAGCGGGCGGGCAAGATCCGCTACCTCGGATCGTCAACCTTCCCCGCTTATCGCATCGTCCAGGCGCAGTGGACAGCCAGTGAACGCCACCTGAGTCGGTACGTGACCGAACAGCCCAGCTACTCGATCCTGCAGCGGGGCATCGAGACCCATGTGTTGCCGGTCACGCAGGAGTACGGAATGGGCGTTCTGGCGTGGAGCCCACTGGCGTCGGGTTGGCTGTCTGGCGCGATCCGCGAAGGTCGTGAGATCGCAACCAGCCGTTCTGGTCTGATGCCTGCCCGGTTCGACACCACGATCCCGGTGAACCGCGCCAAGATGGAGGCAGTGGAGCAGTTGGCGGGTGTCGCCGACCAGGCGGGACTGACCATGATCCAACTCGCGCTCGGCTTCGTCACCGCTCATCCCGGCGTGACCAGTGCCATCATCGGCCCCCGCACGCTGCAACATCTGCACCCTCAGACTGCGGCCGCCGACACGGTGCTCTCGTCAGACATCCTCGATGCCATCGACGCCATTGTCGCTCCAGGTACCGATCTCGCTCCGGACGAAAAGGTCGACACCCCTCCTTCCCTTCTCGATCCATCGCTGCGGCGTCGCTGACCCACCGATCCGACCAACTTCTCAGGACTGGCAAAAGCTCTCAAAGGACGATTCATGCCCACATCTGCACCCAGCTTCGGCATCCTCACCGCCCAACAACAAGTCGAATACCGCGACGTACTAAACGTGTGGCTCGAGGCGGACGCGGTCCCCGAGATCGAACATGCCTGGCTGTTCGACCACCTCATGCCGATCGGCGGCGACCCCAACGGGCCCATCTTCGAAGGCTGGACGCTGCTCTCGGCTCTCGCCGCAGAGACCGAGCGCCTACGCATCGGCCTCCTGGTCACCAGCAACCGCTTTCGACCACCGGCGATGCTCGCGAAAATCGCCACCACCGTCGACATCATCTCCGACGGTCGGTTGGACTTCGGGATCGGAGCGGGCTCGCGGCCGAACCCTCCAGAAGCTCGACGCGAATACCCCGCGCACGGCTTGCCGTTTCACGACGTCGCTCATGCGGTGGGCAGTCTCGCCGAGGCCTGCGTCGTGATCAAACGCCTGTGGACCGAGGACTCGCCGTTCGACTTCGACGGCGAGTACGTACAACTGACCGGGGCGTTGCAGAATCCGAAACCTGTTCAGCGTCAACATCCGCCGCTATTGATCGCCGGGCGTTCGGCCGCAGTGCTGCGCATCGTGGCCGAGCACGCAGACATCTGGAACATTCCCGGGGGTGACATCGACGATGTCATCGCGCGCAGTGCATTGCTCGACCGCTACTGCGCCGAGATCGGTCGCGATCCTGCTTCGATCACTCGGTCGATCCATGTGCCGGTCTCCTATGAAGAGGCGGAGCGCACCCGGGACGCGATCGGCCAAGTGGTCGATGCCGGGTTCGGTCACATCGTGCTGGGTCTGCCCGCTCCGTACCCGGTCGGCGTGGCCCACTGGGTGGCCGATGAACTCATCGGCACGTTCGCCCACGCTCAATCGTGACCGCTTGTGGCAGCCTGATTGCATGGCCAAGGAAGTCGAACACACCGATGACGGTCGCTACATCGTGGTGGGCGGGCGCCGCTGGCGAGCCACGGATCCCGCGATTCCTGAGGATCGAAGTGCCGAGTTGCGCTCGATACTGATGGCCTGGCGTCGAGAGGTGAAACGGACCAGCGGGGCGCCGGAGTCACGAGCGGGTGTCCAGGCCACGAAAGTGGCTCTCGGCGAACGCGGTACACCGTGGTGGGAACAGACGGACGACGAACGGCGCGCACGCTGGGAGGCCGACGTACCTCGTCCGGGCCAGGAACCGTCGTGACTGCCCGCGCGTCAGCCGGTCAGCGCCTGTCGCGCTGCGACCACGGCCTGTCGCGGTCTTCACGCGGCTCAGGTGGAAGGCCGAGTACCCGCTCGCCGATGATGTTGCGCTGGATCTGGTCGGTGCCACCCGCCAGCCGGTAGCCCGGACTGCCCAGGAGATGCTCCGTCCAGGCGAACTGATCAGGGTCCACGGCCGCAGTGATGTTGTTGCCCAGCAGGTCTGCAGCGATCTCGCCGATACGGCCGAGCACATCGGAAGCCATCAGTTTGCCCACCGACGCGGCCGGGCCGGGCGAGCGTCCGGCTGCAGCGGCACGAGCGACCCGATCTGCGGTCGCGGCACGCAGTTCCGAGCGTATGTAGGCGTCCGCCAGATCTTGGCGTACCAGGGGATCGTCCACAAGACCCAGGGATTGGGCAACGCAACGAGTTCGGCGACCGAACCGCCCTTCTTCCGGGTGACCGATCCGGACGCCGTACGTTCGAATGCCAAGGTGGCACTGGCGACCTTCCAGCCCTGACCGATCGCACCGAGTCGCATACTGTCCGACACCCGAACGTTCTGGAGGAACACCTCGTTGAATGAGGCGCCACCACTCATCTGCCGAATCGGCCGGATGTCGACGCCCTCTGCATCCAGAGGGATCAGGAACGCGGTGATCCCCTTGTGTTTTGGGGCCTCGGGGTCGGTTCTGGCCAGCAGCATGCCCAGATCAGCGAATCTGGCACCCGACGACCACACCTTCTGACCGTTGAAGATCCAGTCGTCGCCCTCCCGAACACCTCGACAACTCAGAGCGGCCAGATCCGAACCGGCGCCAGGCTCACTGAACAGTTGGCACGCCAGAAGATCGGTACGCAGCAACGGGTTCGCGTAATGTGCCCGTTGCTCGTCGGTTCCGAACATGGCAACGGCGGGTCCGACAAGTCCGGTGGTGACGCTGATCAACTCAGTGGACGGTGGGACGTCGAACTCACGCTCGGCCTGTGCAATCGCCGATGCGAAAGAGGCAGGCAGTCCACGGCCTCCGTGTTCGGCGGCGAGCGTGACGGCGCCATAGCCGGCGTCGAAACGCTGTCGGCGATACGCCCGGACGGCGTCGAGCAAATCGAGTTCGTCTTCGTCGGACAGGTTACGGAACACCGCGAGGTCGGGCTTGTCCGTTGGAGTCGGCGCCGGCCGCGGGTCCACGATGGACGCCAGCCAGCGGCGTACCTCCTCCTGGAAGTTGGCGAGAGCCGGCACGGTGTCGAGAGTTTCGGTCACGATGGTCCTTTCGTGCTCAGACGGTCAAGACCGTGCATGCCGACAGGCCCGGGGCACCGTAGACGTGGGTGAAACCGATCTCCGGCTGATCTGGCACCTGGTGGCCTTCGGCGCGCCCCTGCAACTGGCGGACCACCTCGTGTACCTGGCGTAATCCGGACGCACCGATGGGCTCGCCGCCGGCCAGACAGCCGCCGTCGGTGTTGATGGGCAGTTCTCCGTCATGACGGGTGGCACCCGAGTCGAGCAGTTTGGCTTGCTCGCCGTGCCGGCACAGTCCGGTCTCGGCCATATGGATCAACTCTGAGCCAGAGTCGGTGTCCTGCAACTGCGCGACGCCGACATCAGCCGGGTGCACGCCTGCAGCATCGAACGCGGCTGCAGCGGCGTCGATGCTGGGGCTGTTCACCGGGTCGGTGTGCAGCCAGGGTGAGAACACCTCGAACGACCCGAAGCGCCGGGTTCGGACCTCGACGGCCGCGAGCCGAATCGGTTTGTCGCACAGGTCATGTGCACGGTCGCCGCGGGCGAGGATCAACGCCACACCACCTTCGCCGGGCGAGCAGAACATGTACTGCGTCAGCGGATCGTTGACCGTCGCGGCGTCGAGCACCTGCTGTGCGGTGAGCGGTGTGCGACGCCACGCCATCGGATGCGCTGCACCATTGGCGAAAGCACGTTCGGCGACTGCCGCCAGCGCTGTCCTGTCGATGCCGTATTGGTGCAGATACCGCTGGGTTTTCATCGCGAAGTACTGGGTGGTGACCATCATCCCGGTGCGGGCGTACCACTGACCGAGTCCGTACGCGGCGGGATCCGAGCCGAACGCGCCCCGCTCGTGTTTGTCGAACCCGACGACCGCAACCACGTTCGCGCGTCCGGCAGTGAGCATGTCGGCCGCGGTCGACAATGCCACTCCGCCTGTTGCACAGCCGTTCTTGACGGTGGTGAACGGTATGCCGGTCAAACCGAGCCGCGACACAAGCGAATCCGGCTTGCCGGACACATTGCTCCCACCGACGGCGGCATCGATGTCGGACCACTCGAGTCCTGCATCGACGAGAGCGGCCCGCAATGCGTGCTCACCCATGTCCATACCGGTCACCCCGGGGTGCCGACCGAACGCGTGCATGCCTGCACCCACGATGTAGACGTCCCTGGCGCTCATTCGGCGACCTTCTCGAACGCAAAGGAGATGTCGCCCCCGGCCAATGGGAGAAGACGTAGTTCCACCTCGTCACCGATGACCACCGGTCCGAGAATCGTTGATTCCACCAGTACCGACCCCAGATCGACGTAGCCGACCACAAACGGCTCGAAACCCGATTCAGGTACCTCGTACGGCGGCTTCGGCGCGAATGACTGCGACGTCCAGGTCCATACCCTGCCGCGCGTCGGGAGTGACCGTTGCTCAATCGCTGCACTCGCACACGCAGGACACCGGGTCGCGGACGGGAACACCACCACACCGCATCCCGCGCAACCCGACCCGGCCAGCACCGGCGGGTCCACTTGGGCGAACAACGTCTCGTCTACAACGTTTCCTTCCATGCCAGAGCCCTGACTAGCGCCCGGCCAACAGTGAGAGCGGACGACCCAAGATTGCACTCAGCGTCTTGAGGTATTCGGCGGCCGGTGCCCCGTCGACTGCGCGGTGGTCAAAGGTCAAGCTCAACGTCAGCACCTGCGTGCGGACGGGAGTCTCACCCTCCCAACGGAAGCCGTCTTTCACTCGGCCGACGCCCAGGATCGCGACGTTGCCCGGGTTGATGACGGGGGTGAAGAAGTCGACACCGTACGCGCCGAGCGTGCTCACCGAGAACGTCGCGCCCTCCATGTCCGACAGACCCAGTTTGCCGGTCCGCGCCCCGGACGCAAGGGTCCGAGTGCGGTCGGCGACCTCGGCCACCGACAGACTGTCTGCGTCGCGCACCACGGGCACGATCAGACCACCGTCTACCGCAACCGCCACACCGACGTTGATCTCCTCGAACAGCGTGATCTTGTCGTCGGCGATGGCCGCGTTGAGCAGCGGGTGCTCACGCAGCGCGAGAGCCGCTGCCTTGACAACGAAGTCGTTGAGACTGGGCGCCTTTGAACCAGATTGTGCTGCCTCGGCCTTGAGTTGCTCGCGGACGTTCACCAGTGCGGTGACGTCCACCTCGTAGCCATGGGTCAGCTGCGCCATCGTCTGCAGGCTGTCGATCATGTTGCGCGCGATGGCACCTCGCATGCCTGTCAGCGGGATGACCTCACCTGCTTGGGGACCGGTTGTCGGCGCGCCTCCGCCGAGGGCCGCCGGAGCTGCCACCGTGCCCGCTGCCGCCTCCACATCTGCCTTGGTGATGCGGCCTCCGATACCCGTCCCCGCGACCTCCGCGAGATCGACACCGAGTTCATCCGCGCGACGACGAACGAGTGGTCCAACGAATTGGCCTGCCGCGCCGACGGTCTGGGTGGCCTTTCCTGTGGCCGGAGTCGCTGCGGTCGGTTCGGGTGCCTTGGCGGGAGCTGCGGCGAGATGGTCCTCGACATCCTCGGACACGATCCGGCCGCCGGGCCCCGTGCCCCGGATGGTCGAGAGGTCCACGTTCGCAGCAAGGGCAACCCGCCGTGCATTTGGAGAGGACTTGATCCGGCCCCCGTCATCGGGGCCACCCACGACCACCGATGCAGGAGCGGTGCGCGTTTCGGCGACTGGTTCCTGCTGCGCGACGGCAGCCGTTCCGTCGGGCGCCGACTCGCCTTCGCCCAGGAGCCAACCGATCACCGCGCCAACCGGCAGTACGTCACCGGCCGATGCGCCGGTGGCGAGGATGCCCTCGGCCTCGGCCTCCACGTCCACCTCGACCTTGTCGGTCTCGAGCCGCAGCAACAGGTCGCCCACCGCGATGTGCTGGCCTTCGCCGGCCAGCCACTCACCGATGACGCCCTCCTGCATCGTGAGCCCCAACTTCGGCAGCACGATCTGCTGAGCCACGATCAGTTCCTTTCGAGCAGTCGGCGGGCTCCTGCGACGATGCGGTCCGCGTCTGGGACATAAGCCTTTTCGAGCGGGGTGCTGAACGGCACCGGCGTGAACGGCGCTCCGATCCGCAGGACCGGGGCATCGAGGTAGTCAAATGCCTCTTCCTGGATCTGGGCGGCCACTTCCGCACCGATCCCACCGAAGGTCACTGCCTCGTGGACCACCAGGATGCGGTTGGTCTTCGATGCGGACTTCACGATGCTGGCGGTGTCGAGCGGCTGGACCGATCGGGGGTCGACCACCTCCACGGAGACGCCGGACTGCTCGAGGATGTCGGCCGCCTTGAGTGCTTCGGCGACCATTCGTCCGAACGCGACGATGGTGACGTCGTCACCTTCCCGCGGGATCGCTGCCTGGCCCAGCGGGATCTCGTAGATCTCTTCGGGCACCTCGCCGCGGGCGCCGAGCAGCACCTTGTTGAGCATGAACACCACGGGGTTGTCGTCGCGCACCGCAGACACCATGAGGCCCTTGGCGTCATACGCGTTGGACGGCATGACCACCTTCAGACCCGGGGTGTGCGCCAGCCAGCTCTCCAGGCTCTGCGAGTGCTGCGCGCCCGCGCTCACGCCGGCGCCGTAGGCCACCGCGATCACCATGGGGACCTTGACCTCCCCGCCGTACATGAACTTCATCTTGGCCGCCTGGTTCACCACCTGGTCGAGCGCAACCGCCAGAAAGTCCATGAACATGATGTCGACGATCGGACGCAGACCCCGCGCCGCGGCGCCGACGCCCAGCCCGATGAGGCCCATCTCCGCGATGGGGGTGTCGACCATCCGACGATCACCGAACTCGGCGAGCAAGCCGTCGTACATGTGGAAGACGCCGCCGTATGCCGCGACGTCCTCGCCTATGACAAAAACGTCCTCGTCTTCGCGCATGATCTGCGCGATAGCCTCGTTGTAGGCCTTGACGTAGGTTGTCTGACGCGCGGCCGGAGACGTCTCGGTCGTCGTCAATTCTGTTGCAGTAGACATGTGTTCAGCCTTCTCGGGTTCAGTCGCTGTAGACGTTCAGGGCGAAGTCGGCCAGGTCCGGGAATGGG
Organism: Williamsia muralis NBRC 105860; assembly: GCF_001598915.1. Lineage (GTDB taxonomy): Bacteria > Actinomycetota > Actinomycetes > Mycobacteriales > Mycobacteriaceae > Williamsia > Williamsia muralis. The sequence continues at coordinate 224,654 of NZ_BDAP01000002.1, read as the reverse complement.
CTGTTCTCAGCGAACTTCACGGATTCGGCGATGTCGGCGTCCACCTCGGCCCAGATCTGTGCGAACTCGGACTCGGTGACAACACCTTCGGAGACCGCGCGGGCCTCGAGCAGCTTGATGGCGTCCCGTTCTTTCCAGGCCTCGACCTCTTCGACGGTCCGGTAGGTCTTGCGCAGACCCTTCACACCCTGGTGGTCGTAGTACCGATAGGTCTTGGCCTCCACCAGCGTCGGACCGCCGCCATTTCGAGCTCGTTCGACGGCGCGCCCCACCGCGGCACGCACGGCGATGGCGTCCATTCCGTCGCAGATCTCGCTGGGGAAGCCGTACGCAGGTGCGCGATCGGCCACGTTCTCGAGCTTCATGTGGTCACGCAGTGCGGTGAACTCCGCGTAGCCGTTGTTCTCGCAGACGAATACCACCGGGAGGTTCAGGATCCCGGCCATGTTCGCTGCTTCATGGAAGGCGCCGATGTTGCTCGCGCCGTCGCCGAAGAACGGGATGGCAACGGTGTCCTCGCCGCGGTACTTGGCCGCGAACGCAGCTCCGACGGCGATCGGGATACCGCCTCCGACAATGCCGTTGGCGCCGAGCATGCCGATGGAGAGGTCGTTGATGTGCATCGAGCCGCCGCGGCCCTTGCAGTAGCCGTCGACCCGGCCGAACAGTTCGGCGAACATCTGCCGGAACTGCGCGCCCTTGGCCACGGCGTGACCGTGCCCGCGGTGGGTCGAGGAGATCTGATCGGTGTCGCGCAGATTGCTCATGGCGCCGGCGGCCACCGCTTCCTGTCCGACGTACAGATGCAGGAAGCCGGGTAGCTTGCCGCCCTCCATGAGGCGACCTGCCTCGGTCTCGAACTGCCGGATCCGGACCATGCGGCGGTGCAGGTCGAGCAGCACTTCTTTGCTCGGAGTGGGGTCGTTGGATCCGACGGGCTCAATGGCCTCGCGGGTTGCGTTGGTCGCGGTCGAAGTCACCACGAGCACCTCTTCTCTCGTTTCGAACCTTGCAGTCATGGACGCCGGGGGCGACTTTGTTTACTTCTTCTGCAGTATCGACCACTACTGTAGCCGAATGTAAGTAGAATCACTATAAAGTTACTACAGAGATCCGCGGCCCAGCGTCTTACTTGACTTGGTATCCAGTAAATCGCACGATGGGCGCCTACACGGACGTATTGGAAGGACTGAGTCGATGCTCGACCGAATCCGCGATCGGGCGATGACCGATCCCACCGGCACAGCCCTGGTGGACGACCACACCGTCACGACCTGGCAGGAGGTCCTGGGCATTCTCGACGCCCTCGGCGAGCGGCTTATCGGTCTGGCAACCGATCCTGACGAGCGCATCGCGGTGATCGGCGAGAACAACGTGGAAACCCTGCTCGCGCACGCTGCAGCCATCGGCCGCGGCGTGGGGCCGGTGGCGGTATCCCGCCAGCTCAAGGCGGGCGAGATGGCCGACCAGTTGATCGACTCCGGATCCGTGGCGGTGGTCACCGGGCCTCTCGGCCTGCAATCGTCGACCGAAGCCGCCGGCAAGACGAACTTGCGCGCCGTGATCGCACACAACGCTCCCGCCGCCGACGGTGTGGTCACCTGGGCTGACTTTCTGGACTCTCCCACCACCTCGGGTGCCACATCGGCTCCCGATCAGCGGCCCGCCCGGCCCCCGTTGGTCTACACATCGGGCACAACCGGGCGTGCTCGTGGAACCGAGGTGCACTGGCTGCCGGCGCCCGCGGCCAACGCCGCCGACTTCGCGACGGCAGTCGCGGGCCGATCGGGGTACCCGGCGGGCACCCACCTGGTGGTCGGGCCCCTGCAACACAACGGACCGCTGACGTCGATTCGCCATCTGCTCTCCGGCCAGCCGGTGGTGATCCTCGGCCGCTTCGATCCGGAGCGGACCTTGGAACTGATCGAGACGCATCGGGTGACCTCCACATTGATGGTGCCCACACACTTCCAACGCCTGCTGGCCTTGCCCGAAGCCGTGAGAGCCCGTTACGACGTGTCGAGCCTGGAGTACGTGGCGCATACCGGCTCTGCCTGCCCACCGGACGTGAAGCGCGCGATGATCGACTGGTTCGGTCCGGTACTCATCGAGTCGTACGGTGGCAGCGAGATCGGCACCGTGTGCAAGATCGACTCGGCGGAATGGCTGGAACATCCACGCTCGGTCGGCCGGGCAGTACCGCCGTTCGAAGCCGTTGTCGTGGGCGACGAGGGCACCGAACTCGAGCGCGGCGCCGTCGGCGTACTGGGATTTCGTACCCCACCCGAACGCGGTGTGGTCTACCACGCGGACCCTGAAAAGACCGCTGCCGCCTACATTTTGCCCGGAGTCGCGACTCTTGGGGACGTCGGCTACGTGGACGACGACGGATACGTCTTCATCACCGACCGGGTGGCCGACATGGTGGTGTCCGGCGGGGTGAACCTGTACCCGGCCGAGAGTGAGCGCGTGCTGCTGACCCATCCGGACGTCGCCGAGGTCGCCGTGATCGGTGTACCGGATGGTGATCTCGGCGAAGCACTCCTCGCGCTTGTTGTTCCCGCACAGGGTATTTCGCTGGACGTCGACGCGCTCGCATCGTTCGCCAAGGAGTCGATGGCCTCGTACAAGTGCCCCAAGCAGTACGTGGTCGTCGACGAGCTGGCACGCAACGCGATGGGCAAACTCGACAAGAAGGCCCTGCGCGCCCCCTATTGGGCCACTGGCCGCACGATAGCGGGCTGAGTCACCTGTTTCGTCCGTACGACCTTGATGCTCTTCGAAAGGCACCGATGATCGAGATCCTGTTCGTCCGGCATGGCCAACCCGTGTCGGGGGTTCGTGATCCCGTCCTGGCGCCCGAGGGGATCGCCGACGCCGGCAAACTCGCCGAATGGTTGCGACACGAGACGGTTGATGCGATCGTCTCCAGTCCGCTGGCCCGCGCGCGTGAAACCGCTGACACCATCGCAGCCGGGTTGGGCCGCGAGGTGGATCTTGTCCTCGAAGATCTTCGTGAGTGGGACGACGACATCAGCCCCGAAGACTATGTCGCACTCGAAGACATGGAACCGGACGATCCCCGGCTACTCGCCGTGGCGGCCGGCAGGTTCGAAGACTATGTGCCGCAACTCGATCTGCCGAAGTTCCGTGCTCGCGCCCGGAGTGCGATGGAGCAGGTGATCGACCGTTACGGATCGGGACGGGTGGTGGTGGTCGCCCACGGCGGCATCCTCAACGCAGCGATCGCGGACGTACTCGAGATGCCCAAGACGTTCTGGCACAACCCCGCCTACACGTCCGTGGCCCGGCTGCGCCGACTCGATTCCGGTGTCACCGTTGTTGATGCCATCAACGACACCGCTCACCTGCGTGGCACGGTGAACCCATGACACAGGTCGACAACACGGTCACCGCCACCGCAGACACCACCGCCGCGGACACCATCGCCACAGCCAGTCAGATCATCCTGGTCCGCCATGGACTACCCGGAGGCCCCGCGGTGGCCGACCCTTCACTGGGCGCCGAGGGTGTCGCCCAAGCCCAACGTCTCGCCGAATGGCTGAGGGCGGAGCCGGTGGCCCAGTTCGTCTCCAGCCACTACGCCCGAGCACACGAAACCGCGCTGCTGGCAGCGCAGCCGCACGCAATGAAAGTGCACGTGGACAAACGGCTTCGCGAATGGGACAGCGATCGCACCACCTACGCGACGCCCGAGGCCATCGCGGCCACGCCGCGAGGAAAAGCCTTCGCGGAGGGCCGATATGACGAATTCATCCCCGAGTACGACAGGGTCGCGACAGCGGCTCGCATGCGAGCGGCGGTGACCGAGGCGGCCGAGCGGGCACCAGGGCAGCTGACCGTCATCGTGTCCCACGGCGGTGTGATCAACACCCTGCTGACCGACATCCTGCAGGCCCCTTCGCCGTTCTTCTTCAACCCCGGCTACACCTCGATGACCCGCGTCGCGGTGATGCGGTCAGGCAGGTTTGTCATCCAGTCCGTGAATGAGACCGCGCACCTGCGTTGAGGCACGCTGGGTGGCGATGTGTCAGCGTATCGACATGAACCCAGCAAAATCATCGAACGCCGCAGGTCCGTGGTGGTACGCCCCGAAGAGATGGATGTACCGCGATGGTAGGCCCCATGGCCTGGCCCGTTTCATGAATTCACTGTCGGCACACCTGTATTCCCTCGACTGGTTCACGCAGAGCGGCGGTGCCACGCTGACGGTGCGCGGCAGACGCTCCGGCAGGCCGGTATCGCTGCCGGTGGTGATCGCTGAACACGATCGCTCGCGCTACCTGGTCTCGATGCTCGGAGACGACGCGAACTGGGTGCACAACGTGCGCGAAGCCGGCGGCGATGCCGAGCTCAACCAGCTCCCGGTGCACCTCGTCGAAATTCCCATCGGTGAACGCGCGTCGATCCTGCGCTGCTACCTGCAGATCGCTCCCGGGGCCCGCCCCCACATCCCGGTCTCCCATCAGGCACCCCTGAGCGAGTTCGCCGGTGTGGCACAGACTTATCCCGTCTTCCGGATCGATCGGAGCTGAACACCGGGGTTCGGTGATACCGCGTCGAGCCGACGCCTTGTGCGGCGAGACCGCACGTTTGTCAGACCCCTCGGATACACTCGAACACATGTTCGGGGGGACAAGATCAGAGCAGGAACGGGCAACCAGAATCGTGGCCGCGGCGGTGTTGCGGCCCAATGAGCTGCTGCGTAATGCAGAGTCAGCGGTTGCAGGCCAGGCCTACTTGGAGTGGGCGCGTTACGACGCTGCCGCACAGCTGCATCGGCAACTGGTCGAGCCACATGAGGACACGGCGGTTGCGCTGAGGGCGCTCGACCCATTCGCCGTCTGCGCGGCTCGCTTGGCAGCTGCGCAGCAGATCACACAGCAGGGTGCCGAGCACCACCTGTCGCGAGCATTGGCTCTGCGAGACCGGCTACCGGCAGTCAACGAACAACTGCGGCAAGGACGGGTTGCAGCGCATCACATCGCGACGATCGTCTCGAGGACCGACCTGATCGACGGGTCAGCGTTCATGGCCGACATCGACCACGAGATAGCCGGCCACCTGCAACGAACCGGATCGTGGTCGAAGAACCGCATGCGAGACATGGTCGATGCCACGATATTTCGCCGTGACCCTGACCTCGTCCGTCACGATCGGGAAGACGCGAAGAACAAGCGCGGCGTGTGGTCGAACAACATCGAGCACGGAATGTCCGCCATCGATGCGGTCGCGAGCGCCGAAGAGACCGCCATGATCATGGCGCGCCTCGAGAAGCTGGCGATGTCGGTCTGCAAGGCCGATCCGCGGCGCAAGTCCGACCGGATGGCCGACGCTCTGTTCGCAGTCGTGATGGCCCGCGAGTTCTACTGCCAGTGCCCCAACGACCCGAAGCACCCCTGCACGGCCGACATTCGCACGGCCCCAACCCACGAGGCCGTGGTGTCGGGCATCGACGTGAAGATCATCCTCCACGTGATCGCTGATCAAGCCACCGTCGACGGCAGCGCAGACAGTCCCGGATACCTCGACGGGCATGGGGTGATCAGCGCTGACCACGTCCGCGACATCGCCACCAGGCCGGAAGTCGTCGCCCGTTCCATGGGGAACGACTACCGGGAGGTGCGACGGGACGAGTCTTTCGCAGAGACCGCCCCCACGTCGCATCTGGACGACCCCCGGTCCGCAGCAGCCCCCAGTTTCGTTCGCGACCGCGAAGATCCCGAGCAGGTGTCCGAAGAACACACATCATCCGACGGTGATCTCACTCAGCGGACGTCGTATTGCCGGGCACCACAGAGCATTCCGAGCGTCGACGTCAGAGGTACGCGGGACGCCGTCGAACCGCCTTTTGTGCAGGCCGTTCCACTACCTGCCGTACAACCAGGCGACCCGTACAGGCCATCCGCAGTCGCTGACAGCTACATACGCATCCGCGACTGCTACTGCACGTGGCCTGGCTGCGACCGCAAGGCCTGGGGCGCCGACCTCGACCACACCCACGAGTACAACCACAACAATCCGGCCGCCGGAGGACATACCCACCCGGGCCACATGAAGGTTCTCTGCCGCTTCCACCATCTGCTCAAGACCTATTCCGACTGGCTCGACGACCAGTACCCCGACACGCGCAACGGTCGCACCCGGCTCGTCTTCATCACGCCTGAAGGGCGCACCTATCGCGGCCCAGCCTGGACCGGCGAAGACCTGTTCCCCGTGCTCGCGCGTCTCGTCTGGGACGCCGGCCCGGTGCCCCGCAGACGCCCATCGTCTCAGTCGCCACCATTCACGGACGGCCGTCAGAAGACGCGTACCGCTGCCAAACATGCACGCCGTCAACAGGAAAGGAAACGAAACCGCCGACGAAGTCAGGAGACGGACGAGCTCGCTCCACCGCCCTTCTGAGTTACTTGACAACGCCACCTGTTTGTTGATTGACTACCGCTATTGAGATGCGCGTCACAGTGCGCGTCGTTCGCCGAGGGAGTCCCCTATGAGCACAGCCGGGTTGGTCGCGAGCAAGAAGCTCGCCGAGAGGTACTCGGACGTTGTCCGCAGCCTTACGGCCGACGAGTGGGTGGCACCAAGCCGCTGCGCCGGGTGGTCGGTGAAAGACCTGGTGGCACACACGGGTTCGAACTTCAAGGTGATGGTCGATCCCCCGGCCGAGGATCCCGGAGCACCGACTCCCGCCACTGCCGAGGAGATGCAGGAACTGCTCGTGGCGCAGCGCCGCGACTGGACCAGCATCCAGGTCGCCGACGAGTTCCTGAACAGCGCCGATGGCGCCATGGGCGTGCTGGAAATGATGCAACAAGACGGCGTGGCAAGTACCCCGATGACCATGACAGACCTGGGAACGTATCAGAGCCACCAACTTTCGGACGCCTTTGCGTTCGACATGTGGTGCCACATGTACGTGGATCTACTGGCACCCGAAGGCCCAGTCACCCGCCCGGTCGCCGAACCGGACAACGAGGTGCTGAGCGCTGCAATCGGCTGGATGTGGGACGGACTGCCGCAGATGTGCAAGCCGGTCAGTTCGGTGCTCGACCGCCCGCTGGGCGTCCGTCTTTCCGGCCCGGGCGGCGGCGAGTGGACCCTTCGACCCGGTTCCGACCTGCTCGTTGTCGAGACCGGAATTGCCGACGCAGACACCGTGATCGCATCTACTGCAACGTCTTTTGTGATGTGGGGCACAACTCGTGCTTCATGGCGTGACCACGTGTCCGTCGATGGTGATTCGGATTTCGCCGCGACCGTGTTGGACACCATCAACATCGTGTGACGGCCGACTCCCTGGGGTCCGAAACGGTTTGCCCGTGCGCGACGATGGGTACAGCGAGCGTGATCAGCCGGGTTCTGCCCATGTGCCCGGTGATCTGACGCCACGTCTGTCTCTCACCCACCACCTTTAGGGCTCGCACATGGGATCCATCCGGAAACGCCGCTTCGCTGCGTGCACATTTGTCGGCCTCGTCGGCGCCACACTCATCGGTGGGGGTATCGCCAACGGCGATCTGCCCATGAACTTGTCGATCTCTGGTCAGTCGTCGCTTGCGACGATCTCGTCGGGCACGGCACAGAACGTCACCTTGTTCGCCCGGGAGGTGGAGACCACCACCGAAGGAAATCTGCCCAGTGCCGCCATAAGCATGGAATCCGCGCAACTGACCGACGTGTGCCTCTCGACTGTGGCACACGGCCTTCCGTTCATCGGTGACGTGACCATGTACATCCGGGTTCCAGGCAACAACACAACCGTGGACAACCTTGTTGTCGATGCCTCCTCCGTGGGAGGGTCCGTGAAGGCGGGACCGGCGCAGCTCGGACTCGACGTCTCCGCGACGGGTCAGGCCGAGGGCGTGGTGACAGCCGGGAAGACGGCGGCGAACGCGACGATGACGCAAGCCCGCATCGACGTCATCTCCCTGAACGCCAGCGCGGTGTCGATGAAGAACTTCACCATCGACGTCGACAAGGGATCCACGACTTGCTGACCACGGAAAGCACTCAGACCCGACGCGCGCGATTCCGGAACTGGCGGACACAACGTCCGTTCTGGGGTGCCACCTTGATCATCCTGTCAGGCCTGTGCCTGCTGCTGCCCGCCTACACGACCATCCATGTCGGCGATGTCCTGGTCACCATCAGCACCATCTCCGGCGTATCCACCCTGTTGCTCGGCGCGCTGATGTTGCTGTGCGGTGTGGCTTCGTTGTTGCGTCCGAGCGTGAAGTTGCCCGCGGGTGTCAGCGCGATGATCATCGCGCTGGTGGCACTCCCGGCAGCCAACTTCGGCGGCTTCATCATCGGCACGTTGCTCGGCATCATCGGTGCGAGCCTGGTGCTGGCCTGGTCTGATGCCCCGCGTTCACCGGTCTCGGCAGAAAGCGCGGCCGACCGCCACGCGTAGGGCCGCCCGTCGTCGGCTGTGATCCTCCGGGCTGTCGTCACCGGTCGCGGTGTAGACGATGGCATTCTGGGCCCAGGTGCTCGCCAACGCGATCAACATGGACCACAAGTCTTCCGCACCTACATCGTCGACGAGGATCCCGCGCGCCTGGCCGTCCGAAATCGCCTGAAGCACATCGACATCGCGGTTTGGTAGGTGCGCGAAGAGGGCGCCTGTGGGCGTGCGCTCCAACCTCGCCCATGACAACAACCGAACAAGACACGGGTCCTCGAGGTACATGTCGTACAGACGTACGGCGTAACCGGGGAGATCGTCCGCATCAAACGGCACGGTGTCCACGTCGGCATCAACACGCGCTGCGAAGACGGCGTCGAACAACTTGTCCTTTCTGCCGAAGTAGCTGTAGATCTGCGACTTGTTGATCGGTGTGGTGGCAGCAATCCGGTCGACCCGGGCGCCGGCGATCCCGTAGGCCGCGAACTCCGCGGTGGCCGCGGCCAGTATTCGCCGCCTGGTCTCTGATGCGTCGCCCATGGACGCCCACTCTACCTAGAACCAACTCGTTGGTTGCCAGGTCGGCGAACATGCCCTACCGTCGGATCCAACTGGTTGGTTGGTTATTGAGATGAGGACAGATGCGAACAGTCACGGGCTATCGAGCGAGCACCACAACGTCAGGTGTCGAACCCTTCCGCTTCGAAAGGCGAGAGCTCAGGGATGACGATGTCGCCGTACAGGTCACGTTCTGCGGGGTCTGTCATACCGACCTGCACGCGGTGCGCAGCTCTGCGCCCGACCGGGGCTCGTCCCCCATGGTCCCCGGTCACGAGTTCGTCGGGACAGTCACCGCGGTGGGAGGGGCGGTCACCGCATTCGAAGTGGGCGATGAGGTGGCGGTGGGCAACATCGTCGACTCTTGCGGGGACTGCGACATGTGCGGGGTGGGTCAGGAGAATTTTTGCCGAAACTATCCGACATTGACCTATGGCGGCACGGACCGACGTGACGGTTCGACAACCTTGGGTGCGTACTCCACCGAGTACGTTCTGCGCGACCGTTTTGTCTACCACCGTCCTTCGCTCCTCGATCCCGCAGCAGTGGCGCCTCTGATGTGCGCGGGAATCACGGTGTGGGAACCATTGCGCAGCAACTCTGTCGGTCCGGGCGTGTCGGTCGGTGTGGTGGGAGCCGGCGGCCTCGGCCACATGGCCGTCAAGTTGGCGAATGCGCTCGGCGCCGAGGTCACGGTGTTCACGACGTCGACCGGAAAGGCCGAGGACGCCTCTCGGCTCGGCGCCCACCGCGTGGTGATCTCGACCGAGTCCGCCTCGATGGCGGAGATGACCGGAAAGCTCGACCTCATCATCGACTGCGTCCCGGTGGAGCACGACCCGACCCCATATCTCCGCTGTCTCGCTCTGGACGGAACCCTCTGTGTGGTGGGGCATCTCGGGCCGATGACGGTCGACACCGTAGACCTGCTGATCGGCCGCAAGAGCCTCTCCTCTGCGGGCAGCGGCGGTCACAGATACACGCAGGACCTGCTCGACTTCTGCGGTGAGCACAACATCACCGCAGATGTCGAAGTGTTGCCTTCGCGTCAGGTGAACGAGGCATTGGAGCGGTTGTCCCGCAACGACGTGCGTTACCGGTTTGTCCTCGACATGGCCGATACCGCCGAACTCAGCCGAGTCTGACCAACATCTTGCCGACGTTCCCGCCTCCGAGCATCGACAGGAAAGCGTCCACTGCGTTGTCCAGACCGTCGTAGATGGTGGATTCGGCGACCAGTTCGCCCGCCTCAAGCCAGCCGACAACCCGATCCTCGAACTCGGCCCTCAGATCTTCGTGGTCACGGACGATGAAGCCACGCAGGGTGATTCGCTTGAGGATCGCGTTCATCAACACGTCGATGGGCGGACGGTCGGGCCCACCGTTGGAGATCATCCCGCACAACGCAACTCGGCCCCCGACCTTCAGAGACGACAGCGCGGCGACAAGATGGTCTCCACCGACGTTGTCGAAGTAGAGGTCTATGCCATCGGGAGCCGCGGCCCGCAGAGCCGAACCGATCGGCTCGCTGCGATAGTCGATGCCCGCGTCGAAGCCGAGATCCTCTATGAGCTTCCCCGCCTTCGACGGGCCTCCCGCGCTGCCGATCACGGTGCGCGCACCCATCAGTCGCGCGAACTGGCCGGCTGTGCTGCCGACCGCACCGGCGGCAGCCGAGACGAAGACGTCATCACCCGGACGTAGTTCGCCCGCACGGACCAAACCTGCGTAAGCGGTGAAACCTGTTTGCCCCAGCGCCCCGAGCCAGTGGTGCAGTTCGAGCCCCCGGGGTTCGATGACCGCCGCGGCGGAAGCGTCGACCACGGCGTGTTCGCGCCAGCCCAACCGGTGGCGCACGTACGACCCGTTCGGGATCAGGCCGTTCCCGGCAACCACCACGCCCAGCGCCGAGCCGTCCAGCGGGACGTCGACCTGGAAGTTGGTGGTGTAGTGCATCTCCGAAGTGCCCAGACGGCCCCGCATCGACGGGTCGACACTCATGAACAGGTTCTGCACCAGCACCTGGTCGCCCGAGATCTCGGGTACAGCCGTCTCACGAACCTCGAAATGCTCTGGACGGGGCTCCCCGTCTGCCGGTCGCTCCTTCAGGAAGACCGCGCGCGTGGTGGTGATGACACCGCTGCTCACGGCAGCTCCAGGATTGTTACCGTGCCCTTGGAGCCATCGACCTCGACCAGCGCGCCGTCCGGGATCCGTCGGGTGGCCGCGGGAACGCCCGCTGTGCAGGCGATTCCTAGCTCGCGACTGACGATCATGGCGTGCGAACCCATGGCACCCACGTCGGTGATCGCACCGGCGGACACCATGAACAGCGGAGTCCACGACGGATCGGTCTGCGGCGCGACGAGGATCTCGCCGACCTCGAACGTGTCGAGTGCGTCCATCGAGGTGATGACGCGGGTGCGCCCCGTGGTGATGCCCGGCGAAGCACCCGAACCCTGCAGCACGTCACCGACTTTCACACCCTCAACGACGGATTCGCCCTTGCGCTTGAGACCCGACAGCGGGGGCATCGGCTCGCGGGTGTCAAGGAACGTCGGCAGTTCCAGTCCGAACAGCTCGCGCCATTGCCGGTGCCGGTCGGCCAGTGTTCGTGTCATCGACTCCGGCGCGCTGGCCAGGGCGTCGAGTTCGTCGTCGACTGCCATGAAGACGTGGTCGGGTGACTCGAGATGACCCTGCGTGTGCAGCCGTCGGCCCAACTCGACCAGCGGGACACGTGCCTCGTGCAACACCTTGATGCAGTTGGTCTTTGCCCGTTCACGCCAGGCTGCGAACCGTCGGGCCGATGCGACCGCGGCGTCGAGGGTCGCCAGTGCCTCGGTGTCGTCACCCACGATGGCCCGGGCACGCGCCAACGCGTCGTCGGTGGCGGACGCATGTTCTGACAGCCGGGCGGAGGGTGATGCCGAATCGTCTTGCAGCCGGAGGCGATCGATCAGTGAGAAGACCAGGTCGGGCTTGGTCTCCCAGGAGACCGAACCGAGGTCCCACTCGTTCGGTCCTCGGTATCCGAAGTCGAGGAGGAACTGCGCGAGCGACGCGTCGAACTTCGGATCGATGCCGGCGATCCGCGCACCCACCCCTGCGACACCACCGTCGAAGGCCGCCATCAGCTGCTCGTCGGCGCGGACGAGACGGCCGAGCTCCCACAACGCATACGACGGCAGGGCCGAATCGACGTCGCCGGCAGAACCGACAAGCGTGACGATGAGGTCCTGATGATCGGCACCCAGCAGTTGGCCGAGCACGGCGGGGCCGACAGCGGCGCAGTTGGTGGCCACCACCTCGCCACGCCAGGCGACCCGCTCCAGCGGCATCACCGAACGTGCTCGCGCGACGAGGGCTGCCGGGGTCAGCGACGTGAGGTCCGGCCGCTCGGTGCGCAGTCGGTCAGCGAGTGTGCGATCCTCCTCCAGTTCCGGGAAGGTTTCTGTAGACAGCGCCCAGGCGTTGCGGTCGGCCAGACGGCGGCTGGCGTCTGCGTTCTCGTCGTCCGGATGGCCCACGTAGGCGGGGATGTCGGGGTCGCCGCCGTACCAGAGCTGGTCTACCAACTCCACCGGCAGTCCACCGCGGATCCCGACGAGCCGCGACATCGAGAGGTTGATGTACAGGTGGCCGTAGAAGATGCCGGATGATGCGGCGACATCAGGCTTCTCGGCCAGTGAATAGCTGCCCAAGCTGGCGTAACCGAAGTTCCAACCGGGCAAGATGTTCTGGATCCATCCGAGATCGGCGCCCAGCGGGGTGATCGGATCGGACAGCACGTCGCTGGCATTCAGCCGGGTGTACACGGGCAGGCGGTTGCTGGGATCGGTATCGACCAGCCAACGTTCTTCGGTCATCTCATCTCGACTCTGGGATAGTTTCTATATTTTGGGTGCAGTACTGTGTGTGACATGTAACACTGTACCGGGACTGTAGACGAATACAAGTAACTTGTCTGCACTCAACCGACCGTTGGTTCAAGGGAGATTTGATGAAGCTGCAAGACAAGGTCGTCGCCATCACCGGCGGTACCCAGGGCATTGGACGAGGGATCGCCGAGGCGGCTCTCGCCGAAGGCGCCAAGGTGGCGCTCAACGGACGGTCGGCCGAGAAGGGCGAGAAGGCACTGGCCGATCTCGGTGTCGGCGAGCGAGCCGTATTCTTCCCCGGCGACGTGACCGTACAGGCGGACGTCGAGGACTTCATCGAGCAGACGGTCGCCACGTTCGGACGCATCGACGTGCTGGTCAACAATGCCGGTGGCGCAAAGGACCTTCAGCCCACCGCCAAGCTCACCGATGACGAGTGGAATCTGGTGATGAACTGGAACCTCAACGCAAACTTCTGGGCCACCCGCCGCGCGCTGCAGCACATGCTCCCGGGCAAGTACGGACGCATCATCAACATCTCGTCGGTGGAGGGCAAGCAGGGCAAGCCTGTCTTCACCGCCTACGTCGCCGCCAAGCACGCGATCAACGGGATGACCAAGTCGATCGCTCGGGAGGTGGGCACCGAAGGCATCACCGTGAACGCGATCTGCCCGGGCCTGGTGATCACCGACATCATCAAGGACAACGGCCCCGCCACCGCCGAAGCCATGGGTATGTCGTTCGAAGAGATGGTTGCCCTGTTCGCCGAGGAGTCGGCGATCAAGCGGCCCAACACAGTTGAAGAAGTTGCCGCAATGGCGATGCTGCTTGCCTCGGACGCGGGCGCCGGAATCACCGGAGCGCTGCTCAGCGTCGACGGCGGCACCGCATCCTACTGATTTCACCGGACTTCTCCGAACCACGGAGGAGAGACATGAACCCGCCGGTCGAGCCGCACATCGGCCGGTGGGTCCACTGTCCGATAGACCCGCGCCACCTCTGCGGTGTCACCTACGATTGCTCATCATGGACACACCCACGGCGCCTCTCGGCCACCGATGATCGGCCGCATCCGAAACCGGGCCGAGTTCCATCCCGATCTGCGCTTGGCATCGATGCTGTTGCCGCCTCGACTGGTCAGCCGTCGGACCCTGCCGGTCATGCGAAAATTGACGACTGTCCTTCCCTCCGGCGGAGATGTGGAAGTTCACCAGCTCGAGACAGGCGCCTCTGCACGGGTGTTCAGGCATCCGGGCACCACCGCGCCATCGCCTGCGCTCCTGTGGATACACGGTGGCGGATACGTCATCGGTGTAGCCGCGCAGGACGACGGACTCTGCCGCGCCTTCGCCGAGAAACTCTCCGCGACAGTGGTTTCCGTGGACTATCGGCTGGCCCCGGATAACCCGTACCCCGCCGCACTCGACGACTGCGACGCCACCCTGGAATGGATGGCCACTCAGCCGGACATCGACCCTGCCAACATCGCAATCGGGGGTGCCAGCGCAGGAGGTGGGCTGGCGGCGGCACTGGCGTTACGTGCTGCAGACCGCGGCGGGATCAATCCGGTGCTGCAGCTCTTGTCGTATCCGATGCTCGACGACCGCTCCGAGACACCTGATCGACATCATCGGCTGTGGGACGCACAGAGCAATCGTTTCGGCTGGCAGAGCTATCTCGGCGACGCCGATCCGGCGACGGCGGTGCCGGCACGTCGCGAGAATCTCAGCGACGTCACGCCGGCATGGATCGGGGTCGGCACGCTCGATCTGTTCTTCGACGAGGACAAGAGGTACGCCGAGCGCCTCGAAGAGGCCGGCGTGCCGTGTGAGTTCGTCACGGTACCGGGTGCCTTCCACGGGTTCGATCTGGTGGCGCGGGGGGCAGAGGTGTCCAGGACGTACTTCGGATCGCAATGTGATGCTCTGAGAAGAGCTTTCGCAGGCTAGGCGGGCTCCGGGCTGATCAGTCCGGTGATGGCCCATTCGAGGCACCGCGCCAGGATGGTGTCGAATTGGGGAACCACCCAGCTGCCCCGGTCCACCTTGCCGAGGTCGTCGATGCCCAGGTCCTGCACGTCGAACCGTCCCCGGCAGTGACCGAGAGTGAAGTAGCAGACCGTTCCATCGCCGTGGTCCTTGAGGTACAAGACGGGCCGGGGCTCGTCCTCACTGGTGTGCCCCTCCGCGAAACCTGTTGATGCACCGACGAATCGGGTGTGCGCGAGCACCTGGATGGGCGGGTGCAGTTCGCTGATGTACAACTCGTCGGTCACCTCGAACGGTTCCACGTCGGCCACGAATGGATGGTCCGGATCGGTGATCTCGACGAGGTACGGTGCGATCGGCGGGTGTCCGAGGAACTGACTGCCGATCACAGCCGGCAGCTCACCCATCGACCTGGGGGTCACGTACTTGCTCGGGCTTCCCGGCGCCGTCGGCTCGATCGCCGAGTTGGTCCCGTGCAGGGCGAGCCATCTACCGCCGCGTCCGACGAAGTCGATCAGTGCTTGTTGCTGGCCGGCATCGGGAACCACATTGCACGTATAGGTGATCAGCATGTCCGCCGAGTCGATCGCTTCGAGACAGTCGTAGTTCTCGAAGACGCGGGTACGCACGTGCTCGTAGTCCGCCAAGGCCGAGAGCAGTTGCAGCCGAGCGTAGTCGAAGTCGTGCCATTGGCCGCCACACACCAATACCGCGTCGATACGGCCCGAGGGTCCGGACATGTGTTCCTCTTTCCGCGTGAACCGGTACCGCGTTCAGCCGTGTGCGTGCAGTGCCTTGCCCGCCAACGCGAGATGCGCCTCACCGAGAGCTTCAGCCTGTGTGGGATGTGCGTGGATCAACTGGGCGACATCGCCTGCAGTCGCTTCCCAGTTGTAGATGAGTTGCGCTTCACCGATGAGCTCACCGACGCGGGCATCCAACCATGTGGATACCGACAACTGGTCCGTTCTCGCCGGCGCGCACGAGTTTGATCCCGCCTGTCGTGCGCAGGATGCGGCTCTTGCCGTTGCCACCGAGATCGTAGACGGCCGTGGAGACCTCGCCGTACTTCTCGGCTGCCTCCGACTCTGTCAGGCCCACCGATGCCACTTCCGGATTCGAATACGTCACCCGGGGAATTCCCCTGTCCGCGATGGGCATCGCGTCCAGTCCGGCGAGTTGCTCGGCCACCAGGATGCCCTGGGCAAAGCCACGATGCGCCAGCTGCGGCCCGGGCACGATGTCCCCCACCGCGAACACACCTGGCACGCCGGTCTGCAACAACTCGTCGGTGATCACCCACCCGCGGTCGACTTCGACGCCGGCCTCTTCGAACCCCAGCCCGGCAGTTCGTGGACCCCGTCCCACCGACACCAGCAGTAGATCCGCGCTGACGTGCCTGCCGTCGGCCAACTCGACGTCGACGCCGCCGTCGGCGTCCGTGGTCACGGATGCAAAAGCGGTACCCGTCAGGCTCTTGATGCCTCGTTTGCGAAATGCGCGCTCGACCTGCTTCGAGCTCCACTCGTCCTCGGTGGGCAGCAGGCGCGGAGCGGCTTCCACGATGGTCACCTCGGTGCCCAGAGATGCCCAGACACTGGCGAACTCGCATCCGATGACACCACCACCGAGAACCACCACCCGATCGGGAACGGAGTCGAGTTCGAGTGCCCGGTCACTGGTCATCACAGGCCCTCCGAGCTCGAGTCCGGGCAGGCTCCTGGCCTGCGAACCGGTCGCGAGCACCAGCGCCTCTCCGCGGTATCGGGCACGCCCACCCGCGGCGAGTTCGACTTCGACCGTACGGTCGGCGACCACTCGGCCGTAGCCTGCGACAACCTCGATACCACGCGAGGCCACCAAGCCCTGGAGTCCGCGATAGAGGCCGGCGATGACGTCGTTCTTGTAGCTGTTGACGGCACTCATGTCGATGCCGTCGAGAGTTGCCTTGATGCCGAAGCCGTGTGCTTCGCGCACCGAGTCGGCCACCTCGGCCGCGTGCAGCAACGCCTTGGTGGGGATGCACCCGTTGTGAAGGCATGTGCCGCCGAGTTTTCCGGCTTCGACGAGGACCACCGACATGCCCAGCTGCGCCGCACGCAGGGCGCACGCATAGCCGCCGGATCCGCCGCCGAGGATGACCACGTCGGCCGGCTGATCATTGTTGTCGCTACTGGTCATGTCGTTTCCCACTCGCCGAGATATCGATCAGAAGTCGAAGCGGTTCGTGAATCCGCCGTCGACGACCAGGTTGGTTCCGGTGATGTGACCGGCAGCCGGGGATGCCAGGAACACCACGGCGTTCGCGACGTCCTCGGCCGAACCGAGTTTGCCCATCGCCGCGGCCTCGAGCGCACCCTCATAGAGAGCCGGGCGACTGGTCTTGATGGTGTCCCACGCGCCGCCTTCGAAGAAGATCGGCCCCGGCGACACCGAGTTGACGCGGATACCCTTGGGACCGAGTGCTTTTGCCTGCGCTGAAGCATGCTGCAACGCGGCCGCTTTCAGGGCGCCGTAACTGTTGGCCGTGGTGATCGGGCCGGCCTCGAGAGCCGAGGTGGTCGCGATCGCGACCACGGCGGCCGCCTCGCTGTCCTCGAGATGACCGGAGGTCGATTCGATGAAGTTGACCAAGCTCATCAGATCCACGTTGAAGCTGTTCACCCACGCCTGCGGGCCCTTGCCGGTGGCAGCAGAAGCGTTGACGATCACGATGTCGATGCCGCCGAGGGCTTCTGCTGATGCATCGACAAACGACTTGACCGACTCACTGTCGCCGACGTCGACCGCCTTGTGGAAAACCGTTCCGTACTCGGACAATTCGGCGGCGACCTCATCGAGGTGTTCCTGACCGCGCGCACAGATTCCGACGGAGGCACCCTCGTTCAACAGGGTCCGGGTGATGGCCAGGCCGATGCCGCGGCTCGCACCACTGACGATTGCGCGCTTGCCCTTGAGATCGAGATCCATTGGTACTCCTTGTGATGGCGGAGGCGGGTGGCCCCCTGAAAGGTCAGAGATTCATTGCTCCCACGTGTGTCTGGAAAGACAACACGTGAGAGAAGTCGTTGATGGACTGCACCGCGCGGCGCGTGTCCGCCCCCCGCAGAACCGAGATGGATGTGTGGTGCACCCGCACCGGCATGTCGAATCCACTGCCCAGTGCGTCGGCGAGCGCGGCGTTGATGACGCCGCCGTGAGCGGTGACGACCACCCGCTGACCGAGATGCGCGTCGATGATGCGCGACAGCTCGCCGAGCACACGTGCCCGGAATGCGGCCCCGTCCTCGGCGTACGGAAACGCCTCGTACCGCCTGGTGCGGATGTGTTCGCGGAAGATGGTCGAGATCTCTTCGTGAGGTAGCACCTCGAACGGCGACTGGTCTGCGGGGAAGTTCTGCCACGGTTCGAACTCGGTGAGGGTGTCGCGCACCTCGGGGGTCAAACCGTGCCGGGCGCCGATCTCGGTGCCGGTACGCAGCGCCCGTTGCAACGGCGAGCTGTACACGGCGTCGACCCGGGTGGCTGCCAGGCGGTCGGCAACCGCCTGCACCTGACGTTCACCGGTCTCCGACAGCGGCGGGTCCACGGTCTCCCCCGCGCTCAGCTCTTTGGTGAGCTGCTGCTCACCGTGACGCACCAACACGAGCTCGCACAAGCCGTCCAGTGGCGCGAACGGATTGTCGAGGTCTATGGAGCGGGCACGCGGCTGACTGAGCACTCTGCCAGTGAACCACAAACTGTCGTCGGTCTAAAGATACTTTTTCGAATTGCCAGGTAGATGGCCTGTGTGAGCTTCAGAAGTGCAGTCGGAGACCAGCGATGTGCATCACACGCTGCAGATGTCCGCCGCCAACTCTCGGACCTCGTCGGAGAACTTTCGGCGGCCGAGGTTGGCCAGCACAGCGTCTTCGGTGAGCCATGACGCGGCTGAGACCTCCAGCAGACTCGACAGCGCGGTTGCGGCGGCAGCCTGCTTCGCCTTCGACGCGACACGATTGCGCGTTCGTAGCTCGGCCGAGAACACCGCGAGCATCTCGAGGCGTACCTCTCGGCGGAGTGCCTCGATCGACAGACTCCAGCCGGGCGACCGGACGAAGTAGACCAGCGACGCCGACCGCTGGCTGTCGGTCCATTCCAGCAATCGCACGATGATGTCGCCGAGCGGTGCGTCTGGATCCTCGGCCACTTTGCCCCGCAACTCATCGAGCAGTTGCTCTGCGAAAAGGCGCAGGCCACCGAGCAGCACCTCGTCTTTGGACGGGTAGTGGTAGTAGACCGCAGCCGACGTCATGTGCGCTTCGGCAGCGATGTCGGCGACGGTGACGTCTTCGATCGACCGGACGGAGTACAGGTGCATCGCCGCTTCGACCACCACTTCGCGCCGCGAGGGCCTGTGTGCTGCTCTTTTGGTCCCCTTGCCCACCGGGGTCGCGGCAGCAGACGTACCAGCGCCGGACCTCCCTGGCTCCCCACCCTTGCTTGTCATGCACTAGATGATGACAGGCGGAACAAGTTCTCGAGGCTGTGACATCCTGATGTGGTAACTCAAGGGGCAATGCAGTCATCCGGGGCGAGGAGGAACGACTGTGGCACGGCGGAAGACAACCACACCGGCATCGAACGGTGAACGCACCACCGACAGCCGGACGCTGGACACCGACGAGAACTGGCTGGGCTGGGACTCGCTGCCTGCGGCGGATGACCAACCGGGCGGTGGCCTCGGGTCGCCGACACCTGAACCGGCAGACGACTCCGAACCCGACGAACCCGTGAAGAAGACCGCACCGGCAAAGGGCTCGGCGCACCGGCCGTCGCGGCGCCACCTGATCGTGAAAGCAGCGGTCAGAGTGTTTTCCAAGAAAGGCTTCGCCGAGGCCTCCATCCAGGAGATCGCCGAGGAAGCCGGCATGGTCCCCACCGCCGTCTACTACCACTTCGCCAGCAAGGAAGAGCTGTTCGAGAGCGCTCTGGGATATGCGATGGACGCCAGCTCCAAGGCGGCGTACTCGGCCCGACCCGATGACGTCTCGGCAGATGCCGACTCGTTCAAAGAGGTCGTCTCGGCCGTGTGGGACTGGACCGCGGAGCACCCGAACTCGGCCCGCATGCTGTTCCTGCAGATGGCGGGCGGTGCGACCCCCGGAACACGCCTGCTCACCAAGGAGTACGAGGAACGGCACATCCGTCGCGCATTCGACTACTTCCCGGTCACCGATGTGCCTCCCAACAAGCGCGCCGCCGCGGCACAACATGCAGCCCGCTCACTTCGGGTGCGCACGATGATCGCGATGACCATCGCCATCCAGCCACTGCGTATCGAGGGTGGGCCGCTCGCCGACATCCCCGTGCCCCGGCTGCGGACGGCGACCACCGAGGTCTGCTCGAGGATGATCGAAGGTCGCTGACCCGCCCCTCCATACCGCTCCGTCGAGTAACTTGACAGCAAAACCAGTTGAGTTCGACGAAGTGGAGCGTTTCGATGCGAGTTCTGGCTGTCACGGGTGGGCATTCCTTCGACCGGGAGGCCTTCGCGGAGTTCCTCGACTCCCTGCCTGCGGATGTCACGTGGCGTGAGCATCCGGACGCAGACATCTCCGCTGCAGAACTCGCCGAGTTCGATGCATCACTCCACTACGACATGCCCGGGACCCTTCCGGAGCCGACCGATCCCCCTGAATCGATACGTGAGGCCGTCCGATCAGCGCCCGACACGGGCCATGGGTACGTGGTGCTGCACCACGCGCTCGCATCCTGGGCGCGCTGGGATGAGTGGGCAGAGTTCGTCGGGGGTCGCTACCTCTATCAGCCAGGCGTGGTCCGTGGCGTCACCTGCCCGGATTCGGGCTATCGACACGCAGTGCCAGAGACGATCTCGGTGGTCGACGCGGCTCACCCGGTGGTCTCGCAGGTGCCCGCAGAGTTCGGGCTGACCGACGAGACGTACCTGTGCGAGGTCTTCGAAGACGACGTCGAGCCACTGCTGCGCACCGATGCCGAGATGACCGACGCCGTCCACTGGTCGACGTCGCTGGCCATGGCGGGCCGCCGCGACGACCGGGAGGGCTGGCGACATCGCGAGGGCTCCTCCCTGGTCGGGTGGACGAAGACCAATGGACGAAGCCGGCTGGTCTACCTGCAACCGGGCGACAAGGCCCCCACGTTGCGCGACGCCAACTACCGCGCCCTGGTGACGGGTGCACTCGAATGGGTGAGTCGTCGCCGCTGACCTACTTTTTGGTGACAACCTAAAGAAATTTGTGCTCGCGATCACTCTTCGCTGCTACAGTTAGTGCATTCGGTACCAAGTAAGGCAGCGAGTCTCAGAAGAGGGAGCACGCGATGCGTCAGATCAAGCATCCGATGAGCCGGGCGATCTACGAATTCGATGAGGATTTCAACGTCCGGGTCACCACCAAAGACGGCAAGACCGGCACTTTCGACCCCGAGGGTCGGTACCTGCACGGTGAGGTGAAGGCTGTGGATCCCGAACTGGCCCGGTGGGTGGGTCTCGGACCGCGCGAACCGGTGCCGATCACCCAGAACCGCCGCTTCATGGGCGCCGCGAAATTGCTCGAGAAGATGCAGGCCGACAAAGCAGCACAGGATGCTCTCGCCGTCAGCCTGGAACAAGGAGGCAAACTGTGACCACCGAAGCGCGCCCCACCGGACAGTCGGCAGCCGACGACGGTTTCATCGAGAACGGAACCGCGTACCAGCGACTGCTCGACACCGACACCCATCCGGTGCCCGACATCCTGCGCGAGGAGTCGCACGAGAAGTACGAAGACCAGAACTTCGTGCCGGTCTCCCGCTACATCAGCCGCAAGTACCACGAGCTCGAGCGCGACCGCATGTGGTACAAGGTCTGGCAGATGGCATGCCGCGAGGAAGAGATCCCCGAACCGGGTGACACCCTCGTCTACGAGATCTGCGAGAAGTCGATCCTCATCGTGCGGGGCAAGGACATGGGCATCCGCGCGTTCTACAACTCGTGCCTGCACCGTGGCCGCACGCTGCGCGAAGAGGACGGGCCTGCAGGTAACGAGATCCGTTGTCCTTTCCATGGATTCGCCTGGAACTTCGATGGATCACTCAAATCCATGACCTGTGCCTGGGACTTCCCTCAGGTCGACCAGGGCAAGATGGATCTGCCGCAGGTCAAGGTCGACACCTGGGGTGGTTTCGTCTTCATCAACATGGACCCGGCGTCTGAATCGCTCCCGAGTTTCCTCGGCGACCTCGGAAAGCACTTCGAGGCTTGGCCTTTGGAGGACCGCTACATCCAGGCCCATGTCGCCCAGGTCATCCAGGCCAACTGGAAGATCGCGCAAGAGGCCTTCTCCGAGGCATTCCACGTCATCACCACCCATCCGCAGCGAGTGGTGGGCACCGGCGACTCGAACAGTCAGTACGACAGCTGGGGAAACTTCAACCGCGGCATCACCGCGAACGGTGTACCCAGCCCGCACATCAAGTTCGTCCCGTCCGAGCAGGAGATGTTCGACTCGATGGTCGACGCCCGCATCGACGAGGACCCGATGGTGACACTGCCCGAGGGCGTGACCGCCCGCGAGATGTCCGGAATGCTGGCCCGCGAGGGCCTGCGTGACATCATCGGAGATGTCAAGGCAGACAACATGTCCGATGCCGAGTCGCTCGACAGCATCTACTACACCGTGTTCCCCAACTTTCACCCGTGGGGCGCCTACCAGCGCATCGTCTACCGGTTCCGGCCCAACGGCGACGACCACGAGACATCGATCATGGACGTCTACCTGCTCGGCCCCTTCAAAGGCGAGCGGCCCAAGCCGGCGAAAACCCAATGGCTCAAGCCTGATCAGTCGTGGATCGAAGCGACCGTTCTGGGTAGCTCAGCGCGGGTGTTCGACCAGGACGCGTACAACATGCCCAAGGTGCACAAGGGTCTGAAGTCGGCACAGTCGAAGTACCTGCCACTGGCCCGGTACCAAGAGGTGAAGATCCGCCACATTCATCATCTGCTCTCGCAGTGGATCGGCGAGGACGTCGACTGACCGTGTCCGCGACCATGAAAGCGCTGCAGTACCGCGAGTTCGGGGCGCGTCCGGAGGTCGTCACGGTCGACAAACCGGTGCCCGGGCCCGGTGAGGTGCTGCTGAAGATGACCGCATCGGGCGCCTGCCACTCCGATGAGTTCATCATGTCGACGCCTGCCGACCAGTACGTGTTCGCGCCACTGCCGTTGACCCTCGGGCACGAGGGCGCAGGCGTCATCGAGGAACTCGGTCCGGGCACCACCGGCATCGAGGTCGGCCAAGCGGTACTGGTGTACGGACCGTGGGGCTGCGGGATGTGCCATTCGTGCGCGCAGGGCAGTGAGAACAACTGTGTTCACGGGATCAGCGCGCCCGGAATCCACCGGCCGGGCACCATGGCCGAGTACATGATCGTCGACAGTCCAAGGCATCTCGTGCCGTTGGGTGATCTCGACCCGGTCGCGAGCGTTTCACTGACCGACGCCGGACTCACGCCGTATCACGCCATCAAGCCCTCGCTGTCGCGTCTCTCTCCCGGCACCACCGCACTGGTGATCGGGGTCGGCGGTCTGGGTCACGTGGGTGTTCAGTTGCTCCGTGCGCTGACTCAGGCAACTGTCATCGCTGTCGATCTCGATCGATCGCGGGTCGATCAGGCCCTCGAACTGGGTGCGCACCACTCCTTCATCTCCGATTCCGATGCGGGAGAACGCATCAGGGAGCTCACCGGTGGTCGCGGCGTCGATGCGGTCTTCGACTTCGTCGGTGCACAGAGCACAGCCGATCTGGCGCAGTCGTCGGTGGCCGTGGCCGGCGAGATCGCCCTGGTCGGTGTCGGCACAGGCACCGTGGGAGCCGGGTACCTCACCCTGCCGTTCGATGTGTCTGTGCGCGTGGTCAACTGGGGCTCGCGTAGCGAACTGATGGAGGTCATCGAACTCGCCAGACGCGGTGCGATCAGCGTGACGGTGTCCGAGTTCTCGATGGACGACGCACCATCGGCCTACGAACAACTCCACGCGGGCAAGGTCCGGGGTAGGGCCGTGGTGGTTCCGACCCGCTAGTACCGAACCCGTCGACGGCGGCAAGGGCCCGGCCGGCGGGTCAGTAGATGGCTTCGCGGTGCGGGTCGAAGTAGTGGCCGATCCGCCGGGCCGAGAGCTGACGGAAGATCTCGCCTGCGGCCGTCGGCCACGCGGAGGTGGTGACTGCCTCGCTCGCTCGTAACAGCGTCACCGAGATCAGTGCGACGCGGCCGAGCGGGGTGTCGAAACCACTCGGAGCCCCCCAGCCCTTGTTGCTCAGCAGAACACCCACAGTGCTCCCGACCGCCCACTCACGGGGCGCCCGCACTCCGGCGAGCTCCACATACACCGGATCGACCGAAGCGGTGATGGTGCGTACGAAGTCTTGCCCACCAGAGGCGGCATGGGCCGCGACCGCGGCGATGATCGTGAAAAGCCAATGCTCGCGCGCGCTTTCGTCGGCACGCAGCTCGGGGTCGATGGACTCGACGAAGAACTCCGCGCCCACACCGACCATCGATCCGTTCAGCGCACCGACAAGACTCGGCGCCGACAGACCATCGGTGGCCACCAGGGTGGTCCGTTCGCGCGCCACCACCCGAAAGCCCCTTGTACCGCCCGGCCACAACACCTCGTTGTCGGGTAGCGGTGCGAGTATCTGCTCATACATCCGTCCGACGCCCCGCCAGATGTTGTCGCGTGCCGTCTGCGCCTCACGTGCACCGGGAACATCCTGTGTCGACTCCTGGCCGCGAATCGCAACGCCCACTCCTCCGCCGTGCTGCACCGGAGCCGGAGTCGACGGCACCTGCGAACGGGCATGCGCCCGTTCGAACGCACGCTGGGTGAACGCCATCTCGTTGGACTCAGGAGTCATTGCAGGCGAAGGGATCTCGACCACCGCGTCGTCGGCTACGAGAAACACCAGACGCATGCGGCCGCCTGATCGCGCCGGGTCGGCTGGTGTCTGTGTGAAAACCCGCCAGCCCGCCTGAATCCGTTGCGCTGCCAGGGAGTACAGATTGTGCCCCGCGTGGTCGATCCGGTGGTTGCGGATGAAGTCCAGCGTGATGGTCACCGCTGCAGCGGCATCGGTGGCGCGGGTGGGCACCGACCCTGCGGATGGGAACGGGAAGTAGGAGCCCGACAGCAGGTGTGCGAGGGGAACGCCGCCGACGTAGTCGACCAACCACCGCGGGGCATCCCGCGGATACCTCAGCAGATCGTCGCGGTAGGCATCGGCGTCGAAGATGAGCGTCGGATCGATCGGCCCGTGCTCACCGTGGTCGAACCGGACAACCGGGGCGCCGGGCCCCAGCACGATCTCGAGCAGCAGACACGCATCGGCCCCGGATTGATACCGTCCCACCCTCAGGTCTCTGGCCACTTCGAGCGCAGCCGGCGGCATCGGAATGGGCGTCGGTGGCACAGGCCCGAAGTACGTCAGGGCGTAGCGGGTGGCGGTACCGGCAAAACTGAATGTGGCTTTCGCTCCGGTGGCACCGAGAGGCGCGACCGATTGGATGAGCCTGCCGATGGTCGAGATGAACTCGGGCTCGGCCATCAGGCGGGCTTGCGTCGAGGACCAATACGTCATCGCGCAATCACCTCCCCACCTGCGGCCTTCTGATCCGTCACGTGTCGCGATCTTGTGATCGGCGTGCGATCGAAGCCATTATCGCGCATGTGGGGAGGTGCGCGTCTACCTATCCGTTCCGGCGGTCACGCCACTTGCACAGTTCGGTGGCCAGCGAGATGTCGTAGTCGGGGCCGTTGACACCGACCGTGAACAGGGAAACGCCCTCGTCGGCGAGACTGTCGGCGAGCTTCACGGCTTCGTCGAGACCGCCTGCCTGCGACAGCTCCGCCGAGTGGGCGATCTCACCGGGGTCGCGACCGACTGTTGCGCAGTGATCAGCCAGTACCTGCGACTTGTGCCGGTAGGTCTCCAGGTCGACGAACGAGTGCCAGTAATGAGCGTGCTGGGCGACGAACTTGAGCGTCTTCTTCTCGCCGCCGCCACCGATCAGGATCGGGATCTCGCGAACGGGCGCCGGGTTGAGCTTCGCGAACCGGTTCTTGATCCGGGGCAGTGCCTCGCCGAGGGCGTCCAGTCGGCTTCCCTTGGTCCCGAAGTCGTACCCGTACTCGGTGTAGTCGCGTTCGAACCAGCCCGAGCCGATACCGAGGATCAGCCGGCCACCCGAGATGTGGTCGACGGTGCGGGACATGTCGGCCAGCAGATCCGGGTTGCGGTAGCTGTTGCAGGTGACCAGCGCGCCGAGCTGGATGCGTGAGGTCTGCTCGGCCCACGCCGCGAGCATCGTCCAACATTCGAAGTGCGCGCCGTCCGGCTCACCGTAGAGCGGGTAGAAGTGGTCCCAGTTGAACGCGACATCGACACCGGCGTCTTCGGCGCGGCGAACCGCGTCACGGATGTTGTTGTAGTCGGCCGCGTGCTGTGGCTGTAACTGGACTGCGATCTGAATTGGTGTGCTCATGAGTTCCAGTGTGCATCAACCGTGCCGACGGATCGCGGCCTGCGCGGCATGCATGCCACACATACCGTGGACGCCGCCGCCGGGCGGGGTCGATGACGCGCACAGATATACACCGTCCACGGGTGTTGCGTACGGCACGCGCGCAACCACGGGCCGCGTGAACAATTGCCGCAAATCGGACACACCCGAATTGATGTCGCCGCCTACGTAGTTCGGGTTGTACACCGAGAGTTGCTTGGCCGTCATGCTGTGCCTGGCGATGATCACGTCCTTGAACCCTGGGGCGCAGCGTTCGATCTGCGCTTCCACCGCTTCGGTCATGTCGACGTCAGAGCCATGAGGCACATGGCAATACGCCCAGGCGACGTGTTTGCCGTCGGGAGCACGTGATGGGTCGATCACGCTCGGCGTTCCGCCGATGAGATTGGGACGCTCCGGATGGCGTCCTGCCTTCACGTCCTCTTCGTTCTGCCTGATCTGCTGGTCGTCCGAGGCGATGTGAAAGGTCGCCGACTTCGCGGTGTAGGGGTCGTTCCACGGGATCGGTTCACTCAATGCGTAGTCGATCTTGAACGACCCTGGGCCATAACGGTATTTGGCCAGACGGCTGCGGTACCGGGTCGGCAGGCGGTCGCCCATGATCCTGCTGAACTGGGTCGGGTCGATGTCGAAGAACTTCAGGCGGGTGTCGGGCATGTCATCGAAACTCCGCACGGGATGATCGGTTCGGATCTCGCCACCGTGAGCTTTGAGCGCGCCGGCGAGGGCATCGGCGATCGACTGACTCCCGCCCCGCGCGATCGGCCACCCGCCCGCGTGCGCGAGCATCCCGAGTATCAACCCGAACGATGCCGTGGCCACCCCGCTGGTGGGCCGGACCACGTGAGTTGCGATGGCCGCGAACAACGTACGGGTGCGTGGATCTCGGAACATGATCTTGTTGAACGCGTCTGCACTCAGCAGCGCCTGCGGTCCGAACCTGGCCGCCACCAACAGGTGGCGCGGGATCCGGAACGGGCCGAAGAAGTCGCTGATCAGGTCTTGCGAGTGTTTGGCGGCAAATCCGAGGGTCGCGCCCCATGCGGCAGCGTCACGGCCGAGCGTCTCTTGGGTACGCGCGAGATCCCGGAACAGCGGCAGAGCGGTGCCGTCACCGAACACCTGCGACAGCTGAACCTCGGGGTCGAGCCATTCCAGCCCATACCGGCCCAGATCCATCGAATTGAATGCCGGCGAAGCCAATCCGGTCGGGTGCACCACCGAGCACATGTCGTGCCAGAAGCCGGGTTCGGTCAGCTCGCTCGTCCGGGTTCCACCACCGATCGTCGGATGAGATTCGAGCACCAGGACCTTGTGGCCGGCATTGGCGAGTGTGACCGCTGCCGACAAACCATTGGGTCCTGATCCGACCACCACCGCGTCGTAACCATCCGCCCTCACAAACACCAACCTTAATCGCGTAACCGCGAGTCTTTACCGCTGATTCATGTTCAGGTTCCCGCCGGTTTCACTGCGATGCCTACCGTTCGACAAGTTGGTCGAAGCCCGCGACCTCGTCAGCCCATCACTTTCGTCAGCACAGGGAGTCACCACGGTGAGAGTTCCACTTGCCATTTTTGATAAACACGCAGGCGCCTCGAAGCGCTCCCGCGTGACGTGCCACTACAAATGTGGCGACGCATGCTGGCATGAACCTCCCAACACCAGCGACAACGAGTACTTCCGGGACATCGCCCGCAACGCGGTCTCACGTCGCTCGGTACTGCGTGGTTCGGCCGCCGCAGTGGTCGCCGTGGGAGCCACCTCGGCCCTCGCCGCATGCGGCGATGACAGCAAGTCGACAGCACAACCGTCGAGTGCGGTGGAGGTCACCGGCACCGGCGACGGCAACGGGATGAACTTCGTCCCGGTCGCGCCGAACACCGAGGACGCCCTGGTCATCCCCGATGGGTATGAGCAGGCCGTGGTGATCATGTGGGGCGACCCGGTGGTCCCCGGGGCACCCGCCTTCGATTTCGACAACCAGACCCCTGAAGCGCAGGAAAAGCAGTTCGGGTTCAACAACGACTTCGCCGGACTGATCCCCATCGAGGGACAGGCGGGGCACTACTACCTGGTGGTCAACCAGGAGTACACCAGCGAAGAGTTCATGTTCAAGGGTTACAAGCCGAAGGAACCGACCGAGCAGCAAGCGCGGATCGCCATGGCTGCGCACGGCATCACGGTTGTCGAGGTGAAGAGCGAAGACGGGTCGGGCAAGTTGACTCCCGTTGTCGGCGAACGGAATCGACGCCTCACGGCAATGAGTCCGTTCACCCTGACCGGCCCGGCGGCCGGCAGTGAGTTCGTGAAGACCAACGCCGATCCCCAGGGAACCACGGTGCTCGGCACCATCGGCAACTGCTCCGGTGGTCTCACGCCGTGGGGAACCATGATCTCCGGCGAAGAGAACTTCAACGGTTACTTCACCGGCGCGTCCACTGTCACCGACTCCACGGCGAAAGACCGCCTCGAGCGGTACAGCTTCGACGATGAAGACGACTTCCATCAGTGGGGCAAGTACGAGACCCGGTTCGATCTGGCGAAAGAACCCAACGAGGCCAACCGATTCGGCTACGTCGTGGAGGTCAATCCACACGACCCCAAGTCCACTCCTGTCAAGCATTCCTCGATGGGTCGCCTCAAGCACGAGGGCGCCAACATCTTCGTCACCGACGACGGCACCGTGGTCGCCTACACCGGGGACGACGAGCGGTTCGAGTACATCTACAAGTTCGTGTCCAGCAAGAAGATTCAGCCAGGCGTGGGTGCGGCGGCCATGCAGCACAACATGACCATCCTGTCGAACGGCACGCTGTACGTGGCCCAGCTGACCGGCAACCAGCCCGATCAGATCGACGGCAGCGGCAAGCTCCCTTCCTCGGGATCGTTTGCCGGAACGGGCAAGTGGTTCCCGCTGCTCACCGTCACCGACGACGGCGCCGAGTCCAAGGTCGAGGGCATGACGGCCCAGGAGGTGGCAGTGTTCACCCGGCTGGCGGCCGACAAGGTCGGTGCCACCAAGATGGACCGTCCCGAGGACATCGAGCCACACCCGAAGACCGGCAAGGTCTACTGCGCGCTGACCAACAACGACAAGCGCGGCACGGCGGGCAAGGCCGGCGTCGACGAGGCCAATCCCCGGAACGAGAACAAGAACGGACAGGTCATCGAGTTCACCGACGACCATGCCGGTACAGAGTTCACCTGGGACCTGTTGCTGGTGTGTGGTGATCCGGCCGCCGCCGACACCTACTACGGCGGATTCGACAAGACCAAGGTCAGCCCCATCTCGTGCCCGGACAACGTGGCCTTCGATCCGCACGGGAACCTGTGGATCTCCACCGACGGCAATGCGCTGAAGAACAATGACGGACTGTTCGCCGTTGCACTCGAGGGCGACAACCGCGGCGAGACGAAGCAGTTCCTCACCGTGCCGAGAGGTGCCGAGACCTGCGGTCCGATCATCGACACAGACCGGATCATCGTCTGCGTCCAGCACCCCGGCGAAGAGGACGAGTACTCGGCCGACAAGCCTTACTCGAACTGGCCCGAAGGCGGCGATTCGCAGCCTCGCCCGTCGGTGGTCTCGGTGTGGAAGTCGGGCGGTCAGATCGGCGTCTGACCCGCTCCCTGCCGGATTCGCTCCGCTTACCGACGTCTGCTCCCGTTGTAACGGGCGCGAACGCGCGTAAGTGGAGCGGATCTGTCTGTGAGGTCAGGGTTTGGCTGTCATCGCTGCGATGATGGCGGCGACCTGCGCGGCCAGCGCCTCGGCGGAACCCTCGTCACCGGTGAACCACCGGAAGAGTGCTTGCTGGAACAGGCCGTCGAAGATCGCGTAGGCCACCGGCGGACTCAACACCGGGGGTCGACCGGTGAACTCGGAATGGCGTGTGACCATTCGCCAGATCATCGCTTCCAGACCCTGTTCGATCTCGCCGACGGCGGGCCGGAAGACCTCGTCGAAATAGCTCTGAGCACGCATGTCGTACCAGAGACGGTGCATCGGAGCCTCGTCCGTCAGGCTCGTCGCCATGGCGGCCGAGAATCGTTTGGCGAGGTCATCGACGTTTTCGGAGCCGTCGATAGCGGCGTCGTACCGGGTGACACATTCGGCTTTGTACTCGCGGACTCCGAAGATGATGAGTTCGTTCTTGTCGGCGAAGTAGTAGTGGAGCACCCCGTGGGTGAAGTCGGAGTTGCTGGCGATGTCGCGAAGACTGGTGTTCGCATAACCCCGTTCCGCCAGAGTGGCCAGCGCCGACCGGGCAAGCTCTCGCTGCCGTTCGCCGAACTTGTCCACGCGACTCTCTGCGCGCGTCCTCCGGGTTGAGGTGCTCATCACCGAGCAGTTTAGATCCGGGTCACGGCCGGAACAATGGCGAACGGACTGTTTTTGCAGTTACGGCGTCACGCCAGGAACTCGATGATCAGGTCGCCGACCACCTCGGGTTGTTCGAGATGCAGGAAATGCCCGGCGGCCTCGACAACGCGGACGTCGCTGCCGGCGGGCAACACCGCACCCGCCCGTTCGGCGAAGCCGGCCTGCATACATCCGTCGTCGGCACCGTGCAGGTAGAGGGTGGGTGTGCGGGCTTCGCCTGTCATCGCCCTCTGCATCGACCGGTATCGCTCCGCAGGCCGGGTGGGTCGCAGCGTGGCCCGGTAGTACGCCAAGACCGCGGTGCGATGCGCTGCGGTGGGCAACGAGTCGAAGACGTACCGCAGGTCTTCGGTGGCGTCGAATCCCGGTGACCATCTCCGCCAGAGCAGAGGGATGAGCTTGTCCAATGTCCACTCAGACAGGCGCGGCAGCTGGACGAACATGGTGTACCAGCTCAGAAAGGCTTGCCGTGCATACAATTTCGCCATCGCTGCGGGATCGGAACGCACCTGGGTGAATGCCCCGATCGGAGGTACCGCCATCGACACCACGGTGCGGAACGGCGAGCCTTCGAAGGCCGCCAGCCCATTCGAGGTGAGTGCACCCCAGTCGTGTCCGACCACCACGGCCTGATCATCGGCGCCCAGGCATCGGTGGATCTCCACGGCGTCGTACATCAGTGCGCCCACGTGGTAATCGCCGTCGCGGGCGAGCCCGGACGGCGCGTATCCCCTGCCGAACGGAGCGATCACCCGGTAGCCCTGCTCGGCCAGTCGCGGTCCGAGGTGCCGCCACGTGTACGCGGTATCAGGGAACCCGTGTAGGCACAGCGCCAGTGTTCCGTCTGCCGGTCCCCAGGCGAACGCCTGCAGATCCACGGTCGGCAACGTCAGTGAGATCGACTCGGCTCCGGCGGGTGGCTCATGCATGTGCTGATCCAATCAGGTCGGCTAGTCCAGCCAGTCCAAAACGGCTGCAGCGGTCCAGGATTGCTGCATGCTACCCAGCGGCTCTCCGGTGAACGGCTCATAATATTCGGCGAACGACCCGTCTTGCGCCTGCCTCAGCCCTTCTTCACGCAGCCGCGCCGAACGTTCCGTCCAACCGCGACGGGCGAATGCCCACGAGAACAGCCAGGTCATCACCGGCCATACCGGCCCGCGCCAATACTCTCGCGATTTGAAGTCCGCCGAGATCGGTGAGGTCGACGGCGGGACCGCGTACTTGAGGTCGGGGTGACCGCAGAAGCGAGGACCTTCGAAGAGCTTGAGCAGTGCACGCTCACGGTCGCGCGGCAGGCCACCACACAACAGCGGTGCAAACATCGCGATGGTCTCGGTGTTGATCCAGCGGCCCGCACGCAGATCGAAGTCGCGAGCGGCCCCGTTGCGTTCCGAGGTCGCCGCCGCGACGCCGGCACGGTATCGATCCGCCCAGGCCCGCAGGTCACGGACATCCGAGCGAGGTTTCGAATAGTCCTCGCCGATCGTCGCGAGCACGTCACACGCCACCGCGAAGATCGCGCTGACGAAAACGTCTTCGATGGCGAAGCTCATCACCTCGGGCAGCACCGCATCGTCGTAGTTCGCCATCTTCATCTCGTGGACCAGCCACAGATAGCGGTCGTACTCGACGTCGGATGGGCGCATCGAGGCGTCGGCGCCGTGTGAGAGGTCGGCACGGGTGTACGGCGGCAGATCGGCCCCCGGCTTCACGTTCTCGTAGGCGGCATCCCAGCGGGGCGAGTTGTCCATCCCTGATTCCCAGCCGTGGTACAGCGTGATGCGACCGCGGCCCTGCGGATCCCGGGCATGCGCAAGCCATCTGTGCCACCGGACGAGGTCGCCCCATCTGCGGTCGAGGAACTCCTCGGCGACCGAGCGTGTGGTGCGGCCCTGACGGCGGGAATGGTCGAGGATGCGTTGCACCGCAATGGCGTGGACGGGCGGCTGGGTGATGCCCGAGGTGTGCGGCGCCCGCGGTGCGTTGAACGCGAGCTGTGAACACTCCCATCGCGCCGGACCCGGGAAGTACCCGTCGCGGCCGTTCGCGAAGACGATGTGCGGGATCATGCCGTTGCCCCA
This sequence comes from Williamsia muralis NBRC 105860, assembly GCF_001598915.1. Lineage (GTDB taxonomy): Bacteria > Actinomycetota > Actinomycetes > Mycobacteriales > Mycobacteriaceae > Williamsia > Williamsia muralis. The sequence goes on along the minus strand of NZ_BDAP01000002.1, from coordinate 191,742 downwards.
CTGCGCCGAGAGCAGGGTGTCCATCTCGACCACCGCTCGTTCCACACTCAGCGGCGCGAGGCCGACCGTGACGAAAGCCGCATCCCAGCTCCACATGTGCGGGTACAGACGCGGCGCCGCACTGGTCATGGTGCCCAGATCATTGCCACGCAGCAGGTAGGCGGCGCGCGCCGACAGTTGCGTGTTGGTGAAGCCGACGTATCCCACGGTCACATTCTGGCCCCACGGGCGCGATCGTGCCCATCTCGCTGTCCAGACCCTCTGGCAGCCCAGGGTGCTGACTAGGGTGGCGACCATGCCAACCGCGTTGATCACCGGGGCCAGCCGTGGTCTGGGCGCTTCCATCGCCCGTCTGCTCGCGCCCACTCACGACCTGTTGCTCGGCGGTCGACCGTCGACCGAATTGGACAACATCGCATTGCAACTCGACGGGGTGACCACCTGGCCTGTCGAACTCACCGACGCCGACGAGCTCGCGGCCGCCACCGAGGCGATCAGCGAACTCGACGTCCTGGTGCACAACGCCGGCGTAATCAGCTGGGGTTCGATCGAAGACACCCCGGCCGATGAATGGCGACGCGTGCTCGAGGTCAACCTGATCGCCGCTGCCGAGTTGACCCGCCTCCTGCTGCCCGCACTCCGTGCCGCGCGGGGGCACGTGGTGTTCATCAACTCGGGTGCCGGCCGACACGCCAATCCGGGGTGGGGCGTCTACGCCGCGAGCAAGTTCGGCCTACGCGCGCTGGCCGATGTTGTTCGGGCCGAGGAACCATCGTTGCGGGTCACGTCGATCTTTCCCGGGCGCATCGACACCGACATGCAGCAGGAGTTGGTGGCGATGGAGGGCGGCGAGTACGACGCCACCCAGTTTTTGCTGCCCGACACGGTGGCGTCGGCGGTGGTGGCAGCCATCCACACGCCGGCCGACGCCCATCCCCATGAGGTGGTGCTCAAACCGACAGGCCGTCGCTGACTGACATCCGCTTGGTCGCCGATGATCCGGCGGCACTTTCCGAGTCAGTACAGCTGTGGCTCCCGCCAGTGGGGCAACACATCCCGACAACGGAAAAGATGCGGACATGGCGCAGCCAGTAGTTCATTTCGAGATCATCGGCAGCAACCCGGACAACCTCCGCGGCTACTACAGCGCCTTGTTCGGTTGGGAGTTCGATCCGCCGTCCACCGTGGCTGCGGAGATCTCGGAACCGGACAGCTACGGATTCCTCGACCTCATAGCAACACCTGACGGCACCGGGATCCGCGGCGGTGTCGGCGGTGGTAGCGGGCGGGGCAGCCATGCGATCTTCTACGTCGGCGTTCCCGATGTCGAAGAAGCCCTGCGCCAGGCCGAAAGTCTCGGCGGCATACGGGTGTTGGGACCCGTGACTGCACCGAACGGACTTGTGGTGGGGCACTTCACCGATCCGGAGGGAAGTCTGATCGGAGTCGCCGGCGCCGTGTAAGAGAGATGACCGATGACCTCGAGTTCGGTGTCAACGGCCCTCGGCCGGATTCTCGAACCGTAGGGTGAGGGTCATCGGGCAGACAGCGCAATCGGCAGTTGGGGAGAACATGACGTTGAAGTATTCAGAATCCGATCGGGCACTTGCTCGGGCGGCGTACGAGACCCTCGAACCGTTTCACGTTGTCGCCTACTTCAGCCCCGACATCAAAGCCGCTTGCGCCGACACCGGACTGGACTTCCACGGCTGGTACGTGGGCGCTCGGGGCGCTCCGCTGGGGCCATGTGACGCCTCGGTTGTCGCTGCGGCGTTCTTCAACTTCAGCCCCGCGGTGGTCGGTCCCGGGTGGGATGCCGCCAAAGCCGTGGGCCTGGACGTGGTGAACGACCGCCGGTACCAGATGCTCGACGAGACGTTGGGCCGTGCGCTCGGCGACCACATCGGGAATCCCGTGCTCGACGAGTTGGCGGATCGCTACGCCCAGAAGGCTGCAGACCTGCCCATGGGCGGGCGCACGCTCGCGGCGGCATGGGCCAACTCGCAGCCCCCGACACAACCGCACGTTCGGCTGTGGCATTCCATCGCAATCGTCCGCGAGTGGCGGGGTGACGCCCACATCGCCGCGTTGGTCACCGCGGGCCTCGACCGGCTCGAAGCGCTGGTGCTTCACGAGGCACAGCATCCCGACCCCACGGTGCGGCGCCGTCTGCTCGGTAAGAAGCTGGTGATGGTGACCCGCGGCTGGTCCGAGGACGACTGGAGTGCGGCCGCGGACAATCTGCGGGCGCGCGGGTTGATCGATCAGGCGGAGTCGGGCGAGATCCTCACTGCAGCCGGCGCCGAACTCTACAACCACATCGAGGAACTCACCGACGATGCAGCGGCAGCTGCCTGGTGTACAGACGACGACACCGAGCAATTGCTCACGGCGACAAAGCCGTTCGTCAAATCGGTGATCGACGCGGGAATCCTCCCGGGGACCAAGAAGAAGTAACCGGTTCGGTCAGCTGGCGAGCCAGAGCCGGCGCCGGATCACTCCGCGCATCCGTTCGACATCGTGCGGATTGAGCGACGTCGGCGGTTCTTCGTCGACGATGTTGTTCAATTCGGCGAAGAAGTCACGGACGGGCATGCCGAACCGCTCACGGATCTGATCGGACGGGCCACCGCCGAACTGGTACCAGTGCGACTCGAACTCCACCATTTGCTGCTGCTGTGGTTTCAGCGACATCGCAAACACACCTCCCCGATCGACGTAAGAAGAATCCCCGGTTGTCCGACGGTTTCTGCGTCGGGCCATCGATTCTTGATACCGCAAACTTCGGTTCGATGCGAGATTTAGATCACACATGAGCGGAACTGCCGGGAGAACAGGCGGCGACCTGCACGATCACCCCCCGGTTTGATCCGTCGATTGATCCATCACATAGATCGTCGCGCCCGGTGCTCGGACGACTACTCGCAGCCGCGTGGCGCGCGGCGCTTGCGGCGATTGCCGATGTCGACGCGGGACGTCACTCGGCCGGAGGTCCACCGATCAGCGGCCCTCCGGCAGCTCGCCAATCGATCAATCCCTTGCTGATGTTCCGGGCTTCCCATCCCCAGTCTTTGAGCAGGTTTGCGGCGGCGGAGGACCGCAGCCCGCCTGTGCAGAAGGTCAGCAGCAATCGGTCGTCCGGCAACTCGTCGGAGCGGCGCTCCAGGTCTTCGAGAGGGATGTGGACCGCACCCGGGATGTGGGTCCTGTTCCACTCGAACCGCCGTCGGACATCCACAACCAACGCGCCACCCTGTGCGAGGTCGATTGCCTCTCGGGCTGAAACCTTCGGTGCTTGACGCAGGTAGTGGCGAAAGCTCACCAGATGACGCCGATCCCGGCGGCCAGGAGGGACAACACCCCGACGGCATAGAAGAGCGGGCGCGGGACGTGACGGCCCGTGCGTCGCTGCTTCGCGTTCCCCGCACCGAGAACCCCACCCAGGACGATGAGGATGGCCAGTTTGAGGCCCACCTTCGGCCAATTGGTCTCCACACCGGCAGGCCAGGGTGCAGCCAGGACGACCCCACTGATCAAGGAGACCAGCAAGCCGTAGTCCATCGCGGCGGTGGTCCTGAAACGGCGTGCCAGCGCCTCCGCCGCCCATCCACCGAAGGTCACGGCGAACCCGATCAGATGAATCCAGATCACGACGTTACGAAGTACGTCCACGCTCACCCCTTGCCTCGGCCCGCCACAGGGGCAGTCCATGCTTGACGCCTATTGGTTGCGGCAGTTTCAGTCAGACTGTAACTGAGGATGCTCGCATGTCAAACCGTCTGATCGGCGCCTCATTCCCGGCCGCACCCACCCCCCACGGTGGTCTACTGTTGGCCGGAATCGACGAGTGAGGAATGTCAACGTGCCGGAGGACGATCGCGCTGTCGAGGCGACTCCGACCGCCACCGAGGATGGCATCGCGCCCTCGAGTGCAGCCTTCGTACTGATTGCCCTGGGCAACCGGATGCGCGCGCGGGTGGAGTCCCGCTTGGCGACCGAAGGTATTGCCATTCGCCACCTGTCGGCTCTGGGCCACCTGACACGAAGGCCAGGGATCTCCTACAGCGAGCTCGCACGCCGTGCGTCTGTGACCCCACAGAGCATGCAGGCGACGTTGAACAAGCTGGAGGCGATCGGCGCCGTGGAGAGGACAACGAGTGGCGGAAGAGGCCGCACCGCAACACTCTTCGTGACCGAGGAAGGCAAAAGACTACTGGCCGTGGGCTACTCGTCGTACGCAGAGCTGGATGCCCTGCTCACAGAGCATCTCGACATGGAGACGTTGAACGACATGATGTTGCCGTTCATGAAACTCCTGCGGAGCCTCGACTCCGAGTGAGTCAACCGCGACCATCTCCGCCTTGTCGGGTATCAGGAGTTGGTGGCGTATGCGACAGCGGAACCCGTCGGCGGCACCCGAACCGCGCGCCCGGCCGACGACATAGCCGCGGTGTGGATCTCGATGGTCCCGTCGGCGCGCTGGAGAAGCGTGGTCACCGTGCCGTCGTCGCCGACCAGCTCGATACTCCTGACGCCTGTCTCTGCGTCGCCCCGACTCCTCATCGAGTCACCTGAGAAACGAGCCTCGTCACCGACCGTTCGCACGCTGCTTGCCATGTCCGCCGCCTTCTGGAGTGTGTACATGGGAAGTTCGTCGCCGACGATGCAGCGGATTGGTTCACACAGCACCTCGAGAACTCCCTCAGGTGCAGCCCACAGACGGAACACCGTCCTGCACCGACCTCGCGAAGCCGATCAATGCCGCGGTCACCTCATCGGGCCGCTCCATCTGGATGAAGTGGCCGGCCCCGTCGAAGGTGCGGACTGTCTGAAGCCTGGGCATCGTCTCGCGCATCCGGCCGATGGCTTTGCGGCCTGCCATCGTGATCACCGGGTCCTCACCACCGGCGAGAAAACAGGCCGGGACGTCAATGACACGACCGTCGACGGCGCTCTCCCAGTTGAGGTCCGCGGCGCGGTACCAGTTCAGACCACCGGTGAATCCGGTTCTGCGGAAAGCTGTCTCGTATTCGTCGAGGTCCCCTTCCGACAGCCACGACCACGGCAGTTGCGGTGCTGCCGGCAGTACGTCGAGGTACCCCAGTCGGCGGCCGCCGCGGTGGCTCGGATGCTGCCAGATGTCGAGGTAGCGAAAGTTCCCCGACAAGGCGTGGAACAACCGCATGAGGAACTCGCGCGGTGCCGCGTTCAGTTCGGCCTCGGCGAGATCTGGCTGCATGAAGTACTCGAAATGGAAGAAATGGCGCTGTGCCAGAGCCGAATAGGCGTCGGACGGCCTGATCGGCAGCCGGTCCGGAGCGTAAGGCATGGCGAGCAGCACCAGCCCGGCCACCCGCTCGCGATGCTCGAGGGCAACGGTCCATGCGGTCGGGGCGCCGAAGTCGTGGCCCACAACAATTGCCTGTTGAACCTCAAGAGAGTCGAGCAGCGCGACCACACGATCGGCGATTGCGGCGAAGGTGTACTCGGCAACGCCGCCGGGCGAATCGGTGGCCCCGTAGCCGGGCATGTCCGGCGCGATGACACGGAAGCCGGCCGCCACCAGGGGCTCAACCTGGTGACGCCAGCTGTAAGCGAGCCCAGGAAACCCGTGGAGCAACAGCACGGCAGGACCGTGCCCGTCGTCCACGAGGTTCCACGTGAATCCGTCGACCGTCAGTGTTCGGTAGGGCACCGACTAGACCTGCTGGAGGTCTTCCTGGCTCCACACCGCACGCATGCTGGTGATCTTGCAGTTGTCATCGAAGACCATGATGTCCACGGGCGTGATCTTGAACGCGGAGCCGCCGGCCTCGGTGATGAGGGTGAACTCGAATACTGCCGTGTCGCCAGCAATCTTGGACCAATGCAGCTCAGCGGTGGTCTTGTCCATCGCAGCGATCACGCCATAGAACTCCACGATCGATTCGCGCGTGCTGCGCACGTCGGCGCCGATCGGGTCTTCGACCGTTGCGCCCTCTGCGTACAGATCGGCGACCTGCTCTGGCTTGCCGTTCGCCACCAGGTCCACGTAGGACTCGACGACCTTTTTGATTTCCTCGACACTCGGCATGTGCATCTCCCTCATCGACTAGAACATGTTCTAGTTCGAGGACGTTACCCGTGATGTCCAGCTGAGTCCCGGAAAGGTTCAAACACCCACCAAAGCCAAGAGGTGCTCACCCGCAATGGGTGAGCACCTCGAGATGACTTCGATGGTGTGGTGAGCGGGTCAGCGACTCTGGTCGGCTGCGCCCTGTTCCGTGCTTGCGCCGGCATTCGCCAGCTCTCCCGAGGCATTCTCGAGGTGCGCACGGACGAACCACTGGAACTTCTCGAGTTCCGCAGTCTGGCCGATCAGGATGTCCTCGGTGACCGGATCGATCTCGCCTGCAACGGCAATGGCCTCACGCTGCGAGGTGATCACGCCGACGTAGACGAGGTCGAGGGCGCCGAGGTGGGCCTGCACCGTGTCGCGGCCGACCGAGTAGTCGTTCCAGGACCGATCCTCTTCGATCGCCTTGGCGGTGCCCTTCGGTGAGCCACCCAGGGTCGCGATGCGCTCGGCGAGCGTGTCGGCGTAGCCGCGGGCGAGTTCGACCTGGGGATCGATCATTTCGTGAACGCCGATGAAGTTGGCACCGACGACGTTCCAGTGGATGTGCTTCAGAGTCAGATGAAGGTCGTTGAACGCGCTGAGACGTTCCTGCAGGACAGAGACCAGTTTCTTTGTGGCGTCATCAGAGAGGCCAGGCGCGGTGAAAGTCATGACCGCAGTTTGCCCTGCCGACCCAGATCTCAAACCCGACCGTGCCGCCGAGACCGAACTGCGACCTTGTCATAACGGTTCGGTAACGGGTGCGGGTACACCTGGGCCTACCGTGTGGTTGGCTTGGTTGATGATCGAACGCAAGTGCTTGACAGTGGCAACCGGTGACCTCGACCTCTGAGTCGGACGAGATCTTCGAGGGACTCGAACTCGTACCGCATTACGCACCCATTCGCCGGCTCGCCGACGATGCGCTGGTCGCTGTGGAACTACAGGTCCTTGGACGCGGGGACACCGCCCTGAACACCCCGAAATCGCTGCGCCGCGCTGCGCGGATGATGCAGCAGACCGACGTCGTCGACGGTCGCAAGCTTTCATTTTTCAACGCGGACCCGGCCAAGACCACCGTGCCCATCTTCGCGACCGTTGATCTGCAGTCGCCCGCTCACCTCGCGTTCGCGGCCCCGCCCGAGCACCACCTGCTTCTTTCCGTGGACCCCGGCGAGACCTTCCGCCGGCCCCGCTCCGTGTTGGACGAGGTCGCTGCGGCCCGTGCCGCGGGTCGTCTGATCTGCGTGGACCGATTGGGGCTCGATGATCGCGCGTTGACCCTGCTGTGGCTTATCGAACCCGACGTGATCTTCACCCCTGCGGAGTTGCTGGCCCGCACCCGCGATCCAGAGATCGCCGGGCTGGCCCACGCACTGGCCGCCCACGCCGAACGGACCGGAGCTCTGGTCATCGCCGAAGGTGTCGACACCGAGGCGCTGCGGGTGGCGGCGCAGACGGTCGGAGCCACCCACGGCATGGGAGCCCTGTTCCCGGCTGCGCACAGCCCGGCGCTTTTCGCCGACGAGCCGGTGGCTGCACTGCCGCCACGTGACACCGCGGCCGGCCCCGCAGATGATGATTCGGCGACCACCCCGTACGCCATCGTCAGTGCGAGTCACGTTCCCCGCCCCGGCGACAAACGCCTGCTGATCGAGATGAGCAAGGCCCTGGAGACCCAGGCTGCGGCCGCCGGCCCGGGAACCCTGGTGCTGGGGACCTTTCAGGAGGCTCGGCAGTTCACACCGGCGACGGCACGGCGTTGGCGTTCCCTGGCCGACAAAGCCGGTTTCGCCGGCGTGTACGGCGTCGGCCTGCCGCAGATGCTCGACGGGAACGTCCAGCACGCTCCGCTCGACCCGGATGATGACCTCGTCAACGAGTGGACGGTGGTGGTTCTCGGCCCGCACGCCTCGGCACTCCTGTCCGCGCGCGACCGGCACGAACCGGTCCCCGACCTCGATCGCACCTTCGACGTGGTCCAGAGTTACAACCGTGACCTCGCATCCCGTGCGGCGCACGCCATCCTCGCCCGATTCACCTCACCGCGAGTGGCTGACTGATTCGACGGAGGGCGCCGGCATGGCCAAACAGACGATCGACCTGCGCCGGTTCGTGCGCGCAGATGATGTCCTCGAGCAGGGACGTCGATTGCGCGAGGACCTTGCACCCGGTGCACACGCTCACCGCGCCGCAGCCGCGGATCGACCCGGCGTGCTCGAATACATCGCTGCCAGCAATGAAGGCCGGATGCCCGAACTCATCCCGCTGCGCATCGGGCGGATGACCGCGTCCCCGTTCTCCTTCTTCCGCGGCGCAGCCGGTTTGATGGCGGCCGACCTGGCCGGTACACCCGACAGCGGGCTGGCCGCACAATTGTGTGGCGATGCGCACGCCGCCAATTTCGGGTTGTACGGAACCCCCGACGGCAAGATCGTGATGGACATCAACGACTTCGACGAGACCATCCCGGGGCCGTGGGAGTGGGACCTCAAGCGCCTTTCGGCGAGTTTGGTGCTCGCGGGCCGGCAGGGCGGGGTCTCGGAATCCGGCTGTCGCGAAGCCGCGGAGGACGCCGTGAAGTCGTATCGCAAGACGATGAAGAAGCTCGCCGACGCGCCTTTTCTGCGGTCGTGGTCAGTGATCCCCGACGTCTCGGTTCTGGATCAGGTCAAAGCCGACTCTCTGCTGGACAGCTTCGAGGCTGCCGCAGACAAGGCGATGAAGAACACGAGCGAGAAGGTGGTGGCGAAGTGGACGCAACAGGTCGATGACCCTGCCACCGGAATCCAGCGGCACCGGTTCGTCGCCGACCCGCCGAACCTCACCCGGGTGGACACCGCCACCGCCGATGCGGTCATCGACGGCCTGACGGACTACGTCGACACGCTTCGCGAGTCGCGACGGAACCTGATCGCCCGATTCGCGGTGTCCGATGTGGCTTTCCGGATAGTGGGCACCGGCAGCGTGGGCCTTCGGAACTACGTGGCCTTGCTGCACGGTAATCGCTCGGAAGACCTTGTGATGCAGGTGAAACAGGCAAAGTCATCGGCGTTGGCCCCCTACGTTGCAGCCGACACTCCCCGGCACGAGGGCCGGCGCATAGTCAACGGCGCACGGATGGTTCAGGCAGAGACCGATATCCTGCTCGGCTGGACGACGATCGGTGGGATCCCGTTCATCGTCCGACAGTTCCGAAACCTCAAAGGCGACATCGACCCCACCACCCTCAAGGGCAGTCTGCTCGACGACTACGGGCGCCTGGCGGGCGGATTGCTGGCGCGAGCTCACTCGCGGTCGGTCGACCCGCGCCTGCTGGCCGGCTACTTCGGCGGTGGCAAGGTGATCGACAAGGACATCGCGGCGTTCGCGGTGAACTACGCCGACCAGACCGAACGCGACCACGGTGAACTGGTCGCCGCTGTCGCTGCGGGAACGATTGAGGCACAGCTCGGCTAACACCACGCGTATTACTTGACACCGCACCTACATACGGGCTTTGGTCAGAACAGTGTGCAAAATCGACCAGCCGCACCGACGTAGGAGCAGGCCATGACCGAGTACCCACCGCGCGAGAACGAACCCAATGTCCCCCTCGGGAAGGGTTCGGGTCAGCCAGAGCCGCCGGCCGGGCAGTATCCCCCACCCGGCGGCCAGAACTATCCACCGCCCGGCCAGGGCTTTTCGCCTCAAGGCGGCTTCCCGCCGCCACCTCCTCCGATGGATCAGTACTCCGCTCAGGGTGGCTACCCCGGGCCTGCCGGCTTCGGACCACCGCAACTATCGGTCGGCTCAGCTCTGAGTTACGGATGGTCCAAATACAAGGCAAATGCCGGCGCCTGGATCGCGATCTGCCTGCTGTCCCTGGTGGCCAGCTGGTTTGTCCAGTTCGCGTTCTCCGGCTTTGATTTCCAGAATGAGTTGTCCGGTGGTGGGGCCGCGCTCAGTGTGATCGGGACCGTGCTGTCGTTCATCGTCAGCACGCTGTTCCGTGCCGCGTTCACCAACGGAGCTCTTGCCGAGCTCGACGGTAACCGGCCGTCGATCGGCGCTTTCTTCAACTTCCGCAATCTCAGCGCGGTGTTCATCATCGCGGTCCTGGTGGGCGTGGCGACCGTCGTCGGGTTCATCCTGCTGATCATTCCCGGCCTCATCGTCTTGTATTTGACCTGGTACGCACTGACTTTCGCGATCGATCGCAATCAAGACGCCTTCACCGCGATCAAGTCGAGCTTCGAGCTGACGTCGAAGAACATCGGATCACTGCTCCTGTTGGCGCTGGCCTGTTTTGGGCTCAACGTCCTCGGCGCGATCCTGTGCTTGGTCGGCCTGCTGTTGACCATTCCGGTCACGCTCATCGCAAGCACCTACGCGTACCGCGTGCTCACCGGCGGTCCGGTATCACCGGTAGCGTGAGTGCATCCGGAGCCCACTGATCAGGTCGGATGACCTTGCAGCTCAGTGGGTTCCGGGTCTTCGGCGGGTTCGGGTCGCTGGCCCACATGGATCAGGTTGCCGTCAGGGTCGGTCACGTCTGCGACCCGCTCGCCCCAGGGCATGTCGGTGGGCGGACTGACAACCGTGGCACCCGCAGACACCAGGGCTTCGAACCCTTCTTCACAGCTCTCCGCGTACAGCCACAGCGCTCCCCGACTGGGTGTCTCCGGCGCTGAGGGGTCTGATCCGATCCCGAAGGACGACTTCCCGATCTGCAGACTCGCGTAACCCGCGGGCCCTTCTTCCGGAAACCGGTAGTCCAGTTGGGCATCGCATGCCTGTTGATAGAAGGCGACGAGGCGATCGAGGTCTCGGCTGGACAGGATGGGGAACAGCTCGGTGAACACGATTGAAGTCTCCTTGCAGCCCTGACATCGGTGTTGTCGCCCAGACTAGCCGCGTATCCGTTTGCTTCTCAGCCTGTTTCGATTCCGGGAGCCGGGTCCGACAGATTTGTGCAGCGTGGGGCGATAATGTCGGATATGCGGTCGCGGCACAAGATCCTCGAAGCCACTCGTGCGCTCATCGCCGAGCAGGGGTTCGACGGCGTCAACATCGCTGCTGTCGCGCATGCCGCGGGGGTGTCACGCCAGACGGTCTACTCCATCTTCGGGTCCCGTGAGGAACTGGTGTCTTCGGCGATCGCCGATCTCACCGTCCACGTGCTGGGAGACATCCACGCCCGGGTGGACACCATCGACACCTCGATCGCCTATGTTGTCGAACTCATCGTGGCCGGACGATCCGCGGTACGCGACGACCCCCTACTCGCTCTGCTGCTGCAAGCACAGCAGGGCAACCCCGTGTTCGACACCGGCATGATGTCGCGCGCGAAACCGGTTACCCGCGAGTTTCTCTCGCCGTTGGCGGCGCGAGATCCCCACGTCGCGGAAAACCTCGACAACATCGTCGAGATAGCTCTGCGCCTCGGATTGTCGGTGGTGCTGTTCGACAGCGACGCCGTCCACTCCGACGATGATCTACGCCAATTCCTCACCATGTGGCTTCGTCCTGCGTTGGATCCCACTTGATGGCCCGAGTGTAATTCTTGACACATTGGCGCGTGACTGTCTAGTTTTGACCACGCCTGCAGAACGGTCACCACTTGCGTCGGCCAGGGCATTCGGGGTTTGTCCAGCTCGTGATTCGGGGGATCTATGTCCGCGTTCGACCGCCGTTCCTTCCTGACCGGCGCTGCCGTGGTCGGAGCCGCTATCGCGAGTCCGGCAATCGCCCACGGAAATCCCACGCCGCGAAAGCGCACCCCGGTGGTCCGTGAAGACCATCGGGCGATCGTCATCGGCTCGGGATTCGGTGGCGGTGTCGCCGCACTGCGCCTGGCCGAAGCGGGTGTGCCGGTGACGGTGCTCGAACGCGGAAGGCGCTGGGCGACAGGTCCGAACTCGGAGACATTCCCCAGAGCCACCACGCCCGACAAGCGCATTCTGTGGTACCGGTCTGCGCCCCAACTGTTCGGCAAGCCCGCCGTGTTCGAGCCCTACGTCGGACTGCTCGAGGCGGTGCCCGGCGAGAACATGACCGCGCTGTGTGCGGCCGGTGTCGGCGGCGGGTCCCTGGTCTATCAGGGCATGACCCTGCAACCCGACGAATCGGTGTTCAACACACACTTCCCCCAGGAACTCGACTGGGCGACCATGAATCGGGTCCACTACCCCCGTGTCGCCAGGATGCTCCGGCTCGCGGTTGCACCTGACGAGCTGATCGGCACCCCCAACTACCGGGCCGCGCGGGTGTTCGCCAAGAGCGTTCGCGAAGCGGGCTTGCCGGTGTCAAAGATCCCGATGCCGATCGACTGGAACTTTGCCCTCGACGAGTTGCGCGGAAAGATGAAGCCCTCGTACACCAACGGCGACGGCGCACTCGGCGTGAACAACGGCGGAAAACACTCGGTCGACGTCACCTATATCGCTGCGGCCGAAGCGACCGGGCGGGTTGCCGTGCACACGCAGCACCACGTCACCGATGTCGAGCGGACACCCGAAGGCCGTTGGCGGGTCTATGTCGACCGGATCGATTCGGCCGGAAACGTTCTCGAGAACAAGATCTTGACCACCAACGCACTCGTGATGGCCGCCGGCAGCATGAACACCTCCAAATTGCTGATGCGCGCCGCGGCAAAGGGACAGATACCCGACATGCCCGACGACCTCGGCGGCAACTGGGGCAGCAACGCCGACCGCATCTACGTATGGACCAATCTGGAGACCGAGTTCGGGGCGCCGCAAGGTGGGCCGGTCATCTACGGCAGCAAGAACTGGTCCGACCCGAACGCCGCGCACACCGTGATCCAGGCGTCGGTGCCGCCGCTGTCCTTCGATGCCCGCAGCACGATGATGGTGGGTTACGGGGTGAGCACCGGACGCGGCCGCTTCCACTACGACTCCGACCGTGACGACGCAATCCTGCGGTGGCCCACCGACAGTGACGCAGAGATCCAGAACCGCCATATCGGCCCTACGGTGCGCAAGATCGCGGGACCTGGCGGCATCCTCACCGACACCAACGAGTTCTTCCCTTCCACCTGGCATCCGCTCGGTGGAGCCAGCATGGGCCCGGTGTGCGACCTCGAGGGTCGCGTGCACGGGCAACGCGGTCTTTACGTTCTCGACGGTGCGCTGATGCCCGGCAACTCGGCGGCATGCAACCCGTCGATGACCATCGCTGCCGTGGCTGAACGGGCACTCGATCATCTCGTCACCACCGAAGTCGGTACGGTCATCTGAGTCCACGATCGCCAGCGGTCGGCGAATCCCTTTCATAGTCAGGAATCACGTTGCTACACACCCTTTCCACGCGCAGCGGGGCCGCCAGGCGAGTTCGCTTCGCCATACTGGCGCTGAGTGTCTCGGTGATGACGGCTGCCGCCGTCGGCGCGGCTCCGTCTGCGTCGGCTGCCCCGTCCTCGGACTTCTACGGCATGCCCGCCGAGTACCCGACCACTCCGGGTTCGGTGATCCGAACCGAATCTATGCCCCTACTGGTGTCGATCCCGGGTGTGAACGGCCCGTGGCCGGGTTCTGCAAGCCGCGTCCTCTACACCTCGCGTCTGGAGAACGGTGAGCCGACGCCGGTCAGCGGCACCTTCATCGACTCGACCCAGCCGTGGCAAGGCGAGGGAGAGCGGCCGACCGTCGTCATCGGCCCGGGCACCATGGGTCAAGGCGATCAATGCGCACCGTCGCGAGCATTCGCCACAGGGTTGATTGCACAGACCGACCCTCTTTCCTTCTCCGCGAACCAAGAAGCGTTGTCGGCCGCACGCTGGAATGCCCTGGGCGCAAGGGTGTTCGTCACCGATTACGTGGGGCTGGGCACTCCGGGCGTCCACACATACGTCAACCGCGTCGAGGAAGCCCACGCGATGATCGATGCTGCCCGAGCGGCAAACGCACTCAGCGGTACCGGCTCTCGCACACCGATAGCTTTCTGGGGCTACTCCCAAGGTGGTGGGGCATCGGCGGCCGCGGCCGAACTGCAGCCGACCGACGCGCCCGAGCTCAACCTCAAGGGCACCTGGGCAGGCGCACCCCCGGCGGATCTCCTCGACGTTCTGGCGAAGGTCGACGGCAATCTGATCGGAGGTGTCATCGGCTTCGCAATCAACGGCTTCGTCGCACGTCATCCCGCGCTGAAGAAGCCTCTCGCCGAGCGCACAACGCCTGCGGGACAGGCAATGCTGGATCGGCTGGGAACCGAGTGCATCGGTGATGTGATCTTCCAGCAACCGTTCTTGCGCACCAGCTCGCTCACAAGGGACGGCAAGTCTCTACTCGAGAACCTCGACACCATTCCCGAAGCTGCTCCCATCTTCGAGGAACAACGCATCGGCACGCTGGCGCCGGCGAGTCCGGTGTTCGTGACCAGCGGCATCAACGACGACACCATCCCGTACGAGCAGGCGCGGCAGCTCGCCGGCGAGTGGTGTGAGAAGGGCGCCGACGTCACGTTCCGCACCAACCAGCTGCCGCCCATCACCCCGGGCTTGGTGTTGCCCAACCACTTCGGGCCCGATCTCATCGACGGTCTCGGAACGGGTGGCGCCGTCGACTACCTCATGGATCGGTTTGCGAACAAGCCCGTCACCGGTTGCACCTTCAACTGACCAGGCCCGTTGCGGGATATTCTTCAGCGTGAGCCAGGCAGGTCCGCGGTGGCCGGTTCCTGGTTGTACTGCTCGTCTGTGACGGGTGCGAGCCATTGGACGGCGTCGTACTCTTCGCTGCTCTCGTTGATGGCGAGGTGGACCATCAGCCGGTTGGGCGCGGCCCCGTGCCAGTGCTCTTCATCGGCCTCGAACAGGACCCGGTCACCTGGTCTGATGATCTCGACTGGTCCACCTCGGCGCTGGCACAACCCGATTCCCTCGGTGACGAACACGGTCTGACTCAAAGGGTGACGGTGCCAGTGCGTTCGCGCCCCGGGCATGAAATGCACCAGGTTGGCCGACACCCGCGATGGTGCCGGCGCAGCGGCCACGGCGTCGATGTAGACATCGCCGGTGAACCAGTCGCTGGGCCCCTTGGTGGTCGAAACCGAACTGCGGACTATCTGCATGTGAACTCCCGAATCAATTGATCGACAATGTTCTACGTCTGTGACGGCTTGGCCTGGCTGTGCTCCGCAGCCCACGATCCGAGTAGCCGAAGACGCTCGGAACTGGGCGAACCGGGTTCGGCCGTGTACACCATCAACACCGAACCCGCGCCACCAAAGTACCTCTGACACTGTGACACGGCGCTGTCATTGCCGGAACGCACCCCGCGTCACCGTGCCGTCAGCACCTTCGAGTAGAGACTGACACCCTTCGCGTCACGTAAGTTCACCGTGAAGGTGCGATCTTCGGGGTTGATGGTCACCTCGCCGAAGTGCTGAAAGCCCTCAGCCGGTGAGACATTCGCTTCCGTCGGCGCATGCACGAACTCGTATCGGGCACCGAACGTTCCATCGAGCGGGCTTTCCGGGAACGCCCCGGCATTCAGTGGACCCGACACGAACTCCCAGAAGGGCGCAAAGTCGGTGAACCCGGCCCGGCTCGGCTCATACGAGATGGCGGCGGTGTAGTGCACATCGGCGGTCAGATAAACGATGTTGGGGACGTTCTTGGTCTGGGACAGGACTCTGGAGAAGGCGATCTCACGGCCAAGAGGTTGGCCATTATCGCCCTGCGCAACACCTTCCATCGATTTCGGCCCTACAACGGGATCTGTTGCCTTGTCAGGCACGACGATCGACAAGGGCAGGTCGTTCGCCACGACCTTCCACGTCGCCGAGGACGTCGTCAATCCGTTGATGAGCCACTGCGTCTGCTTGGCCCCGAGGACACCCTCCGGGCTGTTCGGGCTCCATGCGTTCGGATTCGGATCTTTGTAGCTACGCATGTCGAGGACAAAGACGTCCAAGTCCGGACCGTAGGCAATCTTGCGGTACAGACGTCCGTCGACGGCTTCACTGGGTTGGACGGGCTGCCACTCCTGCCAGGCTTGCGCGGCGAAACCAGCGAGTGTGTCCACATCGGTTTCGGTGTAGCCCTTGCGATCCTGCCCGGCGAGGGACTCCCCGGGGAACCAGTTGTTGACCACCTCGTGGTCGTCCCATTGAACAATCTGCGGGACGTTCGCGGCAAACCTACGGTAGTGGGAGTCGGTCAGGTTGTATGCGTAGTTGCCCCGGAAATCGTCGAGCGTCTCGGCCACATGCGATTTCGCGTCCGTTGTCACGTTCACATACGTGCCACCGTTGTTTTGCTTTTGAGACTCCGCGACCGGACCATCCGCGTAGATCGCGTCACCGGAGTGCAGGAAGAAGTCGGGCCTCAGATCAGCAATCGCGCCGAAAATGGCCATACCTCCCATGCTTTCGTTGATGCCCCAGCCTTGCCCCACAACATCTCCCGACCAAGCGAAGCGCAACGTTCCCGGTCGAGCCGGCACCGTGGTGAACACACCGGTCAGGGGCTCGGACCGAGCGCCGCTTTCTCCTTCGAGGATTACGCGGTAGTGGACTGTCTGGCCGGGCTCGAGACCGGTGAGTCGCACACGTCCGGTTCCGTCCGACGCCGGCGTGAGCATCGGCCCGGTGAATTGCTTTGTATTCGTGAAAGACTCGGTTGCGGATGTCTCGACAAACATCGTCGCTGGGGTGTCGGAACGCGCCCAGATGAGGGCGCCATCGGCGCGCGGATCTCCGCTTGCGATTCCGTGGGTGAGCCGCGGGCGTGGCACCGCCAGTCCGCTCGACGACGGTGACGTTGCCGATCCGGACCCGCCACATGCCGCAAGTGCACTTCCGGCCGGGATGAGCAGAGCGCCGATGGCGCCGGCGCGCAGCAGCGTACGGCGGTTCAACATGGGATTCGTCTCAGGCATACCCCACAGGTTGTCGACCCCGAAAGACGCGAATCGAAACAGAACACCCACGGCCGGCAAACGTAAGGTTTCGTCGGGGTCAACTCCATTCCTCGAAACAACCTGGGTGGATCGTCGACTACCGCTTATCGCTGATTTGCCTATCATCTGACTGCTCGCGAGACATCGGCCTGACGTTTTGGATGGCGGTGACCACAGCCGCAGCAATGAGCCAGACAAATACTCTGTTGCCTGTGTCGCGGGCAGACAGGTCGCCGCTGCCGAGTAGCCCGGCAAGCCCTGCAACGATGAGAAAGAACCACGGCGCAAAAGTCGAGCGATTCGTGAGCATCTCGTGATCTTCTCACTCAACTGCACGCGTTACATGTGCGACGATCACAGAATGGGGAGCCTGGGGGATGCGGGTCTAGCTTCGCGGGAGACCCATCCCGCCTCAGGCCGCACCGAGAAGCAGCAACTGCCCACGAATTGGCTTCGCACGGTGTGGCTCTCTTCCCTCTTTTTGGCAACCTTGGCCGGTGGTTACGTTGGCGCAGTCACTTCGACGACGATCGTGGGCGCCGTCGTCGGGGCGATCATGGCGGTGCCGGCTGGGGCGATCGCGGCCCTGATCATCGTTGGCACTGGCGCGCTCTTCCTCAGAGCCTCCGGCGACGGTGAGCGGAGGGCGTCACGGGACAGATGGTTCCGAGTGGTGTTCAGTGCCTACGTCGGTACGGTCGTCGGGCTGCTGCTCTTCATCGTCTCCTTTGTTCTGGCTGCTCGAGACTTGGCACAGGTGCCGTACGTCGGGATTGTCTGCGTTTCCACCCTGGTCGCAGTGATGGGGTTCCGCTTTCCACCGACTTATCGAACAGCCGGTCTCTGACGACAACCTCCGCACGCCAGGCTCCACGCTTGAAGGATCAGTCTTCTAGGACATCTCGAATTTGCAGGGAGCCGAAGTCAACGGTGTGGCCGCCGCCCTTGTTGCGGGCGACGTACATTGCGGTGTCCGCGGAGCTGACGATCTCCTCTGGGCTGCGTTCGTCGTGTGGTGATATGTGGGTGATTCCCACACTGGCCCGCAACCGGACAGCAGTCTCTTCGACGACCACCGGTTCGGTCAACGCCAGGTGGATGGAATCGGAGACGTCGTCGACGAAGTCCTGATCCACTCCTTGGAGAACTGCGATGAACTCTGCACCGACGACCCGACCCAGCAGATGAGGCTGGGGAAGGCTGTCGCGTAGGCGTTGAGCGGTCTCGGCGAGGGCCTCGTCGCCGCGTAGGTGGCCCAATGAGGCGTTGAGTTCTCTCAGCTTGTCGAAATTGATGACCATCACAACGTTGCTGCGGCCGACATCGTCGGGCGCAGACTCGAGCAGCGAGGCGAGGTGCTCGAGGACGGCGGGCAACCTGGGAAGCCCGGTCAGCTGATCGTTCACGTCGCCGGCGAACAAACGTTTCCGCGAGAGATGAAGTTCCGTGATGTCGCGGAAAGACAACAACACCGAGCATTCGGGATCGTCCAGCCGGAGGTCAGCTCGGGACACTTCAAGCCACACCGTCTGACCGATGAGATTCTCGAAAGAGACTGTCGCAGTGTCTATTATGTCGCCGTGATCGGCGCGGTAACTTGAAATAGACTGCGACTCAACGACTTCCCCATGGGTGTCGTGAAACGATATCCCGAACCCGTCCGGAAACGACATATCGTCGACCTGGCGTTCATCGAGATCGAACAAGTTGCTTGCCACGTCATTGGCGAGTTGCAGAAGCCCATTTTGCGACAGAACGACCGCACCGATCGGCAGCGCATCGATGACGGCCTCAACGCCCTGCCGGTCCGCGTTGGTAGGCACGCTGTGCAGGCCGCGTGGGCGGTTGTTTCGGGTCATCATCGGCCCTTCTCGCTGACTCATCAAGTGAGCATGTCCGGTGGGTGTCGTGACCCCAACGTAGATGGGCGCACGCCGATCCCTGCGCACTGGCCGACTAATACTCCTCGAGCTGCGCGCGTTTCTCGCGTTCCATCTCGCGAACGGCCTTGCGACGAGTGCTCAAGATACCGACGGTAGCGATCAGCCAGACGGCGTATTGCACCGTCCATGCCACCCGGAACGAGTCGAACGAGTAGCCGCCCATCGCCCCGATGATGATTCCCATCACCTGCATCACGATCAGCGACACCAGGAAGCCACCCATGTTGACCATGCCCTGTGCGGTCCCGAGGCTCTTGCTGGGATTGAAGGTACGCGCGAAGTCGAAACCGACCACCGATCCTGGCCCGCCCACCGAGATGACCACCACGAGAATCACCAAGAGCCACGTGGGTGCGGGTGCCGGCAATGCCAGCACCACAGTCCAGATGGCCGCATTGCTACCCATGATTCCCAGGACAAGCCAGGAGCGTCGGGCCGGGAATCGACCGGTGAGCAAGCCGATGATGATGCCGGCACCGATGATCGACACCACCGAAGCGCTCAGCAGTGCGCCCGCTGCACCCGCCGAAAGGTTCTGTCCCGTTGTCAGATACGGGATACCCCACATCAACGCGAAGACGGTGATGGAGAACTGGGTGCCCATATGGCTGAAGAAGCCCAGCCTGGTTCCCGGGCGCGACCACACCGTCTTGATACTGCGCAGTGTCTCCCTCACCGATACCGACTCGGTGGTGGCGTCGGTGCCGGGGGGCGCGTCGCGCACAAAAGCCAGGGCCAGCACGGCGGTGAGAAGGCCGAGCGCGACAGCCGAGGAGTACGCGGCCGTCCAGCCCGGCCCGTTCAGCAGGGCAAGGAACGGGACCGCCGACAGCACCTGGCCGAGTTGGCCGAGGATGCCGGTCAACTGGGTCACCAGCGGTACCCGCTTGGGCGTGAACCACCGTGGCACCAGCCGCAGAACCGAGATGAAGGTGAACGCGTCGCCCGCCCCGACCAATGCGCGGGCGATGATGGCGGCAGGAAGGGCCTCGGTGAGGGCCAGGGTCATCTGGCCGACGGCCATGATCAGCGCGCCCGTCACGATCAACGCCCGGCTGCCGTATCGATCGAGTAGCAGACCGGCCGGGATCTGCATGCTCGCGTAGACGATCACCTGCAACACCACAAAGGTGGAGAGCACACTGGGGCTCGCCGAGAACCTGTCGGCGGCGTCGAGGCCGGAAACACCTAGAGTTGTCCGGTCCAGAACGGCGACGACGTACGCCAGCAGTCCCACCGACCAGACCAGCCAGGCGCGCACCGTTCCTCCTTCGCTGTACTCGCTCATCTGCGACCCACCGAGCGACCGCCGTCACCGCGATGCCCTCAGTCCACACCGGTCGCGTGCGCACAGCCATTCAGGGGTACGCACTCGGTAGCCTAGGTAACAACCAAGGACCGCTGATGCGCCACTGGCGTCGGAGGAACACCCGGGACACACTTGGTGTTGTCATACCCGAGTGACACCTCCGTCCCGCAGCCAGCGGAGACGAATCCCCCGAGGAGGACAACGTGTCGCATGAATATCGCAAAGACCCCGACGCCGTCGCCCGGTTGAACCCGGCGCAGTTCGCCGTCACCCAGAAGTCGGCCACCGAGCCGGCCTTCCGGAACGAATTCTGGGACAACCACGAGGCCGGCCTGTACGTCGACATCGTGTCCGGTGAGCCCCTGTTCACGTCGACGAAGAAGTTCGACAGCGGCTGCGGATGGCCCAGCTTCACCACGCCGATCGAACCGGCGAACGTGGTCGAGAAGACGGACAGCACCCACGGCATGGTGCGCACCGAAGTCCGGTCCACCCATGGCGACAGCCACCTGGGACACGTCTTCAACGACGGACCGATCGACGAAGGTGGTCTGCGTTACTGCATCAACTCGGCCGCACTCCGGTTCATCCCGGTCGCCGAGATGGAAAGCGCCGGCTACGGCGAGTACCTGCATCTGTTCAACAGCAAGGAGGCCACACGATGACCGAAAAGGCGATACTGGCGGGCGGATGTTTCTGGGGCGTCCAGGAACTGGTTCGTAGGCAGCCGGGCGTCATCTCCACTCGTGTCGGCTACACCGGCGGCGACGTACCCAACGCGACGTACCGCAACCACGGCACCCATGCGGAGGCCCTCGAGATCGAGTTCGACCCCGAACAGACGAGCTACCGGGATCTTCTCGAGTTCTTCTTCCAGATCCACGACCCGTCGACCAAGAACCGGCAGGGCAACGACATCGGGATGAGCTACCGATCGGCGATCTTCTACACCGACGACGAGCAGAAGCGCGTCGCTCTCGACACCATCGCCGATGTCGACGCGTCAGGCCTGTGGCCAGGCAAGGTCGTCACCGAAGTGGTTCCTGCGGGACCATTCTGGGAGGCCGAGCCCGAGCATCAGGACTACCTGCAGCGCATTCCGAACGGGTACACGTGTCACTTCGTGCGTCCGGGCTGGAAGTTGCCGCGGCGGGAGAACGCCAGCGCGTGATCACCGCGCCGGTGATCGCGGTCTGATCATCGGCACATGACACATCAGGGCGACGCGCACAATGCGCGTCGCCCTGATTCGTGTTGTGACCCTTGCTCAGCCGGCGAGGTCCTGACCACCCGTGGGCCTGTCAGAACGACGGCGGATCAGCAGGACGATGCCCGCGATCAACGAGATGCCACCGATCGTTCCCACGATCGCCGGGATGATGACGCCACCCCACCGGAGCTGATCGACATAGCCGGAGGCTTTGTCCGACTGCCGGTCTTCGGTTGCCGAATCCCAGGCCATCGTCGCCTTGAACACGTCCATCCGGAAGTCGCGGATGGGCTGGGCAAGACCCGGATCTTCCCAACCGGGCGACTTGAAGTACTGGTGCTGCTCTTCGAGTCCACGCAAGACGGTTCCCGTCTTCGGTTCCACCCACACATGCCGCGTGGCGGTCGCAAAGCGGTCCATCACGATCTTCTCGTTGGCAGGCACACCTTCGATGCCCCACCAGCTCGCAGGCATCTCGAGTGACGTCCCTGGCGCGGGTTCGCCGCTGGGGGTCTCGAGCTGCACCTGATCGATCTCGGGCACCTCGCTCACGAACTCGTACGCGGTGAGTCCGTTGATCTTGGTCTCACCGACGAATTTGGCCGGGACGTCCTGGCGGGTGTTGACGTCGTAGTACGGGTACTCCGACTTCTCGACATCGAAGCCGAACTTGTACTGGAAGCCTTCTCGCGGCGCCTCCACGAAGTTGCTCTCGTCTTCGATGGTTCGAACGCCGGCCGGCGCCTGCACTGTGTGCAGGCGGTGGATCTCGCCGTTCGGCTTGCTCGTCTCGCGGTTGAGTGAGACGACGTCGATGTTGCCGGTGAGTACACCGTCGGAACACGTGCGCGCGCTGTCGACAGCGGCAACATTCGGCTCGACGATCTCGTCGCCGTCGCGGATGCGGTCGATCCGGACGGTCTGGCCGGACTGCACGGTCACCTGGTCACTGTCGGACGGTTCGATGACCACGGTGCGGCGCTGCTGGGTGAGGTGCGCGTTGAACACCTCGGCGCGTGGACCGGACACCGAACAGCGGTCGAAGACCTTTGCCGGCAGCTCGTCGTCATCGGTGATTCCGGCCGGCTGCGACACCGCCACGGTGGTGATGTCGAGATCAAGCGGTACCACCTTGAGCTGGGGGACCAACCAGACCGGGACGGCAATGGCAGCGGTCACGGCCGCGACGCCGAAAAAGATCAGCGCGGGCGCCAGAAACCTGTTGATTGTGAGCTCCCTTCGGATGCCGATGTGGCTCGACAAGTATGGCAAGCGGACATGACGGGCCGACGCCGCACCTCATCGACAGCCATCACAGCGGGGTCGACGGCGATCACAGCGGGTAGGTACCGAAGACTCCGGTGGGGTCGATCTGGTCTCGAAGCCCACGCAGTCGTCCGAGGTTCCCCCCGAACGCGGCGTCGATCTCCGCTTCCGTCTCGGCGAAACCGGGACGCACTTCCACGCTGTAGACACCGGTGGTGTGCCCGGACAAGGCGGCCAGCGTTTCGCTCGCCCAGGACAGACATGGTTGTTCGTCGGACGGATCCGACCAGATCGCGTTGAGTGGGATGTTCCATTCGGCTGATCGCCCCCAGAAAGCCGTATCGGTGTCACCGACATCAGCGAGGGCGCCACCGGTCTGCTGGAAGTCGATGCGGCAGGCGGGTGTAGGTGCGGCAGCGATCTGGGTGGCGAGCGCGTCCGCAACCGAAGCATCGAGCGAAGGGCCGGTGAACACGGCCTTCCCGAAGAACGAGCCCCTGGCGTCGGCGGGTTCGGGCAGCAAGAGCGGCGACGGTTCGGCACCCCCCGCACCAGGCGGGGTGTATTCGGGCAGGCCCGAGAGGTAGCGGCCCGACATCTCCGAACGGTAGTGCACCTGTTTCGACGCATCCATGACAGCCGTTGCCGCCCTTCGTACCTCATCGATGTCGGCGGCGTCTTCACTCGCACATGTGGTGAACAGCAGCATCACCGGTTTCCCCGGCGTCAGGTCGGCGTAGCCGAGCACCGCACCCATCATCATGTGCCGCGGCACCTCTGGTGCGATGCGGAAGTATGTGGCGAGCGCGTCGAGATCCACCACACTCCGGTGCACCCACATCGGGCCCGCGCGATGCGTGTTCAGGGTGGCCGAGGTGACCACGCCGAACGGTGGCGCGCACCCCCGAACCGCCCACCACAGGTCTGCGTCGCGGCCGGTACTGCTGTCGGACAACTGCACGACCTCCCCGGAGGGCAGGACCAACTCCATTGCGGCGAGGTGGTCGAGGGTCAACCCGAGGCTGCGGGTGTAATAGCCGACCCCACCGCGGGTGACCAACCCGAACCCGGCGTGCTGTGAGATTCCGACCGGGACGATGCGACCGGGGCCAAGCGCATCGAGCATGGTGCCCACGCTCGCTCCCCCACCGACGGTGACCGTCTCACCCTCTGCTTGCGCACCGTTCATATGAGCCGACAGATCGATCATGATCGACTGATCGGCAACGCAGTTCGAACTCAGTCCGCCGCCTCGCACGGTGACCGTGTTCCCCGACCGTTCGGCGATGGTGACGGCCTCGGCCACCTCGCTCACGGAGGTCGGCTGCACCACGCAAAGCGGGTGACGTCGCGCTGCATCGGGAAAGAAGATCCGTCCCAGGGCGTCGCGGTAACCGGCCGTTCCAGGAGCGTGCACCCGGCCTGCCAATGCCGCGTTCAGCTCGCGGATCGCATCGGTGCCCTGAGCCGCCACGATGGCCCCATTCCTGGTTTTTCGTACGCGGTGCCGCACAGACCTTCCGACGCGACCGAGTCTCTCAGACCAAACGGGTACTGACAGCGGAACGCGCGACGGCTCGAGATCATGGCCTTGCAGCACCGGGCCGAATCTCATTCGGCGCCTTGTCAACCCGCCACAAAGATCGTGAGTGAAACTATCCATCTACCCAGGGATGTGCCCTTGGCGATCACTTTTCCTCAACCACCAGCGAACCGACGTCTTCACCGCACCGCGGGCCGCAGGGTGTGGTAAGCCTCTCGTATATCGCGCGGATGCGGACGTGATGGTCGGGTGGAAGCCAAGGGGTATCGAATGGGTCACCTACGTCTGGGTACCGCGCTGGCCGCAGCTGTTCCGGTACTCATGTCGGCGTTTCTGGTACCTGTCCCGACGTACGCCGCGCCTGCCGATGAATCTTCTCTTCCTGGCGTCAACCAGTTCACCTCGTGCACACCGGCACCCGAACATCAACGACCCGTGGTGCTGGTCCACGGCAACGGGTCCGGGATGGCCGCCACCTGGCGGACGTTGTCAAAGCGGCTCTCCGACTCCGGCTTCTGCGTGTTCGCGCTCGACTACGGACGTCATCAGCCCGGTAGCGATGAGAACCTGCTCGACCTCGCCGGTGGGAGCGACATCGAAGAGTCTGCGGACGTGCTCGCCGCGTTCGTCAGCAAGGTGCGATCGGCGACGGCGGCCGACAAGGTCGACGTGGTCGCCCATTCGATGGGCGCACTCACTGCACGCCACTACCTCAAGTTCGTGGAGCGCAACACCATCCACACTGTGGTGAGCGTCGGTGGCACCAACCACGGATCGACCTTCGAATCGAACACGGACCTGCCCCTTGGTTCCAATTCGGAGATATACAGGCAAACCGACGCTGCCGGACTACCCGCCGACGAGGTGCTTGCCGCGGCCGTCGGTCCCGCGTACGCCCAGCAGATGGCCGGGTCGTCTTTCCTCACGCAGCTGAACGCCGGCGGCGACACCGTTCCCGGGGTTGATTACGTGGCCGTGGCAACACGTGGAGACAAGGTCGTCACCCCGCCGGAATCGGCGTTCCTGACCGCCGGCCCCGACGCCACGGTGCGCAATGTGTGGGTTCAGGACGGTTGCCCCGGATTGGTCGTCGACCACATGGGTCTGACCACCCACCCGCGCTCCCTGTGGCTGATCCACACCGCTCTCGACCCAGACCTTGCCGACACGATGCCCGCGCCCTGCCCCTGAATCTCTACTTTTCGACCCACCACATGTTCATGCTCGCGACGTCACTAGGGACACCATGAAAAACCCCGTCACGCAGTTCCGCCGGAACTCCCGTCTACTCGTCGCCGTAGCAGTCGCGGGACTCGCGGTGGCGATGGCGCCTGCAGCCACGTCCTCCGCCGACCCGATCATCGACCGCGCGATCGCGGCGCCCGACGGCTCCCATCTCGTGAGTCTTGTGCGCGGAGAAGGACGCGAGGCGACCGCCGAGGTGTACTCCGCCGCGATGGACAAGAACATCGGGCTCAAGCTGCTGATCGCGCCAGGAGACGAGCCGCGACCGACGGTGTACGTGCTCGACGGGGTCGGTGGAGCCGGCGAGGAGAACGGCCTGCTCAGCTGGGGCGATGCAGCGTCGTTCTACAAGACGAAAGACGTCAACGTGGTCGCCACCCTCGGCGGAGACTCGAGCTACTACACCGATTGGCAGCGCGACGATCCCGAACTCGGGCGCAACAAGTGGACCACCTTCCTCACCGAGGAACTCCCACCCATCGTCGACTCGGCCCTGAACACCACAGGCAAGAACGCGATCGTGGGTGTCTCGATGTCCGCCACCTCCGTGCTCGCGCTGTCCATCCAGAAACCCGACCTCTATGAAGGCGTGGCCTCGTTCAGCGGCTGCGCCCAGACCAGCGATCCACTCGGACGTGCGTACGTCTACATCACGGTGTCGAACTTCGGTGGCAACCCCGTCAACATGTGGGGTGAGCCGGACGACCCCGCATGGCAGGCGAACGATCCGTATGTCCACGCCGCGGGGCTGCGTGGGACCGCGCTCTACATCTCCACCGGATCAGGACTGCCGGGTGAGCACGACAACCTCGAGGCACCCAACGTCGACGGTGAGACCAGCCAGCTGGTGGCGCAATTGACTGCCGGCGGGGTGATCGAAGCCGCGACGAATCAGTGCACTCAGAACTTACGTGGCCGGCTCGACGCGCTCGGGATCCCGGCCACCTACAACTTCAAGGACAAGGGAACGCACTCCTGGGACTACTGGCGCGACGACGTACACGACTCGTGGCCCGTGCTCTACGAGTCGATTCGCTGACGCGCCGACTTCAGAAGCCGAGACCCATCCAATCGGTTCCCACAAAATCGGCCTCCAGTTTGTTGGCCTCGACGCGCACGTCGTCGGGGTCCGGGTCGAGACCATCTGCGGCGATTGCGCGTAGTGCCGCGGTGACTCCTGCCTCGTAGGTTTCGTACCCACCGATGATCTCGCTGTCCGCACGCCACCACACCAGCAGATGGGTGCCGTTCGGCGACGGGCAGAAGCCGACCACCTGGCCGTCGCGGGACAGGGTGGGGCAGCCATCCGGGTAGCCGTCGTCGTCGCTCATAGCCGCACTCTAGACATCGCCGCCGACAACAGTGTTTGCTGTGCCCCGACCCTGTGACCTGCAGACCGGTGACCTTGCAGAGATCTCATTCCGGTATCGAGATCACAAATCGTCCGCTTGCCGTAGCTTGACCGGCGGACTCTTGTGTTTGAGACCACAAATCCCTGGGTAGTCCGGGAAGAAATCGTCTCGTCAGGAGTCAACGTGGATACCGTCGTCTGGATCGTCATAGCCGTAGTGGTGGTGCTGGCTCTCATAGCGCTCGCACTGTTCTTGGCACGCAAGCGCAAGGAAAGCCGTCGGGTGCAAGCCGGAGAGATCCGGGAGCAGGCGTCCGAACGCGTCGCCGGCGTCCGTAAGCGTGAGGCCATCGCCGAAGAGCACGCAGCCAACGCCCGACGGGCGCAGGCGGAAGCCGACGCCAAGGCCGCCGAGGCCAAGCGCCTGGCCGCAGAGGCGAGCACCCATCAGGGCACGGCTGCCAGCAAGCGCCAAGAACTCGACGCCGAGTTCCAGCGCGCCGACAAGCTCGATCCCGACGTCGGCCGGAACGGCCGCGACGACAACCGCCACGACAACGGCAACCGTATGGATCCCCGCCAGGCCGGAAACGGCCCCGGCAACGGCCTCGATCCCCGCCACACCGGAAACGGTCCGGGCCACAATTTGGACCCCCGTCAGACAGGGAACGGTCCCGGCGACAACGGAAGCCACGTTCCCAGGCACAACCGCTAAACCTCTTTGCAAGCCGAGAGTCTCGTCGCCACGTGCGACGGGACTCTCGTGCGTTTGGTGGCCGTTGTGAGAACACCTGTTTAGCAACTTGATTCACCTGAATGAACACAGACTGGCGTCGGGCTTTATTCTTTGCTCCCCCAGCCACTTTCGAAGGCGCGGTTTCTCCACACTCATCTGTGGATAACCCCACGATTTGTGGATAACTCTCAATATGCCATTGATGCATCGCGTTTCGCGATGGTGTCGTCACCCGCGGCTAAAGTGAGCCCATGCGATACGGAATCTCCATCCTGCCCGACCAGTCGTGGCACGACGCGCGGCCGAAATGGGAACGAGCCGAGGAGATCGGCTTCGACCACGCCTGGGTGTTCGACCATCTGGTGTGGGGCGGGCTGCCCGACGCGCGTTGGTTCTCCAGCGTTCCGACGATGACCGCTCTCGCCATGGTGACCTCCACGATCAAGATCGGCTCGTTTGTGGTGTCGCCCAATTTTCGTCACCCCGTGTCTTTTTCGCGTGAGGTCGAGACCTTGCTCGACATCGCCGGCGACCGCGTGTTGCTGGGGCTGGGCGCCGGAGGTACACCTGACGACGGACTGCAGGGCGCCCCGGCGATGACACCGCGCCAGAAGGTCGACCGTTTCCAGGAGTTCACCCTCTTGCTCGACCGATTGCTCACCGACGACCATGTCTCGGCCGACGGCGAGTATTACCAGGCTCGCGACATGCGGTTGGTCGGCGGCTCGGTCCGGCACCGGGTCCCGTTCATCCTGGCGGGCAACGGGCCCCGTTCGATCCGCTTCGCCGTCCGCCACGGTGATGCCTGGATGACAACCGGGCAGAAGGCCGAGACGCTCGATGAGTGGTTCGACGGGGTCAAGCGTGCGTGCGACAACCTCGACGAGGCGATGGCCGACGAAGGTCGCTCCCCTGATGGCTTCGACCGCTACCTGAACCTCGACGCATCGCCGCAGTTCTCACTGACGAGTCTGGCGACGTTCGATGACATGGTCGGCCGGGCCGGGGAACTCGGCTTCACCGACGTGATCATCCACTGGCCGCGAGACGGTGACCCGTTCCGTGGCTCCGAGCGTGTGCTGGATGCACTGGCCGAGCGCGGATTCCCGCCACCGGTCTGACCGACCGCGGGTGCACTGACTACCGTCGCAGGCATGAGCACACCGTCGTGGGTGGAGTTGGCTGGCCGCAATGCGGCCGCCGAGACCGTGTACGTGTCCGGGTCGATGCGAACGTCAGCCAAAGAAGGCAACGAGACGCCCGGGCCCGTGTTCGACTTCTGGCACGGACCTCATGATCGGTGGCGGATCGAGCGCGAGGGCGATGTCGTCTACATCCAGGGCGCCGGCGAGAAGCCCTTGGTCCGCATCGACGGCGAGATGCGGCGTCTCGGCGGAGACTTCGGCATCGTCAATCTGGGTTCGCAGGCGAGCCCTCTCGACCTGTTGGGTGAGAACTCACTGTTGCGGCGGATGAGCCGGAATATGCGCGTGGCCGCACCTCCGGTGCGGATCGACAGAGCCGGCCGGGCTGCGTGGAGAACCGCCCTGCTGTCCCGGTCTGACGATTCGGTCGAGATCACCTTCGACGACATCACGGGCATCATCGTGGGGGTCGGCAATCCCGAGCGCGGCGACCTGTTCGAGGTGTACGACGTCAGCGAGCACGACGACCTACCTGCCGACCTCTTCGTCTGGACCGGACCCGTTGTCGAGGCCGAGCCCCGCGACCGCGGGCGCCGAGGCGGCCTGCCCACGGACCCACGCGAACGACATGAGCAGACTCTCGAGGTGATGGCGGCGACGGTGGCAGCTCTGGATCGGCCGCGGGACGTCCTCGAAGCCATCGCCGGCGCCGACGGCGGCCCCGCTGCACAAGCCGCCATCATCGAACTGCTCGGCGTCACCGAACGCGGCGCCGAGGCGGTGGCGGCAATGCAGTTGTCGCAGTTCCGTTCTGACGTCGCGAGGATGGCCCGCGCCGGGCTCATCGAGTTGCAGCGAACGCCCCCGCCTGCCTGATGGGGGAACAGTCCGGTCGAATTGTGTTCGCCATCGGCCAACTCGCCACGTGAGCACGGCGGTTTTCGGCACTATGTATTCATGGACACCACAGTTGTGGCATCTGGCGAGCCTGGTGGGCGTCGGGTCGGCCTGTGGGATGAGTTGCGGACCAAGTACGCCGACGTCGGGTTCACCAGTGCCGTAGGCGAATTGCGCTCGGTGACCACTGTCGACGGTGAGGTGACCGCAGCAACCGCCAGTTTCACGATCATGCCCGGCGACCGCTGGCACGTCAGCGATGACCACGGAGAGGTACACATCCAGCAAGGAGCCCGGTGCTGGATACGGGGTGGTCGCGGCGGCCTCGAACCTGTTTCAGGTGGCTCGGCAATGTCGGCTGCGGCAAAGTGGCGGCACGTACATCCGTACCGCTTGCTGGGAGACCCCGGCGATTGGCTCTTCGCCGACCCGCACAACTACCACTCCCCCGCTGCCGATCCCGTTGCGACCACGGTGGCGGGCCGGCCAGCCTGGGAATTTCTTCTCGACCCACCGCGCAGCAAGATCAACCCGTTGCAGGCCACCCTTGATGAGCACACCGGAGCATGCCTGCGCGTCTACGAACACGCGGACGGAGACGCGCACCTCATGGAGATCACTCACGTCGAGTTCAACGTCGCGGTGGACCCTCGGCGCTTCCTTCCCTCGGAGCCCGTGATGGAACCCGACTACGCCGAGCAATCGCACGGACAGCTGCAGGCTGACCGGGACCGTTTCGCGGGCTACCTCCGGGCCTTGGACCATGCTTCCGAGCTCATCGACATCGTGCAGCACAGTGCAGATCCGGCGGTTGCGGCGGCTGAAGTGGCTGAGCTGCTAGAGGTTTCAGACCTGACAGCCCGTGCGATCCTCGATCAACCCGTGCATCGCTTCACTGCGCTCTACCGTCAGCGGTTCGTAGAACAGTTGAGCGGAATCAGGGAGGTTCTGGGTTCGTGATGTGGGTCGGAAGGTCATCCTGCCGGCTTGTTCCGGGGCGGGCCTGTGGCCAACTACCGAACACCCGAGGGCGGTTTCCCCCGTGCTGCCGGGGATTGCGATGGTCGGCCCTGAAACACTTGCGGCCATGACCCGGCACCGCGTGTTTTCACATGCCCGCATCACTGGCCATAGTGCGTGGTGGGTCTTCATGGTGGCGACGCTGTTTGCCGGAGGCATCACCTGGACGGGTGTTAGCAGGTATGGCAACTACATCGGTGCGACCTCTTTCACCAAGGAGTATGGCTGGACGGCGTATACCGGGTTGACCGATACGCCGGTAGGCACCGCCTACTTCGCAGGCTCGTCCTACGACCCGTGGAGCGATCCTGAGTTGTGGTCAGCGATTGCGTTTGGCGCGGTACTCATTGCTGCTGTTGTCGAGGCGATCTCAGCTCGCGAGGTGTTGCCCGGAATTGTGACGGTCGCCGCGCCGTGCGTGGCGTTCGGACTGCTGTTGTTGGTTACTCCCGGTGTCCTGGACACCGTCGAGTTCGACACGATCCTCACCATGACTGTGGTGTTGGTGGCCGTTGCAGTCCGGGAAGTGTGGGCGCGCCGGTTCGCGCCGCAGCCGAGCTAGTCCGACCGCAACGGCGGATGTTCGGTGGCTCTTGCTGCTAACTGCTGTGGTGGAGGGGCAGGCGACTGCACCATCATCGCGGCGATGGGACGAAATGTGTTCTCTTCGAACACGATGTACCAGTACCCGCGTGGGATGCTGACCATCAGGTGCAAGCCTGAGCCGGCGGCCGCGATGGCGGACAGGTACTCGTCCCGGCCGACCAGGTTTGCTCCGCGGTAGTCGTGTTCGCTGACATTCGTGTGGTGCTGAGTGAAGTCGGGAACCCGGCTTATGTGCCAGACGGAACTGTCGTTGAGCTCTTGGACTGTGTGGTGCAGGCGGGCAAGTGTTTCGGTGGACGTATTCTGGGCGACGGCGTCGATGAGTTCGGCGGTGGAGAGGATGTGGGCCGGCGGCTTGGGTTTGGGGAAACCGCGATACACCCCGTCGGGTTGGGTGCCTCGGACGAAGTCATCGAAACCCATGTTGCTGATGGATAGGTTGTTTTCGATGGACCACATCTGTTCGGGAATTATCCGAATCGTCTGCCCACGCAAGAGATCGGTGTCCTCGCTCCATTCCGCTGGACTGGTGTCGACAGCGACGATCGGGTGTTCGGGATTGACGATGGTTTCGTTGTCTGCCAGGAACACGTAGTGAGGTGGGCCGGAGCCGATCAGTTCGAGGAGCATGGGCACGGTCAGGCCGTCGTTCTCGGGGTGGTCGATACATGTAAGGCCGGCTTGAAACTCGGTGTCGTCGTCGAAGTCGCTGGGTTGCGGGGCCATGGCCGCGAGTGCTGTTTCGCGCCAGAGACCGTTGTCGGTGAAGTCGGTACGGATCAGTAGCGATGCGTGCCCGCCGAGGTAGCTGCTGAGCAGGCGTCCGGTGCCGAGCGCGGCGGTCTCTTCAGCTTCTTGGGCAGCGAGGCGTTCTCGTTCGAGGTCGGCCCGTATCTCGGCAGGCGACTGTGCGGGAGGCGGGACTGGTGGGATCGAGTCGAGGATGCGTTGGCCGTCTCCTTCTGCGAGTTGGTGTTGGCTGCGGATCTCGATCGTCCACGGTCCCTGTTGCCCGCGGTGTGTGTGCGAGTAGAACTCCGATTGCCATATGGGTGCGGGTTCATCCAGTTCGGTAAGCCACCGGCGCACCATCACCTGGGAATGCTGCAACGTCGCCGTCAGGTCCATCGCTCCGGTCTTCGGATCGCCGTCGTCCACCGTGGTGGTGACTTTCGACGGCAGCCAGGTCGGATCTGAACGTGGCATCACAGCGAGCCGATGCTGCTTGTCCTCGTGCTCGCGCTGCTGGATCGAGATCTGCTCTTCTTGGTCGCGGACCTCGCCGTCCCACACGAAAAGATCGTCGTCGAAGTCCTCGTCGAGCACAGGATCAGATAGCTCCATCCACTCCTCGCCCTGACTCCACGCCAGCGCGACCCCCAGTTCGGCGTCGATGACGTACGTGGTCGCCTGTATACCCCTACGCGTTGACGCGAACTCCACCTGCCAACCCTGGCGTCCGCGGACCTGCACCTCGCGCGGCTCTGACGGTGTTCCCAATAGGTTCTCGCTGGATTGCGGCCAGTATCGATACGCCGTCAGGAGGTTTTCTGGGCCTACACCCCCCATCGTGACCACAAGACGGCTTGGCGATTTCATCGCGCGGATCATCACGCCCTCGTCGTCATGCCACCGGTATTCAGCGTCGGCGTTCTCGATGTACGTCGGCTGCCCCGACAAATTCTCAATGCGCTTGCGCTGCGGGAGGTCGACCCACACCCGAGACACGCTGCCGTCGGAGTGATGAACAGTCGCACGAACAGGACGCCCCATGGTGCTGTAACTGATTCCGCGTACCTGCGCCCACCCAAACCCCATACAGCGAACCTTTCCACACCGTGCCGATGGTGGGTGCGTACCGACCCAAAGGTCAACTCTTCGATGGACCGCGGCGATACTGCCGAGTGTTATACAGAGGCAATGAGACTCGGGGGGCGTGGGGTTGCAGGCGCCGGTAGGGTGCACTGTCCTGCTGGTGTTGACCGGATGAAACCCGACAACGCCGAGCAATCGTGCAGCACAGTGCAGATCCGTCGGTTGCGGCGGCTGAAGTGGCTGAGCTGCTCGAGGTTTCAGACCTGACAGCCCGTGCGATCCTCGATCAACCCTTGCATCGCTTCACCGCGCTCTACCGGCAGCGGTTCGTAGAACAGTTGACCAGGGTCAGGGAGGTTCTGGGTTCGTGATGTGGATCGGCGACGACTAGGGGCCGGTCGGCCTGCGGGCACAGTCAGCTGGGCGCTGCAGTGATCGCGGCATCAATCGCGACTGGTTCGAGTATGGCTTTGTAGTGGTTGCGGTTCGGTGGTGCAGCCAGAACCTCTGCCGTCCGATTCGTCAGAGCGGCACGGTCGATGGCTCCGTTACTGGCCATGACTGCCTCCAGTGCGATCACCCAGTGTTCGTAGTACGACCACGACTCATCGGAGGTCACGGAGCGGGTTGACTCCCAGTCCTTGATGGCGTCGATGAGCGCGCCTTGGAACAGTTGCCAATCGAATTCGCCTACGGTGTGTGCCGCCACCGCCAGCGCGAAAGCTCTGATCTCCCAGGGGTGATCGAATGCCATTTCCCCAGGTCGCCCGCCGGGTAGGTTGCGGACCAGATCATCCACCGCTCGGCGGTCCGCATCTCGTGCGGTGGCGGGCACGTCGTTCATGATGCGGCCCTGACCGGGCCGACGCCGATCATCGAATCCCGTGTGACCAGTGCAGCGAGTTGTTCTTCGCTCCAGCCGTCGGTACCGGCGGGTCGCTGCGGCAGCACCCAATAACGCATCTCCGAACTCGAGTCCCAGATGCGGATCTCGACCGAGTCGGCGATCGCGAATCCGAAGTCGTCGGCCAGGACCTTGCGCGGCTCACGCACGATGCGGGCCCGATACTGCGGGTCTTTGTACCAGTTGGGAGGCAACCCGAGAACCGGCCACGGGTAGCACGAGCACAAAGTGCACACGATGGCGTGGTGCACCTCGTCGGTGTCCTCGAGGACCACCATGTCTTCGCCTTGCAGACCACCGATGCCTAGTTCCTTGCAGGCTGCGCCAGCGTTGTCGAGGAGTCGCTGCCGAAAGTCGTTGTCAACCCACGCTTTCGCGACGACCTTCGCTCCCAGCTGCGGCCCGACCTGATTCTCATAGATGTCGACGATTCGGTCGACCATCGAGCTCGTCATCACCCCCTTTTCGATGAGCATCGACTCCAGCGCCTTGACGCGGGCGGCAGTTTCTTCTTGACCTGAGGCCCCTGCACCCATGCGGTCGCCCCGTTCTCTTCATCGACCAATTCGACGTAGGGGTCCCATACGTCGAAACACACCGACGCATTCGGATCGCCAAAGCCTTTGCCCCACAACTCTTCGCTGGTGAACTTGATGGTGTAGACATGCTCGGGTGCGTCGCCGAGCCCATTCCCTGCCGAATCTGGGTAGATGAACGACCCGCGGTGAGCGACAACCACAGCCTGTTTACCTCGGATGTACCGGGCCAACCGGGTGTGTCCGAACGGGCTGACGTGCGCCGTGCGCACCTTGTCACCGACGGTGAATCGCGGCTGCTTGCTGGTTCTTCGAGCAGCGGAAGCGCCAGCCGATACCGCTATATCAACGAAGTCGAGCAGCTCTTGGCGTTGGCTGTGTTCAGGGAGTGGGGCGTCGGGGTTGTCGAGATAGTGGCGGGTGCGCCGGGCTAGTTCATCCGCCTCGATAGCGCCTATCTCGATGACGTGGGCCTCGATGGAGTGGAGCCAGTGCTGGTAGTAGGGCGAGCTGAGGTAAGTCGCCGGGTCCATCTTCTCGGTGCCGTGTCGGAACTGGTCAATACCGAAGTACCCGGCGCCAACGCAGGCCGGGTACATGGCGAACACCGTCTTTTCCCACTCGGCCCTGAAGACCGGTTCACTGTCCGAAGGGTCGACCGGACCGAGACCATCGGTCCCTCCGAGATCGAATACGCCGTTCATATGGTGCTCCCAACTCCGGCGTGGTCTGCTCTTGCAAATCCGAGAACTCTCGGAGTCGCACTTTGAGGAACTCCGCCTTTGAAGTGGCCTACGTCACACATCCTCCCAGCGCGCTCTCTGGGATGTCAACCGCCGTACACACGGCAAGCCACTCCCTGTGATCTCGCCTGACAATGGAGCGGGCCTTACCCTGCGGGACAACATGTTCCGCGATCGGCGAGCTGTGCAGTGGGTACAAGCATGCCGCCCGACCTGCAATAGTGCGGTCGGAGCCAGCGAACCCTGCAGACGGAGTCAGGAGTGGTTCCTCCGCTGTCTGGTGATCGCGCCGAGGGCGGGCTAGCGGTGAGCAGCCTCTGATACACCAGACAGGGTCGCCAGCCGAAGTTTGGTTTCGTCTTCGGAATCCGTTGCAGCGGTGAGTATCACGATCTTCAACTCCGCGTCACCGTCGGTGAGGACGTCGCAGTCCACCGTGATGGGCCCAACCTGGGGATGCTCGATGATCTTGTGTGACTCCCGATGTGCTCCAACCTTGCCGGAGGCCCATAGGTCGGCGAAACGCTCGCTACCGGCAGTGAGCGAGTCGATCAGCTTGAGCAGGCGAATGTTGTTCGGGAAACGCCCGGTGGCTCGGCGTAGGTCGGACACAATGGCTTCTTCCGCGGTATCACCGGCGAGTATTGTCACGGGCCATTGCGCCAGCGCCGGGTTGTCGTCGGCGAGGAAAGTGTCGCGGGCGAAGTTGCGGAGCGACGGTGAAGTTGACGATGGATCGCCGACCAGAGCCGCCCAGCCCCGGTTCCACCAGATCAGCTGCCAATCTGCGGCAAAGACCGCGACCGCTGTGTCTCCGAGCCGGTTCAGGACACGGTGAACGCCGGGTGGGATGTGATCGGAGATCTCGTCGGAGCCGGGAGGGACATGCCCGGCCAATCTGTACAGATGGTCTCGCTCCGTATCCGTCAGTTGCAGTGCTCGACCAAGCGATGCGACTACTTGCGCAGACGGCGTCGTCGCCCGGCCCTGCTCGAGCCGCACGACATAGTCGACGGACACGCCGGCCAGGTCGGCGAGTTCCTCCCGTCGTAGGCCTTTGGCACGGCGGGCGTGCCGCTCCGGTAGTCCGGCCGCGGACGGTGACATCCGGTCGCGCCAGGCGCGCAAGGTGACGCCGAGATCGGTCGGGTGAGTGTTCACGTCCTCGATTGTGCACCGCCGGCACGGTTCGAAGGTGGTACTCGTTGTCCTACGGTCGAACTGTCTCTGGTGAGCTGTCTGTGTCGAGTACAGGATGAATGCATGACAATCACATTCATCACCGGAGCCAACAAGGGCCTGGGACGCGAGACCGCTCGACGCCTCATCGAAGACGGGCACACCGTTCTGATCGGAGCCCGCGACAGCCGTGCAGGTTCTGCGACTGCCGAAGCGCTCGGCGCTCGATTCGTCGAGATAGATGTCACCGATGACCTATCGGTCGCCGCAGCCGCAGACAATGTCGCGCAACACGAGGGGGCGATCGACGTCCTCATCAACAACGCAGGCGTTGCGGGTCCGATGGGCGATCCGAGTGATTTGACGGGCGCCGACGTACTCGGCGTTCTCGATGTGAACGTCGCCGGTGTCGTCCGGACCACCACGGCCTTCCTGCCCCTCCTGAAGCGGTCTGATGATCCTGTGGTCATCAATGTGAGCAGTGGGATGGGATCGCTTGCCGCGACACATGATCCGAGTCGTCCCGAGTCTCACGTGGTCGCCCCGATCTACACGGCCTCGAAGGCGGCGCTGACCATGCTCACCACCCAGTACGCAAAAGCTCTCGTCGGCATCCGAATCAATGCTGCCGACCCCGGCTACACCGCAACGGATTTCAACGGCCATTCCGGGCATCAGACCGTCACCGAAGGCACCGACGCGATCGTCAGTCTCGCCACCGAGGGGCCCGGGCATGGATCGGGCCGGCTCGTTGACCGTGAAGGCGAGATCAGCTGGTCTTGAGGGCGGATCGGCGTGATCGGGCGGCTGCGCTGGTTTCGAGACTTCACCTTGGGAGACGGTTGGTCCAGTGCCAGTGACTATCCGGCCGGCATGTTCGCGAATTCGACAGCCCGACGCAGCGTCTCACGGTCGACGATGCCGGCGGCATTCATCTGTTGGGTCACGACGCCCGACTCGTGCGGATCGTGGAGTACGCGATATTTACTTTGGGCGGACAGGGCGACTAACAATCACGGTCTCTGACTGCCCGTGCCACGCGTCCAATACGGTGGGCAGTGCTTCCATTGTCCATCTTCTTTGGCCATCTGAACCTTCGAGGGGCCGGGCCGTGACGCCGGCAATCCCGTGTCGCTTCCAGGCTCTTCTACAAGGGTGGAGACGATTCTGACAGTCGCCCTTGTCGAAGTGCCGTCGACGCCTTCGATCTCGCCGACGACGAGGGAGTCCGTTCTGGGAATCGAAGGTTGGCCGGCCGTGCCCTCGGTGGTGCCTGAACAAACCGGAAATGACGAGGGCAGTGTGTCCGAGCTATTGCGGGTGGCAACGTAATTGAGAAATGCTGCCTCGACAGCATCACGGTCATCTGCACCCAACGAGTCCGAGTCGCCACATCCGGACGCAAGCGCCATCGCGAAAACCACTGCGACAATTCGACACCCGGTTGCCACGACCCTTGACGGTGTACGCATGGCGCAACCGTACCGAATCCTATGGAGGCGGTTGCGCATTCTTGTCGATTTCTGGTGCACAAGAACGTTCTCGAGTTCGGTAGCGGACTCACCTGCGCCATACCAAGCCTACGATCTACCGATGCACTCACGGTGGTACGACAGCGACTGGTTCAAAAAGCTCGAGCGATGGTGGGATGTAGCCAGCTCGGTACTCGTAATGGCCTGTGGTCCGTACATCATCGGATCGGTCATTTCCGACTCCTCGGCATTGAATTGCTTCAACACTATTCTGTGGGCGATCGTCGCCACTTGGATTGCGTGGTCAGCGTTTTCGTCGTGGCGAACTCGAAACGACCCGCCAAGAGTTCATATGTCACCCAGGGACGTACCCCTCTGCGATGTGCAGCGCATCGTAGATAGTGAGCCAGAAAAGGTGCCTGCAGTCAAAGCCTTACGCGAGATTCATCCCGGTCTAGGGCTCATCGATGCAGCCCGTCTCATTGACGCTGCCCGAGGAGCCGGTGGCCCGGGCAACGGTCACAACAACGGCAACGGGCTGTGACTACGTGCCAACCCCGTTTGAGCCTGCCCGATTTAGTTGTCGTAACAATCGATTGCTGCAATTGTCGTCTTGCTCGAAGTCGACACACTCACCAGCAGTTCCCAAACAAACTGCGCCACGACAGCGTTGTCACGGACTATCAGAAGGCGCCTCGGACAAGTAGCCGGTCTCAGGATCTATCTCCGCGAGAAACTCGCTGATACATGTGCGGTGATAGCGAACGGTTGGTAGCGGGACCGGGAGTGGCGCCGGTGGGAGCCGATCGCGAGTCCTCCATGCAACACTCGGGGCGCCGGACTGGAATCCGTAGCCAAAATTGGGACCGCTTACCCAGGTGTATCGGCTACCGCCGTCTGAGGCGATCGCTACCTGAAACAGTTCTCCATCCACAACAAGGTCGATTGGACCGTCCGCGGCCGTTGGGCGCCAATCGTCAGGTACTTCATCAGGTTCCACAAGTTTCATCGTCGCTGAACGACGCGCTGATCGCGAATGGTTATCGCTGACGAAGGACGCAGCTACAGGCGCTGACCTCCGCGGTTGATCGAGCTCAGGACCCGGGGCGCACCAGACGACGTGCGGGCCGGGTGAGCCATAAACCCGTCAGTAGCGCGGCGCCCCACACCACAAACAGCGGATCCCATATGAAGGCGTGCCCGATCATGGTGGTCCGGTTGAATCCATTGCTGGGCGAGACGAGGCCGGCGAGCACCGCGCACGCCGACAACGACGAGACCCCTCCCCACACCACCAGAACGACACCGCCTGACCAACCACACCATCGAATCGGTCGATAGATCCGGCTCTTTCGTCGCTCGTTGACCATCGGCACGACAGCTGCGACCGCTTTTACCAGCGCGATGAGACCCAGGGCCAGACCGATTTCGACCGGGCTCTCGCGCGCGAGCTCGACAGCCCACTCTCCCACTGACTCGAGTTGCCAACGGCCGCCGACGGCCCAGTACAGACTCGCCACCGCGTGCAGTAGACCGGCGGACGCGGCGATGCCGAAGGCTACCGAGGCGACGTCAGTCTGTGGCGACGACGCGTGTGTTCGCATGAGAAACACCTTACGAACGGTGGGCTGCAAGCACATCCAGGTTTACCCTCAACCTGACCCCGAGAAAGTGTTCGTCGATCAGAGCGTTTTGCCCGGCGAATCCGGGTTCCGAAGAGACCCCGCGTAGTTCGCGCTTCACTCCCCCCGACGTTTGCTCGCCCGGCGGGGTTTGGCCGAGCGAGGGGGAATGGTTCGCATGTGGTCACGGGCTTTCGTGAGTACGCGGGCGAGGTCATCGATGTCATCCTGGTCCAGCGCGTCGAAAAGTAGTTGCCGGACGATGCCGATGTGCCCCGGGAACACGGCCGCGAGTACTCGACGGCCGGCCTCGGTCACGGTCACGGTGATTCCGCGTTCATCTTCCTCAGAAGGGCTGCGGGTCACCAGCCCCGCGCGTTGCAGAAGACCCACTTGATAGGTGAGTCCGCTCCTGCTGTAAACCACGCCGTCGGCCAGTTCCGTCATCCGGCGACTGCCCGTAGGTGCGTCGCCAAGCGATGCGAGC
This sequence comes from Williamsia muralis NBRC 105860, assembly GCF_001598915.1. GTDB lineage: Bacteria > Actinomycetota > Actinomycetes > Mycobacteriales > Mycobacteriaceae > Williamsia > Williamsia muralis. The sequence continues at coordinate 151,712 of NZ_BDAP01000002.1, read as the reverse complement.
AACTGAAACTGCACGTAGCTGAGGCTGCCCGCCTCCTGCAACTGCTGCTCCACCGCATGCCGCACCAGGCTGCTCGTCTCGATCAGCGCGAGGTACGCGCCGAGCTCGACGGCGCTCAGACCTTGTTGTTCTCTGCGTTCGGTCACATCGACAGCTTACCTGTTGCTTCGATTTCAAAGCACTGCTATGTTGATCTCAAGTGCTTCACATTCGAAGCATTCGATCTAAAGGAGTCACCATGAAGGCAGTACAGTTCCACGAGGTCGGCGGTCCCGAAGTCCTCCACTACGGAGATGTCGAGCAGCCGACGCCGGCCGCCGGACAGGTCCGCGTGCGTGTGGCAGCGTCGGCGTACAACGCCGCCGACAATGGCATGCGGGCTGGGTTCTTGCCCATCCCAATTGTGTTGCCGCACATCCCCGGATATGACGTTTCGGGCACCGTGGATGCGCTGGGCGAGGGCGTAAACGACCTCGCAGTCGGCGACGATGTCATCGGGTTCCTGCCGATGGAACACGACGGTGGCGCAGCCGAGTACGTCACCGCCCCAGCCCAGGCACTGGTGCACGCCCCCACCACTGTGTCGTTGGACGACGCCGCGGCACTACCGTCTGTCGCCCTGACTGCATGGCAGGCGCTGTTCGACGACGGACAGCTGACCAGCGGACAGAGCGTGCTGATCGTCGGCGCCGGAGGCGTGGTCGGCAAGTACGCCATCCAACTGGCCAAACGCGCTGGCGTGCACGTCATCGCAACCGCCAGCCCACGCAGTATCGACGCTGTCCGCGCCGCGGGCGCCGACCACATCATCGATCACACCAACACCGCCCTACTCGATGCCGTCGACGGGCAAGTAGACGTATTGCTCAACCTCGCCCCCATCGAACCCGAGCAGTTCGCCACCCTCGTCACTGCCGTTCGAGACGGCGGCGCCGTTGTCAGCACCACCGCGTTCATGGCGACGCCCGACGACAAAGCACGAAATGTGCGGGCAGCCACCGTGTTCGTTCAACCGAACCGCACACGCCTTACCGAGATCGTGTCCCTGGTCGACGCCGGCGCACTCACCATCGAGGTCACGCGGCGGATACCTCTCACCGAACTGCCCGCCCTCCACAACGAAGCAGCCGGCGGACGGATCGCAGGGAAGGTCATCGTGCTCCCCTGAACCGCTCAGCGCTGGACTAGACAGAACTCGTTTTCCAACGGGTCGGCCAGAACCGCGGTTCGGTACCCGCCTTCGTCGTTGTGTTCCTCCACGGTTCTCGCACCGAGGCCAACCAGTCGGGCAACTTCCGAGTCGAGGTCATCTACGAAAATGTCGAGGTGAACCCGGTTTTGCCCGCTTTCGCTTCCGTCACGCGTTGCAGCGTGAGGTGATGCAGGCCTCCGTTCGGCGACACGAGCGCATGGAACTGCGCATCGTCTGTGCAAGGGGTTGGTTCGTCGTATCCAAGAGCGGCTTTCCAGAAGAAGGCCGCGGTCTTCACGTCGACGCAATCGAGCGTCACTCCCACAATGCGATTCACCAGGACCCTTTTCTTGAAGGCTGCTCGACTTCTTAACGGAATCTCCTCTCAACGGTTCCGAGAACCCCTGGCGGACAGCCGGATATCTAGGGGCGGACCTTACGCTCGACTACATCAACCACCAGAAACGGAACTCAATCAATGTCCAAGGGATATGTCATATTCACCGAAAAGGTCCGCGACCCAGAAGCACTCGCTGCCTACAGTGCCGCCGCGGTACCCTCTGTGATCGCTGCCGGGGGAACAGCAATCATTGCCGGGCCGCCGCACCTCGTCGCCGAGGGCGACTGGCATGGCGACATCACCGTCGTACTCGAGTTCGAGAGCGTCGCCGCCGCCAACGCCTGGTACACCGGTCCCGACTATCAAGCCGTGATCGGTCAACGACACCAAGCCGCAACCAGCAACGTCGTGATACTCGAGGGGTTCACACCGCCAAACCTGACTTGAGTGCTCGCTACCCGCGCCGAAAGTTCGCGCCGCCTACCGGCATGCGCGCCCGTTGCAACCGGTGCGCGCGTCTGCAAGCGGCGCGAATTCGAGCGGGTGGGTGGCGAGGGCTTCACCGGCCCGCAATCCTCACGTTGCCGACCCCGTCGGGCAATGCCCGATAAGCTGGTCTCAATCTTTGTTCGGAGGATGCATGCGTCCGTGACCGAGGTGAGGACGCACATGACCGGAGACATCCCCGACGCGGTTGCGGCGCACGTTGAGCCCGATCTCGATCTCGGGATGGACCGCGACGAGCTCTTCGGCGACGACGTCGAAGAGCTCCGCAACAGTCTCAGTTCGCTGTCACAGCTGGCGATGAGTTCGCTGACACTCCCTCAAACACTCACGCACATAGCCGAGTTCGCGGTACATGCCATTCCCGGCGCTGATGGGGCCGGATTGACGTTGCTCGACGGCGATCGCCCGGACACGGTTGTCGCGAGCGACGATTTTGTCGTCGCGGTGGACCGCATCCAGTATTCGCTCGGCGAGGGCCCGTGCATCACTGCTGCCGAGCGCGCCCGAACCGTACGTTCGGGCTCGCTCGGTGGGGACGCGCAGTGGCCGCGGTTCGGGCCCCGCGTCGGCAGACTCGGTGTGCACAGTGTTCTGTCGCTACCGCTCAAGACCGACGACGGTGTGCTCGGCGCGATGAATGTGTACGCCCGCGCGAAGAATGCGTTCGATGATCGCGCCGTCACCCTCGCTGAATTATTCGCCGTTCCCGCGGCAGTGTCGGTGCAGAATGCGCAAGCGTTGTCGAATGCATTGCTGCTTTCCGAGCAACTGCAGAAGGCTCTGACCAATCGCAAGGTCATCGATCACGCCATCGGCATCGTGGTCAGCCGCAGCGGGTGCACCAGCGCCGAGGCGTTCGTGAAATTGCGGGAGATGAGCCAGAAGGACCACAAGAAGCTGGCCGATGTCGCCCAGTCGATCTTCGACGACGCGAAACGACGGGCCCAGGCGCGGCGCTCCGGCTCATAGAACTCACCCGATATCGGGGCCGCGCCATGAATGCGTTGGGGTTTCGCGCCGGATGTGTGACGCGTAGGGTCGAAATCGCCGGACGTCAGCAGGGGCGGGTCCCGACCCGCTGGAGGCGCGGGCATCACACGCCTCCCTGGTGGGTGCAGGAAATACTCAATTGGCGGTCGGGTCCGCCGCGGATACACATGAAGTCGGATTCTCAGCTGGTTGCTGCGCTCGCGTCACTGACCGCCGGGCTGGACGACCCCTCGGTCGATCTTCACCAGCGCCTGGCAGAGCTGGTTGCAGCCCTGACCGAGTCGATCGACTCACTGGTCTCGGTTGCGCTGACTGTGGTGGTGGACCACCGCCCGTTCTCGGTCGCCGTCCCGGTCCGTCAGGGCGTAGTGGCAGTCACGTCCGTATCCATCCCGCTGCGCTCACGATCCGGGCCCGAGATCGAATCCCGTCTGGTCTTGCTGGCCGGGACGCCTGGCGCATTCGTTGACCTTGTTGCGGACGTCAGCCTTGCGATGAACTCGGATCCGGCGACGATCGACGTGGACACCCAGCTGCCGCCAGCAGTGCCCTTCGAGAACGATCCCGGTGGCGACATGCAGCGGGACCTCGAAGATCGTTCGGCCATCGACCAGGCTCTCGGTGTCCTGCTGGCACGAGGAGCCACGATGCAGGCGGCGAACACGCACCTGTCGCAGCGCGCCGAGAGGGACAACATCTCGATGGCCGACGCCGCACGAGCAGTCCTCGACGACGCCATGGAAGTTCTCCGACCCGACATCTGACTCGCACTCGGATACACGCCGGTGCAGCGGTCGTCGAGTTTCAGCGTGCAGCGAACAGCCCCGACAACAGATTGACAGGTCACGGATTTACGGGTTACGTGGACAGTGCTGAGAAAACCAGCCGGCCCGGGGCCGGTTCCGCCGCCCACGGCCCGCGGGATCGCCACACAAGTTCGCTGCCCGGATATTCAAGTGTTGTACGTGTTCGACCCTCGATCGCCGAGGGCGCGACCTCGTCCGAACACCACCGACGAGACTTCCCGACAGAGACTCGCCGGAGCGGAGCGCACCCCGTGGCCATCACCGACATAGCTCGATACGCCCATCTCACCGACGTCGACCTCGACTCGCTCAGCAGTGAGCTCGACACCATCCGACGCGACATCGAAGACCAACGCGGTGAACGCGATTGGCGATACATACATCGCGTCATCGCCCTGCAACGTGGGCTCGAGATAGGCGCCCGCGTGGTACTCATGGGATCTCGGCGAAAGCCCGCGTGGGTGCTGGGGACGTCGATGCTGGCCTGCTCGAAGGTCCTCGAGAACATGGAACTCGGTCACAACATCAGCCACGGACAGTGGGACTGGATGAACGACCCCGAGATCCACTCCAACTCATGGGAATGGGACCAGGTCGGCCCGTCGTCGCAGTGGAAACGGGCCCACAACTACTCGCATCACCTCTACACCAACATCGTCGGCATGGATGACGACATCGGTTTCGGCATCCTCCGGATGACCCGCGACGTCGCCTGGCGCCCGGTGAATCTGATTCAGCCGCTGGCCAATGTCGTCCTCGCGACCACTTTCGAATGGGGCATCGCGCGCCACGACCTGGACGCCCAGAAGCGAATGGACGTCGAGCGGCATCCAGGCACCGACATCAGCCGGATCGGCAAGTCCGAAGCCAGTCGCACCTTCTGGCGAAAGATCGGCAAGCAGATGGGCAAGGACTTTGTCCTCTTTCCCGCCCTGACCGGACGGGCGTGGAAGACCACGCTCACGGCCAACGCGTCGGCGAACCTGATCCGCAACCTCTGGGCATACGCCGTCATCTTCTGCGGTCATTTCCCTGACGGCGCAGAGAAGTTCACGATGGCCGAGTACGAGTCGGAGACACGGCAGCAGTGGTACCTGCGACAGATGCTCGGCAGCGCGAACTTCAAAGCCGGGCCGTTGATGGCGCTGATGAGCGGGAACCTCTGCTATCAAATCGAGCACCATCTGTTCCCGGATCTGCCGAGCAATCGCTACCCCGAGATAGCCAAACGTGTCGAGGCCCTCTGCGAGAAGTTCGATCTCCCGTATACGACGGGGTCATTGCCGCGACAGTACTGGCTGGCCTTGCGCACCATCCACAAACTCGCCCTTCCCGACAGCTTCCTGTCGCGATCGTCCGATGACGCACCGGAGACCAGCAGCGAGCAGCGATTCGGACTCGCCGATCCGCGTGAGACGACCGTGGAACCGGCGAGCCCACGCCGCGGACTGAAAGCTGCCATCGGGGCCCTGCGCGCCGGTAAGCGCTGAATACCGGGCTGCTGAGCAGCTGAACGCCATCGCGATTTCGTATAGGTTCTCGGCGCGTCTGTCGGGTGCGACCTCAGAGTTCTCATGTAGATGTCGGCATTCGATTATCAACAAACCGAACATTTGATTAGCCTCCCCGCAATCCTGCTGTGGCGTCCGAGCGTCTCGATGTGACGTCGATCTGCCACTACCGGTGCCGGTCCCGGCTCGTCCCTGATCGATTGTGGGGTTGCCGCGATCGGCCGCGTGTAAGTCACATCTGCGAGCATCGAGCGGATGGAATGACGTGATCTGTTTGTCGCTGTCTCGAAACAGCTCCGAGGCTTGACTGAGTTCCACCAAGCCGAGCGATAGTCATGCGAGAGTGGGTAAATGCCTGTTTCTCCACCCGAGAAGACGCTCGAACATTGGGTCAGTCAGTACGTCACCTACCGGTACCGCTCACATGCAAGTCTGTGGTGGCCGGTAAGCGGACACGACCTTGCTATGAACCCGATCCGTAACCACGGTGGGTCGATCGGTAAAACCATCCAGCTCGAGCTGAAGACCGCGACTCACCACCCGAGTAGTCCAGAAGTGCACCGTGTCTACGTCGACGTGCAACAACTATTCGACTACAGCCGCCAACCTCGTGGCTATTGGCCGTTTTATGTGTTCCCAATCCCGAACTGGATTGGCGACATCCGCGATGACTACCGCGCGCATTTGGCTCACTTTCCGAATCCGCGCGCGCCCAGACCAGCTGACATTGCTTTTGGACGATCCTCTGAGTGGTGGTTCGTCAGCCGTCAAGTCGTTCTTCCGCTGGACGTTCTCGCACGAGCCCTGGACATCGATATTGGCCGAACATCGGCGCGACCATCAAAACAAAAGGTCTCTCTTCTCACAGCTGCGGTGACGCACAGGCCCGGGCATCACATCCATTCGAGATCAGTCGCCGTGACGTGGGCATGGGAAGGGGGCAAACACACCGGTCTGCTCCGTGCAGCCGTACCCCTCCAACAGTTCTTTACGGAGATCAACGACTGCGGGCGCTCGACCTGGCCACAGCTGGCTACAGTGCCGTCAGACATTCTGCCGGGAAGAAGTTCATACACGTATGAAGACGTGAGGAATATATTGCGGGAGTTGGCATTCCAAGGCGGTCAGAGAAGGTCGTCGCGTACCGATGAACGCTACGACAGCAACCCTGTGCTTCTTGGACCGGACGATGATGGCACCTTTGTCGTCTACGAACAGACTGTTGACGAGTCTGATGACGAAGCTGTAGATCCTGAGATGCATCTCGCGCAGATCGCGATTTCACCGTCTGGTCTGTTCTGACGCTGGGGCTAAGGCCAGTCGTGACTGTCGAATCATGGCAGGATCACGGTTTTAGTGTTGGCCTCGTATGTCTACAACCAGGTCATCGCGGGGCAGTGCACGAGCTGACTCCGGCTAGCTCGACGCAGGAGGCCGCGGCGAAGTGCCGCCTCAGCCTTCCGCTGTGCGATGGAAACGCCGCCGTGGCGACTGGACTACATCGCGCCCACAGTGCAGTGGGTGAGGGTCGTCGGATCGAGAACCATGCGGGTGTCGGTGTTTTCGCATCCCGGGTCGGCGCACTGCTCATTGGTGACGAACAGTGCGCACGCGTCCACGGTGGGGTCCGCCGCCGATCTCCACATGAGCCCGTCACTGGTCCCGACTGCATCAGGCACTTCGTAGCGGAGAAATTCGGTGATGATCTGGGTCGGGATGTAGTCCAGATTCAGCCCCGATGGTCCGCTGGGGGCGGCGGGCGCGCGGATGGACTCGACGAAGTCGTGCAGGAACTGAATCGCGGGGCGCAGGTGGCGGCGTTCGGGATCGAACAGTGACGGCACCGGGGGCGGGATACGGAGGTCGACCACGCGCAACTCTCGGGCCAAGGCGAATTGTGCGATGCTCACGATGTCGGTGGGGTTGGCATAGCCGGCCACCTCGGCTACCGTGCCACCGCTGGTGGATGCGCCGTAGAACGCGCCGATTCCGGTAGGGCTCATTCGGTTGTCGCGAGCGAACGTCGCTGGCGGCGTCCCGATCTCGGTGGCGCCGGAGAAGGTGGCGCCGGTGGAGTCGACGCGTGCACGCCACCATCGGTGCCCGACGGGCAAAGTCATCACCAGGTTCGAGTCCACAACCGCGCGGGCGATCGCGGCGGGTACCGCATCCATCGAGTACATGCCAGCGCCGTCGGCGGTCGACGGGTCGGGACTGAGAAAGGTAAATCGCCGTGTGGTCTTGACGTAACTGCGGAACTGATCCCAGCTCCACACCAACGCCTCCGCGCGGGCCGCGGCGTAGGGATTGCGCTGACACCACAACGTGCCCTGCAATTTCCGTGCGATCTCGTCGAGGACGGCAGCATTGTCGCTGACGTCCAACTCTTGCAACAGGTCGTAGGTATCCCACGGCCCCTTGGGTGTCAGATACCCGTCCTCGGAGTCCCAGGCCGCTTCGTTGACCGGGTCGTCATACTCGGCGCGGATCCCGTCAACAACGAGCTCCAGCACCACCTCCAGCGGGGCGCTGAGCTGTGGCGGGGCGGTATCACAGAACGAGCATGGGCCGCTACCCGCCTGACCAGCGACCGCGTCGGCCAGAGCCGGATCACTCACGCACGCGGTGCACACCACCGCATCGGTGCCGGCCCAGCCGCGTTCCTCGATCTCGGCGAGATGGCGCTTCATCAATCCCATGGGCTGATAATGGGCCAGGACAGCCGCGATGCGCTACTGCAAAGACCCGGCAGCCGCCCGCCGGCAGCTGGGCCCGCTTCGTGGCGATCAGTCGTTCGATGCGGCGAAAGACCATGCGTTGAACAATCGCCGCACTACAGAGCGTTGAGCTACTCCACGAGAGTTCGGTACGAACTGACGGAACTAGCGGACCACGTGGACGGCACGTCCGCTGATTCGTCGTCAGCCGCTTTTTCGACGAAAACAGATCGCGTCCGGTTCAGTGGCTTCAGTCCGCTTCGGCTGCACTCGGATTGCGGCGGCGGAGTTCCTCATAAACCGCGTCGGCGAGGTTCTGCCAACTCTGCGCAGTGCCTTGAAGATGTTCCAGCCCGAACTGGAAACTGAGGGCGGCGTTCCCCTTCGCTCGAGATGGCTCTCGCCAGGTCCAGAGGACGCCGTTCGCGTACTGGTGTGCGCCGTGAACGAGATGGTTGCGCCCTTCGTGCATGGCCTCATAGCCGTCCACGATCGCCTCCGCAGGCTCGGCCGATGTGATGATTTTGCGCAGCTCCTTGATCAGTTGTGCCCCGCTAAGGCCAAGCCGGAGCGGCTGACCCCCGGGGCGTGTCAGCAAGCGGTCGAGCAGCATCTCGACTCGTCCGCCCAGGTAGAGCACGCGGCCGAGCGCGATAGCGAAGTCGTCTGGGAGATCTTCCATTCCTCCATTCTGGCGCAGTCTGCAACCGAATTTCCTCGCGCCCTCAGATTTCGCTCCCACTTGCAGACTCGTCTCCTGCGGCGAGCGAGACAACAGATCCGACAGGGGGTAGGGGCGCTGGTAGGTAACGCAGACACGCATCTGCACCCCTCCCCCTCGTTCCTTAGCTGCGTTTCTGCATCGCCGATCGAAAATGGCCATTGCAACTCACGGACATGTTCGTCGAACTCCATCGCCCTCGACTCACGTCGTGACCGCGCCAGGAAGCGAACGTTCTCGAGCAAGTTCCGGATCGGTGCCTGTCCAGACTTCATACTCGGCTCCGATGCGATAGCTGATCTGGCGTGTCCAGGCGAAGACTTCCTGCGCTTCGACTTTCGCTGCAGTGCGCAGGTTCTTCATATTTACGACCACAGAAGTGTTGTCTCACGGCGAAGGAGGAAGTCGGGGCAATGGCGGCGATTGCGTCCTCCGAACTCGCCGTTTACCAGAACGGCCGCGCCGAGATCCACACGGTCGCGGGGTCATACCGGCGAGCAAGATGCGATTGCGCTTCAACGAACTCTCGTAGACGGTGGCGGATTCGTACCGGCAGGCAACCGCCCAGCTCAGAGATGCGAGTTTTGCCCACCTGGCAAATGACCTCAGCGCTCGACTCAGCGATATACGCAGGTCACTGCTGTGAATCGCATCGGCCACGCTTTTCAAAGGCCTTCCGACAGCTCGTTGACAATCCGTCGCGCCGCCGACATCTCTATGAGAATCCGACAGGCAACTTGAGAACCTACATTTCGCTCTCGAAGAACACGGACTACCTGGGGGAACAAAGGCCACCACCGGAAAGTTGAGCCCGAAGTACTTAACTTTGGAGGAAACATGAGCGAACTGAATCGCTTGCCGGTGTTGTTCCTGACCGACCCCGTCTTGCTCCCCGGCATGGTGGTCCCGGTCGAACTGGACGATGCCGCACGCGCCGCCGTCGACGCCGCGAAGGCCTCGGAGGCGGGCAAACTCTTGGTCGCCCCTCGATTGGACGACCGTTATCCCGCCTACGGCGTCGTTGCGTCCATCGTGCAGCTCGGCCGCCTCGCCGGCGGCGAATCGGCGGCGGTCCTCAAGGGCGAATCCCGCGCTCACATCGGATCGGGAACCACGGGTCCCGGCGCGGCGCTGTGGGTCGAGGTGGAGCCGGTGTCCGAACCCGCGGTCACCGACGAGGTGCGCGAACTGGCCGCCGAGTACAAGAAGCTCGTGCTGGCCATGCTGCAACGCCGCGAGGCCTGGCAGGTCATCGACTCGGTCAACAAACTGAGCGACCCGTCGGCACTCGCCGACACCGCCGGCTACGCGTCGTACCTCACTGATGTCCAGAAGCGGCAGATGCTCGAAACTCCCGACGTGGCAGAGCGTTTGACCACGTTGATCACGTGGACCCGCGACCACCTGGCCGAGGTCGAGGTGAACGACAAGATCGCCGGCGAGGTCCGCGACGGCATGGAGAAGACGCAGAAAGAGTTCCTGCTGCGTCAGCAACTGGCCGCGATCCGTAAGGAACTGGGCGAAGACGAACCCGACGGCAGCGACGACTACCGTGCCCGCGTCGAGGCGGCGGAACTGCCCGACAACGTGCGCGAAGCTGCGATGCATGAGGTCGGCAAGCTCGAGCGCGCCAGCGACCAGAGCCCCGAGACAGGCTGGATCCGAACCTGGCTGGATACGGTACTGGACCTGCCGTGGAATGTGACCACCACCGACTCCACCGACATCAAGGGCGCCCGCGCCATCCTCGACGCCGATCACCACGGGTTGGACGACGTGAAGGACCGCATCGTCGAGTACCTGGCCGTCCGCGCTCGCCGCGCCGAACGCGGCCTGCAGGTCGTCGGTGGTCGCGGGTCGGGTGCGGTGATGGTGCTGGCCGGACCTCCCGGAGTCGGCAAGACGTCGCTGGGTGAGAGCGTTGCCCGCGCCCTCGGTCGAAAGTTCGTACGCGTCGCCCTCGGTGGCGTCCGCGACGAGGCCGAGATACGTGGACACCGGCGTACCTACGTCGGCGCACTGCCCGGACGTATCGTGCGGGCCATCGGCGAAGCGGGATCGATGAATCCTGTTGTGCTGCTGGACGAGATCGACAAAGTCGGCGCCGACTACCGCGGCGACCCCAGTGCCGCACTGCTCGAGGTGCTCGACCCGGCGCAGAACCACACCTTCCGCGACCACTACCTGGACCTGGACCTCGACCTGTCGGATGTGGTGTTTTTGGCGACCGCCAACGTGATCGAGCAGATCCCGTCGGCGCTGCTCGACCGCATGGAACTGGTGACCATCGACGGCTACACCGAAGACGACAAGGTTGCCATTGCACGCAACTACCTACTGCCGCGGCAGCAGGAACGGGCGGCAATCACCGACGACGAGGTGGAGGTGACGGACGCTGCGTTGCGCAAGATCGCGGCCGACTACACCCGTGAACCCGGTGTGCGACAGTTCGAACGGCTCCTGGCCAAACTGTTGCGCAAGGTGACCACGGCACTGGCCGGCACTGAAAGCGCGGACGGTTCCGCCAAGGTGCGCGTCGACGAGCCCGACCTCATCGGGTACCTGGGCCGCCCACGCTTCACGCCTGACGCCGAAGAGCGGACGGCCGTGCCGGGTGTGGCAACCGGGCTGGCGGTCACCGGACTGGGCGGCGATGTTCTCTACATCGAAGCCGGGTCCACCGATGGCGAAGGATTGGTCCTCACCGGGCAGCTCGGTGACGTGATGAAGGAGTCTGCACAGATCGCGCTGAGCTACGTGCGTTCGCACGCAGCCGATTTCGGCATCGACCCCAAGTCGCTGGAACGCAGCATTCACGTGCACGTCCCGGCCGGCGCAACGCCCAAGGACGGCCCGTCTGCGGGTGTCACGATGGTGACCGCGCTGGTGTCGATGGCAACCGGACGCAAGGTGCGGGCCGACGTCGCGATGACCGGCGAGGTCACCCTCAACGGACGGGTGCTGCCCATCGGTGGCGTGAAGCAGAAGCTGCTGGCCGCCGCGCGGTCGGGAATGACCACGGTCTTCATCCCGCAACGCAACGAGCCCGATCTGGATGACGTGCCTGCCGAGGTGTTGGAGGCACTGACCGTGCTGCCGATGACCGACGTCGCCGATATCATCGCCCAGGCGCTCGAGCCCGCCGCCGATCAAAAGGCGACCGTCGCAGCCTGATCGACACGTCCGCCCACCTGTTCTCACATCCCTCTACCGCCCCTGGCGGGGTGGGTACCCGGGACTGGGTGGGCGGACTTCTGTCACGGGTGGCTGTACAAGGTTTCGACACCACCGCATCGAGGTAGAGCTCAGTATCGATCTCGACGTCCGAGGGAAGGACCGCCCGATGAGTACACAGGCGAACGATGCCGTGGCCGAGGTGTGGGATGACTGGAAAAAGGCAGTCAACATGACGGCCGGCGAACTGGAGTCCTTCCTCGACACCCCCGAGTCGAAAGACGTGGGAGACAAGAGCTCGGGCGGGGAATCGACCGGCCACAAATCAGGCCGCCGGATCGTGGAGATTCTGCGTGCCACCAAGAGCGACCTGACCGATGACGATGCAGCACACATGCGCAAGGCCGTCGGCTACGTCCATCGACATCTGGCTCAGCGCCCCTCCGGCGACGTCTCCGACACCGCCTGGCGCTACTCGCTGATGAATTGGGGCCACGACCCCACAAAATGAAGTCGGTTGTCGCACACTTGATCCATGGCGTATGACACGCACCTGGCCGACCGCGTCCGAGAACTCATGGGTCCCGAGGCGGGCGTCTCGGAAAAGCGGATGTTCGGTGGTCTGGCGTTCCTGATCGACGGTCACATGGCCGTGGCGGTCAGCGGGCAGGGTGGGCTGATGGTCCGGGTCGACCCGGACGAATCCAAGACTCTGCTCGGCCGCGCCCACGTGTCGCCGATGGTGATGCGCGGGAAGGAGCTTGCCGGGTGGATCCGGGTGGCCACGGACGGCGTCAAGACCAGAAAGCAACTCCAGACGTGGGTGGACCGCGGCGTCGCCCGAGCGCGGCTGGCGTAGCGGGAAGTCAGGGCGCCTGGCGCCACCATGCGATGACGTACAGCGACATCGCGGTCACCAACCCGGCCACCACCCAGAGAACAACCGAGTAGTCCACCCAGGAACCGAACGGTGGTGACCCGGGGAAGATGTTTCGCAGAGGGAGCACGGCGAAGAGCATCACCGCGAACCAGGTGACCATCGGAGGCTGAAAAGCCTTGCGCCGTCGTACGGTCTGGATCGACACGAACAGGGCACACACGGGGAGGACGATCAGTACCGCACAGAGCGCGAGATCGAAGACCAGCGATCCGGCCGTCCGATCCGCGTATATCGTGAACGCTTGTCCCCCACCGGCATCCTGATCATCGGACGTCACGTCCCAACCTGTCAGTGAGTCGGTCACCACCACATCTGTCGGCAACGGGAACGAGACGGTGCCGGCCTCCGGCGACGACGCCTGGCTGAAGGCGCGCACCACCACATTGTCGGACCGGTATTCGTCGAATGGCCACTCGCGGATGTCACCGTTCGCATAAAGCTTGACCGGCAGCGGTCCCACCCTCGTCCCGCTGTTGAACACCAGCCGCCCATCGGCGGCGATCGGTGAGACGTCCACCACCAGTTCGTTCTTCAGATATCCGTTGTCGCCCACCAGGTTTTTGCCCGGATACACCGACACATTCGCCGCCATGGAGAAATCACTCCCGTTGACGGCATCGATGTCGAGGTAGACCAGCACACTGTTGTCGGCGGCCACCCGGCCATCCTCTCCGGCATCGTCGTCACCGGACGCATAACCGAGGAGAACCGCCACGTAGACCACCACGACGCCCAGCACGATCAGCAGACCACGCCACCACGTACCTCGTTTGGCCGTCTCCCGACCGTCCGCCGATACGTTGTCCACCTTTGACGCCACCCGTGGCCTCCCGCCCTCGATACACCGCTTCACGATGCCGACGGATCGGCCTCGGCTCGAAGTGAGTGTATCGGCCGAGGCGGGTCAACCTGCGGCTTCGCTCAGGATCGCTCCGTGCGACAACGGCGGGCCCTGCTGCAGCCGGCCGAAGTCGAGCTTGACCAATTGATCCGCGACGTCGAAGTAGCGGTCGTCGTGAGTGATCACCACAACCGTCTTCCCAGCCCTCTTGAGGTCGGCGAGGATGTTGCGGTAGAACACCTCTCGGAACTGCGGTTCCTGATCAGCGGCCCATTCGTCGAACACGTATATCGGCCGGTCCTCGAGCAGTGCGGTCACCAACGTGAGCCGTTTGCGTTGTCCCTGCGACAACGCGAGCGTGGACAACCTGCCGTCATGGACCGACACCTTGTGCGAGATCTGCATCTGTTCGAGGTAGCGCCGCACCTCGTCGTCGATGCCGGGCCGCCGGAACCCGAGGTAGTCCTCGAAGAGGTGGAAGTCGGTGAAGACCGCTGATGCATTCTGCCGAAACCACTCGACGTTGCCGTGGGTTATCAACTCACCGTTGAGCGTGAGCCTGCCGGAGTGCGGGGCATAGAGCCCCGTGATCAGTTTCGCCAGCGTCGATTTCCCACTGCCGTTGCCGCCCACGATGAAGGTGACCTGGCCTGGGTCGAGCACCAGATCGATGGGTCCGAGATGGAAGCCCGCCGCCGGTGGGCCGGCCGGATGGGGTGCGCCGGGCGGTGGCGGCGGGCCGGCCAACTGTTCCCCGCGATAGGTGTAGCCGATGCCCGACAGTTCGAGCCGGGCATGCCTGGCCAGCGGCCGATCGGTGAACGGAAGACTCGACTCGTCGTGCATCGACGACATCGACAGGTCCATCTCTTGGATCTTCTTCAGGGCCACATCGCCGCGTAACAGGTCGGGGATCAGATGCATGATGTTCTGCATCGGCATGGCGAGGAACGTGGTGATGAGGACGTACCCGACCATCACCTCGCACGGCAGTTCGAGGATGACCGCCAGTCCGAACAGGATGAACGCCATGGTGCCGAGTTGACACAGCTGCCCGAAGCCCTGGGCCACTGAGAACTTGGTCCCGGCTTCGACGTTCTTGGCCCGCAACGCTTCCGCGGTACCCAGGAGGTGACGGTCCATGAAGTCACGACGACGGCCCCGGTGCAGCTTCAGCTCCTTGATACCGAGCGTCACCGATTGGAATGATCTGAGCAGGTCGTCCTCGTTCTCGCGGGCATTCCGGTAGATCTTGCGAACACGCTTGAGCACGGTTTCCACGCAGGCGATGGCGGCAAGGGTGGAGCCGACGGTGATGGCGAAGATGACTCCCGACACCACCGACAGGTACACCAGACAACCCACGATGGTCGCGGCGTCGATGCAGATGCTCGGGATCGCCGACACTGCTTGCGACAGTGCACGCACGTCCTCGGTGAGCGTTGCCATCAACCGGTGCATGCCGAGACGTTCGAGATGCTCGAGGGGCGCCGACACCACTCCGGTGCTTAGCTTGGCCCGCAAACGGTAGATCGCGTTCTGCGCCAAATGGATCAGCAGGATCTGGGACAGCAGACCGGTGACCAGGACGACGGCGGCGGTGAGCAGGAACAGCTCCACGGTGTGACCGGGCTGCTTGTCCGGTGAGATGATGCTGTTGATCTGGGTGACCAGGTACGCGTTGGCTGCGCCGCCGATCAGGCCGGCCAGCACGGCAATCGCGATGCCCTTCCACGACACCGACACGAGAAAGCGGATGAGTTGCATGGTGATTGCCTGCTACTTCCGGACGATGTCGAAGAGAAGGCCTTCGAGCGTGACCCCGGGGGCGAATGAGAATGCGATGCCCGTGCTGACCTCGTTGTCGTCGGAGGTCCGCTTGGCCATCTGCTCGAGAACGAAGATGAGCGAGACGCTGAGCATGTTTCCGTAGCGCGCCAGGATGTCCCAGCTCGCTTCGGCACAAGCCGGGTCGAGGCCCAGGGAACGCGCCGATTCGTCGATGATCTTCGGTCCGCCGGGGTGGATTGCCCACAGGTCGATGTCGGACTTCCCGAGTCCGTGGGACCGGAGAACCGCTCTGATTACCGGATCCACACCCCGATAGATGTAACCCGGGAGATCCTCGGCCAGCTCGCAGGTGATCCCGTTGTCGTTGACGCCCAGCACGATTCCGTCCTCGGCGCCGTCCAGCAGGTGGCTGAACGTGTCGCGGATGACGATGTTCCCGGCCGGGATCGGGTGGCGCACCTCGCTGGCACCGACGACCACCGCGCCGCAGCCATCGCCGAACAGACTGTGGGTGATGACCTCGTTGATGTCGTCGGCGAACACGGCGTTGACCGACGAGATCTCCAGGCAGATGACCAGGGCCTTCTTGTCAGGGTTGGCTCGCACGAAGTCCGTCGCCATCCGGATGCCGTTCATCGCTGCGGCGCAGCCCATGAAGTTGACCACCACACGACTGGTCGTGCGGGGCAGGCCAAGTTCCTTGATGACGGCCACATCCACTCCGGGAGCGATGAATCCGGTGCTCGTGACGAATACCAGAAGGCCGATCTCGACGTCACCGGAGACGCTACCGAGTGCACGCCGGGCCACATCAACGGCCAGTGGCGCGGCATGTTCGAGATAGAGGTTCATCCTCTGCTGATCGAAGACCTACGCAGTGTCAACGGCACTTACGTCAACGGTCGCCGCGTGATGCGACACCAGCTGACCGACGGCGACGTGGTGACCATCGGCAACAGCGACTTCGTGGTCACGGACGGCAAACTCGTCCGCGGGCAGGACCAGTCGGTGGTCGCCGATGGTGTCCACGTCAGCTCGGTCAGCCTCACGGTCGACCGGAAGCAACTCGTCAGCGACATCGAGTTCAGCGCTGCGCCAGGTACTCTCACCGCAATCATCGGGCCGTCGGGCGCCGGGAAGTCCACCGTCTCCCGAATAGTCTCCGGCGCTGGACATCCCACCGCCGGCCAGGTCACCTTCGAAGGTCGAAGCGTTCATGAGGAGTACGAGGCCCTGCGAACGCGCATCGGCATGGTCCCGCAGGACGACGTACTCCACGGGCGGCTCACCCTGCGCCAGGCGCTACGCTACGCCGCACAGCTGCGACTGCCGCCTGACATGTCCGGCGCCGACCGCGACGCCGTGATCGACGGGGTGCTGGCCGAGCTGCAGCTGACCGAGCACACCGGCACTCGCATCGACAAATTGTCAGGGGGACAACGCAAACGGGCATCGGTGGCGATGGAACTGCTGACGGGCCCGGCGCTTCTCATCCTCGACGAACCGACGTCCGGGCTCGACCCGGCGCTCGATCGCCAGGTGATGCAGACCCTGCGCAGACTCGCCGACGCAGGCCGGGTTGTCATCGTGGTCACCCACTCCGTGGCGCATCTGTCGATTTGCGATCAGGTCCTGCTGCTCGCCCCCGGCGGCAAGACAGCATTCTGTGGTCCGCCGGAGTCGGTGAATGCCGCAATGGGGACCGGTGATTGGGCGGAGATCTTCGCGTATGTCGCGGCACGACCCGATGAAGCGGCGACCCGCTACCGGTCGACGGCGCTGCGCCGCCGACCACCGCAACCCCCACCGCCATCGGCGCCGCGACCCCGGCCCCGCCAGACCAGCGCGTTGCGGCAGGTCAGTACGATCGCCCGTCGTCAGATACGCCTGATCTTCGCCGACAGGGGTTACCTGATGTTCCTGATCTTGCTTCCCGTTGTCTTGGGGGCACTCACCCTGGTGATCCCGGGGTCGGCCGGTTTCGGTTTGAACGCCCCCGGCACCACCGAGACACTGCAGATCCTGGTGGTCCTGTCGATCGGGGCGACATTCATGGGCTCCGCGCTCACGGTGCGCGACCTCGTCGGCGAGCGGTCAATCTTTGAGCGAGAACGTGCCGTCGGCCTACGGCCAGGTGCGTACCTCACGGCCAAGGTGGTCGTGTTCACCCTCGCCGCTATCGCACAGACAGTGATCATGCTGGTGATCACCTATGCCGGCCGGGGCACACCGGGCAAGGGCGTATACCTGCCCGGCGCAATCGAACTCGGAATCGACCTCGCGCTGCTCACCTGCATCGGTGCGCTCATCGGCCTGGCGATCTCGGCGACGGTCCGCACCCCGGAACAGACGATGCCACCGCTTGTGGTGGTGGTGATGGTGCAGTTGGTCTTCTGCGGCGGGCTCTTCGCCCTCCACGATCGGATGGGCCTCGAGCAGCTTGCCTGGCTTGTCCCCGCCCGGTGGGGTTACGCCGCCGCGGCGTCCACTGTGGAGGTCCAATGGACCACCCCTGGTGCCGCCACCGAGGACGAACCGATGTGGAAACACGATATGGCAACTCTCGGCCTGAGTTACAGCGTGCTCGGGGCCATCGCGCTGCTGCTCCTGGTGTTCATCTACAGCCGTCTGCGACTCAAACGATCAGCATGAAGCCACAACTCGTCGCTCCGGGACGCGGTCGCGATAAGGTGCAGAAAGCCGTGGCCCAGTGGCGGGTCCGCAAATCGCAGACGATTGGTGGGGGTTGTTCATGGGAGTTGTCCGACACAGTTCCGAGGTGAAGGCGACGCGAGAACGAGCCTTTGCCTATGTCAACGACCACCGGCACGTCCCGGACTGGATGTTCGGTGTCAAGAAGTTCGAACCGGTGTCGGAGACCATCTATGGGCTCGGAGCCACGTTCGACGTGGTGATGAACGTCGGCCCGAAGGCTCTCAAGGCCACCCTCGAGGTCACCGAATTCGTGGAGAACGAGATCGTTCGCCTGGAGTCGATCAATGGCTTCTCCGCCGCCACGGTGTGGCGTTTCGAGGACTCCGGTGCCGGCACGGCCGTCGAGGCGGAGCTGTCGTACGACCTCCCTGGGGGCATCGCCGGTCGCGCTCTGGGCGCGATCATCGAGCCCGTCGTAGGACAGGCTGTACGCCACACCGACTCAGCGTTGCGGTCCCAGTTGGACAAGCCCGCCTGACAAAGGCGGGCTTGTCGCCGTGGTCCACTTCAGCTCAAGGGATGATGTTGACCATTCGGCCGGGCACCACGATCACCTTGCGCGGTTCGCCGTCGAGCAACGGCGCGATCTTCTCGTCCGCCAATGCCGTTGCCCGCAGAGTGGCCTCGTCTGCATCGGCGGCCACCGTCATCCGGCTGCGGACCTTGCCCTTGACCTGGATCGGGATCTCGATGGTGTCCTCGACCAGCCACTGCGGATCCGGGGTCGGGAACGGCCCGTGCGCCAGCGATCCCTTGCCGCCCAGCCTGTTCCACAGCTCTTCGGCGATGTGCGGCGCGACCGGCGCGAGCATCAACACCAACGGTGATACAGCTTCTCGCGGAGCACCTTTCGGATACTGCTTGGTGAGGTGATTGGTGAGCTCGATCAGCTTGGCCACCGCGGTGTTGTCGCGCAGGTTCGCGTAGTCCTCCCGAACGCCCTCGATGGTCTTGTTGAGCAGACGATTGGTGTCGTCGGCCAGCGGTTCTTCGGTGACCCGCATGTCGCCGGTCGCCTCGTCGACCACCAGGCGCCACGCCCTCTGGAGGAATCGTTGGGCGCCCACCACGTCTTTGGTCGCCCAGGCGCGGGAGGTGTCGAGCGGACCCATCGACATCTCGTAAACACGCAGGGTGTCGGCGCCGTACTCGCGGCAGATGTCATCGGGCGCAACGGAGTTCTTGAGCGACTTGCCCATCTTTCCGTACTCGCGGTTGACTTCCTGACCCTGGTAGAAGAACTTGCCACCTTCTTCGGTGACCTCTTCGGCCGGGACGTAGATGCCCCGCGAATCGGTGAACGCGTACGCCTGGATCATTCCCTGGTTGTAGAGACGGCGGTACGGTTCTGCCGAGGTGACGTGTCCGAGGTCGAACAGCACCTTGTGCCAGAAGCGCGAGTACAGCAGGTGCAGCACGGCGTGCTCCACGCCGCCGACGTAGAGGTCGAGGCCACCGGGGTCCTGCGGTCCGTGCAACTCGGGACGCGGGCCCATCCAATAGGCCTCGTTCTCCTTGGCGCACAACTCTTCCGAGTTCTCGGGATCGATGTAGCGCAGCTGATACCAGGAGCTGCCCGCCCACTGCGGCATCACGTTGGTGTCGCGGGTGTAGTGCTTGAGACCATCCCCGAGATCGAGTTCGACATGCACCCAATCGGTGGCCTTGGCCAGCGGCGGCGACGGCTCACTGTCAGCGTCGTCGGGGTCGAAAGAGACAGGCGCATAATCGATCACGTCGGGCAGCTCGACCGGCAGCATCGAATCCGGGATCGAATGCGGTGCGCCGTTCTCGTCGTAGACGATGGGGAAGGGCTCGCCCCAGTAGCGCTGCCGGGCGAACAGCCAGTCGCGCAGTTTGTACTGGATCGTCCCGCTGCCGGCACCATCGGACTCGAGCCGCTCGATGATCGCCGCCTTGGCGTCCTCCACCGTCATCCCGTCGAGGAATCCGGAGTTCACCAGCGTTCCATCGCCTGTGTACGCCTGCTCGGCGACACCTTGTTCCGAACCGATCACCTCGATGATCTCCAGACCGAACGACGTCGCGAACTCGTGGTCGCGGGGGTCGTGTGCCGGCACCGCCATGATGGCGCCGGTACCGTAACCGATGAGCACATAGTCGGCGATGAAGATCGGGATCTGTTGTCCGTTGACCGGATTCGTCGCGTAGCTGCCGGTGAAGACACCGGTCTTCTCTTTGTTCTCCTGGCGCTCCAGGTCAGATTTGGCAGCGATGGTCTCCCGGTACTTCGCGATCGCGGCTGCGGGAGTCGGGGCACCGAAGGTCCACAGCGAGTTGACGTCTGCAGGCCAGGCAGCAGTGGTGAGCTCGTCGACCAGCTTGTGTTCAGGCGCGAGCACCATGTACGTGGCACCGAAAAGCGTGTCGGGCCGGGTGGTGAACACCTCGATCTGGTGATCGGTGCCGGGCACACCGAACGACACCTGGGCACCGCGCGAACGGCCGATCCAGTTGCGCTGCATGGTCTTGACCTTCTCCGGCCAGTCCAGCAGCTCGAGGTCGTCGAGGAGGCGATCGCTGTAGGCGGTGATGCGCATCATCCACTGGCGCAGGCGTTTACGGAAGACCGGGAAATTGCCGCGGTCGCTGCGGCCGTCCGCCGTGACCTCTTCGTTGGCCAGCACAGTTCCCAGCCCGGGACACCAGTTGACGAGTGAATCGCTCTGGTAGACCAGCCGGTACTCGTCGATCACGTCGTTGCGGGCGGCCTGGTTCAGCTCCGACCAGGTCCGGCCGTCCGCCAGGGTGCGGGCGCCCGATTCCAGCTCGGCGATCAGTTCAGGGATACGCCGCGCCTTACCCTGCTCTGCGTCGTACCAGGCGTCGTAGATCTGCAAGAAGATCCACTGCGTCCAGTGATAGAACTCGACGTCGGTGGTGGCCACCCGTCGCCGCTCGTCGTGACCGAGGCCCAGCCTGCGGATCTGCTCGAGGTATCGCTCGATGTTGGCCTCGGTGGTGGTGCGCGGATGCGTGCCGGTCTGCACGGCGTACTGCTCTGCGGGCAACCCGAAAGAGTCGAAGCCCATCGTGTGCAGGACGTTGTAGCCGTTCATCCGGTGATAACGCGCGTACACATCGGTGGCGATGAATCCCAGCGGGTGCCCGACGTGCAGCCCCGAGCCCGACGGGTACGGGAACATGTCCTGGACGAACAGCTTGGCGTCCGGTCCGCTGAACGACGAGAGGTCGCCGGCCAGTTCACCGGTCGGATTGGGGGCCTCGAAGGTACGGCCTTCGGTCCAATTCCGCTGCCAGCGCTCCTCGATCTGCCCGGCCAGGTCCGCGGTATAGCGGTGCTGCAGGGTGTCGTCAGGGCCAGGAGTCGTCGAACCAGTCACTTGACCAGCGTAAAGCGTTGCTCGCAGCCGCCGTACGCAGGCCTTCCGACGGGCGATTTGCACAGCAATCGTATGGTGGTGGGGTGACCATCGCCGCCTTCATCCTCGCCGCTATCACGCTGGTGCTGGCGCTGATCTTCCTCACGGTGGGTGCCCTCGGCACCACTCGCAAGCTGCCTCGCAACCGGTGGTTCGGTGTCCGGTCGGCAGAGACCATGCGCAATGACGACGCGTTTGTCGTCGCCAACCGCGTGGCCGGCCCGGGGTTGATCTGCGCCGGAGCCATCCTCGCGATGGGCGCCATCCTCGCCTTCGCGCTCGGCGGCGGAGCCGGTGTCATCCTCGCGTTCGCCGCGATCGTGGTCGGTGTGGTGATCGCCGGCGTCATCGGGTCATTCGGCATCCGCGCGGCGACCACCGTCGAAGAGCCCGCATCGGACTGTGGCCAGAGCGGTGGCTGCGCCAGCTGCTCACTGCAGAAGGTGTGCACCAACTAGCCAAACGGCCACAGTCAACGGCAACAACGCCCAGGTCAGGGTGCCGGTATCGACACCGGGATGCTCAGGAAGCTCGGGGCATTCGGATCGAGCTGGATGTGTTCCGGTTTGAGCTCCGACTCGTTCAGCAGCGGCCGAAGCGGCAGCCCCTTCGGGAAGTTCATCGCGAACACGTCCACCCGCAGCCGGTGGCCCGGTTTGATCAACGCGTCCGTCGCGAGCAGACCGACGTCGAGCTGGACTGCCTTGCCCGGCTGCACCGGTTGCCGGGTTTCCAGCGTCAGCGTGTTGACCGGGTCCACCACGTCGCCGTTGGGTGCGTAACCCGTCTTCTCCGCGTCGAGGGCACGCAGCGACGCCATCACCTGGCCCGACGTCAGGACGGTCGACGTACCGTCAGGCGCGACGTCGTTGAGCGTTGCCGTCCAGTACCCGTCGGTTGCATCCATCACCGTGTTGAGGTGCAGGTTCACCGGCCCGCTGATGGTTGTCGGCACCTGCACCGGCGCACTGGTGAACGCCAGGGCCGTGGACTCCGAGATCCGCGCGTCGTCGGCACAGAACGGGAAGATCCCCACCAGGCCCGCGGTCTGCTGGGCCGCATCGCGGGAACACAGGGTGGCCAGGCCGGGGGCAACGGTCATCCGGCCCCGACTCGGTGGGGGCTCCGTCGACAGCGAGCCGTCGCGGACGGCGTGCGGCGCGGTACCGCTCGAGCGGTCGGACAGGTACATCCGCTGGTAGTTCATCCCGGGGCGCGGGAAGTCCGACGCCGTGGTCCAGCCGTTGCCCAACTGGTAGAGCGTGGCAGGCCCGTAGTTCTCGATCCCGTTGTCGATGCCCTTGAGCCACTTGTCGAACCACGCCTTCTGCAGCACGTCGAGCCGGGGTGGGCTGCCCGGATCACCGAAGCCGGCGCCACCGGTGATGTGGTAGGTGGGGCCCATGATCAGCTGCTTCTTGCCGCCGGAGAGCGGGATCTTGTTGTACATCCGCCACTCGCTGTTGGTGAACAGGTCGAACCAGCCGCCGTAGAGCATGGTCGGCACCTCGATGTTCTCGGCGAGGTCACGCCAGCCCACGCGCTCGGCGGACGCGCTGTCGAGCAGGTTCATCGTGCGCGGCGGAATCGACTCGATGGTCGGCGACAAGAGCGCGTCGAACAGCTGCGGCGCGAACACCGCCGGATCGGTGAGCCTGTCCGACAACCACTTCCAGTCGAAGGTGCCGTTGAGCATCGACTGGACGTCGGGGACGAACTTCAAGCCGTTGACCAGCGCGAGCCATGCCGGCAAGAAGCCGACGCCGAGGGCGCCGCCCGGCGCGACGATGTCGCGGATGAGGTCGCCGCCCGGCTCCACCGGGAAGATCGCCTTGAGCGGCTCGGGGTTCTTGTTGGCAGCCTGGATCTGGTTGATCCCCGAATAGGAGACACCGCTCATCCCGACGTTGCCGTCCGACCAGCCCTGCGCTGCCGCCCAGTTGATCACCTCGACGGTGTCCTTCTGCTCGCGCTCACGGAAGACGTCCCAGACACCCTGGGAGAAGCCGGTTCCGCGCACATCGACCACCACCTGGGTGTAACCGCTGCGAACCAGTTTCTGGTCGACGGAGAAGGTGCGGGCAAAGCCTCCGCGGATCGTGCCCGCCAAGTCGTTGATGCCATCGATCGGTGTGCCCGACAGATTGATCATCCCCGCGAGCTGGTCGGCCAGCGGTCCGAGCACCGGGTTCGACAACGCTGCGTCGGCCACCGCCGACACCAGCTTGGTGTACGGGGTCATGTTCACGATCACGGGCGTCTTGGTGGCGACGGGATTACGGGCGGCATCCGCCGGACGGTAGACGTTGGCCTTGAGAACCGTACCGTCGCTCATCGTGATCGGCACGTCCCACTGGACGTTGACGTCCGGGTACCGCAGGCCCTGATCGTGTCCGGCAGTCCACTGCTGCCCATTTGCTCCAGCGGTCGGATCCGCTTGCGCCGCAACCGGATTGATCAGCCCGGCCATCAGTGCCACCGTCGTGACACCGGCCATCACAGCGACCTTGCCGAAACCGTTCCTACGAACCCACCCTGACATTGGACCCCTCCAACTCCCCACACCCGGCGACACTGGTCTCTCACCGTCACCGATTCCGAATCGAACCGTAACAGTTCGGTGACCCGGCCAAGACGGGTTGTCAGTTTCGTTCGAGTTCGATCGGGTGAGTGGACAACAGCGGTAGCGGCCACGGCTGACGGCGCAGCACCTGTGCCCATAGATCGACGTCCGCGGGCACCAGGACATCGTCGGCCAGCGACGGCGCCACGATCCAGCTTCCCTGGCGGAGTTCGTCACCCAGTTGCCCGATCCCCCAGCCCGCGTAGCCGGCGAAGATCCGGACGCCGGTCAGCACCGACCCGAGATCATCGGCGTCGGCATCGAGGTCCACCAGCACCACGCGGCCTTCGACGGGCCGAAGCGCGGGAAGGTGGTCGATGGGCATACCCGGCTTGACGACACCGAGACACAGAGCGGAGTCCTGCTTGACCGGCCCGCCCACGAAGATCGCCTTCGGCCGGGCGGCCGTGTCGGTCCATGCCGGCAGAAGATTGTGCACCGCAGTCTGACTCATCCGGTTCAAGACCACCCCGAGCGTGCCCGCGTCATTGTGTTCGATGACGTAGATCACCGTGCGGCGAAACGTGGGCTCGGCGAGATCGGCTGAGGCCATCAGCAGACTGCCGGCAGACACCTGGGCGGTACTCGGTGACACGCGTTCATCATCGCACGCCACCGGCGAGGTGTTTGTACGCTGGACATGGTGAACGTCGAACCCACCACGGCGGCAACCGTGCCGCCCTCCCCCATCGGTGACCACCGGTTACCTCTGCGGGACTTCATCAGGTCTTTTCGTTGTTCACCGGGCCTTTCGCGGCTGCTCGCGGTCCGTCTGGGCAGCCAGTTCACCGATGGGCTCTTCCAGGCCGCCCTGGGCGGCGCGATCCTGTTCAATCCCGAACGGCACGCCGACCCGATGGCCGTCGCCGCCGGGATGGCCGTACTACTTCTCCCCTACTCGGTGATCGGCCCGTTCGCCGGAGCCCTCCTCGATCACTGGGATCGGCGCACCGTGCTCGTGTGGGCCAACGTCCTGCGCGCGGTGCTGGTGAGCCTGGTGGCGATCGTGATCGCCACCGGAACCGGCGACACCGGCGTCCTCATCGCCGCCCTGGCTGTGACCGGCGCGAGTCGTTTTGTGGCGTCCGGACTCTCGGCGGGATTGCCACACGTGGCCGCGCGCGAGCACCTCGTCGGGATGAACTCCTTCTTCACGACCATCGGTGCGGGCGCTCTGGCCGCCGGTGCCGGCGGAGCTCTCGTCCTGCGTGAGATCTTCGGTTCCGACAACACCGGGAGCGCCGCGACAACGATGGGTGCAGTGGTGGTCGCTCTGATCGCCGCCTTCATCGCCCACCGCTTCGAACCACTTCAGCTCGGACCCGACCACCCCGACGTCGTCGGCGGATCGCGGGCACGAAGTCCCGGCGGTTCCGCGCTGCGTGCGGTCGCGGTGGGTCTGGGCCATGGAGCCCGGGCCGTCTGGAAGGTGCCGTCGGTGGCCGCGGCCCTCTCGGCGGTCGGCGCCCACCGGCTGGTCTTCGGGGTCAACACCTTGGTGCTGCTGGTACTGACCAAACATTCGTCGCTCGGTGGCGGGCTCACCGGCTTCGGCCTGGTGGCCGGGATGATCGCGGTGGGGATGTTCCTGGCTGCGGTGATCACACCGTTCCTCGTCGCCCGCATCGGCAGGACACGGGCGGTGGTGTCGGCGCTGGCGGTCGGAGCGCTTGCCCAGATCGCACTGTGCACGTTCAACGGGATCGTCATCTGCGTTGCCGCCGTGGTGCTCGGACTGATCGGCCAGGTGTGCAAGCTGTGCGCCGACGCCGCGATGCAGATGGACGTCGACGACGCCCGTCGCGGGCAGGCATTTTCGTTCCAGGACGCGCTCTTCAATTTCGCATTTGTCGGTGCGGTGTTCGTGGCGGCCTTGACGATTGCGGACAACGGCAAGTCGCCCGATCTGATCATCGCGGGCTCCGTGGTCTACGTGGTGGCGATCTTTGTCGTACGTGTGGTCAACAATCGGTCATCACCGGAGAAGATCACCATCTGACCAGGAGGCGGCGTGCAGTACGGAATCGTGTTCCCGAAGGGCGCCGGCATGGAGTTCGCCGATCTGGCGGTCGCGGCGGAAGCGGCCGGCTGGGACGCGGTCTTCGGCTGGGAGGCACTGTGGGGCAACGACCCCTGGATCTCGCTGACCGCCGCGGCGATGCGCACCGAGCGCATCCGCCTGGGCACGATGCTCACCCCACTTCCGCGCCGTAAACCGTGGGATCTGGCTTCGACGACCACCACCCTCGACCGGCTGAGCAACGGCCGTGTGATCCTCGGCGTCGGCATGGGCGCCCTGCATCCCGGGTGGCTGGCCTTCGAGCGCGACCAGGGCCGTAAAACCCGCGCCGAACTGTTCGACGAGGGACTCGACGTGCTCTTTGGTCTCTGGGCCGGGCAGCCGTTCGCCTACGACGGCAAGCACTATCAGGTGCAGCCGACGGACTTCGAGCTGCCACTGCCGCCGGTCCAGCAGCCGCGGATCACCACCTGGTGTGTCGGACTACAAGGCGCGCGCAAGTCCATGGCTCGAGCGGCTCGGTGCGACGGGCTCCTACCGAACTTCCCTCGTGACCCCGGAATCGAAGGCGTGGTACCGGTTTCCGTGGAGCACTGGGCGAGGGTGGCCAGGGAGATTCGCGAATTGCGGGCCGAACTTGGTTTCACGGGAAACTACGACATCGTCTACGAAGGCACTGCCGACCTGTCCGACCCGGCCGCCGAGCGCGAACAGGCTGGGGAGCTTGCCGCTGCGGGCATCACCTGGTGGCTCGACTCCGATTGGGAATCCGCGTCTGCCGACCCCATCGCCTATCAACTCGAACGTATCGAGGCCGGCCCGCCCAGGCCCTGACGCTCAGTCGCGGAACGGGGTCGAATAGACGTAGCGGCTCGTGGGCACGGTGTCGATGTTCTGATCGGCACCGAAGGCGCCGGTGCTCGCGAGCATCCGGCCCATCCTGTCCGCCAGGTCTTTGTCGTCAGCGGCGCCGAAGAAAGCGTGCACATCGTGAACCGCCTCGATCGGGAACAGTTCCTCGACGATGGCAGTGAGCGGTGGCGACGTTGCTGTGAGCGGCCTGACCACCGCGTTCTGCACGTAGCCGAACGTCGACTGGGTCTCGATCGCCACGCTGGTGTGGTCGAGATGCCAGCGTCGCAGCCACGTCTGTTCATCGATGTGTTCTGGTCTGCGCAGAAACGCCATGTTCGCCAGCCCGGGTGTTCTGGTGCCCGATTCGACAACAGGCGGCGGCAGTGGAATCGATTCGGTGACGAGATAGGCGGCGATGTTTCCGTAGTCGGGGTTTCAATAATCGCTTTCGAGAGTGTTGATCAATTCCGAGACACCGGGACCGTAGTTTTGGTGGGTCCACACGCTGATGACGGCCACAATCGGAGGTTCCAGCGTGGTCAGAGTCATGATTGAGTCGGTCACAGGCGAATCCCGGACATTGATGGTGACCCCCGAAAAATCCGCTTTCGCAGTCAATTCCACGACACGTTTTCGCAGTTCAGAGCACCATTTGTCGTCGGGAACGGGGGCACGAACGGACATCATGACTTTTTCCATGCTCGACCTCGACTGCAGACTGTGGCGACAAAGTGGTATTGGACCTGGCATTATTACCGCATGCGCAATCGTGATGAGGTGTCGGAGTTCGCTATCGAGCTCAATAAGCTCTGTGCCATTCGGTGGCCGGGTGGGTCTCGTACCGCGAACGCCGAGATCGCTGATTGGGTCACGGCAGAAACCGGCCGCAACATCGACCGGCAGTTCGTGTGGCGGATCCGCAAGGGTCGCGTGATGAAGGTCGACGGCGCCGTTCGCGACGCCATCTGCTCCTTCTTCGGGGTCTCCAAAGACCACTTTTCGAACAACCCCCGCACTCTAGGCGAAGAGGTGCAGGCGGCGATCGAAGAAACGGGACTACAGGTGGCCGGACTTCGCGCCGACCAGCTGTCGTCGACCGGGCGAGCCGAACTGGCGACGTTGCTCCGCGAGGTGAGCCGGGTACTGGAAGCAGAGAAGAGCGTCGGACAATGATGACCCGACAGAAGATGTTCCGCCTGGCCGCCGCGATCACCCCCGAAGGTGATTGGTCCTGGGAGGACTTCGAACACCGTCTCACCCGCCAACTCGATTGCGCGGTTCGCTGCATCACCTCGGACAGCCTGACCTCAGGCGAACTGACGGGGGCGGCGTTGCGTACCGCAAACGGCACCGCGATCATCGTCATCCCGGGCAATGTCTCCACCGCCCATCGCATCCACATCGCCGCGCATGAGGCCTGGCACCTGCTGGCAGGCCACGACGGTTGCGATCAGAACTCACGCCGGGAGGCCAAGGCCGAGGCCTTTGCCACCACAGTGGGCACGCTCGCCGAAGGCCGAGGCAATGAGCCCCGGACCAATCGCGCCCTGACCGCTGCATTCGGAGCTGTTGGCATCGTGGCATGAACACCCTTCTCGGGGCCCTGGCTTGGACAGGGGTGGCCCTGGGAATCCTGATCGCCCTCCGAGGCGGTTGGTATCGCCGTGCCACGACAATCGTCTTCGGTGTGTGCATCACGTTTTACTGCCTCACCGGAGAGAACTACCTAGCGCTCGTACCCGAAGACGGGGTGCGACATCTGATGACCACTGCCGAACGCATGTGGGGCGCAACATCAGCGGTGCTGGCCGGTTGTGCGCTGGTCGGTGCGCTGATCGCGATCCGGAGAAACAGCCTGGATCCCGACGGCGACGAGTGGACCGATCCCGAGTTGCACCAACGGGTGATGATCCTGGTGCTCGGTGCCGCAGCGTCCGTCGCGGTGATCAACATGACCCTCGTGCACGCGGACTTCCCGCCGTCGGCCAACTTCCTCACCGAATACGGTGACCACTTCAACGTTGTTCTGTACGAGGCGGTCTTCGCCATCTGGATCGGTCTTCCGGCGGGCTTTCTCGGCTGGACCGTAGTGCGCTCCGAACTTGGCCCGCTGCGCTATCTCGTCGGCCTGGGCGGTCTCTTCGGTGTGGGCTGGGCGGCGTGGAAGTTCGTCGGAACCGCGCTCATCTATATCGCGGACATCCCCATAGCCGAGACAAGCCCGGTCAGCGTCACACTGGGACTGCTGGCGCTCGGCTTTTGCGTCGCCGGGTCGCTGCTTCTCAGTCTCGAAGCAGCGTTCCAGGTGTGGCGTGCCGGCCGCACCTACCGCACCGCGCGAGCGCTCGAAGACCGGCGACTGCGCCGGCACAATCCCGCCGCCTGAAACGACTCGGGCACAACCTCACAGCTTGAACTTGTAGACCTTGCCGCTGTCGTCGCGCGGGAGATGGTCGAGCACCTCGATGATCCGTGGCAGCTTGTACGACGCCAGGCGCTCACTGAGCGCGTCGAGCAGCAGGGTCGGCTGGACGTCGTACCCGGGCCTGGCCACCACATACAGGGCCACCTGCTCCCCCAGGTCACCCTCGTGTGGTCGGCCGACCGCGGCAGCGTCTTCGACGCACGCCAGTTCCATCGCTGCGGCCTCGATCTCGGCGGGATAGATGTTGACCCCGCCGGAGATGATCACCTCGGTGCTGCGGCCCGTCAGGTACAGGTATCCGTCGTCGTCGACGTAGCCGACATCGCCCACATCCAGAGGGAACCGGGCCGGTGTGGGGCTGCGCAGGTAGGTGAAGGCCGGCCAGTCCTGCGGCGGCTTTATCTGTACGCGTCCCGGGGTCCCGGCCGGCACCGGCCGGCCCGTGTCGTCAACGATCCTCACCGAAGAACCGTCCACCGGACGGCCGACCGATCCCGGCCGCTCCGACCACTCCTGTGCGTCGATCCAGGTGATGATCCCGCCTTCCGTGCAGCCGAAGAACTCCTTGACCGCGTCACCGAACCACTCGATGGATGCTCGCTTGATGGCCGGTGGACACGGCGCAGCCGAATGGACGAGGTGCGTCACGGACGACACGTCATAGGCGGCCCGAACCTCTGGTGGCAGCGACAGCAACCGGGAGAGCATCGTGGGGACGACCTTGGCCTGCTCGATACGCCTGGTGTGGATCAACTCGAGGAAATCTTCGGCATCCCACCTCGGCATGAGGGTCACGTTCGAGCCAACCCGTAGACCCAGGAGAGCAAAAGCATTGGGACTTGCGTGATACAGCGGTCCGGCGACAAGCAGCTCGCCGCCTTGCCGGAGCCCCATGTGTTCGGCCGTGGCCGCAGCCACGGTGAACAGTTGATCCGCGCTCATGCGCTCGCGCACAACGCCTTTGGGCCGTCCGGTGGTACCCGAGGTGTAGATCAGGCCGAGCGAGGCCGCCATGGCCCCCTCCCGGTACTCGAGCCCGTCGGACCGACTTGCGATGAGTGCTTCATGCGAATTGCGGCGGTTCACCCCGTCTGTGACCTCGACGATCTGCACAGTCGAGCGCGCCGCGGCAACGGCCTGGCGGGCGGTGTGCAGATGCATCGTGTCGCAGAAGAGGATCCGCAGCTCGCAGTCGTCGAGGAGGTAGGTGATCTCGGGTGCGGTCCAGTGCCAATTGATGGGCACCGGGTTGCCTCCTGCAGAGGCGATGGCGATGGAGATCTCGAGGAAGTCGACGCTGTTGAAGGCAAGGAGTCCGACCCTGTCACCGAACTCGACACCGCAGTCGACCAGGGCTGATGCCAGCCGGCCCGCTCGGTCGAAGCACTCTTGGTGAGTGCGGGCGGTGGACCCGCACAGCACCACAGGCTCTACGTCTTCCTGGGCCGCCCCGAAGTCTTGCACTGCATCTGCCCTCATGGTTGACTGAGCCTTACTTCCATTTCTGATCGTAACGGTCATTCAAGTGGAGCGAGGGGTGGCTCTCAGGGTGGCTGCTGACAGGGGCGGCAACCGCCCTGAGACTCGTCGCCTCAATTCGAGCGGCCGTCTGTGCGAACTATCCGCCAATTCTCCGATGAAGTCGATAGTCGCAAACTGTTAGCGGAGCTACCCATAGCGGTCGAACGTCAAACCCTCCGGCCCGGGATGCGCCCCCGAGTCGGCGACACCATTCAGATCCGAGTCGATCAGCACCTGATCGAACTTCCCGTCGTCATCGGTGTCGATGTAGAGCCGCCCGCCGGTGCGGGAGACCGCGATGTCGTCCTGTCCGTCGGCGTTGCTGTCGAACGTACGCTCCCCTGATGGTGCAGACGGCTCTTCCGGGTTTGCCGGCGTCTGCGAACGGGGCGGATCAGGCGGCACGTCCGGTCCAGCACCGGCAAGGCCCTCGGACCGCCTTCCCCACACTCCTGAACCATCGTCGGTGAACCAGGCGTCGACGGCGCCGTCGTCGTCGAGGTCGAGCGCGCTGCAGTCGGCCCGTCCGTCATGGTCGCGATCCCACAACGCATCGTCGGACAATCCGTCGCCGTCGAAGTCGAGCCGAACCGCATCCGGAGCACCTCCTCCGAGGGTGAGATCTGCCGACGAGGTCCAGGTGCTGGTCCGCCCGTCACCGGCCCCGAAGACATACTCGATCGTCGGTTCCATGAGTACTTGGACGGCGCTGGTGGGTGACGGGTTCCGCCGCGCCCCTTCGCGGTAGCGTAAGAGCGACCCCAGTGCCCGGCGTCACCCAGCATGACCTGCGAGGAGGACCTTCGGATGTACGTCAGCGAGCTCGGTGACCTATGGCATCGGGCCCGAACAGAGCCCGTCAGCATCCACCTCGATTCCGCCGCGGCATCGCGCGCTTCGAATCAGGTCATCGAAACCATCACCGCCCACCTGTGGCGCGAAGCCGAGCGCGGCGCCTACGTGGCCCAGGAACAGATCACCGAGTCGCTGGACCGGTGCCGTCGTGACATCGCCACGCTCGTCGGGCGCCAGGCGCACGAGCTCGCGTTCCGCGAGTCGGCGAAGGCCGCACTCCGCGCGCTGCTGACCTTCTGGAATCTGCCGATCTCGGCATCGGTGTGGGTGGCCAAGAACGAGTTCGGGCCCAACCTCGACGAGTTCGAGCGCCGCGGGTACGCCGTGCACACCATCCCGTCCGCCGACGTGTACGGACACGTCGACACCGATGCGCTCGAGAACATGCTGCAGTTCGAGCAGCCCGACTTCATCCACGTGTGCCACATCGGATCTCACAGCGGAGTCGTGCAGCCGGTCGAGAAGATCGTCGAGCTGGCGCGTACCGCCGGGGTACCGGTGGTGGTCGATGTCGCCCAGTCGTTCGGTCAACGAGACTGCGCTTCCGGTGCCGACGTGGTCTACGGAACGAGCCGCAAGTGGCTGGCCGGTCCTCGCGGCGTCGGCTTCCTCGCCGTGCGCGGCGACTCGGTCCGCCCTGCGGAGATCGAGAGTTCCGAAGCGTTTGTCGCGGGACGTCTCGGTCTGGGTGTGGCAATCCAGGAGCTGCAGAGCTTCGGTCCCGAACGGGTCAGCCGCGAACTCGCGGCCATCGGGCAGTTCACCCGGGAGCGGTTGCACGGCATCGGCAGCTGGGAGGTGATCGAACCGATCAACGAGCCCTCGGCGATCGTCACCCTCGCACCTCCCCCGGGCTGGGGTCCGTCGGACGTCCTGGCGGCACGAGACAAGTTGCGGTCCATCGGCATCCTGGTCACCTGCGCCGACAGCTGGCGTGCGCCGCTCAGTGCCGAGCAGTCGGTGCTGCGGATCAGCCCGCACCTCGACGTCCAGCGGTCGCATCTGGACCAGCTCGCGAACGAACTACGCGGGATGGGTTACTGAGTCCTCTTCTTCTCCGCTCGCACCAGGCCTGAGCCGATGATCAGCCGCTGTATCTCACTGGTGCCCTCGTACAACCGCAGGAGTCGCGCGTCTCGGTAAATGCGTTCCACCACAACACCTCTGATGTACCCGCTGCCCCCGTGAACCTGAACCGCGAGATCGGCGACCTTGCCCAGCATCTCGGTGCAATACAGCTTTGCCACCGAGGGCGCGATGCGACGGTCCTCGCCGCTGACCCATTTGCGCGCCGCTTCGGCCACCAGCGCCCGGCCGGCCATCACGCCGGTTTGCTGGTCGGCGAGCATTGCCTGCACCAACTGGAAGTCGCCGATCGCGGTGCCTCCCTGCGTCGTCAGCGCGGCGTACTGCACCGATTCGTCCAATGCACGTTGCGCCTGCCCGACTGCGACTGCCGCGATGTGGATGCGGCCACGGGCGAGAATGGTCATGGCCGCCCGGTATCCCACCTCTGGATCGCCGCCCACAAGTGACGCACCGGGTACCCGGACGTCGTCGAAGAAGACCTGGGCGGTCACCGACCCTTGTTGGCCCATCTTCGAATCCTTCGGGCCCACACTCACTCCGGGGGTATCGGCAGGCACCAGGAAGACTGCGATGCCCGGGCCGGTCTCATCGGCCGGCCGGTAGCGCGCGAACACCACGAACAGATCGGCCCACGGCGCGTTGGTGATGTAGCGCTTCTCGCCGCTGATCACCCAATCATCCCCGTCGGCAACGGCTTTCGTTCGTAGGCCGGCCGGATTCGAACCGGCCCCGTCCTCGGTGAGCGCAAACGACGCCACCACCTCGCCCGACGCGATCCGGCTCAGCCAGGCTTCTTTCTGTTCATCGGTTCCGAACTCCACCAGCACCTGACCGGCGATGCCGTTGTTGGTGCCGAGGCTCGACCGGAAGGCCAGACTCGTGTAGCCCAACTCCTGTGCGAGCCGGACATCCTGTTCGAGGTCCAGACCGAGACCACCCCACTGCTGAGGGATCGCGAACCCGAACAAGCCCATGTCCTTGGCCGCCTGCAGGAGGTCGGCAGGAATCGCATCGCCGTCGGCGATCTCCTGCTCGCGCGGAACCACCTGCTCACGCACAAAACTCCGGGTTGCCGCCAGGATGTCGGACAGATCGTCCTCGGTGACTTCGCTCATCGCACCAGGATAGGGTCAAGCGCTCGCGGACACGGCCGCCTTGACGATCTCGGTGACTGCCGGGCGTGCCGCGTCGGCATCGCTGGGCACCAACGCAATTCGGGTGCGTCTGGCCAGGATGTCATCAACGTTCAGCGCCCCTTCGGCGGTCAGCGCGTACTGCACTTCGGCCCGGGTGACGTCGATGTCCTCGGCTATTCGGCCGGCGGGGTTGCTCACCGTGGCCGTCTCGAGGACGCGCTCGGCCTCGGCACCGAACCGCGCCACCAGCGACTCGGGCAACGTGCTGTCGCCGGTCCGCCCGACGGCGCCCACCAGTGCCAGTGACTCGGTCTCGCACGATGCCGCGCGTATGCCGCCGCGCTGGACGGCTTCGTCGACGGCGTCCTGGGCCATCTGGCGGTAGGTCGTCAGCTTCCCGCCCACCACCGTGATCACACCGGTAGGACTGACCCGGACCAGATGGTTGCGCGACAGGTCCGCGGTGGCCCGCTCCCCCGTGCCGCCGTCGTCGATCAGCGGTCGCAGTCCCGAGTAGGTGCCGCGAATGTCCGACCGGGTGAGTTCCCGGCTGAGTGCCTGGTTGATCGTGTTGAGCAGCAGATCGATCTCGTTCTTGGACGGGGTGGGCTCGTCCGGGATGTCGCCTGGTGCGTCCTCGTCGGTGAGCCCGATGTACACCCGGCCCAGCTGCTGCGGCAGTGCGAAGACGAACCGGCTGATGCTGCCCGCCATCGGAACGGTGAGGGCGGCGGTCGGATTCCCCACAGCAGCGGCGTCGACCACGAGATGCGTTCCGCGACTTGGCCGTAGGCGTATCGAATCGTCGACCTGGCCCGACCACACCCCGGTTGCGTTGATCACCGACCGGGCTGCGATCGGGAAGCTGTGGCCCGTCCTGGTGTCGGTGAGCAGAGCGCCGTGCCCGGTGACGTCGGAGGCGCGGGTGTAGGTACAGATACTGGCGCCGAGACCTGCCGCGGTACGCGCGAGTGCGACCACCAGACGGGCATCGTCGATGAGCTGCCCATCGTGTCCCAGGACCGCCGACCGCAACCCATCGGTCCGGATTCCCGGACACAGTTCGCCTGCCCGCTGCGCCGAGATCCGGCGTGAGCGCGGCAATACGGTGGTGGGCGTCTTGGCGTTGTGCCGCAGCACATCTCCGGCAAACATGCCTGCGCGGGCCGCGACCTTGGCGACAAACGGGGTGTCGGAGTAGACAGGCAGCAGCTGGCCGACCGGCCGTACGAGATGCGGTGCGATCACCGTCATCACCCGATGACGTTCGAGCGCGGATTCGCGTGCGATCGCGATGTTGCCGGTCGCGAGGTATCGCAGACCGCCATGGACGAGTTTGCTGCTCCATCGGCTGGTTCCGAAGGCCAGGTCATGCGCCTCCACCAACACCACCGACAGCCCGCGGGCTGCTGCATCGAGTGCCGCCCCGGCCCCGGTGACACCCCCACCGATGACCAGTACGTCCACCGGATCGGTGCGCGAAGCGAGTTGTGCGAGTTCGCTGCTGCGGCGGTGGGCGTTCAACGACGCGTCGGCAAAAGACAGGGGTCTGCCGGTCATGGCGAGCTCCTCAGATAGGACATGAGTGCGTGCCGCAGTTCTGGCGACCATCGCTCACCGAGAATGGGTTCGACGATCGCGTGGGATTGGATCGTGGACTGGCAGATCAGCAGGACCATGGTGGCCAGTTGGTCGGGATCGCCGTCGCGGATGTCGCCGCGGCGTTGACCGTCTGCGATCGTGCGGTTCAGGAGTGCGAGCACCGCTTGCTGACTCCGCCCGAACCTGATGAACACATACGGCGCCAGCGCTGCCGACGGCTCACTCCACAACACCGCGAACAGGTCGTTGCGACGGATGGCATCGGCCACGGCGACAATTCGGTCGACCTTGTCCCCCAGCGATGTGCCTTGTGGCGGCTCGCCGGCGATGACCCGGCTCATCTCCCTCGTGACGAGGTCGGCGGTCACCGACTGCACGTCGGGCCAGCGTCGGTACACGGTCGGCCGACTCACTCCGGCCAGTCGCGCAACCTCGGCGAGGGTGATCTTGCCGCCTTCTGCGCGCACGAGACATGTCCGCGCCGCGTCGAGAACGCGGTCGGCGACGGAGGGATCGCCCACTGCGGCGATCTTGGCGTGACGGATTGACATATTGTGTAAAACTGTAACGCATGACGGTGAACTATCCACAACACGCACTACCGCTTCCCCCGATGAAGTGGGATGCGTGGGGAGCCGAAGCGGCGGCCACCCACCTCTCCGCCGACATCAAGAACCTTCTCGTCGGCGTCTTGGGCATCTCCGGCGATCCGATCGATGCACCGACCGCCGATCAGGTGCGCCTGTCCCCCACCCGCCTGACCGACACCGACCTCGATGCATTGCGCGCGATCGTCGACGCCGTCTCGACCGCCGACGGCGATCGGCTGATCCGATCCGGCGGTAAATCGACCCTGGACCTGTTGCGACGCAAGCAGATAGAGCAGGCCGCGCCGGACGGTGTGGCGATCCCCGCGTCTGACGACGAGGTTCATGCCCTGCTGCAGTGGTGCGCGCTCTCCGAGGTGGCCGTGGTGCCCTTCGGCGGCGGCACCAGCGTGGTTGGTGGCCTCGATCCCGACAGCGGCGAGCACCGCGCGACGCTGTCGGTCGACCTGCGCCGTTTCGACGAATTGATCGCGATCGACACCGTGTCGGGGCAGGCCACCCTCGGCGCAGGGGTGACCGGACCGGCCGCCGAACAACTTCTCGCCGAACACGGCTTCACACTCGGGCACTTTCCACAGAGCTTTCAGTTCGCCACCATCGGGGGGTTCGCGGCCACCCGATCGTCGGGGCAGGCATCAGCCGGGTACGGGCGCTTCGACGACATGGTGACCGGCCTGCGAGTGGTCACGCCCGTTGGCACCCTCGACCTGGGTGGCGCGCCGAAAAATGCTGCAGGGCCGGACCTTCGGCAACTGTTCCTCGGTTCGGAAGGCACCTTCGGGATCATCACCCAGGTCACCGTGCGAGTTCGCCGCATCCCCCAGGTGACCATCGGCGAAGCGTGGCACTTTCCCGACTTCGCCTCTGGCGCAGATGCGTTGCGTGCCGTGGCACAGCAAGGCGGTGGTCCTACGGTGATGCGGTTGTCTGATGAGGCGGAGACCGGGGTGAACCTGGCGAGACCAGCCGAGATCGGCGCAGGTGATCAGGGCGGGGCCCGGTCAGGCGGCTGCCTGGCGATCACGACCTTCGAGGGCACAGACGATCTCGCCGCCGCGCGCCGCGACCTCACCGCCGCCCTGTTCTCGGCTGCCGGCGCCACATCGATGGGCGCCGAACCCGCACACGCCTGGGCGCACGGCAGGTTCAACGCCCCGTACCTACGTGATGCGCTGCTCGCGATCGGCGTCGGTTGCGAAACCCTCGAGACCGCGACCACGTGGGCCGAGCTGGCTGACACCAAGGCTGCCGTGGCCACAGCCCTGACCACCGCCATCGAGGAATCCGGCTCCCCCGCCCTTGTGCTCTGCCACATCTCCCACACCTACCCCACCGGGGCTTCGTTGTACTTCACAGTGGTCTACCGGGCCTCAGATGATCCCATCGGGCAGTGGTTGCATGCGAAAACCGCTGCATCACAAGCGATGATCGATTCCGGTGCGACGATCACCCACCATCACGCCGTCGGCGCCGACCACCGGCCGTGGCTCGCCGACGAGGTCGGCGACGTGGGACTGCGGGTGCTGCGCGCGGTGAAATCCGCGCTCGACCCCACCGGCATCCTCAACCCGGGCAAACTCATCCCATGACCACTGCGATCGCCAGGGTGTCCGCTCTGATCAATCCCGCTGCCCGCCATGGCCTCGGCGTGCGCGCCGCAGCCACCGCACTCGCCGCGCTGCGTGACCGCGGTGTGGAGGTGACCGAGCTGGTCGGCCGCGACCCCGACGACGCCCGCGAACTCGCGCGCACGGCCGCCGCATCCGACATCGACGCCCTGGTGGTGGTCGGCGGCGACGGCAGCGTTCGCCTGGCCCTGGAGGCCGTCGGCGACACCGGTGTCCCGCTGGGTCTCATCCCGGCCGGGACCGGCAACGACCACGCACGCGCTCTGGGGATCCCCACCGACGACCCCGCTGCTGCGGCCGCCATCATCGCCGCCGGGCGTCGCCGACCGTTCGACATCGCGGTCATCACGCCGGCCGACGGCCCCAGTGCCGTTTTCGGAACGGTCGCGGCCACCGGCCTCGACGCGCTGGTCACCGAGCGCGCGAACAACATGTCGTGGCCCAAGGGGCAATTGCGCTACCCACTGGCGGCGGTCGCCGAACTGGCGCGGATGAAGCCGTTTCACTATCGGATCACGGTGGATGACAACACATTCGAACGCGACCTCATCCTGGCGGCGGTGGGCAACACACCCTCATACGGCGGCGGGATGAAGATCACGCCGTCGGCGGTCATCGACGACGGCCTGCTCGACCTCACACTGATCTCTCACGGACCACGCCTGAAGATGTTCGGATTGTTCCCGACCATGTACAGCGGCAAGCACATCGAGCACAAAGAGGTCGAGCAGTTCCGTGGTTCACGCATTGTCCTGGACTGCGTACCGACCGCGCCGATCTATGCCGATGGCGACCGGATCGGGCGTTTGCCGGCAACCATCGAGGTGCGACCGGGTGCGGTAACGTTCCTGGCGTAGCCGCCGCCGTCGTCGGGCACCCATCCAAGCCGCACGGGGCTTCCCTTCCGTAGAGGCCCGTCGTGCCGAGTCCCGCCCTGCCGAGGAGTTCCTGTGCTCAAACGTGATGTATCCGCCCATCTCGACGTCGACATCACCGGCGAGACCGATCTGGAGTTCCAGATCACCGTGGCCCCGCATCCCGGGGCCGAGGTCACCGAGTCGCTGTCCTTTGTTCTGGACGGAAAACCCGTGTCGGCCAAAGAGATCAGCGGTGCGCACGGAAGCCGCATCCACATGCTGCACGCCGGGGTGGGCAATCTGCAGGTGGAGTACACCGCCACCGTCCTCGGTTCCGCCGACCCGGCACCGGTATCCGACCACGACCTGTCGATGTACCTGCGGCCGAGCCGATACGCCGAGGCCGACAAGTTCTTCGGTTTCGCCGCAAAGCAATTCGGCGATCTGACCGACCCCGCGGAGCTGCTCGAAAAGGTCGCTTCGTGGGTGGGTACGCATCTGGACTACGTCCCGGGTTCCAGCGACCCCATCGACGGCGCCGCCGACACCCTGCTGGCCGGCGCCGGCGTCTGCCGCGACTACGCACACCTGGTGGTCGCGATCCTGCGGGCGGTGAACGTCCCGGCTCGACTTGTCGCCGTGTACGCGCCCGGTTGCGATCCGATGGACTTCCACGCCGTCGCCGAGGCATTCGTCGACGGCCGGTGGCGAGTTGTCGACGCCACCTGCCTGGCGCCTCGCCAGACATTGGTCCGCATCTCGACCGGCCGTGACGCCGCGGACACCGCCTTCCTCGACAACCACAGGGGCGCCATCACCCTGAACAAGGCAACGGTGACCGCTGTGGTCGACGGCCCGTTCCCGAACGACGACATCAGCGAGATGGTGTCACTCAGCTAGCCAAGGAACAGCCGGTTCAGCTCTGCTGCTCGGCGGCCCACCATTGCCGCAACGCCTCTTCGGCCTCCTCGCGCGACATGGGTCCGCGATCGAGCCGCAGTTCCTTGAGATACCGCCAGGCCTTGCCGACCATCGGGCCCGGGGGCAGATCGAGCAACTCCATGATGGTGTTGCCGTCGAGGTCGGGCCGGACCTTCGCCAGATCTTCCTGTTCGGCGATCCTGGCGATGCGCTGCTCGAGGTTGTCGTAGTTCTGTTGCAACTTGCGCGCCCGGCGCTTGTTGCGAGTGGTGCAGTCGGCCCGCACCAGTTTGTGCAGCCTCGGCAGCAGGGGACCGGCATCGGTCACGTAGCGTCGCACCGCCGAGTCGGTCCATTGATTGTCGCCGTAGCCGTGGAACCTCAGATGCAGGAACACCAGGTTCGCGACGTCCTCGATGACCGCCTTCGGATACTTCAGAGCGCGCAGGCGCTTACGGACCATCTTGGCGCCGACCACTTCGTGGTGATGAAAACTCACCCCACCGTTCGGTTCGTGACGCCTGGTTGCCGGCTTGCCGATGTCGTGGAGGATCGCCGCCCACCGCAAGACCAGATCGGGATCGCCGTCCTCGAGGTCCATCGCCTGGGCGAGCACGGTGAGGGAGTGGGTGTAGACATCCTTGTGCTGATGGTGTTCATCGATGGCCAGCTTCATCCCGGGTATCTCGGGGATGATCAGCTCGGCCAGGCCGGTCTCACACAACGTCTCGACTCCATCGACCGCATGTTCGCCGAGGATCAGCTTGTCGAGTTCGGCTGCAATCCGCTCCACAGTGATCCGTTTGATCTGGCCTGCCATCTCCACCGTGGCCGCGAACACCCGCGGTGACAGCGAAAATCCGAGCTGCGAGACGAACCGCACACCACGCAACATGCGCAGCGGATCGTCGTTGAACGAATCCTCGGGCGCGGCGGGCGTGTCGATCACCCCGGCCAGCAACGCGTCCATCCCACCGAGAGGGTCGATGAACTCCTGGCTGCCGTCGGCACCGATCTTCACGGCCATCGCGTTCATGGAGAAGTCGCGGCGCACCAGATCGTCTTCGAGTCGATCACCGAACCGCACCTGGGGGTTGCGGCTCACCCGGTCATAGGAATCGGCCCTGAATGTGGTGATCTCGATCTGGATACCCGCCCTGACCGCGCTGATGGTGCCGAACTCGATCCCGGTGTCCCAGATGGCCTCGGCCCACCCGCGCAGCAACTCCTGCACCTGCTCGGGACGTGCATCGGTGGTGAAGTCCAGGTCGCCGGTGCTGAGCCGGCCCAGCACCGCGTCGCGCACCGAGCCGCCCACGAGGAACAGCTCGTGTCCCGCTGCGGCAAATCGAGCGCCGAGGGGATCGAGGGTGTCCGAGAGTCCCCGCAACGACACCGCAGCGGCTGCGAGCAACCTGGTGCGTCGCTCATCGGCGGCCGAGGTGCCGGTGGAAGAAGGGGGAGTTGTCACGACTGGCCAGACTACCGACCGACCGGCGACGATCCGAACCCCGATCGCGCGGCATGACCAAACCGCGGTGGGTCCAGGGCGCCGCCATCGGCCCCGCTGGCAGAAACGGTGGGTTAACGGCGACTAGCATCGTGTGAGTGTCAGCCGAACCCACCGAGCCGAATAGGGACGTCCCTCGACGTCCGCGGCGCAGGCGCGGCAATCGGCGCGGCGGATCGACAGCCACCCGGATCGACAGCTCTCATCACAGTGGAGCAGAGCCCCGTCCCCAGCCGAGTCCCCAGCCAGGTCCGGAACCGCAACGCAGCGACGACTCGACCGTCACCGACGCCACCGCGTCGGCCACCGGATCGCGGCGATCGCGCCGCGGACGTCGCCGAAAACCGTCACGCCCCGCCGACCACAGCGTCGAGGCCGCCCGTAGTGAATCCACCGGGGTCGCCGGGACCCATGTTGTCGAAGGTCGGACCGCGCAGGTCAAGCCGTCGGATGTGGGCAAGGTCAAAGCCCCTGCCAAGGTGCCGCCGAACCTGGCCAAACAACGACTTCGCACGGTGCGGGAGACCTCGGCGGGCGGGCTGATGGTGTCGGGCCTCGACGGCCCGCACGAGCAGCGGTGCGCCGCCCTCATCGGGCGGGTCGATCGCCGCGGCCGGATGATGTGGTCGCTGCCGAAAGGTCACATCGAGACGGGGGAGACCGCCGAACAGACGGCGATCCGTGAGGTCGCCGAGGAGACGGGCATCGAGGGCAACGTGGTGGCCCCCCTCGGAAAGATCGACTACTGGTTTGTCAGTGAGGGCAAACGGATCCACAAGACGGTGCACCATTACCTGATGCGCTTCACCGGTGGTGAACTCTCCGACGCCGACTACGAGGTGGCCGAGGTCGCCTGGGTTCCACTCGCCGAGCTCCCTCGTCGACTGACCTATTCGGACGAGCGACGATTGGCGCGCGTCGCAGAGGACGTCATCGCCGAGCTCGTCGCCGACCCCGACCGGATGGCCGAGTCCGAGGCCAAGGGGGCGCGCACCGAACCGAACGCCTACGAGAAGGCCGCGGCCGCGCGGAATCAGAAGCGCAATGAGCCTCCGCCCGCACCGGCGAGGCCTCGCCGCAGACGCCGCCGGGGTCGTCGCGGCGGAGGTGGCGGCACCGAGACCACATCCGAGAACCGCGGGGCCGGCAACAGCGGGGGACCGGCCGCCC
The DNA here is from genome assembly GCF_001598915.1 of Williamsia muralis NBRC 105860. Lineage (GTDB taxonomy): Bacteria > Actinomycetota > Actinomycetes > Mycobacteriales > Mycobacteriaceae > Williamsia > Williamsia muralis. The sequence goes on along the minus strand of NZ_BDAP01000002.1, from coordinate 109,243 downwards.
ATGCACCACCGCCGGAATCCGGCCCGCACGTCGCGACGTGAACGGCCGATCGATGCGAGCGCTGACGATCCTGGTCAGCGTTCTCGCCCTGGTGTTCGGTCCCCTCGCGGTGTCGGCGGTGGCCGCACCCGCCGACGACACCTCGCAGACCGATGACACCTCGCAGACCGGGGAGTTCCTGCGGATCTCGCTCGAGTCGATCGATCCCTCCACAGTCACCACCTCCAGTCCCGGCGTCGTCACCGCCGGCGGGACGCTGACCAACGTCGGGGACCGGCCGGTCCGCAACATCGCCATGCGCCTGCAGCGCGGGGCCGCCATCACCACCAGTGCCGGCCTCGGCGACTCCCTGTCCGCCGACGCGAACAGCTTCGAGACCGTCGGCGACTTCACCGACGTCAGTCAGCAGCTCGGACCCGGGCGGTCGATTCCCTTCTCACTACGAATTGATCTGTCCGTCAATGCTTCTGGTGCGCCCAGCTTCCAGATCGACAAGCCGGGTATCTATCCGGTGCTGGTCAACGTCAACGGCACCCCCGACTTCGGCAACCCGGCACGGCTCGACGACGCGCGAGTACTCCTGCCCGTGGTCGGCCTGCCGCCGAACCCGCTGCGGGCGCAATCCCAGGCCGACGACGACGTCTCGGGCGACCCTGTCGCCGCGCCCATCGGAGCCGACGGTTCGGTGGCCCCGGACATCTCACAACCGGTCGGCATGACCATGCTCTGGCCGATCGCCGCACCGGCGTCGCTCGCGCCGGGGGTCACCGGGGGAGGCGACGAGACCGTCCGGTTGATGGACAACGGTCTCGAGCAGTCACTGGCAGCCGGCGGACGTCTCGATCGACTCGTGGCGACCATGGAGCAGACCCGGACGCGAGATCTGGAGTCGCCGCTGGCGCGCAGTCTGTGTCTGGCGGTGGACCCCGATCTGCTGATCAGCGTGCAGGCGATGACCGGTAGTTATCTGGTCACCACCGACCCGGCCGATCCGACCGGTCCAGCTCGGGAGGGCACCGGATCCGAGGTCGCGGCGGCCTGGCTCGCCCGGCTGCAGGCCCTGGCCACCGGTATGTGCGTGGTGGCCACCTCGTTCGCGCATGTCGACACCACCGCGCTGACCCAGGTCGCCGACTCCGACCTGTCCGACACCGCATTACGAGCACCCGCCGACATCGTCGACCGCATCCTCAACGTGAAGAGTGTGCGTGGCCTGGCGATTCCGGCCTCGGGGGTTCTGGACACCGCAGGCGCCGGACTGATCCGCGACAAGGGCGCGGTGGGCACCGTCGTCGCGGCGTCGAGCGTCAGAAACCTCACCCCCACCTCGACGAACGGCGAATACCCCCTGGGCGAGGACCTCGCCGTCCAGACCTATGACCCGGCGGTGGCAAGCGGCCTGTCGTCTCTCGGTCCGGGTCCGCGGTCGGCCCAGGTCACCCCGACAGCCCAGCGGGCAGGCTGGCTGGCCGGCACCGAACAGGTCCGCCGCCAGAACGCTGTCGCGGCGATGATGTTCTCTGCGCTCGCACCGTCCACACTCGCCGACGACTCCGGGACGGCCGACACGGGCACGCAATCGTCGGACGCGCAGGCCGTGGCCGACCCGATCGCCGAACGCATCGGGCGCGGCGCGGTGCTGATGCCCCCACCCACGTGGTCTGCGTCCGAGGATGACACCCGTGCGGTGTTGTCGGCGATGTCTCTGCTGCTCGGTTCAGACCTCGCGATTCCCCGGCCGCTGGCGGGGATCGCCACCGATCTCACCGCCACCTCGGGTGCGCCCGCGGGTGCTGAGCTGGTGGCCCCACCCGAGACCGCCGTCACCGGTCCCGATCCCCGGGTCATCGCCTCGGTACGCGCCGACCTGCAGCAGACGCGCGACCTGCAGGACTCGATGACGCGCCGCGCGGACGTGCCGATCACCCCGGGTGCCTACCTGGCGCCGCTGCGTGAGGACATGCTGCGGGCGATGGCGTCCGTGGCGCCGCAGGATCAGCAGGCTGCGGCGCGGTCGGCGTCGATGCGCACATCTGCGGTCGGGACAACGCTGATGAACATCCGCAACGGTGTGGGCATCCTCGACCCAGGTGGGCGGTTCACCCTGGCTTCCGAACGCAGCCCGTTGCTCCTGGTGATCCGCAACGATCTGCCCGTGGCGATGCGAACTCGATTGAACGTCTCGGCACCGAGCGGCATGACCGTCGGAGACATGGGTGTGTTGGAGATCCCGCCCAGGGGCACCCGTCAGATCCAGGTCCCGACTCGCGCCGACCGTTCCCGTTCGATCACGGTGGAGATCGGTCTGGTGACCACAGGCGGAGTCCCGTTGGGCGACTCGATCAACCTGTCAGTACATTCCAATGCATATGGTAAACCGCTATTCATCATCACAATCTGCGCCGGCGCACTCCTGGTGTTCTTGTCGGGCAGACGGTTGTGGCATCGATTCCGTGGGGAACCCGATCCAGCCGACCTCGACCGGCCCGAACCCGACGAACGCGATCGTCTGATGGCGGACAGCCGCGCGTTGCACAGTCCACCCGAGCGCGAGCACCACCTCGGCCGACATCACCCTGATCACGACACCGGCGGCGACAGGTCATGACCAACGGTGGAATGCAGCCGCCACCTCCGCGCCGACGGCCCCCGCCCCGGTCTGTGGGGGTCCCGCCCGGTGCACCACGCGACCCCGCACCCGGACCACGCCCGACAGCCGGTGAGCTGGCCTCGGCTGCGTCCGGCAAGATGACGACGTCCACGGCGATCGACCCCGGTGCCCGCGTCCGCGAACAGCCGTCCGACGACAGCGTCCTGCGCACCAGCGGATCCATTGCGCTGGCCACCCTTGTCTCACGCATCACCGGATTCGTACGCACGGTCCTGGTGCTGGCTCTGCTCGGCGCCGCGGTCGCTTCCTCATTCCAGGCCGCCTATGTGCTGCCCAACATGGTCGCCGAGGTGGTCCTCGGTGCCGTCCTCACCGCCATCGTGATCCCGGTCCTGGTACGCGCCGAATCCGAAGATGCGGACGGGGGAGTGGGATTCATCAACCGCATCTTCACCCTCGCGGTGACCGTGCTGGGGGTGGCCACCCTCGCGGCCCTGATCGCTGCGCCCGCGCTCACGATGCTCAACCTCGGTGACGGCAAGGTCAACCGCGACCTCGCCACCGCACTCGCGTTCCTGCTGATGCCCGCCGTGCTGTTCTACGGGTTGTCGGCGCTGTTCATCGCCATCCTGAACATGAAGGGCTTCTTCAAGCCCGGCGCCTGGGCACCCGTGCTCAACAACGTCGTACAGATAGTCACCCTGATCGCCTATGCGGCCGCCCCGGGTGACATCTCGCTGAACCCGGTCAGCATGGGCGACACCAAGCTCCTGATCCTGGGCGTCGGCACCACTCTCGGCGTGATCGCCCAGACCGCGGTCCTGCTCCCAGCCATCCGGCGCAGCGGGGTGAAGCTGAAACTGCAGTGGGGTCTGGACGACAGGTTGCGCAAGTTCGGCAACATGGCGCTTGCCATCGTTCTGTACGTCGCAGTACTGCAGGTCGGTCTGATCGTCACCTATCGCATCGCCTCGAGCGCAACCGAAGCCGGCGTCAGCGTCTACGCGACACACTGGCAGCTCCTCCAGTTGCCCTATGGCGTACTCGGCGTGACCATCCTGACCGCGATCATGCCCCGCCTCTCCCGTAATGCCGCCGCCGACGACACCCACTCGGTGGTCGACGATCTCTCACTGGCCACCCGGTTGACGATGGTCTCGCTGGTGCCGGTCATCGCGTTCATGACGTTCTTCGGGCCGGCCATCGGTGTCGCCGTGTTCAACTTCGGCAAGTTCGACGCCGACACCGCCTCACAGCTCGGCAGCGTGCTCTCGTGGGGCGCGTTCACGATGATCCCGTACGCGATGACACTGGTGCAGCTCCGTGTGTTCTACGCCCGCGAGGACGCCTGGACCCCGACGTACATGGTCATCGGGATCACCGCGGTGAAGGTGGCAGCGTCCTATCTCGGCCCGGTCCTGTTCGACGACCCCGACGCGATCGTCCGGTGGCTGGCCCTGTCCAACGGTCTCGGCTACCTCGTCGGTGCGGTGGTCGGTCACTATCTGCTGCGTAGCAGGCTCGGTGGCGCAAGAATGACCAACGTCGGCCGCACGGTCATCTGGACCATCGTGGTGTCGGTGGCGTGCAGCGCCCTGGTGTGGGCGCTGGCCGAGGTGTCCGGACTGCACCGGCTCAGCACCGACCACGGCAAGATCGGCTCCCTCGCCTATCTCTTGCTCGTCGCGGTCGTCTCCATCGGCCTCACCTACACGGTCCTGACCCTGCTGCGTGTTCCCGACGTGCTCGCAGTGGTGGTCGCAGTCCGGCGGGTCATCGGCCGGTTCATCCCCGCTGTCGCCCCGGCCCCCGAACCCGCCACCGACGGCGCTGCCACCATGACCGTTCAATTCCCGCGGATCTCTGGGGACGAATCGGTTCCGTATTCTGGTCAGGTCGAGGTCATTCAGCGCTTCGACCGGGGAACATCGAGTTGGCAGGCGTATTCGGTCACCAGTGGTGGTGCCGCCGGAATGGGCGTCCGCCAACCCCAAGATCTTCGCTATCGGAGGAGAGGAGCAGGTGCCTTGAACAAACCAGAGCCCGACAGCAAACCGGCCGGGCCGCCCACGCCTGCTGCCGGTTCCACCGCCGTCTCGCCAGAAGACGGTCCCGCCACCAAGGCGATGCCCAGTCAGGCCGGCGCCCGTCAGCCGGCTCCCGAGCAACCGCCGGGCGACCGTCCCGCATCAGGTCCCCCCGGACCTCGCCCACCCGCGGCGGCAGGCGACGGACCCCCACGTCCTCCCGAGGCGCCATTGCCGGGCCTACGGCCACGTCGCGGACCGCGGCTGGTCCCGGGCGCTGCCGTCGCCGGTGGCCGCTACCGTCTGCTGCAGCACCACGGTGGCGCACGCGGACTCCAGTTCTGGCAGGCCCGTGACATCAACCTGGACCGCGATGTCGCCTTGACGTTCGTCGACGCTCTGCAGGTCGCACCACCACCTGACCCGGGCGTGCGTATCGATCCGCGCGATGAGGGTCCGCAGGCGGTGCTCTCGCGCACCCTGCGGCTGGGACGCATCAACTCGCCCGGAATCGCTCGGGTACTCGACGTGGTGCGCGGATCGTCCGGCGGAATCGTTGTCGCCGAATGGGTTCCGAGCTCGTCACTGGCCGATGTCGCCAAGACCAGTCCGTCTCCGGTCGGTGCGGCCCGCGCCGTCCGGGCGCTCGCAGCCGCGGCCGAATCGGCGCATCGCAACGGCGGCGCACTGTCCATCGACCATCCCGAACGCATCCGGATCAGCCAGGACGGCAACGCGTTCGTCGCGTTCCCCGGCACGCTGGCCGACTCCGACAAGTCCACCGACGTCCGTGGTCTCGGTGCCGTCCTGTACGCACTGTTGCTGGCCCGTTGGCCACTCGACGCCGACACCGGTAGGGAACTGGCGACCAACCGCACGTCGAACGAGCCCGTCGGGGGACTGCACCCGGCATCACCCGGACCCGGCGACCTGCCCCGCGAGCCACGCGCCGAGCGTCCCGACGTCCCGTTCGAGATCTCGGCGGTCGCCGCCCGGGCTCTCGAGGGGAACAGCGGGATACGCACCGCGGCAACGGTTCAGCACGTTCTCGACCAGGCAAGCGTGCTGGATCAGAAGACCGATCTCATCGCGCAGGTCCGCGACGACGACGGACCCGGTTCGTCGTCGCGCGCGACGCCGCGCATGCTCGGGACCGGGGGTGACGGTAAGAAGCCACGGTCGGTGCGGATGATGGCGCTGATCGCCGGGGCCGTGCTGCTCACGTTGTTCCTCATCATCGCGATGGTGGTCTGGATCTCGAACTCGGTGGGCGGCAGCAACGACACCCCTGACATCGACAAGATCTTCTCGTCCTCGGCCGGCGCCCCGTCCCCTGGCGCACCCGCGCCTGCCGTCGGGTCGGCCCCGCTCGCGTTGACCGGCGTGACGATGCTCGACTACTCCGATCAGGAGCCGGACAGCCGGACGAACTTGAACAACGTCATCTCGGGCCAGGCCCCGGCATGGCAGACGGACGAGTACCGCGGCGGACCGCGTTTCGGAAACCTCAAACCCGGTCTGGGACTGATGTTCACACTGGACCGCGACGCCACCCTGACCGAGGCCGTCATCCGGACCCCCACACCGGGCCTCCAGGTCCAGATCCGCACCGCCGACGACCCACGCGCCCCGTTCGAGGCCACCACACAGGTCGGGGCAGCGACCCTGGACAACGAGACCACCACCATCCCGATCGCCGGCGCCGGCCCCTCGCGGTACGTCATGGTGTGGCTGACGTCGTTGCCCCGCAACGACAGCGGCCGCTTCCAGGGGTCGGTCGCCCAAGTCACGCTCACCGGTTCCTAGGCCGACAAGGCGGTGACAACCGACGGGCTGCCCGCGGGTGCAGTGCGGTGTGAGGACGGGCTCATCCGTCCTCTGTGGGCCGCACAGACCGGCCTGATGCGCGACTACTACGACAACGAGTGGGGCATGCCGGTCTCCGGCGAGAATGCCCACTTCGAAAGACTTGTGCTGGAAGGCTTTCAGGCCGGCCTGTCGTGGGCGACGATCCTGCGCAAGCGGCCCGCCTTCCGCGAGGTCTTCCGCGATTTCGACGTCGACACCGTCGCCGCGTTCGGCGACCGCGAGGTCGACGCGATGCTGGCCGACGCGCGCATCATCCGCCATCGCGGCAAGATCGAGGCCGCCATCGGGAATGCCAGAGCCACACAGCAATTGCGCGAAGATGGTGGCCTGGTCGACTTCCTGTGGTCGTTCAAACCCGATCGCACCCCTGAGCCCGAGGAGATGGCCGACGTGCCGACCACCTCGGCTGAATCCATCGCGATGTCGAAGGCCCTGCGCGCACGCGGCTTCCGGTTTGTCGGGCCCACCACGATGTTCGCCTTGATGGAGGCCATCGGTATCGTCGACACCCATCTGTTGAGCTCCCACCGACGCGGCAGTTCCGGTATCTGGCCCTGATGGGCCGGCAACCCGAGCTCGTGGGTGTCACTCGCTGGGGCTGCCCAGGTGCTGTCGGACCAGATCCGCGAGATTGCCCGGGTAGATCATCTCGTCGCTCGATTCGATCTCCTCGGGCTTCCACCACCGATGGCCGAGTATCGAGCTGCGCTCCAAATCCGTCCAGCCCGCCGAGTGGGGCTCGAACGTTCCCACATGCGCCACGAAGTAGGTCTCCACCTGATGGATCGGCTCGCCCCCGAAGACGATGTCGAACTCGCGGGCATAGACGGGCGCCGACATCTCGGCGACCTGCAAGCCGGTCTCCTCGTACACCTCACGGCGCGCCGCCTGTTCATCGGTCTCATCGCCTTCTCGGCCGCCACCAGGGGTGAACCACCACGGCCCGGCCGACGGGTTCTGTGGATCCACACCCCGGAACAGCAGCGTGCGGCCCTCCTCGTCGATGAGGATGATGCGGGCGGCGCGACGCAGCCGGCGAACGATCTTCACAGCTCTCCACCTCTCAGGCGGCTCCCAGCGTGCCAGACCGGTCCAGGTGCCGCGACATCCGCGCGACCGCAGCTGTTCACCCTGCCGCGGCGGCACGGGCCCCGGCTGGCAGTTTCAGACTGTTTGGCTACTGTGGACACCGCGGCGGTCACCTGATCACCGCACCACTCCACGCCAGCAGTCTCCTCCAGCGCCAATCCGATCGGAAGCGAGAGACCGATGATGGCTCGGACGGCCGAGTATCCCCGGCCCAACCACTGCATCGTGCACGTCAGCGACACCCACCTCATCGACGGCGACGGCGATCTCTACGGGGGAGTGGACAGCACCTCACGCCTTCGTCAGATACTCACCGAACTCACCGGTTCCGGATCGAGGATCGATGCGCTGGTCTTCACCGGCGACCTCGCCGACAAGGGTGATTCGCGCGCCTACGACACCCTCCGGACGATGGTCCAGCCTGTCGCCGACGACCTCGGAGCCCAGTTGATCTGGGCGATGGGCAATCACGACGACCGCGCGAACTTCCGGGTGAAACTGCTCGACCAGGAGCCCTCGACCGCAGCGGTCGACGCGGTGTACGACATCGACGGTCTGCGGATCGTCACCCTCGACACAACCGTTCCCGGGCTCCACCACGGCGAGATCGCCGACGAACAACTCGATTGGCTGGCAGGGGTTCTCGCCACCCCCGCCGACTTCGGGACCATTCTCGCAATGCACCACCCCCCGGTACCCTGTGTGCTCGACCTGGCTGTCCTGGTGGAGTTACACGGCCAGGATCGTCTCGCAGATGTGTTGCGCGGCAGCGATGTACGGTCAATCATCGCCGGACACCTGCACTACTCCACCACCGCCACCTTCGCGGGCATCCCGGTATCGGTGGCCGCAGCCACCTGCTACAACCAAGATCTCAATGTCCCTGCCGGCGCCATGCGCGGCCGCGACGGAGGCCAAGGTTACAACCTGGTGCATGTCTACGACACCACCATCGTCCACTCAGCGGTGCCGATCGGTACGTATGAGACTGTCGGAGAGTATGTTTCGCCGGCCGAGAGCGCTCGCCGATTGGCCGAGGCAGGGATTGTCATCGCCGACGGCCGCAGAGCCGATTCGGTCAGCCGCGTCTGAGCGGACGTGTGGCCGACTACGCGAAAGACGATGACGCCGCGGCAGTCTCCCACGGGGCGACGATGGGGAAGTAGCGGTCGAGGAAGCTCGTGACCGTCTGCGTCCGCAGTTCGAGGTCGACCTCCGGAACGCTGCCGTCGTTGAGGCAGAAGAAGTCCACCGCACGCTTGGGGAGCATCTTTTCCATGTCCTTGAGCCCGGCGTACTCCGTGGTGTCGATGTAGCGCACCTTCGCGTCCTTCTGCACCACCGCACGCCCGGTCATCAACGCGTAATAGTGGTAGAGCGAGTTGGTCACCGAGATGTTGCTGCTCGACCGGAACGCACTCGCCGCGGTGGCGGCGAACTCCGCGGGGAACTCCCTCTCCATCTCTTCGAGCACACTCTTGCGCAGAGGGGTGGCGGCATGTTCGAGGTGCCGAGTTGTCATGAGCCCGAACCGATCCTGCAACAACCGGCGGTTCACCCTCGCCGCATTCTCGAACCCGCTGCGGTCCTGGTCGCTGTATCCGAGACCGATGCGTGTGGTTGCCTCGATGAACATGCTCACGCCGCCGGAGGAGAAGAACGCCTCAGGGCTGACCGGCCGGCCGAAGAACATGTCGTCGTTCGAGTACAGGAAATGCTCCGACAACCCCGGTATACGGTGCAGCTGGCATTCCACGGCCTGCGAATTGTGTGTCGGCAGAACCGATGTGTCGGCGAAGAACTCCTCGCTCGGCACGAAGGTCACCCGCGGGTCGTCGGCCAGCCAGGACGGCCGCTCGGAGTCGGTGGCCACGAAGATGCGGCGTACCCAGGGTGCGTACATGTACACCGACCGCAACGCGTACTTCAGCTCGTCGATCTGCCGGTACCGCGCGGCCGACGCATCCCCTTCTCCGACAACGTAGTTCTGCATGCGCTTGGCGCGCTGGGCCTGGAACTCGGCCGACGAACCGTCGACCCAGGAGAAGACGATGTCGATGTCGAAGTTGATGTCGGAGGCGTGGCCGGCAAACATGTTCTCGATGGTCGGCCATGTCTTGCCGAACTTCTCCACCGTTCCGCGCACCGCTTCTTCTTTGCGGATCGTGCGACGGGTGAGCGAATTCTCGATCGGGAGAATGATTTCCGACGGCGTGAACGACCACAGCTCCACCTGTACAGCCGTGGATGCGCCGTAATGCAAGCCGCTGCCGGGTTCCACCCGTGGCCGGTAGAGCCGGAAGATCCGCGCCTTGGACGACGCCGACAGACGTCCGTCGCCGACGAAGACTGCCTTACCGCGTTCTGCGTCAACGGTTTTCGAGTAGAACGGTTCGCGTTCGCAAGCATCCGCGAGAGCTCGTGTCATCGCTTTGCGGTTGGTCCATGCCACCGCGATCACCGGACGTTCGTCGTTCCCGCGCACAAGCAGGTATTCGATCTGCGCGTCGTCGAGGACATCGCGGATGAACAGCAGATCCTCGACCATCGCCTGGTGAGGTGTGGTCGAGGTGATGGTCAGCGCGTATCGACCCTCGAACCCGACGACGTCGGGCCGCTCCCGGAGCCGCGCGACCGAAGCCGGTGACTCACGAAGGACGGCCTCCGGTTTGTCGAGCTCCGGAGGAACGAGGTAGATCTCATGTGGCGCAGACGACAGAGTGATGTGGCGATCCTTCCGGGGAGCACAGCCGAGAATTCCCCGCCGATCGGTCAAGTCTAATGCTCTCCCCGGTCAACCCCGTCCGCTGCTCGGTACGGTGGACCATCAGCGCCGGTCACGGCCTTTTTTGACGGGTTGTCATACAAACAGATGCACTTGCATCTGGTCTCGCACGCGACATTGTGGTCCATTAGTCTCACTCCCATGGCCAAATGGGGGAGGGCCGGCGGTGACGTGCGGACCGATGGGGAATTGCTTGCAGCGCATGTGCAGGGGGACAGGGATGCGTTCGCGGTTCTGATCACCCGCCATCAGAGCTATCTATGGGCAGTTGCCCGCCGCACCTCGCATTCCGACGAAGACGCCGCCGACGCATTGCAAGAAGCCCTCCTCAACGCCCACCGCATGGCCCATCGGTTCCGCGCCGACGCCAAGGTCACATCGTGGCTGCATCGTATTGTCGTCAACGCATGCCTGGATCGTATCCGCCGCAACAAATCTCGGCAGACCGTTCCTCTACCCGAGTTCGACATCGCACAACTCGCCGATCCCCATGACCGCACCGGCACCGTCGACCTGTCCATGTCGATCGGCCGTGCGCTCGACTCTCTGCCTCCCGAGCAGCGTGCGGCGATCGTTGCCATCGATGTCGAGGGTTACTCGGTGGCGGAGGCGTCCGAACTCCTCGGGGTTCCCTCCGGGACCATCAAGAGTCGCTGCGCTCGCGGCCGCGCGAAGCTGGCGGTACTGCTGGGACACCTGCGTGACACTGCCGACGAGGCCCAGGGGTAGTCGCCCTTCACCATTCAGGCCACGTCTTCCACGCTGAGTTGATCCGGACCGTCTGTGGCATCCGCGCGAGACCGTGCGGTCTACTGGTCCGATGGGCTTCACACGCGCCGAACTCGAGTCGTATCGCGATGCCGTCGTCCCCGATCTCATCGGGCCCGACTGCAAATTGTTGTTCGTCGGGATCAATCCTGGCCTCTGGACAGCGGCGACCGGCGCACACTTCGCCCGGCGCGGCAATCGCTTCTATCCGGCTCTGTGGCGAGCCGGGATCGTCGACCGATTGATCGATGCGTCGGCGGGTATGAGCGATGACGATCGGGCCCTGTTGCTCGACCGGGGGATAGGCATCACCAACGTGGTCCCGAGGGCGTCTGCACGGGCCGACGAACTGACCACCGAAGAACTGGTCGAGGGCGGCCGCAAGCTGATCGAGACGGTCACCCGCGTGCACCCGAAGGTCATCGCGGTCGCGGGAATCACGGCCTACCGCACGGCTTTTGGGGACCGGAAGGCAACTGCCGGACGTCAGGACCGTACGATCGGCGACACGGTGGTGTGGGTTGTTCCCAACCCGAGTGGTCTCAACGCACACCACACCGTCGACACCCTTGCGGAGGCCTATCGGGCCGCGGCGGTGGAGGCGGGCGTGGTCCAGGAAAGTCGGCAATAAAAGACAGTGTGTCGAGGGAACCGTTGCGAAGAAACTGGCGTCCTAGCTTTCACATCAAGAAAACGAGGGAAACTGGGGTTCGAACGATGTTCGGAATCGGCAATCGGCACCACACTGACCGCGAGCTGCCAGAACCGCCGTACCCGCTGGACATGATCGCCGACCTCCACGCCGGCGTCTATCCCGACGAGGTGGCCGATGCCTTGCGCGCAAAGGTATTCGACGACCCGGATTCGATGACCATCTGGAAAGCGCTGGACGCCACCACCGGCGAATTGGCTTCTACGCCGGTCGTCGAGGAGCCGCTGCCCGCCTACGCGCAGCACAAGCTCGACCAAGCGCTCCACATGATGGCCGCTGACCATCACGACCCACCTACGGAGGCTGTCACCCCACTGAGGCGGCATCGTGGTGCCATTCTGCTATCTGCTGTTGCCGCGGCGGCAGCAGTGGCTGCGATCGCGGTCGCGACCACCTTTGCCTTCAGCGGACGCTCCGAACCCGCAATCGCCGAACAGAACGCTCCCACCCCCACTTCGATTGCCGCGCCTTCGGATGCCACCCTGCTCAGCGCGCTCGGCCAGTCCGCCGACACCGCATTCGGCGACCTCGCCCAGCGCGACCGATGTCTGGCGGCCAATGAGATAGAACCGGCCACTCCGGTGTTGGGTACAAGCTCAATTCAAGCCGGTGGCGGCCCTGCGGTGGTGATATTGCTCAGCACGGGTATGGCGGGACGGTTCGATGCGCTGGTGGTCGGGGCCGACTGCGACACGGCCAACCCGGCGACGCTCAGTCGCACCACCATCGGCAACAAGTGACGCCACGGCAACTGCCGCGATGAGTCCCACCGGCAGCACCGCCAGATGTCCCGTTCCCACCGACCACACCACCGGTCCCGTCGCTGCTGCGGCTGCTGTCCAGACGCCCGCCCGCACGCCTGACATTGTGCGAAAGCCGAGGTCGTAGGTGTGTCGCCGGGTCGGCGGCACCAGATGCATCAAGGCCGTCGCAAGCAGGATCGACCCGATCAGGTCGCTGGGCCGGTGCCATCCCCAGACCATCAGGTCCTGACCGACAAGCGTCAACCAACCGACTCCGAGGATGGCCAACACCGGGGCCACCCGTCTCGGAGCCGCTCGTACGATGCCGGCCACACATCCGGCAGCTGCAGCGGCGTGCCCACTCGGGAAGGTGTTCGACAGCCAGCCGAGTCCGACGAAGTCGGGGCGCAGCAGCACCTCGTCCCGCAGGAACTGAGCCAGCAGGATCCCGGCGATCGGCAACAGCAGCAGAGGCAGCACACTCCCGCGCCGCCCCGCGACAATGCCCAGACCGATGATCAGGGCCGCTGCAACCGTCCACAGTCGGTAGTCGGTGATTGACCCCAGACCGACCATGTGGGGCAGGTCAGCACTCGCCCCGGTGCCGCGGAGGGTCAAGTAGGCCCGCTGGTCGAGATATTGACCCCACTGGCTACGGACGGCCAGTAGGTATACGGCGCCCATGGCAATCGTCAGCGTCGCCGCCCAGGCCAGCGGAGGCCACGTGGAGAGTCGCGAGGGTCGCAAGAGCATGGCTCCATCGTGCCGAACATTTCTGTGAGCTCTCACAGGGTCTGCGGATCTGTTTCGGGAACAGATCCCTTTAGGCTGGTGTTGTCCATCGCGGGTGAAGAAAACGTCAAGGCTTCGCTGACAGCGGAGCCCACCGCCTCGCCCCGACAGGCCACGAGCCCAGGTTGAACCACCGTAAGGAAGTAGAGCACCGATGACCTCAGCAGGTACCGAGACCGTCCACGACGTGATCATCATCGGATCAGGACCGGCCGGATACACAGCAGCCGTGTATGCCGCACGTGCCGAACTCTCTCCGGTGGTCTTCGAGGGCACCCAGTTCGGTGGAGCGTTGATGACCACCACCGAGGTGGAGAACTTCCCGGGGTTCCAGAAGGGGATCCAGGGTCCCGAACTCATGGACGAGATGCGTGAGCAGGCCATTCGGTTCGGTGCTGATCTGCGCATGGAAGACGTGGATGCGGTCCGCCTCACCGGCGAGATCAAAGAGGTCGACGCCGGCGGCGAGACCCACCGGGCGAAAGCCGTCATCTTGGCCATGGGCGCCGCAGCCCGCTACCTCGACATCCCCGGAGAGCAGGACCTGCTCGGCCGAGGTGTGTCGGCGTGTGCCACCTGTGATGGCTTCTTCTTCCGTGACCAGGACATCGCCGTCATCGGCGGCGGTGACTCCGCCATGGAGGAGGCGACCTTCCTCACCAAGTTCGCACGCAGTGTCACCGTCATCCATCGCCGCGAGGAGTTCCGTGCCTCACGGATCATGCTCGAGCGTGCCCGCGCGAACGACAAGATCCGCTTTGTGACCAACGCGACCATCGGCCGCGTTCTCGGCGAGACGTCGGTCACCGGCCTGGACTTGGTGGACACCGTCACCGGCGCCACCTCGCAGATCGATGCCACCGGCATGTTCGTGGCCATCGGCCATGACCCACGCAGCGCGCTGGTCAAAGACCAGGTCGACCTCGATCCGGACGGCTACGTGCGGGTTCAGGGCCGCACCACGTACACCTCGCTGCCCGGCGTATTCGCCGCCGGCGACCTGGTGGACCACACCTACCGTCAGGCCATCACGGCCGCCGGCTCGGGTTGTGCTGCCGCCATCGACGCCGAGCGCTGGCTGGCCGACCAGAACGACATCAGCCCGCTCGAGGTCCCCGAGGCGGCCGGCGTTCAGGCCTGACCGCTCGAACCGACCGGTTCGACCGAACCGGCCCCCACAGACGAACCAAAGGAGATCAAAATGGGTGCAAACACCGTTGCAGTGACAGATGCCACATTCAAGGAGGAAGTGCTCGGTGCCGGCAAGCCGGTACTGGTCGACTTCTGGGCCACCTGGTGCGGACCTTGCAAGATGGTCGCTCCGGTGCTCGAGGAGATCGCCGGAGAGAACTCCGACAAGCTCACCGTCGCCAAGCTCGACGTTGACCAGAACCCAAATGTCGCAAGGGATTTCCAGATCATGTCGATCCCCACGATGATCCTTTTCGAAGACGGCAAGCCCACCAAGACCATCGTCGGTGCGAAGGGCAAAGCTGCGCTTCTCCGCGAACTCGACGGTGTTCTCGGCAAGTAGTCGTCCCTGATCAGCAGCCCCCTCGCCAGCGGTCACGTACCAGTACTGAGATGATTACGGTCATCAAATTGGTACGTGACCGTATTGGCTCTGACGGCGGATTGCTGAGACACTCGTAGCTGACTCGAAGCCCTGCGCTCCGAAAACCACGCCGAGCGCGGTACCCCTGTGCCGCCGACGCCCGAGTTGACGCCAGAAGGGAAGGCCCCGTGACGCCGTTGTTCCGGTTGGGAGATCACGGCTCGGCTGTGGCCGAAATTCGTGGCATTCTCACGGGACAAGGTCTGCTGAACGACGCCCCGTCACCGTCCAGCCGGCTTGTCGATCCGAACGGCTGGGCACAACCCGAAGCCGTCTTCGACCTCGCAACCGACCACGCGGTCCGGGCGTTCCAGCAGCAACGCGGCCTGATCGTCGACGGTGTTGTCGGGCCCGCGACGTTCCGGGCCCTCCGCGAGGCCTCTTACCGCCTGGGTGCGCGAGTGCTCTCGTACCAGCTCTCAGCTCCCATGCACGGCGACGACGTCGCCACTCTGCAGGCGCGCCTGCAAAACCTCGGTTACTACACCGGCTTGGTCGACGGGTTCTTCGGTGCGGACACCTACAACGCGCTGTGCAGCTACCAGTCCGAGTTCGGACTCAGTTCGGACGGTATCTGTGGCCCCGCGACCCTTCGTTCGCTCGAGCTACTGGGTACCCGTGTCACCGGTGGATCACCACACGCGATCCGCGAAGAAGAACACGTCCGCCGACTCGGCCCCCAGCTGTCCGGCAAACGGATCGTCATCGACCCGGGTTCCGGCGGATCGCACCCCGGCACCGACCCCGCCACGGCAAAGATCGAAGAAGAGATCCTGTGGGACCTCGCCCGCAGGCTCGAAGGCAGAATGATCGCCGCCGGCATGGAGACCTTCTTCTCGCGCGCGCAAGGCGAGGACCCCACCGATGAGGAGCGCGCCGAGACCGCCAACGCGATCGGTGCCGATCTACTTCTCGCGCTACGGTGCGCCCACTATCCGAACGACCGCGCCAGTGGCGTCGCGACGTTCTATTTCGGTACGCCGCATGGCTCTTCGTCCACCATCGGCCGATCGCTCGCCGGGTTCATCCAGCGTGAGATCGTCGCCCGCACCCATCTGCGCGACTGCCGGTGGCACGAGCGCACGTGGGACATCATGCGACGCACACGAATGCCCGCCGTGCAGCTCGACGTCGGCTACATCAGCAACCTCCACGATGCGACCGAGCTGAGTGACCCGGCAGTGCGCGACACCATCGCCGAGGCCATCTTGGTTGCCGTCAAACGGTTGTACCTTCTGGGGCGCGATGATCAGCCGACCGGCACATACACTTTCGCCGAGTTGCTCGCCTCAGAAGAACTCGCCCGCTGACCTCCCGCCGGTAACCGCATCTGGCGGTTGAACCGTCGAGTTCGCCTCTACTGCCCGGCCCGCCGTCGCAGTCGGGTCTTCTGGCCGACCCAGGTCTTCTGGCCGACTGGCACTGCCGTCCGCTCGCGACCCGCAACGTCGATGGCTGCCATCACGACAAGCTTCTCGAGCGCGCTCTCCACGCCGGCCTTCCAGCCGAGATCGTCATCGAGTTCCAAACGCAGTCGCGGGTACCGGTGATGAGCCGACACCACGTCGAACCCTGCCCCTTTGAGGAAGTGCGCGTCGATCATGCAATGCGGACAGATCGATTCCTGATCGGGTTCCTCCGCCGATGTGGTGTGCGCCGACCGAACGATTCCGAACGACTCGATTGCCCGGACGCCACGACGGGTGAGATCGCCGACAACGGCGGTGGCCAATTCGTCGGCCGCGCCGTCAAAACCCGGGTCGACCCAGAGCGAGGTCAGGATCACTGCGTCAGCCGACACCGGGGAAGTGGGGAACATCAACGAACGCGGCACGCTACGTGGGGGACCGTAGAAGGCCGCCCCGACCACTTTGCCGGTATGGGTGTTGATCGCGAGTTGTCCGCACGTGCCCCACTCGAGGAGCATCATCGACACCCAGGCTTCTTTGTCGAACTCGCTGTCGAACTCTCCGCCGCCTGGATTCGCGGGAATGAGCTCTGGGTCCATCTCCCAGAAGACACACCGACGAGTGTGCGTAGACAGTGACTCGAACCCGCCCATGGTGAGCGGCGTTATCGTTACCGACACGGCCCCGCCGCCTCCTGAACACACGTGATTGGAACGAATTCTGCCCTGAACGCTTTCCAGTTTAAGTGATGATCGGTGATCGGTTGAGATGAGCCGCCCAGATTCCGAAAGACCATGTGTAACAGCGTGTTCCGCGTTCTACGAGCACCCCGTGACGTGGCTACGTCACAGTGACGTTTCATCCCGACACTGGGGTACTCAGAAATTCGCGGCACAAAACTCATCTTTGCGCGATGATCTCCACGAGTCGTTCGAGGTCGCCGACGGACCCGAATTCGACAGTTATCTTGCCTTTGCGCTTGCCCATCGCGACCGTCACGCGCGTATCCAACTTGTCAGACAGGCGCTCGGCGACGTCTTGGAGCCCGGGCATCTGCATCGGTTTGCGTTTCTGTTGAGCTGGAGCAGCGGGTCCATCGCCTCGGTTGGCAAGATGCACCGCTTCCTCGGTGGCTCGGACCGACATACCTTCGGCCACGATTCGCGCGGCGAGTGCTTCCTGTGCGGCTGAATCCGCTTCGAGGGCGAGCAGCGCACGTGCGTGTCCGGCCGACAGAACGCCGGCGGCGACACGTCGTTGCACGGGAATCGGCAGCCGCAGCAGACGGATCATGTTCGTGACCACAGGACGCGACCGACCGAGACGAGTTGCCAGCTCCTCGTGGGTCACCCCGAACTCCTCGAGCAGCTGCTGGTACGCGGCCGCTTCTTCCAACGGGTTGAGCTGCACCCGGTGGATGTTCTCCAGGAGCGCATCGCGCAACATGTCACCGTCGGCGGTCTCGCGAACGATCGCGGGAATCGTCTCGAGTCCGGCTTCCTGACTCGCTCGCCAGCGGCGCTCGCCCATGACGAGTTGGTACTCGGCACCGCCATCTGGTTCCGTCAGGCGACGTACGACGATGGGCTGCATCAATCCGAATTCGCGGATCGAGTGCACCAGTTCGGCGAGCGCTTCTTCGTCGAACGCCGTACGCGGCTGCTGCGGGTTCGGCTGAATCAGAGCCGGTGGGATCTCGCGGTAGATGGCCCCCACCGTGTCATCCACACCACGTGGATCCGTCACGGTCGGGGGAGTGGGCACCGGAGAGGTGGCGGATTCCGAAGAAATGGTGGATTCCTTCGCCGGACCGAACACGGCGTCAGACGCCGCGGAACCCATCCGGGGGCCCTCGGTGGGCCCGGTCGGGATGAGTGCCGCCAGTCCTCGACCCAGGCCGCCCTTGCGTTGTGGTGCCTTTGGCTTGCCGCCCGCGGTCTTGGCCGGAGTTTTCGAAGGGCCGATGGCCTGATCTGACTCGGTCACTACCGGTTCTCCTCTTCTCGATCTGACCGCAACGCCAACTCGCGGCCCGCATCCAGATAACTCATGGCTCCACGTGAACCCGGGTCGTACTCGATGATCGTGGTGCCGTAGCCCGGCGCCTCAGAGACCTTGACGCTGCGTGGAATGACCGTGTTGAGCACGCGGTCACCGAAATGCTCACGCACGCTTTCTGCGACCTGGTCGGCCAGCTTCGTGCGGCCGTCGTACATCGTCAGCACCACGGTGGACACGTGGAGGTTCGGATTGAGGTGCGCCTGGACGAGATTGATGTTCGACAACAACTGGCTCACACCCTCGAGGGCGTAGTACTCACACTGAATCGGGATCATCACTTCCCGCGCCGCGACCATCGCGTTGATGGTCAGCAGTCCCAACGATGGCGGGCAATCGATCAGCACGAAGTCGAAGTCGTACCGGTCGAGAGTTTCTTGATCAAGTGCGTTCCGTAGCCGGTTCTCCCGCGCGACCATCGACACCAGTTCGATCTCGGCGCCGGCCAGATCCAGTGTTGCCGGCACACAGTACAGCCGCTCGTTCGACGAGCTCTGGACGATCGTGTCGGCAAAACTCACTTCACCGATCAGGAGTTCGTACACGGACGGGATCCCCGACCGGTGGTCGACGCCGAGGGCTGTACTCGCGTTGCCCTGAGGGTCGAGGTCGATCACGAGGACGCGAAGCTGATGAACGGCCAGTGCCGCCGCCATGTTCACGGCGGTGGTCGTCTTGCCCACTCCGCCCTTTTGATTGGCGATCGTGATGATCCGGGTGTGCTTGGGCCGGGGGAGTGCACCCGAGCCTCCGGGGGTCAATACGCGGCTCGCTCGTTCAGCAGCAGCCGCAATCGGGGTGTCCAGCGGGGACTCCTTGCGGAAAGTAGATGTGGTCTCGTACGCGCTGGTTTCACGTGAAACTGTTTCACGTGAAACGTGCGATTCGTTGGACACGCTTGGGCTCCTTCGGCTACGCCTGCTGAACATTCTGCGCTCTGTCACCGACGACCACCAACCCGCGCGCCAGAGACGACTGTCGTGGGGGTCGGGAGTAGTCCGGTCCCGCACACTTCGACCCGGAGTCTGGCGAGACCGATGCGGTTCAGGGTGCCTTGGTGGGTGGCGATTTCGTCGGCGGCAGAGGATCCCTTCACAGCCAAGAGACGGCCGCCTGGGCGGAGCAGGGGAGTGCTCCACTTCCCGAGACGATCCAGTGGGGCCACGGCGCGCGATGTCGCCACGTCGGAATCACCCACCACCTTGCGTACCGACTTCTCTTCGGCCCGTCCGCGCACAACCTTCACGTCCAGTTCCAGTGCTTCAACAACCTCGTCGAGGAATGTCGACCGACGCAGCAGCGGTTCTACGAGGGTCACTCGAAGCGACGGTTTGGCGATCGCGATAGCGATGCCGGGTAGACCCGCGCCACTGCCGATGTCGACCACTGTCTCCCCATCGGCGATCAGCTGTGCAACCACAGCGCAGTTCAGAATGTGGCGCGCCCAGAGACGATCGACTTCGCGGGGCCCGATCAGTCCACGTTCGACCCCGGCATTCGCCAGCATGTCCCAGTAGGCCTCTGCCTTACCCAGTTGGTCGCCGAACACCGTTGCTGCCGCTCGCTGCAACTGCTCGCCGTTCTCGGCAGAAAATTCTGCGGTCACCCGCGCCTCCGTTTCACGTGAAACAACTTCCTCACACATCCTCTCGCGCCACCTACACACCGGCCAAACGACATCGGTGTAATTCGGGCCCGAGAAAGCAGTGGGCCCCCGGCGAATCCGCCGGGGGCCCACTTTCTAGGTTTCGATCAGGACTTCAGGACAACAACCCGACGATTGGGTTCAGCCCCTTCGCTCTCGGAGTAGACGCCACTGACAGCTGCAACCGCGTCGTGAACGATCTTGCGCTCGAACGGAGACATCGGATCGAGCGTCTCGCGCTCGCCGGTCTCCAGCACGCGTTCAGCGACTTCACCACCGAGCCGGGCCAGACGCTCCCGACGATCAGCCCGCCACCGTGCGACATCAAGCATGAGACGGCTCCGGTCGCCCGTGGTGCGCTGCACCGCCAAGCGGGTCAACTCCTGCAACGCGTCGAGGATCTCGCCGTTCTTTCCGACGAGCTTCACCAGATCCGCTCCGCCGTCGATGCTCACCACTGCACGGTCACCGTCTACGTCGAGATCGATGTCGCCATCGAAGTCGAGAACATCAAGCAACTGCTCGAGGTAGTCGCCCGCGATCTCGCCCTCTTCGACCAAACGCTCTTCGTCGGTCATGTCTGGATCTCTGGTGGTGTCTTCATCGGACACCGACTCTTCCGACACGGGATCTTCGGACACGGGCTCCTCGGACACATGGTCCTTGGACGCCGGCTGATCGACCAGATCGTCGACAGCAACGTCCTTCGTCTCTGCACTCATCGAACTACCCTCGCTTTGCACTCTTTCGGGAACCGACCGCTCATGGGTCAGCGCCTCTTTTTACGACGTTGTTGGTTGCCACCGCGTTGACCGCCTGGCCCGGAGGCCGGCCGTCCGGACGCCGGCTTCTTTGCACCGTTTGATCCAGGGGAGCCGCCGGCCTTCGGAGTACCGCCCTTGGGTGAACCGCTCTTGGTCTTGTCCGCACCCGAAGCGGTCGCACCGTTGGACGAGGTCTTCGACAGGTCCACCTCATCGTCGGTCGACGCGTCCTTCGACATGTTCACGGCTGCGTCCTTATCGCCTGCGGCGTCGGTCTTCGACTTGCCTGCCGGCTTCGCACCGGGCTTCGGCTTGGACGACACTGCCGGCTTCGCACCGGGCTTGGGTGCGTTGTTCGACCGCTTCTCGAGCTTGGCAGCCTTTTCGGCTTCTTCTTCCTTTTCGATGTTGCCGAACACAACGTGCTGCTGAACGTAGGTCCACAAGTTGTTCGACACCCAGTACAGAAGGATGGCGACCGGGAAGAATGCGCCCGACACCAGGATGCCCAGCGGGAAGACATACAGCGCGAGGTTGTTCATGATGCGCGTCTGTGGGTTCTCCATCGCCGCCGCGCTCTGGCGGGCGACGGACGCACGAGAGTTCATGTGCGTCGCAATGGAGGAGATGATCACCAGAGGGATCACCAAGATGATGATGTTCAGACGCGTGAAGTCGATGGACCCGTCAGCGCTGAACGCCACCCATTCCGAGGTGGGCTGAATGATGTAGGACGAGAGCGGCACACCGAACAACCGCGCGTCGAGGAAGTTCTGAACCTGGTCGACGTTGAAGATGTAGTTGCCGTACGACCGTGTCTCCTCGGCCGTCATGCCCAGCTGGCCGAAGCCCGTGCCCATCCGGTTGAACGAACGCAGCACGTGGAACAGACCGATGAACACCGGGATCTGCGCCAGCATCGGCAGACATCCGAGCAGGGGATTGAACCCGTGCTCCTTCTGGAGCTTTTGCATCTCCTCGGTCATCTTGACCCGGTCTTTGCCGTACTTCTTGCGGATCGCCTGCATTTGCGGCTGGATCTCTTGCATCTTCCGCGTGGTGCGGATCTGCTTCACAAACGGCTTGTAGAGGATCGCGCGCAAGGTGAAGACAAGGAAGACAACCGACAGGGCCCAGGCGATGCCGGAGCCGCCGGGGGAGTCGGGGAGAACATGGCTGAACAGCCAGTACCACACCCACATGATCGCCGAGACCGGCCAATAGATGAAATCGAGCACGTCGTCAGTTCCTCACTGTTACAGCAGATTCCGGCTCACAGGCCGAGGGTTCATCAGGCTTGGGTTCCGTCGGCGACAACATCTGTCCGCGCCGCTCGGGAATCGGGTCGTAACCCGGCTTGTGCCAGGGACCGCATTTGAGCAGCCGGACCACCGACAGCCAGCCGCCGTACAGCACCCCGTATTCGGTGAGCGCCTCGACCGCATACGTACTGCAGGAGGGCTCGAACCGGCACGTCGGCATCCGCGTGGGGGAGATCCACGTGCGGTACAGCTCGATCAAGAAGATGACGGCGCGTCGCGGCCAGGTCCGCACGCTCATACCTGAGCGGACTTCCTGATCGGACGACACCGACTGAGACATCACACGGTCGATTCGAGACGACGCTCGGCTTTGGCAACGGCCGCCGTGAGCTGTCGTTCCAGTTCCGGTTCGGGGCACGTGGCGCTACCGGGTAGCGCACGCACCACCACCATCGTGCTCGGATCGCATCGCTCCACCAGAGGACGTGCAGCTGCACGAAGCCGCCGGGCAACCGCATGACGAACCACCGAATTGCCCACCGACTTGCCGACGATCAGACCGATCCGTGGACCACCGTGGGTGACGAAGTCAGGAGACTCGGGTACCAGCACGTGCGCGACCACATCACGCCGACCAACCCGCACCCCATTTTTCAGAGTGCGGGTGAAGTCTGATCGCCGGGTGATCCGGTTAGGTGGGGCCAACACGTGTGTTGCGGCCGGCTGCGCGGGCTGCGGTACCGTGTCGGCTCAGGCCGTCAGGCTCGAGCGTCCCTTGCGACGACGGGTGTTGACGATCGCGCGACCCGCACGGGTACGCATACGCAACCGGAATCCGTGCACGCGTGCACGACGACGGTTGTTCGGC
This sequence comes from Williamsia muralis NBRC 105860, assembly GCF_001598915.1. Classification (GTDB taxonomy): domain Bacteria; phylum Actinomycetota; class Actinomycetes; order Mycobacteriales; family Mycobacteriaceae; genus Williamsia; species Williamsia muralis. The sequence goes on along the minus strand of NZ_BDAP01000002.1, from coordinate 86,226 downwards.
TGAAAGGTCCGCTTGCCCTTGGCCACGGTGAAACTCCTCGTGTGACGGGCTCGCGTCCATGATTGAGCCCAGCTTGTTAATAGGTGGTCTGGTCGCTACCCCGATGCTTCGGCTCCCGAACCACTCGCGAGTGGTTCACCTCAGCCGGAATCGACGTTCGGCGACCGTTCGAGACTACTGACTCGCCAACGGCCGGTCAAACCGCCTCCGTACCACGAAGCGGGTCGCGACCTGCGGTATCGGCGGACGACACGCCTCGATCGGCCCGATTCTTGCCTTTACCTGCAACATGTGGTGATCAGTTGTGAGCCCCGGCCAATCTCTGTTAACTTCACCCAAGCTATCCACCCGGGGCGGAATCGCGACAACCCTTTCTGGGGTTCGCTGTGTCTCGCTGTTCCTCCACACCTGTGGATAACGGTGTGGACAATTGGTGACGAACCACAAAGAGGGATGACCATGCCAGCCGATTCGGATCACGATTCGTTCAGTGTGATCTGGCGCAAGGTGGTCACCGAACTCAACGACGACACATCTCCCGGTAGCTACCCCCTCTCCAAACAGCAGAAGGCGTGGCTCTCGCTCGTCCGCCCGCTGACACTCGCCGAAGGCTTCGCGCTCCTCACCGTGCCGACCCCCCGGGTCCAGGAACAGATCGAACGCGGTTTGCGGGAACCGATCGTGTCCGCCCTCAGTCGTCACCTCGGCCATTCGGTGGATCTCGCGGTGCGCATCGATCCGATCGCAGCCGACGCCTACGAGCCCGATCCTCCTTCCGAGCCCGAGTCGGTCGCGGCAAATGGCCGGCCTCACCGCATAGACGACATCGGGGGTGGTCCCCGGATGAACGGGGACTCCCGCATCGACGCCGGACCACGGCTCGACGGCGATTCCCGCAACGTCCATTCGATGGCATCGCCGCCGCCGGAGACCTTCGCCGACCGCGACCGCGACATCAACGGGGGCGCCGGTGGAGACTGGCCGAGTTACTTCAACACCGACTCCGGTTCGAGGCGCCACGTCGACTCGTCGCGGAGCAGCACGTCGGGCAATTCCAGCGGCGACTCCAGCCTGAACTCCAAGTACACCTTCGAGACGTTTGTCATCGGTGCCTCGAACCGCTTTGCGCACGCCGCGGCCGTTGCCATCTCCGAGGCACCTGCCCGGGCCTACAACCCGCTGTTCATCTGGGGAGAATCCGGTCTCGGAAAAACCCACCTGCTCCACGCGGCGGGCCACTACGCCCAGCGGCTGTTCCCCGGCATGCGGGTGAAGTACGTGTCGACCGAAGAGTTCACGAACGACTTCATCAACTCCCTTCGCGATGACAGGCGAGTGGCGTTCAAGCGCCGCTACCGTGACATGGACGTGTTGCTCGTCGACGACATCCAGTTCCTCGAGGGCAAAGAAGGCATCCAGGAAGAGTTCTTCCACACCTTCAACACCCTGCACAACGCAAACAAGCAGATCGTGGTGTCGTCCGATCGGCCTCCGAAACAGCTTGCAACACTTGAAGATCGGCTACGAACCCGGTTCGAGTGGGGTCTCATCACAGACGTCCAGCCACCCGAGCTGGAAACCCGCATCGCCATCCTGCGAAAGAAAGCGCAGATGGACGACATCCGCGTGCCCGACGACGTCCTCGAGCTCATCGCGTCGAAGATCGAGCGCAACATCCGCGAACTCGAAGGTGCGCTGATCCGCGTCACCGCTTTCGCGTCGCTCAACCACTCAGAGCTCGACACCGCCCTGGCCGATGTGGTGCTGCAAGCGCTGTTACCCGATTCGGCCAGCCTGGAGATCACCGCGGCGACCATCCTCGCGGTCAACGCCGAATACTTCGACATCAGCATCGAAGAGCTGCGTGGGCCCGGCAAGACCCGCTCGATCGCCCAGGCACGGCAGATCGCGATGTATCTCTGTCGGGAACTCACCGACCTGTCCCTGCCGAAGATCGGCGAGACATTCGACCGTGATCACACCACGGTGATGTACGCGGACAAAAAGATTCGCAAAGAGATGACCGAGCGTCGGCGCGTGTACGACCAGGTCCAGGAACTCACCGCCAGGATCAAACAGCGCTCACGCCGCTGACGCCTGCCGTCTCACACCCTTCTGTTCTTCTCCTGCACGCCGTTACTTCTCGCGCGCGCCGCGCGCCCAGAGCGCTTCTGCGTGGCCCGGTGCTGCGTCCTGGCTGACACCTGCGTCCTGACTCACCCTCCTGGACCACAATGCGTCGCTGATACCCGCCTCCACGCCGACGCCGCGGACCCCCGGAGACCATGCCTCGGGCAACCACATCCCACCCGATGTCCCCGCCGAAAACGACAACTCTCGACCACTCCCGCAGACTTCTCAGACTTGTCATCCCATTCCCTGGTGATCTGCGCGACTCGATCTGCCTGTGTACAAGCCCGTGGATAACTACCGAAATCTGTGGATAGACAGTGGACCGTTCCCGCGGCGCCGGGTTGTGTTCACATGTACTTCAACTTCACGCGACATCGGCCAACGTTTCGCCCCCAGGCCCGCAGACCGGCCACCAGCCAACAAGACCTGTCATCCACAGATTTCACAGGACCTATTACTAAGAAGAATTTCTCTCTTAACAAGACTCTTTAAAAGAAGGTGTGTGCACAACCCTCGTCCACAGGTCTCACAAGACATCCGGGGACGTCGGTGCGAGCGCACCCCATCGCCACCGAATACTTGTCATCCGCTTTAGAGTGGAGACCCTGACGCCTGCGCTCGGAGGAGTTCACCGCCCGCCGGCGACCTCTTGCGCAGTGGAACGATCAACCAGAAGGAAACTGAAGACGATGAAGTTTCGGGTGACTCGCGACGAGTTCGCAGATTCGGTCGCGTGGGTTGCACGCAGCCTGCCCAGCCGCCCACCGGTTCCGGTCCTCGGCGGTGTGTTGCTGACCGTGACCGACACCGGACTGTCCGTCTCGGGTTTCGACTTCGAGGTCTCGGCACAGGTGAACGTCTCAGCCGAGGTCGCCGACGAAGGTCAGGTCCTGGTGTCGGGCAAGTTGCTGGCCGACATCACGCGCGCCCTCCCTGCCAAGCCCGTCGACGTGCAACTCGACGGAACCCGCGTCGCGATCGTCTGCGGCAGCGCGAAGTTCTCGTTGCCGACGATGCCGGTTGAGGACTACCCGCAGCTTCCTGAGGTGCCCGACAACACCGGGTCCATCCCGGCCGATGTCTTCGCCGAGGCGATCACCCAGGTTGCGGTGGCTGCCGGCCGCGACGACACCTTGCCGATGCTGACCGGTATCCGCCTGGAGATCGACAACGAGACCGTGGTGCTCGCCGCGACCGACCGTTTCCGGTTGGCAGTTCGTGAACTCACCTGGAAACCGGAAGTCGCGGGCACCACGTCCGCTGTGCTGGTCCCGGCGAAGACACTGGCCGAGGCGGCTCGCACAGCCGGATCCGACGGAACCTCGGCCGTCGGCCTGGCCTTTGGATCGGGCGGGAGCATCGGTGCGGACGGTCTGCTCGGCATCCTGGGATCTGGCCGTCGGACCACCACCCGCCTGCTGGATGCGGAGTTCCCGAAGTTCCGTCAGCTGCTGCCCCCCACCCACACATCGGTGGCCAACATCGAGATCGCACCGCTGACCGAGGCCATCAAGCGTGTGGCCCTGGTCGCCGAGCGCGGTGCGCAGGTGCGGCTCGAGTTCGGTGAGGACACCGTGCTGCTCACCGCCGGCGGCGACGATGCAGGTCGCGCCGAGGAACAGCTGGATGTGAAGTTCTACGGCGACCCGCTGACCATCGCGTTCAACCCGGGTTACCTGCTCGACGGACTCACGTCGCTGCATTCGTCCACCGTCGACTTCGGCTTCACCACACCGTCGAGGCCGGCCGTGTTGCGGCCGGGTGCCGAGACCGAGCCGGTCACCGACGAGAACGGCGCGTACGCCGCACCCAACAGCGAGTACACCTACCTGCTGATGCCGGTTCGACTGCCGGGCTGATCTGCCGACGACACCGCGCCAGATGATCAGGTCGGCCGGAAAGGTCAGCGCACCGAGCCACACTGACCGAGAATGAGTGCGGTGACCAGCGACTGACGCAGGTTGCCCGAGCGTTGATCCGACTCGAATCGATTCGCGGCCATCTGACCGCGAGGACCGTGACTGGCAAAGGACTGGTGAGACCATGCAGCTGGGTTTGGTGGGATTGGGAAAGATGGGCGGGTTCATGCGGACCCGGGTCAAGAACGCCGGAATCGAGGTCATCGGATACGACCCCCGTCCGGAGGTCACCGATGTCGCATCGCTTACCGAACTGGCCTCCGCGCTCGACGCCCCGAGGATCATCTGGGTGATGGTGCCCTCGGGTGAACCGACGCGGTCCACCGTCCGCACGCTCTCGGACATCCTCTCACCCGGCGATCTTGTCATCGATGGCGGCAACTCCAAGTACACCGACGACGCGATCAACGCAGAGCTGTTGAGCACCAAGGGAATCCGTTACGTCGACTGCGGAGTGTCCGGCGGCATCTGGGGCTTGGAAAACGGATACGGCCTGATGTGCGGCGGCGCCAAAGAGGACGTCGAACGCGCCATGCCGATCTTCGACGCGCTACGGCCGCCCGGTGAGCGGGCCGACGGATTTGTCCACGCCGGACAGGTCGGCGCCGGTCACTACGCCAAGATGGTGCACAACGGCATCGAATACGGACTGATGCACGCCTACGGCGAGGGCTACGAGATCCTCGACGCCGAACCCCTCATCGAAGACGTCACCGGCACCCTGCGGGCCTGGACAAACGGCACCGTCGTGCGATCGTGGCTCCTCGAGCTGCTGGTCAAGGCACTGCAGGAAGATCCCGGCCTGGCCGAGATCTCCGACTACACCACCGATTCCGGTGAAGGCCGCTGGACGGTCGAAGAAGCCATCCGGCATTCGGTCCCCGCCAACGTCATCTCCGCGGCCCTCTTTGCACGCTTCGCCTCACGCCAAGAAGGCGGCTCACCCGCCCTCAAGGCCGTGTCGGCACTGCGCAACCAATTCGGCGGACACTCGGTGGTTCCGAAGTCGTCGGGCGACTGACCGGGAGTTGATCTGAGCAGGTGTACGTCCGCAACCTGTCGCTGCGCGACTTCCGTTCCTGGGATGAGGTCTCCATCGAACTCAGCCCGGGCACAACGCTTTTCGTGGGGAGAAACGGATTCGGCAAGACCAACCTGCTCGAGGCGCTCTACTATGTCGCCGGCTTGCGGTCGCACCGGGTGAGTACTGATCAGCCACTGATCCGTACCGGGGCAGATCAGGCCCGGGTCACCGCGACGGTGGAGAACGACGGCCGTGAACTGACGGTGGATCTGGTGATCGGCGGAGCTCGCAGCAACAAGGCCGCCATCAACGGTGCCCCGTGCCGCAGGCCACGCGATGTGCTGGGGATCCTGCGCGCGGTGATGTTCGCGCCCGAAGACCTGTCGCTGGTGCGCGGAGATCCGGGGGAACGACGTCGGTTCGTCGATGAACTGGTCGCCATGCGTGGCCCTCGGTGGGCCGCCGCCAAGTCCGATTACGACCGGGTATTGCGTCAGCGGGCCGCGCTGCTCAAGACGGCGGCGGCCGCCCTACGCAGGGGCGGCAGCGACGCCGAGTCGGTGATCAGCACCTTGGACGTGTGGGACGCCCAGCTCGCCGCCTACGGCGCCCAGGTGAGCGCCGCGCGGATCGACTTGGTGAACGAATTGGAACCCCATGTAGCACAGGCGTATTCGACGATCGCGCCGCATTCCCGGCCGGCGAACATGCGCTACCGATCGTCGGCGTCGATCGATGTGATTCCGGCACATGGGGAGAAGGCCGATGTGGACTACATCGAAGCGGCACTGCTCAGCGACCTCGCGGCGCTGCGTCAGAAAGAGATAGACCGCGGTGTGACGCTTGTCGGGCCTCACCGAGACGACGTTGATCTCTTGCTCGGCACCGAACCGGCGAAGGGTTTCGCCAGTCACGGCGAGTCGTGGTCGATGGCCCTGTCACTGCGTCTGGGCTCTGTCGAACTGGTGCGTGCCGACGGCGTCGAACCGGTACTGATGCTCGATGACGTGTTCGCCGAGCTCGATGCCAAGCGCCGCGAGAAACTCGCCGACGTCGCGGCCGGGGCCGAACAGGTCCTCATCACCGCGGCGGTCGCCGACGACATCCCCCCTCAGATCGGCGGCAGGACCGTCGCGGTGAATATCATCGAGTCGGCAGGCGTTCGAACGTCGGAATTGGTGGTCGGGTGATGACCGAGGAACCCAGCAAGGGGCAAGAGCCGGGCACAGGAAACGAGTCCGGAGGCGGCGGCAGATCCGAGGGCAGCGGCTACGACATGGCGCGCAAAGCACTCGAAGACGCCCGGGCCGCTGCTCGCGCGGCCGGTAAATCCGTCGGTCAAGGCCGTGCGTCTCCTGGCAGACGGACAGCTGCACCGCGCAAAACCACCCGTAGATCGTGGACCGGTGCCCACCCCGACCCCTACGACCCGCAACCTCTCGGTCGTGTCGCCGGAGGTCTCGCCGGACGTCGCGGCTGGAACGCCAAACTCAGTGAGGGCACCGTCTTCGGTGCGTGGGACCGGATCGTCGGAGCCGAGATCGCGGCGCATGCCCAGCCCAAAGCATTGCGCGACAAGGTTTTACACGTCACGGCAGAGTCGACTGCCTGGGCGACCCAACTACGGCTGATCCAGAGTCAGATCCTGGCCAAGATCGCGGCCTCGGCCGGCCACGGGGTTGTCACGAGCCTGCGGATCACCGGCCCGCAGAGCCCGTCCTGGCGCAAAGGCGAACGTCACGTCCGTGGCCGAGGACCCCGCGACACCTACGGCTAGACACGGATTCGGCGAACCGGCCACGAATCCCGTCAGAACGTGGACGACGTACCCGCTGTGTCGGTCGGACTAGGTCTCATCCGAGAAAATCCGTCTGCGGACAAGTCAGGGGTGTTGCAGGGCCATTCCTTGTCGCCTTACCCAGTAGTATGTAGAGAGTTGCCCCGAACCGGGGTAGACCGCTGCATGGGAACCCCGGGAGCAGAACAGCGATGGCTGCCGGGCGCGTACCGCGTGGTGTGACTCAATGGCGATGTAAGGAGCGGACGCACTCGTGGCCGACAGCACCGAACCCCAGAATCCGGAACAGCCGGAACAGCCGGAACCGACCAAGAAGGCCCCGACCAAGAAAAAGGGCAGCGACTACGGTGCGGATTCGATCAGCATCCTCGAAGGCCTCGAGGCGGTTCGCAAGCGTCCCGGTATGTACATCGGTTCCACCGGTGCGCGCGGCCTGCACCATCTGATCTGGGAAGTCGTCGACAACTCGGTCGATGAGGCCATGGCGGGCTACGCCTCGCGGGTCGACGTCACCCTTCGCGCCGATGGCGCGGTGCAGGTGGTCGACGACGGCCGCGGGATCCCGACCGGCATGCACAAGACGGGCATTCCGACCGTCGAGGTCGTCATGACACAACTGCACGCCGGCGGAAAGTTCGACTCGGACTCGTATGCGGTGTCCGGTGGTCTGCACGGTGTCGGCATCTCGGTGGTCAACGCACTGTCGAAGACGGTCGAGCTGGAGATCAACCACGCCGGCTTCTCTTGGGAGCAGACCTACACCAATGCAGTTCCGGGGCCTCTCAAGAAGGGCGCGCCCACCAAGAAGACCGGCACAACCGTCAGATACTGGGCCGACGAGAAGATCTTCGAGACCACCACCTACGACTTCGACACCATCGCGCGCCGCCTGCAGGAAATGGCCTTTCTCAACAAAGGTCTGACCATCACCCTCACCGATGAGCGGCCGGCGACCATCGAGGTCGGCGACGCAGACGACGTCGACGTGGCAGAGGCACCCAAGTCCGAAGACGAACTGGCCGAGGAAGCCGCCAACACCGAGCTCGCCGACGAAGCCGTCGTCGACGCCGAGGGCAAGCCGGAGAACTCGAAGAAGAAGAGCCGTACCCGTATCTATCACTACCCGGGTGGTCTCGAGGACTTCGTCCGTCACCTGAACAATCGCAAGACCGCCATCCACAACTCCGTGCTCAGCTTCACGGCCAAGGGCACAGGCCACGAACTCGAGGTGGCCATGCAGTGGAACAGCGGATACGCCGAGTCGGTGCACACGTTCGCCAACACCATCAACACGCACGAGGGCGGCACCCACGAGGAAGGTTTCCGTTCCGCGCTGACGGCGACCGTCAACAAGTACGCCACCGAGAAGAAGCTCGTGAAAGACAAGGGCGACAAGCTCACAGGCGAGGACATCCGTGAGGGCCTGGCCGCTGTCATCTCGGTCAAGGTCGCGGACCCGCAGTTCGAGGGTCAGACCAAGACCAAACTCGGCAACACCGAGGTCAAGAGCTTTGTGCAGAAGGTGAGCAACGAGAACCTGGCGCACTGGTTCGAGTCCAACCCTGCCGAGGCGAAGATCATCATCCGCAAGGCAGTGGAGTCGGCGAACGCCCGGCTGGCCGCCCGCAAAGCGCGAGAGTTGGTGCGCCGCAAGAGCGCCAACGACATCGGTGGGTTGCCGGGCAAGCTCGCGGACTGCCGCAGCAAAGACCCGAGCAAGTGCGAGGTCTACATCGTGGAGGGCGACTCGGCCGGCGGCAGCGCCAAATCGGGACGTGACTCGATGTACCAGGCGATCCTGCCGATCCGCGGAAAGATCATCAACGTCGAAAAGGCCCGTATCGACCGTGTTCTCAAGAACACCGAGGTGCAGTCGATCATCACCGCCTTCGGTACCGGTATCCACGACGAGTTCGACATCAGCAAGTTGCGGTACCACAAGATCGTGCTGATGGCCGACGCCGACGTTGACGGACAACACATCTCGACCCTGTTGATGACGTTGCTGTTCCGTTTCATGCGACCACTGGTGGAGCACGGTCACGTGTACCTCGCTCAGCCGCCGCTGTACAAGCTCAAGTGGCAGAAGGGTGCACCGCCGGAGTTCGCGTACTCCGACCGTGAGCGCGATGGTCTGCTCGAGGCCGGTGCCCAGGCCGGCAAGAAGATCAACAAGGACGACGGCATCCAGCGGTACAAGGGCCTCGGCGAGATGAATGCCAAGGAGTTGTGGGAGACCACGATGGACCCCTCGGTGCGTGTCCTGCGTCAGGTGACGCTCGATGATGCCGCCGCCGCCGACGAACTGTTCAGTGTGCTGATGGGGGAGGACGTGGTGGCCCGGCGGAGCTTCATCGCCCGCAACGCCAAAGACGTTCGCTTCCTGGACGTCTGACGGACTCCGCTTCCATCTGCTTCGACCTGACACGACGAAAGTGAATTGATGACCGACACCTTGCCACCGGACAGTGGCGCCGGAGACCGCGTCGAGCCGGTAGACATCCAGCAGGAGATGCAGCGCAGCTACATCGATTACGCGATGAGCGTCATCGTCGGCCGCGCGCTGCCCGAGGTCCGCGACGGACTCAAGCCGGTGCACCGCCGACTGCTCTACGCGATGAACGACGCCGGGTTCCGGCCCGACCGCAGTTACGTCAAGTCGGCCAAGCCGGTCGCCGAGACCATGGGTAACTACCACCCGCACGGCGACACCGCGATCTACGACGCGCTGGTGCGATTGGCGCAGCCGTGGTCGATGCGGTATCCGCTGGTCGACGGCCAGGGCAACTTCGGTTCCCGCGGCAACGACGGCGCGGCCGCGATGCGGTACACCGAGGCCCGGCTGACGCCGCTCGCGATGGAGATGTTGCGTGACATCGGCGAGGAGACAGTCGATTTCACTCCCAACTACGACGGCAAGACCCAGGAACCGACGGTCCTGCCCTCACGGGTTCCGAACCTGTTGATCAACGGGTCGAGCGGCATCGCGGTGGGTATGGCCACCAACATCCCGCCGCACAACCTCGGTGAGGTGGCCGACGCCATCTTCTGGGCACTCGACAACTACGAGGCCGACGAGGAGAGCACCCTCGAAGCCTGCATGGAACGCATCAAGGGACCCGACTTCCCAACCGCCGGACTGATTGTCGGCGGCCAGGGCATCCGCGACGCGTACACCACCGGCCGGGGCAGCATCCGTATGCGAGGCGTGGTGCGGATCGAGGAGAACAAGGGTGCCACCACCCTTGTCATCACCGAGCTGCCGTACCAGGTGAACCCCGACAACATGATCTTGTCGATCGCCGAACAGGTGAACGAGGGAAAACTCAAGGGCATCAGCAGGATCGACGACGAGTCGTCGGACCGAGTCGGCATGCAGATCGTGGTCACGCTGCGTCGCGACGCCGTGGCCAAGGTGGTGCTGAACAACCTCTACAAGCACAGCCAGCTGCAGACCAGTTTCGGCGTGAACATGCTCTCCATCGTGGATGGTGTTCCGCGAACGTTGCGCCTGGACAAGATGATCCGCCTGTACGTCGAGCATCAGATCGACGTCATCATCCGGCGTACCCGTTACCGGCTGCGTAAGGCCGAAGAGCGGGCCCACATCCTGCGTGGTCTCGTCAAAGCCCTTGACGCACTTGATGAGGTCATCGCGCTGATCCGCCGGTCGCAGACCGTCGATCTGGCGCGTACCGGTTTGATCGAGCTGCTCGACGTCGACGAGATCCAGGCCGACGCCATCCTGGCGATGCAGCTGCGCAGGCTCGCGGCCCTGGAACGGCAGAAGATCGTCGACGAGTTGGCGGAGATCGAGATCGAGATCGCCGACTACAAGGACATCCTCGCCAAGCCGGAGCGCCAGCGCGCCATCGTGCGCGACGAGCTGGCCGAGATCGTCGAGAAGTTCGCCGACGAGCGACGCACGAAAATCATTGCCGCAGACGGGGATGTGTCCGACGAGGACCTCATCGCCCGCGAAGACGTGGTGGTCACCATCACCGAGACCGGCTATGCGAAGAGGACGAAGACCGATCTCTACCGCAGCCAGAAGCGCGGCGGTAAAGGTGTGCAGGGTGCCGGTCTCAAGCAGGACGACATCGTCCGGCACTTCTTCGTGTGCTCCACCCACGACTGGATCCTGTTCTTCACCACCAAGGGCCGGGTCTACCGGGCGAAGGCGTACGAACTGCCGGAGGCCAACCGCACCGCCCGTGGCCAGCACGTCGCCAACCTGCTGGCATTCCAGCCCGAGGAGCGCATCGCCCAGGTCATCCAGATCAAGAGTTACGAGGATGCGCCCTACCTGGTGCTCGCGACCCTCAACGGACTGGTGAAGAAGTCGCGTTTGGTGGACTTCGACTCCAATCGCTCCGGCGGCATCTTCGCGATCAACCTGCGCGGTGAGGACGAGTTGGTGGGCGCACAGTTGTGCAGCGCCGACGACGACCTGCTGCTCGTGTCGACGAAGGGACAGTCGATCCGTTTCTCGGCCACCGACGACGTGTTGCGTCCGATGGGGCGGCAGACCTCTGGTGTCCAGGGCATGCGGTTCAACGACGATGACCAGTTGTTGTCGCTGAATGTGGTCCGCGAGGACACCTACCTGTTGGTCGCGACATCGGGTGGCTACGCCAAGCGCACCGCGATGAGCGATTACCCCGTGCAGGGTCGCGGCGGCAAGGGTGTCCTGACGATCCAGTACGACAAACGCCGCGGCGCGTTGGTGGGCGCAGTGATCGTCGACGACGACAGTGAGCTCTATGCGATCACCTCCGGGGGCGGCGTCATCCGCACCGGTGCGCGGCAGGTTCGCAAGGCCGGACGCCAAACCAAGGGCGTCCGCCTGATGAACCTGGGCGAAGGAACTACGCTCTTGGCTATTGCCCGCAATGCCGACGAGCCGGATGAACCGGCTGACACGCAGAACGGGCCGGCCGGCAAGAAGTAGCTGAGGCGAACGCAAAGGAACGCATGAGCACAACTGACGAGCCCAACGAACCCAAGGTCGCGGGCGAACCGAACGGCACCAGTGGGCCGCCGAAAGGTCCGCAGGGATCGTCGGGCAGCGGTGGTGAGCAGGACACGGCGGCCTCCGCCGCGGCGAACTCCTCGGCCAACGGCGCACGTCCTTCGGTGTCAGTGCAGGATCAGGCGCCGCGGTCGGACGCCGGTCAGGGTCAGGCCCCGGCCCAGGGTCGGCCTCCCGGCAACGGGACCGGCCCCGGTGGCGTGCCTCCTTGGCAGCGTGCCGGCTCGCAAGGCGGCCAGGGGCAGCCCACCGGCCCCGGGCAGCCGTCGGCATCGGCAACCGGCCCACAGCCGCAGATCAAGCAGCCGCCCCAGCAGCCACCTCAGCAGCAGGGGTCGGGCCGGGGTCCTGCCGGCCCACCTCCGGGTCGCCAGCCCGGTCCGGGTGCTCCGGCACCGACGGCCAAGCGCCCGGTGATCACCGGCACCGCAGCACCCAAGTTGCCGGGTTCGGAGACCGACTCGACCAGTCGGTCTCCGCTGTCGAAGCCGATCGACGGCCCGACCCGCAACATCGACCGGCGCGACCTTCCGCAGGAAGATCTGCCCGACCTCGATGCCATCCATCATCCGGAGGCCTCGCAGCCGGCCAATCGCTCGTTCGAGGCGATGCCTTCGCCGAGTGCCATGGGTGCGTTGCGCGCTGCTGTCCAGATCCGCCGGATCGACCCGTGGTCGGCGTTCAAGGTGTCTGCGGTCCTGTCTGTCGCCTCGTTCTTCATCTGGATGATCGCGGTGGGTGTGCTGTATCTCATCCTCGACGGCATGGGCGTCTGGGATCAGCTGAACAACTCCTTCGGCACGCTGGTGTCCAGTGACACCACCGCGGAATCCTCGTTCGAGATCAGCGCCGGAGGTGTGTTCGGTATCGCGGCTCTGATCGGCGCGGTCAACGTCGTGCTGTTCACCGCTCTGGCCACCGTCGGATCGTTCATCTACAACCTGTCGTCCGACCTCGTGGGTGGTGTGGAGGTAACCCTCGCCGACCGCGACTGAGGGGCTTTTGACCAGCCGTTTTGTCGCGGGGGCACGCAGTCGGGTAATCTCTGACTTCGGTTCACGGGCCTATAGCTCAGGCGGTTAGAGCGCTTCGCTGATAACGAAGAGGTCGGAGGTTCAAGTCCTCCTAGGCCCACTGTGACGACGAACCGAACCAAGGGACCACCACCCAAGGGGATGAGCGGATGAAGGCAGTTGCAGTAGCGATCGCCGCAGTCGCACTCGTCGTCGCGGGCCTGCTCACGGAATCTCGGCGCAACATCGAGGTGTGGCATGGTCTACCCGAAGGTCAGAGCGATCTGACAGCCGGTTGATCCGGCAAACGGGGCCTTAGCTCAGTTGGTAGAGCGCTGCCTTTGCAAGGCAGATGTCAGGAGTTCGAATCTCCTAGGCTCCACAAAGCACGAACTGCACCACCCTGATTCGGCCGTCAGGCCCCCGAGGTGGCGCACGCGATCAAAGCCCGTAAGAGTGGCTGTATGGATTTGCGAATATTTGTCGAACCCCAGCAAGGTGCAACCTACGACGACCAGCTTGCAGTCGCGAGAACTGCGGAGGCAGGCGGATTCGGGGCGTTCTTCCGTTCCGACCACTACCTGGCCATGAACGTCGAGGGTTTACCGGGCCCGACCGATGCGTGGACCACCCTGGCCGGGCTCGCCCGCGAGACCAGCACCATCCGGCTGGGCACGCTCGTGTCCTCGGCAACGTTCCGCCATCCGGGCCCGCTCGCGGTCACCGTCGCCCAGGTGGATCAGATGTCGGGCGGTCGGGTGGACTTCGGACTCGGCGCCGGTTGGTATGCCGCCGAACACGAGGCCTACGCGATCCCGTTCCCGGATCTTCGCGAACGGTTCGACCGACTCACCGAGCAGCTCGCCGTCATCTCCGGATTGTGGACCACACCGGTCGGGGAGAAGTTCTCGTATTCGGGCGATCACTACACCGTGACCGACTCTCCGGCGCTACCCAAGCCCGTTCAGTCGCCCGCACCACCGATCGTCATCGGTGGTGCGGGGAAGAAGCGCTCAGCAGCTCTGGCGGCGCAGTACGCCGCGGAGTTCAACGTGCCGTTTGCACCCGTCGAGGACGTCGAGGCGGCGTTCGGACGAGTCCGGGCCGCCTGTACCGACCGGGGCCGCCCGGCCGACGACCTGACGTACTCAGCGGCGCTGGTGGTGTGCGCCGGACGTTCCGACGCCGAGCTGACCCGCCGAGCCGACAACATCGGGCGCGGGCTCGACGATCTGCGCCGAGATGGTCTGGCGGGTTCACCGGACGAGATCGTGGACAAGATCGGCACCTACGCGGCGATCGGCGCCACAAGGATCTACTTACAGGTGCTCGACATGTCCGACCTCGAGCACGTCGAGTTCATCGCCGAGACGGTGATCCCGCAACTCTGATCTCGCAGCGCTTTGACCGTGTGAGCGTCGCTCAGTAGCCGAAGTCCCGGCGTCGGCGTGACTCGATCTCACGCCGGCGCCGGAGTTCGGCCTGATCGAGGTGTCCGGTGTCGTCATAGTCCACATCGTCACCACCAGCTTGGCCGGACCAGATGCGGATCCCGCCGAGGACAAGCGGGAACACGATGAACACCAGCCAGGCGTTGGGCACGCCGAAAACCACCTGCAGCAGAAGAAAGAGCAGCAGGGTGCCGCCACCGGCGAACAGGTTGAGGGTCTGGATCAGCTTCTTGCCCGGCGCGCGCTGGACACTGTTGTTGCGAGGTGCCTGGGCAGGGGAAGAATCACGGGCAAGGGCAGGCGCGGACGATCCTGAGCCGAACGGGGTGGGTTCAGGTAGATCGCCGAAGAGCTTGTCGAGCTCGGAGCGGGTGTGCGCGGCCGCGGCCAGCTGAACGCGTTCTTCGTACTCGGTGTGGTCGAGTCGACCACTGGTGAAATGCTCACCGAGTGCGTCGAGGGCGCGACCCCGCTCATCGTTGCCGATCCGGATGTCGCGGGTCTTGTCATCGTCCATGCAGCAATTCGATCACGCGCCGGCGGTCCGTGCTGTGTGGTTGGAAGGCTCCGCGGTTGGACGGCGCTGTGGTTGGAAGGCGCTGTGGTGGAGAGGCTCAGTTGCCTTGGCCGACGATGTACAGATAACCGGCGAGAACCAAGATGCCCGCTGCCAGATAGAGATACCCGACCCACAGGGCGGCGACCGCGAACGGCATACCCTGCTCGCCGGTCCGCCGGATCTGTGACCGCGCAACGTGGCCGCAGACGATCCCGATCAACGAGGTGACCCCCAGCACCGACAAGATCAACGCGACGATGGCGGTGACATTGGTCTTGTTGGATCGCGACGCGGGCGCAGGGCTCATCTCGGCTCCGGACTCCTGATCTGCTGGGTGGTCGCCCTGCGGACCGTCATAACGGGTTTCTGCCGGATCAGACGTCTGCGAATAGGCACTGCTCAACGGCGCGGGTGAGGCACCGAGACCAGCCGCAGGGCCGCTCAGTGGTGCCGGAGAGGAGGGAGGCGGCTGACGTCGCCGAGGATCTTCTCGTGGGCGGTCGACCGGGCCGGGATTGAAGGGCGGAGGTCCGCTGGGACCAGGCCGTGGGGCATAACCACGACCCGGCTCGGGCGGAAGGCCACCTTGCGGGGCCGGAGCCTGAGGGGGGCCGGGCCGGTAACTCGGCGGTGGGCCTTCGGCAGGCCCGGTGCGCGGTTGCCATGCCGGAATGGGCTCGCCATGGCGGCGTCGGTTGCCCTCGCCGTTCTCAACACTCACCCGTCACACCGTACCTGCCGCAGCGACCGCAACTGCCGCGCCAACCTCAATTGGCGGATTGCCCGTTCGTGGACTGACCGGCGGGGTCGACGGACTCGGCTTCGGTCTCGACAACCGGCACGTCGGCCAGACGCGGGGGAGCAGCGGCCACCGATGGCGGTTGCGGACGCGTGCGACGACTGATCGCGAAGGCGGCCGCACCTGCACCCACCAGCCCGGCCACGATCAGGGCGATCCTGAGGCGACGACGAGAAGGCGACCTCGTGGTCACCAGCTGGTTGGGGAGTGCATCGACGAGCCCGGCGCGTTCGAGGGCATCGACGACGGTGGGGTTGCTGATCGTCACAGGGAGCACGTCGGCGGCCCGGTCGCGGTACGCGGCGGTGAGTTCGCGAGCCTCGGCGGCCAGCTCGGACTCCTTCGAACGCGCCTGGGCCGCGACCTTCTTGGCGCCGGCGAGTGCGACATTGCCGGCCCCTCGGGTGGCGACGGAGGCACCGAGCAGCGATTTGCGCGCGCCGGCGACGCTCAACCCGGCGGACCCACGGGTGAGGTTCGACAACCCGGCCAGGGTCTGTCGACCGCCGAGCTTCACCCGCTGCCCGGCGCTGCGGGTAGCGGCACGTTGACGGACCGCTTTCAGTTCGGATTCGAGTTTGCTCATGAAACCTCCTCGGTGAAACCATTGCGGACTGTTGTCCACCCTAGTGGGCGCGGACAGGTGGGACTCAACGGTGCTCGGCCCGCCGAGTCCTCGGCGGATCGACAGCGGGATGTTCCCGGCGAACCAGCCTTCGGCTGACGTCCACAAGACGCGTATTCGATTCCTGTGACAGCTTTTTGAGCAGATCGAATGCCTGCACGCCGTCGAGGTCGTACCGCTCCATGATCATGCCCTTGGCCTGGCCGATGATGTCGCGTGATGCCAACGCACTCTCGAACTCGTCGTGACGACGGACGGCGTAGAGCGCGACAGCGGCGTGGGCGGCGTGCATCAGGCCGACCTCTTCGGCACCTTCGGTGAAGGCGAATGCGTTGTCGCCGTACAGGTTCAGCGCACCGGTCGCCTCGCGGTCGGAGTAGAGCCGAAATGACAGCGCCGACCGGATCGGCGTCGCCGCCAGTGCGGCGGACGAGAAAGCCGGCCAACGCTTTTCGACGGCGAGATCGTCGACGCGGATGGTGTGCTGATGTGTTGCCGCATCAACACACGGTCCTTCGCCGAGTTCGCTCTGCAATTGGTCGAGCCGTCGGGCAGCGCGTGAGGTCGCGGCCGTGGAGGTGATCTTGTTGCGTTTGGTGATGACGGTGATCCCGGCGTGATCGGCACCGGGAACATGCTCGACCGCGCTACTGGTGAGTCCTTCGAGGACCGACGCGATGCTCTCGGGAAGGCGCGTGCGGATGCCGCCGGCGAGCTCTTCGGTCACCGCCCGCAGATCGCTGCGATTCTCTCTCATCGCCTGTTGCCTTTCTCCCTCGGGAGCCGCCAGGCTCACATGGACAAAGATGCCGATCGAGTTGTCGGGGTCATGTGTCGATCCGGCGAGGGGCGGAAGGATCGGTGGGAGGATTGAACACGCCAGTCGCGCCGGGATCGGTCGGCGAGCTGTTCTGCGCCGCGACAACCGAGCGGGCATGCGCGGTGACGGTGACGCCATGAGCGCGCGCGAGCCGGGTCAGGAAGTGCCTGGCCTCGACGATCTCGATGCCGCGGTACTCGGCGATGATGCCGATGGCGGTCGCGACCACGCTGGTTCCCTCGAGCACCGTGTCGACGGATCTGCTGACGCCGGACTGCCGGGTGGTCGGCACACCGTTCGTGAGGGCTATGGCAACCAGATTGGCCAGGATCTGGCCGAATTCGCTCGGCTGACCGGATTCGTCCCAGACCTGCTGGGTGTGGATGACCAGCGAGCCGACGGGTGCCGACAGTGCCTTGATCGGGTAGGCGCGAACCCCGCGCAACCCGGCCGACACCGCGCGTTTCCGGTAGTCCGGCCATCTGGTGTCGTCGGTGGCCGAGAGGTCGGTGACCAGCGTGAGCGCCCCGTCGTAAACGCTGCTTCGCGCGGGGCCGGTGGTGTTCAGCTCGGGATCGGCGCCTACATCGGTCCGGCAGGATTCGGCCACTATGTGGAGGTCGTCTCCCGCTGTGGAGCGTCGATCATCGCGTAGGACGATCACCGCAGACAACGCATCGAAGCCCTCGCGGGCGTGGGTCACAACGGTTTGCAGCAGCGTGGGCAGATCGAAGTCGGTTGTCAGGGTTCCGGTCACATCGGCGATCGCGACCCGGTTCAGCACGTCACTCATCGTTCGGCCCGCCACATCTTCAGGTTCATGTGTCCTCCAGATCAGCTTCGTCACGCAGGTTCAGTCGGCGGGCCACCACGTCGTCGGACACGTCCTTGATGGATCGGCCGTGTTGGTACGAATATGCCCGTAGCCGGTCGAGGGCATCACCAGCCGGTACGCCGAGTTGCACGGCCGCCATCCCGGACGCCAGATACACCTGCGATCGCGAGAACGCGCCCGGCGAGTCGACCTGCGCCTCGCTGAGATTCTCCGCCGCAGCGTCGGCGCCGGTGGCGTGGTCCGTATTGGCGAGGTAGGCATCCCAGTTCTGCCGAACGGTGAACGCAGCCGTCGCCGCGATGGTCAGAGCCGCATTGAGCTCGTCGACCGCAAGAGCTCCGGGGGTACGACGATAGAGCTCGAGAACGCCCAGCGGGTTGCCGCCCTCCACCACGGGAAATGCGAATACCGACCGCACACCGATGTCGAGGGCTTCGCCGATGAACACCGGCCATCGGCCGTTCGCGGACGCATCGGTCAAATCGGGCAACAGCTGGTTGTTGTCATCGTGATACGCATCGAGGCACGGTCCTTCGCCGAGAGTGAACTGCAGTTCATCGATCTGCTGAGCCGTGGCGTCCGTGGCGTAGACGAGGTCGCGTACGCGGCTCGAACGGGTCAGCAAGGCGATGGCGGCACCGTCCACGCCAGAAAGCCGTACAACCGTCTCGCACAGTTGGCCGATGCCGGTGAACACCGAGGTGCCGGCCACGTTCTTGGTCGAACCGGCTTGGGATGGGTCGGGACCTGCGCCTTCACCCTCGGCCGGCGATCCTCTGTCAGAGGTGCCGTTCATCCTGCGCTCCCATCGCCTGAGCTCAAACCTACCCTTCGGGGCCATGACGCGTCGGTCCTTGGTCGGCTCGGCAGTTCTCCTGCACCAGGACAGCCGAACGCCGCCCACATGGTGCTGCCTTAACAGCGACCAGGGGCGGCGCTACCGAAATGACGATCTAGCCCATCTGAGCAATGATCGCGACCGCGCCGGCCGCGAACAGGAGAACTAGGATCACCACTCCGATGATCAAAGCAATCCCCGTGGGCGGGAAGTGGTTTCGCGTCCTTGGCTCGGAGTCCGACAAGCCAGAGGTCTGCGGAGCGTCTGGCGGGGTGGACCCCGGCGACACTCCGCCGCCGGGCTCGAGGCCTGGTGTGTTGGCAGGATCCGGGTTGGGATCGTTGTGGGCCGGCCCGGAACTACGGGTCATCGATCCTCGAGTTGTTCGGCCGATGCACCCGCGTATCCCGAGCTGTTGTCCCAGTTGTCGGGCAGGTCACTGCCGTCCTTCGGGAGTTCGGAGGCGTCGGGAGCGGTGGTTCCGTCAAGGGTCGTGCTGAGCTCTTCCGGTGCCTCGTCGACTCCCGGGGTGGTGCCGGAAACGTCCTTCTTTGCGTCGGTCATCGTCTCTCACTTTCGTCTCGACTCGTCACCAGCGAGGATCTCGAAGGTGGTGGGGCCACGGACTACTGCCGGGCTCCCGTGAGGTGGGTAGTACCCGCGGTGGCGATGGCAAAACCTGGCCTGCCGGTCGGCTGACGTCTGCGCCGACGGCGTTCAGTGGCACCATGGAGGCCGTGACCACAGCATTGAAAACCGCAACCGCGACCCTGCACACCAATCACGGTGACATCAGAATCGCCCTGTTCGGTAACCACGCGCCCAAGACCGTCGCCAACTTCACCGGCCTCGCCGAAGGGTCGAAGGAGTACTCCAAGCCCAACGCTTCCGGCGGAGACGCCGGACCGTTCTACGACGGCGCGGTGTTCCACCGCATCATCTCGGGCTTCATGCTCCAGGGCGGCGATCCCACCGGGACCGGTATGGGCGGACCGGGCTACCAGTTCGAGGACGAGTTCCACCCGGAACTCACGTTCAACCAGCCGTACCTGCTGGCCATGGCGAACGCCGGACCCGGCACCAATGGGTCGCAGTTCTTCATCACCGTCGGCCCGACCCCTCACCTGAACCGCAAGCACACCATCTTCGGCGTGGTCGAGGACGAGGAGTCCCAGAAGGTCGTCAAGGCTATCGAGGCCGTCCCGACCGACCGTCGTGACCGTCCGCTGGACGACGTGATCATCGAAAAGGTCACCATCGAGTCCTGACAGACCGCCATTCGGTCGTGCCGAGCTCTGCTCAGATGAGGACTGTGTGACATTCCAGAACCCGCCGTCGCCGCCCACCCAGGTGTGCGTCCGGCATCCTGACCGGCCGACGGGTCTGGCCTGCAGCCGGTGCGGCCGTCCGGCATGTCCACAATGTCTCACCCCGGCCGCAGTCGGCCAGCACTGTGTCGACTGCGTCCGGGCATCCGGGCGAGACACTCCACGGGCAACCGTGGTCGGACCTCGGGGCATCGGGTCGAAGACCCCGTGGGCGACGTATGTGCTGCTCGCCATAAACATCGCGGTGTTCGCGGCCACGGTGGCGCAGGCCGGCAGCTTCACCGAAGTCCGCGGCTCGCGGATCTTCTACGAGGGCGCGCTCTTCGGGCCCTTCCTCGCCGATGGCGAGTACTGGCGTCTGCTCACCGCCGGCTTCCTGCACTTCTCGTTGATTCATGTCGCGGTCAACATGTTCTCGCTGTACATCCTGGGCCGTGATGTCGAAATCACCCTCGGCACAGCACGTTTCGTAGGTATCTACCTCGCGTCGCTACTCGGTGGCAGCGCGATGGTCATGCTGTTCGAGAACCCGAACGCCATCAACGCCGGCGCTTCCGGAGCCATCTTCGGGCTGATGGGGGCCACGCTGGTGGTGGTGCTGCGGGCCAAGGTCCCGGCGGGGTTCGTACTGGGTGTGATCGGGCTGAACATCGTTCTCTCGCTGACCATCCCCAACATCTCCCTGTGGGCCCACCTCGGGGGGCTGGTCTTCGGCGCCGCCGCGGCCGCCGGGGTCCTCTACGGCCCCGGCCTTCTGCCCGCCGGGTCGCGTACCGCCCGTAACGTCGCCGCCGTCGGTTGGGCTTCGATTGCCGGGCTGATCGTGCTGGCGTTGCTGATCGGCGTGGCGCGCGCGGCAACTCTCACGGTCTGAGCTGCCGACCGAAAACGTCGAGCAGCTACTTTCTAATCTCCACGGGCAATCCGGCCTCGCGTAGTGCATCTGCCACATCCAGCGGGTTGGTCCCGAGATCCCACCGGCCGAGAATCACCAGTCTTTCCCCTTCGCGAGCCGCGGTGTCGTCGAGGTCGAACTCGAGATGCGGCACCTGGCGGCCGTAGCGCGAGTAGGTGAGCACCTGGGCGCGGCGCACCGCATCGAACGGGTATCTGCGCGCGCCGGTCACCGTGCGGATCTGGATCAGGTGTCCATCGATGATGGCGAGCCTGGGCCGCACCAGCAGCGCGATCGCGCCGAGTACCACCAACAACAATGCCGCGATCGACATCAGCACCAGGCCGGCCGGGTCGGGAGCAGAGAACGCCGCTGCGGCGCCGAGGAGTATGCCGCCGACCACCATGACCGCGCCCATCGCAGCCGGAGTGGACCACGCGAGAGAAGGCTGTGCCGAGTTATCCACAGGCCTTATCCACAGTGGGGATGAATTACACACATGTTGTTCAAGACTGTGGATGAACCATATCGCCTGGTCAGCGCCATTTCATGGTCATCAAGAGGCCAGCCACCATGAAACCGAAACCGATCAGGAAGTTCCAGGGTCCCAACTCGTACATCCAGTTGAGGATCTTGCCGTCGGCGCCGAGCGACTCCGGGGTGGCAACCAGGTAGAAGACGATCAGCCACAGCAGTCCCAGCACCATCAGGCCGAGCATGGTGGAGACGTACACCGGGCTCGACGGTCCGGTCTTCACCTTGACCGGAGTGCGGCTGGCGGGGTTGATCGTGTAATCGGTCTTCTTGCGGACCTTCGACTTGGGCATGGTTTCCTCGGTTCGCGGGCAAAAACGTCTCCCTATAACCTAGCCCACCTGGGATCGACGATGGGAGGCCCTCGCGTGCACCCAGGTATTGTTGACCACTGTGAATGAGCCACAGCCCGCGCGAATACTCGTGGTGGACAACTACGACAGCTTTGTCTACAACCTGGTCCAGTATCTGGGCCAGTTGGGTGTGCATGCGCAGGTGTGGCGTAACGACGATGCTCGGCTCGCCGACCCCGATGGTGCGATCAAGGATTTCGACGGTGTTCTGCTGTCGCCGGGTCCTGGCACCCCTCAGCGTGCCGGCGCCACCATGCCTCTTGTGAAGGCTGCGGCCGACCAGGGCACCCCTCTGCTCGGCGTGTGTCTGGGCCATCAGGCGATCGGCGCGGCCTTCGGTGCCACCGTGGACCGCGCGCCAGAACTGCTGCACGGCAAGACCTCGTTGGTCACGCACGACGACGACGCAGATGGCGTTCTGGCGGGCCTGCCCAATCCGTTCACGGCAACCAGGTACCACTCCCTCACCGTGTTACCCGAGACGATCCCGGCCGAGATCCAGGTGACCGCGCACACCGAGAGCGGCATCGTAATGGCCATGAAGCACCGCGAACTCCCCATCCACGGTGTGCAGTTCCATCCGGAGAGCGTGCTGACCCAGGGCGGGCACCGGATGCTGGCGAACTGGCTGACCGTGTGCGGCATGACCGTCCCCGATGGACAGGTCAGCACCCTCGAAGCGCAGGTGGCCGCAGCGCTCGGCTGACGACCACCCGGGCCGATCCTCGTTGTCGGATGGATCGGGGTGACTGCGGTCTTCCCGTGGTCAGGGAAGCAGGCTTGCCCGTCCGACCGTGATCGACACCGCCGCGTCCTTGCGGAGGAGACTGCCGGCCACGGGAGCCTGTTCGAGGACCTTCTCGTCGTCGGGGCTGCCCAGCGGCACGTTGCGCTGCACAGTGGTGAGGGTGGTTCGTTCCCACCCTGCAGACGTCAGGATCGTCTGGGCCTGCGCCGCCGTCCGGCCGCGCAGATCGGGCACCACGAACATGTTGCCGCGGCTGATGGTCACCTGCACGACACTGCGCTCGTCGACCACCTCGCCGGCGTTCGGCGATGAGCTGATCACCGTGCCCGACGGCAACTCCGAATCGGTGGCAACCACGGCTATGTCGAGGTTGAGCTGGTCGAGATTCGTCCGCGCCTGCGCTTCGCGCTGACCGGTGAGGTCGGGGACGGTGACCTTGCGTGGTCCGGTGCCGACCTGGATGGTGATCAGCTCGGTGACCGCCTGCGTACTGCGTGCGGCAGGTGCGGTGGCGACCACTTTGCCCTTGAGGTCGGCGGTGGAGGACACCTCGATCGACCGGGTGTTGGTGAATCCCAGATTGCCCAGCTCCGCAGTCGCTTCCGCCAATGTCCGACCACGCAGATCTGGGATCTGTTGCCGCAGTGGGCCGGTGGAGACGTACAGGGTGACGGTGGCTCCCTTGTCGACCTTCACACCTTCACCCGGAGTGGTGCGGGTGGGTGCACCGACCGCGACGGTCGGGCTCGGCTCGTCGCGTTGATTCACGCGGAACCCCATCCGCTCGAGTTCGGCCTTTGCGTCAACCGCCGACATGTCGGTGACTCGTGGGATCGACACCTGCGGCGTCACATCCGACGCCCAGGGACGCAGCAGCAACAGGGTCACGGCAGCGATCACCAAGGCCGCGAGCACACCGAATCCGGCGAACTTGAGAGCCTTGCGTCGCGTCTGCGAGTCGTCGTCATCATCATCGCGGCGGTGACTGGTGCCCGCCGGCCCGACGCGGGAGACACGCGCCCGAGGACCGGTGTCGATCAGCGCGGTGCGGTCCTCGTCCGACATCACGATCGGAGCACTCGGTTTGCCGCCGGCGAGCACCTTCATCAGATCCGACCGCATCTCGGACGCCGATTGGTAGCGGTTGGCCGGGTTCTTGCTCATGGCCTTGAGAACCACGGAATCCAGCTCGTGCGGCACTCCCTCGCGTACCGACGACGGGGTCGGGGGATCTTCACGCACATGTTGGTAGGCAACGGCCACCGGTGAGTCGCCGGTGAACGGCGGTTCGCCGGTCAGCAGCTCGAACAGCACACAGCCCAGCGAGTAGACGTCGCTGCGGGCATCGACGCTCTCGCCGCGGGCCTGCTCGGGTGACAGGTACTGAGCGGTGCCGATGACGGCCGCGGTCTGGGTCACGGAGTTGCCGGTGTCGGCCAGCACGCGGGCGATGCCGAAGTCCATCACCTTCACCGCGCCGGACTTGTCGATCATCACGTTCGCCGGCTTCACGTCCCGGTGAACGATGCCGTTCTGGTGTGAGAAATGTAGTGCCGCAGCCACGTCAGCGACCCACGTCATCGCCTGTCGAGGCTTGATGTACCCCTCGGCGCGCAGAACGTCTCGCAAGGTTTCGCCGTCGACGAACTCCATCACGATGTACGGCAGCGGCCCCTCCGGGGTGGTGGCCTCGCCGGTGTCGAAGACCTGGACGATCGTCGGGTGATTGAGGGCCGCCGCATTCTGCGCCTCACGCCGAAAGCGCAGGTAGAACGTAGGGTCGCGGGCCAGATCGGCACGCAACACCTTGATGGCCACATCGCGGTGCAGGAGCAGGTCACGCGCGAGGTGGACCTCGGACATACCGCCGAAACCGAGAGTCTCGCCCAGTTCGTATCGATCAGAGATCTGCCGGGGGTCGGCCATCAACCACCATCCTGTGGTTCGGGCTGCGCACTCGTACTGGCCTGTTCGTCGCCCTGGCCGAGCTGGTCATCGCTCTCCCGAGCCGGCAGGCCGGGGATCTGAATGCTCGGCAAGGTGAATCCACCGGTCGTCGACTCGGTGGTCGTCGTCGTTTCTTCAGTGGTTGTTGTGGTCGTACGCGTTGTTGTGGTCGTGGTTTCTTCGGTGGTGGTTTCTTCGGTGGTCGTCGGCGGAGGCGTGGTGGTCCTCGTTGTTGTCGTCGTGGTCGGTGTCGTCGACCTCGTCGGGACGTCGCCGGTGGTGTCATCGGAGTTGAGGATCAGGAAGCCGACCAGGACCAGCGCACCGAGCAGCAGGAGTACGGCCGCGGCGGCGAGCGCCTTCTGCCCTGTGGACCAGCCGTCTTGGCGATCCACCGGCACCGGTGCGACCACGGCACGGTGCTGCGGCGGCGGCGTGGGACGGGTCGCACCCGTCATCGGGGCCATCATCGCGGTGGCCGGCCGGGCTCCCGCCGCGGCGGCGGTGCCTGGCAACGGCGCCCGACGGCCCGCGCGCACCGCAGCCACCGCATCGGCGAACTCGCCGCCATCGGCGTACCGCTGTTTGGGGTCCTTCGCGATGGTGATCTCGATCAGTTCCCGGACATTGACCGGGAGGTCGGTCGGAAGCGGTGGTGCCTCTTCGCGGATGTGCTTCATCGCCACGGTGATGGCGCCGTCACCGAGGAACGGACGGCGGCCTGCGATCGCCTCATAGCCGACGATGCCGAGTGAGTACACATCGGACGCGGCGGTTGCGTCTTCGCCGAGCGCCTGCTCAGGCGAGATGTATTGCGCTGTGCCCATGACCATTCCGGTCTGGGTGACCGGCGCCGCATCCACTGCCTTGGCGATACCGAAGTCGGTGATCTTCACCCGGCCGGTGGGAGTGATGAGGATGTTGCCGGGCTTGACGTCGCGGTGCACCAGACCGGCGTCGTGGGCGGCCTTGAGCGCCCGGCCGGTCTGCTCGAGCATGTCGAGGGAATTGTTCAATGACAGCCGGCCGACGCGCGACAGCACCGCGTTGAGCGGCTCCCCGTTGACCAATTCCATCACCAGATAGGCCACCGAACCCGCACCCGGATCCTGCGCCTCGCCGTAGTCGAAGACGTTGGCGATCCCGGGGTGGTTCAGCTGCGCGGTGGTCCGGGCCTCGGTGCGGAACCGTTCCAGGAATTCGGGGTCGTCGGAGAACTCGGCCTTGAGGACCTTGACGGCCACGCGCCGATCGAGCCTGGTGTCCATGGTTTCCCACACCTGGCCCATGCCTCCGGTCGCGATCAACCGCATCAGCCGATACCGGCCTGCGATGGTCGTGCCACCCTGCAAACTCACCCGGTCACCTCTCACCTGCGAGCGCGTTGATCACGGCACGCCCGATAGGGGCGGCTGACGAGCCGCCCGTTGCCTGTAGTCCGCCGTCGCCGTTCTCGACGATCACCGCCACCGCCACCTTGGCATTGCTCGACGGACCGAACGCGATGTACCAGGCGTAGGGGGTCTCATCGGTGCCTTGGGTGTTGGAGTGCTCGGCGGTGCCGGTCTTCGATGCGATCGACACCGGCCCGCCGGATCCGCGGGTGTTGCGTTCGGAGTCGATCATCATCTCGGTCAGGGTCGCGGCGGTCTGAGCGCTGATCGGCTCGTTGAGCGAGTTGGGCCGGGTGGTGTTCAGGGTCTTGAGGTCCGGACCCTGCAACTTGTCCACGAGGTACGGCTGCATGCGAACCCCACCGTTGGCGATGGTCGCGGCGATCATCGCGTTCTGTAGTGGGGTGAACCGCACATCACGTTGGCCGATGGAGCTCTGGCCGAGAGCGGCGAGGTCAGGGATCGGGCCGACCGACGATTCGGAGACGGGCAGCGGGGTGTCGGGTAGTTCGGTGTCGACACCGAAAGCGTTGGCCTGGTTCTTGACCGCTTCGATCGGGTTCTGCAGTTTCTCGGTGGACAGTTGCACAAACGCTGTGTTGCACGAGTATTCGAGGGCCTGATGCATCGTCACCTGGCCACCGCTGGAGTCTGGACAGGTCTGACCGCCGTAGTTGGTCAGTCCGGTTTCGGTCTGCGGCAGCGTGTAACTGCTTGCCGCCGTAAGGCGTTCGTCTTGGCCGATGCCCTGCTCGAGCGCAGCGGCAGCGGTGATCACCTTGAACGTCGAACCAGGTGGGTAGGTCTCGTTGAGGGCCCGGTTGAGCATGGGCTGGAACCCGGTTGAATCCTCGGTGGGATTCCACGCGGCCCAGGCGTCTTCACGGACGGTGGTGTCGTGGCTGGCCAGCAGGTTGGGGTCGTAACTCGGCGTGGACACCATCGCCAGGATCGCGCCGGTGTTCGGTGCCAGGGCCACCACGGCTCCGCGGCAACCGCCGTTGCAGCCCTTGTTCATCTCGTCGAAGGCGATCTGTTGCGCCCGCGGGTCGATGGTGGTGATCACATTGCCCCCGCGTGGATCACGACCGGAGAACATGTCGGCGAAACGCTGTCCGAACAGCCGGTCGTCGTTGCCGTTGAGGATGGAATCCTCGGCCTGCTCGAGTCCCGAACTCGCGTACTGGAACGAGTAGTAACCGGTGACCGGTGCAAAGGCAGGCGCCCACGGTCCCGGATAGGTGCGCAGGTACTTGAGCCGGTCATCGGTGGGCACCGACTGCGCGATCACGTCCTGGCCGGCGGTGATCTGGCCGCGCTGACGCGAGTACTCGTCGAGGAGCACCCTCTGATTGCGTGGGTCGGCCCGCAGGTTGTCGGCTTTGAACACCTGCACGTAGGTGGCGTTGGCGAGCAGCACGAGGATGATCACCATGACCGCGATGACCACGCGGCGAATGGGAATGTTCATGAGCGCTTGACCATCTCGGTGGGCGCATCGGCGATGGGCGTCGACTTCTTCTTGGTCGGATCGGGCTCACGTGCGGCGTTGGACACGCGGATGAGCAACGCGACCAGGATGTAGTTCGCCAGCAGTGATGAACCGCCGTAGGACATGAACGGTGTGGTCAGGCCGGTCAGCGGGATCAGCTTGGTCACGCCGCCGACCACCACGAAGATCTGCACCGCGATCGTGAACGACAACCCGGTGGCGAGGAGCTTGCCGAAGCTGTCACGAACGGCGATGCCGGTGCGCAGACCGCGGACGATCAACACCAAATACAGCAGCAGGATCGCCGCGAGCCCCACCAGGCCGAGCTCTTCGCCGATGGTGGCGATGATGAAGTCGGTGTTGGCAAACGGCACGATGTTGGGCCGGCCGGAACCCAGACCGGTGCCGAACAGACCGCCGGTGGCCAGACCGAACAGGCTCTGGCCGACTTGGTAGCCCTGGCCGTAGAAGTCGCTGAACGGGTCCTGCCACACCGCGACACGCACCTGCAGATGCGAGAACAGCTGGTAGGCGACCAGTGCGCCCAGGGCGAACAGGCTGACGCCGATGATCAGCCAGCTCACCCGCTCGGTCGCCACGTACAGCATCACCAGCATGGTCGAGAAGATCAGGAGAGAGGTGCCGAGGTCGGCCTCGAACGCCAGGACGCCGATGGAGATGATCCACGCGGCGAGCAGCGGGCCGAGGTCGCGAGCGCGGGGCAGGTCCATACCGAGGAAATGCTTACCCGCGGTGGTGAACAGATCACGCTTGGACACCAGCAACGACGCGGTGAAGATGATGATCAGGATCTTCGAGAACTCGCCTGGCTGGATGTTGAACAGCGGGGTGCGAATCCAGATCTTGGAACCGTTGATCTCCGACATCGACGACGGCAGGATCGCCGGGATGGCCAGGAAGACCAGACCGCTCAGGCCCAGCAGGTAGCTGTACCGCGACAGCGTCCGGTGGTCGCGGATCAGGATCAGGATGGCCGCGAACGCGATGATGCCGAGGACCGCCCACAGAACCTGCTGATCGGCGTCGTTGGTGCGGTCGATGGGGTTGGCGGTCTCACCGTTCTGACCGGTTCCGAGGTCGAGGCGATGGATCAGGACGAGCCCGAGACCGTTGATGGTGGCCACCAGCGGCAGGATCAGCGGATCGGCGTAGGGCGCGAATCGCCGTACGACGAGGTGGGCGAAACCGTAGAGCAGGACGTAGGCGGCCATGTACTTGGCCAGTTCCCAGGTGATGCTCTGCGACTGCGCAGCCTCGACCAGGATGAGCGCGGTGAAGACGATGATCGTCGACAGGCCGAGCAACACCAGTTCGGAGTTGCGGCCTGTGTAGTTGCGGATCGGCCCGGAAGCCGGTGTCTGTGTGACGGCGGCCTGTGACATCAGCGCCCCCGACAGTTTTCCGGGGCCGTGACGGGCGGCGTGGTGGTGGACGTCAGCGGAGGCTGCGTGCTGGCACTGCCCGACTGCGGGAGCACCGGCGCGGGCTGTCCCGGTGTTGCCGGCGGCGGTACAGGACTCTCGGTACCCGGCGCGACGGGCTGGGCCGGACCCGGGGTGACGCCCTCGGCCGAGGCGGACTCCTCTTCAGGACACAACGGCACGAGGTTGTCCATCAGGTTGCGGACCTGTTCCTCGGCATCGTCGAGAGGCACCGGGTCGCGGCCTTCGAGCGAGGCGGGCGCCGTGCCGGTGAGGTCGGACACCTTCAGGGGTACGCAGTTCTCGGGACGATTGTTGTAGTCGGCGATGGTGACCGTCGGCCTGTCGGTGTCCATGGCTCCGGTGCAGGTGATCTTGCTCAGCTCGTGCAGGCTCAAGCCCAGGAATGACCCCTGCAATCCGCGGTAGAGCACCACCTCGCCGTTGTCGGCGCTGACGTAATAGTTCGAACGGACGATCGCCCGGCCCACGAAGACACCGGCGATGAGGACGGCGATCACGGCGAGAGCGATCCCACCGAGAATCCATTTACGCCGCGGGTGTGCTTGCGGCGGTTCGGGTTCGGGGGTTCCGATGGTCGGCCGCCGGGGCGACTGGGCAGGCGGGCGCAGCGCCGCCGCACGACCGGCCGAGGTACGCGGATCGGGAACGTACTCCTGGTCGTCGCCTCCGGCCGCGCCACCGACGATGGGCTGGCTGTCGCCGTAATCCACATCGACGACGTCGGCGACCACAACGGTGACGTTGTCGGGGCCACCGCCACGCAGGGCCAGCTCGATGAGCCGGTCGGCGCAGTCGCGGTAGTTCTCCACCGACGTCATGGTGTCGGCGATGGTCTCTTCGCTGACCACGTCGGACAGGCCGTCACTGCACAGGAGATAGCGGTCGCCGGCGCGGGCTTCGCGCACCGTCAGCGTGGGCTCGACCTCGGTACCAGTGAGCGCACGCATGATCAACGACCGTTGCGGATGTGTGTGTGCTTCTTCGGCCGTGATCCGGCCTTCTTCGACAAGGGTCTGAACGAACGTGTCGTCGCGGGTGATCTGGGTGAGCTGGCCATCGCGCAGCAGATAGCCGCGCGAATCGCCGATGTGGCACAGACCCAGGCGCGAGCCCGCGAAGAGGATGGCGGTGAGGGTGGTGCCCATGCCGTCGAGTTCGGGGGCCTCGGCAACCTGGTCGGCTATCGCCTCGTTGCCATGGCGGGTGGCCTCTTCGAGTTTCGCCAGGAGGTCGCCGCCGGGCTCGTCGTCGTCGAGGGGACGTAGTGCCTGGATGACCAGCTGGCTGGCCACCTCACCGGCTGCGTGGCCGCCCATGCCGTCGGCAAGGGCCAGCAATCGGGCACCGGCGTACACGGAGTCTTCGTTGTTCGCACGGACCAAGCCGCGGTCGCTACGCGCGATATAGCGCAACACCAGGGTCACGGGCGCAACTCAATCACGGTTTTGCCCACCCTGACCGGAGTTGCGAGCGGCACGCGCACAGCGGTGGTGACCTTCGCACGGTCGAGATAGGTGCCGTTGGTGGAGCCGAGGTCTTCGACATACCAGTCATCTCCCCGGCGGATCAGCCGGGCGTGGCGCTCCGAGGCGTACTCGTCGGTGAGAACCAGGGTCGAGTCGTCGGCGCGGCCGAGCAACACCGGTTGGGTGCCGAGCGTGATCCTCGTGTTGGCCAGGGCCCCATGGGTGACCACGAGATATCTGGCCCCGCCTTTGACCTTGGCGGGGGACCCGCCGCGGTTGCGGCGTTCGTATCGCGTCATGGGTCGTTGGCCGGTGGCGGCGTACACATCGGTGCGGATGACCCGCAGTACTGCCCACACCAGGAGCCACAGCAGCAGCAAGAAGCCGACACGCGTCAGTTGCAGCACTATGCCCTGCACGCTTTTCCACCTCCTGGGCCAGCCATCAACGTCCAGTGCATCTTATGGCCCAGTGTCGCTCCATCACGCATTCGGATGTCTCACTTGTGCATCGAGCAGCTGTGAGCCACGCGGATCGAGGGAGCGCGCTACTGGGTAGTGACGGTTTGTGCGGGCGTCACTGGAAACGGACGGTGATGTCCGAATGCCCCACGCGGATCCGGTCACCGTCTGCGAGTTCCCAGCTGCTGACCTGGACATCGTTGACCGTGGTGCCGTTTGTGGAGTTGAGGTCGTTGAGAAGGGCGCTCGAGCCGTCCCAGCGGATTTCGACGTGGCGACGGGAAACACCGGTGTCGGGCAGGCGGAACTGGGCGTCCTGGCCGCGGCCGATGACATTCGAGCCGTTGCGCAGCTGGAACGTGCGGTTGCTGCCGTCTTCGAGCAGCAGCGTGATCGCCGTCGGTGCGTACGCGGCGGGAGCGCCGTAGCCGGGAGCCTGGGCGTAACCGGCCTGCTGGTCGTAGCCGCCCTGCTGGTCGTACCCGCCCTGTTGCGGGTACCCCTGCGCGTAGCCGGCCTGCTGGTTGTAGGCACCCTGCTGGTCGTACTCGTTCTGGCTGTACCCGGGCTGCTGATAGCCGCCCTGGTCGTAACCCTGCTGGTCGTACGCGGGCTGCTGGTAGCCGCCCTGGTCGTAACCCTGCTGGTAGTTGCGCGGGTCGTAGCCCTGCTCCGGGTTGGCCGACGGCTGGGCGTACCCACCCTGGTTGTAGCCCTGCTGGTCGTGGCCGCCCTGCTGGTACGCGCCCTGGTCGTACCCGGCCTGGTCGTAACCACCGTGCTGGTCGTAACCGCGTTGGTCATAGCCACGCTGGTCGTAACCCTGCTGGTCGTAGCCGGCCTGGTTGTAGCCCTGCTGGTCGTAGCCACCCTGCTGGCTGTACGCCTGCGCACCGTCGCCGGAGTTGTCCTGGCCCTGTTCGTAGGGCTGCTGGCTGTAGGCCGCCTGCGGTGGGTAGGAGCCCTGTTCGTAACCTCCGCGGGGGTCGTATCCGGAGTTCTGCGTCATGGGAGTGGCTCCTACTTGTGGGTTTCGGTTTGGCGCCGCGGGCGGCGGATGGGGCAACGGCGGCCCTGATTGATCTGGAGGACGATGGCCTGCTTGTTGCACAGGCATCGGCCGGACGTCCGGATTGACCGTGCCCCGCGCCCGGAACTGACCGGTGTGCAGGGTGGGTGAGTGGGAGAACTCGACCACCACGTCACCGTATGTCTGCCATCCGTTGTCACGGATGAAATTCTCGAGATGCTTGGAGAAGGTCTTCCGGTTGAGCTCGTACTCGGCAACCATCTCGCGGTGGTCAGTGGAGCTGACCACCAGGTTGTAGGCGTTCGGGGCGAGCTTGCCGCCGTCGCCGAGGTCTTCCAAGTTGTCTTCGGCTTCGCGTTGCAGAGCGTTCTCGACCTCTTGCGGGGCGACCTTGCCGCCGAAGACCCGGGCGAAGCCGTCATCTACCGCACCTTCGAGTTTGCGTTCGATTCTTTGCAGAATCCCCACTACCGACGACCTCCCTTCGAGTTCTCAGCGTGTCGGCGTGCCAATCGTGCTGTTTGATGATAGCGACTCACACCCCGCGTTGGACACTCCAGGCGGAACTTCTGCACCGTCCGCCACAGATGTCCCAGTAGACGCCTGGTGTCCGTTTCGGCCGAATACGTGGGCTGATCGGCCCGAATGGGCCCACACGAAAGCTGTGCGGGAAGTGACGTACAACTCATCTGATCGCACGTGCCTCTGACGCGCCGCGTGTTCGACCCGTCACCCTCGCGGTCCAGAGCTGCCGATTTCTGACGCAGGGCCGGCCCATGTTACCGTTTTCCAGTTCGTTTGAAGACCGACGAGCAGCCACGGGCGAGTGGCGGAATGGCAGACGCGCTGGCTTCAGGTGCCAGTGTCCTTCGGGACGTGGGGGTTCAAGTCCCCCTTCGCCCACAGAATGAGATCAGGCCGGGAACCAAGAGTTCCCGGCCTTTTCTTTTTGGTGGCGTCGACCGGTTCATGCGGGAACCGCGGGTGGTCTCTGCCGAGTGGTCAGCAACCACGCACCCACCGCGACAACGGCGAACACCGCTGCCATGGTCACGAGCGTCCAGACAAACCCCTGTTGCCCGCCGCCGTAGACGGCCATCAACGTGACGCTGACCGCGCTGCCCACCGAGAAGCCGAGATAGCGCAGCACCATGTTGAAGGCCATCGCACTACCGGTTTCCTCCTGCGGAACGTGCGGGACGATGAGCACGGCCAGCGACGAGAACGTGAAGCCGCTGCCCAGGCCACCGACGGCCATCCAGCCCAGAGCCCAATACACATTGCTGTGCACGAAGGCCAGACCCAGAGTGGAAGCCATGAACACAACCGAGCCCAGAGGCAGCAGGACGTCGGGGCCGTACCTGGCGCCGGCCGCCAGCGCGAGTCTGCTGCCGACAACACTCGTCAGCGAGTAGGGCACCAGCATCAGCCCCGCGACGGTGACCGAATGATCAAGCCCCCAGCCAGGATCCGAACTCTGGACCAGCACGATGGTCAACGTCAGCAACGTGTACATACCGATGCCACCGCCGAAGGCCACCAGATTCGGTGCAGCGATTCCCGAGCGGGTGGCCAGGCGGAGATCGACCAGCGGGTGATCGCGTCGCAGACTCCATCGCCCCCACACGACGAGAAACGTAAGTCCCACCAGCGCAAGGACAACGGTGCGGAGCGACGTCCAGCCCCATGTCTCACCCCTGCTGACCGCCAGGAGCGTGGACCCGGTACCGGCCGACAGCATCACCGCGCCTGCCCAGTCCACAGGTGCGCGGATCACCGACTGCGCACGCGGAACGAAACTCAGCGCCATCAGCAGGGTGCAGGCGCTGAGCACGGCGCCCATCCAGTAAGCGGCAGCCAAGCCCCAGGTCTGGGCGACCACGGCCGTCAGCGGGTATCCGAGGCCGGTACCGGCGACAGCTGTCACCGACAACATCGCGATGACGGCCGAGATCCTGGGGGGTCGGATGACGTCGCGGGCAACGGCCATCGCAAGGGGGACCAGCGCGAGTCCGACGCCCTGCATCGCCCGGCCGATCAACAGCGGAGCAAAACCCCAGGGAAGTGCGGCCAGCATCGAACCCAGGGTGACGATGACCAGACCGGTGATGATCGTCGGCCGACGCATCTGTCCGGCTCCGAGCCTCCCGATGATCGGTGTCGCGACCGCTGCGGTGAGCAAGGTGGCGGTCAGAGCCCACTGCGCGTCGGTGAGCGTCACGTCGTGCTCGTCGGCGATGGCCGGGATCAGCGGGGCCCCGAGGCTGCTGACGATCGCGGTGATGGTGGTCAGCAGACCCAGGGTCAGCAACAAGGTGCGGTATCGCGGCTCGCCGGCATCCTCTGTTGGCATCAGTGGTGGAGCACCGCCATCGCCGACGTTGCGGCGCTCGATGTCACTGAGCCGAATCCCAGTGCGCGAAAACAGTTCTCAGTGTGGCAACCAGGGGCAGAGGCTGATCCATCATCGGGTGGTGCCCGGCCTCGGCCAATTCGACCACGGTGGCCCGCGGGACGAAGAGGCCGGCGATCTCCTGGGCGGTCTCCGAAGGAACGATGCCGTTCTGGCAGCGGATGTAGGTCGCCCGCGTGCTCACCTGCGCCAAGAAGTCCCGTACCCTGACCCGCTGGCCGCCCTCGTGCCGTTTGCGGAACATGTCGGGGTCGAACTTCCACATCCAGCCGGCCTCGGTGTCTCGCACCGATTCGCCGGCGACATGCTCGGCCACGTAGGGCAACAACAGTTCTTGTGCCGGTTCGGTGCGGAAGCGGGCCATGATCTCGGGCTTGGTCGGATACGCCCGCGACTTGCGGCTCAGCTGCCGGATGATCACCTCTTCGGGCGGCTCGTCGAGCAGCGGCGAGTCGATCACCACGATGCCCGCCACGGACTCACCGTGCAAAGCGCCGACTGCCGATGTCACCCAGCCGCCCATGCTGTGCCCCACCACATACGGCTTGCCCGCGATCTCGCCCGCTTCGGCGGCGCCCAGTACCTCTGCGGCCCACGTCTCGAGCGGGTAGTCGGGGCGTGCATCGCTGTCGCCGTGACCCGTCATGTCCAGGGCGACCACCCGATGTGACACGGCCAGAAGTGGCGCCACATGGTCCCACCATCCCGAGTGCGCGGAACCACCGTGCACCAGGACAACACCGGGCGTGCCCGGCTCGCCCCAGCAACGCAGATGTACCGACGCACCCTCGACCTCGACGTCGCGATGGTCGGGCGACTGCTCGATGGCGGCGGTGAACCACGCGGGTGTTGCTGTCCCGGACTGACCAGTTGCCATTGCCTGCTCCTTCGCCACGGTGAAACCTCTCGGCTGACCATATCCACCGCGTTTCGGCAGGCACTTGCCAGTGCGAAGGAAGGAGTCGACCATTGGCAGATGAGCGACGAGACGGTTGACGACGACTGGCTGCGCAGGGAGCGCAACGAGACTCCCACACAGCGTCTCGACCGCAACTGGGCGAGTTTGCTGCAGGAGCTCCGGGTGGTGCAGACCGGTGTTCAGCTGCTGACCGGATTCCTGCTGACGGTGCCGTTCCAGGACCGCTTCTACGAGCAGGACGGTCTGTTCCAGAACGTGTATCTCGTGACGGTGACCGCTTCGGTCGGTGCAACGGTGTTGCTGCTCGCACCGGTGGCCATGCACCGGCTGCTGTTCCGGAGGCACCGTCTCGAAGAGCTGGTGAATTCGGCCCAGCGATTCGCCCTCGGTGGGCTTGTCCTGCTCGGAGTGGCGCTGACCGGCGTCATGACGTTGGTGTTCGAGTTGGTGGTCAGCAAATCAGTGGGGTGGGTTGCGGGTCTGGTCGCTCTGCTCACCTTCGCGTTCTTCTGGTTCGCCTATCCCTGGCGCTATCGCCGGCGCGATACCTGATCGTCCGGACATGGGACCCGGCCTTCCCTTACAGTCGGAACATCTGGGAAAGGCGGACCATGGCGCAATCTCGCAGCGGCGAAGATCTGATCGCGGCGGCCGGAGCCATCGCGGACCGCGCCCATCACGGACAGGTCGACAAGGTGGGTGGCGAGTACATCGTGCATCCTCGTTCGGTCGCGACGAGAGTCATGCCCCAGTCGGCCGAGTACATCGCTACAGCCTTGCTGCACGACGTGATCGAGGACTCGGACATCACCGCCTCAGATCTGCTGGCAGAGGGCATCCCGGGAACCGTGGTGGATGCGGTGACGCTGCTGACCCGAACCGAACATGTTGCGCCGCAAGAGTATTACGCACGTATCCGAACGAACCAGATGGCTCTGGCAGTCAAACTCGCCGACATCGCCGACAACACCGATCCGGTTCGGCTGAACCGCCTGCCCGACGACACCCAGGCACGACTGCGCACCAAATACCGCAGCGCCTACCGGTGTCTCGGGGTCGAGTTTCTCGCTGACGCGCTGTAGTCGTCAACGCCTGCCGGTCGCGGATCCATTGAGTCGGGCGTCGCAGAACCATGGCTGATCTGTGCGCGCAATGGCATTGTCGAGCCCATGGCCATCGAATTGTCCACGGCGCGTCGTCTGTGGCGACTGCTCGAACCGATCCACGCCGTCACCTACTTCTCGGACGAGACGCGAGAGGCGCTGGCAGCGGCCGGTTATCGCGGTTTCTGGATGGGGTATTTCGCGGGTCGTGCCGCGCCCCTGGGCGAGGTGGGTCCCGAGATCGTGACCGCGCTGTTCTACAACTTCGCGCCCGACCATGTGGCCCGCGCCATCCCGGACGCCTGGCGGTTCGCTCCGCCGGAGACGGCGATCGATGTGCGCCGACAGGCCGCGGTGGCCACTCTGCAGCGGATGCTGGGTTCGGCGGGGAACGACGAGGTGGTCGATCGGGTGGTGGCGCTGCTGAGGCCGGCAGCGCAGCACGCGGACCTGGGTGGGCGGGCGCTGTTTGCGGCGAACGCCGCGCTGCCGTGGCCGGAGGATCGGTATGGGGCGCTGTGGCATGCCGCGACCCTGCTGCGCGAACACCGCGGTGACGGCCACGTGGCCGCCCTGACGACCGCTGGTGTCACCGGTCGCGAGGCCGGGGTGCTGCATTCGAGTGCCGCTGCCATCCCACGGTCGGTTCTCGAGACCAGCCGCAAGTACACACCCGACGAATGGTCTGCGCTCACAGAACGTTTGGCCGAGCGCGGACTGCTCGACCACTCAGGGGCGATCACGCCGTCCGGGAGAGCGCTCAAGGGTGACATCGAGACCACCACCGATCGGCTCGCCGCACCTGCGTACAACGCCCTGTCCGAAGCCGAGGTCGATGAACTCACCTCGGCGTTGATGACGCTGACGAAGACAGTGGTCGCGAGCGGCGACATCCCGTCGGTCACTCCGATGGGTCTCGATCTCGACGATGTCGGGTGATGAGCGCCTAGACTTTTCGCCATGGGCTTCAACGACGAGATCATCAAAGAGTTCCGCGCCAATCACGGCAAGGTCGGTGGCAATTTCGAGGGCGCGCCACTTCTGTTGCTGCATCACAAGGGGATCAAGAGCGGTAAGCAGTACGTGACCCCGCTGGTCTATCTGCCCAAGGACGGGGTCTCGTACATTTTCGCGAGCGCTGCGGGCGCCGACGAGGATCCCCAGTGGTACCGGAATCTGCTCGCCGACCCGGCAACCGAGGTGGAGATCGGCGACGACACCGTCCCGGTGACCGTCTCCGAGGTCACCGGCGCCGACCGCGACCGGATCTACGCCGAGCAGGCCGGTCTGATGCCCGGCTTCGCGGACTACGAGAAGAAGACCAGCCGCACGATTCCGGTGCTCGAGCTCTCTCGAGCCTGAGGTCGGCCGGGCGCGCGATCAGTATGTGCGCTGGCGGGGCGGGGGAGCGGTGATGACACCGACCTCGTCCGAGTCGACGATCTCCGCGCCCAATGGCAGCAGGGACACCGGGACCATCTTGAAGCTCGCGATGCCGAGCGGAATGCCGATGATGGTGAGGCACAGGGCGATTCCGGTGACGATGTGGCCGATCGCAAGCCAGATACCGGCGAAGATCAGCCAGATCACGTTGCCGATGGCCGAGCCGACCCCGGCTGTGGGTTTGCGAACCACGG
Source organism: Williamsia muralis NBRC 105860 (assembly GCF_001598915.1). Lineage (GTDB taxonomy): Bacteria > Actinomycetota > Actinomycetes > Mycobacteriales > Mycobacteriaceae > Williamsia > Williamsia muralis. The sequence continues at coordinate 48,194 of NZ_BDAP01000002.1, read as the reverse complement.
TTCGGCCAAACGGCCACAGGGCGTACGCGGCGATCCGAAACGATGCGATCCCGAAAGGGATGGTGATGATGAGGATGCAGCAGATGATCCCGGCGGCGACGTAGCCCAACGCCATCCAGAATCCACAGAGCACGAGCCAGATGACATTCAGAATGGTCTTCATCAGTTCAGTCTGCCAAATGTGACCGACTCCGCATGGATGAACGCAGCGACCCTGTGCGTTCTTCTGAGAAGCTGACGGGACTTTCGCTTCTGAGGAGTCTGATGAGATCTGGGCTTCGAGAGCTCGTGTGGTCGTTCGGGATGATCGTGATCCTGCTGGTCCGGATTGTCACCACCCTCACCACGGCGCTGCTGATCATCGGCTGGGTTGTGGTGGCGTTTCGGTCGGACCTGCTCAACAACTGGTTCTGGCCGGCCGCTGTCTCGGGCATCCTGCTGGCCGGCAGCACCTTCCTCTACAACGTGATCCGCGGCTGAGGTCAGACCCCTAGATAGGCGAGTACCGCCAGGACCCGTCGATTGTCGTCGGCCGACACCGGCAGATCGAGTTTCGTGAAGATGCTGTTCGAGTGCTTGCTGACCGCCTTCTCGGAGACGAACATGGCCTCGGCGATGGCTGCGTTCGAGCGGCCCTCGGCCATCAGGGCCAGCACTTCGCGTTCCCGCGCAGTCAAACGTTCCAGCGGTCCGTCGGCACGCTGACCGGTGAGCAGCTGCGACACCACCTCCGGATCGAGGACGGTGCCGCCCGCGGCAACCTGCCGTACGGCGTCGATGAACCCGGCGACGTTGGCCACCCGGTCTTTGAGGAGATAGCCGACCGCGCCTTCGCCACTCTCCAGTAGCTCTCGCGCGTAGAGCTGTTCGACGTATTGAGAGAGCACCAGGACCGGGAAGCCGGGACGGGAGGCCCGGATCTTGATGGCAGCGCGCAGACCTTCGTCCGTGAACGTGGGTGGCATCCGGACGTCCAGCACCGCAACGTCGATGGAGGCGTCGCCGAGCGCGACGTCGAGCTCGGTGGCGTTGTCGACGGCCGCCACCACGTCCATGCTGTGGGCTTGAAGGATGCGGGTGAGCCCGTCCCGCAGGAGGGCGTGATCTTCGCCGATCACGACGCGCATGGCACCTCCATCGACACGATGGTCGGCCCACCGATCGGACTGTGCACGAAGAGCCTTCCGTCGAGGGCGGTCAATCGCTGGGTGACACCGTGCAGCCCCGAACCCGAGGGTGCGGCGCCGCCCACCCCGTCGTCGCCGACCTCTACGCGCAGCACACCGTCGAAGATACCCATGGCGATCCACGCGTTCCGTGCACGGGCGTGTTTCCCGATGTTGGCCAGCGCTTCGGCAACCGCGAAATACACTGCGTTCTCCGTGGCGATGGGAAGGCGTTCGCGCACACCGAGATTGAGTGTGATGGGCAGGGGCATATCGAGAGCCAGCGCTTCGACTGCCGGTCCGACGCCGCGATCGGCCAGTACCGGGGGGTGGATGCCGCGGACCACTGATCGCAGATCGCCGAGGGCCGAGGTGGCCGACGCCCGTGCTTCGGCCATCAGTTGTCGGGCCGCTTCCGGGTCGGTGGCGATCTGACTCTCGGCCAGGCCGATCGTCATACCGAGGGCGGCCAGCCGCGCCTGAGCCCCGTCGTGGAGGTCCCGTTCCACCCGGCGCAGCTCGGCTGCCGCGGAATCAACTGTCGCAGCCCGTGACTCGGTCACCTCGTGTACGCGTGCCTCGAGGACTTCGTTACGGCTGCGGTTCAGCGCCCACAGATCCATCACGGCACGGGTTTTCATCAATGGCTCCACGAAGGGCAGCAGGATGAGGGTCGCCGTGAAGATCACTCCTACCAAGGAGATGACAAATCCGACCGTCGACGCGATCACCAGCCAGCCGAGGTCGCGCCAGCGCAGGGAATCGGTACTCCACACGGACAACAGATGAAAGATCCCTCGATTGTTCGTGGGCCGGTAATCACCCGGCTGCCACGGCCGGTCGAGAACGCCTGCTGCCATCCGCCGATGAAGGTCACAGAACGCGCCGGTGATCGGCACCTTGATCCACAGCACCAGAGCGCCGACGGACACCAGGACCAGCGGGATCGCGACCACCTGGACGACGAACAGCACCAGCGCGACCGGCGCGAGCAGAGTGGTGACAACGGCATACATGGCCGCTCTCAGCCACCGAACAATCGGCGTCGGTTCTTCGTCGGATCTCACAGCGGTCCTTCCACTCTTCAGGTCTCCATCGTGACCGAAGCGGGCAGTAGATGACAGTAGACCTGGGCCTACCCCAGGGGTGGGATATTCCGCCCTCACCTGGGGGATTGACGCTCCTGACCGGGCTCCGGGTAGCGAGCAGTCTCAGGTGGTGCTCGGTGTTCGCCGGGCCACCCGTCGAGGCGCACCGCCTCACGCATCAGGAGCTGACATGGGAAAGATGACCCGAGGGCCACAGGCAGTGGCGCGGTGGAGTGCGCACAACCCTTGGCGCGCAATAGGACTCTGGCTTGCACTTGTGGTGCTGGCCGTGGGTTTGAGCGCGTTGATCCCCACCCAGACGACCGACGACGCCGATTACCGGGTCGGTCAGTCGGGGACTGCCGACCAGATGATCCACGAAGCCGGTCTTGCCGCACCGGACACCGAGTACGTCGTCGTCACCGGCGACCGCGACGCGGCGCTGCTCGCCGCAAACGAACTGCGCGAGGCACTGGCCGGCTCGGATCAGGTGCAAGAGATCGTGGCGCCGGTGTGGAGTCCCGATGGCACGACGCTGTTGACGGCGATCGAGCTACGTGCGCCACCGGGCGACGAGGACGCGTCGATCACCGATATCAACACCGCCGTCGCGGCGGTCGGTTCGAATCACCCGGAACTGACGTTCGGTCAGACCGGCGACGTCTCGCTCGACGAGTCGATCAACGAGCGGGTGGCCGACGACCTGGTCTCGGCCGAGATCATCAGCATCCCCATCACGTTCGGCATCATGCTTGTTGCCTTCGGTGCGCTGATAGCCGCCGGCATCCCGGTGTTGCTGGCGATCACCTCAGTGGTCGCCACCATCGGGATCTACGCTCCCATCTCCTACCTCGTTCCTTCCGAGTCGACTGCGTCGTCGATGGTAATGCTCATCGGAATGGCTGTCGGAGTGGACTATTCGCTCTTCTACCTCAAACGCGAACGCGAAGAGCGGCGCAAGGGTCACAACACGATCGATGCGGTGGAGATAGCGGCAGCCACCTCCGGGCACTCGATCATCGTGTCCGGTGTTGCGGTGATCGCCTCACTCGCCGGTGTCTATGCGCTGGGCAGTGCGACGTTCAACTCGCTCGCCACGTCGGCGATCATCGTGGTGTCGGTGGCGGTCATCGGTTCCCTCACCGTGTTGCCGGCGTTGCTGGCCAAGCTCGGCAAATGGGTGGATCGTCCCCGGGTGCCGCTGCTCTGGCGCGTCAACAATCGGATCGGTCAGGGCGGGATCAGCTCGCGGATCATCGGACCCGTCATCCGTAGGCCCATCACCGCGTTGCTGGCGGGGCTGGTCGTGATGCTCGCCCTGGCGGTACCCGCGTTGTCGATGACGATGCGCAGCGCCAACCTCGACACGTTGCCACAGGATCTACCTGCGGTGCAGGTCGCGCAGACGATGAACACGCAGTTCCCGTCCGAGGGCCCTTCGGCCAAGATTGTTGTACAGGGCGGCGATGCTGCCGAAGTTGCTGTCGCACTGGACAACATCGGCAAACAGGCCGAGAGCTCAGGCGAGTGGACGGTCACCGGAGAGCCCGCGATCTCGCCGTCCGGCAGCACCAGCATCCTCGAACTCGCCAGTACCTACCCGCCGGACGACGCGAAAGGTGACGACGCCCTGGTGGCACTTCGGGCAAGCGTGGTGCCCGATCAGATCGACCCCGTGGACGGCGCGCGGTTCGCTGTCGGTGGTGACCTCGCCGAACAGTATGACTCGGCGAAGAATCAGTCCGATGGTCTGCCGGTGGTCATCGCGGTGATCCTGACTCTCACCATGCTGATGCTGATCGCGACGTTCCGGAGCCCGGTGATCGCAGTGGTGTCCACGCTGCTCAACCTGATGTCGGTGGGTGCCGCGTTCGGGGTGCTGGCCCTGGTGTTCCAGCATTCATGGGCCGAGAGCATTCTCGACTTCAATTCGAACGGGACCGTGGTGGAGTGGATACCGCTGTTCATGCTGGCCGTGCTCGTCGGGTTGTCGATGGACTATCACGTGTTCGTCCTGAGCCGGATTCGTGAAGGTATCGACATGGGATTGACGCCGAAGGCCGCGGTGCGCGCCGGCGTCACCCAGACCGCCGGGGTCGTCACAAGCGCGGCGCTGGTCATGGTCTCGGTGTTCGCGTTGTTCGCGGCGCAGAGCATGGTGGAGATGAAGCAGATGGGAGTGGGGCTGGCAGCGGCCATCCTGATCGATGCGACCATCGTGCGCTTGCTCCTGTTGCCGTCCATCCTGGTACTCCTCGGTGACCGGGCGTGGTGGCCACGGCGTGACCGCGCTGTCCGGCGTCAGGCTTCAGATCCCCAGGTCGCACCTGCTCGGGTGTGAGGTAGTGCACAATTGAGGGCAGGCTCACGGCCGTGCCGTGACAGACGCCGAGAACAGATCGGAGGACGCGATGAGTGAGACAACGTCACCGGCCCGCGACTTCTGGACTGCTCTCACCCCCGGCGAAGACCCGGCTGCCCGGCTCGAACAGGTTCGCCGCGCCCACGAACTCTTTGTGCAGACGGGCACACTTGCCCCGGCCACCGGCCCCACCTCGGTGCGGTCGGTGGTCCGGGACTCGTGGCTGCGTTCGGTCAAGGGCGGCGTCAACCCGTCGGGAATGATCGACGCGGGAGGGATGTCGTGGAACGACTTCCTCGAATACCGCGCCGGACACCCGATGGCAGCCGCCTACCCTCTGGTCCGCTCGCTGATGCTCGACGAGGTGTCCGACTCAGGTGTGGTGGTAGCTCTCACCGATGACGTGGGTCGGCTGTTGTGGGTAGAGGGCGACCACAAAGCCCGAGACCAGGCCGGCGGCATCAATTTTGTCGAAGGAGCGGTGTGGGCGGAGCGCGTTGCCGGCACCAATGCCCCCGGCCTGGCTCTCGAGGTCGACCACGGTGTGCAGATCTTCGGGGCCGAGCACTTCTCGGTACCCGTTCAGGAGTGGAATTGCGTCGCGGCTCCGGTGCACGATCCCGTGACCGGCGCCGTGATCGGCGTGATCGATGTGACGGGCGGCGAGCGGGTGGCCGCACCCTTTGCCCTGTCGATGGTGAAATCGGTTGTCGCGGCGGTGGAGAGCGAGCTGCGGGTGCGCACCCTGACCGGGAATGCGCCTGCGGTGGCGCCGGCGACGGGCCCGGAATTGCTTGTGCTGGACGGCGATCGGTACTTCTGGCGGACCGGTTCGGCGCCTGCGCTCCGACTGTCTCGCCGGCATGCGGAGATCTTGGTTCTGCTGGGTGAGTACCCGGATGGTCTCGGTACCGAGGAGATCGCCACCATGCTCGCCGAGGACGGGATCGACCCGGTGACCGTACGTGCCGAGATCTCCCGGCTCCGGCGCGATCTGGGTGCGGACCTGGTGGCGTCGCGACCGTACCGCCTCACGGTGCCCGTCGAGTCGGACATCGAGCAGGTGCGTCGGTTGCTTCGCGGAGGTGATGTCGCCGCGGCCATCGAGAAGTTCGGTCGCGGTGGGTTGCTCGCCGCGTCACTGGCCCCTGGGATAGCCGATGTCTTCGAGGAGCTGAAGGAAGACATGCGTTCGACGGTCCTCGCGGCACGCGACCCCGAGTTGCTGCGCGTGTGGACCGGCTCGGTGCACGGGCGCGAAGACCTGACGGCGTGGCGTCGCTGGGCGCAGACGCTCCCACCAGGTCACCGCGACGAAGCCCTCGTCCGCGGCAGGGTACGGCTGCTCGATCGGCGTTTCGGGATCTGATCGTCGCACCAACGTCATCCCCTCCGTGATCGCCGAGGGTAAATAGCCCTCGACAATTACTCACGGGGACGACGTTGGTGCCACCAGTCTCCGTTCAACGCCCGTCCGACTGCTCCCGGTAAGCGGCAATGATCTGCTGGCTGATGCGTCCGCGATCGCCGATGTCATAGCCCTGTTCCCGGGCCCATTGCCGAATGGATGTACGTTCGTCGGCGCCGACCACAGGCCCCTCGCGGCCGGTGGTGTGGTGCTTGGGTGCGGTCGACCGTCGCCGACCACCTACGCGGGCCGACTTGCTCAGCAAAGTCGAGACCGGAACTCTGCCTGTCTCGATCTTCTCCAAATTTGTTGCACTGGTGTCGATTACATAGTCGACCCCCAGCCACGACCACTCGATCGTGTGCAACTGATCAATGTGAACCGGCTTGCCATCCAAGTCGTCGACGTATTCAACGACGGTCTTTTTCGCCATGCGGCTAAAGATAGCCAAGTTGGTGTCGGTACGCGGGCTAAAAAGACAATCCGTCCGCAAAACGTTTCGTGGACGATGTGATTCGTCGTCTGAACGGTTGAATGGCTCCGCCCGTGAGACTGTTCTGGCTACTGCTGACCGCTCGGCCGGCGTGTTGTGCCCGCTGGGGCAAACCCCGCAGAACTGTTCTTCGAGCCCTACGTCGTTGTTGCGATAGGTGCCCGGGGAGTCCGGCGGCACCGTCGGCAACGATTTGTAGGTCGCTGGATCGTTGGGGATTAAAGTTCACCGTGTAGGTCTTATCGGCCTCGCGCGTCCAACTCGTGCGTGGCATGATAAGCCGCATGGGGGGTTTTGAAGTGTACAAATCAGAGTTGGTCGGTATTTCGTGAACGATTACAACGAATCAATGGAAATCAAGGATGATTCATCGATGCCGCTGGATGCGTCCGTTGTCGATGTAGACCGGATTCCGTCGGCAAAACACACCTTGATCGGGGGCGATCTGATGAAGGTCCTAGCCCTCACTGCTCTTTTGGGCCTGGTCATAGGTGTGATCGTGCTCATCGAACTGGCCAATTGACAACAGCTCGGGACCTTCGATTCATTGTCGTTCGGGCATGAATGCAATTGTTTGCCCGCCATGGACACGTGTCTATTAATTGTTCCGGTGAAGACAGAGTTCACGCGTGCCTTGAAGCGCATTGGATGACCTGAATGGTGTGCGCATTGATGTCACGATCAATCGGCGCCCGTAGAAATGTCGCTCGGGACGGACGCGTTTGCTGTGGTGGCCAGTCCGCTTCTCCAATGCGGCCGAGGTTTGCGACCTCATCCGAGAACACTGAGGTATTGCCGGTATTACCGCTTTACGCGGAAGAACGATTCGGCCGCCGAGTGGACGGGGTTGCCTAAGAGTCCTTTGAGTGTCGGGGCGACGACGCGACAAAGAGGGCGACGGCGTTCTCCCGCCACACCGTGACGACCGAGAAGTGCCGCTCGAGTAGATCGCGCAACATCTCTTCGGTGTCGGTGGTGTTGCCGAACGCGCCGGTTCGATTGCACGCCCACATCAGGATGCGACCGAGACGATTGTGCTGAGCCGTACCGATCACGGTGGCACCGAACAGTGTTCCCTCCGCGCCGGTCAGGCGAGCGAGGTTGGCCACCGCTGGTTCCTTGGCCGGCATCGGTCCCGGAAGGCAATGGATGAGGTAGTTGGCGGCGACGGACTTGTAGCGGCTAGGGGGCAAATCGTCTGAGACGAGGATGTCGGCCACGTATCCGGCGATCCGGGGTTGCTCTCCGGTGAGGCGTCCTTGCCCGAGGCGCGCTCCGGCATATGCGAGTGTTGCGTCGTTGGGGTCGACGAGCGCCAGCTTGTCCCAGGTCTTTCCGAGCTGGGAAAGAAAGTACCCGGACCCGACACCCACCTCCGCGTGCACGGTGGTGCAGTGTTCGGCATAGAGGGCGGAGATCGTCTTGCGGTGGCAGCCCCAGGCGTACGGGGAGGTGAAGCGAAGGACAAACAGATCGTAGAGTTGCAACGCGATGCCACTGTAAGGTCTTGCGCTGCGTGGAAGCTCCTGCTGGACAACAGTATCGCGCCGTGGCCCCGTGCTGTCGGCTCCTCGATCCATGATCAGTACTACCTTTCCGGCGGGTGGTGCGGTCCGTGCCCAACTACCGACGTGTGCGAAATCGCTTTCACACCGCGGAGACACGACTGGTACGCACCGCCAAGCAGGTCGCCGGCCCGGCGTATCTCGTAGCGGCACAACTTGTTACGGATAGCCGACCATGAGAGCGTTAGTCAGGTTACGGGGGCGTCCGGAGGCAGTCAATCTCCATGCGGCTCTGCGCGTCGAGTGATGCGAACAGTGGCCGCCGGGGGTTCGGTGCCCTTGACTCGTTGGCAGACGAGATCCAGCGTGTGCCAGCGCGCGTCGTCGCCCCACAGCCGAAGCGTTGCCGTGAGCTCAGGCTCGCGTTCTAGTGTCTCCGCCCAACGGTGCGGGAGTCCGTGATCGTCGGGATGAACACGGGCGCGCCCGTTGTCTGGGTCCACATGGATGCCATCGAGCACCTTTTGACCCTGCCAGCGGGCCACCATGATGGGGAAGCGGTCACCATGCGTTTGTGACCGATCCAGCTTCCAGTAGACGATCGCGGTCCACCCGTCCACTTCTTGTGCCAGAAGGTTGTTGGCAGCGTGGAGGGGGTTCTCGCGAGGCGGGTCGAACGGGGTCACGTCCCAGGTCACCCCGCGCCAGAAGCACCCGGTATCTGTTTTGACCACCTCGGTGGCCGCTCGTAGCGACCTGGGGTCTGAACTGCCGTCGGGGCCATCTGAGGGGCGATCGATCCGGACGGTCATCGGGTAGCGGGTGCCGTCCGCGCGACTCGAGAGCACTGCGGCAGCCGTCACCATGTCCGCTTCCGAGAAGGTGTCGACCGTGTTGTGCAGTGGATATGGCTTCCCGATCGCCCAATCGCGCCCGTAGATGTCGGGTATGCCAGGGCCGTAGATCACGGTCAGGCTCTGCAGGTCCCATTCCCAAGCGCCGGTGATGACATGGGGATATGCCGGCTCGGCTGTACCCCCGACCCATACCCAGACCGCGTGAACGTTCCCCGAACCAGAGGTCACCGGCTCGGCGTACGCGTGCAGTCGGTCCCCTCGAAGGAGTAGCTCTCTGCGAACAGGGGCCTGCGACGCCACGGCGACCTCGACGGCCGGCTTGACGAGTTTCGAGATGGCGGGCAGCGGAAGGTCGACGCGCTTGAGCTGTTGGAACCCATCGGCACCAGGCGGCACCGCAGGATTGTCGCCCTTGGCCACCACGCCCGCGATGGAACCGCGAAAGGTCGCGATCAACAACCACGTGCCGGGTGAAACAGTCATCGGCCCCCCATGTCGCCGCCTCCCGCGGGTGACATCTCGATACCCTACGGAACCCCCATCATTCCAAGCCTCATTGTGCGTGGTGCGCCGACGTCTCAACAATCGCTTGCCGGCCCCCGGGGCAGCAGCCTTGCATCGCCCGATTTCATTTCTGGACGCGTGGCTATTTCTCTGAAAAGACGGGCGACCGGAAATGTTTCGACGGACCCGCAATTTAACGGCATATCACCCGGGTCGTTCTATTCGGTCTCGACGGCGACAACTCCAAAACAACCAGGTCCAGGTTGGTGGGTTTTCACAGCACGGTCTCAGGGGTCCCATGTTGTACTTGATCGAGAGGGGGACAGCCGTGCGATGAGCGACAACAACAGAGACGTGATCACCGGAAAGGCCGTCGAGGCCGTCGAGGACGCGTCCGAGCAGCGTGCGTTGCGCGAGCACGAGCACTACCAAACTCTCGTCGAGCACAACCCCCATCCGATTGCCGTGCACTCCGGCGGTGTCATCGTTTATGTCAACCGCGCGGCCATCGTGGAGATCGGCGCCACTTCGCTCGACGACCTGGTCGGCCGGCCGATCACCGACTTCATGCATCCTGACTCGATCCGCGAGATCACCACGAAGCTGGTCTCACTCACGACGGACGGTGATTTCACCGACGCGGTCGAGGTCCGAATGGTCCGATTCGATGGCTCGGTCATCGACATGGAGATCGTGTCTGTCCTCACGAAGTGGCGAGGTGCCCTTGCCTACCAGGTCATCTTCCGGGACCTGACGGCCACCAAAGCCGCGGAGCAGGCGATCCGTCATCAGGTCGCGCTGGTGGCCACCGTCAGCGACGCCATCATCGCCACCGATTCCGCCGGAACAGTGGTCAGCTGGAATCCTGCCGCACAGTCCATCTACGGCTCCACCGCGGTCGAGGCGATCGGCTGTCCGGTTGCCGAGGTACTGGGGGCGCCGATGAACCTCCGCCGCCGTGTCGGCAAACCCGCCGAAAGTGTTGTGCACTATGCGAAAGACGGCACTCCCCGGATGATGCGTCTGGCTGTCTCCGAGATGGACGGCGGATATGTGGTGGTCTGTTCGGACAACACCGCACAGATCGAAGCCGAGACCAAGTTCACCTCGGTCGTCAATTCACTTCAAGAGGGCGTGCTGCTCATCTCTCAAGACGGGATGGTCGAATCCGCCAACCCGGCTGCTCGGCGAATGTTCGAGAGCGAACAGCGCAGGGCCGCAGGCTCCACCGCGGAGCGCATCACCATCGTCGACCTGAATGGCATTCCCATTCCGCCGCAGAACTGGCCGTCGCAGATCGTAACTGCCACGCACAAGCCGGTCATCGACGCGATCGTCGGTTTCGACCGCCTCGATGGCAGCAGAGTGTGGCTGTCGTGCAATGGTTTTGTCCTGAGCCCCAACGACCCCGACCATTCGTCGGTGGTGATCTCGTTCACCGACGTCACCGAGAGTCGGGCGCATGCAGCACGACTCGAGTACGCGGCCGACCACGACATGATGACCGACCTGCCCAACCGTTCCTATGTACTGCGTCGTCTCACCACAATGCTGGAGAACCGCGCCGCACAACAAGATTCGGGCGACATCGACGTGGTGATGTACATCGACCTCGACAAACTGAAGAACGTCAACGACTCTCATGGTCATCGCGCCGGAGACCGCGCCCTCATCGCGGTGAGCAGAAGGCTGCGTGCGGCGTTGCCCGCACCGCATTTCGTGGGGCGTGTCGGCGGTGACGAGTTCGTAGCTGTGCTGATCGGAGTCGACGAAGAGGACATGGAAGACATCTCGGACGACATCCACCTGCTGCTCCTCGATCCGATCGAGATCAATGGGGAGGAGTTCCGGATGCGCACAAGTGTGGGCATTGTCCGGATTCGCGACGGCGAGAAGCGCACTGCCCAGGACATCATCAGCGATGCAGACACAGCGATGTACCAGGCCAAACTCCGCGGTGGAGGCCATACGGTGGAGCACGACAAGTCGCACCCGAGCCGCGAATTCGCCCCGGCGGCAATCAAATTGGTGCGCTGAGCTCGGTCAGGTTCCGGGCTTCGCGGGCGTCAGGCGTGGGCGAACAGCCCTCGACCGGTCACCAATGGCAGATCAAGCGTGGTGTGGATGCCCGGCGTCGCTGCGATGACCTCAGGGATCGCGTTGACGATGCGGCCTGCCGCGGCGACGATCGCGGCATGGTTGTGGTCGCCCTTCTCGCTGGTGGGGCAGATGTCGACGGTGTAGCTGGGTTCGCCGGTGATCTCCACGCGGTACGAACCGCCTTCCTGCGCGGGGCGTGCCCAGTCGGGCCGGAGGTCGTCGCGTAGTCGAGTGACGTGTTCGACGACGATGGCCGAGTGGCCGTTGACCTTCCCGTGGATCTCGAAACGCATGGCCGCGACGGTGCCCTTCTCGATTCGTCCGACAGCGACGTCAAACGAATCTGGCGCGGGTTCGAGCTCGAAGCTCTCGGTGATCTCGTCCACCTCGATGCCGAGACCGGCAGCAAGCTGGCGGATCGTTGTGCCCCAGGTGAATCCGAGGATGCCAGGCTGAAAGAGGATCGGGAGTTCGTCGAGCGGTTTGCCGAAGCCCATCACGTCGAACATCACGATTGCGCCGTCGTAGGTGGCGTAGTCGGCGATCTCCATGACGCGGACCTGCTCGATACGCTGGCACGTCCCGGCCAGCGCGAGCGGGATGAGGTCGTTGGCGAAGCCGGGGTCGACGCCGGTGATGAAGATGCTGGCATCGCCTTGTTTCGCCGACGCCTCAACCCTGGCTATGTTCTTGTCGGGCAGCAGCTGCCATGGGTACTGCAGGATCACGGGAGACGACCCGACAACGTTGACGCCCGCTTCCAGGATCTTCTGGCAGTCCCGGAGCGCATCACCGGTACGGGTGTCTCCCATCGCGCAGTACACGACGCAGTCGGGCTCGGTCGCGAGCACCGCGTCGATGTCGCCGACCGCGGTGATCCCGGTGACGACGTCCAGGCCCGCGAGTTCACCCGCGTCGCGGCCGATCTTGGACTCTGTGGAGACGCCGACAGCGGTCAGTTCGTAGTCCGCACTCGTGATGAGTTGGGTCAATGCCAAACTCCCCACGTTCCCGGTTCCGATATGGGCGACGCGAATCGCCATGGGTGCCTCCTCGTGAAGTGTTGTGCGACTTGCGATCAACGTGCGAGTGCTGCCATGTATGTGCGTTACATGGACTTGTGCGGCACGTCGGTGACCAACCCGCCGTCCACCACGAACTCGGTACCCGTGGCGTACGACGACTCGTCACTTGCCAGGAACAACACAAACGTGGAGACCTCGCTGGAGTTGCCCGGGCGGCCGAGGGGGATCGTCACCAGGTCGTCAGGGAACTTCTCGGTCATGGGTGTGCGGATCAAGCCCGGATGCAGTGAATTGACCCGGATGTTGTGGGGGGCGAGTTCGAGGGCCACCGACTTCGCGAGTCCGCGGACGGCCCATTTCGTGGCGACATACCCGTGGGCCCAAGGTGCTCCGCGAAGTCCTTCGATCGACGACACATTGATGATCGAACCGCCGCCGGCCGCGATCATCGGATCCGTCGACGCCTGGATTCCGTAGAACGTGCCTGTGAGGTTGACGTCGATGATCTTCTGCCACTTGTCGTGCTTGAACGCCTGAATGGAGCTGCCGTTGGCAATGCCGGCGTTGTTGACCAGAACGTTGAGTTTGCCGAACTCGCCGACGGCAATGCCTACAGCCTCTTGCCATTGATCGGCCTGGGCCACGTCGAGGTGCACATAGCGTGCGGCGTCACCGAGCTCATCGGCGAGCGCCTTGCCCTCGTCATCCAAGATGTCACCGATCACGACCTTGGCGCCCTCGGCGACAAGTAACCGCGCATGTGATGCGCCCATTCCTCGAGCACCGCCGCTGATGATTGCAACTTTTCCGTCCACGCGTCCCATGGGGCGTCACGGTACCTGCAAATCCAGACATGTGTCCAGACCCGTGTCGCGCAATCGGTCCAACTCTGGCGGACGCTGCGGTTTGCTGACGAACGAGCGAGTCAGTCGGCCTCGCGCTCACGTCGACGGCGGTCGAGTTCACCTTGACGTCGTTGCTGTTCCGCGCGCTCGCGGCATCGCCGCAAGAATTCCGCATCTGCCTCGGGATCTTGCGGTTCGAATCGTCCCGGGACGTCGTACTCGGGGTAGCCGAGTGCCGAGGCGCGACCTGAACCGCTGACCCGGCCCGAGATGCCGGAGACCGGACGACCCGCGAGGAACCACACGATCGATCCGACCAACGGCAAGATGATCACCAGGAGAAGCCACGCCCAGCGCGGAAGTCCCCGGATTCCGGCAGCGTCGCTGCCGATGATGTCTACTAGTGCAGCGATCATCACGACGAGCACGATCAGACTCAGATATGGCACGCGAACCCCCCACTCGGTGAAATCGCAGAAAATTGCGACCCTCATTCATATCCCGAGGCACTGGCGACGCGCGTCCCCGGAACGGATGAGTCCGCGCGGTTCGTCGGGGAGCTTGAAAACGCTCTCGGCGGTGGAGTGTCGCCTGCGCATACAGCTGGGTGCGATTCGTGTGGCACCGATTTAATTACTGACGCTACAAAAAACTACTGAGGTTTTATGCGCTCTTTGTTCCCCGATAAATCCACTCATTCCGGACTATCTTTTTCTCAGAAAGAATTCGAAATCGAGATGAATGGGGTGGGTTGGATGAGGAGAATACTTGGTTCATTGGCATGTGTAGTGGCCTTGGCGGGAGGGTGGGTTGCCGCGGCGCCCGCTACTGCGGCCCCGGGGTACACGGATGTGGCGCTGTCTTGGGGCACCGGTTTCGGCTGTCCCGTGAACGTGACGAACGCCGGGACCGCGGCGGCCGACAACGTCTTTGTCGTACCCACGACGCCGGCGCCAGTCGCTCCTCGGTGGGTGGGAACGATCGCGCCAGGTGAGACCAAGACGTTGAACTACGGCGATTGCTACTTCTATGACCTCCCGTGGCCGAAGCGAATCTTCGCGGCGACCACTTCATGGGACATCAACTGGGACAACAACAATTTCACATTGGTTGACTGACAAACTTCAGGAAGTGACGCCGCAGGCGCCCGCGACCCGGGATGCCACGTCAGCGGTAACGGCTGCGGTGTCGGGCGCATCCGAGGGCACGTAGTGGTCGGAGGCGGCGTCGTAGGCGGCTCCGGCGATCGAACCGTGATCGGCGTCGAGTTCGACGAGTTCGACCGGCCAGTCACTGCGCTGGAGTGTGGCGGCGAAACCTCGGCTGGAGCTGATCGATACGACGTCGTCGGATCGGCCGTGCAGCAACGTGAACGGCGGTCGCTGACCGGTCGACGTCAGTTCCTCGGGGAGCTTCTCACCGGTGAGCGGATTGGTCGCGGTGAAGGCTCCGGCGAGGCACACGGCGTGATGGATACGGACTCCGAGTGCGTCGGCGTCGATGGTGAGTCCGGCCGCCGCGATGCCACCGAGTGACCACCCGACGATGACAAACCCGCTCGAAGATTCGGTGCGGTCCATCGCAACCTGCGCTGATCGGAGCAGATCTGCTCGACCACCGTCGGCGGAGTGCGAATCCCAGTCCGGAGCAATCACGTTCACCCCGTGTGCGGCGATTCGTGCGGCGAGCGGGCGAACAGCGGCGCGTGCATCGGTCTGCATCCCGTGCCAGAGCAACACTGTGGGATGTGCTGGGTCGCCGAAGAGGTCGGCCTGTCGTCCGGGTGCGTAGTCGATGGTCTCCATACCCCGAGTCTGCCTGAGATCAGGCGATGGCGAAATCGGTCGAATGCGATACGAGCGAACCGATGACCGGGATGAGTGAGGGGCTCGTCCCGTCGACCGGGAAACCGCAACGGACGGCATTACCAAATTCCACCGATAAAAGAGGAGTTCACGTGACACAGATCGCGCTGGTTGTGTACCCGGGTTTCACGGCGCTCGATGTTGTAGGGCCGTACGAGGTATTTCGCATGTTGCCGGATGCAGACGTCCGCTTCGTGTGGCATGAGGCCGGCCCCGTTGTGGCCGATTCGGGGGTGTTGATCCTTGGTGCAACCCACACACTGGACGAAACGCCGTCGCCCGACGTGGTCCTCGTTCCTGGGGGCAGCGGCTCGGTGATGAATCAGGCCCGGGACGGGCAGCTACTGCAGTGGCTGAGGTCTGTCCACACCTCGAGCACCTGGACCACCTCGGTGTGTGCTGGATCAGTGGTGCTCGCTGCTGCCGGTGTGCTCGACGGTCAGCGGGCAACCTCACATTGGCAGACCTTGAGTGCTTTGAAGTTGTTCGGTGTCACGCCGGTAGGGGACCAGCGAATCGTGCATGAGGGAAAGATCGCGACCAGCGCAGGGGTGTCGGCCGGTATCGACCTGGCCCTGTGGCTGGCTGCTCAGATCGCCGATGAGAAGCGAGCCAGAGCGATCCAGCTGGCCATCGAGTACGACCCGCAACCACCCTTCGATTCGGGGCACCACAGCAAAGCCGATATGGGAACCAAGGCGCTCGCGACAGCAATACTCGCCAAAGAGAGCCTCAACAAGGCTCAGATCTCCGCCGCGTCGAAACTGCTGTGGGAGCAGGTGATCTCAGCGGCACGAGTCAAAATGAGCAGGCATCAGGACAGGTAGTGAGACGTTCGAAGTCGGTGCCGAATTCACCTTCCGTGTCCCGACCGCAGCACGTTTTTCTGTATCTTTCCGGTCGAGGTTTTCGGCAGGTCACTGAACACGATCTCTTTGGGGACCTTGAACCGGGCGAGTCTGGTTCGGGCGAACTCGATCAGGTCGGCTGCGGTGAGGTCACGGCCTGACCGGACGGTCACATAGGCAACCGGCACCTCACCCCACCGTTCGTCGGGACGGCCGACGACGGCCGACTCCACAACATCTGGATGCGCGTCGAGGACACGTTCGACCTCGACCGAGGCGATGTTCTCGCCGCCGGAGATGATGACGTCCTTGCTGCGGTCTTTGAGTTCCACGTAGCCGTCGGGATGCATCACTGCCAGGTCGCCGGTGCGCAGCCACCCGTCGATGGTCGCGGCGCGGGTGGCGTCGGGATCGCGGTAGTAGCCCAGCATCACGTTGTTGCCGCGAACCACCAGCTCTCCGAGCGTCTGGGCGTCGGACGGCACGTCGTCGCCGTCGGGGGAAACGACCCGCACCGGCCCGGCGGTGATGTTCCCGATGCCCTGACGCGCCTTCTTCTCGGCCACCTCATCGGGTGTGGCGGCGTCCCACTCGGGTTGCCATTGATTGACAACGATGGGCCCGAAGGTCTCGGTCATCCCGTACAGGTGGGTCACTTCGATGTTGAGCGCGGCCATCCGGGCGAGCAGGGCGGGCGACGGCGGGGCGCCGCCGGTGGAGACCTGGATCGGGGTGTCGAGCGGTGAGGCAGAACGATCCTCGGCGATCATCGTCAACACCGTCGGCGCAGCGCAGAAGTGGGTGATGCCGGTGTCGCGGACCAGGCGCCAGATCTCGGCCGTGTCGATTGCCCGCAGACAGACATGCGTACCGCCTGCCGCGGTGACGGCCCAGGTGAAACACCAACCGTCGCAATGGAACATCGGGAGGGTCCACAGGTAGTTCGAGCCCGGGTCGAGACGGGACTGGTAGGCCATCGAAACGGCCTGCAGGTATGCGCCCCGGTGGTGGTACATCACGCCTTTGGGCCGGCCGGTTGTCCCAGAGGTGTAATTGATGGCCAACAGACCACGTTCGCTGGGTTCGCGCTGGACCGCGCCGGGGGACTGAGAGAGCAACTGTTCGTATTCGTCGTCGGGTCCTCCTGCCACGATCAGTCGAATGCCCACTGCGGTGGCGACTTTGGCAGCGACGTCGGCGAACTCGGCTGTTGCCACAAGGACCTTTGCTCCACTGTGGTCGAGGATGTACTCGACCTCGGGCGCAGAGAGCCGAATGTTGAGGGGCACCAGAACCGAACCGTGCAGGGGGATGGCACTGTGCAGTTCGAGCATCACGTGGCTGTTGGCACACAGGGCCGCCACCCTGTCGCCCTCACCGATCCCCAGGTCTTCGAGCACTCCGGTGAGGGCAAGCGTGCGTCGGTGGTAGTCGGCGTAGGTGAAGGTGCGATCGCCGTCGATGATGGCGGTGCGGTGCGCGAAGGCCTGCGCTGCACGCGTCAGGAATGCCGCCGGGGTCAAAGGGGCGAAGGTGAAGTCGCTCGGATCGGGGTCGGCTGCTCGTTCTACTGGCATCGTCATTGCTCCCTCGTGCGACTCGCGATGCCGCAATCGTATGCTCCGCGTCTCGTTGGATTCATCCCAAAGGGATGATGCACGTCCGCGTGGCATGACGAAGAGTTACGAGAGCGCGCTGGTCGTCTGCAGTCGGACACCTTCCTCGACGATGTGGGGCGAACATGATGGCTACCGGGGCCGGTCAACCGCTCGATCGTGCCGAGCGAGCCGAGCTCGAACGTTTACGCCGACAGGTTGCGGACGGCCGGCGCGACGAACTCGACGGACAGGGCGGTGCCGGCTCCGGTCTCCCGGCCGATCGGCGGGCATTGCGATGGTCGGCAACCATTCTGCTCCTCATCATCGTTGCCGCACTGGCCATCTCGGGAGTGCTTGCCCGTTTCGCGCGCAGTGAGGTGTTGGATACCGATCGATACGTCGAGACCGTGTCCCCGCTGGCCCGTAACGCCGCTCTCCAGAACGAACTCTCAACCCAGATCACCGCGGTCATCATGGAGCGAGCAAAGATCGCAGAGGTGACACGCGAGGCGCTGTCCGCACTCACACAGAATGCGCCCAACGTGCCCCCGGCGGTCGTCGGGCTGGCCCCGGTGCTGACCGAACAGGCGAAATCGTTCATCGACCAAACCGTGAGATCACTCTTGGGCTCCGAACAGTTCGAGGAGCTCTGGGTACAGGCCAACAAGCAGGCGCACGAGGCCCTGGTGAAACTTCTTACCGGTGAGGCGCGGGCCGCAATCGTCGTGGACGACTCGGGCACCGTGAACATCGCACTCGAGCCGATAGTCGCGAAAGTTCGCGACCGACTCAAAGATCGTGGGTTCGCCTTCGCGGACAACATCCCTGACATCGACAAATCGTTTGTGATCTTCCGGTCGCCGGACCTGGTCAAGGC
Organism: Williamsia muralis NBRC 105860; assembly: GCF_001598915.1. Classification (GTDB taxonomy): domain Bacteria; phylum Actinomycetota; class Actinomycetes; order Mycobacteriales; family Mycobacteriaceae; genus Williamsia; species Williamsia muralis. The sequence goes on along the minus strand of NZ_BDAP01000002.1, from coordinate 29,653 downwards.
GCAGAACGCAGTCTCCGCACTCGACAAGGCGTCCACGATCCTTCCCTGGCTGACCTTGCTCGTGGCGGTGGCTGCGGTCTGGGCTGCGCCCAGGGGATCTCGACGCCGTGCGGTGTCGTTGGTCGGTGCCTCGATCGCGCTGGCCATGGTGGTGCTGGCCATCGGGCTGAGCATCGGCCGGTCGATGTACCTCGACGCGGTTCCGGCCGACGTGCTGTCGCGTGGGTCAGCGGAAGCCCTGATCGATGCGGTGTTGGTCCCTCTGCGCTCCATGCTTCGTGCCCTCGCCGTCGTTGCTGTCGTGGTGGCGCTGGTCGGGTATCTGAGCGGGTCCTCACGTTCTGCAGGCGCTGTCCGCGGTGCATATTCGAGCGCGGTGGACTCCCTGCGCGGCAGGAGTACGCGTGCGCCTCACCCCCTCGAAACGTTCGCCGCCAGGTATCGGATACCGTTGCGTCTCAGCATCATTGCGGTCGCAATTGCCGTCCTGGTGTTCTGGGACTACCCCTCCGGGCTCGTGGTCACGGCCACCGTTCTCGTCGCAGTGCTCGCCATGGTGGTCGTGGAACTCGTTGCGCGGCCCGCAGTTGTGCAGAACGCACCTGAGTCAGGCAGTTGAATCCGTGCCTGACGCTTTACCGGACGCAGGTGCACCAACGGGTACGCGAGGCAGACCACCGGTGAAGAACAATGCGACGATCGCCAGTAGCGCCGCCAAAGCGAACGCGACCCGCAACGCTTTGAGCCGAGACTCGGAGTTCAGTGACACAACGGCTTCCGCCTGGGTCTCAGGGACCGAGGTGTCTTTCAAAGCGTCTTCGAGCTGTGTGTCCGAAATGAATGGAACACCGGTGACGAGCTCGGATGTGGCCCGTTCCTTGACGGCTGTCGGTACATCCGGATTGTCCTCGATCCCTGTGACGATCGAGGTCGTCAATGTCGCGATCAACACGGATCCGATCAACGCGGTCCCCAGTGATGCCCCGAGATTCGTGGCGGTGTTCTGTAATCCACCCACTTCGGCGCTCTGGGAATCGGGCACCGCCGACACCGTCACCGCGCCCAGTTGCGAAGCCAGAGCGCCCAATCCCAGCCCCATCAGCAGCATCGGAACAGCGACGATTCCAGCATTGGCGGCGGGATCGAGGCCGCCGACCAGGATGAGGATTCCGATGATCATCGAGCCGAGACCGAGACGGACCACGCGGCGGGGATCGGCTTGCGGCCGAAACTTGGGTATTCCGGCCGCGGCCAGCAGTAGCGCTATGGACAACGGGATCAGCCGGATGCCGGTGTCGAGTGCGTTGAGTTCGAGCACGACTGACAGGAAGAGCGGAACGGCGAAGAAGACACCTGCCTGCACTGTGAACTGAGCGAAGAACATCGTCAACCCGCCTGTGAGTTGCCGATTGCGCAGAAGTCGAGGGTCGATCAGCGGCTCGCCACCAGTGGCAGCGAGATGACTTTGCCATCGGAGAAAGACGTACAAGACCCCGAGTCCGGCGACCAGGAGCCAGATCACCGGCGACAGTCCCAGGATCTGTGTGGCACCGGGTTTGGCGATGACCCATCCCCATTGGCCCGAACGCAGCACCCCGAACACGATCATGCCGAGACTCGCCACCGACAGGGCTGAGCCGATGAGGTCGAGGCGGACCTTCGCGGGCGGTGTCTCTTTGATGCGCCCGAGCACGAGCAGGATCACAACTACCAGGACAACCTCGCCGGCGAAGACGTATCGCCAGGATGCGAAAGTGGTCACTGCGCCGCCGATCAGTGGACCCGCTGCGACGGCCATCGCACCCGAGGCCGCGACCAGACCGTATGCCGCGGCGCGTTTGGCGGCAACGAAGTTGGCGGCAACCAAAGCGACGATCGCCGGCATTATCAGGGCGGCGCCGATCCCCTCCAGCAACGACCAGCCGATGAGCAGGACAGGCAGATTGGGAGCCAATGCGGTGGTCAGCGAACCCGCTCCGTAGATCACCAAACCGATCGCGAAAGCTCTTCGACGACCGATGATTGTTCCGACCTTGCCGCCGGAGATCATCAGCGTCGCCATCACCAACGTGTACAGGGTGATCGCGGTCTGAATGCCGGTGATCGTGGTGTCCAGATCGTTCGCGACCGTTGCCATGGACACGTTCATCACCGAACTGTCCAGCGTCATGAGGAACTGTCCGGCCGCCAAAACCGTGAGTACCAGTCCTGAGCCACCCGGCGCCTCGGAGTGGTGACCATCTGGTCGAGCGGACACAGACATCGTCATTTCCTTCCGCTCGCCGGAGCCTGCCTGACGCCTGTGGTGCCGATGTGCCACTGTGGCACGCGTGCGAAGCTGTCGAGTCACCCGAATCGGGTGATCCTTCGGCTGCCTCGCAACGTGTCAGGCCACCGGCAACGTGGGTGTCAGTGAGTCAACGGGGTTGGTGTCGGCTCGCCGAGACGAATGGTCCGACCCATCGACCCGTCAGTTGACAGACGTGCTCGGACGCTCGAAACACGCTGAGCTGCAACAGAAAGCCACTTGTGGCGCTGTCCGGTCAGCGTCACCGCGCGATCAGCACAAGCATGGTGACATCGACCGCGGCGATGACGATCGCACCATAGAACGGGGTCCGGCCAGGAGCGCGCATCGTCGCCAGTGCGATGACAACCACCGCGCCGAGTCCGGCCCACAGCCATGGCATGTGGGCGTTGGCGATCACTGCGATCGCCGTGGCGCCCACGAGCAGTCCTGCTGCGACGTAGGGGATTCTTCGAGCGCCCAACAGATGCGGCAGTCCTTCGATGCCGGTGGCGGCGTCGTCTCCGAGGTCGGGCACCACGTTGAGCAGGTGTGCCCCCACCCCGAGCAGTCCACTGACCGCGACCATCCACAGCGGCGGCAGATGACTCGGCTCGGCGGTCAGCATCACGACCACCGGTAGCGAACCGAATGCGACGAAGTAGGGAACCCAGGAGAACACCGTCGACTTGAGTACTGCGTTGTAGGCCAGTGCAGACCCGACGCCCAGAACCAGGTGGACCAGTCCCGGTGCCACCCCGCACGCCAGCGATGCGACCACACACACCACGGCAGTGATGACAACCGAAACGGTCACCGTCCTGGAGCTGAGGTGGCCGGCGGCCAGCGGTTTGTCGGTCCGGCCGACCTGCCGGTCCCGGTCCCGGTCGATGAGATCGTTGGTCCAGCCGACGATCAGCTGCCCGCTGAAGACGGCGACCATCAACACAAAGATGAACCGGGCCTCGACGTCGGCGGCGAAGGCGACAGCCGCGGTCAACGCGGTGACAGCGAGGGCCGGGATCACGTGGGCCGCGCCCACCAACGCAACTGCCGGCCGGAGTGTCAGCACGATACGTCGATCACCGTGGGGCCGGTGGCGGCACGTCGAGTGGTCCGTGTTGCCTTCACCGAACCAACGGTACGGCGAACTCGTTCCGACACAACTCGCTTGGACACGAACAGGTCAGCGGGTGCCCCGCAGAACGATGGCCGGGACCAACTGCTCTGCCGAGTCCCAGGCCCCGTGCTGCCCGACGAGCTGGGACTCGAGTGGTTCGACGACGGAGCGCACCATCGCGGTCACTCCGCGGGCCGCCGCGATCACATCCCCGATCCTGACCTTGTGCCGCTCGGTCACAGCCGGCCCGAACCAGCCGGCATCAATCGCTTCTTCTCGGGTGACCACGGTGGCGCGGTCGCCCAGCGTTTCCTGCCAGACGCTCCGGACATCGGGCGCGGCTCCCGGTTCGGTGTAGATGTGCCGTACCCGTGCCTCACCGGCGACAGCAGTGGTACCGATCGTCAGCTCGTGGTGGGTGTCGATGTCGAATCGGCCGGTCGAGGTGTCGACCATCCCGTGGTCACCTGTCACGACGATCTGCCTGCCCGCCGGTAGCTCATCGGCAAGTGCGCCGACCATCTCGTCGATGAGGCGCAACTGTTCGCGCCAGGACTCTGACCCCGGCCCCTCGAGGTGCCCGGCGAGGTCGAGGCCACCGTAGTAGGCATATGCCAGTGTCGGTTCGCGCCCGGTCATCTCGGCGAGGATGGCCACGCGCAGTTCGTCGAGCTTCTCGGCGGCGATCACCTGCCCGGCCCCGCGGAAGGCCGCGCGCGAGAGACCCGACCCGATGTGGTGGCCCGGGACGATCTGGCGGGTGATGAATCCCTGCGCGCGGCAGCGCTCGAAAATCGTTGTCCCCGATTGGATGTCCTCAGGTACCGCCACATGCAGCAGGTCGTGGTCGTGATCTCCGTGTACGCACCATCGCAGTGTGTTCAGGATCGGCGACTGGGGGACCAGCCCATCGGCACCGGCCCTGAACGTGTAGCCGACCATCCCGTGTTGCCCCACCGTGCGCCCGGTACTCAAGCTGGTCAGGCTCACCGACGTGGTGGCCGGGAAGCCGGCGGCGACCACCGTCGAATGGTCCAGACTCGCGGCATTGAGATTCGGGGCATCAACCGGATGGGCGGCCACCAGTTCCGCACCCAGACCGTCGATGAGTAGGACTGTTGCCGAGTGGGCCGGGACAAGACGCAGCCGGTTGTCGAAGTCGGCCGCACCGAGCGATGCGGCGACCGACTCGAGCACCGACGACAACGGCGGCAAGCTGCTGTGGGGATCCAATTCGCTCATCGGCTACGACGCTAACGCGGTGGTCGATCTTCGCGGTAGCGAAATGAGGGAAGCGACCATGAAACAAAGGGCTCCGACGAAGGTGCCTACCTGGTCGATGAAAGGGGCAACCACCTTGCCGGACTGCGGATCGATGTAGGCGCCGACCGCCGAGAACCCGAATGCGATGGATCCGGCGGTGTTCAGGGTGGTGGCGCCCCAATCGGGCGCATCGGGTTCATCACGCTGCCGGTAGAGCTCGGTGGCGAATACCGCCAGTCCTGAGCTGACGAGAAACGCGGCCGACCCATAGAGGTCGGGCCGCCAGCTGAAGCGGTCTGCGTCGGCGATCGAATGTACGACAAGCGCTGCGCCGGTGCTGATGTTGAACGCGACGGTGCCCGCCAATTGCACCGTGGCAGACCACCACTCCGATGAGTGCACCTCGCGGCCGACTCGCTGCGACCCGGCGATCGACATCGCGGTTCCGCCAAGCGATCCGCAGAGCTGAAACTGGACAAACGCGGCGAAGGTGAAGAACCACGAGCCGACGAAGAACGAGACATTGGCCGCCGGGGCACCGGCCCAGTTCGCGAATCCGGGCGCCGAGCCGATCGCGAAAAGTGCCGAGCCGATCGCAAAACCCCAGCATTCGGTGCGAACGTTGTGGCGTATCACCACCGAAGGCTATCGCGCAGCCGAACGTCCCGTGCCGAAGCGGAGTATGAACGCACCTCAACGATTTCGCGGCCGACACGGGTCACCGGACAAGTGGTCAGTCCGCCAGTGCGGGCTCCTTTGCCGGGTCCGGCGTAGCGACCTTGTTGACGCGGATGAGCGCAAGCGACGCGATCAGTGCCAGCACTGTCACCACGATTGCCGCCTGGAAGGCGTGCTGCTGGCCGGCAACAAAGATGTCTGCCTGACCAGCTGTGGTGCCGGCGCTACTGCCGAGGTCGTCGGCTCGGGTGGTCGCGGCGTGCGCAAAGATCGTGCCGAAGACGGCGAGGCCGATTGCGCCGCCGACCTGCTGGCCCGTGTTGAGCAACGCCGAGGCCAGGCCTGTCTCGTGCGGCGCGACACCGTTGACGGCCGTCAAGGTGAGCGGCACGAAGCTGCACCCCATACCCACGCCGAGCAACAGAAGGGATCCGAAGAAGGTCCAATAGCTGCTGTTCGCATCGAGCTGTGCGAACGAGACCATCGCCGCGATAGCGAAAATCGGGCCGATGGTGAGGAAGGGTCTGATGCCGATCTTGGGGATGAGTCGTCGGACCACCACGATGGACATGAACATGATCGTCACCGGCATGGGCAGGAAGCCGACCCCGGTGTGGAATGGGCTCCATCCGTGCACGTTCTGCAGGTATTGCGCCAGGAAGTAGAACGTCGTGAACATTCCCGCCGCGAGGAACAGCATGATCAGGTACGAGCCTGTGCGGTTGCGGTCGGCGAAGATGTGGAACGGCATGAGCGGGTGGCTCGAGAGGTGCTCGATGACCACGAACGCGACCAGGAGGATCACAGCGATCGCGAGGGTCACCACGGTGGTTGTCGAGGCCCAGCCGTCGTCGGCAGCCTTGGTCAGGCCGTACACCAGCATCGACATGCCAGCGGTGACGGAGATTGCGCCCGGCAAGTCGAGCTTGGTGCCTGAACCCTGCGACTCGTTGAGTACCCGTGGCGTCAGAAGGAGGACGATCGCGCCGATCGGCGCGTTGATGAACAGGGCCCAGCGCCAGCTGGCAAAGTCGGTCAGCACGCCACCGAGCAGCAGCCCCAGGGCGCCGCCGGATGCGGCCATGGCCGCGAACACGCCGAATGCACGAGCTCGTGCCTTCGGCTCGGTGAACGTGGTGGCCAGCAGGGCAAGAGCGGTGGGCGCGGCGATGGCACCACCAGCGCCCTGAGCGGCGCGGGCGATGATCAGCATCATCTCGCTGGTGGCGAATCCGCCGACAAGCGATGCGACCGCGAAGAGCGCGATGCCGATCATGAACATCCGCCGGCGGCCGAACAGATCGCCGGTGCGTCCGCCGAAGAGTAGGAGCCCGCCGAACGCGAGCGAGTAGGCGGTGACAACCCAGGTGAGGTTGGCGGCCGAGAAGTCGAGGTCGTCGCGGATGCTGGGCAGCGCAACATTTACCACGGTGGCGTCGAGCACCACCATGAGCTGCGCGACGCAGATCACGGCCAGGGCGAGCCCGCCGTTGCGGGTCGAAGAGGAGGGTGGTGCTTCAGTCATGGGCGGTGTCTTTCGTGTCGGAGGTCGAAATGGGTCGCGTGCGGAGACCGAGCACCGGGATCAGCACGCTGTCCACTATTTGTTCGGCGTAGGCGCGGCCGGCGGGCTGGCCTGTCGTGAGGGCCCGCTGCAGCATCAGCGAGGGCAGCAGGCTCGCCACCATGGCCACGTCGACGTCGGGACCGAGTTCGCCTCGGCCCCTGGCGCGTTCGAGCATCTCGGTCATGCGTGCGATGCGCGGTTCGGTGAAGCGCGTTCGGAACGCCTCGAGCAGCTCGGGCTCGCGGGGCAGGGCGGAACAGATGCTCACCATCACCTGCAACAGCCGCTGTGATCGCGGACTGCACGACACGGAGACCATCAGCTCGATGTCGCCCTCGAGCGTGCCGGTGTCGATGGCGTCGATGGCAGGCTTGAGGGTCGCCATCGTGTCGATGACTAACTCGGCCTTGTTGCTCCATCGGCGGTAGACGGTGGACTTGCCGACGCCCGCTGCGGTGGCGACACCCTCCATGGTCAAGCGGTCGTAGCCGTCACGGACGAGGACCTCGACCACCGCGTCGGTGATCGCCTCGTCGCGACTCGGATCCCGAGGGCGCCCTCTAGGGCGTTCGTCCGCGGAGTAGGTGGATGACACCGGCAGACGCTAACACGAAACGAAACGAAACGGTACCGTATCGCATTATTCCGGTGTTGTTGAGCGACGCTCATGGGGGCTCGGACGGTCCGTGAACAGTTGCAACCCTGATGCAACGCGGCGACTCGTACTGTGTGCCTTACGTCACACGTGGCCACCTCATGCGGGTGGGTCACGATGGCCACCACAGGTAACAGAGGAGCATCATGACCGTTTACGCCAATCCCGGAACATCCGACGCAGTGATGAGTTTTGAGTCGCGCTACGAGAACTGGATCGGTGGCCAATGGACAGCACCGGTCAAGGGCCAGTACTTCGAGAACCCGTCGCCCGTCAACGGCAAGACGTTCTGCGAGGTCGCCCGGTCCACGTCCGAGGACATCGATCTGGCCCTCGACGCAGCCCACAAGGCCGCCCCGATGTGGGGTCGTACCTCGGTCGCCGAGCGGTCACTGACGCTGCTGCGGATCGCAGACCGGATGGAGGAGAACCTCGAGAAGCTGGCCGTCGCCGAGTCGTGGGACAACGGCAAGGCCGTTCGCGAGACCTTGGCCGCCGACATCCCGCTGGCGATCGACCACATCCGCTACTTCGCCGGAGCACTTCGCGCCCAGCAGGGATCGATCTCCGAGATCGACGAAGACACGGTGGCCTACCACTTCCACGAGCCCCTCGGCGTTGTCGGCCAGATCATCCCGTGGAACTTCCCGATCCTGATGGCCGTCTGGAAGCTCGCTCCCGCGCTGGCCGCCGGAAATGCGGTGGTGCTCAAGCCCGCCGAGCAGACACCGGCTTCGATCCTCTATTTGATGAGTCTGATCGCCGACCTGCTCCCGGCCGGCGTGCTGAACATCGTCAACGGATTCGGTGTCGAAGCGGGCAAGCCGCTGGCCTCGAGCAACCGGATCCGCAAGATCGCGTTCACCGGCGAGACCACCACGGGCCGGCTGATCATGCAGTACGCGTCGGAGAACATCATCCCGGTGACCCTCGAACTCGGTGGCAAGAGCCCGAACATCTTCTTCGCCGACGTCATGGCACAGGACGACGGCTTCCGCGACCGCGCGCTCGAAGGATTCACGATGTTCGCCCTGAACCAGGGCGAGGTGTGCACGTGCCCCAGCCGTGCCCTGATCCAGGACTCGATCTACGACGACTTCATCGACCTCGCGGTGGAGCGCACAAAGAAGATCAAGCAGGGCAACCCGCTCGACACCGACAGCATGATGGGCGCCCAGGCGTCCAACGATCAGTTCGAGAAGATCACCTCGTACCTGTCGATCGGCAAGGAAGAGGGAGCCAAGGTTCTCACCGGCGGCGAGCCCCTCGAATTGGAGGGCGATCTGGCCGGTGGCTACTACATCAAGCCCACCATCTTCGCCGGCACGAACCGGATGCGCATCTTCCAGGAGGAGATCTTCGGCCCGGTCCTGGCTGTCACCAAGTTCTCCGACTATGCCGACGCCATGCAGATCGCGAACGACACCCTGTACGGACTCGGTGCCGGGGTGTGGACGCGCGACGGTGCCACCGCCTACCGCGCAGGCCGTGAGATCCAGGCCGGTCGGGTGTGGACCAACACCTACCACGACTACCCGGCTCACGCGGCCTTCGGCGGCTACAAGCAGTCCGGCATCGGCCGCGAGAACCACCTGATGATGCTCGAGCACTACCAGCAGACCAAGAACCTGCTGGTGGGTTACGCTCAACAGGCCAAGGGCTTCTTCTGATCGAAGCTTTTCCTCAAGCGTGACAAGAGATTTCATCAGGAAGTGAGTGTGTGATGACTGCACCGGAACGGGTCGTCGCAACTGACTCCGCCGTGGAGCTCCTGACCAAGCTGTCGGAGCTCCACGGCGGCCTCATGATCCACCAGTCCGGTGGATGCTGCGATGGATCGGCCCCGATGTGTTACCCCGCCGGAGAGTTCCGCGTCGGGAGTCGTGACGTGCTGGTCGGAACGCTCGACCTGCCCGAACCCCTACCCGCGGTAAGGGTATGGATCAACGGCGACCAGTTCGAACTGTGGAAGCACACCCAGCTGATCCTCGACGTCGTCCCCGGGCGTGGTGCCGGGTTCAGCCTCGAGGCGCCCGAGGGTGTCCGGTTCCTCTCCCGTTCACGAGCATTCACCGCTGACGAGAACTCCGATCTCGATGCCGCTCCACCCCTGCGCGGCGCAGAGGTCGGCTGACCCGATCAGGGTCACCCCGCCCGCTCCGGACATCTCTGACGGCCGCCACTGAAAGAGATGACCGGGGCGGGTGTTCGGCATTTCGGCGGGCCGCAGATGGCACCGGCGCTACGCTACCGACATGGCTGACACCCAGGCGCCCCAGCTGCATCCGGCGGATCTTGCCGAATGGGGCAGGTGGCTGGCAGACAATCACGCCACGTCGTCGGGCGTGTGGCTCGTGTTCTGGCGCAAGGGATCCGGTCACCCACCACTCGACTACGACGAAGCCGTGCGTGAAGCGCTTTGCTGGGGATGGATCGACGGTCACACCCGGGCGATCGACGACCACCGCCGCGGCATGTGGTTCACGCGCAGGGGACGCGACAGTGCGTGGGCGGCGTCGAACAAGGCACGGGTTGCCGACCTGATCGCTCAGGGTCGGATGCGACCTCCAGGGCAAGCGGTCATCGACGACGCCAAAACCCGCGGGCTGTGGAACCTGCTCGATGATGCCGAGGCGTTGGTCGAATCAACCGAACTGGCAACAGCTCTCGACGCCAATCCCGTTGCGCGCCAGAACTGGGATGCGTTCCCGCCCAGTGCTCGTAAGTTCGGCCTCTCGCAGATCGCGTTTGCCAAGCGCCCGGAGACCAAGTCCAAGCGCATCGCTGCCATCGTCGACAAGGCCGCCCGGAATCAACGGCCGTGACAGGGCTGCGCCGCCATTCCCCTTCCCGGGAATGGCGGCGTGAGCCGGACGGCTAGTGCTTCTTGCCGTCTTCGTCGACCTCGACCCGCTCCTTGCGCACCTCGTCGGTGACAGTGGCCTCGTCGGTCACTGTCTCGGTGTTGAGCCGAACACGTTCGACAGCTTCGACGTCCTTGTCCACGACGGGTACCTCGCTGTGCAGGACCACTTCGTGCTCCTCTTCGCTGATGGCGGGACCATCGTGCGCGGCGCCGCGATTGGCGTCGGTGATCGGCTCGCGCTCCACACGCACCTCTTCGTGGCTGACCGGCACCGTCTTGGTGACGTTCTCGGTGACGACGTACTTGCGCAGTCGTGCACGGCCGGTCTCCTGCTGGGTGGTCCCGACGCGCACCTTCTCCTCGGAGACGGTCATCGCATCGTCCGTGGTGGGACCCGAAGTATCATGTCCGACAACTCCTTTGCCCGAATCACCGGCGTTGCCCGCGGTTCCGACATGGCCAGCATCGACGCCGCCGCCCGTTCCTGCGAGGCCGTAGTACTCGTACAGTCGGTCCTCTTCGGCCGGCGACAAGCTGCCGTCAGGATCGACCCGCGGCGCGTCCTTGATCTTGTCTTTGTCGTAGCTGATGGCGATGTCGTTGCCCTGGACGGTGGCATCGGCGAGAGGGGCAAACGACTCGGATGTGCCGAACAGGCCCGTCTTGACGGTCACCCACGTGGGCTCGTCGGTCTGGTTGTCGAGGTAGATCTGGCCGATACTGCCGATCTTGCCGCCGCTCGCGGACACGACGTTTCCGCCGCCGCTGGAAAGTTTGCTCACTTGGTTGCTGGAAATGGTCACGGTGTCTCTCCTAGTAGTGCTCGGAATGAACGGCGATTTGCAGTCGCAAATGCTGCTCTACCGAACGTATGCCCGTGATCATCAACACCAAAACATTTGAAATTAAAGATAATTAGACAGCATGTCCGATTCATCCGGCACGTTTCAGTGGACCCACATCACCGCGCGCCACGGTCACATCGAGGCGGTGGGGCGGCCAGCTGCGGCCGACTCAGATGACGCCGGTGGCGTCGTACATCCACGACATGTCGGCGGAACTGAAGTTCTCCACCCAGTTCGGCGGCGCGTGATTGGCCAGGCCGCCGAAGTCCCAGTAGTCCTTCCACAGAGTGATGCGTCCATCGACAACCTTGTGCACGGTCACAAAAGCCAGGGTCGCGGTTTCGCCGGTGGGCCAGGTCCAGGTCTCGGTGTGTTCGTACATCACGTCCTGACCGTTCTCCACCAGTAAGCCGTCGTGGTTGACGTAGTCGGCCAGGCTCTCCAAGCCGATCTTGAGGCGCTTCACGATGTCCTCGGGCCCTCGCGCGGCAGCTGCCGGCCCCACCGGCATGTCGACGTATATGCAGTCGTCGGACACGAAGCCCTTGATGGCCTCCCAGTCGCGTCGGCTCAGGGCGGCCCACAGGCCGAGGACTACGGATTCATTGGTGCTCGTCACTCATACCCCTTGAGGTGTTGGATGTGCGGATCGATCGTGCGGCGACGGGGCCGGGCTACCACCGGTTCGGGTGCGTAGAAAGCGCCCGACCCGTCGTTTACCGAGAACTGCTGTGGGTGAACCATTCTCGAACACCAGTTCGCCGTTGACCATCACAGCGCAAACGGTCTCGTCGTTGCGGTTCACCATTCGTGACAGGCCACCGAACTGCTCGAGCCTTGATTCGCTGTAGGCATTGAGTTGCTCGTCGAGGTGGTCGGGGTCGAGAACAAGGAGGTCTGCCCGGTCGCCGACGCGCAGGTGCCCGGCATCGATGTCGTACCAGTCGGCGAGCTCACCGGTGAGCCGGTGCACCGCGTGTTCGATCGTCATGAACGGCGTACCGGCCTCTGCCGCCGAATGAACATGGCGCAACAGCCGGAGTCCGAAGTTGTAGAACGCCATGTTGCGCAGATGGGCGCCGGCATCGGAGAAACCCAGCTGAACACCCGGTTCCACCGCAAGCTTCTTGAGGAGTTCGGGACGGTGATTCGAAATAGTTGTGCGCCAACGGAGTTGGTTGCCGTGCTCGACGACAAGATCGAGGAACGCGTCGACGGGGTGCAGTCCACCGCGGTCGACACCGACCTGGCCGAACGACTTGCCGACCACCGAGGTGTCGGGGCATTCGACGATCTCGGCGTCGAAGAAATCGCGATGCCACACCCGGGGGCCGTACTTGCGTCCGTAGTCCTTGCGGAACGCGCGCCGGTAGTCCTCGTCTTGCATGAGTTCGTTGCGGTCGACCTCGGTCTGCAGATGCAGAGCTGCCGCGCCCGAGCCGAACTCCTCGAACACCGCCAGGTCGATTCCGTCCGCATAGACCTCGAAGGGGACCGGGAGGTGTTGCCAGCGGAAGTTCCCGCCGAGCTTGTTGATGAACCGCGCGATCGGACCCATCGCGTGGATGACCTCGGGGCGAGCCTTGATGTCTGCCGCCGAGAGCAGGCTGGTCTTGAGTTGGCGACGACGACCCAGGCCCAGGGAACCGAACGCCTGGGAGAGCACGTTCCATGGCCGCGAGATGTCGGGTCCGGTCTGCAGAACCCGATTGCGGGTGCGCAGTATGGCACCCAGCCGACGGAGTTCTGGCGCCTTGGCGTAGGTGGAAGGAAGCGTGCGAGAACGGCACACCTCTCCGTCGAGTTTGTCGAAAAGCAGCTGCTGCGAGGACATTCCGACAAAGCCGGCGTCCAGCGCCTCGTTGAGCATCTTCTCCATGCGAAGGAGCTCTTCGGGTTCGGGGGCCACCTCTTTGCGTGTCGCCCGGTCGAGGCCCATCGTTGCCGCCCGCATGTCCGAGTGTCCGATGAACGCGGCGAGGTTGGGCCCCAGGGGAAGCGATTCGAGCGCGTCGACGTACTCGGCGGCACTGCGCCAGTTCTTGCGGCTGTCGACGTTGGCGATCACATGTCGCCGCGGGATCGCCTCGACGCGGCCGAAGAGATCGCCGGCCACCTCGGCTCCGATGTGGATCGTGGACAGTGAACACGAACCCAGCAGAACGGTGGTCACGCCGTGCCGCAGCGACTCGCTCAAGGCCGGCCCGCCGAGAACCTCGACGTCGTAGTGGGTGTGGATGTCGACCATGCCGGGCAGCACCCATCGGCCGGTGGCGTCGATCACGGTGCGGCAGCCGGCCGGATCCAGCGGCTGCGCGCTGACCGCGACAATTCGACCCTCACGGATGCCGATATCGGCGATGGAAGAAGGGGCGCCGGTGCCATCGAACCACCGACCCCGGCGGATCAGTGTGTCGTAGGTCATAGTCGGATGTAACCCCACTGATCAAGGCGCGTCAACAGTGGGCCCTCTACCGCCGAATTCCGTTGGCATAGTGCAAATGCCGCCTACGGAACCAAGTGCCCGGTCGCACCGTGAAGTGGTGGGAGCATCACGCGTCAGTCGAAGATCCACCCGCAGGGTCCGACGAGTCGGTCAGCAGCACCCGGACCTACCGACCCCGGGGAATAAGGCTGTGGCACAGGAGGATTGTCGAGAACAGGGGCCGCGACCTCCCAGACGTGTGCCAGACCGTCCGGCCTGGTGAACAGGGAGCGGTCACCGCGTAAGACGTCGAGGATCAGCCGTGAGTACGGGGCGAGGCCGTCGGCGACGCTGTCGAGGGGGAGCGACATGTGCCCGACGGACAGGGAAGTGCCCGAGCCCGGTTCTTTCACGGTCATCGCCATGTCGATCGACCCGTCCCCCTTGAGGTCGAAGGTGAGCACGGTGCCCTCCGGTGGGAGATGTTTGATCGGCCCGTCAGGGCGACGGAACACGAGGCTCACCCGCTGGGCACTGCGGTTGAGCATCTTGCCCGTGCGCATCACGAATGGCACTCCACGCCAGCGGTCGGTGTCGACCCACATGCGGGCCGCCACAAATGTCTCTGTCTGCGAGTCGTCGGCAATGCCTTCGGTGTCCCGGAAACCTTCGTATTGGCCGTAGACCACCTCGGCCGGATCAAGCGGGCGGAAGGCGGCGATCACCGACTCGCGGGCGCCCTGCAGATCGTCGGCGTCCAGGCTCAGCGGCGGCTCCATCGCCACCTCCGCGGCGACCTGGAACAGGTGTGTCACCACCATGTCGAGGAACGCCCCGGTGGCGTCGTAGAAGACCGCCCGGTCGTCGATGTCCAACGTCTCGGGAATGTCGATCTGGACCTGCTCGACGTGCTCCCGGTTCCACACGCCGGACACCATGCCGTTGGCGAACCGGAGTACATGCAGGTTCTGGGTGCTCTCTTTACCCAGGAAGTGGTCGATCCGGTAGACCTGCTTCTCGTCGAACACGTCGTGTACGGCGACATCGAGCTTCCGGAAGTCGTCCGGTGAAGTGCCGAAAGGCTTTTCGTACACCACGCGTGCGCCGTCGGCGAGACCGTGTGCCCCGAGGGCGGCGGTGTAGTCGGAGAAGGTCGTGGGCGGCAGCGCGATGTAGTGGACCAATTGGACTTCGCCGCCGAGTTGTCCGCGGAGGTCGTCGATGACGCTTGGCAGATCGCCCGGGTCGTCCACGGAGAAACCACCTCCGGCGAATCGGACGTTCTTCGCGAAATCGGCCCACTGGGTCTCGTCGGGTGCCGCATCGAACGTCGTGACCGACTGCCGCACGTGGTCGCGGAACTCGTCGTCGGAGCGATGGCCGCGCCCGTTGCCGATCAGCGCCCACGTCTCGGGGAGCAACCCTTCGCGGGCCAACTCGTAAAAGGACGGCAACACCATGCGTTTGGCGAGATCGCCTGTGGCACCGAATAGAACGAATACAACCGCGCTGCTCTCGTCGGGCATGTTGGGTGAGCTCCTAGGGCGACGACTTTCCGATGGCTTCCCCGAGTCTAGGTCAGCTCTCGATGAGCTCAGGGGATTTCGCCGTGACCGCAGGCATGGTGATCGACCGCAGCAGGACGGCGGTGAGCACGGCCCCGGCGATCAGAAACGCTGCCACGTATCCGGCCAGGCCGATCCAGCCTCCCATCGCGAACGCGACGCCACCACAGGCCCCTACGATCGAACTCCCGAGGTAGTAACCGAGCAGATAGAGCGAGGAGGCCTCGGCTCGGTGATCGGTGGCGCGGGCACTGACCCACCCGCTGGCCACCGAATGAGCCGCGAAGAACCCGGCGGTGAAGAGGAAGATGCCTGCCAGAACCGTTGGCAGCCAATCGGGAACGCTGAGCGCCAACCCGGCCACCATCACGCACATCGCGGTCACCAGCACACGTTCTCGTCCCCAGGAATCCGACAACCTGCCCGCCACGGCTGAGGATGCGGTTCCGGCGAGGTAGAGCGTGAACACCAGTCCGGCCAGAACTGCCGGCAGATCGAACGGGTCGGCGAGCAGGCGGTAACCGAGAAAGTTGTACACCGCGACGAACCCGCCCATCAGCACAAACGCGAGCCCGAACAAACACAGGAGCGGGACGTCGCGCAGGTGGATGGCGAGGTTCTGCAGTGTCCGCCTCGGCGAGATCGGTTGTGGCCGAAATTGTTTGGACGGCGGCACCAAGCGCGAGAACATCGCCGCGAACACAAGCGCAACGGCGGAGGCAACCTCCAGCGCCCACTGCCATGCCGTGACGTCGACCACGAGGGTGGGGATCAGGCGCCCGGTCAGGCCTCCGATCGTGGTGCCGGAGACGTAGATCCCCATCGCCGTGCCCAGCGATCGGGCGTCGATCTCCTCGGCGAGGTAGGCCATGGCCACTGCTGGAACTCCTGCGCAGAGGATTCCCTGGACTGCGCGTCCCGCCAGCAGCAGTTCGAACGTCGGGCTCCACGGCAGCACCACGCCCAGCGCAGCGGCTGAGACCGCCGACACGGTCATCACCCGCACTCTGCCGAACCGCTCCGACAGCACGCTGGCGGGCACGATCGCCACGGCGAGAAGACCTGTGGTGACGGAGACGGCCAGTGCCGAGACGGCCGGCGAAACCCCGTAGTGGTCCGAGAACATCGGCAGCAGACCCTGCACGTAGTACAGCGTCATGAAGGTCGCCATCCCAGCGGTGAACAGCGCGAACGCAGTTCTGCGGTAGCCGCGCTCGCCGGTCCGATATCCGGCGCGGGGCGGGATCGGGCGGGGACGGCTGATCGGCGAGCGGGTCACCGAACCCAGGTTTCCACTAGTGGGCCACGAGTGGAAATGAATCATTTGGTGCGTTGTAATACATCAGACGCATAAGGAGGCTCGCATGGCCGACGCCTGGTTCATCACCCTCGCGGAACTCGAGAACACGTCCGCGGCCGCCCGCAAGCTGCATCTGACGCAACCCACGTTGTCGCGGATGCTCGGCAGGCTCGAACGAGAGCTCGGGGTGGAATTGTTCGACCGGCACGCCAAGCGGCTCAAGCTCAACGCCTACGGCCAGATCTACCTAGGGCATCTGCGCCGGGCCGTCGCCGAGATGGACGCCGCCCGCCACGAGATCGCCGACCGAGCCGGCCCGGTCGAAGGGTCCATCGACCTGGGCTTCCTGCACTCCTTCGGGGTCTGGCTGGTGCCGACCCTGATCGGGGAGTTCCGGCGCCAGATGTCGCCCCGGGTCGCCTTCACCCTCACCCAGGGAGCGGCCGAATCCATCCTCGACCGGGTGGTCGCGGGGCCGGCCGACCTCGCCATCGTGTCGCCGCGACCACGGAGCAACGATGTGGGGTGGGCGTCCATCATGCGTCAGCGCCTGGCCCTCGCGGTACCCGCCGACCATCCGTTTGCGGTCCGCGACGAGATCGCCATGACCGAGGCGCGCGACGAGTCGTTTGTCGCCATGGGGCCGACGTTCGGTATGCGACGGATCCTCGAGGAGCTGTGTGCTGAGGCGGACTTCCGGCCGCAGATCACCTTCGAGGCCACCGAACTGGGGACGGTCGCAGGCTTCGTCGCCGCGGGCCTCGGGGTTGCGGTGATACCGGTCGAGGACAACCCGCAGCTGCCCGCGGGCCTCACCCTGCTCCCACTGACCGGTGACCGCAGCTCCCGCGACGTCGGGCTGATCTGGCATCGCGACCGGGCGATGACGCCGGTTGCCAGACGATTCCGCGACTACGTGACCGAATGGGCGGCCGAGCGCCGGTGATTGGTCGTTTCATCCGTGCGCCCTGAGCAGTTCAAGAAATTTCCGGCCAAGTGTTTTTACGCACCATCGACTGGGTAGGGGAATTCCATGACCGAGATCGGAGAGCCAAGCGATACCCAGCCCGTCGAAGATGTGCTCGAGCAGCAGCAAGACGTGGACCCCGAGCAGGCCGACGTTGCCGAAGACGCCGGTGGCAGTGGGCCGCTCGACGCGGACCCAGCTGACGTCCAGGAACAGGAACAAGTGGTGACCGCACCGCTGGAAGACGAGTACCGCGAGGACTGACCGGATCAGCGGAGCGTCCGCGCCGAGCGAAGGGGATGGCGGGCAGCGCGTGCGCTGCCCGCCACCGGTCAATCGGCGCTGGTTGTTGCCCCGAGGAGGTCGCGTACCCGGTTGGCGACCGCGATGAACTCGGGTCGTTCCATGGTTGCGCTGTAGTCGCGCTCCGCCGGAAGGTCGACGTCGAGGATCTCCACGATGCGACCGGGCCGCGGACTCATCACCACCACTCGATTCGCGAGATACACCGCTTCGGCGACCGAGTGGGTCACAAGCATCACGGTGGTGCCGGTCTCCCGCCAGATCCGATGGAGTTCGACGTTCATCCGCTCACGAGTGAGCGCATCCAACGCACCGAAGGGTTCGTCCATCAGCAGCACCTCGGGCTCGTGCAACAGCGCCCGGCACAGGGAGACGCGTTGCTGCATACCACCGGACAACTCATGGGGGAGTGCGCCCTCGAAACCGGTGAGTCCGGTCATCTCGATCAGCTGATCCGCTTTCGCCGCGGCAGCGCGTTTGTTCATGCCGCGCATCTCGGCCTGGATCAAGATGTTCTTGCGAACGGTCCGCCACTCGAGAAGGGCCGCTCGCTGGAAGACATAGCCGATGCCCCTCTGCGGGCCTTTGACCTCGCTGCCGCGCAGCCGCACACTGCCGTGAGATGCGTTGGTAAGTCCCGCAACCACTTTCAGCAACGTCGACTTTCCGCAACCGGACGGTCCGGCGATCGTGACGAACTCGCCTTCACGCACGTGCAACTGCACGTCGTCGAGTGCGGTGACCTCACCGCGCTTGGAGGAGAAGTGCACGCTCAAGTTCTCGACGGATACTGCGGAATCGGTCACGGTGTTCGGGGGTTCGATCGTCGTGGCATTCATCGTCGCTCACTCACTTGGTATCGGTGGGGGTGAAGGCCGAATCCCAGTACTGCGAGGGTTCGCCGGCGTTCTCGAGTAGACCGGAGTCGCTCAGCACAGCGATCGTCGCGGCCCAGTCTTCGTCGGTGTTCACTCCGGGTGCCTCACCTTTGGTGCCGGCGGTCGAGAGCAGCGGAATGGTTTCCGTCCACTGCTGCAGCAGAACTTCCTTCGGCGGCATCTGGGGATCCTTGCCCTCCATCGCGGCCACTGCCGCCTCGGGATTGGCCGCGGCGGCGGTGAAGGCTTCGCTGGTGGCGTCGACCATTGCCTGCACCAGCTCGGGTGAGCTCTCGATCATTCCGTTGTTGGCGATCAGGCCGTTGCTGTAAAAGTTCAGGCCCACATCGGAATAGCGGAGGTAACGCATGTCACGCCCGCTCTTGTTGGCGATGGTCGGGCCCTGGTCATGTGCGAATCCGATGAGCCCGTCGACCTTTCCTGACAACATGGCCGCGACCTTGCCGGCGGCGTCGAGGCTCTGTTGCTTCACCTGATCGGCGGGCACGCCGGCCTTTTCGAGGTAGATCGGGAACGTGGTGGTCGGGGCGTCGCCTGCCGAGACTGCGATGGTCTTGCCGGCCAGGTCGGCTGGTTTCGTGATGCCGGAATCGGCGTAGACCTGCACCGCCGATGGCGTTGTCTGCAAGAACACCCCGACGCTCTTGATCTTGACGCCCTTGCCGATGTTGCTCACCACGGCAGGGGTGTCGGCCCAGCCGAAGTCGGTCTGGTTCGAACCGGCGGCCTGCGCGGTCTTGGTCGATCCCTGCCCGGCCTTGATCGTGAGGTCGATTCCGTGTTTGGCGAAAATGCCCTCCTGCACCCCGTAATAGAACGGAGCATGCTCGCCGTAGGGGTACCAGTTGAGCATCAGCGATGTCGCGGTGGCCTGGCCGTCGGCGCCGGGCTTCTTCTCCGCGGCTCCACCACCGCAGCCGGCGAGCGCGAGTGTCATCGCAATGGCCGCGACCACAAGGGTTTTCAGTTTCATGTTCAATCTCCGTTGAGTGAGGTTCGAGTGTTTCAGACGGCCGACGCGCCGACAGAGGCGGTAGATCGGCGTGAGGCATGCCATGGGATGAGCAGCTTCTCGGCGAGCTCGATGATCATGAACAGGATGATCCCGAGCAGCGACATGATGATCAGCGCCGCGAACAGCATTGCGGTGTCGATGTTTCCGTTGGCCTGCAAGATTACGTAGCCCAGACCCTCGTTGGCCCCCACGAACTCGCCGACCACGGCGCCGGTGACGGCGAGCGTCGCAGCGATCTTCAGTCCGGACAAGAGCTGTGGAAGAGAGGCAGGAAAGCGCACCTTGGCGAAGGTCTTCCAGCGTCCGGCGCCCATCGTGGAGGTGAGCTCGACGATCTCCGGGTCCACCGAGCGCAGACCGGCCATCCCGGAGATGACGATGGGGAAGAACGCCATCAGCACGGCGACAAGGATTTTGGGGCTGGGTCCGAAGCCGAGCCACACCACGAACAGCGGTGCGATCGCGATCTTCGGGATGACCTGTGCGAAGAGGATCAGAGGGTACATCGTCTTCTCGACGCTCGGAGAGTAGAGCATCATCACCGCGACTGCTTCGCCGATCACGGCGGCGATGAGGAAGCCGGCGACGGTTTCGTAGGTGGTGACCCAGGTGTGGGTGGTGAGGTACGAAGCGTTGTCCACCATCGTCTGCCAGGTGTCGCCCGGTGACGGAAGGATGTACGGCGCAACCAGTTCGAACTTGGTCACCGCCCACCAGGCGGCGACGAGCACCGCTACCAGGGCGAGCGGCCGCCAAAGGCCGGACCAAGTATTTCGGAACGAGGGAAACCGTCGGTGACGCGTCGGCGTGAGGGGTGACGCCTGCAACGCAGCAGAACGGATC
Source organism: Williamsia muralis NBRC 105860 (assembly GCF_001598915.1). Taxonomy (GTDB): domain Bacteria; phylum Actinomycetota; class Actinomycetes; order Mycobacteriales; family Mycobacteriaceae; genus Williamsia; species Williamsia muralis. Next base: position 9,055 of record NZ_BDAP01000002.1, on the reverse strand, counting down.
TCGACCGACGTTGTTACCGCCATTAGGAGTCCTAAAGCTAGTAGTGATGCAGACCGAGGTCCGCGGGAATGCGCTTTCCGAAGCTGAGGTCAACGTAATGTGATCGCGACCACACTGTCAATAGGCTGGAAGGAATCAGCTGCTCAAGGCGCTGCTGTGACGCAAGATCACGGTGCCCGGAACGAACTCGTGGGCACACTGCCCAGCGGCTGCTTCGTCGAGAGCCAGATCCACTGCACGCCGGCCGATGTCGACCAACGACAGGGCGACTGTGGACAGGCTGGGGACATGATCGCGCAGGGTGGGGATGTCGTCGAAACCCGCCACGCAGACATGTTCGGGCACACTGAGTCCCAGCTCGCGCCATGCCGCGATGGCACCTATCGCCATCACGTCGGTGACCGCGAAAACGCAGGGTGGCCGGCCTCGAGGACTCTGCGGACTGATTTCCAGCGCCGCGGCGAGTCGTCGTGCCGCACTGTAGCCGCCGTCTCGGGAGAAGTCGCCCGACACTTCGATGATCGGGCTGAGCCCGTGTCTGCTCAAGGTGTCGACGAATCCGTTCCGGCGGTCGACCGACGTGCGGATGTTGCCCGGCCCGCCGATGATGGCGAATGTGCGATGCCCGTGCTGGTAGAGCGCCTCTGCCAATTGCCCTGATGCCGACCAATTCTCAGGCTCGACGGCGGCGCCGAACGACAGCGGTTGGCCGATGACGACCACCTTGCCGCCGTTCTCGCGATAGACCGCGAACTCCTTCTCGAGGTCGCGATCGAGGTCTCCGCTCTGGCGAGACCCAGCCAGGATGATGGCGTCTGCCCGGTGGGAGATGAACGTGCTGACCGACTGCCGCTCGACATCGAAGTCGCGTTCGGTGCTGGCGAGCAACACCAGCTTCCCTGCTGCCCGGGCCTGCGCCTGAACGCCCCGGACGATGGAGGAGAAGTACGGGTCGGCAACATCGTGCACCACCAGGCCGATCAGTCCGGTCGATGACCGCGCCAACGCCTGGGCCTGCGCATTTGGGACGTACCCCAGCTCGGCGGCGGCAGCGCGAACACGGTCGGCAACACCCACGCCGGGAACGCGTGCGGACCCGTTGAGCACCCGCGAAGCGGTTGCCTGCGAGACGCCCGCGGCCGCCGCGACGTCCTGCAATCTCACCGCCGCCATCTCAACGACCTTTCGCCTCTGCATCGGCTCGATGTGCCTATTGACCAATCGTTGAGAGCAGCATAGCTTGGAAAGCGCATTCCGAAGCTGAGTTGTGAAATCCACTCGGGTGACCTTTCCCGCCCGTGTGTTCCCGTCCATCCCTTTCAGCTCTGCCGCGCCCCGGGCCGGCCGCCGATCGAGCATCGGCTGTTCAAAGAAAAGGCATTCTCATGTCCACCTCGACTCGTACCCTGCGCATCGCCATGAATGGCGTCACCGGCCGCATGGGCTACCGCCAGCACCTCATGCGATCGATACTTCCCATTCGTGACTCCGGCGGCCTGCTCCTGGCTGACGGTAGCCGCGTCCAGCTCGAACCGATCCTCGTCGGGCGCAACGAGGCAAAACTGCAGGAACTGTGTTCTCTGCACGGCATCGCCGAATACAGCACCGACGCATCGGCGGTCATCCACGATCCGAGCACCGACATCTACTTCGACGCCCAGGTGACGTCGCGGCGGGCAGAGGCGCTGGCCGCCGCGATGAAGGCGGGCAAGCACATCTACACCGAGAAGCCGACCGCCGAGACGCTCACGCAGGCTGTCGAACTCGCCCGTATCGGGGAGAACGCCGGGGTCACCACCGGTGTCGTCCACGACAAGCTCTATCTCCCAGGGCTGGTCAAACTGCGTCGCCTCGTCGATGAGGGATTCTTCGGACGGATCCTCTCTCTTCGGGGCGAGTTCGGCTACTGGGTGTTCGAGGGCGACGGTCAACCGGCGCAGCGTCCCAGCTGGAACTACCGTGCCGAAGACGGTGGCGGCATCGTCGTGGACATGTTCTGTCACTGGAACTACGTCCTCGAGAACATCCTCGGCAAAGTCGAGTCCGTCACAGCCAAAGCTGTCACCCACGTCCCCGTTCGATGGGACGAAGACGGCAACGAATACCCGGCCACTGCCGACGACGCCGCATACGGAATCTTTGAGATGGAGAACGGCGTTGTGGCACAGATCAACTCGGCGTGGACAGTGCGGGTTCATCGCGATGAGCTGGTCGAATTCCAGGTGGACGGCACGCATGGTTCAGCTGTTGCGGGATTGCGAAACTGTGTCGCCCAACACCGATCCCACACACCCAAACCCGTCTGGAACCCCGACCTGCCGGTGACCGAACCCTTCCGGGACCAATGGCTCGACGTGCCCGCCAATGCCGACCTCGACAACGGGTTCAAGCTGCAATGGGAAGAGTTCTTACGAGACGTCATCGCCGAGCGTCCGCATCGGTACGGACTGTTGTCGGCAGCCCGCGGTGTGCAACTGGCCGAACTCGGCCTGCGGAGCTCGGCCGAGGGCCGCCGTCTCGCCGTGCCGGAGATCACGCTGTGACCGTCACCGATGCGCACCTGTCCATTGCTCTGCCGGGCAGGGGCAATCATGTGCTCGCCGAACCCGGGGAATGGACGAAGCCGTCATCGCCCATCACCTCTCGCAAGGTGTACGCGGCAGCCCATGTGATCCCACGCGCGACGGCAGACAACACACCCGGTGCACCCGCCGACATCGACTGGGAGGCCACGCTTTCCTATCGACACGAGTTGTGGTCGTACGGACTCGGGGTCGCTGACGCAATGGACACAGCGCAGCGGGGCATGGGCCTCGACTGGTCGGCGACTGCCGAGTTGATCAGACGGTCGGGTGCCGAGGCGACCGCCGCCGGGGGCATGCTCGCATGCGGTGCAGGCACCGATCAGCTCGACATCGACACTCTCCCATCGGGAGCCGCCGGTCTCACCGCAGTCCTGGACGCCTATCGCGAACAGATCGCCGTGGTCGGTGAGTCGGGCGCCACGATCATCATCATGGCGTCGCGGGCACTGGCTCGGGTGGCGCAATCGCCCGACGACTACGTATCCGTGTACACCACGCTGCTGTCCGAGGTGGATTGTCCGGTGATACTGCACTGGCTCGGCACCATGTTCGACCCTGCGTTGCAAGGCTATTGGGGCAGTGACGACGTCGAGGAGGCGACGGCCGTGTTCCGTGGGCTCATCGAGGCCAACAGCACGAAGGTCGACGGCGTCAAGGTCTCCTTGCTCGATGCGCAGCACGAGATAGCGCTCCGGCGCACGCTACCGCCGAACGTGCGGATGTACACCGGCGACGACTTCAACTACCCGCGGTTGATCATCGGTGACGAACGTGGTCACTCCGACGCTTTGCTCGGCATCTTCGCGGGTATCTATCCGGCAGCGTCCACCGCTCTGCAGGAGCTCGACCGCGGGAATGTCCGACGCGCAGAACAAATCTTGAGGTCCACCGAGGACCTCGGTCGCCATATCTTCACTTCGCCCACCTACTACTACAAGACCGGAATCGCGTTCCTGTCATGGTTACGCGGCAGACAGTCCGGGTTCTCGATGGTTGGCGGGCTGGCCTCCGGGAGAAGCGTGGAGCATCTGACGACCTTGTTCGTCCTGGCCGACAAGGCGGGATTGCTCACCGACCCGGAGCTGGCAATTCATCGTATGGGTCTGTACCTCGAACTGAACGGAGTCCGATCGTGACGACCACAGCCGTACAGACATCTCCCTACGACCTCGACAATCCCTACGCGACACTGTCTCTGAACACCAAGACCGTCAACTCGTGGACATTGGCAGAAGCTGTGGACGGGGCGGCCAGTGCCGGCCTCGGCGCAGTCGGTCTGTGGCGAGATCGGGTACAAGAGGCCGGCCTCGCCTCTTCGGCGAAGCATATTGCGGACGCGGGCCTTCGGGTGTCGAGTCTGTGTCGGGGCGGATTCATGACCGGTGTGCTCGATGACGGTCTCGACGACAATCGTCGCGCACTCGATGAGGCCGCCGAACTCGGGGCTCCCGAGCTGGTGATGGTGATGGGCGGTCTGCCGGACCGCGATCTCATCGGGGCACGCGCGCGAGTGGAAGACCGTCTGGCGCAGCTGGTTCCCTACGCGATTGACCGTGGTGTCCGCATCGCGCTCGAACCGTTGCATCCCATGTTTGCTGCCGATCGGGCGGTGATTTCCACCCTGGGACAGGCGTTGTCGATGGCATCACCGCACCCCGTCGAAGCCGTGGGAGTCGTTGTGGACACCTTCCACGTCTGGTGGGATCCGGAGCTGTACAACAAGATTCGGCAGGCCGGGAAAGAGGGCAGGATCAGCTCCTACCAGGTGTGTGACTGGTTGGTGCCGATGGAAGCCGACCCCTTGCTCTCGCGCGGAATGATGGGTGACGGAGTCATCGATTTCGACACCATCGGAACGTGGGTGCGAGCGGCCGGCTATCAGGGCGATGTCGAAGTGGAGATCTTCAACGAGAAAGTGTGGTCAACCGACGGCCACCAGGTGATCGAGAACATGAAACAGCGGTACCGCGATCTCGTCTTGCCGCCGCTGGCCGGATGAGAGTTCTGATCGCGCCCGACTCGTTCAAGGGGTCGCTTGGCGCAGTGGACGTCGCGCAGGCCTTGAGCAGAGGTTGGGCCCGGGCGCGCCCGGGCGACGAACTCGTCTTCATGCCACAGGCTGACGGCGGTGAGGGAACGCTGGCGGTAATTGCCCAAGCGGTCGGAGATGCCACGTGGTCCGCCCACGACACGGCAACCGGTCCCCACGGGCGTCCGGTGTCAGCCCGCTGGCTGAACATGCCTGACGGTCGCGCTGTGGTGGAGCTCGCCGAGTCGTCGGGAATCGCCTACCTCGATCGGCTCGACCCCCTCGGCGCGACGTCTCGCGGACTCGGCGAGGTGATCCGGCGCACCGACTGTTCGAGACTGACTGTGGCGCTGGGCGGTTCCGCCTCGACGGACGGAGGATTGGGTGCTCTACGTGCGCTTGGCCTCGAAGTCTTCGACCGGGCGGGCAGGCCGGTTCCCGAAGGCGGGGCGGGTCTCCTCGTGGCCGAGCGTGTCGACACGTCCTCGTTACTGAGTCCACCGGCCGACGTCGAGCTGCTTGCCGACACCTCTGCCGTGCTGTTCGGTCCGGCGGGAGCGGCGAGCGTGTTCGGGCCACAGAAAGGCGCCGATGCACAGATCGTTGAAGAGCTGGACCGGGGACTGCGTCGATGGGTGGATCTGTTGGCCGACGCCGGGCTCGCTGCCGATCCGTCGATGCCCGGAATGGGCGCGGCGGGGGGCGTCGCATTCGGCCTGGCGGCGGCGTGGCGAGCACGGATCACCCCAGGTGCAGCGCGGGTGTGCGGCCTGACCGGTCTCACGTCGGCCGCGCCGGAAGCGGATCTGATCATCACCGGCGAGGGCAGGTTCGACCACACATCGCTCACCGGCAAGATCGTTGGGCACATCGTCTCCCTCGCCGCTGAAAGCCACGTCTCGGTGGTAGTGGTTGCCGGCCAGGTCGACGCGGGTATCGACGTGCCGACCTATTCGCTGACGGAAATGGCAGGTTCCACAACGCAAGCGATGAAGGCCCCGTCGTACTGGCTGACCGAAATCGGCCGACGAGCAGCTCAACGCGCAGCCGAACTCGTGCACCAGGCGTGACCCGACTCGACAAGACTCACTCGCTCACCGTCGTGCCACGAGCACACCCCGCGCGACCAGATCGGTGGTGGCCACCATCGCGCACGAGCTCACCGCCAGGATGGAGATGAGCACGAAGAGCTGCATCACAGCGGCGTCGGTGGTGGACGCGCCGCCCAGCACCATTCCCACGAACGCACCGGGAATGGTGACCAACCCGACCGTCCGGGTCTGGTCGAGGGCGGGGATCAGGGCCGTGGACGCAGCGGTGCGACAAATCTCCATCCGCGCCTGATGATTCGACAGCCCGAGCGACATCGCGGCCTCCACCTCACCGCGTCGCGACGTCAGTTCGTCCAGAGCGCGGCGACCAGTCAACGAGGTGGTGTTCATCGCGCCGCCGATCATGATGCCGGCGCTCGGTATCAGCGCGAGACCGGTTGCGGGTAGCACGCCCACGACAATCAATGCGCTCACCACCACATTTGATGGTGCGGCGACCGGCAGCAGTAATCGGGCTGTCTCGGACATCGTCGGACGACGGCCGATCACCCGGCCCGCCGCCGTCCAGGCGGCCACCAGAGCCATCAGCACCACGAATCCGGCGGACAACCAGATGTGACGGACAAGCAGTCCCAGCACCACCGCCAGCAGACCGAGCTGAACGGCCGCACGCACCGACGACCAGGCCACGGCGCGTTCGTGCCCGGCGCGGCCCAGATAAGTGACCGCGACCGCCACGACGGCCAGCAGCACCACAGCGACGGCCAGCGCCGGCCCGATTCGGACGACCGTGTCGGACAACGGGATCGACCTCCTGCCCAGATGACATCTGTCATGCCGATCTCGTGACATTAGCCGTGGGTGACGGACCGCGGTGGCCCGCAGGCTGTAAACCATGAACACAACGGCGCTCGAACTGAGCGGATTGACAAAGACATTCGACTCGGCGGGCGGGCCTGTGCGCGCCGTGGACGGCATCGATCTCCGTATCGCGGCCGGCGAGATGGTCGCGTTTCTGGGGCCCAATGGCGCAGGTAAGACCACAACCATCGACATGATGCTGGGACTCTCGACACCCGACTCGGGAACGGTCAGCATCTTCGGCCAGAACCCGGTGACGGCCGCCGGCGACGGACGGATTGCTGCGGTGCTGCAGACAGGCGGGTTGCTCCCCGACTTCACCGTCGCCGAGACCGTCCGCATCGTCGCAGGAACGTTCGGCGACGCTGCCGCTGCCGCGGAGGTCATCGAGCGCGCACAGCTGACCGGGATCGCGGACCGCAAGGTCTCGAAATGTTCTGGCGGCGAACAGCAACGACTCAAGTTCGCGCTGGCCCTGTTGCCCGACCCAGACCTCATCGTGCTGGACGAACCGACGGCAGGCATGGACGTGGAGTCTCGACGATCCTTCTGGGCGACGATGCGTGCTGATGCCCGCCGGGGCCGCACCGTGGTGTTCGCCACGCACTACCTCGAGGAAGCGGATGCTTTCGCCGACCGCATCGTGATGGTGGCCAACGGGCGCATAGTCGCGGACGGTTCGGTTGCGAGTATTCGTGCGCAGGCCAGTGGACGCAGCGTCTCGGCGTTGATGTCGCCGAGCGATGTCGCCCGGACGCAGGCCGCGTTCGGAGATCTCGCCGAGGTCGGCGAGCGGGGCGGACGGACCATTCTTCGCACTGAAAAGTCAGATGACCTGGCGCGCTTCCTTCTCACGCAGACAGGTGCGCGCGATGTCGAAATCGGCTCGCGCAACCTCGAAGACGCATTTGTCGCACTCACCTCGGACCACGACCGGACCCCCGAAAGGATCACCCTGTGACCACCCTGACCGACACTCACATCGCGTCGCCCCTCCGGGGCTTTACGGCCACGTACATACGCCTCGACCTGCGGCGGGTCCTGCGCAACCGGCGGGCGATGATCTTCACCCTGGCCATCCCGACGCTGATGTACGTGATCTTCGGGGCCACCACCGACTACGGCAGCGGCCGGATCGGCAGTGCCGACACCGCGGCCTACGTCATGGTGCACATGGGAATCTATGGCGCGATCCTCGCGACAACCACCACCGCGGCCTCGGTGGCCTCCGAGCAGCAAGCCGGGTGGACGAGGACCCTGCGTATGACGCCGCTGACACCGCTGGGATACGTGATGTCGAAGGTGACGGTGGCCCTTGCGGTCGCGGCGATGCCCTTGGTCTTGCTCTCTGCGGTCGGCCTGGCCACCGGAGCCAGCGCACCGGCAGACCAATGGGTGTTGTGTGTGGTGCTGGGGTGGCTGGGCTCCGGGGTGTTCGCGGCATTCGGCCTGGCAGTCGGCAGTGCGCTTCGATCGGACGGGGCGACCCAGGTGCTCGGCGGTGTGCTGACGCTGCTGGCTTTCGCCGGCAACCTTTTTGTGCCGCTCAAGGGCGCGATGCTGACGTTCTCGATGTTCACCCCGATGTTCGGCGTGAGCACGCTGGCGGGCTACCCGATGACCGGCGGCGACACCGTCTACGGCGAGCACATCTCGCTGTGGGTCTGTGTGGGGAACGTCGCGGTCTGGGCAGCTGTCTTCGGGTTCGCGGCAGTTCGCTGTTATCGGCGGAGCACTTCCCGCCGGTGAGTAGTTTGATCAGGACACCATCAGTGCACAGAAATGGGAGACCACGATGTCGTTGACCGCTCTGCTCGAAGTGACCTTCAAGCCCGAAGCCCTGTCAGACGCCAAGGAGCTCATGACAAAGGTTCTCGCCGACACACGTGCGTTCGACGGGTGCGAGGGCGTCGAGGTGCTGGTCGACAGCGCTGATCCGAATCATTGGATGATCGTGGAGCGTTGGGAATCGGAGAAGCACGACGCTGCCTACCGCGAGTTCCGGGCAGGTCCGGGTGCCATCACCGAGCTCGGCCCGCTGCTTGCCGGCGCTCCCGGCCTGACGAAGTACGAGACCGACACCAGCGTGTAGCCCGCAGGCGGCGCCGATCGATGGTGGACATCGAAAACGGAAACGTGTTCTAGTTCTCCGATGGTGCAATTTCTGCAGGAAGATCTGAGCGACGACGAGATCGCGCGGTTGCGCGGGGTCTTCGAGCCGCTCGCGGTGGCGGTACGAGACCTCGTGGACGCGACGATCCGTACGACGGTCGACGAGGAGACCGTACGCACGGTTCAGTCACAGATCGAGCAGGCCACCGCCCAGCTGAGGACCCAGCAGATCGACGGTTCCTACGGTGTCCGGATAACGCCCTCGGGGTTGTCGATGCCGTGGGGGAACGCCGTCGTCGGAGTCCGAAATGCCCTGGCGCCGCCCCTGAAGATCCACCACGACCGGGAGGGCGAGGCCTGGTCTGAGTTCCACCTCGGCGCCGCATATGAGGGTCCGCCGGGAATGGTGCATGGTG
>NZ_BDAP01000001.1 GCF_001598915.1 Williamsia muralis NBRC 105860 | reverse complement strand
AATACCTCGTGCCCTAGCGGCCCAGACCATGTGGTCGGGTGAGGTAGGTCTGTCCGTATTGGGTTGTCCACGTAATGGTTCGGTCTGAGTGCATTCGGGCGATCCAGTAGCCGAGGGTCTTGCGTTTGTGGTCAGGGCGGCAGATGGGGGCGAGGTTTTCTTCGATCGTCCAACCACCCGATCGGGGGTCGGCATGGTTGAACGGGATGATGTGGTCGATCTCGCATTCGGATGCCGGGGTGGAGCATCCGGGAGTTCGGCATGTGCCGTCGCGGGCAATGATCATCTCGCGGAGTGCTTGTGATGGTTGATAGTTCAACGCGCCTGGTGGTGGTTCGGTGAGACCGCCGTGGCCGTCGAGTGGCAGCAGTCCCGGCGGCGGAGCAATGCTCCCTGGTTGACGATGACGGCCACGGGAGAACTGGTCGGCTTCCCGGAACAAGCCCTGCCACGTCGCGTCGGCGGCGAGTTCACGCGCCAGTTCGGGGTCGATCACGCCGTATCCGTCGATGGTGGGGACTTGCCCGGTCAGCCCGGCCAACGTGGCTGCGTCGGTGTGGATTTTGACCATCGGCTTGGGTGGTGCAGGTATGGGTTCGCGGTGCTTCTCGGGGCATTGGTCGCGTTCGCAGGCGCAGTCGAGGTGCGTGTGTCCGCGCATGACGGCGACGAAGGCGTCGGCCCGTCGTTGGCTGGGTTGCCGACGGTCGCGGGCGCAGACCGTGCCCGCGACCGCGTTGATCCGCGCGTCAAGTTCGGCGGCTTCGGCCGCGGTGATGGTCGCGGAGATGTGGGCAAGGCCGTTGAGGTCGCGGGAGGATCGGTAGTCGCGGTGCGGTTCCATCGCTTTGCGTCGTTCTGCTGCCCCGTCGGGGTCGACCCCAATGACCATACGGTCGAGTTCGTTGCGCAGTACGGATCGTGAGAGTCCCTGTTGCGCAATTACTATCGTCTCGGGTTCGAGTTCTGCCACCAGTTCATCGCTCAGGGCTTGGAGTGCGGTGACAATCTCGCGTACATGAGCGAACCCGATGTCTCCTTCTCCGAACGCCGCACGTGTCCCGTGGAAGCGATCGCGGAGTTGCAGGCCATTGTCGATGTAGACACCGGCCATCGTGCGTGAGATGTCAAGCAGCAGGGACACCTCAACAACCGGTATGCGGGCGGCCTTGTCCAGGTCCCCGGAGACGGCGAGTTCTTCATTCACCCGCAGTGTCGCCAGCTCGACGACATCGGCGACCGTCTGCGCGAAGCGCCGATTCACCTCACGCGGAACAGTTCTCAGATCCTCGACCACCTGTATGGCTCGAGTTCCCCCCTCGACCAACAACATGACCCAATTCTAGATCAAGGGTCTGACAATTCCATCGATCACATTCTGGCGCAGACACTCTCGCGGGCACCGTTGCACACAAGTTCAACCCAGACATCACATCCGGCCATCAGATCACGACTTGTGTGCACTCAGGCACATCACCCGCCGAGCCCAGGGTTCAGGGTTCAGGGAACGATCGAGTCCAAGTAACCGCCGTCTACTCGTACGGCGGCACCAGTGGTTGCCGAAGCCTGCGGAGACGCGAGATAGACACACATGTTCGCGATCTCTTCGGGCTCGATCAACCTCTGCAGCAACGATTGTGGACGGTGCAGACGCATGAACTCGCGCTGGGCCTCGTCCCACGGGAGGTCTTTGTCCACGAGTTGATAGACGAAGTCCTCGACCCCACCGGTGTGGGTGGGCCCCGCTATCACCGAGTTCACGGTGACGCCGGTGCCTGCTGCTTCCTTCGCGAACCCACGGCTCACGGCGAGCAGTGCCGTCTTCGACATCCCGTAGTGGATCATCTCGGTGGGGATCACGATCGCCGAGTCGCTTGCGATGTTCTGGATGCGTCCCCACCCACCATCGGTCATCGACGGCAGATAGGCGCGGATGAGTCGCACTGCGGCAAGCACATTCACCTCGAAGTAGCGGCGCCATTCCTCGTCGGAGATGTCCAGCGCAGGCTGCGACCCGAAGATGCCGAGATTGTTCACCAGGATGTCGACCGAGGGAAGGGCAGCGAGCAACGTGTCCACACCGTCGGTGGTGGTGACGTCGGCAGCCAACGGTATGACATCGGTTTCAGGTACCTACGCGGTCAGTTCCGCCACCGCGTCGCGCACCTTCCCAGCGTCTCGACCGTTCACCGCAACGCGCGCTCCCGCCTCGGCAAGTCCCTTCGCGATTGCCTTTCCGATGCCCTGGCTCGAACCTGTCACCAATGCTGTTCTACCGCTCAGATCGATACGCATACTGCCGACTGTAGACGCGGCCATCGGTACTCTTGGAGGGGATGGTTTGCAAGCCAAAGAACCCGCTCCGAGGAGGATGCCCATGTCTGTGAGCCTGGCCAAAGGCGGAAACGTCTCGCTGAGCAAGGAAGCACCCAATCTGACCGCGGTAAGCGTCGGACTCGGGTGGGACGTCCGATCCACCACCGGTGCCGACTACGACCTCGACGCCAGCGCCCTTGCGATCAACGTGAACCGGAAGGTGCTGAACGACTCGTTTTTTGTGTTCTACAACAACCTGCGTTCCCCTGACGGCGCCATCGAGCACACCGGCGACAACCGCACCGGCGAGGGCGAGGGCGACGACGAGACGATCACCGTCGATCTGAAGGCCCTCTCGCCGGACGTCGACTCCATCATCTTTCCGGTCACCATCCACGAGGCCGATATCCACGGTCAGAGCTTCGGCCAGGTGCACGGCGCTTTCATCCGAGTGGTCAACCAGGCCGACGGGCGAGAACTGGCACGCTACGACCTGAGTGAGGACGCGTCGACAGAGACCGCCATGGTGTTCGGCGAGATCTACCGGCGCGGCGGCGAATGGAAGTTCCGGGCGGTGGGCCAGGGATACGCCTCAGGGCTCGCCGGTATCGCACGCGACTACGGGGTCAACATCGGCTGAGAACCTGCCGACGTCCGCCTACGATCACCCCATGCCGAGTCTCGCGGATCGATTCCAGGATCAACGCACTCGCCTGCTCGCGGTGGGATATCGAATCACCGGGAGTGTCACGGACGCCGAAGACGCCGTGCAGGAATCGTGGCTGCGTCTGGCCGATGTCGATGTCGACTCGATCAACGACCTCGGCGCCTGGCTGACCACCGTGGTCGGGCGCATCTGCCTCGACCGGCTCCGGTCGGCAGCGGTTCGACGAGAACAGTATGTAGGCCAATGGCTTCCCGAGCCCGTGGTCACCGCGCTCCCGTCCGGCGATTCACAAGATCCACTGCAGGCGGTGGTCGCCGCGGAAGACAGCCGATACGCCGCAATGGTGGTGCTCGAAACCCTGACTCCCCCGATGCGCGTCGCATTCGTGATGCATGACGGTTTCGGTGTGCCGTTCGCCGAGATCGGCGGCCTCCTGGGTGTGAACGCGGCCTCGGCACGCCAGATGGCCTCACGTGCCAGGAGAATTGTCTCGGGAGTGCCGCCGTCGGTCCCGGAGACCGAACAGGCCGACGCGGTGCAACGCCTCGTTGCTGCGCTGGCCTCGAAAGACGTCGATTCCGTTGTGGCTGCACTGGATCCGGACGCCATGATCGTCGGTGATGCGAACCGCACCACCCCCACAGCGGTCAAGCCCATCCACGGTGCGGACGGCGTCGCGCGATTCCTGCTGGGGCTGGTTCGACGGTACGGCGAGTCGTTCCTGTCCGAACAGATCCCGGTGCTCGTCAACGGCGAACTCGGTGCGTACAGCGCCGGATGGGACGCTGCCGGCGACCGTCGCGCATCCCCGGCTCGCGCCAGTTGCTTTGTGGTCCGCGACGGCCGTGTGGCAGCCATCTACGACATCGCCGACCCCGCGAAGCTGAAGGCGGTACCGGACGTGCGCTCATCTGACCGGTGAGCACAGGGTCAGGAAACCCGGCACTCCTGGCCCACACCAACCGCGCTGACCTTCTCGTAGCGCTGCGGATCAAAGGTGCCGTTGCGTTCCCGGAACGAGCGACCGGTACCAGGCCACAGCAAGGTCAACCGTCCGCTCTGTGGGTCGAGATACCAACTGCTGCAACCACTGAGCCATACCGTCGACGCACTTCGCTCGTCGATCTCCCGCGTGTAGTCGCGCTCGGCATCCGCGGACACCTCGAGCGCCAGCCCACTGTTGCGCCACAGGTGGTCCAGGGCGCCCAGGACGTAGTCGATCTGCGTCTCGATCATGTAGATCGCGGAGTTGTGGCCGAGTGCGGCATTGGGGCCGTCCAATACGAACATGTTCGGGAAGCCACTGACGGCGGTGGACGCGTACGACACCATGCCCTCGCCCCAATGGTCGGAGAGCAGTTCCCCGCCCACACCCGCGACCCTCTCGGCGAACGCGGGCCTGGCAGCCTCGAATCCGGTGGCCATGACAACAACGTCGAGATCGTAGGAACGCCCGCTGGCGGCGACCACCGAGGCACCGTCGAACGCCGCGAGCGCAGAGGGTTCCAGTGTCACCGACGGCCTCGTCAGCGCCGGGTAGAACTCGTCACTGAGAAGTATTCGCTTGCAACCGATTTCATAGTCCGGCGTCAGGGCCCGTCGGAGATCCGGATCGCCGATCTGGGCAGTCAGATGTCCCAGCGCTCGGGCCCGGATCTCATCGATGTCCGGTCGGAGCCCCCGGCGCTGCGCAAATGCTTTGTCGGCCTCGGTGAAGAGCTCTTCCCTCAGGCGGTCTGCGTTGGCCTTCACCTGTAGTTGCACACGCTCGGGTTCGCTGTATTCCCGATTGCCTCGCGGCACCACATAGGGCGCGCTGCGGGAGAAGACGACGAGCTCCCCGGCACGCTCAGCGAGGTGTGGCGTGAGTTGAACCGCCGATGCCCCGGTGCCGACGATGCCGACGCGTGCGCCGTCGATCGGAGCTTCGTCATCCCACTGGGCGGTGTGAAAAACCTTGCCGGAGAATGTTTCCGAGCCGCTGACCTCAGGCATGAGCGGATCAGCCAACCGGCCGACCGCCACGACGAGCACGCGGGCCCGCATCTCGCCCGCGTTGGTCGCCACCAGCCAGCAGAGCTGATCCGGAAGCCATCGCGCCTGTGCCACATCGGTGTTCAGATGCAGGTGCGGCGTCAGACCCTCCTCGTCCACCGCACGGGTCAGATACTCGTGGATCTCCGGCCCCGACGCGAACAGCGAGGTCCAGTCACCGGGAGGCCGGAACGAATACGAGTAGACATGTGCGGGTACGTCACATGCGACGCCCGGGTAGTGGTTGTCCCGCCACGTGCCGCCCACCGAATCGCCGCGCTCGAGGATGACAAAGCTCTCCCGGTCGGCCCGAGCCAGCCGGATACCCAGGCCGAGTCCCGCGAACCCGGCACCGACGATCGCCACATCGACGCAGTGTGGCAATGAGGACGGTGAGGTCACGCGAAGACCCGTCGCAACACTTCGACCCGCTCGGCGGGTGGGTCCTCGTAGAGGGTCGTGCGCTGACGCGGCGTCCGGCCGAGTTCTCTGCCCAACTCCGTCACATCGTCGGGCGAGAGCTGTCTACCACTCTCGGGCCCGGCGTCGGGACGTAGCGTTCCGTCCATCAGGACGCCGCCGACATCGTCAGCACCACCGCGGAGCACGGCACGCAGCGCGTCGGCGTCGAGTTTGGTCCACGCCGCCTGTACGTGGTCGATGGTGCCGAGCATCATCAGACGTGCCACCGCGTGCACTGCCCGGGTCTCGCGGAGCGTGGGGCCCTGGACCGCTTGATCCCGGACGTGGGGTGGCGCGTTCTCGGGAAGCATCGGCATGAGGATGAGTTCGTTGAAGCCGGACGTGCGGTGCTGGATGTCGGTCAGCAGACGCAGGTGGGCCACCTGGTGAATCGGGTCCTCGATGTGACCGTAGAGCATCGTCGCGGTCGATTTCAGACCCATCTGGTGGGCGGTGATGATCGTGTCCACCCACGCGGCGACCGACAGTCCGCGGCCGTCGGGCGAGAGGGCGCGGCGCACGTGGTCGTCGAGTACCTGCGCGGCAGTGCCGGGCACGGTGTCGAGGCCCGCCTCGCGGGCCGACCGGAGGAACTCTCCGGCGGTGACGTCGAGTCGGGTCGCGGCGTCGAACACCTCTGTTGCGCGGTAGGCGTGCAGATGGATCTCGGGCGCGACCGCTTTGATCCGCTTGATCAGCTCCAGGTATTCGGCGGCGGACTCGGTCGCCGGAACAGGACCCTGCAGGCAGATCTCGGTCGCGCCGAGTTCCCAGGCCTCCGCAACAAGGTCTTCCAGGCTCACACCGCCACCGTCGGCCAGCACGGCTGCCGTCTCGAAGTTGCGGTTGGCGACAAAGGTGAGGTCATCACCAGTGGTCTCGCGCCGGGCGGCATCGGCCAACGCACAGAGTTCGTCCAGGTCAGGACCGTCGGCCTGCAGGAGATAGCTCCACTCCAGGTCGTCGATCGAACCGGGATCGCGAGCCAACCGTCGCAGGACCGGTTGCACCACGGCCGGCGGCATGTGGTGGTCGGCGGCCCATGACGATCGCAACTTCATCCCTTGACTGTAGAACCGTGCCGCAACTCCTCCCGTTCAGCGGTACCGTTCGGTTCGCCGACTTGGCCGATGTGCTCCCCAGCCCGCGCCGGATGGCGGCCGGTCCGGGGCCCGACCGCGAACAGTTGACGTTCTTCTTCGGTTGCGCCGGTCACCGTGTGCGACAACGCCGCGGTGATCAGTTGGTGGTCCGACTCCGTCCAGCGCTCGGTGGTCTGCCGCTTGTAATCACTCCACGAGGGAACGGTGAACTGTTCCACCCGCAGGTCCGAGTCGGCGCCATGGCGGTACAGGCCCCACGAGTATCCGCCGGTCCGCCGCCGCGCCTTCCCCACGGCGGCCATCGCCTGATCGAACTGGTCCAACTCTGCGGGCCGCACGCGATAAGTCACCGAGACGACAACAGGGCCGTCATCGGGTTCGGGTCCGAACACCACCATCGGAGTGGGCCAGGCAGTGGACACACCTCGCGGCAGTGTCCCCGTCTCGGGCCGCAGCGGTACCACCGTGACGCTGGCCGCCGCGGCGACAAGCAGGGCCGCCGAGATGAGCAACGCCGTGACAAAGCTCGTGTGGGACGCCACCACACCCCACACAAACGATCCGAGAGCCTGCGATCCCATGAACACGAGCAGGTAGATCGACATCCCGCGGGCCCGCACCCAGTGCGACAGCGACAGCTGGATCGCTGCGTTGAGCGTGGTGAGAGTTGCGATCCAGGCAGCTCCGGCCACAAGGAGCAGCGGCAGCACCGCCCACACCGGCAACACGCCGACCGCGACCACTCCCACCCCGTACGCGATCGCCGAAGCCGCCAGCAAGGCGTTGGGCGACAACTTCTTCCGCAGGCGCGGGTAGATCGCGACGCCGGCCACCGCCCCGACACCGAGCATGCCCAGTACCAGGCCGTAACCCGATGCCCCGAAATGAAGGTGCTCACTCGACGCCAGCGGCAGCAGAGCCCAGAGGGCAGATGCCGGGAAGGCGAAGACCGCCGATCGCACCATGATCCGGCGAACGATGGGTGCTGCGTGCACGTAGTGCAGACCGGTCACCAGCGACCGTCCCAGCCGCTCACGGTCTACGCCCGGGGCGTCGGCGGGTCGCCGCCACCACACCAGCGCACCGATGATCGCCAGGAACGACACGGCATTGATCGCGAACACCGCGGCCGGCCCGGCCGCGGCCACCACCACTCCGCCAATCGCCGGACCCACCGCACGTGCCGCGTTCACGGTGACACTGCCCAACGAGGAAGCCGCTGGGATCTGTTCGCGTGGAACGAGTTCTGGCTGGATGGCCTGCCACGCCGGAGCCGACAGTGCCGAGCCGCATCCGAGCAGGAACGTCATCGCCAGCAGCATCACAGGCGTCAGCACATCGGTCCAGGCCAGGAATGTGGTGACCCCCGCAGCGACCGCGGTGTAGACACTGACCGCGATCAGCAGGCGCCTGCGATCGAGGAGATCGGCGAGTCCACCGGCGGGCAAGGCCAAGAACAGCGTCGGCAGCAGGCTCGCAGTCTGGACGAGCGCAACGATGGTGGCGCTGCTGCCATGCTCCACCAGGAACCACTGGGCCCCGACGGTCTGCATCCACAGACCGATGTTCGAGACGAGCTGGGCGATGAACAGATATCGATAGATCTTGTTGCGCAACGGCGCCCATGCGGACGCCTGGGGCGCGGACTCCGCAGTGGTGGTCATAGCGTTTCGTCCAGCCAGTCGGTGAACGATTGCCAACCGACTGCCGGGTATGCGGTGTGCAGAGCGGGGATGTCGGCCGCATATCCGGTGTCGTTGAGGTACCCGAACATCGCCCGCATGTCCGCCGAACCGATGTCGGTAGCATCGACGGTCCGCAAACGAACGGTGCGGCCGAGCTGCTGCCCCAACGCTTCCGCCATCTGGGCGGGTGTCGGTGCGTCGGACGCGATGTCGATCCGCCGGCCCACGTGGGGCGCCGGATCCTCGAAGACCGTCGCGACGAACTCGCCGAGGTCGCGACGTGAAAGCTGTTGTAATGGAGTATTTTCACCGATCGCGAGCTCGAGTACTCCCCCACGCACCTGGTCGATTCCGGCCAGGAGGTTGTCGTAGAAGTATGTGGGGCCGACGATCGTGCTGGCAACGCCCGACCGCATCAACGCCGCCTCGACAACTGCTTTGCTCTCGAAGTGCGGGATCCCGGTGTGGCGATCAGCACTGGCCACCGAGGAGAAGACCAGATGAGGAACACCGGCGGTGGACGCTGCTTCGATGATCGAGATCCCCTGCGAGACTTCCTCATCCGGTCCACGTTCGAACGGTGTGGTGAGAGCGAAGACACCGGCGACTCCCGCGAACGCCGCGGCGAGGCTCTTCGGGTCGCCGAGGTCGGCAACAGCGAGTGATGCACCCGCATCTGCGAGCCGGCGGGCTCGGGTCGACTCCGGGCGCCGGACCACTGCACGCACGGGCAGCGCTCTGGCGAGCAGCGCTGTCACCACGGCGCCACCTTGCGCGCCGGTGGCGCCGATCACCACATAGGGGCTGCTCATCTTCTCGGACTCTCTGTCGGTCAATGGTGGATGTCTAAGCAAGTGGGCGCACCGCCCTCGGCACGTCGACCGGGGGCGGCGCGCTGGAACATCAAGCGCTCGCGACGGCGCTTTCCTCGGTCACCGCAGTGACCGCCTCTTCGATGAGGGAGACGACCTCAGCCGGCTTCGCCAGCATCACCAGGTGCGGGGCGTCGAGTTCGACAACCTTCTTCAGGCCCGCACGCTCGTACCCGAAACGCTCGACGTCCGGGTTGATCGTGTGGTCGTCGCTGCTGACGATTCCCCACGCGGGCTTGGTCTTCCAGGCGGCGACCGGTGCTGCTTCACCGAAGGCCGCGGCGGCCAGTGGTCGTTGCGAGACGGCAAGCACCTCTGAGTCTTCCTGCGGGATACCCGCGGCGAAGACGGCCGGGAAGGCGCTGATCTTGACCGAGACGTCGGTGCCGGGCTCGGCACCCTCGATCGGGAACGGCGTGTACACAAGATTGGCGGCGAGGTCGGAATCCGGGAACCGGCCCTGCAGTTCGCCGAGGCTCTCGCCTTCTTCGAGTGCGTACCCGGAGACATACACCAGGCCGACGACGTTGTCGGCGGCACCGGCAACGGTGATCACGGCGCCACCGTAGGAGTGGCCGACGAGTACAACCGGGCCGTCGATCTGCTCGACGAACGAGCGGATGTACGCCGAGTCGCCGAGCAGACTGCGGTTGGGCACCGGGGGCGCAAGAACGGTGTGACCCTTGTCGAGCAGACGGCGGGTCACCGGGGTCCAGCTGGCAGCATCGGCAAATGCACCGTGGATGAGAACGATGGTGGGTGTTGCGGACATGAACGAACTCCGTTGTCTAAAGGGCTGAAAGGGGGCCTGGCTGCTACTTGGCGATGAACTCGAGGATGTCTGCGTCCAGGGCCTTCTGGTACTCCCCGTAGATGCCGTGCGGGGCGCCTGGGTAGACCTTCAAGGTTCCGTCCTTGACGAGGTCGATGGTCTTCTCGGCAGCTGCGGCGATCGGCACGATCTGATCGTCGCCGCCATGGGCGATGAAGATGGGCACGTCCAGGGCCTTGAGGTCCTCGGTGAAGTCGGTCTCGGAGAACGCCTTGACGCAGTCGTAGGCGGCGGCGAGGTTCACCAGCATGCCCTGACGCCAGAAGTCGTCTTTTGCACCCTGGGAGACATTGGCATCGTCGCGGTTCGCACCGAAGAAGGGCTCGGACAGGTCCTTGTAGAACTGCGAGCGGTCGTTCAGTACACCGTTGCGGATGTCGTCGAGAGCCTCGATCGGAGTGCCTTCGGGGTTGGACTCTGACTTCAGCATGACCGGTGGGACAGCGCCGGCCGTGATCACCTTGGCGACCCGATCTCCGCCGTGCTGGGCGGCGTAGCGGACCACTTCACCACCACCGGTGGAGTGTCCGATCAGGACCAGGTCGCGCAGGTCAAGTGCCTCGACGAGTTCGGCGAGATCTTTGGCGTAGGTGTCCATGTCGTTGCCCTGGTAAGTCTTCGACGACCGACCGTGGCCGCGGCGATCATGGGCGATGGCCCGGTAGCCGGCGTCGGCGAGGAGCTTGAGTTCGAGCTGCCAAGCGTCCGACGACAGTGGCCATCCGTGGCTCAGGATGACCGGCTGGCCACTGCCCTGCTCGGTGTAGTAGATCTCGGTTCCGTCGGTGGTGGTGATGTACGGCATGGTGTCTCCTGTGGTCGCTTCGACGTGGTGACATCAACATTCGTCCACCGCGGCAGCTGTGTCGACGCTGCTGGCGTCCAAACCCGGGGGATGGTGACGGGAGGTGCCACTACCGGCTAGCCGGTAGTGGGCGTGAGGCTTCAGGTGTCAGGCGTCGCGTGCCACGGGTATCCGCACGGTGAGGTTCGTACCCTCACCCACCGGACTCGACACGGTGAATGTTCCTCCGACGGCTTCGATTCGATCCTGCAGGCCGATCAGACCTGATCCCGCGCCGGTGTCTGCCCCACCGTCTCCGTCGTCGCACACGGTGAGGTCGAGAACTTCATCGGTGATCGCCGCAGTGATCGTGACCACGGAGGCGTCGGCGTACTTCGCGGTGTTGGTCAACGCTTCGGCCACGACATAGTAGGCAGCGACTTCCACCGGGTCGGGCAGTCTCCAGGGGATGTCGATGGACAGGGACACCGGTACCGGTGATCGGCGGGCGAGGGTCTTGAGTGCCGGTCCGAGCCCACCCCTAGAGAGGATCGCAGGGTGGATGCCGCGCGAGAGTTCCTGAAGATCGGTGTGTACGTGCGTGAGCGCATCGACGCTGCGGTCCAGCCGAAGTCGTAGGTCCTCCCGGTCCGTGGGGACGGCCGCCTGCGCGGCCCTCAACTCCATGCCCAGGGAGACGATGCGTTGCTGGGCGCCGTCGTGGAGGTCGCGTTCGATGGTCCGACGCGCCTGGTCGGCCGCTGCGATGACACGTGCACGCGACTGGGTGAGTTGAGCCCGGGTCTCGCAGTTGTAGACCGCGGTGGCCACCAGGTCGGCGAAATCGGTCATCCGGGTCTGGATCTCGAGCTCGGGTGCACGGTCTGACGACGCGACCACCACCGCGCCCCAGACGTCGCCGTCGATGGTGATCGGCACTCCGAGCCCGCAGACCAGTCCCCGTTGGTGCATGCGATCGGCAATCGGGCCGGTCGCTGCCGTGTAATCGATGGCCGCTGGTTCCCCGGTGGTCAGAACAAGGGTGCAGATGTTGTTCCCACCCAGTTCGAGCCGCTCTCCGGGAGTGAGGCGGTTCTCGTTGCGCTCGTCGTCCCAGGCCGCGAGCACAACACCGTGCCCGTCCTCGAACCGCACCACCGACACGTGCTCGGCACCCAGCCCGGATCCGAGTTCCCGCGCGACGGCCGGATATACGTCGTCGGGCTCCACACGCAGGGCAACCAGGGTGGCCACCCTGCGCAGCGCGGCCTGCTGGCGGGCCAGCCTGGCAGTCTGTTCATGCAGTTGTTCCCGATCTCGGGCGGCGGCCAGCAAGGCTTCGAGTGCCGGCACGATTCGCCGGACACGGCGTGCGTCGGCAGCATCGAGGGTGCCGGGCACCAGCAACGCGCCGAGATCGATACCATTGTCACGCAACAGGATCCGCTGCTGGTCCGGCGCCGGGTCAGTGTCCGCCGGCCCGAGCACCGCGTGTGGCGGCGGCAGCTCGAGTACATCGGAGAGCCGGGAACTGGCCTTTTCGAACATCTCCGGCGACATCGACTCACGGAGCATGGTGCGTGCAAACGCGGCCAGCAGGTCGGCTTCCCGCCGCCGTTGATCGGATTCGACTGCGCGAAGCCGGGACTGGCCCACCAGCACATTGGTCAGTATTGCCAGCGTCGAGAACACCACCACGGCGGGAACCAGGCTCTCACTGTTCTCCGAAACATGCACGTACGCGTAGGCCGTTGCGCTGGCCACCGATGTGACAAGCGCGAGGCCGAAACCCCATCCGGCCGACACGACCAGGACACCGAACAGGAAGACCGCGCCGAACGCGGAATTGGGGGCGATCTGTTCGAGCAGATGCACCACGAGCATCTCGGTGGCGATGAAGCCGCACGCGATGGCGATGCCCCACCCCAGAGGTGGAGCGCTGGGCCGAAGCACCGTGGTGGCGAGCCTGTCGCGCCAAGAACCGCGATCGGTACTGAACTCTGTTCCTGACCGAGCCGCAGAGATCATCGTGCAGACCTGCGGTGCGGCCTGCTTGTTCGTCCGAGCACACGGCGATGATAGTGCCGTTGTCGGCCAAGCGGCTCGCCGCCGAAAGCGGCCCGCGCCGCTTTCGGCGGCGAGATGTTCCTGCTAGCGGGAATGCCCCACGCGCGTCCGTCTGACACCCTCGAAGAGGTGAAGCCCTCCGACCATCGCTGCCTCATCGTCGATGACAGCGTCGCCTTCTGCGCTGCGGCGCAGAGGCTGCTGGAGGCTGCGGGCATGACGGTGGTCGGGACGGCCGCGACACTTGCTGCTGCGGTACAGACCGCTGCCGGCACCCGGCCCGACCTGATCTTGGTGGACATCGACCTCGGCGGTGAGAGTGGCTTCGATGTGGTCGAAGCGCTACTGGACACCCGGCCGGACCCGGTTCCCGCCGTCATCCTCGTCTCCACCCACGATGAGGAGGATTTCGCCGACATGGTGGAGGCGAGCTCGGCGATCGGGTTCCTGCCGAAGTTCGAACTGTCCGCCGAGTCGATCATGCGCATTCTGAGCTGACGGCAGGTCGGCAAACCCTCTGGCCCGTGGTGATCAGCTCATCGCATCGAGATACATGATCACTGCCCGGACCCGCCGGTGGTCGTCGGCTGTATCGGCGAGATCGAGCTTGGTCAGGATGCTGCGGACGTGTTTTTCCACGGTGCCCTCGGTGATCCACAGCCTGCGCCCGATGCCGGCGTTGGAGAGCCCTTCCGCCATCAACGTCAGCACATCTCGTTCCCGTGCGCTGAGGGCGCCGAGCGGATCATCGCGCCGTCGCGCGGCCACCAGCTCGTGCACCAGAGCGGGGTCGATCACCGACGCACCGTTCGCAACTCGACCCACGGTGTCCACAAAATCGGTGACGTCGGTGACCCGGCTCTTGAGCAGGTAGCCGATCCCCCGGCCACCGTCGAGCAACTCGAGAGCATGGTCGACCTCCACGTGTGCCGACAACAGGAGCATCGAGACCGAGGGGAACTCTTTGCGGATCTGCAGCGCGGCGTCGAGACCCTCCGAGGTGTGCGACGGTGGCATCCGGATGTCGATGATGGCCAGTTGTGGCGGTTCCGCCCGCACGAGCGTGAGCAGTTCATCGGCGTCGCCGGCCTGGCCGACCACGTCCAGCCCGGCCTGCGTCAGCAGACTCGACAGGCCTGCCCGAAGCAACACATCGTCGTCGGCGATCACCACGGACAATCCGGCCGACATGTGAGTCCCTTCGTAGATCGCGTCACCTGCCTGCACCAGTGTGCCCGGTCGGTCAGACGGTCGACGCGGTCAGTCCGCCACCGCTGTGTCGGGATCGGCCCACGGCACCCGGCAGGAGTCGGTCGAGAAACCCTGGTCGGTGATACCGAGCGCCGAGTACATCCGCGCCCGCTGATTCTCCAGCCCGATCTGATAGGTCAGCTCCACCACACCGGCGTCGCCGAAACGCTCACGCAGATCGGCCACCTGCTCGTCGGTAACCGTGGTCGGCGTTGCGGTGATCGCATCGGAGTACGCGATCGCCGCCCGTTCGTCGTCGCTGTAGTGCGGCGAACTCTGATAGTCGGCGATGTCGCGCAGACGGTCGATGTCGAGACCGTCGAGACGCTGGAGAATGGTGCCGAAGTCGACGCACCACGAGCACCCGATCGTCCAGGCCGTACGGAACACAGCGATTTCCCGGATGTTCGATGGCAGTACCGTCGACGCCTTGTCCACGGCCGTCTCATGTATCGCCGACGCCAGGAACAGGCCGCGGTGATGGGCAATCACGGCAAACGGTTCGGGCACCGAGCCGAACCTGCGGGCCGCGTACCGATACGCCCCCTTCACCATCAGACCGGCGTCGGCGGGGTTGACTGCTGGAATACGTGCCACGCGAGGAACCTCCTGTTTCAGACGAGCGCACCGTGCGCCCCTATCTGGAGGACGACACAGCAGCGCACAATGTGACAGGCGCGCTCAGCGAGTCCAGCGAATGCGGATGGGACCTCGGACGTTCGCCGGATCGTCGACCACGTCACCGCCCTGGGTGATCTGGACTTCGCCGTCCGCCATCATCTGGCGCGCGACCGCACGCACCGGTTCCATCAGGGGGCGCCAGTCATCAGGGGCAACTGCTCGCGCTACATCCGACGGGCAGATACTCGAATCCGGCGACCGCGCGCTCAGCAGGTCGCGAATCTTCGCCGTGAGGGAAACGTCATCGGTGCCGTCCGGCGCCCCGCCGTTCGTGTGGGCCATCTGCCCAGCTTCCCGTCGCGGTGGCCCACCGTCAACGTCCTCCTCCCCCGCGACGCGAGGTCCGATTCCCGCCAGCACCCCCGAGCTGTCGTGAGATGAACTGATGTCGCGCTCTACCGGAGCGTGAAAGTGGTTGTCGCACAGAGATTTGGAGTCATCGTGTCAAAAGTCGCATTGGTCACCGGATCGAGCCGGGGCCTGGGCCTTGCCACTGCGTGGGCACTGGGCCGCGCAGGGAACACCGTCATCATCAGTGGCCGCGACGGCGGGCGGATCGAATCCCTGGCCGCCGATCTACGCGAGGAGGGCCTGCGCGCGGAAAGCCTGGTTCTCGACGTGGAGTCCTTCGAAAGTGCTCGATGCGCGGCTCACGAACTCGCCAACCGCCATGATCGGCTGGATGTTCTGGTGAACAACGCCGGTGTCTTGCCCGAGGCCACACAGCCGGCCGAGATCAACTTCAGTCACCCGTCGGCCGCCGCGAAGACCTTCAGCGTCAACACCCTTGGGGTCCTCAATGTGGTCGAGGCGATGCTGCCGCTCATCTGGCGTAGTGCCGGCGGCCGCATTGTCAATGTATCGAGCACCATGGGCTCCTTGGCGGATCAGAAAGATGTTCAGTCGCAGTACTATTCGATGGTCGTTCCTGCTTATCAGGCGTCCAAGGCGGCGGTGAACAGCATCACCATCGGGCTGGCGAAGATGCTGGCCGGCACCACCGTCAAGGTCACGTCGGTGTGCCCGGGTCATGTGCAGACCGATCTCGCCCCCGGCAACCGGACACAGGCGCCGTTGACCGCAGAGGAGGCAGCAGCCGTTGTGCTGCGTGCGGCAACGCTTCCCGACGATGCCGAGTCGGGCACCTTCATCGACGCGGCCGGACCCGTACGCTGGTAGCCGGTGTCGGGGTTGGTGGGTGCGAGGTGAGAGCCCCGAACCTGTGATCGCAGGAAGGCGAACAGTTGCCGGCACCGCCGCGAGTACCACGATCGGCCGTACCGCTCTGGGCACTGGTGAGCGCTGCCGCTGCTCCCGTCCTGCTGATCGGCTCCTCGGTGATCGCCGCGATGATCATCACCGAAAAGTACGACGCCACGAAACAGACGCTCAGCGACCTGGCCACGATCTCCGGCGGCGGCTGGGTGATGGCCATCGGGATCGCCCTGAGCGGGGTCTGCCAGATCGTTACGAGCGCTGGTCTGACCGGAATCAGGACACTGGCGCGGATCGCGTTGGCGGGGGCAGGCGCGTGTGGGATCGCCGTGGCGTTGTCACCGGTGGACGTCGCACCCACGTTCCATCTCCTCGCGGCCGGAGGTTCAGCGGCCTTGTTCTGCCTGTGGCCTCTGCTGGCGATCTCGCGCGCGCCGTCTTCCGCCCCGACCATTCGCCCGGCCGTGGCGGCGACGGCCTCGATCATCCTGCTCGCAGTGCTGGGGTGGACAGTTCTGGAGACCGGCGGAGGCGACCGGCTGGGACTCGCCGAAAGGATCAATTTCACCGCCGAGATGCTGTGGCCGCTGGTGGTGGCCATCGATCTGCGGCGCCGGGGAACGCAGGTCAGGGCGGGTTCAAGTGGGTTGAACGGCCCGCGGGCCACTCCCGCCGAAACGTTTACACCCCGCTGATTTAAATCCCCCGCCGGCTCGCCCAGGTGGCGAATTGGCCCCTCGGCGCCGCAGCAGCCCAGGTCACGGCGCAGTCGACCGGGCGGCACCTGGCGCATTCCGAACTGCCGCTCGCAGCGGCGCATTCGGCCAGGCCGGACCCCGAAATTCGGGCGTTATGGTGCCATTCATGCAGATGAGGCCCCCTGGCGGCACGCGATTACGTGCCGACAACGCGCGCATGGTCGCCGATGTTCTGCGGCGCCAGGTCCACGACGGAGACGTCGCCGGATCGCTTGATGAACCCACCCTCATCGCCGACTTCGGCGTATCTCGCAACACCATCCGTGATGCCCTGACCATCCTGCGCGACGAAGGACTCATCGAACGCTCTCCTCGTGTCGGCACCCATGTGGTGGCGCGACAACTCGAACACGGTCTGGACGCCCTGCAAGGACTCAAGGAGACGTTCCTCATGCACGGCGAGGTCCGCAACACCGTCAAGGTGGCGACCTTGGTGGACCCTCCCCGCGCCGTGGCACGCAAATTGGCACTCGACGACGGTGAGCAGGCCGTCTACATCGAACGGCTGCGGTTTCTCGATGACGAACCGATCAGTCTCGACGTCACCTATCTCGTTCCCGACCTGGGCATCCCGCTGATCCAGCACGATCTGGAACACAACGACGTCTTCGCCCTGCTCGAGCAGATCGCGGGCGAAAGGCTGGGCCGCGCCACGATGACCGTCGAAGCAGTGAACGCCGACCCACACTCTGCGGCCCACCTCGAGATCGCCTCGGGCGCAGCCATGTTGCTGCTCGAAAGACTCACCCACCTACAAGCCGGAGACCGACCCGTCGATCTCGAATACATCCGAATGCGCAGCGACCGAGTCTGTCTGCGCAGCACAGCCCGCCGAACACAGGAGTAGTACCAGTGAGCCAAGTCAACGCCCGAGCCGACGTCCCGGTCACCATCGACGAATCCCTGTGCATCACGGGCTGCACGCTCTGCGTCGAGGTGTGTCCCCTCGATTCACTGGCCATCAATCCCGAGAGCGGTAAGGCCTTCATGCACGTCGACGAATGCTGGTACTGCGGCCCGTGCGCAGTCCGCTGCCCCACCGGAGCGGTCACCGTGAACATGCCGTACCTGCTCCGCTGACTCATTCCCCACCAGCCCAACACCTCTCGCACCCCACCCTTTCGCACCACAAGGAAACCTCGATGAGATCAACCGCGTCTCGACGTGCCCGATTGGGCACGCTGTTCACCGCCGCTGCGATCGTGCTGACTTCAGCAGCTTGTTCACTCGACAGTTCCGGTGACGGCGATGCGATTCGCGTGGTCGTCGGGTACCAGTCCAAAACCATCAACACCGTGACGGCCGGGACCTTGCTTCGCGCCGAGGGGAACTTCGAGAAGCGCTTAGACGAGGTGACCGAGCGGACCGGCCAGAAGTACAGCGTCGAATGGCAGGACTACGACACCGGTGCTCCGATCACCACCGGGATGATCGCAGGCAAGATCGACATCGGGTCGATGGGTGACTACCCGATGCTCATCAACGGGTCGCGGGCGAACGCCAATGACGCAACACGCACCGAGATGTTGTCGGTCACCGGTTCGAGCCCCAGGGGCTCACTGAACATGGTTGTGGTGTCACCCGATTCAGATGCGAAGACCATCGCTGATCTGCGCGGCAAGAGCGTCTCGGCCAGCGTCGGTTCGGCTGGACACGGAACACTGGTCCAGGCGCTCGACCGCATCGGCATCAACCCCAACGACGCCGTCAAAGTGCAGAATCAGCAGCCTCAGGTCGGCGCGTCTGCGCTCGAATCGAACAAGGTCGATGCGCTGGCTCAGTTCGTCGCCTGGCCGGGTCTGCTGGTGTTCCAGGACAAGGCGCGGCTCCTGTACGACGGCGCCCAGCTCGGCGTTCCCACGCTGCACGGTGTTGTCGCCCGATCGGCGTTCGCCGACGAGCACCCGGATGTGGTGGCCGCCTTCCTGCAGGCACAACTGGATTCCACCAAGTCCCTGATCGACGCTCCGCTCGCCGCTGCGAACCTGGTCGCCAAGGACAGCGGCCTGCCCGCCGAGGTGGTCTACCTCTACAACGGCCCCGGCGGCACCGACTTCAACCCTGCAGTCAAACCGCAACTGGTGGAGGCGCTTCGGGGCGATCAGCCCTACCTCAAGTCGATCGGCAGCTTCGAACACGAGCTCGACCTCAACACGTTTGTGAACACCGCTCCCCTGGAACAGGCATTCACCGCGGCCGGTCAGAACTACGCAGACTCACTGGCATCCACCCAGAATGCGTCGCAGATCCGTGGCCGTGACCCGGTGTGCAACATCGACGTCGACCCGGCCGACGCAGCAGAACTGTGGCTCGACGGCAGCGACAACACGCAGCCGGCGGCCGGACCGACGTGCCTGCTCAAAGCAATCCGGCAGGCCCAGTCCCAAGGCGAATCTGTTCGTGCAGCGTATATCTCGGACCCGCTGCTCGGAACCCGATGGTTTGCCGACAAGGCGGTGTGGCTGCGGGACGGAACACAGTTCGTGCCGTTCACCACCCAGGACAGCGCCAACGAGTACATCAAGACCCATCCCGGGGCCGTGCCGGCGTCGTACGATCAGGCTGTCGCGGAGGTCATCTGATGGCCACCGCCACCGTCACCCCGGCGCTGGACATCCAGACACGTTCAGTGACAGCACCGAAGTCTGCCCGGAGCAGCAGCCACTGGCTGACCGTCTGGCCACTTCGCATCCTGGTCCTCGTTGCCGCCGCAGGACTCTGGCAGTTCCTGACCACCGCCGACGTAGTGCTGTGGGCCCGGTTCGACACGGTGCCATCGGTCACCGACATCGCCCAAGCATTCTGGACGAGTCTGGGCACCGAGGAGTACTACCTCGACCTAGGCCAGTCGCTGATCCGGATCGGGGCCGGTTTCGCACTCGCCGTCGGAGTCGGCGTTCCGGTCGGAATCCTGTTGGGCCGCTCTCGTATTGCCACCAACACGGTTGGCACCCTCACGGAGGTCCTGCGTCCCATCCCCGCCATCGCCCTGGTGCCGGTGGCGATCCTGGTGCTGCCGACCGACGAAGCCGGCATGGTGTTCATCACGTTCGTCGCCGCGTTCTTCCCGATCTCGGTGGCCACCCGGCACGCGGTGCGTGCACTGCCGACCATCTGGGAAGATTCCGTCCTCACCATGGGCGGACGCAAGCGCGACGTGATCCTGCGAGTGGTGTTGCCCGGCATCGCCCCCGGCGTCTTCAGTGGACTGTCGGTGGGCATCGGCGTGGCGTGGATCTGCCTCATCTCGGCCGAGATGATCTCCGGCCGGCTCGGCGTGGGCTACCGCACCTGGCAGGCGTACACGGTGGTGGACTACCCGCAGGTGTTCGTCGGCATGCTCACCATCGGGATACTCGGCGCCCTCACCTCGGGCGGCATCGAGTTGATCGGCCGCCGATTGACCCGGTGGCTTCCCCGAGCTCAGGAGACCCGATGACCAGCACCATCAACTCCACAACCGCCCTGATCCCGACAACAGGTCTTCGTCTCGAACTCGATGATGTACGACTCGACTACGGCGGCGACGCCGTGGTGAACGGACTCGACCTGACGATCGAACCGGGTGAGATCCTGGTGCTCACAGGGCCGTCGGGATGCGGGAAATCCACTGTGCTGCGGGCGATTGCCGGGCTGTTGCCCGTATCGGGTGGCCGAGTGCTCGCCGACGCGGAGCCCGTACGCAAGACCTCTCGTGATCGGGCCATGGTCTTCCAGGACGACGCCCTGCACCCGTGGCGCACCGTGCGCGGCAACATCATGCTCGCGCTCACCCTCCGCGGGGTACCGCGTCGGGACCGCAAGGCTCAGGCCGAGCGGTGGATGGACGAGATCGGACTGGCCGATTTCGCCGACTACCTCCCGAAGTCGCTCTCGGGCGGTATGCGTCAGCGAGTCCAACTCGCCCGCGGACTGGCCGGTGCACCGAGGGCGGTGCTGATGGACGAGCCGTTCGGCGCGCTCGACGCCCAGACCCGGTCGACCATGCAGGCGTTGCTGATCGACACGCTGGCATCGCATCCCGCGACCGTGGTGTTCGTGACCCACGACGTGGACGAGGCGCTGCTGCTCGGCGACCGGGTTGTGGTGTTCGGGCGCGCCGGACGCCCGGTCCGCGACATCGTCGACGTGCCGCGTCCGCGCGACCCCAACCACCGGGATGCCACGGCGACCGCCCAACTGCGTGCGCGGATCACCGCCGCACTCGAGAACTGAGGGACCACATGGACATCCCGAACATAGCTGACCGCGATCGCCGGGAATGCGACGTCTTGGTGATCGGCGGCGGTACCGCCGGGACGATGGCTGCCCTGACCGCCGCGGAGAACGGCGCGTCGGTGTTGCTGCTGGACAAGGCGCACGTGCGGCACTCGGGTGCGCTTGCCATGGGTATGGATGGCGTGAACAACGCCGTCATCCCCGGCAAGGCAACGCCGGAGGCATACGTCGCCGAGATCACCAGGGCCAACGACGGCATCGTCAACCAGAAGACCGTGTATCAGACGGCGACTCGTGGCTTCGCGATGATCGGGCGCCTCGAGAAGTACGGCGTGAAATTCGAGAAGGACGAACACGGTGAGTACGCGGTACGCCGAGTCCATCGCTCCGGTTCGTACGTTCTCCCCATGCCCGAGGGCAAGGACGTCAAGAAGGCCCTCTACCGAGTGCTGCGCAAAAAGGACATGCGCGAGCACATCACCATCGAGAACCGGCTGATGCCCGTGCGCGTGCTCACCGAGAACGGCCGGGCCGTCGGCGCGGCTGCATTGCACACGCGCACCGGTGAATTCGTGGAGATTGCCGCCAAGACAGTGATCCTGGCGACCGGCCCGTGCGGACGACTCGGGCTACCGGCATCCGGCTATCTCTATGGCACGTACGAGAACCCGACCAACGCGGGCGACGGGTACTCGATGGCCTACCACGCGGGCGCCGAACTCAGCGGGATCGAGTGCTTCCAGATCAATCCACTCATCAAGGACTACAACGGCCCGGCCTGCGCCTACGTGGCCAACCCGTTCGGCGGCTACCAGGTGAACGCCGAAGGTGAGCGATTCGTCGACTCCGACTACTGGTCCGGCGACATGATGGCGGAGGTGAAGACCGAGATCGAATCAGCCCGCGGGCCGATCTATCTCAAGGTCAGCCACCTGCCCGACGAGACACTCGATGCACTCGAATCGATCCTGCACACCACCGAACGGCCGACCCGTGGCACGTTCCACGCCAACCGCGGTCACGACTACCGGACCCATGACATCGAGATGCACATCTCCGAGATCGGTTTGTGCAGCGGACATTCCGCGTCCGGTGTGTGGGTGGACGAGAACGGCCGCACCACCGTCGACGGGCTGTACGCGGCTGGCGATCTGGCATGCGTACCGCACAACTACATGATCGGCGCCTTCGTGTACGGCGAGCTCACCGGCCAGCACGCCAGCGACACCGCACGGGACCGCGCGATGCCGACGGCATTGCCACTCGACCAGCTCGCCGAGGCGCACGACCTGATCTACCGGCCGCTGAGGCACCCCGACGGTCCCCCACAGCCCCAGGTGGAATACAAGCTGCGTCGCTTTGTCAACGACTATGTCGCACCTCCGAAGTCCGCGAACAAACTGGCCATCGCCATCGAGTCATTCGAACGGATGCGCGGTGAGATCGACGAGATGGGCGGGCGCACACCGCATGAGCTGATGCGTTGCGCCGAGGTGTCGTTCATCCGCGACTGCGCCGAGCTGGCGGCCCGGAGTTCGTTGACACGCACCGAAAGTCGGTGGGGTCTCTATCACGAGCGGGCCGACATCCCCGAGCGACAGGATGACAAGTGGGGCTACCACCTCAACGTCCGGAAGAACGCCACGGGTGACATGGAGTTCCTGGGCCGGCCGGTCGAGCCCTACTTTGTACCGGTCGACGGTCTCGACCACATCCCGCCCGCCGATCGTTCCGTCATCGCCATCGAGCAGCCCGAGGTGGTCACCGGGCCTGCCCATGCGGGCGTGGAGAGTCCGGTCCGTGAGCTCGCGCGTGTCGAAGACCGCCAGTCGGTCGCTGCGGCCTCGCCGCGGATCGTCGAACTGCTCGCGATGGGATCGGCCGGTATCGACGATTTCCAGTCGTACCTCGCCGACGACGACGCCACCGTGCGGAAGACCGCCATCTCGGTCCTCACCGAGAACACCCCGGAGGGTTTTGATGTCGCAATCGCACACGCGCTGAGTGACGTGGCCCCCGAGGTGCGTCGCTTCGCCGCGCAGGGTTTGCAAGAGTTGGTCGAAGTGCTCGACGCGACCGATGAGTTCATCACGATCCTCCACGCGACGCTCACCTCGGTGGATGCCACAGTGCGCGCCACCGTCCTCGACCTCCTACGCGCCCTGCGCGCGGCACCCGCGGAGACGTTCGCCGCCGCGCTCGCCGACAGCGATCACCGCGTGCGCATCGAGGCCGTTCGCGGACTGGTCTCACTGGACGAATCTGCGCTGATCGCCGAGTCTGTCGGCGACGTCAACCGAGAGGTCCGCATCGCCGTTGCCGCGGGGCTCGCGACCGTCGGGACCAAGGGCGCCGAGGCGGTCCGCGTTCTCGCCCAGGACATCGATCCGCTGGTGCGAGCGGCCGCATTCGAAGCGATGGCTCGCCTGGGAGAAGCTCCCGTGGACGGTCCACTGCTGGTCAAAGCGCTCAAGGACTCCGCCTGGCAGGTTCGGGTCGGCGCGGCGCGAGGCCTCGTCTCGGCGCCGGGGCCCGCGGCGATCGCAGTGTTGTCGGCCGCGATCACCGATCCCCACAACGACGTGAGAAAGGCCGCCGCCCTCACACTCAGCCACTGGTCCGACGATCCCGAGGTCCGAGTGGTGCTCGACGCGGCTGCCGACGACACCGATGCCGACGTGCGCGCCGCAGTCCGGCGGGTGGTCGCCGCGCACTGATTTCGGTCGCGACCCTTTCCAGACACGCACCTCCGTGTTAGCGTGACAACGCACATTGTCGTATCAATGTCCGTTGTCTTAGTTTGTGGAGGTTCTCCGATGTCTGTGAACGCGGCGCAAGCGCACCACCAGTCGACCCACGACAACGTGGTGAGCATGCACGATCAGGGCACCGACGAGGTGTCCAAGCGTCTGCTCGCCTCGGCGGCTCGACTGTCGCGCAACGCGATGACCGAGATCGATTGGGACCAGCCGATGGACCCGGACAAATACGGATGCAGTCCCGAGTGGTCGTCGCTGTACGGCACCGACTACTGGGATGAGCTGACCGAACCGCAGCGCGTGGCACTGACCCGCCACGAGTTCGCGTCGATCATGAACATCGGCATCTGGTTCGAGAGATCCTGCAGGAGATGGTGATCCGGGATCAGTACCTGGGCGACTACCACGACCCGGAGTTCCAGTTCGCGCTCACCGAGATTGCCGATGAATGCCGGCATTCGATCATGTTCGCGAAGGCCTCGCAGAAGATGGTCGGCAAGTCCTACCACCCCTCCAAGTTCGTCGGATGGATGGGCAAGGTCTTCATGCGCACGGCGCGTTCCGAAATCGCGTACACCGGAATCCTGGTGGCAGAAGAGATCCTCGACGTCTTCCAGCGCGGCTGCATGCGTGATGAGAAGGTGCTTCCGTTCATCCGCACCGTCAACGAGATCCACGTCCTCGAAGAGTCGCGGCACATGAAGTTCGCGCGCGAAGAGGTCCGGGATGCGATGAAGGGCGTCGGCTGGTTGCGCCGGCAGTGGAGCGCACTGGTGGTGTCCATCGCTGCCGCGTTCATCTTCACGAGCATGATCCGTCCGCGGGCGTACGCCGACGCCGGCCTCGACGCCAAGCGGGCTGTTGCCACCCGCCGATCCAACGAACATTTCCACTCGATGGTCCGAAGCAGCTGCGCACACCTGATGAGCTTCCTGGACGAGGCGGGTCTGCTCACCAAACCCGCTGCCCG
Source organism: Williamsia muralis NBRC 105860 (assembly GCF_001598915.1). GTDB lineage: Bacteria > Actinomycetota > Actinomycetes > Mycobacteriales > Mycobacteriaceae > Williamsia > Williamsia muralis. Next base: position 1,406,201 of record NZ_BDAP01000001.1, on the reverse strand, counting down.
CGTCTATCGCAAAGTCCACATGCTCTGATGTTCGTCATCACCCAGACCTGCTGCAGCGACGCAGCATGCGTGTCCGTGTGCCCGGTCAACTGCATCCACCCGACACCGGAGGAACGCGGGTTCGGCAGCTCCGACATCCTGCACATCGATCCAGAAGCCTGCATCGACTGCGGCGCCTGCGCCGACGCCTGCCCCGTGGACGCGATCTACCCCGCCGACAAGCTGGGTACCCGCGACAAGGTGTTCATCGACATCAACGCCTCGTACTACCGCGACAACACCGACGTGACCTCCGGGTGGACGCCGATCACCTACCCTGTCATCCCGAAATTGCCTGCAGGTCAACGTATTGCGGTGGTCGGAACCGGCCCCTCCGGGGGTTACGCGTTGCGTAGCCTCCTGGACCGCACCACCGCTGACATCACGGTGATCGACAAGTTGCCCACCCCCGGCGGGCTGGTACGCGCCGGCGTGGCACCTGATCACCCCGGCACCAAGAAGGTGCTGCGAGGATTCGACATCCTGTACCGCGACCCGCGGGTCACCCTGGTCACCAACGTGGAGGTCGGCGAAGACACTGCGGCCGGCCAGATTTCACCTGCCGAACTGGCCGACCATTTCGACGCGGTCTTCTACGCGGTGGGGGCCAGCGACTCCAGGCAGCTCGGAATCCCAGGTGAGGACCTGGACGGCTCCACCTCGGCCACCGATCTGGTTGCCTGGTACAACGCCGCACCGGCAATCGCCGATGCTCAGGTGTTGCGCCACAACAACACCGGACGCGTTGTGGTTGTCGGCACAGGCAACGTGGCACTGGACGTGGCCCGGATCCTCGTATCGCCTCCCGAACTTCTCGCGACCACCGACATCGCCGACCGGGCGTTGGAGGTCTTGCGGCGCCAGAATGTGCGCGAGGTTGTGCTACTCGGCCGCCGCGACCAGGCCGGCGCTGCCTACTCCGCGGCCGAATACCGAGCGCTGAACTCCATTCCGGGTGTCGACGTGGTGGTGGAGAACGATCCCGGCGTCATCTCCGACGACAGCGGGGTGGCCGACCCGACCGCTCGTCGCATCGTTTTCCGTTTTCACTCGGCTCCCGAGGAGATTCTCGGCGATTCTTGGGTGAGCGGCGTCCGGGTTCGTACCGGCGCCACTTCCCACGTCATCGCTGCCGACCTCGTGGTGCGATCCATCGGCTACCGCTCCACCCCGATCGCCGGCCTGCCGTTCGACCAGCAACGCGGAGTGTTCCCCAATGTTGATGGCCGCCTACTCGACACGAACGGCGACGTCATCCCGGGCAGCTATGTGCTCGGCTGGGCAAAACGCGGGCCGACCGGTGGCATCGGGGCCAACAAGGTGTGCGCCGAAGCGACGGTGGACGAATTCTTGATCGACGCGGAAAAGGGCCAGCTGTCCGGCCGATCGCACGGCCAGAAGCACTTCGACGCACTGCTGCGCCAACGCAAGGCGCCGGTGATCGGCTACCGGGGCGTGCGAGCCATCGACCGCGCCGAACGGCGGCGAGGCGAGGAGCTCAACCGCCCACGGGTGAAGTTCACGTCTGTACCCGACATGGTGAAGGCGGCGGGGCTACGCAAGCGCTGAGTGAGCGTCGGTCCTGCCGCGACCTCGAGTTCAGGTGAGGGTTTTCAGCAGGGCTTTCAACTCGGTTGCCGTGTGCTTGAGGGGAGTTGTCGATCTGGTCGACTTGCTCAACATCACCGCGCCTTCGAGCGCGGACAGTGTCAGTGTGGCGAGACGTTTGGCGCGGGCTCGTGACACACCTTCGTTGACGATCACCCGCTCGAGCCCGAGCATCCACGCATTGAACCAGCGCGCCGCCGCCTCCCCCAGTTCAGCGTCGGCCGGCCCCGCGCCCACCGCGGCCCCAGCGACCGGGCATCCCGCGGCAAAGTCACTGGTCTCGAGCAGATCGGTCCACCAGCGAACGAAGGTGTCGATGGCAGCGATGGAGCCGCGCTTCACAGCCGATTCGATGACGCCGTTGATGGTGGTGCCGGCATAGTCGAGCGCTTCGGCGACGATCTGCTGACGCCCTTGCGGGAAGTGGTAGTACACCGAGCCACGCGGCGATCCGCTGCGTTCGAGCACCGCATCCACCGTGACACCGGCGGCTCCACGCTCACGCATCACCTCGACGGCGCCGATCAGCATCCGTTCACGCGTGCCCTGACGCTCCACTGTTCTCCTCCGCGACGCAGCCAGCCATATGTCGTAATGAATACTACGTAACAGCTGCGGCGCAGAGTACGGGATCGTTCGGTCAGGACGGCCCGTCAGGCGCGCCGGCAGTGGCAATCGCAGCTGCTCCCGCCGCTTCGGCGTTCTTCCGCGGGTTGAGGATCAGACATGTTGTGGTCGCGTGCGCGACCAGGCGCCCTTCGTCGTCGTGCACCTTTCCCTGCGCTGTCGCAACGGTTTTGCCCACGTGGATGATCTCGCCGGTCGCTGTCAGCGTGCGGCCCTCTGTCGACACCGAGCGAATGTAATTCACGCCCAACTCCAGGGTTGTGTACCCGACCCCCGCCGGCAGAGTCGTGTGCACGGCACATCCCATCACGGAGTCGAGCAGGGTCGCCGCGATACCCCCATGCACACTCCCGAGCGGATTGGCGAAGTCAGGCGCGGTGGTGATCTCCACCGTCACCTTGCCCAGATCTACGTCGGTGAACTTCATGCCCAGCAGCCGCCCGATCGATGGAACGTCCTGCAAGTCAGCGGTTTTGATCCACTGCAGGACTTCCAGTCCGGTCATTTCTGCGAAGTTGTCGTTCGCCACCTTGTTCTCCCTTGTCGCTGATCGACGAGCAGGTCGCCCAAACGAGGACTTCCGATCCGGCGTCCCCCGTGCTCTACTATGCCATACAACATAACAACGGTCATTGGCTTATTAAGAGGTCTCCCGCAATGTCACACGGTCCCAACGCCTTCTTCCGGAACACCGGCGCGTTCTGCGCACGCCACAGGTGGTGGGTGATCGGCTTCTGGGTTGCGTTGGTGGTCGGGCTGAACCTGGCTGTCCCCCAGATAGAGCAGACCGTGTCGGAGAAATCGGCCGCGTTCCTGCCCGAACACATGCCGTCCGTCGACGCGCTGCGCGACATGTCGACGGATTTCGGCGCTCCCGCGTCGACTGCTGTCGGCAGTGTGGTTCTGGCTGATGACGGCGGGATCACCACAGCAGATGATGACTACTACCGCCGCCTCGTAGAGGTTCTGTCCGGTGATCACGAAAACGTCGCCTACGTCCTCGACATGTACGGAAATCCCGCCACCCGCGCGGCGGCGATCAGTCCGGACGGCAAGGCCGTCAACGTCATGGTGGTCGCCGAGGGCGACGTCGGCAGCACGCGTGCACACCACAGCACGGTCGCGATCCGTTCGGCGATCGATTCCATTCCCAAGCCCGACGGGCTGTCGGTGTATTACACGGGCGCCTCGCCCACCCTTGCCGATCTCTTCTCTTCGATCGATCTGTCACTGCTCATCATCACGGGAGTGTCGGTACTGCTGATCACGTTGATGCTGCTGATCGCCTATCGTTCGCTGATCACAGCCCTGATCCCGTTGGCGACCATCGGTTTCGGACTCGGCGCCGTGCGGCCCATCGTCTCGTACCTCGGCGCGAATGACCTGATGTCGATCTCGAACTTCTCGATTGCCATCATGACGGCGCTGGTACTGGGCGCCGGAACCGACTACGCGATTTTTCAGATCGCGGGCTACCACGACGCCAGGCGCGCTGGTGAAGACCCGGACACTGCTGTTGCGACGGCCAGTGCGCGGGTCTCCCCGATTCTGGTTGCCTCGGCCCTGACAATCGCTGCTGCTGCGGGTGCCATGATCTTCGCCGAGGTCGGGATGTTCAAGACGGCAGGCCCGCCGACCGCGATCGGGGTGCTGCTGGCGATGGCGATCTCGGTGACCCTCACACCCGCGCTGATGTCCGTCGCCGGGCGTCGCGGTCACATCGAGCCCAAGGCATCGACCGAGCGGCGATGGCGCCGACGTGGTGCGACGATCATTCGACACTCGGGCCCGCTGGTGGCGGTGTCGATGGTGGTTCTCATCGCGTTGGCAGCAATGGTTCCCCTGTTGCGCGTCAGCTACGACGAAGAGTCGGTTCAGCTCTACGCCAACGACTCCACGCGCGGTTACGACAAGGTGCTCGAACACTATGGTGTCAACGAGATCCTGCCCGAGTACCTGATCATCCGTGCCGACCACGACATGCGTAACACCAACGATCTGGCGGCGCTCGAACTCGTGGCGATGTCGGTGTCGAAGTTGCCCGACATCGCTTATGTCCGGTCGATCACTCGACCCGATGGCTCACCGATTCCAGAGGCATCCACCGGATATCAGGTGGGCCAGGTTGGCAATCGGCTCGATGATGCTCATCGGCAGATGGTCGAGGCCACACCGGAGTTGCAACGACTGGCATCCGGGGTGACAGCACTTCGCGACGGCGCCGACAGCGCGTTAGGGCAGTTGCCACTCTTGGTCGACGGGACCAATCAGGTTGTGGGACTGGCCGGTGGTGTGCTCGACGCAGTGGACACCGCGTCTCGAATAGTGGCGATCGCTTCTGATGGCCGCCTCTCTCTTCCCCAGGGAGTCACTGAGCTCGCAACCCTCGCCGATACGCTGAGTCTTTTGGTCACAGCGGTTTCCACGAGCAATGCGCAAACGCTGGCTGCCACCGAACAGCTCGACGAGGTGTTCGGTCCGATGCTCATGACCGTTCCTGACGCAGAGTGCCAGGCCGACCCCACGTGCCTGGCGGCGCGGGCGGCGTTCAGCCTGTTCGACAAGGCCACGGGCGGAAAAGCCTCACGGACGTTGCAACAAGCCGTCAACTTGTCGGGTGTGCCGGGCGAGGTCATCGGCAAAGCACAGGCTTTGCTGCCCGAAATCGAGACCGGGCTGAGTCAGGTCAAGATCCTTCTCGATGGGCTCGGAGGAAAAACGCCGGAGCAGCTGCGTTCTGAGCTGGGTGCCCTGACTGCGGGAATCACTGAACTCTCGACAGGAATGACACAGCTGGCCGAAGGGCTTCGCCAGGTCAAGGCCGGCACCGACAAAACCGTCTCGCTCACCGGGCAACTCACCGCCGGGCTCGGCGAAGCCGGCGACTACCTGCAGACGATGGCTCGAGACACGACGTCGGGCCCGGGGGCTGGTTTCTACCTTCCCGCACAGGGTCTCGAAGATCCCCGTTTTGTGGCGGGCACAAAACTCTTGCTGTCACCCAACGGCAAGACCGCGCGGATGCTTGTGGTGCGCAGCATCAACCCGTACGGCCATGAAGCGATCCGCACGGTGCACGACATCGCGGACACTGCCCGGACGGCAACCACCGGAACGGTTCTCGACGGTGCGGAGGTGAGCTCAACCGGTCTGACATCGTTGTCCGCCGACATGAATGATCAGGTCAACAGAGACTTCGCACTGTATGCCGTGGTCGCAATCCTGGCGGTGTTCCTGATCCTCGTCGTGTTGCTCCGCAGCATTCTCGCGCCACTGCTCCTGGTTTTGACTGTGCTGCTGTCGTTTGCGGCGACCGTTGGGTTGTCGATTCTCTTCTGGCAGTACGGACTGGGTATCGACCTCGATTGGTCGGTCGTACCGTTGGCGTTCATGGCGCTTGTGGCCGTCGGCGCGGACTACAGCATGCTGTTTGCATCCAGGATCCGCGAGGAATCCCAGACCGGGATGATCGGCGGAATCATCCGAGGCTTCGGGTCGACCGGCAGTGTGATCACCACGGCCGGTGTCGTTTTCGCTGTCACGATGTTTGCCCTCATGAGTGCCACCGTGATCAATTTGCTCCAATTCGGTTTCACCGTGGGCGTCGGGCTCATCCTCGACGTGGTGGTGGTTCGGTCGATCCTGGTACCGGCCGCGATGGCCGCGATCGGCAACCGCATCTGGTGGCCTGCGAAGGTATGACGGCCCGCCGCTTCTGGGTGGTGGGCGTTTCGGCGTAGCGTCCATCACTCAGCCCTGTCGGCGAGTTCTGGCCGGCCCGCGAGAATCGCGGCCAAGTTGTATCCGCTGACGCGGAGTGGGTTCTCGCGGGTGCCCGGAATGCCCTGATCCTCCTGGGCCCGGGAGTACTGACCGTGGCTGTCCACACCGTCGCGGCGCACGTTGTCTGCAGTCGTTCGCTCCTCGGTGGACAGCTGGATGAAGTCCGAGGCAAACGGGTTGGATCCGTGAACACCCTCGCTGGCAGCGAGATTGATCCACTTGTCATCGGGGTCGTTCATCAGATACGCATGCCCGTACTCCAGTCCCAATTGTGATGACGTATTCGCGTACACACCAGGACTCCCGTAGAACACGGTGTCGTCCACGTACTCGTGCGCTCCTCCCTGCAGGGCCAGCGACGCCGTCGTTGATCCGTAGGAGTGCCCGTTGAGTACAAGGTGCTGCTCGTCCTCGGAATGGTCGCTGGTCAGGCCCAGCGAACGCGTGAAGTCGGCGAGGCTGTCCGCTCCGGCTTTCGCTTTGCCATCTCCTAGTGCTTCCCACGGGGCACCGTCGTTTACGTCTGGTGTGTCGTACCCGATCCACGCCACCGTCGAGACAGCTTCTCCCTCGCCGCCGGTGGCGGCAAGGATGCCGAGGGTCTCGCGACGCAAGGCACCCGCCTCGCTTGTCATGGTGCCGATCGACTTCGCGGTGGTGTTCACTCCGGGCACGGTCACGCTGACATGGCGCGCTTTGTCTGGATCCCCCACCGCCACAGCGGCTTTTGCCTCTTTCCCGTCAGGCGCAAAGGTCAGCAGGAACGCTTGCGCTCCGGTGTCGTTGTGATCAACGCGGTAGTCCCCGCCCAGTGCCGTGTTGATAGCGCGCAAGCCGTCGAGCTCTTCGCGCTTTGCTGCCAGCCTTGAGGCGAGTGCGTACTGACCCCGGGCGCCGATGTATGCCCTGTCGAGCGCGGCGAGTTCGGCCTCCACTCGTTGCGTCTGCGCCGCCAGCGCGATCCGGTTGGCGACGTCGCGCGAGGCAGCGTCCACACCGTCGAGGTTGCCGATCAACCCCGGATGCTCCGCGATCATCTGCTGCTTCTGTGCCTCCGGGAGCGCCCGCCACCAGGCGTCGATCTCTTCGGGCGACTTCTTGTCCATGTTCGGCCAGGTGGGCGCAGTCAGAGATGCACCCGCCCGGCCCGACTCGAAGGCCTCTGTGAGCGAGCCGAACTCCGGATAGGCGATCTCGCCGGCGACGATCTTGCGCAGAACAGTCGCGGTGTCATTGTCGATGTCCTCGGCCTGGACGACAAGTGCTCGTGCACGGACCAACAAGTGCCTTTTTGTCTTCTCCCGTTCTGTCCGTTCTTCACCCGTCATATGCGAGTGCGCCGGGGCCATCTGCGACGCATCATCGACTGCCGGCGGCGGATGAATCACCATGTCTGCATCGGATGCGTCGGCGCGAAGAAGCGTCAACGCCGACTTCAACTCGCCGACGGCGATACTCGTCTGTCGGGCCAACTCCGACGCCGCGCCCAAGGCAGCTGCCCCTCGTCGTTGAGCGATATGGACACGGATCGGAACGATCCTCCGGCCGCGGTTGCGCCTTCGCCTTTCCACCCCGGAGTCGCCGCGACCTTGCGCAGCATTGCGTCGGCGTCGATCACAGATGTGAAGCGGCCGTTCAGTTCTGCGACCAGCACGTCGAGTGCAGCAGTGTCCCAGTTGTCGATGTCGGTGAGATCCACGACTACGCCGCCCTCTACAGCCGCAGCCCGGTCGAGGGTTGTTCGAAAGTGCCTGCCGCGCAGTCATCGACCGACCCATACGACGCCGCGGCGCCTGCCAGGCCCGTTGCGAGCCCTTCCAGCGCACCCACCATCTCGCCGGCCCGCCGCTTGAGCGTTGTCACGTAGGTGACGAACTCCGTCTGCGTCGAGGTTCCGAAACCGTTGGCGCACATCGCAATGTGTCGTCCCGATCGATCCAGGGCCGCGGCCAGGTCTTCGCCCAGAAGCGCCACTTCCCTGCCCCACCGCGCAAGGCCGATCGTGTCGACCTCAGTGTTTGACTGATTCCCCACAGTTCCCCCGAACCTCGCCCGAACCCAGTGGCGTTAGGACGCCGGGTCGAACTCGACGGTTCCAGACGGACCTGTTGCGCCGCATTGCTGAACTCCCCGACCCATCGCACTCGATCCAGGGCACCTGCAAGGGAACTCGTCACGCCGACGGTTTGCCCGCCACCAAGTCTTCGATGTCCAGGCCCCACCGCCCGAAGGTCTCGTCGAACTTCTTTTCGTGCTGCTGCGCGCGACCGAGCTTGACGCCGGAATACCGTTTGCGAGCCCACCTCGACTTCGTCCTGGCGAGGCGAAGTGCGCCGATCCAGGCGACGGGAGGAATGAACGCGCCGATCGCAGCCGTCTGGTACTTGCCCTTCTCGACACACAACAACAGGGCGAGGATGTGGAACGGGATGGTGCCGAGCAGGACAAAGTGGCCGGGCGTCCCGACGTTCGACACGACGGGATCGATGCCGAGCAGCACCAGTCCGAGGAGCGAGCCCGTCAGGGCGACCACCTGCACCGACAGCTGGCCCTCGGCGGACCAGTAGACGTCTTGCAGGTGCAGGATCATGGCGAACTCGTCGAGCACCAGCGACGATCCGACCCCGATCATCACCGCACTGACCTCGGCCCATGGTGAGTCACCGTGGACAGCGACCGATAGGAATCCCCCGCCGATCGTGGAGATGATGCCGGGGACCGCGTGATGGATGTGCACGCCGCCGGCGACGTTGTCGTGGAAGGGGCCGCGCCCGGAGCGAATCATCCGGGTGATGGTCCGGGTGACCACAAACGTGATCATGAACGAGGCGAAAAGCAGCAACATCGGCAGCCTGGTGTCGTCTACCAGGCCCTCGAGGAACGACATGGATAGAAGCTACAGCGATCTTGCTGAGATACGCTCGACCGCGTCAACAGGCCCGGTGAGGAGACAGCGCTGAACGATCAGACGGTGGCCCCGGCCGAGTCGCGCAGGTCGAGGTTTCGAGTCGGCCCGAACGTGGATGCGGTCGCCGTCGCCGTGCTTGCGTTTGTGGTCAGTTTCGTCGGCATCGGCAATCCGTCCTTCTGGTACGACGAGGCCGCCACCATCTCGGCGTCCACCCGCTCGATCTCCGAGCTGATCGATCTCGTCTCGTCCACCGACTCGGCCCACACCTTCTATTACGTCCTGATGCATGGCTGGTTCGCCGTCTTCCCAGAATCGGAGGCGTGGGCGCGGCTGCCCAGCGCCGTTGCGATCGCTGTCGCCGGTGCGGGCGTGGTGGTGCTCGGCAAACTGCTCTCGCGCCGCGCCGTCGGCGTGACCGCCGGCATCGTCTTCGCAATCCTGCCTCGGGTCACGTTGGCAGGCATCGAGGCTCGTCCTTACGCGCTGGCCATCGTGGTGTCGACGTGGCTGACCATCGTCTTGTTCGTGGCAATTCGGCGTGGGGTCACGTCCTGGTGGCTGCTGTATGCGGTTCTGGTGGTGTTGTCGGTTCTTGTCAACATCCACCTGCTGTTGCTGGTGCCGGTTCATCTCATCGCCCTGATCATGCTCGGCAACAACCGGAGTCAGCTCCGTGCCTGGGCTCTGTCGACCGTTCTTGCCGTGGTTCTGCTCAGCCCCTACCTCGCCTTCATGCGCGCCAAGTCCACCCAGCTCAGTTGGATCGATCCTCTCGACGAGCGTGTGTTCGGCAATGTCCTGCTGACTCAGTACTTCGATTTCTCGATCGCCTTCGCGGTGGTCGCATTTGTCTTGTTGGGCGCCGCTGTGGTGCTGTTCTTCGCCCGGCGAGAGCGCGTCGCGACCAGCGGCATGCGCGCGGTTGTTGTCCTCTCGATCGTGTGGATCGTGGTCCCCACCGCCGGGTTGCTGTTGTATTCGTTGATATCGCAACCCATCTACGTCGATCGGTATCTGTCGTTCACAGCGCCTGCGATGGCTCTGCTGATCGGGGCTTGTGTGGTGGCCATCGCGCAGAAGCCCGCGGCCATCGCGGCCGTGCTCGTCGTCATGGCGATCGCCGCGACGCCCAACTGGATCGATCAGCGCGGTGACTACGCCAAGTTCAAGATGGATTACAGCCAGGTCGCAGACCTCATCGGGGCGCAGGCGTCACCCGGGGACTGCCTACTTCTCGACGACACCGTCTCGTGGGAGCCCGGCCCCATCCGCCCGCTGCTGGCCGCGCGGCCAGAGGCATATCGGGGCCTGATAGATGTCGGGTTGTGGCAGCGAGCCCGGCCCGAGGGACTTCTCTGGGACACCAATGCGGCACCTCATCTACGCCGTGACCAGATTCGTGCGTGCACCGTCATTTGGACCATCTCGGAGAAGGACAAGAGCCTGTCGGCACACGATGCGGGCCCGGCGCTCGACCCCGGCCCGCGTCTGGCCCCCACCATCGCCTACCGCGTGCCTGCACGGATGGGCTTTCATGTGGTCGAACGCTGGCAATTCAACATCAGTCAGGTGACGAAGTCGGTGCGGTGACCGAGTCGAGCCGGCGGGTCAGCTGGGTGTCGGCCCGGTTTTCTCGGTCGACGGGTCCACCGTCACGGTCCCCCGCCAGCCACCCACCACGCGCATCACGTGGTAGATCAGCAGGGCTGCAACGGCGCCCAGTGCGATACCGCCGAAGCTGAGGTCACCGATGACCCAGGAGAAGTCGGCGATGCCGATCACCAGGGCTATGGCTGCGGTGAACTGGTTGACGGGCTTGGAGAAGTCGACCTTGTTGGTCACCCAGATGTGCACACCAAGAATTCCGACGAGGCCATAGAGCGCGGTGGTGACGCCACCGAGCACACCATCTGGGATCGCCGCGATCACGGCGCCGACCTTCGGTGACATTCCCAGGATGATTGCCGCGACGCCGGCGACCCAATATGCCGCCGTCGAATAAACCTTCGTCGCGGCCATCACGCCGATGTTCTCGGCGTAAGTTGTTGTCGCCGAACCGCCACCGCTGCCGGCGAGCACCGTGGCAACACCGTCTGCTGCCAGGGCGCGGCCGATGCGGTTGTCGTAGTTGAGACCGGTCATGGTGTTGATCGACTTGACGTGCCCGATGTTCTCGACAACCAGCACCAGCACCACCGGCAGAAACATCGGTAACACCGAGAGGTGGAAAGTCGGGGTCGTGAAGTCGGGCAGCCCAACCCAATCTGCCGAACCGATCTTGCTGGTGTCCACCTCGTCTCTCGCCAGCGCGAACAGGTAGCCGAGCACCACGCTGGTGAAGATGGCGAGGCGTCCGAGGAGTCCCCGGAACAGGATCAGTGACGCGATCAGCAGAACCAGCACCACGGTCGCCGTGATGGCGTCTTTCTCATAGTTCGCCTTAGCTGTCGGGGCAAGATTGAGCCCGATCAGAGCGACAATCGTCCCGGTCACCACAGGGGGCATCAACGCTTGGATCCAGCCGGTGCCCGCGTACTGCACCACCACGCCGATGATGATCAGCAATACACCGACCACCACGATGCCGCCGAGCGCTGCCGATTCCCCGTTGGATGCAGTCGCGGCGAGGACTGGCGCGATAATCGCGAAGCTGGAACCTAGGTAGCTGGGTAGCCGGTTGCGCGTGATCAGCAGGAAAAGGATGGTGCCGATTCCGGAGAAGAGGAGGGTCGTCGCAGGCGGGAAGCCGGTGATCACCGGGACCAAGAAGGTCGCGCCGAACATCGCCACCACGTGCTGCAGGCCGATGCCCACAGTCCTGGGCCAGGTCAGTCGTTCATGGGGTGCCACCACGTCCCCGCTGCCGGCCACCTGCCAGCTGAAAAACGACGGCGACTTCTTCTCGAGATGTTCGTTCGGCATGGCCACCAGTCTGAGGCATCCACAGGCGGCATCGGTGCATTGACCGGGTGAGTAGCGGCCTGCAGAGCTCGGCTGACGTTTCACTGTGGCGTACGCATGTCCTGTCTCAAGCATGTATTACTGTCGAATCCGGACTCGGTGGGAGGGTCCGGGGGACGGCAACGTCAGAGCGCTCGATACGCGTTCGACACCGCCACTATCTGATTCGGGGGAATCATGGACGTCATCATCAACGACGCCGTATTGGGCGTCTTGGCAGGCGATATCGAGGGCATCGCGGCAGAGGTCGCAGAGATCGCGCATCCGGATGTGACTGCTGTCGTTGCAGCTTTCATGCCGGATTCACCGATGGTGGCGGCCACTTCGACCGCCACGGACACGCTGCGAGGGTCGTTGACCGTGGTCTCGGGCCAATGGGAATCGATGGCCTCAGTAGTTCGAGCGACCCGCCAAGGATTGAGTGGAGTCGACGAGCTCTCGGCACTGAAGTTCGGAGGGTTGGGCCAGCTGCCCACCGGTGACGGCCCGCGATGACCCCCACCAAGAACCAGCTCGACAAGTGGATGCCCGATCAACTCGTTCTTGCTGCGCTCCCGATGATGGCCGAACTGCTTCGCGGCAAGCTCGATCAAGCGGAACGGAAGTTCGATCTGCCGACGTCGGACTGGAAAGGTCAGTCGCGAACGGCGGCAGAAAATCGGTCAACCGAAGAAGCAACCTGGGGCAAGCGCGTTGCTGCTGGTTACGAGACTCTCGGTACCACGCTCAGCGAGGCTGCGACCGGTATCGGTGGAACACTGACCGCAGTAGACAACGCAATCGCCGACGCTTCCGGCAAAGGCTTCCATTTGATCAGCGGCGACGACCCGGAATGGCTGGTTCGCTACGTTCCCGCCGGGGACGACGACTCGTCCGAAGAGAAGAAAGCGCAGCTGAGGCACGAGTGGTCCGCGTTCCTCAAAGGCAAGGCCGACACGGCCGAACAGACATGTCAGCAGTACGCCGCCACGGTGACGGCAAGTCTGCAGTCGCTGGCTGAACTCACCCCCGCCGTGCTCGGTCTCAGTGCCGCGGATGGCCGAACGGCGGCAATGATGTCGGCGGACGGGTGGACTCCCGAAGAACTCGAAATCGTCGGGAAGAGTTTGGAAGCCGCCGGGTTGACTCCTGAACAGGCCCAGCGATTGCTCAGTGGCGAACGCGTGGAGGACCTTCCGGTAGGTGCCCAAGAGTTCCTTCATCAGTTCTACAACAATCTGTCAATGGACCAGACTCTCGGATTGCAGTCGGAGTTCGAAAAACTGGGCTCCGACGAAGGCGCAGCGTGGTCAAAGGCACTGGGATCTGGGCTCCTGATCCTCTCCAACGAGAAGGTCGGTGCCGGCAGCGTCCACGGCGGGTTCGACAGTTTGCCTCAATGGATGCGTGACTGGTCTACGCACCGCGACCGCGACGAATGGATCGTGAACCTAGGCGGAAAACCGACGAACATTGCCACGCAGGACTACAAGATCGCAAAGATGCTCGCCAACACTGGGGCTGGGATCGCACCTGGCGAACGGCTGGGCACCGAGTTGATCCGTAAGTCGGAGACTGAGATGGCGTGGAAACAGCATTCCGAGTTGATCACGGGGTCGTTTCCCGGTGCCGAGGTGTCAGACCAACAGAACAACTACGAGACCACCATGGAGAACCTGCTCTCCGTCGGAACGCGTAGCCATGAGGCGTCCGCGGCAATCCTGTCAGGCCAGTACAGCGACGGCACCGCCCTCGACGGCGACTACAACCGGGATCGGACCGTGCAGAACGTCCTGGCGCATGAATGGCGGGAGCAGGACAACGGCAAGACCGCGGCCAATCTTGTGAATTGGGTCGACGACTACGCTGCCGACCAAACCGACGCCCATCGAGCCGAGCTGTCGGCTCGCGCATTCCGGGGTCTGCTCGACAGCACGTCAGCCACGGGTGACCAGTTCGGCAACCTCATGAACATCGGCGCATCGGAGAAAAGTGTGGGTGATCTCAACCCAGCAGTCGCCGCCGCCATCGAGGAATCGATCCGTCCCTACCTGAATGTGATGTCCGGCGGTAGCCCAGAGATGTACGGGTTCAACACCAGTACTCACGATGATCTCGATTTCGGCAATGACGCAGACGCGCTCCGAGATCAGTCCCAACGAGCGATGGCCCTTGCTGCGTCCGACCCGGAGACCGCGGCGAGATTGGTGCACGATGTTCAGGCACAGCAAGCCCTCAACGTACATAATTTGGTGACCTTGGAGCCTGACGCGAGCGCGGTACCGAATGCGACCGAGGTGGGCGCGCGAAACGGCGGACTCCAGAACCTTCTCACTGATGGACTCACTGCTGCCGAACTCGACGACTGGCACGACGAGCATTTGGGTTCTGGCACAGGCGGACTCAGTAACGATGACCGCGCGGCAATCTCGTCGAACGTCGAGGAGACCATCAAGAAGGTGGCTGGTGGTTTACCCGTCATCGGAAACACAGCTGAGTTCGGCCTCGACCTCGCGTCCCCTTGGGTTCCGGCGTGGGACGCCGACGTCAAGGCCCCGGATCAGGGGCCAACTCCTACGAATGTGCCTGACGCAGTTGAGAATGCGCAGCTACATCAGTACTACCAGATGTATGCGTCGACAAATCCCGTACCTTCGGATGGTCTTGCCCCCGGGGAGGAGCGGTTGTTTGAGAACGGAAGCCTTAGGCCTCTGCCCGACATTTTGGCAGAGTTGGGGCCAGGCTACGAAGACCAACTAGTCGGAACAATGCGGCCACGCATCGAGGGAGCGGGCATCGATACGAGCGCCTACGACTCGCAGTACTCACGATTAGAGGGAGACGTCACCGAATCGATGTCGTACGAAGACTACAAAAACAGGCTGCTCAATGAGGGGTAGTCCGTGGCGTCTCCTGACATTGGGACTGGTTGCACTTGTGTTGTCCTGCACGACTAGCGAAGGCGACGAGAGACCGTCTCCTACGTCAGGTTCAATGACGAAGAGCAGCCCGGCCGAGTACGTTCTCCCAGCGGTCGTCGGGCCCTACACAACGGTTTGGGACGCCGACGACCCTGGAATCGATTTGCTCTCCGAGCCAGTAGCGGTCGTCCGAGCAACCGTAGAAGCGAAGGCCGTTGCTGAGATGGTCGGCCGTCACGAAAGCTACCCCGGGTACGGGCGATTTCTCGACCATGCGACTCAGACTGCCGTAGGGAGGAATCGAATAGACGTTGAAGACACGCCCCGCTACGAGAGACCAATTGCTCTGAATGGGACCCGGCACTACCGGATATATGACGTAGACGAGACAGAGACCACCATCGCAGCCAGCATCTGTGACATCACCTTTGGCATTTACCAACAACACCCTGCTGTCTGGCGAGGCATCTGGGACCCAGCCGACCTACAGAAGGTCACAGCCTCCGACAGACTCGACACAGACGGACACATACCCGCCTATAACCACCTCTGGCAGATAGAACTCAGGCGGACTCACGGACCGGATAGCAACGCGGCTCCGCCGCACGCGGCGCCGACAACAACTACCGGTCTCGAGCAGGCCGATCCCGAACGCTATCCAAATCAAGACATGTTCGAAGGATGGACGCTCGAACGATACTCGGTTTCGGTTTCGGCAGAACCTCGTTGCGACGCCTGGACTTTAGACGCTTATCCCATGGCAGTCGTCGGCAGCGAAGGCTTCGCCTACCCGACCAATCCAGTTGACCCGTCATACCTACCGACACTGGCGCCATACCCGGGATGGACACACGTCCCAGCCGTCTAAAACGTCCTGCCCTCCGCCGTGCGAACCGATTCCTTTGTGTCCCACTGTTACAAGGACAGCGGTAGCAAGGGACAACCGAAGGATGGATTGACAAATGAGCGCCGGCCGTGGCCTTGCCCTCGCAGCCATTGCAGTCGTGCTCGTGATCGGATGTGCACCGACAAACGGTCCCGGAAACCAGAACTCTACTGCCCCAACGACACCGAGGGAATCCGAGTACATCCTCCCCGCCGGACTGGGGCGCTACACCAATGTGTGGTCTGCCGACCCCGGAGTCAATCTGCACGCGCCATCCGTAGCCGTCGTCCGAGCCGCTGTTGAAGCCAAGGCAATCGCGGACATGGTCGGGCGATACGCTAGCTACCCCGGATACGGTCGCCTTCTCGACAAAGGCACCAGCACTTCACTTGGGAAGAACAGCATCTCTGTCGAAGACACCCCCAAGTATCCCGAACCGATTCCGCTCGACGGGACGATGCGATACGGCATCTACGACGTCCATGTGACCGAAACGAGCGTCGACGCTCGTGTGTGCGACATATCGTTCGGTACTTATCAGCCCAGCCCTGCAGCCAGTCGCACAGTCGTCGCTCCGGTTGACCTGAGTAAGGTCACCGAGCCGGCACTGCTCGACGAGGAGGGCCACATACCCAGTTTTGTCAGAGGGTGGCGTATCAGGCTCGACCGCGAGCAACCCAATGGCCAGCCAGTGCCGACTGATGAGACGGCACCCGCTGCCGAAGTCACGAACGACGTGAAGCGGTACCCGAATTACGATGCATTCGCCGGGTGGCAACTACGAGAGTTCTCCATAAATCCCTTCATCGAGCCGCGCTGCGACGCTTGGGCGGCCGAGTTCTACCCGATGGCTGTGATCGGCAGCAAGGGCCTCGCCTACCCGACCAATCCAGTGGACCCCGCATACCTACCGACCCTGCCGCCATACCCGGGGTGGACACACGTCCCCGCCGTTTGAGGTTCAAAGCTCGTCAAAGCTGAAGATCGGACGCTGCAGTGCCGAGGGCTCCCGCGGTTTGGTCAGCATCGGATCGGCACAGTCCCTCCGGTTTCATTCATATCCTCCGACTACAACCGGAGGAGCTACACGAAGTCGGAGGAAACACGGGCGACGCCTGCAACCCCTTCGCTCCCCCGGCCCCACACCCTCCGACACCAGCCACACCCTCCGGCTGCAACCGGAGGAACCACACGAAACCGGAGGAAACACGGGCGACGCCCGCAACCCCTTCGCTCCCCCGGCCCCACACCCTCCGACACCAGCCACACCCTCCGGCTGCAACCGGAGGAACCACACGAAGTCGGAGGGACTACGGCAAACGCCCCACTCCCTCCGACTTCTGCAGCACCCTCCTACCCGGCCACTTCAACCACCGACCCACTCACCGGACGTCTGGTCTGCAACCGCCAGATCGCGTGTTCGGTGTGAATGCTGTTCCATCCCTTCGTCTTCGCCACGTCACGAATCCACCCGCTGACCGATCGCGCGTCGACCTCACCTACCGGGAGCTCGAGCACGTCGGCCACGTACTCGACCACCAGTCGATTCGCTTTGGCGCCAGGTATTCCCGCGAGCATCAGCACGTACGCCCACGTCACGCCCGACCGCTGGCCGGGCACCTCGCGCCACGACTTGTTGACCACATCGATGGCGTCGGACTCTGCCGTCAGCCGCAGTTCTTCAACCGACCGGATCCCTAGTCCGACAAGGCGGCTCGCACCGTCCCGAACGGCTTCCGCCTTCAACGGTGCGCCTGGCGTCGTCGACGTCGGCCTACGGTTGCCGATCTGTTCCGCCCACGCCTGCGCGCTACCCAGCTCGTCGAACGTCGCGAGCAACTCCGCCGGCCCGTCGAGGTCCGCATCCCCACCCTGGCCCGATCGATACGTGCGGTACCGCTCGACGATGTTGGCCACCTGACCGTACTGAGCGCCCGTCGAGTAGATCGAGTCGATGATGCACAGCGCCAACGACTGTGGATACGCCCTCGGCTTGATCCACAAAGCCTCGTCTCCCAGATCGCGCTCGCACGCGGTTACCAACGCGTCGATCCGAACATCCACCCCTGACGACATACTTTCCCCCTTGATTGACGTCACCCATCCCCATGGGCAACACGTGGGGAGACAGTAGCGCCGGCATACGACAACGGGGGCCGCTCAAACGGCGGCGTTCTCCGACTTCCGGTGCCGGATACCGAACGCCGTGTACACCGCAGCAAGTGCGGACACGATGACCAGGAGCGTCAGGCCGACCGTGTAGCTGTGGTCTTCGGCGTTGTAGGTGGCGCCCATGAGCAGCGGCGGGAAGAAGCCCCCGAGTCCGCCTGCAGCACCAACGATTCCGGTCACGGATCCGACTCGCTCCTGCGGCGCCTCCTTGGCCACCCAGCTGAAGACCGACCCTGAGCCGAGCCCCATGCACAACGCCATGAGCACGAAGTCGAGGCCGGCGGGGATCTCCAGGGGCGGTTTGGTGATCATCCAGATCGCCAGGACGGACGCGCCGGCACACGAGATCACGGTGATGAGTCGCGCTCCGAAGCGATCAGAGAGGATGCCACCGAGCGGGCGGGCGACCACCGCGGCGATCGCGAAGCCAGCGGTGCGGGTTCCGGCTGCCTCGATGTCGAAGCCGTACACATCGTTCAAGTAGGTCGGAAGGTACGTCGGGAATGCGACGAATCCACCGAACGCCGCGGCGTAAAGGAATCCCATCTGCCAGGTGATCGGCAGTTTGGCAGCACCGATCAGCTTGGGCACCACCGCATCGTGATTTGCCGACCACCGGGGTGAGTCCCGCATCAGCACCCAGCAGATAGCAGCGACCACCACGAGTGCCACGGCGATGATGACGTGGGTGGTGACGTATCCGAACCACTGAACAAAGCGCGGCGTGAAGAACGCCGACAGTGCTGTGCCGCCCATTCCCGCGCCGAAGATGCCGGTGGCGAAACCTCGCCGTGACTTGTCGTACCAGGCGTTCACGAATGGGATGCCGACCGCGAACGAGGTGCCGGCAATACCGAGGAAGAAGCCCGCGATCACCAGGATCGTGTAGTTGTCGAAGTGCCCGCCGATGGCCACCAGGATGACAAACGGCACTGAGGCAAGGAGCAACACCGGGAACATGATTCGTCCGCCGAGCCGGTCGGTCAGTGCCCCGGTGAGGATCCTGCCCAGCGAGCCCACCAGGATCGGGATCGCCACCAGCACCGACTTGGCTGTCGACGACAAGTCCATGTCGGCGGTGTACCGAACCCCCAACGGACCGATCAGGTTCCAGGCCCAGAAGCTGATGGTGAACGCTGTGGTGGCGAGAACAAGATTGAGTGTCTGCGCGCGCCGGTCCACCGGCACCTCCGTCCCTGTCGACATCGTCATCGTTCGCGGTCCTTCACTCCGACCGGCGCCCATCCGCGCCGATACTGTTGGTTGCCAGGGGACGAGTGCTGGTCACGGCTGCGATAGACGATGTACGGCCGGAACAGATAGTGCACGGGTGCGGTGAACATGTGCACCAGCCGGGTGAACGGCACCATCGCGAACACCAGCATTCCGACGAGAACGTGGATATGAAACCTCAACGGCGCGTTGTTCATCGCTGCGACGTCGGGGTTGAAGTAGAAGATGGAACGGAACCACGGCGAGACTGTTTCCCGGTAGTTGACACCCTTTTGCCCAGGCACCACGCCGAGAAATGTGCAGTACAGACCGAGCAGCAACGCGGCGGTGAGAACCAGATACATCACCTTGTCGTTGCGTGTGGTGGCCATGAACACCGGTCCGACAGTGCGGCGCCGATAGATCAAGATGACCAGACCGGCCAAGGTGCAAACCCCCGCGATGATGCCGAAGAACGCGGAGTTCAGATGGTAGAGGTCTTCGGTAACACCCACTGCCTCAGTGAGGGATTCGGGGATCACCAGGCCGATGGCGTGGCCGATGATCACCACCAGGATCCCGAAATGGAAGAGGGGTGAACCGATGCGCAGGAGTCGCGATTCGTACAACTCCGAAGAACGCGTGGTCCAGCCGAACTTGTCGTACCGGTAGCGCCAGATGGTGCCGCCGATGAGAAGGGCCAGGGTCAGGTATGGGACGACGCCCCACAGGAAGATGTCCACGTCTCACCTCGTCTCCGCGATGGGTAGCAGGCGGGGGTCGAACGGTTCGAGGCCAACCGTTTCCATCGGGATGGACGGCCGCATGGCCATTGCGGATTGACGGTCCGTCGGCGAGGCGCCTGGCACTGTCGAGCACACAGCGGTCAACACATCGCCATAAGGCGATCCCGTATCGAGGAGGCCGAACCGGATGAGTTCGAGAGCTGCGCGGTACCTGGTGAGGAGTTCCTGGACAACCGCAGGATCAGCGCGCGCGCAGTATTCGAGCACCACGGGCAGATGGTCGGGCAACTCACCGTGCAGATCAACGAGATACCCGCTGTCGCGGTACATCTGCTTGAACTCGCCCAACACTGCTCCCCTGCGCCTGGTGTCCCCATCGGTCCAGTACGACAGGTACAGCGTCCGCTTGTTCGACAGGTCGAAGACGTCGACGTACTCGCGGCGGATGGCCTCGGCGTCAGCACTGGTCAGATAGTCGACGAAACGATGCAGCGACGTGGCGGTGTTCCGATCAGGATGCTCGTCGAGAGCTGCTTGCAGCAGTGCAACTTTCGACAACAACTGTTCATCCGGATAGCTCAGACACCACGACGCAACCTGGTAAATCACCCGGTGGTCGATACCGCGCGTGCCGCGTAGCCACCTCATCGCAGCTCCGAAGGTCCGGGGAACATGCCGTTAGGGACACCGTTGCCGTCCCAGTTCAGCAGGTTCACGCGGCCTGCCATGCTCGCCTCCCCCGCCGCAGTGTTGGTGGTCTGCCGTTGCTTGAGAGCGTGGAACGTTTCCACCGACACCGGCGCCGGGCGACCACTGGCCTCTCCGAACGCACCGGATTCGAACATCCCGGGACCCTCTTCGTAGTCCAGAGCGCAGGCCATCTCGTCGAGTTGCTCGGCCTGCTCGAGATGGGCGGTCGGAATCACGTAGCGGTCTTCGTATTTGGCGATGGCCATCAGGCGGTACATCTCGTACACCTCTTCCTCGGACATACCGACCGCAGCCGGAATATCAGGATTAGGCTCCCGGCCGAGCGTGACGTCGCGCATGTAGGCGCGCATGCCGGCCAAGCGCTTGAGAACCCTGTCGATCACGTCGGTGTCTCCCGCAGTGAACAGTTCAGCGAGGTATTCGACCGGGATGCGCAGGGCGTCGATCGCACCGAACAACGTGCCCGGACTCTCGGCATCGTGCCCTTGGTCGGCGAGCAAGTCGACGATCGGCGAGAGCGGCGGGACGTACCAGACCATCGGCATGGTGCGGTATTCCGGATGCAGGGGCAACGCGACGCGGTACTTCTTGGCCAGCGCGTACACCGGTGACCGGCGGGCGGCCTCCAGCCAGTCGTCAGGGATCCCATCTCGTCTGGCAGCGGCAATCACGTCAGTGTCGTCGGGATCGAGAAGGAGATCGAGTTGTGCTTCGTACAGGTCTTTTTCGTCCGGGGTGGAGGCAGCATCGGTGACGGCGTCGGCGTCGTAGAGGAAGATTCCGAGGTAGCGCAGACGTCCGACGCACGTCTCCGAACACACCGTCGGCTGCCCGACTTCGATGCGCGGGTAGCACAGGGTGCACTTCTCGGCCTTGCCCGACTTGTGGTTGAAATACATCTTCTTGTAGGGACATCCGGTGATGCACTGGCGCCAACCGCGGCACTGGTCTTGATCGACCAGGACGATGCCGTCTTCACTGCGTTTGTAGATGGCGCCGCTCGGGCAGGAAGCCATGCACGACGGATTGAGGCAGTGCTCGCAGATGCGCGGCAGGTAGAACATGAAGGTCTGTTCGAAACTGAACTTGATCGCTTCTTCGGACTCGCGACGCAGCTTTTCGACGATGGGATCGAGGTCCCCGTATGCGGTTGAGCCACCAAGGTTGTCGTCCCAGTTGGCCGACCAGGAGATCTTCGTGTCCTCGCCGGTGAGCAGCGATTTGGGTCGGGCCACCGGGAAATCGTCGCCGAGCGGGGCGTCGATCAGCGTCTGGTAGTCGTAGGTCCACGGCTCGTAGTAGTCGGCGATGGTCGGCTGGACCGGACTGGCGAACAGGGTCCACAGCTTCTGCAATCGCCCGCCGGTGCGCAGACGTAGCTTGCCTTTCGCATTCAGATGCCAACCGCCGCGCCACTTCTCCTGATCTTCATACCGCCGCGGGTAACCCTGACCGGGACGCGTCTCGACGTTGTTGAACCAGACGTATTCGGTGCCGGCGCGATTGGTCCAGGCCTGTTTACACGTCACCGAGCACGTATGGCATCCGATGCACTTGTCGAGGTTCATCACCATGCCGACCTGCGCCATGACTCGCATCAGAACGTCACCTCCTGGCTGCGTTTGCGAATGGTGGCCACCATGTCGCGTTGATTACCTGCCGGCCCGAGATAGTTGAAGGCGTACGACAATTGGGCATAGCCGCCGATCAGGTGCGTTGGTTTCACGAGTAATCGGGTGGCCGAATTGTGGATCCCGCCCCGGCGTCCGGTCGCCTCGGACTTCGGAACGTCGATGGTGCGCTCCTGCACGTGGTAGACGTACGCCACTCCTGCCGGCATCCGGTGACTCACGATGGCCCGGCATACGAGAACACCATTGGCGTTGACACATTCGATCCAGTCGTTGTCGGACACGTCGATCGCGGCAGCATCCTCAGGACTGAGCCAGGCGGTCGGGCCACCCCGCGACAACGACAACATGAACAGGTTGTCCTGGTACTCGGAGTGGATGGACCACTTGGAATGTGGCGTGAGGTAGCGGACCGTCACCTGTTGCGCACCATCGGGACCCAAACGGGGCTCACCGAACAGCCGTTGCATGTCGAGTGGGGGCCGGTAGATGGGCAGTGCCTCGCCCATATCGATCATCCAGTCGTGGTCGAGATAGAAGTGCATGCGGCCGGTGAGTGTGTGGAAAGGCTTGAGCCGCTCGATGTTCACGGTGAACGGCGCATATCGGCGGCCACCGGTTTCCGAGCCCGACCATTCCGGTGAGGTGATCACCGGGACCGGTGCGCGCTGGGTGTCGGCGAACGTGATCCGCTTCTCTTCCGAGCCGCCCGCGAGGTCGTCGAGGCGCTTGCCCACACGTTTTTGCAGCTTTTCGAATCCGTCCACGGCCACCGCACCGTTGGTGGTGCCAGAGAACGTCAAGATTGCTTCGGCGAGTTTGACGTCGGCGTCGAGGGCGGGGCGACCGTCGGCGGCACCACCGAGCATCACGCCGTTGATGGAGGCCAGGTGTTCGCTCTGCTCGGCCAGGTCGTAGGTGACGTTCTTGACCGTGAAGCCCAGCTTGTCCACCAGCGGCCCGACGGCAGCGAGCTTGTCGGCGATGGCGGTGTAATCACGTTCCACCACGGTGAAGTTCGGCATGTTCTTGCCTGGCGTTCCCGGGTCCGGGGCGCCCTGCCAATCCATCACCCGCCCGTGCGGCTGCGCGATCTCACCGGGGGTGTCGTGCTGCATCGGAACGCTGACAAGATCGCGGCGCACCCCGAGGTGGGTCTTGGCCAGGGCCGAGAACTTCTCGGCCAGTGTGTGAAACAGATCGAAGTCGGACTTGGCTTCCCACGGCGGATCGATCGCGGGCGAGAAGGCGTGTACAAACGGATGCATGTCGGTGGACGACAGGTCGTATTTCTCGTACCACGTGGCGGCCGGAAACACGATGTCGGACAACAGTGTTGTGGATGTCATCCGGAAGTCCGCCGACATCAGCAGGTCGAGCTTGCCCTCCGGGGCCTCGTCGTGCCACTTCACGTCCCGTGGCCGGGGTGTCTCCGGATTCTCGGTTCCCAACACGTTGTGGTGTGTCCCGAGCAGGTGACGCAGGAAGTACTCGTTGCCCTTGGCTGACGAACCCATCAGGTTCGAGCGCCACAGCACCAGAGTGCGCGGCCAGTTCTCCGGTGCATCGATATCAGTGATGGCCGGGGTGAGCCCACCGTCGTGAAGCTTCTCGGCCACATAGCCACCGACTGAGTCTGCAGTCCCGGCGTCCACCGCAGCATTCGCCTCATCGGCGATGTCGAGTGGGTTGCGGTCGAATTGGGGGTAAAACGGCATCCAGCCGAGACGGGCCGACTGCGCAATGGCATCGGCGGTGTG
The DNA here is from genome assembly GCF_001598915.1 of Williamsia muralis NBRC 105860. Classification (GTDB taxonomy): domain Bacteria; phylum Actinomycetota; class Actinomycetes; order Mycobacteriales; family Mycobacteriaceae; genus Williamsia; species Williamsia muralis. The sequence continues at coordinate 1,382,254 of NZ_BDAP01000001.1, read as the reverse complement.
TTCGTGGTCGAGCGTGCCGCGAGACAAGGGTGAAGCGAGCGACGCCGCGGAGTAACCGTCGTTGCGCCACTGGTCGGTGTGCATGTACCAGTACGACGTTCCGGTCATGGTGCGCGGCGGCCGCGACCAGTCGAGCGCGTTGGCCAGCGAGATCCATCCGGTGATGGGTCGGCACTTCTCCTGCCCCACATAGTGAGCCCAGCCACCACCGTTGCGGCCCATGCAGCCGGTGAGGATCAGCAACGACAGGATGGCGCGGTAGGTGGCATCCCCGTGGAACCACTGACAGATGCCGGCTCCCATGATGATCATCGAGCGCCCACCCGAATCGATCGAGTTGGTGGCGAACTCGCGGGCCACCCGGATCGCGGCTTGTGCCGGGACGCCGGTGATCTCGGCCTGCCACGCGGGTGTGTACGGCGTGCTGACGTCGTCATAGCCTGCAGGCCACTCCCCCGGTAAGCCGTCGCGAGCAACGCCGTATTGCGCGAACATCAGGTCGAAGACGGTGGTCACCAGTGCTCCGTTGACCCTCGTCGCCGGAACACCCCGTCGCAGGATCGTGCCGGAGCCATCCGGGGCGTCGAAGGCCGGGAGCAAGATCTCGACGGCGTCGGTGCCGTCACGTCCGAGCAACGTGAGGACCGGTTCGATGTCGCCGAGGTCGAGATTCCACCGACCCTCTCCCGACTTCGAGAACCGGAAGCCGAGCGACCCATTCGGCACCACGGGCTCGCCGGTGTTCTTGTCGAGGACAACCGTTTTCCACACCTCGTCCTCGGGCGCCGCACCGTCGGGCAGTGTCGCGAGTTCGTCTGCGGTGACAAACTTTCCGGGCACGTACGCGCCGTCGTGCTCGTCGAGGTGGATGAGGAACGGCAAGTCGCTGTACGTCTTGATGTAGTCGTTGAAAAACGGCACCGAGTCTCGAGCGAAGAACTCGGTGAGGATGACGTGACCCATCGCCATGGCGAGCGCCGCGTCCGTACCTGCCTGCGCTGGTAGCCATTCGTCGGCGAACTTGCTGTTGTCGGCGTAGTCGGGGCTTACGGTGACGACTTTCGTTCCGCGATAACGCACCTCGGCCATCCAATGCGCATCAGGCGTGCGCGTGACCGGAACGTTGGAGCCCCACATCATCAGATAGGTGGCGTCCCACCAGTCGCCGGATTCGGGCACATCGGTCTGGTCGCCGAACACCTGCGGGCTGGCGACCGGGAGGTCGGCGTACCAGTCGTAGAACGACGTCATCACGCCGCCGATGAGCTGGATGAATCGGGTGCCCACACAGTGCGAGACCATCGACATCGCCGGGATGGGCGAGAAGCCGGCACAGCGGTCGGGGCCGTAGGTCTTGATGGTGTGGACGTGCGCCGCGGCTGCCATCTCGATGGCCTCGTCCCACGACACCCGGACCAGGCCGCCCTTGCCCCGTGCCTGTTGGTAGGACCTCCGACGCATCGGGTCGCCAACCACATCGGCCCAGGCGAGCACCGGGTCGCCCACACGAGCCTTCGCGGCGCGGTACATCTCCACGAGTACGCCGCGGGCGTAGGGGTGCCGGACCCGAGTGGGCGAATAGGTGTACCAGGAGAACGCGGCACCTCGGGGGCACCCACGCGGCTCGTACTCGGGCCTGTCCGGGCCGACCGATGGATAGTCGGTCTCCTGGGTTTCCCAGGTGATGATGCCGTCTTTGACATACACCTTCCACGAACAGGAACCGGTGCAGTTCACGCCGTGGGTGGATCGGACGATCTTGTCGTGACTCCATCGGTCGCGGTAGAACACGTCACCCGCACGGCCGCCCTCCCGGAACACCATGCGGCCGTCGTCGCTCTCATCCCACCGGGTGAAGAACCTGCCGACGTCGAGGAGGGCCTTTGCTGCCTCGCCCTGAACCCCGTTTGGCTTCCTATCCGTTGACCGGGCCATGAGGCCACCATACGAAAATCAAATGAATTGCATGGTCTTTTCAATACGAAAATCAAGTAACTATCCGGACAACTTGAGATTTCTTAAAATTGACCATTCATTGATCATGGTAAATGACACTTGTGACCTTTATCCGATATGTCCGGGTCTGCATCTGACTACGCAGAACACCAGATCAGAGGTGGTGACAGGTTGCCTGGAATAAGATTCCAGTTGCCTCGAATTCGATACAACTGGCCTCCTAATAGGCCGTCACACACCCGGCTCAATCTGGACAATCTGTCGTTTGTCAGCCGACCGACTGCCGAATCCACGACATGGGTTTGGCCTGGCCAATTCGTTTACTGCGGCGGTTCCACGAACATCAAGCGATGACGCACCGTGGCTGCGGCACTGCGTTGAATCTGTCGATCATCCAACCCAACGCGGTCGGGATGCCGAAGAACTCTGGAATGCCGTGCGCCGCGGCCGTACCGGGAAGAATCGGCGGCAGCGGGAAGGTGGTGAACTGGACGGTGGCGCCGCGGCCGCACCACTCGCGAGCGACGTCCCTCGATGTGCTCCACGGAACCACGTCATCGTTGTCGGAGGCGACGATGAGGATGGGCGCCTGGGGTGTGAGCGTGCCGATACGCTGTTGATCGAAGACCGATTTCAGAACTGGGTTGTCCGTCGCGACCTCGGCGAGTGGTCGGCCACTGGTGGTCCATTGACTGGTTCGCTGGAATGCGTAGCGCGCCAACGTCTCCGGAACGCATTGATTTGCCGTGTCGCGCATCAGCGCCTTGCCTGCCGGGTTGATCAGTCGATCGAGTTCGGGCCTCGCCGACGGGTAATCGTTGTACACGCCGTTTAAAGCGTATCCGACTGCGCCGGTGAGGATTCCGCCCTCGGCGAGGCCCAGGGTCTTCAGGGGATCAACAGGTGGTGCGCCGGCGTAGGTGCCGCGAACGTTGAGTTCGGGCGCATAAGAAGCCTGGAACTCGGCGGCACCGGCCACCGCTCCCCCGCCCTGCGAATAGCCCCACATGCCGACCGGGGTGTCGGCGGGCAGGGACTTGAGGTCGATGGCTGCGCGGGCGGCGTCGAGAACTGCGTGCGCTTGCGCCACCCGGTTGAGGTAGCCGTGCACGGCCGGGGTGCCCAGACCCTGGTAATCGGTGACGACCACGCCGATGCCCTGGGCAACCGCCGCGTATACCGCGGCGATCTCGTACTGCACCATCACGTCGAGTCCGCCACCGTAGGAGATGACGGAGTTGAACAGACGCGACGGCGCGCACTGATCGCCCTGGCCGTGGGTGCCGACGGCCATGCTGATGATCGGGCGGGGCCCGGGCTTGTTCCACGCAGCGGCCGGCTCGAAGTACGTGCCGGTCACAGCGATGGGCGCACCGTTGAGGTCGGTGCTGCTGTACATCAGGCGGGTGCCGGTAGCTGGGAACGCGCCGCCGCCTGCGGGGATGCTGAACGCCAGCGGCGACGGCTCGGTCCGCAAGACAATCCCAGGGCGGTCGGGGATGTCGCCGGGTGGCTGATAGAAGCCCGGTGCCGCACCTGCACCTCCGGCGCCGGAGAACCCCGCTGCGGCGACGAGGACCGCCACCAGCAGAATGCTCGGGAACAGGCGGGCCAGGCGTGCGACGGTGGGTCCCATCTTGCGGAAACTACCAGCAGAACCACGCTCCGGGACCGTTTCTAAAGACGCAGCGTCCGATCTCTGACGAGCACGGGCCGGGCCGTTCAACCAGCACGTTCTTGATGCCTGCGGGGTTTTCGCCGACAGGTGGTTCGCAGCCGCGGGTTCGGGATTACAGTGTCACGGTCAACGATGCTTTTGTTTCGGCGGCTAATGATCACCAGACCCGTTCAAGATGAGGGGTAGCAACATGTCCACAGAGGACGCAACCGCAACGGACAAGAAGTCGCCCGGGCTGCGGGAACTGACCGTCCGGGGGATCATCCTGGGCGGGCTGATCACCCTCGTGTTCACGGCCGCCAACGTGTATCTCGGCTTGAAGGTGGGTCTTACCTTTGCCACGGCGATCCCCGCGGCCGTCATCTCGATGAGCATCCTGCGCTATTTCGCGAACCACACCGTTGTCGAGAACAACATCGTGCAGACCATTGCATCGGCCGCGGGCACTCTCTCGGCCATCATCTTTGTGCTGCCCGGCTTGATCATGGTCGGCTGGTGGACCGGCTTCCCGTACTGGATCACGGTGGCGGTGTGCGCCATCGGCGGCATCCTCGGCGTCATGTACTCGATCCCGCTGCGCCGAGCGTTGGTGACGGGATCTGATCTGCCCTATCCCGAGGGGGTGGCGGCTGCCGAGGTTCTGCGGGTGGGCGACACCACCCAGGGCGCCGAAGAGAACAGGGGCGGGCTGCGGATCATTCTGATCGGGTCGGTGGTTGCCGCTGCGTTCAACCTTCTCGCGAACCTCAAACTCATCAGCAACTCGTTGGCCGGCGCGGTCAAAGTCGGTGCGGGCGGGACGATGTGGGGCGCCAGCTTGTCGCTGGCCCTGATCGGCGTGGGCCATCTGGTCGGACTGACAGTCGGTATCGCGATGCTCATCGGCCTGGTCATCTCGTTCGGCATCATCCTGCCCATCCAGAGCAACGGAAACCTGCCCGCGGGCGAGGCTCTGCTCGACGGGGTCAGCAGCATCTTCTCGTCCGACGTCCGGTTCGTGGGCGCCGGAGCCATCGCGGTCGCCGCGATCTGGACTTTGCTCAAGATCATCGGCCCGATCATCAAGGGCATCAAGACAGCGATGGTGTCGGCCAGCAGTCGCCGTAAAGGGTCGTCGGTCGAGCTGACCGAGCAGGACATCCCCATCACCTACGTCGGGCTCGTCATCGTGGTGGCCCTGATCCCGATCGGGCTACTCCTCTGGGACTTTGTGCACAACACGGCATTGCACGGCACGGCCACCGGAATCATTGCTGTCAGCATCATTTTGGTGTTCGTGATCGGGCTCGTGGTCGCGGCGGTCTGTGGTTATATGGCCGGCCTCATCGGGTCGTCCAACAGCCCGATTTCCGGCGTCGGAATTCTTGTTGTTCTCATCGCCGCCCTGCTCATCAAGATGGTGTACGGCGATGCCACAGACGCCCAGAACACCGCATTGATTGCATTCACGCTGTTCACGACGGCGGTGATCTTCGGTGTCGCGACCATCTCTAACGACAATCTTCAAGACCTCAAGACCGGCCAGCTCGTGGGTGCAACGCCGTGGAAGCAGCAGGTGGCGTTGGTGATCGGTGTGCTGTTCGGTTCCGCCGTGATCCCGCCGATCCTGCAGCTGATGCAGACGGCCTTCGGTTTCGTCGGAGCACCCGGCGCGGGCGAAGACGCGCTCGCAGCGCCGCAGGCCGCACTGATCTCCTCACTCGCCAAGGGCGTGTTCGGTTCCGACCTGGACTGGAACCTGATCGGTGTCGGTGCGCTCATCGGTATCGGCATCATCGTTGTCGACGAGGTGCTGACCCGGACGACCAACAGCAAGTTCCGTCTGCCGCCGCTGGCCGTGGGTATGGGTATGTACCTCCCCATCTCGCTGACGCTGGTCATCCCGATCGGCGCCATCCTCGGCACCTTCTACAACAAGTGGGCCGAGAAGTCCGGCGTCGAGGTGGAACGCAAGAAGCGCATGGGCGTCCTGTTGGCCACCGGACTCATCGTCGGTGAGAGCCTCTTCGGTGTGGTGTTCGCCGGCATCGTTGCCGCAACCGACGACGAGAGCCCACTCGCCATTGTCGGCAGCGGATTCGAGAAAATCTCCGAGTACCTCGGTGTGATCGTCTTCGTCGCCGTTATCGCGTGGCTGTACAAGAAGACCCAGCAGATCGCGGCGAAGCCGGCCGAGGGCGAATCAGTCAAGCTGGACAAGGGGTGAGGGCGCCATTTCCCCCGCAGCACTGACACTCGGTATCTCGTTGTATTCGATGGCGATCCTGGTCGGCATCGGAGTCGGCATCAACGCTGCCACCAAACATCGGCGCCGACTGGCCTGGATCATGGCCACGGTTGTGGGTGTGTTGGTGGTTGCGGGTGTTGTTGTTGCGGTGTTGAGTAGCACCACGTTTGCGTGAGAACCTCGGAGTCGGAGACGCGATAGGACTGCTTGCACAGGCCATCCTGCTTCACTAAAGGAGGCTTGGCAGTCACATACTGCTGACCACCACGAAGCCCAGTATGCCGACCAGCATGAATCCAACGGCAACATCGTCTTTTTCGTAGATGCGGTAGCCCCACGCTCCGCCGGACACGCAGGTCAAGCTGGCCAATGCTGGGCCGAAGAGCCACAGCACGGGCGTGAAGTACATGACCAACGCCACCAGTATCCACACCCCGACACCCACAACAACGCCGCCAACCGTCCGCGCGGCGCGAGACGCCCACGATTTACTGACTGCACCGGTCATGTGCACCACCCCCCGGCTCTCTGACGCCCACGGCCAGACCGCGGTTCCATGGACTGACAGCCGGGGCACCCTCACCCGCGGTTGAAGCATTCCGAGCGCTTGCAGTTGGCTCTCGACCCTTTAAACGCGTTAGTTGTGGGAGTGTCGATAACTGCGGGTTGTGGTTGTCGCGTTGTTGAGCAGCACCACATTTATGTGGTCTGTGGAGTTCGAGGAAGCGGCCGATCGGCTAGTTCGAAAACTACGCTGCGGCGGCAGTCAGACGCGGTTTCGAGTGGTTCGTAGTTCGAGCGGTTCTGCGCGCTCAGACGGACCGAGGGGCGAAACCGCGGGCCCACACCTCGCGTACGGCGACTGCTGCCAGAATCAAGAACACTGCGGTGCCTAACTCAAGCCCGGAATCGTCAATGGTGCCGGGGGTCGCGATCACCAGCAGCCCCAGAGCAGCGCAGGGCGCGAGCACCGTGACGACACCTTGCCGCAATCGACCAGCTGAAACCGCCTCAACCACAGCTGCAATCAAGACCACCACAAAGGCCAAAGCAGAGAGCATTTCGCCGTTAGTCCATCTGTCGTACGAATACAACATGGCGACATCAACATAGTCCGCTCCCACGAACGTCTCGTCCGTCAACGGGGTGTATGCCGTCCACTCGTCCGATGAGGGAATGAACGGACGGTAGTAGTCCTGATCGATGCCCAGCCAGGTGATGCCGCCGGCCACCAACGTTCCGACCACGAACACCCACCACGCAGCATGACCAGTGATTCGGGCTAGCGCATGCGTTCTTTGACGGGTCATGAGTGCCAAGTCTTGCATGCCGACTCGGAGGAGACTCGGACTGGCGATCGAGTTGCACGACATTGGAACGAGGCGTTCGATACCGGCCAGCGACAACATATTGTCGCTGGCCGGCATTCGGTGTTAGCACCACCGGGCATCGGGCGTCAGTCAGCGACGAGCCGCCCACTCCCCCAGAGGGAATCGCTCGTCGTCCAGGCCGGCGGTGTCCGACGAACAGTCATGTCGAACTCCTGCTGTCGCCCGATCACGTAACGACCAGGGGCAATCCCCGTGGCTCCGTGCTCGGGATGAATGAGGTACGCGACCACGTCAGTGTCGAGGATGCCGAGCGCCAGACCTCTCGGATCGATTACGTGCGCCATCCACATACAGTGGCCTGCTTCGGAGACAAGGCTGTGCGGGTTTCCGCCGGCTGCGCTGCGCAGCAGTTCAATTCCCGCCCGTGAAACCGGTTCGGGACGTGTATTCGGGTAGGACGTGACCATCGGCAAGATGTCGGCGGGAGTGACGAGAAGGTCGCCCTGCGCTTGGAGTCCGTCTACGACGGGAATCGACATCTCGGTGTCGAGGTAGTCGAAGACCTCGAGGCCTGAGAGCGCGGTGAGATCGGACAGGGTCATGGTGGAGTTCATGTGATCACCTTGTGGTTGTGGTTTAGATTCTGTTGGAGGGTTTTCAGGTGCGGCGGACGAGCCGCGAGTAGTCGTCGCCGCTAACGCCGTAGGTCCAGCCGGCGGCGTCGAGTGCAGAGGACATCCCATCGGGCACGGGAAGCCCGTACCGTCGGCGGGTACCATCGCGTTCCCGGGAACCATTGAGAACCAGCAGTATTCGTCCGCCTCGGCGCACATTTGGTGGAGTTGCATACAGCGCCAAGGTGCCATCGACGTTCCCAGGGTCATCGGCCTGATCGATCAGTGTCATCCCAGCTTCCGAGATGTAGACATCCCAGCCGAGGCGCTCGATCGCGCACCGACGGACTTCTACATTGCGTTCGCGAGCGATACGTTCAACGGTCGGATCATGCATCACCCATTCGGGAACGACAGTGCCATGGAGCACGTAAAGTGCTTTCCGATCGGCGAATTGGATGGCTGGCGCTTCGTCATGGTGAAGGCGCCGTTGGCCGAACCTCGCGTCCGGGGTGGGTTCGGTGTGCATAGTTGCGGGTCGCTCGGCCATGACACAGACGTCGTCAAATGGCCACCACCATCCCGTCGCTCGCGCCAACGCGCAGTTGATGTCGAGGATCTCGGTGTCTTCCTGCGAATACCTGGACAGCCCGAGTTGTCGACCGGCAATGCAGTGCGCGAGCCAGGGGGCTTCGTGCTGCCCGTACCAGGTGACGTAGCCGGCGATCGGTGGCGTGAGGGCGCGTATAGCAGCGGCAATACCATCAGAAACACTAGTGTGTAACGAATCCCGTATTTCCCGACGCACTCTCACCCTCGGCCCCGGGTTGCGATCCGGCGGCGGAACCGGAGCCCGCCACCATCCGAAGCGATTCGAGCGACGGTGCGGATCGATTCGCGCCAGCATCCGCGCTTTCGACCTGGTAATCACCGCTGCAACGTCAGAATGTGCGGACTGCCGCATGCCGTGGACGACCGGCACCGATGACGCGAGACCTTCGGAGATGATCAAGTCGGCGCCCGCGGGCGGTGACGGTACCCAGACGAAGTCGGGTTCCGGACGGTCAGCCAGCCGATACAGCTGTGCCACAGCGGTTTCCGCGGAACTTCGGTCGCTAGGCCCGGTGGTCAGTGCATGCGCAAGCCACGCTGCGTGAATGTCAGCGATGGTGCGGGAATGCTCGAGATCAAACTGAGAATGGTGGTCTTGCGGCGCTCGGCGGTCAAGAACCGAGGACCCAAATGCGGCGCTCACGCGACGGTGGCGGGATCCGCCTTTCCTGTAGTCATGTTTCCCAGAGTGACACTCGGAGCCGGAGTTGGCAAGTGCTGGCCGCAAACTTGTTTCTGGACAGCGCGTTTCGGGTGGTCATGTGCGAGCTGACGCGGCTACGCTATCTGGCGTTCCAGCTCGCTCGCAGTCCTGGAGGTTGCTCGCGCCGTAGACCGAGCGTTGGCCAGTACGGTGCGCGGCCTCCGCATCGCGCTCGCCAAACTTGAGGAAGCTCGTCCCACGGACCGCGCGTTCGCCAGAACCCCGAGCGACCCCCGGACCCAGCTCACCGAACTCGGAGCCGCTCGCGCTACAGACCGAGCGTCCACCAGAGACTCGAGCGGCCAACCTCACCCGCCCACGAAACCCGCAGACGCTCGCCCCGCAGACCGAGCAACGACCAAAACCCAGAGCGACACCGACGGCCCCACCACCCCAGGTAAAGGTTCCTTCACACCACACATCTTCCCGAGCGAGCCAAGCAGGAGTAGCGTACGTCACACCCTATGGTTCTACGAACGTAGAATTACAGCTTCCCTCAGCCTCAGGAGCACCTCGACCATGATCGATATCTCGAACCTGCACACCGGCCTGTTCATCGGCGGGGAATGGCGAGACGCCGGCGACACCTTCACCACCCTGAATCCCGCAACCGGGCGACCGCTGGCAGAACTCGCCGCCGCCGGGCCCGACGACGTCGACGCTGCGGTGGACGCGGCCACCTCAGCTTTCCGCGGCGACTGGGGCACGCTCGCCCCTTCCCGCAAGGGGGCGATGCTGCACAAGCTGGCCGACTTGGTCGAACGCAACCTCGACCAGCTCGCAGCGCTGGAGTCACTGGACATGGGCAGGCCAGTGGGCATGGGCGCGGCGCTGATGATTCCCAACTTCGTTGCCACGCTGCGCTATTACGCCGGTTGGGCCGACAAGATCAACGGCGAGCTGGTCGCCAACGACGGCTACCTCGGTGGGCCGGTACCCACACACGCGTACACACGTCGCGATCCGCTCGGCGTGGTCGCGGCCATCGTGCCCTGGAACGCCCCCCTGATGATCCTCGGCTGGAAGCTTGCGCCGGCGCTCGCCTGCGGCAACGCGGTCATCATCAAGCCATCGGAAGACGCGTCGCTGTCGATTCTCCGGTTGGCCGAACTCATCGATGAAGCCGGCTTCCCGCCGGGCACGGTCAACATACTCACCGGCGCAGGCAAGGTTGCGGGCGAGGCCCTTGCCCGACATCCCCGCATCCAGAAGATCTCCTTCACCGGTTCCACCGAGGTCGGCCGGAGCATCCTGCAGAACTCAGCAGTGAACTTCAAACGCGCCGCGCTCGAACTCGGCGGCAAGGCACCGCAGATCATATTCGACGACGCCAATCTCGAAGCTGCGATCCAAGGTTCGGCGATGGGCCTGTTCTTCAACCAGGGCGAGGTGTGCGCCGCGGGCACACGAATCATCGCTCACCGCAAGGTGTACGAGACGGTCCTCGAAGGACTCAAGGGCGCGGCCGAGGCACAGACCATCGGCGACCCCTTCGATTCCGCCACCACCATGGGACCGTTGGTCAATGCACGACAGCGCGACCGGGTGCTGGGGTACATGCGCAAGGGCGCGGACGAAGGCGCCGACGTCATCACCGGCGGCACCGCCCCCGATGGGCCGGGCTTCTTCGTCAACCCCACAGTGATGGCCGGCCGCAACGACATGTCCGTCGCTCGCGAAGAGATCTTCGGGCCAGTGGGCGTTGTTATCCCGTTCGATTCCGACGACGAGGCCGTCGCGATGGCCAACGACAATCAGTATGGCTTGTCAGCCACCGTGTGGACCAGCGATGTCACTCGCGCGCATACCATCTCGGCACAGATCGAGGCCGGTGCAATCGGCGTCAACGGCTGGTCACCGCTGGCTCCACAGCTTCCCTGGGGTGGGGTGAAAGCCAGTGGGGTGGGCCGTGAATTGGGCTACGAGGGAATCCTGTCCTACACCGAGCCCAAGACGATCACGATCATCCTGTGAACCTCGCGGTGGTCGCGGGTTGCGAGAACTGCCACCACCGCGATTCCACCTCGATGCCTAGCCGACTAGCCGCCGAGGACAGAGTCGAGCAATGCCAGTTGCGCCTTGCGCGTCATTCCGTCCGGACTGAGGGCAGCAGTCACCTGCAGACCGATCATCATGGTCATCAGAGCCTCCACCCCCACCTCGACGTCGCGGTCCGGCAGCTCACCGGCGGCAATGGCGTCTCGCCACAATTCCGCAAGGCGCACCTTCCAGGCAGCCACCGCGGTGTTGTTGACCGTGACCATCTGCGGATCGGTGATGGCCCGTTGCCACAGGGATACCGCGATGCGTGCCTCGAGCTTTGCCTCGTCCGTCAGCGGCATGATCTCGAAGCACATGCGCCGCAGAGCCTTCCGGCCGTGCCGCCGGTCAATCGACCGTTCGATGCGCTCATTGGTGGACTCGATGACAAAGTCGAAGGCCGTACGCAGAATTTCGTCTTTGCCCGAAAAGTAATGGCTCAGAGCGCCGTTCGTGTAGCCGGCTTCGGTGGCGAGGTCGCGCATGTTGATGCCGTCGATTCCACGGTCAGCGATGATTCGCCACGCGGCGGCGATGATCGCACGACGCCTCTCGACGTGGTCCACCAGCTTCGGCACCCGCACTCCTTCATTCGACGTTGCGACAGTACCAATCACCTCTACGAACACGTGCCCGCCGCTGCCGTCGAGGTAAAGATTCCTGCACACCAACACCCCTGCACATCGCGCGAACGCGGTGTAGCGTTCGTCACACCATGATTCTACGCTCGTAGAATCACAGCCCATCAGCACCGGTGCGAGCAGCATCCCGCGGGGCGCCCAGAGAAAGGTCAATCATGGTCGAACAAGCAGTCTCGACATCGGCTTCCGCTCCTACGCACAGACTCCGCGGATCCATCGGGGTATCCGGCATCGTCTTCCTGGTGATCGCGGCCGCCGCGCCACTCACCGCCGTGGCGGGCTCACTGCCTGTCATGATCGCGCTGGGGAATGGCGCGGGCGCTCCCCTGACCTACATCGTCGCCGCCGCGGTTCTCCTGGTCTTCAGCGTCGGCTACGCGACGATGAGTGGCTCGGTCACCGAAACGGGCGCGTTCTACGCCTACGTCACCAAGGGGTTGGGCCGCTCCCCCGGGCTCGGCGCGGCAGCGCTCGCATTGCTCGCCTACACCACCATCCAAGCGGCGATCTACGGTCTGGCCGCATCCACCGTGGACGCGGTGATGGAGCGGTTCGGTGGTCCCGATCTGCCGTGGTGGGTGTGGGCGTTCGCTCTGATGGCATTAGTCGCCGTGCTCGGCTACCGGAGTATCAACCTGGGCGCAAAGGTGCTCGGCGTTCTGCTGATTGCCGAGATTGCGCTCATCGTGGTGTTGTCGGCTTCGATTCTCGGGCAGGGCGGTGCCGAGGGTATCGACGCATCGTCCTTCAGCCCTTCGACTTTCATGGAGGGCTCGCCAGGCATCGCGTTGATGTTCGCCATCGGCTCATTCATCGGCTTCGAGGCGACAGCCATCTACGGCGAGGAGACGAAGAATCCGCGCCGGACGGTGCCAATTGCCACGTACGTCGCCGTGATCACCATCGGCGTTCTGTATGCGGTGGCCAGCTGGGCGATCGTGCTGGCCTTCGGATCCGACAACGTGCAGGCCGTCGCGCTGGAGAACACCGCTGATCTGACCTTCATCGCCACCACGGAGTACCTCGGCAGCGTCACCTCCGACGTCATGATGGTCATGTTGGTGACGAGTCTGTTTGCCGCCCTGCTCGCTTTCCACAACGCGATCTCGCGGTACACCCACGCACTCTCGCGCAGTGGTTTTGCTCCTCGAGGGCTGATGGCAGTGCACACCCGGCACGGTTCACCCCACGTCGGTTCCCTCGTCCAGACCGCATGCGCATTTGTCCTTGTCGGAATCTTCGCACTGGCCGGCGCCGACCCCGTGCTCGAGCTGTTCACGTGGATGGCGGGCGTCGCCACCGTGGCGATGCTGGTGGTCATGGTGCTCACCAGCATCGCGATCGTGGCCTTCTTCGCGCGTTCGGACGTCGACAACCGCTTGTGGCACACCAAGATTGCTCCCGTTCTCGGCGGCTTGGGGCTCTGCGCCATCACCGCCCTGGTCATCGCGAACTTCACCACCCTCATCGGCGGCTCGCGAGTCTTGGCGAACGTCTTCCTCGCGGTCATCGCGGTGACGTTCGTCGCGGCAACCGTGTGCGGGCACTTCGTGATTCGCTCGCGGGACCGCCACGGCGACCGTACCCCGACCACTCCATAACTTCCGAGCAACACCTGACACGACAGGAGGACGTATGTCCACCACAAAGTCCATTCTCATCGTCGGAGCGGGGTTCTCGGGTCTGATCGCGGCTCGCGAACTCGAATCCGCCGGACATACCGTGAAGATCCTCGAAGCCCGGGACCGCATCGGTGGGCGCGCCTGGACTGACGAACGCCTGGGCGGGCACACCCTGGAGATGGGTGCGACGTGGGTGCATTGGATGCAGCCGTTTGTGTGGACCGAGATCACGCGATACGGACAGAAGATCTACCCCAGCCCCGACATCGACGACGCCTACTGGGTGAGCGGCGGAACAGTTCATCACGGCACTGAACACGACCTCGACACCGCACTGACTCGCGTGCAGGACAAGATCTTCGAGGGTTCACGGGACTTCTTCCCGAATCCTCATGACCCGCTGGGGATTCTTGACGATCCCAACACCGACCCCGCGGTCCGGGAGCGATTCCTCCACGCCGACACCGGCAGCGTGCTCGACTGCCTCCGGGACGGCGACTTCACCAAGGCGGAGATCGACGTCGCCGATGCGTACTGGTCCGCCGGTTACCAGGGTTCAACGGCCACGGCGTCGCCGCTGATGGCGAAGCACTGGGCCGCGCTGAGCGATCATCGGAGCTCGCTGATGGATGAGCAAACGCTGCGCTTCAAGCTCGTCGACGGCATGCGGGGGCTCTACGAATCCATCGCCGGGGACGTGCGCGGCGACATCCTGCTCGACACCCCCGTCCAGCGCATCACCCATTCGCCGACAGCGGTGGAGGTAAAGCTGGCGGATGGAACCACCGAACATGCCGACGCGGTGATCGTCACCGCACCCATCGGCGCCCTCTCGCACATCGAGTTCGACCCACCGCTGCCGGCCGGTCAGCAGAAGGTAATCGCCGAGGGCACCAACTCGGTCGGGTTCAAGATCTGGATCAAGGTGGCCGGACGGCACTCGATCATCGCGGGCGCTCCCGGCGACAACCCGATCTCCCTACTGCGCAGCGAGTACTTCCTCGACGACGAGGACGCCACCATCCTGGTGGGCTTCGGCTCCGACCACAACGCCATTGACCTCCAGGACGTCGACTCAGCACAGAAAGCCCTCAACGTCTGGCGCGACGACCTGAGGGTGCTGGACTGCGGCGGCCACGACTGGGTGGCCGACAGGTGGTCGGGGCAGACCTGGGCGACGTTGCGGGCGGGACAGTTCTTCGATGGATGGAGCAACTTCCTGTCGAGCGATTCCCGGCTGCGATTTGCCGGCGCCGACTTCGCCCGCGGGTGGAACGGCGTGGTGGTGGACGGGGCCATCGAGTCAGGGATCGTCACCGCGCGGGCGCTGATCAGGGAGTTTGTCAACGAGCTCGACTGATCGTCGGCAGAACGGGTGGGTGACGGTTGCGCCGGTATTTGCAGATCAAGCGCGGACCGTTTGGCTTCGGTGAGTCGGGGTACAGCAGCATGTGGCATCGGGACGATGACGTCGCGTGTGAACGGACTCGTAAGTTGTGTGGGTTGAAGGCACGGTTCTGACGGGTTGCGGCCAGGTCGCCGCATCTTCAGACCGGACAATGTGCAGCCACGACGTATTGTTCTGAACTACACCGTTGACCTGAGGAGGCGTCTGCAATGGCTGGTGGTCTCGTAGCTCTACTCGATGACGTCGCTGCGATCACGAAGGCTGCCGCGGCGACCCTCGACGACGTCGCTGCCGCTGCCGGCAAGGCGAGCGTGAAGGCGACGGGCGTGGTGGTGGACGACACCGCGGTGACTCCCCGCTACGTGCACGGGTTCACCCCCGACCGCGAGCTGCCGATCATCCGCAAGATCGCGCTGGGGTCGATCCGCAACAAGCTGCTGATCATTCTGCCGGTGGCGATGATCCTCAGCCAGTTCCTGCCGGGGGCGCTGCCGTATCTGCTGATCGTCGGCGGCGCGTTCCTCTGCTACGAGGGGGCCGAGAAGGTCTACGAGGCGTTTGCCGGGCACCACGAAGAGGTGGTGGAGCCCAGCGAGCGTGGTCCCGATTTCGAGAAGACGATGGTCAGCGGCGCCATCCGCACCGACCTGATCCTGTCGGCGGAGATCATGATCATCTCGCTGGCGTCGGTGGAGGACGAGCCGTTTGTCACCCGCCTGATGGTGCTGATCGCCGTTGCGTTCCTCATCACCGCGCTCGTCTACGGCGTGGTGGCCCTGATCGTGAAGATGGACGACCTCGGCCTGGCCCTGGCCAAGCGCAACTCCACGGTGAGCCAGAAGGTCGGTCGTGGGCTCGTCTCAGCGATGCCCAAGCTGATGAGCATCCTCACTGTCGTGGGTATCGCCGCGATGCTGTGGGTCGGCGGACACATCCTGCTGATCAACATCGGCGAGGCCGGCTTCCATTGGCCGACAGATCAACTCCACCACCTCGAACACTGGGGTGAAGAACTTATCCACGGTTGGTTTGGTGGCGTGCTGTCGTGGGTGCTTGGTACCGCTGCTTCTGCGGTGATCGGTCTGATTGTTGGTGCGATCATTGTGGCGATCATGCATGTGGTTCCGAAGCGGAAGAAGAAGGATGCGGCTGCGCACTGAGTGACGTGAGTTCGAGGCCGCCCGAGACAACCAGAGAGCATCGCGATCGTGTCCGGGCGCAAACACGATGAACGAACGCGACGTTTCGCGGCACATCGACGGACGGGTTGAGATCATCCGTCCACCAAGGGGCCGGCGGCAGCTCGTTGGCTCTCGACATGGCTGATCCGTTGTCCCTCGGCCAGCAGGCCAGAACAGCCAACTGATCGGCCCAGAAGTCAGAGTGCATCGACATCGATCAGCCCGTCTTGCAGCGCCCGCGCGAGGAGCGAGGCCTTGGTGCCAGCGGGTCGTCCGACGGCCTCGTACTTGCCGCGGATCCGCGAAATGTGGGTGTTTACCGTCGCAGCCGAGACGTACAACAAACGCCCCGCGGCCTCTTTGGTGTCGCACATCAACCAGGTCCGCAGAACCTCGATCTCACGCGCGGTCAACGCCGGCACTGTGGCCCTGGCTACCGCATCATCCATTGTGTCCATCACTGATCCGATCTCTCCCTGATCGACAGCCGGGAAGTTGACTGTCTGCAACGGACCGAAAGGTAGCGGTGGCCTACGACAACGAATTCGGTTGTGCCACACGGATATAGAAAAACACCAATGTGATTTCGAACGCATGATCGAGCAACTTTGAGTACCCCGAAAATGTCAGACCCCCTCGTTACCCTTCCTTTGACAGGACAAGAGAGAGCGGGTGACCATGTCCAATATCTTCGACTTCGACGCTTCCGTTTCCGATGGATGGGCCGCGTTTCGTGACGAGCTGACAACCTGCCTGACCGGCCCGCATGCCGACGGATCGGTGCGAGTGACCGCCCCGAACAGCGAGGTCGACGGCGCCGGCCCGGCCGCGATTTTCACCATCACCGCCGACGACGAATTGCGGTGCCACCTCAGCCCCACGATCCTCGGCCAGGGACGCGAGCTGTCCGACGACGAACTCTCGTTGCTCATGGAGCTCGAGTGGGATTCGATTTCCGAGGATGAGTGTATAGTCGAGCGCTGCCGGGACGAGGCCGAGCACGTGGTCGTGGCCGCCGCCGGTGTGATGCAGGAACTGTGGCAGGTGCTGCACCCGAGCTTCCTCCTGACGGCCGAGGAGCAGCCTGCTGAACCCATTCAGCACACGGGATTTCAGCCCGCCGGCCAGTCGCAACTTCAGGATCTCGTCGATGCTGCGCTCAAACGCATGACCGGGTGCGCGCCGCGCAAGGATGACGACGGCGACATCACCTTCACCGTCAACCACGAGACGTCGTGGCTGTGCGTCGACGTGAACGATCCCGTCATCGAGATGTTCACGAATCTTGCTGTCGATGTGGATGACTCGGCTGCCGCCAGTGAAGCGATCATGGACTACTCTCGCAATTGGCCGGACATCAAGTTCGTCCTCGTCGACTCCTACGTCCGGGTGTCGACTCGGATGGATGCGACCGTCTTCACCGACGCAGTTCTGCAGTCAACGCTGACGAAGTGGTTCGACTTCTTGACTGAGGGCGCCGGCGATGTGGCTGCCGTTGTGGCCGAGGCCCACCCGCCAGTTGAGGACACTGACGAAGGTCTCCCAGCAGGACTCATGTGCCTGCTCCAGCTCGATGACGACGATGTCGGTCCGCTGACAACCCGTGAGATCGCGGCAGTCTGTGACTTCGACCGCGGGGCCATCCTTCGGTACATCAAGGTGTGCGAGGAGCAGCGATTCTCCTGGCGGAGTTCGATTTACGACGCACTCGAGCGCCAGGACGAAGAGGAAGCGGCCGCGTGTGAACACGAAGAGAAGGCGTGGGCAGCAACCACAAAGAGCCTGCGTGTCGCCCTACGGTTCGTGGTCCTGTCGGGCTGGCTAGACGGGGTGAGTTAGGTCTGTGCCAGCAAGTGAAGCCTTCAGACGGACCCGTGCACTGAGTAGCCATCCGCCAGCTGGACTCTGTCGACGAGACCTAATACGCCGCCCAATGACGCGAATTCACACCTGCTAGTGTGCTCGTCACACATTCAGACCCTAGAACACCACCGCTCGCGCTTGGCTCCGCTCAGGTTCGGCGGCTGTACCGAGATCCATTCGAATCTCGGATCCTAAAGCTGACGCTGGCGTCTGATAAGAATGATCCGCTGCACCTGGCCCCGCAACGCATGTTTGAGGTTCTGGACCTGTCGCTTCGTCCTACGAGAACGCTGCAAATTTGAACCCGCTGCGGTCCCTCCATGATCGGCGTCGTAACCGCGACTCGCGGTCGCTACGGAATCTACAATGTTTGCCAAACTAACAGAAGTCCTGCGATAAGTACCCCACCACCGGCATTTCCCATGGCGCAGCCTGGCCGGGATGTTCCTTTTCAATCGTCAGTAACACCGTCGCATCTTCTTGCTATAACTAGCTGACGGGTCCTGAACGTTCGGTGAAACGTGCTGGTAATGATGGCACTCGCAACTTCTGCGAAAGGTTTGTAATACACCGCTGCGCTGTAGATCTCCTGCGCGCCTAGTCGCCCGTGGGCGTCATACCCCTACTAGTGAAACCACGCGTCGGATCTTGTCAGACACGTTTCGACGCAGCGGCTTTACTGCCGCGGCGAGCTCTTCACTGCCCGATCAACTAACGAAAGGCCAACACCATGTCGACGCCTCCTCCCCCACCCCCGCCGCCTTTCAACGGGCCCAATTCGGGTCCGCCTTCGTGGTCCAATCAAAATGACGGTCAGCCAGCTTGGACGCAGGCCCAGCCTCCCAAAAAGTCGAAAAAGCCGTGGATATTCGGTGGTATCGGCGCCATCGTCGTACTGCTCGTGATCGCTGGCATCGCCGGAGGCTCGGAGGAAAAGGACAATGACTCGACTGCGGCGACGTCGTCGGTGCCGACGGTGACTGCTCCGCCGAGCACAGTGACAGTCGAACCCACCACCAGCGCGCTCCCAACCCGTACGTCGACACCGGCACCGGTCGCGCCCACTACCACTTCGGCCGATTCTGCAGGTGGGATCATGCCCGCCGTGGTGTGCATGAACTTGCAGGCTGCTCAAAATCTCATTCAAGACAACGGCGTTTTCTTCTCGCGTAGCGAGGACGCCACCGGAGAAGACCGCATGCAGCTAGACGACAGCAATTGGATAGTCGTCAGCCAGACACCCGAACCGGGTACCCCAATCACTGAAGGTGACGCGATTCTCTCCGTCGTCAAAATTGGCGAACCTAGCCCTTGCTAGATGACGATACGTACCCTCGGCTGTTCGGCTGCGAGCAGGGATACATCTCTAGTTCGTCGCGCGACGACGTCGGAGTGCCCCAACCATGACAGTAACCCTGTGAAAATCGACAAGTGAGGTGCGCTCTTGACCGTGGTCACCAAAGGATCGAAGTCGGATCTGTCGGGCAGCAGGTACACCATCACGCTGGGTGGTGCCGGCGTTCGCGGTGTCGTTGACGTTGCGGCAGTTCTGCTGGATCAATCGGGAAAAGTACGATCCGACAACGACTTCATCTTCTTCAACAACCCGCGAGCGCACGGTGTCGCGCTAGTTTCAGACGAGTCGATCAGTGTCGACTTGTCGTTGGTGCCCGCCGACGTCCACCGCGTGGTTATCACCGGCAGCACTGAGGCACAGAACTCGCAGTTCGGCCGTGTTGCTGGCTCTCTGTCGGTCGAGATCCGCGGTCAAGCACAAACATTCACCTTCGTGCCCGATGGACTATCGGTCGAGACGGTGCTCCAAGTCGTAGGTCTGTATCGACGCGGGAGCGGTTGGCGTCTCGATGCGATCGGGCAGGGCTATAGCCAAGGGCTCGCCGCTTTTGCGACAGAACACGGGATCGTCGTCGACGAACCAGGTCCTCAACCCGCAGCTGTCGCCGTGGCGCCGGCCCCGGCTCATATAGGTCCGGCGCCCTCCGCGTCGCCGATCAACTTCTCCAAAGTGAGAGTGTCGCTGGACAAGAACTCCTACGACAAGACCGCCAGGATTGACCTCCGAAAGAGCCAAGGCGATCCGAGCTGGGTTCTGACCGTCGGCTTGGAATGGGATGGGCGCGACGCTGTGTACGGACCCCAGGGTGAGGTCAGGCGGTACGGATACGGCGACCTGGATGTTTACTTCTTCTGCCGAAATGAGGAGACGAACAAGTACGTAGTCATCAGCGGCGAATCGCGACACCGCGGGAGTCTCGACATCTGGCCTTACATCCAGCATTCCGGCGACAGCAAGGGCCCAGGCAACGGCAACAAGCCAGCAACAGAACAGGTCTGGGTGAAGCCAAACGAAAACGGCGACCTCCTGGTCAACGTCTACCAGAGCGTCGACAACGGCACCGGAGCCATCGACGAGTTCGGGAAACCGCGGGTCGCAATTCGCTACGGACGAGCATCGGTCGATGGACTCCCAGGCCCTGATGCCGACGAGATTCTGGTGTACGTCGGCAACAGCAGGGACTCGTATTGGGCCACCATCGCTCACATTGATGTCCAAGACGGCGTGCTGACCGTCGACGGCGAGACGCGGTACAGCGAACCAGGCAGCGAAAACATGCCTGGCCTCGACACAGCCGGCAACTGGGTACAAGAACCCCGGAATGGACCCATCGGGCGGAGCAAGAAGTCCAACCACGGGATAGGCCTCACCAAATACACCGGAAAGTGCTCAGTGCCAGGCGAAACCTGGTGACAGTCCGGTAGCGGGAAGGGATCAGCTCACATTCGACGTCGGCCCTACTTCGCACGCCCGGCGATGACCGCGCGTTTGGCTTCTTTGAACTCGTCGTCGTCGATCAGCCCTTGAGCGTGGAGATCCGCCAGTTTCTGCAGCTCTGCCACCAGCCCGCTACCGGATGGAGGCTCGGCGACGACCCGCGGCGGGAGTGGCGGCTTCCACATGGAGACAGGAGGCCCGTCCACGGGGAAGACCCTGCGACGTAACTCCTGAACGTTCGGTAAAACTTTCTTGCGTAGGCCTACTGGCAGTTCAAGTCGATTGGATTGATCGTTGGCATCGCGTCGCTTCCAGGTGACGACCTCCAACACGTCGTTCGACTGGCCCTCGGTGTACTCAATCTTCTTGATGTTGGTGAAGGAAAAGGCAGTATTTGTCCTGACTCCTCCCTTCTTCGATTCAACTTTGGTTGATACGAGCAGTCGGTCATCGAAAGCCGCTAAAACCCCCGCGCCATCGCCTCCGTGAATAATCATCCAAGGCTCTTCATTCGGTCCCGAATTATCACGGATGAGCTTGCGCTCCTGGTCGCCGATCGTGTCACCCTGCGGACGGAGCGGCGACTGCGCGACCGGTACTGGCATGGGTTGCAAGCTGGCCACGACTGCTCGTACGGCTTCTATTTTGGGCGCTACCTCCTCGTACACGGAACGCGGGAGCCGCAACGAAATTGACGGTCTGGCGCTTCCGAGGTCGCTCACGGTCCGCACCTCGAGTACTCCGTCAACGAAGCCGCCGGGGTACTCGATCTTGGCGATGTCCGCATACGCGAAAGCAGCAGCAGAAGTCTCCACAGAAGAGCCATACCTACCCTGAACCAAACCCACAACCAACAGGCGGTCCTCGAAGGCAGCCAGCAGACCCACCGGTGCGTTGTTGACAACGAACCAAGGGAGTTCACCAATCGCTGAGTATGTCTGAATAGGCCTGGACCAGAAGCTGTCTAACGCACGGCCGTATACAGGGAATGCCTCGCGTTCATTCTTGTCCGAGCGAGAAGGAACAGCGATTATTGGTGCCGCCACTTCTGGACGCGGCGATTCTTGTGGGCCTCGCTGGGTGCCCTTTCCACTTGCCTCGATAAGGTAACTGACGTAATACTGCACGAACTCAAACTCGTCATTACGAACGTCACCGAAGTTAATTTCCTTCGTTGTGGTGGTCACCATCAACTTGCGCCTGCCGAATTTCTCGGGGTATTCGACACGCAAAATCTCGTCCGCTGCGGCCTCGAGGAGCACGTGTTTACCCCCGTGTCCGAGTCCCCAGAATCCAAGCAATCGCCGGTTCGTAACTGCAACACCCTCAGTCATCGGCTTCAGGCGGGTCACGCGAAGAAAAGCCCAAATCTCTTCCCCATCTGACAGGAATGGGCGTAGCTCGTTAGCCCACCGGGTACCAACCTTCGGCTTGACCTTCGGGGGCAGGGCGTAACTCACAACACGCCCTGCTCAGCCAACACCCACCGAACCGGATCCATGCATCGAAACGGCGTAATGCCGTTGGCGTGAAGTCTTGCACCGACGGGTGATTCACCCAACGCGGATACGGCGAAGAACCTGTTCGTGTAGCGCTGTCCGGTCCTCGGATTCTCAAGATTCTTCAACATCGGTCCGGCGTCGAGCTTCTGGAGAAGACTACTCACTTCGGCGTCCAACAGTTGACCGTCGGCATCGTCGTACGGAACTGGCCGAAGGCTCGGATCGCGCGAGAAGGCCGCGCCAGCGTTGGTCATGATGCTGCCCCAGTCGCTACCCTTCACATTCTGCAACGCTTGCAGCGCATCGAACTTCGAGAGAATTACTGCAAGTTTGGGATTTCCGTGGCCGAGTAAATCCATGACTGTTCGCAGAACAGTTCGCGGGTCGCCGCCACGGTTGGTCTGCATCGGTACCAAGTCTTGCAATTGATGTCGAATCTCGTCGACCTTGAGCGGGTCAAACATAAAGAGAACAGCATCGGAGGCGGCGAAGAACTGCCACGCGAGGCCTTCGACGTTGGCATTCTCGAGGTCCTCGCCTGCTACGTCCCGGATGACGAGATAGTGCTTGACGCCGTTCCACGTACCGATCGTGAAAATCAGGGGCTCGTGCTGGTGACTGCCCTCAGTGGACGCCGACGGCGTCGAGCCCAGAATTCCGCGTTCTTCAAATAGCGGCCGCTCGTAGTAGTTCTCGTACATTTCGGCGGTCTTCTTGTTCGCGGGCTCGACGATTGTGTTCAACCGTTCGGCGTGCTTTTGCAGCTGCTTAATAAGAACAGCGATGTAGACGGTCTTTCCTGTCGCTCTCGCCCCGGCCATCACCAGGCATGTCGTCGTTCCCCAGCGCCACATGTACGGCAGTTCATAGTGGCAGATGGGGCAGATTTCTGCCGCGGGCCCGCCTAGTTGGGACTCCGGCCATTGCGCCTCAGGTACCCAGCTGCGCGGGGCATCCTGCGGTCGCCGCAGTTCGCAAGTCTTCCCCATCCGAACTTGCCGTCCACTGAATGCGGTTGCGCGTTCGTCGTTTTCGAGCTTTGTCGGTTTCACTTCCGTCCAAGCGAACCAATCTGACACGAGCGGGTTGAAGCAACGAGGGCATTTACTCACAACGTCTTCCTCACTTGGAGCACAGCCAGCAGTCGCCTGACCATGTCGTCCACTAATTCAGGCTCAGCCAGCAGACGATCAACCGCGGTCTCCCTCTCCCGGGGCGGAGGCGAAACGGCTCCGACGAAGTTGGGGTCAGCCAAGGCTGCTCTCGATGGCGAGAGGACCAATTGGGTACTCAACCCTCTCGAGGCGACCTGAGCGGGCGCGTCGGTGACAGCGATCGTCAGCTGGGCGCCATCTTGCGAAACCACAGGTTCGGCCAATGTGACGCCGACACCGAGCCCCGTGGCGGCTATCACCGCCTGAAATGCGGATGTCGTATCGTCGCTGTCGACGTTTACCTCGTTGACCGTGTGGCCGGCCAGTACAGCGCGCACGGGAGCACCTGCCGACAACACCGCTGCTATTCCCTTGGCGATGTCAACCGACGCACCCACGCTGCCGTCGGCGATCAGCGGGCCCATCGACAGGCTCGAGTCAACGAGAACGACAACTTCTAACTGTCGATCCGAGGGAAGTTGGTCCACCCCGAGTGCTCTGCGCGCCGCCGCTCTGGCGCGCGTCGCGAGAGGACTCAGTGGCAACTCCGGACGGATCAGTCGCGTCGTCACCGAAATCTGCTCGGCACCTGCAGGACTGATGGTTGCCAATTCGATAGCGCTCAGTCCGGAGACGTCCCGTGGAGTCAGCTGTGCTCGGTCGGGGTCAATCTCGCGCGAGCTGTCCAGACCGACGGTGACGTGCAGAACGGTCCCCTGCGCGAAGGTCGGTTGCGACCGCGACGGCACCGCCGAGATCACGACATCATGGTCCACCCGCGGAACGATCAGCATGCCCGGGCTGTGCACGACCACCGACTGGTCGATCGAACCATCACGCCGAGCGACCAGCTCAGCACCTCCGGTCGCACCCGCCACCGACATGGTCACGGCCAGCGGCCGGCGCGGTAACTGAGCTGAGCTCGTTCCATCAAGTACAAAAGTCACCATCAGGTGTTGTCCTCTCGGTGGGTCAAAGAGAATCGAGAACGTTGGGTATCGCGGGTCAGCAACCCACGCTCCCGGAGCCATTCTTTTCCGGCGGAACGGTATTCGAGAAAGAAGCGCTCAGCGGCCGGTGCCGTCAGGTCTTTGACGGAGATCCAGAGAGCGTCTCGCAAAGCCTCAACGCTGGTCGGTCCGCGATAGTCGCTGTTCTCCAGCCGACCGGCGATCACGCTATCCATCCACGAACCACCGGCACTCTCATCTGGCCGTGCAAACAACGCTGTCGGGGCAAGGTCAGACCCCATACGCGAGCGCATCGACTCGCCGGCTACCCAGGCGATATCGATGACCTCGCGAGCGATCAGGCGTTCCAGCCATTGGACCAGCTGTGGCTGGAGCGGTTGTAAACGCAGCGCCAACTGCTGCTTCGCGACTGTCTCCCCGCTTGCCCAGGGGCGCGATCGGGACTGCGCGGCGACAAACAGGGCACCGAGCGGAACACACAAATTTTCGTCGAGGTGGCCATACACTTCGGGTTCGAGTTCTTCGACCAGGCGTTTCACCTCGGAATCCATGAGTGTTAGTGCCCAATGTTTTTCGAAGTCAGTCCACGTCGATGCAGTTCGAACACGTGCGCCGGCGACAACCAACGCCGACAGCTCATCCATCGGCACGGGTTCGCGCAGCGGATAGTGACAGACGTAATCCAGCACTCGGTTGAGCGCCGCCGATGGTGGCGAGTAGAAGACATGCTGGAAGGCAGTTGACGGTGTGATCCGGACGCGCGATTGAGCGATGAGGCGGTCCAACTGCTCAACGTTCATGGTGTAGTGCCGCATCAGTCGTTCGACCTCGACAACGGGTTCTTCGTTGGAAGACGCTTGGAGGGCGTGAACCGCGGTCACACCGAGATGAGCGAGGTCGGACCTGCGCGCTCGGGGTATGTCGGTAACCTCGGGGCTCTCCAGCAGTGCCGTGATGTACAGCGGCAGAAGACCTTGATTCGGAACCCCGAAAGCCGGCGCTTCCGCTGCTCCTTGGACATCAAGATTGATCTGATCACCAAAAATCCACAGCCAGACAGTAAGATCCAGGCCTTCCGGTGCGCGGATCTCGGACGCGAGAACCGGTAGCAGGACAGCGGCCAGTGTCTCCTTCGATATGTTCTGAACAGTAGAGATGAACGCGTGGACACGCGGTCGGTCCCGCAGGAAGTCGATCTTCGCTATTTCGATTATGTCCGCCAGACGCAACAACACCTCGTCCAGTTCGGGTCCACGGCGCGCCAGTCGCATGAGAAGTTCACCTGCACGCAGCACGGTTAGGACAAGATGCTCCGAATCAGAATGCGTTGGCGCCGATGCCGTACGCCGTATCTCCTGCATCCAGGATTCGACTGCACCCTGGAGACGATCGATCTCAACGTTGTGCCAATGCGGCACCAGGTCAAACCGGATGTCAGGTGCCGCAATCCACGCACTGTCGCGCAGGGCACAGATCACCAGTCGCTCTGCGGAACGTGACTGACTGCCTCCCGAATACCGGATTCGTGTCAGCCGACGCAACGCGTCATCGGGAGTCTGGGGCGTATCGGCGGCGTAGAGATCGTCGACGATCTCGAGAAGGCGCTCGGAGCTCCCGAGGTGCGCGGGATGATCGTCTGTGGCTGCTTGCGCCGACTCGAGTTCGATATCCCCGAGCTCCAAAGTGCGGGCCGCGATGGCCAGCGGCCACACCGGCGACAGCTCACGGTCACCGACCTCGCGAGCGATGTCGTCCTGCAGCTCGATCACCCGACTCGCGGTGCGCGCATCGACGAGGGCGGCCTGCGCCAGCAACGACCACGGCGATACCGCCACCGGGAACACCGACTTGGCCAGTGCATGACCCGCACCGCCGAGCGCACCGAGCTGAGGATCTTCTTCTGCGTCGATCACAATCCAGTCCGCAGCGGGCAGTTCGGCATACTCGCGCGGGACGCAGATCAGGTGTACTCCCCTCTTGGCATCGGCCAACGCCAGATCGGGTTTGTCGTAGGTGCTCCAGGAGAATCGTCGAGCCGTTCCCGGGGACATGAAGTAGCTGACCGCACCGATCCATTGTGCCGCGTCAGCGGGGTCGGTCAGGAGAACAACTGAGCGACCCCCTGTCATCGCGTCGTACACGGCATCCAGTAGCACCTGGTACAGACCGAGGCGGTACACGTCCGGATCCAACAG
Organism: Williamsia muralis NBRC 105860; assembly: GCF_001598915.1. Classification (GTDB taxonomy): domain Bacteria; phylum Actinomycetota; class Actinomycetes; order Mycobacteriales; family Mycobacteriaceae; genus Williamsia; species Williamsia muralis. The sequence goes on along the minus strand of NZ_BDAP01000001.1, from coordinate 1,355,762 downwards.
AAAGCGCAGCGTGCTGTTGACCGTGATCACACCACCCGGCCGCAGCAGATGATTACCTGGCAACCTTGCCGCGCGGACGTTCTGAGGTCCGTAGGGGCGCAGCCAGTCCGGCGAATCCCACAGCTCAATCGGGCGTAGTGCCGGCTGAGCAGAGAACGCATCATCGAACACGACGTGCGCGAACACATTTCCAGGTCTACCCGAACCGTCCGTGCCGGCGTCCACGGTGTGCCAATAAGCACCCACTGCCGGATAGATAGCGTCGTAAGCAAGCCGCGCGGGCCGACCTTCGATGTCTACAGGTGTGGGGTATTGCGGGAGAGGCGGATCGATGTCGAACTTGCTCACGATCCGCGCAGTCAGTTCTTCCGCCTCGGATCTGGTCAGATCGCCGATCTGATCCTTGACCTGCCAGCCACCGCCGGATCCGGAACCGTCGTCGAATGAGGTGTAGATCAGCTGGCCGTATCGCCCGGCCGCACGTACGACGATCGGCTCTTCATCTCCGAACACATCGGCCGTCACAACGGGGGGCCAATGGGTGGATCAAGCCTCAGCGAGTCCAGTGGTGGATCGGCCAACGCGATTCTGCGCACCGGGAAGGTGTTCGCATCGTCCAAAGGAGTTGCGACCGCGCGTGTGTCGGCGAAGAGTCGAATAAACCCTGGCTGCAAGGGCAGACGAGCACGCCAACCGGTGTCTGACTGGTCTCTGACGAGTCGGTCCACAACGATCTGCCACGCGAGCTGCTGCGTATGCGGTGCAATCAGTTTGACGGTCTGCCCGTCGTGAGGACCGAGCGGAAAGCGTTCGGCGTTGTGCACCAAGACAAATGGTGGTGGCGTGTCCACGTCGACGTCGGTTGCCAGGTTAACAGCAACGACGCGGCCCTCTGCGTCTTCGTGCACCGTCCGCAGCGAGTAGTACACACGCGTGAGGCCAGGATAGGAGATACCTACATGTTCCCCGCGTATCTGCTCGCCGCCCGAATACGCAACCGGCACGAGGTAGACCATGCAGCCAGCAGGCAACTCCCGGGCGAACGTGAGGCCACCGTCGCGCCGGTGCTGGCGTAGGTGAATCTCCTCGTCGGGACGCCCTGCGATCGCTTGCTCTGCGGGTAGCGACCGGGGTGCGACCCAGGCCAGCACGCTCGCTGCTGCAGCCGGCCACCCGAAGGACACGATCTGCGCATTGAAGCGTTCGATGATCCGCGCGTCGGTGACCGCCGCGACCGGGCGCGTCTGGACCTTGACCGCGCCGATCTTGGCCTTGTTTCCGAAGATCGTCACCGGAGTGAAATACGTTCGGTCCCAACCGCTGGGCCACGGCACGCCCGCCATCCGAGAAGACGTGGCGTCGGCCGCCACCACCGGATGTTTCAGTTGAGCGGTCTCATCGAGACCTTGCAGGGACAGCGCATCCACGGGCATTTCCGACCCCTCGAGATCGGCGGGCGGCGCGGTGTTGCTCCGGTAGATCGACACCCGTCCCGTCGGCGGGGTGGACCAGCGCAGTTCGAATTCGCCGGCGCGTTCTGTGCTCATCGTGATCTGCACATCGAGCACCGGTTTGAGGACCACCGATACTTGAATCTCTTTCTGCACTGAGTTCGCGAGCCGGACAGTGCTACCGACCGTCACTTCCGCCATCGCTCGGTACAAGTACGTCTCACCGCGCGACACGTCGGCGTCGACGAATCCTGTCAGGTTGGGCTCGCTGGTCAAGATCTCGTGGCGTGGGTCGTTGATTCCTCGGGACCCCCCGCTCAGCGGGACGCGGTACACCCGCACCGAACGCGTACCGGGGAAGACATTCCACTGCGCGATGACCCGGCCTTCGTCCTCGCTGAGTTTGAAATCCTCGACGGGACTCACCACCTCGCCGGCGGCAACCAAGACCGGTTGCTGGTAGCGGGCTGCTCGTTCATCGACACCGACATGGCACCACACTTGGTACGTCCGAACCGCAGAGGTCAAGAACCTGGGATCTTCGAACTCGACGCTGGTGGTCGCGAGCAGCAACTCTCCAGCCTCCGGCTTGTGCGGAAAGACGTCCTCATTCGCAACCACGCGATAGATGACCGTGTCGTCCGGCGAGGTGAGATACGGCTCCCACGTCAAACGATGGCCACCGGGACCGCGCGTGATGGTTACCGCGCCCGGCTCAACCGGATTCTCGCCGTACTCGTACTCGCAGAAGTCTGCGTGGGTGAGCCCCAATAACGGGTCAGGGGCCGACTCATCCTGCTCGTTTGCGGCGGCGGGCGCCAATGGTGCGGAAGCAGGATGCTCACGGGCTTCGGCCGCTGGAGAAGTCGGCGCGGCCTTCGGAGTCGCCTCATCATCCGATGCCGGGCTCGCCGGCGATGTCTCCGATGGGAAGAACGTAGCCAGTACATCCGCGATCTCAGCTGCCATCTGCGAATCCGCACCCGGTAGCTGCTTGCGAATCTGCTCCTTAGAGATGAACTTTCGCTGCACCAACGTCCTCAGCGTGGCATCTTTGATGGCACCTGCCGCTTCGACACCGTCGGCAATCCTACGAGAACGCCACTCCATCAGAGCGCCAACCGAGTCCGGTTGCGATGACTCAGGTGTTGGATCGTCTGCAGGTACCTCTGCTGGTGTCCGCGACGGCCGTCGAAGTGAGCCAGCCAACCTGCTGGTCACGCCCCCACGCTCTCGACTGTGCCGCGCCGGGGCGGCAATCTCCGTGGGGGTGAGCAGTTCCTGAGGCAAATTCTGAACGACCGCAAATGGATCCAGCCCGAACTTGACCTGATGCAGGATGTACTCAATCGTTGCTTTCCAGGCGAGGACCGGCCCTTCGGTGGCCGCGCTCACGATCTCCGGACTCGCTGCAATTGTCGTCAGCTCGTCGGACGAGGGCACGTCGTGCCCGGCGGCGCTGGCCGCTGTCACCCACTCGAACAGCGCGGCTTCGCGCTTCTCTTGCTTCGTGTTCGCCATCAGAATCCGAGCCCGTCACCCATCGTTGGCGGTGCAAACCGCTGATTTTCGGTCCGGGGTTCGACCTGCGCACGATGTTCCGATGGCATCTCGGGTACTTGTTCGTTCCATCCGAAGTCCGCACGAGGGCGCGCATCCAACGTGAGGTTGTCGAGCGACAACGCACCCGACAGCTGCGTTGCAGCGCAGACGATTCCGATCCCATTGCGGGCAGTCGTCCTGATATCATCTTTGACCTCGGCGGCGCCAGATGTCGCCGCCAAGTCGGTCAGGATCTTACGATCGAAGTTCCCCGTCGGGGCAGTTTGCCGGTCGATCTGACACAGGAAATCCGCGATGTTGACTGATCGGTCGGTCCCCACGGCCGGGATATCGACGGTCCCGACCAGTCGCTGCACCAATTCGGCTTTCGGCCCCATGAGGTTGGTGCGCGCTCGATTCCAGACGAGGTCGGCGCCGGTCGATGTAATGGTTCCGTTGAACAGTGCCGACGACCAGCGATCCAAGGGTGACCCCGACCCGTGGCCGGGCGCCGTCCACAATCGACTGACCTCGGCATCAACATCGCTTTCGGCGCGTCCTGCGGCAGGCGCAGCGTTGTCGACGAGTCCCTCCCATGATTCAGTCAACCACCCGAGCCCAAAAAGGTCCTGGCGCACGTATTCGGCGGTGGTCGAAACCTGCTCGGCCACCGGCCGCGCAGAGCCGACCGCCACCGACATCGGGAGACCCCACGCAACCCTGGGGTCGGCCTTGCTGGTCGCCGTATCGGGACCGAGCGGTTGCGCCAGGAAGGTCCCCAATGCCCGGCTCCACGACAGGTACTGGCTGTACGCCTGCGACAGCCGCTCCAGATCGCGGAGACCGGTACGCAGATTCTGCCGATCGACTTCCTGCTGAGAGACAACAGATTTGCGCCTCTTCAACTGCTGGAAGAGATCTCTTTGACTTCGGATGAAAGAGGTCGCGCCAACCACGACCGCCACTACCAGGATGACCACGAAGATCGCTGCCGCCAGCCACCAGTCAACCGAACCGCGTACGACCAGCCAGACGAGCAACGCTGCCACCAGAACGAACAGCAGCGCAGCAAACTGAATGACGCGTGCAAGTTTTCCGTGCTTGTTCGTGGGCTGAGGTGGCGGTGCCTGCGCGTCTCGGAGCCGTTGCAGGAGATTCTGCACCTCGCCGAACGTAGAGACGAAACTGTCCGCGAGCCGGCGGCCGACCTGAACGCCAAAGCTGCCCGAGGTTTCGCGGCGCCAGTTGTCGAGGTCCGAGGCTGCGCGCCGTGCTTCCAGACCAAAGTTCGCGTTCTGTTCTTGCTCAGAAAGCATCTGGCGCAACTGCATGATTCCCAGTGCATCGGTCGCGTCGACGCCGTCGACACCGATGGTTGCCCCCACGATTCCGGAGAGCCGAGTGAAGCGCTGCGCCGGCCCCGGAACAACGTCAGCAGACCTGCTGATGATGCCCCGGTTAGCTCCGACCTGGACCGGCGTGAGATCCGCTGAACGAGCGCCACCGTCGGCGAGCGTCAGAGCAGCGCGAGCATAGTCCTGCCACAGGTTCGACAGGTCAGCCGAGGCATTGTGGTGGGTTCGCCCTTCAGACGGGTCGGCCAGCACGCTACTCAACTGTCCGGACGCTGAGCCGATCTCGGTCCAATCGGCCAGGCCACCTTCCGGTGTCCGGCCGCGGGCCACCACGTCATACGCCGACGGCGCAGCGCCGAAGATCGTCTTGTGCACGGTCGACGCGATCCCGGTCGATACGCCGTCGACGAGCTGGTTGTACCAAGCCGATGGGGCATTTCGGAGCGCTGCCCCCATGAAGGAGAAGAACATCTTGATGGCCGCCCACACACCGATCTCGGACGACCCCTCCGCCTCGTAAGGCATCCGCGGACCATGGAGCACCGAGGAGAACTTGTGCCACAAGCTATCCGACATCGTCCGCGCCGCAAGCGCCACATCTTGGATGTAGACGACTGTCGAACGCTGATCGCTCGGCAGGGGCAACGATCCGTTCTGAGCCAGCACCTGTGCACGCAGCGAATCCTCGGCGGCGGACGTGTCGAGCTTGCGGTAGAACGAGCGCGCGAGTCTGATCACCTGCCCAGGTAGCACCGGGGAGCTGTCGAGCGGCCGGTGGTCAAGTCCCGCCCACAACCCAAGAAGCGACGCGACGGCCGGCGCACTGTGGCGCCCGATTTCCACGGGATCCGTGGATGGGTCGAGTTGGATGTGACCCATTCCCGGCCCCTGCGCATCTTCGGGCGCGATGAGGATGTTGTGCCAGCCATCCAGTACCTCCGGTGACTGTGCAGCAACCGTTCCGGGTCGCGCGATCAGACAACGGACCCGAACGATCCGCGCACCACCGGACGTCGACGCGAGTAGATCAGAGATGCGTCGTTCTTGACCCGACGACGCGGCGACCGGGCCGCCGACGAGCGGCACCAGGACACAGATCCTCAGGAGGTCGATGCGCTGAGTCGAGAGCACCTGCTGCACGGTGGTGTCATAGGCGCGTCCCTCGTGGACGGTCAGGGCGGCATCGGTGGTCGCCGACTCTGCCACCCAGACAAAGGGATCGACCAGCGCTGCCGCCGACAGATCGGTGAGTGCGCTGAGCACTCCGTCGGCAGTGCCGTGTGGCGCGATGAAAACAGTTACTGCAGCCATGTCAGATCGTCCCTCCCTTGGGAACTTCAAACGACTTCGCCGCTCCCGTCGGAGCAATCGGTTGCCCAGGCGCCACCGACTCCGGTCGCTTTGCTTGGTCGGCGCACCCATCGATCATGTCGATGACCTGGGTGGTGGCCCAGTAGACGTCCGATGCCAGGTCGCGGAAGATCGGCGTACTCGATGCTTGTTCGCGAACCGTGATGACCGAGAACACACCACCGCCGTCAGCGGGTGGCAGGCCTACTTCCGGCCGAGCGCCCGGCGGCAGATAATGCGTGCCGGCGAAGTCGCGGCTGTTCTGCAGGTAAGCGCGCAGCTTCTCTGCACGTTCGTCGATCGACACGCCGGGTCCCGAGTCCTCGACGGCCGACGCCAAACCTGTTCCGGTGTCGCCGCTTCGGAGCCACCGCGTCAGATGCGTGCGGGCCGTCAGCCCGTGCACGCCGGACACCTCGTCCTCGGGCGAGGCGTCGTAGATCCGGCGGAGTGCGCGGTACGGCAGCATCGACGACATCACCGGCGGCTCGTGAGATTGCGCCATCGCGAGCAGTATCGACTCGAGAACCGCAGGCATCCAGTCATATGCAGCTGTGAACTGCGAGGGTGGGGTCAGCAGTGGATTGGGGAAATCACGCCACGTGCTGGTCTCACCATCCCAGACACGCGCTGCCTCGACGTAGGGTTCCGGCGGCACGGAGATCTGTCCGATCGCCCGGCCGAGGGTCCAGCCCGCGACCATTGCGCGGCGTTCGTTCGGGTGCATCGGCAGCGACGCCGCCAGGGGCCGCGACCGCCGCATCCGCCAGAAAGCCTGGCGCTGAGACGGAGATGCACCCAGCCACTGCCGCGCTGCCGGTTCGAGAACCGAATTGAAGGCCAACGGCGAATAGTTCGGGTACGACCCGAAGATATCTACGCGTTTGATCTTCGACTCGTCCGTGAGTGCGCGAGCCAGAACGTCTTTCGTCTTGTTGTCGATGCGCGAGTACTCGTTCAACGCAGATGCCAGCTCATCGGCCACGCGGAGGCCTTTGAACGGAACAGCGGAGAACTTGAACCGGTAGCTCATCTGCTGGGTGTTGTGGATCGCCTGCATGGCCTGCTCGTTGACGCTGGCCAGCGGACGCGCCAGGTTGATCGCCTCGCCAAACTTGGCGACGATATCGTGGTGGCGGCGGGCCAGTTCAGACTCAGGCTCACCGACGCCGGTCAGGTACTCGCGCAACGACACCCGGCAGAAGCGATCAAACGACTCGCCCGTCCTCGCGATGAACTTGCGAGACCGTGCGAGTAGTTCCGCCGGCCTGACGTGCACATCGAAGCGTGCAGGTGCGGAGATGCGGGATTCACCGCTCGCCGGGTCGGTCACAAACGCTCGCGACTTCCATTCGGCGGTGCGCTCTACCACCGGCTGGTCTTCGGCCGGCGAATGGCTTCCGTCGTTGGTCACCCAGTAACCGGTGATCGCGTGGGTGGTCGCTCGGGCGACGGCTTCGCCGAACTGCCGCACGCCGGCATTTGACGCCCCGACCGCCTGTGGCAGGTCGACCTCGTAGCGCTGCTTAAAGTCAGCAGAACTGGTCAGCATCACTTCGTTGTTGGCTTCGGAGAAGCGATCTGAGACCCATGCGTCGGAGTCGGACGGCCATGCCGCGTACTCGTCGGTCTGCAGACGTGCCAACCCGACGTCGCGGATCGGTTCACCCGCTGCGGTGCGCAGCAGGGTGTGCGACTCGTTCAGCGCGTCGATCAACGGTTCGAAGACCTCGCTCACCATGGCGCCTGCCGCGGTGCTGACAATGTTCGACAGGGACGCGTAGATCTGGCGTTCGATGGTCCGCTGACTGCCCTCGAGCACGCGCGCGAGGATTTCGGAGGTGCTGGTGAGATTTCCGCGCAATCCGTTGAGGGTGCTGGTGACCTCGTCAGGCAGGTCAGTCACGTCTGACGGACCGTACTTCGCGAGGTCCTGGGTGCTGGGGAGCACCACGTTCTGCATGTATTGCGAGACCCGCTTGACCAGCGCCGTCGCGTACGGAAGACCGAGTTGCGCAATGGCTCTCGTGGTCACGACCTCGAGTCGTTGCGCAAAGGTGACGTGCCAGCGATAACTCCAGGAGTACGCCTGCTCGTTGCTGCCGTCCAGGAGCGCTTGCCGGCGATCGGAGAGCGCGTGGTGCACACTCGACACCCAGTGCCCGGCATTCATTCCGTCGCGCTCGTCGATGTATCCGCGCAAGTTGGTGTTGACGACCTGCGCCGACATCCCCATCACGTCCTGGCGAGGCAGCACAGTCTGGGTCACCCACTGCCCGACAACGGCTTCACCGGCCGTGGCCGGTAGCTGGAGTTCTGCACAGATGTTCGGCCACTGGCTGTCCAAGATCGAGGCCGCTTGCTCATCGTCGGACGCCGGATTGCCTGGCTGTAGGTGCCCGCGCAGGAGACGCTCGGCACTGCTGCGGGCGAGTCGTTGCGCCGAGTATTCGGCGTAACGGTCTCGTCCCATGCTGAGGCTCGCGAATCCGAACGAACCCCAGGGCAGGTTGTCCCACTGGCCGTTGCCCCACCCGATGAACTCGCGCGTGCCGGCGGTTCCGCCGCCGTTCGACAGGTCCCATTCGACGAATTGCTGAGTTGCCGATTTGCTCATCATGAGCGCCGACAGTCCTCTGCCGAGTCCGCGGTACACAGCTTCGGGCGATCCGTCGCCGAACAGCGTGCGCTCAGCGCCCACATAGCGGCCGACTGGGAAAACACGGGCGAACGGAATCAATTCGCCTTCACCGTTTTGCTGCCCGAGGGCGCGAAGGATGGAGACGTCGTGGTCGCGGGCGGCCCCGGTCTGGCTGGCCACGATCTCGCCGAGCATCGCCAGAGCGTTTGCGCGCACGCCGGTGATCGCCGACGAGTCGAGGCTGTCGAAGATGTCCGGTGCCACCATGAAGACACCCATGAGCCGGGGGTCGACACCCGGGATCAGTGTCAGGATGCGGCAGATGTCGAGGGCCATCGAGGCGCCGGCGCCGCCTGCCATTGACGACACCACCAGCACCACGGGGCTCTCGCCGGCGTCAAATTTTCCGGAACCCGGAATGTCGAGTCGGCGCATCTCACTCTCGGTCTCGACCCGGAAGAGCCGATCCCAGCTGTGCTGCAGCTCTTCTCGCACCTTGGCGACCCGGCTCAGCGTGATCATGCGGCCCAACGCGCGGTACTGGCCGGCCCCGGTACTCAGCGGGGTGTGCACCGAACTCGGCTCGCGCGGTGCCCACGTGGCGAGACTGTCCAAGGACCCTCCCGACGCCAGGCGCTGTGAGATGGCGTTGTCCAGCACCTTGTAGCTGTCGCTCTGCGGTCCTGTGCCGACGTAGGCACCACCCTGATCGCGTACGTTTCCGAGCCCATCAGGTCCGGGCGACGGTGCGGTCGGAACATCGAGGTGCACGAACTGCCAACCGGCCGGGATCTGTGTGACGCCGAAAGCAGCCAGATCAGAACGCAGCTGGTCCATCATGTACGCCAGCGTTGCGCCTCCTGAGCCACCGCAGCCGACAACCAGAAATCTCCTCATACTCTTCTAGCCCTTCATAACGTTGTTGTCGGCTTCAGCGACTGAATGGATCGAATGGCTCGTCCGGGGGTCTGGGGGTGTTCCCCGGTGGCGGTCCGGATCTCGGCGGCGGCGGTTGCGGCGGTCCCGATCGCGGCTGTCCGCCGAAGGGATCACCTGACGGAGGCCGGTTCGATGAGCCGAACGGGTCGCCGGCCTGCTGCGGACCGGACGCCGGCCCCGAGCCACCGAATGGGTTGAACGACTGCGGTTGCACCTGTGGCTGACCACCTGCGCCTGCGGGTGTGTCCACGCTCGCCCGCGACCGCAGCTCCTCCAGGGTCCGCGGAAGGTGACGCATCATGTCCTCGACAAGAGAAGTCACCTGTTGCGGACCGGCATCGCCGCCCGCGAGCAGGACAACGGTCGCCCTGTCCGCCGGTCCAGCAGGATCGTGCACGACGAACCAGCTGTTGTGGATGGCGAGGGGCAGCCGGGCATCTGGCGTCTTGCCGTGCATCGCGGGAGACTTGCTGCCCGCACCCGAACGTCCTGCAGCCTTCGCGACCACGAATCCGGCGCCGAGCGGCGACAAACCGGTTCGGGTGCGCAGCTCGATGCCGCCCAGATCGAGTCGGCGAGCAGGTGTGTCCAGACCTCGAACCAGCTCGACCAGGTCGCGGTCTCTGATCGCGAACGGCTGACCGTCCCGTAAGACGGACCCACCGTTGACAGTGATCGCGATCTGCTGCGCACGAAGCGCTCTGGCAGGTATTCGGGCCGTGAACCACTTCGCCAGATAAAGCAGCAGCAGCGGTACACCTGGTCCCAGAATCAGCGCCACAATGAGAGCGATCAGGAAGTTGCCGGTGTTCAGCGGCTTCTGCAGGTCAGCCGTAAACGGAACTTGCACGGCTACGGCGCGATCGGCCTCGTCCGGTGGCGAGACCATCACCTGGACGGATCCGTTGACGACACCGTTGGCCTCATCGGGAACATCGAGGGTCAGCGGCAGCTTTGCCTCTTGCCCTTCCGTCAGCCGAACACAGTTCTCCGCAGAGGTAGCCGACGAGGTGACAGACAGTCCGTCGACACCATCGGGAGCAGCTGCGACATCAGCGGCCGGCTCTTGCGGAAGCCACACGCAGCCGGGGCCGGTCACAGTCAGAGATGTGTCGAAGCTGCCCGATCCCTCGACGGTTCCAAAATCGATCTTTGAGCCAAGGGACGGGAAGCCCACCGGCGGATCGATGGTGAGCGGGATGTCCACAGACCGCTGAGTCAGAGCCGTTCCCGGCACGCGTCTTCCGTTGGTCGCCGTGGCGTCGGCGGTGGTGACGGCCAGCGACAGTCGGATGATTGCGCCGCCCGGCGGCACTCCGGCGAGATCCATTGTTACCGGGTCGCCAATCGAGTCCTTGGGGACGCCGGAGACGATCGGGTAACTCTTGCCGTCCTTGTCGACAAGCGTTGCCGAGAAAGTGGCCTTTCCGAGCAGGTCCTCTGGGTCGATCGGGGCGTTCTGGCTATCGACGATGGTGAACGTCACGGGGACATCGACATCATCGCTGTGGAGCCGCGTGTTGGGGTCGCGATCCCAAGCGGGGAACAGATTGCCCGAGATGTGAATGTTCGACTTGCTACGAGCGCCGGATGCGCCGTTCGGGTCGACGAACGCCAGTGCCCACACGCCTTGCCACTGCGGCGCCTGCACGTTGCTCATCTCGAACGACACCGTCTTCGGCGATGGCCAGTTGTAATCGATTGCTACCCCGCCCAGGTCGCCGGTACCGCCGCTTCGGTTGTCCAGTGGCAGCAGGCTTCCGTTCGGAGAGACGAGGGTGGGTACGAGATTGGTGCCATCAGCGGTGGCAAGAACGTTGACGTTGCCAACCGAGCGGTCAAGGACAAACCGGTGTTTGCCCTCTTCACACACCTCGCGCGAACACACGATTGCTTCTGATTCCAGCGGCGCCTGACCGGGTGTGCTGAACGCGTCGAACGCGAACAGCAAGTCGTCGATATCCTGCGCCAAATAGAAGTCACCCGGAATGGGTGCGGTCAGATCACCGCAGGTGTTGGGCGACGGGACACCGGTGGCGATCGATTTCATCAGGTTGAAGTCCGCCGCCGATGACCCTTCGGGGGCGAGGCCGATGCCGAAGGTCACGATTCCCGACGATCGGAGCTGATCAGCCAGCCCGCCGGATCGGCAGATACTTTCTGTAGCCGCAGCAACGGCCTGGTCCACACCTGCTTGGTTGCTGAAGTCGATCCCCGGCGCATACGGCTTGTCCACCCCACCTCGCGGGCTGAAGTCGAGCTTGCCGTCGGAGAACCACGCGACCGCGCGGCACTCTTGGCCACCGGTTTCACCGGACGCCTCGGAGAACTGTGACCGTGCGCCGTCCAACGCGAGCCAGTAGTCGGTGTCCAAGCCACCGTTGCGGGTGCGGAAGCCGTCGAGGCTTGTCTCCACGGTCGACAGCGACGACTCATCGAGAGTCGTCCAGCCGAGCTCGTTGCGGTACTGGTCAGAGAACCCGGATACCGCGACCTCGACCTGAACACCGGATTCAGCGGCGAACCGCGCCAGCTGCTCAGTCAGATACTTGGCTGCCGTCACCCGAGCGGCGTCGGGATCGGAGGTCTGCAGGCTCGCCGACTCATCGATCATCAGCAGAATCTGACCCGATCGCTGGGCAGCGAGACAGGCGCCGAACCGGTTGGCGCCGTCGCCGTCGTCGGCGCTGGCGGTAGGGGCCAGAGCCACCGTCAGCGCCGCGATGCAGAAGAAAAGGCCCAGTACACGCGCAAGCCGACCCACGATCCCGCTCACAGACGTCCTACCAAAAAAGCGAAGCCTAAGGCGCCGACGACGATTCCGATGATCGATATGGCGATGACCACCCCGTACGCCAACTTGGTCCAGCCAGGGCTGGTGTAGACCGGAGCGGAGCGGCGCTTGGTGTCGGTGAGTGTGAACGCCGCCAGGATGCCGATGGCGATCGGACCGGACAGCGTCCAACCCACAATCGACAGCCACCCGGATCGCCCGATGATTCCCACCACCAAACCCACCAGCGCGACCGCACCCGCAGCCAGCAGTAGACCGGCGGGCGGCCCGGCGATCTCTATTGTTCCGGGACGCGACGAGCCTTGACCGAACGGTGTTTGCGGTGCTTGACGAGAGGCTTCAGGGCCGGAACTCGGACCAGGCCTGCCGCCTGATCCGAAAGGGTCGAATGGTGCGGCCACAGATGCCTCTTTCGCGTGCTCGTTCGGACGCTAACCCTCCGTGAGAAGGAGAAGATTAACCATTGAAAACTGTCTGATTATCTCTCAGAATTGGCATACGGGACGCCGATCCGAAAGAAGTAGCGTGCGAGCACGGCCTTCCTACACCCTCAGGTTCGAAGAATTCGAGCCTGTCCTACGAACAGATGACACATACTCTCAAGCCCTGCAACGCATTTAACCACTCTCCACGGATACCCGTCATGGTGCGCCGCGGTATCGATTCATACGATTAGCCGACGTTCACGCCGAAGTCGCGAGCGATCCCGGCCAGGCCCGACTCATAGCCCTGCCCGATGGCCCGGAACTTCCACTCGTCCTCGCGGCGGTAAATCTCGCCGAACACCATGGCAGTCTCGGTCGAGGCATCCTCACTGAGATCGAATCGGGCCAGTTCACGACCGTCTGCCCGGTCAATCACCCGGATGAACGCGTTGAGCACCTGGCCGAAGTTCTGTCCCAGTTCATCGGCGTCGTAGATGGTCACCGGAAACAAAATCGACCGCACCTCAGGGGTCAGGGCACGCAGGTCGATGTTGATCAATTCATCATCGCCGTCGCCTTCACCGGTCCGGTTGTCACCGGTGTGCTCGATCGCGCCATCGGGCGAACGCAGGTTGTTGTAGAACACGAAGAACGAGTCGTTGAGAACTTTGCGTTTTGAGTCGACCGCAATGGCGCTCGCGTCGAGGTCGAAGTCGATACCGGACGTTTCTCTAACGTCCCAGCCAAGTCCGACGCTGACCGCGGTCAGGTTCGGAGCTTGCTTGCTTAGGGAGACGTTTCCGCCTTTGCCCAGGCTGACCGACATTTTCTTGTCCTCCGCTCGTATAGGTGCATTGTCGGCGATGGACGTGGAAGTGAGACCGACGTCCCATCGCTTTGCATGACATTAGCGGGCTCATGCGACGGTCACGGGAAATTTAGGGCCGATTGATCCGCAGTGCTATAACTATGTGAGATTTTGGTCCTGCGGGGGAACCATGCTGCTAGCAAACGGTTTTCACGTCGAAAGGCCACCCGATGTCCAACCCGTTCCAGATGCCATCGAGTTGGGATCGACCTTCAACCGGCTCTCCCTACCCGCAGCCACCGCAGAAAACGCGATGGCCTTGGATCGCCGGCAGCGCGGCGCTGCTGGTGGCTGTGGTCGCGCTATTCGCCGTGGCCGGGGCCCAGGACGATGGCTCCACGAACGCCGCCGCCACGACTTCATCGACTGCCTCGATGACAACGACCGCGATTTCGGAGTCAGCTGCCAAAGCGCCCGCCCCTCTCGCCTCAGTGAATACCGTCGTCGCGGCGAATGCCGCCCTGACGAAGCTCAACACGCTGGTGGTCAAGGGCCGCGCGCCGAAGACCGGCTACAACCGGGCGATGTTCGGTGAGGCATGGACCGACGACGTGAACGTCGAGGGCGGCCATAACGGCTGCGACACCCGCAATGACATCCTGCGACGTGATCTGGTCGACATCACGATCAAGCCCGGGTCGAATGGGTGCGCCGTGGAAGCCGGCACTCTGAACGACCCATATACGAAGACGTCTATTCGTTTTGTGCGCGGACAAGACACCTCAGCGCAAGTGCAGATCGATCATGTTGTCGCACTGTCGAACGCGTGGCAAACCGGAGCTCAGCTACTGACTCCCGAAAAGCGTGCGGACCTCGCGAACGATCCACGCAACCTGCAGGCGACCGACGGGCCTACAAACCAGCAGAAGGGCGATGGCGATGCAGCGACCTGGTTGCCGCCCAACAAGTCGTACCGCTGCACGTATGTGGGACAGCAGGTGACGGTGAAGGCTATCTACGGCCTCTGGGTTACCCAGCCCGAGAAAGACGCGATCACGAGAGTTTTAACTGAATGTGGGGCAGTCCCATCAACTACCACCTCGCAGGTGGCCCAAACTCAGGATCCGCCTATCGCCCGCACCACGACACCCGCTTACAGCCCCCCTCCCACGACGGAGTACACCCCTCCACCCCCGCCCGCATACACGCCGCCGGCTGTTGTGGACGCACCATCATCTGTGTACTACCCGAATTGTGACGCGGCCAAAGCTGCTGGCTCAGCGCCGATTTACGAGGGCCAGCCCGGCTACCGTCCGAAGTTGGACAGTAACAATGACGGGGTTGCCTGCGAGACTTAGACTCGCCCTCTCGTCCTGACATCGAGAGTCCCGGACTGTTGTACGTCGAGCCGTTGTCGATTGGCGTGCCGTGGTCAGCCTTGTACTCAACTGTGATCAGCACAGACCCAGACGCCAACCAACTCGTGCCGCCTACAATCAGTCCCAAACCACAACCGCTACCTGGAGTTTCACCGATGTCACAACCCGCTTGGCTCAGCTCGCCTCAGAACAGCCCCGGACGGGGCAACCAAGCCTGGAAGGCATTCAAAGCGTTCATGAAGGTTCACTGGCGAATCGCGCTAGCAATCTTCTGCAGCGTAGGCGCAGTCACAATGCCGTTCGGCGGCGAGGGGCTCGGCGACAAGGCGGGCGGCTCACTCGCATACTTGGCGGGCGCAGTCATCTTCTGGACATTGCACAAACGACACGTTGCCAACAGGCAATCGGGGGTATCTCTGCCAGCTGCACCTGAAGCAGTCAAAGTAGGCACCGCAATCGAGGATGGGTGGTCTCGGCGATTGTCCAGCTGCCGGATGAAAGCGAGCGTGTTCAACGAAGTTGGTGCCACGACGAAATCCGAAGCAGTCAGGTATTGGCTGTCATGTGTCTCCGACGATGTCGAACGCGAACTCGGGCTGGCCGACGACCTCGCCGCGCTCGGGCGTTCGATAGAACCTGAGTTCACTGGAACCGGCACGCCGAATAACTCGGCCGCCCGCGAGGCGTGGTCTCGTCTTGGAGTCTTCGAGGGCGGTTTAGACGACGCGGTCGCGACGGCCGCGCAGGTCAGACTCCACTCGCTTTCTCCCACCAACAACCTCGACACAATTCGCGGGCAGCTCGACATGTTGCAGGAACGACTGCCCACTTTGAATACTCGGCAGTAAGGGTAGGACAGTGTGTGAGATCCTCGCTGGGTCCTCAACACTCCGCGGCAACGAGTTCGCGCTCAACCTGAGCTGTTCGTCCTTCCGCGTCGAGCGGCTTGAGTACCGCCAGCCGCAACTGTATGGGAGCTCCGCGCAAGAAAGAGCGGTCCGCCGACGGTGCCACAAACAGTGTGGACGAACGACAGCTCTCGCAGACTGAGTCCAACGACTGTCGAAGCTGCGTCGCCAGACACACGCCGCCGGGGCCGTCTGCAGAGACCAGGGGAAACGGCAGGCAACCTCGCGAAGCAGCCTATTCAACTAATTCAAGAAATTCACCCTAGGAGGCGAAGTGTTATGGCTCAGAGGACGGATCATTTTCCGCAGGATGATCCAGAACGACCTACTAGCTCGACTCTCACGGAACTGCGCCGGCGACAGGGCACGATCCTCCCGCGGCTGATGTTCGAAAGGTCTGATCGACAAACCATCACGAGTCACACCCGCTCTGGCTTCGGCCATTAGCGCAACTGCCGCTGCAACACGACCGCTTCGTCTGGTCGACAAAAGATCAGAACCGCCGATGACACCGTCTCGCCGGTGGCGCCACGGAGCAGATCAGCATAGATCGCTAACTGCGCCCAGTACTGCTCGAGCGTCTCCCGTGACACCCCAACATCGGTCTTGTAGTCAACAATCACCAGTGACCCATCGTCTTCGCGGTAAACAAGGTCGGCGATACCCTCAACGACGATGTCGCTGCCGGGCGCAACGCCGCCCAGCGGCATCTCCTGCCAGTGTTCGCGCTCCGCGGCGCGCCGAACGGGTCCGGACGTCAGTGCCGAACGTGCCAGCAAGACAAAGCGATCGGCATCAGCTAAACCAGCCAGAGCAGCCGCGGCACGTGCCTTATCGTCGAACGTCTCGTCGAGTTGCACTGCCTGACCACCGGTTTCGAGAAGTGCGTGCAGCGCAGTCCCAAGAGCCGCACCGCTTTCCGTCGAGCCAACCGCAGCCGGAACCTTCTCCTCCCCCACTGCCAGCGTCAGGAGATCAGCGGTTCGATACCCCTGCAGGATCGTCGTTCCTTCCGCTCGCTTCTCATGGACGATGTCCGTCACGGACAACGACGACGGCAGCGACGATGTGGCGTGGACACCCGCGGTCTCAGCCTCCCATTGCTCCCAGGTGTCGATTTCGGCACCCTGATCGTGGTGATCGTCGTCGTCCCGAACTGGGTCAACGAGGTCTGGAATTGTTTTGGGCAGCCCGGCCAGGGCAGGTTCGAGAATCCGGCCCCAGCACTGCCCCCTGCCTAGGTATCCAGACACCGCGAGGAAGCTCTCCGCTCGAGTGCAGGCGACGTAGAGCAGACGTACGCGCTCAGCCAGAGTGTGCTGAGTCTCGACGGTGGCAAGGTCGTCGTACTCGAGGCCTCGAACCCCCGCGGAGAGATACGCAGACGGCAAGCCGCTGTCGTTCCACAAGACTGGCTCTTTGCTTGTTCGGAATCCGCCACTCATCCCGGCGACGATGACCATCGGGAACTGCAGACCCTTGGCTGCGTGAATCGTCATGATGCGCACCGCATTCACACCGATCTCGGGCAGGACCGCCTCGGCGACGCGGGCGTTCTCTTCTTGCTGCGTTTGCGCCCAATCTAAGTAGTCACGCAGGCTGCCGCCGTCTTCGCCGTACCAGGCATGAGCTTGGTCGAACACGAACCGCAATCGTCGCCAAACGTCGCGGTGACGCGGTGAGTCCATCGATACTTCGAAGACCCGCCGTTCAGTCGCGAGCAAACTCAGGAGGGCGCCAGGGGTGAGCCGCCCCAGCTCGAAGTACTTGTCATGCAGGTAGTTGAGCGCTTCTGCGACCGGCGAATCCCGTAGCCCTTCGGGTGGGTCGCCGAACCAACTCCACCGACCACCCGCAGACTTCCACCGCAGCAGATCGTCGTCACCGCATCCGAACAGTGGCGTACGGAGCGCCGCGACGAGAGCTGCTTCGTCGGCCGTGTTCGACAAAGCCCGCGCGGTCACCAGCAAGTCGTGCACTTCTTGAGTTGAGTACACCAGCGACGACGCCTCAGAACGAAACTCAACACCTCCGGCATCTAGCGCCCTCTCCAGGTGCGGCAGCACCGCACGCGACGGGATGAGAATGCAAATATCGCTTAGCTCGACAGGGCTGTGGCTGAACTCGCCGTCATGCGAGGTTTCTTTCTCCCAGCCACGCTCGGTGGCGGTGGCGGTGGCGATGATGCGAGCGACGTCGGTGGCCTCTCGGCTTCGCATCATCTCCGACTCCGAGAGCGCGTCTTCGTCTTCGGAAGGCACAGCGTCGTTGAGGAATACGAACGGATGCGGCCCCCACGGTGAGTCTTTCCAGTCGGGACGACCTGGTGCGGGATCCAGCGGCGCATACGCCGGCTGGATGTGATGTGCACTCTGCACCAGCGCGCTGAAAACCGAGTTGACCCAGTCGAGAACAGGTTTGGTGGACCGGAAGTTGGTGGTCAGCTGCACGACGTCAGATGGCGCGGTCGCGTCACTGGCCGCCATGTACGAGGCGATGTCGGCGCGACGGAATCGATAGATCGACTGCTTGGGGTCGCCGACCGTGAACAGCCGGCCGGTCTGGTCGGGGCCGGCGACGATTCGACGGGCGATCTCCAGCTGCAGAGGGTCAGTATCTTGGAACTCGTCAAGCAGGATCCGACGATATCGATCGTGAACCGCCTGCTGGACTTCCGGATCAGACAACACATCTCTGGCGTGCACTAGCAGATCGTGGAACGCGAGCTGCCCCTGGCGTTGCCGTTTGCGTGCTTCCGCAATCACTGCATGCGATAAGTGATGAACCACGACGGCAAGTCCCGACGCTGCGTACGCGAGGCGTACCTCGCCCGCAATCACCTTCAGTTCTCTGATGGCGTCCTTGATCTCAGCCAACCGGTCCTTACCGCCCCAGCACGCACTCTTCCCACCGCGTCCCGGTCCTGGGCAGCTATCCACCAGCGACAACCAGGCACCGCTGTCGGCCCCAGCGGCCATCTCTGACCGCCACACGGCGACTTTGTCCAACTGCACGATCAGCTTGTCCGACTTGTCAGTGCACTCTGCCCGCAGGGCAGCAACTTCATCAGCGGCGCGCAGGATCTCGTCGATCTCGTGTTCGGCGACCACCGGCGGCGAATCGTTGGGCTGCAACCTGTCCCAGCTGCGGTCGAGGGCGTCAGCCAGGGTTCGCACCTGGTCCAGCGATGCGCCGACGCCGATCACGACCTGCATGGCTTCTGCCAAACCGGGTGGCGCCTTCGCTTCGTCGGAGAAGAGCGTAGACCGCATCCGGCGCCAGCGACGTTCGAACGAGAGCTGCGACCCCATGGCGTCGACCACGGAGATACGCGGCGGGACTCCAGCTTCGAGGGGATGCTCGGAGACCACGCGGGCCGCGAACGCGTGGAGGGTGCCGAGCGCGGCGGTATCGACCTGCATCAGTGCAGTGCGGGCAGCCGGGGTGTCGTGCTTGGAAAGTTCGACACGAACTCGCTCGCGCAGCTCTGCGGCGGCCTTCTCGGTGAAAGTAATGGCCGCGATGTGGTCAAGTTCGACGCCGTCGTGCAACACGAGCTGACAGATGCGTTGGACGAGAGCGTGGGTTTTGCCGCTACCGGCACCCGCTTCAACGAACAGCGTTGTCGCGGTATCGGTTGTGATGCGCTCACGAGATGCTGCATCGATAAGGCCAAGGTCTTTTCCGTTACTCACCTCAGACACCGTGCTTTGCAATGTAGTCGGCGATCTCCGGAGCTTGGCCGAGGTTCACCCAGGCTCGTTCTAGGCCAGCCTTGCCGATCAGGTCGACGAGCGCATCAGCCCAGAAAGTATCCGCTGTTCGTGGCGGGAAATATCCGGCGGTTACGGCCTCATGGACCAACGTCAGATCGGTGCGGAGGATGTCCAAGACAGCGTCGGTGATCGGGTATTCGATGAGACCGAACCCTCCTTTGCTTGTCGCGAACCAGTAGCGGGCACTTACTTGCTCTCCCAGTGTCGCAGCAAAGAGCCCGTACACCGGGAGCTGGAACTTCTTGCCGCCCTGGGTGGGTGCCGCTTCACTGATCCCTCTGGAGTAAGCCATCTGTCCGGTCTTGTAGTCGGTGACACGGAATCGTCCATCGTGGTGCCCGTCGATGCGATCAATGGAGCCGGTGAATCGCACTGTGCCCGAACCTAGATCGATCAAAACTGTCGCGGTGCCCTCCCGACCGAACCTCTGCTCCACGCCAACGGGTGTCCAGCCGTCCGCGCGGTCGGTCGAGTCGTGGTCGAACCAGGTCTCGATGTCGCGGCGGATGATCGCGCGGTCCTTCTGCCACAGTTGCGGCAGCCAGCCCGGTGCGCCAAGGATCGCCTCGTCGAGTACCTCGTCGGCGATGCCCAGCAACCGGTCCAGTGTGGCGTCCTTGCCATCGATGACAGCCTGTATGTACTGCTCAAGGGTTGCGTGAATCAGGTTGCCCCGAGTGAGTGGGTCAAGCTGCGCGACCTCATCCGGATCATCGAGAGCATCTACTCCGAGGAGACTGCGCACGAAGAACCGGTACGGGCTCTCGACCCACTGTTCGAGGCTTGTCGGCGAAATCGGCTCGCTGAACACTTTCACCAGGTCTTTGACCGTCGATAGGTTTCCGTTGAATCTGCTGAACCGTCCGTTGAGTCGGTCGCTCCGCATTTCCATTCCTTGGAGCACGGTTGGGTCGTCCAATGTCAGTCGGCGCTCTCGCGCTGGGACACCCGCCAAGGCGCGCAGCCGCCATTCCGTAGGCGAGGCGGCGCCAGTACCAATGCGTGGGTCGAACTTCTGGGTCGCGACGTCGAAGGACTCGACCGTGACAATCGAATCGACATTCTTGGTTTGACGTTGCCAGTCAACGACATTGATTGGGGTACCGGACAGCTTTTCCATAGTCGGGAGGAGCCACCGAGATGGCACCTTCTCCGCGCCACCGCGCAAGCTGCCGCGCGGGAACGAAACTATCCGATCGTGGCGGCCAGAGCCGAGGGTCAGCACCAGCTGCCGCTGTTGGCCGGCGATCTCATCGGCAAGCGAGCGACCAGTGAGCTCTGCGGGAATGAGCGGATCCTCGCGGCGGCGCGCCGGCACGATACCTTCAGCGACACCGACAACGATGCAGACGTCGAGGTCGCGTCCGACACCGGCGCTGATCGGTCCGATCGATACTCCCGCGCCGGAACGACCGACAGTGCGCCTTTCGCCGTTGATGCGGACAGTCAGAGCATCGACCAGTCCTGCCGCCGTCGGCGGTGGAGCGATCCCGTCCATGGCGTACAGGTCGTAGCAGATTCGCGTGATCGCCTCGGCGTCGCCCTGAGTGAAATCGGTGTCAAGCGACGACGTGGTGACAAATCGAGAATCGACGAGGTTTCGGAGCGCGCCCGCGGCTTCGGCCCAGGTAGCCGCGGATGTGATCGAGCGGAGATCTGACCGCAGCGATTGGACGAACGCGTAGAGCGACGGTGCGGATCTGTACTTTGGCTCGGCCGGGTCAATTTGCGTGAGCCGCTCCCAATCAGCACCACCGACAATGGGTATGTGCCGGCGCGTTAGCAACTCAAGCCTGCGGTACGAGATGGGGTTGTCGTCGACGTCAGGGCGCAAAACTGCACGCTCGGCGAGAATCGCAAGCAATTCACGTCGGGGCATGAGGTCGATATCGAGTTGCAGCAGAGCCAGCAGCGACCGTGCGATGGGTCGGTCGATCAGGGATCGGCAATCGGGGCCGGCGAACTCGATGTCGCCGCTGGTGAAGTGTTCATGGATCAGGTGGAGGTAGGGATCTTCCGCGCCGTAGAAGACACCGATCCGGTGCCCTGGGATGCCTGCAGACAGGTACTTGCGCACGATGCGGCTGACGGCACGCACCTCGTCGTCGGCGTCAGAGGTGTGGACGACCATAGTGCCAGTGACTTGTGCATTCGAATCGATCGTCTCGCCGCGGGCCTGCATCGCTCGTAGTACCTCGAGCGCAGCCGGATCGGTCTCGCAGGGTCGAAACACCACGATCGTTCCGAGTTCGTCCAGCCGTTCTTTCGCCACCGCGTACGCCTCATGTGGGAGGTAATACGTCGACGCGTGCGTGCTGGTCGCCAACCGGTGGACCCGCAACATGTCGTTGACGAGCCGAGTCGGATTGCTAGCCGTCGGGTTCGCGTGCCCGGCCAAAGCGAGCGACGCACCGGCAATCGCCTGCGAAGTGATCGGCTGGTCAGCGACGTCCGCAAATACCCCCGGCTCGTCGCTGAGGACTTTCTGGACGGACGCCTCGAGGAGTGGGTAGTCCAGCGAAACCCGAGGAGCCAAAACTGGTGCGGCAAGAAACGCGACTGCCTGACTCAGCGTGAAGACGCGAGTATTCGCAAGGCCTCCGCTCCGTGCGAGATGCTTCATCACGTCGCGGCCAGCAGCTGCGCCTGGTACGACGACGGTGACGACCGAGAGCAGAGCACCAGATTTCGCAGTTTCCACCGCAACGGTCAGTTCGCTGTACGCATCACTACTCACCTAAGCATCATGACCGAGGACAGTGACAACGACCGTATTTTCGGCCCCACGCACGCCAATAGGCCGTACCGCTGGACGTCACATACCCTGTAGTGACAGATCAATCTGCGCCGGGCGACAAGTCGATTTTCAACTCATCCAGCAGCTCGCCTGCCTGCTCGCCCAGGTACTTCAACAAATCTTCTTGCCGCGGCTGTCCTATGACTAGGCGATAGGCGCCCACGGTCCGCATCAGTCGTTTAATTCGGTGTGTTTCCCCGCTTAAGGGGAGAGCGGGTACATAGCGCTCAATGTGTGCCCCATCGGGATCTGGGAACACCCAGAAAGGAAAAATCTCCGACTCACCATCGGGACGATCGTTGGACGCTAGATCGAAGGCCGCATCCCAGGGATTGTCGGCATCGACCACCTCCCTGCGTGAGCCATATGCGGCGGCAACGTTCTTTCTGACCGCGTGACCCTTGTATCGATGGACGCGACCTTCTCGCTGCTCCAAGTCAACGGGATTTCGCGGGAGGTTCCAGTGCACGACCGCGTGGCTGTAGTGGTGAAAGTCCAAACCCTCCTGACCGACTGACGTCGAGGCCAGCACGAAAGGCCAGAACGGCGAATTGAAGGCAGCGCGTACCAGACCTTCGCGCTGAGCAGTCGAATCTTCTGCGACACCACGACCGAATCTCACCGCGAGATGAGACCTCAAGCCTTTATGGTTCACCAGAGCAAACTCGTCGTGGGAAATCGTCAGTTCACTGAAGTCATTCACCGAGGTTCGCAGGGAAAGCGCTCTGTCGAAGTCCTCGATCACGGACCTCAGCATTTCATCAACGGATGTGCTTGCCGCTCCGAAAGTCGTCGTGAGAGTGTGTAGATACTCGTCGACCACAGGTTGCAAGCCACCGTCCAGGCAGTGATTGAGAACTTCCCGCCAGTAGGACTCTTCGTTGATGCTCTGCGCGCGGACATTCGTCATCACTTCTGGGCCGTTGAACAAGCCTCTCAAGCTCCACGCCATACACGATGCTGCGTCGCGAACGTCGCGGTCTCGCATCATCGTCGGGCCGCCGACCAACCTGCTCAGCGATCGCAGGGCACAGATGCCGAAGCCGGCGATAGCTTGGCGAGTCAGCAGTTCAACCAGATCGGCGGGTCTTCGGCCAAGTTCCTCCGGCCGAAAAACTTTGGCGCTTGACGCGTGATCATCAAACCGCGATTCGGTATCGGCGTCCGTTTCGTAGAGGCCGTAGTTGAAGGAATCGACATCCGTTTCGCCGAGGTCATCGCGTTGGTTATCGAGCAACATCCCGGCCGCCCAGTACCACCGATCGTCAGTCGCCCCGCTCGCCGGACCAGCGGGAAGCTCGTCCAACGCCGCACGAACACGCTTCGAGACAACACCGACGAGGAGGTCGCGTTCCAATGGCAACGCCAATTCCATCTCACGCGCTACCACGAGTGGATCACCGATCTCCGCGAGTGTCACACACGGATACAGCATCCCCAAGACCTGCATTCCGGTCAGTCGGCCGTCACTTCGCGCGAAGTTGAGGAGCGGTTTTGCACGGACCGTGTATGACTTTGCCGCGGCGATATTCGAAGTCTCCATCAAGCGGCGTTCGGCCTCGTAGCTCAACACCGTACTGATCGCCTTTGGCACAACAGTCCATGCCGAGAAGACCAGTCGCTTAGTAAACGTTCGCAGTTGAGGATCGTCGTACGCGCCTGCGAGTGTGTAGTACGGCATCGCGGGCGGCAGCCAGACCAATCTCCAGGCTCCTCGGTCGAGCACATCTTTCACGAGGCCGCGCATCTTCGCGTTCGCAGGATCGATCTTTTGATATGACAAAAGATCGTTCCACGACAGGAGATTCCCCGCCTCGCGAACAGCTGCGATCAGTTCAGCGTCGGCACCAGGATGGGCCTCGAGCTTCTTCTTTAGCTGGTATTGTTCCATCAACTCAAGGACGTATGGAGCGCTACGCCAAAACTCCATCGGGTCGAATCCGGAAACAACTTTGCTTGTCCGGGCGAGGCGCCGATAGTCTCGTACATCGTCGGGCTGCAGGACGACTCCGTCGAAGGCGAGTTCGGAGATCATTCCATCGCGATCTGGGGTTGATGCAAGCCGCTCGGTGCGCACCATTACTCGCCGCAGAGCCGCCTCAGCTACATGTTTCGCTTCCTTCGCGGCATCTACTTCCCCCGCAAAGAGACTCGATCGCATGCTGGACATCGCTGCCTCGATATCAGCCGCTTTGCTTGTCCCAGCGAGGAATCCGATTGTGTCAACGAAGTCTTTGTAGTGGTCGTCGCCTTCGGGTTCATCCGGAAGCGTGTACATCTTGTACGGCGTCGCAGAAAGCAGAAGCAGCTTGGCCTTTCCATGGTCAAACAAGGCATGAGCAAGCTCGGCGCCCTCATCCTGGCCATGCATCAAATCTTTGAATCTCTGGAACTCGTCCATAATAACCAGATCTGGTTGCAGAGCTTCGACTGCTGTGCGCGCCAATAACTGCCGCAACCGACCTATTAAGCGGTTACGCCGTTTGGATAGCGCAGTCGGCGGCTCCCAATCAGAGCGGTGAAACTTGAACTCACCAACCGTCTCTCGTAGCTCACCTGCTAGCGGCTGGCCTCCAGGGCCTATCGCCCCCGCTACCTGAGCTGCGTACTTAACGGCGAGGTCCTCGGTGATGTCACCTCGATCGAACCACCGCACCAGATCGGTGAAGCGGTCGAGCCCGCTGCCCCCACGGAAGAACTTCAACCAGGCGTTGGCGCTCACCTCGCCGCCCCAAGCCTCGCGAAGGAGCCAGTACAGCAGGACTCTCTCCGGCGCCCGGCCACCGGAGGTTCCTACCTGAAACGAGGTTCCAGGCGTGAACGAGACGAAGTTCAGCTTGCGGCCGCTGATATTCCGGAGTTCGGTTGCAAGCATGGTCAATCGGTCAGCGTGTGCCATCGACTCCGAGGTACCCACGCGCAACTTGGGAAGGTTTTGTCTGGCTATCTGAGTGTTCGAACAGATGTAGACAATGTCTATCCTGGGAACGGTGTCCCAGAGATCGTCGATCGTCTTGGCAATCACTCCTCTAGCTACAAGCGTCTTCCCGAGGCCGACCTCATCGGCCACAAGAAAGCGACTCGCGGGGTCTTTCGGATCCCACAGGCGGGCATGAACGTGCTCGACGGTTCGGCGCTGAAAATCCTTCAATCCACTCAGCTCAGCTCCGAGATCAGGACGTTGCTCATCCACCGTCGGGAACCTTTCTCGCTTCCCACACCACACGCCAGAGGTCGAAAAATTCACTACTCAGTTGAGGTAGTTGCCCTTTATTGTCTTTCAACGCTTCAAGTTCGTCGTTTACGCGGTCGAGCGCCCCATCTGACCTGGCTGCGGCTCGTACGAGCGGCTCGAGCAGAATCAAGTCATCGAAACCACGTGCGCCAATGCTGTTCGCGCTACCTTCGGTCTGGCCTTCCATGAACGCAGCGATCAGGCTGTCCAGGCTTGGGTCACCGAGCAATAGAGCCAAGTAGCGCAATATGTCTTCTCCGCGCGCGAGAATCTCTCGAAATAGCTGGTCGTTCAAATCATCCGGCGCACCTAACAGCTCCGCCTGCAGAACACAGCTCCTAGTAACGTCGACTCCGTCTCT
The DNA here is from genome assembly GCF_001598915.1 of Williamsia muralis NBRC 105860. Lineage (GTDB taxonomy): Bacteria > Actinomycetota > Actinomycetes > Mycobacteriales > Mycobacteriaceae > Williamsia > Williamsia muralis. The sequence goes on along the minus strand of NZ_BDAP01000001.1, from coordinate 1,330,001 downwards.
GGACAAGCACGTCTCAACTACCACATAAGGCGACAAAGCGATCAGACCAAGGTCGGTCCAACTCGGCCGCAGTCCGTCCAAGGGTAGCGCTCGAAATTTCGACACCGCAATTGGACGGATGGTCGTGTCACCCAGCGGCGCGACTGGGTGACGAAGACTCAACGACAGCAAGTATTTGGCGTCTGCCGCGCCTACCCGCAGAATGAGGCCGCAAAGAGCAAGTTCGCCATGATGCTTCTCGATTTCCCTCTCGAGAGCAAAGGCCGAGTCATCAAGAGGTTCCTGATTCTTGGGGCTGTAGGGCTGAAGAACACGCTTAAGTCCCGACTTGGCATCGAGAAGAACGCCTGCGCCCACAAGCGACTTAGGCCCTTCGAGCAGAACTGAAAGTTCGACGTTTCCGCCGAAAGCCGCGCCCGTACAGTTCGCAGAGCCAGTCAGGACGTGACCCGTCTTCCCTGTATCCCAGGCAAAGACCTTTGCGTGCAGACCCTTCGGAACCTCGCCCGGTCTTCCAGGCGTACCGGATTCGCCCATACCGTCGGCTCCATCGGGATCGTCAGGACTATCCGAGCCCGGCTGGAGGACGTGCGTGGACTCAACACCAGTCAAGCTACCGGCGCCGATACGATCGAAAGCCACGTCCCTGGATACAAGCATTGACGACCCGGTGACGGGCAGCCGGGCAACCGTCGAAGCGTCTAGGAACGGCGATATGACAACTAGACTGTCCGCGCGCGCTGGCAGTGGCCACGACGACCCGGACGACGATCCGAACACATGGATCTCCCCCCGCGTGAAAGGATTGGGTGCCTCGAACTTGGCAAGCGAGATCGTGTCGGCAAGACTGACAATTCGATTCGCGCGATCGCTCTTCAAAGCACGGGCAGGATTCGCCATGGTAAGCAATTCACGGATGAATTCCCCAAGCGATGCAGCATCGACCAGATTCGTGGCGTCCGGGTTCTCGTCGAGGATGAGCACGGTGTCCCATGAACGATCCATCGTCAGGTTGCGGCTCAGACAAACGAAACGATGGCTGTACCCGCCCTCCGGGGTCACGAATCGGACTGCCCATACCTTGGGGTGAAAAACGTGGTCAGTGGGTGGGATGACCTCGACAACACAGTCTTCAGCGAACGCCGACAGGCGCCGGTATTGAGAGGGGACGTGTATGCCTCCGGCCTGGACGAAAACGGTCGTCTTAGCCGCGTACCTCCGCACGGATTCCAAGAGCGCCAACGCGCTGACACTCTCCACGTTCTCCGAGGTATGCGCGTACGCGGCCATCGCTAGTGGTGCCAGTAGTAGTGAATCCAAGTTCAATGTGTAAGTTGTTGCGACCGCGACGTCGACGCGATGACCGTCGGGCGGGCGGAGCGCATCTGTCAAGAGATGACGCGTCTCGGGGTCAAGCACTACCTAGACCTCCACTGCTTCATAGATGTCCCTGAGGTGGCTCGCCGCAACAGACCACCGATAATCAAGCCGTGCCATTCCAGCTCGACCGCTCCACCGTTGTAGGGCATCTGGATTACCTAGCCTGCTCCTGTTCCCCTTCAACCGTCGTTCACGTTCGGCTAGCAAGCGTGCGGCGTTGTCACCACGATGCTCGTTCGACTTTGCTAACTCAACCCAGTTGTTGACGAAATGTTCCGTGGCCGGCGGAATTCGAGGATTCAAAGACCTTGCTGTCTGCCAGAACTCGCCGGGGTGCCAGCTGTTTAACGCACCGATGACCCCAGGGTCCGCATCCCAAGAATCCAGAGCGTCTGTGTACTCGTCAACGAGCTTCTCGTTGTCGATCAAGCGGGCCAACAGAAGGTTGTACGTAATTGCCGCGCCGTGAAATGCGAAGTGAAACTGGCGTGCCTGCTTGATTTCAGCTTGCATCTCCGATGGAAAATCGGACAACTGGGGGTGTTCCCAGATGTACAGCACATCGGCCGACGTCCCCTTCAACGCCAGCCAGGAGTAAACCGTCTTCTGATGGGCAACGATAAGCCGGTCTTTCAAGAAGGCAGCTTCGTCTGCGGTGAGGTCGAACGTCGTGTCCTTCAGCAAGTCACTCGGACGCTCGGGGAGCGACGTATGAATGCCGGCGTTTCTGGCGTGGCCGTCGGCGGCATCATCGGTCGATCGATCCGAAGCACTACCTCGGATCCCCGACGTTGCCTGACGCAGATAGCCTTCTATAGTGGTATCCCACAGGCAGATCCTCATTTGGCGCAATGCCGCCCAGTACGCCGAACTCGGCATAGTCTTGAGATCTTTTCCTGCCTGCCGTCCTATTACTCCTTGCTTCTCGCCGCCTTTGACCAGGGAGCGAATCAACTTGACCTCCTGATCTCGGAACTCTCGCTTCACTTTTTCTGCGGGCCATCCATGGCGCGTCACGTCTTCGAGCAACCACGGGATGAAGAGCAGGTAGCGCGCTCGCGTATGAAGCACGGAAGTAGCGGGAAAGAACCGGTTCGCGAACGCGTCTCGTACGCCGCCGATACCGAGCTCGTCTACGCTTCCCTCATCTTGGAACAGGCGTACCAGCTCCAGCATCATCTCGCGATGCTTTTCGTCACTGTCCAACCAGCCAAATGACGACACTTGAACCCGCCCCACTTTCTTGGATCCAAGTGCATCGGCCAATGGCAGTAGCGCCTGTCGTCCGATGCATCTACCTGACCCTTTTATCGCGGAGCGTAGCTCCATCCGAGAACCACCGCCACAGGATCAACAAAGTTCCCTGTGGTCAGGTGGGTCAGCTCGGACAAGAGCGTTGGCGTTGACGAGTTTCAATCACAATCTCACAAACACACGCTCTCGATGCCAATCCAGATAGGCAAAGTCAGGCCGTGCGGCGGAGACCGGGAGTACGAGCTTGTCGAACAGCGGGGGCTTCCCGAGCGCAGCGCGCAATGGTGGTTCGGAGGCGAAGTTCTCTTCCACACCGCTCGAGTACTGGATGCGCAGGTCATCGTCGACAGTGATAAGACCAGTGTCGAACGCGACGTCATGGGTTGGACAGGCCGTCAAGCCATTTCGAGTATCGAGGCGCTCCTTATTGTCGCTGTCTCGCCAGGGTTTGATATGGCTCGCCGTCAACATGCGCTTCCGTCGAAGACCACCGATGTGCCCACTTAGACCGCAAAACACGCATCGATTTGAATGGTTTGTCAGCACACCCCGCGCAAAGCGATGCTGTCCGATCCGCGCGCGAGCAATTAATAACCGCTGCGTCACCTGGGTCGATAGCTCTGGTTTATTGCGAGCTAGCCTCTCGACTTCAGGAGCCACTGAGCGGTCGAGCTCGGCGTCATCGAGTTCCTCCTGACCGAGCAACCAGAGCTCGTCTCCCGTTTCAAGTTCTAGGAAATCTGGAAGAGCAGCCTCGTCAACCCCCAGGCTTCGCGCCGCTCGAATAATCTTCAGATAGACGTCCTGCATCGCATACTGATCCGGCAGAAGAGCGTCAGAGACACGCCGGTCGTACTTGCCTCCGCGGCTCCTCGTACCCTCCAGATTCGTCATCTTAGCGATGACACTGGTGGGAGGCCGTTTGAACAAACGCGCTAGCTCTTGGACCGGAAATCCAGCTCGGTGCGCCGACCCGCTTCCGAAGCGGTTGTAATCGACCAGCAACGACGCACAGAGGCAGAGCACCACCTCACACGGAACGAAGTCGTCCTGGCGTTTGCCGGCCGCGGGCACTCGGCGATCCAAGATCGATCGCCATTGCGCGGTCAACGACTGCGCCGTCGGCTCCAGGAAGTCACCTAGTCCGCTGGCCAACCCGTACCATCCAAGGCATCTTCACGCTGCGATCGTATCTGTAACGGCGAGCGTATTTCTGGAAGCGAAGTCGGTCGCAGGTGTCTTAGTGATCTAGGCGTGATCCGTAGGAGCTACAACACGCAACTTCGACTCGCGGGCTCCGCCCGCCTTGATAACCTCAGCAACAGTACGAACTTACGCGGTCCCGCCGCGGGGATCTCAGCAGCAACAGGACGGTGACGTGACCCAAGGCGATGATCGGTGGATCGAGGTTTCGAAGTCCGCGTTCGCCCACGAAGCCGAGGGTCTGCAAGTTCTGCGCGATCTGATTCCGATGACGTCGCCCTACCGTGCGTGGACGAACTTCGAGTTCATGGACAACCACGGTCAGTGGCATGAGATTGATGCCCTGGTCCTCGGCCGCCGTCGGCTGCACCTCGTCGAGCTGAAGGCATACACCGGAGTTCTCCAGGGGTCAGAGACCAGCTGGGTGATCACGTCGCTGGGTGGCCGATCACGTACCCAACGTTCGCCCCTGCTCGTCACCCGACGCAAAGCTCAGCGCTTGGCGTCGAGGATCGAGGAAGAGGCGCGCAAGGTCGCACAGAACGCCGGACTGGACCCCGAGAAGGTGCGCCGCGCCCTTCCCTTCGTCCAGGAATCCGTCTTCCTACACGGGGGCCAGTTTCACGCTGACATGCCCGACCTGGCCAAGTCCAGCCTTTTCGGGATGGATGGCCGGGAAGACCAGACTGGCCTTCCCGGCATCTCCACGCGGCTGCTCGAACCGCCGAGCGACAATCGCCGCGTTGATGAAGACCTCAGTGTCATCATCGCCCTCGCACTTCAAAACCTCGGAATCGCGCGGCGAACCGAACGCGACGCTGGCTCGTGGACCATCACCGGAAAGCCTCTGGCGAACGGGGTCGACTGGCAAGAGTGGTCCGCCAAACACAAGGCAACAGGAACCGAGGGCCGCGCCCGCATCGTTTCGCTGCGTCCTGGCACCCCGGCGCAGGCGCGCGCCGCAGCGCACCGCCGTATGCAACGAGAGTTCTCACTGCTGAGCTCGCTGCGTCACGAATCGATCGTCGCGCCACGCGACCTGGTACAGGACGACGACGGCAACACCGTCTTGATCTACCCCAACCTCCCCGCTTACGAACAGCTCGACCTTGCGCTTGCCACGCGCACGCTCACTGCCGAGCAGCAAGTTCAGATCCTCACTGAAGTCTCCGAAGCGCTCGCGTACGCCCACCGAAACCAGGTGGCGCACCGCGGACTGAGTACCAGCACCGTGCTGATCAACACGCAGGCTCTCGACGAGGATGGCGCAGTTCGAATAAGACTCGCCGACTGGTCGTGGGCAGGTCGCGTCCACTCCCCTGGTACCCAGTCATCGACCATGCTCGGAACGCCCGACCAGGCCGGCACCACGGTCGAGGACGTCTATCAAGCCCCCGAGGACCGATGGGCCTCCGATGCTGATCGCCTGGCGCTCGACGTATTCTCCCTCGGAGCTCTGGCGTACTACCTCCTCTCTGGTGGCCAGGCGCCGGCAAGCAGCCGGGCAGAGTTGCTGGAACGACTACGCCAGGAACAAGGCCTCGACCTCGCGGCGTCCGGAGGCCGGTTCGTCGACGAGAGTCTGCGGGCGCTGGTGCTGCGGTCCACCTGCCCGTCGGTCTCCAAGCGAGTGGGCACCGACGGGAAGACCGGTGTCCCGAGCTTCGGCGCACACCAGTTTGCGGCCGAACTGTCCGACTATCGCCGCGACCGTCTCCTGCCTCCAACCCAAATCGTTGATCCGCTCAACCCGGCGCCCGGCGCACTGATCGCGGACCGATTCGAGGTGATCCGGGTACTCGGAGTCGGGTCGACAGCACGCGGAGTGCTCGTCACTGACAGAGACCACGACGACGCCGTCCGTGTGCTGAAGGTAGGTCTCGACGACAGTGCGACCGCCCGCCTCCACGATGAAGCCCAGGTGTTGACCGAACTCGCCCGGCACACTCCGCCGGTACCCGGAGTTGTTGAGCTGGTCGAGGGACCGCTCGACCTGTCCGGACGCAAGGCTTTGCTTCTCACCAATTGCGGCGAGCAAACACTGTCAGACCTGGTCCGCCATACCCCCCTGAGTGAATCCCGGCTGCGGACCTGGGGACAGGAACTGCTCGACATCGTCGTGGCGCTCGATTCGATCGGCATCGCGCACCGTGACATCAAACCGGCCAACCTGGGTTTGGCCCACGTTGACGGCCGGACCAAGGCAGCAAGGAAAACCCGCCTCGCCCTGTTCGACTTCTCTCTGTCACGCGCAGATGTCTCACAGACCGAGGCTGGAACGCCGCCCTATCGAGATCCCTTCTTGGGCACGGGCATTCGTACGGCGTTCGATTCTGCGGCCGAAAGGTACTCAGCGGCCGTTGTGCTCTACGAGATGGCCACCGCGTCCACTCCCGTGTACGGAGACGGCATGAGTGACCCGCGGGTACTCAACGACGACGTCACCGTGACCGCCGAAGACTTCACCGCTGCCGGACTGAGTCGGAGTCGCGCGGAAGCATTGGTCGCGTTCTTCCAGACTGCACTCACACGGAATGCGAAAGACCGTTTCGATACCGCCAACGCCATGCGCTCGGCCTGGGCGTCCGCATTTCAGGCAAAGTCGGTCAGCGAACAACCCGCAGCCCCGACACCGGTCAAGCCGCTTGCCAAACCTGTTGCCCCACAGCCAGTAGCGCGAACCTATGAATCACTGGACATTCTCTCCGCCGAGTTCACAAAGGCTGCGGGCAACAAGCCGTCAGTGATGCGTCGACAGGTCGTTGAATTGGTACTCGGCACCCACGACCGCAGCCCCGCCGACCCTTTCATCACTTATCCAGCGTTGGCTGCGCTCGCCGGGGTCACCTCCGGTCGTGTTGCGCAGATCTTCGGAGAGTTCGCTGATCTCTGGGCAAAGAATGACCGTCTGGCAGCGACCGTCACCGATCTCTACCGTCGCGGACTCACCTTGCTCGAGTCTTCTGGCGGCGCATCGACACCCGATCTCCTGGCACGCGAGCTCGCAGGCTCTCTGAACACCGAGTCCGTGGCCGATCCACAGCGCACCGCCCTGGGTGTACTGCGTTTGTTGCTGTCCTCCAGACCGGATGCTGAGGGTGACAACAACTCCTCACCCGACACCGCACTGCAAATGGTGCGCCGGCACGGCTCTGGCACGGTTGCCATGATCGCGACTGTCGCCGTACCCCGCCGACTGCCGGCCGCGCTCGCCTCCAGTGCCGAGACGTTGGTCGATTCCGCTCGCGCCCAAGGCACGTTGCTGGTCACGCCAGAAGACGCCAAAAACCAACTGCGTTCCACCGCCGCTGCCGTTCTTGACGTCGCTGGAGCTGACGTCGAAATACCTGGACACGCACTGCTGCGGATGGCAGCAGTTGCGTCCACCGAGGTTGCGCTCTCGTCACGTGACGAGCTCCATGCAGCATCGCTTCCTGTCGATGGCGCGTTGCGGATACTCCTGCGCGGCCTCTCAACTGCGGACGCGTTCGGCCGCTCCGAGTTGGAGTCGCGGCTGTCTGCACGATTCCCAGCGCTCGCGCAGAAGCTGCCGCGGCGACCTGATCTCGACGTGATGATCGAATCGGTGATCCCAGGCATGGCGTGGGACGAGTCCTCGGCTCGGTATAGATTCGCAGATGCGCCCCATACGGGTACGAACATCCCCACCCGTACGACGCTGACCACCGCTCACCCCGTACGGACCACCGGCACGACCGATGTCGAGTACACCCTCACAGCGAGTGTGCGCGAGCGTACGTTCCGTGCACTCGGTGTGCCACTAGGCTATTCCGACGCGGTCGCAGAAGCACTCGTCACGCACTTCGGCGCAACTCAGATCGACATAACGGAACTGATGTTGGGCAATCTACGGCAGCTCGCCTCGTCAGGCGGACTGCCATGGGACGATATTCTCGCCGCCGACGCCGGATCAACCATCGACCGGAACAGCCTGAGCAACTTTGTTTCGCAGGCTGTACCGACTCTGATCGCAGCGGTAGACGATGCAGACGGGCCAGTGCTGCTGACCGATCTGTCGCTTCTCGCCGCCTATGGTCAACTGAAAGTTCTCCACAATTGGCTGGATGTCACCGCTCCGCCGAAACATGCAGTGTGGGCGCTGATCCCGCAGCCCGAAGAGGCCGGAGGACCCCCAGGCCCAAAGGTTGATGGCAATGCGCTACAGCCAAACAGCCCAGAACAATTTGTGCAAGTGAACAAGGACGAGATCAAGGCTCTGATTGCCGCAGTTCGTTCCAATGATCAAGTGAAGGAACATATCTGATGGCGCTGGCCACGATCGCAGGCACGCAGTTGACGGCCGCACTGAAGCCACAGCTCACCCTCTTGGTCGACGACATGCGTGCACGTTTGGACTCTGAGCCCACGAGACTCGACCAATGGAAGAGCACTCATCGGGAAGCTGTCCGGGAACAACGCACCGCAGGATCCTGGACCGATTGGGCTGAAGATCAACTCACCCAGGCCGCTGTCGGCTGGTTACTCACATCGGTGTTCGTCCGTTTCTGCGAAGACAACCTTCTGTTGGGTGAATCGGCGGTGTGGATCTCCGGACCCACACCGATGCTGCGCCAACGTGCCATCGATGCAGAGAATGACTTCTACCGCACCCACCAGGATCTCTCGTATCGTGAGTGGCTGGCACAGTCCTTTGAAGCGTTGCGCGACAACCCTGCAACCGCGGCACTCGTCGATGAGCATGCGGCGCTTAACATCATGGAACCGTCGTCCGACGCAGTCCAACAGCTCCTTGGATTCTGGCGCCGAACAGATGATCACGGTGATCTCGTCTGGTCATTTGCAGATGATGAGCTCACCACGCGCTTCCTCGGTGATCTCTACCAAGACCTCTCGGATTTCGCCAAGAAGAAGTACGCACTCCTCCAAACCCCCGATTTCGTCGAAGAATTCATCCTCGACCGCACGCTCGAACCTGCCCTCAGGGACCGTCCGCTCGAGGGATTCAAACTCATTGACCCCACCTGCGGGTCGGGCCATTTCCTACTCGGAGCCTTCGCTCGTCTGGTCGAGCGGTGGCACCATCACGCACCAGGTCTTGAACTACGCACCCGCGTAGACAACGCGTTGGCATCAGTTTATGGCGTGGACCTCAACCCGTTTGCCGTCGCCATCGCGAAGTTTCGACTCATTGTTGCAGCGATGAAGGCCTGCAACGAGAAGTCACTAGTGAACGCTCCAAAGTTCACCTTGAATGTCGCGGCTGGCGACTCCCTCCTGCACGGGCCTGAGAAAGGCGGCGCTCGCGCAATCGATTTCGGGGATGCAGCGTACGACAAAGACGCCGTCGTCTCGGCGCTGACATACAGCACCGAAGACGCGCGGCTGCTCCGGACGATCCTCGCTCCAGGTCAATACGACGCAGTTGTCGGTAACCCGCCGTACATCACCGTCAGCGACAAAGCGTTGAACGCGCGCTATCGGGAGATCTACCACTATTGCAAGGGCAAGTACGCGCTCACCGTCCCGTTCATGGAAAAGTTCTTCAATCTCGCTAAAGGGGGCGATAGGGCCGGCTGGGTCGGCCAGATCACTTCGAACTCGTTTATGAAGCGCGAATTTGGCGTGCCGCTGATCGAAGATTTCTTGGCTGGCAGAGACTTGAGGCTGGTTGCAGATACCTCGGGTGCCTATATTCCCGGGCACGGGACGCCAACGGTGATCATCGTCGGACGCAACCACACAATAATCCATGACGACGTCCGGGCAATTCTCGGAATCCAGGGGGAACCAGGCGCACCCGAGAACCCTGCCAAGGGCAAGGTGTGGACGTCAATCGTCGAGAACGTCGAGAACCCGAGCCACGAAGATCAGTGGGTATCAGTGACGGATCTCCCCCGCGAGAACCTGCGTCAACACCCCTGGAGCCTGTCCGGGGGTGGCGCTGTGAACCTGCTCCGCGCGATAGAGTCCGCGCGCACGGGCGATCTCAATGACGTCGCGAAACGAATCGGCGTTTTTGGAATGACGAACAGTGATGCTTCGATGATGGTCGATCCGCGTAGTAGAAGACGTTATGACTTGGAGCCGAACGCATTTCGACGCTGGGTCATTGGAGAAGAAATCCGTGATTACACGATCGCGAGTGGCGACGTCGCTTGGTTCCCCTACGAAGGTCTCAACACGCTCGAACCAATCTCACATTATCCGCGAGCACATCGATTCCTGTGGCCGAACCGAACAGAGCTGGGCAATCGCGCGACGTTCAACAAAGTCTCGTACTTCGTTGAGGGTCGCCCTTGGTACGAGTGGCATCAGGTTCCCAAAAGCGACGATTCGAGCTCCCCGACGATTACCTTCGCCTTCGTCGCCACGCACAACCATTTTGTGCTCGACCGCGGCGGCAAGGTGTTCAACCGTTCTGCACCGGTGATCAAGTTGCCGGCGGGCGCGACTGAGGATGATCACCTACGGTTGCTCGGCACCCTCAACAGTTCCACCGCATGCTTCTGGCTCAAGCAAAACAGCCACGATAAAGGCAACGGCGGCATCGGCGGCGGCATCGGCGACGAAAAGTGGGAGCCTCGTTACGAGTTCACTGGCACTACGTTGCAGGACTACCCGCTTCCCAAATCAACGTCACTTGATCGAGCTCGCAACCTAGATTCGCTTGCCCAACAATTAGCAGCACAGGAGCCTGCCACTTCAATTAAGTCGCGCGGCGCTAGCCAAGCTACTGTCGGAGACGCAAGCGCGGAGCATCGTCGGATATACGGTGAAATGATCGCCGAACAAGAAGAGCTCGACTGGGAGGTTTACGTCTACTACGGCTTGATCGACCACAACCTGACACTTCCGGTTGGATCCGCCCCTGCCATCAATCTGGGCGAACGCGCTTTTGAGATCGTCCTGGCCCGAAAACTCGAGTCAGGCGAGACCGAAACTGAGTGGTTTACTCGCCACGGCTCGACGCCTATCACAGAGATCCCTTCGCACTGGCCAGACGACTATCGCGATTTGGTTCAGAAGCGACTCGACCTGATCGAAACGAACCCCTTCATTCGACTCCTGGAGCGCCCTGAGTACAAGCGTCGATGGGCTGGCGACTCTTGGGACGTCAAACTGCAACGTGCACTGCGCGACTGGTTGCTCGATAAGCTCGAAGAGCCCAGTCTCTGGTTCACCCAACAGGGCACACCGCAGCCACGATCCATCGGCGAACTCGCCGGTGAGATGGAGCGCGATCCCGAGTTCCTGACGGCGCTCGATCTGTGGGCCGGGCAGAAGGACGCACCGGTCACCGCCAACTTGGTCAAACTCCTGTCCGTCGAGGCTGTTCCTTACCTTGCGGCCTTGCGCTACAAGGACTCCGGCCTTCGGAAGCGCGCAGAATGGGAGCGCGTGTGGGACCTGCAGCGTGATGAAGATGCAGGTCTCATCAAGGCCACTGACATTCCTGTACCCCCGAAGTACGCAACCGCCGACTTCCGCAAGACGTCGTACTGGTCGCATAGAGGCAAACTCGATGTGCCCAAGGAACGGTTCATTGCGTACCCCGATGTCGGCAGGGCCACCGACCCCACCCCGCTACTCGGCTGGGCCGGTTGGAACCACGCCCACCAAGGGTTGGCGTTGGCGACCATTTATGCACTACGTGAATCCGAGGGCACACCGCTCGAAGAACTAGTCCCGGTGGTCGCGGGTATCGCTGAAGTTCTTCCGTGGGTCAAGCAATGGCATTCTGGCGCAGATCCCCACCTGGGTGTCGATCTCGCCGAGTACCTCACTGCACAACTCAACGAAAAGTCATCCAGCGTGAGCGTTCCGGTCGCGGAGTTGAAGAACTGGCGGCCAGTCGCCGCCCCTCGGGGCCGCAAGACAGCAAACAAGACGCCACAATCGCGAAAGGCAGGCAACTAGTGTTTCCAGGTTCCTCCACGCCCGCACGCACACTGCGGGAGACCTTCGCGATCCCGAAATCGCATGGCACCAATGACTATGTCCTGCGACTGTCCGATTCGGTCGGCGATGCGCGGCTCGCGTCGACGATCGACTCGTACGTCGTCACTCCGGCGCTAGCGGATGCTTTCAGTGCTGCACTCGGCGTCGTCGAGGAATCCCAACGCACCGGGGAAAACAAGGCCGCGTTTCTAGATGGCTCGTTTGGTTCCGGTAAGTCCCACTTCATGGCTGTCCTCTACGCCATCCTGGGGCGCGCACCGCACGCACTTGCAGTGCCTGAATTGCAGCCAGCGGTCGCGGCACACACAGCTATCAGCCAGGCGAAGCTGTTGCGACTAACGTTCCACTTCCTCGACGCAACCACGATCGAGTCGGCTCTGTTCGACCAGTATTTGAGGCAGATTACGACGCTGCACCCGGATACTTTGCCGCCGGTACTCCACTCCGCCGGCGGACTGTTCACTGACGCGGACAACCGTCGCGGTGAGGTTGGCGACGACAAGTTCTTCGCAGCGCTCAACGGCGGCGGCGGCACCAGTGGTGCAACTATCGACTGGGGCAAGGTCGGCGCTGCTTCTGGAGCCTGGAACGCCGATTCCTACGCATCGGCGACCGCTCCAGATGCCGAACCTGCCGAGCGCGCTCGGCTACAGCAAGCCTTGATCTCCACCTACTTCACCAGCTATTCGCGCAACACTGACTGGCTGCCGCTGGAAGACGGACTTGCCGTCATTGCAGATCACGCGAAATCCCTTGGCTACGAAGGTGTTGTTCTCCTCCTCGACGAATTGGTGTTGTGGCTCACGTTCCTCATCAGCGAACGCGAACGTTTCAACGCCGAAGTACAGAAGATCACCAAGTTCGTCGAAACCAGTCGTGGGCGATTGGCCGTTCCGATTGCGTCATTCATCGCTCGCCAACATGACCTCGCCGACTGGGTAGCCAGCGGCTCCGACGCCGGCGCCACCCAGCAGGCCGTCGAACAGGCCTTCGCCCACCAGGCTGATCGTTTTGGCAAAGTCATCCTCGGTGACGAGAACCTTCCGTTCATCGCGCACAAGCGACTATTGCAGCCGCTCGACAGTGGCGCCTCGACAGCACTCGATGCAGCGTTCGCCCGACTCGATCGCAACGCACAGGTGTGGGATGTCCTCCTCGATGGCGTCAATACCGACGACCGACACCGAGGGTCCGACGCGGATGCCTTCAAGCTCACCTACCCGTTCTCTCCTGCCTTGATTGCGACACTGCGTAGCCTGTCCGGGCAAATGCAGCGCGAACGTACCGCGCTGAAGGTGATGCAACAGATGCTCGAAGACAACGCCGATCGGTTGACCATCGACAATGTGATCCCGGTCGGCGAGGCTTTCGACTACGTCATCGATAGCGCCAACGCGACCCCGATCAACAACACCATCTCCCAGACTTTCAAAACTGCACGGAACCTGTGGTCAGAGAAGTTGCGGCCGATGATCTTCCGCAATCACAGCGTGCCGGAGTCGACACCCGACAAAGACGTCCCAGCAGGACTGCGCGCAGACATTCGTATCGCCAAGACGCTGTTGATGTCGGCGGTCGCGCCAAATGTCCCGGCTCTCAAGCAGATCGATGCTTCCCGGCTGGCGTCTCTCAACCACGGCAGTGTCATCAGCTTGATCCCCGGCGATCAAGTCGGTCAGATCACCAACAAAGTGAAGCAGTGGGCTGCGGAGATCCCCGAGCTGTCCGTGACCGCCGACGCGAACCCAATCATCTCGGTCACCCTTGAGTCCGTGGACTACGAGCGAATCGTCAACCGGGCCAAGGGTGAAGACACCGACGGCCGGCGCCGCGAACTGATGCGCGAACTCCTCGCCGAGCATTTCCGCGTGCAAGGCGCCGACCACACCGTCGACAACGCGCTGTTGCGCACCTTCATCTGGCGCGCGACCGAGCGCCAGGTCGAAGTGGTATTCGGTAACGTCCGCGATCACAGTTATCTGCCGGACGAAGCCTTCCGCCCGTCTCGGGATGGGGCACTGCGCCTCATCGTCGACCTTCCCTTCGACGACGCAGGTCACACCACCGGCGAGGACCACGACCGAGTCGAGCAGCTTCTCCGCACCGGACAAGACCGCTTCACGATCACCTGGTTACCGAACTTCTTCTCCGACAAGGTCACTCGCCAACTGGGCCGATTGGTCATCCTCAACTATGTGCTCACCGGTGACCGATGGGCCGGTTACTCCAACGAGCTTTCCGACGCTGATCGCGCAGCGGCGCGATCGATTCTGCAGCAACAGCAAACGCAGGTCCGCGGGCAATTGAACAACGCCATCCAAATTGCCTACGGTGTTGCGGCCCGCGCCGAGTTCCCGGACGGGCAACCGCCTTTGCGTTCGCTGCATGCCGGATTCATCGTCCAGCCCCCGATCGGCAATTCACTCGGAGAAGCCGCCGATCGGCTCATCGGTGACGCTTTCAGCGCCCTATACCCCGATCACCCCGACTTCACGCCGCCAGAGCGTCTGATCACCAGACGTGACCTCAATCTCACGCTGACCCGCTTGCGGGAGGCGCAATCGACTGCCGACGGCCGAATTGCCTTGGACCGGGGTGAACGCGAGACCGTTCGCCGGATTGTGGAGCCGCTGGGAATCGCCCGCACCAGCGAAACACATCTACTGTTCGGGCCCGAGCACTTCTCCGCCTGGAGAACCCGCCTAACGCAAGAACTCTCACGCTCTGCGATCGCCGAAGACACTGAAGTACCAATCGGTCTGCTGCGCTCTGCCATCGCGCCGGCCGGATCAAAACGCGGACTGACCGACGATGTCGTCGACCTGGTGGCCGGCGCGTGGGCCGCGCAAACGAAACGATCGTGGTTCCTGCACTCCACGTCTGTGGATGAACCTGCTATCGGCGAGTTCCGGCGTGACCTCACCCTCCGGATCGAACCGCTACCGGAGCGACAGCTGTGGCTCGACGCGTGCCGTCGCTGGAAAACACTGACAGCGCAAGGCATCAACGAGTACCTCACTGCTCCGAATGTGTCGGCGTTCGCCCAGCAAGTCCATGACTACGCCGCAGTCGGACGCGACGACCGAGGACGGCTGGTAGATGCTCTGTCTCGGGCGTACCAGTTCCTAAACATCGCCGCCGGTGAACGGCTCACCACCGCACGCGCGCTCGACGAACTGTTCGGCACCACACTGACTCGCCTCGACACCCTCACCCTTGTCGACACCCTGGCCCGCGCGGACTTCGGCGCCACCGATCTCGAAGCCAGCCGTTCGCTGACGCAGGCCGGAGCACTGGCAGACGCCGTCAGCCGCTTCGAGCTCGACCGTCTAAGCGTGCTCCGGAATGCGGCCGAAGCCGACAACGATCGGGGTCGCCAGGCCGCGAATATCCTTGCCGCACTGAAGCAAGCATTCATCGAACACGAACTGTCCAGGCCCCTCGGCGAAGCGATACGAACCGCAAGCATTGCCCGCGATAAGTGGCTTGAGGAAGGGGTTATTTACCCGCCGTCACCACCACCACGTCCACAACCACCAGCTCGTCCGGACCTGCCGAATACGGTTCAGTTCGTTGTCTCGGCCACTGACGGCTACAGCGCAGTGGAGGAGCGACTAAAAGAGTTGCTACGAAACAACCCTGAGCGCACGTACACCGTCACGATCACCTCGGAGCAGCGGTGACAGCTGCGACTGGACTCCCCGAAGCAGACCCCGCTGCAATCCGCGGTTTGATCCGCGATCTGCGGGCCAAGAACCACGCCCGCGGTGTCATTGCGGTGGCCGCCGCACCCCAATGGTCGGGTGAAGGCGAGTTTCTCTTCGACGGTCAACGAGTACGTGTGCGTACTGCGCCGAGTGTCCTCGCCATCCGCGATGCGATCACCAATCGTCGCGAAGTGGACTGGGTGGTGATTCTGACTGATCGTGAAGCGTCCGAGCTACCTGCGGGTGTGCTGGAGCATCTCACCGGAAACCGGCTGTCAAACTTCGATCCGTTTCCGATGCTGCGCGATGCATTCGCAGCCTCCCAGCATGAGTTCCGGTTGCTTGATCTCGACACCCGTGCTGCCCGGGCGGTGCTCCGCGAGCTCGGTGACTCGGCCCCGCCGGCACCAGGTGGTGTACTCACCAACGAGCATGTCTTTGCCACACTGGCAAAACTCAAGTTCGATCTAGATCCTGTGGAGTTCACACCGCATCATGTAGCACTGTGGTCCCTCGACACATCGCGGACCAACCGATTCAGTGTATGGACACAGACCACCGAATCTGCACTGCTGCAACAGTTTTACGCGTGGATCTCTGCCCGGTTGGGAACACTCGGCCCACTCTTCACCACCGTGTGGCGAGGAAACGGGCCTGGACATATCGTCCCGCTCGGTCTGGTCGCTGCATTGCTGTCCGATTCGGCGAAAGCCGCCGCCTCATTTCCCGCAGCCACCGACGTGGTTGTCGAAGTACGTACTCGGTTGAAGTTGGAACTCGGCGACAACGTGTACTCCGAGCAGCAACTCGCAACGTGGGGCAACGTCGCCACGCTCGCGGTTACGGCCGCGGAAGACCCCACGGCCGTGCTGACGCGCGCTGAGACGTTCGTGGCAAAATTGCATGCTTCGTCCCTGGTTGCCCGGTCCGATGTCCTGTCGTCCGCTCTTGCGCCGCGCATAGCGCACTTCGCCGACGCACTCGCTGCGGCGATGGACAGCAATGATCTCGCCCCGGCTGAAAATGCCTGGGTCGATGTTCTTGCCCATCGCGACGCGCGAGCCGACACCCCCGACGCCCCTCGAGACGTCCAGGTCGGTGCGGCTGCGCTTCGACTGCTGCGTCGGCTCCGAGCACCCTGGCAGGGGTCGACCACCCTGGCCGGCTGGCTGGAGGAGCATCGGACCGACCTCTCCTGGGTCGATAGTGCCGTTAACAGTGCATTCGTCGGTGCCACCAACTCACAACTTGCCACCGTGGCACATCGACTCGTCACGGCAATTCGGGAAAAGCGCGCAGCACTCGATCGCAGTTTCGCCCGGATGCTTGCCTCAGCAGGTGCCCATCGCGAAAATGGAACAGGCACACCGCTATACATCGAAGACGTGCTCGACCAGATCGTCAAACCTCTGACTGCTCCTGCGTCGGGGCCGACCGGACTGGGTACCGGTGAGGCGAAAGCGTCACCCGTGCTTATCGTCATCGCTGATGGCATGGATGCCGCGACATCCCACGATGTGGTCGCTGATGCAATGCGCCGCCATCGACCACAGTGGCAGGATTGCCGCTTCGTCGGCGCCGAAGGACCACACACTGCCCTCGCCGCGCTACCGACAGTTACCAAATTTTCCCGCTGCTCATTGTTGACCGGCGCGCTCGCCGCAGGCACGCAGGATCGTGAGCGAACGGGATTCTCGGATTGGCTGCAGCACAACGGCCTACGCGGCACAGGACAAGTACTCTTCCACAAGTCTGATCTCGAGGCGGTTGCGCAAGGACACGCGCTGGCAGTCGACGTGCGTACAGCTGTGGAAGACACCGACGATCGGACGGTGGTCGCATGCGTACTCAATGACATCGACGATGCGCTCGATCGTTCCGATCCGATCGGGACATCCTGGACCACGTCAAGATTCAAGCGACTCGACGCGTTACTCGCCACGGCCGCCACAGTTGGCCGCACAGTGGTGCTACTGAGCGACCACGGGCACGTGGTCGAACGTCGAGAACAGTCAGGTACGCAACGCGGGCAGCAGATTTCTGCGCGGTACCGATCCGCCGACAATGTTGACGCCGCGTCGCTGCCTGCTGACGAGGTTCTTGTGGAGGGTCAGCGGGTCCTCACCGACGATCACCGCGCAGTACTCGCTGTCGATGAGCAGCTGCGGTACACCGGACTCAAGGCCGGCTACCACGGTGGCGCCACCCTGGCGGAGGCTGTCATCCCGATTTCGATTCTCGTGAATGGTCCAGTCTCGGCCGATGGGCTTGTGTCCAGACATCTCGGACTGGAGGCGGCACCGATCCCCCAGCCGTCCTGGTGGACTCCGACCCGCATCACGCCCGCACCCGTCACGCAGGTACCCGTGTCTCCACCGTCCGCGACGAAGAAGAAGCCAACGATCAAGCCTGCGCCACAAGTTGATGCATTGTTTGACGTCAGCGAGCCTCAGTCCGAAGCCGCCTCCCCGGCAGCTTCGCTGGCTGACGTGCATGATCAGGTTGCCGAGCTCTTGACCAGCGCGTTGTTCAAGGAACAGTTCAAACTGTATGGAAGGCGTATGTCTGCAGAAGCTATTGGAACGTTGCTTCGCGAGACGATCGCCGGGGGTGGCGTCTTAGCACTGCCCCGTGCAGGAGAAATTCTCGGCGCCAAGGCTTCCCGCGCCAACAACTCCGTGCAGGTCGCAGCCCAGATTCTCAACACCGATGGCGTCATTGTGCTCACCGTCAACGGTGGTGAGCTCACGCTCGAGGCGCCGCTGATGTTCGAGCAGTTCCAGGTGAGGGCATGAGTACCCTTTCGCCGGTCCGGCGCCGAGAGATTCTCACCGCCCTCCGGCAAGGCACCGTCCCCGCCGGAAATCTTGATGTGTTGGCAGTCGGTATTGATCGCTTTGCGCCGACAGTCGACGAAGAAATCGAAGCAGTCGCTGCGGGTGGTTCTGCGTTCAAGGCTGTTCGCGGTGAATATGGTTCGGGCAAAACGTTCTTCGCACGCTGGGTGCAGCAGCGCGCGATGCGTCGCGGATTGGCTGTTGCCGAGGTGCAGATCAGTGAGCTCGAAACTCCGCTACACAAGCTCGAAACCGTGTATCGACGAACCACCGAGTCGTTGCACACGGCAGCTTTCCCGCCCTCTGCGTTTCGGAACGTGATCGACACGTGGCTGTTCGGAATCGAGGAAGACGCGGCGGCGGCGGCGGGTGTCGATGAAGCCAGCACTGAACAAATCGAGGCGCTTCTCGAGCAACGCCTGACAGCAGTTGCATCTGCGACACCGGTGTATCCGATGGTGTTGCGGGCCTATCGCGCCGCCCTCGAACGCGAGGACGCCGCCACAGCGGATGCGCTGATCGCCTGGCTGGGTGGACAACCGCACGTCGGCGCAGCAGCCAAACGCGCTGCCGGGGTGCGTCAAGACGTCGACCACTTCCTCGCGATGGGCTTCTTACAAGGTCTGCTCGCCGTCCTCAAGGGCGCCCGGCACCCCGGCCTATTGCTCGTGATCGACGAGGTCGAAACCCTGCAACGCATGCGATCGGACAGCCGAGCCAAGGCACTCAACGCGCTGCGCCAATGGATCGATGAGCTCGACTCCGGCCGCTACCCAGGCCTGTACTTGGTGATCACCGGGACACCAGCGTTCTTCGATGGCCGCATGGGAATCCAATCGCTTCCACCACTTGCGCAACGTCTCCACACCGACTTCACCACAGACGCACGTTTCGACAACCCACGTGCCCCGCAGGTCCGACTCGCCGGATTCGATCTGGATCGCCTGGTAGAGGTAGGCGTCCGGGTACGGGACCTGTTTGCAGACGGCTCGCGATCACCCGAACGAATCCGCACCGTCGTCGACGATGCGTACATTCGTGACCTCGCATCTGCGGTAGCAGGAAAACTGGGTGGGCAGGTCGGAATCTCGCCGCGACTGTTCCTGAAAAAGTTGGTACTCGACGTGCTCGACCGAGTGGACCTGCATGACGAATTCGATCCGCGCCAACACTATTCGCTGACCGTGGACAAAAAGGAACTCACCGACGTCGAACGTGCCGCCGTATCGGCTGACGACATCGAGTTGTGAAATGGCGGGATTCGATCTGCTCGATCCGGTACTCCAGCACCATGTTGTGAACTCGCTCGGCTGGCCGGGATTGCGGCCGTTGCAGGAAGATGCCGCCGGACCGATCGTGGGTGGATCAGACGCGATCCTGCTCGCGCCGACGGCCGGCGGTAAGACCGAGGCAGCGATGTTCCCGCTGCTCACTCGAATGCAATCGGAACGCTGGACCGGCATTTCGGTGCTGTACATATGCCCGCTCAAGGCACTGCTCAATAATCTGCAACCTCGGCTGGCGGAATACGCAGCGTGGCTTGGGCGTGACGCCATGACGTGGCACGGTGATGTCGCCCAGTCGTTGCGCGGAAGGATCAAACGCGACCGACCGGACATCCTGTTGACCACACCAGAATCACTTGAATCGATGCTTGTGTCCGAAAGTGTCGATGCCGCTGAACTTCTCGGCGGAGTTCAAGCGGTGGTCGTGGATGAAGTCCACGCATTCGCTGGCGACGACCGTGGCTGGCATCTGCTTGCAGTACTTGCACGGCTTGAGTCTCTGCTAGGCCGTAAGCTCCAGCGGGTCGGCATGTCGGCCACAGTTGGCAATCCAGACGAACTACTGGGGTGGTTGCAGGGTGGAGCCAAGCGACCTGGTCTCGTCGTGTCCCCCGCTGTTGACGGCGCCATGGTGGTTCCGGACATCACGGTCGATTCCGTCGGTAGCACAGAGAACGCAGCGAAGATTATCGCGTCCCTCCATCTTGGAGAAAAGCGCTTGGTATTCGTCGACTCTCGACGGTTGGCAGAGGAACTCGGATCTCAGCTGCGCCAGCGCGGGGTCACCACGTTCATCTCCCATTCTTCGTTGTCTGCGGCCGAGCGCCGCGAATCTGAAGAAGCGTTCGCGGAAGCACGCGACTGCGTCATCGTCGCGACATCAACACTCGAACTCGGCATCGATGTCGGCGACCTCGACCGGGTGATCCAGATCAACGCACCTCGCACAGTGTCGTCATTTCTGCAGCGCCTCGGACGCACCGGCCGCCGCGCTGGTTCGACGCGGAACTGCCTCTTTCTCTGCCTGAGCGATGCCTCGACTCTTGAGGTGCTGGGTATGCTCCACTGCTGGTCGACCGGATGGGTGGAGCCCGTGACTCCGACGCCCGAACCGCGACATATCGCTGCCCAACAAATCCTCGCGGCCGCCCTGCAAACCCGACGAGTTCCGCTCACCGACTGGGAATCCACGTGGGGCTCGCTCCCCCTTTTCGGCGATGACTCCCAGCAGATCATGGACTTCCTCCTCGACGAGGGCTTCCTTGAGCACGACGCAGGTAGTGCCTTTATCGGCGCGGAGGCCGAAAGGCATTTCGGTAGAAGGCA
Organism: Williamsia muralis NBRC 105860; assembly: GCF_001598915.1. Lineage (GTDB taxonomy): Bacteria > Actinomycetota > Actinomycetes > Mycobacteriales > Mycobacteriaceae > Williamsia > Williamsia muralis. Next base: position 1,309,067 of record NZ_BDAP01000001.1, on the reverse strand, counting down.
CTTCATGAACCTCCTCGCGGTCTTCACCGCCGCGCCCGAGTTCACCGTGTACGCAGGACGCAACGAGATCGGAGCCGTCGAAACGAGTGTGCTCACCGACGACGTCGAAGGCCCACGTGTATTGCTTCTAGCCGGCCGATCGTGGAAAGTCACTCACATCGATTGGAATCGCCGACATGTTTACGTGGAGGCGACCACGATCGGCGGACGAGCGAAGTGGATGTCCGTGCCTGATGGGGCTTCCTTTGAAATAGCCCGCGGTATCCGGGAAGTCCTGCTTGGGTCGAACCCGGCTGGCGTCACTTTGACCCGGCGGGCGGTCGCTACCTTGGACGACCTACGAGCAAGTAGGTCAGGGCAAGTAACCGATGGCGCCTTCGTCATTGAACGAGATGACCGCGGCGACTGGCGCTGGTGGACCTGGGCTGGTGCAAAGGCCAATCGGACTCTTGCTGCCTGGGCTCCGAAACTCGTACCCGCGCGCCAACGAATCGGCGTAGAGTCCCTTCGTTTGCACACGGATCTGTCGGTGGTCGAGATCAAGGACGAGCTCTCTGCCATCCGGACCCTGGACACACGCCCACTTCCTTCGATCGACACCCGCGCGTTGCGTGGACTGAAGTTCTCAGCTGCATTGCCGGAGTCACTCGCACGCCAGACGCTCGCAGCCCGCATGGCGGATCAAACTGGGGCCGCGACTGTTCTGGGTGAACTTGTTTCTTACCAGCTGTAGTCGAGCGGATTCGCGAACGACCAGAATGCCCGATCTCCCCCACACGCAGCGCGCAATAGGCGATAGTCGAAGGATCGCAAGGATGACATCAGGCAGACCGCATCTGGTCGCATCTCTAAGGGGTCGAAGTTGGAGCTAGACGAGGCCATCACCCAAGGACTACACCACTGTTCGGAAATCGAACTTAAATCCGTTGCGGCCATGCGCGAATCAGTGGTCACGCGCTTTCCCCTTGCTGATTGGCCGACTCTCGACCTGAATCGGTATGCGCTGGGCACTGCGTCCTCGAAGCAGAGCTTCAGCTACGCGCTCGAAACCGCGACGAAGCAGATCGGGAGCATCTCAGGCGGCAGCGCTTACAAGTTCGGCATTTTCTACCACAATGACGGTGACTGGAAGTTCCCGAAGAACTTCGCCACGCTCGATGAGGCATGGTCCAGCATCAGGTCGGACTTCGCAGCACTGTTCGACCTTGCTGCGGCTGGCGAGTGGGCCGAGGCAGCGACACTAAGCGTCACAGGCGTATGGCCAATGGTCGTGCTGAAGGCTCTGCACATCTACTTCCCCGACGAGATTTTGCCGGTCTTTGCGGAGTCCCGGCTGAGGCACTACGCCCGTGCGCTCGGTATCGAGCCCGATCAGTCTCCGATAGCACTCAACAGAGCTCTGAACGCGGCGCTGCAGACCTACCCGGATCTTTCAAGCGTCGACGGATTCCAGCGAATGATCCTTCTCGAGAGCTGGCAGCCGCCTTCTGCTAGAGGTCGCGGCAACCAGACAGAGTCGAGCGTCTACCTCAAAGTCGCCCCCGGTGAGCAGGCGTCTGCCTGGCAAGACTGCTTGGAGGGCGAGTACATCTGCATCGGCTGGGATGAGTTGGGCGACCTGTCCCTGTATGACACGTTCGACGAGTTCTCGAAGGCGTTCGCCCGCACCTACCCACAGAACACTGACCGCCAGAACCTTCTGGCGGCCAAGAACATTTGGAAGTTTCGGAACTTGAAGCCGGGCAACCACGTCGTTGCTAATCGGGGAACTACCGAGATCCTTGGCGTCGGAACTGTGCGTACAGACGGCTACCAATTTCTACCTGACCGTGATCAGTATCGACACACAGTCGCGGTCGACTGGGATACCACCCATGCCCGGAAGCTCGACCCGGGTTTCGGGGGCTGGCGCAGCACCTTTCAAACGCTCAACGCCAAAGACGTAGCACGCATCCTGGAGAACGATGGATCAGATCAGGCAGCGAAGAACATAGCCGCCGAACTACCTGACTATACCGATGCTGAGGAGGTCCGGTACTCACAGTGGGCCAAGGCGATTGAACGTAAGAAGCAGCTCATCCTCTACGGCCCGCCTGGGACCGGGAAGACCTACAGCGCTGTGCGATTCGCCCGATGGTATGGCGAACAGAACAGCGACGGGTCGACGCCTGGAACCGTTACGCCAGTGACTTTCCACGCCTCCTACACCTACGAAGAGTTCGTCGAGGGGTACCGGCCAATCGAGGACTCAAGCGATGCCGACGGACTTCGGCTTGCGCGCATTGACGGCATCTTCAAGATTGTTTGCGCGAACGCTGCCAAGTCGCCGGAGAAGACGTTCTTTTTGATCATCGATGAGATCAACCGCGCAAACCTGCCAAGAGTTTTCGGCGAACTGATGACAGTGATCGAAGCAGACAAACGTGGCACTCAGGTCTTGCTGCCAACGAGCCAAGAGCCGTTCTCAGTCCCCGAAAATCTGTTCATCATCGGCACAATGAACACAGCAGATCGTTCCATTCGTACCCTCGATGCTGCGCTGCGTCGCAGGTTTGCGTTCGAGGAGATACTCCCCGACTCGTCAGTGCTCGAAGGTCAAGCCTCCTATGGCTCAACCATTTTGGCGCTCGACCTCTTTCTCGATGAGCTCAACAAGAGGATCACCGAGTACGCCGGGCGCGATCGCCAAATTGGTCATGCCTACTTCATGCACCGCGGCGAGCCAATCAGCGACCCCATCGATTTCGCACAGGTCGTGCGCCTGGAGGTGATCCCTCTGCTGCAGGAACTGGTCTACGACGACTACGCCCAGCTCGCACAGTTTCTCGGGCAAACGCTCGTCGACGCTCCCGGTCAGCGGCTGGTACCGGTTGACGACGAACAGTTGGTGGATCTGCTAGCGGCCGAGTACGGGGTCGTTAACCCTCTATGAGGACGCTAACTGAGTACGAGAGCGATATTTTCGAGGCTACGCCCTCGCGCCAGCACGAAATGTCCGCTGCAGCAGACCGCTTAAAAAGCAAGGTCAAGCTGCGCTGGTTGGCTGCTGGCCGTGTCGAAGTTACCGCCACGCAGTGGGTTGGCTCCGTTGACGTCCCCGGGGTTGGGCCCTTGAGGGTCGTCCCAAAGCTCGCCGGTAGCGAACTCGACGTGCTCGCGATGATTGCAGTCGCAGAGGGAAACTCGCACGATGTACTCGACTCGCTCGAGAATCATCACTCGCCGGGCAAAGCCGATTCCCTCCCTGAGCTACTGGCCCGCTTCCTGACGGATGCTGCAAACGATGTGCATCGGCAGGGACTACTCGCCGGCTACAGATCGGCCCAGGACGATCTCCCCTACATGCGAGGCCGCCTCAACGTCCGGGAACAAGCCCTGCGAAAGTTCGGCGTGCTCGACACGCTCGCGTGCAACTACGAAGAGTTTGACACGGACATCCTCGAAAATAGGGTCACGGCAGCCGCTCTCGGTGTGGCCCGACGCCTCACGTCCAACGCCGAGGGACGGACGGCGACCGGCCGGGTGTACGAAGACTTCTTCGGGTCTGCCCCAACGCCGCCACCGAGTCCTGAAGTCGTGCGGCGCACGCTGCAATACGATCGGCATAACGAACGCTATCGAACTGCGCTGACCTGGTCATTGGCCGTGTTGGAAAATAGCTTCCTAGACAACATGTTCGACGTTGGACATGCACGGGCACAGGCGTTTCTGGTCGACATGAACTTGTTGTTTGAGCGTTTCGTCACGACGTTGGTTCAGCAGACTTTGCCTGGAGGCTTGGTGGCCGAACCTCAGGCTAAGGATTTGAGCGTATTCAAATCCGACAGTGGGAGTTTCGCAATACGTCCTGACATACTAATCTCTGATGGCCTTCGCTCGTGCGCGATAGACGCCAAGTACAAACGCTACGATGGCAATTCGCTCTCGCCGAACGATCTGTACCAGCTCACGACCTATGCTCAGGCGTACCCCGGCTGGGGTCCGGTCCCGCGCTCAATGCTGATCTACCCCAGCATGGGATCGGAAGCACCACGAACCATTCGGTTTGAACCCGGCGGTCGACGTCTTGCAGAGGTGCACGTGCACCCGATACCCATACGAGCAATCATCGCCGCGCTTTCGGGCGGCGACCAGACTCCGATGGAAGCCTTCAGGCAATCACTCCGGACGTGGCTCGCGATCGCTCCTGACGACGGCGCCTAAAGAGGCTAGTAACCCTCATGGCCAAGAAAGTCGATGCCGCTCAGATTTACACGGTACAGCTCGGACCCACCCATACGGCTCGATGCGTCGACGTGGAGACTTGGACCCCGTTCAAGAGTGATACGAAATCCGCCGTACATTCCGGGTACCCCAACCCAGAGGGATAGTTCCGCAATCTCGGTGAGAACACCCACTTGCGGATAGTGCAGCGGGAACTTCCGCCAACGCAACAGCTCTGCATTCAGAACAAAGTCGAGGCCGCGCTGAAGTTGTTCGATCGCTTCGCCACCAGGACTGTAAATCGGCTGCGGCGTCAGGATGCGCTCCAACGCGACGTGCCCTCGCTCGACAGCAACGTCTATCGGCCGCTTTCCATCACTGCTTTGGACAGTCCGCCATGCTCCGCGCTCAATCAGAGCACTGCACGCCTCCGCGTTCCCTGCCCAAGCAGCCTGATGCAAAGGCGTGAAGTTCGACTTACTCCCGAGCCTGGTCGAATTCACCCCTGCGTGAACGTCATAGGGCTCGACTGAATCGATCGCAACAATGAGATCCTTCCACCGCCCTCGGTATGCAAGGTCTGCGATTCGGTCACGATCCTTCGACGTAATGCCTTCGGCAGGATCACATACCGCGTTCCAATTAACTACTTGCGGAACGACGTCCTCGAGATTATCGTCGCCGCGGTCTGATTCCATTCACATCTCCTATCAGTCCACTCTCGGAAGGCGTCAACGTTCCAGCACTTTAAGCGGAAATCTCGTCAGCACCGGTGATCGCCTTGCGGATTTCTTCGACCTCGTCACTAAGACTCGGGGCGAGCTCTGCTTCTGCTGTCACGTTTTCAATGGCTTCCTGTGCTTGATCGACGATTTGCTGCCACTCGCCCAGCGCGACCCCAGTGGCGTCGGACTCGAGCTGATCATTCAACGCTCGCGCCTGCTCGCGTGCATGATTAGCCGTTGCACGCTTGGAACGCAGGTCGTCAATCAACCTAGCTATCTCTATCGCGACAGGAAGAATCATCTTGCCAACCTTCTCGATGTCACTCTGCGACCAGCTACGGGCGTTTCGGGGAGAGGTGGTCTTAAGTGCTGAGCGCTTCTGAATCAGACGGTCGACCTCGATCAAGTTCGATATGAGTTTCGGTCCCATCTTGGAGAGAATCGGCCCTAAGCGAGTGACGTCCGGGGCCTCTTGAGCCGCCTGCTTTCCGACGGCGGACGCGACCAACGCGTCGAGCCGCTGCCACGACGGCTCCGTGCGTCGACGGTCAGCTGACTTCTCGACGTCCTGGAGAAGGAGATCAACTGCCTGGCCAACCCGCTGATACCATTCGTCGAGCGAAGACTCAATCGCCGACACGATTTGCTCCTGCGTACTTTCTGGGTTCACTGATGCGAACCGAATTGCTTCCTGGATAGCACCTTTCAGACCAGCTCTAGCAGCGGAATCTGCGTCGGCCAGCGCAGTCATCCATTGATCCCTACGGCTTTCGACGTCACGCGCTGCCGCCGCGGCCACTTCAAATTCGGGCAGCTGACCACTAAGCTCGTCAGCTACCGAAGCCACCGCTTGGGCCCAGAAACGCTGTTCCGCGGCCGGTCGCAGAGGGCCCGCACCGTCCTGACCGACTCGCTCAATTGCCCCGAACAGGTCGTTCATCCCGTCCCACTCGCGGGAGTCATCCCAGATGTCGCGCTCCACGTCCCGGTCCGCTCCTGCAAACTGAAAAGGATCCTGGGCGACAACAAATACCGGCGTGTCGTCTGGTAGACCAAGCGATTCACGCAGCTCAGTCGTCTTCCGCTGTGCGAGTTCGTGATACCCGTCGAGATCGCTGTCTGGATCACGACCGGCTTCATCAAAACGCGAAATTGCGAACCATAGCCCGTCGGTCGGCCATCCGCTGTTGATGAGTTTACGAATTTGCTCGTGTTCACCCGTGGCGAGCTGTGGAGTTACCGTCACGATCGCTATATCCGTCAGTCCGATAGCTTCTTGCGCAAGCCGAGTATTGGTCTCCCCGCGAACGTCTTGGGCTCCAACTGCGAGACCAGGTGTGTCCCGAATGACGCAGCCCGCTAGCTCGACGCCACGCACTTCGAAGGTCTCGTGCCGCGCGCTGATGGTCAACCATTCCGGCACGTCGGCCCCTGCATCGACCAGCAGCCGGCGGATCAGGCTGCTCTTGCCGGTGTCGTACGAACCAAAGACCGTGACCACTGGCCTCGGTTCGGCATTGAACTCAGCCCACTGCGCTTCGAACTCTTTCGACAGAGGGCCACCGGGCACCTCATCAAGCCATTTTTTCGCTGCCTCGACGACTAAGCTGTTCACCGTGCACTCCGTTCATTGGCAAATAATTCGCTAGCCGCTTCCAGCAGCTTGGTCATCTGGTCGATCTGCGTAGTCGCGGCGCCCACGAGCGCCAGTAGGTCATGATTCTCTTTCTCGAGTGTGCGTCGATGCTCTGCGAGGACTCCGGAGCGCTCATGAAGGGCCGCAACTGGTCCGTCGTTGTCGGTGCCGAACAGTAGTTTCGATTCGGCAGTCTGGACGGCGTCATCTACGAACTTAATCGCACCACGTCGGGATTCTTCTCGGCCTTTTCCAGCCTTGTGGCCTTGATACATCGCGTGCGCGTCAGCGGCGGTGCCGATCGCAGCAAGGATGGGGCCAGCCTTCGCGACCTGCCTACTCGCTTTGACTGCGCCCCATGGCTTGAACTTGACGCCCAGGCTCTTACCTATGCCGTAGATCGTGTCGCGTTTACCAATCGCCTTGGCGATCTTTGCCGAGTGATGTGCGGACCCCGCCACAACCTTCGCAGCATTGACGCCTTCTGTCACACCGACAAATGCACCTTCGACACCCAGCACCGCGCCTTCTGCCAGTGCAACCGTTTTGAGTTGCCTTTCAATCGAGGAAGAGTGCTTTGCAAACCAACTATCGATGTCCTGCGCGACCCCTCGGTTGAACCGATCCAGCTCAGATGTCAGTTGGGGGTCGGCCAGCCAACCGGCCGTAAGTTCGCCGAGCTTCGCCATGTCATCCTTCCCTGCAGCGCGAATACTGATGCGCGCCCTGTCTGCATGGGGTTCCAAGATTCTGGTGAGCCGGTTGCGCATCGAAGTTTCCAGCAGTTCTGCGTCGCGCTCGCCGTTCGCAATCGCCTGTATAGCTGCCCCGACCTCCGCCGATTCGGTCTCGAAACCAGCCACCTCGAGCAGTAGCTCTTTTCTGCGCCGCAACAACGCGTTGCACACCTCATCGACAGTTGCGCGCGTCCTGCCTGCTTGCGACTGCTTTCTCGAGAAGGTGTCTAGGGTTCGCACGACTGGATCGACACCGTCCCAATCGCGGTTGCTGTCGAAGTCGCTTCGCGAGACGTCCAATCGGCCGCCAACCTCACCGAACGGGTCCCCCGCCAGAGCGTGGACCTCAGATTGGTCAACGAAAATTCCTCGCGAACCGAGCGCTGCGATTAGTTCGTCCGCTTTTCTGCGCCTCAGGAGTAGATAGTCCTCGGGCGACGAGGTCGGATCCACTCCAAGCTCATCAGACCTATTAATTAGATAGAGAATCCGACCGTCCTTAGCGACAGTTTCGCCCGTGCCCTTCACGATTCGCTCGAGTAGATCCATGTCTCCGATCAGTAGGTTGACATGGACCACCACTAAGACCAGTGCAGCGCCCGCGGCCGCCTCGAGTGCTTGCTGATCGTGGTCCGCCTTACCGCTCTGGAACCCGGGGGTATCGACGAGCCGGATGTGGTCAAGCTCGTAGGTGCTGACTGTGCTCGTCGCGACACTGCCCCGGACGTGCAAGCCGTCGGGGATTGATCCGCTCATTTCGACCAGCAGACGCTTGACCAGGCTCGACTTCCCGGCGCTGTAGTCGCCCAGGATTACCACTGACGGTTTGGGGTGCTCGTTTTGCGTCACCCGCGCAATTGCCTCTCCCAATTCGAGATCGTTAGCGGTCAGCTGTTCCGTAACGCTATGTAGCCAGTCCTCCACCGCGCTTTGAGAGGAAACCTGCCACACCCCGGCGAGCCACTCTCGCAGTTGGTCTCGCTCGGTTTCGCGTTGTGCCGCGAAGGTCGCACGATGTGCCGCATCCACCTCAGACTGTTGCGACGAACGTTCGTCGTTATGCTCGAACCAGTCCTCTCCAAGCCAGACGTCGGCTTCGGCACCCGACTTGACGCCCCGCGAACCAAGAACGCGTCTCGCTGCGCGGTCCAGGACGTCTTGGCTCGCGAACGAGTGCGTGATGGCGTTCGATTGATTCTGCAGAGCATCAACGAGGGTCGCCAACTCGGTTCTGCTTCGCCGGAGCGCGAGATCCTGTTTCAACAGCTCAACGAGAACAGGTGCTGCGAGGCTCCAGGTTTCAACTTCATTCTGGCGCCGCAGGTCCTGTTCGATCGACTCGAAGGTCTTCTGTACGGCCGACCTCGAATCACGTTGGATTGCGGCGCGCGCCGCCGCTCTTCCGTCCTCTCCACGTTTGGACAGTCGCCCGCCTACAAATTTGCTCGCCTGGGCGAACACGCCCAACCCGATGGCCGTCGACGTTCCGACCCACCCGACTGGATTCCAGATTGCCGCCACAGAAGGGACGACAATCACACCCGCCGCCGCGCTAGCCGCCAGCCCTGCACCCTGCAGTGCCATGCCTGCGCGCGAGCTCGTGCCGGATATGGCGTCGAACGCGACGCCATCGGTCTGTGTCTCAGCGACGACCGGTACCACCTCCGAGACGGCGAGCTCGATCTCGCGCTGAAGGAAGGCCGTCTTTGCTGCCCATATCTTGTCGACGGCGGTTTGCAGGTCAGATGGCGAGTAAACGGACTGAAAGTCCTCGTCAGTGAACTGTGTGTTCTCGTCGATCGCCTTATCGACGAGCTCGTCGGCCCGGCGCAGCGTGGCCTCTCGAACACTCGACAAGTGCGACTGCAGCAAGTGGTCGAAGTGGCGGCTGAGCGTTCCCGCGGAGGCCGCGCTGAACGGCTTGCCACGTCCATGTTCAACGAAAGTTATTAATCTGGCATCCGCCTTTAGATACCGGTCTCGAGATTCGCCCCCTGGGTACCCCAGAGTATCGAAGAATTGATCGATTCGGTTCTCCGTGAATTGAATCCTAGGGTCGATTTTCTGTCGGATCGAGTCGAGTCGCGCCGCCCGCGAGTCCAGTATTCCGCGCAGCCCCTCCCGCAACGACGTCTGACGCAGTTCTGCACCACCCTCCGCAATGGACGCTGCAATAAGGTTTTCCAGCACAGAGAAGTTCGACCACTCCGCGAGATATTCGACTCCGAACTGTTCGCGGTCCGAGTTGAAATTGCTGACGGCTGGACCTTTGAATGGTTCCTTCGCGCGAGCAAAGAGCGCCCGCCGGCTCTGAATAGCTACCACCGGCGTGCCACCCAAGTCGATCTTTGCCAGCTCCGTCCGGATGTTGTTGGCGTGTTCACCGACCGCGCGCGACAGGGAGCGACGCGCAGACTGACTGCTCACCTTGGCCGGGTGGCGCCACCTAAGATTGCGGACGTTGAGCACAGCGATCGCCGGCTTGCCGTAGGCCTGCACCCACTGGGCGACCTTGCCGAACTCGGAGGTCTGCTGGCTCTGGCTGTCGAAGCACAGAAGAACGACGTCCGCGATTTCCACGGCCTGGCGTGCGGTCTCCTCCAGTTCGGCACGCTTTTGAGTCCGCCCCCAGCCGTTGATCCCGGGGGTATCCCACAGTGAGCACCCTTGCCACTCGATCTCGGTGACGTCGGTCGTCCAGTCGCTATCGCCGGGTGAGACATATCTACCGTCGAGCTCACCGAAAGCAGAAAGCAGGGTGCTCTTTCCCGCACCGGTGCGGCCGAAGAAGGCAATGTTGAAGGTGGCCAGGCGCTCGCGTTGAGCATCTAGGTGGCCACGAACATCGGTTTCGAACTCCGCGGTGAACTGCGACAGATCCACGATGAGTTGGTCGCCCTGGCCCCTGTCAGCCGCCACAGCTGCCTGGAACTTCGCGAGTACCGCCTCTACGGAGCGTTCGAGTTGGCTGAGCTCTCGCTCTCCACTCCGAACAGCGTGGGCGACCGCATCCTGCAGCCCCCGGACGTTCTCATCCACGTCGAACCTCCTACATCGCGACTCTGCCAAGCGACCAAGCCGAGGGAAGTCTATGAGAACGGACCGACAGATGACCGTTCTATCGAAGGCGCCGTTGCGCTTACCGGGCCGAGTTCGTGTTCAGCAAATCCGTTACTCGCGAAAGAGATTGGTCTCGACAAGGCGTTTAGCTCCGATTACAGAGGCGAGCTGCCATGTGATTCATCTGTTCGTATTACATGCCGACGGTGCATGAACACTCTGGAGCCGCTAGCCACGGTCACAAGCGGATCGGCCCGACACGCGGCCAGACCGGGTCAGCACTCCGACCAGAACCTCCCAGATACGATCGACCAGTAATCCGCTTCGGCCCGACAGCATGCGTCTCTACGACAAGGCTCCACCCGTGCGGGAAGACTTTCATGCCTTCCTGGAGCCGTCTTGCCGTTGTACCGCAACTCTGTCGCTGGTGTTCGATCTCAGATCGAGTCCGGGAGTCTCGTACCCGTCTTGACCGAACAGTTCCGTTTCCAGATCGGCTACAACCCATCCCCTGCTGAGGTTCGCTCCTGGGATCGGAGCCTTGCAGTGTTGGCCGGCGACCTCGTCGATGCCGGTCTCGAAAAGGCAGAGCTTCTCGTTGAGTACCAGCTGCCGCTCACCAGCAAGCGCGCAGACGCGGTGGTGTGTGGAGTCCATCCCAAGACCGGCCTGCCGTCCTACGTTGTGGTCGAGCTCAAGCAGTGGAGCAGCGCATCGATTCTCGCGGGTACAGACGACGTCGTCCTGCTTGATGGCGCCGGCGAACGCCTACACCCGGTCGAGCAGGTCCGCCGCTACTGCACTCATCTGAGCGATTTCATCGCGACGCTCGGCGGAAGCACCGACCAACTTGCGGGTGTCGCATACCTGCACAACGCCACTGACGCTGATGTCCAGGACCTCTGGACGCTCCCTCAGTCCGACACCGGACGCTTGTTCACCGGGCAACGACGCGGAGAACTGCTCAAGTACTTCCAAAGCAAGCTTTCGACTGAGCCCGGTGCCGACGCCGCGGATCAGTTGCTCTCGTCAGCCGTTCGACCCAGTAAGCAACTTATGGCCCTGGCCGCTGACGAAGTTCAACGCCGCGAGCAATTCGTTCTCCTCGACGAGCAGCAAACCGCGTACTCGTTGGTGTTGCGCGCAGTTGACGAGTCGTACCGCTCGAACACTAAGGAAGTCATCATCGTTACGGGTGGCCCGGGTTCAGGAAAGTCTGTCATCGCGCTTAGCCTGCTCGGTGAGTTGTCCCGACGCGGCCGCACCGCCCTGCACGCGACCGGGTCTTCAGCGTTCACCATGACTCTGCGGCGGGTCGCAGGTGCTCGCGCACCACGGGTCAAGCAGATGTTCAAGTATTACAACCAGTTCATCGACGCCGAACCCAACGAGATCGACGTGCTCATCAACGACGAGGCTCACCGGGTCAAAGAGACGTCAACGAACCGCTATACGAAAGCGGCGCTGCGCACTGGACGACCACAGGTCGAAGAACTGATCGATGCGGCACGGGTGCCGGTGTTCCTACTCGACGAGTTCCAAGTGGTGCGGCCATCCGAGCGCGGCACCGTCTCGGACATCAGTGGCGCCGCCGAGCGCATGGGTTGCAAAGTCCGCATGGTTTCGCTCGACGGACAGTTTCGTTGCGGCGGTAGCCGTGCCTACGAGAATTGGGTCCTGCGACTGCTGGGCCTCAAGCCCGGCGGCCCGATCAAGTGGACCGGCGATGAGGCATTCGCAGTACGCGTTTCGGAGTCTCCATCACTCGTCGAACACCAGCTGCGATCTCTTCTCGATGAGGGCTACTCGGCGCGCATTGCAGCCGGATACTGCTGGACCTGGAGCGATCCGGTGAAGGGCGGCGGTCTCGTGGACGACGTCGTGATAGGCGACTGGAAACGCCCGTGGAACAACAAGAAGGCAACGTCGCACGACGGTGCACCTGGAACGCCCTACTGGGCGTCAGACCCTGCCGGCTTCGATCAGGTCGGGTGCGTCTATACCGCCCAGGGTTTCGAGTATGACTACGGCGGTGTCATTTTCGGACCAGATCTGGTGTGGCGTACCGACCATTGGGAGGCGCGTCCCGAGTACAACCACGACAACCAGGTCAAGCGTGGCAACCCAGAAGGATTCGACCGGGCTATCCGCAACACCTACAAGGTGCTTCTTACTCGAGGAATGCGCGGAATGACGGTTTATTCAACAGATTCCGAGACTCAAGCATTGCTTCAGTCGCTCGTTCCGTAAGGCCAAGCCGGAGAGTTGCCAATGCCTGCAGTATTGACCACCTACAACGCTGTCACGAACGATGCCCAGGCCAACCTACGGTGGGGAATCAGGAAAGGTCGATGGGGTCTTCCACGTCTGCCCATCAACTCGGATACCGGCACGAACTTCTCGTGGCACATCCTGGGCACCAAAGCGAAAGGTCTTCCGCACGGGCCACGCGCTCAACGGGACATCTGGGTCACAGGCAATATCGACCTGCATCTGTTCAAAGTCACTACGCCCCTGCAGAAGTACGACGAGCCATTCTGGCCGGACGAGGTGGCTGCAGGCAAGGTGATCTATCCGTATCGATTCGACATCGAGCTGGTATCGCAGGCAGCGCAGATCCCGACCGCCTTCGACGATCCGATTCCGGAGAGGTTGTCGAATGGGATCCGGGTGGGAGCCACCGGTGGGCCAAGCATAGTCAGTGTTTCCGAGACCCAGCTTGAGGACCTTCTCGCCTTTATGAGGCGCAACAACCAATAGTCCAGCGCTAGGCGCCGACCTCCTACGCTGTGCAGATTGGCCGCCGGAGTCCTCGTGACAATCGTTATTTCTTCTTGCCATTCCGCGTGAGAGCCGTCCATACGGCTGAGACCGTGGCTACTACGAAACCAGTCAAGATGAGGAACACGATTCCGATCCCTGCACCGATGTCAACGCCTTTCGAGAGCCAGAGAATCCCCAAGACCAGGCAAGTGACCACGGCAGCGGCGAGCAGCAATCCGAGCGAAACTTGAGCTATTTTTGCTGCAAAGTGGAGAACCGGTGTGACAAGTACCGACGTCAAGTGACCATCCTGGTCGAACGTGTACAGGCAGATTCGATGCGTCGCCGCGTATCTAACCGCCGCGAGCGAGTAGGCGCCGTATGTGGCGTGCACCCGAACCTTGTCCTTCATCCGCCCCAGCGTGTACACCTCATCATGGATTCGCTGGAGGTCTTCGACGCCGACCGTGCTCTGCGAAACAGTTCCCCGCCCGATGATCCGCTCGCCGTCGATATGAAAGGTCTGATCCAATTTTCCACGGCGTGTGCTGACGTCAGCGAACCCACGGTCCACGAAGCCGCATTTCAACCTGTCTATCACGTCTCGCCTGGTGATTCTCGGCTTCATCATCTCTCCGGTGGCAGCTTGGGGTTGGTAGGTCGGTAGCGAAATTACGCGATCGTGGTGGCACGCAATCGCCAGCAATAGCGAAGTCGCGCAGCGGACTGGCAGACCTGACTCGCGCGAGTCATCCTACTCCCGGAGAAGCTGCGCCAACTGGGTCGCGAGGTCCTCCCGCCCCAATGCTCGGTACGCCTTCGTGTACTTCGTGATCAGCTTGCGTTGCGTCGCCTCATCCAACAACCCCAATCGGGCTGGGTCGGTGTTGTCAGCGAGGTCTGCCAGCTTCACCTGCAGTGCCACAGGGTCTTTCGCAATAGCTTCGTAGTAGTCACCGTCCGGAACGTTACGACGTCGAGTGAGCAGCTCGACAGCTGCGATCACATTCGCAGGAATGCCGCGTTCCGCCAGGTCCTCCGGCGTCACATCCGAATCCTCGACGACATCATGCAGGAGCGCCGCAGCTACGGCGACGTCATCGCTCTGGTCCACCCGCCGTGCAACGGATCTCGGATGGTGGATGTACTCATTACCAAGCTTGTCAGTTTGGCCTGCGTGCGCCTCGACCGCTATGGCGTCCGCGATGGCGACGATGCCGGAACTCATGTCCTCATTCATGGTCAAACCCATCTCTGTTTTCCTTTCGTGATTGATTGACGATCCACCGGTCACGCGCCAGAACTGCGGCCTCCACTCGGTCACACAGATCTCGCAGTGGCACGTCCCGGTTGTCTTTGATGAGTGCGCCGAGCGCGCGGTATTTCCTCACACTCGGACCGAACCGCCGGTTCAGATAGTCCCCCTCGTCGGCGTAGATCGAATAGCCCAGCGGCACAACACCTGCTTCGCCGAACGTCAACAGACGCTCGGTCGCCCACCGACGCGGCCAGGTGTACACCTGGTCGATGTATGCCCGAAGGATCGGACGCAGCACCGACAACGTCTCCCCCAACCCCTCGTCGCTGTGTTGGTACGTCGACGCACCGCGACCGAGAACCAGCAAATACTGCACCGTCACCCAGTCCGCGTCCTCCGGACGAGCCGCCACCGAGCCCCGACCGAACAAGCAGGCACGAAGCGCCTGCAGCTGGTCGGCCGGCTCCATCATGCGAGCTCTAGCAGCCCGTGCAATCAGTCCGTCCTCCCGCTCTATCTGTGCGACCGCCTGCCGAGTCTTGGCTTCGCGATCGACTACTGCTTCCCGCGCGGACGTCCGGTAGCGCTCGATCAGCGCGATTTCCCGCGGACCGACATGTTCCTCCCGTGTTGAACCCGGTGGCGGCTCGGCGACGATCTCTCGACAGACCAGGTCTCTGCCACCCAGCTGAGTCACCGCCCGCAGCAAGTCGATCCGACGAAGCTGATCCGCGTCGAGTCGAGTGCGCAGCAACGTGATCCGACCTGTAGGCACATCCGGCCGCGACAGATACAGTGCCACTGATCCAGCCAAGTCTTCCGACGTCGCGTTCGCCGTCCACTTGCCCGGGATCTTCATCGCCGACTTGATCAACGCGTCGTCACGCCACAGGCAGTCCCACGCTTGCTGGTCAGTGAGTTCACGCCGACGCACGAGGTCACACCATGGCTGAAGCAACGGGCTGGCTGTACCGACCATCCATTCGATCACCGGTTTGGGCAATGTGGTTGTCGCTCTGCACAGTGCGTGCATCAACTCTTCCACGGGCACTCCTCACAAACAGAGATCGAGCGGTGTAGAGCCGCCCACACACTGTCAACGACCCCAGACCGCCACCATTGAGGCGGCGGCAATCTCAGTCGGTGGGCGGGAGAAGCTCGTCCGGGTAGCGGTATTCCATACCGAGGTCGTCGGTGGAGCGGGCACCGCCGTTGTCGCGAAACCAGGTGACGCAGACGTCGGCCAGGAGCTGCACGTCGCGACTGAAGATGTATCCGTCGGTGCAGTCGTCGAAGTTGTCGTTGTACAGCCAGGTGTTCAGTGGCAGCTTGTCGGAGGAAAAGTCCGCAATGAGCAAGTGCCCCAGCATCGACCGTGATCGCCGCAGCATCATCACTCCGTCTGCGAGCATCTGAATCTGGACGCACACAACATCGTCTTCGTCGTCCTTGCCGTCATAGTTGACGTACCCACTCGGACCCATCTCGACGATGAAACCGACCGGCTTGTCGACCAGTGACTCCGCGAGCCATGCCGCCATGTCGGACCACTCATGGATGTCCGATGTCTGGTCTGGCTCATCCATGGTGGGCCCCCTCTCGATGTGCTGTCTGCTGACAACATAGCGCCGGGTACCGACAGAATCGGCGACAAACTAGCCGCTACCTGAGTCGTGCGGCACTCAATCGAATGTCGAGACGGCGTACTTACCGGTTCACGCACAGGTCCGAGTCGCAGAAAGATGTCCGACCCCGTTGGCACACTCAATCCATGAGCACTCCCCCAGTCACGATCACCGTTCGCGGACATGCCAGGCGCCAGTGCGCCCCGAATCGATGCACCGTTCGTGTGCGTGTGAGTGCCGACGGGTCGAGCCGCGCAGCAGCTGCCGACCGTGCAGATACGGCTGTCAGGGAGGTAACCGACATCGTCACAACCCTGCACGATCGGCCGGCCAGTCCTGTTTCTCGGTGGACATTCGACCAGGTCCAGCACAGCAGGCACCGACCGTATGATCGAGACGGCAAGAAGCGTGCTTGGCAGTACTACTCGTCCGCCACGATCACCGTGACCTTCGTCGAATTCAAGGCAGTCGCGCCCTTCGTTGCGCAGGTTGCGGACGTCGAGTCAGTTACCGTCGGGCACCTGGACTGGTGGCTGACGCGGAAGGCGACGCTCAAACGCACTGCCCGCGTCCGCGATCAAGCGGTACTCGACGCGCTGGCAAAGGCCAAGGGCTACACAGCAAGTTTGGGCTACAACACCTTCCATGCGGTAGCCATCGCTGATCCCGGAATGCTGGGTATCGTGGCGGCCGAGCCCCACCACGAGAGAATTATGGCAGCGACACCCGCAGCAATGGGACTACCGGCCGACATGGGCGGCGAGGATCAACCTTCCCCGTCCCTACGGCCTGAGCGCATCAGTATCTCGGCGTCGGTCGAGGCTAGGTTCGAAGCCCTGATGCCTGACTAAACGCTCGGACAGAAGCACGCACCTCTGTGTGTGTTGTGGCGGTTTCGCGGCCCAGGTAGCGCGAGCCAAGGAGGCCACGACACACGTTGTCTCCTCTGTCTCACAACTTCTTTCGCAGCGCATAGGTAAGGTCGTCAGCTAGTCGGCGATCGACCAGGCAATCTTGGTCTTGCCGTTGACGCAATCTGGGAAGGCAACCACACCGCGGTACTTTCCGTCGATGCGATCGGAAGCTTGGTAGCCGGAGTCACTGCCGGGTTGCGTGTTGTATGTCCGTTCACATTCGATCAGAGTGTTCCCGCACGAGGTAGCGACGTTAAACGTCGGTTCCAGCGTTGCAACATCGACGTACTCGCCGACATGCCCGCGCCATTCGGCCGTCGGCATCAAGAACTCCACACCTGAACACGCACCCTGCAGCGCAACAGCTAATTCGTCGGTGATGACGTCGGACGCGTTCGAAGGGATGTCGATGCCAAATTGCTTCGTGATGTCCGCTGCCTGATCATCGCCCGGACAGAGGAGCCACCACACTGTTGCAACGAATGCCAGCAGAATGCAGGTAAGTAGAATCCCGAACTTTATCGTGTACCAACGCCAAACCGCACGGATCGCACGCACAAGCTCGCCGCTCATCGTGGGCACCCGACGGCAAAGGTCTCCGATGGTCCCGCGACGAAAAGGTTCCGAGACCACCGCCCGCGGAGCGGATCGCCCCCGCTCGGGAACTGCTCTGATGGTGAGCGAGCCGTGGTACGCCCGATGCAGTAGTCGCAGACACTGCTCTGGAACTGGAGTTCGATGTTCGGGCCCCAGTGCGGTCCGACATCCGACGATGCGACACACGTCGACCAAGCTGCAACACCAACTCTGGATCTACCCACACCATGCCCCCCGGCAGACGAAACAACTGTTCCCAACAGCCGATCCTAGTCGCAGTCGACCAACTGCCCTACGCGGTTGTCGTCAGCCGAACAAACTGAGAAATCTTCAGGTGGCCTGACGATGCCGTCCCCAACCGGACCGCGGTATACCCATCAGACAGTCCCTGGAGGTTAGTTCGAGGACAATTGCCGATCCTCCGAAACAGAGCAGATGCGCGCAGACACTCGACCGAAGGCTTTCTTCGACAACCACTCTCGGATATACGCGAAATGCCAGGCCGTCCGTCCCTACCGCGGACTACGCGCCAACCGCCGCGAAGGACCGGGGGCAGGTCGACTGCTCGCACAGTGCCGCCGCCACGCGCAATGCGGTTGTGGTGGGGCCTGTAAAGTTCACCCAATGGGGGAACTACTAGTACATCCGGCTGACTTACTTCACGCAGCGAAACAAGTTCGCACCTGGCACGACGACTGTGCGGCGGTGTTCGCGGACTCGTTGCAAGTAATCGGCGCGGCGACCGAACAGGGCTGGACTGGGAGCTCGAAAGAGTCGATGACCAGCCTGTCGGCTCGCTGGCAAGGTAAGCACCGCGCGTTGCTCAGCCAAGTTCTCATGCACTCCCAAGGGTTTTCGTCAGCAGCGCTTGAGTACACCGACACCGACGACGCTTCCAGCCATGCGATAGAGCTGGCAGCCACCAACACGTCGTCGCTAAATCTCTAAGACGCACTGTGGTCACCGTTACAGACATAGACCGCTGGAACTCCGAGCAAGTCAGAGAAGTCTTCCACCGAACCAAAAAGCAGATCGCTGCATGCGACACCATGGTCGCTCAGTTCACCAACTTGTCCGTCTTTGGCCAGTGGTCTGGGCAGACGGCCGAGGCGGCCAAGACGTCGATCAACGGGACAATTCTAGACTTCACCGACCACAAACAGGAGGCCGCGGCCATCGCAAACGCCGCGAAAGAGGCGGCCGACGATATCGACGCCGTCAAGCAGAAGCTCGCTGCCATCCGAGCGGATGCCGCAGCGCAGTCGTTGACCGTTTCACCGGATGGCCGTGTCGACGGGCCGCTTCCGGCGGGCTTCGATTCGTGGGACAGTGCGGCCCAATCCAAGTACTACGCCATCAAAGCTCAGCTGCAGGAACAGCTCGACGGCCTGTTGTTGTCCGCTGAGAACGTGGACAAGAATCTCGCGGCTGCGATCGACGGAGCCGACGGTGACTTACCCGTCAAGGATGTAGACCCACTAGACGGCACAAGTAGCATCGCGCGGAAGGCAAATCAGACGCAGGCGTTCCATGATCAGTTCGGACGCAACCCGGAGTCCGCCAACGATTGGCGAATGGCAGAGATGCTCGACACGAACACTTACGATCCAAAATACAAAGGGCTCGACTCTGCCGTTGTCGTAAAGACGATCGACAAGGTGCCAGGCGGCGGGCTGCAGCGGATCAACGCCTTCATACCGCGCGATAATGTGCACAACATCCCCCACCAGAACCGTGGTGATAACCGCGGGTTCGACCCCACGGCCGATGCCGAAGACAGCAGGGTCTCGATCTACGTTGATTACGACAACGGCGTTGTCGTGATGCGACAGAATCCCTCTGTCGAAACCCATTCCGGTGCAGTCAAAGTCGACACGCCTACCTTCGGCGTTGCTCAAGATGATGAGCGCGTTCAGGTCACGTTCGAGGCCTTGGACCCGTTTGCCCCATTTCATGATCAGAAGGTGGGCGACTACGGCGCCAGTACCTTAGGGGTGACTGTCCGTGGGACCTTGATCACCTCGCCGCTCGACGGTGCTCCCGAAGTTGAGGGTCAACTATCGAATTATCCTGCGTGGGAGGTGTACAACGACAGTCCTTCAGGGATTACCACGCCAATGTACGAATATATGCCTGACAGAACCGACCCCTGGGGCCCGCTGAGGCACCTGCCCGGCCACCACGAGGTGCCATAAGTCATGAGAAGGTTGTTGCGGCCCTTTTCTTTTGGTCTGTTTGTGCTATCAGTTCCGATTAGTTACGTCGCGTTTGTGTTCAGCCTCATCGTCCTGCTCATGCTCGTGGAGCGCACGTTCTTCGATTTATCTGACGGTATATTTTACTTCAGCATCTTGTACGGACTGGGCTGCTACCTCTGGATACCAGGAACTTGGTTGCTTCTGTCGATAGGAGGCCGGTTCCTCCAAAAGCGCAGGGCAGAAAGATCCAAAACTGCAAGGTAGCTAATAAGCTTCTGCTCGCCGAAATGTAAGAGCGAAGTAGCGACACCCCCACCCTGTCACAGGTGCCGGGTATAACAATCACATGATTTCCCAGACAGATTTTGACCACATAGCACCATGGAACGACTTCGCCGCCTGGGTGTTTTTAATCGCAGCCGTACACTTCCTACTGACCGGGCTAGCTAAGGCGACGGCCGAGTCTTCTGGCGACTTCACCAAGCGATTCGGGAAGACCCTCGAACCCGTATCCCTGATAGTAACCGGACTTACGGGCCTCTTCTTCTTCCATGCGTGGGTCGTTCAGTATCAAAATGGAGTGCACTATTTCCTGAAAGTGGCATTGGTCGGGCTGCTTGCGATTGCGATTGGCTTAGTCGCAACTGCGATTCAATTTTTCTCATCAGAGATTAGAGGGGAGCGCCAGACCGAGGCTATTACGGAACAGCAGCCACCCAACCCCATTGCGCTGTACTGCACTTGGATCGAGGTGCCGAAAGCTGGCACACCCACGCATCCGAGGTCTCGGATACCAGGTCACGGAGAAATGGTCCAGCGGAGTTAGTGGGGTAAAGGATCCCTTTCCGTACCGGCACCGTTGACCAGCACCCACTTGCCAATTATCGACACCCCAACCTTGGCCCAGTCGCCGCCACCGCCACCGACAACTCCCGCCAAAACACCGGGCGACTACCGTGTTCAAACCGGGCAGTCTCACGCCCAGTCACGCCACTTGTACGCCGCACACCGGACATGTACAGGGATAGCCGCAGGAGCAACCCTAGCCGATTGGTAACTGTTCGGTTACCATTAGACGCGTGAGCGTATTCGAGGCATTAGCCGACCCCGTGCGACGCAGCATCCTGCGCACCCTGGTCAGCGGCCCTTCACGTGTGGTCGATCTCTGTTCGAACCTTGCTGACTTCCAACCAATCTCACGGCCAGCGGTTAGTCGCCACTTGCGAGTGCTGTCGGAAGCAGGACTCGTCGTCGCCGAAGACAGAGGCCGTGAACGGCACTACCGCTTAGAACCACAGCCCATCGACGAAGTCCGGCGGTTCATTGACGAACTGACGCCCACAGGGGAAATCAAGCCGGGGCCAAGTGCCAGCGAGCGTCGTTTGCCGGTCCCCGAATCAGCCCTCGACGCTCTCGACACCGAGGTACGCCGCACCGTCAAGCAACGTCGCAGCACACCGCGTCAAGCCCGATCCACCACGAACGACGAGGAGACCGCATGACCATCACACCGACTGGTTCATTCACCCCCCGCGAAGAGGGCGACGCAGTGGCGTTCGTTCGCACCTTCCGTGCCCCGATAGACGACGTGTGGGCGGCTGTTACCGAATCCGACCGTCTCGCACGGTGGATCGGGTTCTTCACAGGCGACCCAGAACAGGGCTACGTCGAATTCACAATGAACGCCGAGGGCGACGATGTCACGCCCGCGCGCTACAACATCGAACGCTGCGAGCCACCACGAGTGCTGCGGGTGCGCACCACTGACGACTTCGGGACGTGGGATCTCATCGTCGAACTCACAGAGGCCGACGGGGTCACGACCCTGACGCTGAGTCAAATCATCGACGACCCAACAACAATCGAGAACACCGGGCCAGGCTGGGAGTACTACCTCGATCGTTTGGTCGCCGCATTGACCGGCGCGGACCCAAGTGCCATCGACTTCGACGACTACTACCCCGCCCAGCAGGAGTACTACCGAGGGATCCAGCGACAGGTGGCCAGCGAGAAATAGCACTCACGCCCGTATCGCCTGGCGGGGCGGACGTCAGGGCTCAAACCGCTCCCCCAACCACCCACCAATCTGAGCGGCCGCCAGACTTGCCCCGGTCGGTGCCCCCTCACGAATCGGGCCACCAAAGTGGGTTCCTTCCACCCGCAGGTGCGTCACGTCATCCGACCCCATGGCACCAACCATCTCAAGGGCATCATCCGGGAAACATGCTTGGTCCCCGGTCAATTCGACGAACATCGTCGGCACCTGCACCCCCGGCGCACAACGCACAAAGGCAGCATTGCTCGACAGCCCCGACCACGTCGACAACCAAGCATCCGCAGTAGACAGTCGGCCGAACCCGACCAATCCGTAGTTCGTCAGGTCAGGCCGACGACCGAACAACGAACCATACGGCCGGTCATTCGGACTCAGTGACGGGTCCACGAATCGGAGATCGGCGTCCGTTCGATACACCGTCATCAGCCGCGGGGCCAACGCTGCACGTCGATCCACCGGATCACCCGAAACTTTGAATCGTGCTCGCGCATCGGCACTCTCCGCAACGTGCGCCCGAGCGACAGCATCCAACCGCTCCACTCGCGGACGCTGCGCCGCCCGATACCGCTCGACGAACTCCGGCGCATACGACGACGCACCGGGCGCCTCCACAAAACCATTGGCCGGATCAAACGGATTCAGCACCGGGTCCACACTGAGCGGATCGTTCTCGTCAACCACCGACGGATCGATCAACCGCAGGAGCAACTCCCCCTGTCCAGGATGCGGTGCCATGAACAGCGCACCGTCGGGAACCGGCATCTCCGCCGATGCAAGGGCAACTGGCCGGCCTGCGGGCGTGCGCGTCAGCCGCTCACCAGGAGCCAGTCCTGCCTGTTGGTGATAGAACGCAAACAGCGTTCCACCCCCGGAGTGACCCAGCGACACCACCGAGTCAAAGCCCCTGTCCCGCAGAAACACCTGACCCGCCGCGACATCCAGCAGCGCCTGCTCGTGGATCAAGTTCAGATCGTTGTTCACCGACCGCGTGCCCTGCGTCCACACCGCAAACCCGCGGGCCAGCAGTTCAGGAACCAGCACGTGATGGGTCAGATCCTGACGCGGATGCATCAGCGCGACCACGGTCCGCGCCGACGGGACAGTCCGCAGCACCCCAGACACCTTCGCACCGTCAGACGTGGTCAGCTCATGCACCGACGTCACCGCGTTCGACGGTTGCTCCGCGGACTCGATGTATCGGCCTGCGCCTAACCGCTCGCCGGCATCAGCAACACTCACAGCGGTTCCACCTTCAAAGCGTCTTTGTCCCACTGGGTGATTCGTGACGCTCCTAGTCCGGCGACGCAGCTGTACCAGACCGCGTGGCGGCACCCGGTGGCTCGCCGGTCGACCACGATGGCCGAATCAGCCGACACCCGGTAGTACGGCCCTACGTGATCCACGGTGACATCGGGGTCCTCGCCCGCCACCGCAGCGACTGCCTTGTTCTCGGGCACATCCAAGATGAAGAACGTGGTCATCGGCCGGCCTCCACCACATCTAGCGCCGATTGCGCGTCCTGCTCCTCTTGCCACTGCGCTGCACGCTGAACGATCAGTTCGGCCTTGCGGGTCAGCAGCCCAGCCATGCTCGGATTCGGCGCAGACACAACGTCGATCAACGCGTCAATGGTCAGGTTCGCATCAAGATCTTCCTGCGGCGTCACCGGACGCATCGCTCGGGTGATCTCGATCATGTAGCCGTTGGGGTCATGGGTGTAGATCGACTCGATGGTCTCGTGCTGGATCTGCATCTCCACCGGCCAGTCACTGCCGTCGAGGCGCCGACGGTATTCGAGCAGGTCGTCCTCGTTGTCGACGTGAATGGCCAGGTGCCGCGACCGGATGAAGAAGATCGGAACATCCTCGGCGAAGCGCGAATACGAGTCGCCCTGTGGTCCCCCGTCGAACGGTTCGAGGCCAAAGTAGTAGAAGAACGCGAGCCGGTCGTCGTTGCCGATGTCGAAAAAGAAGTGGATGAAGTCGGGATGCTTGTCCGGACCCCAGCCAGCGGCACAAATCGAATGCACCACAGGGAAACCGAGCACGTCGCGGTAGAAGCGGACGGTGCCCGCCGGGTCGAATGTTGGGTACGCGACGTGGTCAACACCGCGCACCTTGTGGTCGAGGTCGCTCATGAATAGGTCCTTCGGTTGAGCTTGGGATGTCAGGCGGGAACGGATGCGACGTCTGCGCGCAGCAGACTGCCGGCGCCGTCGATGGCCACGGGCAGGCCGAGACCCCGCAGCAGGCTGTACGCGCCAGCGGTCGCAGCCGACAGCACGGGAATACCGAACTCACGCTCGGCGTCGTCGATCAGTGCAAGTGACGGCATCTGCACACAGCACGAGAGCACCACAGCGTCCACGTCGGTGAGGTCAAGTGACCGGGCGGCTTCCATCACGCGGTCGCCGGGAATGCAGCCGACCTCGGCGTTGTCAGCCACTTCAAGTGCGCGCCAGTCGACCACCGCGAAGTCCTCGGCCTCGAGGTATTCGACAACCTTCTCGGCCAGCGGCCGCAGGTACGGCGTCACGATGGCGATGCGCTTGGCATCGAGGGCACGCAAGCCCTCGACCAACGCTCCGGCACTCGACCGGATGATCGCCTCCGAACCCCCCGTCGCCAACTGCTCGGCAACGGCACCTTCCACCCGCTGGTGCTCCCCCGGTCCACCGACCATCAGCGCCACCAGGCAGGCGTAGAGGATCGCTTCGGGCGCGGCGTCGGCAATCTCCATCACGCACCGCTCACGCTGGGCATTCATGGCAGCGAGCTCCTCCGGAGACACCCGGTGCATCCGCATACGCGTCGAGTGAAACGAGAACTCCGAGGTGGGATGCCGCCGCAACAGGGCGGGCATCTCGGTTTCGACGGTGACGTTGGAGCTTGGCACCACCAGGCCGATTCGGTGAACGCTCATCTGGCCGTCCTTTCGAGTTCAGGCGCCGAAGACGACGCCATCGAACGTCGCGTTGACGTCTACGACAATTATTCGACGCAGATGACAATTCGTCAACCCGCAATCTCCACGGTCCTGAGCTGCACAAACCTCGAAGCACGCGGCACAATCGGTGAGGCGGCTCACATTTCCTGCTTGACAGCCGAGCAGCGGCGTCGAATACTCAACGTCGACGTAAATGAACGAACTGCGCGGCAACTTAAGGAGAACCTGGCCATGGCATACGTGATCGGAGTGGACGTCGGAGGGACGTTTACCGATGCCGTCCTCGATGACGGGAACGGCCTGCTGATCGGCGGCAAGTCGCCGTCGACGCCCCCGGACTACTCACAGGGGGTCATGGACGTCCTCGATGTGCTGGCGGAGCAATTGGGTCAGCCGCTCGACGAGATGCTGGCGAACACTCACCACATCGCGCACGGCACCACGTCGTCGCTCAATGCCTTGGTGATGGGCAACGTGCCCGACGTCGGGTTCCTGACCACCAAAGGCCACCGCGACTCGATCTACATCATGAACGTGGAAGGCCGGTATCTCGGCCGCTCCCCCGAGCAGCTGCAGAACGTGATGGCGCAGAGCAAGTCTCACGGACTTGTACACAAGCGCCACGCGCTCGAGGTCACCGAGCGGGTCGACCGCGACGGCCGCGTGGTGGTAGAGCTCGACGAAAACGAGGTACGCACCACTGTCAGAACCCTTCTCGACGACGGCATCACAGCCATCGCTGTGTCGCTCCTGTGGTCGTTCCGCAATCCCGCCCACGAACAACGCATCCGCGACATCGTCCACGAAATCGACCCCACCGTCTTCGTGTCTCTCTCCAGCGAAGTGAGTCCCCGCATTCGCGAGTTCGCCCGCAACGCAACAACAATCATGAGCACCCAGATCGGGCCCGGCCTGCGCGACTACCTCGGTGAACTCGAAGGCAAGCTGCGCGACCACAAGCTCGCCGGTCCCCTGCTGGTGATGCAGAGCAATGGTGGTGCGGTCGCCGCATCGGAAGCTCCCGGCAACGCGATCTCCACCGTGGGTTCGGTACTGACAGGAGGTGTTGTCGGGTCGGTGTCCCTCGGACGCCAGCTGGGACACAGCAACATCATCGCCACCGATGCCGGCGGCACCACGTTCCTCGTCGGCATGATCGTCGACGGCGAACCGGTCCGATCGTCCAGCACCATCATCAACCACCACCCCATCAACGTGCCGACGCTCGAAGTCCACGCGATCGGCGCCGGCGGCGGAGCGATTGCCTGGCTCGACGCCGGCGGCAACCTGCAAATCGGCCCGCACAGCGCGCAGGCCGTCCCCGGTCCGGCGTGTTACGGCCAGGGCGGCACCGAGCCCACCAACACCGATGCCAACCTGGTCCTGGGCATCCTGCCCGAACGCGGCCTGCTCGGCGGCCGTAAAGCGCTGGACCTCAACCTCGCTCGCGAAGCCATCCGCACCCGCATCGCTGAGCCACTCGGACTCTCGGTCGAAGAAGCCGCCGCAGCGATCTACGCGGTACAGAACGCTCAAACCGGAGATCTGCTGCGCAAGACAGTGGTGGAGGCGGGCCACGATCCCCGCAACTTCATCGTCTACGCCTTCGGCGGTTCCGGCCCAGCACACTGCGGGCTATACGCCCAGGAGATCGGGGTGTCGCAGGTGGTGGTCCCCCTCGGCCAGGTGGCCTCCGCATTCTCGGCCTACGGCCTGGCCTCCTCCGACATCGTTCTCGCCAGGGAACTCTCGGACCCAGCTGCGCTACCGCTCGACCCTGCGCGCGTGGAGCAGAACTTCAAGGTCTTGGAAGAGCAAGTCCGCGAACAGCTCGACCGGCAGGGCCTGACGTTCAAGTCGGTGGAGATCGAACGCGAGATCGACATGCGGTACGCCATGCAGCTGGCCGAGGTGGCCACACCGATTCCGTCGGGCTCGGTGACCTCTGCGGAAGTCGCGACCGCAGCAGAGACTTTCGAGAACCGGTACGCCGAGCTCTACGGCAAAGACAGCGGTTTCCGCGAGGCCGGGATACAGGCCATCACCTACCGGGTGCGCGGCACGGGTGTCCTCCCCTTCACCCCGGAGCTCCCTGAACTGGAGGTCGCCGACTCACCGGACGCGAGCGCGGCCCATCTCGGTGTCCGGAAGGTGTGCCTCGACGGCCGCCAGGGATACGTCGACACCGACATCTACGACTACGCCGGCCTGCGTGCCGGCCACGTTCTGCGCGGCCCCGCGGTCATCGAGGTACCCACCACCACTGTTGTTGTGCCGCATAACACCACGGGCGAGATCGATCGCCTCGGCAACCTCATCATCACGGTCGACCAGACCTAAAGCCACAGGAGCCCATTCATGACCGCACCGATCCCCGGCTCAGAAGTCTTCTCCAGCCGGCCGATAGATGTCGACGCCCTCGCCAGGTCGTTGCCCCCGTCACTCCCCGTCCACACCGTCACCCAGGAACAGATCGACCAGCTCGATCCGCTCACCTACGAGGTGATCCGGCACCGTCTGTGGTCGGTCACCGACGAGATGGGCGACGCCCTCAAGCGCATGTCCGGGTCGCCGATCGTCACCGACGCCAACGACTTCGACTTCGCCGTCAGCGACGAACTCGGACAAGAAGTGCAGGTGGGCCTCTACAACACGATGTTGGTCGGCGCCGTCGACCTCGCCATCTACTGGACCCTGCAGCACCGCTCCACCAACCCCGGCATCACCGAGGGTGACATGTTCCTCTGCAACGACCCGTGGGTGGGCGGCGGACTGCACCAGAGCGACGTCATGGTGTACCAACCGGTCTTCTACGACGGCATGCTGTTCGGCTGGACCAGTGCCATCTGCCACGAGCCCGACCTCGGTGGCTCGGGGCTCGGCTCGTTTGACCCCGCGGCCAAAGACGTGTTCTCCGAATCACTTCCGACGCCGCCGATCAAGGTGGTCCGGGACTTCCAGCTGCAACGCGACGTCGCCGACGTGTGGGTACGACGCTCCCGCGTACCCATGCTGGTGGGGCTGGACCTGCGCGCGAAGATCGGCGCGAACAGCGTCGGCCGTGAGCGGCTGCTCGCAGTCATCGAACAGTACGGCGCCGACACCGTCAAAGCGGTCATGAAGCGCATGATGGCCGGTGCCGAGAGTCGGCTGCGTGCCAAGCTGAGCGACCTACCCGACGGCACCTGGCACGCCACCGGCTACCAAGACCAGTCGAGCGTCGGCGACCGGGAGGTCCACAAGATCACCCTCGCCATGACCAAGCAGGACAACCACCTCTCCTTCGACTTCACCGGCACCGACCCGCAAACCGGCGTCATCAACTGCACGTACGCCGGCATGCGCGGCGGGGTGATGCTGGCCCTACTGCCGATCCTTGCGGGTGACATTCCCTGGTCTGCGGGCGGTTTGATGCGATGCTTCGATCTGATCGCCGAGGAGGGCACCATCAACAACGCCACCTTCCCGGCCGCGGTCAGTCGCGGTCCGATCGGGCCGGCGTGGCTGACGGGCAACCTGGTTGCCGAGTGTCTGGCGCAGATGCTCGACCGCCACATCGAACTCGGCAAGAACGTCATGGCGTCGTGCTGCGGCACCTGGGATACCGCGGTGGTCGCGGGCCTCGATGAACGCGGGGAACAACCCGTGCCCTTCCTGAACATCCTGATGGAGCCGATGAGCGGCGGCTACGGCGGACGGCCTGTGGCCGACGGCATGGACACCGGCGGATTGTTCTGCATCCCCATGGGCCGCATCCCCGACACCGAGATGACCGAGTTCCTCTACCCGCTGCTCACGTTGTGGCGCAAAGAAGAACCCGACTCCGGCGGCCCCGGCCGTCATCGTGGCGGCGTGAGCGCATCGCTGGCCGTGACCCCGTACGGCACCAGCCTGCCGATGGGATTGATCTTCGCCTCCGCCGGTAGAGCCGTCGCACAGAACTCCGGGCTGGCCGGAGGTCTGCCCGGCAACACGGGACTGGAGATCCTGGCGCGGAATTCCGGAATCACCGAGTTGCTGGCGAGCGGCGCCATCCCGGGCTCGCTCGATGATCTGGGTGCCAACAAGGAGATCGGAGCCTGCTACGCCGAGAGTTACCTCGCGCCGGGTGAGGTGCTGTACATGCACTGGCAGGGCGGTGGTGGCTACGGCGACCCCCTGCGCCGTGATCCCGAGTCGGTGGCGCTGGATGTCCGCAATGGCAAGGTGACGGTGCACGGCGCTGCAGTGGGTTACGGCGTGGTGGTGAAAGACGGTGAGCTGGATATCGATGCCACTGAACAACACCGTGCTGCACTGAAAGACGAGCGTCGCGAGCGTTCGGATGTGCCCACCGGGCAGGAGTCGACTCTTGACCTGACCCGGGCCAGGCGGCTCGACGACAACCTCGTGGAAGTGACCATCGGGGACGCCCGAGTGGTCGGATGCGCGCACTGTGGGCGACTTCTCGGCGACACCAAGACAGGCAAGCTGTCGCTGGCGCTGTACGAGGGCCCCTCTCACACCGCCGGACCGCAGGTCACATCGGATCCTGCCGAATACGTCGATACTGCAGTGGTTTTCCGGCAGCAGTGCTGCCCAGGATGCTGGACTGCGGTGTACTCGGGCATCGTGCCCGCAGACCATCCCGATCACGTGGCCGAACTGACCCAGCTCCTGCCGGCGGTGGCAGGCAAATGACGGTCGCCACGCCGACCGGCCGCTCCCGCTGGGGAGCACGGCTGGTCGACTATCCCGACGAGCGTGCAGAACGGTATCGGCGGTCAGGGTCGTGGACCGACCGGACCGTCGCCGATCGACTGCACGACACGGTGCAACGCCATCGCGACCGGGTCGCGGTGGTCACCGAGTCCGGGTCGCTCACCTACGGCGATTTGTGCCGACGCACTGACCAGATTGCCGCGGGGCTGGCCGACTTGGGTCTCCAACCGGGTGACCCGGTGCTTTTCCAGGCCACCAACCGCATCGAGACCGTCCTCGCCTGGTACGGGTGCCTCAAGGCCGGATTGGTGCCGGTGGCAACACTTGCCGCGCACCGGGGGCACGAGATCGGGCACATCAGCCGAGCCGTGGGCGCGGTCGCCCATGTGGTGGAGGTGGGTCTCTCGTTCGATCTGGTGTCGTTCGCACAAGAGCAAGCCGACGGGCATCCGACGATGCGGACGGTTCTGACGGTCGGCGCAACGGATGCCGCGCCAGGCGTGCACCGCATCGAGACCCTTGGCCAAGACGTTGTCGCCGACACCGCCCGAGAGCACGTGGAACGCATTCAGGCAGCTATCGATCCGCTTGACGTCTGCGCGTTCCAATTGTCCGGCGGCACAACCGGCGTCCCCAAGGTGATCCCCCGCCGCCACGTCGAATACTGGGACAATGCACGGCTCTACGCCGAGCGACTCGGCTGGACCGAGCAGACCCGGGTTGCACATCTGATCCCTTTGATCCACAACGCGGGCATCACGTGCGCATTGCATGCCGCACATGCGGTGGGAGCGTGCCTCGTTCTGGCCACCCCCGATGCGCCGAGCGCATTCCGGTTGATGGCCCGTGAACGCGCGACCGATGTGCTCATCGGGCACGGGCACTACCAAGCGGTGACAAGCGCAGCATTCGACGAACCACGACCGCATCTGCGAACTGTTGTGCTCTCCGGCGCAAAGCCGAGCCCCGAGCTGTTCGCGCGCGCCGACGGTGACGTGGACCAGCGGGCGGGCCAACTGTTCGGGATGTCCGAGGGCCTGTTCCTGGTGACACCCCTCGATGCACCCGCATCGGCCAGATCAACCACCGTTGGCACTCCCGTCGCCGAAGACGATGAGGTGCTGATTCTCGAGCCAGGGTCAGAGACTGTTCTCGCTGACGGCGAGGTAGGTGAATTGTGTTGTCGCGGGCCGTACACCATTCCTGGGTACTTCGACGCGCCCGACCACAACCGCTCTGCATTTACGCCCGACGGTTTCTACCGGACCGGTGATCTGGCCCGCGTCACGGTGATCGACGGGGTCCGTTACGTGTCGATCGAGGGGCGGATCAAAGACTTGATCAACCGTGGTGGCGAGAAGATCAACGCCGAGGAGATCGAGCTGCTGCTCGTCAAGCATCCTGGCATCGCCAATGCCGCGGTGGTCGCCATGCCCGACCCCCGGCTCGGCGAGAGAACATGTGCCTACCTTGTTGCCGCAGAGGGCGATGAGCTGTCGATGGCTGATGTGCAAAAACATCTGAACGCGCTGGGAGTGGCGAAGTTCAAGTGGCCCGAACGGCTCGAATGGCTGACAACCTTGCCGCAAACCAACGTGGGAAAGATCGACAAGAAGCAGCTGCGCGCCGATGTGGCGACCAAGCTCGGCGTGTCGGTCCCCGTGAACCAGTGAGGACTAATCGATGAAATTGCAGCGCGTCGCCGTGCTCGGCGGTGGCCCCGGCGGGCTCTACGCCGCCCGGCTCTTCAAGCGCAGTCACCCCGACGCCGAGGTGACCGTGTACGAACAAGGCTCCCCCGATACAACATTCGGGTTCGGCGTAGGACTCGCGTCGAGAACCCAGCGCAATCTCCGGGAAGCCGACCCGGCTTCGCTCGATGCGATCGTCGACGTTTCCCACGCGCACGAGATGTCGATGCGAATCGGTGATTCCGTGGCCCGGCTCTCGCACGGCGAACTGCTGGCCATCGCCCGCACGTCGCTGCTGGATGTGCTGCAGCGGCATGCGACCGAGGCAGGGGTGCGCCTGGAGTTCGGACAGCGACGTACTGTCGCGGACCTCGGCGCCGACCTGATCATTGCCGCGGACGGCGTGGGTAGTGCCACGCGTACCGAGATGTCGGATCGGTTTCGCCCGAACATCACCACCGGCAAGGGCTTGTACCTCTGGTGCGGGACAGATTTCGCGCTGCCGAGCGCCATCTTCACTCCGGTCACCACCGAACACGGCACCTTTGTTGCTCACGCGTACCCCTACGCACCCGATCGGAGCACGTTCCTCATCGAGACCGACGAAACCACTTGGCGCAACGCCGGTTTCGATGTGTCCACAGAGAATACCGGCCCTGCCGACAGCGACACCCAATCGCTGAAGTATCTCCAGGATGCCTTTGCCGGCACCCTCGGAGGCCATACCCTCATCGGCAACCGCACACGGTGGCTGAAGTTCCGGACGGTGACGTGCGAACGCTGGCACGCGGGCAATGTGGTGTTACTGGGCGATGCTGCACATACAGCGCACTATTCGATCGGGTCGGGCACCAAGCTGGCCATGGAAGATGCCATCGCCCTGAATCTGTCTGTGCGCGAAGCAAAATCGCTGGATGAGGCTCTGACGGCGTACGAGGCGGCGCGCCGACCTGGTGTCGAGCACCTGCAGACCATCGCTACCCGTAGCGAACTGTGGTGGGAGTCGTTCCCCACCCGCACCGACATGCCCGTCGACCAATTGATGGTGGCGTACATGACCCGCGCGGGAAAAGTCAGCCTGGATCGATTCGCGGAATCGGCTCCAGACGTGGCTCGACGCGGGCTCGCCGACTACGCGGGCGTGCCGTCGGACGAAGTTCCGGACAGCGGTGTCAGCGAGTGGGCGCTGTTGCAGCCCTTCGAACGAGATGGGCGCTTCGCCGACAGCCGGTTGGCCGACGCGTCGCTGCGGTCGGATCCCGACACCGCTGTGGTCATTGTCGACCTCGAATCAGCGTGGGGCGATCCGGCCGACGAACTGCTCGCCGGCCTGCATGGACGAGTTGTGTGGCTGACGGGTTCGTCGCATCGCAATGCTGTGCTCACCCGTCTCGACCTGGGCGAACGCGTGCGCAACACAGGGCGGATTGTGGTCGTGGAGGCCCCCGAGGCGTATCGCAGCGATCTGGCCGCGGGGTTGGCGAGTCAGCGGACGGACCTGGTGCACATCGTCGATGAGGCCGCGATCGACGGCGCCGTTGAGGACGTTCACGCGGCAACGGTGTGACGCACACTATTGTTCGCTCATGACCAAGTCGACGCCGGACGGGACACCGTCGACCGCGACCGGGAAGCCGGGCGTGCGCAGTAACTCGCGCCGGGAACTGGTGGAGCGCGAGATCATGGAGCAGGCCACCCGGCTCTTCGCCGAGAAGGGACTGGCCAGCACCACGTTGCAGGACATCGCTGACGCCACCGGCCTGACCCGTCCGGCGATGTACCACTACGTCAAGAACAAGGACGAGTTGTTCGCCCGTCTAGTCAGTGAGATCGCCGAGGAACCGGCGGTACTACTGCACGACATCAACCAACGCACCGACCTCGACCCGGCCGCCAAGATCCGCGAGATGGCGATGTCGATTGCTCTGCACCAGATGCAGACTCAAGACCGCTTCCGGTTGCTGATCCGTTCCGAGGCCGAGCTGCCGCCGGCGTTGGCCGAAACATATCGCCAGAGCCGTCGTCGGGTGTTGCGGGAGATGACCACTGCGATGAACGAGGGAATCGCAGCCGGGGTGTTCCGCGCGGCCGATCCCCGCGTTGCGGCACTCGGCATCATCGGAATGCTGAACTGGATCGCCTGGTGGCATCACCCCGGAGACACCGACGACGACCGCAACACCGCCCAGCAACTCGCGGACATGGCCGTCAGCTCCGTTCTCGAACCCGACGCCGATGAAACAGAACCCGGGCCTGATCGCATCATTGCGAGGATGCGGCAGAACTTGGACTATTTGGAACAGTCGCTGCGGGTTGAGGAGTGAGTCGATGCCGTCACAGCCTGCCGACAGGTGACTTCCTGCCCAGTTGTGACGGCTGAAGCCCGCAACCGGTCGGGCCGTCTTCGCGTCTAAGACGCTGGGTACACTCGACCCGCGGTGGGGACCGCGATCAAGTTGGCCGCGAGGGCGGTTGTGTAAACGGGGGGAACGATGACACCAAAACCGACAGGTCCGGCTCCGGCCCGCTCGGCAGCTGCGGAGACAATCGGCGGGTTGGGCCCTTCTCCCGTTGCTGAAGTATTCAGAAACGGGAAGCGAATCCATGTCGGGTAAACACCGGCTGATTTACGGGGCGTGCACATCGCTGCTCTCGGCGATAACGATTGCGTCGACAGGTGGATGTTCGCTGAATGGTCAAGAGCAGGAAGCTCAGGGTGCCATCAAGTCGGAAGCTGAAGCTCGAAAGGTGGTCACCGACAACGTACGGTCAGTCTTCCCGGGGCATACCGTCATTGCGCCGCAGCACGCAACTCTTACACCGTGCACCAACTTCGACGAGAACGCGATCGGCCTTGGTCCACCGTGGATCGTCAGCGCAACTGAGTATCTTCCA
This sequence comes from Williamsia muralis NBRC 105860, assembly GCF_001598915.1. Classification (GTDB taxonomy): domain Bacteria; phylum Actinomycetota; class Actinomycetes; order Mycobacteriales; family Mycobacteriaceae; genus Williamsia; species Williamsia muralis. Next base: position 1,275,062 of record NZ_BDAP01000001.1, on the reverse strand, counting down.
CGTCCGGAACAGATCGCCGAGGCAGTCCGACGGGTAGGCACCCTTGTCGAGCGTGGGTACCGATTGCAGCCGAGAGGCCCGCTGCCGAGTTATCCCGAACAGCGCGTCTACAAGGATGACCGTGGCTACACCATCGGCATTTCGGCCTCGAAGCTCCCCGATCGCGTCGATTTCACCGTGTACTCAAAAAGTTCCTGCACGATCGACAAGCCTTGACGAGGTATCGCGTGTCGCAACGAATGCATGACGCTGTGTTCTTGACCGGTGCGCTGGTGATGGTGGGGTGTTCTCCGAACGAAGCGCCTGAAGATGGTCAGGGGGCAATCCGATCGGAGGCGGAAGCTCGACTGGTCGTGACTGAGAACGTTCGCGCAATGACCCCGTACGACATCAACATCACCCCCCAAAACGCGACCATGACCCCCTGTGGCGACAACTTCGATGTGGCGATCGGCGAGGGTCCACCTTGGAGTGTCGGCGCCTCAGGAAACTCCGACGGGCCCCATGAGATTTCGGGGGCGATCCGGCAGGTAGACGCCCTTGCAGAGTCTGGCTATCGACTGCAACCGACGGGTCCCCTTCCGACCCTGCCAGAACAGCGCGTCTACAAAGACGACCGCGGCTACACCATCGGCATATCGGCGTCTGAACTCTCCGACGGAATAGCTTTCGAAGTGTTCTCGAAGAGTCCATGCACGATCGACCAGCCCTGAGAGGACCACGATCCCACAACACGATACCGACTGCGGCCACGGCCTCGTGAATACAGCTTCACGGGTATCAAACTGGCGGAATGGTTTTCGATCCTGGCGGCAACAGCGGTACTGAAATGACAGAGAGGCCAATATGTTTCGGACCGATTGGGCGCGGTCACTGGCGGTGACGTCACCATCTTTGTCAAACACAGCAGTGACAAAACCCGGTCTTGGGCCGACGATCAATGCTGAGTAAAGATCACGCTCCCACTGCCGGTTTGGTCGTGTCACTGGTCGCAACCGCAGTCATGTCGATCGCGGCAGGATGCGCGCCTCCCAAGTCCGTCGACGAAAACTCCGAAACGGTTCGATCCGAAGCCGAGGCACGGAAGGTTGTAACGGACAATGTACGACTGATGGCGCCGTACGACATCAAAATCGCCCCTGGCAGTGCGAGTCTCACACCGTGTGGCAACTTCGACGAGAATGCTATCGGTGAGGGCCCTCCCTGGAGCGTGAGCGCATCCCGTCTTCTCAGCGGGCCGGAAGAAGTTTCGGCCGCCGTCCGTCGCGTCGATACACTCGCCGAGTCCGGCTATAGGCTCCTCCCGTCAGGTCCACTTCCGACGTAACCCGAGGAACGTGTCTACGAGGATGATCGTGGCTACTCCATCGGTATCTCAGCGACGAAGCTACAGTCGCGAGTTGAGTTCGACCTCTTCTCTGCGAGTCCCTGCACGATCGACTTGCCGTAGTTGAGTGCCACCTTCGCTAGCCCTACCGCCGAACCGACGCGGTCTTATCCGAATCGAGTGCTGTCGCAGGCGTGCTCCGCATGGAACCGTCTGCGCTGCCAATGCGTCGAAGCTGACGTCAGCAACTGGCGCGGTTACTGCAACGAAGTCGATGAGGAAGTTGCCATGGACAGAAAGTTCGGACCCCTAATCGCCGCCGACGTGATGGCGATCGAACCGTTTCTCGGCTCCGTTACCACGAAACTCACACCACCATGAGTCCTCTGGGCGTTAGCCCCAGCAACAGTTCGTCGCGTTCGTTCACGCCCATAGTGGCCTTAGCGACCGGCCTGGCCTTGAGCGTCCTGGTACGGATCGCGAACGAATGGGGCGACGAAGTCGTACTAGTCCTTTCAGCGTCTGTTTTATGCCTATTATTCTTGATCGCTGGCGGACTGAAGGCGGTTCGCGTCGCAGCTTCCAACTCCCTCGTCATAGCATGCTGGGCGGTTGCCCTTCCTGCATTCATCGCCTTTTGTTTCGCCGGGATATTCACGATCAGAGCACATTCGTGACGTCAACTGATCTCGTTTCGTTTCGCCGCGACGACCCCCTCACCAAATCACTCGGCATTGTCATCGGTGTGTTGATTTTGTTGGTCGGTATAGTGACCTACGGCGTCCTACTAATCCTCTTCGCCTTCACGTCATTTCTCTTGTTATCACGCCGGTGGGCCTCGTTTGGGTGGGCCATACTCAGTGGGACACTAGTCGGCGTCGGATTCGCCGCCGGCAGCCTAGCGATGAATGCAGTGTGGTGAATAGACCGCCAGGTATTCGGTTCAAAGGTCCTCATTTCCACCCGCGGTGGTTCTCCATGGCTAGTGACCATGAACTTCAAACGGAGGACGGCCGAGATGCCCAGCACAACTTCGGCGCGTACCGGATGCAAACGACGACCTACGTCAGGCTCTTTTTCATTAGCTATCGCTGTCGCGGCGTTTTGGGTGTCGACGATAATTGGTTGGCGAGTCGTTCAGAATCCCGCTACCACGGCCGCTCTCATGGAGGGTTCGGATGCTGGCACCATGCTGGCCCTTGCCACCGTGGCTGCGATTTGCTGCGCCATCGGCGCTGCCTCTGCCACAACGGCGTTCATCTTAGGACCCACACGAGTTCGATTCTGGACCCGTTTGACGACAGCGCTCTTCGGCGTCCCCAGCGGCGTCGTAGCCACTACCGCCATCACTATCTTGATCTGACGACACAATCTCGAAATGGACGGACCTACCTCTGACAACCGAGCGCCGAAGGGCGAACGCGCCTAGTCACCAGTCGTGGTTTCGGTCACCGAGGTTTACAGTCATCGAGGGAAGGCCTGCAGGCCAAGGTGTTAATCAAGTACGCGCGGGTTTCAAGGGCGTCGGCTACGCGATGACTTCCTTTCGCCGCATCACTCGTATTGGTTGTCTCCGTCAAATCGAATGCACGGCGAGACTGAGATCAGTTCGTACAACCGGCTGCCATCAGATGCAGTGTCAAGTCGAAGTGAGACGAAGAAGCCAACGTCGTTCTCGGCCCTCTTGTTTGCTGAAGAACTTCCCGGGATTTTCTGGATCAGCGCATAGCCCCGGCCTTCTAGCGCAGCGAACCCGCGATGGATCCGGTCGGTCTCGAGCGCGTCCGGCTCGGTGAGCGTCGTCTCCACACGCATGCTCCATGGGGGCCCAGTCGCGAGACTGTTCTTGCCAGTTGCGCACCCAGTCATGTTCGGTGGCGGGGACAGAGGCTCTTCGGGGAATGGATAGTCGGGGTCCCATTCCGGAAGCACTTCGTGCATGTTGACGTTGACGGTTCGCCAGGCTAGCTCCCGGGGAATCTCGCGAACCTCCGGTTCCGCGCCGTTGTAGTCATAGCACCCGCTGACAAGGCCAGCCAGCAGCAAACCTGCCAGCGAGACGCGCGGACCTTTTCGCGCCACAGTCACCTCCACCGCATTCGGCGAATGGCATAACCCATGGCCAACGCCCATACCGTCCGGGCGTCGGCGCCCTTCACGGCGGCCCCTGCTGCCCCGGAACACCGAGCGCCTTGATCACTTGTCAACCGTTTTCATGCGACCCACGAGGCGACATGGCGTCGTCATTGAGATCAGCGCGGCCTCACGGCTACCGAAAGTGAGCTGAGCACCATCGGCACCACTGAAACGGACGTCTCGATTCGCTGACACGTTCTGATGAACTGTAATTTTCGAGAGCCCGACTTCACCGGCGAGATCCCGGACGACCTCGAGACTTGCCGACCACTTGTCGTCAGGAATCGGTATTGACGAGACGAGCATTGTTGTCGACATCACAAAGCCATCGCTCTCGGCGAGCTTCCCTGGGCAACTCATCTTGCCAACACTCTGCCCCTCCTCCCATGTGACTCCAGGGAAGACATGTTTGACCGCTTCGGCGATCTGCCTAGTGAGGATCTCGAACTCGGCCGCCACCTGCTCCAGGGTCGCCAGTTGCTGCAGCCGCGCGTTCATCTCGCCTACACGGGCCTCAGACACAGCCGGGTCATCGCTCAACTCGCCTGCCTTCTTCGTCGCCGCACATCCTGGTAGCGCAAGCAGCAGTGCACACCACACCGACAAAACCCGAACGGTCATTCCCCAGCGCTTCACCAGTCCCCCTACGACCTCAGCTCGGTTCACTCTCGTTACCACCCCCGCTCACAGAAACCACACCTGGTTAGTTTGAAGCTCGCGCAAAGCCGACAACAGTGAGCGAACCCGTTGCGTCAGCTGCAGTCAGGACACCAGATGCCGGTAAGCAACAGTGAGCGCGGCATCAAGGGCGGCCAGCGCTCGCGCGCCTCGCCGTCGTTCGCCGCGCATTAGTGCGCCTCGTGGATCCGGCCAGCGTCGCAAAAGGCAACAGTCCGTTCGACTTACAGACCGAAGGCCGTCTGGCATTGGTCAGTTGTACTGATCGTCTCCTTCAAACGTGATGCAGGATGAGGACGAGACCAGCTCATACGACCGGGCGCCGTCTTGTTCGACGTCAACCCAGAGCTGCACTGCATAACCAGCGTCATTCTCGATCCACTTGTTCTCGGGATGAAGTTTTGTCGGATTGTCGAAATATGAATAGTTGCGAGCTTCTAGCGCAGCAAAACCCTTGCTGATTTCTTCAATTTCGACAGGGGTGGGCTCCAGCAAACTCTGAGCGACCCGCAAACTCCAGGGAGGCCCTGACGCCAGACTGTTCTTCCCGGTCGTGCACCCGGTCATGTTAGGCGGAGGCGACAATGGGTTCTCGGGGAACGGGTAATTGGGATCCCACGAGGGAACGACTTGATGAAGGTTACTGTTTATGACCCGCCATGCTTCGTCGCGTGGAATGTCGCGAGTTTGACCCTCAGCGTCGTTATCGCCATAGCATCCGGCCAGAAGGAGAATCGCAGCAACAGCCATTGAAACCACCGGACGGATTTTCATGATCACCACGGTAGCTGCAGTGGAACGTCAGGCAATGGTCCCGGCAGGTCGATATCTCCATCGAGCGGATCCAGGAGCGGCCCTAATGGCGTTACCCCCACCACTTCCTCAGCGACATCCCACGCCGGATCAGTCGGCCGATCGGGTTGACGTTCTACGTAGGGAGTCGGGTCACCACCGGTAACGACTTCGACCATGTTCCGAAAGCCTCCAGATTCACGATCATCCCAGTAACCACCGTGCCCACGTCCACCCTCCACGGGCCCTGGTAGGTATTCCCTGTTGTAACCGCTGTAGTCACCGGTGTCGAGCCGGGTTACGCCCGGCATGCTGTCCGGGTCGCCCCCGTGAGGACTCCCTGGCATCGACTGAATGTACTGAATCGGGTCACCTGGGGCAGTCAACGAGAACCGTTCGACATTGGGGTTGGCGTTCTGCCATTCTCCGTCGAAGACTCCAGTTCCCGCCGATGACGCGTAGATGACCCGGTCTGCGTTGAGGCCGAGCTGTTCCGCACTCCCGACCGCCGACCCGCCGTACGAGTGCCCGATGAATGTGGTTTTCGCGTCCGGTGCGTGCACAGCAATCTCAGCGTCGAGCTCCCGTCCGAAGCTCACCAAGCGAGGTGCCATGTCTCGGGCAAACTGAGGATCTGCGGCCGAACCTTCGATCGAGTCTGAAATACCTGGGATGCCGCCGGCGATGAAGCCACCCACTGCGCCGGGAAGGCCGAGCGGGCCGCCGGCCACCAGTGAAGGGATTGCGCCTGTCAGGCCGCCCTTACCTGCATCGACAAGTCCTTCGTGGCCCATACTTTGCGGTAGGTCACCGTCCATATAGACGAACACCGGGCCGTTCGTCTTGTGGGCCAGATTCCAGGCAGCGGACGTATTGGTGTTGCTACCGTTCAGATTTGACCCCGTTCCGGGTACGTACACAGTGGCGTTCTTGGTATCCGATGTGAGGCCTCCGATCATCTCGACATACCGGCCGTTCTCCGTGTTCTCGAAAGAGATGAGCTGTCGCTCGACCTTACGATCCTCGGCGGTGCGATCTGTCTTTTCTTTTCTGTCCGTGGTCTGTGCTGGATCGTTTTGTTGGCGAAGCAGCTCGCGAAGCATTTCGACCCGATTATTCCTGCCTGGTACATCGTTGCCGGCCTGAACCTCGTTGCTTATGGCGTTGCGAATGTTGATCTCGTTTGCAACTCCCCGTACCGCGAACGGAACACCATTCGTATTGCCCATGAAGACTGGGTCGGCCTGTACAAGTCGCCGGACATCCTGTTCGCTCATGCCAGCGAGGAACGCACGCCGCTCAGCTTCAGACATGTCGCGAAGTCTGGCGATCACCGCGTCACCGTCCATCCTGGTGCCGTCCGGCAGAACCACGTCGGGTTGGCCATTGACCATCGCGGCGAGATCACCCTGTAGCGCCTCGATTCGGGTTCCGTAGTCTTCGTCGAGCGTGTCAATCGTAGTCAACCCGCGCTGGATATGGCTCTCATAGTTGTCCGCGACTTCCTTCTTGGCCTTGTCGGGATGTGTGACCTCACCGGCGTCAGAGACGGCACAACCGTCGTGCAACGCGCCGTCGACTTGTCCGAGAACGAATGTGCGGGAATGCGCCAAATCGTGCGCGGCGTCTTTCGTCTCATCCGCGATCTGCTGCAGCACATTACGCACTTCGTTGGCGTGGTCTTGCTCCTCCTTGACCTTGTCTTGGGCGGCGAACCTGGTCTTGCCTGACCACTGTGTGTTGGCGTACATGGCGCGAACAACCGCGTCCACGGCCCCGTCGAGCGCAGTTGCGTTGTCCTGGGCCGTGGTGCCGGCATCGGTCAGCTCACCAGGATTCCAGCCGCGTAGCTGGGAGATTGTCGGACGCATCAGCGCGGCGTCAACCTGGTGAAGGAATCGGCAGTGGTGCGATCGTTCTCACTGGACGACACCGTGAAGGTTCGCAGACTCTCACCAAGCGTCGTCAGTCTGCCGCCGATCGACTCGGTTGCGTTGGTCGCGGCAACACTGCTCGCCACAACCGCAGCGAAGGTTCGTGATCCCGAGCCACTGGCACACGCCATGCCAGAGAAATCGAGACCGTTTACAACGACGCCCTGTTGCTGCCACGTGCTTGCGGTCGCCATGACCTCCGCCGGACTGATACTGAACGTCTCGCTGACATCGTTCGGAGCCACCCCTACCCCCAGACTTATCCGCGCCGAGCGCGTTTACTTACGCTCGGTCTTCACGAAATGCGGATGACCGAACGACTCCCCCGGTCGGAAATGGTACATCGCAGGCCTGACGGTCGCTCGCGGTGCAGTACGCCACTCGACGGGCCGCGTCGGACCCTCGGCAGCGCATCACGCCCCCACTCGCAACGTCAGTCACACCTCGCTCACAAAACCCGAGTTTGCTCGGTCCGTAGACCGAGCAAACCCGAGAACAGTGAGCAAATGCGTCGCGTCAGCGGACGGTCAGGACACCACGTGCCGGTCGGCAACAGCGAGCGCGGCATCGAGGATGGCCAGGCCCTCGCGCACCTCGTCGTCGCTCACCGTGCACGGCGGCACCGCGTGGATCCGGTTGAAGTTCGCAAAAGGCAACAGCCCGTTCGACTTACAGGCAGCGATCACCTCGTTCATGGCAGTGCTGGTACCGCCATACGGCGCCATCGGCTCACGCGTGACCGGGTTGGCCACCAACTCGATGGCCCAGAACACTCCGAGCCCTCGTACTTCGCCGACCGACGGGTGACGGGCAGCCAAGTCCCGCAGTCCCGGTCCGAGAACGTCGGTACCGATACGGGCAGCATTCTGGACGATCTTCTCGTCTTCCATCGCGTTGATGGTGGCGACCGCTGCCGCCGTGGCGAGCGGATGGCCGGAGTACGTCAGGCCGCCCGGGTACGGTCGGTCGGCGAAGGTCGCGGCGATGGCGTCGCTGATGGCAACCCCGCCGAGCGGGACATACCCGGAGTTCACGCCTTTGGCGAAGGTGATGAGATCCGGGATGACGTTGAAGTTGTCGATGGCGAACCACTGACCGGTCCGTCCGAACCCGGCCATCACCTCGTCGGCGATGTACATGATCCCGTAGCGGTCGCAGATCTCACGGACGCCCGCCAGATATCCCGGTGGCGGCACCATGATTCCAGCGGTCCCGGGCACCGACTCGAGGATGATCGCCGCTATCGAAGCGGGACCTTCCATGGCGATCAATCGGTCCAGATGCTCGAGCGCGCGGTCACACTCCTCCTGCTCATCAGCGGAGTGAAATGTGGAGCGATACAGGAACGGCCCGTCGAAATGGACTGTGCCACTGGTGCCGTAGTCGTTGGGCCAACGCCGGGGATCGCCGGTCAGATTGATCGCGGTGTCGGTACCGCCGTGGTAGGAGCGGTAGCGCGAGAGCACCTTGTATCGCCCGGTGTGCAGTCGCGCCATGCGCACCGCATGCTCCACCGCATCGGCACCACCGTTGGTGAAGAACACGCGGTTGAGGTCGCCGGGTGTTCGCTCGGCGATCAGCCGTGCAGCCTCGGACCGTGCCGAGTTGACGTGCTGTGGCGCGACGGTGCACAGCTTCGCCGCCTGTTCGGCAATCGCGGCAACAACTTTCGGATGCTGGTGTCCGATGTTGGTGTTGACCAGCTGCGAGGAGAAGTCGAGCAACCGGTTGCCTTTGCCATCCCAGATGAACGAGCCCTGCGCGGCGACAATTGTCATCGGGTCGATCTTGGCTTGCGCCGACCACGAATGGAACACGTGTGCGCGATCGAGTTCGTACGCACGTCGACCCTCGGCCAGTGCCGAATCGGTGTCCTGGCCACTGGGAAGAGTGGAAGCTACTGCAGTCATGGGAAACTCCGTGCGTCAGTTGTTCTGCGGGAAGCCTAGATTGATGCCGCCGTGGCTCGGGTCGAGCCAGCGTGTGGTGACCACCTTGGCGCGGGTGTAGAAGTGCACGCCTTCGGTGCCGTGGGCGTGAGTGTCGCCGAACAGCGAGTTCTTCCAGCCGCCGAAGCTGTAGTACGCGGTGGGCACCGGGATCGGAACATTGATGCCCACCATGCCGACCTCGATCTCGTTCTGGAACCGACGTGCCGCGCCACCATCATTGGTGAAGATGGCGGTGCCGTTGCCGAACGGCCCGGAGTTCACCAGATCGATGGCCTCGTCGTAGGTGTCCACACGAACAACGGACAGGACGGGGCCGAAGATCTCGTCGGTGTACACGCTCATGTCGGTGGTCACGTGGTCGATGAGCGTTGGGCCGAGCCAGAATCCGCCCTCGCCGCCGTCGGCCTGCACCTGGCGTCCGTCGACCACGATGGTGGCGCCGTCGGATTCACCTGCATCGACGTAGGAGGCAACCTTGTCGCGATGGGCCTTGGTGACCAGCGGCCCCATGTCGGTGCCGCGTGTGCCGTCGCCGATCTTCAGGCCCACGGTGCGCTCGGCGATCTTCGCCACGAGCTCATCGGCAATACCGCCGACGGCGACGAGCGCGGAGATGGCCATACACCGCTCCCCCGCCGAGCCGAAGCCGGCATTCACCATGGCGTCGGCCGCCAGATCGAGATCTGCATCAGGAAGAACGATGGCGTGGTTCTTGGCGCCGCCTAGCGCCTGCACACGCTTGCCGTGCGCTGTTGCCGTCGAATACACGTACTGCGCAATGGGAGTGGAGCCGACGAACGAAATGGCTTTGACCGCAGGATTGGTCAGCAATTCGTCGACCGCGACCTTGTCGCCCTGCAGCACGTTGAACACGCCCGCCGGCAGACCTGCCTCGGCCCACAGTTCCGCGAGCCACAACGCAGCCGACGGGTCCTTCTCACTCGGCTTGAGCACCACGGTGTTTCCCGCGGCGATGGCGATCGGGAAGAACCACATCGGGACCATGGCCGGGAAATTGAACGGGGAGATGATGCCGACCGGTCCGAGCGGCTGACGAAGCGAGGCGACATCAACCTTGGTCGAGGCGTTCTCGGTGATACCGCCCTTGAGCAGATGGGCGATGCCACAAGCGAACTCGACGACTTCCTGACCACGGCTGATCTCGCCGAGCGCATCACTGACCACCTTGCCGTGTTCGGCAGTGATGATCTCGGCCAGCTCGCCCTTACGGGCGTTCAACAACTCGCGGAAGGCGAACAGCACCGACGTGCGCTTGGCCAATGAAGTGTCTCGCCACTGCGGAAATGCCGCTCGCGCAGAATCGATCACCGCACGGGCGTCGTCGACATCCGCCAGCGCCACGTTCCCGGTGACCTCACCGGTCGCGGGATTGGTGACCGGAGCAGAGCGGTCGGCCGCGCCGGCGAAGGCTTGGCCCCCACTCCAATGGCCAATGGTCGACGCGGTGGTGGCAGGTTTGTCGGCAACGGTCTGCGTCACGGGGGTCCTATCGTCAAAGGGACTTCTCTGGTTCCAGCATCCACGCTGACCAGCCCCGGTAGGGCCGACAGTATGTATGTTGTGACCGCGATTGCCTTACACTGTGTCAATGCAGCCGACGGTCGCGGACATCCTCGCACTTCCAGTGGTGCAGGCCGGGCAGCCCGAACTGGTCTCCGACGGCTCCCTTGATGTGCCGGTCCGCTGGGTGCACGTCAGCGACCTCGCCGACCTGTCCGATCTGCTCGAGGGCGGCGAGCTGGTACTCACCACCGGCCGCGCGCTGACCGACACGCCCACGCGGGACACCTACCTCCACGGCCTGGCCGCGGCCGGCGCGGTCGGACTGATCATCGAGCTGGGCGTCCATATCGATGAGGTGCCGAGATCGGTCATCGAGGCCGGCCGCTCACTCGCCTTCCCTGTCATCGCGCTGCATCGACAGATCCGGTTCGTGCAGCTCACCGAGCAGGTGCACCGCACCATCGTCGCCGATCAGTACGGTGAACTGGAGTTCGCCCGCAGCGCTCACGAGACCTTCACCGATCTCAGCATGCGTCGTGCGACTGTGGACGAAATCGTCACGGCCGCAGCGCACATGCTCGGGTCACCGGTGGTACTCGAAGATCTGAACCGGCAGGTTGTCGCCTTCTCCGGCACCGAGCCCGCAACACTGTTGGCCGACTGGGACCGGCGATCCCGCCTGACCCCCGAGGTCGGCGCCCAGCGCGACGCCGACCCCGACGCTTGGCTGGCCCGGCCCGTGGGCGCGCATCCCCAGACCTGGGGCCGGTTGGTCGTGCCGCAGACGCACGATGCCGACAACCGGTCGGTTGTCATCGTCGAACGAGCCGCTCAGGCGATCGCCCTCAACCGGATGACCGAGCAAGACCGCAGCTCACTCGAACTACGTGCACAGGGTGGCTTGATAGACGACCTGCGGCACAACCGCATTCGCACCGAGGCAGAAGCAACCGCCAGGGCCTTCGCGCTGGGGCTTCGACGCAGCCGCGCCTACATCGCGATGACCATCCGACTCCGTGATGCCGGTGGCGCCGACCAGGTGCTGGTGCAACAACACCGAGCCCGCATCCTCGACTCGGTCACGCACACGATCAAGGTCACACGGCACACCGCACTCACCACGGCATCCGAGGGCGGGCGACGTATCGATGTCCTGCTCGCCCAACGGCACACCGCTTCAGCCACCCAACGTCTCGAACACATGACCAACGTGTGCGTCTCGATCCGGCAGACCATCATGCGGGTCGAAGGCGTGATGAGATGCGTGATCGGTGTCGGCCCCGAATCGACCCAGATCACCGATGCAGCAATAGGTTTCGACGAATCCGGTCACGTTGCCGACGTCGCGCTCGCCCTCCCCGACGACCGCCCGTTCCACCGATCATCCGACACCCGCCTTCGTGGACTGGTCGCCTTGATCCGCGACGATCCGCGCGTGCAAGCTTTTGCTGAAACGGAACTGCGGGGACTGCTCGAACACCGCGCCAAACACGGTGACGAACTGTTCGCGCTACTGCGTCGCTACCTCGACCTCGGCGGCAACAAAGCCGAACTCGCCAAATCGCTGAAGCTTTCGCGGCCTACCCTCTATGCGCGCCTGGACACGCTGTCGCGCCTACTCGGCGTCGACATCAACGACGCCGAGTCGCGCACGTCGCTCCACGCAGCACTGATGATCATCGACCCGTCGTGAGTGGTTCACCCGAGGAGATCCGGCAGTCCGTCGGACACCTTCATCGGGAACTCCGGCGCGCGCTTCTCAAGGAATGAGTTCACGCCCTCGCGAACGTCGTCGGAGGTACCGCGAACGAAGATCGCCTTCGACTCGGCGCGATGAGCGACCTCCGGGCTCTCCGCACCGAGCATCGCCCACATCAACTGACGAGTCAGCGCCACCGAGACGGGAGCGGTACCCGTGACCAGATTCGTCGCGACCTCGATGGCCCGGTCCAAGACTTGATCCACTGGCACCACCTCACGGACCAGCCCTCGTTCCAGCGCCTCTGCGGCCGAGACCATCTTGCCGCCCATCGCCCACTCCAAAGCTGTTGAGATACCCACGATGCGGGGCAGGAACCAGTTCGAACAGGCTTCGGGCACCAACCCGCGACGCACGAACACAAAGCCGAATTTGGCTGTCTCCGAGGCGATTCGAATGTCCGCCGGCAAACTCATCGTCACTCCGACACCGGCCGCCGGGCCGTTGATGGCCGCGACCACAGGCTTGGTGGACCGATAGATCCTCAGACTCACCCGGCCGCCCTCATCGGGCGGGGCCTCGCCGCTGCCGCCGTCGTCGAGAACAAAGGTGTCGCCCCCACCGCCGAGGTCGGCTCCGGCGCAGAACGCCCGTCCCCTGCCGGTGATGACCACTGCGCGAATCGAATCGTCGGCATCACATTGGTCGAACACGTCGATCATCTGACGATGCATCTCGCTGGTGAAGGCGTTGAGCCGATCCGGGCGGTTCAGCCAGACGAGCGCGATCTCACCCCGGCGCTCCAATTCGACAACGGGTTCCGACTTCGCCTCTGCCACAGCAGCTCCTCAGATCGCCTCACGACACGTCCCACTGCGAACAGACAATCATCAGACGAGGTGTGCGAGCGGACCGACCCGCCGGTGGCGGTCAGTCGAGAACGGTCGCCAGGTCGGCGAGGGTCTCGGCTGCGGAGTACTTCGGCTCCCAGCCGAGTACGTCACGCGCCTTCGACGTGTCCATCACCACCGATGTCTTGAGGATGTTGACCCACTCGGCATCTGACGGCTTGACGGGTAGACGGTTGATCACCTCGGCGACCACGGTGATCGACGCAGACGGGACCTTCACGGGCCGGGCGCCGAGGACACGACCGATGTCCGACAACGACACCGTGCCGGAACCGGCGATGTTGTAGGCGCCGGCCGGCGCGTCGGCGGTCGCGCACAGAGCGATGGCCCGGGCGACGTCGTCGTGATGGACGAGCTGCACCGGCACCCCGGTGTCCGGAAACGGGACCTTGGAACCGGGAATCGAGCCCGCTACCTTGCGGACGGGCTCGGGGATGTAGTTCCACGGCATCGCGTCGGCGAGGGCGGTGGCCTTCGGACCGGAGACGATGCACGGGCGGAGCATGAAGAGCTCGATCGACGAATCCTTGGTGATCTCCGCGATGACCTTCTCGACCTCGGCCTTCTGCTCGGAGTAGTAGTGCTCACGCGAACCGCGTGTGGGTACGTCCTCGGTCAGCGGCACAGGGTTGTCGGAGTGATAGCCGTACGCCGCGACCGACGAGGTGTAGACAATCCGCTTGGGGCGCTCGGCCGCGATGGTCGCCTCGAACACGTTGCGGGTGCCTGCGAGGTTGATGCGCTGCCCTTCGCTGCGCGAACCCAAGACGAGGAACGCCAGGTGCACCACCACGTCGGCGTCGCCGACCAGCGCATCAACTGCGTCGCGGTCGAGGATGTCACCCTGGCGATACTCGGTTTTGGTCCAGCCGTGCGATGACGGGTCGAACTCCCGCCGCGCCATCCCGAGGATCCGATCCACCCCTGGATCGGCCTCGAGCGCCGTGACTGCCGAGATCCCGATTTCCCCTGTCGGCCCTGTGACCGCAACTGTGAGTCCCATGGCCGGGGAGGTACCCCAACACCCGGCGAGCTATTCGTAGTCCGGCTAACGTCAGCTGCCGAGCACCGCTTCCAACTTCTCGCCCATCTTGTCGGCGAACGCGTGCGTGGCCTTCATCGGGCGCAGCATCACCGTGAACTCGTCGATCTCGTGGTCGGGGTTCTCGTGGATGAAGTCGCAACCGTGGACGTCGAGGCCGTCGACCTTCGCCTTGAACACCAGGCCGGTGTAGCCATCGAGCGGCGAGTCCAGCTCACGGATGTATTCGAAGTCCTCGAACGTCTCGAACGCGGTGCGCAAGATGGCGGCCACCGTCTCGCGCCCTTCGTACGGATGAAACGCCACCGGACTGTGAAAGGTGACCGATTCGGACAGCAGTGACTCGATGTCGTCGATGTTCTTCGCCTCGACTGCAGCACGGAATGCGTGCACAGGGAACCTCCTCGTCGTCGCCGTGCAACCACGCTAACGGCAGGTGCAGCCAGACGGGCAGGATTCGGCAAACGGGACAGGTTCACACCACAAGCGCTACGCAGCGGTCACAACAGCAACTTCTTCTGCACCTTGCCCATCGCATTGCGCGGCAGCGACTCGAGCACCCGAATCTCTCTGGGTCGCTTGTGGTTCGACAGCTCTGTCGCAACCAGGTCGATGAGGTCTTGCTCCACGATGCCCTCACCCACCACGCAGGCGACGATCCGCTGACCGAGGTCATCGTCCGGAACGCCGATCACCGCGGCCTCACGCACGCTCGGGTGCCCCAGCAGCACGGTCTCGATCTCCCCCGCGCCCACCCGGTAGCCGCCGGTTTTGATCAGGTCTGTGGATGACCGGCCGACGATTCGGTGCATGCCATCCGCATCGATCACCGCGACGTCGCCGGTGGCAAACCACCCGTCTTCCAACCAGGATTCTGCGGTGGCGTCGGGCCGGTTGAGGTATCCGGCGGCCACCATCGGCCCGCGAAGCTGCAGCGCGCCAATGCTTTCCCCGTCGTGCGGGACGTCTGCTCCCTCGTCGTCGCGCAGCCGCGTCTCGACGCCGGCCACCGGGGTGCCCACCCAGCCGGGTCGCCGCTCGCCGTCGGCACGAGTGCTCACGGTGATCAGTGTTTCGGTCATGCCATAGCGTTCGACGATCTCGTGGCCGGTGAGGTCTTCGATGGTGGTGAACACCGGGACCGGAAGCGGGGCACTCCCGGACACCAGGAGCCGGGCCGTTGCGAGCGCGCGCGCCGAGTCCTCGTCCGCGGCGATCCGAGCCCACACCGTCGGGACCCCGAAATACATCGATCCGTGTGCGGCCGCGTAGGCCTCGGGGGTCGGCTTCACGGTGTGCACCAGCGAACCGCCGACGCGGAGCGGACCGAGGGCACCCAGCACCAGGCCATGCACGTGAAAGAGCGGAAGACCATGGACCAGAACATCATCCGCGGTCCACGCCCAGGCATCGATGAGGGCGTCGAGCCCAGCCGCGATCGCACGGCGGGTCACCGGCACACCTTTGGGCAAGCCCGTTGTCCCCGATGTGTAGATGATCAGGGCCGTGGAGTCCGGGTGCGGCTCCGGATGGCTGTGCCACGACCGCGCGTACATCCGCACCGGAACCACCGGCAGACCCGGTTCAGCGGGCGCGGCCCCCAGCCACGCCTGCGCATCGGAGTCGGCGAGGATGTGCTCACGCTCGGCCGTGCCTGAGTCGGGCGGTACCGGGACCACAGCGACACCCGCGATGAGCGCACCGACGATCGCGACCACCGTCTGGGCGGTGGGTTCGGCGAGTACCGCGATGCGCCGGGCACCACGGATCCGTTCGGCGACCGACGTCGCGGCGCCGACGAGGTCACTGCGGGACAACACCACATCCCCCACGGTCACCACCGCAGGTTTGTCGGCGCCGTTGGCGAGGGCAGACTGATTCAGCGTCGGGAGGAGAACCACGGGTTTCACCTTGTCACATCGCTGGGCCGGCCCCAGTGGTCAGCCGCCGCCCAGCATCGACTCCGGACGGAACAGCTCGGGCACCGAACCGGCCGTCACCGATTGCGCCAGGGTCTCGCCCAACACGGGCGCGTGTTTGAAGAGATTGTGACCGGCCAGGACAAAGATGTGGTCGGCCTGCCAGATGGCAACGCCGTCATCGCCCCAGGGCAGAGTCGTGATCCAGCAACTGATGGGTCGCAACGGCTCCGGGTCCAAGCCGGGGAGGGCTCGCGCCACGTAGGCCGCGGCGCGATCGACGAGCTCGGCCAAGGAGTTCGGATCGGCCACACCGCCGGGCTCGTTGGTCTCCAATTCGCGAGCGATGCCCAATCCAAAAGCTGACCGATAGGGGTGCGCGGCCCCATAGACGCCGGCCTCTTCGAACACACCACTGCCGTCCTGCAGGTTCGGAAGCGCGGCCAGGCTGCCATCGCGCACCCGGAACGACGCCCGGGCATGCGCCGTGACCGTCACCGGCAGCGACAGTCCGATGCCGGCTGCCAACTGGACGGTGCCGCGGCCCGCGCACACCACCACGTCGCCGTGGACACTTACGTTCGAGCCGGCCCGCACTTCGACCCCTGCATCACCCAGCGGACGCACTGTCAGAACGTGGTCTGTGACAACCGGTGTGGCCAAGCTGTTCGCCAGTGCACCGATGGCGGCCTGGGTGCGGATGGCACCTGCACGCTCGTCGAACACGGCGGGGCCGTCATACGGCGCGAGAATTGGCATCAGCGAACGCAATTCGTCTCCGGACAGGTGCCGCACCGGGATGCCCGGACGCGACCGCAGTGTGTCGACCCGGCCGGCCGCGACCTCTCCGAGCGCGATCGACCCGTCTGCCGAGATGAGCTCGGTGCCGAGATCAGCGGACCAGCGGTCCCAGAGCGTCCGCGCCTCGACCGCAAGATCCACCATGCGTGGATCGTCATGCGCGTGCCGGAAAAGTCGTGATGCGCCAACCGATTGGCCGCCACCCGGCGGGCCGCTGTCGTACACGGTGACGGACAGACCGCTGCGCTGAAGTGCGTACGCGGTGGACAGGCCCACGATGCCCGCTCCGATGACAGCTACGTCTGAGGTCGAATGCACCTCGCCCACGATAGTGCCGAAGGTCCGGAGGAGTCAGCGTGCGGGCGACGCCGCCGCGAGTTCGACCAGGGAGTCGAGACCCGCCAGATCTGTGCCACCGCCTCGCTCCGATGCCGTACCCAGCAGCGCCTGCAATCTGGTGTTCAGGCGCGCGTCCACGCCGTGCAATCGGGCGAGCAGTGCGATCTCGCCGTTGAGGTGGTCCACCTCGTGCGAACCTGCTCCCCGCGCGAAACTCTGCCAGGTGGACTGTTGTCCCGCGACCACGTCGATGTCGGGGTCGAAGCTGGTCTGCTCGGGGTTGATGATGAGGTCGCGGGTGGCTCCGTACTCGATTCCAGCCGCGGTGAGCACCCGTCGCGCCTCCGCTTCGAGCGCCGACCCGATCTGGACCCGATCGGACTGGTCACCGGCCAGTACTTCGAGGCCGTTCTTCACGCTGTGGAGGATCTTGGTTGCCTTGATCTTGGTGATGTCAGCGGTCTCCGAGACATCGATGTTCACCGCCCGCAGATCTGCGGCGAACTCGCGAACGGCGTCCGCACCGATGCCGGTGGAGCGATACGGCTGACCCAGGTGCACGCCGCCCAGGCTGGGTTTGCCGCCCACTCTCACTTCGCCGACCTCGGTGTAGCGCGCGGCGATCAGGACCGTTGCACCGATGCTGTGCGCAAACCATCGCGCCACGGCTCGCTCGGCGTCGAGACCGTTCTGCAAGGTCACCACCGGCAGCGTCTCCGCGGCAGATCCGACCACCTCACCGGCCGGCGAGTGAACGGGCTTCCACGCCAGGGTTTCCGCGACGTCGCCCACGTGCTGGGTCTTGACGGCAAGCACCAGCACATCACCGGCGCGCAACTGCAGTTCGTCGATCGCGACGGCGTCGAGTCGAACACTTCGGATGCCCGCAGAGGTGCGGAAGGTCAGCGGGTTGCCGCGCAGATGGTCGAGGTTCGTGCCTCGGGCCACCACCACGACATCGGTGCGGTCACTCAAGGCGGCAGCGAAGCTGGCTCCGACTGCCCCGGCTCCGACGATCACGTATCTCGACATGAGCTGAAGCTACCGCCGGCCCGGCAGAACCAACAGGTGACAAGCGCTTTCGGATCAATCCGGTTCCATGTGGCCGACCGATCAGACATTGCGATCATCCGGAATTGGTGATCACACCGCTCGGGTGGACATGATGAAGCGTGACCTCCTTTGCCCTGTGGGAACAATCGCTCACCGGTACCGTCCGCACCGGCGCACAGATCCCGGACGAGTACCGCATCGACCGTTCGGGATTCACCCCGGTCGGCGCACCAGAAGTACTGGTGCAGGCAAAGACCGTCGACGATGTTCAACACGCGGTGACCTACGCGTCGGACACCGATTTGTGGGTGGTGATCCGGGGCGCTGGAACAGGTTTGGCCGGCGGCGCCAGTGCCGGGTCAGGCTCACTCGTCCTCGACGTGAGTGGCCTGAACCGCATCACCGACATCGCGCCCGCCGACGAACTCGCAGTGGTGGAACCGGGTGTCATCACGGCGGCATTGGACGCCGAAGCGGGCCGGTACGGATTGCGTTACGCGCCCGACCCGGCCAGCGCCTCGATCTCCACCATCGGTGGCAACATCGCCACCAACGCAGGTGGTCTCCGATGCGTCAAATACGGCGTGACCGGCGATTCGGTCCTGGGTCTGAGCGTTGTGCTGGCCGATGGCCGGTTGATCCACACCGGTCGTCGCACTGCCAAAGGTGTTGCAGGTCTGGACCTCACCAGTTTGTTCACCGGCTCGGAAGGAACTCTTGGGGTGATCGTGTCGGCGACGGTCCGCCTGCAGCCGAAGCCCACCGACACGGTCACCATCGCTGCATACTTCGACGATGTCGAGCAGGCGGCCGCGGCCACCACTGCAGTTCTGGCCGCGCGTGTTCGTCCCTCGATCATGGAACTGCTCGACGAGGCGTCGCTGCGGCAGAGCCGCGACTTCCTCGGTCTTCCCTCGGATGCCGCGGGCGCTTTTGTGGTGGCGCAGACCGATGGGTTCGGAGCTCACACCGAGGCGCGAATCGTGCAAGAAGTGTTCGGGCAGTTCAGCTCTCGGGTCAGCGTGGGCGACGATCCGCAGGTCTCCGATGAGTTGCTGGCGATTCGCCGAGCAGCGTTACCTGCGTTGGAACGCCACGGCCGAGCGCTCATCGAAGACATTGCGGTACCTCGTACCCGTATTGCCGACGCGATTCGGGCGGTCGCCGAGATCGCCACCCGCCACCGCACCGCCATCTACACGTTCGGCCACGCCGGCGACGGTAACCTGCACCCCATCATCGTGGTGGACCGCGATGACCCGGATGCGTATGACCGTGCTGTCGCCGCCGCCGACGAAATCTTCGGCACCGCACTGGCTTTGGGTGGAACGATCACCGGCGAACACGGCGTCGGTGTACTCAAACGGCGATGGCTCGAACGCGAGCTGGGGCCCGACGGTGTGGAACTACAACGGACCATCCGCAGGGCACTCGACCCGGCGGGGCTGTTCAACCCCGGCAAAACGGTCTGATCGCGCCGCGGGCGGTCCTGGTCGAACGCTCAGGCAGGCCCGGTGGCCACCGGATTGGTGGTGTCAGAACTCCACTGCGACCACGAGCCCGGGAACAGCGCCGCGTCGACGCCGGCGACCTTCAGCGCGACCAGGTCGACGGCCGCTGTGACTCCTGAGCCGCAGTAGACACCGACCGGCGCGGAACCATCGGCACCGGCGGAGGCGAACAGCTCACGCAATTGGTCTGCGTCACGGATGGTTCCGTCTTCACCAAGGGTCGCGGTGCTCGGCGCGTTCCCGGCGCCGGGGATGTGACCGGCGACCGGATCGACGGGTTCGACCTCTCCGCGGAACCGTTCGGGTGCGCGGGCGTCCACCAGAACACCCGAATCGGTGAACGTGGCAACTTCATCGGCGGTCAGGGTGGCCAGGGCCCCGCTGTAGAGATCGGTGTGCGCCAGCGTGACGTCGCCGGCGGCCGGTGACTCAGCACCCTTCGACAGCTCCTCGCCCGCGGCCACCCACGCACTCAATCCGCCGTCGAGGATGCGTACGCCTGTGATGCCGGCAGCGCTCAGTACCCACCACGCTCGGGCCGACCCGGCACGATTCCAATCGTCGTAGACCACCACTGGAACGCCGTCACGCAGACCCCACCGGCGAGCAGCCTTCTGCAAGTCGTCACCGCTGGGCAAGGGGTGGCGACCGCGGCCGGTCACGGAATGATCGGACAGCTCCGTCTCGAGGTCGACGTACACCGCGCCGGGGATGTGGCCTGTCTCGTAGTCGCCGCGGCCGTCCGGACGGTCGAGTCGCCAGCGCACGTCGAGCACTGTCACCGGGGCGTCACCGGCAATCAGCGACGCCAATTCGGTTGTGGTGATCAGCACTTCGTCACGCGAGGTCATCAGGCAACTCCTTGTAGGTGTGTTCCGCCGTCGCCGGCCTTGTCGGCAACCGTCCGGTAGTGCGCGGTGACCGCTTCGACGGCAGCCTGCTCCACATCGGTGTCGATGCCGCGCCGGGCGACGAGCCGGACGTCGATGTCGCCCATGTCCGGCAACGCTTCAACCTCCACGAGGCCTTCGGGAACCGGGCCCGAAAACGGTAGCAGGGCGATTCCGAGACCGGCACGCGCCGCGGCGAGAACCCCGTCGAGATTGCCGGACTCGGCACTGACCGTCACCGCGTAACCGAGGTCGTCGAGCTGAGCGAGCGCGCGGCGCCGCAGTCCGCACGGTTCCTCGAAGGCCACCAACGGGATCGAGCCCTCGACCTCGGTGATGTCCCATCCCGTCGCCGCCACCCACCGGAGCGCGAGCGCTCCGACTTCGGTGCCGATCGGCTCGGCGTTGCCGCCCAGCACCACGGCGAGATCGATCGCGCCCTTGCTGACCGATTCGGCCAGCGAGGTGGACCGCTCGATACGGAACTGCAACCAGACGTCCGGGTACGCGCCACGTAGCGCAGTCAGCAGTTCAGGCAGCAGACCATCCGCAGCGTGTTCGGTGGAACCGATGGTGAGCTTGTCCGGTACAGCCATCGAGAACCGTTGGAGCACCTCGTCTTGCGCCGCAAGCAACTTTCGGGCCTCCAGGACCAGGCGCTCCCCGGCTGCGGTGAACCGGGACCCGCGGCCGTCCTTGACCACCAGGGACTGCTTCAGTCGCTTCTCGAGCAGGCGGACGTGCTGGCTCACCGTCGGCTGACTCAGATGGAGAGAATCTGCCGCGCGCCGAAAGCCCCCGGTTTCGGCTATCGCGACAAGGGTGCGCAAATGCACCAAGTCCAACGGATCCGCCATCACACACTCACCTGTTCCCGCAAAGTCCTGGCCTGAGATATCTGGGTATGGACTACAGAATCCTCTATCGGCGACGACGATGCGTAGTTTGATTCGCAGCGCGTAAAACCCTGGCGCAACGGCCGGACTTAGGGCTATCTGATGGCATCGGCGAATGCTCTGACCTGCACAGATGAGATCAGTACAACCAATTGATTCCGATCGGCAATACGAATCGGAATCGGTGATCTCAACCCTGGTTCAGGGGCCCGAACGCCCCTAGCATCCATTTCCGAACCAGGCCCGGTCTTTCGGTCCTGCTCGCCACAGACACGTCAGGAAGGACCCCCCACATGACCGCCGATCCGTCCCAGGAGTCGTTGCCGGTGCCGGCCAGTGCCGCATCGAAGGTCGAGTTCATCAGCCTCACGCACCTGAACCCGTCCACCGAGCTCAACCCGATCCCGTCACGTGGCATCGACCTTCCGTTCTTCCGTCGCTACGTCCGGTCCCTCGAGGACGGTGGCTTCGACATGACGCTGCTGCCGTACGGGTCCAACACCGCCGACTCGTTCGTGATGGCCTCTGCCGTAGGCCAGCTCAGCGACACGATCAAACCGATCGTCGCCCTGCGCCCCAACACGGTGTTCCCCACGGTGGCCGCGCAGCAGCTGGCTACCCTCGACCAGCTGACCGAAGGTCGCGCGCTGGTCCACCTGATCTCCGGCGGCAACGACGCCGAGCAGGCCCGGCAGGGTGACTACCTCACCAAGGAGCAGCGCTACACCCGCACCGATGAGTTCGTCGACATCCTGCGGGACTCGTGGACCAAGACAGAACCGTTCTCCCACAGTGGAACCCACTACAAGTTCGACAACTTCGGTCCCGGCTTCGCCCCCTACGGCGCCCAGGTCCCGATCTCGATCGGCGGACAGTCCGACGCCGCGTTCGAGATCGGTGGACGCAAGGCCGACATCTTCAGCTTCTGGGGAGAACCGTTGGCGGACATCAAGAGCCAGATCGAGCGCGTACACCGCATCGCCGCCGAGTCCGGCCGCACGGACCGGCCGCGCATCTGGGTCACGTTCCGTCCCATCATCGACCGCACCGACGATCTCGCCTGGGCCAAGGCTCACGACTACGTCGACCGTATCGAGGCCAATTTCTCGAAGAACCCTGTGTACAAGGCCATCGCCGGCAACACCCCGCAGAACGTCGGATCGCAGCGCGCACTGGACTTCGCGAACCGTAAAGACATCTACGACCGAGCGCTGTGGACCCGGACCGCAGCCGCCGTCAACGGTGCAGGCGCGTCCACCGCTCTGGTCGGCAGCGCCGAGACAGTCGCCGCGGCCATCCTCGACTACATCGACCTGGGCGCCGATCTGGTCTCCATCCGTGGATACGACACCCTCAACGACGCCATCGACTACGGCCGTTACGTGGTGCCGCTGGTTCGTCAAGAACTCGCCCACCGCGAGGCCACCGGCAAGCGCGGCACCCTGCAGTCCGATCACCTCGGCGCCTTCGCGACGGCCGGACAGGCATGACCATCGCATCGGTGAGTTCGGTGACGTTGCCGGCACCGGACCTCTCACCGTCCGGCCTCAAGGCGCTGACCGCCGAAGTCGCCCTCACCGCTGAGCAATACGACCGAAGTGGAGATATCCCGATGGCCGGCCTGGCTGCCGCCCATCGGGGCGGTTACCTCACGGCCACCGTGGCAGCACGGTTCGGCGGTCCCGAGGCCGGACCGTTCGAGGTTGTGCAGATCCTCTCCGCGCTCGGTGAAGGCGACCTGTGGCACTCATCGCCGCCAACAACCTGGCGATCCACCAGATGCAGGCGGCCACGAACTCCTGGCCCGCCGACCTCTACGACGACCTGCTCCGGCAGTCGGTGCAGGGACCGGCCCCGGTCAACGTGATCCGCGCCGAACCCGAACTCGGTGCACCGGCGCGCGGCGGTCTGCCGAAGACCATCGCGCGGCGGACCGCGAACGGTTGGACCCTCACCGGCCGCAAGACCTTTGCCACCGGAGGGACGGCACTGGCGTACCACCTGGTCTGGGCGATCACCGATGAAGAGGAGCCGAGGGTCGGGCACGTGATCGTTCCCGCCGACTCCGCCGGGATCACTTGGCACCAGACCTGGGATCACCTGGGACTGCGCGCCTCCAACACCCATGACGTCAGCTACGCAGGTGTCGAGGTCGGCGAGGAGAACTTCCTCGAGATCCCGAAGACCGATGGCGTCTACCGCGACCCCGCAGTGGCCACCGGCCCAACGGGTTTCGGCCATCCCGCGCTGTACGTCGGAGTTGCGCGGGCGGCCCGTACGGCATTCGTGACATACGCCCGTGAACGCGTACCGACCGCGTTGGGCCGTCCCATTGCCGAGACCGAACGGATCCAGGCCATCGCCGGTGAGATCGACGCCCAGATAGTGCAGGCCGAAACCCTGCTCTACGGAACACTTCTGCGCGTCGCCGCCGACGATCCCGCCGTGGCTGCAGGTCTGTCATTGGTCAAGGTCCAGATCGCCCGGTCGGTGATCGCCGCGGTCCAGACCGCGGTCGCCGCACTCGGCAACGCGGCGCTCACCCGCCACAACCCACTGGAGCGACATTTGCGCGATGTGCTCTGTGTTCGCGTGCATCCGCCCCAGGAAGACACCGCTCTGCTGGCCGCCGGTCGCGCGCTCCTGCGCGGCTGATCCCGTTCGACCGCTTCATCAACTCATCCGAAAGAAGAACCACGACAATGCGTCAACACACCCGCACGAGATCCGGCCGCTGGAAGGTCGCAGGCGCACTCGCCCTGATGTCGACCCTGGTCGCGACCGCGTGCAGCTCCGGCGGAAACGCCGAATCCGGCCCCAGCGGCGACGCCGCCAATCCCGTCCGCGGCGGCACCCTCGACATCGCCTACTTCCCGGACAACCCCACCTTCACCTGTGTTGACCCGTTCCAGACCTATTGGATCGAGCACCGCTCAGTAATCCGCAACATCGCGGATTCGCTGACCGACCAGAACCCGGACACCGGCGAGATCGTGCCCTGGCTGGCCAGCAAGTGGGAAATCAGCCCGGACGGCCTCGACTACACCTTCACCCTGCGCGACGGCGTGACCTTCTCCGACGGAGCACCGCTGAACGCCGAGGCCGTCAAGGCCAACTTCGACGCCTTTGTTGCACTGGCAAAGTCGAGCGGCGGCACCGCCTTCGGCGCCAGCTACATTCTGGGCCTCGAGTCCACCACTGTAGTCAACCCCTCGACGGTGAAGTTCCACTTCACCCAGCCGAACTCGTCCTTCTTGCAGGCGACGTCCACCACAAACCTCGCCTTGATCTCGCCGGCGTCGTTCCAGATGACCCCGGAAGAGCGGTGCCTCGGCCAGTTCAGCGGTTCCGGTCTGTTCAAGCTCGACAACTACACCCCCGGCCAGGGCATCTCGCTCAGCCGGCGGGCCGGGTACACCTGGGGATCGAGCCTCAACAAGAACACCGGCGAGGCGTACCTCGATTCGGTCAAGTACAGCTACGTCGCCGAAGACAGCGTCCGCACCGGCAATCTGGTCAGCGGCGCCGTCGACATCACCTGGCCCCGCAACCCGTTGACCGTCGAAGATCAAGAACTGATCAAGAACTCCGGTGGCTACATCGAGTCGCGGTCACTGCCCGGCGTCTCGAACACGTTGTTCCCGAACGTCAGTGCCGGCAAGCCGTTGTCCGACCCGCAGGTCCGCGAGGCGCTCTACAAGGCGACCGACCTCAAGACCAACGCGGCCACGGTCTACGGCCCCGACTACCCCGTCGTCGAAGGCGCATTCGACCTCACCACACCGTTCTTCGAGTCACAGGCCGGCAAGCTGGGCTTCGATCCCGACGGCGCCGGCAAGCTGCTCGACGCCGCCGGCTGGACCAAGCCCGCCGGCAGTGAGTACCGGTCCAAGAACGGTCAGCAGCTGACCCTCACCCTGCCCGTCGTCGGACAGTTCGCGGCCGGTAACGAGCTCCTGCAGGATCAGTGGCGTCAGGTGGGCATCGACCTGCAGCTGAAGGTGGTCACTCAGGCCGAGTCGATCGGTCTTCTCAAGAGTGGTGGCTACGATCTGATCGGAAACTACTTCACCCGCGCCGATCCCGGTGCGCTGCAGTTCATCCTGGTCGAAGCGCTCGCCAACCAGAAGGCACTCGCCAAGAACGCGGCCTCCCCCGAGGTGGCGGCGCAGATCCAGCAGCTGTTCACGAAGGCCGTGCAGACCACCGACGAGGCCCAGACCAAACAGGCCTACGCCGATCTGCAGAACCTGCTGATCGATCAGGGTGTCAGCTTCCCGCTGTTCGAACGCCAACAGCTGGCCGGCGTCAGCAACAAGGTCAACGGCTTCCGGTTCACGTCTGAGAGCTTCTTGGCACTCAACGACGTGTTCCTTCAGCCGTAATCGACCACGCATCAACCGAGCTCGACCGGTTGGCCCCGGGTGAAGACCACCGGGGCCAACCGCCACAGGAAGGAACCGCAGCCATGCGCAGGTACATAGCAGGCCGAATCGCCCAGGCGGTTGTGGTGTTGTGGGCAGCATTCACGTTGACGTTCGTGATCCTCTACCTCCTGCCCAGCGATGCCGTCGGCATCCAGCTGGGCGCGGCCGGACTCGACCCAGACACCATGTCCCCGGAAGAGTTGCTGGCGGTCAAGTCCAAGTACGGACTCGACAAATCCATGGTCGACCAATACTTCTCACTGCTGAGCGGCGCCGTTCGCGGAGAATGGGGCCTGTCGATCTCCAAGCAGGCACCGGTTTCCGACCTGATCGCCGAACGCCTCGGCGGCACGCTGACCCTCAGTGTGCTGGCCGGGCTACTCGCAGTCATCGCCGGGACCGTCCTCGCGTACCTCGCCGCGTTCGTCCAGTTCAAGCCCGTCCGGATCCTGCTGGACCGCTTGCCCGCGTTCGGCGTTGCGGTTCCGTCCTTCCTGATCGCCCTGATCCTCATCCAGGTCTTCGCATTCAACCTCGGCTGGTTACCCTCGCAGGGATCGGGTGGTGCCGAGTACCTCATCCTGCCGGTGATCACGATGGCCATCCCCACCACGGCGGCGTTGGCGCAGGTGCTGACCCGGAGTTTCAACGAAACGCTGAGCGAGCAGTACATCGTGACCGCCAGGGCCAAGGGCCTGTCCCGCGGTGCCGTGCAGCGCAAGCATGCGTTCCGCAACGCCGCCCTGCCGGCGCTGACCATCTTCGGTCTGCTCGTCGGGGTGACGGTGACGAGCGCCATCGTGACCGAGACCGTGTTCAACCGCAACGGAATCGGCAAGCTGGCACAGGAAGCGGTTCTCGCCCAGGACATTCCGGTGGTACTCGCCATCGTGACGCTGGCTGCAGCCGCGTTTGTCCTGGTCAACCTGATCGTCGATCTCCTCTATCCGCTGCTCGATCCTCGCATCGCCCACACGACGAAAGTCCGCACGAAGACGAAGGTGAGCTGACATGACCGAGACGCTGAAAGACCGCATCGAGAATGGTCGAGCTCCGCTTCGCTCCGTCTCCGACACATCCAGCTCGAGTGCCAGTGCACTGGGGATCGATCTGCCGGTGGAGCGGCCTGTCGCGAAGCCCGACCGTTCGCTGACTATGCCGGGCGCAACCGAACCCGGAGGACGCTGGGGTCCGTTGCGGGAAACCACCGCGAAAGCTGTTCGGCGGCCTCTGTTTGTCCTGACCGTGCTGTTCATCGCGTTTGTCGGGGTGTCGGCGTTCTTCCCGTCCTGGTTCACTTCCTACGACCCCTACCGCACCGCCCCGGCCGACCGACTGTTGGCGCCGAGCACAACTCACCTGTTCGGTACCGACGAGATGGGCCGCGACCTGTGGACGCGGACACTGTACGGATCAACCTTGACGATCGAGGCAGCTCTGATCGCCCTGGCCATCGCAGTCGTGGCCGGGCTCACGCTCGGCGTGATCTCGGGGTTCTTCAGTGGCGTCACCGATTCGGTGATCATGCGGTTCGTCGATGTTCTGCTGGCCATTCCCGGTCTGCTGCTGGCCTTGGCGATCGTCACCGCGCTCGGCTTCGGCACCGTCCCCGTCGCCATCGCCGTGGGTATCGGCATCGTCCCCGGTTTCGCCCGGACGACCCGCGCCGAGGTGCTGCGGGTCAAGACCCTCCCCTACGTGGAGGCGGCCCGTGCGGGTGGCGCCTCATGGACGCGGGTCCTGTTGCGGCACATCTTGCCCAACTCGTGGGGTCCGGTCGCGGTCCTCGCAGTCCTGGACTTCGGTGTCGCGATCATCGCGATCGCTGCACTGAGCTTCCTCGGCTTCGGTGCCGCACCACCGCAGGCCGAGTGGGGCACCCTCGTCTCCACCGGACGCAACTTCCTTGTCACCGCCCCGTGGGTCTCGCTGATGCCTGGTCTGTTCATCGCGATCACAGTGCTTTCGCTCAACCACATCTCCAAGACCCTTCAGGAACTCGAACGATGACCACCAACCTCAGCAAGTCGGCATCTGATGCTCGCGTCCCGATCGTCGACATCCGTGGCCTGAACATCGGCTACCGACGGAACCGGCAGGTGACGCCCGCCGTCCACGACCTGGATCTGCGGGTGAATCCCGGCGAGGTGGTTGCGGTCGTCGGTGAGTCGGGTTCCGGCAAGACCACCACCGCGAACGCGATCATCGGGTTGTTGCCCGCCAACGGGCGAGTGACCTCTGGATCGATCAAGGTCGGCGGCGTGGAGATCGCCGGCGTCAAGGAGAAAGTGGTTCGGCGACTGCGGGGTTCGGTGGTCGGACTCATCCCGCAGGACCCGATGGTGGGACTGAATCCCACTCAGCGCATCGGGGTACAGGTCGCCGAAGCCGTAAAACTCCGTGGTGTCCGCGGAGCCGAGATCGGTGACGAGGTGATCGACGCTCTCACCAAAGCCGGCCTCGACGACCCCGCCGAGCGCATCCGCCGCTACCCACACGAACTCTCCGGCGGTCAACGTCAGCGCGTTCTGATCGCGATCGCGCTGGCGGGCAAACCCGACCTGATCATCGCCGACGAACCGACCAGCGCGCTCGACGTCACCGTGCAGGCCCGCATCCTCGACCACCTCGAGTCACTCGTGCGCGACACCGGCACCGCCCTGTTGATCATCACCCACGATCTGGCGGTCGCCGCGGACCGTGCCGACCGGGTGATCGTCATGCAGCACGGGCACATCGTCGAAGAGGGTTCGCCGGCAAGCATTCTCGTCGAGCCCGACAACTCGTACACCCGCCGGCTGATCGCCGCGGCACCCGCGCTCGCCCAGGGCGGCGTCATCACACCCCGTTTTGTGGTCGCTCCCGACCAGGTCGAGGTCGACAATCCCATCATCGAACTCGACTCGGTGACAAAGAGATTCGACGTCAGCGGGGGCAAGCCGTTCACTGCCCTCGACGGCATCTCCGTTCGCGTAGCCGCCGGCCGGACCCACGCCCTCGTCGGAGAGTCCGGATCGGGCAAGACCACCACTCTGCGAGTGGCCATGGGCTTGGAGAAGCCGACGTCAGGCCGGGTTCGCTTCGACGGCACCGACATCACCGATCTCTCCTGGCGTGAACTCCGACCGCTGCGCCGGCGATTCCAGCTGGTGCATCAGGATCCGTTCGCCTCACTCGATCCACGCTTCACTGTGCGCGACAGCATCATCGAGCCGCTGGTGTCGTTCCGGATCGGTGATCGCCGCTCCCGCCATCACAAGGCCGCAGAACTGCTCGACCAGGTGGGTCTGCCCCGCGACCATCTCGATCGGTTGCCGGTCGAGTTGTCGGGTGGGCAACGTCAACGTGTGGCCATCGCCCGATCCCTGGTGCTCGAACCGGAAGTGGTACTCCTCGACGAACCCGTATCGGCGCTCGACGTCTCGGTGCAGGAACAGATCCTCGAACTGCTCGCCGAACTGCAGGAGCGTCTCGGCCTGACCTATCTGTTCATCTCTCATGACCTCGCCGTGGTCGCTCAGGTGGCACATACCGTGTCCGTGTTCAACAAGGGCAAGATCGTCGAATCCGGTTCCGTTGCAGACGTATTCCAGCACCCGTCGAACCCGTACACCCAGCGCCTGCTCGACGCCATCCCGGGCAAACGCGCAGCCGCGCGCACCGCTTCGCTGACCCACTGATCAACCGAACGTCCACTCTCGCTGTACCGACCCGAACCGAAAGGCATCACGGTGACCACTTCCGCCACCACAACAGACCATTGGCTCGACCAGTGGCATCTCTGGCGCGCCGACCGCGACGTCGCCGCGACCGCACCGCACGGTCTGGCTTCGGTCACCGGCACGTACTGGCTCGATGATCAACCGCAGACCATCAATCCGCTTCCCGGCTCGTGGACCGCCGTCGACGGCACGGCCGTTGTCAGCCGTCTCGGCGAGGCCGATGCCTCCCTCGAGCCCGGATCGAAGCAGGATTTTGATGACGTGACGGTGGCTGTCCTCGCCCGGGCAGGACGCGTGGCGGTCCGGGTCTTCGACCCGCAGGCACCCACTCGCCTGGCACTGTCAGGCATCGAAGCTTTTGACCCGGATCCGTCCTGGGTTCTGAAGGGGACCATCGAACTCGACGAGGACGAACTGCCGTTCGATCACGTCGACGGGTTCGTCGGGTCCAAGGCCACCGCGACCATACAGGTGACGGTGGACGGGGCGGCGCTTACGTTGTCGGGCATCGCGAGGCCGGACGGGGGCGCTCAACTCGTGTTCGCCGACTCGACAAACGGCAGCGAAACACAGCGGTTCCGATTTCTCGACGTCGAACCGGCGGATGCGGACGGCCGCGTGGTGGTGGACTTCAACCGGGCTTACCTGCCGCCCTGCACGTTCACCGATCACTACCTGTGTCCGCTGCCGCCGCAGAACAATCGGTTCGAGTTCCCGGTGAGGGCCGGCGAACGCCGCCTGATCACCAAGGGCTGACCAGGCGGCGGCCGGCGCTTTCGGGTCAGATGCGCTCGAGAACCACCACGGGGATGGGACGCGACGTCTTGGTCTGGTAGTCGTCGTAGTCCGGCCACACCTCGACCATGCGGGACCACATCGCCGGTTTCTCCTCGTCGTTGGCCACTCGCGCTCGAACGGCAATCCGCTCGTCTTTGACCTGGATCTCCGCTTCGGGGTTGTCCTGCAGATTGAGGAACCAAGCAGGCGGCGCGTCGGCCCCACCCTTCGATGCCACCACAAGATAGGCATTGTCTTCCCAGGTGCGGAAGATCAAGGCATGTCGTCGCTCGTCGCCAGACTTTCGACCCTTGGTGAACAGGATGAGGATCTCGGTCCCCTTCCAGTGGAAGCCTTCTTCCCCGTTCGTCTCGAGATAACGCTGGACGTGCGCTTCGCCGTGTAGTTCATCAACATTTGCCATCACTACAGCGTGCCAGCGAAGTTGTGATCAGTCGAGCATGTGCCTGATGTCGTCGGCACTGACTGTCGATGAGAACATGTTCCCGTCGTCGACCACGGCACTGAACAGCTCGCGTTTCCGGTTCTGTAGCGCAACGACTTTCGCCTCGATGGTGTCGGCCGACACCAGCCGGTACACGGTGACCGGCCGGGTCTGGCCGATTCGATGGGTACGGTCGACTGCCTGCGCCTCGGCTGCCGGATTCCACCAGGGGTCGCACACGAAGCAGTAGTCCGCCTCGGTCAGGTTGAGGCCGAAACCGCCCGCCTTGAGGCTGATCAGGAAGACCTGGGTGGTGCCCTCGGTGAACGCGCTGACCGCTTCGGCGC
Source organism: Williamsia muralis NBRC 105860 (assembly GCF_001598915.1). Taxonomy (GTDB): domain Bacteria; phylum Actinomycetota; class Actinomycetes; order Mycobacteriales; family Mycobacteriaceae; genus Williamsia; species Williamsia muralis. The sequence goes on along the minus strand of NZ_BDAP01000001.1, from coordinate 1,243,940 downwards.
GTTCACGCGAGGACAGCGAGCCGTCGAGGTAGCTGTAGGTGATGCCGTCACCGTCGAGTCCGCGCCGCAGCACGTCCAGGAAGCCGGTGAACGAACTGAAGATCAGGGCACTGTGCCCCTCGGCGATGAGCTCGGGAAGCTGCTCTCGGATGAAGTCGACCTTCGCCGACGCAACCTCGGCGTCGGCCGGATCGACGAGCCCGGCGTGCAGACTCAACTGCCGGAGCATGGTCAACGAGCGGAAGATCTGGAAGCGGTTCTTCTCGAGGTCGCCCAGCAGCCCGAGGACGATTTCGCGTTCGCGCACCAGACGGGTGTCGTAGATCTTTCGGTGCCTCGCCGACAGTTCGACGTGCAGTATCTGCTCCTGCTTGGCAGGGAGATCGCGGGCCACCTGATCTTTGGTACGTCGCAACATCACCGGTTTGATCCGCTTGCGCAGCACCGGGAGACGTTCGGGGTCTTCGCCTTTCTCGATGGGTTTACGGAAGTAGTCTGCGAATGCCTTGGGGTCGGGGAACAGTCCCGGAACGGTGATGGAGAGCAGTGACCACAGTTCCATCAGGTTGTTCTCCATCGGCGTACCGGTGATGGCCAGTTTGAACGGTGTCTTCAGACGTCGCGCACACAGATGCGCTTTCGAGTTGCGGTTCTTGACGAACTGGGCCTCATCGAGCACCATTGCCGCCCAGTGCTGTTCGTCGTAGGCCGGGAAATCGATACGCAGCAATGCGTAGGTGGTGATCACAACATCGGCGTCGGCGATGATCTCGGCCAGGGGTGTACGCCCACGCGCTTGCGTCGCTGTGATGGTGACCGCTCGCAGATCCGTGAACCGGTGGCATTCCGACGCCCAGTTGTTCACCACACTCGTGGGTGCGACCACAAGGAACCTGCCGGTCTCGCCGTTCTCCCGGGCCCGGCCGAACAGGGCCAGCGTCTGAAGTGTCTTGCCCAGCCCCATGTCGTCGGCCAGCACGCCTCCGAAGCCGTTGTCCCACAGGAAGGACAGCCAGTTGAGCCCGTCGAGCTGGTAGTCACGCAGAGTGGCGTGAAGCATTACCGGTGGTTGGACCGGTTCCGGCGGCCGTGCCGCACTGAGCGTCGCGATGCGCTCCTGCCATGCCTGCAGCTGTTCATCGACCACGCCGAGTTCGAGCAGTTCCTCCCACAATGTGACGTTTGTGGGTACCGCGGGCACCTTCCCGGACTCGGCCTCGCCGAGGACCTCCGCCTCGTCCATCAGCTGACGCAGCTTCACGAGTTCGGGTGAGTCCAGCGGGAAGTAGACGCCCGATGGCAACAACATGTGCGTTGCGCCGGTGGACAATTCGGCGAGCACCTCCGCGATGGGTATCTGCTCACCGTCGACGTCCATGGTGATGTCGAGATCAAGCCAATCGGTGTCGGCGGATTGCGAGCCCGCGATGCGCAGCCGTGCCCGCTCGGTGACCTGCCGGTAACGCTGCGCCACCTCGGCGACCTCGACGATCAGGTCGTCGCGGCCCGCGAGTGCCGGTAGCACCTCGGCGCACAGCCGCGCCGTTTCAAGGGGGTTCAGGTGTACGTCGTGCCGCAAGAAATGCGTGGTGACACCGTTGACGGCCTCCTCGTAGTCAACAGGTCCCACCTCGTCTGCCTGCCGGACCCGGCCAGAGCCTCGCTGTGCGTCGAAGGCCGCGATCAATCGCCGGCCGGCCGCGTCCGAGGTGAGGGCGACCGCAGCCAGCGCCTCGCGGATCGACTCCCAGATCCGCTCCTCGATTGCGCGGTCTCGCCACGACGGCTGTGTGCCGATGGCGTCGTCGAGGTCGCGAGGCGTGCTGTTGACCAGATAGCGCATCGCCCAATGAGTATGCGCGACATCGCCGGTGAAACGGACGGTTACCACCGGCGTCGGGCCAGAGATGGTGGGCGCCACGAACACCGAGTCGTCGACCCGGATCGGTACCGACTCGCGAAGCCGAGGCAACACCACATCGGCGAATCTGGAGACGTCCGCGGCGGGGATGACAATCGGTTGGTCACCGTGCAGCAACGCCGCGGCGGGCGCGTCGGCCGAATCGAAGGGGGCGAGGGTGAGTACACCATCGGCATCGAGATAGCCGATCCCATGCGGATCGCCCTTTCCGAGAATGGTCACCTCAGACGTCGGCACCACGTTTCCGTCGATGGTCACCTCGACCGAGACGTGGGCATCGGCACCGACCTCTCCGCTGACCGAGACGGTGAGCCCAGCCCGTTTGGCAACCTGCACGGTATTGATCCCCGAGGCCGGGTCGCCGAGCAGAGGAATACCCGCTGCTGCCGCCGCGTCGAGTTGTTGCCAGATGGTGGCAGGCGCGTCCGCCAGGATCAGCCCGTGTGGAAGTCCGTACGGGGTGGTGCGCATGGAGTCGCGCGCCATCGACTGCAACACCGAGAGCTGCTGTGCCGCAAATGTTCCAGGCTTGAGATCGACGATGGCCGGCCAGTCGACACCTGACTTGATCCAGGCGCTGCGGGTGCCCGGTCGCATCGGCCGCAACGCGAGTTGGGCCCGGTGAGTGCGCGATGCGAACAGCGAAGGCGCGCTGAGGAACACCTGCAGCGCAAGCTTTTCGGGAGGTTCCGGGTGGTTTTCGGAGTAGAGCACCTGCAGCGTGCGCTCCCATTGCGGCGAACGCTGGATCGGCGGAGTGGCTGCGGTGGCGGCCTCATCGGCGAAGGTCAGTAGCAGCGCGACGGCATGCTTACAGAAATAGCCAACAGGACACGTGCATCCGGCATCAGCGAGCTTCCAATCGGGGCCGAGGTGGCTGAAGACGACGCGCACCGAATACGTGGCGACGCCCGTGCCCTGACAGCGACCGGTGAGTCTGCGTTTGTCGTCGTCCCATTGCACGGCGGCGACACGGCGTTGTCGCGCATACGCCGACCCACGCTGAATCGCCCCGGCATCGAAGTCGCCCTTCAACGCGTCCGGGGTGATGGTGTACGCCCACTCGGTGGTCATTGGTTGCAGGTTATCGCCGCACGCAGACACGACCAGGCCCGCCGGGGTCAGACCTGCAAATCGGCTTGACGCGGCGGGGCGCTCTTGGGACGTTGTGCGTGCACCGACGACAAAGGGACTCACCGTGGACCAACTCAATCGCCGCAAAGAACGCCAGGGCGATCGCGCACTGCTGGATCAGATTCTCGACGAAGCCAAGGTGGCCACCGTGACCACAGTGGTCGACGGCCTGCCGTGGTCTGTTCCCATGCTCTTCGCTCGGCACGGTGACGAGATCCTCTTGCACGGTTCGACAGGAGCAGGCGCTCTGCGACATATCGCGGCAGGTGCCCCGGTGGCGCTGTCAGCGTTCATCGCCGATGGACTCGTGGTGGCCGACACGCTCTTCGATCACTCGATGAACTACCGGTCGGCAGTTGTTCGCGGTGTCATCGAGAAGTCGTCGCTCGACCCGGCGCAGGCTCTGACCGCCCTCAGCGACAGCATTCTCCCGGGCCGCAGTGCCGAGGTGCCACCGCACACGAGCAAACAACTGGCCGCGACACTGGTGCTGTCACTTCCCATCATCGATGGGCAATGGATCACAAAGGCGCGCAAGGGCGGCCCCGGTGACGACGATGCTGCCGGCTGGACCGGCGAGGTGCCGATGCGAGTGGTCTACGGCGAGCCGGTCACCCATACCGCCGGTGACGTTCCCGAGTCGGTGCGGCGGTTGGGGTGATTGGACGACTGCCAAATTCGCTCCACTCGCCTGCGTTCGAGCCTGTTGCACCGGGCTCGAACGCAAATAGGTGGAGCGAATTCAGTCGGCGGGTCGAGCTCGGGTGATTGTCAGACGCCTCCTCTAAAATCGAACACATGAGCGAAACGGCCGATCTGATCGCCGCCATCCAGCAACTGGATGCCGGCGCGTTGGTGGCCGTCCGCGAGGCCGTCTCGCAACAACTGCTGGCGGTACCGTTGTCGTCGATGACCGACGACGAGGTGGTCGCGGCCACCGCCATGGTCGAGACTGGCGCGCGCCGAGATGATGCGGTGAAGATTCGATGGGCGGTGGAACTGCGTGAGCGTGGTGTCGCGGCAAAGCGCGGACTCAAACCGGCCAGGTTTCTGTCGACACTGCTGCGGCTCACCCCCTCCGAAGCCAGTGCGCGCACCAAAGCCGCTGAGCGAGTGGGATATTGGCACGAACTCAACGGAGAACTGCGGCCCGCCGCGTATCCCGCCGCAGCGGCGGCGATGGACGCCGGTGACATGGAGTTTGCGCACTACCGGGTGATTCATCGCGCACTGGCCAAGTTGCCCACTTCTCTACGGACGCCAGAACACTGGTCGACCATCGAATCGGACCTGGCAAACCAGGCCTGCGCGCTCTCGCCAGATCAGCTGGAAAGCGTTGCGCAGCGGTTGCTCGCCTACCTCAACCCCGATGGCGAGTACACCGACGACGCCGACCGGGCCCGCCGTCGCGACCTGACGCCGGGGCGCCAAGACATCGACCACATGAGTGGGATCTCCGGGACGCTGGATCCCGCGACCCGTGCACTCTGGGACGTTGTCGCAGCGAAATGGGCGCAGCCAGGCATGAACAACCCGGACGACCCCGAATCACCCGCGGGCGACGCCGATCTCGCTGACAGCACGGTTCTCGCTGCCGCCGCTGAACGAGACAACCGGACACAGGGTCAGCGCAACCATGACGCGTTCAAGAAGATGCTGGAGACGGTCGTCGGGTCGGGCACCCTCGGAAAGCACCGCGGACAGCCGGCCATCGTCGTGGCAACCATGACACTCGACGAGCTGGAGGCCGAGACCGGTATTGCCACCACCGCATCGGGAGGCACTCTCCCCGTCCGGGATGCACTCGCGCTGGCAGGTAGCAACCGGAAGTTCCTTGCACTGCTCGACAACGCACACCGGCCGCTGTTCCTCGGCCGTGAAAAACGTCTGGCATCGGCGATCCAGCGAATCGCTTTGATCGCGGCCGAACGCGGATGTTCGCGGCCCGGCTGCGATCAGCCTGCCACCCGCACCGCAGTGCATCACATGCACGAATGGAAAGACGGTGGACGCACCGACATCACCGTTCTGACCCTCGTATGCGACGGCGACCACGCTCAGGTCCACGACGGCGACGGTGGCTGGATCTCCGAGATCATCACCTCCGGAACGGGACCCCCAGAATGGGTTGGACGCGTCGGGTGGAGGCAACGCGGCACCGACGACGCGCTGACTCCGAACGACACGCATTTCCCCGATCGGCGATACCAGCGAATGGTGGACGAACGGCGCAAAAAAGAGGAAGCTCACGCCGCATGGTTTCGCCAGCGAGCGAAAGATGAACTCGCCGAGCAGCAATGGCGGATCGAGCACCCGATCTGGCATCAAGAAGAACAACGCTGGCTCGACGAGGTGGCACAGCTACCCGACCCCTGCCCACCTCCGGAGAGTTGGTATGAGGATGTCGCATAGACGGCTGGCCGGAACTGGGTCAGCCAGTTCAGATCTCGACACCACCGATGCGCCTGAGGCGTTCCGTCCGCCACCCGGCGCGGGCTTCAACCGTGCTGTCGTCCAACGCATCGAGCTCGGCTGCGAGCCGGTCACCCAGCTCCGGCAGAAAGCCGCCCAGCGCGGCCTCGGAGACCACCACATCCACGATGCCGGCGGCGTGCAGATCGGTCGCACGGATTCCCTGGCTCCGTGCCATGTCGGCTGCATGGTCGGTGTCCCGATAGACGATCAGGCTGGCGCCCTCCGGCGGCAGCGGAGACAGCCACGAGTTCTCCATGGCAATCACCCGATCCGCAGGGAACAGTGCCAGCGCGGCTCCCCCAGCTCCCTGACCCAGCAGCACCGCCACCGTCGGCACCGTCAACGCAGTCAGCTCCGCGATGCAATGAGCGATCTCGTTGGCCAGGCCCGACTCCTCGGCGTCAGCGGACAGATCGGCGCCCGGAGTGTCGATCACCGTCACCAGCGGCAGATGCAAACTCTGCGCCAGCCTCATACCCCGGCGGGCAAGCCGCAGGTCGGCAGGTCCCACCAGCGAGCCGGGCACCTGACGGTTGCGGTCCTGCCCGACCACCACCACCGAATGCCCACCAAAGCGCGCCAAAGCGAGAATGATGCCGCTGCGCGAATTCAATTCGCCCCCACCGGCCAGTTCCACCGCCTCGTCGGCCGACTCACGCAGCAACTGACTCACGCCTGGTCGGCCGGGAACCCTCGACTGCTCCACCACATCCCAGGCCGACGACTCAACCACAGTCCCCTCGGACAGTCCCGGCGCAGAAGACGGCCCAGAAGACGGCCCGGCCGGCTCACGTCGCGAGTGCTCGGCGTCCACCATCGGGTCGACCAGAAGCCTGATGATGCGTGATGCGGTTGATCCCAATTCATCCACCGCCACAACAAGATCCACCAGACCGTGTGAACGCAGGTTCTCCGACACCTGGACGCCCTCGGGAAATGCCTCGCCGTACAAGCCCTCGTACACTCGCGGGCCGAGAAAACCGACAAGGGCGCCCGGCTCGGCCAACGTCACATGTCCCAGCGAGCCCCACGACGCGAACACCCCACCGGTGGTCGGATGACGCAAATACACCACGTATGGAAGATGCGCGGCCTTGTGATCCACGACTGCCGCAGTGATGTTCACCATCTGCAGAAAAGCCGCAGTCCCCTCCTGCATCCGCGTCCCGCCCGACGCCGGGAGGGCGAGCAACGGCAGACCTTCAGCAGTCGCTCGGCGGATCGCCGTGACCACGCGACGTCCCGCGTCCCGGCCGATCGACCCGCCCAGAAAACCGAACTCACTGACAACAACGGCCACTCGCACCCCGTTGACGTCCGCTTCACCGCAGATGATCGACTCGTCGAGTCCGGTCTTCTCGCGGGCCCGTCCAATGTCCTCGGCGTACCCGGCATCGTCGGGAAGCGCGGTGATCTGCGAGTCCCACGGGTGCCAACTGCCCTCGTCAGCGAGCTTGGCCAGCAATTGCGTCGCCGAGATGCGCTCGGGTCGATCCGTCCGATCAGTCACCCATCAACCGTAGAACCCTTGCCCACGGTTGCCAGGGCAGATGGCAGATTCCCCCGACCCACGGTCAGAAGTACTGAGCACCACCATCGACCGAGATGTGTTCGGCAGTCATGAACGACGACTCGTCCGACGCCAAGAACGCGACCACGTTGGACACCTCATCCGGGTCTGCTGCGTACTGGTTGAGAAACGGTGTACCCATGGGCGCCAATCGCGGATTGGCTGCATTGGTCTCTTCGATGCGGGCCACCATGTCGCCCGACCCCATCGGAGTGGCGACGGCGCCGGGATGCACGCTGTTGACCCTCACATTGTGCGCACCCAATTCGGCAGCGAACGCCCGGGTCATGCCGGTGACGGCATGCTTGCTGGTGGTGTAGTGCACCATGAACGGCTGCACCTTCTTTCCGGCATACGAGCTGATCAGGATGATCGACCCGCGTCCGCGCTCGACGAGGTGAGGCGCCGCCGCCATCACGGTGTTCCACACGCCGGTGACGTTGATGTCCATGTGATCGCGGAACATCTCCGGGGTCGCCTCGTTCCAGGTCGCCGGAATACAGATGCCGGCGTTGGCCACCACGATGTCGAGCCCACCCAACTGGGTCACCGCATCCGCGGCGAGGGTCCGTAGCCCCTCGAGGTCGCGAACGTCGCCCTGACGAAGAAGTGCTTTGCGACCCTCGGCCTCGACCAAACCTGCGGTCTCGGCGAGTTCGGCCGGCGTCGCCGAGTCGTACGGCACACCCGGCAACGGCCCGGCAAGATCAACACCCACGATGTCGGCGCCTTCACGTGCCAGCCGCACCGCATGCGCGCGACCCTGTCCGCGGGCCACTCCCGTGATGAATGCGACCCTGTTCGCCAGCCGTGTCACTACGCCCACCAATCGTTGTTCCGCGGCACGTCGCGTCGCGAGTGCTCGACCCGACTGTAATTGGCCTGCATGAGCTGAGCCGCCGTGTTTGCTGAGATGCCGTGTTTGCTCAGATGCCGTGTTCGCTCAGATGCACTTAACTTCGGCCTGAGTCGAATCCTTCCGCGGTATCGCAAACCAGCGAATGCTCACCGGCATGAGATCCGACGGCATGACTATTTCCACCGAGGTCCCCTGGTGGGCCGGAACACGGCGATGTACCGGCACGACTGCCGGACAGTCATGACGTCGCCGCATCGTAATCACTCCGTATTCGATTCTCGAACAACATCATTCGCACAAACACAGGAGATCGTTGCATGAGCAACACCAACCGTTCCGTCGCCATCATCGGGGCAGGCCAGACAGGCGTCTCGGCGGCCGTCGGCTTCCTCAACGCAGGATTCGACGTGACCGTCTACAGCGAGCGTGATCAGCGGAGCCTGCTGCACGACGTATCCGCCACCGGCACCGCGGTGACGTTCGGCCTGTCGCAGCAATCCGAGACGGCCTTGGGTGTCGACAACTTCGCCGGCCGGGCGCCGCAGGTCACCGGGATCAGCGCTCGCACCATCACGGGCAGCGGGCACGACTACACCGAGCTTCTCGACTTCGACGCCGAGTTCCCCGGATTCGAGGCGATCGGTGTCGACACCAGGCTCAAGGTCGACGAGCGTCTCACCCTGTTCCTTGAAAAGGGTGGTCGGTTCGTGGTCGAGAACGTCGACCCGGGCCGCCTCGACTCGATCGCAGCGGAGAACGACCTGACCTTCGTCGCCACCGGCAAGGCCGGACTGTCCAGCCTGTTCACCGTCGACGAATCACGATCGCCCTACAAGAGCCCACAACGCAGCGTCCTCCTGCTCACCGTGGCCGGGCTGGGTCACGACCCAGATGTGTTCGCGCACCGCAGCCCCGCGGGCCCGAAGCACCAGGCGTTCAACTTTGCCGACCAGGGCGAGGGCTGGTGGGGCCCCTACCTGCACAAAGACGCCGGACCGTCATGGTCGTTCCTCGGGTGGGCGCAACCCGGCAGTGAATGGGAACGCCGGTTCCAGTCGGTCACCGACGCGCATTCTGCCCACAAAGTGGTGATCGACTTGCATCGCGAATACTTCGATTGGGACCTGCCCGAGGTGCTCAGCACCCAGGTCATCGAGGAGGACCCGCACTCCTGGCTCCAGGGAGCGGTCACGCCCACAGTGCGAAACGCGCTCGGGCACACAGCAAGCGGACACCGGGTTGTTGCTCTGGGCGACACGGCCGTGGCCTACGACCCCATCACGGGCCAGGGAGCGCAGAGCGGGTTCATCCAGGCCGCACAGTTCGTGGCCGCCGCCAAGGACCACGAGGGCGAGTTCGACGACGCCTGGATCACCGCCACCTACAACAACTTCCTCACCAGCCGTGTGGACGCCGCCAACCTCGCCACCCGGATCTTCCTGCGCGACCCGGTGTTCCAGGAATACGCTGCGGTGCTGTTCCCGGCCGCGGCAACCAATCCCAAGTTCGGCTCAGCGCTGTTCGGCCTGCTCTCGGATCCGTCGCCGGTGCTCTCCATCAACTCCGTGGACGACGCCAAGTCGCTGATCACCCAGGTGACCGGAGAGGACGCCGACTCCATCCTCGCGAAGTTCGAACCGGCAGGGAGGTTCTCACGGTCGACGTACCGTTCGCTGACCCCGGTCGGCTGAACACCTGAACCAACGGGCGATGGCGGCGATCCGTGATGGATCGCCGCCATCGCCCGTTATTGTCAGCATCATGACTGTCGAAGAGCGGCGAGCGGATCTGGTTGACGCCGCGCACCGACTGGCCGCACGCCGCCTGGTGATCGGCACGGGGGGCAACCTGTCGACGAGGGTCGACGATCGGGTGGTCGTCACAGCCAGTGGCGCTGTTCTCGAATCACTCACCGCCGACCAGTTGGTGGTGACAGACCTCGACGGGCACGTGGTCGAGGACACTGATCACGTCCCGACGTCCGAGCTGCTCCTGCACCTGGAGATCTACCGCTCCACTGACGCGGCCGCAGTCGCGCACGCCCATCCGGTGGCTTCCATCGCGGTGGCCAACCTCGTCGATGAACTGCCTGCGGTGCATTACACCGCGGCGTTGGTCGGTGGCGCCGTGCGCGTGGCGCCCCACGAGATCTTCGGCACCCAGGAACTCACCGACGCGGTGGCCGAGGCGTTGACCGAGCGGACTGCCGCCCTGATGCGCAACCACGGTTCCGTCGCCTACGGCCCTACAGTCGAAGCAGCTTGTGAGCGCATCGAATTGGTGGAATGGCTGGCCGAGATCTACCTACGAACAGCCGCCGTCGGCGATGGCGCCGTGCTCAGCCGAGACCAGCTGATCGCGGTGGCCGTCGCCGCGGCGAACCGCGGCTACTCGCCGCTACCCAGGAGATGATGCATGCAGGTCGTGACGTTCGGTGCCCATGTGCTCGATGTGGTTGTCCACCCGGTTGATTCGATACCCGACGGCCAGGGCGCGGCCCTTGTCCCCCACATCCGGTTGGTGCCCGCGGGTCCGGCCGGCGGCACCGCCATCACACTGGCCAAACTCGGAGCGGTGGTGTCGACGGTCGGCGCCGTGGGTCGCGACGACTCCGCCGACCTGCTCACCACCATGCTGCAGCGCCGCGGTGTGGTCACCGAACACCTTTTGCGAGTGGATGGTCAACCGACATCGATGAGCGTGTTGCCCATCCGCAGCAACGGCGATCGACCCGCACTGCACATGCCCGGCGCCAATCTGGCCTACCCGCTCGATCGTGTGCCGCTGGACCTTCTCACGTCCGCGGATCACGTGCACATCGGTGCGCCCGAGCTGCTCAACCCATCGGAACTGGCGGGCGTACTCGAACGGATCCGGGCTGCGGGCGTCCGCGTCTCGGCTGACATCCTGGCGCCCGGTGATCCTGGAGTGTTGTCGTGGATCGAACCCGTTCTGCCACACCTGGATTACCTGCTGCCGAACGACGAGCAGGTGCTGGGCTTCACAGGTGCCACCGACCTGGTGGACGGTTGTCGCGCCCTCATCGACCGGGGTGTTGCCTGCGTCGCAGCCACTGCCGGCGCAGACGGCGCCTGGGTTGTCACCGGCGACGGTGCCGAACACGCCGCAGCCACCGACGTCGAGGTTGTCGACACCAGTGGCTGCGGGGATGCGTTCTCGGCCGGGTTCATCGCGGGTCGTCTTCACGACTTCAGCCTGCTGCGGTCAGCGCAACTCGGTTGCGCGGTGGCCGGAGTGGTCGCCACCGGGCTCGGCAGCGATCATGGCGACTTCGACTGGGAATCGGCGACCGCCGGCCTACCGGCTGAGGTTGCTGCCGGCCTACCGGCCCGAGGTCACCCCGGCAGGTCCGTCAGACGCCTTTCACGGCTTCGGCGATGGGGGTCTGACCACCGGTGAACTCGACCGTGGTTCCGACGCTGGACTGCGTCTCGAGGACCGCAGCCAGCACCTCTGCCACATCGTCGCGGGACACGCTGGTTCCGGCTTCGGCACCGCGTTCCTTGGTGGCGATACGGCCCGTGCCGGGCTCATCGGTGAGGGCGCTTGGTCCCACGATCGTCCAGAGAAGTGTGGTCTCACGGAGATGCTCGTCGGCTGCCGCCTTGGCCTCGGCATAGGCGTGGAACGAATTGTCTTCGGGAACACCATGATCCGGCCCGGCACCGAAGTACGACACCTGGACGTAGCGGGTGATGCCGGCCTGCTGCGCCGCGTCGATGCTGCGGATGGCGGCATCACGGTCCACGGCGTACGTGCGGTCGGGGCTGCCACCCCCGGCGCCGGCAGAGAACACCACGGCGTCGTGGCCCTTGATGGCCTCGGCGATCTCGTCGGTCGAGAGGTTTTCCACATCTGCGATGACCGGAGTGGCCCCGGTCTGCGTGATGTCGTCCGACTGGTCGGGATTGCGGATCAGGGAGCTGACCTGATGTCCCTGACCGGTCAAGATCTTGGCCAGCTTGAGCGCGATCTTGCCGTGGCCTCCGATGATGGCGATTCGTGACATGCATCGTTCCCTTCGTCGTTGATGGGCCCTGCGTGTTGGAGCACTTAGGAGAACAACAAGAAGAGGAGCCGAGGCATTCCGGTGGTTGCGACGGGAAGACCGTCAGCTCCACCCGTCCTTGTCGCAGAACGGGTGGAGCTGACGAATCAGAGCAGGCGCGTTACTTCTGGGCAGGCAACACGTGCTCACCGGTCTTGTCGCAGGACAGTGCCAGCGAGCTGATGTACTGCTTCTCACCGTTCGGGCCCGGTTTGTTCGAGGCGAGCATGTCGGGTCGCTCGAACTCGATACCGGTCACCGAGCACAGCAACTTGGCGTCGGAAGGGTTGCCGTATTCGTCGAACATCGGCAGGTCGATTCCGTCGTCGGTGCGTCGCAGGTAGTACTTGCCCTTGGTGATCACCGCGATGATCGGCGGCAACACCAGCGCGAGGATGGTTGCGACGATCGGCGAGTACGGCTGGATGGCGTCACCGAAAGCGTGGAAGTACACCAGCACCGACAATCCGCCGGCGAGGATCACGCTGATGAACCCGACCGGGTTGAAGTTGTACAGCATGCCCCTGCGGAACTCGGGCACCTTGGGCGAGAGCTTCAGGACGTACTTGTTGAACACGATGTCCGAGGCCACCACGACGATCCATGCGATGGCGATGTTCGCGTAGAAGTTGAGGATGTTGTTCAAGAAGCTGAACATGTTGGCTTCCATCAACACCAGAGCGATCGCGACGTTGAAGAAGACGAAGAACAGTCGACCCGGGTAGGTCTTGGTGATGCGGGTGAAGCTGTTGGTCCAGGCCAGCGATCCCGAATACGCGTTGGTCACGTTGATCTTGATCTGCGAGATGACCACGAGGATGACGGCGAGGGTCATCGCCAGCCAGTGCGGCATGAACTCCTCGTAGACCGCGAGGAACTGCTCCACGGGTTCGTTGGCGACGCCGGCCTGATCGGCGAAGTTCATGATCAGGTAGACGGCCAGGAACAAGCCCACGATCTGCTTGATCGCGCCGAAGAACACCCAGCCCGGTCCTGCGGTGATCACGGCGATCCACCAGCGGCGCGAGTTCTCCGGTGTCTTGGGAGGCATGAACCGCAAGTAGTCGATCTGCTCGGCGATCTGGGCGATCAGCGACAGACACACACCGGCGGCGAGCATGATGCCGGCGAAGTTGACGCCGTGTCCGCCCTGGGCGTCGGTGCCACCACTGAATGCGAGGAAGTCTCCGATCGCGTCGGGGTGCTTGATCACGAGGTAGACAAACGGCAGCACCATCATCACCAGCCACAGCGGCGTGGTCCACACCTGCAGTTTTGCCAGTGTGTTCATGCCGTAGATGACCAGCGGGATCACCATGACCGATGAGATGAGGTAGCCCAGCCACAGCGGGATGTGGAGACCCAGTTTGAGGCCCTGCGCCATGATCGAGCCCTCGAGGGCAAAGAAGATGAACGTGAACGACGCGAAGATGACGTTGGTGACCACCGAGCCGTAGTAGCCGAAGCCGCTGCCACGGGTGATCAGGTCGAGGTCGATGTTGTACCGGGCGGCGTAGTACGCCAGCGGGTAGCCGGTGAGGACGATGACCACCGCGAAGATGAGGATGCCCCACAACGCGTTTCCCGTGCCGTTGGCGATGCCGATGTTGGCGCCGATGGCGAAGTCGGCCAGGTAGGCGATGCCACCCAGAGCCGAGGTGGCGACCACCGCGGGGCCCCACTTGCGATAACTGCGGGGCGCGAAACGAAGGGTGTAGTCCTCCAGCGTCTCGCTCATCGCGTTGATGTTGGTCGGCAATTCCCCCGCGGCTATCGGATCCACCGTTTTGTCTGCAGACATATCTCTCCCTCGCGTCATGCCCACGTTTCCTCTGAACCAGAGACTGCGAGGAACGTAAGGCCGCCGTGTATCTGGGAGGCTGCAGCCGTGTTACCACCACGAAAACCCACTTGAGCGCGGGTATCGTCGAGGGGTCGTGGCCAGGACCGGTTGGGGACGGGTTGGGGAAGGCCGGGGAAGGTTCTACTTCCCGATGAAGTTCGGCTGACGTCGCTCGGCCCGAGCCGCGCGCCCTTCGGCCATGTCCTGGCTCTGCCAGGCCCTGACCATCGCTGCGACGTGGTCAGGTGCGGCCTCGTCACGGGCACCGTCGTCGCCGAGAACGAGCTTGTAGTGCTGCAGGGTCAGTGGGGCCAGCGCGGCGATGCTCGCGGCCCACTGCTGCGCCTCGGCAAGATCGCCTATCCGGTTGGCGAACCCAACGGCTGCAGCTCGGTCGGCACTGAGTGAGTCACAACCGATCAGGATTCCCGCCGCATCACCCGCACCGACCAGCGAGACGAGACGCTTGATGGTCCATTCGTCAACTGTCACACCGATCTTTGCAGCAGGGATGCCGCACCACGCCGACGGCGACATCACCCGCAGATCAGCGGCCATCGCGAGCTGGAGGCCTGCCCCCAACGCGGCGCCGTTCAGCGCGGCGATCACCGGTACCGGGATGCTCTCGACAACTCGGAGCATCGCCAGGAGTTCGTCGAGGAAGGTCTGTTCGTAGACCGGGCCGGACAGGTCCGCGCCGGCACAGAAAACGGTTCCCTGACCGGTGAGCACGATGGCCCGCACACCTGCCCCTGCCGCGTCGGTCATCGCCACCGACAGCGCTTCCACCAGTTCGTAATTGAGTGCGTTCCGCTGCCGCTCTCGCTGCAGTTCGATGGTCAACACATCGCCATCCCGGCTGGTCCCAATCATGGGCGTCAGCGTACCGCTATTGTTCGACAGGTGAACTCCAACGCCTTCGGAGACCGGGCGCGTACCGATGTACTCGTCATCGGGGCGGGGCAGGCGGGCCTGTCGGCCGGGTATTACCTAGGCAAATACGGCCTCGGTGATCGAACCATGATCGTCGACCACTCCCCCGGGCCCGGAGGCGCGTGGCAGTTCCGTTGGCCGACATTGACTTTGGCCGGGGCCAACAACGTGCACGACCTTCCCGGCTTCGGGCTGTCGGAAGCGCTCGGCGTCGAATGCGACCAGTGGCCGGCGTCCACGGCGGTGCCCGATTACTTCGATCAATACGAACAGCGGTTCGGGCTCGACGTCCGTCGACCTGTCGACGTCCGGTCGGTGTCGTTCGACGGCGACGACTTCCTGGTCTCGGCCTCTGATGGCTCACAGCTGATGGCGCGCACCGTGATCAACGCAACCGGAACCTGGGATCGACCATTCATCCCGTATGTGCCGGGTATCGAGACGTTCACCGGGACACAACTGCACACCCATGACTACAACAGGCCGACCGATTTCGACGGTAAGCGTGTTCTCGTGGTGGGAGCCGGCATCTCGGCCATCCAGCTGCTGATCGAGATCGCACGCAATGCCGAAGGCGCACAGACCTTCTGGTGCAGTCGCACCGAACCGCATTTCAGCAGTGCCCCGTTCACCCCCGAACAGGGCCGGGCCGCAGTGGCGCGCGTCGAGGAACGCGTGCGCGCCGGGCTTCCGCCCGGGTCGGTGGTGTCGGTGACAGGGCTGCCCGAGAACGACGCGATACGCGCCGCACGCGCGGACGGCATCCTCGCGTGGCGACCGATGTTCACTCGCATCACACCCACGGGAGTGTACTGGGACTGTGGGACACCCGAGGGTGGAGGTGGCGGTGGAGGTGGCGATCATCTGGATGTCGACGTCATCCTGTGGTGCACCGGCTTTCGGAGCGCCCTGGACCATCTGGCGCCACTGAAGTTGCGGGCTCCGGGCGGCGGCATCGTGATGACCGGCCGGCTGGCGACCGTTGTGGCATCCACTCCTCGCCTGCAACTACTGGGTTACGGCCCGTCAGCGTCCACCATCGGCGCCAACCGCGCGGGCCGCGAAGCAGCCCGGGTGGTGCAGGACATCCTCGCCTGACGCGCCTGGCCGGCTGGTGCCGCAGCCGCGCCCGCAGCACAGTGGCAGTGCACTGCAACGTTCAGACCACATTCCGCCCGAAATCCGGCTACTCGTCAGCTGAGATGGTCAAATCGATCTACAGCGGGTCGGGCCGAGGTGAGGTGTGCGATGCGATACACGGACAGCAGACGTGGCCCGGGTCGACGCCGGAGTTTGTGCGCCGCGGCAACGATTTCCGTGCTTCTCGCCTTCATCTCGGTTTCCCCAGCGGCTGCCGACAGCAGCGAGGGATCAGACAGCGTTCAGGGACCAGGCAGCGTTCAGGGACCAGACAGCGCCCAAGGATCAACTGCGTCGCTGTGGGAAGTACCCACCCGTCCCGGCCCGGCTCAGAACACGCATCATGAGGCCTCCCGCCATGTCGGCGATCACCCGGGTTCGGCGCCGCCCGGCGTCAACGACTTCGCCTGCACCCCATCGCCGACGCACCCGCGGCCGGTTCTTCTTCTCCACGGCACGGATTCGAGCGCCTACTCCGACTTCGCGAAGATCGGGCCCCGGCTCGCTGCCGAAGGCTTCTGCGTGTTCGCGGTGAACTTCGGCGGGCGTGCGGGTGGCGACAACTTCGGCACCGAAGACATCGTGGAGAGCGCTCGGCAGGTCGCCGGCTTCGCGGCTGAGGTACTGCAAGAGACGGGAGCCACCAGGCTGGACATCGTCGGGTACTCGCAGGGCGCAACCGTCGGCCGGTATTTCGTCAACCGGCTGGGTGGGTCGACGATGGTCGGGCACTGGGTGGGTCTGGCATCCCCGTCGTACGGCAGCTCCCTGTACGGCTTGGTGCCGATTGCCGCCCGAATCCCCGGCGCCCTCGACGTCGCCGCCACAGTCATCCCACCTGAGCTGGTCTCCACCGCACTGTGGCAGCAAGTTCAGGGTTCACCGCTGCTCGCCGAACTCAACAACGGCGGCAACGACACGGTCCCCGGCGTCGAGTACACCACCATCGGCACGCAGGTGGACGAAGTGATCCAGCCGGCGGCGACCGTTGCACTCAAAGGTGCCGGCGCAACAAATCTGTTCATCCAGGATCGCTGCCCGGCCGATCTGAGCGGCCATTTCCGCCTGCCTTACGACGACTACGCCGTCGGGCTAGTACTCAATGCCCTCGATCCGGATTCGGCGGCACCCACCTGCAGACCGGTCGCGCTGGGCACGGACATCCTCGAGATGGTGATCGCGGAGAATTCGTGAGGCTGGCGATCACAAAGCGCCCTCCATGTACGGCAAACATTGACATTCTGTTGTGTTTTCCCAACACTTATCCCTGTGAGTCCGGTCAAGAAGGCAGGCCACCTGCCGATCTACAACCGCATCGGCGTACTACGCGCCGAGCGCCGGATGTCACGCGCACAACTTGCCGAGCTGGTGGGCGTGAACGTCCAGTCGATCGGCTCGCTCGAACGGGGTGACAACTATCCCAGCCTCGACCTGGCCTTTCGCATCTGCGATGTGTTCGGGCTCCCGGTGGAGGCCGTCTTCAGTCGCCGCGAGTTCGGCGCGATGTCGACGCAGTTGTATCGCACGAATGGAGGGCCGTCGTGAACGATCCGAACAGCGTGATCCCCGAGTCCGCGAAACCGGCGTGGTGGCGTGGATACGAAGAATGGCAGGTACGTAGGCACGAGAAGTTCCTGCGTCGTTATGGCCACCGGTTCCCGCGTCTGCGGAATCGGCGCAGTGCCCGCAAGCTCGTGGTCGCGCTTGTCATTTCGGTGATCCTCGTGATCGCCAGTGCAATCGTCATGTTCTTCACCATGTGGGCGGCCCCGGCGTTCATCGGCCTCATCTCGTTTGTCATGCTGCCGCTCATCTACGTGCTGCGGGCGGTGACGCGCAATGTCAGCGACGCACCGGCCTCGGCCCTCGACGAGTTCGAACTGGCCAGCCGCAACGCTGCCCGATCGATCGCGTACACCGCGCTGTGGGTCTCGATGTTCGTCCCGTACCTCGTGCTCATCATCTTGTCGGGCGGAGGCGACAACAGCGTCGGCGGCCAGGTGATCTACGGCAGCGCGGTGCTCCTCATCGTGTTGGTCGCCGGGGCCACCTGCATTCCCACCTGTCTGATCGGATGGTGGTTACCCGACCCCGATCCAGAAGACTTCGCCACCTACCCCCAGGTGGTGGCCAATGAAAACGTCAGCCAATCAGGAGGATTCGAACAGTGACCGCTCCCCTCATCGTCGACGGTCTGAGTAAGAGATACGGCTCCCTCAAGGCCCTCGACAACATGTCCTTCACCGTCGCCCCCGGCGAGATCTTCGGATTCGTCGGTTCCAACGGCGCCGGAAAATCCACCACCATGCGCATCATCCTCGGTGTGCTGTCGGCAGATTCGGGTCGAGTACTGCTGGGCGACTCGCCCATCGACCTCGACACCCGACGTCGCATCGGCTACATGCCCGAAGAACGCGGCCTGTATCCCAAGATGAAGGTGGGAAAACAGCTCTCGTTCCTCGCACAGTTGCACGGCCTGTCTCGCGCCGAAGCCGATGACCAGGTGGAGACCTGGGTACGGCGGCTGGGTGTGTACGAGCGGATCGACGCCGACGTGAACAGCCTGAGCCTGGGCAATCAGCAGCGTGTGCAGCTGGCGGCTGCCCTGGTTCACAGCCCCGATGTGCTGGTGCTCGACGAGCCGTTCTCGGGCCTGGACCCCGTTGCCGTCGACGTGATGAGCGACGTGCTGAAAGAAAAGGCCGCGCAAGGTGTCCCGGTCATCTTCTCCAGCCACCAACTCGAACTCGTGCAGCGACTGTGTGACCGGGTCGGCATCATCTCCTCCGGCACCATGCGGGCACTGGGAACTGTGGACGAACTCCGGTCGGCCGGCGAGATCCGGCTCGACGTCGGCGCGCCACAGGCCCCGGCCGGCTGGGCCGATCATCTGCCCGGGGTTGTCGGCACCATCCAGAACGGGTCGATCACCACGGTGAGCATGACGCCGGGGACCGACGAGCAGGCAATTCTGACCGCTGCACTCGCCACGGGGCCGGTCACACACTTCGCCCAGTCCCGACCCGACCTGACCGAACTCTTCCGAGAGGTTGTATCCGCATGAGTACGAACGCTTCCGATCCGAACAAGCACCCGAAGTCCGGCTCGGGCCGGATGAGCGCGTGGCGGGCCATCAACCTGGTTGCCCGGCGCGAGATCACCACCCGCGCGGCCACCAAGTCGTTCCTCATCACCAACGTGATCCTGCTGGTCGTCATCGTTGCGGGCATCATCGTTCTCTCGATTTTCACCGGCGACGACAAAGCCACGAAAGTCGGACTGGTGGGCGACAACTCGCAACTGTCGGAGACGATCGTCGCGGTCGGCGACGCATCCGGGGAGAACATCGAGATCGTGCCCATCGGCAACGCCGACGAGGCGCGCGCCCAGGCGAAGGAAGGCGACGTGAAGGTGGCGTTGGTCCCCGGTGCCGCCGGAACCAACAACTACGAAGCAGTCACCAAAGACGACCTCGACGGCAGCCTCGAAGGAGTGTTGCGAACGGCAGTGAGTCAAGACGGGTTGACCAAGGCCCTGGCCGCTGAGAACGTGGACCTTTCGGCCATCAGCGCCGACTCCACACTCACCGTCAGCGAGACAGACCCCGCCAAACCCAATGAAGGGCAACGCATCGCCGTGGCGCTCGTCGGCGTCTCACTGCTGATGTTCGCTGTGCTGCAAGGCGGTTCGATGGTCGCGGCCGGGGTCGTCGAAGAGAAGACATCTCGGGTGGTCGAGTTGCTGCTGGCAACGATCAAACCGCTACATCTGTTGTGGGGCAAGATCGTCGGCATCGGATTGATGGCCTTTGCGCAAGTGGTCCTGTTGGGCGGTACCGCGCTCGTAGCCGCCCTTGCTACCGGCATTCTCGACGTGCCCACGGCGGCAGGCTCGATGTTCGCCGCGGTTGTCGTCTGGTTCGTGCTGGGCTTCGTCTTCTTCGCAACCCTGTACGCCGCAACGGGCGCAGTGGTGTCGCGACAGGAGGAGCTCGGCTCGAGTTCGGCCCCGCTCACCATTCTTGCGATGGCGGTTGTGTATTCGGCCTACTTCGGCATCGGTTCCCTCGACAGCACGTTGATGCAGACACTGGCGTGGATACCGCCGTTCTCGGCGTCGATCATGCCGGTGCGGATAGCAACCGGGGACGCAACGGTGGTTCAGGTGATCGTCACCATCGTCCTGATGATGATCGCCTGCGCGGTGGCGGCGTGGCTCGCAGCCCGCATCTACCAGCGCAACATCCTGCGCACAGGGGCCCGGGTGAAGTGGAAGGAAGCCATCAAGGGCTGACCGAACGAATCGCCCCGAAACGGTCCTCGACGAGTTGGGCAGCATGCGTGGCGGCGGCGTCAGGTGCGATGAGTGCACCGGCGACCGCCGCCACTCGTGTACCGACAGCAGGGTCGAGGATCACCTCCAGGCCGGCCGTCAACCGCTCGGCGGTCAAGCCCTTCAATCGGCACGATGTCCCGAGGCCAAGAGTTTTCACCTGCCTGCCCCAGTACGCCTGGTCGGCGCCACCGTGGCAGATCATGGTGGGCAACCCGGCCCGCAGTCCTGCGGCGGTGGTCCCCGCCCCACCGTGATGCACCGCGGCGCGGCACCGTGGCAGCACGGCCGCGTGATCAAGCGACTCGGCGAAGAACACTCCGTCATCCGACCGGTCGGGTCCGGTGGCCCGCCCTTTCATCGTGATCAGCGCGCGGACACCGACCGCCGCACAGGCTTCGGTGATCACCCGGGTCAGTGCGTCCGGATCGAGAACCGGCACACTGCCCACCGTGACGAAGACCGGTGCATCACCTGCTGCCAGCCACTGATCCAGAACCCGGGTGGCCGCCTGGGTCGTCGCGGCATCCCCGGCTGCTCCACCTCCCGCGTCGGCGGGAAGATCGAGGTAACCGACGATCGGCTTGCGATCACCCCATTCCTCGACCAGACCGGGGAACAAGACCGGATCGTAGGCCTGGATCTGAAGAACCTCGCCTGTCATCAATCTCTGGTGGAGCGACTGTTGTACAGCAGGTAATCCGAGCCTGTCTCGGAACGAGTTCTCCGCACCTCGCCCGACCATGAACCCCAGCGTGTCGGTCAGCTTCCACGACGCACGGTTGATCGCAGCCGGACCTGGCAGCACGACTCCGGGAACCGCGCCGACCACCCCGTTCTCCGAGAACGGTCCGAAACGCAGCACCGAGAACGGCACGCCGAGCTTCTCGGCGATCGAGTACATCCGTTCCTGGCAGAGGGGTCCGCTCACCACACCGTCCACGCCGGTGAGTTCGGCTTCCGGTCCGGTGAGCAAATCCACCGCGTCAGCGTCGAACGCCGCGAAACCCTCCTTGATCGCCGCACCGGCCAGCCGCAACTTGGTGTACGGGTTCTTGGTCCGCAGGATCTCCTGTCCTCGCGGGCTGTCCCACACCGAGGCGGTGTCCGAACCCACCGCATACGCGATCAGGCCGAGACCCCGGGCAAGGGGGACGTAGTTCGGCGGCACGACCATCCTGACGTCGTGGCCACGACGTTGCAATTCGAGCCCGAAGGCCAGACCCGGCTGGATGTCGCCGCGGCTGCCGTAGAACATCAACACCAATCTCATGCCCGCACGATAGACAACGAAAAGCGTTGTCGCTGCGCGGAATGAGGCCACGGTCAGGTCCGGATGAGCGCGGTAACGCGGGTGTAACCGCGAAGAAACTCCAGACGCCTAGCGTCGCCCGATATGACCCACGCTGACTCTCCGTCGATGAGTGTTACGGACGAATCGCCCACCGCACCCAAGGCTGCCCGGCCGCTGGGCACCGGTATCAACATCTCCGGGCTGACCAAGGAGTTCAAGTCCGCGGGACTGCGGGGCGGGTCGTCGGTGACCGCACTCGACAACGTCGACCTGCAGACCTCCGAAGGCGCGTTCCTCTCGCTTCTCGGGCCATCGGGATGCGGGAAATCCACGGTCCTGCGCATCCTGGCGGGTCTCGAGGATGCCACCGCCGGCACGGCGCTGATGAACGGGAGATCACCAAAAGAACTCCAGTCGCAACACGGGCTGGGCATCGCCTTCCAGGACTCAGCGCTGCTGCCGTGGCGCAGTGTCGAATCGAACATCAAGCTGCCGCTGCAGGTCGCGGGAATCTCCGTCGACAAGGGTTTCATCGACGAGCTGATCGACCTGGTCGGCCTCAAGGGCTTCGAGAAGGCCAAACCGGCCACCCTGTCCGGAGGTATGCGACAGCGCGTATCCATCGCCCGCGCATTGGTCGTCAAGCCCACAGCGCTGTTGCTCGACGAACCGTTCGGTGCCCTCGACGACATGACCCGCCAGCGCCTGAACATCGAGCTGCTGCGGATCTGGACCGAGAAGCCGGCCACCACGCTCATGGTCACCCACGGCATCGCCGAGGCGGTGTTCCTCTCCGATGTCGTCGCTGTGATGAGTCCCCGGCCAGGACGGGTCCTGGAGACGGTCACCATCGACCTTCCCCGCCCGCGGGTACCCGACATGATGCGGACGCCCGAGTTCCACGCCCTGCACGACCACCTCAGCGGCCTGCTGTTCGGCAACAAGGGATCGGCGGGCGTCGCGTGACCACCCTGACCGCAGGCAAAGGGATGGGCGGCGCGCAGATCACCGGCCGGGCACAACTGGCCGGGAAGCGCTGGGGTGCAGGAGCAATCGGCATTGTCGCGGTCCTCATCATCTGGACGATGGCCGGGTACTTCGAGTGGTTCAAAGGCACCATCCCCACCCCGCTGGCCGTCGTCGACGCCATCGGGGACAAGGGTTGGGACCACTACATCAACAACTTCACACCCACGATCGAACTGTCTCTACGAGGGTTTCTGTGGGGCAACGTACTCGCCATCGTCTTGGCGCTGCTGGTGGTGATCATCCCGTTGATCGAGGGCGTGGCCACACAGCTGGCCATCATCAGCTACTGCACGCCGATCATCGCGGTGGCGCCCATCGTGCAGGTGGCGTTCGCCGAGGTACAGACCATGATCGTGTTCCTCGCGGCGATCTCGGTGTTCTTCACCACGATGATCGGAACGTTGTCGGGCCTGCGCTCGCCACATCAGGCCAGCCTCGACCTTGTCAAAGTCTATGGCGGAGGCACCTTTTCGCAGCTGGTGCGCGTACGCATCATCTCGGCTCTGCCGAGCACCTTCGGAGCGTTGAAGATCGCCGCACCGGCAGCGGTTCTCGGCGCCGTGCTCGGCGAGTTCCTGGCGATGCCGGAAAAGGGTGCGGGGCCGGCGCTCATCATCGCCCAGCAGAGCGGCGACATCCCGGCCGTGTGGGCGATCGCTCTCGTCGCGGGAGCAGTCGCCGGTATCGGCTACGGCATCGTGGCGTTCTTCTCGGTCTTCGTCACCCGCTACAGCACCGGAATGGCAGGCAGCAAATGACCGCCACCACCACGTCCCAAGCTCCACCGACCGCACCGGTTCCCGCGGCCGCAGCAGCCCGGGCGAACGCCGGCAACGGAAAGGCGATCGCCTGGGAGATCGCCAAGTTCATCGGCTCGCTCGTGATCTCGTTCTTCCTGATCCTGGCCATCTGGTGGTTGTTCCTGCTGGCGTACCCGGACATCGGCCCGATCATCGGCAAGACCCCGGTGGATGTGTTCCACTACCTGTTCACCGACCCGACAGCCTCGGCCGACCGCAGCGCGATCCTCGACAATCTGTGGATCACGCTGAAAGACGCCGGGATCGGGTTCGTGTGCGGCATGGGCGCAGCAGTGGTCGCCGCCGCGCTGTTCGTGATGTTCCGCCCGGTTGCCCAGACGTTCATGCCGATCGCCATGTTGCTGCGGTCGGTACCGCTGGTGGCGATGACCCCGCTGATCACGCTTGTGGTGGGACGCGGTGTGGCCGTCGTCGCGGTGATGGGCGGGATCGTGGTGTTCTTCCCCGCGTTGGTGATGATCATGACCGGCCTGGCGAATGCGCCGCGGCAGATCAACGATGTGATCGTGGCCTACGGCGGAACCCGCCTGACCGCGATGAGGATGGCGGCGTTGCCCTCGGCTGTTCCAGCACTGTTCGCCGCGGCCAAGGTTTCGGTGCCCGGCGCCATGATCGGAGCCACCGTTGCCGAATGGCTCGGCACCAACAAAGGTTTAGGCGCCACCCTCCAGCAGGCGTTGCCCGCGGCGGCTTACAACGAGCTGTGGGCGTCCGTGCTGGTCATCACGGTCGCGTCCATCGTGCTCTATGCGTTTGTCGGTGTCGCCGAGAAGCTCGTGCTGGCGCAGATGGGCACCACACCGACGTAGATCAGCTGCCGGTGGGGCAGATTCACAACTCGTTACAAACAAACGCACGTGCGCAATGTGGCCGAAACCGCGCCACCTTAAGTTCTGCCGAAGGCGGATCTCGATCTGAAGTACCGCCGACGTTCACTGAAAACAGGAGTCTGCACATGGCTTACACGTTCGACCGCCGATCCTTCCTTCGGTACTCTCTGATCGCCGGTGGCGCTGTCGGAAGCGCCAGTGTTCTCGCTGCGTGCAGCTCCGGCAGCAGCGACAGCGGTGGGAACAGCACCACCAATCCCAAGGTGCAGTTGTCGTGGCAGAAGAACATCGAGTTCGCCGGCGAGTACTTCGCCATCGAGAACGGCTACTACGAAGCCGCCGGACTCGGCACCCCCGAACTGATCACCGGCGGCGGACCGGGCACCGGCGTCGAGACGGGCCTGACGTCGAACAAGGTGTGGATCGGTATGACCGCCCCGCAGCTGACCGCCCCCGTGATCCTGCAGGGCGCCAAGCTCAAGACCGTCGCCGCGACGTTCCAGAAGAACCCTTTCTGCATCGTGTCGTCGGCGGGTAGCCCGATCCTGAGTCCCGAGGAGATGAAAGGGAAGAAGATCGGCGTCCAGGCGTCGAACGAGAACGTCTTCAAGGCACTGCTCACCGCAAATGGCATGACCGACTCGGACATTCAGAAGATCACCGTGCAGTACGACCCGACCCCACTGACCAAAGGTGAAGTCGACGGCTGGGTCTCGTATGTCACCAATGAGCCGATCACGTTGGCAGAGGGCGGTTTCCCCAACGCGAACTTCCTGTTCGCCGACTTCAATCTGCCCCTCGTCGCCGAGACCCTCGTAGTCCGGCAGGAGACCATCGACAACGAGCGCGACAAGCTCAAAGCCTTCATCAAGGCCGACATCCAGGGCTGGTACGACGCGGTGGCCGACCCCGCCAAGTCGGCCGAGCTGGCCGTCACCAAGTACGGCAAGGATCGCGGCCTCGAACTCGGCGAGCAGATCAAGGAAGCCGAAGCCCAGAACACCCTGGTGGTGTCGGACGAGACCAAAGCCAATGGCCTGCTGACGATGTCAGATGAGCTGATCGAGCTGAACATCGAAGCGCTTGCCAAGGCGGGCTACGACATCAAGCCGGCCGACATCTTCGACATGTCGATCGTCAACGAGATCTACGCGGAGAACCCGGAGCTGAAGAAACCGATCTGACACTCCCCCAGCGGAGGAATTTTCTGCCCGCACGGTGGGATTCAGTTGAGCTGGTTGTAGCGATCCAGGGCGACCCGGCGCTGTGCCGAGTGGTCCACGATCGGCTCGGGGTAGTCGTCGGGCCGCAGCGCGCCGGGTTCGTGGACAGCGCTACCGGGAATGGGGCGGAGCTCGGGAACCCAGCGGCGTACGTAATCCCCTGAGGGATCGAACTTCTTGCCCTGCGTGGTGGGGTTGAACACCCGGAAGTACGGTGCCGCATCGGTTCCCGACCCGGCGACCCATTGCCAACCGTGCTGGTTGCTCGCCATGTCGCCGTCGATGAGTTGATCGAGGAACCATGCGGCGCCGCGCTGCCACGGCACATGGAGGTCCTTCACCAGGAATGAGGCGACGATCATGCGCAGCCGATTGTGCATGAACCCACTCCCCGAGAGCTGACGCATCCCCGCGTCGACGATCGGGTATCCGGTCTTCCCGTCGCGCCACGCGTCGAAGTCCGCATCGGCGTCCGATCCCGAGTCGTGCTCCATCGCATCGAACTTCTTGTTCAGGTTCCACCACACCGAGTCCGGTCGCTGGTACAGCACATCGGCATAGAAGTCCCGGAACGCCAGTTCCCTGACGTAGGCGGCCTGTCCGGCCCCCTCGGACTTGTCGAGTTCGACAAGCATCGCCCGCGGATGGATGTTGCCGTACTTCAGATACGCCGACATCCGGCTCGACGCCTCGAGATCGGGCCGGTTGCGGTCCTGCTCGTACCCGAGCACGCCGTCGGCGATGAACTCGGCAAAACGCTCGTGCGCGGCGTGCTCGCCGGCAGGGATGTCGAGTGTGGCCGGCGGGTCGGGAATGTCGATGGAGTCGACACCTGCGACGTCACCGGGGTCGATCCAGTCCGCGGACTCCACTCCGGTGTCGGCCGGCTCCCGCCATCCGTGTGCCTTCCATGTACGGAAGTAGGGGGTGAACACCCGGTAGGGCTCACCGTCGTCTTTGCGAACGCGACCGGGCGTCACTGCGTAGGGCGATCCTTCGGCGCGCAGCGGCACGTCGCCGAGCGCTTCGGCCACCTTGCGGTCTCGACGACGTCCGTACGGGGCGAAGTCGGCGGTGATGTGCACCGCCTCGGCGTCGATCGCCCTCGCGATGGCGGGAATCTGTTGCTCGGGCGCACCGCGGACGACCAGGAGTCTGCCGTCGAGCTGGTTGTGCAGATCACGGAGCGACTCGAACAAGAACGCCAGTCGCCGATCGCCCGACGATGCCTCGAGTCTGGGGTCGAGGACAAAGCAGGCCAGGACGCGCCTGCCCTCCGCGGCCAGCAGCGGTGGCAGATCACCCAGCCGCAGGTCTCGACGAAACCAGAGCAGGATCGGTTGTTGGTCCATTCACCCATCCTGCCGAAAACAACGGCGAAGGGTGGTACATCAATGTCGCGAATGCTTCGGCGGATGCAACAGCAGGTCGATGACCAGCGCAGTCCATCCCGTTTGGTGACTCGCACCGAGACCGGCCCCGTTGTCTCCGTGGAAGTACTCGTTGAACAACAGGTTGTCTTTCCACGCGGGGTCGGTCTGGAAGATCTCTGTTCCCCCGTACACGGGACGGCGGCCGTCCGCGTCGGGCAACCAGATCGACACCAGCCGGTCCGCCAGGTCTTGGGCGATCTCGAAAAAGTCCGAGTCGGCGTCCGCGCCGGTGGGGTAAGCCATCGTCGCCTCGGTGCCGAAGAAGCGCCCATATTGCACCAGCGCCCGGATCGCCAGGTAGTTGATCGGGAACCACACCGGCCCCCGCCAATTAGAGTTGCCGCCGTACATGGCGGTCCGCGACTCCGCGGGCTCGTAATCGATGACCGCCCCGGTGGCACCGGGCAACGTGTACGGCTCGCGGTACTTCTTCGACAAAGAGCGCAGACCGTGGTCGGAGAGCATTGCGTCCTCGTCGAACACCGTGCGCATCAACGACCGCAACTGGTCGGCAGACAGCACCGACAGCAAGATGCGCGGTTTGTCGTCGTCGGTTCGGATCCGCCACGACTGCGCGCCCCCGATGCCGAGAGCCGTGAACCGCCGGGTGAATCGTTTCCGTAACCTGCTCATCCGCTGGGCATTGCGCGCAGGGATCTCGGCGGCGGCCAGTGCCGGGATCAACCCGACAAGACTCTGCACCTTGATCGACTCGCACGTGCCGTCAGGGTCAGTCAGCCGGTCGTAGTAGAAGCCGTCTTCCACGTTGTACAGACCGGATTCCTTGAGCGACTGCGCGATCAGGGTGAAGTGCTCGAGGAACTTGATCACCATGTCTTCGTAGACGGGGTCATGGTCGGCCAGTGCCAGCGCAATGCCCAGCATGGCCTCGGCATAGAACGCCATCCACCCCGTGCCGTCGGACTGCTCGAGCGTGGTGCCCGGCGGAAGGTGTGATCGGTCGACCGGACTGATGTTGTCGAGGCCGAGGAACCCGCCACCGAAAACGTTGTTGCCGTGCGGGTCCTGTCGATTCACCCACCAGGTGAAGTTGAGCAGCAGCTTCTGGAAGACCCGTTCGAGGAACTCGATGTCGGTGCCGCCGTCGATGTTGAAAACCCGCAGCGCCGCGAGGGCATGCACCGGCGGGTTGACGTCGTCGAAACTCCACTCATAGGCGGGCAGAGCACCATTGGGGTGCAGGAACCACTCCCGCAGGAGCACTATCAACTGATACTTCGCGAATGCCGGATCCAGATGCGCCCACGAGATGGAGTGAAAAGCCAGGTCCCAGGCAGCAAACCACGGGTACTCCCACGGGTCCGGCATCGCCAGGATGTCGAAGGCATCGAGGTGTCGCCAATCGGTGTTGCGCCCGTGTTGATGTCCCGCTGGGGGCGGCGGTTCCGCGGGATCACCGTCGAGCCATCGCGCGACCTGATAGGAGTACATCTGCTTACTCCAGATCAAACCCGCGGCGGCCTGGGTGAGGATCCGCATCTGCTCGGTGTCGAGATCGGGTCCGATGGCGGTATAGAACTCGTCCGCCTCGCTTTGCCTCAGCGCGGCGATTCTGCCGAAGTCGTCTCCCGCCCAGTCATTCTCACTGGAGCCGGCGGCGTCCGGTCCGGACAACCGCACCCGCGCCTGCACCGTATGTCCCGCGGGCACGTCCAGGTGGTACCACCAGGCTGCCTTGCTTCCGTGTTGCGCCGGATTGACCGTCGCGGCGCCCGCGACCACGTGGTCGTTGATCCCGTCTTTCGGGTACGGCGTGATCGGGTCACCGCCGAAGATCTTGGGAATGTTGGTCTCGTTGTCGCAGAACAGAACCCGCGGCTCGGTGCCATCACTTGCCGGCGCCGCCCGCAGTCGGTAGCCGTCGAGCCGGGCGTGCTGGAGTACCACCGCATCACCGTCGGCGGCCAAACCCGGGATGTTCTGCTCGCCGCCGGCGCGCCAGGTGTTCCTGAACCAGCCGGTGGGCAGCACGTCGATCGACGCGTCGTCCGCGCCGTTGTTGGTGACGCTGATGGTCATCAGGATGTCGGTCGGACCGGCTTTGGCATAGGTGACATCGACAACCCAGTAGCGGCCGTCGTCGAAGACCCCGGTGTCGAGCAGCTCGTACTCGAAGTCGTCGCGTCCGCGCCGGGCGTTCTCCACCACCAGTTGCTCGTAGGGAAACGCCGCCTGCGGGTAGTGGTAACGCCATTGCAGCAGAGCATGACTCGGCAAACCCTGCAGATACCACCAGTACTCTTTGACGTCTTCACCGTGATTGCCCTGCGGGCCGGTGAGTCCGAACATGCGCTCTTTGAGGATCGGGTCGACGCCGTTCCACAATGCCAACGACAGGCAGAACTCGTGCCCGATGTCGGAGATCCCGGCCATACCGTCTTCGTTCCAGCGGTAGGCACGGGAACGCGCATGGTCATGGGGGAAGTGGTCCCATGCGTTTCCGTCGTCGCTGTAATCTTCGCGCACCGTCCCCCATGCCCGCTCGGACAGATACGGACCCCATAGGTACCACGGGTTCGCATCGTGCAACCCGTCTTCGAGACGGCCAGTGGCTTCGGCGAGACGCTGATGCTCGGCTGTACCACCTGGCCGGCGGTGTTGCCCGTTCACTCAGATCGCCTCGCGTTCAGCATCATCGGCAGTGTTCTCCGCAGGGGCAGGCTCCACCCGGAACAGGTGCCACAGCCTGGGGCCCAGCTCGACGAACAGGCCGTCGGTCAGATCGGCGGTGCTCCGGCGATATCGCAAGTCGCGGGTGTCGTCGATGAGGTCGACCTCATCGACCTGCGTGACGTGCTGCGGATCCAGTGCCCCACGGCCGTCCCATCGTGCTCGAACCATGCCACTGGCGACCTTGTCGCCGAGGTTCACCACGACGAGCCAGCGGCTATCCCCATGCCAGGTCCATGCCAGCAGATCCGCTGTTGTGGAGTTGTCGGCCCATCCGGTGATCTCGGCCGTGGCCCACGATCCGGTACGGAATGTGGTGTCGCGCAGAATGTTCGTCAGCCGGCCGTAGAAGTCGAGCAGCTCGTTGTCGACCTCCTCCACCGGGCTGCGGCCCAGTTGCACAGGGAGATGCACGCGCCGGCCCTCGAACTGGCCGTCGTAGACCAACCTCGCGCCGGGCTGGGTGAACGACGTGACTGCCGCGATCTTGTGCCCCTCGAGCGCGAACACCGATGCAGCCCTGGGCTCGTCGTGATTTTCGAGGAATCGGACGAGCCGGCTGAGATGGCCCGGCTCGGCATCGAGTTGCCTTCTGACCGCGGCAGAGTCACCGCCTTCGACGAAGCGGTCGTACAGACCCTTGTCGTAGCAATAGTCGAATCCCTGCTCCTGCAGGGCGGCCTCGAGGTCCCAGTACGCCTCCGCGATGAATGTGAAGTCGGGGTGCACCGACCTCACAGCGCCGATTACGAGCGGCCAATACTCTTGTGACGGAACATCTCCCGCGCGTTCACCCCAGGTTCTGCCGAACACGTCGTTCATCATCAGCATCGCCATGTCGCACCGGACGCCATCACACTGTTCGGCGATCCGCGTGAGGGTGGTGATGACGGCCGCACGCAACTCGGTGGAGAAGGCATTGAGTTGCACGACGTCGGGCCACGCAGGGAAGTAGGGGTCGCGGCCGTTCGCGAGTACCTTATCGCCGACCTCGATGAAGGACGTCGGTTCCTCGCGCAGGTCATCGGCGGTGCCGCCGACGAAGAACTCCGGATGCGCGGTGGTCCACGACTGGTCGGGCGCAACATGGTTGGGCACGAAGTCCAAGATCAAGCGAATCCCGTGGTCGGCAAGGGCCTGCCGTGCCGACGCCAGCCCGTCGGGGCCGCCGAGCATCGGGTCCACCTCGTATCCACGGATGCAGTACGGCGAACCGACGATGTCATCGATGGTGAAGTCGGGCAGGATGTCCCGGCAATGCTGCACCAGCGCCTCGTCCGCTCTGGCGATCGCGACACCGGCCGGGCTGCGCTGCCACACCCCCATCAGCCACACCGCATCAGCACCGGACGCCGCGATCGCGTCCCACACCTCGCCGGGGACACCACCCAATTCGACGCGCCGGCCGCACCTCCTGCTGAGCTCGTCGAGCCACGGCCACGTGTTGATCTCGTAGATGAACGGGTGCGCGATCACCCCGTAAACCTATCGCGCACAAAGCCGTCAGTGGCTGTGAACGCCCAGGAGATCACCGCCCGTTCACCGGGGGCAACCAGCGTAGGTACTGGAGACAGCAAACAGCCCCGCACGGTGACCGTGCAGGGCTGCTGCGAAAATTGCGTACCGGGACCTAGGAAACGCCGAGCAGATCGATCACGAAGATCAGTGTCTTACCCGACAGCCGGTGTCCGGCACCCTCGGGCCCGTAAGCGAGCTCGGGCGGCACGGTGAGCTGGCGGCGGCCGCCGACCTTCATACCGGGGATACCCTCCTGCCAGCCGGGGATCAGCCGGTCGAGCGGGAAGTTGGCGGACTGGCCGCGGTTCCACGAGGAGTCGAACTCCTCGCCTGTCTCGTACTCGACGCCGACGTAGTGGACGTCGACCACTCCACCGGCAACAGCGACGTCGCCGTCACCGATCACCAGGTCGGTGCTCACCAGTTCGGTGGGTGCGGGGCCTTGGGGGAATTCGATCTCAGGTTTTGTCATGGTTCAGCGCTGATCCATATTCAGGTAGTCACGTTCGGTGTATCCGGTGTAGATCTGCCGGGGACGGCCGATCTTCCCGGTCGGGTCGGCGTTCATCTCACGCCAGTGCGCGATCCAGCCGGGCAACCGGCCGAGTGCGAACAACACGGTGAACATCCGGGTGGGGAACCCCATCGCGCGGTAGATCAAACCGGTGTAGAAATCCACGTTCGGGTACAGCTTGCGCGAGATGAAGTAGTCGTCGCTCAGGGCCACTTCTTCGAGCCCCTTGGCGATGTCGAGGAGATCGTCGTTGACGCCGAGGAGCTCCAAGATCTGGTCGGCGGTCTCCTTGACGATCGCGGCCCGCGGGTCGTAGTTCTTGTAGACCCGGTGCCCGAAGCCCATGAGCTTGACGCCGTCTTCTTTGTTCTTGACCTTGTTCATGAACTCCTTGGTGTCGCCACCGGAGGCCTTGATGTCGTCGAGCATCTCGAGCACGGCCTGATTGGCACCGCCGTGCAGCGGGCCCCAGAGTGCGTTGATGCCACCGGAGATCGAGGTGAACAAGTTGGCCTGCGACGACCCCACCAGGCGGACCGTGGAGGTGGAGCAGTTCTGCTCGTGGTCGGCGTGCAGGATGAAAAGCATGTCGAGGGCCTTGACCACGTCCGGGTTGACCTCGTAGGGCTCCGCCGGGAAACCGAACGTCATCCGCAGGAAGTTCTCGACCAGGTTCAGCGAGTTGTCCGGGTACAGGAACGGCTGTCCGGTGGACTTCTTGTAGGCGTACGCCGCGATGGTGGGCAGCTTCGCCAGCAGGCGGATGGTCGAAAGCTCGACCTGCTCGGGATCTTTCGGGTCCAGGGAATCCTGGTAGTACGCGCTCAGGGCATTCACTGCGCTGGACAGCACCGGCATGGGGTGCGCGTTGCGCGGGAAACCGTCGAAGAATCGCTTGAGGTCTTCGTGCAGCAGCGTGTGGCGACTGATCTTGTTGGTGAACTCGTCGAGTTCGGACGGGGTCGGGAGCTCGCCGTTGATCAGGAGGTAGCTGACCTCGAGGAAGCTCGATCCCTTCGCCAACTGCTCGATGGGGTATCCGCGGTAGCGCAGGATTCCGGCATCGCCGTCGATGTAGGTGATCGCCGACTTGGTGGACGCCGTGTTGACGAAACCGCCGTCGAACGTGGTGAGTCCGGTCTCGGCGAGGAACTTCCCGAGTCCGACGCCGTTGGCACCTTCTGTCGCTTCGACGATGGGAAGCTTGATCTCGCCGCCGGGATAGCTGAACGTGGCCTTGGCCTCCGCTGCCGATCCGTTGGCAGACACTGTTTCGGCGGACACTTGGTCCTCCCCTTTTCGACGGGCTGCACCGGTCTCGTGAACCGGTGCAGGTGTTTTACCTCCGGGGCCGTCGTAACGATCGTGCGACCCGGTTAACAACCTAGTCGGTTTCCAGCTCGCCCGCCCACGGAGGGTCCGCACCGGGCCGCGACACGGTGATCGCGGCCGCCCGGGAAGCGAACCGCAGGGCCTCTGACCAGTCGTTTTCGGTCATCGTGCGGAGCAGCGCGGGGTCGAGGAAGCGGCGGGTTCCCAGCCAATGCAGCAGGGCGCCACAAATCGTGTCACCTGCCCCTATGGTGTCGATCACATCGACTCTCCGGCCGGGTACATGCGCGGTGAGGTCGGGCGTGCGAACACTGAGTCCATCGCCGCCGTGCGTGATGACAACCGCGCCCACGCCGGCTTCGATCCAGCGGTCCGGATCTGTTCCCGCGGCGCCCTCGGCCAGCCATTCGGCGTCGTCGTCGGACACCTTGACGATGTCGAGCGACGGCAACCACGAGGCAAAGCGCTTGCGGTAAGCGTCGGGGTCATCGATCACACCGGCGCGGATGTTGGGGTCGAGCAGTGTGAGGCGGCCCTCGCCATGACTGCGGTGCAGGAGCTTCTCGTAGACGCTCGCGCCGGGCTCGAGCACCATCGACAAGGTTCCGAAAGCGAGAGCGGCGACCGTGCGCGGCAGCTCACCCGGATCGGCGACCAACCGGTCGGCGGTGCCCTGCAGATAGAAGTTGTACTGCGCCGATCCGTCGTCGCCGATACTGGTGAGAGCAAGCGTGGTCGGTTCCGAACCACGTTGCAGCAGAGAGAGATTCACGCCGGCGGAACGAAGTGCATCAGCGAGGGCATCGCCGAATGCGTCGGTGGACACCCGCGAGCACAACGACACCGCGGACCCGAGCCGGCCCAAGGTGATCGCGGCGTTGAACGGGCCGCCGCCCAAGGCAGGTGTGAGCGGACTCAGCGCACCGGGCGCAGACGGCACCAGGTCCACCAGCGCTTCTCCACACACGACGATTTCTCTCACGGCGCCACCCTCATTCCCGGAATCGCAGGCCCCAGCGGCCGGTCCAGATCTGGCCCGGTTCGAGCACGATCAGATCGGTCCCGGTGGCAAGGGCGTTGGGCGGCGCGGTCATCGGTTCGATGGCCACGGCCCTGCCGCGACCGGGGTACGGCTGGTCGTGGCCCGGGTCGGCGGTGAAGGCCTGGACCCACGAGAAGTTGAGGTCGGTCCACAGTTCGGTGGTCCCGTCCGAGCCGATCAGGCGATGGGTGATGATGCCGTCGTCACCAGCCATCGCGGTGAACGGGGTGTCGAGCCACACTCCCTCGACCGGTCGTGGTGTCCGGAAGTCGAACTCGGTGCCGGCGACGTCGACGGGGTCGCCGTCGGGGAGTTGGCGTTCGGGGTCTAGCGGCTGGTACTTCTTCGCAGCCAGCTGCAGTGAGCAGTCGTCGGCAGGGACGTCGCCCACGCGGACGAAGGTGTGCTGCCCCAATGCGTACGGCGCGCGGATGGTCCCGGTGTTGGTGGTGGTGTGGGTGACGGTGAGGCCATCGGGCCCCACGGCGTAGGTGGCGGTCAGCTGGAGGTCGAACGGCCAACCGGGATGCTGCCCGACGGCAACGCCGAGGGTCACCGACGTTGGGGTCTGGTCTAGGACATTCCAGTCCACCATCCGCACGAAGCCATGGTTGGCGTTGTTCCGCCCGGCTTCTGTGATGGGGAGCTCGTACGACGTGCCGTCGAAGGTGTATCGGCCGTCGCCGGTGCGATTCGGCCACGGCGAGAGCACCAATCCGCACGAGAGCGGAGGCTTGACCCCCGGTTCGATCTCCCAGGTCTCGGTGAGGAGCCGGCCGCGCCACCTGACGGCCCGGAGCCCCGCGCCGGTCGCGGCGATCTGTGCGCTGTATCCATCCGCTTCGATGCTGTGCCCGGCCACATCGGTCAGCTTAGCCGCCACTTGGGGTGGCGATGCGAAGTTGTCGCCCCGGCAAAAGCTTTCATCCATTCGGCTGTGGCGGTTGACACTCCCGTGAGACGGATCTACAGTTTCGTCTCATTGGTGTCCCACGGCACCGGCCGTCGACGAAGGATGTCTCCCGTGACCGACCTGCGCGATACCCGACCGATCACCACGCCCGTCCCGCCCGCATCAGAGCCCGTGCCACAACTGCTCGGCCCGGATTCGGTGACCTGGAAGTTCTTCGGCGGCTGGCACGGAATGCTCATCGGCCTGTGGTCGGGCTCGATGCAGAACATGCACCCCAAGCTCGGTGCGGCAGTGTGGGAGCACTCCGACTTCTTCGGCGAACGCTGGGAGCGGTTGATGCGGTCGCTGTATCCGATCATCGGGGTGGTGTTCGACGGCACCGAGGACACCGGCCGCGAGGTTCGGGACTACCACCGCGAGATCAAGGGTGCGATGCCCGACGGCAGCCGCTATCACGCGCTCGATCCGGAAGTCTTCTACTGGGCGCACGCCACCTTCTGGTACGGCAACATCCGGTGCGCGGAGGTCTTCGGACCACCGATCACCGAAGCGGAGAAACGTCAGCTGTTCGAGGAGTCACGCACCTGGTACGCGATGTACGGCGTGAGCACCCGGCCATGCCCGGATACGTACGAGGAGTTCGGAGAGTACTGGGATCACATGTGCCGCAACGTCCTTCAAGACCATCCCGCCGTCCGCACGGTACTGGACATCTCCGAACTGCCGCCGCCCCCGTGGATGTCGTGGATGCCCCGGCCGGTCTGGAAACAACTGGTCCGCCCCACCGAACGATTCTTCACCTGGCTGACGGTGGGCCTGTACGACCAGCCCGTTCGCGATCTGATGGGCTTCACGTGGTCAGAACGTGACGAGCGCCGTTTCCGCCGGTTCGGCAAGGCCGTCAACACCTTCATGCACCTGTTGCCCGAGCGCTACCGCAAACATCCTCGTTGCCGCGACGCCTGGGATCGGCTGGCCGGAGCGGTGCCCGCCGACGCACCACTACTGGACACCCCGATACGCAATCTGCCTCCCGAAGCCGTCCGTGGCGAGCCGATGCACTACTGCCCGGTGACGGCGGCGCGAAGGGCGAACCTGCCCTGGCAGTCCAACGAGACCGCACCCTGAGAGCTCGACCGGCCTCGGGGGCCCAGTGTCATCAAGACCACACCGGTCCACCGTAACGCGGCCACCTGGGGATTCGACTAGTCCTGCAGCACCGAAAGCGCCACGCCCACGCCGTCCCGCACCGGGGCGGCATGCCCGGGCAGCGCCCAAGACAAGCCGACTGGCGCTCACGGCCAGATGCCCTACCATGTCCGGCGGAGCATCGACCATCGGCCGTCCCCAAAACCGGGACGGCCTGCCCCGGCGACAAGTCGCATGCGGAGGACCATGACCATCACCACAGCCGAGCCACGACCGACACTGCAGAAGGTGCCGCTGACCACCGAGGCGGCGCGCATCGGCGCCACCGCCTGGCACGCCGTCTGCGGAGGCGCGCGCTTCGCCACCCGGGTACGCCACAAGCAGGACGCGGCTGCAATCGGAGCCGGCGAGACGCGCAACACGTTCGCCGCCCTGGGCCCGACCTACGTCAAGCTCGGGCAGCTCATCGCCTCGAGTCCTGGCGTGTTCCCCAAGGTGCTCTCCGATGAGTTCCGGTCGCTGCTCGACAGGGTGCCCCCTGCCGACCCCGAGCAGGTTCGTGCGCTGCTGACCAGTCAGCTCGGCCGCGACCCCGACGAGGTGTTCGACGACTTCGACGCCGAGCCGATCGCCTCCGCGTCCATCTCGCAGGTCCACACCGCGACGCTGAAGACCGGCGAGTCGGTGGTCGTCAAGATCCAGCGCCCGGGCATCAAGGCCCGGCTGGCCGCCGACCTGCAGATCCTGCAGCGCACCGCCGCGCTCGTGGAACTGTCGTCGTACGGACGCATGCTCAGCGCCAAAGCTGTGATCGAGGACTTCACCGCCAACCTCCATTCCGAGCTGGACTTCCGCACCGAAGCCGCCGCCATGGAGGAGTGGACCGCGGCCATCTCGGGGTCGAAGTACGCCGACAAGGTGCGCGTTCCGAAGGTGTACTGGGACCACACCACCGAGCGGGTACTCACCCTCGAGCGGGTGGACGCCATTCGCATCGACGACGTCAAGGCCATCCGCCGCGCGGGTCACGACGGCACCGAGATCGTCAAGACGCTGCTGATGTCGTTGCTCGAGTCGGCCTTCACCGACGGGATCTTCCACGGCGATCTGCATGCCGGGAACGTTCTCGTCGACGCCGACGGGCGCATCGTGTTCCTCGACTGGGGCATCGTCGGTCGCTTCGACGACACCACCCGCATGATCGTCCGCGAATTGCTCGGCAACCTGATGCGCAGCAACTACGAGGCCGCCGGTCAGGCCCTGGCTGCGCTGGGCACCTTCGGGAAACCGGGTTCGGTCCGCGAGACCGCCAAGGACCTGCGACGGGTCGCCGCCCCCATCGGCGGAACCGAACTGGGGAACATGGCGTACGCCGACCTGGGCCGCCAACTCGCAAACCTCGCCAAGAACTACGACGCTCGACTCCCCCGTGAACTGGTACTCGTCGGCAAGCAGTTGCTCTACGTCGAGCGCTACATGAAACTGCTCGCGCCGCGGTGGAAGGCGATGGCCGACCCCCAGGTTGTCGGGTACACCGCAGGCCTGCTCAAGGATTCGGCCCCCAGCCGCACCCGCGCCGCTGCCCGGTAATCGTCAGCGGGTGATCGTCAGCGCGTGATGCGGTAGCGGACAAAGGCGGGGACGGCGAGGGCAGCGAGGACTGTTCCGATCACGACGAGGACGCCGCCGCCGGCGGTGGCGACCGCGGTGCCGACCGATGCGGCCGCGGCGCCATGTGCGACGTCGGCAATGCGCGGCCCGCCCGCGACGACAACGATGAAGACGCCCTGAAGGCGTCCTCGCACATCGTCATTCGCGGCCGCCTGCAGCATCGACATGCGGAACGCTGCCGACGCCATGTCCGCGGCGCCGCCGATCATGAGCAACGCCACCGCGATCGGCAGCATCGGCAGCGCCGACCCCGAGGCGAAGCCGACACAGATTCCCACCCCGGTGATCGCCACACCCCAGATGAGGATGCAGATGATCACCGCGTACCCCTGACGCTGCACTCGCGAGACCCAGCCGGAGAACACTCCCCCGATCACCGCACCCGCGGCGATGGCCGAGAACAAGAGCGCAAAGGCCACACCACCACCGTCTGGTCCACCGAAACTCTCGTGCGCCATTTGAGGGAACAGTGCCCTGGGCATGCCGAAGATCATCGCGATCAGGTCCACCAGGAACGACATCATCAAGACCTTGTGACCGCCGAGATAACGGAATCCCTCGATCACCGACTTCAAGCCCGGCGTGCCCCGTTTGTCCGGTCCCTCCGGACGCAGCGACGGCAACCGGATCACCGCCCAGATCGTGGCGAACAGGAACAACGTGTCCACCAGGTACAGCACGGAATAACCCAGGATCGGGATGAGCGCCCCACCCACCAGCGGGCCGGCGATCCCGCCGGCCTGCATCACCGTCATGTTCAGCGAATTGGCAGCGGGCAGTTCGGTTTTCGACATCAACTTGGGCAGGATCGCCGACCGCGTCGGCTGGTTGACCGCAAAGAAGGCCTGCTGTACCGCGAACACCACGAGGATGAACCACACGTTGCCGAAGCCCAGTGCTGACTGCACAAAGAACAGGGCGCTGGTCGCGATCAGCCCGAATGTCGTGATGATCAACAGGATTCGCCGGTCCATCACGTCGGCGACCGCCCCGCCCCAGAGGCCGAAGATCACCAGCGGGACAAGGCCGAACAATCCGGTCAGCCCGACGTAGGCCGAACTGCCGGTGAGTTGGTAGATCTGTGCGGGAACCGCCACCACCGTCAGTTGCGCACCGATGACCGTGACGATGTTCGCCCACCACAGGCGTCGGAAATCAGGGTGTTGCAGCGGGGTGGTGTCGGCGAGGAACCGGCGCGTCACCTCGTCCGTGCCCCGGAACCCGAATCCGGCAGGACCTGCCGGGTGAGCGTGGTCGGTGTCACGGCTGCAATCTCACACTGCGCCAACGGCCGTCGACGAGCGTGCACCGAACCCGGTTGTGCAACCTGTTGGCCCGGCCCTGCCAGAACTCCACCTCGGTGGGCGTCAGGCGATAGCCACCCCAGCGCGGCGGCACCGGAACCGGTTGATCCCCGTCCGCGCCACCGAATTGGTCCGAGATCGCCGCCGCACGCTCCTCGAGCGCCTGGCGTGAATCGATGGGTGCCGACTGTTCGGACGCGTAGGCACTGAGCTGTGAACCACGTGGCCGCCTGACCCAGTAGTTCTCGGTGGCCTCGGCGGGCACCTTGCTGACGGGCCCCCGAAAGTGCACCTGCCGCTCCATCCCGATCCACGGGAAGGTGACCGAGGCATACGGAGTGGACGCCAGATGGTTCGCCTTGTCGGAGTCGTAGCCGGTGAAGAACACCACGCCGTCGGCATCGGCACCCTTGCACAGCACCGTCCGTGTGGACGGATGGCCGTCGGCATCAACCGTGCCGAGGACCATCGCATTGGGTTCGGCGATCGCGGCATCGATGGCTTCGCGCAGCCATTGGCCGAACAGGGCCAGCCACGGCGGATCCCCTGCGAGCCAGCTCGGGTCGAGGTTGCCGCGGACCCCGTCCGCACCTGCTGCGTCGTCACCGCCCGATGCCGAATAGGCCACCCGCATGCTCGACAGATCCACCGGTTCGTTCGTCACGACGAATAACGCTACTCCCGGGTAACCGCGGCTGGAACGGGCTACTACAGTCCTAGGCAAGTACGGCAGTCGGTGCCCCGAGACCGCGGGTGACAGCGCGGCCGCAGTGTGCAGCTCGAACCGCGAGGAGTGCGATCGATGGCAGTCAATGTGCAGGTACCGGAGGGATTCGTCGAAGGTCTCGAGGGCGTCACCGCCTTCACCACCGAGATCGCCGAGCCGGACAAGAACGGCGGAAACCTCCGATACCGCGGGGTCGACATCGAAGACCTGGTCGAGAACAACGTGACCTTCTCCGATGTCTGGGCGCTGCTGGTGGACGGGAAGTTCGGCGACGGCCTCCCCCCGGCCGAACCCTTCCCGCTGCCCATCCACACCGGCGACGTCCGCGTCGACGTGCAGGCCGGGCTGGCCATGCTTGCTCCGATCTGGGGCTACAAGCCGCTGCTCGACATCGACGAGTCCACCGCACGCAACAACCTCGCCCGCGCCTCGGTGATGGCACTGTCGTACGTCGCCCAATCGGCACGCGGCATCCATCGTCCCGCCGTGCCGCAGGACGTGATCGACGAATGCGACACCGTCACAGCACGTTTCATGACCCGATGGAAGGGTGAGCCGGACCCCGCGCACATCCGCGCCATCGATGCCTACTGGGTCAGCGCCGCCGAGCACGGCATGAACGCCTCCACGTTCACCGCCCGCGTCATCGCCTCCACGGGCGCCGATGTCGCAGCTTCACTGTCGGGTGCCATCGGCGCGATGTCCGGCCCGCTGCACGGCGGCGCACCGGCCCGCGTGCTGCCGATGATCGAAGAGGTCGAGCGCACCGACGACCCCCGCGGCCTGGTCAAGGGCATCCTCGACCGCAAAGAGAAGCTGATGGGTTTCGGTCATCGCGTCTACCGCGCCGAAGATCCCCGGGCCCGGGTGCTGCGCCGCACGGCCCAGGAGCTCAACGCCCCGCGCTATGAGGTTGCTGCCGCGCTCGAGCAGGCCGCCCTGACCGAACTACGCGAACGGCGCCCCGACCGCGCCATCGAGACCAACGTGGAGTTCTGGGCCGCGGTCATCCTCGACTTCGCCGAGGTGCCGCCGCACATGATGCCCGCCATGTTCACCTGCGGGCGCACCGCCGGTTGGTGCGCACACATCCTCGAACAGAAGCGTCTTGGCAAGCTCGTCCGTCCTGCCGCGCTGTATGTGGGCGCCGCACCTCGCCGGCCAGAAGACGTCGAAGGCTGGGCCACCATCGCCGGCTGACCCGGAAATGGTGGGTTCGGGCGAACAAACCCCCAGGTCGCGTTCGCCAAAACCCACCATCATCGGGTTCGGGGGCGGTCTCTAGACTGGTCGCATGAGCGAAACGATCACCATTCCGGCCGACCTCCTGCCCGCTGACGGCCGATTCGGTTGCGGCCCTTCCAAAGTCCGCCCCGAACAGCTGCAGTCGCTCGTCGACACCGGTGCATCGGTGTTCGGCACCAGCCACCGGCAGGCCCCGGTCAAGAACGTCGTCGGCTCCATCCGTAGCGGTCTCGCCGACCTGTTCAACCTGCCCGACGGTTACGAGGTGGTGCTGTCCAACGGTGGTACCACCGCCTTCTGGGACGCCGCGGCGTTCGGACTCATCTCCAAGCGGTCGCTGAACCTCACCTACGGCGAGTTCTCCAGCAAGTTCGCCACCGTCGCGAAGAAGGCCCCGTTCCTCGACGACCCGATTGTCGTCTCCACCGAGCCGGGTACCGCGCCGAGCATCGCTACCATCGGCGCCGAGCAGTACGAGGGCGTCGACCTGGTCGGCTGGGCCCACAACGAGACCTCCACCGGTGTCGCGGTCCCGGTGACGCGCCCCGACCTCGCCGGTGACGCCCTCATCGCCATCGACGCCACCTCCGGCGCCGGCGGCCTGCCGGTGAACGTCGCCGACGCAGACGTCTACTACTTCGCCCCGCAGAAATCGTTCGCCTCCGACGGCGGCCTCTGGATCGCCCTGATGAGCCCGGCGGCCCTCGACCGGATCGCCACCATCGGCGCCTCTGATCGCTGGTGCCCCGAGTTCCTGTCGTTGCCGACCGCGGTGGACAACAGCAGCAAGAACCAGACGTACAACACCCCTGCTGTCGGGTCTCTGCTCCTGCTGGCCAACCAGATCGAGTGGATGAACAACCAGGGCGGCCTCGACTGGTGCACCGCCCGGACCGCCGACAGCTCCGGCCGGCTCTACGACTGGGCCGAGGCCAGCGAGTTCGCCAGCCCGTTCGTCGCCGACAAGACCTACCGGAGTCAGGTGGTCGGCACCATCGACTTCAACGACGACGTCGACGCCGCCGCGGTCGCGAAGATCCTGCGCGCCAACGGCGTCGTGGACACCGAGCCATACCGCAAGCTCGGCCGAAATCAACTGCGCGTCGGCATGTTCCCGGCCGTCGAGCCCGATGACGTCAGCAAGCTCACGGCGTGCATCGACTACGTGGTCGGCGCTCTG
Organism: Williamsia muralis NBRC 105860; assembly: GCF_001598915.1. Taxonomy (GTDB): domain Bacteria; phylum Actinomycetota; class Actinomycetes; order Mycobacteriales; family Mycobacteriaceae; genus Williamsia; species Williamsia muralis. Next base: position 1,201,748 of record NZ_BDAP01000001.1, on the reverse strand, counting down.
TAAAGGCTGAACCACCGCTCAACACACCCCCGCTGAGCTGGGATTTTTCGGGCGTGTCACGGCATGCGATCTGTTGAATCTGCATTACGCTGTCGCTAATGCAGACCGACGCAAGTGTAAGGCTGGCTCCCTGACGTGAAGGAGGAGCAGATGCGTGAGCTTCGAGTCATCGGCCTGGAGCCGGACGGCAAAAAGGTGATCCTGCAGGACACCGAGTCGAGCGAGAAGTTCCGCATCCCCGCCGACGACACCTTGCGCGCCGCCGCTCGCGGCGATCTGACCCGGATGGGTCAGATCGAGATCGAGATGGAGAGCACGCTGCGTCCGCGAGAGATCCAGTCGCGCATCCGCTCCGGGGCGTCGGTCGCCCAGGTCGCCGCCGCTGCCGGCGTGCCGATCGACCGCGTCGAGCGTTTTGCGCATCCGGTTCTGCTCGAGCGTGCACGTGCCACCGAACTCGCCGCGCAGGCGCACCCGCTCCGCTACGACGGCCCGGCACTGTCCACGTTGGCAGAGGTGGTCGCGGCCGCACTCGGAGCACGCGGTCACAACCCGGACGACACCGAGTGGGACGCCTGGAAGGGCGACGACAACCGCTGGGTTGTCCAGGTGAGCTGGCGCGTCGGCCGGTCGGTGAACCGTGCACATTGGCGTTACGTTCCGGGTTCCAACTCGGGCACCGTCGAGGCCATCGACGAAGTGGCCGACGAGCTGACCGATCCGGACATGAGCCGGCCGCTGCGGAGCGTGATCGCCGTCGCGCCGGTCTCGGAGGACAACACCTACGACTACGACCACCCCGAGCTCGCGTTCGACTACACACCTCCCCCAGCGGCACAGGTGACACCCGTATCGCGGCCCGCACGTCTGACCGTGAAATCCGACGGAACCGAAGCCGTGACCGTGGACGCCGACTCCCTGACCGGCGCCCAGACGGCCCGGCGCATACCGGCGAGGCGGGCCGAACCCGTGCCCGCGCCGCAGGTCGACAGCGAGCCGGCGGTCACCGAGCCGGCGCCGACCACCACCGACGATCATGACGACCACCACGACCACGACGACGCCCCGGAAGCCCCCGCGGCCGAACAGCAGGCACCCGCGCCGCGTAAGCGTGCTCGCAACAGCCGCAAACCCGCCGTGCCGACCTGGGAAGATGTTCTGCTCGGTGTCCGGAGCAGTGGCAACACCTGACGCAGGCTAAGTTGTTTGATGCACCTAATGTCGGACAGCAATCACGGAAAGGCTTGAATTGGCAGCGAAGGCGTCCATGCTCTGGTTCGTCAATTCGAGCGATCCGGCGGCCGAGATCCGCGAGGGCGTGACCAACGACGAGAATGCGGCGCAGGCACTGGCCACGGATCTGTTCCCCGACATGACCCTGCTGCCGATCGGACAGTGCGATCTGGTGGAAGCCGCAACCCCGGCAGCCGACCAGCTCTTCGTCGGCGTCTACCGCTCCTTGGCCGTGGTGACCGGACCGATCCTGCGAACCAGCAGTCCGTCCACCCTGCCCGAGCAGTGGACCGCCGCACTGCCGGCGCAGGCAACGGTGTTCCTCAACACCGATCCGGAGTACTCGGTCGGTGCATTCGCGCGCTGGGAGGACGGGATACTGCGCCGGTCGTTCGCGGCCAACCCCGTCGACATCTACGAGAACATCGGTCTCCCGTTCATCTTCGAGGGTCCGTTCTGGGCCGGCGAACGCCCGCTCGTCTACGCCGAGGGCGCCATCCCAGACCCCCAGGCCCTTCCCTTCCATCCGCAGGAGTTCGCCGAGGAGGCCATGCGGAGCTGGCTGGGCTTCCGCATCACCACCCCACGCGACCCGTCGGACTCCGATCCGCACTCGATCCAGTTGTCGGGCTTTGCGATTCGGCCGAAGGGTTATCAACCCGACCAGCGTTCGGATGAACGGAACCTCGCCGAACAGCACCCGTCCGACGGCCAGTATCCGACCGAGCATCCGCAGCGACCCGTCGAGGAGTCGGCGCCCGCACCTGCGGTCAAGCGCGTGGCCCGGTGGTTCGGATTCGGGCCCAAGGCTTGATGCAGGCCTGACGCGCGAACTGGTCTGCAAGCCCGTTCGAAGAGCCCGTTCAGCGAGCCCGCTCGTAGAACGCGAGGGCGGCGGCAGTCGCGACATTGAGCGAATCCGTTCCGCGTGCCATCGGGATGCGGGCGCGCACATCGCCCGCACGCATCGCCGTCTCCGTCAGTCCCGGCCCTTCGGCCCCCACCATGAACGCCACACGCTGGGCATCCACCACCTGCGACAGGGTCGCCACCTCCGGGTCGGGGGTGAGTGAGATGATGCGAAAGTCGTTGCTGCGCAATACGTCCAGGTCTGCCGGCCAGCTGGCGGCATGGGCGAACGGAACCAGCAGTACGTGGCCCATCGACACCCGAACCGATCGCCGGTAGAGCGGATCGGCGCATGCCCCACCGAAGATCACGGCGTCCACACCCAAACCTGCCGCATTACGGAAGATGCTGCCGATGTTCTCGTGGTCGTTCACACCTTCGAGCACGGCGACGGTGCGCGCGTCGGCCAGGATGTCGGGCAGCGCAAGGGGTTCGGGGCGGCGCGCCACGGCGAGCACACCACGATTGAGGTGGAAGCCCACCACCTGGGCCATCACGTCTGCGTCAGCGCGAAAGAACGGCACCCCGCTGACCGTAGGATCGGTGAGGGTCTCACCGAGTTCACGCAACCTCTTGTCCACGCCGAAGAAGGCGTGCGGCGCGAACCGGGAAGCGACCATCCGCTGTGCCACGAGCACACCCTCCGCGATGACCAGCCCCCTGCCGGGGCGTCCTCCGGCGAGGACCGGGAGATCCGGCCGCCGGTCGACCGAGTTGAGGTCACGGAAGTCGTCCACGCGTGGGTCGTCGGGGTCGTCGATGTCGATGACCGTCACCGCGAGGTCCGACATAGGTCCTGCCTGGTGAGCGTGCGATCCGACCATCCGACTAGTTTGCCCGACGGCCGATATGGCAGGTTGAACGGGTGAGCAAAGGTAATCTGACGCTTCGTCGCGCAAATGAATCCGACTGGCCGGCCATCGCGACCGCAGACGCCCGGGCCTTCGCGTTCGTCAATCCCCTCGACGAAGAGGCGCTGGCCGACATCCGCTCGAAAGTTCGCGATGACGACGTCATCGTGGTGCACGACATGTCCGATCCCGAGCGGCCGACGCTGGTCGGTGTGTCGATGTTCTTCCGGATGACGATGTCGGTTCCCGGCGGACATCGGGTATCGCTGCCCGGGTTGTCCTGGGTGTCGGTGGCCTCCACGCACCGCCGCCGCGGCATCCTGCGGATGATGATCACCGAGTTGTTCGAGCAATGGGAGCGCGAGCAGTCCGTGTTCTCGATCCTCACCGCATCAGAGGGCACCATCTACGAGCGATTCGGTTACGGCCCTGCCGCTTTCGAGCAGCAGGTTCGGATCGACCTGCGCCGCGCACAACTGCGCGCACCGGCCCCCGAGGATTCGAGGGTTCGCTACGCCGACCCGGACCAGATCCGCGACCGCGTTCCCGAACTACACGACCGCTGGGTTTCCACCAGGCCCGGCGCTATCGTCCGGGCGCCGGTGTGGTGGAACATGATCTTCGCCGACCGTCCGATCCTGCGTGACGGACGAAGCGGTCTGCACTACCTGCTGCATCCCGACGGCTATGCCAGCTACCGGATCCACCACGAGTCGGAAAGCGTGTCGGTGGCGGAGGTCTCGGAGTTGTTCGCCGTCACCGACGAAGCGCATTCCGATCTCTGGAGGGTGCTGGTCGGCCTGGATCTGCTGCCCGCCATCACCGCGACAACGCCGGTCGACGACCCGCTGCCGCTGAAGCTGACCGATCTGCGTGCTCCGTCCGTGACCGGTATCCGCGACAGCATGTGGTTGCGGATCCTCGACGTGCCGGCGGCTCTGACGATGCGCGAGTACGGTCTCGACGCCGAGTTCGTGATCGAGGTATCGGACAAGTTCCGCCAGTCGGGGGGTCGCTTCAAGCTCGCCATCACCGACGGCCGGGCCGGGGTCACCGAGACCGATGCCGAACCGACGGTCACGATGGACATCTCCGTGCTGGGCAGCCTCTACCTCGGGGCGTACCGCGCGGTGGACTTCGCATCGGCAGAGCGACTCTGGGCCGTGGACGGGCCCACACTCCATGCGCTGGATCAGGCGCTGAGCACCGATCGCAAGCCGGTGGCGGGCACGTTCTTCTAGTCCCGCTCTGGGGCGCGGCGTTCAGTCGCTCTCTGCGACGATCGATTCGATGATGCCGACGGCGTCACGCAGCGTCGCCATCTGATCGTCGTCGAGGCGTTTGAGCTGGGCACGCAGCCATTCCTCGCGGGCATTCGCCTCATCGACCACAACGTCGGTTCCCGACGGCGACAGCGTCACGATCACCTGGCGTCCATCGGTGGGGTGCGGTTCGCGCTTGACCAGGCCGAGGTCGGCCAGGGATGCGATGACCCTGGTCATCGACGGAGGTTGCACACGTTCCCTCGCCGCGATGGCGCCCGGCGTCATCGGGCCTTCCCTGTTGAGGGTTGCCAACGCCGAAAGCTGTGTCAGCGACACCGGCGATGCCGACCGGCGACCGCGCAGATGCCTGGTCAACCGGACAACGGCGATCGCCAGATCGCTCGCGAGCTTTTCGTCATTGTGATCCACGCGATCAAGGATAGGTGAGCCCGCGCTGAATGCACCATGAACCGGCGATGTTCATGTGTTCGGTTCACGAGTGAATGCTCGTTAACTTTTTAAAAGACAGTTCGTCTCGTAGTGCTGCACAAGCCATCCCCACGTCTGAGATTACGCCTGGACGAGTGGCTAAACGAGTGAACTTTCGACTGCGTACGAGTTGGCCTGCCACGTTTCCGCCACTAGTGTCGACTGCATGCCCGAACCCATTCCATCGCTGCCGCGAGCACTGACGGCACCGGAGCCGGTGATCGCGGTGGGCATGATCGGTTTCCTCATCGCGACCGTGCTGGTTGCCGTCTGGGACCTGGGAACCGACAACACGCTCACCATTTGCCTGGTGGGCCTGGGCGTCGGTCTGTTCGGCTGCTTTGTGGTGTCCCTGCAACGGTGGGCGATCCGGCGAGGGAGCCGCGCCGCCCAAGACGGTCTGTCCTGAACATGACATAGGTCGCCGACGCCACGAAGACCACGCCCAGGAGCCAGCCTGTCACGACATCGGTCATCCAGTGGACCCCGAGGTACACGCGACTCCAGCCGATCGCCACGGCGAGCACAGGAGCCGCCACGAGCACCAGACGGTGCGCTCGCACCCACGAACTGCTGTGATAGCCGGCGACCGCGATCAGGCCGTAGACGATCGTCGCCATCATCGCGTGTCCGGACGGCATGGAAAACGTGTCGATGTCCAGCAATCGGGCCTCCGCAGGCGGCCGTTCCCGCCCGATCAGGTGCTTGAGCCCGACCATCAGGCCGTACCCGATCAGCGACCCGGCCCCGACCAGCACCGCCGACCGAACTCGTCGCAGCACGAGCAAAGTGGTGGTCGCCAGCACCGCCACCAGCGTCATGGTGGCGGTGTCGCCGAGGGTGGTGACGATCTTCATCGTCCGGGTCCACGCGTCGGTCCGGTTCGTCACCGACCATTCCCAGACAGAACGGTCCGGCCCGAAGGCGAGGGACTCGGTTCGGAGAATGCCCGTCGGGTCAGTCAGGGATGACGTGGAACTCGGCATCGATGTGGAGCGCCCCTTTCTGATCGCGCCAGAACGGAACCCGGCGTCGACTCGTGGTGCCGTCGTGGTGCACCTCGACTAGCAATTCATCGTGGACCCGGATGGGACCGGTGGGCAGCGGCCTGCTCTGCATCAACGCCGAACGCAACGCGCCGGGCTCGGCCTCCCATGTGGACGGCCTGCCCTCCTGCACCGGTACTGCAGTGAACTCCTCGGTCGCCAGCGGCATGTCGAGCAGGTCGGCGAGCGCCGATGCCAGCCCGATCTGCGACGGCACCACGGTGATGAGTCGACCGGGGTCGATGGCGGCGGCGAGCCAGGGAGCGTCGAGGACAACCGCGTCCTGCGCCACGTCTCCGGCGAGAGTTCTTGCAGCCGTTGGTGGTTCGATGTCGTCCAGCTCGATGCGGCCGGCCCGCAGCGCCTCGGCGAGGGCAGTGTGTGCTGTGGCCGCCACCAGCGGTGAGACCGCGCGGTCGGCCGTGGACAGCCGGTTCAGGATGAGCCGAGCCGCGTCGATGTCCTCGACATCGGCATTGCCGAGCGCGCCGGAGATCTCGTCACCATGCGGGTGATCGATGGGGTCGAGCAGGCCTGCGACGGTCAGGTCGCTCGGTGCACGCCAGCCCCCGAGCGGTACGCCGTCGACCACCGCATAGTGTCGCAGCCACCAGCAGGTGTACCCGGAACGATCGGCCAACAACGTTGCCGCGTCGGCAGATTCGACCAGCAAACTCAGCGCCTCCGGCCAGCGGTCGGGGTCGACCAGGTCGAGATCGCGGACGGCCGACAGCGTCTGGGGCGGATCGTCCAGTGTGTTCCACCACTGCTCTTCGTCGGGCAGGTCGTGGTCGGGGCCGGTCGGATACTCCTCACGCAGCACCGTGAAGTCCCAACCCACGCCCAGAGCGCGAAACGCCGCCTGGCCGAACTCCTCCACCAGATCGGCCGAGACGATCCCGAACGGCGAATCATCGATCAGCACAGCCGAAAGCGGACTGCCCGGCAACAGCAGCTCGTCCGCCGGTCGCACGTCGTCGTCATCGGTGGGGAGCTGCAACTGACCCAGCCAGGTCGGGACCACCACGTCCGGAGCCGCGCGGAGCAAACCGAGCACACTCCGCACCAGACGTTCATCGGCCGGATCCTCGTCGATCTCAGCGCGCAGGGCTGGGTCGGACAGCATCTCCCCCACCGTGATCCGCTGAGCACCGAGCCGTTCGAGCAGATCGTGGTTCGCCGCAGGATGGACGGTCGGGAGCCAGCTGGGGGCGACAACGTCGGCATCCTCGTCGCCGCGGTACGGCGGCAGCACGGTTCCGCGGGCACCGGGAAGTGTCCGTCCGTCGGTCAAGGGCACCGGGAGCGCCCCTAGTTCGTCGACCTGGCCCTGTGCCACCACCGACAACTCGGCGTAGAGGTCGCCCCACCACCCTGGTTCGCGTTCCAGACCGGTGAGCCGTTCGGCCACCTCCGCCAGACCGATCTCCGTCACACCCACCGACCTCAGCGTGCTGAGCGAGCCCCGGCCGGACAGGTCGGGATGCACCAGCGTCGTGATGACCTCGCCCAAGAGGCCGGCGAGCCCGGCGGTGAGGTCGGGCAGTACCTCGGCCCGGGAGGCGATCAGGTCGTCGCCCTCGGCACCCGGAACCCAGGCGTGCCCGGCCAACTCGGCGATCAGCGCTTCACGCAGTCGTTCGTCGTCGCGTCCGGCCGCGAACCCCGGCGCCGGGACGAGCCCCATTCGCTGATCGATGGGCAGCTCGGCCACGATCTGTGCGTAACCCTCTGCCAACACGGCTATGTCGGCGTCGGGGTGCAGCCCACGACGATCAGCCGTCAGCTGCACATCGCCGACACAGATGGCCGGCACGGTGAGCTCGACGTCGGTGCGGGTGGGCGCACGCAACACATCGCGACGCACGCGAACCGGCCTGCCGTCGCGCAGCGGGAGCAACCAGCGGGCGCGCGGCGCCACGAGCTCACGCCAGCTCGCACCGCCGACGGAGATGGTGTCGCCCTCGCGGACGCGTCGAAAGGTGTTGTCGGGCAGGGTTATCGTGTCGATCGATTCGAGCTCGAGCAGCAATTGCACACTTTCGGTGGCAAAACCGTCGAACATCGCGGCCATGTCGATCGAGTTGTCGATCTCCATCACCACCTCGGTGTCGAAGCCGTCGATCGGCGCGGTGTCGATCGGCCAGGCCAGGCGCAGCGTCGGCACCTGCTCCACAACCGCCCCGTTCGCGGCCAGTTCGGCACGCGTGCGTTCGGCTGAGAACTCGAATGATCCGGTCTTCGAACGGATCTCGACATGACGCGTCACCGCGGCAACAGCGGTGAACCCCACCCCGAACCGTCCGATCAAGCCGTCGCCGTGTTTGCTCGAGGAACGCAGCGCCGTCAGGGCAGCGGCACCGTCGGAGTCGACAGGTGCGCCGGTGTTCGCGATGTGCAGCCACCGACCGTCGTGCCACACACGAACCGAACCGATGATCCCGGCAGCCGTCGCGGCATCGGCGGCGTTGGCGACCAGCTCGGTCAGCAGGCGATCGCGATACCCGACGCCGACGAGATCTGTTTCGGCAGCAGTGTCTTCACGCAGACGGGTGGGCGAGGTGAGCCACGACCCGAGAATCGAGTCGCGCAGACGGCCGAGGCCGAACGGGTCGGACAGCTGCACGACGGGTCAGGAGTTGGCGTGGATCTCAACCGCGCCGTCGTCGTAGGCATCGTAGGCAGGGCTTCCGCCGCCGGTGGGCGCCTCGACGTCCGAGTGGGCGCCGCACCCGTACTCGGCGTGCACCACACGACCGTCCGCGGCGTATTCGTTGGCGCACACACCGAACGCGGCGCGCAGCGAACCGACAACGGGGAGGTAGAAACCGCAGGTGCCGCAGTTGTGCCGGGCGCTCCTCGCCATCTCGGAAGCGGGACCGTGCTCACCCTCGACCCACCGCGAAGCCGCCTCGAGCCGACCCTCGCGGCTCAGCAGTCGTTTGCGGCCCAGACCCAGTTCGGTCGCCACAGCGGACTCTTCGCTGAAGGGGTCGTTGTCGTCGTTGTCGACGTACCCCGGGACAAGGCGTGGGTCGTCGGCGGGCGTGGCCAGCAGATCTCCGGGGTTCAGGTCTCCCGGCCGCACCCGCTCGGCCCACGGAACCCATTCCGGCGCGGTCAGTGCGGTGGAACCCGGCAGCAAGGCCACCTCGTTGACCGTGACGTCGTCGCAGCCAGGGCATCCGGCCAGGACCACACACCACTGCCATCCGCGGTAGCCGGGCACCTGGGCGGCAAAGTAGTGGGTGACCGTGAAGGCGGCCTCGGTGACCGCTTCGAGGTGGTCACCGACCTCTTTGTCGTCGGCGTCGATCGCGGCCCTCGCCTGCGAGACGGCCGCAGTCAGCAGCGCTTCCACGCGTTTCTGCTCGGCGTCATCCCTCTCCTGGTCGACATGACTGCCGGGCCCGTCGTGATCAGTCACTGCGTCTGTCTGCTCGGTAACCGCGTTCACGTCCTCCAGTGTGCCGTATCGGGGCGCGCCGCAAGTGCCCGAGGGTTGGTAGGCCTGCGTCGGATAGGGAACAATCGGGAAAGTGAACCGAGGAAATCAACCACACGATCCTCGTACGACCTCCTCGGGCAGGGGCAGAGGCACTCAGCGCCCCGCCGACCCCGCCGGGCAAGACCCCCGCCAGCCGCCACGACCGGGGCCCGCAGCGCATCCGGGTTCGGCCAATTACCCGGTGGACGGCTCGACGCCGGGAACCCGCCAGCCACGTCCTGGGGGTCAGCCCTCCTATCCGCGCGGCGGCCAGCCCCCCATGCCACCGCGTGGCCCGCGACCGCCCAGTGGGCCTCCCAACGGTGGTCCTGCTCAAGGCGGTCCGCCGCCCGCGTCCACCGCGGCGTTCCCCCCTCACGACGACAGCCGCCGGAACGACACCCGCCAGCAGACATCGCGCAACCCGCATCTGCCGCCACTGGACGAGACCGACTACCACCGCGAGGAATCCGGCGGCCGGGCAATGCCCCGCAAACTCACCGTCACTCGCGTTGCCGCGCTTCGAGGCCGGGAGCTGACATCGAAGGGCCTGGGCAAGATTCATCAGGCCGCCACCGCCGACGGTGCCGACCGTTCCGGTCTGACCGCGTTGACCTATCCGACGGTGGTCAACTTCGCAGTCGACGCCGCGATGACGATCGCGTTGGCCAACACCTTGTTCTTCGCCGCCGCAAGCGCGGAATCGAAAGGCAAGGTCGGTCTCTACCTGTTGCTGACCATCGCGCCGTTCGCGATCATCGCCCCACTGATCGGGCCGATGCTCGACAAACTCCAGCGTGGCCGTCGGATCGCGATGGCCGGCACCTTCGCCGGGCGCACCGTGCTGGCCCTGCTGGTGATGGCGAACTGCGGTTGGGACGACGCCGCGAACCAGCTGACCTACGACCCCTGGGTGCTCTACCCATGCGCACTCGGAATGTTGGTGCTGTCCAAGTCATTCGGCGTGCTCAAGTCGGCCGTCACACCGCGTGTCCTACCGCCGACCATCGACCTGGTCCGGGTCAACTCCCGACTGACCACATTCGGGTTGGTGGGCGGAACGATCCTCGGCGGTGGTGTGGCAGCACTGTGTGAAGTGTTGCTGGCCAAGGTCCTTCCTCTGCACCTGCCCGGCGCCATGGTGTGGCTGGCCATCATCACCGTCGCCGGCGCCGTGCTGTGCATGCGCATCCCGTCCTGGGTGGAGGTCACCGCGGGCGAGGTCCCCACCACACTGACCTACCACGGTGAACCGGCACGCGATCCCTTGCGACGCCCCGATCCTGCCCAGTACCCCCCGCCTGGTGGCGCACAGCCACCGAGCGCAAAACAATCCGGCGAGAAGGCCTCTCCGGTCAAGGCCCTGGCGGCCACGATGCGTCAGCCCCTGGGCCGCAACGTACTCGTCGGTCTCTGGGGCAACGGCACCATCCGCATCCTGACCGGCTTCCTGACCCTGTTCATCGCCTTCTACGCGAAGTCGCAGCAGGGTGGCGGCAGCGGCTGGGCCCAGGTCGCCATGCTCGGCGCGGTCGGCGCGGCCGCCGGCATCGGGAACTTCATCGGGAACGCCACCGGCACACGACTGGAGCTGAAGAACCCCGAGCGCATCATCGTGATGGTGACCGGTGCCTGCGTCGCGGTCGCGGCATTGGCCGCAGCGTTCGGCAGCCTGCTGTTCGTGGCCATCGCGGCGCTCGTCGCCTCGGGAACCAGCGCCATCGGCAAGGTCTGCCTTGACTCGTCCATCCAGAACGACCTTCCGGACGAATCCCGGGCCTCGGCTTTCGGTCGCTCTGAGACCGTCCTGCAGATGAGCTGGGTGTTCGGCGCATCCCTCGGCGTGCTGCTCCCGCCGAACCTCACCATCGGCTTCGGAGTCGTCGCAGGATTGCTGGCCCTGGGCCTGGTGCAGACCTTCGTCACCAACCGGGGCTCTACGCTGGTCCCCGGATTCGGCGGCAAGCGGCCAGACATGACCATGCCCACCGGCGCAATCCATGTCGATCCGCACATCCGCGAGGCCTGGAACAAGGGCGGCGGAGACCGATGAGTTGGGATACATGAGCGCACGCTTGACCACAGGCGAGAAGAAGTTCTTCGCGATCGCCGTCATCACCGTTCTGTTGCTCGTCGCCGTCATCGGCGGCTCGGTGGCCGCGTTGGCCTCCGGACACGAGGACAACGACGTTCCGTATCTGCATGTCGCGAACGGCAACACACTGATCACCGTTGAGCCGCTGATCTATTGCTCCATCGAGGTGACGAACTGCGAAGGATCGCCGACCAACAAGCCGGCGCGGATCCCCGTGCCGGTCGGCGACGCGGTGATGGTGTCGCTGTCGAGTGACCTGTCCGTCGGGCCCTGGACGCTGGTGGTGCAGTACCTCACCAAAGACGGGTTCGACAACACCGCCGAGGTCTTCTACCGCAGCGACAGCAAACGCACATTCACCCTCGCCTCGACCCGCGACCGGATCCTGGCGACGATCGAGATCAAGCAGCCGTCACAGAAAGAAGACGCGGGCGGCTTCATCCCACGCGGGATCTGGGGCATCGACACCCTTCCCGACGGTGTTGATGTCCCAGCGTCCGACTAGTTCGAAATCCGGCTGGTCGAAGATCCGGCCGGTTGGAGAACCGGCAGCGGTGTCACACGAGTACTGCTAGGTCTCGAGCTCCCGGGCAACGGCCCGCACCACCTCGGAGATCCGGGCGGCGGTCTTGCGGTCGGGGTATCGGCCCTTGCGCAGATCCGGCTGAATCTTGCCTTCCAGCAACGTGATCAGGTCGGCCACCATGCCGTGCAGCTCATCAGGACTGTGCCGCTTGGGCTGTTCCTTGCGCGCTTCCCGCGTGTTCTTGGCAACGCTGGGAGCCGGATCGAGAACCTTGACCGTCAACGCCTGTGGGCCGCGACGGCCCGCTGCCATGCCGAACTCGACCCGCTGGCCGGGTTTGAGCGCCTCGGTCCCATCGGGGAGCGCGGACGAGCGCACATAGACGTCTTCGCCCTCATCTTGCGAGAGAAAGCCGAAGCCCTTCTCCGCGTCGTACCATTTCACCTTGCCGGTAGGCACTGTGCTCACCCTCATCTACTCGCATTGCCCAAAACGAAAGCGCCCGCTGCGGGCAACTGGCCCAGCCGGACGCGTTCGGTCAGTCTAGCGCCTCGGCCAACCCCCGAGCACACGGGTTTTCGGCCGCCTCGAACCTGCACTACCGTTGTCTACATGCGCAAAGCCGAAGGCAGCCTCTTGCTGCGGGCCGCTGTGGGACTGTTCGCCATCGGAGTCATCGCACTGCTCTGGCTGTTTCTGAGTACGCCGATCACCGGTGAGACCGCTCCCCTGTTCGTCTATCTGCTCACCATGTGTGCCCCGCTCGGCTTTTTGCTCGGGCTGATTTTTGCGTTGCGATCAGGGCGACGCCATCGGAACGCCGCTGCGCACCAGGGCCGCGGCTCGAGGTCGCCACTACAGTGACTGACGACATGACGCTCTCAATCGACGGAGCATTGACTCCCACCAGTGACGGCACGGCACTCCGCGCTGCATACAGCTGCTTTCCGACCGGTGTGGTCGCCGTATGCCACCAGGGCGACGGCGACCCCATCGGCATGGCCGCCAGCTCGTTCGCCACGGTGTCGCTCAACCCGCCACTGGTGTCACTCTGCGTTCAGAACGAATCGACGACGTGGCCCAAGTTGCGCAACGCTCCCGTCATCGGGCTGTCGGTGTTCGCCCGTGATCAGGACGCCGAGTGCAAGCAGCTCGCGGGCCGGGCCGATGCGCGATTCACCGGGCTGCGGGTGGAAACGACCGACGACGGGGCACTCTTCATCGGCGGAGCGGTGGCCCAGCTCTCGTGCACCATCTACAACGAGATACCGGCCGGCGATCACAGCCTGGTCCTGCTCAAGGTCGAGGCGTTGCGCGCCGACCCGTCGCAGGAGCCGCTCGTGTTCCACGCCAGTGCGTTCCGGGCGCTGGAAAGACGGGCGTAGCAACCACGACTTCGGCGCCCATCAGAAAACGACCGTAGTCAGTTTTCACCGGGGATCCGACCTCGATCGGGCGTTCACCGTAGGCTTGTACAGGTGACCGCCATCGCTCTGGGTATGCCAGCCGGCTTATCCGCCCGCCCGCCCGTCGGGACAGACGCCGTCATGCCCACCAGCGGTCCAATGGTGGACACCTTCGGGCGCGCTGTTCGCGACCTCCGCGTCTCGGTGACCGACCGCTGCAATCTGCGCTGTACCTACTGCATGCCCGCCGAAGGCCTCGACTGGCTCGATCGCGACGACGTTCTGACAGCTGCCGAGATCGTGCGGGCGGTCTCGGTGGGCGTGCGCGAACTCGGAGTACGAGCCGTCCGGTTCACCGGCGGCGAGCCACTGCTGCGCAAGGACCTCCCGGAGATCATCGAAGCGGTTGCCGCCCTTGACCCCCGACCCGAGATCGCGCTGACCACCAATGGACTGGGCCTGGCCCGGCAGGCGAAACGATTGGCAGCTGCCGGCCTGGACAGGGTGAACGTATCCCTGGACACCGTCGACGCCGCCAAGTTCGCTGCCATCACCCGTCGCGACCGCCTTCCCGACGTGTTGGCAGGCCTCGAGGCCGCGGCCGACGCCGGGTTGACCCCGGTGAAGGTCAATGCCGTGCTCGACACCGCCGGCGGCCTCGACGACGCCGCTGCGCTCCTGAAGATGTGCCTGGACAAGGGCTACCAACTGCGGATCATCGAGCAGATGCCGCTGGACGCCGAACACCACTGGTCACGCACCTCGATGATCACCGCCGACCAGATCCTCGCCCGCCTGCAGCAGGACTTCGACCTGCGGCCCGACGACGTGGCGCGTGGGTCGGCCCCGGCGGAACGCTGGATCGTGGAGGGTCATACCGGGCTCGACGGGAGGCCTGCCCGAGTCGGGGTCATCGCCTCCGTGACCCGCCCGTTCTGCGGCGATTGCGACCGGACCCGGCTCACCGCGGACGGACAGCTTCGCAATTGCCTGTTCGCCACCTCGGAGACGGACCTACGCAGTTTACTGAAGTCAACTGACGCTACAGATCAGGAAATCGCGCTGCGGTGGCGACAGTCCACGTGGGGCAAGCTCCCGGGCCATGGCGTCAACGAGCCAGGCTTCCTCCAGCCCGCACGGTCGATGTCGGCGATCGGGGGCTGACTATGCGTATCTGCGTCCGGTTCTTTGCTGCCGCCCAAGCAGCCGCGGGTGTCGAGCAAAGTGTGGTCGAACTCACTGACAAAGCCACTCTTGCGGATCTGGAAATCCAATTGGGTCAAAGCAATCCACAGTTGGCTGAAGTGCTCGAGAGATGCTCATATCTGCATGAGTCCGTCGCCGTTCGGGACCGCTCACGGGCGCTCTCGAGTGGCGACACCGTCGACGTCCTGCCGCCGTTCGCGGGCGGTTGAGCGCATCTCACCGTGCGCAGCAACGGGTCATTCGACCCACATCGGCGTCTCATTCCTTCGGATGAAGCTGTGACGTTCCTCACATAACGGTTGGGTTACGGTACGGACACAGGACGACAGTCATACCGATGAGCAGCAGTAATGCCGAAACCGCCGAAAACGGGCCCGCCGACACGTCGAAAAGGCCGTCGAAGAAGTTATGTGTAACCACTGATTAACCCGTACCGTCTGTCTCGGTCGACCTGATCGGCCAGACCGCAAGTGAATATTCCCGGCTCGCCGCGCCCAACCTCGTCCCGCGAACCGAGAAACTCCAAACGCATTTCAGGGACGAGGACGGGGGACCCAACATCTCCTGGAGATCACCGGGTTCCGAGAAATCGGAGCCCTTGGGGTGAAGCCCGCGCAAGCGGACCGAGCAACCTCTCGCTCGAACCCGACAGCTGACTTCGTAGGCGCGTGGAGAGAGGAAGTACAACTCATGTCCGGACGTCATCGTCAGCCGACCACCACTGGTCGCACCATCGCCAAGTTCGCCCTCACCTCTGCCGTCATCGGCGGCGGCGCCACCCTCGCCTTCGCAGGCGGCGGCAACGCCGGTGCAGCCACCGACGCCGAGTGGGACCAGGTCGCCTCGTGCGAGTCGGGTAACAACTGGGCCATCAACACCGGCAACGGCTACCAGGGTGGACTGCAGTTCAGCCCCAGCACCTGGACCGGCCACGGCGGCGGCGAGTTCGCCCCCTCCGCCGACCAGGCAACCCGTGAGCAGCAGATCGCTGTCGCCGAGCGCGTCCTCGCCAGCCAGGGACCCGGCGCATGGCCGACCTGCGGCACCGGCCTGAGTGGCGCGACCCCGCGCAACGCTCCCGCTGCAGCTCCCAGCCTCGAGATCCCCGCAGCACCGGCTGCGCCCCAGGCTTCGGACCTCTCGGCTCAGACCGACGAGATCGCGAACGACCTGAAGTCCGTGTTCAACGATCCCACCGTTCATGCGCTGATCGATCAGGCCAACGCGGCCGGTGACCTCGACGCCGGATCCATCGCGTTCTACAACCAGTACCGGGACATCCTGCCCCTCCCCTGATCTCGGGGAGCCCAGACGAAGGGCCTCGCACGCGACCATGAGTCCGTGCGGGGCCCTTTTCCATGTTCCGATGATGGTGGGTTCGGGCGAGCATTTGCCCAGGTCGACCCCGCCCGAACCCACCAATTCCGGGCGGGTGGGGCACTCTGGTCAGGCGCAGCCAACCCATTCGTCGGTGCCGTCGGCGAAGATCTGGTGTTTCCACACCGGGAGTTGGGCCTTGACCTCGTCGACCAGCAGCGCACAGGTCGCGAAGGCTGCCTGGCGATGATCGGCTGCCACGGCCACCACCAGCGCCGCATCACCGATGGCCAGTGGCCCCACCCGGTGCGACACAGCGACCGCACGTACGCCGTCGGCCCCGGCCGCGATCTCTGCCACGACCTTCTCGACGACCTCGCCGGCCGTCGGGTGCGCGCTGTAGTTCAGTGCGGTGACGTCGCGGCCGCCGTCGTGATTGCGCACCGCGCCGACAAAACTCACAATGGCCCCAGCTTTTCCGCCTGCCGCCTCGGAGGCGAGGGCCTCATGGTCGGCGGTGGATAGAGGCTCTTCGGTGACCACGGCACGGGCGACGATGGCAGCCATCAGTGGTCGCCTCCGTGGATCTGGTCCAGGGCGTGGGTGAGCACAGGTGCCAGAACTTCGAGGCCGTCACGGACACCACCCGTGGAACCGGGCAGATTGACGATGAGGGTGCGGCCCGCGACACCGGCCGTTCCCCGCGACAGGACGGCCGTGGGGACTTTGGGCAACCCGCTGTTGCGGATGGCGTCGGCCAGACCGGGTATTTCGCGTTCGATGACCGCGGCGGTCTGTTCGGGGGTCTGATCGGTCGGGTTCAGACCGGTGCCACCGGTGGTGAGGACCAGAGCCGCCTCATCTCCGACTGCTGTTCGGAGTGCTGCGCCGACCTGGTCACCGTCGGGAACCACCACCGGGTCGTTCACCACGAACCCGCGGTCGCGCAACCATTCGACGATGATCGGCCCCGAGCGGTCGGCGTACACACCACCTGCGGCGCGCGTCGAGGCCACGACCACCACTGCAGTGCGGGGGTCGGCGGCGTGGGGATCAGACATCAGACCCCTCCGTCCGCAGAGCCGGTCTCGTCAACCGGCCGGTTGTCCCGGGTCCAGTGACCCTTCTTGCCGCCGGTCTTCTCCTGGAGGCAGATATCGGTCATCTGCGCGCGCGGATCGACCGCCTTGACCATGTCGTGCAGGGTGAGTCCGGTCACCGCCACCGCAGTGAGGGCTTCCATCTCGACGCCGGTGCGGTCGGTGGTGACCGCGGTCGCGCGCACCTCGATGAAGTCTGTGCCGAGCTCGAAATCGACGCTCACGGTGCTGAGCGCGACCTGATGGCACAGCGGGATCAGCTCGGGGGTCTTCTTGGCGGCCATGATGCCGGCGATGCGGGCCGTTGCCAGCGCATCCCCTTTGGGCAACCCGCCCGTCGACAACAGCGAGATCACGTCGGCGGTGGTGCGAAAAACCCCGGTGGCCAGCGCTTTACGC
Source organism: Williamsia muralis NBRC 105860 (assembly GCF_001598915.1). Classification (GTDB taxonomy): domain Bacteria; phylum Actinomycetota; class Actinomycetes; order Mycobacteriales; family Mycobacteriaceae; genus Williamsia; species Williamsia muralis. Next base: position 1,184,419 of record NZ_BDAP01000001.1, on the reverse strand, counting down.
GTGGTGGCGGCCTTGCCGCCGACATCGACCATCTGCGCCGCCCCCGCCTCGTCGAGATGGCTGAGACGTCCTGGGCCGGGCCGGTCGGTCGGCGCGCTCACCGATCAGCGATTGACGGTGGTTCGCGGGTGAAGGTAAGGCAGGTCGTCGACCGGGAGCGGGAAGGTGACCTCACCGAACGGTGACAGAGCGCCGGAGACGTGCGCGGCGAACTCACTGACGGCGTGCTCACCCTCGGGAACCTCGGGCCAACCATTATCGACGTACTTCTTCTTTTCAGCCACGGGCGTCATTCTGCCATGAGTGGCCCGCATATCATCTACTGGATGAGCCCCGACCAGCCAATCAGTCTGGCCGACGACCTCGCCCGCCGCGACGACGACCAACTGCTCGATCTCCTGCAGTCCCGGCCGGATCTGGCCAGCCCTCCCCCACCCGGGGTCGAGGTGCTTGCGCAGCGCGCGATGTCGGCGGCCTCGATCAACCGATGTGGCGAAGACCTGGACCTGCTGGCGGTGGCGGTGCTCGAGACCATCGCGGAACTGGGTTCGCGATCCGAACAGACCCGTGGGCTGTCGCCTGTGTCCACCGACGCCATCGTCGAGGCGCTGTCGGAGCGCGCCGCACCCGACGCGATCCGGGCGCGCATCGACAACCTCGTCGACCTCGCGCTGCTGTGGGGGACGCCCGACGCGCTGGTCACCGGACCACACATGGCAGCGGCGTGGCCGTGGCGTTCACGTCTTGCGACCGCCCCTGTCAACGCGTTGTCGCTCGCCGAGATCCGAGCGAAGATCGACGCCCTCGGCGACCGGGAGCGTGACCTGTTGTCCACGCTGGCGTCGGGACCCGGCCTGGGACGAACCCGTGACGCCGGGCTCGGACCCGAGTCGGATCGGCCGGTCCCGAGGTTGGTCCATCAGGGACTGCTGCTGGTGGTCGATGAGCAGACCGTCGAATTGCCGGTGGTGATCGGCCAGCTCATCCGCGGCGAGGATCCAGCCGAGCCATTCGAGTTGCGGCCGCCGGAGCTCTCCGGTGGCGGTGGACGCAAGGTCGGGCTGGCCGAGGTCGATGCCGCGGCCGGTGGCGAAGCGCTCGAGTTCCTGCGGCACAGCGCCGACGCCATCGAGACCCTCGGCGCCCACCCGGCAGCGGTTCTGCGGGCCGGCGGCATGGGCGTGCGGGAGATCCGTCGACTCGCCAAGGCCCTGGCCGTGGAAGAAAAGCGGGTGGGCCTGGTGATCGAGGTGCTCGCCGGACTCCGCCTCATCGATTCCGGATTCCCCGTGCCCGACCCGTCGGACGGTCTCGAACCGTCGTGGGCCCCGACAACGTCCGTGGACAGCTGGTCGCATCAGGCACCCGAGCGCCGATGGTTCTCCATCGCCTCGGGGTGGCTGGATCTGCACCGCAGGCCGTGGCAGATCGGCGGACGCACCCCGGACGGCACGTTGATCGGCGCGCTGGTCGGTGCGATGCCCGAAGGTGCTGCCCGCGCCGAGCGGCTTCTTGTGCTCCACGCGCTGGCCGAGGCCAAACCCGGCGCCGACGTCACGCCGGTCGCCCTCGGCAGGCACATCGCGTGGCGCCATCCCCGGTGGCTTCGCCGCATGCCGCAGTCGACGATCATCGAAACACTCGCCGAGGCCCAGTCGCTGGGCCTGGTGGCTCACGGTGCCCTGACGTCGGCGGGCCGCGAACTCATCGCAACCGGTACACCCGACGAGGTCGAGGCCGCCACGGTCGCGGCGATGGCAAAGTCCATCCCCGCTCCCATCGACTTCTTCTTGGCTCAAGCGGATCTGACGGTGACCGCCCCGGGACCACTGACCCCGGAACTCGCGGCCGACCTGGCCCTGGTCGCGGACCTGGAGTCCGGTGGGGCGGCCTCGGTGTACCGGGTGTCAGAGTCGTCGGTTCGCCGCGCGCTCGATGCGGGCCGTACCGGCACCGAGCTGATGACACTGTTCACGTCCCACTCGAAGACCCCTGTGCCGCAGTCACTCTCATACCTCATCGACGATGTCGCGCGTAAGCACGGACAGCTGCGCGTCGGCGTGGCCAGTACGTTCATCCGTTGCGAGGACCCGACCACGCTCGCGGCGGTGCTCAATTCACCGGTGGCCGAACAGTTGTCGCTGCGCGCACTGGCCCCGACCGTGGCAGTGTGTGACGACCCCATCATCGACGTCCTCGATATCCTGCGGGCGGGCGGATTCGTTCCGGCGGGCGAGGATTCGGCCGGTGAACTGGTGGACCTGCGCACGCGCGGGGCTCGGCTGCCGACCCCACGGGAACGACGCGCGTCGGCACGCAAGCCGTCGCTCAGCTCACCCGCTCGCGATCGGTTGGCTGCGGTGGTAAGCCACATGCGATCACAGGACGCGGCGAACGCAGCCACGCTCACCGCGGCCGGAGCCGGAGGGTCATCGGTGACCGGTGGCGGACTGCCTGCGACCGCATTGCTGCAGACCGCGTTGGCGAACAAGCAGTCGGTACGCCTGGGGTACGTCAACGCCGAGGGCTTCGCGTCCAAACACGTGGTCGTGCCCCGGATGATCGGCGCCGGCCAGGTGATCGCCCTGGACCCGGGCAGCAACGACGAACACCGGTTCTCACTTCACCGGATCACCAGCGTGGAGATCGTCGACTGATTCCGCGCGGCCACCTCGGGCCGAGGCCGTCGGGAAGTTCGGCGGCCTGTTGACTGTTGATCACGAAGCGAGTTGCCACATATAGCAGCTCTCGATCCCCCGGCCACCGCTCGTGGCACAAACTGCTGCTTCTGAGGAGAATGGTTCCTTGTGACTGACGGACCGTTGATCGTGCAATCGGACAAGACCCTTCTACTGGAGGTCGACCACCCCCAGGCTGCCGAGGCGAGGGCCGCGATTGCGCCGTTCGCCGAGCTCGAGAGGGCTCCCGAGCACGTGCACACCTACCGGGTGACACCGCTCGCCTTGTGGAACGCTCGTGCCGCCGGGCACGACGCCGAGCAGGTGGTCGATGCGCTGGTCACGTTCTCGCGTTACGCGGTGCCGCAGCCTCTGCTGATGGATGTCGTCGACACCATGGGCCGCTTCGGCCGGCTACAGCTGGTGAAGAGTCCGGTGCACGGATTGACCCTGGTCAGCTTCGACCGCGCGGTGCTGGTCGAGATCATGCGCAACAAGAAGGTGGCGCCGATGCTGGGTGCCCGGGTGGACGACGACACGGTCATCGTTCATCCCTCCGAGCGCGGCCGTCTCAAGCAGATCCTGCTGAAGGTGGGCTGGCCTGCCGAGGACCTCGCCGGGTACGTCGACGGCGAAGCCCACGAGATCAAGCTGGACGAGAACGGCTGGGAGCTGCGTGACTACCAGCAGCTGGCTGCCGAGTCGTTCTGGGCGGGTGGTTCCGGCGTGGTTGTGCTGCCCTGTGGTGCAGGGAAGACCATGGTCGGTGCGGCCGCGATGGCCACGGCGCAGGCCACCACGTTGATCCTCGTCACCAACACGGTCGCCGGCAGGCAGTGGAAGCGGGAGCTCATCGCACGGACGTCGCTGACCGAAGAAGAGATCGGCGAGTACTCGGGTGAGCGCAAGGAGATCCGCCCTGTCACCATCGCCACCTATCAGGTGATGACCCGCAAATCCAAGGGCGAGTACCGGAATCTTGATCTGTTCGACTCCCGCGACTGGGGGCTGATCATCTATGACGAGGTCCACCTGCTGCCCGCGCCGGTGTTCCGGATGACGGCGGATCTGCAGTCGCGGCGCCGCCTCGGTCTCACCGCCACCTTGGTGCGTGAGGACGGCCGGGAAGGCGACGTCTTCAGTTTGATCGGGCCCAAGCGCTACGACGCGCCGTGGAAGGACATCGAGGCGCAGGGCTGGATCGCTCCCGCCGAGTGCATCGAGGTTCGGGTGACACTCACCGACAACGAGCGCCTCGAATACGCGGTCGCCGAGCCGGAGGAGAAGTACAAACTCTGTTCGACGGCGCACACCAAGATCAATGTGGTGAAGTCGATCCTCGAGCAGCACAAGAACTCTCAGACACTGATCATCGGCGCCTACCTGGACCAGCTCGACGAACTCGGCGCTGCCCTCGACGCGCCCGTGATCAAGGGGTCGACGAAGAACAAAGAGCGCGAGGAGTTGTTCGCGAAGTTCCGCACCGGCGAGATCCAGACGCTGGTGGTCTCGAAGGTCGCCAACTTCTCGATCGATCTCCCCGAGGCGTCGGTCGCGGTCCAGGTGTCGGGCACATTCGGTTCTCGCCAGGAAGAGGCTCAGCGGCTCGGACGCTTGCTGCGCCCGAAGGCCGACGGTGGTCAGGCGCACTTCTATTCGGTGGTCTCGCGCGACACGGTCGACGCCGACTACGCGGCACACCGCCAGCGGTTCCTCGCCGAGCAGGGGTACGCGTACCGGATCACCGATGCCGACGATCTGCTCGGACCCGCCGTCGGCTGACGATCTTTGGCCGGCGATCTGAGGGGCGTGCGTCGGCCGACGACGCGGAGGTGGAACCACCGGCAATGGGGCATCTGACGATCGGCAAACTGTAAGCTGTCGGGGTGTCCACTGCGACGTTCGAGCGGAGTGACCCGCAGCTGTTGTCGGTCGGCTATCGGCTCACCGGCAGTGTTGTCGCTGCCCTCGGCATAGCCGCCGACGGCGGTTCCACCTCAGACCCGGAAGACCGCTTGGTCCGCACAGTGCGGGCCGCCCTCGCGGCACTGCAGGCGGTTGCAGTACGCAAACAGAGCTACACCGGGCCGTGGCTTCCCGAACCCATTGTCCTCGAACCCGATTCGTTCGAGGACCCGCTGGCGTCGGCCGTGGCAGGCGACGGCGCACGCCTGGCCACAATGGTGGCCCTCGAATCACTGTCCCCCACCACCCGCATCTCGTATGTGCTGCGGGATTGTTTCGGAACAGACGCCGGACAGATCGCCGGCGCACTGGCCATCTCGGCCGACAAGGTCAACCGGCTCGCCGACAAGGGTGCCGAGCTGATGGCCGACACGCTGCAGCCCGACAGCATCGAAGACCACAACGAGGTGGTCGCGCAAGGCGTGCTCGCGTTGACGCTGGGCGACATGGAATCGCTTGCCGCACTTGCTTACCCGGATCTGACGTACTTTGCCGACAGCAACGGGGTCACGAGGTCGGCGACCGGCCCGATCGTCGGCTCGGCCACCGTCCTCCGACTTCTCTCCACCGTGATGACCCGGTACGGCAGCGAGATGACCCGCCACACGCGTCCCGTGCTGATCAACGGCGAGATGGGCCTGCTCACCGACGCCGGGATCCGTGAACAGAGCCCCCTGCATCGGAGGGTGACGGCGCTGGCCGTCAGCGGCGGCAAGATCGTCGCGGTGTACGACCTGTCGAATCCGGACAAGCTCACGGGGACACCACTCTTCCGATGACCAGCGAAAAGAAGCCGGCAACCCGCATGCGGACGGTCAAGCGCCTACAGCCGTTCTCGTCCACCATCTTCGCCGAGATGTCGCAGCTGGCGGCCGAGCACGATGCCATCAATCTCGGTCAGGGATTCCCGGACACCGACGGCCCGGCGGCGATGCTCGCCGCGGCACAAGAGGCCATCGCGACCGGCCAGAACCAGTATCCGCCCGGTCCAGGCATCCCGGCCCTGCGGGAGGCGGTGGCCCAGCACCAACTCGATCACTATGGCCTGCAGTACGATCCGGCCACCGAGGTACTGATCACGGTCGGCGCCACCGAGGCGATCGCCGGAGCCATCATCGGGCTGGTCGAGCCCGGCGAACGGGTGGTGATGATCGAGCCGTACTACGACGCCTACGCCGCCGCGACAGCGATGGCCGGTGCCGAGCGGGTGACCATCCCTCTGATCGCCGATGGCGACGGTTTTGCACTCGGCCACGATGCCCTTCATGCGGCCGTCACCCCCGAGACGGCCATGGTGGTGATCAACAGTCCGCACAACCCCACCGGCACAGTGCTTTCCGATGAGGATCTGAGGGCCATCGCCCAGGTCTGCATCGACAACGATGTGCTGGTACTGACCGACGAGGTCTACGAGCACCTGGTGTTCGACGGGCGGGTACACACGCCTCTGGCGACGCTGCCCGGGATGCGCGAGCGCACGTTGCGGGTGTCATCGGCAGGCAAGACCTTCAACGTCACCGGCTGGAAGGTCGGGTGGATCAGCGGTCCGGCCGAGTTGATCGCAGCTGCCCGAGCCGCCAAGCAGTTCATGAGTTTTGTCGGCAGCGGTCCGTTCCAGCCGGCAATCGCCGTCGCCCTGGGCACGGAGATGGAATGGGTCCGGCGATCGTCGGCCGGGTTGCAGCGTAAGCGCGACCTCATCTCCGCCGCGCTGACGGAGGTGGGCTTCGGCGTCCACCGCAGCGAGGGCACTTATTTCGTCTGCGCCGACCCCCGGCCACTCGGCTACCACGACGGCGCCGAGTTCTGCCGCGATCTGCCCGCTCGCATCGGGGTCGCCGCGGTCCCGGTCAGCGCGTTCGTCGACCACCCCGAACAGTGGACCCATCTGGTGCGGTTCGCGTTCGCCAAGGAGGACACCGTGATCGAACAGGCAGCCGAGCGCCTTCGCGCCCTGTCCTGACGGTCGAATGCCTGGTCAGGCGCCGATTCACGATCAGACGTCGGCACCCACCGGCAGCAACCGCAGCAGCACATCGTTCACCGTGAGGATTCCCGGCTCACGGTTGTTGTCGTCGACGACCACCATCACGTGGTTGCTCTCGGCCTTGGCCCGCTGCAGCGCCTCGTAGACCGGGGTTGTCCCGGGCAGGGTCAGCACCGGGCGTATCAGCTCCAGAGCAGGACTGCTCTGCGGCACCCCGATGGTGTCGCGCACGTGGACCATTCCCTCCACCGTCTGGCGGCCCCTGACCAGGATCCGCAGATGTCCACTGCCGGTGGCGGCTTCACGAACCTGCGCCACGGTGGCATCGGCTCGCACACTCACCGGCTCGATGCCCGGCGTCAGCAGTTCCCCGATCGTCACGCTCTCCAACTCCAGGGCGGCCATCAACTGGCCGTGGTAGCGCTCGTCGAGCGTGCCGACCGTCGCCGAGTGCTCGACGAGGTGCCGTAGCGTTGCCGAGTCCTGCCCGGACTCGAGCTCGTCGACCGGTTCGACTCCCACCTTGGCCAAGAACCAGTTCGCCATGTGGTTGAGCGCCAACAAGATCGGCCGGGTGAGCACCATGAAACCCCTCATCGGCAAGGCGAGCAGCGTGGCCGATCGTTCGGGGTGCGCAATGGCCCATGACTTCGGTGCCATCTCACCCACAACCAGGTGCAGGAATGTGACGATGATGAGAGCCAGAACGAACCCGGCCACGTCGGCGAGCCACCGCGGGGCGCCCCAGTCATCGAACAGCGGGGTGAGCCAGTGGTGGACAGCGGGTTTGGTCACCGCACCGAGGGCCAGGGTGCAGACGGTGATGCCCAACTGCGAGCCCGCCAGCAACACCGACAGTTCGGAAGCACTGCGCAGGGCAGCGCGGGCCGAGCGGCTGTCGGGTGCGGCGTCTTCCAGCCGGTGCCGGCGCGCGGCGATCAGCGCGAACTCGACGGCGACGAAGAAGGCACTGGCAGCGATCAACGCCACGGTGATGGCCAGGACAATCCATGGACTACTCATGAGTGGATCTCCGAACCGCTGATCGTCACCAGAAGCGATGACGGGACCCGGTTGTCGATGGCCAGCACCTGTGCCTTCAGAAGTCGCGGAGCCGGAGTCGACTCATCGACCAGGTCGGCCGGGTCAGGCGAAAGTGGGATGGCGACAACGTCGTTGACGGCGGGAAAGTCGGCGAACCTGGAGACCACCAGACCCGAGAGCGTTTCGACATCGCCTTCCGGTATCCGGTGTCCCACCAGGCGTTCCAGCTCGTCGAGGTGCACATCCCCGGCGATCGTCCAGCCGCCTTCGCGAGACCCGCTGATCGCGACGTGACCGTCGTCGTGTTCGTCGGCGATGTCACCCACCAGTTCTTCGGCGATGTCCTCGATGGTGATCACTCCGGCAAATCCGCCGTACTCATCCACCACGAGTGCCATCTCTGCCGATGCGCCCACCAGTCGCGAGACCACCTGTGGCAGAGGGAGACTGGTGGGTACGATCACCGCTTCGCGCATGCAGGACGCAGCGTCGGCACCGTCCGGCTGCGCCGACAGCAGGTCATGCAGATCGATCACACCCAGCAGATCATCGGAGGTCGTGCCGACCACGGGATAACGCGTGTGGCCGCTCCCCATCGTTGTCAGCACCTGCGTCACCGGGGTGTCGGCACGCACGGTGTCCACCCGGGAGCGCGGCACCATCGCGTGTTCGGCGGTGCGATCGGGGAAGTCGAGGATCCGGTCGAGCAGCGCGGAGAGTTCCGTGGGCAGCTCGCCGGCATCGCGAGACCTGGCGACGATGTGCTCGAGATCGCGAGCGGTCGCCGAGTGCTCCACGTCGTGCACCGGTTCGATGCGCAGGGCTCGCAGCAACAGGTTCGACGACTGGTCGAACAACCAGATCAGCCAGCCGAAGAGCGAGAGGTAGATGGTGGTCGACAGGGCGAGCCGGCGAGCGACGGGTTCGGGGCGCGCAATCGCAAGGTTCTTCGGGAACAGCTCGCCGAAGAGCATCTGGACGAAGGTCGAGAACACCACCGCGAAGACAGCGCCTACGGCGATACCTACGCCGGTGGGGATGCCGACTCCGCCGAGCAATTCACCCAATCCCCGGCCGATGAGCGGTTCGGCGACATAGCCGACCAGCAGGCCGGTCACGGTGATCCCGAGCTGCGCCCCGGACAACATGAATGATGTGCGCCGGGTGACCTCGAGCGCGCGGGCGGCGCCCGCATCACCTGCCTCGGCCCGGGCCTTGAGACGGGATCGGTCAACCGACATGAAAGCGAACTCTTGGGCAACAAAATAGCCGGTCATCGCGGTGATGAGCAGGACGACGCCGACACCGAGAGCGATGGTCAGGACAATCAACGCCGGGTCAGCCCCGCTCGCGGTTGTTCGCTGGTGATGCTGGACGAAGATGGGCGCGATGCGCTCGACATGACTCTTTCTGGCAGATGGCGCGTTCGTCGGCGACGAACCGTCGTTGGTAAAGAGTTACTTTACCTAAGGTCTGACAGTCTCGCCAATCATTCTATTCGCACGCGTGTTCGATTCGAGTTATCCTGGGACCATGAATGCCGGTCGCCAAGCCTCGCTGTTCGAGGAAGTATCCACGGACCCGGCGCTGTCGGAGTTGGGAAGCGCAGTGGTCAGGCGCCCGCTCACCCACGGCGCCTGGGTGGACCTGCGGCCCGGCTGGATAGTCGGCGCGGACGAACTGTTCAACCGCCTGTCTGCCGACGTCCCCTGGCGCGACGAGCGGCGCACGATGTACGACCGAGTACTCGATGTGCCCCGTCTGCTGTGCCACTACGGGGAACATGCGCCACTGCCGCATCCCCTCTTGGACAGATGTCGCGACGCCCTCGGCCATCATTACCGCCGCGAGCTATCCGAGGGGTTCGCCACTGCCGGACTCTGCCTGTACCGCAACGGAAATGACAGTGTGGCCTGGCATGGAGACAAGATCGGCCGGGGTAAAACCGAGGACACGATGGTCGCCATCGTGTCCCTCGGCTCACCCCGGCCACTCCTGTTACGTCCGGTCGGCGGCGGCGCGTCGTTGAAGTTCACCGTCGGCCACGGCGACCTGCTCGTCATGGGCGGCAGCTGTCAGCGCACGTGGGAGCACGCGGTGCCCAAGACCACCGGTGTGGGGCCTCGTGTCAGCGTGCAGTTCCGGCCGCGTGGTGTGCTGTGAGGAGAACTAGCGCGATACCTGCTCGAAGGAGTACTCGACGCCGGTGAGCGATTCGGACAGGTCCCACAGCCCGGCTGCCATCAGCTCATCGTGTGATCGCTTGTTCGACTTGGCGGGGCCGGGTGCGCCGCGCATCCCGCCCATCTGGGTCGGACCGTAGAAGGCACCCGAACGCGCCTGCGGTGATGTTGCCGCATACAGCTGCGGAAGTGCGCCGTCGGCAGCGGACTGGGCGACGTACGAGCCACCCACTGCCATCACACGATCCCAGATCGACTCGGTGTGCGACTGCAACTCCGTCGACGCGTAACCCGGGTGCGCCACAACCGATTTCACGTGCGAGCCGACTGCGGTGAGGCGTTTGGCCAATTCGTACCCGAACAACAAGTTGGCCAGTTTGGACTGACCGTAGGCGGGCCACCGCAAGTACCGACGCTGACGGTAGTTGGGGTCTTCGAGATTCATCTTGCCGATCTGGTGCATCGACGACGACAACGTCACCACCCGGTCGGACACCTTGGGCAAGAGCAGACCGGTGAGCGCGAAGTGCCCGAGATGATTGGTGCCGAACTGCATTTCGAAACCATCTGCGGTGCGCCCCTGCGGGACTGCCATCACGCCGGCGTTGTTGATCAGCACGTCGACCGGGCCCGTCCGCTCGGCGCATGCGCGAACCGAGTCCAGGCTCGCCAGGTCGAGTTCGGTGATCGTCGCGTTGTCGCCGATCCGCGCGGCGACCGGCTCCGCCTTGGCGACGTTGCGGCAGGCGAGGATCACCTGCGCGCCCGCTGCGCCCAACGCGAGTGCGCTCTGCTCACCGAGCCCGCTGTTCGCTCCGGTGATGAAGAATGTTCGTCCGGTTTGGTCAGGAATATCCGATGTGTTCCAGCTCATGCTCACAACCTACCTTCGTTCTGGTCCCGCTCGGTTAGTTCGAAACATCTCATCGTCGGGGACGCAGCCCCAGCACCGTCGCCGGTATCTTCAGTGCACCCTCGACCAGTGTCCGGAGGTTCCACTCTTCCGAATCCTTCGCCAGGGCAACGGTGTACAGCTTGGTGGGCTCCGCGCGCCCACGCAGCACCAGCGACCCGATCGAGTGCCACTCTCCCTCCTCGACCTCGGACGCCGCAAGCGCCGAACCACTCGCCAGCACGTGTGAACGCACTGATTTGGCGGCTTCGGACAGTCGTGCCGATTCGTTGACGGCGTCTCCCACCACTGTGTACTCGTACCGCGTGGTCGCGCCGATGTTGCCGGCAAACACCACACCTGCCGAGACGCCGATCGAAAACCGCAGTGGCCGCAGTACTTCGAGCTCGGAATGCAGATCGCGCGCCGCGGCGAGCGCGGCTCCTGCCGGGTCGTCCACGGTGCTGGGGGCCCCGAAGATCGCCAACGCCGCATCACCCTCGAACTTGTTGATAAAGCCGCTGTGCCGATCGACGACATCGGCGACGATCGCGAAGAAGCTGTTCAAGATGGCCGCCACGGTGTCCGGGGCTTCGCGTTCAGCGAGTCGGGTGGATCCCTGGATGTCGACGAAAAGGACTCCGACAAAGGTGTTCTCGCCATGGAAGCCGTCGCCGCGTTCCATCGCGAGCTTGGCGACACCGTCGCCCACATGTCGCTCGAAGAGTTCGCGGATCTGCTCGCGCTCGGCGAGTCCGCTGACCATGTCGTTGAATCCCTGCTGCAGGATGCCGAGTTCGGAGGAGTCGTAGACGTCGAGGACGGGATACGTGTGCGCCACCTGCACCTCCTCCATACCCACGCGAATCTCACGCAGCGGGTCGGTGATGGACCGCGACACCAAGAACGTGGCGCGGATGCCGCCGAGGAGACAGAACGTCGCCAGCACAACGGTGGGGGCGTCCAGTACATAGCGATTCTCGGGCAACCAACCCGTCGCGCGGCCCACGTTGATGGCGATGATGCCCAGCAACGGCACCGCGGAGAACACGATCCACACGGCGAGAAGCCGTTCGCGGACGCCCAGCAGCGACCCGGCGAGAACTCCATCACGCATCGCGATGGCGACGATCGGTCGCGAAACACGTTCGACGAGAAGGTAGGTGAGACAACCGGCAGATGTTCCCGCCATCAGGAACGCAGAGCCGAACACCACGAACTCGACTGCGGTACCGCCCAGCCCGAAGGGTATGTAAATCGCCGCCCCGGTTGTCCAGGTGACCATTGCCGCACTTGCCTGTTGCAACGGCATCATCTGGATCGATCGTCGCCGGGCGGGTGAGGCCGCGACGGCCTTGGTGAACCACATCAATTGCGGATACACCAGGTAGGCGCTCAGGCTCCCACCGATGAGAAGAGCGCCGACCACGGAGGCGATGATGACCGGAACATTCGACGTGTCGACCATCCCCCACACACTCAACTCGCCGCCGGTCATCACCAGCCGCACCATCACGATCATCTCGATCGACGCGAAGGTGCTGCTGGCGACCAAACCGAGACCGGCGAGGATGAGGAAGCGATTGGCCACGTGCCGCCGACTGGCCGGGCCGTCCTGACTGGGGTCGGGTACCCCGATCAGGAACTCGTCGATCCGCCGAACCGCACGTGACGCGCCGACGAGCGGTGAAGAGGTGGCGTGAGCTCGGGCGATGCGGCTGCGACGCGACAACTTGGCCACTGCGGCACGCTTGCCGGAGACGCCACTGAGCAGCGATCGCCAGCCGATCGGGTGCGCCATCGTCGGGTTCCGCCTTCTCTCGCCGCTGATCATGCCCCCGGACGTGGCCAGATCGCGATCGAAGTCTTGGCTGAGTATACATAGCGCAACTCGAGTTGCGTTAGAGTCGATCAGTGACCCAGTCCAGTTCGCCGAAGCGGCCAGTGCGCTCTCATCGTCGCGGTGCGGCGGTGCGCGACGGGGTCATGTCGGCGGCGGTCCACGAGTTGCTTCACGTCGGGTTCGACGGGCTCACCATCGCGCAGGTGGCCGACCGCGCAGGCGTGCACGTCACATCGGTGTACCGACGGTGGAAGACCAAGGAGCAATTGGTCACCGACGCGCTGATCAACCACCTCGACCCATCGATACCGGCGCCCGACACCGGTTCGCTGCGGGGCGACCTGATCGCCATGTGTGCCGACCTCAACGTGTCGCTCACCAGCCCACAGATGAAGGCATTGCTGAGATTGTCTGCGATGCCCGTGGAGATCGATCCACTCGGCGACGCCCGGCGGCGCATCATCGACGCCAGGACCGAGGCACTCAAGACGGTCTTTGCGCGGGCCGTCGACCGCGGTGAACTCAGTGCGGACAATCAGCCCGACTACTCCATCGCTGTCGAGGTGATCCATGCGCCGATCTACGCGCGGGTGTTGCTCAACCGCGAGCCGGTGACCGGCGACTTCGTGGCCTCACTGGTCGACATGCTGCTGACCGGACTCGGCGGGACCCGCTCCCCCACATGAAATTCGCGCCGCCTGCCTGCGATCGCTCCTGTTGTAACGGGCGCGTACGTCGGCGCGCGGCGCGAATTTGACGAGGGCGGGGGTCTACAACGGCCCACTTAACGCCGAACGGCGGCCGCGTCACCGGGTTCATCCGGTCGCGGCCGCCGTGGCGGATGCCTGATCAGCGGGATCAGGCAGGCGAGGTGAGGTCAGGCTGCGGCTTTGCCGGCCTCGATCTCGAGGGTGATGGTGATCTTGTCGCCGACGACGGTGCCGCCGGTTTCCAGGGGCATGTCGATGTCGATGCCGAAGTCCTTGCGGTTGAGCACAACCGAGGCCTCGAAGCCTGCGACGGGGCCGTTGCCCATGCCGGGGTTCACGCCGTTGAACTCGAGCTTGAGGGTGACGGGCTTGGTCACGCCATGGAGGGTGAAGTCGCCGTCGAGCAGGTAGTCGCCGCCATCGGGCTTCACCGAGGTGGAGGTGAAGGTGGCGGTCGGGTACTTCTCGACCTCGAAGAAGTCAGCAGACTTGATGTGTCCGTCGCGCTGTTCGTTGCCGGTGTTGATCGAGTTGACGTCGATCTCGGCGGTGACGGCGGGGTTGCCGTTCTCGTCGACCGTGATGGCGCCGGAGAAATTCTCGAACTTGCCGCGAACCTTGCTCACCATGAGGTGACGTACGGAGAAGTTGACGGCCGAGTGAACCGGGTCGATGGTCCAGGTGCCGGTCTCGAGTGCGTTGTTTACTGCAGTGCTCATTGTGGTGGTCTCCCTTGTCGAGCTGTGGTTTCGCCTACGTGAAGTGTAAACGGACCTCGGTCCGAATAATTCCCGGGTCGTCGAACTCGTCCGACTGGGATTCACTGATCTGCGGTTATGGCCGGTAGATGTGACCGGAACCACACTTTTCGAGTTGAAGATTCACGCATAATTCGGTGCATTCAGGCGGCTCGAGAAACAGGTGGTTACCCATGGCCGACACGGACGTCCTCATCGCGGGCGCAGGACCGATCGGCCTCACCGCCGCGATCGAACTGCGACGGCGCGGCGTGCGATGCCGCATCGTCGATCCGCTGCTCCAGCCCCCGAAGTACGCGAAAGCGGTGGGTGTCCAGCCGCGCACCCTGGAGGTCTTCGAAGGGATGGGAGTACTGCGCCAGGTTCTCGACGCGGCCATCCAGATGCGTGGCCAGATCGTGTACGTCAACGGCGAACGCGTCAGTCAACTGGAACTGACACTGCCCGACGACATCCCTTTCGGATTCACCGCCATTCCCCAGTACGACACCGAGCGCATCCTGCGCGACCGGCTGGCGGCCCTCGACCTCCCCATCGAGCGAGGCCTTCGTCTGACCGGTTTCGAGCAGGACGCCGACGGTGTCCGGGCGACATTGGCCGGCGATGACGGCGAGCAGACGGTGCACGCGCGTTATCTCATCGGCTGCGACGGCGCGCACAGCATCACCCGTAAGACCCTGGGTCTGACGTTCCAGGGCGCGGCGTTTGATGAGCAGTACATGCTCGGTGATGTCGAGGTCGATTGGGATCAGCCGGCCGGATTCGGCATCCGCTCTATGCATCAAACCGACGGAGCCACCGACGACCTCCTCGTGTGCATCCCGCTACCCGGCCGCGGCCGCTACCGCATGTCGATGCTGGTGCCCGACGAACTCACGGCGAAGAACACGACCACCGGCTCCGGCGAGGTCGCGCACGGTTTCGAAGCGGGCCGGCAGCCCGAACTCCACCACATCCAGGACGTCCTGGACCGGCTTGCACCCGAGCCCACCCGCGCGACGAATTTGCGGTGGTCGTCGGTGTTCCGCATCAGTCATCGCATCGTCGATTCTTACGGCACACACCGGGTGTTCGTCGCGGGCGACGCCGCGCACGTTCATCCTCCAACCGGCGCGCAGGGCATGAACACCGGCATCCAGGACGCCCACAACCTGGCCTGGAAGATCGCCTTGGCGGTCGCCGGGCATGCGTCGCCCGACCTGCTCGCCAGTTACGACGCCGAGCGTCGTCCGGTCGGGGAAGAGGTGGTCGGCAGAACTGTTCGCAGCGCCCGCGAGGGCATCGGTGCCGACTCCGACGACGTGACCCACATCATCAAGCGTGAGGCCCAGCTCCTCATCGACTACGCCGGCAGTCCGATCCTCGGGGACGCCCCGACAGGCCGGGCGCTCGTCGCGGCAGGGCTGCGGGCTCCCGACGCCACCGGTCTCACCCGACCAGCCGTCAGCGGGACCTTCCGACTGTTCTCGCTGCTCGACCGGCTTCGGCACACCGCAATCCTTTACGTGGACAACATCTCCGGCATCGATGACCTCATAGGCCTGGAAGATGTCGCGACAACCGCGGCCGGTGCAGCCCACGACCTGCTCGACACGTACCTGGTGGTTGCCCCAGGAGTCGATCCCGGGCAGAGCCTGCTGCCCGTCATCACCGATTCCGATGGGCTGTTCGCCGCGGCGTACGGCGCGGGTGACAGGTCGCTGTACGTCATCCGCCCCGACGGGTACCTCGGATACGCCCAGCGCGGCATCGATGCCGGCGCGGTGGTGGACCACCTGAAAAAGACGTTCAGCTGACTCGTTCGCGTTGTCCCGCCCAGACGGCCTGTGTGGGCGATGATGAATCGGTGATCGCGCAATCCCCTGCTGACGGAACAGGACCCCGGTGGTGGGTCAGAGACGTGGTCGTGGCCGGGGTGGTCGCGGTTTTCGTCAGTGTCGCCACGATGATCGGCCAGAAGATCATCGACGACGTGCGCGCCGACCGTGACCACGAGATCTCGGACCGCCAAAGTCAGCGTGCCGAGCGCCTCGAGAATCTCCGCTTCATCCGCGGTCGCTCCAATGCCGACCCCTCTGTGGAACGGCCGTTCTACGGACTGGATCTCGCCGGATTGAGCCTGAGCGGACTGGACTTACCCGGCGCGAACTTCAGCGAGGCCGACCTGCACGGATGTGATCTGCTCTCGACCAATCTGCAGGGGGCCAATCTCTCCTACGCGAAGCTCGCCGACACCATCTTGCTGGGCGTCGATCTCCGTGATGCCAACCTCGTCGGCGCGGAGTTCACCGACGTCACCATCGACAACGAGGTTGCCGCCAACCCGGCGCCCGGGCAGGCAGGCGGGCTGACCAGCTTTGACGGTGCAGCACTTCAAGCGGTCGACTTCAGCGGGGCCGTACTGTGGGATGTCAGCTTTGCCGGCCACGACCTCAGCCGTGCCAAGTTCACCGGCGCAACACTTTTCGGGGTGGACTTCAGCGGCGCCAACCTCACCGATGTCGACTTCGACGAGGTGAAGTACAACGACGCCACCGTGTGGCCCGAAGGTTTCACCCCGCCACCGAGCACCGACTGACTCATTCGTGGTGGATACGGCCGGCGGTCTGCGACAGCGGCCGGCCCGCTCCGCCCCAGCGGCGGGCGATGATCTCGGCGGCGATCGAGACCGCCGTCTCTTCCGGGGTGCGGGCTCCCAGATCGAGCCCGATGGGGCTGGCGAGCCGACTCAGTTCGTCGTCGGTGAGTCCGGCAGCCCGCAAGCGCTCGACCCGGTCGTCGTGGGTGCGGCGCGACCCCATGGCACCGATGTACCCGACATCCGGTATCCGCAAGGCGACCTCGAGTAGCGGCACATCGAACTTCGGGTCGTGGGTGAGAACGCAGATGACACTGCGTGCATCGAGTGCATCGGCCTCCACCTGCGCGGCGAGATACCGATGCGGCCATTCGACGATCACCTCGTCAGCGGTAGGAAAGCGTGCTGACGTCGCGAACACCGGCCGCGCGTCGCAGACGGTGACGCGATAGCCGAGAAACGAACCCTGCTCCGCGACAGCCGCCGCGAAGTCGATGGCACCGAACACCAGCATCCTCGGCCGCGGCGCGTGGCTGGAGACGAACACCGACATACCTTCGCCGCGGCGCTGGCCGTCGGGGCCGTAGGTGAGGACCTCACTGCGTCCGGCAGCAAGCAGTCCGCGCGCGTCGTCGACGACAGCGCTGTCCATCCGATCCGATCCCAGTGTGCCGCTGACCTTCTCCGGCGCGATGACCAGCCGGCGGCCCACCTCGTCGATGTCGGAGTGGTCGATCACGGTCGCGACGGCCACGGGTCGATGGTGCTCGATGTGGTCGGCGACGTCGCCGAGTTCGGGAAACGTGTGCTGTGAGATGGCTTCGGCAAAGATGTCGATCACGCCGCCGCACGTCAGGCCGACCGCAAACGCGTCGTCGTCGGAGATCCCGTAGCGCTGCAGCACAGGAATGCCGGTGCGCGTCGAGTCGATTGCGAGTTCGTAGACGGCGCCTTCCACACATCCACCCGATACCGAACCGCTCACCGTTCCGTCCGATGCGACCACCATCGAGGCGCCTGGCGGTCGCGGGGCCGAACGGAAGGTCCGCACAACGGTTCCCACACCGGCGGTCCCGCCCGAACGCCAGATTTTCATCAGATCAGTCAGCACATCCTGCATGTTCACCTTCATCAGCACCGAGGTCGTGGACAATTCCACAGATCAGGTCGATGTGTTCTCTCGTGCCACGCCCAGCGCCATGACCGCGGTGTCGTCTTCCAGACCGGTTCCGAAGCTCGCAAGCAGTTCACGCAGATCATCGACGATCTGTTCGGCGGAGGTCGGGGCGTGTGCTGCCGCGAATTCGATCAGCGCACCGTCATCGTCGTATCGCTCTGTGCCAGGCCCGATTCGGGCCTCGGTCAGCCCGTCCGTGTAGAGAACGAGGGTGTCGCCGGCCGACAGATGCACCCGCTTGGAGACGAATTTGGGGTCACGGAGGATGCCGACGAACTGGCCCCCCGCGGTGCTGATGTACTCCGCCTCCCCGTCCGCGGAGAGTAACAGCGCCGGAGGATGTCCACCGCTGGCGAGGTGGACGTCGAACCCGTCGTCGCGACGGGTCAGAACACCGAAAACAACTGTGCAGAAACGTGGTTCATCACCGTGGTAGTTCGAGTGCAGTACCGCGTCGAGGTTGTGCAGCACGGCAACGGGGTCATCGTCGAACACCGCGGCCGACCGCAACGTGTACCGGGTCAACGATGTGACCGCCGCCGCGGTCGCCCCCTTGCCGCACACATCTCCGAGGAAGAATCCCCACTTGTGGTCGGGCAGGGCGAACAGGTCGTAGAAGTCGCCGCCGACATCGTCGGTGGACGCGGGGTGGTAGTAGGCCGCCGCATCCATGCCGGCGGGCGGGGTGAGCGATGGTGGCAGAAGCGAACGTTGCAGGGTCGAGGCGAGTACCTGCACACGGGCCCGTTCGTGCTCTGCCATACGCCGTTCTTCGAGCAGCTGTTTCTCGTACGTCCTGCGGTCGCGGGCATCCTGCAGGGTGATGCGTACCAGCACCACCGACCCCGAGGCGTCGGTCTTGACGTTGGCGGTGACGAAGACGGGAAGTCGTTCACCTTGCGCCGCAACAAGGTCGACAGTGATCCCGCTGAGCTCGCCTTCGAGCTGCAGCAAGGGCGCGAAGTGGGTTTCGTAGTGGATTCGACCGCCCGCGGTGAGCAGATCGGTGAACGGCTCATCCAGCAACGCGTCCCGCTCGAATCCGAGCCACGAAGCGAGCGTGGCGTTGATCCGAGCGATGCGGCCGTCGGGCCATGTCGACAGGTAACCACAGGGCGCGTTCTCGTACAGATCTTCGAGGTTCTCTTCGAGGATGTCCGCGTGCTCGATGGAACGGTCGCCTGGTTGCCGGAGTTCGCGTGGATCCCGCTGCATCAGCGGTGGCCGGCAAACGCGGTGATTGCCTCCGTGGTGGCCTCTGGCGCACTGAGTTGAGGACAATGTCCGCTCGCGTCGAGTGTCACCAGTTCACTCCCGTCGATGCGTTCGTGAACATACGCGCCGACGTGGCGCGGGGCCAGCGAATCCCTGGCGCACTCGATGACGAGGGTTGGGATGGTCACCCGCGCGAGGTCCTCACGGTTGTCGGACAGGAAGGTGGTGCGCGCGAACACAAGCGCCTTGGCCGGATCGGTGCGGCAGAAGCTCTCGGTCAGCTCGCCGCCGAGCTGGGGCCGATCGGGATTGCCCATGATGTTCGGGGCCATGGTCTGCGACCACCCCAGGTAGTTGGCCTCCAACGACTCGAGTAGTTCATCGATGTCGGCCCGCGTGAAACCGCCCCGGTAGCCGTCGGAGTCGTCGTCCACATACCGCGGCGAAGGAGTGAGCAGCACGAGTTTGGCGAACCTGCTCGGATCGGCCGCGACGGCGAGGACACCGATCATCGAAGCGACCGAGTGGCCGACGAACACGACGTCGTGCAGGTCGAGACCCTCGACCAGGGCGAGGACGTCCTCGGCGTAGGCATCGAGTGTGGAATAGCGCTCGGCGTCCCACGCCGAGGGGTCCGAGGCCCCGGCCCCGACATGGTCGAAGAGCACAACGCGGTAGTCCGCGATCAGTCGTTCGGTGACCAACCGCCACAGATTCTGGTCACATCCGAAACCGTGGGCCAACACGATCGTCGGGCCACCGTCCCGCCCGACGATCTTCACATTGTTCTTGGCACGCACATCCACGTCCCACATCTTCTCATCCGGCACACCGATCGTGGTGTCGCAAGTGCCGAAAACGTGCCGCCCACACCTGCGCGCCGGTCGTGTCGCCGACGTCGAGACCCGACGCCGACGACACCGACGCGACTCGGAGACGAGCTGGACGCGACTAAGCGGTCTCGGTGGAGTCCGCTGCCGCGGACGCCTGCGCAAGCGCCTTCTGACGTCGTGCCACCACATACCCCGCTCCGGCGCCCGCAGCCGCCAAGGCGCCGATGGCCACTCGGCTGGTGTTGAGGCGATGCCCGAGAGCGGCGTCGACGGAGTACTTGCCGGGTCCGGTCAGAGCCAGCGCTGCGGCGGCAAGGCCCAGCGTGGCCGGGTATTCGTAGCCGCCTGCGGTGGCGAAGAAGCCGGCCGGTTTGTGCACCGAGGCCGCGCCGATCATCGCGCCGACAGCACCGGCGGCGGCCACCGGGGTGGCAGCGCCGATTGCGATGAGCGCTCCCCCGGCTTCAGAGATACCCGCGACGGCGGCAGAGGGCTTGGCCGGCTTGAACCCCATCCCGTCGAACGCACCGGCCGTGGCGTCGAGGCCGTGACCGCCGAACCAGCCGAAGAGTTTCTGGGTGCCATGGGCGAACAAGGTGCCGCCCACGCCGACTCGCAGTGCCAACAGACCGATGTCCAAGGTGGACCGTTTTTGTGCAGATGCCATGGTTTTGTCTCCTAACGACACCGAAACGATACTCCGGTCCGTTTAGGGCGAGGCGCGACCACCCCCTGCCATCCGGGGGCGCCGGCGTCAGGCGATCTGAGCGTCGAGCGTCACCTTCACCGACACCTGGCCGCGATCGTTACGCCGACTGACTGCGTGTCCGGTTCGTTCTGCGCCGTGAAGCGTCACCGTCACAGGCCCGCCCTCGCCGGAGAAGTTCCGCCACCAGTTCTTCTTGTCGGGGAGCGCAACGCCGATGAGCAGCTCGTCACCCCGCTGCTTGTAGCTCACCGGCAGACTGAAGGTCTTTCCCGATTTGCGGCCCGTGTAGGTGAGCATCAGCATCGATCCGCCGGCGACTTTGTCGACCCCGGGCGCCTTCATCGCCGCGACGACAACTTTGTTGACCGCACCGGCGACCTTCTGAAATGTGTTCACGTCCGTACCTCTTCTCGATCGGTCATGGTGTCCGATCTCACCGTAATCACCCTGACCCGCGACGGCCCTGATTCACCACTGCCTCGATTGGGACCGCGATGCGCAGGTGATGCACAGTCGGGCTGCGGGGAGGGCTTCGAGCCGGGCTTCGCCGATCTCGTTCCCGCACTGTTCGCAGATGCCGTAGGTTCCGAGTCCGAGCCGCGCCATCGCGGCATCGATCTCCGTCAGCCGCGCCTTCGAGCGGGCCACCTGCGCAACCAGTTGTCCCCGTTCGAAGGCGAGGGTGGAACCTTCCGGATCGTGTTCGTCGTCGGAACTCGCGTCGGCGCCCGCCTCCACCACCGACCGCAGCCGTGCCGACATGGTCTCGATCAGCGCCAGCGTCGCCGCCCGTTCGTCGACCAGGGCCTTGCGATCGAGGTCGTGATTCATGCTGCGATGGTACGGATCTCCACTGACATCGGGTGGATATTGCCCGGTCGCGACGAGCACCCACACAAACGTCCGGCCCCGCACCGTCGGTACAGGGCCGGACGTTTCGCCGGGCGAACTCTACTTCTTGAGCAACGACGCCAGGTGGGTCGCCGACTTGAGACCCAGACGTGGCTCGGCCCTGCGGATTTCAGCGATCGCCTCGACCTGCTTGTCCGCCGGGATCCCAGCGGTGTTCAGCACACCCTGCGCCCATGTGGTCGCGCGAGCGATCGCTTGTGGGTCGTCGGCGCCTTGATGTTCGCCGAAGATCGCGACAATCTCTTCTCGGGGGTTGCGATGGTCACCGACGATCAAGTCCTTGAACGACATCGTGTTTCTCCTTTCGGTTCCCCGACATGCGATTTGCACGCCAGAACTACAACGGGTGCTCGGAGGTCAGTAGCCCCGCGCGGCACGACGCTGCGCGAGGGCTTCCAGGCGAGCACCTGACTGGCGGCGGGTCATCACCCGCAACGCCCGCGGCGCCAGGACAAGCCCCAGCACCGCCCACGCCACGGGAACCCCGATCGCCAGCACCACCTGTCCGACACCGTCGAACGTGGTACCGGGGACCAGCGTCACCCGTGACAACAATCCCAGCCAGTAGACCGGGAAGAACTTGATGGGAACCGTCAGCCAATCCGGGAGGTCCCCGATGGAGAAGAAGATGCCCGACACCGACATCAGGGCGTACGCCACCAACGAGATCGGGAAGATCGCGAGCGGCGACTTCACCAGGCTGCCGGCGACCGCACCGATGGGCACGGTCGCGAACAACGTCAACGCCGCGACACCAGCCAACGCGACCCATCCCGCGAACGTCCCGGGCAGGATCGGGGCGACGAAGATGTGGGCCGGGATGAGAATCAATAACGCTGTCACCACACCGGTCACCAACAGACTCAACGTCTTTCCGATCAGATGTCCGGCGAGCCCGTAGGGCAGCGTCCGGACCCTGAGCATGGTTCCGTCGTCCTGTTCGGAGACCAGCTCCCCGCAGATCCCGACGAATCCACCGACGAACAGCGACGCGGCAGCGATCCCGGCGAGCATCCCGACGGCACCTTGTCCACCCAGGACATCGCTGACGTCCACGTTGGTGAAGATCAGGACCAGGGCGATCGGAACGATCAGGTGCCCCAGCGCGCTCGGCCGGGTGAACCGGATGACCAATTCCACCTTGGCCTGCAACGCCCCGAACTTCACCACACCGAGACTGCCGGCGCCGGCTCGCGAAGCGATTGTTGTCATGGTCGGACCTCCTCAGCCGTGTTGTTCTCGCGCACGATCGACAGGTACACCTGCTCGAGGGTGCCGCGCTGAACCTCCAGATTCCAGGCACGCTCGGGGCCCGTGACCAGCTCGCGCACCAGCGAATCGGAGTCCGCGACCACACGACGCCGTGGACCCTGCTCTGACATCCACGACACGGTGCTGGTCGAGGCCAGCGTGGCGCGCAGTTCGGTCGGACTCCCGTCGGCCACCACCCGACCGTGATTCAGGATGATGATGCGCTCGCACATCTCTTCGGCTTCGTACAGATTGTGTGTGGCCCAGATGATCGTCGTCGAGTGCGCCAGACTTCGGACGAGTTCGTAGAACGATTGCCGGATCTCCGGATCGAAACCTGTTGTCGGCTCGTCGAGAAAGAGTAGTTCCGGCCGGCTGATCAGTGCGGCCGCAACGTCCACCCGACGGCGTTGACCTCCCGAGAGGGATCGAATCTGCTGATTCGCGCGGTCGCCCAGTTCGACTGCTTCGAGCAACTCGTCGACCGGCCAGAGGTTCGCCACACCCGCTGCCCGATGGGCCGCACTGATGTACCGCAGGAAGTCACCGATCTTCCACGTCCCGTGGTCCCGCCACGCCTGCAGCACCACGCCGAGGCGCGACCGCCACTGCTCGGGCGCATCGTCGGGGCGGTGACCCAGCACTGATACGTTGCCCCCGGACGGCTTTCGCAGACCCTCGAGGATCTCGATCAGCGTGCTCTTGCCGGCACCGTTGGGGCCCAGTACGGCGACCTTCTGGCCGGAAGGGATCTCGAATCCCACGTCTTTCAGCACATCGGTTGTGCCATAACGCATGGTGAGTCCGTCTACGCGAACGCTCGTCGATCCGGTTCGACTCGAATCGAGGACGTTCATGGACGTCTGGCTTGTCATGATCGTGTCCCATCGTCGGGTTCGGTGTTGTCGCGCATGTGTTGTCGTCGGGTCAACCACGTCACAAACGGGGCAAGGCCCGCAAGGTGGTCCGTACGGCCGGTGGTCCGCACGAAGTCGAACATGTGGAGTGCGATGCGAGCAGCCACCACATCGTCGAGGTGTCGTCGATCGACCTCTCGACCGGATTCAGCCGAGTAGCCGTCGAGCAGGGCCTGCGCTGCTCGTCCGAACGGCGGCGAGTGCGCGGCACCGAGAGACTTACCCGAGTTCGCGGCGGTGTATTCGAACTCGGTCAGTTCACCGATCATCCAGCCCAGATCGAGTTCAGGAGGCCCACTGCACATCTCCGGCCCGATCGCGACCTGCACGGTCTTGTGATCGTCGTCGGTGAACACCGACCCCAGGCTGAAACCGCCGTGGCAGGTCAGGTGCGGCCCATCGGTGATCGTCCGGGCGATCGACCGGAGCGCGCCCAGCGTCTCCCCTTGTAGCGCTGCGTGCACTGCCGACACAACCATCGGGGAATCGGTGGCCGACAGGTAGGAACGCAGTCGTCGCACGTGGGGACCACCGACATCCCCGGGCGGAGGCGGACCGCCGCCGTGCAGGCGAGCCACGAGTCGCCCGAGGTCGGCCATACTCTGCAAACCGTTGTCGGTCAGGAACGTCGGGCTCACCACAGGCCACAGCTGGTTGGCGAGTTGGTCGCCGACTGCCAGGTCGAACCGGAACTCGCTGTCATCCACCCGTACCCCGCGAACGAACGCGGCTCGTCCGACAGACGGGGCTACGGTCTGGCCCCATTGGTGCTCGGCCTCACACTGTTGCCGATAGCGGCGGGTCAGCGCGAACGACGAGCCGGTGTGCATGAGCCGCTGGTACCAGGCCGCGGTGTCGAACTCCCAGACCGTGGTGGCAGTGTTCAATTCAGCAGTGTTCAATCCGGCACTGTCCGTCCCTGTGCCGTTCATTCCGAGCTCTCCAGCTGGGATTGATCGGCCAGTGCGGACGACAACGCCTGCGCCGCAATCGGAAACAGCACCGGCGGCAGGCCTTCCAGATCCGGATCGCTCACGCTGAAGCCCTTCATCGGCGCCAGCAACTCGACGTTGGGACGGTCCTCCAGGGCTTGGCGGTGCCGATGCCATACCGGTGTCTGGGTGAAACCCGGTGGCGCCGAGGCGGCCACCACCACCGGGGCGGTACTGCCCTGAATGGCCAGCATCGCCGGCGAATCACAGAGTCCGGCAGAGAGTCTGGACACAAAGTTCATGGTGGCCGGGTGAACGAGATACCCCTGCGCCCACTGTGTGAGATCCACGTGAATCGGCCGGTGCTCGTTGTCCTGCCAGCTGTCGATCACCGGTTCGTACCCAAACCCTCGGATGGTGCCCAGCCCGACGAACTGCAGGGAGGCAGGGGTGAGGACCACTCGGACCTGCGTGGACGGGGATGTCGAGCGCAACCATCCCAACCACGAGTGCAGGAAGGCCGAGCCGAGCGCTCCCGTAGCCATCACCACGATCCGGCGTTCGGCGAGCCCGTCGATGCGGTACGACTGTGGGTCCGCGCCATCCATCAGGCAACCACCCCGGCGGATCGGGCAGACATCCGCGGGATCGCGTGCTCGGGGATCGTCAGGCGCGCAGATGATTTGGCGTGGAGCGCGGCCAGGATCTCCTCGAGATCCTCGACAGCCTGGCCGGCTCCATGGAGTTTGACGACACCGAAGACATTCAGGACAACCTCGTGCACGCCACGCCCGTGCAGGTCGGCGACCGAGTCGACGAGTTCGTCAGCAGACCCGTACAGGTAGGTCCCGGACGAGACCAGTTCACCGGCGCCCGCCCACGGATCGGATTGATCGACGGCGACACCGCCCTGTCGGAGCATGTCGGTGTAGTGCGGCGCGCTCAGATGAGCTCCGACCGCGGCATGCGCGAGCTTCTGCGGATCTCGTCCCGGACGGCGAATGGCCATGTGGACCACAGCGGCGACGCGGGGTGCGGGTCGGTCGTGTTGTGCTGCGCTCTCGCACATCTCGGGGATCAGGACATCCTCGAGGTACCCGGCTGGGGTGAGCCAGGTGATCGCCCATTCCGCGGCCCGCCCGGCACACCGGGCCATGCTCGGACGAAGAACCCCTAACCCGGTTTCGACCGAGCCGAACATCTTGTCGACTCGCTCCGGGCCGTCGGCCGGACCCGTCTGCAGAGGTCCGGGAATGATCTCTTTCACCTGATCGAGGAACTTCCGCGCCGAACTGACCGGCGCCTTCATCGGCGCGCCATAGAGGCTCTGCTGCAACTGCGCACTTCCGGGACCGATCCCGGCCACGTAGGTCTGGCCGGTCAGCCGCCCCACCGATTGGGATTGGACAGCAAATCCGTGAGGCTGGAACAGGGGATAAAGCGCTACGGCACTGCCGAATTGGAGCGGATATCCCCGGCCGGCCAGCGCAGCCATCGTGAGATGGGAATCGACTGTCGACGAGTGACCGAACCACAGACGATGGCCACCTCTGCGGGCCGCCTCCGCGTACGGCACCACCGGACCGATGGCAACAGGCATCTCCGGATACATGATTCCGATGTTCGAGTTCACAATTCAACCCACTTTCCATTGGAGCGGTCAGGTGAGAGCACCACAGCACCGAACCCGTCTGGCTCGTACATGGTTTCGACCGTGCGGGTCAGTGTGTCGACGCCGGCGCGAGCGAGCAGATCCTCTGGCGACCCGGTGGTGTCCAGCGCCGAATCCAGAGAACCCTCGTATATCGCCGCGCGTTCGTCCACCGCCGACTGCAAGGAATCACGGTCGACGATGGTGCGACCGATCAGATAGCGCGCCGCGTCCACCATGCTGGGCCGCGTGAGCTTTCGATGCGCGAACTGGTCGAGAGCGGTCCGGATGGCGTCGTCGCAGGCATCTTCATCGCCCGGCGTGGTCTGTACATCCACGACCAGCAGATGCCGTCCGTCGCGCTGCAACAACGTGGATTGAGGGCTGTAGCTCAAACCGCGCTGGCCCCGAACACAGTCGACGAGGTGTGAGCCGTACACGCCCCCGAAGGCCACATTCACCAGGCTCCGCGCGAGTCGCTCGCCGGGGTCTGTCGGTGGGTCGATGAACCGATACCACCGCACCCACGATGACCTGACCGGGACCTGGGCCCAGCGCCGTGTCGTCACGTCCGGCCGCCGAGGTGTTCGGCGCGCGGTTTCCCGCTTCGGCTTCACGCCGTTCTCCACTGCGGTGTTGACCACGTCGCAGATTCGGTCACGGGCTGAGCGGAGCGCGGATTCGCAGTCGCCACCCCCGACAACCACGTCGAAGGACAGCGTGGTCAGGATGGACGTCAGTTCACCTTCGGTGGGGTCGGTCTCGTCGTCGGCGTCGAAGGTCAGGGCGGTGATCAGTTCGGCCGGCGAGGTCGGCGGAGATGCGGGTGCGATCATGTTGTCTGCAAACGTCTCTCGCCAGCTATGGAGTCTGGCCACCAGCTCATCGACAGCGCGGGGATCCGATCGCCACGTCGCGGTGACAAAGATCCCTTCGGAGCCGGCGTGGGCGCGAGCCGAAACGATGCCGGCCCGCTGGAGCCCCTCGGTGAGGGTATGCGCCAGACGCGACCGCGCACCCCATCGCACCGCCGGTGTTGTCACGAGCGAGAGGTACATCAGGTCGGTGTTACCCCGCACCAATACGTCCTCGGTCAGCAGGCTCGTCATGATCGACCCACCCCTGTCGGCGCTGCCGAACTCAGTGTCCCGGCCGCACACGCGCGCGCATGCCCGAGGTACTGATCGATCTCTTCAGGTGTTGTCTGGGCGACAGCGCAGCGGCGTGCCCACGTCGGTATGCCGAATGCGCTGTCTCGAGCCAGCATCGCGGCGTGGGTCGCCGTGCTCGACAGTTCCTTGTCGATGTTGTCCAGCGCGCGCTGCTGTGCGTGCACAAAGAGTTCGGAGCGTCGATCCGAGGGCGTATCGGTCCACTGAGGAACCGCGATGTCGGCGCCGTGAGGCCGACTTCCGATGAGAACACGGTGGTCCGGCCCCATCGTTGCGCCGAACAGTCCTGCTTGCCAGTGTGTTCCGGGCGAAACGGCGTTGGCCCATTCGACCGCGATCATGGAGTGCGCTTGTGCTGATTCCAGGGCGGCCCCGTGTGCGTCGGGTACGTATCGAATCGACGAGTACATGGGAATCTGGGTCGCAACGGAACTCTGCCGGTGGTGCGGGCCATCGATCAGGTCGCCGAAAGCCGCGGTGTAGGCGTCTGTCGCGGCTGTTTCCGGTTCACTCTCTTCACAACCGAGGAGATCCAGCATCAGGTCGGGACTCCACGGCCCGGCAACACCCACGGCCACCGGTGCTGGCGAGTACGTGCGATGCAGGAAACGCTCGATTGCCTCCGGCGTGGCCGCTTCGATGTCGGCAAGATCCGAGAATCCGTTGTGGCGCAGCCCGAAGTCGGTCGACAACACGCCCAGTGCGTCGATCCAGGGAAATCCCGCCGTCGGCGAGGTCGACATACGGCGTGCCACCTCCTGCCGGATGATTCGGCCCTCGCATTCGATGTCGACCGACGTGATGCGCGGTGGTGCAACCCGTGCGATCGCCCGGTCGATCCAGTCCGGTATCTCGGCTTCGGCGGGCGCCGGGATGACAAAGCTGTATTCGGTGTGAAACGGGTAAGTCTGCGCGTTCGAGATGCCGCCGACACGGACTATCTGGTCTTCGACTCTCTCTCCCCATTGATCTCGAGCGTACTGATGCATCAGATGCTCGCTCAGATGGGCGAAGCCGGCCTCTCCGGGCCGCTCGTGGGCGGTCCCCACCGGGATCACCACACTCAGTCCCATCGTGCGCGCGGACTGCACCCGGCTCGCAGTGATGTGGCACCGACCCCGACGCCGGCAAGTCATCGTGAACTCGCCATGCCTCGGCATGGTCTGAACTCCACTGCTGTTCAACGCTTCTGCCCGTCCCTTCGCAATGCTCTACCGGACTGTGTTCGGCGCCGCCCGATCACCCGGCGCCGCCACGGAGACGGCAAAGCGCGTCTCCGTGGCAGGCCTGGAGTGCTACGTCAGCAACCTGCGCCGACGGTGATGCTGGTGCTGGTGACAACACCGGCGCTGGCACCGACCGAGAAGGCAGCGCATTCGGGGCTGGAGGCCGACACGAACGCCGAGACCGGGCTGATGCCGGGTGCCGATTCCGCGTTGACGTGAGCGAGCTCTTCGCTGCGGACGTAGTTGGCGTATCCGGAGATGAGTGACTGAGAATTGGTCATGATGCTCCTTCGAGAGTGGATGGTCTGATCTTTGGATTCTCGGATCGAGAGGGTCAGGCGTGTCGAGCGTGGTGGAGCGGTCAGCAACCCCAGGTGATGGTTGCTCCGACACCGCCGGAGCTGATGACGCTCACTGCGGTTCCACACGCGGTTGACGAGGTGCCGATGAAGCTCAGAATGCCGGGCGTCGCGGACGGAGCTGCTTCACTCATCTCGGTCAATTCCGGTGCTGCCGCGTAGCTGCGGTATCCAGCCACCAGGGACTTCGTAACTGCCTCTGACATGATGTCCTTCCTTTCGTTCGTTCGGTCATTTCCTGATGTCGAGGAGCAGATGCCCCTCGCCTGGCCGTGCGGCCAAGTCTTGGGTTGCCGACTCTTCTAGTGCGCCGGCGAGTCGAGGTTGCGGTACACCGCGGCAGGGTCGATGTTGGCCGTGATGAGCTGCCGTCGAACAGCTTTGGCCAGATCGGGTGCGGCGGTCAGCCCCTCGGCCACGATCGCTTTGGCAATGGTGTTGCTGCGGTGTTCTCCGAAGCTCGTCCCACCGCGTGGGGTCGAGATGTCGGCAGGCTCCCATGCCATCGATACGCCGTTGGTCACCTGACGGCAGAACAGTGAGCCCGGGGCGTGCGGCCGGTCGCTGCGGAGATGGTCCGCGATCTCGTCGACCGCGTGCCAGCTCTCGGACGGCAGGTACACCACCATCCCGTCGTTGCGCGGGAACCCCGAGCGCCGCGACACGATCTTGACACGCAACGGCAGGCGTCGCTCTTCGATCCATCTGGTGAACGATCCCCACACCTCGATGGCTTCTTCGGCGTCCCCGAGGTGGCGGTACAGGCGGAGCAGACGGGACGTGTGCCCGGCACCCGCCGTGGACGTGTAGAACATGAACCCCAACGACAGTCGACTCTCCACCGAGGGCACCGCGGCCACAACGGTGTGCTCGCCCTCTGAGAGAATGGTGTTCGATTCGAAGAAGACCCGAACACCGTTGATCGACAACACAACTCCAGAGTCGCCGGGAGCGCGTTCGACGAGGGTCATCGTGGAAGCTCGATGTTTGACCGGCGTCGCCTCGTACAATCGCGACTCGAGTTCGGGATCTTCGAGAAGCGCAGGGATGAACTCGCTGTCACCCGCGCCTGCGGACATGCCCGCATGCAGGTTGCGGTAGAGATGCCCACCGAGGTCGCGCTGCAGCTCGGCCGGGGACTCGGCACTGAGTTCGGTTCCGTCGAAAGTCACTTCGCAAGAACCGGATTCAGCAACCGTCAATGCACTTGTCCGCGCGATCAACCATCGGACCGCCTGATCGAGTTCGACGTGTGAGGTGCTGCCGTCCGGTTGTCCATGTCGTAGTTGTTCATGTTGTAGTTGTTCGTGTCGTTGCACTGTGGTCACGCCGCGACCCTCCCCTCGGTCATGCCGAGCGCCTCGGCGTAGTCGCCGCCGCCGAGAATGGCCTCGCGGCCGATGCCTGCCAGCGCGCGATCGAGTGCCGACAACCGCCCGAAGTACGTTCCGGCCGCAAGCGCCCGATCGAACAGTTGCCAGCCGAAGTACTGAACACTTCGCGCAACGAACTCAGGGTCGGCCGCGTCGGCCCGGACCGCGCGGTACGCGTCCCATACCGCACGGGCACCCGGCGTCGCCTCGGCCAATGCAGCCGTGCCCCGCTCGATGATCTCGGTGTCGGTGACCGATTCTTCGTCGCCACCTGCAAACGAGGCCAGGCTCTTTCGCATCCGATGGTAGAACACCTCGCCCATCAGAGCGCCGACGTCGCGGGCGCCGTCCTGGAGCCGGAAATCCTCCCAGTCGAGGATCCAGTTGGTCTCGCCGGCCAGCAGGATCTGGTCTCCGCGCAGATCTCCGTGGATGGGTACCTTCGGCGTCGGTGTGGTCGCGAGCTGGTCGAGCGCTGCCCGTAAACCTGTATCGGACTGGATGATTCGCCACATGTCGAGCTGGCCCATGGTGGACCCGTAGTACATCTGGGTGGAGATGGCGTTCGGTCCGTGTGGCGGGAAGAACGGTGTGGTGTGGTCGGTCACCGAGGCATCGCGCACCGGCAAGCAATGCAGTCCCGCGACGCATCGACCGACACGTTCGAGGGTTGCGAAGTCGATGTCGTCGTCTCGGAGCAGTTGACCCGCACTGACCGCGTCGTCGATGAACTCGTACACCACCGTGTGACTGTCGTTGTCACGAGCGAGAAGTGCGGGCGTCGCAGTGTGAGCGGGCGCGTCGGACACGTCGATCGCATCGTGGAACGACACACTTCGGGTGTACCGGTCCACCGCGCCCAGTCCGGTCATGCGTTTGATGAACACGGTGTGCGCGCCCTCGAAGGTGATCTGGCCGCTGATGTTGCGGCCGAGCAGGGGTTTGACCTCAGTGATCTCATCGACATCTCGGCCCAACTGCGGGATCACGTGCGCGATCGAGGAGAGGAGTTGCTTCTCTTGCCGCCGGAACACGGGTTTTGTCATGACGGCACGTCTTTGCGGTACAGCGACAGGCAGCGTGGGCTGTCGGGGCCGAAAGGTGTACTGCCCCAATCAGCCCAGCGCTCGGCCAATGTCAGACCCGCGTTGCGGGCAACGGCGTCCATCTCGTAGGGGAACAGGTATCTGAGGACGTGCGTGTAATTGAACTGTTCGCCATCTCGGAAGACGAGGTTCTGGGCGATGAGCAACTGCCGGCTCGGCTCGGCCACGTACTGCTCCAGCTGGGTGGTGGAGGCGTCGAGCTGGCGCATCTGCACGTCCGGTTGGCGAAGACCATGGTAGTGATTGGGATTGAAGGTCTCCACCAGGAAGAACCCGTCGTCAGTGAGATTGGCTGCGGCATTGCCGAATACCGCGACCTGCTCGTCCAGGGTCTTCGCGACGAACAGGGTGTTTATCATGAGCAGGACGGCATCGAATGTTCCTTCGACCCTCTCGGTAATGAAGTCTTGCTCCACCACCTTGACCCGCCCATCGACGTCTTTCTCCTTCAACTTCGCCAGCATTTCGCTGGAGACATCGAGGCCGGTCACCTCAAATCCTTTTTCTGCCAATGGCATTGCGATCCGGCCCGTGCCCACTCCGAATTCGAGAACTCGATTGCCCTTGGCCCGCGACCTGACGAACTCACAGAATGTTGCGGTGTCATTGAAAAAGTCCGGGTACAGCAGATCGTAGATCTGTGCGATCCGGGCGGGATAGAGATCTTCTCCAGACATGCGAAAAACCCTCTCTCACACCGATTGTTGGCGTCTGCACTCTGCGGTGACTCGTGACGGAAGTGCCGGTTCAACCTAGGCCTTGCTTCGTTCTCGCCGCGATCCACGTTATTGATGAACTACCCGGGCTTCAACGTAGATAACGCCCACACGGGCCTATTAAGGAGTTGTTCACATTGCATCCACGAGGGCTTTACCGTGAGCGGCGACAACCGGACCGGCGTCTCACATATTCTTTATGACTTCGAGTAAATGCGAAGTATTCTTTACAATTATGTGGCGCTGGTTCATCTCGAATTGATTTATCGAATCACTTTCTTGCTAATTCAAATTTCTGGGCTGATCGGCGTTTGAATCCCGGATCCATCGGCGCCTACTGGGCGCGTGGCCGCGGCTCGACGAGATCCAAAACCGCGGGCCGGGCAGAGGCTCCAGCCGGGCCGACGGCTCGTCGCTCGGGCCGGACGCCGACCGTGGCCACGTAGACTGGTTGCAAATGATTAATGTCGAGCGTCATCCCATTAATCCAGTCACCGACTGGAGCGATGCTCGACGCGTGGCACGCCTTCGATCGACCCGGCTCGGCAGCAATTGGCGACGGTTCGGCCGTGTGCGGCGCGGGGCTCTGCGTGTGGGGCTCTTGCTCATCGCGCTGTCGATCCTGTGTGCCCACTACTACGCGCTGGATGTGCAGCCCGAGCGCCAACGTCTGGCGATGACCCATCCTCGTCTCCATCACATCCACGACGCTCAGAACCCGCTCGACAGCGGTACAGCAGTGGTCGACCTGGTCGGACTGGGGAATGTCGACGCCAGTGACACGGCGCGGTCCCTCCCGGCTTTCACGGCCATCGGTCAGGTGTGGGCGGTGCAGTACGACAACGCCGGTCTGGACACGGCCGTCATCAGCCGGCTGGTCACACAGCACTCCCGTCGGGCCGGCGTCAGCAGGATCGTCGTCGCGGGCCACAGCATGGGCGGCATCATCGCTCTGGAAGTCGCCGAGCACCTGTACGAGGACGGGGACCTCGAAGTCCGGGCTGTGATACTCGACTGCACGCCGATCGACCTCCACGCCGTGCGTGCGGAGAGCCGAGACGCAGGCGAAGACATGCTGCGCTGGATGGGGTGGGTTCCGGGTGCCCGCGAGAGCCGAGCCCTGCGCCTTGTGGTGGAGACCGCCGCGCGCAGAGATCGATACCTCTTCCGCCCGTCCGACGGGCATCCGCTGGTGGATACAGGAGAGCTCACCGGCGTGGTGAAAGAAGTGCTCCGCAAGAAACTGTTGTCCGACGATACGGCCAGCAACGGGTTGATCGAATCCCAATTCAAGGCAATTGTCGCCTCGGGTGCACAGAATGATCTGCAGACCCTCACCACGGAGTCGGGCGACCGCACCCCCCCGGCGATCATCTTCATGCGTCCGGCATTCGGCGCAGACGACCCGGTGGTCGACGTCGACTACAGCCAGCAGGTGCTGCTCGACGACATCGCCGGCACCGACGCGCAGCTTCTCGTGGTGCGGATGGCCGGGACCGGCCACGCGAATCCCAAGCAGCAGCCGGGGATCTACAACGCTGCCATCGACACCAAGGTGGCGCCGTTCCTCGACCGGATGGACGAGCGTGCGGACACATCGGTGACGATCACGCGGGACACGGACGTCGCGGGGGCAGTCAGCTCGCCGTGAGGCAGTGCCCCACCGACGCAAGAAGACCACCGACGCACAAGAACCTCCGACTCCTGCTTCATCCTCCGGTTGCAACCGGAGGATGAGACAGATGTCGGAGGTTCTTTGCGGGTGGTGCCGGCCGATCTACTCGGCGACAGCATGCTCCGGCTTGACGTCGGCCTCGGCTGCCGCCGGTCGTTTCGCCGATCGGACCATCGTCGCCGCGAGGACGAGGACCACCGACATGATCCCGCCGACGAGGAACGCGAGGTGGATACCGTCGGCGTTCGCGACGACCGCATTGCTGCCGTCGTCGAAGGACGACTGCGTGCCCCGCGTCATCAAGGTGATGAACAAAGCGGTACCCGCGGCTCCGGCGACCTGTTGAACGGTGCTCACGGTTGCGCTGCCGTGCGAGTACAGCTCCGGCGGAAGCGATCCCAGCGCCGATGTCATCAACGGGGTGAGACCGAAAGCGATTCCCGCGCTCAGGATCACATGCGCGATGATGACGGTGTACAGCTCCGATTCGGAGTCGAGGGTGGCCAGCAGCCACGTGCCCGCACTCATCGCGATCGCGCCCGGGAGCACCAGTGGCCGGGCACCCCACTTGTCGTAGAGACCACCCACCAGTGGTCCGAGCAGACCCATCACCAGACCACCGGGCAGCAACACCAAACCGGTTGTCAGGACGTCTTTGTCGAGCACGTTCTGCAGGTACAGCGGCAACAGGATGAGGGCGCCGAACAACGTCAACATGAATCCGCCCATCAGGCCCACGGCCAGACGGAACGACCCGACCGCGAAGGTGCGCAGATCGAGCAGCGCGCGGCCCTTCTGGACGAGCTTGAGCTGGCGGGCGACGAACAGTGCCAGCGACACGACGCCGATGGTCAGCGGCAGCCACGGTGGCACCGGTGCGTGCCCGGACGCAGACTCACCGATGCTGCTCAGCCCGTAGACGATTCCACCGAAACCGAGAGCGGACAACGGAACAGAGATCACGTCGAGGTGAGCGGCCCGCGGTTCGGTGACATTGCGGACAAAGATCCCGCCCATGATGGTGACCGCCACGGCGATCGGCAGGACGATCCAGAACATCGCCCGCCAGCTCAGTGACTGGAGGATCAAACCGGACACGGTGGGTCCGATCGCCGGTGCCACCGAGATCACGATGGTCACCAAGCCCATCACCCGCCCGCGGGAGTGCTCGGGTACGACGGTCAGAATCGTGGTCATCAGCAGCGGGATCATGAGCGCCGTGCCCGAGGCCTGGATGACGCGGGCGACCATCAACAGCTCGAAACCGGGCGCCAACGCGGCGACCAGCGTTCCGACGGTGAACGCGGCCATCGCCGCTATGTAGACGGACCTGAGCGCGAAGCGCTGCAGGATGAACCCGGTGGTCGGGATCAGGATCGCCATGGTCAACAAGAAGCCGCTGGTCAACCACTGCGCCGTGGGCGCACTGATGTCCAGATCCACCATCAGGGTCGGTAGTGCAACGCTGAGGATCGTCTCGTTCAGGATCACCACGAAAGTCGCCACGAGCAGCAGGCTGATCAACAGCACACTGCCCGACGGACTTCCGCCATCCTTGGGTGACGCCTCGGCGCCCACGGTCACGTTTTCGGTCACAGGTTTCATCCCCCACTAGTCCTTTACAACTCGTGCAGCATATACCAACTGTCAGTGACTGCCACATTGGCAGAGGGTGACGAAAAACCATTTGACAGCTAAGCTCCGCACCATGACAGCCCAGCCGCTCGCCGCGCCCGATCTGCGTACGCGGCGTCGCACGGAGACTCGCCTGCAGATTCAGCAGGCCGCGCTGGACCTGTTCGAGCAGCAGGGCTTCGAGTTGACGACGGTCGACGAGATCGCGGCTTCCGCGGGTGTGTCGGCGCGGACCTTCTTCCGGTACTTCGCCACCAAAGAGGACTCGGTCCTGTTCGACATGTACGGCTTCGACGAGGCCTTGCGAGCCTGCGTCGCAGGCGCCGAACCCAGCCGATTTGAACTCGCGGATGTCGAACGGGCCTTCGAGGGCGTCATCGCGAGCATTCGCGAAGAGCAGGGTGAGCTGGCGACCACGATCCTGCGCATCCAGAAGCTGGTGTCGGCCAATCCGTCATTGAGCAAAGCGGCCATGGGGCGGTGCGCGGACTCGTCACATCACCTGCTCACCTTGATCGACGACGACGGAACGCCCGGGCGGCGTTCCCACATCCGGATGATCCTCGAGATCGCGCAGTTGGCCTTGCAATGCGCTTTCGATGAGTGGGTCAACTCGTGCGCTCCGAGCCTGACTGATGCCGACTTGCTGACCATCTATCGCCAGGTGTGCGCGCGGGTTCGCCAGCTCTGAGGACCCGGCCTCCTTACCCACCCCACGTTTCTGCCCACCCTCGACCTGATGAGCACACGGCCCCTTGACTCGGACACATTGTGTCTGAGTATACTCGGACTATAAGTATCCGAGTAAAGGAGAGCGCCATGAAGATCGTTATTTTCGGCAAGGGACTCATCGGGAGCCAGGTCGCGACAAAGCTGGAGGAATCCGGACACGACGTCGTCGCGCTGGGACGTGAATCCGGCATCGACACCACAACCGGCGCCGGACTACCCCACGCCATGGAAGGCGCCGATGTGGTCATCGATCTCACGAACTCGCCGTCATGGGCCGACGACGACGTGATGGCATTCTTTCGCGACTCCACGGCGCATCTGCTCGCCGCCGAAGAGGCGGCCGGCGTCGGACATCACGTGATCCTGTCGATCGTGGGCGCTGACCGCGTACCCGACTCCGGCTATATGCGGGCGAAGGTTGCTCAAGAAGAGCTGGTCAAGGCCGGCCGAGTTCCATACTCGATCGTCCGATCCACCCAGTTCTTCGAGTTCATCGCCGGTATCGCCGATGCCGGCGCAGACGGCGGAACCGTGCATGCCACTCCGGCGCATCTGCAGCCCATTGCCTCGCACGACGTGGTGAACCGAGTTGCGCAGGTCGCCACCGGCGCTGCGCTGTGCGCCACTGTTGAGATCGCGGGACCGCAGCCACTGGGCATCGATGAATTGGTTCGACGACTGTTCGCCGCCACCGGGGATACCCGAACCGTCCTATCCGACCCCGATGCCGGCTACTTCGGCGCCAAGCTCGACAACTCGTCCATCACCCCGACTCCCGGCGCGGACGCGTGGATAGCGCCGACCACCCTGGACGAATGGCTCAAGACAAAGTTCTGAGGCGAGGACGGGGACGATCCACTGATCCCCCCGCCGCACGGGCTCAGGGTGCCTGGGCGTGGTTAGAGTCGGTGACATGAAGCTATCCGCCGGCGTGGAGTGGTCCCTTCACTGCTGCGTGGTGCTGGGACAGGCAAATGGTCCCGTACCCGCTGCTCGCTTGGCCGAGCTTCACGGCATTTCCAAGACCTACCTTGCAAAACACCTGCAGTCACTGGCCCGCGCCGGAATCGTTCACCCATCCGAAGGACGCGATGGAGGGTACGTCCTGACTCGCGGACCTCAGCACACCACCGTTCTCGATGTGGTGCAGGCGATCGACGGCAAAGAACCGGCCTTCCGATGTACCGAGATCCGGCAGCAGGGCATCTTGGCAGCTCCGCCGGAGGAGTGTCTGTCGGCTTGCGGGATCGCGAAGGTCATGGCACAGGCCGAACAGGCTTGGCGGTCAACACTTTCCGCTGTCAGTATTGCCGATCTCGCGGCGACGCTCGATGTCGATGCACTCAAAAGGGTGCTCGCGATGCCGGGCAGCTGATCCACGATCTCGCAGAACCCGCACCTGGCCGGGGCGCTGTGATGGGTCACGGAGTCTTCGCCGGGTTGGTCCTGAGCTGACGACGGTTGACGCGGCGGCCCCTCGAACGAAGGGATGCCGCATATGCCACGGTGGTCACATGCTCTACGAATACCGCTTCGACGTGGTGTCGTTTCTCGTCTCGCCCGCCCACGCGTACTTCGGTCGAGCGAAAGACGGACCTGCGGCGCACGTTGCCACCCAGACACCCGATTCCGTCGAAATCGTGGCAGACAAGGGAATTCGCGGTGACCGCTTCTTCGGCGTCCGTGCCCATACCGAAGCAGCGGTGACCTTTCTGGCGCTCGAAGCGTGGGAGGCCGCGGCTGGTGGTGTCGACCCCTCCGTGGCCCGGCGCAACGTGATGGTGCGCGGACTCGAACTCGACCCCCTGCGCGCTGAGGAGTTCGAGATCGACTCCGGTGACGGGCCGGTTCGGTTCCGTGGCGGCCGACCCGCACATCCGTGTAGCTGGATGGATTCGATGGCCGGCGAGGGCACCAGAAAAGCGCTCATCGGCCGGGGTGGGTTGCGAGCGCAGCCACTGACCTCCGGGATCCTCACCACGGGCCCCGCGATCATTCGATGCAACACGGAACTGGATCCTTCTCGGGCCGCCGAACAGGTGCGCCGGGCGCAACCGACCTGAGTGCGCTGCCATCTGGTCGGTGCCGTCCCGAAAACCACCGGAGACGTGCCAGACTTCGCGCATGACCGAGAGCAAACCCGACCTGGTCCTACTCCACGGCGTGACGATGTCCGGATCGGCGTGGTCCGACGTGATCCCACTGTTGTCGCAGGCTCACCGAGTACATACGCCCACCGCACTCGGTCACCGCGGCGGTGCGCCGGCACCGACCCGCCGACCGGTCACCCTCGGCGACATGGTCGATGACGCCGAGCGCATCCTCGACGATCTCGGTCTCGACCGACCACATCTGGCAGGCAACTCGATGGGTGGCTGGATGTCCATCGAACTGGCACGCCGCGGTCGCGCTGCAAGTGTTTGTGCGCTGTCTCCGGCAGGCATGTGGTCGATCGGGAGTGCAAGCCAGGATCACGCGGTTGCGCGGCTACGTCGCGAGGTCGCTCTGACAAGGGTTAGCAGGCCCATCGCCCCACTCGCACTGAAACTCGCAGCCGTGCGGCGAATTGCCATGCGCGACATCGCCTGGCGCGCGGATCGACTCACACCTGCCGCGGCTCTCACTGCGGCAGATGACCTTCTGGGTTGCGCGGTGACCGTCGATCTCCTCGGTACCCGTGAGCACCTCGAACCGCTCGACCCCCTGCCGTGTCCGATCACTGTCGCATGGGGGCAGCACGACCGGATCTTCCCTGTCGACGTCAACGGCGCCATCGCGCGCGATCGCATTCCGCAGGCCACGTTCACGGTGCTGACCGGCGTCGGTCACGTTCCGATGATCGACGATCCGGCTCTGGTGGCCGACACCATCATCGGCACCATCGGTGCGGCCCGTTCGGATTGAAGGACCCGGCCCTGCAGAAGCGCGCTACAGCGTTGTCGCCATCCCGCCGTCCACCGGAATCACTGTGCCGGTCAGATAGGAGCCCGCCCGGCTCGCCAGGTAGATGACGGCGCCGACCATG
The DNA here is from genome assembly GCF_001598915.1 of Williamsia muralis NBRC 105860. Lineage (GTDB taxonomy): Bacteria > Actinomycetota > Actinomycetes > Mycobacteriales > Mycobacteriaceae > Williamsia > Williamsia muralis. Next base: position 1,145,165 of record NZ_BDAP01000001.1, on the reverse strand, counting down.
TCGTCCGGACGGCCGATCCGCCCCAACGGAGACGCGGCCTCGATCTCGGCGCGAAGGTCTTTGAGGATGGGCGCCATCATCCGCGACTCGAATGGTCCTGGCGCTATGGCGTTGACGGTCACGTGACGCTCGCTGAGATCGCGGGCCAGGTGGCGCGTGAGCTGATGTACGGCAGCCTTGCTCGCCGAATAAGAGTAGGAAGCTGTGCGCGGCACGCGGATTCCGTCGATGCTGCCGATCATGACGACCCGCGAAGGATCGTCTGCGGTGGCCGTTCGCTCCAGCATCGGAAGCAGGGCCTGCGTCAGGACAAACGGCGCCCGAACATTCAGATCCAGGACCCGAGACCATGCCGAGTCGGGGAACTCGTCCAGCGGGGCACCCCACGTGGCGCCGGCGTTGTTGACCAGGATGTCCAGACCGTCCACCCGGTCGGCAACCTTCTCGGCCAGTTCACGACAGCCGTCTGTGGTCGAGAGATCGGCCTGGATCGCCGTCAAGCCGTCGGCCTCGGCCGCTTCGAGAGCCGGCCGCTTTCGTCCTGCGATGACAACGCGTGCGCCGTGTTCGTGCAGTCCGTGGGCGATCATCGCCCCTATACCGCTGGTACCGCCGGTGACCAGCGCAGTCTTGCCGGCGACGTCAAATAGGTTGCGGCTCATACCCTGAGTCACTTCAGTCATATCTTCAGGTTCTATCATCCGGGCGGGGCTTCGCGGGCCGCTTCGAGAGCCGCGGTGTCAGCAACGGCTCAGGGTAGGACTGTCAGTCCCTGACTAGGTCCCACGATCGCGGATACCGTGGCGACCATGGAACTCGGATTGCATATCGCGGACTTCACCTACCCTGCCGGGCCGTCCGGACTGGCGGACGATCTGGTCACCATCGCGCAAACAGCTGAGGCGCAGGGATTCGCCAAGCTCAGCGTGATGGATCACCTCTGGCAGATCGGCCCCGTCGGCCCTGTCGACACCGACATGCTCGAGGCCTACACGGCGCTCGGCTACCTGGCCGCGGTGACCGAGAAGGTCGACCTCCTCGCCTGGGTGACGGCCACCGTCTACCGCGAGCCCGGACTGCTCGCAAAAGCGGTCACGACTCTTGATGTGCTGTCCAAGGGCCGGGCCTACCTGGGCATCGGTGCGGCTTGGAACGAAGAAGAATGCGTGGGCCTGGGTCTGCCGTTCCCGAGCACGGCCGAGCGGTTCGAGCGCCTCGAAGAGACCTTGCAGATCTGCCTGCAGATGTGGAGCGATGACAACGGGGCTTACGACGGCAAGCACTACCGTCTCGGAAGCACACTCAATGTGCCACAAGCGTTGCGCCGGCCTCACCCGCCGATCCTGATCGGCGGCAGCGGAGAGAAGAAGACCCTGCGGATGGTCGCCCAGTACGCGCAGGCGTGCAACCTGTTCGGCGGACCCGATGTGGAACACAAGCTCAATGTGCTTCGCTCGCACTGTGAGTCACTCGGCACCGACTATGATGCGATCGAGAAAACCGTCATGTTCCCTCTCGACCCGGGGGCAGATGGCGCGAACGTCGACGAGCTGCTCGGGCAACTCAAACCACTGGCAGATCTGGGTGTCACCCATGTTCACGGCTGGGTTCCGGGGGTTGCCGAGATCACCCCGCTGGAGATCCTCGGCGACCGCGTCATTCCCGTGATCGCGGATTGGTAAAGAGGTAGGGCGAGTGCCCGATCCCGGTCGTGGGCGTGCGAAAGCTCAACGCAGACAAGCGCTTTTCTAGACCACCCGCAGTGACCCACCCGCCAAGCATGCGAACTTCCCGTCCGCATTGTTCGAACACGTGTTCGACAATGACCGATTCTGTTGGTATACTTGGTGAAAGGGGTTCGAGGGCTGGGGGGCTTGTCGATGAGTGATTCGGTGACGGTGGATCCACCGCCAATGCCGCTGTTGGTGGGGTTGTATCGCGATCTTGATGCGGTGCTGCAGCGGATTGCTGCCACGTCAGCAGCTGATGTTGATTGATGTGCAGGTGGCCGAGTTGGTGCGGATGAACGAGAGAGTTGTTCGGGCACTGACGTTTCAAGGCCTCAAGCGGTTGCAGGAGGTGAATGATCGGGGCCTGTTCCGTAAGGCTGGTCATTCGACGTTGCATCGGTTTGTGATGAGTGAACTGCGGGTCTCTCGTGGTGATGCCTCCTCGCGGTTGAAAGCACTGGATGCTGCTGGTGTGTTGTTGTCGATGCAGGGCGAGGCGCTGCCCCCGAAATGCCCGGCCGCCGCCCAAGCCCTCGCCGACGGAACAATTGGGTTGGCGCACATGGATGTGATGCTCAAAGTCCGCGACCGCATTCCGCACAAATCAGCGCCGGAAGTGTATGACGTGGTCGATGCCTGGATGACCGACAACGCCCGCACACTGGGCCCCACCGAACTCGAAGTCTGCGGGCGGGAAGTCCTGGCGCGGGTTGATCCGGACGGGACACTGACCGATGACGCTGACCGCAAACGCAATCGTGGTTTGTCCGACGGTCCCCAAGGGTTGGACATGATGGCCAAAATCAGTGGCAACCTGGACCCGGCAACGTTGGCGCTGTTTCGAACCGTGATGGATGTGTGGGCAGCACCGGGAATGAACAACCCCGACGACCCCAACTCGCCCACCGGTGCCGTCGACGACCCGACCATGGACCCAGCGATCATCGAAGCCGCAGCCGGCCGCGACACCCGTTCCCGCGCCCAACGGCAGCACGATGCATTCAAAGCAATCCTCAAGACCATTCTGGAGTACAAACTGTTGGGGACTTCGCACCGTGGCCTGCCGGTGCAGGTCATCATCACGATGACCAAACAGCAACTTGATGAGGCCGCGGGTATCGCCCACACCGCCTCCGGTGTTGACCTGCCGGTCAAGGACGCTCTCGAACTCGCCGCCCGGGCGGAGTGGTCGTTGGCGGTGTTCGCCAACCACTCCGCCGACGTCCTCTACTTCGCGCGGACCAAACGCACCGCCCAACAAGGCCAACGGATGGCGTTGTTCGCCAAAGACCGAGGCTGCACCAGCCCAGGCTGCCGTAACCCCATCTCCTGGACCGAAATCCACCACACCACCGCCTGGGCAGACGGCGGACACACCGACATCGACGAACTCGCACCGGCGTGCATTCCACACCACGCCATGATCGGACCCGGCGAAGACCAATGGCAGACAGTGATGGTCACCGACGGACCCGACGCCGGCCGAGTCGCGTGGATCCCACCCACATACATCGACCCCGACCAACAACCACGCATCAATCGAGCCCACCACACCGACCACACCATCGAAGCGGCATGGCAAAACATCATCGCCGAACGCCAACAAGCACTCAACGACCGCGAGCAACGCATGCAGCTACAGCAACACAACCCGGCCGAGTTGACCGCGAACCTGGATGACACCGCCGAAGACTCGGCAGAACAGGTCGAGGAATAGCGGCCACCAGAAACCCTACTATCCTTGATCACGGGCGCGCTTCGCGCTGGATTTGAACACCGCTGTCGTGCAAAGACTTAGACGTCAGCCGCCACTGCGACCGCGATCAACAAACGCTCCCGACTATACGGGCAGACCGTTCTCGTCGACGTCGCTCGCTGGTCGGCGGCGAGACAAGAAAGCAAGTGCAATTCCGCACGCAGCAACGGTGACCGCGGCCAAGATCACTTCAGTGGTGGTGGGCTGGTAGCCGTCGAAGCCCGATGAGCCCGATGAGCTCGAGAAGCTGTAGGCGACCGTTATTCCGGCGACGGGGAACAGAGTGGCTGGTCCGGCGACCGCGATAGTGCTGACAGGCGCGGTCGTAGGTAAGCAAGCTGCGACCGCGTGCGCGCCCGCTACCGGAACGATGAATGCGGCGACGATTCCCGCGGCATCCCAGGGCGATCCATCTATTGCGGTCATGAGTGTGCAGGCGAGGAGCACGCCCATGGCGATCATGGGGTGTGCCCAGCGGCGTCCGGTCACGAGACCACCGACGATCAGGACCACGAAGACCAGGAGCATCGGCCATGATTCTTGCCATCCGGGCGAGCCAGGTGCAGCGGTCACCGTTGCGAGCATCGCAAGTAACACCAGACCGTTGCGGTGCGGCAACCACCACACGCCGACGATGATAACCGGCAGCAAAACTATGCCGTATGCCCACGTACCGCCCTCGATGTCGTCGCCGGATCCTACGGTGGCAATGAACCACCACCATGACAACAACGCGACGACTGGCACGCCGATCCCGAGCGTCAAAGTGGGCCCCAGAGCAGAACGCTGCGTAGCTGATCGGCCGTTATCGTCGGGGAATCGGGCGTGTGGAGGTCCGGTGAACCTTGCGGCAGCGAACAGCACGAGTGCGGCAACTACACCGACAACCAGCGGCCAGTCGGGGGGCGTGCCGGTTGGCGTGTAGGCGCCGGAGTACGTGACCGATGAGCGGTACTGCTCGAGTGGCCGGGCCAACCAAGCGCCGACCAGGGCACCAGCGAAGAGCCAAGTCTGCAACAACTCTCGGCTGTCTTCTTGCCCTGCCAACGATCCCGTCGCAGCGATCAACAGTCCTGCGGCCACGGCGCTGACGTAGCTTGCCCAATTCGCAGACGTGCCAGCGGCAGCCACGACACCAAGGGCCACCAAGCCGGCGACGCCGACGAAGAAAACAAGAGAGCGACCCATCAACACACTGACGACAACCGCGACCACTGCGCACAACGCAACACACGCGACGTCACCCTGATATAGCACTCGCCACGGATCGGACTCGAACACCAACTGTCCGCCACCGAGGCGGGTCAGGAGCACCACGACGGAGATGAACGCACCTACTGCCACCGCGGCCGAGACCAGCACCCTATTCACCATGCTGAATCCTCGATGTGTGCGCAGCAGTGTTGGTCTCGCGCCTGCAGCTCATATGCCGCAGTGTGTCAGAGGGAGCCTCAGCACGGCGGGTACCTGGGCTGAAGCCCCTCGCAACCGGCCCGTTTGTGAACCGTCGAGGGTGGGTAAAGGCTCTTCGCCTCTGACAGCACCGGAAAGGACGCCATGAGCAACCCCAATTACGATGCAGCCCCACCCGCGACGACCACCACCACTGCCCCCGCGTCCGGCAGCGGCCGAAAGATCTCCACGATCCTCGGGCTCATCCTCGCTGCGCTCCTGGTGATCGCACTAATCGTCTTCGTGGTCCAGAACACCGAGCAAGTACATATCGAGTTCTTCGGGCTCAACCTCGACATGGCGCAAGGTGTCGCCCTGCTCCTCGCCGCCGTGGTCGGATTCCTGATTGCGCTGCTCGGTAGCGGCATCCTTCGGCTGCGGCGCAAGGTGCGGGACCGTCACCGCTGATGTTGCTGGCGTCTGCGTACGCGTGACCGTTGTTGGACGAGGGTGACCAGACACCGACAGCACCCGCCACTAAGCTCGGCAAGATGACAGTGCGGGCAGGAATCGTGGTGACCGGTACCGAAGTCCTCACCGGCCGGGTCACCGACCAGAACGGCCCGTGGGTCGCTCAGCATCTCCTCGACCTCGGTGTCGACGTCGCGCACATCACCGTGTGCGGTGACCGCCCGGATGACCTCACGGCACAGCTCCAATTCCTGGCCGACCAGCGCGTGGACCTCATCGTCACCACCGGTGGCCTCGGCCCGACAGCTGACGACCTCACCGTTGCAACGGTCGCAGCGTTCTGCGGACGCGAACTGCACCTCGACGTCGAGCTCGAAAAGCACATCGATTCCATCGTGCAACGGTGGCGCGGACGGATGACTTCTGCGCCCGACGCTGCGCCACTGCGTGAGGGCATCCGCAAGCAGGCGATGGTTCCCGAAGGCGCAGAATCTATTCCGCCCACCGGCACCGCCCCCGGAGTGGCCATCGCCGCCGAGGTGGTCGATTCCGTTCCGGTTCGGCCTGCCATCCTGGTGTTGCCGGGGCCACCCCGAGAATTACAGACGATGTGGCCGACGGCGCTCCAGACGGCCCCAGTGGTCGAGGCTCTGGCAGGACGGTCGGAGTTCAATCAGTCGACGATCTTCGCGTATGGATTGTCCGAAGCAGATCTGGCAGCAACGCTGCGGACCATCGAGCACGAAATCAGCGGCTTCGATGATCTGGAGATCACCACCTGCCTGCGGGTCGGCGAGCTCGAGATGGTGACTCGCTACCCAGAGTCGGCTGCGGGGGCGTACTCCCAATTGGCAGAGCAGATCACCGCCCGTCATGGCGACCGGATCTTCTCGACCGACGGGTCGACCATCGACGATCTGGTGGCGGCAGCGCTCGCCGGCCGTCGTATCGCGACCGCAGAATCATGCACTGGCGGCCTCGTCGCGGCACGACTCACCGAACGACCCGGATCATCGGCATATGTGATGGGCGGCGTCGTCTCGTACGCGAATGAGGTGAAGTCCGGCCTTCTCGACGTCCCCGCGGAAATGATCGCCGAGCACGGCGCCGTCAGTGAACAGGTCGCCGCGCGAATGGCCGAGGGTGCGCTGAGCCGGGTCGGCGCTGACGTGGCGGTGTCCACAACCGGGGTCGCCGGGCCCGGCGGTGGATCCGACCTCAAACCGGTGGGCACGGTTTGCTTCGGGGTCGCGGTGACGGGTCAGCCGACCGTCACGAAGACTCGACGCCTACCCGGCGACCGGACGAGTGTGCGGGCACTGTCGACGACAGTAGCCATGCACCTGCTTGCGGAGGTCTTGGACGCAGCCGAACGGCTGTGACTCGACTGTGCTCTGACCCGTTTGCATCACGCAACCAGAAACCGAACTCTGAGCGGACCAGGCGATATCGCCGTCCTCGCCGACAAATCGCATTTTGCTGCCTGCACACAACCACTTCGTTTACGGTCGCGACAGTAGATGGCCGCGATACGTCAAGAAGGTGATTGTGCAATGGGATTCACCACGCCGACTCTGCCCAGTCTCGAGATGGACGAGTGGAGCCGCGGGACCCGTGCGGAGAAGATCCGCCCGTTGGCCCGGCATTGGGCGGAGGTCGGCTTCGGCACACCCGTTGTGCTGCACCTCTTCTACGTGGTGAAGATCCTCCTGTACATCGTGGTGGGTGGGCTGATCGCCGGGTCGACGTCGGGTCTCGGCGGCGTCACGCAGATCAGCAGTTGGTGGGACGAGCCCATCGTCTTCCAGAAGATCGTGATCTACACCCTGCTCTTCGAGGTACTCGGGCTCGGCTGCGGATTCGGTCCACTCAACAACCGGTACTCGCCCCCGATGGGGTCGGCCCTCTATTGGCTGCGACCGAACACCATTCGACTGCCGCCATGGCCTCGGGTGATCCCATTCACCGCGGGCAGCAACCGAACTCCCGTCGATGTATTGCTCTACGCTGCGCTCCTCGTGACGTGCGTGCTCGCTTTGTTCTGGGGCGGTGATGGACCGGCGCCCGATCTCGGCAGCGATGTCGGCCCGCTTCCCATCTGGATCCCGAGTGCCGTGCTGATCGCGCTCGCGCTGATCGGGCTGAGGGACAAGACGGTTTTCCTGGCAGCTCGCGGTGAGGTCTACGGCGCACTCGTGGTGACTTTCTTGCTCGCAGGCGCCGACATGATCCTTGCCGCGAAGATCGTCTTTGTCATCATCTGGATGGGTGCCGCCACCTCCAAACTGAACAAGCACTTCCCGTTTGTGGTGTCCACGATGATGTCGAACAACCCGATCGTGCGACCACAGCGGATCAAGCGAAAGTTCTTCGAGCACTTCCCCGATGACCTGCGCCCAGGCCGCCTCTCACGTGTGGTGGCGCACGGTGCCACGGTGATCGAGATGGGTGTGCCCCTGATCCTCTTCTTCTCGCACGGTGGCTGGCCCACCGCCATCGCGGCCACCGTGATGGTGGTCTTCCATCTGGGCATTCTCAGTGCCATCCCGATGGGCGTGCCGCTGGAGTGGAACGTCTTCATGATCTTCGGGCTGCTGTTCCTGTTTGTCGGCCACGCGGACGTCGCGCCCTCCGACGCCGATCATCTCTGGCTTGTTCTCTCGCACTCACCGGTGTGAGCGCGGCGGTCGTGGTGGCGGGCAACCTGTTTCCCGGCAAGATCTCGTTCCTGCCGGGAATGCGTTACTACGCAGGCAATTGGGACACCACCCTGTGGTGCATCACGCCGTCCGGCTCGGCCAAGATCGAGGCAGGCATCGTCTCGATCGCCAGCATGCCTGCCGCCCAACTCGAGCGCGTCTACGGCAAGGAACGCCTGGAGATCCCGTTGTATCTCGGCTACGCCTTCCGCGCGATGAACACGCACGGCCGGGCCCTGTTCACCCTGGCGCATCGAGCGATGACCGGACGCAACGAGTCGGACTATCTGCTCACTGACGGGGAACGCATCTGCAGCACGGCGCTCGGATGGAACTTCGGTGACGGCCACCTCCACAGCGAACAGCTCATCGCAGCGCTACAGGAGAGGTGTCATTTCGAACCCGGCGAGGTACGGATCGTGCTGCTCGAAGCCCAGCCGATCCACCGCGGAACCCAGCAGTACCGGCTCGTCGACGCAGCCACAGGAGAGTTCGAGCGCGGCGAGGTGCGGGTGGCCGACATGGTGACCCGTCAGCCGTGGGACGACGACGTACCGGTGCACGTTCATTCGGCAGTCGAACCCTGAATGCCGTGCGCGCTCAGCGGTATCCGTTGCCCAGATCGGCACTGAACTCCTGCGCCACCGATACCAGGAAGCCGGCGGTGTCGGCAGCAAACGACTCCGCCGTGGCACGCGCCGACGATGTCGAGCAGGCCAGTGCTCCGACCACCGATCCGCCGGCGTCGCGAACGGGTGCGGCCAGTGAGATCAGGCCCACCTCCAGCTCCTGCTCGGTCAGTGCGTAGCCCTGCTCGCGCACCTTGGCCAGCTCGCGTTGGAGCTCGTCACCTGACGTCACCGTCGCCGGCGTCAGGGCATGCGCAAAGTCCGAGTTCTCGATCACCGAGCGGACCACACCGGCCGGAGCCCAGGCAAGCAAAACCCGACCCATCGATGTGGCGTATGCAGGGATCCGGGTACCCACCGACACGTTGATGCTCATGATCCGGCGCACCGGAACGCGCGCTGCGTACACCACTTCGGCTCCGTCGAGCACGCCGAGCGACGCCGACTCGTGAACGGTCTCGACGATCTTGAGCAGATGCGGCATTGCGGTATCGGCAAGCGAATGCGACGCGGTGTAGTGCTGGCCGATGCTCAGGACGCGCGGGGTAAGCGACCAGCGGCCATCGCCACCGGATACGTAACCGAGCCGCTGCAGTGTCAGCAGTATGCGACGTACCGCGGGCCGAGAAAACGATGTGGCTGCGGCCAATTCCGCCAACGTCGGGTTGGGACGATCAGCGTTGAAGGCCAAAAGGACCGCAAAGCCGCGTTCGATGCTCTGGATGTGGTCCCGATCCCGCTCGGCCCCGACTTCGGTCACCATTGCCCCCTCGATAGTCGCGGTTCAACCGTACGCAATGCGGACAGTTGGTGGCCGATCAGGTTGTGCGTTCGAAGACCGCGGCAAGACCCTGCCCACCACCGATACACATGGTCTCCAGGGCATACCGGCCCTCTCGACGGTCCAGTTCGCGCAGCAGGGTCGCCAGGATCCGCGCACCCGTGGCCCCGACCGGATGACCCAGTGAGATGCCTGACCCGTGCGGATTGAGTCGCTCATCGTCGGCGTCGATCCCCCATGCCCGCAGAACGGCCAGCACCTGCGCCGCAAAGGCCTCGTTCAGCTCGATCACGTCCATGTCCCCGAGCGTGAGATCCATTCGACCCAGCACCTTCTCGACGGCGCCCACCGGTCCGAAACCCATCCGCCCCGGCTCCACCCCGGTTGTCGCCCACCCGGCCAACCGGGCGAGTGGACGCAGTCCGAGCTCCGCTGCCTTCGCCGGGGTCGTCACCACACACGCTGCGGCACCGTCGTTCTGACCACTGGCGTTTCCCGCAGTCACCGTCGAGTCGGGATCGACTGCACTCCGGATCGGCCGCAAAGCCGCCAGCGACTCGATCGTGGTGTCTGCACGTGGATGCTCATCTCGATCGACCACCACGGCCGCGCCCCGCCGTTGCGGCACCTCGACGCCGACGATCTCTTCTGCGAACACACCGTTGTTCTGCGCGGCAACGGCCCGGCGGTGCGATTGGACAGCCAACGCATCTTGGTCGGCGCGGCTGATGCCGAACTCGGCCCGCAGGTTCTCCGCGGTCTCGATCATCCCGCCCGGGACGGGGAAGTTGGCGCCACCGGCGGTGACGCGGGCCCGTGCGAGGCGATCGGCGAGTTCCACCCCGGCGCCCTTGACACCCCATCGGATCGAATCGGTATAGAACTCTGCCTGGCTCATCGATTCGGTACCACCGGCGATCACCACGTCACCGGCCCCGGTCATCACCTGCATGCACGCCAACAGCACTGCCTGCAGGCCTGATCCGCACCGGCGATCCACCTGCATGCCGGGCACCGAGATTCCCATGCCGGCGTCGAGGGCCGCGACCCGGCCGATCACCGGAGCCTCACCACCCGGCGTCGCCTGACCCAGGATCACGTCGTCGATCTGATCACCGGATAACCCGATACGCTGCAGCAACTCCCGGATGAGTGTCCCCGCCAACGTCTGCGGTGGAACATCTTTCAGCGATCCACCAAAACGTCCGACGGGTGTGCGCAGCGGTTCACAGATGACGGCATCTGGCATGGGTGGGCTCCTGAATCGGTTTGTGTGAGTTGGGTTTGCGGGAGTTCGGTCCCGGGCGCTCAATTCACCGGGAGTTCGGGGTTCGGGCGAGGTCGGCCGTGATCTCCGCGGCCGTCGTCTGTAACTGCGGGAGCAGATCAGCGTGGACGGCGTCGACGCTGTATCGAGCCGACTGGGTCGATATGTTGATCGCTGCGATCACCGCCCCGTCGCGTCCGTGCACCGGCGCGGCGAGCGAGCGCAATCCCAGTTCGAGTTCCTCGTCGACGATGCAATAACCGTCGCGGCGGACCCGGTCGATCCCCTCTCGGAGCTCGCGCACAGTGGTTTTGGTGTGTTCGGTGAGTGCCACGGGCGACACCCTGGCGAGGTGATCGTCCAACTCGTGGTCGTTCAGACCCGCCAGCAGCACGCGCCCCATCGATGTCGCGTATGCCGGAAACCGGGTGCCGATGGTGATGGAGACCGCCATGATGCGGCTCACCGGAACACGTGCGACGTAGACGATGTCGTCGCCGTCGAGAATCGACACCGACGCCGACTCATGCACTTTCGCGGTGAGCGCCTCCAGGTGCGGGCCCGCCAGTTCCGGAAGGGACAGACTCGACAGATAGCTGTACCCCAGGTCGAGAACGCGTGGTGTGAGCCAGAAGGCGTTACCGTTCGAGCGCACATAGCCGAGGTCGACGAGGGTGAGGAGAAACCTCCGCGCCGCCGGCCGGGACAGTCCGGTTGCTGCCGCGACCTCGCTGACCGTCTGCCTCGGGTGGTCGGCATCGAATGCCCGGATCACCGCCAGCCCTCGGGCCAGTGACTGGACATGATCGCCGGGAGTGGGTGTCATGCGTCCACGATATGAGCCCGGAGCAGAGCCGAGACCTCTGTTGCCCGTTCCAGGTTCACCAGGTGGGCGCCGGGGTCGAGCACCTCGAACCGGGCCCCGGTGATGCCATCGGCCAGGATCTGCACCGTGTCCGGTGGGGTGGAAGGGTCTTGCGCTCCCGCGATGGCCAGAGTGCGCGCCGAGATCGCAGTCAGATCGGCACGCGAATCCCAGTCCGCGAGAGCCTCGCAGCATGCGGCGTATCCCTCGTCGTCGGTGCCTCGCACCATGGCGACCGCCTTGTCGACAACGTCTGGATGCGACTCGGCAAAATCGGCCGTGAACCACCGTCCGACAACAGCATCGGTGATCGCGCCTGTCCCCTGTGCCCGCACGGTTGCCGCCCGTTCGACCCAACCCGCTGCGTCCCCGAATTTTGCAGCGGTACACAGCAGCGACAATGTAGCGACCTGGTCTGCCGCCGATATCGAGATGTGCTGCGCCACAGCGCCGCCGAGCGACAATCCGACCAGGTGAAACCGCTCGACGCCGAGGGCACCGAGGGTCGACAGCACGTCGGTGGCAAGGTCGTCCACCGAATACGGCCCCGGCGGAGTCGGTGAATCCCCGTGTCCACGAAGATCAAAGGCGATCACGTGCAGCCCGCCATCGGCAAGCGCTTCGATCTGCGGGTTCCACATGGAGCGGTTCGAGCCCAGCGACCCCAGGAGCACAACCGTGTCCCGACCGTCCTGCGCCCCGGCCACCGTGCGCGCGAGATCAACTGACATGCACAACCCTCCTCGTTGATGTGCACGCATAACTGTACGTACTGCGTACGACTGTACTTGTAGCGTACACCACGCTATTCTTGCGCCATGCTCGACAAAGTCATCAGCACAGCAGCGGCCGCGGTCGCCGACATACCCGACGGCGCGTCCGTCGCCGTAGGCGGGTTCGGCCTGGTCGGCGTACCCGAGGTACTCATCCGCGCCGTCCTCGATCAAGGTGCGACCAACCTGGAAACGGTCAGCAACAATTGCGGCACAAACGGATTCGGCTTGGGAATGCTGCTCGCCGAACATCGGATCCGCAGGACCATCTCCTCATACGTCGGGTCGAACGAAGAGTTCGCCCGGCAATATCTGTCCGGTGAGCTGGAAGTCGAATTGACCCCACAGGGCACACTGGCCGAGCGGATGCGCGCCGGCGGCGCAGGGATACCGGCGTTCTTCACCCCCGCGGGAGTCGGGACACCGGTCGCCGACGGTGGTCTGCCCTTGCGATACGACGGAACCGGCGGCGTCCTCACGGCCAGTCCGCCAAAGGAGACCCGCGAGTTCGACGGCACCACATACGTTCTCGAACACGGCATCGTCACCGACTTCGCCCTCGTGCACGCATGGAAGGGCGACCGCCACGGCAACCTGGTCTACCGCCGCAGTGCCCGCAACTTCAATCCCCCGGCCGCAACCGCAGGACGGATCACCATCGCCCAGGTCGAGGAACTCGTCGAACCAGGCGAGATCGACCCCGACGCAGTGCACACCCCCGGCATCCACGTGCAACGCGTGGTGCACGTCGGCAAGGTCGAGGTAGGCATCGAGAAGAGGACGGTACGCCCATGAGCTGGACACGCGAAGAGATGGCCGCACGCGTCGCCGACGAACTCGAGAACGGGCAATACGTCAACCTCGGTATCGGCATGCCCACGTTGGTCCCCAACTACATCTCATCCGGCATCTCGGTCGAATTGCATTCGGAGAACGGAGTTCTCGGAGTCGGGCCCTACCCCACCGAGCACGAACTCGACCCCGAACTCATCAACGCCGGCAAAGAGACGATCACCGTCAACCCCGGCGCCTCGTACTTCGACTCCGCCGCCTCGTTCGCCATGATCCGCGGCGGCCATGTCGACGTCGCAGTACTCGGCGCAATGCAGGTCAGCGCCACCGGCGATCTGGCCAACTGGATGGTCCCGGGCCAGATGGTCAAGGGAATGGGAGGCGCCATGGACTTGGTCCACGGCGCCCGCAAGGTCATCGTCATGATGGAGCACGTCACCCGCAAAGGCGCGCCCAAAATCCTCGAGCACTGCACGTTGCCCCTCACCGGAAAGGCGTGTGTGCAGCGCATCATCACCGACCTCGCCGTCCTCGACATCACCGACAACGGACTCCGTTTGGTGCAACTGGCACCCGGCGTCGGTATCGACGAACTCCACGACAAGACCGGGGCAACAATCCTCGTCGACAGCGTCGTGTGAGCATGTGGGTGTGGTTGCAGACCACGCCCAGCACAACGCATCCAGCCACATCAGCCGGCGGTGAACCGGCCGATGTGGCTGAATGTCTTTGTGCTGACTACTTGATCGAAGAACCGTGTTTGGCCAACGGGGTGACCACGATGTCCATGTACGGGAACAAGGGCAACCCCCAGAGCAGGTCGTTGAGCTCGTCGGGATCGGCGACATCAAAGATGCTGATATTGCTGTATTGACCGGCGATGCGCCACAGGTGAACCCACTTGCCCTGCCGCTGCAGGTCCTGCGAGTAGGCCTTTTCTCGCGCGATGGTCTCGCCCCGCTCATCGGGGTCGAGGTCACGCGGAATGTTCACATCCATACGAACATGGAAGAGTGCCAAAGGTTTTGTCCTTTCGGTTCGAGTGTTGTCACTCGCGGGTCAGCGAGTTGACGACGTCCATGTCGAGCTCGACGCTCAGCCCGGGACCTTCGGGCAGCGCGACCGCACCGTTCGAATACCGCAATGGCTCTTGTAGCAACTCGACCGAGAACAGCAGCGGACCGAACAGTTCGCTTCCGTAGTTGATCGCAGGCTCCGAACACGCGAAGTGGATCGACGCGGCGGTACCGATCGGGCCTTCGATGGAGGTGGCACCATGGCACGCAACACCGGCCGCCTTGGCGATCGCGGCGATCTCCTTGCTGCGTTGCAGACCACCACATTTGGTGGTCTTGACTGCGATCACGTCGGCCGCACCCTGGCGCACCACATCGAGTGCGTCGTGTGGGGTCTGCACACTCTCGTCGGCCATCACAGGGATCGGCAGCAGGTGATTCAACTCGGCGAGCACCTCGATCTGTTCACCTGGCGTGGGTTGTTCGATCAGCTCGACGCCACCATCGGCCAGAGCCGGTAGATACCGCAACGCGGTGAACCGGTCCCACCGGGCATTGATGTCCACCCGTACCCCCGCCCTGCCTTTGAGACCTTCTGCGATGGCAAGGACTCGCGCCGTGTCGTCGGCCGGCTCGATGGCGCCCATCTTCAGTTTGAAGCTGAAGTGCTCTCTGCGGTCGAGCTTCTCGGCAGCCTCGGCGAGGATCTCCTCGACCGGCGCGGCCCCCAGCGCCCACGTGACATCGATGCTGCTTCGAAATGCACCACCCAGCAACGTGTGTACCGGCACATCCAGACACCGCGCCCACGCATCGTGCAGCGCTATCTCGATAGCGGCCTTCGCGAAACGAGCACCTGCGACCACACGCTCGATGTCGAGCATGATCCCGGTGATGTCGTCTACGGTGCGGCCCACCAGCACCGGGGCGATGTAGCGGTCGACGAGGACTTTCATCGTCTCGACCGACTCACCGCCCCACCACGGCCCACCTGGGACAACACCCTCGCCCACCCCGGTGACCCCACCGTCGACACGAACCGACACCAACAGGATCGGTTGGGCGTCCATCGATGTGGTGGCGAACTTGTGTGGGCGAACAAGCGGGACGTCGATGATGCGAGTGTCGACGCCGACGATCTTCAGATCCGGCACAGCCCGCTTACCCGGCTGCCGGGTCGAGTACGAAGTCGTAGGTGACCCGGTTGATCCCGTCGTCACCCGAGGTCGGTCGCAAGACGAGTTCGGGCTTGGTGGCCGAGGCGACATCACTGTCGAGCCACTCCCCACCGTCGAAGTACAGCTGCGTGGTCACCGATTCGTGCTCCGGTGCCGACACGATCAGGTGCAGATGCGCCGGTCGCCAGGGGTGGCCATTCTGGGCCGCGATGAACGCACCGGTCGGGCCGTCGGTCGGGATCTGGTACGGCGCAGGCTGAATGGTCGTCACCTGGTAACGGCCTTCACCGTCGGTGATGATCTTTCCGCGCAGGTTCCACTCCGGCAGATGATCGGCGAACTGCGAGTAGTAGCCATCGGCATCGGCATGCCACAACTCGACGATCGCCCCGCCGATACCTTTGCCGTCCAGATCGGTGACCTGACCGGAGAAGACGAGAGGGGTCTCCTTCGTGTCGACCTCACGCATCGGCAGCGTGCACACCGACGGCAACTCGGGAGCATCGGCCACGTAGTACGGCCCCTCGATGCTGCCCTTGGTGCCCTTACGGCTGCGCGCAAGGACTTCTTCCACTGCGTGCTCGATGAACACGTCGAGGAACAGCGGCCACTCGCCGCCCTCGCCCACATCGATGAGCCACTGCTTGAGCACACGATATTCCGGATACGTGACGTTGTGATCGAGGATCACCTTGTGCAGCGCGCTCAACGCGTCTTTCGCGATGGCAGCAACTCGTTCCGGCGAGGTGTCGGCACTGACCCGCTCGTTCTTGAACTTGTCGGTGGCGGCAGTGCCAGATCCCACCGCGGTGGGGCTCTCGTGTTCGGTGGTCGTCATGTCGTGTCTCCTGCTCAGCAGATAGTTAAGAGGTGTGACCGCTATGCGTACAGGGCTGTCGCAGTGCGTACGTACACTGTGCGTCCAGTCACAGGTGATGTCAAGCACCTGAATGCTCATCCACCGCGGTAGAGCCGACGAGCCGCGACATCGTTCGTCGACTTGCCCTTATCGAGTGGCACTGCAACACAATGTTATTCGACGTCGATCGGCATCGTCCTAGCCTCACGGTCATCGGCAGACCCGATACTCCCTGCGTCTCCCTAAGGGAATTCCCAATTGCCTCGCATCTGTGACAGCAGTCACGATCACGTACGCAGAAGGTCAGCCATGTACGCATCGCGTACCCCCACCTTGGAGTTTCGATGAACTATCTCAAAGGGCATGCCAGCCCCCTGGATCACCGGAGTCGTGGCCTGTCCGCGCCGACGGCAGAGGTACCCCATGACCGTGCATGAACACCCCCGCGCCGATCGCGCGGACTACTACGCGCTGAGCAAAGAGCGCACTCGACTCACACTCACCCTGAGCGCAGCAGTGTTGGCTTTCTTCCTGCCCCTGCCCGTTCTCGGTGGATTCACCTCTGTACTCGACGGGGTGCTCTTCCAGGGACTCACCGTCGCGTGGGTCTATGCGTTCGCCCAGTTCGTCGTCGCAATCGTCGTCGCCCGCTGGTATTCGCATTGGTCGGCTCGGTTCGACCAACGACTCGCGGCCCTGACCACCGGAGAGACCAGCTCATGACACTTTCTTCAGCACTGCTCTTCGGCGCCCTTGTGGTGGTCACCCTGATCATCACGTGGTGGGCGTCCAAGCGGAACAAGACAGCGGCCGACCATTATGTCGCCGGCGGTCGACTCTCCGGCAGACAGAACGGCGTCGCGATCGCAGGTGACTTCATCTCGGCCGCATCATTTCTCGGTGTGACCGGAGCCATCGCGCTCACCGGATTCAACGGGTTCTATCTGGCTGTCTTCGTCCCGATCGCTTTCCTGCTCGCGATGTTGATCGTCGCCGAACCCTTGCGCAACCTCGGACGTTTCACCCTCGCCGACGTACTCGCGACGCGCTTTCAGGGGTCGGCCGTCCGCTCGGCCATGGCCACCAGCACCGTTGTGATCAGCGTGGTCTACCTGGTTGCGCAGCTTGTCGGAGCCGCGCTCATCGTGTCGCTGCTGTTCGACATCAAGTACTACGTGGCCGTGCTCATCATCGGCGTTCTGACCACGGCGTACACCATGATCGGTGGCATGCTGGCGACCAGCTGGATCCAGATCATCAAGACGGGACTTCTGATCTGCTGTGCGGTCGCGATGTTCCTGCTGGTGCTCTTTCGGTTCGACTTCAACCCCCTGGGCCCGTTCTCGTCGGCGCTCAGTGAGTTCGGCAAGTCGTTTGTCGGCCCGGCCCGGTCGTCGGACATGGCCTCGTTCGATCAGCTGTCGCAGATCGTCGGGCTGGTCTTGGGTGTGCTCGGCCTGCCGCACGTGATGATCCGCTTCCTCACCGTCCCGGATTCGAAGCAAGCCAGATCATCGGCCTACACGGCGATCTGGGTCTTCTTCGCGTTCTATCTCATGATTCCGATCCTCGGTTACGGAGCCGCCAACATCGTCGGACGTGAGGACATCGCCAAGGAGAACAAGGGCGGAAACCTGGCCGTGGCGCAGCTGGCCGAATCACTGGGTGGCTCACTGCTTCTCGCGTTCGTGGCCGCAGTCGCCTTCGTCACCATCCTCGCCGCACTCTCCGGTCTGGTCATCGCCACGTCGGGCGCGATCGCCCACGATCTGTATGCGCAGGTGTTCCGGCGCGGCAAGGTGTCCGAGGTGGGCCAGCATCGCGCCGCCCGCATCGCCACTGTGGCCACATGCGCCATCGGCGTCCTCATCGCACTCGCGGCAGAGAAGCAGAACGTGGCGTTTCTGGCCTCCCTCGGAATGTCGATCGCGGCATGCGCCAACCTGCCGGCGCTGCTGTTGACGATGTACTGGCGCCGGATGACCGCATCTGCGGTGATCAGCGGAATCGTTGTGGGACTGACGTTGTCGATCGCGATCATCCTCGCGAGCCCGGCCATCCACGGCCCCGATGCGCCTCTCGGCTTCTCCAACCCGGCTCTTGTCGTCGCGCCGATCGCGCTCATCGTGTCCATCGTGATCGCGTTGATGACGGCACCACGCGGAGACCGGGCCAAAGACGCCACCGAGACGTTCGACGACATGCGGATCACCGCGCTCACCGGCAAACCGCCCGTGGTGCGGACACCGGATTCCGCCCAGGTCAGCTGATCCGGGCGGCAGCCGCCGACCTCTCGACACCAGGCACCTCCCGCCCGGGCACCCAGCCCGCGGGAGGTGTCTTGTGTTGTGGGCGGCCCAGACCCTCCGACTTCATGCAGTCCCTCCGGCTGCAACCGGAGGAAGTCGCCACAGTCGGAGGTTCTGGCCGGCGGACCGCGAGCCTCAAACCCGCTGACGCACAGTTCCCTCCGACTCCATGCAGTCCCTCCGACTGCACCCGGAGGAAGTCGCCCAAGTCGGAGGGTCTGGCCGACACACCGCGAGCCCCACACCCGCTGACGCACACTCCCTCCGACTTCACGCAGACCCTCCGACTGCAACCGGAGGAAATGGCCCAAGTCGGAGGTTCTGGCCGGCGGACCCAGTTCCTCCGACTTCGTGCAGACCCTCCGACTGCAACCGGAGGAAGTCGCCGGAGTCGGAGGGTCTGGCCACCGCACTCAGTCCCACAACAAAAACGGGCACCACATCGTCGCTACGATGTGGTGCCCGTATCGGGTGGTTGTTCGCTCAGTAGAGCTCGATCACCAATTTCTCCGACAACGCTCGTGACACGCAGAGCGCCATCTGATTCCCCGCGGCCTTGTCTGCCGCAGACAGGCAGTTGTCGCGGTGGTCCGGCGTCCCTTCGAGCACACCGGATACACACGAACCACAGATGCCTTCCTCACAGGACTTGAATACCTCGATGCCGTTGTCCTCGAGGACCTCGAGGATGGACCGGTCGGCCGGGATCTCGAACTCCTCGCCAGTGTCCAGCTCCACGGCAAAGGCCTTGTCGTCACTCGAGTCGATCACCGTCGCGACGAAGTGCTCGGTGTGAACATGATCCTCTCCGACCACCGGTGCGAACACCGCCGCGACCTGCTCCATGAATCCGTCCGGACCGCAGGTGTAGACGTGGGTCGCGCTTGTCGCGGTTGACGCCACGTCGGCAAGCACACCGGGCTGCTCCGACCGCGGTGTCCCGAAATGCAGGTGCACGCGCTCAGAGAAGTCGACCCGGTTCTCCAGCAGGTCCACGAATGCCGCCTGATCACGCGATCGGGCGAAGTAGTGGAGCTCGAATTCCTCTCCCCACGAATAGATCTCGTAGGCCATGCTCAGCAACGGCGTCACACCGATGCCTCCGGCAATCAAGATGTGCCGGTCAGCGCCCTTCGCGATCGTGAGCAGATTTCGCGGCTCGCTGATCTTGATGTGGTCGCCGGTGCTCACCTCGTGCAACGCCACCGAACCGCCACGGGACTTCGCTTCCCGCTTCACGGCGATCAGCAACGACGACGGGTCGCTCGGTGGGCTGCACAGCGAGTACTGCCGCAGCACACCCGTGGGGCCCACCACGTCGATGTGGGCGCCCGCCTCATACCGGACGAACGGGGCGCCGTCCTCGCGAGTCAACCGAAGAGTGCGAATGTCCGGCGTCTCTTCGACGACCTCCGCCACCCGCACGAGCACGCTCATAGCAGGAATCCGGCCGCCGGGACCTCGTCCCTGCCGTCGATGAGGCGAATCACCTTACGGACGATCTTGTCTTCCTGCGCAGTTGCCGCCACCCGAATCGTGTAGTCGACGTTCGCAGCCCAGATGTCATGCCTGCCACGCTTGTACGCGATCAAAACCTGCGCGGCGCGAACCTCGACGGTGGAGCCGTCCTCGGTGTCGACAACGCCGGCCGGGACGAAGCGCGAGACGGTGCGCGCTGTCGTCGCGGAATCGACCGCCGCGATCGCGTAGCCCTCGGTCATCCGTGTCACGCGCAACTGACGCATTCGGGCGTCGTCGTAGACCATGTTCAGGCTGTTGGCGAAGTCTTCTTCGTCCGGGTCGATCGGGATGACGTAGAGGGCATCATCGGAGTAGAGCTGCTGCCAGGGCTCGTACGATTTCTGGTCCAGTAGTTCGGCCTCGCGCGCGATGAGGTCGGTGGCCCGCACGATGCGGGGATCCGTTGTCGGCACGAAGGAGACAGGAAGATCGCGCCCCTCGGTGGCGGCTGCCCACGCCCCCGGCTTCGGTTTCGGCTTGGGCTTCGGGGTGGTGACCGTGTCAGTCATCGCTCATCATCTCCTTCCATTTGCCGTATGCAGCGCGCATACCGGTTTCGTCTGTGACGTGTGAGGTGGGCCAGCCCTCGGGTGAGAGCTGTTCCCGGCCGAGACCACGATTGACCATGATCGGCAGTTCGGGTCCGCCGATTGCGCCCCGCTGCACGCGGTCCCAGCCCTCCGCGTCGTCAGGGGTTCCGAAACCAAAGGGGCCCTGGAAGTGCTCGTGCACCCTGAGCCGCTCACGGTTGACCGGGCCGACGATGTCAGCCGGGCCGTCCGATCCGAGCGCGACGTGTTCGATCCATGTCTCGTCCACCGAGATCGGCCGGATGACCCGGAAGAACGAGATCGACATCGACACATTCGGGAACAGGTTGAGGTTGAACCCTGTTCCGTGCATGGCCCGCACCAGCTTTCGGACCGCCGAGTCGTCGAGACCGGCCGACTTCAGCTCGGAGACCAGGCCGTCGAAACGCGCCTGCAGGGGCTCGCTGCCGTCGTCGATGTCGAGATCGGAGTGCTCGGGCACCATCTGCATGACCGAGTGACCGTTGCCGAGGTCGTGAGTGATGGCCGCGGGGTCGGTCATGAAGCTCATCATGTCCGACGTCTCGGAGTCGACCGAGGCCATCCACGAACGGTGGACGATCGGGAAATGATAACCGTCGGTGGTGTTCTCGAGCTGGATCTTCCAGTTGCCCCGGAACTTGAACCGGTGCGTGCCGAGAACCTTGACGGGGTAACCGCCACCCTGCTTGAAGAATCTGTCCATCCAGAGTTTGGCATCGCCCAGGAATTCCTCGAGAGGCGAAGCATCGTGGTCGAGCGTGGCGAACACCATGCCCGCGTACGACTCGGTCCGCAGCTTCTTCAGGCCCATGCCTTCTTTGCCCATGACGTCTTCGTAACCGTCGGGGTAGGGAATGCCGCGTAGCGTTCCGTCCAGTCCGTATGACCATGCGTGGTAGGGACAGGTGAAGCCATTGGTGGTGCCCGAACGCTTTTCGCACACGCTGGCCCCGCGGTGACGGCACCTGTTGAGCAGAGTGTGGATGTTGCCCTTGCGGTCTCGGCTGACGATGACAGGCTGGCGTCCGACGTGCGTCGACTTGAAGCTGCCGGCCTTGGGGAGCTCACTCTCGTGTGCAACCCACACCCATGTCTTCTCGAAGATCTTTGTCATCTCGAGCTCGAAGATCTCGGGGTCGGTGTACATGCGGCCCGCTACGCGATCTTCGCGCACCAGGTCGGCGGGAGGGAGGTCAAAGACCTTCTCCGCGGAGAAGTCGATGGTCATCGGTGATCGCTCCAGTGGATAGACTATGTGCATCGCAAGACGAAACAGGTTGTGACACTGCGGCACCGGATGCGCACACCTACCGCGATCTTGCGACTTCTCGCACCTTCCCCGCCCACGGTACGGGGGCACGGCCTGGTGCGAAATCAGAAAAGACACAACCTCGGGTAGGTGATTTCCTTACCCCGCAGTGGGCCCGGACGAGCCTCTTCCGCCGTAGACTCGGGCAGTGGCCGGCCGCATGCTCAGCCAGCGACAGAGCCGAACTCGTAGATGCCACAACCCATGCGAGGAAAGATCCACGGAATCGAAATGACCTCAACAGCCCGCACCGCCACAGCCGGCGAGCACCGGATGACCCTCACCTGTTACAACGACACTTTCGGGTACGGATGGCGGCACGTCGATCTCTTCACCCGCGACGCTTCCGGCCGGGAGCTGAACTGGGTCCACTGGACGGTGCCGGCCGACGGGCCTGACGCCGCCGACGCGGTGACCGCCCGTGTCGAGCCGACCCTGCGGCGCACTTCTGACTGGCGGCACAAGATCAGCGCCGGCGGTATGGACTACTGGGAAGCCGATGCAGTCTGGGCGGACGACGACGTATAGGCGCCCCTCACGAACAACGCCCCCGGATCCGCTCGAGATCTCGGGGGCGTTTGTTCTTCGGACCGAAGATTCTGCGTGAGAACGGCCCTCAGGGGTTCATGACCACGGAGGTGGACGGGTAGCTCTCGGCGAACTCCTCGGGCAGCGGCGCGATGAAGACGTTCTCTGTGCGGGTCCTCGATATCTTCCAGGCCCCGGACTCTTTCCGGAACGCGTTGTTCAACCGACTCGACCGCAGCAGACTCCTGCCGTCGGAGAACAACCACGGCTGCATGTGGATCCAGTGACCCTCTGCTGTGTCACCGTCGACGTGGATCTGCTCCGAGGTGAGGTAGTGCGCGTTCAACAGCAGGGCGGGATCTTGCTTCTCACCCCAGAAGTTCTGGAAGTGGGCCCGTATTGCATCGCGGCCCACCGCGCGACCGAACTGACCGTTGTAGTACTCGCCAACTCCTTCCCACACGGCGTCGGCGGTGTAGAGATCGACGATCGCGTCGATGCGCTGGGCGTCATCGACTATGCCGGGGTCAGGGCAGGGCGTGTCGCACAAGAGCATGTAACGTGCCTGCAGTCTTCGTATCTCGGCCTCTGCTTCGAGTACCTCGACGCGTGCGGCGAGGGCCGCCAACGCTTCGTCACCACCGGCGTCGGTCGTGTTCGTCGTCATCGTCAGCTCCTCCTCATCCGGCTTCCAGCACGCGGACGACTGCCCGCGCCTCGTCCAGCCAGTTGTTGATCGTGGACCCCGTGCTCTGGGGCGGAAGCTGGCCCAGGCGCAGCGTCAATGAGTACTCGCCGGCAGGGTCTCGCACCGGTAACACGATCGAGCCGACGTCGTAGACCTGCTGCTCGTCTACCTCGCGTACCCGATAGTCGACCGATGCCCGGCCGATCGATTCGCGTATGTTGCGCTCCTGCGATGGGGTCAACCGACCCTTCTCGTAACGTTTTGTCGCGTCCCGCATCTCGTCGTACGCCGCGCTCCCCTCCACGGGCAGGAACGACAGCAGGTAGCCATGCTCGCGCACGAACTCGAGCCGCATCCGATGCATGTCCTTGACGTCTGCACTTGCTTCGCGCAGTTTGTCGACCCAGCGCTCCTGCTCCTCGATGGGCCGGGAGAAGACGTAGCTGTCCCCGATCGGCGGGACCATCGGCACCCGGTGGGCAAGCCCTTCTTCTCGGTCGACTCCTACGCCGGTGGCAGACAACACGGTGGCCATCTCGTCGCAGCTGACCGCGGTGAACACCGACACCTCGCATCCGATCGAGTTGGCCAACGCCTCGACCTCGGCACGAGCACCGTGAGCGGCGTGGATGGCAGGCAGGATCTCGTGATCCATGCGTGCCATCAACGACGTGGAGACGAAACTGCCGTAGCCGCCCTGAAAGAAGATCAGAGGCGACACCGGATTCGCCACCGCCATGTCGTTGACCCGACACAGGACGATCCAATGATCGCCCGCCTCAACGGTGTTCCAGATCGTCGTGTCGATCCATGCGATCGATTCCGACAGCACGGGATCGCCAGACGGCGAGGGGAACCATTCGATGCCATCGAGCTTGTTCTCCCAACGCTGCGCGATGGTCAGCACGATGTCTTCCTGCTCTCCACCCAGGATGTTGATGCACAGCGACGAGCACTCACGCATCTTCGCAAACGTGCGCGAGGTCATCATCGGCATGAACGACACCAGAGGCGGATCGAGAGACACCGAGTTGAACGTGCCGACGACCATCGCGAGGATGTCGCCTTCACTGTCGCGGCCGGTCACCACCACGACGCCGGTCGGGTAGTGCCCCATCACTTCTCGGAACACGTGCGGGTCCACCGGAGCCGTAGCGGGATGGGACATGATTGCCTTCCTGTGGGCAGGATGCGAGTTTGAAACTGTGCTGGCAGCAACGTATTGCTCACCTCCCCTACACCGGTAGGAGAGAAATCTTTACTGTTCCCCGTCGCCGCGGGCGGGCACACTGGCGGCACCGGATATGAAGGAGACAATGGTGATCGCTGAGCACCTGACACGGTCGATCGAGGATCAGGCCGCCGCCGTCGGCAACGGTGACGTGACCGCCGAGGAACTCGCCTCGGCAGTCCGCGGACAGATCGAAGGCGCCGAATCACGTATCGCGGCTTGGGTTCACCTGTCGACCGAGACGATGAACGAAGCACGCGAACGAGACCAGGACCGGGACCGGGACCGGGACAACGGCGCCCTGCCGCTGCGCGGGATCTCCGTGGGGGTCAAAGACCTCATCGACGTCGCCGGAATCCCTACGCGCGCCGGATCGTCGACCACGTCGGCCGACCCTGTCCTCGCCGATGCGCCGTGCGTCGCCCGGCTACGCGAGCTCGGTGCCGTGGTCCAGGGCAAAACCGTCACAACCGAATTCGGGTACTTCGCACCCGGTCCGACACGAAATCCCTTCGCGATCGATCACACGCCCGGCGGTTCTTCCAGCGGTTCCGCCGCTGCTGTGGGAGCCGGCACCCTGCCGCTTGCCTTGGGTACCCAAACCGCAGGGTCACTCACCCGGCCGGCGTCGTTCTGCGGCGCGGCAGGAATGGTTTTCGCGCACGGCACAACCGACCTGGCGGGTGTGTGCGGATTGAGCGAATCGCTCGATTCGCTGGGGATGCTCACCCGTACGGTGTCCGACCTGGCGTACGTGTACTCGTCGTTCACCGGCCGGGAACTGCAGCCGAGCAGCACAGACAGCATCAACACCGTATTCGTCTGGGATGGAACGGCACTCGGGGACATCGAACCGCCGATGGCGCGATTGATCGAGCAGGTGCCCACGCTCCTCCGTGAAGCAGGCCGTGCGACTGAACGTTTGGAGTGGGACGATCAGGTGCGTGAGCTCGCCCGAGATCACCTCACCGTGATGGCCCATGAAGCGGCCATCACGCTCGACGCCGTGTACAACCAGCACTCCCGAACTCTGAGCGATCCCCTTCGACAGCTGATCGACGACGGCCGGAACACATCAGAGGGTGACCGTGATGCGGCCCTCGACCGACGCGAGCGTGCGCGAGCGCAACTCGTGGACCGCATGGGGCGATCGATCATCGTCGGGCCGGCAGCACTCGGACCGGCACCCGCCGGCCTCGCTGCCACCGGATCGCCTGTGTTGAGTCGGCCGTGGCAGTTACTCGGGGCCCCGGTAGTGACCGTCCCCGGTGCACGTACTGTGGCCGGTCTTCCACTCGGACTGCAACTCATCGGCCATCCTGGCCACGAGGGCGAGCTCTTCGACGTCGCGATCGCCCTCGAAGCCGTACTGAGGGCTCTGCCCCCGGTTCAGGACTGACGCGCAGCAGAGAGGGTAGAGTCGACTCGTCTCCATTGCCAGGTTCGAGATGCGGAGATCCGAGGAGAAATGTCCGATCAGCCAACCGATGACCCACGACCGGCAACGGTCTACGTTGTCGATGACGATCCCGAACTCTGCGAGTCGGTGGCTTGGTTACTCGACAGCATCGGCATCACGCCGCGGATCTTCCACAGCGCCGACGAGTTCCTCTCGGCGTACAACGGCGACCACGCGGCGTGCATCGTGCTCGATGTCCGGATGCCGCAGATCAGCGGAACCCGCCTGCAGGAGAAGCTGACTGCGTTTGCGCCCCACGTGGCGATCATTTTTGTCTCCGCCCACGGCGACATCCGGATGTCGGTGAGTACCCTGCAGGCCGGGGCACTCGACTTCCTCGAGAAACCATACGAACCGCAGCGCCTGCTCGACGCGGTACAGGCCGGCGTCGAGAAGGCCGACAGCAGGTTCCGGCAGTTCCGTCTGCAGCAGGCGGTGCAGGTCAAGGTGGCGTCGCTGACACCTCGCGAACGCCAGATCCTCGCGCTGGTTGTCGAGGGGCTACCCAGCCAGAACATCGCCCGCCGCCTCGGGATGAGTGTCAAGACGGTCGACGTGCACCGCGCGCGGATCAAGAGCAAGACCGACGCGGACAGTATCAGCACGCTGGTGCGTGACGTCCTGCGCTTCGACGTCGACATCGCCGTCGACCACGACTAGAGGCTCCTAAGTCGCTGTCGTTCCCTCGGCAGGTCAACGAAGGTAGAGACCGCCGTTGACGTCCCAGCACGCGCCCGTGACAAAACTCGCGCCGGCAGAGGTCAGCAAACTGACCACGTCACCGATGAACGCCGGGTCGCCGAGCCTGCCGACCGGGATACCCGCGATCACCGCATCCAGCTTCTCGGGCGGTACGGTTGCGTGAACCACCGGAAGATCATGTGGGCCAGGCGCTATGGCGTTCACCGTCACCCCCTGCGCTGCGAGCTCTCGGGCAAAGATCTTGGTGGCCGTGAGGATCGCGCCTTTCGACGACGCATAGTGCCCACCTGTCGCGGTCCCACCGTTCTGACCGGCCAGCGAGGCCATGTTGACGATTCGGCCGTACCCCTGCGCGGCCATCGCCGCACCGAATATCTGGCAACCGAAGAAGATGCTGTTGACGTTGGTCGTCAGCACCCGCGTGAAGTCCTCCTCGCCGAGGGTCATCAGGTCGGCCGCCTGGGTGACTGCGGCGTTGTTCACCAGAATGGTTGGTACACCCCAGAGTTCGCGGCACTCGTCGAGCACGCGGGCGAACTCTGCTCGATGGGCCACATCCAGTGCCACCGCACGTGCGGTGGTGCGGTCGGGTGACAGTTCGGCCGCAAACGACTCGGCCGCATCGACCGCGATGTCGGTGAGGAGAACTCGATGACCGTCCGCGTGCAGTCGGCTGGCAATGTGGCGGCCCATTCCCCCTGCCGCCCCGGTCACCACCGCGATACCGGTCTGGGTGGCGTGCTCGTCTCGCATCATCGGTTCACCTCGTGGTCGGCGCTCGTGTGGTCAGTCAAGTGCGACGTCGTCGCGAATCGTCAACTCGCGGCCCATCCGGGCCTCGATCTTGAAGTACTTCCACAGGGCGTACTCGCCGATCATGGTGGTGCGAAGCAGGTTGCAGGCTTCCTTGACCGTCGGCTGATCACGCACATCGGCCAGCACGTAACACGTCCACGGCCAACCGTCCGACGGTCCCACCATGTGCGAATCGTCGTCGAACGTGCCGATGATGTCGACGCCGTCCATGTTCTTGAGGTTCGACAGCATCGTCGAGATGGCAACCCAGACGGGGCCGATCTCGGACTTCGGCAGGTCGAAGAAGTTCTGGTTGTTGCCGATGCAGAAGAGTGTGCGTAGCGGCTCGGTGGCCATGATGTCCTACTCCTTGGTCGAGGTGAATGTTGCTGCTGCACAATGCCTGGGGAAGGCAGGGTTCAGGGGAAGCTGGGAATCCCGGCGTCCAGTCCGAGGATCAGCGCGCCGGCTGCCTCGTACGTATGGGTCTGCAGCATGGCGTGCTGTGCGGGGACAAGTGCGTCCTGCACATATCTCTGCAGTGGGTGGGTCTCGTAGATCGCGCCGGTGCCCGCAAGGTCGAACGCCTGCAGCACCACAGCACGCCCGACATGCGCGGCGTGTGTTGCACACAGCCGCAACATCGCCCGGTCCGTGTCCGAGATGGGCTCATCGGCAACAGCTTTGCGCCATACCTGCTCGCTGGTCTCGTAGAAGAAGGCGCGCGCCGACCGCAACTCCGCCTCTGCCTTGGCAACTCCCGACTTGTAGGCGGGCCGATTGCCCTTGGCCTCACCGCCGGTGATGGACGACTTGGCCGCCCCCACCTCGATGACGTGATCGAGAGCTCCCCTGGCCGCGCCCAGCGCCACCACCGCAAGCACCTGCGCGGCGTAGGCCAGCGACGGATACCGGGTGAGGGGTTCGTCGACCTGCGGAGCCCCGCCCCGGACGAAGGTCATCTCGTCGGGGACGAACAGCCTCTCAGCGCGGATCGAGTGGCTTCCGGTGGCCTTCATCCCGGCCACCGACCAGTTGTCGACGATCTCCACATCGTCGGGGTGGACGAGGGCGGTCAGTGGCTTGCCTCCGGTGTCCGGCCCACCGACGAGTCCGATGCCCAGGATGTCCGCGCCACGGCATCCGCTGGCGAACTGCCATACGCCCGAGCAGACGAAGCCACCGTCGACCTTCTCGGCCTTCTGCATCGGGAAAAGACCACCGGCATAGGCGACATCGGGCCCTTCGGCATAGATCTTCTCCTGGGTCTCGACGGGCAGAGCCGCGAAGTAGACCAGTGCTGAACCGAAGCTCGAGACCCATCCCGTGGCCGGATCGACAGCGGAGATACGCTCGATCAGTCGCATGAAGTCGGCGGGCGGCACTGGCTCACCGCCGAACGCCGCTGGCGTGGAGGCCCGATAGATCCCGGCGCGCTTGAGGAGTTCGATGTAGTCCTTCGGCACAAATCGCTGCTCGTTGAACTCGTCGCGACGTGCTCGGAGCACCTCGAGTGCGTGATCAAAAGCCGCGTCTCGTGCCGGACCCGCCGGTTCCGCGGACACCTTCTGCGTCACGCTCTCGGTCGTCATCGCTGTCTCCCATTCGTTCGAAATCGCTCTGCCGCAAACGCTATGGACGCGGCCGATTCCGCGGTATCGGGACTTCCCGCGTGGCGACTAAGCAATTCCTTACTTGCACCCCGGCCCCGGGCACCCGATGCTGAAGGCCTGCAAAGGAGGCGGATGTGCCCGAATTGACGGCAAGCGACTACGAGCGCCTGGTCAGGTCACTGCGGTACTGCGTCCTCGTTCACGACGCGGTGACGAAAGACATCCTGTGGGCCAACCCGGCGGCCGCCGAACTCCTCGAGTTCAGTGTGGAAGAACTGCGTCCCCTCAAGGCACCGGACATGAGTGCCCGCGAACGCCGGTACCGGCGGTCGGTCGGCCGCCAATGGCTGCAGGATGCCGCGGACAACGGTGTGGCGGTGACCGAATGGGCGTACCGGGCCAAGAGCGGCCGGGTCATCCTCACCGAGGCGATCGCCATTCGCGTCGAGCTGTCCGCCCGACCGGTGGTGATGGTCCAGTTCCGCGACATCGAACACGAAGCGCTGATGCGTAGCAACCTGGTGCGCACAGAGGCCGACCTCACCAGAACCGAGGCACGTCTGGCGGCCTTTTTACGGAGTATGAGCGAAGGCATTCTTGTCCTCGACGACGACGGCCTGATCACGTACGCCAGTGAGGCAGCGGCTGCGTTGCTCGACTCGTCGGTCGACGACCTGGTCGGCGCACAGTTCATCAACTTCTGCCGTCCAGGAGAATCCCGGCAGAGCGTGCAGGCTGCGCTCGGGCGCACAGCGCGCCACGGTGAGCCAGAGAGCATCCGCTACGAGCTGGCTCTGCCGAGTGGACGTGTGCGTTGGCATTCGGGTAGTTGCCAGCACATCGAGATCGAGAACGACCTGAGCGGTTCGCTGCTGCTGTGTCATGACGTGACCGAGCACGTCCTCACCGAGCAAGCGCATCGCCGTGACGCCCAGTACCTCAATCATCTGGCCCGGTACAACGCCATGGGCGACATGGCCATGGCCATCGCTCATGAACTCGCCCAGCCGCTCGCTGCCGCCACCAACTACCTGGCGGGTACACAGAGCCGCCTCGGCGACAGCCAGTCGGGGCAGGAAGACATCCACCGCGGGCTCGAACATGCACGCAGACAACTCGATCGGGCCAACAACATCGTGCGGAGCCTCCGGGAGTACGTCACCACTCTCGAGGAGTCACAGCAGCACACAGACCTCAACGACATCGTCGCGGAGTGTGCCTATTTCATCGACCTGCGCGCCCGGGAACGGGGGGTCATCGTGCAGTACGCACCTGCCGAAGACCCGGTCGAAGTGGTGTGCGAGCGGGTGCTGACCGGGCAGGTGGTGCTCAACCTGTGTTTCAACGCCATCGAGGAGATGGCGGAGTGGCCGGCGGAGCAACGATTGGTGTCGGTGGCGGTACGGCGGGAGCGAGACTTCGGCGTCTTCACCGTCACCGATCAAGGGAAAGGCTTGTCACACATGCCTTCCGGCCGCATTTTCGACGGCGCGTTCACCGACAAGTCGACCGGCCACGGCATCGGGCTGGCTCTGAGCCACCGGATCATCACCCGCCAGGGTGGAACCCTGTCGGCGCGCGAGAACTTCCCTCGCGGCGCCGTGTTCGAGTTCCATCTCCCCCTCGGCGACGATCCGGATCCGACTGGTCAGAACGCATAGCGGACAGTCAGCCACGGGGCGTGCGTCGCGATCAGCTCGACCATTGTGTGCACGGCGTAGGCTTTGACTGCGTTGCGATACCGCACGTTGATACCGCCCGACTGCGACCGCTTGGTCTGCTGGATGCCCGGAGTCTTGGCCGTCGACGGCGCGATCCAGTCAGCCGACCTCCCGTTGGGTCGCGCCGTCAGCGACTTCTTCATACCGAGGACAAGATCTTCGGTCTTGACCCTCACCCATCGATCGACGTTGCCCTCACTGCCGTGCAACGACGGGATCTGCCAGTGCGACTCGACGTCGATGATGTCGGCGTCGGGGAATCGCGCGAGCACCTGCTGGCCGCGCAGATCGGCTTGAGCCTCCGGCTCGGCCCAGATCCGGCGCACCTGCAGCAATGGCGAACGGGGGCGCGCCGACGACGAAGAGGTCACGGCCGACATCTATCCCGGGCCTCGGACAACCGGCCGCCGGACGACAGTCCCGTCGAGCGGACGCCACGGTCACTCGCCGAGGCCGTCACCCCAATCCATGTCCCCGGAGATGGCCGCCATGGTGCTCTGACCGTCGAGCGCCTCGCGGATGATGTCTGCATGGCCGCAGTGGTGAGCGGTCTCACGGAGCAGATGCAGCGCCATCTTGCGGACCGACCACCACTCCCGCTCGGGCTGCCAGGGTGCGGTCGGCTGAGGAATCAGGTCGTCGAGACTCTCCACCTCCGCGATCACACGGTCGTAGTCCGCGGCGGCCCGGTCGTACTCGTCCAGCCAATCCGAGAGTGTCTCGCCCTCATTGAGGGCGTACGCGTCCACAGCCGCGTCCATGTCGAACTCGGCGTTCTCGTCGCGCTCGCGGATGGTCGCGGCATGTTCGCGTTCGCCGCGGGCGAGGTGCTTGATCAAGCCGCCGATGGTGAGTCCACTGACCGTTGACCGCGTGCGGGACTGAGCGTCGGTGAGGCCGCGTGCGGTGACCTTCAGCAGCGCTCGCTGATCGGCGAGAAGCGTCAGGATGTCGGCTTTCTCGCCGGTGACGGGGACGCTGAGGGTGACGGAGGTGTATGTGCCGGCCATGGTGTGGTCCTTTCGGGGAGGAACTGAACGCCCATGACGTTATGACCGATTGCGGTCAGAAACGGTCCGCGATTGCCCGCAGTTCACCCACCGGTTTGCGGGCGGTCAGCACCCACCCACCCCTTTGCTCGCACGATGTCCCATTCGCCGTGATACTGGTAACTAGGGGCAAAACCCCTCTTGAAAACGCTACGGAAACCGGAGACGAAGCAAATTATGAACGCTAAGCAGCCCACCATCATCTACACACTGACGGACGAGGCGCCGATGCTTGCGACCCACGCATTCCTGCCGGTGGTCCGTGCTTTCGCCGGTGCGGCTGACATCAACGTCGAATCAACCGACATCTCCGTGGCGAGCCGCATCCTCGCCGAGTTCCCCGATTACCTGCCCGAAGATCAGCACATCCCGGACAACCTGGGCGAGCTGGGCCGGCTCACCCAACTGCCCGACACCAACATCATCAAGCTGCCCAACATCAGTGCCTCTGTGCCGCAGTTGCTCGCCGCGATCAAGGAGCTCAAGTCCAAGGGGTACAAACTCCCCGACTACCCGGGCAACCCGAAGACGGACGAAGAAAAAGAGATCTACGACCGCTACGTCAAGTGCCTCGGTAGTGCGGTCAATCCCGTCCTGCGCGAAGGCAATTCGGACCGGCGCGCACCCAAGGCAGTGAAAGAGTACGCGCGCAAGCACCCCCACAGCATGGGCGAGTGGTCGATGGCGTCACGCACCCACGTGGCACACATGCGCGAGGGCGATTTCTACCACGGCGAGAAGTCGATGACCGTCGACAGTGACCGCGAAGTCAAGATGGAACTGCTGACCGAGAGCGGCCAGACGCTTGTTCTCAAGCCCAAGGTGACGCTCAATGCCGGCGACGTGATCGACAGCATGTTCATGAGCAAGAAGGCCCTGATCCAGTTCTACGAAGAGCAGATGGAAGACGCCTACAAGACCGGCGTCATGTTCTCGCTCCACGTCAAGGCCACCATGATGCGGGTGTCACATCCCATCGTCTTCGGGCACGCGGTGCGGGTTTTCTACAAGGACGCGTTCGCCAAGCACGGCGAGCTGTTCGATGAGCTGGGTGTCAATGTCAACAACGGCTTGTCCGATCTGTACGACAAGATCGAGTCACTCCCGGCGTCGAAAAAAGAAGAGATCATCGACGACCTGCACAAGTGCCACGAGCACCGTCCCGAGCTGGCCATGGTCGATTCCGCCCGCGGCATCTCGAACTTCCATTCGCCGAGCGACGTGATCGTCGATGCCTCCATGCCTGCGATGATCCGGGCCGGCGGCAAGATGTACGGCGCCGATGGCCGCCCCAAGGACACCAAGGCCGTGAACCCCGAGTCCACCTTCTCCCGCATCTACCAGGAGATGGTGAACTTCTGTAAGACCAACGGCGCCTTCGACCCGGCGACGATGGGCACCGTCCCCAATGTCGGCCTGATGGCACAGAAGGCCGAGGAATACGGTTCACACGACAAGACCTTCGAGGTTCCCGAAGGCGGCGTCGCCAACATCACCGACCTCGCCACGGGCGAGGTGCTCTTGACCCAGAACGTGGAAGAAGGCGACATCTGGCGCCTCTGCATCGTCAAGGACGCGCCGATCCGCGACTGGGTGGCGCTGGCCGTTCGGCGTGCACGTGAGTCGGGGATGCCCGTGGTGTTCTGGCTCGATCCCTACCGTCCCCACGAGAACGAACTGATCACGAAGGTGAGGACGTACCTCGCCGACCACGACACCGAGGGACTCGACATCCAGATCATGTCGCAGGTGCGGGCCATCCGGTACACGATGGAACGGCTCGTCCGCGGTCTCGACACCATCTCCGCGACCGGCAACATCCTGCGCGACTACCTCACCGACCTGTTCCCGATTCTCGAGCTGGGTACGAGCGCAAAGATGCTCTCGATCGTGCCGCTGATGGCCGGAGGCGGACTGTACGAAACGGGCGCCGGTGGTTCGGCACCCAAGCACGTCAAGCAGCTGCTCGAAGAGAACCATCTGCGGTGGGATTCGCTCGGCGAGTACTTGGCGCTCGCCGTCAGCCTGGAGGACCTCGGCACCAAGACCGGCGACAAGCGGGCGACCATCCTGGCGAAAACACTCGATGCCGCAACCGGAAAGCTGCTGGAGAACAGCAAGGGGCCCTCGCGCAACACCGGCGAACTCGACAACCGGGGCAGCCAGTTCTATCTCGCGATGTACTGGGCGCAGGAGCTGGCCGACCAGACCGAGGACGAGGAACTGCGCAAGCACTTCGCACCGCTGGCCAAGTCGCTGGCCGAGAACGAAGACACCATCGTCAAGGAGTTCAACGAGGCCCAGGGGCAACCCGCTGACATCGGCGGGTACTACGCGCCCGACCCCGAACTCGCGACAGCCGTCATGCGGCCGAGCAAGACCTTCAACGAGGCCCTGGAGTCTGCCCAGAAGTGATGTGCCCGCAGCGCTGACGGACGAAAGCGTCTGAACAGCAACCTTTGTGACATGGACGGATCGTGGGAGACCTGAGGTTTCCCGTGATCCGTCCTTGTCGTTTCCGGGTGCCATCGATCCGCACCGGGTCTCGAACCGACACCCGTTATCGGACGCGCGCATTCCATGAATGGAAAATCGGCGCGTTCTATGGCAAAGTGACTGCCGTCACACCGGCTCCAAGAACGCGGGTCGCCGCCAGACACCGGAATCTGTCTGCGCCGATGTTCGTGCCCCGCGCTGGTGAATCGAAACCAAACCAAACCCGTGTGGGCGGCATCCGCCGCAGGCATGGAAGGAATGCCTTCGATGACCGAATTGACGCCGTTCTACGATGACGTGCAGTCCCACTACGATTTGTCCGACGAGTTCTTCGCGTTGTTCCTCGACCCCACCCGCACATACAGCTGCGCGTATTTCGAGCGCGACGACATGACACTCGAGGAAGCAGAGATCGCCAAAATCGATCTGGCACTGGGCAAATGCGACCTGGAGCCGGGTATGACTCTGCTCGACGTCGGCTGTGGGTGGGGATCGACCCTGCTCCACGCAGTAGAGAAGTACGACGTGAACGTCATCGGACTCACCCTGAGCCGCAATCAGCACCGGTATGCCAGCGAATTGCTGGAGAACCGGTCTGCCACCAATCGCAGTGCAGAGGTGCGATTGCAGGGCTGGGAGGATTTCGACCAACCGGTCGACCGGATCGTGTCGATCGGCGCATTCGAGCACTTCCGGCGTGAACGCTATGACGCATTCTTCGACCGTTGCACCACGCTCCTGCCCGACGACGGCCGGATGTTGCTGCACACCATCGTCGGCTTCAACCGTCACCAGATCCGGGACAAGGGCCTGCCGATCAACCGGGAGATCATGGAGTTCGGGAAGTTCATCCAGTTCGAGATCTTCCCCGGTGGCCAACTGCCCGAACCGCAGTGGGTGGTGGACGGCGCGAATCGTGCCGGCTTCAACGTCGAGCGCGTCCATCCGCTGCAGTTGCATTACGCGCGCACGCTCGATTGCTGGGCGGAGGCGTTGCAGAAGCGGCGCGACGAGGCGATCGAGGTCGCCTCGGAGGACACCTACAACACCTACGTGAAGTACTTGACCGGTTGTGCCGATTACTTCCGTAAGGGGTACATCGACATCATGCAGTTCAGTCTGGCCAAGCCGACCGCCCGGCCACTTCCGGCGAAGTTCTCACAGGGCTGAGGAACAGTGCCCTACTTGGACAAAGACGGCGAGGTGTCGGTTCTCCATTTCGGCGGGCACGACTCCCCCGATCCTCAGAACCGTTTCAATCCGGACTGGCTCAAGACCGCTCATGCTCTGCTCGACGAGGTGGAAGCCGAGGCCGGGCCGCGCGCTCTGGTGACAACCGGCCACGGCAAGTACTACTCCACCGGCGCGGATTTGAGCTGGGGCGCGCAAAATCCGCACCAGATCGACTGGTGTCTGAGTGAGATCCAGGCTCTGCTCGCGCGCCTCCTGGCGTTTCCGATGCCGACGGTGGCAGCGATGCAAGGTCACGCTTTCGGCGCAGGTGCGTTCCTCGCCATCGCCCACGACCACTCGGTGATGCGGGCCGACCGCGGTTATCTCTGTTTCCCCGGCATCACCCTGGGTGCAGCCTATGCACCCGGGGTGCTGGCGCTGACCGCTGCGCGTCTGCCTGCACGTGCCGGACATGAAGCACTGATGACAGGCCGGCGATACGGCGGAGAAGAGGCACTTCGGTTGGGGCTTGTCGACGAGGTCGCGGAAGAGGCCGACGTGCTGACCGCCGCGGTCGAGTGGGCTCGCTCCAACGCCAACACCCGGTCTGAGGTACTCGGTGACATCAAACGTGGTCTGCATCCAGAGGTGTTCGAAGCACTGAAGCAGCCGGTCAGCGGGTACAACCAGTAGCGCGACAAGCGGCGGTCGCTGCCGATTACGTTCTTGTGCAGGACAACCCGGGTTCACCGTGACGTTGTAGGGTGCCCCCGTCTGGGTAGCCGAGTACAGGGGCGGGCGGTGGCGAGAGCCGATGACAGCGACTGATCAGGACGGCCGCCCGACAACGGTGCAGCAGTACATCGACGAGGTGCCGGCCTGGCGCGACGGCACGCCGGCCACCGCCGGGGCGATGACCTCGATGCAGAAGCGCATCTGGCTGTTGGCGTCGGCAGGCAAGTTCTTCGAGGGAATGATCGTCTTCATGGTCGGGGTGGCGCTGCCGCTGATCACCGCCGAGTTCGACCTCACCTCCGCCCAGGCCGGATTGACAACGGCCGCACCACTGCTCGGCATCATGATCGGCGCGAGCGCCCTCGGCGGCCTGTCCGACCGATGGGGACGCCGCCAGATGTTCCTCGCCGAGATGGCGTTGTTCACGGTTTTCCTCGTGGGCGTCACCGTCAGCCCGGGGTACGGCAGCCTCGTCGTGTGCCTTATCGGTATGGGTCTGGCGCTGGGCTGCGATTACCCCACCGCGCACACCATGATCTCGGAGACGATGCCGACCAGCGTGCGCGGCCGAGGGGTGTTGGCGGCGTTCGGTTTCCAAGCCGTCGGAGCGCTGGCGGGCACTCTGGTCGGCGTGCTCATTCTCGGCAATCGAGACGAGCTCTCCGACTGGCGCTGGATGTTCGCCGTCGTGGTCATCCCATCGCTGCTGGTGATGGTCGGGCGTGTGTTCATCGTGCAGAGCCCGCACTGGCTGCTCCACATCGGTCGAGTCGAGGAGGCCGAAGCCGAGCTCCAGCGCCTACTTGCGCGGGAGCCGGTGTATCCGGCCACGGTGACGTTGGACCGACGCGATCCAGCCACCGCAGCACCCTCCGGCGCCGGCGTCGGAATGCTGCTGCGCGCACCGTGGCGCCGGTCGACCATTCTCGCGAGTGTTCCCTGGTTTCTCCAAGACCTCGGCACCTACGGCATCGGTATCTTCACACCTACCGTCATCGCCGCGACTGTGGGCACGGCCACCGCGAACGAGTCAACCGTCACCGCCGTCGTCGACAACGACCTCCAGGGCACCGAAGGTGCCGTGATGATCGACGCCTTCTTGCTGATCGGCATCGTCCTCGCTGTCATCCTGGTGGACAGGTTCGGCCGAATCCGACTGCAGGTCTTCGGCTTCCTCGGCTGCGCAGTCGGTCTCGTCATCGCGGCCCTGTCAACGGTCATGACGGGAACCCTGCAGATCGTCCTGGTCTTCGCCGGCTTCATGTTGTTCAACTTGATGACCAATCTCGGCCCGAACTCGATGACATACCTGTTGGCAGGCGAGGTGTTCCCCACCCACCTGCGGGGTACCGGTGCAGGAATGGCGGCCTCGGTGGCAAAGGTGGGCGCCGTCCTCACCGCTTTCCTCTTCCCGATCCTTCTCGAAGAATGGGGCACGGCCGTCATCGTCCTGATCCTGGCGGGCACCTCACTGCTCGGCGCCCTGATCACCTGGAGATTCCGGGTCGAGACGACGGGGATCAGTCTGGAGCAGGTCGACCGGATGCACGACCCCTCGCCGCCTTCCGGGTCGCCCAGCCTTCCGCTGACCAGCAATCGCAGCTAGCGCCGCCTGGGTTCGAAGGCATTCGGGAATCGATCTCGCAAGGCTTTGATCTGGCGCTGAACGTCGTACAACTCGCGGCGCTTGGCGTGCTGCACGGCCACCGGCACCGCCGCCCGGCCCGACAGCTCGGCCTCGAGTTGGTCCGCCCACTGCTCGAGCTGGTCTGCGAAGTACCGCGCTTGCTCTTCGCTGGGACTGACGCTATCGGACACTGACGGCATGGTCGTAGATCCTAAGCGCTATGCAGTCGCTGATTACAAATCCTTTGAAGAGCCTCGTGCACCTCGGGGGCCAAACCACCGAGACCGGCGCCGAGCGCATCGGACAACCGTTCGAAGTAAGCATCCACGGTGAGCCCGAACTCGACAAAGATGTCCTCGGCCGAGCCTCCCCCGAACGGGTACCACCGCTCTGCGAACTCGAGCAAACGCGCATGATCGGCTGGCGCGATACGTGATGTCATTTCTCAAGTCTGTACCGCAAGCGGGGAATTCGCGGCATGGAGCGGAGATTCCGGTGCGCCGGAGAGCGTCAGACGAACAGTGCGTGAATGTTCGGCGAACTGCCAACGTGAGCGATTGATTCGTTGAGTGCCGGCAGCCACGAGCGGTCGCCGTGAAGCCACTGATCCACTCAGCGGCGTGCGGCGGCGTTCACAGTCGTCAGAACCGAATGAAGCCGCTCGAGTGTGTCCAGGTCGACGCCGAGAGCCTCGACGACCGCATCGGGAATGAGAAGTGCTTTCTCGCGGACTCGGAGACCTTGTGCGGTGAGGTCGATGACGGCCAATCGCTCGTCTGCCGGATCGCGGCGGCGGGTCAGGTACCCGGTTGTCTCCAGCCTCTTCAGGAGCGGCGAGAGCGTGGCCGAGTCGAGTTGCAGGGCAGTGCCGATCTCTTTGACCGAGCGCGGCGATTGCTCCCACAGCGCGAGCATCACGAGATATTGCGGGTGGGTCAGGTTGAGCGGTTCGAGCAATGGCCGGTAGACAGCCAGCACCGAGCGGTTGGCGACGGCCAGCGCAAAGCAGACCTGCCGTTCGAGAGCCAGGGGATCAACATGGCCTTCTTCTTGCTTCGAAATTGTGCTCACGGAACTCTTCCTCGATCGAACAGGCAGTACCGCTTCCAGCGGCTGGTGACCCGGATTGACACCCAATCTACTGCATAGCACGCGATTCAATCGCGTCTTATTCACTGGCCACTCAACGTTGTGACCTCTGTCATCATGACTGGCCCCTGCCCCACCACCGGCGTAGCGTCCTATTAGATAGTGCACGATGTATTTCTGTGCGCACCAGTGGCGAGTCCGGTTCAGCGCGATCGAACTCACAGCCCGGCGCCGTCCCACCTGGGGACGCCGGAGACCTTAGAAGTGGAGCGAGCGTGACATCCGAGGCAGATCGACCGGCCTTCTTCGAGTACGTGAAGTACTGCTACGGAGCCAAATTGCCCGACAGCATGAGTGCGTGGGTCGCCAACGACCAGGCGGGCCCCGGCGCCACCCGGCGGATGATCATTCGCTGGGCGATACCCTGCATCCTCCTGCTCGCGCCAATGCTCTTCGTGCACGCGTCGATCTACGTCCGATTGAACATGACGGTCCCCATCTTCTTGCCGTACGTCATGTTCTCGATCGCCCTGAACCGCGTATACCGCCGTCACCGGCTGGCCCAGCACGGGTTGGATCCCGACCTGGTCAACGCGATCGCCCGAAAGCGCGACGCCCATCTCTACGAAGCGTACGAACAGAAATACCGGGGCAAGTAGAGCACTCGAGTCCCGGACCGCTTCACCCCACTGGTTCACAATCGTCGATTCGGGTACTCGGCACCCATGCCTGCTGACGCTCCTGACAACTCCGAGTACGAACCACAGAACCCCGAACCGAACAACACCGCGGGACTCGAAGCCGGGGGCAGCGTCACCCCCGGTGACACCCCGCCCGCCGAAACGGGTGTTGGTGGCCCGAATCATGAACCGCCTCAGCGTGGCCGCACCGGGCCGATCATCGCCATCGGCGTGATCTCGTTCATCGTGCTCCTCATCGCCATCGGTCTTATCGCTCGTGTCGTAGGCCTGTTCTGATGTCGGCGTCCGACAAGAAGCAAACAGCGCCCCACCACTGTCGATCGCTACCCTCGAGTGATGGCTGAAACACCGCATCCCCCAGTGGACACGAAAGCCGCGATCGCCGGCCTCGAGAGCACTTTCGCCGACCAGCTGACCGCACTCACCGTTCCATGGCAGGGCGCTCCCGCACCCGACCCCAACCTGCTCGTGCTGAACGAGCAACTCGCCGAGTCACTGCATCTCGACGCCGAAACGCTGCGCACCGCCGAAGGAGTCGCCGTCCTGTCCGGGACGTCAGCGCCACCCGGGGCAAAGCCCGTCGCGATGGCGTACGCCGGCCACCAGTTCGGGGGATACACGCCGCTGCTCGGCGACGGTCGGGCACTGCTCCTCGGCGAACTGAAGACCGATGACGGTCGCCGTATCGACCTGCACCTCAAGGGTTCAGGACGCACCCCGTTCTCCCGCGGCGGAGACGGCTTCGCGGTGGTCGGGCCAATGCTGCGCGAATACCTCGTCAGCGAGGCCATGCACGCCCTCGGA
Organism: Williamsia muralis NBRC 105860; assembly: GCF_001598915.1. Lineage (GTDB taxonomy): Bacteria > Actinomycetota > Actinomycetes > Mycobacteriales > Mycobacteriaceae > Williamsia > Williamsia muralis. Next base: position 1,104,835 of record NZ_BDAP01000001.1, on the reverse strand, counting down.
ATCCCCACGACCCGCTCGCTGTCGGTGGTCGCCACCGGACAAGCCGTTCGCCGAAACGGTCTCGAGCCGGGAGCCGTGCTCGCGCGCATTGCGTCCAGCCACCTGCGAGTGGGCACCTTCGAGTTCGCGGTTCGACAGGGCCAGATCCTGCAGCCACTCGCCGACTACGCGATCGCCCGCCATTACCCGGCAGTGGCCGATCTGCCCGCGCAAGGTCCAGACAGTCGATATCTGGCATTCTTCGATGCGGTGGTGGATGCGCAGGCCTCACTGGTTGCGCAGTGGATGCTCGCAGGCTTTGTGCACGGCGTGATGAACACGGACAACACGACGATCTCGGGCGAGACCATCGACTACGGCCCCTGCGCCTTCCTCGACGCATTCGACCCGAATGCGGTTTTCAGTTCCATCGACCGCGGTGGCCGGTACGCGTTCGGCAACCAACCCGCCGTTTTGAAGTGGAACCTGGCTCGCCTCGCAGAAACCCTGCTGACACTGATCGACTCTGAACCCGACACCGCCATTGCCGCGGTGACCGAAGTGCTGAACACTTTTGATGCGCGCTACGCGAGTCACTACTCGGCGGGCATGGCGGCAAAACTCGGCTTGGCCGGCGCGGTCGTCGAACAAGAGTTGACCGACGACCTACTCGCGCTGTTAACCGATCACGGCGTCGATTGGACGAGCACCTTCCGCGCCCTCGCCGACGAACTCCGCGGCGACTCTGCCGCTCTGGACGATCTGTTGTCTCGTGAGCGCACCGCCTCGTGGTTGCAACGATGGCGCGGCGCTCTGGCGGATGCGGGAGTGGCGCTGCCGGAAGCCGCAGATGCGATGGACCGCGTGAACCCGATCTACATTCCGCGTAATCACCACCTCGACGCCGCGTTGCGCGCCGCCACGGAGGGCGATCTCGGTCCCTTCGAGACGTTGCTGGAAGTGGTCACGCATCCGTTCGAGCGTCGCGACGAGTGGTCTGAATACAGCGGGCCCGCCCCGCTGGTGTTCAGCGAGAACTTTCAGACGTTCTGCGGCACTTGAAGACAGGTGCCATTCACGCTTCCCTGCCCTCACGCACCACGGCTTTGAGGATCTCCTCGGTACGGCCGCGCGACGTATCCGCCGGACTGACGGTGTCGGGCCATGAATCGGTCTCGGACAATGCCCACTCCGACCACTCGATGATGTGGGCGTAGTGCCCGACCATGTAGCGGTTGGCCAAGGTCAGCAGATGGCGGCGTTCAGGATGTGAACCCCGATCCGGTTCCAGCATCCGTTCGGCGTTGGAGATGAACAGCTTTCGGGCCGCCTCGGCCTGATCACGCATGTTGCGCAGGTTCGCCCGCAGATCCTCGATCGAACCCTGTTCTGCGAAGCACACGCGGATCATTCCCTCGAACACCAACGCGGGCGGCTGCGACTGGGTGGCCAGCCATTCGGTGAGCGCAGCACGACCCTGCGGCGTGATCGAGTAGATCGTCCGGTTGCGGCGCTTGCCCGCCGGTTCGGTTCGCGCTGTGACCAGGCCGCGTTCGAGGAGTCGCTTCGGTGCGTTGTAGCGCTGCCTGTCTGCTCGCGGCCACAGTGCGGAGACCCCTCGTCCGACCTGCTCGGCGATTTCGTAGGCCGATCTGTCCTTGGCCGTCAGTAGACCCAAGATCACATACGACGTCGTGTTGAGGTCGCCCTGGGCCACTGATCTCCTTCCCGCGGAGCGTCGTGTTTCGATACGGCCGCGAGAGCCAATCCTACCGAGACGCTGCTGCGAGCCGCCGCGACCGCCGGCTGCTAGCCGCCGCTTGTGTCCTCCGCCGCATCGTCGATGTCTTCGCCGGTGTCGGTGGCTGGGCCCGCGTAGATCAGGGGAACCAGGGACTTGGCAACCATCGCCGCAGGCGGGAACCCTTCTGCGGTCGGAGCGAGATTGCCCCACACCACGATGGTGACGTCGTTCACCGGGTCGTAGCCCATGAAGGAGTTGTAGCCGGGCATCTCGCCGATGTGTCCGTACATCGGTCCCATCTTGGCGATCCCGTAGCCATAGCTACTCCCCGATGGGTCCTCGGGATCAGACGGTTGCACGCTGTCCATCCGCAGCTTCTGGGTCTTCTCGTCGAGCAGATCACCCTTGCCGATCGCCTTGACCCAGGTGGCCAGGTCGTTGGCGGTTGAAATGCCCTGCCCCGCAGCCCAAGTCCACGACGGGTTGTCATTGGTTGTGGTCCGTGGGGTGACGGTGCCGGATTCGATGGCCGCCAGTTTCTCTGGCGAGAGCGACTCCTTGCCCTCACCCAGCGTCTCGACGTTCCCGCTGTACGAATAGCCGTTCACGTAAGTCGCCGGGATGGAGGTATCCGTGCTGGCAGGGAATGAGGTACCCGTCATCCCCAGCTCGGTGAAGAAGCGGTCCTGGAAGATCTGTCCGAGGGGTTTCCCGTCGAGTTGCTCGGCGATGAGACCCAGGAGCACCGTGTTGGTGTTGCTGTAGTTGTACTCGGCACCGGGCGGCGCCAAGGGCGGGTTGGCGAACGCCAGAGCCAGCAATTGTTCTGGAGTCCAAACCTTTTCGGGCTCTGTGTCCAGCGCCGTGTTCAACTCCAGCGTGGCCGTGTAGTTGTAGAGCCCGCTGCGCATGTCGAGTAGCTGCCCGATCGTGATGTTCTGCCCATTGGGGACATCGGGACGGTATTTGCTGACCGGGTCGTCCACGGAGATCTTGCCCTCTTGGACCATCTGCATGATGGCCGTGCCGGTCCACGTCTTGGTGTTGGAACCTATGCGCACCTTGGTATCTGGGGTCGGAGCTTCGGTGGAGCCGATTCCGAGGGTGCCCCACGACTTCGTGTAGTCGCCCTCGGGCGTCCGGACCAGCACCATCATGCCGATCTCGCGGAACTCGGTCGCCATCTCGTCGACCACCTTGTCCATCGCGGCAGGGTCGAGAGGCACCAGCGCACCACCCGGCGCAGCACTGTTCGATGACGACGTCGACGAACTACTCGAGTCCGACGAGCACGCGGTGGCGACAAGAGCCGCTGTGAGCATCACGGCGACGGCCGCTGCCTTACGGTTCCGGTGCCGCCGACCTACGCGGATTGATGTTGACGGTGATGACATGTGCTCTCCCCTGGTGTCGCGGCCGCGGCGACCCGTCGAAACCCGATACGGCACGTGCCGATCCACCCCGAGGTGGACGCTTCGCGCCAATGTATCGACCATACTTCCATCAAATGCAACTTGCACGGTGTAATTTGCAGTAATTACCACCCATGTCGGGAGTGGGTGTCGAGTCGGACCCAGGAAGTGGTGCGCCACCATGCCATCAGTCGAATCACAAACCAAGACGTATCGCGCAAGGACGACGCTGGCTGCATTCACCGTCGGTGGACTGCTCTTCGCCGCCGCGTGCTCAGGCGACTCGTCGGGATCCGACGAGAAGTCGCCCGGTGGGCAAGGTCAGGCGCTGCCCGCCGCCGCGACGGCGATCATGGAGACCGAACCGTACAAGGCTGCGCGGTGGTCATATCTGGTGGTGGACCCGGAGACCGACGAGGTCATCTACAGCAATCTGGCCGACGAGTTCATGTTCATGGCCTCGCAGACAAAGCACTTCACCGTCGGGACGGTCTACCAGGATCTCGGCGTCGACCGGCGACTGACCACTCCTGTCTACGCAACGGCAGCTCCTGTGGGCGGAACGCTCAGTGGGAATCTCGTCCTGGTGGGCTCCGGCGATCTGGCGCTCGGCGGGCGCAATGCACCCGACGGCAGGTTCGACTTCGCCACCGACGGCATCGACCACGTGTACGCCGATGCCATCCCGGGTGCCGTACTGGCACCCGGCGATCCGCTCGCCGGACTCGATGACCTCGCCGCCCAGGTTGTCGCATCCGGGGTCACCCGCATCGACGGAGACGTACTCGTCGACCCACGGTTGTGGGAGCGATACACAACGGTCGAAGGGGTGGTTCCGTCGATCTACGTCAACGACAACCTGGTCGACATCCAAGCCACACCAGGGCAGCCCGGACAGCCGGCGACCATCCAGATGCTGCCTGGCAACGGGCTTTTCAGACTCGACTCGCAAGTCACCACGGGCGCGGCCGACAGTGACTCCACCATGACGGTCAGCGCGGACGAGCTCGATCCCACCCTCATGCGGGTGACCGGTTCGGTACCCGCGGGCAAGTCGACTCTCACGGTCTTCCGCATCACCGACGCTCCGACCTGGGCGCGTCAGCTGTTCGTCGAAGCCCTGCAGCGCAAGGGCGTAACGGTCTCATCGACTGCCAAGGTGAACGATCAGGCCGCACTCCCGGCCGAGAACAGCTATCGAGACGATTTGCGCCTCGCGAAACTCGAATCCGTACCGCTCCAAGAGATGGGCTCGATGATCCTGGCCACCAGTTACAACACGGGCGCAAACGATTTCCTCTGTCTGCTGGCGGTCGAGGCGGGGTCCCAGGATTGTTCGGACGGCCTGCCCGCGATCCGGGAGCTCGCCACCGAGGCCGGCATCTCGCCGTCCGACTTCGTCATCGTCGACGGGCAGGGCAGCGACCCGTCGTCGGCCACGCCCACCGCGATCACACAGTGGTTCCAGTGGGTGGACGGACGACCTTGGGCCGACACCTTCTGGGCGGGACAGCCCATCCTTGGTGAGCGCGGGTCGCTCAGCGGGGTGGGGGTCGACAGTCCCGCCAAGGGAATGGTCGTCGGCAAGACGGGAACCTCCGCCGACGCCGAGCCCGTCACGGGACGCTTGGTGATGACGGTCCAGGGGCTGTCGGGCTATCTCGAAGTCGCTGACGGCCGTCGATTGCTCTTCGTCGTGGGGGTCAGCAACGCGGTGTTCCCCGATCTGCCCCGCGGGATCTTCCAGGTGGGTGACGACGTGGGTATGGTCGCGGCTGCATTCCAGCAGGCCCAGAGCAAGTGATGCGCACGACCGCCCCTCACCGCTTCCTGGCACACGCACGCCCCACTGCACGCGAGATCGTCAACTAGGCTTCTCACAACAGTTCGGCAGGCCTGCTGACAGCGGAGAAACGTGCCCCATGATGGACCGGAGTGAAGATTCGACGTCAGGCATTGCCGCAGTTCCCATCGTCTGCCTCTACCAGCCGATCATCGACCTGCGCACTGGCGAGACAACGGGGTACGAGGCACTCGCACGGTGGCCGAGCCGACCAGACCTGAGCCCGGGCGAAGTGTTCGGTTCAGCACGAGACGACGGCACACTCGCCGCCCTGGATCGTGGCGCGCAGCAAGCCGCGTTGCATGGCGCGTGTGAGGCGGGACTACCCGGCGCGTACACCCTTTTCATCAACGTCGAAGCCGACACATCGTCGAGTCTGTCGATGACCGCCGACGTGCTCGCTCCAGAAGGTGATGCGGGGCCCGGCCGCGTGGTCATCGAGATCACCGAGCGCGCGTTGCTTGTCGACCCCGGTCGTGTTCTGGAAATCGCCGAGGAAGCCAGGGCGCTGGGGTGGGGGGTGGCCCTCGACGACGTCGGCTCCAATCCGGACTGCCTCACCATGCTGAATTTCGTGGCACCGGAGATCATCAAGATCGATGGCCCACTCACCCGGACTCGCCGCCCGACCCCGGTCCACACCGCAACCCTGGCCGCCATTGCCGCGTACATCGAAGCCACCCCCGCCACGGAGCTGATCGCGGAGGGAATCGAAACCGAGGCCGACCTCGAACAAGCTCTGGCGCTCGGCGCGACCCATGGCCAAGGTTGGCTGTTCGGACGCCCCGCACCCCTGCCCGACGTCTTTTCAGCTGTGTCGAACAGGATGCTCCCGCTCACCGATGTGCGCAACGCGCCGCTGAGCCCGCCGTCGGAGGCGCTGAAGACGATGAGTCCGCGCATCGGCCGCAAGAGCCTGCTCATCACGCTGTCCCGCCACCTCGAGGACATGGCCTCGACACTGCGGGCCCCGGTCACGGTCCTGGCCACTTTCCAAGACGCTGAAAGTTTCGGACCCGTTGTCGCAGAACGATTTTCCGCCCTGGCGGCCACACACCCCCATGCTTTTGTGGCGGCCTTCGGTGTCGACATGCCGACTCACCCGGTAGCAGGGGTGGTCGGAGTCCCCCTCAGCGCGGACGACAATCTGGTCAGCGAGTGGACGATCACGGTCACGGGCGCGCACTACTTCGGAGCGCTCATCGCCCGCGACCTCGGCGACCCTCCCGACGACCCGGACCGCCGGTACGAGTACACGCTCACCCACGACCGTTCCATTGTGACCACCGCTGCCCGAGCACTCATGCGACGGATACACCATCGCAATGATCCTGCTTCACAACATGATTCCTGAAATCGATCGTGCGGCGGCGATGCTCCGTCAGTCGACGTAGGCCTTCGGAACCCGCCACGTTCGACCGAATTCCCGGTCGAACGACGCCGGGTGAAAAGGACTCTCCCCACCGGCGGGGTAGTTAGTCATCTCGCCGAACACCACTCGCCCGCCGACGACGTACAGGTCGACCCGGACGAAATCGGTGGAGGTGGCCAGTTTCTCGGCCACGATGATCATCTCGTCCAAACACTCCGGTGCCGCCTGGGGATGCTCAGCGGGCGGAGGACCACCACTCAGCGGCAAGAGGGTCCAAGGCCTTCGGTAGAAGTTCTGGGTTCTCCTGCCGAAGCGGCATGTGTCTACCTGAATGAACTCGCATCTGCCGTGGAAGACGAAGAACTTGTAGTCGTGCGGTATGTCGCCGAGGTCATTCGTCAGAAGTTCTTCGACGATGATCCGCCGAGGGACGTGGCCGTACGCCCACTCCCGGTTCGGGCCCTGCCCGTACAACTGCTGTAGCCAGTAGCGTGCGATCGCCGTCAATTGGCGCCGGTCCGCGTGCTCGGGGCGGACATGACTGTAGGACCAGCACGCCTCTACGCCGGGCAGGCGGGCGCCTGGATCGGCAGTGTCGGAGACCACCACGACAGCCCCGCTCCCGTGGGACGGCTTCACGACATACTGTCGCGGCAAGGCTTCGGTGAGAAGCCGCTCCGGATCGTCGATGATCGCGTACACCGCAGGGAGATAGCCCGTGCCCACGGTGGTCCCGACAAGGTCTCGCACAGCGACCTTGTCAGCAAACGTCACCACGAGACTGCGATGGTCCCGCAACATCTTGTATCGAACTTTCTCGGTGAACGTTTCGGGTTTCCGCGTCTGCTTGAGTCGCCACCACCGCACCAGCCTGCTGCGTTCGCGCCACCGCGCGTGTCTCATACCCGGTCCTCAGCCGGCCACGGAACACAGCCGTGCCGGTGGGTGCACATACTTCCTCATCGGGGTAGAAGCTACACACGTCGTCCGGCCGGGTCAGCGGCGGCGGAACACACCGCGAAGCCCGCGGTGGTGTTCGTTTCGCCGCAGGGTTTCGGATTCGTCTTCGAGGTCGGCATGGCTGATCACGCGCGCAACAACGATTGCAACACCGATCGATACGACCACCCAGACGACGGCTCCGACGCCGATCCACCACCACACCCGGGGAAGTATGTCGTACCGAGAATTTGCCCGGACAGACAATGGTCATAGTGATCTTTACGGTCAGCACGCGACGGTCAGCCCATCGTGGTTCGCCTTCTGCGCAGCCAGAAGCGCACAATGGGGTTCTACGGCAGACATCCCCTTCGGTGTCGCAGTGAACAAGGGAACCCCACATGGGCACCAGCAGTGAGCTCAATGGCGTACTCAGCGAGCGACACGTCATCGCAATCGCCGTCGGGATGCTGATGCAACGATGCAAGCTCAGACGCATCGATGCCACGCGGCGACTGACGCAGGTCGCAACCGTGTCCAAGGTGTCGTTGTTCGATGCCGCGTCGGTATTGATCGACACCCACCCGAGACCACTGCGGCCCGAATACAACTGACACGAGAGTTTCGACTGTCGAAACCACGGCGGCGATCGCCCTACAGATGCGAGACAAGTTGTCCGGCATCTGAGTCCAGGCAGGTTGCCCGCGCAAGAATCCGGCGGGGGTGGTTGAGTTGGCATCCGACCCGAGGGAGTGTGGCCATGGCCGAAGACGACCGGCGCGCGCAGTCGGCGTCGCACTACACGCGGATCACACCTTCTCTCGGCCTGACTTCCGTGCTTGCCCTCGCCGCGCAGGTGACCAGGTGTCCGATCGCTTTGATCAACGTGGTCGACGGAACGCATCAGCACACCGTCGCTGCTCACGGATTCGACACCGGAATCGTTGTTCCACTGAGCACGTCCGCGTGCGCCGGGGTGATAAGGCGGGGTGCGCCGGTGACCATTCTCGACTCCGCCAGTCCGGACGCAGATGAAGAAGTCGCAGATCCGTTGCGCCGCGCCGGTTTTCGTGCGTACGCAGGCATCCCCCTGCTCGGTCGCGAAGACCTGCCGGTGGCCACACTGTGCGTCCTCGACACCGAGCCGCACACGGCACAAGGATTCGATCTGGTGGCGCTGCAACATTGCGCGGTCCTGGCAGGTGAACTCCTCGACGCGGCACGCTCGCAGAACAGTCGCATAGCGATCGGCGCCGGGGCGCCCCGCAGCCACGGTGATGCCGAACTCGGCATCGGCGAGGTGTCCGCGGCGATCGACAACGGCCAGATCGTGCCGTGGTACATGCCGATCGTCGACCTGCAGACCGGCGAGCTCACGGCCGTCGAAGCACTGGCGCGGTGGATGCACCCCGCGCGCGGGGTGCTGGCCGCCGACTCCTTCATACCGCTGGTCGAGAACACCGATCTCATCATCGAATTCGACCTGACCATGTTGGCCCGGGCGGTTGCCGACCTGCAGCGGTGGCGCAGCGAACGCATCGATGCCGACCACATCGGGGTCGCGGTCAACTTCTCCGCCCACCACTTCTATCGTCCCGACTGCGCCGACCGGATCGACAAGGTGACCACAGCGGCCGGCGTGGCCCCTTCGTCAGTCACCCTCGAGATCACCGAATCGGTTGCCGTACCCACCACCGCGCTCATCGATGCCCACGTCATAGACGATCTCCGGGAGCGCGGCTACATCGTCGTGTTCGACGACATCGGCGGTCCCTGGCTGCCCGCCGAACACTTGCTCGCGATCGGCGTCAACGGCCTCAAGGCCGACCGTAGCGTCGGGTCGTCGCTGCACACACCGACCGGACGCGCGATCGCCCGCGCCTTGACCGCACTCACCGCCGAGCTGGGCCAATTCCTGGTCATCGAAGGCATCGAGACCGCTGAACAGGCACACCAGGCACGCATCGTCGGGGCCCGCTACGGGCAGGGCTATCACTGGTCCGCCGCGCAGCCCGCCGACGCATTCCCGATGCTCTCGAGTGCGCGGCCATAGGCGGCAGAACAGTCAAGGTCAGGGAATCAGCTCGACTCAGAATGCAAAAAGTCCGACCCTCGGAGAGGATCGGACTTCGTGGACTGCGATAACGGTGGCCAGAGTCGGGATCGAACCGACGACCTTCCGCTTTTCAGGCGGACGCTCGTACCAACTGAGCTACCTGGCCGGACGGCACCCGAACCGAATGCCAATCGAACTTGGTGTTGCGATCTCCGGCGAACCGGAGATGTAAAGCGACCCTGACGGGACTCGAACCCGCGACCTCCGCCGTGACAGGGCGGCGCGCTAACCAACTGCGCCACAGGGCCTTGCATGCTTGCCAGTGTCATCTGGCTCGCGTACCCCCTACGGGATTCGAACCCGCGCTACCGCCTTGAAAGGGCGGCGTCCTAGGCCGCTAGACGAAGGGGGCCGGTGTTCTCCGTAAGGGAGCTGAATCAGCTTAGGACACGGGCGCAGAAAATCCCAAATCAGCAGGTCAGCCCGCATTATTTGAACAGTTTGCCACTCCCGGTCGACGACGCACCGCATCGATCACCACGCCCGTGTTCAAACACGTGCTCGGCGACCGAACGCGTGCGGCAGCACACCGACCGACCGCGTGCCCCGACTACACGACCCCACGCCGCCGTCTTGTAAACTTCGTTGCGCCCTGAAATGGGCACGCCCCTTTAGCTCAGTTGGTAGAGCTACGGACTTTTAATCCGCAGGTCCTCGGTTCGAGCCCGAGAGGGGGCACCACGAACACCCAGGTCGAAGCGCTACGGCGTTTCCGGCCTAGTCGCTTCAGCCCCGTCACCCCGGTTTCGCCCCGGTCCACCGCGCGCCGGGGCGGGGTTGTCGGGGCCAAATGGCATGATCCATTGGTGGTCGAATCAGGAGATGCTGGCGAGGGCGCGACAGAGCCGCCGAAGCCAAACCCGCCAGCGTCGCCGAAGCCAACACCAAAGTCGCCAGCGTCACCTCCAGCGCCGGTGGCTGAGAGGTCAGCGGCTAAAACTCCCCACCACCTTTACCGCTGGTGGCCTGCCTACGCGCTTGCAGGGCTAGTAACCCTTCTGGTTTCAAGCCTCTCAGGGGCGCTAATCGATGGCGATGGCGCCTTTGGCACGTTTTGCGTGGTGGCGGCAGTACCGTTGCTTGCGATCGCAATCGGTGGCGTCACGACTCACCTGTACCACCGATTGAGCGCGGAAAAAACGCTAGAGCTACGGGTCCGGAGCGCCACCTACACGACTCTCAACCTCAGCAATGGGGTGCAATACGCCGACGAGAAGATTCAGGAAGCCGCCCTCGCCCTGGGTTCAGAAAACATCGGCGATGCGATCGTTCGAATGGGTCAGGCCAAGACCGCTACGGAACTAACTCTGATGACCGCTCAGCAGGCCACCCGCGAGTGGGAACTTCTATCCATTGACGGCTTCACAACGGCTCAAACGAACTTTTCCGATGACGAACGGGCGTTCGCGGACCGGCCGAAGATCGTTCTCGGTACCAACCCGCAGACGGTCACGCGTGACGGGGAAACAAAGCCTTCTACTGACAGCGGCCAAGAACGAGGGAAAAATGGCGAACTTTCTAACTAACCCTGAGCAGATAGCCGGACAGGTGGCCGCCGTCGAGGACGAGCACACCATCGTCATCAATCGCGGTTCTAACTCGGGCGTGCGGCCTGGAATGATATTTGCGCTATACAACGAGGCAGGCGAGGAAAACTCCATCGAGGACCCGGAGACGGGCGCATCACTAGGTCCGATTCCTCAGGAGAAGCTTCGTGTGAAGGTGTTCGATGTGTTCCCGAGGTTCTCCCGGGCCCAGACTTTCAGAACCAACTCACCTTTCAGCTCGCTCAGTTTCACCATCTTCGCCAGAGACCGCATCGAGACCGAGCGCGGTTCAGCGGGCGAGAAGCGTGGTCGCCAGGAGGCCATAACTGTGAACATCGGCGACCTTGCGAAGCATGTCGATACAGACAGGGACTTCTAGTGGATAGGCGCTATCAGGTCTTTGTCAGCTCGACGTACGTCGATCTGATCGAGGAACGTCGCCAGGTGACCCAAGCGATACTTGAACTCGACTGCATCCCGGCCGGCATGGAACTATTCGTCGCAGCCGACGAGACCCAATGGGAGCTGATTCGAGATGTCATTGACCTCTCCGACTACTACGTCCTGATAGTCGGAGGCCGGTACGGCAGCCGAACGAAGGATGGCATCAGCTTTACCGAACAAGAGTTCAACTACGCTCTCCAACAGGGCAAACATGTGCTCGCGTTCGTCCACGGGAATACTGATGACATTGCGCAGGGGAAGACGGACAAAGATGATGAGTCCCGGGAGCTGCTGGCGAAGTTTCGTTCTCGCGTGATGCAAGACCGAGTCGTCGCAGACTTCCTCACCGCGGACGAGCTGGGTTCGAAAGTATCTCGCGCTCTCAATCGAGCTATACGCACGAGACCCGGCATCGGCTGGATACGTGGCGACTCCGCTGCGGGCGACGAAGCTGAACGCGAGATACTCAGATTGCGAGCAGAGCTGGCCGAAGCGCGGGAGCAGTCACAAAGCCTCCGCATCGAAAACTCGACCGGCTTAGATGAAGCGTCGCTGGCTCACGGCTCTGACGAGATCGAGCTCCAAATCGCAGTACGTTCACGCCTCACGGGTCAGTCGAGCGCAGACCCGATAACCACCGTCACCTGGGACGACATTATCCAGGCGATCGGCCCCGCTCTAATTGATGAGGCAACAGAGGACGAGGTGAAGGAGAAGCTCAAACTCTGCGCGTACCACGGCAGAATGAGCGAGAGTGACATAGAAGCTGTCAACAAAGTGCCAAATAAGCGGCTGTATGCATCCGAGGATGAGTTTGAAAAGGTCGTGGTCCATCTTCGGTTCTTGGGAATGATTGAGAGTGGAACTAAAAGACGCGCAGTGAGCGACGCCAACAAGTATCTGCGCTTGACGCCCACCGGTCAGGCCTACTTAGCCGACCTCATGACTGTCAAGAAGCCCAGCCCTGTTGCTGGGGGTTCAGGAAAGGTCGGTGATCCCGAGGACTCACCGCCTATCGCCCAAACAGACTCACCACATTCGACGGAGCCGACTGATCCCGCTGCGCCGGAAGCGCCAGCTCAGGACGCGTAAGCGGCGCTTTCTTCCCGCCTTCCACCTCCGAAATGTAGTCGGCGTACACGTTCAGCGTGGTCACGAATGACGCATGTCCCAGCCACTTCGAGACCTGCATGTAGTGCTCGCCCGCACTCAGGCTTAGGACCGCGAACGTATGCCGCAGGTCGTGCCAGCGGGCTTGAGGAACGCCCACGGCCGCCAGGGCGGGTGTGTAGTAATGGTCCGAGACGTTGTCGGTATTGATCGGCTCCGACCACTTCACGGTCGCTGTCGGGTCATTCGCGTTCACCCCTGCCGCCTTCGCCTCGGCGCGTGACATCCTGCCTGGAAACAACGGCGCAGCCGGGTCGAGTCGGCGGGGATGGCTTGCACGGTACGCGCGCAGATCATCGGCCAGCCAGCCATCTATCGGCACCACCCGCGTAGAACGGGCCGACTTAGGCGTGCCCACTTCCCAGCCGCCCCTACGCCGCGTCTTGGTACGCGTCACCGATACCGAGCCGGGAGCGCCCGACCGCTCCGGCAAGTCGAGGTCGCCTAGTTCCAAGCCTCGTAGCTCCCCTGCTCGGACGCCGGTATAAGCACTGAAAGTGACGGCTAGGGCGTCGATAGGACGGCCCATCTTCTCGGCCATGTGGCCCGCGACTGCGGCAACCTGCGCGCCGGTCAACGGCGACGCCTTGAACACGCGGGGCTCGCCTGTCGTCGGGTCCGTCGTCCGAACAGTCGCGGCCTGCCGGGGCAATGGCACGGAGTGAACCGGGTTCGCGTGAAGTGCCCCATCCACCACCGCGACATCCAGGATTCGCCGCAGAACGTCGTAGGCGTGCTTGGCCGTCGAACGGGACAGCGTCACCAACTCAGTCGCCTTACTCGGGTCAACCTCCGCCCGGTTCACTGAACGCGTGTCATAGCTGCGGCGCGGTCTCGGCGACAACAGGTCGGCGCGGAAGTGTCGAACGTCCGCCGCCGTCAAGCTAGCAACCGCTCTGCCGCCGAACGGTTCTGCGATGTAGCGCAGGTACACCGACTCCGTCTCTCGGACTGTTCTCGGTTTGACTGTCCCTCGTATGGACTCGATGAACTCTCGCGCATAGTGGCCGACTGGTAGGTCACCTGCCTTGCGCTGATCCGCGAGCGTGGCCGTGCCTGTGGACGTACGCCTTGCCGCGTTCAGCTGGTCGCGCCGTTCTTCTGCCGCTTCGCGAGTGCTGTAACTCTCTTGCCGTGAGCGCTGGCGCTTCTTGCCGCTGGCGTTTGACGGATCGACGGGCACTGGTAGCCCCATCGCATCCCGCACTGGCTCCGTCCACACAACCTCATATCGCTTGACCGCTTTGCCTTTTCGGCGCTGGGTTGTGTCATAAGCGCGTATGTATGCCATCTCAGGCCACACCCTCTCGTTGGAGCACTCGCCGCACGGTCGCGTAGTGCCACCGCTCTCCGCCGCCTGGTGTTGGCACGCCTGCTTCGTCCAGGCACGTTGCAATTGCCTTCGGCCCCATCCCTTCGTCGCGTCGCATCAGCACGATTTCTTCCACAATGAAAGGTGCGATCCGACTCGGCCGGCCAAGCTTCTTACCCTCACGCCTTGCACGCGCCAACCCTTCGCGCGTCCGCAAGCTGATTCGTCTGCGTTCTTCCGCTGCCACGGCGAGGCGTATGTCTGCCGTCAGCCGCTGGCTCGGGTCGCTGCTGTCTGCGTTGTCGCAATCCATCAGCCGCCATCCGCGCTTCTCTGCTCGCTTGTACAGTTCTGCTGCGTCGAGCTGGTCGCGGGTTGCACGGTCAAGCGCACGCACCAGCAACCCGTCCGCCAGACCGGCTTCGACCGCAGCGATGGCGACTGCTCGCCCGTGCATCTGCTCCGCCTTGCTACCGCTGATGACGTCGTTCGTCACTGTCAGCAGCTCGTGGCCCCTCGATGCGCAATATTGTTGCAGCACTTCGCCTTGCGATCGGAGTCCGTAGCCCTTGACACTCTGCTCTGCAGTTGACACCCGCGCGTACCCAATCAACCGCAGCGGCAATACCTGTTGTACTGCGGCATCTTTCGTGCCGTCGGCTGGTACCACCTCTCGCGGGATGGGCGCGCTGCCTGATGCCAGGGCGCGCCGTAGTGCTTCGGCGCGGTTGGACGATGTGCTCATCGTTCTTCCCTTCACTCTGTTCTGCCAGGTCGCCCGGCGTCGGAATCGTTTAACGACCGTTTTCAGGTTTTCGACGCCGCTTACGTTACGCCAGCGATCTGCAATCAGTATCCGAATGATGTTCAGCCACTTCATATCTAGGCTTGCCGAGCCGTAGTCGCCGTAGCTATCGGCGATCGACCGTGCGCAGCAGCGTCGCCTACCCACCTAGCTCCAACGCTCCCCATGCTGAAGGGCATCTAGCAGTCGTTCGGCGGGTCGCTCCTTTCATCTCGTTACGATGGCGGCTGGCGTTTCTCCAGCACAGCCGAGTCAGGCATCGCACTTACAGCCAAGGCGCCGGTTCGGTGAGGCGAAATAGACGTCGCGAGAGAGGTATTCGGCAAGTGGCTAAATTGAGTTAGCGGCTATTAACTGACCCTCCCTCGTCCTCCGGTTGCATGCCCGGCCGACGATGCCCGGCCCTATAGGACGAGCCGGAGGGCCGGAAACGGCCCTCTCCGGCGCCCTTTCGATCCTCGACGGACGATATGCGGCCGATGCCCGGCTATCCGGGCCGGACATCGTTTCCGCACGTAAATGCAGCTCCAAGCAGGTATCTCCGGCTGCTCCGCGCAGTCGCGGCCGGGCATCGTTTTTCGGGCCGGGGATACCCGGCCGATGCCCGGCCGGAGGCCTTCCCGAACCGACCGGCGGTTGTGCGTAGGCTCGTCTGGCTACTTGGCTGCAGCTGCATCATCGAACACTCCCGTTGTCCGAACCGAACAGAAAACCGTTGTCGCGAACCTTCCAAACCTGCTTGTTACGAGTGCGACCGTCGCTGCCAAAGGGCAGCTTGTCGCTGGTTTGATAGATGCGCTTGTCGCCTTCCAGAACAGACCACGCCTCGCGGAAGTTTTTCTGGTGCATCGCGTACTGTTTGGCGAGCGCTTCGGTAGAACTGGTCTTCGACATCTCCGGATGCGTCGAAATCCAATCGGCAACTATCTCTTTGCGCCCCTCAAGCGTCCGCGCCCCGCTGTCTTGAGGACTTGAGCCGTCGTCTCCCACGTGTACGGTCCACGATATTTCGCCGTCGTGCGTTCCGGTGTCAGGATCGAACGCCCCCAGATGCCAATCGATGTCGCACTCGCGCCCGCCCCACTGGCGAGAGTTGAAGCTCACGCGTAACGAGAAGTCTCCTTTGTCGACCTCGGGTGGGTGCCGGTGGTACCTGGTAATCCAACTGTCTGCGTTTTCCGCCTGGCCGGCCATCGAAATCATGTCCAGGTCATTGCCTTTGCCCGCAGTCGAGCGATAGTGGTCAGTCATCAGCGACGTCGCGCCTTCGCACTGGCGTCGCACGAACCTGTGGAACCCGTCGATTGCCTGCCCTCGCTGGTACAGGTTGGACGCTTCGACGTCTGCGGGGTGGAAGTTGTAGAACGACTCGATCAACACCAGGTCTGGCTGCGCGGTGTCCAACATGCCCTTCAGCTCGTCACTGAACCGCTTCTCGCTCATCGGAGCGGCACCGAAAGCAACCTGCAGCGGGAATGCGGGGTCGCGAGCTACATCAGCTGGGTCCACGCCATATGCGCGGCACATCCGTCGCAGCTTTCGACGCACATCGGACTCGCCGCCCTCGCCAACGATGTACAGCACTCGGCGTGAGCTGGCCACCTCAAATTGGTTGTGGTTGTACAGGTTTTGTCCGGTGGCGACTGCTAACGCGATCGCTTGGTTTTCGTGAGTCTTAAGAGACTTTTTCGGGCCAGCAACGACTCCAAACGTATCTCCGACTAGCACCCCTCGAATCAAGAACGCCGGTTTCGGCACGGGCTTTGCCCATTCGTCAGCCGACATTAGTTTGAAGATGGACCCCCGCTCACCGTTGGTAACCGTTGTGTGTGCTGTTCGTTTTGACGCCTGGGCCATTCGGTTCGCGAGGGTGCCAGGCGTGTCAGGGTTCCACCGTCCGCCAGGGCCGAAGGCTTCGTGGGCTAGCGCCCAGTCAGCGAGGTCTGCGTCTGACGTTGGGTCGCCTGCGATCAATCGGCTACCGGAGCGGAGCATGGAGTCGAACTCCTCGCCCGCAGCGTTCGGACCGGCACGATTCGCGACCTCACGCACAAACGCGGCTCGAAGCTCACCGATCGCATCTCGCACGCCGGAAGACCCTTGCTCCCCCATGCGCAGTAGGCGGTTGAGTGTTGTGCGAGCCGCCTCGTGGCGAGACGAAGGCAGTTCCTGCAGCCCTCTGGCCAGAACTTCGAGTACGTCCGCGCCCGCAGGTCCTGCGGGGAGTGCGTCGAGAAGCGCGATTCCTGCCGTCTCGTCTGCCTTCTCCGTCGGGTTCGCTGCGCGCGCGGTAAGAACCTGCACGATCGCAGGGTTCAAGTCCGCTAGGTCTTCCGGGCGGGGTGGCACGCTCGCCTCTTCCCCCTCCGGGCTCTGCCAGCGGTACTGACGGCCGTCCGGATGTACTGAGGGCCAGACGACCGAGTAGCGATGGGAGGCGTGAATTAACTCGACACCTGGTCCGACGTTGCTGGGCCATTCCAACCCGTCGGGTACCCGATAGAACATCTGCCGACTGCCATCCTGCCGCGATGTCGAAGACCACGTCGCCGCAAGTGAGGCTGCGGCCTCCTGCTCCAATTCCGCGATCGTTCCCATCCCCGGCTTCTCGTCATAGCAATCGACGTCAATCGCGATGACGTTGTCAGGCAGGCGAAGTAGCAGATTGCCGCCGGGGTGGGTCTTGGCCAGTTCTTTGAGCCTGTTAGCGGTAGGTCTGGCGCTACCACGCCCAGTCAGCCCTTTCGGCGGCGGCTTCTTCTTGCCTCTCGGGAGAGGTAGAGGCGAGTCCCAACCCCTGGACAGATACACAGGATAGGCGTCTGCGTAAGTGGCACCAGAAGGCACTGGGTGTCGCGAAACGGGGTGCTGTAGCGTCGCGGTTTCAGCGGGAGGTAGCGGCGGTTCATGCGATAGACTCATAGTTGCGGTTCTTTCTGCAGCACAGGGGAATTCGTTACGTCGATCGCGTCGACGTCAACTGGTGGGCCAGGTTGCTTCCTACATAAGCTCCTGGCCCACCAGGTTGTGATGGAGGTCAGTACCACTTTTGTTCTGGGTGGCCGACTTGTGCGAGGAAGTCGTCGTTGCCCATGAACGTCAAGACGTTTGGATCAAGGTCATCGTCGTCGTAGTACGGCCGTTCGATCTTTCGCATGCACCACACGCATACCGGGAAGACATGGACACGTTGGCCCCGCCCGACTACCAAAGCTTGGTCCGGATGCGAACCCCGATCATGACGTAGCTGGTTGTCGAGCAAGGGGCAGAAGAGACACTCAGACGCAAACAGGCTCATCAGCCGAATGACTATGCGAGATAACGGCCAAGCAAATGCTGGCTCACATTCTTCGCCCGCCAACGGGATCCCGACGTCCGCGATGGTCGACGGAATCTCGATCACGGGATTCGGAATGATTGGAAACGCAACCGATGCCGCGGTTCGGTTCTCACCACCCGTCACTCTCGGCGCTCCCTTGCCGTGCAGCACGACCTCCACCTGCCCCGCACGCCCGAGTCCAACAGACTCCAGCAGCTCGGCATATCGGTCGACTCGGTCCTGGGCGAGCCAGCGGGTTTCGGTCCGGTCGACTATCTGCTCGTCTGAGTAACCATCGGCCCGCCACGGCGCAGGGCCCCGACGGGTGAGATTCGAATGGATGTAGGAGAGCACGGCAACCAATAGTGAATAGTCGGCCAGGGTGAAGGGCCCCTTGACATAGTTCTCCACGATTGGGCCGACAATCGGGTTGCTTCCCGCCCCCGACGACAACCGCGCCGTTAGTCGCAGGCTCGCCTCATCTGCCTCAATCTCAGGATTGGCCAGGCTTCGCCGTTCGCGACGTCGATCCAACTCGAATCTTCTGGTGAGTTCAGCTCTACGTCCAGGGGTCAGATTAGCGCTCATGCGGCACCACCAGAAGCAACCGACTTGCGCTTCGACGCGAACCAGGCGTCCAAATCGGCTTCGGAATACCACCTTTGATGAGCAAAAATCACGACCGGGAGCCGCCCGGCTTCCGTTTCACTCTTGATGTAGCGACCACTGCATTGCACCCCGTATTTCTCGGCGATGCGGCCAGCGGCTGACTGCTCTCCACGGTAGTGCTGATTCTGAGTTTCCACGATGCCCTCCTGGGTAGGGCAGGAGAACGCAAGCACGCTCCCCTGACCAGCTTGTCAGTTGATGCGTGCCTGTTTTCGCTAGTTGCCTCAGTGCGTGCCCAGAAGTCTGGGGCCGCTCATGCACCTCTAACGGCGTTCACGGAGGGGGGTCCACCTCCCTCGCGGTCTTACCAAGCAACTGCGGTTTCGTGTCTCTTCAGTAACGTCGTTGCGTATCGCAGCGGGCCCGCCTGCGCGACCCGGTACTCCCGAGCGTACTCGTTCCGACGCGCGGCGTCTACTATCGACCTGTCGGGAGTGACTGCTACACAGTCGTTTTGGCATTTCTGAGGCTTTTCTCGCGGTAGGTAGGTACGCGGCAGTCCGTCGAAACTCGCGAGGCGGCGTCTCAGGGACGTAAGTTGTTCCGCTGCGGCGCAAACTCGCGTTTTATTGACTCGCGCGGCGAGTGCGTTTGGGCAGTGGAACGGTGGCCGGGCTGCCGGGGTGCGTGGCCTGCTTGACGATGGCGTCTTCTATGGTCTCCGAAGCGATCTGCCCGAGGTATCGATCACCCCCGATAGTCGCCGAAGCAACAGCGGTCACGCGACCGCGCCGACGCGAACTACGACCGGTGGGCGGCAACGAGAACTCGGCGTCGTCGTCATCACGACTCATGTGCGCACTCTTTCAAGGGAGGCCGAGCCGGCCAGCGGTAGGTGGGAGCACACCTATCGCTGACCGGCTGCGGCGTGCTGCTAGACAGGGAAGCTTGGGGCAACGTAGGTCGAACCCGTCGTCACCTGAATCGCAGCGGCAGCGCCACGGCGACGGGTACCCACACCAAACGAACGCTGCAAGAAGCTGTTCTGCAGTGGGTATTGGTCCGCGCCGCCGATCGCACGAAGGCCCTGGTAAGCAGTGTTCGGGTGCTGCCGGATGGCGATCGGGTTGAGTTCCGAGTTCGGGCCACCGGTAGCGACCACGGCCACATAGCCATTTGGCACGAAGTTCGTCTTGATAACAAATGCCTCGCCGTACGAACCGTAAACGGGTAACCCCTTGTAGCTGCCCGGCGCTTGCTGGCCGACGATGACTTCTTCGGTGAGGTAGGCCGGTGCAGACGCGCTTAGAACAAAGTCGAACTTGGCGACCGGGCCTTTGGCCTCGGGGTCTACCGCCAACTCTTCGGCAGTGGCGTCGCGGGAAGGCTCGCCGCGACGCCAGGTGCTGATCACGTCGGCTTCGAACTCATTGCACAAGATCACCAGCTGAGCTCCTGCTGAAGGACCGTAGCCTTTGCTGGTGATGGCTTTGATCGCATCCTCGATGTCCTTGCTATCCAGAACCGTTGTGCCGGTGGTGAAGTAGTGCGTCGTATCCACCGGGAACTCTCGGCCCATGTACGGCGGAGGTGCGATGCCGTCGTCGCCGGTGTACAGCCCGTAGACGGTTGTGGCGTCTTCGTTGGCAGAAGGGGCAGGGTCGAAGAGCCGACTCAGAACGGAGCCGGTCAGCAGGCGGTTGTCGGCCTCGATCGCTTCGGTGAAGTTCGCGGCTAGTTGCCGGGAGTCTGCGTCTCGCAGGTAGCGCCAGGTCGTGGCCAGTCGCAGGTCGTAGTCGTCGAAGGTGTAGCCAAGGCGGAGCGGTGTTGCATCGGCGCGACCCGATTGAGGAACGCCGAACTCAGATGCCTGCTCGAACTTCATCTGACCGAGGGTCTGCGGTACCGCTTCCCCCTTTCGGGTTGTGTAGTAGCTGAGCAGGGAAGCGATGGTCGTTCGTTCGCTGTTCCACAGCTCGAGGACATCGGCCCACTCGTCCCAGATTTCGTTAAGGTCGATGCCATCGACAGTTTGGTTGACGAGAACGTCGCCTTGCGAGCTGATGCCTCGACGCACTGGACGTTCGGAGCCGAAGATCGGCTTGAGGTAGGCATCGACGTTGGGATAGATCAAGTTGTGAGACATGAGGGCTCCAAGGGTGAATGACTGAAATGAGGGTGTGTTCTCACTCCGGGCCACCAGCCTCGGGAGCTGCGCGCTCTGCGCCGCACTAACACGAACTGCTGCCGTCCGTCTCCGACGAATCGACTAGGCCGATTATAGCGACCGTGAGTCCGTACCGGGCCGAGGGTCGTTCCGTATCAGTCCTCGACGTCGAGGCCGTCGAGCAACTGCCCCGGCGTGGTCTGCAAACCCGCTGAAAGCTTGAGAATGTTCTCAATACGGGCGCTGCGTTGACCGCGTTCCACCTGGCCCAAGTAGGTCCAGTGCACCCCGATCTCCTGCGCGGCGTCTTCCTGGCTCCAACCGAGTTCCACCCTTCGGGCACGCACCCGAGCGCCAAACGCGGCGAGCGTGGCGTTCAGGGGCGGCTTCGGCGTGGCAGACATGTCCAGGCAAGCTCATACGTCTAGCGCACATCGGCCCAGAGTAGAAACGTCGTATCTCCAGCTCAGGCGCCATTTCTTACCGTATGCTTCCCTGCGGCGGCCAGGAGCCCCGCCAAGGAGACGACGGAAGGCCTTAGCAAATGAGTGAAGAAGCA
Source organism: Williamsia muralis NBRC 105860 (assembly GCF_001598915.1). Classification (GTDB taxonomy): domain Bacteria; phylum Actinomycetota; class Actinomycetes; order Mycobacteriales; family Mycobacteriaceae; genus Williamsia; species Williamsia muralis. The sequence continues at coordinate 1,083,498 of NZ_BDAP01000001.1, read as the reverse complement.
GTCGTTATTGTCATCGCAGTAGTCCAGTTCGCGTGCGGCTGGATCGCTGCCGAGCTCGCCGCGCGCAAAGACCGGAGCTTCGCGGCGTTTTTCTTTGTCGGTGCCCTACTCGGACTCATCGGAATCGTCATCGCTGCCGCCGTCACAGGCACACCCGCTGCGCCACCTGGAATGAAAGCCGTCACCTGCCCTCGCTGCAACGCCCGCCAGAACATTGAGCGGAACCGATCTACCTTCGATTGCTGGCAATGCAAGACCCACATCACGGTCAACAGCGCCAAAGCGAAGCCCACAACAGGAAAGCGCGAGGACTGGCGCGAGTGGCTCGGGAAGGACTAACCGTCAGCAGGTTCCGGGGCCGCGCAGGATGCCTGTGGCCAGTGCGATGATCGCGATATGAGTGGTTCAGGCTGGCGCGTAGTTATCGAAGACGACGGACAGCTGCGGGCGCTGTGCAAGATCCAATCACTCGCAGACGGCGGATACTCGGTGCTCTGTCCATATCACGAAGCCCGCGAAGGATGGCTCTTCAAGCTCCCCGTAGGACTTGGCTACGGCCCTCGCAAGGGGAAATGGATATCGGCCGACGACGCCGTTCACTACACGGCTTCTGACCGCGCCAAGCTGTCGCATCATCGGGACGGTCTTGTGCAGTTCAGTAGCGAGGTCAAGGGGAAGATTCGGTCGGGAATCAATCCACTCGGAATCCCGAAGGGGATTGGCGTATTTTCGGTACCAATCGATGTGGGAGTACCGACCGGCCCCGCGTTTGGAATATCCGCCTGGGGCCTGCACGACTACAAGAGGGTCGAGGTACCGCGAACGTCCGACTTGGTGTTCCGTCAGGAAGATATGGGCGACTTTCTATGCACACCAAGTACGTCAAATGGCTACTCGTTGGAGGGGTGGCTACTCCACGGACGGTGGCGGCCAGGCATCTACGGGGAGTCCGGGGACAAGCGAATTCGACAGGGTGGGACGTCGCCCTCTGGTGAGCCAACATCGAGGGAGCTACGCGTTGTGGAACTACGAGGAACTAAGTCGTTCCTCGGGGTGCACGTCAGCAGGATGTTTCATAGTTTTCCAGGACCTTCTGGATTTCTGTTCGGTGGGTCACGGAACCGTAGCGGAGATCAAATTGTCGCTACGTACCCCAGGCCGGACGGGACCTATTCCGACGCCGAGAGCCTCGACTACACCCCAGAAACTTAACGCCGTAAAGCAACCTAGGTTAGGGCCTGAGCATCCTTTGCTGTCCGCGCTCTTCCGAGCACGATCACACCGTCGGTGTGGTCGACTTCGAAAGTTGCGCGCTGATCGAAGAGCGTCGCGGTGACCTTGTCGCCCTGAGAGCCGCCGCCCAGGACGAGACGCCTGCCAATCACCCCGGCATCACCCCGGCGACCGGGGGCAATACCGGACCGACCTCAGCAGATCGCGAACCGGCCGGAAGCGACCTCTTCCGACCCCATTTGCGCTGTTCAAGACGCTCTGCCGCCCCTTGAGACGAGCATTTACGCAGGTTGTGCGCCTGCGCGTTTCTGCCTGTACTACGGACTTTTAATCCGCAGGTCCTCGGTTCGAGCCCGAGAGGGGGCACCACCCTTTTGAACCCGACATTTGCTGCACGAAAGACAGTTTGTTTCGCAGACAAAACGGCGGCCTGGATGCGATTGTCATCCCGGTCGCCGAGCAGAGTGCGCATCGGCGATCAGATCAGTTCGAACATCGCCGAAAGGAACTTCATGTCGTCTTCTGAACTCGCCCTCACCGCACTGCTGGCATTCATCGGCCCCATCCTGGCGCTCTACGCCAACGGCAGCTGACACCGAGGCGCGTGCCTGGGTGTCGACGCGCCACCCGGGCATGGCTCGCCGCTGCCTCACTGGCCACACCACGGACGGCCGTCAGACCGCGTCGTCAGACAAAGCTCGCTTCGATGGCCTCGCGATCGCGGACCTCATCAGTCCCCAACTGATACGTCGGGAGCGTGTGTGCCGACGTCGTGCCGCCCGCAACCCTCGCCTTGGCTTCCTCGAACTCGGGTGCGGTTCCCATCGCCAGATGTAGACCATTGAGCGAACTCCAGACCGCGGTTCGGCGCGCAGCGCGCTCGAGGGAATTGGGCGGGCGATACATCACCAGCTGGGCCGCCCACGTCGGCATCGTGTCGCGGATGGCCCAATCGACCGCCGCGGGAACAGGGTCGACGAGGTTGACGCCGGTGGCCACCGCATTCCCGTGTGTCATCGCCAATCGGGGCAGGTACGACTTCAGGCAGTCGAGCGTCTCGGCCTTGGTGGTCGGCAGATCCGTACCGCCCAGGGCGTGCCCCACCCGGACGAACTCGCGGTAGTACTCGTCGAGGTCTGCCCCGCGCAGCGGCTTCGGATGGTAGATCTCGTGTGCGGTGGCAATCCCCCACACCACCGTCGCATAGTTCCACCGCAACCACTCCGGGTCGTCGGCATCGTACGAGAGACCATCCGGCCGAACACCTTTGATGGTGTGGTGCATCGACCGCACGGTCTTGGCCAGACGTTCGGCGGTCTCGGTGGATCCGTAGGCGGTGCCGATGAAGAAGGCAACCGAATGCCCGAGGCGCACCGCGAGCCCGGCGGGGTCCAGTTGTCCGGTGGGTTCACCGCGAGCATCCTTCTGGACCAGCCGTGAATGGTGCATGCCCATCCAGAAGATGCTGGGATCAAGCCGTTCGAGGTACGAGGCGCACTGCAGGCCGAAGATCAACACCGGCGTGTGCGAGTGCACGTGCCACGTTGCACTGTCTGGGCCGAACCAGCCCGGATCACCTTCTGGACCGGCGAACTCCATGCCCCGGAAGTACTTGCTGCGGATGTCCTTGTCGAAGCGCTGATTGAGCCATTGGCCGGCTACTTGGTGCGGCAGTAGAGCAAGCATGGATCGATTCACTCTCGGTTTGGCGACGTGTGTCTCCACAATAGGGTCTGGTTACGGTCGTGACCAGACTTCTCTTTGATTCGACTGGGGCTGGAAGTACGCTTTGCCCATGTCGACCCCCACCCGATGGGCCGGCGTTCCGCTGACCGATCGTCGCGCCGAACGCCGCACACTGCTCGTCGACGCCGGGTTCGCGCTGTTCGGGTCGGGCGGCGAGGCCGCACTCTCGGTCCGTTCGGTCTGCCGCGAGTGCGAGTTGAACACCCGCTACTTCTACGAGAGCTTCGCCGACACCGACGAATTGCTCGGCGCTGTGTACGACCGGGTCGCCGTTGCACTGGCGACAACCGTCGAACAGGCGATGGCCGACGCCGGCGATTCGGTCCCGGACCGCACGCGTGCCGGCATCCGGGCGGTCCTCGGCTTCAGCTCTGAAGACCCACGCCGCGGCCGGGTGCTGTTCACCGACGCCCGAGCAAATCCCGTCCTGGCGGCGAGACGCGCTGTGGCACAAGATGTTCTGCGTGAACTGGTGCTGACCGAAAGTGGTCAGGTGTTCCCTGATTCAGATCCCGTGGCCACCAGGGTCGGCGCGGCGATGTACACCGGCGCGATGGCCGAACTCGCGCAGGACTGGCTCGCAGGACACCTCGGAGACGACCTCGACGCGGTGGTGAAACACGCGTTTCGTCTGGTGATGCGCTCGGCGCCGGCAGAAAAGTAGACCTCTCGTCGGTCACACCGATGAATTCGGGGAGATCTCAGGGTCATTCCTGATGGATCCGTCCCGGCCCCTGGGCAAGGATGGGATTCGTCCCGCTCGCCATCTCGCCCCGGAGGCCGACCGCTATGGACCGTTACACGTCATTCATCATCCGTCGCCGATGGCTTGTGATCGGCACCTGGATTGCGGTGCTGATCGCCGCGATCGCCGCAGCGGCCATGTGGGCCGGCCCCACCACCACAGCGTTCACCAACGACACCCGGACGGAGTCGGGTAAGGCCGGTGAACTCCTCGAACGCGCCGGCCAAGGTGACCAGGCGACCGCTGGTCAGATCGTCATAGCCGCGTCTAACGACATCCCCGGCGGTGTCCGCAACGCAGAGGTGACCCAGGCCGTGGAAGGCCTTGCCGGCGAAATCCGTTCGAGTTCCTCGGACGTGACCGTCGGCGACCCCTATGGACAGGGTGCACAGATCTCACCGGACGGACGCATCTCCATCACCTCCCTCGACCTCGGCACCGGGACCGACTCGGTGGTGCAAGACCGCGTCGACACCATCAAGGAGATCGCAGACAGCGCCGACATCCCCGGCGTGGCAGTGGAATTCAGTGATCCGCGCTTCGACGAGGTGCCGCCGAGTGGGACATCCGAAGGCATCGGCGTACTGCTGGCTCTCATAATCCTGCTGATCGCATTCGGCTCGGTGATCGCCGCCGGCCTGCCGATCCTCTCGGCACTGTTCGGCGTGGGGGTGGGCGCGTCCGTGCTGTTCCTCTTCCAGAACGTCATGAATGTCCCCAACTTCGCGATCTCGGTGACGATGATCCTGGGCATCGGCGTCGGCATCGACTACGCACTGCTCATCGTCACCCGCTTCCGCTCGGGGCTTCACGAAGGTCTCGACACCGACGCGGCGGTCCGGACGGCGATGCTACGAGCCGGACGGTCGGTTGTGTTCGCAGGCTGCACGGTGATCATCGCCATGTGCGGCATCCTGATCTCCGGCGGCGACCTCGGACCGTCACTGACGTTCGCGGCCATCGCAGGCATTCTCGGCACGCTGATCGCGTCGGTGTCGCTACTGCCCGCGCTGCTGTCGGTGATCGGTACCCGGGTGAACAGCCTGTCTCTGCACTGGTTGCGCAAACGCCGCGGCAAAGACCCCGACAAGGCCCTGGAAGGCGTGTGGGCGAGTAAGTGGAGCCGGCGCATCCAACAGCGACCGTGGGTCGGCGTGGCCACCGCGGTGCTCATCCTGGTGATCCTGTCGATCCCGGCGTTCTCCCTCCGCCTCGGTTTCTCCGACGCGGGGAACCGGTCGACCGACGCGACCACCCGCGTCGCCTACGACTACGTCACCGAAGGCTTTGGTGTCGGTGCCAACGGCCCGCTCGTGCTGGTCGCCGAATACCCCGACGGAACCGACCCGCAGGCGGCCCTCGGAACGTTGCAGGAGCGGATCCAGGCGGATCCCGATGTCGCGCAAGGTGGGGTCACTCCCCCCATCCCCGTCGGCCAGGTCGACGGCAGCCAGATCGCCGTGATGTCGGTGAACCCGGCCACCGGGCCGCAGGACGAGGCGACCACCGAACTCATCGAACGCCTGCGCAGCGAGGTGATCCCGGACAGCCTGGGACCCGACTCCGACATCTCGGTCAGTGTCACCGGCATCACCGCCGGCGCGATCGACTATGCCGACATCACACTCGAGTTGCTCCCGTGGACGATCGCAGCTGTGCTGGCGGCCGCATTCGTGCTGCTGGTGCTGGCCTTCCGGTCGATCGTGGTCCCGGTCAAGGCCGTGATCGTCAACGTGCTGTCGCTCGGCGCCGCCTACGGAGTGATCGTCGCGATCTTCCAATGGGGTTGGGCCGGTTCACTGTTCGGGGTCGGCCGGGCGGGTCCCATCGATGCCTGGGTACCGATCATGTTGTTCGTCACGGCAATCGGGCTCTCGATGGACTACGAGGTGTTCCTCGTCTCGCGCATCAAAGAGCGCTTCGAGCGGACCGGGGACGCCACCACGTCGGTGGCCGAAGGGCTTGCCAGCACGGCCCGCGTGATCACCTGCGCCGCTCTCATCATGGTCTGCGTGTTCCTGTCGCTGGCCTTCATGCCCGATCGGAGCCTGAAGATCCTCGGGGTCGGACTCGCTGTCGCGGTGTTCATCGACGCCAGCATCGTCCGATTGCTGCTGGTGCCCTCCACAATGGAGATCCTCGGCAAGGCCAACTGGTGGTTCCCGTCCTGGTTGAGCTGGCTGCCCCGCGTCGACGGTTCGCACGATGACGACATCCCCGATGTCCGGTCGAGCGACGACGGCTCTCGCGACACCGCCCCGCGCGCCCCCGCGGACGCGGAGGGCAAACTGGTGAAGTGAGATCCATAGATCCGTTGACCGCACCGGTGGCGCCCGCGGAGGCTCTGCGCCGAATCGCCCTGCTCCTCGAACGGGCTCGCGAACGCACCTACCGCGTCGAAGCATTTCGCAAAGCGCTCAAGGTGGTGGCAGGCCTCAGCGACGACGAGTTGGCCGACAAGGTCAGGCGGCGCACACTCACCGACCTGCCCGGCATCGGCAAGACCACCGCCGCCGTCATCACTCAGGCCGTCTCGGGCGAGGTACCGGACTATCTGAAAGCGTTGCAGGACGAGCAATCCGCACCTCTCGCCACCGGTGGCACCGACCTCTACGCGATGACCAAGGGCGACCTGCACAGCCATTCGGACTGGAGCGACGGCGGATCCCCGATCGACGAGATGGTGCTCACCGCGATCGACCTGGGTCAGGACTGGATGGCCCTGACCGATCATTCGCCACGGCTCACCGTCGCCAATGGCCTGTCGGTGGAACGTTTACGCAAGCAACTGCACGTGGTCGACGGCATCAACGACACACTCGGAGAACGTTTTCGCCTGTTCCGCGGCATCGAGGTCGACATCCTCGACGACGGGTCGCTCGACCAGACCGAAGAGATGCTGGGTGAACTCGACATCGTCACCGCGTCGGTGCATTCCAAGTTGAAGATGGATGCCGGACCGATGACCCGGCGCATGGTCGCCGCAGTGCGCAACCCCTACGTGAACGTGCTCGGCCACTGCACCGGGCAACTCGTCACCGGGGGGCGGGGCAAACGCGCCAGGTCGGTGTTCGACGCCCGGGCGGTGTTCGAGGCATGCGCCGAATCCAACACCGCGGTGGAGATCAACTCGCGCCCTGAACGAGTCGATCCCCCAGACGAACTCATCGAATTGGCGATGGAGGCCGGCTGTCTGTTCGCGATCGACTCCGACGCGCACGCACCAGGCCAACTCGACTTCAAGGCCCTCGGATGCGAACGGGCAGAGCAACACGGCATCCCCCCCGAGCGCATCGTCACGACCTGGCCGGCCGACGAGGTGCTGCAGTGGGCCGCCGGCTCGCGCAACTGAGCCCGAGCCGCGTCACGAGATGATGTCGTCGAGCCAATCGAACATGCGCTGATCGGTCAACGCGCGGGCGAGCGGCTGACAATGAAAGTTGGCTCCCTCGTCCGCCGTGAAGTGGGACAACACGACCTTGCCGTTCAGCTTGTCGGCCAAGGCCTTTGACTGTCCTGGCCAGAACTGTTCGTCGTCGGGGTCGGTGATGAACAGCGGCGTGGTGATGGCTGCCGCCTCGTCATCGGAGATCCGGTACTTGAGCACCTCTGCGAGCGTGTCGAAGTAGGTGTCCTTCTGGTAGGGACGCGCCCGGAAGTTCCACATCCGAGAGTTCTTCTTGGAGAACTTCATCCCGGTGGCCATGTTGCGGTCGAACTTCTCGCGATTGCCCTGCTCGATGAGCTTGATCATGCTCTTGGGCATGTGCGCCAACCACGACGCCGACACGTCCACAACGCCCGGGTCGGCGATCGCCGCGACCAGCCGGTGCTCGAATGCAAGTGCGCGCGGAACCCAGTATCCGGCCTGACTGATGCCGTAGAGGGCGATCTTCGATTCGTCGACGTCGGCACGGGCGCCCAGGAAGTCGACGATCGGCGTGATCACGGCCTCCCAGTCATGACGAAAGGGCACCGACCGTTCGAACAACATCGACTGCTGGCCCGGCCCATCGAAGAACAGCACGTTGTATCCACGCTCGAGGGCACCTGCCCCGCCGCAAGTCCACAGACTGCTGATCGGGCCATCGCTTCCGTTGTTCAGGATCAGTGTCGGGCGAGGGCCGTCGCCGGAATGCCGTGGCTGGAAGAAGTATCCGGGAAGAGTGGTGTCTTCGTACGGTATGTCCACCCGTTCGGTCTTGTGCGGGGTGGCGTCGACAAAAGCGTCCCAGGAGTCGCGGTGCTTGCGGAACGTCGGCAGCAGCGCATCCTCGGAGTCGAGTTCATCAACCGAGTTGACCGCCGTGGCGTAGTACGTCGCGGCGCGCAGATACGCACGGGCAGCGCTCAGATCGTGGCCGGCAGCCCGCCCCGCCTCGGCCAGCGCCGTGATCCGGTCGCCGAGCCCGACCCACGCATCGAACCACTCCTGATGGGCACTCTCCCCCACCGTCGCGATGGCCGAGAGCACCTCACCGATGTCGGCGGCACCGTAGACGGACTGACCCAAGACGAGCCTGACCTCGAAATCGCGGTCCGGACTGCGGTAGAAACCTGCGTTGAAAGCCTCGTACGGGTGAGCGGAAAACGGCAGGGACGGCATCGCTGACAAGCCTTTCGACGACAACTGGCACTACGACGGTAACCCGTCGGCCGCCGAAAAGGAGTACAGCGGAAAAAGATTGGGTGTCTGTTCCTATCCGATGTCAGAGGGTTCGGTTGCGGACCAGCGTCCAGTGATTCCGGTGATCTGCCCGCCGATAGGACAGTTCGTCGAGAACGGTGAGAGCGATGGCCAGTCCCCGGCCACGCTCGGAGAACTCATCGGGAAGCTCGACCGTCTTGAGATCGACACGGGCCTGCTTCCCGTCGTCGGAAAACCTCGCCTGAATGCTGTCCGGCCGGAGCTCCAATTCGAGGCGGATCGACACCTGCCCACCATCGGTCTTCTCTGCGTGCTCGATGATGTTGGCCGCGATCTCGGCCAGCGCCAACTCGAATTGCATCGCGTCCATGTCGTCTACCGGCTCGGCTGTCAGCAGTTCGGACCACAGCTGGTGCACCCGTTCCACCGTGTCCGGTTGAGCGAACTCCTCGAGCACCCGCACGCCGGGCGGGTTGTCAGTCGGCATCGAATGCACTGTCCGCCGAGGGGTGTGAGCGCAGCACCCGATTGAGATTGGTCAACGACAACACCGACTCCACCTGCGTGGACGGGGCTGCGATCCGCAGATCACCGCCTGCCTGCCGCGCCACCTTCAAACCCGAGATGAGCGCACCGAGACCGGACGAGTCGATGAAATCGGTGGCCGACAAGTCGATGACGATCTTGGTCGACCCAGACTCCACGAGCTTGTGCAACTGCTCGCGCATCGCGGGGGCGGCGACCATGTTGAGCCTGCCCTCCGGCCGGAGTACCACGGCACCCCCAGAGGTGGTGCGCGTTTCGTAGCTGGTCATCATTCTCCTTCTGTGGTCGACCCGCGATAGCGGACCGCTTGGATCACGACACTGAGTACCACGAGGTCGAACAGCACCCAGAACAGATTCACACCGACACCGAGTACCGAGATCGAACCACGATAGAGCTGCACGATCCCGATCAGGGACGCCACCACCAACACGGTCATGGCGACGAGCTGGGGCCGGATGAGGTGCCACGGCACCGCCTCCTGGTCTTGCCGGGTCTTCGGCGTCACCGCGAAGCCCAGTGGGCGTTTGAAGTAGACATTGCGAAATGCCGTGGTGCAGGACTTGATCCACACCGGGAACAACGCCAGGCTGTATTGCTGCCCCCGCCAGGTGGACCTACCTCGCCCGATGATGAAGAACAGCAGCTGATTGAACAAGAGGAACGGGATCAACCGGACGAAGAAGTCGAAGCTCAACGCCTGCACGGGAAGTATGCCGAGGATCAGATAGATCGCCGGCGCAGCAATGTATGCGATGGCCGCGAACCCGGCGAGATAGCTCCACATGGTGGCCCAGTACATGAGCCTCTGCGGGATGCTCAAACCTTTTTGTATCAGCGGATTCTCCCGCAGCATCACCTGAATCGTGCCCTGCGCCCAACGAAGTCGCTGGGTGATCATCGTCTTGGCGTCCTCGGGTGCGAGTCCGAGCGCGAGCACCTCGTCGTGATAGGCCGACCGCCAGCCCATTCCGTGCAGTCGCATGCAGGTCGCCATGTCCTCGGTGACCGAGATCGTCGCCAGCGGCAGCATCGGCTGCGCTTCGTCGTCGCGCCCGACATCCACCGCGCGGATCATCGCCCGAATGGACTCGAGAGCGCCCAGTGGTGACCAATCACGACCGGCCAAGGCCGCGAACGCATCTTCGTCGAGAGGCGCTGCGCCCGACTCCTGCTCGGCCAGTTCGTTGAGTGCGGCGATCGCCTCGAGGTCGGCCCGCATCATCTCCATGTCGGATTCGACCAGCCCTCTCGCGGCCGCGTCGACCCGCTGCTGGAAGTCGTATGTCACGTCGGCCAGGGGCTTCTTCGCCTTCAGATCGGCCCGGGCGATCCGAACGGCCTCGTCCACCGCATCCAGCGCGACGATTGCCTCGGGGTTGTCGTCTTTCACCTGTTTGCGGGTCTTCTTCAGGACCGCTTTCGCTGCGCGCAGCGATTCCTCGATGCCCTCTTCGATGGCACGCACATATCCGGTGATGCCGAGTTGCATCAGGGCCTCACGCCGCAACACCGCGTTGGAGCCACAGAAGAACGCAGCATTCCAACCGTCCTTGCCCTGCTGGATCGGTCCGTAGAACAAAGGTGCCTGGCTGCCGAGTGGATCGTTCGGCGGCACGTTGACGAAGTACTGCGGCGTCTGCACCAACGCCATCTTCTCGTCCTTGAAGTAGCCAAGGGTTCGGTCGAGGATCTGCGGCTCGGGGATCTGGTCGGCGTCGAGGATGAGGATGAACTCCCCGTCGGTCTGCAGCAGCGCGTTGTTGAGGTTGCCGGCCTTCGCGTGCCGTGGCTTGTCGACCCAGCTCTCGGTGCGGGTCAGATAGCCGATGCCGTTCTCCTTGGCCATCTGCGCGAGCTCCGGGCGGTCGCCGTCGTCGAGAATCCATGTGGTGTGCGGGTATTCGACCCGCACAGCGGCATTGGCCGTCTCCATCACCATCTCCAAGGGCTCGTTGTAGGTGGTGATGAAGATGTCGACCGTTGCCCCCTCGGGTGGGTCGCCCGGATCGCCGCGCCTGCGCAGCCGCCACATCGTCAGACCGAACAGCAACGAGTCGATCAGGCTGTACGTCTCGGCGATCACCAACGGGACGGCGATCCACCACGCCTCCCAGTTGATCGAGGCCAGCCACCGCCACACCACGTAGTTGATGCCGAGGATGGCGGTCACCACGATCAGCAGGCGCAACCAGGGTGATGGAGTGGTACCGAGGTCGGGTTCGGTCGCGACGCGGCGATGCGTCATCCGGCGTCGTCCCGGCGCACCGCCACCATCGTGACGTCGTCGAGCGGCGCGCTTGCGTTGGCCAAGGCCGTCACCGCGGCACACAGCGACCTGGAGTCGGGGTGTTGCCGAACGAACTCCTGCACCGTCTCGGTCTCACTGTCTTCGGACAGGAGATCGAGAAGCCCGTCAGAGACGATCACAAGGGTGTCCCCCGGTAGCAGAGTCGTGGTGTCGGATTTCCACGAATCCCGGGGCAGCACACCGAGGGGCAGACCACATCCGGGTAACGACTCCACGCTGCCATCAGCCCGGGCAACCAGCGCAAGGCCGTGCCCGGCATCGATGTACTCGACCCGGCCGGTCGATGCGGTCAACCGGCCGTGGAACAGTGTCACAAAGCTCTCGGTCTCGGCGAGGTCGCGGTCGAGATGACCCGCGACCATCGTCACGGCCTCGGCGGGACTGATCCCAGGGTTCACGTCGTCGAGGGCCTGTGACGCTCCCCGCAAGGCAGCCCGCACACTTGCTGTGAGGATCGCCGCGCCCAGTCCTTTACCCATCACATCGGCGACCGTGAACATGGCACCGCCGTCGAGCAGGTAGTGGTCGTAAAAGTCGCCGCCGACCGCATAGGCCGGCTTGCACATCGAGACAACCGAGTAACCATCGACGCCTTCGAGTGGCGGTGGCAGCAACTGACGTTGTACCTCGGCCGCTCGATCCAGGTCGTCGGCGCGCTCGAGCTCCCGCTGGGCCCACGCAGCGAGCTCACGGAATGTCGCCTGCTGGGATTCGTCGAAAGTTCGCGGCTTCGTGTCATAGACGCAGAACGTCCCGACCGGCTGATCACCCGGGCCGTACAGGGGGTAGCCGGCGTAGAACCTCACGCCGCCATCACCACCGACGCCGGGAAGCGCGGCGAACTCCGGTACCCGTTCGAGGTCATCGACGATGAGCGCCGGGTCGGCCGGCTGGGTATACATACGTGCCACCGTGGTCTGACACACAGTCTCGGCCCTCGGCACCTGAGTCAGCGGCAATCCTTCGACCATCTTGAACCACAACCGGTCTCGATCGAGCAGCGCGACCGAAGCCATCGGTACCCCGAAGATGAGCCGGGCCATCCGGGTGACCCGCTCGAATCGATCCTCTGGCGGTGAATCGAGGATCTGGAGCTGGTCGAGAGAGCGCAGACGCTTCTCCTCGACTTCGGGCGGGAGGACGAGCTGGATCTCGGCGATCTCGGTGTCGATACTCATCGGTTCAACGCTTTCTGCAGTGCTTCGGTCATCGCCGCTGCTGATCCGGGAGAACTCTCGATCCTCCAGTCGGCCTCTTTGTTGTAGTCGAACCACACAAATCCTGAGACGTTTGCTGCTCCTCCCAGATAAGCGACGAGGTCTTTGATCCAGTCGGGTTTGGAACCACCTTGCTCCGCGCTGCCGACCTCGGTGACAAGAATGGGTTTGTCGGCGGCGACGTCTCGGATCTGGTCCAGAGATTCCCCGAACAAGTCCTCCGGCGCGGTCCACTTTCCATCGGGGATCGAGGTGCCCCAGTTGTATCCATCCACCCCGATGACGTCGACCACATCGTCACCTGGATACCAGTCCGCCAATTGTTCGCCGGCGAGAACAACATTGGGCGCCCATATCCATCGGACGTTCTGCACGTTCTTCGTCGCGAAGATGTTCCGTACATGCCGCCACGCCTGTACATAGGTTTGCGGAGAGGTGCCGCCGGCCGGGCTCCACGGATACCAGGTGCCATTCGGTTCGTGGGCGAAGCGCAGGTAGACCGGCTGGCCCCAGGCCGCCAATTCGTCGGCCCATCGATACAGGTAGTCGTCGTGGGCTCCCGAGATGATGGAAGCCATCGTGAAAGCAGACCGGTCGTAGCTGTCGCCGCCGAGATACTTCCAGGGTTCCCAGGTCACGATCGGGTCGGCGCCCGCGCCGCGCACCACATCGAGACCACCGATCGGAGGAGCCGCCGTGAAGTCGGAGAAAGCCAGCACGATGCTGGGCTGTTCACCGACCAGGCCGGCCACCGCGGCCACCTCTTCACCGGCCGACAAGCCGCCCGGAGTACCGACGCCGAACCGCAGACAGGTGTCCGCGGAATTGTCGAAAGATGTGGTGTCGACCGTGCATTGCGAATCGCTCGAACATGCGAACAGGCCGGTGGATGCCACCAGCACACTGCAGATCATCGCAGTCAACTGAATCGTCGGCGACGAACGCATGCACCACCCCTGTCGATGAGTACCGCCCACCGCGCTCGGCTACACGATTCGCGGGCGGCGTCCCTTTCCCCGACGAGACGCACGTGCCATTGTTCCTGATTTATCCCGATTAGGTATGGGCAACCCCCGGTCTACGGCGTGGCCGGCACGACCGCAATTTCGGCACCGAGTGCATAACCGGGGGCCAGCGGCAGCGAGTCGCCGCTCCAGAACCGGCCGGGGTCGAACCAATTCGGTTCTTTCTCGGTGGCGAGCAAACCCATTTCCTCGTAGGTCATCGCGACCACCTCGGCGCAGTATGCCGATTCCAGCCCGACCTTCGATTGTTTTGTCCCACGCCTCGCGGCACGTCGTCGGTCCGCCGAACTCCGCACCTTGTCGTCGAGTACCGGTACGCCGCGGGTGACGTCACTCATCGTCGGAACGCGCCCCTTGAACCATCGGCCGGCAAGCCGGGCAGTCGTCGGGAACGCGGTGCCGTCCATTCGAGCGATCACCTTGAGCAGCAGATCTTCTTGTTCCCGGGCCGCATACGGCGTCAGCTGCCGGATCCAGCATCGCTGACCGTACTTCTGCATCCACTGCTCGGCGGCCTCACGGGCGTCGTTAAGTTGCACGCCTCGATGGTTGGTGCCGGTCCACATGTCGGTGAGTTTGTTGCCCAACTCGGCGTGCCACATCAACGGCGGCAGGTCGTCGAGCGCGACCGCCATCGCCACATGGTTCACCGGACTGTTGGTGAGGGTCTGGATGGCGCGGTCGGGACCCGACCGCCCCCGGAACAGCCACACATCTCCGGTCCGGGTGGAGTCGAGCGCCTCGTCGAGCGAGATGGCCGCAGGCCGCTGGGAATGCACACGCAGAGCCTAAACGCGCCACGTCGACCCCCGCAGCATCACGGCGCCGGTACGCTCTACCGGTGCGCAACGCCTGGAAGTGGATCGGTTTGGCCGGTGTCGTAGGTGTCGCCGCAAGCGGAGTCCTGGTGCGGCGGGACGTCCGCCAGCGCAACGCCTATACGGCCGACGACATCCGGGCCCGCCTGCACCAGCGGTACGAGGAAGCCGAGGGCACCGCCCCGAACCGGTGACGTCAGTTGCTGTGCCGTCAGGCGAAACGGGCAGCGAGAGCTTCGAGTGTGCCGGTGATGCCGGAGCCGTTCTTCTTCTCGAAACCGAAGACCTCGAGCATCTTGGGCGACTTCGCACTGCTGTAGTCGAACGTCTCGGTGACCTGCGTGGTGTCGGGGCCGAGCGACGAGAACTCCCACCGCCACTTGTGACCCAGCGGATGCTGCCACTCCACCAGCTTGTCGTCCTCGAAGCCGGTCACGGTCGAGGTGATCTTGTACGGGAGTCCGTACTGCTTCATGCCGACGCTGAACTTCGCGCCCCGGCTCAGCCGGTCGGGTCCTTTGACCGGGGTGTCGCGGACTGTGCCCGATCCGTCGAGTTCGGGGTGCCGGTGAGGGTTGGCGACCAGCGCGAAGACCTCGGATACGGGTGCCTTCACCACCACCTGCCGGGCGATCTTGCGGGGGCCGGAGTCAATTGTTGTCACAGTTGTATCTGCCATGGCGCCAACGTACGCCGCGACCACTGGTCGATGCGCGTCGAACGCATTCTCAGAGCGGGTATTTCGTCCCGGTCTCACGTTCGGCGGCACGCCACAAATCGCCGGCCAGGTCGTAGTCGCAGGCGGTGGACGATCGACCGGACAGCACCGGCGACCCTTTCAGCGCCCAGAGCCCGTCCATCCCCACGTAGCTGCCTGGTGGAATCGGTTCGGTCAGGCAGTAGAGCGTGGACGCTGCGCCGGCATCGATGTCGTTGGCGACGAGGGTCGCTGCGGCCTTCACCACCTTGTGTACCGGACCCAGCCGGGGCTTGTTCGAGATGTTGGACGCCACCCAACCAGGCTGACTGAGCATCGCCGTGGTGGGAGAACCACTGTGGCGCAACCTCTTGTCGAGTTCGAGGCCCCACAACATCACGGCCAGCTTGGACCGGGCGTAGGCGCGGGGCGGCGACCACCGTGCGCTGCGCAGATGCAGGTCGTCGGGGTCGATGGTCGCCGATCGGTGTGCGTCTGAGGCCACCAGGACGATCCGTTCACGAATCTGCGGCAGCAGCAGGTTGGTCAGGGCGAACGGTCCGAGGAAGTTGGTGCCGATGGCGGTCTCGAATCCGTCGCCGGTGTCAGCGCGTGTCGTCGGGACCATCCCGGCGTTGTTGATCAGGACGTCGATCGGCCCGTCGAGGTTCGCCGCGGCATCGCGCACCGACGAGAGGTC
This sequence comes from Williamsia muralis NBRC 105860, assembly GCF_001598915.1. GTDB lineage: Bacteria > Actinomycetota > Actinomycetes > Mycobacteriales > Mycobacteriaceae > Williamsia > Williamsia muralis. The sequence goes on along the minus strand of NZ_BDAP01000001.1, from coordinate 1,067,812 downwards.
GGCGAGGTCGAGTCGGACCACCTCGGTGTCGCCGCCGATCTCCACCGCGCGCCGGGCACCGAGTTCGGCATCACGGACCGCCAGGACCACACGCGCCCCGGCACCTGCGAGTGCTCGGGCGGTGGCGAATCCGACCCCGTTCGTGGCCCCGGTGACCACCACCCGTTTGCCCTTCACGACACCGAGCCGGTCGGGTAGCCACTGTGTTGCCATGGCGTCGACCGTATCCCGCAACACCACCGGTGGGCTCGGTTTGGTCCCTGCGCCGACACACCGGGGCGGCCGATACGGCACAGTGAATCCATGAGCGTGAACAACACGAGGGGCGACGGCGACCTCGGATTGAGCCCGGACGCGGTCCGCCAGACCATCGTCGACCGTCTCGACGGTTTCGACCACGCCACCGCCGACCTCACCGAAGGCGTCCGGGCCGCCGCTGTGGCGATCGCGGTGACCAGTCGCGACGGCGAGTACGGCATCTGGCTGACCAAACGTCCTTCGCGGATGCGCGAACACCCCAGCCAGTTCGCGCTCCCCGGCGGACGTCTCGAGGCCGGCGAAACCCACGCCGATGCAGCGTTACGCGAAATGCACGAAGAGCTCGGCGTCCACGTCGATCAGACGCAGGTACTGGGCCGCCTGGACGACTACGCCACCCGATCGGGGTACGTGATGACCCCGATCGTGTGCTGGGCAGGCCCCGACCGCGAGACCAATCCGAACCCCGGCGAAGTGGCCCAACTGTTCTTCATCCCGATGTCCGACCTGATGGTGACGCCGCGGTTCATCAGCATCCCGGAGTCGGACAAGCCGGTCATCCAGCTCCCGCTGGTGGGATCGCTGGTGCACGCACCCACGGCCGCAGTGATCTACCAGTTCGCCGAAGTCGTGTTGGCAGGACGCCACACCCGGGTCGACGGGTTCGAGCAGCCGGTGTTCGCATGGCGTTGATCCGGGTGCCCAGAACCGGCTGTACCCCTCGTCACCATGAGGTTTCCGCACAGCACCGAAAGGGTAGGCGAACATCGTGACCGCACCGCTGAAGACTTCATCGTCCAGTTCGATCATCCGGGACCTGCCGAAGCCTGCCGGTCCTCTCTCGGCGGCGGTCGTCTCGGCGTTGTCCCGCGATCCCGAGACATCCACGTCGCTGCTCTCACTCGACGACTCCGCCTATGACACCGAACCGTACGGTCGTGATCTCCAGCTGGCACTGTACGTCTGCTACGAACTGCATTACCGCGGGTTCATCGGAGTCGACGACGCCTGGGAATGGAACCCCGAACTCCTCCGGCTGCGCGGCCGCCTGGAGAAGAAGTTCATGAATGCATTGCGCGCCGACGTGGAGCCGGGCGACAACGCCACCGCAGAGATCGAGGCGCTCTCTATCGAGACCCCGGACGGCAGCGGACCTTCGTACTACTTGTGCGACGTCGGGACGTGGCATCAGCTGCAGGAGTACTTCGTGCACCGCTCGGTGTACCACCTGAAAGAAGCCGATCCCCATGCGTGGGCGATCCCCCGCCTCACGGGCCAGGCCAAAGCGTCGTTTGTCGCCGTCGAATTCGACGAGTTCGGTGGCGGTCGCGGCGAGAACGTCCACCAGCAGCTGTACGCCGACCTACTCGATGCCGCCGGCCTCGACTCCGACTACCTCGCTTACCTGGAGATCGTCCCCGGCGAGTCCCTGGCGCTGGTCAACCTGATGTCGATGCTCGGGCTACACCGATCGTTGCGGGGCGCGGTGGTCGGGCATTTCGCGGCCACCGAGATCACGTCCTCGCCTGGTTCACGCCGGCTGGCGCAGGCTCTCGAGCGTCTCGACGCGCCAGACGAGTGCATTCGGTTCTACCGCGAACACGTGGAGGCCGACGCCGTTCACGAGCAGGTGCTGCGCCACGAGGTGGTCGGTGACCTGCTGGCACGGGAGCCCGAACTCGAATCCGACGTGGTCTTCGGGATTCGCGCATTCGACTTCCTCGAGGAGAAACTCGCAGCGCTACTGATGAAGAGCTGGACCGAAGGAAAGTGCTCGCTGCTCGAACCGATCAGCTGATCAGATCCGGTCTTCGCGACGCACGATCTTCTTGCGGCCGCGATGACTGGTGTCGCAGAGCGGGTATGTCTTGCTGCGCTTACACGCGCACAGAGCGACCATGAACCGATCAGAATTGACGGTGCTGCCGTCGGGCATCTCGATACTCACCGGTCCTTGAACCATGATGGGGCCACCCTGCACCACCCGGATCACCCGGCGATCGCCGCCTCTTCCCCTGTCAGGAACGGTTCCCTTGTCAGGAACTGTCATCGCCCACCGGCGGCCTTGTGCGCCCGGACGACCACGAGTTCTTCTTCGCGGCAACCGGGTTCGAGCATGCCCAGGGACTCGAGCCAGCGCGCATTCTGCATCAGGACCGGCCCGAACGGAATGCGTTCGCGGGCAACGACGTCGGCGTTGAGGCCACCTGCACGCAGTTCGACCAGCGAACTCTCGGTGTCGGCGAACTCCGACTGGACGATCATGATCGTGCCGTCGTCGGCAAGCAAGTCCGGGGCCGCGACGCACAGCGGGTCGAGCAACGTGCGGCCATCGCGGCCACCGTGCCATGAATGTGTCAGTCCCACAGTCGCTGTCGAGAGACGGTCTGCGGGTACGTAGGGCGGGTTCGAGACCACGAGGTCGAACGGGCCGGCTTCGAGCGCCTCCTCCAGCGAACCGAGCCGTGCGTCCACGACAAGTCCCTGTGCCTCCGCGTTGTCGAGAGTGCACTGCACTGCCTTGGGCGAGATGTCGTACGCGACGACTTCGGCGGCACCGATCCGTGCGGCCGCGACGGCGAGCACACCACTTCCCGTGCACAGATCGAGCACCCGTCGCCCCTGCACCATTCCGAGACCGGCCATGGCCGCGAGCAGCAGTCGCGAGTCCTCCTGCGGCTTGTACACGCCGTTCGGCACCTCGATGGCCTCCAAGGCCGCCACGGCCTCGTCGACAGGGTCCGACACGTAGTTGGCAAGCATCGGGACACCCCGAACTGGCAGCATTGTCATGTTGTGGGCCTTTGCGGTCTCGAGGCCGCCGACGCTGATCGCCGTGGCCGCCATGGGTCTCTTATGCCCCCTACCTGTGGGCGGTAAACACACCGTGCGCTTTGCCGTCCGAGCATATTGCCCCGAACGGCTCGACATTCCCGTTCCGGGGTGACCGGCAGCCACCGAGTCATCCGGGCGTTTGCCCACATCGGCCGTCGGGTAACTGCCCTGGGACAGCGCCACCTCCCCCAAGTGATGAAGGAGCGCGATGAAGGTTTCCGACATAGCCGGCCTTCCCATTCAGGCAGGCGCCGCTCTCCGGGGCGCTCGCCTTTTCCATCCCGACGGCGTGCTCGCAAAAGGCACCCTCACCAGGATGGCCGCCGACGGTGTCGGGTTGCCGATCGCCGATTCCGACGTGGTGGCCCGGGTGTCCAAAGGTGTCGGGATGCCCGGAACGGTTCCCGATGTGCTGGGCCTTGCCATCCGGATGCCGCCGCATCCAGGCGACCATGCGCCGTGGGACGTGCTGCTCGCCAGCGCGGCCGGCACCAATCCGATCGCCAGGACCATCCCCTTCCCCGCTCGCGCCCTCGGAAGCGCCGTCCTCTCCTCCCTGCAGCCGCTGCATCACGACGGTGGGAGCTGGTGGCTCCGGGCACGGGTTGCGCCGGAGACACCGCAGGCCAGCGTCTCCCTGGAGAACTTCCACAAACAGATCAACGGTGCCGGCCTGGTCTTCGACATCGAGCAGGCCCACGGCACGGGGCCTTTCAAGCCGCTCGCCCGGTTGACGCTCTCCGAACCTGCCGATGAGGCCGACTACCCGAACATCGGTTTCGATCCCACGGTGAACACCACCAGAGACGTTGATCCCGAACCCAACTGGCTATCAGGTACCCGTAAGCTCGCCTATCGTTACAGCCGCAAGGGGCGTGCCGCCGAAGGGTGAGGTGAGCACGGCAATCTGGTCGAGTCGCGAAGGGGCCGAAGAACATGTCGTTGGACCAGGAGAAAACCGGCACCTCGGAACATCGCCTCCCTGCACTCGACCGCTTCTTCAAGATCACCGAGCGCAACTCGACACTCTCGCGGGAGATTCGCGGCGGTCTCGTCACCTTCTTCACGATGGCCTACATCGTGGTCCTCAACCCGATCATCATCGGCGGGGTACCGGGCAACTCCAAGAACACCGACGTCCTCGGAGACGTTCTCCCCCTTGCACAGGTTGCGGCCGTCACCGCTCTGGTCGCCGGCATCATGTCCATCATCTTCGGACTGGTCGCGAACTATCCGTTCGCGATCGCAGCCGGCCTGGGAATCAACAGCCTGCTCGCGGTGTCGATCGCGCCGCAGGTCACCTGGGCCGAGGCGATGGGGCTTGTCGTCATCGACGGCATCATCATCGTGGCGCTGGCCGTCACCGGATTCCGGACCGCGGTGTTCCGGGCCGTCCCTGCAGAACTGAAGGCCGCGATCGCGGCCGGCATCGGATGTTTTATCGCCTTCATCGGCCTGGTGGATGCCGGCTTCGTCAAACGCATCCCCGACGCGGCGGGCACAACCGTGCCGGTGAGCCTGGGTATCGACAACTCCGTGGCCACCTGGCCGACCCTGATCTTCGTCTTCGGCGTGCTGCTCATGGGTGTCCTGGTGGTGCGCAAGGTGCGGGGCGGTCTGCTCATAGGCATCGTGATCACCACTGCGGTCGCCATGATCGTGCAGACCTTCACCGACCTGGGGCCCTCGGTCACCGACACCAAGGGCTGGAATCTCAACGTGCCCGACTGGCCGTCATCCGTCGGAGGAATGCCCGACCTCGACCTCGTGGGCGACGTCGACCTCTTCGGGGCGTTCACCCGCATCGGCGTGCTCTCGGCGTCGGTTCTCGTGTTCGCACTGGTGCTCTCCAACTTCTTCGACGCCATGGGCACGATGACCGGCCTCGGCAAAGAGGCCGAGCTCGCGGACAAAGACGGCAATCTGCCGAACATCGGCAAGGCCCTTGTGGTCGAGGGCGCCGGGGCCATCGCCGGTGGCGCCGGGTCGGCATCGTCGAACACCGTGTTCGTCGAATCGGCGTCGGGCATCGCCGAAGGCGCCAGGACCGGTTTGGCGAACGTCGTGACCGGGGTCCTGTTCCTGGTCGCCATGTTCTTCACGCCGCTGTACTCGGTGGTGCCGCTCGAGGCCGCCGCACCCGCCCTGGTGGTGGTGGGCGCGTTGATGATCGCGCAGATCCGTACCGTCGACCTCACCCGGTTCGACTACGCGCTGCCCTGCTTCCTCACCATCGTGGTGATGCCCTTCACCTACTCGATCGCCAACGGCATCGGCGTCGGTTTCATCACCTGGGTGGTGCTCGCGTCCGCACGGGGCAAGATCCGGTCGATCCACCCCTTGCTCTGGCTGGTGGCCGCGCTGTTCGCCCTGTACTTCGCCAAGGAACCCATCGAAGCGCTCATCGGGTAGCTCGCTGCCGGGCCGCATGGCCAATTAGTTGGCAGCGGTAAACTATTCCCGATGCAACTCCCGGTGATGTTCTCGTCTCTCGGGGTACGCAACTACCGTCTCTGGGCCGGCGGGCAGGTGGTCTCGCTGGTCGGAACCTGGATGCAGCGCATCGCCCAGGACTGGCTGGTACTGGAACTGTCCGGTGGCAGCGGCGTTGCGGTCGGCATCGTCATGGCCTTGCAATTCGGCCCCACGGCCATCGTGTCGCTACCCGCCGGAGCGCTGGCCGACCGGTTCGACAAACGCAAACTCCTCATCGCCACCCAGACCACCATCGCGTTGTGTGCCCTGATCCTCGGGGTGCTCGATGTGGCGGGGATGGCAACTCTGGCCTGGGTGTACATCCTCTCGTTCGCCTTGGGGTGCGTCTCGGCGATCGATGCGCCGATCCGGCAGTCGTTCACCATCGAGATGGTGGGCGCAGAGCAGTTGCCCAACGCCGTGGCACTCAATTCGCTGACGTTCAATCTCGCCCGGATCATCGGACCTGCCGTGGCCGGGCTCCTGATCACCTTGGTGGACACCGGCCCGGTCTTCCTCATCAATGCGGTCACCTCACTGGCGGTGTTGGCCGGATTGTTCGCGATGCGCACCTCGGAGCTGATCCGCTCCGCCCGCGCCACCACGGACCGCTCGATCCGCAGTGGGGTGCGCTACGTGCGCCGCAACCGCCACCTCGTCGTGGTCCTCGCGACGGTGTTCGTCGTCTCCACCTTCGGCCTGAACTTCCCACTCTCGCTTGCGCTCTTGACCGCGAACACCTTCGAGGGAACTGCAGGCGGATACGGTCTGCTGTCCACGATGCTGGCCGTGGGCACACTCAGCGGAGCACTGGTGGCAGCCCGCCGGACGAAACCGGCACGGCTACGGCACTTTCTGGCCGGCGCCCTCGCGTTCGGTGTCTTCGAGGTCGTCGTCGGTGTGATGCCGACCTTCTGGCTGGTGGCAGTGGTCCTCATCCCGGTCGGTGTCGCCAACATCATGTTCACCACCTCGGCGATGAACATCATGCAGCTGTCGGTCGATTCGCAGATGCGCGGCCGGGTGATGGGCATCTACATGCTCTGTTTCCTCGGCGGCACGCCGATCGGCAGCCCCTTGCTGGGCTGGCTCGCCCAGGTGACCGATCCGCGCGCACCACTGATCGTCGGTGGTGCGATCAGCGCGATCGCCGTGGCGGGGTGCGGACTGCTGCTGATGCGCGCCGGTCACATGCGGCCTTCGCTCGACCACGGCCGGGTGGTGTTGTCCTCCCACGAGTGAGGCAGGCGTTCCACCAGCAAATTGCACACACGGCCGGCGTTCGGTGCCATTCTGGATGGATGATCGACATCGAACGACCCAAGATCGAAGGCTCCGTGGCGGTCGGTGAGGGACGCCGGATCGGGTTCGCCGAGTTCGGTTCCGCGACCGGCCGAGCTGTGTTCTGGCTCCACGGCACGCCTGGCGCCAGGCGGCAGATCCCAATCGAGGTCCGCGATCTCGGCGAAGCGGAGAACATCCGGATCATCGGTCTCGACCGGCCCGGCGTCGGGTCTTCGACCCCGTACAGCTACCCCAACGTGCTCGCCTTCGCCGACGATCTCGCCACCGTCGCCGACACCCTCGGCGTCGACAAGTTTGCGGTCATCGGCCTCTCCGGCGGAGGCCCCTACGCGCTGGGCGTGGCCCATGCGATGCCCGACCGAGTGGTCGTCGCCGGCGTACTCGGCGGCGTGGCACCCGCCGTCGGGCCCGACGCGATCGGTGGGGGCGCCATGGAACTGGGCAAGTTCCTCGCACCCCTGCTGCAGACGGCCGGGGCTCCGATCGGTCGGGTTGTCAGTTCGGTCGTGCGAGTGGCACGACCGGTTGCCGGGCCGGCCATCGGTCTCTACGGACGACTGTCCCCCGCTGCCGACCGCGAACTGCTCCAGCGCCCCGAGTTCAAAGCGATGTTCCTCGACGATCTCCTCAACGGCGGACGCCGCCAGATGGAGGCCCCGTTCGCCGATGTTGTTGTCTTCGCCCGCGATTGGGGATTCACGGTCGGCGACGTGACCGTCCCGGTGCGCTGGTGGCACGGCGACCACGACCACATCATTCCGCACAAGCACGGCGAACACGTGGTGCATCTGCTGCCCGACGCCAAGATGTTCACCATGCCCGGTGAGAGTCATCTGGGCGGACTGGGCCTGGCGGTCGACATCCTCGGGGAGCTGATGGCGGTCTGGGATTCGGAGACCGCGCTCGACAAAAGGTGAACGACGTAGGGTGGTCTCTGGCGCCGACCGGGCGTCCGCGAGCGGAACAGGAGTGCCGAATGTCCGACTGGGTGCACAAGATCAAACAAGAAGCCAAGGAGTTCGTGGCGTCCGCGGAGCAGGAGTTCACCGTCCTCGAGGGCGTTGACGGAGTGGACCCGATGGATCGTCGCGCCGGTGACCCCGAAGCCCACGCAGCGGAGAACGCGGCGGCCTCGGACGAGCCCGAAGGCGCACCGAAGGCGGAGTGATCGGGCACCCGCCGAGCTCACACCGGGTACGGCAGGGTGTCACCACCTCTCTGGTCGAGCATCACCGTCATCACCGATATCTCGTCCGACTGCGACTTCACCATCCCGACCGCCGCGCGCCGGATGGCGGGTTCTCCAGCGGTCCGGGCCGCTTCTGCGGCCATGTCGATCGCCCCTTGGTGGTGCCGAATCATCAACTGCAGGAACAAGATCTCGCTCTGCACATCGTCGGCCGACGACATCCGGGTCAGTTCGTCGCCATTGGCCATCCCCGGCATCGTCGCCACACCCGCGGCGTGCTGATGGCCACCCGCTTCCATCCAGCTCATCGGACGCGTCGACTGCAGCGGTGCGTCGAGCATCTGTAACCAGCCCTGCATCTGCCCGATCTCGCGCCACTGCGCCTGCTCGATCTGGGCCGCGAGCGCCCGGACATCCGGCTGCGCCGTCGGCGCCAGTAGGTCGCACATCATGAGGGCCTGCTGGTGATGTGCGGACATGTCTTGTGCAAAGCCCACGTCCACGGCGGTCGCCGAATCACCGGCCGCCTGCGACTCCGGACCTCCGCGGTCGACCATCAACCCGATACCCAGCCCGACGACCAAGGCCACGACAACCGCGGTGATCAGCCACAACCGTTGGCCGACAATGACTTTCATCGGACCGGATACACCGCCGGATCGAGCGCCAGCGCCATGAACCCGTTGTCCATGCAGGTCACCCAGAGCTGATCGCCGTGGAACTCCGGTGGTGACAGACACCAGTCGGCCGAGAGATCGCCTCCGACGAGACGACTCTGATCGTTGATTATCCCGTCTACGGGGCTGTCACCCTGCAGCACTGCCCGGGCGACCGCCAGCGTGCCGATGATCGGCGGAGCCGCGATGGATCCGAGCAAGGCGTGCAGAGAGTTGCTCAACTCCCAGTTCTTGCCCGTCTGCGCGGGCGGGTTGAAGTACGCGATCTCCGCGATGTTGTCGGGGTCGCTGATGTCGAACACTCGGACGCCCGACTGGATCCACCCGCATGCCATCGCGGTCGGATCGACCGGACGATCCACCGAGCAGTAGTGGGCGTCGTAACCGAACGCGCCGTTGGCCGTGGTGCTCTGGGCCCACCTGTTGGCGTTCTTCGGCAGATTGATCGCCAACTTGATGGCGTTGCGCTGCTGAAGATCCGACGAGCGCGCGGCGTCGAACAACTTGACGCCACCCGAACCGCCCTCGTCGACGCTGAAGACGTGCGGCTGCCCGTCGTATGTGACGTAGATGCTGTGTTGAGTGATCTGACCATCGGCCCAGAGCTTTTCACCGACGTGCGGCATGAGTTCGGGCACAATCGTTCTCGGCGTGCGGTTCTGCACCGCCGAGACGTCGATCATCGTCAGTCCCAGAAGATTCGACAGATACATGGTGTTGCCGTCCGGCGAGAACCCGAGACCGTGAGCCTCGACACCCGTCACACCGGACCAGACCACCATAGGATCACGCGGATCGGTGATGTCGATGGCGCTGACGTAGCCGGGGGCAATGCCGGTGGCCCAGTAGGTGTTCCCGTCAGGCGAGAAGTCGCCCTCGTGGGTGGTGATCGGAATCGGCATCGACAGCTGGGACCCGGCGCCGGTGTTGAGCAACCGCGGGTGCGCGCAGTCGGTGGCGATGTCGTACACCGAGATGTAGCCGGCACCCTCGAGGATGCCCACCCCCGTGCCCACCAGGAGTCCACGTTCCTTGTTGACCTTCAACGACTCCCAGGTGCCGCCCACCATCGCCGGTTCGCTCAGCACATCCGTCATCCGTGGATTGGCCGGGTCGCTGACGTCGATCACCTGCACCCCGGGATTGGGTCCCAAGAAGTTGGTGGGGAAAGAAGAACCCGTGTACGAACAGTGACCGTAGGTGGCACTGACGATGCCGGCACCCTGCCCCTGATACTGACCGATCAGATCGATGTTGCAGTTGTATCCCTTGGTGCTGCGCCCGGACTTGCGGTCCGCCAAGGGCACCTCGCCCTGGATACCGGTCTCGACCTGATCCCCCGGTCGACAGTCCGCGACGTCCACCGCGGTCGGCCAGACGTCGATCAGGTCGTTGTACCCGGGCGGAGCGGCCGCCGAAGCCGGACCGACCGTAGCCGTTGCCATCGCCAGGACCGCACCGAAGATCACCGCGATCCGGACCGCGCCTTTGTTTCCCGCCCATGCGCCCACAACAAGCCCCCTCCGGCTTCATTGCCGTGCTTCGCGGGAGCGTAACGCCGCTCGGCTGCGACGAGGTGCGCTTTCGGGATTTTTCTGCGGTGTGGTGGTCAGCCCACGGGCAGGCTGTTCACCGCATCTACGAGCTGGTCGGACGTGGTGGCCTTGTCCACGGCGGAGAGCTCGATGTAGACGTCGGGCATACCGTCGACCGTCAGCGCCATCCATCGCGGCTCGTCCCCGCCGCCACCGCTGACCGCCCGCCCGTTCTGCCACGTTGTGCTGGTCACCCCGTCGAAGCCGCGGATGTCGTCCATCCGGCTCTCGAGTGCCTCGGGTGTGACATAGAAGTCGGTCCACAGGTCGTACTGCTCACCACCGGAGTCCAGGACACAGCGGAATCCCGCCTTGATGAACTGCTCGCCCGATCCGTCGGGCCCGTCACCTTCTTCCGGCGGCACGGCATCCATCCGCGTCTCGCATCGCATGCCGTTGTATCCCTGCTCGTCGGGTCCCGCCGGTAACAGCTCGGGCAACCGCTGGGCCGACTCCGCATACAGCCCCCACCCGGAGCCCACCTCGACCGACGCCGAAGCGCTCGGTTCGGACACGCGGCCCTTGTCGTCCACGGCCCGCACCCGGTACTCCACCCGGTCGCCGCCTGAAGGAGCCACCGCCGAGATGTCGGTGAACTCGGTGGCCGGGCCCGAGTACACCACCGCCTCACCGCGACTGAGCAGATAGGAATCGGCTCCTGACGCCGACTTCCAGCTGACTTTCACCACCGGCCCCTCGGCACTGGCCGTCACCGTCCCCGGACTCGACACCGAGTTGCCGGAACCCCGCACGAAGTAGGTGATGGTGAACGCGAGAACCAGCGCCACCACCCCGGCGACCACCAGCAGCGGCCATCCCCAGCGCTTCACAGCGGCAGCCTGTCCAGCAGGGCCACGGCGTCGGCGTCTTTGCCGCTCTCCATGGTGACGCTCAAGTCGTACACCTCACGATCGGAGTCGTCGAAGGCCAGGATCGCGGTACCCGCCCAGTCACTGGTCGGGCCGTTGCCCTGATAGAGGGTGCCGTCGGCGCCCTGATCGGTGGTCACCGATGACGTCTTCAGGTTGAGACTGTCCAGATACTCGTCGCGGACCTGACGAGACGGGAACTGCCGCAGCTGCACTGTGTAGGTGGCAGCGGCGTCGCGACAGAAGATGACGCCCGTCTTCGGGATCTCCGGGTCGACACTCCCCGTGCCGCCCCAGCACGCTTCTTGCCCGAAGGTGTCGGTGGACAACGGGCTCGGGCCGACGATCTCCCCGAAGGTGGACGCCATCTGTTCCAGACCGTGCCACCGTTGCGCCACCGCAACCTCGTCACTCGCCGGGCTATAGGACGATTCATCCCGGTCGCCCGATCGCGCCGACACCGTGTACGAGTACGTACCCGGCAACGGCATGGGTTGTGCATACTCGGTCTTGTCCCCGACATAGATGACCGAATCACCCTGCCGCAGAACGTACTCGGACGCGCCGTCCACCGCGGACCAACTGATGTCCACGGACTCTGCGGCCAGTTCGACGGCAGGCTTCTGCGGCGCGGCCAGCGCACTGCCGCCGCCGGTGATCAGCATGCCGGCAATCAGACCGAGCACCACCGCGAGCACCACCACCGGCCCGGCGAGCATCGCAGGGCGGGTGAACCACGGGCTGTTCGGCGTCGGGGCCGCGCCAGGTCCGGCGCCCGCGTAGGCCGGACGTTGTCCACTTGACGCCATCCCCGGGTATCCCTGGCCCGCCCCCTGATACGGGTTCGACTGATAGGGAGACGACTGATACGGGGACGAGTTCGGGTGTGACGACTGGCCCGGCGACGAATGACCGGGCGACGACTGACCCGGCGACGAATGCTGGGGAGTGAAGTGCTGCGGTGACGAATGCTGTCCCGGTTGATAGGGATTCGACGGCACGTGCCCGGGCGTCGCGGCCGGAGGGAAGGTGGTGGCAGCTGCCGACCGCGGGGCATTCGTCTGCGGCGTACCGGGTTTGACCGGGATGGGCACAAAAGCGTTCTGCGCACGCGTGCTCTGCGGCGCCCCACCGCCCTGCAGCGCCTCCAGTGCGGCATCGGCCAGCTCGCGGGCGCTGTCGAAACGGTCAGCGGGTTTCTTGGCCATCGCCCTTGCGATCACCGAAGCCATCGCCGCCGGGACCGCGGGATTGACGGCGGCCGGGTTCGGCGGGGCGTTGAACATGTGCGCCGCCATCAGGCCTTGACTGGTGGGAGCATCGAAAGGTGCTGTAGCGGTGAGTAACTCGTAGAGCGTGCAGCCCAGCGCGTACACGTCGGCACGGTGGTCGATCTCCTCGCCGCCGATTTGTTCAGGGGCGCTGTACCGCAGCGTGCCCACCGTCATCCCCACCGACGTGAGACTGCTGTCTGTCTCCTGCGCCATCCGCGCGATGCCGAAGTCGGTGAGCTTCACCGCATCCGGGTTCATCGGATCGGCACCTGGCGTGATCAGGATGTTCCCGGGCTTGACGTCACGGTGCAGCAGCCCCTTGCGGTGCGCGTAGTCCAGCCCGTCGGCGACCTCGGAGATGATCTGCACCGCAAGTCGCGGATGCAGCGGGCCGTCGATCAACATGTGCGCCGCGTCGGTACCCGACACGAACTCCATCGCAATCCACAGCTGACCCTCGTGAGTACCCCGGTCCAGCACATTCACCAGGTTCGGATGACTGAGTGGGGCGACCAGATCGGCTTCCCGCTCGAACCGAGCCCGGGTGTCGGGGTCACCGCCGTAGGTGTTGTTCAGCAACTTGATGGCATCGGCTCTGGGCAACCGGGGGTGCTGAGCCTTGTACACCTCACCCATCCCGCCGCGGCCGAGCAGCTCCAGAATTTGATAGCCACCGATGTAGGAACCGATCGCCACGCTCATCTCATGCCCTTCCAGCTCTCACCCACGGTCGGTGAGCTGAGCAGATAGTAGCCACCACCGGCTGGGGCGGACCAGATCTCGGAGCCGATTACACCGTCTGACCGATCACGCCAAAACAGCCCGCGTGGCACTGTTCGGCAAATACGCTCAGCGCCATGAAATCTGACGTTGTCCGGGTACTGGTCTGTGTCGCGGCGGTGGGCGCCGCGGTGTCTGCGGGCGCGGGTGCCGCTTCCGCCGCCCCCACCGAGACATGCACTGCGGCCGATCGGGTGGCCGGCGCCCAGACCTACCTCGATGCGCTCGTCGACCCCTCGTACGCCTACGACGTCCCCCTTGCCGACGACGTGGTCCGATTCGAGAACGGGCTGCAGACCGGGTTCTCCGGCGATGTGATGAAGGCCGAACTCGCTCTGCATCTGCAGTACAGCGGCATCACCTCGCTGGACAACGAACAGTGGTCGGGCAGCGGCGACTCGGTCCGGGTGATCTACGACCTCGAATACGGAGTCGGCGACCTCAATCTGGCCGATGCCACCGTGGACGAGACCTTCCGGTTCAACGCCGATTGCCTGATCCAGCGCATCGACGCGACCATCACCATCGCCCCCGGTGACGGATTCTGATGGGGCGCTTCAGTCGCGCCGAACTCGAGAGCGAGTTCGCCAGGTTCGAGAAGATGGTCGAGCAGGTTGCCGAAACCCACGACTGGAACCCCTGGGCCGAGCAGTTCACCGACGATGCCGACTACGTCGAACACGCCATGGGCACCTTCAAGGGGCGCGAAGAGATCCGGACCTGGGTGATCAAGACCATGGGCCGATTCCCGGGCAGTCACATGGTCGCCTTCCCGGCACTGTGGCATGTGATCGACGAGGAGACCGATCGAGTGATCTGTGAGATCGACAATCCCCTGCGCGACCCCGGCGACGGTTCGTTGTTCACGGCCACCAACATCACGATCCTCACGTATGCAGGCGACGGGCTGTGGTCCAAGGAAGAAGACGTCTACAACCCCCTGGAGTTTGCTCAGGCAGCCAAAGCCTGGTGTCATAAGGCGCAGGAGCTGGGGAACCTGACCGACGAGGCCGGGCGATGGCTCGACACGGTGGGCAAGTACTTCTGAAGGATCGCTCGCCACCAATAATGGATTGGTAGTTCAGTTTTTCTGGGCGGATCCGCATCACGTCAGTAAGATGCACCACACACGGGGATCATCGGCGCACCCAGTTCGAGCAGTAACCAGGCCACCACTGACCAGCATCGATTCAGTGGCGCGAGGGTTTCGACACACCTTTGCGCCGGCGCGAAGAACTTGGGTGGCGGTAGTGCGTTCCCGTAGCCTGGACCCTTATCACGCCTAGCCGTTCTTGGAGGAATAACTAATGGCCCGCGAGTTGACTCAACTGGAGCTCTTGAAAGAACTGGAGCCGGTGGCCGAGGAAAACGTCAATCGCCATCTGCGCCTTGCCAAGGACTGGAACCCGCATGACTACGTCCCCTGGGACGAAGGTCAGAACTTCGCGGCTCTCGGTGGTGTCGACTGGGATCCGGAGCAGTCGAGGCTCGACGACGTGGCCAAGGCCGCGATGGTCACCAACCTCCTGACCGAGGACAACCTGCCGTCCTATCACCGCGAGATCGCGGAGAATTTCTCGATGGACGACGCGTGGGGCCATTGGGTCGGACGCTGGACCGCCGAAGAGAACCGCCACGGCATCGCGATGCGCGACTACCTCGTGGTCACCCGCGGCGTCGACCCCGTCGCACTCGAAGAAGCCCGCATGATCCACATGACCAACGGCTTCTCCTCACTCGCCACCGCGGGTGCACGCGCCGAGGAGCTCGGAGAGACCAGCGCAGGACTGCTGCGCTCGGTGGCGTACGTGACCTTCCAGGAACTCGCGACACGTGTGTCGCACCGCAACACCGGCAAGGCGTGCAACGACCCGATCGCCGACCGCATGCTCCAGCGCATCGCCGCCGACGAGAACCTGCACATGGTGTTCTACCGCAACATCTGCGGCGCCGGCCTCGACATCTCGCCCGACCAGACCATCCGAGCTATCTACGAAGTGGTCTCCAACTTCCAGATGCCCGGTCTCGGCATGCCGAACTTCCGTCGCAACGGCGTCCTCATGGCCAAGCACGGCATCTACGACCTGCGTCAGCACCTCGAAGAGGTCATCCAGCCCGTTCTGCGCAAGTGGAACATCTTCGAGCGCGAGGACTTCAGCGCCGAGGGCGAGAAGACCCGTGAAGAGCTGGCCGCATTCCTCGACAAGCTGGCCGCAGACACCATCAAGTTCGAAGAGATGCGTGACCGCGCGCTCGCTCGCGAAGCGGCCAAGCGCGAAAAGGCCCGCGCCGCCTCCTAGCGGCGACTTCTCGGAAAGGCCACATCCTGACCGCCCTGCTGCCAGACACGCGCACCACCCCGGCACTGTCCATCGGATCCATCGAGCTCTCCAGCCCGGTGGTCCTGGCTCCGATGGCCGGGGTGACCAACGTTGCCTTCCGCACGTTGTGCCGCGAACTCGAGCTCGCCCGGACCGGGACCGTTGCCGGTCTCTACGTCTGTGAGATGGTCACCGCCCGCGCTCTTGTGGAGCGCCACCCGGTGACCATGCACATGACCACGTTCGCCCCGGAAGAGAACCCGCGGTCGATGCAGCTCTACACGGTCGATCCCGAGTACACCTATGCCGCGGCCAAGATGATCGTCGACGAGAACCTCGCCGACCACATCGACATGAACTTCGGCTGCCCGGTGCCGAAGGTGACACGCAAGGGCGGCGGCTCGGCCATCCCCTACAAGCGCCGCCTGTTCGCCAACATCGTCGCCGCTGCTGTCCGCGCCACCGAGGGCACCGACATCCCCGTCACCGTCAAGTTCCGCATCGGAATCGACGACGAGCACCACACCCACCTCGACGCCGGTCGGATCGCCGCTGCTGAGGGCGCGAAAGCTGTTGCGCTGCATGCTCGTACGGCCTCGCAACGCTATTCCGGGAGCGCCGACTGGGACGAGATCGCACGACTCAAGGAGCACGTCACCGACGTGCCCGTCCTCGGCAACGGCGACATCTTCGAGCCCGCCGACGCCACCCGGATGATGAATCAGACCGGCTGCGACGGCGTGGTCATCGGTCGCGGATGCCTCGGTCGGCCATGGCTGTTCTCCGAACTGAGCGCCGAACTGAACGGACTGCCCACCCCGGCGGCCCCCACGCTCGGCGAAGTGGCGCAGATCATCGTCCGGCACGGACAGCTGCTCGCCGACCACCACGGCGAGTTCAAGGGCATGCGGGAAATCCGCAAGCACGTTGCCTGGTATCTGCGCGGTTTCCCCGTCGGCTCGGAGTTGCGCCGCGACATGGCCTTGGTCGAGACCGTCGATCAACTTGCCGACATGGTGGGCCAATTGCCCGCTGACGTGCCCTTTCCTCGCGACGGCCACGGTCCTCGCGGACGGCAGGGGTCGCCGTCGGCCGTGGCCCTCCCCCACGGCTGGCTCGACGACCCGGACGACGACTGCGTTCCCGACGGCGCCGAGGTCATGCATTCCGGCGGATAGCACGCCCAGTAGAAATACCGGATCCGGAAACCTCGGTTTCACGCTGCCGAACTCGAACACAAGAGCAACGGCCGACGAACGGTCGGCAACAAGGCACATACAGGTTCGGCCAGTATCATCGTGAACGCGCCTGCCCGGCCGACATGTTTTTCGACGGGCCTGAGATACAGCCCGGTGCCCAGAAGTCCGAAGGAACATGAGTGAGCAGCGACGACGAGCTCCGGGGACGCACACCCGAGGAACGCCGCGATCTGATCCGCCGCCAGCTCGGCGCGCCGTCGGATGAGGTACTCCGTGAACCCCCCGCTCGAGAACTGCCCCGCGACGCCGCGGGCCGATTGACGGTCCAGGAACTCCTCAACCGGATGAATGCCGCCGGCTCGTCCGGACGCGCCGCACCACCCCCTTCGTCTCGAGCCGCATCCGACGGGCCGTCGCAGCCCCCGGCCGGCGAACCCCGATCCTCGCCGGACCGTTCCTCATCACCTCCGTCCGACGGACCGTCGGTTCCGCCGCCGCGCCCACGCCGCGTCCGCCCTGCCGATGCCCCCACCGAGACCATCAGCCGTGCGGTGGATCCGGGCCCGCCGTCCGATCCCAACCCACGCGGTAGCCGCACTCCGGCCGGTGGGCCGCCCTCGCCGCCTGTGAACCTGCCGGGCACGCCGAGCCATCCCTTCGCGCGCACCGATCCTCCGCAACGGGGCGACGACGACTCCCAGACCGAGGTCATCCCGGCCGCCAAGGACGACCCACCCGTCTACCTGTCCGCCGATCCCGAGCCGGAGCCGGACCCGTCGCACGACAGCGTGGCCGACCGCGTTCAGCCGGCGGTGGTTCCCGAATCCGGTGCGGGTACGGCCCGCGGCCGCAGACATGCCGCGGCGCCCAAAGGACGCGACCGAGCCGCGCTGACCAGGAATGCCCAGATGGGTGGGCGCGTCCTCCTCGCCCTCGCCTGCGTCATGACACTCCTGGGCACGGGCGCGGTGTGGGGCTACCAGAAGGTCAAAGACGGCAACTGGAACATCGTCGATGCCGTCAACCCGGACAACAGCGAGATCCGCGGCAAAGAACTGCAGACCGGCGACGAAACCTACCTGATCGTCGGCACCGACACCCGGTCGGGAAAGAACGGGCAGATCGGCGCCGGTACCACCGAAGACGCCGGCGGTGCCAGGTCGGACACGGTGATCCTCGTGAACATCCCGGCCGACCGCAGCCGCGTGGTCGCGGTGAGTTTCCCGCGGGACCTGCAGATCAACCGCCCCGAGTGCACAACCTGGGACAACGACAAAGGCGAATACACCGGCCAGATCGTGCCCGCCGAGACGGGCGCCAAGCTCAACACCGCCTATGGCGACGGCGGCCCCAAGTGCATCGTCGACACACTCACCGCGATCAGCGGCCTGAACATCAACCACTTCATCGCGATGGACTTCTCGGGTTTCGAGAAGGTCGTGAACAAGATCGGTGGTGTCGAGGTCTGCTCGCCGGTGCCGCTCAACGACTTCGAGCTGGGCCCCATCCTCACCAAGCCCGGTAAGCAGAAGATCCGCGGTAAAGCTGCCCTCAACTACGTACGCGCCCGCACCATCGACACCGAGGGCAACGGTGACTACGGGCGCATCAAACGCCAACAGCTGTTCCTCTCATCGCTGCTGCGCGGAGCGCTCTCCAGCAAGGTCTTGTCCAATCCCGCAACGCTCAACGGCATCGTCGACACCTTCATCCAGAACAGCTTCGTCGACCAGGTGAACACCGACGACCTGCTCCAATTGGCCCAGTCGATGCAGGGGCTCGACGCCGGCCGCGTCACCTTCCTCACCGTCCCCACCTCGGGCACGGCCGAAGACGGCTCGGGTAACGAGATCCCCCGCGATGCCGACATCCGCGCGATCTTCGACGCGATCATCAACGACGAACCGCTGCCCGGGGAGAAAGAAGAGAAACCGGCCGGAACAACAACCAGCACAACAACTTCTCCGACACCCTCGCGGCCGGCAGACGTCACCGTCAGCGCGCTCGATCCGTATTCGGTGAGCATGCGGGTGCTCAACGGCACCGGTACCGCCGGAGTCGCCACCGGCATCGCCGAGAGTCTGGCCAATCAGGGCTTCGGCGTCCAGGGTGTTGCCGACGCCTCCGAGAACCGCACCGACACCGTCGTCCGGTACGGCGAGGGGCAACAGGCTGCGGCGGCCACGGTTGCACAGTTGTTCCCCGGGGCGAGCATCCAGGCGGACAACACCGTGCAGTCGGGCATCGAGGTCATCGTCGGCAGCGACTACAGCGGCAACCTGGGGTCGCCGGCTCTCGCCGGGGGCCAGATCACCGTCGCCGAACTGCCTCGCGAGTCGGGAACAGACGAGTTGCCCAACGACCTCACGGTCACGAACGCTGCGGATACGACCTGCGCATGAGTCGGGCCGGCGGGGCCGACATCGAGCCTGTGCCACTCGTTCATTCGTAGTTCACCACCTGACCACCATTCCCACCGATCGTGGCAGTACCGTTGGCTCATGCGTAGTGCCTACATTGAGCAGATGGCCGAACTCAACGGAGTTCTGGGACAAATGTGTGCGTTGGCCGGGATTGCGATGGAGCGATCCACCCAAGCCCTGCTCCAAGCCGATCTCGCGGTCGCCGAGTCGGTGATCAGTGACCACGAGCAATTGACCCAGCTGTCGACGCAAGCCGAAGAACGGGCGTTCGCCCTCCTCGCGTTGCAGGCGCCGGTCGCCGGCGATCTCCGTTCGATCGTGAGTGGATTCCAGATCGTCGCCGACATCGACCGCATGGGTGCGCTTGCGCTGCACGTCGCCAAGGTCGCTCGCCGTCGCCACCCCGCCAAAGCGCTGCCCGAAGAGGTCAACGGCTACTTCGCCGAAATGGGCCGGCTCGCCATCACCATGGCGACCAACGCGCGTGAGGTCCTCAACAGCCAGAACCCCGAGGACGCGCTGAAGCTGCAGGACGACGACGACGCGATGGACGACCTCCACCGCCACCTGTTCACGGTGCTGATGGACCGCGAGTGGCGTCACGGCGTCGCTGCCGCAGTGGACGTCACCTTGCTCGGCCGGTACTACGAGCGCTTCTCCGACCACGCTGTGCTGATCGGACGTCGCGTGGTGTTCCAGGCGACGGGGCAGACCCCGGAGCAGTTCAGCGAGGTCTAGCGGCTCCTACCGGGGTGCGGTGCGCCGCACCTCGGAGATCCGGTCGGCCAGTTCTGCAGCCGTCCTGAACCGATCACTGTGCGGGGCAAGGCATTCCGACACCAGGTCACGTTCCGCCGGTGAAAGTGCCGGACTGATCCTGGGTTTGGTGGACTGAACCGTCCTGATCGCCACCAGCGGCTGCATGTCGGGCAGTTCACCGTAGAGGCCTTCACCGGTCAGCGTGCGGTGGATCGTTGCTCCCAGAGCCCAGATATCCGTTGCCCGCGAAGGTGTTTGGCCGACAAGGGTGTCGGGGTCGGCGTACTCGAGGGACGCGGACGACCCGATGCCGCTGACCGCGGTCGCCGCGGTGATCACCCGGGCCAGACCGAGATCGGACAGTACTCCGGCCGGTGATGCCGTGGTACCGGCGCGATCACCTCCGGCGATCAACACGTTCGCCGGTTTGATGTCGGAGTGGACCAACCCGGCCTCGTGCATGTCGTGTGCCCCCCTGGCCGCACACTCGAGCACGGCGAGCGCCTGGTCACGCTGCAGCGGCATCGATGGGGCAGCCATCGACCCACCCGGGAAGTAGTCCATCGCGTACATGAACAGGTCACCCAGTGCCGCTTCGTACAGATGCACCAGGTGCGGGGACCGTACGGCGGCGAAGCTGCGGAGTTCGCGCACACCGCGATGGAAGGCGTCCTCACCGCAGGGGTTCGAAAAGACTTTCAGCGCAACGTGTTCGACATCCAGCTGCAGTCGGGCCGGGGGCACCGCCAGATAACACGTACCGTGGCTGCCCGCACCGAGCGCCCGGACTGTCCGGTAATCGGCGATCGCCGGGGGCAGCCGACGTGCGTCGGTTCCCGATGTCGGGTCAACGAACATCGCTGATCCTCCCGTGCGGTGCCTCGAACAGCAACGAGCGACTTCCCACCCGCAGTTCGGATCCCGGATACAACACCGCTTCCTGGCCGCGGCGCAACGTGATCCAGCCAGGTGCGCGCGGCAACCGGACATACGTCCCGTTCACCGAGCCGGCATCCACCACCCGGACATCCCAATCCACCAGTCGCAGTTCACAATGCGCGCGCGACATCGACCCCGAGGTGTCGTTGATGCGAATGGGGTCCAGTGGTCCGATGCCCGCACTCGCGACACCACCCCTGGCTGCGACCATCGGCTCGGGGTCACGTCCGATCATCAGATCGCCGGCCACCACGTAGGTGGTGCCGTCGTCGATGACGAGTAGCCCCAGCGGCGGTCGCGGACCCTGCACCATCGCCCCCGTCATCCGGTTGATCCGAATACCGCATCGGGTACAGACCGGCGACCGCGGATCGTTGATGTGACCGTTCTGGCACAGCAGCCCCTGGATCTGCACCTGCTGTTCACGCGCCGATACCTTCGGATCAGATGCGCGCACAGGACGATTCGCGACATCGGTCGGCGCAGATGCCAGCGCGGCATCGGCCGGTCCGACAACGTCACGCGGCGGGACCAGTGTCGGCTCGGCGATTCCACGCCGAACCGAGGCAGCTCTGCGCCGGCCACCGACGATCGGCAACGGTGCCCGCCCGGCGGCGGTGTGGTTGTCGAAATCGTCCAGCCTCACCGAGAGTGCCGGTGGTAGCAAAGGCGTTTCGATTACCGCCATCGCGGTGTCGACGAGTTCGGGACTCACCACCACCGGGACACCCGTGGGCTCGTCGGCAGCCGACGGCATCGGCGTCGCTGCCGGTACGGCATATACGGCACTGTCGGTGGAAGGCGAGGCCGATGGCCACAACACCACGCCGGCACCGGGTGCCGCACCTTTTTCGAGCGAGAAGATCTCCGACGGGGCCAGACCGCCCGACCCGATCGGTCCACCGCCCAGCGGATCGTCCTCGTCGATGGTCAGGGCCACCGCGAACACACTGCTCGGATAGCTGCGCTGTACCAGGAAACCGGCGTCTGCTCCCCTGATGACCTCCGGGGTGGCGAACTCGGTGACGTAGACCCTCGCACTCGCGGCACCGTAGACGAAGACCTCCAGACCCCCGTGCCGGTCGGTGGAGACCACCGCGAAGTCCGGGCTGCTGTCCTCGTTGGCCAGCAACCACTTGGTCAGCGAGCGAAGCCGCGACCCGTCGACGCGGCCGGCCTGTTCGAGCGGTTCGGTGGCGAGATGCGCCAGATCTGTGAGCGTTGCGCTGCTCCGGATCGGATCGGCGTCGATGAGCAGGAGCGACGGTCCGCGGCGGAGCACGATGCCACGGCCAGGCAGCACACTCACCGGATGTTTTGCCGTCACGGGGACCATTCTGACAAGGAAACGGCCCCATGCGGAAACATGGGGCCGTTTTCTTCGGGTACCTGCGAGGATCAGCCGAAACGGCCGGAGATGTAGTCTTCCGTCGCCTTCTGCGTCGGGTTGGAGAACATCGTCTCGGTGTCACTGAGCTCGACCAGCTGTCCGGGCTGGCCGACGGCCGCCAGGTTGAAGAACGCGGTCTGGTCACTGACGCGGGCAGCCTGCTGCATGTTGTGCGTCACGATCACCACCGTGTAGTCCTTCTTGAGTTCGGTGATCAGGTCCTCGATGGCGAGCGTCGAGATGGGGTCGAGTGCCGAACACGGCTCGTCCATCAGGAGTACGTCAGGCGAGACCGCGATCGCACGCGCGATGCACAGACGCTGCTGCTGACCACCGGAGAGGCCACCGCCGGGCT
Organism: Williamsia muralis NBRC 105860; assembly: GCF_001598915.1. Lineage (GTDB taxonomy): Bacteria > Actinomycetota > Actinomycetes > Mycobacteriales > Mycobacteriaceae > Williamsia > Williamsia muralis. Next base: position 1,045,169 of record NZ_BDAP01000001.1, on the reverse strand, counting down.
TGTTCAGCCGGTCCTTGACCTCTTCCCAGAGGTTCGCTCCGCGCAGGCTGCGCTCGGCGGTCTCGTCGAGCACCTTCTTGTCGCGCACACCCTGCAGTCGCAGACCGGCCACCACGTTGTCCTTGATCGACATCGTCGGGAACGGGTTGGGGCGCTGGAACACCATGCCGATCGTGGAGCGGACCGACACCGGGTCGATGCCCTTGCCGTAGATGTCGTCGCCGTCGAGCAGCACCTTGCCCTCGACACGAGCACCGGGGGTCACCTCGTGCATGCGGTTGAGCGTGCGCAGCACGGTGGACTTACCGCAGCCGGAAGGGCCGATGAACGCCGTGACGCAGCGGGGCGGCACTTCCAGGCTCACGTCCTTGACGGCGTGAAAGGCGCTGTAGTAGATGTTCAGATCTTTGAGGTCGAGTCTTTTTGCCATTGCCTTATCTCATTTCGTCTTCGGCGCGAGCAGTTTAGAAGCCAGCGCCGCGAGTGCATTCGCCAGCGCGATCACGATGACCAGGGTCAGCGCTGCACCCCAGACGCGGTATTCCCCGGCGGGATTGGGGTTTGCCAATTGGTTGTAGATGAACAACGGCAGCGACGTCATGTTGTTCTGGAACGGGTCGTAGTTCACCGAAGCGGTGTAACCCACCAGGATCAGCACCGGGGCGGTCTCACCCATGATTCGCGCGGTGGCGAGGAACACTCCGGAGATGATTCCCGACATCGCCGTCGGGACAACAATTTTCACGATGGTCTTGGACTTGCTGATGCCCAGCGCGTACGAGGCCTCACGCAACTCGTCGGGGACGAGCTTGAGCATCTCCTCGGTGGAGCGAACAACCACCGGGAGCATCAGCAGCACAAGTGCCAGGCTGACCGCGAAGCCGCTCTGCGGCAGACCGAACGTGGTCACCCACACGGTGAAGATGAACAGCGCCGCGACGATCGACGGGACGCCGGCGAGGATGTCCACCATGAACGAGGTGGGCTTGACCAGCTTGCTGTTCGGATACTCCACCAACATGATCGCGGCCATGATGCCGATCGGGACGGCGATCACGGCGGCGATCAATGCCGTGAGGATCGTGCCCAGGATCGCGTGTCCGACACCGCCGGAGAAGCTCGTCGGCCCGATCAGGAACTGGTCACCCGACCACCACTCCGGCTTGATGATCGCTTCGAAACCCTTGCTGATGACGGTGAAGAGCACCATCACCAGGGGAATCATCGCGATCAGGAAGCACAGGGTGAAAACAATTGTGGCCGACTGGTTCTTGAGGCGCCGGGCGGGCGAGACCGGCTTGTACAGATTGCCGGCCTTGACCGGGCTGCTGCCATCGATGGTTGAGGTGCTCATCCGTTTACCTTTCCGCCGGAGAGAACCCGGGCGATGGCATTGACCACGAAGGTCAGCAAGAACAGCACCAAACCTGCGGCGATGTACGCGCCGGTCGGCAGGGGCTGGTTGAACTCGCCTGCGCCAGAGGCGATCTTGGAGGCGAATGTGTATCCACCATCGAAGAGGCTGAACCCGGACGTCGATGTCGCGGCCCGCAGGATGATGAGGACGGCAACCGTCTCACCGAGTGCGCGACCGAGCGCGAGCATCGACGCCGCGATCATTCCACTACGTGCGTAGGGGAATGAGGTCATCCGCAGCATCTCCCACTTCGTCGCGCCCAGTGCCAGGGCCGCTTCCTTGTGCAGCACAGGTGTCTGCTGCAGCACCTCACGCGAGATCGACGTGATGATCGGAAGGATCATGATCGCCAGCACGATTCCCGCGGTGAAGATCGTTCCACTCGAGACGTTGCCGTCGGCGAAGAGGAAGAACCATCCGAGGTTGCTGTTGAGGAAGTCGGCGACCGGCTGGAGCTTGGGTCCGAGAACCGCCATGCCCCACAGGCCGAAGATGATCGACGGCACTGCGGCAAGCAGGTCGACGACGGCGCCGAGCGGCCGGGACAACGGCGCCGGTGAATACGACACGAGGAATGTCGCGATACCGATCGCGATGGGCACCGCCAACGCCAGCGCGAACACCGAGCTCAGAACCGTGACCTTGAGCAGGTCGAGGATTCCGAACCGGAGGTTCAGGGCGTTGGTGGTGTCCCACACCGAACTCGTCAAGAAGTTGACGTTGTCCACTCTCAATGAGGGGATGGCCTCGAAGAGTAGGTTCAGTGCGATCAACAGGATCACCAGGCAGACAAAGCCACCGGCCGTCAAAGCCAGCACCTTGAACGCCTGATCGTAGAAACGACTCCGATTTTGTCGGGAGTTCGACTTCAGATCCGATTGACTGTCCGAAGGCTCGGGAGCTGATGCGCTTGGGCTCACCGCGCCTACTTTGTCAGATTGCCCGACCGCGTCATGCACCGTCATCGCTTTCCTGCCCTAACTTATGAGAGAGATCAGTCACTGAATGGAATCGATGGCTGTGTTCAGTTGAGTGCTGAAGCCCTCGGGGATCGGGATGTATCCCTCGGCCTCGAGTGAGCTCTGCACGTCGGTGCTCGCAGCGACCTTGAGGAACGACTTGACGGCCTGGCCGGTGGCATCGTCCGAGTAGTTGCTGCAGACGATTTCGTAGGTGGCCAGCACGATCGGGTAGGCACCTGCAACGGACGGCTTGTAGAAGCTCGAGGTGTCGAGGACCAGGTTGTTCGAGCCCGGGTTCTTCAGCGTTGCACCGTCGATGGTCTTGCCCACGGTCTCGACCGAGAGCGGCACGGCCTCAGGACCGGCCGAGGTGATGATGTTGGCGATGCTCAGGCCCTGGTTGGTGGCGTAGGACCACTCGTTGTAGGTGATCGATCCGGGCGAGTTCTTGATAGCGGCCGAGGTGCCCTCGTTGCCCTTCGCGCCCTCACCGACACCGCCGGCGAACGACTTGCCCGCACCCTGGGTCCAGGTGCCATCCGATGCGGCTTCCAGGTACTTCTGGAAGTTGTCGGTGGTGCCGGACTCATCCGAGCGGAAGATCACGATGATGTCCTGGTCGGGCAGGGACACGCCGGAGTTCTCGGCGGCGATGGCCGGATCGTTCCACTTCTTGATGGTGCCGTTGAAGATCTTGCCGAGGGTGGGGCCCGACAGGTTGACCGCGTCGACGCCGTCGAGGTTGTAGGTGACGGCGATGGGGCCGAAGACCAGGGGAAGGTTCCATGCCTCGGACCCGCAGGTGGTCGCCGCGGCGGTGACTTCGTCTTCCTTCAGCGGCGAGTCGCTGCCACCGAAGTTGGTGAGGCCGCCGGTGAACTCTTTGACGCCGGCGCCGGAGCCGTTGGAGTTGTAGTCGATGGTCTTGCCCTCGCACGTGGTGGCGTAGGAGTTGGCGAACAGGGTCATGGCGTTGGCCTGTGCACTCGATCCACTGGCCTTCAGATTCGCCTGGCCTTCACATGTGACGCCTTCGACCTTCTTGGCCGTGTCGGAGTCTGACGCGGAGTTTCCACACGCCGAGATCAGCAGCGTTGAGGCAGCAAACACGCCCAGGATTGCTCCACTGTTTTTCAAGTTCACCTGAAGAAGTCCTTCGATTCGTGCATCGGCAGTCTGCTCGACACAGGTCGCAATGATTCACAGGCAGCCACGACGCCGTAGCGCATCGCGTCCTGCTGCGGTTTGGAAGCTACAGAGCGAGAGTGAAGCGATACCCCTGGAGAGGTGAACGAGAGGTGAACAGCCATGGTGACGAATCGGACATTGCCCCGGGCCGACGCCCAGGTCGGCACTCAGCCGTATGCGACGTCGATCGCGAACTGGGTGAACCCCAGTTTGGCGTAGGTGTTGAGCGCAGCCTTGTTGTCGCCCTCGACGTAGAGTTCGACCTCCGCGAGTCCGCGCTGCTGGAGATGGTGCAGGCCGGCCAGGGTGAGCAATCGTCCCAGACCTCGTCCCTGGGCGGTGGCGTCGACGCCGACGATGTACACCTCTCCCAGTGCGGGGGTGTCACCCTCGGCAGGGTGCACCTTTGTCCAGTGGAAGCCCAGCAAGGTGTGAGGATCGGACGCATCGAACACGAGGAACAACCCCGCGGGGTCAAACCAGTCGGCGCCCGTTCGCGCGGTGATCTCGTCGGTGCTCCAACCGCCCTGCTCCGGATGCCACTCGAAGGCCACGTTGTTGACCCTCAAGATCTCCGCGTCGTCCGAGGGCCCCGCGTACGTTCGCAGAACAAGGTCGTCGGGCACGGTGAGCGACGGGAGTTCGGCCCCGGCCAGAGGCCGTCGCAACTGCAGCAGCTCGCGCCGGGCAGTGAGTCCCAGTGAAGCCGCGAGCGCCTGCGCGGCGGGCAGATTCCCATGCGCCCACACCCGACGGTTGTCGGGCACGTGCTCGAGAGTTGTTGTCAGCAGCCGTTTCCCGTGACCGCGGCGGCGGTGTTCGGGGTGCACCGCCAGCTCGATCATCGCCGGTTCGCCCTCTCGGGCAGGGGTGACGTTCGCATACCCGACGACGGTGTCGCCGGATGAGACGGTGAACTCCTTGACACCCTCGCGGCCGATGACGGCCACCGCCTGCTCGCCCAACGGCGCGACACCGTCAGCGCGGGCGGCGGCAGTCAAGAGGTCGTGGACAGGCCCGACGTCAGCCACCATTGGCGCTCGAACTCAGTTCCGGGTCCGGGAACTCGACCTCGTCCGATCCACCCAGATCGTCGAGATCTCCGTTGTCGGTGGAGGTCTCGCCGCCACCGCGACCGCCCCGGCTGGGACGCACCGCCTTGTAGCCCACGTTTCGGACGGTACCGATCAACGACTCGTACTCGCTGCCGAGTTTGGCGCGGAGACGACGGACGTGCACGTCGACCGTGCGGGTGCCGCCGAAGAAGTCGTATCCCCACACCTCTTGAAGCAGCTGAGCTCGGGTGAATACGCGACCGGCGTTCTGCGCGAGGTACTTCAGGAGTTCGAACTCCTTGTAGGTCAGGTCGAGCGGGCGCCCACGTAGCCGTGCCGTGTAGGTGCCCTCGTCGATCACCAGGTCACCGAGGGTGACCTTTCCACTGGCCTCCTCGGCGGTGACGCCTCGGGTGCGCACGACCAGAAGGCGCAGGCGCGCATCGAGTTCGGCCGGACCGGTATCGGGCAGCAGGAAGTCGTCGAGGCCCCATTCGGAGTTGACGGCCACCAGGCCGCCCTCGGTCAGCACCGCGACCACAGGGACCGATGAACCCGTACTCCCCAGCAGTCGGCACAGGCCGCGCGCGGCGGCAAGGTCAGAACGCGCATCAACGATGGCTACATCTGCGTTTCCGGCTTCCATCAATGAGGACACCTCGGTGGGCGCCACTCGAACGGTATGAGCCAGCAGTGACAACGACGGCAATACAGACTCAGGGGTGGGATCGGCTGTCAGTAACAAGAGATCCACAAACCACTCCGATCTCGATTATTCGTATATGTACGCTGCCTTACCAACGTGTGCGAGATAGATGACAGAATAGCGTCATATCGGTCGTTACCCGTTAACAAGTCCCCAGCGGGAGTCTCCACCGGCGGTCGCCGGCCGCGTCGCCGGATGGACTGAGTCCATTACAGAGGGGAATCGTTGCGCAAGCTGGCAGTCGGTGTGCTCATCACCCTCTTGGTCGCCACGATCGCCGATTTCGCATCCGCGGCCTACGCAGAGTACCGCTATTCCACCGCGTTGCGGGAGGCTTCCGACCTCGAGTTCGACCCCGAGATCACCATCTCCGGTTTTCCCTTCGTCGACCAGGCCGCCGGCGACTCGTACGACCAGATCGGTATCACTGCGCGGGGCGCTGACCTGGGCGATGGGCGCCGGGGCGACCTGCGGTCGAAGCTGTCCGACGTGCGCCGAGCAGACGGCGAATGGGTCATCGGACAGAACACCGAACTGACTGCGGACAAGGCCACCGCGTCCCTCAAGATCGACTCGGTCAACCTCGGCCGGTTCCTCGGCATCATCGACCTCACCGTCACCACGCCGGCGCCCGAAGACAAGGCCGGCGGTGGTGGTCCGGGCGACGGGATCCTCTCGACCAGCACCGGCGTCATCTTGACCGGGACGGTCAATGTGAGCGATCCGCGTAATTCCGGTCACAGTTCCGCGCAACGCCGCGAAAAGGTGAGCGTCGCGGTTGATCTGTCCGTACGTGGAGGTGCTCTTCACATCGATGCCCGCAACCTCTACTCCGGTCCCGCCGAGCACGTGGAGTCCGACGTTCCGTCCGGGGCCGAGCCGATGGTGCTCGCCCAGTTCACCAAGACGCTTCCGGTACTGCCGCTTCCGTGGTCGATGCCGGCGGTGAAGGCGGCCTCACAGGGCAGCGATGTGGTGCTCGAGGCCGAGCCCGCGCCGTTGGCCGCAACCGCCCAGGACTTCTGGCAAGGGCCATCTCGGAGTGGTCGCACGCTGCGGTAAGCTGTCGGCCATGCAACTGGGCTGTGAGTTGATGCTCACCCGCCGTCGGGCGATCGACTTCTGTCGTATCGCCAATTGTTGCTGTCTGAGCCGGTAACCGGCGGGCCGTTCCGAGATCTTCCGCGTCCCGCACGTCCGGCGTGCCCCTGGTTCGCGTTCTTCGCTCCAGCGATTCATCACGCCCCCAGCACCACCCCCAAGCTTCATCCTCTGAGCACCACCACAGTTGTATCTACTGCGGATCGCTTCTCGATGCCGCATCCACCACGAAAGGAAAACCATGGCTCGCTCCGACGTCCTGGTCAGCGCCGACTGGGCTGAGCAGAACCTGAAAGCAGACAAGACCGTCTTCATCGAGGTCGACGAGGACACCACCGCTTACGAAGGCGGACACATCGAAGGCGCCATCCGCCTCGACTGGCGCAAAGACCTGCAGGACGGCGTTCGCCGCGACTTCCTGAACCAGGAGCAGTTCTCGGAGTTGTTGTCGGCCAAGGGCGTCTCCAACGACGACACCGTTGTTCTCTACGGCGGCAACAACAACTGGTTCGCTGCCTACGCCTACTGGTACTTCAAGCTCTACGGCCACAAGGACGTCAAGCTCATCGACGGCGGCCGCAAGAAGTGGGAGCTCGACGGCCGTCCGCTGTCGACCGACGAGGTGACCCGCCCGGCCACCACGTACACCGCATCCGCGCCGGACACGAGCATCCGCGCATTCCGCGACGAGGTCATCAACGCCATCGGCAGCAAGAACCTGGTCGACGTGCGCAGCCCCGACGAGTTCTCGGGCAAGATCCTCGCTCCCGCTCACCTGCCGCAGGAGCAGGCCCAGCAGCGTGGCCATGTCCCGGGCGCGATCAACATCCCGTGGAGCACCACCGCCAACGAGGACGGCACCTTCAAGGCGGACGATGACCTCGAAAAGCTGTACGCCGAAAAGGGTTTCGACGACAGCAAAGAGACCATCGCCTACTGCCGCATCGGTGAGCGCTCGAGCCACACCTGGTTCGTGCTCGATCAGCTCCTCGGCAAGAAGAACGTCAAGAACTACGACGGCAGCTGGGTCGAATACGGCTCACTCGTCGGCGCCCCGATCGAACTGGGAGAGAGCAAGTAATCATGTGTGCTGCGCCTAAACAGGGACAGAAGATGCCCGCCGGTGTCGATACCGAAAAAGAAACAGTGTTGACAGGTCAGGTCGTCGACACCGACGGCAACCCCGTTGCCGGCGCGTTCGTCCGCCTCCTCGACAACACCGGCGAGTTCACCGCAGAGGTGGTCGCCAGCGGTACCGGTGACTTCCGGTTCTTCGCCGCTCCCGGCACGTGGTCGTTGCGTGCGCTCTCGTCCATCGGCAACGGTGATGCCACCGTGAGCCCGGAGGGCCCCGGCGTGCACGAGCAGAACGTGACCGTCAGCAAGTAGAAGGTCGGATCCGACGAGCCCGGCCCGCCTCTCGAGGCGGGCCGGGCTTCTTTCTCGACTGCCGTGTGCCTCCGTGCACACAACTCGCGCGACCGTGGCCGGATGTGACCGTACTGACCGATCTGTGTGCACTCACGCACGCGGCCAGATTGAGGGAATCCCCACACGCACCCGCCCATCATCGCGAGCTAGAATGCTCTGGTGGTCATATTCTTCGAAGCGTTGCTGGTGCTGGCAACCATCCTGATTTCCTGGTTTGGCCTGTACGTCCTCTACCGGCTGGTCACTGACGAATCGTGACCCGTTCGGGCGACGAAGCGATCAATCAGGCGGCGATCCGCGCGCAGGAAACCGCAGCGCGTAACGTCCCGTCACTGCCCGATCTGCCGCTGCCGGACGACACGGCCAACCTGCGTCAGGGCCCTGACCTGCATCCCGGGCTGTTGGCGCTCCTACCCATGGTCGGTGTGTGGCGCGGCGAAGGGGAAGGCTACGACCCCGAGAACGGTGACCACCACTTCGGCCAGCAGGTCGTCATCAGCCACGACGGCGGCAACTACCTTGTCTGGCAATCGCGCACCTGGGTCATCGACGCGGACGCCAACTACGTCGGCCCTGGCGAGCGCGAGGCCGGGTTCTGGCGAATCGGCGAAGACGACGTCATCGAACTCCTCCTCACCCATGCCGAGGGCTGGGTGGAACTGTTCTACGGCAAGCCGCTCAATCAGACATCGTGGGAATTGGCCACCGACGTCGTGATCAAAGCTGCGTCGGGCCCTCGTGCCGGAGGCGCCAAACGTCTGTACGGCCTCGTCGAGGACGGCGATCTCGCCTACGTCGAGGAACGGGTCGACGCGGACGGCGACCTCGTTCCCCGCGCATCGGCCAAACTGCGCCGCTACGCCGGCTAGATGCCGACGTTCGCCGCCCGATAGCCGTTCGCCAGCTCATCCGACAGCGACGCACGCTGAGGACGCCAGCCGAGATCTCTCGCGCGCAGGCCCGAGCCCACCCGCTGATCGAGCAACAGGGCATCGGCGAAGTCCCCACCGAGCCGTGCCCGGGTCTCGTCGACCGTTGCCGCAACAAGTCGAGCATGTGGGTGCGCCGCAGCAGCCAGGTCACCAACTGTGGCCGTGTGACTCACACCGATCACTCGGCCACCCGGATTGGTCTGTAACGCAAGCACATAGAGCGCGGCAAGGTCGCGCACGTGCACCAGACCCCAGTGTTGCGTGCCATCACCGATCAGGCTCAGACCATCTGTTCCAGCGGCGGCCGGCGCATCGACGAGCAGGTTGGCGATGCCACCACCCTCACCATGGACGACGCCGGGGGCAATGACCGTCGCGGCGACGGACGAGTCGAGAAGACGGTCTTCCCGCTCCACCCGCCAGGCCACGATCGCCGGCGGATCCAACGGTGAATCCTCTGTGATGTCGGGGTGCGACCCCCACAGCCAGATACCGCTGGTGTGGACATACGGTTTGGCTGTTCCCGAGAACTCCTCGATCACGGCGTCGACGACAGCGGAGTCCACGTCGGCACTGGTCGCATCACCCGGGCTCGCCGCGTGAACGGCTCCATCCGCCTGGGCCAACACACGGCGCAACGCTCCCCTGTCGGTCAGGTCCATCACGACGGGCTCGGCACCTTTGGCCCGTACGGTGTCAGCGGCTGCGTCCGATCGCACCACAGCAGCCACCGTCGTGCCACCCTCGATGAGCGCGTCGAGGACAGCGCCTCCGATATAGCCGGTCGCTCCGGTCAAGGCGATGTTCATGGTCGTCCTTTCATCAGTTTATGACTGTGAGCAGGACGGTATCTGCTGGAAACTGATGACTTCAACGTGCTTAACTTACCCCGTGGAAAGCATCCAGCAAGAGGGCGACAAGACCGCGCGCACCTCACCCCCGCCCGATGTACTCAAGCCGAACTGCCCGAGCAGAACCGTCGTGGAACGACTCAGTGACCGGTGGACTCTGCTCGTGCTGATGGGGCTGCGACCGGGGCCGGTTCGCTTCACGGTTCTGCGGGACATGATCGGTGTGGTGACACCCAAGGTGCTCACCCAGACGCTCCGCGCCCTCGAGCGTGACGGCCTCGTGACCCGCACGGTCTATGCGGAGATCCCGCCGCGGGTGGAGTACCAGCTGACCGACCTCGGCCTGTCTCTGATGGGTCCCGTCGACGCGATCCGCGAGTGGTCCGAGACCAACTGCCATCGGATCATCGAGGCGCGCTCGGCTGCCGATTCGAAGCAAACCGCCTGAACCTCCGACAAGGAACGCCGGAGAAATGGATAGACCCCCGCACCACCCACTTCTCAGCGGGCTCTCTCGGCCTGGACAAGGCCGAGGTGCGGGGGTCCGGTGACCATTGTGGATTCAGCTGACGACCGCTGGGACGCAACCGATGTGCGATCCCGATCGGGCCAATCCACCGAAACGGCCGTTAGCTGATGGTCACCTCACGTGTCCAAGAATTCAACTTCAGACCACCTCCTTCCTCGTGTACGGACGAAGTTACCCCCGGTTCGATAGGTCGGCAACCGCTTTTTCTCGTAGCGAATTCGCCCCCAGATCGATGACCCTGTCGGCACGATGAGAGGCCGGTAGTCGGTGCGAGACAACAACGACCGCGCGTTCACGGTCGACGAGCCCGCCACCGACATCGAGGAGTCCGGCCTGCACTCTGTCCGCATCGGCACGGTCGAGATTTTCGCCGGGTTCGTCGATGAGCAGCACCGGCGAGGGGTTGATCAGGGCGCGCGCCACGAGCAGCCGTCTCCGCTGTCCCCCGCTGATGGCGTCCGCACCTCCTTCGAGGATCGTGTCGAGCCCATCCGGCAATCCACCGACCCAGGTGTCGAGGCCGACGGATGCCAACGCCGACATCAGCACCTCGTCGGTCGCGTCCCCGCGTGAGACGAGCAGGTTCTCGCGGACACTGGTGGTGAAAACGTGACCGTTCTCCGCGAAATATCTTGGGTCCGAATCATTCTTACTCGAAACGGTGACGGTTCCCGACACCGGCTCCAACAAACCGGCCAACGTCAGCAAGAGTGTGGACTTCCCACAGCCACTCGGACCCACGAGGGCGATCCTGGACCCCGGTTCCACGTCCAGGTCCAGGCCGGCAGACCCGCCGAACACCGCCCCGCCGGGCCACCCCCATCGCAAGCCACGGACCGTCAGGTGCCCGGGCGGCAGCGCAGTCGACCGGTTCGGGCGCGCGTTTCGGTAGTCGTGCGCGCGGTCGACGAGGGTCATGATCCGCCGCGCCGCAAGGCGGCTGCGCGACAGTGTCATCGCAGCGTCGGTCATGGTGCTGGTGGAGTCGAAAGCACTCAGGGGCAAGAGGATCAGAACGCCCAGCGTCATCGGGGACACCGAATCAGCCATGCCGATGCCGATCAGCGCCGCCACGATCACCGCGACCCCGACGGCAAGTGGTGTGGCGGCCGCCGCCCATGCGCTCTGCCGGGCTCCACGGTCGGTTGCGCTGCGGGCATCGGCCTCGGCAGATGCCAAGTCGGTCAACACCTCTGCGCGACGACGTGTCACAGCCAGCTCGGATCCGTGATCGAGCAGATTCATCATCGCCTCGGCGCTGCGCGCCTGCGCCACGGCAGCATCCACTGCGGCACGGCGAGCACCGCGTGCGGCACCCCACGGCGCAACTGCGCCACTGATCAGCAGGCAACCGGCCAAGGCGACCGCCGCCCACAACGAGACACACGCCATGATCACGACCGCGGCGCCGGACACCACCATCGACACCCCGATGGGTATGAGGGCCCGGATCAAGGCATTGCCCACCTCGTCGACATCGGCACCTGTGCGCGACAACAACTCTCCGCGGCGCAATCCCACCGAGTAACCAGACGGTCCACCCGCGAGGGCGACGTACAGTCGGCGGCGCGCAGTCGACATCGCATCGAGGGCCACATCGTGTGTGGCCAGCCGCTCGAGGTAGCGGAACAGCCCCCGCGAGATGCCGAGCGCTCGCACAGCTGTCACGGCGAGCGACAGATAGAGAACCGGCGGCATCTGCCAGGCGCGAGTGATCAACCATGCCGACAGCGCGGCAAGCGCCAGCGCGCTACCGGCACCGAGCATTCCCAGCAGCAGCGACTTCGCCACCAACTGTCTCCGCAGGCCGAGTAGACCCATGGCACGCCAGAGTGGATCCTCACGCACCGCCGACCACTTCTCAACGACGGACATGGACATGCGCTCCGATCTCGACCACGTCGTCGGCTGCCGCGAGCAACGCCGGACGGTGAGCGACAACAACAACGGTGTCACCGGCGTGGGCGCGTGCCTGCAGCACCCGGCACACCTCGGTCTCGGCCACCGCATCGAGGTGAGTGGTCGGTTCATCGAGCAACAGCAGCGGCGCGGGCGATGCCAGCACACGGGCAAGCGCCAGGCGTTGCCGCTGACCCGCCGACAGCCCCACTCCCCCGTGCCCGAGCTGGGTGTCCCACCCCTGCGGCAAGCCGGCGACCACTTCGTCGAAACCGCTTGCTCGGCATGCCGTTTCGCGATCCGCATCGGAGATCGGCCCACCGAGGAGAAAGTTGTCCCTCACGGTGCCCGGTACCAGCACCGGGTGCTGTGGTAGCCAAGAGACCTGCTCCCACAACGCTTCCCGGTCGAAGTCGGCCACCGGCACGTCGCCGATCAGGATGGAGCCGGCGTCCAGGTCTTGCAGTCTCAGGATCGCTGAGAGGACAGTCGATTTCCCTGCCCCGTTGGGCCCGACGACCACGGTCAGGCGGCCCGGCCGGATGGTCGCCGTCACATCGTCCGGGGCCCAGCCGTCGCGATCTTCGACGCCGACGCCGGACAAGGTGATGGCGGCTCCGGCGACCGGTACCGACCGGCCGACTGTTGTCGGCGCGGCAGATTCCGCCTCGATGATGTCGAATATCTCATCAGCGCTGGCCGTCCCGGCCTCCGAGTTGTGGAACTGAGCCCCCGCGGCCCGTAGCGGCAGGTAGATCTCCGGTGCGAGCACCAGGGCCAGGACACCCCCGTACAGCCCCATGTCGCCGAAGACCAGGCGCAGTCCGATGCTCACGGCGACCAATGCCACGCAGAGGGTGGCGAGGAATTCCAGCACCGCACCCGACAGGAAGGCGATCCGAAGTGCCTTCATGGTGCTGCGCCGATGAGCCTGCCCCAACTCACCGATACGACCGGCCGGCTCCAGCTCGCGCCCCAGTGCGCGCAGTGTGGGTATCCCGGCGATGAGGTCGAGCAATTGGGACGAGAGCCGACTCATCGCCGCCAGCCGGTCAGCCGTGCGATCGCGGGTCATCACCCCGATGAGGATCATGAAGATCGGTATCAGCGGCAGTGTGATGACCACGATGATCGCCGACGTCATGTCGGCCATCGCCATCACCACGATCAGCACCGGGATCACCACCACCGAAAGGACAAGGGCGGGGACATATCCGGTCAGATACGGCCCCAGCGCCTCGATGCCGCGGGTGAGGATGGTGGCAAGACGCTCACGACGGGTGAGCAGATCACGCGGTGCGGTGCGAGCTGGGTCTGACACCACGGCCAGGGCCGCCTCGCGCAATTCGGCGATCACCTGGGCGCCCGCGCGATGGGCGTAGCGGTCGTGGAGGTAGGTCGCGGCCACCCGCACCACTACCGACGCCGCCAGCCAGATCAGATGGGACGCTTGCGCATCGAGGCTGCGCAGCCCCGGAGAGACGATCAGTTCCGACAAAATCGAGGCCACCATCGCCGCGGTGACGATGACGGTCGCGACCGACACCACGGCCATGAGCACCGTGATCACCAGGTACCGGCGCGAGGTCCGTGAGTATCTCCACAGGCGCGGATCGATCGGCGGTCTAGTCCGTCGCCGTCGCCCCGACGCGGTCATCTCGGTGCCTCGGCGGCTTTTCGTTCGCGTAGTGCCAATCCGATGGACGGGGGGATCTGTGATGTCGAGATGCGCTGCCGGAACACCCAATACGTCCAGCCCTGATAGGCGAGCACCACGGGGGTGATGAACGCTGCCGCCCACGTGATCACCACCAATGTGTGATGACTCGAGGCACTCCCCTCAACGGTCATGTGGAATGCCGGGTCGGTGGTGGACGGGATGACGTTGGGGAACATCGACCCGAGGATCAGGACCACCACACCGAAGATGGCGAAGCAGGTGGCGACGAATGCCCATCCCTCCCTTCGCATCCAGGCCAGCGCCGTGGCGGCGACAACGGCCACCGCGGCAACCGCCAGTGCCGCCCACGTCCATCCCTTGCCGTAGGCCAGCTGGGTCCACACACCCCACACCGCGGCGACGATGGTGGTCGGAACGGCGAGCCAGGCTGCGGTCCTCATGGACTCACGCTGCATGTCGCCACCGGTCTTGAGCGCCAGGAACACCGCGCCGTGGGTGATGAACAACAAGGCGGTGGCAGCGCCGCCGAGCAGTGCGTACGGAGACAGCAGGTCGAGGATATTGCCGGTGAACTGCTCCTCACCGTCGATGGGAAGTCCGCGCACCAGGTTGGCGAACGCGACGCCCCACAGAACGGCCGGCAGCCACGAGCCGAGCCCGATCCCGACGTCGGCCCACCGACGCCACCGCGGGTCGTCGATCTTCCCACGCCACTCGATGGAGACGACCCGGGTGATCAGCCCGACGAGGATGAGCAGCAACGGGAGATAGAAGGTACTGAACATCGTTGCGTACCAGGCAGGAAAGGCCGCGAACAAGGCGCCACCGCCGGTGATCAACCACACCTCGTTGCCGTCCCACACCGGGCCGATGGTGTTGAGCATGACCCGTCGCCTGGTGTCCCCGGACACCCCGTCCTTCGCCCGGCCCAGAAAAGGCATGAGCATCCCGACCCCGAAGTCGAAACCCTCGAGTACGAAGTAGCCGAGGAACAGCACTCCGACGAGTGCGAACCAGAACTCAGCAAGGCTCATCACGTCACCTCGGCCTTTCAGTAAGCGAACGAGAGTTGTTTGACGTCATCGGCGTCGTCGTCGTCGCGACCACTGCCGTCGCCGTCGTCACCCGACCCACCGACCGGGGGCCCGGAGTCGGACGGTTGTGGACCTTCGCGGGTGTACTTGCGCAACAACGTGAACCAGATCAGGCCGAGCACTCCATAGAGGAGGGTGAAGATGATCAACGACGTGAGGACGAGGTAGCCCGAGTGTCGGCTGACGCCCTCTTGCACGGTCAGGTGCACCTGCGACAGACCCGTCGGATTGGGTGCCACCATCCAGGGCTGACGCCCCATCTCGGTGAAGATCCAGCCAGAACTGTTGGCCAAGAACGGGGTCGGGATCATCCAGATGGCAAATGTCCCGAAGCGCTTCGAATCGGGGATACGACCACCGCGCGTGAACCAGAGTGCGAGAAGAGCCAGCGCCGCCGAGCCGAGGGCCCATCCGATCATGGCACGGAACGCCCAGTACGTGACAAAGAGATTCGGCTTGTAGTTGCCGGGACCGAAGTTCGCCTCGTGCTGCGCCTGCAGGTCTTCGACACCCTGCAGGGTGGAGTTGAAGTCGTAGTCGGCCAGGAACGACAACGCCTTGGGCACCTCGATCAGATGCGTGACGGACTCGCAGTTGTTCTGGGTGCCGATGGCAAGGATGGAAAAGCTTGCACCGCTTTCGGTCTCGCACAACGACTCGGCCGACGCCATCTTCATCGGTTGCTGTTCGAACATGAGCTTGGCCTGCGCGTCACCGGTGATGGCGAGGGCCACGCCGCTGACGATCATCACCCACAGGGCCAAGCGGGTCACCGGGCGGTACAGCGTCCGCGCATCGGCCTCCAGTCGGTCCGCCTCGGCACCTTTGGAGCGCTTGGCCTGCCGCATGTTTCGCACCATCCACCAGCAGCCGATCCCCGCGACGAAGGTGCCGGCGGTGAGGAACGCGCCGGCGATGGTGTGAGGGAAAGCCGCCAACGTGGTGCTGTTGGTCATCACGTCCCACAGGCTCTTGAGCTCTGGACGTTGCTTTTCCTCGTTCCACTGCGCCCCGACGGGGTGCTGCATCCACGAGTTCGCAGCGACGATGAACCACGCGGACGCGTTGACGCCGATGGCAACCATCCAGATCGTCAGCAGATGGATCTTCTTCGGCAGGCGATCCCAGCCGAAGATCCACAGACCCAAGAATGTCGATTCCATGAAGAAGGCGACGAGGCCTTCGAGCGCCAGCGGACCGCCGAACACGTCCCCGACAAATCTGCTGTACTCGCTCCAGTTCATCCCGAATTGGAACTCCTGGACGATGCCGGTGGCGACGCCGAGGGCGAAGTTGATCAGCAGCAACTTCCCGAAGAACTTGGTGGCGCGATACCACTGCTCGCGGCCGGTGACGACCCACACCGTCTGCATCACCGCAACCATCGGAGCGAGTCCGATCGTCAGCGGTACCAGGATGAAGTGGTAGACGGTGGTGATCCCGAACTGCCACCGCGAGACGTCAAGAGCGTCCATTTTTGCCTCATTCGCCGAGTCGCTACTACGAGAGGTAGTAGATGCAGCGTACGCCCGGGCGCAGATGACGAACAAGCAAAATCGGTGTGGCGCCGGGCACCTTCACCGATGCCGAACGGCGGGTCGAATCAGCCGATTGCGCGGTCTACCAGAGCCGAAAAGTCCTGTGGGCGAGCAGGAGTCGTCATCGAATAACCATTGAGCTCGATGACGCGGGTGGCCAACGTGATGCTGGACACCAACCACACCGATTCGGCACAGATGAGGTCTGCCGGACGCAGGGCGTGAACCTCGGTCTCCCAGCCGTCCTTGTTGGCCTGGGCGAACAGGGCCTGCTGGGTGGTGCCACTGAGGATGCCGATCTCGGGTGGCGGTGTGATCAACCGTTTTCCTTCGACCACGATGACCGTCGACCGCGGGCTCTCGAGCACATAGCCCTCGCTGCTGGTGTAGATGACGTCGTCGGCGCCTTGCTCGGCGGCGTACCGCAGCGCAGCCATGTTCGTGGCATAGCTGAGGGTTTTGGCACCGAGCAACTGCCACGGGGCCACCGCGGCGAGATCGACCGAGTATCCACGGGGAGCGGTGATGACCTTCACCCCGTTCTCGCGGACCTTGGCGGCCCGTTCGGCAACGGGTCCGACGGTCAGATATTCGGTGGCCGCGTTCGCCTCACGGGTGAGCCCGGTCTCGTCGCGGTCCCGCGGCGGCGCGGCGTCGACGGGTGCCGACTCCCGTCCGCGTGAGTAGACCAGCCGCATGAGCCCTTCGGCGTTGCCGTTGGCCTCCGCCCAGACCCTGGCACCAGTCGCAATCGCGTCGGCCCATTTCTCCTCGTCGGGAGCAGGCAGATCGAGCGCCTTGGCGCTGCGCGAGAGCCGCTGCAGATGCAGATCGACCACGCGAGCCCGCCCATCGCGGACGAGCAGGGTTTCGAAGATGCCGTCGCCTCGGACCGCAGCAAGGTCGTCCGCATGCAGGATCGGCACGTCAGGGTCGAGTACCGCGCCGTCGACAGTCACCAAGATCGGTTGAGCCATGACGGCAAGAGTAGCGAGCACGCTCGTACGATGATGACGTGACTGTTTTGTTGGATTCATTACGCGCCTCAGGCGCAGTCGGTGGCCCGGAAAATTCCCCAGACGAAGCAGTGGCGTGGCACTTCGGTGACCCGTTCGGCGAGCAACGTGCCGCGACCACCTCTGCGGTGGTGATCGACCGTTCGCATCGCAGCGTCATCGCCCTCACCGGCGACGAACGGCTCAGTTGGCTCAACACCATCTCCAGTCAGTTCGTCACCGATATCGCGGACGGACGCAGCGCGGAGAACCTCAGCCTCGACGGCAACGGCCGGATCGAGGATCACTTCATCCAGACCGACATCGACGGCACCACGTGGATCGACACCGAGGCGCATCGCGGCGAGCCGTTGGCCGCGTTCCTGACGAAGATGGTCTTCTGGGCGAAGGTCGAGGTTGTCAGGCGCCCGGACATGGCGGTGCTTAGCCTGCTGGGGCCGCAAACCCGTGGAGGTGCCGTCGCACAATTGCTCGGCGTACCCCCGACGGCATCGGTCTACGACGCCGGGCCGTTGGCCGACGGCGGGTTCTGGCGGGTGATGCCTGCTCTCGGTGAGCATGCCTCCGTCGAGGCCATCGACCTGGTCATCCCGGTCGATCAGCTGATCACGTGGTGGTCGAGCCTGACCGCGGTCGGTGTGCGCCCTGCAGGTTCGTGGGCTCACGAAGCTCTTCGGGTCGCGGCTCTGCGACCCCGGCTGGGCATCGACACCGACGAGCGCGCGATCCCTCATGAGGTGAACTGGATCGGGTCGCCGGACGAGATGGGTGCGGTGCACCTGAACAAGGGGTGTTACCGGGGTCAGGAGACCGTCGCCCGGGTGCACAATCTCGGCAAACCTCCCCGGCAACTGCTCCTGCTCCACCTCGACGGCAGTGCCGACAGCCGTCCCGTCACCGGTGATCCCGTCACCGCGGGTGGACGCGCAGTCGGTCGGATCGGCACCGTTGTCGAACACTTCGAGTACGGGCCGATCGCGCTCGCTTTGGTCAAGCGGGGTGTGCCTGCCGACACAGTCCTCGAGACCGGCGGCACCACCGCAGCCATTGATCCCACTTCGGTGCCGGCTGATGACCGGGTGCAGGCCGGACGGGCAGCGATCGAGAAATTGAGGGGCAGATGATGACGGTGAGTACCTGCCTGGTCGGCCGGCACAGCGAGAAATTGAGGGGCAGGTGAGCTTGGCCGAGGGCGCGGTGCTCGCCGTGTGCGCGGTGCACGAGGAGCATCGCCTGGCGGGTGGTGTCGGGATCAGCGCCATCGACAAGCGGGCGATCAACGGTCCGGTGGACGTGAACGAGAACGGCCTCGACATCGATCATGTCTGCGACGTCAAACACCACGGCGGACTGGATCAGGCTGTTTACGCCTACAGCGAAGACGAGGCCCAGCGATGGGCAACGGAACTGGATCGAGAGCTGCCGTACGGATGGTTCGGCGAGAACCTCAGGATCGCAGGCGTGGCCACAACCGATGCAGTGATCGGCGAGCGCTGGAAGGTCGGTGACACTCTCGAACTGGAGGTCACGATTGCGCGTACCCCATGTCGCACCTTCGCCGACTGGGCGCAGGAGGAGAACTGGATCAAGCGCTTCAACGCCCAGGCCGACGTGGGCTGTTATCTCCGTGTGGTCCAGCCGGGTGCCGTGACAGCGGGTGATGTGGTCAGGGTCATTTCCCGGCCGGATCACGGCGTTCTGGTTCGGCATCTGATCACCGGCCCCGACCGTGATGCTTTGGTAGAACTGCTGGCCGCCGACAGTCTTCCGCCAAAGGTCGTGCGGGACGCAGAGCGGTGGCTTCGCAAGAAGAGCAGGTAAATTCAGCGGGCCCCCGACGAGCCGGTCCGCATCACGCTTGCGAGCACGCTAGACTGTGTTTCACGACCATATTTGTAAACACAGAATGGGGCCGCCACGTGTTTGGCCGCCCCTTCATTGCGCGAGGGGGTCCCCTATGGGCCGCGGCCGGGCGAAGGCGAAGCAAACTAAAGTTGCTCGTGAACTTAAGTACAGCTCACCGAACACCGACTTCGACAGCTTGCAGCGAGAGCTGTCGGGTGGCGATTCCGCTGAACCGAACGATGGGTTCACGGACGATCGGTGGTCCGATGAGGAGAGTTGGCGGCGAGCCTGACAGGCGAGCCGGGGGTTCGGGCCATCTGGTTCGAACCACCACTCTTGACAACCCCCTGAGGCGACTCCCGGTCAGGGCGGGCCACTCGGCATATCCGTGATCGGGTCGCAATCCTGATCGGGCACATCCCCGATCAGGCCGCCGCTCCCTTCCGGGTCTAGAACCGCGGGTGCTCGCCCATCAGCTCGGCAACCCCGGTCTTCTTCTTGTGATCCCCTGGGCTTGTCGTGTGGGACTTCTTGATCGATCCCAGCACCCAGCAATCCAGGTGGCGAGCGGTCAGGACGGCCAGTGCGCGGTCGGTGTCTTCGGGCGCCACGACGGCGACCATCCCGACGCCCATGTTGAAGGTCCGTTCCATCTCGATACGCTCCACGCGTCCGCGCTGGGCGATCATCTGGAAGATCGGCGCCGGCGACCAGGTGCCGCGGTCGAGTTCTGCGACCAGGCCGCTGGGGATGACGCGGGCCAGGTTGTCGGCCAACCCGCCACCGGTGACGTGTGAGAACGTCCGGACGTCGGTCTCCGCAGCCAGGGCGAGGCAGTCCTTGGCGTAGATACGGGTGGGCTCCAGCAACTCTTCGCCGAGTGTGCGCTCGAACTCTTCGACGTGCCCGCCGAGGTCCATGTGACCCCACTCGAGCAACACCTTGCGCGCCAGCGAGTATCCGTTCGAGTGCAGGCCGCTGCTGCCCATCGCGATCACGACGTCACCGGGCCGCACGCGGTCCGGCGAGAGCACTGCGTCGGCCTCGACGATGCCCACGCCGGTGGCAGACAGGTCGTAGTCGCCCTCTGCCATCAGACCCGGGTGTTCGGCCGTCTCGCCGCCGAGCAGCGCACACCCGGCCTCGACGCAACCATCGGCGATTCCCTTGACCAACTCTGCGACGACCTCGGGCACAACCTTGCCGACGGCGATGTAGTCCTGGAGGAACAGCGGTTCGGCACCGCAGACGACGAGGTCGTCGACCACCATCGCCACGAGATCGCGACCGAGGGTGTCGTGCTTGCCCATGGCCTGTGCCACCGCGATCTTTGTTCCCACACCGTCGGTGGACGACGCGAGAACCGGCTCGCGGTAGCCGCCCTTGAGCTTGAACAGGCCGGCAAAGCCTCCGAGTCCACCCATGACCTCGGGACGCAGCGTGCGCTTTGCGTGCGGGGCGAACAGCTCCACTGCTCGCTCACCGGCATCGATGTCCACTCCCGCCGCAGCATATGAGGCGTTGCTGGGCTCGTTGTCGGTCATCGGCGTGTGGTTCCCGTTCTCGAAGTCCGGCAGCCGGGGCTGCCGTGGTGGCGAATAATCCGGTCTCACGCTACCCGAGGTGCACCCGATGAGTTCTGGCGACGTGCATTGCCTACATCGGCGGACAACGGGGAACTGCGCAAGGCGGACACTCGACGGGGTACCGAGTCATCCTCACGCCAGGGATGACTCGCGACCGGGAACGGTGACGGCGGCCTAGGGCCGGCGGATCGCGCTCACGTTGTCGTTGTCGGCGAGCACGTCGGAGCCCGTCGCGGCATTCTTGAGCATCGTCTCGAGAACCGCCTTGCCCATGGATGTCTCCTTGGGCAGCTCGATCGGGTACTCACCGGTGAAGCATGCGGCGCAGAGGTTGTCGGCGGGCTGCTCGGTGGCGGCGATCATCTCGTCGGTACTGATGTAGCCGAGGGAGTCTGCGCCGATGGCGTGCCGGACACCTTCCACCAGATGCTCTTCGGAGTCCGTGCCGTTGGCGATCAGTTCGGCGGGCGATGCGAAGTCGATGCCGTAGAAGCACGGCCAGCGCACGGGGCTCGATGCGATACGCACGTGCACCTCGGCCGCGCCTGCCTCGCGGAGCATTCGGATCAACGCGCGCTGCGTGTTACCGCGGACGATCGAATCGTCCACGACCACAAGCCGTTTCCCGCGGATGACCTCTTTGAGAGGGTTGAGTTTGAGCCGGATGCCCAGCTGACGGATGGTCTGCGACGGCTGGATGAAGGTGCGTCCCACGTAGGCGTTCTTCATCAGCCCCTGGCCGTAGGGGATGCCTGATTCCTGGGCGTATCCGACCGCGGCAGGTGTGCCCGATTCGGGTACGGGGATGACGAGGTCGCCCTCGGCCGGGAACTCGCGCGCCAGCCGGCGACCGATCTCCACCCGGGTGGTGTGCACCGAGCGTCCGTTGATGACGCTGTCGGGCCGGGCGAGGTAGACGTATTCGAAGACGCAACCCTTGGGCGTGGCCTCGGCGAAGCGCGAGCTGCGGACGCCGTCGGCGTCGATGGCGAGCAGTTCGCCCGGCTCGATCTCACGGACGTAGGACGCGCCGACGATGTCGAGGGCCGCGGTCTCGGACGCCACCACCCACCCACGGTCGAGACGACCGAGGCACAGTGGCCGGACGCCGTGCGGATCGCGCGCCGCGTACAGCGTGTGCTCGTCCATGAAGGTCAAGCAGAACGCACCCCGAAGGGTCGGGAGCAACTCCATCGCGGCCTGCTCGATGGTCGAATCCGCCGCGCCATGGGCCAGTAGCGCCCCGACGACGTCGGAATCCGAGGTGGCGCCGCCGGCGCGACGCGAATCCATCAACCCGAAATCACGGGCCTTGCTGGCCAGGTCGGAGGTGTTGACGAGGTTTCCGTTGTGACCGAGCGCCACGCCTGTGCCCGCGGCGGTGGTACGGAAGATGGGCTGGGAGTTCTCCCAGGTGGTGGATCCGGTGGTGCTGTAGCGACAGTGGCCGATGGCCACGTGGCCCTGCATGGCGCCGAGGGTCTGCTCGTCGAACACCTGCGAGACGAGCCCCAGGTCTTTGAACACCAAGACCTGCGAGCCGTCGGCCACGGCGATGCCCGCAGCCTCCTGGCCTCTGTGTTGCAAGGCATACAGGCCGTAATAGGTGAGCTTTGCAACATCCTCACCGGGTGCCCAGACACCGAACACGCCACATTCTTCGCGTGGCTCGTTCTCAGGCTCGTCGGCGTCTAACAGGTTCTTGCTGTTGATCGACAGCTCGGTCACTGGCACTCCCATGAGGTGGGCTGGTGGAGGGCGTGGGCTCAAGTCTACGGGCAGCCGAAACGCGTTAGCGAATCGCCGGAGTGTGTGTCTGTCACAACTATCTCACCAGCACCGGAATCTAGACGAGCGGTAGCCAGTGATCGATCTCCCTGGCGCGACTCCCCGATGCGGTGACCATCCCCGAGTCGATTGCGTCGACGAGTTCGAGCTGTCCCGTCACCAACAACAGCCACGTGCGCGAATTTGTTTCCACCACATTCGGCGGCGTGCCCCGGGTGTGCCGAGGTCCCTCGATGCACTGCACCGCGACGAACGGGGGAACCCGCACCTCGACCGACGAACCAGGTGCGACCTGAGCGAGGGTGCGGGCAGAGGTTCGCACGGCATCGGCCAGTTCGGCTCGTGTCGGCTCGGCGGCGGCGGGATCGTTCAGCCACGGTTCGACCAGCGCCACCGCGGCACGCATGGCTGCCGGGTCGACCGGCTTACGAGAAGGCACACCCAATCGTGGCACGCCCACCGATGCACCGATGGGCGCGTGGTCGTCGGGTCGTGTGCTGCGGGCAGCTCCAAGACTCCCGAGTGATCTGACTCGGGCGAGTCGACGTGTGCGAGGCGCCGGCGTGACGGTTCCAGAACGAAGTTTCCGACGTGAAGGTTTTGGGCGAGGTGAGAGGGTACGTGTCCTTGCCCCTTCTAATTTATAGCGCACCCAGGGGCTTGCGGCAAGACCCGGTTGAGGGCGCAAACTCACTGTCCACGGCCAACATTCGGCCCTTCCGTGCGGTGGCAGCAAGCCGTCGCGATGCGAAGCCGTCAGAGGAGATGAGCGCTTGAACCCGTTGTCCACCAGTGTTTTCGACCTGCCCCACCACCTGGCACGCAAAGCCGACCCCGCACTGATCGCGCACGATGAGCATTATTTCACCGAGGTCGCGAGGAGTTTGAAAGAGTCGATATCGAACCTGCGAGATCGCATCGACGCGGAACGGAAGGCGCCGGGAGGCGAGGGTCGGGCGGCCATGGATCGGGACATGGAGGTCCACCGGCTGACTGCACGTCTGCGCACACTGCGGCGGTTCGGCGTCGACCTGTGTCTCGGGCACATGGTGGGCGCGGACGGTTCCGAACCGGTGTATATCGGGCGACTGGGACTGACGGACAGCTCTGGGCGGCAACTGATGGTCGACTGGCGCTCCCCCGTCGCCGAGCCGTTTTTCGGTGCCACCCATGCCGATCCGATGGGCCTGACCCGACGCCGTCGCTACCGATGGTCCGGCGAGAAGATCACCGACTACTGGGATGAGGTCTTCATCATGGAAGGTCAGGTGGTCGCAGACTCGGAACGCAGCGCAGCGCTCGATGACCAGTCGGCGTTCATCGCAAGTCTGGGACAGAACCGATCGGCCAAGATGCGCGACGTCCTGGGCACGATCGCGGCGGATCAAGACGCCATCATCCGCGGCGGATCGCGCGGCGCACTCGTCGTCGACGGTGGACCGGGCACCGGCAAAACCGTTGTCGCACTGCACCGAACCGCCTACCTTCTCTACTCTGACCCGCGCCTGGGCCATCAACGGGGCGGCGTGCTGTTCGTCGGCCCACACGAGCCCTACCTGGCTTACGTCGCCGATGTCCTGCCCAGTCTCGGAGAAGAAGGAGTGCGGACATGCACCTTGAGAGACCTTGTGCCGGAGGGTGCGAAGGCGAAGGTCGAAGCCGACCCCGCGGTGGCGCGACTCAAGGCTTCGGCGGACCTGGTGAACGCCGTCGAGGTGGCCGTCCGATTCTATGAGAAACCGCCGGCGAAGGGCATGACCGTCGAGACCGACTGGAGCGAGATCTGGCTGAGCGCCGAGGACTGGGCGGCGGCTTTCCGGTCACCGGACCGCGGCACACCCCACAACGAGGCACGCGAGGCGATCATGGAGGAACTGATCGAGATCCTGATCGACAGGTACCGGGGTGACGTCGGAACCGATCAGGTTCGAAAGTCGCTGCGGGAGAATGACGATCTGCGCGCCGCGCTGAATCGGGCCTGGCCGATGGTGGACGCCACCGACCTCGTCGGGGATCTGTGGTCTGTTCCCGCCTACCTCCGCATGTGCGCGTCCTGGCTCGACGCCGAGGAGGTCGCCGCATTGCAACGGCCCGATCCCCGGGCGTGGACTGTCTCCGACCTGCCTCTTCTCGACGCCGCCCGACACCGACTGGGCGACCCGGAGGCCGCCTCACGCATCCGCCGCCGACGTGCAGCCCTGCGGGCCGAACACGAACGCCGATCCGGGGTGGTCGACGACCTCATCGCATCCGACGACTCCGAACTGCGCGTGATGTCGATGTTGCGCGGCCACGACCTGAGCCGGGCTCTGGTCGACGACACCGACCGGCAGGACGACTCGAGCGATCCCCACGCGGGCCCGTTTGCCCACATCGTCGTCGACGAAGCACAGGAGTTGACCGACGCCGAATGGCAGATGTTGTTGCTACGGTGCCCTTCTCGTAGTTTCACCATCGTCGGCGACCGCGCGCAGGCACGGCACGGCTTCACGGTGACCGACCCTGGATCGTCCGAGGTTCGGATGGAGTCCTGGCGGGAAAGACTCGAACGCGTCGGACTCGACCGCATCGACGTCGCGACGCTCGGCATCAACTACCGCACGCCCGGGGAGGTCATGACCGAGGCCGAACCTGTGATCCGGGCCGCAGTGCCCGATGCCAACGTGCCGACGTCGGTCCGTCGCAGCGGCTTCCCGGTGGAACACCGATCCGTCACCGACCTCGGTCCCATCATCGAGCCCTGGCTGGCGGAGAACCCGGACGGCACGGTCTGTGTCATCGATGACGACGAGGTGGACACAAGCAGATTCGGCGAGCCTGCGCGCGTCCGATGGTTGACGCCACAGCTGTCGAAGGGGCTCGAGTTCGATCTGGTCATCCTGATCGACCCGGAGTCGTTCGGTGTCGGTGTCGAGGGCGCGGTGGATCGCTACGTCGCGATGACCCGCGCGACGCAGCGACTGGTGGTGCTCACCGGTTCGTGACGGCACGACCGGCAGAACCGGGCCGCCGCGTCGAGGCGATATCCTGCGGACAGCCCAGAACCCGAGAAGGAGCGTCACCACCATCAGCGCCACCCTGCATGCCGCCGGACTGTCCGCAGGTCACGGTGAGCGGACGTTGTTCTCCGATCTGGACCTGACCGTTGCGGAGGGCGACGTGTTCGGGCTGGTCGGCGCCAACGGTGCCGGCAAGTCGACGCTGCTGACGCTGCTCGCCGGCCAGGGCACAGCCGACTTCGACGGCACGATCACGCTCAGTCCCCCGGATGCCGAGGTCGGCTACCTGGCCCAGGAGGCCGAGTTCGTCTCCGGGGAGTCGGTCCGGCACTTCCTGTGCCGCCGGGTGGGGGTGGCGCAGGCGCAATCGGCGATGGACGAGGCCGCCGCCGCACTGGCGGACGGCGGCGACGACCTGTATTCGCCGGCACTCGAACGCTGGCTGCACCTGGGTGGGGCGGACTTCGACGAGCGCGCCGACCAGGTCACCTCGGAACTGGGCCTGACGATCGACCTGGACGCACCGATGACCACCCTGTCGGGTGGACAGGTGGCCAGGGTCGGCCTGGCGGCGTTGTTGTTGTCCCGCTACGACATCCTCCTTCTCGACGAACCGACCAACGACCTCGACCTCGACGGGCTCGATCAACTCGAGAACTTCGTCCGCGGCGCTCGCACACCGCTGGTGATCGTCAGCCACGACAGGGAGTTCCTGGCCCGGACCGTCACGGGCATCATCGAACTGGACCTCGCCCAGCAGCAGGTATCGGTGTATTCCGGCGGTTACGAAGCGTTCCTCGTCGAACGCGAGGTGGCCCGTCAGCATGCGCGCGACGCGTACGACCAATACGCCGACACCAAGAACGCGTTGACCGAACGTGCACAGATGCAGCGCGGCTGGATGGAGCACGGTGTGCGCAACGCGCGCCGTAAGTCCAAGGACAACGACAAGATGGGTCGCGCGGTCCGGTTGGAGTCCACCGAGAAGCAGGCGGCCAAGGCCAGGCAGACACAGCGCCGCATCGAACGCCTCGACGAGGTGGCCGAACCCCGGAAAGAGTGGGAGCTGCGGATGGAGATCGCCACTGCTCCACGGTCAGGCACCGTGGTGGCCACCCTCAACGACGCGGCTGTCATCCGCGACGGCTTCACCCTCGGACCCATCAGCACGCAGGTCAACGTCGGCGACCGCATCGTGATCACCGGAGCCAACGGTTCCGGCAAATCAACGCTTCTCGGCCTACTCCTGGGCGCCGTCACCCCTGACCAGGGCACGGCTGCATTGGGCGCGGGAGTCCTCGTGGGTGAGGTGGATCAGGCGCGTGCATTGTTCACCGGCGAGACCCCACTGGCCGATGCTTTCGCCGTGCAGGTCCCCGATCTCACCGAGGCCGACGTGCGCACCCTGCTCGCCAAGTTCGGTCTGCGCGGTCACCACGTGACGCGGCCGGCCGATTCGCTGTCGCCCGGTGAACGCACCCGCGCCGCCCTGGCGCTGTTGCAGGCCCGCGGGGTGAATCTGCTGGTACTCGACGAACCGACCAACCACCTGGACCTGCCGGCCATCGAGCAGTTGGAGCAGGCAGTCGAGTCGTTCTCCGGGACAGTCCTGTTGGTCACGCACGACAGACGGATGCTTGCCACGGTGCGCTCGACACGCAAATGGCGCCTGGACGCAGGCCGGTTGTCGGAGACTCTGGCCTGACGGCAGTTCTGCACAGGCCCCGTCGGCGAGAACATCACGGGAAGTCCGTGACACCATGAATCAATGGGCACGGATGTGAACACCCAAGAGTTCAGCCGCGAGGACCGCCGACTGTTCCGCGAACAGGTCGGGCGATGCACCGAGGCTGTGGCCCGAATGCTGGCGAACGGACTCTTCACCGATCAGGGCAATCCACCCCAGCCGTTACTCGGCATGGAGGTCGAACTCAATCTGGTCGATCGGGCGATGAACCCGGCGATGTCGAATGCCACTGTGCTCGAGGCGATCGCCGACCCCGACTACCAAACCGAGTTGGGCCAGTTCAACATCGAGATCAACGTGTCGCCCCGCCCATTCGTCGGCGGCGACACCGTGTCGCTCGAGCAGGCTCTGCGTGATTCACTCAACCGCGCCGAGGAACGCGCGGCCGGCACCGACAACCACCTGGTGATGATCGGCATGCTGCCGACGCTGCGCCAGGAACACTTTGCGCATCAGTGGATTTCGGCCAACCCCCGGTACGATCTGCTGAACCAGCAGATCTTCGCCGCCCGCGGCGAAGACATCGAACTCGACATCACCGGAGTCCCGCTGACCCCGGGTGGCGAATCCGAACGGCTGCGCACCTCGATCGACTCGATCTTGCCCGAGGCGGCGTGTACGTCACTGCAGCTGCATCTGCGGGTGGCACCTGAGGATTTCGCAGATCACTGGAACGCGGCACAGGCCATCGCAGGTGTCCAGGTGGCCCTGGCAGGCAATTCGCCTTTCCTGGCGGGCCGGGCACTCTGGCATGAAAGCCGCATCCCGGTGTTCCAGCAGGCCACCGACACCAGGCCACAAGAACTCATCAATCAGGGCGTCCGTCCGCGCGTGTGGTTCGGAGAGCGTTGGATCACAACAATTTTCGACCTCTTCGAGGAGAACACCCGATACTTCCCGTCGCTGCTGCCGGTGGTCTCCGACGAGGATCCACTCGAACAGCTCGAGGCGGGGACCATCCCGGAACTCACGGAGCTGCGTATGCACAACGGCACCGTCTACCGCTGGAACCGTCCGGTGTACGACGTGGTCGACGGCCACGCGCATCTGCGCATCGAAAACCGGGTGTTGCCTGCAGGACCGACCGTTGTCGACATCATGGCCAACGCCTCGTTCTACTACGGCGTGCTGCGTGGCCTGGTCGACGCCGAACGGCCACTGTGGTCGCAGATGTCGTTTGATGCCGCGGCCGAGAATCTGCAGGCGGCGTCACGTGACGGGATCGACTCGCAACTGTATTGGCCGACACTCGGCTGGGTACGACCAGACGAGCTCGTGCTGCGAAAGTTGTTGCCGCTGGCCGATGAAGGGCTACAGGCGTTCGGCGTGGGCGCCGACGCCCGCGACCGCTACCTCTCGGTCATCGAGGGACGTGCCCTCAACCGGCAGACCGGCTCGGTGTGGCAACGCGCCTCGGTGCAGGCACGCGAGCAGGCCGGCGACAGCCGTGAGGAGGCGCTGGCTGGGATGCTGCGCGAGTACATAGAACGCATGCATGACGGCGCGCCCGTGCACACCTGGGATCTGTAACGGTCGCGAGTCTCGGCCGCGTTGTCTACCGCGCCGCGTTCTTGATGAATTCCTCCACGCCCGCAGCAGGTTTCACGCCGCCGAAGTAACCGCCGCGCACGTGCCTGCGCAGCGCGGCATCGTCGGTGGCCCGGGCTGCGGAATGCCAGAGGTAGGCGTCGTGCAAGATGATGTCGCCGCGTTCGGCGTAGACGCCCACCTCACCGCGGATCTTCTCGAATCCGAGCGGCATCTCGAACGGTGGTGTGCGGTCGGTGCGGCCGCCCGAGGGTCGCGCCGTCGACGGCACCGACACCCCGTTGGCGTTGCGATACGGCGCAGGGGTCGCCCACAGGTGACTTCCCGGCACCACCCGCAGGAATCCGTTAGCCGGGCTGGTGCCGTCGATGTGCACGGTGAAGGCAGTGCTCGGCCAGACATCGAGGCTGGGGCTCGCCTGCCAGTCGGAGTGCCAGCCGATACGCGTGTAACCGGATTCCTTACCCGGCCGGGCATCTTGGTACACCACGCCGTTCTGTTCGTGAGCCCGGATCCAACATGATTCGCCGACAAGCTGTTTCATGATGTCGATCAGCACGGGGTGGGTGATCGCGGCGTCGACCGCCGGCGACAGTTCGCTGATGTACTCCACGTAGTTGGCGAACTTGTCGGCCTTGGCCACCTCATCGAGGAACACCGTCGAGCCGTAGCGGTCGTCGAGTTCCCCGGACACCACCTTCTGCTGGGCGTCGACGCACTCCGCTTCGATGGCCGCGGTGTCGGCTTCGGCGAGCATCCCCCGCAACACGACGTAGCCGTGCATGTCGTAGAACCAGAGGAGACCCTCGATGTCGTCGGGTCCGTATACGCCGGGGCCTGCGGTCACAATTGTCATTCACCAGACGTTAGCCCTGGTCAGGAGTTCTCTCAGGGCGAGCGCGTGCTGTCGTCGAAGTTGTCACGTGGTCTTAATACGAGCCCGTGACCAGTCCCCTCACCCAGGCGACGTAACTGGACGGTTCATCAAAACTAGAACATGTTCTAGTGTGGTGCCGAACCGCCGGGGAGTGGCCTGAAGCCGAGCCTCGCCACAACGAAAGTGATCGTCATGAAAGCAGCAGTCACCGGAGCCGCAGGATTTGTGGGTCGCAATCTCGTCGACCGTCTGGTCGCCGACGGTCATTCCGTCGTCGCCATCGACAGGCACCACCCCGTCGATGTCGCCGACCACGGTGCGGTCAGTTGGGTGAGCGCCGACATCCTCGATCCCGAATCGATCACCGAGGCACTGACCGGAGTGGACGTGGTGTTCCACCTGGTCGCGGTGATCACGCTGCGCCACACCGACGACAACGCCTGGCGGATCAACACCGAAGGTGTCCGCAACGTCGCAGAAGCAGCCCTGGCCGTGGGCGCCCGGCGCATGGTGCACTGCAGTTCGATCCACTCGTACGACCAGTACACCTGCGGTGGTGTCATCGACGAGACATCGAGCCGGTCGGACAACGCCGAGCTGCCGGTCTACGACAGGTCGAAATGGGCAGGTGAACAAGAGCTGCGCAAGGTCATCGACCGCGGACTGGACGGGGTGATCTGCAACCCGACCGCCGTGATCGGCCCGGTGGACCACACCCCGTTCTCACGCATCAACGGGATGCTGCTGGATTCGGCGCGTGGCCGCGTGCCCGCACTGGTCACCGGAGGATTCGATCTCATCGACGTGCGTGATGTCGCGGCCGGCCTGATCGCCGCGGCCGAGCACGGCCGGACCGGTGAGAACTATCTGCTCACCGGGCAGATGGTCACCATGCTCGAGGCATTCCAGATGGTCGCCCGAGAAGCAGGGCGTCGCGGGCCGGCATTCGCGTTCCCGATGAGCATGGTGAAGGCCATCCTGCCGGTCGCCGAGCCCCTCTGCCGACTCTTCAAATCCGATCTGATGTCGAAGGCGGCGCTCGGGTCCCTCGAGGCCTCCCCGGTGGTCGATGGCACCAAGGCCCGCACCGAGCTCGGCCACTCGCCGAGGCCGGTCACCGAGACGATGCGTGACTTCGTGACCTTCATGGTGGCCGAGGGGCAGCTCAAGGTCGCCGGGAGCAAGGCTTCGGCCGACACCGGCGCCACACCGGCGGCCATCTGATGGTCGCCGGTGGTCACCTCAGTCCTTGGTGACCAATCCCCGACCGGTGATCTGTGGGAGGTCCAACGCGGTCAGCAGACCGGGCTGGGCCTCCACCACGGCCTGGACGGCGTTCACCAAACGCATTGCGGTGACCAGCATTCCGGAATCGTTGTGATCGCCGTTCTCGCCGTGGTGCACGAAGTCGACCGTCATCACCGGATCGCCGGTGATCTCGATGCGGTAGCAGCCGTCGCCGTGACTGGGGATCGGCCACTCGGGTTGGGCATCGGCCTTCGTGCGGGTGACGTGTTCGAGAATGATGCGCTCAGATCCGTTGACGGTGCCGATCACCTCGAACCGCACCGCAGCCATCGTCCCCTTGGCGATGTGGCACGACGCGATGTCGTAGTCCTCTTCGGCAGGTCGGCGGTCGATCCGCTCCACGAGGGGCTCATCGAGGGTCAGGTCGAGACCGGCAGCCAGTTGCCGCACGACGGGACCCCACGCCAACGACAACACCCCCGGCATCCAGAGCATCGACTGATGGTCCATGGGTTTACCGAAACCGAACAGCTCGGTCATCGTCATGGGCTGGTAGTACGTGGAGTAGTCGGCGATCTCGGCCACTCGCAGCTCGTCGATCCGCTTGGACAACGACGTCATCGCCAGCGGCAGGACATCGTTGGCGAAACCCGGATCGATGCCGTTGACGTGGAGACTCGCGTTGCCCGCTCGTGCTGCCGCGCGTATGCGCTCGTTGAAGTCGTCGGGGAACACACCGTCCGGATAGACCAGCGCAACCGGTCCGGACGAGACCACGTTGACCCCTGCTTCGAGGAAGCTGATCAGGTCCTCGACCGATTCCATGATGCGGTCGTCGGTCATGGCGCCGTGAACGATGCAGTCGGGGCGCAGCGCCAGCAGTTCTTCTTTGTCTCCGCTGGCAGCGATTCCCAGCTCGCGGCCCAGGCCGGCGAGCTCGCCGACGTCCTTGCCGACCTTGTCGGGATTCGACACCCAGACCCCGACGAGTTCGAGTTCGGGGCGGGCGAGCACACCCGCTATCGCCAGCTTCCCGATCGTGCCGGTTGACCAGACCACTACACGTAACGCCACTTCATGACCTCCAGGACAGAAACTAGAACACGTTTCACCCTAGACCCCGCCCACCCCGAAAGTGGTGGGTTTCGGTGAGCAAACCTGCTGGTCGGCGTCCCCGAAACCCACCACTTTCGGAGGGTGGAAGACGACTACATCTCTTCGGCACCCACCAGCGCGGCTTCTTCGAGACGGCGTTCGGTGGCGGCAGCGGGCTCGGGCTCCGATTGCGTCCCCACCACTGCGATGGCGGCGACCGCGATCACGCTGTAGCCCACGGCAAACCAGTAGGGGGCTGCGTTGGTGC
Organism: Williamsia muralis NBRC 105860; assembly: GCF_001598915.1. Lineage (GTDB taxonomy): Bacteria > Actinomycetota > Actinomycetes > Mycobacteriales > Mycobacteriaceae > Williamsia > Williamsia muralis. Next base: position 1,012,768 of record NZ_BDAP01000001.1, on the reverse strand, counting down.
CGAACCACTCCGCGAGATGGGCCACCAACAGCGCCGACACCGCCGCACCCATCCAGCGCAAGAAGTTGTATCCGGCACTCGACACCGACCGCGGACCGGTTCCTGCCGCCATCGCCATGCCGGTCAGCGCAGTGTTCAGCACACCGGACGGGATCCCCGAGACGATGATCGCGGCCATCACCAACGGCTTGAGGTCACCGGCCGTGCCGATGGCCGCAACAGCCATCACGATGCCGAAGACACCGACAGCAGTGATCACGCCGAGCCGCTCGCCGAGGGCCTCGACCACCCGGGGTGCGAGTGTCACGCCGCTGAGCGCGACGCAGAGGCCCCACCCGACGAACACCAGCCCCAGGAAGATCGGTCGCATGTCCAGAACGATCGGCGCCCACGCGATCACGGTGAAGAATCCGGCCGTATAGAACGCCGAGCCGATACCTGTCACCAGGAGCCTACGATTTCGCAACGCACGCAACGGGTCTGCGATACCCACCTTGGGGCGCGCTGTCGCCGGACCATCCTTCGACAGCTTCATCGCGCAGAGCAAGGCGCCGATCGCCATGAGGACCGCCGTACCGGCAAAGGGGGCGCGCCACGTCCATTCACCGAGAATCGCACCGAGCAGCGGCCCGACAGCAAGCCCGACCCCGAGGGCTGCCTCGTAGAGCAGGATCGCACCGTGTTGTCCGCCGCGGGCCGATCCCACGATGAAGGCGAGTGCTGTCGCCATGAACAGGGCGTTGCCCAACCCCCACGCCACCCGCAGGGCGATCAGCTCGCCGATTCCGTTGGCGGTTGCCGAAACACCCGCTGCGACAACGATGAAGGCGAGCCCGGCGATGAGTGTGCGTTTCGGCCCGAAGCGGTAAGAGCTGTATCCGGTGATCAGCATCGCGAACACCTGCACGCCCATGTACACCGCGAACAGCAGAGTGACCTGGTCGGCGCCTGCATCGAGTTGCTTGGCGATCTCCGGCAGGATCGGGTCTACGAGACCGATACCCATGAATGCGATGACGGCGGCGAATGCCGTGGCCCACACCGCAACCGGCTGCCCGCGAACTGCGTCCAGAAATCCGTGGTGTTCAGCAACCTGTGACGAATCAGCTTGCCTTGTTGTCATGTTCACTCCTCTTCTTCAAATCGTGAGGGCACTCGACTCATCGAGACTCTCGAGTTGTGCGCGCAGCGATCGCAATGCGGGGACGGCGGCTCGGAGGGCTCGCAACTCGTCGTCGGTCATGCCCGCCATCGCGCGGGCGAGCACCTCGTTGCGCGCCGACTGCAGCTGCGCCATCTCACGCCGCCCGTCGTCGGTGATGCTCACCTGCACGGCCCGTCGATCATCGGGATCGGGGTCGCGACGCAGCAGCCCGTGACCGACCAGCACATCCACGGCCGCTGTCACGGTCGGCATCCGCACGCCCTCGCGGCGGGCCAGTTCTCCCATCCGCATCGGGCCGTGCTCTGCCAGGGTCGCCAGGGTGGAGCCCTGCGCCGCGGTGTATTCGCCGAACGGTGACCGTCGGCGAATCGTCAGATACACCCGGGCCATCGTCGGGCGGATGGCGTCGGCCAGGTTGGTCAGCTCATTGTCGAACACTTAGCAAGGGTAATACTTAGGACCTCGAACTATCAAGGAGAGCCGCGTCCCCAGTACCCCATTTTGGTGGGTTAGGGCGACCGAAACCGCAGGTCGCGGACGCCAGAACCCACCAAAATCGGGCTAGCCGAAGAGGGCTGGGAGCGTTACTTCGAAGGTCTCGCGCAATTCGGTCAGCGGGATCGAGAACTGATCCTGGATCTCGACCGAATCGCTGCCCTGATCCACCACGCCGATGCGGGTCCACGGCATCTGCCGCGCGTCGAGCATGCCGGTGAACCGGGTCTCCTCGGTACGCGGCACCGCGACCAGAACTCGGCCCGACGACTCGGAGAACAGCCACACGAACGGGTCAGCGCCTTCGGGAAGCAAGATCCGGCAACCGGTCTCGCCCGCGAGTGCGCCCTCGACGACGGCCTGCGCGAGGCCACCCTCGGACAGGTCGTGCGCAGCGGACACCAGGCCATCGCGCGACGCTGCGGTGAGGATGGCGGCCAGCAAACGCTCACGCTCGAGGTCGACAGCAGGCGGCGTGCCACCGAGGTGGTCGTGCACCACCTGCGACCAGATCGATCCATCGAACTCGTCATGGGTATCACCGAGCAGGATCAGGGTCTCCCCCGGCTCGGTACCGAAACCGGTCGGGATGCGACGACGCACGTCGTCGATGACACCGAGAACACCGACAACCGGCGTCGGCAGGATGGGCGTGGCGCCGGTCTGGTTGTAGAAACTCACGTTTCCGCCGGTGACCGGGATGCCCAATTGTGCACAGCCGTCAGCCAATCCGCGCACGGCCTGCTGGAACTGCCACATGACGGCCGGGTCCTCGGGCGACCCGAAGTTCAGGCAGTTGGTGACGGCCTTCGGGGTCGCGCCGCTGACGGCGACGTTGCGGTATGCCTCGGCCAACGCGAGCTGCGCGCCGCGATAGGGATCGAGGTAGGTGTAGCGACCCGACGCGTCGGTGGACAGCGCGATACCGCGGCCCGACGACTCGTCGATCCGGATCATTCCCGAGTCCGCATGTTCGGCCAGCACCGTGTTGCCCCGCACGTAGCGGTCGTACTGCTCGGTGATGAACCGCCGACTGCACAGCGCGGGCGAGGAGATCATCTGCAGCAGCGTGTCACGCAGCTCGTCGCCGGAGGCCGGCCGCTTCAGATCCTTTGTCGTGGAGGCGATCACGCCGTCCTGCCACTCCGGACGCGCGACGGGACGCTCGTAGACCGGCCCTTCGTGGGCGACGGTCCGCGGCGGAACATCGACCACGGTTTCGCCGTGCCAGGTGATCTCGAGGTGCTCACCATCGGTGACCTCGCCGATGTCGGTGGCCAGCACGTCCCACTTGCGGCAGACCTCCATGAACGCCTCGACGTTCTCCGGCGCCACCACGGCACACATGCGTTCCTGCGACTCGCTCGAGAGCACCTCGGCCGGGGTCATCCCGGTGGCCCTCATCGGGACCTTCTCCAGTTCGATGCGCATCCCGCCATCACCGGCAGCAGCCAATTCGGAGGTGGCACACGACAATCCGGCACCGCCGAGATCCTGGATGCCGATGACGATGCCCGCCTTGTACAGATCTAGGCAGCACTCGATGAGCACCTTCTCGGTGAACGGATCGCCGACCTGCACCGCGGGCAGCTTCTTCGGGCGGCCACCGGCGCTGTCGTCGAAGGTCTCCGACGCGAGCACCGACACACCGCCGATCCCGTCGAGACCGGTCCGGGCACCGAACAGGATGATCCGGTTACCGGTCCCCGACGCGAACGCCAGGTGCAGGTCCTCGACCCGCATGACGCCGGCGCAGAGCGCATTCACCAACGGGTTCCCTGCGTACGACGCGTCGAACACCGTCTCACCGCCGATGTTCGGCAGACCCAGGGAGTTGCCGTACCCGCCGACACCGCGCACCACACCGTCGACCACCCGGCGGGTGTCCGGCGCGTCCGCGGCACCGAAACGCAGTTGGTCCATCACGGCGATCGGGCGTGCACCCATGGCCATGATGTCGCGGACGATGCCGCCCACACCGGTCGCGGCGCCCTGGTAGGGCTCGACATACGACGGGTGGTTGTGCGATTCGACCTTGAAGGTGACAGCCCAGCCGTCGCCGATGTCGACCACACCGGCGTTCTCACCGATGCCCGCGAGCATCGAGGAGCGCATCTCGTCGGTGGTGGTCTCGCCGAAATACCTCAGATGCACCTTGGATGACTTGTACGAGCAATGCTCGGACCACATCACCGAATACATGGCCAGTTCGGCGGCGGTCGGCCTGCGGCCCAAGATCTCACGGATCCGCTGATACTCGTCGTCCTTGAGGCCCAGCTCGCGAAACGGCTGGGGCTGGTCGGGGGTATCGGCGGCGACGGAAACGGTATCTACGTCTGCACTCACGGTGACAGTCTAGGCGGAGGCCGGCAGGCGGGGTGATCTCGTCCTCCTCGCGGTAGTGTCTCGGGCAGCGCAGCGGGAGTGGGAACTGTGCGCGGGGGGCCAGACCAGCTGATTCGTCGTTCGGCTGGTCGGTACACAGGGGGAAACGACCATGATCGACACAGGGCAGTCGCGCTCGTCTGCCGCCAAGGCACGCCAGTTGTTCGACTTCGCGGTCCGGTCGTCGGGGATACCGATCGACGGCGAGCAGTATCCGGCCGATCCGGCCAAGGCCGCGCTCGCATTCACCCGGGCCACCGAGTGGGCGCCCATGATGGCCGACGCCTGGCTGGGGCGGGTGGCGTCCGGGGACAACTCTGCCTCCGTGTTGCTCCAGCTGTACCGCTGCCGTGCGACGATCGGCGCCGAGCAGCGTCGGCTGGGGCTTCCGCCGCGAACGTTGTCCGGCCGCTTCTCCACCGGCCTGTACATCGACTATCCGTTGGCCGACCGGACCGAGGCCATCGTGGCGTACGCGGCCACGCTGATCGCCGGCGCCGACTACCAGGGAGCCGAGGACGCCCTCGACGAGGCGGCCGCCGAATGTGCCGACCGGGGCCTGCCACCGATCGTGGACTACCTACGGGCCAGCCTGCACTTCCGCACCCAGCGCTGGACAGACGTGCTCACCGCACTGGCTCCGTCGACCACGTGGACGGACGAGTACATGAACGCCGGCGCCGACCTGATGGCCGGATCGGCGTGCGTGCAGATGGGCCTGTTCACCGAAGGTGTACGGCGACTCGAAGCCGCGGCGAATGGGCCGATCCCCGCCGCGGCGACGGCGGCGATGTTCACCCACGGGCTGGCCTTGCGCGAACAGGGCATGGAGGCGCCGGCTCGTGAACGGTTCGAGGCCGTGTATTCCCGTGACCCCTCGTTCTCGGCCAACTCCAAGGCCCTCTCGGATCAGCGTTTCCGGTTGGTGATCACCACCGCCGAGACGATCGCCTCTCGTAGCGACCGCTGGGACCCGGCCACTGCAGCAGAGACGGTCGCGGCCTCGGCGTCTGCTCCTGACGACTCCGAGGGAAGTCTGCTCGCGGCGGCACAGGCCGAACTCGCCGAGCAGATCGGCCTCGAATCGGTCAAGAGCCAGGTGACCAAGCTGCAGTCGGCAGCCACCCTGGCGAAGATCCGATCGGACAAGGGTCTCGCGACCGGCCCACGCAGTCTGCACCTGGCATTCACCGGTCCACCCGGCACCGGCAAAACCACCATCTCGCGCATCGTCGCCAAGATCTATTGCGGGCTCGGTCTCATCAAAACCGATGCGGTGGTGCAGGTGTCACGTCGTGATCTGGTGGGCGAACACCTCGGTAGCACGGCCATCAAGACATCGGAGGTGATCGACCGTGCGATGGACGGCGTGCTGTTCATCGATGAGGCCTACACGCTGGTGCAGAGTGGCCTCTCCGGCGGCGACGCGTTCGGTCGCGAAGCCGTCGACACCTTGCTCGCGCGGATGGAAGACGACCGCGACCGGCTGGTGGTGATCATCGCAGGCTATGACGCAGAGATCGACCGGCTGCTCGCCGCGAACGAGGGAATGTCGTCACGATTCTCCAAGCGCATCAGATTCGACTCCTACAGTCCCACCGAACTCACCCAGATCGCCGATCTTCTTGCCCGCAAACGTGATTCGTTACTGTCGACGGAAGCGCTCCGGGAACTCGAGATGGCGTGCGCTCCCCTGTGTCATCAGGTCGAGCTCGACGAGTTCGGCCGGGAGCGTCGCATGATCGACCTCGCGGGCAACGGGCGCTTCGTCCGCAACGTGGTCGAGAGCGCCGAAGAAGAACGCGAACACCGTCTGACAAGCGGCACCATCGAACTCGCCGACCTCGACGACGACGCACTCATGCGCATCGAGGCCTCCGACATGCAGGCCGCATTGGCCGGTGTGCTCGGCGGATTGCGGAGCGGACAAGGTCGGGTCCGGTAGACCGGCCCCGCGAATCCTCAGCCGGCAGCTCGGGTCACTTCCAAGATCGACTCGGCGAGTTCAGGCCTGCAGATGACAAGATCGGGTAGATAGACGTCGCGCTGGTTGTACTCCAGCGACAGTCCGTCGATCCGACTGCACCACAACCCATGTGACTTCGCCACAGCCACCGGCGCGGCCGAGTCCCACTCGTACTGTCCACCGGCGTGCACATACGCGTCGGCCTCACCCCGAACCACTGCCATCGCCTTGGCGCCTGCCGATCCCATCGGAAGCAGCTCACCACCGATGGCCGTGGCGACCGACTCGGCGAAAGCGGGAGGCCGCGAGCCGCTGATGACCACGCGCGGCTTGTCGCCCCGCGGTGTTCTCGCCAGACCGGTGGTGGGTGGCACCGGCGCCCCATCGTTGACGTAGGTGACACCGAGCCCCGGCAGCGAGACCGCGCCGACCGTGAGCCCCAACCCCTTTTCCCACAGTGCAACGTGCACAGCCCAGTCGGTGTGGTCGTCCAGACCGTATTCCTTTGTGCCGTCCACAGGGTCGACGATCCACACGCGGTCGGCGTCCAGTCGGGACAGATCGTCGGCCGATTCCTCGGACAGTACGGAATCGCCCGGCCGTTCACGCGCGAGCGCGTCGAGCAGGAACTCGTTGGAGCGCAGGTCCCCGGCCTTGCCCAGTTCTTTGCCGTTCAGCGATGGGTCTGATCGGAGTTCGACCAGCAGATTCCCGGCCTCGGTGGCAAGACGACCGGCGAGCTCTGCATCGGATGAGGTCACAGTCACACGCCCAGGTTACGGCGGATGGCCTCCGCGACGTCGGCAGGCGCACCGTCACCGGGGGTGATGACGACGTCCGCCGCTTCCGGTCGCTCGTAGGGCGAACTGATGCCGGTGAAATGTGCGACCTCACCACGACGCGCCTTCGCGTACAGCCCCTTCGGGTCGCGTTCCTCGCAGACCTCGAGCGGCGTGTCGACGAACACCTCGAAGAACGGCAGGCCGCGCTCGGCATGGACCTCGCGCGCCCGCTCGCGTTCGGCGGCGAAGGGGCTGATCAGCGAAACGATCGCAACCGCACCCGAGTCCGCGAAGAGTGCCGCGACCTCGGCGGTGCGCCGGATGTTCTCCCGGCGATCGTCGTCTCCGAACCCGAGATCGGAGTTCAGCCCATGGCGGAGATTGTCACCGTCCATCAGGTAGGCCGGACGGCCTTCGGCCACCATCGATCGTTCCAGTTCCGATGCGATCGACGACTTCCCGGAACCGGACAGTCCGGTCAACCAGATGGTCGCCCCACGATGGGAGCGCTGCTCCCTGGTCACCGACGAGCTGTGCCAGACCACGTGGGAGTCGTTGCTGACCGGACCGTTGATCATCCCGGCGCCGACGGTCTTGTTCGTCGCCTCGTCCATCAAGATGAAGCTACCCGTGAAGCGATGCTGGCGGTACGAGTCGAACATCATGGGTTGCTGGGTGCGCAGACGGACGCGCCCGATCTCGTTGAGCCGCAACTCCTGTGGCCCCTCCTCACGATGGAGGGAGTTGACGTCGAGTCGATAGGTGAGGTCGCCGATCACGGCCTTCGACTCGCGGGTCGAGCTCTGGATGGTGTAGCGGTTACCCGGCTTCAACTCGGTGTCCTCGGAGAACCAGCACACCATCGCATCGATGTCGCGACCTACGTACGGTCGATTGTTCGGACGGGCGAGCATCTCTCCGCGGGTGATGTCGATCTCGTCGGCGAGCGAGACGGACACGGCCATCGGCGCGAATGCCTCGTCGAGCTTGCTGCCGCCGGGGCCCCAGATCTCGGCCACGGTGGTGCTGAATCCGCTGGGCAGCACCACCACTTCGTCGCCGGGCTTGAACGTTCCGCTGGCAATGGTTCCGGCGTAGCTGCGATGGTCCGAGCCGTCGCTGACCTGAGGACGGATCACGTATTGCACCGGCAGCCGGGCGTCGATGAAATTGCGGTCCGAGGCGATGTGGACGTCCTCGAGGTGTCCGAGCAGCGAGGTACCCCGATACCAGGGCATGTGGACCGACGCATCGACCACGTTGTCCCCGAGCAGCGCCGACACCGGGATGAAGCTGAGGTCGGTCACGTTGAGTTTGCTGGCGAATGCGCTGAACTCGTCCTTGATCTCGGTGAATCGTTCTTCCGACCAATCCACCAGGTCCATTTTGTTCACACACAAGACGATGTGCGCGATGCCGAGCAACGACGACAGGAAGGCGTGCCTGCGGGTCTGCTCGAGCACTCCCTTGCGGGCGTCGATGAGAACGAGTGCCACGTCGGCGGTGGATGCCCCGGTCACCATGTTGCGGGTGTACTGCACATGCCCGGGGGTGTCGGCGATGATGAACTTGCGCTTGGGTGTTGCGAAGTACCGGTACGCCACGTCGATGGTGATGCCCTGCTCGCGCTCTGCACGAAGGCCATCGGTCAGCAGCGCGAGGTTGGCGTATTCGTCGCCGCGTTCGGAGCTGGTGCGCTCGATCGACTCCATCTGGTCGGTGAAGATGCTCTTCGAGTCGTACAGCAGCCGGCCGATCAGTGTGGACTTGCCGTCGTCGACGCTTCCGGCAGTTGCCAACCGCAGCAACTCTTTCCGTCCGCGCCGTACGGGCTCGCCGATGATCAGTTCCTGGTCGACGGTCATCAGAAGTATCCTTCTTTCTTGCGATCTTCCATGCCGGACTCCGAGATTCGGTCGTCGGCTCGGGTTGCACCGCGTTCGGTGAGTCTGGTGGCGGCCACTTCATCGATGACCTGCTCGACCGTGACGGCGTCACTGAGCACACATCCGGTGCACGTCGCGTCGCCGACCGTCCGGAACCGCACCTGCTCGGTGTGCACCGCCTCGCCGGGTGCGAGTTCCACGTACGGCGTCTTGGCCAGCAGCATCCCGTCCCTGGGCACCACTTCGCGCCGATGGGCGTAGTAGATGCTCGGTAGTTCTATCTCTTCGGCGGCGATGTACTGCCAGATGTCGAGTTCGGTCCAGTTGCTCAGGGGGAATACCCGGATGTGCTCACCTTTGTTGTGGCGGCCGTTGTAGAGGTTCCACAGTTCGGGCCGTTGCGCTCGTGGATCCCAGGCGCCGAACTCGTCTCGGAAGCTGAAGACCCGCTCCTTGGCGCGCGCCTTCTCCTCATCGCGTCGCGCGCCACCGAAGACGGCGTCGAAATTGTTCTCCCGGATCCCGCGCAGCAGCGATGTGGTCTGCAGCCGGTTACGACTGGCACCCGGACCGGTCTGTTCCACCACCCGGCCGGCGTCGATGTCGTCCTGCACACTCGAAACCACCAGTCGAACACCGGTCTTCTCGACAACCCGATCCCGGTAGTCGATGACCTCGTCGAAATTGTGCCCGGTGTCCACATGCATGAGCGGAAAGGGAACCGGCGCAGGCCAGAACGCCTTGCGCGCCACGTGGAACATCACCACCGAGTCCTTGCCGCCGGAGAACAGCAGCACCGGCCGCTGCGCCGTCGCGGCGACCTCTCGGAAGATGTAGACCGATTCCGCCTCGAGCGCGGCCAGATGGGTGAGCTCGTACCCCGTTGTCAGCACCGTGAGAATCCTCTCGCGTCGTTCGCCTCGCCAGGACTTGACCTGTCGAATATCCGACACTAGTGTTTGAAAATATGACAGTGACGGTAAGCGACAGCATGCCTGCGGGTCAACCCTCGCCACCCACGCAGCGTGTGGTCCGGGTGATCGAACTGCTGGCCGAACAGACCGGCGGCCGCCTGACACTGGCGGAGATAGTCCGTCGCACAGGGTTTTCCAGAGCCACCGCCCACGCGGTGCTGACGCAACTCACCATCGACGGCTGGGTATCGCGAGAAGACGGCCAGTTCGCGATCGGTGCCGGCTTCGTCGCCCTGGCGCGGCAGGCCGAACGTGGCTATCCGTTGCGGCGTTTGGCAGCTCCGATGATCCACGAACTCGCTGCGGACCTCGACATGCCGGCGTTCCTCGCCGAACGCGTGGCCGAACAGATCACTGTCACAGAACTCGTCGGGGTGCCGGACATGCAGTGGATCAGACCCGGCCGGCGCATCGCGCTACGCCCACCCGTGTGCCGAGAGTTCGTCGCGTGGGCGCCTGAAGCCGAACGGCAGCGGTGGATCGACTCGGCACCGCCGGGTGCCCGCGACCGACTGCACGACGTACTGGAAGTGATCTGCGACCGCGGGTACGCGGTGGAGCGCCTCACCGGTGACCATGCCGAGATGATCGACGCGCTTGCGTCACTGCGAGATTCACCGGTCTCGGACACGGTGCGCTCACGGGTGGCGGGGCTGCTGGCCGAACTGACCACCATCGACTATCTGCCGGAGGAGTCCGTCGGAGTTGTCGCTGTGGTCACGATCGGCGCACCGATCATCGACTCCGAGGGCACTGTCATCGCGTCGATCGTGGTGTGCCCCAACCGCGAGATGAGTGCGGACGAGATGGCGCACCTGGGCACGTCGGTTGCGGCTACCGCCGATCGCGTCGCCCACGCGCTCGCACGCTGAATGCATGTGCCGCGGCGCTCGACGCTCAGGACGGGCCCGTTCGGCCGGCGAGTATCCGCTTCTTCGCCAACGCCACCTCACGCTCGCCGACCGTAGGCTCCGACAGCTCCTCACCCCCTGGCCGCAGCCCGGCGACCACCACTGCCAGATGTCGACGCCACGCCGTGTCACTGACACCCCGCGTGGTCTCGACGACGCCCCTGACCGCCCAGAAGACAAGATCGAGGTCGGTGACGGTGACATCAGGACGAATCCGTCCGGCATCTTGAGCAACGGCCAGCAATTCGGCCAGGATCGTGCGGAACTCGTCCCTGAGCAACACCGTGTGCTCGTCGTCGTTCCACATCCGCGACACACAGCCTCGATGCGACGCCTGAACGGCACCGGTGTCGAACAGCAATCGTTCCAGACCAGAACCGTCGGTCACGTCACGCGCGGCCCTGGCCATCGCCACCAGATCGATGAGCAACTGCCGTACGAGTTCGCTGATCAAGGCGTCCTTGGTGGGGAATCTCCGGTACAGCGTGCCCATGCCGACGCCGGCCACCCGGGCGATCTCCTCGACCCCGGCATCGAGCCCGCGGTCACTGAACACCTTTGCCGCCGCGTCCAGTAGTCGTCGCCGGTTCTCCGCAGCGTCACGCCGCAGCACTTTCCCACCGTCTGCGGTGGCCTGCACACCCATGGCCGACCTCATTCCGACTTGTCACCGGAGAGGGTACCGCCGGCAACCATCGCGAGTTCGGCGTGTGCGAGGTCCGCGGTCGCGTCCAACGCCGCCCCTCCACGTTTGACCGACGGGATGAAAAGTGTGGCAACAGCTCCCAGGCACACGGCGACCCCCAGCATGATGAAGCCGTGGGTGTAGCCCGATTCCTTGGGCAGTCCCGTCGGTGTGGCGCCCGCGGTGACCACAGTTCCCATGAATGCTGCGCCCAGCGAACCGCCGATGGTTCTGATGTTGGCGTTCATGCCGCTGGCGACTCCGGTCTGATGGGGTGGCACCGCCGCGACGACAACGTTTGCCATGGCGGAGAACGCAAGTCCCATACCGATACCCGACAGGCACATCGCGGCGAAGATGTCCGCTTCGCTGGAGTGACGAAACGCGACGAGGAAGTACCCGGCAGCGCTGACGAGTGTCCCTGCCGTCAACAGGTTCTTCGAGCCGAAGCGAGCAGACAGGCGCCCGGCACCGAGCCCGAGGATGAACATGAAGACCGAGCTGGGCAACATCATCAAGCCCGACTCACTGACCGATGCCCCGAATCCGTATCCCGCCGATGTCGGGGTCTGCACGAACTGCGGCAGGAATCCGAACCCGGCATACATCCCGATACCCATCATCAGCGCAACCAGGTTCGCGGCCCACACGGTGCGCATCCGCATCATCTTCATGTCGATTAGCGGGTTCGCCGATCGTGCTTCGGCAACGATCCACACCACCAGGAAGATCGCAGCAGTCACGAGCAATCCGACGACCTCGGGTGATGTCCAGCCCCACTTGGGTGCCTGGCTGACACCGAGCAACAGCGCCACCAGCCATGCTGACAGCAACAGAGCGGTGACCCAGTTGACCCTGCCCGGGGCCCGGCCCTTCGACTCCGGGATGAAGGCGTAGGCCGCCACACCCGCGATGGTCGTCATGATCAGCGGAATCCAGAACAGCCAGTGATAGGTGAGTACATCGACGATCGGCCCGGCCAGCACAACACCCAGGCCGGCGCCCAGCGACGTCAGGGCCGCGACCATCCCGACGGCGCCGGGCACCCTCTTCTCGGGGAATTCGTCACGGATGATCCCGAAGGCCAAGGGCAGGACGCCGCCACCGACACCCTGGATCACACGCGCGACCACCATCACCGACAGCGACGCCGCCAGCGCAGCCAGCAACGAGCCGATTCCCAGCGCGGCCAGCGCAACCACGAACAGCAGCTTCTTGCCGTACATGTCCCCGAGGCGACCCATGATGGGCGTGAACACCGACGCGGAGAGGAGGTAGGCGGTGAGCACCCAGGTCACGTCGGTCTGCGTTGTCCCGAGGGACACCTGGATAGTCGGCAGTACCGGTATCACCAGGGACTGCAGCAACGCGAACGCGGCCACGCCCACGGTGATCACGGTGAACGTGACCCGGTAGTGCGTCCGCTTGGGTGCGATGTCCATACAGCTCCTGAGCTCGAACCGGAGAGACCACTCCGCATGCTGCTCTGAAGCTAGCACCACAAGCGGAGTCAAGACTCCGGATATCCACTCAGCGAGACACCGTCACCCGTCCACGACGGGCGGCTGCCCGGTCAGTCGAAGGCCGCGTTCACCTCGGCCTCGGTGAGGCCGTAATCCTCCAAGGAGTACTTGTGGACGGGTTTGCGGTCGCCCGACTTGCTCTCCTCGTCGAGTGCTCGCATCGCCGACGCCGCTTCGTCGGTGAGGTCGAGTCCGAACGTGCGATAGATGGTTTCGATCGTGCCCATGGGGTCGGTGCGGAAGTCGCGGAAGTCGATGTCGATGAACTGATCCGGGTTGTACTTCGACCGGGCCGCATTGAAAGCGTGCAGCCCTCGCGACCACAACTCGAGTTGCGTCTTGCCGATCAGTTCACCCGTGAACACGGTCGACCATCCCTCGCCCGCATGCTCGGCAAGACTGCACATCGACGGGATGATCGTCGCGGGTGGCCGGTGGGTCTGGATGATCAACGCGTCCGGATAGACGGCCATCAATTCATCGAGCGCGAACAGATGACTGGGGTTCTTCAGCACCCAGCGACGCTCCGGCTGATTCAGCCCGATCAACTGGAGGTTCTTCTTGTGCCGCGTGTAGGCGTTCGTCCAGTCCTGCTTCTGCAACCACTGGGAGTAGGTCGGCAGATACGACAGGGATTCATAGGAAATCGACTTCATGGTCTGACGCAGCAACTGCCAGCACTCTTCGACGTCGGAGGCACTCATGTAGTGCAGCCCCATGAATTCCGGGTTCTCCACATGGTGCTGTTCGAGTCCGGCCTGGATCTGCTGGAAGACCGGATTCGCCTCCCAGGTGTCGCGCGGAGGCCGGGGCTGCGGGAACTCGGCAAGCCACATCTCCAGACCCTGATGGCCCGGATCTGCGGTGAGCAGCCGGTGCAGGGCGGTGGTCCCGGTACGGGGCAACCCGGTGACGAAGATGGGGCGTTCCACCGGCGCGGAGACATACTCGGGATTGGCTTTCCACGATGCCTCGCTGAGCAATCGGGCGACCAGCGCACCCCGAAGGAAGAAGCGGTTCATCTTGCTGCCGAGCTCGGTGAGTCCCGCATCGCGCTCGTACGACTCCAGCAGGACACCAAGAGCCTCGGTGTAGTCATCCTGACCGAAGTCGTCGAGTCCACACGCCTTCGTCGCCGACGCATGCAGATCCTCGACCGTGCCCACATTCGTTCTCGGAATGGTCATCTCGCTCCTCAGGTGTGGTACTCGCCGCAATTGACGTCCAGCGTCTGGCCGGTGATGGCGCTGGCCCAATCCGAGGCGAGGAACACCACCGCCCGAGCGATCTCATCGGGTTCGGGCAGACGTTTGAGGTCGGATTTGGAGGCGGTCTGTTCGTAGACGGCCTCCGGCGTGATGTCGTACTTCTTGGCGACCTCACCGAAGTACCACTTCAGCTGGTCGTCCCAGATGTAACCGGGTAGCACGCTGTTGACACGAACACCCTTGTCGCCCAACTCCGTGGCGAGTGTCTGCGACATGGCGAGCAGGGCCGCCTTGGCGAGTTTGTAGCTGCCGTAACGCGGCTCCGAGTGCCGCAGGACCATGGAATTGATCATCACCACAGAACCGGACACCTTGGCCAATTCGTCGGTGAAGGCCTTGGTCATGCGCAGGCCGCCGAGGACCGTGAGGTCCAGGCTCGACCGGATGTGGTCGAAGTCGGTGCGTGCCAACGACTTCATCGAAGGCAGCGAGAAGGCGTTGTTCACCAGTACGTCGACACGGCCGTACTCGGCAACCGTTGCCGCGACGAGGGAATCGACAGCCGCGTCATCGGTGATGTCGGTGGGGACCTGCAACGCGACGCCGCCGGCGGCATCGATCTCCTTGGCCACCTCGGCGAGCCGGCTCTCGGTCCGGGCCGCGAGCACCACCTTGGCGCCGGCAGCAGCGGCTTGCACGCTGATCGAACGGCCGAGACCCGGCCCCACTCCCCCGACCACGACGACCTTGCCCTCGAGCAGGCCGGTGGACACGGTGGCGGTCATCCCAGCATCCTCTGCGCGAATCCGCGCTGGCGTGCGGCTATCCGGTCACGCCAGCCTGCCTCGTCGATGGTGTTGGACTCGAAGTGCGGCAGGTGGTCGGGCACGTCGGCCACGTTGACGATCGCGACGGTGGGGCCATCGGACTCGGTCAGCTCGCGGTCGACCCGCTGCCACCGGAACTGCGCGATACCCCGCTGTTTTCCGGTTGTCTCGATCCAGTTGGCGATGCCCGGATTCTGCCTGCTGACCACCAGGCGGATCTTCCCATCCGGATCCACCTGCGCCTGAGCAGAATTGAGGCTGGTCTGATGATTGACGTAGTCCAGCGAGATGTACCACATACTGCCCAGCTGGAAACCCTGGTACGGCGCATCGGATTTCGGCACCGTGATCACCATCGCCTCGTCGTCGGCGAGGTCGTAGTGGCCCACCGATGAGTACTGGGTGCTCAGCCCACCCGGCGTCAGACGGGGCGCGGTCAAGGTGTTCACCGGCAGGTGCAGGTAGAACCACTTCGGAAAGTTGAACCAGGTGTTGATCCGCGACAGCAACATCTTGCCGGCCACCTGATAGCGGCGGGTGATCTGCGCGAGGTCGGGCTCCACCGGCGCGCTGCCCACTGTGTCGACCCGCTCGATCCGGATCTGTCCCTTTTCCTGCATCCAGTCGCTGTACACCTCGCGCACCGCGAGCATTGACGACCCCTCGCCGAGAACGAAGTAGTTGGGTCCCGGGTCGGCCTTGGGCGGTCCGAAGCGGAGCGTGTAGGTCCCGTCCGCTTCGATCGTCAGTCGACGGTCGTCGAAGGCGTCGTCGCCACCGGGAACGTCGGTGGCGGTGTAGTCACCCTTGAGAACCTGAAAGCTGAGATCTGCTGTGTTGCCGCGCTTTCCGGTGATCAGATACTCCGCGTCGGCCTGCACGTTGGCGTGATAGTACAGCGTATCGGGGTTGTCCAACCCCATCTTTGTGTAGGGGCCCGTGGACGTGACGAAGAACGGGTGGGTCTTGCCATACGCCCATGCCATCTGCAGGCTCGCGCGGATGCTGCCGCCGAGGTAGTCGTATCCCTCGGCCAGATCCTGCTCGTTGCGGATGAAATCAGCTGAGGTGATCAGCTTCTCGGCGTCGGCGATGGCCGCGGCGAAAGGGGCGGTCACATCTTTCGTGACGGTTGTTGTCATCTCACTCCCTTGTGATGGCCGGAACTACAGCCAGGTGTCCCCGCCGGTCCAGGTGAGGAAGTTCTCGAGCTCCGCCTGGGCCGGAGTGACCCGCGGATGTTCGGTGGACAGATAACCACCACGGTAGAACAGCAAAGGCTTGTCTTGCAGCACTTCTCCCAAAGTCTGCACCCGGCCTATCGCGATGAAATGGTCGCCGCCGTCATCGACGCGCTCCAGCGTGCAATCCACCCATGACAACGAGTGCCGGATGACGGGCAGGCCGAGAGGCGAGGGATCCCAGTCGATCCCGGCGAACTTGTCATCACCCGGTGCGCCGAATGCGGCACTGACGTCCTGTTGGTTGGTCGACAACACATTGACGCAGAACTTTCCGCTCTGCTCGATGACCTTCCAGCTGCGGGAGGTCTTCATCGGGCAGAACAGCACCAGTGGTGGATCGAGCGACAGGGCTGCAAACGACTGGCAGGCGAACCCCACTGGGGCGTCATCGGTGGTCATCGTGGTGATCACGGTGACCCCGGTGCAGAACTGACCCATGGCCGTCCGGAACTGCCGCGGGTCGAAATCATCTGAACCGCGTGGATGAGGGGACATGTCAGGCGTTCTTGAATCCGATGGAGAAGTCGTGCCCCCAGAGACTGACCGCCGTGCTCTCGCGAGCCACCCAGTCGGTGTCGTCGACTTGCCTGCCCTCGCAGCCGAATTCGACGTCGAATCCGCCGGGCGTCTTCATGTAGAACGAGTACATCAGGTCGTTGACGTGACGGCCCAGCGTGGCCGACATCGGGACCTTCTTGCGCAACGCCCGGTCGTGGGCCAGGCCCACGTCATCGGTGTTCTCCACCTCGATCATCAGGTGGACGATGCCGGTGTCGTTCGGGATCGGCAGGAACGCCAGGCTGTGGTGGCGTGGGTTGCAGCCGAAGAACCGAAGCCATGGCGGCTCGTCGCCCTGTTCCCGCCCGACCAGTTCCGGCGGCAGCCGCATCGAGTCGCGCAGACGGAAACCGAGCACGTCGCGGTAGAAGTGCAGCGAGGCCGCGTCGTCGTCGGTGGTGAGCACAACGTGCCCCAAACCCTGCTCGCCAGTGACGAACTTGTGGCCATAGGGGCTCACCACCCTGCGATGTTGCAGTGCCACACCATGGAACGCCTCGAGAACGTTGCCGCTCGGGTCCTCGAAGACCACCATCTCCACGACCTGACGGTCGGCCAGTTCCTCGTCCTTGCCTTCGCGGAAGACCACGCCGGCTGCCGACAATCGATCTCGGACTTCCTGCAGTGCAGCGGCGTTGGCACATTCCCAGCCGGACGACACCAGACGGTCGTGCTCTCCTGGCGTGATCACCAGACGTGCGGGAAAGTCGTCCATGCGCAGGTACAGGGCGCCCTCCGTGGGGCCACTGCCCTCGGGCATACCCAGCACCTTGAGACCGTAGTCACGCCAGGCCGGCATGTCGGTGGCCTCGATACGCATGTAGCCGAGTGAACGGATCGGGCCAAGGGTTTCGGTCATCGTCGATCTGCTCCTTTGCGAGATGTCGGTGGTGAACTCAGACCATCGTGTCACCGATGGGGATCCCGAATTCGCCGTTGCCGTAGGCGACGTAGGCCCGTTCGGCATCGTTGGCCGCGTGGACGCGGCCGGCATGTGCGTCGCGCCAGAAACGCTGGATGGGTGTGTCGTTGTCGAGGGCGTGGGCTCCGGAATTCTCGAAGAGCCGGTCGATCGACGCGATGGCCCGGCCGGTTGCGCGGACCTGATCGCGACGGGCCTTCAACCGGAGTTCCATCGGCACTTCCTGTCCCGCGAGCAGCAGGTCGTACTCGGCCTGCAGGTTGCCCGAGAGCTGGGTCCACGCCGCGTCGATGTCACTGGCGGCCTCGGCGATGCGAACCTTGGCGAATGGGTCGTCCTTCGCCTTCTCACCGGCGTAGGCCGCGCGGACGCGCTTACCCTGGTGTTCGACGTGTGCGGCATAGGCGCCGTAGGCCATTCCCACGATCGGCGCCGAGATGGTGCTCGGATGGATTGTGCCCCAGGGCATCTTGTAGACCGGCGCGGTGTTCTTCTCCAGGCCCGGAGCCTCGCCGGTGCTCATCGCCCGGAAGCTGAGCATCCGGTGGCTCGGTACGAACACGTCCTTGACGTCGATGGTGTTGGACCCGGTGCCCTTGAGCCCGACCACGTTCCACACGTCACGAATGGCGTAGTCCTCGCGTGGGATCAGGAAGCTCACGAAGTCGACAGGCTTTCCGTTCTTGATCACCGGTCCGCCGAGGACAACCCAGCTCGCGTGGCCCGAACCCGAGGACCATGCCCACGAACCGTTGACCTTGTAGCCGCCTTCGACCACTTCACCCATACCCATCGGGGCGTAGGACGAGGAGATACGGACCGAGGTGTCCTTGCCCCATACGTCCTCCTGCGCCTGCTGCGGGAAGAGAGCCAGGTGCCAGTTGTGGATGCCGATGATGCCCGAGACCCATCCGGTGGAGCCACACGCCGAGCCGAGCCGACGCACTGCCTCGTAGAACGTCACCGGGTCGACCTGGTAACCGCCCCACTGCTCGGGCTGCATGAGCTTGAAGAACCCGATGTCCTCGAGCGACGCGATCGTCTCGTCGGGAATCTGCCGCAGATCCTCTGCTTCCTGTGCCCGCTGTTCGATCTCGGGCAGCAGTGCGCTGATCTTGTCCAGTACCTGCGCGCCCTCTTGGCTGCGGTCGCTCATCGCGCGATTCCTAACTCTCGTTCCACAAAGTCTTCTCCGGCAAGACTAGAACACGTTCTCATTTATGTCGAGTACTGCAGGTTTACCCCGATTCATGCCGTTTTGATCACTTCCCTGGCGAGTACCTGACAAGTTTTGTAACATGTTCTAGTAAGCGGGAACGCTTAAACCACGCGGCCCGGCACATGCCGACCCACAGCCGGCATCGATGAACTAGGGAGCAGACATGACGAGTACGGAGTCGGAGTTGGAGCAGGGGGCCCGCCTGACAGCGGTTGACACCAGCGCAGACGGTGGCGCGGTACGCGAGATCGACACCGGCACGCCGCCGACCCGATTCGCACGCGGTTGGCATTGCCTCGGCCTTCTTGCCGACTTCGATGACGGCAAGCCCCATCCGGTCACCGTGTTCGGCACCAAACTGGTCGTCTGGGTCGCCGACGGCGAACTCAAGATCCTCGACGCGTACTGCCGGCACATGGGCGGCGACCTGTCACAGGGCTCGATCAAGGACGGCAACGTCGCCTGCCCGTTCCACGACTGGCGATGGAAGGCCAACGGGCGTTGCGCCGGCGTCCCGTATGCCAAACGGGCACCAAAATTGGCCAAGACCCGTTCGTGGCCGGGCATGATCCGCAACGCGCAGATCTTCGTCTACAACGACCCCGAGGGCAACCCGCCCCCCGACGACGTGATCATCCCCGAGCTCGACGAATTGAACAGCGACCAGTGGACCGGCTGGACGTGGAACAAGATCGTGATCGAGGGTTCGAACTGCCGCGAGATCATCGACAACGTCGTCGACATGGCGCACTTCTTCTACGTGCACTACTCGTTGCCCGACTACTTCAAGAACGTTTTCGAAGGCGAGACCGCTGCGCAGTACATGAATTCGCATGGGCGTCCGGACGTCGACATCATGACGGCTTACGGCGACACCAAACTCGAGTCCATCGCCGCCTACTACGGTCCTGCCTACATGCTCAACCCGATGGTGCAGTACTACGGCGGCTATGCGATCGAGACGATCCTGACCAACTGCCACTACCCGATCGACAACAATTCGTTTGTCCTCATGTACGGCGTCATCGCGAAGATCCCCGAGGGACTCACCGCCGACCAGGCCGACAAGATGGCGACGAAGATCACCGCCGGTATCGAGGTGGGGTTCTTGCAAGATGTCGAGATCTGGAAGCACAAGAGTCGCATCGACAATCCGCTGCTGGTGGAAGAGGACGGTCCGGTCTACCAGCTGCGCCGCTGGTACGAACAGTTCTATGTCGACGTCGCCGACGTGACCGAGGAGATGACACAGCGCTACGAATACGAGATCGACACCACCAAGGCCGTCGAGAACTGGAACATCGAGGTCCAGGAGAACATTCGACTCAAGGCCGAGCGCGAAGCCGCGAATGCCTCGACGCCCGAGACGGCTTCGGCCACGTGATCGCCGCCCCGTCATGAGCATCAGTTGGTCGAAGGCTCCGGATCTCAGCAAGGATCCGGAGCGCGGCCCAGCGGTTCGGGAAGCGACGTCGAGAGACAAAGAGCACTACCTACGCGGTGGGCTGCGGGAGATCGAGTGCCGCACCTGCCACGCCCACGTGATGGTGAAGAAGTACAGCCCCCACCACACGAGTGTCCAGTGGACAGCACAGGCACGAGAGCAATGTCCTGAACTCACCCGGATCCGGGCGGAAGGGGGAAACCCCGCAATGTTGCCGACATGCCCCCGGCTCTCGGCCAGCATCGATCACGGTGTGAGCGAAGGGATCATCCCCAAGGAATCACCCGATGTCGACCCGGACGGCTACTACTGACCCGGGCAACTCGTAGAGACAAGAACACCACTCGCGATCGATCGCGAGTGGTGTTCTTTTGTCGTAACCCTCACTGTCCGTACGGACCGGGCCTCTGATTGCCCGAACCGGGCGGGCCGTAGTACGGCCCGGGCGCTTGTCCGTAGCCCCCGGCCTGTCCGCCGGGAGTACCGAACTGTTGCGGCGGTGGACCGTAACCTTGCGGCTGACCGTAAGCCGGTGGCTGACCGTAGCCTTGTGGCTGACCGCCGCCCTGTGGCTGGTGCGGACCGGACACTCCGGGCCCGGGCCGACTGCCCTTACCTGCCGCCAAGGCCAAATAAGTGGCGACGCCGGCAGCGATCAAGGTGATGAACGCGCCGAGGACCACAAGCCACAGTGCCCACCCCGCGTCCGCCTCCGAGGTGTCGCCGGCATCGCCGTCGATGACAACACTGCCCGGGTCGGCGATGAACACAAGGGACACGATCACCGCGACCAGTCCCAGAACCGTCCCCGCGATGGCCGCGATCGCGGGATACCTGTTGATGATCAACGGAACAGCAGCACCGGCCAGCAGGAGCCCGATGATGATGGTGGCGATGCCCGGCGCACTGGTTTCGGCCTCTGCCTCGCTCTCGGCGTCGGCCACCTCGCTCGAGTCGGCCGTGTCGTCGCCTGCGTCGATGGTCACCGAACCGAGGCCGCTGATCGACACGCTTCCCACACCGAAGTCCTGGGACGCCCAGGTGAAAAAGCTGAACAGCACGATCAGCAGGCCGCCGACGGCGAGAGCGATGCCCGGGAACCTCACCGCGGAGTTGGACGACCTGGGAGCGAGCAGTCGACCCTTGGCGGACGGCTGGCTCGGACCGGCGGCACCGAAGGCCGACTGATAACCGGATTGCTGCGGCGGATAGCCGGGTCCCGGTTGATGGCCAGGTTGATAACCCCCGGGCTGGTACCCACCGGGCTGATGGCCACCGGGACCCCCAGGCGGCGGGAACCCACCGCTGTTTCCGGATGGCGGACCGTAGGTCATGTTCTCCCCCTGATCAGTGCGTCACCGACGCGCGGACGCACGCTCGGACCCCGATCGTAGCGTCCGGTGTTCCCGGAGACCGGGGTCCGCGAGTCGGCGGCAACGTCAGCGGCGAACTCTCACACGCCGGCGTTCGCGTCCTGCTTCTTCTTGAGTTCCAAGGCGATGTCGATCAGTTGGTCTTCCTGGCCGCCGACGAGCTTTCGACTGCCCGCCTCGATCAAGATCGCTGCGGCGGACACACCGTACTTCTCGGCGTGGCCCTCGGCGTGCTTGAGGAACGAGCTGTAACACCCGGCGTAGCCCATCATCATCGCGGGCCGGTCGACCAGGCATTCGGTGGGCATGACCGGCCGCACCACGTCCTGCGCGGCGTCGGCGATCTTCATGAAGTCGATGCCGGTGATGATGCCCAGCTTGTCGCAGACACCGACAAACGCCTCCACGGGCGTGTTGCCGGCGCCGGCACCGAAGCGGCGGACCGACCCATCGATCTGTTGAGCGCCCGCCCGAACGGCCGCAATGGAATTGGCGACCGCGATGTCGAGGTTCTCGTGCCCGTGGAAACCGATCTGAGCGTCATCCCCCAACTCGGCACGCAATGCCGACACGCGATCCGACACCTGCTCGAGCACCAGTGCGCCGGCTGAATCCACCACGTACACACACTGACAACCCGCATCGGCCATGATCCGCGCCTGCTTCGCGAGCACCTCCGGAGGCTGACTGTGCGACATCATCAAGAACCCCACGGTCTCGAGCCCCAACTCACGCGCCAACCCGAAATGCTGAATCGACACATCGGCCTCGGTGCAATGCGTCGCGATACGACAGATCTGCGCACCATTGTCCTGCGCCGCCCGGATATCGTCCTTGATCCCCAGACCAGGCAACATCAAGAACGCGATCTTCGCCGACGTCGCCGTCTCGACCGCCGCCCGGATCAACTGCTGCTCAGGAGTCTTCGAGAACCCATAATTGAACGACGACCCACCCAGACCATCACCATGGGTCACCTCGATCACCGGAACACCCGCACCATCGAGGGCGGCGACGATGTCACGCACCTCTTGCTCGGTGAACTGGTGACGCTTGTGATGGCTGCCGTCGCGCAACGACGAATCCGTGATGCGGATGTCCAACGTATCGCTGTATTTCCGGGCATCTGCCATCAGATCTGCTGAGTTCGCGAACATGTCAGACACCCACCTTTTCTGCCTTCTCGGCAAGCTTCTTTTTCGCTATCTCTTCGCCGACCTTCGTGGCGGCGGCGGTCATGATGTCGAGGTTGCCCGCGTACGGCGGCAGGAAGTCGCCGGCGCCTTCGACCTCCACGAAGATCGACACCCGGGCCATCCCGCCGTTGCCCACACTCGGCGGGTCGAACTGCGGTTCCTGCAACAGCCGATACCCGGGTACGTACTCCTGGATCTCTTTCTCCCGCTTCAGAATTGCCTGAGCAATCGCATCGGTGTCCGCATCCTCGGGAATCGCGCAGAAGATCGTGTCGCGCATGATCATCGGCGGATCGGCCGGGTTGAGGATGATGATCGCCTTACCCCGGTCGGCGCCGCCGATCGTCTCGATTCCCCGCGATGTGGCACGCGTGAACTCATCGATGTTCGCGCGCGTTCCCGGTCCGGCGGACTCGGACGACACAGACGCCACGATCTCGGCGTACACCACCGGCACCACGGACGAGACGGCGTGGACCATCGGAATGGTCGCCTGGCCACCGCAGGTGATCATGTTGGTGTTCGGTGCGTCGAGATGCTCCCGCAGGTTCGCCGGGGGAACCACGGCAGGGCCGATGGCAGCCGGGGTGAGGTCCACCGCGGTGATGCCGGCCGCCTCGTACTTCGGGGCGTACTCACGGTGTACGTAGGCCGAGGTGGCCTCGAAGATGATGTCGGGCTTCTCTTCTGACGCCAGGAGTTCGTCAGCCCCGCCCGCCATCGTGATGAGCCCGTGGTCGGCCGCACGCTTCATGCCCTCGGAGTCTGCGTCGATACCCACCATCCAGCGTGGTTCGATCACCTCCGAACGCGCCAACTTGTACATCAGGTCGGTCCCGATGTTGCCCGAACCGATGATTGCTGCAGTGACCTTCTGTGCCACGGGTGGTGCTCCTAACCTCAGGTCTTGCCAAAGTTTGTGGTGATGTGTGCGGTGCTACGTGAAATCCAGGGTGACGCTGCCGAGTCCGGCGAACTGTGCGACAAAGTGGTCGCCCGACCGGATGTCGATCGCCCGGGTGGCGGTGCCCGGAAGGATGACGTCACCCTTTCGCAGGCGAACACCGAAGCTCTCGACCTTGCGTGCCAGCCAGGACACCGCGTTGAGCGGATGACCGAGCACCGCGCTCGAGTTTCCCTCGGCGATCAACTCGTCGTTGCGGTGCAAGGTGGCGTCGATGTTGCCGGTGTCGATGTCGGAGATGCGGACGCGCTGTTCGCCCAGCACCCAGCCGCACGACGACGCGTTGTCGGCAATGGTGTCGGGCAGAGAGATCTTCCAGTCGCGGATGCGGCTGTCGATCAGTTCGATCGAGGGAACCACCCACTCGACCGCCGCGATCACGTCGTCGTTGGTGCAGCCCGCACCGGGCAGATCAGCGCCGAGGATGAAGCCGACCTCGACCTCGACCCGGGGATAGCAGAACTTGGTGGCATCGATCGGGGTGTGCTCGTGATACTGCATCACGTCGAGCAGGTGACCGTAGTCCGGCTCGTCGACACCCATCATCTTCTGCATCGCCTCAGACGCCAGGCCCACCTTGTGGCCGGCGACCGACGCACCCGCCTCGAGCCGCCTCCGGATGTTGATCAGCTGGATCTCGTAGGCATCTGTGACGTCGAGATCCGGGTGGCTCACCACCGGTGGATCGATGGCGACCGCGGTCGCCTCGGCCCGGGCCAGATCGTCGGCGATACGCTGGCGTTCCTGGTCGGAAACGGTCACTGGTGGCTCCTCCTGCAGTACGAGCTGGGCACTGGAACGTGTTTCTGTTTTGGGGCTGTCAGGCACTCGCCAATGCCTTCCAGGCTGGTATAGCCTGCCATGGACGTGAGTTTATAACGTGTTCTACCTAGAGGGTAGAGCTCGGCAATGCGCGAAGGGGCAATGATGAGCCGTTCGGAAGAGATTCCTGGGGACGAGATCTTCGATGTGATCGTCGTCGGCGCCGGTGGCGCCGGTATGAGTTCGGCCATCACGGCCGCCGCTCATGGCCTCGACACAGTGATCATCGAGAAGTCGCCGTACTGGGGTGGATCCACCTCCCGGTCGGGTGGAGGTGTCTGGATCCCGAACAACCAGGTGCTCAAGCGTGACGGCGTCAAGGACGATCCCGAGGCCGCACGCACCTATGTGCGCGCCATCGTGGGCGACGGTGTGGCACCGGAGCGCATCGATGCCTACATCGACCGCGGCCCCGAGGCGCTCGACTTCCTGAGCGAGCACGCGCCCCTCGAACTGGAGTGGGTCAAGAACTACTCCGACTACTACCCGGAGGCACCGGGCGGCCGAGTGGGCGGGCGCTCCTGTGAGCCCAAGCCGTTCGACTCCCGCAAACTGGGTGACGACATCAAGACCCTGCACCCCCCGTACAGCAAATCCCCCTTGAACGTGGTGGTGATGCAGTCGGACTACCGCTGGCTGAGCACAGGACTGCGTCACTGGCGCGGGCCCCTGCGCGCGATCAAGGTCGCCACGCGGTTCGCCGTGGCCAAGCTGACCGGCAAACGACTGATCGCGATGGGCGCCGCCCTCACCGCGGAACTGCTTCTCGGAGTCCGTCAGGCCGGTATCCCGTTGCGCCTGAACACCGGACTCGTCGATCTGGTCACCGAAAACGGTCGCGTCGTCGGCGTGGTGGTGGAGACCGACGGCAAGCAGAGAACCATCCGCGCCCGGCACGGCGTGGTGCTCGCATGTGGCGGCTTCGAGAACAACGAGGAGATGCGCCACAAATACCAGCGCGAACCCATCGGATCGCAGTGGACCACCGGCGCCGAGTCCAACACCGGCGACGGCATCAACGCCGGCCTGAAAATCGGTGCGGGCGTGAGCTTCATGGAAGACGCCTGGTGGGGTCCGACGATCCCGCTCCCCCGCGGGCCGTGGTTCGCTCTCTCCGAGCGCGCACTCCCGGGCAGCTTCATGGTCAACGACCGCGGCGAACGCTTCATGAACGAGTCACTGCCCTACGTGGAAGCAGTGCACCGGATGTACGGCGGCGAGTTCGGCCAGGGCGAGGGGCCAGGAGAGAACCTGCCGTGCTGGCTGGTGTTCGACCAGACCTACCGCAACAGGTACATGTTCGCATCGGTGTCGGGCCGTCAGCCGTTGCCCGGCAAGTGGTTCAAGTCCGGCGTGATCACCAAGGCCGGGACTCTGGCCGAACTCGCGGAGAAGATCGGCGTGCCCGCCGACCGTCTGTCCCGAACCACCGAGCGGTTCAACGAGTTCGCGAAGAAGGGCGAGGACGAGGACTTCGGGCGCGGGGTGAGCCAGTACGACCACTACTACGGCGACATCACCAACAAGCCCAACCCCAGCCTGGGCCCCCTGAAGAAGGCACCGTTCTACGCGGTGAAGATGGTGCCGGGCGACCTCGGGACCAAGGGCGGGATCAACACCGACGCGGCAGGCCGCGCCCTGCGCGCCGACGGGTCGATCATCGAGGGGCTCTACGCCGCGGGCAACACGAGTTCGCCGGTCATGGGCCACACCTATGCCGGACCAGGCGCAACCATCGGGCCCGCAATGGTCTTCGGATACCTTGCCGCACTGGACATCGCCGACAACGCTCAGCGGTCGCGTGCCGCCGGAGAGAGGGCCAGCTGATGCCCATCGATCCGTCGGTCGCACTCGGTGCCGAGGTCGGCCAGACCACATTCAGCTGGAACGCTTCCGACATCGCGCTCTATCACCTGGGCGTCGGCGCAGGAGCAGACCCGCTGGACGCGAACAGCCTTCGGTATCTGCACGACGCCGAACCGAAGGTGCTGCCCACATTCGCCACCGTCGCCGCGAGCTTCCACGAGACCGAGCCACCGAAGGTCTCGATGCCCGGCATCGAGATCGACCTTGCTGCAGTGGTTCACGGTTCGCAGGAGGTGACCGTGCACCGCCCCATCCCGCCTTCGGGTTCGGCCACCACACGTACCACCATCGCCGAACTCCAGGACAAGGGCTCGGCCGCGGTCATCGTTCAGGAGTCGACGACGATCGACGACGCCGGTGAGCCGCTGTGGACTGCGCGTTCGGCCATCTTCGCCAAGGGCGAAGGCGGATTCGGCGGCGAGCGTGGGAGCTCGGACAAGGTGGCCTACCCCGACCGCGAACCGGACCGGACGATCGAAGAGAAGACGCTCCCGCAACAAGCGCTTCTCTACCGTCTCTGCGGCGACCGCAACCCGTTGCACTCGAGTCCGGAGTTCGCGGAGATGGCGGGCTTCCCCCGGCCGATCCTCCACGGGCTCTGCACGTACGGAACAGTGTGCCGCGCTGTCACGGACACGATGCTCGGCGGAGACGTGGACCAGATCGAGCGATATGCGGCGAAGTTCGCCGGTATCGTCTTTCCGGGTGAGACGTTACGAATCAAGGTGTGGGAAGACGGATCTCGCCTTCTCATCTCCGCATCCGTGGCCGACCGCGACGATGCACCGGCCCTCGGGAACGTGGTGCTGACGAGGCGCTGACGGCCCATCTGCTGATCGCGGGCGGGACTGCCCGACAGGTCCGCATCGCGATCGGTGGCCGGCACCGGCAGCTCGGCGATACCGGCGGTAAGAGTTGTAAAGCGTTGTCAGGCAGCGCTCATGAAGATGGCAACAAGCCCGACGATGACGGCGACGAGTGACGCCAGCATCGTGAGCACACGCCATGCGCGCAGCTTGACCGCCGAGACGTCGTTGACCTGAGTTGAGGCCATCGGATTCCCTCTCATGTGGGTGTGGCCGGACCCGGCTGGGTCGGTCTGTACCAGCAAGCTCACTGTCGAGTTACCAGTGTTGTTAATGTGACATAAGAGACAGTCGATGCGTGTGTGCCACACCGTGGGATCGTGATAACGATTACACAACACGAAGGTGTGTTTAGAACACGTTCCACTCGACTACTTTGAGTGGATGAAGACATCTGTGGGGGCGTCGCCGAGCGATTCGGGAACAGACGAGAAGTTCGGACTCCGAACCGTCTGGCTCATCTTCGTGGTGTGCACCGCCGTCTCGATGGTCGTGGCTGCGATGGCTGCGTTGAACACCGCGATTCCCGAGATCGCTCCGGACATCGAGGCGACGTCGAACCAACTGACCTGGCTCATCGACGGATACACGCTGACCCTGGCCGCCCTGCTGTTGCCTGCCGGCGCTCTGGGCGACCGATACGGTCGCCGCCTGGCTCTGGTCGGTGGTCTCATCATCTTCGCCATCGGCTCCCTCCTGCCGGTGTGGATCAATGATCCGAACCTGTTCATCGCCTCGCGCTGTTTCACCGGTGTGGGTGCCGCCTTTGCGATGCCGGCGACCCTGTCGCTGATCACCTCTGGGGTACCGGAGTCCAAACGACCACTGGCTGTGAGCATCTGGGCCGGCGTGGCCGGGATCGGGGCAATCGGCGGCTTCTTCGTCACCGGGATATTGCTCGAGTTCTTCGATTGGCATTCGATCTTCATCGCGTTCGCCGTCGCAGCAGGAACCACCGCTGTTCTCTCGTGCACCATCCCGACATCTCGCGACTCCACCTCGAAACGCTTCGATCTGATTGGCTCGATCAGCTCTGCGGCAGCCATCGCGCTTGTCGTGTTCGGTCTCATCGAGGCTCCACACCGCGGCTGGGTCAACCCGCTTGTCATCGCCGCGCTGATCGGCGGTGTCGCCCTGATCGGGGTCTTCTGGATGCTTCAGACGAGGCGCGCCCAGCCCCTGCTCGACGTCACGCTGTTCCGCAACCGGGCGTTCTCAGCGGGCGCCTTCAGCATCATGCTCCAATTCTTGGTCGCCTTCGGCGTGTTCTTTGTCCTGCTGCAGCGGTTGCAGCTGGTGTTCGGCTACTCCCCGTTGAAGTCGGCCGTCGCGATGTTCCCCCTCGTGGTGGTCGTGATGATCTTCTCGTTGCTGGGCAACTGGGTTGCGGTGAAGATCAATCTGCGTGCCATCCTGGCCGTCGGCACCTTTTTCATGGGCGTGGGCGTCGTCATGCTGGGCGTCATCGATCACACCGAGTACTGGACGATCGCGGTGTCGCTGATCGTCATGGCGGCGGGTCTGGGAATCGCCACCGCACCGTCCACCACCGGGATCATGGTGAACACCCCTGCCGACAATCAGGGAGTCGGCTCGGCGGTCAACGACACCGCTCGAGAGCTGGGCTCGGCGCTCGGAATCGCCATCGCCGGCAGCCTACTGGCCGCCGGCTACACGAGAGATGTTCAGCCGACCGCTGATTCGGCCCAGAACCAGCTGACCCAGGCCGCGAGTCAATTGCAGGCGGCCGGCCAGCCCGAACAGGCGCAACAGGCCACCTCCGCTGCCGGCTCCATCGGCGAACACATCACGCGCACCCTCGCCGAAGCACTGCAGGTTGCTCAGGGCATCGCGCCGCGCCAACCCGAACTCGCGGCGCAGATCTCCGAGGGTGCAAAAGAAGCCTTTGTCGGACCCATGAACACCGCCTGCATCGTTCTCGGCTCGATCGGGATCGCCGGTGCGGTGCTGTTGGCCATCTTCACCCCGAAGGCGATGGGCGGGCAGGACGCCACGGTGGGCGTATTGCCCACCGAGCACCCTGCTGCCGCGACTGCGGCCAAGTCGTCGACCGACTGACGGGGCCCGGTTTACCGGGCCACCCGTTGCCGCTGAGGACTAGACCGGCGTGCCCGTCGCGTCCAACGCAGCCTGCTTGGCCCATCGGTAGTCCGCCTTGCCGGCCGGCGTGCGCTTGATCTCGTCCACCACCACCAGCAGTCGCGGGATCTTGTACCCGGCGAGCATCGTTCGGCAGTGGGCCTGGATCTCGTCGAGATCGGGCTCTGGAGCGTCGGGACGAATCGCGACGACCGCGGACACCTTCTGACCCATCCGCTCATCGGGTGCGGGAACAACCAGCGCGTCCGCAACAGAGGGGTGCGCGTGGAGACACGCCTCCACCTCCTCGGCGAAGACCTTCTCGCCTCCGGTGTTGATGCACTGCGACCCGCGGCCCAGGAACACGATCGTCCCGTCGGCCTCCACCTGTCCCATGTCGCCGAGCACCGCCAGACGCGTCCCGTCGGGCAGTGTCGGGAACGTACGTGCCGACTTCTCCTCATCCCGGTAGTAGCCGAGCGGGACCCTGCCGATGCGGGCGATCATGCCCACGTCTCCGGTACCGGGTTCGATCACGTTGAGCTTCTCGTCGACCACGGTCATCTTCGAGGTGGGTGGCATCGCCAGCGTGCCGTCCTCGCGGACTTCGAAGGCACCGTCGTTGCCGGTTTCCGATGCTCCGAAGTTGTCGCGCAGCAACAGGTCCGGCTTGGCGGCCAGCATCTTCTCCCGCACACCCACCGACCAGATCGCACCGCCGGAGGTAATGGAGAACAGTGTCGACATGTCGACCTCGTCCTTGAGCTTCTGCATCGCGTCGGCCAAGGGAGAACCCATGCCGTCTCCGACGATCAGCACCACATTGACCTTGTCGGCCTCGATCGACCGCACGACCTTCTCCGGATCGAAAGCACGCATCAGCACCAGTCTGGCGCCCAAGGTGAGGAAGGTGAACAGCGAGTACAGGGCTGCGCCGTGCATGAGTGGCGCCGCTATCAAGAAGGACAGACCGGGGAATTCCTTGGCTGCAGCGCCGATCTCGGCAAGGTCCTTGCGGGGTTTGTCCTCGTAGGGATTGCCGCCGGACAGAGGTTTGTGAAAGAAGTCGTCATGTCGCCACATGACGCCTTTGGGGTATCCCGTTGTTCCGCCCGTGTAGAGGACCCACAGCTCGTCGCCGGTCCTGGGCTCGAAATCACGCTCGTCCGACTGACCCGACGGGTCGAACAACCGAACGTCGACGCCCGCGTCCGCGGCGGCCACCGACAGCTGTTCGGTGATCTCACCGATCACGAAGATCGTTCGCAACGTGGGGATCTGGCCGACGATTGTGGCGAGATTGTCCTGGTGCTCGGCTTCCTCGACCACGATCGCAACCGAATCGGAGTTCTCGAAGATGTAGAGCAATTCCGCCGGTGTGTATCGGTAGTTGATGTTGATCGGTACGGCGCGGATCTTGATGACCCCGAGGATGGTGGTCACGTGCTCCACGCTGTTCTTGAGGAACAACGAGACATGCTCGGCCGCACCGATACCGGCGGCGGTCAGCATGTGGGCCACCTTGTTCGATTCGACCTCGAGCTGCCGGTAGCTGTGGTCGACGCCCTCGTAGGTGAGCGCCACCGTGTCCGGAACCGCGTCCGCCACGGTCTCGAAGACATCCGCCAGATTGAACCCCATCGCGCAACTCCTAAGCTGTGAGTACCAAACCACTTGTGGGAACGCCAGTTCCGGCGGTGACGACGACCTTACTGGCACCGGGAACCTGATTGACCGACTTTCCGCGAAGCTGCCGTACGGCCTCGACGATGCCGTTCATCCCGTGGATGTACGCCTCGCCGAGCTGGCCGCCGTGGGTGTTGAGAGGCAACCGTCCGCCGACCTCGAGCGCGCCGGGTTCGCGGACGAAGTCCTTCGCGTCTCCCCTGCCGCAGAAGCCCAGTTCTTCGAGCTGCATCAACGTGTACGGCGTGAAGTGGTCGTACAGGATCGCCAGATCCATGTCGTCCGGACCGAGTCCGGACTGCTCCCACAGCTGCCTGCCGACCAGACCCATCTCTGGAAGACCCGCGAGCTCGTCACGGTAGTAGCTGGTCATGATGTATTGGTCGTTGCCACTGCCCGATGCCGCACCGGCGATGACGGCCGGCGGATGAGGCAAGTCTTTGGCCCGCTCGGCCGAGACCACGACAAACGCCACGCCACCGTCGGATTCCTGACAGCAGTCGAGCAGATGCAGCGGCTCGGCGATGTACCGCGAGTTCTGGTGGTCCTCGAGGGTGATCGGCTTGCCATAGAAGAACGCGTTCGGGTTGACCGCGGCATGCTTACGGTCCACCACCGAGATCCGTCCGAAATCCTCACTCGTGGCGCCGTACTCGTGCATGTATCGCTGAGCGACCATGGCGACGAACGCGGCAGGGGTGCTCAACCCGTGTGGGTAGCTGAACGCGTTGTCGGTACCCGAGGAGTTGTCCTGGGCCACCAGCGAGGTGTTCACCTGACCGAACCGCATCCCCGACCGTTCGTTGAACGCCCGGTACGCGACAACGACATCGGCGACACCGGTGGCCACGGCCATGGCTGCCTGCTGCACCGTGGAGCAAGCCGCACCACCGCCGTAGTGGATACGCGAGAAATACTTCAGCTCGCCGATCCCGGCGGAACGCGCGACCGCGATCTCGGTGTTGGTGTCCATGGTGAACGAGACCAGGCCATCGACATCGGAGGGTGCCAGACCCGCGTCGGCGATGGCCGCGGTGACCGCCTCGGCTGCCAGCCGCAACTCGCTGCGACCGGAGTTCTTCGAGAAGTCGGTGGCGCCGATTCCGGCAATCGCTGCGGCGCCGGACAATTGGCCGCTCATCCGGCAACCCCCGCTCGGCTCGTTTCCGGCAGTGCACCGGCGACGGTGCGATCCATGACCAGTGACACCTGCGAGGTGACGTGCTTACCCAGGCTGTCCGTCCCGACCACCTCGACGTCCACCAGACCGTCGGCGACCGAGGTGACGGTCCCGGTCAGCGTGAGGGTGTCGTAGGCGTACCAGGGCACGCCGAGGCGCAGTTTGATCGACCTGATCTGCGCTCGCTGACCGGCCCAATCGGTGATGTATCGCTGCACCAGACCGGTGTCGGTGAGGATGTTGACGAAGATGTCCTTGGACCCCTTCTGATGCGCGAGGTCGCGATCGTGGTGCACGTCCTGAAAGTCCCTGGTGGCCAATGCGGTCGAGACCACGAAGGTCGGAGTGGCCTCGATCGTCAGTTCGGGGAGCGTGTCCCCCTCCTTGACGTCGGGAGGCGTGGCGGGCGGTACCGCTTGTGTACTCACGACTGTTCTCCTGCTTTCGCGGGCTGCCAGGCATAGAGCGTCCATGCCTGGGTGTCTCCGTCCTCACCTGCCGGGAAGTCGATGAACTCCACCTGTACCGGGTAGCCCACCTCGACCTGCGCCGGGTCGACTCCACGGAGTTCTCCGAGCATCCGCACCCCCTCGTCGAGTTCGACGAGAGCGATCACAAACGGCACACGTCGTCCGGGCACCTGCGGTGCATGGTGGACCACGTAGCTGTAGACGGTGCCCCGGCCCGACGACACCACGTAGTCGGTGGTCTCGCCCGTCGGCTTCCACAATGCGGGCACCGGTGGGTGCTGCAGCGATCCGTCGGCGCGCTGCTGGATTCGGAGTTCGTGCGCACGCACGCCGTCCCAGAAGAACAGCGTGTCGAGGGATGGCGTGGGTCGCATCATCTTCGCCGGCTCGAAGTCGTCCGTGTTCGACCCGAGAGACGAGATGACCTCGCCCGCAGCCTGTTCGGGCGCCGGCGGCTCTGCTGACGGCGCCTTCGCTGCGGGGCGGAACTTGAGGATCCGGAAATCCATCTCGGCCACCACCTCGTCGCCGACCTTCCAGATGTTCTTGGTGGTGAAGAACCAACCTTCGCCCAGCGCGGTCTGCTTGGGGCCGACGACGTCGGTCAGCGCGGCCTCGATGGTGACGTGCTCACCCGGACTGGTGTAGCGATGGTAGGTCGAGTCACAGTTGGTCGCGACCACCGACGAGTAGCCCGCCTGGTCGAGTATCTCGGTGACCTGGCCGAGTGGATCGTCCTCGGCGCGCACGCCTCCGAGGCCCCGCATCGTCCACACCTGGGCCATTGCCGGAGGCGCGACAACGCCGTCGTGGCCTGCCGCACGGGCCGCTGCGTCGTCGGAGTAGATGGGGTTGGTGTCGCCGAGCGCCTCGGTCCAGTTGTTGATCATCGGGGTGTTGATCGGATCGCGACCTGAGATAGGTGCACTGGTACCGGCAGCGCGGACCGCGTCGGTGGCCGCGATGATCGCGGCTGCATCAGATGCCATCGTGCTCAGCGCTTTCCACGCGGCAGTCCGAGACCCGCGGTCGCGATCATCTCCCGCATCACCTCGTTCACGCCGCCACCGAAGGTGATGACGACGTTGCGCTTGGACTGCACGTCGAACCACTCGGCGAGCTCGGCGGTCGCGGGATCCGAGAAGTCGCCATGCCGGCCGAGCACTTCGTCGATCAAGCGGTGGACCCGTTGGAGTCGTTCGGTGGCAAAGACTTTGGTGGCTGCGGCGTCGGCCATGGAGATCGACTCACCGCCGGAGGCGACCTGCCAGTTGAGCAGTTCGTTGATCCGGTAGTAGGCGTGGAGCTCGGCCAGCGCCCGCTTGACGTCGGTGTGTTTGCCGGGAACCGTGCCATCGGGCCCTGGCCGGGCGGCCCAGTCGGTGATGCGGGCCAGCAGACCGTCGAGTCGTCCGGCCGGCCCCAACATGACCCGTTCGTGGTTCAGCTGGGTGGTGATCAGTCGCCAGCCGCCGTTCACCTCACCGACCACCATGCTCGCGGGCGCGCGCACATCGGAGTAGTACGTTGCGTTGACGTGGTGGGCGTGGTCGGCCGTGATGATCGGGGTCCAGCTGTAGCCGGGATCCTTGGTGTCGACGATGATCATCGAGATGCCCTTGTGTTTGGGAGCATCTTTGTCGGTGCGGCATGCCAGCCACACGTAGTCGGCGTCGTGCCCGCCGGTGGTGAAGATCTTCTGGCCGTTGATGACGTACTCGTCACCCTCCAGCACCGCTGTGGTCTTGAGCGACGCCAGGTCGGTACCGGCGTCTGGTTCGGTGTAACCGATGGCGAAGTGCACCTCACCGGCCAGGATGTCAGGAAGGAAACGTTGCTTCTGCTCGTCGGTCCCGTACACCTGCAGCGTCGGACCGACGGTCTGCAAGGTGACCGCAGGCAACGGCACGTCCGCCCGAGCGGCCTCGTTGACGAAGATCTGTTGTTCTATCTGTCCGAAGCCCCTGCCGCCGTACTCCTTTGGCCATCCGACGCCGAGCCACCCGTCCTTGCCCATCTGGCGGATCACCTTGCGGTACGTGGGCCCGTGCCGTTCGGTGAGCATGGTGACCGCATCCTCGGGCGAGATGAGGTTCGAGAAATACTCGCGCAATTCCATCTTCAGCGCGCGCTGCTCGTGGGTGAGATCGATGAACATTGTCACGCTCCTGCCTCGACCTGCTCGGCGAGTGCGTCGAGTCGGTCAGTGGGCCCACCGACCAGGCGGGCAAGGTCTTTGGCCAGAGAAAAGTAGCGGTGCAACGGGTAGGTCAGGTCGACACCGACACCGCCGTGCAGATGGATCATGGTGCGCATGGCTGCCGGGATCTCCTGCGCCAGCCAATATCCGGACAAGGCCAGGTCCGTCCCGGCGTCGAGACCTTCACTCAGACGCCATCCCGCCGACGTGGTGGCCAGGGTCATCGATCGGGCCACCACGTAGATGTCCGCGAGTTGCTGCTGAACGGCCTGGAACGTCCCGATCGGCTTGTCGAACTGGATGCGCTCGGACACGTGGGTGGCGGTCAGCTTCATCGCGCCGGCGATCAGCCCGTCCGCATAGGCCGCGATTCCCAGGGCGTGGTGCTGCGTGAGCCACACCGGGTCGCCACCGATCACGATGTCGGCCGGTACATCCGAGAACTCGACCGTGTACTCACCCCAGCCCGATGAGGACGTGGTGCGGGTGATTTTCACGCCGTCATCCCCGGGGGACACGACCACAACACCCGCGTCTGCGGCGACGAGGAGTGCGGTGGCGCCTTCGGCGTGCAGCACACCGGTCTTGACGCCCGAGAGCTTGCCACCAGAAACGGCGGTGTGCGGGGTGGAGGTCATCGGGGCGCCGGGTTCGTTGATCGCGGCTGCGAGCCAGCCACCCGCCTGCACCTTGGCACCCAGGTCCGCCGCGATGTCGGGCGCACGCTGCACTAGCGGCGCCAGCCCGGACAGCAACGTTCCGACCGCGGGGGTAATCGCGGCAGCGCGACCGAGCGCGGTCGGTACCGGGGTCAGTCCCCCGACTGCGACATCGTCACCGCCCTGCGCCTCGGGTAGCGGCAGGGCCAGCAGTCCGGAGTCGGCGAGGGCCGACCACAGGGAACCCTCGAAGCCGCCGGTGTCGGACAGCGAGGCGTCCCACACCGACTCGTGCCTTTCCAGCACGGAGGCGATGACATCGCTCACAGTCTGGGCTGTCGAATCGAGCGTGAAGTCCACCGTTTTGCACCTCTTCAGTGAATTAGAACCTGTTCTAGTTGTATCAGAGTCGGGCGCGCGTCAGCTACGTGTTGTCGACACCCGGTCAGCACTCAGCGCGGCAGTCCCAGCAGCCGTTCGGCGGCCGCGGTCGCAAGAATCTGCGTGGTGCCGCCGGCGATCGACAGGCACCGGTTCAGCAGGAACTCGTCAGCCATCTCCGAGTACTCCAGACCGTCCAGCCCACGCAGTCGCTGGCCGAACTCCGGCACCGCCTGCCGGTGCCGGACACCGATCAGTTTGCGCACGCTCGAGGCGGCTCCGGGGTCGGTGCCGTTGATCGACCCGAGCACCGCGCGCAGATCGAGAACCTGACCGAGCTGGGCCTGCACGATCAGCTCGCCCAGTTCGGCACACTCGACCGCGTCGAGCCGGCGCCCCTCGATCTGTGCGAGCAGTGCCTCCATCTCCTTGCCGAGGGCCGAACCTCCCATCGCAACCCGTTCGTTGGCGAGTGTGGTGCGGGCCAGCCGCCAGCCGTTGTTCAGTTCCCCCACCACGCAGTCGTCGGGCACGAACACGTCGTCGAGGAACACCTCGTTGAACAGCGCTCGCCCGGTGATCTCTCGGAGCGGCCGGGTTTCGATGCCCTCGGACTTCATGTCGACGAGGAAGTACGTGATGCCCTTGTGCTTCGGCGCTTCCGGGTCGGTACGCGCCAAACAGATCGCCCAGTCGGCCGTATGTGCGTGAGAGGTCCAGACCTTCTGCCCCTGCAGCTTCCAACCGCCGTCGACCTTGGTGGCCTTCGTGCGCAGGGCCGCGAGGTCAGAGCCCGCGCCGGGCTCCGAGAACAGCTGGCACCAGATGATCTCGCCGTCGAGGGTGGCGCGGACGAATCGCTCACGCTGCTCGTCGGTGCCGTACTGGAGGATGGTCGGGATCGCCCATCCCGCGATCACGAGATCTGGGCGGCGAACACCGGCGCGGTCGAGTTCTTGATCGATCAGCACCTGCTGCGCCGGTTCTGCCGCCAGTCCATACGGCTCCGGCCAATGCGGAGTGAGGTACCCCGATTCGGCGAGCGCATGCCGCTGGTCGTCGGCGGCAGCGATGGAGTCGACGTCGGCGCGGACCTGCGCCCGGCGTTTCTCGGCATCACCGAGGTCCAGCCGGTGCACCCGGCGGACACCTTGCC
This sequence comes from Williamsia muralis NBRC 105860, assembly GCF_001598915.1. Classification (GTDB taxonomy): domain Bacteria; phylum Actinomycetota; class Actinomycetes; order Mycobacteriales; family Mycobacteriaceae; genus Williamsia; species Williamsia muralis. Next base: position 975,655 of record NZ_BDAP01000001.1, on the reverse strand, counting down.
GATTCAACTCGGCCACCCGCGCGCGCCAGGTGGCCGCGCTGCCCAGCTGCGCCTGCCACGCCAGAGCCCTGCGCAGGTACAGATGCGCGTCGTGCTCGAAGGTGAATCCGATACCACCGAGGATCTGGATGCAGTCCTTGGCGTTGTCGACGGTGAGATCGGAGACCGTCGCCGCAGCCACGGCCGCACTGATCTCCACCTGCTGCGCGGCGCTCGTCCGCTCGTCACCCTCGGCTTCGGTGAGGTCGTCGATCGCGCCGGCCAGATCCCAGGCGGCCGCACTGACCTGCTCGCTGCGACAGAGCATCTCAGCACAGATGTGCTTGACCGCCTGAAAGCTGCCGATCGGCGCACCGAACTGCTCGCGCACCTTGGCGTACTCGACCGCGGTGTCGAGAGTCCAGCGTGCGACGCCTGAAGCCTGGGCGGCGATGGCTGCGATGAGGGTGGCTCGCACGTAGGTGTCCGACAGGTGCAGCACGTCGCGCGTGGGGATCACCACCTCGTCCAATCGCACCTTCGCCAGCTCCATCGAGAAGTCCAGAGCGTCAACCGAATCGGCGATGATGCCGTCGGTTCCCGGTTCGAGCAGCACCCAGCGGTGGCTTCCGGCGATGTCGATCGGGGCGAGCAACGCCGCCCCGGGTACGTATCCGGCGACCAACCCGAGCTCGCCGCTCGCCGACAGGACGCCCCGGCGCGGTTCGTGGGCGGTGGGCGCCTGACCGCCGGACAGCACCGAGGTGGCCACCGCGGCGCCCACCTCACCGGCGATCAGCTGCGCGAGTAACGCGTTCTCGTTCGGGGCCCCGGACACGGCCGACAACAGGGCGCTGACCGCGGTCGCCGCGACAGGTCCGGGTACCAGGTCGTAGCCCGTCTGCTCGAGCATGACGGCGAGGTCGGCGAACTGGGCATCCATGCCGCCGCAGTGCTCCGGGACAGCAGCGCCGAACACACCGAGCTCGGCCAAGTCCGGGAACAGCGCAGGCCAGGCTTCGCCGGTGCCGTTCGCCTCGGCGTCACCGCGCCGGACCGAGGTGATGACCGACACCTTTTTGGACCATTGACCAATTGCGTCGGCGACGGCGGTATGTTCTGGGGTGGAAGCAATGGTCACGGAGATCGGATCCTGCCTGCTCGGGATTGTCGGTGCGTAGTAGAACCTGTTCTAATATTGCACGTCCCAGGGGGCAGAATGAAGGGGCCCGTGTCGCAAAGTCGGAGAAGTCGCTTTTCCGGCATGAGCGATTACCGTGTACTTGGTCGGTTTCGACATCGCAAAGGTGTCGTTGCCAGATGACCTACATGACCGACCGACGCGAGAAGTCGACCTGAACGAAAGTGGGACCTCGATGGCAAGCCCGATCCCGACCGGAACCCCGGCGAGTAATGCCGCCGTCGGCTCGGAGGTCGACCTCGGGTCGAATGCGCAACGTGAACGACGCCGACGCATCCTCGACGCCACGCTGGCCCTGGCCTCCAAGGGCGGCTACGACGCCGTACAGATGCGAGCTGTCGCCGACCGTGCCGACGTGGCCGTGGGAACCCTCTACCGCTACTTCCCCTCCAAGGTGCACCTACTGGTGACCGCACTCGCCCGCGAGTTCGAGGCAGTCGAGAGTCGCGCCGACAAGTCACGCCTTCGTGGCACCACGTCACTCGAACGCCTGCGCCACGTGCTCGACATGATCACCATGGCGATGCAGCGCGATCCGCTGCTGACCGAGGCGATGACCCGCGCGTTCATGTTCGCCGACGCCTCAGCGGCCGCCGAAGTCGACAAGGTGGCGACCATCATCGACCGCCTCCTGGCCAATGCGATGGTGGAGGGCGAACCCACCGATCTCGATCTCAAGATCGCCCGTGTGGTCTCCGACGTGTGGATGTCGAACCTGGTGCAGTGGCTGACCCGCCGTGCGTCCGCGACCGACGTCACCAACCGTCTGGAACTCACCATCACCCTGCTGCTCGCCGGCCGCGATCAGGACCCCGAGATCAGGGACTGACCCGCACCCTCTGCACAAGCACACAAAAAGGGGCGCAACCACTTTCGTGGTTGCGCCCCTTTTGGCTGTCGTGACTAGCTGTCGGTGGACTCACCGGTCTTGGCCAGCTCGACCGGGGTGTCCGGCAGAGCGATCGGCTTCTTCGACCCGACGAACGTGAACTTGGCGTCTTCGCCTTCGCCTTCGCCGTCCCAGTTCTCCACGTCGACCAGGATGATCTCGCCGGCACCGATCTCGTTGAAGAGGATCTTCTCCGAGAGCTGGTCCTCGATCTCGCGCTGGATCGTGCGACGCAGCGGACGGGCGCCGAGCACGGGATCGAATCCACGCTTGGCGAGCAGGCTCTTGGCCTTCTCGGTCAGCTCCAGTGCCATGTCCTTGTTCCGCAGCTGGGTTTCCACGCGGGCGATCATCAGGTCGACCATCTTGATGATCTCGTCGCGGGTGAGCTGGTGGAACACGATGACGTCGTCGATACGGTTGAGGAACTCAGGCCGGAAGTGCTTCTTGAGCTCGTCGTTGACCTTCTGCTTCATCCGCTCGTAGTTCGAGCCTTCCGCATTCGACTGCGAGAAGCCCAGACCCACGGCCTTGGAGATGTCGCCGGTACCGAGGTTCGAGGTGAAGATCAGCACGGTGTTCTTGAAGTCGACCGTACGACCCTGACCGTCGGTGAGACGGCCATCCTCGAGGACCTGCAGCAGCGTGTTGTAGATCTCCTGGTGGGCCTTCTCGATCTCGTCGAACAGCACCACCGAGAACGGCTTGCGGCGCACCTTCTCGGTGAGCTGACCGCCCTCTTCGTAGCCGACGTAACCGGGAGGAGCGCCGAAGAGCCGCGACGCGGTGAAGCGGTCGTGGAACTCGCCCATGTCGATCTGGATGAGCGCGTCGTCCTCGCCGAACAGGAAGTTCGCCAGCGCCTTGGACAGCTCGGTCTTACCGACACCGGACGGGCCGGCGAAGATGAACGAACCGGACGGACGCTTGGGGTCTTTCAGACCGGCGCGGGTACGGCGGATCGCCTTGGACACCGCCTTGACCGCCTCGGTCTGGCCGATGATCCGCTTGTGCAGCTCATCTTCCATCCGCAGCAGACGGGTGGTCTCTTCCTCGGTCAGCTTGAACACGGGGATGCCGGTCCAGTTGCCGAGAACCTCGGCGATCTCGTTGTCGTCGACCTCGGCGACGATGTCCATGTCGCCACTGCGCCACTGCTTTTCACGTTCGGCGCGCTCGGTGACGAGCTGCTTCTCCTTGTCGCGCAGACTTGCCGCCTTCTCGAAGTCCTGCGCATCGATCGCAGATTCCTTCTCCTTGCGGGCGTCGGCGATCCTGTCGTCGAAGTCGCGCAGGTCTGGCGGCGCGGTCATCCGGCGGATGCGCATCCGGGCGCCGGCCTCGTCGATCAGGTCGATCGCCTTGTCCGGCAGGAAGCGGTCGTTGATGTACCGGTCGGCCAGCGTGGCGGCGGCGACCAACGCACCGTCGGTGATCGAGACGCGGTGGTGCGACTCGTAGCGGTCACGCAGACCCTTGAGGATCTGGATGGTGTGCTCCACGCTGGGCTCGCCGACCTGCACCGGCTGGAAGCGGCGTTCGAGGGCGGCATCCTTCTCGATATACTTGCGGTACTCGTCGAGGGTGGTGGCACCGATCGTCTGCAGCTCACCGCGGGCCAGCTTCGGCTTGAGGATGCTGGCCGCGTCGATGGCACCTTCGGCGGCGCCCGCGCCGACGAGGGTGTGCAGCTCGTCGATGAACAGGATGATGTCGCCGCGGGTGTTGATCTCCTTGAGGACCTTCTTCAGTCGCTCTTCGAAGTCACCGCGGTACCGGCTACCGGCAACCAGCGACCCGAGGTCGAGGGTGTAGAGCTGCTTGTCCTTGAGGGTCTCGGGGACGTTGCCGTTGACGATGGCCTGTGCCAGGCCCTCGACGACGGCGGTCTTACCGACACCGGGCTCGCCGATGAGCACCGGGTTGTTCTTGGTGCGGCGGCTGAGCACCTGCATCACGCGCTCGATTTCCTTCTCGCGCCCGATCACCGGGTCGAGTTTGGCCTCGGCGGCAGCGGCGGTCAGGTTGCGGCCGAACTGGTCGAGCACCAAGGAGGTGGACGGTGTGCCCGCCTCGGTGCTGCGGCCACCGGTGCCCGCTTCCTGCGGCTCCTTGCCCTGGTAGCCCGACAGCAGCTGGATGACCTGCTGACGGACCCTGTTGAGGTCGGCGCCGAGCTTGACCAGAACCTGGGCGGCAACGCCTTCACCCTCGCGGATGAGGCCGAGCAGGATGTGCTCGGTGCCGATGTAGTTGTGGCCGAGCTGCAGTGCTTCGCGCAGCGAGAGCTCGAGGACCTTCTTGGCGCGCGGGGTGAAGGGGATGTGGCCCGAGGGAGCCTGCTGGCCCTGGCCGATGATCTCCTCGACCTGGCTGCGGACGCCTTCGAGGGAGATACCCAGCGACTCGAGCGACTTCGCGGCGACGCCTTCACCCTCGTGGATCAGACCCAGCAGGATGTGCTCGGTGCCGATGTAGTTGTGATTGAGCATCCGCGCTTCTTCTTGGGCCAGGACGACAACCCGGCGAGCGCGGTCGGTGAACCGTTCGAACATTGTTCTCCCTTACGTTTCTATGGGTCGAGCTCGGCCTTCGGCTTCGTCTCCCAGTGTGTCTGGTCGACAGGCTCCGGTCTTCCCAGGGTTGGCAGTGTCGACGATGAACCGATAGCTCACCTGCAACAGCCTTGCTCCCACTGTAATGGCCGCAGGTCACCGGCACCGCAGATGTGTCGCCGAGGCCTCGGATGGCACCCCTTGATCGAGGGTCACAAATGGTCAACGTCGCAGCTTGCAAGGGTGTTTGCGCTGGGGATACGCCGTCAGCGAACGCGTTCGCTCATTCGATCGTGATGGCGCGAATCAGTCTACGGGCGACATCGAGCATCTCGACTCGGGCCTTCTCGGGCTCGGCAGACCTCGCCACATACATCGCCGCCTCGTCCACTGCGCCGATCATCGCATGTGCGAGAGGCCGTACCGGTTGCGCCGGCGCAGTTCCATCGGCGATCGCCTGTTCGATCAGCGACTCGATCAGTCCCATCGCGTAGCGGGCGCCTGCCTCACGCCACGCTTCCCAGCCGAGCACCACCGGGGCCTCGAGCAGGATGATCCGGTGCACCTCGGGGTCGGCGCACAATTCCAACCATTCCCGGACGCCCACCTCCATCGCCTCGAGTGGGCCATCGACCCCAGCCGCGACGACGGCCTCGGTGACCTTGCCCATCACCTCTTCCTCCACCTGCTCGAAGACCGCGACGAACAATTCGTCCTTGTCTGCGAACTGGTGATAGAGCGCACCTCGGGTGACGCCGGCCTGGGCGACGATCGCCTGCGTGCCGACTCCGCTGAATCCGTGCTCGGCGAACAGGGTGCGCCCGGCGGCGATCAGCGCAGCCCGCGTCGCGGCGGTGCGCTCGGCTTGAGTACGACGATTGACTTCCATGCAGCTTGTATGTAACTTCCATGCTAGGTGTACGTAAATAGCAACAGAAGGGTACCGCCATGGAGACCATCGAGCTGAATCACGGCACACTCGAATACCGGGCCGTCGGTCCAGTGGATTCATCCCACCCGCCGGTGCTGTTCGTTCATGGGGCGCTGGTCGACGGGCGCCTCTGGGATTCGGCCGCCGATTCGCTCGCGGCGCGGGGATACCGCTGCATCTTGCCGACACTGCCGCTGGGCTCCCAACGGATACCTGCAGGCCCCACCGCCGATCTGTCCCCGCGCGGACTCGCAACGATGATCCGGGACTTCGCTGCCGCCCTCCATCTCGACGACGTCACCCTCGTCGGCAACGACACCGGTGGAGCGCTGTGCCAGTTCGCGATCGACGCACATCCGGAGTTCCTCGGCAGGCTCGTACTGACCAATTGCGATGCCTTCGACACGTTCCCGCCGTTCCCGTTCAATGCCCTTTTTGCCCTCGGCAGGTTCAAACCGATCCTCAAACCTTTCGCCGTTGCACTCTCGGCGACTGCGATACGGCACTCCGCCATCGGATTCGGGCTCCTTGCGACCCGACCCGACCCGGAATTGACCAGGTCATGGCTGACGCCGGCGCGTGAATCCGACGCGGTGCGCGCCGATCTGGCTGCGTTGGCGCGCACGATCAAGCCTGCCGAACTCGACCAGGTGACGCGCCGCCTCGGCACCTTCGACAAGCCGGTGTCCGTTGTGTGGGGGATGAAGGACAAGTGCTTCAAACCAGCGCTCGGGCGGCGGCTCGCCGCGCAGTTCCCCAACGCGACGTTCACCGAGGTGCCGGACGCCAGAACGTTCGTATCCCTTGATGAACCCGATGCAGTGGTGCGTGCCGTGGAGAAGATCTCGGCATCGGCACCATCGTCCAGCTGAGGCAACGTGTCGACGGACTCAATCGGCACGGATGTGCATGGCCAGTCCCTCCGACTCCCACACATGCTCGGGTGCCAGCGTCCTGTCAGGGCAGTAGTCGCCAGACTCCAACGCCCGGTAGCGAATCGGCTCCTCGTCGAAGACGGTGTCGAGTCGGCCGAGCAACCGCCGGCACTCGTCGTCGGCGCCAGCCCAGCCGGGTACGTCCGTTCCGGCGATGAGGTGCGGCCTCAACGCGGATATGCCTGAGTACCAAAGGGTTCCGTGAAGCAACGGAAACAGCAGTAATTCGATATCGCCGTTGATCCCTCGAGGGTCGAACGACGATTGCCGATCACCGGCCGTGACGATCGTGAGCGCTCTGCGCCCGGCCAGGCCTCCGTCGCCGTACTTCAACGTTCGACCGGTCTCGGGGTGTTTGATCCCGTACGCGAACCCGTGGGAGAAGACACGGTCGAACCAGCCCTTGACGATGGCGGGCATCCCATGCCACCAGAGCGGGAATTGGATGATGAGCAGATCGGCCTCGCACAGGAGGTGCTGCTGCGCAACCACTTCGGGCGCTGGGCCACCGGTCCCGGAGAGCTCTGCCGAATCCAGGACCGGATTCCAGCCGAGCTCGTACAGGTCGACCACGGTGACCTCCGCACGGCAGCGCAGGTTCCGGGACGCGGTTTCCATCAGCTGGTGATTCAGCGAGTCGGACTCGGGATGTCCGTGGACCCACAGGACTTTGGTTGCGTTGTTCTCTGCCACGGACTTAGTGTGCAGCCAAAGGTGCGCAGCGAACAGTACGCACAATCTTGTCCATAGGGACTGAATGGATAGTGTCATGCGTGAAGCGATCCGGAAGGCAGCGGAGGTCTGCCCCGTCGAAGTGGCTGTGGCTGTTCTGGGCGGGTCCTGGAAGATGACCATCGTCAAGCACCTGACCGAGGGCACCCTGCGGTTCGGCGAATTGGGAAGGGCCGTCGGCGCAGTCACCCCTCGCGTACTCGCCCGGCAACTTCGCGAGTTGGAAGCCGACGGCATCGTGCTCCGCACCGTGTACTCCCAGGTACCCCCCAAGGTCGAATACTCACTGACTCCACTCGGCGAGACCCTGGCACCGATGGTCCGAGCACTCAACGATTGGGGGGCGAGCTACCTGGATCAGGTCAGTGCACCTTCCGAGTCCGAGGCCCCCACCTGATCGACGGCCTCGAGGCGTGGATCCGGAACGGCACGACGACAAGCGGGCCAAACCTCACCTGGTCACCAGGCCTGCGAGGAGGACGGCGAACGCCACCGTGTGCACCACCGCGCGAACGAGATTCCAGCGCACCCAGGCGTTTTCGAAGGCTGCTCTGGCTGCTGCCGGATCGGTGATGCCCGAAGGTCCACCGATGGCGGCCAAGTCGTTGTTCAGGGGGATGTTGAACACCATCGTGATCAGCAACCCGATCGCGTAGGTCACCGCCCCGGCGACGATCCACCAGAAGATCGGCTCACCGCGGTAGAACACTGCCGCCGCGGTGGTGAACACCAGACCGCCGAAGAAGAGGAGCAGGAACAGTGGATTGACGATCACCACGTTGATGCGTTGCATCGAGGAGACGAAGACCCGATCGTCTGTCTGAGCAAGTCCTGGCATCACCGCATAAGCGAAGGCGCAGAACAGTCCTGCGATCAGACCGACGGCCAGGACCGCTGCGATGAGGAGCGACTCGCGTAACGCAGTCATGCCGAAGCTCCGTCGAACCAGGCGCCCTCGGCAACCGACTTCTCGATGAAGTCGGCAAAATCCTTGGGCGCACGGCCCAGCAGTTCACGCACCCCGTCAGTGGTGGTTGCATTCCTCCCATCGAAGAGGGTCCCGAACAACGAGATGACCATGTCGGCGTAGTCGTCGGGCACACCAGCTTCTGCCATTCCCGCCCGGTAGTCTTCCAGAGACACTGTCACATAATCGATCTCACGATTTGCAGCCGCCGCGATCTGGGCAGTGGCCTCGGCGAATGTCAGGAGCCTGGGGCCGGTCAACTCGTACACTCTCCCGTCGTGACCTGACTTCGTCAGCACCGTCACCGCAGCGTCGGCAATGTCGTCGGCATCGATGAACGGCTCCCCCACTGCGTCCACAGGCAGCACCACCGCTCCTTCACGCACCCCGTCCGCCAGGAATGATTCGGAGAAGTTCTGTGCGAACCAACTGCAGCGCAACACCGTTGACACCAGGCCCGAGTTCAGCACGATCTCTTCGCATGCGCGTGCCTCGGGCTCTCCACGGCCCGACAGCAGGACCAGCTTGTCGACGTTCGCATCTCGTGCGACCTCGACGAACACCCTGAGATCATCGGCAGAACGTTCGACGATGAGGTCCGGCTGGTAGGTGATGTACACGGCACCGGCGCCATCGAGTGCCCGCCTCCAGGTCGTGCGATCGGTCCAGTCGAATCTGGTCGCACCGGAGCGGCTCGCCAGTCGGGTCGGTACTCCGAGGCCGGCGAGGCGGCCGGCCACCCGCCGACCGGTCTTGCCGGTGGCGCCGATGATGAGAACTGGACGTTGGGTGTGCGTTGTGGTTGTCATACATCCGAGTACAGCCCTCGACGTTGAGCCTTTCCATAGCCTGAACGCTCACTTTCATGTGTAATCGTCCAATGGATGCGCTCGGAAGTGTGCTCAACGGTCCTCGCGCCGCCAATGCCTTTCTGTTGCGGGTGGTGATGACACCGCCGTGGTCGGTGCGAATCGAAGACGAAGCGCCTCTGACCGTGGTGGTGGCGGTCAGCGGTACCGCCGCGGTGCGCTTCGACGACGGCGAGACCATGTCGATGTACCCGGGCGATGTCGCGGTCCTCCGCGGCCCCGACCCGTACGTCTACGGTGACGTGGAGGCGCCGCCGGCCGCGTTCATCCAACCGGGCCAGCGATGCGTCCGCGCCGACGGTACCGATCTGGTCGACGAGATGAATCTCGGTGTGCGCACATGGGGCAATGACGCCGCCGGCGATTCGGTGTCACTCGTGGGGACTTACGGCGCGACGGGCGAGGTCTCGGCTCGACTACTTGCCGCACTCCCCCGGCTGATCACGGTGCAGGGCAACGCCGCGCTGACGGCGCTCCTCGCAGCCGAGATGACGCGGCGAGCACCGGGCCAGGAAGTGATGCTGGACCGCCTCCTCGACCTCCTGCTCATCGACACCCTGCGAGCATGGTTCTCGAGGCCTGAATCGGCGGGACCGACGTGGATCGCGGCGGAGTCGGATCCGGTGGTGGGCCAGGCGCTCTCCTTGATCCACCACAATCCGGAGCATCCCTGGACGGTGTCCGACCTGGCCCGCCGATGCGCTGTATCCCGCGCAGCACTCGCACGGCGGTTCAACGACCTCGTCGGGGAACCACCGATGACCTATCTGACGACGTGGCGGCTGTCCATGGCGGCCGATCTACTCGCATCGGGCGATCACACTCTCGAGGCGGTTGCCCGAGAGGTCGGATACGGCAGCGCTTTTGCGCTGAGCGCCGCGTTCAAACGCGTTCGTGGAATGAGCCCGCGCGACTACCGCAGATCGCTTGCCGGGTGATCAGCTCCGGTGACTGTCATGATCCGAAGAAGGGCGGCACGAACATACACGGAACGTCTCGTGCGTCCCTTTGATCGTCGAGCGAATTGAGAACGTACAGCGCCGCCCGCTGCGAGCCGCAGATCGCAAGGTGATCGCTGTAATCATGTGAACAATTCTCTTGCACAACGATGTTCGTGACCGATCTGTCTTCACCGCCGGGAAGCTGGCCGCTGCTGTACGGCACCACGAACTCGTCGTACTTCGTGGAGATGTTGATGTAGTCGATACCGGGTAGATAGGGTCCGCCGTCAGCGCTGATCTTCGAGATGAAATCCGACCCTGCCATCATCTGCGGCGCCGAATAGCAGGGCAGGACCTTTGTCGGATCCAGACCGAGCGGCAGATTGATTCGTTGCAGCACACCCTGGAAGGCGGACGTCCCCTGCCACAACGGAGCGATGGACACATACTTGCGAATCTTGTCGTGTCCGCCGAGGAACTTCGCCCAGTAGCTGGGCATCAGCGTCCCCTGTGAATGTCCGACGACATCGACCTTGTCGGCGCCGGTGGCATCGAGGATCTTGTCCACGAACTCCCCGAACTCGGCTGCACTGTCCTCCATCCTCGCCATTCCGCCGATTGCCGACAGCGGCCACGGCACACCCTTGATCGCGCCGTAGGTCAGCGAAAAAACGGAGAAACCCTCGTTGAGCAACAGCGGCACATACGTGCCCCAATTGGTCTGCGCCCCACCGCCGGTGCCGTGGACCAGGACCACCGGATTCGGATGGTCGCGGCTCAGCGGCCTGTCCCAGTCGTTCGCACCGGGAAGGTGACCGCCCGGATTACGGAGTTCGTACGGGATACCGGAGAAGAAGTTGTAGGCGACCTTGCGTTCCTGCGCAGTGGCGGCCGCGGCGGGATTCGACACGCCTGCGAGCCCGTTCAAAGCGCCGGCCTTGGGTTGCGCACGGCCCCGCAGCATCCCACCCACGCGTAGCGGCACCGTCATCGCGTCGCCCAGGAGGCGACCGATCGCATTGTTGGGCATGTGTCCAGGTTAAAGGGTGTGTCGTGGGCCGATGTTCACCCTGGTCGGTATGGGTGTCGTGATTGGATGGACGACATGCCCAAACGCCGATCCATGCCCGGAATCGGATCCGTAGTGTTCCTGCTGTCCGTCGCGATGGTTGTGTCCGTCGGTCTGGTGTTCTCGGTCAACCCGACCGCTGACGCCACGGCGTACGGCAACGGTCAGCTCCGTTCGTACCCGAACTCACCAGAAGAGCGGTGGAGCCTGGACCTCACCAGCATGCAGACCTACGGGGAGGGCGACACCCCGGAAGTGGTGGGCACATTCGGTGACGTCTGGTTGGTGGCCTATCCGTCGGGGCTCGGCAACACCTATTCGGCAATCGACCACCGCACCGGTGAACAGTTGTGGGATACGCCGATCGACGCCGGGCTGGGTTCTTGCGCGATCAACGGCAGCGGCGAGGTGGGATGCGCCCTGAATCTGGCGGACCAGCCAGACGGGTTCTATCTCGCAGACCTGACAACCGGCCAACTGCGAGATTTCTCGCCCGACAACGACACTCAGTCGGTGGCGGGTGTGGGGCCGGACTTCCTCCGGGTCAACGGGTCCGGCTATCAGGTCACCCGTAACAAGCCCGACGGCACACAGCTCTGGGCCCGCTCATTTGCGGCGGCGGCGAAGACAGAGGTCGACGGCGAACTCGTGGTGATCAGCGCGTCGGACGGTTCCAAGCACGTCATCGATCCGGCGACAGGGGCCGACAAGTTCGGTTGCGCGTCGTGCGATCTGCGCATCTATCCCACCGGTGTGGCCCTGCAGTTCACCGATGCCGGATCCCCTCGCGTCGAGTTCTATACGCGTGGCGGAACCCGGACCTCCGTGAACGAGGGGCAACAGTTGGTGTCGGGACCGGCAGTCCTCGCTGTGACCACCGGGTCCGGCCCGGGGCAGGTCATGCAGACCCAGGGCGCCTACTCGGTCTTCGACCCCGCTCAGAAGGACAAACTGTGGCAGGTCACCGATCCCGAGCTGTCGAAGGTGGCCTCGCGCCCGTGCGGCTCCGTGGTCGCTTTCGCCCGCAAGGACGGAAGTCGGTCGATCCTCGACCTGCGGACCGGGGAGAAGGTGGGCGAGGTCCCGCGCCCCGAACCGGGACAGCCCGGTACCAACATCGACTACCTCACGTGCGTCGGCCAGGGCGAGGACACCGCAGTGTTCGGCAACGCGGGTGAGCTCACGGCCTTCAACATCGGTGACGGATCCGTTGCCTGGCAGCGGTCGGTAGTCGGTGGGCAAGCCGCCATCGTCGACGGATATCTCGTGCTCGAGGAGGGCACCACCCTCTCGCTCCTGGCGCCGTCGTAAAAAAGTTTCGCCAGAGGCCGTCGGAAAACGCCCCGCCGGGACGACTATGAGGATGTGAGCGGCACAGCGGGGAGCACATCGAATCGGCCGGACGGTGGACCACCGTCGGCCGGGCGAACTCTGCTCGACCTGTACGACGAGGCGCTGCCGGCCGTGTACGGGTACCTGCTGCGGCGAACACGTGACACCAGCGTGGCCGAAGATCTCACCTCGGAGACGTTTCTGGCCGCGATGGACAACGCACGTGGCGTGGACGCTTCCGAACCGTCCATCCCATGGCTCATCGGCGTCGCCAGACACAAACTGGCAGATCACTGGCGTCGCATGCAACGCACCCCGACACCCGTCGACGAGGTGCGCGACGACCCGGCCGACGACGAATGGGACGTTCATCTGGACCGTTTGGTGGCCGAGTACACCCTCGCCCAGCTGTCGACCACGCACCGGGCAGTGCTGACCCTGCGGTACGTCGACGACTGCACGGTCGGTCAATGCGCGGAGCTGTTGGGCCGCACCGTCGCGGCCACAGAGGCGCTGCTCACCCGGGCCAAGCGGGCCTTCCGCACGGCCTATCCCGACACCAACGATCCCAGTCCCACGTCGCTGCGACCGAGAGGAGGCCGGTCATGAACCCAGACCTCGACCCGTTCACCGCACTGGCCGCAGACGATGTTCCGGTCGCGCCCGACCCCGCCTTCGCCCGCCGATTGCGAACGCGGCTCGAACGGGGACTGGACCTACCCGAAGGAGTGACCATGTCCACAGATGTCTTGCCCGAACCCCTCGATGCCGCCGAGTCAGTCGGTGTCACCGAATCTCGCAGTCCTGCAACGCCTTCGATTGTCGAGCGCCCCGGCGCGTTGCCCTACCTCACCGTCGCCGACCCCGGCGCAGCCATCGAGTGGTACACCGAGCATCTCGGTGCGCAATTGCGTGGTGAGCTGATCGTGATGGACGACGGGAAGATCGGCCACGCCGAACTCCTGATCGGCGGCGGGGTCATCTACCTTGCCGGCGAGTTCGCCGAGCTCGGCCTCAAGGCCCCTGCGCCACAATCTGTCTCGGTCTCGCTGATGTTGCCGGTGCCCGACACCGATGTCGCGGTGCGCAGGGCTGCCGACGGTGGTGCAACCGTGCAGCGCGAACCGTACGAAGGCTACGGATCACGGACCGGATCGATCATCGACCCGTTCGGCCACCGCTGGATGCTGACGGGCCCTTCCACGTCCCCTGTCCCGGAACGGAACCCGGTGGAGGGGATCCGACGCGGCGATCTCGGTTACTGCTCGCTGTGGACCACCGACGTCGATCGGGCCGCCCGCTTCTACAATTCGGTCCTTGGCTGGGAGTTCGACTCGGAGACGGGTCAGGTCACCAACCTCGCGCAACGGTTGGGCATCTTCTCTGTTCCCGGGAATCCGACGATGCTGTGCGCGTACGCCGTTGACGACCTGGACAGGGCCCGGGCAGACATCGCCGCCGCCGGCGGTTCCACCGGCGAGGTGCAACAGCTCCCCTTCGGCGAATTGCTCGACGCCGTCGACAACCAGGGAGTCGCCTTTGCCGTGTACCGACCGAACGGCGACGATCCGCGTCCTCCGGTGAACGGCACAGGTCATGGCGAACTGACGTACATGACCCACTACACCTCGGACAGTTCTCGGTGGCGCGACTTCTACGGTCGGGTGCTGGGCTGGAGTTTCACCGGTGGCACGATCGACGACGGCTGGGAAGTGGTGGACGGCCACCCGATGACGGGCATCGCCGGCGGACAGGACCATTCGCTGTCGGTGCCGATGTGGGTGGTCGATGACATCGAAACTGCCGTCGAACGAGTTCGCGCGGCCGGCGGCATGGTCATCGAAGGCCCCGCACGGCAGTCCTACGCCATCTCCGCCGAATGCCTCGACGATCAGGGCAGCCCGTTCTGGTTGGCGCAGTACTGACCTCGCCGGTCACACACCCTCCGACTTCGACCTCATCCTCCGGCTGCAACCGGAGGATCTGGCCGAAGTCGGAGGGATCTGGGCCGTCAGGGGTTCAGGAAGGCCGCCAGTGCGGCCGAGTACATTCCCACGTCGGCCGTTCCCATCAGCTCGCGGGCGCTGTGCATCGCGAGCTGCGGGGCACCGACATCAACGGTGGTCAAACCGGTTCGGGTGGCGGTGATCGGGCCGATGGTGGACCCGCATGGCAGGTCCGCGCGGTGCACGTAGCGCTGCAGTGGTACGCCGGCCTGCTCCGCGGCCACCGCGAACAGCGCTTCGCCTTCGGCATCGCTGGCGTAACGCAGGTTCTGGTTGACCTTCAGCACCGGCCCTCCGTTGATGGAGATCTGATGTGCCGGTTCGTGGCGCTCGGGGTAATTGGGATGGGTGGCATGGGCCATGTCACCGGAGGCGCACGCACTCATCGACATCGACCGCAGATAGTCCTCACGAGAACCACCGCCCGCCAACACGATTCGCTCGAGCACCGTGGGCAGCAATTCCGACGCGGCGCCCCGATCCGAACCACTGCCGACCTCTTCGTGGTCGAACAGGGCGAGCACCGGAATGTACTGTCCGACGCTACCTTCGACAACATCGACGAGCGCGCGGGTACCGGCGTAGCAGGTTCCCTGGTTGTCCAGGCGGGGTGCGCTCAGCAGGTCGTCATTGACCCCGACCACTCGGCTCGGCGCCAGGTCGTGGGTCATCAACTCCCAACCGAGGAGCTGGTCCACGCTCGCCTCTGCCTGTGCGGCAATCCATTCCATGAAGCCGGGGCCGCTCTCACCCACCGACCAGATGGCGTTGACGTGCCGCTGCGGATCGAGCGTCACACCGGCCCGGTCCTCGGAGAGATGTATCGCGAGCTGTGGGACCCGCAGAACAGGTTCGTCGATCTTGATCAGCCGGCGGCGGAGCCCTTTCGAGTCACGGATCGCCAGCCGACCGGATATGCCCAGATCGCGGTCGAGCCACGAATTGAGCAGTGCGCCACCGTACTTCTCCAAACCCACCATCGACAGGCCGGCCGAACGGAGACCGGGGTTCTGCTTCACCCGGAGGTTGGGGCTATCGGTATGACCCCCGACGATCCGGAAACTGCGTCCCGGTCCACTGCTGTCCCAGGCGACGATCGAGCCCCCGCGCATCACGTAGTGCCGCCCGGGTTTGCTCGGCCACTGATGCTCTTCGCTCAGCTCGCGAAAACCTGCCGCCTCGAGCGCCTTGGCCACCGATTCACACACGTGGAACGGCGATGGCGATGCGTCGACGAACCTACCCAGTCCGGCCGCGTCGGCCGAGGTGGTCACCATGGTTGTGCTCAGGCCGTGGTGAGTACTGCGTCGAGAGCGGAGTAGAACAACCCGAGGCCGTCGTCACTCGGTCCGGTCAGCGCTTCGGTGGCGTGTTCGGGATGCGGCATCAGGCCCACCACGCGCCCGTTGGCGCTGGCGATTCCGGCGATGTCGCGCATCGAGCCGTTCGGGTTGTCGCCGGCGTAACGGAACACCACGCGGCCTTCACCTTCGAGTTCGTCGAGCACTGCCTCGGAGGCGACGAAACGGCCTTCACCCGATTTGAGCGGGATGAGGATCTCTGCGCCCGGCTCGAAACGGCTGCTCCACGACGAAGCGGTCGATTCGACCTTCAGCCATTGGTCGCGACACAGGAAGTGCAGTCCGTTGTTGCGGGTGAGTGCCCCCGGCAACAGCCCGGCTTCGCACAGCACCTGAAAGCCGTTGCAGATTCCGAGAATCGGCATTCCCTTGCCTGCAGCCTCGACCAGAGCACCCATCACGGGGGCAAACCTGGCGATCGCGCCGGCGCGCAGGTAGTCGCCGTAGGAGAAGCCACCGGGAACCACAACGGCGTCCACGCCTTGCAGGTCGCCGTCGCCGTGCCACAGTTCCACCGGCTCGCCACCGGCCAGGCGCACCGCGCGCGCGGCATCGATGTCGTCGAGCGACCCGGGGAACGTGATGACCCCGACGCGGGCCGTCACGATGCGGCCTCTTGCACCCGGGTCACCGAGTAGTCCTCGATGACGGTGTTGGCCAGCAACTCTGCCGCGATGCGGTCGAGCGCTTCGTCATCCACCGAATCGTCCACTTCCAGTTCGAAACGCTTGCCCTGGCGCACGTCGGCGATGCCGTCGAACCCCAATCGGCCCAGCGCGCCGCTGATCGCCTGACCCTGCGGATCCAGGATCTCGGCTTTGGGCATCACGTCAACTACCACTCGAGCCACTTGGGCGCTCCTCTTCAGCTGCGGTTTTCAGCCGTCACTCTACCGGCAATCGCTTGATGGACCGGCCCCGGAGGTTCCCGGCTCGAACTGGCCCTGGAGTCTCGGCGTCGACTTCCTGTCTCAGGCAGCCCGTCGCAGCGCGGTCGACGTCAGGTTGCGGTACGTCACCGGCTGCGCGCCGTGGAGCAAGGCGAGGTCGATGCAGTCGAAAACGGCTTTGCCCGTCACCGGCTCGCCGAGGTGTTTGGCCGCCACCGAGAGCCGGACCACTCCGCCGCGGCGCGCCACCCGGACGGTGTTGCGGACGAGGAGCCGGCACCACCATGACTCGGCCGAGAAGCCGTCGCCGATACCGAGGACTCGCGCCTTGGTGGACGTCCCGGTCATCACGTCTTCGATGCTGGTGAAGCCCAGGTTGGTACGGAATCCGCGACCGGCCAGGGCGGAACGAGCCCCCGGCGACGCATTCCACCGGGGTGCGGCGAAGATCCGGGTGCGCAGTCCGATCTGCTCGAGCATCCTGTCGGCGGCCAGCAATCGCAGACCGGCCTCATGCGCTCCGAGTTCGGCGAATTCGGCTCGCCGGCGGCGGCTGGGTACCTGGTTGTACCCGTGCAGGACGATCGCGTCGTCGCCGCTGCGTCGTTCGCGTAGCCATGCGCAGGTATCGGCATCCTCGGCCAGGCGGTAGCCGCCCTTGAGACGAGGCGCGGCGAGGAACGACAGCGGCACATCCCGCGTGGCCACCTCATCGGCGAAGGCCTGGACCTGCGCAAGGGTGGTGTCACGGATACCGGAAACCGACACGATCAGTTGTCCTGCCACGGCGCCCAGTATTGCGGGCACAGGTGGTCAGCCGGTTGCCCTCAGGTGGACAACACGCAAAATCAGCGCCGGCGACCGTCCCGGCACACGCCGGATCCCGCTATCCGAGCGTGCGCTCGATGGCCTCGACAACTTCGGTCGCCTCCGGCTCGGTACGCGGGCGGAACCGTCCGACAACCTCACCGTCCGCGCTGAGCAGGAACTTCTCGAAGTTCCACTGGATGTCACCGGCTTCGCCCTCAGCATCTGACGCCTTGGTGAGTTCGGAGTACAGCGGGTGGCGGTCGTCGCCGTTGACGTCGGTCTTCTCCAGCAGCGGAAACGTCACTCCGTAGGTCGTCGAGCAGAACGTGGCGATCTCCTCGGGGGTACCGGGCTCCTGCCCCATGAACTGGTTGCAGGGCACACCCACCACGGTCAGGCCACGATCGCGGTAGTTCTCGGCCAACTTCTCCAGGCCGGCGTACTGCGGCGTCAGACCACACTTGCTGGCAACGTTCACCACGAGGACGGGGCCGCCGAACTCTCCGAGAGTGGTCGAGTCGCCGGACAGTGTGCGCAGGGGAATGTTCTTGATGTCGGTGGTCATTCACACAGGCTACGACGATGACGGCTTCCGGTGGCGGCAGTCGGGCGCAGCCCATGTAACCGAAAACACAGTTGGTTGCGCTGGTGTCAATAGTTGCGTCGGCGTTACCGTTAGCCAGTGTCACAATCAGGCGGGGTCGAAGAGACCTTTCGAACAGTGCACGAGTTCCTGACCCGGTTGTCCTGCGCACTCGACGCCGACGCGATGGATGACCTCATCGAGACAGACTTGGGCTTCACCCATTACAAGGCTCTGCTGATCCTCAGCCGGCACGGTAATGCGCTGTCGGTCAACGAGTTGGCAGACGAGCTCCACCTGTCCCTTGCTGCCGCCGGACGCGCCGTCGACAAGCTGGTCGGTCTTTCCATGGTGTCGAGACGCGAAGACGAGCACGACCGCCGGATCAAGAGGGTCTCGCTTGCCGAAGGTGGCGAAAAAGCAGTTGCGTTGAGCATCCGGCGTCGAGAAAACTCGGTGCGTGATGTGATCGCGAAACTCCCGAGCGACTTGCGCGCTGATCTCAACAGTGCCCTGCTCCCCATCCTCGCCGGCGACTATCTGAGCACGCCGATGTGCCCGGACGATGTCCGCACTGGTTCTGCCACACAGGGTTTGGCGGCCGCCATCTCGGCCGCCGCCCGATAGACATTCGAACACGATCGAGAAAGTGACCCCATGACCTCACCGTCAACTACGTCGAGTGCGAGCGACAAGCTCGATCCGGCAGTGATCAAGATCGCTGCCGTGGTCGTGCTCGGCGCAATCATGTCGATTCTCGACACCACGGTTGTGTCCGTGGCGCAGAACACATTCCAAGATGAGTTCAGCACCGACCAGGCCGGTTCGGCGTGGACGATGACCGGTTACACGCTGGCCCTGGCCGCGGTCATCCCGCTGTCGAGCTGGGCCGCCGCACGTTTCGGCACCAAGAAGGTCTATCTGACGTCGCTGGTGCTGTTCGTCCTGGGCTCGGTGCTGTGTGCGCTGGCCTGGAGTATCGGCACCCTGGTCATCTTCCGGGTGCTCCAAGGTTTCGGCGGCGGCATGCTGATGCCGGTCGGCATGATGATCCTGACCAAGGCGGCAGGCCCGGCTCGGGTCGGGTCGGTGATGGCAGTGCTCGGCATCCCGATGCTCCTCGGCCCCATCCTCGGGCCGATCATCGGCGGCGCCCTGATCGAGTACGCCAGCTGGCACTGGATCTTCCTGATCAACGTCCCGATCGGTGCACTCGCCTTCGCGTACTCCTACTGGATCCTGCCCAAGGACAACGAGACGTCGCGCCCGACGTTCGACTTCGTCGGACTGCTCCTGCTGTCTCCCGGTCTGGCGCTGTTCCTCTACGGCATCTCCTCGAGTACCGAAGAGGGCACCTTCATGACCGCAAAGGTGCTGATACCGGCCGTGATCGGAGCAATCCTGGTTGCCGGGTTCATCGTGCATGCCCTGCGTGCACGCAACCCTCTGCTGGACCTGCGACTGTTCACCAACAGCAAGTTGTCGTGGTCGGTGGTGACCATGTCGCTGTTCATGATCGCGTTCTTCGGTGCGATGTTGCTGTTCCCGCAGTACTACATCGGCGTCCGCGGCGAGACCACGCTCTTGACCGGGCTGCTCATCGCACCTCAGGGCATCGGAGCCATGCTCACCATGCCGATTGCAGGTCGGCTGACCGACAAGCACGGCCCCGGGAAGATGGTGGTCCCCGGCATCGTCCTGATCGCAATCGGACTCGGCGTCTTCATCTTCATCGGCGCCGACACCTCGTACTGGCTCCTCGGCGCGGCTCTGTTCGTCCAGGGCCTCGGCATGGGTATGACGATGATGCCCATCATGTCCGCCGCGCTGGCAACACTCAATCCGGCTCAGGTTCCCGACGGTTCGACTCTCATGAACGTTGTGCAGCAGGCCGCAGGGTCGGTGGGTACCGCGGTCATCTCGGTGATCTTGGCCAACAACGTCAAGGGCGCGGTCGAGAGCGGCGGCGACATCGCCGGAGCCTTCGGTGACACGTTCATCGTGTCGGTCGGGCTGATCGTGCTGACGCTGATCCCAGCGTTCTTCCTGCCGCGCAAGCGGATAGTGCACGACGCGGTCGATGCCGACACCGAGGCGAAGACCCCGGTGATCATGCACTGACCGCCTGGACGCACAGTTCAGGTATCGCAAGCAGTTCAGATCAAACAAACGGCGCGACCCGGCACCAGCCGGGTCGCGCCGTTTGTTGCAGTCCAGTTCTCAGACGGCGCCCGTCTGACGCAGCACCCACGCGTACTCGAAGGCGACTTCTTCCCACTGCTTGTAACGGCCACTGACACCACCGTGTCCGGCCTTCATCTCGGTCTTCAACAGGATCGGCGCATCTCCGGTTGTGCTGTCCTGCAGCCGGGCAACCCATTTCGCCGCCTCGGTGTAGAGGACGCGGGTGTCGTTGAGCGAGGTGACCGCCAGGATCTGCGGGTACGGCTTGGCGTCGACGTTCTCATATGGAGAGTACGACTTCATGTACTCGTAGACCGTCTTGTCTGCCAACGGGTTTCCCCACTCGTCCCACTCGATGACGGTGAGTGGCAACGACGGATCGAGGATGGACGTCAGCGGGTCCACGAACGGGACCACCGCGAGTATGCCGTTGAACAGCTCGGGCGCCAGGTTCGCGACCGCTCCGATCAGCAGGCCACCGGCGCTGCCGCCCTCACCGACCAACTGCTCGGGGGTGGTGACACCGGTCTCGATCAGATGTTGTGCAGCGGCAACAAAATCGGTGAAGGTGTTCTTCTTGGTGAGGGTCTTACCTGTCTCGTACCAATGCCGGCCCATCTCGCCGCCACCGCGGATATGGGCGATGACAAACACGACGCCGCGGTCGAGCAACGACAACCGTGAAATCGAGAATCCTGGATCGTTGCTCGATTCATAGGAGCCGTATCCGTACAGCAACGTGGGCGCGGGCCCGTCGGCGTGTTCACGGCGCCGGATCACCGACAGTGGGATCTTGGTGCCGTCACTTGCCGTGGCCCAATCACGGTACTGCTCATAATCGGCCGGGTCGAAGTCGCCGAGCACCTGCTGACGTTTCAGCAGTGTCCGTTCGCCGGTCGCGACGTCGAGATCGAACACCTCTGTGGGGTTGATGAAGCTCGTGTACCCGATGCGCAGCCGCGGGGCCGCCCATTCGGGGTTGCCGCCGAGTCCGGCCGAGTAGAGCTCCTCATCGAACGAGACCTCGACGAATTCCGGGGTACCGCTGCCGTCGAGTTGCGCGATGGACAACCGCGGCAACGCTTCTCGCCGATAGCTCAGGACCAGCTGGCCGGCGAAGGCGTCGACATCCTCGATCCGGACCTCCGGGTCGTGCGGGACCAGCACCCGGGTGTCGGTGGGATCGGTGACGGGCGCGTCGAGCAGCTCGAAGTTCTCGGCGTTCTTGTTGTGCAGGATCAGGAAGCGATCCCGTCCGTCGATCACGGCGTGCTCCACTCCGTACTCGACTCCCTCTTCACGGGGCCACACCACGGTGAACTCGCCGGTCGGGTCGGCAGCGTCGAGAATCCGGACTTCGGTGGTGATCTTCGAACCGAGCGTGATCATCAGGTACTTGTCGCTGCGGGTTCCACCAATCCCCACCCAGTACTGCTCGTCGGGCTCGTGAAACACCTTGACGTCGGGCGTACCTGCACCGAGGTCGTGACGCCAGACGGTGTCGGGCCGCCATGCCTCGTCGACGGTCTGATAGAAGACGTGGTTGCCATCGAGCGACCACAGTGCGCCCGGCGCGGTGTCACGGATCTCGTCGGCGAGCAGTTCACCGGTGCGAAGGTCCTTGAACCGCATGGTGTATCGCTCGTCACCAGCTGTGTCGACGCTGTACGCCAGCAGATTGCCGTCTTCGCTCACCGAGAGCGCACCGAGACTGAAGAAGTCGGTGCCCTCGGCCTCGACGTTGGAGTCGAGGAGGATCTCCTCCCCCGGCACACTCTGACCGGGCTCGACCGTCGGCGGCGTCCAGTCGTCGGGGCCGGCGATCGGGCACCGCGCCCTGAGTGCGTACTGCTTGCCCTCTTCGGTACGTGCGTAATACCAGTACTGACCGCGTCGCGTCGGCACCGACATGTCGGTTTCCTGAGTGCGGCCCTTGATCTCGTTGTAGATGTCCGCGCGGAGATCAGCGAGGTCGGCGGTGTGCGCGGTGGTGTACTCGTTCTGTTGTTCGAGGAATGCGATGACCTCTGGATCCTCTTTGTCGCGCAACCACTCGTAGTGGTCGATCACGGTGTCTCCGTGGTGTTTGCGCTCGAACGGGATCTTCTTCGCGACGGGCGGCGCGCCTGCTGCTGCGTCCTGCGAGGTGTCGGTCACTGCTCTCCCTTCGGCCAGTCATCGAATGACAGACCTGAAATACGTTCGTAGGCTTCGATGTAGCGGTCACGGGTACGTTGCGCGACGTCGTCCGGCAACGGAGGCGGGGGATTGTCTGCATCGCGGTCCCACCCGGAGTCGGGGCCGGTGAGCCAGTTGCGGACGATTTGTTTGTCGAAACTGGGCTGCACCATGCCGGCTCGATAGTTCGCCGCGTCCCAGTACCGCGAACTGTCCGGTGTCAAGACCTCGTCGGCGAGGACAACAGTGCCCTCTTCATCGAGGCCGAACTCGAACTTGGTGTCGGCTAGAATGATTCCACGCTCTGCCGCCAGCTCAGATCCCCGCGAGTAGATGTCGAGGGTGAGGTCTCTGAGCTTTTGCGCGAGCGTTTCGCCGACAGTGGCAACCACCGCGTCGAAGCTGACGTTCTCGTCGTGCTGGCCGATGTCTGCCTTGGTCGCGGGGGTGAAGATCGGTTCGGGGAGTCTGCTCGACTCCTCGAGCCCCTCCGGGAGGGCGATTCCGCAGACCGAGCCGGTGGCGATGTAGTCGAGGAGGCCGGACCCGGTCAGGTACCCGCGCGCGACACACTCGACGGGGAGCATGTCGAGCTTCTTGACCACGAGCGCTCGGCCCACCAGTTCGGCGGGGATACGACTGTCGGTCGGATCGCCCGCCAGGTGGTTGGGAACGCCCAGCGCACCGAAGTAGTAGACGCTCATCGCGGTGAGAACCCGGCCCTTGTCAGGGATGGGCGTGGGCAAGATGTGGTCGAAGGCAGAGATCCGGTCGGACGCCACCATCAGCATCGTCTGCTCGTCGATCGAATAGAGGTCACGTACCTTTCCGGCCGCGAGATGTTCGTAGGACTCCAGGCTCGGACGCATGGTTTTCAGGCTAGTCGGGCGGGCACGCCATTCGACGTCCAGGGCAGGTGGCGCTAGAACACCAGGCCGGCAGCAAGAGCCGCGACGCCGATTGCCGGCGGCGTCAGCTGGATCAGCGCCGAACGCCCCTTCTCGGGCGACGAGATCAACAGAACGAGACCCGCGGCAACCATCGACCCAGCGCCGGCGAACACCAGCGCAGCTCCGGCATCGGCGTGATCGACAAGGGTCAACACGATCCCGACAGCGGTGACGATCGCCAGGAACAGGTTGTAGAACCCTTGATTGAAGGCCATCTCCTTGGTCGCTTCGGCTTCCTCGGCCGTGGTTCCGAAGGTCTTGCGGGTTGCCGGCGCCGTCCAACGCAGCGATTCGAGCACAAAGATGTACACGTGGATGAGTGCCGCAATCGCGGTGAATACAAGGCCTACTACCGTCACGTCGTCGTCCCGTCCGAAGTCATCTGGTCTTCGCTACCGCTGTCGGCACGAATATCCGCCGACTGCGAAGACTGCCACAATGAACCGGTGAGCACATCGGCTGCATCGGTCACCATCACTTACTGCACTCAGTGCAACTGGGTACTTCGGGCGTCGTGGATGGCAACTGAGTTGCTGAACACCTTCGGAACCGAACTGGGGTCGGTGACCCTGGTGCCAGGTACCGGCGGCGTGTTCACCATCGAGGTCGACGGACGGTTGATATGGGAGCGCAAGCGCGACAACGGCTTTCCGGACATCGCCACTCTGAAGAAACTCGTGCGCGACATCGCGGTGCCGGATTGGAACCTCGGACACGCCGATACCGCGGCCGACTAGTACTCCACATCGCCTGAGCCCGCCTTCGAAAGCGCGTTCCCAATCATTCCGGGAGCCTTCGACGACCTCAACTCGGAGCGCTCATCGCGGCCGGGGCCGCTCCTGGAAAACGCGTCTGGAAGTCGAGTACGCCCACCCAGGTCGGAATCACCCCGATGCGATGCATGGTCGCGCCATCGGCACGCAACCCGTCGAAGTAGGCATCGGCCTGTGCCGGTGGCATATCCCGGCGCATGACGAGCTCGTATTCGGGCACGATGCCGTCGACGTCGGTGACCACCGCATCGCCTCGCAACAGCAGGACGTGGGGTGTGGCTGACACCGTGTCGATCGTGATCGCCACTGCCGGTCGCCTACGAAGCGCTGCAACTTTTGCGGCACCGGTGAACGTGGCCATGACCAATTCGGTACCTGTCCACCAGTGATTCATGGGGAAGACCCGCGGGCTGCCGTCGGCCGCCACATAAGCGAGCCGAGCAGGCGAGGCGAGGCTGAGGAGTTCGCGGGCCACGTCCGTCTCGAGCAGTCCGATGTCGCCCTGTGGGAGCGCATTCGGGTCGTTGTGCGCCGCGCTTGTCACCGGACTTCCACCAGTCGGCGCAAGTTGTCGAAGCAGCTGTTCCATCCACCGCGGGCACCGTCTTCCGGACTCAGCGGTCCCGGCGCGAGGAGGTGGAAGGTCATGGTTGTGGTGCCCGGCGTTGTTTCTTCGAAGGTCACCGTGCAGACGGACACGCTGTCGGTGTTCGTCGGGTCGCCCCAGGTGAATACGAGGCGGTCTGGTGCCGAGACCTCCTGATACACACCACCTGTGGCGAACTCCTCACCGTCAGGGCTGATCATCACTCCGCCATAGCTGCCGCCTGGTCGTGCATCGCCATGCATGCGATCACGTGGCATGGTGAAACCCTCGGGGCCCATCCATTGCGCAGCCTGGTCGTTGTCGACCCAGGCGTTGAATACCACCTCCGGAGTGGCAGCGAACTCTCTGACGATCGTGAACTCGCGAGTTGCCGTGTCTGTCATGGTGTTTCCTTTCCCTGGCCGGACCCGGTGATCCGGTTGATGTGTTGTTCGAGACGGTCGAAACTGCCGTCCCAGAAACGGCGATAGCCGGCGAGCCAGTCGCTGGCCGCCGCCAACGGCTCGGCTTCGAGGGAACACGGTCGCCACTGCGCGTCGCGGCCCCGCGAGATGAGTCCGGCACGTTCCAGAACCTTGAGGTGTTTGGACACCGCCGCCAAACTCATGTCGAACGGCTCGGCCAGCGCCGACACCGTCGCCTCACCTTCCGCGAGCCGAGCCAGCAGAGCCC
The DNA here is from genome assembly GCF_001598915.1 of Williamsia muralis NBRC 105860. GTDB lineage: Bacteria > Actinomycetota > Actinomycetes > Mycobacteriales > Mycobacteriaceae > Williamsia > Williamsia muralis. The sequence goes on along the minus strand of NZ_BDAP01000001.1, from coordinate 950,242 downwards.
GTCGCGTGGGGTCGGCGAGCGCCGCGAACACGGCACTGAGTTGATCGTCCGACACGTCGTTCTCCCTTATTCAACCAACTGGTTATGAACCAGTGGGTTGAATACTACGGACTCGGGAGTGACTGTCAACCCGTTCAGGCTTCTATAGGCGCGCACGAACTCCGACTTCGGCTAGGACCTCCGGTTGCAACCGGAGGAACTCCACGAAGTCGGAGGGTCTGCGTGAACCGCAACCCAGGCCCGCCAAAGCCTCCGACTTCGGCCAGAAACTCCGGTTGCAACCGGAGGTAGTCGACGAAGTCGGAGGGTCTACGCAACCCGCAGCCCGGGCCCACAGCAGAACCTCCGACTCCAGCCAAACGCGCCGGTTGCAACCGGAGGAAGTCGACGGAGTCGGAGGGTCTGCACAGCCGGCCGACCAAGGCCACAGCAGGCGAAACGGTCAGAGAATAGGGGCCGGCGCATAGCCGGCGGCGTCGGGATATTGATCGACGAGTTTGCCCACCTGAGCGACGACGTCGGCCACCTGGTGCTCTGCAGCGCCGATGAATGCCGATTTGTCGGCCAGCGCAGCGTCGAGCCCGGCGCGGTCGAGAGGGATCCTGTCGTCGGCGGCCAGTCGGTCCAGCAGGTCGGGATCGCGACCGTCTTCGCGCATGGCGAGGGCCACGGCGACGGCATTCTCCTTGATCGCCTCGTGCGCGACCTCGCGACCGACGCCTGCACGAACCGAGGCGATGAGGACCTTTGTGGTCGCCAGGAACGGCAGGTACCGGTCGAGTTCCTTGGCGATCACAGCCGGGTAGGCACCGAACTCGGCGAGCACCGTCAGGAACGTCTCGAGCAGTCCGTCGATGGCGAAGAAGGCGTCGGGCAATGCCACGCGGCGCACCACCGAACAGAACACGTCGCCCTCGTTCCACTGCGCACCGGCCAGTTCCGCAGCCATCGATCCGTAGCCGCGGAGCACCACGGCGAGCCCGTTCACCCGCTCGCAGCTGCGGGTGTTCATCTTGTGCGGCATCGCCGAACTGCCGACCTGCCCTGCCTGGAAACCTTCGGTGACCAGCTCATGGCCTGCCATCAGGCGAATCGTGTGAGCCAACGACGAAGGGCCGGCAGCCACCTGTACCAGCGCCGAGACCACGTCGTGGTCGAGCGATCGCGGGTAGACCTGACCCACCGACGTCAGCGACTTCGAGAACCCGAGGTGGTCGGCCACCTTCGACTCCAGCTGGGACAGTTTGTCGACGTCTCCGTCGAGCAGGTCGAGCATGTCCTGACTGGTGCCCATCGGGCCCTTGATGCCGCGGAGCGGATAGCGGTCGATCAGCTCGCGCAAGCGGGTGAGCGCGATGAGCAGTTCGTCGGCCGCCGATGCGAATCGCTTGCCGAGGGTGGTGGCCTGCGCCGCGACGTTGTGGCTGCGACCGGCCATCACCAGCGTGGAGTACTGGGCGGCCCGGTCGGCCAAGCGTGCCGCGGTGGCGACACCGTGTGCGTGTACGTGCTCGAGCGACCGCAGGATCTGCAATTGCTCGACGTTCTCGGTGAGGTCGCGGCTGGTCATCCCCTTGTGGATGTGCTCGTGGCCGGCGAGGGCGTTGAACTCCTCGATGCGCGCCTTCACGTCGTGGCGGGTGACCCGTTCACGGTCGGCGATGGAGGCAAGGTCGATCTGATCGAGCACACGTTCGTAGTCGGCGATCGCCTCATCGGGCACATCGACGCCCAGTTCCTGCTGCGCTTTGAGGACGGCGACCCACAGTTGCCGCTCCAGGACGATCTTGTGATCGGCAGACCACAAGCGCACCAGATCTGCCGACGCATAGCGACCGGCCAGGACGTTCGAGACCCGCGGCTTCTCGGTCGGCGATTTTGTTTCAGACACGCCTCATTATGCGACATGTCCGCCACGGCCCCCTCACATGGCGGTCACGACCGGCGCATTACACCGCGGCGACGGGTGCGAGTTGGTCGATGACCTCGCTCAGGGCGGTGCGGGTCACCTTGACCACGTCCTCCACCGAGTCAGCAAGGGCCCCGATCACCACACCGTCCTCGACAGCCATCAACTGCTCGATCCCACTGGGATCGGTGCTGCGGCCCGACTTCTCGAGAACCTCGAAATGGGTGTTACGCAACGTGTTTCGGTGGTCGATGAGAACCTGTTGCAGTCGCGGCACCCGCGCACTGAGAACAACTGACTCGAACCGGCAGGTCAGACGCTCTCGCGACGTGTCCTCCCCGATGAAGACATCGGCAAGCACTTCGGCCGTCGCCTCGGCCCCGCGGCGACGCCGGGTCAGCCCCCGGCCCCTCTCGATGATCGCATCGCAATCATTCGCACAGGCGGACGCCACTGCCTCGGCAACCAAATCCTCAAGTGAGGCAAAGTAATACGTCGTGGAGGCAAGCGGAAGCTGCGCTCGGTCGGCCACCGCCCGATGTCGGACGGCGTCAAAACCGCCCTCCAGAAACAATTCCCCGGCGGCGGCGATCAATCGCGCCCTTCGGCGCGTCCCCTTGGGGGTCGCTGCTGCTCTCACCCCGCCATGGTGGCAAAGGGCACGCGGCGGCGGGATCGTTTCGGCAAAAAACTGACCTCCGGCAAGGATTTCAGTGATGCTCGATCAGCTGAGAACCGGACGGAGGAGTTGCAGCGCCCGCTCGATCTCGTCGGTCGCGCCGGCGAAACTCATCCGCACGGTTCGGTGTCCCTTGCGGGTGTCGAAGTCCAGGCCCGGCGCCATGGCGACCCCCGTCTGCTCGAGCACGCCTTCACACCAGCCCAGCGAATCGTCGGTGATCGCACCGACATCGGCGTACACATAGAACGCCCCGTCGGGAGGTGCCACGTCGGTGATGCCGAGCGCGGCGAGGCCGCCCACCAACAACTCACGATTTCGCGCGTAACGCCGCACGTGCCCGTCCAGTTCGGCACGTGACTCGGGGGTGAACGCTGCGACCGCGGCGTGCTGGCTGATGGTCGGTGGACAGATCGTCATGTTCGCCGTGAGTCGCTCGACGGGCCGACGCAGAGGTTCAGGCACCAACATCCAGCCCAGTCGCCAGCCGGTCATACAGAAGTATTTCGACACCGAACCCATCACCACCGACTGGCGCGACGTCTCCCATGCGCATGAGGTGGGCCGCCCGTAACTGATGCCGTGATAGATCTCGTCCGAGATGAGCAACGTGCCGTGGGCGTCGCACCAGGCGGCGAGATCGGCGAGTTCCTCGGGCGCGAGGATTGTCCCGGTGGGGTTCGCGGGGCTGGCGACGATCAATCCGGCCGGCGGCCGGTCGAGTTGTTCGAGCATGTCGACCGTCGGCTGAAACCGCGTTTCGGGACCACAATCGAGTTCGAGTACCTGGCAACCCAGCGCCGAAAGCGTGTTGCGGTATGCCGGATAACCCGGCCGGGCCATAGCGACCGTGTCGCCTGCATCAAAAGCAGCGAGGAAGATCAGGGTGAATGCACCGGATGAGCCCGTGGTGATCACGACGTCGTCCGCACTCACCTCCACTGCATAGGTGTCGCGGTGATGCGCCGCGATCGCCTCGCGCAGCGGCGCGATACCGAGCGACTCGGTGTAGCCCAGCGGAGAGGCATGCAAGGCGGCCGCGGTGGCCTCGAGGACCGGCGCCGGAGCCGGGGTCGAGGGCTGACCGGCGGCCAACGACACGACGTCGAGGCCGCGGGCCCGTCGTTTGGCGATCGCTGCCAGCACGTCCATCACATGGAACATCTCGACCTGGGATCTGTCCGATTGCGACCGCATCTGTCGAAGTTAGCGCCTGCCGTAAACGACATCGCGTCAGAGGGTCGAACGGTCGTTCGGCGCCGGGCCGCAGGTACCGTGTATCTCGCAATGACTACCACAGGCAACCGCTTCCAGCGACCCGGAAGCAACGACGACGGCGCTTCCGGACTCGCCGATCTGGTGATACCCCGTCGTTCCCTGCTCACGGCCGGTGCCGGCCTGGGCGCCATGGGGCTGCTGGCAGCGTGCGCGTCGGGTGACGGTTCGAAGCGCGTGGCACCTCAGCCGGCCCGCGCGGACGAACCCAAGACCACCTCCACTGCGCCGACTGTTCCGCAGAGTGGGACGGCCGAGATGTTCAGTGGCAGCTTCGTCTCCGCCAAAATGCTTGGACGTCAAACAAATTGGATTGTCGCACGGCCGGCCGGTGTCACCGGCGAGTTGCCGGTGGTGGTGGTGCTGCACGCGCTGAACACCGACCAGAGGGCGGCTTTCGGCGGGGGTCTGGAGATGCAGAACCTGATGCAGGACTGGGTGAACCAGGGCAATGCGCCGTTTGCCCTCGCCGCCGTGGATGCCGCGCGCAGTTACTATCACCCCCGCGCCGATGGCACCGACGGCGGCGCGATGGTGCTCGACGAGTTCCTGCCACTGCTCGACGGCACCCCCGAACTCCAGCTGCGCACCGATCGCATCGGATTCTTCGGCTGGTCCATGGGCGGCTACGGCGCACTGCGCCTGGGTGCACTGCTGGGCGCACCACGGGTATCGGCCATCGCAGTCAGCTCCCCCGCGCTATGGGGCGACCCCTCGACCTACCCACCGCGAGCCTTCGACAGTCTCGCCGACTACCAGGCCAATTCGCTTTTCGGGCAACAAGATTCGTTCATGAAGATCCCACTGCTGATCGAGTGTGGATCCAGCGACCAGTTCTTCACCTACACCCGGCAATGGATGGCGGGCCTGCGGCCACCACCGGCCTTCGGCACCTCACCCGGCGGACACACCAACCGATACTGGCGCGGCGTCCTGCCCGGGCAGGTCGCGTTTCTAGGCCGAAACCTCGCGGCCTGACCTGCGTGCCGGCGGCAGTCAAACAGAGATACGGCCTTCTTCGGCTGCCAGGCCGATGTCGCGGCGGTAGTGCGCACCCGCCAGCTTGACTCCCGACAGTCGCTCGTAAGCCTGGGCCCGTGCGGCTGCCAGGTCTTCTCCGACACCGACAACGCTGAGCACGCGCCCGCCACTGGAGACCACGGATCCGTCGACCGATGCGGTACCGGCGTGCAGCACGCCCTCCGCGTCGGCACCGGTGATCGGATCGCCCGTACGGGGTCGACCCGGGTAGTTCTCGGCTGCCAGCACCACGGTGACGGCGGCCCCGGGCTCCCACTCCAGGGGCGGCAGCTGGTCCAGGTGCCCTGTCGCGGTGGCGTTGAGGGCAACGCCCAGCGGTGACTTGAGTAGAGCCAGAACCGCCTGGGTCTCGGGATCGCCGAAGCGACAATTGAATTCGACCACTGCCGGTCCGTCTGCGCCGATGGCCAGACCGGCATAGAGCAGTCCCGAGAACGGGATCCCGCGACGGGCCAACTCCGCCGCGACCGGCGCGACGACCTCGTCGACGATGCGCGTGGTCATCTCCTCGGGCAGCCACGGCAACGGCGTATAGGCGCCCATGCCACCGGTGTTCGGCCCCGCGTCGCCATCGCCGACCCGCTTGTGGTCCTGGGCGGGCAACAGTGGAACCACCGTCTCACCGTCGACCAGGCAGAAGAGCGACACCTCGGGGCCGTCGAGGAACGACTCCAGCAGTACCGGGTGGCCGCTCTCGAGAAGATCGGCCGCGTGGGCGCGGGCGGCAACGCGGTCGGCGGTGACCACCACGCCCTTACCTGCGGCAAGGCCGTCGTCTTTGACAACCCAGGTGGGACCGAACCGGTCGAGGGCGGCATCGAGCCGGGCCGGACTGTCGACGATCTCGCTGTGCGCCGTACGCACGCCGGCAGCGGCCATCACATCTTTGGCAAAGGCCTTGGAGCCCTCGATCTTTGCTGCCTGCTCACCCGGCCCGAAGGTTGCGAATCCGGCTGCCCGCAGAGCGTCCGCAACACCGACCACCAAGGGGACCTCGGGGCCGATGACCACCAGGTCTGCCTCGATCTCCCGGGCCAGCGACACCACGGCGTCCGACGAGACGATGTCGACCGCATGATTGGTGGCCACAGCTGCGGTGCCGGGATTGCCGGGGGCAACATGCAGATCGGTGACCGAGGGGTCGCGGTCCAGGCCCAATACGAGGGCGTGTTCGCGGCCGCCCGATCCGATGACGAGTACTCGCACGTGCCAGACCTTACCGTCCGCCGCGATCAGCGCGAACCGGCCACCAAAGCCTCGAGTGCCTTCTTGCGTCCTTCACTGCCGAGTCGCTCGTCGACCACGATGCAGAGTGCCGGCGCCAGGGCGATCACCACAAGACACGTCACCACGGACACCCCGTTTGCTGCCAGCACCACCGCGACCGCCAGGATGGCGCCCGACCCGACGGCCAACGCCACATTGGTTCGATCGAAGCCCAGCAGGAATCCGTACAGCAGGAAGACCGACCCGATGAAGACCCCGACGGGCAGCACCACGGACGCCACCGCGGCCAATTCGCTGATCGTCGCCTTGTGTTCGATGAACAGTGCCGCAACGTGAAGTCCCGCGCCCATCATCGCGATCGACATGAAGACGATGATGTGGAAGTACCCGAAGACAAACGCTTTGCCGCGCTGAAGGTGCAGGGCGTGGCCGGCCGGAACGATGAAGTAGACCCACCACATGCCGAACGTGATGCCGACTCCCGCGAGGCCGAGGATCGCCGTCTCCAGAGTCCATCCGGCCGAGTGGACCACCGCCTGCAGCGCCACGGTGGTGCCGACGATGCCTTCGCCCAAGGTGATGATCGCGAGCAGACCGTACCGCTCCGCGATGTGATGGGCGTGCCACGGCGTTGTGCCCTCATCGCCGATGTTCTCGGCGATCGCCGGCACCGCCATCTCGCAGACGACCAGCACCCCGATCACCAGCAGGGTCTGCAGAAGGGTGGTGTCGAGGAAGATGGCCCCAATCCAGGCAATCTGCACAACACTGATGCCGACTGCGTACGTGAGGCAGGTTCGACGGTAGTCCGGGCTGCTCAGGGCGGCGCGGACCCATTGGAGCACCATGGCCAGGCGCATCACCACATACCCGAGGACGAGCACGCGGTTGTCGACGACACCGCCCTCGTCCACCGACGCGAACAGCGGCTCGATGCCCAGGGCGAGGATGAGGACACCAACCATCTGCAGCATCGTCGTCAGGCGATACACCCAATCGTCGGTGTCGAATGCCGAAGCGAACCAGGTGAAGTTGATCCATGCCCACACCGCCGCGAACGTGCAGAACACGAACCCGATCACGGCGGTCTTGTAATGCCCTTCGGCGACGAAGTGCGCAACCTCGCTTCCGGCGAACGCGAAGGCCACCACAAATGTGAGATCGAAGAACAACTCGAGGCTGGTGGCCGCGCGACCGTCCTCATGCGGATCGCGACCGCGCATGCGGGTCACCCGGTGCCTGAGTTGGGCGACACCCGCGGTGGCCGGTCGGACGTTGCTCTCGGGCTCGCTCATGTCGGAGACACCTTCTCTGTCAGGCTGTCCTTTTCGCCGAACAGCACTGCGAGCTTAGAAGAAGGTGCCTCCGATCGTTGATCAGGCGGGCGCGGTGAGGTCGTAGAGCGTCACGCCGTCCACTGTTGTACTGGCGAAGTTGGCCTTCACCCACTCGGTGATGTCCGATCCGGTGCCGCTGCCCATCATGCCCCCGCCGCTCATGCCGCCCATCATGCCGCCGCCTGTGGCGATGAAGTAGTGGATCTCGCCGTCCTGCACGTACTTCTGGAACTCCGCGAGCGTCGGAGACGGGTCGCTGCCGTTGAAGCCACCGATCGGCATCACCGCATGCTCGGTCGCGAGCTGGTAGCCCGAGGCACTGTTCGAGCCGATGGCGGCCGCGACCCACGTGTAGTCGCCGGCATCGGTGTTCAGCAACGCCACCAGCTCATCGCTCGGTCGCGAGCCCTGCAGTAGACCGCCGCCGGTACCGCCCATACCTCCTGGCCCGCCGAACAGCTCGAACGTACCGTCCTGCGGCGCTTGGGTGCCCGCTTGCCCGGGGGTCATGGTGCGGCCCTGACCGTTGGGCATCCCCGGCGCGGTTCCCTGATTGTTCGACATGCCGGGAGGCATGCCACCGCCTGCCGCACCCCGGCCCATTCGCATACCGCCACCTGGACCGAACCCTCCTTGCGAGGAGGGGCCGGCGCTCGGGATCGATCCCGAGCGTGCGCTGCTCACCGTGTCGATGGCGTATGCGGCCGGCCCCGCGAGCGCCAGGACAACCGCGACCAGAGCCGCGACCAGCGCGCTGCGCCGCGCCGCGGTGTTCCGCAGATTCGATAGGAGCAGACCCAGCGCAGCGATGATCGAGCCGACGAGGACGACATATCTCAGCCACGGCATGAAGTCGGCGGATCGATCGAGCAACACGAAAGACATGATGCCGGTCACCAACGCCGCCGCAGCGAGAACTACCGGAACCCAGCGCTTCTCGCGTCGGCGCCAGCACTCCACCGCACCGGCGCCCACCAGAGCGGCAACGGCCGGCGCAAGCGCCACCGTGTAGTACGCGTGGAAGATCCCCGCCATGAAACTGAAGACCGCCATCGTCGTGATCAGCCACAGGCCCCAGACGACCAGCAGTGCGCGGCGACCGTCGGTTCGGGACCCTCTGCCGCGCAACGCGATCGCAGCCATTCCCAGGATGAGCGCGGCCGGGATCAGCCACGCGATCTGACCACCCTGGCCTGATTCGAACATACGGGTGACACCGGTTTCGCCCCACATCCCGCCACCTCCGCCGGGGCCGGTGAACGTCGCGCCACCGGGCGCGGCGAGTTCATTGACGCCTCCTGCGGCCGGGGCACCGAACCGTTCGGCCATTCCGCCTCCGCCCGGGCTCACGCTACCGGTCTCATTCCCGTTGAGACGTCCGAAACCGTTGTAGCCCAACGTGAGTTCCAGAATGGAGTTGTTCTGCGATCCACCGATGTAGGGCCGCGAGTCCTTGGGCCACAATTCCACGGCCAACACCCACCATCCGGCCGACACGATCATGGCGCCGAGGGCAGCGAAGAGATGGCCGAGTCTCTTGAGCCAGGTCTTCTGCCCGAACGCGATGTAGGTCAACGCGAGCGGCGGTATCACCAGGAACACCTGCATCTGTTTGGTGAGGAACCCGAAGCCGACGAACACTCCCGTCAGGATCATCCAGCGTATCCGCCCGTCGTCGATCGCTTTCAGTGTCGCCCACACCGCGGCGATCATCAGCAGCACCAGCAACGCGTCGGGATTGTTGAATCGAAACATCAACGCCGCCACAGGGGTCAGCGCAAGCGCCCCACCGGCTATCAGCCCACCCACCGGGCCGAATCGCTTACGCACGATCCAGTACAGCAGCGCCACCGATGCGACACCCATGAGTGCCTGCGGAGCGATGATCGACCACGAGTTCAACCCGAAAACGCGGACGGAGATCCCCGGGATCCACAACGACATCGGTGGCTTGTCCACCGTGATCGAGTTGGCGGCATCCGATGACCCGAAGAACCAGGCCTTCCATGACTGGGACCCCGCTTGGATGGCCGCCGAATAGAACGAGTTGGCCCAGCCATTGATACTCAGGTTCCACAGGTAGAGCAGGCCGGTGGCGACAACAAGGATCGCGAAGGCGGGCCATTCCCACCGTGGGTGGGTCGACACCCCGGATGTCGAATCGGGGGCATCGGGAGCCGGATCGGCCGGCGGTCGATCAATGAGCACAGTCATGCCGAGACCTCTTTCACAGTGCGGTGCGATGCGCGGAACACCCAGCGGAAGCCGAGAAACCGCAGGATCGTGGCAGCGAGGTTGGCCGCCACGAGCACGGACAACTCGACGTTCTTGGACGCGTCCGGAACCCAGATGTGCAGCACCAGAAGCGATCCGGCCGTGAAACCCCAACCGAACACGAAGATCGCGATCCCCTGGAGATGGTGCTTGGCGGCATTGTCCCGTCCGCGCACCCGAAAGGTGAACGCGCGGTTGGCGGCGGTGTTGAACACGGCCGTGATCAGCAACGACAAGAAGTTGGCCGGCTGTGCCCCGACGAACGAATGCAGGGCCAGGTAGAGCATGGCGTATGCGATGGTGGAGGCCACCCCGACCACACAGAACCTGGCCAGTTGACCCACCATCCCACGCGGCACCCCGGTCACCTGGGGGCCGGGATCGTTGCGGCCGAAGCTGTCCCGGAGATCTGACACCGGCAGCCGTCCACTCGCGAGAGCTCGTCCGACACGCCAACAACCCTTCACGTCCTCGGTGGCCGTCTTCACTATGTCGACCTTGCTGGCCGGGTCGTCCACCCAGTCCACCGGCACCTCGGCGATCCGGAGCCCGGCCCGCTGTGCGATGACAAGCATCTCGGTGTCGAAGAACCAGCCTGTGTCATCGACCATCGGCAGCAGACGCCGAGCCACGTCGGAGCGAATCGCCTTGAATCCGCACTGTGCGTCCGAGAAACTCGCCCCCATCGTGGTGCGGAGCAGCAGGTTGTAGCCACGAGAGATGAACTCTCGCTTCGGCCCTCGAACCACCCGCGACGAGCGGGTCAGCCGAGAGCCGATCGCCAGATCCGAATGTCCCGACACCAGCGGCGCAATCAACGGCAGCAGCGCATTGAGGTCGGTCGACAGGTCGACGTCCATATACGCGACCACACGTGCGTCGCTGTCCTGCCACATCGCTTTGAGTGCCCGGCCCCGACCCTTCGCGTCGAGATGCGCCACGCGCACCCGCCGCCCGTCATCGATCACCGCAGCCAGGCGGCAGGCAATCTGCAACGTGGCATCGGTGCTGGCGTTGTCCGCGATGGTGATCCTGGCCGAGTAGGGCATCTGGGTGTTCAGGTACTCGGCGAGCTGTTGCACACACCTGCCCAGGTCGAGCTCCTCATTGAAGACCGGCAAAACTATGTCGAGAACGGGTCCTGGCGGCGTGTGGTCGAACACGATTGCGGCGGTCTCGATCGGCGCATCGTCGAGGGTGTCTGCTGTCATGGCACACACTCTGGAATCCGGACCTGCCGCAAACCTCGGGCGTAGCTGTCAAAAAGCTGTGTTCATCTGGCTCGCTCCGCTCGCTTTGTCGGCGTGGCCATCGGGCGGTTACTCTTCCCTTCTCCTCACATCGCTGCGCTCGTTCGTCGGCAGTCCAGATCAACCGCGGCCACACCTCCGGCTTCGCTTCGGCTGCGTAGCGAGTCGCGATATCGCACGTACCAATATGCTCATCCCATGGCATCGGTCTTCAGCATGATCATCAACGGCGACATCCCCGGACGGTTCGTGTGGAAGGACGACGACGTGGTGTCGTTCTTGACCATCAACCCCGTCACCGACGGTCACCTGCTGGTGGTGCCGCGCCAAGAGGTCGACCACTGGGAAAGCGTTGATCCTGAGCTGTTCGGAAAGATCAACACAGTGGCGCAGACCGTCGGCCAGGCCGTGAAGGAAGCGTTCGACGCGCCGCGGATGGGTTTGCTCATCGCCGGACTGGAGGTTCCGCACCTGCACGTCCACGTGTTCCCGGCCTGGCAGCTCGAGACCTTCGACCTCGCCACCGCCGACAAGGACCCCGACCCCGCGGCCCTGGATGCGGTTGCCGACAAGATCCGGGCAAAGCTACGCGAACTCGGTCATACCGATCACGTGGCCGACTGACCCTCCGGGTTCGTCAGCGCTCGCGCGGCAAACGGACCCAGAACGTGGCACCGCCACCCGGGGTGTCGGCGACCCCGACGGTTCCGCCATGCGCGGCAACCAGGGCTGCGACGATCGACAGGCCGAGACCGCTACCCGAGGAGTGCTCGGTGCGGTGGCGCGAGGCATCGGCCCGATAGAAGCGCTCGAACACCTGGGCTTTGTCCAGCTCACGCAGGCCTGGTCCGGTGTCGGCAACCTCCAGAATGGCGTCATCACCGCTGGTGCCGACCCGCACGGTGATGGTGGCCTGCGGCGGGGTGTGCCGGATGGCGTTGCCGATGAGATTGCTCAGCACCTGGGCCAGGCGGTCGGCGTCCCCCTGCACTTCCGGAAGGCCGGGGCCATCGAGCACGTGCACCGAGATGCCCCGATCGGGTGCGGTGGCCCGCGCGCTGTGCACCACGTCGGAGGCGAGCGCGAGCAGGTCCACGGACGCATGCTCGATCGGGCGATGCGCGTCGAGACGCGCGAGCATCAACAGGTCCTCGACAAGCAGTCCCATGCGTCCGGCTTCGGTTTCGATCCGCGACATCAACTGCGCCGTGTCGGTCATCGCGCCCTGCCGATAGAGCTCGGAAAACCCTTTGATCGACGTCAGAGGTGTGCGGAGTTCGTGGCTGGCGTCGGCGACGAATCTGCGCATCTTGTCCTCGGAGCGACGAGCCTGTTCCTCTGACGCAGCGGTAGCGGCAAAGGCGTTCTGGATCTGGTGGAGCATGGTGTTCAGCGATGCACCGAGTCTGCCGACCTCGGTGTTGGGTGCAGCCGGCGGCACGCGCTGATCGAGATCGCCGGCAGCGATCGCCATCGCCGTGTTCTCGACCCGCTGCAGCGGCCGTAAACTGCTGCGCACCAACAGATATCCCAGTGCTCCGACCAGCAGCACCACCCCGACGCCGATCCCGAACTGCAGCCAGATGAGCCGCGTGACCGTGTCGTCGACGTCGGTCAGTTTGATGGCGACGATGGCGGTCCCGGTCGGTGAGGATGTCATGATCACCCGCCAGTGGGGGTCGCCGCCGCCAGCCGACGTGACAGTCACGGGATCTGGCCCCAACTTGCCCAGATCGGCGATGTCGGGCTGACCGCCGAAGTCGTTGATCTTCAGCACGGTTCCGTCGGCCCGCTGCACGTAGACAAAGTAGGGCGTCGGAGGCCGGCCGATCTGAACGTCCTCGGGTTTGGGGAGTTGCGGGGGAAACTCTTTCGGCCTCGCCCAGGTCTGCGAGGCCTCCCGCAACGACTTGTCCGTGCGGTCCATCAGGTTGTTCTTCATGGCCGACGTCACGGCGATACCGGACACCAACAGTCCGAGCATGACCAGCACCAGTGTGAGCGCCACCAGCGACACCCGCAGGGGTACCCCACGGCGTGGGACTGTGGCCGCCGCGGTCACCGTGGCTCGCGCATCACGTAACCCACGCCCCGCAGTGTGTGGATGAGCCGCCGGTCGCCGGTGTCGACTTTGCGGCGGAGGTAGGAGACATACGATTCGACGACGTTGACCTCGCCACCGAAGTCGTAATTCCAGACATGGTCGAGGATTCGCGGCTTCGACAGGACGGTTCCGGCATTGATCATGAAGTAGCGCAACAGGGTGAACTCGGTCGGCGACAAGGAGACCAGCTCCCCGTTCTTCCACACCTCGTGGGTGTCGTCGTCGAGCTCTATGTCGGCAAAGGTGATACGCGGATTCTGCGCCGGCTTCTCACCGAAACCTCCGCGCCGCAACAAAACTCGCAGACGCGCCACCACCTCTTCGAGACTGAACGGCTTGGTGACGTAGTCGTCTCCCCCGATGGTCAGCCCGGTGACCTTGTCTTCCAGGGAATCGCGGGCCGTCAAGAACAACGCGGGCGCTTCCACTCCGTCGGCCCGGAGGCGACGCAGCAGGCCGAACCCGTCCATCCCCGGCATCATCACGTCCAGGATGAGGGCATCCGGGCGAAAGGTCCGGGCACGGTCGATGGCACGAGGGCCGTCCGGCGCTGTCCGGACATCGAACCCCTGGAACTTCAGAGACACCGACAACAGTTCGAGAATATTCGGTTCGTCGTCCACCACCAGCACTCGTGCACCCTGATCACTCATGGCACCTACTCTGCCGACCCATACTTTTGAGAAACTGCCAGCAAGCTGGGAGCTTCCTGTGAACCGGCAACCACCGCACCGAGGGCCTCGTCATTCACCGAGTGTTTTGTGAAAAGGCGCTGGATACCCAGGCTTCGGGCGGGCCTCCCCCAGGAACAGCTCGAGGTCGCGTGCCCTCGCCCTTGCCGCGTCGACGGCGGCCCGACCGACCTTCTCGAGCAGATGCAAGCCGATCGACCCGTCTGGCCGCTGATGCCAGCCGCCGATGATGCGGCCATCCCACCACACCGTCTGCCCACCGTTGCCGTTGCTGTCGAAGAGGTGCCCCGCATGCGGGCCGAGATACCAGTCGCGCTGCTTCCAACCCATCAGGGTGGGGTCGAGTTCGGGTAGCAGCACCGCAGTCGGTGGCGCGGGTTCCACCTCGTCGAGGTCGTCGGCCAACACGAACCCGGTCGAGCCGTCATCAAGCTCCACCTCCACCACGTCGAGCTCCGACAGCGCTTTGCGGACAGCAGTTTTCGTCGATCCCAGCCACCACACGATGTCGGTTTCGGTACCAGGGCCGAATTGCCGCAACCATCGCCGGATCAGGTTGCGGTGCCCGGTCGCGGCGTCTTCGATCGGCAGGGTTTCACCGAGCCAGTCCTGCATCGAGATCCATCGAGGCTTGGAGCGTAACCAGTTGCCGTCATTGGGACCGCGCACGATGTCGCCTGCCGCACTCAGATGACTGAGAACGCGGGGCCCCATCTGGGATACCCCGCCCCACGACTTGCCTTCACCGTGCCGGATGGCGCCGGCGAGTGCGGGCAACTCGTTGCGCAGTTCAGTCGACGAGGCCGACCGTCCGTCGGTGAGGGCACCCAGTACCGCCCCGCGGGCCTCGGCTATCCACCCCTCGGGGTCGGGGAAGTTGTTGTCGCGGCGCAGGTCTCGAAGCATGTTGGTGCGTTCGCGTGCCGCGACCCTCGTGCCCATCGCACTCACCGCGTCGGCCAGTGTCGGCCGCGGGAACACAAAAAGGGTCCGGCGCATCGCCAGTTGCTTGACCAGCGTGCGCTCGACGTAGAGCGCACGTTCCATGTCGGTGATGTCGAAGTGCGCCATCCGCGCCCACGTCGAGATGTAGACGGTCGACGGTGTGGTCGCGTGCAGACCCACCACCGCTTCGGCGACCTCCTCGGGCGAGCCGGCGTGGACAGCCGGGAGAAGCCGATGTCGGCGCATCAGCCGTGCGCGACGCTGCTCGGTGCCGATCGCGAACCGGGTCATGAGCCCGGGCGAACCGCCACGGCCTCGATCTCGACGAGCTGGTCGTCGTAGGCCAGAACAGTCACCCCGAGGAGGGTGCCTGCCGGCTTGTGGTCGCCGAACTCCTCGGTGACCGCGTCCCACGCAACCACCAGATCGGCCTGCAGCTTCTCCGCGACGTACACCGTGACCTTCACGACGTCGGTCAGGTCGGCGCCCGCATCGGCAAGGGCGTCGCGCAGGTTCGCCATGCACTGATGCGCCTGCCGGGTGACGTCACCCGGCGCGACCGTCGCCCCCTCGGCATCGATGGGTGCGGCACCGGCGGTGAAGATCAACGCCCCCGGCGAGACGGTTGCACTGCTGGTGTGTCCACCCGAGGACCCATTGATCTGCACTGATGACATGGCGTCATCGTAACTGTCCGCTCCGACGCCCAGATTCGCTCCACGTGCTCGCAGACGAGCCGGTTGCACGCGGAGCGGGCGGCGGCATGTGGAGCGAATGGTGCGTGGCCATTCACCCTCGCGCCTGCGGGCGCAGCGGCCACAGCACTGACACAATGCGTCCATGGGAGATGAGGTGACACCGCAGAGCGCCTACTTTGTCCTGGGGATGCCCGACCATGCTCGAGTCGGAGCCGGCCGCGACATCAGTCAGGCCCAGGTGTTCTTCGACGAAGACCATGCGGTTGCCTCGGTCGACGAACACTACGAGCTGGCTCGGTCGAACACTTCCGAGCACGTCTTGGCCGCCACCGAGTGGTTTGTGCTCACGGCCCTGATCGGTGACGGGCTCGGCCCTGCCTACGGCGAACACTTCCTCACCTACCGCACCGATGACGTGCTGTGGGCCATCGCAGGCGGGTTCACCCGCCCCGAGGAGATGACCGACTGGCTGCCGTTCATCTTTGCTGCCGAGGATCTGCACGACCACTGGTCACCCGGCGGGGTCGAGCACGGCCTCGTGCCCAGCAGCGCCAAGCGGACCGACACCATGGATCTGTCCCGATTGTGGTTCGCACCCGTCATGTCACAGCGTGTCTTTCCCGTGCGGGCTCGCTGACACTTCCCGGCGACGCACCGGAACTCGGCGACAAGGGTGCCTATGCGAAAAATATGCACCTTGCCGGTGAAGTATCCCCATGTGCGCGAAACACGCCAGAACTCTGCCGGCAACGGCACCGAAGTCATGAGCGGTACCTCGTGGCGGTTGCCCCCCCGGACCGGTGTGACGGGCGCGCTGGTGACAACTGCAGCATTGCTGCTGGTGCTCGGCGGATGCAATGACGACGATTCGTCTTCGTCGGACAGCCGCGACGGGCTGGCGCCGATCCCGACACGGACCACGCCACCGACGGCGTCCGTGGTGCCGGCAACAGATCCGGGCGGCGCACTACAGGTGGACGACTTCACCGTCCTCCCCACGTTCACGTGTCTGAAAGACACTCCCCCGCGGTCCGTGGTGACCGTCGGGTGGCGCGCACCATCGGCCACCGGGGTGGAACTGCGCCTCGACGGCCAACTGCTCCCCGTGGGCATCAAGGACCAGGTGCCTTTCCAGGTGCCTGCCGGAGGACCGACCGGAATCGGGGCATCGGTGGTCTTCGCGTGCGACGGACCGGCGCAACACACGATCGACGTCACCTGGACCGCGAACGGGATCGGCTCCACCTCACGCACCGTCACCATCACCAAGGAGCCCACCGATGGCTGAGCCGAGATTGCCTGTCCCAGCGGTCAACCGCCGACGTTTCCTCACCGGAGCCGCAGCGCTCGTCGGCCTTCCCCTGCTCGGCGGGTCAGTCCTCACCGCATGCGCCTCGGGCAAAGACAACGCGGGCGGGGTCACCTGGTTCGAGCCGAGTGTCCGGGCGAGCGAGAACGGTTCGCTGAAAACACAATTGAAGGTCGCTCGCAGCGATGTGGCCATGGGCGGCGGGAAGGTCTCGGCGGTCACCTACGAGAGCAGCTACCCCGGGCCGACGCTGGACGTGCGACCGGGTGACCGCATCGAGGTGTCGTTGATCAACGACATCGACGAGCCCACCAACCTGCACACACACGGATGGCACGTCTCGCCGGAACAGCCGAGCGACGACGTCCTCATGGCCATTGAGCCCGGCGAGACCTTCGACTACTCGTACGACCTTCCCGCTGACCATTCCGCGGGCACGTTCTGGTACCACTCGCATCAGCACACCATCAGTGACACACAGGTTTTCGGCGGTCTGTTCGGGGCCCTCATCGTGCGCGGCGAGCTCGATGAACTGCCCGGCGTGAAGGGGCGCCCCGAACGCCTCCTGGTCCTGAGTCAGACCGAGATGCAAGACGGCAAGATGGTTCCGGGCGACAAGAGCTCGAACAGCTTGCAGCAGACACTGGTCAACGGCACCTTCCAACCCACCACCGAGATCGCGCCGGGTGAAGTGCAACGGTGGCGCATCATCAACGCGAGTTCCTTGTTCCTGCGTCTGCAGCTCGATGAACATCCGATGCATGTGATCGGAATCGATGGCTCTGCCCGCACCTCGGTGTCCACCGTCGACGTTCTCGAGGTGGTGCCGGGTGGACGCGCCGATGTACTCATCGAAGGCGCCAACATCGGCACCTATCAGATGCGGTCACTGAGCTGGGATGAGTTCGGCCCCTTCTACTCGTCGATGGTGCCCGCACCGATGCCACTGCTGAACCTGGTGTCGCAGGGAGACACGCAGACACCCGAGCCCATACCGGGCGCACTGCTCCCCTTCGACGACCTGCGTGACGCTGCCATCGACCGCCGACGGGAGTTCGTCTTCGAGGAGATGGAACCGCGCGGAACCGGCGACACCGAGCACTTCATGTACTACATCAACGGCGCGATGTTCGACCACCATGTGGTCAACGAAACGATGACACTCGGCGACACCGAGGAGTGGCATTTCATCAACCGCACCTACGAGCCTCACCCAGTTCACATCCACGTCAACGACTTTCAAGTGGTGGCGATCAACGACCAACCGGTCGATCAGCAGCACTACCGGGACACGGCCATGCTGCCGCCGTTCGGAACACTCACCATCCGCCACCGGTTCGAGGACTTCACGGGCCAGTTCGTCATGCACTGCCACATCCTCTTCCACGAGGACCACGGCATGATGCAGCTGCTGGAAGTGGTTGACAAACAAGCATGACCGACACCGCCGGAAACCGCCGAGGTCAGCGCGCGGTCGGCATCACACTCCAGGTTGTCGCCGGACTGATCCTCGGCCCGATCGCCGTCACGGCGCTGCTGCAAGGTCTTCCGATCGAATCCGGCGCAGTTGCACTCGCGGTGTCCGTGGTCGCCACGCTCGCGGTGGCCGGCGCCGTCGCGGCACGATTCCGCCCGGCCAGGCCCGGGGCGATCGCATTCGCAGTGTCGGCAACCCTGGTCAACGTCCTGGTGGCGCTGGTCGTCCTCGACTTTTGAGGCCGGTCCCGGCTGGACGATTGGTCTGGTCGGACACTCGACCGCAGAGCCGACGCCCCGGGCCGCGCTCAGCTGCTACCGAATGCGCCGCTGACGCCTTCCAGGAAGTCATCGAAAAGACCCTCGAGATAACCGCCGCCCACCGGGGTGTTGATCACGAGGTCGCCATGAAGATAGAAGTCGTACCAACGGTCACCGGTGGTCTGGCCGTGGTCAGTGGTTCTCACATCCAGATACAACTTCTGGCCGGTGCGGGCCAAGACGCCGAACGCCGGAGATCTGAAACTCGAGATCGTGAAGTCGGCGGAACCGCGGGACGGGATGGTTCCCTCGATCACTTCGCCGGCCCTGGTATAGAACTTGAGGTACGTGTTGCCGTGGCCGTCGGGGCTGTAGACCACTCCTCCAGGGGAGTTCACGAAACCCGCAGCCTGGCTGTCATCGTAATATCCGGTCGCATCACATCGGGTGTCTTCGCGTCCGAAGGGTTGAGTCCTGACGCAGTGCGCGTCACCTGCGCCTCCGTCAGGTGAGCGCATATGGATATTGAAGTATTTGAACTGAGCTCCCGGCGCAACAGGCTGCGCCGACGCTGACCCGGATGGCACGAGCACCCCGGCCGAAAGTGCTGCGCCCACCACAAGGATGGCGGCGAATCGTCCGAAGCGAGAGAGCATGGAGCAAGTCCTTACGGTTGCGACACGATGTACTACCTCGGCCCAGAGACCGACACACTTACTCTTCACCTGCGCCGCATGGTTTTTGCAATCGTTCCCCGTCGTCGTCCATACGGTTCGGGGTTCTTTGCGTTGCAAAAAATATGCATTCGACCCCTAGGTTGCGATGCGGGTGTGGCCGCAGCCATTCCTGCCTGTGTAAAAGGAGCCACCGAATTGTTTCCACGCCGCAGCAGCACAGCCCGGTTCAGAGCGGGCACGGTGTTGCTCGTCTCGGCCGTCACTGTCGCAACCCTCCTCAACGCAGGGGTGGCGGGCGCGGAACCCACATTTCCCTTCGACCTCCCCGGAGCCGGATCATCGGATGGCGCACCGGCGGACACCGGGTCGTCGGGATCGACCGGACCAGACGACCCCACACCTGAGCCGAACACACCTGGGACAGGCGGGTTGCAACTGTTGTCCCCGAACGCCGGTGAACCAGTGCTCGGGGTCCCGATCGAAACGCTTTCGGACAATCCGGCGGCCTCCATCATCGTCAACGGCGAGGGCATGCCCGCCGCCTCCGATCGCCAGAACCTCCTCCTGGCCGTCCTGGATGCCCGCACCCACGCCCGGCTCAATTCGGGGACAGCACCCAACAACGCCGACGGCGTCCGAGTGCTCACGTCGATCACCGAGAGCTACCGGAACCGCAATGACACGATTGTTGTCGTCAGCGGCCACCGCGGGATTAACAATGCCGGTCGCGAACCGGCCGTCGCCGATCTCCTACGAGCTCTGGGGGCCTCGTCCATCAGCCGCGGCGACCTGAATCGGATGGAAACCGGTGCGCCTTTCTCCATTCTCGGCAAGACCGGAGCTCCCGACGGCACAGCCTTCACACGCGTCGGCGCAGACGTGGGCGACCGTGCGGGTGCCAACATCACCGGACTGCTCCGATGGAGTGCCTTGGGACAGCGTTACGACTTCACGCCACCGGCGCCGATACCCTTCACCACCCGGCAGGAAGCCGACGGTGGATCCACCGTGACCATGACGGTCGGCGCAGCCACCTACACGTCGACACCGAGCGGCCCAGACGGTTTCGTCATCCGCGGCTTCGACAGCCAAACCCTCAAATCCTCATACGATGCCACCGTGGTCACCACCAGCGAGGCGGGCAATCGGGAACTGAGTACCAAACTCGTTGCGGCGGCTGCCGAAGTCGATGCCGGTGGACGTCCGCTTCTTGTGATCGTCCAGAGTTTCGGCCGCCCCAAGCCGACCGGAGCGTGGCAGGACGGCGCCGAGGCCATCGTTCGGCTGGGCGGATCGCGACTGTCATTCCTCGGCCTGGGCGGTACGAGCGACTACACCCTCGTCGGTGGAGCAGCCGTCGGATCATCCGCGGTGGAGATGGGCACGATTCTCGGGAAGCCGGGTCCCGCAACAGGTTTGATCTCCCGCGGCCATGACTCTTCGTTTCTGCCTCTGCAGTCGGGCCCGCTCGGCGGCGTGGACCTCAAACAGAACGCCATCATGTACCAACCGGCCTACCAGGGCGGCTCGGACAGATCCCCGAATTTCCCGTCCATCAACGCTGCTGCGGAGACGTACATCGGGTGGAAAGCGAATGTCCCCGGATGCACATCACCGACTGCCAGCACCTGCAACATCCGGGAGAAGTACCGCACCAACTACAACGCGGCCTGGACATCGATCAAACAGGAGCTCGCGACCTCGGTCACCATGCCCACCGACCCGGCAGGCTTCACTGCCGCAGAATTCAACGCAGCTCTCACGCAGCTACGCAAAGAAGTCACGTCATTTGTTGCAGTCAAAACCTATTACGACAATCTGCAGTCGTCGATGGGACTTGTCCGCGGTGACGCGAAACTGAACGTCACCAAAATCGGCAATGACATCATCCGAGAGGTGTCACCGCCTCCCGCGAGTACAGCTTTGGCGGACGGCCTGAAACTGATCAACGTCATCATGAACGTGGTCACGCTGGTCGCACCGGAATTGAAGGCCGTCTGGGGACCGATTTCGACTCTCCTCGGACTCGGCGCCTACGTGAGCGGTGAAGGCGAGGCGAATGCGAACGCCAATTCACTGGCCAACAAGACACGGGTCCGTGCCGACCAATTGGGACTCCAGGTCGAGGATTCTCTGTCCGCGGCAACCTACGCATTCAGCACTGTTGCCCTCATCATGGCTTCCGATTACGGCAAACTCCAAGCCGCCAACACAGAGATCATCGAAGAACGCTGGGTTGCGCCGACCCAGCCGGGGCAGTTGCTGAGCGACTTGACCCGCGGCCTGCGCACCTGGTTTGCGACCACACTCCTGGCAACCACTTATCCGTGGCTGATCCGTGGCACACCCCCACCGGTCGGTCCCGGTGACGTGAACGGCCTGAGCTGTGGCAACTACACGGACTGGGGTGTGACCATGGAGCAACACCGCCCATGGAGTTCGATGCCGCGCATCGCACAGATGCAGGCCACGTGGAGTTTCGACGGCAACGGGCCGATGCGATGGAATATGTTCTTCACCCGGGAGCGACCGACCACCGACAGAAGCAACTGGACCCCGGACTTCATCGGACCCGACACTGCCAACACCATGTTCGGTACCGGTCGAGACCAGCTGGGCATCAATCTCTACGACTTCATGAGCCCCCGCTACTTCGGACCGACCATGCACCAGGCAAACGACGCCGCGGAGAAGTGCAACCTGTACTGAGGCGAGAGTCCCGGCGACGATTCAGTAGGGTCGACCCTGCCGGACTGTGTCGTCTCGAAGGAGGGCTCGATGCCTGAGCAGCCAGTGGTCCTGTACGACGGGGTCTGCGGATTCTGTAACCACGCAGTGCAATTCCTCCTCCGCGTCGACCGTCGAGGGGAATTACGTTTCGCTGCCCTGGAAGGTGACTTCGCGCGCGGTGTCATCGAACGGCATCCGGAACTGGCAGGGGTGGATTCGGTTGTCTACGTGGAAAACCCGGGCACGGAGGACGAGCGCGTGTCGGTGCGGTCCGACGCCGCACTGCGTGTGATCACCCATGCCGATCGGCCCTGGCGGTGGCTGAAGGTCGCCCGGGCGATCCCCCGCCCCGTGCGCGACCGGCTCTATGACGGCTTCGCGGCCATCCGGTACCGAGTGTTCGGAAAGCTTGACACCTGTCCGCTCCCCTCACCGGAAGTACGCGCGAGATTCCTGGACTAGGACCGGTCGGTTCGTCACCGACCGGTCGCAGGTCGGAGGAATTCGCCGGCAACCGCCACGGCCGGGGCAGAGCTGTTCCCACCGACAACAAGTGACGCAAAGGCGATGTCGCCGACGATCCCGGCGAACCACCCGTGAGAACGGGTGTTGTCGCCGTACTCCGCGGTACCGGTCTTGCCCCCCAACCCGTCGATGTCGCTGAGCTCGGAGGCAGTACCCGTCGCCACGGTCTGGCGCATCATCGCCCGTAAGGCTTCGACAACCTCGGGATCCAGTGGCTCCGGCTTCACGCTGGCCGTTGTCGATCGACCGGAGATGAGGGTCGGAAGAACCATCGATCCATGTCCGAGACTCGCTTCGGCGACCGCCATGCCGAACGGCGAGGCGGTGACCTTGCCCTGACCGATACCGTTCTCCACCCGCAGAGCAGCGCTGTCGGCACGTGGCACCGTGCCGGTGACCGTGGTGATCCCAGGGACCACGAAGTCCACGCCGATGCCGAACCGGGTGGCGGTTGCCGGGAGCGCGTCGGCCCCGAGGCGATTCGAGAGCCCCGCCATGGTGGTGTTGCAGGACCGGGCGAATGCAGTGGTCAAGGGCACCGTCCCGAGATCGAAGTCGTCCTCGTTCGGAATGGTCCGGCCTTCGATGGTGGCCCGTCCCGGGCACGGCAGCGGTGTCTGCGGTGTCGCGATTCCCTCGGACAACGCTGCCGCCGTGGTCACCGTCTTGAACGTCGAACCCGGTGGATACAGTCCGCTGAGCGCGATCGCGCCTTCCCGATCCGCCGCGGCGTTCTGTGCGACCGCGAGAATTCCTCCGGCGTTTGTCGAAATGGCCACCAGCGCAGTCGGTTCGGATCGGGTGGCCACAGCCCGTTGCGCGAGCAGCTGCAGACGTCGATCGATGGACAGCTGTAGCGGCTCGGACGCTCGGGGTGGCACCGCCGTGAGCTGATCGATGGCGTTGCCCTCGGCATCCACCAACGACACCGACCATCCGGCGCGGTCGGTGATCACGTCGTTCCAGGTGCGTTCGATGTCGCCCAGAACCGGTGACCGCAAGGCGCGGTCGGTGGTCAACAACTTTCCCTGGACCACGATCGTGACGCCCTCGATCGGTTCGAGCTGCGCACGAACGGCCTCGACGTCATCTTCCCGGAGCGTGATGACGGTGACGGCATCGCCCTGCTGCTGCTCCGCAGCCGTTCGGATCGACATCTCAGTGATGGACGCATCGAACCGGCGCAGCGCCCTGGCCAACGCGGTCGATGCTGCATCAACGGCATCGCGCCGCACCGTGATCACTCCGACCGTCTGCCACTCGAGGAGCGCCGCTCCACTGCGGTCCACCACCGGTGTCATCAGATCTTTGTCGTCCGAATACCGGAATGTCGAACCGGGAAGCAGGTTGTCGTGCAGCAGCGTCGGATCCCAGACCAGCTTCCGGTCGCCATCGGATTCGACTGTCCTGCCGCTTGTCTCGTACCGAAGATCCTTCCCCGGACCGAAGTTCCATGCCATGGTCAGGCGCCCGTCGCCCCCATCGGACTCCACGTCGTCCGCGCTGACCACCACCTCCGCCCCATCGCCGAGCCCCTCGAACATGTCGTTGATCGCCGTGGCTGCCGCGGCAGGATCGGTGGTCAGTTCGGCGGCGTCGTCGACGTGCCGCCCACTGAGGGCTGAGGCGAAATCGCCAAAGGTGTCTTCGGGGTCGTCACTCAGCCATGAACAGCTCGAACCGACAAGAGCACACAGGATCAACGGAATGATTCGACGCAAGTAGGGCGACCGGTGTTTTTCGTCCACGCCCCGACTCAAGCAGGCGGGCCGCGGCCCGGCAATGTCGCATCGCCTCCGCAGCCGATAGCGAATCGCTATCGGGCGTGGCAGAAGCCGTGACGATCACCGTGTCAGAGCGGGCTCCGCACTGCTGTGACCGCGATTCGCGCAGCTCGCCCGACGGCTGCCTCCACCGTCGGCAGCGACAGTTCGGCTCTGGCTGCCAGCGTGAAGACGGCAACCGCGATCGGGTGTTCGCCGGGATATTCGACAACAGCGATCTCGTTGCGGATGGCGCCGAGTGTGCCGGTCTTACCCGCGATGGTTGCCACGCCCAACGGGAACCCCGACGAAAGACGTTGTTGCCAGGCCTGTTTACGCATCGTTGACCGAACGAATTCGCTCATCTGTGCCGACACCGCCTGATCGGTCCAGATGAGTTGCAACAGACGTGTGGCGTCGCGGGGCGTCGTCGCGCTGGCAAGCGCCGGGTCGTAGGCCGTGACGGTCATCGTCCGGTCTGCGTCGGCGAGCACCGAGAACGCCTCCACCACAGTGTCGGTGCCCGTTTCCCGGACCAATTGTTGTTGCAGTTCTGCCATGCCACCGACCACTCTGGTCTCGGTCAGGCCGAGCGCATCGAGTTTGTCCTGCACCCGCGGTAGTCCCACCCGGTCGAGGATCACGTCGGCTGCCGCATTGTCGGAGATCACCATCATCTGTACGGCCAGATCACGCCAGCTCAATGTCACCGGGTCGTGCAACGTCGCGATACCCGTGGGCCCCACCGCCCAATCCGCCGGGTCGACAATCACCGTGGCAGTCAGGTCGATCTGCCCGATCTCAGCCAGGTCACACATCGCAAGCAGGAGCGGCAGCTTGTAGACCGATGCCATCACGACGGGATCATCTGCCGCCCAGCCGAATTCCCGTTCGACCCCCCGGCCGATCGTCCTGGCATGTACCCATCCGGCGCATCCGGCATCAGCGAAGACCTCGGTCATCTGCCTCGACGCGTCCGCATCCTGAGCCGGTCCGCTCACCGCGCGAGCTTCCAGAGAGCCGATTCGATTGCGTCGACCGCGGGCTGGGCCGTGCCCGGCCGGCGAACTGTACGCAGGCGCAACGCCACGTCGTCCGGGATCATCGCCACGCGCTTGACGCCGCGGACCTGTGCGGTACCCGTTGCCAGAGCGAAGGCCTCCCCACAGGCAACTGCTGCCACCAGTTCACCTGCCGAATGCGTGGGCAGCACAACCGGATCGAGACCGCGCACGTGCAGCGTGTCGATCAGCAGGTCGAAGGCCGGTGGGTTGGTGGCCCGCGGCGCATGGGCACAGGCCAGCCCGTCGAGCATCCGCACCGTCGGTTTCTTTGCCTTGGCCACCGGGTGATCCGCGGGCACCAGAAAGGAGCGGGGTATCCGGGCGGCCGGTCCCGCATCAAGACCTTCGACCACGGACGGGTGTTCCACCACTGCGCAATCGAGGAGACCGGCGCGGACATCCTTGACGAGGTCGATGATGGACGCGGTGGTCATCCGGAAGTGATGGTCGGGGCGCAGGCGGCTGAGGGAGACAGCGCACGCGGCCGCGATCGCAGGGTCGAGGTCGCTCGGCAACCCGCATCTCAGGACATCGTGGTGCCCCCGAAGTCGACGGGCCTCGCCGACGAACCGTTCGGCGTCATCAACCAGGACACGCGCCCGCGGCAGCAGATCCCGGCCCGCGCTGGTCAGCTCGGCGCCCTGGGTGCTCCGGCGGATCAGCTCCACCCCGAGTTCCTTCTCCAGGCGACGCAGGCCCTGCGACACGGGAGGCTGGGTCATCTGCAGGCGCGCGGCAGCGTGCCCGAAATGACCCTCCTCGGCGACGGCGACAAAGAACCTGAGATGCCTGACAAGATCCACGTCACCACTGTGACACGTTGATCAGTCCGGGCGACGCGGTGAATCGTCGGTGAGTTCTCGGAGCAAGGCGAACCCGTGCTTGTCTACCGACGCCGCAGTTGCGGACAAGATCACCAGGCCTGTCCCGGCGGCACGGTCCACCCCGATCCAGCTGGCGAATCCGCCCGTTGCTCCGTTGTGCCAGGTGATCTTTCGGCCCTTCACGTCAAGGGTCATCCAGCCGGCACCGATGCGCGCAGGACCCATCAGCTTGGCAACCGGGTCGAGAGCTGCCATGCCGGGGGAAGATTCGTCGAGCAGAGCGCAGACGAGGCGACCCATGTCCGCGATGGA
Organism: Williamsia muralis NBRC 105860; assembly: GCF_001598915.1. Lineage (GTDB taxonomy): Bacteria > Actinomycetota > Actinomycetes > Mycobacteriales > Mycobacteriaceae > Williamsia > Williamsia muralis. Next base: position 923,870 of record NZ_BDAP01000001.1, on the reverse strand, counting down.
CGCACGGACGCCGCCCGCGGGTGCGATGGCCTCCCCCGTCCAGGGCTGCTGAACCCGGCCGAACCGGCTTCGGCCGACCACGGCGTCCGAGGTCAATTCAGCCGGTGTGTATGGGGCGTAGGTGTTCTCGAGTCCGAGCGGCCGCGTAAGACGATCACCCAACAACGTCTGAAAACTCTGGCCGGCGGCCTGTGCCACCGCATGCCCGAGTAGCTGAAACCCGAGATTGGAGTATCTCACCTTCGGCGACCTCAGCTTCGTGCTGCGTACCTGCGCGAGGAGTTCCTCGAGGGTCTCACCGTACGGCGAGGCACCGTGCGTCCACATCTGCACGGTACGACGGAGCGGGTTCATGCCCGCGGGCAGCCGCGGCAGTCCAGATCGGTGTGTACTCAGCGATCCGAGTGTGATCGCACCGATCTCCTTGTCCGGCAACGGAAGCAGCGTTCCCAACGTTGTCTCGGGTGTCACTTCTCCGCGCGAGCATGCATCTGCGTACAGCAGTCCGGTGAGCGCTTTGGAGATCGAGCCGATCTCCAGGTCGGCTGTGGTGGTGGTCCCCGTGGTCGCCAGTGACAGCCCGTCGAGACCAACCGAAGCCACCGCCACGATCGGATGACGCCCACCCAGACGCCGGCGAATGTTCGAACCCAGCGCGGCGTCGCCATCCATCGCGGTCATGTGCGCCTTCCCAGGAGACTCCGAGCGCTGTACTTCTTGTGAACCGCCTGTTTGGACACGCCCAAGAGCGTCGCGATCTGCGCCCAGGTGACGCCGTTGACACGCGCCCTGCGCACCAGGACACTCTCGGTTCGTTCGAGTTCTGCTCGCAGGCGGACCGTTGCCGCCAATCCCGAGACAGGATCGTCGGTGTCGATTGCGTTGGCCAACTCCACGATTCGATTCCCTGCCACAAGGTCAACCTTAGTTGACCTCGCTCCGAGGAGTCAACACAGGTTGACGCGCGGCACCACCCGGCTCGACGTCGGGATCACAGCGCCCACACGGGCTGTTCACGCCCGGTCGGGTTCCTGGCGTCTGGGCGCAGCACGCACGTGCGCACGTTCCCCCTGTTTGCCGACCAGGCTGAGGAACTCCACCGGGCCGGAGCTCGTCGCACCGAACCAATGCGGGGTGCGGGTGTCGAACTCGGCAGCCTCTCCGGGTTCGAGGATGAGGTCGTGCTCGCCGAGTATCAGCCGGAGACGTCCGTTGAGAACAAAGGCCCAGTCGTAACCCTCGTGGCTCCGCAGATCCGGTTCGACGTCGTCGCGTCCGGCGGGCAAGACGAACTTGTACGCCTGGATGCCCCCTGGCCGGCGGGTCAGAGGAACCACGGTGGAACCGTCGCCTGTAGGGATCGGGCGCATGTTGACTCGCGGGTCTCCGGTCGGTGGCGCGTCGACGAGCTCATCCAACGTGACCCCGTACGCCCGGGCCAGCGGCAACAGCTGCTCCAGTGTCGGTCGCCGCAGGCCGGCCTCGAGTCTGGACAGAGTGCTCGTCGAAATTCCCGTCTCCTCTGCGAGATCGATCAGGGTGAGGTCGCGGTGCTGCCGAAGCTGCTTGAGCCGCGGCCCCACGGCGTCGAGAGTGCGATCGGTTGAAGCGTCCATGCATGCACTTTGCCATTTGGCAACGAACCTTGCGATTCCAACGTCTCCATCGCACCATCAAGCAATCCGGTGCCACCGAGCAGCCGGAGCCGGCAACCCGAGAAAAGAGCACAATGACGCACTCGTTCGACAAGAAGTACTGGGATGAGATCTGGCACGGCGACCGCGCCACGGCGATGGCGGCCGGCGCGCCCAACCCACACCTGACCCACGAGGTCGCGGGCCTGACGCCCGGGACCGCCCTCGACGCGGGATGCGGCGGCGGCACCGAAGCAGTGTGGCTGGCAACACGTGGCTGGCAGGTGACGGGCGCCGACATCGCCGCCGAGGCCCTGGCCCGCGCTGCCGACAGGGCGGCGCAGGCGGGAGTTGCCGATCAGGTGCGATGGGTCGAGGCCGACCTGTCCACGTGGGAACCCGAAGCCCGCTACGACCTGGTCACCACGCACTACGCACACCCCGCGATACCGCAGCTCGACTTCTATCGCCGCATCGCCGACTGGGTGGCTCCCGGCGGCATGCTGTTCATAGTCGGGCACCTCCACCACGACCACCACGGCGGGGCCGCCTCGCACGATGCCGGCCACGGCCATCACGACACAGATGGTCAGCCGCCAGAGTCGGCCTCCGTGCGCGCCGCCGACATCACTGCCCAGCTGGACCCGACCGAATGGGAGATCTCGACCGCCCGCGAAACCCACCGGTCGATGACCGGGCCCGACGGGCGAGATGTTCAGCTCCACGACGTGGTGGTCGCAGCGGTTCGTCGCAGATGAGGCCAGAACCGCGGCGCCTTCATATGTGACGCAAGCTCAGCCCACGACGCGGAAGACATGGTCCATGGGAAACCTCTTCGTACAAGCCATATTTCGGGTGACCCGGACCACTCTCACCTACATCGTCGGACCGGGAGATCTGGCGACTTTGGTGGTCCTCAGGTGGTCGCCCTACCCTGTCTCCGGGAGGTCGATGCGCCCCCGTCGGGGCAACCGCATCGGTGGAGCCCCCTGTCAGGATTGAACTGACGACCGCTCGCTTACAAGGCGAGTGCTCTACCACTGAGCTAAGGAGGCAAACTGCGTGCGCGAGTATATCGCGACTCTTGCGGGCCGCCTCGTCGGGAACCACCGAGCGACGATCGACACCATCGAACCGTTCGAACCGGCGGTGTCCCCACGTCGGCCGATCGACCTCACCGACGATGCCGCGGTCACCGAAGTCCTGGATCTGGCGATCAAGGTCGGTGCGGTGCTACTCGACTCCGGAACCGGCGCGATCGACACCCAGACCCAGGTGCGATTTGTGGCGAGCATGTACGGCGTCGAGAACTGCGAAGTGGACGTCACGTACAACACCATCTGGGTCAGTGCCCGTCGCGGCGCATCGATGCCGCCCGTGACCGCGATGAGGACGGTGCACTACCGCTCACTCGACTTCACCCGGCTGGCCGCGGTCGACCGCCTGGTCCGCAAGATCCGCAGTCGCGCCATCGACCCCGGCGAAGCGCACGAGGTCATCGACTCGATCATCGCCGCGCCGCACCCGTACCGTCGCTGGATAGCCACACTGGCCTGGTCATCGATGGCGGCGTCGCTGTCGGTGCTCCTGGGAGGTGGCTGGCTCGTTGCCGTGGTCGCCTTCATCACCACGGCCGTGATCGACCGAACCAATCGGCTGCTCAACAAGATCGGCACGCCGCTGTTCTTCCAGCAGGTCACCGGCGGATTCATCGCGGTGATCCCCGCCGCGCTGGTGTTCCAGTATCAGGACACCCTCGGCGTCGACATCGCTCCGTCACAGGTCATCGCTGCGGGCGTCATCGTGCTGCTGTCCGGTCTGTCGTTGGTCGGTTCGGTGCAGGACGCCATCACGGGCGCACCCATCACCGGCGCCGCCCGGTTCTTCGAACTGATGATCATGACCGGCGGCATCATCAGCGGTGTCGGTATCGCGATCCGCGCCCTCGAAGGGACGGGCATCTATCTGCCGACCATCACCACCTCGACGTCGTTCGACCTGGCCACCACTCCGACGCGGGTCGTCGCGGGCGGTCTGGCCGCGGCCGCATTCGCGCTCGCCAGTTACGCCGAGCGCCGCGCACTCTCCACCGCCTTCTTCGGTGGTGCCCTCGGCGCCGCGGTGGTCGCTGCCGCCGAACACTTCAGCATCGGCTCGGTGATCTCCGCCGGATTCGCCGCGGCCCTGGTCGGGCTGGTCGGTGGTCTGCTGGCCCGCCGGGCGGTGACGCCGCCGCTTGTGGTCGCGGTCGCGGGCATCACGCCGCTGCTCCCGGGTCTGGCGATCTACCGCGGCCTCTACGGAATCCTGGGCGACCAGACCGTGGACGGCTTCACGGCCTTGGCTGCCGCGGTGGGTACGGGCGTGAGTCTGGCGGCCGGTGTGACGCTCGGCGAGTTCATCGCACGCACCCTGCGACGGCCTCGTATCCCCACCAAACCGACACGGGTTCTGTTGACCGCCCGCTCGGCCATTCGGCCCGGTCGTCTGACCGAAGAACCCGAGTCCGATCCCGACGCGGCCACCGAGCCGATGCATCAGATCCAGGCGCGCCCCGGCGTGACCGAAGGACAAAACTGAACAGGTATTATGGCGCCATGCCTGCCAAGACCAGCGATAAGACTGACCTCGCGGACGAGGATCTGGAACCCGTGGCCGACGAGACCGCCAATTCTGCCCGCCGAGTGGTTGCCGCTTACGCCACCGATGCCGATGAATGCCGAATGCTGTTCGGGATGCTCGGAATCGCGCCGGGCGAAGCCTGATTCGTGACTCCGCAGCGATCGAATGAGTCCGATACCCGCGCCGATTTCGTCGTAGTCGCGAATCGCCTGCCGGTAGACAAAGAGACGCTCGCGGATGGCACCGTGCGCTGGAAGCGCAGTCCGGGTGGTCTGGTCACCGCCCTGGAACCGATCCTGCGGTCGCAGACGGGTGCGTGGGTCGGTTGGTCGGGTGTCCCCGACGCCGCAGAACACCCTGAGGTCGAAGGACTCCAGCTCTACGCCGTATCAATGAGCGCGCAGGAGATCGCCGACTACTACGAGGGCTTCTCCAACGCCACCCTCTGGCCGCTGTACCACGACGTCATCGTCAAACCCGAGTACAACCGCACGTGGTGGAACAGCTATGTGGCCATCAACCGCAGGTTCGCCGAGGCAGCGTCCGAGGCGGCCGCCGAAGGTGCGTTGGTCTGGATCCAGGACTACCAGTTGCAACTGGTGCCGAAGATGCTGCGCATGCTGCGTCCCGATCTCCGGATCGGGTTCTTCCTGCACATCCCGTTCCCGCCGGTGGAACTGTTCATGCAGATGCCGTGGCGCACCGAGATCATCGAGGGTCTGCTCGGCGCCGACCTGATCGGCTTCCACCTTCCCGGCGGCGCACAGAACTTCCTGTACCTCGCCCGGCGGCTGGCCGGACAGGCGACATCCAAGGGCCAGGTCGGCGTCCGCTCCAAGTTCGGCGTGGTCCAAGTCGGATTCCGCACGGTCCGGGTGGGTGCATTCCCCATCTCGATCGACTCCGGCGAACTCGACACCCAGGCCAAGACCAAAGAGATCCGCAAACGCGCCGTCGAGATCCGGGAGGAGCTGGGCAGCCCGAAGAAGGTGCTGCTCGGTGTCGACCGCCTCGACTACACCAAGGGCATCGACGTCCGGCTGCAGGCGCTGTCCGAACTGTTCGAAGAAGGCCGGGTCGACCCCAACGAGGTCACCATGTTGCAGCTGGCGACGCCCAGCCGCGAGCGGGTCGACAGCTACATCAAGATGCGCGGCGAGATCGAACAGTTGGTGGGCAACATCAACGGCACCTACGGACGTGTGGGGCACCCGGTCATCCAGTATCTGCACCAGCCCGTTCCCCGCGAAGACCTGATCGCCTTCTTCGTGGCCGCCGACGTCATGTTGATCACGCCGCTGCGCGACGGCATGAACCTGGTCGCCAAGGAGTACGTCGCCTGCCGCAGCGACCTCGGCGGGGCGCTGGTGCTCAGTGAGTTCACCGGCGCGGCAGCCGAATTGCGTCAGGCGTTCCAGGCCAACCCGTACGACACCGAAGGTGTCAAGAACGCGATCGTCGCAGCCCTCGAGCAAGACCCCGACGAGGGTCGGCGTCGGATGCGGGCGCTGCGCAGGCAGGTGCTCGCACATGACGTGCAGCGGTGGGCCGAGAGTTTCCTCGGAGCACTCGGTGCCGACCCCGAGACCATGTCGAGCGGCGACCGCCGCATCGATCTGGTCGAAGAAGTGTGACGAACGCAGCATTTATCGGTCCAGGGCAGGACGGATTGGACGCCACAGGGGTCGACGGTCTTAGACTCGCTGAGTGAGTGCACAAGACCTCGACCCGGAACTGCGTCGCGCCCTCAAAACCATCGCACGTATGCCCCGGCTGCTGGTCGCCTCGGACTACGACGGCTGCATGGCCCCGATCGTCTCCAGGCCTGAGGACGCCCGCCCCAACACCGACTCGGTGCGCGCCATGCGTGCGCTGGCCGAGCTCGACAGCACCACCGCAGCCGTGATCTCCGGCCGTGCCCTCCGCGATCTGGCGACCCTGTCGCGGTTGCCTGCCGAGGTGCACCTGGTCGGTAGTCACGGCAGCGAGTTCGACATCGGCTTCGTACACGAGATCACCCCGGCCGCCCACGAACTGCTCGACACCCTCGTCGTCGAGTTCCGTGCGATCGCGGCCGACTACGAGGGCGTCACGGTGGAGGCCAAGCCCGCCAGCACCGCTCTGCATGTGCGCAACGCCTCCAAGACCGACGCCGACGCCGCGCTGCATCGTGCCCGCACCGGACCGGCCACCTGGGACGGGGTACAGGTCACCGAGGGCAAGTCGGTCATCGAACTGGCCGTGATCATCACCGACAAAGGCCAGGCGCTCGACATCTTGCGTCACGAGGCCGGGGCCAGTGCCGCGGTCTTCTTCGGCGACGACGTCACCGACGAGAAGGCGTTCCTGCGACTGCACGGACCAGATCTGGGGGTCAAGGTCGGTGAGGGCGACTCGCTGGCCGCGTACCGCGTGGACGACACCGAACAGGTCGCCACAGCCCTGGCCTTCCTCGTCGAGGAGCGACGCACCTGGCTTCGCGGTGGCAATGCGGTCCCCATCGAGCGACTCACCATGCTCGCGTCACCGCGCACCGTCGCGCTCGTCACGCCCGACGCCAAGGTCTGCTGGATGTGCCACCCCGAACCCGACTCCGCCGCACTGTTCGGCAGTCTCCTGGGCACCGACGAGGCCGGCGAGTTCGCGGTCGGGCCGCCCATCGAGCCCGGCAAGGCAGCACCCTTGCCACTGAGCCAGCGCTACATCGACAGCACCATGACCGTCCGCACCCGATGGGCCGGGCTCGAGGTCACCGACTATCTGCCCCACGACGTGCCGGTCGGCCGCACCGATCTGACCCGGGTCATCCGCGGTGACGTTCCCGTCCATGTGCGGTTCGCGCCCCGGCCCGAGTTCGGGCAGGCGGCCGTGCGGATCGAGACGTCCGACGAGGGTCTGCGTGTGCTCGGCTCCAACGAGCCACTGGTCCTCCGGTCCCCCGGGGTCACCTGGGAGATCGAGAGCGAGAAGAACCACCAGACGGCCACTGCGGTGATCGATCCGTCCGGCGGTGAGATCGTCCTCGAATTGCGCTGCGGCACCGAAGATCTCGACGCCCATCCGCTGCCAGAAGCCGAGCGTCGCGCCGCGGCCGAGAGTTACTGGAGCGACTGGGCAAAGACCCTGGACCTGCCCAACGTCAAACGCGACCTGATGAAGCGTTCGGCGCTCACCCTGCGTGGGCTGGTGCACGCCGACACCGGCTCGATCATGGCGGCGGCCACCACGTCATTGCCCGAGGAGATCGGTGGAGTCCGCAACTGGGACTACCGCTACTGCTGGCTTCGTGATGCCGCATTGACCGCGTCCGCGCTGGTCTCGGTCGGTTCGTACACCGAGGCCGAGGACTACCTCGGCTGGCTGCACCAGGTGCTCGGGACGGTCACCGGCCCCGAGTGGCTCCACCCGCTCTACACACTGGCCGGCACCGGCCTTCCCCCCGAGGCCGTGATCGACTCCCTGCCCGGATACGCCGGGTCGCGTCCCGTCCGCGTCGGCAACGCTGCCAACCAGCAGGTGCAGCTCGATGTGTTCGGCCCGATCGTCGATTTGATCTCCACCCTCTCGCACGCACGCAAGGCAGCCGGTGATCCGAAACCCCTCAGGGACGAGGACTGGGATCTGGTGCGCGACATGGTCTATGCCGTCGAACGCCGGTGGACCGAACCAGACCACGGCATCTGGGAGATCCGCGGCAATCCGCGACATCACGTCTATTCCAAGGTGATGTGCTGGATGACCGTGGACCGGGCTCTCAAGCTCGGCGACGAGTTCGGCCGTCAGGTGCAACTCGGATGGCCCGTCCTGCGTGACACCATTGCACGCCAGGTACTGCGCGAAGGCTGGAACGACACCGCGCGCTCGTACACCGCGGCCTATGACGGCATCGATCTCGACGCCGCGACACTGCACATCGGGCTGTCGGGTCTGATCGATCCGTCCGATCCGCGATTCACCGCAACGGTGAACGCGACGGAGGCCGAACTGCGCAGCGGCTCAACGGTGTACCGCTACCACCACGACGACGGCCTGCCCGGCGGCGAGGGCGGCTTCCACCTGTGTGCCGCCTGGCTGATCGAGTCCTACCTGCTGATCGACCGTCGCAACGATGCCGAGGCGCTGTTCGATCAGATGGTCAAGGCCGCCGGTCCGACGGGATTGCTGTCCGAAGAGTACGACCCGGTCGCGGAACGGTCCCTCGGTAATCATCCGCAGGCCTACAGCCACATCGGGTTACTTCGTTGCGCGAGGCTGCTCGGGGTCTGACAAGCGCCGACCTCCGGCGTCGGCGGCGCCAAGTCGGTTCCAAGTGATCACCAAGCACCGCCGCGCACTGTTGTCGCATGAGCTACGCACCGCGGCACACCAGACGATTCCCACTGGCTTGTCCGGCATCGTCGCCGGCACCGGAGAACCCGGGGTCGGCGACGCCGCCCATGGGCCACCTCACCCGATGCACCTCACCGTCGTGGCGGTCGTACGTCAGACCACGCTCCCGGTGATCGACGGCATAGGCAGCGATCAGCGCAACTGAACCTGCTCGGCATGGTCGTCGAGGGGCAGATCGCCCGAGACGACCGCGCTGACCTGGTAGCTGTTCAGCACGACGTCTCCCCCGTGATTGTCGAGGAACGCCGTGTCGGCGGCGTCGCGACCGGTCGCGATGCGCACCAGCGACTGCCGGGGCGCCAGTCCGGTGGCGTCCACCACCACCCAGCGGTCGTCGATGAGCGCCTCGGCGACCGCGTGAAAGTCCATCGGCGACAGGCCCGGTGCGTACACCGCGACCAGCCGGGCCGGAATTCCCAAGGCGCGCAACAGTGCGACCACGAGATGCGCGAAGTCGCGACACACACCCGCCCCCGACATCAGGGTGTCGGCAGCGCCGTCGATCGGGTCGCTGGCGCCGAAGATGTACGAAATGCGTTGTCGCACGAAGTCGGTCACCGCGACCAGCTGATCAGCCGGCGAGGCGGTGGTGTCGAACTGCCCGGCCGCGAAGCCGAAGAACTTGTCCGCCTCCGCATAGCGACTGGGCCGCAGGTACAGCGACGGATCGAAGCGGCCGACCCCAGCAGGATCAGCCTGCCCGTGCACGCGGGCGCGGTACTGGACGTAGAGATTGCCCGGCTCGGCATGGATCCAGTGAATCCGGTTCCCGCTGTCGCTGATGATCTCGTCGGGAACAATGGTGTTGCCGTTCAGCGTGATCGACAACTCGTCGGAGAAATCCAGCCCGGGCATCCGGGCGACCGCGACTTGTAGCTCTATCTCGGTGGCGGCGTTCACGGCGACGTCGAGGTACATCGATACATCGCGCTGGGCTTGGGGATCAAGGTCGGCCATGTGCGGTGGAGGGTCCTTCCGGGAGTCGCGTCATACCCTCGCGTCCTGCAAGGCTCCGATGGGATCAGCGTAGATCGCACCGAGCGACACCACCATCGCGGCACCCTCCTGCACGCGCGCACCGAACCGCGGCGGCGACAACTCCATCGGCGGCAACGTGCTCGCAGCGTCGAAAGCGGCCTGCACCGGGGCCAGCCCGTGCGGGTGTTCGGCGAACACCTGGCCCGCGAGAACCACCCGGTCGGGATTGATCAGGTCTCGCACCAGTGCGACCGCTTCGCCCAACACCCGTGCGCGCTCATCGAGGACGTCGTTCACGTTTGCCCCCGCCGCGACAGCCTGGTCGAAGACCTTGCGACCCACCACATCCTGCAACTTCGCGTCCGCAGAACCCGACAGCAGCGGCGCCACCACCGGAAGGTGGCCGATATTGCCAGGCCGCCGCTGCACCCGGCCGTCGATCGTGGTGGCCAGTCCCACCGTCTCACGCACGTAGAACAGCAGGTCCACGCCCGAACTGTCGCCTGACCCGGCCAGGAGCAACTCGGCCGCGGCCATGGCCTGCACGTGGGGGCTGACCGACACCGGGAGACCCAGCTCGTCGGAGAGCACCTGCCCCACCGGGGCCCGTCTCCATCCGAGCTGCGCGTGGTCGACGCTGCCGTCGTCATAGACCTCACCGCCGACGGCAGCACCGGCCCAGAGCGGAACCCGGTGGGTGAACGACGCCGCCTCCAGCGCAGCCCGGCGGGCGATCAACGCGAGGGCCGGCCCGACGGGCCCGGTGGGTGTCGACATCGCGGCGGTCTGCAGCAGTCGGCCACCGAGATCGGCGACCACCAGGAGCGTGGACCGGGCACCGATGTGAATGGCGATCACACAGAACCGATCTCGGTCGATGGTCAGCGGGATCTTCGGTCGGCCGATGGCCCCGGCCGCGATCAGATCCGGTCGTTCGCGTACCAGTCCGAGCCGCTCGAGCGCCTGCAGCTGCCGGTTGACGGTGGCTGCCGAAAGCCCCGTCGCCGAAGGCAGACGGTCACGCGTCACCGGGCCTTGGGTGCGCACCGCACGCAGGACCACCGCCGCCGCGCCGTCGCCGCGCTCGAACGACACGGTCCGCGTGGTTCGGGATCGGGTGTTCACAGTCGACTACCGCGTCCTGGTCCCATGCTGGAGAAATCTACCGGGCACCACAGCTTTAGACTGGCGGCCATGACAATTGCAGGCAGCCCAGAGTCCAAACCTGGCGAACGCAAGGTCGCCGTAGTAACCGGCGCCAGTTCAGGCATCGGGGAGGCAACGGCCAGAGTTCTTGCCGCTCAGGGCTATCACGTGGTCGTCGGCGCCCGCAGGGTGGACCGCATCGATGCCCTCGCCGCCGAGATCGGCGGAACCGCCATCGCCCTCGACGTCACCGACGACACATCCGTCCAGGAGTTCTGTGACCAGGTGCCCGCGGTCGAGATTCTGGTGAACAACGCCGGTGGGGCCAAGGGGCTCGCCACCGTCGCCGACGCAGACCTCGACGACTGGCGCTGGATGTGGGAGACCAACGTGCTGGGCACCCTGCGGATCACCAAGGCGCTGCTGCCCAAACTGATCGAATCGGGCGACGGACTCATCGTCACCATCACGTCCATCGCAGCGATCGAGGCCTACGACAACGGTGCCGGATACACCTCGGCCAAGCACGCCCAGGCCCTCCTGCATCGAACGCTTCGCCCGGAGCTGCTGGGTAAGCCGGTTCGTCTGACCGAGATCCAGCCCGGCATGGTCGAGACCGAGTTCTCACTGGTCCGATTCGACGGCGACCAGGCCAAGGCCGACTCCGTTTACGAGGGGCTCACACCGCTGACCGCCGACGACGTCGCCGAGGTGGTCGGTTTCGTGGCGAGCCGTCCCCCGCACGTCAACCTCGACACGATCCTGCTCAAACCGCGGGATCAGGCATCCGCACGCCGGAACATCAAGACCGGCTAGATCTTTGTCCGTTCAGCCGGCGGGAGGTGTGCCGGTGTTCTGCGGGGTCGGCGGGATGCCGGAGACGTCGGGGGCGTCGGTGGGTGTGGCCGGGGCGTTCTTGACCTCGGGATCCCCGCCGAGAGCCGACATCGACTTCCAGGTCTGCCAGTCGTAGATCCAGTCGTAGATGTCACCGTCGGCCTCGGACAACGGGATTCGGGTGTTGGTGACCTCCACCGGGTCTCCGTACATCGCGGTGTTGAAGTACTGCTCCGCGTTCGCCAGCGACAGATTGATGCACCCGTTGGTGACGTTGGACGAGCCCTGCACTCCGACGGTGTCGGGGTTGGCGTGGATGAACTCACCGTTGTTCGAGATTCGTACGGCAAATCGTTCGCGGACGTTGAAGTACCCGGCCGCCGGGTTGCTCATGTAGAAGTCTTCGTGCTTCTCGCTGACCACGTGGATGCCCGATCGGGTCACGTTGCGGTCGAGGTCGCCCTCGCCGTAGCTGCAGGGCAACGTCATCAACGTGTTGCCGTCGTTCTGGACGACGATCTGATGCGAGTCGGCGTCCGCGAGCACCACCTGGTTGCGCCCGATCACGAAGTCACTGGTGACGTCGGCCTCGCCGTAGTAGCCGTCACCGTGGTCGAGGCCGTAGAGCTTTCCGACCATCGAGACCTTGGTGCCGGGCTGGTAGTAGTCCTTGGTACGCCAATGCACCCGCGACCCACCGTCTTCGCCGAGCCAGCCCCAGCTGCCCTCGGTCTCTGGTGTGGTGGTGACCTTCAGCGCCTGCTCGACCGCCTTCTTGTCGGTCACCACCTCATCGAACTTGATGATGAGAGGCGCGGCGACACCCACTTCCTGGCCGTCGGCGATATTGATGACCACGCCGATCTGGTTCTGCGGCGTGACGGTGGTGAAGGTGCCGGCCACGGGAACCGTCTGGCGGTCGTTGCCGGTTGCCGAGCCCGCCCACGTGTACTGGCCGCCGTAGCCCAGGGGCTCGGAGATGGAGAACGTCTTGCGGTCCTCGGACATGGTGCCCGCCACCACACGCCCGTTTGCGTTGGTGAGCTGGACGTCGGGGTTCAGCACGCCGTCTTTCACGGTCACCGCGATCTCGCCGACCGGGGAGGCGTCCGTGGAGTCGAGCGCAGGGCTGTACGACACCTCGGCGACAGGCTCTGCAGGGCCCTTCTCGCCGGAGGCAGAGCTGCCCGATTTGTCGTCGGACGAGCAGGCTGCGGCGGTCACGCCGGCGACGCCGACGGCAAGTGCGGTGAGAGCCGAGCGCCTGGTGAGCAGCATGCGGTCACGGGGTTCGGTCATGCGTCAGACATTACCTGCAGGCAACGATCCCAAACGACGACCAGGCCTGGTCAGCGTCCCGGGCCAGGGCAGATGTCATTCAAAGGCTGCAACCAACCAGGACAGGCTCGGGTTCGAGCCAGAGGCCGAACCTGGCGTGAACTCCGTCACGTACCTGGCGTGCGAGGTCGATGATGTCCGACGTCCGCGCGTTTCCCCGGTTCGTCACCGCCAGCGAATGCTTTGTCGACAGTCGGGCCGGCGCGTCCGTCCCGGGGAAACCCCGTCCGAAACCGGCCCGTTCGATGAGCCATCCGGCCGACATCTTGACGCCACCCTCAGCCGGGAACTGAGGCACCCTCGCATCGTCGCCGAGTTCGTCGACGATCCTCGTCAGAACTGTCGGGAGGTGCTCCTGCGGAACGATGGGATTGGTGAAGAACGACCCGACGCTCCAGGTGTCGTGGTCGTCTGGATCGAGAACCATCCCCTTGCTCGCCCGTAGCGCGAGCACCGCCGCCCGCACATCGGCGGCGGGTGCCCGCTCGCCTTCCTCGACTCCCAACGTCCGGGCCAGTTCGCCGTACCGGATCGGCTGACTGAGTCCATCTGCGTTCAGCCGGAATGACACCCGGATCACCACCTCGTCGCTTCGACGCTTGAGGCGGCTGCTGCGGTACGCCAGTTCGAGGTCGCCGGGGTCCACCCAGTTCACCGCACCCGTATGGCGGTCGAGAAGCTGCACCGAACGCATCAGCGACCCCACCTCCACCCCGTACGCGCCGACATTCTGCACCGGGGTCGCACCGACGGACCCTGGAATCCCCGACAAACACTCGAGGCCACCGAACCCCCGCTCGACGCTCTGTGCCACCAGCGCATCCCAGTCGACCCCGGCATCGGCGGTCACCTGATCGTCACCCCAGTCCAGATCGGTACCGGCGATGCGCACCACCGTGCCGTCGAACCCGTCGTCGCCGACCACCAGGTTGGATCCGCCGCCCACCAGCAGCACCGGGATGCCGGCCTCGTCGAGGTCGCGGACGGTGTCGATCAGCGAGTCGGCGTCGGGGCAGGTGATCACCTCACTGGCCGGCCCGCCCACACGCAGTGTGGTCATCTTTGCCAGAGGGACACGGTTGTCGGTTTGTGTGGCCACCCAGCAACGGTAGCCTGCACTCATGGCGACCAAGTTGCACCATTCCATCGACTTCCCCTGTCCCCCGGCTCAGTTCGCTGCGGCAGTGGCCGATGAGCAGTACTGGAAAGATCTGGTGGCCAATGTCGCCGCCGACCTCTCCGACCTCGATTCGTTCACCGACGAGGGCGACAAGGTCACCGTCGTGCTGCGACAGCGGGTCCCCGAGAAGAACCTCCCGTCGATGGTGACCAAGATCCGGCCGGGCGATCTGGAGATCACCCGCACCGTGGTGTGGTCCAAAGGCGAGGCCGCCGAAGGAGCTTTCAGCGCAGTCGTCTCGTGCGCGCCGGCCAAGGTCAAGGGGTCGCAGAGGCTGATCGCGACGTCGACCGGGTGCGAGATCTCGTTCGATGGTTCGGTCGAGGTGTCCATTCCGTTTGTCGGCGGAAAGGTAGAGAAGGCCATCGCCGAGAACGTGGTGCAGCTCATCGAGGCCGAGCACGAATACACCACCGAATGGATCAACACTCACTGACCGGCGTTACGCTCTCCCTCATGGCACGACGTCTCTCCTACTCCGCCCGGTACCACCACCCTGCAAAAACGGTGTACGAGGCGCTCTCCTCCCGGGAGTTCTGGGACGCGCAGATGGAAGAGTTCCGCAAGCTGACGCCACAATCCGACATCGAGTCCCTCACGGTGGACGACAACGGTGTGGATCTGGTCCTCAAGCAGGTCCTTCCCCGCAGCGAACTCCCGGCGATCGCCCAGACCGTGATGAAAAAAGACATGATCATCACCCGCAAGGAGTTCCTCGGTCCGTTCGACCCGGAGAACACCAAGGGCACCTACGACGCCTCGATCCCCGCCGGGCCCGGCAGCCTGACGGGCTGGCAGGAACTGTTCCCCACCGACACCGGCAGCACCATCCGCAAGACCACCGAGGTCAAGGTCTACATCCCGTTCATCAACGGCAAACTCGAGCAGCTCATGCTGGTGAACCTGGTGGACCTCTTCCGCGGCGAAGCGGAATTCACGTCGGGATGGATCGACGCCAACCTCTAGCCCCAAACCCGACGGCGCCATCACCAGGGGCACCACCGGGATCAACCGGCTGCGGCGGGTGGACCGCTGGATTGTCCATCACGACCTGATCATCGAGGCCCTGGCCTCGGCCGACAGTCCCCTGGCAGTCGATCTCGGCTACGGCGCACGTCCCGACACCGCTCTCGAACTCGCAGCCCGACTGCGCACCGTCGTCGCGGGCACCCAACTCGTCGGTCTCGAGATCGACCCCGGACGGGTGGTCCCGGCCCGGGACGGCGTTCGATTCGCGGTCGGCGGATTCGAACTCGCCGGGCTGCGACCCCATCTCGTGCGGGTCTTCAACGTATTGCGGCAATACGACGAATCAGAGGTCGCTGCGGCCTGGTCGAGGATGCAGCGGGGGCTCGCACCCGGCGGATACATCGTCGAGGGAACGTGCGACGAACTCGGCAGGCGGTGTTGCTGGATTCTGCTGGACAACACGAGGCCGTTGACGTTCACCCTGTCCTGGGACCCGGCGCACAGCGACCGGCCGTCCGATCTCGCCGAGCGCCTGCCCAAGGCTCTGATCCATCGCAACGTCCCCGGCGAGCGGATCCATCATCTGCTCACCGTTCTCGACCGATGCTGGGATGTTGCCGCTCCGATGGCCCCGTTCGGTCCTCGCCAGCGCTGGCGTCGCACCCTGGAGTTGCTGTCCGACAACGGGATCGACCCCCTGCCCGATCGCCGTCGTCATCGCGACAATGTCGTCACGGTCCCCTGGGATGTCGTCGCCCCCGCCACCTAGCCCACCCGCCTACCGTGCCCTCACCCCGTCGTCCGCGACCGGCATCGGGCGGTCGTAGGGTAGGTCGCATGCGTATCGCCCTGGCCCAGATCACCAGCGGCACCGACCCGTCCGCGAATCTGGCCCTGGTGGCCGAGCAGAGCGCCGCGGCCGCGGACGCCGGCGCCGAACTGGTGATCTTCCCCGAGGCCACCATGTGCCGTTTCGGAGTTCCGCTGGGTCCGGTGGCCGAACCACTGGACGGCCCGTGGGGGCGCGGGGTCGGCGATGTCGCACGGGACCACGGGATCACCGTGGTGGCCGGCATGTTCACCCCCGGTGACGAGGGCCGGGTGCGGAACACGCTGGTGATCGCCGACCCGGACGGCGACCTCATCGGCTACGAGAAGATCCACCTCTACGACGCGTTCGGTTTCAAGGAATCGCGGACGGTACAGGCCGGTGACGATGTGGTCACCTTCGACATCGACGAGACAGCGGTCGGTGTCGCGACCTGTTACGACATCCGCTTCCCCGCGTTGTTCACCGCGCTCGCCGATCGTGGTGCCCAACTGATCGTGGTGCCGGCGTCCTGGGGTGCGGGTGACGGCAAGCTCGAACAGTGGCGCACCCTGGCCGCTGCCCGCGCCCTCGACAGCGGTTGTTTTGTGGTCGCGCTGGGGCAGGCCGTACCCGACGACCCCGATGTCGCGGGGTCGTCGGCGCCGACCGGAATCGGACACTCCGTTGTGGTGGGCCCCTTCGGGAACGTGCACACCGAACTGGGCGACGACCCCGAGTTGGCCGTCATCGACCTCGACTTCACCGAAGTCGACCGTGCGCGTGCCTCGATCGCGGTGCTGGCGAACCGCCGTCCCATCGAATGATCACCGTGCCATTTCCATGCCATGACCTGCGGCATTGCGATACTTAGCGAACTCTTACCCCGTTTGGCCCTCTGACCATGCATTATCGACGTGATGAATCAACGCGACGACGCCGAATCGACCCAGGCCGGGCAGCCCTCCCCCAATGCCGCCGACCGAGCCGAGGGAAACGATCTCGCCGACACACCCCAGACGCCCCGACCCGATTCCGGCCATAACCCACAGGCCGATCCAGGTCACGGAACCGGTACTGATGCTGCAGGCACGCACGGCGTGCCCGACAATGCACAGGATGATCCGAACCCGCCCACCGACAAGTTCGCGCCGGTCGCGGCCGGCCAGCAGCCCGACACGGCGTGGTCGCAAGGTCGCCACGACACCACTCAGCTCGAGGTGCCGCCGGACGGTTTCGCGCCGTATGACGGACCCGGAGAGCCCCCGATCCCACCGGCCGGACCTCCCTACGGTCCAGGCGGGCCCGATGACGGCGGCGTCACGCCCCAGCGACCAAAGCGCAGGCGTGGCTTGATCGTCGGAATGGTGTCGCTCAGCCTGGTGCTGCTGCTGGTGATCCTCGGGGTCGGCAGCGAGCTGTACCTGCGAAGCAAGTCCAAGGACTGCCTCGAACAGTCCTTCGGCGAACTCACCGGCGCACCGACCTCGGTGTCGCTCAGCAAAAAGCCGATGTTGATGCAGTGGATGTCGGGAGAGATCCCGTACGTCCAGGTCGACACCAGCGACGAGGGCGACTCGGCCATGAAGCTGCATGCTCGCGCAGACGACATCAGCAGCGGCGACAAAGACGCCACCGTCGGCGAACTACAGGGCAACGGCTACGTCCCCTTCAGCCGGATCATGGAGCTCAGCCAGCAGACCCAGGACCCGGCGACCACCACGGACCCGAACACGTCCGACCCGGGCTCCGGCGGTCTCGGTGGTCTCCTGTCGGCCATGGGCGGCGGGCTGAAGGTGGACAAGGTCACCGGAAACGAAGCTGCGGGCACCATCACGATCGGCGGCAACTTCCAGCTGCTGATGTTCTCGCTGCCCGCCGAGGCGGAGCTCAAGCCGATCACCAAGGACGGCAAGCTGACGTTCGAGGTCGTCGACGCCAGCGCGGCATCGTTCGGCATCCCGACCTCCTGGGCGCAGCTTCTGGTCGACCAGGTCAGTGCCGGCCTGTTCCCGCCGATGTTCGATCAGGTGAGCTTCGACCAGCTCAAGGTCACCGATCGTGGAGTCGAGTTCGCGTTCTCCGGAACCGACGTCGCCCTCCCGCAGAGCAGCGAGTCGAGCAACAACAGCGAGAGCGACACCTGCAGCGTCGTCTGAGTGCCGGTCGGCTGAACCGGGCCCGGCTGAACCCGCGAGGGATCAGCTGAAGACCACGGTCTTTCGTCCGTGCACCAGCACGCGGTCCTCGAGATGCCAGCGGAGCCCGCGTGCGAGCACCAGCTTCTCGATGTCGCGGCCCTGGCGCACCATGTCGGCCACCGAGTCGGAGTGGTCGATGCGGATCACGTCCTGTTCGATGATGGGACCCGCGTCCAGCTCGCTGGTGACGTAGTGGCAGGTGGCCCCGATCAGCTTCACCCCGCGGGTGAACGCCTGGTGGTAGGGCCGCGCCCCGACAAAGGACGGGAGGAAGCTGTGGTGGATGTTGAGTGCTTTGCGCGCCCAGTGATCACACAACTCCTCGGGCAGGATCTGCATGAACCGCGCCAGCACCACCGCGTCGGGGTTGTGGACGTCGACGAGTTCGCGTAGTTCCTCGAAGGCCGCGGCCTTGTCCTCGCCGAACGGAACGTGGTGGAACGGCACGCCCATACGCGCGGTGAAGTCCTCGAGCGTCCGGTGGTTGCCGATGACCGCGTTGATCTCGGCGGGCAGCTCGCCTCGGTAGGAGCGGCCCAGGAGATCGCCGAGGCAGTGGCCTTCTTTGCTCACCAGCAGCACGGTCTTCTTCGGCACGGCCGAATCGCTAACGCGCCATTCGGTTTCCGGGCCCAGCCCGGCGACCACCTCGGACTCGAACCGTGCCCGCAGCTCGTCGACATCCATCTGCACCGAGTCGGCGCGCACAGCCTGGCGGGTGAAGAACCAGCCGTTGTCGGGATCGGAGTGGTAGGCCGCCTCCACGATCCAGCCGCCGATCTCGGCCAAGAATCCCGAGATCCGGGCAACGATGCCCGTGGTGTCGGGGCAGCCGAGAGTCAGCACATAGCGGTGGCCGGCGGATTCGACCGGCGAGAGTGTGGTCACAACCAACCAGTGTGCCAAGCTCGGTTCATGTCCGATACCTTGCCTGCCCCGACCGGTTCGAGTCTCACCCGGCGTGTGGTCGCCGCGATGGTGGATCACACACTTCTCAAACCCGAGGCCACCCGTGCCGATGCCGAGGCAACGGTCGCCGAAGCCGCCGATCTGGGTGTGCTCGCCGTCTGCCTCTCACCGTCGATGCTGCCCATCGACACCGGCGCCCAGCGGAGCTGTGTGGTCGCCGGATTCCCCTCCGGCAAGCATCATTCGTTGGTCAAAGCGGCCGAAGCGCGGCTCGCGGTTGACTCCGGCGCGCAGGAGATCGACATGGTGATCGACGTCGGCGCTGCCGTGGACGGCAGGTTCGACGAGATCTTCGCCGATGTCCTCACCGTCCGCGAGGGAATCGGTGCGTCGATCACACTGAAGGTCATCATCGAGTCCGCAGCACTGTTGTCGCTCGCCGGCCCCGACACCGTCACGGCGGTGTGCCAGGCCGCGGTCCGGGGTGGGGCGTCAATGGTGAAGACCTCCACCGGTTTTCATCCTGCCGGAGGTGCGAGTGTCGAGGCGGTACGCCTCATGGCCGCTGCCGTCGGCCCCGGGGTGGGTGTCAAGGCCAGCGGAGGCATCCGTACCGCCGAGTTCGCTGCCGAGCTGATCGCAGCCGGCGCCACCCGGCTCGGCCTGTCCGGGTCCCGGGCAGTGCTCGACGGGTTCCCCGACTAACGTGGTCGTGGCGTGGCGGAGAAGAGCTCCTCGATCGTCCGATTGAATCGCTCCGGCTGCTCCCAATTGAGTAGATGCGTTGCGCCGCGCCAGGTTTCGAATCGTTCGAGCGAGCCCGTGTAGCGCAGGGCATTGGCCACCGGATCGGCCAGCCTGGGCGGGGTCAGCCTGTCCCGGTCCCCCACCACCACGGCGACGGGCACCGGCATGTTCGCCAACCCGCGCTCGACGTGCAGATCTTCCAGCGATCTGCCGACCTTTGCCCTTGTGCGCCAGTCAGTCTCACGTAAGAGTGAGTCGAGGAACTTGAGCTGCGGGCGACTGATCCCGGGAAACAACGCTCCGGCGGCCGTCATACCGGATCGCATCATCAGGTCACCTCCAGGCCAGTGGATCGCCCGAAATGCGAGCCAGGCGAACTCGTATTCGGCCCGGCGTGCGAGGGTGGCCGGATCCCCGAAGCGCATGGCGGCTTTGGTGACCGGCGCCGTGGCCGCGGTCCCGGCGAGCATGATCGCCCGCGCGTACGTTCGGACGCTCGCGGGGAACTGGGCAGCCCAGCTCATGACCGACATGCCGCCCATGCTGTGCCCGACGATCACCGCTCTCTCACCGTCGGGTACCACCGCGCGCAGGACAGCGTCCAGGTCTTGGCCGAGATGGTCGTTCACGGTGGGGTCGGACCCGAGGGCCGAACGCCCGTGGCCACGCTGGTCGTAGATGACCACCCGGTAGCGGTCTGCGAGCCCGTTCACCTGCGGATACCAATATTTGGAGTTGACGGCGAAGCCGTGGACGAGCACCACCACCGGAGCGTTGGCGGGACCGTAACTGCTGATCGCGATCGAGGCGCCTGCCGGCCTGTCGACGGTCCGGTGTTCCACCGGTTGTCGGGGCTCGTGCAGGACCGCCTGACCGCGGGTGGCCATCAGGCGGTGCGTTGCAGCAGATCGGTGAGCAGTTTGTTGTACCCGTCGGAGTTCTCGATACTGCTCATGTGCCCGATGCCCGGCCACATCACCAGCTCTTCGAGGTGGCCGTGGCTCTGTAGCACCTTGGCCATCTGCTCCGAATGCACCGGCGGAGTGAGCTTGTCGTCGCAGCCGACCACAACGACCGTGGGCACCACCAGGGCGTCGAGTCCGGCGGACACGTTCAGGTCCACCATCGCGTTTCCCCATTTCCCGCGGGAGCGGCCTGGGCACGAGGCCACCATGTCGTCACAGAAGTCGACATGGGATTTGCGCGACGTGGTGTTCAGCGCGATGTACTGGGTCACCTTGCGCGACATCTGCGTCCGCGGCAGATGGATCGTGGCACCGGCGACGAGCCGACCCGTCAGGTACTCCATCGGCGAGAGCGCTTTCGGGAGATCGAGCGGGATCAGGCCGAGGTTGGGCAGCAGATGGTTGGAACACGTCGAGGTGAGTACCACCGCACGCGCCACGTCCGAGACGGTGTCGGGGAACTGCTGCGCCCAGGACAGGATGGTCATCCCGCCCATGCTGTGTCCGGCGATCAATGCCTTGCGCCCCGCGGGCACCACGGAGGTGAGGACGGACTGGAGATCCTGACCGAGTAGATCGGTACTGAGCTTTGTCTTGCCACGAGGCGATTCGCCGTGCCCGCGCTGGTCGTACGCGATCACGCGGAATCGGTCGGAGAAGGTGTTGATCTGGGGATACCAGTACTTGGTGTTGCAGGTCCAGCCATGGACCAGCACCATCAGCTCTCCGTCGGGTGGACCGTACGCGACGACGTTGATCGGGGTGCCGTCAGCGGCGATCACCTCGGTGTGCTCGGGGTCCTGCGCCGGCGTGGCGAGCAGCGGGTCGGGCTCGTCTTCGATCGGGTCAGGTGCCTTCAGGGCCTCTCGCACGATCGATCCGAGGAAAGTGCCGGTGATCGCCGCACCGGCCGCGATCACTCCTGCTCCTACCGCGGCACCGCCGACAGCCACTGATCGTGTGTTCATCTGTCCGATCTACCCATCTCTATGTGGAGCCGGACTCCGCCTGGACGCCGGCCTTCTCATCATCTGTTGCCATCATCAGTTCGGCACCGCGATCGAGCGCCTTGGAGATCTCGGTGTCCATCGCCTTGCTGAACGCGACCTCGACGATCTCGTGCGCCATGGGCCGCACGGTGTGCACGAGCTCGGCCAGCCGGATCACTTCGCTCTCCTCGAGCTCGAGCGGCGACCCGTCCTCGAAGTACTTGTCGGTGACGATCGAGACGAAGCTTGCCGCGATGTCCTGCAGATCCTGCTGGACCCGCTCCCATCGCGTGAGCAAAACGTCCAGATCGATGCCCGCCTTCACCAGGACCTCGGCGCCGGCCAGCACCTCGGGGTTGGTCACGGCGTAACCCGCACCCTCTTTGACCAGCAGTCCGAGACGCTGGCCGAGCGCAATGTTGCTGTCGGTGGCCCCGAGCCCTTTGCGGAGTTCGGAGATCGTGATGGTGGCCATCCGACGGAAGTTCTTCCACCGGCTACCGCGTTTGGGCTCCCCCTCGAGGACGTGTTCCACCTTCAGCCCATACCGGGCAGCCATCAACAATTCGCTGATCGTGGCAAAGGTGTACCCGCGCTCGAGCATCTGCGAGATCACCTTGAGCCGGCTC
This sequence comes from Williamsia muralis NBRC 105860, assembly GCF_001598915.1. Lineage (GTDB taxonomy): Bacteria > Actinomycetota > Actinomycetes > Mycobacteriales > Mycobacteriaceae > Williamsia > Williamsia muralis. Next base: position 901,529 of record NZ_BDAP01000001.1, on the reverse strand, counting down.
AGATGTTCGGCCGAGTACCAGCCCGTGCGCCCCTTTATCTTTGGCGGCGGCAACAACCCACGGTCCTGATAGACCCTGATGTTGCGAACGCTGACGCCGGAGACATCCGCGAGTTCGTTGATCCGGTATTCAGCCATCCGCTCATTCTAGGTCGGGTCGTGGTGCTTGACGGCGGAGGCGGGCCGGTATCGCCGGTTGTCGTCAGATGATTGCGGCCCGCTTGAGCAGCAGTTTGCCGGGGCCACCGATCAAACCGCACTCGTCGAGGAAGCGGATGGTCTTGGCAAAGCCGTCCCTGGTGCGGTCGCGGTAGTGCACATTGTTGCGCGCAGCCCGCTTGGCCTCGCGCTTGTCGAGGCCCGCGGCCTCGTAGACCTTCGGGTTCACCAGGCTGTACATCACCAGGTACACGGTGACGGCCAGCGAGAGCTGGGTCATGCGACGACGCATGGGGGTCATCTCGGCCGCGATGCGCACCGTTTCTTCGCGGGCGAAGCGGATGTGACGGGCTTCCTCGAGCACGTGGATCTTGCTCACCGTGCGTGTGACCGGTTGTACGCGATCGTCTTTCATGAAATCGCGTTGCATCATGTCGAGGATCTCCTCGGCGGCAAGGGTGCCACCGAAGGCCAGGGATCCCGACGCCAGCGCCTTGAAGGGCCGCGAGAGGAAGTTGACCCACCGGGGCCGCTCGTAGTTGGGGATACCGAAGACCTCTGCCGCCTTGGCGAACATGGTCGAGTGGCGGCACTCATCGGCGATCTCGGTGAGCGCGAACTGGAAGTGCGGGCTCGCCGGGTCCTGGCGGTAGGCGTCGCGGATGAGCATCTGCATGAGGATGAGCTCGAACCAGATACCCGTGGCGCTGATGCTGGCGGCCTCGTGGTTGGTGAGGGTGATGCGCTGATCTTCGGTCATCCGGTCCCACAGGTCCGTGCCGTAGAGGCTGCACCACTCCGGGGTCATGCCGTAGAGACCGGGGACCACTTCGGCATCCCAATCGACCTCGATGAGCGGGTCATAGGACTTGCGTGCGGCCGACTTCAACAACCTCTTGGCGATGTCCTGCCGGTCGTGCACGCGGTCGAGTCTGGACGCGGGTTCGACAGTCATTGTCATCGCGGACTCCCTTCCAAAGGACGATGTGTGCTTAGGACCACAGTCCTATACGACACCGCCCATTGTCAAGGTTATTCGTCAATCAATGTTGTCATCGTTTGCGGAACCAGGACTGGTTCTGAATGGAGTCGACCCGGGGCCGCACGTCGACGATGTAGACGATGACCGCGACGATGCCCAGGATGCTGATGAAGAAGATCGCGCCGAACAGCCAGATGAACGCCGTGGCGGCCGCCAAGATGCTCACCCAGATGACTTTCGACTGCCGGTCGACCGCCGGAAAGGCATCTGGCCGCTGGAGGGCGGCATGCACCAACGACACCGCCGCCGCAACTCCGGCGACCACTGTCAGCAGCAACAAGACGAGGCTCTGCGCGTAACCCATGAAGGAAAGTACGTTCACGGTGGCAGCCTACTGTCCGGTTCGCCGTGATGGCGGCCGCGCCGGAGAAACGGCGGCGGGAAACTCGGGACCGAGTCTTTAGGAGGTGGCCTTCTTGGCCGGAGCCTTCTTGGCCGGAGCAGCCTTCTTGGCGGGCGCCTTCGCTGCGGTGGCAGGGGTGGCGGCGGCCTTCGCCGGGGCCTTCTTGGCGGGAGCCTTGGCCTCGGCCAGCTTCTTGGCCGGCGAGTTCTTCGAGGCGCGAGCCTTGATCTCGACCTTGCCTGCGGTGCCGTTGATCTTGTCGGTCGCCTCGTCGGTGGCTTCCTCGATGGCCTCTTCGATGTTGGCCGAGGCGCGACCCGCGAGCTTGGCGGCGCGCTGGCCGACGGCCCGAGTCTGCGAGGAGATGGTGCCGAGGGTGTCCTCGGTCAGGTCGACCGCGTCGTTGTAGACCTTCTCGGCGCGCGAGATCTGTTCTCCCACAGCAGGAGTGGTGCGCAGGCGCTCGACGGTCTCTTCGCCGCGCTCGGCGAGCGAGTTGTAGATGCCGGTCGCGACCTCGATGTAGGCCTCGGCGACCTTGCGCAGCTCTTCAGGGGTGAACTTGGTGCGCAGCTCTTCCACGGTCGAGGGAACCTCTTCCGGCAGCGCCGTGATGCGCTCGCGGGTTTCCTCGATGCGGCTCTGCGCGGTGGTGCGGGTCTCTTCGAAACGCGCCTGTGCCTGCTCGGTGGCGGTTTCGGTGCGCTCGCGCAGCTGGGCGATCACTTCGTTGACCTGCTTGAGGGCGAGGTCTCCGGCGCCGACAGCGGCGTAGATCGGGTTGGCGAGATTGCGGTCTGACTTGGTCATGTGTTGTCTCCGGTATCTGAGGTTGGTGCTGATTGTGTTGTGTCCGTGTCGCTTTCGCTCGCAGCCCGGTTCTCTTTACAGAAGGACTCGTAGATCTCGAGCAACACTTGTTTCTGGCGTTCACTGATGGCGGTGTCGGCCATCAGCGCGTCGCGCATCGGACTCGCGGGCCGCTCTTCCAAGATTCCGGCCCGCACGTACAGCACTTCGGCAGACACACGCAGCCCCTTTGCGATCTGGGCCAGTACGTCTGCAGAAGGTTTGCGCAACCCTCGTTCGATTTGACTGAGGTACGGATTGCTCACCCCCGCGCGCTCGGCGAGCTGACGCAATGACACCTCGGCGGCGATCCGTTGAGACCTGATGAAACTGCCTATGTCCTGGGCAGCGGTGGCAACGTTGGCACCGATGTCCTGGGCAATGTCCTGTGCCGCGTTCGCGACAACCGCCGTCACCGGTTCGTCCTCGGATTCAGCTGGTGTGGGAACCATTCGGCTACTCCTTCAGGCTTCGATTCCCCATACTGCCACGTCTGCTAGCAATTGCAAGCAATCTGCTAATTCGTGATGAAAGCCACAGCGGTTGGCTGGTCAGAGGTGCGCTGGCCTGCTGTCCCGTCTCACCCGCCTAGTGGAAGAGCAGCACGGACACGGTGTAGATGGTGAGGCCGGCCAGCGATCCCACCACGGTGCCGTTGATCCTGATGAACTGCAGATCGCGACCCACCTGCAACTCGATCTTCTTGCTCGTGTCGTCGGCGTCCCAACCACGGACCGTCTCGGTGATCACCGAGATGATCTCCTGCGAGTAGTTCTGCGAGACGTGCCGTGCCACGCGCACCATCCACTGGTTCATCTTGTTCTGCAGAACCTCGTCGTCGCGGATGCGGACGGCCACCTGGATGATCGAATCGGTCAGCGTGGCCCGCAGTGTCCCGTTGGGGTCGGCCAGCAACTGCTCGATGAGTGCCTTGCCCGCATTCCAGGCGGTCGACGCCGCACCGGTGACCTCGTCGCGTTCGAGCATCTCGGTCTTGATCGCCTCGAGTCTCGCGATGGTCGCCGGATCGTTCTGCAGGTCGGTCGCGAGTTGGACGAGCATCGCGGTCATCGCCTGGCGCACCTGATGATCCGGATCCGACCTCACCTTGAAGGTGAACTCGACCAGCTCACGGTAGAGACGATCACCGACCAGGGAGTTCACGAACTTCGGGGCCCACGCGGGCCCGTCCTTGTCGATCACCCGGTCGATCAGATCCTGGCTGCCCAGAGCGAAGTCGTGGGCCCGGTCGCAGACCATCTGGATCACCGGCTCCAACCGGTTCTCCGCGATCAATTGTTCGAGCACCCGCCCGGCCGGCGGTCCCCATTCAGGTTCGGCGGCCCAGCGCATTCCCGCCATGATCAGCTGCTCGATGTCCTCGTCGTCGAGCATCTCGGCAGCGAAAGCGATACCCCGCGCCGCTTCGGCACCCACCCGGGGTGCGTTCTTCGGATCGGCGAGCCACGACGAGACCCGGGTGGGCAATGCCAGTTGCGACACCTTGTCTTCGATGACCTCAGGGGTCATGAAGTTGTCCTCGATGAAGTCGCCGAGCTGTTCGCCGATCTGGTCCTTCTTCTTCCGGATCAACGCTGTGTGCGGAATCGGAATCCCCAGTGGGTGTTTGAACAGCGCCGTCACCGCGAACCAGTCGGCGAGCGCGCCCACCATTCCGGCCTCGGACGCCGCGCGCACGTAACCCACCCAGGCAGCGACGTTGTCGCCGTCCCGATCCTCGATCCAGCGACAGAAGAAGTAGACGGCAGCGGCGAACAGCAGGAACCCGGTGGCCACCATCTTCATCCGGCGAAGCGCGACCTTGCGTTCGGCGTCGGCTCCGCTGAGCCCGGCGATGGTCCGTTTCGGGGCCTCACCGGACGGCGAGGACGAAGGCCGACCGGACGGCAGCTCACCGGGCAGCCGGTGGCGTCCACCCGAGTCGATGGCCGGCGGCGTCGCTTGAGTCGGATTCATTCATCCAGTGTTACCCAAAGTCGGGGCACAGAATCGCGCCGGCGAAGGTGACTCGGCTCTCTTTGGGTGTTGCGCAGTGCCAGGGAACATAAGCTGGACGCGACCGCCCACGACCAGAAACGACTCCGCACCGATGTCACCACGTCCCAACCCGGCCGCCGCCGCCCGCGCGGCCGTGGCTGCCGCCGCTGTCGCGGCCAGCAAAGGTGTTGCGTTGCCTCAGGCGATCCGCCACCAGGTGGGCGCCGACGACGCCAAACCCGACGGCCGCAAACGCCGGTGGGAAAGTCACAAAGAAGCCCGGCGCAGTGAACTGGTAGACGGCACCCTGGCTGCGGTACGCACCCTCGGCGCCGATGCCGGGATGGACGAGATCGCCCAGGAGATAGGCGTTTCCAAGACCGTTCTCTACCGGTACTTCACCGACAAGAGCGACCTCACCACTGCCGCGATGATGCGTTTCATCGAGACCGTCCTGGTGCCACGCCTTGGCAGTGCGATCAACGAGGACGTCGGCGAGTTCGAACTGACGCGGATGGTCATCTCGGTCTATGTGCAGACCGTTGCCGACGAACCGCAGATCTACTCGTTTGTGATGTCGGGCGGATCGGGCTCGGAGGTGGTGGCGGACTCCCAGAAGCTGATCGCCCAGATGCTCACGTTTGTCATGATCAACCGACTCGTGGAGCAGGGCTCGCAAACCGGTGGTGTCGAGACCTGGGCCTACAGCCTCGTCGGGGCCATCCAGCTCGCAGTGCATTGGTGGATGGTCGAGCACCGGCTCGGCAAAGAACAGCTGATCGACTACCTCACGATGATGGTGTGGTCCTCGATTGCCGGCATCACCGCAGCCGGAGGCTCGGCCGAGTACTTCAACTCCCTGGACCATCCCCTCCCGAAGGCTCCTGGCGCTCCGGAGTGACCGCTGTCGGCGATCGTTGTCGGGCGCCGACGGCCGCGGGATAGGTTTGTCGGCATGGCTGAGCACGAGGACGACGGGGCCGGGTCCTACTCAGGTCCGGCGACGGTGACGATCGACGGGCACGAGCCCGCGCAGGTTCAGGTGGAGTTGTCGGGGCATTTCGACCCGCTGGCAGGTCGTTACGTCTGGGCCGGACGCATCCGCGGGCTCGCGCCGGCACTGCCCGCCGACGTGGTGATAGCCGCCGGAACCCGGGCCATCGTCGAGACTCCGGAAGGGGCGGGCGAGGGTGAGCTGTCCGCGGTGGACCTGTTCGGCGGTTTCACCATCGAAGGCGTCACCGCTCCCCCGTTCGCGCAGCTACCCGACGACGTCGATCGCGACGACATCCACATCCCGGGGACGTCGACCGGAGAGGACATCCGGTGACCGAACGCGTGGCGTTGGTGACCGGCGCCAGCCGTGGCGTCGGCAAGGGTGTGGCAACGGCATTGGGGGCCTGCGGCTGGACCGTCTACGTGACCGCCCGCGGTGGTGTGACGCCGGATGAGCCACTGGGACAGACGGCGTCGGAGATCAACGCGTCTGGTGGCGCCGCGGTCGGCGTGAGCTGTGACCACTCCGACGACGCCTCGGTGTCCGCCTTGTTCGACCAGATCTCGGCCGAGCATGGTCGACTCGACCTGCTGGTCAACAATGTCTGGGCGGCCCCGAAGGGGTTCGGCGGATTCAGCGACAAGTTCTGGGAGCGGCCGGTCGGTGATTGGGACACCCTGATCACGGTCGGTTTGCGGGCACACTACGTCGCCTGCGTGGAGGCCGCGAAGATCATGGTTCCGCAGGGCAGCGGCCTGATGGTCAACATCTCGTCGTTCGGGACCCGCGGCCACCTGCATTCGGTGCTGTACGGCATGAGCAAAGCCGCCCTCGACAAGATGGCCTTCGACATGGGCCACGAACTCTCCGGCACCGGCGTGGCCGCGATCTCGTTGTGGCTGGGCCTGATTCAGACCGAGCTGCTGATGTCGCTGGGCATCGAGGAGTTCGCCGGTTTCCGGCTCGACGAGGCGGAACATCCGCAGTTCGTCGGCCGCGTCATCGACCGTCTGTGGCAGGACCCCTCGTTGCCCGAGCGCAACGGCCACACCCTGGTGACCGCGGAACTCGGCGCGCAGTACGGGTTGGTGAACAACGACGGGACGCCACCGAAATCACACCGCGAACCGTTCGGTGGCGGACCACTGTTCCCACCCGCCTGACCCACGCCTGCATTCGTGCACGACGCACCGGTTCGAATCGGTGCGCTACGCACGTGCGCGTGCGCCGATGCAGTCAGTTGGCTCTCGTCCAGTCCGTCAGTTCTTGACGCCGGCTTTCGCGGACTCGTACTTGTAGAACCCGTGCCCGGACTTCTTGCCGAGCCGGCCGGCCTCCACCATGCGCAGCAACACAGGGGGCGGGGCGTACAACGGTTCCTTGAACTCTTCGTACATCTTGTCGGCGATCGCCTTGACCGTGTCGAGACCGACGAGGTCACTCAGTTTGAGCGGGCCCATCGGGTGGGCACAGCCGAGCACCATGGCCTTGTCGATGTCTTCCACCGTGGCAAATCCACTCTCCACCATGCGAATCGCGGAGAGAAGGTAGGGAACCAGGAGTGCGTTGACAACAAACCCGGAGCGATCTGCCGATCGGACCACTTCTTTGCCCAGGATGTCACGGGCGAATTGCTCTGCGCGCGTGGTCACCTCGGGCGAGGTCATCAACGTGGTCACCAGCTCGACGAGTGGGAGTACCGGAACCGGGTTGAAGAAGTGCATGCCGATCACACGGTCCGCATTGGCTGTGGCCATGCCTAGCTTCATGATCGGGATCGAGGAGGTGTTGGAAGCGAGCACGGCATTCGGGTCGGTGACCACTTTGTCGAGCTGCTCGAAGATCTCGGTCTTGATCGATTCGTCTTCGATCACTGCCTCACACACCATCTGCCGGTCAGCGAAGTCGCCCAGATCGGTGGTGAACCGCAGCCGCGCGGAGGCCTGCTCCCGTTCGCGTTCGGTGAGCTTTCCGCTGCTCACACCGCGATCAAGGGATCGCAGGATGCGGGATCTTCCGGCGGCTGCGAGCTCGCGGGTCGTCTCGTACACCAACACGTCGGCGTGCGCCCGGGCACAGACCTCGGCAATGCCTGCGCCCATCTGACCGGCACCGATCACGCCGACCCGCGAAATCTTCTCGCTCACAACAAGCTCCTAAAAAACAACGAGCACAACATCTTTGAACCGAAAATCGGAACCGAGATCTTCGAACCAAAACAACCGACATCAAAAGGCGAGAGGAGGGTAACCCTTGTGGGGCACGCCCAGAACTCACCCGGAAAACCAGCAGGCGGCCCGCAACGTGAAGCTGCGGACCGCCTGACTAGTTCGCTAGAGTCCCGGGGTGGCGGCTCAGTGGAATTGGCCTTCTTCGGTGCTTCCTGCCAGCGCGGTGGTGCTGCTGGTGGGATCGACGGTGGTGGCGATGTTGTCGAAGTAGCCGGCGCCGACCTCACGCTGGTGCTTGACGGCGGTGAAGCCGCGCTCGTCGGCGGCCTTGAACTCGCGGTTCTGCAGGTCGACGAACGCCGTCATCTGCTCGCGGGCGTAACCGTAGGCGAGATCGAACATGCCGTAGTTGAGCGAGTGGAAGCCGGCCAGGGTGATGAACTGGAACGTGAATCCCATGGCGCCGAGCTCGTTCTGGAACTTCGCGATCGTGGAATCGTCGAGGTGCTTGCTCCAGTTGAACGACGGGCTGCAGTTGTAGGACAGCAGCTGGTCCGGGAACTCGCTCTTGACGGACTCGGCGAACTTGCGAGCGAGCTCGAGATCGGGGGTGCCGGTCTCCATCCAGATCATGTCGGCGTACGGCGCGTAGGACTTGGCGCGCTCGATGCACGGCTCGATGCCGTTCTTGACGTGGTAGTAGCCCTCGGCGGTGCGCTCACCGGTGACGAACTTCTTGTCCCGATCGTCGACGTCGGAGGTGATCAGCGTGGCGGCCTCGGCGTCGGTGCGGGCGATGACCACGGTCGGGACGTTTGCGACGTCTGCAGCCAGGCGCGCCGCGCTCAGGGTGCGGATGTGCTGCTGGGTCGGGATGAGCACCTTGCCACCGAGGTGGCCGCACTTCTTCTCCGAAGCCAGCTGGTCTTCCCAGTGGGTGCCGGCGGCTCCTGCTGCGATCATGGCCTTCTGCAGCTCGTAGACGTTCAGCGCGCCACCGAAGCCGGCTTCACCGTCGGCGACGATGGGGACAACCCAGTTGTCGACGGTGTTGTCACCCTCGACGCGGGCGATCTCGTCGGCGCGCAGCAGAGCGTTGTTGATGCGACGGACGACCGAGGGAACCGAGTTCGCGGGGTACAGCGACTGGTCCGGGTAGGTGTGGCCCGAGAGGTTGGCGTCGCCGGCGACCTGCCAGCCGGAGAGGTACACGGCCTTGAGGCCGGCGCGAACCTGCTGCACAGCCTGGTTACCGGTCAGGGCACCGAGTGCGTTGATGTAGCTGCCGTCACCCTGGGTGACACCCTCCCAGAGGATCTCGGCGCCACGGCGCGCGAGGGTCTGCTCTTCGACCACAGAACCCTGGAGGTTCGCGACCGACTCTGCGCTGTAGTCGCGGGTGATGCCCTTCCAACGAGGATTGGTGTCCCAGTCCTGCTGGATCTCTTCGGCAGTCCTTGGTTTTCCGACGGTGCTCATATCTCGCACTCCATTTTCGTTAGCTTGCTGGTGTAGTGGCCCGCTCCGGTGGGTCCGGAGCCCAGCCGAACCTGATCGGGGCAAATTAACAACTTCTTCACCCTGGCGAGGCGGTGCCTTAACCGAGAGTGCCACACACAAATCCGCAGGTCCACAGGTTGTGTTGTGTGAATTCGGGCCAGCTTTTCCCTCCGTTTTGCAAACTTTGCGAAGATCAGGCTGTGAACCGGCCTGAATTAACTACTCTCCAGTACGCAAAAAGTACGCGCGTACTGGGATTTTGCAGCGGGGCCTCTCGCTCGGTTCCTGTGACCGTGAGCAACACTCAACCCGCGTCGGCCACCGGCAGCAACGGACTTGCGGTGACCACAATCACATCCAGAATCGGACACGAGCTGTGTCCAGCCGATGCCGAAGGGTCAGGCCGCAGCGCGAAGGACCGCGCGCTTGAACAGGTCCGAGAAGCCGAGGTCGCTCATCCCACCCTCGGACGAGATGGCCACCACCTGCACCGTGGTCCCGTCGACGACCGCATAGCCGGCCAAGGTCTGCTGGACGTCGGTACGGCCACCGGGATACGTCGTCGTCGCGGTCGACTTCACCAGCAACGACACTGACGTCGGCAACGGCGGCGGGCTCAGCCGCTGGTTGTCGGTCGCCACCGTGGTGCCCGCAGTGCTCCCCTGCGTGATCGTGACGGTGACCCTGGCGCACGCGCCGGTGCTTGTCCGGACATCGGCGTCGATGTCTCGGACCGCAGTGGTCACGAGCTCGGTGATCGTGTTCCCGACCGGGGACTGGCGTGCCGACACGGCAGCGTTGCCCGCATCGAGTTGTCCGTTGAGATCGGCGTCGGCGGTGGGCCGGCACTGCGCCGGTTCGAACACGGCGGTCTGCGCCGCGGCCAGGGCGGCCGCATTCTGGTCGCGGAGATCGACGATCCCCAACTCAGTCGGTTGGTATCCGTCCGGGAACTCACGGGCGGGCAGCAACTTCTCCGCGAGACTCGTCGGTTCCTCTGACGACGACGATGCGGGCCCATCGTCTGTCGAATCGTCGCCGCATCCGGCGCTGATCAGGCCCAGCACCGTCAGGACGATGACGCCTGCACCCGCTCGTCTGCGCAACACCCCCACAGATTAGACAGGTCAGGCAGTGCCACCGGCGACCACGTCAGCGCCGCCGCCGCAGCGCATCCATCCGGACAACTCGCTGGTCGACCTCGTTCCGGCACACCTGGCGTCGGTCGCGAGCCGCCTACGCTAGAAGGATGCCCAAGACCTACGTCGGCGCCCGACTGCGACAGCTGCGCTCCGAGCGCGGCATCTCCCAGGTTGCCCTGGCGCAGTCACTGGACATCTCCCCGTCGTATCTCAACCAGATCGAGCACGACGCACGACCTCTGACCGCTCCCGTATTGCTCAAGATCAGCGAGGTGTTCGGCGTCGACACCTCGTTCTTCGATTCTCAGGACAATGCGCGGCTGATCGCCGAGGTGCGTGAGGTGGTGATGGACGAGGACGTGGGCGCGCGCGCCGACGCTCAGGAGATCACCGATCTGGTTGCCAGCCATCCCGAACTCGCCAAGGCCATGGTGAACCTGCACCGCAGATATCGGATCGCCACCGATCAACTCGCAGCCGCAACCGACGACCGGGGCGACGGCAGCATGCGCGGTTCGATCAGCGCACCGCACGAAGAGGTGCGCGACTACTTCTATCAGCGTCACAACTACCTCCACGAGCTCGACACCGCCGCCGAGGAGCTCACCACCCGCATGCGGATGCACTCCGGCGACGTTCGGCACGAGATCACCGACAGACTGCAGACGGTGCACGGGGTACAGATCGTGCGACGCGTCGACCTGGGCGACACCGTGCTGCACCGATTCGACCCGGTCACACGACGTCTGGAGATCTCGGGGCACCTCTCCCAGGGACAGCGGGTGTTCAAGCTGGCAGCCGAACTCGGGCACCTCGAGTGCGGCGACCTCATGCGTCAGATGGTCGACGAGGGCAACTTCACCTCGGACGAAGCCCGGCGGCTGGCCCTGCTCGGGATGGCGAACTACTACGCCGCCGCCGCGGTGCTGCCCTATTCCCAATTCCACGGTGCCGCAGAGGATTATCGCTACGACATCGAGCGGCTCTCGGCGTTCTTCTCGGTGTCGTACGAGACGATCTGCCATCGGCTGTCCACTCTGCAGCGCCCCAACCTTCGCGGTGTGCCGTTCACGTTCGTGCGCGTCGACCGCGCCGGCAACATGTCGAAACGGCAGTCCGCCACCGGTTTTCACTTCTCGAACAGCGGCGGCACGTGCCCGCTGTGGAACGTGTACGAGACGTTCGGCTCGCCCGGCAAGATCCAGATCCAGATCGCCCAGATGCCCGACGGTCGCAACTACCTCTGGGTGGCGCGCACCGTCGAGCGGCGGGCGGCGCGGTTCGGCCAGCCCGGCAAGACTTTTGCCATCGGGCTGGGTTGCGAGCAACGTCATGCGGCGCGGCTCGTGTACTCCGACGGTCTCGAGATCGGTCCGCAGGCCAACGTGACCCCGATCGGTGCCGGGTGCCGGGTCTGTGAACGGGTCAATTGCCCGCAGCGAGCCTTCCCTGCGCTCGGCGTCAAGCTCGACATCGACGAACACCGCAGCACCGTATCGCCGTACCTGGTGCGCTGAACCCGAGCCGCCAGGACCTAGACCGGATCGAGGATACGCCGCAGGAACTGCTTGGTCCGTTGGTGTTTCGGTGCGCCGATCACCTCGGCAGGTGGCCCCTTCTCCAACACCACCCCGCCGTCGGCGAACAGCACCTGGTCGGCGACCTTCTGCGCGAAGTGGATCTCATGGGTCACCACGATCATCGTCCAACCTTGTGCGGCAAGGTCTTTCATCACCCCGAGCACCTCCCCCACCAGCTCGGGGTCCAAAGCTGACGTGGGCTCGTCGAACAGCATCAGTTTGGGCTTGAGTGCGAGCGCTCGGGCGATTCCCACGCGCTGCTGCTGACCACCGGACAGCTGATGCGGGTACTGGTCGCGCTTGTCGGTCAGGCCGACTTGCTCGAGCAATGCGTTGGCCTCGGTGATGACCTCGTCGCGCGGGCGCTTCTGCACGATCGTCGGGCCTTCGATGATGTTCTCCAGCACCGTCTTGTGCGGAAACAGATTGTGTCCCTGGAACACCATGCCCGACTGCGCCCGGTACCGGGCCAGCAGCGGCTTTGCGACCGGTGCGTCGAAGTCGACGGCGACGTCGGCGATGGAGACCTGGCCGCCGTCGGGGATGTCGAGTGCGTTGAGCGAGCGCAGGATGGTCGTCTTGCCTGATCCGGAAGGGCCGATCAGCGTGGTGACCGATCCGGTTGCAACGGTGAAGTCGATGCCCCGGAGCACGTGGTTGTCGCCGAATGATTTGGAGAGACCGGTGACGGTGACCAGGTCGCCGGTGGGCTGGGATTTACGGAGATCGGTCATTTGGCCACAAACCTGTCCAGTCGGAACTCGAGGCGTCCCTGCGCAAAGGACAGCGCAAGGCACACAATCCAGTAATACAGGGCGGCGGTGCCGTAGAGGGCGAAGTACTCGAAGGCGGGGGCTGCCGCGATCTGTGCGGTCCGTAGAAGCTCGGTCACCAGGATCGTGGAGGCCAGCGATGTGTCTTTCACCAATGAGATCAGGGTGTTCGACAGCGGCGGAACAGCCGTGCGCAGAGCCTGAGGCAGGATGATGCGCCGAAGGGCGGTGGTGTAGCCCATCCCGATCGTCTCCGCGGCCTCCCACTGACCCTTGGGAATGCTGCCGATGGCCGCCCTGATGATCTCGGCAGCGTAGCCACCGACGTTGAGGCTGAACGCGATTGCTGCGGCGGGGAACGGATTGATGAGGATGTTCAATTCGGGCAGTGCGTAGAAGATGATGAAGAGCTGCACCAGCAACGGGGTGCCTCGGATCAGGGATATGTAGATCCGGGCCACCGAGGAGATGGCCCGGTTCCTCGACATCCTCGCCAGTGCCACGCCGAGCGCGATGACCAGTCCGAAGAAGAAGCTGATCGCCGTCAGCGGGATGGTGACGGTGATGGTGGCCTTGGCCATCGGCCAGAGGTTGTCGGCGATGAGTCCCCACGTGCTCGGTGCTGTCTTCTCCTCGGCCGTGCCGGCTGCGTTGGCGTCGAGGTAGGTCTGCGAGATCTCTTCCAGGGTTCCGTCCGCCCGGAGCTCGTCCAGCGCGCCGTTGATGTTGTCGAGCAGTCCGCTGTCCTTGCGGGCGGCAAACGCCTGCTCAGAGCGCTCCCCGATGTTCGCGGCGATCTTGATGCTGGTGTCGCCGGTGGTGGCCTGATAGGCGAGCACCGAGAGACTGTCGTTGACCGTGGCCTGCACACGGCCCTGGTTGAGCAGTTTGATCGCGGGGGTGAAACCGTCCACCGACTCGACGGTTGCCCCGGCGTCTCGTGCCACCCCGGCCCAGTTGCTGGTCTCCGTCTGCGCGGTGGTCTTGCCCCGGAGGTCGGCCAGCGACGTGATGGACGTGTCGTCGGCCTGGGTGACGATCACGCCCTCTCCGATCGCGTAGGGCTCCGACAGGTCGTATTTCGCCTTGCGCTCGTCGGTGATGGTGACCTGATTGGCCACCACATCGAAGCGGTCGGCCTCGAGGGCGGCGAAGATCGAGTCGAAGGGCACCTCGACGAACTCCACCCGCAGACCGAGCTTGTCGCCCACGGCCTTTGCGACGTCGACGTCGTAGCCGACCAGTTCGCCGGTCTGGGAGTCGTGGTAGCTGAAGGGCGGATACGTGCCCTCTGTCCCCACCCGCAGCACACCTGATTTCTCGAGTTCGGCAAAACCACCGACATCGCTACCGCCGCACCCGGCAAGAACGGCCATGGCCGCAAGCGCGGCCCCGACCACGATCAGTATCCGACGCACGAGTCGCTCCACTCCTCGATCATCAAGCCGCCCCGATCAACTCTGCCCGAATGCCCCGCTCGGCGACCACTCAGGCGCACCGAATGCCGACGGCGCTTTTTCAGGATCTCAAATGATTGTGTGCGACTCCGGGTCGGCGCCACTCCGATAGGTTGGCTTGGTGAGTTCACAACGGATCGACCCCGGAAACCTTCGTCAACTCGGACCGTTCAACTGGGTGATCAGCAAGGGTGCCGCGCGCACCCTCGGCCTGTCGGACATGCACCTGTTCTCCACGCTGGGCCGCGGCAAGGGCCTCTTTCGTGGATGGCTGCACTATTCGGCGAAGATGATGCCGTTCGGCTCACTCGCTCGGCACGACACCGAACTGGTGATCATCAGAACCGCCCATCTACGCACCTGCGAGTACGAACTCGACCATCACAAGCGTCTCGGCAAGCGAGCAGGCATCGACGAGGCGGAGTTCTCGCGGATCCTCCAGGGGCCGGACGCGGGATGGTCGGGCAAAGAACTGGCGCTGCTGCGCGCGGTCGACGAGCTGGTGGGTACCAAGGATCTGAGCGACGTGACGTGGAAAGAGCTGTCGGCGCATCTCGACGACCGCCGACTCATCGAGTTCGTCCTGCTCGTCGGTCAATACGATTCGCTGGCCACCACGATCGGAACGTTGCGCATCGAGCGTGACCATTGAGCGCCGCCACCGACAAGGTTCGCGACATGCTCGACCCGGAGCGGGTGCCCGGGCCCATCGACGACAGCCGCGGTTACCTCGACCTCCTGGGACCACCCGAGCCCGCTGCGAGCACCAGCTTGTCGATCATGCAGAACCCGGTGTTCGCCACCATCTATGAGCGGGCATGGCGGCCGGTGTTCACCCGACTGTTCAGCCTGGGCGGCACGTCCACAAAAGAGTTCGACCGGCAACTGGTTGCGCGTCTGGGCCGCGCCGGCGACCGCACCATCCTCGATGTGGCATGCGGCCCCGGCAATTACACCCGCACACTGTCCGATCAGCTGACCGGGAAGGGAGTGTGCGTGGGTCTGGACTTCTCGGTTCCGATGATCGAACGGGCGGTGCGCACCAACAGCGGTCCGCGAGTGGCATACATACGCGCCGACGCGCACGAGATACCTTTTCCCGACGGCACTTTCGACACCGTCTGCTGCCTGGCCGCTCTTTACCTCGTTCCCGACCCCGGCGTGGTGCTCGATGAGCTCGCCAGGGTGACGGCGCCGCAGGGCGAGGTCGCGGTCTTCACCTCCCTGCGCACCCCACTCACATCGCTTCCGGGTGTGTCGTTGGTCGCCGGCCGGAGCGGCTACCACCTCTTCGAGGGGAACGAGGTGACCGACCGACTGCGGGCAGCCGGTCTTGTCGACATCGAACAGACCGTCACCGGCCAGGCCCAGTACGTCACTGCCCGCAAACCCGGCTGAACACCTCGAGCGCCGGGACAACGGGGTCAACTCAGGGCGTGAAGGTTTTTCGCCGTCGGTGACTTCTCGACCGACTCGGGATCAGGGTCCGTCCCCAGCAGCCGATCGGCCGTACCGGAGGTGGTCACGGTGAACCAATAGTGCTCGCTCTTGTAGTGATGAAACCGGTGGTTGCGCCACGTCGCCTTGTACAGACGGCTTTTCGGCTTGTAGTCGGTATGGATCAGATAGTGCGTCCACTCGTAGACCAGCCCCAGCGCACCCAGAGTGGTCAGGAATGTCAGTCCCAGCCCGAGCGGTCCGAACGCGAAGACGCCGATCAGGACTGCGACCGGGATCACGACGCAGAGCACCTGCCACGGGATGAAGATCAGCGGTATGTTCCGCGGATCCCGGTGGTGTTCACGATGTTTGCGCGAGAGCAGTGAATCGACCTTCAGCGAACCGACAGATCTCGGGCGCCAGTGGAGAACACCGACGTGAATGATCCACTCCGCCAGCGGGAACGACGCGATCATCACCGCCGGTACCACCGCGTCGGTCCAGTGCCAATCGGCCACCACGACGCGAGCTGTACCGGCCCCGGCCAGCAGCACCGCGATCATCCACGGTGTGGGATGTCGCACGAACTCGCCGAACGCGGCCCCGAGGGTCAGTCCACGGCGAGTGCTCGATCGCCCCTGCTCGTCTTTACGAACCCGGTCATGGGCTCGACGGTCAGATGTCATCGGTGTCCTCCGTATCGACTGTCCCCTCGCGCAGCAAGGTCTCCATGTCTCCGAACGCCGACATCAAGATCGATGTGGCGGGTTCGAGCAGGCTGGCGGCCGCCTTGGTGGCCGCCGCAGGATCGCGATCGGCGATCGCCTCGACGATCGCGCGGTAACCGTCGGCGTTGCCGACTTCGTCAGCCAGCGCCACCGCGAACGCTGACAACGCCGGCTCGTAAGCGGCCCGCATGGTGTTGTACAAGAGCCGGAAAGTGATCGAGTCGGCACCATCGACCACCGCGTCCCAGAAATCGAGCGCGGCAACCTGTTGCGCCACAGGCTCTGCAGTGTCGGCGAGCTTCTGCGCCGCCGACCGCGCCGCGGCTATCTGAGTAGCGTTTGCACGCTGCGCAGCCAGTTCGGCCACCTTGGGTCCGATGTGCGCCCTGGCCTCCACCACCGAGCGGGCCACGGACACATCGAGTTCGCCTCCTCGAAACAGCAGTCGAGGAAGCAGATCGAGCCCGCCGAACCTTCTGACGTCCTGGACTGTGGTGCCCCCACCCTGCTTGATGCTGACCAAACCTGCCGCGGCCACACGCTTCATGGCCTCACGAATGGCCGGTCTCGACACACCCAGCACTCGGGCCAACTCCCGCTCGCTGGGCAGGTTCTGGCCTGCGGGCAGGTCCCCGCTGAGCACTCCGTCGACGATCTGCTCGAACACGTCTTCGGGCACGCTGCGATGTCTGATCGGTTCGAACGGCATGACCCGACGATAGAAGCGACCCTGGCCATAGGTCAAGTGGTCTTACCAATATCGGAGGGCTAGCGTGAGTCCATGACCGACCGAACCCACGTCCACGCGTTCACCGACGACGCGCTCGGCGAACACGACGCCACGTCACTGGCCGCAGCGATCGCCGCAGGTGAGATCAGCGCGCGCGAGGCAGCCGACTCCGCCATCGCCCGCGCGGAGAAGGTGAATCCCGAACTCAACGCGATCGTGGTGACGGACTACGACCGCGCCCGCACTGCCTCCGAGCGGCCGGCCGACGGGGTGTTCGCTGGGGTCCCGACCTTCATCAAGGACAACACCGATATCGCCGGCCTGCCCACGGGCCACGGCTCCGAAGCCGTTCACCCGAAGGTCAAGGCCACCACGGAGCCGTACGCCGAGCAGTACCTCGCCTCAGGCATGACGATGCTGGGCAAGACCACCCTGCCCGAGTTCGGCTTCAACGCGACCACCGAATTCCAGCACCTGCCGCCCACCCGAAATCCGTGGAACACCGCGTATTCCGCCGGTGCCTCATCCGGCGGGTCGGCCGCGCTGGTCGCTGCAGGGGTGGTGCCGATCGCTCACGCCAACGACGGCGGCGGGTCGATCCGTATCCCGGCTGCCGCATGCGGATTGGTCGGCCTCAAGTTGACGCGAGGCCGCGAGGTGCAGTCGTTGCAGGGCAAGCAGATGCCGGTCGACATCGTGTCGAACAACGCGGTGACCCGTACCGTGCGCGACACCGCTGCGTTCGTCGCAGCAATCGAACAGTTCCGGCCCGCCGCGAAGTTGCCCCGCGTGGGCAAGGTGGAAGGCCCATCCGAGCGACGTCTGCGGATCGGATTGATCACCGATTCCATCGCAGGCGAACCCACCGACGCAGAGACCAAGTCGGCCGTCGACGACACGGCAGCGCTGCTGGCATCTCTGGGTCACGACGTCCGCGACATCACGATTCCCACCGATCAGACCTTTGTCCGCGACTTCATCCACTACTGGGCTCTGATGGCCTTCTCCACCCAGCATTTCGGCGGTCGGGTGACGGGTTCTCCGTTCGACAAGTCGAAGACGGACTCGCTGACCAAAGGCCTGGCGCGGCAATTCGTTCGCCGGCCATGGCTGACGCCGTTGTCGATCCGTGGCCTCAAGAGAAGCGAGCGCCAGTACCGCGAGACATTCACCGACCTCGACATCGTGCTGTCGCCGGTTCTCGGGCACACCACCCCGGAGCTCGGATACCTCTCCCCCGCAGCCGGATTCGACGTAATGTTCCCGCGCTTGGTCAACTACGTGAGTTTCACCCCGTTGAACAACGCCGCCGGTGGACCGGCCATGTCACTACCGCTGGGTCGCACCACCGGCGGCCTGCCCATCGGCGTGCACTTCTCGGCGGCACATGGTGACGAACGAACCCTGCTGGAGTTGGCGTTCGAGCTCGAGGCAGCGCGTCCCTTTGCCCGTATCCAGGACCAGGTGCAGGCAACCGGCTGAGCCACCTCAGCAACCCGAGGGCGACTAGCTCACACTTGCCAGCGCGAACGGCAGCACCTCGCTCGCACCGGCCCTGCGTACCTGGCGTGCGGCCATCGTCAAGGTCCATCCGGTGTCGGCGATGTCGTCGACCAGCAGCACCGGCCCCGCCACTTCGGAGAGTACTGCCGGGTCTGGATCGACCCACGACTCGGCAAGTGCGGCAACGCGATATGCGGAGTTGGCGGCAGTCACCGGCCGACGGTCGGGCGCGTACCGCAGCGTGCCGAGATTGGTCAGTCGGCCCAGTTCCGACAAGCGGTCGGTGACCGAACCGATCAGGATCGGGTGGGTGTCAGAGTCGAGCCCCATGATGGCCGTGGGCCGGTTCTGCCACGGCCAGGCTGCCAGAACTGCGACAGCTGCCTTGATCACCTCGTCCGGGGCCGGGGCGTCCGGCTCGTCGAGCAGCCGGCGCAGGCGCGCGCCCCAGCCCAGGTCGGTGAGACGGCCGATGACCCGGCCCATCTCGGGACCGTCTTTGATCTTGCCGGACAGCTCCACACCGAGCTTCTTCATTCCCGACGGCCACTGCTTGCGTGGGGCCAGTTCGACGCCCGGCCGTTGCAACTGGTCGCGGGCCGCATCCAGTGCTGCCCGGTCGACGTCGGCCGAATAGCGTTGTCCGGCACAGTTGTCACACCGTCCGCACCTGCTGCCCGACTCCAGTTCGGGGTCGTCCAATTGTTCCCGCAGGAACGCCATCCGGCACCCGTCGGTGTCCTGGTAGTCGAGCATCGCCTGCTGTTCGCGGCGACGTGCCTGCTCGAGCTTCTCGTACCGCGCCTCGTCGTACGTCCAGGGCTGGCCCGTACCCAGCCAGCCGCCCTTGACCCGCCGAACCGCCCCGTCGACGTCGAGCACCTTGAGCACCATCTCCAGCCGCGACCGCCCGAGGTCGACCAGCGGCTCCAACGCCGGTGTCGATTGTGGTCGCTCGGTGTCGAGCGCCTCGATGACCCTGCGCACCAACGCTTCCGGGGGAAAGGCCACCGACGCGAAGTAGCGCCAGATCTCCTGGTCTTCGCTGCCCGGCAGCAGGATCACCTCGGCGCTCGCCGTGGAGCGGCCCGCGCGGCCGACCTGCTGGTAGTAGGCGATCGGCGACGACGGCGCGCCGAGGTGGACGACAAAGCCGAGGTCCGGCTTGTCGAATCCCATGCCGAGGGCCGAGGTGGCCACCAAGGCCTTCACCCGATTGGCGAGGAGGTCGGCCTCGAGCTGTTCGCGCTCGGCCGCGTCGGTGGATCCCGTGTAGGCCGCGACCTGATGGCCCATGTCGGTGAGCAGTGTTGCCACATCGCGGGCCGCCGAGACGGTGAGCGTGTAGATGATGCCCGATCCTTCGATCGAACCGATGTGTGCGGCAAGCCAAGCCACCCGCTCGGCCGAGGTCGCGACCTTCACCACCGACAGGTGCAGCGACTCGCGGTCGAGGCCACCACGCAGCACCAGCGTGTCACCGCCACCCACCCCGAGCTGGGCGGCCACGTCGTCGACCACCCGGTCGTTGGCGGTCGCGGTGGTGGCGAGCACCGGCACGTCCGTACCCAGTTCGGCAACCAGTGTGCGGATCCGCCGGTAGTCAGGCCGGAAGTCGTGGCCCCAGTCCGACACACAATGCGCCTCGTCCACCACCACGAGCCCGGCGTCGGCGGCGAGAGACGGGAGGACGTTGTCGCGGAAGTCCGGGTTGTTCAAGCGCTCCGGACTGACGAGGAGGACGTCGAGGTCACCTTCGGCCACCCGCTGGTGGATGTCGTCCCATTCGGTGACATTGCCCGAGTTGATGGTCGCGGCCTTGACGCCGGCCCGCTCGGCCGAGGCAACCTGGTTGCGCATCAGGGCCAGCAGCGGCGAGACGATGACCGTGGCGCCGCGGCCCTCGGCACGCAGGAGTTTGGCCGCGATGAAGTAGACGGCAGACTTTCCCCAGCCCGTGCGTTGCACCACCAGCGCGCGTCGCCGCTGCACGACCAGCGCCTCGATCGCCGTCCACTGATCGTCGCGCAACGTGGCGGCCGGGCCTGCCAGTTGCTCGAGGATCTCCTGGGCCTGCGCACGCGTGGCTGTGGTTCCGGTTCCCGTGGTCATTGCCCCATCGTGCCCTGCTTCTACGACAACGTCTCCATCGGTGGAACGCTCGCCGCGGAACTGCGGTGGTGCCGTGCCGCACCAGAGCTCCGCGGCCGCTCACCCAGCTCGCCCGCGCTCGCACTACAGACCGAGCAAACCCCAGAACCCCGAGCGCCGGATCACATGTTGCGATAGTCGCGTGTGTACATCCGTGGACCGCGGCGGGCGGGCATCGGCATGTACAGCTCGATGAGCCGGATCACCCGATAGCGATGTCCCGCATAAGGTTCGAGTAGTTCCAGCATGCGGTCGTCGTCGATCGCATCACCGATCAGCGTATGGCCCACCTGGGAGGGGATGTGATAGTCCCCGACCGGTACCGCGTCTGCGTCACCGACCGCGCGAACCCTCGTTTCGGCGGCCGTCCACGGCCCGACCCCTCGGAGCAGGTGGAGTTTGTCGGCCTTGCGTTCGACGTCGTAACCCGCGGCCCGGACGATGGTCTTGCGCCGGGCCGGTTCGGCACCGCTGGCGTGCCACTCCCACTGCGGGATCTCGCGCCACACCTGCTGCGGCGGCGGTACCTTCATGCTCGGCGAGCCGGGCGCGGGTTCGCCGTACTTGCGCACGATGTACCGCCAGGCCCGCCAGGCTTCGCGGCCGGTCACCTTCTGCTCCAGGACGGCTGCCGCAAGCGCCTCCCACACCCGGTCGGTGCGGCCGATGCGCAGCCCCTGACCCTGATGTGCCAGCCCGGCGATCACATCGTGATGCGCGACGAACTCGTCGGCGTTGTCGTCGCTGCCCAGCATGCGGGGCATCTGGTCGAGCAACCACCCTGCGCCGGGCCCCCACGCCCTGCCGACCACCGTCTCACCCGGCCGCGACACGGCCAGTGTGCCGGGCCCGTCGGGGGTGTGAATCGCCCGCCAGATCGACCCGTTCGGCGCGTACTTGAACGACGGATCACCGCTGCCACGACGATGCAGACTCAAGGTCGCACGAATGTTCAACGGCCCCTGCGGAATCCACTCGCGGGACAAATGCGTGGGGCCCGGCGAGATCTCGCCGGGCCCAACGATCGACATGAGAGGTCTAGAGGTTGATCATGTGCCCGATGGCACCGTGGAAGGTTTCCTGCATCGCCTCGGACATCGTCGGGTGGGTGTGCACGTTGCGCGCCAGCTCGGTCGCCGTCAGATCCCACTTCTGGGCCAGTGTGAGCTCCGGCAGCATCTCCGAGACGTTGTCGCCCACGAGGTGCCCGCCGATCAGCTCACCGTGGGTGTTGTCGGTGATGAGCTTGACGAAGCCGGTCGGCTCGCCGAGCCCCTGCGCCTTGCCGTTCGCGGTGAACGGGAAGGTGGACACCTTGACGTCGTAGCCTTCTTCTTTCGCCTGGTCCTCGGTCAGTCCAAACGAGGCGACCTGCGGTTGGCAGAAGGTGGCGCGCGGCATCATCCGGTAGTCGTCGATGATCATGGTCTCGGCACCGCCGATGGTCTCTGCAGCCACCACACCCTGCGCTTCGGCGACGTGGGCCAGCATCAGCTTCCCGGTCACGTCACCGATGGCGAAGATGCCGTCGACGTTGGTGCGCATGTAATCGTCGATCGCGATCGCTCCGCGGTCGGTCACCTCGACACCGGTCTTGTCCAGGCCGTAGCCGTCGACGCGCGGCGCGAAGCCCACCGACATCAGCACCTTGTCGACGGTGAGCTCCCCGTCTTTGTCCTTGGAGTCGGTGTACTTGACGACCACCTGCGATCCCTGGTCGTCGATCGACTGCACCCGGGTGGAGGTCAGGATCTTGACACCGAGCTTCTTGTACGCCTTCGCGAGTTCCTTCGACGAGTCCTTGTCCTCGTTCGGCAGGACACGGTCGAGGAACTCGACGATGGTGACGTCGACCCCGTAGTTCGCCAGAACGTAGCCGAACTCCATGCCGATGGCGCCGGCGCCGACGATGACGATCGAGTCGGGCAGCTCACGGGTGAGGATCTGGTCTTCGTAGGTGACCACGTTCTCCGACAGCTCGACGCCGGGAAGGAGTTTCACGGTGGCGCCCACCGAGATGATCACATTGTCGAACGTGATCTCACGGTCGCCGACCTTGATTGTCTTAGCGTCGGTGAACTCGCCGAAGCCGTCGATCTCGGTGATCTTGTTCTTCTTCATCAAGAAGTGAACGCCCTTGACCATCTTGTCCGCGACCTGGCGGCTGCGGTCGAACGCAGCACCGAAATCGAAGGTGACGTCGCCGGAGATCCCGAAGGTCTTGGCCTGATGATTGAAGACGTGCGCGAGTTCTGCGTTACGCAGCAACGCCTTGGATGGGATGCATCCGACGTTGAGGCACACCCCGCCCCAATATTTCTCTTCGATTACTGCGGTTTTCTGTCCGAGTTGCGCCAGCCGGATCGCGGCGACGTAACCTCCCGGACCTCCGCCGAGGACAACTGTGTCAAAGTGTTCAGCCACGACGTCCACCCTACGTCGCCGCACCTGCGGGCGCTGACGGATACCCCTAGTGGGAGCAGTCTTCGTTCAGAGCGAACAAGTCCGGCCACAGCGGGCGTTCAGCACGTCGGGATCCACAGCCAACGGTCAGGACGCTTGGGCATGTCGGCGTCGTCGGTGTCCGCGACCGCGTCGTCGATACCGGGGTCGAACGGGAGATCGGTCACCGACCGGCGTGGCTCGTCGTCCCGACCGTCCTGCCCGTGCTGCCCTCGATCTCGCTGTGAACTCATCTGCATGCTCCTGCTGGGTGCGCGTGCGGCACATCGCCCTGTGTTCACGGCCATTCGCCGACACCACGAAATCGTCTCACCATAAGGTTCGGTGCGCGGCCGCACACGGATTGATTCAGCGGGCAAACCAACTAGAACGTGTTCTTGTTTGCGATCCCAAACCGCGCTACGGTCCCAGGGGTGCAGCCCACACCGTTCGAACCAGCCTCGCTAGGTCCACTGCGATTGAAGAATCGCCTGATCAAATGCGCCACCTTCGAGGGCGCCACGCCCGAGGCGCTGGTCACGCCCGAGTTGATCGAGTTCCACCGGGAAGTGGCAGCCGGCGGGGTGGCGATGACAACGGTCGCCTATTGCGCCGTGTCGCCCGAGGGCCGAACCGACCGCCACCAGATCTGGATGCGACCGGAGGCGATACCCGGGCTACAGAAACTGACCGACGCGATCCACGCCGAAGGTGCCCTCGCCGCAGCTCAATTGGGTCACGCGGGACCAGTTGCCAACCCCATCTCCAATCAGGCCAAGGCCCTGGCACCGTCGCGGATTCCCGCGCCGATGGGCATGACCCTGTGCCGCAAGGTCACCACCGACGACATCGCATCGATGCTCGTGAAGTTCCGCCGCGCGGCCCGTATCGCCGTGGACAGCGGTTTCGACGGCCTCGAGATCCACTTCGGCCACAACTACCTGGCCAGCAGTTTTCTCAGCCCACTTCTCAACCGCCGCCACGACGAATACGGCGGATCCCTGGTGAACCGCGCCAGATTCTGCCGCGAGATCGCCGAGGCGGTACGCGATGAGGTCGGCGATGAGGCCGCGGTGTGGGCGAAACTCAGCATGTACGACGGCTTTCCCGGGAGTCTGCAGGTCGATGAGGCCTGCCAGGTCGGCAGACTCCTCGAAAGCGACGGGCACCTCGACGCCCTCGAACCGACCGCGGGCAGTTCACTTCTCAATCCGATGTATCTGTTCCACGGCGATGCTCCCCGCAAGGAGTTCGCTGCTTCGTTCAAGGGCGTGATGCGGTGGGGGCTCAAGGCCGTCGGCCCCTTCTTCCTCAAGGAGTACGACTACCACCCCGGCTATCTCCTGCCGCTCTCCCGACAGCTGCGTGAGGCCGTCTCCATGCCGCTGATCCTGCTCGGCGGCATCACCGACCGCGCTTCGATGGACACGGCCATGGCGGAAGGCTTCGAGTTCGTGGCGATGGGGCGCGCGCTGCTCCGCGAACCCGATCTGCCACTGCGCATCGAAGCCGACCCGTCGACGGTGTCGCAGTGCATCCACTGCAATCTGTGTATGCCGACCATCTACTCCCACACCCGATGCCCCATCCGCACCGGTGAGCGGGTTGCGCACGGCAATGTCGTGGCACCGGCCTGATCGTCATGTGAGCCGGGCGAGCCGGGCGAGCCGGGTCTGCAGATATGCGCGTTCAGCCGGGTCGGTTGTCAGAGAGATCGCCTTGTCGTAGGCGGCCACCGACTCTCTTGAGCGCCCGAGTTCTTCGAGCAGGTGGGCCCGGGTGGACCAGGCCGGCTGAAAGTGTCCGGTCTTGTCGCCGAGGTCGTCGAGCATGGTCAGGGCGGCCTGCGCGCCATCGACCTCGGCCGTGACCGCGGCCAACGCGACGGCACCCCCGAGGGTCGGCGCCACGGCACCCAAGACGAGGTACAGATCCCGGATGGCCGCCCAATCCGTCGCCCCGGTGACCCTGCGCGCGCAGTGCAGTGAGCTGATCGCCGCTTCCAGCTGGAAACGTCCGAGCTCTCCGATGCGGTGCGCCGCGTGGAGATGCGACATCCCGCGATCGATCAGGTGCTGGTCCCACCGGGTCGTGTCCTGCTCGGCCAGCGGGACCAGCCGACCGACGTCGAACCTGGCCGGCGACCGGGCATTCGACAGGGTGATCAGCGCCGCGAGGCCGTGGGCCTCGGCATCGTCGGGCGCCAGTGCGCTGAGGGTCTCGGCGAGGTGGAGCGCTTCGGCGGTCAGCGAGTCGCGTGTGGCCGTGCCCCCGCTGTGCCAGTCGATGGCGAACGCGCCGTAGACGGCTTCGAGGACCGCCGCCATCCGTGACGGCAGTGCTGCCGCATCAGGTACGGCAAAAGGAATCCGCGCCGCTTTGATTCGCCGTTTGGCACGTACCAGTCGGGCCGCCATCGCGGTGGTCGGCACGGAGAACGCGCGACCGATCTGATCGGCGGTGAAGCCGAGCACCGTGTTGAGCATGAGTGGTGTGTGCATGGCGGTGTTGATCGCCGGATGGGCGCACACCATCATCAGGGCCAGCCTGCGGTCTTCGATCTCGTCGGGATCGATGTGGTCGATGTGGACCGGGGCGTCGCGAATCGGATCGAGGGTGGTGGTGGACCGTTCGGCGGCCGACCTCCACCGGTCCCTTCTGCGGTTGCGGGCGACGGTGAGCAGCCACGCATCGGGATTGGCCGGCACGCCATCGACGGGCCAGCGCGTCAGGGCTCGCTCGAATGCGTCGGCGAGCGCGTCTTCGGCAGCGGGAACATCCCCATCGGCAGCGGCCAGTAGCGCGACCAGGCGACCGTATGAGGTGCGGGCGGCCTCTGCCGCTCGCACCTTCGCCGGTTCAGTGCTCAGGTCCACGAACCGTCGACGAAAGATGTGGCGGCAGGGCGGATCTCGATCACCCCGAACTGTGCGCCCGGGCATTTCTCCGCCCAGGCAAGCGCAGCGTCGAGGTCGGGGACGTCGATGACGAACACACCGGCAAGAGCTTCCTTGGTGTCGGCGAACGGTCCGTCCTGGATCTGCAGACCGCCGTCTCTGAGAGTGAGCGTTGTCGTCGCGGCCGTGGAGGCGAGCACTTCGGCGGCGATCAGCACCCCTGCGGATTCGAGGGCACGGGCGTACACCCCGAAGGCCCGCTGGGCGTCGGCGATGTTCTCCTCCGACACCTCCCCCGGGTTCGGCTCGGCGTAGTTCATCAGTAGCGAGTAACGCATGGGATCTCCTTGTGTTCTGCAGTCTCAGTGTGGTGGATCGGGCGGTCGTGCACAGCGATGACGATCGAGATGGGGCTGAATCGACAGATCAGTTGCGGGGCACGGACCGCATGTGCGGCAGACTGGGTCCGGTGAGCGACACCGATCCCTATCTATGGCTCGAAGACGTAACCGGCGAGAACGCTCTGACGTGGGTGCGCGAGCACAATCAGCCCACGATCGAGGCCCTCACCACCAGCAGTCGGTTCGCCGACCTGGAGGCCGCCGCGCTGGAGGTGCTCGACACCGACGACCGCATCGCCTACGTACGCCGCCGCGGCGAGCACCTCTACAACTTTTGGCGTGATGCGACGAATCCGAGGGGGCTGTGGCGCCGGACGACCCTCGAGGAATACCGCACCGACTCACCCGAGTGGGACGTGCTCATCGACCTCGACACGGTCGCCGCCGACGAGGGCGAGAACTGGGTGTGGAAGGGCGCTCTCGTCCTACGGCCGGACCATCGCCGGGCCTTGATCCTGCTGTCCAGAGGGGGCGCCGACGCGTCGGTCGTCCGCGAGTTCGATCTGCGAACGCGCACCTGGATCACCGCCGATCACGGTGGTTTCGAGCTCCCGGAGAACAAATCCGACATCAGCTGGATCGACGACGACACCGTCTATGTCGGCACGGACTTCGGCGATCAGCCCGACGGCGAGTCGTCCCTGACCAACTCGGGATATCCGCGGGTGGTGAAGCGCTGGTCACGCGGCACCTCACTCGAGGAAGCCGAGACGGTGTACACGGGCGCAACGAGTGATGTTGCGGTACAAGCGATGTACGACGACACGATCGGGTTCGAACGACATTTCCTGATCAGGTCCACCGACTTCTTCAATCAGGAGTTCTACGAGCTCGCCGACGGAGAGCCCACCCTGATCGACGTCCCGACCGATGCGCACACCAGTGTGCACCGCAACTGGTTGCTCGTGTTCACCCGATCACCGTGGAACCTCGCGGAATCCGGGAACGACACCCAGGACCAGCGCGAATCGACCTACGCCACCGGCACCTTGGTGGTGTTCGACTACCCGTCGTACCTTGCGGGCGACCGCACAGGGACAGTGCTCTTTGCACCCGACGACCACACCAGCCTGCAGAACTTCTCCTTCACCTCCGCGCATCTGGTCCTGGTGACCCTGCGCGATGTGCAGACCGAACTCCGTTTGCTGAGCGTTACCGATTGGTCGGTGTCCGAGCTGTCCGGGCTGCCTGAACTGGCCACCATCTCCGTACTCGACACCGACCCCGACCACAGCGACGAATTGTTCTTGTCGGCAAGCAGTTTCACCACCCCACCGAGCCTGCTGCACGGGTCGAGCACCGACGGAGTGGCCCCCATCAAGCAATCGCCCGAGTTGTTCGACGCGTCCACGGTGTCCGCATCGCAACACTTCGCGACGTCGGACGACGGCACGCGGATCCCCTATTTCGTGATCAAACGGGACGATGTGTCGCAGGGCCCCACCCTGCTGTACGGATACGGCGGTTTCGAGAACTCGATGACACCCGCGTACGGCGCGATTTCGGGTCGGAACTGGATCGCCCGCGGCGGTGTCTACGTGATCGCGAACATTCGCGGCGGCGGCGAATACGGTCCCACGTGGCACACTCAGGCCCAGCTCGCAGGCAGGCATCTGGTGTACGAGGATTTCGCTTCTGTGGCAAGGGATCTCGTCGACCGGGGACTCACCACCGCGGACAAGCTCGCGGCACAGGGCGGTTCCAACGGCGGGCTGCTGATGGGCGTGATGCTCACCAGTTACCCAGAACTGTTCGGCGCCTTGGTCTGCCAGGTTCCGCTGCTCGACATGCGGCGCTACCACCTACTGTTGGCAGGAGCGTCGTGGGTGGCCGAGTACGGAGACCCCGACGACCCCGAGCAGTGGGAGTTCATCTCCAAGTACTCGCCCTACCAGTTGTTGCGGGCCGATGCGACGTACCCGGCGCTTCTGATGACCACCTCCACCCGTGACGACCGAGTGCATCCGGGCCACGCACGTAAGTTCGTCGCACGCATGGAGGAGCTCGGCCATTCGGTGAGCTACTACGAGAACATCGAAGGCGGGCACGGCGGCGCCGCCGACAACAAGCAGGCCGCGTTCAAGTCAGCCCTCGCCTACGAGTTCCTGTGGGAGAAACTGGGCGGATGAGTCAGGCCGGCCGGTCAGCGGAGTCTGAGCAACACCACACCGTCGTCGGCCGCCACGCGCACGTACTGCCCGCTGTCCTCGATCTTCTCGAGCGCCTTGTTGGTGTCGGCCTTGTTGGCCGGGAAAAGGCCGGAGATGTTGGTGTCCACCATGATCCACTGCGCAGTGGAACGATCACGCTTCTGCTTCGGGAACAGGGTCACCTCGTGATCGGCGACGAGATGCGGAGCCAGGTTGTTGGTGGTGGCCACGGATTGGCCGTCGGGGATCATCGCGCCGAACTCGTCGACGGCCTGCGCCTGGTCGCCGCGTGAATAGAAGTCGCGTTCGGTCAGCCGGTCCAAGGGCCCGGCCCAGGCCAACACCACCGCGATCGCCGCAGCCGCTGCAGCGAAGCCGACAACAGTGCGTTGCGACATCGACCGCCCCCGCAATCTGATCAAGGCGTCGAGCATCGCGACGATCATGATGGGCATCAACGTCGCGTTGTAGTGGAAACCGAAGCCCCAGTACAGATGGTTCACGCTCAGGAAACGCCAGGTCAGGGTCGGCACTGCCACCAGGATGATCGGTGAGCGAACGGCCAAGAACAGCGTGATCACCAGCAGGAGAAATGCGGTGGAGGCACGCGTGTCACCCTGCGACACCCCGATGATGAATCCGCGCACACCCTCGGCGGGCGAGTCGGCGAACTTCGATTCGTAGGCGTAGTCGCCGCTCCCCATCGCCGGGATGATCACCTTGGCCGCGATCAGCGTCCAGGCGGCGCCCCAGATCGCGGTGCCGATGGCCCATCGATAGGACACGCGGCCGAATCGCAGCGCGACGACGGCAGCGATCACCACAACCGTGACGCCGAGATCCTCTTTGCAGAAGACGAGTGGCAGGGCGTACAGCAGGGCAGCCCGCCAACGCTCCTCCACCACGGCGACGAGGCTGAACGCCAGCAGGGGCACCGCGAGCGCGATCTCGTGGAAGTCGAACGCCAGTGCCTGGGCGATCCCCCATGCCAGCCCGTAGGCGATCGCGATGAAGACCCCGACCACCATGCCGAGTCGTGTGGCGGCCAGCCGCACGATCGGTATCGCCGCGAGCGCGAACAGCAGCCCCTGCACGACCAGCAAGGTGACCGGCGTCGGGAACAGCCGATACAGCGGTCCGATCACAGCGATCCATGGCTGGAAATGATCACCGAGGAGGTTGACGTCGGTGCCTTCGAGCGGCACGACGGGGGCGCGGAAGTGCCCGTAGGCCTTCACTGCCTGCGTGAAGATTCCCAGGTCCCACCCGGTGGAGCCGAAACGCTCGTGGCGCTGGATCGAATACAGGCAGTAGATCGTCGCCAACACGGCGAACGTGGCGAGCGCCAAGATCCACGGCGGGGTGCGGACCGCGATCAGTATGTCGGCGACTCGCGTCCGCGCCGAACCACTCGCCACGGTGGAGGTCGACGAATCGGGAGCCGGTCCGTCCGGCTGCCGCGACGACACGTCTGTCGCAGTGCCGGTTGCGCGGACCTCGGTCACCTCATCCATGGGTCGCCTGCCAAGACATTCAGCAACCGTAACCCGAGATTCTGTGTTTGCGCTGACGGTCCCGACCCCGATTCGAGCTCTCCCGCCTTGCGGGTGTCAGTCGGGGAGCATCGGCGCGGCCATGCCCTGATCGCGTCCGATGAGAACTGCCCGCGTCACTGCCCCGGCACCGAAACGGTCTCTGAGCCCGTCGATGGTGATGTCCAGTTTCTCCTGGTGATGCTCGTCGAACGGCAGCGCGAGCTGGATGGAGTCGTTGCTGTCGAGGTTCGTCAACGACAACCCGATCAGCGTGCAGCCCTTGTCCCGGATCATCGGCATGGCTTCGTCGAGCAGGGCACGCGCGGCCGTCATGAGTACCTGCGTGCCGTCGGTGGGTTCGTACAGAGTTCGTGAACGCGTCACCCGGGTGAAGTCGTCGAACCGCAATCGGAGGATCACAGTGCGACACACGCGTTCTGCTTTACGTAGGCGTTTACCGAGCCGATCGACGATGCCCACCATGGATGCCTCGAGATCCTCCTGGGTTTTGGGTCGCCGCCCCATCGCCCGTTGTGACCCGATCGACCGGCGACGACGCCCGACCTCCACCCGGCGTGGATCGCGCGCCATCGCCAGCGCATACAGGTGCGAACCGGCGCCGCGCCCGAGCAGCGACGCGAGAGTCGGCTGACCAACGGCCGCCAGGTCGCCCACGGTGGACAGGCCCGCATCGCGCAGCTTGCGTGACGTCACCGCCCCGACACCCCAGAGCCGTTCCACCGGCAACGGGTGAAGGAACTCGAGTTCACCACCCGGCGGCACCTCGAGCAGCCCGTCCGGCTTTCCCACCGCACTGGCGACCTTCGCAAGGAACTTGGTGCGCGCGATGCCGACAGTGATCGGCAGCCCGACCTCGATCCTCACCCGCTCGCGCAATCGGGCGCCGATCTCGGCCGGTGACCCACTCACCCGGTAGAGACCGCCGACATCGAGGAACGCCTCGTCGATCGAGATGCCCTCCACCAGAGGCGTGGTGTCCCGGAAGATGTCGAATACTGCCTGGCTTGCCTCGACGTAGCTGTCGAAACGAGGCCGCATCACCACGGCGTCCGGGCACAGGGCGACCGCCTCGCGGCCGTTCATCGGAGTGCGCACCCCGCGGGCCTTGGCCTCGTAGCTTGCCGCGAGGACCACGCCCCCACCGCCCACGATGACCGGACGGCCGCGCAGCTCGGGGTGGTCGCGCTGCTCGACCGCGGCATAGAAGGAGTCGAGGTCGGCGTGCAGGATGCTGGCCAGCTCCCGCGGCTCTTCGGACACGAACACATGTTCGCATGCCGGTCTGACACCACTGGTGGAGTGCGTGCCGGGACGCGAGGGTCAGTAGCGGCGACGCTCCAGCGCAACCGAGATCAGCAGGCCCACCGCACCGAGGGCGACGCCGGCGCCGACGGCGATCAGACCCACCTCCTGCATGTCACCGACGACCTTGTCGACGATGATGTCGCCGACCTCCCGGGCCGAGTCATCGGCGCCGGAGACCTCGTCGAGGGCCCGTCGTTGCACGCCCTCCCCGAGGAGCCACGTCGCGATTCCGCCGAGGATCACCCCGAAGCCCACGGCCAAGAGCACAAAGCCCCGCCGTCGTGCGACCACGAGGGCGAGCACCGTGGCGACCACCGCGATGACCAACGAGCTGATCGCGAGCAGACCGATCTGGTTGCCCAGATTGTGGTACCGACCCGCCTCGAGTCCCGACTGGGCAGAATCGCTCAGCGGCACCAGGATCGGCCCCTTGATCTCGATGCCACCGAAACCCACGTCCGCGATGACACGGTTGACCATCGCCGTCAGGTCGAGGGACATCACCTCGCCCTCGCTTTCGGGCGTGGCCTCCTTGAACAGCCAATCGTGCTGCTGGATCATCGCGTCGGCGAAGTCCTGCTCGAAGTTGTCGCTCTTGGTATAGGTGTCGGCGAGCGGGGCGATCAGGCCATCGGGTACCAGGGGCGCCTGCGACGACACCTGGGCGGTGATCTCGTCGGCGATGTACTGCTGCACGGTCGTGTTGTCGGCCAGCGGCGCCACGGTCTCCCGGAATCCGTCACGATCGACAACCCGCTCGTTCACGAAGTAGGCGGGCACGGCGACGGCGGCCGCGACGATGGCGACCAGGCACAGCACTGCGGCAAGGAAGGAACGCACCGGCTCAGGTTACAGATCGGGCGGCGTGAACCGCGGTAGGCAGGCCATGACCGTCATACGACCACTCGCGAGTGCCATCGGCGTCTACTCCCCCAGCAGATCGCGTGCCCGGCCGACGATGAGCGGATCCGGCTCCCCGACGATGTTGGCGTCCTTGTCGTCGTAGTCGAACAGGTTGAGCACGTACCGCATCGCGTTGATGCGGGCCCGCTTCTTGTCATTGCTCTTGACCACGATCCACGGCGCTTCTTCGGTGTCGGTCTCAGCGAACATCTCTTCTTTGGCCGCGGTGTACTTGTCCCACTTGTCCAGCGACGCGATGTCCATCGGCGACAACTTCCACTGACGCACCGGGTCCACCTGACGAATCGCGAAGCGAGTGCGCTGTTCCAGCGGGGACACCGAGAACCAGAACTTCACCAGATCCATACCGTCGTCGATCAGCATGGCCTCGAAGAGCGGTGCCTGCCGCAGGAACTGGGCGTGTTGTTCGTCGGTGCAGAACCCCATCACCCGCTCCACACCGGTGCGGTTGTACCAGGAGCGGTCGAACATGACGATCTCCCCGGCGGCGGGCAGATGCTGCACGTATCGCTGGAAGTACCACTGGGTCGATTCACGCTCGGACGGCTTCTCCAGCGCGACCACCCGGGCACCGCGCGGGTTCAGATGCTCCATGAAACGTTTGATGGTGCCGCCCTTGCCCGCCGCGTCGCGCCCTTCGAAGACGAACACGTGCCGGCTGCTCGTGCGCTTGCTCCACTTCTGGAACTTCAGCAACTCGATCTGCAGCAGCCGCTTCTCCAGCTCGTACTCGTCGCGACTCATGCGCTCGTCGTACGGGTAATCCTCACGCCAGGTGTCGATGACGTTGCGCCCGGGAAGGGTCAGGAGGCGGGGATCGTCATCATCGCGGTCGTCGACGAGGAACTGGGTGGTGTCGGCGAGGTCGACGATCTTTTGGAGGGCCTCGCGGCCGGCGACGACGCTGAAGTCGGGACCGACGTCGGGGTGGTCGGGCCCGAAATCCGAGAGGCGCAGAATTTCATTCACCTCTCCAAACTAAACCGGACGCACCGCTGTTACATGGCCGAAGGGTGAACTGGCGGTGATCCAGCGGTCACGGTCGTCACGGGCCGGACGCGGCATCCAGACAGGGCAAAGGGCGACACCGTGATCGGCGCCGCCCTTCGCATGGAGGTGCGGGGGTTGATTTCTGCCCCCGCAGTGTGGGTTCTAAGAGGCCGGCCGCGGGGTGGAGAGCCAGATGCCGCCGGATCCGATGCAGGCCTGCCCGGTCGAGGTGTCGACCGCTGCGGCGAAGCTGCCCGAACACGTGGTGCCGTAGGGGCCCGAGTAGGCCGTACCACCCCAGCCGGCAACCGCTATCGACGTACCGCCCGCACGAGCCTGGCTGACGGCCATCCCGCCGGGCCCGGTGGTGATCGAGTATCCCGTGCCACCCGTCACCGCACCGGACAGTGCCGACGTATTCGGTTGCAGGTTGTACGCATTGGCGTTTCCGCCGGTGTTCGACGATGCGACGGCGGTGCCGTTGCGGCTGTGGTCCTCAGCGTGCGCAAAGCTGCCGGGGCCGGCCTTCGCTCCACACGCGCCGTACCCGTCTGTCCGAATCACGTTGTGCCCGTTGGCCGCAGTGCACGTCAACGGGTCGGCCGATGCGCCACCCGCCCCTGCAAGACCGGCCAGCGCGAGCGCCGCGGTACCGATCAGCCCGGCCACCCCCGCCCGCACCAAGCCACGAGAACGAACACGAAAAACATTACTACTGAACAACATTGATCCCATCACGAACGAAAAACACGTATCCAGTGCCCCCCGTCAAGGCATTGGCCGGCCGGTGCAGTGGTACCACGTCGGCCTTACCGAACAGACCATACTCCGGCCGGACCGGACACAGCCCCCGTTCTTGTGCATCGGTCTGATCACGAAAACTCCGTCGCCGACAATGCCCACGTCGCCGCGACTCCCCCGCGCAAAAGCGACGGGGCGTCCCGCCGGCAGGTGTACTTTTTGGTCCATGCCTGTCAACGCGAAGACCGAATTCGACATCGACGCCCCTCCCGCCGTCGTCATGGAGATCTTGATGGACGTGGAGTCGCTGCCGCAGTGGTCCGGCCCCCACAAAAAGGTCGAGATCCTGGAAGAACACGAGGACGGCGCACCCAAGAAGGTGAAGCTCGAACTGCAGGCGGTCGGCCTGACCGACCACCAACTCCTCGACTACAGCTGGACCGAGAACACCTGCACCTGGGACCTCATCGAAGCCGACCAGCTGAGCTACCAGCACGGCCAGTACACGCTCACCCCCAAAGGCGACAAAACCCATGTCGAGTTCGTGCTCGACGTGGAACTGAAGGTGAAGCTGCCAGGGCTGATCGTGAAGCAGGCCCAGAAGACGGCGCTCAACACCGCGCAGAAGGGACTCAAGGAGGAGGCCAAGCGCCGCCAGCGCTGACAGCCCGGGCCGTCAGCCGATACGGCCGTACAGGTGCTCGGCGTAGAGCCGGATGACCAGTCGCTTGTCGTCCACCATGGCGCGGGCGAAGTCGTCCCAGTCGGGATGTTCGCCGAGTACGTCGCGGTAGAGGTCGATCAACTCCGACACGGTGTCGTCCTCGGTGGTCGCCGCTGCCACCGGGCTCAGTTCCACCCGACCCTCGGCCACCGCGTAGTTCCAGCCGTCAGCGCTGCTCACGTGAATACTGGCGCGCGGGTCACGACGCAGGTTGGCGACCTTTGCCCGATCCGCGGTGACCGAGATGCGTACGCACTGCTCTCGTGGATCGAAGGAGTAGCTGACGGTGGAGAGTTGCGGGACCCCGCTGCGCCGGATGGTCGCCAGGGTCCCACGGGTGTGTTCGGTGATGAACTCGGACAGAGCAGCTCGGTCGGTGGGCATACCTCGACTATCGCCCCACGCGTTCGGTGCCGCAAGTACGCCGATCTCTGCACCCGGTCCGTGATCAGGCCGGGGCCAGAATCACCCTGACCGCAACGGTTCTGCCGTACCCCGTGCCGCCATAACCTCCGATGTACACCCGCGTCGCCGTACGCCAGTCACATCAGGAGCCCGATGTCAGCACCACTGGAATTGTCCACCGACGTGCTCGTGATCGGCGGCGGCCCTGCTGCGGCGTGGGCGGCGCTGCACGCCCGGCAGGGTGGCGCCGAGGTGATCCTCGTGGACAAGGGATACTGCGGAACAAGCGGCGCCACAGCGCCTTCGGGCACCGGCGTCTGGTACGTGGCCCCCGATCCGGAGTTGCGCGGCGCAGCCAAGGCCAGCCGCGAAGCTCTGGGGGGATACCTCGCGGACCATTCCTGGATGGACCGCGTCCTCGACCAGACCTACCTGAACATGAACCGCCTGGCGACCGAGGGCCGTTATCCCTTCCCCATCGATCCCGAGACCGGCCGGGAGAACCGCACGGGTGTGCAAGGTCCCGAATACATGCGGCGGATGCGAGCCTGGATCACGCGAGCAGGCGTCACGATCCTCGACCACTCCCCAGCCCTTGAACTACTGGTGGAACCCGACGGCTCGGTGCGCGGTGCGGCCGGGTACCAACGACATCACCATCGCGACTACTCGATCACCTCCGGCGCGGTGGTGCTGGCCAGCGGCGGTTGCGCATTCCTGTCCCGGGCGCTGGGCACCAACGTCGACACCGGCGACGGAACGCTGATGGCCGCAGAGGTGGGAGCCCAGCTCTCCGGGATGGAGTTCTCCAACGCTTACGGCATCGCGGCAGCCGGGTCCACCGTGACCAAGACCGCCTACTACGGGTACGCCACCTTCTTCCATGACGACGGGCGCGTACTCGAGGGCGCCGGGTCGTCCGGTGGACGCTCGGTGATCGCGCGAACGTTGCTCAGCGAGAAAGTGTTCGCCCAGCTGGACCGCGCCGACGAAGAGGTACAGCGCAGGATGCGTCTCGGTCAGCCCAACTTCTTCCTGCAGTTCGATCGCCGTGGCATCAATCCGTTCACCGACCGTTTCGAGGTGGACCTGATCGCCGAGGGCACGGTCCGCGGAACCGGAGGTGTCGACCTCGTCGACGACACCTGCGCCACCTCGGTGCGAGGGCTCTACGCGGCGGGTGACGCGGCAACGAGGGAACGGATCTGCGGAGGCTTCACCGGTGGCGGCAGCCACAATTCGGCATGGGCCATGTCGTCCGGCACATGGGCGGGTTCCGCTGCGGCGCAACACGCCTTGGCCCAGTCCCCGGTCGGCCAGCACGATCTGATCGGGGCGGGTCAGGCCGGCCTGCGTCCCACGTCCCGCCCGTCGCTGCAGCCCGACGAGGTGATGGCGGCGGCACGACAACAGTTGCTCCCGCTGCGCAAGAACTACCTGCGGCATGGAGATCGAATGGTGGAAGCGGTCAACGAACTCGACACCCTGTGGGCAGGCCTGTCTGCCGACCTGGGTCCTCTCGCCGGCCCCGACCGCGTGCGGGCCAGACAGGCAGCCGCGGTCACCGCCGTGGGCCGGTGGATGTACCGGTCTGCGTTGAGTCGCACCGAAACTCGTGGCATGAGCAAGCGTGAGGACCATCCCGACCAGGATCCGCGCCAGCACCACCACATCCTGTCCGGAGGTCTGGACAAGGTGTGGACAGCGCCGCGGGCCACCGCTCCGACACTGGCCCACGCGTCATGATCGAACTCGTCCTGGCGGACAAGTGCATCGGGTGCGACAAGTGCATCGACGCGTGCCCCACCGACGTGTTCGACCGCGGCAATGACGGGATCCCGCACATCGCAAGGCAATCGGACTGCCAGACCTGCTTCATGTGCGAGGCGTATTGCCCCACCGACGCACTTTATGTGGCACCGTCGTCCGAACCGGTCGCCGACCGGACGACGCTGGCGGACGCACCGGTCGGATCCTATCGAGCCGAGCTCGGCTGGGGTCACGGACGGACGCCGGGAAGCCGGGTGGCCATCGGCCCGGCCATCCCGCACGGAGCGCTGCCACCCAGGATCATCGCCGTCGGCGACTGACCATCACCGCACCGCTCAGTGCTGCGTCAGACGATCATTCGGGAGCACCGACGTTGAACTCGTTCGGGTCCGCGCCCACGCGTACCCCATCGTTCAGCGTGGCGATGTCGCCGAGATCGGCGTCGGTGAGTTCGAAGTCGAACACGTCGATGTTCTGAGCGATCCGGTCGGGATTGACCGACTTGGGGATGACAACGAGACCGTTCTGCAGATGCCATCGGATCAGGACCTGCGCCGGGGACTTGCCGTGCTGCTCACCGATCCGGGAGATCAGCGGATCGGTCAACAGGGTGTTCGGTTTGGAGTCCTTGCCCCAGCCCGAGTTGCTGGTGCCTCCCAGTGGGCTCCACGATTCGACGACGATGCCATGCCGGTCCGCGACGTCGCGGATCTCCTGCTGCGGCAGATGCGGATGCAGTTCCACCTGATCGACGGCAGGCAGCGTTCCGCCCCGATTCACCAGTAGTTCGAGGTGGCGGGGTTCAAAATTGCACACGCCGATCGCCTTTGCGCGACCGCTCTGTGCAATCTCCTCGAGCGCGTCCCACGTCCTGAGCAATCGGTCGTCGTCCAGCAGGGGCCAATGGATCAGGTATAGGTCCACGTAGTCCAGCCCGAGCCGCGACAAGCTCTGGTCGAACGCCTGCTTCGCCGGCTCGAATCCCTGGTCGGCGTTCCACAGTTTTGTGGTGACGAACAGTTCGGAACGATCCACGGACGCGGCCGCAAGAGCACGGCCGACACCCTCTTCGTTCCCATACGCGGCCGCGGTGTCGATGTGGCGGTAACCGGCGTCGTCGATCGCAGACCGCACGGCCTGCTCGGTCTCCTCGTTGGACGCCTGCCACACCCCCAGGCCCAGCTGCGGAATGGACGTCCCCGAGTTGAGGTCGATGGTCGGAACATTTGTGGTCATGGAACCAGCGTAACGAGAAGCAACGGTACGGCCGTTCCACATCGTGGCCGGCTCACGCCGAACGGGCGTCACGAGCGACGGCCGCGATCTCGTCGACCGTCATCCCTCCCCAGATGCCGTGTTTCTCGTCGAACTCCACGGCATGGTCGCGGCACTGCCGCACCACGGGGCAGCCGTTGCACAGGGCTTTGGCCTCGGCCTCGCGGCGCCTTCGGACTGCGGCGGGCTCACGTCCTGACGGTGCGAAGAAGATCTCCCAGTCGATCCCCTGGTCGCGGCAACGCCCGCGCACCCGCCAATCCCAGCCGCCCACACCGGATTCGGCGCCGAACGCAAACACTTCCACCACCCACTCCCCTTGGTTGATCGCTCTCTGCCGCCAAGCATTCATGACGACATGCGCCGAGCGGAGTGTTGTCGCCGACCGAGTCCGAACCATTGACATCGGTACGGCGAGCAGTCAAGCAGACTTACCGTGAGCGCTCAGGTCGCGACGGGAGTCGAGTTCTTCACGCAGACGGGCGAACCACCCGCACGACGTTCCCCCGTAACGCCTGCTGTATTCGATTGCCCGCGCCGCGAGAGCCGAACGGGTGTGCCGATCATCGGGCCGACCTTCGGCAGGCGCGCACAGGTGCATCGTCGGTATCGCCTGTGGCGCTTCGGGATGCGCGGCCGCAGCCGCCATCATGAGGTGATCGGCGGACATCAGACTGCTCATGGGCATGGCACGCTCCAATAGACGGTTTGTACCCATTGAGCCGGTGATCGTCGCAGTTGGCGAGGGTTAGAGTCACGCTGATCGAGACTCCGCCCACAGGAATCTCTCTCGTGACAGGTCCGTTGGCAGGACAACACGCCAACAGCGAGTCCCGCCCGCCGACCTTCACCGGAGAGTTCTGAATGCCGATCACCGACAAACTGCATCTCGCGATCGCCCTCGAGGGCGCGGGATGGCATCCGGCCGCCTGGCGGGAGCCCACGGCGAGGCCCGCTGAACTGCTGGCCGCGCGATACTGGGCTGACCTGGTGGGCGTCGCTGAAGCCGGGCTGGTGGACTTCGTGACGATCGAGGACACGTTCGGTATCCGGCCGGCCGGACTCGAAGCGCCCTCACCACGCACCGACCGAGTCAGCGGCAGGCTCGACGCGGTTCTGATCGCGTCACGGGTGTCACCGCTGTCGCGGCATGTCGGGTTGATTCCTGCCGCCACCGTCACCCATACCGAGCCGTTCCATCTGTCAAAAGCGATCGCGACCCTCGACTACGTCAGCAACGGCAGGGCCGGCGTCCGGGTGCAGGTATCGGCGCGACCACACGAGGCTGCCCTGTTCGGCAGGCGCACGTTCCCGGAGCTTGCGGTCGCCGATACCGGCGACCCGGTGGCCGGCGACCCGGCGACCGCTGAGCTGGTGGCCGACCTCTTCGAGGAGGCCGGCGATTACGCCGAGGTGCTTCGAAGACTCTGGGACAGTTGGGAAGACGACGCCGAGATCCGCGACAAGGCCACCGGACGCTTCGTCGACCGCGACAAATTGCACTACATCGACTTCGAAGGCCGGTTCTTCTCGGTACGAGGACCGTCCATCACGCCTCGACCACCGCAAGGTCAGCCCATCATCACCGCCCTTGCGCACCAGAACATCCCGTATCAGTTCGTCGGAACGTCCGCGGACATCGGTTTCATCACCCCGGCCGACGTCGCCGACGCCAAGGCGAGCATCGCCGTCATCCGTACGGCGCAGGACCAGGCCGGCCGCGCCGACGAGATCGTCCACGTGTTCGCCGACCTCGTGGTCTTCCTCGGTGACACGACAACCGCAGCTGAAGCACACAGAGCGCGGCTCGACGATCGAGCGGGCATCCAATACACAAGTGACGCAAAGGTGTTCACCGGAACCGCCGAGGCCCTCGCCGATCGACTCGCCGAACTGTCCGATGCCGGTATCACCGGCTTCCGGCTGCGGCCCGGTGCGATACCTGCCGATCTGGAAGCCATCACCCGCGAACTCGTCCCCGAATTGCAACGTCGCGGACTGTTCCGTACCCACTACGAATCGAGCACTCTGCGAGGCCATCTCGGTCTCTCCCGTCCGGTGAACCGATTCCAGACCACAGCGGAGTTGATCAACCGATGACCAAGCAGGTACATCTGGCCGCGCACTTCCCGGGCGTGAACAACACGACGGTATGGAGCGACCCCGATGCGGGCAGTCACATCGAGTTCGAGTCGTTTGTGCACTTCGCACGCACCGCCGAGCGCGCGAAGTTCGACTTCCTGTTCCTCGCCGAGGGGCTTCGCCTGCGTGAGCAGAACGGGCTGATCTACGACCTCGATGTGGTCGGGCGGCCGGACACGTTCACCGTGCTCGCCGCTCTTGCCGCCGTCACCGAACACCTCGGCCTGACCGGCACCATCAACTCCACGTTCAACGAGCCGTATGAGGTGGCCCGCCAGTTCGCGAGCCTGGATCACCTCACCGCCGGCCGGGCCGCATGGAATGTGGTGACCTCCTGGGACGAGTTCACCGGAGAGAACTTCCGACGAGGCGGTTACCTTCCGAAAGAGCAGCGCTATCACCGGGCCAGGCAGTTCCTACAAGTCGCCACCGAGCTCTGGGATTCGTGGCAGGACGACGACATCGTGGCCGACAAGGAGTCGGGGACGTACCTGCGGCGCCCTGAAGCCGGCTCGTTTACACACCGCGACGACCAGTTCGACATCTCGGGGCAGTTCAACGTCCCCCGCAGTCCCCAGGGCCGCCCGGCCATCTTTCAGGCCGGCGACTCCGACGAGGGTCGTGAGTTCGCTGCAGCGGAGGCCGACGCAATCTTCTCCAGGCACTCCACACTCGACGACGGTCAGGCGTTCTACAAGGACGTCAAAGGCCGGCTGGCCACCTACGGTCGACGCAGCGAGGACCTGCTGATCCTGCCGGCAGCGACGTTTGTTCTCGGTGACACCGACGCCGACGCCGCCGACCGCGCACACGAGATCCGGTTGCAACAGGTCAGTGGCCAGACCGCGATCAAGTTCCTCGAGCAGCTGTGGAATCGCGACCTGTCCGACCACGACCCCGACGGTCCGCTGCCGTCGATCGATCCCCTGCCGGGCGAGAACACGGTCGCCAAGGGGCGGGCCAGCGTTCGAATCCACCGCGATCCGCGCGACGTGGCGAACGAATGGCGTGCACGGGCCGAGGCGGACAACCTCAGCACACGTGAGCTGATCATCGAGGTGACCGGCCGGCAGTCGTTCATCGGGTCACCGGACACGGTCGCCCGGACCATCAATGAGTTCGTTCAGGAAGATGCAAGCGACGGCTTCATCCTCGTTCCGCACATCACCCCGGGCGGGCTCGACGAGTTCGCCGACAAGGTGGTCCCGCTGCTGCAGGAACGCGGCGTCTACCGGACCGACTACGAAGGTTCCACCCTGCGCGACCACTTGGGACTCACGCGTCCGGAGAGCTGAACAAGCGCCGGTCAGTGTTCGCGTTCTTCGAGGCGCAGTGGCCAGGCCTCGTCCGGGATGTCACGCAGGTGGCAGGACTCGTCGCGCGCGGTGAACCAACCGCGGTAATGGATGAGCTCACCGAGGACCGGGTTGCGCACCGAGGCATCCACCCGGAACCGGTTGTGCCGTTCGTCCCAGCCCTCGATGTACCTCATCCGTGCAGCAAGCAGACCGCGCATACCCACCTTCGGGCCGGCGAGCAGCCGCATCGGGCCACTCTCGAAGACCAGAGAACCGCGGGCGTCGGCGTGTGCCTCGAGCGGCCACAGCAGTTCCGGGCCGTCGCCGAAGTAGTCGACCAGTCCCTCCCGGCCGTCGACGAGCAGCGAGTTCAGCCCATGTGAGCCGGTTGTGTAGTCGAACGACCGAAGGACCGCGAGGCATTCGCGCCCGAGCTCGTCCTGATAGCAGTAGTTGTGCATCGTGAACGGGACGAGCCTGCTGGTCTTGGTGGGCATCGCGTTGCGTTTACGCATGTGGAACAACATCGCGGGCAGCATCGCCGAGCAGTAGACCGACTCGAGCATCCCACCGGCCACCTGCGACAGTTGCGAGGTGGAATCGATCCCATACCGCCATTGCATGTTGGGATGCAGGTTCTCGAATTCCCGACCGAGAACATTCTGGATGACCGAACTCACCTATACCGACCGTCCCCCGTACCAGACATGAGGTCTGAATGTACTACGAGCGGCCTGCCTAAAATGTTTGGTCGGACCCCGCGACCGAATACTGCCAGCAACACCCTGTAACAACCGACATCTGCGATAACCGAAGGAGCATCACGTGAGCGCTCAAGTCGAAGAGATGGAGTTCGCCACCGAGACGCGGCAACTCCTGGATCTGATGATCCACTCGATCTACTCGAACAAGGATTCATTTCTCCGCGAGCTGGTGTCCAACGCCAGCGATGCCCTCGACAAGCTGCGCCTGGAGTCATACCGGAACAAGGATCTCGAGGTCGACACCTCCGACCTCCACATCGAGATCTCGTTGGATCCCGACGCCCGGACCTTCACCATCACCGACAACGGGATCGGCATGTCTCGCGACGAGGTCGTCGACCTCATCGGCACGCTCGCGAAGTCGGGTACGGCCGATGTCCGTCGCAAGCTGAAAGAGGCAAAAGAGGCCGAGGCTGCGGGCTCGGGCGCCGCCGAGGAGCTCATCGGCCAGTTCGGCATCGGCTTCTACTCGACGTTCATGGTGGCCGACAAGGTCACCCTGCTGACCCGCAAGGCCGGCGAGACCTCCGCGACGCGGTGGGAATCGGCAGGCGCGGGCACGTACACGATCGAGGACGTCGCCGAGGCACCGCAGGGCACCTCGGTGACGCTGCACCTCAAGCCCGAGGACGCCGAGGACGATCTGCACGACTACACCTCGGTGCCCCAGATCCGTCAGCTGGTCAAGAAGTACTCCGACTTCATCTCGTGGCCCATCCGCATGGACGTCACCACTCCCGTGCCGCCGAAGGCCCCCGGCGACGACGACGCGAATGACGCAGCCGCCGACGCCGACGAGCCGACCGAGACCACCACCACAGAGGTGCTCAACTCACAGAAGGCGCTGTGGACCCGACTCCGGTCGGAGGTGACCGACGAGGAGTACGCGGACTTCTACCGGCACATCAGCCACGCGTGGGACGAGCCTCTCGAGATCATCCCGATGAAGGCCGAGGGCACCTTCGAGTACCAGGCCCTGCTCTTCATCCCGTCCACGGCACCGTTCGACCTGTTCATGCGCGAACGCCACACCGGCGTGCAGCTCTACGTCAAGCGTGTGTTCATCATGGACGACTGTGAAGAGCTGATGCCCGAGTACCTGCGTTTCGTCAAGGGGCTAGTCGACGCACAAGACTTGTCGCTCAACGTCTCTCGCGAGATCCTGCAGCAGGACCGGCAGATCAAGGCCATCCGGCGGCGACTGACCAAGAAGGTCCTCTCGACGATCAAGGACATGCGGGCCAATGACCGCGAGAAGTACGACACCGTGTGGTCGCAGTTCGGCCGGGTCCTCAAAGAGGGCTTGCTCCAGGACGCAGACAACCGGGACGCGCTCCTGGCGATCTGTTCGTTCAGCTCCACCCATTCGGTCGACACCGCCACAACGCTGGCCGAGTACGTCGAACGGATGAAGGACGACCAGAGCCAGATC
Source organism: Williamsia muralis NBRC 105860 (assembly GCF_001598915.1). Classification (GTDB taxonomy): domain Bacteria; phylum Actinomycetota; class Actinomycetes; order Mycobacteriales; family Mycobacteriaceae; genus Williamsia; species Williamsia muralis. The sequence continues at coordinate 857,751 of NZ_BDAP01000001.1, read as the reverse complement.
TTCTACGCCACAGGCGAATCACGCGAGCAGCTGGAGAACTCGCCGCATCTCGAGGCGTTCAAGAAGAAGGGCATCGAGGTGCTGCTGCTCACCGACCCGATCGACGAGATGTGGGTCGGCCAGATCTTCGATTTCGAGGGTAAGCCGTTGCAGTCGGTGGCCAAGGGTGAGGTCGACCTGTCCGACACAGCGGACAAGGAAGAAGACGACAAAGACAACAAGCAATTCGACGAATTGCTCACCTGGTTGACCGGCGTCCTCATCGACGACGTCAGTCAGGTGCGGTTGTCGAGCCGGCTCACCGATTCGGCGGCCTGCATCGTCGGTGAGGCGCAGAGTCTTTCGCCTGCCCTCGAACGCATGTACCGGGAATCGGGTTACCCGATGCCCGACAGCAAGCGCATCCTCGAACTCAACCCCGACCACGCCCTCACCAAGGGACTCCAGGAGGCCTTCGCGGCTCGCGGCGACGACGAGTCGCTTCGGCAGACGGCCGAATTGCTCTACGGCGCAGCGTTGCTGGCCGAAGGTGGCACCCCGAAGCAGCCGGCTGCCTTCAGCAAGACGTTGGCCAACCTGCTCACCAAGACGGTGTCAGCCGCCGAATAAGGCATCGATGATCCCGCCGAGCGTGCGGCTCCGGCACGCTCGGCGGGGTCACCTCGAGTTCTACCAACGGCCCGAATGTGCTGTCGTACAACCGAAATGATTGTTCCGCCAGGTTAATGTCCCGCGAGATTGTAAGTCGTCTCGCGGTGAGGACACCGGTATCGTCGTCAGTGGCTCGACCACCGGATAAGGAGTTGCTCGGCCGATCTGTGAGCAGCCATCGACCTCAGGAGCATCTCATGGGCACTGCCGTTCCACTGTCCGTCCTGGACCTCCTGCCGCGTTCGAGCGGATCCGACAACACCACCGCGCTGCGGAACACGATCGACCTGGCTCAGCAGGCCGAGAGATTCGGCTATGCCCGCTACTGGTTCGCCGAACACCACCTGAACCCCGGTGTCCTGGGGTCATCACCGGCAGTCGAGATCGCGCTTGTCGCCGGATCGACATCGACGATCCGATTGGGCTCGGCCGGTGTGCAATTCGGACACCGCTCCCCTCTGGCAACCGTGGAAGAGTTCGGGCTCATCGACGCCCTCCACCCCGGCCGACTCGATCTGGGGATCGGACGCTCGCCCTCGCGGCCGGCCCCCACTTCCGGAACTGAGAACGAGAGTGCGGCCAAGGCCTATCTGGCCGGACGTGGCGGCGCCGAACACAACCAGGACAGCCACACACCGAACGGCCTGCTGCTGCCCAAGCAGTACGACGTGTCCTTCGGTTATTCGAAGAAGGCTCTTGGGCATGTGCTGAACCTGCTCCAACAACCGGGCGCATACGCCCCCGACTACGACGAGCAGGTCTCAACCGTGCTCGCGTTGCTCAACGGCACCTACGTGAGCTCGGATGGGCTACCCGCCCACGCATCTCCCGGCGAGGGTGCCGATGTGCAGGTTTGGATCCTCGGTGCGTCCGGCGGCTCGAGCGCCACGGTCGCCGGGACGAAAGGGCTGCGATTTGTTGCCAGCTACCACCACAGCCCGAGCACGGTGATCGACGCTGTCGAGGCCTACCGTGCAGCCTTTCAACCGTCGGTTGATGTACCCGAGCCGTATGTCGCCGTCTCTGTAGACGCTGTTGTCGCCGAAACGGACGATGAAGCGGTCGAGCTCGCCTGCGGTTACGCACCGTGGGTTCGCAGCATTCGACGCGGCGAAGGTGCCATCGCCTACCCCACCCCGGACGAGGCCGCGGCAATCGAGTGGACCGAAGACGATCGCGATCTCGTGCGGGATCGTGTGCTGACCCAATTCGTGGGATCTCCGGCCACTGTCGCGGACAAACTCGAACAACTCCGCGACGCCACCGGCGCCTCCGAGCTGTCGATCACCACCATCACGCACGATCACGCCGCGCGGGTGCGCTCTTACGAGCTGTTGTCCAAGGAGTGGTTCGGACGGTGATCGCTCGTGCCGTTCCCGCTGTCGCTCAACAGATCTCGCGGGACCGCGCAGTAGCCGTCAACACAGACTCCGGCATCGACCTCACCGACGAGTTCGAAAGGCTGGGCCATGTGATCAGGCATCGGCGGTCACGTCTTTCGCTTCGTCCCGTGCACGCTCGAGAACCGAGGTGAAGGTTTCGGGAGCCTGGGCCCCGGACACGCCGTAGCGGCCGTCGATCACGAAGAACGGGACCCCGTTGATGCCGTATTCACGCGCCTGCGCGATGTCGGCGTCCACCGCTGAGACGTAATCGCCTGCCGCCAGGGCATTCTCGATGGCGCCGCGGTCGAGACCCACATCGGCGCCCAGCTCGGCGAGTTCCTCGTCGCGCCCCAGGTGCCGCCCCTCGCTGAAGTAGGCGGCGAACAGTCGCTCGGCCATCTCCAGCTGTTTGCCCTGCTGCTTGGCGTAGTGCAGCAGCTCGTGCGCCTTGCGGGTGTTGGTGTGCAGCAGTGCATCGAAGTTGTACCGCAGTCCGACCTCATCCGCGATGGCGCTGACCTGGTCGAGCATCTGGCGCACCTGCCCGGCCGGCATCCCCTTGTGCTGCACGAGGAAGTCGATCTCCGAGCCGTCGAAGTCCACCGGGGTATCCGGGGCCAGCTCGAAGCTGTGGTAGGTCACCTCGACGTCGTCGCGGCCGGCGAAGTCGGCGAGCCCGGCCTCGAACTTGCGTTTGCCGATGTAGCACCACGGGCACGCGATGTCGGACCAGATATCCACGGTGATCGAAGCCATGTGACGTGCAACAGCCTGGTGTCGATCGGCATTCCCAGCGTCACGTAGACCGGCGTGTCAGGAGGGCACGACGCTGCTGGCCAATCCGGCTCCGAGTGCGAAGGTGAAGATCTGCAGGATCAGGCCCACCACCGGAACCCAGAACGCCACCCGGCGCCGCACCATCAAGATGGTCGCGGCGATGGTCGACACCACCACAGCCGCCACACCTCCGCCATCTGCGACGACGTACGCCCACAGCAGATTGTCCGTGTCACACCGATCGGCGTAGCAGCTGTCGGTGGCCATGACGAAGAAGAGGCTCATGTACACGCTGCCCACAAGGACGAGGACTTGCAGAGCCAGCAAGCAAAGTGTGGCGATGATGTCGGCGACCAGGCCCGGACTGCGGGGTGGAATCGCCGGAATCGGGGTGGGGTGCGGGTACGTCATGGCGGGAGGACCGTAGGTCATGACGATGAGAGTAGGACCGCGCACCGAGGCCACGGCAGCGTGAAACTACTCAAATCCGCGGTTTGGTTGTCGCCTCCCAGTGGCGTGATCAGCGATGACTCGAACCGGGTTCTGTCATCGAGTGGCGACTGGCACGGGGAAGAGCGCCCGCGGATTCTGGAGCAGAGCCGGCGGCACGACATCGCTGCGGGCGAGTACTCCCTCCCACTGCACCCGCCTGCGGTGCGGAACGAGAGTCGTTGCGCTGCGGGAGAATTGATACTCTCCCGTCAGCCTTCCGACGTGCAGATCCGGCGTGTCCGGAATCGGCACCGCGATCTCGTCGCCCACGGACAGGTCACCGACAAACGATGCCAGAACGCGCAGATCCTTGCCCGGCCGGCGTCCCGGAGCCCGTTCCTTCAGCAGCCTGCGGAGATCTCCGCCTGCCGCCGCGATGACATCGATACCGGACTCGGTCCCGAAACCGACGATGCCGCGGCGCCTGAACTCTTCGTACTGCTCTGCAGATGACGGCCGCACTACCCAGACCGTGCGGTCACCGGCGCGCAGCTGCGTCGGAACTTCTGGAGGGTCGGGCCAGAAGTACGGCATGTCGCCATCCATCTCTCCGAACACGGGGACGTAGAACTCCGGATCCTTCCGAACCAATGCGGCGCGGTGACTGAGGTAGAGGCGTTCGTCGTCCCACCACGGTGGCATCAGGCCATCAGCCACCAGCTCCGATTGGGGGCGCCCGACCACCTCCGGCGCGAACTCCGCGATCTGCCCCGCGGTGGTGTCGGCCCGCCCGCCCGCGGTCCACACCTCGACGAACGTCAGTCCGTAGCAAACCAAGGCCGGGGTATGTCCACGCCACATCTGCACCGCCGGATGGTTCCCCCACCCGTAGTCGAAGAGTTCGAGCGCCCGCAGGATCTGCAGTGTTTCGACCCGCTGCTTCCCCAACCGCGGCACGTCCAACACCGCGGCCGAGCGCGCGAAGTCCGGATACGGCAAGAAGGTCTGCATGGAGTTCGCATACCCCCTCGTGGAGATTTGATGCGGTCGGGTGGGGGCTGGCGGGCCTGGCTGCACACAAGTCGCTGTCGGAGGGCCGGATGTGACGTCAGCGGGTTACTTGTGTGCACTCAGCCCGGTGGCGCGTCTTGGTTGCACACAAGTCGGTGTCGCAGGGCCGGATGTGACGTCAGCGGGGTACTTGTGTGCACTTAGGCCCACCCTTACCACTTTTCGCGACGACACGTCGCCGGTCATCCACAGGCTGTGGATAGCCGGATGCGCGAATTATGTTTTGCGGCAACCATGCTCGGATGGGGGAAGTACGAACACGTGCGCAGCTTTTAGCGGGCGGGATGACCAAACGCGAAGTCTCGCGTCTGAATCGACTATTGCCTGAGGTCTACTCGACGTCCGACCCGGGATACGTCGAACTCTGTGCGGCAGTCACCTTGTGGAAGCCGACTGCCGTTCTCAGTCACACCACGGCTGCGTGGTTGTGGGGATTGCTGGAGGACGAGCCCACGACTGTCGAGGCCACCGTTCCGCCGAGCGTCTCGGTCCGCGGGCCGAGCTGGGTGCAGTTGCATCGGCGACCCGGTGTACATACGGTGCGCCGCAAAGGGCTGCCGGTGGTGCCGATCGAGCACTGCCTCATCGACGTCGCCACTACGCTTGACCAGCTGGCTCTCGAGGCTCTGTTCGACGCCGCAATCGGAACGCGGGTGAACTGGCGGGCAGTCGCCCGCCTCTGCGAGCGTTCAACAGGACGCCACGGAATCGTCGCTGTTCGCGAGCAACTACGCACGTGCTGTCCTCTCACCCGCTCGGAACCGGAGAGATTGGTGGCTCGCGCATTGAGTGCGCGCAACTTCCCGCTCGAGATCAACGTGAGAGTCGGCCGCTACTACGGCGACCTGGTGTGTCGTCGTGCGAGAGTCATCGTCGAAATCGACGGACGCGAATTCCATACAGACCCTGCAACTTTCAACAACGACAGAAAGCGCCAGAACGAACTCGTCGACGATGACTGGCGCATCCTTCGCTACTCGGCCGCGACGGCGATCGCCAACCTCGACGATGTCGTCGACGACATCATCCGCGTCGTGCGCAAGCGGCGCCGAAGCAGGCGGGCCTGAGTGCACACAAGTACCCCGCTGACGTCACATCCGGCCCTGCGACACCGACTTGCGTGCAACCACGCACGCACAAACGAAACCGGCCCACTCCCGAAGGAGTGGGCCGGTTCGCGTGAACGGTTGAGCGAGAAGCGTGGACTAGAAGCCCATGCCGCCCATCTCGTCGCCGCCCGGCATGGCCGGTGCAGCGTTCTTCTCGGGCTTGTCGGCAACGACGGCCTCGGTGGTGAGGAACAGAGCCGCGATCGAGGCTGCGTTCTGCAGCGCCGAGCGGGTGACCTTCACCGGGTCGTTGATGCCACGGGCCAGCAGGTCCTCGTACACACCGGTTGCGGCGTTGAGGCCGGTTCCCAGCGGGCTGTTGCGGACCTTGTCGGCGACAACACCGGGCTCGAGGCCTGCGTTGATCGCGATCTGCTTGGCCGGAGCCTCCAGGGCGACGCGGACGATGTTGGCGCCAGTGGCCTCGTCGCCTTCCAGGGTGAGTGCGTCGATGGCGGGCTCGGACTGCAGCAGAGCCACGCCGCCACCGGCGACGATGCCCTCTTCGACAGCAGCCTTGGCGTTACGCACGGCATCTTCGATGCGGTGCTTGCGCTCCTTGAGCTCGACCTCGGTAGCAGCACCGGCCTTGATCACAGCAACGCCGCCGGCCAGCTTGGCCAGACGTTCCTGCAGCTTCTCACGGTCGTAATCGGAGTCGCTGTTCTCGATCTCGGCGCGGATCTGCGACACACGACCGGCGATGGCGTCGGAGTCGCCCGAGCCCTCGACGATGGTGGTCTCGTCCTTGGTGACAACGACCTTGCGGGCGGTGCCGAGGAGTTCGACGCCGGCGCTCTCGAGCGACAGGCCGACCTCTTCGCTGATGACCTCGCCACCGGTGAGGATGGCGATGTCGGCCAGCATGGCCTTGCGACGGTCACCGAAGCCCGGAGCCTTGACGGCAACAGACTTGAAGGTGCCACGGATCTTGTTGACCACCAGGGTCGAAAGGGCTTCGCCCTCGACGTCTTCGGCGATGATCAGCAGCGGCTTGCCGGCCTGGATGACCTTCTCCAGCAGCGGCAGCAGGTCCTTGACGGTCGACACCTTGCCGGAGACCAGCAGGATGTACGGATCTTCGAGAACGGCTTCCTGGCGATCTGCGTCGGTCACGAAGTAACCGGAGATGTAGCCCTTGTCGAAGCGCATGCCCTCGGTGAGCTCGAGGCTCAGGCCGAAAGTCTGTGCCTCTTCGACGGTGATGACGCCTTCTTTGCCGACCTTGTCCATGGCCTCGGCGATGAGCTCGCCGATGGCCGGGTCACCGGCGGAGATACCAGCGGTAGCAGCGATCTGCTCCTTGGTGTCGATCTCCTTGGCGGACTTCAGCAGCGACTCGGTGACAGCCTCGACGGCCTTCTCGATGCCGCGCTTGAGGCCCAGCGGGTTCGCGCCGGCAGCGACGTTGCGCAGACCTTCACGGACGAGTGCCTGTGCCAGGACGGTGGCGGTGGTGGTGCCGTCGCCCGCGACGTCGTCGGTCTTCTTGGCGACCTCTTTGACCAGCTCTGCGCCGATCTTCTCGTAGGGATCCTCGAGCTCGATCTCCTTGGCGATGGAGACGCCGTCGTTCGTGATGGTGGGGGCGCCCCACTTCTTTTCGAGCACGACGTTGCGACCCTTGGGTCCCAACGTCACCTTTACGGTGTCGGCGAGGGCATTGAGGCCCCGCTCGAGGCCGCGACGGGCCTCTTCGTCAAACGCGATGATCTTGGCCATTACGAAGTGATCCTCCGATAGGGGGTGACACTGAAGTTCGGTGGTTGGTTCCGGTGCCCGCGACGGACGATCGGTCGTGTCATTAGGACCGATCTCACCGTTCCAACCTGGCACTCACGGTTGTCGAGTGCCAGCCACCGTTTTAGCACTCTCAGGTGCCGAGTGCAAGGTGGGGAGGCGGAGCTCGCCCCTTTGCAGAGACGGCCTTCACGCCGTGTACAAGGTCTAGACGAAGACTCCACTGAGGAAGCCGAGAACAGCGGTCGTCGCTGCGCGTTGTCCCTGTCCCTGACCGGCTGCGGTGCCTCCGAAGGCGATGCCAGCGCTCCACTGAGCGGTGCCGGGGAACATCCCCAGTCTGATCAGATGGCCCGCATTCTCGAGCCGCACGTGCTGGTCCAGCGGATGGTTGCGGGCTGCGAGCAATTCATCGGCCATTCGCTCGGACGGCCACAGATGGTCATCGGTCCCGGAGATGCAGAGCAGGGGCACGTCGATGACCTCGCTCCGTAGTCGGGCGGGTGAACTGGTGATGGGTCCGAGCTCGTCGAGACCTGCGGCGTACGCGTCGTGCAGTTTGAGCAGACTCGGGCGGCCGTGTGCGACGTCGCGATGGACGCGCCATGCATTGCGGATCAGCTGAGGCATCAGGGAACCGGTCGGAAGAGGCGCCCACGGGCCGTCTTGCCCGCCCGATGTCCAGGTGGGAGTGTCGGGTATCTCGCCGTCGGGTCCGATGGCCTGCCACGACACCGAGCTCGGGCTGATCAACACCAGGCCACTCACCGGCAGCTGCGTCACCGTGGCCGCGGCGAGCAGTCCTTCGGCACCCCTCGAGATGCCCATCGCGGTGATCCGCGCGCGGTCGATCCCGGGTAGCGACGTCAACGTGGCGACCGCGTCGGCGAATCGCTCGAGAGGGATCTGGGCCAGCGGCGCCTCGGCGTGTGCCGTCGACTCGTCGACCCAGGAATAGGCCAGCGCTGCGAAGCCGTTGGAGGCCAGCGTCGCGATGGTCGCGCGCTGCGAGTCGACCCCACCTTCGGACCCGCCGAAGCAGGCAACCGCGGGCCAGCCCGCGTCGGGCGCGGTGCCACCCGGCGTCGCCAGGAGCGCCGCTCGTCCGCCGATCTGTAGCTCGCGCACGTCGACGCCGACCTCGGACGGGAATCTCGACACCGTCCGCCGGGCCGACCTTCCGGTGGAGGTCGCCTCGATGGTCACGTGCCAGGGACCGACGGGAGGAACGAACAGGTCCGGCGCCGTGGAGTCGGAGATGTCGGGCCGCATCGCCCACAGTGGTGCGTCCGGATCGGCCACCGACCAGTCCCCCTCGATCGGGACATCCCGGGCGACATCGACTGTGCCGTCGGCCGATGCCGTGAAGGCTGCCTGTGCGCGCCAGCGGCGACCGAACAGGTCTGTCCCACTGACGTCGATCTCCACGCGGACACCGGGTTCGGCACCGGTGAGCTGCACGCCAAAACTCTCGTCGTGCCGGGATGAGCTCGGAGCGGTGATCGCCAGACCGTCGGTGGTGTCGGGCGCGGGCGACGGCTGATCGACAATCGTCTCTGCACCCGCGTCCCGGGCGGACACCTCCACCGAGCGCGTCTCGAACCAATTGGGAAACACCGACGACACCACCCCGGCGATGCCGAGCAACGTGAAGGGCGCTACCCAGTAACAGATGATCGACAGTGCATCCCCGTCGTCCTTGATGGTCGCGTCGCCGTCGACGAGCGGCGGGATGATCGAGAGCAAGGTCATTGCACCGAAGGCGGCCACCCACATCCACGTCATGGCATTGGTGATGTAACGGAATCCGTCGGTGGTGGCGGTTTTTGCATCCACCGAGTCCTCGGCGTACTCACGGACGAATGGCCGGCCGAGCAGGACACCACCGAGTGCGATGAGGAACAGCCCGAGATTCGACAGCGGCTGCAGCCAGCGCTCCAAGACGTCGTCGTCGAGGGTGAGGGCAGCGATCACCAGGAGCACGAAGACGACCATCGTGCCGACCTCCAGAGAGCGGAAGGGCTCGCCACGCCAGCGCTGGAAAACCTGACCTGCGATGGTCAGCGCGAAGGCGACGAGTACTGCCGTCAGGAACCCGGCGTTGCCCACCAGAACCCAGAACAGAATCCAGGGCGCGAACCCGATCACAAATCCCACGTTGCTTCCCTACCTGTTCGGTTGCCGCTCCCACCGCTGCGATCGGGCGGGTCGGACTCGCCGCAGCCTCGCGGTCACCGAAGGAACCCGCCGCCACAGTGCCCCGGAAAAATAAACACTAAGCCAATGAGGCGCCGTGAGCACGGTTTTCAGCGCGCAGGCTGCACGCACGTCTCAGGCCTCGCCCATCGCGAGCACGTCTTCGACCAACCGATCGGCGTAGGCGCGGTCAGCCGGGAGACCGAAGACCACGTGGTGGTAGAGCGGAGCGACGATGTGGTCGAGAGCCCGTCGCGCCGACGGCACCTTCTCCCCGCGGCTTCGTGCGCGTTCGATCATCGACTGCAGCTGGGCGTCACGGGTGTCCCAGCAGGGACATGTACCGATCTCCTTGCGGGCACCGACCATCGCTCGTAGGTATGTCGTCCGCTCGGGGCGGGTGATGTCGTCGACGATCACCGTCGCCCAGGCGCGCAGGTCTCCGGCGATGCTGCCGGTGTCCGGAAGCGGTTCGTTCTTGGTCAGCGCCGCAACCGCGACCTCTTCGAGCAACGCGTCCATCACACCCCACCGCCGGTAGATGCTCGTGGGGTTCACCCCGGCACGTTCGGCGACCTGGGGAATCGTCATGGTCTCGCGGTATCCCTCGCTCACGAGTTCGCCGACGGCGGTGTAGACAGCGGACTGCACGCGAGCGCTCCGACCACCGGGTCGGCGTGGGGCTGTTGATCGTGCGGGTGCGCTCATGCGACCATTATTGCAAATCGAATGGCTTTAATCCGCCAGATGGTGCTACCGTCTCCAAAAGCAAACATCGTTGCTTTAACCGTTGGGAGATGTCATGCACCGACCCACCCTGGGTTCGAAGGCAGCGTTTCGGCTGATCATCGTCACCACCATCGCCGTGATGTTCGGTGCCGCCGCTCCCTCGCCGCTGTATCCGGTTTATCAAGAGCTGTGGGGCTTTTCGTCGTTCACACTCACCGTGATCTTCGCCGCCTACGTCATTGCGCTGCTCGCGGGCCTGCTGACCGTCGGATCACTATCCGATCACGTGGGCCGTCGACCGGTGATCCTCGGTGCGCTTGCGGTCCTGACCGGTTCGATGCTGATGTTCGCCTTTGCTGACGGCGTTCCGATGTTGATCGCCGCCAGAGTTCTGCAGGGTCTTGCTGCCGGGGCCATCACCGGCACGCTGAGCGCTGCCCTGGTCGATCTGCAGCCCACCCCACGGGCGGGTTCGATCGCCAGCTCCGCCTCTCCTCCAGGCGGTTTGGCCCTCGGCGCCGTCGGGGCGGGAATTCTCGTGCAATACGCGCCGATGCCTCGCGAGTTGGTGTTCCTGTTGTTGGTCGCCACGTTTGTGCTCGTGGCAGCGGTCGTCGTGTTCGTCCCGGAGACGTCACCTCGCACCGGTTTCACCTCTCGTCGCCACCTGTGGAGGGTTCTGCGCCCCAACGCGAGCCTGCCGCCCGCCGTGCGCGGTGCGTTTCTCGCAGCGACCCCGGCCATGTTCGCCACGTGGTCCCTTGGGGGCCTTTATCTTTCGCTGGGTTCGTCGATCGTCGCGCGCATCCTCGGCCTGGAGAACCACATGGTGGCCGGCCTGATGATCGGGGCGTTCTTCGGATCAGGAGCACTCGGCTCGGCCGTCGCATCGGGGTGGGGCGCCCACCGCAAACTGGCCGTCGGTCTGAGTACGCTCGGTTCCGGACTGATCGTCAGCCTCGTCGCGACGTTGACGGCCAACGTTCCTGCCTATGCCATCGGTTCGGTGGTCGCCGGGTTCGGCTTCGGCGCAACGTTTGTCGGCGTGATGGCGACGCTGATCGCGGTCACCGATCCTGCCGCCCGCGGTCAGGTGTTCTCCACCCTGTTCATCGTGAGTTACACCGCATTCAGTGTTCCAGCCGTCCTCGCCGGGTTCGCCGTGATCCATGTCGGGCTGCGATCCACTGCTGTCGGCTACGGCCTCTTCGTCCTGGCGATGGTGATTCTGGCTGCGGTCGCGGCGATCTGGCGTGCACGGGCCGAGCGACAGACGTCCCCACCTGTTACGCCTGCAACCGACACCGAACTCGTCACGGCGGCGGCTGACACGTCGGACACCAGTAGATGACGCGGTCGAGGTCGGCGCTCCCACCGAGATCTCCCCGTTCGATCGTGGTGCCGCAGCGACGGCAGGATCGGCCGGCGCGCCCGTAGACCCAGAATCGCTCGCCGTTCCGATCGACGTTGGTGACCCGATTCGCCCGCGTGCGGTTGTATTCGAGTAGCTGTTTGGCCAGGTCAACCCACTCGGCCAAGTCACCTGCTTCGCCCGTGGGAACCGCCGGATGTACCCGTCTCAGAAAGCACATCTCCACGCGGAAGACGTTGCCGATGCCGGCCAGGTTGCGCTGATCGAGCAGCGCCAGCCCGATCGGCCGCTTGAGGTCGGCAGCCAGGTTGTCGACGGCAGTTTGCGCATTCCAATCGGGCCCCAGCAGGTCGGGGCCCAGGTGGCCCACCGCCTCGTCCTCGTGATCGCGCCGCAAGATCTCCAGTTTGCCCAGTTCGAATCCGACGGCCTGCACCTTCTCGGTCTCGAGGATGATCCGAGCCTTGAATCCGGGCCGGCGCCAGCGCGCACCTTTGGCGTAGATGTCCCAGCGACCCTCCATCTTCAGATGTGAATGTACGGTGCGGTCACCGACACGGATGAGCAGATGTTTGCCGCGGGCGATCACCTCATCGACCGTTCTGCCACTGAGATCTACGGTTGCGTACCGCGGCACCCGAACATCGCAGCGCGTCAACACTTTTCCGGCAAGTGCGCGATGCAGCCGGGCGGCTGCCTGATGGACGGTGTCACCTTCGGGCATGAATCCATTGATACCCCATCCCACGGTGGGGCCAGGGTGAACGGCCGCGCAGGGCGGCGCATCCTACGATGGGCCTACCCAGCCCCCACCGGATCGAGAGGCACGCGTGTCCTACGGACAACCGATGATCGCCGGTGTCGTCACCGCACTTGTCGGTTTCACCAGCTCGTTTGCCGTGGTGCTCACCGGATTGCGGGCGGTCGGTGCGTCTTCCGAGCAAGCCGCCTCCGGGTTGTTCGCACTGTGCCTGGTGATGTCGATCGGGATCGCGTTCTTGTCCCTGCGATATCGGATGCCGATCACGCTCGCATGGTCGACGCCCGGAGCCGCACTGCTGGCCGGCACGGCAGCCCCGGATGGAGGATTCGCCGCGGCGATCGGGGCCTTCGTCTTGGTCGGGGTGATGGTGGTGGCGACCGGCCTGTGGCCGCGGCTCGGCTCGTTTGTACAGGCGATTCCGGTGTCCATTGCCCAAGCGATGCTTGCGGGCATCGTGCTGCCCCTGTGTCTGGAGCCCGTACGCGCGTTCGCCGACGAACCCCTGGCGATTGCGCCCGTGGTGGTGGTGTGGCTGGTGCTCACCCGGTACGCCAAGCGTTGGGCCGTGCCGGCAGCGTTCGCGACGGCCGCGGCGGTGATCGCAGTTGTCCTGATGACCTCGGACAAGTCCGTGTCTGCCGACGCCCTCATGCCACGATTGCAGTTCGTGCAGCCCGAATGGACGTGGCAGGCGGCCGTCGGTATCGCGATACCGCTGTACATCGTCACCATGGCCTCCCAGAACCTCCCCGGCACGGCGGTGATGGCCAGCTTCGGCTACAAGATTCCTTGGCGTGCGGCAATGCTCACGACAGGCATCGGCACCGCTGTCGCTGCACCGGCAGGCGCGCACGCAGCCAATCTTGCGGCAATCAGCGCCGCCTTGTCCGCCGCACCGAGCGCAGATCCCGATCCGCGCCGGCGCTGGATCGCCGCCGCCACCGGCAGCCCGATGTACCTCATTCTCGGCGTCGGCTCCGCGGCCATCACGGCGTTGGTCGCCGTGGCACCTGCCGGTTTGGTGGAAACCGTTGCCGGACTCGCGCTCCTGGACACCCTGGCCGTCGCTTTGGCGACCAGTCTCCGGGACGAGAACTCGCGAACTGCGGCAGTACTGACGTTTGTGGTTGCGGCCGCGGGCTTTTCGGTCCTGGGTATCGGTTCGGCATTCTGGGCACTTGTCGCAGGATTGGTGGTCTACGGCACGTTGCGACCCCAAGCTGAGGTGACGTCTCCCCCGGCCACAACATCGTGAGCCGTCCAATGGGTGGGCACGTGACAAGGTTGCCTGATGGTCCCTCTGCATCTCGCCTGTCGCCGGGTGCCAGCCCGATGGCCTAAGCCTGGCAAACAGGCGAGATGCTTGGGAGTGCCGGCCTGGGTTCAGTTCTCGGCGAGCCGGTACCCTGCGTTTTCGACTGCATGTTGGACGTCGGCGTCGTTGATTGGGTTATCGCTGGTGAGTGTGATTGCCCCGGTGGTCAGGTCGAGGTCGAGGTTGCTGATTCCGGGGAGTTGCTCGACGGTGCTGGCGACTTTGCGGGCGCAGCTTTGGCATGTCATTCCGCTGACGAGGTAGGTACGTGTGGTGGGCATGAAACGCCTTTCGTTGACGAGATTAACCCAGGCTGGGTGTTGCGTGGGCGGTTGGGTGTGCTGCCTACGCTCAGATCAGTTGCGCAAGTAGAGCGGTGGCAGGGTTTTCCGGCGTTCGAACGAGCAGCGTGAGCTGTTCAATTGGAAGCGCGGGAAGCTGTGTGTCAGGCGTTGACTGACGACTGTTCGACGCCGACGTCTGCGGAGACCGGGGGTGGTTCGTGGTTGGCGGCTTTGAAGTTGCGCAAGCGCAGACTGTTGGAGACCACGAACACTGAGGAGAGCGCCATGGCGGCACCGGCGAGCATCGGGTTGAGCAGTCCAGCGGCAGCCAGTGGTAGCGCTGCAACGTTGTAGGCGAACGCCCAGAACAGATTTCCCTTGATGGTGGCGAGTGTTTTGCGGGCCAGGCGGATCGCGTCCGCTGCAGCACGCAGGTCGCCGCGGACGAGGGTGAGGTCGGACGCTTCGATTGCCACGTCTGTGCCGGTGCCCATTGCCAGGCCGAGGTCAGCTTGGGCCAGGGCGGCAGCATCATTGACGCCGTCACCGACCATGGCCACGGCTTTGCCCTCGTTCTGGAGACGTTCGATGACCGCCACTTTGTCTGCTGGCATGACGTCCGCGATCACGGTGTCGGGGCCGGGGTCGATTCCGACTGCCGCAGCAACCGACGCCGCGACGGTGGCGTTGTCGCCGGTGAGCAGGATTGGAGTCAGTCCGAGGTCACGTAACTGCCGGATCGCTTCGGCGCTGGTGGGTTTGATCGCATCCGCCACGACCAGGACCCCTCGTGCTTTGCCGTCCCAGCCGACCGCGACTGCAGTCTGCCCGTTCTCCGCGGCAGCGGTCATCGCCGCTTCCAGGTTCGGGGGCAGGTGTTGGGACCATTCGGCGAGCAGTCGGGGTCGGCCGACCAGTACTGCGTGGGTGGTTTCACCGTCGGTGATGATGCCCTGGACGCCGAGTCCTTCTATGTTGGCGAAGTCCTCGACGGCGGGCAGCGTTCCGACCTGGTCGACCGCACCTGCGGCGATGGCGTGTGCGATCGGGTGCTCGGAGGCGTTCTCGAGGGCTCCTGCATACCGCAGTAGATCCCTGCGATTCTCACCGTTGGCAGGGATGACCTTGGTCAGGGTCATGTGGCCGGTGGTGACGGTTCCGGTCTTGTCGAGGACCACGGTGTCCACGCGTCGGGTTGTTTCGAGTACCTCGGGTCCCTTGATGAGGATGCCCAGCTGAGCGCCCCGTCCGGTGCCGACCATGAGGGCGGTCGGTGTTGCCAGCCCCAACGCGCAGGGGCAGGCAACGATGAGTACGGCGACGGCGGCAGTGAACGCGGCGGCAATGCTGCCGCCCGTCCCGGCCCAGAACCCGAACGTCGCGATGGCCAGGACGATCACTACGGGCACGAAAATGCCGGAGATCTTGTCTGCCAACCGTTGTGCCTGGGCCTTGCCATTCTGTGCGTCCTCTACCAGTCGAGCCATCTGCGCGAGTTGGGTATCGGCACCGACACGAGTGGCTTCGATCACGAGTCGGCCACCAGCGTTGACGGTGGCGCCGACGACCGTGTCTCCCGCCGCGACCTCGACGGGTACCGATTCGCCGGTGACCATCGATGCATCTACCGCCGATGTTCCTTCGACGATTGTGCCGTCGGTGGCGATGTTCTCCCCCGGCCGGACGACGAATCTGTCTCCGACGACGAGGTCGTCGATTCTCATTCGCTCTTCATATCCGTTGCGTAGGACCGAGACTTCCTTGGCGCCGAGTTGTAACAGCGCTTGTAGTGCCGCGCCGGCGCGTCGCTTGGACCGGGCCTCGAAGTAGCGGCCGAGCAAGATAAACGTGACGACTCCCGCGCCGACCTCGAGGTAAATGTTTGCCGCACCGTCACTGCGGGCGGTGGTGAGCTCAAATGGGTGCGTCATGCCAGGTTCCCCGGCTGTGCCGAAGAACAACGCGTAGAGCGACCATGACAGGGCGGCGCCGGTGCCCATGGAGATGAGCGTGTCCATCGTGGCGGTGGCGTGCTTGAAGTTGGTCCAGGTGGCTTTGTGGAACGGCAGTCCGGCCCACACGATAACCGGTGCAGCCAGGGTGAGTGAGAGCCACTGCCAGTAGGTGAACTGTAGGGCCGGAACCATTGCGAGGGCGATCACCGGGATCGTGAGGACGGCCGAGACGATCACCCGAGTACGCAGCTCCCGGATGGACGCGTCTTGACCATCTTCGGCGACGTCGTCTTGGTCCTCGGTTGTTGTCGCGGCCTTGGGCACGTGCGCGCTGTAGCCGGCGGACTTGACTGCATCGATCAACGCCTCGGTTTCGATGCCCTCGGCGTACGTGACCTTTGCCTTTTCGGTCGCATAGTTGACGGTGGCATTCACGCCGTCGAGCTTGTTCAGTTTGCGTTCAATGCGATTCGCACATGACGCGCACGTCATGCCACCGATCGCAAGCTCGACGTGACTACCAATTTCGGTTGGTGTGGTCTTCCCCGTCGTGGTCATTCGAGCACCTTTCTCCTCAGGGCCGGGCGGGTGTCAGTGCTGATGGCCATCGGGCTGCCCAGGATTTGGTGTTACAGAGGTGTGTGTAGGTGTCGGCACTGCCGCGGCGTGTTGCTGGGCCGCGGCCTGCGCGGAAAAGTCAGCGGTGCGGACCACACCGTCATGCCGAAAGTCGAGGAACAACCGGTACGTGCCCGCTGATGGTGCGGTGGCGACGAAGGTGATGTCGGGTCCCGGTTTCGTCACGCCATCGTCAGGCTCGCCGTCGGGGTGAACATGGAGGTAGGCCAGGTCGCCGACGCGCAACGCGACCAGGTGGCCATACGCGGCCAGGTACGGTTGCAGATCCGTTACCGGCTGCCCTGCCCTTGTCACGGTCAGTGTGAGTTCGCTTGGCGCACCGGGGATTAAATGACCGTCGAGGGTAACCGTGTACTCGCCGACCTGTGCGGTTTGGGCGGGCGCTGGAATCGGCTGTGGTTCGTATCCGCCGGCAACGAAGGCGTCGATACCCAGCGTCACCGTCTGGTCGTGGCCTGCTGGGCGGAAGTCGGCGTAGAACCTCCACACCCCCGCAGTCAGGTCCAACGTGGTCGTCCACCTACCGCGGGCGTCCATTGTTGGGTGCACGTGCTGGAACCCGGTGGTGTCCCGTCGGACGGCGATGAAATGTAGATCTTTGTCGTGGGTGCTCTCATAGCGCGTGACCGGTTGGTCGTCGGGTCCGGTGATGTCGAACGTTACTTCGGTTGTGCCGCTGGACAAGACCGTGGAATCAAGCTCGAGTGTGTACCCGTGCTCGGAAACCATGAGGCCGCCCGGCTGAGCCGCGGCGTTCCCCCCGTGCCCGGATGGGCCGTGTGCTGTGGTGTCCTTCATGTCGCTCCCGCCTTCGTGGTGAGTGTTGTTGGCGTTCTGTCCGATTGGTCCGATGGCGTTGCCTACGCCGAAGGACAGTGCGAGTACCGCAGCCGTTGCTACAGCGAACCCGCCGAGTTTGAAAGGGGCATCCATAATGTTCCGGGCTCCTGCTTATCTGCGTTTGAGGCCGGCAACGGCGGAGGTGGAGGTGGAGGTGTTCATGGTGACGTTCTCCGAATGGGTGGTACGAATGATATTGCGCGAGTCAAGATTTGACGAGTCGGGCGATCGCATCCGAGGCTTCTCTGAGCTTGTGCCCGGCGTCCGGTCCGCCAACAGCCGCCGCCCGAACGAAACAGTGAGCCAGGTGCTCATCTAGTAAACCGAGTGATACCGACTGCAGGGCCTTGGTCAGTGCGGCGATCTGCGTGAGGACGTCAATGCAGTACTGCTCCTCCTCCACCATCCGGTGGACTCCCCTGGCTTGACCCTCGATGCGGCGCAAGCGCTTGAGGTAGTCGTCCTTGCCGTGCAGATACCCGCGCTCGCTGTCCTGGTATTGGTCTTGGTCGTTCATATCTGTTGTCCCTCTGTCATGTTCGGTCCTCAGCTGCCGGCCCGAGTGGCTGCAATCGGTACCCCCATGGGGTACCTGTTGTAGAGTACACCATACCCCTATAGGGTATGGACTCTGAACGGGTCAGCATTCCTGCGCTACCAAGGATCCCGGTCAGGCCACGGTCGTATACCCCCTACTAGTACGGAGTACAAATGTCATCGCCAACCGCACCATCTGCGGGCAACGCCCGGTGGTGGGCACTCGCACTGATTGCCACCGCGCAGTTCATGGTCATCATGGACACCTCCATCATCGGAGTCGCGCTACCTGAAATGCAGGCCAACCTCGGCTTTACCCAGCACAACCTGTCGTGGGTCTTCAACGCCTACGTCGTCGCTTTCGGCGGGTTGCTGCTGCTCGGCGGGAGACTGTCCGACTTGTTCGGTGCTCGACGTATGTTCGCCACCGGCTGGGTCATTCTGTTGGTGGGTTCTTTCGTCGCCGGCATTGCCGGCAACGTCGGTGTCGAGCTCACCGGCCGCGTCGTCCAGGGCATGGGCGCAGCTCTCATCGCACCATCAGCACTGACCCTGCTGATGATGCTGTTCGGGTCCAACCCGAAAGAACTCACCAAAGCGTTGGCACTCTATGGCGCCGCCGCTCCCGCCGGCGGAACTGCTGGCGTATTTCTAGGTGGCGTACTCACCGAATACGCCTCATGGCCCTGGGTCTTTTACATCAACATCCCCATCGCGGTCATCGCACTCCTGGCCACTCGGGCCCTGATGCCCAGCGGCGCCATGGGCGGGGGCGGATCGATCGATCTGTTCGGTGCGCTCACAGTGACCCTCGGTCTGGCGGCTGCGGTCTATGGCATCGTTCGCGCCCCTGAGTCCGGCTGGAACTCAAGCGAAACATGGGTGGCCCTCGGTATTGCCGCCCTGCTCCTGATCGCCTTCTTCGTCTCCCAAGCCAAAACGCGTGACCCACTCATGCGACTATCGATCTTCCGAACCCCCAATCTGGGGGCGGCCAACCTCGCCCAGTTACTACTCGGCGCCGCGTGGATCCCGATGTGGTTCTTCCTCAACCTCTATCTGCAGCAAGTGCTCGGCTACAACGCCTTCCCATCCGGAGCAGCACTGCTGCCCATGACCGGCCTCATCATGCTGGGCATGATCGTTCTCGCGCCCAGAGTCATCGGCACGATGGGACCCAAAGTGCCGATCGTGGTCGGGCTGCTGATACTGGCGCTGGGTCTGGGCTGGCTCTCACTCGCACGCCCCGACGGCAATTACTGGATCGACGTCCTGCCCGCATCGCTGGCCGCCGCGCTCGGCATGTCCCTTGCGTTCATCCCCTCGCTGAGTACGGCCATCTCCGCAGCACGACCCGAAGAAGGCGGCCTGGCCTCCGGCATCGTCAACACCAGCTATCAGGTCGGTTCCGCACTGGGACTCGCCGCAATGACCGCAGTCGCCGCCGCGTACGGAGCTGACCAACTCGGCAACAAGGCAGCACTCACCGACGGCTTTTCCGCAGCATTCCTCGGCGCAGCCGCTATCGCACTAGCTGGTGCAGCCCTAGCACTCGTCACCATCCGCACACCGAAACCCAACGCCGGCGCAGCCCCTGCCGACGCCGCCACAAGCGCAACCTGACCGCGACCCGGGTCTGGCAGGGCGTACTACCCAAACGCTCTGCCAGACCGGGGAACAAGACACGCCCTGAGTCCCGAGAAAGGCCCCTCCATGCCGTTCGTCACAGCCATCGGCCGCAGTGTGATCACCGCCAGCACGTCCACCACCGCACGCCGCATTGTCAAGTGCCTCATCGGCTGCGCACTCACCGCAATCACCACCCCACCCACAACACCAGCACACTGCACGCCCCCCAGGAACTAAGCGGCAGCGGGGTCGACGAACTACAGTCACTAAAGTGTTCATTTGCCGCGTAACACTCTGAAGCACAAGCTAATTCGTAATATCACTGGGTACGCTGTGGCCGGTGAGATCACGCTGCGTGCGGCCGTATGGACTACATCGTCGACGGAGACTCAGGACGGCACCGGCATCTGTTCGAGTTGCAGGAAGCCATGCGTGATGAATCTGGAGAGGTCGGCCCCGACTTTTCGCTCACCTTGGCCCAGTTGCACAACATTTGGGCTTGTTCGGGCCCAAGGGTGCCCGTCCGGGCAGCTGCGGGGTGGGTTGCGGTCGGTGTGCATGTTCGCCTCCTTCGCCGAGCCTTCTCCCTTTCCACCCGCGAGCGTCAACGACGGACACACCGGGCGCGCGCAAGGGTTGCTGACGGAACGTGTCACGGCCTCGGCTGCGGGTGCTATACCTAGTTTGCACCCGGCACGCTCGCCAAACGTATTGGGAGCTATGCAATTTTGTTAGTGTCCCGAAAGGTTTCTGTGGTGTCTGACTGTGTTGATCTGACGTCTCCCCCGCCCTCGTCGACCCCCGTTCGTCGGTCGTCGATCGTGGGTGTTGCCGCGATCGGCGTGCTCGCTGCCGTGCTGGTCTCGTGCAGCTCGCCGACGGAAGAGACGCCCGCACAGGTGGCAGACACGTCGACGCCGACGTCTGTTGGCCAAACGTTGCTGCCCGAGCCTGCGCCGGTGTCGACAACCCCAGATGCGAACGAGATACTGGCCACCCTCAACACGCTGCCGGTCAAGGGCCGTGCTCCGAAGACTGGGTACGACCAGGCCAAGTTCGGTGCCGCATGGACTGATGATGTGACTGTGGATGGTGGGCGCAATGGCTGCGACACCCGCAACGACATCCTGCGCCGCGATCTGACCGACCTCGTGCTCAAGGCCGGCTCTCGAGGGTGCACGGTACAGACCGGCACCCTGATCGACCCGTACACCGCAACCACCATCGGTTTCGTGCGCGGGCAAGACACGTCAAGCGCGGTCCAGATCGATCACGTGGTCGCGTTGTCGGATGCCTGGCAGAAAGGTGCCCAGCAGCTCTCCCCAACGCAGCGTGCCGATTTCGCGAACGATCCCCGCAATCTCCAGGCCACCGACGGTCCGCTAACCAAGCAAAAGGGCGACGGGGACGCGGCGACCTGGTTGCCGCCGAGCGATGCCTACCACTGCGCGTATGTGTCCCGCCAGGTCGAGGTCAAAGCCTCCTACAGGCTGTGGGTGACCCAACCCGAAAAGGACGCGATCACAGACGTTCTCGCGTTGTGCGGGGCCAACTCACCCACTATCGGCCGCGGTGGCGGCGTGGCCAATGCCCCTCGCCCACCCACCTCCGATACGCTTCCCTCCCCTAGCCCGGAGCCTGTCGCGCCGGCAGAGGTAACCCCCGATGACGCGGCGGGTGCGTACCAGGGCAATCTCCCCGCCGAGACGCTTGCCCCCACCGTGCAGGCACCGTCGGTGTCGTAGCCGGCTACGCCGCGATGCGGACCGGGTGGACTGCACCAAACTATGCCGGCGAGCCTGGCTACAGCCGAACTCGACCGCGACGGCAACGGAGTGGCGGCGAAACCTGACCTCAGACACACACAGGCCAGCAGACCTAGCGCGACAACTTCGACCCGATCCGGGCTTGCTCGCGCCACAGGTTCCGCGATTCGGGCACGGCAGGCGAAACTCGGGGACTCCCCCACCTACGTGTTGAAAATGCCTCTGCCAGGGTGCAGTCTGCCGGCATGGCCCGATCTCTCGGTTCCGAAGCCGCCGACGCCCTCGTCCATCAACTGGGAAACGACATCGTGGGTGATCAGTTCTACCGATCCGAACAGTGGGATCAGCTTGCGCTTGTAATCAACCTCGATCGCCGCAAGCAGATGTTCGGCTACGTGTATACGGCCGGGGACTGGGAAGCCGCGAGCCCCGACGGCATAGAACCGTTGGCGACCGCACACAAGCTGCAACAGGCCATGCGCCTGCCTGACGCATTGCCCTGGAAGAAGTGTCTGGTGAGAATCGATCGCGGAACCGCCACGATCGACATCGTCTTTGACTACGAAGGAACCGAGTGGGTTCCCGATGTGGTCGATCCTGAACGTCTCGCCGTGAGTCTCAAACCGGTGCCGCGGAGCTGATCTCGGGCGTACCGGCAGTGGCTCGCCTGATCCACACCCCGTTGGCGTCGTGCCCAAGACCGGTCACACCCCCACCGCGATGACGTCACCCGATCGCAACGACAACGACCGGGTGACCCCGAGCCGGGACAAGAAGTCTTCATCGTGACTGACCACGACCAATCCTCCGCGAAAGCCCGACAACGCCTCGACGAGCTGGTCGACGCTGTCCATGTCGAGATTGTTGGTCGGCTCGTCCATCACCAGCAGTTGAATGGGTGGTGACGCAAGGAGCAATCGCGCCAGGGCAACCCGGAAGCGCTCGCCTCCGGACAGGTCGCCGATCAGCCGTTCCACCGCATCCCCGCGGAGGAGGAATTGGGCGAGGCGGCCGCGGATCGTTTCCGGATCGACGCCCGGGACGGCAGCGCTGACTGTGTCGAGGACGCTCTCGGACGGATCGAGGTCGTCCAAACGCTGCGCCAGATAACCGATCCGATCCGTGTGAGCCACCATGTGCGCATCGCCGACGGCCGGCTCGACTCCCCACAACGTCCGCAGCAGCGTTGTCTTGCCCGCTCCGTTGGGCCCGGTGATGGCCACACGTTCAGGACCTTGGATGACGATAGTCTCTGTAGCCGAACGGATCTCGGCCAGGCGCCGGCCGGCGGGCACATCCGGATCAGGCAGTTCGATACGGATATGGCGATCATCGCGGATGGACTCATTCGCCGCGTCAATGGCCTCGCGGGCTTCGCGCACCTTGTCGGCGGCCTGTGTCCGAACCCGGCCGGCGGTGTTCTCGGCAGCGCGTTTGCGTTTGCCCAACAGTATCTTCGGCAGATTCCCGTCCGCGGCGTCTTTCCGACCGGACCGGGCCCGGCGGGCGAGTTTGGTTTCGGCCTCGACCCGTTGTCGCTGTTCGGTTTTCAGTTTCTGTTCGGCCACCCGCAGATCCCGATGGGCCGCCTCCTGTCGATGTCTGACGTATTCGCGGTACTCACTGAGCGGTCCGCCGAACAGGGTGATCCGGTTCTCCCGCAACTCAGCGGTGGTGTCCATCAGCTCGAGCAGCGCCGGGTCGTGCGAGACCACCAACAACGTGCCGGGCCAGGCGCGCACCATGTCGTACAAACGCTGGCGGGCATCACGGTCGAGGTTGTTGGTCGGCTCGTCCAACAAAGTGATGGGTGCAGCCGCCAACCACAGACCGGCGATGGCAACGAGCATCGACTCACCGCCCGACAACGTGCCCACCTCGCGGCCCAGTTCGATGCCTTGCAGGCCCGCTTGGCGCAGCGCATGTTCGGCACGGGTGTCGATGTCCCAGGCATCTCCCACGACGTCGAAGAGTTCAGGGGAGGTGTCTCCGGCCTCGATCGCCCTGAGTGCATCGACCCGGGCACCGATGCCCAGCAGATCGGCGACCGTACTGTGCACCTGCAGTGTCAGAGTCTGTGGCAGATAAGAGGTTTCGCCGACCACGTCGATCGATCCCGACGTGGGTATCATCTGCCCGGCGATGAGCCCGAGCAACGTCGACTTACCGCTGCCGTTGGCACCGATGAGTCCGGTGCGGCCATGCCCGAAGGTCGCCGTGACGTCGGACAGGGCGGGCGTGCCGTCGGGCCAGTCGAAAGAGATCTCACGTAGGACAACAGCTGATTCGGTGTTCGGGCGCATGTGGCTCCCAAGGGTGAGTGGTGGAAGACGCACCAACTCGATGACCGCGTGATAGCAGCGGTCGAGACAGGTCGGCGCGCTAGGACGCGGGGCCGTCGACTGTCTTCACTGCATTCCTCACTGCCGGGAACAGAACGTGATCGAGTGTGCGGGATGTAGGCGAGCGACGCAACTGCTTTTCCGGCCCCTCCGGTGTTGGCACACTGTTCTCATGACGATGATCCGTCCGGCCCGGCCCGACGATGCCGACGCGCTGACGCAGTTGATCGCGGTGTCGTTCGAGCCCTACATCGAGCGGATCGGTGCACGACCCGGGCCGATGTCGACCGACTACACGTCATTGATCGGACTCGGCTCGGTGTGGGTGGCCGACCGTGACGGCGATGCCGTGGGCACCATCGCGTTGACGGCGAAAGACGACCACCTGTTGCTCGACAATCTCGCCGTCTCCCCATCGGCTCGCGGACTGGGTGTGGGTTCACAGCTGCTGGAGTTCGCCGCCGACCACGCGCACTCGTGTGGACTCGGTGAATTGCGGCTCCACACGAACGTGGCAATGACCGAGAACCTGCAGTACTACCCGCGGCGGGGTTTCCGGGAGACCCACCGCGCCACCGTGGACGGGTTCGAGAGGGTCTACTTTTCCCGGACACTGTGACCGCCGGTGGTTACCCTCGATGGGGTAACTGCCAGCCACGGAAAGTGCCCGATGTATCTACAGGACTTCGAATCAGCCGGAACGCTGACATTCGACGCTGCTGAGAAGATCTCCTGGAAGACCTCGGAGTTCGACACCAAGATCATGCTGGTGGTCGATCGCCGCCGGGTGAATGCGAATTGTCTGGCCCTGTGCTGGGACGAGCTCGACATCCACCGCGGCACGCCGGTCGCGATCACTGTCGGCGAAGGGCCTACCCACAACGACGCCGAGGAACGCCGGGCACTGGTCGCGATGGTCGACTACTTCCAATCCATGACCGTTCCCGAATCACCGAAGAGTCGCCGACGACGCCGGTTCTCCTTCGGCGGGCACTGACCCGGGCCGGCACCGATCCCCGCAGAACGGCCCGGCGTGGTCGACGGTCAGCCGTGTTGCCGATAGAACTCGAGGTGTTGTCTGGCCGCATGCGCCCAGGTCAAGCCGTCCGCAAGGGTGCGGCCACGGGCCAGCCGGCTCCGGTCGGGTGTGAGCGCGGCGCTCAGCTCCGATGCCAGATCGGCAGGGGTGGCGGCGTAGCGAACCGTGTCGCCGAACACTTCGTGGAGCACGGGTAGGTCGCGTGTGACCACCGGGGTCCCGGCCGCGAGCGCTTCCATCGCCGCCAGCCCGAACCCTTCCTTGGTGGATGGGAAGGCGAAGACCGACGCCTCGGCCACCAGTGCGGGCAACTCGTTATCGTCGACAGGGCCGAGCACGATCGGTGAGATACCCAGGTCCGCCATCCGCTGGTCGAACTCCTCGCGGTAACCCCGGTAGTCGAACAGGGTCTCTCCCCCGGCGAACACGAGTTTCAGATCGGGGTGCTCGCGAACCATCAGCGCATGGGCGTCGAGCAGGTCGATGCTGCCCTTGCGCGGCTCGATGCCCCCGACCGCGAGCACGTACCGGCCCAGCCGCGATCGCCAGCGGGCGCGCCCGGCCACGGCTTCGGACGAGTCACCTGCGGCCGCCGCGAACCGGGCGGACTGAACCCCGTTCGGGATGACAACCGGCTGGTAACCCCAACCTTCGTGAACCTCCCGTGCGACCGCTGCCGACACACAGATCCGCGCATAGGGTTCGACGATCGCCTTTTCGTGGCATGCCGCGAGAACCGGGGTGGTGAACTGGTCGAGATGGTGAATGGTACGGATACACCGACCGACCGCATTCGCGCTGATACAGTCCTGCGCGTGCACGATATCGGCTGCGTCACGGTCGAATTCGGTCCGCAGCACCTCGATCGACCGCACGATCCGGTCGGTGACGGTGTCGCCGTCGCGATCGGTGAAGCGGGCCAGACGCACCGTGACAGCCGGATCCACCGGTCGGAAGAACCCTGGATCGCCACCCCTGGCCAATGACCAGACCGTTACCTCCGCACCCGCATGCGCCAGTGCCTCCGCGAGATTGAGGGTGTGCACAACACCACCGCGAGGCTTGGTCGAGTAGGTCACGAGGGAGATTCTCGGCGGTCGCTCGCCGGCCCATGCCGACGTCACGACTCGTCCCGCCAGTAGGTGTCCACCCGACGTTCTCGGAGATGATGAAGCACACGGCGCGCCCGGTCGACCTCCGCATCGATGTCGATGTCGCACACCGCCATTCCGCCTTTCGCCCACGTCTTGGCGAGCACTTCCCCGCCGGGGCCGACAACCTTCGCCTGACCGAGGAACCGCAACTTGCCCATCACTCCCGTTTGATTCGACGAGACCAGCACCACTTGATTCTCGGCGGCGCGCGCTGCGTCGTACAGGTCGAACAGACGAGACTGCCGGTCGTTGGGAAGCCGTGACGCACGGTCGGTCACGCTGGCGGGCCAGGCCGACAGCGCGGCGATGATCCGGGCACCGTCGAGCGCCAAGGTGCGCGCGGCCTCGGGAAACGTCTTGTCGTAGTCGATCAGCATCCCGATCCGGCCGACGGGAGTGTCGAACCCCCCGAAGTGATCGCCTGCGGAGTACGCCAGCGACTCGCCTGCAGGCTGATGAACTTTGCGGTGCACACCGAGTACGCCGTCGCCGGACAGGCACGCGGCCGCGTTGTAGCGTTGGCCGTCAACGTCTTCGGTGTATCCGACGCATACCGTCATCGGTCCCGCGGCCTCAGCGATTCGAGCCATCTCCGGTCCGTCGATGGCCACCGCAGGAGGGAGGTGATCCACATCCGGTGCCCGGAGATCACCGATGTAGCCGCCGAGTGACGCGTCGGGCAGCACAAGCAGATCCACGTTGTCTCGAGAGGCCGCTTCGATGATGCCGACGATCTTGCTCACCGCGCGTTCGACGTCCCGACCGAAGTGGGCTGCCAGTGCGGCAACACGAATGGGTGGCATGGGAGAAGACTAGTGAACCGCGGCAGGTGTGGGCGGGATGCTCGCCGAAGTCATCGGCCGGTGCTCTTGGGTTCGATGAGATCAGCACCGGTCATCGCGAGCACCTCGACAGCACCTTCGGGCATGCGGCGCGACACCGCTCGGATCTCCGACATCTGCGCGGCCGCCGACGTGCATGCGAACCCGAACTTCGCACGTACCCGGTCACTCGCCTCGGTGAGGGCACGTGTGGTGAGGCTGACGAACTCCGGTACGGGGTAACGCCCACCCACCTCGAGGTGGTCGTGCATCACCAAAGAGGGCGAATAGCACTGCTGTTCGGTTCCGTTCGGCCAGCGCACGGTGAAGCTCATCTCAGGCATGGGTCAGGACCTCGGCTCGATGTGTCGGTGGTTTGTACTCTGACTCATGCTTCTCCCAACCCGGTCACAGTGCTGTGCACGGCGCTCGTGACGGCACCGTCCGGCCAGCGCAAACCGACACCTGGGGTGTCGGTCAACCGACCACACGTCGCCGAGATTGCCGGTCCGGCATCGGGTATAGTCCGTCCCGGATCATCGGCGGTGATCATCGCGAAGCCGGGGAACGCGGTGACCCATTCCCCCACCGTGACACCTGCCGGCCGCGGTATGGCGGCGACGTCGAGAATCGCTCCTGTGCCGCTGGCCTCGGCGAGCATTCCCGTGGTGCCGACCAGACCCGCCATACTGACGTCCTTGGCCGCGGCCGGCGCGGCTCGCCGGACGAAGGTGCCCATCCGCTCGAGTTCGTCCGGCCGACGAAAGGACGTCGAATCCCATTGTTGCCCTGCGTAACCGCGGCGCCATCCGCCACCCACATCGGTGGTGAGACGCAGGGTGTGTCCCACCCTGCCGCCGCCGGCCGGCACCGGCGAGCCGGTCCGGCCCAGAGCGGTCACCGACAATGACGCCGGCACCCCTGACTGTGTGTGACCACCGAGTACCGGGACATTCCACGCCTCAGCGGCTTTCGCCATTCCCCGGATGATGCGCGTCAGTTGTGAGCGGGTCGGCGCCCCCACCGCATCGAGCAATCCGACGGGCGTGGCACCCATCGCCGACAGATCGTTGAGGTTCACGAGAACTGCGCACCAGCCGGCCCATTCGGGGTCTCGCTCCACCATCGACGGGATGATGGCGTCGCATGCGGCGATCATGTCGGTGCCAGGCACAGGGCTGCCGTCATCTCCTCGGAAGCCTGCGGGGCCCAGACCGGAAGCATGACCGGACAACGGCGCCAGCACGTCGGCGAGCATCGCCTTCGTCCCTGCCACCAGGCGCTCGATCTTGTTGATCGGCCAGCGCATTGCCGCATGCGCGGTACCCGCGACGTCCACCTCCCCGGTGTGGTCCCACCCGAGTGATGCGAACATCGAGCGGTAACGCACCTGTACCGCCGCATCGAACCGCAAGACGCCTGCATTCTCGGCGTAGGCACACGCCGCGCGTACCAGCGCAGGCCCCACCCCGCGTGCCTGATCGGTGGGAAGTACCACCAGCCTGCTTCCCGTCCACCAGCCGATGTCCTCGCCGGTGGCAGGGGCCAGACGCACGCCGCCGAGTACTGTGCCGTCGTCGGCCACCGCACACAACACCACCGTGCGCGGATCGTCGTCGAGGTCATCGCGATCGGTATAGGCGAAGAGTTGTTGTGTACGCACGAACGCGTCCTGACGCAAAGCTCGATACGACGCCAATTGTGCTGCCGTGTCGGCAGGTTGGATGATGAACCCACCGGGGGCGGTGACGCGCCGCGGACCGGTGAGAATGGACAGATCCCTGGCTTCGGTACGCATCGTCAACCACCCACATTCTGTAGAACACTGCAGGCGCCACAGGCCGCACAGCCCGCCTTCTGGTCCGAACCTGCCATGCCGGCAGCCGTGAGTTCCTTGGCAACCCGCCGGGTGACGGCTTCGACCACATCCGCCCGCGGAGCCTGCGCGAAGTCCACATCGACCGCAAGTGAACCCGGGTGTGGACGGAACGGCACCACAAAGGGATACACGCCCATCTCGATCAATTCGCGTGCGCCGTCGACCAGTTCGTCGGGATCTTCACCGAGTCCGATGAGGAGGTACGTGGACACCTGATTACGGCCGAACACCCGCACCGCCTCGGCCCATGCGGCCCGGTACTCGCCGATGGACACCGTGGCCTTGCCCGGCATCCACTGCGCGCGGACCGCGTCGTCGAGGGACTCGATGTGGATGCCGATCGACTCCGCGCCGGCTTCACGCAGTTCCGTGAGCGTCGCCAGGTCGCCCGGAGGTTCACACTGCACCTGGATGGGCAGTTGTGGGACAACCGCTTTGACCGCTCGCACACACCGTGCCAGGTGCTTGGCACCACGGTCTCCGGCCGCAGAGGTACCGGTGGTCATGACCATCTGCTTCACCCCGTCCAGGCGCACCGCCGCTTCAGCGACCTCGGCGAGTTCAGCCGGCTTCTTCACGGCCACGGTGGCTCCCGCACGCAGCGATTCCTCGATGGTGCAGAAGCGACACCGCTGCGCCGGGTCGTAGCGGATGCAGGTCTGCATGACCGTGCTCGCCAGGACGTCCCGGCCATGTAGTTTGGCAATCTTCTCGTACTCCGTGCCCGAACCGGTGCGGAGGTCGTAGAACGCCGGCCGATCGATGGCCGACACATCCAGTCCCAGGTCTTCGGACGAACCATCCAGGAGAATTTGGTCACCCTCAAGGACATAGGGACTCAACGGGTTCCGCGGAATCGCTGCGTTGATCCCGTTGATGACGAGATGGCCGTCGTCGCTGGGACCCGCACCAGCCGAACGCCTGACCGGCAACGAACCCCGCACGCCGAGCAACGCAAGATCCACGCGGGCCGACAACGCTGATTCCGGTCGAGCTCCGCTGCGCTTCGTCTGTGACTCCGGTCGAGCTCCGCTCCGCTCCGTCTCCGATTCAGGCATATCGGAGTGCCCTCAGACCATGTACGTGGAGTTGATGATGGCACCCTTACGGGCGTAATGAATCAACGCATCCTGCACATCAAGCGGATGAGCCGGAATCACACCCTCGATCAAATCCTCCTCACGACCACCATGAAGTGCCAACCCGAACCGACAGCAATACACCGTCCCACCCTCACCGATGAACGTCCCCAACGAATCATTGATGTTCTGCTCCCCCGGAAAACCCGAATCACCAGTCGTCGGAAAACCACGCGTAGCCAGGCAATTGATCGCACCAGGACCATAAAAATACAACGCCGACTCAAACCCCTTCCGCAACGCCCGCGTCGCCTGCAACACCGCCACAAAACTCACCGACGACTCATGCGCAATCCCATGAACCAACGTGAAATACGACTCCCCACCCTCAGCCTGATAATCCGGGAACAACTTCGTCCCCCCATAAATGTTGCTGCCCTTCGGCAACGACGGATGCGGGATCTCAGCCAACGACTTCTTGATATTCTCGGCAATCAACTGATCGATATCGGACACGGGTCCTCCTGGAGGGCGAAGATAGATGCCGCCTCGGCCGCATTGCCGATGAGCGAGAGCCGAAGTGGGCTACGTGTTCCAGTACAGAAGTCGCCTGTTTCCCGGTGGTTATCCAGGGAATAACACTGTGCTGCAGGAGTCTCACCGCTGTAACGAGCCGGTAATCACCGCTTCCGCACAGGGCGCCTGACCCCGATGGCCCGAGGTAGCCGCACTCTGTGCGGGGCCGCAAACCCGTTCACATCGGTGCGTGCGCTGTCACTGCGCGTGGAGACCACTCGCGGTGCGGTCGATGTTCTCCATGTGAACAGGTGCGAGATGTTTGAGGCCCGCGTGCGCAAGCGCAGTGGCAAAGAGTCCAACCTCGTGGGGTGGGAGCTCGAGGGCGAGGGCCTGCCGGCCGCCGTGGATGGCGATGCCGGCCAGCATCGAGGCGAGGAGCTCGGCGCTCTGCTCGGGCGCGGGCAGAGCCCGCAACGTGTAGTAGGCACGGATGCGCATGGCGATCTGCCCCGAGATGCTCAGCACGAGTTCGTCGCGGATCTCGGCGTTGGGCCCGGAGGTGACATCACCGAAGAGCAGCCCGAAGCCGGCAGGATGCTCTGACGCGTAGCGGAAGAAGGCCACCATGTCAGCCTTGACCTGCTCCTCCATCGACAATCCCGAGGCGGACTCGTACGCCGCGAACAACCACTCGCGAAGTTTGTCGGCCTCCCGGACCAGGCACGCCCGGTAGAGCTGCTCCTTGCTGCCGAAGTGGGAGTAGAGCGTCGGCTTGGTGGCATCGGCCTGCTGCGCGATGGCCTCCATGGAGGTTGCGTGATAGCCGTTGGCGTGGAACACATCTCGCGCTGCGTCGAGGAGCAGGTCGTCGCTTGGCCGGTTCCCGTTGCTGCGACGGGACGGCGCAGCACCCGATCGTTGCCGAACTTTGGCCATGGTCGCGATTTTACGTCACCGCCGCGCCTGCCAGTCCTCACGCTTCGCCCTTGGCACCACACCGTTCATCAGCTAGAATCGGCTTTGTTTGACCGACGAGTAAAACTCTGTGGCGCCGCGAGAAAAAATTGCGTTGGACCATGCCGGAGTTCCTTACGCACGCACACGATCGGGAGTATCAAGGAACAATGCACCTCAAACTGAGCGACGACGAAGTTGCCTTCCGCGAGGAAATGCGGACCTTCTTCACCACCGAGATCCCCAAGGAGATCCGCGAGCGGACCGCCGCGGGCACGCTGAACTTCCCCGACGACATGATCACGGTTCAGCGGATCCTGAACGAGCACGGTCTGGCAGTGCCGAAGTGGCCTTCCGAATGGGGCGGCCGCGACTGGACTCCCGTGCAGAAACACATCTGGCAGAACGAGATGAACCTCGCCTCCGTGCCCGAACCCCTCGCGTTCAACACCGACATGGTCGGCCCGGTGATCGCCAACTTCGGCTCTCAGGAGATCAAAGAGCGTTTCCTCCCCGCCACAGCCAATCTCGACATCTGGTGGTGCCAGGGTTTCTCCGAGCCGGAGGCGGGATCCGACCTGGCATCACTCAAGACCCGTGCGGTTCGCGACGGCGACCACTATGTGGTCAACGGTCAGAAGACCTGGACCACCATGGCCCAGTACGCCGACTGGATCTTCGCGCTGGTGCGCACCAACCCCGATGCACCGAAACGCCAGGCGGGGATCAGCTTCCTGCTCATCGACATGAAGACCGAGGGCATCACCGTCAGGCCGATTCAACTGGTCGACGGCGGCTTCGAGGTGAACGAGGTCTTCTTCGAGAACGTCCGGGTGCCGGTGGAGAACCTGGTCGGCGAAGAGAACGCAGGCTGGGGATACGCGAAGTTCCTGCTCGGCAACGAGCGAACAGGTGTCACCCGGGTGGGCATCACCAAGAACCGCCTCGCGCTGGCCAAGGAGCTGGCCGCGAAGACACCCGTCGGCGACGGCACCCTGCTGGAGGACCCCCTGTTCGCCGCGCGCCTGGCCGAACTCGAAAACGAGTTGCTCGCACTGGAATTGACGCAGTTGCGGGTAGTGGCATCGTCGGCAGACGGCAAGCCCGATCCGGTCTCTTCGGTCTTGAAGCTCCGCGGTAGCGAGCTGCAACAGGCGTCCACCGAGATCCTGGCCGACCTCGCGGGAGTCGACTCACTGGCTGTGGACGCGGCGGACATCGGCTCCCCGCACTGGGCGCAAGAAACCGTTCCGACGTACCTCAACCACCGCAAGGTCTCGATCTACAGCGGCTCGTCCGAGGTCCAGCGAACCATCATCGCGTCCTCCATCCTCGGCCTCTGACCACGACCTCCCCATCTACGGACTTCATCCCTGATGCCGACGTCGAGCGCTCGCGGCACCAACTAACGAAGGACTGCCTTCACCATGGATTTTGAACTCAACGAGGAACAGACGATGCTGCGCGACACCGCGCATGACGTCCTGACCAAGTTCTACGACATCGAGAAGCTGCGCGAGGTCACCGCCACCGACCTCGGCTGGAGCCGGGACGTGTGGAAGTCGTTGGCGGAGATCGGCATTCTCGGTCTCCCGTTCAGCGAGGACGACGGTGGCATGGGAGCCGGGCCCGAAGAGGTCGCGGCCGTACTCGGCGAGATCGGTCGCAGTCTTGCTCCAGAGCCCGTGCTCGACGCGGTGTACGTGCCCGGCGGACTCATCGCCGAGACCGGCAGCGCGGAACAACGTGCCCAGTACCTGCCACAACTCGCCTCCGGCGAACTCCTCGCGGCATTCGCGCACACCGAACCGGGCGACCGGTGGCCGAGCGCTGCTGTCAGTACCACCGCCACGGCATCGGGAGACGGCTACGTCCTCACCGGCCGTAAAAACCCTGCGTTGCACGGCGATTGCGCCGACGTCCTGGTGGTGACCGCCCGTATCGACGCCCAGGGCCAAGGGCAAGGCGAGATCGGCCTGTTCCTTGTGGACGCCACCGCGACCGGCGTATCTCGCACCCCGTTCCGTACGCACGACATGCGGCGTGGTGCCCAGGTGGAACTACAGGAGGCTCCCGCCACCCGACTGGCCGAGGGTGATGTGGCCGCGGCGCTGGTGCGTTCGGAAGTGGTCACGCAGGTCGCACTGTGCGCCGAGGCCGTCGGCGCCATGGAGGAATCGCTGCGGTTCACCACCGAATACCTCAAGCAGCGCAAGCAGTTCGGCGTACCACTGGCGAAGTTCCAGACCCTGACCCAGCGTGCCGCCGACATGTACGTACTCCTCGAGCAGGCCCGCAGCATGAGTCTCTACGCCACGGTCACCCTGGCCGACGGCGACGTCAACCCGATCGTCGCGTCGCGGGCCAAACTGCAGATCTGCCGTTCCGCCCGCAAGATCGGGCAGGAGGCCATCCAGATGCATGGCGGCATCGGCATCACCGCCGAGTACCCGGTCGGGCACTACGTGAGCCGGCTGCTCGCCATCGAACACACCCTCGGCGGCGCGTCCGAACATCTCCGAACACTGTCGAATCAGATCGCGGACTATGACAAGATCCTGATCGGATAGTGACAACGTTCATTGACAGGAGTTCCATGGCTGCCCCACTGCTCGAAGCGTCCACTCACATCAAGGCCACACCTGAGCAGGTGTGGAAAGTGGTGTCCGACCTGAAGCGGATGGGCGAGTGGAGCCCGCAATGCCGCAAGGTCGTGGTCCGCGGGGGCGGTCCCGTCACTCTCGGCACCAAGACTGTCAACGTGAACAAACGCGGTCTGCTGGTCTGGCCGACCACCGCAAAGGTGGTCCGGTTCGAACCGAACAAAGAGATCGCGTACAAGATCAACGAGAACAACAGCGTGTGGAGCTTCACCATCACCCCCACCGAGGACGGCGTGGAGCTCACCGAACGTCGTGAGGCACCCAACGGCACCACCAAGGTGTCGTCGACGCTGATCAACCTGGCATTCGGCGGCGAGAAGTCGTTCGACGCCGAGCTCACCGACGGGATGCAGCAGACGCTGGGCAAGATCAAGGCGTCGGTGCGCTAGCGCACTACAGTTTCTTCAGCAGTGCGGGCAGGTCCGCGATCGAGTCGATGACGTGATCGGGGACCTGCCCGAACTCGTCCTTGACCAGGGCGTCGAGTTGTTCGGGCAAGAACTTGCCGGTCCGCACCAACACGCCGGTGATCGCGGTCTTCTGGGCGCCCAGCACATCGCTGTACATGTCGTCGCCCACCATCACCACCCCGCCCGGATCACCGACGCCGAGCATCTCCACGGCCGAACGAAAGCCCAGCGGTGACGGTTTGCCGATCGCGCGGATCTTCTTTCCGGTGGCCTTCTGGAGGCCTTCGAGGTACACCCCGGTGTCGATCTTCGGTCCGCTGCTGGTCGACCACGTGAGCGACCGGTGCATGGCGATGGTCGGTACGCCTTCGATCATCCAGCCCAGGGCTCTCGACATCAGCTCGTGGGTGAACGACGGTCCCGCGCCCCCGAAGACCACCACTTCGGGGTCGTCGTCGACGAGATTCACCCCTGCCATGTCCTCGTTGACCGCACCCTCGTTGAACACCACAACCCGCTTACCGGGGTGTTTGGTGCGCAGGTACTCGGCCGTCAACACGGCGGCTGTCACGATCTCGTCGTCACGCACGTTGAACCCCACGTCGGTGAGCGCCTCGGCAATCTGCGCTCGCGACTTGGATGTGGTGTTGGTCAAGAACATTCGCGGCAGGCCGGTGGCGGCGATCTCCTCGAGGGCTTCGACGGCACCGGGCAGGGCTTTCCACGAGGTGACGAGCACCCCGTCGATGTCGAGCAGCAACCCTTCGGCCATACCTGAGAAACCTAGTCCTGCCAACGGTCGATCGCACGCGGGAGCCGACAGGTCCGACAATTCTCACAGCGCCGCCCGATCATGCCGAACTCGACTTTTCTGGCGGTCGTGGTGGTCCTTCCGGCATGCTTGGCACCATGGCCGACCAGCTCTCGACGCAGTACTCGACCCTGTCCAAACGTGTGACCGGCCTGATGTCGCGCGCTCACTCCGACCTCGCCGACCTCGTGTCGTTGCCGTCTGTACACATCGATCCCGACAAACGGGATGACTGCCGCGCCAGCGCTGCCTGGGTTCGTGGCGCGTTCGCCGACGCCGGGATCGAGACGCAGGTGTACGACACCGTCGACGGCAGTCAGGCCGTGATCGGTCATCGCCCTGGCCCGCCAGGATCGCCGACCGTCTTGCTGTACTCACACCACGACGTGCAGCCGGCCGGCCCCGAAGATCTCTGGAACTCGCCGCCGTTTGCACTCACCACTCACGACGGTCGCTGGTTCGGGCGAGGTGCGGCGGACTGCAAGGGCAACGTCGTCGCCATCCTCACCGCGCTGCGCTCATTTGCGGCGCTGCCGGCGTTGGGAATTCGAGTGGTGATCGAGGGCTCGGAAGAAGCCGGCGGCGAGGGTCTGGATCAACTCGCCCGCAGGCAGCCAGACCTCTTCGATGCGGACATGATCCTGATCTGTGACACCGGAAACGTGGCCCCGGGTGTACCCACGCTCACCACCAGCCTGCGTGGGGTCGCGGGCGTGAAGGTCTCGGTCGAGACCCTCGCATCGGAAGTGCATGCGGGACAGTTCGGCGGCGCGGCCCCCGACGCGCTTGCCGCACTCATCGCCGGGTTGGCGTCCCTGCGAGATGCGGACGGCAACACCACGATCGACGGGCTGCCCGCCAGTCAATCCTGGCCCGGCGCAACCTACGATCCCCTGCAGTTCCGCTCCGACTCCACAACGCTCGACGGTGTGGACATCCTCGGCTCGGGCACCCCTGCAGAGATGGTGTGGGCGCGGCCGGCGGTGACGGTGATCGGTTTGGACGCACCGAACACCGACGACTGCGTGGCCGCCATCAACCCACGCGCCTCGGCGATGCTCAACCTGCGTGTGCCACCCGGCGTGAATCCCGGTGTGGCCGCGTTGGCACTGGAAGGTCATCTGCACAAGCACATTCCGTGGCACGCCAAGGTGCAGGTCGACACCGTGATGACCGGGGCACCGTTCGCTGCCGACACCTCGGGCCCTGGGTACAAGGCGCTCACCGAGGCGATGGGCAAGGCGTACCGGGCCGAGGTGGTCCATTCCGGTCAGGGTGGATCGATACCCCTGTGCACGGTGCTCTCGGAAATCTGCCCCAGGGCCGAGATTGCACTACTCGGCGTCGAGGAACCGAATTGCCGGATCCATGCACCCAACGAGAGTGTGGATCCCGACGAGATCTCGAAAACCGCACTGTCGCTTGCCCTCTTCCTCGCCACGTACACGGTGGACGCCTGATGCGCACAGTCGAGGAACACCAGGCCATCGTCGCAGCCTTGTTCGCCGAGCCCCGGCCTGTCACCGTGCCTGCCGCAGCCGCCCTTGGCAGGGTGCTCGCCGACGATGTCGTCGCCGGGGTCACGCTGCCCGGCTTCGACAACTCGGCGATGGACGGCTACGCCGTCATCGCCTCGGACATCGCGCACGCGACGGAAACCGATCCCGTCATTCTGCCTGTCGCAGAAGACATCCCGGCAGGGCGAACCGATCAGCTCACCCTTTCTCCTGGCACGGCCCACCGCATCATGACCGGAGCACCCGTGCCGGCCGGAGCGGACGCGGTGATCCAGGTGGAGCTCACCGACGGCGGCGTCTCCGAGGTGAGGATCAACGCACCGGTCCCGGCCGGAGCCGCCATCCGCCCCGCCGGTTCCGATATCGGCTCAGGGACCCGTGCCCTCTCGTCCGGGCGCGTTCTGCACGCACCGCAGTTGGGCCTGCTGGCTGCGCTCGGTATCGCCGAGGTCGCCGTGTTCGCGCCGTTACGGGTGCTGGTCCTGTCGACCGGAAGTGAGCTGGTGCCCGCAGGGACGCCGCTGCAATACGGACAGATCTACGAGTCCAACGGCGCGATGCTGACCGCCGCGGCCATCGAGGCCGGGGCGATCTCCGAACAGGTGCACTTCGTACCCGATGACGTCGACCAGTTCCGGGCACGACTCGACGAGTACGTCGACGGCGCAGACGGTACCGCCGTCGACCTCATCATCACCTCCGGCGGCGTCAGCGCCGGCGCCTACGAGGTCGTCAAGGATGCGTTGGTCGGTCACGGGGTGGAGTTCGCCAAGGTGGCCATGCAGCCCGGCATGCCGCAGGGTTGCGGCACCTATACGAGCTCGGGGGGCACAGCTGTCCCGATCATCACCCTGCCTGGCAATCCGGTGAGCGCTCAGGTGTCCTTCGAGGTGTTCGTCCGGCCGGCCCTGCGCGCAGCCATGGGCCTGCCCGCCTCACGGCGGACCACCACCGCGTCGGTCACCGAACCGATCACCTCTCCGAGAGGCAAACGCCAGTTCCGCAGGGGTGAACTCACGATCGCCGACGGTGTCGCCTCGGTGCGACCCATCGGGCCACCGGGTTCGCATCACCTGGCGTTCATGGCATCGGCAAACGCATTGCTCGACATCGCTGCGGACACCGACAGGGTCGAGACCGGCGCCGACGTCGAAGTGCTGATCCTGGAGGACAGCTGACCGATGAGCACCTGCGACAATGGCGGCCATGGCCAGACGACCCAGACCTACTGAACCCGAGAGTGTGACCCGCCTGGCACATTTTGCCGACCTCGTGCGGGAAACCGTGCCACCGATCCACCGGGCCGGTGTGCCGTTCGTGGCGGCGGGCGCCGCCGTGGCCCTCGCCGGCCGACGCCACGGCTGGATCCGGACACCGGCAACCGCAGCCACACTCGCCACCGCCGCGTTCTTCCGTCACCCGAGCCGGGTGCCCCCGAACGCTGCCGGAGTAGTGGTCGCACCGGCCGACGGGCAGGTCGCGTTGGTGGACCATGCCCCGCCACCGCACGAGCTCGGACTGGGCGACACTCCCCGACCACGCGTGTCGATCTTCCTCTCGATCTTCGACGTACACGTGCAACGGATCCCGATCGCCGGCACGGTCGAGTCGGTCGAATACCGGCCGGGCAAGTTCGTCAGCGCCGACCTCCCCGATGCAAGCGCCGAGAACGAGCGCAACTCCATGCTGATCCGCACCGCCGACGGCACCGAGTTGGTGGTGGTGCAGATCGCCGGGCTCATCGCCAGGCGCATCGTGTGTGAGGCCCGCCCCGGCGACCCGGTGACGCTCGGCGACACCTACGGCTTGATCCGGTTCGGATCACGTGTGGACGTCTACCTGCCCGAGGGCACCCGACCGCTCGTCGCCGTGGGCCAACGCGCCGTCGGCGCGGAGACCGTGTTGGCGCAGCTGGGATGAAAGAGTCCGTTCGCAAGGAACCCGTCCGAAAGGATCCGGGTCGCAAGGACACGGGCCGACGTTCCGGCAGCCGGGTGGTACCGGCAGGTAGTCCGAGGCGGCGGCGCCGTCCGAGCCGTGCGGGAACACTGAACACCGGCAAGCTCCTCGTTCCGTCGGCGCTCACCGTGCTTGCCATCTGCGCCGGCCTGTCGGCCACCAAGTTCGCTCTCGATGGCCGAATCCACCTGTGCGTTGCCATGATCGCGGCTGCGGCGCTCCTCGACGGCCTCGACGGCCGGGTGGCCCGCTTGCTGGGGGCGACCACGCGTATCGGCGCCGAACTGGATTCTCTCGCCGACGCCATCAACTTCGGGGTGGCCCCCGCGTTGACCCTCTACGTCCTCCTGCTCGAGGGCAACGACGTGGGATGGCTGCTGTCGCTGATCTATTGCTGCGCAATCGTTTTGAGGTTGGCTCGGTTCAATACACTGATCGACGAAGACGACACACCGCAGTACACCAAGGATTTCTTCGTGGGTGTACCCGCTCCCGCCGCCGCTCTCATCGCGATGTTGCCCATCGCCCTCGAAGAGCAATTCGGAATGGGATGGTGGACCTCGGATGCCACCGTCGGCACATGGATGACCATCACTGCACTGCTGGCCGTCAGTCGTCTGCCGACCGCATCCCTGAAGTCGTACGCGGTGCCGCCGAATGCGTTGGTGCTGGTGCTCATCGGGGTGGCCCTGTTCGCCGCCGCGCTGCTGACCTACCCGTATCTGCTCATGGTGGTGGCGATCGGTCTCTACCTGCTGCACATCCCGTTTGCCTGGCGCACCAAGCGATGGGTGGCCAGCCGACCGGAGACCTGGGACTTCCACCCCCGGGAACGCCGGGCCGAACGACGCGCCATCCGGCAAGTGCGGCGCGGCAGGCCGACCAAATCGTCGGCCCGTCTGGGCCTGCGCCGCCCCGGCGACCAGTAACGGGTAGCGAGCACCAGCCCGCGCCGATCGCCGCAGACGGTAGTTTTGCCCTGTGACTCCCGCATCTGCCGCGTCTCCGCAACTGACGCTGACCGCCCGGCTCAACCTCTCGGCGGCCGAGGCGCGCCGCGGCATCGTCAGGGTGCATCCCGAGGTCCTGGCCGCGTTGGCGTTGCGTGAGTGGGATGGGGTGGCCGTGATCGGCTCGCGTACCACCGGCGCGGTGATCGCAGCCACCGATGCGTCCGCGCCCACCGGCATCGCGCTGCTCGACGAGTTGACGCTGTCCAACGCGGGCCTGAAGTCCGATGCCCCGGTGGTGTTGTCCCCCGTCGTGGTGCACGGCGCCACCCGCGTGATGGTGCGCGGTTCGCGGCTGACCGCCGATTCGGTGGACGAGACCACCCTGCGGCGCGCACTCCTCGGAAAGGTGGTGTCGGCCGGGGATGTGGTGTCACTCTTGCCGCGAGATCTCGGTCCCGATTTCGCGACGTCCGACGCCACTCGTTCGCTGGCGAGATCGGTGGGCATCACCTGGACCAACGAACTGCTCACCGTGGTGGACGCCGACCCATCCGGCCCGGTGAGCGTGCAACCGAACACCGCAGTGCTGTGGGCGGACAAGAGCGCCGGCCTGCCGACGACCACCGAAGCGGCCACCAGTGCATCCACCCGGCACACACCGGCCAAGGCGACCGTCAGTACTGCTCCCCCGGCTCGGACCGTCGACGAACTCGTCGGCGTCGACGCACAGGTGGACAAGCTGACCGAATGGCTCGGCCTCGCCCTCGACAACCCGGAACTGCTCACCGCTCTCGGGGCGCAAGCCCGACTCGGTGTGGTGCTCACCGGCCCACCCGGGGTGGGCAAGGCAACCGTCGCCCGGGCCGTGTGCGCCGGCCGAGCTCTGGTCTACCTCGACGGCCCGGTCACCGGCGCGCTCGAGGCATCCGGGCGGCTCGCTGCTGTCAAAGATGCGGTCAGTCAGCTGGTGTCGGCAGCGTCCGACACGGGCGCGGTGTTGCTCATCAGCGATGTCGAGGCGCTGCTGCCCGCCGAGGCAGACCCCGTCTCGGCGCTCATCCTCGACGCCTTACGCACGGCGATCACGGCTGACCGGGTGGCTCTGATCTGCACCAGTTCGGCGCCCGAAAACCTCGACCAACGGCTCCGCGATCCCGACCTCTGCGACCGCGAGCTGTCGATCGGATTGCCCGACAACAAGATCCGGCGAGGGCTCCTCGGTGCGCTCTTGGAGTCCGTGCCCACCGGAACCATCGACCTCGGCGCGATCAGCGCTCGTACACCCGGTTTCGTCGCCGCCGACCTCGCCGCCCTCACCCGCGAGGCCGCCCTGCGGGCAGCTGCCCGCAGCGCCCGCGACGGCAAGCCACCTACGCTCATCGAGGCCGATCTGCTGGGCGCACTGGAGGTGATCCGGCCGGTGTCCAGGTCGGCATCGCCCGAGGTCGCGGTCGGCAGCCTGACGCTCGACGAGGTCGGCGACATGGTGGAGACCAAACAGGCGCTCACCGAGGCCGTGCTCTGGCCGCTACAGCACCCG
Organism: Williamsia muralis NBRC 105860; assembly: GCF_001598915.1. Lineage (GTDB taxonomy): Bacteria > Actinomycetota > Actinomycetes > Mycobacteriales > Mycobacteriaceae > Williamsia > Williamsia muralis. The sequence goes on along the minus strand of NZ_BDAP01000001.1, from coordinate 816,921 downwards.
GACACCTTCACCCGGCTCGGCGTCGACCCACCCCGCGGTGTGCTGCTCTACGGTCCCCCCGGATGCGGCAAGACCTTTGTGGTGCGGGCACTCGCCGCGTCCGGACAACTGAGCGTGCACAGCGTCAAAGGTGCTGAGCTGATGGACAAATGGGTCGGGTCATCGGAGAAGGCAGTCCGCGACCTGTTCGACCGGGCACGCGAGTCGGCGCCATCGCTCATCTTCCTCGACGAGATCGACGCGCTGGCCCCACGCCGCGGTCAGTCGTCGGACTCGGGCGTCGGCGATCGTGTGGTCGCCGCGCTGCTCACCGAACTCGACGGTGTCGAACCCCTACGGGATGTGGTGGTCCTCGGCGCAACGAACCGCCCTGATCTCATCGACCCGGCACTGCTGCGTCCCGGCCGTCTGGAGCGGCTCGTGTTCGTGCCGCCACCTGACGCCGATGCCCGCGCCGCGATCCTGCGGACGTCGAGCAAGTCGGTGCCACTGGCAGAAGACATCGATCTCGACGAGCTCGCCGCGGAGCTGGACGGATACTCGGCCGCCGACTGCGCCGCACTGCTCCGAGAGGCTGCTCTGGCCGCGATGCGGCGGAACATCGACGCAGCCATCGTCACCGCCGAGGACGTCGGGGTGGCGCAGGACAAGGTTCGGCCGTCCCTCGATCCGGCCCAGGTGGAGAACCTGCGTCAGTACGCCGAAAAGCGTGGAGCCTGAAGCTCTCTTGCGACCCTCAGTGGGCCAGCGACGGCGTCTTGGTCAGCGACGTCGTAGATGCGGTGCGATGCCGACGCGCGGCCAAGGCCGTGCCGACGAGCAATCCGAGCACCGGCAGCGCGACGAAGACCACGCCCCGCGACAGGGTGGTGCCATGGCCCGCGGTGTCCTGGAACACCAACTGCTGGGGAATGAGCCAGACCGCACCCGCGGCCCCAGCGCCTCCGGCCGTGCACCCCGCGATGAGCAGACCATCGCGTACTCGTGGGGTCACCGCCGTGTTCGCCCGCTCGAGAAGACTTTGCACCGCCAATCCCGCCAGCCCGAAAGTGGCCCCGAAGATGTAGGGCAGCCACCAGATCACGTCGGGAGTGTCCACCGACTGGTACTGGCCTGCAGCCTCCACCGGAGCACGCTGGTGCCCGTTGTCGGTGACGAACCATGCGCCAGCCGCCACCACACCGGCGCACAAGCCGATCAGGCCGGACCAGTCCCACAACCGATACACCTCGACCTCAGGCTGATTTGACGCTTTCACCACCTCAGTATTGTCGAGGCATTGTTAATTCGCTGGCGAACACGACGGCGGAGCAAGGGGTGCACCGGCGCCACGTGTCTCTTCTCGCGTGATTCCTCTGCAATTCGTGTCGATTTCCGGTTCTCCCATTCGACGTAGGGATGAGAACAGCTTCGGCACGGGCCGAGGCACCACCCATCACGGAGGTTTGTCATGCGCACATTGATCGTCACCGCATTCGTCTCGCTGGGCGGTGTCATGGAAGGGCCGGGCGGCGAGCCCGGGTATCGCAATTCGGGGTGGACCTTCAAAGATGTCGAGTTCGACGAAGCTGCCTACGAGATCAAGGGGCGCGAGCAGGAGGAGACCACAGCACTACTGCTGGGCCGCACGTCGTACGAGGCGTTCGCTCCGACCATGGACGAGTTCGCCGAGTACAACGCGATGCCCCGATACGTCGTCTCCACAACACTGCAGAAGGACGACCCACGTTGGCCGGCCACGATCCTGCGGTCGGTTGACGATGTGGCGGCACTCAAAGAGACCGAAGGTGGCCCAATCGCCGTGCACGGCAGTGCGACCCTGGGTCGCGGTCTTGCCGACGCGGGTCTTGTCGATCGCTACCACCTCTTGGTGTTCCCCCTCCTACTCGGCGCCGGCAAGCGCCTGTTCAGTGAGTCGGACAAAGACACCACCAAGCTCAACCTGGTCGAGCACGAGGTGTACGGCAACGGCATCCAGAAGCAGGTCTTCGATGTGGTGCGGTAAGTCGAGCCGATAACTTTGTAGCGCAACACTGTTCGTAGCTGCGAAAGTCCGCCGCGGTGTAGCGCAATCAAGCGCAGGGCTTGTGTCCGTCTGCAGGTGTTGCAACACCTGCAGACGAACACAAAGCCTGCATAAACTCGGAACTCGTCAGATTCGAACGCATGTTCGACAATGTCCGATTCTGTTGGTAGACTTGATGAACGGGGTTCGAGGGCTGGGGGGCTTGTCGATGAGTGATTCAGTGACGGTGGATCCACCGCCAATGCCGGTGTTGGTGGGGTTGTATCGCGATCTTGATGCGGTGCTGCAGCGGATTGCTGGTGCGTCAGCAGCTGATGTTGATGATGTGCAGGTTGCTGAGTTGGTGCGGGTGAACGAGAGAGTGGTTCGGGCACTGACGTTTCAAGGCCTCAAGCGGTTGCAGGAGGTGAATGATCGGGGCCTGTTCCGCAAGGCTGGTCATTCGACGTTGCACCGGTTTGTGATGAATGAGCTGCGGGTCTCTCGTGGTGATGCCTCCTCGCGGTTGAAAGCACTTGATGCTGCTGGTGTGTTGTTGTCGATGCAGGGCGAGGCGCTGCCCCCGAAATGCCCGGCCGCCGCCCACGCCCTCGCCGACGGGGCAATTGGGTTGGCGCACATGGATGTGATGCTCAAAGTCCGCGATCGCATTCCGCACAAATCAGCGCCGGAAGTGTATGACGTGGTCGATGCGTGGATGACCGACAACGCCCGCGTATTGACTCCGACTGAGCTTGAGGTGTGTGGTCGGGAAGTGTTGGCGCGAGTCGATCCGGACGGGACACTCACCGATGACGCTGACCGCAAACGCAACCGGGGTTTGTCCGACGGTGCGCAAGGGTTGGACATGATGGCCAAAATTGCCGGCAACCTGGACCCGGCAACGTTGGCGTTGTTTCGCACGGTGATGGATGTGTGGGCAGCACCCGGGATGAACAACCCTGATGACCCGAACTCACCCACCGGCGCCGTCGACGACCCGACCATGGACCCCGCGATCATCGAGGCCGCGGCCGGGCGTGACACCCGTTCCCGTTCCCAGCGACAGCACGATGCGTTCAAAGCAATCCTCAAGACCATCCTCGAGTACAAACTGCTCGGCACCTCCCACCGTGGCCTGCCAGTGCAGGTCATCATCACGATGACCAAACAGCAACTTGATGAGGCCGCCGGGATTGCCCACACCGCCTCCGGTGTTGATATGCCGGTCAAGGACGCTCTCGAACTCGCCGCCCGGGCGGATTGGTCGTTGGCGGTGTTCGCCAACCACTCCGCCGACGTCCTCTACTTCGCCCGGGCCAAACGCACCGCCCAACAAGGCCAACGGATGGCGTTGTTCGCCAAAGACCGAGGCTGCACCAGCCCAGGCTGCCGTAACCCCATCTCCTGGACCGAAATCCATCACACCACCGCCTGGGCAGACGGCGGACACACCGACATCGACGAGCTGGCCCCGGCGTGCATCCCGCACCACGCGATGATCGGCCCCGGCGAGGATCAGTGGCAGACGGTGATGGTCACCGACGGGCCCGATACGGGCCGAGTGGCGTGGATCCCACCGAAGTACATCGACCCGGACCAGCAGCCACGCATCAACCGGGCCCACCACACCGACCACACCATCGAAACGGCATGGCAGAACATCATCGCCGAACGCCAAGCGGCACTCAACGAACGCGAACAACGCACGCAGCAGCAGCAGCAGCAGCAGCAGCAGCGAAATGCTCCACCAATTGTGGGTTCCGAATCAGACGACGAAGCAACGCATCTCGAATAAAACCTCGACGAGGGCGATCCGGCCGCACACCTATCTCAGCAAATATGTTGCACTGCAACCCGCATCGCCGTCACGATGCTCGGAATCATTGCGGGATCGCCGGCGTCGGCGATGACCCGTGCAGCGGTCGGACCGCTTGCCGCGACTACCGACAGTTGGCAGAGCTGCGGTGAGGTGTTCGCCGACCTCACCCCGGCAAGGTCGGTCAGGAGGCGTGAGGAGATGCTGTCGAGCTTGGCCCGTAGATCCGACAGCGGCGGGTTCGGGATGGACAACTGCGCTTGGTCCGAGAGCGTCCATGTGGAGAAATACGCGTATTGAACACCGGTCGCCGCCTGTACCTGATCGGTGAAGAACGCAGCCACCCGCGCTCGATCCAGCCCGTGAGCGGCCGCCGAGTCCGACGCGGCCTGGACGACCGTGGCCGCACGAACAGGGTCGTTGATCGGGCTGCCGGAGTGCCACTTCGACTGGGCGACCTCGTGGGCCACGATCAATCGGTCACCAATAGTGTTGACCAACTGAACGACTGGATCATGTCCTACCGGCGTCGCATGAGCTGTCGGGCCCGCCAACACCGCACCGACTGCGGCCAATGACATCACCAGGAACGACGCAACAATTCGTACTGCCCGCATTCTTCCTCCGACCCGTCCAGCCCAATTCCATGCGACCGTACTCGCCGAGACCGGGCCCAGCGTTGCGAATTGCCGCACGCCAATCCTTCAGCCGCCCGCCCATTTGCTGCGCTGGCCGGGCCGGGGCGCGCGACAACCGATGAGCAATGTCAGCGTTGCGACACGAGATAAGTGATCGACGTCGGGCCGCTCGGTGAGCCGGCCGTGGTCCCGATCACCACTGTGTAGCGCTTGCCGTCCTTGTCGGCTCCATACCCGACGACGGTCTGGCCACCTTCTTGCCGACGGAACTCCTCGGTGAACCCGGCGTCGGTGAGGACCTTGCCTGCGTTGTCGAAGGGATTCCCCGCGTCGGGCTTGCCGGCGACGGTGAGGTTCCAGCCCTCCTGCGCGGTCCCGCCCGCGGCGAGTATCGAACCCTCGATCAGCGGTACCTGATCCGGGAAATCTTGCGGCAGATTCACTGACCCGACCGTCGTGGATTCAGCCTCCTCGCTGTCTCCGCCACACGCTCCCAACACCAGCGCAAGACCCGTGATCATCAGCACCAAAACCACTCGCACCCGACTCATGCGAACAGAGTAGGGGGTGGGGTCCGGTTGTGCCCGATCGGCTGCGATCTTGTCGGGAACACCAACTTGTCCGTTTTGCGGTGACCAGCGGCGAGAGGCGACCTCGGTGGCCGCCTCATCCCCGAATACGGCACCTAGCAGCAGCAACGGTAGACTGGGTGACAACAAACCGGAGCTAATCCGTCTTCGGTGAACGGTCGCAGGCATTGTTCGGTGTGCCTGTCCCCGTTGTCACGACCCACCCGACACCCCGCCCATTCGATCGACGGAGTGCCTCTTGATCGCAGTCTTGGCCGCCCTGGCCATCACGGCTGTGCTGGCCCCTGCGATCATCACCGCCCTGGGCAGGCGCGGCTTCTACCTCCTCGCGCTCGCCCCGCTGGGCGGCCTGGTGTGGGTGGTGCTCAACTGGCCCGACGACGAGCACGGCGTCCGGACGGAATCCTTCAGCTGGGTCCCTGCCCTGCAGATGAACATCGACTTCCGCTTCGACACGCTCGCGGCCGTCATGTCTGTTCTGGTGCTCGGGGTCGGAGCCCTGGTGCTCTGTTACTGCGCCGAGTACTTCAGTGAGGTGCGACGTCGGGTCGCCGGCTTCGCGGCCGAGATGGTGGCGTTCGCCGGCGCGATGTTCGGGCTGGTCATCAGCGACAACATGCTCGTGCTCTACATCTTCTGGGAACTGACCACGGTGCTGTCGTTCCTGCTGGTCGGTTTCTACGCCGTCCGCGCGACGAGCCGCCGCGCCGCCACCCAGGCCCTGCTCGTGACCACGGCCGGTGGACTGGCGATGCTGGTCGGCATCGTGATGCTGGGCGAGAAAGCCGGCTCCTATCTGTTGTCGGACATCGTGGCCGACCCCCCGGTCGGGTGGACGGTCACCGTGGCCATCGTCCTGATCCTGATCGGTGCGCTCAGCAAGTCGGCGATCTTCCCGTTCCACTTCTGGCTTCCCGGTGCCATGGCGGCCCCCACCCCGGTCAGCGCCTATCTGCATGCCGCAGCCATGGTCAAAGCCGGAATCTTCTTGGTGGCCCGGCTCGCCCCAGGCTTCTCCGACCTCGTGTCCTGGGACGTCCTTGTGGTCGGGCTCGGCTGCGCCACCATGGTCCTCGGCGGATTCCGGTCGCTGCGCGAATACGACCTCAAGTTGGTGCTCGCCTTCGGAACGGTCTCGCAGCTGGGGTTCCTGATGGTGCTGGTCGGCATCGGCGACGAGGATGTCGCGATGGCCGCGATGGCGATGTTGGTGGCCCATGCGCTGTTCAAAGCGTCGCTGTTCATGGTGGTCGGCATCATCGATCACTCCACCGGTACCCGAGACCTGCGCAAACTTGCCAGGCTCGGTCACAGCACCCCTGTGTTGGCGGGCATCGCAGCACTCGCGGCCGCCAGCATGGCGGGCCTCCCCCTCACCCTCGGATTTGTCGGCAAGGAGACCGCCTTCGCCGAGATCTGGGACACGGGCGCCCTGAACGAGTGGCAGGGGCCGGTGGTGGTCCTGGTGCTGGTACTCGGATCCACTCTGACCGTCGCCTACTCGCTGCGATTCCTGTGGGGCGCCTTCGGCCGCAAACGCAAGGCCGAACCCAGCCCAGCAGTGGCGCGCATGCACCGTCCGAGCGCCGCGTTCCAGGCGCCGGCGGCGATACTCGCGCTCGCCGGGGTGGTCTCCGGTCCACTCGCCGGACTCATCGGCAAGCGCGTGGAGCCCTACGCCGAAACAGTGCCCAGCTACGACGAAGGCATAGCCCACCTCTCGCTGTGGCATGGCTTCAACCTCGCCCTCGGTTTCACGGCCATCGCAGTGGTCGCGGGTACCGCGCTGTTCCTCCTGGTGCGCGAACTCGGCCGGCTGGGGTTTGTGCGTCCCGCACTCGGTAACGCCGACAGGATCTACGACGCGGTGCTGCGCGGCGCGGACACCATCTCGATCAACCTGACCCGCAACACCCAACGGGGGTCGTTGCCACTCACCCAGGGTGTCATCGTGATCACGCTGGTGCTCCTACCCACGATCGTCCTGTTCCTCGGGCAGCGGAACAGGCTGGAGATCAACGGCTTCGAGTCTCCCGTGCAGTTCGTGATCGGCGGGATCATGGTGGCCGCGGCGATCGCCGCCACCGTCCTGCGCAACCGGCTCGCAGCCGTCCTCGTCGTCGGGGTCACCGGCTACAGCTGCGGCGTGCTGTTCGCCTTGCACGGCGCACCCGATCTCGCGCTCACCCAGTTCCTGGTGGAGACACTGACGCTGGTCATCTTCGTACTGGTCCTGCGCAAACTCCCCGCCGAGGCGGAGAACCGCCATGCCACCGGGTTCAAGCCGTTGCGGGCCTTGCTCGGTCTGGCGTTCGGCGCACTGCTCGTGGTGGTCGGTCTGTTCGCCGCCGCTGCCCGCAACACCATTCCGATGTCCACCGAGATCCCCTACGCCGCATACAAATATGGCAACGGCTCCAACGCGGTCAACGTGCTGCTCGTGGACATCCGCGCATGGGACACCCTCGGTGAGGTGTCGGTCCTGATGGTTGCCGCAACCGGTGTGGCGTCGATGGTGTTCCGCCACCGCCGGTTCGGTGCCGCACCGCGTGTGGCCGATGCGACCAGAGCGGGTACGCCCCGCCCCGAGACCGAGGGCGAGCAGTTGTTCGGCGAGCGCACCACGTGGTTGCGCGGCAGCAACTTCCGCGACCCGCGCCACCGGTCGATGGTGCTCGAGGCGACCACACGACTGCTGTTCCCGACGATGATCGTGTTGTCGCTCTACTTCTTCTACGCCGGTCACAACGCGCCGGGCGGCGGATTCGCAGGTGGATTGACGATGGGCCTGGCACTCGTCCTGCGTTACCTGGCCGGCGGCCGGTACGAGCTCGGCGAGGCGCTGCCGATCGACGCGGGGCGCATTCTCGGGGTCGGCCTCGGCCTGTCTGCCGGTACTGCCGCCGCGTCGGTTCTGCTCGGCGCACCCGCACTGTCGTCGGCGACCTTCGAGTTCACGTTGCCGATCTTCGGAGACGTCAAACTGGTGACCGCCTTGTTCTTCGACCTGGGTGTCTACCTCATCGTGGTGGGCCTGGTGCTCGACGTACTGCGCAGTCTCGGCGCCCGGCTCGATGAAGACAGTCCACGGGTGCGTCGCGACGTCGACCAGTCCGAGCCCGGGGAGGTGGCGGCACGATGACCATCAACCTCGGCCTGATGATCGTGGTCGCCCTGATGGCCGCCTGCGGCGTCTACCTTTTGCTCGAACGCAGTCTCATCCGCATGCTGCTCGGACTACTGCTGGTGGGCAACGCGATCAACCTGATGATCGTCACCGTCTCGGGAGCCATGGGCAATCCGCCGATCATCGGCCGCACGTCAGAGGGCCGCACCGGAGACGCCGATCCGCTGGCGCAGGGCATGGTGCTCACGGCCATCGTCATCACGATGGGCATCGCTGCCTTCGTCCTGTCGTTGGCCTACCGCTCTTTCATGATCAACACCGACGACGAGGTGGACGACGATCCCGAAGACCTCAAGGTGAAGTCACAGTCGAGCGCCACCGCACCCGACCGCGATCGCAGCGATGACCCGATCACCGGTCTCGACACGTTCCGGGGCGATCTGTTCGACGATGACGGCAACCCACTCACCGACGAACAACTGCGCGCCCGTGCCGAGTTGCATCAGACCGACCTGCTGCCCAGCGCCGACGACAGTGCTGACTTCGAGCCGACCGACCGTGACGGTGATGGCCGATGACCTTGTCGCACGAGTGGTTCTCGACGCTCATCGTCGCGCCCGTCCTCGCCCCGATGATGGGCGCGGTGCTGACCCTGATCATGGGTCGGTACCCCCGATTCCAGCGTGTGGTCACAGTCGCGGCGATCACGGTCGCGTTTGTCGCCTCGTGCCTCCTGCTTTATCTGACCAACCGCGACGGTACGTATGCCTTGCACGTCGGCGGTTGGGATTCCAAGGGCGGTGACCTCGGCCCCCTGGGCATCACGCTTGTGGCTGACCAGCTCTCGGCGTTGATGCTGGTGGTGTCCACCGCGGTGCTGCTCTGCGTCATGCTCTACGCCGTTGGGCAGGGTATCCGCGACGGCACCACCGAACAGCCGGTGTCGATCTTCTTGCCGACCTATCTGTTGCTGTGCACCGGCGTCTGCAACGCCTTCCTCGCCGGCGACCTGTTCAACCTGTACGTCTCGTTCGAGGTGCTGCTTGCCGCGAGCTTTGTGCTGCTCACTCTCGGTGCCAGCGCGGACCGGGTGCGCGCCGGCGTCTCGTACGTGATGGTCTCGATGGTGTCGTCGCTGATCTTCCTGGCAGGCATCGCGTTTGCGTACGCAGCCACCGGCACACTGAATCTCGCGGAGATGGCGGTCCGGCTCGAGGATGTTCCCGACGGGACCAAGGGTGCGCTCTACGCGGTGCTGCTGGTGGCGTTCGGCATCAAGGCCGCGGTCTTCCCGCTGTCGACCTGGCTGCCCGACTCCTACCCCACAGCTCCCGCCCCGGTCACCGCGGTGTTTGCCGGCCTGCTCACCAAAGTCGGTGTGTACGCGATCATCCGTGCGCACACCCTGCTGTTCCCCGGCGGCGCAATGGACCGGGTGCTGTTGGTGGCCGGACTTCTCACGATGTTGGTCGGCATCTTCGGCGCGATCGCGCAGTCCGACATCAAACGCCTGTTGTCGTTCACGCTGGTCAGCCACATCGGGTACATGATCTTCGGCATCGCTCTGTCCACCGAGTTCGGTTTGTCGGGCGCGATCTACTACGTGGCGCACCACATTTTGGTCCAGACGACTCTGTTCCTCGTGGTGGGGTTGATCGAGCGGCAGGCAGGCTCGGCCTCACTACGACGTCTCGGTGGTCTGGCGGCCAGCCCTCTGCTCGCTGCCTTGTTCCTGATCCCAGCTCTGAATCTGGGTGGCATCCCGCCCTTCTCGGGTTTCATCGGCAAGGTCGCATTGATCGAGGCGGGCGTACAAGAGGGCAGCGTGCTGGCCTGGATCCTGGTGGCCGGCTCGGTGGTGACCAGCCTGTTGACCCTCTACGTCGTCGCCCGCGTCTGGACCAAGGCGTTCTGGCGGCCGCGCGCCGATGCCCCCGACGGCGAGATGGCCGATGCGGGACCGGCAGCTCTTCTCGAGGGTTCGGCCGACGTGTCCTTCGACGACCGCGCCGACGTGGGCCGGATGCCGATCGGCATGGTGGTCCCCACCATCGCCATGGTGGCAGCCGGGCTCGTGTTGACGTTGTGGGCCGGGCCGTTCTTCGAGTTCACCGAATCGGCCGCTGCCGACCTGATCGACTCCAGCATCTACCTCGACGCCGTCCTGGGCGCAGGAGGTCCCCGATGACCGACAAACCTGACCCCGGACAGCGGCCACAACCGCCGGCTCCCCGGGGCCCCATCCGGGCGCACCTGGTGAACGCCTGGCGTTATTCAGTGATCTTCCTGGCGTGGTACTCGGTGAAGACCTTCCTCTTCCTCAAGTCCCATATCCACATCAAGCTCTGGTTCGGCGGAAATGCACGCGAGGTGGCCGTCCGGCTGTGGACGATGGCGTGGCTGACGTTCGTATGGGTGCTGCTGTGGGGTACCTACGACATCGCAACGGTGGTCAGTGGTCTCGGTATCGCACTCCTCGTGCTGATCGCATTGCCATTGCCCCGGGTACCGGTCGAGGGCCGGATCCATCCGCTGACGATCCTCGAACTGGTGATCAGGCTGGTGATCGACCTGTTCCGGTCGAGCCTGCAGGTGGCGTGGCTGTCGGTGCGCCCGCGCAAGCCACCCTTGAGCGCGGTGGTCCGGGCACGCCTGGCCATCAAATCCGACATGGTGTTGACCCTTGCGGTCGACTACCTCAATCTTGTGCCCGGCACCATGGTCGTGGAGATCGACCACAGTCGCCGTCTGCTGTACGTGCACCTCATCGACGCGAGCTCACCGGAGAAGGTGAAGGCGTTCTATGGGCAGGTCGCCACCATCGAGAGGCTGTTCATCAAAGCCTTCGAGCGTGAGAGCGAATGGCACGCCAGTCCCTACCATGGGATCGACGATGAAGTCGGTGGCCAAGACAGCCAGGATCTTCGGAGCGGAGCGAAGTCATGAACGTGGTCTGGATGATCGCCGCCGGGCTGCTGTTGGCAGCATCGGTACTCACCACCGCCCGGATTCTCATCGGCCCCAACACGCTCGACCGCCTGGTCGCCCTGGACACCGGTGTCGCGATGGCGATGTGCTCGCTGGCCGTCTGGGCCGCATATTCGATGGATTCGACAGTGGTGTCCGGCCTCGTCGCCTTGTCGCTGCTGAGTTTTGTGGGCACGGTTGCAGTCGCCCGATTCCGCGTCCGGGACAACGAGGTTTAACGATGGTCTCCGACATCTTCGTCGCCGTGCTGGTGCTGTCCGGTTCAGGTCTGGCGTTCACGGCATCGGTGGGCATCTTGCGATTCCCCGACACGCTCACCCGCATGCACGCGGCCACCAAACCGCAAACCCTCGGCTTGTTGCTGGTCCTGATCGCGGCGATGATCCGTCTCTGGGACACCGTCGATTTCGGAATGCTGGTGCTGACCGGGATATTCGCGCTGATCACCGCACCGGTGATCGCACACCGCGTCGGCAAGCTGGCTTATCAGGAGCAACGGGTGCGAGACGACCTGATCGACAGCAGCGAGCTCGAATCCCCCCGCAGCGACTGATGACCGGCGACGATCAGCTTCCCCCCACCTCTCGTGTGCGCCGCGGGAGTGAACTGGGAAAGGTTGCCGCCCATTCGGTTGCCAGGCGCGTCCGCTCGCGTGCCGCTGGGGTCGGTGCCACACCCGACGAGCGGCGCTCGCGCGCCGAACTCGATGCCCTCGCTGCCGCAGACGAACTCATCACCGTGCTCGGGTCGATGAAGGGCGCAGCGATGAAGGTCGGCCAGTTCCTGTCGATGATGGACCTGGGCATGGTGCCGGCACACGCGCGTGACGGCTTCCACCGCAAACTCGCGATCCTGCGCGACAACGCCCCTCAGGTCTCCTCGGAGACGATGCTCGAGGTTGTCCGAAAAGAGCTCGGCTCGAACATGTCCCACATCGAGTCCATCGATCCGGCTCCTATCGCTGCCGCTTCCATCGGCCAGGTCTACCAGGCCAGATTGATCGACGGGCGCGACGTGGCGATCAAGGTGCAATACCCGGGCATCGACCGGGTGGTCCGGGCAGACCTCAAGAACCTCGCGATGGCCCTGCGCCTCTACAAGGGCCTGCTGCCGACGGTGGACCCCCAGTCGTTTGTCCGCGAGATCTCCGGGGACATGTTGTCGGAGCTGGACTATCGGGCCGAGGCGGCCAATCACCGTCGTCTCGCGGACCGCTACGCCGGGCACCCGTTCATCCAGATCCCCGATGTCGTCGAAAGTCTCTGCACATCAAAGGTCCTCACCTCCGAGCTGATCACCGGGATACCGTTCGACGAGATCACCACCCTCGACGCCGACACACGAGACCAGGTCGGTGAGGTGATCTATCGCTTCTACTGCGGCAGTATCCATACCGACGCCACCTTCTGCGGCGATCCGCACCCGGGAAACGTGATGCTCGCCGACGACGGCCGGGTGGCGTTCCTCGACTTCGGATCCTGCAAGACCATGTCGGCCGACGCCCGGGACCTGGAACGTCGCGCGGTCATCGCGGCTCGCGCCGGGGATGCTGCCGAAGTGGCTCAAGTCCTTCGCCAGGGACATGTGCTGATCAGCGAGGAGTCCATCGATGACGCCGACGTGCTGTCCTACGTTCGAGACGCCACCTGGTGGCACATGGACGACGCCGAACTGACCATCACCCCGGACATCGCCAACGGCGTCATGATCTCCGCGGTGCACCCGGCCACCGAGTACGGCAGCGCGGCACGAGAACAGCATTTCCCCAAAGACAATCTGATCGCGCGCCGCGTCGAGTTCTACACCTGCGCGATGCTCGGGCAACTCCGGGCAACGGCGAACTGGTGTCGGATCGAAGCCGAATGGCTGACCGGGGCCGAACCCGACACCGAACTGGGTCAGATCGATCTGTGGTGGCGCCGGCGGACGTTCAGCGATTGAGTTCGGAGACAACCTGATCGACCACGGCCACCATGTCTCCCGTGTCGGCGAATGTACGCCGCTGCCGCTGGTACGAGCCCCCGTGGCCGGGGATGTCGGCGACCGACGCCAACTCGTCGGCGCACCCGAGGTCGACGGCGACGGGAGTGAGGCGTTCGAGCATGTCGTAGAGGTCGTCCGTCACCAACCGCTCGTTGCAGTCCGAGTCGGTGATGATGATCGCGTCGAGTCCGTAACGGGCTGCGCGCCATTTGTTTTCCTGCACCAGCCAAGGCGCCATGTCGGGCAATGTCTCCCCGGCATCGAGGCGCCGATCGAGATCCACCACCAGGCAGTGGATCAGTGCCACAAGCCCGGCCAATTCGGCAATGGTCGAAACGCCGTCACACACCCGGATCTCGACGGTACCGAGGTTCGGAGAAGGCCGGATGTCCCAACGGATCTCGTTCAGGTTCTCGATGATGCCCGTGGTCATCTGGTCACCGACGAACTTCTCGAACTCGCTCCACCGCTGGAACTGGAACGGCAGGCCGGCCGTGGGCAACTGCTGGAACATCATCGCCCGGTTGCTGGCGTACCCGGTGTCCTGCCCCGACCACATCGGAGATGACGCCGACAGCGCGAGCAGATGGGGATACTGGTTCAGCAGCGACGACACGATGGGCAAGACCTTGTCGCGGTGATTGATCCCGACGTGAACGTGCACACCCCAGATCAGCATCTGCCTGCCCCACCACTGGGTCCGCTCGATCAGCTCGGCGTACCGCGGCGACGGGGTCAACTGCTGGGTGGACCACAGTGCAAACGGGTGGGTACCTGCGCCGAACAGATCCACACCGAGATCGTCGGCGATCAAGCGAACCACCGACAGCGACTCTTCGAGATCGGCGATCGCCTCACCCGTGGTGCGGCAGATACCCGTCACCAGTTCAACGGTGTTGCGCAGCAGTTCCTTGTGGATCCGATCGCCGGAACTGGGATTGTCCAGTTCGCTCACACGCTCGAACAGCTGCGCCGCAGAGTTCGACAGATCACGCGTCTGCTTGTCGACAAGCGCGAACTCCCACTCCACGCCCAGCGTGGGCCGCGGGGAAGCGTTGAAATCGATGGAGCGAACGTTGTTTATTCTCAGCTCTTTTCGATCACACCGCAGGCGATCCGCTTGCCCGCGTCTCCGGTGGCGAGGGTTTCCTCATCAGGGGCGGGAGCGTACTTGGTGGGGATGTTGCCGAAGTTGTCCGGCTTCTCGTGGATCATGATCGAGGTGTCGATGATGTCCTCGATGCTGAAAGCATCACTGGCAGTGGTGGTCTCGCCGTTGCCGGCCTCGTCGATGAAGATCGAGACCAAGTCGCCACTGGCAGGGTGACCGGAGTGGCCCTCGACCTGCAGGTGGCCGCCCGCGGAGAGGAAGTCGCCGGCCGCGCCCCCGGTGGGAGGCGTCGAGTTGGCTTCACACTTGCCGACCGCGTGCAGGTGCATGCCGTGGAATCCCGGGGCGAGGTTCTCGGCCTTCACACTCACGATCACCGAACCCTCCGCGGTGGTGAACGTCGCCTCGCCTGCCGGTTCGCCACTGGGGGTCTGGAGTTCGGCAGTGGCCTCGCCACCTTCGCTGGGCGCACCGATCGCGCCCACATCCTCCGGTGCCGGGTTACCGGTGAGCACACTGGGAGTGGTTCCCTTGGCGTCGGTCGGCTCTTCGTCCGGACTGCAACCCACAACCAGCAGCGCGACGGCTGCGGCGGGTGCCACCAGCGCGGCGATTCGCCGGGTGCCGGTCAAGTTCCTGAGCGAACGCTGCGCCATGGTTGAGCTCCCTTGCAGTTGGCGGTCGAGTGCAGTTCTACCGTTGGTAGTAGTCAGCGAAATCATATCGGTTCCCCGCACACGGTTCGCCGCCGGTTGAGTGGCTAACGCGTCACGACGATCAGGACGAGGCCACCCTGGCATTGACTGAAGGCGGCCGGACGGGGATCCACCGAGATGTCGCCGCCGAGTTCTTCGGCCAGCTGATCGGCGTACTCCTGCTGCGTCGCGGTGTAGAAGATGGTGTTCTCGGTGATGCTGGCCGACTGCAGATTGGACGGCGTGGCCGTGGTCCAGCCCGCATCGTCGACGAGCTTGCGATATGTCTGCCCGAGCCCGCCGACTGTGCCTGCGTTGAAGATGCACACGCGCGGCCGGTCGGGGTCCACCGACGTCGACGTGCTGCTGCTCGCAGACGTCTCGGCACCGCTCGAAGTGGTGGTCGCTGGTGACGACGATGTGGGCTGGCGGCTCTGAGCTGCCTCGAGGCCCGCCTCGGGGTCGGAGTCACCGGTGGCTGCCGAGTGCCATCCGAGTCCGATGAACACCACTGCGATCGCCAGCAACAGCATCGCCCCGGCACGTAACGGCAGGTGAGCCGCCTCGGAGCGGGCCGGCGCGGGGGGCCGCGCACGACGCGAGCCCGATGTGCCCGAGTCCGGACTGTTCGTGCCGGTCCCGCTCGGGTCTTCCCCGGGCTGGTCTGGACGGTCGGACGTGGTCATTGGACCAACCTTACGAAACTTGCCAACCTTACGAAAATTTGCGGCCCGACCCCGCGCGGCGGGTCGGCACACCCATCAGGTGACGTCGAACCCGAGCCGGCGAGCCGCCCGGGCCTTCTGCCGGCTTGCACGCAGACGACGGAGTCGCTTCACGAGCATCGGATCTGCGGCCAGTGCCTCCGGCCGGTCCACCAAGGCGTTGAGCACCTGGTAGTAACGGGTCGCGGACAGGCCGAACAGTTCTTTGATGGCCTCTTCCTTGGCACCGGCATACTTCCACCACTGCCGTTCGAAGGCCAAGATGTCATGCTCACGCCGAGTCAATCCGTCGGCCCCGACCTCGCCCGGACCGAGCTCTGCGTGGTCTTGGTGTGAGTTGTCCGCCTGCCCGGATTGCTGGTCTCGCGCGGTTGCGCCGTCCATCTCGCTCCCTTGAGAATCGGTCCTGCTCCACCCCGTCGCCACACCGGAGTTCGTCGCTATCAACGGTGTGAATTACAACAGTGTGGTTCGCAGTACATCTAACCACGCCGCCAAAGGAATTCGCGCGATGGCGTGCCGAGTAATCTGACCCCCATGGCAATTCTTCCCATCTGCATCGTCGGTGATCCGGTGCTGCACAACCCGACTGAAATCGTCGCATTGGACGCCGAGGGCAAGGCCCCCGCCGACGTGGCCGCACTGCTCGACGACATGTACGAGACGATGGATGCCGCCAACGGTGTCGGACTCGCCGCCAATCAGGTCGGTGTCGCCAAGCGCATGTTCGTCTACGACTGCCCCGAGGGCGACGGCCGCACAGGTCCTCGTCGTCGCGGCGAGGTGATCAATCCCGTCCTCGAGACGTCGGAGATCCCCGAGACGATGCCCGACCCCGACGACAACGACGAGGGGTGCCTGTCGGTACCAGGCGAACAGTTCCCGACCGGCCGGGCCGACTGGGCCAAGGTCACCGGGGTGGACCGCAACGGCGACCCGGTGGAGATCGAGGGCAAAGGATTCTTCGCCCGGATGCTGCAGCACGAGACCGGCCACCTCGACGGCTTCCTCTATGTCGACGTGCTGATGGGGCGCAACGCACGCGCGGCCAAGAAGACCATCAAGCGTAACGGCTGGGGGGTGCCAGGGCTCTCCTGGCTACCCGGCGAAGACGCCGATCCCTTCGGACACGATGACGAGGACTGACCGCATCGGTCGGGTCTGCGTGTGACCGGCCGCCGCACGTGAGCACCCCGTCACCCGGGGATCGGGTGGTGGTCCGCTTTCACAAGGGCCCCGGCGCCCCGGCCGACTGGCGCGCCGACGAGTCGGCCACGTTGAGCGATGTCACCGGGGTCCTGGAGTCGAGCGATTCGTCCGTGCTTGTGGTCCGGCGTGGTGACAAGTCGGTCCGGGTACCCGCCTCGTTGGTGCAGGCCATCAAGGTCCTGTCGATCAAACCGGTCCGGAACTCCGAGATCCGGTCGCTCGAGGTGGCCGCGGCCCGAGGCTGGCCCGGCCTCGAGTGGGAGATGATCAGCGGCTGGCGCGCCCGGGCGGGCGGCGGGTTCAGCCGACGTGCCAATTCGGCGGTGCCGCTGGAGATGGGCGCGAAGGTCGATGGCGAAACGATCGACCTTCTACGGCAGTGGTACGCCGAGCGCGGTCTGCCGCTGAAGCTGGCTGTGGTGACACGGCTGGTCCCGGGTTCGCATGTGCCGGTTGACGACTACGTCATCACGGTCGAGGCACTCACCGCTCCGATCGGCGTATTGGCATCGTCCCCCGATCATCCGGTCGACATCACCGACAGCCCCACCGAACGATGGGCTGCGAAATACTGCGCCGCACACGGCGACTCCGACGCCCCACTGGCCGCAGCCGTGGTGTCCGCGGTCGACGGCGGCACCCTGGCGTTCGCGGGTATTCACGACTCAGACGGCGCACTCGTGGCGATCGGCCGAGGTGCGGTGACCGACGGACTACGTGACGATCGGTGGCTTGGCCTCTCGGCTCTGTGGACCGCACCCGAGAGTCGGGGCCGCGGGCTCGGGCGGTCGATCCTCACCGCACTGGAGCAGTGGGGTGAGGCACAGGGCGCCACGTCGATCTACCTGCAGGTCGAAAGCGGGAACACGACAGCTCGAGAGTGGTACCGCCGCTTGGGCTTTGGCCTGCACCACAGTTACGGGTACATCGACTACTGACGCCCCCGCCGAGCGGATCCTTTCCCCGCCGACCGCGAGATCAGGACTTGAAGCGCGTCACAAACCGGCGCTGCCACGGGGTCTCGACCGCTCGCGGCGAGTATGTGGCCCGCACGTACGCCACCGCGTCGGCTGCGGGCACCCCATCGATGATCGCCAGGCACGCCATCGCAGTACCGGTGCGTCCGTATCCGCCGCCGCAGGCGATCTCGACCCGCTCCGACACGGCGCGATCCCACACCTCGTGCAACGCCGACCGGAAGTCGACCGGGTCAGCCGGCAGCCAGAAGTCACGCCACCGTACCCATCGACTCTCCCAGTCCATTGCTGGAGGCCTGGCCCCCAGCAGGTACAGCCCGAAGTCAGGGACTGCTTCAGAGGTTGTGTCGTGTCGCAGACCGCGACCGCGAATCACTCGGCCCGACGGCAGACGCATGAGGCCTGACTCAGAGTCCTCCCAGGTGAGGGGCATACCGCGAGCCTAGCGCTCTGCCGACAGCGAACGACCTCGACGGCAGTCTGTAACGGTGTAATCATGTAATCACCTACCGAGGAGACATCATGAAAAACGAACACCGAGGCTCGCGCGGTCCGGGAGCCGGACGCCGCGGCGGCTGGCAACAGGCCGAACTACCCGACGCCGGCGACGCTGCCGCCTGGTTCGCCGGACGACTTCCCGACAACTGGTTCTCGGGACCTGTCGAGGTCACCGTCGACCGAGATGAAATCACCGTGATCGGCACACTCACACCGCCGGACACCGGCGAGGAGGGGAACGCGGCGGCAGCAGCAGAAGGTCGGGCGTCGCGTTTTCGAGAGGACACCCGCGGTGAACGGATGGCCATCGCCGACGAGGCACAGGCCCGTTATGCGCGCAAGGTGTCATGGGGCGTCAGGGTCGGCGATCAGCGAATCCTGTTCACCCACATCGCCGTTCCGGTGATGACCCGGCTCCGCCAGCCCGAACGTCAGGTGCTCGACACTCTCGTTGATGCCGGAGTTGCCCGCTCCCGCGCCGACGCGCTGGCGTGGTCGGTCAAACTGGTCGGCGCGCATACCGACGAGTGGTTGGGCAAACTCCGAACGGCGATGGACGAGGTCGACAACCTGCGCGCCGAGGGCCCCGGGCTCTGACCCACCCGCCAAATTCGCTCCACCTGCTTGCGTTCGCGCCCGGTGCAACCGGATCGAACGCAGGTAAGTGGAGCGAATTTGGGTGAGGGTGAGGGGCGAGGGTAAGGGTGAGGGTGAGGGGCAGGTCAGGTGAGGGCCCGGCTGTTGTCCTTGAGGTCCACACCGCTGCGCCCCAGCTTGCGGGCACCTTCGACCAGCGCCGCGCAGACGCGTGCGGCGTCGGCGTACCCGAGACCTCCGGGCGGATGGATGTTCGATATGCAGTTGCGCATCGAATCCGCCCGGCCGGGCTCCGGGAGGTAGGTGAGGTAGATGCCCACACTGTCGGCTACCGACAGCCCCGGCCGCTCGCCGATGATGACGATCAGTGTCCCGACCTTTTGAGCCGCGCCGATGTGGTCGCCGAGGGCCACTCGCGCCTGGGTCGCGATGACCGGCGGAGCGAGCGAGTAGCGCGGCGCCAGAACGTCTTTGAGTGCCGAGAGCAATCCGGCTCCATGTTCGGACAGGGCAATCGGTGACAACCCGTCCGCCAGGACCAAGCCGATGTCCGCGCCGACGTCCGAGACTGCCGCCAGGTCGTCCGGTGTGCGGCCCAGATCCGGACGCCTCAGGTATTCGCTGCGGTCGGATGCCTTGCTGGTGACCACGATGGGCTCGCCGAGACCCACTTCGGCCACTGCGGCCGCGAGGCCCCCGACATCCAGTGGCTGGTGCACCGCGTCGCGAGCGGCGGCATGCGCGGCGGCGAACTCCAGCACTCGGCTGGTGGGCAGCGAATCGCCGGTGCGCCCCAACCCTATTCGAGCAGCGGTCCGTAAACGCAGGCCGTCCCACAAGTCGCTCATCAGGCCACCGGCCCCGTCAGGCTGCGCAGCGGTGACGACTCGGGGGCCAGGTCGAGCACCCGGCCGTCGGCTCCCAGCATTCCCACCTTGTCGAGCCACGCCTCGAACTCTGGAGCCGGCTTGAGTCCGAGCGTCCGCCGCGCGTACAGGGCGTCGTGGAACGACAGGCTCTGGTAGCCGAGCATCACGTCGTCGGCTCCGGGGACGGTGATGACAAACGGCACGCCGGCAACCCCGAGCAGGGTGAGCAGATCGTCCATGTCGTCCTGGTCGGCCTCGGCGTGGTTGGTGTAGCAGACGTCCACACCCATCGGCAGCCCCAGCAACTTGCCGCAGAAGTGATCTTCGAGTCCGGCCCGCACGATCTGCTTTCCGTCGTAGAGGTATTCGGGGCCGATGAAGCCGACGACCGTGTTGATCAGCAACGGATCCAGTTCTCGCGCAACGGCGTACGCCCGCGTCTCGAGGGTCTGCTGATCCACCGGCCTACCACCGGTTCCGAGGTGTGCCCCTGCCGAGAGGGCCGACCCCTGGCCGGTTTCGAGGTACATCACGTTGTCGCCGACAGTCCCGCGCGACAACGACCTGCCCGCTTCGTTGCCCTCGCGCAACAGCGCCAGATCCACGCCGAACCCCTTGTTCGCCCCCTCGGTTCCCGCGATCGACTGGAACACCAGATCCACCGGCGCACCGGCTTCCACCAAGCCGATGGTGGTGGTGACGTGCGACAGCACGCACGACTGCACTGGGATCTCGAACCGCTGACGGATGTCGTCGAGCAACAACAGCAGTTCAGATGTGGCGTGTGGTGAATCGGTGGCCGGATTGATCCCGATCACCGCGTCGCCGCATCCGAGCAGCAGACCATCCAGGGTCGCCGCGGCGATCCCGGTCGGATCGTCGGTCGGATGATTGGGCTGCAACCGTGTGGCCAGCCGACCCGGGAGGCCGATCGTGGTGCGAAACGCCGTCACCACCGAAACCGCCTTGGCGACCGCGATGAGGTCCTGGTTGCGCATCAACTTGCTCACCGCCGCAACCATTTCCGGCGTCAGACCCGGCGCGACGTTCCGGAATGTCGTCGCCGCGACGTCTGAGGGCCAGGCCGCGACCTCGAGCAGCCAGTCACGAAGACCACCGACGGTCAGCGACGACACCGGCGAAAAGGCTTCGCTGTCATGCGAATCCATGATCAACCGGGTGACCTCGTCGGATTCGTACGGCACCACCGCCTCGGACAGGAACACGGTGAGCGGAACGTCGGCCAATGCCCACTGCGCTGCCGCCCGCTCGGTGTCCGACTCGGCAGCACACCCGGCCAACTCGTCGCCACTTCGGCGTGGAGTGGCCTTTGCCAGCAGCTCGACCAAGCCGCCGAAGGCGTAGGTGGTGCCGGCAAGCGTGTGTCGATAGACGGTCACACCCTCATTCCATTTCTTTGTCGACCTCGGCAAGCAGGGCGAACTCCTCGTCGGGCGAGGACGCCACCAGGTGCTTGCGGCTGTACAGGCCAAAGTAGGCCATGAACGCGACGAACGCTGCCAGACACCACAAAGCAGCGGTGGTGTCGACCAGGAAGGTGGCGATCACCGATGCCACCGCGATGACCAGCGCGAATCCGGTGGTGACGATGCCTCCGGGCGTCTTGTACGGCCGTTCCATCTCGGGCTCGCGAACGCGCAGCACGATGTGGCTCACCATCATCAACACGTAGCTCAGCGCCGCCCCGAAGACCGCCATGTTGAGCAGGATCGCACCCTCACCGGTGAAGGTCAGGGCGAACCCGATGACACCCGGGATGATCAGCGCCCAGGTGGGCGCCTTGCGGCTGTTGGTCACCGACAACACGGTCGGCAGGTAGCCCGCACGCGACAGCGCGAAGAGTTGACGCGAGTATGCGTACATGATCGAGAAGAAGCTCGCGACCAGGCCGGCCAGCCCGATGTAGTTGACGACGGTCGCGGTGGTGCCGTTGAGCGCGTCGACCAGCGGGTTGGCAGACTCCCCCACACCCTGGGCCCCGAGGGCCCCGGTGGCGAGGAACAACACCAGCGCGCAGGTCAGGAGCAGTACGCCCATTGCGGCGATGATGCCCCGCGGCACGTTCTTCTCCGGGTTCTCGGCTTCCTCCGCAGCGAGCGGAACACCTTCGATCGCGAGGAAGAACCAGATCGCGAAGGGAAGCGCAGACCAGATGCCCAGGTATCCGAACGGCATGAAATCCGACGATCCCGCGGCGTCGGGATCCGGGGCGATGTCGGTGAGCAGACCCGCGTCGAACTTGCCGAGGGCGGCGATCCCGAAGATCACCAGGCCGACCAGTGCGACGGCGGTGATCACGAACATCGCCTTGAGTGCTTCACCGGCCCCGACCAGGTGGATGCCGATGAAGACCACGTAGACGGCCAGGTAGACCCACCAGCCATCGGAGATGCCGAACAGGTCGAGCGATTCGACGTAACCCCCGATGAAGGTGGCGATCGCAGCAGGCGCGATGGCGTACTCGATGAGGATGGCCGTGCCCGTGGCGAAACCACCCCACGGGCCCATCGCCCGACGGGCGAAGGTGTAGCCACCCCCGGCCGCGGGCAACGCAGAGGACATCTCGGCCATGCCGAGGACCATCGCGAGGTACATCGCCGCGATGATGATCGAGGCGATGAGCAGTCCACCGAAGCCACCCTCGAGCAGCCCTGCATTCCAGCCGGCGTAGTCGCCAGAGATCACATAACTCACGCCGAGCCCGGCCAGCAGCACCCAGCCGGCCGTGCCCTTGCGTAGTTGACGCTTTTCGAGATAGTCGGAGGTTTCCGACTGTGCAACGGTTTCAGTCATGCCGCAAGGTATCCGGCGACTGAAACCGCACCGTTAGCGTGAGTTTTCGTACGTGTTTCGTCTTTCGGCAGCTTCCACCCCATGCGGGAATTCGGCGGACCGATGCTGGAACGAGAGAATGTTCGGATTCTTGATGACACCCTCACGGATCTCGATTGCCCGGAACACGGTCGGGACACGGTCCCACGCTGCGGGCCCCTGCAGGATCGTCTCGAGATGCGGCAGCAGCGCCGAACTGATCTCCCACGTGGCCGAGTCCCACAGATACGACGGACTGTGGTCCACCGCGTAGTACAGAACGTTGTTGCCGACCATGAACGAAGGATCGGTGAAGGTGGTGGGCCGCGCCCAGCTGAAGCCCATTCCTTCGTCGCACGACACGTCGACGATGATGCTGCCGGGCGCGAAGCCAGCCAGATCGGATTCGTCCAGGAACGTCAACGGCATGTCGGTGTTCTGCAGGACGCAGTTGACAACGATGTCGTTGCCGGCGAGGAACTCGGCCACCGGGACCCGCCCGTCTGCCGACTCGGCCCACATGCCCTGGGGCTCGCCCGATTCACCGTGCTCTAGCTGGACGATCTGGGTCGAGTGGATGGGTGAGCCGACGGCCGCGACGTCACGGTTCGTCAACACGGTGACGTCGTCGACACCGTGGGCGTTCAGTGCGGTCACTGCGCCACGCGCGGTGGCGCCGAACCCGATCACGGTCGCCTTGAGCCTGCGGCCGTAGTCACCCGTCTTGCCCGCCAACTCGAGCGCGTGCAGCACCGAGCTGTATCCGGCAAGTTCGTTGTTCTTGTGGAAGACGTGCAGCGCGAAGCCGCCCTCGGCGGTCCAGTGGTTCATCGCCTCGAAGGCGATGAGCGTCAGTCGCCGGTCGATCGCGACCTGCGTCAGCGCCTCGTCCTGCACGCAATGCGGCCATCCCCAAACTGTTTGTCCCACACGCATATCCAGAAGATCGGTGGCCTGGACCTTGGGGAGCAACACCACGTCGCAGTCGGCGATGAGCTGCTCACGGGTGCCGATGTTGCCGACCAGCGGGCGCAGGTCGGCATCGGTCACCCCGAAATGCCGGCCATAGCCGTGCTCCAGCGAGATCCGACTCCGCACGCCCGGCTCGATCTTGCGGAAGTGCTGAGGATGAATCGGTAGCCGTCGTTCGTTTTCTTTTGCCGAGTGAGCGAGTATGCCGATCGAAAGATTCTGCAAGTCAGCGCTTTTTGTTGCCGCTGAAGATGGTCTCGCCCGGGGCGGACTCGGTCTTGCCCTTCTTGATGGCACGCTTTTCTTTGAGGGACTTGCCGGACTTCTTTGACATTCCTTGACGGGGCGATTTGTCGGCCATGTGGCGATCCCTTGATTGAGAACCTGATAGGTCCCGGTGTCGCCAGCCTACCCCTCCGGTATGAAAAACTCGGAGGCATGCGTATCGCCACCTGGAACGTCAACTCCATCCGGGCCCGGAGTGAACGGGTCGTCGATTGGCTCGAACGGGCCGACATCGATGTGCTGGCCATGCAGGAGACCAAGTGCAGCGATGACCAGTTCCCCGCCATGGGGTTCGCGGCGGCAGGATATGACCTCGCCACGATCGGGTACAACCAGTGGAACGGCGTGGCCATCGCGTCGCGGGTCGGGCTGACCGACGTCCGCACCGCATTCGACAACCAGCCGGGATTCAGCAAGGACGCCGACGTGGATCCCGCGGTCGAGGCCCGGGCCATCGGTGCCACGTGTGGTGGGGTGCAGGTGTGGAGTCTCTACGTGCCCAATGGCCGCAGCCTCGACGACCCCCACTACACATACAAGCTGGAATGGCTTGCTGCGCTGCGTGATACTGCGGCGGGATGGCTCACCGACGACCCGACGGCGCAGATCGCGCTCACCGGGGACTGGAACATCGCCCCCACCGACGACGATGTCTGGGACCCCGCACTCTTCGCCGACAAAACACACACATCCGAGCCCGAGCGCAAGGCGTTCCGTGCGGTGGTCGATGCCGGGTTCTCTGATGTGGTGCGCCCCCACACACCTGGCCCGGGGGTGTACACGTACTGGGACTACACACGGTTGCGGTTCCCACGCAAAGAGGGGATGCGCATCGACTTCGCACTCTGTTCACCGGCGCTGTCCGCTCGGGTGACCGGTGCCGAGATCGACCGTCAGGAACGAAAGGGCAAGGGCGCCAGCGATCACGCGCCCGTGATCGTCGAACTCGGCTAGGACGGGCGGGTCACTGGTCGCGGTCTTCCACCAACTCGTCGGCGACCACGCGCAGGGTGCGGCCCAGCACTTCGCGCTCGGCGGAATCGAGTCCGTCGAGTGCCTTCTCCAGAGCCTGGATACGACGCGATCGGCTGCCGTTCACCAGTTCGTTTCCGGCGTCACTGAGGGCGAGCAGACTCGCCCGGCCATCGGCCGGGTCGGCGGTCCTGGCCACCAGACCGTCCCGTTCGAGAGCGGTCACGATCCGCGACATCGTTGGCACCGTGACGTTTTCACGTTCGGCCAGTTCGGAGAGCCGGATCGGCGCCTCGGCGGCCATCAGGACCCACATCGCCGACAACGCACTGAGAGGCTGCGAATGCTGGCCGGTCCGCTGACGCAGTGCCCGGGTGATCCTGGTCAAATCGCGGTACAGCGACGATGCGGTGGTGGTCTGGCCAGTCATGACTTCGATCCTGTCAGTTCGGTACTCGGCGCCTTCGAGAGATCATCGTTCACTGAGCTCTTCGGCGCCATCGGAGGACGCCACGGACGCAGTGACCATCATGACGGTCGTCGGCGGCATCCGACCACCCCTCACACAAACTCGTCACCGGGGCGACACAGCCTGTGCAACTGACGGCGGTTCACCGGGTGTGGAGGATGAGGATCAAGACGAGCCCGCTGGTCACGATCAGGGCGGCGACCACGGCCGAGACCCCGACAGCCACGAGAACGGTCGCCGTGTTGACGCCTGATTCCGGTTCGACGGCCCGGATCTCTTGCGTCGGATCGTCGTCTTGCGGCTGCATTTGCCCATTACAACACGGCAACCCGATTCATAGGGAGCTTAGGCTAAGCTCACCCCATGACCAGAGGACTGTCCGGTTTGGCCCTCAAGGCGTTCGGGGCGAACGACTACCGACTCACGGTGACAGGCAATCAGCAGATCACCGACCGCTACATCCGTCTCGGATTCGCAGCCGGGGGGTTGCTGGAACACCACCCGAGTCACCCGACCCAGTGGATCCGGCTGTGGATCCCGAACGGTGACAAGGTGCAGCAACGGGGATACACCCTCGTCGACCCCGACCCGGCGGCCGACCGCTTCGACATCGAGTTCGCGCTCCACCCCGGCCCGGCATCGGACTGGGCGACCTCCGCGGTGGCCGGCGACGAGATCGACGCGTCGGTGATGGGTTCGAAGTTCGAGATCCCCACACCGCCCCCAGCCGAGTACCTCCTGTTCGGCGACCCCGCGTCCCTGCCTGCGATCAACTCGCTGCTCGACGTCGTCGGCGACGTGCCGGTGCGCGTCTGGCTCGAGTGCCAGCACGACTCGGATCGCGATCTACCGCTGCGCTCCACTCCCCGCACAACCGTGCAGTGGCTCGACCGCGGAGACAAGGGGCAGGCTCTGCGGAAGGCCGCGAGCGAGTTGAGTTGCGGCCCAGGGGCATACGCATGGGTTGCCTGCGAGTTCCACACCACGCGCGACATCGTCAAGTCGCTCAAGTCGATACACAAGATCCCCAAGTCCGCGATCAAGTCGCAGGCCTACTGGAAATGACCGTCAGCGAAAGAGTGCAGATGCCCACCCGCTTCAACCGTCTCGGGGCCCCGGCCCTCACCGCAGTGTTCGCCGTCTTGATCCTGCTGATCTCCGCGTGCAGTTCCCCCGAGGAGAAGGACGACTCCGCAGGCGGTCCCATCCAGGTGAACACCTCGATGGGTCAGGTCACCATCGACGGCACGCCGGAACGGATCGTCACCCTCGGTACCCAGTGGACCGATGTTGCCCTCGCGTTCGGTGTGACGCCGGTGGCCTACCTCGACAACGTCGAATTGCTCACCAAGGAACCCACGCCGTGGGTGGGCGAGCGCCTTGCCTCGTCGCAGTCGGTGGACCCTGCTCGTGACGTCGCCAGTCAGGTCGCCTCCGTCGATCCACAGCTCATTTTGTCGACGAACTTCGGCGAACAGCAGGAGACCTACGAGAAGCTGAGCAAGCTCGCCCCCACCATCCCGTCGATCACCGGCCAGCAGGTCGATCCGTGGGAGGACATGGTGACCTTCATGGGCACCGTGCTGCGCCAGCCCGACAAGGCCAAGGAGATCATCGATGGCGTCCACGCCAAGGTCGACCAGATCAAGCAGGACCATCCCGGGCTGAACGGCAAGACCTTTTCGCTGGCATACATGTTCACCAACGATCAGATTCAGGTCTTCGGTGACCCCAATGACGGTGCGGCCACCCTGTTCTCGTCACTCGGTATGGCGATGGCCCCCAGCCTGCTCGAGACGTTCAAGAAGAACGGCGAACCGCGTTTCCCGATCTCCACCGAGAACGTGCCGCTGATGAACTCGGATCTGCTGGTGGTGACGGCCAATTCACCGCAGATGCGGGGCGCCCTGGAAAGTCTGCCGGGATACAAGAACCTGACCTCGGTCAAGGACAAAGCCGTGTCGTGGCTCAGTGTCGCCGAGATCAGCGGCATCAATCAACCGTCGCCGCTGTCGCTTCCGTACGTCCTCGACAAGATCACGCCCGCATTCGACGCCGCTGCCAAGTGACCGGGGCGAGCCCACCCTCGGTGGGTGACCTGCAGTTCGTCTACGCCTTCCGGCCGGGGGCGTCCTGCATGACCGGACCCGGCGGCGTGGCGGTGTTGTTGCCCGACAAACAGCGCCTCACCGGGCTGTCACCCGAACAGATCCGACTTCTCAAAGCGCTGGGCCGAGAACCCACCCAACTCGACCCGGCCGACACCCGTGTCAGCCCTCTGCTCGATCGACTCGTCGCGGCCGGACTGCTGACGGTCACCGTCCGGTCGGGCGGAGTGGACCTGTACTCGCTGCTGCCTTTCGCGCCGCCGCCGCCGCGAACGACCCCCGAGGCCGGCCGGTTACCGATCACCCTCTCGAAGTTCGCCGTGATCCATCGGAACGACGACCGTTGTGTGGCAGAACATCCGATGTCGTGGTGTGACATCGAGATACACGACGGGCGGGTGCTCGCGGCCATCGCAGGGCTGTCCGCCACCGGGGAGCTCTCTCCCGATGCCCTGTCCAGGTTGGCCGACGACCTGGGTTGGGCGGGCTTTGTCACCGACCCGCGATCCGAGCACGACGACTTCGCCACCCGCAGTTGGGGTCCACACGAATTGTGGTTCCACCGCCGGAGCACGTTCGGTGTGCGCACACGAGACTGGGGACGCTTCGGCCCGACCAAATGGGCGGCCGGCACGTTCCCTCCACTGCCCGCTCGCAAGACCGCCTATGCAACAGACCCGATCGCCCTGCCTTCCCCTGACCTGGACAGCCTGCGCGTCGCCGGGGACTCACTCACCGCCGCGATCGAGGACCGCACCTCGTGTCGAGACTTCGCGGCTCAGTCCCCGCCCACCGTCGACCAACTCGGAGAGTTCCTCTTTCGCACGGCACGGAACCGGACGCTGCGGGTGATCGGGGACGAGGAGTTCCCGTCAAAGCCGTTCCCGTCGGGCGGGGGTCTGTACGAGATGGAGGTGTATCCCGTTGTGCGACAGGTACACGGACTCGCTCCAGGGATGTACCACTACGACGCATTCGATCACGCGTTGCGTCCGGTGGCCGCCATCGACCATCCGGCGATCAGCCGGCTGCTCACCCCGTCGTCACTGACTCTCGCCGACGGACAGCTGCCGCAGATCCTGTTCGTCTTCGCCGCACGCGTAGGACGGGTGATGTGGACCTACGAGCAGATTCCTTACGCAGTCATGCTCAAGCATGTCGGGGTGCTGACCCAGACGATGTCGCTGGTGGCCACCGACATGGGCCTGGGGTCGGTGGCGCAGGGCTACTGCGACACTGCCGCATTCGCCGAACTGGCCGGGGTCGATGAGATGATCGAATGTGCCATGGGCAGTTTGGTACTCGGCTCCCCGCGTCGGTGACTCGAACAGCCCAGTCGCGGAACGAGAACCGACGTCAGAGGGCGCGGGCGAGCGCGGCCACGGACTCCTGCCAGATACCGGCGAGATCGTCGGCTTGCCTGGCGTTCATCAGCGACTCACTCCAGCGCAGGCTGGTGACCAACTGCGGCCCCTCGGCCGTGCCCCGGACCACCGCGACCACGTCCAGTGCGTACCGGAGCGGCAACTCGGGTTCTGGAGCGGTGGGCAGATGGCCGTTGAGTTCGAGGTCGGTGATGGCCGACCACGCTCGGGGGTTGTCCGTCGCTCCGGCCGAGCTCAGATCGAACCGGCCGAGATAGTTGAACTCGATCTGCGGGTCGGCGAGATCCACGAGTCCCGCAACCCGCTCGACATGGCGCAGCAAGCCATAATCGATCCCGCGACGCGGGATGGCGTTGACATGCGAGGTGACCGAATCCAACAGGGCAACTGCGACTTCCGGGGCGCGTGTGACCGCGTCGAGGTCGACCGGCTTGCCCGCACCGAGCCGTACCGGGAAGACGCTGGTGAACCACCCGACAGTCTCGGAGGTGTCCACTTCGCTTGCCACCACGCCGTCTTCGCGGCCGTGTCCCTCGAGGGCGATCAGAGCACCGCCGGTGTTGTCCTGCCCGTTGACCGTTCGCCACGTCGTCACGGCAATGGTGAGGGCAGTCAGCAGGAACTCGCGCATCCCGGCGTCCTGACCCGCCAGTTTCGCCAGCACGCGGCCGGTGATCTCGGTGGTGGTGTGTGCGTCGGTGGTCTGCAGGGACGACCAGTCGTCGACGGCCGGATCGGGTGCCCGCTCCCCGATCTCCGGATCGGGCCCCGCGAGTTGACCGATCCAATAATCCTGCTGCGCAAGAACGTCTTCGGATCCGCTCCGCTCGGTGAGCACGTGCGTCCAGCGTCGATAGGAGGTGGACACACGTCCCAGAACGGGCACCGATCCTTCGCTCAGCACGCGTCCGCACTCGGCGAGATCGCCGAACAGTATCTGCCAGGACACCGCATCTGTCGCCAGATGGTGGATGGCGAGGAGCAACACGTCGCCACCGACCGGGTTCTGCAATCGAACAGCGGCCATCATAGCGCCGGCTTCGGGGTCGATGCGTCCCGCTGCGATCCGGGCGGCGTCCTCGACTGCACGGCCCAGGTCTTCGCCGACCACAACCGTCTCGATGACGTCCGCCCCGCTCACCGACCCGATCTCTCGCGTCACGAGCCGGTGACCGGACGGATCGGAGTACAGCTTCGATCGCAGCATGTCGTGACGGTCGAGCAGCGCTTGCAGCACCGACTGCACGTCGCCGTCCGTCACACCCTCGGGCAATGCGATCAGGGTTGTCTGGGTGAACCGGCGGAAACGGCCGTACTCGTACATCCAGCGGACGATCGGCAGCGCAACCACCTCGCCGGGACCGTCGTGCTCGCCGTCGCCGTCGACCACGGCCACCTCACCGGCATCGATGGCCGCGGCAAGAGAGCGTACCGAGGGGTTCTCGAGAACCGCTCGTGGACTGACGTGCACGCCGAACCGTCTGAGCGCGTTCACCAGCGACATGGCGACGATGCTGTCCAACCCGAGATCGAAGAAGTCCTCGTCGACGCCTGGTGGGGGCCCGCCGATCAGTTCGGCGAACGCCGTGCACAGGGCTCGCTCGGTGTCCGTCGACGGCAGCGCATCGGCTCCTGTCCTGGCCGACAGTGCGTCTCGCGCCAGATTCGTCAGGATGTCGTTGTCCAGCTTACCGTTTGATGTCATCGGCAAGGACTCGAGCGTCAGCACTCGGGCGGGAAGCATATGGCTGGGCAGGCGTTCGGCGAGGAACGCACGAACCTGTTGATCCGAAATGGATTTCCCGACAACAAATCCGACCAGCGTGGCCCCAGCCGCACGTCGAAGCACCACCACCGCAGCCGTTTTCACACCCGGCACGCCGCGCAAGGCACTCTCGATCTCGCCGATCTCGATGCGGTATCCCCGGATCTTCACCTGACTGTCAGCCCGGCCGAGAAAGGTCAGCTTGCCGTCGGGCAGGTGCCGGACCAGGTCCCCGGTTCGATACATCCTGTCGCCGGTACCGGTGGGGTCGGCGACAAACCGGCCGGCGGTCATCCCGGGCTGCGCTGCGTAACCGCGGGTGACCTGCTCGCCGGCGAGATACAGCTCCCCGGCGACCCCACGCGGAACGGGACGTAGCGCAGAATCGAGAACGTGCGCCGTCATGCGGTCCACGGCCTGACCAACCGTGGGTGTGGGTGAATCCTTGACCGTTGCGACCACGGCTTCGACAGTGGTCTCGGTGGGTCCATAGCAGTTGTAGACGTCCAGATCGTCGAACTCTTGCAACTGTTTCCACAGCGCCGCACTGATGGCCTCGCCGCCGAGTGCCAGCACCGACAGCGGTGTGCGTGTGCTGTTCGCCGGGATCAGGCCGGCACCCGAGAGTTGCCCGAACATCGACGGGGACGTGTCGATCATGTCGACTCCGTGCGTGATGATCCCCTCGACCAGGGCGTCGGCATCACGCATGTCCTCCGAGTCGAACAGGTGGACGCTGTGCCCGTCGAGCAGACCGACCAGTGGCTGCCACGAAGCGTCGAAACTGAGTGACCACGCGTGAGCGATGCGCAACGGGCGGCCGAGGCGATTCTTCGCGGGCGCGTACACCCGGTCCCGGTGGTCGGCGAAGTAGCTCAGCACGGCGCCATTGGTACCGATGACACCTTTGGGTTCACCGGTCGAACCGGAGGTGAAGATGAGATAGGCGCTGAGGTGGGACTCGTCCGGCACCGATGGCGGCACGGGTTCTCGGCGTGCGATCGAATCGATCACCGCCGGGTCGTCGAGCCGCAGTACGGTGGTGGCACCGCCCAGGAGCTCCGCGGGCAGCACATCTGACCTGGTGATCACGAAAGCGGAGTTCGACTGTCGCAGAATCGATCCGATCCGTGCCGCCGGCAGCGCGACATCCACGGGGACGTATGCAGCACCGGCGGCCAGTACACCGAGGATCGAGATCACCGACTCGGCCGACCGCTCCAGCGCGATCGCCACCACGTCTTCCGGACCGACTCCACGGTGGCGGAGTTCCTGGGCCACACGCAGTGTGCGGTCGCGCAATTCGGCATAGGTGAACTGGGTGGTCGTGGTGGTGAGGGCGGTCGCTTCCGGGGTCACCGCGGCCTGGCGGAGGAACGCGGCAGCGATGGTTCCGGTGGGCACGTCATCGACGGCGGTACCGCGTTCCACGGCAGTGTGCTCGGTGGGTAACAGCACGTCGAGAGTATCGGGACCGGCAGACCCAGAATCGGGAATCTGCCTGAGCACGTGCAGGATCCGCTCGGCGATGTCTGCGGCGGGCAGGTGCGGAAGGGCCTCGTCGATGGCCTCGGCCATCACTACCAAGGAACCGTTCTGCAGGTATGTCGCGATGGTGAGTGGGTAGTGCGCGAGGCTCTCCATCGCCACGGGCAGAAACCGCGTCCCATCGCTGGTGCTGAGAGGTTCGGTCACCGCACCGATCGGGGCATTCTCGAAGACGAACAGGGTGTCGAAGAGACTGCCGTGCCCTGCGGCACGCTGCACCGCAGACAGACCGAGATAGCCGAGATCGCGCATGCGCGCAGAGTC
Source organism: Williamsia muralis NBRC 105860 (assembly GCF_001598915.1). GTDB lineage: Bacteria > Actinomycetota > Actinomycetes > Mycobacteriales > Mycobacteriaceae > Williamsia > Williamsia muralis. The sequence continues at coordinate 784,490 of NZ_BDAP01000001.1, read as the reverse complement.
TCGCTGCAGTGCCGCAAGACTTTCTGCCACCGATGTGCCGGGTTCGAAGACGACCACAGAGGGAACAGTGTTGATGAACAGACCGATCATGCCCTCGACGCCTGGCAGGGAGTCCGGCCGACCCGAGATGGTGGTGCCGAACACCACGTCACGCCGATCGGTCAGCCGTCCCAACACCACTGCCCAGGCGTATTGGACAACGGTGTTCACCGTCAGACCCTGGGTCCGTGCCCACGATGTCAGCCTGGTGGTGTCGGACCGGTTCAGCTGAACTCTCGTGCGCCGGGGGACCGAATCCGGCTGGGCCCCGCGGCCTTCGGCCAGCATCACCGGACCACGTAACGGCGCGAGGTAGTCGACCCAACTCGCCAACGCGGAGTCATCGTCCTGGGCCGCCAGCCAGCCGATGTAGTCGCGGTATGGCCGCGGCAGAGGCAATGACCTGCCATCGCCGCCCGCCTCGTACACAGCCAACATCTCCTGGAAGAAGATCGCGACGGCCCATCCGTCCATCAAGATGTGGTGCGCGGTGATCAACAGTCGCCGGCGGTCGTCAGGCATGTTCACCAGCACCACACGCAGTGCGGGGCCCTGGGACAGATCGAACTTGCGTCGCCGCTCGGATCCGGCGATGGAATCGAACTCGTCCGGGGTCGCGGAACGCTCGGCCCACGGCAGTTCGACCCAGGTGGGAACGATCTGTACGGGTTTGGGGATGTCGCGGTCCCAGAAGGAGACCCGCAGGTTCGGGTGGCGCTCGAGGATCACCTCGACGCTTCTGCGCAACAACTCGGTGTTCACATCGCCGCTGATCTCGACGATGAATTGCATCGTGTACAGATCGAGGTCGTCGCCCGCGATCTCGGCGAGTGAGAAGAGGCCCTCCTGCAGTGGACTCAGTGCCAGAACATCCTCGATGGCGGGTGCGGGGCGATCGACCACGTCCTCGGTCATGAACCCGGTTTCCACGACGCGGTCAGGGCTGCCAGGGCGTCGTCACTCAACCCGGAGACAGACATCGGCGCATGGGTCGCTGCGGGGGCCTCGGGCCGGCCGGCTTCGGGGTCCTCATCCGATCCGGGAGCTGCGGCACGGGCCTCGTCGACTGCGGCGGCAACCTCGGCGATCGTGTGGTGATCGAAGATCATCTGTGGCGTGAGCGGGATGTTCTCGGCTGCAAGCTTTCCCGCGAGCTGGATGGAGATGACGCTGTCGCCACCGAGTGCAAAGAAGTTGTCATCACGACCCACGCCGTCGATGTCCAGCAACTCCGCGAGAACATCGCAGATCGCGCGCTCGGTGTCGGTCTGGGGCTGTTCGCCACCGCCGGCGACGCCCACGACCCCACCGGCCACCGTGGCCTCGGAATGCATCTGGAAGACAAGCGAACCGGTGCGGTCCCACCTCGCCCTGTCACCGGTGCACACAGGTCCCGACCCCGCCACCTGGACGTGGACGTCGCCCACCACCCCCGGCGGAACCGGGTCGAGGTGTGCATCGAGCACCAGTACCTTCGATCCTGGGGCCGGACGTCCGGAGTGGGAACCGGACAGTTCGCCCGTCACCACGATGGCGTCGGGATCCCCTGCCGTGTAACGGTACTCAGCAACCGAACCGGCAGACAGGGACCCGAGCGTCTCGCCCAGAGATGGTTGGGTGCTGACCGAGGCAGCCACCCAGGTCCGCACCGACGGCATCATCGACACCCCCGAGTGCGGGAGCATGCCGAGCATGTCCGGTGAAGCGACCACTCGCTGCGCCGACTGGCCGGCGATCACAGCGGCCAGTGCGGCTGGATCGGTTCGTTCGGAGTCGGTGGCGAGCACCACGGTTGCCCCGTCCGACAATCCGGCGAGGAGTTCCGAGACCATCACCGGGTCGCCGGAACGAACAGCGATCAACCGAATCGTGTCGGTGCTCGGAACCGGAAGCTGACACGGTTGTCCGCGCAGCGCATCGCGCACAACCGTGACGACATCGGACAGCGGGCCACCCGCGTTGTCGTTGCGTGCCAGATCATCGGCGAGGGAACGGTAGTCGAGGACATCGTCGCCCCGCCGGATCGCAATTGTGTCGCTGCCGGCAGGAAGGGCATTCATCCTGGCTCGGAAGGCCTCGACATCAAGCGGTCCTCCATCGCACCACTGGTCGAGAAGGCGGTGGCGTTCGTCGGCAAGAAGCACGTCCGCCTTCTCCACCGGGGTGTCCACGTGGTCGGCAAAGTGCCCGAGCATGACGATCATTCGGCGGGCCATCTCTTCGGCGGTGTCGCGATCGTAGAGATCCGTCGATGCCACCAGGCGTGCGGCCAGACCGCCATCGGCTTGCGAGGCGAAGATGATGTTCAGGTCGAGGAACGATGTCTCGAAGTCCACCGGCAGCAACGAGATCGTGGTTCCGTCGGTCAGTGCCGATGCACTGGAGGCACCGCTCTCTTCGCGGCCGTGCTCATCTCGGCTGTGCTCATCCCGGCCGTGCTCATCTCGAAAGTGCATCATTACCTGGAACAGTGGATTACGCGACCGGGTGCGGCGCGGGTTGAGCGCTTCGACGAGGCGCTCGATGGGCACGTCCTGGTTGGCGTACGCTCCCAGCGCTGCATCTCTCCCGCGGATGAGGACGTCGTGCAGCGTCAAGCTACCGCTGAAGTCGTTGCGTAACACCGCCATGTTCGCGAACAGTCCGACGATGTCGGCCGTGGCATCGTCGGTCCGGCCCGCGACCGGCGTGCCGATGGTGATGTCGTCGCCACCGCCCAGTTTGTGCAGCAGGGTCGCCACCGCAGAGTTCAGCAACATGAACTCGCTGACGCCGACGCGATCGGCCACCGCACGCAACTTCGCGCGCAGATCTGCGGGCACCGCGAAAGTCACGATCTCGCCGGTCTTTCCGAGCACCGCGGGCCGAGGACGGTCCGCTGCGACGGTGATGTGGTCGGGAATGCCCGCCAACGTCGACCGCCAGTACTCGAGCTGCGCATCACCCACGTCGTGCGCCACCGCGCCTGGTTCGAAGAGATCGCGTTGCCACAACGCGTAATCGCTGTACTGGATCGGCAGGGGCAGCCAGGGCGGCGCCGACCGATGACCGAGGCGGTGGCGGTAGGCGGTGGCCACGTCGGCCAGCAGCAGATTGAACGACCAGTGGTCGATCACCATGTGATGCACCAGGATCGACAGCACATGCGAGTTGTCGCCGAGTGAGAACAGCTCCGTACGGATCAGCCGTTCGGATTCGATCGCGAAAGTATGGCCGGCCACCCGGTCGAGTTCTGCACTGAGCCGCGCTTCCTTCTCGGCGATCGACGTGCCGTTCACCACCGTGAGTGGCAACACCGCGGGCTCGACGGGTCCGACAACCTGATACGGCACACCTTCTCGCTCGACAAACGTTGTCCGCAGAGCCGAGTGGCGAGCGATCACGTCGCCCAGTGCGTCGGTCAGGGCAGGCACATCGAGCGGACCATCGATCCGCACCGCCATCGGGATGTTCCCGACCGCACTGGGCCCTTCGAAGCTACGGGCGAACCACATCGCGAGCTGTGAGTACGACAGGGGCACGTGTTCTGGCGCCTCGGTGCGAGCAGAGATCGCGGGCCGTCGCGGTGCCCCGGTCAGAGACGATGACGCCGCAGCCTCCGCGATCGAACTGCTGCTGAGATCCCAGTCTCCGCCTTCGTCATCGTCATGCGCGTCGAGGTCGATGCCGAACTCGCTGCGCACCTGGGCCACAAGCCATGTCGCCAAGCCGGCAACGGTCGGCGTGTCGAACGGCGCCCGGACGTCGATGTCCACTCCGAACTCGGTCCGGATCTGCGTGACCAAGCGCGCCGCCAGCAACGAGTGCCCGCCGAGTTCGAAGAAGGAGTCGTCTGCGCCGATGTCATCGCGGCCGAACAGGGACGCGAACAGTGCGGCAACACGGATCTCGGTCGGGGTGGTGGGTGCACGTGACTCCGCGGGCCGGCTGCTCACCGGTTCCGGAAGTGCTCTGCGATCGAGTTTCCCGTGTGCGGTGAGTGGTATCTCGTCGATCACGGCAAAGCCGCTCGGCACCATGTATTCCGGCAACACCGACGCGGCGTGGTCCCGGACAGCTCCGATCTCGATGGTTTGATCACGTTCGGCGACAAGGTAAGCCGCCAGCGATGCGCCCACACGTGGATCGTCGGTGACGATGACCAGGGCACGCGCGACCGCAGGGTGGCCGGCGAGCGCGGACTCGACCTCGCCGAGTTCGATCCGGAAGCCGCGTATCTTCACCTGCTCATCGATCCGGCCGACGAACTCGATGTCGCCGTCGACGTTCCAGCGCGCGAGGTCGCCCGTCCGGTACAGCCGGCCACCCGGCGACATCGGATCGGCGACGAACCTCTCGGCGGTCAGCGCTGGACGGCCGAGGTATCCACGTGCGAGTTGCTCTCCGCCGATGTAGATCTCGCCGACCACTCCGGTCGGCACGAGTTGAAGTGCGGCGTCGAGGATGTACACCGTCACATTGCGGTTCGGCACACCGATCGGCACGATCCGGACACCCTGGGGTCCGTCGACCGGGTAGTGGGTGGCCGCGACAACCGCTTCGGTGGGGCCGTAGTTGTTGCGCAATTGGGCGTCGAACACCGTGCCGAACTTGTCTGCGATCTCACCGGGCAGCGCTTCTCCACCCACGGGTATCTGGCGCAGGGTGGTCCACTCGTTGACCCCGGGCAGCAACAGGAACATACCCAGCATGGAGGGAACCATGTGCATGACGGTGACGCCCTGGCGCACCAACAGGTCCGCCATGTACGGGATATCTTGCAAGCCATCGGATTTGGGGATCACCAGCGTGGCCCCGAGAGTGAGCGTGCAGAACACCTCGAACAGCGAGGCATCGAAGCTGACCGACGATGTCTGAACCAGCCGGTCCTCGGCGGTCATCCCGAATTGGGCATGGAAGCCGGCGAGATGGTCCGCGATCGCCGCATGGGGTACCGGGACACCTTTGGGCCGGCCGGTGGAGCCGGAGGTGTAGATGACGTACGCCAGACCAGCCGGGAGCAGAGGGCGGATCCGGTCCGCGTCCACCGGATCGACGACGGGCAGGGCCTCGGCTGCCTGCTCAGCAGCGGCCAGATCGGCCTGGGACAGCACGATTCGCGGCCTGGCGTCCTCGACGAGGAAGTCGATCCGGTCCTGTGGGTAGGACGGATCTATCGGAAGGTACGCGGCGCCAGCCTTGAGCACGGCGACCGCCGCCACGACGAACTCGACCGACGCAGCAAGACTCAGTGCCACAAGGTCTTCGGGTCCGATGTCGCGTGAGATGAACCAGCGGGCCAGACGGTTGGACCGGGCGTTGAGCTCGGCGTAGGTGAGGGTGTGGCTGTCGTCGATGATCGCGGGCTGGTCCGGATGTGCCCTGACCCGACTCTCGAACATCTCCGGCAGCGTGGCGGGTGTCGCGGAGACCTGATCACCGTGCGAACGCTCGATGATCTCCGCTCGCCCCTCCCCCAGGATGTCGAGATCGACGATTTGTGTGCTGGGCGACGCGACAGCCTGGTGGAGCAACCGAACGTAAGCGGCCAGCATGTCGTCCACGATCGCGTGGTCGAGCACATCCGCGAAGTACTCGGCTTCCACCGATGCGTCATCGCCATCGCGCACCACCGTCAGCCCGACGGGCATCTGGGTCACCGAGGCGGCCAGGTCGAGCTGTTCGGCCGTCACACCGTCGAGCGCGAACCCGACCGCGCTCTTGCGTGTCGAAAAGCTCAGTCGGACAATCTGTTCGAGACCGTCGCCACCAGACCGGTCCGGATTCAACTCGCGCACCACCCGGTCGATGCCGACATGCTGGTGACCGAAGGCACCAAGAGCGTTGTCTCGAGTGGCTGCGATGAGGTCGGCGAAGGGTGCCCGGGGGTCGATGGTCGTCCGCACCAGCACCGTGTTGCCGAAGTACCCGATCGCCCTGTCGGCGCCAGACTTCCGGCGGTCGGTGATGGGTACGGCCACCAAGAAGTCCGTCGCACCGGTGTACCGGTGGATCAATGTCCCGAAGGCTGCCAGCAGCACTGTGAAGGGTGTTGTCGAGGCCGCACGAGCGAGCTCGTTCACCGCCTCCATCACATCCGAGGGCATCGACCTGGAACCGCGGCCTGCGTTCTTGGACGCGACACCGGGTGTCTCCGCCGGCAGTTCGAGCCATTCAGGAGCCGGGCTCAGCAATTCGCGCCAGTATGCGATCGCTGGGTCGTCGACGGCGAGGGCGGCCGGATCGGTTGCCACGTCAAGGAACTGGGTCGGTGGCCGGTGTGCGGATCGCCCGTCATAGGCCGCATTCAGGTCGTCGAAGAAGACCGCCCACGAGTCGTCGTCCCAGCATATGTGGTGGACGACAAAGATGAACACCCACTCGTCGCGGCCGGTTCGGACCAGTGTCGCCCGCACCAGCACGTCCCGGGCGAGGTCGAACGGCCGCCCGAACTCACGTCGGGCGAGCACTTCGAGACGGCGAGAGCGACTCTGCTCCGCGAGATCGGTCAGGTCGTGTTCACTCCAGGGCACCTCGACGTGCTCGGCAGCAGACTGGTACGGGATCCCATCGTCGCCCACGCCGTAGGAGGTGCGCAGGATCTCATGGCGTCCGACCACGTCGGATAGCGCTGCCCGCAACCGATCGACGTCCAAGCGGCCCGACAACCGGTATGCCACACAGACGTTGAGGGTGGTGTCATCAGGGTCACGGGTCTGCAGGAACCACAGCCGCTGTTGCCCCACCGACAGCGGTGAGCGCTCACCGGCCGATCGAGTGCGAACCGGAGCGGTGACGTCGGATGCGAGGCCGCTCTCGACGAGCTTTCGGCGGAGCAGTTCTCTGCGGCGGGCTATCAGGTCTTCTGGCATGGAACGCCCCTAGCGATCACGGTCCGACGGTAGACGCAGGCGGCGCTACAGCGCGCACGGAACCTGCGCGTACCCGGCGACCTCACAGGCGCTGGTGTTCGACAGCTTCCACTTGTTGTCTTTCCACACCCAGGTCAGACCCATCGTCGCGTCGTTGAAACCCGGCGACGAGAGGATGAGGTTGGCGGACATGGTGTTTCCGTTGACGGTCACCGGTCCCGCGATCCGCCATTTCACACCGGCGGGCTCGAACGTCCGCAGCGTGTTGCCGATCCCCTCGCCCACCGGCACACCCCGGGTGCCGGCCTCGAGTTCGTCGGCTTTCTGCGCACTCGAACCGTTCAGCACCAATTTCAGTTTGTTCTGCAGTTCTCCTGCGGACAACGCCGCGGGCGCAGCCGTTTCGGCTGCGGGCGCCTCGGTTGTCGCCGGTGCCGCGGGGGCCTGTGGTGCGTAGCCGCCACCCGAGGTGGTGCCACCTCCGACCGCTGGTGCGGGTGCAGCGGCCGCGGTGGTCGGCGCAGGAGCGGCGGGCGCAGCGGTTGTCGGCTGAGCCGTGGCTCCAGCCTGCACGGTTCCCTGCGGGTTCGCCGCGGCCCCGAGATTCACCACGGTGGGTTCGGCAGAGTTCGACGCCGAATTGTCGGTGTCGACGGCAAACAAAACCCCCACCACACCGATGGACACTATGAGCGCAGAGATGACCGCCGACACACCGGCAGCCACGAACACTGTCGGCACGTTGACACTCGAGTTCGATTTCTCGGTCACCACATCTGCTTTCTGTTCACTTCATGATTTCCCCGCATGTACGCGCTATTGAACCACGACACGGGCTTAAATGGTAAGCCTGTCCTTACCTACATTCAGGAGTGCGATGACCGTTACCCGCCGACGGTGGTCTCAGACCCGACATCCATCAACCTGACCACCTCGTCGAACGATGCGCCGCCCAGGATCGCCTCCACCGGAAGGTCCCGATCGAGTTCGGATTTCACCCGGCGACGGAAATCGAGCGCCTGCAGCGAATCGAGCCCGAGCGCAACCAACGGCACGGTCCGGTCGATGTCAGCCCCGTCGATGCCCATCACGCGGTTGAGCTCGGTGACGACCAATTCGGCAAAAACCGCGCTGTCGGTCGGCGCAGCGGGCTTCTCGGGTGCGGCCGGTTCCGACGCCGTCGGCGAACCGGCCGCCACGGGCGAAGGCGTAGTCAGCACCACGGATGAAGCCAACTGAGCCGGGGTGCGTTCGGGGACCAGCCCGGCGATCAGGGGTCCGTGCCCGAACATGGACACGATGTCGTGTAGCTCGGCCCAGTCGGCCGCGGCGACGATCGTGTCCGCCGTCGCGCCGGTGAAGGCCACCGACAACGCGTCCGCGGGCCGCATGGGGATGACACCTGCCCCTTCGACCCGATCGACGCCGGCCGTATCGAGCGGACCCTGCACGTTCCACAACCCCCACTGCACCGACGCCGCCCGCATGCCCTGTTCGCGCAGGGTGCGCGCCAGCACATCGAGCATCCGGTTGCCTGTCGCGTACAGGATTTGTCCGCGGCCTCCGAGGGTTGCCGCGATCGATGAACACAGCACGACACGACATCGCGGTGCCAGCGGTGTCGCCGCCAGCACATGCATGAGGCCGACGACCTTCGATCGTGTCGCTGCCGCAACGAGATCGGGTGTGATGTTGCCGGATTCGGCGTCCACATAGTTCACCGCAGCGTGTACCACCACGTCCACCGGCTCGGTCACGTGATCGGAGACGAACTGCAGAACCGATGCCTCGTCACCGACGTCACACGCCACGACATCGACCCTCGCGCCACCCAGACTCCGGATGTGCCGCAATCGGCCTGCAGTGGAGGCGGTTTCACCTGATCGGCTGAGAAGGGTGATCCTTGTCGCGCCTCCCGCGGCGAAGTACTCACAGAACTCCAGACCCAGCTTGCCGGTTCCGCCGATGATCACCACGTGATCGTCGGGACCCGAACCGATGGCCGGATCGTCGAACCCGAGCGGTGCGGCGTCCCCGAGCACGGGTGCGGGGCGTCCGTCTACAGCGTCGACGTAGGCGAGGCGTTTTGCGTAGACCTTAGCGCCGCGCAGGGCCAGCTCTGATTCGGCAGCGATGTGCAGAGCGCCGATGACGGCGGAAGCCGACGGCGCACCGTCGTCGGGAAGATCGAGGTGCCGGAACGTCGTGCGCGGGTACTCGGCTGCCAGACAGCGGAATCCGGCGTTGGCAGCGGCATGAAACAGGTGTGGGACCGGATCGTCTGGCACCACGTGTTCGCCGGCTGCAGTCACCAGCCAGCATTCGGCGGCGTCGGTGACCGCGGCCGGCAGCCAGCCCCGGTTGCCGAAGAAGTCGGAGAGGTCCGCGATCGCGGCGGGCACGGTGTCGCCGGAACCACTCGGCAACAGGATCACCACCGAATCGAACTGCGCCGACCCCGACGATCCCTGCTGTCGGTACATGCTCGCGGTGGCGCCGTGGGCCGGCGCTGCGGCGCACAGGTCGGCGGCCCATTGCTCACACCGCCCGGTGTGGTCGACCAGCAGGATGGAACGCGGTGGCACCAGCGTGCGGCGCGCCAGTCGCATCCACGTCTCGGTGATGCGACGGGGAAACAGCGCCGAGTTTTCCTCAGGCACTGCCGATTCCAGTTCCTGCCCAGGCGCCAGATGCGAGGCCCACAGCGACCGCCGCGCCATCTGCACGTGAGGGAAATCGGGCAGCGGGGGTATGGGTTCCACGTCGTCGACAGCGAGGGACTCCCACCGATAGCCGGAGTCGTTCACGGCGACGGTGGCGAGATTGTGTGTGAACTCGCGCAGGTCTTCTGCGCTGCGACGCGACGTCCCGATCACGGGCATCGCCGCGTCAGGCGCTGCGGTCGCGATGTTCTCCTGGATGGCAAGCGCCAGGGTGGGGTGCTCGGCGATCTCGATGAAGGTGTCCGCCCCGCTGCGCACGGCGCCGCCGACCGCGAGATCGAACCTGACACGGTTACGAAGGTTCCAGAACCAGTAGTCCGACAGCGGTTGTGACGGCGACATCGTCTTGCCCAGGGTGCCACCGAAGCATGGGGTCGACGTCTCCGTGAATCTCGAGTTCTCGAGCTTGTCGGCCAGCGCCTCGCCGAGTTCGTCTCGGAATCTGCTGACGATGGAGGTGTGCGCCGGGTAGTCGACCCGGATCTCTTTCGCGAACTTTCCTGCGACAGTCAGTGTTCCGACCATGTCATGCACCGTCGAACGGTCACCCGAGATGCACAGGATGTGCGGGGAATTGACCACCGACAGCTCGGCCCACCCCGAATGTTCGGCCAGTAACGCCTCGCACTCATCACGGTCGATGGCGACCACCGCCATCGAGTAGCCGGTCGGCGAGAACTCGACGACCAGATTCGCCCGGGTGGCCACCACGTGGATGACGTCCGTCAACGACATCGCTCCTGAGATGTACGCCGCGGCGATCTCACCCTGGCTGTGCCCCACCGTCAGCATCGGTTCCACGCCGAACGAACGCCACATCTGCGCCAGGGCGATCATCTGCATCAGAAGCGCGGGCTGTACCACGCGAATGTCCTCGTGCACACGCCCATCCGCGTCGACCGAACGCTCCTGCTGATCGAGCAGATAGTCCCTGGGGGAGATGCCGTACAGGTCGACGAAGATGTCGTTCATTCTGTCGAGCTCGTCCCGGAATACCGGTGACGCGTCGTAGAACATCTTCCCCATACCGGGGTACTGACTGCCCTGCCCTGGAAAGACGAAAGCCGTTGTCCGCCTGGTCGCCGGGCCGCGGCCACGCACCACGTCCGGATGGTCGCCACCGTCCGCGAGCGCCTGCAGGCCGGCAGCGAGGCGATCCCGGTCGGAGGCCATCACCAGTGCCCGATGTCTGCGGACCACACGGGTGCGCATCAGCATTGCCGCGACAGCACTCGGGGTCACCGTCGGGTTGTCGCGCACATACGCCGACAACGCACCGGCCTCGGCCGCCAGGAGCTCCGGCGAATCAGCAGACAGAAGAACCGCGGTCCGGCCGTCGGGCAGGCGATGATCACGCATGGCGGGCTCCCGCGGTCTCGACGGCCACGGCACTTTCCGGCATCGCGACGATCGCATGCGCATTGGTGCCCGAGACCCCGAACGACGACACGGCGCCGTAGCGCACACCATCTTTCGGCTCCCAATATTCGAGGCCGTCGGCCAATCGGAGCGCCGAACTGTCCCAGTCGACCTTCGTGGTGGGCCGATCGGCGTGCAGTGTCGGCGCGATGTGCCCGTTGCCGCCGCAGAGCAGCATCTTGATCAGACCGAGCATCCCCGAGGCAGCCTGGGCGTGGCCGGCGTTCGACTTCACCGATCCTAGCTTCACCGTCCCGGCGCTCCCCTGCCCGTAGGTGTTCTGCAACGCGGTCAGCTCCATCGGGTCGCCGAGCGGTGTCCCGGTGCCATGCCCCTCGATCAGGCCGATATCGCCGGCCTCCACCTCCGCTGCCGCCAAGGTCTTCTCGATCAGGCGAACCTGCGCCGCCGCACTCGGCACCACGATCGGCATTCCCTTGCCGTTGTGGTTGATACGTGTTGCCAGCACACGCCCGTGGATCCGGTGTCCGAGAGCCCGCGCCCTGGATTCGCGTTCGACGACGACCACACCGGCCCCTTCACCCCACAGAGTTCCGGTGGCATCGGCCGCATACGACCGGCAATGTCCGTCCGATGCCAGCCCGTTGTTCTTGGAGAACTCGTAAAACGCAGCGGGAGAACCCATCACGCAAACGCCGCCGGCAAGCGCCCAATCACATTCGTCGTCGCGGACCGCTCCGGCAGCCAGATGCAGTGCCGTCAGCGACGAAGCACAGGCCGTGTCCACACTGATCGATGGACCGACGAGTCCGAGGCTGTGTGAGATCCTGCCGGCAACCGCGCCGAGCGCGGTTCCTGTGATGCGGTGACCGCTGAACTCGTTGACCTCGGCCGCTCGCGGGCCGTACTCGCTGATCGACACGCCCATGTAGCAACCGACCTCCGCATCCTCCAGAGAACCGGGGTTGATACCGGCGTCTTCGAGTGCGCGCCAGGCAACTCGCATGGCGACCCGCTGCTGAGGGTCCATCGCGATCGCTTCGCGTGGACTGATCCCGAAGAAGCCCGGGTCGAAATGCGATGCCCCGTCGAGGAATCCGCCGGCATCGGCGACGGCACTCCAGCCGTCGAGCCGGTGCAGGGCGAACAGCTCCTCGATCGGCCAGTCGCGGTCTCTGGGAAAAGGACCGATCAGCTCACGCCCGGCGACGAGCGCCGCCCAGAAGGCTCCCGCGTCCTCGATTCCTCCCGGCGCTTCCACGGCCATCCCGGAGATTACGATCGGATCGCTCGTGTTGGCTGACATCGACGGCTCCGCTACCGCTGGATCGATTGTTGTGCTGCCGCGGGTTCGGCGACGAGCAACTCGGCGACATCGTCACGGTTCTCGTCGAGATAGAAATGCCCGCCGTCGAAGACGGTCACATCCACCGAACCGGTGGTGTGTGTGCCCCAGCCGTGCAGTTGTCCGGGGGTGATGAAGGGGTCCTCCGCGCCCCCCATGGCGCGGATCGGGGCCGCGACCGTCACCTCGGTGCCGCAGGAGTAGGCATCGAAGGCGCTGTAGTCGATCTTCATGACAGGCAACGCCATCCGCATCACATCCGCACTCGCCAGCACGTCACCACCGGTGCCGTTCAGCGCCGAGAGGTGCTCGAGCAATTCCTCGTCCCCCGTCGGATGAGGAGGCAGGTCCGCAACCTGCGACGGCGCCACCGCCGCCGACACCCCGAGCAATCGCACGTCGATGCCGCGGGCTTCGGCCAGACGGACGAACTCGAAAGCAGTGACAGCACCCATGCTGTGGCCGAACACGGTGATCGCTGCCTGCCGGTTCCATCTCGATCCGACGAACTCTGCAAAGGCACCCGCAGCAAGATCGGGCAATGTCTCGGCCGGCGCCTCCCGTGCGCGGTCCTGCCGTCCCGGATATTGGAAGACGATCACGTCGAAGGAGGCACTGAGTTCTTTGGAGAACGCCCGGTAGGTCGATGCCCCGCTGCCCGCGTGAGGAAAGATCAACAGAGGCGGATTCGCCGGGGACGTGGGCTGATGGAACTGCCGGATCCATCCGAGGTCGCGTGACATCTAGGTACTGCTCCTTCATTCTGGGCGGCCATGGGCCGACACCCCGGGCGGCCAGAAGCGCTGCTCTTCCGGCGGCCAGAGGTCGGTTCCCGGTACCCGAAGGCCGGAACTCCTTGGTTAGGCTACCCTACTTGCGTCCGGCTGAACTGAACGGAGCACGACCGACGTGACCTCGCATGTCCTCAAACGTGAACTCACCGACGTCGGTGACGATGTCCGGGCGGCCCCACCGCCGGTGGTGCCCGACTTCGATCCGCCGTTCGCGTTGCGCCTCGTCGACCCCGACGGCTCCGACCCGGAGATGCTCGCCGCGTGGATGTCGCTGCCGCACCTGGTGGAGACCTGGGAACAGCCATGGTCGGCTGCGCAGTGGCGAGCAGACTCGGCGGCACGCCTTGCCGGCGACTACTCGCGCCCGTGCATCGTGAGTGCCGATCTCGCCGCATTCGGAGTCTCCGGTGAGGCGATGACCGAGGTGGCGTACGTGGAGCTGTACCGCCCGGCCCGCGACGAGAACGCCAAGGTGTATCCAGCTGCGCCCCGCGACATGGGCTTTCACATCGCAACTGCACGGACCGACCTCCTCGGCCGAGGTGTGATGTCGACCTGGATGGAACGGCTCGCGGAGGCGATCTGGGCAGCAGACCCGTTGTGCCACAGTATTTTTGTGGACCCCGATCACCGAAACGCCTACATGCGCAGGGCCCTGGCGAAGAAGGGCTACCGCGATCTCGGCGAGTTCGACGTGCGTCCCGGTCGCCGTATTGCGCTGCACTCGCTCAGCCGGCCCTGACCCCGCTCCCCGACGTCGGCCCGTCGGTCACCTACGCCCGTAGCCCGCCTGGGCTCGCCGGCCCGGTGACACCTTCTCGGGCGCGCGCAGCAGACGATTGGACAGCTCTCCCAGACAACTGAGATTCGGAAAACCGGGGCCCTGAGCGAATCCGGCCAGATTCGGCAGATACAGCTTGGGGAGCAGACCGGTGACCGAGAGGTCGTAGCCGATGGACAGTTCCAGCCGTTCTTGATCGATCGGCCAACCGATCGCGAGTTCGATGAGGTCTGTGGTGGCCGGATCGAACAGCTCCATGAACCACAGGGGCTGTCCACCCGTGGCGTCCACCACGAGGTCGAAGGTGTGCGCCTGGTCCGAACGCAGTTCGTTGTGCAGTGTCACCGCCACCGACTGCCCTTGCTCCACCACCCGCACCACTCTTCCCTGCAGGTGATGGACTCGGGCGTCGCTGATCAGGTTCTCCTGCACGCGAACCGAGAACACTCCGCGGTCGGTGCGGCGGATCACGTCGCGTCTCTCGGCAGTGCTGAGCGCCGCCCACTTCGACGGGTCGCTGAACAACGCGTTCTCGAAGAAGCTCTCTCCGCGGGTGTAGATCGTGGCCATCGGCGAGATGACGGAGATCGTCATCGCGTCGTGCCGAACCAGTTCGTCCAGTGCAGACCCGGCGGTCTCGCCACCGCCGATCACGGCGGCCCGAGACGATGCGGGAATTTCCCTGCGGCCGGCCAGGTTCCAGAACTCGGCGATGCTCAGTACCCGTGGGTGCCGGGCCAGGGCTCGATCGCTGCGGCCCGGGCCGGAGATCATCAGCGCGTCAGCGGAGATCTCCTGTATCGAGCCATCAACTCCCGACACCTCGACACTCCAGCCGGGGCCATCGGCCGAGATCTTGCGCGCCGTCCCGAGCACCACCTCCAGGTCGACCTTGCTCGCCACCCACTGCAGATACTTCGCCCATGTGCTGTGCGGAGGTGCCGGTCTGCCCCGATCGATCCATTCCGAGTAGGTGCCCCGATCGATGAGATACGACGTCCAGCTGTAAGCCATCATCCGCGTGTTGATCTCGTGGTTGTGCCCGCGAGCGATATTGGAACGGTACGGAAATCCGATGTCCTTTTCCGGGCTCGTGCCCAGTCGATGCCGACCGTCGGTCCATCCACCCCCGGCTTGCCAGTTGGCGCCGACGGCATGCGATTCCACCGCCAGGACACGCGGCGCCGGCAGGCCGAGCTCCCGCATCACCGTCGCTTTGGCCGCGACAGCAAGCGCTTTCGGTCCGGCCCCGATGACCAGAAGGGTCTGCACTGGTCCCGTCAGCCGGTCCGACCCGCCCGTACCGCTCATTCGGTCACCAGGTCCGCAAGTTCGTCGTCACCCATGGCGATGACCTCGAGGTACATGTCCGCAACCTGCTCGAGGCGGCCGACGACAGGGTCCGAGGCCATCAGCCTCTCGGCGATCGACGCAACCGTCCGTCCCGAGAACACATCGGCGACAACCGCATTCGGAGCATCCAGCCACTCGCGGACACGAGCGACCAGTGTGGTCGCGAGCACCGAGTCCCCACCGAGAGCGAAGAAGTCGTCGTCTCGCCCGACCCGGTCGGCCCCGACGAGCTCGCCGACGATGTGGGCGAGCGCGCGCTCGAGTGCGGACCGAGCCGGCTCGAACTCCGAGTTGGTGTCCTCGATGTCGAACATCGTGTGCACCGCACGGCGATCGAGTTTCCCGACGCCGGTGATCGGCATCGCTTCCAGGATAAGCAACTGTACAGGGATCATGTACCCGGGCAGCAACTCCCGAAGACCGTCCAGCACGGCCTCCCGCTGCAGCGAGGCACCGAACTCCGGCGAGACGGCGGCCACCAACGTGGGAGCTGCGCCCGTGAGCACCGACGCCACCGCACGGTGCACCCCTGGCAGCAACCGGAGCGCGCCTTCGACCTCACCCAGTTCCACCCGGTAGCCGCGGATCTTCACCTGATGGTCGGCACGTCCGAGAAACTCCAGGCAGCCGTCGGGCCAGTAGCGCGCCAGATCGCCGGTGCGATACCAGTTCTGGCCGTGGTGGCGCACAAAGCGGTCGGCGGTGCGTTCGGGGTCGCCGCGATATCCGTGCGCGACCCCGGCTCCACCGATCCACAGTTCGCCTGCCACCCAGTCCGGGCAGTCGTTGCCCGTGGCGTCGACAACCCGGCACTGCACATTGTTCAGCGGTGTTCCGTACGGCACTGCGGCCCAATGATCAGGCGGGTCCACCGTCTCGCAGATCGTGGCGTGGATGGCCGTCTCGGTGGTACCACCGAGACCGGCAACCCGAACGCCCGGTGCCAGCGCCGTCATGCGGCGGGGCAGGTCGACGCCGACCCAATCGCCACCGAGGAACACCGCGCGCACCGACGCGAGCGCGGTGCTGCCGGCGGGTGTGGCGTTGAGCAGCATGTCGAGCAGGCTGGGTACGCATGCGAGCAGCGTGATCGAATGACGCTCGATCAGTGCCTTCCAGACGTCGGGATCGGTGCGCTCGGCGTCCGTCATCGTGACAACTGTGCCGCCGACACCCCACAGTCCGAAGATGTCGTAGATCGACAGATCGAACTCGAGGTTGGAGACCAGCAGGGCGCTGTCGGCGGCAGTCACACCGAAGCGGTGATGCAGGTCGTCGATGGTGTTCATGACCGCCCGGTGTGGCACCTCGACCCCTTTGGGGATCCCGGTGGATCCGGAGGTGAACAACACGTACGCGACGGACTCGCGGTCCGGGATCACTGCCTCTGCAAGAGGGGCCGGACACTGTGCGGCGTCGGTGTAGGTGAGCGCTGTGAGGCCGGTCGGCAGGTGGGGATCGGGAGTGGCACCCACCCAGGCAACAACCTGTCCGGCAGTAAGGATGTGCGCTCGCCGCGCCGCGGGTTGGTCGTGACCCACCGGTACGTACGAGGCACCGGCCGCGAGGATGCCCAGGGTGGCGATGACCTGTTCGGGGCCTTTCGGAAGCTGTACCGCGACAGCCTGACCCGGCTTGACACCCGCCTGGTGCAGCGCCCCCGCGACAGCGAGAGCTGCTGCGCCGACCTCACGATAGGTCAACAGGCCCTCGGTGCCGAACCGGATGGCTGCAGCCTCCGGAGTCCTTGCCGCCCACGAGAAGAAGCCCTCGTGCAGCACCTGTTCGCTGGTCGGGTGGTCGGTCGCGTTGACCCTGTCGCGCACCGCACGCTGATCGAGGGGAAGCTGCGGTGTGGTGTCGGCCTCCCAGGCCGCCTTCGAGAGGGTGAGCCTGTCGACCGCGACACGGTACTGGGTGAACATCGCGTCGATGACCCCTGGAGAGAACGCAGATTCACGCACGTCCCAGTTCAGCAGTAGTCCGCCCCGCACCTCGGTGACCTGCGCATCGAGCAGGACCTGCGGGCCCTGCGAGACGATCCACTCGGGATCGCCGAAGGTGTGCACCACATCGTCGTCGAACAGCTCACCGAGATTGAGTGCGCTGGTGTACACCACCGGCGCGAGCACCTGTTCTCCGCGATGGCGACCCAGGTCGCGCAGTACCTCGAGCCCGCTGTAGGAGGCATGAGACCCGTTCGCGTGCATCACTTTCTGCAACGCGCGGGCGCGGTCGAGAATGGATGAGTGGGCAGAGGCGTCGACGTCGAGCAGGACCGAGGTGGTGAAGTCGCCGATCAGCCGATCGGCGTCGGGATGTACGGCCTCGCGTTGGAACAGGGGAAGATTCAGCAGGAATCGGGGCGAACTGGACCACCGCGCGATCGACTCGGCGAACACCGACGCCAGAGCCATGGCCACCGTCACGCCGCGCTCGTGCGCTGCCGCGATGAGGGTCTCCTTGGCGGCCGCGTCGATCCAGTGGTGATGACGCACCACCCGGTGTTCGTCGGTTCGCTGCGACCGCGGCACCAGCGGAAGCACTGGGGCCGAGGGTAATTCATCAAGCCGATTCACCCACCACTGCTGATCGCGATCACGATTGACGTCCGGGTGTTCGCCGCGCCAGGCGAGGTAGTCCCGGTAGGTGAACTCGACGGCAGGTAGTGAACGGCCGTGATAGGCCGCAGCCAGGTCGGCCAGCATCGTCCGGTAACTCATCGCGTCACCGGCGATCATGTCGACATCGACGTGAAGTCGCGTCCTGCCGTCTGGCAACAGGGTCAGGGTGATGTCGAGGACCTGACCTTCTTCGATCGGCAGCATCTGGTGAGACTTGTTCTGCCGCAGTTCGTTCAGGGTCTGCTCGACCTGCGCATCGTCGGTCGATCTGAGATCCACGACGCCGAACACCTCGCGGCCGGGTTCGGCCAGCACGCGCTGCGTACCGTCGGACAGGATCTGTACCCGAAGCATCGGATGCGCCGCGACCAGATGTGCAACGGCTTCTCGGAGCCGTGACGGGTCCACATCGGCTCCGTCGAACTCGACGTAGAGGTGGGCCGCGACACCGCCCAGGTCCTGACCTTCGGAGCGGCCGATCCAATAGGCATGCTGCATCGGCGCCAACGGGAAGGGTCCCGATTCGGCGAGCGCCTCGTGCGGGGCATCCGGCGATGCCGGATGTTCTTGCGTCGACGGAGGAATCGACACCCCGCCTGCCTGTGACCGCTCCGATTCCGGGTGCCCACCGATGAGGTTCGCCCAGGCGGCAACCGATGGGGCCTCGGCCAGCTGCGCGAAGTTCACGTTGTGGCCCCGTTTGCGCCAGCCACCCGCGATCTTCATCATCCGGATCGAATCGAGACCCAGTCCGATCAGGTCGGCGTCGTCGTCGATGGTCTCCGGAGAGCACCCGAGTTGCTCGGCGATCTGCCGGCGGATCTCATCGAGGCCGACCTTGTCAGTGGGCTCGGTACCGTCGTTCATCACACGGCTCAGCGGTCGTCGGATGTGCGTTCGACGAGATAGGGCGCGATGCTCCCCAACTTCTCACACGTCTCGATGAATTCCCGCTCGGGAGACGACTGGCCGACAATGCCGGCACCGGCGCGCACCCAGGACCGGCTGCCTTCCCGGAAGACGGTGCGCAAAGCCAGTGCCGCCTCGAGCTCGCCTTCGGACGAGGCGGTCAGAACCGCTCCCGAGTACAGCCCGCGCCTGGTGTCCTCCAGGCGGTAGATCGCATCCACCGCAGCAGGTTTCGGGATACCAGAGGCGGTGACCGAAGGAAAGAGCACCTCGAGCGCATCCCAGGGTCCGAACTCCGGCGCCAGCGTTCCCTGCACGGTCGAAGCGAGGTGCTGAACACTGCCCCGTTCGCGGACCACCATGAACTCGGTCACCGCGGTGGTGCCGGGCAGCGCCACCGACTGCACCTCGGTGAACGAGGTACGTACCGAAACCGCGTGTTCCACAATCTCTTTCGAATCCGACACGAGCTCGGCACGAGCGGCTGCGTCGAGTTCGGGAGACCTGCCGAATGCGCGTGTGCCCGCCAGTGGTTCGGTGACGATCCGGCGATTGGCATCAACCGATCCGACGAGCTCCGGGCTGAAACCCGCAGCTTCGAGACCACCGAGCCGAAGCAGGAACGAACGAGCAGGGTTGTTCTTCTTCCGGCCTTCGCTGTAGGTGGCGGCGATGTCGACGTCGAAGGGGACATCGACCCCTCGCGAGATGATCACCTTCTCGTAGTCACCGCGATGGATCTCCGCGACCGCCTTCGCCACGCGACCCCGGTAGTCCGACGGGTCGTCGTCGACAGGCAAGGGACTGGGCGAGACCGGGTGAGAATGCGGCGCACGGGCCGCCATCTCGCGCAGTCTCTCGGCCAATTCGTCGCCGCCACCCTCCACCCGGATGCCGTCGGGTTCCACCCATGCCTCGAACTCGGGCACAACGAGGTGGGCGAGCACGCTGCCTGCGGTGAGGTGATCGCCGGCACCGAGACCCGGCGCGCAGAAGTCGAACGCGATCCATCCGTAGACACGCCAATGCGGGAAGGGCAGCCCGGCGAGCGCTGCGGAGATCGCGCCGGCAGGTAGGCCCGACCAAGCTTGTGACGTCGACTCGGTCCCGATCGTCGTGACCACCTCGTCGGTGGTGAGCACCACGCTGGCCCGCTGTCCCCCGGCGAAAACCCAGCGATTCTCGCGTTCGTACACGACGTAGTCGTCGGCGACATCCGCCTGCGCCCAGGCCGCACAGATCTGTGCGGCACCGAGGTCCCCGTGGAGCGCCCCGGACTCGTCGCCGCCCTTGTTGTCGCCGCCCTTGTTGTCGCCGCCCTTGTTGTCACTGTTGGTGTCGATGGTCGCGGTCACGCGATCGCCCCGGCAAATGCTCTGCTGCTCATGGCATCCTCTACTCACCCGCACCACGTGTGGACCCCAGTGGCCCACGGACTTGTCAGGCGTCTTGTCGATCGAAAGTTCGTCCGTGCCCCAATGATCCCAGCAACCGCGGACTTAGGATGGGCTAACTCTCGCGCTTGAGGCTAGCCTAACCAACTGATCTGGGCCAAGTCTACGATCACCACCATGTCTGTGATGCACGATGACAGCGACCTCACGAGCGGTTTCACACCCCACCCCCCGACGGCCGCGACGCGGTACCGGGAACTGGGCCTGTGGCGAGAGACACCCCTCTGGCGGATGTTGTGGGACCAGGCCGATGCCGCACCGGATGCACCCGCCGTCTCCGACATCACCCGCACGCTGAGCTATCGCGACCTCGCCGACTCGTCGGCCCGGCGTGCGGCCGGGTTCGTCGAGGCCGGCCTGCGCCCTGGCGAACGCGTGGTGCTGCAGAACCGGAACTCGGTGGATTTTGCGGTCAACTTCTTCGGCATGCTGCGAGCCGGAATCGCGCCCGTGATGACTCTGCCCGCCCACCGCATCAACGAGATCGCCCATCTGGCTCAGACGGCCGGGGCGGTTGCCTATGTCTGCCACGGACACGCCGGCGGGTACGACTACCGCGACCTGGCCCACCAGCTGCGCGGGCGCGTCGACACCATCCGCGCGGTCTTCGTCGACGGTGACCGGGGTTGCGAGGCCGCACCGCCACAGGGCGACCCGAGCTGCCTCGAGGTTGTTCCCACCCCCGATCCCGACAGCCCCGCACTCTTCCTGGTGTCCGGTGGCACCACAGGTCTGCCCAAACTGATCCCGCGCACCCACAACGACTACCGGTACAACGCCGAACTCAGCGCCGAGGTGGCCGGGTGGACCTCCTCCGACACCTACCTCGTGGCGCTTCCCGCCGCACACAACTTCCCGCTGGCCTGCCCAGGGCTGCTCGGCATCATCTCCGTCGGTGGCCACGCGGTGTTCACCGACAACCCCTCTCCCGACCACACCTTCGACCTGATCGAGAAGTACCGGGTCACCGCGGTGGCACTCGTACCCGCGTTGGCCCAGGTCTGGACCGCCGCGACCGAATGGGAACCCGCCGACGTCTCGTCACTGCGGCTGCTGCAGGTGGGCGGGGCCAAGATCGCCGAATCCGACGCGATCGCAGCGAACGCGGCGTTCGGCGGCGCGGTGCAGCAGGTGTTCGGGATGGCCGAGGGGCTGATCTGTTACACCCGGTTCACCGACGACGAACAAACGGTCACCCGCACCCAGGGTCGCCCGATGAGCGACCACGACGAATTGCGCGTGGTGGACGAGAACGGCGATGAAGTCCCTGACGGCACGGAAGGTGAATTGCTGGTGCGCGGTCCGTACACCATCCGCGGCTACTACCGCGCCGGCGAGCAGGGCCGGCGGTCGTTCACCGACGACGGCTTCTACTGCAGCGGTGATCGTGTGCGGAGACTGGCCTCGGGCCATCTCATCGTCACCGGCCGCATCAAGGACACCATCGTCCGCGGCGGCGAGAACGTCGCGGCCGACGATGTGGAAGAGAACCTTGTCGCCCACAACAACATTCGGCAGGCAGCGGTCATCGGGGTTCCCGACGACTCTCTCGGCGAACGCATCTGCGCCGTCATCGTCGCCGACGGCCCGGCGCCTGATCTCCCGACCATCCGGCAGTTCCTCGCCGACCGTGGGCTGGCGACGTTCAAGCAACCCGACCAGCTCGAGGTGGTCGCCGGTCTGCCGGTGACCGCGGTCGGGAAGATCGACAAACGCGCGTTGCTGCTGCAGCTGACTTGACGAGCGGCGTAAGCTGCCCTTGGACAATAGAAAAGCACGGGGGCTCTCGCGATCCGAGGGCTGAGATGACGGCAGGCGGCCGTCGACCGGATGAACCTGACCGGGTAATGCCGGCGTAGGGAGAAAAATGGTTGACGCCGTAAATTCTGTGACCACGGGCCCGATCCGCGGAAGCTCCAAGACCTACCAGCAGATCGATCATCTGCGGGTACCCGGGCGGCGGGTGCACCTGTCGAACGGTGAACACCTCGACCTGTACGACACCTCCGGCCCGTACACCGAGCACAATCCCGAGTTCGACCTCGAAGTCGGTCTGCCCAAGATCCGCGACAGCTGGAACCGGCCCGGGCCGGTGGACGGCGCCAGCACCCAACTCGCCTGGGCAAGAGCAGGTTTGATCACAGACGAGATGCGCTTCATCGCCGCTCGTGAGCAGATGGATCCCGAGTTCGTGCGGTCCGAGGTCGCGATCGGCCGAGCAGTCATCCCGGCCAACCATCGCCACCCGGAGTGCGAGCCGATGATCATCGGCAAGGCGTTCACCGTCAAGGTCAACGCGAACATCGGCAACTCGGCGGTCAGCTCGTCGATCGCCGAAGAGGTGGAGAAGATGGTCTGGGCCACCCGGTGGGGTGCTGACACCATCATGGACCTCTCCACCGGCAAGGACATCCACGCCACCCGCGAGTGGATCATGCGCAACTCGCCGGTGCCGGTGGGCACGGTGCCGATCTACCAAGCCCTCGAGAAGGTGAACGGCGACCCGGTCAAGCTGACGTGGGAAGCCTACCGCGACACCGTGATCGAGCAGGCCGAACAGGGTGTGGACTACATGACGGTCCACGCCGGCGTGTTGCTGCGTTACGTGCCGCTCGCCGCGAACCGGGTCACCGGCATCGTGTCGCGAGGGGGGTCCATCATGGCTGCCTGGTGTCTGGCCCACCACGAGGAGTCCTTCCTCTACACCCACTTCGAAGAGCTGTGCGAGATCTTCGCCCGCTACGACATCACATTCTCCCTCGGAGACGGTCTGCGGCCGGGCTCGATCGCCGACGCCAACGACGCCGCCCAGTTCGCCGAACTGCGCACGCTGGGCGAACTCACCAAGATCGCGAAATCGCATGGCGTACAGGTGATGATCGAGGGCCCCGGGCACATCCCCATGCACAAGATCGTCGAGAACGTCCGCCTCGAGGAGGAGTTGTGCGAGGAGGCGCCGTTCTACACGCTGGGCCCACTCGCCACCGACATCGCCCCCGCATACGACCACATCACCTCGGCGATCGGCGCGGCGATGATCGCACAGGCCGGTACTGCGATGCTCTGCTACGTGACCCCGAAAGAGCATCTGGGACTTCCCAATCGCGACGATGTGAAGGTCGGGGTGATCACCTACAAGATCGCCGCGCACGCAGCCGATCTGGCCAAGGCTCATCCGCGCGCGCAGGAACGCGACGACGCACTTTCGCGGGCGCGTTTCGAGTTCCGCTGGAACGACCAGTTCAACCTGGCCCTCGACCCCGACACCGCCGTCGAGTACCACGATGAGACGATGCCCGCCGAGCCCGCGAAGACGGCCCACTTCTGTTCGATGTGCGGCCCGAAGTTCTGCTCGATGCGGATTTCCGCGGATGTCCGGGCATACGCCGAAGAGCACAACCTGGTGACCCAGGACGACATCGACCGCAAGCTGGCCGCGGACATGGCGGCCAAATCGGCCGAGTTCGTGGAGAAAGGTGCGGCGGTGTACCTGCCGCTCACCGAGGCCAGTTCAGCGCCCGCAGCCGGTGTGGGTCCCGTACTTTCGACACCATGACCGACGCCGTGCAGCTTCTACCCCGGGTACCTCTGGGGCAGACACCCATTCGAGTGATGACCATCGCCGGAACCGACTCCGGCGGTGGCGCAGGCATCAACGCCGACCTGCGGACGATGGCCCTGTGCGGAGTGCATGCCACGGTGGCCGTCGCCGCGGTGACGGTTCAGAACTCGCTGGGCGTCAGCGGTTTCCATCCGATTCCGCCAACTGTCGTGGCCGACCAGATGCGGTCGGTGATCACCGACATCGGGATAGGGGCGGCCAAGACCGGCATGCTCGCTTCTGGCGAGATCATCGATGCGGTGGTGGGCGCGGCCGGTGAGCTGGATCTGGGCCATGGACGGGCCATCCCCCTGGTGGTCGACCCGGTCTGCGCGTCGATGCACGGTGACCAGCTCCTGGCCGGCGAGGCGATGGATTCGCTTCGCGGCAAACTGATCCCGATTGCCACACTGATCACGCCCAATCTGGACGAGGTGCGGCTCATCACCGGAATCGACGTCACCGACCGGGTCTCCCAGGAGAAGGCCGCACGCGCGCTACACGCTCTGGGTGCTCAGTGGGCCCTGGTCAAAGGCGGTCATCTGCGGTCGGACCCGAACAGTCCGGATCTGCTCTTCGACGGTACGGACTTCATCGAGCTCACCGCTCCGAGAATCGACACCGGCCACGACCACGGTGCCGGAGACACGTTGGCGGCGGCCATCACCTGCGCACTGGCGCACGGCTATTCGGTACCCGATGCCGTCCGTTTCGCGAAGTCATGGGTGACCAAGTCGCTGTCCGTGGCCTACCCCTTGGGGGCAGGCCACGGACCGGTCAACCCGCTCTGGCGGCTCGAGGTCTAGCGCGACCTCGGCGTCGTCTGGTCAGGCGTCGCGGCGGTCGGTCACGTAGATCGCCGCACCGAAGACCAACGCGGTGATCACCATGAAGTAGAACAGCGACCCGTATTCGTTCCAGTACCAATCGAATCCAAGTTCGCGGCCGTCGATGAAGTGGTTGGCGTTCAGGAACGGCATGAGGGGTCCGGCAACGTCCTGGACCTTCGGGATCGCCGACAGCACGTTCTCGAGCACCAGGCTCCAGACCAGCAGGACAACGATCGCGCCGGCCGTCTGGCGGATCAGTGCACCGATACCCAACCCGATCAGCACAGCCAGGAATGCGTACAGCGGAACGCCCCAATACAGCCGGATGGCGTGGGAACCGAGCAGGTCGACGTCGGAACCCGACATCGCCTTGCCGATCGGAACCGAGATGAGGGTGAGCACAAACGTGACTGCCGCAGCCAGCCCGCCGTATACGGCCGCCTTTGCCAACAGGACGTTGTAACGCTGCGGAACCGCTTGGAACGACGTCCGGATGGTGCCGAAACGGAACTCACTGGTGACCGCCAGCACGGCCATGATCATGAGAACCGTGACACCGAATCCGGTGGTACCGACCACGAAGTCGGAGACGTTGACTTCGCTGTCCGAGGTGTTGTCGGCATTGGTGGCCCACCCCAAGAGGAATGCCAGTCCCAGTCCGAGAACGATGACGATGCCGACACACCAGTACGGCGACTTGGTGGTGACGAGTTTGATGCGCTCTGCCGCTACGGCGTTGGTGAGCATCAGGCTTTACCCCCGAATTGATTCTGACCCGATTCGTCCCAACCTGATTGCGGATGACCCGGTTGCGCGTAACCCGGTTGGCCCGCCGGCGGTTGCACACCTGGTTGCGGACCCCACCCCGGTGGCGGCGGAGCGAATTGACCTTGCTGAGCAGGATAGGAGGCCACCGATTGTTGTTGTCCGGGAAAGGCCATCGCGTCGTTGCCGTGATATTCGACAGCGCCCGCGGTCATCGACATGAAGACTTCCTCGAGCGAAGCGGTCTTGCCCGAGAGCTCGTGGAGACCGATGCCGTTGGCCGCAGCGATGTCGCCGACCTGGTCGGTGGTGACGTTCTCCAGGCGCAGCGACGGGCCTGCCCCGTCGTCGGCCACCGGCACCGAACGCAGCCCGGCCGCGGCGAGCGCAGCCTGCAGTTCGCCGAGTTTGGGACTACGCACGCGGACGGTGACCTGCGCGCTGCTGGTGAAGTCCTTGACAGACGCATCCGCGATCAGCTGACCGCGGCCGATCACCACCAGATGTTCTGCGGTGAGCGACATCTCGGTGAGCAGGTGACTCGACACCAACACGGTGCGACCCTGGTCGGCCAGAGCCCGCATGAACTTTCGGATCCAGACGATGCCCTCGGGATCGAGGCCGTTGACCGGCTCGTCGAAGAGCAGGACACCTGGGTCGCCGAGCAGTGCACCCGCCAACCCGAGGCGCTGGGACATGCCGAGCGAGAAGCCTCCGGCTTTCTTGCCCGCCACCTCGGTGAGTCCGACGTCGGCCAGCACCTGGTCGACGCGGTGGTTCGGGATCCCGTTGGACGCGGCCATCCACCGCAGGTGGCTGCGGGCGGTGCGGTTCGGATGCACCCACTTGGCGTCGAGCAGCGCGCCCACCTGGGTCAGCGGCCTCTTGAGCTCGCGGTACGGCAACCCATTGATGGTCGCGGTACCCGAGGTGGGACGGTCGAGCCCCAGGATCATCCGCATGGTGGTGGATTTGCCGGCACCGTTGGGACCCAGAAAACCGGTCACCACACCTGGTTTCACGTCAAACGTGAGGTTGCTGACCACCTGGTTCTTGCCATAGACCTTCGTCAGGCCCTGAACTCTGATCATGGCCCTCAGTGTGCCAGAGCAGCACCGCCGCCCACCTCATCCTTGTGACTGATCTTCACCGGCGGTCTCAGCTGTCGAGCTGCGGCGACGACGCCTGTGCCCAGAACCGCTTGGGGATCCGGCCGGCCCCGCGGGCCAGCCTGCCCGCGGTCACCGCCGAACGCATCGCGGCAGCCATCCGGGCCGGATCGGCAGCCCTGGTCACCGCAGAAGCGAGCAAGACCGCGTCACAACCGAGCTCCATGGCCAGGGCCGCGTCACTCGCGGTGCCGATGCCCGCATCCAGGATCACCGGCACGCCCGCAGTCGCGACGATCATCTCGATGTTGTGTGGGTTGCTGATGCCCAGCCCTGTGCCGATCGGTGAGCCGAGAGGCATCACGGCGGCGGCCCCGGCATCTTCGAGTCGTCGCGAGAGGATCGGGTCGTCGTTGGTGTACGGCAACACCACGAACCCGTCCTGGACCAGACGGTCGACCGCTTCGATCAACTCGGGTCCGTCCGGGAGAAGGGTCCGTTCGTCGCCGACCACCTCGACCTTGACCCAGTTGGTGTCGAGTGCCTCCCGGGCCAGTTGGGCCGTGAGCACGGCCTCGGCGGCGGTCCGGCAGCCGGCGGTGTTGGGCAACACCTCGATCTGCAAGCGGCGCAACAGGTCCAGCACTCCGGTGCGTCCGCCGGAATCGACCCTGCGCATGGCCACCGTCGTCATCTCGGTGCCGGAGACGACCAGCGCGTCTTCGAGAACCGCCAAGTTGGCGGCGCCGCCGGTGCCCGTGATGAGCCGGGACGTGAACTCGCGGCCCGCGATCACCAGGGAGTCGTCGGCAGCGGTACCCGCCTGAGTCAATTCGTCAGGTGCCGTGAGCTGTTCAGCCACCCTGCACCGCCGTCAGGATCTCGATCCGCTCACAAGGCCCCAGCTCTTGCGCCCAACGGGACTGCGGATGCACCACGCCGTCGACGGCAACGGCGACCCCGGTACGGGGAAGGTCGAGTTGGTCGAGCAATGTCAGCACGGTCGCCCCATCGGGTAGCCGAACGTCGTCGCCGTTGACGTTTACATCGGTTGCCATGCGAATCTCCCTGGTTCTGTCGCTGGTTGGTCGATCTCCTTGCCGGAGAGGATGTCTGCCACCAGATCTGCGGTGACCGGGCACATCAGGATCCCGTTGCGACCGTGACCCGTCGCCACGATCGTCCGGTCGTCGAGCCTGCCGATGAGTGGCATTCCGTCGGGTGTTGCGGGACGCAGTCCCGCCTCGGCGCTGAGCAGGTGGTACTCGCGCAATGACGGCATGAGCTCGATGGCGTCGGTGAGCAGGTCCGCCACCCCACCGGCCACGGGTCGCCGGTCGAACCCGCTGTCGTACTGGGTGGCCCCGACGACAACGCCGTCGGGCCGAGGCACCACGTACACCGCCCGCCCGTTGACCCGGCCGCGCACAACGTGTTTCGGCGGCGGCAGTGCGCCGGGCGTGGATCCGAGTCGCAGAACTTCGCCCTTGGACGGATAGACCGGGAGCCCGGTCCAGAGCGCGGCCGACCCGACACCTGCGGCGAGCAGCACCTGGTCGGCGGAGATCTCCGCGAGGTCGTGGACTGTTGTGGTCTCGATCCGTACTCCCGACGTCGCCGCGCGGTCGGCCAGCACGGCCAGCAGGCGGCGATTGTCCACTGCCATCTCTCGCCGGGCCAGGTATCCACTGCGAACCCGCCCCGACACCGCGGGCTCGAGTGCACGGATCTCCCTGCCGGTCAACGGTTCTATCGGATGCCCGCGTCGGGCCAGCCATTCGGCGACCATGGCCAGCTCGCCGACGTCCGCGCTGTCGACACCCACCATCAGACTCGAGGAGGCAGCGACCACCTGATCGTCGCCCAGCCTGTCGACGAACTCGGGCCAGCGCGACATCGCCTGCTCGGCAAACGCGAGGTAGACGTCGTCACCGGTGCGACTCTCCCCCGCGATGCCCAGCATCCCGGCCGCCACCCGAGATGCCGCAGTGGAAACGAGCCCGCCGCCGCGCTGCGGCTCGAGGTGACCTGGATCGTAAACGGTTACCTGCCAGCCTGATTCGGCGGCACGGACCGCGCATGCCAGACCGATGACGGCGCCACCGACGATTGCGAGAGACTTCATCCCACCTTCTTCCTTCGCCGGCATTACCCGGATCAGGTGTAACGGTCATGGGCAGGTTCGCGACCCAGATCTCAGCCCGACGCATCCCTCGGGCACCCGTGTGTGTACTGACCGACAGACTACTCCGTCGGTTCGGCCCGCAGGCCAGCCCGTTGGTTCGGCCAGGAGGCTAGCCCGCTGGTTCGGCCAGGAGGCCGGGCCATGATTCGGGCAGAAGGTAGATTCGGCGATCGTGAATGCCCGCGATCGCCTGACCACCGCCCAGCTCTACCTCTGCACCGACGCCCGGCGTGAACGCGGCGATCTCGTCGAGTTCGCGGACGCCGCGCTGGCCGGCGGCGTGGACGTCATCCAGTTGCGTGACAAGGGGTCGGCCGGTGAACGCGACTTTGGGCCCCTCGAAGCCGCGCAAGAACTCGATCTCCTCGGCGCACTGGCCGAGGTGACCGCACGCCACGGCGCGCTGCTGGCCGTGAACGATCGAGCGGACATCGCCGCGTTGAGCGGCGCCGATGTACTGCACCTGGGGCAGGACGACCTGCCGGTGGATCTGGCCCGCCGCATCGTGGGCGACGACGTGGTGATCGGCCGTTCGACCCACGATGTCCAGCAGGCGACGTCCGCGGCCGAGCAGCCGGGGGTCGACTACTTCTGCACGGGCCCCTGCTGGCCCACCCCGACCAAACCGGGCCGCTTCGCACCGGGTCTCGACCTCGTGCGTGCCACCGCCGAACTGGCATCGCCGCGGGCCTGGTTCGCCATCGGCGGCATCGACGAACAGCGACTCGCGGAGGTACTCGACGCCGGCGCCGACCGCATCGTCGTGGTGCGCGCAATCACCGCCTCGAACGATCCCTGTAACGCTGCCCGTCGTTTGAAGGACAAACTGGTTGCAAGGACAAAATCCTGAGGACTATGGTTGGCGAATCATGAAGCGCATTCTCGTAGTTCACCGCAGCGGGGTCTGATCCGACCGGCCCCCCGTTGCGGGCCGTGAGCGCTACCTGCTGGTCATCCTTTTCTCCGGAAGACCATGTTGATGAACACTCTCACCACACCAGATACACCGATCTCCCCACATTCCCAGGCCACCGCGCCCGATCCTTTTGCCTCCCGCTATGGCAGATCACTGCCATCGCCGCTGCGGGCCGAGGCCGCCGGTATGACGTGGACAGCTTTCGCCGACACCTACGCGCCCACGACCGGACCGATTCGTCTCGGCAACTGGACCGCGTCGGCCGCCCCACAAGACCTCTTGCACTGTAGGGCGACCATCGCCGCCGGCGACGTCATCCGATCGCTCTCGGCGACCGCGACCGGAGCGATCGGCGCGCTCACCGACATGCTGTACCGCTTGGGCGCCGGCGTCGAGATCGTCAGCCTCCACCAGTACGACTTCACCGGCGGCGTGGCCACTTTCCTGCTGTGCGAGCGCGACGACCGGCGCACCTGGGCGATGGGGAACGGCCGCACCGGTCAGGAGTCGGCACTGAGTGCCCTGATCGCGGCGGCCAATCGGCTCTACTGAGCTGCAGGCACCGGCCGATCGGCGTCGGCCCGTCCCAGATCAGTACTGCGCGGCCACGTCGATGATCCACGTGACACCGAAACGATCGGTGAGCATGCCGAACGCCGGCGCCCATGGGGCGGGGCCGAACTCTTCGACGATGTCGGCGCCGTCGGCGAGCCCGTCCCACAGTGCGCGGACCTCATCGACGCTCTCACCCCGCACCGATACGAAAAACGGCGAGTTCGTGAGGGTCATTCCGTTCTCGCGCCTGGTAACCGGCGTGGGCGCGACCGCGCGTGACGGCTCGGCCGGTGCGGGCGCGTCGTAGGCCATCACACCGAATCCGGACTCCCCCACGATCTGGCCGAACACAACCCGATCGGCGCCGGGGGCATCTTTCGGCATGCCGAAGTCGCCGTAGGTCGCGACGGTCATCTCGCCGCCGAAGATCGATCGGTAGAACTCGAGGGCCGCCCGGGCTTCGCCGTCGAAGTTGAGGTGGGTGACTGCGTTGTAGGTCATATCTGCTCCTTTGAGGCTCGGAGCCGGTTTTCCGGCCCGGTGCCCACTGTGCGCACCTCATAGGTCAGTATTTGTCCGCTTATCGCGGCAGAATCGACAACATGCCGCTGACCCCCGCCACGAGTACCTCGCGCCGACTGCTGTCGCTGCTGTCATTGCTCCAGGCACCACGCGACTGGCCGGGGTGGCTCCTGGCCGACCGCCTCGACGTCAGCGAGCGCACCCTTCGTCGCGATGTGGACCGGCTGCGTGAGCTCGGCTACGAGATCCGGGCCACCAAGGGACGCGACGGCGGCTATCGGCTCGACGCCGGCGCAATTGTTCCCCCGATGCTGTTCGACGACGAACAGGTCGTCGCGATTGCGATCGCGTTGCAGGCCGCACCCAACACCGGCGCAGACATCGGGGAATCTGCGGCTCGGGCACTGACCACCGTCAGGCAGGTGCTGCCGAGCCGACTGCGGCCACGAGTCGACGCGGTCGAACTCACGCCCCTCGCGGGAAACAACCAGCCGACAGCCGGAACCGACGTGCTGCTCGCCATCGGCGATGCGATCCGACGCGGCGAAGAACTCCGTTTCGATTACGGCCGTGCCGACGACACGGACACCGATCGTGAGGACGCCGGGCTGTCCCCTCCGCCCCGCCGGGTGCAGCCACACCACCTCGTGTCACGGCAGGGCCGGTGGTACCTGGTGGGCTGGGATCGCGACGCCGATGATTGGCGAGTCTTCCGTGCCGACCGGATGTCTCCGAGGACACCGACAGGACCCCGGTTCGTCCGTCGCGACATCCCCGGGGGTGACGTGGGCACGTT
This sequence comes from Williamsia muralis NBRC 105860, assembly GCF_001598915.1. Lineage (GTDB taxonomy): Bacteria > Actinomycetota > Actinomycetes > Mycobacteriales > Mycobacteriaceae > Williamsia > Williamsia muralis. The sequence goes on along the minus strand of NZ_BDAP01000001.1, from coordinate 752,958 downwards.
CCTCGAAAGCCGGTTCAAGGGTTCGACCGACAACACCGACCGCTGGCCGTGCATCGGCGATGTGATCCTTCATGCCGACGCCACGGACGTACATCCATTCGCCCACGATGGGGTCGTCGAGTCACTCGGACCCTCGCGGTGCCGACTGCGGTCGGGGTCGTGGTCATGGGCGGCGCTGGCGGCCGCACTGTGCAGATTCGACGTCGACATCGAGGTGGAGGGGCCGCCCGAACTCCGCGCCGCCTTCGCCGACTTGGCGCGAAGGGCAGCGCTCGCAGCGCAGTGACCCGCCGCGGTCAGGTGTCGGACTGGGAGAACGCGCTGAGCTTGCTGCGCAGCTCGGGCCAGCTCACGGCGAACGCGGGATGGAGTGCCAGATCGCCGACCTCATCGGCGCTGACCCACCGCAGCTCCACCGACTCGCGGTTGGCCGTGGTGGCCAGTGGGGCGGCCACCTCGGCGATCACCGTGGTGTACGTCCAGCCGCTCGGCGCCCGGTGCGTCACCAGTTCGTCACGCACGGTGAGCTCGGCGTCGGCGATTCCCGCTTCTTCATCGGCCTCACGGACGGCCGTGTCCACCGCGCTCTCGTGTGAATCGCGGGCTCCACCAGGCAGTGCCCACGTGCCACCCTGGTGGCTCCACACAGCGCGATGTTGCAGCAGAACGAGGACCGAACTGGTCTCGCTCGGGGTGTACAGCAACAGGCCCGCGGCACCGTGCCGTCCCCAATATCGCGATCCGTCCGCGTCGAAAACCCAACCGTCGCCGTCGCCCCGCACGCGACACCTCCTCGCCCAGCCGACCTACCTCGGTGCAACGCTACTTGCCCCGCCGGGGTGACACAGGGCCGCACTGTCGCAACGGGCTCGGTAATTCGCAGTAATGTCGGTTTCACATCCACTCATCTGCGATCAGGACCTGGCCCTGCGCGGCGGGCCTGGAGGAAGAAGGGATCGCGTGACCGGCGGCAACGCAAGTTCTTTGCGTACCCGGCTCATGCATGCGGAGAAGCCGTACAGCGGCCGCTTCCGACGGCCGCTGTTCGATCGGCCCGCTCCCCTGACCCGGCGCGAAGTACTGAGTCTGACCCGCGAGCGCACCCAGAACCCGCTCACCAACATGCGCGAGCTGGCCTGGACCAGCCCCGGCAAACTGATGATCATCTCGCTGGTGCTGCTGATCTCGTCGGTGGTCGTCGGGTGGTATTCGTCCGACACGCTGGACGACCGCACCACCACGCTCGAGAACATGATCGTGCAGACCGAGCCGCTCGCCGAGGCCTCGCAGGTTCTCTACAGCTCGCTGTCCATCGCGGACGCCGCCGCCAATTCGGCGTTCATCTCCGGCGGCCTCGAACCGCCCGAACTCCGCGAGCGTTACAACGATGCGGTCGCCACCGCGGCGCACGCCCTCATCCAGTCGGTCAGCGGGGCCGCGATGGACAACACCGAGATCCGGCAGGACCTCACCACCCTCTCGGCCCAGATCCCCGTGTACACCGGTCTGATCGAGTCGGCCCGGATCAACAACCGACTCGGCAATCCGGTGGGCTCGGCGTATCTCGGCGAGGCATCGAACATGATGCAGGAGATGATCCTGCCCGCAGCCGAACGGCTGTACGCCGAGCGCGCCGACGCCATCGGCGATTCGAGAACCAACTTCACCAACGCGCCGTGGGGCGTCTACACGGCACTGATGTTGCTGCTGGCAGCGATGATTGCCGCGCACCTGTACGTCGCCAAGCGCAGTCGCCGACGCTTCAACCTCGGATTGCTGGTGGGCATCGGGTGCGTCCTGATCGGCTTGCTGTGGTTGCTCGTCGGCGGCCTGCTGTCGGTCAACTCCACCGCCAACGCCGAGAACCGCGGCGCAGTTCCGCTCCGCGAGCTGACCCAGGCCCGCATCCTCACCCAGCAGGCACGGTCGGATGAAACCCTCTCGCTCGTCCGGCGAGGCGATCAGCAGGAGCTCGAGTCGGGGTACGCCACAGCGGTGGCACAGATCGACACCGTGCTGACCGACTACCGCGAGGACGATCGCAAGGACGTCGCCGAGGACTCGGTGTCCGACGCGATCGACGCTCTCGCCCTGTGGCGCGATGCCCATGCCGCCATCCTCGAACGCACCAACGCCGGCGACTTCAACGGCGCCACCGCCATCGCGGTGGGCGACAACCCCGACGGGTCGGCCGCGGCATACAGTCGCCTCGACACGGCCCTTGTCGATGGCATCACCGACACCCGCAACACGTTCCGCGACGACATCAACACCGCACGGGTGGTCATCGGGTACGCCGGACTCGGGATCATGCTCTTGGGCATCGCGGCCGGCATCGCCGCCTTCGTCGGGATCTTCCCCAGGATCCGGGAGTACCGATGATCACGCGATCAGGAGTCCGTGGCCTGGTGGCGGCCGGCGCGCTGGCGCTCGCCACAACGATGGTGGCCGGCTGCGTCAATGCCGAAGCGCCCGAAAGTCTTCCGCCCTCGGCGTCGGCCGCGTGGCCACAGCCTGCAGGGGTGAGCCTCGACGTGCCGATCGAGCCTCCCCCGGCCACCGAGTCGTGTGATGCGACGGCGAGTCTGACACCTGGACCCCTACCCGAACCCGGCAAGATGCCACCGGGCACCACCACGGAGACAATCTACAAACGGGGCTGGCTCAAGGTGGGCCTGGACATCGGGTCGAACCTGCTCTCGTTCCGTGACCCGATCAGCGGCACCATCGAGGGCTTCGACGTCGACGTCGCCAAAGAGCTGGCCCGGGCGATCTTCGGTGACCCCGAGCGGATCGAGTTCCGCATCCTCAACTCTGACGACCGGATGAACGCACTGAAAGACAGTACGGTCGATGTCGTGGTCAAGACGATGAGCATCACCTGCCAGCGACTGCGGGACATCGCATTCTCCACCGTGTATTACGAAGCGTCGCAACGCATCCTGACCATGCGCAGCTCCGACATCAACGGTGTTGCCGACTTGGCAGGCAAACGCGTGTGCGCGGCCCGCGGCACCACGTCCATCGCACGTATCCAGCAGCGGGTGCCCGACGCCATCGTCGACACCGTCTCCACCTGGGCCGATTGTCTGGTGATGGTGCAGCAGGGCCAGGTTGATGCGGTCTCCACCGACGATGCGATCCTGGCGGGCATGGCCGCGCAGGATCCGTACGTACACGTCGTCGGGCAGAGCCTCGGCGAGGAGCCCTACGGCATCGGCCTCAACAAGAACGACGAAGACCTCGTCCGTTTCACCAATGGCGTGCTGCAGAAGATGCGTGAAGACGGCACCTGGTTCGACATCTACGACCGCTGGCTGTCGATCCTTGGGCCGAAATACTATCCACCACAACCGTCGTACCGGGACTAGAGGTGATTCGTGAACAACGATGACCCCGCCGAAAGCGACACCGAGGTCGGGACACAGGCGGTGTCGATGGAGGACCTCGACATCGGAACGCAAGCCGTTCCGATGGAGATGGCCTTCACCGAACAGACCCAACGAACCCAGCGAGACGATCGGCCCGGCCGGCCGACCAACTCGGTTCTGTCTGCTCAGACGCCCATGGTCCCCACCAGCCGCAGCTCGCGCAGTCGCCGCCGGATGGGCGGCGGCCTGGTCGATGTCCCGCGCGTCTTCGACATCGAGCCCGCCGATGCGGTCATGGACCACGCGGTGGTGGCCGAGGGCAAGCGCAACTGCTGGAAGTGCGGGCGGCCGGTCGGCCGTCAGTCAGGGCCGGGAGCCGGACCGCTCACCGGGGTCTGCAGCCATTGCGGGGCACGCTATTCGTTTGTGCCCGGCCTGGCCAAGGGGACGATGGTCGCCGACCAGTACGAGATCTCGGGCGCGATCGCCTACGGCGGGCTCGGCTGGATCTACCTCGCCATCGACCGCAATGTGTCCGACCGTCCCGTTGTGCTCAAGGGCCTTCTGAACTCGAAAGACGCACAGGCACAAGCAGTTGCACTGGCCGAGCGACAGTTCCTCGCGTCGGTGTCACACCCCGGCATCGTCAAGATCTACAACTTCGTCGAGCACGTCGATCCTGTGGGCAACACCTTCGGGTACATCGTGATGGAGTACGTGGGCGGCAGCACGCTCAAGGACATCACGGCCGTGGACGGCGAATGTGGGCCCGGCCGAAAGCTTCTCACTCCCGAGCAGGCCATCGCGTACCTCCTCGAGGTGCTGCCGGCGGTGAACTACCTCCACTCGGTAGGGCTGGTGTACAACGACATCAAGCCCGAGAACATCATGGTCGGCAGCGAGGACGTGAAGCTGATCGACCTCGGGGCCGTCTCCCCCATCAACGGTTACGGCCATCTCTACGGAACGCCTGGCTTCCAGGCCCCGGAGATCGTCAAGACCGGCCCACAGATCGCCACCGACATCTACAGCCTGGGCCGCACCCTGGCCGTCCTGACAGTCGACATGCCGATGGAGAAGGGCCGCTACCTCGACGGTCTGCCGGATCCCTCGGACGCGAAGGTGTTCGCCGACAACCCCTCGTTCTATCGGTTGCTGCAGCGCGCAACCCATCCCGATCCCACCAAGCGTTTCGCCAGTGCCGACGAGATGGCAGGTCAGCTGCTCAACGTGCTGCGCGAGTTGGTCGCGGCGCATTCCGGTGTGCCACGACCCGGCCTGTCCACGGTCTTCAGTCCACAGCGCACCACGTTTGGCACCGAGATGATGCTCGCGCCCGTGGACGGAATTCTCGAACCCGTACGTGCGCAGATCAAGCTCGACACCACCGATGTTGTCGCCGCCCTTCCCGTGCCGCTGGTGGATCAGTCGGATCCGGCTGCCGGACTGCTCAACTCGACTGCGCTGTCCGAACCCACCCAGACACTCGACTCGATCCGCAGCGCCCGCGAGGGTGGACTGTCATCGGTGATCGGCACCGACCCCTCCGACGACCACCCGTCCCGAGAGATCGACCTGATCGAAGCACGTGCCTATCTCGAACTCGGGGACGCACAGACCGCACTCGACCTGCTCAACCAGGCCACCGAGCATCACGGAAAGTCCTGGCGCACAGAGTGGTTCCTGGGATTATGCGCGTTGCTGATGAACGATGTGGAGGTGGCGCACGCACGATTCAACGACGTGTTGGCCGCCATGCCCGGCGAAGTGGCACCCAAGCTCGCGGTGGCGGCGACCGCGGAGCTGATGAACAACCATGATGTTGCATTGCAGCACTATCGGACGCTGTGGCAGACCGATCGCGCGATCGTCACCGCGGCTTTCGGGCTTGCTCGCATGCGGTTCGCCGGCGGCGACATCGACGGCGCGGTCAAAGCACTCGACGACGTCCCGCCGACAAGCCGCCACTACAACGCCGCGAGTTGCACGGCAATCCTCACCCTTGTCCACGGCCGAGATCCCGCCGAGGTCACCGAAGAACAGCTGCGCGAGGCCGCCAGGCGACTGGACGCCATGTCCGACACCGAACCTCGCAAGCAACGTCTGGTGATCCTGGTCCTCGGCATCGCGATCGGCTGGATCCATCGCCGACCCGACCAGTCACCCACCGATGCATCTGCGCGCGGCGACATCCTGGGCTACCCGTTCAACGACCACGGCCTGCGTGTGGGCTGCGAGCAATCACTGCGGCGACTGGCGCGGGGCACGATGAACCGAACCCAGCGCTTCTTGCTGGTCGATCTGGCCAACTTCATCCGGCCGCATACGTTGTTCTGAGGTCGACGTCGGCGCGGAGGTCCCATTCCCTCCGACTCCAGCCACATCCTCCGGTTGCAACCGGAGGAACTCAACACAATCGGAGGGACTGGCCAGACCCGGGCTGGCTCCCGGCAGAACCGGATGCGTCTAACCGGCCAGCGCCGCCACCGACTGCCTCGCGATCGCGAGTTCCTCGTTGGTCGGCACCACAAGAACGGTGACGGCCGAATCGTCCGACGAGATGACCCGAGCCTCACGGCTTTTGGCTGCATTGCGCTCGGAGTCGATCCGGATGCCGAAACTCTCCAAACCCGCGAGGCTGTCGGCCCTCAACTTCGGAGCATTCTCGCCGACCCCGGCGGTGAAGACGATCGCGTCGGTACGGCCCAGAGTCACCATGTAGGCACCGATGTACTTGCGCAGCCGGTGAACGTACACCTTGTAGGCCAGCGTGGCGTCGGCGTCACCTGCCTCGACCTTCTCGGTGAGCGTACGGAAGTCGTTCTCCCCACTGAGACCTTTGAGCCCGGCCTGGCGGTTCAACATGGTGTCGATCTGGTCGACGTCCATGTCCGCCGCGCGCCGCAGGTACATCACCACACCCGGGTCCACATCACCGCTACGTGTGCCCATCACCAATCCCTCGAGGGGGGTCAGGCCCATCGACGTCTCCACCGGGCGACCACCCTCGATCGCCGACGCCGACGCGCCGTTACCGAGGTGCAGCACAATCTGATTCAGGCTCTCGCGATCGGCACCGAGGAACTCGGCGGTCACGCCCGACACGTACTCGTGCGAGGTGCCGTGGAAGCCATATCTCCGGATGTCGTGCTTCTTCGCCAACTCGCGGTCGATCGCATACGTGGCGACATGGTCGGGTAAGCCGTGGAAGAACGCGGTGTCGAACACCGCCACAGACGGCACGTCGGGCAACAACTCCCGTACCGCTTCGATGCCGACGAGGTTGACCGGGTTGTGCAGCGGGGCAAGGTCTTCGAGATCCTTGATCGCAGCCACCACGTCGTCGTCGATCACGGTGGGGCGATAGAACTTCGGTCCGCCGTGGACCACCCGATGGCCCACCGCGACGATACCTTCGGACCCCAGATCGTGTCCGGCCTCGGAGAAGAGATCGAAGACCTTCGCAAGACCGGCCTGGTGATCGGCGATCTCACCGACGAACTCGTTCTTCTCGTCACCCTGCACGTGCTCGACCCGCGCCTGCGACTCGCCGATCCGCTCCACCAGGCCGTGAGCCACGACCCTACCCGAGTCGGGTTGCACCAGCTGATATTTCAGCGACGACGAGCCTGCGTTGAGTACCAGGACGGTGTTGTCGGGATTGCTCTGGGATGTCATGTCATTGCTCCGCGTCGTCTGATTGGCCCTGGGCCTGGATGGCGGTGATCGCCACGGTGTTGACGATGTCCGAGACCAGCGCACCGCGCGACAGGTCGTTGATCGGTTTGCGCAAGCCCTGCAACACGGGACCGACGGCCACCGCATCGGCACTGCGCTGCACGGCCTTATAGGTGTTGTTGCCGGTGTTCAGATCAGGGAAGATCAGCACCGTCGCCTGGCCGGCGACCGGCGAATCGGGCATCTTCGACTTGGCCACCGAGGGATCGACTGCGGCGTCGTACTGAATAGGTCCCTCCACCAACAATTCCGGCGCTCGTTCCCGGACGAGCCCGGCAGCTGTGCGCACCTTGTCCACGTCTGCACCGCTGCCCGATTCGCCGGTGGAGTACGACAACATTGCCACCCGCGGCTCGATGCCGAACTGTGCAGATGTGGCGGCGGAGGAGATGGCGATGTCGGCCAGCTGCTCGGCGGTGGGGTCGGGGACGATGGCGCAATCGCCGTACGCCAGAACGTGGTCGGCCAGGCACATGAAGAACACGCTCGACACCGTCGACACACCCGGCGACGTCTTGATGATCTCGAACGCAGGCCGGATCGTGTGCGCAGTGGTGTGCACGGCGCCCGACACCATGCCGTCGGCGTAACCCAGTTGCACCATCAGGGTTCCGAAATACGAGACGTCCTGCACTGTGCTGCGGGCGCGCTGCAGGTCCATCCCCTTGTGCTTGCGCAGCTCGGTGTAGACCTCGGCGAACTCGTCGAGTAGTTCCGACGACGTCGGGTCGATCACGTCCACACCGGTCAGGTCGACATCGAGTTCGGCGGCCCGATCCCGCACTGCCCGTTCGTCTCCGAGAATGGTGAGGTCGGCCACCTGGCGTCGGAGCAGTCGTCCGGCGGCACGCAGGATGCGGTCGTCGCCGCCCTCCGGGAGCACGATGCGCTTACGGATTTTGCGCGCCCGTTCGATCAACTGATACTCGAACATCTGGGGGGTCACGACCTCGGGGATACGCAACTTCAGCTTCTCGAGCATCGCCACGGAGTCGACGTGCTCCTCCATCAGATTGAGAGCCACGTCGATCTTGCGGACCGAGTTGATGTTCATCCTCGCGCGGGCATGGGCTGCGGCCCTTGCCGTTTCGTAGGTACCCTGTTCACAGCAGATGAGCGGCAGAGGCGACTGCAACCCCTCCATCAATGCAGCGATCTTCGGGTGAGGTTTGATGCCACCGTTGAGGATGATGCCGGAGAGCTTGGGGAACCCCTCCGCGGCATTTGCTGCCACCAGCGAGACCAGCACATCGGAGCGGTCGGCCGGCGCGATCACGGCAACGCCTTCGGTGAGTCGTTCCAGGATGTGCTCGATGGTCATCCCGCCGACCATCACATGCATGGCCTCCCGGCTGAGCAGCTCGGGATCGCCGCTGTACAACTCGCCGCCGAGTTCTTCCATCAGTTCCCCGACCGTCGGCGCGATCAGCACCGGGTCTTCCGGCAACGTCCACGTCGGCAGTCCGGTGGCCTCCTGCAGCGCGTCCTTCACCGAGTCCAGCCGATCCGGGTCACAGCGGTTGGCGATCAGCGCGACCGCCTGAGCGTGGTTCTGCTCCAGCTCGTGCAGACACAACTCGGCCAAACCGACCACTTCGGCGTCGCTGCGGTCCGCCGCCTTGAGCGCCAACAGCATCGGCGTCTGCAAGTTCGCGGCGATCCGGGCGTTGAAGCTGAGTTCGGACGGACTGGCGATGTCGGTGTAATCCGACCCGATCACCAGTACGGAATCGCATCGTTCCTCCACCGCATGGAATCGGGTGACGATCTCCCCGAGCGCTGCCTCCGGGTCGGCATGGACCTGCTCGTAGGTGACGCCGATGCAATCCTCGTAACTCAGGTCGGTCGAATCGTGTTCGATCAACAACTCCAGGATGTAGTCGCGCCGGTCGGACTTGGTTCTGGAGATCGGCCGGAACACCCCGACCCGGCCGCCCGAGGCGGCCAGCAGGTGCAGCACCCCCAACGCCACTGTCGACTTACCGGTGTCGCCTTCTGGTGAGGCCAGGTAGATGCTGCTCGATGACGAAGCGCCCATACCGCCCACCCTAATGTGGGCGCAATGGGCCGGCCGTGCGACCGGCCTCATCAGGCGGATCACCAGCCGGATCCGGAACGCGGCTGCCGTTCAGCAGAGCTGTCATGTCCGCCCTGTGCGGGCCATCGTTGGTCCGGCAGGCGCACGGCCTGCGAGGTTACCGGACAGCGAGCTCACCGGATGGTCGAACGCACCACCATGTCCGCGATGTCGTCGTCGGACAGCGCACTGCGCGGAATGAGCATGTAGGAGTAGATGATTCGGATCATCATCTCGGTGGCTCGGCCGGCATCGGGCACCAGCGCAGCCTCGAGTTCCGGCTCGTTCGCGAAGTTGCCGACGCTGTTCGCCACGATGAGGTCCACGATGGTGACGTCGGAGGTGCGGTCGGGACCACGGGCGACGATCGTGGTGATGATCTCTTCCGGCTCGTTCTTCAGGATGTATTGCAGCGCATCGTGATTGCGAATGTAGTCGAGCACGTTGAGCACGAGGACACGAACCTTGTCCGCCGGCTCGGGTTCGGACGCGGTCCACTCGGCGATCAGGGTACCGAGCCTCTTCACCTCGCGTTCGACGATCGCCTGCACCAATTGGTCGCGGCCGCCGAACATCCGGTAAGCGGTCGCCCGGCCCACCCCAGCATGCCGCGCCACCGACGTCAGGCTCAGTGCACGAGCACCGAATCGTTCCACCACAGCGATGGCGGCGTCGACCATCCGCTCCCGATCCATGCAAGAAGGTTAAGAGGTGGCAACCGGTTCTGGTACATCGGCCGTCGTTCGGGACCGGCGCCGACTGATCGCGACACCCGTGAGGGCCATCGCGCCACCGACCAGGCCGAGTGGGGTGGGCACCTCACCGAGGAAGAGCCAGGACAGGCCGATGGCAATCGCCGGTACGGCCAGGGTCGTGGCCGCCATCTTGCCCGCGTCGGTACGGGTCAGCGCGTACGCCCACGTCAGGAACGCGATCGCGGTGGGCCCCACGCCCAGGAAGATGACCCCTGTGATCGCCCCTGCGGAGGCATCGGCGAGTTCGTCGATCGCCTGCGGCGCGAACGGCACCGTGGCCAGCAGACCGGCGAGGCAGCCAACCCATGTTGCCGTGACGGCATCGACGGTGCGTAGCGCCACCTTCTGCATCAAGACGCCGGCCGCGTACAGCACGGCAGTGATCAGTCCAAGGATTATGCCGAGTTCGTCGTTGTGACTGCCGCCCGAACCGCCGAGGGCGATGAGCAGCACCCCCGCGAAGGCTATGAGGATTCCGATCACCAGTGGCTTCGGGAAGCCTTCTCCCATGAAGAAGCCTGCGAACACCGCCACCAGGATGGGCGCGAAGTTGACCAACAGCGCGGCCGTTCCGGCATCGAGGTGTTGCTCGGCCCAGTTCAGCAGCACTGTGTACGCGGCAAACCAGAGCAGGCCGTAACCGATCACCAGTCCCAGCGCCCGGCCGCGAGGGACCGGACGGCGATAACGCAGTGCGATGACAACCAGCACCACGGCGCCGGCAGCGAGGCGGGTGAACGCCATCGCACCAGGCGACAGCGTCTCACCGACAAATCGGATGACCACAAACGACGACGACCACAGCAGCACCGTCACGATCGCGGCCACCACCGCGAGATTGTTCGACAAGACCTTCACAGCGACCACTCTGATTCATCCGACACATAAGCACAAGCGATTTCTCCTTGAGAACACTTCAGTGCAGCTGTACAGTTCGACCATGCTCGACGCCCACCGCCTCCGACTGTTCCGCGCCGTGGTCGCCGCCGGATCCATCAACGGCGCAGCTGCCGCACTGGGCTACACCCCGTCTGCCGTCAGCCAGCATCTGGCCGCACTCCAGAAGGAGACCGGGCTGGTCCTGGTCGAAAAGCGCGGTCGCGGGATCGAGCCGACCATGGTGGGCCGCACGATCGCCGCGGAGGCCGGCCACGTGCTCGAACGCCTGGCCGACCTGGAATCGCTTGTCGCAGACCTGCGGTCGGGGCGGGTGGGAAGTCTGTCGGTGAGCTATTTCGCCTCCGCCGGGGCTGCCTGGATACCCCCGGTCATCGCGGCGATCACCAACGAGTTCCCCCGCCTCCGTATCGACTTACGTCTCATCGAACTGGTCCACGACAGCTCCGGCGAGCCCGATGTGGAGATCTTCGTGGAGGGCGCCGCATCCACGTCGCTGCGCGGATACGACATCGAGCCGCTGCTCACCGAGCCCTACGTGGTGGTGCTCCCGGAAAACCACCCACTGGCCGCACGTGACGAGGTCGAATTGTCGGCGTTGCGCAACGAGCGCTGGGTGGACAACGACGTGTCACGCGGCCCGTGCCGGCAGGCGATTCTGGATGCCTGCTCGGTGGCGGGTTTCAGCCCGGGGTTCCACATCGAGACGCACGACTACCCGACGGCGATCAGCTTCGTCGCGGCGGGCGTGGGCGTCACGGTGCTGCCCGAATTGGGCACCGGGAACCTCCCGCCCACGGTGGTGGCGCGGCCGCTGCGGAATCCGACGCCGACGCGAACGATCTCGGTGCGTACCCGCGACGCCGTCCGCGACAACCCCGCCGTGCACCGAATCATGGAACTGCTGCGCGAGCGCGTGGCGTTTCCTCAGGCGGCCTGAGGCTCGGCGTCCGCGTCGCGCACGATGATGCTGGCCATGCCGTAGATGGCCCACGCCGAGGTGACGATGGATTGTGTGATCACGATCAGGGGAAAGAACTGCACGGTGGAACTCCTCAAGTAAGCGGGTGACGGGCCGGCACAACTGAGTCGGCGGTGACTCACTTCTTGGATGCCTTAGTTCGGGCGGGCTGTGACATCCGGCAACCGAACAAGTTCACCAACGTAGACAAACAGCCCAGAGCTGTCGACCGAATCGGCCGCTTTGTGATCGACGCAACCATTCGCACTAGGGTTGAGTGGATCTCAGGTCGAACATCGTGCCTGCGTGTTCTGCAGCTGAAGGGTTCACCATGACCGACAAATCAGTTTCCGGCGCCGTCGATAGGGCCACGGACAGCTCCGCCTTCGAACGCCTGGCGCGAGCCGGGCACGTCGTGAGCGGACTGCTGCACCTGCTGATCGCCTACATCATCTTCCGGCTGGCATTCGGTTCCGGTGGCAGCGCCGATCAGTCCGGCGCACTCGGAACCCTCGCAAAGAACTCGGGCGGCAAGTTCGTGTTGTGGCTTGCAGCAGTGGCCTTCGTGGCCATGGCGCTGTGGCGTCTGGCCGAGACCATCGTCGGACCACACGCCACCGAGCCGGGTGATGGGAGCAATTCCGAGGGAAAGAAGGACGCGTCCGCGCTCTTCGACCGGCTGAAGGCTCTGAGCCTGGCGGTCGTCTACTTTGCCTTTGCGTTCTCGGCGGTTCAATTCGCCCGTGGCACAGGCCAATCGAGCGGAAAGCAGAACTCCGGCCTGTCGGCGCGCCTGATGGAGAACGGGGCCGGCAAGACGCTGCTCGTTGTCATCGGGCTGATCATCATCGCCGTCGGCGCGTACCACGTCTACAAGGGCGTGACGAAGAACTTCCTCGACGACCTGAAGGTCTCCGACGGCAAGGTCGTGACACCCCTCGGTGTGGTCGGGTACACCGCCAAGGGCCTGGTGCTGGCCGGCGCAGGGATCCTGGTGATCGTGGCATCGGTGAAATCGGATCCGTCCAAGGCCACCGGCATCGACGGTGCGGTCAAGACGCTCGGAGACGCACCGTTCGGCCAGTTCCTGCTGGTGCTCGCCGCCATCGGCATCGCGGCCTACGGCGTCTACAGCTTCGCGATGGCCCGCTACTCACGTATGTAACTCCCGATGATGTGCCCTTTTGGCGCCCCCCACCTGGGAGTTCGCTCGCCAAAAGGGCACACTTTCGGGGAAGGGCAGGCGGTCAGCCCAGCTTGCGCAGGCGGGGTTCGAGGTCCTTCTGGAAGTTGGTCAGGAACCGCTGCTGGTCGTGCCCGGGGGCGTGGAAGACCAGGTGGTTGAGGCCGGCATCGGTGTACTGCTTGACCTTCTCGACGGCCTCGTCCGGGTCGGAGGCGACGATCCAGCGTTTGGCGACCTGCTCGATCGGGAGTTCGTCGGCCAGGCGTTCCATTTCGGTGGAGGAGTTGACGCTGTGCTTCTGCTCGGCGGTCAACGACAACGGCGCCCAGAAACGGCAGTTCTCCAACGCCAGCTCAGGATCGGGATCGTAGGAGATCTTGATCTCGATCATCCGGTCGATGTCCTCGAAGTTGCGTTCGGCCTTGTCTGCGCCTTCCTTGACCGACGGGATCAGCTTCTCGGTGTAGAGGTCCATGCCCTTGCCCGAGGTACAGATGAAACCATCACCAGCGCGACCTGCGTAGCGGGCGACCACCGGGCCACCGGCAGCGATGTACACCGGCACCGGCTGCTCGGGAATGTCATACATGTAGGCGCCCTGGGTGTGGTAGTACTCGCCCTCGAACGACACCTCCCCACCGGTCCACAGCTCCCGCATCAACCGGACCGCTTCTCGCAACCGCGCGAAGCGTTCCTTGAACTCGGGCCACTCCCCCTGAAAACCGGTCGCGTACTCGTTGAGTGCCTCACCCGTACCCACCCCGAGCATGATCCGACCCGGGTACATGCACGCCATCGACGCGAACGCCTGCGCGATGACGGCCGGGTTGTAGCGGAAGGTCGGTGTCATCACCGAGGTACCGATCTGCACCCGCTCGGTACGCTCACCCACCGCCGCCATCCACGCCAACGAGAACGGGGCATGCCCACCGTTGTGCCGCCACGGCTGAAAATGATCGGACACCGCAACCGAATCCATACCGTGGGCCTCGGCCGCCACCGCGATCTCGACGAGCTCACGCGGATTGAACTGCTCTGCCGAAGCCTTGTATCCGAGTCGCAATGCCACAGTGATCTCCTCATCGTCCAGCTCTGTCCAGCACAGGTCTTTCCAGTTCACCACAAACCCGCACCGTCCCGGAGGCCGGGCGGATTCAGCTGTGCGCATATTCGATTGACTTCAAGTTAACTTGAACTCCTACAGTGGTTGTATGAGTATGGAGTCGGTTGCCAGGAACACGCTGTACCGGTCGATGAACGCACCCGACCTCAGCAAGGAACGCAGACGCGAGAACCGCCGGGAATCGATGCGCCGGATCGTAGAGTTCGCGCAGCCGCACCGCGGCAAGCTGGCGGTGTTCATGGTGCTCAGCGTGGTGGTGGCCGTGCTCACCGTCCTCACCCCCGTCCTGGCCGGCCGGGTGGTCAACAACATCGTCGACGGCGGCGCCGCTTCCACCGTGGTCTGGCTGTCGATCCTCATCGCCATCATCGCGGTCGCCGAAGCCGGCACCGGCCTGGTGGTCAGCTGGCTCTCGTCCACGATCGGCGAGGGTCTGATCTACGACCTGCGCCGCTCGGTGTTCGACCACGTACAGAAGATGCCCGTCGCCTTCTTCACCCGCACCCGCACCGGGGCACTGGTCAGCAGGCTCAACAACGACGTCATCGGCGCACAGCGCGCGTTCTCCGACACGCTCTCGGGAGTGGTTTCGAACATCGTCACCCTGTCCCTGACCCTGGCCGTGATGATCTCGATCAGCTGGCAGGTCACCCTTCTCGCACTTGTCCTGCTACCGCTGTTCGTGATCCCGGCCAGGCGGATGGGCAAGCGCATGGCCGCACTGTCGCGGGAAGCGGCCGAATACAACTCTCTGATGTCGACCCAGATGACCGAACGGTTCTCCGCCCCGGGCGCCACCCTGATCAAGCTGTTCGGACGACCCCATCAGGAGTCGAACGAATTCGCCTGGCGCGCAGACAAAGTGCGCGACATCGGAGTGCGGCGATCGGTGGCGCAGAGCATCTTCGTCACCTCCCTCACCCTCGTCTCCGCGCTGGCACTGGCCCTCGTCTACGGCTTGGGCGGCTACCTCGCGGTGAACGGGCATCTCAACGCCGGCGCCGTGGTGTCGCTCGCCCTGCTCCTCACCCGCATGTACGCACCGCTGACGGCGCTGGCCAACGCGCGTGTCGAGATCATGAGCGCCCTGGTGAGTTTCGAGCGCGTCTTCGAGGTGCTCGATCTCAAGCCGCTCATCGCCGACAAACCCGACCCCACGCCCGTACCCGAAGGCGCGCTGTCGCTGAGCTTCGATCACGTCAGCTTCAGCTACCCGTCTGCGGACAAGGTGTCGCTGGCTTCGCTCGAAGAAGTTGCGGTACTGGACAAGCGGGGCGGCGAAGAGGTCATCCACGACGTGTCGTTCACCGTGCCACCCGGCCAGATGGTTGCGCTGGTGGGCAGTTCCGGAGCCGGTAAATCGACCATCGCACAGCTGGCCACCAGGCTCTACGACGTGGACTCGGGCGCGGTTCGCCTCGGCGGCAACGACGTCCGCGATCTGGAGAGTGGAGAACTGCATCGAGCCATCGGATTGGTCACCCAGGACGGCCACCTGTTTCATGACACCGTGCGATCGAACCTGTTGCTGGCCAATCCCGCTGCGGACGAACAGGACATCTGGGACGCGCTGCGGCGGGCACGCCTCGACGGTCTGGTCGCGAGTCTGGCCGACGGCCTCGACACCGTGGTCGGCGAACGCGGCTACCGCCTGTCCGGTGGTGAGCGCCAGCGGCTGACCATCGCCCGCCTGCTGCTCGCCCATCCTGCCGTCGTGATCCTCGACGAGGCCACCGCCCACCTCGACTCCACGTCGGAAGCAGCAGTGCAGGAGGCGTTGGCCGAAGCGCTCGCCGGCCGCACATCGGTGGTGATCGCCCACCGCCTGTCGACCATCCGAGCGGCCGACCAGATCCTGGTGCTCGAAGACGGTCACGTCATCGAACGCGGCACCCACCTCGACCTGCTGACGCGTGGCGGCCGGTACTCAGAGCTGTATCGAACGCAATTCGCCGATCAGACCGATCAACCTGCCGACCGGCCGGCTCAGGCCACGCCGTCTCTGCCACCGCTGGGCTCGGACCGGGCCTGACGGACCAGCTTCGCAGCCTTCTCCAGGCTCAAGCCGCGGTCGGCCCGGCGGAGTTTGCGGATCGCGTTGACCTCGTTGTCGATGCCGTCGGTGACCTCGCGGACCTCGGACAAGGTCCACGGCAGCGGCTTGGGCTTGGGCCGCAATTCGGTGACGATCAGGCCGATGTTGACGGCAATGATCACCATCCCGAGTGCGAACCAGCCCCATCTGCCGTCATTTGCCCAGCTCACGGACAGCAGCGCGACACAGACCATCAGGACCAGCGAACCGATCACCGTCAGACTGGTGCCGAATTTCTTCAGAGCATGCATGGGTCAAGTGAACACGGCCACCCCTCAGGGCCGCACCCCGGCCTTTGCAAAGCCTTTGAGGGCGTACTTGTTGTAGCGGGTCGTGGCAGGCAACCGTCGGTAGATCGGATCGAGTGCGCGTACCGCCGCACAGAACCGTTCGTAGTTGCGCTGTTTACGGTCACTCCAGGGCAGGCCGAGTTGCTCGCGGGAGCGAGCAGGCAGGCCGCCGGTGGTGATGAACGCCGCCACCGGGTTGACGATCGGGGAGATCAGTTTCCAGACGATCGGCTTCATCCCCGGAGGCAACGGATAGCCCTTGGTCACGTAACCGACGCCGTACCGCGCGGTCTTGTGCGGGATCAGCACCTCGTCGACCATGTGATCCCAGTACTTCACGAACTCGGCGTAGTTGGCCGGCATCGGCCGATCGCTCACGCCATAGCGCCGGTACCAGGTGACCGACTCTGCGTAGATCTGCTCTTTCTCCGCGTCCGTCAGCTTCTTGATGAAGCGGTCGGTGGCGGTGAGCACGATGTCGAGGAAGGTGGCGTGGGCCCAGTAATAGGTCTCGGGGTTCAGCGCGTGGTAGCGGTCGCCGCCGGGCATCGTGCCCTTGATGTCGGTGTGGAAGTCGCGAACCGTGGGGCCCGTGCTGTCGCCTTCAGGGGCGTAAACCGTTCCGTAGATGCCCGGCAGCGAGCGCTTGACGCGCGCGAACGGGTCATCGAAGAACACCGAGTGTTCCAGGACGGCCTGCCCGAGCTCAGGGAGCATGTTCTCGAGCACCCCGGGCCGCGGACCCAGGAGCGAAACACGGTTGTCGCCGAAGTACTTCCAGGTCAGTGAGCCCGGGCCGAGCGGCGCGCCGACGATTTGCGGACGTGCGTAGTGCTCATCGGGTGCGGGTTTGCCCTCGGTTGCGTCAGAGGTCGATGTTTCGATTGCCTCGGTCATGTGGGTGACGGTAGCACCAATGGAACACATTTCACAGACCGTTCCATTGATTGCGTTCACGGCAGCACACCCCGTCTGCGGGATCGTCCCAGACCTTCAGACCGCCAGCGCACGGTCCGATTCGCGGGGATCGACGATGTCGGAATAGTGCGATGCGTCGCCGGCCACCACCCTGCTGCGTTCGCCGCCCACGCTCACCGGCACGTCACCCGCGAGGGTGATGCGGTTCAGCCGGCGGTACTGGTCGTCGTAGTCGGCCACGGCGTAGTGCTGAGTGGCCCGGTTGTCCCAGATGGCCAGATCGCCGGGCTGCCAGTTCCAGCGAACAGTGTTCTCCAGCTTGATGATCCGTGCCTGCAGCACGCTGTACAGCTCGGCCGACTCCGCGCCGCCCAGGTCGACAAATCGTTTCACGAAATGGCCGAGCAGCAGCGCCCGCTCACCCGTCTCGGGATGTACCCGCACCACCGGATGTTCGGTCTCGTAGTAGGTGGACTGGAACTCGGCCCGGTACTCCTCGGTGTGCCGGGACACCACCGATTGAGCCGAGCTCGCCGCGTAGTCGTACACGTTGCTGTGCACCGCCCACAGGTTCTCGGTGAGCGCCCTGAGCGATGCCGGGAGCTGTTCGTAGGCGGCAACCGTGTTCGCCCACACCGTTGAACCTCCGTAGCTCGGTAGCTCGACCGCACGCAGGATGGACGCCTTGGGAATACGGTCGACGAAGGTGACGTCGGTGTGCCAACTGTTGGCCCGGCCATAGTCGGAGTCGATCGGCAAGATCGTGTCACCCCGCGACGTCACCGTCGGATGGGCGGTGGTCGGGATACCGAGGGCTCGGGCGAACGCCAGTTGACCGTCGTCGTCGAGGTGGTCCTGCCCCCGGAAGAAGATCACCTTGTGCTCGAGCAGGGCGACGTTGATCGCCGAGACCGATTCGGGTGCAAGGTCTCCCGACAGTTTCACCCCATCGATACGCGCGCCGACATTCGATCCGAGCTTGACCACGTCGAGCTGTGCAGACATTGGGTAGCCGCCTTCCGGGAACTTCGCTGTGAGTGTCTTCGCAGTGAAGTTATTCGCGGCGAGGCCATTCGGTAACCGTTCAGCGCGCCCTGAACGAAAAGCCGAACCCGAACGAAACAGCGTTGATCACAACGGATTACCGGAAGGCGTCGTGGCCGGTGAGAGCCTTGCCGATCACGAGTTGATGCATCTCGGACGTGCCCTCATAGGTGAGTACGGACTCGAGGTTGTTGGCGTGCCGGATGATCGGATATTCCAGCGTGATCCCGTTGGCCCCCAATATCGTCCGGCAGGTTCGGGCGATCTCGATGGATTCGCGGACGTTGTTGAGTTTGCCGAGACTGATCTGTTCCGGTCGCAACGTCCCCGCATCCTTGAGCCGGCCGAGATGCAGGGCCAGCAGCATGCCCTTGCCCCATTCGAGCGACATGTCGGCGATCTTCGCCTGCGTCAACTGATATCCCGACAGCGCCTTGTCGAACACCTCGCGGTCCCCGGCGTAGGCAATTGCGGTCTCCAGGCAGTCCCGGGCCGCTCCGAGCGCACCGAACACGATGCCGAATCGCGCCTCGTTCAGACAACTGAGTGGCCCCTTGAGACCTTCGACCCCCGGCAACATCGCCGACTCGGGCAGTCGCACGTCCTCCAGGACGAGTTCGGAGGTGACCGACGCCCGCAGCGACATCTTGTGTTTGATCTCGGGGGCGCTGAACCCAGGTGTGTCGGTGGGTACGACAAACCCACGGATGCCCTTCGAACCCGTCGCGAGATCGGTGCGGGCCCAGACCACCGCGACATCGGCGACAGATCCGTTGGTGATCCACATCTTGGTGCCGTTGAGCACCCAGTCGTCGCCGTCACGCTTGGCGTTGGTGCGCATGCCCGCCGGATTGGACCCGAAGTCGGGCTCGGTCAGGCCGAAACACCCCAGCGCACGTCCGGCCGACATCTCCGGCAGCCACCGCTGCTTCTGTTCGTCTGAACCGAAGGCGTGGATCGCGTACATGGACAGCGAACCCTGCACCGAGACGAAGCTGCGCAGACCGCTGTCGACGGCCTCGAGTTCGGTACAGACCAGGCCGTACGTGGTGGCCGACATGCCGGCACAGCCGTAGCCGTCCAAGTGCATGCCGAGAACACCGAGCTCGCCCAGTTCGGTGGCAAGCTCTCGTACCGGCAATTGGCCGGCCTCGAACCATTCAGCCATGTGTGGACGCAATCGGGACGATCCGAATGCCCGGACGGTGTCCCGGATCTCGCGCTCGTCGTCGCTGATCAGCGAGTCGGTTGCGAAGAGTTCCGGTAGTTGCTGAGAATTGTTCACCGGGCTATCCCACTCCTTGTAGTGATCGTCCGCGGCCTTTTCGGCCGGATCCGGCCGCGGCTGCTGTGGCAAATGCGGCGGTCCTCGCGATTGCTTTCAGGGCATCGGGCAGACGACCGGCGAGAACCGGGAAGGCGTGTACCTGCCATGAATGGCTGTGCAGGTCGGCCTGCACGCCGTCGGCCATCAACTTCTCCACCAGTGCCACCGCATCGGGTTCGAGCATCTCATCCTCGGCGGTCACCACGATCGTCGGCGGGAAGGCCTCGCTGTCGATGTCCACCACCGAACGAGCACCGGTCAGGGCGATCGGGCCTTTGTCGAACTTCGGGGCGAGCTTGGCGAACTTGTTCATCGGCAGGTACGCATCCGACCTGCTGGTGCGATCAGGATTGCTCGCCATGTCGAGATCGAGGAGGGGCGAATAGGCGACGTACGCCACCGGGCGCGGCAAGCCGTCGCGGTGGGCGAACTCGATCACCTTGGCGGCGAGGAACCCGCCTGCCGAATCCCCCGCCACGATGACGCGGTTGAAACCACGCTCGAGCACCAGTTCGCGATAGGCCTGATAGGCGTCGGTGACCGAGGTGCCCACCCCTGCCTCCGGGAGCTGCCGGTAGGCCACCGAGTAGAGCGGCAGGTCGATGTCGAGGCACAAGCGGGCCGCGACCGCACGGTGCGTGGCCAGCCCACACACAACCAGGGCCCCGCCGTGCAGGTACAGCACGGCGGTCGCGTCGTCACGTTTGCTGGGTCCGGCCGGCACCATCAGTTCGACCGGCCGACCGGCGAGGGTCATCTGCTCGCGAACGACGCCTCGGGGGCCCGGGGCCAGTGCGAACAGTTCATCGATCATGAACAGCGGCCGGAGCCCGAACACGCTGATCGGCCACAGGGCCAGGGCCGGTTTGACGAACAGCCGAGAGCCCAGCCAGATCGGGTACGAGCGCAGACTCGGGTGTCTGTGTGTGGTGACGGTCATGACGAACCTCCAGGCGTCCAGTCGTGCGGCGCGGCGGTTTCGGCGACCACGGCGGCTACCCCGGATGGGTGAACCCAAGGCGAACCGTTGGTGAAGTTCATCCCATCATGCGCCCTCGCGACCTGCGCGCGCACGAATAGACACGGTGATTTGTGATCTGGTTGGCTTCGCGGGGCCGGTACCTGCTGCGACAATAAGCATTCTTTGACTTGAGAAAGGACCTCGGTGACAGCTCCGACCCTCGCGCAGTTCAGCAGATCAGCGCAGGCGCCGACCGCACGCACCCTGATCGACATCCTGACCGAAACCGCGTCAGCTCATCCGGATGCACCCGCCATCGACGACGGGGAGTTGGTTCTCACCTACTCCGAGGTCATCGACCTGATCGACGAGGGCGCAGCGTGGCTCGGCAGCCGCGGCATCGGCCGGGGCGACCGCATCGGGATCCGCATGCCCTCGGGCTCACGCGAGCTGTACCTGGCCATCCTCTCGACGCTGGCGGCCGGTGCCGCCTACGTTCCGGTGGACGCCGACGATCCACCCGAGCGGGCGACACTCGTCTTCGGCGAGGCCCAGGTGGCGGCGGTCCTCGGAGCCGACGGTCTGCGGTGGCCATCCGACCTGGGTCTTTCTCGTTCGGGTGACAGCGACGTCGACCGGCCGGCCGATGCCGAGCGACCGACCGTCGAGGACGACGCGTGGATCATCTTCACCTCCGGTTCCACGGGGACGCCGAAGGGTGTGGCGGTGACCCACCGCAATGCCGCCGCGTTCGTCGATGCCGAGGCCGAGATGTTCCTGCAGGACGAGCCGCTGGGTCCGGGCGATCGGGTGCTGGCCGGTCTGTCGGTCGCGTTCGACGCGTCCTGCGAAGAGATGTGGCTCGCCTGGCGCTACGGCGCATGCCTGGTGCCTGCGCCACGTGCCCTCGTGAGGTCGGGCATGGACCTCGGGCCGTGGCTGGTGCAGCGTGACATCACTGTTGTCTCGACGGTGCCGACCCTGGCGTCGCTGTGGCCACCGGAGGCCCTCGAAGCGGTGCGACTGCTGATCTTCGGCGGCGAGGCCTGCCCGCCCGAGCTCGGTGCCCGTCTTGCCGTCGACGGCCGCGAGGTGTGGAACACCTACGGCCCCACCGAGGCGACCGTGGTGGCGTGCGCGGCGCAGCTCGACGGCACCATGCCGGTCCGCATCGGCTTACCGCTGGCCGGCTGGGATCTCGCGGTGGTCGATGGCGACGGGCAGCCCGTTGCGCCCGGCGAGATCGGCGAGCTGGTGATCGGTGGAGTGGGTCTGGCCCGGTATCTCGACCCGGCCAAAGATGCCGAGAAGTACTCCCCCATGGCCACACTCGGCTGGGACCGCGCGTACCGCAGTGGCGACCTGGTGCGTTTTGAACCCGAAGGCCTGGTCTTCATGGGTCGCGCCGACGACCAGGTGAAGGTCGGTGGCCGACGGATCGAGCTCGGCGAGGTCGACAACGCGCTGCAGCATCTGCCGGGTGTCGGTGGCGCCGCCGCGGCGGTGCGCAAATCCGCCGCGGGCAACTCGGTCCTCGTGGGTTATCTCGTGTCCACCGACCCCGACTTCGACATCGCACTCGCCCGCGACCGGCTCTCCGACCAATTGCCCGCCGCGCTGATCCCCCGGCTCGTCCTGGTGGACGAACTGCCGACCCGCACGTCGGGCAAGGTCGACCGCAACGCGCTGCCCTGGCCCCTGCCGTCGTCCGGCGACGACCAGACGCCCGGCGACCTGAACTCCACCGAGGCGTGGGTGGCCGAGCGCTGGACCGCGGTACTCGGGGTGTCGATCACCGACGCCGAGACCGACTTCTTCTCCGAGGGAGGCGGTTCGCTGGCAGCGGCACAGTTGGTCACCGCGCTGCGCGAACGTTTCCCCACGGTGACGGTGGCGGATCTCTACGACCATCCGCGGCTCGGCTCGCTGGCGCAGATGCTCGACGACATCAACCCCGGCGCGGTGACCGAGAAACGCATCGTTCGTCCCACTCCCCGCCGAACAGGTCTTGCGCAAGTGGCGTTGTCGGTACCGCTGACAACTCTCACAGGGCTGCAGTGGGTCACCTGGCTCGCGGTGATCAACAACGTGCTCGCCTGGTTCACCGACGCACCGTGGATCCATCCGGTGAACTGGTGGGTGGTGTTGGCGGCGTTCATCGTCTTCATCACCCCGCTGGGCCGGATGGCCATCGCCGCGGGCGGGATCCGCATGCTGCTCGCCGGCGTGGAGCCGGGTGATTATCCGCGCGGCGGGTCGGTGCACCTGAGATTGTGGATCGCCGAGCGGCTCACCGAGGCCAGCGGCGCAGCCAACCTCGCCGGTGCCCCCTGGATGATCTACTTCGCCCGATCGCTGGGCGCTCAGATCGGCCATGGCGTGGACATGCACACGCTCCCACCGGTCACCGGCCTGATCACCCTCGGCGACGGCTGCTCTGTCGAGCCGGAGGTGGACCTGGCCGGCTGGTGGATCGACGGCGACGTGGTCCACATCGGCGACATCGAGGTCGGTGCCGGCGCAAGCGTGGGATCGCGCTCGACCTTGTTGCCCGGCACCACCATCGGAGCCAACGCCGAGATCGCACCCGGTTCGGCGGTGATGGGCCGGGTCAAGGGCGGCCAGCACTGGGCCGGGTCACCCGCGGTGAAAACCGGTAAGGCCCAGCGCCCCTGGCCCCACCACCGACCGCCACGGCGCAGCTATTGGGTGCCGATCTTCGGTTTGTCGTCCATCGCGCTGGCCGGCGTTCCGCTCATCTCCCTGTGTGCCGGGCTCGCCGTGATCGGCGCGTGGGCCGGCAGTGCGGACCGGCTGCGGTCGGTGGCATTGCGCGCGCTCGCGCTCCTTCCGGCCGCGACCATGGTGAGCCTGCTGGTCTTCGCATTCATCACGGTGGTGCTGGTGCGCCTGCTGTCCCTCGGGATGCGCGAGGGCTATCACCCGGTGCGGTCGCGGACCGGCTGGCAGGTGTGGGCCACCGAACGCCTGATGGACTCTGCCCGCACCTTCCTGTTCCCGCTGTACGCCTCACTGCTGACACCGTGGTGGTTCCGGTTGCTCGGCGCCGACATCGGCAAGGGCACCGAGATCTCGACCGCACTGGTGATCCCGAAATTCACCACGGTCGGTGACGGGGCGTTCCTCGCCGACGACACCATGGTCGCCTCGTACGAACTGGGCGGCGGATGGATGCACATCGATGAGGCCAAGGTGGGCAAACGCGCTTTCCTCGGCAACTCCGGGATGACCGGGCCGGGGCGCAAAGTCCCGAAGAACTCTCTGGTGGCGGTGCTCTCGGCCACCCCGAGCAAGGCCAAGTCCGGGTCGAGCTGGCTCGGCAGCCCACCGGTACGACTGCGCCGGGCGGCCGCACAATCGGACACCTCGCGGACCTTCGATCCGCCGATGAAGTTGAAGGTGGCCCGCGCATCGGTGGAGACGTTGCGTCTGATCCCGGTGATGATCACCTTCGGCCTGGGGTTGTTCGTGCTGATCGGCCTGCAGTACATCTCGCAGGAATCGAACATCTACGTTGCGGCAGCCGTCAGCGGGCTGGTGCTGTTGGTGGCCGGAGCCGCCGCCTGCTGCATCGCGGCCGCCGCCAAATGGGCTGTGGTGGGACGTATCCGGGCCACCGAGTACCCGCTGTGGAGCTCGTTCGTCTGGCGCAACGAGTTGTCGGACGCGTTCGTCGAGACGGTCGCGGCCCCGTGGTTCGCCAACGCCGCCACCGGAACACCCATCCTCAACCTGTGGCTGAGAATGCTCGGGGCCCACATCGGTAAGGGCGTCTGGTGCGAAACGTACTGGCTGCCCGAGGCCGACCTGGTTCGCCTCGGTGACGGCGCCACCGTCGCCCGGGGCTGCGTGGTGCAGACCCATCTGTTCCACGATCGGGTGATGGCCATGGACGAAGTCGTCCTCGGCGCCGGCGCCACCCTGGGGCCGCACTGCGTCGCGCTGCCTGCCTCAGGTCTCGGCGACGGGGCGACCGTCGGCCCGGCGTCGCTGGTGATGCGCGGCGACGTGGTGCCCGATTCGACCCGCTGGCAAGGCAATCCGATCGCGCCCTGGAATTGAGGGACCACGCTCAGTGCGGGTGGGTGACGAGCCGGTTGTCAGTACGCGACGTCGCGGTCGCGATTGAGGTCGCGGCGGCGGCGCCGGCGATTCATCAGGTATCCGTCGCCGCCGATCCGGCCGGTGTCGGCGAAACCGACGGCGATGAGGCCTGCGATCAGCGCCAACGGCAGTTCGTAGCCCTGATCGGCGTTCCAGAATCCGTTGTCGATGTGCGCGTAGAAGATCGCCCCGATCATGTCGGCGATCAGCAGCAAGGACACCAGCGGAGTGAGAACTCCGAGGATGAGCAGGATTCCGCCACCGAACTCGACCAGCGCCGAGTACCACGCAGCGGCCGCAGGCAGAGGGATGTCCAACGACTTGAAGTACGCCTCGGTGGCGTCGATCCCGTCTTTGTTCAGCTTCTGCCAGCCGTGGAAGATGAAGATGATGCCGAGAATCACTCGGGCGACAAACGATGCGAGATTCCTCGTGATACCCATGACTTCCATCCTTCAGGTCGTTTGGCACATAGGTGTGATTCCGGGCGAGCGGCCCCACGGGTCTCAGAGCGCCATCGCCCTAGGAGCCATGTAACGTCATGAAAGACCAAACGTGGGGCCGAATAGGAGGATTAGTGCCAGGTAAAGCGGGCCGACGTTCCCCTGGGACAGGTCAACCGCTTCTCGGCGATCCTTCGGACGGCATCGATCCGTACCTGCCCGCCAACGGCAACCTCGGTTATCGGGTGTCCCGCTACGACCTCGACCTCGAATACCGGGTGGCGACCAACCGGCTTGCCGGGACCGCGACCATCACGGCCACCACGATCATCACACTGAACCGATTCGCGCTGGATCTCTCCGGCGCCCTCAAGGTCGACCGGGTGACGGTCAACGGCACCCGGGCGCGGCGATTCAGTCACCGCAGCAACAAATTGACGGTCACGATGGAAGACGAGCTGCCACCGGGCGGCGTGATGACCGTGGTGGTGAAGTACTCGGGCAATCCGCGTCCGATACGCAGCCGGTGGGGTGAGGTCGGCTGGGAGGAGCTCACCGAGGGCTCGCTCGTGGCGAGCCAGCCCAACGGCGCGGCATCGTGGTTTCCGTGTGATGACCACCCGATCTCCAAAGCGGCATACGGTATCTCGATCACCACCGACAGCCCGTTCATGGCGGTGGCCAACGGGTCGCTGCAGCGCAAACGGACCAAGGCCGCCCAGACCACCTGGGTGTACGAGCAGGTGGAGCCGATGGCGTCGTATCTCGCCACCATCCAGATCGGTCAGTACACGCGGCAGACCCTGACGACCAAGCCGGTGCCGATCCATGCGGTGATCCCGCCGGGCCTGCGCAGGAACTTCGAGATCGAGTTCGTCAACCAGGCGCGGATCATGGAGGCGTTCATCGAGTGGTTCGGGCCCTACCCGTTCCCCGAATACTCTGTCGTGGTCACCGACGACGAGCTGGAGATCCCGATCGAGGCTCAAGGCCTGTCGATCTTCGGAGCCAACCACTGCAGCGGTTCCGGACGATCCGAGCGCCTCATCGCCCATGAGCTGGCGCATCAGTGGTTCGGCAATTCGCTGACTTTGTCGCGATGGAAAGACATCTGGCTGCACGAGGGGTTTGCCTGCTACAGCGAATGGCTGTGGTCGGAACGCTCGGGCGGCCTCACGGCCGAAGCGCAGTCGCGCAAGTATTACGACCGACTCGCCTCGTCGTCGCAGGATCTTGCGATCGGTGATCCCGGACCCGCGCGCATGTTCGACGACGTCGTGTACAAGCGGGGCGCACTCACCCTTCACGCGCTGCGAAAGACCCTGGGCGACAACAACTTCTTCGCCCTGTTGCGCGAATGGACCCGCGAGTACCGCTACAGCTCGGTCAGCACCGAGGACTTCACCGGACTCGCCGCCCGGTACAGCCCACAGCCGCTGCACGATCTGTGGCACCAGTGGCTCGAACAGAAGGCGCTGCCGCCCTACCCGGGCCCCTGATGAGTGAAGGCCCGGCGAACGAAGTGGCCCCGAGTACTCGTGACTCCCTGGGCCGCGTGGCAGTGGCCACCGTGGTGGCTGCGGCGTCGGGTTACCTCGTGCTGTTGCTGGCGGCACGTGCCCTGGGCGCCGACGGGTACGCGGCATTCGCCGTCTTCTGGGCCGCGTACGGGTTGGTGAC
Organism: Williamsia muralis NBRC 105860; assembly: GCF_001598915.1. GTDB lineage: Bacteria > Actinomycetota > Actinomycetes > Mycobacteriales > Mycobacteriaceae > Williamsia > Williamsia muralis. The sequence continues at coordinate 725,967 of NZ_BDAP01000001.1, read as the reverse complement.
CGGCACCCAGAACGGACAGTTGCAGGAGACCACCCGAGCGGTTCGGCGCGCGCGTGAAGAAGGGCGCAGCATCGGTGCCCGGCCGATGCCGATGAACGCGATTCTCGGCCTCGCCTTGGCAGCTGTCGTCGCCGTCACCTCCCTTGCCTGGGCTGGGGTGGTGTTCGAGTCGGACCGTGTCGAATCGGTGCTGCTGCTCACGGCAGGTGTCGCCGCGTTCGGTCTCTACGCGGGGCTGGGCGGCGTGCTGTCCGGGCTGGGTCGGTGGGGCGTTTTCTCAGCCCTTCTCGTCGTCGATGCGTTGATCCGTCTGCTGCTGACCGTGGTCGCGGTGGCTGCAGGATGGGGCCTACAGGCCTTTTTGGTCATCACGGTCGCGGGCACGGTCTCCACCGCGGTCGTCCTGGCCGTCTTTGCCGGCGCACGGGGGGCGCTCGGCGCACGCGGTGATATCCCGTCCGGTGAGCTGGCGCGCAACATGCTCACGGCGATGACCGCCGCGATGGCGAGCGCTGTTCTCGTGATGGGGTTCCCCGTGCTCATCTCGATTTCCAGCGACGGCCTCGACGCGTCTGCCGGCGCGGTGATCCTTGCGGTCACGCTCACCCGCGCGCCACTCCTGGTCCCGCTGAACAGCTTTCAGGGTGTCCTGATCAGCCGCTTCGTCGACGACCGTGATCACCTCCTGCGGTCGGTGGCGTCACCGGCCGCTGCCGTTCTTGCGGTCGGCATAGTCGGGATCCTGGCTGCGCGGCTGACCGGACCGTGGCTCCTCGAGACCGTCTTCGGCGCGGACTACCAGCTGTCGGGCGTCACCGTCGCCGCACTGACCGCCGGAGCCGGGGCGATGGCGATGCTGACCCTGACCGGGGCGATGGCGCTGGCCGCCGGCCGACATCGGCTCTATGCCGCCGGATGGTGGCTGGCGACGGCGGTGAGCGTGGGACTGCTGTTCATCTCCGCCGACCTGACGGTCCGCGTCCCGATCGCCCTGATGATCGGACCGCTGGTGGGTATCGTCGTACACCTGCTGGCAGCGCGCGGCGGATCAGCGCACGACGTGCCGGCCCAGGGCCCGGGCGACGCTCCATTGTCGGCCGACTAACGCGCTCGGCAAGAGTGTCGCCGCGTTGAGCCTCGAGGTGACGTGCCGTCGGGCGGCCCGTTCGGCTCTGGACCATCCCCGCTCGCGGCAGCGCGATGCCTCGGTCTCGAAGAAGGCGCGTTCCTCCTCGAACCGGCGGCCGTCGACCGCGCGCACCGAGCTGACGGACTGCTGATGGCGCCGATAGTAAAAGGTGACGTGGGGGTCGAACACCATCGATCCGCCTGCGCGGGCGATGTCGGTGAGCAGCCCCAGATCGAGGGCCACCTCGAGACCCGGCCGGAAACCGATGGGCGCCGCGATCTCGGTGCGCCAGACCAGTGACGGGAAGTACGTCCAGTTCCCGCGGTAGAGGCTCTGCGCCATCGACTCGCCACTGAGCGTGGTGGGCGACGTGGGGGCCATCGATGCTTTGACCCGATCGCCCAGCGGGCGGACGACCTCACCTGCGGAATCGATGACGTCGACCCCGGGTTGCACCACCGCTGCCTCGTGGTGACTCCCCAGTGCGTCAACCGCTCGCGCCAGGTGGTCAGGGGCCATCACGTCATCGCATCCCATGATGGTGAACGCGGGCGCCTGCACCAGGTCCACACATCGACGGAAGTTGCCGTTGACCCCGAGATTCTCCTTGTTGCGCAGGTAGTGCACCCGGGGGTCCGTCAATTCCTGCAGCCAGCGCGCGGGTTCGGGGTCAGGGTATTGGTCGTCGACCATCACCAGGCGGAAGTCGCCGTGGGTCTGGGCGAGGACGCTGCGCACGGCGGTCTTGAAGAGGGCGACGTCCCCGTAGAACGGCAACATGACATCGACCAGCACGGTGGAAGAATACGCTGCGGCGAACCGATAGACTCCCAGGCGGCCGGTTTGCAGTCGAGGTGGGCGTGGAGGTGGAACGATCACTGAGCCAGATACTGCCGTGGGCAATTCAGATGTGTGGCTGATCGTTCCCGTCTTCAACGAAGCTCCGGTCATCCGTTCGGTGGCCGGCGCGGCAAAACGGACCTTCCCGAACATCGTCTGTGTCGACGACGGCAGCAAAGACGGCTCTGCCGACGAAATACTCGCTGCCGGAGTACATCTGGTGCGACATCCGGTCAATCTCGGTCAGGGCGCGGCCATTCAGACCGGCGTGGAGTACGCGCGTTCTCAGCCGGGCGCCAAGTATTTTGTGACCTTCGATGCCGATGGCCAGCATCAGGTGGACGACGTGGTGGCAATGCTGGACCGCCTGAGATCCGAGCCCTTGGACATGGTCATCGGCACCCGATTCGCCGACGACCGGAGCAAGAGCGTCCCGGTGGTCAAACGGATGGCGCTGCGCACCATAGTGTTTCTCAGCCCGCGTACCCGGCGACTCGGTCTGACCGACGCTCACAACGGTCTTCGGGTCTTCAACGCCACCGTGGCCGCACAACTCGACCTGATCATGAACGGGATGAGCCACGCGTCGGAGTTCGTCGCACTCATCGATCATCATCAGTGGCGGGTTGCCGAACAACCGGTCACCATCCTCTACACCGAATACTCCATGGCCAAAGGTCAGTCGCTGCTCAACGGTGTGAACATCTTGACCGATGGCCTGCTTCACGGCCGGATGAGGCGGTAATCATGCTGGCCATTCAGATCATCCTGATCCTGTTTGTCATCGCGTTGGTCGGATACTTCATCACCCAGCGCGGCAACGCCAAGGCCTCGGCCTGGGTGAAAATCGCGTTCGTCGGCTTCCTGGCCTTCGGTGTGTACGCCTTGCTGCGGCCCGACGACCTCACCGTCATCGCCGGATGGGTGGGTGTCGGCCGTGGCACCGACCTGGTGCTCTATTGCCTGGTGGTGGCTTTCGCGTTCACCACCATCGGTACCTATCTGCGGTTTCGCGAACTGGAAGTGAAGTACGCGCGCCTCGCCCGGGCCATCGCTTTGCAGAATGCCGCCCTGGAGAACCGGAAAGCCGAACCCGGCGACGATCCGTTCTAGTGATGGTGCGCGCCCATCACGTCGTGCAGGATCCGGTGGACGATGGCGTCGGCGACCACACGGTAATGCACCGTCCGACCTGCCTTGGTGGTGGTCACCCAGCCCTGTGCACGTAGGGCGCGCAACGATTGCGAGGCCGCGTTCTCGGTGATCCGGGCGGCCGCGGCGAGTTCACTGACCGTTGCGTCCGGGTGTTCGTGCATGTGCGTGATCAGTCGTAGTCGCGTGGAATCGGACAGCAGCGCAAAGCGTTTGGCCCAACCGTCGATATCGGTGTGCTCGTGGTCGCCCATGTCCGCCCCCACGCTCTCGTGCTGCTGCCCGGTCTCGTCGGTGTTAGGCTACGGCACGTAAATGTGTCTGTGCAGACACATGTTTTGGGCGAGGGAGTCGATCGGTGCCACGCATTCGTCGAATGCCTCTGTTCCTGGCTCTCGTCTGCGTGGCATCGGTCGCGGCCGGATGTGCTTCGCCGAGCGAAGATCGCTCAGTCCGCATCGTGCTGGCCGAGAGCCAGGAACTCGGTGGATACAACCCCGTCGCAGGCTACGGCGAACTCGGTGTGTCCCCGCTGTACGACGGCCTGCTGCGCCCAGCGTCCGAGACCGACACCACGCTGCCCGATCTGGTTCCGGCACTGGCGGTCGCGGAGCCAGTACCCCTCGGCGAGCGGCAATGGCGAATGCAACTGCGGCCAGGCGTCACGTTCTCCGACGGATCGTCGCTGGACTCCTCCGATGTCGTCGCGACGTACAAAGCGGTGGTCAACCCACTGGTCGCCTCCGAGGTCGCGACCCACTTCCGCCCGATCACCGACATCCGCGTCGACGGTGCCGACGCCGTGGTCGTCACGATGGCCAACGACGCCGATCCGTCGCCTCACCTGCTGCTGGGGATCGCGCCGTCGGAACGGATCGAGCAGGCACCCGTTGCCGACTGGACGCTGAACACCGAACCCGTCGGTACCGGTCCCTACGAACTGACGAGCCTGCGTCCGGACCAAGCCGTCTTCACCGCCCGCGACGACTACTGGGGCCCTCGGCCACACGTGCGTTCGCTGGTGTTCACCCATACTCCCGACGACAACACCCGCGCCCAGCGCATCGTCGCCGGCGAGGTCGACGGCGCGAGCCTGCCGCCTGGGTTGCTCGGCGCGGTCGCCGGTCGCGAAGGAATCACGACCATCGGGGTCGCATCGGCGGACTGGCGCGGAGTGTCGCTGCCGCGCAACAACTCTTTCACCGCCGACCCGGTTGCGCGAACGGCGATGAATGTCGGCGTCGATCGGCAAACCATGATCGACGACGTACTGGCAGGCCACGGTCGGCCTGCGAGCACACCCGTAGCCGAAGTGTACGGCGACGCCTACGATCCCAGAGCTCAGTTCTCCCACGACGTCGACAGCGCCGCAGCCATGCTCGACCGCGCGGGCTGGCGGATGGGCACCGACGGCGTGCGGCAGAAAGACGGCAGCACAGCCCGTTTCGATCTCCTCTACAACGCACAGGACAGCCTGCGCCGTGATCTCTCGATAGCTTTCGCCGCGGCAATGGCACCGCTCGGCGTCGAAGTGCGGACACGAGGCACGAGCTGGGACGAGATCGACACCAGATTGGGCACCGCGGCGGTACTCCTGGGCGGAGGCGAAACCCCCTACAGCATCGACTCTCAGGTGTACGACACGCTGCACACTCGGGTTCCGGACTCGTCCCCGTATGCGAACCCGGGCAACCTCACTCCCCCGGGTGTGGATCGATTGCTCGACGAGGCGCGGTCGGCCGGGCCGTCGCCCGACACCGACGCAAGATACCGAGAAGTGCAGCAGCGGTATATCTCTGAACCGTCGTATGTGTTCCTGGCCTTCCTCGACCACACCTACGCCTACCGCGATCTCGGCTGGAACCAGACCGCACCGATCCTCGAGCCACATTCACACGGGGTCTCCTGGGGCCCCTGGTGGCATGTCGCCGGCTGGACCCGATGAACGCTGTCACCCGATCGAGACTCGTACCCGCAGTTCGGCTTCTCGGCGTACGAGCGTTGGTTGCTCTGCCCGTGACACTGGCCGTGTCGGCGGCGATCTTCTTCATCGCCTCGCTCTCACCCCTGGACCCGCTGACCGTCTACCTCGGTGATGGATATCAATCCGCCACCCTGTCACAGCGGACCGCAGTGCGTGAGGCATACAACACCGACGGCTCCTGGTACACCGCCTGGTGGCGGTGGTTCACCGAGCTGTGTCAGGGCAACCTCGGATGGTCGTCCACCCAATCATTGCCGGTGTCAACCGTTCTCACCGAGCGGCTGCCGTTCACCGTCGGCTTGTCACTCGCCGCGATGGTTGCTTCCGCGCTGATAGGGATCCTGGTGGGCACTCTTGCCGGGATGCGCCGCGGCGGACCACTCGACCAGACGTGCTCGGCGTTGTCTGCGGCGTTGGCCGCCGTACCCCCCTTTGTGGTGTCGCTGGTATTGGTGTCGGTGGTCGCGGTGTCGTTGGGGTGGTTCCCCACGTCGGGGGCAGCCGCTCCCGGCGATCCGTACACCGCCCGGGGAATCCTCACCCACGGATTTCTTCCCTTTGTCGCGCTGACCATCTCGCAGATCCCTTGGCTGCTGCTGACCACGCGGACGGCCGTGGTCGAGGCGTCGTCGTCGGACGCGGTGCGCGCGGCGAGAGCTCGGGGTCTGCACGGGTGGGCACTGCTGCGCGGCCACATCCTGCCCACATCCGTGGCACCTACCCTGGCCTTACTGGGGACCCGGCTGCCGGAGGTGATCGCCGGAGCCGCCATCGTGGAAACCGTCTTCGGCTGGCCGGGGCTGGCATCGGTGCTCGTGGACTCCGCGGTGGCGCTGGACTTTCCGCTGCTGGCGGCGTTGACGGTCGGCGCGGCGTTTGCCGTGTTGCTGGGCTCGGCAGCGGCAGATGCCGCGGCGACGGCCATCGACCCACGGGTCGGTGCGACGTCGTGACCATGGCCTCATACGCGACACCGCTTCGCCGACAGTGGCCGTGGTTGTTGCTGCTCCTCATCGCGACGTCGGCCGTGGTGATTCCCCTGGTCTCCAGTTCACCGGTCGCGGACTTCGGTGAGGCGTTGCGGGCGCCGGGCATCGGCCATCTGGGCGGTACCGACCATTCGGGGTACGACCTGCTCACCCGCACAGCCGAGGGCCTTCGCATCTCGCTGACGATGGCAGCGGTGTGTGCGGTGGTGGCCACCGGGCTCGGCGTGCTGATCGGGGTGGGCTCGGTGGCGGCCGGCGGCTGGGTCGATGCCGTCGTGATGCGCGTGGTCGACGGGGTGAATGCTTTGCCGCATCTGGTGATCGGCATCGTGATCGCCGCGATGTGGCGCGGCGAACCACTGGCGATCATCGCCTCGATCGGCTTGACCCACTGGCCTGCGGTCGCGCGGGTGGTCCGGGCGGAATTACGGTCGGGGGCCGAAGCAGGGTGGGTACGGTCGGCTCGACTCGCCGGGGCGTCTCGCTGGTTCGTGGGTCGGCACCACCTCCTGCCCGCCGTTGGCGGGCAAGCACTTGTGGCGATGGTGATGCTGCTACCCCATGCGGTGTGGCACGAGTCCACGCTGTCCTTTCTCGGCGTGGGACTCTCGCCCGACCGCGCCAGCCTGGGCACGCTGCTCGGCCAGTCCCGCGGTGACGTGATGTTGGGCGCGTGGTGGACGTTGGTGGTTCCAGCATCGGCACTTCTTGTCACCGCCCTGGCAGTCGCCGCCGGAGGTTCCGGATTGCGTCGACGACTCCAGCCACCAGGAGGTCAGGTGTGGTGACCGACATGGCTGCCCGGCTGGATCGATTCGGCGTTCGCATCGCGACCCGTGAGCGGGAGATCGCGACGGTCACCGGCCTCGACGGCGTCGACCTGGACGTCGCGGCCGGCGCGGTGACCGCACTGGTCGGCGAGTCGGGATGCGGCAAATCGCTGGTGGCGCTTGCACTGTGCGGGCTGCTGCCACCGGGGTCCACAACTCGGGGACGGTTGCACGTGGCAGGCCACGAGGTGACCGACGCGGACGAGAAGACGTGGCGGGGACTCCGAGGACATGCCGTCGGCCTGGTCCCGCAGTCTCCGGCGACGTCGTTCACCCCCGTCCGCACCATCGGGTCGCAGATTGCCGAGGTGGTCCGGGCACTCGACAGTGACCGCAGTGCAATCGAATTGGCTGCGCTGGCAGGGCTGCCCGACGACGCTCTCGAACTGTTCCCACATCAATTGTCGGGCGGGATGGTTCAGCGCGCCGCGATTGCAGCTGCGCTCGCCGGCCGACCGGCCGTGCTGCTCGCCGACGAGCCGACATCCGCACTCGACACCGAGCTCGCCGAGATGGTCTGGACATTGCTGCGCAGCATCGCCGATGACGGTGCCGCCGTCCTGGTCATCACCCACGACATCGCATCGCTGATCGCGTCGGGCGTCTGCGACTCCCTCGCCGTGATGCGGCGGGGACGGATCGTCGCACAGGACTCCCCACACCGTGTCCGGCAAACAGCCGATGAACACACGCAGAAACTATTCACGGGGGTATCCCGATGATCGCCGCCCGTGCCATCGGGGTGCGGTTCGGCGGCACCACGGTGTTGCGCGACATCAACTTCGACGTTGCGCCCGGCTGTGTCAGCGGGATCATCGGTCGCTCGGGCAGCGGGAAGACCACGCTGCTGCAGATTCTCGCCGGCATCCGCCCACCCGATGCAGGCGTGGTGCGGTTCGCCGGAAAAGCCCGTGCGCCACGCGGATCGGTCGCGATGATCGCTCAGCACCCGCGATTGGTCTGCAATCCCCGGTGGACGTTGTCGCAGATCATTCGCGAACCCGCCGACATCATGCGGCGTCCGATCGACCCGGTCAGCCACGCCGAACGCACCGGGCTGGACCCGGAGCTGTTGGGCCGCTTCCCATCACAGGTCAGCGCTGGCCAGCTTCAACGCGCCTGTCTTGCCAGGGTGCTTGTCCAAGAGCCGACGTACCTGCTCTGCGACGAGCCCACCGCCATGCTCGACCCCATCGCCGCCGCCGACGTGGCGACACTATTGAGATCCATTGCCGCAGACGGCGTGGGCATGGCTTTGGTCAGTCACGACCGCGCGCTGGTCAAGCAGATGTGCTCGACGATCACCACACTGCCCGGTCCCGGCGTCTCCTGAATCACTCAGGTGGTGAGACCACGGATGTAGCCGATGACGTCGGTGTACTCGGGAAGCAGGCCACTCGCCTCGGCTTCGGCGAGCGTCGGCGCGGCAGTATCCTTGTCCGACAGGGTGAAACTGAGATCCGAGCCGTCGCGGGCCGTGGTGGGGAACTCGATTCCGATGGCCGGGTCCAACGGGTTGATGCCGTGTTCACCGGCGGGGTTGTATCCGGTCGAGCACAGATAGGTGACAACGGAGTTGTCCTCGAGCGCCACAAACGCGTGCCCCAGTCCTTCGCCGATGTAGAGCGCCCTGCGGTCGACGTCGTCGAGCAGGGCGCCGTCCCAGGCACCGAACGTCGGTGAGCCGACGCGGATGTCCACCACCACGTCGAAGATCGCCCCCTTGGGGCAGCTGACGTACTTCGCCTGTCCCGGTGGCACATCGGCGAAATGCACCCCGCGCAGCACACCTGCGGCCGACACCGAGAGATTGGCCTGCTGGAGGTCGAAGGGATGCCCGATCACCTCCGCCAGCAGGTCACCGCGGAATGCCTCCATGAAAAGGCCACGCGGGTCGCCGAACTTCTTCGGGGTGATCTCCCAGGCGCCATCGATGGACAGGGGTTCGATCAGCATGTTCTCTACAGTTCCTTGCCGCGTTCGAGGAGGTCGATCAGGTACGTCCCGTATCCCGACTTGAGCAAGGTCTGGGCGCGAGCCCGCAACTGCTCGTCGTCGATGAAGCCGCGCCGCCAGGCAACCTCTTCCGGCACAGCGATTTTCAGGCCTTGGCGTTCTTCGACGGTGCGGACGAAGTTGCCGGCGTCCAGCAGTGAGTCGAAGGTTCCGGTGTCGAGCCACGCCGTACCACGGGGCAGCACCTCGACGTGCAGCAGGCCCTTGTCGAGGTATGCCCGGTTGACGTCGGTGATCTCGTACTCGCCACGGGCACTCGGCTGCAGCCCCGATGCGATCTCCACGACGTTGTTGTCATAGAAGTACAGGCCCGGAATCGCGAAGTTGGACCGAGGGTGCTCCGGCTTCTCCTGCAGGTCGATGGCCTTGCCGTCGCTGTTGAAATCCACCACCCCGTAGGCCTCGGGATTGCGGACCCAATAGGCGAACACCGCGCCACCCTCGATGTTGTGGAACCGGTTGAGCTGCGAGCCCAGCCCGGGTCCGTAGAAGATGTTGTCGCCGAGGACCAGCGCCACCGACTCCGACCCGATGTGATCAGCACCCAGAACAAACGCCTGTGCCAACCCGTCCGGACTCTCCTGCACCTTGTACGTGATCGAGATCCCGAATTGACTGCCATCCCCCAGGAGGTTCTGAAACGCAGACGAGTCGTGCGGCGTGGTGATCACCAGGATCTCGCGGATACCCGCCAGCATCAACGTGGTCAGCGGATAGTAGATCATCGGCTTGTCATAAACGGGGACGAGTTGTTTGCTGACGCCTTGCGTGATGGGATGCAGCCGACTTCCGGTGCCCCCCGCAAGGATGATTCCGCGCATATGTGACACCTTAGGCCCCAGGCGCTCGGCCTACCCGATGAGCTGCCGATCGGTAGGGTTGCAGCAGCGAATGGAGGATTGACATGCGGGTACTGATCACCGGTGGCGCCGGTTTCATCGGCGCCAACTTCGTGCACCGGACCCTTGCGACCAGGCCGGATGCCCGGGTACGGGTGCTGGACGCGATGACGTACGCAGCGAACAGGCAATCGCTGGCATCGGTGTCCGATCAGATCGAATTGATCGAAGGAGACGTCGCCGACACCGCTTTGGTGAACCGATTGGTCGGCGAAAGTGATCTTGTCGTCCATTTCGCCGCCGAATCGCACAATGACAATTCATTGGCCGACCCATCGAGTTTTGTTCACACCAATCTCGTCGGCACATTTTCGATTCTCGAAGCGGTGCGCGCACATGACGTGCGTTACCACCACATCAGCACCGACGAGGTGTACGGCGATCTCGAACTCGACGACCCCGCACGCTTCACCGAGCAGACCCCCTACAACCCGTCGAGCCCGTACTCGTCGACCAAAGCGGGCAGCGACCTTCTGGTCCGGGCCTGGGTGCGCTCGTTCGGAGTGCAGGCCACCATCTCCAACTGTTCCAACAACTATGGCCCGTACCAGCACATCGAGAAGTTCATCCCTCGCCAGATCACCAACGTGCTCAGCGGGATTCGCCCCAAGCTCTACGGGCAGGGCACCAACGTGCGGGACTGGATCCACGTCAACGACCACAACGACGCGGTGTGGACCATCATCGACAAGGGGCAGATCGGCGAGACCTACCTCATCGGCGCCGACGGTGAAGCCGACAACCGCACCGTCATCGAGACGATCCTCGAACTGCTCGACCAGCCCAAGGACGCATTCGACTTCGTGACCGACCGGCCCGGCCACGACATGCGTTACGCCATCGACTCCACCCGTCTGCGCACCGAACTGGGCTGGCAGCCGATGTTCACCGACTTCCGGTCCGGGCTCGCCGACACGGTGGCGTGGTACCGCGACAACACCGACTGGTGGCAGCCCCTCAAAGAGGCCACCGAGAGCAAATACGCCACCACCGAACGCGTGGTGGGTTGACCTCACCCACCGGTGGCCCAGGGGCCCGGCCGGGGAGCTAGACGGCGCGGAAGTACTCGACGGTGCGCCGAACCCCTTCGGCCAGCGACACTTGCGGGTACCAGCCGAGTACGGCGCCGGCGAGTGAACCGTCAATGGATGAGTCCCGGACGTCACCGAGCCGGGCCGGTTCGTACACCGGTTCGTCGGGAGCGTGTGCGGCCTCGGCGACCAGGGTGTGCAGCGCCCGGTCTGATGTCGCCGCCCCGGTGCCGACGTTGAAGCGCTGACCGCCACCGAGTTCGCCGCCGGCCAGCACAAAGGCCTGCACGACGTCGTCGACATAGACGTAGTCGCGGGTGTTGCCTCCGTCACCGAACAGCTTGGTAGTGCTGCCCGACAACAGGTTCCGCGCAAAGATGGCGACCACGCCTGCTTCGCCGTGTGGATCCTGCCGCGGCCCGTACACATTCGCGGGGGCGATGTGGGTGCAGTCCAATCCGTACAGCGAGCGGTACATGTTCAGGTACACCTCACCGCTGACCTTGGCGGCCGCGTAAGGGCTCATCGGCGCAACCGGTGCTGATTCCGCCACCGGTAGGTGCTCGGGCGACCCGTAGATGGATCCTCCCGAGGAGGTGAACACGATCTTGCGAACTCCCGCCCGCCGGGCGGCCTCGGCGAGCCGCACGGTCCCGACGACGTTGACCTGGGCGTCGGCAACCGGATCGCTCACCGAGGCGCGCACGTCGATCTGGGCAGCGAGATGGAAGATCACCTCGGGTTGTGCCTGCGCCACAACCGTTTCCAGGTCCGCAACGGTGAGATCCCCCTCGACGATGCGACATCCGCGTTCGACGGCGCCGGTCAGGTTGGACCGGGCACCCCGCGAGAAGTCGTCAAGAGCGACAACCTCGTGGCCGTCGGCCAACAACCGATCCACGAGTGTCGAACCGATGAACCCGGCGCCGCCGGTGACCAAGGTGCGCATCACTTCTCGCCTTTCCGTATTGCGTCCGCGACCTCATAGATCGTCACGTTGCCCTGCCGATAGACCTCGCGCAGACCGGGCGCACCGTTCTCTCGCAGCGGAAGGAAGGGATCACCGAACCGGCCCTCCGCAAGATTGGGTGCGCCGTTCTGGAACCACCAATAGCTCGGCGGCGCGTCGATCACGTACCTGATGTCCAGGTCCCGGACTATCTGGTCGATACGCGGATCCGCGCCGATCCGGGCGACGTTCCAGTACACATCCGACTGACGCTGGCTGAAGTCGTTGGCCCGGTAGAACGGGAACAGCGGGGTCAGATCCGCCACCGGATACATCCATCCACTGCCCTGGTCGAGGTTGTTGAGGATGACGGTGCTGCGCGCCTCCGGCTGCTGCGCCAGCCACCGGTAGGCCTCGACGTCCTCGACACCCACATATGCGCCGCTTCGGTACTGGACGGCGATCTTCCCGTTGTCGGCGTACCGTATGGCTCCCGCGCCGGCGATGATGAGCAGGCCGACCAATGTCAGTGCAGGCAGCGCGAGCCGGTTTCGCTGCCAGACGGGTTTCCGGGCCAGCAGCCGCGCGACACCGAGAACCAGCACCCCGAGCCCGATCCCCGCGGCGACCGCGGTGAACATCGACACCACGAAGGTCAGTCGGTGTGGCGAGTTGTAGAAGTATCCACCCAAGGCGCCGAACAACTTCGACGGCAACCCGCCGAGGTCGTAGACCGCGTTAGCCGTGGTGACGATGAACGCCAGCCAGGCGGCGACCACAGCCCAGTTGCGCGACCACAGGAGCCAGCCGAGCCCGATCGCCGCCGGGATCAGCAGGTACAGCAACGGGTACTGATGGCCGAGCAGATCGGTCCCGTTGAACGCGGCGCGCACAAACGCCTTTGGGACGCTGGCATTCTCATCGCGGAAGTCGAAGCCGGAGAGCTCGTTGTTCTCCGAGATCTTCAGGGTTCCGATGATCACCGGGCTGATCAGCACCAGTGCGCCCGCACCGATCACTGCGAGCGTCGCGACATCACCGCCCCGACCACGTACCGGCTTCCACAATGCCTGCAGTAGCCACCACGATCCGACGATCACCGCCATCACCACCAGCCCCGACGGGTGGGTGGCTGCGGTACCGGCGATCGCGAGCACAGCCGCGAGCACGCGGCGACGATCGCCGACCGCACTGATCACGAGCACCGCGGTGACCGGCGCCAAAGAGACACCGACCGCATTGGGGACTGCCGTGAACGCGAGTTCCACGTAGGGCAACGACGGGAAAACGGCCGTGACCGCGGCGGCAAGAGCTGCGAAGACCGCGCTCCGGTCCGGATCGAATCGCTTGCGGCCCAGCCAATATGCGAGCGACCCGATGCTGATCGGCAAGGTGAACGCCAGCGACGCCGGGGAGTAGATGTTGTACAACTCCACGGTGTTTGCACCGGTCAACGGGTAGAGCAGAGCGCCCAGGTCGTGCCACGTGTTCGGGTAATAGTTGAATCCGTGCGTGTCGTAGTTCATCAGCTCGCCCATGTGGAGCGACGACCCGTCGCCGGTCTCATGGATCCACTGCAGAGCATCGGCATGCCACAAGGCGTCCCACACCTGCGAGATGTTGTTCAGTCCGAAGAATGTGGTGCCGATCAGTCGCCGGATCGACGTCAGGACGATGATCAGCGCGCCCAGCAGCACACCGGCGGCAACGGTCAACAGGGTCGGGCGACTGATCGGGCGTACCTCGGCGGCGACCGCCGGGGCCAGAGACACGAATCGGCGGGTTCCGAGGTCCCACCCCCACGCCACCAGCCAGGACACTCCCACCATCACCGCAGCCGTCCCGACGTTCCACGGGATGGACAGCGCCCCGTAGAGCACGGTGAAGATGCCGATCATGCCGAATGTGAGCGGCGCACCTGCGGCGACCGCCACCGGCCACGGCAATGACATCCGCCGTCCGACCAGGGCCCCGGGCACGATCAGGATCACCGCGGTGACGACCGTGATCCACGCGGCCAAAAGCATGCATTCCCTTTTCGTTGGCTGGGGCGGCCGGCAAGACGGCCGGGGACGTTGCTTCTGCACCTTAGTGGAGGTCCGTGAGGCGCCGCGCCCCCGCCACTCACCACTACCGTGGAACACATGGACTGGCCTCGGCACATCCCCACGCTGACCGATCGGGTGATCACCCTCCGACCCTTCGTGCACGACGACATCGGCGCCGTACTCGCGGCCAGCCAGGACCATGCGACGGCCGAGTTCACCGTGGTCCCGAGTCCGTACACCGAGGCCGACGCCCGCGACTTCGTCGAGGATCGGTCGGTCAAGGTGTGGCCGGGATTCGACGTCGCGATCGTTGATCGCGACGACGCGTTCCTCGGGGTGTGCGGTTTGCGGGCCAAGGACGACGACGCGGTGACCGAGATCGGGTACGCGGTGGCTCCCTGGGCACGCGGCGCCGGTGTGGCCACCAGGGCGACCCGGCTGCTCATCGAGTTCTCCTGGCAGATCGGGGCAGTCCGGGTGGAACTGGACGCCTACACGGAGAACAAGGCGTCACGCGCCGTCGCCCGCAAGTGTGGGTTCACCCAGGAGGGTGTTCTCCGATCGGCGGCACCGGGCAAGAACGGTCGCAGGCACGACCTCGTCGTCTTCGGTCTCCTGAAGACCGACGAGGTGCCCTGAACCCCAAACCCTGAGCTCGCCGGCAGGCGGGGATCAGACGCTTGCGTGCTCGCGATCGGCGAGGATCTCCAGGATCTGCCTCACCAGTTCGTCGGCATCGGCGCCCGTCGTATCGATCACCAGATCCGGGTTCTCCGGCGCCTCGTACGGCGTGTCGATCCCGGTGAGCCCCTTGAGTTCGCCCGCCCGTGCCTTCGCGTAGAGCCCCTTCGGATCGCGACGTTCACACTCGGCCAGCGGCGTGGCCACATGGACTTCGATGAACGGAAGGTCGGCGGCGGCCGTCAGTGCCCGGGGGATCTCCCGGTCACTACGCAGCGGCGACACCAGCGATGCGATCGCGACCACCCCGGCGTCGGCGAAGAGCCTGGTCAGATGCCCGACCCGGCGAATGTTCTCGGCCCTGTCCCCGGCCGAGAACCCGAGGTCGTCCGACAGCCCGTGGCGCACGTTGTCGCCGTCGAGCAGATAGGCCACCCGGCCCGACTCGACCAGTGCACGCTCGAGTGCGACCGCGACGGTCGACTTGCCCGACGCCGGCAGGCCGGTGAGCCAGATGACCGCTCCCCGCTGACCGACCGCACTCCACCGATGGGTGCGTTCGAGGGAGGACGGATGCCACTTGATGTCGTTGCGTGTCCGGGCGCCCGGCTTGACCTCCCGGGGCTCGGTGATGGTGCCGGCGCCCACCGTGTCGTTGGAGTTCTCGTCGATGAGGATGAACGCACCCACATCGCGGTTGTCCGCGTACGGATCGGCCACCACGATGGAACTGGTGCGCAACGTCACCGTGCCGACGTCGTTCAGCGCGAGTTCCACGGGATGCGGATCCTCGCCCAGTGTCTCGGGATCCAGTCGGCTGTGCAGTTCCTGGACCGTGGCGCGCACCGTGCGGGTCGCCTGCTTGAGCGCGATCCGGTCCCCTGCACGAAGCGGCGTCTCCGAGAACCAGCAGACCGTGACGTCGAGCTCACGGGCGGCGACCGGTAAGTGCGCATCCGGTGACCCACTGACGATCATGTCGCCGCGGCCCACGTCGATCTCGTCGGCCAGTTCCACCGACACCGACAACGGCGCGACGGCCACGCTGCGGTCGTCGTCGAGGGTGTCGAGGGCGGTGACGCGACTCTTCGAACCCGACGGCAGCACCACGATCGGATCGCCGACCTGCAGGGTGCCCGCAGACAACCGGCCCGTGTAGCGACGACGCTCGCCGGCGGCCGGCCGCGACACCCATTGCACCGCAAGACGCACCTCGGTCGGTTCGGCGGCGGGCGCCTTCAACTCGACGGCCTCGAGGAACTCCAGCAACGTCGGACCGGTGTACCAGGGTGTGTTGGTCGAACGGGTCACGACGTTGTCGCCGAGCTTGGCGGCCAGAGGAACAACGGTGAGGTTCTGGACACCCAAACGTTGTGCGAGCACGTGCAATTCGGCTTCGACCTCGGCGAAACGCTCTTCGCTGTAGTCGACCAGGTCGATCTTGTTGACCGCCGCGACCAGGTGGGGCACCCGGAGCAACGTGGCGATCCGGGCGTGGCGACGGGTCTGACGGACCACGCCCGCACGGGCGTCCACCAACAGCACGGCCACGTGTGCGTTGGACGCACCGGTGAACATGTTTCGCGTGTACGCCTCGTGACCGGGGGTGTCGGCGAGGATGAAATTGCGTGTGGCCGTGGAGAAGAAGCGGTAGGCCACGTCGATGGTGATGCCCTGCTCGCGTTCGGCCCGCAGACCGTCGGACAGGGCGGCGAGGTCGGCAACACCTTCGGTGTCGGTGACCGATTCGAGGTGATCGAGCGGCAGACTGTCGGTGTCGTGGAGCAACCGGCCGATCAATGTGCTCTTACCGTCGTCCACCGAACCGGCGGTGGCGAGCCGGAGCAGTTGGCGTGTCATCAGAAGTACCCCTCCCGTTTGCGGTCTTCCATGGCCGCGGCGGACGTGCGGTCGTCTGCGCGGGTCTCGCCGCGCTCGGACACGGTGGATGCGGAGATCTCGGTGACCACGTCGGCGATCGTGGTGGCCCGTGACCGGACCGCTCCGGTGATGGTCAGATCGCCGACCGTGCGATAGCGCACCCATTCGACGGAGGCCGACTCCCCTTCGGCCGGACTGGTGAATTCCGAAGTGGCGAGCAGGATTCCGTCACGCTCGAACACCTCGCGCTCATGGGCGAAGTAGATCGGCGGCAACTCGAGGCCTTCCAGCTCGATGTACCGCCAGATGTCGAGTTCGGTCCAGTTGCTCAGCGGGAAGACGCGGACCTGTTCGCCCCTGCGGATGCGCCCGTTGTAGAGCGACCATGGTTCGGGTCGCTGTGCCCGCGGGTCCCATTGACCGAACTCGTCGCGGAAGCTGAGCACACGCTCCTTCGCCCGAGCGCGTTCTTCGTCGCGCCGAGCGCCGCCGAACGCCGCATCGAACTTGCCGGCCTCGAGCGCGTCGAGCAGAGTCCTCGTCTGCAGGCGATTGCGCGAGCCGGCCGGTCCGCCGACCTCCTGCACCCGCCCGGAGTCGATCGACTCCTGCACCGAACCGACGATCAGCTTGTGCCCGCCCTCGGCGAGACGCCGGTCGCGGAAGTCGATGACCTCAGGAAAATTGTGCCCGGTGTCGACGTGCAGTACCGGAAACGGCAGTGGCGAGGGCCGAAAGGCCTTCTCTGCCAACCGGAGCAGCACGATCGAGTCCTTACCCGCCGAGAAGAGCAAGACCGGTCGCTCGAGTTCGGCCACCACCTCACGGATGATGTGCACCGCCTCGGCTTCGAGAACTCGCAGCTCATCGACGTGGGTCACGTCGGCGGTGATCTGCGTTGTCATACTGGCAACCCCCTTTGTCGGGCCTCGGCGCGGTATCGCTCTACCCATTCACCGGACCGGTTGTTCGCTTGACGTTCCAGCACCGGCGGCGGCGCTGCGGCAGGGTCGAGATCGAGGGCGGCGAGGATCCGCGCCGTGACACCGGTGGAGTCCTTCGCCAGCTCGCTGTAGTCGACCTCGAACGGCGTGATCGACTCCTGCTCGAACCAGGTGCGCCAGCCGCGCTCCTGCTCGCGGAGGATCGTGACCAGGTGCGCGATGCCGTCTGCGTTGTACTGCGCCGCCGCATCGACCTCCGGTTCTGCGTGTCCCCGCCACACCTGCGTCTGCACGGCACGCCAGAACGACACCGCCTGCGACACGACGTCCGGCCGGTTTACCTTGATGTACAGCGGTTCCTCGCCGATGACGTCGGCGATGGCGGATCGGAGGTCACCACCGGATCGGCCCGTGAAGCCCTCGGCCCGGTCGATGACCAGCGGAACCTGATTCCACATCAGCTTGCCGCCCCAGACCCCGTTGGGGGTGCGCGCCTCCCGCGAGATGCGCTCACGCCATTGGTCGCTGGTCTCGGTGTTCGGCGTCCCCGTCCGCAGCGGGGCCAGCAGCGCGAGCACGGCGGGATCGGTGACGTCGGCGAACCACTGGCGCGGTTGCGGCGGCAGAGAGGTCGACGGCAGGTATTGGAAGAACTCCTCGGGTTCACCGGCAATCTTGCTGGCCCGCAACGATTCGACGAGGAGGGTGCTACCGCTACGTTGCGATGCGCATACGAGGTAGGAGCTCGGAGCGGAAGCCATGGATTCGAATATAGAGATCACACCGTGTGGGTTCCCCAGCCGCGACGGCTGATATTCACCACGATTCCAACCGTTGACAGCTTTCGGCGATTGTGTCGGTCAGAATCGGTCCCGGTGGCGCTCCTGTTCGAGGACGGCGTCGAGATCGGAAAGTCGTTCCATCGACGCCACGGCCCGCCGCGTTCGCATGTTCTTGGCGAGCCGCTCACGGTGGCGATGGGTGAAGGCCCAGTAGCCAGCGGTGAACGGGCATGCATCCGCGCCTATCCGCTTGCGCGGATCGAACTCGCAGTCCTTGCAGAAGTCGGACATCTTGTTGATGTAGGCGCCGCCCGAACTGTACGGCTTGGTCGCCATCTTGCCGCCGTCGGCGTGCTGACTCATGCCCACCACGTTGACCGGCATCACCCATTCATAGCCGTCCACGAAGTTGGCCGTATACCAGCGGGTGAGCTCATCCGGGTCGTATCCCTGTTGCAGCGCATGGTTTCCCAGCACCATCAACCGCGGGATGTGGTGGACCCATCCTCGATCGTGGACGCCACCCAGAGCGTCGGAGAGGCACTTGGCCGTCACCGCGCCGGCATCGAGATCGCGGAACCAGTCGGGCAACGGCCGATGCGCGTTCAATTCGTTGTTCCCGGTGCGATAGTCGCGACCGAAATGCCAGTACAGATGCCAGACGAACTCACGCCACCCCAGGATCTGCCGGATGAACCCCTCGGCGGAGGCCAACGGGACCGACCCTTCACGGGCGGCGGCTTCGGCGGCATGAACCGCGTCCAGCGGGTGTAGCAGCGACAGATTCAGCGGCACCGACAACAGCGAGTGGGACATCGACCAGTCCCCACCCATCATCGCGTCCTCGTATGGTCCGAAATCTGCCAGCCGATGGTCGATGAATGTCTCGAGAGCAGACTGCGCCTCCGCCGCCGTCACCGCGAACAACCGCGGACCGTCGACACCCGACCACGGTGCGTCGAGTGCGTCGAGGTCGGCGCGCACCTGCTCGTCGATCCCGTCCTCCTCGGGCCACCAGGGGTCGGGCACTCCCAGGGTCGGCGTCTTGGGCGGCGATTTCCGGTTGTCGTGGTCGTAGTTCCACGACCCACCCATCGGTTGATCGCCGTCCATCAGGATGTCGAAACGCGTGCGCTGATCGCGGTAGAACATCTCGAGGCGAAAGCGTGAACTGTTCCCCGCCCACTGTTCGAAGTCGCTTCTGGGCAGAGCGAACGACGGGTTGGGCAGAACCTCTTCGACTAGGCCTTCCGCCTGGAGGCGATGCACGAAGTCGTGAGCGGCCCACGAGGTCGGCTCATGCACCACCACCGGTCGGCCGAACTCGACGAGGGCGTCGCGGTAACCGTCCGCTTTGAGATGATGCGCTCGCTCGCCGTGGTCATCGGCCAGGTGCCGCATCCCCGACAGCAACAGATGCGCCTTCTGCCGGTGGCCTGCCCGTCTCCGCAAGGCCGCGGTGGACTCGATGAGGACCACCTCACGACCGAGATGGCCCTCGGCGGAGTGGATATGGGGACCGAGTTGGTCGGCTAACAACCACAGCGGCGCCGAAGAATCGCTCACCTCGTCCAGCGTACGGTTTGCTCAGCGGCGGGCCACGGAATCGACGATCTGGTCGATGAAACCGGGCGTCACATCAAGACGCTGCATCGCGGTTCGATAGATGATCGGCCCAAGGGTTCTTGCCACCACGTCTGTCCGATCGAGTTTTTGATCCAGTTCGCCACGCTCGACGGCCTGGTCGATCATCCCTTCCATCACCCGGTAGGTCCGCTCGATGAGCTCGGCACCGAGGTCGGCGATCACCGTGTGATTGTCGGCCTCGGCGATCATCAAGGCGATGAATTGCTGACTGGTCGGCAGAGCCAATTCCGCAGCGGCGTGCGTGAGCTGATTCCGCAGCCACTCGTCGAATGGTTCGTCGCCGGGCTGCATGATCGTCTGATCGATGTCGCGCAGGGTGTCGACGAGCAGGTCCAGCGTGGTCGGCCAGTGCCGGTAGATCGTCGCCCGACCCACCCCCGCCTTGAGCGCGACACGCTGATGCGTCAGCCCCGAGGCGCCTTCCTCCTCGAAGATGCGGTGCATCGCCTCGATGACCACTTGTCGTGTGCGGGTGATCCGCGCATCGACGGCCGGTTGTTCAGTCACGTATCGAGCATATGCGAGTGGCCGTGTCCGATTGTTACGCAAACGAATGTTCGTGAAGTCGGCAACCATATTTCACTTTATTTTGTCGGCCCCATCGAGAAATGTTTGCGGAGTCCCCGTACTCTCATCTAAACGCGTTCGACCGGCGACAACAAAGAACGCCCTGCCGAAAAGAAGAGAATTGTGCGAGACGATCAACACGAACGGAATGTGATTGCAACCGTTCTCACATATGCACTTGTTCTCTTGATACTGGGCGGCGGAACCGCCGTTACTCTTGCACTCATTCAAGTGACACCGGAGAACCGTTCACCCGCGGTCGCCGACAGCAGGTCGATTGCATCGCTCATCGCCGGGGCGCCACAGACCCACCAACTGGGTGACGCCGTGGTGGTCAACACCGGCGGCGCCGAACTTCGGATCACACTGGACAACGTGCGCGCGGGCGCCGAGGGAGCAGACTGTTCGGGAGGCTCGCTCCACGTCGTGGACGCCACGGTCCAATTGGTGCGCGGCACCGCCCTTCTCGAGCCCGCAGAGCTCACTGCGCGCACGTCCGGCGGAAGCCAATTGACAACCGTCGCAACAGCACTCGAGCACCCGCTGGAAGCGACAACCCTCACCCAGAACGACGTGGCCACGGGATCGGTTGCGTTTGTGCTACCCCCTGGCGAGACGATCGTCGCCCTGTCGTTCGCAGGCGGTTCCGAAGTGGCGACCTGGGCGGTGCCCGATGACACCTCCGGTCCGCTCGAGCCCTGAGGCAACTCGAAAACACTCTGCTCTGCCGGACTACAACGGCAGAGATAGCTCCTTCGCCCCACCCTGTTGTGAGCCGACCCGCCGGAACCACTCGGTTCCGAACGCAGCTTTCAATTCCTCGTCCGCCATTTTCAGCACAGGGCCGAAGTCGCCGATCTGGGTCTCGTGCACCTGCATCGCCGCACGCTTGGCCGCAATGGCCGCGGCCACGTCCACCCTTGTGGTGATCTCCGCTTCCGGGGTGCCGAACGATTCGAAATCGATCGGCGAGTCGTCGTTGTTCCATTCCGGATTTGACATCATCATCTCGCGCATCTGATCCCGATTGATCACGCTCTCGTACACGTTCTGCACGCCGGCGATTTCCGCGGCGCGCATTCCGACGCGGTGCACCTGGATGTGGTCGGGGTGCCCGTAACCGCCGTTGCTGTCGTACAACGTGATGACATCCGCCTTCTCCTCGCTGAGCACAGCGGCCAGACGTTCGGCCGCCTGCTCGACGGGGACGTTCGCGAAGGCGTCCGGGCTGTTGTTCTCCGGTGTGCCGGCCATCCCAGAGTCGGCGTAGCCCAGCATGACCAGGCGGTGCGCGCCCAGGATGCGGGCAGACTTCTCGAGTTCGGTTCGCCGGCGCTCGGCAAGCGATTCGCCCGGGACCAGCAGTCCGTCGGGGACCTCACCCGCAGCACCGTCGGTGGCCGTGACGAGTACCACCCGGTGACCCGCATCGGCGGAGAGCCGGATGATCCCGCCGGTCCCGAACACCTCGTCGTCGGGATGAGCGTGGAAGCAGACGAGGACACCCATGAATCAACCGCCACCTAGTGTTTGCCGAATGCACCAACCGGCACCGATCGGTGCCGGTTCTGACGTGGAGCCGCCTGCGAGAATCGAACTCGCGACCTTTTCATTACGAGTGAAGCGCTCTACCGACTGAGCTAAGGCGGCGTGCTGCCAAGGCAGCGCAGACGAGTCTATCGACCGGAGCCGACAGCGACCAAACCGGGCGAGTCCACAGCTCAACCCGATCCCGATTTCGCGCCCTGTTCCCGGCATCGACCTGGGGATTCATTGCTGATGACCCCCAGGATCGGGGTCAGTGACGCAGGGCCAAGCCGATCTTGGCGACCATCGAATCGACCGCGAACTTCGGTTTGACGTTGAAGCTCAACGACTCCCGACATTCCAGAACCGCCTCGACACAGGCCAGCAGCTCCTCGCGGCGGGCGTAGCCGGCCATCGCGACGGTCTGCTCGGACATGTCGGGGTGCATCGCGGTCACCGACGACCCGTACGACGCGGCCAGAGCGTCCCGAAACAGGGCCGCAAGATCCACGAGCGCACGGTCTAGAAGATCGCGCCCGGTGCGCGTCTCCCGGGACTTCTGCCGACGTTCGAGGTCCTTGAGGATCCCGGCCGAACCCCGCATGGCCCCGACCGCACCTTTTCCCGTGCCGCCGGCCCCGAGCGCCGTCCGCATCTCCTCTGTCTCGGCCTCGTCGAGCCTGGCGCTGATGGCCTTGGCCGCGGCGTCGGCCGACTTCACGAGAGCCTCGGCCGCCGAGTACGCGGTCGCGTCCCTGGTGGCTGCCCGTGCGACTGCCAGCGCCTGCTTGCGCTGCTCACGGGCCTCGTCGTCAGTGGCCAGCCGTCGCGCCCGGCCGACATGACCGCCACACACCGACGCAGCCCACTTCGCCATCTCCGGATCGATGCCGTCGGACTCGATGAGCACCTCGGCGATCGAGGCCACCGACGGCATGGTCAGCGCCACGTGTCGGCACCGCGACCGGAGCGTCACCGAGATGTCCTCGGGATCGATGCTGGGGGCGCACAGCAAGAACACCGTGCGAGGTGGCGGTTCCTCGACCGCCTTCAGCAGCGCGTTGGCTGCGCCTTCGGTGAGCCGGTCGGCATCCTCGATCACCACAACCTGCCAGCGACCCACGCTGGGACGGCGCGCAGCGGTCTGAACGATGGCTCGCATGTCCTTCACCGGAATCGACAATCCCTCCGGGACTATCCTCCGAACATCCGAATGTGTGCCCGCCATCACAGTCGTGCACGCGTGACATCGCCCACATCCGGGCGAATCGGTCACCTCACATTGCAGCGAGGCTGCAAAACACTGAGCCGCCACAGACCGCCCCGAACCAGGCGGACCGGTGAACAGCCATGCGTGTGTCATCGCCGACGAGCCGGAGTCCGGGTCCCCGGCAAGCAGTGGTAACGGGTCATTTCCGTGGGCTTGAAGGTCGCGCGAGGCGGCGAGCCGAACTGCGGCAACCGCCGCCGATGTGAGTTCACCCACCACCGCGTGCTGGCCGACGAGTCGATCGAACACAGTTGTCACAGGTCAAGCCTATCGGGCGCCTCCGACTGTCGTGTTTAACTCTTGCAAGCAGCCAGCTACCGTGGTCACGTGGTGGAAAGACAGTCACGCTTACAACGGGGATGGCACCTGTTGCGCTGGCTGGTGCGCACACCGTGGCCGGTGCTGGCTCTGGACATGCTCCGAGCCAATGTCGTCGGGGCCCTGTTCA
This sequence comes from Williamsia muralis NBRC 105860, assembly GCF_001598915.1. Classification (GTDB taxonomy): domain Bacteria; phylum Actinomycetota; class Actinomycetes; order Mycobacteriales; family Mycobacteriaceae; genus Williamsia; species Williamsia muralis. The sequence goes on along the minus strand of NZ_BDAP01000001.1, from coordinate 702,353 downwards.
CTTTCGCATTCCTCCGGTTCGGCCTCCCCCAGCAGACGTCGGTCCAGTTGTCCGAGATCAGCGGCCTGAGCCAGCTGGTGTTCGTGGTCTACCTCTTCATCGCCGGCCTAGTGAGTGCGTACGCCACCATCGCCCTGTCGCTCCCGGTTCTCGTGTGGACCCGCCGACGATCCCGACTCGACAACGAGAGCGCACGCCGACGCGCCCTCCGCCTCCCGGTGCTGCTGGTGCAGGTGCATGGCGCCCTGTGGTTGCTCGGCGGCGCGATATTCGCCCTGCTCAGCCTGTCGCAATCGGCGAAGACGGCAATCGTCGTGGCACTCGGTTCGTTCGTCGGCGCCCTCATCACCTGCGTGCTGGGTTACATGCAGTCGGAAAAAGTCCTCCGACCCATCACCGTTGCCGCGATGGCCAACAACCCCGAGAGCGCCACGGCCCCCAGCGTCACCCAGCGCATCATCCTGTTCTGGATCATCAGCGTGGCCGCTCCCCTCTGCGTCATCATCGCGCTGGTGATCGGTCAGCAGATCGGGGTGATCGACACCGACGCCGCCGGTCTGCAACGCCCGGTCCTGTGGATGGCGATCGCCGCACTCGCCTTCGGTTCGATCGGTCTCGTGCGCGTGGTGTCCGCCATCGCCGACCCCATCAAGCAGCTCCGGTTCGCCCAGGCCGAGGTGCGTGAAGGAAACCTCGACACCTCGGTGCGCATCTACGACGGCAGCGACCTCGGTCTCCTGCAAGCGGGATTCAACGAGATGGTGGCCGATGTGCGCGAGCGCCAACAACTCCGCAACCTGTTCGGCCGCTACGTCGGCGAGGACGTCGCCCGCCGTGCCATCGAGATCGGCACCGAACTCGGTGGCGAAGAACGCTACGTCGGGGTGCTGTTCGTCGACATCGTCGGATCGACCCGGCTGGCCGTCAACCGGCCGCCCCGCGACGTCGTCAACCTGCTCAACGAGTTCTTCCGGGTGATCGTCGACGTCGTCGGCCGCCACGGGGGCTTCGTCAACAAGTTCCAGGGCGACGCCGCCCTCGCAATCTTCGGCGCACCCTTGGATCAAGAGGACTTCGCCGGTCACGCGCTGGCCGCGGCCCGGACTCTGCGTCAGGAACTGGACACCGCACTGGGCGACACGGACGTGGGCATCGGCGTATCGGCAGGTAAGGCGATCGCCGGACACATCGGTTCGCAACAACGACTCGAGTACACCGTCATCGGCGACCCGGTCAACGAGGCGGCCCGGCTGACCGACCTGGCGAAGTTCGAGCCGAGTCGCGTACTCGGTTCGGCCCGCGCCGTTTACCTGGCGTCGTCAGAGGAAGCCGAGCACTGGGACATCGGCGAGGGTGTCGAGCTACGTGGGCGGGGCATCGAGACACGTTTGGCGAGGCCGAAATACGAGGTCGAGGTCTAGCTCCACCAGCATCGTCCCCGTCGGCCGGGCGGAGGGACGTATGCCCTCAGCCGTCGTCGACGGGGACGATCGTGGTGCTAGTCCGCCTTCTTCTTGGCAGCAGCCTTCTTCGCCGGAGCTTTCTTTGCAGCTGTCTTCTTGGCGGTGGTCTTCTTCGCCGTTGTCTTCTTGGCAGCGGTCTTCTTTGCCGGAGCCTTCTTGGACGCCTTCTTGGCCGACTTCTTCGCCGGGCCACGAGCACGCCTGTCCGCCAGCAACTCCGACGCACGCTCGTCGGTGATCGACGCGACGTCATCGTCTTTTCGCAGGCTCGCGTTGGTCTCGCCATCGGTGACGTACGGACCGAAACGGCCGTCCTTGATCACCATCGGCTGCTCGGAAACCGGGTCCTTGCCCAGCTCACGCAGCGGAGGAGCAGCTGCTGCCCGACCGCGGCGCTTGGGCTCGGAGTAGATCTTCAACGCCTCGTCCAAGGTGATGTCGAAAATCTGGTCCTCGGACGTCAACGAACGAGAATCGGTGCCGCGCTTCAGATATGGCCCATAGCGACCGTTCTGTGCGGTGATCTCCTGGCCTTCGGCATCCTGCCCGACAACCCGTGGCAACGACAGCAACTTCAACGCGTCGTCGAGAGTGACCGAGCCGATCTCCATCGACTTGAACAGCGATCCGGTGCGCGGTTTGGGGCCGGCCTTCTTGGCTGCCTTCTTCGCGGTCTTCTTGGCGGTCGCCTTCTTCGTGGCGGTTGCGGTGCCACCGCCACCCGTCGGTGCGTCGAGCGGGGTCGCGCCGTCGTCAAGCGGGGTCGGGGCCGGGGGCGGAGTCAGCGCCGGGACCGAATTCCCGTCGTCGCCTTCGTCTTCCGGATCCGGGAGGATCTCGGTCACGTACGGACCGAAACGTCCTTCCTTGGCGACGATCTCGTGACCGGTCAGAGGATCGACACCCAGGGTGCGGCCCTCTTGCGGTGTGCTGAAAAGCTTTTCGGCCAATTCCAGCGTGAGCTCGTCGGGCGTGATGTCGTCGGGCAGGTTGGCGCGCTGCGACTCCGGTTCGCCACCACCTTCAGGGGTGACCGTGCGCTCGAGATACGGACCGAACCGGCCGACCCGCACGTACACCGGGCGACCCTGTTCGTCGTCGAACAACCGGATCGAGTTGACCTCACGGGCATCGATCTCTTCGAGGTTCACGCCGACGAGCTTCTTGAGCCCGGTGCCGGCCTGTCCCTCTGCGCCCTCTTGCCCGTAGTAGAAACGGGTCAGCCAGGCGGTGCGATTCTCTGCGCCCTGCGCGATCTGGTCGAGGTCGTCTTCGAGGGTGGCCGTGAAGTCGTAGTCGACAAGGCGTTTGAAATACGCCTCGAGCAGTCCCACCACCGCGAACGCGATCCAGGACGGCACAAGGGCCGAACCCTTCTTGTGCACGTACCCGCGGTCTTGGATGGTGCCGATGATCGACGCGTACGTCGACGGACGTCCGATCCCCAACTCCTCCAACGTCTTCACCAAAGAGGCTTCGGTGTATCGGGCGGGTGGGTTGGTGGTGTGCCCGTCGGGACGCAGCTCGGTTGCGGTCAGCGACTGGCCTTCGACGAGATTCGGCAGGCGACTCTCGGCGTCGTCCGCGGTGCCGCCGGCCTGCTCGTCCACCGTCTCCACATAAGCCGACAAGAAGCCCGGGAAGGTGATGGTGCGACCCGACGCGGCGAAGGTGCAGGTCTCCCCGGTTTGCGCCTTACCGCTGATCCGCAGACTCATCGTGGTGCCGCGTGCGTCGGCCATCTGCGAAGCGACCGTGCGCTGCCAGATCAGCTCGTACAACCGGAACTCGTCGGTCTGCAGCGCAGAGGCGACCTGACCCGGTGTCCGGAAGGACTCGCCCGCCGGCCGGATGGCCTCGTGCGCCTCCTGTGCGTTCTTCACCTTGCGGGTGTACTGCCGCGGCGTCGGATGGACGAAGTTGGCCCCATAGAGATCACGGGCCTGGTTACGGGCGGCCGTGATGGCCGACTCGGACAGCGTGGTCGAGTCGGTACGCATGTAGGTGATGTAGCCGTTCTCGTACAGCCGTTGTGCCACCCGCATGGTGCGGTCGGAGGTGAACCGGAGTTTGCGGCCGGCCTCCTGCTGCAGGGTCGACGTCATGAACGGTGCGTACGGGCGGCGCGTGTAGGGCTTCTCCTCCACCGACGAGACCGTCATCGCGGCGCCTTGGAGCCCTGACGCGAGCGACACGGCGCGCGACTCGTCGAGCACCGTCACCCCGTCGGCCTTCTTCAGCGCGCCGGCGGAGTCGAAGTCGCGGCCACTGGCCACTCGGTCGCCGTCGACACTGACGAGCCTGGCGCCAAAACTGCGGGGTGTCGCTTCCGCACCGGCGTCGAGCGTGGCGGCGATGTCCCAGTACGTTGCCGACCGGAACGCCATCCGCTCGCGTTCGCGCTCGACGATGATGCGAGTGGCCACCGACTGCACACGGCCTGCCGAGAGCTTCGGCATGACCTTCTTCCACAGCACCGGCGACACCTCGTAGCCGTACAGGCGGTCGAGAATGCGTCGGGTCTCCTGGGCGTCGACGAGGTCTTCGTCGAGGTCACGGGGGTTCTCGGCGGCAGCCCTGATGGCCGATTCGGTGATCTCGTGGAAGACCATCCGCTTGACCGGAACCTTGGGCTTGAGGGTCTCCAGGAGGTGCCAGGCGATGGCCTCACCCTCCCGGTCACCGTCTGTTGCGAGATAGAGCTCGTCGACGTCCTTGAGCAGCGACTTGAGCTCGGTGACGGTGGACTTCTTGTCCGGCGAGACCACGTAGAGGGGCTCGAAGTCGTGCTCGACGTCGACACCGAGTCGCGCCCAGGGCTGACCCTTGTACTTGGCGGGCACGTCCGCAGCGCCGCGTGGGAGGTCCCGGATGTGTCCGCGGGACGACTCCACCACGTAGTTGTTGCCGAGATAAGAGGAGATCTTGCGGGCCTTGGTCGGAGACTCGACGATCACGAGCCGGCGCACGACACCGCCAGTCCCGCGGGCTGTTGTACCTGAATCCGCCACCGTCTTTGCCTGCACCTTTCCCTGGGCCTTCTGGCCCGTTTGTACCTTATGTATAGCGCTACTGACACACCTCTACCTGATCTGCCACCCGCGAAACCGGTCGGAGCCCGGTGTTCGGACCCCCCTCGGACAGGGTGTCGTCGCAGTTCAGCGATCGATTGACGCGCTCGTCAAATGAATGGCCAGCATGCGGCCGCCCCGGGGATGTCCGGAGCCTCACCCACTGATTCGATCAGACGCGTCAAGCGGCGTTTGCCTGCGATCCGCAGGGCGGGGGCGGCGCCCCGCGTGCCCACCAGCGTCGGCGCCACCCCTGCGCGCATCACAGCGGTGGCCAGAGCCCCATGGGACTCAGGGGTGTGTGGGTCGAGTCCCAACAGGTAGCGGTCGACGTCGCGCTGCCCGGCAGCGATCACCCACAGACGCAACGCTCGGGGGCTCGGCACCCACGTCGCAGGCATCGTCTTGATCGCCCCTTTTGTCCAAGCGCGATGGAGCGGCTCGAGAGCCCAGGTGGTGGCGGTACCCACGAGCGGCGAACCCTCTGACGACACCGAGACCTCGGGAGTCAGTCCGCACCGTTCCATCTCGTCTGCCAGCGCTTGGGCCCGCCAGTCGTCGGCCACGACCACCGAGACGCGTGCGCCGCGAGATCCGATTGTGGTTTGTCCGGCCGACGCCAACAGACCGGCGAGATCGTCCACAGACGGTTCGTCGGTCTCCGCGGAGAACATGGACAGCTGACCCACGATGAAACCGTACGGTATGCGGGCCGGAAAACGGCTCACCCCCGGACACCGGAATGCGGCGACCGGGGGTGAGATCGTCGAGCACCGAAAGAATGCTCGAATCAAACGGAGGTTCCTCGCGTGGTGCGAAGGTCCTCGGGGAGTGACCTACAGCGCGCGAACGCCGGTGGCCTGTGGGCCCTTGGTGCCCTGACCGACCTCGAACTCGACCCGCTGGTTCTCCTCGAGGGTGCGGAATCCGTTCCCCTGGATCTCCGAGTAGTGGACAAACACGTCGTCCGGTCCATCATCAGGCGCGATGAAGCCGAAGCCCTTCTCCGCGTTGAACCACTTCACAGTCCCCTGTGCCATCTTGCATTCCTTTTCTTTCACCCGGGTGCGGCGGGGAGTTACCCCGCCGGGCCGGTTCCGACCGCCATACCTACTGGCGCCGCTCGCGGGACGAACCCGCGCACCAACCTTCAGTACCACGCTCGCAACACGATCCCGAGAGATCGGCCAAATGCTTGAACCGCCCCCCAGAAGCTGCGACCGAGATCAGTCAATCATGTTCCGGGCGTGCACAACAGTCGAGAGTTCAATCTGATTCCAAACGTGGCCACAACCGTGATTGTCGGAGCAATCGGTATTATTACGACGTGGTGAACTGGCTTTATGAGTAGTGATGATTTCGGCTCCGCGCTACTGGCGCGGACACTGGCCGGAATCTCCCCTGATGAATCGCCACTCACGCACAAGTCGGTAATTCCCAGCCGGACAGCATCTTTCGCCGAGTGGCCGAACTGGGTCGCCGGTCCGGTTAAGGATGCGCTTGTTGAGGCGGGTGTTCGCAGGCCGTGGTCGCACCAAGTCGCGGCCGCCGAACACGCCTGGGCCGGTCGACATGTGGTGCTTTCCACGGGTACCGCGTCCGGTAAATCGCTCGCCTATCAGGTACCCATCTTGAGCAGGATGCTCGCCGACCCGCGGGCCACCGCCCTCTACCTAGCGCCCACCAAAGCGCTCGGTGCAGACCAGCTCCGCTCCGTCAGCTCGCTCTTGGCCGGGCGCAAGGAGTTCCTGCACCTACAGCCCTGCGCGTACGACGGAGACACCGAACCCGCGGTCCGGCAATGGGCACGCGAACATTCGAGGTGGATCTTCACCAACCCCGACATGCTGCACATCGGAATACTCGGCTCCCACGGTCGATGGCGGCATTTCCTGCGCGGTCTGCAATTCATCGTCGTCGACGAATGTCACCACTACCGCGGCGTATTCGGGTCACACACCGCCCTGGTGTTGCGGCGTCTGCTGCGACTGGCACGCGCGGTCGGTGCCGATCCGGTGGTGATCGGGGCCAGCGCCACCTCGGGAACGCCGGGTGCGGCTCTGAGCAGACTCGTCGGCGCCCCATCCGAGGAGATCACCGAAGACGGGTCGCCTCACGGTGCTCGCACCGTCGCCTTGTGGGAACCCGGCTTCGTACCCGAGATGACCGGTGAGAACGGAGCGCCGGTGCGTAAACAGGCCGGCGCCGAAGCCGCCCGCATCCTCGCCGACCTGGTACTCGAAGGCGCCCGGACGCTCTGTTTTGTACGCAGCCGCCGAGGAGTGGAGCTGGCCGCCCTCTCGGCCAAACGCATTCTCGACGAGGTCGACCCGGAGTTGTCGTCGCGGGTGGCCGCGTACCGCGCCGGTTACCTCGCCGACGACCGCAGAGTGCTCGAGCGCGACCTCGCCGACGGTCGACTACTGGGGGTCGCGACCACCAACGCGCTGGAGCTCGGCGTCGACATCAGTGGTCTCGATGCCATTGTGGTGGCGGGTTTTCCGGGCACTGTCGCGTCGTTCTGGCAGCAGGCCGGCCGCGCCGGTCGCCGCGGTGAGGGTTCACTGGTGGTGCTCGTCGCCCGCGACGACCCCCTCGACACCTACCTCGTGAACCATCCGGAAGCGTTGCTGGACAAGCCCGTCGAGGCAACGGTCACCGACCCCACCAACCCGTATGTACTCGGTCCTCAATTGCTCTGCGCGGCAGCGGAGATGCCGCTGAAGGAGGCCGAGGTGGACGCATTCGGCGCACGGGAGCTGCTCGAGGACCTCGCCCGGCAGGGGCTCATCCGTCACCGGAAGGCCGGCTGGTACGTCGCGGCGGGGGTAGATCCTCATGGCGCCGTGGACATCCGGGGAGGCATCGGAGGACAGGTGATGATCGTCGACGAGACCAGCGCCCAACTGCTGGGAACCGTGGACACCGGCCGGGCCATGTCCACCGTCCACCCTGGTGCCGTCCACATCCATCAGGGTGAGAGCTACGTCGTCGACGAACTCGACCTCGAGGACGGGCTGGCTCTGGTCCACCCAGAAGAACCGGACTGGACCACCAGCGCCCGCGAGACGACAGTCGTGGAGATCACCGAGGTGATGCAGGAACAGCGGCACGGGCCGTTGAAGGTCTCCCTTGTCCGCGTCGACGTCACCCATCAGGTGATCGGTTACCTGCGTAAGTTGCTCACCGGTGAGGTCTTGGACTCGGTGGAGCTGGACATGCCGCCGCAGACGCTGTCGACGCGGGCGGTGATGTACACGATCGAACCCGAGGCACTCGAGGCGATCGGGATCGCCGAGGTGGACTTCCCCGGTGCGTTACACGCCGCCGAGCATGCAGCGATCGGCCTTCTCCCACTGGTGGCCACCTGCGATCGATGGGACATCGGCGGGCTGTCGACCAACCTGCACCCCGACACGGGGTTGCCCACCGTGTTCGTCTACGACGGATATCCCGGCGGCGCCGGGTTCGCCGACCGCGGACATGAGGCGTTCGGGATCTGGATCAAAGCGACCCGGGATGCGGTGTCGGACTGCGGTTGCGAGGCTGGCTGCCCCTCGTGTGTCCAGTCACCCAAGTGCGGAAACGGCAATGACCCGCTCGACAAGGCGGCTGCCGTTCGTGTTCTCGACCTGATCCTGCGGGAGTTGCCGGACAGCTGAGGCCATGTTCCGGGTTCCGCGTTGTCGGTGTCGCGGAGCCGCGCGGCTCCCGCGACAGATTGTGTCGACCATCTGACTGAAATAGCTTTGATTTGCGGGGATGAGACAAGGATTCGGGTTCTTTACGGCCTCGTTTGGGCTTACCGTTGGATATCCAAACTCGTTGAAGGATTCGGCAGAAGGATTGACGATGTCTCAGAGCCCCGGGCAGCCCGACCCGTACGAACAGACGCGGTTCAGTCCGACGTCCACACCACCGCCCAGTGGTCCGCCGCAGGGGTATTCGCAGCCGGGCGGCCAGCAGGGTGGTCAGCCGGGCGGCCACTCCCAGGGCCAGTACGGGCAGCAGCCGCAGTATGGACAACCGCAATACGGGCAGCCGCAGGGCCAGCAGCCGCAGTACGGCCAGCAGTACGGGCAGCAGCCCTCGAGTGCGCAGCAGTACGGGCAGCAGCCGCAATACTCGCAGGCTGGGCAGAGCCCGTATCAGGCCGGCCAGAATCCCTATGGCGGTAGCCCTTACGGCGCGGGACCGTACGACGCGGCGGCCACCGGATCGACCACGCTGTCGAAAGCGGTCAAGATCATCGGCGGGGTGATCGCGGCGCTCGGCCTGCTGACCGTGATCGCGGCGTTCTTGCCCTGGGTCACCGGCATCGTGGAGGTCAATGGCCTCGGAGACTCCGACTACGGCGTCAAAGACGGCATGATCACACTGGTCCTGGGACTGGTCGCGGCCATCTTCGGCGTGGTCTCCGCGCTGATCGCCAAGCGATCACCGCTGCACCTGGTCGCAGGCATCATCGCTCTGATCGCCGGTCTGCTGATCGTGCTCACCTCGGCGATCGACATCGCCGACATCAGTGACTACAGCCCCCTCCTCGAAGTCGGTTTCGGCTTGTGGCTCACCCTCATCGCGGGTATCGGTCTGGTGGTCGCCGGGATCGCGGGCATCGTCAAACGCAAGTAGCCACCCCTACTCGGCCGGGCCCGCGCGGGCAACCGCGCGGGCCTGCCGCTGTCCGAAGACACCCACTTCCACCCCCACGGTCACTGTCAGCACCACATCACTGCCGTCGACCGCGCACGACACCACGCCCGCCGACATCCGACGAGTGATCACCTCAGCCCGGCCACACGGGTCGGCACCACCGAGCACCAACGCCTGCGCCGCGGCGAGCGCGCCGAGATCAGCAGCCGATTGCGCCTGATGCCGGGCCGAAACAGCCGCCCCCACATACACAACCAACACCACCAATCCCGCCAGCGCCGCCACCACACACGCCCCGACCACCGTCGCCGACCCGCGCTCATCGGCAACGATCCTCACGGGTCCGCACCCTCCGGTTCCACCGCTGCGACCGCATCAGCACCCACATCGAGCATCGGGAACAGCGGCACAGACGCACTCACCCGCGCCACCACCACATCACCCTCAGTCCGAATCTGCACCTGCGCACCCCGTGGACCGACCTGCGCGGCAACCTCTTCAGCCCGACCCGAATCACCCTGCGCCGCAATGCGCGCCGCCTCACGTGCGGCATCGATACACCGCACGTGAGCCGCCACCGCAACAATCCCCACCACCCCCATCACCACCGCAGCAACAATCGAGGCGATCGCAATCGCCGCCTCCACCGTCACCATCCCCCGCTCGTCAGACACCAGACGAGCCCGGCCGCGACGAATCACCCGACCGACGTCTGCAACGCCTTGTCGATGATCCCCGTCAACGCCGACACGATGTTGTCGCCGGTGACAACGGTGTACAAAATGGCCCCGAACGCCGCGGCAGCGATCGTCCCGATCGCATACTCGGCGGTCGACATCCCGTCCTCGTCTGTCATCAGCAACGCCGCGCGTGCCTGCGCTTCTCGAAAGACTCTGTTCATCATGGTTTCTCCCCCTTTTTTCGTGCCGCGGTGATTCCGCGGCAAGTCTTCACAGCAATCCCCCGCCGAACACCGGCCCGGCCAATCCGATGACCACCGGCACAATGCCCAGACAGACGAAGGCCGGCAGAAAACACAGACCCAGCGGACCGCTGATGGCGACACCGGCGCGCTCGGCTGCCGCGGCCGCGCGGTCTTGCGCTTCGGCACGCTGACCGTCGGCCAACTCCCCGAGGCCACGTACCGGTGACGATCCGGCACGCGCCGAACGCCTCGCCATGGCAGCCAGAGCCTGGGCGGCCGGATCGGCGTCGTCGGGAACGGCCCACGCACGCAACGGGTCCGCGCCCAGCGAGAGGAGGTCGGCGGCCTCGGCAAGGGTTCTCCCCAGGGCCGGTGGCGCCGAGTCCGCCACCACGCGGGCCGCCGTACCAACCGGAAGTCCCGACCGCAGGCACACCGCGAACAGTTCATAACTCGCCGCCGCGGCGAAGGGTTCATCGCCGCCCTTCTTCTTTCCCAGCCAACGCGGCTCCCGATCACGGGGTGTGCGAGCAGGCGGACCGACAACGCGATAGGTGCGCCACACCGGACCTGGTATCAGCCACAATCCACCCGCCCCGGCCACGGCGGCGATCACCCACGGGGTCACAGGGCGGTCACCTTGCCCACGATCCTGCGCGACCACAGCAAACCGCAACACACCAGAGCCACCCCGACCACCAGCAGCACGCCGCCGAGGCCACCACCGAGCAGCACCGACAGCGGACCCGCCCCGATGGCCTGCCCCAACACGATCCCGAGGACCGGCAACAACGCAAGCACCAGTGCGGTGGCCTTCGCACCGGCGAGCGCAGCTCTGGTTCGTTCCCGAAACCGGTTGCGGGCCATGAGGTCCGATCGCACGGACGTCAGGAGTTCGGCCATCGGCAGTCCGTACTGTTCCGCGGTGCGCCACGCCACCGCGACCCTGCGCCACGACTCGCGCTGATTGCTTTCAACCTGCTCGATGCCATCGGCGACATCACCCCCGAGAGCGGCTCGACCGGCCATCATCTGCAACATCTCGAAGGTCGCCGCACGATCGACACAGTCCTGCGCGGCCTGCCGGCACGCATGAGCGGGGTGGGCACCGACCCGAAGCTCGGCGATCATGACCTCGAGCGCTGCCAGCAGCCGGGCCATCTCGGCTGCCGCATCGCTCTCCCGTTTTCGCGCCACCACCGCCACGTAGGTCATCGCCGAAGCCATGCCGGCTGCGAGTGCGGCTGCCGGGCCGAATACCGCCAACGCCAACACCGGTGCCGCACCGGTGAAACACGCTGCAGGATCCCCGATTCTTCGACGGGGAGGGCGGGCTGTCTCGGCCAGCCCGGTTGCGCGCAGATGCTGCGGGGTACGAGGCCACATCAACAGAGCGACGGCAACAGCGGCGACGACGGCGCTCACCGGCGCAGCCTAGAGCTCAGGAGATCGGCGAGATCCGTTGCCGCTCGCGCGAATCCGTCATCTCGATCCCAGACCGGCTCGATCTTCACTAGGCCGTCGTCGCCGCGGCGGACCATGCCGATCTCGGCGACGCCCCGGGCGCCCGAGGCGTCGCGGAAGACGCCGATCACGACGGAGATGGCTGCTGCCAGCTGACTGTGCAACGCCGGGCGGTCCATGCCACCGAGCGCGGCAAGCGCCTCCATCCGCGCGGGTACCTCCGCAGTGGAGTTCGCGTGCAGTGTTCCCGCGCCACCGTCGTGTCCTGTGTTCATCGCTGTGAGGAGGTCGACCACCTCGGCGCCGCGGACCTCGCCGACAACAATGCGATCGGGGCGCATGCGCAGCGCCTGGCGAACCAGCGCGCGTACCGGAACCTCCCCCGCACCTTCGACATTGGGCGTACGGGCCACCAGCCGCACCACATGAGGATGGCGCGGGGCGAGTTCGACCGCGTCCTCGACGCACAGAATGCGTTCGGCCGGATCAACGCGGCCGAGCAGGGCCGACAGCAGGGTTGTCTTTCCCGCACCGGTGCCCCCGACAACCAGGAAGGCCAGCCGGGCGTCGATGATCGCCTCCAGAAGAGTCGCCGCCTCCGCGGCGATCGCACCCGACGCGACCAACGCGTCGAGGTTCTGCGTGGCCGGCCGGAGAACTCGCAGCGACAGACACGTGCCGTCGACGGCGATGGGCGGGATGACCGCGTGCAGGCGCACGTTGTAACCCCGCCTGCCGACATCGGTGAGTTGACCGTCCACCCAGGGCTGCGCGTCGTCGAGGCGTTTGCCCGCGGCGAGCGCCAGCCGCATGGCCAGTCGCCGGACGGCATCGTCGTCCTCGAACTCGATCGTCGACGGCTGCAGCCCGTGGCCCTGGTCGACCCACACCTGTTTCGGGCCGACCACCAGGATGTCGTTGACCGTCGGTCCTGCCAGCAAGGTCTCGAGCCTTCCGGCGCCCACCAATTCGGTTTGCAGGAACCGCAGGGCGTCAAGGAGATCGGTGTCGCCGAGGACCCCACCGGCTTCTTCCCGGACCACCGCGGCCATCACCTCGGGGGTCGGGTCTTGTGCGGTCGCGGCCAGCCGTTCCCGGACACGGGTCAGCAGAGCCGCTCGAGTGGTGCCGGCTACATCGGTCCGAGTGGTCATCTCCGCCCCCGACGTGAGTCGACGCCACGCTGGAGCACGGCTTCCGCGGTCCGCCGCAGCGGTGATCGCCGACCGAGTACAAGGCCGCCGGACTCGAGTTGCCAGGGAACTTTCGGGTCCGACCGCGTCGCACCGAGCAACGGGAGACCGATCACCTCGGCCACCTGCCGGGCCCGCAGACCTCCCGGGGCAGGGCCACGGACCACCACTTCCAGTCGCCCGCTGCGTGAGCCCATCCGTCGCGCCACCTCCCGGGTGGCCGCGCACGACCGGATGGTCGCCGAGCAGACGACCACAACGACGTCGGCCGCCTCCACCACGGCCGCCGCCAGCTCGTCATCTCGCCGGGGCAGGTCGGCGACCACCACATCGCCGTGTGCGCGGCAGGCGTCGATCGCGGCGAGCGCCGTCTCGGGACGCACAGGCTGCGCGGATCCTCGGCGGCTGGTCAGGACGGCCAGGCCACCGCGCGCGTGGGGCAGGGCGGCATGGAGTGAGTCTGCTGCCACCTGGCCGCTTTCCAGGGTCAATTCCTGCCATCGAAGGCCGGGTTGGTCCTCGATGCCGAGCATCAGGTCCTGGCCTCCCCCCAGATCGTCCAGATCCAGGAGGAGTGCGTCGGCACCCTGCTCGGTCGCCAGCAACCCGACGGCGGCCGCCAAGGTCGACGCTCCGGCGCCGCCGTGCCCAGCCAGCAGAGCGACCGCAACTCCGGAAGGGCCGGTGGGTGTGCGGATGCGCGAGAGGGCGGAGACGACGGCGTGCTCGTCGTCTGGCAGGACGAATCCGTCCTCGGCCCCGAGAGCCAGCGCCGTGCGCCACATGTCCGGTCCACTGCCCGCCAGCCCGACCACCATGACGCCGGGTCGGCGGGGCAGGCCGGCCGACAAAGTGGCGTCCACGGTGGTCGCGTCGACGAGCACCGCGGTGGCCTCGGACCACTCCCGACGACAACGGTCAGGTGCCGCACGCCACACCTGATAACCAGAGGCTGCTGCGACACGCGCAACGTCATCGGCGACCTCGGACGAGACCATGACGAGCACGCTGGGTGATTCGGGCATGGACTCAGCATCGGGTACGCCACCGACCGGAGAACCTGCCCGAACCCTCCATCTGTGGATGGCCGACGGTCTGTGGACAACCCGATCCGTCAGCCGATCGAGCAGGCCCCACACGCCACACAGAACAGCAGGTCAGAGGGGTAAATGCGGGGGAATGATCGTGTGGGTCAGATGACCGACATACCCCGGAAATGGGGACGACCCCGGCCAGGGGGGGAGGAGGCCAGGGTCGTCGCGTTCAGCCCCGGGGGGTCGGGCTGAAAGCCCCGGATCAGGTCCGGGTAATAACGACTATACACAAAAACCCCGGATTGATTGCAACTTCAACCATTTGTTTTTCGTCATGCCGATCCGACATCGTTAACGGCCTCCGCTGTAGTCCGAACCGATGAATCTGCGCCCGGAATGGACGGCCGACGTACCCTCGACACGTGACTTATTCCTGGCCCGCGGACGGTGGTCCGGAATCCACCTCCGGCCCGCGGATCGCCGCCTTCTTCGACCTCGACAAGACCATCATCGCGAAGTCGAGTTCGCTGGCGTTCTCTCGCCCGTTCTTCGACCAGGGGCTGATCAACCGTCGCTCGGTACTCAAGTCGTCGTACGCCCAATTCATGTTCTTGCTGTCGGCCGCCGACCACGATCAGGTGGAGCGGATGCGCAAACACGTCACCGAGATGTGCACGGGGTGGGACGTGGATCAGGTGTCGTCGATCGTCCGCGAGACGCTGCACGACATCGTCAACCCCCTGGTGTTCGCCGAAGCCGCGGACCTCATCGCCGGCCACAAGGCCCGGGGTCACGACGTCGTGATCGTGTCCGCTTCGGGAGCCGAGATCGTCGAACCGATCGGCGAGATGCTGGGCGCCGACTATTCGATGGCCAGCCGGATGAAGGTGATCGACGGCAAGTATGCGGGCGCGGTCGAGTTCTACTGTTACGGCGAGGAGAAGGCCGCGGCGATGAACGAGATCGCCGAATCCGTCGGCTACGACCTCTCCCAGTGTTTCGCCTACTCGGACTCGATCACCGACCTGCCGATGCTGCAGGCGGTCGGCCATCCCACCGTCATCAACCCCGACCGTGCGCTGCGCAAGCAGGCCACCGCTCTCGGCTGGCCGATGTTGTCGTTCACCAAACCCATCTCGATCCGCGATCGCCTGCCCAACACACCGTCTCCCACCGTGACCGCTTCGGCGGCAGTCGGTTTGGGCGCGGTGGTCGCCGGCGCCCTCACCTATTCGATCCTCGCCCGCAAGCGCCACTGACGCGCGACGCACCTGAGCCCACCGCAAACACGAAAAACGTTTCCGCCCAACGGGAAATGTCAATCTCGAATTGATGTGCCCGAGGTCTTGATGTGACCGCGGTCACGGTGTAGAAAGTAGTTACGGAAAGCGCGGAAAGCCAAGTTCGGGCCGGAAGAGAAGGAACGGACTCCTGACCGCGCACTCCCAGCACGGATACCGAGCACCCACGCGCAGCACGCCGCGGGAGGCACCAGGTTGCGGGCCTGCGAGATCCGGCGTCGAGTTCGAGTGAGTTCCTTTGGGTGGGAACGGCTTCGAAGCGGCGGCGGAACACTACGCCTAGGTCATCCCACACAACCACCAAAGCACGCTTGGTAACTCGGATCCGTGCTAGCGGGCGGCGATCGGAACGCAGAGGCGAACCGGTACGCCGCCCGCAGCGCGTTCGGAGCAGGTCAGCGCGTTCAGAGCAGGTCGGCAACGCTCATCGCGCGGCTTCGGCAATCGAGTTCGCCTCTGCGGCACCGGCTTCGAGAGCATCACAGCACAGCAGCACCCATTCCCGGATACGGTCGGGGTCTCCGGAACCGAAGGCGGTCGAACTGTCGCGGTACTCGCGCACCCGCTGGAACCACGTCACCTCGGGCACGCCCAGGTTGTGTGGATCGAGTCCGCTGCTGGTGCAGACGAGCCGCGACGCCGCGCGTGCGACGATCCCGTTCGCGTACGTGAAGGGTTCGAGGGAGAGCAGTTCTGCATGCACCACCGCCGCCACGATGGGGGCGGGTGCTTTTGTCGCGCCGGTGATGAGCTGGGCGAGCAAGGCCAGACGCTGGCCGAGGTCGCGGTCCGCGCGGGGACGGCCCAGCAGTTGCGGATCGTCGGTGAGGTCGTTCGCGGCGAGAACGTGCAGTCGCGCCAGCGTCTGCAACGGAGCACGCGTCCAGGTCGACACGAACTGCGGAAGTGATTCTCCGTCGAGCGCCTGGGCCACCCGCATGGCACCCGAGAGCACGGGCTCATCGAAGTCGCCGTCGCGCACCAGATCGACGCTTCCACCGTCGATGGCAGCGGACGACCGTCCGGCCCGCCACGACGCCTCCGTTGCCGTCTTCTCCCACCCGCGCAGGTTCACCGGATGCCGGTGGGCAGCGGCCAGGGCATCACGCGCTCGGTCGGCTGCCTCGATCACGCCGGGCAATTCGAGTATCGGGGCCAAGGGGTCGGTCACGAGAGGCCAGCGTACTGGGCCGAGATGGCGTGCCCGGCCGGGATGCGGCGGCGAGAGCAGACTGCCGGGGAGTCAGATCAATTCCAGGACGTGGCCGGCGGCGCGCGCTTTCACCACGGCTTCATGACGGGTGCGGGCACCGAGACGAACCATGGCGGCCCGGAGGTAGGTCTTGACGGTGTCGACGGTGAGGCCGAGTCGATCGGCGACCACCCTGTTGCCGAAACCCATCGCCACCAGCGACAGCACCTGTAGCTGGCGTGGCGTGAGTGCGATCGTCGGCTCGACCCCGGACCGGTCGACACTGGTGATCTGGTCGACGAGTCGGCCGATCCGGCGTCGGGTCTGCTCATCCTCGGCACCTGTCGCGATGTCGCGGAGCTCGTGGATCCAGTCGGGGATCGGCCGCTGAGCCTGCTCGCGTGCTGCGATCGCGGCGACCCGGCGGTCCACCTCGTCGCGGATCCGCAGTTCGGTGCCGATCCGGCCGGCCTCGAGCGAGAGCGCATCCATCGCGTGCTCGCCGAGAAGTCCTCCGCCACCGCGCCAGCCGCCGTACAACAGCCCTCTGACCGCGCCGTCGACGACAATGGGGGCCGCAGCCAGGTCGGTGATGCCCTCGCCGAGGATCTGGTCGTCGAAGTCATGGGTGATCTCGCTGGCCGACCCGTAATCCCGGACCATCTTGGCCCGCTTGTTCAGCCAGGTCAGCCCACCGAGCCCACGTTCGGGGGTGACCGTGATGGTTCGCAGGGCAGCAGTCTGGTGACCCACCGACTCGGTGACCTGGATGACGTCCCGATCGCGCAGACCTGCGAAGACCACCGGGATCCCGGCTGTCTTACGCAGACGCGCACTCGTGGCACGCACCAGTTCACGATCACTGGGACGGAGCACGCTGTTGTCTTGACTCATCTGCACTATCCACTTTCGGGGCTATTGCCTCCGATGATGCCGCAACCATCATGTGGTGTACAACACAGCGACCGCGCGTCTGTGACGGGACCGAGCACAGCAGCACGTGAATCGGTGTCCGGATCGGGCTCGCCCCATGCAGGTCGGGCAGCCAGTACGAAAGGTCAGAAAATGAGTGAAGGAACCGCGCAAGCGGCGTACCCCCCACCCCCGGCGTTTGTCGAGCAGGCCAACGCCGGACCCGAATTGGCCGAGGCAGCCGAGGCCGACAGGCTCGCGTTCTGGGCCGAGCAGGCCCGCCGACTGCACTGGGACACCGACTTCACCGACGTCCTCGACTGGTCCGGCGCGCCGTTCGCCAAGTGGTTTGTCGGCGGCAAACTCAACGTCGCATACAACTGCGTCGACCGTCATGTCCTCGAGGGCAACGGCGACAGGGTGGCGATCCACTGGGTCGGCGAGCCGGGCGACTCCCGCGACCTCACCTACAGCCAGTTGCTCGCCGAGGTGAGCCAGGCCGCGAACTACTTCGTCGAGATCGGCCTGGTCGCCGGCGATCGCGTGGCCATCTACATGCCGATGGTCCCCGAGGCCATCGTCACGATGCTCGCCTGCGCACGTCTGGGACTCACACATTCTGTTGTCTTCGCCGGATTCTCGGCCGGCGCGCTACGGTCGCGGGTCGATGACGCCGAGGCGAAGTTGGTCGTCACCACCGACGGCCAGTACCGCCGCGGCAAGCCTGCCCCGCTCAAGGCCGCGGTCGACGAGGCACTCGGCAGCGGGGACGACGCAGCGAAATCCGTCGAGCACGTCCTGGTGGTCAATCGCACCGACTCCGACATCGACTGGACCCCGGGCCGGGACGTCTGGTGGCACGAGACCGTCGCCAAGGCCGAGAACGTGCACACGGCAGTGGCGCATGACGCCGAGCACCCGCTCTTTCTTCTGTACACGTCCGGTACCACGGGCAAGCCCAAGGGCATCGTCCATTCCTCGGGCGGCTATCTCACGCAGGTGAGCTACACGTTCCACAACGTCTTCGACCACAAGCCGGGCAAGGACGTGTTCTGGTGTGGCGCCGACATCGGCTGGGTCACCGGCCACAGCTACCTCGTCTACGGTCCGTTGTCGAATGGCGCCACCGAGGTGGTCTACGAAGGAACTCCCAACTCCCCCAACGAACATCGCCATTTCGAGGTGATCGAGCAGTACGGGGTGAGCATCTACTACATCGCCCCCACCCTGATCCGCACGTTCATGAAGTGGGGCAGGGAGATTCCCGATGCCCACGACCTCAGCTCTCTGCGACTTCTGGGCAGTGTCGGTGAACCGATCAACCCGGAGGCCTGGCGCTGGTACCACGAGGTGATCGGCGGCGAGCGGTGCCCGATCGTCGACACCTGGTGGCAGACCGAGACCGGCGCGATCATGATCTCTCCCCTGCCCGGGATCACCTCGACCAAGCCGGGTTCGGCGATGGCTCCGCTCCCCGGCATCAGCGCGAACATCGTCAACGACAACGGCGAACCGGTCGGCGCGGGCGAACAGGGCTTCCTCGTGCTCGACAAGCCATGGCCGTCGATGCTGCGCGGCATCTGGGGTGACGAGGAACGTTTCCGCGACACCTACTGGTCGCGATTCGCCGAGCAGGGTTGGTATTTCGCAGGCGACGGCGCGCGTTACGACGACGACCACGCCCTCTGGGTCCTGGGCCGGATCGACGATGTCATGAACATCTCCGGACACCGGATCTCCACCGCCGAGGTCGAATCCGCGCTCGTCGGACACCACAGCATCGCCGAGGCGGCCGTCATCGGCGCCGCCGATGCCACCACCGGCCAGGGCATCGTCGCGTTCGTGATCTTGCGGCAGGGCCAGGAGGACACCGGCGACCAATTGGTCAAGGAACTCAAAGACCAGGTCTCCAAGGACATCTCGCCGATCGCCAAGCCACGCGAGATCTACGTGGTGCCAGAACTGCCCAAGACACGCTCCGGCAAGATCATGCGACGGCTGCTCAAGGACGTCGCCGAGGGACGCGAACTCGGTGACACCTCGACACTGGTCGACCCGTCGGTGTTCGACAACATCCGTCGCCGCAAGGCCGACTGAACCCGAGGGGCACCGGGTGGTGGGTGCTGTCAGCTCAGCTTCGAGAAGTGCTTGACGGTATCGGTTTCCAGGGTTGCGAACGTTTTCTGCGTGATGGGCAACGCGAACCTGGAGGTCTTTGCCATCACCCCACCCATCTCGATGGCGAACGACCATGTGAAGCGGCAGCCACCTCCCGACGGCTCCACTTCACTCAACTCACCGAAGCGACGAAGACTGGGCACATTGGACTGCTCCACGTAGAACGCGTTGCGGTAGGTGCCCGCCTCACGGTCGTCGTCCCAGCAGAAGAACCTCTCCGACAGTTGCGCGTACCCGGGCGCCAACTGCGCCCTACGGGTTGTCCCCACGCCGTAGGGCGCCGGGGAGGTGAACGTGATCGACTTGATCACCCGGCACCAGTCGAGGGTGTTCTGCCTGGTCAGCTCAGCCCACGCCTGCTCAGGAGGCACCGGGAGGTTGACACTGAATCGGTGGGTGATCGGGGCGGTCTGAAAAAAGTCCAGCTCGAACGGTTCCATGGGGTAAGTCGGCATGCCATTCCTTCGTGATCGGGGTCGGTGGTGCCACCCGATCGGCCGGACGGCCCCGGGTGCACCACCCGACAGTTAACGCATCTACGGCGCCTCGCGCCCGTAGAAAGGTCCGATGAACCTGCAATCGGGTCGGGCATGGCAACATAAGGCCTACTAACCCCGGCGATGCAGAGATGAACGTCCGGGATGGACTCGGGCGTGGTGTCCGAGGATGGAGGAGTTGCAGTGACGCTGGACGACCGCCCTTCGGGAGATGTTCCGCCGAACGTCTCGTCGATTCCGTTGTCCGACCCCAATGTGCGCCCCGGCGGCGACCCGAGTGTCGGTGGTCTGGTCAAGGACGCCACCACGCACTTGTCGACGCTGTTCCGCGCCGAGGTCGCACTGGCCAAGGCCGAACTGACCGCCGAGGCCAAGAAGGCCGCAGTGGGTTCGGGCCTCATCCTGGTCGCGCTCACCGTGCTGCTCTACGCGAGCCTGTTCTTCTTCTGGTTCCTCGGGGAACTGCTGGACGAGTGGCTGCCTCGCTGGGCCGCGTTCGGCATCGTGTTCCTCATCCTGCTGGTCCTGGCGATCATCACCGGATTCATCGGTTATCGGGTGTTCAAACGGATAACCGGTCCGAGTAAGACGATCGCATCGGTTCAACGGGTGCCCGAAGTGCTGCCCACCTCCGGGCACGACGGAGTCCACCCCGGTGCAGACCTGAGCAAGCCGTCCGGCTCGCACAAGGTCCTCAAAGGCTGACATTTGGCGCCCCCGGACCCGTCGACCGTTCGATTCGCGGGACCGTGGCATCACCATGATGTCCGCGCGAACGGCGTGCGCCTGCACGTCGTCGAATGTGCGGACACACCCACCAACCAGCCCCTGGTGCTCCTCATGCACGGCTTCGGGGAGTTCTGGTGGAGCTGGCGTCACCAGATCACCGCACTCACCAACGCCGGGTTCCGGGCCGTTGCCGTTGATCTGCGCGGGTACGGCGACAGCGACAAGCCGCCGCGTGGTTACGACGGATGGACACTGGCCGGTGACACGGACGGCCTGATCCGCGCGCTCGGTCATTCCGACGCCACCATCGTCGGACATGCCGACGGCGGTCTCGTCGGATGGGCGACCGCGACCCTGCATCCCCGGTCGGTCCGCTCGATGGCGGTGATCTCCTCACCGCATCCGCAGGCGCTGAAGAACGCCAACATGCGGGAGTCGACCCAACGCAAGGCATTTCTGGGTGGGTTGCTTCGCGCCCAGATCCCACGGACCGCCGAGCGTGACCTCACCCGCGACGACGGCGCGATGGCCGAGGAACTGATGCGACGTCGATCCGGGCCGGGGTGGCCACGCACCGACGACTTCGCCGATGCCGCCAAGCGCAATCGATCGGCGGTGCAGATCCCCGGTGTGGCGCACTGCAGCCTGGAATACCGGCGCTGGGCCTTCCGGTCCCAATTCCGCCCGGACGGTTACAAGTTCCTCCAGCTGATGGATCGTCGCCTCCAGATCCCGGTGCTGGCCATGCACGGCGAACTCGATCGCTACATCCTCCGGTCCACGGTGGCGGGCAGCGCCAAATGGGTCGACCGGCTCGACTTCACCGAGGTCACCGGCAGCGGCCACTACGCGCATCAGGAAAACCCCGACGAGGTCAACGAACTGCTGATCGAGTTCGCCGGGCGCTGACGGCGACTACCCCGAATGCACGCAGGACTGCGTGTCGACCGCGGTGCTCAACCGTTCCGATTCGGCGAGGCCCGGTTTGACCTGGTCGGCCGTGAGCACGAATCCGGTTTCGCTGGCCGGATCCTCGGCCGCCCCGAAAACCACGCCGAGGACGTCGCCGTCCGAGTTGATCAGCGGTCCACCGGAATTGCCCTGTCGGATCGAGCCGCGCACCGTGTACACCTCCCGGGTCACAGCAGATCCGGGATAGATTCCCGGGCCGCGGAGCTGGATGACCTCCCGGACGCGTTCGGCGCTGGCGTTGAAGGGCCCCGCCTCGGGGAAGCCGAGGGCGATCGCGTCTTCGCCGGTCTTCGCGAGTTCGTCGGCGAAACGCAGCGCCGGCGCCTGCAGTCCCGGCACGTCGAGCACCGCGATATCGGTGTTCGGGTCGAAATAGACGACGGTGGCGTCGAACTGGTCGCCTGAGGCCACCACGTGCAGGGTGGTCGTTCCCGCGACGACGTGCGCGTTGGTCATCACCCGCTCCGGAGAGACCACGAATCCACTGCCTTCCAGCGCCTGATTGCAGCTGGGGGCGACGCCCTCGATCTTCACCACACTGGGACGGACCCGACCGATCACCGGCTGTTCGAGCAGCCCCTGGTCGGGAGCTTCGACACTCGTGATGGGCGTGCGGCCGAACGGGCCGATGGCCTCTTTGAGCCCGGAACCTTCGAACATGTCCCAGAACTCGCGCGGCAATCGCTGCATCCACTGCGGCGCAAGCGAATTGACCTCGTCGATGACTTTCGATTCGCTCACCGCGCCGGCGATCTGGGGCTGGGCCGACGTGCTGATCGGGGTGGCGAGCACCCATGCGGCGAGCAGGACCGCGACCGCCTGGAGCAACGATCCGATCACCGAGTCGATGCGTCGCACCGAGAGGGTGCGGATGCTGCTTCGCGCCGCCCGTCCCAGCACCATGCCGGAGATCTCCCCGACGATGACCAGCGCGACGAGCAGGAGCACGCCGGCAACGAGCCGCCATCGCTGATCCTCGATGTTCCGGATGAGGTGTGGCGCCAGGAGAACCCCCGCGGCAGCACCCAGGAGCACCCCGACAAACGCCATCGCCGACGAGACCGCGCCTTGGCGGTACCCGGAGGCCGCGGCGAGCAGCGCGATGCAGATCACCAGGACGTCAACCCACGCGGCTCCGCTCACTCCTGCCCCACCTTGGCCAGCTCATCCGCAAGATCGCGGACATCCGTCTTGTCCCACGCGATCTCCCAGCCGGCCGCCTCCACGATGGCCGCGAGCAATCCCCCGGTGAATCCCCACACCAGCATCTTCTCGACGCCGAAGGCAGGCCCACGGTAAGGACGTCCCGGGATGCCGGTGGGGCGCTGCACCTGAAAGCGGTTGCGGGGGTTGACCACATCGCGCAGAGGCACCCGGACCACCCTGGCGGTCTCTGCGAGGTCCACCACCCCCACCTCCGACGGGTCGCGCCAGTAACCGATCACCGGCGACACCTCGAATCCGGAGGGTGGCACGGGAAACGTGTCGAGGGTGGCGAGCAGGTCGACACCGGCAGGGTCCAGCCCGGTCTCCTCGACGGCCTCGCGCACGGCGGTGCCGACCGGGAACTCGTCACCGTCGTCGCGGACGCCACCGGGAAAGGCGATCTGCCCACTGTGATTTCGCAACGTCGCAGCGCGCTGGGTCAGCAGGACATCGGCGTCGGCAGGGATGCCGCCGTGGTGGGTGGGGTCGCCGCTCCAGTCGCCGCTGAACAGGACCAGTACCGCTGCCGACCTCGGGTTCCGCATCATCGATCGCAGCAGTCGCTCGGTCACGCCGCCGCGGTCCTCGACCGACCGGGTGACCCCGTCGAGGTTCGCGGTGAGCCCACGAAGCCATGGCGGCACCTTCTCGTCGGGCACCAGAAGTCGGGTCATGCGTCGACGCCCAGATGTTGGCGCACCACATCGGCCACCTCGTCGGGCGACTCGAACACCCGCGGCAGCACCGCTGCCACCGTGCCGTCTGCGCGCACGAGCACGGTCGACGGGTAGGCGCGCGGCACTCCCAGTGCCGCAGCGATCTTGGCGTCTGTGTCCACCACCGTCGGCAGGTGTACGCCGATCTCGGCGAGCAAGGTCAGCGACAGAAACGGATTCTCGGCGCCCTCTTTGCCTTGTACGGTGAGCACCCGCACCCGATTCCCCGCCCTCTTGGCGTATTCGTCGATCACCGGCAGCTCGGCCCGGCACGGTCCGCACCAGTGGGCCCACACGTTGACGAGCATCGGGGTACCGGCCGTTGCGCTGCCCAGGTCGACCGTCGATCCGTCGGCCAGGCACGGCACGGTCACACCCGCCAGCTTCGACCCGGAGGGTGTCGGGCCCGTGGCGACCGGACAGGGCAGCAACGCAGCCTTCTCGCGGCCCTTCGCCATGTCGTCCTCGGTGACCGCGGCCTCCAGCCCAGGAAGCGCGGAGCTTCCCGTGGTCGGCATCCCGCTCGGGGACGGGCCCGGATCGGATGAGTCACGTGGCCAGATCGCGACGATCAACGCCAGAACCACGACCAGCGCGGCAACGGTCCACCGGGCGGACGTCGAGAGATGAAACCGCGCGCGTGGGCGCTCGGGTTGGGTGTCCACGGGCATCGACTACAGACCTGCCAGCTTCAGGAGATGGTCGGTCTCGGGACCCTTGACGAGCTTGGCCGCTTCCGCTTTCTCCGTGGGCCCGAGGCCGTAGGACGGGCAGTCCGCGGCCAGCACGCACACCCCACAGGCGGGCTTGCGCGAGTGACACACGCGTCGACCGTGAAAAATCACCCGGTGCGAGAGGTCGGTCCAGTTCTTGCGCTCGATGAGCTCACCCACGGCCTGCTCGATCTTCACCGGATCGGTTTCGGCCGTCCATTTCCAGCGCTGCACCAACCTGCCGAAGTGCGTGTCCACGGTGATTCCCGGCACACCGAAAGCGTTACCGAGGACCACGTTCGCAGTCTTGCGGCCGAAGCCGGGCAGCGACACCAACTCGGGCAATGTCCGTGGGACCTCACCGTCGAATCGCTCGACGAGCGCCTGCCCGAGACCGATCAGCGAGTTGGCCTTGTTCCGGTAGAAACCGGTGGGCCGGATCATCTCCTCCAGCTCGGCGCGGTCGGCGCCGGCATAGTCGGCGGCCGTCCGATAACGCCGGAACAACGCAGGCGTGGTCAGGTTGACCCGCACGTCAGTGCACTGCGCCGACAGGATCGTCGCCACCGACAACTCCAGCGGGTTGGTGAAATCGAGTTCGCAGTAGACGTGCGGGAACGCCGTCTGCAGCGTTCGGTCCATCCGCCGCGCCCGCCGGACCAGACCGGTGCGGGTCTCGGTACCGCGCTGCGCTGCGGTCTTGCCACGCCTGGCCGGGGCCGCCCCGTTCTCGCGCACACTCACCAAATCAGGGTACGGCGGACTTCTGTGAACGGCTCTATCCGGTGGTCGACCGACGGACCTCGCGTGGCGACGTGTGGTCCGCGTCGCGTCAACGACGTGCATTCAGATGCAGATCGTGTCTCTTCTGAGACCTGCGTTGTGTTAACTACTCCCCATGCACGGACTCGCCGTACTTTTGTTCCCCGCAGTTCTCATGCTCTTCGCGTTGGCGATGGAGCGTCTGGAGAACCAGCTCGAACGACTCAACGTGCGACCGAACGATGTCGAGGAGTTCCTCGAGTCGGCTCAGCCCGAGCAGATGGACACGCTGGCCCGGTCGGGCTTTCCCGCGGCGCTCGACGAGTTCCGCGATCGGAGAGTCCCCACCACGGTCGAGACAGAGCATTCGATCCGCGCCAGCTGACCACCGAAACCCGCGAGCGACAGGCGTGATCGCTCGATGAGGGGTAATTAACCTGTTTCGCACCCGATACCCGTAGACTGGATGACGGGTGACGAACACAACACATCGACCGTGTGACCGGCCCCAAGTTTTGATCGTGGTCTGGCTGGACCCTAGAAAGGGGCGTAAGTGGAGGAAGTACTGGCGCGGGCGGGCATCTTCCAGGGAGTGGAACCGACGGCCGTCGCGGCATTGACCAATCAGCTTCAGCCGGTTGATTTTCCACGGGGCCACGTGATCTTCAACGAAGGTGAGCCGGGTGACCGGCTCTACATCATCTTGTCCGGCAAGGTGAAGGTCGGTCGTCGCTCCATCGACGGCCGCGAGAACCTGCTGACGATCATGGGTCCCTCCGACATGTTCGGCGAGCTCTCCATCTTCGACCCCGGACCACGCACATCGTCGGCGACCACGGTCACCGAGGTCCGCGCCGTGTCGATGGACCGCGAGGCTCTGCGTTCGTGGATCGCGGATCGGCCTGAGATCGCCGAACAGTTGCTGCGCGTCCTGGCCCGCCGATTGCGTCGCACCAACAACAACCTCGCCGACCTCATCTTCACCGACGTGCCCGGCCGTGTGGCCAAGCAGCTGCTGCAGCTGGCACAGCGTTTCGGTACCCAAGAAGCCGGTGCTCTGCGAGTCACCCACGACCTCACGCAGGAAGAGATCGCCCAGCTCGTGGGCGCCTCCCGCGAAACCGTCAACAAGGCGCTTGCCGACTTCGCCCAGCGCGGATGGCTGCGACTCGAAGGCAAGAGCGTCCTGATCGCAGACTCCGAGCGGTTGGCTCGCCGCGCGCGGTAGAACAACGTGGAAAACCGCCCCGATCGCTGATGCGGTCGGGGCGGTTTCTTGGTTGTCTCTGCTGCCTTGCCCGCTACTGCTCGGCCAGGTAGGCCAGCTGGGTCTTGACCGACATCGTGGCCGCAGGCCACAGTTTCTTGTCGATGTCGGTGTACACCTTCTTGACCACTTTCTTCGGCTTGGCTTCTGCGGCACTCATCCCGAGTTCGGCCAGCGCGGCACGTACCTGATCGACCCGCTCTTCGCGGTGCGCTTTGTAGTGGCGGGCCAGCGGGATCACCTCGGCATGATCGGGCCCGTGCCCGGGCAGCAGCACGCAATCGTCACCCTCGACGATGATGCGGTTGAGCGAGTTCATGTAGTCGCGCAACGTGCCGTCTTTGGGATCGAGCACGGTTGTCCCACCACCGAGGATGGTGTCTCCGGTCAGCATCGCCTTGCGTCCGTTGTGCTCGACGAGAAAACTCACCGAGTCGCCGGTGTGTCCGGGTGTGTGCAGCACAGTGATCTTGAGGCCGGCGGCCTCGATCACCTCCCGGTCTTGGAGTGGGCTGCCGTCGCGGGTGTACTTCTCGACCCGTGCCCGCACGGGCGCGCCGGTGAGTTCACGGAAGAACTTGATCGCGCCGGTGTGGTCGGGGTGGCGGTGGGTGATCAGCCCGAGAACCACATTGCCCTGCGCGACAACGTTTTTGACGTGCTTCTTCTTACCTTTGGGACCGGGGTCCACCACCACACAGTCTTTGTGACCGGGCGCCCGCAAGATCCAGGTGTTCGTGCCGTCGAGTGTCATCATCCCCGGGTTGCGGCACAGCACAACCGACGCGAAATCGGTCACCGGACGAACGACACCGTACGCAGGATGCTGCGGTTCACTCATGACGATCAGGCTATATCCTGCACTTGGCGAAGGCAGGGTCGACTCTGTCGGGTCGCTGCGGGTGCACGAACCGGCTACAAAGAGGCGAGGCGCAGACGATGGGTAGATTCCACCGCCACGACGAGACACACACCCACGCCGACGGGACAACGCACAGCCACGAGCACACCACCCCAGGCCATTCCGACCACGGCGACCACAGTGGATACGACACCGGCGCCGAACGCATCGATGTGCTCGAGGCGATCTTCACCGAGAACGACGTGCGTGCCGACCTCAACCGGGCCGCATTCGACGGCGCCGGGGTACCCGCGATCAATCTGATGAGCTCACCGGGTTCGGGCAAGACCGCCATCTTGTCGGCCACCCTCGACGCCATGCGAGCGGACGTGCGTATCGGTGTCGTCGAAGGCGACATCGCCACCGACCTCGACGCCGCACGGCTCGCCGACAAGGGCGCCCAGGTCTCACTGATCAACACTGCCAACGGGTTCGGCGGCGAATGCCATCTCGATGCCCCGATGGTGAACCGCGCGTTGCAAGATCTCGACCTGCAGACGCTTGATCTGGTGATCATCGAGAACGTCGGGAATCTGGTGTGTCCCGCAGAGTTCGATGTCGGCGAGCACGCCCGCGCAATGGTCTATTCGGTGACCGAGGGTGAGGACAAACCTCTCAAATATCCGCTGATGTTCAGCCGGGTGCACGTGATCCTGCTGAACAAGATCGACCTCCTGCCCCACCTCGACGTCGAGTTGCAGGCGTTCCTCGACACCATCGCCCAGACCAACCCGCGCGCACGCGTCATCCCGGTCAGTGCACGCACCGGAGAGGGACTCCAGGAGTGGTTCAGTTGGGTCCGTGCACTGGTCGAGCGTCGCGCAGGCTGACGACGAGGGTCAGACCTCGACGATCAACTCGATCTCCACCGGCGCCCCGAGTGGCAGCTCGGCCACTCCGACCGCAGACCTGGCGTGCGCGCCGGCCTCTCCGAAGATCTCGCCCAGCACGTTGGACGCACCGTTGATGACCTGGGGCTGACCGGTGAAGCCCGGGGCCGAGGCCACGAAGCCGACAACCTTGACGATCCGCTTCACCGAGTCGATTCCGACCAGACTGTCCACTGCCGCAAGCGCGTTCAGAGCGCAGACGCGTGCGGCCTCGGTTGCCTCATCCGGCCGGACAACACCTTCGGCGCCCTCGGACACCTTGCCCTGCACCGTCAATTCGCCACCGAGCAACGGCAACTGGCCCGCGGTGTAGACGAGGTTGCCGGTCTGGACTGCCGGCACGTACGCGGCCAGTGGTGCCACCACCTTGGGCAGCACGATGTTCAGTTCGGTCAATCGCTGCGACCACGTCATGACGGATCAGCCCTTGGCGCGCTTCAGGTAGGCGACGTGCTGCTCGCCCGTGGGTCCCGGCAGGACGCTGACCAGCTCCCAGCCGTCAGCACCCCACTGATCGAGGATTTGTTTGGTGGCGTGGGTCAGAAGGGGGACGGTGACGTACTCCCAGGCAGTTGGCTCGCTCATGTGCACACCCTATCTCTCCGGTATGTGTTCGGGCCGCGTACGTTCACCAACCCGGACATCCCCTGATGACAGGGGTGAAATACGCGTACTGCACGGTATGGTCTTCGGCCATGACCAACGTGGATATGGTGAACCCGTGACAACAGAACAGCCCACGGGCTATCGCTGGTCAGAGGCCGCTGCGAAGGCGCGCCTGCACTTCGTCTCCGGCAAGGGCGGGACCGGAAAAACCACTGTCGCGGCCGCTCTTGCGCTGACACTGGCCGCCGAAGGCAAGAAGGTCCTCCTCGTCGAGTGCGAGGGACGTCAGGGCATCGCGCAGATCTTCGATGTTCCGCCCCTTGCCCCCACCGAGACCAAGGTCGCCACCGCAGAAGGCGGCGGACAGGTGTGGGCACTGGCGATCGACATCGAACACGCGCTGCTCGAGTACCTCGACATGTTCTACAACCTCGGATTCGCCGGCCGCGCCATGCGCCGCATCGGTGCCATCGACTTCGTCACCACCGTCGCGCCGGGGCTTCGCGACGTCTTGGTGACGGGGAAGATCAAGGAGACCGTGGTCCGAACCGACAAGCGCGGCAACCGGATCTACGACGCGGTGGTGGTCGACGCACCTCCGACGGGCCGGATCGGCAACTTCCTCGACGTCACCAAGGCCATGGCCGATCTGACCAAGACCGGCCCCTTGCGCAACCAGAGCGACGGTGTGGTCAAGCTGCTGCACTCGGACCAGACCGTGGTGCATCTGGTGACGTTGCTCGAGGCGATGCCCATCCAGGAGACCATCGAGGCGGTCCGCGAGCTGGAGGGCAAGAACCTCACCATCGGGTCGGTGATCGTCAATCGGGTGTCGCCGCACCATCTGCCGCCCGAGTCGATCGGCGACATCGCCGACGGCGTCATCGATGCCGCCGAACTGCGCGCCCAGCTCGACAAGTCGGGCCTGAAGTACACCGAGGCCGACTTCGAGGGCCTGCTCACCGAGACCATCGAGCACGCCAGTCGGGTGCAGGCGCAGCTCGAGGCCGGTGCCGAACTCGACGCCATGGAACTCGACAAGCTGCAGCTGCCCGCGTTCGACGATGGCGTCGACCTCGGCGGCCTCTACGAAATCTCCGAAATCCTCCAGAAGGCTGGTGCCTGATGCCGATCGACCTGAAAATGGGCGCAATTCTCACCGACCTCGGAACCAAGGTCGTGATCTGTTGCGGCGCAGGCGGAGTCGGCAAGACGACCACCGCCGCGGCAATGGCCGTGTACGCCGCCGAACGGGGACGCAAGGTGGTTGTCCTCACGATCGACCCCGCCAAACGGCTCGCGCAGTCGCTGGGTATGAACGAACTGACCAACAGCCCGCAGCCGGTCAAGGTCGACGGCGAGGGCACGCTCGACGCCATGATGCTCGACATGCGCCGCACCTTCGACGAGATGGTGACGCAGTACTCGACGCCTGAACGCGCCGAGGCGATCATGAACAACAACTTCTATCAGACCGTTGCCAGCTCGTTCTCCGGCACGCAGGAGTACATGGCGATGGAGAAGTTGGGACAGCTTCTGGCGCAGGACGATTGGGATCTGGTGGTGGTGGACACCCCACCCTCGCGCAATGCCCTCGACTTCCTCGACGCGCCCCAGCGTCTCGGGTCGTTCCTCGAAGGCCGGCTGATGAAGATGCTCGTGGGCGGCGGACGCGGTGTGGGCCGGGTCGTCACCGGTGTTGTCGGACTTGCCATGAAGGGCATCTCGACCATCATCGGCGGCGAGACGCTACGCGACGTCTCGGTCTTCGTGCAGTCACTCGACTCGATGTTCGGAAGCTTCCGGGAACGGGCGAACCGGACCTACAACCTGCTCAAACAACCCGGCACCCAATTCGCCGTGGTTGCGGCGGCCGAACCGGACGCCCTGCGTGAGGCCGCGTTCTTCGTCGACCGGCTCTCCGAGGAGAAGATGCCGCTCGCCGGCCTGATCCTCAACCGCACCCATCCCAACCTCACCGCGATCGGCGGGAGTACCGCCGAGGCGGCGGCAAACAATGTCGACGACCCGTTGACCAAGGCCGTCCTCACGATTCATTCCGAACGGGCGACCACCGGCAAGCGCGAACTGCACCTGCTGCACAGCTTCACCACGTCGCATCCGGCAGTCCCGATCGTGGGCGTGCCGTCACTACCGTTCGAGGTCGCCGACATGACCGCACTACGCGCGGTGGCCGAAGAGATCACCAGCAAAGGCTGACGCCGCCGCCCGGCAGGGCGACGGCGTCAGGATGTTCGCGAAAACTCAGCCGACGCTGGTGATCTGCCTGCGACGCTGCGTCTCGAAGAACGTGCTCCACGAGGTGACCTCGGGATGCTGGCGCAACAACGCTCGGCGCTGACGTTCGGTCATGCCTCCCCAGACTCCGAACTCAACGCGATTGTCGAGTGCATCTGCACCACACTCGAGCTGGACTGGGCAATGACGGCAGATCGTCGCAGCCTTGCGCTGAGCGGCTCCACGGACAAACAGCTGGTCAGGATCGACCTCGCGGCACCGTGCCCTGGCCACCCAGGCCAATCTTGCTTCGTTCTCTACCGTCGCAGCTGCCGCTTTTGCCATTACGATCCCCTGTCTGAAGCACAATATTGACGTCCGCCGCCACATTTAAGACTGAATGTTACGTGTGTCACATTCAATTACGACCAATGTATGGACCACACTTACGCACCGTCAAGACCTGGAATGAAAAAAGTGGCACTTGCGTGCAAACCGAGTGCGACGATCTGGCCTTTGCGCCGCTCGGTGCCACCTGAGAAGGCAGACGCCACGTATCCTTGCTGGCGTGCCAAAGTCGAAGTCCCTGTCACTGCTCGCGGGATGCTGCGTCCTAGCCGGTGTTCTCGTCGCCGGACTGCTGTTTCCGGTGGCCGGTGGAATCGGTCTGGTGTCGAGCCGGGCCGCGGACACGGTCCAGAACGTGTCGTCGGAACTGCTCGAAGGCACGGTCCCCGAGGTCACCACGATGACGGACGTCACCGGCAAGCCGATCGCGTTCCTCTACGACCAGCGACGAACACAGGTCGGCTACAACGACATCTCGCCGGAGATGATCCGCTCCATCATCTCCATCGAAGACCGGCGTTTCCTCGACCACGACGGGGTGGACTGGAAAGGCACGATCCGCGCGTTCCTCAAGAACTCGTCGTCGGGCGAGGTGCAGCAGGGTGCTTCGACCATCGACCAGCAGTATGTGAAGAACTACCAGCTGCTGGTTCTCGCCCGCACCGACGCCGACCGTCGCGCCGCCACCGAGACCACGCCTGCGCGCAAGCTCAAAGAAGTCCGCATGGCACTCACGCTGGAGGAGAACCTCACCCAGCAGGCCAAGCGGGACAAGAACCTGAGCGACGAGCAGGCCAAGCAAGAGGCCAAGAAAGAAATCGTCACCCGCTACCTGAACGTGGTGCCGTTCGGTAACGGCGCCTACGGCATCGAGGCCGCAGCTCGCACGTACTTCAACAAGGCCGCGAAGGATCTGACGATCCCCGAGTCGGCGATGCTCGCCGGCATGGTGCAGTCGAGTTCGGCACTCGACCCTTACAACAACCCCGATGGTGTGCTCGAACGCCGCAACCTGGTTCTCGACACGCTGATCTCCAACTTCCCGAATCGCGCGGCCGAGTACCAGGCCGCGAAGGAGACCCCGCTCGGCGTGGTCCCCTCCCCGATCACCTTGCCCAACGGCTGCATCTCGGCCGCCGACGCCGGTTTCTTCTGCGACTACGCGTTGAAGTTCCTGGCCGAGAACGGCCTGAGCCGCGAGACGGTCGCCCGCGGCGGCTACACCATCCGCACCACGCTCGATCCCGCCGTCCAGCGGTCGACGCTGACCGGGGTGCAGAACATCACCGACCCCGACCTCAACGGTGTCGCGACCGTCATGAGCGTGATCCGGCCGGGCACCGAGAGCCACGACATCATGTCGATGGCGTCGAGTCGCCAGTACGGGCTCGACCAGAATGCGAACCAGACCGTGCAGCCTCAGCCGTTCTCGATGGTCGGCGACGGTGCGGGGTCGGTGTTCAAGATCTTCACGGTCGCCGCGGCGATGGAAAAGGGCCTGGGTGCCGGGTCCTCCCTTCAGGTCCCCGCCACCTTCCAGGCGCAGGGCATGGGTAGCAGCGGCGGTGTCAACGGTTGCCCGGCGAACACCTACTGTGTGCGCAACGACGGCCGGTATCCCGCACAGTTGTCGGTGACGCAGGCACTGGCCCAGTCCCCCAACACCGCATTCGTCAAGCTCCTCCAAGACGTCGGGGTGGGACCCGCGGTGGACATCGCCGTACGTCTCGGACTGCGCTCGTACACCAATCCGGGAACCTCCGGCCAGGGCGAGCAGAGCCTCGCCGACTACTTCAAGCAGAACAATCTGGGGTCGTTCACCCTGGGACCCACGGCGATCAACGCGCTCGAGCTCTCCAACGTTGCCGCCACGCTGTCTTCGCACGGTGTGTGGTGCCCGCCGAACCCGATTGCATCCATCACGCAGCCGAAGCGCGATCGCAACGGGAACCAGGTTCTGGGTACCGACGGACGGCCTGCGGTGCAGGAGGTCGCCTTCGAGCGCCCGAAGTGCGAGAAGGTCGTCGAACCCGGCCTGGCCGACACCCTCGCCAACGCGATGAGCCAGGACGACCGCGGATCGGGAACTGCTGCCGGCGCTGCCGGGTCCACCGGATGGAATCTGCCGATGGCCGGAAAGACGGGCACCACAGAAGCCCACCGCTCGTCGGCCTTCGTCGGGTTCACCAACAACCTGGCGGCCGCGACCTACACGTACAACGATTCACCGACCCCGTCGGAGCTGTGCTCGAATCCGCTGCGGCAATGCGGATACGGCACCCTCTACGGCGGTAGTGAACCGGCACGAACATGGTTCACCGCGATGTTGCCGATCGCGAACAACTTCGGGCCCACAGCACTGCCACCGAACGACCCGACCTATGTGGCCGGTGTGGGCGGCAAGGCTGTTCCGTCGGTTGCGGGAATGACCGCCGACGAGGCGACGAAGCGGATCGAGCAGGCGGGCTTCCGGGTCGCGCGGCTCAATACCGACAGTGCGCAAGCAGCGGGCACCGTGGTGTTCACCGCCCCGGAGGACACAGCGATCCCCGGGAGCACCGTCACCATCTACGTGAGCACCGGGCAGTCCCAGCTCCCCACCCGACGGGCGGCGCCACCCACCACCATCACCGTTCCCGGGGTGGGCCCAATCGTCATCCCGGTACCGGGCGGCTGATTCGCCGGGCGGCCGGACTACTGCAGGCGCGCGCGGATCGCCGATGACAGGCGCTTGCCGTCGGCGCGACCGGCGGCGAGCTTGGTGGCGTGCCCCATCACCTGGCCCATCTGCCTCATCGCCGGTGCCTCACCGGTCTCCTCGGCGACCGCCGCGACGGCTTGGTCGACGATGCCCGCCAATTCCTCGTCGGACAGTTGCGCGGGTAGGTACCCGGCGATGATCTCGCCCTCGGCGCGTTCCTTCTCTGCCAGTTCCTCGCGGTCGTTCTCCGCGAACACCGCGGCCGCCTCTGCACGCTTCTTGCTCTCACGCGCAAGCACTTTCATCACGTCGTCATCGGTCAACTCGCGGGCAGCCTTGCCCGACACCTCTTCGGACTGAATGGCAGCCAGAACCATCCGCAGGGTCCCGGTGACCGTGGTGTTCTTGGCTTTCATGGCAGCGGTCAGATCGGTGCGGATCTGCTCTTTGATCGTGGACATGTGGTCAAACCTACGCCGCCGAGGTCGACGGTCCGCACCCGTTTTGCGCCTGCGGGCGTATTCTGGCCAGATGCCTCAGGGACGAAAAAGCATCACTCGTCGCACAGATCAACTCGCCGGACTCACCCCGGTCCACGCGATCGCGGGGGTCGCGGCCGCGGGCGCCGCCGGTCTCGCCTATGCGACCTTGATCGAGCGAAACGCATTTGCGCTGCGACACGAGACCCTGTCGGTTCTCGAGCCCGGCTCCACATCGCTGCGGGTGCTGCACATCAGCGACCTCCACATGATGCCGGGACAGCGGCTCAAACAAGCATGGGTTCAGGAGCTCGCCGCGCTGCAGCCCGACCTCGTCATCAACACCGGCGACAACTTGGCCCACCCGCAGTCGGTGCCCGCCGTGGTGCAGGCGCTGGGCGATCTGTTGTCGCTTCCAGGGCTCTTCGTGTTCGGGTCCAACGACTACTTCGCGCCCATTCCGAAGAACCCGCTGAAGTACTTCAAGAAAGACCACAAGCGCACCCACGGGGAGCCGCTTCCGTGGCAGGATCTGCGCGCGGCGTTCACCGAGCGTGGCTGGCTCGACGCCACCCACTCGGTGCGCGAACTCGAGGTCGCCGGGGTGCGGGTGGCAGCTGCGGGTGTCGACGATCCGCACATCGGCCGCGACCGCTACGAGACCATCGAGGGACGTCCCAACCCGCTGGCGCATCTGCGCCTGGGTCTGACCCACTCGCCTGAGCCGCGGGTGCTCGACCGATTCGCCGACGACGGGTACGACCTCGTGATGGCCGGACACACTCATGGAGGCCAGCTGTGTCTGCCCGGTGTCGGCGCGATCGTGACCAACTGCGACCTCGACCGGTCACGGGTCAAGGGCGTGTCGGCGTGGGGTGCGGCGATGAAGCTCCACGTCAGTGCCGGGCTGGGCACCTCGCCGTATGTTCCGGCCCGCTTCTGCTGCCGGCCTGAGGCCACGCTGCTCACCCTCACTCCCGTATCGGCCGGCGACGCCGACTACGAGCAGGAGGGGTCACTGCCTCCGGTGAATGCCGAAGCCAATTGACCGTCGTGACCAGGCGATTTAATCCGCTACCGCGGCTGAGGTAAGCTATCGCAGGCTGATTGATCACGGGGTGTGGCGCAGCTTGGTAGCGTGCTTCGTTCGGGACGAAGAGGTCGTGGGTTCGAATCCCGCCACCCCGACATGGAGGAGAAGGGCGAAGCCCGGATCCGACCGGTAGATGTGTTGGTTGAGACACATGAGAGACCCTGATCAGGGGAAACCTTGATCAGGGTCTCCTCGTTTTCAGCCGCTCTCCCCGATGATGTGTGGTTGTTGCGACCGAAAGCCCAGGTCGGCGCCGCCACAACAACACACTTTCGGGCTATGAGCCGCTGTCGTCCAGAACTCCGACCGAGACGCCGTAGGGCAGGAACCGGACACGCCGTTGCGGATCCACATTGTCCTTGTGCGCGCGCAGAGCATCGAGTTCCGAGGCGTACACCTGGTCGATGCGAGCCGAACCGTCTTCGGCGACGGTGTAGATGGCCCAGACACCGTCACCGGTGTCGCCCGTGGTCTCACGCGACGGCGGCGCGGGCTTGGTGCGCTGCGACGCCGAGCTGAACATCGAATCGCGAAGTAGCGACGCCAGGGGGTTCTCGCCTCCGGATTGAGACATCCCCTTGGCAACCTGGCCCAGCATGTCGCGGAATCCCTCGCCGGCCTCTCTGGCAAAGCGGTCGAAATCCTCGGGCTCGAAGCCGAACGGTCCGTTGGTACTCATTGATCACTCCTGTTGTGCGGTGAGGACTCCAGTGTGCCTGCCCGGCCGACTCTCGGCAGAAACTATCGGCGGGCCACCTCAGGCCTTCTCCGGTCCGGTGATCACCGTGTAGAGCGACGAGATCCGCCCGTCGGTCACCAGTGCGGCGTCGAAGCCGGTCGCCACCGGGTCCTGTCCGGGCGGGCCCAGCTCCCACGCGAGATGGCCGAAGTTCTGTGCTTTCTGCACCCGGCCGACCTTGCTGAACACCAGACCCTGCATGCCGTCGAGCAGCTTCTGGGCCTTGGCCGCCAGAGCTTCTCGACCCACCGCGACACCCTCTTCGTCCGTCCACACGACGTCCTCGGTGTAGGTCTCTGCGATGGCCTTGGCTCGTCGCTCGGGGTCGGGTTCACCGAACACCGCCAGCAGATTCGCTTCCATCAGTGCGGTCACTTCGTCGGACATGGAGACTCCCCGCGTTGATCGATCCGGACGTTCCGAAGACATGACTACAAAATACGGGCTCCACAGCTCGTCTACTCGGTGTGGCGAAGAGCCTTGCCGCTGTCCGACTTGACGATGTCAATCAGTTGACTTAAATTAAGTCAGTCACCTGACTTAATCATTATTCTGATTCCGGAGATCTGATGTCACCGACTGTTGCCGACCCCGGCGCCACAACCACGGCCCCCAAGACCGCGGCGGTCGTCGCCGTACTCGCCTTCTCAGGGATTGTGGTCTCGCTCATGCAGACCCTGGTCATCCCGATCATCCCCCACCTGCCCGACTACCTCGACGCTCCCGCGTCCGACACAGCGTGGGCGGTGACCGCGACTCTGCTGGCCGCCGCCGTAGCGGTGCCGACGATGGGAAGGCTTGGCGACATGTTCGGCAAACGCCGACTGCTCCTGATCAGCGTGGTCTTGCTGGTCGCCGGTTCTGTTGTCGCAGCGCTGAGTTCGAGCCTCGTGCCCCTCATCGTCGGGCGCGTCCTACAGGGTCTGGCTGCCGGCACGATCCCACTGGGTATCAGCATCATGCGTGACGTGCTTCCCCCGAAGAAGCTGGCAGGCGCCGTGGCGATGATGAGCGCATCACTGGGAGTCGGTGGCGCCCTGGGGCTTCCGATCGCAGCTCTGATCGCCGAGTACGCCGACTGGCACGTCTTGTTCTGGACCTCCGCCGCACTGGGAGTCCTCGCCGGCGCGCTGATCGTCATGCTGGTGCCCGAATCACCGGTTCGCACCGGCGGCGCATTCGACTTCATGGGCGCCATCACCCTGTCCGTGGCGTTGATCGCGCTACTGCTGGCCGTCTCCAAAGGTTCGGACTGGGGCTGGACCGGGTCGAAAACTCTTGTCCTGCTCGTTGTTTCATCTGCCGCATTCGCTGCGTGGATCTGGTGGGAACTACGGAGCAGCCGGCCGCTGGTTGATCTGCGTGTCTCGATCCGCAGGCAGGTCCTGTTCACCAACCTCGCATCCATCGTCTTCGGGTTCGCGATGTTCGCTGCCACCATGGTGTTTCCGCAAGTGGTCCAACTTCCCGAGGCGACCGGTTTCGGGCTGGGCGGATCGATGCTCCTGTCCGGCTTGGTGATGGCTCCATTCGGCGTGGTCATGATGCTGATCTCACCCGTGTCATCGCGGATCACCAACGTTCACGGGCCCAAGATCACGCTGATGATCGGCGCCGTGGTGGTCGCGCTCGGTTACGGCATCGGAATCTTCTCGCTGCACTCGATCTGGCAGCTCATCATGATCGCCATCATCATCGGCGCCGGAACAGGAATGGCATACGGCGCCATGCCGGCACTCATCATGGCAGCGGTGCCACCCACGGAAACCGGCGCCGCCAACAGTTTCAACACCCTGATGCGTTCGCTGGGAACGTCATTCGCCAGCGCGATCGCAGGCGTGATCCTTGCTCAGATGACCATGTCTGTAGGGGCCGCTTCCGTACCGTCGGAGAGCGCCTTTCGGGTCATCATGGCACTGGCTGCAGGATCCGCACTCGCCGCGCTCGTACTGGCGGCCTTCCTGCCGCGGTTTCGTGCACCGGGCGCCGACGACGCGGCTACGGTGGACCGAACTCCCGTGAGCGCTGGGGCTCGCTAGCCGGCCTGCCGGATCGGGCCCCGCCGCCCTGTGACGTGCACTCGGGCTGACATGGAGGGGATATGGCCACGCCATCGGGACGCAGCGAGCACTTCGAGCCACGCCGACAGGAAATAATCGATCGGGCTGCGGTCCTGTTCGCCGAGAACGGCTACGCGGCCACCGGGGTATCGGAGATCTGCAAGGCGACCGGGCTGGGCAAGGGCGCGCTCTACCACTACATCGGGTCGAAGGAGAGCCTGCTCGTTGCCATCCAGGATCGGGTGCTCGAGCCGTTGATGGCGCAAGCCAAGGAGATCGTCCGGTTCGACACCCACCCGGTGGTGAAGATACGGCTGCTCTCCGAAGTGCTCTTGAACTCGATCATGTCCAGGGTCGACCACATCTGGGTGTACGAACACGACTACCGTCACCTGACCGGCGAGAACCTCGAACGAATGCTCGCACAGCGTGACGAGTTCGAGCGGTTGATCGAAGATGCGATCGCCGAGGCCATCGACAATGGCTTCCTCCGCGACATCAATCCGCGGCTCGCCACTCTCCAGTTCCTGAACCTGCACAACCACACCTATCGGTGGGCGAGCACGGCGAATCAGCTGTGGTCAGTTCAGGAACTGTCAGACGAGTACTGCCACACATTGATCCGGGGCATGGCAGCGGCCGATGCACAACTCGAGGGTTTGGATGTCGAGGCCAACCGATTGCGCAAAATACTGGCAGCGGCATGAGGCGATCAGCCGAGGCATTGTTCGAGGGCTTTCCATTCGTCAAATGACGCGAGACGCCCTACCGTGAAAGTCATCGTTCTTGTGTGTGCCTGAACCCACAGGCTTCGCGCAGGCTGCATCGGGGTGGCCAATTCCGGACTCCTCGGTGGACTCGGAGTTGTAGGAGGCCGACATGCCGGACCCGGACGCGGACGAACAACAGAACGAGCTGGATCTCGCACAGCTCGACATCGAGAAGCCGAAGTCCCATGCGGCGGGCGCCACTGCCGTCGCCGTCTCGATGAAACGCGCTCTCGGCCACATGGGGGCGGTCCGGACCGCCAAGACGCTGCTCAAATTGAACCAGGCCGAGGGCTTCGATTGCATGAGCTGCGCGTGGCCGGACCCCGACCCGGGCCATCGCCACGCCGCCGAGTTCTGCGAGAACGGCGCCAAGGCGGTGGCCGAGGAGGGCACCACGAACCGGGCAACTCCGGAGTTCTTCGCCGCACACAGCATCGAGGATCTGTCCGGGCGCACCGAGCACTGGCTGGGGCAGCAGGGGCGCATCACTCATCCGATGATCAAGCGTCCCGGCGGAACACACTACGAACCCATCGACTGGAACGACGCCTTCGCGCTCATCGGCAACGAACTCAACGGTCTCGCCTCACCCGACGAAGCCGTCTTCTACACATCGGGCCGGGCCTCGAACGAGTCGGCCTTCGTCTACCAGCTGTTCGCTCGCGCTTTCGGCACCAACAACATGCCCGATTGCTCGAACATGTGCCACGAGTCCACGTCCATCGCATTGCAGGAATCGATCGGGATCGGCAAGGCAAGCGTCACCCTGGACGACGTCTACAACGCCGAGCTGATCATCATCGCCGGCCAGAATCCGGGCACCAACCACCCGCGGATGCTCTCCGCCCTCGAGAAGGCGAAACAGAACGGCGCGAAGATCCTGTCGATCAATCCGCTGCGTGAAGCCGGACTCGTCAACTTCAAGAATCCGCAGACGCCCCGCGGCATGGTCGGGCCGGGCACCGACCTGACCGACATGTTCTTGCCGATCGCCTTGAACGGCGACCTCGCGCTCTTCCAGGCGTTCGGATCCCTACTCGTGGAGTGGGACGCGCTGGACCACGAGTTCATCGACGCGCACACCACCGGTTTCGAGGCGTGGCGCGAGCATGTCGGTGCCGTCGACTGGGACGTCGTCACCTCCACCACCGGACTCTCCCGCGCACAGATCACCGAAGCTGCCGAACTCCTGCGGGATTCGAAGGCCACGGTGTTCTGCTGGGCGATGGGACTGACGCAGCATCGAAATGCGGTCGCCACCATCAAAGAGGTCACCAACCTCGCTTTCGCACAGGGCAACATCGGCAAGCCGGGCGCGGGATTGTTCCCCGTGCGGGGGCATTCGAACGTGCAGGGCGACCGCACGATGGGCATCTGGGAACGGCCCCCGCAGCACTTCCTCGACGCCATCCAGAAGGAGTTCGGGTTCGATCCCCCGCGCGAGCACGGGCTCGACACCGTCGACTCCATCCGGGCGATGCGTGACGGCAAGGCGCACTTCTTCCTGGGTCTGGGCGGCAACTTCGCCCAGGCAACCCCGGACAGCGACGTCACGTTCGACGCTCTGCGCAAGGTTCGGATGACCGTGCAGATCTCCACGAAGATCAACCGCGGTCACCTGGTGTGCGGCGAGACCGCATTGATCCTGCCGACCCTCGGCCGCACGGAGAAGGACGTGCAAGCCAGTGGGCTGCAGTACATCTCGGTAGAGGACTCGACCTGCTCGGTGCACGCCTCGCGTGGACCGCTCGCTCCGGCGAGCCCGCACCTCAAGTCCGAGGTCGCGATCATCACCTCGATCGCCGAAGCCACCATCGGCGACCGGCATGGCATCAATTGGGAAGCCATGCGCGACGACTACCGCAACATCCGAGCGCACATCGCGCAGGTGGTGCCCGGATGCGAAGGCTACGAGGTGAATGTCCGCAGGCCCGGCGGGTTCATCCTGCCCCACCCACCTCGGGACTCCCGGACCTTCGACACCGAGTCGGGTCTCGGCGAGTTCGCCGTCTCCCCCATCGATGTTCTCCAGGTCCCGCCGAATCACCTGATTCTGCAGACACTTCGAAGCCACGACCAGTTCAACACCACCATCTACGGCTTCAGCGACCGGTACCGCGGTATCGAGGGTGGTCGCCGTGTTGTGTTCGTGCACCGCGAAGACATCTCCGCGCTGGGGTTCCGGGACGGCGACATCGTCGACATCGTCACCAAATGGGATGACGACGACAACGTGCGGTGCGCGCCCTCGTTCCGGATCGTGGAGTACGCGACACCACGGGGTTCGGCTGCTGCCTACTATCCCGAGACCAATCCCCTTGTCCCACTGGACTCGACCGCACTGCAGAGCAATTGCCCCACATCGAAGTCGATCATCGTCTCACTGGTTCCGGCCGGCCAGGGCAGAGCCACCGAGAACGCCGCCGATCAGGACTCGACCGGATCGGACTGGAGTCACAAGACCCAACCGCAGCCCGAGCATCTGAGCTGACGCGGGTACCCGGGGTTGTAAACCGTCGCGCGACGGGGTAC
This sequence comes from Williamsia muralis NBRC 105860, assembly GCF_001598915.1. Taxonomy (GTDB): domain Bacteria; phylum Actinomycetota; class Actinomycetes; order Mycobacteriales; family Mycobacteriaceae; genus Williamsia; species Williamsia muralis. The sequence continues at coordinate 660,748 of NZ_BDAP01000001.1, read as the reverse complement.
ACAACTAGAACACGTTCTATTTCGGAGCATGTTCATGTTGAATACCCGGCATTGCGAGGCACACCATGCACACCCCAATCTGTGACGATCTCGGCATCGAGTTCCCCATCTTCGCGTTCACCCACTGCCGCGACGTCGTGGTCGCTGTGAGCAAAGCCGGCGGATTCGGGGTGCTGGGTGCGGTCGGATTCACCCCGGAACAGTTGGAGATCGAACTCAACTGGATCGATGAGCACATCGGTGACCATCCCTATGGCGTCGACATCGTGATCCCCAACAAGTACGAGGGCATGGACTCCAACCTGTCCGCCGAGGAACTCACGTCGATGTTGCAGTCGATGGTCCCGGCCGAAACCCTCGACTTCGGCCGCAAAATCCTTCTCGACCACGGTGTTCCGCTACCCGAGGACGAAGAGAACTCGCTTCAGCTCCTGGGGTGGACCGAGGCCACCGCGACCCCCCAGGTCGAGATCGCGCTCCAGCATCCCAAGGTCAGCCTCATCGCAAATGCCCTCGGCACGCCGCCTGCGGAGATGATCACCCACATCCACGAGGCCGGCCGCAAGGTGGCCGCGCTGTGCGGGTCACCCAAGCAGGCACGCAAACATGCCGACGCCGGTGTGGACATCATCATCGCCCAAGGCGGCGAGGGTGGCGGCCATTGCGGCGAGGTCGGATCCATCGTCTTGTGGCCGCAGGTGGTCAAAGAGGTTGCGCCGATCCCGGTTCTGGCCGCCGGTGGCATCGGCAGCGGACAGCAGATCGCGGCCGCTCTCGCTCTCGGCACCCAGGGAGCCTGGACGGGTTCGCAGTGGCTGATGGTCGAGGAGTCGGAGAACACCGCCGTGCAGCAGGCCGCCTACGTGTCGGCCAGCAGCCGTGACACCGTTCGCAGCCGGTCCTTCACCGGTAAGCCGTGCCGGATGTTGCGCAACGACTGGACCGAGGCCTGGGAAAAGCCGGAGAACCCCGAACCGCTGGGAATGCCGTTGCAGTACATGGTGTCCGGGATGGCGGTCGCCGCAACACACCGCTACCCCGACCAGACCGTGGACGTCGCTTTCAATCCCGTCGGTCAGGTGGTCGGGCAGTTCACCAAAGTGGAGAAGTCCGCTGCGGTCATCGAACGGTGGGTTCAGGAATACCTCGACGCCACAACAACTCTGGACCAACTCAACGCACTGACCTGAGGCTCGGCGGACGTCGCCTACGGCTGGACGCCGGCCGTGGGCACGTCCGCAAAGTGGGCCTCGATGATCGCACGCACGGTGCGTCGACATCGGCCGCAGTCACGACCGGCACCGCAGGCGTTGGCAACCTCTTTGGAGGTACGCGCTCCGTCGGCCACGGCCTGCTCGACGACGTGACTCGTAACTCCTTGGCACAGACACACATACATGACGAAGTCCGATACCTAGGCTTGCAACTGCAGTTCCAGTATCCGCTGCAACTTGCCCACGAACAGCGGCGGATACACCCCGACTCCCGCACCGGACATCCATTCGGCAGCGGCGTCAGGCTGCTCCACCCAGGCGATCGCGTGCTCTTCGGTGTCGAGTTCCTGCAAGATCATGACCTCGTTCCGGTCATCGAACGCCCGGTAGATCCAGACACGCCGGACTCCTGCAGCGATGAACCTCCGCAGGCTGCCCCGAACCTTCGCGAGCAGAACATCCACGTTGTCGATCGGAGCGATTGCAGCGACGATGATGCCCGTGTGGTTAGTCGGCTCGTCCACCAGATCGATCTTCTCCACAACCTCGCCCGCGAACAGAGGAGGGATCTCCTCCACGCCGGCCGCGTCGAACCAATCCATGACCGCAGGATTGCGGAGCAGCTTGTCGATGGATCCGCGGTCGTGCAACCCGAGCGTGGCGAATACGCGCCGCGGGTCATGCAGCCCGCTGTAGACCACCATGTGGTGGGCACCCAGCTTCGCGAGCGAGTCGTTGTTCGCAGACAGAACATCAACGATTCCCTCGTCACTCGGCAGCGAGAAGTCCGAGGCCAGGATTCGAGAGTGCTGGGTCATTGATCCATCCTGCCGCCGAGGTCCGGTCGTTGTCACCAAAACAGCATCGTACCGAGATAAATTGATTCCGGACGCGTGTGTTGCACAGCCCCTCCGGGACCAGCCCTCCCGTTGGCGACACGACGTGCTCTTCGATGTGAGGAGATTTCATGCAAGGAGATCCAGAAGTTCTCAAACTGCTCAACGAGCAGCTGACCAGCGAACTCACCGCCATCAACCAGTACTTCCTGCATTCGAAGATGCAGGACAGCTGGGGATACACGGAGATCGCCGCTCAGACCCGTGCCGAGTCGTTCGAGGAGATGAACCACGCCGAGGCACTCACCGACCGGATCCTGCTGCTGGACGGACTGCCCAATTACCAGCGGCTGTTCTCGCTCAAGGTGGGCCAGACGTTGCGTGAGCAGTTCGAGAGTGACCTGCAGATCGAACTCGACGTGGTCGCACGCCTCAAGCCTGGAATCGTGATGTGCCGCGACAAGCAGGACTCGACCAGTGCGATCCTGCTCGAGAAGATCCTGGCCGACGAGGAAGGTCACGTCGACTACCTGCAGACGCAGCTCGAACTGATGAACACGTTGGGTGACCAGTTGTACCTGGCCCAGTGCGTGGCCCGTCCGCCCAAGTGATCTCCGGCGGGTGTGGGGACGTCGACTCCCGAGAACCCGACGGTTCTCACACCCGCTGATCGCACGCGCCCGCACGGTCCGTGCGAGCCGGATTCGACTGTGTTTCCGCCCCTTTCATCAATCTGGACGCTCTGACAGACGCTCACGACGGACCGATCGGTACGGACCCGAGCCCGTGCGACGGTGCCGGTGATGCGTGACACGGCTGGTAGGTTCCTCATTGTCCCGCCAGATTTACCGTGAGGAATTGATGTTCAAGAAGGCCGCCACGCTCATTGCAACTCTGTGCGCGCTCGTCGCACTGACAGCACTGGGGGTGTCCACCGCTTCAGCTGCGCCTGCAAAGGCCAACATAGGGGGTGGCACAGGAATCTTGGTGGACAAGGACAGGGGCACAGCGAGCGCCTGCACACTGACCGCCATCGGCCGCGACCAGAACAACATCTTGGTGGGTCTCACCGCAGGTCACTGTGGCCCCGCCGGCAAGGCAGTGTTCGTCGAAGCCGCCCAAGGACTCGGACCGGTCGGCCAGGTCACCTTCACGCACCGCGACCTCGATTACGCGATCATCCGCTTCGATTCAGCGAAGGTGAACCCCGTTCAGCGCGTCGGCGGCGTCATCATCCGTGGCATCCGCACGCAGGCCCCCACTTTCCCGGAGATCGGCTGCAAACAGGGACGCACCACCGCCAACACCTGTGGCATCACGTGGTTCTCGGACGGCTCAGCGCACACCAGCCAGATCTGCGTGGTCGAGGGAGACTCGGGTAGCCCCGTGGTGGTCGGCGACCGACTCGTCGGAATGGTCAACGCCTACTACTTCATCGGATGCATCGGGCCGGAGACCGGCACGAACATCAAACCGATCCTCGACGACCTGCCGGCGCGCGGCATCACCGCATTCCACGTGGTCTGACTCTCCGGACTTACTCGGCGAGGGCTTCCGACGTGCTTCTAGCGGCGCGTCAAGGTTTCCAACTCGTCGCGCACCCGTGCGGAATCGGGGCCGTATTCGGCGTCCAATCCGAACGGGGCGCGCGGTAGGTGTGCTGTCTTCTTGGCGTTCTCGTAGAACGCGATGAAGGCGATGATGAGGACTGGGATCAAGATGATTGCGATTTCCATGTCTGAAACTATGCGCCCGAACAGATAGTGCCACCACTGGCTGTTTTGCCAGTCTTCGCATATTTTCTGCCATACTGGTTGGCATGCTCCGCTCCGTTGCCGTGATCCTGCAAGAGCCCGTTGCCGCCTTCGAGTACGGCGTGGTCAGCGAGGTATTCGGCGTGGATCGCACCGACGAGGGCGTACCGAAATTCGACTACCGCGTGTGCGGTATCGAACCGGGCAAACCGCTGAACTTCACGACGGGCGCCCAGGTCATTCCGCAGTACGGGCTCGAAGCGTGCGCCGACGTGGATCTGGTGGCGATACCGGCCGGGCAAGTCCGGACCGACTTCCCCGAGGCGGTGCTCGATGTACTCCGTGCAGCCGACGCTCGAGGCGCATACATCTTGTCGGTCTGCACGGGCTCGTTTGTCGTCGCCGCCGCCGGCCTGCTCGGCGGCCGGTCCGCGAGCACCCACTGGAAGTACGGCAAGGAGATGGCCGAGCTGTTCCCAGACGTCGACGTGAACACCGATGTGCTGTACGTCCAAGAGGGCAACATCATCACCAGCGCCGGTACAGCAGCCGGCATCGACGCCAGCCTGCACCTGGTCCGCACCGAGCACGGGCCGACGATTGCGAACAAGATCGCCCGCCGCATGGTGGTTCCCCCGCAACGCGAAGGCGGGCAGAGGCAGTTCGTGAAAGCGCCTGTGCCGGAATGTGATGAGGACGGATTCGGTCGCGTGCTCAACTGGATGCTGCGCAATTTGAAGCAGGACATCTCGATCGCGGACATGGCCACCAAAGCACACATGTCCCCACGCACATTTGCCCGCAGGTTCGCCGACGAAGTGGGCACCAGCCCGTTGCGCTGGCTCACCGAGCAGCGGGTCCTCGCCGCGCAGAGCCTGCTGGAAACCACCGATCTCGGCATCGAGGAAGTGGCCCGTCAGGTCGGTTTCAGTTCGGCGACCCTGCTGCGACACCATTTCTCGGCCATCGTCGGTATCACGCCCACTGCGTTCCGCGTCCGCTTCGGTTGCGCCAGCTGAACCACGAGCTGTCCGTGTCTACGATGTGTGCACCGGCAATACGGACATCGACAGCGGGGGTTTGTAGACATCATGACCAACGATCCGGGCGACGCTTTCGGCTCACGTCCAGACCTGACCAAGGCTGACCGCCGGACCGGCGACGGCGCGCAACCCACGCAGCACTTCGCCGAACCAGCTGACCCCCAACACCCTGGCCACGTCGACCAGAGTGGTTTCAATCCCTATCCGCCTGCCCAGCCCTCCGATCAGTTCGTGCCGTACCCACCGCCGTATCAGCCGAGCGCACAGCAGTTTTCGCAACCCGCGCAGTACGGGAACACTCAGTACGGCAATCCGCAGTACGGGGTACCGCAGTACGGGGTACCGCAGTTCGGGGGGTCGACGCCGGGCTTTGATCCCAAGCCGGTTGCGGTCGGGCTCACGCGCGCCTTCGGTGCCGCAGCGCTCGTCGGGGCCCTACTCATGGTTGCCTACGGATGGTTGACCTGGGCGTCTTTCGAGCCGAAGACGAGCAACGGCCCGCGGGCCTCGGTCAACGGTTGGGGGCAGGTGTTCGAAGCAGGCGAACCGGTTGATCTGGGATCGGGGGCGAGCGGAGCTCCCTATGCCGGAGTGTTCCTTCCGCTCTTTGTATTACCGGTCGCCATTCTGGGCCTGCTGGTTCTCTGCAACATAGGACGTTTCGGCAATTCGATCGCCGTCTTTGTTCTGTCGGTTCTGCACCTGCTGCTGGCGATCATCTTCCTGGCGGCGCCGAGCATTTGCATCTTGTTCGAGTCCGACTTCGAGTCCGAGGTCTTCGAGGCCACCAATGATTTCACTACAGGTCCAGGCGCCGTGCTCGCCACCCTGACCCTGCTGGTGGTCACCGGGACGAGCCTCGCAGGCATCGTGTTGGGCCGCAAAAGGGCACCTGTGCAGGCGCCGACGTACGGCTACCAGCCCTACTGACGTCTGCCGAACACCGATCAGGCCTCGCCGACAATGGGTTCGCCTCAGTCGGTGGAGCTTTCGGGCTCGTCGCTGTACGAGTCCGCAAACGAAATCCGCGGCATGCTGGTTGCCGCGTACAGCGTCAGTCCCAGAAATACCAAGAAGGTCAGAGCGAAACCGGCTGCCACAGCGGCCAATCCGTAATGCACGACGTCCGTGATGACTCCACCTCCGTCGCGGACCCAAAGTGCGCCGAACGCCGCGAGCACGGCACCCAACAGGGCCCACGCCGCGCCCCGCGCTCGTGGCCCGACCGTGGATGCATAGAACAACCGCTCGTAGATCGCCGTCTCGAACTCGTCGATCGCCGCCGCCCGGACCGGGTCCTGGCCTGCGATCGTCCGCAGTTTCACCGCAAGATCGACGTCGTGATCAAGCCGAGCCGCCTCGTTCTGCCTGTACCGGACATACAAGCCGATACCGAACACCACCGCGATGAGAAAAATCCCGACACCTACCGCACCCCACGACGCATCATTCACGCCGGTCACGTTACGGCAGCCGACCAGCGCTCACGTCCGTCTGGTCGAACCCATCGGGCATTCCGGCGGCACTCGGCGGCGCCGCGCGACGAACCATGTGTGCGGACGTCAGTCGAACCGAGGATTCGGGCTGTTCACCTGGGTTGTTGGTGCCTACGATATGTCAGTCATCGCTCAGCACGCTTGAACTCAGAGGACGCACAACATGGCCGAGTTATTCGGATTGACCAAACGCGTGGTCGAGGCACGGCTCAACAACACATCGATCAAAGCCGTCAGCGGGTCGATGGTCTCGTACCAGGGACAAGTTGAGTTCAAGGCAGCCGGATTCGGCGGCGGGGCGGGTGTGCTCGCCGGCCTCAAACAGAAGGCCACCGGTGAATCGCTCAAACTGATGGAGTGCACGGGCAATGGCCTGGTCCACCTCGCGATCGGCGCTCAGTACACAACGGTGTTGCAGCTGAACAACGAGACGATCCAGGTGGAGTCGCGGCAGTTGCTGGCGATGGCCGGTAATCTTCAAACCAATGTCCAGTTCTCGGGGCTCGGCGGAATGTCCAGCGGGCAAGGTCTTTTCACCACGACGGTGTCGGGCACGGGTCAGGTTGCCCTGCTGTCGGCCGGCGGTCCTTTGATTCATCTCGAGGTGAGCCCGAACATGCCTCTAGTGGTCGACCCGGATGCGTTTGTGTCTGCCAAAGGTCAACTGCAGCAATCGTTTGTCACCGACGTCAGCTGGCGGTCGATGATTGGCCAGGACGGCGGCGAGGCGTTCTCGCTGCGGTGGCAGGGTCAGGGTGTTGTGTCCATCCAGCCGGCGGAACGGTGAGTGCAATGGTCTTTGAAAAAGTGAACTCGAAAGTGGTCAAGGTCAACGTCGGTCACGCCGGTGGCGTGGTCGCGCGTAAGGGCGCGATGCTCTTCTACACCGGTCAGGTGCAGTTCTCGCCGCACCAGATCCCCGGCGCAGGAGGGGGTGGCATGCCGGGAATGGGCGGCATGGGTGCCGTCGCGGGCATGGCGGGTCGGATGATGCGCGGCGAGCACGAGGCCACGATGCTTGCGCAGGGAAATGGCGACGTGCACTACGGGTTTGCCGGTCTTGCCGTCCATGTCATCGACATGCCCCAGGGAGGAACGGTCACCGCTGACGCATCGCGCACGCTCGGCTACACGTCGGGGCTGCAGGCATCGATTGTCTCGATGACCTCGCAGGGCGGCGGGGGCGGCGGCGGTCGAGGCGGCGGAATCATGGGTGCTCTGCGCGGAGCTGCCACCGGCGCATTGACCGGCGACGGCATGTTCACCACCCAACTCCAGGGCATGGGCTCGGTCGTGTTGTTGGCTCACGGTGAGGTGTTGGAGATCCAGGTCGGCGGCCAGTATCCGGTGATCGTGGATCCGCAGGCCTTCGTCGGCACGTTCGGCAACGTTCAAACGCAGCTCAAATCAACGATGGGCTGGCGCGACGCGGTCGGCCGCGGCGCCGGCGAGGCCATGCAGTTGCAGTGCCAGGGCCAGGGAACTGTTTTCGTCCAAGCATCCGAACAGAAGCTGTAGGGGAAAAGCCATGAGCGACATCTTGAATCCGTCGATGCTGCAAGGTGACGACAACATTCCGGGCAACACGTACGCGTACTACATGCAGCTGACCAAGCCCTGGATCATGTCCAAGGGCGCCATGATCGCCTACTACGGACAGATGCAGTTCCAGGCTCTGGTCCAGGGCATGCAGACAGCGATGATGCAGTCGCTGGCCGGCACCATCAGCGCGCCGTTGTACATGGGCGACTACGTGATCGCCCAGGGCCAGGGAACACTGATCATCGGCGACCGCGGCTTCGACATCAATTCGTACGACCTCGAAGACGGCAACCTCACGGTTCGGGCGGCCAACCTGTTGGCTTTCGAGCCCGGGTTGCAGCTGAACCAGTCAATCGTGCCGGGCTACTTGACACTCATCGGCACCGGCAAGTTCCTGGCGTCCTCGAACGGGCCGGTCATGTTCGCCGAACCGCCGTTGCGGGTCGACCCCGAGGCACTGGTCGGCTGGGCCGATTGCCCCTCCCCCAGCCACCACTACGACCAGGGGTGGATCACGGGCTACATGGCCGCAGGAGCCGCGATGATGGGCGCCGCCAGTGGCGAGGAACAGCAGTTCGACTTCACCGGCGCCGGAACGGTTCTCATCCAGTCGAGCGAGAAGGTGATCAACGACCACAACCTCGTTCGCCAGCTGGAGAGCCAGATCCCCGGGTTGTCGACCATGGGACTGCAACGCCTGCAGCAACGCATCCAGACCCAGATGGCGGGCCAACAGCAATACTGACGACAGGCAATCGCACCTCATACGCGCCTGGGACTCGCGCTACATCCGCGCGGAGCTCATACTATGGAGTTTTCAAGGATCTTGCGCGGTCTCGACCACATCGAGGGCGCGGAGGGCAGTTACTGGTCGACTTATGCTGCGAGGGTGAGGGTTCGGCGGTTGTAGGCCGGTAGTGGTTGTCGGGTGGGGTCGATGTCGGCGGGCGGGATCAGCCAGGGATGTCCGTCGAGTCCCATCACGATGTCCCAGTCGGTGTGGTGCACGGCCCGATGGCACGTCCGGCACAACAGACACCCATTCGCGAGGGTGGTGGGCCCGCCATTGGCCCAATGCACGATGTGATGACAGTCCGACCAGGTCGCCGGTGCCCCGCATTTGATACAGCAGGTATCGCGAAGCAAGATCGCTTTACGCACCGGCCCGGTGAACAGGCGATGGGGTGGACTCAGATCGATCGGCACCTGCTGCCCGTCCAGGGTGATCGAGGTGATCACCGCATCACACGCGGCTGCTGCGGCGGTCGCTTCGGTGACCGGACCCATCCACCGCAGTGACGCAAGGTCGGGATGATCCGCCGGAACGGTCACCGCCACTTCCGTTTTCGGCGCCGTCACCAAACCCTGCCCACCACCACCGCAGTCGAGGAGTTGGTGCAGGGCGTCAGCGCGTCGTTGCGTCGGTGTGCGGGTATCGGCGCTTCCGTCCGGTTCAGGTCGGGGTCTGGACCATACGTCGAGCGCGGACATCATCTTTTCCCCGGTCACCGCATCCACATCAAACCTGCCCGACAACCGGCCATCGTCAGTGATCTCGTAGTCCAGAGTGTTCAACGAAACGTCTTCGGCGGCCGGCACCCCACCAGACACCCCGGCGACCTCGTTACCCATCGCCCGGGCGATCCTTCCGATCTCGGCGGGTGGTGCACCAGAGATCGCATGAGCCAGGAGTGTTCCCTCGAGCTCACAACGGAAGTCGTCACTCATCACACCCACCATGCGGCCGCGCACATGGCTGATACCTCGAACTATTGCGTCGACGTGCTCGGCGGAGAGGAAACCGTCCCGAAAATACCCGGCTGTACGCACCAACCCCATCAAGCCGGTCCCGATCCGTAGCCATCGTGCCGCCACCGCTGGGGCGGCACCGTTGGCCTGCGCCACCTTCAAGGTTGTCGAACCCATCCGTTTGGCCACACCCAGGCGGTCGATGATCGCCGCACCGGCTGCCAACCGCGCCTCGACAGCATTACGCAGGGTGATCAGATCTTTCACCACCGCCACCACCCCGGCCGGATCATCGGGAAACTCCACCCCGATGACCTCATCAACCAGATCAACAACAGCCATCACCACACCCCCTCCAAGACAACAACATTGGGACAGCCGATCACAATGGTGGCGTAGTCACACGTATCTCAGAGTCAGGTCTTGCGGACGATCGGCGTGGTATCAGTCTAGATCAATCGAACACACATTCGATAGTCATCCGTTTGGATGAACCCGCCCGAGTCATGTCGGCGGCACAGGGCTCGTCGAATCAGGACCCGCGGGCAGCTGTCGCCATCTACTCGACGGCGTCGAAAGAAGCCCGATGAGAACTGTCGGCTTCCTGCCAATCATCCGGTCCGCTCGACGCATCGAGACTGCCGGCCGAATGAGCAATCGCGCCCACCATGCTCATTCCGAATGCACCTTGACAGTCCCACATGGTGGCCGCGCCCGCGGCAATGCCATCTGCAGACAGATGGTTGTCGGCTTCGATCCCCACGACGTTCCCGATCGGCATACGGGCCAGCAGGATGGTCGCATCGTGGTTGATGAATCCGACACCCCGATCGCCCCAGCTCGTAAGAGTATTCGTCAGCTCGCCGAGCATAGCTGCGCGAATCAGCGGCGTGTTGTCCACGTCGTCAAACAATGAGGGCTGGTCAAACCAGAGCCGTTTCCGACTGGCATTCTGATGCTCCGGCATCGGCACACTCCACCCATCAGGGTGTTCGTCACTGCCCCACAGGATGCCAGGTTGCGGCAACGCTTCTGCGACCCGGTCATCCAGGGACATGGAGGGACTGACCGGACGCCACCGGGCGCCCACTGGTTCCCGGGTCGGAGTGACCGACACCATCGAAGCCCGCGCCACCGTTCGATCCCCTTGGTAGACGCGGACATCGGCGATTCGAATGCTGCGTCCTTCGCGTACCACCGAGCCCCGGGTTTGAATCGGAGCGAACTCCGGTTGCCGGAAGATGTCCATAGTGAATCTCGCAGGTCGATAACTGCCTGCACCGCAGTCTTTCTCGAGCGCATGCGCGATCAGCCCGGCCAACGCCGAGCCGTTGATCGAGTTCGGTGCCCACTGACTCTGGGCGAATGGCAAAGGATGAAAACCCTCGTCGCCATGCTCGAAATACCCCACTGTCCATTCCCCCTCAGGATTTACTCGACCCGTTCCCAGGCCCCTGAGAACGACACTAGAACGTGTTCTAGTTTTGTCAAGGGATCAACTTCTGCGCGGCACACGAGGCCGGTCCGACGACTGGCGCACCGAACTCACACCAAATAGACGAGCCAGAGCCCCAATGCGCACGCACCAACCGAGAGAGCGAGCGGGATAACAGCATTGGAAAGGGCAATCCCGTGGCGCCCCTGTTGAACGAGGCGCACCGTCTCGACACTGGCGGTACTGAATGTTGTGTATCCGCCACAGAATCCGGTTCCGACAATGGTCTGCCAGGCACTTGGTTGGCCGTGGAACAACACCACTCCGGCCACCAGCCCGATCAGCAAGGAGCCCGACACGTTGATGAACACCGTCCCCCACGGGAACGCTGAGGGGCGGCGACGTTTGACCTCTGAGTCGACCAGAAAACGGGTCACCGCTCCGGCTGCGCCGGCCAACATCACCAGAACGATCATCGGCGAGGCGCCGATCGACTCACGCGTGCCTTTGTGGCAACAGCGATGCCCGCCCAAGCCATCGCCACACCGAGGATCACAGAAGTCGCCATATAGGCCACTGCCACAACAACTTCGCCATCCCTGCCGAGCAGAGAAGCTTCGAGAGCAAAGGCACTGTAGGTGGTGAACGACCCGCAGAATCCCGTACCGAAGAACAGGCGAAAACGCTGTCGGCGCCCGGTGTCATCCCCCATCCGGGCCAGCGCTTCCAAGACAATGCCCAGCGCAAAGGCGCCCGCGAGATTGATCAGGAAGGTGGCCCACGGCCACTGCGGGGGGTGAAACGGGTAGGCCTGCTCGATCAGGTAGCGAGCACCGGTGCCCAGCAGGCCTCCCGCAAAGACCATCGCGAGCGAGGCCGCGCGCAGGTGCAACGGTCGTGCAGCCACGAGGTCGGGATCCCCGGGGAGTTCGGGGTGGGAATCGGGCCGCGTCACCAAGTGAATGTACTTCGATACGGCGCCGACTGCATACGGCATGCGAAAGCCCCCACGGCCGAGGGGCTGTGCCGTGGGGGCTCTCTTCTACGAGCGCGTCTGAGACGCGCTGGACTTGCTGACCGATCTGGTCAGGCGACCTGCGCCTGCCACATCCAGTGCAGCTGCTCGAGCCGCGCCGCAAAGCTGATCAGGAGGTCTTGGGTGACCGGATCAGCTTCTTCGGTGGCCTTGATTCGCGTGCGCAGACCGTCGACCACGGTCTTGATGTTCGCGACAATCGCATTGACGACGTCGGAGTCCTTGGTCCAGCCTTCGCCGAATCCCTTGGTACCGGCGGTCTTTGCAACGGTCTCGGACCGGCCGTCCGGGCTGACGCCGATGGCCGTTGCCCGCTCGGCGGCGGCGTCGGTGAACTCGCGAGCAGCGGTGACGAGCTCGTCGAGCTCGAGATGCACCGACCGGAACTGCTTGCCGACAACGTTCCAGTGAGCCTGCTTGGCGATCAGCGACAGGTCGATCAGGTCAACCAAGGTCTCCTGCAGCGCCTTTCCGGCGATCGACTGCTGGTCGTCGTTCAGAGTGCTTGTGATGGGGTTGCTCATTGCACTTTCCTCTCTGTTGAAGTAATTGGTGCGGCCGGTATCCGGCAACACCATCTTGACCGATGGCGACGTGGTCCGTCACGGCCGGTCAGGCATGTGAGCGCTGAGGTCAGCCTTGCCTGAGTGCATGTCCGACTTCAGATTCCGCCTCGAACACCTTCCTCGACCTTCTTGCCGAGTTCGGGATCAACGTTCTTCCAGTAGTCGAAAACGCGTGAAAGTACAGGCTCACGCACTCCGTCCGAGACGTGCCCGACGATGTTGCTCACCAAACGGTCGCGCTCGTCGTCGTTCAAGACCTCCCGGTAGAGAATGCCCGCTTGGGTGAAGTCGCCATCTTCCTCGTGCTCGATGTACCCGGCCCGCACCGCTTGGCCATCGAAGGCCCACAGGCCTTCGTCGCCGGCCGCTGCAGGATCGGCGTGTGGACCGTCGAACGAGTTCGGTGCGTACACCGGAACCTGCGGCCCGCTGAAGTTGTACGCCATCGCACCCTCTTTCGAGTACGTGTTGACCACTGCGGCCTTGGCCGAGTTCACCGGCAGCTGAGCGTAATTGGCGCCGATTCGGTAGCGGTGCGCGTCGGCGTAGCTGAAGACCCGGCCGAGCAGCATCTTGTCGGGCGAGAAGCCGATGCCCGGAACGACATTCGACGGCTCGAACGATGACAATTCGATCTCGGAGAAGAAGTTCTCCGGGTTGCGGTTGAGTGTCCACTTGCCGACCTCGATCAGCGGATAGTCCTTCTGCGACCACACTTTTGTCAGATCGAAGGGGTTGAACCGATATCCCTCCGCCTCTGCCACCGGCATCACCTGGACCTTCAGGGTCCAACTGGGAAAGTTCCCCTTCTCGATTGACTCGTACAGATCCTTACGGTGGTGGTCGGGGTCGGTACCTGCGAGGGTGTCGGCCTCTGCCTGCGTGAGGAACCCGATGCCCTGATCGGTCTTGAAGTGGTACTTCACCCAGAAGCGCTCGCCCGCAGCATTGACCCACTGGTAGGTGTGCGAGCCGAATCCGTCCATGTGACGCCAGGTCTTCGGGATACCACGATCTCCCATCAGCCACGTCACCTGGTGCGCCGACTCCGGCCGCAGTGTCCAGAAGTCCCACTGCATGTTGTGGTCACGCAGGCCCGAGCCGGGCAGTCGCTTCTGACTACGGATGAAGTCGGGGAACTTGATCGGGTCCTTGATGAAGAAGACCGGGGTGTTGTTGCCGACGAGGTCGTAGTTCCCGTCCTCGGTGTAGAACTTCACGGCAAATCCGCGCGGGTCACGCCAGGTGTCAGGGCTGCCCTGTTCGCCTGCGACAGTGGAGAATCGGACAAGCGACTCGGTGGTCTTACCCGGCTGAAGGAACTTCGCCTTCGTGTAGCGGGAGACGTCGCCGGTGATTCGTAGCTCACCGAATGCTCCGCCACCTTTTGCGTGCACCACTCGCTCGGGAACGCGCTCGCGGTTGAACTGAGCGAGCTTCTCGATCAGGTAGTGGTCGTGAAGCAGGATGGGTCCCTGCGTGCCGGCGGTGAGTGACTCGTTGTCACTCGATACCGGTACGCCCTGGTTGGTGGTTGTACGTGGGGTCATCTGTTGCCTCCTGATACCCGCATCGGGAGCTGCCGATGCGGCCTGAAACTTTGTATTGCAGTCTTTTTCGTGACGTCGAACCCGTTGGCTCGCCGTCAGGTCACGGCCGTCCGCGGAAGTCCGGTGATCGCAGAGCCATCTGTGGACTCGGCCCGGCAATCGGGGCACAGGCCCCAGTAGGTGACCTCGGCCTCGTCGATGACGAAGCCGTGTTTGTCGCTCGGTGCGAGACACGGGGCCTCCCCCACTGCGCAGTCGACATCGTGGATCGCTCCACACCGGCGGCAGACGAGATGGTGGTGGTTGTCACCGATCCGGTTCTCATACCTGACGGACGAGCCTGCCGGTTCGATGTGCCGCAGTAGACCGCGTTCGGAGCAGACGCGAAGTACGTCGTACACCGTCTGGGTCGACACGCCGCCGAGTTGTTCGCGAACGCGAGCGGCGACGAAGTCCGCAGTGGAGTGGGGATACCGCTCCAGCACTTCGAGGACCGCCACCCGCGGCGCGGTCACCCGAAGGCCCACTGCACGCAACTGCTCTCGCGTGTCTGGGGTTGGTTGCTGCGAACTCATGTCTTCGACCGTACGCCCTTTTCTGGAATGAGTCCAGATCTAAACTGGAATCTATCTAATCTGGTGGCAGCGCGGCGAGTGGGCTGCGAGATGCTCAGACCCCGCACGGATCAGTACGGCACTACAACCGGTGCCGACGTGATTGAAGCGACGGAAATCGGGAATCCCCTGCACGTGACCACACCACCGAACGACCCCAGCGCGACTACTGCGGCAACGACAGACGACGGACCAGACCCGGACGCCATCACGTCGCTGACGGATGTGGTCCGGCCCGACGGCCCCCGCCCGGTGGCCCACGCTCTCGCCTCCGTCGAGGAACTCTCCGCGGTCGATGCGCCGGCGGGTCGACTCGCCGACCTGGTGAACGGTGCGATCCCGACCGCGGTTCTCGATGTTCTGCGTGGCCGGTGGCTCGGACATCCCCTCCATCCCGTGCTGGTCACCGTGCCCATCGGCGCCTGGATGGCAGTGCCCGTCTTGGACCTCACCGGCCAGCGCATCGCTGCCCAGCGGCTGGTCGCGTTCGGCATCGCCGCGGCACTCCCGGCTTCGATCACAGGGCTTGCCGAGTACACAACGCTCGACACGGCTCAGCGCCGGGTCGCAGTTGTGCACATGGCCGCAAACACCGTCAGCCTCGGCTGCCTGGCGCGATCCTGGTGGCACCGCCACAACGGGTTCGCTTTGCGCGGTGGAGCCTGGTCGCTCGCAGGCCTGGCGATCAGTGGCGTTGCCGGTGCGCTCGGCGGTCATCTGTCCTACTCACAAAGCGCCGGTGTGCTCCGCGAACGCTGACCTCAGCGGCGGTTCAGCCCGAGAGCACCCAGGCACATCTGGTCGAGCGTGTCGAGGAGGGCCTTCTCGTCGGCGTCCTCCCCCTGCACAAGCCACAAATAGAGCGTGTGGTCCACCATCGCGGCCAGCGAGCGGGCCGCCAGCTCCGGATCGAGCGTGGCTGACACCTCACCGTCGTCCTGCCACCGGGCGATCGCGCGAGCGCTGCGTTCGATGAGTTCGCGACGATGCTCATGGCGCAGGCGTCGGAAGTCGGTGTTGAAGGTCGCGACCTGTTCGACGATCGCCATCAGCTTCGCGTTTCGCCGGTAGGCCTGGTAATACGCACGATTGGAGTTGATGAGTCGCTGCGCCGGTGAGGCGTTGCCTTCCACGCCGTTTCGGCGGTGGATGTCCTCGAACAGTCGGGTGCTCAGTTCCCAGAACACGGCGTCTTTCGACTCGAAGTAACGATAAAAGGTGCCGTAGGAAACGTTCGCGGCCTGGGCGATGTGCTCAACCCTGGTGTCCAGGAACCCGACCTCCTCGAACACCACGCGCGCGGCGTCGAGCAACGCATCCCGGGTCTTCCGGCCGCGGGGGGTCAAAGTCTCGACCGCCGGCAGCGCGGCCTTGACAGGTTGCGTGATCACGGTCACACTCTGTCGAAACATGACATGACTGTCAAGTCATGCGGCAATACGGCGGGGAGATGAACATGGGCGCAGCAAACACCAAATACGAACTCGGCGGCATCAACCACCTGGCCTTGGTGTGCTCGGACATGAAACGGACCATCGACTTCTACTCGGGCACCCTGGGCATGCCTCTGATCAAGACCATCGAGCTACCGGCCGATCTGGGTCAGCACTTCTTCTTCGATTGCGGCAACGGAAACACCATCGCGTTCTTCTGGCTGGCGGATTCGCCTGACGCCGCACCGGGTGTCGCGGCGCCGAAGGGCCTCCCCGACGAGGGCGAGCTCGCCAGCGCGGTCGGCTCGATGAACCATGTGGCCTTTGCGGTGCCGCCCGAGAAGTTCGACGAATACTACGACCGGTTCACGTCCGAGGGCATCAAGGTGAGCCAGGTGCTGAACCACGATGACAGCGCTTTCGGGGTGTCTCGCCACGTGCATCC
The DNA here is from genome assembly GCF_001598915.1 of Williamsia muralis NBRC 105860. Taxonomy (GTDB): domain Bacteria; phylum Actinomycetota; class Actinomycetes; order Mycobacteriales; family Mycobacteriaceae; genus Williamsia; species Williamsia muralis. The sequence continues at coordinate 644,035 of NZ_BDAP01000001.1, read as the reverse complement.
CGGCACATTCGTGCGGTCGTTCTACTTCCAGGACCCGGACGGGGTACTGCTCGAGTTCGCCTGCTGGACTCGTGAATTCACCGATGCCGACGTCGCTCACGAGCCGAAGACCGCTGCCGACCGACGCGTGGCGACCTCTCCGTAGCCAGAGATCGCGAGACCATCGACGAGAGGAACTGTAGTGCCACGTCTTCGCCAAGTACCCCGCGCGGAGGTCACCGACGAGAAGATCCTGTACTTCTACGACAGGCTCTTCGGCCCCGACAAAGACCCGGCGGTCGACGGGGGAACCGTTCACGGCACTCCGGGCGACTGGTGGACTGTCTTCGCGCAGTCACCCAACGTATTCGACCATGCGGTAAGGGGATTCGCCCTCTACCGCAACGCGACGCTCGACCCGATGCTGCGTGAGCTCGGCCAGTGCCGGGCCGGATATGCGCGGGGCAGCCAATTCGTCTTCTCCCAGCACTCCAAACAGATGCGTTCGCTGGGGATGCCCGAGGAGAAGATCGCCGCCATCGCGCACTGGCAGATCGCCGACTGCTACACCGAACTGGAACGGGCCGTGCTCGCGTATACCGATGGCCTGGTGTTCGACGGTGGTCGGGTGCCCGGCGCGGTCGTCGACATCCTCAAGGCTGATCTCAGCGATCCCGAGATCCTCGAACTGACCTACATCACATGCCTTTACGACATGCATGCCACCATCTGTCGCGCCTTGCGCCTCGAGTTCGACGACCGCGAGGAGCCGGTCGTCGAGGTCGAGGTGCCTGCCGGGATCGGTGCTCGTGATCTGTCTGCGGACTTGTCCGGGGAGTGACGCCGGGGCCGCTTTCCGCATCGCGGACCTGAGCCCCACTGCACACAAATCAGCCTGTGGCGTCACATTCGGCCGTCCGAGCACGAAAGATGTGCAACAGGGCACCCGCGTGACTGCTCCGTCGAGCCAGGTGGCCCGCCGCAGAAACCGCCCACGCGCAGAGTCACCTTCCAAGGTGAATCGCGCGTGGGCGGTTTCTGTGATGGCTTGCCTCAGATCACCAGGCCCAGAAGCAGTACAACGATCAGGCCGGACACCGACAACACGGTCTCCATGATCGACCACGTCTTGATCGTCTGGCCGACGCTCATGCCGAAGTACTCCTTCACCAGCCAGAAGCCGGCGTCGTTGACGTGTGAGAAGAAGACCGAGCCGGCACCGATGGCCAGGACCACCAGCGACAGTTCGCCGCTGCTCAGCCCGTCGACGAGACCCAGGATGAGCGAGGACGCGGTGATCGTGGCAATGGTGGCCGACCCTGTCGCCAGCCGGATCAGGGCGGCGAGCACCCAGGCGAGCAGCAGCACGGAGATGTTCGCTTCTTTGGCCCAATCGGCGAGCAACGTGCCGATCCCGCTGTCGACGAGAACCTGCTTGAAGCCGCCGCCCGCAGCGACGATGAGCAAGATGCCGGCGATCGCGGGCAACGCGGCACCGGTCGTCTTGGAGATGGTGTCGCGATCCATCCCCGACCCACGGCCGAGAGTGAACATCGCGACCACCACCGCGATCAGCAGGGCGATGATCGGGGTTCCGAGCACGTCGAGTACCTGCCGCACGATCTGGTCGTCATCGCTGATGAAGATCTCGGCAATGGCCTTGCCCAGCATCAACACAACCGGCAGCAGGACGCTGAAGATCGTGATGGCGAACGACGGGCGCTTGGTCTTGACAAGCGTGTCTTCGGGATCGGCGTCGAAGGTGGTGGGAACCGGCAGCACCACCCAGCGGCCCGCGAGTTTCCCGAAGAGAGGTCCGGCCACGATGATGGTGGGTACCGCAACCGCGACACCGAGCGCCAGCGTGGTTCCGAGGTCCGCACCGAGCACGTCGATGGCGACCAGCGGTCCCGGATGGGGCGGCACGAAGCCGTGCATCGCCGAAAGACCTGCGAGAGCGGGGATCCCGACGGTGATCAATGACAGGCCCGACCGGCGTGCCACCAGGTAGATGACCGGCATCAACAGCACCAGACCGATCTCGAAGAACATCGGCAGACCGATGATCGCACCGACGAGGGCCATCGCCCACGGCAGCATGCGGGGGGAAGCGTGCCCGACAATGGTGTCGACGATCTCATCGGCGCCACCGGAGTCCGCGAGGAGCTTTGCGAACATCGAGCCGAGCGCGATCAGGATCCCGACTCCGGCCGCGGTGCTGCCGAACCCGTCGGTGAACGACTCCAGTACATCCGGAACCGCTTCGCCGGCAACAATTCCCACCGTGAGCCCGCCGGCCACGAGCGCCAGGAACGGGTGCACCTTGGCGATGGTGATCAACACGACGATGACGGCGATGCCGACGAGCGCAGCGAGGATCAACTGCCACCCGGCGGCGACCGGCTCGGGTAGTTCGGTGTCTGCCGCCAGCAGCACCGCCGATGGTGAGCTCATCAGTTCTCCTTGTGTTCTGTCAGGGTGATGTAGGACTCGACGATGTCGTCGATCGACTGATCGATGTCGATCACAATTCCTCGCTCATCGTCGGCGAGTGGTTCGAGAGTGTGGAACTGCGACGACAAAAGTGACGGCGGCATGAAGTGCCCCGGCCGGCTTGCCTGACGTTTCGAGATCACCTCAGGCGTGCCGTCGAGGTGGACAAAACACACCTCGGGACAATGCCGCCGGAGCTGGTCGCGGTACTTGTGCTTGAGCGCCGAACAACTCATCACACCGCCGTCGGCATGATCGGCCAGCCACTGGCCGATCACCTGGAGCCACGGGTGACGATCGTTGTCGTCGAGCGGCTGTCCACTGGACATCTTGGCGATGTTGGCCGGCGGGTGGAAATCGTCGGCATCAGCGAATGGCGCCCGGAGGCGCTGTGCCAGCGCGGCTCCGACGGTGGACTTGCCGGACCCCGACACCCCCATGACGACCAGCGGTGCTCGCATTGATGACTCCTCGCTCTTGTGCTGCCGGTCACAGATATTGCCGCAATGATCATACTTTTGCAAGAGCCTGAGCGCTTAAAGCATTCTTTTGAAGAGGCTCGACGACAATGAGAAGATAAATCGGTGGCAACAGACGCGAGTGTGGGTGAACTTCATGGCAGCGTTCTCACCGGCGTGGGCACGCAGATCGTCTCCGGGCATCACCGTGAGGGCGAGGTTCTCACTCTCGACAGCATCGGCGTCCAGTACGGGGTGTCGCGTACCGTCGCCCGCGAAGCCATCCGGGTCTTGGAATCGATGGGTCTCGTGGCCTCACGCCGACGCGTCGGGATCACCATTCAGCCCCGCAGCCACTGGCATGTCTTCGACCCACGGCTGATCCGCTGGCGACTCGACGCCGGAGAGCGAACCGACTTCCTTCTGACCCTGTCAGAGCTGCGGCGCGGGTTCGAACCGGTCGCCGCGGCTCTCGCTGCAGAGCGCGCGGACGAGCATCAGTGCCGAATCCTCGCTGCTGCGGTCTCGGACATGGTCATGCACGGCCGGTCGGGCGACCTTGACCAGTATCTGTTGGCGGACAAGGTATTCCATCGCACCCTGCTCGAAGCGAGCGGAAACGAGATGTTCCGCGCGTTGAGCGATGTGGTCGGTGAGGTGCTCGCCGGTCGTACACATCACGGCATGATGCCGACCAACCCCAACCCTGCGGCCATCGACCTCCACGACGCGGTCGCCCGGGCCATTCGCTTACGTAAGCCTGTGGACGCCGAACGGGCCATGCGCGAGATCATCATCGAAGCAGCGGACGCTGTTCGCGAACCCGACCAGGACTAGCGGTTACCCGGCCGGATGATCTGGGTCGGCTTCATCCTCATCGAGGGCGGCAACCATCGGTTGACGCCACGACGCAGAGTGAACAACGCAGACAACAGCAGCAACGCGAACTGCAGCCACCCCATGAACCTGATGACGCCAGAGATCGACGGATAGTCGAAGAGGAGATCGATACCCATCGGGATGCACAACAGCATGACCAGCACAGCGGTCACGTAGACGTTCCTGGCACCCCGACTGCGGTGCCGAGACGTCGCCACCAGCAGCGGGTACTGCACGGCGAGCAGAACAAGCGTTGCGACGAGCATCGCCGGGGGGAAGAAGCTCGACAACGAGTCGATGCGGTCCGCAGGCGCCGCCGCACCGGGATCACGGGCGACATCGGCCTGAAGGCGCTCGTTGAGCAGATCGCTGATGGACCCCGAGTTCACGAACCCGTAAACCACACTGACCAGCGCAGCAGCGGCACCACCCAGCCACAGCAACCAGGCGTGGTACAGTGCGGCCGGAGGAGGTGTCGGCTCATCGAGCACCGCGTGGTCTTTGTCCTTGGACTGTCGCCCCGCCTCGATCGCCGCCAGATCCATCGCGTCGAGTTCGGCCAATGACGGCATGCCGGAGAGGTCGGACGGCACTTCTACCGGGCCGTCAGGGCCGATACTCGATTTCTCGAGGTCGGGGCCATCGCGGTCCGGGTCCATCGGCTGCTTGTCTGGGTCCTGCGTCACACCGTCGATTGTTCCACTAGTCCACCTGCGCCCTGACCAGAGTGCGCACCTTCCGTCTTTCCCCCAGCTTGCCGTCCGACACCGTCCCCGACAACGATGGTCGGATGAACACACGTGTCGAGGTCACCAGCGTCGAAGAACTGCGCGCCCTGGTCGGCGAACCAGTCGATCGCGTCGCGAAGAAGGTGCGCCCCGCACTCCTGCCGGTGCATCTCGAGTGGTTGGCGCGGTCGCCCTTCGCTTTCGTCGCCACCACCGACGCCGACGGTCGCGTGGATGTCTCGCCGAAAGGCGATCCCCCCGGCTTTGTGCACGTCATCGATTCGCGAACGATCGCCATACCCGAGCGGCCGGGAAACCGGCGCGTCGACGGCTACCTGAACGTGCTGTCCAACCCACACGTCGGCACCAACTTCCTGGTCCCCGGCAGGGGTGACACCCTGAGGATCAACGGGACCGCGACTGTTCTGAGGGACGCGGACTACTTCGACGCACTGGCGATCCGCGGCCGACGGCCCATCCTCGCCCTCGAGGTCGCCGTCGAGGAGGTGTTCTTCCATTGCGCCAAAGCATTCATGCGCGCCGACCTCTGGCGTCCGGAAACGTGGAAACCAGACGTGTTGCCCAGCCCCGCCGAGATCACGCACGTGTTGAACAAGGGGTCGAATCTCGAAGAGCTGCAAAAGTATTACGGCGAGAGCTACGGGAAGAAGCTGTACTGATCCAGCGCCTCACGAGCTGATCTTCTTCAACATCCGGCCCACCGTCGCCTGCCACATCGACCCGTCGGCACCGATGGTCCCGGTCAATTGCAAGGGTTCGTCGACGGGGGCTGCTCCGACCTCGGTGAAGGCTCGCCGCGTACCCGTCGCGAAATCGACGGCCGCGAAGTAGACCGGTCCGATCTGCTGAATCCCGTTGCCCGCCAATGCTTCAGTCGAGGGCGCATAGGCCAGCGCATAGATGAGGCCGTCGGATCGCGACAATTTCGGCAGAGTCGCCATGCGATCGTGGGTTTCCCAGACGCGATGGCATCCGGTGTCGGTGACGTCGATGCGGGTCATCCCTCCGGCGAACGTCGCGGCCGGTGGGTCACTGGGCCCGGAAGTTGCGAACGGCGGATAGCCGAACCCGTACGTGCTGGGGATGACCAGCGAATTGCCCCACGCCATCGGCGAATTCTCGGTGCCTTGCCCGGAGGTGCCGAAGGCGGGCGTCGCGCACACCACCGACCCGTTGTCGCTGCGGTGGACGATCAGATTGGGCCGCTCGGCGTCGTCGACGATTGCCACGAACTCGTCGTCCACCCCAAAATATGTTGGTGTGGTGCCGGATCCAGGAGCCAGCTGCCCGGGCTTTCGGACACTCCCCGCGGTGTAGGTCTGCCGCCACACAGTGGTGGGCGTGCCGGTGTCGTCGGCGTGCATCTCGTAGAGGGCACGGTCGGTGAGGACGGAAGCACCCTCCCGCCGAACACTCAAACCGTTCGTGAGCCTCTCGCCCGGTGGCAGGTGCATCGAAGCGATATGGCCGTCAGCGGAAATCGTGCCCACCACGCCACCGGTGGTCGCGAACCAGATGCGCTGTTGATAGTCGGGCGCCAATCCGGTGATGGCATCTCCGGCGGGAATGTGAGCGCTCACGTCGATTCGCTCGGCGACGTACAGGTTCCATTGCCCGGCAGCGGTTTTGCGATGGGCGACCTTGAGCACCGAGCCGGATCCGTCGGCCATCACCACGCGGTCGCGGCTGTCGAGATATCCATAGACGCCGCCCAGAAGACCTCCCTTGGTGAGCTGGATGGACGCGATCGGCTGGGCGGTGACCGGATCGAAGAGTTGCACTGTGGGCACCGCGACGCCGGGCGGGTCGACACCCACGTATCCGGTGCACAACGCCACGGGCATGCCATCGCTACCAATGAAGGTCGCCGCACATGCTCCACCGGGCAACGACGAGGCGACCACGCGCCCGCCCACTCCGGGCCCGGGATGCGGCGTGGTGTCCGTCGACGCCAGGTCCCCATGGATCAGAGACGTCCCCGGCGGCCCGACATCGGGAATGCCCGGTGTGGCCTGGGCAGACCCCGCGTTCAGTGCTAAGACCAGCGTCGTGAGCAGAACTGCCACGCAGGCTTTTCGCGCCATCATTCGACCATCGAACCACGGCCACCCGGCCACATCCTCCGACTCCAGCCAGAAACTCCGGCTGCAACCGGAGGAACTGCTCGAAACCGGAGGAACTACCGACTAGACCAGCAGTTCGGCGATCTGAATCGTGTTGAGGGCAGCACCCTTACGGAGGTTGTCGCCGGAGACGAACAGCGCCAGGCCGCGTCCCTCGGGTGCGCCCGGATCCTGACGGATACGGCCGACCAACGAGTTGTCCTTGCCGGCAGCAGCCAGCGGGGTGGGCACATCGGTCAACGTGACGCCGGCGGCGTCAGCCAAGATCTTGGTGGCCTCTTCGACCGACAACGGATTCGCGAACTCGGCGTTGATCGACAACGAGTGCCCGGTGAACACGGGAACCCGCACACACGTACCGCTCACCAGCAGATCGGGGAGGCCCAGGATCTTGCGGGACTCGTTGCGCAGCTTCTGGTCTTCGTCAGTCTCACCCGAACCGTCGTCGACGAGCGAACCGGCCAGCGGGAGCACGTTGAAGGCAATGGGCGCAACATATTTGACAGGATCAGGCAGCGACACCGCCGATCCGTCATGCACCAGCTTCTCGGCATCGTCGATGCCCGCCCGCAACTGGGTGGCGAGCTCTTCGACGCCGGCGAGACCACTACCGGAGACCGCCTGGTACGACGAGATGATCAGACGCTGCAGGCCAGCCGCGTCATGCAACGGCTTGAGCACCGGCATCGCAGCCATCGTGGTGCAGTTCGGATTGGCGATGATGCCCTTGGTCAGGTTTTTCGCCTGCTCACCGTTGACCTCTGAGACAATCAGCGGCACATCGGGATCCTTGCGCCAGGCCGACGAGTTGTCGATCACGGTGACACCGGCGGCGGCGAAACGCGGCGCCTGCTCACGAGACATGGTCGCACCGGCGGAGAACAGCGCGATGTCGAGGCCGGTGGGATCTGCGGTCGATGCATCCTCGACCTCGATCTCGCCACCCCGCCACGGCAGCTTCTTGCCCGCCGATCGTGACGACGCGAAGAAGCGGATCTCGTCGGCCGGGAAATTGCGCTCTTCCAACAGCTTTCGCATGACGGCGCCGACCTGGCCGGTCGCGCCGACAACTCCAACACGTACACCCATTGCTATCGCCCCGTTCCGGCGTAGACGGTGGCCTCTTCCTCGCCACCGAGATCAAATGCGTCATGCAGTACGCGCACAGCCTTGTCGAGCTCGGTGTCGCGGCACAGCACCGAGATCCGGATCTCCGACGTGGAGATCAGCTCGATGTTGACACCCGCCTCCGAGAGGGCCTCACAGAATGTGGCCGTGACGCCGGGATGCGACTTCATCCCCGCACCCACCAGCGACACCTTGCCGATGTGATCGTCGTAGAGGATCGAGCTGAAGCCAATTTCTTCCTTCAGCGTCGACAACTTCTCCACGGCGATCGGACCGAGTTCCTTGGGACACGTGAAGGTGATGTCGGTCTTGCCCGTCTCGACCTTCGAGACGTTCTGCAGCACCATGTCGATGTTGATCTCGGCATCGGCAACAGCACGGAAGACCTTGGCGGCGTAGCCCGGCTTGTCGTCCAGGCCGACAACCGTCACCTTGGCTTCGCTGCGGTCGTGGGCAACGCCGGTGAGGATGGCTTCTTCCACGGGAATGTCCTCCATCGATCCGGACACCATGGTGCCGGGTTTGGTTGAGTACGACGAGCGCACGTGAACGGGAACGTTGTAACGGCGGGCATATTCCACGCAGCGCAGCATCAGCACCTTCGCGCCACATGCGGCCATCTCGAGCATCTCTTCGAACGAGACCGTCGCCAAGTGGCGGGCGTTCGGGACGATGCGCGGATCAGCGGTGTAGATGCCGTCGACGTCGGTGTAGATCTCGCAGACATCGGCGTTGAGGGCCGCGGCAAGTGCCACGGCGGTGGTGTCGGACCCACCACGACCCAGCGTGGTGACGTCCTTGGTGTCCTGCGAGACACCCTGGAAGCCCGCGACGAGAACGATCTTGCCCTCGTCGAGCGCCGACCGGACGCGGCCGGGCGTGACGTCGATGATCTTGGCCTTGCCATGGCTGCTGGTGGTGATCACACCCGCCTGCGAACCGGTGAACGACTGGGCTTCCGCGCCGAGGGAGCTGATGGCCATCGCGACCAGCGCGTTCGAGATGCGCTCACCCGAGGTGAGCAGCATGTCCATCTCGCGGGGCGGCGGCGCCGGGCAGACCTGCTCGGCGAGGTCGAGCAGCTCGTCGGTGGTGTCGCCCATCGCCGACACCACGACCACCACGTCGTTGCCCGCCTTACGGGTCGCGACGATGCGCTCGGCCACTCTGCGGATCCGTTCGGCGTCGCCAACCGAGGAGCCGCCGTACTTCTGCACGACCAGAGCCACCGAGTTTCCCTTCTCTAGCTGCTGCGAACCTTCAAAATCAGTGAGCGGGCAACAGTGCAAGACTGGCTCCCGCCTCGTGCAAGGATAGCCACCCGCAACTCCCCCACGTGCAAGCGTGTCGCTGCACCGTCAAGCCGGGAGACCGCCGCCCACCGGGGCTCGGGCGGGCACGCGGCAATTGCTTTAGCGTGCTTCGGAACTGGCGGATCGGCCGTGCAACCGACAGCGCCCGCCCCGAGCGAGCGTTCGGCACTAGGATCGCTCAGGTGCTGACCCGAGCGAGATTCGAATCCGTCAGCGACCTCCTGTATCGACGGCGAGACTGGGTCGAGCCGATCGCCGCCTTCCTCCTCATCCGTCTGGTCGGCATGCTCGTGCTGGAGCGGTTCACGCAGCTGCGCGGCAGCAGCCTCGGCGCGGCGCTCTCGGCGTGGGACGGCAAGTGGATGCTCGCCATCGCCGAGCACGGGTACGGGGGCGTGCCGCTGACCCAGACCGACGCGCAGGGTATGCGTGACTCCGACACGCCTTACGCGTTCTTCCCCGGCTATCCGTTGCTCGCCGGGGCGCTGGACAAGGTGCCCGGTTTCAGTCCGCTGGGTGCCGCCCTCACCGTGAACGTGGTGCTCGGGTGCCTGGCCGCGGTGGGTGTCGCCCGGATCGGAACGCTGTGCGCCGCACAGATGCAGAACCGTGAACACAAGTCCCGGCTCGTGCCCGCACGCTTCACCGCTTGGTTTGCCGAGGACATCCAGCGGGCCGACGACGGCCAGGTGGTGCGCGTCAAGGCCGATCCGCGTCGGGCTGGGCTGCTGCTCGCCGTTCTGTTCGCCGCAGCGCCGATGGGCATCGTCTTGTCGATGGCCTACACCGAGGCGCTGTTCTGCGCGCTTGCGGCCTGGGCGCTGATCGGCGTGCTGGAGCGACGATGGTTGCTGGCCGGGATCTGCACGATGCTGGCCGGACTGAGCCGTCCGACCGCGGTGGTCCTGATCGTTGTCGTGGTGGTGGCTGCGGCGCTGCGATTCCGCGACGGACCGAGGGCGTGGGCGGCCATCGTCCTCAGTCCGCTCGGCTACCTGGGGTATCTGGCGGTGGTCTGGCACAAGACGGGCGAACCACTCGGCTGGTTCAAGATCCAGACCGAGGGCTGGGACACGCGGGTCGACTACGGCCAGGCCGCCTACGAGTTCATCAACTACGCGCTTGTGAACTCCGGCGAGATCGCGCCGGTGGCCACGGCCTGGATCATGCTGATCACCATCGCCCTGGCGTTGTTGAGTTTCGCCGAGCGGGTGCCGTGGCCGGTGGCGGTGTACGGAGCACTGGTGGTCGTATCCATCGGCGCCTCGAGCGGTCTGATGATGAGCCGCCCCCGACTGCTGCTCCCGGCGTTCGTCTTGCTGATCCCGATCGCGATCGGCCTGGCCAAACGTCGCGGGTCCACACAGATCCTGGTCTCGCTCGCGGTTGTCGCCTTCAGCTCATGGTTCGGCGCACACATGTTGACGGTCTATCCACACGCCATGTGACCTGCGCGTCAGTGACCATCACGCAATCTGGACGCCCTCGATTCGAAACCGTCGCACAGCGCGGCCACACCCTGGGTGAGTAGATGGCGGGGGTCGGTGAGTTCTGAATGATGCGTGCCGACCAGTGCTGCGAGATGGGGCGGCGGCTCGCTCTCGGGGTTGCCTGCCAGAAGATGCGCCAGTCCACTCTGACCTTGGTCTTCATCGGCGGCCCGGTCGAGCAGTAGTCGTTCGGCGACAGTGCTGAGCACCGTGCCGGCGATGAGGTTCCACAGGGTCAGCGCCATCTCGGTGGCGACCGCGGGGGTGACCTCGAGATCGAGGAAGGCGTCCACAAGCCAGTCGAGACAGTTCAGGCTCTGCGGGCCCATGCTGGTGCGCGGAGATGCGAAGGCCAGCAGTACCCAGGGGTGGCGCTGATACAGGGTCCAGTCGACCTCGGCCGCGATCAACGCCCGCTCGCGCCACGTCGCATCGTCGGCGGGCGGGTACGGGAAGCGGATGCCGATCTCATTCGACATCTCCCGCAGCAGCGCGTCCTTGTCGGCGATGTGCCGGTACAGCGACATCGTGCCGACGCCGAGCCGGTCGGCGATCTTTCGCATGGTGAGGGCGCTGAACCCGTCGGCATCCGCGAGTTCGATCGCGGCGTTGACCACCGCGCCGCGGGTCAGTTTGGCGGACTCGGGTGCCGGGTCGAGGCCACCGCTCACCGCACCCTCCTGTGCTGTCATCACATCTCTCCTTCGCCGCGTTCATTGTCCGTGTTCACGGCCGGGACGGTGAACAAAGCCCGAACGATGGAATAAACGCTTTGCGTACAACGTACTCTTATGCGTACGTTGTACTCAGGTTGATCGAGCCGCCACGAGCGGGCGATCGCCGTCCGAACACATGTAGCGCCCTCAACGCGGCCAACGCCGGCGTCCGCTCGTGTGTTCGCAGCGTGATTGGAGCACCCCGTGAGCATCATCGACAAACAGACCGATCCGCGATCCGACGCGAGCACCAGCCGCCCGGACCGCCGGACCTGGCTGGGACTGGCAGTACTGACGCTGCCGGTCTTTCTGGTGTCCATGGACTTCTCCGTCTTGTACCTGGCGATCCCCACCCTGAGCGCCGAACTCGCCCCCTCTGCCACACAGCAGTTGTGGATCGTGGACATCTACGGCTTCCTCATCGCCGGCCTGTTGATCACGATGGGCAATCTCGGCGACCGGTTCGGTCGACGCAAGCTGCTGCTCGTCGGCGCCAGCCTCTTCGGCGTCGCCTCGGCGATCGCAGCATTCGCTCCCGACGCGAGCGCGCTCATCGCCGCCCGCGCCATCATGGGCATCGGTGGCGCCACCCTCCTGCCCTCGAGCCTGTCGCTGATCAGCAACATGTTCCCCGACGCCAAGGCCCGGGCGAAGGCCATCGGCATGTGGACGGCGGCGTTCGCAGGCGGATCGGCCATCGGCCCGGTGATCGGTGGCGCCCTCCTCCACCAGTTCTGGTGGGGCTCCGTCTTCTTGATCAACGTGCCCGTACTGCTGATCCTCTTGGTCTTCGGCCCCCGCCTGGTCCCGGAATACCGGTCGCCCAGCTCGGCCCCCTTCGACGTCCTCGGCGTGCTGCTGTCGTTGATCGGCATCCTCCCGCTCGTCTACGCCATCAAGCACGGCGCAGCCGAAGGGTTCGACACCACCACGGCCGTCTTCGCCGCCATCGGCATTGTCGGAATGGCGTTGTTCGCCGCCCACGAGCGTCGAACAGAACATCCGTTGATCGACCTCAAGCTCTTCAAGAGTCCCGGGTTCTCCGTTGCGATCGGCAGCGCACTGACGGGCATGATGACCCTTGCCGCGTTGAGCTACCTGAGCGGCATCTACCTGCAGTCGGTCCTCGGACGCGATGTGCTGGAGGCCGCAGTACTCGGTATCCCGATGGCGATCGCCGTGGCGATCTTCTCGATGAGCGCTTCCCGCATCGCCGCGGTCATGTCGGTGCGCTGGGCGTTTGTGTTCTCGCTGCTGGCCGCTGCGGTCGGCAACGCAGGCATGCTCGGCCTCGGCGTCGACCAGGGCGTACTGGTCTACCTGATCAGCTCCACGCTGGCCGGTGTCGGCTACGGCGTGATCTTCTCGCTGGTTTCCGATGTCGCCGTGTCGTCGGTGCCTGCTCAGCGCAGTGGGTCGGCGGCCGGTCTCTCCGAGACCAGCTTCGAGTTGGGAACGGCGTTCGGACTCGCCGTTCTCGGTTCGGTGGCCACGATGGTCTTCCGCCGCTCCGGTGAGGGCAGCGGAGTCGAGGACACCCTCTCGCAGACACTCACTCAGGCACAGACCCTGGACCCGGGCGCCGGAAGTGCTCTCGCCGACGCCGCACGCAGCGCGTTCGTCGACGGCTTGCACATCACGTCGCTGGTGAGCGTGGCACTCTTGGCGGTGGTGGCCGCAGTGGTGGCAATCGTTCTCCGCGAACGCCGGCCGGTCACCGACTGATCCCCGCCCGGCCCAAGGAGCTGCTGCCCGTGCACCCGCTACTCGCAGACCGATGGAGTGCACGCGGCTACGACGCCGACGCAACCATGTCCGACGAGCATCTGCAGTCGATCCTCGAGGCGGGCCGGTGGGCGCCCACGGGTGGCGGTCGCCAGCCGGTCCGCTTTGTCGTCGGCCGCCGCGGTGACCCGACATTCGCCGGGGTCACCGAGGCACTCAAACGCGGGAACCAATCGTGGGCACCGGCCGCCGCAGCACTGATCGTCCTGTGTACCGACGACCTCCCCGACGACCCGAAAATGCACGACTACGCCACGCTCGACGTGGGGCTCGCCGCCGGTCAGATGATCGTCCAAGCCCAGGCCGACGGATGGAACGCGCATCCCATGGGCGGGTTCCGCGCGCCAGACCTGGTGCAGCAGTTCGACATTCCGGACTCAGTTCGACCACTACTGGTCCTGGCCATCGGCCGACTCGCTGACGCCGCTGCTCTGCCCGCAGACATCCGAGAGCGTGATGGCCGCGAACGCACCCGCCTGCCGTTGTCCGAGATCGCGTTCGCCGAGACCTGGGGACGACCATTGGTTCCGGACAACCGGTGAACCACCTTTGGACTTCCGCGCCTTCGGGAGTACAGTCACAAAAATGCAGCGCGTGCTCCTTCTCGGTTGCCGCGGCGGGGTCTGATCCAGACCGGCTTCCCGTCGCGGGATCTTTGACGCGCCGGTCTCATTCCCCCAACCCCGGAGATTGACCCTCATGCCTGCCGCCGATGCATTCACTTCCAGTTCCAGCCGGATCAGCGAACCCGCCGGACCCATTCCTTCCGGACAACCGTCGTGGAACCCCCAACGCAATTCCGCGATGCCCGCACATCGTTATCGCGCCTTTGCCGATGAGGTCGAGAACGTCGCGGTCCCCGACCGCACCTGGCCCGACAAGGTGATCGACCGCGCCCCCATGTGGTGCGCCGTCGACCTTCGTGACGGGAATCAGGCTCTGATCGACCCGATGAGCCCGGCACGTAAGCGCCGCATGTTCGACCTGCTGGTGCGGATGGGTTACAAGGAGATCGAGGTCGGGTTCCCCTCGGCCAGCCAGACCGACTACGACTTCGTCCGCGAGATCATCGAAGACGATGCGATCCCGTCGGACGTCACCATCCAGGTGCTGACGCAATGCCGGAACGAACTGATCGAACGCACCTTCGACGCATGTCGCGGCGCCGCGAATGTCATTGTGCACTTCTACAATTCGACGTCGGTGCTGCAGCGCCGGGTGGTCTTCCGCGCCGACAAGGCAGCCATCAAGAAGATCGCCACCGACGCTGCGCACAAGGTCCGCGCCGAAGAGGTCAAGTACCCCGACACCAATTGGCGTTACGAATACTCCCCGGAGTCGTACACGGGCACCGAGCTCTCTTACGCCAAAGAGGTGTGTGACGCGGTCACCGAGATCATCGACCCCACACCGGAAAAGCCGATCATCCTGAACCTCCCGGCAACCGTGGAGATGGCCACCCCCAACGTGTACGCCGACTCGATCGAGTGGATGCACCGTAACCTCGCCCGCCGCGACTCGGTGATCCTGAGCCTGCATCCGCACAACGATCGCGGAACTGCTGTCGCCGCTGCCGAACTCGGCTATCAGGCCGGCGCCGACCGCATCGAGGGTTGCCTGTTCGGCAACGGCGAGCGCACCGGCAACGTCTGCCTGGTGACGCTCGGCATGAACCTGTTCAGTCGGGGGGTCGATCCGCAGATCAACTTCTCCGACATCGACGAGATCCGCCGCACGGTCGAGTACTGCAACCAACTCGGTGTGCACGAGCGCCATCCGTACGGCGGCGATCTGGTGTACACCGCGTTCTCCGGAAGCCATCAGGACGCCATCAACAAGGGCCTCGACCAGATGAAGATCTCCGCGGACGAGGCCGACTCGGACATCGACGACATCCTGTGGCAGGTTCCGTACCTGCCGATCGACCCCAAGGACGTCGGCCGCAACTACGAGGCCGTGATCCGGGTCAACAGCCAGTCGGGCAAGGGCGGCGTCGCCTACATCATGAAGGCCGACCACGGACTGTCACTGCCGCGCCGTCTGCAGATCGAGTTCAGCCGCGAGATCCAGAAGATCACCGACGGTGAAGGCGGCGAGGTCTCTCCCAAGGAGATGTGGGACGTCTTCGCTCAGGAGTACCTGCAGCCACTCAAGCCGCTCGAACGAATCCGCCAGCGCGTTGACGCCGCGGAGGAAGACGGCGGCGAAGATCGCATCACAGCGACCGTGAAGGTAGACGGCAAAGAGAAAGAAATCACCGGCTCCGGCAACGGACCGCTGGCCGCCTTTGTCGACGCGCTGTCGACCGTCGGGTACGACGTGCAGGTGCTCGACTACGCCGAGCACGCGCTGACCGCAGGCGACGACGCGAATGCCGCTGCCTACGTTGAGGTTCAGGTCCGGGGCGAAACCGTGTGGGGCTGCGGAATTGCACCGTCGATCACCACGGCATCGCTGCGCGCAGTGGTCTCGGCGGTGAACCGGGCAGTGCGTGTGGCCGACGGCAGCGGGGACGCCGAATCCGGCGAGCAGGCCCCACGCACGTGGGCCCCGTAGTCGGTTCCGAGGGAACTCGTCCCACCTGGTCGGCCCCGGTGCGTTACGCCGAGGCCGACCAGCAGGGCGTGGTCTTCAACGCGCACTACCTGCTGTACTGCGACGAGGCCAGCGCGGAGTTCTGCCGGCAACGGGGAATCCTCGATTTCGGCGAGATGCTGCGCGTCAAGAAGTCGACGCTCACCTGGACAGCGCCGGCGGTCTGGGGTGAAGTGGTCGACGTCTATGTGACCTGTCCACGCGTCGGACGCACCAGTTTCACGATGTGTTTCGACGTCAAGGTCGCGGATCGGGAGTGCTGCACCGTCGAGACCGTGTATGTCCACGCCGACGAATCCGGTGCGCCACAAGCCATTCCAGATGACGTCGCGCAGATCCTGACCTCCGGCGCACCAATAGGGTAGTCGGCCGGCGGTTCTGCCGGATGATCATGCTCCGACCGAATCACCCTCGGCGACAAGTGCTGCAAGAAGTTGCCTCACCGCACCTCGCTGATCACCCATCGGGCGGCTCAACGCCTCGTATACCCGCGCGGCGCGCACCCCGGTGAGAACAAGGCGGCTGCAGTCCGGATCCCGGATCGAGAACCGGGGCATGAGCGCGACTCCGTGATCACGTGCCACCATCGACTCGATGACGCGGAAGTCGTTGATGCGGTGGGTGACTCGCGGCGCCACCCCGGTCGCCGCCGCAAGGGAGAGCAGCACGTCATCAACCGGGAACCCGCCGCGGACGCTGATCCAGTCCTCGTCCTCGAGTTCGGCCAGTGTCACCTCGCTGCGGCCGGCCAGACGATGACCACCCCCGACCACCAGGTCGATGGGCTCACGCATCACGGTTGTCACCGACACCCTCGCCTCGACAACCTGCGGCGCTCGCTCATCCCGATGGGTCAGGACAACGTCGAAGTCGGCCAGCAAGGCAGGCGCATCAACATATTTCACGTCTTCGTCGCCGGCGATCACCCGGATCCGACGATCGCTCATCCGGTTGAGGACACCCGGTAGCAGAAGTGCCGCTCCCGAGGGGAACATCGCCAAGCGCACTTCGCCGACTGCGTCATCGCGGTACGACGCCATCTCCGCCTCGGCCCGCTGCACAGCGGCGATGACCTCGTCGGCACGTAGTACCAACGCGCGACCGGCGTCCGTGAGACGAACCCGCCGGCCATCTTGTTCGAGCAAGGCAATCCCGGCTTCGCGGCCCAGTACCTTCAACTGCTGCGACACCGCTGACGGTGTCATGTTCATCGCCTGGGCCACGGCTCCCACGGTGCCGCGGTCTGCGAGCTGCCTCAGGATTCGTAGTCGCTGCAGGTCCATGTGGTCACGCTACACAGTTGGCGACCCTTTCTTCAGGTCTGCCACATCATTCTCAACTGCGGCGACGAACAGCAATCTGCCCTTTGCGGCGGGGAGCATAAGCGACGCCGCGACTGTGCCAACGCTCAGCAGGTTTCGTCGTGGGAAGCAGTTCGAACTTCTCCAGCACGGTCCGCAGGGTGACATCCATTTCCATGTTCGCGAAGGCCGCACCGATGCACCGGCGGGTTCCACCGCCGAACGGAAGCCATGCGGCGGACGGCTTGTGATCCAGGAATCGACTGGGGTCGAATCGATCTGGATCCTCGAACTGCTCACTGTCGTCGTGCAGTAGAGAGATGCTGACAAGCACCGTGTGCCCCTGCGGGATGCGCCACTCGCCCAACTCCAGCACAGGAGCCACCACTGTTCGCCCGGCGAGATCGATCACGGGCCGGCTGCGCTGCACTTCCAGGATCGTCGCCTGCCGGAACGCGGTGTCCCCCTCGTCGACCTCAGCGGTCAAGCGGGCCAACACATCCGGGTTGCGGCGCAATCGCTCGAACGCCCACGCCAGCGTGGTGGCGGTGGTCTCGTGGCCCGCGGCGAGCAGCGTCGCCAGTTCGTCGGCGATCTCCGTGGTCGTCATCGGCGACCCGTCGTCGTAGGTACTTCGCAGCATCAGCGAGACGATGTCGGTACGTTCGGCGAAGTCGGGGTCGCCCCGCACCGTGGAGATCAGGTCTTCGATGATCGAGTCGTATTCACGACGGCGAGCCATGAATCGTTCCCAGGGGTCGAACCGGCCGAGGTTGATTGCCGTGTTCGGCAATGTCGCGAGGCGCGAGCCCAATTCGACCATCGGCGGAATGATGCGCCGTAGTGAGTCGAGCTGCTCCCCATCGGCGCCGAACACCGCACGAAGAATCGCATTGAGCGTTATCCGCATCATCGGAGCCAGACTCTCGAACTCGCGATCTTCCGGCCAGGTAGCGGTCTCGCGCAGGACCTCTTCCTCGATGATCTGCTCGTAGCCCTTCACGCTCTTGCCGTGCAGCGGAGGAGTGAGCAGCTTGCGTCTGCGGCGATGGTCGTCACCTTCGAGCGAGAACATCGAGTGGTCGCCGAGGATCCGGCCGAGGTTGGGTTGCACGTTGCTCAGCACTCCGGCCGGTGTGGTGAACAGCTGCTTGGCCAAGTGCGGGTCCGATACCACCACCGTGTTCCCGAAGACCGGGATGTTCAGTGTGAACGCCGGCCCGTAGCGCCTGGCGAGCACCTGCATCGTCTGCCGACGTGCGGCGACGAACGCGAGTCCTTGCACGTGCCGATGGAGTCGTGGACCAGGCGGCAGGTGCACCGACGCCTCTGCCTGGCGACCGTCTTTCGTTTCTGTATGAGCTGGCCCCATGTTCGAACGCTCCCGTCTCGGCGCCGCCCGGTACTACGCCGTACCACTGCGACGGTACGCTCCCGTACCAGGCGATAACAAGGGGTCGTATCGTTGGATCGATGGCAACCAACCCGCAGTCAGTCGACCAACTGCAGCCCGCCGACGCCGGCGGGTCAGCATTCCGGGTTCGGCTGCTCGACGCGCTGGCCACTTCGATCGAGGTCCGTGGGTACCGGGCGAGCACCATCGCCGACATCGTCGGCATCGCCCGGACGTCGCGACGAACCTTCTACCAGGAGTTCTCTGGCAAAGAAGATTGCTTCATCGAGCTGCTGCGGCGTGCGAACACCTCCATGATCGATGAGATCGTGGCAGCTGTGGATCCGAACGCCGGGTGGATCACGCAGATCAGGCAGGCCATCGGCGCATACGTGAAGTCGATCGAGATGGATCCGGCCATCACACTGAGCTGGATTCGCGAACTCCCCGCCCTGGGAACCAGCGCCCGACCGGTTCAGCGGCACGCGATGGAAGAGCTGATCCGCACCCTTGTCATGTTGACGAGCACACCTCAGATGCGGGCTTTGGGCGTGGAGACGGTGTCGCGGTCGATGGCCACCTTGCTGCTGGGAGGCCTACGCGAACTGACGGCGGTCGCAGTCGAGGACCACAGGCCGATCAACTCGATGACCGAGACCATGGTCGAGGCCTGCATCGCCCTTCTGGGCCCGCGACCGGACGTTTCCCGAACACAGTTGCCGAAACAGCAAGAATAGTTGTCGAAAACAGCGGTTCGCGGCCATTGTGGAGACATGAGCCAAGAATTCTGGGACGAGCACTACAGCAGCGCCGAACAACTCTTCAGCAACAACCCCAATCCCGTCCTCGTCGACGAGGTGGCGGACCTGCCACCCGGACGGGCGCTCGACCTCGGATGCGGTGAGGGCGCCGATGCCCGCTGGCTCGCTGAACGCGGATGGCAGGTGACGGCCGTCGACATCTCGCAGGTCGCCATCGACCGCGCCATGAAACTGGGCGACTCGGACGCCATCACCTGGGTACGTGGTGATCCGCTCGCCGACCCGCCGACGCCGACCTCCTACGACCTCGTGTCGATGCAATATCTCCACAGTGTTCCCCGGTCCGACGGCGGCCAGACCGCCCGCGCGATCGCGAACGCCGTCGCGCCAGGCGGCACGCTGCTCATCGTGGGCCACGAGATCCGAGAAGGCCACAACTGGAAGGGAATCGACCCGCGGGACTTCTACGACCCACACGACTTCGCCGAACTCCTCGGCGACGAGTGGACGGTGCTGATCGACCGCACCCAGCCCCGGACGACCGCCCCTCCCGGAAACTCACACCACACACACGACACAGTCCTGAAAGCTGTTCGCTCACAGTAGGACTACGACATCAGGTTTACTGCCTCCCGGTCAGCCCAATCCATCCGTGCGCACGGGGTAGGCCTCCAGCATCATGCCGGCGACTGCTCCGAGTGCCTCGGACCACGCATCCGTCATGGCATCCGTCCACTCGGAACCTCCGCGGTCGGCCATGGTGGCGATCATCGTGGACGCGACCCAGTTGTACATCTCAGGCGTGACGCCCCACGATGCGTGCCTCTGGCCCAGCGCCCCCAGCGAGGCACGGAGCCACGTCGGATCCTCGAGGTGGTCGAGCACGGCGACGATGGCATCCTGGAGCATTCGCGCTTGCGGGCGGATGTCGCTGCTGAAAAGCGCTCGTGCCGAGGGGTATTCGGCGAACAACCGGTCATAGAAGTCGGTTGTGAGCCCCACGTCGTCGTCGGCGACCAGCATGAGGCTCCGCTCGAGCAACACCTTGTCCACGTTCACCCTCTCCAAGACTCCGGCGGATTATGCGCGCCGCGGCATCACTTGTAGTTCGGGTTGTTGATCACCGGTATCTCGATGTTGATCGGCATGCGGAGTTCGGAGGTGTAGAACAGGACGAACTGGCGCAAGAACTCGTCGAACAACCAGTACGCCTCTTCCGGGACGCCCACATCGAGAAGCCCTTCACGCACAGCCACAAACGGACCCCACGCGGTTTCGAGCAACGGCGTCCAGACGGGCTCCCGCGGAATCCGCAGCCACTCGGCCACCTGATCGCCGAGCATGAATCGGGTCAACGCACCGAGAATGGGCCGGCTGAGCAACGTCAGATCCAGATTCATACCCAGACCCAGGAGGATGTCGGCAAGCTTGATGCCCTCGGGTGTGGGCGCGAGGATCGGGTCGAGAACCTGCTTGGCCTGCGAGTCGGCCTGATCCCACGAGGCCGGGATGTACTGGTCTTGCACACCGAGCAGGTGGGCGGCCAGTTGCCAGGAATGCAGGAAGCCCTCCGATTCGGCAGCCGGGATCTGCACGTTCCACTTCTTCAGGTTTCGCATCACGGTGGTCGGCAAGCTGTGCCAGGTGACCATGATGTCGGCCTGGCTGATCGGGATGTCTTCTGGCGCAGACCCCGTCCAGTGTGGCGACTGCGGAAGCAGATGCCGAACCGCCGCGTGCGCGAGCCGCGTCTTGACGCAGGTGATCACCATCTCACCGTCAGGTTGGTAGGCATTGAGCGAACCGATGTCGTACCCGAGTTTCGCGGTCTTGGTGATGCGGTCCTTCATGTCCGCGCCGCCCTTGGAGTAGTACACCGCCCGCGCCTCTTTGGGGATGACGGTGCTCATCATGCCGCTGGCGAAGCCGTACAGCACACCCAGATAGGTGCCGCGCTTCTGGTTGAACTCGACCGCTGTGGCCAGCTTGCCCTGATCAGCCCACGACGGCATCTGCCGCGCGTACTCGATGAAATCCCGCAGATCATTCGGCAGGCCGGCGGGCAACGCCTGGCCGTTTTTTGTCCAGTGCTTCAACAACTCGTTCACGCGCGGCACCTCGCCGCGGTCGATCAACGACGCAACCACCGGATCGGCCTCGTTGTCCCACACGCCCCGGGGGTCGGCCCCGCTACCGGTTCCCGGCACCGAACCTGCCGGCGACCATGACCACGGGGTCGCCGGAACGATGACCGCCGCAGCGCCGGCCGCACCCAACACCCCGCCCGCTTTCAACGCGTTGCGCCTACTGAAGTTGTCCACGCTATTCACTCCCCGTCCGACCATGAATTCATTCGCTGATGCAATGAAACAATCAGCGTTTCTTAGTAACATGGTTAGCACAAAAGTGTTGCCGGTCACAAGCGGTGCAGTTTCCTCGTGCGACTCACACCTGTTCGAACGAACTGAGCGCCGCGAACCGGTACCGTCTTCGTCTATGGCGACGTCGAGCACCCGAGCGATGCTCGAACGCGCGTACAAAGACGCGATCAGACGGACCGACGCCGGTGACGACACCACCCGCACCCGTTTGCTCGACGCCGCCTACGAGCAGTTCAGCCGCACCGGTGTCCAGCGCACGTCCATGGAGGACGTCGCAAGGCGGGCCAACATGTCCCGCATCACGGTCTATCGCCGGTTCGCCACCAAGGACGCCCTGATCGAGCAGGTCATCTTTCGAGAGTTCCGGCGGTACTTCGAGCGGTTCCTCACCGACATCCGATCCGCTGAGACCGCGGCCGAGCGAGTTGTTCTCGGATTCGTGAGCTCCCTGCGCGCCATCCGCGGCAACCCGATGATCGGCGGGCTGATCGACGCCGAACCCGGCCTGGTCGCCGGATCGATGATCGGCGACGACGGCCGCATGGTCGCGGCGGTCCGCGAGTTCGTGGCGGGTCAGCTCCGTCGCGAGCAACAGGCAGGCAACGTCGACAAACAACTGAACATCGACCTCATCGCCGAAATGATGGTTCGCATCTCCGCGTCGTTCCTGACGATCCGCAGCGATGTCGTCGACCTCGACGACGACGAGCAACTCGCCGCGATCGCGTGGCAATTCCTCGTACCCATGCTCGATGTCGGTCGATTGCCGAAATAATCTGTCCGGCAGCTCTTTTGTAGGTCTTGTACTACGTCGCGTCCCGTCGGCGGCGCCTAGTATTGCTGCCCATGGACAAACATGTGGCCGGCAGGCTCGCAGACACCCACTTGGCCGAATGGGGCCGGCGCGTGGACTACACCGAACTCGCATGGGCGGACGACAACGAATCGACGACCAGCCGGGAAGTGGTCGAGGACGGCGTTCACTACACGGTCCAATCAACCGTGTGGCGTGAACAGGGAGCGAACGTCTACACCCTCGGGGTTCGTGTCACCGAGACCGGCCGGCGCTCGCTGTTCGGAAAGGCCGTGTCGCGGTTCGGTCGCAAATATCCCGATGGGAGGTTTGTGGAGGGGGCCTAGCTCTGACGCCGCCCGGCAGGTACCTTCCCTCCATGACTTCCACTAAGGGTGCCCTCACAAAACTCATGGGCGCGCTCGCGATTGCTTCGGTGGCCACACTCATCGGCTCCGCCACCGCATCGGCCGGGTCGACGCCGAGTCAGCCTCAACGCATCGTGCTGCTGGTACCCGGCCAGCAACCGGCCCCGGGAACCTCCAGCGTGGACCTCTTTCAGGACATGGCGGACGAGTTGGCTGCCGACGGGTACACCGTCGACACGGTCGACGTGAAGGGCCTCGACCTCTACGCGGACTCGCAGGCCATCCAGGAGTCGGTCGAAAGTGCCGCGGCCGGAGTCGAAGTGGAGAGCCTGTCGCTGGTGGCGCACAGTTACGGGGGTTTGTCGTCGCGCCATTATCTGAAAGCGCTGGGCGGTTCCGAGCGTATCGACGACTACGTCGCAATCGGCACCCCTCAGTACGGCTCGCCCGGTGGCTGCGTCCAATTGCCCGGATTCGGCTTCGACGGCTGCCCGGTGACCCCGTTCATCGCCGAACTCAACAACGGCGACGACACACCCGGAGACGTCGAGTACTACTCGATCAGGAGCAACGAAGAACTGGCCGACGGGCGGCTCGATGGCGGCCAGTGCAGGCTGGCCCCGATTCCGAACCTCGAGCATGCGGTCGAGCCCGCAGACGACCGCGTGATCGCTGCCGTCTCGAGCGCGTTGAGCGGCGGGTGTCCCGGAGAGTTCGTGAACGAACGTGAGGGCGAAATCACCTTGGCGTCAACGCTTTTCCCCGCGCCACGCTGAGTTCCCCAGCCCACCCATATCACCGACCCCGGACAGACCCCCTTGTTCGTCGCTCGGAACGACCTATTGACATTCGATGGATTTACCGTGATAGTCGATGCATGTTCAATGAACGCTGGGTCGTCACCGCACTGCGAGTCTTCCTCGTATCGCTCTTCGCAATACTGGTTTTGTTCCAAACCATGTCCCTGCCAGGACAATTCGCACACATGGCCGAGGAATCACCCGATCAGGCCTACCTGCGTTGGCCGGCGACAGCCGTCACCGTGTTCTGGGTGCTCTGCGCCCAGGTGGTCATCGTCTGCACCTGGAAGTTGCTCACCCTGGTGCGCAGCGACCGCATCTTCACCCACGCCTCACTCGTCTGGGTCACGGCAATCGTCTGGGCGATCGGCGCCGGTTGGCTCACACTTCTCGGCGTGTTCCTCTTCGTCGGTTTCAACGCGAACGATCCAGGCTTGCCGCTTCTCCTCTTCCTGATGCTGATGGGCGGGGCCGTCTTGGGCCTGTTGATGGTTGTGATGCGCGCACTGCTGCGCCAGGCCACCACGCTGCGGTCGGACATGGACGCGGTGATCTGATGTCGATCGTCGTGCGTATCGACGTGGAGTTGGCGAAGCGGAAGATGAGTGTCGGGGAGTTTGCCGAGCGCGTGGGGCTCACTCCCGCGAATGTCGCGGTGCTGAAGAACGGCCGTGCCAAGGCAGTCCGATTCAGCACCCTGGAAGCCATGTGCCGGGTACTCGAATGCCAGCCCGGGGATCTACTGGAATGGATCGACGACTGAGGGTGTCGCCGCCGGAGGGAGCCAGTCGCGCGAATCCCCGGGAACTCCATCGTTGGTGAACTATGTTCGGTGCTAGCCGAACTCGAGGTCGGCGAGGAGGTAGCCATGCGGGTCTTCGTAACCGGGGGCACAGGCGCCGTGGGCACTCGCGCAGTGCCTGCGCTGGTCGCGGCCGGACACGACGTCACTGCGATGGCGCGCGGCTCGGAGAAGGCCCGGATCCTCGAGCGCCAGGGTGCGCGACCGGTGCTGGTGTCGTTGTTCGACAGGCCAGGACTGACCGTTGCCATCGCCGGGCACGACGCCGTGGTCAATCTCGCCACCGCGTTACCGTCGACCGCCTCCTTCGTCCGACGGTCGGCCTGGCGCGAGTGTGAACGGGTGCGCACGGAGGGATCGGCAACTGTCGTCCAGGCCTGCCTCGACGCCGGTGTGCCGCGGGTCATTCAGGAGTCGGTGGTCATGCTCTATCGCGACGGAGGTGGCCGATGGATCGATGAGGACCATCCTGTCGATCATTATCCGATCACCAAGGGGAACCACGCCGCCGAGGCAAACGCCGCCGAGGCAAACGCCGCCCGATTCGCTGGTGCCGGCGGCCAGGCGATTGTTTTGCGCTTCGGCCTGTTCTACGGCATCGGCGCGGCTCACAGTGAGCAGATCGTGGCCCTCGCCCGCCGCCACATCGGCTTTGTGCCGGGCCCACGGGACAGCTTCATGTCGTCCATACACGTCGCTGATGCCGGCGATGCCGTTGCTGCCGCACTGGCATGTGCGGGCGGCACCTACAACGTTGTCGACGACGAGCCTCTCACCAAGGGCCAACACGCGCAGGCGTGTGCCGACGCAACGGGCGCCGCTGCCTGGATCAAGGGTCCCGGTCGCCTCGGCCTACTCCTGGGGGATCGGCTGACGTCGATGACCCGGTCGCTACGGGCGACCAACGCACGCTTTCGGGATGCGGCGAACTGGCAACCCCGTTACCCGAGCGTTCGCGAGGGATACGAGCAGATGGCGTGCGACCTACTGGCCGATCCCCACTGATCCCCGAGGGTCAGCAGGTCGCGTCATCGAGATCGGAATCGACCGAAACACCATTACCACCAAGCTTTTTCGCCTGGTACATGGCAATGTCCGCAGACCTCATCAGCGCCCTCAGGGTTGCCGTGCTCGGCTGCCGCTTGTTCGCCCGCAGCTGCTGGTGGGTGGCGACCGCAACCCCGACGCTCACCGTGATCGGATGTCGATCGTCCGTGTTGTGCAGCGTCGAACGCACCCGATGCGCCAATGCGATCGCCTGCTCGGGGGTGCCGACGAGCGTGATCGCGAACTCCTCGCCGCCCACTCGGGCGATCAGCGCGTGAGTACCGGCGACTTCCATCAGCCGGGCTGCGACGAGTTCGAGTACCGCGTCTCCGCCGCTGTGTCCGTGCTGGTCGTTGATCTTTTTGAAGCCGTCGATGTCGAGCATCAGCACCGCCAGCCCCACCGGGATCCCGCTGTACTGGAGCTGATGAAATCCCGCTTCGAGTCCACGACGATTGCGTAGCTGGGTCAGGTGGTCCCGGAATGCGTCATTGGCGTCCTCG
This sequence comes from Williamsia muralis NBRC 105860, assembly GCF_001598915.1. GTDB lineage: Bacteria > Actinomycetota > Actinomycetes > Mycobacteriales > Mycobacteriaceae > Williamsia > Williamsia muralis. The sequence goes on along the minus strand of NZ_BDAP01000001.1, from coordinate 618,178 downwards.
CGCAGATCCAGCAGGCCCGACTGCATGATGATCGGCGCTGCCAGCAGAACCGGCAGCAATACCATCAACAGTGCCGTGGCGATGCCCTTGTCCGCGTCCGAGCCCAACACCACGCACGCGTAGAGAGCCAGCGTCACCGCCGTTGCGAAACTCAGGTGCCCGAGCAGCCACCGCGGACTGTGGAAGGCGGTCACATGTGCACCGGTCACCGAGAACAGCGAGCAACCCATCATCGCGATGAACAGGTCCGCGAAGGTGAACAGCACCACCGCGACGCCGACATCGGTGTAGACGACGAACAGCCGGGTCATCCACTGGCGGGGCCAGCGCCCGGCGAGCCAGACGACTCCGATGACAGCACAGGCGACCGCGAGTACGCCGACGAGGATGTCGATCGCAACGCCACCTCGGGGACCGGCAGGCGACGTCAGTGCACAGAAGGCTCCGACGCTGAAGCAGCAGCACCACAGCCCGACGGATATGCGATTGACTGCCAGCGTTCCACGCACGCGGTGATAGTTGACCGTCCACTGGTAGTCGAACGGCTGCCGCCACCACGAACGAAGAAACTCCACGGTGATGGACTCCCCCAGGTCACTACTGCATCGACGTACTGGCCGCCCCCCGACAGCCGTGATGTGTAGCAACGCTCTGCGCCCGCACCACCGAAAAAATCACCTGACTGTATCAACGCGGAACCGTGGAGGCCGGACCTTCCCCGATCGCAGACTCATCGGCACTCATCGGTTGTGTGAGTGATCCGGGCCACTCATTCGGGGGCTCTCCACCGCATTCGTGCATAGTTCGCGAGCGACTGGGTAGGCAAAGACCATGTCCCTACAACCGGTAGCAGACTCATATGACGACACCGCGTTCAGCCGTCCGGACGTGCCGGCGACCGCTGCGGGAGCCAGCCACCTGCGTCAGGAGTTCGGACGATGGCTCAACGAGAACTTCGCGATCTCGGACGAGCACCTGTACGCCATTGTCCTGGCGGCATATGAGGCTCTCGCCAATGCGGCCGAACACGCCTACGTCGGTGACCCGCACCCGGGGACCATGTCGATCGAGGCACGCCACTCCCCCTCGAGTGACCGCCTCTCGGTGACCGTGTCCGATCGAGGCAGATGGCGACCGCCCGCGCACAACCGCTTCCGGGGTCGGGGGATTCCGCTCATCCGAGCCCTTTGCGACCGGCCCGTGTTCGTCAAGGAAGCGTCTGGCACCACTTTGACTCTCGAGTGGGTCCAAGTGCGGGCATATTCGTTATCGTCAGCAGGGTGACGCTTCATCTCAAAACGTTCGGTCGCCGGCTCGGGTATTTCGTCAGGACGTTCTGGGCGCCGATCGCGGCGGGAGTGGTGGCGTTGGCCATCGGAGTCGGCAACATCTACGTGACCTCCGACTCGGAAGCCGACGACAAGGCAACCGACTGCGCGGCAGCGGTGTCAGAATCCGTGTCACCGTCCACAGGGGTCTGGTACGGCGCCAGTTTCGACTGGGAGAAGACAACGATCGCGGACTACTCGGAAAACCTCGGTAGCCATCCCGCGGTGACGGTGTTCTTCACCGAGATCCCCTACGACGATGCCGCGCGAGCCGACCTGAAACAGACCGTTGACACCGTCCGCGAAGACGGAAGAGTTTTGTTGCTGACAGTGCAGCCATCGGGTGGTCTGCGCACGGTAACCCCTGAGGTCGCCGAGGCCTTTGCCGCCGATCTCGCAGAGTTCAATGAATCCGGAGTCCCGGTTGTCGTCCGCTTCGCCCATGAGATGAACGGTTCCTGGTATCCGTGGGGTCAGCAACCGGCGCTCTACAAAGAGACTTTCGCTCGCGTCGCGACAGCCGTGCACGCCGCCGCTCCCGGCTCGGCAATGATGTGGGCTCCCAGTTATGCCGGTGGATATCCCTTCGCTGACGGTGAATACTCGCCGGCGCCCGGCACAGCCGAGTTCACAGACCTGGACAGTGATCGCAACGGACAGCTGACGCGAGAGGACGACCCCTACGCCGCCTTCTACCCCGGCGATGAATCGGTTGATTGGGTCGGGATGTCGCTCTATCACTGGGGCAACCGCTTTCCCTGGAGCGAGAACGAACTCGCCGAACCGAACAAGTTCGCACAGCAACTGACGGGGAGCTATGTCGGGGCAAATGGCGACGACACCGTGTTGCCCGACTTCTACGACGAATACGGCACCCAGCGGAACAAGCCGGTGGCGATCCCGGAGACTGCAGCTCTGTTCAATCCCGGCGAGCCCGAAGGTCCCGGCGCCCTCGCGATCAAGAAGTCGTGGTGGACCCAGATCTTCGCGCCCACGGTGCCCGACGAGTTCCCCCTGCTGAAGATGGTCAACTGGGTCGAATGGGACAGGTACGAACCCGAGGCGGACACGCAGGTCGACTGGCGGACGATGGCCGATCCGCCCATCCGTGCGGAGTTCACCGCGGCGCTGCCCGATTGGCTGGCATTCGGGCCGAATGAACCGTGTGGGCCGATCGCCACCAAAGGTTAAGTTCATCTACACAACCGATGCAGTTTAATTCGATTGAACTGAACCATCAATGGCCCCGAGAATTGTCCCCATGACACTCCGCGATCGCCTGCTGGCACTGACCGTCGTGGTGTTCTGGGGCCTGAACTTCCTCGCGATCCACGCCGGGCTCGAACACTTTCCGCCACTGTTCTTCGCGGCGTTGCGTTTTGCGGTGATGGCCATTCCGGTGATCCTGTTCGTACCGCGACCCGATGTTCCCCTGCGCTGGTTCCTGCTCTACGGATTCGGTTTCGGCACGCTGCAATTCGCTTTCCTGTTCCTCGCGATGGACCAGGGAATGCCAACCGGGTTGGCATCCCTGGTGCTGCAGTCGTCGGCCCCGTTCACGGTCATCCTGTGTGTCCTCCTACTCGGCGAGAAGATGTCGCTGCGACAGACGGTCGGGATCACCGTGGCCGTCGGCGGCATGGTGGTGATCGGCGTGGACCGCGCCGCACACGGGGCCTCAGCGGGATTGATCCCGGTCCTGCTCACACTTCTCGCCGGGCTCGGCTGGGCCTTCGGCAACATCGGGTCACGGCTTGCCCACCCCCGCAACGCCCTCTACATGGCGTTGTGGATGTCCGTGATCCCACCGATCCCGCTCTATGCCCTCAGCTTGGCTGTCGAGGGACCGTCCGCCGGGTTCGAGTCGATCGCCACGGTGGGAACACACACAGGCCTCGTGGCCCTCGGTGGCCTGGCCTACATCGTGGTTCTCGGCACCATCGGTGGCGCAGGGCTCTGGGCATACCTGATGACACGGCATCCGGCATCCAAGGTCGCACCGTTCTCGTTGCTCGTCCCGATAGTCGGCATCAGCGCGGCCTGGGCGATTCTCGGGGAGACACCGACGGCCTGGGAGTTGGTCGGCGGAGCAGTGGTGATCATCGGCTGCTTCGCGGGAGTGACCGGCGCCAAGTCGAAACCCGCCAAAGAGAAGAACGTCGAACCCTCGTCCACGGACGAACCGATGGCGGTCCCCTGACTTGCACATACGGCGGACGCCGCGCGGCATATGACAAACTCGCAGCCATGCGTGACGAGGACCGAAAGAGTTCCACAGGCTTGCCGATGCGGGCACGACTCGCCCTGCGAGCCGCTGCCACGGCGCGATGGGCGTCGCAGAAAACCGGTCGCGGCAAGGGCTCGATGATCGGCGGCCTGGTGGCCCTCAAGATCGACCCCACCCTGATGGCTGCGCTCGCGCGCGGGAAGCGATCGGTGGTCGTAACCGGAACGAACGGAAAATCGACCACCACCCGTATGACCGCGGCAGCGCTGGCCGATCTCGGCGAGGTGGCTTCGCAAGCCGACGGCGCCAACATGGACGCAGGCATCGTCGCCGCCCTGTCGTTGAACCGGCCCGCCGAGTGGGCTGCGTTGGAAGTCGACGAACTGCACGTCCCCCACGTGAGCGACGCCGTGAACCCCGAAGCGCTGATCTTGCTGAACCTCTCACGAGACCAGCTCGATCGGGTCGGCGAGATCAACATGATCGAGCGCCGGCTGCGTGACGGGATCGCACGGCACCCGGAGACCACCGTGATCGCCAATTGCGATGACGTGCTGGTGACCTCCGCCGCCTACGACGCACCGAAGGTGGTGTGGGTCGCCGCGGGCGCAGGATGGGCCGGCGATTCGGTGAGCTGTCCGCGTTCGGGTGAGCCGATTCTGCGTGACGGTTCGCACTGGTATTCCACCGGAACCGATTTCGAGCGGCCGGCCCCCGACTGGTGGTTCGACGACAAGAACCTCTACGGACCAGACGGTTTCGAGCACCCGATGACGCTCGCGGTGCCCGGCAACGCCAACCGCGGCAACGCAGCGCAGGCCGTTGCCGCGGCAGTGGCATTGGGCGCCGACCCCGTAAAAGCCATTGCCGCGGTGGGCACCGTCGGCGAGGTCGCGGGCCGATACTCGGTACAGCAGATCGGCCAACATCGCGTCCGCATGCTGCTGGCGAAAAACCCTGCGGGATGGCAGGAGGCGATGGCGATGATCGACCAGGACGCCGACGGCCTGGTCATTGCCGTCAACGGTCAGGTGCCGGACGGCGAGGACCTCTCGTGGCTGTGGGACGTCCGTTTCGAAGCATTCGAGAACATGCAGGTGGTCGCTTCCGGCGAACGCGCCACCGACCTCGGTGTCCGGCTGATCTATGCGGGCGCCGAGCACACCACCATCGGTGATCCGATGGCCGCCATCGAGTCCTGCCCGCCCGGCCGGGTGGAGGTACTCGCCAACTACACCGCTTTTCGCGACCTCAACAACGCACTGGCGCGCGCGCAGAAGGGAATTCGCTGATGTCCGACTCCACACTGCGCATCGGACTGGTACTCCCCGATGTGATGGGCACCTACGGCGACGGCGGCAACGCCCTGGTGTTGCGCCAGCGCGCACGCATGCGAGGCATCGAGGCGGAGATCATCCAGATCAACCTCACCGATCCCGTGCCCGAATCACTCGACGTCTATACCCTCGGCGGCGCCGAGGACTACGCACAACGGCTGGCCACGCGACACCTGACCAAATACCCGGGCCTGCAGCGCGCGGCAGAAACAGGCCGGCCCGTTCTCGCCATCTGTGCCGCCATCCAGGTACTCGGGCACTGGTACGAGACATCTTCCGGTGAGCGCGTCGAGGGGATCTCGATGCTCGACGTGACCACCACACCGCAGGACAAACGCAGCATCGGCGAGCTGATCACCGAACCGTCACCGGCCTCCGGGCTCACCACCCCACTGACGGGATTCGAAAACCACCGCGGTGGAACCACTCTCGGGCCGGACGCCCACGCGCTGGGCAAGGTGAAGCACGGCGTCGGCAACGGCGCGGGCGAGAAGGTGGAAGGCGTGGTGCAGGGTTCGGTGATCGGAACCTACATGCACGGCCCCGCCCTGGCCCGCAATCCCGAGCTGGCCGACATGCTGCTCGCCCGCGCACTGGGCGTCGAACAACTCGATCCACTGCCGTTGGCAGAGGTCGATCTGCTGCGCCGTGAGCGCCTTGCCGCGGGCCGTCGAGGGTGAACGACTCCAGACCCCGGCACCGATGACATCTCCCCGGTCCACGTCCACATCACCACATCCGGGCGGCCAACGCCGCGCCGCTCCTGCGTTGTTCGCCGTCGCCCTGGTGGTGGTCGCAGTGGTGGTCACCGCAACGTGGATGATCACGTGGTCGGTTGTGGGCGAAGACGATTCGCCCACCAGCGCTCCTACCGCGTCTACCACCGTGTCGAACGAAGACACCATCCTCGACACGGTGCGCGCCACCACGGAATCGATCTACAACTTCACCCCTGACACCATCAGATCGACGATGAAGTCCGCGCAGGCCCTGCTCTGTGGAACGGCCCTTCAGGAGTGGAACGACACCGCCGATTCGCTGCTGCAGACGGTCACCACCACCGGCCGCAGCCTGGTGACCAGCAATGCGCACTACGGCATCGCCCGGCAAGATGCGGAGTCGGTGACCGTGCTCGCGGTCTTCGAGGTGTCCGCGAGTCAGGACAACTCCGAACCGGCCCCCATCGAACCCGCTGCCATCGAGTTCACCGTGAGCCGCTCCGCAATCCCCCTGTGCGTCAACATGATGAAGGTGCTGTGATGACGGACCCACATGTGCGCCCGACCCGTCCGCCCGGGTCACACCGCCGCCTCCGACTGCTACTGGTCCTCGGGGGCGTGCTGATCGTGCTCGTGGCACTCACCGCCGTCGTCGCGACACTCACCGCTCCCGACAACGGTGACGACGAGACACGGTCACCGACGACGCCGGCCGGCCCGACGATCACCGATCAGCAGGCCCGCGACATCGCGACCGCGGTGACGCGCAGCATGTACGACGTCGGCCCGGCGACCGCGGACGGGCAGGTTGCGGTGTTCAAGGCGAACAGTTGTGGCGAGTTCGCCAAGAAGACGTTGCCTGACCTGATCACGTCCACCGACCAGCTCAAGACGCGTAATTCGTCGAGCACCCTGACCATCGATTCGATGGCGGTGGTGCCGCGCCCTGCGCCCTCTGCCCAAGTCGAGGTGATCGTGGCATTCTCGTGGGAGCAAGGTGACATCTCGGAGAATACGCGGGCGGTGTATCAGGTGGCCGACGAAGCCGGCCGGCCGTGCATCACCACCGCCCAGTTCTTCTAGCAACGCCGCGCCGGTGGAGATGTCGGCCGAGACCGAGCGTGAACGGGAGCAGGTGGACAGGCAGATGCGACTGCGACACAGCCGTGATGAAGCACGCGAGTTCTTGGATCGCCGTGCAGCAGGCCGCGCTCTCGGCGACCAGCTCAAGTTCGGCGAACTCGAGCTGGCCGACCGCAGCGACGTCCTCGTGCTCGGGCTGGCCCGCGGAGGCGTGCCGGTCGCCTGGGAGATCGCCTATGCGCTCAATGCCCCACTCGATGCGATGGTGGTCCGAAAACTGGGGGTACCCGGACGCGAGGAGCTCGCGATGGGCGCGGTGGCCTCGGGCGGCGAACCGGTGCTCAATCATCGGATGATCCGCGAATTCGGTGTCAGCCGCGACGACGTCCAGCGCGTCCTGGAGACCGAGACCCGGGAGCTGATGCGCCGCGAAAAGGTCTATCGGGAGGGGCGCCCACCCGCCGAGGTGACCGGCAAGGTTGTCATCCTCGTCGACGACGGACTGGCGACGGGGGCCAGCATGCGTGTGGCGGTCGACGCGGTGCGCAGCCGCCGGCCCGCACAGGTGATCGTCGCCGCCGGCACCGCACCTGAGTCCACCTGCTCGCTGCTCACCGGGGCCGCCGACGAAATCGTCTGCGGCGCACTACCTGACGACTTCACGGCGGTCGGGCGGTCATACCGCGACTACACTCAGGTGTCCGACGGAGAGGTGCAGGAGCTGCTGCGCACCCCGACGACCGAACCAGACTGACGGGTCAGACCGATTCCGGCGCGAACTCGGGTACCACTTCACAGTGCTCGCGGGTGCGGTCGACCGCGAACCAGCCGCGCTCGAAGTTCTGCCAACGGATCAGGTGCCGGCGTTCGTCCTCACCGTCGCGGGCGACCGCTCGTTCCAGACGTTCCGATTCGTCGCCGCCATCGAGCCACAGCGCCCTGGTGAGCTGCCTGCGAACCGGCGCACGAGCACTGGACACACCCTCGATCACCAGCAACGGCTCCCATCTCACCCAGACGCGAGGACCGGTTTCGGGACGGCCGTCCCGCCACACCCGCGGGTGGTAGCGGAAGTCGTGTCCACGCCAGTACGACCGGATCACCTCTTCGTCGAGCTCGGGCCACCAACCGACCGGGTCGTCCCACGTCGCGAAGTCGTCGGTACGCACCAGCACCGCCGGGGTCCCGACATCGTGGAGCACGGCCATCAATCGGTCCGCGAACGTCGACTTGCCCGCGCCGGACGGGCCGTCGATGGCCACGATGCCCGACTTGAGTTGCCGGGCGAAATGTTCGATCCACGCGTCGTCGACCATGAGAGCTACGTCAGGATCCGGCGACCGGACAGTGCCCGCCCGAGCGTCAATTCGTCGGCGAACTCGAGGTCGCCGCCCATCGGCAGACCCGACGCCAGCCGGGTCACCGACAGACCGGGGAAGTCCCGCAACATCCGTTGCAGGTAGGTCGCCGTCGCCTCGCCCTCCGTGTTGGGGTCGGTGGCGACGATCACCTCGCTGACGTCCACGCCATCTTCCTGATTACCCAAGCGACGCAACAACTCTCGGATCCGCAGTTGGTCCGGGCCCACCCCGCCGAGCGGGTCCAGGGCCCCACCGAGAACGTGGTAGCGGCCGGTGAACTCCTTGGTTCGTTCGATGGCCTGCACGTCCTTGGGCTCTTCGACCACACATATCTTGCTCGCATCACGCCGGGCATCACGGCAGATCCGGCAACGCACCTGCGCCGACACGTTGCCGCACACCTCGCAGAAGACGACGTCGTCGCGGACGTGCACCAACGCGGCGGTCAACCGGTCGATGTCGCCTGCCGGAACGGCCAGCAGATGGAACGCGATCCTCTGGGCACCCTTGGGACCGAGCCCTGGCAGCTTCGCCAGCTCGTCGATCAGATCCTGGATCGGTCCTTCATACACGGGTCAGCTATCCACCCAGACCGGGGAACCCGCCGCCCAGGCCGCCGAGTCCGCCGGCGAGCGGACCCATCTTCTGCTGGGTGAGCTCGTCGCGTTTGCTGTTCAGATCGGCAAGAGCACCGACGATGAGATCTTGCAGGGTCTCGACGTCGTCGGCGTCCACGACCTTGGGGTCGATGGTCACCGCGGTGACCTCGCCGGTGCCGCTACCGGTGACCGTGACGAGCCCTCCACCGGCGGTTCCGGTGACCTCGGCGGCGGCGATCTGTTCCTGCGCGGCCAGCAACTGCTGCTGCATCTGCTGAGCCTGCTGCAGGAGTCCGGCCATCGGGTTATCTGGTTCCACTGCTGTCCTCTGTCTCATAGGGCTGATCGGGGTCTTCGGGCCTGATCGGGCCGTCGGGCGGGTTGTCTTGCGGGCGCATCATGCGTTCGAGATGAGCAGCAATGCTGTCGATGGTATCGCCGCCCGCCGACTCGGCCTCGAACCGCAGTCGCGCGTTGCCACCGAACATCATCGACGCCTTGGGTGTCAGCGCGAACTGGAACTCGTCGCCGACCCGTTGCCACGCGGCGATACCCCCTCGTACCGGCGGCCCGACCCCGGCACTGATCTCGTAGCCGTTGTCGCCGGCGGGGAGGTCGCGCTGGACCTGGAAACAATCCCCACTCTCGTCGTCGAGGAAGAGCACCACCTCGCAACGCAGGTCCGGGTAGCGGTCGTAGGAGACGATGATTGCCACTCGGTTCTCCTCTCAGAGCAGTTCGCGGGTACTGACGAAGCGTCGCAGCTCGCCGCTGAACGGGTCGGTGAACTCGACAGAGTAGGCAAGTAGGCGAAGCGGATCGGAGAAATCACCGCGGTCCGGGGCTGCGGCCACGTCGGGCCGGACCTCCGGGTACAGCGGGTCTCCGTCGATCGGGACACCCAAACCCGCCATGTGCAGTCTGAGCTGATGTGTGCGACCGGTCTGCGGCCTCAGCCGGTAGACCCCCCGATCGTGCGAGGCGCTCAGGAGATCGATGGTCGAGACAGCGTTGACCTCCCCAGGTTCCACCCGAGCTCGCAGGTCGCCGGCGTCTTTGAGGATGCGGTTGCGAACGGTGACCGGCAATTGCAGGCCGGGGTGGATCGGTGCGCGGGCACGGTATTCCTTGTTCACCGCACGGTCGGCGAAGAGCTGTTGGTAGGGGGCGCGCGCTTGCGGGCGCACGGTGAACATGAGCACTCCGGCCGTGAGCCGGTCCAGCCGGTGCACCGGGCTGATCGATGGGTTGTCGAGTTCTCGGCGCAACCGGACCAGTGCGGTCTGCACCACGTGCGTTCCCCGAGGCATCGTCGCCAGATAGTGCGGTTTGTCCACGACCACCAGATCGTTGTCCTGATGGATGATCGGCAGGTCGAACGGTATCTCCGTCTCCACGGGCAGGTCGCGGTAAAAGTAGACCGGCCGTCCGATCTCGGCCGGTGCAGCCAGATCGACGGGTTCACCACCGATGCCGAGCACCTCACCGCGCTCGGCCCGGGTCAGCAGATCGTGGAGCGTCAGGCCCTCACACGCCGGTGCGGCCAGCATCGCCTCGCCGATCGTGCGATCAGCGGAACGCAGAACGACCCGAGTGGGGTCCACACCGTCGCGCAATGGGAGCGGCGCTGGTTTGCGGTGTCGCACTCGGGTCGTCTTCTGGAAGTCGTTCTCGGCGCGATCCGGCTCAGACGCGTTCGACGTGCGACTTGAGGTTGCCGAGCAGTTCGGCCTGGATCTTCGCCAGTCCCTTGGGTGCAAACGTCTTCTCGAAGAATCCGCCGATACCGCCCGCTCCCTGCCACGTGGTGGTGGTGGTGACCTTCGAGCTGGCCCCGGAGGCATCGACCTGATACGTGGTCACCATCGACGAATTGACGTCGGTCTCGGTGACGGTGGAGCCGACCACGCCCACGCGGGCCTGGACGTTGCGCGAGCGCTTCTTTGTTGCCTGGAGGGTCCAGGAGGCGACGGTGCCTGCGCCGACGCCACCCTCGACGACCTTGTAGTCGCGGTACTGGCCGGGGAGGATGCTGGGACGCACCGTCTGGTAGTCGGATAGTGCCGCGAGCACCTTCTCCGGCGCGGCATTGATGACGATCGACTCGGATGCGGTTACCTGTGCCACGAGATATCACCTTTCGGTTGTTGGTAGGTGTCACGTCGAGCCTGCCAGAACGCCATCGGATGACTTCGCGCGGCGCAGCCGGCCCGTGCGGAACCGAACAACGGCAAATCGGTCATGTGGTGGGTGAGCTGGCAACTACTGGACGAGGGTCCTAGGCTCTTAGGCGTGTCGCGGGTAATGGGTTCCGAAACAGGGCGAGAGGTTTTCGACGAAGGCGTCGAGAGGTTGCTGGCCAGCTACCGGGCCATCCCGACCTCTGGCCGTGTCCGGCTGGCCAAGAAGACGTCGAACCTGTTCCGCAAGCGGGCGAAGAACCCTTATCCCGGACTGGACGTTTCCGGGCTGGACCGGGTGATCTCGGTTGACCGGCAGGCCCGTACGGCCGACGTGGCCGGAATGTGTACGTACGAAGAACTTGTGGCGACGACGCTGAAATATGGTCTGGCGCCCAAGGTCGTTCCCCAGCTCAAGACCATCACCTTGGGCGGCGCGGTCACCGGCCTCGGCATCGAGTCGACTTCTTTCCGCAACGGACTCCCCCACGAATCGGTACTCGAGATCGACATCTTGACCGGAGCAGGCGAGATCGTCACCACCTCGGCCACCAGTGAGAACTCAGATCTTTTCTTCGGATTCGCCAATTCTTATGGCACACTTGGCTATTCGACGCGGCTACGCATCGAGCTCGAGGAGGTCGCGCCCTACGTCGAGTTGCGCCACGTACGGTTCACCGACGTCGACAGCCTGCAGTCCACGATGAACGACATCGTCGAGCAGGGCACCTACGCCGGCGAACGCGTCGACTATCTCGACGGTGTCGTGTTCTCCGCCACCGAGAGCTACCTCGTTCTGGGCGCGCAGACGAGCGTGCCGGGCCCGGTCAGTGACTACACCGGCGATCAGATCTACTACCGGTCGATCCAGCACAGCGCCGATTCCACTCCCATCCGCGACCGGCTCACCATCGCCGACTACCTGTGGCGCTGGGACACCGACTGGTTCTGGTGCTCGCGGGCATTCGGCGCGCAGAACCCCCGCATCCGCCGTCTGTGGCCAAAGCCACTGCTGCGCAGCAGCTTCTACTGGAAGTTGATCGCGCTCGACCACCGGTTCGACATCGGCGACAAGCTCAATGCCCGCAAAGGTCGACCGCCCGGCGAACGGGTGGTCCAGGACATCGAGGTCCCGATCGAGCGCACCTCCGAGTTCGTCCACTGGTTCTTGGAGAACATCCCGATCGAGCCGATCTGGTTGTGCCCGCTGCGACTTCGCGACCCCTCCCCCGCCGGTGCCGACGCACACCGCCCGTGGCCGCTGTATCCCCTCGAGCCCCACCGCACCTACGTCAACGTGGGGTTCTGGTCTGCGGTGCCCAAACGCGAGGACAAGCCGGAGGGTTACGCCAACCGGCAGATCGAGATCAAGGTCTCCGAACTCGACGGACACAAATCGCTGTATTCCGAGTCGTTCTATGGCGAAGAGGAATTCGATCAGCTCTATGGCGGTGAGCCCTACCGCCTGCTCAAGAAACGTTACGATCCCGGGTCGCGGTTACTCGACCTGTACTCAAAGGCGGTGAAGCGGCAATGACAACTGTGAAGAACAACGAGGTGCCCGGGTCGGTGGTCGGGCCGAAACTCAGCCTGGCCGAGGTGGTGGAGGCCGTCGCGGGCGGCGATCTGCAGATCAGCGTCACCGCCTACGACGGCAGTTCGGCCGGCCCGGCCGATGCCGAGTACGGGCTCGAACTGCTCACCCCGCGGGGTACCCGCTATCTGGCCACCGCACCCAGCGACCTCGGGTTGGCCCGCGCATACATCGCTGGCGACCTCTCGCTGAAGGGGTGCCACGAGGGCGACCCCTACCCCGCATTGCGAGCGATCTCCGAGGACGTGCAGTTCTCCAGGCCGTCGGCCCGCACGCTGGCACAGATCACCCGGTCACTGGGACTCGAGCATTTCAAGCCCATCACACCCCCGCCCCAGGAGCAGCTCCCCCGGTGGCGCCGAATCGCTGAGGGTTTGCGGCACAGCAAGACTCGTGACGCCGAAGCGATCCACTATCACTACGACGTCTCGAACACCTTCTACGAATGGGTGCTCGGGCCGTCGATGACGTACACGTGCGCCTGCTATCCGAATCATGAGGCGAGCCTGGAAGAGGCGCAGGACAACAAGTATCGCCTCGTGTTCGAGAAGCTGAAGCTCAAGGCCGGCGACCGACTGCTCGACATCGGCTGCGGTTGGGGTTCGATGGTGCGGTACGCGGCACGTCGCGGTGTACACGTCATCGGCGTGACCTTGTCGGCCGAGCAGGCCCAGTGGGCACAGCAGGCAATCATCGACGAGGGTCTGAGTGAGTTCGCCGAAGTGCGGCACAGCGATTACCGCGACGTCACCGAAAACGAGTTCGACGCGGTCTCGTCCATCGGATTGACCGAGCACATCGGTATCCAGAACTACCCGTCGTACTTCAAGTTCATCCGCAGCAAGCTGCGTGATGGCGGAATCCTGCTGAACCACTGCATCACCCGGTCGAACAACGTGAGCCGAGGCAAGGCCGGACCGTTCATCGACCGCTATGTGTTCCCCGACGGGGAGTTGACCGGCTCGGGCACCATCATCTCGGCCATCCAGAACATCGGTGCGATGGAGGTGGTGCACGAGGAGAACCTGCGCGAGCACTACGCGATGACCCTTCGCGACTGGAACAAGAACCTGGTCGACCACTGGGACGAGGCAGTCGAAGAAGTGGGCATCGGCACCGCGCGGCTCTGGGGTCTGTACATGGCCGGATGCCGGATCGGATTCGAGCGCAACATCATTCAGCTACATCAGGTTCTCGCGGTGAAACTGGACGACAAGGGCGGCAACGGCGATCTGCCGCTGCGCCCGTGGTGGAATGCCTGATCTGACCTGACCCTCCGGTTCCCCGCCGCCTCCAGAAATTCGCGCCGGCTACCGACGCACGCGCCAGTTGCAACCGGCGCGTCCGCCGGTAAATGGCGCGAATTTCTGGGAACCGGTCGGTGTCGCGCGTCCCGCGGCAGCGAAGGTCAGGTGATCGGGCGGGCGCCCAGCTCGGTGGCAAGGAGTTCGATTGCCACCTGTTCGGGATCCTGTCGCGGATCCGGCGTGGAATCTCTTGCCGTGGCGATCATCTCGTCGCGTTCGGCATCGGTGAGGTCTTCGTCGTCAACGGGCTCGGGTGGTGCTTGTACCGGTTCAGGTTCGGGTTCGGGCTCCGGTTCGGGCGCGTCACCCGAGGCGCTCGCGGCACCCGCGCCGCGGCTCGGGCGGACATAGGGCGCCTTCGCCTCGGGCTTGCGGGTGCTCCCAGGCGCGGCGGCCTGAGGCTTGGCGGTGTCTGCGGGCAGCGACGCCGCCGCGTGCACCGAGATCTCCCAGCTACCACCGAATACTTTCGACATCGCTCCGGTGAGCACTTCGACCGCATGCGGAGAGCTGAGCCGCTGCACGAGTGGCGCGGAGTCGTGACTGAGCACAAGCGTGGTGCCGTTGACGCCGCGAACCGTGGCGCCGGACAGCATCACCTCGGTGACCTTGTTGGCGGTGCGGACCTCGGTGCGCACTTCCTGCCACTTCGCCTGCACCGCAGCGAGATCAGGGCCTCCGGCGGCGGGAGCTCCGGCAGGCTCGGCAGGCGCTGCAGCCGACTCGACAGCGGGTTCCGGCTCGGGCTCGTAGTCGGGTTCCGGCGGTAGTGGGACGTCCGCTTCATCGGGGACGGACACCGCTGTGTCGACGGGCGATTCGGCCGCGGGGCCGGCAGACGGTTCGGGCGTGCGGACGACCGGCTCGGGGGCTGCAGCCGGCTCCGGAGCAGGGGCCGACTTCGCGGTTGGCGTCCGCTGGGGCGCCGGGGCCGGTTCCGGCGTCGGGGTGGGTTCGGGAGCCGGGGCCGGTTCCGGCGTCGGGGTGGGCTCGGGAGCCGGGGTGGGTTCTGGGCTCGGTGCCGGTTCCGGCGTGGGAGTGGGTTCAGGCGCAGGGGCCGGGATCGGCGCGGGTGCGGGAACCGCCGCCGAAGCGGCCGCGGGAGAGGTTGATTCGGCCGAACCCTCGGATTGTTTGCGCTGTGACGCGCGGACGAACTTGCTCGGAGGCGGTTCCGCGGGCGCCCCTCCCGATGAGGAGCCGAGGGGTGCAGCCGGAATCGCCGCGCCTCCCGCCAGCTGCGCCTCGATGCGCTCGATCCGTTGCAGCACCGCAGACTCGGCGTCGGACGCCGCCGGAAGCAGCATCCGGGCACACATCACCTCGAGCAGGAGCCGCGGCGACGTGGTTCCTCGCATCTCACCGAGCGCGTCGTGCACGGTCTCGGCGAAACGCGCCAACGTTCCCGGCGCCAGCTTGGCCACCTGCTCGGTCATCCGCTCGACCTGGTCGTCGGGCGCTTCCACGAGTCCGCGCTCGGCGGCGTCGGGTACCGCGTCCATCAGGATCAGGTCGCGGAGACGTTCGAGGAGGTCGACAGCGAATCGGCGCGGGT
The DNA here is from genome assembly GCF_001598915.1 of Williamsia muralis NBRC 105860. Classification (GTDB taxonomy): domain Bacteria; phylum Actinomycetota; class Actinomycetes; order Mycobacteriales; family Mycobacteriaceae; genus Williamsia; species Williamsia muralis. The sequence goes on along the minus strand of NZ_BDAP01000001.1, from coordinate 602,888 downwards.
CGTGGCCGGCATCGACAACCGACTCGATGGTTCCGAACAGCTTCGCCCCGTCGTGGTCTGCGAGGGCGTTGACGGCGTCGTCGATCAACGCGACGTCGGTGACACCGAGGAGGGTCAGTGCGCGTTGGTAGGTGACGCCTTCCGCCGACGCCCCGGCCAGCAGCTGATCCAGGACGCTGAGCGAATCACGGGGTGAGCCACCGCCGGCACGGATCACCAGGGGGAACACCGGCGGCTCCACCGTGACTTTCTCGCTGGCACAGATGCGTTCGAGCAGGGTACGCATCACGGCCGGAGCCAACAGGCGGAACGGGTAGTGATGGGTGCGCGAGCGGATGGTGGGCAGCACCTTCTCCGGCTCGGTGGTGGCGAAGACGAAGATGAGGTGCTCGGGTGGTTCCTCGACGATCTTGAGCAAGGCGTTGAATCCCGCGTTGCTCACCATGTGCGCCTCGTCGATAATGAACACCCGGTAGCGCGACTCCGCCGGCGCATAGAAGGCCTGATCGCGGAGTTCGCGGGTGTCTTCGACACCGCCATGGCTGGCGGCGTCGAGTTCGATCACGTCGAGATTGCCGGGGCCACCCGGGGCCAGGGCCACACATGACGAACACACCCCGCATGGGGTGGACGTCGGCCCTTGTTCACAGTTGAGCGACCGGGCCAAGATGCGCGCCGACGAGGTCTTACCGCAACCACGCGGACCGGAGAACAGATACGCGTGATTGATGCGGCCGGAGTCGAGCGCGCGACCGAGCGGCTCGGTGACATGTTCCTGCCCGACGACCTCGGCAAAGGTCGCGGGTCGATACGTCCGGTAGAGAGCCACGGTGGCAGCCTACCGGCGCGGTCCGACGTTCGGCACCGGCGCCCGAAGACGGTGGTCACCGGACATCAACGGGCAACGACTCGACCGCGGATCCTGCCCAACGCGAGGAGAGCCACCAGCGTGACGACGAGCAGAACCGTGGTGCAGGCGGCGGCAGAGAACACCTGGCCACGATCGGACAGGCCGAAGATGGTCACCGGAAGCGTTTTCCAGGTGGCGGGGTACACCATCACGGTGGCCCCGAGCTCACCCATCGACAGCGCGATCGCCAGGCCGGCGGCGGCGCCCAGTGCGGGCAACAGCAACGGCAGGGTGATGCGGGTGAGCACACGCACCGGCCCGGCCCCCAGCGACTCCGCCGCTTGTTCGTACGCGGGATCGAGTCGCTCCAGCGCCGCCGACACCGCGCTGAAGGCAAAAGCCAGGACGAGCACGGTGTGCGCCACGATCACGATCCATTTGGTGCCGCCCAATGGGACCGGCCCGGCGTTGAACGCGATGAGGGTTCCCAGCCCGACAACCACCGAGGGGATCGCGATCGGCAGGTGGAACACGGCGTCGGTCATCCGGCGGAGCCAGGTCGGGGTCCGTCGAGCGGCGATGGCCGCCCACGCGCCGAGCAGCAGCGCGATCGCACCGGAGATCACGGCGGTCTGCAGGCTCACCGAGAGACTGGCGAGTTCGTCGCCCGACATCGCCTGGTCGAAGTGGGTTGTCCCGAGGTCGCTGGGCAGAGGTCCGGTCCACGACCCTGCCAGCGCGGCGAGCACCACCGTGGCGATCGGCGCCGCGAACACGGTCAGCACCACAATCGCGAACACGGTCCAGACGATGGCCTTGCTACGGCTTGTCCACAACAACATCGGGTTGTCCTTTACGTCCACTCAGCAGTCGGGCGAAGATGAGGCGATAGGTCAGGTAGAGCGTCAGCGACAGCACCACCTGAACCGTGCCGATGACGGCGGCGCCCGGCAGATCGAAGGTGACGATTCCCCTCGTGTAGATCAGCACCGGCAGTGTCACAACATCTTTGGCTCCGGTGAACAGCACTATGCCGAACTCGTTCAGCGTCAGCAGCAGCACCAGGCTGCCACCGGCCATCAAGGCGGGCCACGCCTCGGGCATCACGACGGTGCGCAGTACTCGCCAGGGCGAGGCGCCGAGACTGGCCGCGACATCGAGCTGTTCACGCGAGACGAGGGCAAAGGCGGCCAGCAGAGGACGGACCACAAACGGTGTGAAGAAGGTGATCTCGGCCGCGATCACCCCCGCGGGTGTGTTGAGAAAATTGACCAATGCGGTGTCGCGTCCGGTGATCTCCATGATCAGGGCGTTCAGAGCGCCTGCCGTTCCGTAGAGGAAGGTGAAGGCCAGGGTGATCAAGAAGGACGGCAAGGCGAGCACGGTGTCGATGAGCCTGCCGACGACCCGCGATCCAGGGAACGGCACGAACGCGAGCACCACTGCCACGAAGATCCCCAGAATCAGGCACCCGGCAGTGGAGCAGATGGCGATCTGGGCCGTCCGCAGCAGAGCGGTGCGGAAGATCTCAGATCCGAGGACTCCGCTCCATGAGCTGGTGCCTGTTCCTTCGGTCGAGCTGAGGAGCACACGGATCAGCGGATAGACCGCGAAGAGGGCAACCACCAGCAAAGGTGTTGCGGTCCAAGCGATGCGTGACCAGTACCCCTCGGCCCGACGGGGAGGCGACGCCGGTGGCGAGGTGCGGTCACGCTCGAGCGTTGCGGTCATCGCGCGGCGTCCGCCGGCACCAGTGTGCCCGCCTGAGCAGGCAGGACCACGCCGACCTCCGCACCGGCGGGGTGCCGGGAATGTCCGGGGACGTCGGCTTCCACCAACACGTCCGGCAGTCCGTTGATCGACAGCGACAGACGCGTGGACGCGCCACGCCACACCTGCGTCGCGACCCTCGCCCGCAACGCGCCGCGCGCCGTGGGTGAACCCACCGTGAGGGTGTGCGGTCGAACGCACAGGTACGCGTCGGAGCCGGGCGGCCACGCAGTCGAAGCAGGCGCATGCGCGCTCAGCGTGAGGTCTCCGACGGTGACCAATGCCGCTGAGCCGCTGACCCTTCCGACCTTGCACGGAATGAGGTTTGCCCCACCGAGAAATGCTGCGGTGAACGTCGTCGGCGGGCGGTTCCAGAGGTTCTCCGCCGTGTCGACATCGATCAGTCTGGCATCACGCATCACCACAATCCGGTCCGCCAAGGCCAGCGCCTCGCTCTGGTCGTGGGTCACATACAGCATCGCGGTGTCCGGCAACGCGTCCCTCAACCGCTGCAATTCGCCGAGCATCGATTGGCGCAGTTGGGCATCGAGAGCCGCGAGCGGCTCGTCCAGCAACAGCACGTCCGGCCGGATGGCCAATGCCCTGGCTATCGCCACCCGCTGCTGCTGACCTCCGGACAGTTCTTTCGGCAGACGGTTGACATACTCGGACATACTCACCATGGCAAGCGCCTCTGCCACACGATCTTTCAGCTCGCCGCCACGAACTCGCCGGGCCCGGAGACCGAATGCGACGTTGTCACCCACCCGCATGTGCGGGAACAGCGCATACGACTGGACGACCACACCGATCCCCCGCCTGGCCGGCGGGAGGTCGGTGACGTCGCGATCGTTCAACCGCACCCGGCCCGAGGAGGGGCGGACGAACCCGGCCAGCGCCTTGAGCGCGGTCGATTTGCCCGACCCACTCGGCCCCAGCAGAGCCACGGTCTCACCCTTGGCCACCCGTAGGCTGAAGTCGACCAGCGCATCGGTCGCCTTCTTGCCGCGACCGTAGGTGACCGTCACGCGGTCGAAGCTGATGGCCGGAGCCGTCGAGGTCTTCGCGAGCGCATGTGCTGAGAGCGTCCTCGAACCGGCTGCGATGGGGTCGGTCATGATCAGTTACCGGTGGCCTGCTGATAGGCGGCGATATCGGCGTCGAGGTCGGCCAGCACCGCGTTCCAGTCCGGATTCCAGATCTCGACTCCCTCGATCGCCTTCGCGGGGGTGGGCCCGCCGTCGCCGGCTCCGGGCTGCACGTCGGTTCGTACCGAGACGCCCATTGCTGCCTCGCCCACGCCGTTCTGGACGTCCTGCGAGAGCAGGAAGGCGAGCAGTTGCTCTGCTTCGTCGGCGTGTGGCGCTCCCTTGGTGACGCCTGCGACGTAGGGCAGCGACACGGTGGTACGGGTGCCGTCGGCGGCTGCGGGGAAGAACAATTCGAACTTCGATCCATCGTCACGGATCGACGCCAGGTTCATCTGCACGTCGCCGTTGGCCACCAGGAGTTCGCCATTGCTGACCTTGGGCTGGAGTTTCCCGGTGGAACTCGACGGCCCGACGTTGTTTGTCTGCAGCTTCTTCAGATAGTCCAGGGCGCCTTGTTTCCCGAGGAGATGCTGCAGGAGCAGGAGCACGGCCGTACCGTCACCTGCTTGACCGGGTGTGGAGTACTGGATCTTTCCCTTGAACCGCGGATCGAGGAGGTCGTCCCACGTCTGGGGTGGGGGCTCGGCTCCCGGATTGGCGATGAAGGTGAGGTAATTGTTCACCACGGACACGTATTTGTTTGCCGGACCGATACCTTCGGGTGCCACACCGGTGGTGTCCACATCGGTTTCCACCAGCAGCCCATCGGCGTCGGCCTTCTGGATGAACGGAGGCAAGGTGACGAGCAGGTCGGCCTGCGGGTTGGATTGCTCCTTCTGGACCCGGGAGACCACCTCTCCCGAACCTGCCTCGACGACGTCGACCGCTATGCCGGTGTCGTCGGTGAACTTCTTGAACTCGGACTCGTACCAGGAGGCGAGTCCGTCGGCACTGTAGACGGTGACGGTCTTGCCGTCTGTGCTCGACGAACCGGTGCCGCCGCACGCGGCGGTGAGTGAAATCGCAACAGCAGCAGCTGTTATCGCGATGAGTCGGGACGGGTGGGGGTGACGCGGCTTCATGCGCATTGCTTTTCCTTGGGTGTCGTGTGGTCGCGTGAGGGCTGGGGATGATTCGTGAGGTGAAGCGATCGACATGGCAACCCGGCTCAACCGATCAGGAGGTCGGCGAAGTCGGCAACCGTCGGGACGAGGTGAGTCGGTTCTGCGGCACGCAATTGGCCTTCGTCATGTGCCCCCGTGAGCGTCCCTGCCACGACGCGGGCCCCGGCGCGATGCCCGCTCACTATGTCGTTTGCGGTGTCGCCCAACACCGCAACCTGGCGGACATCGTCGATCTCCAAGCGGAGCAGAGCGGTCAAGATGAGGTCGGGGTAGGGACGCCCGCGCCCGGCTTCCGATGGCGCCAGGGTCAGATCCGCGATCGACTCCCATCCCAGGGCTTTGAGCAACCGGTCTTTGGTGGGCTTGCTGAAGCCGGTGGTGAGCGCGACCTTCACGCCCCCTTCACGCAGGCGTCCGATGGCTGCCGCCGCGCCGTCGATCGGGGCCGCAGCGCCACCGTCGATCAGCGCGTCATATGCCTGTTCGAATGCCCGATTCGCCTGTTGTGCCAGGTCTTCCGAGTCGACCAGGGCGCGGAAGACGGTGATCTTCGACTGCCCCATGGTGTCGATGACGTATTGACGGGCCGCTTCGTGCTCCGGACCCGAGTCGGGGATGCCGGCCGCCGAAGCCGCCGCGTCGAAGGCTTTCATCACGAGGCCGTCGTCGGCCACCGTGGTGCCTGCCATGTCGAGTACGGCCAGGCGAATCGAGTTGTCGCTCAATGTTCTACGTCCCTTCAAGAGTCGATGAGGTCGATGGTTTGTTCGCCGATGGCCGGACCCAGGGTCATCCCCCGGCCTCCTGGACCAGTGACCACCCAGATGCCGTCCGCAACCTGGGTGCGGTGCACGATCGCCTCTGGGTCGACGCACTGCGAGTACACACCCGCCCAGCGGCGCACGACCGGCGGTAGCTTGCGTCCGAGAAATCCCTCGACCACGTCGCTGAGCAGCCGGTAGGGGTCCTCGGCGACGTCGAACCCGAACGGTTCGGCGTACTCGTGCGTGTCGCCGATGGTCAGGCCGCCGTGCAGTCGCTGAACACACAGCAACTGCATCTTGTGGGTGTCGGCAATCGGATTCTGCGGCTGCGTGTTCCGGAGACGGTCGAGGTTCCCCCCCGCGAATGCCGGGTAGTAGCGGAAGCTGTCCGCATCCGCGATCGCCGTGGTGAGCGTTTCGCCCAACGGCGCTGTCTGCATCATCTGCAACCGCACCCGGCGAACCGGCATGTCCCCGGCCAGTTCTCGGGCCAGACCGCCATGCGCCGCCCCGGGGCACACGATGATGGCGTCAGCGGTGTGCGTCCGGCCCCTGTCATCCCGGGCACTCACACCAGATCCCGTGCGCTCGACACCACGGATCTCGGTGCCTGCCTCGAACCGATAACGTCCGGACTCCGACAAGTACGCGCGTAGTGCCGGAAGTGCCTGTCGCGACTCGACTGCGGCGTCGCGGGAACAGTACAACCCGGCGATGAAGTCGCCCCGCAACGCCGGGTTCTTCCGCACCACGTCGTCGGGGGTGAGGAGTTCGAAGCCGCGGGCGGTGGCATCTGATCTGCTGACCATCTCCTCGGCCACCGAGAGTTCCGCCGCGGTGCGGACCAGAGTGATCGATCCGATGTCGCGGAACCCGACATCCGTTACCAAGCCACCGATCTCGGCCCAGAGGTCACGGGAACGCTGGGCCATCGACAGTTCGGCCGACGACCGCCCCGACACCCAGACAAGGCCGAAGTTCCGGACCGTGGCGCCTCGCGCCTCCGCTTCGCGCTCCACGTGAAACACTTCATGTCCGCGCCGCAACGCGGCCCACGCATGGGCAGTGCCCAGGATCCCACCGCCGACGATCATCACTCGCATGACGTTCACCCTGCCCGATTGGTCTAGACCAATAAAGGACCAATGCGCGAACTTCGGGTTAACAATTGGTATAGACCAATTGAGGCTATGCTGGGGGCATGGATTCGATCGGGGAGACCGAGGCCGTATTGCGATCACTGCGGGGCGTGTGGGACGAAGAGGCCGTGGACGAACTCGACCACGCATTGCAGGCGGCCCACCTCGCCACCATCGACAACGCCGATGACGAATTGACCCTGGCCACAGCACTTCACGACGTCGGCCACAGTCCCCTGCTCGGCGCGGCCGCCGCCGAACATCATGACCGGGCAGCAGAACAGTGGCTGACGCCGCGTTTCGGACCCCGTGTGGGTTGGCTCGCCGGAGCCCACGTCGCCGCCAAGCGCCATCTTGCCGCGACCGCCTCCGGGTATGCGGGAACGTTGTCGGGTACCTCGATCCACTCGCTACGGGCACAGGGCGGTGCGGCGGTCTCCGTCGCGTACCTCGAGGACCCTCGCTGGCCCGATGCGCTTCGGCTGCGCCGGTACGACGACGCCGCGAAAGTGCCCGGCGCACCGATGATGTCGATCGGTGACCTGCTCGACGTCGCCCGCCGCGTCGACAGTCGGTTGCCGTCATGACCGCACAGGAGCGCGTTCCCAAGTACTACCTCGTGCGCACCGAGCTCGAACAGATACTGGCCAAGCTCACCGAAGGTGACACGGTGCCACCCGAGCGCGAACTCGCCGAGCGGTTCGAGGTATCGCGAGAGACCGTCCGCCAGGCTTTGCACGAGCTGTTGGTCGAGGGCCGCATCGAGCGCCGGGGTCGCGGAACCGTGGTGTCCGCACCCAAACTGGTTCAGCCACTGTCGCTTCGGTCCTACACCGAGGGCGCCCAAAGTCAGGGACGAGTCCCCGCCCGCCTGTTGGTCACCTGGGAGGACGTGCCCGCCGACGCCGAGATGTGCGCCGACCTGGAGGTGCCCGCGGGGTCGAAAGTGATGCATCTGCAGCGCGTGTTGCTCGCAGACGGCGCACGTCTCGGTCTGGAGAGCACGTACCTACCGAAAACCCGGTTCGGTTCTTTCACGGAGACGTTCGACCCCAGCACGTCGCTGTATGCGGCCATCCGCAATGCGGGTGTTGTCTTCGGGAGCGCCCTGGAACGGATCGAGACCGTGCTGCCCTCCCCCCAAGAGGCACGGTTACTCGAAACCACCACGGCCATGCCCATGTTGCTGATGCACCGGCGTTCCCTGGATACCGACGGTCGGCCGATCGAGAGGGTGCGGACCGTGTATCGCGGCGATCGGATGGCGTTCGAGGCGATACTCCGCGAGTGACCCGTTCCGATGTCGGGCAGCTAACGACGGGCGACACCCCTGACCCGCACTTCGCCCGGGCCCCAGACGGCGATGCACAACACCGCGGTCACGCCGAACACCCACAGGTAGGGCTCGGCGGAAAACCATCGGAGCCAGTCCGGGAACGGCGTCATGAACATGCCGGTGCCGTAGAAGGGCTTGAAGCCCATGGCGCCTCCGGGGAGGTGATTGCGCCAGATGAACACGGCGGTGAAGAGCGCGGGCGGAGCGAGGCACAACAATCCGGCGAGTGGTCGCGACCCGGCGCGCCACGCCGCGATGGGCAGGTGCACCGCGAACACCAGCAGAGGCACGAACCACACCCAGTGATGGCCCCAGCTGAACGGTGACACTGCCGCAGTGGTCATCCCGGTCAGGCACAGGGCGAGCAGCTCCTGGCCCGCACGGTGCGCCAGCCAGGCCGCGCCGATCCCGAGGACCACCGCGAGTGCAGAACACGCAATCCACAGCACGTTGCTGGGCGTGGTCGTATCGAACACCGTGGCCAGGGCGCCCTTGATCGACTGATTGCTGGGAGCGTCTGTGGGTCCGACGCGGTCGGAGTTCACCACCCGGGCGGTCCAGTAGTTCCACGACTGCCGGGGCGTCGCGAGGAAGCCGATCAGGATCGTGGCGCCGAATGTCGCGATCACCACGACCACCGCGCGCCACCGTCTCGTGACGGCGAGGTAGACGACAAAGAATGCGGGGGTCAGTTTGATGCCCGCCGCGACACCCACACCGATGCCCTTGAGCCGACTGCCATCTGGCCGAAGCAGGTCCCACAGGACGATCGCCATCAAGAAGACGTTGATCTGCCCGTACCAGATCGTGGTGCGGACCGGCTCCATCAAGGTGACGGCGCAGACCATCGACGCGGCCACGATGGCCAGCGACCAGCTCATCTCGTAGCCCAGACTCCGGAACGAGGCCACGATGACCCAGTACAGGGTGACGAAGATGAGGCCACTCCACACGTCCACGGCCATCTCGGCGCTCATCCAGCCGAAAGGCTGGAAGACGATGGTCGAGAACGGGGTGTAGGTGTACAGCAGGCCGTTCCGGAGCATCGGCAAGTCGTAGAGCTGCCGGCCGTGCAACAGGTGCTGGGCCCCGGCGCGGTACACGTCGAGGTCGACCTGGTTCTTGAACAACCCGAAGATGGGGGCGTCCAGAGGAATGAACCGGACTTGCACGAGCAGCGCAATGGCCGCGCCCACCACAAACGCGATCAGCAGAAGTGGGTGACTCGGAAATCGCTGCTGTGCCCTCGTGTCGTCCGTTGTCTCAGCGCGCGCTTGATCCGCTGTCACCCATTACTCCTCACCCCGTGTCCAGGGATGCTAACCCGCCGCGACCGGCTCCGGAGTCTCGACGCGGCGCCGCCAGGTGAGACACACGATGGCAGCCACCGCTGTCACCACGAACACCCAGTTGTAAGGGTCGTAGGTGAACCACCGCAGCTCAGGGATGCCGACCTTGTGGTACAGCCCGGTGAAGTAACCGTCCGGCAGAACCCGTTCGATCTGCAATACCGGAAACGAACGGTATGTGCGCCAGATGAATGTCGTCGCCATCAAAGCGACCACCGCCGTCGCCGCCAGCGCTTTGGCAAAAGCACCCCGCGCCTGCAGCGTCAGGTGGATTCCGATCACGAGGGCCGGGACGAACCACACCCAGTGGTGTCCCCACGACATCGGCGACACCGCGGTCCCCGTCATACCGACGAGGGTGACGGCGAGCAGCTCATGCCCGGCTCGATGAGCCAGTGAGGCCGCAGTCATCCCGAGCGCGAGCGCCGCAACGGCCAAGGTGATCCACACCAACGGGTTGGGTGCGTCGGTCTGCCACAGGTTCGCCAACGCTCCCCTGATCGATTGATTGCCGACGGTGTTGGGGGCACCGACCCGCTTGGAGTCGATGAACGTCCCGCTCCAGTACTTCCAGGAATCACGGGGCATCACCGCGAACCCGAGCGCGATGGTGCCCACGAACCCCGCACCCGCCAGCCACACCGCACGCCAGTTGCGGTTGATCAGGAGATAGAACACGAAGATCAGGGGCGTCAGCTTGATCCCGGCAGCGATCCCCACCCCGAGACCGCGGATGCGACTGTGCCTGCCCTGCAGGAGATCCCAGAGGATGAGCAGCATGAGGAACACGTTGATCTGGCCGTACCACATGGTGGTGCGGACCGGCTCCATCAGCGCGCTCACCAGGACAAGTGCGCCGGCAAAGATCCGAACCGACCAATTGATCTGGTACCGCAGGCTTTTGAAGCTCAGAGTGATACAGAGATAGAGGGCGACGAAGATGCCGGCCATCCAGACGATCCGCGCGAGTTCAAGCGACATCGCCGCGAACGGCATGAACAGGATTACCGACACCGGCGCATAGGTGTAATCCATGACGCCCACGAGTTTGGCCTCGTACAGGCGGTCACCGTCGAGTACCGCTTGCGCGCCTTCTCGATACACCGCCAGGTCGAGTTGGTTACCGAAGACTCCCCAGTACGGGGTGTCGATCGGGACGGCCAGATGTTGCAGATACACCGCGAGCAGGCCGAGCGCGAGGGACACCGCGACAACAACGGCAGGCCTCGGCAACACCGGGCCGTTTGTCACTGCTGCGCGCTCCTGCGAACGGACGTGCGGAGCGGACTCGATGCCCAACCGGGATGCGCCTTTCTCGACCATCGGCCCTTCTCGATCACCGAGCGAGGGTTCCTGCGTGATGTCAGCTGTGGTCTTCGAGCAACTTCTCGGCTGCGGCGAGCAGCACACAGGTGGCCACCCCGTCCATCGCCAACCGCAGCTCTTCCAGTCCCGGAAAGGTCGGGGCGAGACGGATGTTGCGGTCGTCGGGATCACGCTTGTACGGGAAGGTCGACCCAGCCGCGGTCAGTGAGATGCCGGCCTTCTTGGCCAGGTCGATGACCTTGGTCGCGGTGCCGTCGACAACGTCGAGGCTGATGAAGTAGCCGCCTTCGGGTTCGGTCCACGATGCGACCTTCGCCGCGCCGAGCCGGTCCTCGAGGATCTGCAGCACCAGCGCGAACTTGGGCAGCAGCACGTCGCGGTGCCTGGCCATCTGTCGGCGCACGCCGTCAGCATCACCGAAGTAGCGCAGGTGCCTGAGCTGGTTGAGCTTGTCGGGGCCGATCGTCTTGATGCTCGCGTGCCGCTGGTACCAGGCCAGGTTGTCGGCCGAACTACCGAAGAAAGCCACGCCCGCACCGGCGAAGGTGATCTTGGATGTCGAGGCGAACACGTAGGGGCGGTTCGGATTGCCCGCGGCCGCCGCCAGTCCCAGCACGTCCACCGGCTCGGGCGGCGTCTCCTGCAGGGTGTGCACCGCGTACGCGTTGTCCCAGAAGATGCGGAAGTCGGGTGCCGCGGCCGGCATCGACATCAGAGCCTTGCTCACCTCGGCGCTGTAGGTGGCACCGGTGGGGTTGGAGTACGTCGGTACGCACCACATGCCCTTGATCTGCGGATCTGCTGCCACCAATTCGGCACACACCGCAACGTCGGGGCCGTCCGGGTTCATCGGCACGGTGATCATCTCGATGCCGTAGGACTGGGTGATCGCGAAGTGCCGGTCGTAGCCCGGGGACGGGCACAAGAACTTGATCGGGCCCTGCCCCCAGGGCGCAGCCGAGTCCGGCGTGCCGTGCAGCAAACCGAAGATGACCAGATCGTGCATGTATTCGAGGCTGGCGTTGCCGCCCGCCAGCAGATTGTCGGTGGGGATCCCCAGCAGTTCACCGAAGATGGCACGAAGCTCGGGCAATCCGGTGAGACCGCCGTAGTTGCGGCAGTCGGTGCCCTTGCCGTCGCGGTAGACATCAGCTCCCGGCAACGACAGCAGATCCGCGGAGAGATCGAGTTGTTCCGGTGACGGTTTACCGCGGGTGAGGTCGAGGTTCAGGCCCGCTTCGGCGAGGCGCTGATATTGATCGCGCAGCTCGGACCTGGTGGCGGTCAGCTGGTCGGCACTCATCGAGTGGTAGTTCACGTCGGCCTTTCGCCCGGAACCACACCTGCCCCGGAACTGTCATCGCGCGCTTCGCTGGGGAACAAAGTAGGGGACCCCGCGCACCCGAGAGAGCCCGCTGACCCTTGCTGCCTTCCGGCCCTGGGGGAGTTCACAGGATGCACGCCGCGCGGGATCCGGGATCGAGTGTAGCCGCCCGGTGCGCGGTGCCGGAAACTGGTCACCTCACCAGCCCGTTTTTGGCAGGTCACCTCACGACCGGTAAGCTCCCCCACGGAGGATTCGCCTAGTGGCCTATGGCGCTCGCCTGGAACGCGGGTTGGGTTAACAGCCCTCAGGGGTTCGAATCCCCTATCCTCCGCCAACTTCCGAAAGTGGTGGCTTCGGGTGAGCATTCGCCCAGGTGAGCCTCACCCGAACCCACCATTTCGGGAAGTCAGAGGCGGCTTTCGAGCCTCGCCGACAGGCCGGCTTCCTGCAGATCGAGACGTTCGAGCATCGCGCGGACTGCTTCGTCGTCCACCTCACCGGCGTCACGACTGGCGATCAGGGCATGACGCTGGGCCGCCAGCACCTCCCGATAGAGCTTGGCGAACGTCTCCGCACGCTCGGTGTGCGCTTCGGGGTCGGGCATCTCCTCGGCATCACGCACCTGGCGCGCGACGGTCGACCGGATGAACTCGACCGTCTTCGCATCCAGGGTGGCGGGCGGTTCGGCCACGAAGTCCTCGATCACCCCATCTCCGGCGAAGTGCACGATGCTCTCCGCTTTCGACGTCTCGCGAGCTGCGTACTGCTCTTCCTCCTCGGAGTGCAGATGCAAGCGTGCGATCAGCCAGGGCAGGCTGGTGCCCTGGATCAAGATGGTGCCCACCGCGACTACAAACGCGATCGCCTGGATCGCAGCACGCTCCGGAAACGGCTCCCCCGATTCCAGGGTCGCCGGGATGCCGGACGCCGCAGCCAAGGTCACCACACCGCGCATACCCGTCCACGACACCACCAGACTCTCCTGGAAGGTCAGCGTCCGCTTGTCCATCGAGGCGGTCAGGCGTTTGACGGCAGCCGGCCGTTTCTTCTCGCGCTTCGCGGTCGGATCTCTGCCCGACTCACTGATCCGTCGCGGAACGCGAGGGCCCGCAGCGATCTGCGACGAGCTGACCGTCTTCTCGACGTGCCGTTGCAACAAGCCCCGGCCGAACATGAGGAACACGGCGAACGGGCGGATGACAAGCACCACGAGCAGGACAACAACCGAGGCCACCGCCACCCCGACGAGCGACTCACGCGCCTCTCGCAGCTCGTCGATGATGAACCTGAGCTGTAAACCTATGTAGGCGAACACAAATGCTTCCAGGAGCACATCCACCGAGTTCCACACATAGCGCTCCTGCAGACGAGTCTGGTAGCCGGCATGAACCGAACCCGACCCGACCACGAATCCGGCGATCACCACCGCGAGCACCCCAGACGCGTGGATGTGTTCGGCGGCAACAAAAGCCGCGAACGGGACGGTGAAGCCGAGAACCGTTTCCAGCGCCGGGTTCTGCAGGTGACGCCGGATCCACAGGGTGCCGAACCCGATGACGATTCCGACGACGGGCCCGAGTACCGCGCTGTAGCTGAAGAGCAGCAACGGATTCCCGATGAACGCGTGGGTGTGCGCGATCTGCGACACGGCGATCGCGAACAACGACAACGCGGCTGCGTCGTTCACCAGGGACTCGCCGGTCAGGATGGCCATCACCCGCTTCGGCAGACCCAGTTTGCGGCCGATCGCGACGGCCGTCACGGCATCGGGCGGGGCGACGATGGCCCCGAGCAACAGTGCGAGAAGGAAGGTGAACTCCGGAATGGCGACCGTGGCAACGGCTCCCACCGCGAACGCTGTGACCACAACCATCGCCACACCGAGACCGAGGATCGGTTTGATGTTGCGCAGGAAGCTCGGGAACGAGAAGTTCAGCGCCGCCGAATAGAGCAAGGGCGGCAACACCACCGTCAGCAGGATGTCGGACTCCAGCTCCACCCGGGGCAGACCGGGGATGAACGACACCAGGAGTCCGACCACCAGAATGATGAGCGCGGGCTGCATTCCGCGACGATCCGCGAAGGCCGTGACGACAACCGCGCCGAGAAGTACCAGAAGCAGCAGTTCCATGGCCGGATTCTGTCAGGTGATGTCCGAGTCTGCTCGCCGTGAACCTGCTGGATTCACCGGCCCGCGGGGTTCGCCCGCACGGATCGTCCCGTGGCGGCCCGCCGAGGGCAATACGCCCTCGGCCGGGTCTCACGGGGACCAAAGGAACGGCTCAGGACTCCGACTCGTCGTCGTGACGGGCCCTCGACGGCTGCACACGCTTGGGTTCACCCGGCATTTTCGGGTAGCTCGGCGGATAGGGCATGTCGCCCAGCCCGTCCTTCTCGTCGCGCGCCACCCATTCGAGCAGCGGCTCGAGACTCCCAGGATGATCGCCGATGTCCGCCATGGGATCTCCCCTTCGTTCCAGCAGCGCCGGGACAGTGGCGATGGTGCAGTCCAGAGGATCGACGTCGGCCAGTTCCTCCCAGGTCACCGGCGTCGACACCGTCGCCGTCGGGGTGCGCCGCGCCGAATATCCGGCGGCCATCGTGCGGTCGCGGGCGTTCTGATTGAAGTCGATGAAGAGCCGCTCTCCGCGCTCTTCCTTCCACCACGAGGTGGTGACCGACGCACTGTCGCGGCGTTCAAGCTCACGAGCCAGGGCGATCACCGCACGCCGGGTCTCGATGAAATCCCAGCGCGGCTCGATGGGCACGAACACGTGCAGACCGCGTCCGCCCGAGGTCTTGGGGAAACCGACGAGACCCAATTCGTCGAGCAGTGGCCGCAACACGTCGATGGCAACACGGCGCGCGTCGGCGAAGTCCGTGCCCGGCTGCGGATCGAGGTCGATCCGGAGCTGGTCGGGATGGTCGTTGTCCGGGGCGATCGTGGGCCACGGATGAAATGTGACAGTCCCCAGATTGGCCGCCCACACGATGACCGGCGCGCTGGTGGTCCGGATGGCGTCGGCCGTGCGGCCGGAGGGAAAGGTGATCGACGTCGACTCCACGAAGTCGGGGCGTTTGGCCGCCACACGCTTCTGGTAGATCTCTTCACCTTCGATGCCGTCGGGGAAACGCTGCAAGAAGGTCGGTCGGTCGCGCAGGGCCGTCAACATTGCACCCTGCTGCGCCACGGTGCGGTAGTACTCCACCAAATCCCTTTTCCGGCCGCCCTTCTCGCCGAGCTGAGGGAAGTAGATCTTGTCGGGGTTGGACAACCGCACCGCGGTCCCGTCGACATCGAGTTCTTCGGCCGGAGCTTTCGCCATCAGTCTTGTCCCTCCAGGACGTCGAAAAGGTCGTAGGTGAGCGGGACCTCGAGTTGTTCATAGCCACAGCTCTCGGGTTCACGGTCGGGACGCCACCGCACGAATTGCACGGTGTGCCGGAACCTGTCGCCCTCCATCTGGTCGTAGGCGACCTCGACGACGAGTTCCGGGCGGATGGGGATCCACTGCGACGACCCCTTCTCTTTCCAGCGGCTCGGTTCACCCTCGGCGACGTTGTCGGGGTCGAGCCGCATCGGTTCGAGCATCTCCTGCAACTCGATTCGCTTCGCGTCCGAGAACGCGCCGGCTCCGCCGACCATGCGGAGATCACCGTCTCTGTAGAGCCCCAGCAACATCGAACCCAGACCGGTACCACTCTTGTGGACGCGGTACCCGATCACGACGCAGTCGGCGCTGCGCTTGTGCTTGACCTTGATCATCTCCCGCTTGCCCGGCAGGTAGATCCCGTCGAGGCGCTTGCTGACGACGCCGTCGAGACCTGCGCCTTCGAACTCGGAGAACCAGTTCTGCGCAAGGTCGGCATCGGTGGTCACCCGACTCACCCGGCAACGCCCGGCGCCGGGGATCGACTCGAGGAGGACCTCGCGGCGGGTGGAGAACGGCTCCCGGGTGAGATCCCTGTCGCCGGTGGCCAGTGCGTCGAATCCGATGAACATCGCCGGGGTCTGCTCGGCGAGCATCGTGACCCGGGATTTCGCGGGATGGATCCGGATGGACAGGGCGTCCCAGCTGAGCCGGCGAACCCCACCGAGATCGGCCTGTACGCCGATCTCACCGTCGACAACCACCCTGTCCGGCAATTCCTCTCGGGCCGCCTCGATCAGTTCGGGGAAGTACCGTCCGAGGTCCTTGCCACCGCGCGACCCGATGACCACCTCATCACCATCGCGAAAGATGATGGCCCGAAACCCGTCCCATTTGGGCTCATGCGACCACACCGCGGCGCCGGTCTCATCGGGGATCTTGGCAGCGGATTTGGCCAGCATCGGTACCACCGGCGGCATCACAGGAAGGTCCATGATGTCCCATCCTTGCACTTGTACCCTCGTTCGGGTGAACGATTGCCGCCGAGACGAACCGGGCCGCCCGAGCGGTGCGGGACGGTACGCGCCGTCGCCGTCGGGTGATCTGCACATCGGCAATCTCCGTACCGCATTGCTCGCCTGGTTGTTTGCCCGTTCCACCGGCCGCCGCTTCGCGGTGCGAATGGAAGATCTCGATCGGGTGGCACCGGGGGCAGCAGACCGGCAGCTCGCCGATCTGGCGGCAATGGGGATCACCTGGGACCCTCCGGTGATGTGGCAGTCGCAACGTCGACTCTCCTACGACGTCGCCATCGACGACCTGCAGCTACGGGGACTGACGTACGAGTGCTTCTGCACTCGACGCGAGATCCTCGAAGCCCCGTCGGCCCCGCATGCGCCGGCGGGCGCCTACCCGGGGACCTGCCGCGACCTCTCCGAAGCGCAACGACAAGCCAAACGCGATACTGGCCGCCCGCCGGCCATCCGGCTTCGCGCGGAGGTTGCCGAGTTCACCGTCGTCGACACACTTCTCGGCAGTCATACCGGCATGGTCGACGACTTCGTCCTCCGCCGCGGCGATGGCACACCGGCATACAACCTGGCCGTGGTCATCGACGACGACGCCCAGGGAGTGGATCAGGTGGTTCGTGCCGACGACCTCCTCAGCTCCGCTCCCCGACAAAGTTATCTGGCTACGCTGCTTCACATTTCGCCGCCTGTCTACGCCCATGTGCCACTGGTCCTCAACACGGAGGGCGCAAGGCTCGCCAAACGCGACGGCGCTGTCACGTTGTCGGACCTGGCCCTGGGCGGCATTGACACACAGCGTGTTCTGTCACTCATCGCCGCGTCGTTGAATATGGCAGCCCCGAACGAGCCGGTGACCATCGATCAGCTGCTCGCCCGTTTCGATCCCGACGATCTGCCGCGCGATCCCTGGGTCCTCGAACCGAGCGCAATGCTGAGTTGTTGATCGGCACCAGAACGCCGCGCCATGAGAAGTCCACGGGCAGACGGCACGCCGAGCGATCATTCGAATGGAATAGCGGTCCGGCCTTGGATTCACGGTGCCGGTAACCGGCGATCGCCGCTGACGCAGGCAACCGATGGACGCCGAAAATCGACTGACCTGCTCAAACGCCAAGTGACGGTCGATGATCGCTTACTCGAATCAACGCTGGCTAGACACCCCTCAGGGGTCCAAACAACCGGCAACCCACCTTTGTCCGGTTTAGACTCGTCACGACCATCAGGTAGGTGCGAAGCGTGCCTTCGCCGCGAGAGGAAACGAACGTCATGAGCGGACCGCAGTATCCAGGCCCCGACCCCAACTACCCGGGCAACAATCCCCCGCCGAACCCGGACCTGGGTAAAGGCGGCCCGGCAGGTCCGCCTCCCGGTTCCTACCAGCAGCCAGGCACCCCGCCGCCGGCAGGTTCTTACCCGCCGCCGCAGGGCAACTATCCTCCGCCCTCGCAGGGCAGCTACCCCCCGCCGCCCCAGTTCGGCGACCAGTCCAGCTACGGACAGCCGCAGGCGGGCGCCGGATTCGGGCAGACCGCAGGCGCCGGAATTCGCTTGGGCGCCAGGATCATCGACGCCATCATCGTCGGCGTGGTCTTGGCCATCGTTTCGACTATCGTCGTGCTGGTCGTCGACATCTTCATCGTGTCGCTGATCGTCTCCCTGATCCTGAGCCTCGCCGGGTTGGCCTACTTCGTGTTCTTCGAAACCCGTTCGGGCGCAACGTTGGGCAAGCAGCTCCTGAAGCTGAAGGTTCAGGGCGTTTCGGGCGGACTGCCCACCCAGGAAGAGTCACTCAAGCGGAACTCCTGGATGCTGATCGGCTTCCTGTCGTCGCTGCTCTCGTTCGTGCCGATCTTGCCGTTCCTGTTGAGCCTCGCCTCGCTCGGAATCCTGATCGCCATCGGTGTCACCATCAACAGTGACCCGAACAACCAGGGCATCCACGACAAGTTCGCCGGTGGCACCAAGGTCGTCAAGACCGGCTAGTTCACGAGGTTTTCGCCTGCGCGTAGTACCGGCCGAGGAACTCGTCCCGGAACTCGAAGTAGGTCCCGTCTTCGATGGCCTGGCGCGCCCGCTCCACCAACGTCACGATGAAGTGTTCATTGTGGATGGTGCAGAGTGTGGCCGCCAGGCCTTCTTTGGCTTTGAACAAGTGGTGGATGTACGCCCGGGTGTATTGCGTTGTGTAGTTCTCGATCTCGGGATCCAGTGGTCCGAAGTCGTTGCGGAACCGGCTGTTCGTCACGTTGTAGCGACCATCGAGTGAATAGATGGCCCCGTTGCGCGCCACCCGCGACGGCGACACGCAGTCGAACGTGTCGACCCCGTTCTCGATCGCGGTGAAGATGTCGTCCGGTTCGCTGATCCCCAGTAGATGTCGCGCTTTGTCCTGTGGCAGTTCCTCGTTCACCCACCGGACGATGGTGCCCAGGTTCTGTTTCTCCAGTGCGCCCCCGATTCCGTAGCCACCGAAACCGCGGCCGCCGTTGTCGACGTCGCGTTCGCTCATCGCAACCAGATCACGCGCCGCCTTGCGCCGCAGGTCTTCGTACTGCGCGCCCTGCAGCACTCCCCAGAGCGACTGGGTCGGTCGATGGCTGCGTTCGGCAGTCAGCCGGTTGTGTTCGGCCAGGCACCTGATCGCCCAGAGCCGCGTCCGCTCGAGCGACGTCTCCTGGTACTCACGGGTGTTCATCAACGTGGTGAGTTCATCGAACGCAAAGATGATGTCGGCGCCCAACTGGTGTTGGATCTGCATCGACACCTCAGGGGTGAACCGATGGGGCGAACCATCCAGATGCGATTTGAACGTGACCCCGTCGTCGTCGACGCGGGCCAATCGTTCCTTGCCCTCGGCGATCACCTCGTCGTTCTGCATGCCGGTCACGTCCATCGCGATGACCTTCTTGAAGCCGGCCCCGAGCGACATCACCTGGAAGCCGCCACTGTCGGTGTAGGTGGGGCCGGGCCAATTCATGAACTTCCCGAGGCCACCCGCCTCGTCGATGATGTGCGGACCGGGCTGCAGATACAGGTGATAGGCGTTGGCCAGGACTGCCTGAGCACCGAGGTCGCGCACCGCCTCGGGAACCACGGTCTTCACCGTCGCCTTGGTCCCGACCGGCACGAATGCCGGCGTCTTGATCTGCCCGTGCGGCGTATTGATCGTCCCGGTTCGTCCGAGTGTGCCGGCCAGGCTGGTCCCGAGGGTGAAGCTGCGGTCGGGGCCTTGTTGGGGATCGTTCACCGATGCATCTTCCCAGTGCGCCGCACCACCGGGCAAAACGCCGGGGTGTGGCGGCGAGACTTCTTCGACCAGAGGCCCGGCGATCAGCCGTCCGTCACGTCCACTGCACGCGCCGACAACTCCCGCGCCGACGGCGCGGCCAGCGATGCGAGCAGAGCGAGCTTCTCTGCGCTGTCGGTTCCGGGCGCCGCGTGATAGATCACCAAGACAAGACCTTCGGAAGCATCGACGGCAAGCCGGTCTTTGTAGAGCATCAGCTCGCCGACCTGCGGGTGGTACATCGGGGTCTGAGTGCCCGCCCGAACCTGCACGTCGTGCCGAGCCCACAGTCGACGGAACTGCTCGCTCGCCAGGGAGAGCTCCCCCACTATCTGCACAACACGCGGATCATCGACGTCGGTGCCGACCGACTGTCGGAAGCCCGCGACGAGGTGGCTCATGGCCAGTTCATGATTCGGGCAGAGTGCTTGTTCGCCGGGGTCGAGGAACAACGCTTTCATGCGGTTCTGACCGACACGCAGATTAGGTGACACGGCGCGCGCAAGGTCGTTGGCGGCGAGCACGTCGAAGTGTCGACTCTCCACGAAGGCCGGCATTCCGATGGTGGCAAGTAGTTGGCGGATTCCCTCGGGCACCGTCTCGCGGCGGTGACGTCGCGTGCGTTTGCGTGTCTGGGGCGCAGCGAGTCCGATGAGATAGGACGTGGCCGTCTCGTCGAGTTGCAGTACGCGGCCGAGTGATTCGAGTACCTGCACCGACGGGTTGTGGTCGCGCCCTTGCTCCAGCCGGAGGTAGTAGTCGGAGCTGATGCCGGCGAGCATCGCCACCTCCTCGCGGCGTAACCCCGACACGCGGCGCTGCCCCATCACCGGCAGCCCGACGTCCTCTGGCCGAACGAGCTCCCGTCGGGCACGAAGGTAGTCGCCGAGTTGTCCGTTGCCGCCCATATGTCGACCGTACTCAGACTTGCGCTCGGCGTGACTGTCCCTGTCACTCCCAGGAAGACCGGGGCACTGGCACGGTCACCTCGCGTCTCGCACGGTGGGGACATGACAAACGCAACACAACTACCCGGCGGGGTCTTTCCGCTCACCGATCAGCTCGAGCTCACCCGTTTCGGCTACGGCGCAATGCAACTGGCAGGCCCCGGCGTGATGGGGCCTCCGGCCGACCGCAGCGCTGCGGTCAATGTCCTGCGCGAGGTGGTGGAGCTGGGCATCACCCACATCGACACCAGCGACGCGTACGGGCCCTACATCACCAATCAGCTCATCAGACAGGCACTTCACCCGTACCCCGACTCGCTCCGCGTCATCACGAAGGTCGGCGCGCATCGTGACGCCCAGGGCGGCTGGCCGCCGGCTCGATCGCCTCAGCAGCTGCGCGTCAGCGTCCATTCCAATCTCGAGAACCTCGGACTCGATGCGCTCGACGTGGTCAATCTGCGGGTGGGCAGTCCCACGGGCCCGGAGTCGGGATCCATCAAAGAGGCCTTCACGACCCTGGCGGAGTTGCAGCAGGACGGGCTGATCCGGCACCTCGGGCTCAGCAACGTGACACCTGACCAGGTCGCCGAGGCACGCGCGCTCGCGCCGATCGTCTGCGTCCAGAACTTCTACAACGTGGCCAACCGACACGACGATGAGCTGATCGACTCGTTGAACTCCGACGGCATCGCCTACGTACCGTTCTTTCCCCTCGGCGGTTTCAGCCCGTTGCAGTCGGCGGTGCTGAGCTCGGTGGCGACTCGGCTCGACGCGACACCGATATCGGTTGCTCTGGCGTGGCTCCTCCGGCGTTCACCGAACATCCTGCTGATCCCTGGCACCTCATCGGTCACCCACCTGCGCGACAACGCTGCCGGCGCCGGGATGCAGCTGTCCGACGCCGACTATGCCGAGCTGGGCACGATAGCTGGGCCCTAGCCGAGAGATTCTCTCCAACAAACGAACTCACCCCACCAGCTCAGCGAGCTGGTGGGGTGAGTGTGGTGCGCGACGACGCTCAGACGGACACTTGTTCGCGCCTGTCGATTTCCGCTTGCTCGGCGGCCAACGTCTTGTTGAGCTTCTCGCCCTCGATGTCGACGTTGGGCAGGATCTTGTCCAGCCACTTGGGCAGCGACCACGCCTTGTCACCCAGAAGGGCGAGCACGGCCGGGATCAGCGTCATACGGACGATGAAGGCGTCGAAGAACACCGCGATCGCCAGCGCAAATCCCATCGCCTTGATGAACACCATCTCCTGCAGCATGAAGGCGGCGAACACCGAGATCATGATGGCGGCCGCGGCTGCCACCACGCGGGCACTGTGACTGAAGCCCGACACGATCGCATCCTTGGCCGACGAACCGTGGACGTACGCCTCGCGCATCCGGGTCACCAGGAACACCTGGTAATCCATCGCGAGTCCGAACACCACGCCGATGAGCATGATCGGCAGGAAGCTGACCAGAGGCTGCGGATTGCCGATCAGCCCGAGGTCACCGTTGGTGAAGATCGCCACCGTGGCACCGAAGGTGGCGCCCACGCTGAGCAGGAAGCCCAGTGCGGCGGTCAGCGGGACCAGGATCGAGCGGAACACGATCATCAACAGGATGAACGCCAGTCCGACCACCACGATCAGGTACGGAATGAGTGCCGAGCTGAGCTGATCGGACACATCGATCTCGATCGCTGTCTGCCCGGTGACACCGTAGGTGAGGCCGGTCGACTCGGTGACACTCGATTCCAGGCCTCGCAAATCCTTCACGAGCTGCTGCGTGGCCTCTTCTCCCGACGAACTCGCGGGGAGCACCGAGATGATCGCGGTGTCGCCGGATGCGTTCACGTCACCGGGGCTGATCAACGCCGTGGCGACATCGTCGACGCCCTTGATCTGGTTGACCAGACCGTTGAACGCGTCGATCCGCTGCGTCTCGTCCGCGATGGCGCTGCCGTCGACAACAACCACAAACGGGTTGTTCTGGCCCGGACCATAGCCCTCGGCCACCAGCTCGTACGCCTTGCGCTGCGTGGTGCTGGGGTCGCCGCTGCCGTCGTTGGGCAGAGCCAACTTCAGACCGGCCATCGGAAGTGCGATCAGCGCGAGCAGGATGATCGGTGCGATCGCGAAGAGCGCGGGCCGCTTGACCACCTGGTTGATCCAACGCTGGCCGTTGTGGCGGCGCGCCGGATCGGCGGGCGTCACATCGGGTGCGTTGAGGGCCTTGATCCGGCCTGCGAACACCTTGCCGCCGAAGAGCCCGAGGATCGCAGGCAGCAACGTGAGAGCGACGAGGACCGCTACCAGCACCGTGCCGGCCGCGGCCAGGCCCATCGCCGTGAGGAACGGGATGTTGACGATGAAAAGGGCTGCGAGCGCGATGAACACGGTTGCACCGGCGAAGACAACGGCCGAACCCGCTGTGCCGACGGCCTTTCCGGCTGCTTCGGCACGAGACTTGGAGGTGTGCACCTCATGCCGGTACCGGGACAGGATGAACAGCGCGTAGTCGATGCCGACCGCGAGACCGATCATCGTCGCGAGGATCGGGGTCTCCGAGCTGAGATCGAAGAAGAACGTGGCTGCCGTGACTCCCATCATGCCGATCACCACACCGACGATCGCGGTGATGAGCGGCATGCCCCAGGCGACCAGCGACGCGAAGGTGAGGATCATGACGATCGCACCGACGCCCATACCGATGAGCTCAGAGGTGAGACCGATCGCGGGTTGCGGCAGGGCCGTACCCGACATCTCGACCGTGAGACCCCCCTTGCGCGCTTGATCGGCGACGTCTTCCATCTGCTCGTGAGCCTTTGCGCTCACATCCGCGCTGGCCTCGACGTCGAAGGACGCACCGAGCTGGGCCATGTTCTGGTCTTTGTTGATCGGCGACCCGGCCTGGGCGTCGGCCGCCGCTTCCACGGGCGACTTCCCGAACTGCTGGGTCTGGAACTCGGTGACCGCGTTCCAGCCGGGCCCGGGACTGTCAGGTGTTCCGTAGGTCTCGAATGGATTGGCGATCGAATCAGGCTGCTTGACCTTGTCGAACTGCTTCATCTGCTCGACCATGCGGTTGATGGTGGCCTGATTCTGCGGAGTGTTCAGGTTCGAACCATCCGGGGCCTTCACCACGTACTTGACCGACGTGTCCTCGGAGAACTTCGGCTTTTCCGGGAAGGCCTCGACCATCTGATTCTGAGCTTTTTCCGACGGAATGCCCGGAATCGAGAAGCTCTCGGAATTTGGCTTCGACAACGTTGCGGCCGCCACACCCATCGCGACCAGCACGAGTAGCCAGATCGCGATCATCTTGAACTTGTTCAAATAGGCCCATTTGCCTATTCGATAGAGATAAGTGGCCATGGTGCTGGTCCTTCCAGTGGGTCTTCGGGAGGTTTGGGTGCGCCGGTAGGCGTCAGGTCAGGGATTTGGTGTCGACATCGGGCGGGACAAGCCGCACTTCGTGAGACGGAATGCTTCGCCGAGGAATTCACGGAGGTCGGTGTGCGGGGCGAGCCCTTCGCTCCACATCTCCAACCCCACTCGCAGGGTCACCAGCTCGTTGCCGAAGACCAGGCGTTCGTACAGGCCCAAGTCGGTGGATTCACCGCGGCATCCGACGACCGACTCGAACCGGGCCTTCTGTTCCGCGGCCAGTCCGTCACTGTGTTTGTGGTCGGCCAGTGTCGGCTCGGTCTCGAGCAGACGGATCAGGGTCAGGAACTGCCCCGGATCGGCTTCGGTGTCGCAGGCGATCTCGGTCAAGGCGTACTCGACCGAGTCCCACAGCACCTCTCCCCCGGGTCGCGACTCGATCAGATCGGCCAGGCGGTCGAGCATGACGCCGACGAAATAGATCAGCGCATCCTCTTTGCTCGGGAAGTAGTTGTGGAAAGTCCTTGCGGATACTCCGACCTCGGCGGCAACGGTCTCCACGGACACCGACTCGAGGCCGGCGTCCGATGCATGACGGAGCACCGCAGTCGCCAGAGCCAGCCGCGTGGCTGCCTTCTTGGATTCGCGTAAGCCCATTTCTTGCATGACTTCCACCGTACGGAAGTTGCAGAGTTCTGCAACTTTTCTGTCGGGTGCAAAAATATAGAACACGTCACACAGGACCGCTGGAGTGGCGGGCATCACCCGGCGCGGTGGACGCGTCGCCGTCATGTAGGCCGGGATGCGGTTCGCTACGGTTGCCCCATGCGTACCGCTCTTCTCCGACTTGCCGGACCATTGGTGATCGCCACGGGCGCGGTCGTCACGCTTTCCGCCTGCGGCGGGGACGACTCGACCGCGCCTGGCAATTCGTCGACCGCGCAGAGTTCGGGCAACGCCGCGATCGGTTCGAGTTCTCCGGCCGAGCCCGGCACCACCTCGTCGCGCACGCCGTCGACCGAGAACTCGAACGCACCCGCCGTACCCGGCCCATCATTGCCGCCGGCCACCTCGATTCCCGACTCGAAGCGACTTCCCGCCATCGAGGGCGTCCGGTGCGAGACGGTCAACGGTCCCGACGGCGCGCTACAAGTCGTCATCTTCGCCGGCAGCGGCGTCGACTGCGCCGCAGTGATGCCGGTCGCCAGGGAGTACGGCCCGAAGATCGCGACAGGAACTCCGCAGCAGGTCAGCGGCTGGGATTGCGGCCCGTCACAAACCCGCGGGGTGCTCTCTCGATGCACCCGTGGATCGGACGCCTTCGGTTTTGCCATCGAGTGATCTAGCTGGTCTGTCGCAGGTGGGGTCGCGTGGCTGACGGGCTGACGTTGGCGAGGATTGCGAGCCGCTCGGCTAACCGGCACACGCTCGCCCTGCAGACCGAGCGTCGGCCAGAATCGCGAGCTGGCCGTCAGCGGCGCTCACCCAACCGGCAAAAGCTCGCCCCGCAGACCAAGCATCGGCGAAACTCGCGAGCAGGCCGTCAGCGGCGCTCGGCTAACCGGCAAACGCTCGCCCCGCAGACCGAGCAACGACGAGAATCGCCGCTAGGTAAACCGCACCACGTACTCCCCACACCGAACCTCGGCGAGAATCCCAACGCCCGAAACCACCTATTTCGACTTTTTTCATACCCAGGCAATCCACCGTTGTTTCGGCTCCGAACACGTGTGGTAGTCGTCACAAAATGCCGCATCGAAAAAGGAGCTCGAGAATGATTCGTTTCACTCGCAAGTCCGTCGTCGCCGCCGCAGCAGCAGGCGCGGGTGCCGCCGCACTCACCTTCGCCGCCGCACCTACCGCCACCGCCGCTCCTGAGATCTGCCCGAGCCTGCCCGGCCAGACCAGTGCAGGTGCGAACTGCTACTCGTCCTCGGGTCCGACCGGCCTCACACTCGCCATCACCGCAGATGGCGGCGTCGCCGTGTCCACCGGCAACAACTTTTCAGGCCCCGCTGCCATCGCGCTGGGACCAGGGGCGGTTGTTGAGATGCAGGGCGTGAATCCGGGGTTGTCCATCGGTATCGCGGGGCCGGGAGCGACCGTGGTGGTCGACGGCCAGAACCGGGTGCAGTGCACTGACGGGATCAGCTTCGCCGGGGACTTCCAGACCTGGAGCGGCTGCTTCAACAACGGCACCACCCAGATCCCACTCGGCTGACCGGTTGGGGCCCGAGACTCATCCATGTGAGTTTCGGGCCCCGATTCCGGCGATAGCGCTCACCCTCCATCACCTGGTGTTCTAGTTTGCTAAGTGAACCTTGCGTCGCGGACCGACCGCGATCGGTGCACTTGAAGATGGAGGAGCAATGCTCCGCACGGTGTTCGACGAAGAACATGAAGCTTTCCGAAAGGTGGTGCGCGACTTCATCGCACGCGAAGTCGCACCGGTGCACCACGAATGGGAGGAGCAGGGCCATCCGCCCCGCGACTTCTATCGCCGTCTCGGCGAGATGGGCATCCTCGGGATCGAGGCGCCCGAAGAGTTCGGCGGAGGTGGAGCGGACACCTTCAAGTTCAGTGCCGTGGTCACCGAAGAGGCGGCACGCGCAGGTGTCACGTTCGGCACCTACTCGGTTCACTCGAACCTCATCCTGCCGTACCTGGTGAAGTACGCAACCGACGAACAGAAGAAGCGCTGGCTTCCCGGATTCATCTCCGGCGACATCATGACGTCGATCGCGATGACCGAACCCGGGACCGGCTCGGATCTGGCCAACATCGCAACCACCGCAAAGCTGTCCGATGACGGCAGTCACTATCTCCTCAACGGCGCCAAGACCTTCATCACCGGCGGCGCCCTTGCCGATCTTGTCCTGGTGGTCTGCCGAACCGCGGCGAGCACCCCCGAGAACCGGCGCGGCGGTCTGAGCATCTTGTGTGTCGACACCACATCGCAGGGATATTCGGTGGGACGCAAGCTGCAGAAGATCGGGCTCAAAGCCTCTGACACTGCTGAACTCTCGTTCGACAACGTCCGCGTCCCGGTAGAAGACCGACTCGGCGAGGAGGGCGAGGGCTTCAACTACCTCACCCACAACCTCGCGCAGGAACGCCTGACGATCGCGTTGCAGTCGTCGGCCGCCGCCCAGGCCGCGTTGCGGCATGCGCTGGACTACGTCAAAGACCGCAACATCTTCGGGAAGCCGCTGGCGGCTTTCCAGAACACCAAGTTCGTACTCGCCGAGTGCGCCACCGACGTCGAAGCCATCGTGTTGATGGCCGACCGTGCGCTCGAACTCCACGATTCGGGTGACCT
Organism: Williamsia muralis NBRC 105860; assembly: GCF_001598915.1. Taxonomy (GTDB): domain Bacteria; phylum Actinomycetota; class Actinomycetes; order Mycobacteriales; family Mycobacteriaceae; genus Williamsia; species Williamsia muralis. Next base: position 575,482 of record NZ_BDAP01000001.1, on the reverse strand, counting down.
CACCGTGGCCGATGCGGCCAAGGTCAAGCTGTTCTGCACCGAAGGCGCGGGGCGGGTGATCGACAAGTGCCTGCAACTGCACGGCGGATACGGGTACGTCACCGAATACCCCATCGCCCGTCTCTATGCGGACACGCGTGTGTCCCGAATCTACGGTGGCACAAGCGAAGTCATGAAGACAATCATCGCCAAATCCCTGGGCATCTGAAAGCCCGTCCCATCTCAGTGATCCGAAACAGCAGGAGAACAAACAATGCGTGATGCAGTGATCGTCGATGCCGTTCGAAGTCCAGTCGGCAAACGTGGTGGCGGCCTGTCCGGTATCCACCCGGTCGATCTGTCCGCCCAGGTGTTGCAGGCGCTCGCCGCCCGTAACGGTCTCGATCCCGAACGGGTGGACGACGTGATCTGGGGATGCGTTTCCCAGGTCGGTGAACAGGCCGGCTGCATCGGCCGGTATTCGGTGCTGGCTGCCGGCTGGCCCGAGTCGGTGCCCGGGCTCACCGTGGACCGCCAGTGCGGATCTTCGCAGCAGGCAGTACATCTGGCTGCGGCCGGAGTTGTCGCGGGCCACTACGACGTGGCTGTTGCCGGCGGTGTGGAGTCGATGTCGCGTGTGGTGATGGGTGCGGCCCGTGCCAGTGGCGAACACGGCGAACCCTTCGGGCCGATGGTGCGCAAGCGATACGACAACTTCGTGTTCAACCAGGGTATCGGCGCGGAGATGATCGCCGAGGAATTCGGTTTGAGCAGAACAGATCTGGACCAGCACGCCCTCGACTCCCACGAGAAGGCGGGCAATGCCATCGATGAAGGACGTTTCGTCGACCAGATCGCACCCATCACCGTCACGGCCGAAGACGGCACCACAACAGTGGTCACCACCGACGAGGGGGTTCGCCGAGGCGGCACACTCGAGAAGCTGGCGGGACTCAAGACACCGTTCAAGGAAGACGGGGTGATCTCCGCGGGCAACGCCTCTCAGATCTCCGACGGCGCTGCCGCGCTTCTGGTCACCACCAGTGAACTTGCGTCGGTGTACGGATGGACCCCCATCGCCCGCGTGCATTCGGTGGCGGTGGTGGGCGCCGACCCGATCACGATGCTGAAAGGCCCGATCCCGGCCACCGCGAAGGTGTTGCAGCGCTCCGGGATGTCCCTCGACCAGATCGGCACCTTCGAGATCAACGAGGCGTTCGCGTCGGTGTCCCTCGGCTGGCAGAAGAGCACGGGCGCCGACTACAAGCTACTCAATCCGGACGGCGGCGCCATGGCGCTCGGCCACCCGCTGGGCGGGTCCGGTGCGCGACTGATGACCACGATGATCCACCGGATGCGGGCGCAGGGCATCCAGTACGGACTGCAGTCGATGTGCGAGGGCGGCGGCATGGCCAACGCGACCATCCTCGAATTACTCTGACCCGATCGAGCCGTTCAGGCGGCTGCCACCGGACCGGTGGCAGCCGCTCTGTGCGTCAACGGGTTTGAGTTGGTCCGTCAGTCTCCCGTGAACTGCCCGGGCCTACGTTCGACAAAGGCGGACAGCGCTTCGCGGTGATCAGCCGTGCCGTGCGAGATCGCCTGCATGGCGGCCGACAACTCCAGGATGCCGCCGAGGTGTTGCGTATCCGCTTCGCGTAACAGCTTCTTCGTGAGACGCAACGCATTCGGCGGATTCGAGGCCACGCGGGCGGCCAACTGTTTGGCGGTGTCCATGAGGGCGTCGGCGGCCACCACCCGCGACACGAGTCCCCACTCCAGCGCGGTCGCCGCATCCACGCGGTCGCCGGTGAAGGCCATCTCCGCGGCGCGTGCCGCACCCACCGCACGCGGCAGCAGCCATGCTCCACCATCGCCTGGTATCAGGCCCAGCTTCACGAAGCTCTCCGCGAAAAAGGCTTTCTCCGAAGCGATTCGCATGTCTGCCATCAAGGCCAGATCACATCCGGCGCCCACTGCAGGTCCGTTCACCGCTGCGATGATCGGCACCTCGCAACCGTAAATTGCCCGCGTCAGTCGCTGTATCCCGCTGGTGTAGCCGTGCTGGATGTCGGCCTGATTGCCGCCGAACATGCCGACCCGGTCCACCATGTCCTTGACATTGCCGCCGGCCGAGAACGCCGACCCCGCTCCGGTGAGGATCACCACCCGTACGTTCCGGTCCGCGTTGGCGGCCGCGGCAAGGTCGACCATCCGGGACACGACCTCGTCGCCTGAGATGGGGTTGCGGGCTTCGGGCATGTTGAGCGTCCAGGTGGTGATGCTGTCCTCGGTATGGGCGACGACGACTTCATGTGACCCGGTCACATCGTTGGGGTTGGTCATGCAATGGATTCTCCCCCTTCGCCCGCCGTCAGACGATATGCTTTTCCCGCTTCGACCCGGGCAACATCTTGCGACGGCACCCGCGCAAGATCGCGAGACGCGGAGCGAGCATGTACGTGCCCGACCTTCGGACGGAAGTGCCCATGTTCGCTGTCATCGCCCGCACAGTTGTCGCTCATCCGTGGCGGTTCATCGCCGGTTGGGTGGTCATCGCCGTGTTGATCATCCTGTTCTCGCCCAACCTCGAGGACCGCACGAGCAACAATCAGCAAGACTTCCTGCCATCGTCGTTCGAATCGGTCCACGCTCAGGAGTTGGGTAACGAGTACTTTCCGGCCACGGCCGGGGCCAGCGGCAGCCTGGTGGTATCTCGTCCGGACGGTGCCCCACTCACGCCGGATGATCAACAGACCGCGCTGGGTTTGGCAACAACGTTGCAGGACGCCAAGATTCCCGGCGTCACGAGCGTCGTCGGCAGTCCCCAATCGTTCTCGCCGGACGGCAAGGTGGCCGCGCTCCAGGTGACCTTCGCCGGGCAGCCCGGTGACGAGACGGTCAACGATGCGGTGGCCGATGTGCGCGACGATGCCACCAAGGACCTCGAAGGCACCGGGCTCGCAGCGGGTCTCACCGGCAACGCCGCGATATCTGTCGACAGCAACGCCGCCTACGCTGATGCCGAGCAGGTCATCACCATTGCGACGGTGGTCATCATCCTGCTCACACTCGGGCTGGTGTTCCGCAGTCCCATCATCGCGATCCTGCCCATAGTCGTGATCGGAGTGGTCTTCATCGCTGTTCGTGGTGTGACAGCCATGGCGGCAGGCCTATTCGACTTCGAGGTGAGCACCACCCTCGACGCGATTCTGGTGGTCGTACTCTTCGGCGTCGGCACCGACTACATCGTCTTCCTGCTCTTCCGCTACCGGGAGGAGTTGCGGCAGGGCGACTCTCACAATCCGGCGATCATTCTCTCGACGCGAGTTGTCGGCCGGGTGGTCGCGTCGTCGGCACTGACGGTGATCGGGGCATTCTCCGCGCTGTTCCTCGCCAAGCTGGGCTCACTCAGTTCGCTGGCACCAGGCCTGATCATCGCCGTGGCAGTCATGCTGATGACCGCCCTGACGCTCATCCCCGCCATTTTCACCGTCCTGCATCGCCATCTCTTCTGGCCCCTCGGACCGGGCCACGACCCCAGACGCTCGCCATTCGCCGGGATCGGCCGATTCGTGGGCGGCCGGCCGATCATCGTGGTCGGCACGGTGGTGGCGGGCCTGATCGTGCTGGCGGTCTTCAGCACCGGGTACAAGGCCACCTACGACACCCTGGCCGAGATGCCCTCGGACACACCGTCTCAGCAAGCGTTCGACACGCTCGCCGACTCACTGCCCCCAGGGGCGCTGAGCCCCACCCAGGTGTACGTCAAGACACCTGGCCCGGTCCCACAGGACCAGTTGGCCACGCTCGAGGCAAACCTCGCGAAGGTCCCCGGCGTGGCGTCGGTGCAGCCACCCAGGATCAGTCAGGACGGCACGGCCGCCCTGATCAACGTCATCTTGACCCAGAGTCCGTACACAACCGACGCTCTCGACACGGTGGAAGGCCCTGTGCGGCAGACAGCACACGATTCGATCCCCGGGGCCGAGGTCTACGTCGGCGGACAGACGTCGACCTTGGTCGACGTGCGCAAACAGCTCGGTTCCGACACCGGTCTGGTGTTCCCGGTGGCCGTGGTGATCGTCGGTGTGATCCTCGGACTGCTCCTGATGTCGGTTCTCGCACCGATCAACCTGCTCATCTGTGTGGGGCTCACTTTCGCCGCCACACTCGGCGCTCTTGTCATCGTCTTCCTGCACGCCGCCGGCCTCGCAGGTATCGACTTCTCGACGCCGATCGTCCTCTATCTGTTCGTGGTCGCAATCGGCACCGACTACAACATCCTGCTCGCCGAGCGCTTACGAGAGGAGTTCCGCGACGGCCATTCACCTCCGGACGCTGCGCGGATAGCGATCGCCAACGACGGTCCGACAGTCGCCGCGGCGGGCACCATCTTGGCGCTGACCTTCGCCTCGCTCACACTCACCGGACTCGACAACCTGAAGGAGCTCGGCGCGGGAGTCGCGATCGGTGTCCTGCTCGCATCGCTTGTGATGGCACCCACGCTGGTGCCTGCTCTCTCGGTGTTGCAGCGCAAGGCGTTCTGGTGGCCGGCGAACGACGTGCCAGGCGGGCCGAAGCAGTCACCACCCTCGGGGCCCGATGGCGACTCGACTGCCAGCGGCCCCGCAGATTCATCAACTGCCCGTTTCTGACGGTGCCCGGCGCGTAGCATCGGCCTGGTGACAGAGGCACCGTCGCGTTCCAATCGTCTTGATGTGCTGCGGGTTCTGGTCTACAGCAGCGACGCTGCCACCCGCCGGCAGGTCATCGAGGCACTGGGCGACCACCCCCCTTCCGGACTCGCCCCGTTCACCTATGTCGAGGTGGCAACTCAGCCCGCCGTTCAAGCCAGGATGGACGAGGGCGGCATCGATCTGGTCATCCTCGATGGTGAGGCGTCTCCCGCGGGTGGCATGGGTATCGCCAAACAACTCAAAGACGAGGTGGACCGCTGCCCTCCCGTGGTCGTTCTCACCGGCCGTGCCGAGGACAGTTGGCTTGCCAACTGGTCGCAGGCCGAAGCGGTTGTCCCCCGGCCTCTTGATCCGTTCACCCTCACCCAGGCCGTTGTGGAAGTCCTGCGTCCCTCACGCTGACTCCCCTCCGACCCGCACATTTATGCGCGATCGAGATAACTGGGATGACAAATCGGCAACCCGTGTCACCGCGAGAACCCTGCCGAGCACCGAGGTCTCACGAGTAGCGTGTGTCTCAGATCACACACAGCCCATGTGCGGTCGCACCCTCGGACAGCGTGCTCATCCGCCCGGTCGATGACCGCCGCTCCACCGCCACTCGCGGGAAAGGAGGATTCGGTGCCATGAATCTCTACGTGCCGATCCTCGTTCTCGGTGCCATCGCCGCCGCCTTCGCGGTCTTTTCGGCAATGCTCGCCTCTGCGGTGGGGCCCCGCCGCTACAACCGCGCCAAACTCGAAGCGTATGAATGCGGGATAGAACCCATTCCGAACCCCCTGCGAGGCAAAGACTCTGGGAGTGCCGGGCTATCTGCCGGCCAGCGGATACCCGTCAAGTACTACCTCACAGCCATGCTCTTCATCATCTTCGACATCGAGATCGTCTTCCTGTACCCGTGGGCGATCTACTTCGACTCGCTCGGCTTGTTCGGCTTGATTGCCATGGCGCTGTTCATCTTCAACGTCTCGGTTGCCTACGCGTACGAATGGAGGCGGGGCGGCCTGAGCTGGGATTGATTGTCTGCTAGACACATTCGAAAAGAGAGTAACCACCATGGGACTCGAAGAGAAGCTGCCGAGCGGGTTCCTGCTGAGCACCGTCGAAGGTCTCGCCGGATACATGCGCAAGGGTTCCCTGTGGCCCGCCACCTTCGGATTGGCCTGCTGCGCAATCGAGATGATGGCCACCAGCGGCGGGCGCTTCGACATCGCCAGGTTCGGCATGGAAGCGTTCCGGGCGTCGCCGAGGCAGGCTGACCTGATGATCGTCGCCGGCCGGGTCAGCCAGAAGATGGCACCGGTGCTCCGGCAGATCTACGACCAGATGGCTGAACCCAAATGGGTTCTGGCCATGGGTGTCTGCGCCTCATCGGGCGGCATGTTCAACAATTACGCGATCGTGCAGGGCGTCGACCACGTCGTTCCGGTCGACATCTACCTGCCCGGCTGTCCGCCGCGGCCCGAGATGCTGTTGCACGCCATTCTCAAGCTGCACGAGAAGATTCAGGACATGCCGCTCGGGGTCGACCGGGTGGAGGCCGTCAAAGCCGCTGAGGCCGCAGCACTCACCGCCACCCCCACCATCGAGATGAAGGGGTTGCTCCGATGACGCCGCCCGATGACGGGCCCACCCGCGACGACGCTCCCGGCGAGGTCATCGGTGTCCGTCGGGGGCTGTTCGGCGTACGAGGCAGCGGCGACACGTCTGGTTACGGTCGCCTCATCCGGCCGATCACCCTGCCGGGCAGCACTCCTCGTCCGTACGGTGGCTACTTCGACGAAGTGGTGGACACCCTCGGGCAGGCGCTGGAGAAGGCCGACGCACCTGTCGAGATCTTCGACGCCCTCGAGAAGATCGTGGTCTACCGCGAGGAACTCACCCTGCATGTCTTTCCCGCGCATCTGCCGGTGATCGCACAGACACTGCGCGACGACCCGAAGTTGCGCTTCGAGCTGTGCCTGGGTGTCAGCGGAGTGCACTACCCCGACGAGACCGGCCGCGAACTCCATGCGGTCTACCCGCTCATGTCGATCACCCATAACCGGCGAGTCCGGCTCGAGGTCGCCGTTCCCGACGCCGACCCCCACATCCCGTCGCTGCACGCGATCTACCCCACCACCGACTGGCATGAACGCGAGACCTACGACTTCTTCGGCATCGTCTTCGACGGCCATCCGTCACTGACGCGGATCGAGATGCCGGACGACTGGGCGGGACATCCACAGCGCAAGGACTACCCCCTCGGCGGAATCCCTGTGGAGTTCAAGGGCGCGCGTATACCGCCGCCTGATCAGCGGAGGTCGTACAACTGATGAGCGACAACATCGACACGGGCAGCAACCTGTTCACTGCCACAGGCCAGGACTGGGACCACATCGTGAGTTCGGCCGCTGAGTCCGGCGAGGAACGCATCGTGGTGAACATGGGGCCGCAGCATCCCTCGACTCACGGTGTGCTGCGGTTGATCCTGGTCCTCGAAGGAGAAACGGTCACCGAGGCCCGCTGCGGAATCGGCTACCTCCACACCGGTATCGAGAAGAATCTCGAGTTCCGCAACTGGACGCAAGGTGTCACGTTCGTGACCCGGATGGACTACCTGTCGCCGTTCTTCAACGAAACCGCCTACTGCCTGGGCGTGGAGAAGCTCCTCGACATCACCGATCAGATACCGGAACGGGTGAACGTGATCCGGGTGTTGCTGATGGAGTTGAATCGCATCTCCTCGCATCTGGTCGCGCTGGCGACCGGCGGCATGGAACTCGGCGCGGTGACCGCCATGCTGTTCGGCTTTCGCGAGCGCGAACTGATCCTCGACATCTTCGAGATGATCACCGGATTGCGGATGAATCACGCCTTCATCCGGCCGGGTGGTCTGGCTCAAGATCTGCCCGACGGGGCGGTGGAGAAGATCGGCGAAGTTCTCGAGGTGCTCCCCGGGCGACTACGGGACATGGAAGACCTGTTGAGCGAGAACTACATCTGGAAGGCACGCACTCAGGGGATCGGCTACCTGGACCTCACCGGCTGTATGGCATTGGGGGTCACCGGCCCGATTCTCCGCGCGACCGGTCTGGCGCACGACCTCCGACGGTCTGCGCCGTACTGCGGTTACGAGAACTATGAGTTCGACGTGATCACCGATGTGGCGTGCGATTCCTACGGTCGCTACCTGATTCGTGTCAAGGAGATGAAGGAGTCCCTGAAGATCGTCGAGCAATGCCTCGACCGATTGCGCCCCGGCCCGATCATGGTGGAGGACAAGAAGATCGCATGGCCTGCCGATCTTGTTGTGGGCAGCGACGGGTTGGGCAATTCACGCGAACACATCTCCGAGATCATGGGCTCGTCGATGGAGGGGCTCATCCACCACTTCAAACTGGTCACGGAGGGCATGAGGGTGCCGCCGGGCCAGGTGTACGTGTCGGTCGAATCGCCGCGGGGTGAGCTGGGTGTGCACATGGTCAGTGACGGCGGGACCCGACCGCACCGGGTCCACTTCCGCGACCCCTCCTTCACCAATCTGCAAGCGGTGGCTGCCATGTGCGAGGGCGGGATGATCTCGGACGTGATCGCTGCGGTCGCGAGCATCGACCCTGTGATGGGCGGAGTGGACCGATGACTGCTGAGCCCGTCTTCCTCACCTTCGGTGATCCGGTGCCACCGGAGCGGCGCTATCCCGCCGATGTGGTGGCCCGGCTCGAGCCGGACGCCCGCGAGATCATCGCCCGATATCCCGATGCGCGGTCCGCACTGCTGCCGCTGCTGCACCTGGTCCAGAGCGAGGACGGGTACATCACGCCGGCCGGGATCGCCTTCTGCGGAGGGCTTCTCGAGCTGACGCCGGCGGAGGTGACCGCCGTGTCCACGTTCTACTCGATGTACCGGCGGCGGCCGACCGGGGATTTCCTGGTCGGGGTCTGCACCAACACCTTGTGCGCGGTCATGGGCGGTGATGAGATCCTTGCCGACCTCATCGACCACCTCGGGGTGGCCCCGGGAGGGACCACCGCGGACGGGTCGATCACGCTCGAACATCTCGAGTGCAATGCGGCGTGCGACTTCGCACCCGTGGTGATGGTGAACTGGGAGTTCTTCGACAATCAGACGCCGGAGTCGGGCCGCGAGCTCGTGGACGCACTGCGTTCAGGCGAACAGGTCACCCCGACACGGGGTGCGCCGCTGTGCACCTTTCGCGAAACAGCCCGCATCCTGGCAGGTTTCCCTGATTCCCGGCCTGGTAGCTCGGACGCTGCCGGGAGTGCCGGTGATCCCAGCCTGGCCGGCCTCCTCATCGCCCGGGACCGGGGTATGCAGGCCCCCGCCACCGATCGCCCAGACCTTCCGAACAATGCCTCCCCCTACGCGGGCCGTTCGGGTGAGGCAGATGAAGCCGAAGCATCCCGGACGGCCGCAGACAAGCCGGCACCGGCGCCGGATGCGCAGCCGCACGATCACACTGCGACCACGGACAGCAAGGAGGTGTGAGATGCCACTGGCACCGGTCCTGAGCCGTTACTGGGACGAGCCCGAGTCCTGGACGCTCGACACCTACCGCGAACACGAGGGCTACCAGGCACTGTCGAAGGCGCTGGCGATGGAGCCCGACACGGTCATCGCCACGATCAAGGAGTCGGGCCTGCGAGGACGGGGAGGGGCCGGATTCCCCACCGGGATGAAGTGGTCGTTCATTCCCCAGGGCGACGGCAAGCCCCACTACCTCGTGGTCAACGCCGACGAATCCGAACCGGGTACCTGCAAGGACATGCCGCTCCTCCTCGCCACCCCACACGTGCTGATCGAGGGGATCATCATCGCCGCGTATGCCATTCGCGCGGCACACGCTTTCATCTACGTGCGCGGCGAGGTGGTCCCGGTGCTACGCCGATTGCACAACGCCGTCGCCGAGGCATACGCCGCCGGATACCTCGGCGACAACATCCTCGGCAGTGGTTTCCATCTCGACGTGGTGGTGCACGCCGGTGCCGGCGCCTACATCTGTGGTGAGGAGACCGCGCTGCTCGATTCGCTGGAAGGGCGCCGCGGACAACCGCGTCTGCGTCCTCCCTTCCCCGCCGTCGCCGGCCTCTACGCCAGCCCCACCGTGGTCAACAATGTCGAGTCCATCGCCAGCGTGCCGCCGATCATCCAGTACGGCAACGAATGGTTCCGATCGATGGGAAGTGAGAAGTCGCCGGGGTTCACCCTGTACTCGTTGTCCGGCCATGTGACACATCCGGGACAGTACGAGGCACCGTTGGGCATCACGCTGCGCGAGCTGCTCGACTACGCAGGCGGTGTTCGCGCCGGGCACCAACTCAAGTTCTGGACCCCCGGTGGCTCGTCCACCCCGATCTTCACCGATGAGCACCTCGACGTCGCCCTGGACTACGAAGGCGTCAGCGCAGCCGGATCGATGCTGGGCACCAAGGCCTTACAGATCTTCGACGAGACCACCTGCATCGTCCGCGCAGTTCTGCGGTGGACCGAGTTCTATGCCCACGAGTCGTGTGGAAAGTGCACTCCCTGCCGCGAGGGCACCTATTGGCTGGTGCAGATCCTCCGAGATCTCGAGAACGGCAGCGGTTCCGAAGCCGACCTCGACAAGCTCCTCGACATCTCCGACAGCATTCTCGGCAAGTCGTTCTGCGCTCTCGGTGACGGTGCAGCCAGCCCGATCATGTCGTCTCTCAAGTATTTCCGTGACGAATACGTGGCCCATGCCGAGCACGGCGGCTGCCCGTTCGATCCGGCGCGAGCAACACTGTTCGCGTCAGCAGGTGCTCCCATGAACGCAGGTGCGCGATGACGGCCGTCGACAACAGCCCGGCGTCGGGGGGCTCGGCGGCCCTCGATCTCGTGACGATCACCATCGATGGCGTCGAGCTCAGTGTGCCCAAGGGCACCCTGGTGATTCGCGCCGCTGAACTGATCGGCATACAGATCCCGAGGTTCTGCGACCATCCCCTGCTCGAACCCGTCGGGGCATGCAGGCAATGCCTGGTGGAGGTGGAGGGTCAACGCAAACCCCTCGCCTCCTGCACCACCACGGCAACCGAGGGCATGGTGGTGCGCACCCAGATCACCTCGCCGATTGCGGAGAAGGCCCAGCGTGGGGTGATGGAACTGCTCTTGATCAACCACCCGCTGGACTGCCCGGTGTGCGACAAGGGCGGTGAGTGCCCGCTACAGAACCAGGCGATGTCCACCGGGCGGGCAGAGTCTCGCTTCGAAGGGGTCAAACGTACCTTCCCCAAACCGATTCCACTGTCGAGCGAGGTGTTGCTCGACCGCGAGCGGTGCGTACTGTGCGCACGATGCACCCGGTTTTCCGAACAAGTCGCCGGCGACCCGTTCATCGATCTCCTCGAACGAGGAGCCCAGCAGCAGGTGGGGATCGCGGCAGACGAACCATTCGAGTCCTATTTCTCGGGTAACACCGTGCAGATCTGTCCGGTGGGGGCATTGACGGGTGCGGCGTATCGCTTTCGTGCCCGACCGTTCGACCTCGTTTCCAGCCCCAGCGTCTGTGAGCACTGCGCAAGCGGATGCGCACAGCGCACCGATCATCGGCGGGGCAAGGTGATGCGCCGACTGGCCGGGGACGACCCAGAGGTGAACGAAGAGTGGAACTGCGACAAAGGCCGGTGGGCATTCACCTATGCCACTGCTCGCGACCGCATCACCACACCCCTCATCCGCGACGCGGACGGAGAGTTGGTGCCGGCATCCTGGTCACATGCGCTGGACATCGCCGCACGCGGACTGCGCGCGGCCCGCGGTCGGGCCGGGGTTCTCGTCGGTGGACGCGCAACGGTCGAGGACGCGTATGCCTACGCCAAGTTCGCTCGAACAGGGCTGCACACCAACAACATCGATTTCCGTAGCCGCGACCATTCGGTCGAGGAGGCACAGTTCCTGGCGGCGCATGTGGCCGGACGTCTCCTGGACGTCACCTACACCGACCTCGAGAACGCGCCCTCGGTACTACTCGCCGGCCTCGAACCCGAAGAGGAATCGCCGATCGTGTTCCTCCGACTGCGCAAAGCGGTACGCACGAAGGGAATGGTGGTGCTGGCCATCGCGCCCTATCGCAGCCGTGGCCTGGAGAAGCTGTCGGCCCGGGTGATCCCAGTGGTACCGGGCGATGAACCCGGCGCACTCACCGCGCTCACCGACTCGGCTCCCCTCGCCCGGCCCGGCTCCATCATCGTGGTCGGCGAACGCCTCGCGTCGGTGCGCGGCGCACTGTCGGCGGCGGCCGCTCTATCCCGCGCGACCGGCGCCAGACTCGCGTGGATCCCCCGCAGAGCCGGTGACCGTGGCGCACTGGAAGTCGGTGCGCTGCCCGGTCTTCTGCCGGGTGGGCGGCCCGTGGCCGACCCCGAGGCACGCGCAGAGCTCGCCACCGTGTGGGGGCCCGATCTGCCGGAGGAACCCGGCTTGGACACCGGACAGATCCTGGCGGCGGCGGGTGCCGGGTCACTGGGGGCGCTGCTCGTGGGCGGCGTCGAACTCGACGACCTTCCCGACCCTGACGCCGCACGCTCCGCACTGGACACCGCACCTTTCGTCGTGAGTCTGGAAGTGCGGACCAGCGACGTCACCGATCGCGCCGACGTGGTGTTCCCGGTGGCACCGGTGGTCGAGAAGAGCGGCACCTTCGTGGACTGGGAGGGACGCCCCAGATCGTTCGCAACCGCACTGCCCGCCACCGACTCGATGCCCGATCTCCGCGTCCTCGATGCAATTGCGCGGCAGATGGGTATGGATCTCGGGCTCCCCGACCCTGGCAGAGCCCGAGCTGAGTTGGCCGGTCTCGGAGCCTGGTCGGGTGCCGGCGCCCCGGCGCCCGACGCCTCTGCGGCAGAACTGCCCACAGCTCGGCGTGGCGAGGCCATCCTGACCGGCTGGCGCTTGTTGCTCGACTCCGGTCGTCTGCAAGACGGTGAGCCCCACCTCGCGGGTACGGCTCGGCGACCGGTGGCACGCATGTCGGCGGTCACCGCCGTCGAAAACGGCCTCGCCGCAGACGATCTCGTCACGGTCAGCACGGACCGCGGGGCCATCACTCTCCCGGTGGACATGGTCGACATGCCCGATCGGGTGGTCTGGCTGCCGCTGAACTCACCGGGCAGTCAGGTCTACGCCGAACTCGGGCCGGCGATCGGCAGCATCGTGAAGGTCCACCGTGCGGACGGGGGGGTGCGGCCATGAACGACCTGTCCGAGTTCGGCCACGACCCCTGGTGGCTCATCCTCGCCAAGGCGTTGATCGTCTTCGTCTTCCTACTGCTGACCACACTGGTCGCCATTCTCGCCGAACGAAAGGTGATGGCGTGGATGCAAACCCGCGTCGGACCCAACCGTGTCGGGCCCATGGGATTGCTGCAGAGCCTGGCCGACGGTGTGAAGCTCGCCCTCAAAGAGGGCATCATTCCCCGCGGGATCGACAAGCCGATCTATCTGCTCGCGCCGATCATCGCCGTCATCCCGGCCATCATGGCGTTTGCCGTGATCCCGTTCGGACCGGTGGTCTCGGTGTTCGGTCACCGAACACCACTTCAAATGACCGATCTTCCGGTGGCCGTGCTGTACATCCTCGCCGTCACCTCGGTAGGCGTGTACGGCATCGTTCTCGCCGGATGGGCCTCCGGCTCAACGTATCCACTACTCGGTGGGTTGCGTTCGACGGCGCAGGTCATCTCGTACGAGATCGCAATGGGTTTGACGTTCGCGGCGGTCTTCCTCCATGCCGGCACCATGTCCACGTCGGGGATAGTCGACGGTCAACTCGACACCTGGTACGTCTTTCTCCTCCTCCCCTCGTTTGTCGTCTATGTGTTCTCGATGGTCGGCGAGACCAACCGGGCGCCCTTCGACCTCCCCGAGGCAGAAGGCGAACTGGTCGGCGGCTTCCACACCGAGTACTCATCGCTGCGGTTCGCGATGTTCATGCTGGCGGAGTACATCAACATGGCCACGGTATCGGCCCTCGCCGCGACGATGTTTCTCGGCGGATGGCATGCGCCGTGGCCCCTTTCGATCTGGGATGGCGCCAACTCCGGCTGGGTCCCACTGATCTGGTTTGTCGCCAAGGTCTGGGGTTTCCTCTTCTTCTTCATCTGGTTGCGGGCCACGCTGCCACGGCTGCGCTACGACCAGTTCATGACGCTGGGGTGGAAGATCCTCATCCCGGTGTCACTGGGATGGGTCATGGTCGTCGCAACCATCCGTGCTCTGCGGGTGGAGGGCCACGACATCGGTTCAGTGGTCGACGTCATCGCCGGTGTGGTCTTCGCGATCGCCTTGCTGGCTGTGTTCTGGGCGATGAGTCGTTCCAAGCGACGTCGAGCCGGTGAGGCGAACGCAGGCCCCGACCTTTCCGCACCGTTCGATCCCATGGCCGGAGGATTCCCGGTGCCGCCACTGACCGGGCAGAGCCGGCCCGGCCAGACATCGCGGGGACAAACCGGATCGGCGCTACCGGCCACAACACGTTCGGAGCCGACACCGGCCTCGCAACCCGTTCCGATGAAGGAGAGCAGCGATGCGTAATCCGCTTGAACCACTTGCCGGTTTCGGGGTCACGTTCTCGTCGATGTTCAAGAAGAACAACACCGAGTTGTATCCGGAGGAGAAGGCTCCGACGGCGGCGCGCTATCACGGGCGACACCAGCTCAACCGCTACGCCGACGGACTCGAGAAGTGCATAGGCTGCGAGCTGTGCGCCTGGGCGTGCCCGGCCGACGCGATCTACGTCGAGGGTGCGGACAACACCGAAGAGGAACGCTTCTCACCCGGTGAGCGGTACGGGAGCGTCTATCAGATCAACTACCTACGCTGCATCGGATGCGGGCTGTGCATCGAAGCCTGCCCCACCCGGGCCCTCACCATGACAAACGAGTACGAGATGGCCGACGACAACCGGGCCGACCTCATCTATGGCAAGGACAAACTCCTCGCCCCGCTCGAACCGGGCATGGAGTCACCGCCCCACCCGATGCAACCGGGCAGCACCGACGAGGACTACTACCGCGGCTCGGTGATCGCCACAAACGAAGTGCCGCAATGAACCCAGCGTGGGCAGCTGAGTCACTCACCCGAACGTCCACGGGCGAGGCGGTCCAGTTCTGGGTACTCGGCACTGTCGCCGTCCTGGGCGCGCTGGGTGTGGTGTGCGCAACCAAGGCTGTGTACTCGGCGGTGTTCCTGGCCATGACGATGATCATCGTTGCGGTCTTCTACATCGCGCAGGGCGCGCTGTTCCTGGGTGTGGCTCAGATCGTCGTCTACACCGGCGCGGTGATGATGCTGTTCCTTTTTGTTCTCATGCTGGTCGGGGTGGATTCGTCCGATTCACTGGTCGAGACACTACGTGGACAACGACTCGGTGCCATCTGCGCCGGGCTCGGATTCGGGATCCTGCTGATCGCGGGGATCGGAAGTGCCACGGTCACAGCCTTTGCCGGAGTCGACGACTCGACGACGGTGGTGTCGGACCGTTCACCGGGAGCCGCGACCGGAGGCAACGTCGAAGGACTCGCCGAGCTGATCTTCGTCCGGTACCTGTGGGCGTTCGAGCTCACCGGCGCGTTGCTCATCACCGCGACCATCGGAGCGATGGTGCTGGCCCACCGCGAACGCCTCGGCGATCGGGACAGTCAGCGCGAGCTCTCCGTCCGACGCTTTCGCGAAGCCGGGCGCCGCACACCTCTGCCGAATCCCGGTGTCTACGCCCGGCACAACGCCGTCGACATGCCGGCCTTGCTACCCGACGGCTCGTTCTCCGATCTGTCGGTGAGTGATGTTCTCGAGCCCCGGGATCCGGCGGGCCCCAACCTCGGGTCGGCCAAGTCGGATCGCGCCGGTGGGCGGCGGCGGTCATGAATCCCGAGAACTACCTGTACGTCTCGGCTCTGCTGTTCACGATCGGGGCATCCGGCGTACTGATCCGCCGCAATGCCGTGGTCGTGTTCATGTGCGTGGAACTGATGCTCAACGCCTGCAACCTGGCCTTCGTCACCTTCGCCCGGATGCACGGCAACCTGGACGGTCAGGTCATCGCCTTCTTCACCATGGTCGTCGCGGCCACCGAAGTTGTTGTCGGACTGGCGATCATCATGACCATTTTCCGGACCCGCCACTCGGCCTCGGTCGACGATGCCGACCTGCTGAAGCTATGAGACACGGATGAACACAACCATCTGGATCCTGCCGGCGCTCCCGCTCGTCGGGTCGATCGTGTTGCTGCTCGCAGGCAGGCGCACCGACCCGTGGGGTCATCTGCTCGGCTCCCTCATGGCGATCGCCTCTTTCGTCTACGGGTTGGTGCTGTTCACCGACATGCTCGGACGCCGCGGCGACGAACGCGCCGTCCACGAGGACCTCTTCACGTGGGTGCCCGTCGGTGAGCTGCGTGTGGACTTCGGTCTGCAACTCGACCAGTTGTCGATGTGTTTTGTCCTGCTGATCACCGGTGTGGGCTCGCTCATCCACGTCTATTCGATCAGCTACATGGCCGATGACCCTGATCGCCGGCGGTTCTTCGCCTACCTCAACCTCTTTCTGGCAGCCATGCTTCTGCTGGTCCTCGCCGACAACTACCTCGGTCTCTACCTCGGCTGGGAGGGCGTCGGACTCGCCTCCTATCTGCTGATCGGATTCTGGCATCAGCGTCCGTCGGCGGCCGCAGCCGCGAAGAAGGCTTTTGTGGTCAACCGCGTCGGCGACATGGGTCTTGCCATCGGGATGATGATCATGTTCGCGACGTTCGGGTCGGTGGGCTTCGCCGAGGTGTTCGCCGGAGCCGACGAGGCCGGTGAGACAGTACTGACCTTCCTAGGCCTGATGTTGCTGCTCGCCGCGTGTGGCAAATCGGCGCAGGTGCCGCTGCAATCCTGGCTCGGGGATGCCATGGAGGGCCCCACGCCGGTGTCCGCGCTCATCCACGCCGCGACCATGGTGACCGCAGGCGTCTACCTCATCACCCGGTCGGGCCCGATCTTCGACCTGGCGCCCGGAGCGCAACTCGCGGTGGTGGTCGTCGGCGCGGTCACGCTCTTGTTCGGCGCGATCATCGGCTGCGCCAAGGACGACATCAAGAAGGCCCTCGCCGCCTCCACCATGAGCCAGATCGGTTACATGGTGCTCGCCGCCGGACTGGGGCCGGCCGGATATGCCTTCGCCATCATGCATCTCATCACACACGGCTTCTTCAAGGCCGGTCTGTTCCTCGGCGCCGGGTCGGTGATGCATGCAATGAACGACGAGACCGACATGCGCCGTTTCGGCGGCTTGCGTGCGCTGATGCCGATCACCTTCGTCACCTTTGGGTTCGGCTATCTGGCCATCATCGGGATCCCGCCGTTCGCAGGCTTCTTCTCCAAGGACAAGATCATCGAAACAGCCTGGGCAGCAGGTGGTGTGAAAGGCGTGATCCTGGGCATCGTCACCGTGCTCGGTGCCGGTATCACCGCGTTCTACATGACACGCGTGATGCTGATGACCTTCTTCGGCACGAAGCGCTGGCCGGCTGACACCCACGGGGTGACCGCGCACCCACACGAGTCGCCTGCCTTGATGACCGGACCGATGGTCCTGCTGGCCCTCGGATCCGTTTTTGCCGGTGGGTTCTTGGCATTCGGTGGTTCACTGCAGCACTGGCTCGAACCGGTGGTCGGTGAGCACCACGACGAGCTGCCCGTTCCCATCTGGGTGATCACCGCCGGCACACTCGCGGTGGTGCTGGCCGGCGTCGCCGTGGCCTGGCGGCAGTACGCCCGACGCGACATCCCCGTTGTCGCACCGAAGGGACGCGCGCTCACCGTCGCAGCCCGCCGCGACCTCTACGGCGACGCATTCAACGAGGCGGCGTTCATGCGACCTGGCCAGAAGCTGACCGGAGCACTGGGGTCGGCGGATTCGAAAGGCGTTGACGGCCTGGTGAACGGACTCGCCGGCGCCGTCGGCGCCACATCCACGCTGTTCCGCAAAGTGCAGACCGGATACGTCCGCTCGTACGCGTTGTCGATGTTCGCCGGAGGCGCCCTGTTGGTCGCGATGATGATGTTGGTGAGGGTGTGGTGAACGCAATCCCCTGGCTGACACTGTTGTGGGTGGTACCGGCGATCGGTGCGGTTGTCATCTTGATGCTGCCTCCTCGACTACGAGTGGTCGCCAAATGGGCAGCGCTGGCAACGTCTGTAGGGGTGCTCGCCCTCGCCATTGTGCTGGCGGTCCGCTTCGATCCCGGTGGCGATCAATACCAGTTCGTGGAATCACGCTCGTGGATACCCGCTTTCGGGACCCGCTACGAGCTCGGTATCGACGGCATCGCGCTGGCGCTTGTGGTGTTGACCGCCGTGTTGCTCCCCCTCCTGCTCCTGGCCGGGTGGAACGACGCCGACGCCGACCGACGGCGTGCGACCCATCGCTACGTGGCACTGATGTTGCTGGTCGAGGCCATGGTCATGGTGTCGTTCACCGCGCTCGACATCTTCCTCTTCTACATCTTCTTCGAAGCCATGCTGATCCCGATGTACTTCCTCATCGCCGGTTTCGGTGCGGCAGAACAGGCCCCGGGCCAGCGGTCGCGCGCGGCGGTGAAGTTCTTGCTGTACAACCTCGCCGGGGGCCTGGTCATGCTGGCCGCGGTGATCGGCCTGTACGTGGTGACCGCCGACCAGGGCGGCGGCACGTTCGACTTCCGCGAGATCGTTTCGGCCGTCTCCTCCGGCTCGCTGGACATCGACCCGACTGTCGGCAAAGCTCTGTTCCTGGGCTTCATGTTCGCCTTTGCGGTGAAGGCACCGCTGTGGCCGCTGCACACATGGCTCCCCGATGCGGCAGTACAGGCCACCCCCGCCGGCGCGGTGCTGATGATGGCCGTGGTGGACAAGGTCGGCACCTTCGCGATGCTCCGGTACTGCGTGCAGTTGTTCCCCGATGCGACAAGGTATTTCACCCCGTTGATCGTCACACTGGCGGTCATCGGCATCATCTACGGCGCCATCCTCGCGATAGGCCAGACCGATCTGATGCGACTGATCGCCTACACGTCGATCTCCCACTTCGGCTTCATCATCCTGGGCATCTTCGCACTCACCAGTCAGGGACAGTCCGGTTCCACGCTCTACATGGTGAATCACGGCATCGCCACCGCGGCACTGATGTTGATTGCCGGGTTCCTGGTGTCGCGGCGCGGATCACGGGCCATCGCCGATTTCGGCGGGGTTCAGAAAGTCGCACCACTGCTGGCCGGCACTTTCCTGGTGGCGGGACTGGCGACTCTGTCGCTTCCCGGGCTGGGTCCGTTTGTCAGCGAGTTCCTGGTCTTGATCGGCACTTTCACCCGCTACCCGGTGGCGGCCGTCTGCGCCTCGGTGGCTCTGGTGCTCGCCGCAATATACGTGCTGTGGATGTACCAGCGGGTGATGACCGGCCCCGTGAACAAGGGCACCGAGCGCCTCACCGATCTGCACGGCCGCGAAATGCTGGTGGTGGCACCCCTCCTGGCGCTGCTGCTGGCGCTGGGCATCTATCCCGCACCGGTGCTCGACGTCATCGATCCAGCCGTGGGCCACACCCTCACCGTCATCGACGAGCGTGACCCCGCACCGGCTGTTGCCGAGCCCGATGGAGGTGACCGATGAACGGTTGGGCGTTGGATACTGCCCAGGACGTGCTGCCTGCGCCGTCGATCGAATACGCACAACTCTCACCGATGTTGATCGTGTTCGCGGCGGCGGTGGCCGCGGTACTGGTCGAGGCGTTTGCACCCGATCGATTCCGGTACGCGTTGCAGCTTCTCCTGAGCGTCGGTGGCCTGGTGGCAGCATTCACAGCTGTTGTGGCACTGGCCGGTACACGCGAATCGGTGGCGGTCGGCGCCGTGGCGGTCGACGGCCCGGCACTGTTCATGCAAGGCACGATTTTGGTGGTGTCGGCGTTGTCCATCCCCCTCATCGCCCAGCGGACCATGGCGGGCGTGACCGTCGGCGCCGGGGTGGGCGCGGCAGCCGGTGGCCGGGTGAAGTCGCTGGACGCGTTCACATCTGCTGCGTCCACCGTGCCGGGCAGCGAGCCGGAACGACGAGCGACCACTGCCGGACTCGCGCAGACGGAAGTGTTCCCCCTCATGCTGTTCGCGGTCGGCGGCATGCTGTTGTTCCCCGCGGCCGACGACCTGCTGACCATGTTCGTGGCGCTCGAAGTACTGTCGCTGCCGTTGTATCTGATGTGCGGTCTTGCGCGTCGTCGCCGGCTGCTCTCGCAGGAAGCGGCGTTGAAATACTTTCTGCTGGGCGCCTTTTCATCGGCGTTTTTCCTCTTCGGGGCGGCGTTCCTCTACGGTTACGCCGGGTCGGTCGACTTCCCGGAGATCGCCGCAGCCATCGACGCCGAGGCCGGTGACAGGACGTTCGCTTTGATCGGGGCGGGCCTGGTCTCGATCGGCTTGCTGTTCAAGATCGGTGCGGTGCCGTTTCACTACTGGGTCC
Source organism: Williamsia muralis NBRC 105860 (assembly GCF_001598915.1). Lineage (GTDB taxonomy): Bacteria > Actinomycetota > Actinomycetes > Mycobacteriales > Mycobacteriaceae > Williamsia > Williamsia muralis. The sequence continues at coordinate 555,304 of NZ_BDAP01000001.1, read as the reverse complement.
CGGACGTCTACCAGGGCGCGCCGACGCCCATCACCGCCTTCATGGCCGCAGCCACCAAGGTCGCGGCGTTCGGTGCGATGTTGAGATTGTTCTACGTGGCCCTGCCCGGTTTGAAAGACGAGTGGCGTCCGGTGTTGTGGGCGGTTGCGATCCTGACGATGGTCGTCGCCTCCGTCGTTGCGATCACCCAGACCGACATGAAGCGCATGCTCGCGTATTCCTCTGTGGCGCACGCCGGTTTCATCCTGACCGGTGTTGTCGCCATCAACCGTGCCGGACTGTCGTCCACGATGTTCTACCTCGTCGCCTACGGCTTCAGTACCGTCGGCGCATTTGCCGTGGTGACCCTGGTGCGGGACCGGGCAGGCGAGGTCGGCGAGATGTCGCGGTGGGCGGGTCTGGGGCGACAGTCTCCGTTGGTGGCCGGGACTTTCGCGTTGTTCCTACTCGCGTTCGCCGGCATCCCTCTGACGAGTGGCTTCCTCAGCAAGTTCGCGGTGTTTCAGGCGGCTGCGTCCGGCGGCGCCGTTCCGCTGGTGATCGTCGGCGTGCTGAGCAGCGCAATCGCCGTGGTGTTCTACGTCCGGGTCATCGTGCTGATGTTCTTCTCCGAGCCACCTGTCGACAACGCCCCCACCGTAGTCGTACCGAACACGGCGACCACCTTTGTCATCGGTCTCGGCGCTGTCGCGACCATCGCCCTCGGCATCGTTCCTCAACCGCTCCTCGACCTCGTGGATCAGGCAGCGGTCTTTCTGAGTTGAGCCCGGGCCGAGCCCACGAGGTGCAGGCTTTCCGTGCATACGCAGGTGTTGCAACACCTGCGTTTGTACACAAACCCGGCAGGGATTCGCCTTCACAACCTGCCTTCTCGACCCGCGGACTCCACTCGCATCAGCCCATGTCCGTTCGACCCCGCGGTCGCGGCAGTGAGGGTGATGCGTGCGCCGTGCCATGGCCCGTCCGAAAACCGCACTCTGACCACGTATTCGGCCCGAGGTATACGTTCGGTCGCCACCGCGATCTGGGCTTCCATGACAGTGGACATGTCGTCGGGATGGAACTCTGCGTTCTGCGTGGCCCATCGATCCAGCGGGGCAGGCGGCTCAGTCAGCCATTCGGTGACGATGCCCGTCGCGAAGTCGACATGCCCGATGCCCCACTCCCCGTCCACCAGCCGCGCGACCACCCGGGCCGTCCGGCGGTTGTAGGCTGCGGCCGAGCTGGGTTCGCGCACGTCGGTGATGTCGTGGACGATTCCCCGCAACCCCCAGGTGTCGTCGCGGTTCTTGACCGCGCGCATGGTCATGTACACCTGGGCCAGATCCCCATCGTCCCGGCGGATGGTGATGTCGCTGTCGAATGCTTCGCCGTCCGTGATGTTCCCCGCCATGATGTCGGCCACATACGTGCCGAGTTCGCCCTCACGGGGGAACGCCTCGAAGTACTTGAACACCTCGGGGCTCACCCGCGTCGTCTGCGGATCGGTGATCCCGAGGATCTCGGTCTCGATGGTCGGCCCATGATGGGTCAGCTGTGTTGCCGGATCCCAGAGAAACGCTCCGACCAGCCGGCGGGGTGGCGGCAGCTCGCGCTCGAGGCCCACCCACACCTGGACGCCGTAGACACTGCCTCCGGGTCCTTCGACGGGGTGCCCGACCATCATCAGCGATTCGTTCTTGTCGGCGGAGAGCACTCGGCGAACGGTGCTCCGCGAGCCGGTCACGTCGCCGACGATCGTGAGCAGTGCCGCGGTCACCTGGGGACTCCGCAGATTGTCGCGCCGGCGGATCGACGAATAGCGCCGTGGCCTCACCCTGTCGAACACGAGAGTGGGCTCTCCATTGCCCATGCACTCGATGAGAATCCAGCCGTGACCCATGTAGACCCCCACACAAAAATCGCTGTCGTGCCGCACCACCGCTGCGACGGTTACCCCGGTTACCGATTACACCCCACCGCCCGGGTGCGACCTCATGCGGAACCATCGGACTCGATACAACACAGAAACAGCCCCTCACCTGGATCAGGTGAGGGGCTGTTCGCTGGCGGTGGCGGAGGGATTTGAACCCTCGGTACGGGGTTACCGTACACAGCATTTCGAGTGCTGCACCTTCGGCCGCTCGGACACGCCACCGCCGAAAACTGTACCGCAGGGCCGGGCTGAGCCAACAATCCGCTGGTCAGTCCGGCTGTACAGACAGCCTTCGGCGGTATGAGCGGCTCTTAGTGGCCGGTCAGCTTGTCTTTGAGGTTGTCGACGCCACCCTTGACGGCGTCGGCAGCGTCAGACACCTTCTGCTTCGCGCCGGCACTGGCTTGATCGCCCTTGCCTTCGTTCTTGAGGTCGTGGTCGTTGGTCAGGCTCCCTGCGGCTTCTTTCCCGCGGCCCTTGAGATCTTCGGCCTTGTTCTTGGCATCGTCGGATACAGCCATGGATCCTCCTAGTTGACTCGATCTGTGACCAAGGTGCATCACACGCGACTGTCGCGTTCTCCAGGGGTACCCACTGCCCCACCGTTTCAACCCGACAACCCGGGAATTCGACGATCAGCGCGTCGACGATGCCCTCACGAGGGTCGTCGACCAGCGAAGAACTCGCGCAGGACCGCGGCACACTCGTCGGCGAGCACACCGCCGCGCACCTGAGGACGGTGGACGTTGCGGCGGTCGCGCACCACGTCCCACAAAGAGCCCACGGCCCCTGTCTTCGGCTCCCACGCACCGAACACCAGCCGATCGAGTCTGGCCAGGGTGATGGCGCCCGCGCACATGGTGCACGGCTCGAGGGTCACGGCGATGGTGCAACCCGTGAGCCGCCATCCGTCGCCGACCACGTCGACCGCTTTTCGGATGGCGAGGATCTCGGCGTGTGCGGTGGGATCGGAGGTCGCCTCGCGTGCGTTTGCGGCCTGCGCGATGGCAGTGCCATCGGAATCGAAGACCACCGCGCCCACGGGCACGTCTCTGGGATCGGCTCCGGCGGCGGCCGCCAGTGCCGCCTCGATCATCTGCTCATCGGTACCCATGCCCCGACTCACGAAAAGTACTCAGTGACCGAGCTTCTCGAGCGTCTTCGACAGCTCGTCCGCGAAACCGAGTCGGGCGGCGATCATCCCGATCTGTTCGTCGGCATATAGATCCGTGTCACCGACGATGATGCTCATCACCGAGTCCGGCAGACCGAGGTCGGCGAGAATGGCCAGATCGCCTTCTTCCCACGGTTCGACATCATCGATCTCGTCGGGGTCGATGTCGGGGATCTCGACATTGAGCACGTCGAGTACATCGGCGGCGATGTCGTAGTCGATTGCCGCTGTGGCGTCCGAGATCAAGAGTTTTGTTCCCGACGGCGACGGCCGCACGACGATGAAGAACTCGTCGTCCACGTCGAGCAGTCCGAACACCGCTCCGGCGCTGCGCAGGCCCCGCAGCCGATTCTCGGCTTCACCGAGTTCGGCCAGTGCACTGCGATCCATTGCGGTGAGGGTCCACTTGCCGTCCTCCCGGACGACCGCAATGGCGAAACCATCTACATCATCCGCACCTGCAGCTGCCATGCGGTCACGGTAGCGGTCGGCGCGGGTAAACCCAACTCTCTACGAGCAGCCGCGTGACCTGCGTACCGCCCGCGTGTGCCAATCTGATCGAGTGACCGCGACCTCGCCACAGCCCCGGCCCTCTGTCTGTGTTCTGGGCCTGGGTTTGATCGGCGGTTCGTTGCTGCGGGCACTGGCCGCCACCGGTCGGCCGGCGTTCGGTTACAACCGCTCCGAGGCCACCGTCGCCGCTGCCGCCGAGAGCGGGTTCGACGTGTCGACCGACCTCGTCGCGACCCTCGCCCGCGCAGCGGAGCAGTCGGCGTTGATCGTGATCGCGACGCCGGCTCCCACAGTTACCGCGATCGTCGCGGCCGTCGCCGAGCACGCTCCCCGGTGTCCGCTGACCGATGTGGTGAGCGTGAAGCAGCCGGTCGCCGACGCGGTTCACGCACAAGGGCTCAGCAGCAACTTCGTGGGCGGCCACCCGATGGCGGGTTCGGCCGACTCGGGCTGGGCGGCCACCGACCCCGCTCTTTTCGACGGCGCGGTCTGGGTGGTCGCCACCGACGACGGCGCCGATCCCCACGTGTGGCGGACCGTTGCGCAGCTCGCCCTCGAGGTCGGGTCCCGCGTGATCCCCGCGGCGTCCGATGAGCACGATCGCGCTGTCGCGGGCATTTCCCATCTACCTCACCTCACGGCCGCCGTAACCGCTGTGGTGGGCGCCGGCGAAGGTGAACTCGCGTTGCGGCTCGCGGCGGGCTCGTTCCGCGATGGGACACGCGTCGCCGGCACCAAACCGTCTGCGCAGCGGGCCATGCTCGAGGCGAACGACATCGCCTTGCTCAATGCACTCAGCGAAACCATCGACCGCCTCACCCGTGCCCGTGACCAACTGCGCGACGAGGGCTCGGTGGAGATCCTCGTCGACGACGGGCACCGCGCACGCAAGCGCTACGAGCAGATCAACGCTTCCGCCGACGTGCCCGTCACCGACGTGGTGATCGGTTCCCACGGCTGGGAGGCGGCACTGCGTGACGCCGCCCGCCGCGGCGGGGTGTGGACGGGTCAGACCCGTTCGGCCAACCCCGGGTAGTTGATGACAAAACCGTTGTCGTCGACGGTGAGGGTGGTGTCGGCCACCGGTGAGACCACTCCGACGCCATCGGCACCGGGTGTGTACTGCAGCGTCGCCGACTTCACCTCGCCCGTGGGCAGATAGAGGTAGGCAACGGGGACGGCGACCGGCGCGGCCGCGGGTTTGCCCAGGCCCAGCCTGCGGATCGGCAACGCGTTGAAGAAGGGGCTGAGCGCCAGGTCGACGTCTTGTGCACCGCCGAAGTCGCTGCGCTCCATACCGCGGGCAGTCTGGACCAGCCAGGTGTCCTCACCGTCGCGGGTGATCGAGATCTGGGCGTCCCCACCCGCGCGCACGAGGTGCAGCGACAACCGCTTGGTGACACCGGCATCGTTGGTGACCAGGTCGTACGAGGCGCTGAAGGCCTCTCGGTCGGCGGTTGCCGCAGCAACGATCCGCCCATACGCCTTCACCCGATTCCCGGTGACCGCGACACGCACCTGCTCGAGCCGGTCCTCGCCTATCCCACGCCAGGTCATCACTGTCTTGAAGTCGCTGTTGTCAGAGACACCGGCCGACCCTGGCTGGAGCACGTTTGCCTCTTGGGACACGTCTGGGGAATTCACACCTTCAAGGTAGGCGACCAGACCCCATGTTTCCGAACCAATGGCACACATTGGCCGGTCCACCCCTTTGATCAGGCGGTGGACAGGTCAGGAGTGCGTCGCAACCGTCCAGTGCCTGGGACCGACGCCCAGCTGACACCTGCGAGTATGCCGTCGAGAATCAGGGCCAACAGCGTGACCAGCAGCGACCCGGCGATCATCGGCGGGTAGTCATAGGTGGCGAGGCCGTCGAAGATCGGGCGTCCGAGGCCACCCAGGCCGGCGTAGGCGGCGATGGCTGCGGTTGCCACCACCTGCAGCGTGGCGTTACGCAGGCCACCCAGGATGAGTGGGAGTGCGTTTGGTAACTCCACTCTGAGCAGCACCTGCAGATGGCTCAACCCCATGGCCCGGGATGCGTCGACCACGGCCTTGTCGACATTGGCGACCCCCGCATAGGTGCCTGCCAGCAGCGGCGGGATCGCGAGGAGGATCAGAGCGATGATCGTGGGCGTGAGTCCGAGACCCATCCACAAGATGAAGAGCAGCAGCAGACCCAGGGTCGGCAACGACCTCAGGACGTTCACCAGTCCCACCACCGCCACCTCGCCCTTGCCGGTGTGACCGATGAGCAAACCAATCGGGATCGCGATCAACGCCGCGACCGCCACTGCGTAGAAGGTGTAGCCGATGTGTTGGCCGATCTCGACCAGCAATCCCTCGGAGTCCTCGGTACCGGTCCAGTTGGTTCCGGTGGTCAGGTAGCTGACGGTGTCGCTGAAGATGTTGCTCATGCCGGTGCCGCCTCCTTGGCCAGGTTCATCCGGCTACGTGCCAACCTGCCCGGTCCCCGGCCGACGCGTGCCCACGGGGTCAGCACCCGGCCGATCACCACGAGGACCAGGTCGATCACCAGTGCGAGAACCACCACGGCGATGATGCCGGCGACGATCTCGTCGGTGTAGTTGCGGCTGTAGCCTTCGGTGAACAACCGTCCCAGGCCGCCGAAACCGATGACCGCACCTACCGACACCATCGAGATGTTGGTCACCGACACCACGCGAATGGTGGCGATGAGCACCGGGATCGACAGGGGCAGTTCCACCTTGAGCACGCGTTGCCACGGCTTGTATCCGATGGCCTTGGCGGCGTCGACAGCGGCCGGAGGCACGGCGTCGAGCGCTTCGGGAACCGAACGCACAAGCAGCGCAGTCGAATACAAGGCCAGCGCCACCATCACGTTGACGTCGGAGAGAATGCGCGTGTTGATCAGCGAGGGCAGCACGATGAACAGAGCGATGGACGGGATGGTGAAGATGATCGAGCCGATCACGATGGTCACGCGCCGCGCCGGCCGGGACCGGTACACCAGGAGACCCAGCGGAATCGCGATGACCAGCGCCACCGCCAGCGGGATCATCGATAGTTTGATGTGCTCGAGCGTCAGTTCCCAGACCTTCGAGAAGTGGTCGAAGAGGTAGTTCATGATGCCGACTTGCGCTGCTGTTCGAGAGCAGCGAGCACGTCGGCGGCGCGGACCCCTCCGCTCACGGTTCCTTGGCCGTCCACCACCACACCGATTCCAGAGGGCGATGACAATGCGGCATCGAGTGCCTGGCGCAACGACCCGGACTCACTGAACAGGGACCCACCGGCCGAACAACTGTCGTACAGCGACGCCCCACCGGAATGCGCCCGCACCCCATCGGCGTCGACCCAACCGAACGGGGTTCCGTTCACCGTCACCAGGCGCCATTCGTCGGCGCCGAGGACCAGCCCGTCGATCTGCGCTTCGGTGATCGGTTCGAGCGGCTCGATCTTCACGTCCTGACCCGAATTGAACTGCAGCAGACGATAACCGCGGTCGCGACCGACAAACGAGGACACGAACTCGTCGGCGGGCGCGGCGAGCAGTCGCGCCGGGGTGTCGAATTGGCGCAGGACACCGCCTTTGCCGAAGATCGCGATCCGGTCGGCGAGCTTTACGGCCTCATCGATGTCGTGGGTGACGAAGACGATGGTCTTGCGCAGCTCGGCCTGCAGTCGGAGCATCTCGTTCTGCAGGTCCTCGCGAACGACGGGATCGACAGCACTGAACGGCTCGTCCATCAGCAGGATGGCCGGATCTGCAGCCAAAGCCCTTGCCACACCGACACGTTGTTGCTGTCCGCCCGACAGCTGGCCCGGGTACCGGGTGGCGACGGTCGAGTCCAGACCGACCCGCTCGAGGAGTTCGAGCGCCGCGCGCCTGGCCGCCTTGCGCGACTCGCCCTCCAGCACCGGGACGGTGGCCACGTTGTCCACCACTCGCTGGTGGGGCATCAGACCGGCGCTCTGGATCACGTAACCGATCCCGCGTCGCAGCGTCACCGGGTTGGTGGTGCTCACGTCTTGTCCGTCCACCTTCACGGTGCCGGACGTCGGATCGATCATCCGGTTGATCATGCGCATCGAGGTGGTCTTGCCACATCCCGACGGACCCACAAAGGCCGTGAAGCTGCCTTCTTCGATCTCCAGGGTCAGGTTGTCGACCGCGGTGGTGCCGTCGGGGTAGGTCTTGGTCACCGCATCGAAGGTGATCATCGGCTTCCTTCCATCGGTCATCTCATGACCCCAGCTGCTTGTTGAGCCCGTGGTCTCTCACCCAGCGTTCTGCCGCGTCCTCGACTTCGAGTTTCTGTGTGCCCGAGACCATCTCGTTCAGGGTTCGGAGTTCCTCCACGGTCAGCTGCGCCGACACCGCGTCGAGCACCTTGCGTAGTTCCGGCGAGTCCTTCGACTTCGCCAGCACCGGCACGATGTTGTTGGCGGGGAAGTTGTGTTTCGGATCTTCCAGCACCACAAGGTTTTCCGTGGTTATCGCGGGCGTTGTGGTGTAGATGTCGGCGGCGGTGACCCGTCCGCTGGTCAGCTCGTTGATGGTGGCCTGGCCGCCGCTGTCGTTGTTGGGCTTGAAGTCCACGTCCAGCCCATAGTTTCGGCGTAGGCCCGGTACCCCCACCTCACGGGTGGCGAACTCGCTGTTGGCCATGAAGCTGACGGTCTCCGACTGCGCCACTCGAGCGAGGTCTGCGATGGACACCAGGTTCCACTTCTCTGCGCTCTGTCGGGTGACGGTCACCGAGTCCGAGTTGGACCCGGGAGCCGGCGTGTAGGTCAGCAGATCGTCACCGAGTACTGCGGGCAACGCATTCTCGATGTCGGGCAACGACGTCAGCGACGAGTACTTCGTCACCTCTTCCTCGGACAGCCCGGGAGCGGCCGCTGCCAGATACTGGAGCAGGTTCCCGATGTAGTCGGGTGCGATGTCGATGTCGCCGGCGCGCAGGGCGGGAAGGTAACGCTCCCGGGTACCCGAATTGAGCTGGTTCTCGGCCGTGAACCCGTTGGCCTCGAGAACGTCGATGTAGATCTGACCGATGATCTGGCTTTCCAGCACGCCCCCTGATCCGACGACGATGTGACGGGGATCGGGATCACGCGATCCCGCACGGTTGAGGGGATCGAAGCATCCTGTCACCACGGTCGCCAGCAGCATGACGATCAACGGCACCAGGGTGAGCCTGATCCAGGTCCGCCGGCGAGGGAGCGTTCGCATCTGTTCCATAGAACACCACCGCAGCGATGGCGTCAGCATGGCCGGCCGATTTCGTTCATGGTGAGCCGAACTCGACGTGCCGACCGCTCAGAGTCGGTGGGCGCGGTACACGTGCGTCCGGTAGGGCAACACGATGACACCGTCGCCGTCGGCCACATCATCCGCCAGCTCCTGCACCCCCGCCAGGATCCGGGTGCGTTCGGCCTCGGCTGCGGTGATGACATGACTGCGCGACGCTGCCATCGCAACAAGCTGTTCCGATGTCATCGGACGCTCCCAGTCGAAGGCCTTGTGTTTTAACGGACCGAAGTGCGTTCGTAACCGGGGTCCTCCCCTGGCCACGAACATTTCGGCAGCGCTGGCGGACATGATCTCGGTGAGCGCGGCCACCCACGGAACCGACTCGTCCCGGATGTTCCACACCAGGCCGATCCGTCCACCGGGCTGCAGTACCCGGGCGGCTTCGGCGGTCGCCGGCTCGGGCTGCACCCAGTGCCAGGCCTGCCCATAGGTCAGGACATCGGCCACCGAGTCGTCGAGTGTCGTCTGCTCGGCAGTGCCCGATACCGAGTGCACCGTCGGCAATGCCGAGGACAACGCGTCGAGCATCACCCGATCCGGCTCCACCGCGATCACCGTCCGTCCCGGCGACAGGAGCGACGCGGTGAGTTTGCCTGTGCCGGCACCGATGTCGACGACCACTCGGGCGTCGGACGGAACGAGATGGGCGATTGCAGCTTCCGGATAGTCCGGCCGGCCCTTGCTGTACGACGCTGCTTCGCGACCGAACGACGTGGCCATCCGCCCTTGCCGGTGAGGGTCGGTCATTGCCACGACGTCCTGTCCCTGGTTGCGCTCACCACCACGTACGGGGCCGCGAAGGTCACCGAGCCGTCGGCGTGCGCGAGGTCACCGAACACGTCCCGAAAACCGTTGACAACCTGCTGACCTCGTTCGTCGTCGATCATCGACAGCAGGTTGACGTGCACCGGGGACTCACTGGTCACCAGATGCATCGCCTCGTCCACGGAACCGAACTGCCACAGATGGTCGCGCTCGTCCACCACAACATCGATGAAGCCATCGGCGAGTCTCTGTTCGATGGCTGCCGGGTCGGCCCACGATTCGGGCGACACGTCACCGAACTGCGGCGCCGGCGACGGGCCGAGCACGTCGGCGATCGGTGCGAACAGCGGTTGGTCCGGCGCCGATGCCCAGGCGGTGTACGCGAATGTCCCGCCGGGCTCCAGCAATCTGCGGACCTCGGTGATCTGAGGTTCGGGCTGCACGAAGATGATGCCCACGCTGGAGAGCACCACGTCGGCCGGCGGCAGTCCGGTCGCGCTCGCGTCCGCACACACCCAGCGGATGTCGAGACCCGAACGTGCCGCTTCCACCTCTGCTTCTTCGAGCAGTTCGACGGTCAGGTCGACCCCCGTGACCTGAGCCCCTTCACGGGCGCAGAGCAGTGCCGCGCTGCCGGTTCCGCAGGCGAGGTCGTAGACGACCGCACCCACCAAGGGGGTACGACGACCGGTAACGGCCACCAGGTCCTCGGCGAGTGGGACGAGGTGATCTGCCACCGTCCGGTACCGACCCCGAGCCCATGGCGTGCTCATGAGCCGAGATGGACGCAGACCGCCAACACACCCTTCTCGTCGGCGACGACCTTCCCGTCGACCTTGATCGAGCACGTCACGTCATTGCCGTCGATCGAAAATGCACTGAGCTGCAACGTATCCGGCGCGCCGTCGATGGTCTTGGTCCACGGTGTGCGGGGATCGGACTCGGTCTTCTCGCCGTCACGATCGCTGTACAGGATCAGCATCGCCGACCCGGTCACCTCGTACTCGACCGTTCCCGATGTCGAACTCGTGGTGGTGGTTTCCGTGGTGGTGGTGTCGTCGGTTTCCCGGGTGGTTGTCGTCTCCGTGGTCGACGTTGCCGAGGTGGACGTCGCCGATGGAGAGTCGTTGTCGGAATCTCCCATCAGAGCCAGGGCCGCGAACGCTCCGCCGGCGACCACGATCAGTGCGACCACCACGCCCAGGATGATCAGCAGGGTTTTCTTGCTGCCCCCGTCGTCGGGCCCGTTCGGGGGACCGCCGTAGCCGCCTCCGTACGGAGGCTCTCCGTATGGAGGTCCGCCACCATAAGGGTTGTTGCCGTAGGGATTGTTCGGGTCGTACGGCTCCCCATACGCAGGCTGACCTTGGGGACCATAGGCGGGCGGGCCATACGCCGGTTCGCCGTATTGGTTACCGCCGTATTGGGGATCGCCGTATTGGGGAGTCGGGCCGGACCCGTACGCGGGCATCTGGCTGGTGCCGCTCGGGCCCTGACCCGGCTGATCCGAGGGTTGACCCCAATACGACTGTTGCGGTTGCCGAGGATCCTGGCCGCCCCAGTACGGCTCATCCGGCTTGTTGGGATCGTTGCCATATCCGGGCCCCATACGTTTTGCTCCTCAGCTCGACCTTCAGGAGTGAAACACTACCGGCGCGGCGTACGCAGACCTAGAAATCGTTTCCCCATACACGCGCACGGCAAACGGTACGATCAAAGCGCTTCGCGGGCGTCGAAAAGCACCGCGTCTCATCCAACGCGATGGAGTTCAAATGTCGAACGAACGTGGATTGATCGCTCCCGCATACACCGGCCGACTCGCTGTCGAGGGTGTCCCGGCACTGAGAATTCCGGACGACTCGATGGAGCCGGAAATCGCGTACCGCTTCATTCACGATGAATTGATGCTCGACGGCAATTCGCGCCTCAATCTGGCCACATTTGTGACCACTTGGATGGATCCACAGGCCGAACGATTGATGGCCGAGACCTTCGACAAGAACATGATCGACAAAGACGAGTATCCGCTGACTGCAGCCATCGAATCTCGGTGCGTGAGCATGGTCGCCGATCTGTTCCACGCTCCCGGACTCGACCCCGAGGACGCATCGACGGCCACCGGCGCCTCCACCATCGGCTCATCGGAGGCGGTGATGCTCGGCGGGCTCGCCCTCAAATGGCGCTGGCGCGAGAAGAAGACGGGTGGCACACCGAACCTCGTCCTCGGCAGCAACGTTCAGGTGGTCTGGGAGAAGTTCTGCCGTTATTTCGAGGTCGAACCGCGCTACCTTCCGATGGAGGAGGGTCGCTACGTCATCACCCCTGAGCAGGTGACCGAGGCGGTGGACGAGAACACGATCGGCGTCGTGGTGATCGCCGGGACCACGTACACAGGCGAACTCGAGCCGGTCAAAGAGGTCGCCGCCGCCCTGGACAAGCTCGCGGCCGATGGCGGCCCGGACATCCCGATCCACGTCGACGCGGCCAGTGGTGGTTTTGTACTGCCGTTCCTGCATCCCGATGTCGAGTGGGACTTCCGGGTGCCGCGCGTGGTTTCGATCAACGTCAGCGGGCACAAGTACGGACTCACCTATCCCGGAGTCGGTTTCGTGGTCTGGCGGGGCAAAGAGGACCTTGCCGAAGACCTGGTGTTCCGCGTCAATTATCTCGGTGGCGACATGCCCACCTTCACCCTCAACTTCTCGCGCCCCGGCAACCAGGTCATCGGCCAGTACTACAACTTCCTGCGGCTCGGGCGCGCCGGCTACACCGACATCATGAAAGCGTTGTCGAGCACGGCCCAATGGTTCGCCGGGCAGATCGCCGAAGAAGAAGAGATCAAGGTCCTGACCGACGGTTCGGCCATCCCTGTCGTGACGTTCAAGCTGAATGATCCCTGCCCGTTCACGGTCTTCGACATCTCTCATGGACTCCGGGTGTACGGCTGGCAGGTACCCGCCTACACGATGCCCGACGACGCCACGGACGTCGCCGTTCTCAGGGTCGTGGTGAGGGAGGGGTTCTCGCGTGACATGGCCCGCGTCCTGCATCAGCACCTCGTCGAGGTGATGGACGGACTACGCAAGATACAGGCCGGCGGCCATTTGGAAACCCAGCATTTCGCTCACTGATTACTGATCCGACTTTTGTGTCCTGGGTCACCATTGGCCCGGGGCGGCTCCACCGCTCGAGGCGGGATGGGCGGCGATCGCATCATTGTCGGCCGAGCCGGTAACCACCCTCCTGACGATCGATACGAGCACTTTCTCCTCTTCGGTCGTTAATTTCGCATGTTCTTTTATTAACTCACCAGCAATTACTCATTGACCTGCGACAAGTAGGCGTCTCTCGTGCGACGGTCAGGGCAGTTGGCCAAGTGGCCAGCTGTCCAACCCATCCAGGGAGAACAAATGCATTTGTCGACATGCCCACCGATCACCACCCAAAAGCAGAGCGGTTTCGCAGCACGGGGGTTCGGAGCATGAAGGATCCGAAGCTGATGCTGAGTGTTGCCAATGCCATCGAGGAGCGCGCCGACTGGACCCGCACCATCCAAGGTGTCTCCATCGGCATGTGGTTTGCCGTCGCGGTCCGTCCCGGCGCGTGCGGATCACTCCTCAGCGGTATGGCCGCCATGTACTTTCCGGAGACCGAAGTGGTCGGCGACCCGGGTAAGGCGTTCTACGCCGCGGTGCAGGAGGCCCTGGTGATGAGTTGACCCGCAGCCGGCCGTGCGGTCGCCTCGGTGAGGAATGTGTTACCTGATCGCCGACCATCGCACCGCTGACCCTCGCAGCATGGCATGGACCACGACGAGGTGGTCCGATGTCATCCTCGAACTCCGTTCCCGCAGCATCACCTGGGACCGGAGACGGTGACGCACGGCCGAAATCGACCGAGCACCCAGGCGCAGGTGCCAGATCACCCAAAATCTCTTAGGCTGACTCATCACCACACGTTGAGGAGAATGCAGATGGTCGACAAGGGCAGGGAGTCGACTGCATCAGACATCCCTCTGTCGGACGCCGACGAGTCCGCAGGCGAAGCGATCGCGGAGGCGGTCACCGCGGTCCACCTCGACGACCACCGCTTCGAGATCCCGAGCCAGTTGGCCACAGAGATCTTCGACCAACTCGACGCGTCCGTCGACACCACCCGCGCCGTCATGCTCACGCTGACCGACGATGCGTGCATCATGATCGCGCCCGACGACCCGATGGTCATCTTCGTTCAACGCGATGTGGTCGACACCGGTGCGTGATTCGCCGACGGGTGGTCACCGGAGGTTCTGGGTACAGGGCCGATATGACCCCAGCAGCGAGCACAGCGGACCAGTACTTCGACGTTCTGGTCATCGGCGGCGGTAACGCCGGGATCAGTGCCGCGGCCCGGCTGATCAAGAAGGGCATCACCGACGTCGCCGTCATCGAGCCGCAGAGGGTCCACACCTATCGGCCACTGCTGTCGTATGTGGGTGGCGGCCAGGCGACGTTGAACGACGCCGAACGAACCCAGCGATCGGTGACCCCCGAGCAGTGCACATGGGTTCAGGACACAGCCATCTCGGTTGATGCGCCGTCGCAGACGGTGCTGTGCGCGTCAGGCCGTACCTACCGATACCGAGACCTGGTTCTCGGGCCCGGGCTCGTCCCGGATGCTGACGCACTACCCGGAATCGACGCGGCCCTCGAATCCCCTGCTGTCGCCAGCAATTACGTGGACCGGGCCGAGGAGACATGGGAGTTGGTCAAGTCCATGCCCGCTCGCGGACGGGCTGTGTTCACCGTGCCTCGCGCGCCGGTGAGCTGTACCGGCACCACGCTCAAACCACTCTTCCTGGCTGCAGCCCACTGGCAGAAGACCGGCCGACTGCCCGGGGTCGACATCTCCCTGGTGGTCGACCGTCCCGAGTTGCTGGGTGTGCCCGACCTCGACGGCCGGCTGTACAGCCTTCTAGCCGACCTCGACGTGCGAGTGTTGCGCAATACAGCGGTCACCGAGCTCGATCCCGAGGGTCAGCAGATATCGGTGACGGGGGCCACCGGGTCGGTCGAACGACTGCCCTACGACATGCTTCACCTGGTCCCGCCGTTCCGTGGGCCCTTGTGGGTCGAGTTGTCAGGGCTTTCCGGCGCCGATCCCCGGGGTCTCGTCGACATCGACCCCCACACGTTCCGTCATCACACGTACCCCGACATCTGGGCTGCAGGAGACGGGGCCGCGGTGGCCACGGACCCGTCCGGCGGTGCGCTGCGTCGGCAGATCGCAATCCTCGTCGACAACCTGATCGCTGCCCGCGAGGGAAAAGCGTTGGCGGAGTACGACGGATACACGGTCGCGCCCGTCGCCATCGACGGGCACAGGCTGATCGCCGGTGAGTTCGACCGGGCCGGCACCGTCGAGTCATCGTTACCGTCGTTTGTCGACCCGCTCAAACCACGACGATCGGCATGGGCCTTCGACCGCTACGGACTGCCGCAGATGTACTGGAACCTGATTCTCAAGGGTCGGCTCTGAGGCCGGGATCGGCTGCAGCGCCGGCGATTCGGAGCGACACCGGTTCAGAGGTCGGGCAACGTCCACCAGCTGCCGAGTTCTTCATCGAAGGAATCCGGCGAATACCGGCCGAGCCCACTCATCGGATATGCGGTGGTTTCGCCGAACCACACGTGGCCGTCGACGTCGTACAGATCGACGCGGAGGAAATCGAATCCCTGCGCGATGCGTTCGGCGATCGCGATCATCTCCGACAGATGGGGCGGCGCAGGCACCAGCGGGAGGTCCTCCGCCCCGGGATGCGTCGCGACCCGATTCCACGAGGTGTCGTAATACGAGGCCCGCGGATCTGCGACTCGATCGGAGACCACCAGCACGTATCGCGCGACGCCTGCGAAGACGAAGAACTTGTAGTCCGAGGGGAGGACATCGGATGTACCGATCCGCTCTTCGACCAGGATCCGCGGCGTGGCCCGGCTGTACCCCCACTCGCCCATCAGCTGCCAGTTCTCGTTGTCGAGCCACCCGTCGGTCCGGGCGAGCAGGTCGTCGAGGTCGGGACGTCCATGGCCCACGATGATCTTGCCGAACCGGTGTGCCGGCTTGAGGATCCACCGATCGGGCAGATCGACCGAGCCCAGGTCCCGCAGATCGGTTCCCGCCCAGAGGGTCTGCGGAACCCTCACAGAATCTCCGGCAGTGGCAGACGCCAGTTCTTTCATGGCCAACTTGTCGCACGTCGGGGCCAGCAACTCGCGGCGGTCGTGGCGCACTCGCCAGTTGACCTTGTCGGTGAAACGTTGCGGATTCCGCAGACGCGGCAGGCGTCGGTGAAGGGCACCATAGAACAGAATTCGTCTCGGTGTCAGTGGAATTCGCATGATCGCGGCGAGCGCGACCCGCGCTACGGTGGTGTCAGACATCGGCATCAGACTAACCCCCTAAGGCGGAAGAGGATTACTTTGCAGGACATCACGATCCGGGATTGGTTCGAGAGCTGGCGTCAACTGATCGTCGACGTCGACTACGACAAGGCCCGCACGATGTTCGCCCCCGACGTCGTCGGCTTCGGGACCTACATGCGACTGGTCCGAGGCATCGACGAGTTGGAGAACGAGCAATGGCGTTCCATATGGGGCCGTATCACCGAGTTCCGTTTCGACCTGGATTCGATGGTCACCGGCACGTCTGATGACAAGCTCACCGGCTGGGGGCTGTGCCTGTGGACCTCTACCGGTTACGCCGAGAACGGGGCGCCGTTCGAACGGCCGGGCCGCTCGACGGTCTTGCTGACCCGATCAGACGTCGACCAACCGTGGCAGGCGATACACACTCATCTCTCATTGGTTCCCGGCACACCGCCGCGCACCTTCGGGCCACCGCCCGCCGGCTGAGCCCACTCGAAACCGTTGCGGCCGCAGGTTCCTCGGTACCCGCCCAATCCCGCAGCGGCTGCCGCTCACCGTGGGTGGGATCTTCGCAGCGGCCGTCCAGCTGGTTGCCAGGTTGTCGATCAAGACTGATGTCACCCCGGTTCGACTATCGAACCGGACCGACAGAGGAGGCACCATGACACCGCGCAGGCAACGTGATTCGACACCGACCTACGAGGGTCGCCGACTGCCGCGGCCTGCCGACGAGGTGGTCGACCAGGGGTTGGCTTTCGACGTGGATACGTTGTTCAGTCGGCGCAGGATGCTGGCAGTGTTCGGATTGGGTGCAGCCACCGTCGGATTGGCGGCGTGCGGAGGGTCGAGCAACTCGAACTCGGCCACCAGCTCGGCGACGACGCCTGCATCGACCACAACAAGCACAGGGTCATCGACGGCACTGACCGAAATTCCCGACGAGACCGCAGGTCCCTATCCCGGGGACGGGTCCAACGGACCCGACGTACTCGAACAGAGCGGCATCGTCCGCACCGACATCCGCTCGAGTTTCGGCGACTTCAGCGGGACTGCCGACGGGGTTCCGATGACCCTGCAGCTGACGGTCTCCGATCTCGCCGACGGAGGTGTCCCCCTGCAGGGCGCCGCTGTGTACGTGTGGCACTGCACGCGCGAAGGTGGATACTCCCTGTACTCGGACGGGGTCACCGACCAGAACTTCCTGCGCGGCGTCCAGATTGCCGATGCCGCCGGAAAGGTCGAGTTCCTGAGCATCTTTCCTGCGTGTTACAGCGGCCGCTGGCCTCACATCCATTTCGAGGTCTACCCCGACCAGAACAGCATCACCGATTCCAGCAATGCCATCTCCACGTCGCAGGTCGCGCTTCCACAGAACGTGTGCGACGCCGTCTACGCGACCGCCGGGTACGAGGATTCCGTGGCCAACCTCACCCGGGTCGGACTCGACAGCGACAACGTCTTCGGTGACGATTCCGGTGCCGCCCAGCTGGCCTCGGTGACCGGCGACGTCACCGGCGGTTACACGGTTTCCCTGGCCGTGGGGGTGGACGCCACCACCGAACCCGCGGGCGGCCAGGTACCCGGGGGCGGTGCCCCACCCGGCGGAATGCCGAACGGTGGCCCGACGGGCTAGCTCGTGCGTCCGTCCACCAGCGCATCACGAAGCTGCAGGACCGCCGCCTTGACCCAGATGTTGGCCCCGAACCCGCCGTGGCTGTTGAGGTAACTGGCGCAGAGCTCGGGCATCGTCGGTGCGTACACAGCCAGCTGTGCGTTCACTGCGGCATGCAACGTCGCCGAACTCACCGTCGCCGAGGCCGGACAGTGCCGGTCGATGAGGGCCATGTACTCGGTGAGCATCTCTGGCGTCACACTGCCCGTCTGCTCGCCGGACGCGGCCGATGACACTTCTTCGGGTAGTTCAGCCAGCATGATCAGCGCCAACGGGTTGTCCGCCACTATGGGCGCACGATGTTGGGTCATACGTTCAGTGTGCACGTGTCCACTCGAAATGCATATCGATTCGCGCGGGCAGACATGGTGGGGCGACGCGGGCCGCCTTGCCGTGTCACCGATTCTTAGGCAGTGTTGGGGCATGAGCGAAAACACGAAGGTCACAGTCGAACGCACCATCGATGCGCCCGTCGACGCAGTTTTCGACGTTCTTTCCAACCCCGAGCGGCACCAAGAGCTCGACGGTTCGGGGTTCATCCGCGGCGTGGACCACGCCGATCGGATCCAGCAGGTCGGCGAGGTGTTCACCATGAACATGCAGGGCGATCACATGGGCGGCGAGTACAAGACCGACAACCACGTCTCCGGTTACGCGAAAGACAAGTTGCTGGCATGGAAGACCGCACCCGCCGGTACGGAACCTCCCGGCTGGGAGTGGTTGTGGGAGTTGGAGTCTCAGGGCCCCAACGAGACGTTGGTCCGGCACACGTACGACTGGTCCAAGGTCACCGACAAGAAGCTCCTGGAGAAGGTGAAGTTCCCGCTCGTCACCGAGGATCAGCTGACCGACACCCTTGCGCGATTGGCCGCAGCGACTGCTTCCTGACCTGAGTCGCCGGCCGACGCGGTATTCCGGCCGGCGCAACGCGGTCGGCCGGGTGAGATGAGCTTCGATCAACGACAGGTTCTCTCATGCAACGTCCAGACATCACGGTCCGACGAGGCGAGTCCTCGACAACCCGATGGCAGACGGTGACAGGACGGCCCGGGCGTCATCTGCGGGGCGTGGTGGACAGTTACGTCGAGTTCCTCGAGCACTCGGTGTCGCCGGTGAGCCGCCGTGAGATTCCCGGGCCCGCCACTGTGCTGATCATCGAGCTGGGGTCGGCAGTGCACGCGGCAGGTGCTACCGAGACCGGGTCGTTGCGTCCGGTCAGCGCCTTCGTCGGCTGCCCTGGCCGTGGTCCGGCGCTGACCTGGCACCAAGGGGCCCAGCACTGTGTCGAGGTCCGCCTCTCTTTGCCTGGCGCCTATCAACTGTTCGGCACGATGGACGACTTCGGGGGCCGCATCGTCGATCTCGACAGCGTGCTGAACATCTCGGCCGACAGTCTGGTCGAACAGCTCGTCACCGAGCCGGATGCCGGCGCCCGGTTCGGCATCTTGGACCAGATTTTGGGAGATGCAATGGCATCCGGCCCATCTCCCGATCCGGAGGTGCTCTACGTCTGGAACCGCCTCCAGAGCACCTCGGGCAGCGTGCAGATCGGTGAGCTGCTCGCGGACACCGGATGGAGTCGCTCCCGCCTGGCCACACGATTCCGTGCGCAGACCGGTCTCACACCTAAAGCCGCTGCCTCGATCGTGCGGTTGGATCGAGCCGCACAACAACTCATGGCCCAGCCGACTGCCTCGCTGTCGTCGATGGCCTTGTCGTGCGGCTATTTCGACCAGGCCCATTTCAACCGGGATTTCAAGAATTTCGCGGCGTGCACTCCCCTGGAGTGGCAACGCACTCAACGAGCCGATTTGTTCTGAGCCGACGTCCATTCGGATGGCGGCGGTGTCCACCACGCCGGCCGACATTTGTACAAGACGCGTATCTCGCTGCGGCATAACGTGGCCGACGACCGCATTTCACCGCGACGTTGGAGCTCATATGCCTGCTGGACCCACTCACTTCGAACTCGGCGTCGACGACGCCGAACGCGCAAAAGTCTTCTACAGCAAGCTGTTCGGATGGACCTTCCATCCCGTGGGTGAAGGACGAGAAGGCTGGATAGAGACCGGCGGTGTGCCCGGAGGGTTACACGAGAACGACCCGAATCCCGGTGTGGTTGTGTACTTCAGCGTTCCCGACCTCGACCACGCGCTGACGACCGCAGGTGAACTCGGCGGGCAACCGGGTCGACCCAGTGCCGAGGAGCCCGGGTTCGGCCGGTTCGCGGAGTGCATCGACGACCAAGGCACACGTTTCGGACTGCACCAGCCACCCAGCGCGGGGACGCCAGGGGCAGCGGGACCTGCCAGATAGGTCCACAGGCCACGAAGTCGCGATTACAACTATCCTGACCGGATGCACACCGACTCGGATGTCGCCGCTGCGATGACAAGAGAGCCGGCGACCAGGGAAGCGATTGCTGCAGCGATCCGCGACGACGTTCTCGATGGAAAGCTGCAACCGGGCGACCGTCTCCCGGAACCCATGCTCGCCGAACGATTCGGGGTGTCGCGGGTACCGGTCCGAGAGGCGCTGTCGCAGTTGCAGAGCGAAGGATTCGTCAACCTCGAGCGCTACAAGGGCGCGACCGTGTCAGGCGCGTCACGGGCCGACGCTATCGAGTTGATGCAGGTCCGTCGAGGCCTGGAGGTGTTCGGTGCCCGACTGGCTGCCGAGCGCAGCGGTGGTGAGTTCGCCGCCGAACTGCGTCTCGTCATCGAGTCGGGAACCCAGGCCGAGCGGTTGAAGCAACATGATCAGGTCCCTCCCCTGGTGCTTCGCTTCCACACGCTGATGGCCGAGGCTTCCGGGAACCACGAACTGGCCCGCACTCTCGAACACACGCTGCGACGCATCGCGTGGGTCTTCGACCGCGACGTGGAGAGCAGGGCCGACGGATGCTGGCGTGACCACACGGCGATTGCCGGTGCCGTTCTGGACGGCTCCCCCTTTCAGGCGGGCTATCTGATGGATGAGCACGTGAAGAAAGACGAAGATCTGGTTCGGCGACTGATCAAGTAGCACTTCGTATACGAACTCTCGCCCGTTAACTCGAATGTAATGGTTGATAACGGCCGTGACACACAGAACGTATACGAATTGTTTATGCGAAACTTCCTACCTACCCCGTCGCGAACGCCGAGCATGTCCGGCCTGTGGCGCACGGGAGCCTTCGGCGCTCAGCATGTGATCGTCATGTACACGGGGTGCGTCACCGTTCCCCTTGTCTTCGGTGCCGCACTCGGATTGGACCAACGCACCATCGGACTGTTGGTCAACGCCGACCTGCTGATCGCCGGCATCGTCACCATCATCCAAGCCGCCGGCATCGGCAACATCCTGGGTGCGCGGATGCCGGTCGTGGCAGGTGCCTCGTTCACAGCCGTCACCCCGATGATTCTCATCGGGCAGGAATACGGCCTGAATGCGGTGTACGGGTCGATGATCGGTGCCGGGATCTTCGCTCTTCTCATGGCGGTGCCGTTCTCCAAGCTGTTGCGGTTCTTTCCTCCGGTCGTGCGCGGTGCAGCGGTGACGATGATCGGGTTGTCGCTCATCGGTAAAGCAGTGTCGATGATTTTCGACGACGGCCCGGCCGACGGTGAACGACTGTCGCTGGCTTTGGGCATCATCATCGTCGTGGTCGCCCTGATGCGCTACGGCCGCGGATTCATCAGGCAGGCAGCCGTTCTCACCGCTCTGGTCCTCGGAACCATCGCGGCTGCGGCGATGTCGATGACGGACTTCTCCGGTGTGGGTGACGCAGCGTGGTTCGGGATCCCGCAACCCTTCTTCTTCGGCGCACCGACATTCCCCCTCGCCGGGATCATCTCCATGAGCATCGTGATGATCGTGATCTTCATCGAGTCGACCGCCTACATGATGGCGATCTCCGAGACCACCGGCATCGACGCGGACCCTCCGCGTATCGCCCGCGGCCTGGCCGCCGACGGTGCGTCCGCAGTACTCGCGGGAGTATGGACCTCGTTCCCCGACACCATCTTTGCGCAGAACGTCAGTCTCGTCCGGATCACCAAGATCGCGAGCCGTTCGGTCGTGGTGTTCGCCGGTGCGCTCCTGATCATCTTCGCGTTGATCCCCAAGCTCGGCGAGACGATCGCGAGCCTGCCGGGGGCAGTCATCGGATCGGTCAGTCTGGTGATGTTCGCACTCGTCGCGGGCACCGGCATCAGCACCCTGTCGAAGGTGGACTACCGCAACAACGACAACCTGATGATCGTCTCGCTGGCGTTGGGCGCAGGGATGATCCCGGTGGTCTCCAAGGACATCTACACCGACTTCCCCGCCGAGGTGCAGATCATCTTCGGCAACGCCATCAGCAGCGCTGTGATCACCGCATTTGTCCTCAACATCGTCTTCCATCACCTACCGCCACGACGACGCGGCGACGACACCCCGACCGCTGAACCGACGTCGGACAAGGAGGTCGTGGCATGACCGCAGTCCGCCTGCTCACCGCGCCCACCACGGGGCCCGACGACATCAGCGCCCTCGAGCTGTTGGCCGACAACGGATTCGGCACCGATGATGTGCTCGCCGTGGTCGGCAAGACCGAGGGCAACGGTTGCGTCAACGACTTCAGCCGCACGCTTGCCTCTGCGGCATGGGAACCCCACCTCAAAGAAGCTGCGGTGACCGTGTTCTCGGGAGGCACCGAAGGTGTCATCGCACCGCATGTGAACCTACTGGTGGCCGACGATCGGGTCGATCCCCGTCATCAGCGTGGTCTGGTCGCCGCCGCAGGAACCACCCCGGCGATCCCCCCGGCCGAGCTGGGGCGCGTCGCGCACATGGAGTCGGTCCGCGACACAGTGGCCAAGCTGGTCGCCGAACTCGGCATCGCAGGCGACGATGTGCACCTTGTCCTGGTCAAGTGTCCGCTGCTCACCTCCACCGACATCGCGGGACTGCGTGCCCTCGGCATCGAGCCGGTCAGCGACGACACCTATGAGTCGATGGCGCGTTCGCGCGCAGCGAGTTCGCTGGGAATCGCCCTGGCGCTCGACGAGATCGACACCGACACCGCTCTGGCTGCACTCGAGGGACGGCGCCACGCCTGGTCGAACCGGGCGTCGGCAAGTGCCGGAGCCGAACTGAAATCGTGCCACGTGCTGGTGGTCGGCGAGAGCGACAAGGCCGCGAACTCGTTGCGCGCCTTGCACACCGAGATGAAGGACGCCTACGACCTCGATTCGCTTCTCTCCGCTGCCGCTCTGGTGTCCGAGCGTGGCGGCCGCATTCGACAGCTGTTCGTCAAGGCCGAAGCCGATCCGTCCGGAACCATCCGCAACCTGCGGCACACGATGCTCACCGACTCTGACATCAACGCGACGCGCCACGCACGAGCTGCTGTCGGCGCCCTTGTTGCGGCCATCAAAGGCGACGGGGCGGTGTATGTCTCGGGCGGCGCCGAACATCAGGGACGACCCGGGGGCGGCAGCGTGACCGTCGTCTACGAAGTAGATCCACCCCAGATCACCCCGTACAGCACCACTTCGGAAGGCACACCTCGATGACCACGCACCCCGTTGACGCTCATCCCTACGCCTGGCCCTACGACGGTGTTCTCGACGTCGGGCGCACCGCGCTCATACTCATCGACTGGCAGGTCGACTTCTGCGGGCCCGGCGGATACGTCGACTCGATGGGTTACGACCTCTCGCTGACCCGTGCCGGCCTCGCCCCGACCGCCCAGGTACTCGCTGCGTGTCGCGACGCAGGAATGCTGGTGATCCACACCCGCGAAGGGCACCGTCCCGACTTGACCGACCTCCCGCAGAACAAGCGGTGGCGTTCGGAGCGCGCGGGCGCCGAGATCGGTTCGGTCGGACCGTGCGGACGCATCCTTGTGCGCGGCGAACCCGGGTGGGAGATCGTCCCGGAGGTTGCACCACTGCCCGGAGAACCGATCATCGACAAACCCGGCAAGGGCGCCTTTTACGCCACCGACCTGGACCTGATCTTGCGCAGTGCGGGTATCACGAACCTCATCCTCACCGGGATCACCACTGATGTCTGCGTCCACACCACCATGCGTGAGGCCAATGATCGTGGCTTCGAGTGCCTGGTGCTGTCGGATTGCACCGGCGCCACCGACCACGGCCACCATGTGGCGGCGCTGAGCATGATCGCGATGCAGGGTGGGGTGTTCGGCGCGACTGCCACCTCGGAGCAGTTGTTGTCGGCGCTGGGCCCGAGTGCATCGCTCGCCGCCTCATGACAACGCAGTCGCGAGCCGTCTTGCTGTGTGGCGTGGCCGTGGACCCGCCCGTATGGGAGCAGACATCCACAGTGTTGTCCGAGAGAGGGTTTCACGTCGTGATCCCCCAGCGGCCCCGCTCCGGCGACCTGGCGGCCGAAGTCGAGTTCCTGGCACCGTTGTGTGACGGCGCGGTGGTCTTCGGCGTCAGCGGCGGGGCGACATTGGGCTTGGAGTTGGCTGCCCGCGGTGTCACGATGACCGCGGCGGTCCTGCACGAACCGGCGGCCGGGTCACTGATGCCAGGATTGCTGGACCCCGTCGTCGCCGCGTTCGACGAACACGGGGTGCCGGGTTTCGGCCACGAGCTCTACGGTCCCGGGTGGGACCCTTCGATGACCACATCGAACTCGGAGACGGTTGCCCGAGAACTTGCCATGTTCCGACGATTCGAACCTCGCCCCCTCACGATCAATTCGTCTTCGGTCACCCTCACCGTCGGAGCCAAGTCACCGCGTGTGCGCCACGAGTCCGTCAACGCACTGGCGGGTGCCCTCGACCTGAAAGTGCGAGTTCTGCCCGGCACTTCTCACGCCGCTCACCTGGACAACGCCTTTGCGCCCCTGATCGAGGAGTTGGAGCCCATGGTTCATGTACACAGCGCTGGGAGTCGAGGATGACCGAACGAGTGGACGCGTTCTTCGAGGCAGTGGACACACTCGATCGGTCCGAGATCTGGATCGACCTCCTCGCCCGAGAGGACGTGATCAAGGCCGCGGCGACAGCGACGGGCCCGCTCGCGGGAATGCTGTTGGCAGTCAAGAACAACGTCGATGTCGCCGGACTGCCGACCACCGCCGGATGCCCCTCGTACGCCGCTGCGCCGGCGAGCGTTGACGCCGACGCGGTCGCACGCCTACGGGCCGCAGGTGCCACCGTCGTGGGGTCGACGAACATGGACCAGTTCGCCACCGGATTGGTCGGGCAGAGAAGCCCTTACGGAGGTGTCCGGGACGCGCGACGACCAGACCACATCGCGGGTGGTTCGAGCTCAGGATCGGCGGTGGCCGTCGCGCTCGGACTCGCCGACATCGCGATCGGTACCGACACGGCCGGTTCAGGCCGGGTACCGGCAGCGCTCGGAGGCATAGTCGGGATCAAGCCCACTCTGGGTCTGGTGTCCACGCGAGGGCTGGTGCCCGCATGCCGATCGTGGGATGCGGTGACCATCATGGCCCGAGACATCGAGACTGCCAACACGGCCATGGGGTTCATGTCCGGAGGCGAGGGCACACGCGCTCTCCCACACGACGTACCACTGGCCGCACCTCCCGTCCCGCGCGTTGCGATACCGCGCGAGTTGCCGGCGATGTCCCCGGGCTGGAGTGAGGCCTTTGACCGAGTCGTGGACCGACTGCGCGCGGACGGTGTTGTTGTACAAGCAATTCCATTCGAACCATTTCTCGAGGCAGCACGCATGCTCTACGAGGGTGGACTTGTCGCCGAACGCCACGCGGCTGTCGGCGCCTTCGTCGACACGCATCGGGACACAGTGGACCCCACCGTCGGCCGCGTGATCTCGGCGGCGGGAACAGTGACGGCGTCTCAGATGGCGCGCGACCTGGAGCGGCTCGAGCGTCTGCGCGCCGAAAGCGTTGCGTTGCTGTCGGATTTCGACGCGCTGCTGGTTCCGACCGTTCCAGGACATCCATCGATCGCAGCAGTCGAGGACGACCCGATCGGCGTGAACTCGTGGCTCGGCACCTACACCAACTTCGCGAACCTGTTCGACATGTGCGGTGTCGCCGTCCCCGCGGGAACCGCCGGACCCGCCCAGTTCGGGGTCACTGTGCTGGCGGGCGCCTTCCACGATGCGGTCGCCCTCGACGTGGCCCGCCGAGTTGTCGAGACGCCAGAGCCGGCTGCAGCTGCGGGTGCAACACCGCCGTTGTCACAAGGGGCGCCGTGGATCGAATCCATCGGCGCATCGTGGTCGGACGTGTTCGTCGTCGGCGCACACCTACCAGGCCAGCCACTCGAGCACGAGATGACAAGCCGGGGAGCGCGATTCGTAGGCGCCGATCACACCGCCCCCACCTATGCTCTCTATGCCCTGCCGACCACGCCACCCAAACCGGGACTGGTGCGCACGATCAACGGCGGCAGTTCGATCACCGGAGGCGTCTGGCGGATGGCCCCGGCCGAACTGTCGTCGTTTCTCACCACATTGCCCGCGCCGATGATGCTGGGATCGGTGCAGCTCACCGGCGGACGGTCGATGATCGGATTCAGTTGTGAGCGTGCGGCTTTGTCCGACGCTACGGACATCACCCGGTTCGGTGGATGGCTCGCGTACCGGGCAGCGGAACCGGCAACCGCCAGTGCGCAACATCTCTGAGGAAGGCCTTGTCCGGATTGACGACGAACTGACGATCAGACCGCGGGCATGGCGGAAGCGACTCGGTCGGTGGCCGCATGTGGCAATGCGGTACCCATGTCGTCGAGCACCAGCAGCCGGGCGCCAGGGATTTCGGCAGCGAGGACCTCGCCGTTACCGACGGGGAAGAACGGGTCCTGGAGACCGTGCACCACGAGGGTGGGCAGGTCGAGTCCACCGAGCCGCTCCCGCCATCGTGGGGCACAGTCGATGCGGGAGAACACCATCCCGAGCTGGTTCGCCTGTTGCACCGGCGGTTCGGGCGACGGCGTTCGATCCCAGATCCGCATCGCCGTGGACCGCGCCTCGGCTGGGTCGTTGCGCAATGACTCGGCGCCCTTGGCCGCGAACGTCCCGACGGCCTCCCTGTCACTCCAATCCGGCATCGGGCGAGAGAACAGTTCGGCCATGACCGCTGGGTTGTGTTCGGGCAGATCCTCGTCTGCCGGACCCGGCGCCACCGGTCGGGTGCCGACAAGTGTCAACGCTGAGAACACATCGGGGTGGTCGAGCGCGGCGACTTGAGCAACCATGCCCCCGACACCGATTCCGCCGAGATGTGCGCGTTTCCCGAGCGCCCCTGCCAACGCGGCCGCGTCTGCGGCCAGGTCCCGGAGGTCGTAGGCAGGATTCTCCGGGTCGAGGGTGGTCGACGTTCCTGAGTCACGCAGGTCGTAGCGCACCACGTGCCGGCCACCGGTTGCGAGGCGTTCACACAGTGCGTCCGGCCACGACAACATCGTGGTGCCGCCGACCAGGAGGATCAGCGGGTCGGCCTCGCGGCCGAAGCTCTCGACGCCGAGTTGTACACCGTTGGCCTGCACCGAAGTCATGCCCGCGCGCGTTGCACCTGTCATGTCTGTATTCCTGCCTGTCGATGTACCCAGAGGGGTAGACCGCGGGGTAGGACAGTAGTCATCGGCCGCGCCACCGTCGGCCATCTGTCCAGCCGCACCCCGATCGACCTGCAATCACCGCAGACCACTGGCCGGCTTCGAAGGAAGCTATATGCTGGGCTTCGTGTTCTTCATCTTTGGTTTCGGCACCAAGCAGAAACACCTCGGCCCGGGGCAAACCCGCACATGCCCTCACTGCAACAACACCACGCAGTGGGCACGGATCAAGCAGTACCAACAATTCACGCTGTTCTTCATCCCGATCGCGCGGTGGAAACGGCGCCAGTTCGAGCAATGCGGCATCTGCGGCACCGTCGCCGCGGTGTGAGTGGTCAGATCCTGGCGCCCGAAGCAGTGATAGGCCAGCCGATCTCGGTTGTCCCGTCTCGTCCGGGAGTGCCTTCCAGGTAGGTCTCTCGCACCGGGCCGGGTGCGCCGATACCGTGTTCGTTGACGTAAGCACCGAGGTCTGCGTACACCTCGCCGATGGTGGCATCGCTTCCCCGGTGCGTCGCCACCGCCAGCGTCGCGGCGGGCAGTGATTCCAGTACGACCCGGCCGCCTTCGGGCGGTGCACTCGAGGGCGCAACCGGTTGATAGAGGGCACATTCGCCGTGTTCGTCCAGGAACAACTCGGTCGACCACAGTCCACCGCGCGGCCCATCGGTGGGGATGCTCGATCGCGTGACAACGTCATCGAGGCCCGCGTTGGCACTTGTGAACCAAGCACCCAGATCAGCCAGATCAATGGTGTCGCGGATGACCAACGCAGACATGCTCGCGATGTCACGTCGTTCGATCCGCACCGGCTGTGTGTGGTCCGTCAACAATCGACGTAGCGACTCCACCGCGGACTGTGTGTGCGCCAGCCGTTCTTCCATACGCTGCAGATGGTCGGCGATGATGGCGTTCTTTGTTTCTTCGTCGGATGCCTGCAGCGCTCGGTGGATGTCCTCGACAGGCATGTCGAGCGAGCGGAGATGGTGAATGACCCGTGCATCCTCGATCTGTCCCCGACCGTAGTAGCGGTACTGGTTGTTCGGGTCCACGGCAGCGGGTTCGAGCAGGCCCACACGGTGGTAAAACCTGAGCGCTTTGGCACTGAGACGCGTAGCGCGGCTGAAGTCACCGATGGTCATCAAACTGGGCACCACCTCAGTCTCCCCCTTCCCCTGAGGGGAACCTCAACCTTCGCGGTGACGTCGCCGGGGTGTTGACCTTCCCCTGAGGGGAACGGCCAGGGTGGGGTCCGCAACCAACATCACGCGCGAAAGGAACCATCGAGATGACATCCGAGACCACTGACCTGCCAACCGCCGTAACCGACTACCTTCATGCCGCCCCGGACGCCGATCCCGCGGCCCTCGCGGACCTGTTCGCCGAGGACGCCATCGTGGTCGACGACGGGAAGACCTACCGGGGTCGCAACGAAATCGCCTCCTGGCGTACAGAAGTCGCGCAGTCGTTCACGTACACCACAACACGGTTGCGAACCGAAGAGCATGCCGACGCAATCGTTGTGATCAACCGCATCGAAGGAAACTTCCCAGGCGGCCGAGTCGACCTGGCGAACCGATTCACGGTGGACAAAGCGAAACAGATCAGTTCCTTGACGATCGAGCCGGCGACGAAAGGCTAGCCCCGGCGAAGACTATGGTCGCGTTCCCCGCCGCCGCCGATTCACGACGAGCCACCCGACCGCGGCGAGGACAAGTCCGCCTGCGACAACCAGCAGCGGCAACGGGACTGTCGCCGTCACCCTCGTCCACCAGCTGCTCTTGACCGGGACCTCATCGGCGGCATCGAGCAGTTGGGTCGGCGTGGCGGGGTTCGGCGGCCGCGGTGGTCCGAAGTCCCGTTCGAGTACACCTCGCACGTCGGACATCGACAGTGTGGCCGGACCCATGCACAGGTTGCTCTCCCAGCCGCGGCCCACTCCTTCGCTGAGGCCTGCGTCAACGAAGAGCAGATAGTCGCGGCCCAGCTCGAAGCTCACCCCGCACGAAGGGCCGTCATGCGGGGTGCCCACAGTGGTGACAGAGTCCACCTCCCCCTTGAACACCTCGGCCACAGCGAACTCGTAGATGTCATCTGACCCGGACGACGCCTTGCCAGTGGCTCGGGCGAGAAAGACACCATCCGCGTCCAGTGCGGCTTCCTCTGTCGTGGAACCACGGCAGCTGCACGCGCAGGCAGGCCCGGCCGCACCTGCCGAAACCGCCAAAGACACGAGCGCACCACAGAGCGCAACGGCGATCAGTCGCGGAATGGACGGCCGGGGCCGGTGCGTGCGACCGAGCCGCGACCTGAGTTCTTCACTCATCATGAGCCGATCACCGGGCTGGTGCGGATCACCAACGCTCCGCTCAGCATGGCATCACCAGAACCACCTGTAGGCCCGTTCATCGACCGCAAACAGATGACTTTGCAAGCTGCCGCACGAAACGAATCCGGTCACCTCGGTGTCGGCGGAGAAATTGAACTCGTCGCAATCCGCTAAAAGGATTCTCAATTCTTCTTGTGACTGCCGCCACATCATGCTATTCATGTTACATAGAAACAGTTCGCGTATCACTGAACCAGCCGGGGTGACATTAAAACATGTCCACAACTAACAGAATGCCGCGCTGGCGCGAGAACTGATCAGCACATCAGGGGGATCAATGAACGCTCTTCAACCGTGGCATATCGTTCTCGTCGTAGTTGTTTTCCTGGTTCTCTTCGGATCGAGAAAATTACCCGACGCCGCACGCGGACTCGGTCGCTCGATGCGTATTTTCAAGAGCGAGATCAGCGAGATGAACAACGACGAGAAAACCGCCGGAGATACTGCATCACAACCTGATTCACATCCCGCCCTGGACAGCGGCGAGGCCGCCAGGACAGGTACCGACCCGCAAGAAACCCGCCGAATGCAACGGCCCGCATAGGTCACGATTCCCGGCCCAGAACCGTATCAGATACGAAAGGAGAAACGTGCTGTCAACATTCTTTTACCTCATCGAAGTCATCGGAAACACTTTCGGCGTTATCGCGCAGGCTGTAGCAACCGGAAGCGCCGGATGAGCACGCCCGTATCGCAGGTCGCCACAGATATACGGCGGCCTGCGGTGCGGCCGCAGCCAGAACTACGAGGGCAGGAAATGTCTTCCGCTTTTGAACCCGTCTCGGTGAACACCCCGCCGCCACCGCCCACCCGGTCGACGACCGGGGATCCAGAGATCTACAGCCACGGCAACCCGGCCGCCGGCGGCCCGTTGAGATCGCTGATGGCCACGCGCCGCAATGTGGCCCACTGGTTGTTTCCCCGGCGACTGTCTGACTGACCCGCCATCCCGTGAGCAGCCCAGCCGGCGGTCATGGTGGAACTTCCTGGCCGCATGACCGACTCGCCGGCGCCATTTACCAACCAAGCACTTGCTAGGTATGGTGTCGAGGTGACTATCCCGAGCCCTCTCACCGCTTCCGAGCTTGGCGTCGACACCACCCCGGTGGCGTACGAGACCGTGGGCGCCGTCGCGTACGTGACGTTGAACCGTCCCGACTATCGCAACGCGCAGAACTCGGTCATGACGTACTCCCTCGACGCGGCGTTCGTGCGCGCCGTCAACGATGCCGACGTCAAGGTCATCGTCCTGCGTGCAGCGGGCAAACACTTCTCCGCCGGTCACGACATCGGCACGCCTGAACGCGACTTCCACGTCGAATACCCGAACACCGCCACCCTGTATTGGGACCACACCGACCGCACCGGCGGTGACCAGCGCCTGGCCCGCGAAGTCGAGGTGTACATGGGGATGTGCCGCCGCTGGCGGGAGATCCCCAAACCGGTGATCGCACAGGTGCACGGTGCCTGCATCGCCGGCGGGATGATGCTGGCCTGGATCTGCGACTTCATCGTCGCCTCGGACGACGCGTTCTTCTCCGACCCGGTCGCCCGGATGGGCATCCCCGGGGTCGAGTACTTCGCCCACGCATTTGTGCTCGGCCCACGCCGCGCCAAGGAGATCCTCTTCACCGGCCAGCGGTTCGGAGCCAAGGAAGCTCTCGACTGGGGCATGGTCAACCACGTTGTCCCCCGCGACGAACTGGCCGCGAAGGTCGACGAGATCGCCGGGAACATCGCCGAGATGCCCCAGCTGGGACTCGCGCTGTGCAAGAAGGCCGTCAACATCTGTGAAGACCAGATGGGCATGCGAAACGCGATGGACTCGGTCTTCGGCTGGCACCACTTCGCACACAGCGCCAATGCCGAAGCACCCGAGGGTGACCCCTTGGGCGGCATGGACGCCAAGTCGATGAAGTCCAGCGCTACCAAGCAGGAGTCCTGATGGATCTGCTCTTCGACGACGCGGCGAACACCTTTCGCGACGAGGTCCGGGGCTGGCTGTCCGAGAACGTCCCGGAAAAGCCGCTGCGGTCCATGGACAGCGCCGAAGGCTTCGAACAGCACCGACAGTGGGAGGCCACCATGGCCGATGCCCGCATGTCGGTGGTCAGCTGGCCCGAAGAGTTCGGTGGTCGCGACGCACCGCTGCTGCACTGGCTGATCTTCGAAGAAGAGTATTACCGCAGCGGGGCTCCGGGCCGGGTCAGCCAGAACGGCATCTTCCTTTTGGCACCAACGCTTTTCGAACATGCTCACCCTGATCAGCTGACACGGATCATGCCGCGGATGGCACGGGCCGACGACATCTGGGGTCAGGCGTGGAGCGAACCCGAGGCCGGCAGCGACCTCGCATCGCTGCGATCCACCGCAACTCGTACCGAAGGCGGCTGGCTGCTCAACGGCCAGAAGACCTGGAGCTCACGATCGAGCTTCGCGGACTGGGGTTTCGGCCTGTTCCGTTCCGACCCCGACTCGGTTCGGCACCGCGGGATCACCTACTTCATGTTCGATCTGCGCGCAGAGGGTGTCACCGTCCGGCCCATCAATCAGCTCGACGGCGAGCCAGGATTCGCAGAGCTGTTCCTGGAGAACGTCTTTGTTCCCGACGATCCCGATCAGCCCGGCGAGTCCGGAGTGATCGGCGAGGTGAACAACGGCTGGAAGGTGGCCATGAGCACCGCGGCCAACGAACGTGGACTCTCCCTCCGCTCCCCCGGCCGTTTCCTTGCCACCACCGACCGGCTGCTGAACCTGTGGCGCGACACCGCACCCGAGCTGCGCGCCGGGCTCGGTGACCGCGTGGCCGATGCGTGGATCGGTGCCCGGGCGTATGAGCTGTCCACGTTTGCCACCGTCAGCAGACTGGCCGAGGGCGGACAGCTGGGCATGGAGTCGTCGATCAACAAGGTGTTCTGGTCACAGTGGGACATCGCAACCCACGAGACAGCGTTGGATCTGTTGGGACCGGAATCCGAAGTTGCGCTTCGGCACCCGTCCGGCGACTGGACCGACGGGTACCTGTTCTCACTGTCGGGGCCGATTTATGCCGGTACCAACGAGATTCAGCGAAACGTGATCGCCGAACGACTGCTCGGACTTCCGCGAGGGGACCGCTAGATGAGATTTCTGCTGGAAGACGAGCACCGCGATCTCGCGTCGTCGATCGACGCCATGCTCGCCAAGAGTGATCTGCCCGCGGTGATTCGCGCGTGGAACACCGGGGACCTCGAACCAGGGCGCAAGGTGTGGTCGAGGCTGGCCGAGACCGGCGTCAACGCACTGCTGATCTCCGACGACAACGGCGGCATGGGCGCCGGCGCCGTCGAGATGGTCGTCGCTGTCGAGACACTCGGCCGTTACGGAGTGCCCGGGCCCGTTGCCGAAACTGTTGCTGCAGTGCCGATTCTGCTTGCCGATGCCGCCGTGACCGAACCGTTGGCCGCATTGGCAGAACGTGCACTGGCCACGCTGGCACTGCCTCCCGAGGTTCCTTTCGCCGTCGATGTGGAAGTCGCCGAACAGACCTATCTCGTCGACGGCTCGACCTTGAGCACCGGGGTGGGTACGGACCCGCGCCCGTCGGTGGATCTGGCCCGCACACTCTCGGTGGTGCAGGCCGGCGAACGGCTGGCCGATGTCGATGCCTCCCGCGCATTCGACTTCGGTGCCCTGGCGACGGCGGCGCAGCTCATCGGCCTCGCGCAGACCATGCTCACCCTCACCAGCGAGTACGCGAAAACGCGGAAGCAGTTCGGCAGGGAAATCGGCTCATTCCAGGCTGTCAAACACCATCTCGCCGATGTGGCGATCGCCGTCGAGATGGCACGGCCACTCGTGCACGGAGCAGCACTCACCCTGGAAGGACAAGTACCCGAACCACAATTCGCCTCGCGCGATGTGTCAGCGGCGAAAGTCGCCGCGGGAGAGGCCGCCTACCTCGCCTCCCGGGTCGGCCTGCAGGTGCTCGGCGCCATCGGATACACCCAAGAGCACGATCTGTCGCTGTACCTGACGAAGACTCGAGCCCTGCTGTCGGCGTGGGGTACGCCCGCCGTCCACCGGTCCCGGGTTCTGGAGTCGATCAGCGCATGAGCATCTACTCCCCCGGAATCGACACCGAAGAGCAGTCCGCGCTGCGTGATTCGGTTGCTGCGTTGCTACGCCGCAGTGGCGACTCCGCCAGCGTGCGAGCGGCGATGTCGTCGGAGAACAGGCACGACCAGGCTCTGTGGTCCACCCTGTGCGAACAGATCGGCGTCGCCGCACTGGCGATCCCGGAGCAGTTCGACGGTGTGGGCGCCACGCTCACCGAAACCCATGTAGTCCTCGAAGAACTGGGCAAACACCTCTCCCCGGTTCCGATGCTCGGTTCTGCGGTTCTCGCCACGCAGGCCCTGCTCCTCAGCAGAGACGACGAGGCCTGCGCGCGTACCCTTCCTGACCTGGCATCGGGCGAGAAGGTGGCCGCACTGTGCTGGGCGGGCGAATCCGGCTGGAACGAACCCGGAGTGGAGGCGAGCAGCGGGATTCTCTCCGGTACCAGCCACTACGTACTCGACGGCGAGTATGCCGACGTGTTGCTGGTCCTGGCCCGCTCGGGTGAGCACGTCACGCTGCATCAGGTGGATGCGAACGCCGACGGCATCACTCGAGTAGCCCGTCCCACCATGGACCCCACGCGGCCGCTGACAACCGTCACCTTCGAGGATGTCGATGCCATCGCCATCCCGACGGCCGAGAATCTGGTGGACAACCTCCGCGCGACCGCATTCGTCGCAATCAGCGCCGAACAGGTGGGGGCAGCTCGCGCAGCGCTCGACCTGACCGTCGAATACACGAAGTCGCGCAAACAGTTCGGTCGGGTCATCGGCTCATTCCAGGCACTCAAGCACCGGATGGCCGACATGTACGCGCTCACCGAGACCGCGCATTCCATCTCCTACGCAGCCGTCGACGCACTCGTCAACGGAACCGACGAAGCGCTCGCGCTCGCTGACGCTGCCCGGGTGTACTGCTCGGACGCGTTCAACCACATTGCCGCCGAGACCATTCAGCTCCATGGCGGAATCGGCATCACGTGGGAACACGACGCGCATCTGTACTTCAAGCGCGCACATGGGACCGCTCAGCTGATCGGTCAGCCGCACCATTCGCTGGGACGACTGGCACAAGCGGCCGGTCTCTGAGTTTTGCACCTCAGACGCCGGGTGGTGTGTCCGAGCGCCCCGACACGGGTGTGCCGGTGCTCGACTGGCGGTTCACCGTGTTGACAACCTGATCCAGGTCGCGCGATCGCTCACCGCTGGCTCGACGGATTGATGTGCTGGCGAACTTCCATCAGTCCTGACGAAATTCCAACACGCCATACCCCTTGACTGCCGGTTTGCTCATAAGTGACGATTTACTCAATTACTTGAGGAGGTCACTTATGACGGTGCCGGCACACACCCCGCATGCCGATCTGCACAGTGGCGATGGCGCTCGCCCTGGCGATCCCGAGGACCGAGCGGCGTCGCCCGTTGTCAAGGTTGTCGACCTCGCCTGGCTCGAGTTCGAGAAACCGAACATCGCGCACGCGGAACGGTTTGCTCACGACTTCGGTTTCTCCACCGTCTCCCGGACCGCCGATCAGCTGTCCCTACGCGGCACATGGTCCGGAGCGCCCTGCGTCCTGATCCGGCGATCACATCGATCGAAATTCATCGGACCAGCGTTCCGTGCGGCCGGCAACGACGACCTGCTGCGACTGTCCCGAGAAACCGGGCGGCGCGTCTACCCTCTCGGCGACCTCGGCGGCGCGGCCATCGACCTCACCGATCCGTCCGGGATGGCAATCCGGGTGGTTGCGGGACTGACCGACCTACCTTCGCTCCCCGACCAAGATTCTCTGACGTTCAACTTCGGCGGAAAGGTCGAGCGAGTCAACGCCGTTCAGCGTCCGTCTCGCGAACCTGCACGGGTGCAGCGCCTCGGACACGTCGTGATCGAGACACCCCGTTTTCGCGAGAATCTTGCGTGGTACCAGGAGATGCTGGGATTGATCGTCAGCGACTTCCTCTTCTTCCCCGGTCAACGTGACCGCGGTCCGACGATGGCATTCATGCGCTGTGATCGTGGTGGTGAGCCGGCCGACCACCACACGCTGGCAATGACTTTGGGGCCGATGTCCCGGTACATCCACTCGGCGTATCAGGTGGCCGACCTCGACGCCGTCGCCGCGGGGGGCGCCTACCTCGCCGATCGCGGCTATCACCACGCGTGGGGAATCGGCCGTCACATCCAGGGCAGTCAACTCTTTGACTACTGGCGGGATCCGGACAGGTTCATGGTGGAGCACTTTGCCGACGGGGACATGTTCGACAGCACCATCGAGGCGGGATGGGCGCCGATGACCGCAAGCGGACTGTCGCAATGGGGGCCACCCGTGACCCGCGATTTCCTCGGCGCCAGCCCTGATCCCGATCTGGTCAAGGGCATGCTCGCCGGGCTTCGTGACGACAACGAATTCGACATCCACCGCCTTCTGGGCCTACTGAAAGTGGCACGTTCATGACCACAACCGTCCTGCGCACAGACACCGGCTGGTGGGTCCAGCGCGATCAGACCGCTTACCCCATTCGCACATCCGCGAAGACCACCGGCGAGCTGCTGACCGATCGCGCCGCGATCGACGCGGCAGCAACCGATGGCGATGCCGGCGGAACCCCCGTGGGCGATCTCGTTCTGCTCTCGCCTGTGACGGCCCCGTGCCGGGTGGTCGCGCAGATGGTCAACTACCGCAGCCACGCAACCGATTCGGGCATCAACCCCGACAGGGTGTCGGCCACCTTCTTCCGCAAATCGTCGGGTTCGATCACCGGCCCGTTCGACGACATCATCAAGCCGGCGCACGTCGCACTGCTCGACTACGAGGTGGAGATCGGTCTCGTCGCCGGAGCCTCCATCGACGTCGGCACTTCCGTCACCACCGACACCCTCAGCGACTTCTTCGCGGGAGTCGTGATCACCAACGACGTCAGCGCTCGCGACGTGCAATTACCGAAAACCCAGTTCTACGAATCCAAGTCGTACCCCACCTTCACACCGGTCGGCCCTCGACTGGTACTGCTCACGCACGAGGAATGGCGCCGGTTCGACCAGCTTCGCCTGCAACTCTGGGTCAACGGCGAACGCCGGCAGAACGGGCGGGTCGGCGGCGACATGATCATCGATCCGGTGAGCGCGCTCGCCGTGCTCACCGGCTTTCAACGCCTCGACGCCGGAGATCTCCTGCTCACCGGCACTCCCGGTGGCACCGCGCTGACCGCGCCACCCAAGCCCATCGAGATCATCGGCGCACTCATCCCGCCGCACGTCAAATGGAAGACCTTCTTCAAGCGTCAGGCATCAAACCCCAAGTACCTCAAAGACGGCGACGTCGTCGAGGTTCGTATCGCGACCGACGACGGCGCCATCGATCTGGGCCGTCAACGCTGCCACGTCACCTACGCATGACCGCCCAGCGCGACCCCGTCGTGATCGTCGGCGCGGGCCCCGTCGGGCTCGCCTGCGCTCTGCTCTTTGCCAAACGCGGTGTTGCCACGGTGATCCTGGAGCGTCACCGCGAACCGTATCCGCTGCCACGCGCGGTGCACCTCGACGACGAGGTGTTCCGGATACTGCAGGCCGTCGGCGTCGACGAGAAGTTCGCGCCGCACACCCGGGCGATGCCGGGCATGAGGCTGATCAACGGACGCGGGCGAGTGATGACCGAATTCGCCCGCAGCACCGAGGACGGCGCCAACGGCTACCCGCTGGGAAGCATGTTCGACCAGCCCGACCTCGAAGGTGTTCTCCTCGACGAAGCAGCGTCCGTCGACCTCATCGACCTTCGGCGTGGTTGCCAGGTCATCGATGTTGCCGGCGGCGCACGGCCGGTGGTGTGCTACGAGAACAGCAGTGGCGAAACAGATTTCGTCGATGCCGCCGCTGTGATCGGGTGCGATGGGGCCAACAGCCTTGTGCGCGATCAACTCGGTATCACCATGCGCGACTTCCACTTCGACGAACGATGGTTGGTGATCGACGTCCTCACCCCGGCACCGCTCGACGTGTGGGGCGGTGTCCACCAGATCTGCGACCCCGATCGCGCTGCCACGTTCATGCCCGTCACCGGAAACCGATACCGCTGGGAGTTTCGTGTGCACGACGGCGAGGACCTCGACGCACTGCGATCCGAGCAGACGTTGCAGAAGCTGTTGTCGCCATGGATGACCCCGTCTGAACTCGCGGATTCGCAGATCATGCGCCAGGCCGTCTACACCTTTCGCGCACGGGTGGCTCACACCTGGCGCAGCGGTCGAGTCTTCCTTGCCGGCGACTCCGCTCATCAGACACCGCCGTTTGTCGGGCAGGGACTCGGCTCGGGATTGCGCGACGCGTTCAACCTGACGTGGAAGTTGGCCGACGTTCTCGACGGTTCTGCACCTGAGTCGCTGCTCGACACCTACGAATCCGAACGAAAACCGCATGCCACCCGAATCATCCTGACGGCGTTGGCAGTCGGATGGGCCCTCACCGGTGGGCAGGACCGTCTCGCTTCCGTCCGCAGAGCAGCAGTCACAGCGGTATGTCACGTTCCTCGCATCGCACATGCTCTGCCCGATGCAAGCCCTTCCCTGCGCCACGGGCCACTGGTTCGGCGCCGCGGAATACTGTCGCGCCTCAACGGAACCCTGTTCCCGCAACCGCGGGCGTGTACGGCCGGCGGCATTCACCGGCTCGACAACCTGCTCGGACCGCGCTACGCATTGATCACCCGTGGTCCCTTGCGGGATGACACGGCCCATCGGCTCGCGCGTATGGGACTGACGCACACCGACGTTGAGGCTCTGGCGTGTGTCCCGTCGACGAACCCATCCCCGTCTGAGGTGATGCGGGCACATCACACGTACGCGGTGCTCCTCCGGCCCGACCGTGTCGTGATGGCATCAGCCCGAACCGAAGCCGATGTGGAGCAACTGCTGTCCGTCTACCGACGCGCACACCGTACCCACATCACGAACGTAGCGGCATGACAGCCCGATCACCTCTCTTGGAGGCATAGACATGCTCAACACGCGGTCGCGCCGAGATGTCCCGGTGGTCGATGTCGACTTGTACGGGCAGACGGCACTGATCGATCCGCAGCCCGTTTACCGGCAGATCCGCGACGCGGGCTCGGTGGTGTGGCTGCCGAAACACAAGGTGTGGGCGATGGGCCGTTTCGACGACGTCCGGAGTGCACTGCGTGACGATGCCACCTTTCGTAGCGGCTCCGGGGTCGCGGCGAACCCGGTCGCGAATCTACTCGGACGCAAGACCGTATTGTCCAGCGATGATGAACGACATTCGGCCCGCCGCCGAATACTGATGCAGTCGTTGGTATCACGCGCAATCCGACCGTCGTTGCCCATCCTTCGCGACGAAGCACGCGCGACCGTGGACCGGCTGCTGGAACTGGACTCATTCGACGGAGTCGCGGAGTTCGCCTCCCGGCTTCCGATCGCAGCCGTTGCAGATCTCGTCGGTGTCGAGGTCGGACCGCAGCAGTTACTCACCTGGGGTGCCGGAACATTCGACATTCTCGGTCCGCTGAACCGACGAGCCATCGACGCGACTCCGACGGCATTGGGGTTGCTGCTCTACACGATGCGACTGCGCCGTTCACAGGTCACGCCCGACGGATGGGCGGCCAGTGTCTTCGATGCTGCCGACCGCGGAGAGATCAGCAGGTCCGAGGCGCGAACCATGGTGATCGACTTCGTGGCACCGAGTCTCGACACCACCATCCTCGCGACGGGCCAGCTGCTCTGGAGCCTTGGCCGCGATCCAGAGCTCTACGCTCAACTCAGAGCTGACCCCGAACTGATCCCCACCGCTGTGGTCGAGGCGGTACGCGTGGCGTCACCTGTTCGCGGCTTCACTCGAAGGGTGAGTCACGACAAGGACATCGACGGTGTCAGGATCCGGGCAGGTGAGCGCGTTGTGCTGCTCTACGCCGCGGCGAACATGGACGAGCGCCACTTCGACGATCCCCAGACGTTCTCACTGCACCGACGAGGCAGCAATCTCGGCTGGGGACACGGGATGCACACGTGTGTAGGCATGCAGCTGTCCAAGCTCGAGATGCAGACCCTACTGCGCGAGTTGATCACCCGGGTCGAGACCATCGAAGTGTCGGATCCGGTTCCGCTCTCGAACAACTGTCTGCAGGGTTTCGCCTCATTCCGCGCCAGGTTCGCGTGAGTCGCAGGTCGGCACACCTGCGGGGACGCGTCGGTATACTTCCGGTGGCCACGATTGACCGTCGAAAACGCAGGAGCCCGAGTGACGCAGGGTAATCGACTCGAGCGCCGCAAGGCGCGCACCCGGGCGGCGCTTGTCACCGCTGCGCAGGGTTTCATCGCCGACGGCAGAGTCAATGCGCCCGTCCTGGAGATCACGCAAGCCGCCGACGTCGGAATGGGCTCGTTCTACAACCACTTCGAGAGCAAGGAAGACCTGTTCAGCGCCGCAATCGACAGTGCACTCGAATCGGTCGGGGCGTACCTCGACACCTTGACCGAGGGGCTCGAAGACCCGGTCGAGATGTTCACTCAATCATTCCGACTGGCCGGACGACTGTTCCGCCTCGAGCCAGACCTGAGCCGAGTGCTCCTGAACTCGGCGATGTCGCCGATCACCTCGGATCTCGGTCTTGCTCCGCGATCGCGCCGGGACATCCTCGCCGCATCGCAGCAAGGCCGGTTCGACGTCGAAGACGTTGAGCTCGCGTTGGCGCTCGTGGCGGGATCCCTACTCGCACTGGGGCGTCTGTTGCTGGATGACGCTGATCGAAACAGCGAAGCCGCGGTCGACCGAATGGCGACAGACGTGCTGAGAGCGCTCGGGGTGCCGCTGGCCGAAGCCCACGAACTCTGCCACCGGCCTCTCCCCCCGTCCTACGACTCCGCGCTTCGCTCGGTCATCGAACGAGCCATCCCACCGTCAGATCCTGCCTGATCGTTCAGGAGCCTGCGGTTCGCGCTTTTCTCGGATGGTCTGCGTTGACGAGCTGGGCACAGATGTCGACCACAGTGACATTGGTTTCCTGCGATAGTTCCCGCAGGATGCCGAAGGCCTGGGCAGCGTCGATCGCAAACCTCTCCATGAGCATCCCTTTGGCTTGTCCGATGAGATCTCGTGACTCCAAGGCTCTGTTGATGTGCTGGAGTCGATCTGCCGCCGACAAGGCGATTGCGGCGTGGGTCGCCAGGATGACCGCATCTTCTCTGATCTCACAGGTGAATGCCGAAGGCTCGACGGCGAACAAGTTGAGCGCGCCGAGAGCTTGGTCTGCAGCCCTGAGCTGAATCGACATCAGTGATCTGATCTCGGTCTGCTCGAGCACCGCAGCCATCAGGGCAGGCCATCGGGTCTCGGTGGTCACAGCGTTGACCGTCAGCGGCCCGGGTTGCCACACCGCGTCAAAGCAAGGCCCGGTTCCGTGTTCGTGGTGCAACGCATCGATGCGCGTGGAGACATCCTCGTCGACGAAGGACGGACCGATCTGGTTCGTGCGGCCGCGCACGTGCTTACTGACCAAGGTCACACTCGCGTAGTCAACCGCCGGCAGTAGTCCGACAGCTGCTCTACGCACCTCTCGAAGTACCTCATCGGGCGTCAGGCCAGTCCAGGGCCCGTGCAATCGAAGGGCGCACTCGGCCAGTTCTTTGTGAAACATCGAATTGTGCTGGTTGCGTTCGGCGTCCACTCTCAAACGCTGCATCTCGGACGCGGTCGGTCTGTCAATTGACCGCAACCCAGGCGACTATCGAGGCTATGACCGCCAAGCCGGAGAGACCAACAACAAACAGACGTGTTTCAAGCGCACCCGCTGGTTCGGCCGAATGATTCTCGAGCTTGTCCCCGCCTCTGCGAGCCGTATCCTCGCTCACTGCTGCCTCCGTTCCCCGGGTTCGTGTTTCTCGCATCGATAAGCCAGCATCCGAGTCGGCTCCGAGGGTTTTCGTCCTACTTCCTGGGGCATGTCGGAGCTAGCCGCCGGTCAGCTTGTTCTTGATGTTGGTGGCGGCGTCCTTGAGGTCTTCGACACCGTCTTTGACTGCTGCCGACAACTGGTCGGCCTTGCCCTCGCCCTTGAGTTCATCGTTGCCGGTCAGGTCACCGGTGACCTCTTTCGCTTTGCCACCGAGATCTTCGGTCTTGTTGGACAACCTGTCATCGAGTCCCACTGGATTCTCCTTCTTCATAAAAGCGCCGGTCGCCAAATCGGCGGTTGTCAGCGTTGTTCTCCATGTGCAGCAGTGCCTGAACACGCAGGTCTGCGCCATCGACCGCGGTCCGGATCAGCTCGACGCTGTCCTCCACCACCGCAGTGATTTCGTCGTAGGTGTGATGTGGCTGCGCGGTCACGGTGATCCGTACCAGCTTGCGTCCACGATCGTCGGTGGCAACCGCTTTCACTCGGTCGAACATGCGGTGCCCGCGCAGGTCGTCTGCCACCGACGAAGCCAACAGCTTCGGCGGGATCGTCAGAGACCCGCCGGAATCGCTTCCCGTCAGCTGTATGTCGCCGATCTTCCCGGTTCTGAGTGCGGTCAAGACCAGTGACGTTCCCCAGAAGAGCGCGACGATTGCGACAGCGGCCAGCACTGCGGGCCACCAACGACCGTCTGCTGCCCGTTGCGGCGCATCGAAGTCGATCCTGTTCACCAGTTGCCGAATCGAGTCGACCTCGAGGCGCCACCCGATTGCTGCAACACCCGCTGCCACCAACAGTGCGCCGATCAGCCCAACCGTGAAACGGTGCCCCGCCGCCGGTCCGTGGTTCATCGTCGACCACCTTCTGTCACACGCGGGGCCACGGTTTTGATGTTGGCGCGCAAGGGTATGTCGATTGCCGACAACACCTCGTCAACTGCAGTCTGTACGGTCTCGGTGTCGTAAAGGCCGGACGCCTCGACGGTGACCTTTACCCGCCGCCGACCGACAACGGTTTCGGCGAGTGCGACGCCGGGGAGCGCCGTCACCGCGCTGGTGCATCGCCTGGCGATGTCGCTTCGCCGGGTCCACAGCGCTTCATGCCCGGCGAGCTGAACGTACTTTCGCCGACGGGGGCGAAGCGACTGCCACAAGCAGCCCAGCCCGACAGCCACGGCGGCGGCCGCAGCCGGCCACATCCATTGTTGCCATGAGCTTTCCGCCACCCACCGTGCCGCGGAGTGACTCCACTGCCGTCCACTGACCCACCCGATTTCGATCAGTAGATCGTGTATGGCGATCGCGGCCACAACGAGCATGAACACTCCGAATACGGCCCCAGTCCTGGCCGCCCCCGGCGCTTCACTCGGTGGCAGCACTCTTGCCGGGCGAAGGCTCGTGAATTGTTCTGTCGCAACATCTACACGGTCAGGTGCATCAGCTGTTGTGGAACGATGTCGCGCACTCAAGCCTGCTCACCCACTCCCCTGTACTCGCGTTCTCCTTCAGCGGTGGGTAGCTCCACCAGCCTGGCATGCGACCGACCTGCAATGCCGTGTCCGCCATGGCGGCCCGAACTCGATATCATCTGCGCCACAGACACATCGACTCGAGACGGAGCCAGGCCCGTCAGGCGGTTCATGTCGTGCGCCACCTGCCGACGGACCTGCCTGCAGACTTCGGCGACTGCGCTCGGCCAGCGCAGAGCCACAATCACCATGAACTGCGGACCGGCGCTCGGCGCCATGTCAACTCGCACCTGCGGGTAGGTCGCACCGACGACTGCACCCAGTCCGCTGTGGTGTCGCACCACAGCATCAACCGAGAGTGCCGCGCGTGTAGCAATTTTCGCGGCCACCCGGTCGGCGATGACGAGGGTGCCACGGTCCGCACGAGCGGTCGCGTCGGCTGAATCAGCCACGATCGCGTCTCCGCACGAGCGCACTCAGGTCGATGACCCCGTCTCGTTGCAGTCCGAGGGCAAGTCCGATTCCACCCAGGAGCACACCGATCACGAAGCCGCCGAATCCACCGGTGACCGCCGCGATCGCCAGCAGCAGTCCGGCCAGCAAACCGATGCCGGCGTTGGTGCTCATGTGAGCTCGTTTCGGTGGGCAACAGCGGCATCTCTGGTGGTGATGTCGTCGATCGTGACCGAAACCGGTTTGCCGGTGATCGATTCGGCGATGTCGCGCGCACGGGCGCCGACGGCCAGCAAGTCCGAACCCGCCGTGGCGACGATGTGCACCTCACCACGCGCGTCGGACAGGGCCACTCCGTTGATTCGAGTTCCCGGCAGGTAGGTTGCGATCTCGCCGAACACGCCGCCATACAGGCCGGCGACGCCGTCGATCTCACACACCGCATCGGCGACCCGTCGGGCCTCCACACCCAATCCCCCTGACGCGGAGGATCTCTGATTACCCTGCATCACTGCACTCGTGGATTGTCTGAGGCGTCGTCGTCCACTGCGATGTCGTGGACGGTGACGTTGACCTCCGTCACTTCGAGTCCGGTCATCTGCTCGATCGCATTGACCACGTTGCGACGAATTGCAGCAGCGAGCTGGTGAATTGCCACGCCGTAGTCGGCCACGATGCCCACATCGACGGCTGCTTGCCGCTCACCGACCTCGACCTCGATCCCCTGGGTCGACGCCGTCGAGGTGCCCGGCAGCACGTCACGGACGCGTCCGACCACTCGCTCCGCACTTCCGCCCAGGTCGCTGACTCCACTGATCTCGCGGGCGGCGATTCCTGCGATCTTCGCGACCACGGTTTGGGAGATTGCCGTGCGGCCTCGATCACCACTCGTGGGAACCACACTCTTGCCACCAGTGGCTGCGC
The DNA here is from genome assembly GCF_001598915.1 of Williamsia muralis NBRC 105860. Lineage (GTDB taxonomy): Bacteria > Actinomycetota > Actinomycetes > Mycobacteriales > Mycobacteriaceae > Williamsia > Williamsia muralis. The sequence goes on along the minus strand of NZ_BDAP01000001.1, from coordinate 510,765 downwards.
CCTGTGCGCTTGTGTCCTTTGCAGGTGTGGTCGTCGTGTCAGACATCAGCAACTCCTTGTGCCCATTTCTTCGGCTCGTCCCCGGAACTCGCTGGACGTTGGCCCTTCACCGAGTTAGTCCCGCCGGCAAAGTGAAACGGCACGCACGACTTCAAGCGATCTACGTCACAGGACCACGTCGACCTCCCCGCGCGGACGGCCATCTCGACAGACCAATAAGCATTGCTATGCTTCGCGCAGGGATTGGGGATCATTCGCGAAAAGACTGCCTCGGGTGGACTGCCACCGGATGGACTGACCTGCCGATCGTTGGTCAGCGGTGGAGTTTCATCGGCCGGTCGATCGGGGGTGAGTCAATAGCAGGCAGCGTTTGATGACCCGGCTGAGAACTCGGTCGGTTCGACACCGATCAACGCTGCCCTCGGGTGTCGGCCCGCTTCATCGAAGCGCGGCCGGGGGCAAAGGAGTAGCTGGCGTTCATGTCAACGGTTCATCACAGACATTCGACTCGGGGCGCCCGGCCAGATTGCCCGACGGCCGACCAAGCGCCTTCCTCGCCATCTGGACAAGGAACTACGACGTCATTGGGTAACCTTGGTGAACCGTCCTGACAACGGGAGTATTCGTGCAGCGTGCAAAAAGGCGCGCGCATGACCGAACGCGACCACGAGAAGCCTGACGCGGGTCCGGCCGACGAGTCGCCCGATGATCGGTCGGCAGACACGCATCCGATGGGTGGTCGGCTATCGCTGACCGAGCTATCCGATGACGAACTCGCCGGGGCAGCTGCGGTAGGGGACCAGGAGGCGTTCGGTGTTCTCATCGCAAGGGTGTCTCCCATATTGCTGCGATATCTGCAGCGGATGGCCGATCCCGTCAGCGCTGAAGACCTCGCGCAGGAAACACTCCTCAGTGTCTGGAAAGGGCTTCCCGACTTTGATTTTCGCAGCTCGTTCCGAACCTGGATGTTCACCATCGCCTATCGTCGTCTGGCCGATTCACTTCGAAAGAAGCGTGATGTCCCGACCGACGAAGCACGATTCGTCGATCTCGAATCACCAGAGCCACTGCCCGCTGAAGTCGCCATGGGCACTTCTCTGCTCGAGGCGCTGCGCACCGAACTGGACGCTCTCCCGCCGACGTCACGATCCACATGGTGGTTGCGTGAGGTCGAGGGACTGTCGTTGGCAGAGATTGCCCGGGTGCTCCAGATCAGCACAGGTTCCGCGCGTGGCCACCTTCAACGCAGCCGGCGGTATCTGGCCACACGCCTGGCACCCTGGCGCCCCGGCAGCACCGAGCACATGTCGGAGCCAGACTCCACGGCCGACGGAGCGTCTTCATGAGTGATGACGTCCACGACGACTACGACGACGATCTCGATCCGACCGATGCGTGGTTGGTCGAGGCCAGCCATCATCTCGATGACACCGACAGCGATGTGTCTCGACTCGTGGCCCGAATCTCGTCCAGCCTCAATCGGGTTCGTCGACCCGCTCGTGCACTGGCAACGGATATGCCCGGGGTCTGGATCAGCGACCGCGTTGTCAAACAACTATTGGCGACGCAGATCAGAACCGGACTCGGTCGCCTGGTGGTGTTCGCTTCACTCGACGGTGCCGGCGACCAGATACATGCTGTCCGAATCGGATTGATCGCGCGGTATCGAGATGACCTGCCCGTCATGTCGGATCACATTCGCGATGCAATCGAGGACGTGCTCGTCCGCACCCTGGGCGCCAAAGTCACTGCACAGGCTTGCCGCGCAATCCACGTGCGCTGGCAAGACGTGTACTCACGCGAATGGCTCAGCTGAGCAGTGGCCGCAGCACCGTTCAGCCCTCGACGGCGACCACCACCTCGCTGATCGACTGAGCCAGGCGCTGATGGTGGGTTTGCGTGAGAGGCACCAGTGCACCAGTGGATGCACGGGCCGTGACGGCGACTGCACCAAAGATGGGTACGTGGGCCCCGTGGCAACGCAAGAGCATCACCGAGGCGATCGCGTTGAACGCCGGATTTCGTTGATAGACATCAGGTTCGATCGGAACCCACATATCCAGGTGGTTGTCCAACAGCTCCAGTCCAAAAGCCCGGACGGGGCCGCCGAGAAGCCGTCCGACATCACCCTCTGACCGCAACGAGCCCAGCGTTGTATAGACCGAACGCGTATCGGAAACGACAAGCGCATTCATCATTGCCTCCTATGGCCACAGATCATCACGGCGAAGTCGTCACGTTTGCTAATGCCCACCCGGCCACCGAGCCGGCCATCCCCTCGATACGCCTCAGGCGCAGCGGCGAAAATGTAACATACGCAATCCGCTGTGCAGGATCAAGACGCATTCCAGTCGTAGGCCACTCGCGCATATATGTGATGCAGATCACTACAATTTGCCGTGCGCTTCCCCCCGCGTGAACCGACTAACTTTCGAAGCCCCAGAAGAAAGGTGCTCGATGCGGAGGAATCTCGACGAACCCAGCTTATTTCCCAAAAGGCTTCGCACTCTGCTCGATTCGATACCCGGGCAGAACGGTGAACCGATGACGGGTGCTGAATTGGCCGCACGCGCGAACGCGAGAGGCTTCGCACTATCCAAGTCGCGTGTGCGGCAACTTCAACACGGTCTCGCCCCCACCTTTTCCGACGTCGAGGCAATCTCCGGCGGACTGGACGTCGACATACGCTACTTCCTCGAGGCCCCGGGCTCACGCCGAATCTCTGGTGTAGCCGGCGAGCGAATTGTTCAGGAGGCCCTGACTCCTACTGCGGACGCCGCAGTCCGCGAGATCTTGATCGGCCTGATCGGACTGTCCGACGACGCTGTCGCGACCGTGGCCGACGTCATCCAAACCTTGGGTAACAGACCCGCGCAATCACATTCGGGCTGACGATCACCATTCCTGCTTCTTCGCCCGTTTGCACAGGAACACGTTGCCGCGCAAGCAAGTTGTCAGGGACAGCAGTCGCAGTCGTGTCCCGCTGAGCGACCTTTGTCGATGCCTACCGGCGAGGGGCAACAGGTGTCGCCCTTCCAGGCACTGACGCCCTCCCGCACCGCAATGGCGGCAACGAGCAGCGCGGCGATCGGGTCTGCCCAAGACCAGCCGACGGTGCTGTTGAGCACCAATCCCAGCAGCACTATGGCCGAGAGGTAGGTGCACAGCAACGTCTGCTTGGAATCGGCAACAGCGGACAACGAGCCGAGTTCTCGTCCCGCGCGACGTTGCGCCCAGGACAAGATGGGCATGATGATCACACTGGTGGCAGTAAGAACGATGCCAACGACCGAGTGACCGGCTTCTCCCCCGCCCGCCAAAGCACGCAGAGCGTCAACGCTCACGTACAACGCGAGAGCGAAAAACGAGAAGGCGATGATGCGCAGCGCAATCTTCTCGCGGTCCTCGGGTTTGCTACCGGCGAACTGCCAGGCCACCGCCGCCGCAGACGACACCTCGATGATCGAGTCCAGACCGAAACCGATCAGGGCAACCGACGAGACACGTGCACCCTCGCTGATCGCAACGATCCCCTCGACCACGTTGTAGGCGATGGTGATCGCCACGAACCACCGAATTCGTCTGGCCAACACGTTCTTCCGCGCCTCAGGCACTGCTTCAGCAGCCGCCCGCCCCGGCACGCCCAGGTGCTGAGACATCAGCAGCAGTTCTGTGTTGGAGCAGCGTCGCAGCAGTCGGGGTCCACCGCCAGCACCACACCGAGCAGATCATTGAGCGCCACACCGATTCTGGCGTCGGCCAGTTCATAGCGGCTTCGCCGGCCTTCTGGCACCGCGACCACCAGACCGCACCCGCGCAGGCACGCCAGATGATTGGACAGGGTTTGACGAGAGACGCCGATCCGGTCGGCAAGGTCTGATGGGTAGGCGGGACCATCCCGCAAGATCATCAGCACCTCGGTACGGGTCACGTCCGAGAGCGCATAGCCGAATCGGGACAGCGCATCTCGGTGCATCGCAGCAGTGGTCACCCACTGATAGTACATAGATTTCTGAATTCAGCGATACCTTGATCGGCTTGCAGCCGCCGAGCGTAGGACTACAAGGCGCTGCCGGCCACCCACTGCTCCCAGGGAATGCTCCAGTCACCGTTCTGCCACTGTTCCAACGGTGGCCCGCCGGTGTTGCGCACCTCGACAACATCTCCCGTCACCGACAGGTCGTAGAACCACCTGGCGTTGTCCGGGTTCAGGTTCAGACAGCCCGACGACATGTTCGTGTTGCCTTGTTGGGCGATGGTGTCCTCGAGCTGGTGCAGGTAGATCCCGTCATTGCTGATGCGGGTGGCGTAGTAGATGGTCTCGCGGTAGCCGAGCCGGGAGTTGACCGGAAGGCCGTAGGTCGAGGAGTCCATGATCACCGGGTTGGCCTTGCTGAGAACGGTATAGACGCCCGATTGGGTCCAGAAATGGATGGTTTTGCCGTTGACGGTTTCGGTGCCGCCGCGGCCCATCGAGGTGGGCATCGTGCGTGCGAGTTGCCCGTTGACGTACACGCTGACTTGCTTGGTGGTGTCGTCGGCGATGGACACGTGGGAGTCGCCGATCGTGAATGAGCAGGCGGCGTTGTCCTGGCCGTAGAGCCCGTTTCCGAGGTCGATGCCGTACACGTCAGCGCGTGCTGTGACCCGCGTACCCGGCGCGTAATACTCACGAGGGCGCCAATGCACGTTCTGATCATCGAGCCAGCTCCACTGGCCTTCCACGGCGGGCTCGGTCTGGATCGACAGGCACCGTTGAGCGGCTGCCCGGTCGGGCACCGGTTCGTCGAAGTGCACGACCGTCACGATGCCGATTCCGAACGTGGCGCCGTCGACCAGCGCATTACCACCGGTGGTGACAAAGGACGGCATGGTCAGATTGTTCGGCGCCAGGGTGCTGAACGAGCTCGAATGCGTACGGGTGCGGCCCTCGTCGTCACGCGTAGTCACCTGCAGTGCATACGTTTTGGTGTACCCCAGCGGTGTCTCCGGTTTCCACGCGGCCCGATCGGGTGTCATCACTCCCGGGACGACGCGGCCCTCGTTGTTCGTCATCACCACATCGACCAGAGTTCCTTGGGTCACCGAGACCAACACCGGACCCAGCGGATCGAAGTTCGCCGCACCCGCGGCCGGTTCGAAGGTAACCACGGCCTCTGGAGGAGGCGCCGATGCGGACTTCTTCTGTGGGGAAGATCCGCCGTCCGTCGAGCACGCGGCCACCACAGCCGCCAGCGCACCTCCCCCGGCGATGAGCAGCCCGCGCCGACTGATCAGACCACCTTGATCCCGATGGCTTTCGACCACTCGACACACTCCTCCACGACGACTACCTACAGACTGCTGACAGTTTACGGATTCTTTAAGAAAACCGTCATCCGTCCGATCGGGCCCGGGGCCGGCGATCAGCCGAGGAGTCGACGTTTGGCCCGCTCGCGCGAGATCGGGCCGACATCTGGGTGGCGACCGGGGAACACAGCCGCATGCTGCTGGCCGGGGCCTGGCCCACGCCGAGCTGCGAGGGCGTCTGTGATGACTCCTGTGGTGAAGGCGTACACGGCTTTGTGGAGGACGTCGATCGCGATCTCTGACCGAGGCCACGTCTCCGGAGGGGCGCCGACACCCGTCGCGTTCTCCAAGATCTGGTCGTTGGTCAGGCGGACGACGGTGAACTTCGCCGATGCCACCGGGCCACGCAGACCGACCTCCGACATCACCGACCGGAGAACGCCCAGCGCCGCGGCCTGGCCGTAATGCATCGCCCAGTTGGCCCACACCGGTTGCTGACCGGGCTTCTCGCCCAACCCGGTCAACCGTTCGAGCACCCGCGCCGGAACGTACGAACTCGGGCGTCCGGTCAGTTTCTGTTCGAACTTTTCCCCGAGCGTCATCACGGCGCCACCGACGGTGCCGGCGACCAATCCCTCGATCACAGAGTTCTTCAACATGCCTCCACGGGTACCCACTGCGCGCACGCCGAATCGCGTGAGACCACTTCCGCACCACGGGTGATGCCGACGCACAACGGTGAACAAAAGACTGTCGGTTCGCCCGAGCACTCGAAGGGAGGTCGAGCGCGCAGATGCAGAGTTACGGTAGCGGTCGTGAACAGCTCCGAGACCCCGGACGATTCGCCGACACGGACGCCATCGTTCGACGACATCGCAGGGCGGGTCCGTGAGCTTTGCCTGGTCCACCCCGAGGTTCGCGAAGAGCAGGCGTGGGTGGGCCTCCGATGGTGCGTCGGCACCAAGACATTCGCTCACGTCCTCGACATCGTCGACGGCCATCCTCCGGCTTACGCCACTGCCGCGGACACGGACGGACCCGCGTCAGTCCTCATGTTCCGATCGGGCGGCGACGAACTCGAGGCCTTACGTCACACCGGTGCACCCTTCTTTGCCACGTCATGGCGCCGTGACGAAATCGGGCTGATACTCGGGCATGAGACGGATTGGGAAGAAGTCGCCGAACTGCTGACCGAGAGCTATCTACTGCGCGCACCGCAGAGACTCCGGGGCGACGGCCAGTAGTTGTCGCGCAACGTATGCCGGGCCGACAATTCATCTTCAGTCATCATCGGCCGCATCGAACTCGGCACGGGCCCTTTCGATGTCGGGCATGTGCGCGGTGGCCCACTGGAGGATGACGTCGATCGGCGGGCGGAGCGTCTTTCCCAGCGGGGTGATCCGGTACTCGACCGCGACCGGTCGCGAGCTGAGCAGTACCCGTTCCACGATCCCGTTCCTCTCGAGCTTGCGAAGCGTTGCGGTGAGGGACTTCTGGGTGACAACCGGAATCGATCGCCGCAATTCGTTGAAACGACGTGGGCGCTCACAGAGCTCGTTGAGGACCGCCAACGACCACTTGTCGAGCACCTGGTCGAGCAGCTCGCGGTGTGGTGCGCTGACCGTGAGTTCGGCCGCCGAGGTATCCGTCATGAAACCTGGTCTCCTTGAAGTGTCCTTGATGTACCAGGTATCAAATCTATACCCACCCCGACAAGCACAAGGAGAGAACATGACCGTCGATTACTCCACCCCCGCAGGCATGACCCAGCCGACGCCTTACCACCACATCGCAGTGGGTACCGGGTCACGGCACGTGCACGTCAGTGGTCAGATCGCCCGTCTCGCCGACGGAACGCCGGTGGCTCCCGACGACCTGGCCGGACAGGTTGAGCAGGCTCTGCGCAACACAGCGACGGGATTGGCTGGTGCCGGTGCCGCCTTCTCGGACGTGCTGCGACTGACGTTCTATGTCACGCACTGGACGCCGGAAAAGATCACCGAGTTCATGACTGGGGTCGAGCGCGTCTCTGCCGAGATCGGATTGCCGCAGCCGATGCCGCCTGCCTCACTGATCGGGGTCGACTACCTCTTCGAACCCGACGTCCTTGTCGAAGTCGAGGCCACCGCCATCCTCGACTGACGGGCGGGACCGATTGCCGATGGTGTGGGTACTAGCCGTTGGCGTGGGCAGCATACTGCCCGACAACGACATTGGTGTCACCGATCAGTCGGCGTAAGAACGCTTCCTGCTCCTGCCTCCCATGCCTCGCGGCGCGCTCGGTGCCGCCGGGAATCAGCCGGAACCATGCCGTGCGTGCAAGATTGATCGGTATTCTCACGGCCGGATACCACGGGGGGACCCAGGCAGGCAGCCCAAGGCGTTTCATCGCCGCCGGTCCCAGAAACGCGCTGGTCACCGACAGGTGCTGGGCGCGGGCAATGCGGCCGCGCACACCCGGCAGGTTCGGGTAGTTCCAGGACAAGGGGTCGTTCATCATCGGTAGCGCCATCTGTCGGCTGGTGTCATCGGGATTGGTGATCGCGGCAAGGCAGTGATGCAACAGCGCCACCCCATCGTGGAAGCTGCGTGGCAGCCAGTGCTCCTCTACCCCGATCAGCCAGCCGACGTACCGGGTCAGGTGGGCCGCAGCTTCCATATCGCTGCGCGAGGGAATGAGACCGAAGGCCATGCCACCTACGATCGGTGCCAGCAATGCTCCCAAAAGCGTTGCAGCCATGTCGGTTTGGTTGATGGGGATACCCCACTCGTCGGTGCACCAATCGGGCATCGCACCCACGTGCCTGCGCACGATGGAGTGGATGAGGCGCACGTGCAGAGTGGATTGATAGCCCTGCCCGAACTTGGCCATGCCGTGGTCGCTCGAGATGTCCATGGCCCACTGGAGTGTCTCTGCGAAACGTCGGGCAGGGCCGGTTTCGAGCGCACCGGTACGAATGAGCGTCTTGTTGAATCCGGACGCGAGGTAGCCCCCTAGGAACGACACGTCTCGCGAGAAGTACAGCGAATCAGTGCCACCTGAGCGATAAACCCTCTCTCCGTGGCGCAGGAGACCTTCGTCAACCCAGTCAGGCGTGTCTTCGACCATCTCGAAAAAGAGCCGAAGGGGCGGCGGCGCATCCGGCATGGTGTCGATCCCAGTACGCAGGGCCTGGTCGAAGAGTGGCCGCGTGTCCGCCATGCCCTCGGCGTACATCCAGTCGACGAGACGGTCCATCGGGTCATCACCGATCAGCAACGATTCGCCCAACGCGCCCCACCTTTGGGGAGTGGGGCTCCCTATCCTCAGCAAGCGGGCGAACGGGCCGAGTCCCGGGCCTTTACGGGGCTTGCGGGGATGCCGGGTGGGTACTGCTGCTGATGGTGTCATCGGGATTGTCCTCCGGTGATGCGGTGATGCCGTACTTGATGAGGGGCACGAGAGTTGTGCGAACGAACCGACGGGCTTGCTCGTGGTCGGTGAAGTCGACGCTCCCCCCGCTTCCAGGAGTGAGCATCAGTGAATGCGATAGTCGGGCAACCAGTTCGGCGATCGGCCTCGGGTCGTAGCGGGCAATGACACCGGCCTGTTGGGCGTGGTCGAGGAGCCCGACGATGTAGTCGATGCCGATACCGACGAGCCGCTCGCCCTGGACGGTGTAAAAGGTGAGGGCTTCTTCGGGCGCGACACGAAGGAGCTGTGTCACCAACGTGTGGATGCGGGTCTGCAGCAGCACGTGGAGCACTGTCTCTTCGATCTGGGCGTCGACCCCTGGCGCAGTCGTCGCGATTGCCGTGACCTCGGCCAACATTCGGCGTGTCTCGCGCTCGAGCACCGCCTCGATCAGATTGTCTTTGCCCACGAACCGGCGGTGAATCGTGGCCCTGTTCATCCCGATTCGGCGGGCGATGTCTTCCAGACTCGCTCGACGAATCCCTACCTGGAGGATCCGGTCGAGCGTGGCGTCCATGATCTTCTCGTCGACTTCGTCGTGCTCTACCGTCATGTAGCGACTCTACAAACCGTGTTGCATTGCGTCGACCACCCGGAGACGTCACGGGATGTCCAATACGTTCGGCAACCCCGCGCGCCATCGGTCGCGATCCAGTTGACGCGCGCCATCGAACTCGGCGATCGTGGTGTGTTGCCACAGCCGTGCCCGTGAGGCGTTTGATCCCGACGCATCGAGCACAGCGTTCGCCGCATTGCGGCCGCCCTCGTTCGCGCTTTCCATTGTCGCGAGATCGATCTGGCTGCGGCAATAGTCGCCGGCCAGGAACAGATTCGGTATCCCGGTGCCCGCATTGGGCCGGTTGTCCCAGGAGCCGGCCGTATTGATCAGCAACGGGTCCTCGTTCGTCAATGCGCGGGTCTGTGGATTCCAGCCGATACCCGGATCGAGGAACCAGCCCTTCAAGTTTGCGTCGGTCAATTTGTCTGGCAACAACAATCGACCCGACTGCGTGGTCACGACCTGGTGCCAGGTCTCCCGGGCGATCTCTTCTGGGCTGCACTGTTTGGCGGTCTTGCCGTTCGACCCGGGCGTGTTCCACTCGGAGATGTCCACCGACAAGATGTCGCGGACCGTGCCGTCCCCGTAGTCGCGGGCGATGTTGCGGCCATGCCAGAACTGGCCCTGCTGGATGCCGGTCAACCGCCACGGCGATTCGATGAACCCTATGTGCCCCGGAGCGATGGACTCATTGATGTCGAGGTAGAACTGGATGCCGGTCATCCAGTCGGAGAACAACTTCGAGATCCTCTCGAGCGAAGGATCGAGCTCCAACACGTCCGGACCCAGGAGCGGGACCACCTTTTCGGGCGGCACTGCCAACACGAACCAATCTGCGGGCACCTCTGTCGGGCGGCCGCTTGCGTCGGTCATCCGAGCCGATGCGATTCGTCCGTCCGCGGTGGTCAGCGACTGCAGTGTGCTGCCCATTTCGAACCGAACGCCCATGCCGCGCAGGTGCGCCACCCATGGGTCGATCCACGCCTCGTTCGTGGGCGCATTCAAGACCATGTCCGGATAGCCCTGCGACCCGCGGTTGATGATGTTCAGGAGGAAGGCTTCGGCCATGTTGCAGATGGTTCGGGCGCTGGCGATGTTCTCCTTCGCCGCAACCAAAGTCCTGGTGACAGTGGAGATCACCCACAGATAGTTCGGATGGGCGTTCTCGGCGCGGGCGAAGTGGGCGAATGTCTGGTACTCGTACTGACCGAACCGCCGCTCGTCGCAGCTGGTGAAGTACACCAGCAACCTCTGTGCCAGACCCAGCAGGTCCAGATAGGGCAGCCGCGGCGCGTAGATCAACCCGCCGAGCAGCGACTTGACCAACCGTTCGGGGTGAGCAGCCAGACCGATCGCGTTGAAGTCCAAAGCGAACGGCGCAGTGATCTCAGGGCCGTTGTATGCCCCCGTGGCCGTCAGGGCCGGCACCAGATTGTCACGGACCCCGTTTACATTGCCACGGAACGGTATTCGCCGCATCGTGTCCGGAACAGCCTGATAGAAGCCAGGGAAGAACCGGAACCCGTGCTCCCCCGGCAACGGCCTACGACCACCACCGAAGCGCATGGTGGTGGCGTCCATGCTGCGCGCTTTGCCTCCGAGTGCGCGCCGTTCGTACACCGTGACCTCGTAGCCACGCTCGGCCAACTCGTGCGCCGCGGTCAACCCCGCGATACCTCCACCGAGAACGGCCACCCGGCGATCAGTGGGCGGAGCGGCCCACACCTGCCCCAGACCCAGATGTCCGGCTGCGGCTGTGCCCGCCACAGCCGCGGACCCCATCGCCATCCCGCGCAACACCGCGCGGCGAGAAACCCCCGAATTGTCCATGTCATACGCCTTCGTAGGCCAGAGACACGCGGACCATGCATCTAGATCCAGCGCGTCAATGGGAAGTCAATGCCACAACTATAGATACACTGTTGCATTCGCTGGTGCCGGAAATTGGCCGAACTGGGAAAATAGGAGCCACTGGCGCCACCGTCATCTCGCTGTGCGATAGTGACATCCATCATTGTTACAATGCCTACTGACATGGTGCGGCCGATGAAAGGTACCGATGACCCACACCTCATCCTGGGTGACTCCTGATCTCGAAGCTCTACGCGGATTGATCAAGTCGTTCCTCGACAAGCACGTCATTCCGAACACCGAGAAGTACACGTCGCAACACCATGTGGATCGCGATCTGTGGAACCAGGCCGGCGAATTGGGGCTGCTGTGCATGTCGATTCCAGAGGAGTACGGCGGCGGCGGCGGCACGTTCGCGCACGAGGCGGTGTTGATCGAAGAGCAAGCGCGAGCGGGTGATTCGTCGTGGGGTGTGAGCCTGCACAACGGGATCGTCGCCCACTACCTGCTCGAGTACGGATCAGAGGAGCAGAAGCAGCGTTGGTTGCCGAAGATGGCAACCGGCGAGGTTGTCGGCGCCATCGCGATGACAGAACCCGGCACGGGCTCCGATCTGCAGAACATCTCGACCAAAGCGATCCGCGACGCAGACGAATACGTGATCGACGGGTCCAAGACGTTCATCACAAACGGATCGCAGGCCGACCTCATCATCGTGGTGGCCAAGACCGACACCAGCAAAGGCGCAGAAGGCATCTCGCTGATTCTCGTCGAGGGTGACCGGCAGGGTTTCCGCCGCGGCCGGATTCTGGACAAGATCGGGCAACGTGGACAGGACACGTCGGAGCTGTTCTTCGACAGCGTTCGGGTACCGACCGCGAACCTCCTGGGAACCGATGAAGGATTGGGCTTTGTCCAATTGATGCAGCAACTACCCCAGGAGCGATTGATCATCGCCGTGGCCTCGGTCGCCGGGATGGAGTCTGCTGTCGCCCAGACACTCGCCTACACCAAGGAGCGGACAGCGTTCGGCCGCCCCATCTTCGGGTTCCAGAACACCAAGTTCAAACTCGCCGAAGCCGCGACAGAGACAACGATCGCCCGCGTCTTCATCGACGACTGCATTCGCAAACACCTCGCCGGCGAGCTCGACATCCCCACGGTGGCGATGGCCAAGTGGTGGACCTCGGACCGCGCGATGACAGTGCTCGACGACTGCATGCAACTCTTCGGTGGATACGGGTACATGAGCGAGTACCCCATCGGCCGCATGTGGGCAGATGGACGGGTTCAGAAGATCTACGCCGGCACCAACGAGATCATGAAGGAAATCATCGCTCGCTCACTATGATTCAGCTCTCGGGTTGTGAAAGCCCTTGCTCGAAGCTGAATACACCGGTCGGGTCGTACTGCGCTTTGATCGCCTTCAATCGCTCGACGCCGGATCCCCAGTAGGCGGTTTGCCAGTCGGCCATGTCGGCGTTCGGGACGTTGCTGTACGCCCCGGAAACATAGGGCGCCAGCGCTTTCGTGAAGTCGTCCACCCAGGACAGGCACACTGTCGACAGGGGATCCGCCGCCGCGGCCTCTGCTCCCCTTGTTCCCCATCCGGCACCGGGCTCGGCGTAGAAGATCGCGTTGCGGTGCGCGAATACCGACCCACCGGACGGCTCGGTATGGGTCACCGCGCCCCCGAAGGCGTTGGTGAAGTAGTTGCACTCTGCAGTCGGAGCAGTCGCGATGTACTGACAGACCAGGTCGATCGCTTCCGGCGGGAACGGTTCTGAGATGAACTGGGACTGGAACTTCCAGTTGGCCGGCTCGTCCTCGGTCGGAATCTGGAATGCCGTGTAGGTGTCGACCCAACTCGCGTCCGACGTTGTCACCTCTGGCGCACCGACGGACAGGATCGGACCGAGCAGTTCCAACGCCTCGTGTGGTGTCCCCGTTGCCAGAACACCCAAGAGTTGGACCTGTTCGCTGTTGATCTCGATCTGACTGGTGAGCCGGTTGTCCGTCGCCGGCGCCGAGCGCTGCCACGCATCGAACACAGCGTGCAGGTGGTCGAGACCAGACCATGTGGCGGTGACGTAGATCGTCTGCGTCAGCGGATGGACGCGGTAGGTCAACGACGTCACGATCCCGAAGTTGCCGTTGCCTGCACCACGTAACGCCCAGAGCAGATCCGGGTTGCTCGTCTCGTCGACCGTGATGACCTCTGCACCTCGGTCATTGTCAGCGACGACTATTTCGGCTGCCAACAAGTTGTCCGATGCCATACCGAGGTAGCGGGTCAACAAACCGAAACCGCCCCCGAGCGTGGCGCCGACCAGTCCGACCGTGCCCTCGGTTCCCGTCGGTGCCGCAAAGCCCGCACGCCCCAATGCAGTCACGGCTTCGAGTTGGTTGAGCCCAGCGCCCACCGTCGCCGTCTGTGATTCCGCGTTCAGCGACACCGATTTCATCTCGCTGACATCGATCACGATGCCGTCGTCGACACTCGACCAACCCTCGAGGCAATGTCCCCCGCTACGTACCCGAAGCGAAACAGCGTTCTGCCGTGCCCATGTGAGCGCATTGACGACGTCTTCGGTCACCTGCGGATACACGACAACCTGGGGTGTTTGGGTGAACAGCAGGTTCCATCCGGAACTCGCCTCTTGATACTGCGGGTCCCCGGGGCGCACGATTCGGCCGGTCAGTTCCACCGGCCCGGACACCCGTTTGCTCACTCGGTCACCTCGACAACCGCGTCGACGGCGTCGCCACCGGCAGGCTCGGTCTCGAGCACCTCACGATTGAAGATCATCATCTTGGCGAAGTACACGCCACCCAACAGGATCAGGCCGGCGACGATCACGTTCGACGAGGTGGAGTCACCTGGAGTGACCAACACGAACAGCGCGAAGGCGACCCAGATCAAGGCTGCCACGGCAATCGGGAGTTCGAAGCGGCCGAGGCTGAACCCATCCTCTTTTCTTTCCAGCCGCTTGCGCACCACCAGATAGAGCACAACGATGGCGCCGTAGATGAGCGCAGGCAGAAGTGTCGAGGCGGTGATCAGCTTGATCAGCGCATCTCCGGGCAGCACGACCAACAAGACGACACCGACGACCAGGATGAGGAGGGTGGCCGGTACCGGGGTCTGGGTGCGGGGATTGACCTTACGCATCAGCCCATGTGCCGGGAACCGTTCATCACGGGCCATCGCGAACACCTGACGTGAGCACGCCGCCATCACCACCATTCCGGCGCCGAAGATCGCAAAGACGATGGCAGCCAGCAGGATTCGTTCCATCACCGGACCGAGTTGGTCTCGGATGATCGCTGCGACCGGCGACCCACTCTTACTGATCGCGTCCACATCGTCGATCGCGACGGTCAGCGCGAGCAAGAACAGGAACCCTGCCACCCCGGCGGCGAGCACGGAGGCAACGATCGCGCGCGGCACACTCCGGAACGGATCCTTGGCCTCTTCCGCGAGATTGGCCGCCGAATCGAATCCCACCAGCGTGGTCAGTCCCATCAGCATTCCGGCCATCAGTCCGCCGCCGATGGCGAAGTAATTGCTGTCGCCTTCGGTGATTCCCCGCGACGTCAGGTTGCTGACCTCACCGCTACCGGTGAACACCACCACCGCTGCCAGCGCGACAACGAGTATCGCGACGATCGCGAGCTCGACACCGACAGCACCCGAGGTGATCAAGCCCAGCAAGCGGGTCGACGCGATCACCAAGACAGCCTGAATGATCATGATGATCACCGTGATGATGCGGGCCGTGTCCTCGTTCGGATCCATCCCCACGAGCGGCATGAACGCCTGACTGGCCAGTGCACTGTCCATTGCGACGACTGCCGTGGCCAGGTACCAGAAGGTCAACCAGCCGAACAGCCAACCGACCTTCGGGTTCGCCAGCCTCGATGCCCACTGGTAGGACGAGCCGCTCAACGCGATCCGGGCCGCGAATTGAGCGACCACGAGGGCAACCAATGTCTGGCCGACGGCCGCGAACAGCCACAGCCAGATACCAACCGGGCCAGCGGTGACCAGCACTTCTCCGTACGTTGCAAAGACTCCCACCGCCACGGAGATGAACGCGAAGGAGATCGCGAACACCTGGAATCCGCCGAGAGTCCGCTGCAACTCGGGACCGGAATCCTGTGGGGGTAAGGAACTGTCGGCCGATGATTCATCTGTCAGGGGCGTGGGCACGCGGAATACCTCGATCGTTGTACGGAGGGCATCCCGTGCCTGCTGGTCGGAACGTCGGTACAACGCTAACCCGGATCAAGCAGCCTCGCGCTGAAACTTGCAGTAATGGGTATCTCTGTCTCGAACGAGGCGTTTCTGGCCCGGTCGACCCACGACTCAGAGATCGTCGATCAAAACGATTCCATCCTGGATGGCGCGTGCCACCAGAGCCGCTTTGGTGGGTGCACTTCGTCCGACGTCTCTGTACTTGACTCGAATGCGGGTGAGGTGTGTGTTGACCGTACCGAGCGAGATGCACAACCTCTGCGCGACAGATGATTTGGAGTCGAGTGCCAGCCACACTCGCAGCACTTGAACTTCTCGACCGGACAGGCCAGGCGAGGGATAGGTGGGGGCAACGGGCATGGCTCGCGCGGTCACGGCCAGGTCCGGCAGAGGCATCTGACGCTGCCGAAGGCGCGCCAGCGCCTCTTCACGGGTCGGGCGATGCCCCGCCCTGGGTCGACCGGGGTTACCAAAGTGGTTGCGCGGTAACGTCATCAAACGCTCCTTCCGTACGTGGCGCCGATCTTCGACGACCAACACGGACGAGTACACCCGGGCCACCCCGCTACCGATCCCAACAAACCAGACAGGTGTTCCCGCTGTCGAAGCGTCGCCTGGACAACGGATACTGCACAGCTGTGCAGTATAGGATAGGTTGGCATCCGACCGAACCGAACCATGGCCGCGGACAGGACAAAGGGTGAAGACCGTTTCTTCGCTTCGCGCACGCGAATCTGCACGAACCATTCACAGTGTCGACGACACACCGTCGACCCAACGCACAACACTCTCCTGCGAACATCGAGCAATGCTGTTGGTACTACCCGTCGTCGTGGGATGCGTCATCGTTCTCATCGCATTGGCACACTGACGATCGGTACCTGGCGGTGGAGACAGAGAGAGTGGGATAGGTGAACTCAGGCGCTACCGATTCGCCGCGACGACGCGGAGCCGGCAAGCAAGCACTGATGACTGCAACACTGCAGTTGATCGGCGAGCGAGGCCTCAACGGCTTCACCTTGCGCGATGTCGCCGAGCGGGTCCACATGTCCGTAGGGTCCACCACCTACCACTTCACCGATCGCGACCAGCTGCTCCGGGCCACCTTGCAACAGTTCTCGAGTTCCGTGGTCGAACGATGTGAGACCCTCATCGCGCAGTGGGACAGCGAGCAATCAACCCCGGAGCAACTTCTCGAGTCGATGCTCGGTGAACTGACCAACCTCTTCGCAGACGCCGGTGCCTCGCTCGCGCAGCTCGAGCTCTACGTCGCCGCCTCACGGCATCCCCACCTGGCAACTGCCGCAGCCGACTGCATCGCCGCATATTGCAATCTCATCGAGCACGCGCTCACCGCTGCAGGAGTCGATCCCGCGGCGGCGTCCGCCAGAGCACCTCGAATCGTCTGCTACCTCGACGGTCTCACCCTGCAGAGTGCCGCCACCGGAAAACCCATGACGCTGCCGGCCCATGCCGAGACCACTCTCTGGATTCTTGCCACCACAGACCCATAGACCCCACCAACTTCATCCCCCGGCACAGTTGCGGAGGGCACATAGCCACCCACCACCACCGACGGGGACGATCCTGGTGCAAATGCGGTGGCGGCCCGCCAAGATCCCTAGCGTGTTGGCAGGTCAACCATCCGCAGGAGTACGTCGACCGTTGCCCGGTTCTCGTCCTCACTGTTGGGATGGCTGAGCATGCTCTCGATGACAAAGACGATCACACGAGTCATCGCCCCCACGTCGGCGCCGGGTGCTCCTGACTGGGTCAGCTCGGACGCAATCCACCCTTCCCATGTCGAGTGAAAACCGCTGTGCCAGCTGTCGATATCGACAGAATGGGATGTGCGCACATGGACGGTGTCCACCAGCCGGTGGTATCGGGTGAGCTCTCGGACCGCCCAGAGGATGCGGTCGCCGAGCGGCCGCTCGCTCACGGCAGCAAAGCGGGTGAGGGTCTCGGCGTGTACTTCGTCGAGAACCGCGATCAGCAGCTGATCCTTGTCTCGGAAGTACCAATAGATGGTGTTCGCTGTCACGCCCGCCGCGGTCGCGATCTTTCCCATCGTCGTGTTGTCGTAACCCTCGTCGACGAACAGTGACGTGGCCGCAGCGATGATCTCGGCCCGCTTCTCAGCCCGGTCGACAGGCGCACGGTTCCGGGGCATGCCGGAATCCTATCTTGATTACCGTTCAAGGCGTTGCTACCGTCTTCTTGAACGCTGATCAAGAATGCGGTCGGTGTGTTCTACACACAGCCGCATCCCCACCCGAAGGACTTGCCATGCCTACTGATGCGTCCACCGCGGGTCCCGGCTACTCGCGCACCGACGAATGGTTCGACTCCGAGGGCGTGCGATGCGCGGCGGCCGTTTTCCGTCCGGCTGCCGCCACCGCCGACACGCCTGCGGTGGTGATGGCTCACGGATTCGGCACTCCCCGCGCCGTGCGGCTTTTCAACTATGCGGACGTCTTCGCCCGCGCCGGATACGTGGTTGTCGTGTTCGACTACCGGCACTTCGGAGACAGCGAGGGCGAGCCACGCCAGCTCCTCGACATCTCCAAGCAGCATCAGGACTACCGCAACGCCATTGCCTACGCCCGGTCGCTCGACGGTGCCCGTGCCCGGCGGATTGTCGGCTGGGGGACCTCGTTCGCAGGGGGCCACGTGCTCTCACTTGCGGGCAACGGCGAGGACTTCGCGGCCGCGATCGCACAGGTTCCCCACGTCAGCGGCCCCGCAGCGGTGCGAGCAACCGGTCTGCGCAACACTCTCCGAGTCCTCCCGTCCGCCGTCATCGACCAGACGCGGGCGCTGCTGAAGCGGTCACCGCGCTACATCAATTCAGTCGGTCGACCCGGCGACGTCGCCGTCATGACATCGCCTGACGCGATGGACGCACGGGACCGACTTATTGCTGAGTCGGGACTGACCATCAGCGATTATCCCGAAACCGTGGCCGCCCGAATACTTCTCAAGATCGGCCTCTATTCCCCGGGGCGCACAGCTGCTGCGATCACATGCCCCACGCTGATCCAGATCATGTCCGATGACGCCGTCACCCCGGCCTCTGTCGCCCAGAAAGTGGCGTCAAAGATCCCGCATGCGACAGTGCATGTGCACCGCGGTGGTCACTTCGACCCCTACGTGGACCCACTGTTCCCGACTGTGGTCGACGAGCAACTGTCGTTCTTGAAGACGGCCGTGCCCCTCGCGCACCCGAAAGGTGAAGGCGCCACACACTGAGCATGGTCTGCCTCCAGGTTGTTGACTGACCACCGGGAGGTGACAACGCGGCCTTGCCGCCGGCGGCGGCTGCTCAGCCGGCGCCGAGGAGCTGGCTCATCTGCGAGTAGAACGCGGCCGGGTCTCCGGCCAGCGACGCCTTCACCATCGCGGTCCAGTCGTCGACGATCACCTCGATCAACCCGTCGGTCAGACCGTCGAGTGAGAGACGCGGCACGTCGCGAGGATCGATTTTGGGCCCGTCATATCCAGCGGAGATGTCCGTGTCGGCCGCGCCCAACAGGACGCCTTGCACAAACGTCCCTTGCGATGAAAGTTCGAGCCGCACACCGTTTGTCATGTTCCATTCAGCCGCCTTGGCAGCAGAATACGACCCGGTGCCGGGAGCGGTGAACCACGACAGGGCAGACAAGACGTTGACGACCGCACCACCTCCCTGGGCGGCCAGCACGGGGGCGAACTCCCGGATCACGTCCAGCGTGCCCCAAAAGTGCGTGTCCATCTCGCGGCGGATCTCGGCCAGGTCACCGGTCACCAGAGGCGCGCCGGTGGCGATGCCGGCATTGTTGACGAGCAACGTGACATCGCTTGCGGCCGCTGCCGCAGCCACGACGGACTGATGGTCGAGCAGGTCGAGCCGCAACGGCACCACCCGGTCGTCGGAGAACTCCAAGGTCTCGGGGCGGCGGGCCGTCGCGTACACCTTGCCCGCTCCACGATCGAGGAGTTCGAGTACGTACTGGCGGCCGATTCCGCGGTTTGCGCCGGTGACGAGTGCGATCTGGTTGGTGATGTCCATGGGGACCATGCCTTCTACGAGAAGTTCTTTGTTCTTGGGATCGGGCCACATCTGCCCGACATCGGCTACTCTAAAACTTCACGTTGACGTCAAGGGCAAGTCTGCTTGCAGACTGTTAGATCACAGGAGGCGAAAGGCATGCGGATCGGTGATGTCGCAATCCGCGCAGGAGTGAGCACCCGAGCGCTGCGCTACTACGAGGAGCAGGGCCTGCTCGAGTCCGAGCGCACCCCGAGTGGTCAGCGCACCTACCCTGAGTCCGCCATCGAGCGCGTGAAGCTGATCCAGCAGTTCTTCACCGCCGGCTTGTCCAGCCGGGTAGTTCTGCAATTGCTGCCGTGCGTCGACAGCGGCACGGCCTCCCCCGAGGTCTTCGAGATCCTGGCCTCCGAACGCGACCGCATCACCGCAGCCATGGCAGACCTTGCCGCCGCACGCGACGCCCTCGACCAGATGATCGACATCGCCCACCACCCGACACCCGAGCACTGTCCGGGCCTACGCGAAACCCCCTGGGAAGCCTACGAAGGCAGCGGCGCCACCGCAGTTCGCTAGTACACGCCGGAGGGCGTACTCAGGGTGTGACGATCCTGAATGCCGGATCGGGCTGATCTGTGAGTCCGACGATTGTTCCGATGGTTGCCGGGTCGCCGTCCATCGTGATGCCCTCGGCGCCGGACCCGGCGACGAGCCCGAGGAGTTGCGGCGTGGTCAGGGTGACAAGAAGATCGGCTGGGTCGGCGCGCTTGGTGGGATAGTGGATCAACACACCGTTGGACAGTTCCATCCGGTAGGTCTCGTCCACATCGGTGAAGTGCCACCGGATTGATGCCGAGGTGTCCCATGCTCGAGGGCCGTCGATGCGGATCGCGATGCTGTCGAAGACTTGGGTGATCGTCAACGCGGACGCCATACCGGCCGCGCTGACTTCGGCCGGGTGAGTGGGCCCGTCGACTTCACTGGCGCCAACCAGATAGTTGTTGCGCCAGGTGGCGCATTCAGAGCCGTATCCCAGTCGCGTCAATGCGTCGGTCAGCACTGCTTTTGCACCAGCATGGTCGGGTTCGGCAAACACAGCATGACTCGCCAGCTCCGCGGCGAATCGAAGGTCTCCCTCGTCAGCGAACTCCTGCGCCCGCGCCACGGTTGCGTCGATGCCGCCGATAGCGCGGACGTACCGGGCTCCGGCCGCCTCGGGCGGGTGTTGCCACAAATGCGCCGGATTGCCGTCATACCAACCGAGGTAACGCTGATAGATGGCTTTGACGTTGTGACTGACCGAGCCGTAGTACCCGTGGGTGTGCCACGCAGCGTCCAAGGCCGGCGGCATCTGGAAGTCTTCGGCGATCTCCGAACCGACATGGCCCTGGTTGAGCTGACGCAGTGTTTGGTCGTGCAGATACGCATACAGGTCGCGTTGTTCGGTGAGGTACCCGATCAACTCGGTGGTCCCCCAGGTCGGCCAGTGATGCGAGGCAAACGCGACGTCGGAATCGTAGGCGAACATCTCGATGGCCTCGGCGATGTATCTCGACCAGTTGCGGGCATCGCGGACTTCGGCGCCTCGCAGGGTGAGGAGGTTGTGCAGATTGTGGGTCGCGTTCTCGGCCAGGCACAACGCGCGATGATCGGGGAAGTAGAAGTTCATCTCCGAGGGCGCCTCGGTGCCCGGGGTCACCTGGAAGATGATGCGGACGCCGTCCAGTATTTCCTCCTGACCCGTGTGGGTGATGTCGAGCGTGGGTGCCAGCAACCCGACGGTTCCGTTTGATGTGCTCGGTCCCAGACCGGCGCCGAGAGTTCCGGTCGCGCCGACCGGCAAGACGATGCCGGTGTGGAACATTCCTCGACGCAACATGGCGCCGCCGGCGTACACGTTCTCTGAGACCGCATGCTCGAGAAAGTGCTCGGGGGCCAGGATCGGCACGGCGGTGTCGGCGTCGACAACACCGAGGACACCACCGAAGTGGTCGATGTGCGAGTGGGTGTAGATCACGGCGGTGACGGGGCGATCGCCGCGCTGGCTCCGATAGAGCGACAGCCCCGCCGCGGCGCACTCGGCCGACACCAGCGGATCGATGACCACCACTCCGGTGTCCCCCTCGACCAGTGTCATGTTCGACAAGTCGTACCCGCGGATCTGGTAGATCCCTGCGGTCACCTCAAACAAGCCGTGAATGGCCGTCAATTGCGCTTGACGCCATAGGCTCGGGTTGACCGTGTCTGGACAATCGCCGGTTGTCGCTGCGGCGAACCCCGCTGCGTCGTACACGACCCGGTCGTCACTGGCCCGAACCTCTGCTGGTTCCAGGGTCGCGATCAGTCCACGATTGGCGTTGGTGAAATCGGTGCGATCAGAAAAGTCGGCGGGCATCAGCACTCCTCGACGAAGTAGTCACCCCGCTATCTGGCGGTCATCGCATGCCCGTGGGATTCGGAGTGGGTGGACCGTCGAGTACCTCACTCGATGTCGAACAGGTCAGAACATCGATGCCATTCTCGACGGCTGAGTCACGGCTGACAACTGGCCGTGTCCGTCGAAAATAGCAGCCCGCGCCGTTGCTTTGGAATCAATCGATAAATGAGGCAGCAGTGGCACATTGAATAGACACAGCGTCATCATCAGACCTCCGAATTCAGGGAACCCCGGCGCCTGGGCAATCACCCAAAACGGATGAGAACCAGCTGCGAGTCTTGGTGGATGGTCGAAGGGACACCTGTTCGCTTCCCCTCTGGAGGATGATGATGAGCACTTCCGCCGAGACACCATCAGTGGCCGGCCATGAACGTCACCCCGTCAAGCAAGGCTTCGCGGGAGGCACCATCTTCGCTGCCTCCGTTCTACTCTTCACGGTTTCGCTACTGGCTGTGCTGCAGGCCATTTCGGCATTGGCAGAGGACGAGATCTTCGTGTCCGGCCCCAAGTACACCTACGAATTCGATCTGACCACCTGGGGCTGGATCGTTCTTGTTGTCGGACTCCTCGGTATCGCCATCGCATTCGGGATGATGACCGGCGCGATGTGGGCCCGAGCGGCCGCAATCGTCATCGCTGCCATCTCGATCGTCTCCAACTTCCTGTGGTTGCCCTACTACCCATGGTGGTCAATTCTCGTGATCGCGCTCGATGTGATCGTCATCTGGGCAGTCACCACATGGCGCACAGCGTGATTCGCACGCACCTAGAGGTAGTGAAATGACCACCACACCCGACATCGACCTGGGGCCGGTGGACTACCTCGTCGTCGAGTTCCCGGCGAACGCGAAGTTCGACGGGACGGCATTTCCGATGTTGCTCGACCTGGTCGATCGCGAGGTCATCCGGGTGCTGGATCTGACCTTTGTGCGCAAGGGCACCGACGGTTCAGTAGCCGGTATCTCATTGGAAGACCTCGACCTGGATGGCGAACTCGACATCGCAGTGTTCGCGGGAGCGTCGTCGGGACTCCTCGACTCCACCGACGTGGGTGAGGCAGCAGAGATTCTGGAACCCGGTTGCTCGGCAGCCGTACTGGTCTACGAAAACCGCTGGGCCGCACCATTTTCGACCGCTCTGCGGCGCACCGGTGCACAACTGGTGGCCACCGGTCGTATCCCAGCCGAGTCGATCCACGCATCACTGGACGCGCTCGACGCCTGATCGCCTCGACAAGGAGCAGACAATGCCTGGATTACTCCGTGGAATCGCCAGAACCGCAGTTGTCGCCGGCACGGCGACATCGGTGTCCAACCGGGTCTCCCGACGCCAAAGCCAAAGGTGGGCAACTCAAGAATCGCAACAAACACCGCCACAATACGCACCACCGCCCCCAGCCGCCGCTCCCCCAGCCCCGAGCGGCGACCGCTTGGGTGCCCTGCAACAGCTCGGTGAGCTCAAAGCGCAAGGCGTTCTCACCGAGGCGGAGTTCGCCGCCGAAAAAGCAAGAATACTGGCCTCCTAGCCGCCGATCCCTGCGCTCAACACCCCAGTGAGACGAATCCCATGACTCTTGCAGAGAAATCCACCGCGCTGGTGGACGACCCCGTTCCCGAACACGCCACACCCGGCCGACAGTCGCGGTCGTTGGTCTCCCGCCGCGAACTCGGGGCCTGGAATCCAGAAACGCGCGGGCACGATGCCTTGCAGACGATTCTCGCCCAGAGTGATATCCGAGCACCCGATCTGTTGCCCATCCGCCACGGGCGGATGAGTCACTCCCCATGGACGTACTATCGCGGCGCCGCGGCCGTCATGGCCAACGATCTGGCGTCCACCCCGCACACCGGCATCATGGTTCAGATGTGCGGAGATGCCCATGTCTTGAACTACGGGCTGTGGATTTCTCCAGAGCGAAATCTTGTCTTCGACCTTCGCGATTTCGACGAAACCCTGCCCGGGCCGTTCGAGTGGGATCTCAAACGTTTCCTGGCAAGCCTCATCGTGCTGGCACGCGACAACAACATCCCAGAGTCTCTGGGCTGCAAAGCAGTTCGATCCGGATATCGAAGCTATCGCAAGCACATAGGCATCTACGCCGCGATGCCCCAGATCGATGTGTGGTACGACCGCATCGATGTCGATCAGCTCCTCCACTACGCCAAAAAGGACAACGAGGCAGACTTCGACGCCCTCATCGAGAGCAAGGTCAAGAAGCGGACCAGCAGAGGGGTGTCCGCCAAACTGACAGCAGATGTCGACGGCCGGCGGACGATCACCGAAGACCCGCCCTACCGCACCCACCGCCTCGGTGCAGCCGCCGAAGAAGTGCTGCGTGAGGTGCTCAGCAGATACCGCGAATCTGTGCCCGACCACCTCGACAACCTGCTCAGCCGCTACGACGCCCTCGACGCTGTCCGGCAGGTGGTCGGCGTCGGCAGCGTCGGTATGCGTGTCTTCTTGACGCTGCTGGAGGAACGGCGCAGCGGGGATCCGCTATTCCTGCAGGTGAAGCAGGCCGGGGCGTCGGTGTATGAACCGTTCCTCGGCAGGAGCAAATATGAGAACCATGGCGCTCGGGTGGTGCACGGCCAACGCCTGATCCAGAGTGCCACCGACATGTTCGTCGGGTGGACCTCGTATGAGGACATGGACTTCTACGTCCGACAGTTCCGAGATGGGAAGGTGATTCCCAAAGGCGAGGGAATCGCCCCGCATCTCTCCCGGTTCGCAGCTGCCTGCGGACATGTGCTGGCCCGTGCGCACGCACGCAGTGGCGACGCAGCCGCCATCTGCGACTACCTCGGGACCAGCGACAAAGTGGAAACCGCGATGGAGTGCTTCTCGAGCGCTTATGCCGATCAGAACGCCGCCGATCACGCGCAGTTGGCGCGCGCAGTCGAGAACGGTGACATCCCGTCCGAGCAAGGATGGCCAGACATACCGTGAAAGACCCAGGGTGGTTCACTGCACTGACGCGACACGAGACTGGCAGGCGGTTACCGCCGGAGCGCGCAGCACGACGGGTGGAGGCGTTTGCCTACGGCAACATCCTCGTACTGTCGGTGATCGTCGTGTCAGATGCCCACGCAGTAGAGAATCGGCTGGCAGCGTGGTTGGTCTTGGGAACCACCGTGTCGACGTTTGTTGCGCACATCTTCGCCGAATGGTTGTCGCACGGTGTGATCACCCGACGGGAGGGCGAAACAACCGGTCCCACCGATACTTTGAAACTCAAGACGGTCCTGCGCGACTCGATGCCGATCATCACGTCGGGAACGCTGCCGTTCGCCGTCCTGCTGATCGGATCCTTCGACGTCATCGCGCTGTTCGACCCACCAGGTGCACAGCTCTGTGCGGCCGGCATCGTCATCTTCAGGATCGCAGTGCTCGGATTGGTGGTCGAACGTCTGCAGACGACGAAGGTGTCGTGGCGAACGATCGGCTCAGGAATCGGCGTCGCCGTGTTGGCAACGGTCATCACCATCGTCAAAGTAGTTCTCACACACTGACAGTCGCTGACATCGCACGTTCTCGTCGCGTTGGCTAAGGAGACTTCACTGTTTGGCAGGTGCCTTCCGTGGCGCCGCGCGGCGCGTCTTCTTCGGCTGTGGTCGTGCCGGTTCAGCCGCAGGAGCGCTCGTAGCCGTGTCTTCCGTGCCGTTGTCGCGCCAGCTGATCTCTATTTCGATCTCCGTTTCGTCGCCGTCGACTACGACGGCAGCGATGAGGACTGACGAAGCCTCACCTATTAACTGAGCGCTTTTACTTTGAGCTGCTCATACTCGGCATCGGTGATCGTTCCATCGTTGTGGAGCGCTTTGGCAGTGGCGATCTGGTCGGCCGGCGAGGTACCTGCGGCCTGCCTGATGTAGGAATCCGCCTGCTGCCGTGCCGCTTCTTGCGAGGCCGCCGCTCGCTTGGCCATTCCACTACCGCGGGCGATCAGGTACACGAACAGGGCGATGTACGGCACCACAACCAAGAACAGAATCCACATCGCTTTGACCCAGCCCGAACTTTCGTGATCACGGAAGAGGTCGGCGATGACGTTGAACAGAATCATCAGGTACGCCACAAAAGCGAAGATGACGATTGTGTACCAGATGAAGTCCCAGAACGAATCCCACACGATGAACCCTCATTTCTGTTTGGCCCGGCTTGATTCGGAATTCGAATCCTGCATTCAAATGTTGCGTTGCAGGTGACCATCCGACCTCATCCGCCGAGGATGAGCAGCCCAGAGTTCTCTGACACACCGAAAGGCAACGCGGTACGGCAGGGGCGCGGCGCAACTCCTCTTTGTGTGTTGTCGGACGCGGGACAGTCATCGCTCGAGGTCGTCGCCGTCGCTGGAATCATGAGCCAGGTCCGCGGGCAGCGCAGGTGACGCAGACTCGGAGCCACCGGGGCCACGCCGATGGACTGCCCCTGCGATGACGGACGCGGCGTCGTCCCGGATTGTGCTGCGTACCACCGGGTGGCCGATCACGGGGCGGCGAGTCAACCGTCCTGGTCGCATCGCCATGTCACCGGCCCTCCTTTCGATCGGCCTCGATGGTGTCGATGACCGCCCGAGACGGTATCCGGCCTTGGGCGACTATCTGCGCGCCCACCTCGCTTGCGGCGACTGCCATGGGCGCAACTCCGACGTTCTCCCAGACGATGACTCCGGCGGCAGCGCCGGGCGCCACAGCACACGCCAAATTCTCGATATCGTCGGCAGCCAGTATCTCGGCCAATGTGGCGTCCAAGATTCTCAGCTCAGCAAACTCAAGATCCTCGATCTCGAACACATCCAGTTCGCCGGTATGACTTCTCCTCAAGACCAACAGGTCGAGCACACGAATGATCTCTTTGTTGACCAGAGCCAACAGTGATTTGAACATCGATTCGGAAAAAGTGGTTACCCCGCTTGGGAATTCGACCACCAGGTAGTCAATGGGACCCAGCCCGGATACGTGTTCGACCACATTGCCTCCCAAGCCGGACGGCCGCCGGCGGAACATCGTTCATGGAACTGGCCTTTGCCGTGGCTGCTCAATGCTGCACGCCAAGGCGCGGCAATGTCGTCACCCATAGCGAATGAGCTGTGACCGCGATCGATAAGGCCTACTATTTGCGTGTCGCGTTCGGGAGCGTTGACCAAGAAGGGAACGGGCTATGTCCGATCAGTTCACCGCAGCCCTGACCTTGCGCACCTCCCGCGCAGCACTTCCACCCGGTTTCGTTCAGCGTCAGAGACTCGATGCGATGCTCGATCGAGGTGTCGACAAAACGCTCACAGTTGTCACCGGCGGGCCGGGATACGGTAAAACGCTTGCCGTATCGGCCTGGATCAACCACAACCGTCTGCCAGGGCCCGTTGCCTGGCTCACCGCGGCCCAGTCATACGACGTACGCGGGCTGTGGACAGACGTATTGAACGCCTTGAAAAGTGCCGGCGCCCTGCCTGGCAGCAGCCCGCTCGGGGAGATCACACCAGGACCCACGTTTGGCTCGGCGGAATTGGCGCGGATCGTTGCGGCGCTGACCCAGCTGCCCGATCCGGTCGTCCTCGTTCTGGACGATGTCCACGAACTCACCGACGACGCCGTGGTCGACTCCATCAGCCGACTCATCGAGTACCGGATACCCCAATTGCGCCTGGTGCTCGTCGGTCGCACCACACCACCGCTACACCTGTCGCGGCTCAGGCTCGCTGACGACATCGTCGAGATCGGCTCCGATGATTTGACGTACACGGCCGCTGAGACCCGTCGCGTGTGTGCGGTCGGCGGCTTCACACTCACCGCGCACGAGGCCGAACAACTGTTCACCCGAACTCAGGGCTGGCCCGCCGGAGTACGGCTGGCCCTGATGGGTATCGAGGAGTCGAGCGCGCCCGCCGTCGACCACGCCAACAACCGCCGGGTGGCGGAGTATCTGCTGGAGGAAATACTCGAACGCCTGGAACCGAGAGACCGACTGTTTCTCCTTGCCACGAGTGTGGTCGAGCAGATGAGCCCAGACCTGGCGCGGGCTCTGTCAGGACGAGCCGACAGCGCTCAGATGCTGGACATGCTCGTCAGTCGCAACGCGTTGACCGTGAGGCTGTCTGACCGGCCGACGTGGTTCCGTTACCACCCGCTCCTGCGAGATCTGTTGCGAGAGCGCCTTTCCGCCGAGAACCCGGATAGTGTTCCGCACCTCTATCTGCGCGCGGCACAGTGGTACGTCAGCAACGATGAACCCATCGTTGCGCTCCGGTTCTTCGCACTCGCCCGCAGCTGGCAAGCAACGGTCAAGATGCTCGGCGAGGTCGCACTACCCCTGATCCTCACCCCGCAGGCGACGGCGTTGGTCGCTGCACTCGCGGCCGTATACGACGACCCGGCGTGGCGCACCTCCGCCGAGACCCTCATCGTGGCGATGGTCTGTGACTATCAGCGGCACGACTTCGAGTCGATGCGCAGAACCGCCGATGACGCCGAGCGCATCTTTGCTTCGCAAGGGATACCGCAGCCACTTGCCACGCGGGTGATCGTCGCCCTCGCGCGAATCGTGTATTCCCGTGTCAGCACCCCGAGCACTTTGGTGACGACGTCCGAGGTGCTCCTCGGCATGGTGAAAGACGCGTCGCAGCGGGAGATACCGGCCGCCACGGCATACACGTTGATCGCCTTGAACAATCATGCCAGCGGATTGGTGTGGGAAGACCGGTTCGCCGAGGCCCAGATCGAACTCGACGCAGTTTGCGTTCAGGGCGCGCACGCCGGCATGACTTTGACCGAGTTGTCGGCAGAGTCCTACTCAGCGCTCGTCGACACCCTGTACGGAAACCTCGACCAGGCCACCAGCCGTGCTCAATGGGCATTGGACACCGCGGACAGAAAGGGGTGGGTGCGGGAGATGCAACTGCTCGCATCTCATGCCGCCCTGGCCTGGGTGCATCTCTACCGCTTCGAGCTCGATACCGCGCAGGCTCGCATCGACGTAGGGCTGGAGGCAAGCGCGCAGGGATCAGACGTGGGGTGCCGTCTCATCCTTCACTTCGCTGCCGTGGCCGTCGCGATCGCGAAGCTGGATGCGGAAGCGATCGGACTGACACTCAACCGCCTCGATGTTCTCGAACGCACGGTGGGCAACCTTCCCCGTCTGCTCGCCGGCTGGTCGCAGGCCATTCGCGCCGAGGCCTGCATGGCGCTCGGAAAGCCTTACGAGGCGCCCCACGGCGGGAATGCAACGGCAGGCCATACGGGCTTCACAACGGGATTGCATCAGATCGTGGAAGCCAAGGCGCAATTGGCGATGAACGATCCCGCAGCGACTCTGAAAGCGCTCGACTTTCCGGGGCTGTTCGGGAGGTACCGGTCGTTGGCCGCTGAGGCCGCGATCCTCGAGGCCATCGCGCGGGGTCAGCTCCGGCAAGACGCGCTTGCTGCCGACAATTTCGAAAAGGCTGTCGTCTTGGCTGAACCGATCGGTTTGAGGCGTCCGTTTGTGGGCGGGAACGGCCAGATCGCTTCACACCTGAGTCGATTCAGGCATCTGCACGACGACCAGAGTGCTTTTGCGACCGAGCTCGCCTCGCTGAGAAGTGATGGGCTCACGGCGGCTGTCCCCCGCCCTCCAGTTGTCCAGCCGCTCACCGATCGGGAGATGGCGGTGCTCAAATACCTTCCGACCATGCTGAAGTCATCAGAAATCGCCGCCGATCTGTTC
Source organism: Williamsia muralis NBRC 105860 (assembly GCF_001598915.1). GTDB lineage: Bacteria > Actinomycetota > Actinomycetes > Mycobacteriales > Mycobacteriaceae > Williamsia > Williamsia muralis. The sequence goes on along the minus strand of NZ_BDAP01000001.1, from coordinate 481,183 downwards.
GTCTCGGTGAACACCGTGAAAACTCACCAGCGGTCGATCTATCGCAAGTTAGGGGTCGCCACACGTCGCGAAGCAGTCGAGACAGCCCGGTCCTGGGCCATGCTGTAGGTAGAGTGGACAACGTTGAGTCGCAACCCGTATCGCTCACACCACAGCGGGCGAGATCCGGGCAGGAACATCAGCCGTCGTCTGTCGATACGGTCACGCCGAAGTCATGGACAACCTCGAGTTCGGGTGTGAACGGCAGCAGGTCGGCCACAGACTTTCGAAGGCCCTCCATTGGCGGCAGGGCTTCGGGCCCGAACACAGCGATCGTCGCGGTACCGCCCTGCCAGGTGACCGAAGTGACGTCGTTGCGGGGTGATTCGCGCAACCAGTTCTCGGTGGCGGTGGTGATCTGCGCCGCCCACAGTGTCGTCAGCGAATTGCCCACCATCGGAACGGCAACGACACACAGGGCCACTCCCAGCAACACATACGCCCGGCGATGGCGGCGATCGCGGCGGGCTGTCGACGGGCGGTAGCCGGCCACGACGAGTACAACCGTCGCAGTGATGATCATCGCAACGACGTTGGACGCGAACAAAACCAGAGCGCCCAGACCTAGTGCGGGCTCACCAGAACCGAGGCACACGCCGGTCACGGCAAGGGGCGGCACCAGAGAGATCGCGATGGCCACGCCGGGGAGCACGTCGCCCACATCACGTCGCGTGATCGCGATTGCGCCGACCAGACCCGTGGCGAGCGCGGCGAGCAGGTCCATCAAAGTCGGCGAAGTACGCCCGCGCACTTGGGAGTTGTCCAGGACGCTGGTCGGGTTCGGCAGCACCTGCGCGAAGAGGAAGCCGACGGCGATCACCACGACGATTCCGAGAACGAGGTGAAACACACTGCTACGCAACAGGTGACTGCGTCCGGTCACTGTTGCCAGGCCCACTGCGAGGATGGGAGTGGAGAGTGGCGCGACAATCATGGCTCCGATGACCGTGGCCGTCGAGTCGGAACACACACCTGCGGCCGCGATCACGGAGGAGAGGACCAACATCAACCAGAATGCCGACCTTTTGGACAGGTGGTCACCACTGGTGAGGTCGAGTCGTTCATCGAGCTCGTCGAGCGTTCGTCGTTGGTTGGTGGGTATGAAAGGCAGCACGACATTCCCTTCCATCGAGTTCGATTCCCGTTCGCTGCACAACAATCAGCCCGCCCCAGTTCCGGCGGCGTGCACTCATGGGTAGACCGCGCGGGCGGGGCGGCAACCAAGGGAACCGAGGCAATTATTCATCGAAACCACTGAAATGACGCGCCGATTACAGAATGTGCCTACGCTCGCACCATGTCGAAAAAGCCCGGCATCACGCAGCCGACCACTGGTCGCCGATCGTTGGCGACGGTCTCGCTGTCGCAATGGATTGCGCTGGGTCTGACGGTTATCGCAATCGTGTTCATCGTGCAGAACAAAAACAGCGTGAGTGTCGATCTGTTCTGGGTGAGCGTTCGATCGCCGCTGTGGTTCATCTTGGTGATCGTGTTCGCTCTCGGCTGGGTCGTCGGCGTGCTCACCGCCCGCGGACGCAACAAGCGGAAGGTGCAGCGGCAGTAGCTGCTGACAGCGCAACGCGCGACCACGGCCCCGCCGGGACACCACCGATGCCAGCTTTGATTGTTGCGGGCGGCGCTACTTGCTGTTGGCCACACGGGTCCGTGACCACCATTGCGGTGGCGCGGTCCATTCGCGTGAGTGGTTCGGACCATGGTTGATTCGACCAAGAGTTTCTCGGTGGGCATGCCCCCGCTCCCTCGCGCTGGGATGCTGATGAACATGATCGACACACGCAACGTCCTCGACCGCACTCGGGCCCGGTTGCGGACCACTGCCCGAGGCCGCGCGGCTGTCCGCGTCGTCTTCGAGGTACTCGAAATCGGAGTGGTGGACCGTGCGATGACGTTGGCCGCGCAGTCGTTCACCTCTCTGGTTCCGGTGATGATCGCCATCGGGACGCTGGGCGCAATGGACCCGGTGTCGGAGGCCCTACGGTCCGATTACGGACTCGATCTCAGCGAGCTGGACGGGGCAACCGAGGCATCGGCAACCGCGTTCGGTGTGGTGGGTGTGTTCATGTTGGTCATCAGCGGGACCTCTTACGCCCGCGCGCTGGCCCGTACCTACGGGCAAATCTGGAGTAGCGCGATCCCAACCTATCGGCAGGGCTGGCGGTGGATCATCGTCATCCTCGCTGTCGCCGCCGGCGCCATGGCAATCGGCGCTGCCCGAGCACTCGATGATGTACCTGTTGTTGGCCCTTGGCTCATGGTGGCGACTCAGTTCGCGATCTGGCTGTTGGTCTGGACTGCCATACCAGCGTTGCTGCTACCCGCCGGGTTGCCCACGCGCGCGCGTTGGTCAACCGGTGCACTGACAGCGGTGGGGCTCACAGTCTTGCAGATCGCCAGCGTGGTGGCGCTCCCCCGGATCATGAACAGCGCGGAGAAGCAGTTCGGTGTCCTCGGAATGGTGTTCACCATGATCGGCTGGCTGTTCGTCTACTCGGCGATCGTCGTGATTTCCGCGACCGTCGTGCACGCCCTCACGCAAGATGTTGACGACGACGCCCCCGGCCGGTGGCTGCGCGGCTCCCCGGCACCGTAGAGCAGTTTCAGTCCACCGGCCCGTTTGCCGCGTCCCCGCTGCCGTTCGCTGAGATGATCTCCCTTGCGAGGTCCCGTGTGTAGCAATCATCGTCGCGACCGGAAAAGAGCGCTCATGCCACGCAACAGCAATGATGACGTTGGTCGGGTTCCGATATGGTCGTTGCCCCGCGGGGTGATCGTGCTGCTCGGATCGGCAGCGTTGATCGTCACCGTCGCCGGACTCAAGGCGTTCGCCGACATCCTGGGCCCTGTCATGCTGGCGTTGATGCTCACCGTTGCGGTCCATCCATTACCGGACTGGTTGCGCCGCAGAGGCTTACCCAACGCAGTGGCGGTCTTGGTCGCGATCGTGGCCGTGTACGCCGTGCTCGTCGTGCTTCTCGTCGCCGTGGTGGTGTCGGTCGCCCAACTCTCGGAGTTGCTCCCCACGTACGCCGACGAGTTCGACGAACTCATCGCCGACGCAAAAGACACTTTGCAGAACAACGGCATCGGCCCCGATCAAGTTCAGGACATGCTCGCAGGTCTCGACTCGACCAGAGTGCTCGGTGTGGTCGAAGAGGTACTCCAGGGATTCCTGGGGGTCTTCTCCAATCTGGTCTTCGTCGTTGTTCTATTGCTGTTCATGGCCGCCGACGGGATGTCGTACACCGCTCGTATCGATACCGTTCGCCGGGACCGACCCGACATCGCCACAGCCCTGGTGTCGTTCTCCGAAGGCACCCGCAGTTATCTGGTGGTCACCACAGTGTTCGGTCTGATCGTCGCAGTTCTGGACACTTTGGCGTTGTGGGCCATGGATATTCCACTACCGGTGCTGTGGGGCGTACTGGCCTTCATCACCAACTACATTCCCAACATCGGCTTCGTGCTGGGCGTGATCCCACCGGCGTTGCTGGCGTTACTCGAGGGCGGGCCGGGACTGATGATCGCGGTCATCGCCGTGTACAGCGTCCTCAACGTCGTCATCCAATCGGTCATCCAACCCAAGTTCGTCGGCGACGCCGTTGGTCTATCGGTTACTTTGACATTTTTGTCGCTGGTCTTCTGGAGTTGGGTACTGGGACCACTGGGCGCGATCCTCGCGGTTCCTCTGACCCTGATGGCAAAGGCATTTCTGGTCGACATCGACCCGGCCACCCGGTGGGCCGACACATTCCTGAGCAACAAGGCTCCGACACCCGTTGAGGACACGCGGTGACCGACCAGCCTGTGATGAAGGCCCGGCCGATTGAACGCCTACTCGGTCAGGGGTCAGCCAGGGTGGCAACGAGCACAGTCAACGACAACACCACCAGGATCCCGATGAGGAGCCATATCGGCGCCGGACCTGGCATGGGACCGCCTCCGCGCAGAGCATTGGTGGTCTGCCGCCACCTCATCGCTCCGACCACGGACGCTATGGCACCCATCGCCACGAGTCCCACACCGACAACATCACGAACCAGCGACGATGAAAACGACGGCAGCACATGCAAGATGGCCATGCCGGCAGCGATCATTCCCAGCGACGTGCGGATCCACGACAGCACAGTTCGTTCGGCCGCCAACGTGAAGCGGGCATCGACCGCACCCGGAACGGGCTGCTCACCCAAGTCGTCACTCATCAGCCACCTCGCCTGCATTCCCCGACACAGCGGTTGTCACGCACAGTATCTCCCCCAGAGAGGATTCTCATGACCACAACACCGTCCACCGATCGACGTCGGAGACGACAAGGTCTCGCGGGTGTCACCACCTGGGGAACCGAACCGGCCGGGCATCACATGTCCGCGCGAGCCGGGATCCTGTGATGGGAGCAGTAATCGGCGACTTGCTGCCGCTGGCAGTGGGGGTGGCGGTATCACCGATACCCATCATCGCCGCGATCTTGATGCTGCTCGGTACCCGGGCAGGGTCGACCAGCATCGGCTTCGCCGTGGGTTGGCTGGTCGGAATCGTCGCTGCCACCGTTGTTTTTGTACTTCTCGGCGGCGCGGCCGACTCTACCGACGACGGGCCGTCGACCACCTCGTCGTGGATCAAGCTGGTACTCGGACTACTGCTGCTGGCGGTCGGAGTCCGACAATGGCGCGCACGTACCGGACCCCATGCCACGCCGGCATGGATGGCCGCGATCGACGAGATGACCGCGATCAAAGCCGTCGGCCTCGGTTTCGCATTGGCCGCCATCAATCCGAAGAACTTGCTGATGTGCGCAGCCGCCGGCGTCACGATAGGCGCCGGCGCATTGAGCGTCGGCAGCACCGTCGTGGCCGTCGCAGTGTTCTCCGTCCTGGCAGCGATGACGGTCGTGATACCCGTACTGGCCTATCATCTCGCCGCAGATCGCCTTCGCGAGCCGCTCGCACACCTCAAAGAATGGCTTCAGGCCAACAACACCACCGTGATGAGCGTCCTCATCCTTGTAATCGGTGTAGGGCTATTCGGCAAAGGCCTCGGCGGCCTCTAGTCGCGGACCACCACTGTGATGATGCTGTTCGGGTCGCTTCGCGGGTACCGGCTAGTCGCCGAGGTTTTCGAGGGGGCACTGATGACGGGCGACTCGTGTGCAGTGCGAGTGGTGCAGTCGGTGCGCCGGATCAGTGGCAAGAGATCTACAGCGGCATTAGCAGTTTCGACGGCGATGAAAGGGACTCCCATGACAGATGAGCAGGACATCCGGGCACTCATTCACAGATGGGCAGAGGCCGTGCATGCTGGCGACATCGCGACCGTCGTCGCCGACCACCACGACGACATCGTCATGTTCGATGTTCCGCCCCCACACCGCGGTGTGCGCGGCCTGGCCGCGTACACCACCGTCTGGCCCGACTTCTTCCGCTGGCAGGCATCGGGTGCACTATTCGACATCGACTCTCTCGACATCACCGCGGGCCCAGACGTCGCGTTCGCCGTAGCGCTCGTGCGGTGCGGACATCCCGACGAACTCGACGCGTATCCGGACCGCCGATTACGACTGACCGTCGGCCTGCGCAAGATGAACATCCGCTGGGTGGTCACCCACGAACACCATTCCTTTGCATACACAGATGACAATGAGAGCTGACTGCAATCGAAAGCCCGACGACGGACACATCATCGGCGCATAAAGATACTTCGCGCGCCGAAATACACCAGCGCGACCTTTCGCCGACGTCAACTGTTGTTCGTCGTACGTCCTTTCGTCGTATTCGCATTTGCGTCGGCGAAAGACACTCACGGTGCTAATCTCCGGCCATGAATATACGCGGTGTCCAAACACCCAAACGTTCTCTCTGGCAAAGAAAATCAGCTATCGCGTTGTCGCTGTTGGTCAGTGTTTCCGTAGTGGCAGCCGGCTGCAGTAACAGCGACTCGGCGAGCGAGAGCTCGTCAACCACCACTGCACCCAGTTCGACGGGCGAAAACAGCGGCGAAATCGACGGCCAGTTCGGCATTCCGGAGTTCTATGAACCCCCGTCCCCGCTGCCCAGCGGCGAGCACGGTGAGCTGATTCGCAAAGAGGAGATCGATGCGCCCGAAGGAGCACGGGCCTGGCGCATCCTCTACCTGTCAGAGCTGCACGACGGCACACCCGTTGCGGTGTCAGGTTTTGTGGTCGCACCGGAGGGCGCCGCACCCGAGGGTGGGCGAAAGGTTGTCGCCTGGGCGCACGGCACCGAGGGCGGCGGCCGCAACTGCGCCCCGTCACTGGCGCCCAAACCGGCCGTCGAACTGGTCGACTACTTCACGTACACCAGCACACTGCAGCAAGACTCGGGCGTACCCGCACTCTCCGAGATGCTCGCCGCCGGATACGTCGTCGTGGCAACTGACTACCAGGGGCTGGGCACGCCGGGCATTCAGCAGTACACGGTGCTCGAATCGGAATCGAACAACATCTGGGACTCGGTGAAAGCCGCGCAGAAGATCGACGAGACCGGCGCCGGCGACGACATGGTGGTTCTCGGCTGGTCGCAAGGCGGCGGAGCATCGGTGTGGATGTCACAGAATCAGGACTATGGCGCTCCGTTGCGATTGCTCGGCACCGCGGGCCTGGCCCCTGCGGCCGACAACGGCCCTCAGTTCGCCAGACAGGTCCCTCCGGGACCGAGCAACGCGACATCGCCCGCGCACGCAGTTGCGCTGCAGTTGAACGTTTTCCGCGGTCTGGCTGCCGCCTACCCTGAACTGAAGGTGTCCGACGTGGTGACCAAGGCCGGCGAGGAGGCCATGGTGGGTGCGGCGCAGCAGTGCATCAGCCATCTCGCCTACGTCATCAACTCGAACCTGACCACGCCGCCGGGAGAGACTCTCCTCAACCCCAACATCCCGGCAGATTGGCAGCAGCGCCTCAACGAGAACACCGCCGGCTACAGCGCACCCAAGGTTCCGGTACTGGTGATGCAAGGCACCGCGGACACCGTGGTCAACCCCAACGGCACCACGCAATACATCGCGCGCGCATGTGGATTCGGGCAGCCGGTCGAATACACGATGTACGAAGGTGCCACGCACCAGACCATCCCGAACGACTCGAAATCCGAGTACCTGGCATGGTTCGCCGACCGCTTCAACGGTGCTCCGGCGCCGTCGAACTGCGCGCCCCCCGGAAGTCCTCAGACTGCGCCGTCGCCAATCCCGACGCCGGCGCCGCTCATCCCGGCACCGACGACCCCCTCGGCACCAGCACCAACCCCGTAGGCCAGAACCGCAATTGGCGGTATCCCCGGTCGTCCACGCCTGAATCGGAGTCGGCGACCGGGGATTGCCGGCCTTTTGCGCGCACCGGGATTTCAGTGCGCGCGGGCTGCGTATCTACTCGTGGGGTGGCTCGCCGGTCACCATGTGGTCGGCGTGGTTGATTCCTTCGAGAACCAGTCGGGTCAGGTGCCCGTCGACGATCCGGTAGATGACCCGGCGGCCTTCTTTACGGGTACTGACCAGGCCGCTGAAACGCAGCTTGGCCAGATGTTGACTCACAGACGTCTTGGAGCTTCCGGTTTGTTCGATGAGCGCGGCGACATCAGCCTCACCGCGGGTCAGGATCCACAAGATGTGCAGGCGAGTCGGATCGGCCAGCATGCGAAAGGTGGCGGTCGCAGAGTCCAGGCGCTGACGATCGGGCGCCCCGGGATGGACCAGGCTCGCGGTAGATGCTTTGGTCACCGGCTTCATCACATCTACCTTCCTGAAGACACCACCTCGAGTCGCGCCGGCCAGATCCGGGCAGCGACCAATGCTGCGAGTGTAGCGAGCACCGTTGATGCCAGCGATGCGCTGACCTGTCCGACCTGGGCACCGACCCACCCTGCCAGCGGGTAGGTCAGAATGAAACAGGCATGTGACAGCGAGAATTGCGCAGTGAACACCGACGACCGATTCTGCTCGTCGGAATAGGCGCGCAATAGCCGCGCGGACGGCGTAGTGACCAGCGAGGTCCCCGCGCCCAGCACGATCCAGACTGCGCCCAGCACAATCCATCCTGTTGTCGTAGGGGGTGCGATCGCCAGAACCAGCGTTGTGACCGCCAACCCCGCGGCCACAGTCGCCGATCCGGTCGTCATCACCCGGCGATCAGGCAACGAGGCGAGCAGTCGAGGCAGCACCAGCGCCACCGCCATGGAGCCGGCACCAAAACACCCTAGCGCCAACGCAACTCCGGTGTTCGACCCGCCCAACAGGTCGCGCACATACACCACCGTGTTGACCACCACCAGCGCGGTCGCCGCAGCGACCACCATGTTCAAGGCCAGCAACCCGCGCAAGACCGGGCTCGCGACCATCACCCGCGCACCGAGTGTCATCCGGTCGACCAGCCGCAGCGATCGATCAGCCGGGATCGTCCGCGGCAGCACCGTCGAGATCACCAACAACGCCGACGCGACGAACCCGGCAACAGTGCCCAGGAACAGGAAGTTGTAGCCGACCACCGACAGCAGCGCCGCCGCCAGCACCGGGCTCACCAGCGATTCGAGGTCGTAGGCGAGCCGCGACAACGACAAGCCTCGCGTGTAGTCGCCTTCTTCGACCAGGACGGCCGGAATGATCGACTGAAAGGCCGGCGTGAACGTCGCCGACGCGGCTTGCAACACACAAATCAGCACATACACCTGCCACGTCTGATCGACGAGCGGCAACAGTACCGCCACCGCGGCCCTGACCACATCCGCTCCAACCAGCAACACTGTGCGGGGCACACGATCGGTGAGTGCGGAAATAACCGGCGCCACAGCAACATACGCCACCATCTTGATCGCCAGCGCAGTCCCCAACACCGCACCGGCTCGAGAACCGGCCAGGTCGTACGCCAACAGTCCCAACGCCACGGTCAGTAGCCCTGTCCCCACGAGTGCCACCACCTGAGCTGCGAACAACCGGCCGAACGTCCGGTTACGCACGATCTCCAGCATCGCCCGCGACCCCTTCATCTCGTGCCTGCGGCCACTCGAGACCAATCTTAGTCGCATAGCTGCGCAACTGCGCAACTGTTGGATATGTGCCATGCTCCGCAGTCGTCAGCGGTTGCGCAGTCCCCATGATCGTTGAGACAGCAGACGCATCCCGTTCAGTGCAACGATGACCGTGGAACTCTCGTGGCCGGCCACGCCCAGCGGCAACGGCAGCGTGGCGGCCAGGTCCCAGATCACCAGGGTGACGATGAACGCTGCGGCGATGGCGAGGTTGGCGACCACGATTCGGTGCGCTCGTTGCGAGAGCCTGATGACATTCGCGAGCGCAGAGAGATCGTCGCCGACGAGTACCGCGTCTGCGGTGTCAAGAGCGAGATCGGATCCCTTGCGGCCCATGGCAACACCCGCGTGAGCTGTCGCGAGAGCCGGCGCGTCATTGACTCCGTCCCCGACGACCAGCACGGTACGGCCCTCGTGCTGCAGATCCCGCACAGCGGCGGCTTTGTCCTGTGGCAACAATGTCGCGCGGACGTCAGTGATGCCTATCCGTCCGGCGATGGCGTCCGCTACCCGCGGATTGTCTCCGCTCAAGAGAATGGGAGTCCGTCCGGACAGTGTCGTGAGCGCTGCGACCGCCGCTGAGCTCTCGGCCCGGATGGTGTCGCGTAGACCCAGCAGCCCCACCGGCTTGTGGTCGACACTGACAACAACCACGGTGAGCCCGGATTGTTCGAGCTGCACCACGAGAGGGTCGAGTGCGGACTGTTCCCAACTGCCAGTGCGGTGTACCCGCGGCCGGCTGACGTCGATGCGCTGTCCGTCGATCGTGCCGAATACCCCTGCGCCCGGGGTGGATCCGAACCCGGTTGCATGCTGCCGTGGATGTCCGGAGTGGTCGGCGGCCGCAGTGATGGCTGCGGCGAGAGGGTGTTCGCTGTGCCGTTCGACTGCTGCAGCCATCGCAAGGATCGCCTGGTTGTCCACCGTGGCACCTGGCACAGCGCGGATCGTCTCGAGGCGTGGGGTTCCCTCGGTGACTGTGCCGGTCTTGTCGAATGCCACCAAGTCGATTGCCCGGAGTTGCTCCATCACCACAGCTGACTTGACCAGCACACCGTTGCGGGCCGCGGTGGCCATGGCTGCGAGCAGAGGTGGCATGGTCGCCAGCACCACCGCACATGGTGATGCGACGATCATGAACGTCATCGCCCGTAGCAACGCGGAGTCGAGTTCGGCACCGAAAAGCAAAGGCACAGCGAAAATCACGAGCGTGGCCGCCACCACGATGGAGGAGTAATACTGTTCCACCCGCTCGATGAACAGTTGGGTTGTGGCTTTGGTCGACGAGGCATCTTCGACCATCGTCACGATCCGGGCGATGACGGTGTCCGAGGGTTCTCTGTCGACCCGGATGGTCAAGGCGCCCGTGCCGTTCATGGTCCCCGCGAACACCTCGGCGCCGGGCATCTTCTCAGTCGGTATCGACTCACCGGTGATCGTCGACTGGTCGACCTCGCTTGCGCCCGAGACCACCGTCCCATCGCCGGCGATACGCTCGCCCGGACGGACCACGATGATGTCGCCGATAATGAGGGCAGCCGCGTCCACCGTGGTCTCGTTGCCTCGTTCGTCGACCCGGCATGCTTGTTCGGGCGCCAATGCCAACAGGCCCCGAACCGAGTCGGCCGTGCGTCGGGTCAAGACCGCTTCGAGTGCGCCCGAGGTGGCGAAGATGACGATGAGCAGGGCACCGTCGAAGATCTGGCCGATCCCCGCCGCACCGATGGCGGCCACGATCATGAGCAAGTCGACGTCCAGGGTTCGCTCGCGCAGCGCCCGTAGCCCCTCGATGGCCGGTTCCCACCCGCCGGCCACGTAGCACGCCAGATACGCCGCCCAGAACGTCCATGAAGGTAGCGGCGACAGTTGCAGAATCAAGCCGAAGACGAACAGCGCCAACGCAAGCGAAGCCCAGCGAACCTCATCGATGGACAACAACCGGGTACCGCGCTTGGCGTGCGAAACGCCACCGGCGGCCGTGACCGGAGTAGGTGTTTCTGTCGTCATGCCAGCTTCCACACTCGGGAACGTCGTTTCACCCGAACCATACACGTACGCATGAAGAGGTGTACATGCGTGCACATTGACTATGATCAGTGCATGGGTCACGGAGTCGAGGGCAGAACAGCGCCGCCGGCGCATCTTGATGCCGAGTCCGCCGCAACCGTTGCCGCCACGCTGCAGGCATTGGCCACCCCGAGCCGATTGCGGATCCTCACCGAGCTACGACACAGCCCACTCGGAGTCACCGCCCTGGCCGAAGCCGTCGACATGGAGCAGTCCGCGGTCTCGCATCAGCTGCGCCTACTTCGGGCATTGGGGTTGGTCACCGGCACCAGGGCGGGACGCAACGTCACCTACCGGCTCTACGACAATCACGTCGCGATGCTGCTCGATGAGGCGATCTACCACATCGAACATCTCGGCCTGGCCGATCGCGATGCATCAAGCGACACCGCGTGAGAAGAACATCTGACACACCGCCGAAGTCCGGCATTTGCGCTCCCGCTGGATAGACTTCGGGGTGTGACAGCCGACGCGGAGCTCGTGTTTCGCCTCACCGGCGGGGTGACTGTCACTTTCGGTGGTCGAGAAGCCGATCCCCGCATTGTCGGCGGACCGAGATGTGCGTTGGTCCTCGGGTTCCTCGTGGTCAACCGTCATCGCGATGTGTCGTTGGAAGAACTCGCAGAGGCCGTGTGGCCGGCTGACCGCCCGCAGTCGTGGAACGCGGCACTTCGCATTCTCTTGTCACGGATCAGGGACACGTTCCGACTCGTCGGATTGCCCGCGGACGGCCTCCGTTCGCGAAGCGGCGGTGTTCGCTTGACGCTGCCCGCCTCACTGCGATCCGATCTGGAACTCGCCGAGATGTACTGCGACACCTCACTCGGCGACCCAGAAGCGGTACTGCACAACGCCCGAAAAGCGCTGGCACTGATCACATCTGCGCCCTTGGACGGCATCACTGGGTCGTGGGCAGACCATGTCCGTGCCGAGGCGACGCGCATTCGGATCAGGGCTCTCGAGATCGACGCCGAGGGGTCGCTGAGGGCAAGCGAGTATGCGCGCGCCACGCAGTCGGCCCAGTCCATCATCGCCATCGATCCCTTCCGCGAGAACGCGTATCGGATCGCGATGAGCGGGTACATGGCTTTGGGTGAACGGGGCCAGGCGTTGGCGGCGGCTGCCAGGTGCCGGCAGGCGCTGGCCGAGGAGTTGGGCACCACGCCTTCTGCGGAGACCGAGAACCTCTATCTCGAGATTCTGCGCAGCGACGACCACCCGACGCGGGTCACCGTGGCTGCCGCCACGCCATCGATAGAGAACAACGCGGTCAGGATCGAACGCACGGCCGAACGGGTCACCATCGACGAGGCCGTGATCGGTGCCGCTCACGGACGCGGCCAGTTCATCGCGGTCGTGGGCGAAGCCGGCACCGGCAAAACCACCCTCGTTCTCGAAGCAATGGACCGCGCACGCGCGGCGGGAACAACGGTCTTGTTCGGTCGGTGCAGCGAGGAATCGCTGGTCTCCTTCGAACCTTTTGTCGAGGCGATCGGTCGTGAACTCGACGATTTGGACCCGGTGACCGTGCAGGAGCGGCTCCGTAGCGCCGGCCTGGGACTTGTGAAGTTGGTCCCGCAGAGAATGTGGGAAACCAGTGACGTCCTTGTCTCCTCAGTCGAGGACGACGACCGGGCATTGACCATGTCGGCCGTCCTCGAGTGGCTCACCTCGCCCATGCGGCGCTCCCCCACGATGCTGGTGGTCGACGACCTGCACTGGGCGTCGACTGCCACTCTGGACGTGCTGCGATTCGTCATCCACGGATCCGAATCTGCCGGTCTCACAATCATTGTGACCGTACGTGAGGAGTTCACGGACCGCGCAGATCTTCGCTCGGTGTTGATCAGTCCGTCCAGAACTCGCGGTGTGCAGCGCATCGAACTGGGTGCGTTCGACGTTGAACAGGTAGCGGCCATGGTCGAGGCGTCGGGCAGCGACCTCGATCCGGCGGCTCTGCACGACCGGACGGGCGGGTTGCCATTCTTTGTCTCGTCACTGCTTGCGAGCGATGCCCTCCGGTCCCAGCAACAACTTCCGACATCCGTTGCGGAGTCGGTTGCCCATCGGATCAGAGTCCTCGGTGCCGATGCGTTGGAGCTGCTGGAGGTCTGTTCGGTCATCGGCCTGGTGTCACCGCGTGGTGTACTGCGATCAGCGGTGGAGCCCATGGACGACGGCGCTTTCGCGGCCGCGATCGACGAGCTCTCCCAAGCACGCTTGATCACAGAGTTCGTCTCATCCAGCGAGGTGATGATCCGCCACGCACTGGTTCAAGAGTCCGTCTACGTCCAGATGCCAGGCATCCGTCGCGTCCACGCGCATTCCCGAGTCGCCCGCGCTTTCGAGGACCACGGAGTCGATCACGAGCCAGATGGGTTCGCGCGGATGGCATATCACCTGAGTCACGGGCTGGACTCCGACCGTCCCCGCTCGGTGGACTTCTCCATCCGAGCCGGCGATGCGGCCAACTCGATCGGCGCCTACGAGGACGCTGTATCGCTGTACCAGTCCGCCGCTGAGCGCCTCACCCCACGCGGCGATTCGTCTGCGCGTTGCCGGCTCCTCATCAAGTTGGGACGGGCACAGCGCAAAGCACGGAATTCGGCGTTTCGTTCGACTCTGCTCGGCGCTGCAGCGATGGGACGCCGACTCGGCGATGTCGACCTGCACGTGTCCTCGACACTGGCGAACAACTTGTACGGAATCCTCTACGTCCACATACACATCGACCACGAACGCATCGCCAGTCTCAACGATGCCCTGCACGCGCTCGAGGCGACCGGCCGCGATGACGGTTCGTCGACGGCCCACCTGCTGGCGCAACTGGCCATCGAACAGATCTGGACCACCGACCACCACACCAGGCGTGACCTTCTCGTCCGAGCAATCGATGCGGCCCGAGCAGCCGACGACACCGATGCACTCATCGCAGCGCTGTCAGCGGTATTGGTTTCGCTGCGTACACCGCATATGGCCACCATCCGCCAAGACGCCTACGAAGAGCTGGAAAAGATCAGCAGCATCGCGCCGACGCGCACGCTCGACCCCATGCTCACCGTGTGGTTGGCACGCGCGCAGGTGGTGAACGGCGAATTGGCGAAGGCTCAGCATACAATCGGCAGAGTTTCCGCGGCCCACACGAGCCGCGATCGCGAGCTGGCATGGCTCGTTTCGAGTATCGACTTCGGCATAGCCCTTGCCGCCGGGCGCCTTTCCCAGTGCGACCGGCAACTCGAAGAGATTCGGAGCATTCCTGCGTCACCGATCGAGACCTACTCCTTCGGCCGTCTTCTCGCATTCGTGTGCGGCCTGCGGACTCTGCGAGGCGACATGCGTGAGATCGTCGACGCTGCAGACGACATGACCGAACGCTTCGACCTCGTCAGCTCATACCGGTCCATTCTGGCCCTGGCGATGGCAGATGTCGGCGACGTCGAATCCGCGGCCCGCCTCTTGTCCTGGTACGACAAGCCACGCGTCGCGGCCATCGAGGTGAATCATGTGTGGGCCAGCTCGATAGCCGTTCTGGGTCGGGTGGCCGCGCAGATCGGCAACACCATCGTCTGCGAGGCGGTCTACGACCTGATGGTCGATCACGCGGACGAAACGATCAGTGCGGTGGCTGTCGTGTACGGCGTGACCCACCACCATCTGGCAGACCTGTCGATTGCGCTGGGGCAGTACGATCGCGCGAGGCGGCACCTCGACGATGCGCTGCGTGTGCACCGCGCCCGTGGATTCGACGCTTGGTACGCCGAAACCCTCTATCTCGAAGCACTTCTGGCCGCGAAGTCATCCGGCCGACAACCGATAGATGCGATCGAGCGCGCGCGTCGTGCCGCGGACGACACCGGGGCCACCGCAGTGCGCAGACGTATCGATGCTCTGGCCGGTCAGTGGAGGGCGTAACACGACATTTGTCGATGCCCGCTCGATGAAGTCGCAACATGCGACCACTGCCCGCCGCGACGGAGAGGCACCATGCTGTATCAAACGGCCCACTGGGCGGGACCACCCTCCCGGTTCAGGAAGCTGACAGACGTCAGACCCGATCCTGGATCTTCATCGACCCAAGGGGAACGAATGCACCGCGGAACAGACCAGGAGGTCATGTGACGGAGACATGGTATGCGGGCGGTAGGGTCGCGGACGGTTCTGGCGCAGAGCCTTCCGTTGCCGACGTCTGTGTGACGGATGGCGTCATCACAGCCATCGGCAGCGCGCCTGCGGGCGCGACGACGGTGGATCTTGACGGCAGGCTCCTCACCCCCGGACTGATCGATGCTCACGTTCACCTGGGCCTGTCCAGCCCCATCAGGGCACAGTTCGGATTCGAACTGTCGGTTGCCGAGATTGCCGCAGACATTTTCACGTCGGCGGCATTCGCGGTCGACGCCGGCTTCACGACAGTTCGCGACACCGGCGGCATCGACCGCGGTGTCGTCGATGTCCTCGCAAAAGGCAAGATGAGGGGTCCGCACGTGCTGTCCTGCGGCCCCGTCCAGTGCCAGATCGGCGGGCACGGTTACTACGGTGCGGATTGGGAGCCGACGGAGATGTGGACCGACCACCACATCCCTGGACTGTGCGCACTGTCGCTGATGTCGGGCAACGCAGACGAACTCCGTAGGAACGTCCGCGAGACGTTCCGCAGAGGCGCCACCTTTCTCAAATTGTGCGTTACCGGTGGTGTCGTCGGGGGGCACGATCGCCTTGCCGACACACAGTTCACCGTCGAGGAAATCGCGGTGGCTGTGCAGGAAGCGGCAGCGCGTGGCACCTACGTGACGGTCCACGCACACGGCAGTGCGGGAATCCGCAACGCCGTACAGGCCGGCGTGCGGTGCGTCGAACATGGCACCGACATCGACGAATCGACCGCATCTCTGATGCACGAACATGACGTGGCCTTGGTTCCCACTTTCTCTGTACTCGATCAGCTCTTCAGCGACGGGGTGACGGACGTGAATCCCTCAACCGTCGACCGAGCGACCGGAGTCCGGGAACGCATGGCATCCGCCCTCGAGATTGCGCGATCGACAGGTCTGAGGATCGGTCTGGGTTCTGACCTCATCGGTCCGAACCAGCAACGAAGAGGTGAAGAACTGCGAGTGCGCTCAGAGTTGGAAACACCGATGCAGGCACTGGTGTCTGCGACAAGCGTCAACGCCGACATCCTCGGCGTGGGCGAAACCGTCGGAACGGTGCGTGCCGGAATGCGAGCCGACCTCGTCGTGTGGCAGAAGGACCCCCTCGAAGATGCCAGTGTCTTCGCCAACCCAGAGATGGCCGTTCTCGTGGTCAAAAGCGGTGCGACAGTAAAGGATATTCGATGAGCACGATGTTGCATGGTTGTCTTGCCGACACGGAGTACCTCGAAGTGACGTCCCGGTTGGGGCACCGCTTCGGTGTCTGGGTCACCACCCCGCCCGACTACGAAGATTCCGCTGAAACGATGCCTCTGATCTACGTGTTGGACGGGAACTGGACGGTCGGTTACACGGCGCCGCTCGTCGTCGCACAACAAGATCCGTTTCTGAACATTGCGCCCTACATCCAGGTCAGCGTCGGATATGCCTCCGAGGAGGCGTCGGACTGGTCGCGGCTTCGCAACCGCGACCTCGTACCGGCCGGGGAACCGGTCGGCGATGAGGTGGTCGCTGCATTGGCGTCGGCTCGCGAGACGGGCACGATGAGCCAAGAAGACACAGACGCCTATCTGGAGCGACTATCGGACTGCGATGCGGACGCATTTCTCGACTTCCTGGTCACAGAGCTTCACCCTCAGTTGCAATCGCGGCTGCGTGTCAGCGATACCGGCCACGGTCTTTTCGGGTATTCGTACGGAGGTCTTTTCGCTCTGTATGCGTGGCTTCGTGGCGAGACACCCTTCGCCACGGTTGGCGCCGGCACTCCTGGGATCAGCAGTTCCGACAGTCAGTTGTTCGACCTGATCCGTACTCTCCCGGAACGCGACAACGGCGAGTTGGGCAGTCCTCGACTCCACGTCACCCTGAACAAAGTCGAGGTCTTGGGTGACATGCCCGTGTACCGCGGCATCGCCCGCAATGTCCTGAGGGCACTGGAAGAGTTGCGAGCCAGCGGTCGCTCAGACTCCTTCACGACCTCGATCCTCGATGAGACGCACGCCACCGGGGTACAGGCGTCGTTCTTGAGTTATCTGAAGCAATGTCACGTCCGGTGATGGTGGCCGTGCGTGCTCGGTGTCGGAGGGGCATACCCGGCCGAAGGACGCAGCAGCACAACTGATACGACTGCACTGATGTGCGGGAGCGCCTGTCGCATGTTGTGAGGAGAGTGCACATGTCCACCAACGACCTGCAGTCGCTCGTTGACGATCTGGCCGGGCGGCTCCGCCGTTCTGTGGCCATTGATGATCCCTCGATCCGACTTCTCGCCGCCAGTCGACACTTTGGCGACGAGGACTCCCTGCGGATCACCTCCATCCTGAATCGTTCGGTACCCGACGACGTGACCCGCCCCCTCTTCGCACTCGGCATCGGCACGTGGGTCAAGCCGGGCCGCGCCCATCTCGATGTGCCCGGAAGCAAAAAACGACTTTGTGTACCCGTCCGCTGCAAGAGTCTGCTGCTCGGCTTCCTCTGGCTGATCGACAACGAGGAGAATCCGCTTACCGAGTCCGATGTCGAGATGGCGGAGGATACTGCCGCACGGGCGGGCATGATCCTCTATGCACGCCTATTGCTCCGTGAACGTTCGAACCTTCGCCGCGAGGCAATCCTCCGGAACCTCGTCACCTCAGCCGAAGACGCCAGGAGGCAGGCAGTAGCGGACGTACTCGCCGAGCAGTTGCTCGTTGAGCACGCGTCGTACTACCAGGTCATCGCAGTGCAGCGAGAAATTGCGCACCCGGTCGAAACCTCGGACGACATAGCAGTAGAGGTAGCGGTGCAGGAAGGGCTGCACACTCTGCCGGACGGCGCCGGCCTGATGGTCGCGGATAGATCCCGAGCTTGGCTATTACTTGCCCTCACTGAAGCATTGACCAAACAGCAACTGGGCTCCATCACTCAGCGGATGACTTCCCGCTTCCACCAGCTGAGTGGAAACGACAGTCGATTCGTGGTTGGTGTCAGCGACACTGTAAGCGCTCTGGATCAGGTATACCGCGCCTATCGACAGGCTGTCATCGCGGTTCGCGCTGCGTTGCTGGTTCCTTCGTTGGGGAACGTGGCGAAATGGGGGCGCCTCGGCCCGTACGACACTCTGTTACGACTACCGAACGATGAAATAGCCAGCGCTGCAGGGTCATCACCCCTGCAGAGGCTCGAAGCCGCTGACAGGCAGCAGGTTCTCGAAACCACGCTCCGCGCGTTCTTCGACAACGCATGCGACATTCGACGCACTGCGAACCTACTCTGCATCCATCGAGCGACGCTCTACCAGCGCCTCAAACGCATCGAGCAGCTCACGGACTGCAATCTCGACAGCGGCGACGACCGCCTCACCCTGCATCTGGGACTGAAGATGAAAGCGCTGGCGGCGGCCAACACAGCGTCAACCACCAGCTGGCCCCTCTAGCGGTCCGACGTCGGGGCGAAAACTGCTTGCTGGCAGTAGGTCTGGCGCCTGATCGACCTCCGGACACATAGACACGCGTTGAAACCGCGCCTCAACGCGACGATTGCGCAATACACAGGCTCCATGGTTGAACAATTGCCCATGATGCAGGTCACGTTCTGAGGCTAGTGTTGTCCACGATGCAGGGTCGCGGCACAGAGCGGTAAGCACCTCGTGTGACCGCCTGTCGAACTTCCAGCTCCCGGGGAGTCACATCGCTTCAGTTGACCGATAACGCTTTTCACGTCGGCAGCAGGCACAGCCGCGCATCAACCATCCCCCGTCCAATCCGAAAGGGCCCCGATGTCGAGCAATGTGGAAGATTCGGCCGAACACGTCCGGGTGCAGGATTCGCGCCAACTGACACGCACTCGGCGGCGAGCTCTGCTCGCCGCGTCGACCGGCAACTTCGTCGAATGGTTCGATTTCACGATCTATGGCTTCATGGCTGTGACCCTTGCTGACGTCTTCTTTCCGCCGGACTCCGGCGGTTCCGCACTGCTGGCCGTCTTCGCCGTCTACGGAAGCGCGTTCCTCGCCAGACCTGCCGGAGCGCTGTTCTTCGGAACCATGGGCGATCGTCTCGGCCGGCGCGGTTCTCTGTCCTTGGCAATCGGATTGATGGGAGTGGCTACGGCCGCGATAGGCCTACTGCCGAGCTACGCAACGATCGGTGCCGCCGCTCCCGCACTTCTTCTTGCCTGCCGACTGATCCAAGGTTTCTCTGCCGGTGGCGAATTCGCCGGTGCCGCGACCTTTGCCGTCGAACACGCGCCACCCGGACGACGGCCGCTCTATCTCGCCATATTCGCCGGATCCACGTCGCTCGGACTCGTCGGCGCAACCGTGACGATTCTGGCCTACCGGTCGATGGGCGCTGAAGCGTTCGATGGTGGCGGATGGCGATGGCCATTCCTCATCGGCGGTGCACTCGCCATTGCGGGGCTGCTTCTGCGCCTGGGTGTCGAGGAGACACCCGTGTTCGAGGCTGTCTCTGCGCAGGACCAGAAGACAACGCGACGATTTCCCCTGCGGGAGCTTCTGATTCAACAGCGCCGCAATCTGATGACACTGTTCGCGTTCTTTGCGTGCCTCGGAGTGCTGAACCACATGATGCTCGGCTACATGCCCACCTATCTGGTCAAGTCCGCAGGGATCTCCACCAACACCGCGCTTGTGTTGACCACGATCGCGATGGTCATCCCGGTGCCGGTGGTCATCGCCTTGAGCGGACTGATCGAAAACGTGGGCCGCCGCCCGTTTGTCCGTCTCGGAGCGGTGGGTACAACGATCGCCCTCATTCCGTGCTATCTCCTGATCGGCACAGGCAATCTCTTTGTGATCGGCACCGCGTTGGCCATCCTGATGATGGGTGCAAGCATGCTGACCACCGGTTTGCTTCCGATCTTGGAACTCCTCCCCGGAAAAGTGCGGTACGTCGGAACCGCTGTCCCGTACAACGTTGCATACGCAATCTTCGCCGGCACGGCGCCACTGGTCTGCCAGGCACTGGTCGACAGCACCGGTAGTCACCTTGCGCCGGCGTTCTACGGAACTGCAATCGCTCTGATCGCGTGTCCCTTCATCTTCCGCGGCATCCCCGAGACCAAGGGTGCGGATCTGAGAACGGGTCTCAGACAACCGTGAAGGCGCAGCGCGGCGACTCACATGCATGACCACAAGAGATCTCACGGCGCTACAAATCCTGCGTTGCACGTGGTCCAGCTGTTCACAAATGTAGATAGCACTGCCCGCCGCCCTCAGCAAGGCTTTTCGTGTCAGCAACGTGATTACTGATCTGGAGGAACGATGGCAAGAGTGACCGATGCAGTAGTTGTGGGAGCCGGGGTGATCGGTAACTCCATTGCTTATGAACTCGCTGCCCGCGGCTATCGAGTGATGGTGATCGACAAGGAGGGTGGCTCTGGCTTCGGATCCACCAGCGCCTCGAGCGCGGTCATCCGATTCAATTACTCCACCTTCGACGGGATGGCCGCAGCTTGGGAGGCGGCACATTGCTGGAGGACCTGGCCCGAGCACCTGGGCGGTGTGGACACAACGGATCTGGCCCGTTTCCATGAATGCGGCATGGTATTCCTCGATGTGGACATCGCCCCGCGTGAACGCACTGTCCGGCTCTTCGACAAGATCGGCGTGAAATACGAACTGTGGGACTCGGACACATTGGCGAAGCAGATTGCAGGAATCGACGTCGGTTCCTACTACCCACCGAAACCTGTTGACTCGGAGTCCTTTTACGCGGACACGGACTCTTCTCTCGGAGCGGTCTACACCCCAGAGGCCGGCTTCGTCGACGATCCCCAACTCGCCGCCGCCAACCTCGGTGCTGCCGCGGTTGCGAACGGGGCCGTCCACGTGTTCCGTACCAAAGTCACTCACATCGAACAACAGCCGTCTGGCCGGTGGATTCTTCACCTGGACAACGGCGCCACTGTCGAGGCGCCGATAGTTGTCAACGCCGCCGGCCCGTGGTCGGGCGCCCTCAACGCGATGGCAGGGGTGGGGGCCGACTTCACGGTCACCGTGCGCCCCCTTCGGCAGGAGGTCCATCACGTCACGGCCCCCAAGGACTTCAACCAGGATGTCCGACTCGGCCCGATGATTGCTGATCTCGACCTGGGAACCTACATGCGCCCGGAACACGGCGGAGGATTCTTGATCGGGGGCACCGAACCTGAATGCGACCCACTGGAATGGATCGATGACCCCGACAGCGCCAACCCGAACCGCACTGCTACCCGCTTCCAGGCACAAGTACTGCGAGCTGCCCGGCGGCTTCCCCACTTGTCGGTCCCGTTCCAGCCCAAAGGAATCGCCGGCGTGTACGACGCCGCTTCGGACTGGACCCCGATCTACGACAAGACCGATCGTCCCGGCTTCTATGTCGCGATGGGCACCAGTGGAAATCAGTTCAAGAACGCGCCTGTTGCAGGCCGATTCCTGGCGACCCTGATCGAGGAGGTCGAGAAGGGGCGTGATCACGATGCCGATCCGGTGGTCTATACGGGCCCGCATACAGGTTTGACGATCAATCTGGGATCTTTCTCTCGTCGACGTGATTTCAACACCGAGTCGACCGGGACCGTCTTGGGTTAGGCGCCGGGAGCCTCCACCCACAGCACATCATCGGTACACGACCCGTCGATTCGAAAGGCCGATCGGATTACTTTGAGCGCTATGCCTGTTGACGTCAGTACCCGTATGACCGAGCTCGCCGACGAGCTGACCACGGCAGTTCCCGCAGATCGCCTCGTCACCGACCCCGACGTGGTCGCGACGTATTTGCACGACGAAGCCGAATGGGCGCCTTACGGCGCGCCGCTGCTCGTCGTCCGGCCACGCACCGCCGAGGAGGTGCAATCCGTCGTTCGGGCCTGCATCAAGCGACGCGTCCCCGTTGTCAGTCGCGGCGCGGGCACCGGACTGTCCGGCGGTGCCAACGCCATCGACGGCTGCGTCATCGTCTCCTTCGACAAGATGAACACCATCAAGGAGATCAACTCCCTCGAACGCCTCGCCGTCGTCGAACCGGGCGTTGTCAACGATGACCTCCGCGCTGCTTGCGCCGCGGAAGGCCTCTGGTACCCGCCGGATCCGTCCAGCGCCGCCTGGTCCACCATCGGCGGCAACGTCGCCACCAACGCCGGCGGCCTGTGCTGCGTCAAGTACGGCGTCACCCGGGACTACGTCCTCGGCATGCAGGTCGTCACCGGCACCGGCGAGCTTGTACGGCTCGGCCGCCGCACAGCCAAGGGCGTTGCCGGCTACGACCTCGCCGGGCTGATGGTCGGCTCCGAGGGCACCCTCGGTGTCATCACCGAGATCACAGTGAAGCTGCGCCCGCTGCAGGAACCGCAGCGCACCATCGTCGGATACTTCGACTCCACCGTGGACGCTGGGCACGCGGTACGCGCGGTCGCCGAAAACGGCCTCACACCGTCTGCACTCGAGCTGATCGATCGACAATGCCTTGTGGCAGTGGATGCCTGGAAGAACATGGGCCTGTCCGCCGACGCGAACGTCCTGTTGCTCGGCCGCATCGACACTCCAGGCGCAGTCGGGGACATCGAGGCCGAGCGGATGCTCGCGTGCTACGAACGCGCGGGTGCCACGTGGAGCGCCCAATCCACGAACCAGCAGGAGGCCGATGCGCTGTTCCTTGCCCGCCGCCTGGCCTATCCAGCGATGGAACGCCTCGGGCCCGTCCTCACTGAGGACATCTGCGTTCCGAAAGCCGTTGTCCCCGAGATGCTCGCGCGGATCGAGGAAATCGGCCTGCGGCACGACACACACATCGCGTCCATTGCCCACGCCGGTGACGGCAACCTGCACCCGCTGCTCATCACGCCGAACGACGACGAGGACGCCCGGATACGAGCACAAGCCGCGTTCGCGGAGATCATCGACGCGGCGATTCGATACGGCGGCACCGTCACCGGCGAGCACGGCATCGGTTTGCTCAAGATGGACGGCCTCGCACAGGAACTGGTTCCACCGGTGATAAACATGCACCGGGCAGTCAAGAAGGCCCTCGACCCGCACAGCATCATGAACCCCGGCAAAGTGTTTCGGCTGTGAGGGAGCATTCGAAGCGGAAACTCTGAGTCACCGCGTCTGAGCTACCGGCACTCGGCGAGGCCGTGCATCCACAGCGCATTCCCCCACCCGGCCGAGCCTGTGGAGCACTCGGCCCGCTGGAGGATGCTCTGATGAACGTACTGGGTTAGGCGTTTTATGAACGGTTAGGTGGATCAGCGCAGTAGTGCGCGTGACATCACCACTCGCTGGATCTGGTTGGTGCCCTCGTAGATCTGCGTGATCTTGGCATCACGCATCATGCGCTCGACGGGGAAATCGCGGGTGTACCCATACCCACCGAACAACTGCACCGCATCAGTGGTCACCTGCATGGCCACATCAGAAGCAAAACACTTCGACGCCGCCGAAATGAAGCCGAGGTTCCTCTCACCACGCTCAGCCCGAGCGGCCGAGGTGTACACCATCAAACGGGCGGCCTCGATCTTCATCGCCATGTCCGCCAGCATGAACTCCACACCCTGGAACGAGCTGATCGACTTACCGAACTGCTTACGCTCCTTGACATAAGCGATCGTCTGATCCAGAGCACCCTGCGCAATACCCAACGCCTGCGCACCGATCGTCGGACGCGTGTGATCCAACGTCTCCAACGCCGTCTTGAACCCGGTGCCCGGCGCCCCGATGATCCGATCCCCAGGAATCGTGCAGTCCTCGAAATACAACTCCGCCGTCGGTGAACCCTTGATACCGAGCTTCTTCTCCAACGGACCCACCGTGAACCCGGGATCATCCTTGTGCACCATGAACGATGAAATACCGTTGGCACCCTTCTCCGGATCAGTCACCGCCATCACCGTGTACCAGGTGGACTTCCCGCCGTTGGTGATCCAGCACTTCGAACCGTTGAGCACCCAGTTGTCACCCTCCTCGCGGGCCCGGGTCTTCATCGCCGCCGCATCCGAACCCGCCTCACGCTCAGACAATGCGTACGACGCCATCGCCTCACCCGACGCGATCGACGGCAACACCTGCTGCTTGAGTTCCTCAGAGCCCTTCAAGATCAGGCCCATCGTGCCCAACTTGTTGACCGCCGGGATCAACGACGCCGACGCATCCACCCGCGCCACTTCCTCGATCACGATGCACGCAGCCACCGAGTCACCACCCTGACCCTCGTACTCCTCGGGCACATGGATCGCGTTGAAACCCGAGGCCGTCAACGCCGCCAACGCCTCCTCGGGAAAGCGGGAGTTCTCATCGACATCAGCAGCGTGGGGCTCGATCTCCTTCTCGGAAAGAGCCCGGATCGCCGCACGTAGCTCGTCATGCTCTTCGCCGAGCTTGAACAGACCAAAATCGGGGTTGCCGGCCATCAGAACACTCCTCGTGATCACTGTGCGCGCGAACCTCGGGCGCCTTCTACGGTACTTAGTACCACATGTGTGGTACTAAGTACCAGTGACAGGAACGGGCATGCCCCAAGCAGAGACGACCCGCCAACGCCTTGCACGGGCGGCCTTCGCACTGTTCGAAGAGCACGGGTACGACGCGACCAGCGTCGACGACATCGCCGCACGCGCGAAAGTTGGCCGGACAACGCTGTTCCGCCACTTCGGGTCCAAAGAAGCCATCGTGTTCCCCGACCACGACTCACTGCTGCAGAGCGCCCACAGCCACCTCGCCGGAACCGACCCCGAGATGATGCCGTCCGCGGTCATCGACGTTGCGCGTTCGGTCTTCGACAGCTACCTCACCGAAGGTGAACTGGCGCAAGCCCGTTACCGCCTCACCCGGACTGTTCCCGCGTTGCGTGACTACGAGGTCGCCACCGTCTCCAAATACGTCCGACTGTTCAACCGGCACCTGCAACCGACAACAAACGACTCCACCGCACAGCTTCGCCATGAGATCTTTGCGCACGCAGTTGTCGCCGCCCACAATCACGTACTGCGCCGCTGGCTACGAGGCGACATCACCGACGCGCACCAAGAGTTCACCGACGCAATGACAACTGCCCGCACAGTCCTCCAAATCAGCGCGAACGATTCCACCACTTCAGCGGTTGTGATTCTGTCCACCAACCAGCCGCTCGACTCAATTCTTCCGCGTATACACGACGCGATCGGCGATCTGGGCTCGTCGCGTTAGACCGCCGCTGGCGGCATTTCCTCCGACTTCGCGTACTTCCTCCGGTTGCAACCGGAGGAAGTAGCTGGAGTCGGAGGGGGTGCGGCGATTCGACGGTGACCAAACCCGTTTGCGCCGCACCTGCGTCGAGCGCACCATAACGGAGCAGATGCTCCGAAATGGTTTCAGAGCACGCGCTCTGTTATGGTGGCTTCATGCCCCGCCCCCGTGTTCACGACCACGACCACCTGCTGGATGTCGCCGAGAAGTTGGCCGTCGACTCCGGGCCGGCCGCTGTCACCGTTCGCGCCCTCTCCGAGGCCACCGGGGTATCAAATGGGGCCATATACAACGCCTTTGGGTCCCGAGCCGGATTGGTCGGGCGTGTGTGGCTACGCGCCGCCGGACAGTTCCTCGCACTGCAACGCGACACCGTTACCCGGACCCTGGCCGAGGGCTCGGGCCGCGAGAGCGCGGTCGAGGCGGTGGTTGCGGCCGCCGACACCCCTGCCGTGTTCTCCATCGAGCACCCTGTTTCGGCGCGGTTTCTCCTCACCGTACGACGCGAGGAACTCCTGGGTTCCGGAGACATTCCGGCTGATATAGCCGACGAGTTGCGCACACTCGACAAGACACTGGGCGACCTGCTCATCCAGCTCTCCCGAGCGCTGTGGGACCGCACCGACCGGCAGACCGTTGCGATCATCCGAGACTGCGTCGTCGAACTGTCAACCGCTTTGCTGTTGCGGGGCAAACACATTCCTGATGCCCCGGCAAGGGAACGGCTCGCCGCCGCCGTGCGAGGCGTCCTGTCCATCCCCCCTCCCCCAGCCAGATCTTCAAAGAAATGAAACGAAAGGATGCCCGATGACCGCAACCCTGGAGTACCGCGACAAGATCGCCATACTGAACTTCGGTGACGACGAAAACAGGTTCTCGCCGGACTGGCTCGACACAGTCAATACGCACCTGACCGCAGCGCACAGCAATGCCCAAGGACTCATCACCACAGGTTCGGGCAAGTTCTACTCCAACGGCCTGGACCTCGACTGGCTTCTGGCACACGGGGATCGCGCCGAATGGTACGTCGACCAGGTGCACACACTGTTCAACCGAATCCTGACCTTCCCCTTGCCCACCGTGGCGGCGATCAACGGTCACGCCTTCGGCGCCGCAGCCATGCTTGCGACCGCACACGACTACCGGGTGATGCGAGACGACCGCGGCTACTTCTGCTTCCCTGAAGTCGACATCAACATCCCCTTCACGCCCGGGATGGCCGCCCTGATCCAGGCGAAACTCAGCCCGCAAACTGCAGTGACTGCCATGACGACCGGCCACCGATACGGCGGCGCAGAAGCACTGACCTCCGGCATCGTCGACGACACCGCACCAGAAGTCGACTTGGTCGACGTCGCAATCACCCGACTGTCGCCCATCATCGGCAAAAACCCGGACACCCTCGGGGCGATCAAAACCACCATGTACACCGCAGTCACCGCAGCCTTGTAACAAGGCCGGAACTGATACCGCCGGCGAACTCAGGACAGCCCATGACCACCGACGAACCCAACGAACTCGTTGTCCCCGTGGACATTCTCGACGCCCACAGCAACGTCTTCGTCACCGCCACCATCACCATGCACGTCTCGCGAAAAGACGCACTAGCGAGCAGGCAGGCGGCAGGCCGACCGGCCCCTAAGCCCAGCCGGCCGTTTCCGCCGCCGCGCGATGTGTTTGCTCAAGGAAGTTCAGAACCATGGCGTCGGGATCGGGTGACTGACGCACGAGATGGTACGGAAGCACGTACTCCCCCAGTGCGGCGTCCCAGAACGCAGGAGCTTCGACGGCCGGATGGGTGTCATATCCGTCGGGATGGGGGTACGCGTACGCGTAGAAGACGCCTTCCTCAGCACCACCGGGCCAGTAGCCTGCGCTCGAGACCTCGTCACTGTAGGCCTCGTGCATGACCCAGTCGGGGCAGTTCGGAATACCGCCGGGATGCCTGGGGGCAGCGCGGCCCGAGAACCGTGTGACGGCGAGATCGAATGCGCCCCAGAAGAAGTGGACGGGTGAAGACTTTCCTCGGAACTCACCACGGAACCTCGACAGGACACCATGCGCACTGACAAGTGATCGCCAGAAGCGAGACATGGCGTCCGCGTCGTACGAGGCATGCACGGTGTCCTCGGCGAACGGGATCGCCTCAGGCAGTTCGACGGGGGTGCCGACCAGCGTTATGTCGAAACCGAGGTCGTCGAGGTGACCGGTGTACTCGGCGTAGAAATCGGCGACGGTCCGCGGTTCGAGCTTCATCCGGCGGCTGCTGCCGTCGGTGACCAGAAACAGCAGCTCGTGCTCGATGAAGTCGAAGCGGATCTCGAGGCCGCGATTGCCGACGGCCATCAGTGACGTGGTGAGCCCGCGCGCGTCCACATACAGCGCAACACCCCACCAATGATTGATCTCCGGCCCGAGAGCCATCCGGGTCTTGCCGACGATCTGGGTCCACAGCTGAACCGTGTCCCTGGTGTCGATCCACGAGTCCACCGGCAGGGCGGGCCAAGAGTCGTCTCTGGTGCTCATGAGCCCATGATTCCCGAAGTTCGCTCGACTCGCGCAACCGGGATGGATACCTGCCCACACAGCCTAAGCCGAGACGATGTGCCCGACCGATCGGAGTGCAGCGCACGCCCTGTCCAGCTCAGCGCTCGGGACCAGTACGACATCTGCCTCTGCCGTCGAAACAACAAAGATCGGGCAGCCCGATGCCGACAGCGGCGCAGCAATCGACACCGTCATCCCAGGCTCATCGAGCCCGTGTGCAGATCCACCCGAGTAGAAGGCAAGCCAGCGATCACCCTCGTCCGGTTCAGCTCGACGAACCCGAGTTGTCCCCTCGGGGGACCTCGCCACCATGAGATCATCAAGCGCGCCATGCATTTCGACACCCGAGGACGTGTGCTCGATCTTGAACTCGCCGTCGAGTAGAGCGATGCGCTGCGGAACTATTTCAATGGTCAACGACGTCACGACCACACCGTAGCCAACCCTCCAGTTCGGCGGAGCATCTGGCGAGAACCGTCGGGACGCGTTGGCCGGTCTATCGGTGATGCAGGCCGATCAGTTGGCCATACTCTCGGCGCGAGTCGCACCCGGAGTGCCACTTCAGGTAGCGGTCGAGTCAGTGCACTCGGCGACCGCTGAGATGATGGTCCGGATCGACGCGCGGGTTCTAATTGCCCTTCGTAGGCTTTGGCCTGGCTTCGCTACCGCAGCAGAGGGCTGGGCTGGCTGGTGACGACCGGCCCTTGCTCAACGAGCTGTGCGCTGATATGGGCGACCGGTGTGTTGGAATCCTGGGACAGTTTCGTCAGCAGCGCGAATGCCTGCACGGCGTCGATGCCGAACCGTTCCATGATCATGCCTTTCGCCTGCCCGATGACGTCCCGGCTGGCCAATGCCGATTCGAACTGGGTTCTGTTCGTGACTAGTTGCAGCGCGACAGCCCCATTGGTGGCCAGCATCAACCCGATCTCCTGGTCGCGATCGGTGAAGGCATTCACTGCTTTGCCGAAGATGTTCAGTGCGCCGATGACCCCGGGCGCGGTGTAGAGCTTGAACGACAACATGCTGGTCACGCCCGCGTCAGTCGCCGCCTGGCAGAACTGTGGCCATCGGGTTTCGGTGCTGAAGTCATCCACCCGCACCACCGTTGAACCGGTGGCCACCTCTACACAGGGGCCCTGGCCGAACTGTTCCTGCAGATCGTCCATCTTCCGCGGCAAGGTACTGGTGGCAGCATACGAACGGAACTGCTTCTTCCGGCCGGAGATGACAAGGATGTCGGCACAGTCGGCACCGTCGAGCAGATCGGTGGCCGCGGTCGTGACGGCCGAGAGCGCATCATCGACGTTGCGGGACGTGGTGACGCCTTGGGCGAGAGAGGCCAACGCTACCGCCAGGTCTCGATGGTCAACGCCTTCAAAATCATTGTGCAACATCGTGTTTGCTCTCTCAATTCTGAGTAACGATGCAAACACGAGATCCGTCGACATCCCACGCTAGGGCGTGAAGCTCTGCTGACTGAACCCTACGCGCATCTAACCGGGCGTGGGGTGTCGGTGGGTGCGACCGGTCCAGTTCAGTGACGCGGTACTGACGCTGCCCGGAGCACATAGCCGGCCTAGTGTAACTTCGGCGAGCAGATGCGCGTACAGTCGACGCTAAGTCAAAATAGTTGCCGCGGCATTACTTTGACCAGGTGTTCGGGTTCAAACCCAACAGGTCTGATGCTACTTCTTTTCTCACGGTCGCGATCGACAGATCGACGCCGTCGTGGTTTGTCATGAGTTTGACAAGCCTTCAGGACCCAGCCCGCTCGTCATCGCCGCTGTCTGCTCCCCGCTGTCCACAGGCCGTTTTGTTGCGGCAGTTCACCGCATCAATGGGCGCGGTTATATGCAGCTATAACGGTTTTCGACAACCGCCCGCGCTTTCCCACGCCGGCGTGCTTGTTCTCCAGCGCCCACAAGCGCATCTCACCGATCCGCGTGCGACGGCCAGGAGCGCGTGTTGGGCCCGCTGACATCGACGGACCGACACGGGCGTCAAGCAAGACGCGTGGTCTCCTGTTCGTTCGAAACGACTTCGTCAGCAACTCCGCCACCGATACCCGGCCGGCTTCAATATCTTCGAAATGTGCTGTGCTGGTGTCGAAATGGTACGCCGCTCCCCGCCAGCTCCATTCAACGGTTTGCAAATCCTCCACGTCGAGCGCAGCGCCGTCGAGGTCATCGAAGTACTGAAACACAGTTTTTTCGGCCATGAACCCTCACCATAGCCCTACACACCGCATCGCCACAGGTTCAACCGCTCACAACGGTCGACAACGCGAGCGAAACTATCGGCTCGCTCAACGAATTCTCCGGCGCGCCATATGGTCCGGATTCTCGTAGTGCGGCAACCAGATCTCAATGTCCTTCACAAGGTCAACCAGCCCGCATGCAGGCGCTTCAACACCAAAATAGTCGCTTTCTCTGCTGAGTCAGTTCTCGGAGTCGTAACGGGTGCAGATCACGATTGCCTCTTCCAATGCGGTGGCGCTACCCAGTGCGTCTTCGAGTTCGGAGCGTTCCAGGGTTACCGTGACCGGTTCGGCGGCTGTGGTCACCATGATCGTCATGCTGAACGGGCGGCGAGCGAGCCGGTTCAACAGCCCGACTGGGATACCAAGGTCGCGCGCAACCTGCTTCTGGGTGCCCGGGGCTTCTGTCAGTCGACGCTTGATCTCGACCTGCCAGAGAAAATCCTGAACCGCCTCCGTGCGAATTACATCGGATGGATCCGAGGATCGAGCCAAGCTTGCGATGTCGGCGCGTGGGCCGAGCTTGTTGAGTTGGCGCCGTTGTCTCCAACGCCGAAGCCACGTGTGCATCGGACCAGAGTAAGACTCACTCTTGTCTTCTGGGTTGCGATGTCCGCTATGAGTAGATTTCGAACGCGATGCGCTACTGACGGGACGTCTTTTGACACCGAAGGTCATCGGATCCGTTCTCGCACACTGCACGTCGTAAGTCTGGTGGCCATGGACGTGCAGTCCCCGGACTCGTCGACCAGTCGTCCACGCTTCCACGAGGTGGCCAGGATTCTATGACTTTTGTCATCAACCGTAGGTGACAAAGCGAGATGAAACCGATGATGACGTGCACTACTGGAAGAGCCTGGACTCAGCCAATGTTGTTGCTATGAACAACACACCGAACGAACCACCACTGGCCAACCTGGCCGCAGACGCCATGCGAATTGGCCCCGCACCGACACAAAGGCGCGAAGTGGCCGTCATCATTGCCACCGTCTTTGTGGCCGTTGTCATTCTCGTGGTCACCCAGCCTGGGGCGATCGGGGCGGCTGTTGCCGCGGTCGTCATCGCTGCGGTCTTCGCGGGCCGTTGGACCGTGGGCACCCGGAAGTGGGGTCAGCGATGAGCAACGTCATCACTGCACGCGGTTTGCGGCGCACGTACGGTCACGGCAGCGACGCCTTCGAGGCCGTCAAGGGCATAGACCTGGACGTCGCCGAGGGAGAAGTCTTTGCTCTCCTGGGTACCAACGGTGCCGGTAAAACATCAACCTTCGACTTGCTGGAAGGCCTATCGGCTCCCTCAGCCGGCGATGTCGAGGTCTTTGGCCTCGATCCTCGTAAGGACCGCGCGCTGATCCGACCCCACGTGGGCATCATGCTGCAGTCCGGCGGTCTGCCCGCCGAGCTCACCATCGCCGAGACTATGGCGATGTGGCGGGGAACCTGCAGCAATCCGACCACCGCCGAAGTCGTCCTGGAACAGGTCAACCTGACCGACCGGGCCCACGTCCGGGTCGGGGCACTCTCCGGTGGCGAGAAGCGCCGGGTTGACCTGGCGTGCGCGTTGGTCGGACAACCCCGGCTGCTGTTCCTCGATGAACCAACCACCGGCCTCGATCCTGAAAGTCGCCGCGCGACGTGGCAATTGCTTGCCGACCTGAAGGCCTCAGGAGTGACGATGGTACTGACCACCCACTATCTCGACGAGGCCGAGGCATTGGCGGATCGGATTGCGATCATGCACAAGGGCCAGATAGCCCGCAGGGGAACCTTGCGCGACATCGTCGACGAACACCCAGCCCGGATCGTCTTCGATCATCCCGGACTGGCGCTGCCGCCGCTGGCCGGCGCCAACGTCGACGCCCGGGCGAAGGTCACCGTCAACACCTACGACCTGCAGAACCACCTGTCGATGGTGTTGGCCTGGGCCGGCGCCCATGGCCTGCACCTCAACGGCCTCGAGGCACGAGCTGCCACGCTTGAATCAGTTTTCCTCGACGTTGCCGCCGACCCCGCCGACCCCTCGGCGTCCACACCCGACATGATCGGAGCACCACGATGACCACGCCCACCACCACCCCAACAGTCGGTTTCGGACGGCGCCCGCTGGCCTCCCTAGCCAAGGCCGAGTACAAACAATTCCTCCGCAACAAGACGCTGGTCGTCATGGGAACGGTGTTTCCGGTAGCCCTACCGCTGGTCACGTTCTTCATCGCCCGAAACGATGCCGGCGTCACCACCGAGGTCGCCACCACAGGTCTGGAGATGTTCGCCCTGATGGCGTTTCTATTCGTGACCTATTACTCGGTCCTGTCCATGATCACCACCCGCCGCGGCGAGGGGGTGCTCAAGCGACTGCGCACCGGCGAGGCGTCAGACTGGCAGATTCAAACCGCGCCTGCGGTACCCGGCGCGCTACTCACCCTGGTGGGGGCAGCCCTCGTCGGTGGGGTGATCTACGGGTTCGGCGCTCCCGCACCAATCAACCCGATCGCACTGGGTATCGCACTCGTCGCCGGGATCATCATCTTCTCGCTCCTGGGTCTGGCGACGAGCGCGGTCACCAAAAACGCTGAAGCAGCACAGATCACTTCACTCCCGGTGATGATGCTCGCGATGATCGGCTTGGCATCGATCCGCGACACTCTCCCCGACAAACTCGCCGACGCGGTCTCCTGGACCCCGTTCGCTGCACTGTCTGATCTGATCTCGCTCGGCGCATCAGGCTCGCCGGCAACCGCAGCAGAAACCGACCCGGCACTCGATTTCACAGGCACCTTCACAGAGATGACCCAACCCCTTGCCACACTGGGTGTATGGACGGCCCTGGCGTTGGCAATAGTCGCAACAAGCTTTCGCTGGGACGACCGCGGATGAACCGAATGGCCTCCTGGTGGCATGAGCTCTCCGGGCCGGCGAAGTTCCGGCTCTATACCCAGCTCACGCTTCAGGTGGCAGTCGCTGGTGTGGCGGTCGTTTCGGCGACCGCCATTCCTGGCGCGCCGTGGGCGTCGGCCGGAATGATCGTTTCCGGGGTCGCCGCCATCTTCGCAATACAAGCACAACCCGAAGTCGCCATAGCGAGGACCTTTGTCATCCGCCGGTGGGCTCTGCCGCTGGCCGCAGTGATGCTGTTTGCGGTGTGGGCAGCCGCCGCGGTCGCCGCCAACATCTCGACCGCCCAGTCTGATCTCGATGCGACACGCACGACGGGCATCTTCGCCACTGTGCTGGCGTCGCTGTCGTTCGTTCCGTTCCTCCACCACAGGTGGTGGGTAGTAGTCGGCATCAGTGTCGCGACCGGAGCCGCCTTCGGCCAATCTCCGACAGACATAGCCCAATTGACGGCAATCACGTTCGTCATCGCCGCGTTCATCGTCGGCACAACACTGCTGACTCTGTGGGGTCTGCAAGTGGTCGACGAACTCGAACGTGCCAAAGACGTCGAGGCACGTCTACAGGTGGCCGAGGAGCGGCTGCGTTTCGCGCGCGATCTCCACGATGTCGTCGGCCGCGGATTCTCGGCAATTGCAGTCAAAAGTGAACTCGCGGCAACACTCTCCCGCGCCGGCGCCGCCGACCGGGCCGCTCTCGAGATGGACGAGGTGAAGGGTTTGGCCGTGGAGTCGATGGACCAGATGCGCCACTTGGTCCGCGGCTACCGCGATATCAACCTCGACGGCGAAGTTGCCGGCGCTCGCTCGCTACTGGCTGCAGCCGGATGCAAACTGCTCGTCGAGGGCGACCCCGAGATGGTGCCCACGCAGTTTCACGAAGTCGCCGCGTGGGTGGTACGCGAAGGCGCCACCAACATCGTCAGACATTCTTCCGCCACCTCGGCGACCCTCTCCATCGGCGCTGCGGGCATGACGCTGCACAACAATGGCACAACCGGGGATTCCATCCACAACACCGACGGGCACACCGGACTTAAAGGCCTGTCTGAACGTCTCGCCCAGGTCGGCGCATCGCTCACCGCGTCCGCATCCGACAACGCATTCAGCCTCGAAATACAATGGGAGAAAACGTGATTCCAGTCCTGCTGGCGGACGACGAAACGCTCATCCGGACGGCCATGGCCGCCATGCTCGACCTCGAAGACGACCTCGACGTCGTCGGAAGTGTCGAATCGGGCGAACAGCTCCTGGCCCTGTGGCGCCGCCGAATCACAAACGGCGACCAACCCGCCGTGGCCGTCATCGACCTGCAAATGCCCGGTATCGACGGAATCGACACCGCCGCTGAGATTCTCACGCTCACCCCCGGCGCCGGAATCCTCATCGTCACCAGCCACGGTCGCCCCGGATACCTCAAACGCGCTCTCACCACCGGAGTTCGCGGCTTCCTACCCAAGACAACATCAGCAGCAACACTCGCCGATGTGATCCGCGCCGTCAACAACGGCGGCCGCCACGTCGACCCGCAGTTGGCCGCCGATGCCATCAGCACAGGAAACACGGTGCTCACCGCGCGCGAGGCAGACGTCCTCGAGTTCGCCCTCGACGGCGCCTCCACCGAAGAAATCGCGGTCCGCGCCCACTTATCCGTGGGGACCACCCGCAACTACCTGTCTACAGCTATGGCGAAACTAGCCGCATCCAACCGGTATGAAGCAGCCCTTAAAGCACGCAAGTACGGGTGGATCTAACCCCTACCGACTGTGGAGCCTGGCTAGCTGTCGACCACCGACGTGCCCCCCGGCACCTTCGCGTTGTTGTCGTCGGGGTCGCCGCCAACCGGCGCAACGGGGTGGGCAGGCAGGTAGATCAGGGTGAGCACTGCCGCGACGGCCGTCACCACGCCCGCGACCACGCAACCGGTGGTGAAACCATCCACAAAGCTCAGCCGGGCAGTGTCGGCCAGTCGAGCTCCCACGTCGATGCCGAGTTGTCCTAGCGTCGCTGCCGCCTGTTCGGACGCTGCGAGGGCCGCTCCCACCGACTCTCGTGCCGGTTCCTGTAGCTGCTCTGGGAGCGACTCGGTGTGCAGGTGGTCGCGGTACACCGAGAGCGCCACCGACCCGATGACCGCGACACCCAGGGTCCCACCCAGTTCGCGGGTGGCGTCGTTGACCGCCGAACCCATACCCGCTTTCTCCGGCGACACGACACCCATGATCGCCTCTGTTGCAGGCGTACTCGTCAATCCGATTCCCGCACCGAGCAACACCATCTGACCGACGATGGTCCAGTAGCCGGTGTCGATGGACAGTGTCGACGCCCACCCGAAGGCCGCACTGAGCGACACCAGACCCAGCGCTACAACCACCTTCGATCCGATGAGAACCGCGAGCCGCGGACCGAGGACCGAGGCGACCGCAATCGACCCGGCAACGGGCAACATTCGCACGCCGGTCTCGAGAGCCCCGTAGTCGCGTACGGACTGAAAATACTGTGTCACCAGGAAGATGAAGCCGAAGAGCGCAAAGAACGCACTGGTGACCGCACCGCTCGCCGCGGTGAAACGGAGGTTGGTGAACAATCGAACGTCGAGCATCGGATGCTCCACGCGAATCTCATGCAGCACGAAGACAGCCAGAATGATTGCCGCGATTGCGAACCCGATCAGCGTCGGAACCGACGCCCACCCACGATCGGGCGCTTCGATGATCGAGTAGACGAGCGTCCCGAGCGCAACGGTCGACAACACCAAACCCACGTAGTCGAGTGGAGGGGTGGCCGGGTCGCGGGAGTCGGGTACGAACCGGACGGCGAACAGCAGTGTCCCCGCTGCGGCCGCGCCGTTGAACACCAAAATTGATCCCCACCAGAATGATTCGAGCAGCGCACCTCCGACCACCGGCCCTACCGCGACAGACAGGCCGGTCGCAGCGCCCCACAAACCCAGCGCCTTGACCCGTTCGGAGCGCTCGGTGAACACGTTGGCCAGGATCGACAGGGTCACCGGGTACACCATCGCCGCGGCGACACCGGCCACCGCCCGCCACACGATGAGGGTGGTGGAATCGCTGCTCAGCGCACCGCCCATCGACGCGATCAGGAACACCCCCAGACCGATCAGCAGCATAGGCCGGCGGCCGAAGCGATCACTCAACGAACCGCCCGCCAGCACCAGTGCCGCGAACGCCAGATTGAAGGCGTCGACGATCCACAGCAGATCCCGAGTCGACGCACCGATCTCGGTGGCCAGGGTCGGCAGCGCGATGTTGATGATCGTCGTCGAGACGTTCACGACGAACACCGCCAGGCACAGTGTGATCAGTACGGCGGTTTTGTTGACGGACCTGGTCGAGGACTGGCGCAGGGTCAGCATAATGAAGTTATAGCACGGCGGCAGCACGATTCACACCGACGCCGTTGACCGGGGCCACTCGGTTGAGTGGGCCATCACCGACGGTGTGAAACCATGTCCTGGTGGCAAGCGCACAGGAGCACAACCCATCCGAGCCCACCGACTCGGTGCGTGAACGCCTGATCCGGTCGACCGTAGATCTGCTGGCCGAGTTCGGCCCCGAGCAGTTGAAAGTCCGGACGATCACCGACGCCGCCGGCGTCTCCACCATCGCCGTCTACCACCATTTCGGCGGATTGAAAGAACTCCTGCAGGCTGTGGTGGCCCACGGATATGCAGACTTGGCAGCGGCCATGAAGGCCGCATCCCAGGCCGACGCGGACCCCGGGGTGCAGTTGTTCGCCATCGCGCTGTCCACCCGTAGCGTGGCCCAAAGCAATGCCCACCTCTACGACATGATGTTCGGCTTGTCCACGCGAGGCACCTATCGATACGTCGGATCCCCCGAGAACAAGACCGCCAGCGGCTTCGCGACCGCATACGCAGTGCTGGTTGAGGCCTGCGAGCGGTTGGCGCAATCGGGTCGGGTCTCGGTCAACGACAGCAGCCAGATCGCCGCCGAGTTGTGGAGTGCCGTCCACGGTTTCGTCACCCTCGAGATGGCCGGGCACTTCGCCCACTTCGCCGACCCGGTATCGATGGTGTTGCGGCCCATGGCCGTCAACCACTTCGTCGGCATGGGTGACGAACGCGCCCGCGCCGAATCAAGTGCCGACCGAGCCATGCTGTGGTGGTCACAGCAGTAGCCGAAGCATTGGAGCACAACCCGTTCAGGGCCCACGCAGTCCAGCCAGGTGAGGTCGGCTCATTCCGCTGATGGGTTGCACCACCTACATCGTTCAATGAAGCCGGAGACTGGCTGGGCTTCCGCGTTAACTGGTTCTAGCAGCGGCAGCCTCGGGCCGAAGGCTCGGTGTCCCCAGCCCGACATAAACAGAGATTACCGGCGCGGTGGGTCTGGCAGGCCCCGTGCAACCCCGCCGGACGAACACACGCCAGATCACAGTCTGCAAGTTCCTGCCCATTTTCGCGTCACGGAGCCAATCTGAGCCAACTGGTTCTAGCGGCCGATTACTCCTCGACACCGGCTCATCTTGGACCAGCGCTGAACTGTCGATTACGTAATCGACTGCTGTTCAGCATATTCCGTCGCAACTTAGAGAATGGCCGGAGTGTGGTATTGCATGGCCAAGAAGGGGAGGTGACATGTTAGGTGGCCCGTTCGAAGACCGCGGCAAGACCCTGCCCACCACCGATACACATGGTCTCCAGGGCATACCGGCCCTCTCGACGGTCCAGTTCGCGCAGCAGGGTCGCCAGAATCCGCGCACCCGTGGCCCCGACCGGATGACCCAGTGAGATGCCCGACCCGTGTGGATTGAGTCGCTCATCGTCGGCGTCGATCCCCCATGCATGCAGAACGGCCAGCACCTGCGCCGCAAAAGCCTCGTTCAGCTCGATCACGTCCATGTCCCCGAGCGTGAGGTCAATTCGGTCCAGCACCTTCTCGACCGCACCCACCGGTCCGAAACCCATCCGCCCCGGCTCCACCCCGGTTGACGCCCACCCGGCCAACCGGGCGAGCGGACGCAGTCCGAGCGCCGCTGCCTTCGCCGGGGTCGTCACCACACACGCTGCAGCACCATCGTTCTGACCACTGGCGTTCCCCGCAGTCACCGTCGCGTCGACATCGACTGCACGCCGGATCGGCCGCAAGGCCGCCAGCGACTCAATCGTGGTGCCTGCACGTGGGTGCTCATCTCGATCGACCATCACAGCGGCCCCCCGCCGTTGCGGCACCTCGACGCCGACGATCTCTTCCGCGAACACACCGCTGTTTTGCGCGGCAACGGCCCGTCGGTGCGATTGGACAGCCAAAGCATCCTGGTCGGCGCGACTGATGCCGAACTCGGCACGCAGGTTCTCCGCGGTCTCGATCATCCCGCCCGGGACAGGGAAGTTGGCGCCAGGCGCCCGCAACCACGCGGGTTGCAAGATGTTGGCGCAGTGGTTCACCAAACGATGACTGTGTCGCCGAAGGCAAAACCCGAGCCGGGTACTTCACGCATAGAGCGTGCCAAGACGACCCGGGGATGTCGGCCAACTCGGTGTCGTCCAGACCCGCGATGCACCTGGGCCGCAACAAACGCGGTGGCTACCGCCTTGAGAACGTCACCGGTTACGTAGATTCCATTGGTGCTCAGCGCCACCCACCCGGACAGATCAGCCAATGTGTCCGGAAAGTCGGTGACACAGAGGGCATTCGCGTTCCTGATGTCCTTCGACGTCACGCACCGGCGGATGACACTCTCTCAGATTTCTCGTCGCACGGGTTTACCGGTTGCCTGCCACCACATTCCGGCTCCTCGACCGACTTGAAGCGATAGATGCCGTCGAGCGGAGCAACGACGAGAAGTACAGCTCCCAGTTTTTTCGGCCCTGATACTAGGCATTCTTGCGCCGACGCATGACGTGATCGGCATGTGCACCAGGCCATTGCTGGTTCGTCTCGCTGCGCACGCGGGAGCGATGATCAGGGTGTTCGTGCAGAGCGGCCTGAATGCACTGTGTGTTGAAGAAGTCTAGTCGCCGACGATATTGCATCCTCACTGGCTTCTTAAGGAGGGCGCGTGGCTGTGCCTGCGTGGTGCATTCAGACGACACTCCCCGCAGCCTCCCTAGCGGTCAGTTGCGCCTTCCATTGGCGGAAACCTTCCTCGGTCCGGCCACGACGCCAGTACCCCGATATCGAGGCGTGGGTCGCGGGAACACCGCGATCTTTCCGGATGTAGGCGCGCAGGTTGTGCATGACAGCCTCGGCTTCGCCGTGGATGAACACGTGAACCGTTCCCGGCAACCACTCGGTCTCTTTGACGGCTGCGACGAGCGGTGCGTTGGCGCCGGTTTTGTCGTCACCCGCCTCGTCCGAGGACCCGCCCCGGTGCAGCCAGGTGATCTCGGCAGTGTCGGGAGCGACGAGGTCCACGTAGTCCTCGGGTCCGGCGACCTCGATGAATGCCTTGACCACGGTACCGTCCGGCATCGATTCGAGCGCAGCGGCAAGCCCGGGCAGCCCCGCCTCGTCAGAACCCAGCAGGTGCCAGTCGACGTCGCTGCGCGGCCGGTAACTGCTGCCGGGGCCGAGGAACCTGACCACCTCGCCCGGTCGCGCGGTCGCGGCCCACGGACCCGCAAGACCTTCGGTGCCGTGGACCACGAAATCGATGACTATCTCGCGGGCCGCGGTGTCAACTCGACGGACGGTGTACGTACGCAGAACCGGCTGTTGTTCGGGGCCAAAGTCTTCCCGGATCCGATCGAGATCAAAGGGTTCCGGGTACTGCACACCCGCAGCCGGGAGAAGGATTTTAACGTACATATCCGTGTCATCTACCGATGTGAACTCGTCGAATCCGGGCCCACCCAAATACACACGCACCATGTGAGGGGTGAGCTGTACGGTTCGCTGCACCGTCATGGTGTTGAGCTTCTTTGCCATACGTCCTAATTCCTCTCATCGCCATGATCTTGAGTCCGGCCCCTGCGCATGCAGCCATCTGGTCCGCGTGCCCAGCGCACGAACGTTCCGTTCTCTCCTCGATGCCCATCTCGACGTTGTCCGAGTGACCACGCCTTTGCACCCGAACGTCGAGGCAGTGTACGGAATCAGAGTCGATATACACGTTCGAGCTGCTTGGGTCGGCCACTTCCGTGGGAGCCGCTAAGGGACCCTGTGTAGGCGCCACTCGAATAATTGATTAAAGGTTTGGTCGTGACATCTCAAACGAATTCGCGGCGGGCACCTACGCTCTCGCCTTGCCCCGCTGACGGTCGGTGACATGACGCAAGCCGCGGTATCGGGCTGTCGCAACTCCGCTCGAGACGCTACAGATAGTCATCGACCCGAAAGAATCGCCGATTCCATACTGCTGCAACGGTCGTAGGTGAGGTCGGAGTGGGTGAACCCGGTGTCCAGTATGGCATTCAGGCTTCCCCGACCGGTACGAACTCACCGTCTACCCACGCGCATCCTGCGGCGAATGAGGTGGTGGACGGCACGATCAGGACGGTGCCCTTCTGCGATTGCTGCAAACTACACGGTTGACGTCGTCGTCGTCAGCTGTTCGTCGAACTTGAGTACGCCGTCGTCAATGGGCGCGGTCAACAACTTCTTGGTGGCCGCGTGGTTTTGCGGGTTGATCCATGGTGCACGGTCGCCCTGACGAGGCAGGACCCCGTTCGCCCGCTGGAAGTATCCGGACGTAAAACCTTCCACGAACGCTTCTTTTGGCATCGAGCTGTCACCAGGGCGTAGCGTCGGGGTGACCGACGTGGCGCCAGTCTTGTCCATGTGATTGATGAGCCTGCAAACGAACTTCGCAACCAACTCTGCCCGAATCGTCCACGACGTGTTGACATAACCGAATGCGAACGCCAGGTTCGGGATACCGGAATAGGCCAGCCCCTTGTAGGTCCACCGCTGTGAGAAGTCGATCGGTTCCCCGTCCACGACAAAGTCGACTTCACCAAGCGATACCAATTGCAAACCCGTGGCGGTAACGATGATGTCGGCGTCGATGTGTTCACCGGTTTCGAGTTCGATGCCGGTCTCGGTGAACGAACGTATGCGGCCGGTCGCCACATCTGCCTTACCGAACTTGATGGCCTGGAAGAAATCACCATCGGGGATAAGGCAGACCCGTTGATCCCAGGGCTTATACGTCGGGGTGAAGTGCTTGCTCAGATACTCGTCACCGACCAGATCGCGAATGTCCTTGAACAGGCCCGCCTTGAACTGATCCGGGCGCGACTGGGCCAGACTATACATCTTCTGCTGCCGCCGGGTGTTGCGCGCACGAACCAACGTGTAACCGACACGATCACCGAACAACTTGCGGAGCTTCAAAGCCTTCTTGTCGATCGCCTGGTCGATTGCCACGTAGGACGGCGACCGTTGCACCATAGTCACCTTCTCGGCCTTCGGGGCAAGATTCGGGATGAGGGTGATGGCGGTGGCGCCCGACCCGATCACAACAATCTTCGTGCCGGTGTAGTCCAGCTCCTCGGGCCAGTGTTGCGGATGGATCACCTGTCCGGCGAACCGGTCACGACCGGGGAACTCCGGGGTGAATCCTTCGCGGTAGTTGTAGTAACCCGAGCACATGAACAAGAACTTGCAGGTCATGTCGAAGGTCTCGCCCAGGTGATCGATCTGCACGGTCCAGAGCGCAGACTCACTCGACCACTCCGCACGGCGAACCTGGTGGCCGAACCTGATGTGCCGCTTGAGGTCATGCTCGGACACCGTCTCCCACAGGTAATCCAGAATCGAATCCCCACTCGCGATGGCACGCTCTTTGGTCCACGGCTTGAAGCCGTAGCCTAGCGTGTACATGTCGCTGTCTGAACGAATTCCCGGGTAGCGGAACAGGTCCCATGTACCACCGAGGTTGTCGCGCCCCTCGATGATCGCGAACTTCTGATTCGGCGATTCCTTCTGCAAGTGGACAGCCGCTCCGATGCCGGACAAGCCGGCACCGACGATGAGGACGTCGAGGTGTTCAATTCCGGGCTTCGTCACAGTCGCTTCCTAAGGGTGTTTGGATCCGGTCAATCGACTTGATCAAATGATCACAGCAGTATCGCGACCTGTCAAGAGCTGGCGGGTTCGTCAGATGGTCACCAGAGCAACGAGCAACCGGTGGATGATTGCAGGTGCTCACGCGTGACGCCGGGCGCGATTTCGACGACGCGCAGTCCGTCGTAGACGACGTCGATCACGGCCAGATCGGTGATGATTCGCTCCACCACGCCGCGCCCGGTGTACGGAAGTGAGCACTCCTCGAGAATCTTGGGCGATCCGTCCTTGGAGACGTGCTCCATGAGAACGATGACGCGTTTGGCGCCGTGGACCAGGTCCATTGCACCGCCCATGCCCTTCACCATTTTGCCGGGGATCAGCCAATTTGCGATGTCGCCTTTCCTCGAGACCTGCATTGCGCCGAGGATGGTCGCGTCAATCTTGCCGCCGCGGATCATCCCGAACGAGGTCGAGGAATCCACGATCGAGGCGCCGGTCTGCAAAGTGACAGTCTCTTTACCCGCGTTCACCATGTCAGGATGCTCATCACCCTCGAAGGGAGCCTCACCCATACCCAGCAGTCCGTTCTCGGACTGCAGGACGATATGGAACGCCGGCGGGACGAAGGCGGGTACGAGGGTGGGCAATCCGATGCCCAGATTCACGTACGAGCCGTCGCTGAGTTCAGCGGCGGCACGGGCGGCCATCTGTGGTCGTGTCCAGCTCATCGCAAAGCCTCCTGATGTGGCCGTGGTTGTGTCACAAGACGTTCGATGCGTTTGTCTGCGGCCTGCTCGGGCGTCAGCTCGACGACGCGGTGCACGAAGACCCCCGGGGTGTGGATGAAGTTGGGGTCGAGTTCGCCGGGTTCGACGAGTTCTTCGACCTCGGCGATGGTGATCGTGCCGCACATG
Organism: Williamsia muralis NBRC 105860; assembly: GCF_001598915.1. GTDB lineage: Bacteria > Actinomycetota > Actinomycetes > Mycobacteriales > Mycobacteriaceae > Williamsia > Williamsia muralis. The sequence continues at coordinate 438,068 of NZ_BDAP01000001.1, read as the reverse complement.
GCCGCGACCGGGTTGAAGTTGCGTGCGGCGTCCCGGTAAACCAGATTGCCGTGCCGATCGCCCTTCCACGCCCGCACCAGTCCGAAGTCGGCGATGATGGCCTTCTCGAGTACGTACTCGGCAGGGCCGTGGGGGGTGTCGAAGTATTGCGTCTGCTTGGCCGGCGACGCCAGAGCAATCTGTCCGTGCGCGTCATAGCGCCACGGCAGTCCACCTTCCGCGACGTGTGTACCAACGCCGGTACGCGTGAAGAACGCCGCGATGCCAGACCCCCCTGACCGCATCCGCTCGGCAAGAGTTCCCTGTGGGGTGAGCTCGACCTCGAGCTCACCGGACAGATACTGACGAGCGAACTCCTTGTTCTCGCCCACGTACGACGACACCATCCGTCGGATCCGTCGGGCAGAGAGCAACCGTCCCAGACCCCAATCATCGACACCGCAGTTGTTCGAGACGACCTCGAGGTCGCAGATTTCCGCGCGGAGCAACGCATCGATCAGCACGGACGGAATACCGCACAGGCCGAAGCCGCCCACCGAGATCGTCACCCCGTCGGTGATGTCGGAAATCGCTTCGTCGGCCGACGAAACCACCTTGTCCATCGGAAGACTCCATTCCTGTTGCCGTGACCATGTCCAAGCTTATGATCGTTTGACTAGATCGATAGACTAATGTGACTGGTAGCGAGACGCGATGTCAACTCACCGAACTCGCCTCAGGTTTCATCAGAAGACATCAGGACAGGCCCCCAGGTCGGTTAAAGCTGCTTTTCTTCACCATCTTTGACGCCCAGCCTCTTGACACAGCAACCCGGACCGGTGAGTCTAATCAAACGACCTAATCAGATGATCCACTTCAGGGTCGTCCACCCCACGAAGTAGAGAGCACACGCCATGACCAGCACCGAATCGAAGACCGGCCTCGCGTTGCGGCACGTCGCGCCGGAAACATCTGTCGAAGAAATCCTTGAGATCGTCGAAGCCGATGGCGGCATCATCATCGAACAGTTCCTGACCGAAGACCAGGTGCGCCGGGTCAACGAGGAAATCGACGGCCCGCTCGCCGCACTCGACGCCGGCTCCAAGCACGCCGACGAGTTCGCCGCCGAGTTCCATGGCGCGCAGACAAAACGGCTGACGAACATGGTCACCTTGAGCCCGACGTTCCGCAACGAGATCATCGATCACGACCTGCTGCACGCGCTGGGTGAGGCCGTTTATCGCGAAGAATCCGGCGACTACTGGATGACGACCGCGCAAGTCATCGACATCGGCCCCGGCAACAAGGCGCAGCTTCTCCACCGCGACCTGGAAAACAACCATTTCGCGCTGACCATGGGTAAGACCGGCCCCATGGTGATGGTCAACTTCTTGATCGCCCTCACCGACTTCACAGAGGAGAACGGTGCCACCCGGATCATCCCGAAAAGCAACCACTGGGATGACTACACCGATCGCGGTACCCCCGAGATGACGATTCCGGCGGAGATGAAGGCCGGCGACGTGATCTTCTTCAACGGCAAGGTGTCTCACGGCGGCGGCGCCAACGTCACCGAGTCAGAACGTCGCCGTGGTCTGACAATTCCGTTGCAGCCGGCCTTCCTCACGCCCGAAGAGGCGTACCCGTTCCTTCTGGACCTCGAACTCGTCAAGACCTTGTCGCCGCGGGTCCAAAAGCTGCTCGGCTTCCGTTCCCTGTACCCGAAGGGTTCGCCAGGCCTGTGGCAGAGCAACTACGAGGACATCGCAGGTCTGCTCGGACTCTGAATCCCATGTCGTCTTGACTTCGAAGAGGGGTGGAACGCGCTCGCGCGTTCCACCCCGACGTCGCCTCCAAGCCGGTCGTGGTAGCGATCGGCAACTCACAGAAGGATTCATCGATGCTCGATCCCGATGCCCGAGCGGTTGCCGACGCACTGACCCGATCACTGCCGTCCCCGATACACACACTCGGTGTTGCCAGGGCACGTGAGTTGCTGGATACGCCGCCGGGCAAGACGCCACTCGTTGACCTCCACGACGTGCGAACCGTGACCGTGGATTCCGCCGGCGGCGACATCAATGTCCGGGTGTACCGTCCCTCCGATGCTCCGGACCTGCCAGCGTTGGTCTACATACACGGAGGTGGCTGGACCATCGGTGGACTCGATGGGGCCGACGATCTCTGCCGGACGCTTTCCGGCGCCGCCTCCTGCGTCGTGATATCTGTCGAATACCGTCTGGCTCCGGAAAATCCGTTTCCCGCGGGTCTGGACGACTGCGTCGCGGCGTTCAACTGGACCGCGGGCAATGCCGCTGACCTCGGTATCGACTCCGACCGCATCGCCATCGGCGGAGACAGCGCGGGTGGCAATCTGGCCATCGCGGTCTGCCAACTGGCAGTGCAGAACGGTGACCCCCTCCCCTGCTTTCAGCTCCTCGCCTACCCGCCGACGGACTTCGACTCGCATCGCCTCTCATGGACCGAGCATGCTGACGCTCCGCTGTTGACGGCCGCCGACGCCCGCTGGTTCATGTCCCTGTATCTCTCGGCCGACGAGGATCGAAGCAATCCACTGGTGTCTCCTGAGAAAGCGACGTCGCTCGCGGGACTTCCGCCGGCTCATCTCGTTCTCGCCGAGGTCGATGTGCTCCGCGACGATGGCCTGGCATTTGCCGAACGCCTGCATGCCGACGGTGTCCCCGCCAGCGTGACCCGATACCCCGGCGTTTTCCATGGTTTCTTCACCGAGGTCGGGGTCTATGCCCGCACCACGCAGGCAATCGATGAGGCAGTCGAGCGGCTGCGTCGTGCCTGGGCAGTCGGGGTCGCCACTCCGTGAGCGAGTTGCGCAAGGCCGACCAATTGCAGTGTGGACTGGAATTATAGTGCCAGTCGTCACTCCGCACTAGTCTTCGATCTGTGGTCGAGCGAACTCTCGCTCTCCATCCGATCGATTGGAAGTTCCTGTGCCCTAGTCACTTCTCGTTGCCTTCGGCACCCCGCCAGCCCGGCGCAGGAAGATCGTGATGCGCGGCTACCTCGGCCGCGACGATGAAACGGCGGCGACCATCGTCGGCGTCTGGCTACACACCGGCGGCGTCGGAATGCTCGACTCCGACGGCTACCTCACACTCGTGGACCGCATCAACGACGTGATCATTCGCGGCTGAGAGAGAACATCTAACCCAGAGAGATCGAGTCGGTACCGATGTCATATGAGTCGGTCCTCGAAGCCGCGGTCGTAGGTGTACCGAACGAGCGATACGGCGAACTCCCGGTGGCGCGTGTCGTCGTGTACCCGGACGCAACCGTCACCGCCGACGAACTCCTCGAGTTCTGTCGTCGTGCCCTCACCAAGGTGAAGGTTCCCGTCGACATCACCATCGTCGGGGATCTCCCCGCAACGCCGTAGGCAAGATCGACAAGCCGAGCCTATGTAAGTCGCTTCACCACAACAGTTTTCGACAATCCGCGCGCACGAGCGCGGCAACCTTCACCGACCCGACCGAGGCCGTCCCCTCGGGCGATGACCCGCACCCGCATCAAGGAGACATCATGGGTTTGAAAACAGCGGATTCTCCACCGGTTGATCCCGCAACATTCCTGGACACTCCCTACCTGGACCGAATAAAGGTGCTGTCCCGTCATCGGGTGGACTACGGCTTCGGCACCCCCGAAGATCACGCACTGATCCATGTCGCCCGCCTGGTGTTCTTGTACGCATTGGTCGGCGTCCTGCTCGCGACTCTGACGTCCGGACTCAACCCGCTCCACCTCACGTCGTGGTGGACCGAACCCATCGTCTACCAGAAGCTTGTCTTGTGGACCATGCTCCTCGAGGCTGTTGGATTCGGCGGGTCGGGGGGCCGCTTTCCGGACACTTCAAGCCGATGACAGGAGGTATTCTCTACTGGGCGCGTCCGAAGACCATTCGCCTCGCGCCCTGGCCAGGAAAGGTCGCATTCACCTCCGGTGACAGCCGAACACTAATTGACGTCGTCCTCTACTTCGCGCTCATCCTCAGCCTCTCGGGCGCACTGGTCCTACCAGGCGCCAACAACGAATCCCCCGACGCCGCCGTCGGATCGGACAACCAAGGGTTTGTGTCCCCCGGCGATCTTGTTCATTGCGATCGCACTCCTGATCATCGTCGGTCTTCGTGACAAGGTCATCTTCATCGCCGCTCGCGGCGAACAATATCTGCCCACGACCAGCGCACTGGTGAACCGAGCTCCGCCTCCGACCGCCATGCGGGCGCCAACAGTTGACCACGGCCGTAGTCGTCGGCAGCGGGCCATATGGGCTCGCCGCCGCGGTCACCCTCGCATCCGAAGGCCTCGATGTGCGGGGCGGCAAAGCTGCCAACACCATCAGCGGCGGTGCGCGTAGCGCCGAGCTCACCCTTCCCAGGCCTGATGCTCGACGAATGCTCCGGCTTTCCCTCGCTGCTAAGGCTTCCGGTACATTGGGTGCACCGTTGATCACGGCCGTCGACAGATCGACCGCGTGGGCGTGGCTTCCGTTTGCGGCTCCGTCGCGAAAGCTGGACCAAGAGACGCTGAGAGCGGTGGCGGCCGAAATGCCCAGTTGCCGAGTCTCGCTCGGTTTACCGGCCCTCGGGATCGCAGGTTTTCGCCGCACACACGACCAAGCCCAGACCGCCCGACGCGTCGCAATCGCGCCGGGACGATCGAGGCAGCTCGTGTCCTTCAGCGACGAAGGGATTGCGATCACGTCGATTTTGGCGGGCGACCTGGAATCGACGCGCGTCTGGGTCAACGAAGTCCTGGGCGCGTTGGCTGCTGATGACACGAATACCGAAGTACTCCGCGAAACCCTGCGCACATATCTGATCTCGGGTGAGAACGTATCCGAGACTGCCGCCTCCATGCAGCTACACCGCAACAGCGTCCGATACCGGGTCAACAAGGCACTGCCCGAATGCGGTAGCGAGAACATGGCGAACCGCATCGACATCGCCGTTGCGCTGAACGCATGCCACTTCCTTGGTCCCACCATCTTGAGGCCCGCTGCGCCAAGCCGCCGGTGAGTCGACGCCGGTCCGTTCGCGGCACCCCGGAAGTCCCACGCCCCCTCTTGACCCTGCCGATGGATTCGATCTATCCTCGTCATAGTCATTTGATCAAGTCATTCGACTACGACGACAATCTTCGGAAATGGGCGAGGCACATGAGCGACGGACTGACCACACTCCCGAGCAGCACCACGATCGACGAGGCCGTCGAGATCATCCTTCGCGACGGTGGAGTGATCATCGAAAACCTCTACACCGCGGCCACCATCGCCGGACTGCTCGCAGATCTAGAGCCCGCGCTCCAAAAAGTCCGCGGAGGCGATGACGAAGTGTTCGCCGGAACTCAAACCCGCCGCGCCGGATCACTTTTCGCACGATCTCCTCATATGGCCGACGTCGCACTGAGCCCGCTGTACCTCGGGATCTCACGGGCAATCCTACAAAAGCCGGTCGATGTCTTCTTCGGCGAGGACAGCACGCCCATCACGCCCGACATCCAGGTCGGGATGACACAGGCAATCCAAATAGCGCCGGGTCAGGGCGCACAGCCGATCCACCGCGATGACACCGTCTTCCTCTGGCGTCATCCGTCGTTCGGTCGCGAAGCGCGCGTGCAGATCATGGTCGCCGTCACCGACTTCACGAAGGAGAATGGCGGAACTCTGGTGATCCCCGGTAGCCACCTCTGGGATGACACTCGCAAACCCACTGCCGCCGAGGCGGTCTCAACCGAGATGAGGGCGGGTTCCGCGCTGATCTTCATCGGTTCCACGTACCACGGCGGCGGCAACAACACCACTGATGAACGCCGCACCGGGGTCACGATGTCTTTCGACCTGTCCACGCTGCGCCAGGAGGAAAACCAGTACCTCTCCATTCCCCTGGCTACCGTGAAAGGGTTCCCTGTCGAGCTCCAGCGCCTGCTCGGATGGTCAGCGGGCGACAACTTCATGGGCTGGATCGAAATGGAAGGCCAGATGGTCGATCCGCACAGCCTCCTCGCCCGTGACGACTACCCTTCGGCCCTCGGCGGCCTTCCGGTGTCCTGACCGGCACGAAAACTCGTTCCAAGATATTCAGGCACATCTTCCTCGCCTGGGATGCCACACTTCGGGCTGCCGCGGACGTCGGCATCGTCGAACCAACGTCTCCTGCATGTACAGGTTCGCCAGCGTTCCTCCGTCGACGATCAGGTCTGTCCCGGTGATGCCGGAAGCCAGCGGGCTCGCAAGGAACACAACCGCATTGGCGACCTCGTCGATCGTCACCATCCGCTTCATCGGTAGGCCGGCTTTCGCAGCGGTGTAGCTCGCGAAAGTTCCGTCCGCGGCGCGGGCCTCGATCGACGATGTTCACCACCGCAACGCCCGATTCCATCCGACGAGCGGCTTGCTGGATCACCAGGAACGGCGCAGTGAGCGTGGCCCCCAGTCAAGATCTCAGTACATCTACCAGCACCGGTTACGGCGACCGCACGGCAATCGATCACACTCCATCGTGGACGAGTTCGTCTACGACCTCCCCGAGAACCGCAACCGTGCGATCGACGTCGGCGACCGAGTGCTCAGTGGAGAGGAATACTTTGCCGGTTGGCAAGAACGCAACTCCCCGGGCCAGCGTTCCTGCCGTGATCCGGTCCCAGATGTCCGCCGGTGCGGCAACTGTCGAGTCTTCGGACTGGGCGACGAATGCCGCGAATGACCCGACCCTCCGCAACGTCGGGCGACAGGTCAGACGGTCGAAGACAGACTGCACGCCGGATTCGAAATAGCCCGAGACATCTTCGAGACGGTCGTAGATTCCGGGTTCGGCGAGCACCTCTTGAGTGGCCTTCACCGCCGCCAGCGCCACGGGGTTGCCGTTGTACGTTCCGGCGTGTGACACACCGCTTCGAACCTGGTCGATGAGTGTCGCGTTTCCGACGACGGCGCTTTGCGAGAACCCGCCTGCGATGGCTTTGCCGAAGGTGGAGAGATCAGGTGTCACTCCGTAACGTTCCGTGACGCCACCGCGTGCGATGCGAAAGCCGGCAATGACCTGATCGAAGATGAGGACGATGCCGTACTCGTCGCACAGCTCACGGAGACGCTCGAGATATCCGGGAGCAGGCGGGATCAGGCCGGCGTTGCTCATGATCGGATCGATCAGCACGGCTGCTATGTCGCGCTCACGAGCCTCGCTGAGGATGCGCTCTGCAGCCGAGATGTCGTTGAACTCCGTGACGACGAGGTCGCGGATCGCATTGAGGCTCTGCCCCGCACTGCTCGGTACCGCCATCTCGGCTGTGTTCTCCGCGCCCATGCTCGCGTACACCGTGTCGTGCCACCCGTGGTAACTCCTGACAAACTTGAGGATCTTGCTACGCCCGGTCCCGGCGCGCGCCAGGCGAAGTGCGATCTGCACGGCTTCGGTCCCGGAGTTGGTCCACAGCAAACGTTCGGCCCCGGGCACTGCATCAAGTACCAACTCGGCGGCCTCGAACTCCAGCGTGTGCCCCATGCCGACCATCTGCATGCGAGGAACGACCTCCATGACGGCGTCGACCACATGCGGGTGGCTGTGGCCGACGATGGTGGGCCCCCACGCCATGACGTAATCAATGAACTCGGCGCCATCGAGGTCCCACACGTGGGCGCCGCTTGCCTTCGTGACGAACAAGGGGTGCGGTTTGGTCGCGGCCCGCATACCCGAACTCACTCCTCCGCCCACGCTGAGCTTGGCACGCTCGAACGCCTCTTTTGAGGCACCCAACGAACGCAGACTGCTGTGCTTCGTATCCGAACTCGACATCAGATCACTCCTAGAGGTAAACCCTCTGATCGGGCACCGCCCACGCGATGCGTCGAAATTGCTTGTTGGTGAACGGCCACTCAGGGGTACAGGCCGCGAGCAAGGTGGGCGGTCGTGACCGTCTCGACCGCCAATGACGTCGCGGCCAATCGCAGCGGGATGTCGTGGCGGATCGCGTGATCCCTCACTCGTTCCCATGCCCGGACCATTCGTTCCTGTAGTCGGTTCTCGACTTCGTCCTCAGCCCACCAGTAAGCCTGGTTGGCCTGCACCCACTCGAAATACGAGACAATCACGCCACCCGCGTTGGCCAGGATGTCGGGAACGACGAGGTGACCTCTCGCAGTGAGGATGTCGTCTGCCGCCGGCGATGTGGGTCCGTTTGCACCCTCCACCACGACCACCGCCTGAATGCGCCGGGCATTCGACTCTGTGATGACCCCCTCGACGGCAGCCGGGATCAGCAGGTCGATCTCCAGGTACAACAAGTCATCCGACTCGTCCATCGCTTCTGACTCCGAGAAGCCCACCACCGAACCTGTTGCGTCGACGTGGGACTCCAACGCCCGGATGTTCAGGCCCTGCGATGCGTGCACGGCTCCGTACTGATCACTGACCGCCACCACCTTGACGCCCGCCTCTGCGAGGAAGCGCGCAGCTCCACGACCCACTTTGCCGAAACCCTGCACTGCAGCAGTCGACGACTCGGGCTCCAGGCCACGGTGCCGCATCGCCGCCAGTGCGACGTAGACGACGCCACGAGACGTGGCGCTGGCCCGACCGAGCGACCCGCCCAGCGCGACCGGCTTACCGGTCACGACACCGAGCACTGTATGGCCGCGGTTCACCGAGTAGGTGTCCATCATCCAGGCCATGACGTCCTCGTCCGTCCCGATGTCAGGTGCAGGGATGTCTTGTGCCGGGCCGATCATGGGCATGATCTCCGATGTGTAGCGCCGCGTCACCCGCTCGATCTCACCGCGGGAGTAGTACCTCGGATCGAACCGGACACCGCCCTTCGCGCCGCCGTATGGCACATCGACCAAAGCGCATTTCCACGTCATCCACATCGCCAGTGCACGCACCTCGTCCAGCGTCACGTCGGGACTGTATCGCAGCCCACCTTTCGACGGTCCTCGGGAAAGGTTGTGCTGCACCCGATGTCCCACCAGCAGCTCGACCGATCCGTCGTCGCGTCGGAGGGGAACGCTGACAGTCAGCTCCCGTCGTGGCGTTGCCAACATGTCGTACATCCCGGAGGAGTAGCCCAGGACCTCGACAGCGCGCGACAGCTGTGTCCGCGCATCGACGAGGGGGTTCGCCATTTCGAGTTCTACCGTCACGCCTGTTCCTGTCGAGGTCATCTTCTGGGCTTCAGCCTTGGATCCGGGTGGTCTTCTCGCTCCAGGCGTCGTCGCGGAGAACGACTTTCTGGATCTTGCCGGTGGACGTCTTGGGTAGTGCTTCAATCACCACGACCTCGCGCGGGGCCTTGTACCGGGCGATACGCACCTTGACGTGATCGACCAACTCGGGCCCGGTGATGTCGTGGCCCGCTTTGAGCACGACGTAGGCGCGGGGCCGTTCGCCCCACTTGTCGTCGGGGACTCCGATGACCGCTGTCTCGAGAACGGCTGGATGACTCATCAACGCTTGCTCGACCTCGATCGTCGAGATGTTCTCTCCGCCGGAGATCACAATATCTTTTGCGCGATCACGTAATTCGACGTATCCGTCCGGGTGGACGACGCCGAGATCGCCGGAGTGGAACCACCCACCCGCAAACGCCTTCTGCGTGCCGTCGGCGTCGTTGTAATAGCCGAGCATGACATTGTTGCCGCGCATGACGATCTCCCCCATCGTGGCGCCGTCAGCCGGTACGTCGACCATGTCGTCGTCGACGACCCGCAGACGTTCGGCTTGAATCATGCCCACGCCCTGCCGTGCCTGCAGACGCGCCCTGGTGTTCGAGTCGATGGACGACCACCCTGGTTGGGGCTGGCACACGCTATAGGGCCCGTAGGTCTCCGTGAGCCCGTAGACATGCACAATGTCGAAACCCATCTGCTCCATCTCCACTATGGTTGCCGGGCTGGGAGGCGCCCCTGCGGTAGTGATGGTGAGTGGATCGTCGAGCTTCCCGGCCCCCGGTGTGTTCAAGATGGTCGTGACGACTGTGGGCGCGCCATTGAGGTGAGTGATTCCCCTGGTACGGATTTCACGCCAGATGACGTCGCCGCGAACCTCACGCAGACACACATGGGTGCCACCGATCGCGGTGATCGCCCACGTGGTGCACCAGCCATTGCAGTGGAACATCGGCAGGGTCCACAAGTACACGGTCTGTGGTGTGAACGACGAATGGACGATCTCCCCAAACGAGTTCAGATATGCACCACGGTGCGAATACAGAACCCCTTTGGGCCGGCCGGTTGTTCCCGAGGTGTAATTGAGCGAGATGGGATCGAACTCGCCGATCTCGACGACGCGATCGCTCGAGCCCGTGTCCCGGTCGCGTAGGTCGCGATAGTCGGTAAAGCCGTATGAATCAGCGGAATCCGTTGACGTACGTGCGATCTCATCGACAGCGATCACGACCTCGCGAACTGTCGGCACCTGCTTCACAGCAGCCGCAACCGTGTCCGTGTAGTCGGCGTCGGCGATGATCATGGACGCGCCCGAATGCTCGAGGATGTAGGCGATCTCGTCACCCGACAGCCGCGTGTTGATGGCGACCAGAACCGCGCCGAGAGCCGGGACCGCGTAGTGCGCGACCAGCATTTCAGGAATGTTGGGCATCAGGTACGCGACCCGGTCTCCCCGGCCGACACCGCTGGAGGCCAACGCTCGCGACACCCGCCGGATCTCGGTGTCGAACTCCGCGTATGTCCACGATTGGGTGTCGTAGACGACCGCGGGCTTGGTCGGGAACACCCGAGCCGACCGTTCCAGGAACGATAATGGTGTCAGTTGTGTAGTCGATACCGCGTTCATGAGTCAGATCGCCATCCATGTGGTCTTCGTCGAGGTGAACTTCTCGAGGCCATGGACGCTCTTGTCGCCGCCGTGGCCGGACAATTTACGGCCACCGAACGGAACCGAGTAGTCGCCTTCTTCGAAGCAGTTGACCCACACCAGGCCGGCGTCGAGTCGACGCGAAACACGTGCTGCGCGAGACAGGTCCGCTGTCCACACCGCCGAACCCAACCCGTAGTCGGAGTTGTTCGCGATCGCGATGGCGTCGTCTTCGTCGTCGAAGGCCAGGACTGACACCACCGGGCCGAAGATCTCGTGCTGGGCCAGACGGTCGTCGGCCTGTACGCCGGTGAAGATGGCAGGTTCGACGAACCAGCCGGCCCGGTCCAGCGGCCGGTCGCTGCCGAGAACAAGCTCTGCCGAGGTTTGCTTGCCTTTGCTGATCTCAGTCAGGACCTCGTCGCGGTGACGGCGCGATGCCAATGGACCGAAGTTCGTGTCCGGGTCCAGCGGGTCGCCGATCTTCAGTGCACTGAGGTATTCGGTGACTCCGGCGACAACCTCATCGTGGATGCTGCGGTGGACCAGCAATCGTGAACCCGCGGTGCACATCTGGCCGGAGTTGAAGGCAATCGCCCAACCCGCTGTGCTGATGGCCTCCGCCATGTCGGGAGCGTCGGGGAAGATGATATTCGGCGACTTGCCCCCGAGCTCGAGCCATACCGGCTTGGCGTTGGAATCGGCCGAGTAGTGCAAGAGCTGCTTGCCGACATCCGTCGAACCCGTGAAGGTCAGAGTTGCGACGTTGTCATCGGTGGCGAGGGCGGCGCCGGTGATCGGTCCGCTGCCGGTGACGACTTGGAGCACTCCGTCGGGAAGTCCGGCTTCGGTCGCGAGCTCTGCGGCCCGGAGCACCGACAGTGGAGACTGGCTTGCCGGCTTGAGAACCACGGTATTGCCGGCCACCAGGGCGGCGGGCATCTTGAAGGTCGACAACGTCATCGGGAAGTTCCATGGGGTGATGGCCGCGACCACACCCATCGGTTCACGGGTCACCAGCGCCAGAGCATCGGCTTTTCCGCGCGGAGACTCGTCCATCAGCTTGTCGGCGAGCTCGCCGTACCAACGGATCAGACCGATGGTGGTCTTCAACTCCACGTTCCAGGCCACTGACACCGGCTTGCCCATCTCCAACGAGATGAGCAGCGCCATCTCATCGCGGTGCTGTTCGATCAGGTCAGCCCATCGGATGAGGACTTCCCCCCGCTCGCGGGGCGAGATGCGCGACCAGACTCCGCTGTCGAATGCGGCTCGAGCAGAACGCACGGCTTCGGCGACATCGTGGGCACTGGCAGCAGGCAAGTGCGTGAGGATCTCGCCGTCGCGGGGTGAGACCAGTGGGCTGGTAGCTCCCCCTTCTGCGGCCGCGCTACCACCGTTAATCCACATTCCGCTGGGCAGATTCACATCCGCGCGCAGCTTGAGCCAGTCGTCGAGTTGTGTCAGTTTCATCGAAAAGATCCAATCGGAAGTGTGAGAGGTGGTCCGTCGAGGTCAGTGGTGCCGCAGTCAGGCCGACGTCACGCGCTGGCGTTCGAGCGCGGTGGCCACGAGCCAGTCGAAGACGGGGTCGGGGGTGACCTGCCATTCGGGGTGCCATTGAACGCCGATCACAGGGTGGCCGGGAAGTTCGATCGCCTCGGCGACCGCGTCCGACGCGGCACCGGTGACAACGAGTCCCTCGCCCGCCACATCAACGGCCTGGTGATGCCATGAGTTGACGACTCGGGTGGGCCCGTACAGCGAATGTGCAAGGCTGCCAGGGATGAACGAAACGACGTGCTCGGCTCGGCCGTCGGTGGGCGCGGCGTCGGTCAGATAGTGCTCGACGGTCGTGGCGGGTAGGTCAGGGATCAAGGTGCCGCCCCGGGCGACGTTCAGCAACTGGTGTCCGCGGCAGATGCCGAGCACCGGGACGCTGCGGTTAATTGCTGCTCGCAGCAAGGTCGATTCGTAGAAGTCACGGTCCGGGTCCAGGGCGAATCCGCTCGTGCGCGACGAACCGGCCGGAACGCTCGCGGCTTCGACCGAACCACCCCACATGGCCGGATGCACGTCTTGGCCACCCGTGATGATTAGTGCGTCGACGCGATCGATGGTGTCCTCATGACCGGCTTCGTACGGCAGCAGGACCGGGATACCTCCTGCGGCAGCGACTTTGCTCGCGTAATCGGTGAAGAAGAAGTCGATGTCGCGCTCGGCGTATCGACTGTCCATGTGTGTGATCACCGAGGACTGCAGTCGTCGACCGGTGATTCCTACTAGTGGTCTCATCGTTTTCCTCCCATGGCGACCACAACTCGTGCGGCACCGCCGGCTTTCAATATCTCGAAGCCCTTGTTGATGTCGGCCAGGTCCAGTTGTTCGCTGATCATTTCGTCCAACATCAATCGCCCCTGCTTGTAGAGCTCGACGTAGCGCGGGATGTCGGTCTTGAACTGGTTGGACCCCATGAACGAGCCTTGCAACTTCTTCTCTTGCAGGAACAACTCGGATCCACGGATCTCGATCGGTGTGGCGTCCGGGATCATCCCGATGACCGTGGCGACACCTGCGGGTGCGAGTATCGAAAATGCCTGTCCGGCAGTCACTGCGCGACCCACCGCCTCGAAACTGTAGTCCACCCCACCACCGGTGAGATCTCGAACCGCAGCGACCGGGTCATTCTCGCGCGAGTTGATCACATCGGTTGCACCGAAGCGCACTGCGGCGTCAAGTTTCGACGGAACAACATCTATGGCGATGATCTTGCTGGCGCCGGCGATCCGGGCACCCTGGATGGCCATCATGCCCACGCCGCCCGTGCCGATCACGGCGACCGTCGCTCCTGCCCGGACCTGCGCCGAGCGGAAGACCGCGCCCAGCCCGGTCGTCACCGCGCATCCGAGGATGCTGGCGGTCGCGAAGGGTACGTCATCGGAGATGACAGCAACTGCGTTGCGGTGCACCGTCATTGCCTCGGCGAATGCCCCGATCCCCGCGGTAGGTCGGACAGGCACGCCCGCGTCGTTGACCAGCCTAGGCCGCGGCCGCGAGTGCGATAGTTTGTGCCGATGAATGCACAGAGACAAATGGCCATTGGTGCAATAGCGGCATTGTCCGCAGAACACGGACAGGCAACTGACAACGTGATCGCCGACCTTGATGTCGCGGACGTTCTCTCCGACCATTTCCACGATCCCGGCGGCTTCGTGGCCGAGCAGGATGGGCGGTTCGGTCTCGAAAGTGCCATCGATCTCGTGTAGATCTGAATGGCACAGGCCGGCGTTGACGATGCCGACCAGAACCTCGTCGGGACCGGGTGGGTCCAGTGTGAGGATCTCGAGATCCAGCTGGCCGGGAGCGACATTGAGCACTGCGGCCCGAACGGACGTGCTCATGGCAGCTCGAAGTAGCGGTCGGACTCCCACTGGGTGACACCCACATCGGGTTCTCCACCACCGGTGTGGAATTGAAGCCACTCCCACTCGCGGGTGCCGATCCAGTAGTCGATGAGGTCCTGTCCGAGAACCTCGGCCAGAAGCGTGTCCTTCTTCAGTGCCGCAACGGCCTTGCTCAGGGTGTCGGGGATTCGCTCGACCCCCTCGGGAAGGCACCACGCCATGTCACGGAACGGTTCTGGTGCGGCGATCTTGTTCTTGATACCCGCTATACCGCCGGCGAGAATGACCGAGAGCACCAGGTAGACATTCGAATCCGCGCCAGGGGTGCGGTATTCGATACGCGCCTGCTTCTTGTGGCCGACCACGGCGCGCACGGCCGCGGTCTTGTTCGCGATCCCCCAGGTCGCCGTCGTGGGAGGACCGTCTAGATCGACCAGCCGTCGATAGGACGTGATCATCGGCAGAGCAAACGACGTAGCCGGAATCAGGGTTGCCATCAAACCGCCGATGAACTCGTCCATCACCGGCGACGGCCCGTCTTCGGCATAGAACGCATTGTGGCCATCTCGTTCGAGGGAGACGTTCAGGTGCGAGGCCTGACCGTATTCATTCGAGTATTTGGCCATGAAGGTGACGGTTCTACCTGCGGCGAAAGCCACTTCGCGCATGACCTGTCGCGTCCGGGCCCAATGATCGGCCGTTGCCACCGGATCCGACGGCGTGATGTTGAACTCGACCTGGCCGGCGGCGGCCTCATCGTTGTAGGCCTCCCAGGGGATTCCGAGTTCATCGAGCCGATCGACAACCGCCCGCATGTAGTCGCTCCAGTCGGCAGACTTGGCAAGGTGGTAACACGAACCGGCCGTGCCGCCCAGTGGCGTGAGGTCGCGATAACCTTTCGCGCGGGCCTCGTGGATCGATTCCTCGAAGAGGCTGGCTTCGATTTCGACCGCGGACTTCACCTCGTAACCCAGGCCGCTCAGGTCCTGGACCATTCGCTTCAACGCTCCCCGGGGGCACGCGGAGATCGGTTCGCCGTTCGGTTTGCGGAAGTCACCGATCACCGACGCTAGGCCGGGCGACCACTCGATCAGCGTGTCGGTGTCGACGTGCAGATAGATGTCGAGGAGATCACCTCTCCAATCCGGCATGGCAAAACCGAACTGCGGGTTGTTGGACATGTCCAGACCGAAGGCCACGTCCGCGAAAGCGAACCCGGATGTCAAGCCGGACAGAAATTTTGCGGGTGAGACGAACTTTCCGATGAAGGCACCCTCGAGGTTGGTTCCCTCGACACGCACCTCACGGATGTTGCGCTCGGCCAGCCAGGTGGCAATTGAGTCAGACATCGAACCTCATCTTGTTGAACGCGCCGGTCATGACCGACAGCTGCGGGAGAGTCCCCTGGATCGCGACCTCGCCGGCGCCCAGCGCTTCGAGGAGACCCACCGTGCCGGTGCACAGACGGGACAGGACGGTCTGCTCTGCCACGATTCGGTAGGTGGGAAGGCCGGACCCCAACACGACACGGTCGTGGGTCCGCGCGCATTCGATGATCAATTCGCTGGGCATCCCCGACGCACCACAGGTGCGTGACCAGAAATCGCTTGCGGCGCTTTTCCAGTCGACCGTAGTCGACGGGTTGGTAAGGGTTGCAATAGTTTTGATCAGATTTTCGTCACCAGAGGACGCTTCGGCGTCGACCGCGAGATCGTAGACGTCCACCACCACTGACGCCTGCGCCTCGGGAGACGCTCCATGAATGATCTCGATACGGTCATCTGCCAGAAAGCATGTCGCCGACTGGCGTGTGTCCTTTGCCGAGATGACAACCACCCGCTCGCCCCCGGATCCGTCCTGACTGGGTGACTCGCCTCGACCCAGAGCGGACCGGATGGATCGCGCAACCGTACGCACAAATGGGGTCGGGTCGTCTTCGGTGACGACACCGACACCGGACTGGCCAACTTCGGTCATGACGAATGTCTCCTCGTGGTGGGGTTACAGCGATCGGGGGCAAACGCGACTACGTGTCTGACCGTTTGACTTGATCATCTGATCAGAATGCGGGCAAGACCGACGTATGTCAATCGTTGAGACGGAACTTCTTCGAAGTTGTTGCGCGACCGGCGGGTTGCTGCCCGCACGCGAGGACTGCGAGCCGAGGCGAAGGGCTCAGGTGAGCATGCCGTCGTGGACGTACCGCTGTAAGGGAAGTGCACGGTACGACAGCGGCGGCATCTGATCGATGGTGACGACACCCGGTGCGGCGTTGATCACGTCGGGAACGCGGTTGACCCATTGCGTACACGTGGTCGTGTAACTCGGGACGACACCGTTCTCGAGGTGCAGGTCGGGCTCGCCGTAGATGTCCCACACGTTCTTGTCGGACTCATCCGGGCCGTAAACGTATCCGGCCATCTCGAAGGTGAAGACCGGACCTTCGGCGGTCCGCATCGTGTCGACGTCGGAGTAGCCGATCACTGTACCCGCAGCCAGCATGCTACCCAGCGACTGGGAGGGTCGGTCATGGTCGACGACGACCGGGCGAACCGTCGCCTCCCAGCTCACCGGGGTCAGCGAACTCGCCTGCGCCAGCGCACCGAGGACGTTGCGGCCGTAGGTGGGAGGCGCATCGGCGTCGGCGGTGCCATTCTCAAACGCTTCCAACGTCTCCCCAACATGCTTTGTTGTGATGACATCGGCTCCGTACTCGTCAGCGTTCCACGTGGCGTATCCCTTGACCGAGTCGATCCGGTGCGAAGCCCCCATGAGCGCGGCGACCTGATGAATCCAAAAAGAGTCCTGGTGGCCGCCACCGGTCACGGTAACTCCGCGGGCCTTGGCAAGCCGATCCAGTTGCGCCGTCAAGGTGGGCGAGGTATTCCAAGGAAAGAACGTTTCTTCCGAGATCGTCAAGACGTTGGCGCCGGCCTCGATGCACATGGCCATTTGATCGTAGATTTCCGGGATGAAGCTTTGGGTGGCAAGCATGACGACGTCGGGGCGCACGCTTGTGAGCACGCGCTCTGCGTTGGTGTCGATCTTGACGCCCAGCGGGTCCAGACCCGACAGGGTGCCGAGGTCGACCCCCCGCTTCGCCGCACTACGTGCGATGGCGCCGACGATCTGGACGCCTTTTTCGGTCAACAGTCGGGTGGCGAGCAGGCCCATCGTGCCGGCTCCGTAAATGACAACTCTGACTGGGCGCATGGGGTTACTCCAGGGGAAGGGGCACGATTCGAGATTGATCAGGTGACTTGACCAAATGATCAGAACGATCATCGCGGCGGGCCCTTCCCCTGTCAACCAGGGGCATTCAGCGAGCGAAGATCAGCTCGCCGTGGCGCGCACCTGGGCCGCCACCGACTGAGCGGCTCCGCGAGAAGCACTCACGTAGGTCGAGATCATTGCGCACGCAAGTTCCACATCACCCTGCAGTCGCCCGTTGTCAGGGTTGCTGACCCATTGCAATGTCAGACCGTCGATCACGCTCAGCACCACGCGTGCCAGCGGTTCCACCAATCCGGGATCGTCATTGGGGCCAACCGAGTCCCGCAGGATGTCGACGTAGGGATTGGTGAACACCTCGTACACCCGCTCAGCCCACTTGTCGTCCTCGCTGCCGCGACGAAGACCCCACAGCAGCAGGTCGAACTGCACCCGGCTGTAGTTAGGATGATGTGTCGACCACTCCATCGTCGTCCGCACGATGCGAGCAGCGGTCACGGCAAGATCTCCGCGACCACCGAAAGCCTCACTTTGACCTGCCAGTATGTCGCTGGACATGTGCTCGAACACCGCGAAGAAAAGTTGCTCCTTGGTGTGGAAGCAATAGTGCAAGGTCGCCAACGGAGCATCCGCCGCCTCAGCGATCTTGCGGGTGGTGGCCCCGGCGATTCCCTGCTCGGCGATCACTCGGACCGCTGCCTCGATGAAGTCCAGCCGTCGTTGCTCTGCAGGCACGCGCGCCATTCGGAACCCCCCCTTCTTTGTCTAAGTCATCTGACTACAACACTTTAGCTCGAATCCGTCTTTTAGTGGCATAGCGGAGCGGCGAGATCGAGCGAATTCACGCGTTACATATGCGTCGTACATGTAAAAATTATGTTTCAGTGCTTGACGTCACACCAGAACAGCGCAACACTGGCCCAGTCCCGTTCAAATGACCAAGTCGTTTGATCGGCGCATCGGCCTCTCGCCCAGAGTCGGTTTCGCCCTAGCCGGTCATCGAAGCCCGAGGGTCTACGGATTGCACCCGTACGTTCCAACCACGAAAAAGAGACGTTCATGTCCGCACCGGATACGCCCGATGACACCACTTCGAATCAAACCCCGCGCGTAGCTGTACTCGGTACCGGCCTGATGGGTAGCGCCATCGCGCGCAGCCTGCTGAACAACGACTACCCCGTGTCGGTGTGGAATCGGACGCCCGGCCGATGCGATCCGCTCCGTGAACTCGGAGCACGCACTGTCACTACCTCTACCGAGGCGATACGTGACAACGACGTCATCATCCTGATGGTGCTGGACTACACCGCCGCTCGCACCCTGCTCATGGATGCGGCAGATCATTTGCAGGGCAAGACAATAGCCAACTTGGTCACCGGGTCGGCGGCAGAGGCCGAGGACCTGAGCGCCTGGGTCAGCGGACAGGGTGCGGACTATTTGGACGGGATCATCGCGGCATATCCCGGGGACATCGGGAAACCGTCAACACTCTTCTACTATGCAGGTAACGTTGCTGCTTGGAGTCGGTACAAGACGCTGCTGACCGCGCTTGCGGGTGCAGCGACCTATGTCGGGAGCAAGCCCTCGGCCGCAAATATCCTGGACGCGGCCATGACGGCCACGTTCCACACTGTGTCCATCGGGGCGTTCCTCGAGGGCATGTCATACGCCCGTTCCGCCGGTGTCGACCTGAGCGAGATCAAGCGGACCCTACCGTACTGGCTCGACCTGCTGTCACAGGAAATCAACGTCGCCCTCGATTCCATCCAAGCCGATTCCCACACGACCGACCAGGCAACTCTCGAAACCTACCTGGTAGCGCTCCGCACCATCAACAAGGCCATGGTCGGTGACGGGGAGCGGGCAAATCTTCTCGGGGCTGCCGTTGACAACCTCGAGCGCGCACACGCCGCCGGACACGGGCAGGAGGCGCTGTCAGCTCAAATACTGACCGCCAAAGCCAACACCTGAGCATGACTGCGAACGGGACGAGCATCCCACTCGGTGCAGCCGGTTCCCATCCAATCGGACTGCTGCGCATCTATTTTCAACTTCGAAAAGTTCAGCCCTAGCCTCGCAAGACCCTTCACACAAGGACACAGATATGACCTCCACACCTCAGGTGAGTGCGGACACCAGCTCCGACGAACCGACCTATGGACCCGACTCCGGCGGCCTCAAAGGATCGATGACGACGTTCGACATCGTCTTCACGGTCCTGGCATTCAATGCGCCGCTGTCGGTATTCGCCGGCTACCTCACCGTCATCATCGGTTACGCCAACGGACTCGGGGCACCGCTGACCTTCCTCGCAGCCGGCCTGGTGGTGCTGGTCTTCGCGGTCGGATTCACCGCCATGAGTAGGCACCTACCCAACCCCGGTGCCTTCTATGCCTACGTGACCGCCGGGTTGGGTCGACCGCTGGGCCTCGGCGCGGCTTTCCTGGCGATGATCTCGTACATCTTTCTATACGTGTCGAGCTTCATCTACGGTTCCACGGCGATCAAAGGCCTGATCCAGGACATCTTCAACGGCCCGTCCATCGACTGGTGGATCTACAACCTCATCCTCATCGCCGTGGTCGGCGTACTCGGGTTCTTCCGCATCACCTTCTCCGCAAAGATCCTCACGGTCGCGATGTGCCTCGAAGTCGTCGTCATCATCATCTACAACATTGTCGTCTTCGGTCAGGGTGGAGAAGAGGGATACACCTCCGCGCCGTTCCAGCTCGACTACATCCTGGGTGGCTCCATCGGCCTGGCGGTGCTGTATTGCATCGGCATGTTCTCCGGCTTCGAGGCGACCGCCATCTTCCGTGAAGAAGCTCGCGATCCCGAAAGAACCGTTCCCCGTGCGACATACATCGTCATCGCTGTTGTGGCCATCCTCTACTCCGTGACCACCTTCGCAATCATCGTGGGTATCGGCCCCAGCTCGGTAGTCGAGCAGACCGCAGCCGACCCGGTCGGTTCGGTCATGGCATCGATCGACCAGTACCTCGGCAAGACAGTCCTCGACATCACAATGGTCCTGCTGTGCACAAGCATCTTCGCGGCTGTTCTGGCCATGCACAACATCATTGCCCGGTACCTGTTCTCGATGGGACGCGACCGCGTGTTCCCGGCCAAACTCGCCGCAGTGCACGGAAAGCACGGCTCGCCCCACATCGCGTCGCTGGCAACCAGCGGTATCGCAATCGTGTTCTTGGTCGCAGTCCTTGCCATCGGCGCCGACGGCAACGCCCTGTACGCCAAGCTGGCGGGCATCGCACTCTACGCACTGATCATCCTGCTGCTCATGACCGCGATCTCGATTCCGCTGTACTTCCGGAAGCACCCCGACCACGGTGTCAGTCAGTGGAAGACAACCATTGCACCTCTGCTCGGTGGCGTGGGATTCGCTGTCGCACTCGTCCTGGCCACCAAGAACGCCGCGTTCTTGGTCGGCGGATCGCAAAGTGCCGCAAACCTGTTGATCGCGGTCTTCATCGCCGCAGTTCTTCTGGGTGTCGGTTACGCCCTCCTGCTCAAGAAGACCAAGCCCGACACGTACGCCCGAATCGGGCGCCAGGAAGTCGTCTGACCTGACTGATCCACCCACGTCTGCCGTAGGGCAACCCCAACCGGTTGCCCTACGGCGCATCACGCACCACCCAAACCACGTCCTACCCACGATGGAGCCCACAATGACCGAGACACAGATCCCCACGCCCGCACCCCGCGACACAGTGATCCAGCGTGTCGCCGCCGACACCGATCCGCAACAGATCGCGGGGATTGTCGAGCGCGATGGTGGAGTCATCCTCACCAAGTTCTTCTCCGACGATCAGGTTCGCCGTTTCAACTCCGAGATCGACCCGTATCTCGACGAACTCAATCCCGGCTCGGTGGACAAAGTTGATCTGTTCGAGGGATTTCACGGCGCAAACACCAAGCGACTCACCAATGTGGTGACGCATTCCAAGACGTTCCGCGAGGAGATGATCCAGGACGAACGCGTACTCGCCATCGCCGACGCCATGCTTCTCCCCATTGCCGACAGCTACCAGATGACCGCTGCCCAGGTCATCGAGATCGGCCCGGGAAACAAGCCGCAGCCCCTGCACCGGGATCTCGAGAACTGGCCCATATTCCGGGAACTCGGCCCGAAGACCTACAACGTGACCATCAACTTCCTCACCGCGCTCACCGACTTCACCGAGGAGAACGGCGCTACTCGCGTCATCCCCGGAAGCAGTCATTGGGACGACTACGAGAACCGCGGCACCCCCGACGAGACGTTTCCGGCCCTCCTCGACGCCGGCGATGTCCTGCTGATCGACGGCAAAGTCGCACACGGCGGCGGAGAGAACAAGACCGCCGATGAATACCGGCGCGCCATGGCGTGGTCGTTCACGGTCGGCTGGCTGACCAGCGAAGAGGCGCACGCTTTCCTCGTCCCGCTCGCCCTCGTAAAGACGCTGCCCCCGAAAATCCAGAACATCCTCGGGTTCCGCTCGTTCCACAACGCTTCCAAGCAGGGCGGCACGCTGTGGCAGGCGAACTACGACGACATCGCCAAATTCCTGGGCCTCTGACCTAGTTCTGAAGCAAGAAGGTCACATGTCAACCCCACCATTGACGAACAGGTCGATGCCGGTGAGGTAGCTGGACCTGTCCGACAGTAGGAGGGGACCGCGGTCAGCCTGCCGACGAAATCCGCGACGGCGACCCCGGCGAATTTTGCCCACCCCGCCGCGGTGATCACCAACGAGTTTCGCTGTCAGCGACATCGCAATCGAGCCAGCTGCCTTTCATGCTGTTCTTGACGGCGCACTGCGAAACCGGCAACGCTGAGACTCCACACGTTCATGCCTCAGCTACCACCAGGAAGCCAGCCAGACCAGATGCCCCTTCGACCCCCTGTGCCCGCCCGGCGATCGCCGACGCGCGTCTGGTCGAGGGATCAAGCGGGTTGACACCAAAAGCTTCGACGGAAGCATCATCGGCGAATGCGATGTGTACCAACGAATCCGGCAGCGTAGCGGCTTCTGCCGCGAGATCTCCACCGAGTAGGTTGCCGCCGGGTTCTCGGGTGGGTGCGAGAACGACCACGCGCCGACAGACTTGCGCCAATGAGATGTTCGCCGAACTCGCCACCCCACCATCCATGAAGCGGCGCGCACCGATGGGAACCGGCGGCCAGATACCCGGCACCGCGCAACTCGCGGCCACCGCATCAACGAAGTCGACTCCGGAGTGGCGATCGAATACCACCATTTCGCCACTGCCGATGTCGATCGCGGTGATCTTCAGTTCTCGTTCCGGCCAATGGTGTGAGGGCAGTCGACTCTCGATGACAGATCGCCGCGCTTGCACGCTGACCGTCTCGGCCCGTGCGGCCATTTCCCCGATTCCCTGCAAGAGCTCGCGAACTGATGAGGAACCCGAGTTCAGTACGCCCGCGTATACCGCCCCGAGCTCCTCAGGGTCGAACTGAGGAGAAATCTCCTCAGTTGCATCACCGAGTTGTCGCTCATAAAGCGCTTCCAACGGCGTGCCGCTGCTGATCTGAGCGGCCACAGTTGACCCGGCCGACGTCCCGATTATCACATCGGAATCAAGCAGCGCTTGCCACACCGGTTTCGATGTGTATTTCACACCCATCAGAAATCCCAATTCCCAGGCGATTCCGGCTATGCCGCCGCCGCCCAGCACCAGTCCCCGCTCGGCCACGAAGCCTCCAGTCAGAAATTCGACGGACCGTACAAGTCATCTGACAGACTATTGCGCGCGAACTCGGATGGGAGTGAAAGTGACGACCACACGATCCTCGGCAGCCTGATCCGCCATCGCCTCCAGCGTCTGTCCATAAGTCCCGATGATCTTTGCCATGAACGTCCGGTCAGCGTCGTCATCATGAATCTCAACGGTCGCTCGCACCTCAAGTGTGTGGAACGGGTTGTCGGACGCGATCGCGAAGACCGTGGCGTGGGGGCGGGCGACCAAGTTGCTGTACTTCTTGCGGTTCTTGGCCAGTGACGTTCGCAGCAGACCGTCATCATCGAGCAGGACCCACACCGCAGTTGTCTGGATGGATCCGTCGCCGTTGATCGTGCTCAGAGCAACTGTCGTTGAGGTGACGAGATCGCGGTGGCTGTCAGGAATGGTTGGTGTCGACATGGCTCTCCTTGAACTGACAAACGGACATTATTTGTTGGTAGTCAGATGCTTTCGGTCAGTCTCTGTTTCAAGATCGCGCTCGCGGCCGGTGCTGCGGCGCATGGCGGCTTCCATATCTTGCGTCGATGGTGCCGGAGCGAGTTCGCCTTCGCATTCGCGATCGGCAGCGGCAAGGAAGTAACTCACCAAGCGGCGCGAGGCAATCTCTGCAGCATCTCCGCTGCCGGCCACCACGCCGGCGTTGGCCATCAACAACACCACCAGATCCTGTGAACGGAACTCCAATCGCAGGCGGCCTGCCCTCTTTGCTTTCGAGATGAGTTTCTCGAAGCCACGGTATGCCACGGCACGCTTGTCCTCGAACAGGATTTCGTCGGGGAAGGTCATCGTCAGGACATTCGCAAATCCTCGGTCCCCAAGCTGCATAGCGCAGACCCGTTCGATATAGTCGCAGAACCCTCGCCAGGGATCAGATTGTGCGAGCGCGGCATTCACTGCGTCGACATAGATGGTCATCTTGTCGTCGAAGACGTTCACCAGCAATGACTCGCGGGTCGGGAATCGCCGGTAGAGCGTCGCGATCCCGACACCGGCCTCCCGGGCGACCTCCGCCATCGACACGTTGAGTCCGCGCTCGGCGAACACCTGCCGAGCCGTACACATCAGCGCCGCGCGATTGCGTTCGGCATCTCTCCGCAACGTCGGGCGCACAGTCGGATTCGTGGACATGCCCGACAACGTACCACCGAAGTGGAGGCACCTCTCCACTTCGTTCTGCCGTTGAGGTAGGTTCATTAATGGGCCATAGGCCAGTTGACGTCGGGTCGACCGAATTGGAGGAGGACCGTCGTGGAAATCGAACCCGGCCAGGTTGCTGTCGTCACCGGAGGGGCAAGCGGAATCGGCTTCGGCCTGGCACGAGGGCTGGGATTGCGTGGGATGAAGGTTGTCCTCGCGGACATCCGCGAAGCCGGACTAGCCGATGCGAAGGTCACGCTGAACGCGCAAGGCGTCGACGTCCTCACGGTGGTCACCGACGTCAGCGATCCCGAGTCGGTCGCGCAGCTCGCCGACTCCACCACAACGCATTTCAAAAGGGTCGACCTCGTCTGCAACAACGCCGGAGTAGTCGGTGCGCAGGCGCCCATGTGGGAACAGAAACCCCAGACATGGCAGTGGCTCATCAACGTCAAGCTACTGGGTGTCGTCCACGGGGTCACGACTTTTGCGCCACTGTTGCTCCAACAGGGCACCGGCCACATCCTCAACACCGCGTCCGCAGGCGGTTTGATGCCCCTGCCAACCATGACCCCTTACAACGCAACGATGCATGCAGTGGTGGGGCTGACGGAGACACTGAACATCGAATTACGCGCCGCAGCAGGCGGCGTGGGTGCATCAGTATTGTGCTCCGGCCGCGTGGCCACTGATCTCGGGACGAACTCACAGGCTCTCGAGCCATCCGTCGGCGCTGCGGCGACCGGCAATCCACAAGACCTCTCCGGCTCAGTGCTCGACCCTGACGCGTTGGCCGAACTGACCATCGCCGGTATCGAAGCCGACGCTGTGCACATCGTGGCCGGCGCCGGAGTCGCGGCTGCGGCGCGAGTACGGCTCGAATCGGTGCTCGGCGATCTGACTTCCGGACCATCGACCTGACGCTGACGCGGTACCGCTTTCAACCCTCACTTAGGGCGGAGATGACGTCACGGCCGAACCTGTCGATCGTGTCCGGGTCGGCGCGGTCGTGGAATCGCACGATTGCGAGCTCCACCCCCCGATCAGCCTCTGACTCGAAGGTCGCCGCCAATTCCTCCGGCGTTCCGATCAACGGCGCACCCCAACCCGATTCAGGCATTCGCCGGGCCGTCCGCTCGGCTACTTTCGCCCGAGATCGTTCGTCGACCACAACACCAACCGGATATTGCACCGAGATCTTGGCGTCTCCGCGCAGGGGGGCGAGTTCGTCGAAGCTCGACCGCGCCGAGGCGACGCAATTCCACCAATCTGCGTGTTCCGCCACGAGCGGCATCGTCAATTGCTTGCCGGCCCCGCCGATGTGGATGGGAATCGTCCCCCGCACCGGAGTCGGTCGACCGTAGGCACCCGCCAACCGAAAGTGCTTACCGGTGTAGTCGAACGATTCTCCTGAGAACATCTTCCGGACGATCTCGATTGTCTCGCCAAGCTGCTCGGCGCGATCTCGTCGGCTCCCGACATCGAATCCGAACATGCCGAACTCGTCCTCCACAGAACCCCACCCGAGACCCAGCTCCAGACGACCGCCGGAGATCTGGTCCACCGTGGCCGCCATCTTGGCAAGTAGCGATGGATGACGGAACGGGTTGCACCCCACAAGATGTCCCAGATGGATGGTCGATGTCGAGGCTGCAATCGCGGACAGCAGCGTCCAGCTCTCGAGAGTGTCGAATTGTGGTGTGCCGGGGGCATAGAGGTGGTCCATGATCCAGAAGGAATCGAAACCGGCCTCCTCTGCGTTGCGGGCGGCGGCGATCATTTCCGTGGCGGAAACTCCCAGTTGCGGCATAAAGATGCCGAACCGGAGCGCAGGACTACGACGGTCGGTCATGGGTGATTCGAACCAATCCTTCTTGTGTCGTACGGGCGACGTGTCGACCGGTCACATCAAAGATGTGCCCTTGGCACAGAGCGCGATTCGACGACGACCACACGGACGCCGTTTCATGAAGGAGCCACCCGCCAGTCAATGGACCTCCGTGGAACCACAGCGCATGGTCAAGGCTGGCGGCGCGGACCCGGGGGTCACCCATGACCATGCCACGCGGCCCCAGAGAGGTGGCCAGCAAGAACATGTCGGACAGGTACGCGAGCGCGGCGGCGTTGACTAATGGATCGTCCGGGAGCCGGTCGAGAGGTCTTACCAGAAATCGTTGCTCCGCCGGAGCCGAGCCCGTCCGTAAGGTGCGGGCGCGCATCGGTTCCTCGAAGAAACGAACCTCGAGCCGCAGCATTTGGCCCAGCTTGCCGAGCCAGGTGTCGATCGTCTCCACCATCTCGGTGTCGGTCTCGGTGGTGGTCCACGACGCCTGTTCCACGTCGATCGGCGGCCGCGACGGTTCCGGCGCATCATCAGTCGCGGCATGAAAAGACAACTCGGCGGTGAGCAGTCGGTTGTCGCCCTGCGTTGCCACCACACGACGGCGCGAGCTCGAGCGACCGTCGCGCTCGATCTGCACGGCATAGTCGATGGGCAAGGCCCAGTCACCCGAACGGTCGAAATACGCATGCAACGAATGCGGAAGCTGCTCCGCGGGAACGGTTCGGCCGGCGCTGATGACCGCCTGCCCGAGCATTTGCCCACCGAATACCCCACCAGGCAGTGTCGGACGTGGTCGCGCCCGGAAAACATTGCTTCCCAGAGGTTCGGGATCCAGGATGTCGGCCAAATCGTCGATGATCATCGCAAGCCGTCCAAGTGGTCACCCACGAAGCGGTCCACTAGTCGGTCGCCTACTCGTTCGTCGGCGCGTAAACCCGCTACGGCGCAGACAAACACGTGCAGGTCATCCAAGGTGAAGTCGGCACGGATCGTTCCCTGTCGCTGTGCCCGTGAGATGAGGGCGCCACCTCGCCTGCGGATCTCCTGGCGGCGGTCAGCCAAGCCGGGGGTGCTTTCGGGATTCGAGAGAATGATGTCACGGAGACCCTGCCCACCTACCGCTGTCAACCGTCGTGCGTACTCTTTCAGCGCATCGATCCCCGACTCCGCCACTTCGACCGCATCGAGTTCGAACTCCACTTCGGTCAGGAAGTCAGCGAGAACGGCCTCGATCAGTTCGTCGCGGGTCGCGAAATGTCGATATAGAGTGCCGATCCCGACCCCTGCGTCTGAAGCGACCGCCGCGGCCGACAATTCGTACCCTCTTTTCCACAGGTGTTCTCGTCCCATGGCCAGCAACCTCTCACGATTGCGGAGTCCATCTGTACGAGGCCGGCGGCGTGGGGACGCATCGGGGCGGGTCATCGCACCTTCAACGTGCCGCCGTCGATCGAGATCGTCTGACCGGTAACGAATCCGGCGCCTTCGGACGCGTAGAAGGCCATCACGGGGACAAAGTCTTTGGAGATGTCCCCGAGCCGTCCACCGATCGGAATCCGCTGGGCCATGATCGCGTCGTGCTGGACCAGCTGCTCCTCTGACATCTCTGACCGAGTCTTGTCGTACATCGGGGTCCAGATCGCTGGAGCGATGGCATTGACGGTGATTCCGTACTGCCCCCACTCAGCAGCGACGGTACGAGTCCAGGCGAGTACGGCGCCCTTGCTCGCCGAGTAGGCCGCTTTCCCTGGGAGGCCATCCAATCCGGCCGCCGACGCAAAGTTCAAGATTGCACCGCCGTCGGCGTGCAGATGCCGGAAAGCCGCCTGGTTGGTGAGCATGGTTCCGGTCGCGTTGATCGCCAGCACGGTATTCCACAGGTCAACCGGGGTCGACTCCGACGGTGCGAACGGCGCAATCCCGGCCGCGTGGATCAAAACGTCTAGGCCGCCGAGCATTTCGACGGCCGCATCGATTGCATGATCAACAGACGCCTGGTCCGAGACGTCGACCTGCTGGAACGATGTGCCGGCTTCGTCAGCGATGCTCCGCCCTGTCGCTTCCACGAGATCCAACGACACCACCCTGGCTCCGAGGGCAGGGAAGGCCCGCACCAGTCCCTCCCCCATGCCGCTCGCACCGCCGGTGACGATGATTCGACGGCCGCTGAGATCCTGCACGCCCATGTGTTTGCCTTTCACCCTACTTAAACGGAGTTAGTGGCTCCTCTTAACTCCGATCGTAACGCCAGGACGAAATCCCACGCAAGGACAGCCATTAGATCTCACCGAACGCGCCGCAGTCACCGAACGTTCGAGAAAACCCGCCAATCCGGCCGTGAAGACGTCACTGTCGTCACCGGCGACCAGATGGCCCGCCTCGCGAACGTCGACGCCCGCCACCTACAACCTTGGGTCGCGACGCCGGACCTTGGCCCCCCGGTACAGCAAACGACGATCCCCCGGAGCCGGCTCCGGACCAACGGTTCGCCGCCATCTCGAGTTCACCTCCCGGCAGAGTCACCCGTCATGCGAAGTGTTCTCGTCGGCCCGCAGACACATCGGCTCTCAGGTTGGCTGACAGCCGAAGCCATGCGCACCGACGTTGTGTCGGCGCGCATGGCGTGGCTATTCACCGTCCCTGCTCAGCTACCTGGGAGCTTATAGAGCGCGGGATCAGCCGGAATACGTTGGAAGCCACTGAGGTTGCCGTCCTTGTCCGCGGTCGCCAGAATTCCGTCGGCGCTGCAGGTATTTGGTGAAAACGCGATCTGTTTCCCGTTGCACTGGAACATGATGCCGTCGGAATTCGGCAGTTCGGTTGGAGGTGCCGACTTGATGGCAGCCATGACACCGGCAGGCGTCACGTCGGCGATCTTCGCAGCGTTGAGAGCGTTGATGGCACCCAGCATCGGCGAGTATCCGTAGTTGGACATGGACGAGACCTTCGTCCCGTCACCGTATTTGTCGAGAACCGCGGTGAACAGCTTGACCGATTCCAGATCAGGGTTGAGATCGGCGGAAGCCGAGACCTTGACCCCGTCATAACCTCCGGGGATGGCCGAGCTGCTCTGCGGTGAGATGCAGCGCTCGATGATCACGACCTTGGCCTGAGGGGACACGGTTTTGATCGCCTTGATCGCACTCGTGCAGAAATCGGTACTGCCGGCGATGTGGTAAAGATCCGGGTCGGCTTCGGCTGCCGAGGCGATCTGCGGACTCATGTCAGCGGTACCCGGCGGGACGGCCGTGGTGTTGACCTCGAGACCGGCGTTCGTGAACAACGTCTCGCCGATCTTCGCCGCGCCCTGGGCGGCCGGGACGGCGATCACAACCTGATCAACCTTCTTGAGCCCTTCCTCTTTCGCCCATTCGGCCGGCCCGCCGAACAGCGACAGACTGTTGAAGAGGGAGAACACACCCGGTGTTGTCAGTCCGGCCTGCGTCGGCGCGGTCTGCATGATCAGCGGAATCTTCGCCGGGGCGAGAACGGAGATCACCGAATCGAGGACACCGATCGAACCGCCCAACACAGCCGAGGCCTTCGCCGCGACCATCTGGTTCGCGCAATCGGTTGCCGTCGCCGGAACGCCGAGGGTCTCACAGACTTTCACCTCGATGGGGTGACCGCCGAGGCCGCCGAGGTAGTCGTTGGCATAGGCGGCTGCCGCCTGCGCGCCCCTGATCTCGTCGGTCGTGTTGATCGTCTGCCCGGCACCCTCACTGATGAAGCCGAAGGTGATCGGGGTTCCGGTGGCCTTGTTCGCAGTCCCCAGCGCCGATTGGTCAGCGGCTGTTGATGATCCCCCGCCGCCGCCACCGTCGTCATCGGAACCACACGCGGCGAGACCCGCCACCAACACTCCTGCAAACAGCACCGAGGCGATTTGCCGCCGGCGTCCATAGAACTTCATTTCTTCTCCTTTGGGTTTGACCCAGTCGAGGGCTGGGAACGTACGGTGATGACTGGGTCGGTGAAAACGAACTGGTCGCTTGCCTGGACGATGGGCAGGGGCTGCGGCTCAACCGCGCTCATACCGAGGTGGTCTCCCCCAGATACGCCGACTCCAGCCGCGCCGGGTCGGCCGCGAGTTCACCGGCCGGACCCCGCAGGTGAACGTCGCCGTGCACCACGACGATGGCCTGGTCGGCAACACTCAGGGCCAGACTGACGTGCTGTTCGACCAGGACCACCACCGCGTTGGTCTCGTCGGCGATACGCCGGACCATAGGCAACAGGTCCTCGACGATGACCGGCGCCAGTCCCATGCTCATCTCGTCGATGAGCAGGACCCTGGGATTTTGCACGAGTGCGCGTGCCACGGCCAGCATCTGCTGTTCGCCGCCTGACAATGAGCCCGCCGCGACCTTGAGACGCTTTGTCAGCGAGGGGAACAGGTCCATCGCCCCATCGACGTCGAGACCACCCGACCTGGTGGCGATGGTCAGGTTCTCTTTGACGGTCAGGGTGGTGAACAGAGCGCGATCATCCGGCACCAACACCAGACCTGCCTTGTTCGCTGCCGCCGGTCTGCCGCTCGGCAGCGCTCGTCCGGCGACCGACACCCCACCCGCGATCCGCGGCAACAGACCCGCCAAGGTCGCGAGCAGAGTGGTCTTACCGGCACCGTTGGGGCCGAGCAACGCCAGCACCTCGCCTTGCCTGAGCGCGAGATCGAAATCACGCAGGACTTCCACCGACCCGTGCCCTACGGTCAGGCCCTTGCACTCGAGGGCATACCCCGGTGTCGATGTGGTGTCGGTCATGACGTGATCTCCTCTGCGTGGGCATTGCCCAGGTATGCCTCCGCCACGGTGCGGTCGCCCCGCACCTCGTCCGGAGTCCCGGACACGATCACCTTGCCGAAGTTGAGTACGTGGATGCGATCACACAGACCGAGCACAAATCCCATGTCGTGATCGACGAGAAGAATACTGACGCCGCTGTCGCGAACTGCCCGCAATTGCTCTGCCAGCCAGCGACTCTCGGACGTATCCAGGCCACCGGCGGGTTCGTCGAGCAACAGCGCGGTCGGAGAGCCGACGAGTGCGCGGGCGATCGAGACCAATTGACGCTGCCCTTGCGACAACTCCGATGCCGGCCGGTGCCGCACCGGATCCAGACCGAGCAGTGCGAAAACGGCGTCGACTCTCGCCTCGTCGTCGATGTCCGAGACGCGACCGTCGGCCGAACTCGCTGCCGTCAGTCCCACCTTGATGTTCTCGAGAACGCTCAGATCGTCGTACAGCTCGATCGCCTGGAACGTCCGGCCGAGTCCGGCACGAATCCGCTTGTGGGGCACCATCTCGTCGATCGACTTGCTGCTGAGCACCACGTCACCGCTGTGTGGGGCGAATCCGCTGATCGCGTCGATCAGGGTGGTCTTGCCCGCGCCGTTGGGTCCGATCAGACCCACAACCGTTCCCTTTCCGACCGAGAACGACACATCGTCCACCGCGACGACGCCGCCGTATCGCACCGACACGTTCCGCAGCTCGAGCACCGGAGGAGCGTCGGGATCGACCGCGGGCCGCTCGCGCGCCTGCACGTCGATCGCGGCGGCAGCACCCGTCGCCGTGTCGTCGGGAGCCGTCGACCTGCTGCGCCACCTGGCTATCAGGGCGTGCACCGGTCCCACCACACCCTCCGGGTTGAAGATCACGGTGAGTACCAGCAGAAGACTCGCCACCACCGGGTACCAGCCGCTGACGGTGAACGCTTCGTCGATCACGATGATCAGCAATCCGCCGGCGGCGGTGAGACCTGCGAGGTTGCCTCCGGATACCGATGTGGCTCCGGCGAGGTACACCGCACCGAAGAGGATCAGACCGTTGAGTGCGGAGAACGAGTCGAAGGTGACCGACTGCTGCTGATAGGCCAGCAACGAACCACCGAGTCCGGCAATGAACGCGGCGATCGCGAACGCCGCGATCTTGATGACCGTCACGTTGACGCCCGCGGCCGCGGCCGAACGCTCGTTCGCCCGCACCGCCAGCATCTGTGCCCCGAGTTTGCTACGTCGCAGGACGGCGACCCCGATACCGACCGCGATCAGCACGATCAGGCACAAGACCCCGAATCGCAACCGTGGATACTCCAGTCCCGCACCGATTCCCAGGTCCCAACCGAAGATCTTCGGAGCCGGCACCGCCTGACCCGCGGATCCGACGAAGTCGCTGTTGCGGAACCATACGGCTTCCACCGCATAGGCCATCGCAAGTGTGACCACCGCGACGGTCAGGCCTCGTATTCGCAACGCCGGCAGCCCGATGATGACGCCGAGCACAGCGGCGATGAGCGCCGCGAGCAGAGGAGCGATCGGGAACGGTATGTGGAGGTCGGAGGTGAGCGGCCCGACCGTGAAGCCCGCCACGCCGGCGATCGTCAACTGCGCCAACGACACCTGCCCGGCATATCCGGTCACGACCACGGTCGAGAGCGCAACGATCGCCATGATCAAACTGACAATGAGTCCGGTGCGAAACCGGTCTTGCAGGAGAACAAGTCCCAGCAGCGCGATGACCCCGAACACGATCGTGGTCCAGACCACGTGCTCGGGTCGCGGTGCCCTGCCGAGGTTGCGCTCGATGACCGCCCCACGAGAGGGCAAAGGCTGAGCCCGGACCACGAGGAGCAACAGGATGATGATCAGCGGCACCAGTTCCGGCAGACCCGCCGACGGTAGCCAGTCGAACTTGGCAGCCAGATTCTGCGCTTCGGACTGGAACATCCCGATGACGAGTCCGGCAACGGCCGCCACGACGACGAACTGGAATCGCGCCGCGATCGCCGCTGCCAGGGCGGGGACGATGAAGAGTGTGTACGCCACCGGCACCAGCGGAACGATGGGCGCGATGAGGATGCCGGCCAGACCGGCAACGGCCGAGCTGATCATCCAGTTGTAGATCGCCACCCGGTCCGGAGAGATACCACTGAGGTAGGCACCGCGCTCGCTCTCGGCCGCGGCGCGCGTCGCCAGACCGAACTTGGTGAACCGGAAGACAGCGGCGAGTAGCACCGCGACCACGATCACGGTGATAGCGAAGTATATGCGGTCAGAGGACACGCGGAAGTCACCTGCGGACCACACCTCCGTGGGGAAGATCGGATCGACCGCGATGGGCGTGGTGCCGATCATCTGTGCGACCAGACCGCTGATGAGGAGCGAAATACCCAACGCTGCAACTGCCTTTGCGACGGGCGGTGCGGTGCGCAGGGGCCGGAACACGATCACATAGAGGAGTAGTCCGAGGATCGCGGCCATCGCGAGGGCGATCACCATCGCCGGCCACAGGCTCATCGGATCGCCGATGTCGACCGTGACGGGGAATCCCGGGACAAGGATCAGCAGCTCACCCTCCCGCAGGTACGCATAGGCATACGCGGTGTAGAGGGCGATCGAACCGGTTGCGAAGTTCAGGACGCCTGAACTCCGGTAGGTCATTACAACTGCGAGGGCGAGGGCGCCGAACACAGCCCCATTGCCGAGACCGAGCAAGAGAAATACGAGGTGTTGCGTCATCAGGGTGACGATCCTTGTCATCGAAATCGGTCGAGTATCGCTTGACGATAGGACAGCAACCACGTCGGTGTTCACGTTTTGAAAAAGTGCGAACAGTTGTTTCATCTAACTGTTTAGCAACTCGCAGCCGAATGCTGCCGAGATGGGTGAGGAACGCCTCATGAGCTGGCGAAGTGCCTGGACCTGCTGGGCGGGCAACCAACTCGGCGCCCGTCGGCGATCACCCGGGCGGCCACGCCACGCCCTCACGCCGCCGTGCGACGGGCTTGGTCTCCCATGAATTGCGTCTAATCCTCTGCCTATATTGGACAGCGTGATTTAGGCCGGAGCTGCGGGTCGCAGGCGGGCGATCCGGGGGGGGGGTGATCTCGCGGCGTACTGGTCGCGGGCCGGGATCCGACGACGCGGCGGCGCTTCGTACCCAGCGGCGCAGCCCAGCCGTCCACCGGGCCGAAACCCCCGTTGACCGTGCCGAAGTAGCCACTGGGTCCATTCATCGAGTGGCCAACACCCTTTGGTTCCGAGTAGTTGCCCAGCGGTGCCTCTCGGTATCGGCCCACTCGATTGGGATTTCGGCCCGGTCGGCGGCTGTTTCGGCCCGCTGGTCGGCGGCTGTTTCGGCCCGGTCGGCGGGGATTTCGGCCCGGTTGGCGAATTGCTCGCGTCAGTTGGTGACCAATTGGGCGACGAACCCGTCCGGTGCCGTGCCGTAGAGCAAGCGCGCGGCCTGGGTCAGTTCGCCGCTATCGAGTTTGCCTCCGGCGCGGGCGCGATACCTCTCCGGCTTCTGGGTCCAACCGATCATCCGGATCAACAGGTCTCCGTCGATCCGCAGGATCTGACCGGTCAGCCAAGCGGCCTCGTCGGAAGCGAGCCACGCGACCACCGGCGAGCTCTGTCCGGGATCCAGGCTGGGGTCATTGGCCTTCTCACCGATGAAGACATCGGCGGACAACCGGGTGGCGGCCACCGGCGAAATCGCGTTGGCGGTGACGTTGTAACGCTCCATCTCCAGTGCAGTGGTCAGCGTGAGACCGACGATCGCAGCTTTGGCCGCGCTGTAGGCCGCCTGTCCCGCATTGCCTTTGAGCCCCGCGCCCGAGGTCGTGTTGATGATTCTGCCTCGGACGTCTGCGCCGGCCTTCGATTCGTTCCGCCAGTGATCGCAGGCGTGTTTGGTCACTGCGAAGGTACCTTTGAGATGTACCGCGACAACGGCATCCCAGTCTTCCTCGGTCATTCGGGTGATCAGCTTGTCGCGAACGATTCCGGCGTTGTTGACAACGATGTCGAGGCGGCCGAACTCGGCAACCGCCTGGGCGATGAGAGCGTCGCTGTCGGTCCAGCTGGTGACCGATCCTTTGTTGGCCACCGCTTTGCCGCCGGCCTCGACGATCTCGCGAGCAACCTGGTCGGCCGGGCTCTCGCCCGAATCGGTGCCGTCGCGGGACACACCCGGATCGTTGACAACAACCGCTGCCCCGTGCCGGGCCAATTCGAGGCAGTGCGCCCGCCCGATTCCGCGTCCGCCGCCGGTGACGATGGCGACCTTGCCGTCGAGCCGTACTTCTCCCATGAGTTCTACCTTTCGATTGCTTGTTTGCGAACGCCGGCCTCGCCCCACAGATCCACCAAGGCCGCGGTTCGTTCGGTCCGGTCCAGGCCTCGCAGGTCGACCGAACCTCGTTCGGTGACCACGATCCCGACGTCATGTGCCGGAGTGCTCACCGGACGCGACAGTGACGAGACGAGAGTTGATGCGCCGTTGTGGGTGGTCGAGACGGCGATGATGCTGACACCACCAACGGTGGTCGCTGCTGCTGCGGCGTAGTCACCGTGGCCGCCGATGCCGCCGAACACTGCGGTCGCCGTACCTTCGACGTTGATCTGACCGTGCACGTCCACTTCGACGGCGGTGTTCACCGCGACTAACGGATCGGCCGACAGTCTGCTGACGTCGTGGGTGTACTCGACCGGATACAGGACCGGACGGCCCTCTGCCCACTCGCGCAGTCGCGGTCCTCCGGCGAGATAGGTCGTCACGGGTTCTCCGAGCAACAGGCCACGGTTGTCGAGGTCGACAACCTCATCGGGCAGCAGGCCCGAATCGATGCGCACCGGGACCGTCAGGGTGCTGAGCAGAAGCGACCCCAGCGAACCCGGGCCGACCTGCAGTCGGGTGCCCTCCGGGATGAGTGGCAGTACACCCGCGGCAAGTCGTTCGGTGATCGGATCGGTGCGGGCGCCGGGCATGTCACCCGGCGGTTGGTCGGTGCTCCCGACGATGACGACCTGGTCGGCGGGCAACAACGCGCCTGCAGCACACTTCGGCGACGCCGACGACGTGATCGCCGCGACCCTGGCGCCGGCGTCCACCGCGGCCTTCTGCCATGAGATCTCATTGGCGAACGTGTGCCCACCGCCGGTCGCAACCACGGTGGCGACCAGCACATCGGGCCGAATGACGTTGTGTATCAATGCTGGAACCTGCGACAACCGAATCGGCACAAAATGGGCGAGTCCGGCGGCCACGGCCTTGCGCAGTCCCCAGCCCGGCATCACCGTGCGCACGTCGGCGAACGCGGTGAGATCGAGTCCGCGGGGCTCTGCCGGCAACCAGCCCAGCAGCAGCCGAACACCACCGACTGCGCGGGCGGCGTCGGACAGTTCTTCGAACACCACCTGTGGTGTGCCGAACCCATCGCCCACGGCGACGGTGCACCCGCCGTGCAGGAGCGTCCCGAGGACACCGTCCCCGGGCGAATGCGTCACCGTGCGGGCTCTCGGGGGAGCCCGAGCACCCGCTCCGACAAGATGTTTCGCTGGATCTCACTGGTCCCACCCAGGATGGTCTGCGCCCGGCCGACCAACATCCGGTGCACGATCGGTGACAGCTCCGGGTCGACCGTCGCATCCATGCCCAGTACGTCGGTGGCCACATCTCCGAGATCGCGATGGACTTCCGAGGCCATCAGCTTGAGGACCGACATCGTCGGCGAGTTCGCCCCGTCTCCGGTGGAGATCGCTCGCAGCCAGGTGGCCCGCAGGATCCACACCCGGCTCCACAGCTGGACGATCTTGTCGGCCAGCACGTCGTCGAGCCGGCCCTTGTCGGTTGCGGCCTCGATCAATTCATCGAGCGCGGCGAACATTCCGACGGCCTGCGATCCCAGACTCAGTCGCTCTTGGCCGAGCGTTGCGGTCGCCACCCGCCACCCTTCGCCGACCTCACCCAGGAGGTGTTCAGGACCCAGTCTCACGTCCGACAAGAAGACCTCATTGAACTTCTTCTCGCCGTCCATCTGCTCGAGGGGCCGAACCAGGATACCGGGCAGGTCCATCGGGACGATGAACGCGGTCAGACCCTTGTAGCGCTCGTCGCCGGTACGTGCGAGCAGCAACCCGAACTGCGCCGCTTTGGCGGCGCTGGTCCAGACCTTCTGGCCGTCCACGACCCAGCCCCCGTCAACCGGACGGACCCGGGTTCGCACCGACGCGAGGTCCGAGCCTGCACCCGGCTCGGAGAACAGCTGACACCACAGATGCTTACCCGAGACGATGGGAGGCAGGTATTTCGCCTTTTGTTCCGCCGTGCCGAACTGCATGATGACCGGTCCGGCCAGGTTGGGCCCGACCATTCCGAGCTGAGTCGGTACACCCGCCTTCGCCGCTTCCTCGGCGAAGATCGCCTGCTCCATCGCAGTGGCCTCGCGCCCACCGAACTCGGTCGGCCAGTGCAGGCACGCGTAACCGGCTTGGGCAAGGGTCTGATGCCACTGCCGTCCCGGCGCGACGTCTGCCGCGTCCGGGGTGCCGCCGTATGCCCGTAGACCTTCAGGACGCGGAGCGGTCGCTAGCCACGACTGCACCTCGTACCGGAAGTCTTCGCCTTCTCCACCGTCTTGACCCAGCGGCGACTTCGAACTCATGACTTCCCCCTCATCCACTCAGCTCTCGGTGCCTAGAAGCCCATCGACCGACCGATGAGGTCTTTCATGATTTCTGTGGTACCGCCGTAGAGACGCTGTACCCGCGAGTCGCGCCACAGTCGCGCCACCTCGTACTCGTTGATGTACCCATAGCCACCGTGCAGTTGAAGGCAGCGGTCCAGGATTTCCCACTGGAGCTCGGTGCTCCACCACTTGAGTCCGGCGGCCTCTTCCGCGGACAGCTCGCCGGCGTTGGCCGCCATCACACACTGGTCGAGGTAGCTCTGCGCCACGTTCAGTTTGGTCTTCATCTCGGCGAGGAAGTGGCGGTTGACCTGAAACTTGCCGATCTCGGTACCGAAGGCCTTGCGGTTCGACACGTAGTCGACCGTCAGATCGAAGGCTCGCCGCGCCATCGGCACGGCATAGGTTGCTATGCCCACCCGCTCGGCGGGCAGGTTGCCCATCAGGTGATAGAAGCCACGGTTTTCCTCGCCCAACAGGTTCTCCACCGGAACCTCGACGTTGTCGAAGAACAGTTCGGCGGTGTCCGCCGAGTGTTGCCCGATCTTGTCGAGTTTGCGCCCGCGCGAGAAGCCCTCCCTCGTCGCCTCGACCACGATCAGGCTCAATCCCTTACGTCCGGCCGAGGGGTCGGTCTTGCACGCCACCATGATCAGATCCGACGAAAGGCCGTTGCTGATGAACGTCTTCGACCCGTTGATGACGTAGCTGTCGCCGACTCTCTTGGCCGTGGTCTTGATACCGGCCACGTCGGACCCCGCCGCGGGCTCGGACATGGCGATCGAGGTGATGTATTCGCCGGACACGTACTTCGGGAGCCAACGCTTTTTCTGTTCGTCATTGGTGAGACCGACGAGGTAGGAGGCCATGATGTCGTTCTGCACGCCCAGGCCGATGCCGACCGCGCCCGTTCCGAACATCTCCTCGCTGAGGATCTGGTTGTACCGGTAGTCTTTGATGCCCAGGCCGCCGTACTCTTCGGGTGCCTCCCACCCGATCAATCCTTGTTCGCCTGCCCGAAGCCATGCTTCGCGACTGACGCGTCCCTCACGTTCCCACTGTTCGGTGTACGGAACGCACTCTTTTTCGAAAAAGGTTCTCGCAGTTGCGCGAAACTGTTCATGCTCGTCTTCGAGATGGTGGCGGCGCATCGATGGGTCCTCCAGATCGGCTGTTGCGAATATACTACAATAATACAACTATTAACCCTATTACCCCGAGACCTATCAACACCGACAGGTGAGGACAGATGACCAGCACAACGGCACCCCGTAGTGACAACCGGAAGAGTCTCTCGGCCTACCGCACGGCGCTCAGAGAATTTCTCGAATCCGACACCGCCCTGGACGAGTGGCGCGGACGCCACTATCCGACGGTTCCGGCCGAGCTCCAGCACCATGCCCAGCTCATGCAACTGCTTTATGCCGGTGGCTGGAACAGGTACGGCTGGCCCGTGTCCGCCGGCGGCCTCGGCGGTGACGAGCGACATCGGGCAGTCCTTTACGACGAGCTCAGCGCACACGGCCTGCCGGTGCCCGGTCAGCATCTGGTGATGGAGACCCTGGGACCGCCGACGGTCCGATTCGCGCCGGAGATCGCGAACACTCTCTTCCAGGGCTTCCTCAACGGAACCGAGTGGTGGGGACAGGGGTTCTCCGAACCCGAGGCGGGAAGTGATCTCGCCTCCCTGCGGTGCCGGGCCACCCGGGAGGGCGACGACTACATCGTCAACGGCCAGAAACTGTGGACCAGTTACGGCGCCACCGCGCGCCGACTCGTGTGCCTGGTACGTACGGGCACCACCGAGAGCCGCCATCGCGGTCTGAGCATGTTGCTGATCGACGTGGACACGCCGGGCCTGCAGGCCCGGCCCATCGCGCTGGCGAGTGGACGCGAAGAACTGGCGGAGGTCTTCTTCGATTCCGTACGGGTTCCGGCGAGTCGGCTCATCGGCGAGCAGGACCAGGGCTGGGCGGTGGCGATGTACCTGTTGCAATTCGAGCGCGGAATGTATGCCTGGCTCACCTCGACCGTGCTCCTGCAACGTTTGGACACATTGCGGAACCAACTGCGCGACCGCGGAATTCATCGCGATGGCGCGGCCGTGCGCCTCGGCAACGTCTACCTCGACATCGTCGCACTGCGGGCCCGCAGTGCCCAGACCGTGCAGCGACTGGCCGCCGGGGAGACCATCGGCCCCGAAGCCAGCACCGACAAGATCCTGCTGGGCACCGCCGAGCAGTCGCTCTACGACGCGGCCCGTGACCTTCTCGGGCCACTGATCGACATCGGCACCGGACCCGACCTCGACACCTGGCGCGACGAATGGTGGTACAGCCGCGCCGCCACGATCCTCGGCGGTTCGGCAGAGGTACAGCGCGGAATCATCGCCGACCGCGTCCTGAAGCTGCCGTGAAAGGAACCCAGATGGACAACGAGACCAGAACACTCCTCGCCGGCTCGCTCAAGGGGATGTTCGAAGGTGAGGGGGTCGACATCGAGGCGGCGCTGGCCGAACTCGGTTGGGACGACGTCATTGACTCCTACCCCGCCGCCACCGAACTCCTGTTCGCCGAACACGGACGAGCGCTGGCACATTCACGGTCACTGGACGCCGAGGTCGTCCGCGAGCTGGCGGATGTCCTGCCCGCGCCCCGGGGCACGCGCGCGCTCGTCTATCCGCTGCCCTCGCCCTCGGCCGGTCTGACCAGTGACGAGAACTCGATCGACGGAGTTGTGCTGACCGGCCTGGGCGACGTCGACGAGCTGATCGTGCCTGTATCCACGGCTCACGGCACGGGCATCGTCGTGGTGCCGGTTGCCGACGTCGAATCCGGACCCGTCGGCAGTATCGAAGCCGATTCGACCATGGTGCGGGTGCGCGGCAGCCGTGTCCCCACCGTCACCGCCGACGCGAGCGCGGACTGGGATAGAGCGGTCGCTTCGGGACGACGCGCACTGGCCGCCGAGATCATCGGGGCGTGCGGTGCGGCGCTGCAACTGGCAATCGAACACACCAGTTCCCGCAACCAATTCGGTCAGCCGATCTCGCGTTTCCAGGCCGTCCGCCACCGGCTCTCCGAGGCTCACGTCGCCATTGCGGCGGCGCAGGGCATGCTGGACGCGGCCTGGGCCGACCTGGACCCCGACACCGCCACCATCGCCAAGGCTCTGGCTGGCCGGGCCCAGGCAATCGCCAGCCGGACGGTACTCCAGGTGTGCGGAGCGGTTGGAATCTCGGCCGAACACCCGATGCACCGTTTTGTCGAACGGGCGGCCGTCCTCGACGCGCTGCTCACACCGCACCTGATCTCGGTGGAGCATCTGGGTTCATCGCTACTGGCAGGCGAGCCGATCTTGCACCTCACCGAGATCGACACGGCGTAGCGCCAATACAGGCAAAACAAGAGGGCCGGAAGAGGATTCCCTCTTCCGGCCCTACTCGTGGTTTGGAGCCTGCTCAGCGGGCAGGCAACAATCCGACCCGCTCACCCAGCAAGCGCCGATGGTGCGAAGGCCCACCGAACAGCACTTCACTGCTGCGAGCCCTCTTGAAGTACAGGTGCGCCGGATGTTCCCAGGTGAAACCGATGCCGCCGTGCAGCTGGATCGTCTCACTCGCACATCTGCTGTACGCCTCCGAGCACACGGACTTGCTCAAATCAGCCAGCGCGGACACCCCCGGATCACCGTCGGCATCGGCCGCAGCAGCCAGCCGCGCAGTCGATTTCGCCGATTCAAGAGCGACCAGCATGTCGGCGCACTTGTGCTTGACCGCTTGGAAGGATCCGATCGGGCGACCGAACTGGGTGCGTTCTTTCGCGTACTGCACCGACATGTCCAGCACTCGCTCGATTCCCCCCACCTGCTCGTTCGCCACGGCGATCACCGCGACATCGAGCATCCGGGCGACCGCCGCCCAGCCCTCGCCGTCGACGCCCACCAACCGGCCGCCTGCACCGTCGAACGTCAGCGTTGCCTGCCGGCGCGTGCGATCGAGCGTCGGCAGTGGCGTTCTGGTGACCGCGGCATCCGCCGCGTCGACCAGGAACAGACTGACGCCGGCATCGGTACGTCCGACCACCAGGATCACATCGGCGATGTGACCGTCGAGTACGTGGGTCTTGGTCCCGTTCAAGGTGTATCCGGAACCATCGGCGCGCGCTGAGAGCTTGATGCCCTCGGGTTCCCAGCTCTCTTTGACCTCGGTCAGCGCGACCGTGCCGATCATGGCACCGGAGGCGATCGCCGGAAGGTATCGGGCGGCGGCATCGTTGTCACCGGCTGCGCCGAGCGCGGTGGCGAACATGACAACGCTGCTGAGATACGGGCCGCAGTAGAGAGCCCGCCCCATCTCGGTCATCACGACACCGATCTCTTCGCTACCGTAACCGTCACCGCCGAATTGCTCGGGGATCGCCAGCCCGAACAACCCCATCTGCTCGGCCATCTGGGCCCACAGTTCACGGTCGTAACCCTCGGCGGTCTCCATGCTCTTCCGCACGGCCGCTTCGGGCGACTTGTCAGCGAACAGCGCGTTCACTGCCGCGCCGAGTTGTTCCTGCTCCTCGGTCAATACCCCGCGCATGTGGCTCCTTCTGGTGGGCGACGGCAAGGTCGATGATTCTTGGATGTGGTGGTGCAGACGAACCTGCCGACGGTCAGCTGCGGCTTGCGGCCGGTGCCGCGTTGTTGCTGCGTTCGACGAACTTGTTCACGATCGCCTGGTGTTCGGGCTGGTCGAAGGAGACGTACTCCTCGGTGAGGGCGTAGTCGAGAACTCCGGCGATTGCACGCTTGATGTGCAGGTTGAGCGCACGCTTGGTCGACTGGATCGCCTGCGGCGGCTGCGCAGCCAGCTGCTTCGCCAGAGCCAGTGCCTCGGTCTGCAGGTCCGCGTCATCGACCACTCGATTGGCCAGTCCCAGCGATACCGCCGTTTCGGCGGGAATCCTAGCGCTGGTGTAGAGGTACTCCTTCGCCCGCAACATGCCCATCAGCAGTGGCCAGGTCGGCGCTCCACCGTCGGCAGCGGTCAGACCGATGCCGACGTGCGGGTCGGCCAAAAATGCGCTGCTGCCGATCAGCACGATGTCGCTGCAGACCGCGAGGTTGCACCCCAGCCCGACTGCGGGCCCGTTGACCGCAGCGACCACCGGAAGCGGGAAATCGACCATCGCGGTGACCAATTCGCGCGCGCCGTCGATCTCCCCGCGCCGTTTGACCGGATCCGTCTGCAACGACTGGAGATGGTGCATGTCGCCGCCGGCACTGAAAGCGCGCCCAGCGCCGGTCAGGACGACAGAACGGGCATCGGGATCCTTGGCGATACGTCCCCACACCGCGATCAACGCGCCGTGCAGGGCTTTGTTGGCGGAGTTGAGAGCCTCAGGCCTGTTGAGCGTCACCTTACGTACGCCGCCGTCGCTCTCGACCAGGAGTTCTGGTCCCAGGTCCGAATACATGTGGCCTCTATTCTGTATCGACTATTCGCTGGACGGCACGGCTGGGGAGAAGCCCCATCTCTGCCGCGGCAAGTTCGCGAAGCACCACCGAC
This sequence comes from Williamsia muralis NBRC 105860, assembly GCF_001598915.1. Taxonomy (GTDB): domain Bacteria; phylum Actinomycetota; class Actinomycetes; order Mycobacteriales; family Mycobacteriaceae; genus Williamsia; species Williamsia muralis. The sequence continues at coordinate 394,836 of NZ_BDAP01000001.1, read as the reverse complement.
CCGTTGCCGGTATGCACTCCACCCTACCAATCAGATAACTGATTAAACTAGTAGCGCTTGAATATTTACGGTCGCGGCACTCCCTCGGGGATGGAATCGGACCTCTGATGAAGTCTGCCGGCGCAATCAGTAGCAATGGGTCATTCACCGCACATCGGTGGGGCACTCGGTCACAATGCAGTGAATAGGTACTATGAGTTCACTTGAATCACGTCTAACGAAGAGGATTGATGGCTGCGACGCAGAGAGCCAGGCCGACAGGTACGCCTCAGACTGTCCGCGTCCCGAAGGCCGGCGAGATGGTGGCCGCCCAGCTCCGTCGGCAGGTCGTCACGGGCGAACTGTCCGAAGGCGCCAGTCTCCCATCCGAAACCGCATTGATGGAACAGTTCGGGGTGTCCCGGCCCACACTGCGGGAAGCGTTCCGGATCTTGGAGTCAGAGCAGATCATCCGTATTCGGCGGGGTGCCCACGGTGGCGCGTACGTGCTGGTGCCCGATCCCGCAGCGGCTGCCAGGTACGCCGGCACACTGTTGCAGTACCGTGGCACCACCCTTGCAGATGTGTATGAGGCACGAGCGCGTCTGGAGTCGGCCGGTGTCGGAATCCTCGCCAACAAGCGAACCGCCGCGGACCTGCGACGCATCGATGCCTGCCTGGCCGAAGGCCAGGGCCTTCTCAGCGACCCGGTTGCCTTCGCCGAACACCATCTGCTGGCGTTTCCGCAATTATTGATGGAACTGGCCGGAAACCAGACCATGGCAGTGCTGTCTGAGATGCTTTTCGCGATCGTCGAGAGTCACAACACCAGCTACATCAGGCAACACCGCGATGACGCGGATGTAGACGCAGGCATTCGCACCACCTTCCGGTCGCACCAGAAGGTCGCCGCCTTGATTCGAGACAAGCAGAGCGAGAAGGCGACGGCGCATTGGCGCAAGCACGTCAACCGAATCAGTGAACTGATGATCACCGATCCTACCGAGGCCGTACTGGACGTGTTGTCCTAGTCGAAGAGATCAGACACCGTCATGGCTGCGTTCTCCCCCAGCAAGTAGCCCATCGATTCGTCGAGGTGCCGCCTCCAGAGGGATTCGGCCCCGCTGATATCGCGCGCCACAATGTGGTCGTACAAGCGGCGATGCGTTCGCACTGCGGCCGCACGAGCCTGCTCTTCAGTGATTTCTGCGTCGGCGTGTAGAGACACGTTGCCCAGGTCGATGATGTCCTGCAACATCTCACTGAGGAGCAACAACGTGCCGTTCCCAGCGCGCTCGATGACCAGCGTGTGGAATTCGCCGTGCAGCATGATCGCCAGGCGCGAATCCTCCTCCTCGGCGGCAGCATGCCGGTCGAGGCTATCGAGCAGGGCCGCAAGATCAGCCCGAGTGCGGGTACGAGCCAGCTCGCCCACTCCGGGCACTTCGAGTGCAACGCGGGCTTCATAGACATCCCGAAGCGTGACGCCACGATATTCGAGCATGAAGCTCGCATACTTGGCGGCGACCCGACGGCTCGGTGTGTGCACCCGCGCGCCGCCATGGGCTCCTCGCCGGACGCTGATCAGCGATTCCGACTCCAGCACCCGAAAAGCTTCCCGGAGGGTCGGACGCGAAACCCCGTAACGCGTCATCAGTTCCGACTCGGAAGGCAGAGCGTCACCCTCCTGGAGTTCGCCCCGGATGATCTGACGCCGCAGCTGCGCGACAACCAATTCGGCCATCTTCGGCACCCGCACCGTGACGACAGAGCCGCCACCTGCACCTCTGGCGCTGCGTCCACTCGTCGATGGCACTTGGCTACCCCTTCATCGAGTCACGTGTGTGAATCAGTCGCTGGACGGGAGGGGTTTGGCCTCTTTCCTGGCCAGCGTTGTCGCCCCCAGGCTCAGATCTGCCGAGCCCGCTTTGGTGACGAGGACCTCGAGTTGGGCATCCGACGAACAGGTGTAGCGCTTCCCGATCTGCGTTCCGGCGCCAGTTTCCGACGTCAGACCCTCGGCCGGGGTTTGCGACACCTCGATCATCGGCTGGCCGCCACACGTGAGAACTTCGTCTCCGGCAGGTGGCTTGATGACAACGACCTCGGTGGTGTCGATCTGACTCCGCAGCCGGACTCCCGCCTTCAACGCCATGATGTGCCCTTCGTCGCTCTCGTGCGCTACAGATATAGCGTAATGATTACCCTGTTTACACAGCCTAGCCGATACTGCTCGACCGTGCTCTCTATCGCGGTCCGAACCGCTGAGCCCCGTCCAGGCGAATGGTCTCCCCGTTGAGGTACGGGTTCTCCAGGATGTGATGCACGAGCGAGGCATATTCTGCGGGAAGTCCGAGACGTTTCGGATTGGGTATGTTCGCGGTGAACTTGGCGAGCGCCTCGTCACCCACCGATTCCATGATCGGCGTCCGCATGGTGCCCGGGGCGACGGTCACTACCCGTATTCCGAGTGAGCTCAGATCACGAGCGGCCACCAGCGTCAGACCCACCACGCCGGCTTTCGACGCGGCGTACGCTGATTGGCCGATCTGGCCTTCGAAGGCTGCAATGCTCGCTGTTGTGACGATCGCGCCGCGCTGACCGTCGGCGTCGGGCTCGTTCTGCGCGATCGCTGCGGCCGCGAGACGCAGGACATTGTAGGTCCCGGTCAGATACAGATCGACAGTCTTGGTGAACCCCGCGAGAGGCGCGGGACTGCCGTCGCGCTGCACAACTTTCTCCGCCACTCCGAAGCCGCCATGGGCAACCACCGCGTAGCGAAGGGTGCCCAGCGCCTTCGCCGCTTCGACGGTCTCGAGCACACTCGTCTCGGAGGTGACGTCGGTACGTACGTACTTGACCTTCGGACCGAGGTCTTCGGCCAGCTTCTCCGCCTTGTCGTCGGCGAGGTCGGCGATGACCACCGATGCGCCGGCCTCGGCCAGCTCCCGCACGGTGGCCTCACCGAGTCCTCCGGCTCCTCCTGTCACAATGGCAACGCTGTCTGCAAGCTTCAAGTCAACCTCCGGCGATATGTCGATTACGTCTGATAATCAGATGATTTGAAACCGCATTCACCCGTCGAAAGACGGATTCACGGTTTACTTCCCAGTCCAGCGGGGCTTTCGCTTCTCGGCGAAAGCGACCGCGCCTTCCTTGGCGTCCGCACTGATGAAGGCCGGCGCCGATGCCTCGGCGATCTGTGCCGCGGACATTCCCGCCGCCTCGGTCACCATGAGCTGCTTGGTGATCCGGAGCGCGAGCGGTCCGTTCTCGGCGATGGTGGCCGCCAGGGCTACTGCCTCGTCGAGCACCGCCGCGCCGGGTACCACCCGGTTGACCAGTCCGAGTTCGAGTACCCGCTGGGCCGAGACGATTTCGCCGGTGAGTGCGAGTTCGAGGGCGAGAGCCAGTGGGATCCGTCGGGGCAGGCGCGTGCCGCCACCGGCGGCCACCAGCCCTCGTTTGACCTCGGGCAGGCCGAACTTCGCGTGATCGGCCACCACGGCGAGGTCACAGGCCAGCAGCAGCTCGAATCCACCGGCGACCGCAGTGCCTGCCGCGGCGCAGATGATCGGCTTGGGATACACCCGGTCGGTGAAGACCTCAAGGCCCGGACGCGACTTGTCGACCATCTCACCGCCGGCCGCAAATGCCCGCAGATCCATTCCCGCACAGAAGGATCGGTCACCGGCGCCGGTGAGGACCACGGCCCCTACCGAGTCGTCGGTCTCGGCCGCGACAAGCGCCTCGCCGATCCCGGCCATCGTCTCGGCATCGAGGGCATTGCGCACTTCTGGACGATTGATAGTGATCACCAGGACGGCGTCACGCTGGTCGATCAGAACACTCACTGCCGGTACTCCATCATCGGTTTCTCTTCTTTCCCGTGCGAAACCCGCCCCGGGATGTCACATCTTTTCGCGCGGCAGACCGAGAACTCGCTCGGCGATCTGATTCCGGACGACCTCGGAGGTGCCCCCGGCGATGGTGAGTCCCCGCACGAACAACACACCCTCATGCAGATCCGCGGCGCCGCCAAGAGCCCATTCCGCACCGCCCACTTGAACAAGCAGATCGGCGACCCGCTGCTGGTGTTCGCCGGACAACAACTTGGTCACATTACCCTCGGGTCCCGGACCGGCGCCGGACACCGCACGTGCGGCCAGACGCAAAGACAGCATACGCATGGCCTGCCGTTCGGCAACCAGGTGTCCAACCTTGCCCAACAGTTCTGTGTCAGTTGCTTTTTCGGCGTCCGCGACAACCCGGACCGCCACATCGAGGTCGACGAACTCCGCCACACCGCCTCCGATCGTCACACGCTCGTTGCCCAGCGTCGCCCGGGCGACCTTCCACCCTTGGTCGACTGCACCGACGACATCTGCATCCGGGACGAAGACGTTGTCGAGGAAGACCTCGTTGAAGGTGGCGTTGCCGGTGATGTCACGCAGCGGCCGGATCTCGACTCCGTCGGATTCGAGGTCGATGACCAGCATCGATACGCCGGCATGTTTCGGAGCATCCTTGTTGGTGCGTACCGTCGCGAGTCCGCGGTTGCAGTTCTGCGCGTCGCTGGTCCAGACCTTCTGGCCGGAGACCAGCCAGCCACCTTCGGTGCGGACTCCCCGGGTACTGATCGCCGCCGCATCCGATCCCGCGCCGGGTTCGCTGAACAGCTGACACCATCTGATGTCGCCGTCGAGTGACGACCAGACCCAACGGTCGATCTGCGCGTCTGTTCCCTGCTGCAGCAGTGTCGGAACGATCCAGTTACCGATGCCGAGATCGAGCTTCGGGATCACGGCCAGCTCTTCCTCGATGACGAGCTGCTCGACCGGCCCCGCCGAACGACCATACGGCGCGGGCCAATGGGGAAACGCAAACCCCGATCGGGCGAGCAGTGACGCACGCTCACCGGCGGGTGTGGCCAGATACTGATCGCGGAACGCCCGCGCACCGCGCCGAAATGTGTCGGCGTCCTCCGGGAGCTCGAGACTCGGTGGGCGATGTACCCCATCGATCGCCAGCCGTGCCACCTGACGAGCGGCATCGTGACCGAAGACCGCCTGCAGCACATAGGCTCGGCGAAGGAGCAGGTGGGCGTCGTGTTCCCAGGTGAAACCGAGTCCACCGTGCACCTGGATGTTGCGCTGCGCCGAGACCGCGAAGGCGCCGATGGCCTGGTCTGCGGCAACCGCGGCGGCAAACCTGCCCTCGGCCGAGGCCAGGTCCGCCCGCGACGCATCCCATGCAGCAGCCGTTGCTATCTCGGTGTCCACGAACATGTTCGCGCACAAGTGCTTGACGGCCTGGAAGCTCCCGATGGTGCGGCCGAACTGCGACCGTGTCATGGCATAGGCAACCGCGGCCTCCGTACAGGCGCGGGCGCCGCCGGCGGCCTCGGCGGCGGAAAACGTCTGTGCCACCGCGAGGAGGGTGGCGAACGCGCCCGGCAGGACTGCGAGTGGGGTTGCAGCGGAACACGACACGCGCGCCGATGGGCGCGTCCCATCGATCCCGACCACGACCTCGACCTCGACGCCACGTCCCCGCCGGACCACCACCACGTCGGCTTCGGACCGTAGGACAAAGATCTCGGCCGACCCGCCACCGAGCAGGGCGCCGCCGGCACCGCTGACCGCACCATCGGCATCAACGGTGACCTCGCCACCGAGACCGATCGCTGCGGTCGCTTCGCCGGCGCAGAGCTCTGGGAGCAGCGCGGTGCGCTGGTCATCGGTGCCGGAAAGCCTGATCAGCTCGGAGGCGATCACCGTCGGCAGAAAGTCGCCGGGCGCAACGGCACGGCCGAGTTCTTCGAGGACAACCGCGAGCTCCGCGGTTCCGAAACCCTGTCCGCCGTACTGCTCCGGGATGTGCAATCCCAACCAGCCCAGCGAGACCAGATCTTTCCAGAACGGCACTGTGGTGTATCCGGTATCGATCGTCGTCCTGGCCGCGCCGATGGCGTCTCGGTCGGACAAGACCTTGCGCACCGATTCAGCGAGTTCGATGTGTTCGGTGCTGATGGGCAATCCCATGCCGGGACTCCTAGCTGGTCGAGTTTTCCAATTTGTTCAGGATTTGTTGCCGGAGAGCCGGTTTGGCCAGCTTTCCAACACCCGATCGGGGCATGCTGGAGACGATCTCCACTTGCTCGGGAATCTTCTGTCTCATGATTCCCGCCTTGGAGAGGAAGTCTGCGATGTCGGCCAGTGACGGTGCCTGCTGTCCCGATGCCACGGTGAGAACCGCGCACACCCGTTCTCCACGATCGATGTCGGGGAGGCCGATCACGGCGACCTCGTCGATCGCCTGGTGTTGAGACAGCAGCGATTCGATCTCGAGCGGCGAGATGTTCTCGCCCTTGCGGATGATGACGTCTTTGAGCCGACCGGTGACCTCGATGCAGCCGCTGGGCCGAATTCGGCCACGGTCGCCCGTCCGGTACCAGCCGTCCGCGGTGAACGCGTCGGCATCCAACGCCGGATCGGTATATCCGCGGCAGACCGTGACGCCACGGACTTCGACGTCGCCTTCGGCTCCCGGCAAGACGGGTACGCCGTTCTCCATGATCCGCACTTCGACGCCCGGGACGGGACGGCCGTCGGATTCGGCGAGGTCGTCGTCGGAATCCAGGGGCGAGGCGACGCCGATCATCGGACACTCCGTCATCCCGTAGTCGTGCGCAACCGGGACACCGAGCTCGCTGCGTACCGCGGCGAACACTGCCGGAGGACATGGCGCACCACCGCCTTTGAGAAGCCGGAGGTCGGGGAGAACCCGGGTACCGGGTTCGGCCTCTCGTTGCTGGGCGACCAGCATGGTGTAGAAAACAGTGCTGCCACCGGCCAACGTGACCCCGTGACGGCGGAAGATCTCCGTGGCGGTGTCCGGCCGAAAGACCTCGATCAGCACCGAGGCGAACCCGGAGAGCAACATCGACGAGAGATAGACGACGCCACCGACGTGCGTGATCGGGAACGGGATCGACCCGACTTCGTCGGGCAACTCTCCGAGCCGGCCGTTCAGGACAAAACCCCGCGCGGCAGCCAAGATGGTGGAGTCGGTGTGCTGGACTCCTTTGGGAGTGCCACTGGTGCCCGAGGTGAAGTAGATCCATCGGACCTCCTCCGGGCTTTCCGGGGGCGGGGCAAGCGATTGCACCGCATCGGACTCGGGTAGATCACGCGGGAGGGCGATGATCTCGGGGGACCCCTGGCGGTCCTCGCGCAACTGTTGGAGGCTGTCGTAGGCCAGGCCGGGCCAATCCTGCGGGACCAGAACAAAATCCACCCTTGATGTCCTCAGCGCGGCAACGGTCTCACGTTCCCCGAATAGCGGAATCACCGGGGCCTGAACTGCGCCGATGCGCGCGAGCGCGGCGATCAACAGGGCACTGCCGATGCGCGTCGGCAGCTGCCAGGCAACGCGGGAACCGGGCGTGATGCCCTGTTCGGTCAGGAACGCCGCGACCCGTTCGGAGCGATCGCGGTACTCGGCGAAGGTCACCTTTGTGCCGTCGTCGCCGATCAGCAGGACACCGTCGGGAGATGTGTCGGCGCGGCCGGCGACCACCCCCCAAAAGGTGTCTGCGGGCTGCAGTCGGGCTGCGAAGTCCGTCAGGGATCCGTATTGCGCTCTGCTCGATGTCGCGGCAACCAAAGCAGTGTCCTTTCCGGGAGGGAGACAGATTCGTCAGGGCACGCGACCGGTCGGCAACAACCGACGACAGGCACCGATATACAGGCCATACAGTACAATGATTTGGAGAATACGCAATACCGTTCCGACAATTCAGGCAGACTCGGCGAGCGCGTCGAATCGCCGGGGTCCATGCTAAATTGGGATTATCGTATAACTGATTGCCGTCCAGGCTCATGCGGCGATCTCACTCCGGCCGGCGACGACGTCGGCCGCACATCGAGGAGGACCACATGGGCACTGAACAGCCCCGGGCGGTGATAACGGCCGCCTGCCGAACGCCGATCGGAACCGCCCGCAAGGGCACGCTGACCGAGACCACTGCTGAAGAACTCGCCGGCCACGTCGTCACCAATGTCGTGAAGCGGTCAGGCCTGTCGCCGGAAGTCTTCGACGACCTGGTACTCGGCGAGGTGTATCAGGGTGGCGGTGATATCGCCCGCTACGTCGCGGCCGCGAACGGATTGACCTCGATACCCGGGATGGCCGTGAACCGGCAGTGCGCCACCGGCCTCACCGCGGTCGCATCCGCCGCCGCAACGATCATGTCCGGTATGGGTGATGCGGTGATCGCCGGGGGAACCGAGGCCGCGTCGATGTCGCCGGTCGGACGCCGCCGGACGCCGGGTACGTCCGGAAAGAACGCCGACGACTGGACCGATCCGTGGTTTTCGCCGTCGCATCCGGGAACGCCGGACGCACCGGCGATGGATATGTCGATCACCGTCGGCTGGAACGCCGCGGTGCAGTACGACATCACCCGGCAGCAGCAGGACGAATGGGCGGCGCGGTCGCATGAGCGCGCCATCGCGGCCATCGACGACGGCCGTTTCGACTCCGAGATCGTTCCCATCACCGTGACGAACAAGTCCGGCGAGACCGTGGAGTTCGCCGTCGACGAACACCCTCGGCGCGGAACCAATCTCGAGGTGCTGTCCGGTCTGCGCGTGATCCATCCGGAGATCGAGGGGTTCTCGGTGACGGCAGGCAACTCCTCGGGTATCAACGACGCCGCCGCCGCGCTGACCGTCGTCTCTGACGGGCTCGCGAAAGCAGAGGGTCTGGAGACGCTCGGGGTGATCCGGTCGTGGTCGGCGGTGGGCGTCGAACCCAACAAGACGGCGATCGGACCGACGATCGCCATCCCGCGCGCGTTGGCCCGGGCCGGCTTGTCGCTCAAGGACGTTCGCCTGTTCGACATCAACGAGGCATTCGCGGCGCAGGTCATCGCCTGCACCAGGGTGCTCGAGCTGGACGAGGACCGGGTCAATGTGTCGGGCTCGGGAATCAGCCTCGGTCATCCCATCGCGGCCACCGGAGCTCGAATGGCGACCACCATGGTCTACGAACTGCGTCGTCTCGGTGGCGGTATCGGGGTCATCGCGATGTGCGCCGGTGGTGGCATGGGCGCAGCCATGGTCATCGAGGTCTGATCGGCTCGTATCCACGACAAAGGCCCGCAGATCCTTGGGACCTGCGGGCCTTGTCGTTGTCTCGGGCCGCGCGACCGGTGGCCGGTCAGAAGTAGTAGCGACTCACCAGATCCGCCACACAGCCCGGCTTGTCACTTCCCTCGACCTCGATCGTGGTGCGCATGACCAGCTGGATGGAGTTCTCGTCGATCCGGTCGGCGGTCTTGACGACCGTACGGCCACGGATGCGACTGCCCGCTCGGACCGGCGACGGGAACCGCACCCGGTCGAGACCGTAGTTGACCCCCATCTTCGCACCTTCGATGCGGCGTAACTGGCTCACGAAGTAGGGCACCAGCGACAGAGACAGGAACCCGTGCGCGATCGTCGCCCCGAACGGCCCGCTCGCGGCCTTCTCGGTGTCGACGTGAATCCACTGATGGTCTTCGGTGACGTCGGCGAACCCGTCGACGCGATCTTGCTCGATGGGGAACCAATCGGACGGCCCCAGTTCCTGACCGACCGCCGCTTCCAGATCGGCGATCCCTCGGTAGACCTCCATGTGCAAATTTCCTTCTCTCGGTGGTGAATGTGGTTGCTGCCGAACGGTGTCGACAGCATGGGCTGAGACGGTGGGCTAGCGGGTACTGAGCAGCATCGCCCCGGCCACCGGACCACCACCCACGGCAACGACGGCCACCTCCGCGTCGCCACCGACCTGCCGCGGTCCACCCTCGCCCCACAGCTGCACGCACGCCTCGTGCAAGAACCCCATACCGTGCAGGCGTCCGGCGGAGAGCTGTCCGCCGCTGGAGTTGACCGGTAGTCCACCCTGGAGCGAAATTCGCTCGCCGCCTTCGATGTACTGACCGACCTTGCCGTGCTCGCAGAAGCCCAGTGCCTCGAGCCATTGCACCGTCAAGAAGCTGAAACCGTCGTAGAGCTGTGCGAAGTCCACGTCACCGACGGTCATGTCGGTACGGTCCCACAAGGTCGCCGCCGCGTCGTGCGCCGCCATGGTCGTTAGATCCTTGCGCTGGTCCCAGGTGGCCCTTTCGAACATTCCGGTGCCCACCGATTCGACCGTCAGTGGCTGTCGCGGGAGGCCTTTCGCGGCATCTCTGCGTGAGATGACAACCGCGGTCGCGCCATCACACGGCACGTCACAGTCGTAGAGACAGAACGGATCCGAGATCATCCGTGCATCGAGATAGTCCTGCAACGACATCGGGTCGCGATAGATCGCATCAGGGTTGAGCGCAGCATTCTTTCTCGCGTTGACCGCGATCGCGCCGAGCTGTTCACGGGTGAGGCCGAACTCGTGCATATACCGCTGCGCGGGCATCGCCAACCAGTTGGCAGCAGAGATGGCGCCGTACGGACCGAAGAACTCGTGGTGCGGATTCGCCCGACCGGTGCCCATCAAGACCGATCCGCGGCTGCCCGTCGACGCCTGAGCGGTCGATTCCCACACCGACCGGAAGCACAACACGTGGTCGGCCAGGCCGGTCGCCACGGCCATACATGCCTCGATCACCGGACCGATCTGCCCGGCGGTCTCCGAACTGCTGACGTACCAATTGCTCCGCAGTCCCAGCGCGTTGCGGAGTTCGTGCACGCTCGCCCCTGAGAAACCCGGATCAGGCATGCCCGGACCGGGGTAACTGGCAACTCCGTCGATGTCGTCGGGTGAGAGACCTGCGTCCGCGATCGCACGGAGTGAAGCCTCGACGGTGAGGTCTAGACCGGTTCGACCGAGTCTCCGTCCCACCTGGGACTTGCCGGCCCCGGTCACCACGGCCTTGCCTTCGAAAGGACCTCCACGCCCACCCATCAGTTCGACTCCTTTGCGGGACGGGACACGTCCACTGGACGGAATAGGGGAACCCAGACGTCTTCCCACTCTTCGAAGAAGACCTCGACCTCGAGACCGATCGTCACGTCGGCAGGATCGATGTCGACGATGTTGCTGACAACCCGGGTGTCCGGCTGTTCGGCCAGTTCGATCAGCGCGACGGTGTACGGCGGCGGAAATGCCGGAATCCAGGTTTGCCGATTCACGGTGAAGGCAGCAACCGATCCGCGGCCTGAGACGGGTTCGGGTGCCACGTCGGTGCTTCGGCACCGCCAGCACACCGGCGCACCCGGAAGGAAGAAGTTCTGGCAGGCGTGACACCGGTGGATGCGCAACTCGCCATCGCGGCCCCCGGCCCAATAGTCCTGAGATTGCGGCGTCGGAGCCGGAAGCATCCGGAACTCCGGTCGTACATACGGGATGGTCACATCTGCTCCTGGAGATCTGAAGTCGGTGCCTGGCATCGGGTTAACCGATTGCACCGATTGTGATTCACCCTCACGCTATGCCTGGTCTGACGACAGCGTCAAGTATGCTCCCGGGTCGTTTTCAGCATCCCTTCCAGCGTTTGTGTTGTCGCATTCGAAGGTGATGGCCGTATAGTTGACCCACACGTCAAGGAGGCAGAGCCCGTTTGTCGATCTCGCGCAGCGACCGCCCGGAAACCCTCTCCGGACAACCCACGGGGATCATCACATATGACATCACACGAGTCACCACATAGTGTCGCCGCGGGCACTTTGGCGACGCCCGAGGGCGGCGCTGCTCTCGGTGAACGCGCGGTACGGACCCGCGAGGCGATTCTCGAAGCCTCCCGCAAACTGTTCCTCGAACGTGGCTACGCAGGCACCCGGATCAACAACATCACCGACGCCTGCGGCATATCCCGCGCAGGCTTCTACACTTACTTCCGCGACAAGCGAGAGGTGTTCAACACGATCGGCGAGGAGACGTACAAAGAGATCCTCGCGGTGGTGTCGCTGTGGTCGGACATCCCTTCACCGGCCGCGCTGTCCGATGTGGCCTCGTGGGTGCGTCGGTACTTCGACTTCATGGACCGGCACGGCGCGTTCATCTTCTCCTCGACTCAGTCCGCCCCGACCGATGACGAGTTCCGGCGCACGTCTCAGCGCACTCAGATGCGGGTGGCCTGGCTGCTGGGAACGAACCTGGTCTCTCGACAGGAGCGGCGCTACGAGGCACCCGAGGCGCTCGGCCTGACGATGATGGCCATGCTCGACCAGTCGTACTTCTACAGCCGCGTGTGGCGGTTGCCGGTGGACGACGAGGACATGATCTCCACTCTCGCCGAGCAGATATACGACTCGCTCGCCAACGGCAGGTGACGCCGTTGGCGAGCAAATCGTGGACGGGACCCTACGCCTCCACACCGGATCGGACCGGAGCGTGCCGATCAGGTCGAGAGGATCGTGACCGCTGCGGTCCCGGGAGCGCCGTAGAGCTGGGCGTAACCGACCTTGGCGTCGTTGACCTGACGATCACCGGCGCGCCCACGCAACTGATTGACCAGTTCGAAGATCTGTCGCAACCCGGACGCGCCGACCGGTTCACCGTTGGCCAGCAAACCGCCGTCGGTGTTGATCGGCAGCCGCCCGGTGATCTCGGTTTCCCCGGCGGCGATGAGCTTCTCCTGGTCACCGTCAGCGCAGAATCCGTTCTCCGCCATATGGATGATCTCCGAACCTGCATCGGTGTCCTGCAGCTGGATCACGTCGACGTCCGACGGCGCGATCCCGGCGATCTCGTACGCCTCCTTCGACGCGTCGACCGTAGGGCTCGGTACGGACTCCAACGGCAATGAGGGACTGAGGAGTTCGAACGCCCCTTCACGTCGGCTGCGCAGTGTGCTCGCCCGTAGATACACGGGCGTGTCGGTGTACAAGTGCGCCTTGTCGGCCCGGCACAGGACAACGGCCGCTGCGCCCTCATCCGGTCCGCAGTACATGTATTGGGTCAACGGATAGTTGAGGATCTGAGAGTTGAGGATCTCTTCCTCCGACAGGGCCTTACGCCGCCAGGCCGACGGGTTCGCCGCGCCGTTGCGCATCGCTTTCGCGGACACTTTCGCGAGGGTCTCGGGCGTGATTGCGAAGTCGTGCATGTAGCGGTTGATCTTCATGCCGAAGAAGTGGGTCGTGAGGAACAGCCCCGCTTCGCCATACCAGTCCGGCAGTCCCGAGACCGAGGGATGGGCCGCGAAGGCACCACGTTCGTGCTTGTCCAGACCGACCGCGATGGTGATGTCGTGCTCACCGAGCTTGATCGAATTGGCGGCCATCGCCAGCGACGTCGCGCCGGTGGCGCAACCGGTGAAGACCGCCCGCCCCGGCACACCCGTCAAACCGAGAAGGCCCACGATGGCCTCTGGATTCTTGACCTCCATGCTGCCCGCATACAGCTCCTGCACGTCGGACCACTCGATGCCCGCGTCGGTGAGTGCGTCGAAGACAGCGTCTTCACCCATCTCGAGCGCGGACTTTCCGGGGTACCGACCGAAGGGGTGCAACCCGACACCGATGATCGCTACGTCACTCGACGACATCGTCCTGACCTTTCTCGACCGGCGCAAACGCGTAGATCATTGTTTCGCGGCCCTCGGCATCGACACCGAAGGGCACGATCTTGAGTTCCATCTCCTGGCCGATGGTGAGCTTCTCGGGGTCCGCCTCGGTGAGGCGGGCTTCCACCCGCAGCGCGCCTTCGAGTTCCACGTACCCGACAGCAAACGGCTGGAAGGTCTTGGCGTCGTCGTTGCCGTTGTACGGCGGCTGCGGCGGCCGGAACTTCTGAGTGGTGAAGGTCCACAGCGTTCCGCGCCGAGGTAGCTCGACCTGCTCGAGCTCTTCGCGGACTTTCCCCACGATCTTGTGACTTCGATAGGGGAACACGAGTTTTCCGTCCGAGGACTTCCCGGCGAGTAGCGCCGGCTTGTCGGCAGGCCAGGTGAACAATCCCTCGGCCAGCGGCACTTGTTCGGTCATATGTTGTCCCTTTCCATCGCAAGGTGATCGTGCGACGCACGTCACCGCGGTCACGCCGGTCAACCCGCTGAACCTACACGGTAGGAGTTCAGTGAAACGATTGTCAACGAAACCGTCAAGTAACGCCGACAATTCACAGGCGACCACGCTGCCATGTCAAATATTCTTCTCATTTTCCCATGTCAACGGGGTCACACCCGGCGGTATCCGCCAGTTGACGAAATCGTCGAATCAATGCGCGACTCCGATTCCCGAATTCGGGGCCGCGAAGTGCACAGTCTCGCACCCGGAAGGATACAGTCTAAATAGTTAGCTATTCATAACACGAGAGGAGCGGCTATGTCAGGGTTGGACAACAGTCAGCAGGTCACGGACGAGACAAGTCTCGAAGAAGCGGGCCTCGGTGATAAGAAGACGGTGACGGACGCGACGAATCCGCAACCCGAGGACGACAACGACGATCCCGAGGTGCTCGACGACGCGACTCCCGGTCCGCGATAACGTGCAACGCTCCGCCGAGGGTGTGCTCCCAGCACGCCCCTGGCGGAGCGAGCACCGCACCGCACCGCCCCGCCTACTCAACGCAGATCAGCAGCCGTCCGGGCAGATGCATTCAGGACCGCGCCAGTGATTCCACATAGCCGCGCACCCGGGAACTCGGCGAAAAACCGGTGAAACGTACACTCCGAGAGACGAATCGCCACCCATCACCGGTACGAATCAGGTGATCTCGATAGGTACCCCAGTGATCGGGACCGGATGTTGCGACAAACATGAACAGACTCTGCGACGTCGCAGAATCGTCGGAAACCAGCTCGGTCATCCGTGACGACACGTGATGGGCGCCGGGGAGCAAACTCGTGATGGCGGACATCGCCGCACCGGACTGCACGGCGAAGGCGACAATCTCGTCCGGGCCGACGAACCGACGACCGGCAACAGTGAGTACACCGTCCTCGGTGAACAGCGCCGCGAACTCTTCGATGCGGCCGCTGTCGCCGAGACCCGTGTACCGCGAGAGCAAGACGTCGAGGTCAACGCGGTCGGCGACCGACATCTCGATCATGGCTTCGCCCGGTGGTTCATCACAGCGGCTGCAGCGGGCGACGAACAGTGTTCCGCGGCCGGTCGACCAATTCGACGACGAGCCCGTCGGGGTCGGACAGGAACAGAACCGTGAAGCCCCCGGTCGGCACGTCGGGCATCGGGACAAAGCCGGGCTCCGGAGTGGCCGGATCAGCTTTCGCGAGCGCCGTGTAGGCGGCCTTGACATCCTCGACCGCAGCTGCGACGCGGTAGAGGCCCTGCGTGTTGGCGACCTTCGGCTCGATCTCCACCTGCTCGACCGGGCACTCGAGTTCGAAGGAGAAGGTCGGATCCTCCGGCAGGTACAGCGATGCACCGGGTACCGATCGCGTCACGTCGGTGACGTCGGGCCGAACAACAAATCCGATGGTCGAATACCAGGCCACCGAGCGTTCCAGATCGCTCACCACCATTCGGATGTGGTTCAGCATCGGTGTCTGCGGATCTGATTCCGCGGCTGCGACTTCCACGATCTCGACGCTCACTCCATCGGGGTCGGTGACTCGAATCGCCTTCCGCGCCCGTCCCCGGACGACAACGGATTCGCCTTCTCCGGCACCAGGAACGGATGCCAACGAGTTGACGCGGTATCCGATCACCCGGAAACCCGGTGCGTCGGCACCCAGATCGGATCGTCGGATGAGCTGGGGATCATGCCATTGCACCAGTTCGAGGGCCGGCGCGGATCTCGGTCCACGTCCGTCGTACAGGAAGACCGTCTCGCTCGCGGTGTGTTCGGACAGTCCCATGAACCGGCCGTCGGTGTCTTCACTGATCGACCGCATCCGGTCGCGTACCGCGAACAGATCCGCATAGAACTGCTGCGAACGGATCACGTCGGCGCTGTTGAGATTGCAGTGCATCACCGAATGGGCATACTCGGCCCGCGGTGATTCCGTGCAGGCCGCCGCGACCGTGTTCACGCGCTCACCTCAGCCGAGTCGGCGACAAAGAAGCTGCGGGATTCGCCCTCACCCACGCTGTACTCGGACAGATCCGTTTTGCCCTCGGCCGCGAGTACCTGCTCGTCGGTGAAGAGATTGCCCGAACACGTCCGCGGGTCCCGGAGCACGACGGCCAGCGCCGCATCGGCCATGATGTGGACCGAACGGGCCTTCTGTTCGGCGACTTCTTCGCCGAGGATCGAGCGGATGGCCTCGGTGGCGACCGCCGTTGCCGGCCACAGCGAGTTGGCCGCGACACCCGAATCGGCGAGTTCTGCCGCGAGCCCTAGCGTCGCAAGGCTGACGGCGTACTTCGATGTCGTGTAAGCCAGGTGCGCGCCAAGCCATTTCGGTTCGAGGTCGAGCGGCGGAGAAATGGAGAGAACGTGCCCCGCCGGCGATTGTATGAGGTACGGGATGGCCGCCCGGGACACCGCGAAGCTCCCTCGGGCATTGATGGCCTGCAGGAGGTCGTAGCGCTTCATCGATACCTTGGATGTGGGGGTCGTGTCGAAGGCGGCAGCGTTGTTGACAACGATGTCGAGGCCCCCGAAGACCTCCGCTGTCCGGGCGATGGCCGATTCGACGTCCGCGTCGCTGCGGAGGTCCCCCGGGATGGCCAATGCGCGGCCACCGGCCCGCTCGATCTCCTCGGCGACGCTGTACACCGTTCCCGGCAAGGTGGCATGCGTCGAACCTGATTTCGCGAACAACACCACTGCCGCGCCGGCGTCGGAGAAAGCGCGCGCGATGGCCGCGCCGATACCTCGACTGTCGCCGGTGACGAAGGCGGTCCGGCCGCTCAGATCTACGGACTTGTCAAAAGTCATGGGTGTCCTCGGTTCCAATTGGGGGTGAGGGTCGACGGCCTTCTCAGCGTGCCGCGACCTGTGCGTTGGCTGCAGCAGCCTGCCACTGCGAAGCCAGATCAGTGGACCGGGCAATCCGGGCGACCTGGCGGATCGAGTTCTCCAGGACCATCTCGCCATACTCGGGCGGGACGCCACGTACCGCATCACGCGCCACCACGACATGGAAACCCTCACCGGCCGCGGCGGCCGCAGTGACCAGGACGGCAACGTTCACCGATACACCCACGAGCACCACCGTGTGAATACCGAAATTCTTGAGCAGAGGGAGCAGCTCGGTGCCCTGGACCGGCGACAGGCCGTGGTGGCGCGGCGATACGACGTCGGCCGGGTCGAGCAGGCGGGGCAGCACCTGGGTCGGAAGACTGCCCGGAGTCCAATTCGCCGACGCCGGACCGATATGCCGCCAGAGGGGCTCGGTACCGAGATTGGCTGCGCCGAGCGCTCCTTCGTAGATTGCATGCACCACTCTGACGCCGTGGGCGCGCGCGGCCTGCAGCACCTCGTCGATGCGATCGACAAGATCTCCCGCGGCGTCACGCAACGCGGGTATGGCCACGTCGTCCCCGAGTGTGCCGTTCTGACACTCGATGGCGACCACCGCGGTTCCGGCCAGATCCCACTCGGTACGCGATCCCATGGTTGTGTCCTCACACTCGGTGCCGACGCCTGTTTCGACTCGCCGGCGCCAATGACTCCACGCGTCATTGACTGCAGGCGGTGCCGACGCTAACTTAAGCTATGGGTTTTTGACAGTTTCGTCAACATCCCGCAACCGCGCCGGTCCGGGCATTCCACAGATGTCTCACACCGGCATCGCTTCTGCGTCTGAAGTCGCGGACTGACGAAAGAACACCATGTCACCCGATTCGACACTCGGACAGACCCTCTCCGACAACGCAATTCGGTTCCCGGACCAGCCTGCGTACGTATCGGCAGGCTCGGTGCTCACCCATGGCAGGCTTCGTATCGATGCGGCGACCATCGCCACTGCGCTCAGGGCCCGCGGAATCCGGCGACAGGATCGCATCGCGGTTCTCGATCGCAACACCCTTGATTTTGCGCGAGTGCTGGCCGCAGGACAGTTGAGCGGAATCGTGGTGGCCACCATCAATTTCCGGCTGGCCGCTCCCGAGATCGTGAACATCGTGGCGGACGCCGCGCCTCGGGTCCTGTTCTACGGTGCCGAATACGAGGACATGATCGCCGACGTCCGACAGGAACTCCCGGAGGTGGAGCTGTTCGTCCGGATGGGTGCGCCGGATCGTCCGGCGACCTCTGAGGTGCTGAACCTCGACACACTTTTGGCCGAACTCGCCGAAGAACCACCCTACGAGGCGCGTCCCGACGACATCGCGTGCCTCATCTACACAAGTGGCACCACGGGAAAGCCGAAGGGCTGCATACTCGGGCAGCACGAGATGCACCGCCTCGCCCTCACCATGAACGGTGAGATGCGATCGGGATCGACGGACAAGATCCTGTTGTGTATGCCGATGTTCCATGTCGGAGCAATGGCGATGGCGCTGGGCATCCACGCACGCGGTGGCAGTGCCGTCCTTCATGAAGCTTTCGATCCGGCACATGTCCTGGCCACCGCTGCCGACGAACAGATCACCGTTCTGCACCTGGCGCCGACCATGCTGGCCGAGGTCGTCGCCGCTGCGCGACACGATGCCGCGACGTTGAAGACTGTTCGCACGGTGGTCTATTCGGCTGCACCGATCACCAGCACCGCGCTTGCCGCCGCCCTCGAGACCATGCCGAACGTCAACTTCGTGAACCTGTACGGACAGACCGAGGTCATCACCTCAGGGCTACCACCAGAGCTGCACCGGGCCGCCGATACGCACGCGGACGCGCGTCGGCTGCGCTCGGTGGGCTATCCGTTCCCGGGTACCCGGGTGCGCATCGTGACCGACAGCGGCGACGATGCGGCCCCGGGGCAGCCCGGCGAGATCGCGGTCCGTTGCGAGGCAATGTTCCGCGGCTACTGGAACGACAGTGTCCGAACAGCCGAAGTCCTGCGCGACGGCTAGTGCCATACCGGCGACATCGGCGTGGTCGACGACGGTCTCCTGTTCCTGGTCGATCGCAAGAAGGACGTCGTGATCTCCGGCGGGGAGAACATCTATTCACTGGAGGTCGAGAACGCGCTCGCCACGCATCCGGGGATCGAGAAGTGCGCCGTGATCGGGACACCTGATCCGCGTTGGGGAGAAGCAGTGACCGCGGTGATCGTGCCGGCTGCGGACTCACACGTCGACGAGACCGAGATCCGAACTTTCGTCAAGACCCGGCTGGCCGGCTACAAGTGCCCCCGCAAGATGTATTTTGTTCCCGACCTACCCACCTTGAGCAACGGGAAGATCGACAAGAAGGCGTTGCGGGCCACCTACTCGATTCGGGAGTAGTTCCGCCTCGCGGAGCCCTCCGGTGAACGCGAATCTTCGCTATTTGCAAATGTTCTGCCTTGGATCAGTTGCGAGCAGCCAGCCGAGTCACGCTTCGCGGGGTCCACGAATCAGCGCTTCCTGCGCCACACTGGCGATCGTCGCACCGTCGGCGGTGAACACTGAACCGAAGACCAGCCCACGCGAATTGACCGTGGCAACCGACCTCTGCTCGACCAGGAGCCATTCGTCGAGCGGGACGGACCGGTGAAACCAGATCGAGTGGTCGAGGGAGATGTGCTGGGTCGGGCCGGTCGGGTCGAGCCCGATCGATTCTACGGCAGGCAACATGGCCCAGAAGTCCGTCAACACGGTCAACAGGCACGCGCGCAACGCGGGATCATCGGGGACCGCCCCGACCGGACGGGTCCAGTACCGCCGGACAACGGCACCGTCGACCTTCTCCACCCGTCCCCGGTGCTCGAATGCCAGCTGAGGACCCCAGTCCGCGTCGAGCGGCTCGGACCAGCCGTCGGCATCGGGCCCGGGGACGATGGGCATCAGCGCCTCGTGAACCGCGCTCGGTTCCTGGACGTGGAATGACGCTGTCAGCGTGCAGATCACCTGGTCGGATTGGATGACCGTGACCGTCCGAGAGGCAAAGGAGCGGCCATCGCGGGACCGGTGCACGACCAGGGTGAGCGGAACATCGGCGGGGCCCGTCCGCAGGAAAGCGGTGTGCAGGGAGTGCACGCCGAATCCCGCTGGGACGGTGCGCTGCGCGGCGTGCAGCGCCTGCGCCGCGATCAGACCGCCGAACAGTCGATCCGGGGTCAGAGCCAGGTCGTTGACCGCGCGGAACCGGTCGACGTCGAGCGGCTCGAGCTCGAGCAGTGTGATCAACAGCGCCAGGTTCTCCGTTCCGCGAGCCGTGCTCACGGGCGAGTCCGAGGCGTCACCTGGGTACTGCTCTGCCATCCGTCGACTCCAGTACTCGTTGTTGCTGAGCGTGTTCGGTGACTGGAGAATACTGCCACCGAACACGACCATGGGTTGACCGGCACGGACGAACCATCCGTTGCCTTTCCCAAAGCTATACCGCTAATTTAGTTAGCGGTATAACCTCGAGAGCAAGATACTCACCGGAAGATTGGAACGAGCATGCGTGATGCCGTCATCGTCGAAACCGCACGAACCCCCATCGGCAAGCGCAACGGCGGCCTGGCGAGTGTCCACGCCGTGGCGTTGTCGGCACAGATACTGAACGCGCTGATCGAGCGGGCCGGGATATCGGCCGATCTGGTGGAAGATGTGCACTGGGGCAATGTGCTCAGCGTGGGGCAGCAGTCCGGCAATGTCGGGCGAATGGCCGTTCTGGCGGCAGGCTGGCCCGAACACGTTCCCGGATTCACGATCGATCGCCAGTGCGGATCGTCGCAGCAGGCGATCTCTACCGCGGCCGCAACGGTCATCTCGGGCCAGGCCGACGTCATCGTCGCCGGCGGTGTGGAGATGATGTCTGCGATTCCGATGGGCGCCACCGCGGTCGAAGGTGCCGGCAGGTCCGGTGGGCCGGCCGTCGATCGGTACGCCGAGGAACTCACCGGTCCCGGATTCTTCGGTTCCTTCAACCAAGGCGCCGGCGCCGAGCAGATCGCCCGCGAGTGGAAACTGTCCCGTCAACAGGTTGATGAGTACGCCGTGCGTTCTCACGAGCGAGCGGCGGCAGCGCAGAAGAACGGCGACTTCGATGCGGAAATCGTCCCGATCACGGTGGGCGAGGACGTGATCAGCCGTGACGAGGGCATCCGGCCGGGATCAACCGTCGAGAAACTCGGAACGCTCAAGACCCCGTTCCTCGACGGTGGCGTGATCAGCGCCGGCAACGCGTCGCAGATCTCCGACGGCGCGTCGGCCGTCCTGGTCATGACCTCGGAGAAGGCCGCATCACTCGGACTCACGCCCATCGCACGGGTGCACACCGCAGTGGTCACCGGGGACGATCCGGTCAAGATGCTGACCGGGCCCATTCCGGCAACAGCGTTGGCTCTCAAACGATCCGGGCTCACCATCGACGACATCGACGCGTTCGAGATCAACGAGGCGTTCGCACCGGTACCGCTGGCCTGGCAGATCGAAACCGGGGCCGCCGACGCCAAGCTCAATCCGGCGGGCGGCGCGGTCGCACTCGGCCACCCACTCGGGGCGTCGGGCACTCGCCTGACCACGACATTGCTGGCTTACCTGCAGCGCACGGGCGGCAGGTACGGCCTGCAGTCGATGTGCGAGGGCGGCGGTACCGCCAACGCCACCATCTTCGAGCGCCTCTAGTGGACGCCATCTCGGCGCAGGCTGCCGAAACGGGAACTTGACCAGCGGCATCCCGGTCATCGCAGGTGTCGGCCGGACCGCGTTCTCGCGCAGATCCGGTCGAACGGTTCTGCAATTGGCCACCGAGGCGGCACTGGCCGCCATCGCCGATGCCGGTATCACGGTGGACGACGTCGATGCGGTCGCGACCTACCACGACAACGACACCGCAGCGCCTTCCGAAGTGGCATCCGACCTGGGCACCGGACCATTGACCTGGTCACAGGCGGTGGTCGGCGGCGGATCCGAGTTGTGTGCGCTCATCGGCACAGCAGCGGACGTGGTGGCCGACGGGCGCGCCTCACACGTCCTGATCTACCGCGCCATGAACGGCGCGTCCGGAGTGCGGATGGGCGACTACGGCACTGGATCTGCGGCCGGATACCGGCAGTTCATGGCTCCGTACGGCTACGCGGCACCGGTGGAGGTCGCCGCCATGGCCACCGCCCGGCACATGGCGGAGTACGGAACCACCCGCGAGCACCTCGGGGCCATTGCGGTGACGCTGCGCGAGAACGCGCAACACAATCCGAATGCCGTGATGAACGGGCGTCCGATGACGATGGACGACTACCTCGGTTGCCGCCCGATCGCCGAGCCCCTGCACCTGCTCGACTGCTGCCTCGAGACCGACGGCGCCGTCGCGATCGTCGTCGCCTTGCCAACAGGTTCGGAGCGGCGGCCGGTAGTCGAGATCCGTTCCTGGGCATACGGAGCCGGGCCGCATTCGGTGGTTCCCTACGAAAAATATCCGGACGTGACGGCCATGTTCCCGGTCTGGCTGCGTGACCAGTTGTTCGAACGGGCCGGGGTGGGTCCGGCCGACATCGACGTGGCGTGCCTATACGACGCGTTCACCTATTCGGTCCTGTGTCAGATCGAGGACTTCGGGTTCTGCGACAAGGGTCTCGGAGGCGAATACGCCGGCTCGGGAGAGATCGCGGCGGGCGGCGCATTGCCGATCAACCCGAATGGCGGCCTGCTGTCCGAGGGATATATCCACGGACTCAACAACGTCGCCGAAGCGGTGACGCAGTTACGGGGCGCGGCAGGCGATCGCCAGGTGCACGATGCCCGGCTCGCCTTGGTGTCGGGATACAGCTCCACCCGTGGCAGCGCCCTCATCCTCGGTTCGGCGGCATGACCGGCACCACGCAGGCGGGGTCCGGCCGGATGAAACCGATTGTCGATGACGTCACCCGCCCTTACTGGGAGTCGGCCTCCCGCGGCGCCCTCGCCATCCAGAGGTGCGGCCTTTGTGAACGATTCATCCACGCTCCGGTCGCCCGCTGCCCCGGGTGCCACCGCGGCGATGCGCTCGATTGGCGTGACATGTCGGGCAAGGGAACGATCTACAGCCGAATCACCGTGCATGGCAGCAGGGTTGCCGGATACCGGGACCGGCCTCCGCATGTGGTGGCGATGATCGAGCTCGACGAACAGCCGAGATTGTTTGTCATCACCAATGTCACCGATTGCGCACCGGCCGACGTCGCGGTCGGTGCACGTGTCGAAGTCCATTTCGACGACACACTCGACGGAGTGACACTCCCCCAGTTCCGACTCATCGAAGAGTGAAGGGCCACCACATGGCATCCGGTACACAGTCAGGCGAGATCACCTCCGCGAACAGTAGCGAGACCGCCGCACTGCGCAAGGATCTGGCGGTTTGCCGCCGAGCACCGTCGCACATTCGACGACGCTGAACGCCGGGGCGAGTTCCCCCTTGATCTCTACCGGGAGATGGGCCGTCGCGGCTGGGTGGGCTCGGTGACGCCGCCGGAGTTCGGGGGCAGCGGAGGTGGCATCTGGGAGTACTGCGTTGTCGCCGAGGAGGTGGGTCGACTCGGCATCGTCTCACCGCAGACGGCCATCCAGGGCGAACTGTGGCTGCTCGATTGGGGTACCGATGAGCAGAAGGCCGAACTGCTGCCGGGATTGGCCAAGGGCGACATCGTCTTCAGTGAATCGATCTCAGAACCCGGGGTCGGCTCGGCGCTACGATCGGTCACCTCGACCGCGGTACGCGACGGTGATGTGTGGGTGATCAACGGGCGCAAGACGTACGTCAACCTGGGCGCGGAGAGCAGTCTCACCGTGGTGTACGCGGTCGCCGACGAAGGTCTCACCGCATTCCTGGTGCCGATGGACACACCCGGCGTGACAACCCGAGCCACCGATCCGATCGGTCTTCGGCTGATCCCCACCGCCGAGTCGACTTCGACGACGTGCGAGTCCCGTCGTCAGCGGTCCTCGGCTCGCCCGGCCAGGGCCTGAAGACCTTCCTGAGCACCTTCAACACCAGCCGGCTCGGAAATGCCAGCGAACTCATCGGATTGGCACGCCGAGGATTCATCGAGGCGGTCGACTACGCGGGCGCACGTGAGGTCGGAAAGAACGTGGTCACCGACTTCCAGCGCCTGCAGTGGGAGTTGACAGACTGCTACCAGGCGATTTCGGCTGCCATCCGGTTTCGGGACGAAGCTGCGACGATGATCGCGTCCGGTGCGGACCCGTCGTTTGCCACCTCGCTCGCGAAGTCCGCGGCCATCGATGCCGCCGAACTCACCGGCAAGGTGATGTTCGGTCTCGTCGGCGGACACGGCCTCTACAACGACCAGCCGTACTGGCGCACGCTCGCCGACATCAAAGTTCTCCGGACCGCCGGTGGGTCACGGGAAGTGTTGCGCAACTTCATCGCGAAGCAGATCTTGCGCTCCGACGACCTCGGCGGGCTCCGGTGAGTTCGGCGACCGCTCTGAATCTCGCCGAGCGCCTGCTGCGGGCCGCCGGCGAACGTCCTGATCTCAGGATCGACGTGGGCGAATCGTCCACCACCCTCGGCGTGGCGATCGATGCGGCACAGCGGGTCTCGGCAGCACTGTCCGACCTCGGCCTGCGTCCTGGATCCACCCTCGTCCTCGTCGGCACCAATTCCCTCGAGTACACGGTGTTCTGGTTCGCGGCACAGATCGCCGGACTGCAGGCGATCATGATGAACCCCGAGTATCCGGCCGATTTGATGGCCGACCCCATCGGCGAGGTGCATGCCGCTGCAGTCGCCTCTGAGTCCGGGTCGGTCGCGGCAGGCGACGGTCACCAGATCGACTATTCGGCCGTGCTGTCCGGCGCCGTATCCGTTGACGGGGTGCTGCGGGCCGGTGATCGGCGAGGCGACTGGGGAACCGACCGCGACCCGCTCGACATCGCCACGCTGATGTACACCTCGGGTACGTCGGGAAAGCCCAAACTGTGCGCACAATCGCACCGCTATCTGCTCGAGCTCGGCCAGTATGTGGCGGAAACCTTCTGCCTGTCGCCCGCCGACGTCGTGTACGCGCCGTTGCCGCTGTTCCAAATCAACCCACTCGGATACGGACTGATGGGCGCTGTGTGTGGGCTGTCGGACTTTGCCACCTCACCGCGCTTCTCGGCATCCCGGTTCTGGGCGACGGTCGCCGAATACCATGCGACCGTCCTGATCTTGCACGGACCCCCGGTTCAGATCCTGCTCAAGACTCCGGGGCCCACCGGCACACACACGGTGCGCGCCGCATTCTTCGCCAACGAGGAATTCCTGAGTCGTTTCCGTATTTCACTCGGGGTCGCGGGCTATGGTTCCACCGAGTTCGGTGGATTGACCCACACTAGGTTGTGGCGACACGGAGAACGGGTGAGCATTCCGGAGGGCATGACCGCGCTGGCGGGCAGAGCCCGGCCCGGCGTCGAGTGGCGCCTCGGCACCGACGGTGAGATCGAGCTCCGCGCGCAGCGTCCCGGGGTGTTCCTGAGCGGCTATCTGCGGGATGGGGTGGTGAACCCGACTCCCGCCGACCACGGATGGATCCGCACCGGTGATCGTGGCCGGGCCGAAGGCGATGAACTGGTGTTCATCGAGCGGATGGGCGAATCGGTCCGGATGAGGGGCGAGTACGTACCCCTGTCGTATCTCGACAGCGTCTTCGCGAAACTCGAAGGCGTGGAGGAAGCTTCGGCGTGGACCACCGAGGACACCGCAGAGCTTGCCGTCTACATCGTCGGCAGTCCCGATCCCTCCGCGGTGTCCGGGCTTCTCGACGACCTGCCGAGGTTCATGCGACCGGCGTGGATGATCCAGACGGACGCGCTTCCGCGCGATCCGGGAGTCGGCAAGGTACAGCGACGCCGTCTCGGCGAGGTCGAAGAGCTGGCTCGGCGCCCCCTGGTCTGACGCTTTTTCCACCGACTTGGTGTGCCCGTCCCGCGGTTGTCAGCGAGATATGGAGATCGAGGTGTCGAGGAACTCGACCAGTCCGTCGGTGAATACATCGTTGTCGTCACCCGCCACCATGTGGCCGGCGTCTCGGATATCCACCACACGCGTCTGCGGAACGAGTTCGCGCATCTCGGCCACACCTTCGTCCGACACGACGTCGGACATCTTGCCCCGGACGAGCAGCACCGGGCACGTGATGTCGCGCGCGGCACTCTTGGACCGCTCATACGACACAGCGCTATTGGGGAGCTCGGGATTGGTCTGCGTGTAGTCGATGTCCATGCTGCGAGGATCCCAGTGCCAGTGCCATCGGCCGCCGCGAAGACGCAGGTTCTTCTTCAAGCCCTCGAGGCTGCCGCTCCGCCGCCGATGCGGGTTGTACGACGCGATCGCGGCCGACGCGTCTTCGAGACTCTCAAATCCGTCCGGCGCACTCATCATGAAATCGCGCACCCGGGCGCTCCCGGTCTCCTCGACTTTCACCACAACATCGACAAGCACCAGTGCCTGCGCAATACCCGGGTTCTCCCCGGTGGCGATCAGCGACACCACCCCACCGAGGGATGCACCCACAAGCGCAATCGGCAGTCCGGGTTCGCGGCGACGGATCTCGCCGACGAGGGCCAGCACATCACCGAGGTGAGCGGTGAGACCATATTCGCCCTGCTCGGCCCACTCGCTGTCGCCGTGGCCACGAAGGTCGACGGCGTAGGCGATCCAACCGAGCCCTCCCAACCGCTCACCCGTCGCACGCCACGAATGCCGGGTCTGTCCGCCGCCGTGCAACAGCACGACCACTCCCTTGTCTGGACCGGTGGCGTCGGACCAGCGATCGGCAGCCATCGTGAGTCCGGCGCCAGGCAGATCAACACGCTTGTTTCCAGTGGCTTTTTCTGTACCCAACGGATCTCCTGGTCTTGTCGTTGACGTTTCCCGCCACGTCGCGCGCAACGCGTGGCCCTACCTCACTGCTCTATCAGAACTCGGCTCAGTGCGGCACGTTGGGCGGGCGTCAGAGGTAGTGAACTGGTGCGGCCGGGGGCAAGTCGCACGAGAACGTTGGTGATCACCGCACATGCCGCGCCGTCCTGGAAGATGGCGACCCGAAACCCCAGACTGCTGGAACCGAGTCGGACCAGGCTCACCTCGGCCGACGCCTCGCCGACGAACATCTCGCGAGAGAACTGCGCGGACACGTCCACAACACCGAGGTCGCCGGCGGTGAGCAGATCGCCGCACGTCTCGACGAGCAGCGAACGCCACGCGGCCGCGGAGTACTCCATCGCAAGGTAGAAGGGCACGTGTGCGCTGCCGGGGATGGTGCCGTCACGCTCAGGACGGTGAGCGAGTGGAGCGGTGTAGACCTTGACCAGTGCCGCGGACCGCCGCACTCAGACGTTCCGTCTCGCAACGCCCTTGTAGCCGAAGAACTTTTCGAAGTTCTCGTCGTTGATGGGCTGCCGGCTGTTGCGATCGCGAGCGCCTTCCAGGGCGGCCAGTCGTTCCTGGGCCTTCGTCAGCGCTTCCGACTCTCCGGCGGCACCGAGGTCACGCACCCGCTGTTTGAGGGACTCGATCTCCTCGTGCAACCGGACGGCCGCCTCACTGTAGGTGAGCAGATCGTGATCGTCCTTGTCGTCACGCTCTGGGGCGTTACCAACGTTCTCCGCCATCGCGACCTCCATCGTCTCGAACGGTATCTGACCAGAATCGTACTCGGTCAGTCGCAATCAGGTTAATAAATGCGCTTATCGAGGACCATCGCCGTCGCCGACCCAGCGCTGAACTGGACCCCTGACCGGCGGCCCGACCGAAGCCAAACAAGATAGCCAAAAAAGGTGCGCCAATGCCTCGCATCTGGTGACGTGATCTGGTTCACTGGAATGGCGGCCGAAATAGGCCAATCAGTTAGATACTTCCGCTTAGGACGAGCAGCCAACGATCCTCGTCAAAGGAGACGCAACAATGCCACTGCAGGACTATCACCAGATCGTCTCGGTCGACGACCACCTCATCGAGCACCCCATGGTGTGGCAGGATCGCCTTCCAGAAAAGCTCAAAGAGCGTGGCCCACGGATCATCGAGCAGAACAATAAGCACGTGTGGCACTACGACGGTGACATCTTCCCGACGGTAGGTCTCAACGCCGTGGCCGGCAAGCCCCCGGAGGAGTGGGGCATCGATCCGGTCCGTTACGAAGACATGATTCCCGGTTGCTATGACCCCAAGGCCCGGGTGAAGGACATGGACGTCGACGGTGTGGAAGCGGCGCTGTGCTTCCCGTCTCTTCCCGGCTTCGGCGGCGGCGTCTTCCAGCGTGCCAAGGACAAAGATCTTGCGCTCCTGAATGTCAAGGCCTGGAACGACTTCTACATCGACGAGTGGTGCGCCACCGCGCCCAGCCGATTCATCCCGATGTCGCTGATTCCGATGTGGGATCCGGAACTGTCCGCCGCGGAGATCCGCCGAACCGCCGCCATGGGTTCACGCACCATCAGCTTCCCGGACGCTCCTGTTCCGCTGGGATTGCCGTCGTTCCACGACAAGACCTATTGGGAACCGGTGTGGGACGCCTGCGAGGAGACCGGTCAGGTGCTGTCCCTGCACTTCGGCTCCGGATCGTATGTTCCCGGCTTCTCGTTCTCGGGAACAAAAGCGATACCCGGTCAGGTAGTACTGCCCGACGCACCCTTCGCGGTGGCGATCACCGTGTTCTCCACGAACCTGATGTGGTCGTTGGTGGATCTCATGTTCTCCGGTGTGCTGCAACGGCATCCGAAACTGCAATTCTCGCTGGCCGAGGGTGGCATCGGGTGGATCCCGTACATCCTCGAACGGGCCGACTTCGTCTGGGAGCGTCACCGCTACTACCAGCCGATCGATTTCGACAGCCGTCCCTCAGATCTCTACTTCAAGCACTTCTGGGGCTGCTTCATCGACGATGAGTTCGGTGTCGAGAACCGCCACAAGGCGGGGATCGACCGCATCATGCTGGAGATCGACTACCCGCACTCGGACTCGAACTGGCCGAACAGCCGCAAGCGCGCGGCCGAGGTACTCGCCAACGTTCCTGACAACGAGGTCGAGATGATCACCGAGACCAACGCTCGCCGGATGCTCAACTTCCCGCGCGTCTGACGACACTCGGCATCGAGAACGGCGATCCGCACAGTGTGCGGATCGCCGTTCTCGTCGATCCGGGGACCATCCGACGGGGCCCGGCGTCCTGGCGGTGCTAGGCCAGCATTCCTGGTAGCCGGTCGGCGACGACGGCGCGAGCCGACGTCATGATCGAGTCGACGACGTTGGCGCACGTGTCGATCTCG
This sequence comes from Williamsia muralis NBRC 105860, assembly GCF_001598915.1. Taxonomy (GTDB): domain Bacteria; phylum Actinomycetota; class Actinomycetes; order Mycobacteriales; family Mycobacteriaceae; genus Williamsia; species Williamsia muralis. The sequence goes on along the minus strand of NZ_BDAP01000001.1, from coordinate 365,638 downwards.
TTGATCAGTCCCTGTGCCTGACTGGCCCACCACATGCCGTCTCCGGTGTCACCGGCGCCGAGCACGCGCTCACGACCGCGAACACCCGAGGCGAGGTGGGCGACGTCCTTGAATGTCGCGCCGGGCCGCGTGGCGATCTCCGCGATCTCTTCTGACACCGCGTTGCGCGCCACACGGGCAGAGTTGTGGAATTCCCGGAACACCACAATGGTGTCGCGTTCGGAGTTCGCGACGATCTGATTCTTCACATTCTCATGGATCGGCGCCTCGGCAGTGGCCATGAACCGGGTGCCCATGTTGACCGCATGGGCTCCCAGCGCCAGCGCCGCGACGAGCCCTGCACCGGTGGCGATACCACCACTGGCGATGATCGGGATGGTCAACTGCGCTGCGGCGGCCGGGATGAGCACCAGACCGCCGATGTCGTCCTCCCCCGGATGTCCAGCGCATTCGAATCCGTCGATGCTGATCGCGTCGACCCCGAGGGATTGGGCTTTGACCGCATGCCGAACAGCGACCGCCTTGTGGATCACTTTGACACCCGATGCCTTGAAGTCTGGCAGATGTGGTGCCGGGCTACTGCCGGCGGTCTCGACGATCTTGATACCGGACTCGATGATCGCTGCCCGGTATTCGTCGTACGGAACCGGTTCGATGGTCGGCAGAATCGTCAGGTTGACGCCAAAGGGCTTGTCCGTCATCGTCTGGGTGCGAGCGATCTCTTTCGCAAGCGCTTCGGGAGACGGCTGGGTCAGGGCGGTGAGAAATCCCAGGGCCCCTGCCTCCGCGACCGCCGAGATGAGCTCGGCGGTGCCCAGTCCCGTCATACCACCACAGACGATGGGGTGTTCGATGCCGAACGCCTCGGTGAAGTCGGTCTTGAACATCAATACGAAAACCTCTCTGCCGATTGCGCTCACGCTCTGCATCAAAGAATTCGAACTCTGATGCGGTCTCGTTTCAGGCGGCAAGAGGTGCCGCACACCGCGCACGTTGCAAGCAGATTACCGCATAATCATTTATCTGATTGGGACCGACCACCGTAGAACTTCGGTGCGTCCCGCCAGGCCGACAGCGCAGCGTCGGTGGCTGCCGTCACCGAGATCCGGTCGGCCACCGGACCCCAACGCCGGTCGACCTCGGCTGCCGCACGCTCAACCGGAGCCGACACGGCGAATTCGTCGACCACCTCGTCGGACACCATCAACGGCATCTGCGCCCAATCTCCCTGCTTGGACAGGCGGTACAGATCCTCGTGCAAACCGGCCCAGCCGTGCACATCGAGGACACCGCGATACGCCGGCGTCGAACCGTAGAAGGCAATCTGACCGCGGACGAACTCCCGCGCCTCGGCAACCTCCTCGTCGGTAGAACCGGTGGCGAACATGGGAGAGACGATCACCTCGAACTGTGCCCGGGAGCGACCGGCCGCCGCGAGTGCACCTTCGACATTGGGCAACAGAACCTCCTGGAGATAGCGTTTGGTGACAAAGGAATGCACCAGCAGGCCATCGGCCACCTCCCCGGCCACCCGGGTCATGTGCTCACCGACCCCGGCGACGATCACCGGCGGATTCCCGTATGGATTGGGCCCTGGATCGAACATCGGGGTCATCAAGCTGTGTGTGTAGAACTCACCCTCGAATCGCAGCGGGGCAGAGTTCTCCCAGCTCGCCCAGATCGCCCGCAGGGCGAGCACATACTCGCGCATCCGTGCTGCCGGCCGCGACCACGGCATCGAGAACCTGCGGGTGATGTGCGGCTTGACCTGACTTCCCAGACCCAGCGTCAATCGGCCTGCCGACAGGGCCTGGACGTCGTTCGCGGCGATCGCCGTCACCATGGGACTACGGGCGAACGCCACATAGATGCTGGTACCCAGACGCAAGGTCGATGTCGTCTGGGATGCGGCCGCCAGCAACAGCAGGGGGTCGTGGCACGTTTCCCCGAGGAACATTCCGCCGAAGCCGCTTCGCTCCACATCGGCCGCGATCTCGCCGACCCTGCCCATCCCCGGGTCGATCGCCACGTCAAGCGCTGCCGAGGTTTTCATCTCTGTTGTCATGACACTCCCTAATCGGGCAATAACGTCGGCGGAATTAACTCTATTCCGCCTCTTCCCAGAGAATGTAACAGCAGATACAGTCTATTTCGGTAGCTAATTGACTCCAGAGAGTTGGCCCGATGACAGCAACACACCAGACTCCGGCGGCGCGCCGCGACGGTATTGCACAGACACTTCGCAATTTCCTCGCGCAGAACGATCCCACCGCGATGTCAGCGATCGAGTTCCTCGGGCGCCGCTTCGACGCGGGGCTGGCCTGGGTCCACGCACCGGTGGGTTCAGGCGGATTGGGCTGGGAGCGCGGCCTGCAGGCCGACGTGGAGCAGGCCATGGAAGCCGCCGGCGCCGAGCATGCCGACATCATGCGCAACCCGATCGGACTCGGGATGGCGGCACCGACCTTGCTGGCACATGCCGCACCCGAACTGAAGTCGCGGCTCCTTCGCCCGTTGTGGACGGGCGAAGAAATGTGGTGTCAGCTGTTCTCCGAACCAGGGGCCGGCTCGGACCTGGCAGGGCTGGCCACGCGCGCCATTGCGGACGGCGACGACTGGATCATCAACGGCCAGAAGGTATGGACCACTTACGCGCACATCTCGAAGTGGGCGATGCTGCTGGCCCGAACTGATCCGTCCGCGCCCAAACACACCGGTATGACCTATTTTCTTCTGGACATGACAACTCCCGGGGTGCACGCTCGGCCACTTCGCCAGGCCACCGGCCAGGCGGACTTCAACGAGGTCTTCCTGGACGACGTCAGGATCTCCGATAACTACCGGATCAGCGAGCCGGGAGCAGGATGGTCCACCGCACGCACAACACTGGTGAACGAACGGGCCATCATCGGCGGCAACGAGCCACGTAGAGAAGACGGCCACATGGGTCGACTCACCGAGATGTGGAGAAAGCGGCCGGAGTTGCGAACCGGTGACAGGTTCAGCGCAGTGGTAGATGCATGGATTTGCGCAGAGGTTGCACGACTGTCGAATGAGCGGACCCGCCAATTGATGGTTTCCGGCGAGCCCGGTGTGGAGGGCTCGGGAGCCAAGGTCACCGCCGCCACCAACAACCAGATCATCACCCGATTACTTGCTCAACTCGATCCGTCGGCTGCACTGGACTACGACGATTGGTCGGTGGAGTACGACGCGGCGATCCGGCCTGAGACCTTCCATTATCTACGGGCGAGGGCCAACACCATCGAGGGGGGAACCACCGAGATCCTCCTCGGTCAGATTGCCGACCGAATCCTCGATCTCCCGCGCGAACTCAAGCTGGGTCCGAACCTCCCGTGGCAGGACATCCCGAAATGACGATCATCACTCCCCCGCCGGTTCCCATGGTGGAAGACTCCACCGCCCAGGAGGTCCGGGCCACTGTGCGTTCGCTGTTGGACGCCCGTTGTACACCCGCTTTCGGGCTCGAATTCGTCGCCGGCGGTGAAGATTTCGACAACGCACTGTGGTCGGACCTCTCGCGTGATCTGGGCCTCGCCGGGCTACTCATTCCCGAAGACCTCGGTGGCGCCGGTGCGTCGGCGCGCGAAAGCGCCGCGGTAGTAATCGAACTCGGCCGCGCACTGGCACCGGTGCCGTACTTGTCGAGTGCGGTGGTCGCGACCACCGCGCTGGTGCACTGCGCACGTAACGGGTCGTCGGCTGCCGCAGACGTGGTCGCCCGACTCGCCGACGGTGCGATCGCCGCCCTCGCCGTCCCCGCCACCCAGTCGTTCGTCGACGGTGCCGAGCCGACCGTACGGGCAACGAACACCGGCAAGGATACGGTTGTGTTGACCGGCACCGTCAAACAGGTCATCGGTACCGCAGATTCACTTGCCCTTGTGGTGCCGGCGCGACGCGGCGACGACCTTGTCCTGGCGCTGGTCACCGCTGACACACCGAAAGTCAGGGCCACCCGGCGAACCAATGTCGACAGCACCCGGCCCACGCGGGATCTGGGCCTCGATGAGGTCAGCGGCACGGTCATCGCGACAGGCGTGGAGGCCGGCGACGCGGTGGCGACTGCGCTGGAGACGGGAGCGGCGCTGCTCGCGTCCGAGCAGGTCGGAATCTGCGAATGGGCGTTGGCCCAGGCCACCGAATACCTCACGGTTCGTCACCAGTTCGGCCGCCCGATCGGTTCCTATCAGACGCTGCGGCACCGCGCCGCCCACCTGTGGATCGATATCAACCATGCTCGGGCGGCGGCGATCTATGCGGCCTCGACCCTGGCAGACGCGGTCGCCGACCACACGATCGCGGCAGCACTCGCCCAGACCTATTGCGGTGCAACGGCCTTGCGAGTAGTCGAAGAAACGATTCAGATGCACGGTGGCATCGGTTTCACCTGGGATCATCCGCTCCACCTGTACCTCAAGCGCGCGTTCGCCGACACCGTGGTATTCGGCGATGCCGAGGTTCACAAAAGCACCCTCGCCCGCCTGATCGGTCTCGCCGAGCCGACGCCGAACCCCGTCCACGTATGACCATCGGCCCAGACGGTTCGCGCACCCGCGCTGCCGAGATCGCCCGCCGTATCGAAGACGAGGTGATAGCCGACGGCTGGCGTGTGGGCACCGCCCTCGGGTCCGAGACCGCATTCATGGCTCGATTCGAGGTCGGCAGATCAGTTGTGCGCGAGGCCTTTCGGATCCTGGAGAGCCGCCACGTCGCCACACCGCGCCGAGGGCCAGGTGGAGGGCTTGTGGTGACGGCCCCTGACCGGTCGGCCGTGCTCGACCAGGCATCACTGTTCCTGGAGTACGACGGATTCGCTGCTGACGACCTGTTCCAGATAATGGAACTTCTCGAGGTTGCTGCTGTCGAGCATGTTTCGGCGACCATCGACGCCGAGGGCCTGGCCCGACTTCGAGAGGTACTCGCGGCCGAGGTCGATGTCGGCGACCTGCGGTTCGAGCCGGTGACCGTCTACACCGAGCTGGCACGGCTGTCGGGCAATCCCGTGCTCTCGTTGTTCATCCACATCGGAAACAATCTCGCGCGCACACACGGCGTCCGTCCTTCGCAGAGTGAACACCAGTGGATACACAAACACAGCGTCGAACTCGTCGAGGCGCTCGAGGTCGGTGACACCGTGGCGGCGGTTCGCAGCGTTCGCCGTCGCATCCGCGGAATGAGCCGTCGCCGATCGGTCTCCTCCACCCGCATTCCATCCTTGCCCACAAGAGGAGAGTCATGACATCCCCAGAACTGGTACTCATCGAACAGATCGGTGCGGGCCGCCTCATCACGCTGAACCGGCCCGAGGCCCGCAATGCACTGTCCCAAGCCCTGAATTGGCAGCTCATCGACGCCTTGGCGGCGGCCGACACCGACGGGGACACCTCGGTCATCCTCCTGGCGGGCGCCGGTGGCGCGTTCTGCGCCGGAATGGACCTCAAGGAGCTGGCCGAACGGGGATTCACCGGCACCGAGAAGACCGAGAACTGCATCGATCGGGTGTCGAACTGCCGCACGCCGGTGATCGGTCTGATCGACGGACCGGCGGTGACCGGTGGTTTCGAACTCGCGCTGGCGTGTGATTTCCTCATCGCCTCGCAGCGTGCACGATTTGCCGATACCCACGCGCGGGTCGGTATCGTCCCGGGCGGCGGGCTCACGGCACGTCTGGCCGAGGTGATCGGGGTCCGCCGAGCCCGGCAGATGAGCGGCACCGGCCAATACATCGATGCCGCAACGGCCCTGCGCTGGGGTCTGGTCAACGAGGTTGTGGAGTCCGCTGCGCTGCGCCAGCGTGGACTGGCGATCGCCGAGGCCTTCACCGCCACCGAGCCCGCCACTCTTGCCGAGGTCTGGCAGCTCTACGACGCGATTTCGCAGGACCAGATCGCTCACGCCGTCGACCGCGAGGCAGAGATCAACAAGGCGTGGTCGGCACAGGCCGCCGCATTGGCCGACAGCACCACGGCGGTGCTCGAGCACGGGCGCGCGCAGAACAGGACGTCACGTTGACCCGGAAGCCGGACAGTTCAGGCGGTTCAGGCGGCCGAGCATCCGACTCCGGGGACACCGCCGGGTCCGGGGGTCCCCTGGCCGGACTGAAAGTGATCGAACTGGCCAACATCGGTCCCACCGCCCACGCGGCGATGGTGCTTGCCGACCTCGGTGCCGATGTCGTTCGAGTGCAGCGCCCGGGCGATGCCGGCACACCCCAGCACATGCTTCGAGGACGACGGATCATCAGCGCCGATCTCAAGGACCCTGCCGCGATCGCCGACGTCATTGCCCTGGCCACGCGCGCCGACGTGCTGCTCGAGGGATTTCGCCCCGGGGTGGCCGAACGTCTGGGCCTGGGACCAGATGAACTCCTCGAGCGCAATCGGCGTCTCGTGTTCGCCCGTCTCACGGGTTGGGGACAGGACGGGCCCTGCAGCGGCGCGGCCGGCCACGACATCAACTTCATTGCCCCCACCGGCATCCTGCACTCGATGGGCCCGGCCGGTTCTCGGCCCACTCCGCCACTGAATCTGGTTGCCGGATTCGCCGGTGGATCCATGTTCGCGGTGACCGGCATCCTGTCGGCCCTCTGGGAACGCACCACGTCCGGTCAGGGACAAGTCATCGACGTCGCGATGGCCGAGGGCGCCCTGTCGCTGAGCCAGCAGGTATGGCCACTGCGGCCCAGCGGCTGCTGGTCCGACATCCGCGGAACGAACCTTGTTGAGGCAGCTGCCCGTTCTGGGATACCTACGAGTGCGCCGATGGTCGATACATGGCGGTGGGAGCGTTTGAGGCGCAGTTCTATTCCCGGTTTCTGACCACACTCGACATCGACCAGGCCGCCACGCCGGCACAGGACGACCGAGATGCCTGGCCGGCGTTGCGCATAATGATCGCCGACCGCTTTCTACGAAAGCCACGTGACCAGTGGGCGCAGATCTTCGCGACCGTGGACTGCTGCGTCACCCCGGTCCTCGACTTTTCCGAAGCCCCCGACGATCCGCAGTTCCGTCACCGCGACTCGATCATCGAGTTCGAGGGTGTCGCGCAGCCCGCTGCGGCTCCGGGCTTTTCCCGAACCCCATCGCCACCGCCGACACTGCCGGTGCACGAACGCTCAATCCACGGCGTCTGGGCAGGCGACGCGGATTGACGAGCGCGGCGCTCAGTTCCCGGTGTAGTTCGGAGTTCGCTTGTCCCGCAACGCGGCGATCGCCTCGGCGGCATCGTCGGTGGTTGCCAAGACGGCATAGTGCGACGACAGCAGATCCAGTGAGGTGTCGAGATCGGAGCGCGAAGCCTGATCGATGGACCGTTTCATCACCCGAACCGTTGTGGGTGCGTGTCGGGCAATCGATGCAGCCAGGGTGCGGGCGCTCGCCTGCAGATCGGCGCTGTCGGCAAGGCTGTTGACCAAACCGATCTTCTCGGCCTCCTCGGCGTCGATCGCGGTACCGCTCAGCAACAATTCCATCGCCTTGGCCCGGCCCACCAGGCGCGGCAGGAAATAGGCGCCGCCGGCCCCGGATGTCAGACCGAGCGAGACGTACACCTCCGATACCCGCGCACTGCGCGACATCACCCGCATGTCGCACGCGAGCGCAAGATCGAGACCGGCGCCCTGAGCGTTCCCGTTGATCGCCGCGATGATTGGTTTGTCACATGCAACGATCGCTCTGATCAGCTCGTGCACGTGCTCGTGAAGCTGACTCTTGCGCCGCAGTGGTGTCAGCTCGAGCCCGGCGAACTCGCGGGTATCCATACCCGAGCAGAACGAACGGTCGCCGTGGCCGGTAACCACGATGACGCGCACGGCGTCGTCTATGACCGCCCGCCGCAGCACGTCGGTCATCGCATCGACCATCGTGAAGGTGAAGGCGTTACCGCGGTCCGGCCGGTTCAGCGTCAACGTTCCGATGCGGTCGTCGACCTTCCACTCGAAGTCAGCCAACGTGCGCGCCTTTCGCATCCTCGGCAGAATCGGCACCAATCGTGACCGTCAGCACGTCCCAGGGATTTCCTGCGGCAAGCAGTCTGCTGCCGAGCTTCTCCGACCACCGTCGCGGTGATCCGTATTCGCCGATCGCGCTGCGAGCTCGCATGGTGTGCAACCAGAGTGAGTGTTCGGCGGTGACCCCGATGGCGCCGTGCAACTGGTGCGCGCTGCTGACGATGTCGTCGACGCAGTGGCCGAGAGTGACCTTTGCGACGGCGACGGCGAAGTCCGTCTCGTCGGCGCCGAAACCCATGTCGTCAGCCGCGGCCACTGCCAGTGCCACTGACGCCCTGCCCTTCTCGAGCGATCCGGCCATCGCCGCCAGTTGGTGTTGCACCGACTGGAACTTGCTGAGGCTCCGACCGAACTGTTGCCGTTCGCGGGTGTGCGAGACGGTGAGTTCCATCGTTGACTGCAGACTTCCCATCGTCTGCAGACACCGTGCCCACGCGCCCCTACGAATCAGTTCGGCGTACACCGGCGCGGGTAGTTCGGTGCAGTCGTCGCGGCGCACCGACACGTCGATGCGTCCGCGCGGCTCACTGGCGAGGCTTTCGGTCGTGCTCAGCGGGTGTGCCGACGGGTCGATCACGGTGATGAATCGGCCTTTGTCGCGCTCGAGCACCAGCAGCACCGCCGCACAATCGGCTGCCCACGGAACGTCGTCCACAGTCGCGGTCAGCGTGTCACCGTCCTCGCTTGCGATGCCGAATCCGACTGTCAGCGGCCCGGATTCGGGTACTACGGACGCGGTTTCCGCCGACAGCCACGCCGCCAGCAAATCGGTCTCGGCGATCGGGACCGGACACGCGAAGCCTGCCAACTCGCTCAGCAGCACCGCCGCCTGCGCGGGCCCCGCATCGAAATCGACTGTGGTCGTGAGCCGGCTGAGGCCCGTCTCTTCGAGATTGGCCCAGAGAACCTCATCGAGGCGGGCCGGTCGACTGCGCTGTCCAGTGAGTCGATCGCGCGACCGGGCACCGAGATCGGCGACCAGGCTTCTCACATCATTGTTGTCATCATCCGATGGGGTCTCGCCGAGCCCGGCCATCGCATCCCTTCCAGGGTCCACTGTTGTCATGTTCTGCTCCTTCTACCGCAGACCCAAGCCGCGGGCGACAACACCACGCAACACCTCGTTGGTACCGCCGCGCAGGGTGAACAGCGCCTGATGCAACCGGGCATCCCGCAGGAGTTCGGCGATCTCGAGCGTGGGCGCTCGTCCGGTGTCGGCCTCGACGTCGTCCAGCAATCGCGCGACGAGATCGATGGAGTCCTGCTCGAACCTGGTCCCCAGATCCTTCACCAGAGCTGCCTGGTTCGCGGGAGATTCACCGGCCTCCAGTGCCCGTGCCACGGCCGTGGACAACTGACGCAGCGCGATCACTCGCGCCCCCAGGTCGCCGACGGCCGCCGTGACCGACGGCGAGGGTGACACATCGTCGGAGCCCAGCCATCCGATGACGGCCACCAGCAGTGGCATCGTGGAGAGGAACCGCTCCGGACCGCTGCGCTCATACGACAGTTCGGCGGTCACCTGGTGCCAACCGTTGCCGATCTCACCCAGAACCTCGGAGTCGGGCACGAACGCGTCCGTCAACAACACCTCGTTGAAATGATGATCACCTGAGAGCAATTCGATCGGACTGATATCGACGCCCTCGGCGTCGGTCGAAACCAGGAACTGGCTGAATCCCGCGTGCCGGGCCTTCGGATCCGCGGGTGCGGTCCTGGCCAGCACCACCACCATGTGCGCGTGGTGGGCACCGCTCGTCCACACCTTGGTGCCGTTGATGATCCAGCCACCGTCTGTTCTGGTGGCCTTGGTCTTGACCGCCGCCAGATCCGAGCCGGCGCCGTGCTCGCTCATGCCGATCGCCGAATAGAAACGGCCGCCGGCAATCTGGGGAAGTATTCGGGTCTTTTGTTCTTCGGTGCCGAATCGCAGCAAGGTGGGCGCCACCTGACGGTCGGCCACCCAGTGGGCCGCCACGGGTGCACCCTGCGCGAGTAGTTCTTCGGTCACGACGTATCGATGCAGGTGCTCACTGCCGCGGCCACCATAGCTCTCGGGAATCGTCAGTCCCAGCAGCCCGGCTTCGGCGAGGCGGACGCTGAAGTCGCCATCCCACCGCGACAGCCAGGAATCCACCGCGGGCCGCCAGCCGAACTCTTCGCGGTCGGCGGCAAGGAACTCGCGTGTTCGGGCACGAACCTCGTCGAGCTCCTGATGATGCATACCCAGTAGGGCAAATGAACCGCTCATGTGGATTCCCTTCCGGGCACCGACGCCCGTCTGCTGTACCAACGCACAGTTGCCCGTAATCAGTTAACTATATACCCTATTAAAAAGTTGCTGAGCCGCTCCAGGCTCACATTGGACGAATGGCACAACCTTGAGTGAGATCGTAGCGATCGGGACCTATCTGCCGCCGTGGACCACGGCGGGTAAGCGAGTTCGCGGGCCGGACGAGGACGCTGTGACCATGGCCGTCGCAGCCGGGCGGGCCGCCGATCCCGACCGTCGCGCACAGCGGGTCGTCGTCGTGTCGCGCAACATGCCGCTCATCGAAGGAGGCAACGCCGCGGTTGTGCTCGCCGGCCTGTCCCTCGATCCGGATGTGCCCATCACCGAGGTCCTCGGAGGTGCTCCGGCGGTCCTGGACCAAGTGGCCGCTGCCGACCCACACACGCTGGTGATCGCGGCCGACGATTCCCCGACAGCAGCCGGCGCCGGGGCCGTGTTGACCGGTACCGGGCCCACAGGCACCCGCCTGGTCGCGGCCGGCGGGCAGACCCGGAGCCTGCCCGTGGTGGTGCGCAACGACCGAGGTGAACGCCGTGAGTACGCCGATCCGCGACTGCAGCGGGAGGTCGGGGCAAAAGCAACGATCACCCGGCTAAACGTGTCCGATCAGCCCGATCTCGTGGTGGCCGCAGTCGCCGGCGTCAGGGCCGCGCACATCGGTGGCGCGTACAAGAAGGCGCCGATCAACGATCCCAGCACCTCGACGAGTGCCGCGATCCGCGTGCTCGCCGACGCGGTCGAAACCGGGCAGGCCGGACTGATCTTGGCCACCGAACAGTCGGTCGCCACCGTTGCCACGCTGCACCTCGGAGATACCACCGCTGTTGTGTCTCGCGACGAGTCGATCTCCGGGGAACTGCCGAAAGCAACGGTGGCACCGGGAATCGGTATCCCGATCTCGCTGGCCGCCTACGCGCGCGCCTTCGAGCCGAAACTGCGATGGGAAGCAGCGATCTTCCCCGGCGATGATGAACCGGTGTTCCCGCCGCGACGCCGGGTCGACGACGCCGGCAAGCTGCAATCCGATTACACCCTGCAGCCGCTTCCACGCACCGGCGAGGTGTACACCCATACGACCATCGAGATCCCCGTGCCCGACCTGCCCAGTCCTTACTCCATCGCGCTGGTCCAGCTCGATGACAGTCCGGTTCGCGTGCTCCTGAAGGTCACCGGCGCGGTTGCCGGGAACGTCGAGATCGGGCAAACCGGTGCCGTCGTCCTGCGCCGCGTTGCCCTGCGCAGCGGCATCCCCGATTACGGATACGCATTCTGGCCTGGGCGGCCCGCCGAACCCACACACGCGGTGACCGCTGCCGCGACCGAAGGAGCACGTCAATGAGGAAAGTTGCCATCGTCGGCGCCGGAATGACGCCGTTCGCCGAGCATTTCGATCTCGGCATCAAAGATCTCATCCCGATGGCCTACGCCGAGGCCGCAGGGAATGTGGACAAGGGTCTGCGCAAGGCCGACATCGAGGCTGCCTGGTTCGGCGAGCTCGCCACCACCGACGGCTTTCCCTCGGGGATTCTCGCCGACACCCTGGACCTGACCGACATTCCGGTGACCCGCGTGGAAAACGCTTGCGCCACCGGCAACGACGCCATCCGGAACGCGACGCTCGCGATCGCGTCCGGACTCCACGACGTGGCGCTGGTGGTGGGTGCGGACAAGGTCCGCGAGACGGCGTCGAACACCACCTTCTGGGAGTGGGCGGCCATGACGCGCGACAACGCCTGGGATTATCCCCTCGGCCTAGTGGCGCCCGCCAACTTCGCCCTGCACGTCACCAGGTACCTCCACGAGTCGCCAGCCACCAAAGAGCACATGGCGATGGTCGCGGTCAAGAATCACTTCCACGCGCTGAACAACCCGAAAGCGCAACTGCGTTATGAGATCACGGTCGAACAGGCGCTGGCGGCGCCCACGGTCGTCGCCCCGTTCGGACTCTACGACTGCACGCCGCAGAGCGACGGAGCGGCAGCGGTGATCCTCGCATCGGAGGACGCGGTGGACCGATTCACCGATCGGCCGGTGTGGGTTCGCGGTGTCGGCCTGGGGATGGATCGGGTGATGCATCAGCACAAGAAGGACATGACCACCTTCCCGCCCACCGTCAAGGCCGCCAAGGCAGCCATGACGATGGCCGGCGTGACCCCGTCCGACATCGACGTGGCCGAAGTCCACGATTGCTTCACCGGTGTCGAATTGATCAGCTACGAGGACCTCGGTTTCGCCGACCGCTTCGAGGCGTACAAGCTGGTCGAAACGCGCGAACACTACGTGGGTGGATCGATCCCGATCAACCCCAGTGGTGGACTCAAGGCCAAAGGCCACCCGCCGGGCGCGACCGGGGTGGCGCAGTGCTACGAACTGTTCAACCAGTTGCGTGGCGAGTCCGAGAATCAAGTCGAGAGTGCACGGATCGCGCTGGCCCACAACATCGGTGGACCGACGGCGGTGTCGGCGGTGACCATCCTGTCCAGCGACCGCGGCTGAACCCGTCCACCGGGCAATCGCCGGGGCGCTCGAACATATCAGTCGAATTACACAGCTTTCATGGGCTTTTGCTCTGGGGAGCCGGTGCCATCGGAAGGACAAAGCGTGTCGATCTCTCTCTTGCTGGAAATGGCGGCCTCTGCCCATCCGGACCGGATCGCGGTGGTGACCGACGAACTGCGGTTGACCGTTGCCGAACTGGCCACCGTCACAGCGGGCGGTGCCGGTGTGATCGCCGAGTCCGGTGCCGAGCACGTGGTGTACGTGGGCACCGGAGGCGCCCATCTGCCTTTCCTGCTGTTCGCGTCCGCTCAGGCGGGGATACCGTTCACCCCGCTGAACTACCGCCTCAGTGCCGAGGGCATCAACGGTCTCATCGCCCGCCTCCGTGATCCACTGGTCGTTGTGGACCTCGATTACCGGGACATGGTCGACGTACCGCCGGATCGCATCATGGATTCGGACGAACTCCTCGACCGGGCGCACACTGCCGAGCCGTACACCACCTTCGCCGACCCGGACGATCTCGCGGTGGTGCTGTTCACCTCCGGCACCACGTCGCGGCCGAAAGCAGTTCAGCTGTCGCACAGCAATCTCACCAGCTACGTCATGCAAACGGTCGAGTTCGACAGCGCCGCAACAGAAGATGCCGTTCTGATCGCGGTCCCGCCCTACCACATCGCGGGCGTCGGAGCCGCCCTGTCGAACGTCTACAGCGGGCGCAAGATGGTGTACCTGCGTCGCTTTGATCCCGTGGAGTGGATTCGCCTCGTCCGGCAAGAGGGCGTCACCACTGCCACCGTCGTTCCGACGATGCTCGACCGGATCATCACCACGCTCGAGCAGAATCCGGTGGAACTGCCCACGCTGCGCAACCTCGCCTACGGTGGCGCAAAGGTGGGTCTGCCGCTGGTACGCAAGGCTCTCGCGCTGCTGCCCGACGTCGGATTCGTCAACGCATACGGTCTGACCGAGACGAGTTCTACTATCGCCGTCCTGACACCGGACGATCATCGGGCGGCGCTCAGTTCGTCCGATCCCGACGTGGCCGCGCGGCTCGCTTCGGTGGGCCAACCCGTACCCGGAATCGAATTACAGATCCGTGGCGCGGACGGCGAGGTGGCCCCGCAGGGCGAGCCGGGTGAGTTGTACGTCCGCGGCGAACAGGTATCGGGCAAATACGACGAGATCGGATCGGTTCTCGATGAGGAGGGCTGGTTTCCCACCAAAGACATCGCGACACTGGACGCCGACGGTTACCTGTTCATCACCGGGCGATCCGACGACACCATCATCCGCGGGGGTGAGAACATCGCTCCCGCCGAACTCGAGGATGTCCTCGTCGAACACCCTGCAGTGCACCAGGTTGTCGTAATCGGTGTGGAGGACCCGGAGTGGGGTCAGAGCATCGTCGCGATCGTAGTGCCGGAGCCAGGTACCGAGCCAGACGGCGATGAGTTGCGGGCATACGCGCGCAAGGCGCTGCGTGGTTCCCGAACCCCCGACCGGGTGGTCTTCCGGGACGTACTTCCCACCACGGCGACCGGTAAGATCCTGCGCCGCACCTTGATCCAGGAACTGAGCCCGGTCACCGGTAACGCCTGAGACCTCGCACACCCTGAGATACGAAAGACGATCCGCCTGCTGGGCGGATCGTCTTTTTGTGTAGGTGCGTCGTTCCGCAAGGCCCGCGACAAGAGGTTCGGTCGCCGGCATCGGCCGTCACGGCTGCACGGTCTGCCCGCTCCAGTGCGCGATCAGGTCGCCGGTGGTGGTGATCCTGGCCATGAGGGCAACGGTGTTACGCAGGACCTGGTCCCCGTACTCCGCCGGAGTACCCGCGACGGCGTCACGGGGTACAAAAACCCGGAAGCCCGCCTGCGACAGGTCGCCGACGGTGTGCGGGATCGCGAGATTTAGCGACACCCCGACGAGGACGACGGTCCGTACACCACGCCCGCGCAGGACCGCCATCAGTTCGGAGTCCGAGGTCGGGAACAACCCGTGGTGGCGCGGTATCACAAGGTCGCCGGTTGCATGCAACGCCGAGATGACCCGAGTGGGCTCGGACCCGGGCGTCCAGTCCCGTGTCGCCGGCCCCATGCTGCGCCACACCCCTGCGGTGCCCGACGGTTCACCACCTAGCGGTCCTTCGAACGTTGCATGCACCACGATGGCGCCCGAAGTCCGGGCCGCATCGAGCAGGAGACCGATCGCCGGACCCAATCTCGACGAATCACGTTGCAGTTCCGGCAGTATCGACTGCTCGCCGAGGATTCCCTGCTGGCATTCGATACACACGACCGCTGTGGTACGCGGATCGACCGCAATCAGACTGGGAGACGCGTTGATTCCTTCAGGAGTCGCGGACGATAACGGCGGTCAGATGAAGCTGCCACGGAGATGGATGGCGCTGAACTCTTTCGGCAGTCGCCCGAGCCAATCGGCAGTACCGCCCCACGACAGCGTCGGTACAAAACCGCCTCGTTCGACAACGTTCCCGGAGAGGCGTTCTCCGAGACCATCGGCCCGATGATCGCAAGACATCTCTCGTCGGCCAGTTCTTGCCGGGCATCGACGACCACCTTCACCTCCCCACGAGCCAACCCTTCGACCGACCGCTCGATCAACGCGACGTCGCGGTCCAGGTGTCCGGCGTCGACGGCTTCGGTGAATGCCAGGCGAAGTCCGGCGAGCCAATCTGACTGTGAGGTCATACGTCGCGGGCGGCGGAATCGCGAAATCAATAAGCAGGCCGAGTTTGATGGAGCCTGCGCTGCTCCCAATGCCACTGAAGACACCCTTCTTCGGGCCGTGAATACCGGCATCTCGACCGTACCCCAGAGTACGGCACCAGTGTCAAGACATGCAATACCTGTGCAGCGCAGCCATATTCGTTTCAAAAGGTGCCGCGACCACGGTGAGTGGCGCCGCCTGGTAGCAGATGTACCATTTCCTCTTCGCGTTCGAGGGGGAAGCTGTTGTGCCACTGTGGGAATCCAATCCTCTGCGCGCAACTGTTATTCGCCTCGCACTCACAATGGACTGTTGAGTGACGTCAGACTTCGCACCCGTCGGGTACTGTCTTGGCGCAGCAGACCCGCTTCCTTCTCCTTGGTGCCACCTTCAGGAACCGCCGGCCACATCGCCGGTCCTGACATGGCCGGCACTGTCGAACGATTCCGATCAGGGCCGGATTAAGGTATCCCGAGAACAGTTGCGGGCCACGCAGACGAAGCTCACCCGGGAAGCCCGGGGACACCTCGTTTCCCTCCGCGTCGGTGATGCGTACCGCTACAGCAGGGACGGGGACAAAACGTCGACGCGCCGAGAAAGTCGTTGTCGTCGTCCCATGACGGACCCGACGATCAGACATCCGGTGAGACCGTAGGCGCTCAAGATGCCGTGACAGCCGATGTGATCGTCAGCCACGGGCCGTCCGTGATGCCTACACCGCGTAGGGGCAGGTCCGGTCGCCAGTAGCCGTAAGTCACTGCCGACAATCAGAACTCGACAGCCACATGGTCGGACACCGGACGTGCCTGGCAGCCGAGAATGAGCCCGTCCGCCATGTCTTCCTCGTCGAGGGCGCCGGGGTTCGCCATCTCGACCTGTCCGGAGAGCACCGTGGCCTGGCACGACCCGCATTCACCCTCCCGGCATGAGTACGGCGCCTCCACTCCGTGAGCGAGTAGTACGTCGATCAGCGTTTTCGTGCGGGGCCAGGCGAGTTCGTGGGTGGCGCCGTCGAGCTCAACGGTGACCCTGGCGGCATCCCGCATGTCCTCAACGCTGTCCGCAGTGACAATTGCCGGCCCGTGGTGGCCGAACGGATCGTCGGACAGCGACACGAAGTTCTCGATATGGATCCGGGCCCGCGGTAGTCCGATCTGTTCGAGCGCCTGGCGTGCTCCCTGCATGAAGGGTTTCGGACCACAGATGAACGCTTCGAAGTCCCCGTACGGTTGCAACACCGACCGCAGCGCAAGGTGTGTCGGCAACCCTTGCACACTCTCGATCCAGTGCACCACCGTGAGTCTCTCAGGATACTCGCCGAACAGAGAGCGCAACTGGGCCGCGAAGATCACCGACTCGAGATCACGATTGGCATAGAACAGCACCACACGTCCACTGCCGTCCAGGAGCGCGGTCTTCACGATGGACAACAACGGTGTGATGCCACTCCCGGCACCGACCAGCAGTAGGTCGCGGTCGAGATCTTTGGGCGTGAATGCGCCCGCCGGAGGCAGACTTTCGATGACCTGACCCGCGGCGACGGTGTCGCACAACCAGTTGGATCCGTAGCCGTCGAGTGTCCGTTTGACGGTGACCATCAGCAGGTCGTCGTGTCTCGGCGAGCTCGACAGCGAGTAACACCGCGCCACCGATCCCGTGCGATCACTCGGAATCCTCAGGGTGAGGAATTGTCCAGGCCGATAGGAGAATTGATCACCGGGAGGATCGAACACGATCGTCTTGGCATCGGGGGTCTCGGCAATGACCTCTCGCACCCGTAGCGCGACCGCCCCCGGGGGTGTCGGTGCGGGCGCCCCAAGCTCGCTGCCGGTCGCCTGATCAGCGGGCGACACGGGCAGACACCGGTGAACTCTCGACGCGCGAAGGACCCACCATCGCATATATCAAATCGGTGATCGCCGCGATCGTGCCCTCCCGGGTCATTTGAGCCTTGGTGTTGCGTGCGAGGAACCACGACCGCTCCAACATCGCCATCACACACACCCCCGAGGTGGCGGGATCGCTCAGGGAGCGCCCGGACAGTCGTTCCAGCTCGCGACCGATGACGCCGGCTGTCTCGGCATGAACTCGTGCCACCGCTGCCTGGAACCGGGCGTCCGGTGGCGAATCATCGACGGACCTGATCGAGAAGGCTCCGGTTCGGTCGAGATAGTCGAACAGCTGACGTACCCATGCTTCGAAGGCGGACTTGTCAGCACCGATTTCGATGAGCTCGAGCGCCCGCACGGCGTCCGCTGTCTCGCGTGTGGTGACGGTACCCAGCTCGATGAAGATGTGCCGCTTGTCTCGGAAGTAGTAGTAGAAACTACCCCGCGCGACCGAAAGCCGATCGGTGATGTCTTTCACCTGAGTACCGGAATAACCCTTGCGCTCGAACACGTCCCGGGCCGCGTCAAGGAACGCTTGTCGCGTCACCGCCGACTTCGGATGCTTCGCTTCACTCAGTTTCACCGGGCGAATTACTCTGCGGAGACGGTCTGACGTTCGACCTCGGCGTTCTCGGCCGGCGGATAGAAACTGCGCGCCCACGAGCGCAGCTTGCGGAATCCGGCCGCCTCGGACGGAGACAGCCCCGGAGGATCCATGTAGCGCTGGTGATTCCAGATCTTGACGTCGTCGACCAGCGCACCCTTGCCGTTTTCGATGAACCCTTCGGGGTCGTCGCTGCCCTCGTCGATCCAGTACGTGCCGAAGATGTCACTCACCTCGTCATCGACCGGTGTCGGGCAGATCCCGGTGACCCGGATGCCGTTGCGCATGTGCTCACCGCTGAAGCTCAACCCCACTCCGCTCCAGAGGATTTCGAGCGTGTTGATGGTGTCGTCAGGGTCGTCCACGCCGTGCTGCCACTTGTTGCCGAATCCCACCTTGGCCGCCCACGAGGCGTCATCGGTGCTCTCCCGCAGGACAACCGGGCTGATCGGTGTGCGATGCACATATCGGAAGTGATGCGGGTCGACCGCATTCTCCGCAATGGTCTGCGGATGAACCCGCACGTTCTTGGTGAGCACACGTGCGTTCGCTTCGACCGGCCGGAACGTTGTTGCGCTGATGTGGTCACCCAGACTCTGCAGAGCGTCCGGCACCTCCCACATCGGGTCTCGGCCGAGAAGGTCATGCCAGACGTAGATGGAATCATTGCGCTCGCTGACCGGCCAGCTGCGTACCTTGCGGGCACGGTTCGGTTTCGCCTCGTAAGGAATCCGGACATTACGCCCTCGCCCATCCCAGACCCACCCGTGAAACGGGCACTGGATCCCGTCGTCCACAACACAACCACCGAAGGCGAGATTGGCGCCGAGATGCTGGCAGTGGGCATCGAGCACGTGCGCAAGGCCGTCGTTGCCGCGATACGCGACCAATTCGGCACCGAAGTAGTGCAAGGGGACGACATCACCGATCGCCAGATCGGCCGACCACGCGACCTGGAACCATCCGGTGGGATGCATGCTGAGCTGACCCATCGATCAGACCTCCTGAAGAATTCGCTGACATTTTTGGCGCGGACGTCAAAAATTGATAGCCCGACCATACGCCCGTGAGCGCCCATCTGTAAACACCAAACCGTTGTCGAATATCTCCACATACGCCCCTTCCGCACTAATCATGCTGCACGGCAGATGTTTACAGGATGTGAATCGAGATCAGCTCCTGCCACCAAAGGGCGTAACTCGTTGATTCATCTAACTGAATAGTGATATACGTCATACGCGGCTTCAGTCCCCGGCCCATGCTCGGCTGCCGAGTACCACAAGCGATCAAAGGACACATCCATGGACTACCTGATCAAAGGACGAGTGGCACTTGTCGTCGGTGGCAGCAAAGGCATCGGCAAGGAGACGGCGAAGATGCTCGCCGCCGAGGGCAGCCGCGTCGCCATCGTCGCCCGTACCCAGAAACACATCGACCGCGCGGTCGAGGAGATCACCGCAGCCGGCGGCGAGGCACTCGGGGTGCCTGCGGACATGAGTTCGCAGGAAGGCATCGAATCCGCTGTCGCGACAATCACCGAGCAGCTCGGTGCCCCTCTGATCGTGGTGACACAGGCCGACTTTCACGTGCGCGGTTACTTCGAAGAGATCACCCGCGCCGAAGACTACGTCGACTCATACCGGACGTACACGCTCAGCCAGGTGCACATGCTCCGTGCCGTACTGCCCGCCATGCGCGAGGCCGGATGGGGTCGCTTTGTCCACATCGGGTCGGGGACCGCCAAGGAGCCGCAGAGTCTGCCGCCGCACACGGTCGCCAACGCGACACGTCCGTCGACGGTCGGACTCCTCAAGAGTGTCGCCGACGAATACGCCCAGTTCGGTATCACCATCAACACGGTGGCCCCTGGATGGATCGCGACCAAGACCACCAACTGGTACCTCTCCACTCACGAGGGGCTCACCGACGACGCCGCTCGCAAGCAGTGGCTGATGGAGAAGGCCGGAGTGCCGGCAGGCCGGGCGGGTGAGCCCGAGGAGATCGCGTCGACGATCGCCTATCTGTGTTCAGACCAGGCCGGCTATCTCAACGGCCATTACATCTGTGTCGACGGAGCACATCACCGATCGGCGTTCTGAACGTCCACGTGGGTCGTTCAGCGTGCCCGGTTGCACACAGGTCGCGCTCACAGGGCCGGATGTGACGCTCCGGGCCGACCTGCGTGCACTCGGGCCCCTGCCTTCATTCTTCGTCGGTGCCGATCGGGACGAACTCGGGCGCATACACGCCGCTGTCGCCGATCTCGACGATCTCGACGATCCGGGCTCTCACCCGCTGGCCGATCCGAATCGTGTGCGGCTGCGCGTTCACCACCGCGCTCATGCGAAGTCCCGGCTGTTCATCGAGTTCGATGAGGGCTGTCACATACGGCGGCCGGTGGCCGGGCACCGTGGGCTGACGAATGACGATGAAGCTGAATATCGTTCCGTAACCGCTCACTTCGTCGAACCGGACCGGCCCGCCGGTTATCCGGCTGCGTTCGAGGGGTGGGTGGATCCATGTACCGGTGTCCACGCAACGGCAGATCTTGAGCTTGCCCTCCGCGAGGGCATCCCAGTACGGCGCCGAGTCAGGATCGGGAACGGGCAGCGGCGCCAACATGAGTGCGTCGGTCATGGGTGCTGCCTGCTGTAGATGTTGGCGCCGCCGAACGGGCCACCGCCGGCGGTGACCAGCGCGAGTTCGGCTCCCTCGACCTGCCGCGCCCCGGCCGAATTCCGTAGCTGGCTGACGGCTTCGAAGTGGTGATTGAGACCGTGTATGTACCCCTCGGACAACAGGCCTCCGTGCGGATTGACCACCACGTCGCCGCCATAGGTTGCTCGCCCCGTGGCGAAGAACGTGCCGACCCCTCCCTTCTCGCAGAATCCGTATCCTTCCATGGTGGCCATCACCGTGTACGTGAAGCAGTCGTACATGCACGCCACATCCATGTCGCCCGGCCCGAGTCCGGTGCGCTCCCAGATCTTTGGGCCGGCCGATCGCGCGTACATCGCGGCCGGGTCATCCCACTGTGTCCATCCCGCTCCGCTCTGCGAATTGGATGACCCGACCAGCCACACCGGATCGTGTGCGGTGTCGGCTGCGAGGTCCTCGCCCACCACGAGCACGGCCACCGCGCCGTCGACCTCAGACGTGCAATCGAGCACCCGGAAGGGCTCGTTGATCCAGCGCGCGCCGAGGTAGTCGTCCATGGTCAGTGGTTCACGCCGCAGCGCATGTTCGTTGGGCCCGGCGTGGGTTCGCTGGGTGATCGCGATGTGACCGAGATCCTCTCCGGTGGAACCGTGGTCATGCTGGTGGCGCCGCGCCCACATCGCGAACCACTGCGGGGGCACAAGGAATCCCGACGCGGCGTCGAACTGGTTTTCCTGATCCACCAGCATCGGACCTTCCACCGTTCCGAAACGGTGTCCGGACCGGCCGTTGAGGGATCGATACACCAGAACTGCCCGGCACATCCCGGCCTCGATCACCGCTGCCGCCGTTGCGATCTGATCGGCAACCAGGTTACCGCCGCCATACATGGCATTGGCCCACGACAACTCGTCGATGCCCAATCCCCAACCGACGGTGATCGGTTGGGCTGAGTCGTTGACCATGAAGGTACTTATCCCGTCGACGTCCGCAGGGGTCAATCCCGCATCGTCGATGGCACCACGGCACGCCTCGATGGCCATTGCGAGTGGGGTTCGGTTCGATCGGCACGAATACTCGGTTCTGCCGATGCCGACAACTGCACAACTCACCTGACTGGTCCCGCGACTTTCCGCTCGCCTCGTGGCCGCCATACCGCCATCGACACCCCCGCGAGGTCGAGAGAACCGCTCAGCGCCATCTGGCCCGGAACCGACCCGATCGAGAAATGACCCCATCACGATGTCGGGGTCGCGGTCGAGTTCATAGACCGCGAGATAGCGGTGTGCCGGGGCCTGGGGCGCGGCGATTCCCTCAGCCTCCGGCGGTGTCATCGGAGCCAAATCGTAGCGTTGCGCGGCGGTGACCCCCTCGACCTCGAGAACGTCAGGGACGTGCCGGGTCTCGTACCAGCTGTTGAACTCGTCGTCGTTGCCCTCTGTCGGATTGGAGAAGACAAAGAGATAGCTGTCCGACATATGGCGCCCACTTTCGCTGGAAATGTTTCGCAGTTCGCATTCTCGACTTTATGGCAGTCGACTGTCACACGTCAACGACGATGTTGGTTGAGTACTCGCCAGATGGCTTGCAATCAACCCGATCCGTATTGGAGCCGCCCGGCGTCCGTGCCGCCATGCGCCGCGTCACAATGACAGTTGAGTGTCGATAGCGCAGTATGGTGATCACTGCGCGGGACGGTCGACATCCCGGCGACATACACCGAAGGCAGGTGCCGTTTCGAAAGGACCACCACAGAGATGCAATCCGGCGACCGGTCACGGCGGCAAGATCGTGCCACCCAGACGCGACTGGCATTGGTCGACGCGGCGTTGAACCTGTTCAGCACGAACGGTTTCGATCAGACCACCACGGATCAGATCGCCAAGGGTGCCGGCGTGTCACCGCGGACGTTCTTCCGCTACTTCCCGACGAAGGAATCGGTTCTCTTCCTCGGTGAGTACGACTTCGTACGGGCTTTCAGCGGCGTGTACCTGGCGCAACCGGAGTCGATGTCCGAACTCAATGCGATGGCACAGGCTTTCATCACTTTGGCACCAGGATTGTCGAGGCAGCGGGAGCGCATCACGCTCTATCGGGAGGCTGTCGCTTCATCGGTCAAGCTCATCGGCCAAGAACGAAAGAACCACGACACCAGCGCCAGGACGGTCTCTGACGCCATCGCGGAGCGTCGGAAGATCGCGGTGGCCGACGAGCGGTGCATCCTCCTGGCTTCAGTCGGGATGCTGGTCGTCGAACGCTCGATCGACCGGTGGATACGGTCGCCGGGCTCGGCACCCGAAGACGTGATGCGTTCTGAGTTCGAGACCCTTCACGGGTTGATCGGCAACTACCAGGACAGCGGCCCCTGAACACGGGAGGCCGGGCGCGGATCTGAACCGGACACGACGATTCCTGGGACACGAATGGACCAGGGCCGCGAGCACAATGTGCTCGCGGCCCTGGCATTTTCCGTATGTGGTGCGGGTCAGACCGAGACGGCGTCCGCGGGCGCCTCGGCGGCGTCCGGACTCGGGTTACGCAGCGGTAGACCGAGGAACCGGCGTGCGTTGTCACCCATGAAATCGTAGGCACGCCGTTCACTCATGCCCTCGGCATACTTGTAGAAGCCCTTCGGCTCGGTCAGCCCTTCGGGATGCGGGTAGTCCGAACCGAACATGACCTTGTCCCAGCCGACTGTTTCCACAACATCGCTGACCGACCCTTCCCAGAAGGGGCTCACCCAGACGTTTCGACGGAAGACCTCGAGCGGGTCCTCCGGGAAGTTCTGCGGCATCTTCTTGTTCAGATCCGCGAGGTCGTGGAACAGCGGATGAATCCAGGCGCTGCCGTTCTCCACCGACGCGATGCGCAGCTTCGGAAAACGGGTCAGGGTGCCGTGGCAGATGAGCGACCCCAGCATGTCCGAGATCTCCCGGTGACCCAGCGCCAGCCAGCGGAAAGAGCTCATGGTCATGAAGTTGTTGGTGGACGGCGGTTCCCACTTGTTGATGTATTCGTCGAGCGGAGGCTGGCTGGCGTGCAGCACCACCGGCATACCCGCATCCTCGACGTCTTTCCAGAACGGGTCGAACTCGGGCAATGCCGGCGACCGCCAGCCTCTGTAGCCGTTGACGGGGGCGGGCTTGATCAGCACCACCTTGGCACCGTTGTCGACCAGGTATTCCAGCTCGCGACGTGCCTCATCGACAAGAGCGCACGTGATGACCGGCGTCATGAACAGCCGGTTCTCGTGGGTGAAGCCCCACGTCTCGAGCATCCACTGGTTGAGGGCATGGATCATCGCGACGGTGAGGTCGGGATCCTCGGCGGCAGAATGCTCCACCAGGTTGGCCAGGGTCGGGTAGACGAGCGCGGCGTCCACGCCCTGTCGGTTGATCTCTTCGATGCGCGCGCGGGGTTCCCGTGAGGCAGGCGGCGCCTCGATGGCCGTTCCCTGCATCTCACGCAAGGTCAGACCTTCGACATTTTGACCGGAGTAGAACTTCTCGTGGGCACCAGGCGCGGCCACCTTCTCGAAGGTCGGATTCGGGATGAACTCCGTGATCTTGTTCAGGATCGCGATCCGGGTGCGCTTACCGACCTGGACGAATTGCACCGCCGGCGAGAACTTTTCAGGCAGGAACTTGGTCAGGGCATCCGGCGTCTCGTACATGTGCGTATCGGCGTCGAAAATCGGAACATCGTTCAAATCGATCATGGGTAGGCCTTTTCTATCGGGTGGCTGAAGTCTTCGTCCAGCTTGCATGAGTTTGACGTAAACGTCAATAAATGGCGATGCGGCAGGTCTATCAACTTCTTGACGAGCGATTATAGCCTTCCCGAGGCGGTGACATAGTTGTCATAACCGCCGCGTAACGGCAGCAGTGACACCTCAACCGACTGTTCCGACACCGGCCAGTCGTGTGCCCAGCAGTTCGATCTCCGCCAAGCAGGCATCCATGCTGCGCGTCTTCGATTCCACCGAGATGTGGGTGACGCCGGCCTCGGACAACGGCCCGATCTGCTGTGCCACTGCGTCGGCCGTCTCATCGGAGTCACGTCGCGCGGTCGGCGTGAAGCACACCTCGAAGTCCGCGGGCCGCCCCAGAGCGCGCCGCTTGTCCCTGATCTGATCGATCCGCTCGGCGAGCTGATCGGTCTGCAGCTGTGGCGTATTCGTGATGGCAGACATTGCCGCGGATTGCTCGAACGGCAACCAGCCGTCGGCGAGCTCGGCGACCCGGCGGATCGACGCCTTACTGTTCCCGCCGATCCAGATCGGCGGGCCCGGACGCTGCGCCGGACGTGGGAGCATCCGGTGCCCGTGAGCGGGAAAGAACGGTCCCTCCCGGTCGATCACCTCGCCGGTCCACGCCTCCTGCATCGCCACGATCGCCTCGTCGAAACGCGGTCCGCGGTCATCGAACGACGCACCCAGGACGTCGAACTCATTCGCCTGGTATCCCGCACCCATACCGGCAATCACCCGGCCGCCGGACAACAGATCCAGCGACGCCACCGACTTCGCTGTCGTGTACGGATTGCGGTATCCCGCAACGAGAATGAAGGTCAGCAACCGGATCCGTGACGTTGCAGCAGCCATGAACGACAGCGCCACAAAGGGGTCCAGCGCGTGGTGGCCTCCGCCCACCAACCACTCCTCCGAGGGAAACGGGTGATCCGTGGTGGAGACGACGTCGAATCCGCTGGACTCTGCCACCACGGCGATCTCGGCGAACTCGTGTGCACCGATCCAGGTGTCCCAGTGCTTGACGGCCCCGGTGGGAAATTGAAAATTGAGTTTCATCTCGGCCTCCGACCGCTAGTAGATGGATCCGGTTCCGCCGCCGTCGAGGTGGAGGTTCACCCCGTTGATGAAACCGGAGGCGGGGCTGGCGAGCATGGTCACCGCATACGCGATGTCCTCGACCTGCCCGATCCGGGTGACGGTTTGACCGGTCCCCTTGAGCACGTACTCGGCCGCTCGGTCGACATCGTCGCCCCAGCCGCGTTTGTCGGCGAACGTGCGCAGGAACTCGACGAGCTTGTCGGTCATGATCATGCCGGGCGACACCGTGTTCACGGTGATTCCCGAGCCGGCAAGCGCCTTCGACAGGCCCATCGACATGTTGACCAGGGCCGCTTTGGACGGACCGTAGTCGGGCTGCCCGGACGTCGGGATGATGCCTGCGGCACTGGATATCTGGATGATCCGACCCCACTTGTCGGCCTTCATGCCGGGTACCACGTGGTGGATAAGTCGTCCGGCCGAGATGACGTTGCTCTGATACGTGGCGGCCCAGTCACTCGGCGGCAGATCGAACCACGACCCTCTGCCGGACTCCGAGGCGCCCCCGGCATTGTTCACCAGGATGTCGATGCCACCGAATGCATCAACGGCCCTCGCGGCGACGTCGTCGGCGCCCGCATCGGTCGACAGATCACCGGCGGCCGTCGCGACTGCGCCACCGCGAGCAGAGATCGCGGCCTCAGCCGCGGCCAGTTTTGCCTCGTTGCGCCCGTGAAGCACCACCGACACCCCTTCGTCGGCGAGTGCCTGAGCGATTGCGGCGCCGATGCCTCCGTTACTACCGGTCACCAGTGCGCGTTTGCCATTGAGCTGTAAATCCATGACGAGTCCTTATCCTCAGGCCTTGCTCGATGCGGCAGACGAGCCCGGGCGCGATCCGTCGATCACGACGAGTCGGCGCTTGAACAACCACTCATCGCCCACGGGCACCAGAACATCGCGATACGTGCCCCAGTGATCGGCGGCATCGGCTTGAAACACCGCGAAGTAGGCCGAGGATTCGATCCGATCGGGCGTGATCGAATCGAAGCGAAGGCTCGCGACAAAGTGCCGGACGATGGGTCGCGTCGTCGTCGCCGCAGCGGTGGCATGCGCCACCAGTTCGGCAGATACCGAGGTCAGCGTGTCGATGATGTTCTGTCGCCCTGTGGCGTTAAAGGAGTTTCGCGCCTCCAGAGACCCATCCTCGGTGAAGCATGCCGCGAGCTCGACCAGTCGGCCCTTGTCACCCGCCCGGTTGTATCGGGCGTACCGGTCCCGAACCAGCTCCCGAGCGATGAGATGTTCGACGTTCAACGCACAACCTCCGTATGCTGCCTTTGCGCACCCTAGTGGAGCATATAGTTAAATGAACGACCTCATAACGCTATACCCGATCCAGACAAGACGGAACACTTTCGCACAATGCGGCGGGTGTCATAGATCAGCACCGCCCGATGTCAGACGTCGAAGATGGGTTCCACAGCGGTGCTTCCGGTCGGTGGCACCGATTATCGGTACCTGGTGACGCGCGCTATTGCCGATGCCTGGCCATCGGCGCCGATGGCCACGCTGTCGGCCACTGCGGTGCCGCGCCCGATCCGAACCGGGGTCGCGTTGTAACGGGCCCCATCCCCCACCTTCATTGGCCGGAGGTAGTTGATACGCAATGAGCCAGAATAGTGGGCATCCGAATCACCCTGCTTCGATTGCAGGGCACCGACAGCCACCAGTTCCAACGCTATGGCCACGACGCCGCCATGCACACTTCCGATGTCGTTGTTCAGGTCTGGATCGAGCATCGGAATCAAGCTGTATCCGGACGAGGCGCCGTCCACCCGGAGTGACAATTGCTCCAACAACGTTGCGTGCCGGGACGGGGACGCGGGGTTTCTCGGACGCTGCAAATCGACGCCTCGCGCCGGAACGAAGACCGAACGGATCAACCCTGTACCGACTTCGATGCCGCCAATTCGAAAAGTGGTCAGCGACAATGCTTGTACCGAATCGAAACCGATCGACCGGAAGGACGCGACCACCTCGCCGGAGCTGACCATGGCCGCTCGATTCAAATCCATCGACAGCTCGCTGGTGACGGTCCACGTGTCGTCCGGTCGCACAACATGGTTCGACAACCCACCGGATCCGTCGAGCATCAACGCCAGTGGCCCCAGGCTCCTTACTCCCGTCTCCGTGTTCTCGAGAGAGGCGACATCCATGGTCAGCAAACTGCGACCGGTCCTCGGATCAGCCTCCACGATCGTTATGCCGAACCTGCGTTCGACAGGGGTCGGCTCCACCGCTGCCACCGCCGGTCGGCTTCCGGCCGCGTCCTCCAGTTCAGCCGAATCCGCATGAGGCTCGGTCATGTAGTACACCCCGTCAGGATATGTCCGATTCTGCAAAACCGGTTAATTAGTTACCTATACGGATATACACTAAGAGAGTTCGCGGGCCGAGTTGTGGCTCAAGGTCCCGCCGGACTCACCAAACCTCGCTTGTGAGGGCTATTCGGTCGCCGCCTGTCGCTTTGCCGATTCGACGGCATGAAAGGAAACGCCATGAACGACACCCTCTCCGGTATCCGCGTAGTCGAGCTCGCTGCCTGGACTTTTGTTCCCGCTGCCGGCGCAGTGCTCGCGGACTGGGGCGCCGACGTGATCAAGATCGAACACCCTGAGACCGGCGATCCTCAGCGCGGACTGATCAGTTCCGGGGTGGTCACCGGCTCCGGAGGCGTCAATCACTTCGTCGAGCAACCCAATCGCGGCAAGCGAAGTGTCGGTATCGACACAGGAACCCCCGAAGGCCTCGAAGTCCTGATGAAGCTGGTCGAGACCGCCGATGTGTTCGTGACAAACCTGCTGCCTGATTCGCGTGCGCGCATGGGCGTCGATGTCGGCGCCATCCGCGCCCGTAACCCGAAGATCATCTACGCACGCGGACACGGCTACGGCACAAAGGGCGACCTGGCCGTGCAGGGTGGCTACGATCTGGCGGCCTACTGGTCGCGCGGCGGCATCGCCGAAGCTTATTCGGCCGGCAACGGCGACTACCCACCGGTACAGCGGCCCGCTTTCGGCGACTCGTATGGCGGGCTCGCGATTGCCGCAGGCATCACTGCGGCCTTGCTCAAGCGCGAACGCACCGGAGAAGGATCTGTCGTTGACGTCTCACTTCTGAACGCCGCCATCTGGCAACTGGGGCCAGACATCGTTGGCGCCGGGGTTCTCGGCGCCGACATCCCCAAGTTCGATCTGAGCGCCATGCCGAACCCAGTGGCCAACATCTACAAGACTCAGGACAACCGATTCATCAGCTTCGTATTGCTGCAGGCCGATCGATTCTGGAGTGATTTCTGCACCCGACTCGGTCGCACCGACCTCATCGAGGACGAGCGCTTCTCACACGCGCTCCTCCGTTTTCAGAATCGGGTCGAATGCATCACGGAGCTGCGGGGCACATTCGAGTCGAAACCGTTGAGCCACTGGGAAGCTGCGTTTAGCGGCTTTGACGGCGTCTGGGACGTTCTGCGAACCCCATACGAGGTGCACAGCGACCCGCAGGTCATCGCAAACGGCTATTTGCCGAGGACTTCGGACAGCAGCGGCAACGAGTTCGCGCTCGCGGCGAGTCCCGTTCAATTCGACGAGGCACCATTGGAACTTCGTCGGGCCCCGAGCCATGGTGAGCACACCGACGCGATCCTCACCGAGCTCGGTCTGAGCGAAGAAGAGATCATCGAACTCAAGATCAGCTCCGCCATCTTGTGAGCAGCCGGGGATCGGGTTTGCGGCAGGAGTGTGCCGCAAGCCCGCACTCGCGTCATCCGATCCAAGGACTACACATATGACCCGCGTGCGAATCGAACCCGATTCAGCAACAACCCATTCCGGCCACTCCAGCGTCCAGCTGCTACTGCGCGCGGCAATCGGCGGCACAATGATCGCTCATGGCGTCAAGCACGGCCGCAGCATCGACGGCACGGCCGGCTGGTTCGGATCGATTGGCTTTCGCCGGCCCAAACTTCAGGCCCAGACCAGTGCGTTCGTAGAAGTCGGTTCCGGCGCGGCGATAGTCGCCGGCGCCGCAACGCCGCTGGCTGCCGCGGCGGTGGTCGGGACGATGGCCGTCGCGGCCCGCTCAGTGCACGTACCGAACGGTTTCTTCATCACCTCGGAAGGATGGGAGTACGTCGCCAACCTCGCCGTCGGCGCTGTCGCCCTGGCTGGCATCGGTCCCGGTCGTTGGAGTGTCGATCGGGCGCTCGGACTCGACACCAAGGTCAGTGGAAATCACGCTGCGGCATTGGCTGCCGGTCTCGGGCTGGTTGCCGCAGGTGCACAGCTGGCCACCTTCCACCGACCTGAGCCGCACTAGCGCCGACGCCGGGGCTCAGCCTTTCAACGAAGGTCAATCTACCCGGTCGATGGCACCGAACGCGTCCAAGGGCTTGTCTTGAGCAAGGACGTGGCCGAAGATCGTATTCAATGCCTTCACGACGTGTGCGCTCTCATGGGCGACAACCGCGATCTCCTGGGCCGCCGATGTGCCTGTGGCAGTTGCCAGTCCGCTGGCGTCGGCGTTGAACGTGTTGGAGATGTCGACGAGGATCCTGCCGGTCAGCGGTTCCCCGTAGTTCGCTACCGCTGAAAACTCATGCTCGACGCCTACCGGGCCGAGCGGGCACACCCGCTACCCGAGCCGCCGACGACGTACGATTCTTCACCCACCGCGCGCCGCCAACTGTCCGGAATCGAGAGTCACCCCACGCATGGCTGAATATGAAAGCGCAACCGACAGCGTTGCACGACCGCGGACTGGCCGTCGCCGAAGCCTCCACCGCGGTCGATTCGGCCACACAGGAGCAGGTCTGGTCGCTCTACGACGGACTGTCCGACGACGCAATCGCAGAGGCGCTCGGCCGAGAGACTGAGATCAACCGGGCCTGGACCGCCGAAGTGAGTGCCGGTGCGCAGTCCAGCAAAGCTGTCTTCGAAACGGACGGCCGCAGAACGCCGGCAAGCGCTGACCCAATCAACACCTGTGGTCACCCTTCTGCAGGGTGACCACAGGGCATAGAGCGGCCACCTACATGTTGGTGGGGCCGCCCGGCATCTTCAGGAGCGAACCGGCATCGACGCGCAGTTGCTGCCCTGTGACGTAGCGGGATTCGTCCGACGCGAAGAAGAGCACTGCGTTGGAGATGTCCACGGGTTCCACGTATGGGATGGGCATCGCCTGGAACATCGTGAACGCGGGCTCGACATCCTCACGCGTCGGGTTCTCCAGGTCCGGACGGAACATCGAGTAAAGACCGTCGTTGTGCAGGAGATGGGTGTTTACGTTTGTGGGATGGATCACGTTGACGCGGATGAACTCCGGCGCCAAATGCAGCGCAAGCTGCTCGGAGTACCCCATCAATGTCTTCTTGGCCCAACCATATCCAGCAGAACCGGGCCCCATCGCCGGATTATCCGTTGTACCCGGCAGCATCGCCGCCGTCGATCCGGTGATCACGACGGAAGCGTGCTTGCCCAGGTGCGGCATCGACACCGCGACCGCGTTCATCACACCGACGAGGTCGACGTCCACCGCATCGACGAAGTCGGACGCGTGCGGGTCACCCATCGCCATCGGCAGAATGCCGGCGTTGGCGACCACGATGTCGAGATGGCCGAGCGCGGCCAATCCTTCGTCGAGTGCAGATTTCAGCCGTGACCGGTCGCGCACATCGGCCTTGACTGTCACGATCCTGCGGTCCAGCTTCTCGACCAACTTGGCGGTCTCGGCCAGATCTTCCTCGGTGGCAAGTGGATAGGGGTTCGACTCGATCTGCTCACAGATGTCGACTGCGATGATGTCGGCGCCTTCTTCGGCCAGTCGCACCGCGTGACTACGGCCCTGGCCGCGTGCCGCACCGGTGATGAAAGCAACTTTGCCTTCGACTCTTCCCGCCATGATGTGTTCTCCTCGTTCAGTTCTCGATGATGATGTGTGTGGTGTTCAGGGGATGTCGAGCGGGAGCGTGGTCGCGACCGCCTTGGTCTCAAGGTAGGTCTCGAGGCCTTCAATGCCACCCTGCCTGCCGACACCGCTGTGTTTGTAGCCGCCGTACGGCGAGTCGGATCCGTAGAACATGCCGCCGTTGATCATGAAGGAACCGGTGCGGACCCCGCGGGCGATCGTCAACCCGCGCTCGGACGAGGACGTGAACACGTTGCCGGACAACCCGTAGACGCTGTCGTTGGCGATCCTGATGGCATCGGCGTCGTCGTCGAACGGTGTCACCGACAAGACCGGGCCGAAGATCTCGGTCTGGGAGATCGTGGCCGAATTGTCCACGTCGGCGAACAGCGTCGGCTGCACGAAGTAGCCATTGGGCTGGTCCTCGGGGATCTTGCCGCCGACGACCAACCGCCCACCCTCGGACTGACCGCGGGCGATCAGATCGAGAATGTTGGTCCGCTGCTTCTCGGTGATCACCGGACCACAGAACACACCGGGATCAGCGGGATCGCCGTAAGGGAGTGCGGCATAAACCTGCTCCAAAGTGGCGACGGCCTCGTCGTACTTGGACCGATGAACAAGCAGACGAGTCGGCAGCGCGCACCCTTGACCGGCATGCATGCACGCCGACATCGCCGACGGCAGCGCCAACGCGAGATCTGCGTCTTCTAAAATGATTCCGGCGCTCTTGCCACCCAGCTCGAGCAGCAGCTTCTTGAACGTCGGAGCGGACTTCTCGGTGATCAGCTGCCCGGTCCTGGTGGATCCGGTGAACGAGATCATGTCGACACGAGGGTCGGTGACCAGCTGCTGCGCGACGGCGGTGTCGCCGGTCGTGATGATGTTGACGACGCCGGCAGGGATGTCGGTCTTCTCCGCGATCAACCGCCCGACGCGGGTGGCATTCCACGGTGTCTCCGACGCCGCCTTGATGACCACCGTGTTCCCGGTCGCCAGGATGGGACCGAGCTTGCTGATGAGGATCTCGAAAGGGAAGTTCCACGGGATGATGCCCGCCACGACGCCGACGGGCTCTTTGAAGACATAACGCATGTTGGTCATACCGAGCAGTGAACTGTCGGCGATGCGCCGGTGCCAGGGAAAGTCTCCGACTGCCTCCGCGGGCCACAGGAGACCGTCGGACAGTGGCCAATCGAGTTGTGCCATATACGTGGTCATGAGCGGTGCACCCACCTCGGTGACCAGCTCCAGTCGAAGGTCCTCGACTTCGGAACTGATCGCCTCGTGAAGTTGGCGCAAGCACCGTTGGCGGAACTCGAGATCCGTTGCCCACGACGTGGTGTCGAAGGCCCGGCGAGCTGCCGCGATCGTCGCGTCCATGTCCCCGCCGGTGGCGTCGGCGACAACGCCGACGCTCTGGCCGGTGGCCGGATTCACGACGTCGAGTGTCGCTCCGTTTTCGGAGTGCCTCAGGGTGCCATCGAGGAGAAAACGCTCCTCGTGTGTGACGGAAACCGGTTGTGCTGCTGACATTTGTGTCCTCCAATCCCGCACATCCATGTGCGGGGCGACCTGTGTCCCCTGTCACAGACGGTATCTTTTGGGCCTCAGGTCCACAACCCCTGTGCGTAGTAGAGTTCGCAGGAAGGAGGACCGATGACCGATCTACAGAAGACGAACCGGGGTGGACGGCCCCGCGTCACCGACAAGAGCGCGATCGCAGCGGTCGGGCTGCGGCTGTTCGCCGATCGCGGTTACGACTCGGTCACCATGGCTGACATCGCCGAGGAATGCGGGATCGGACGCAGCACCCTCCTGCGGTACTTCGCCGCCAAGGCCGACATCCTGTGGGATCGGTCCGCCGACGAGGTGACCGCGCTGGCCGAGAAGCTGGGAACGGTGCCGGAAGCCGAGGATCCCATCGCCGTCCTCTGCGTAGAACTTCCCGCGATGCTGACCTATCTCGATTCCGAGATAGACCTGTTGCGCACCCAAGTGTCCATCATTGCGGAGTCGTCGAACGGATGGCCTCTCGGATCGACCCGGTTCAATCCCTGGGAATCGGTGGTCATCGGGTTCATCACGGACCGGACGCATCACAGCGCCGACGATCTGTTCACGAAGTTGTTGGCGCAGAGCCTGTTCAGCGCCGGCTGGACCGCTCTCACGGTATGGGCCGACTCCGACGAGGCGCGGCCGGACCGACTGCTCGACGAAGCGTTTGCTCTGGTGCGCAACGGTTTCAAGGCCGCCCGACCGTCCATCGAGCAGGCGGACAAGGGCACGGCCGGCGGTTGTTTCGGCACGGCCGGCGGCGTGTAGGGACGTCAATCCCACATCAGGCCACCGTCGATCAGAAGGGTGTGTCCGGTGACAAATCCCGCCTCGTCCGACAGCAGATAGGCGACCGCTGCCGCGACTTCTTCGGGCTTGCCCATGCGGCCGACCGGGATCAGATCCGCCCACTTCTCCTGCTGGTCTGCGCCGAAAGCGATGATTCCTTCGGTCAGGATCGTGCCCGGTCCGACCGCGTTGACCTGAATGTTGCGGCGCGCGTACTGCAGCGCGGCATTCTTCGTCAGCCCGACGACACCATGCTTCGCTGCCGTGTAGGCGGCCATGCCGGGCGCGTTCTTGGTGCCGGCGTTCGACGCCATGTTCACGATCTTGCCGTGACCCGCCTCGACCATGTGAGCCAATTCGCTCCGCATACACAGGAATGTGCCGCGCAGGTCGACACCCATCACCGCGTCCCACTCCGCAATCGCCAGCTGGTGCAGATCCCCCGGCGTGTGGGCGATACCGGCGTTGTTCACCGCCAGATCCAGTCCGCCGAGGTAGTCGATCGACCCCGCGATCAATGCCTCGACGCTGTCGGCGTCGGAAACGTCCGCTTTGATGAAGGCAGCCTTACCGCCCGCCGCCTCGATGGCGTCAACCGTGGCTGCGCCGCCCTCTTCGCTGATGTCCGAAACAACCACCTTCGCACCATCTTTCGCCAGGCGGATCGCGATTGACCGGCCCAGACCGGATCCCGCTCCGGTGACCAATGCGCCGGCATTCTCAAATGTCATCGTCTCTCCTTGGTTGATGCCTTCGGCTGGACTCGGCGGTCACGGTTGACCTGGCAGCAGGCGTATGAACAGGGCTTCTGCCGTGGCGCACACGACATCACCATTCAGAATCGTGCCGGTCACGAATGTCTTGCGGCCTTCGATCCTGTCTATCGACGCGTCTATCCGAAGGTCACAGTGGACGGGCGTCACGTTGCGGAAATCGACCTTCAAGTAGGCCGTTCGGGAACCGAGCTGGGCCCTTCGGCTGACAAAAGTTCCCAGGAGGTCGTCGAACAACATGGTGATGACTCCGCCGTGGGCGGCTCCTCCCCCACCCATGTGTGCATAACTAAAACGAACCGTTCCGACCAACTTCTTATCCGAGGTGTCGTACGACTGATAAGGAACCAACACGGGGTGCGCGATACCTCGCATCCCGAGGTCACGTGCTGGACGCGCTCCTTCTGGTGCCTCGAATTCCTTGAGCCGGTTCGTCACATCGGCGATGGCGGCCGTCAGCTCTGTCGTCGCCCCGGGAGGTGGCGCCACCAGGCAGAGAGTCGCCTGCAATTCGCGGAACGCTTCGATCATGTCGACGAATACGTCGGTGTCGTAGGCCTGCGCCTCTGTCATCTGTGATTCCTTCTACGCGCGGCCTGCCGGTTGACGAGTCCAGCGCTCATCACGGCGAGGTCTGTCTTGAAGTCTGCGAACGTGCGGCTGGTCGGCTCGATGGTGATCCACGTGACCCCGGCATCTTCGTAAGCATCCAGCTTGGGTCCCACCGCGGCGACGAAATCGCCGGCACCACCCTTTCGCAGCGCTCCACTCTCGAACGGTACGAACGAGACGTCGATGTCGGACTTGCCCGCCTCCGCGCGCAGCTTGTTCTGCGCGGTGATCTGAGCACCGAGAGCCTCGATGTCCTCCAGGGGTGGGGTTTTGGTGATCGCCGCCATTTCAGCCTTCTGGGCAATGGGCATCCAGCCGTCCGCCTTTTCGGTCACGCGACGTCGAGCGGCCTTGCTGTTCCCACCGATCCAGATCGGAGGACCACCGACGGTCAGTGGCAACGGCAACGCCACGTGCCCCGTGACGCCGAACGCCGGGCCACTGTGTTCCTCGCCTCGCCAGGTCGCCCGCATCGCATCGATCCCCTCGTCAAAGAGTTTGCCGCGACCTCTGTAGTCGGCGCGGAGCGCCTCGAACTCCGATTCCAGGTAACCGGCACCAAGCCCGAGTGTGACCCGGCCGCCGGACAAGAGGTCGAGACTGGCAACAGCTTTGGCACCGAGGTACGGACTCCGGTAGCCGACGACCATCAGGTAGGTGATCAAGCGGATGTCCTTGGTGGCCTCGGCCGCGATCGCCAGCGACACAAACGGATCGAACGCGTGGTGACCACCGTTGGCGAGCCACTCGCGATCCGGATACGGGTGCTCGCTCATCGAGAATCCGTCGAATCCAGCGTCTTCGCAACACTTTGCGACCTCGCCGAGGCTGCCGTCCCCGATCCACTCGCGGTAGTGCTTGACCGCACGCATCGGGAACATCAGGTTGAACTTCAAAGCCATCGTCACACCTTCACTTGAACAGTTCGCGGGCGATCACAACGCGCTGCACCTCGGTGGCACCTTCACCGAGCCGCTTCACGCGCAGATCGCGGAACCACCGCTCCAGGGGTAATTCGTCCGAAAGGCCGAGAGCACCGTGGACCTGAATGCACTTGTCGATGACCTTGTAGGCCACCTCGGTGCCGTACATCTTGGCGATCGACGCATCGACCTTGACGTCCTTGCCGAGGTCGGCATTCCAGGCCGCCTGATACATCAGCAGCCGGGCCGCCCGAAGTTCTACCTCGGCGTCGACCAACATCCAGGCAATGCCTTGTTTGTCTGAGAGTTTGCCGCCGAAGACCTCTCGGTCCTTGGCCCAGCAGCACGCCGCGTCCAGGGCTTCCTGCGCAATACCGATCGGCCCGGCGGCGTAGATGATCCGACTGTAGATCAGGAAGTCGCTGGCCAGTTTGAACCCGCCGCCTTCGGCGCCGATCAGGTTCGACGACGGCAGGCGCACGTTGTCGAAATGCAGCTCGTACGGCGAGAACGACGCCATGACGCCGATCCGGCTGAACGACAGTCCAGGCGTGTCCTTTTCGACAATGAAGCAGGAGATCCCGGCCCGACCCTCCCCGGTCCGCGCATACACCACCCCCCAGTCGGCGTTCTCTGCGTGCGATGTCCACATCTTGGTGCCGTTGAGAACGTAGACGTCTCCGTCGCGAACCGCCTTGAGGGTGATGGCCCGGGCCGGATCCGACCCACCCGTCGCCTCACTGATGGCCGTGTAGGCCTTGGTCATCCGACCGTCGAGGATCGGTTGCGCAAACTTCTCGAACTGCTCCGCCGACGCCTTGAACATGACATTCGGCGGGTTGCCTCCGAACGCCCCCAACGCCGGAAAGAAGGCTCCCATCCGGCACTTCGAAGCTTCTTCGGCAACGACCACCTGACCGAGCACGCTGAGTCCGGCACCGCCGTGCTCCTCGGGAGTTTGCAGAGCCCACAAGCCGAGACGGCGGGCCTTGTCCTGCAGCGGGATCAGTTGGTCCCGTGGAAGGCCGGCCGCGTCGTGCGGGAGTGTTGCCTCCAGCGGATGAACCTCGCGCTCCATGAACCGGCGAACAGTGTCGCGGAGCATTCGCAGTTCTTCGGGCAATTCCCAGGAGCCGAGCGGTGGACCTTCGACTGCGAGGGCGGCGTCGACGGTCATATGCGGCCTCAGACCTTCTGACCGAAGCGGTGGTCCTTGGCGCTCTGCAACTGCGGCACGTGGTTGGCGTCATACTGCTCGATCCAGTCCTCGGGCAGTTTGCCCCAGGCCTCACCGATCTTGATGCGTTGAGCCTCGCTGAACACCTCGGAGGCGACAACGTCACCGACGAAGATGGTGCTCTCCTGGACGTCGAGGGATCCGACCACCCGGCATTCGACGTAGCTGTGGGCATCGAGAAGGATCGGCGCACCCGTGACACCCTCCTTTGTCCGCAGTTTGCCGATCTTGTCACCGTCGCGGCCGGAGCTGCCGCCGAGAGTCATCAGGATCTCCAACGAGGCGTCGACCTCGTCGTCGCCGGCGCTGAGCATGTGCATCGCGAAAACACCTGAACTCAGCAGCATGTCGTGAGTCAGGTTGTACTTGGTGAGGCTCACGGTGGCGCGTGGCGCCTCAGGGATGATGCTGGCAGATCCGGCCGACAGCGACATCAGGCCGTTGGCGAAGCCCCCGTCGATGGTGGTGATGGCAACCGGGAACGGGCGCAGTCCGGCGAGGACCTTGTTTGCGGCGTCGGTGTCTACGGTCATGTCGTGTCCTTTGTTTCGGTTCGGAGAAGGTCTATGTGGTCGCGGGCGCAGGAACGTCGATGACCACTGCTCCGGCCTGTCCGCCACCGGCACACATCGCGGCGACACCGTATCCGCCGCCACGGCGGCGCAATTCGTTGATCAGAGAGAGGATCATTCGCGCACCCGACGCCGCCACCGGATGACCGATGGAGCATCCGCTACCGAGGACGTTGACGATGTCGTCGCTAATACCCAGCTTCTTGCAGGCCGCAACGGGTACCGCCGCGAACGCCTCGTTGATCTCCCATAGCGCCACATCGGACACCCCGATGCCAGCGCGATCGAGGACCTTCGGGATGACGTCGAGGACTGCAAGGCCGGTGTGGGCCGGGTTGATACCGGTAGCCGCCCAAGCCTTCACCGTGGCCAGGACCTCGAGCTCTTCGGACGCGGCGAGATCGGAGCCGACCACCATGACGGCGGCGGCGGCGTCATTGATGCCGCTGGAGTTGCCGGCCGTGATCGAGAATCCCTCGATCTCCGGATGCAGGGTTTTCAGACCAGCCAGCCGTTCCGCAGTCGTGTCGCGACGCGGGTGCTCGTCCGTGGTGAACTCCACGAACGTGCCGTCTTGCTGCCGTGCCGAGACCGGGATGATCTCGTCGACAAAGGCGCCCGCGTCGATGGCGGCGATGGCGCGCTGATGGGACCGGAGTGCCCAGGCGTCCATTTCCTCGCGGGTCAGGTCGAGTTCGGTGGCGGTGTTCCACCCGACCGTGATCGACATGTCCATGTTCGGGGCCGCGGCGCTGTCCGGATGGGTCGGCGGCATCCACTTGTTGGTGAACTCGTCGACGGTGCCGGGGGTCCGGAAGGACTGAAGTGGGCTGGTCGAGATGGATTGCGTGCCGCCGGCGATGATTGCCCGCTCGGCTCCGGAGATGATCTGTGCTGCCGCATTTCCGACCGCGGTCAGGCTGCCTGCACAATGCCGGTTGATGGCCTGTCCGGGTACCTGGGTCATCCCGGTCACCACTGCCGCATGCCGCGCGACATCGCCGCCGCCGTAGTTCGACTCGGCGAGGATGATGTCATCGATCTGCGAAGGCTCGAGGCCTGAGCGCTTCTGGACCTCCGCGACAACGACTTCGGCGAGTTCCATCGCCGTCGTGTCGCGCAGGGTTCCCTTGAATGAGGTGCCGACCGGGGTGCGTGCTCCGGCGACGATGACGGCTTCGATGGCTGACATGGTGTGAACCTTTCGTTCGGGGTGCGCGGCCTCAGCCGAGCGTGAAGGGGTCGCGCGTGGCACCGCTGAGTTCGACCCAGACGGATTTGGTTTCGGTAAAATCCTTGACGGCGTCGATGCCGTTCTCGCGGCCGATACCGCTGGCACCCACTCCACCGAAGGGGACGTGTGGTGCAACGGTCCGGTAGGAGTTGATCCAGACCGTGCCCGCCCGCAGCTTCGCGGCGACCCGGTGGGCGCGGTGCACATCCTTGGTCCACACCGAACCGGCCAGCCCGAACTCAGTGGAGTTCGCAGCCGTGATCGCCTCGTCCTCGTCGGCGAACGTCGAAACGGTGAGCACAGGTCCGAAGATCTCCTCGGAGACCGCGCGCATGTCCGCGGTGACTCCGGTCAGCACGGTCGGTTTGACGAAGTACCCGCCCAGTTCGCCGGCAGGCTCACCGCCGTAGGCGATGGTTGCGCCCTGTTCGCGCGCAGAGTCGAAGTGCGACAAAACCTTTTGATACTGCGGCTCGTTGGACACGGGTCCCATCTCGGTACGTGGGTCCTTGGGATCGCCGAGGACGATCGTCGACGCACGGGCAACGACCTTCTTGATCAGTTCGTCGGCCACACTCTCGTGGACGAGCAACCGGGAGCCCGCCAGACAGGTCTGTCCGGTGGCAGCAAAGATCCCGGAGATGACCCCGTTGGCAGCGGCATCGAGATCGGCATCGGGGAAGACCACCTGCGCCGATTTCCCACCGAGTTCGAGGGTGAACCGGGTCATGTTCGCCACCGCAGCCTGACCGACCCGGATTCCGGTTCCGGTCGACCCCGTGAACGCGATCTTGTCGACATCGGGATGCGAGGCCAGCGCGGCACCGGTCTCCGGGCCCCAACCGGTGACCACGTTGACCACGCCCGGCGGGAAGCCGGCTTCCGCGAAAAGCTTCCCGAATGCCAGGGTGGACGCCGGGGTGTGGTCGCTCGGCTTGATCACGAACGTGCAGCCTGCAGCGAGGCCGGCGGCCAATTTCCACGACAGCAACAGAAGCGGGGAGTTCCACGGGGTGATCGCGCCGACCACACCGACCGGCTCGTGGGTGGTGTACACGAGGAAATTGGGCTTGTCGGTGGGGATGACGCTGCCTTCGAGCTTGTCGGCCATCCCCGCGTAGTAGTAGAAATATTCGGGCAATCCGCGCATCTGTCCAGACATCTCACGGAGCAACTTGCCACCGTCACGGACCTCGAGTTCGGCCAGCTCGTCGGCATCCCGTGCGATGAGCTCGGCCAAGCGCCAAATCAATTTGCCTCGGGCCGAGGCGGTCAGGTCGCCCCACGGACCCGACAGCGCCGCGCGAGCGGCCTTCACCGCCCTGTCGATGTCCGCGGCGCCGGCGTCGGGTACCCGTACCCAGGGCTCCCCGGTGAACGGATCGACACTCTCGTAGGTCTTGCCCGATTCCGCCGCCACCTCGTCGCCGCCGATGAGCAACGGATAGCTGGCGATCTGGTCGGTGAGGGTATGTGTGCTCACGTGAACTCCTTAAAAACCTGGCAGGTCAACGAAAACGCGGGGTGCGCTTGTTCTTCCGGGAATCGCTCCGACCCGATCCGACGTTGCCGATCTGCGTGTACGACAAGCCGGTTCGCAGCGCGGTGGACGGCGTCATGTCCAGCGACTCCCAGATCGCACGCACCGTGCCCTGGATGGCCTCCGGTCGCCGTCCGGCGATCTCGGTTGCAAGTTGCTGCGCACGATCACGCAGTTCGGGTCGGGACGTGATCTCGGTGACGATGCCGGTCCGCAGAGCGCTGTCAGCGGTCATCCTCTCGTCACTACCGATCAGCGCCCACCGCAAGACCTCGCCCAGCGGTATCCCACGGGCCAGCATGCCCATAGGTTCGAGCGCGGAGACGATGCCGGCGTTGGCATGGGGGTCGAAGAAGGTCGTGTCGTCGCTGCAGATGACGATGTCGGACTCGTTGACGAAATACATCGCGCCACCGGCCACCATGCCGTGCAGGGCGCAGACGACCGGTTTCCAGACCCGGTGTTGTTTCGGTCCCAGCAGCACGCCGGGGTCTTCCTGGTTGAACCGGTTGATGTGTGTCCACCAGGCGCCTTCGCTGACGTCCACACCGGTGCAGAAGGCGCGCTCACCGTTGGCCTGTAGGACAGCGACGCGGATGTCGTCGTCATCGCGGACCCGTCCCCAGATCTC
The DNA here is from genome assembly GCF_001598915.1 of Williamsia muralis NBRC 105860. GTDB lineage: Bacteria > Actinomycetota > Actinomycetes > Mycobacteriales > Mycobacteriaceae > Williamsia > Williamsia muralis. Next base: position 324,303 of record NZ_BDAP01000001.1, on the reverse strand, counting down.
CGCAATTTCATTGGCCATCGTCTCGTTGAAACAATTCAGCCGATCGGGCCGGTTCAGCGTGATGGTGGCGATGTGGTCGGCGACCTCGAACTCCACTGTTGTGTACTGTGATTCGGACGTCATCGTGGAGACCGAGACCTTTGCGGCGGGGTCGAGAAGATCGCTGCGCAATTGCGACTTGGTGATCTTCCCGAGTGAGTTGCGGGGAATCCGGTCGACTACTTCAACCTGTTCCGGGTATTTACGTTTGTTCAGGGTGGTGGTCGCGAGGTACGCGCGGATCGAATCGAGGTTCGGCGGTGCGGCCGGATCGCTGGGCACCACCACCGCGCACACCCGCTCCCCTGACGCGTTGTCGGGCATACCGATCACGGTGAGATCGGCGATGGCGGGATCGTTGATCAGCACTTCCTCGACCTCACGCGCTGAGATGTTCTCCATCTTGCGCACGATGATGTCCTTGATCCGTCCCGTCACCGAGAGCCGGCCCGCAGCGTTCAGGAAGCCGAGATCGCCCGTCCGGAAGAATCCCTGCTCATCGAGCGCACCCTCATCCTGGGCCGAGTCCACATAACCGTGGAACAGTTGCGGGCCGTGCACGCGGATCTCGCCGATTTCGCCGACCGGCAATTCTGTGCCGTCGGCACCCACGATGCGCACCCGGCCCTGCGGACCGGGCGTACCTTCGAAGACTGCATGTTCGTCGTCCGTGTCGTCCGGACTGCCCCACGTCAGGTACGGGCATTCGGTCATCCCGTATCCGGAGATGATGCCTACTCCCCCGAGATGTTGTGCTGTTGCACGGCTCAATTCGGCCGGTCGACCCGACCCGCCACCGAGAGTGGCACGCGCCTGAGGGAACAGCGGAGCAACACCGCTCTCCCGTGAGATGCGAAGGTATTCGGTGGTGAACGGCAGGCCCGAGCCGATCAGGGTGGCGCCCTCGGAGATCAGCTGTTTCGCATTGTCTTCGGGGACAAACGCGGCAGCGGTGATCAGGGTGTGCCCGACCAGCAGGCTGCTCAGCACGTGGGCGATGCCTCCGACGTGGGTGATCGGTACGTAGGCGGCGCAACGCTCATCGGGAGTGACCTGCACATTGGTGACGAAGGTCTTCGCGGCGGAGATCAATCCGGCGTCGCCGTGCTTGACGCCTTTGGGCGCCGCCGTTGTTCCGGAGGTGTAGAAGATCCAGCTCACCGCGTTGTCGTCTCGCTCCGAGCGGGTCGGCAGCGTCGAGGAATCCCCGGAGATCCACGTGTCACCGACGATCAGCGTCCGCAGACCGTCGATCCGCTCGGCGACCGCATTCGCCATGGCCCCGTGATCGAAACCCCGGAACTCGGTGGGCACGATCAGCAGCGATGCGCCGACCTGCCCGGTGATGAACGCGACCTCACTCTCCCGCAGCATCGGGATGATCGGATTCTGCACGGCGCCCAGACGCGACAGGGCCAGCGACAACGCCATGGATTCGACACTGCTCGGCAGCTGCCAAGACACCACGTCGCCGGCCCGGACGCCGTGGGCGTGAAGGGCTGCGGCCGTGCTCTCTGCCAGATCGGCCAGGGCGGCGAAGGTGAAGCGGCGTCCGTGTTCGTCGACGGCGAACTCCCGCGACGGGCTCAGTTCCACCCGCTCGCTCAGGAGATCCCAGTAGTTCGTCGCCTGCGCGATCGCGACCACCGGTTTGTTCTGTGTGGAGGTCACGACGACACCTGGGAAGCCGCAACCTTCTCCGGCACGGGGACCAGCGAATCGGCGATGACCCGCTTGAGAATTTTGCCGGCCGGTCCGAGCGGGAACTCGGTCCGGAAATCGAAACGTCTCGGTTGCTTGTAGCCGGCCAATTCGGCGCGGCACAGCGCGGTGAGTTCGGCCGTGACGGCGTCTTCGTCGATGTCTCCCTTGGGGACCACAACAGCGATGGGCGTCTCGCCCCATTCCGGGTCCGGGACACCGACGACCGCGACCATCTCCACGGCGGGATGATGGCCGATGACGCGTTCGATCTCGGCCGGGTACACGTTGAAGCCACCGGAGATGATCATGTCCGTCTTACGGCCGGTGATGTGCAAGTAGCGCTCGGCGTCGAGGTATCCCAGGTCACCGGACCACAATCCGCTCGGGCGGAACGACTGCTTGGTCTGATCCGGGCGCCTCCAATAACCGACTGCGTTGGCTTCGCTGACGATCACGATCTCGCCGACCTCGCCGGTGGGCAGTTCGTTGCCGTCGGCATCGACGATGCGGATCGAACACATCGGGGTCTCTTGGCCGCAGGACGTCAGGATGCTCGTCTTCCCGTCGACCATGTCGCGATGATCTTGGGGCGTCAAGATGGTTGCCTGGCCGCCACATTCGGTGAGTCCGTAGCGCTGCTGCAAGTCACACCCGAGCAGATCCATCGCCTTCTTGGCCAGGCCAGGAGGAACGGGCGCCGAACCGTAGCTGATCCGGCGCAGACTCGACATGTCGCGCGCCGGACCCTCTTCGAGGATCCGGAGGGTCCGCTGCAGCATGGTCGGGATGAATGTGGTGAAAGTGACTCCACTGCGTTCGATCTCGTCGATGACCGCTTGCGGATCGAAGCGCTTGTGGATCACCATCGTCTGGCCCAGGTACGTCCATGACAGCGTCCGGACCATTCCGCCCGCGGTGAAGAACGGAGTGGTCGCGAGGAACACATCGCTGCGGTTGGTTTCGGTGACCAGACTGGTGTCGACGGCCTGCGCGAGCATGCCGCGGTGGGTGTTGATCACACCCTTGGAACGGCCCGTCGTGCCGCTCGTGTAGAGGATGAACTGGATGTCGTCGGGCCGCAGCGATTCCGGCGTGGGATCGCTGTCGTCGGCGGCGCGCAGGGCTGTTTCGTAATCAGTTCCCACTGTGCCGCCGCCGATTTCGAGAAGCGCCTTCAGATCGCCCAACTCTGAACCGAACCGCTCGACCTGATCGGTGTGGACCACCGCGGCCACCGCCCCCGAGTCGTCCCGGACATGGGCCAGCTCGTCCGGTGCCAGCCGGATGTTCACCGGCACGGTGACAAGTCCTGCCTTCGCGAAGGCAAAAGTGATCTCCGGCCACTCGATGCAGTTGCGGGCGATCACGATGACCCGGTCGCCCTTCTGCAGTCCGGCGGCGAACATGTGGTTGGCCAGGCGGCGGGCCCGCTCGTCGACGTCACTCCAGGTGTGCGTCCGCCCGGATTCGACGATGGCGGGCTTGTCCGGGTATCGACGAGCGTTGTTCTTCGAGATGTCGCCTACAAGCACGGTGCCTCACAGGTACTTCGGCGCGAAGGTACGGCCTTCGCGGGATGGAATGGACGTTCAGATCAGGAAAGCGAGTGTGTCGACCGGTCCACCGGCGCTGATCATGTGGACGGTTTTGCCGGCCAACTTGAATCCGTCGGCGTGACGGCGGACCTTGTGGATCACACGGCCGGCCCAAACTCGCTGGGTGTGCCGGTATTCGAAAAGGGCGAAGTTCGATCCGACCGTCACGGTGTCGACGGTGGAGTCGAGGACCTCCATGTTGGTCAACTGGCGCCGCATCACCGACGGCGGGGTCTGCGAATGCCGATTCCCGGTGTTCAACTGTGCGACACGGCTTTTGATCCGGCGACGGTTGTCGTAGATGTACGACAGGTTGGTCGCCGGGTCGTCGTCGGGATGCATGGGTACCCAGTACAGGGCGTCGTCGTCCCAGAGCAGTTCCCACTCGGAGTAGCGCGCTTCGTCAGCCAGACGTGCCTCCAGGTACAGGAACCCTGCCACCTCCGGCGACGGTGCCGGTAGTGGTTGCAGCGCCGAGGAGAAGACATCGGTGTCGTCGAGTGTGCTCATTGGGTGATCTCCTGTCCTACGACGCCGGCCCACTGGCGGTAGAAGCCCCGTTGGGGAGTCTCGGCGCTCTTGTCGCTGTTGACGATTCCGGTCTCGTCGGTGATGTCGGTTTCGAGCCCACGCGAGAGCCGCAGCCATTCCGGGTCCCTGGCTGCCAGACCGGCCTGATTGCGCATTCCGATTTCGCCGTCGTCGGCGATGAGGAAGCCGGCCGGGCCCATGGCACCCTCGGAGCGACGCAGCGTCCGCACATTCAGATCGTCTTGTCCTGGGATGAGGGCTGCAGTGGTGTACGCGATCGTCTCGTCCGGGCCGATGGGTTCGACATACATCACGTTCATTTCGGCGAGGAACAGGTTGGGCCAGATCAGGGTGTGCGGGGGGCCGACGACCAGGGAGTCGTGCGCCTTCTCCTCGCCGTACTTCTTTTCGAGCGCTGCAACATATTTCGGCAGCTTGGTGCGAGGCATCCGGCCGTACCAGATGAACTCCTCATCCAGCTTGCGGTATTCGGCCGAGTAGTCGATCTCGGAGTGGCCGTCGCCGATGTCGCGCACCACGACGTCCGTCTTCGACGGGATGTGCGATACCTTGGCCGGCCGGATCGCGTCGTACACCGACGCGTGCGTGAACAGCGCGTGGTAACCATCGACGTTGTTCTCCACCACCATTTTCCAGTTTGCGTGGTGCAGGTGCTTCATCCAGTTGGCGCGCAGATCGATCGTCCCGGTCGGCGACAGGTTGAGCAGGCGGTCGAAGGCCGCGATCGAACCGCCGAGATGTTCGGTGAGCGAAGGGCCTTCGGCGGCCAGTGAAGCGAAGATGAAGCCGCCGTAGCTGTCGACCCGAGGCGCCTCGGCCATTCCGAGCTCGGACCGGACAGCGCGGAAAGCCTCGCCGTAGCCCTCTTTCATCGGAACAGCGGTCAGCGAGCCGGTATTGCTGAACGTCCAGCCGTGGTACGGGCACCGGAACGAGCTGGCGTTGCCCTTCTCGGCGTTGCACAGCTTGTTGGCGCGGTGCGAGCACCGGTTGAGCAGAACCCTGATCTCACCGTCCTTGCCATGGGACACGACGACCGGTTCGCTGCCGATCCGCCGGGTCAGGTAGTCGCCGGGTTCGGCGACCTCGCTGTCATGGGCGACGTAGACCCAACCGGTGCGGAAGATGGTGTCCATCTCGCGCTGGAAGATCTCCGGTGACGTGTAGACGGAACCGTGCACACGATCTTCCTGCACGATCTTCGACACGTCGAAGTCGCTGGCGGTGCCGGGGTTCGACTCAGTGGTTGTCATTGATGGCCTCCGTATCGGTGGAATTGATGGGCCGTGCGGTATCGGTGGAATTGATGGGCTGTGCTGCCGGGAGCGCTGTTCCCGCGAGATTTCTGAAACCGATGTCGACGACGTCGCCGATCTGCGGGGCGCGGGTTGCCGGGTCGACGGTTGTCATGATCAGCCGGTGTCCGCCGGCGAGTTCGATGTCGACGATCGGGTACGGGCCGGTCGCGGTGACCAGTCCCGGTTCGAGGCGGTGCATCGTGGTCGACGAATGCACGACGCCGGTGGGAGCTGTTTCGAGCCAGTCGATCCGGTGGGACCCGCAGCCGTCGCAGACGTGCTGTTCGAGGTCGAGTGGAAGTGAGCAGGCGGCGCAGAACGGGAGCACCAGCGCGCCGCGGGCCGCCCCGGTGTACAGCGGTTCCAGTGGGTCACCCGACACCACGGGGCCGAGTGAATCGCTGAGCAGCCAATCGGTCGCGACGGTCATGCCGCACGCTCCAGGATCAGGGCGGCGTGGTGATCGATCCGACCACCGATTCCGCCGACCAGTGCGGTCGTCGCATCGGACACCTGCCGTCCGGCGCCGTCGCCGCGTAACTGCACGAGCGCCTCGGCCAGCGGGGTCATGCCTTGCAGGTAGAACCCGGACAGCTGACCGCCGCCGGTGTTGGTGGGGAGTGTGCCTCCGGCGGCGGTGTTGCCTTCGCGCACAAACTTTCCGGCCGGCGCTCCCCCGGTCAGACCATATTCTTCGAGCAGGATCAACGTGACGACCGAGAACGGGTCGTACAGCTGAACGGTGTCCAGGTCGTCGCGGGTCATTCCGGCGGCGGCCAGCGCGTCGTCGACGCAGCGCCTGCCGCCGCCGAACCAGGACTCGGCACCGGACCGCCGGTGACGGACCGGATGGTCTCTTCCGGTACCGCGGATGTCCACGCGCACCGGGTTTCCCACTGCCGGATCGGCACTGACGATGACGGCTACGGCACCGTTGACCGGCCGTGCGCAGTCGAGCCGTCGCAGCGGATCGGAGATCATCGGACTGTCCAAGTAGCCCTCGATGTCGAGGGGTGTGCGGATCACCGCGTCGGGATTGTCGAGCGCCCAGGCGCGGGTCGTGGTGGCCACCGCGCAGAGATCCTCGGGGGAACCGTCGCTGACGTGCATCCACCGCTGGGTGAGGAGGGCGTAGGTGGGCACCGAGCCGAGCACACCACTGGCACGCTCCAGGCCACGTGATCCGGATTGGCCGCCACTTCGCGCATACGTGGAGCCGGCGGCCTTTCCAGCGACAAGGGGGGCGTCGGCGAAAACGCACATGACCACGCGCGCGGCACCGGTCTCGACCGCATGCTGAGCCCGCTGGATCATCGCAATCGTGGTGGCGCCCTTGATCTCCACGTGCTCGAGCAGTCGCAGATCAGAGAAGCCGCCGGACGATGCAAACCCGACGCCGAGTCGGTCCGGCCGGATCCCCTGCGACGAACCGACCAGAAGTCCGTCCACGTCCGACAGCTCGATCCCGGCGTCTGCCACAGCATCTCGGCTCGCGCGACAGGCGAGGTCGAGCGGGCTGTCCCCCGGCTTGAGGGACATCGGGGTCATCCCCAAGCCCACGATCGACGCACTCACGATGATCTCCCCCGCAGGGGCCCCAACGAGCGGTCGCGGCGCTCGTCGCGGTAATTGCCGACGCGCAGCCAGTCCTCGCGGTCGTCGGGCGTGGCCAGGCACAGGCTGACGAGTTCGAGTGGTGACAGGAAGATGTAGTCGTCACTCTCGAGGTCCTCGACGAGCAGCCTGTCCCCGTTGCCGGTCGAATCCAGCGACACGCGTACCGCCGCGAACTCGTTGATCAGAGATGCGAGCTCCCGGCGGCGCACGCGGCGCGCATCGGCGTCGGCATCTTCATGTTCGTGTCTGGTCATAGTCATCGACGACCCGTCTCGCCCAACCTTGCTCTGGTGATTTCTCGAAAAGTTGAAACAACTCGTCGGAAGCCACTTGCTCTTGCGGTGATCCCGCCTCATAGTCATATCGTATACGGGTGTCAGAAACAATCCCTCGATTCGCAGAATTGGGGACCCAGAATTTGATACCTACCCAGCTCAAGGCACTGAAAGTGCTAAGACTGAAAGTGCACACAGTGGAAAATTACGTACTACAACGGAGGCCCCGACCATGACTGAGACAGCGATTTCCGCCCCCGCGGCCGACACTGACGAGTACCGCAGCATCTGGAGCCATCTGCGAGAACTGGAGTTCCGACAGGGCTTCGCAGACATCGGCGGAGTGCGAACCAGGTTTGTCGAGGCGGGATCCCCGGACAAACCGCACGCCATCCTGCTGCACGGCACCGGCGGCCACTGGGAGACGTTCGCACCGAACCTCGGACCACTCTCGGAGGACTTCCACTGCGTCGCGATCGACATGGTCGGCAACGGCTTCTCCGACAAGCCCGACTACGACTACGAGATCGCGGTCTACGTCAAACAGATCCTGGGCGTGATGGAGCACTTCGGAATGGAGAAAGCGCACTTCATCGGCATGTCACTAGGCGCCTGGGTGTCGGCTGCCATCGCGGTGGAGCATCCGGAACGGGTCGACAAGGTGATCTTGATGTCGCCCGCCGGCCTGATCGCCACCGCGTCGAACATGGCCCGGATCCGCGCCGAGCGCACCGAAGCGGTCAACAACCCCAGCTGGGAGTCCCTCCACAAGGTTTTCGCACACCTGATCGCGGACGAATCGAACCGGCTGCCCGACCTCATCGCACTCCGGCAGGCGATCTACCGCCGCGACGACACCCGCACCACGATCGACCACCTGCTGATCCTGCAGGAGGCCGAAGCCCGTGATCGCAACCTCATCCCCGAGGAGAAGTGGGCGACCATCGCCGCCCCGACCATGGTGGTGGCATCGGGCAAGGACGACGGTGAGTATCAGAGCACCGCGCACATCGTCGCCGGCCTGATCCCGAACGCCGAGGTGTTCGAGATGGCCGCGGTCCGGCACTGGCCGCACTTCGAGGATCCCGCTGCCTTCAATCCGGCGGCGCTGGAGTTCTTGCGGCGATGACGAACACAACCCTGCTCGATACGGCCGTCGCCGAGCTGGCGCGCCGCTTGCATGAGGCCGAACAGACCCGGGTCCCGATCCGGCAGATCTCCCTGCAGTATCCGGAGATGACCATCGAGGACTCGTATGCGGTGCAGCGGGAACTCATTCGTCTCAAGGTCGAAGGTGGCGCGGTCGTGCGGGGTCGCAAGATCGGCCTCACGTCCAAGGTCATGCAACGTGCGGTCTCCATCACCGAACCCGATTATGGCGCGTTACTCGACGACATGTTCTTCGACGACGGCGCAGTCGTGCCGGCCAACCGCTTCATCCGGCCGCGCATCGAGGTCGAACTCGCGTTCATCCTCGGCGAGTCGCTGTCCGGACCCGGTGTCACGCTGTACGACGTGCTGCGGGCAGCAGAGTACGTGACGCCGGCACTCGAGATTCTCGACGCGCGCGTGCAGATGGCCGACCCGGAGACCGGACACCTCCGCACCATCGTCGACACCATCAGCGACAACGCAGCCGACGCCGGCATCGTCCTCGGAGGGCGCGTGATGAAACCGATGGACGTGGACCTACGGTGGGTTGCCGCCCTGCTGCTCAAGAACGGCTCGATCGAGGATTCCGGCGTCGCGGCGTCGGTGCTGGGCCACCCGGCCAACGGCGTGGCCTGGCTCGCAAATCGTCTTGCTCCCCATGGCGTTTCGTTGAATGCGGGTGAGGTGATCCTGGCCGGGTCCTTCACCGCGCCGGTCTTTGCCGAGCCCGGTGACACCCTCGTCGCCGACTACGGACCGATGGGGACCGTGTCGATCCATTTTGCCAAGGAGAGTTCCTCATGAGCAGCGCCGCGCAATCGAACACGTGGAATCGGCAGATCCACGGCGACCGCGCCCAGATCGGGATGTGGATCGCGTCGGGCAACGCCTACAGCGCCGAGATCTGCGCCGGGGCCGGGCTCGACTGGCTGATGCTCGACCTCGAGCACGTACCGAACGACATCAGGTCCACTCTGTCGCAGCTCCAGGCCCTCGCGGCCTACCCGGTGCAGGTGCTGGTACGGCCGGCGTCCGGGGACCCGATCGCGATCAAACAGCTCCTCGACATCGGTGCGACGAATCTGATCATCCCGATGGTCGAATCCGCCGACGAGGCCCGAGCGCTGGTGGCGGCCACGCGCTACCCACCAGAGGGCATCCGGGGCGTCGGTAGCGCCCTTGCCCGAGCCTCTCGCTGGAACCGCACTTCTGACTATCTGGCTACGGCTGATGCCTCCGTGTCACTCACCGTCCAGGTCGAATCCGCGGCCGCACTCGAGCACCTCGAAGAGATCGCCGCAGTCGATGGCGTCGACGCCGTCTTCATCGGTCCGGCCGATCTGGCAGCGTCGTTGGGATACCTGGGCAAGCCCGAACATCCCGAGATGGTGGCCCTGATCGAGAAGGCATTGTCGCAGATCAAGGCCACCGGCAAAGCGGCAGGCGTCAATGCGTTCAACCCGGATCTCGCGCAGCGATACATGGCTGCGGGTGCCTCATTCGTCTTGGTCGGCGCCGACGTCACGGTGCTGGCCCGCGGAAGCGAGGCACTGGCCGCACGCTTCATCTCGCAACCGGACAAAACCTGACACTTGACTCCGAGTGATTTAAATCTGACAATAGTGTCACTATAGTAGCGAAGATGGTGACGCACGAGGACGGAAGGCCCCCACATGGATTTGGACTTCAGCACCGAACAGTTGGAGTTCCGGGATGAGGTGCGCACGTGGCTCCGGGAGAACAAACCCACCGAGCCCCGCCCCCGCGAGGCCGACGGTATTCGTGAGTACGACACCGCGTGGCAGCGCACCCAATGGAACGGTGGCTGGGCGGGCATTGCCTGGCCGAAGGAATACGGTGGCGGCGGCCTGACCTTGCTGCAGCAGCTCATCTGGTACGAAGAGTATGCGGCGCAGGGATTTCCAGGAATCGACGCCAACTTCGTCGGACTCTCGCACGCCGGCCCCACCCTGATCACCAGGGCCGACGAAGCCATGAAGGACTTCCACCTCCGAAAGATCCTGCGTGGAGAGGTGATCTGGTGCCAGGGTTTCTCGGAGCCCGAAGCCGGTTCCGACCTCGCCTCACTACGCGCCAAGGCCGTCATCGACGGCGATCATCTCGTGGTCAACGGCCAGAAGATCTGGACCAGCTTCGCGACGATCGCCGATTACCAGGAGCTGCTGGTACGCACCGACAACACCGGATCCAAACACCAGGGCATCACCTGGATCATCTGTGACATGGCAACGCCCGGCATCGAGATCCGTCCGATCGAGACCATCGAGGGCGGCGCCGAGTTCTGCGAGGTGTTCTACGACAACGTTCGGATCCCGTTGTCCAACATCGTGGGCGAGATCAATGACGGCTGGAGTGTTGCGATGTCGACGCTCTCGTTCGAGCGTGGCACCGCATTCACGGCCAACCAGGTCCGTCTCGCCAAGGTCGTCGAGGACCTCATCGAGTTCTCCCGCGACCACGTCGGACCGGACGGCCGCCGTCCCGCGATCGCCGACGACGAGATCGCCCGGCGTCTGGCGCGAGCCCGGGCAGCGGTGACATCGCTGCGGGCCATGACCTACGTCGGCATCTGCCGAAGCATGCAGACGGACACTCCGGGCCCCAAGGGGTCGATGCTCAAACTGTTCTACGCCGACTTGGCCAAACAAGTGGCCGAACTGGCGATGGACATCATCGGCACGGACGCCCTGCGCAGCACCTCCCGTTGGGACAAGAACGGCTGGGTGGGCAACTACCTTTATGCGTTCTCCCAGTCCATCGGCGGCGGGACCTCCGAGATCCAGCGAAACATCGTCGGCGACCGGGTCCTCGGACTCCCGCGCTGAAGGAAAGAAGCACACCATGAATCTGCTCCCATCGGACGACCAACTCGAGTTGGTCGCCGCCGCTGGAGATTTCATCAGTTCTCGGCCTCCCATCGACGAGATCCGCAGACACCGCGACGATCCGACGCTGGTCGACCCCGGCGTGTGGCGTGAAGGCGCGGAACTGGGTCTGCTCACCCTTGGTCTCGGTGAGGAGTTCGGCGGTTCCGGCCAGTCCATCGATGACGAAGTCATGCTGTTCATGGAGTTGGCCAAACACCTTGCGGTCGGCCCGTACCTGGCTTCCACGCTGGGCGCCCGGGTTGCGGCCGCCACCGGAGAGGACGAACTCGTCCGCCAGATCGGCGGCGGAAACGCGATGATCGGACTTGCCGAACTGCGCGGTGACGGTGAGATCGGGGCCGACGGGTTCAAGGGGTCGTTCGACCTCCTGGACTGTGCAGGATGCAGCCACGCACTGCTCGTGTCCCGCGACGGCGCCGCACTCATCGAGCTCACCGAGTTCGGAGAAATCACCGCAGCCGAATCGGTGGATCCGGGAACGCGATTGGCCGGGGCCACGGTCACCTCGGGCCGTGTCACGGCCTGGCTTCCGGCGGAGACCGAGTGGATCTGGGGCCGGGGTCAGATCCTCGCCTCGGCGTATCTCGCCGGTCTGGCCGAAGCGATCACCGAGATCTGCACCGAGCACGCTAAAACTCGCGAACAGTTCGGGCGTCCGATCGGGGTCCACCAGGCCATCAAACATGCCGTCGTGGACATGGCTGTTCGTGCCGAATCTGCTTCGGCACAAACATTGTTCGCGGCCGCCGCTCTCAAGGCAGGTCGCCCCGACACCGAGTTCCAGATCCTGGCGGCCAAGACGGTCGCAGGTCAGGCGGCGATCAGCAACGGCAGCGGCAGCATTCAGGTACACGGTGGCATGGGTTACACCTACGAGCACAACGCCCACCTCTACCTGAAGCGGGCCATCGTCTACAAACAGCTGTTCGCCGGCGCATCCGAAGTACTCGCCGATCTGCTCGATCTGGAGGCCGCACAGTGAATCGCAAAGTTGCCATCGCCGGTGTCGCCCTGTCCGATGTGGGCAAGGTAGACAACAAGAATGCTTACGAACTCATGGCCCAGGCCAGTCGGCGAGCTCTCGCGGATACCGGCCTGACTCCCGCCGCCATCGACGGGCTGGCATCGACCAGTCAGGGCACGCTGCCCCCTACCGATGTCGGCGAATACCTCGGCATCAAGCCGAGGTGGATCGACTCGACCTCAGTTGGTGGGGCGTCATGGGAGGTCATGGTCTCCCACGCCACCGACGCGATCGCCGCCGGCCACGCCGACGTCGTCCTGCTGACCTACGGATCCACCGCACGTGCCGACATCAGGAAAGGACTGCGAGGCGCGAACATCAACTGGGGCGCCCGCGGCCCCTTGCAGTGGGATGCACCCTACGGGCACACCCTGATCTCCAAGTACGCCATGGCCGCCCGGCGGCATATGCACCAGTACGGAACAACGATCGAGCAACTCGCCGAGGTCGCGGTATCGGCGCGATTCAATGCCGCCGAGAACCCCGAAGCGATGTACCGGGACCCGATCACCATCGACGACGTGCTGTCCGGACCGATGATCGCCGATCCGTTCACGAAACTGCATTGCTGCATTCGCTCCGACGGTGGGGCCGCGGTCATCCTGGTCGCCGAAGACCGAGTGCCTGACCTCAAGTCGCCACCGGTCTGGGTCCTGGGATCGGCAGACGCCACCTCGCACATGCTGACCAGCCAGTGGGACGACATGACCGTCGGTCCCGCCGCCGTTACCGGTCCCCTCGCGTTCGAACGCGCCGGTCTCAAGCCGTCCGACGTCGATGTCGCCGAGATCTACGACGCGTTCACCTACATGCTCCTGCTGACCATCGAAGACCTCGGCTTCTGCGAAAAGGGCGAAGGTGGGGCCTTTGCGGCCAAACAGAGCCTGCGCCTCGGGGGCGAGTTACCGACCAACACCGACGGCGGCGGTCTGTCGGCCTGCCATCCCGGACAGCGTGGGCTCTTCCTCCTCGTCGAGGCGGCCCGGCAACTGCGGGGCGAAAGCGGTGCTCGCCAGGTCCCGGACGCAAAGATCGCCTGTGTCAGCGGAACCGGGGGCTGGTTCTGCTCGAGCGGGACGGTATTGCTCGGCTCGGAGAAACCGTGAGCGCTCCGGCTGCCGCCACAACCGGAAGCACGCCGCCGCTGCCGGACACCTTCGCGAACACCAAGGAACTCCTGGAGGCTGCCGCGAAGGTGCACGGCGACCGGGACGCGTACGTCGAGCCCGGGTCGCGGGTTTCGTTCGTGCAGTGGGTGTCCCGTGCCCGAGCGGTGGCGAGCCACTTCGCCGCAACGGGAGTCGGAAAGGGTGACGTCGTCACCCTGCTCCTGCCCTCCGGAATCGACTACGCCACCTGTTACGCCGCCGCCGCGATGCTCGGCGCCATCACCACGGGTGTCAACGGACGGCTCGGCCCGACGGAAACCAGTTCCATTCTGGAGGTGTCCACACCGGCGCTCGTGGTGTACGGATCGCAGCCGCCGGAATCGGAATCGATCAGAGCCAGCGTGAGCCTCGACGAACTCCGAACGTGGTATTTCGACAAGGAAGGCGATCTACCGGCCGTCGATATCGGCCGCGACGATCCGGTGGCCATCATCTTCACCAGCGGGACCACCGGCCTGCCCAAGGGCGCCTGGTTCGACGCCGACAATCTTGCCGCGTCCGCTCAGGCCGCCGGGATCATGAGTGCGCCGTATGACCGCCGGATGACGTCGACACCGTTCTCCCACGCCGGCTACATGTCGAAGCTGTGGGACCAATTGCTTTGGGGCACCGCCCTCGTCATCCCGCCGGCACCGTGGACGGCGGCCGGGATGGCTCGCACCCTGACCGACGAAAGCGTGACGGTCGGCGGTGGAGTGCCGACCCAGTGGGCAAAGCTGCTCGAACAACCCGGTCTCGATCGGAGTTCGTTTCCCGATCTCCGGGTCGGAGTGGTCGCCACCGCACCGGCCTCCCCAGAACTGGTCAAGCGCACCGCCGAACTGATCGGCGTGCCGCTTGTCGTCCGCTACGCCATGACCGAGTCGCCGACGGTCTGCGGGACCGAGCCGAGCGATCCACCCGAAGTACAGTTTCGAACCGTTGGGCGCCCACAGCACGGGATGACCGTGCACGTCGTCGACGATGAGGGAACCGTTCTCCCGCCCGGCGCGGTCGGCCGGGTCCGCATCAAGGGTGGCTGTGTGATGCGTGGCTACTGGCACGACACAGAATTGAGCAACGCTGCCTTTGATTCCGATGGCTTCCTGCTCACCGGCGATCTCGGTAGGTTCACGCCGGAGGGGAACCTCACGCTGGTGGGCCGAGCCGGTGACATGTACATCCGTGGTGGGTTCAACGTCCATCCGGTCGAGGTGGAGCAGGTCATCGCCCGCCACCCAGCGGTCCGGGATGCCGCCGTCGTCGGGCACAGTGCGCCGGTGATCGGTGAGATCGGGGTGGCCTTCGTGGTACCGGCCGATCCGGCGCACCCACCAGCTCTGACCGAACTGCGGGCATGGACGAAGTCGTTGCTCGCCGACTACAAGGCGCCCGATCACGTAGTAATAGTCGATGCCATCCCGCAGACCGCGCTGTCCAAGACAGATCGCTCACGCCTACGTGAGCTGGCCGTCGCACATCCACCGCCGCCGCGCGCATGAGCTCTCCTACGATCGATCAACTGGTCAACCTGCGCGATGTCACCGGACTCCCCCTCGTCGACGGAGGACGGTGCGTCGCCGGGGTTCTCTATCGCGGCGACGCACCGCACGTCGATGACATCGCACCGGCCAATGTCCCCGCCTGGCCACCGGGAACCGTCGTCGACCTGCGCTCGGCCAAGGAGCGCGAGCGCACCGGATTCGACTGGGGCAGTGGCACAGTCGTGCATTCTCTGCCTCTGAACGATGCGGCCGCACCCGGTGACGTCCTGCCTCCGGATCTGCGTTCCCTGTACCTGACCACCTTGGAGACCAAGGCCGATCGAGCTGCCCGAGTAGTGGAGATCGTCGCGCACGCCGAAGGTCCCGTCCTGGTGCACTGCACCGCGGGCAAAGACCGCACCGGACTCGTCGTGGCGGCCCTGCTGCTCGCGGCCGGCGTCGAACCTGCCGCGGTCCGCGACGACTACCTGGCCACCACGGCCAACATGGCTCTGCTGCGAGAACGATGGAAAGCCAAGGGGCCGAGCGCAGCACCAAGGATCACCCTGCCGCGCAGTTGGCTGACCACATCACCAGAAGCCATCGACGAGGTCATCGGACATCTCACCGGATGGCCCGGTGGCGTCGACGGTTGGTTCACGGATGCTGGTGCCGCGGCGGCTGATCTACAGGCCTGGCGACGCCGAATCACACTCCGCGACAACCCCTGACAAGCCCACGACCTCAAGGAGACAGCCATGCGGATCCAGATCGCCCTCGACGAATGCGAGGCGCACGGGATGTGCGCCCTACACGAACCCGACCTGTACGAACTCGATGACGACGGCTACGCTGCCAACGCCGATTTCGCTGTCCCCCCAGGTATGGAGACCGCCGCACGAAACGGCGCAACTCGCTGCCCGATGAGCGCGATCAAGGTCGTCGAGGACTGACAGCACGGTGTGCGCCGGGTTCACCGTGGCGGATCTGCGCTGAAATCCAGCGGACCCTCAACGGCTGCGTGGCCGAGAACACCTTTCTGCGCACCGGAATCCCGCACCGCGTCGAGGCATACCGCGATGTCCTTTCTGAGAAACGGACGGGCACGGTCCACAAAGTTCAACAGACCACCGACTTCGACCACTCGTGCGGTTGCCGAACTGCTACCGCTGCAGTGCTGTATCGCGCCCAGGAGACCCTCAGGCTCGATGCCTAATTCGTCGCCGATCCTCACAGCGTCTGCGACGAGCTGGAGATTGGCGGCGAACAACAAGTTGTTGATCAGTTTCACATTCACTGCGGACCCGAGACGTCCGGTCCGGATCATATGTCGCGCATAACTATCCAGAATCGGAACAACTGTATCGATCGGCTCGGGGGCCCCGCCGAGCAGGACTGTCAGCGTTCCGGCGAGGATCTCTTCGGCGGTCCCACTGATCGGCGCGTCGATCACACCCACCCCAACTGCTTCCCCAGCATCGGCGAGTCGGCGGATTGTTTCCACGCTGCCGGTGGTGTGTGAGACCAACGTGCTCCCGGCCTTCATCGCAGCAATGAGGCCCCCGCTCCCCAGCGCGACATCCTCCAGCTGCGCATCCGAGAACAACGTGCAGAACACGACATCACAGGAGCCGAGTGCCGCCACCGATGGTGCCGAATGCGCACCTCGCGCTCGTAACCTGTCTGCCACCGCGTCCTTGCGGGCATATACGTGTACCTCATGGCCGGCGGCGAGCAAACGTATCACCATTGGCTCACCCATTTGGCCGGCGCCGACAAACCCTACTACTGAAGGCATTCCTGTTCCCTTCTAGCGAGATCCGCCCCAAAAAGCCGGATCCGTCCGCCCAGTATCCAAACGGCCACGCGCCGAATCGGATACGGCGCGTGGCGGCGATGGCTCCCGGAATCAACGGCCTGATCGGTACATGATCACACATTAAGCTCATTCTGGGAACCTCTTGACCTCCATAATGGAGAACGTTATTCTCCAGGTATCGACATTCTCGATTCGGAGGTATCTGTGGAAAATCCAGAAGACAAGGCCGCGCTGGCCAGGTGGCTCGATGATGTCGGGGCACCCGGCAATGGTGAGGCGCCGGCGATCGAACGCCTGACCGGCGGATCTCAGAACGAACTGTTCACGGTCAGCCGTAGCGGCCTTGCAGGTGTGCTGCGGATGCCACCGGCGGGCGCCGACGACGCCCGGCTCGACGGTTTGCGACGCGAGTTGCGATTGTTGGCCGCACTCAAGGGTTCTGAGGTTCCTCACGCCGAACTCATCGGCGGCGAGCCGACCGGCGAGGTGCTGGGATCGCCGTTCTATCTGATGGAGGCCATCGACGGGTGGAGCCCGACGGGGTCGTGGGCGCCGCCGTTCGACGCCGACCTCAAAGCCCGCGGCGAGCTGGCGTTCGAACTGGTCGGCGGAATAGCTCAGCTGTCCAAGGTGGACTGGCAGGCCCGCGGTCTGACCGGGTTCGGCCGTCCGGAGAACTTTCACGAGCGTCAGGTCGACCGCTGGCTCGCGTTCCTGGAGGGCTACCGGTTCCGTGAGCTGCCCGGCCTGGACGTCGCTGCGGAGTGGCTACGCAAGAATCGGCCCACCAGTTGGTCACCGGGAATCATGCACGGCGACTATCAATTCGCCAACGTCATGTTCGAGAACGGCGCGCCCGCAAAGCTTGCGGCGATCATCGACTGGGAGATGACCACCATCGGTGATCCCCTTCTCGACCTGGCGTGGGCCCTGCTGGGCTGGGACGGTGAATCCCCCAAGACCGACTTCTATGTCGACCTTGAGGGAATGCCGAAGCGCTCAGAGTTGATCGCACACTACGAGAAGATCAGTGGACGCTCAACCGCCGACATTCACTACTACCTGGTACTGGCCAACTGGAAGCTCGGGGTGGTCTTGGAGAAGAGCTACGCGGCACTGGTCAAGGGCGATCGCAAAGACGACAAGATCGAAACCTTCGGGCCGCTGATACTCGATCTGATCGCGACCGCCGCGGACCTGACCACGCAGACAGAGAGTGTGTGACATGGGATATGCAGATGCCTTGTTCGATCTGACCGGCAAGGTGGTCGTCGTCACCGGCGGCAGCCGTGGTCTAGGTCGCCAGATGGCTTTCGGTGCCGCCCAGTGTGGCGCCGATGTGGTGATCGCCAGCCGCGACTTCGAGTCGTGCGCGACCACCGCCAAGGAAATCGAAGAAACCACCGGCCGCACCGCCATGCCATTCGGGGTCCACGTGGGCCGCTGGGATCAGCTCGACGGACTCACGGACGCGGTCTACGACCGATTCGGTCGAGCCGACGTCCTGGTCAACAACGCGGGGATGTCGCCGGTCTACGACTCGGTGTCCGACGTCAGCGAGAAGATGTTCGACTCGGTCGTCAATCTGAACCTCAAAGGGCCGTTTCGCCTTTCGGTCCTCTTCGGTGAGCGGATGCACAAGGCCGGCAGCGGGTCGATCATCAACGTGAGCTCGACCGGTTCCATCCGGCCCGCGCCCTGGATCATTCCCTACGCCGCGGCCAAAGCCGGGCTCAACGCACTCACCGAGGGACTGGCACTGACCCTGGGACCAACCGTCCGCGTCAACACATTGATGTCCGGACCGTTCTACACCGACGTCAGCAAGCACTGGGACCTCGAGGCCACCAAAGAAGCCACCAAGGCCCACGCTCTACAGCGGGCCGGCGATCCGCCCGAGATCATCGGCGCCGCACTCTATCTGATGTCCGGCGCATCCAGCTACACCAGCGGCGCGACCCTTCGGGTCGACGGCGGCATCCCGTGAACCCGAAGGAGCTTTGACCATGGCGTGGGACTTTTCCACCGATCCGGAGTTCCAGGAGAAGCTCGACTGGATCAAGACATTCGTCGAGCAGGAAGTCGAACCTCTCGACGTCTTGTTCCCCGGATGCGAATATCTGCCTCTCGACGACGAGCGCCGCAAGATCGTCGACCCTCTCAAGCAACGCGTCCGCGATCAGGGACTGTGGGCCGCGCATCTGGGCCCCGAACTCGGTGGACAGGGTTACGGCGCAGTCAAATTGACACTGATCAACGAGATCCTCGGCAGAACCGACTGGGGCCCGATCGTGTTCGGCACCCAGGCGCCGGACACCGGCAACGCCGAGATCCTGGCCCGGTTCGGGACCGAAGCTCAACGTGATCGCTACCTCGCACCGCTGCTCGCGGGTGAAGTGTTCTCGTGCTTTTCGATGACCGAACCCCAAGGCGGCGCCGACCCCGGTGTCTTCACCACCCGGGCCGAGCGCGACGGTGACGACTGGATCATCACCGGCAGCAAATACTGGTCCTCCAACGCCGCGGTCGCGTCTTTCTTCATCGTCGTTGCGATCACGAACCCCGACGTCCCGGTCCACCACGGTGCCACCACCTTCCTGGTGCCCGCCGAGTCCGAGGGTGTGGTCATCGAGGCCAGCCACCACTTGTTCGGGGCGCACCGGCATGAGCCGGGCCATTCGCTGGTCCGCTACGAGGGGGTGCGTGTCAGCAGTGACGCCATGCTCGGCAGCGAGGGCGGCGGATTCGAAGTCGCCCAGTCGCGACTGGCCGGCGGCCGACTGCATCACGCGATGCGGTCGATCGGCGTCGCCCAAAAGGCCATCGACATGATGGCTGAACGTGCATTGAGCCGCGAGACCAAGGGCTCGCTGCTCGCGGACAAACAGTTGGTTCAAGCGGCGATCGCCGACTCCTACACCGAACTGATGCCGTTCCGGCTGGCCGTCCTGCATGCCGCCTGGCTCATCGACGAACGCGGGGAACACGCCGCCCGCACAGACATCGGCGCCCTCAAGGTGCTCACTCCCAAAGTGCTCCAATCGATCACTTTGCGCGCCATCCAGATACACGGGGGACTCGGGGCCACCGAACAACTCCCCCTCGTCGACATGCTGATGACCGGCATCGCACTGGGTCTGGCCGACGGCCCCACCGACGTGCACAAGATGAACCTGGCGCGAGGACTGCTCAAGGGTTACAAGGCCGACGACCCGATGTGGCCCTCGCAATTCCTGGGACGCAAGATCGAGTCTGCACAGATCAAGTACGGCGATCTCGTCGACTCCGTCCCGTCAGTCCCGGTCGGACCGCCGACCGGTCCATGACTGCGGGCGATATCCTCGAATCTCGCAGTCGTCACCAGGAGTCGCAAATGAGTTCACGTGCAACCGCGGCGGTCGACCGGGCCCTGGACAAAAAGCAGCGCCAGGCGACTGCCGATGTCGAGCGGATCCTGGTCGCCGCGGTTACCGTGATGGAGCGGACCACACCCGCCGACCCGCGGGTGTCCGACATCGTCGCCGAAGCCGGTACCTCGAACAAGACCTTCTACCGATACTTCACGGGTAAAGACGATCTGATCCTCGCGGTGATGGAGCGTGGTGTCGGGATCGTCGCCTCGTATCTCGATCACCAGATGTCCAAGGAGTCGGACCCGGTCGGGCAGATCGCCCGGTGGATCAGGGGGGTCATGGCCCAAGTGGGGGACCCGCAGCTGGCGAGTATGAGTCGCGCGGTGACCCGGCAACTCAGTGTCACCCAGGACTCGGGACAAGCAGATGTGCGGGTGACCCAGCCGATGCGAGACCTGTTGTTTCGCCCGGTCTCCGAATTGGGTATCCCCGATCCCGACCGCGCCACCGACACAGTCTTCACCGCGGCACTCGGCATGATGCGCAGGCAACTGTCTTTGGACCGGCCCGCAGACACCCACGACATCGACTTCTTCATTTCATTCTGCCTGAAAGGGCTTGGAGCAGAATAGGTTTACCAGATGCGCGCAGCGATCTGCCGACGGTACGGACCACCGGAAGTGATCGAGATCGGCGACTTTGCCAACCCCGTAGCCGCCGACGGGGAGGTTGTAGTCGCCGTGCGATCGGCAGCGGTCAACTTCCCCGATGTGTTGTCGATGGCCGACGAGTACCAACGGTCGACTCCGTTGCCCTATATCCCCGGCAGCGAGTTCGCGGGACACGTCGTCTCCGGCGGCGCCGACCACGGCTTCGCAGATGGCAACCGGGTCTACGGCACCATCCACTCCGGAGCGTTCGCCGAATACGTGACCCTACCCGTCACGCGACTGCAGCGCATGCCCGACTCCGTCGACTTCGACGCAGCCGCCGGCTTCGGTGTCGCGTACACGACCGCTTACCACGCGCTCCGTACCGCGTCCGAAATACGTTCCGGCGATTGGGTTGTCGTTCTCGGTGCCGCCGGCGGCGTTGGACTGGCGACAGTTGATCTCGCCCGACACTTCGGAGCACGGGTGATCGCCGCCGCGTCCGGCGACGACAAGCTGGCACTGTGTCTTCAGCGCGGTGCCGAGGCAGCCATCGACTACCGAACCGACGATCTGCGGCGCCGGATCAAGGCGATCACCGGTGAGGGCGCGCATGTTGTCGTCGACCCCGTGGGAGGCCCGGCGTCGGAATCCGCGCTGCGTGCCCTGCGTCGCGGGGGGACCTTTGTCACCGTCGGCTACGCATCCGGTGAGATACCGGCGATCCCGCTGAATCTCGTTTTACTCAAAGGGATCACGATTACCAGCGTGGATATCGGGACGATGACCATCCATCACCCCGAAGTCGAGAAACAAGGCGGGACCGAACTGCACCGACTATTCGCCGCCGGTGCACTGACGCCCTATGTGCACGAGGTGTACCCGCTTGCCGAGACCGCTGCAGCGCTACGCCACGTCGCCGACCGCAAGGCGGTCGGAAAAGTGATCATCCGACCCTGACCACCCCGAAATTGGGCCCTTGTGGCGAACATAACCCCAGGTCGGGTCCGCCAAAAGGGCACATCTTCGGAAATTAGAGACGGCCTTCGACGCGAAGCTCTTCGGGCACCCAGGAGGGTGAGCGGCGTTCCTTGAAGGCGCGGAACCCCTCGATCGCTTCGGCTCCGGTTTGGCTCTGCCGCATGGCGATCCGATCGAACAGCCCCAGATAGCCGTCCAGGCTCTTCTTGATGTCGAGTCGCGCGACCGGGGCGGTCCGGCAGACCCCGGTCACGACCTCGGTCGCGCGTTCCATGAGCTGGTCATGCGGCACAACCCGGTTCACGAGTCCCCAGTCCAGCGCTTCGTCAGCGGTCAGCACCCGTCCGGTCAGCATGAGATCCCGAGTCCGGACCGGACCGACGGTCCGCGCCAGAATCTGCGCGTAATAGGTATCGCTGATGCCGCGGAAGAGTTCCGGGACCCGGAAGGTCGCGCGCTCGCTGACCACAGAGATGTCGCTGCAGAGAGTGATCATGAACCCGCCACCCTGGCAGATGCCGTTGACGGCCACCACCACCGGCAGCGAGGTGACGCGCAAGGTGTCGAAGGGGGTGGCGTCCATCCCCAGGTGGCCCATGTCCATCCAGTCGTCGACGCCGGTCCGTCCCAGATCCCCTCCGGGGATGAAGACATCACCGGTACCGGTCAGGATCAATCCGTGGATATCCGGATCCGCCTCACAATGGGCGATCGCGTAGCGCAGTCCGAAGTACATGGCCGGACTCAGCGCATTGCGCGCATCCGGACGATCCACCGTCACCACTGCGAAGGGCCCGCGACGTTCCAGCGTGAGGAACGGAGTACCCAGCCAGTCTCCCTCTGGCGGACGCGGTGTCGATGACATCGCGACTATCCGCCCATACGCAGGCCCGAGGCGCGCGTACCGAACACGTCGATACCCATGACGCTACCGAGCTTGTTGGCGTCCCAACGCTTTCCACCGTTGGACACCACACTGATGGGTGTCCACCCCTTGAGCCACTGGATGTTCTCGCCGAGTGCCTTGATGACCTGGCCGCTGACGTGCCCGGCTTCTGGACTCGCCAGCCATGCGACGACCGGCGAACCCAAAGACGGATCCTTGGGGTCGAACTCGTCCTCGGAACGCTCGTCGGGTTCGATGGGGGCTGCGGCGCCGGCCATCGTGGCCGACATGCGAGTGCGTCCACCCGGGCTGATGGCGTTGACGGTTGCACCCGTCGAGGCCAGTTCGAGACTCAGCGTCTGCGTCAGGCCTACGATGGCCGCCTTTGCAGCACTGTAGTTGGTCTGTCCGAAATGGCCCTGCAGTCCGGCACCTGATGTGGTGTTGATGATGCGGCCGTAGACCTTCCCACCGGTGTCCTTGGATTCTTCACGCCACTTGCGGGCGACGGCGCGGCTGGTCAACCAGCTACCGCGCACATGCACTCGCATCACCAGATCGAAGTCGTCGACACTCATGTTCCAGATGGCCTTGTCCCGGACGATCCCGGCGTTGTTGACCACGATGTCGAGGCGACCCAGCTGTGAGTACGCTCGCTCGACGAGCAGGTCGACGGACTCCTCGTCACCGACGTCGCTGAAGTCCGAGATCGCTTTGCCGCCACGATCTTCGATGATCTGGACGACCTCGTCGGCAACCTTGCCGGTGCCCTGGCCGTCGAGGGAGGTACCCAGATCGTTGACGATCACGGTGGCGCCTTGTTTCGCGAGTTCGAGCGCGTGGCCTCGCCCGATTCCATGTCCGGAACCGGTGACCAGTGCAACCTTGCCGTCGAGCAATCCGCTCATAATGGTGCTACTCCTTGTGAATCGATATGTGTGTGCGGCCGTCTGAACGCGGTCCGGGCGAAAAGATCAGGCCGGGCGAAAGATGGTCGCCGTGAAGTCATCGGTGATCGGCCGGAAGCCGACCGTCACCGGCATCCCGACCTCGAGGTCGGCGGGTTCGCAGTCCTCCATGTTGGTCATCAACCGCGGACCCTCGTCGAGTTCGACGATGGCCGCAACATACGGCAGCCGCTCTTTGAACGGATGCAGATCATTCATGTAGACCGTCGAGTACGTGTACAGCGTTCCGCGACCGGTTGATTCGATGCTGGTCACATTCTCGCTCCAGCAGGACGGGCAGAACGGCCGCGGATAATGATGGACCTTGCCGCAGTCCTCACATTTCGCGACGAGGAGTTTGCCCTCGGCCGCTGCGTCCCAGTACGGCTTGGTCGCGGTCTCGACTGTCGGGATGTCTGCACGCGGCTTCGCGGGCCTGGTCGCATCCGGCTTAGCTGTCTCTGCCATCGTCACCACCCCACAAAATTCGCCGGCCGCTTCTGCACGAACGCCTGGACACCCTCGCGGGCGTCGAGCGAATAGGACTGGATCTCCTGGGCCATGGCCTCGGTCACGAACGATCCGGCGCGGTCGACGTCGGGAGATTCGTTGAACAGCCGCTTGGTCAAGCCGATCGCGCTGGTGGGGGCCCCGGCCAATCGTTGAACGTAGTCGTCGATGGCCGCGTCGAGCTCTGCCGCAGGGACGACCTTGTTCACCAGTCCAAGATCGAATGCTTCGGCGGCTGACAGCTTCTCACCAAAGAATGCCATCTCCTTCGCTTTCTGCATACCGATCCGTCGGGGCAACAGGTAGGCGCCGCCACCATCGACGACCAGCCCGCGCTTGACGAAAGATTCTGCGAAGTAGGCATTATCGGTCGCGACCACGAGGTCCGAGGCGTACGCCAGATGGGCGCCGACACCGGCCGCCGCTCCCTGGACCGCGGTGACCACTGGTTTGCTGCAATCGAGCACAGACGCGACGAGTCGCTGCGCTCCACCCATGATGGTCTTCATCGGCCCGGTGGTCCGCTTGATGTTATTGGCATGACCGTCGGCGAGTCTCACCACATCGGCACCGGCGCAGAACTGCTTGCCGCGGGCACGCAACACCACAACCCGCACCTCGTGGTCGACGCTCGCATCCGTGAACAAGTCGATCAGAGTGTTGCGGTCGTCTGGCCGGATGGCATTGGCCGCCTTCGGGCGGTTGAGATGGATGGTGAGAATGCCCTCGGCCAGCTCGCTCTGGATGGCTTCCTCGTCGATCCGCACGTCTGTCACGTCCGTCATCGTGGTGCCACGCTGTATTCGGCACGAAGGTGCTTGATTCCGTTGAGGAAGTTCGACCGCAATCGCACCGGCTCCCCCACTGCACGAATGTCCGGATACCGCTCGAAGAGCATGCGGAAGGCGACGTCGAGTTCGAGCCGGGCAAGGTGTGCACCCAGGCAGAAGTGCGCGCCGGCCCCACCAAAGGCCACGTGCGGGTTGGGATCCCGGGTGATGTCGAACTTCTCCGGGTCCTCGAAGATGGTCTCGTCACGGTTGGCCGAGGTGTACCACATCACGACCTTGTCGCCCTCGGACAATTCGAGGTCTCCCAGCATCACGCCATCGCGCGTCACCGTCCGGCGGAAGTGGATGACCGGTGTCGCCCACCGGAGCATCTCCTCGATGGCCGTCGTCGCGTACTCCTCGTAGTCCGACAGCCAGAGGTCACGTTGATCCGGATGCTGGGTCAGAACATGGAGGCCGTGCGAGATCACGTTGCGCGTGGTCTCGTTGCCGGCGCCGACCAGCAAGATGAAGAACTTCGCCATCTCCTGCGGAGTCAGGTTCTCGTCGTCTGCGGCAACCAGTTTGGTGATCAGATCGTCCTGCGGGTTGGCGATCCGGTCCTCGGCGAGGTTGTTGAGGAGCGCGATGAGTGCTTCACTCGCCGCAGTGACCGCCTTGCCGATTCCACGGGCCGACTGGTCCTCGACGTACTCGGAGTCCGACGCACCGAGAATGGTGTTGGTCGCCTCGAGGATGAACTTCTCGTGCTCACGCGGGATTCCGAGAAGATTGTCGATGATGCGCAGCGGCAGCAGCGATGCGAACTCCTCGACGAAGTCGCATTCGCCGGTGCCGGACATCTCGTCGAGGATTTCGCTGACGGTCTCCTCGATCTCGTCTCGCAGGCCGGAGAGGTTGCGGGCAGTGAAGCCACGCGAGACGATCTTGCGAAGTCGCGCATGCTCCGGGTTGTCCATGTCGATGATGGAACCGCGGTACTCCTGGAGTTCGGCAGGCTGGTCGAAGATCTGGGTTCCGCCGATGCCCGACGAGAAGTCCTCAGGACGCCGACTCACCTCGAGAACGTCCTGGTACGTGGTCAGCGCCCAAAAACCCTTGGGGCGCTGACCTTCCTTGGCCGGGCCCAGCGGCACGAACATCCGCGGGCGATCACGGCGCAGGCTTGCAAACACCGCATCTCGTTCGGCCGGCGACTGCTGCCACCAGGAAAGGTCATGCAACGGGGTCGACGCGATCTCGTCGGTTTCGATCATGGGCACCGCCTCTGATAGATATGCTGGGTACATTCTGGCATTGGTGTCATGTTTTGGCAACCACGCTGAACTGCAGGTTCGCTCAATTACAACTCGGCGTAGTTGGACACAACTGGCTACCACGTCACTTGAGACACGGAGGAAGAATGGCCACATACGCGGCCCCCGCCCTAGTCATCAGCGAATGCCAGCAAGGACTTCTCGATCCGCCTCCAGGAGCGTTCTCCGGACTCGCCGAGCAGGCCGCCACGCGCGACCTTGTCGAGCACACGGCAGAACTCGCCCGCGCCTTTCGCACGCGTTCGTTGCCCGTGATCCACTGCATCATCGCCCACCGGGTCGATCAAATGGGCATGCTGCCGAACTCGTACCTCGGAAAGCTCGCCATCCGCGGGCGGATGATGGTCGAGGGAACCCCGGACGTGGCGATTCCCGCCGAACTCGGACCCGAGCCGACTGACCTGATCAGCTCGAGGGCCACCGGCCTGACGGCGTTCTATGGCACCAATCTCGATGCGATGCTGCGGTTGCAGCGTGTTCAGACCCTGGTTCTGGCAGGCATCTCCACCAACGTCGCGATCCCCGGCCTGGCTCTCGAGGCCGTCAACCGAGGGTATGACGTCGTGCTTGCCGAGGATTGCACTGCCGGGACCACCGCCGAAGGCCACGACTACATGGTGCAGAACATGCTGGCGATGCTGACGCGAGTCACCCCGGCAGCCGACGTGATCGGCCGGCTGCCGGGGTGATGTTGCTCGACCTTCAGTTGGCTGCGAACACCGCAGCTTCCGCGTCGGATACCGCATCGCCGTTGATGGAGAATCCGCCGTCGACGGTAACCATCGAGCCTGTCGCGAACGCCGCCTCGTCAGAGGCCAGATAGGTTGCCGCATAAGCGATGTCCATCGGATTCCCGATACGGGTGAGCCGGCCGCCACCGGTGTGATGACCGGAGTCTCCACGTCCGGAGACCACTCGGCCCACCAAGATGCAGTTCGCCCGAATGCCATCAGGACCACCCTCGACCGCGAGCGAACGCGTCAGGCTCGCCACCGCTGACTTTGCTGCTCCGTAGGCCCCGAAACCCTTGAAGCCTGCGATCGCCTGCCCCGACGAGATGTTCAAGATCGACGCGCCTTCCGCCGACACCAGGTGCGGCCATGCGTATTTCGATGCCCAGAACACATTTCCAGTGAGAGTCCCGGTCATGATCGAGTCCCACTCGGCAGTCGAGTACTCGTGCAACGGCTTCACCGTCGTGGCGACCACGTCGGTCGGAGCCGCGTTGTTGACGAGAGTCGAGAGACCACCGAAACGGGACACCACTGCATCGATCGTGCTCCGCACGCTGTCCTCAGAGGTGACGTCGAGCGGAAAGAACTCGGCCTCGCCACCGGCGTCGCGAATGAACTTCACGACCTTGTTGCCGCGCTCCACCGTTCGGCCGGTGACGGCCACCTTGGCTCCCTCTGCCGCGAAGTGCTGGGCGATGGAACGTCCGATACCCCTGGTTGACCCGGAGACCAGTGCAACTTTGCCGTTCAGACGCGAACCCTGTGTAGTCATAGAGAGTCTCTCAAATTCTCCATGGCGATCAGCCTTCGCTTCGTCAGGTCGAGCGAATCCTGACTGCTGGGCACAGATTCGAGCTCTTTCAGCTTGTTGCGCTCGAACTCGATCTCCTCATCGAGACGGTCCCGGGATTCTTCGCGGGTGAGGAGGTCCTGATCGATCCAGTCCGCTGCATCGATGTCTTTTCCGTGGGCCATGTCCGAGATCCTTACAGCGCCGCGGCCTCGACGCGCGGAAAGTTGTACAACTTGCGCGCGTTGAGTTCGACGATCTTATGTGCCTCGTCATCGGGGACCTCGGCGAGGAGCTTCTCCGTGTACCGCCGACTGTTGGGCCAGTTGGAATCCGAGTGCGGGTAGTCGCATTCCCAGGTGATGTTGTCGATGCCGACCTTGTGGCGACGGGCCACACCTTCGTGGTCATCGATGAAGCAGCCATAGATGTTCGACCGGAACAGATCCGAGGGACGGACCTCTTTGTTGACGTTCTGGTACCAGCGGTGCTTCTCCCACGTCAGGTCGATCCGCTCTAGCAGGTACGGCATCCAACCGATCCCACCCTCGGACAGAGCAACCTTCAAGTTCGGGAACTTGTAGAAGACCGGCGAGAACAGCAAGTCGGCCGTTGCGTACATCGAGTTGGTTCCGAACAGTGCGATCATCACCGCCATCGGCGCCTCGGGCGAGGTGATCGGAGCGCGGCCCGACGACCCGAAGTGCATACACAGCGGCAGATTGGTTTCTTCGGCCGCACGGAACACCGGATCCCAGTGATCGGTGTAGAAGGACGGAAGACCCAGTGACACGGTATTTTCCGGGAACGTGATGGCCTTCGCACCCTTGGCCGCACAGCGGTAGATCTCGGCTGCAGCGGCCTCTGGATCCCACAGGGGCAGAATGATCAGCGGGATGATCCGGTCGGGAGCCGCTGCCGCCCACTCATCGAGGTGAAAGTCGTTCCAGGCCTTCACTGACAGCAGAGCAAGCTCCTTGTCCTTGCCCTCGAGGAACACCGTGCCGGCGAAGCGCGGGAACGACGGGAAGCACAAAGCGGCCTGCACACCGTCGATGTCCATGTCGGCAACTCGGGCCTTGGGGTCGTAGCAGCCGGGGAGCATGTCCGAGTAGCGCGTCGGATCCATGCCGTACTCCTGTGGCTTCTTTCCGGCGACCGCGTTCAGACCGATGTTCGGATAGATGCGGCCCTCGTAGCTCCACACCTCGGCGATCTTCTTCTGAGCAGCCTGGCCACCCTCACCGCGCGCCGCATCGAGCAGGATGGCCGAAAGGCCCTCATCCCCGTGCTGTTCACTCATGTCCATCTCGACGATCCGGGGACCTTGGTCGAGGAATTTCTGCGGCAACCGGGTGGACCAGACATCCGGCGGCTCGATCAAGTGATCATCGACTGAAATCAAATGCATGTAATCCTGGAGCGGCACAACGCCTCCTGCTACGTATGACGGGCTGAAAAAGAAACGGGACACCAGCGATTTCGGCGCCGTTCCCGTGTATCTGACACTACGTCACGCTAGTGACAGCGATCACAACTGTCAAGCTCTACCAGCAATTTTCTTGTCTTTTCGGGAAATGCGCTGGCCTTCGACTTGGTCTAGTAACGTTTCCGTCTGACATCAATGTCACTACGGAAGGCGATTGACAGTGGATCTGCGGATACGCGAGAAGCGGTATGTCCTGATCGGCGGCACCGCGGGAATCGGTTCGGCCACCGCTGCCGCGTTGGCGCAGGACGGCGCTTCGATGGTCCTCGTCGGTCGCGACCTCACCCGGGCCCAGGCCGCCGCCCGCGCCGCCTCAGAAGCAGGCGCGACGAAGACGTTCGGCATCGGCCACGACGCGAGTGCGCCCGGTGGCGCGCAGGCCGCCATCGACTCCGCCGTCGAGCTCCTCGGGGGAATCGACGGATTGGCGGTGACGATGGGAACCGAAGGTATGGTTCCGGTCGAATCGACGGACGACGTCTGGACGTCCGCGTTTCGCGACGTCCTCCTGGCGACGACACGATCGGTCGAAGCAGCTCTTCCGTACCTGACGCAGTCTCGCGGCACCATCGTCACCACTGCCGCGTACTCGATCCGCTCCCCCGAAATCGCGAGGCTCCCCTACGCCTCCTTGAAAGCCGGTGTCGCGGTCTTCACGAAGGGGATCGCGAAGACCTACGGGAAGCACGGCATCCGTGCGAACTGCGTCTGCCCAGGCGCCGTCGAGACCGCTCCGCTGGCGGCGCTGCGTATCCAGCTCGCCGAGGAACGCGGCTACCCGGTGGAGACCGCACTCGAACGGGTCATGGTCGAAGAGTGGGGCTTTGATGCGGCTTTGGGCCGGCCCGGCAAACCCGAGGAGGTCGGCGAGCTGATTGCGTTCCTGCTCTCACCGCGGGCCGGCTATCTCACCGGATCGCTCATCAATATCGACGGTGGCACAAACTTCTAGCTCGACGAAAGTAGGTAAGGCGATGAAACTCTCTCTTCCACTACGCCATTGCATCTACCCAGTCATCGCGGCCGCCGTGGCCGTCGGACTGTGCGCACCGGTTGCCGGCGCGGCCCCACGTCAGACCACCGGATGCACCGAGGTCTCGGTTCCCGTGGCTCTCGATCCCGGCGGCCCGGACACCTCCCACATAGCCGGGAGTTATTGCGTCCCGGACGGTGGTCCGGGGACCACCCTGCAAATTCTGATCCCGGGCGCAACCTATGACCGCTCGTATTGGGACTTCCCAGGATTCGACAGTCGATACTCGTACGTCGGACACGCCTTGGAGTCCGGAAAAGCCACTCTGGCAATCGATCCCATCGGGGTCGGGAACAGCTCGAAACCGCCCGGCGCTCAGGTCTCGGCGTATACGGCCGCGCAGACCGTTCACGAGGTCATCGCGGCTGCCCGCGATGGGCAATTGGGCCATCGCTGGGAGAAGATCGTCCTGGTCGGGCACTCGTTCGGCTCGCTCACAGCGATGATGGAAGCCGGCACCTATCACGACGTCGACGGGCTGTTGATCAGTGGCGCCTCGCACGCTCCTGGTCCGGCCGGAATCCTGCAGATCCAGGGCACCGTGCGGCCCGCACTCCTCGATCCGCTCACCAAGGACTCCGTCCCGGCCGGCGATTACACCTACCTCAGCGTCCCCGACGCCCGCGCGAAAGCATTCCACGCACCGGGCGACTCCGACCCGGGGGTCGTGGCTGCCGACGAGGCGAGCCGGGTCGCCGGCACCATCGGGGTCCTGGCGACCATTCCGGTGTTCATCCCGACGACGTTTGACATCGATGTTCCGGTGCTCATCGCCAATGGCCGGGCGGACAAAGTCTTCTGCGCCCAGGGCGGTGGCGGTTCGCTCACCGACTGCACCGATGCCGACAGTCTGTACCGGTCCGAACAGCCGTTCTTCCCGCAGGCCGACCTCAGCACGTATGTGCTGCCCGGGGCCGGCCATTCGATGAACCTCGCGTTGAACAATCGGGAGTTCTTCGACCGTGCAACGTCGTGGGTCGATGGGATCTGATCAGCCCGTAGCCACCGGTGGAGGCCCACCGCCTACCTGAATGCGTAGTGCCCACCGCAATTGCGGTGGGCACTACGCGTTCGGGTGGAGACGAGTGTGTCAGGCGTCCAGACGCAGCAGCATCGAGCCCGCCTCGGGACCGCCACCGATACCTACCGCTGCGACCGACAGATCTTTCTTGATCTGCCGGTCCCCCGCCTCTCGCCAGAGTTGAGTGCAGGCTTCGTGAAGGAATCCGTACCCGTGCAAACGTCCGGCGGAGAGCTGTCCGCCATGGGGGTTGATCGGCAGCGTGCCGTCGATCGCGTAGTAACCCTCGTCGTCGAGGAACTGACCGACCTTGCCGTGGTCGGCGAAACCCAGTGCTTCGATCCACTGCGAACACAGGTAGCTGAATCCGTCGTAGAGGGTTGCGAAGTCGACGTCGGCGGGAGTGAGTTCGGTGCTGTCCCACATCGACGCCGCCGCATCGTGTGATGCCATCGTCGTGAAATCCGTACGCTGATCCCAGGTATGGCGCTCATAGAGGGCCGAACCGGCCGCCTCGATGGTGATCGGCGTGTGGGCGAGCCCTCCGGTCTCTTCCCGCCGGGACAGAATGATCGCCGTCGCGCCGTCGCACGGCACATCGCAGTCGTAGAGGCCCATCGGCGTCGAGATCATGCGGGCATTCAGGTAGTCGTCCATCGTCATCGGCTTGCGGTAGATCGCGTTCGGATTCAATGCGGCATTGTTGCGGGCGTTGATCACCAACTTGCCGAGATGCTCACGCGTCAGACCGAACTCGTACATGTAGCGCTGGGCGTACATTCCGATCCAGTTCGCGGGAGAGGCAGCGCCGAATGGCATCCGGAACTCCGCGTGGCCTGATGCCCGCATCGCCTTTCCGGTCAGCGCGGCAGCGCGCCCCGATGCCTGAGCGGTTGCCTCCCACACGGACCGGAAGCACAGGACGTGTGTGGCCCGGCCGGACGAGATTGCTGCCGCGGCGTCGAGAAGTGTGCCGATCTGCCCGGAGGTCTCGACACCGCTGACATGCCACTTGGTCTTGAGACCGAATGCGTCACGAACATCGTGCGTAGTCGCTCCGACAAAACCGCCCTCGGCCAGGACCGGACCGGGATAGCTTGCGACGCCATCGATGTCGTCGAACGACAGACCCGCATGGGCCACTGCCCGTTCGGTGGCCTCGAGCGCGAGATCGATGCCCGAGCGACCGATCCGCCTGCCGATCTGTGATTGGCCGATACCGCTGATGACGGCCTTGTCGTCTACGAAGCTCATGCTGCCACCGGCCTGAAGAATGGTAGGGCCACGTCGTCATGCTCTTCGAAGACGACCTCGACCGCCATCCCGATCTCGACTGCATCGACGTCGATCTCGACGATGCACGTCGTCAGCCGCACGTCGGGCTGATCGTCGAGTTCCACGACCGCGATGACATAAGGCGGAGGGAAGGCCGGGAGCCACGGGTGGTGGTTGATGGTGAACGAGGCGATCCGCGCGCGCCCGGACGCCGCTTCAGGTCCGACATTCCGGCTCCGGCAGCGCCAGCAGGCGCCCACCGGTGGATGAATCCAGCCACGGCAGTCCTGGCATCGGTAGATGCGGAGTTCGCCTTTGAATCCACCGGTCCAGAAGGCCTGGGATTCCAAGGTCACCTCCGGAAGCATCCGGCCCGTCTCAGTTGACCGGCCCGTCTCAGTTGACATCGTCTAATTCCTTCCGAGAACCACCGGTTGCCCAAGTGGCAGTACGTGGTGCCGGCGTGACGCCGGTCACGGGTAGTCAGGCTACCACTTATGGTCATAGCGTCAGATAGCTTGTCCTCGATTCGTGCGCCAGCGGCCCTGCCATAGCGAAATAGTCCTTACACCTGCAAAATCAGGCACTGAATTCGCAGTGATGCGCGACACAAATCGGACAATTTTATGTGTACACTCAGTCAGATACTGGTCGATGGGGCACACGACGACACTCGGTCGCGACCCGTTCCATCGAAGTCTGGACCGAAAGGAACAATGCCGTGGTCGGTGTGATGAATGGAATCCGTGTTGTCGAGGTGGCGGCATGGACGTACGTGCCGGTCGCGGGGGCGATCCTGGCGGAGTGGGGCGCCGATGTGCTCAAGATCGAGCATCCCGAATCCGGCGACCCCCAGCGCGGACTGGTCACGTCCGGCCTGATCCCGGCCGGCGGGGTCAACCACATGTTCGAACTGCCGAACCGCGGAAAGCGCAGTGTCGCGATTGATCTCAAGTCCGAAGAGGGCCATGAGATTCTCATGAAGCTGATCGCGACAGCCGATGTTTTCCTCACGAACTTCCGCCCCGACGCCCGCAAGAAGCTCGGACTGGACGTCGACGACGTCCGGGCGGTCAACGACAAAATCGTCTATGTCCGCGGATCCTCGACCGGTCAACGCGGCGAAGAGTCCAACCGCGGTGGATACGACATGACGTCCTTCTGGAGTCGTGGCGGTGCCGCCGACAACGTCAGCCCGGACGAACTCGATTACCGGCTCACCATGCCCGGGCCTGCGTTCGGTGACGTGCTCGGTGGACTGACCATCGCCGGCGCCATCTCCACCGCACTCCTGCACCGTGAACGCACTGGCGAGGCCCTGACCGTCGACAGCTCCCTGTTGGCAATGGGTGCCTGGTCGATGGGTGCGACGATCGCGGGTGCGCACGCGTTCGACATGGAGCGCTACCCGAAGCACACACCAGCGACTGCGGCGAACCCGCTGGTGAACATGTACAAGACGTCCGATGGCCGGTTCATCTCACTGGTGATGCTCGAGTCGGACCGCTTCTGGCCGGAACTTGTTACCGCTCTGGGGATCCCAGAGATGATCACCGACCCTCGGTTCGAAAGTCACGCAAAACGCGGCGAACATCGCCTCGAAGCCATCGAGGTCCTGAACAATGCGTTCGGCAAACGGACGCTCGAAGAATGTAAGAAGGACCTCGCCAACATCGATGGTTCGTGGTCTGTGGTCCAGACGCCTCGCGAGGTCGTCACCGATCCGCAGGTCGTGGCCAACGGGTACATCTCGGATCTCACCGATTCGAACGGCGTCGACTACAAACTGGTCAACACACCCATCCAGTTCAATGAGACGCCCAGCGAGCTGACCCGGGCACCCGACCACGGCGAACACACCGACGCTGTGCTCGAAGAGCTCGGACTGTCGATGGACGAGATCATCGGATACAAGGTCAGCGGCGCGATCCTGTAGGCCGCGGACACAAAGAGGGAGTGCACCGAAAGGTGCACTCCCTCTTTGTCATTGATCGGGCCCTTGAAGCCGTCGATCGGGCCGTTAAGCGCGCTGACCGTGCCCTTGTAACCGTCGATCGGGCCCTTGGTCTCATCGAGTGGTCTTCAGCCTGCCGCGCACAGTCGTTTTGGCGCAGTTAATTTCAGCAAGGGCCCACTCGACGCGCGTAAGGGCACGGTCAACGGTCAGAAGGGCACCGTCGCCCGTCGGTGAATCAGACTCCGGCAGAAGCGGTTTCCAGGGCAGCGGCGTCTGCCGCTTCGGCAGCCGGATACCGCAGGATGCCGCGAACATTCTTTCCGGCGCGCATGTCGTCGTAGCCATCGTTCACACCCTCGAGCGGGTAGCTCCGGGTCACCATCGCGTCGAGATCGACGAGCCCACCACTCCACAGCTCCAGGATTTTGGGGATGTCTGCACGCGGATTGGCCGAGCCGTAGAGACTGCCGACAATTTGCTTCTCTTGCAGGGTCAGGTCCATCAGGTTCACCGACACCTCCCGCTCCAGCATCGGATGGATGTTGGTGACCACGAGGCGGCCACGCTTGGCCGTCATGGCCAAAGCCTTTGCGATCAAACGCCCTTCACCGACACCCATGGCGCAGATGAACTTGTCGGCGCCTCGGTGCCAGGTCGCCTCGGCGACCACACCCGGCGCTTCCTTCCATGACGCGGCCACGTGGGTGGCACCCATGGAGAGTGCGATCTCGCGCTTGTATTCCGACGGATCGATCACCGTGATCGTCCGGGCTCCGGACAGTTTCGCACCCTGGACCGCAGCCGCGCCGATACCACCGACGCCGGCCACGACAACGTTTTCCCCCGGCTGTACGTCCGCGGTGTAGACAGCAGAACCCCACCCGGTGATGAATCCGCAGCCGAGCAGGCACGCGCGGTCGAGCGGATGGTGCGGTTCGATCTTGATGCAGCTGGCTTCGTTCACCACGGTGTGGTGCGCGAACGAACCCACGCCGCAGGACAGCGCGAGGTCTTCACCCTTGGTGTGGTGCCGGGCGGTGTCGTCCTGGATCTGATTGCCGCCATATATCTTTGCACCCAGGTCGCACAGATTCTGGTGCCCGTTGGAACACGACGGGCATCGTCCACACGACGGGATGAACCCGAAGACCACGTGATCCCCCGGCTCCAGCCAGGACACGTGGGAGCCGACCTGCTTCACCACACCCGCGCCTTCATGTCCGCCGATGCAGGGCAACCGGAACGGCATATCGCCGGTCACGATGTGCTCGTCGGAATGGCACATCCCCGAAGCATGCAGCTCGACGAGCACCTCCTGCTCTTTGGGAGCATCGAGCTCGATGGTTTCGATCTGCCAGGCAGCATTACGCTCCCACAGGACCGCGGCCTTGGTCTCCATATGTTTGTCCTTCCACACTACGTTTCTGACGAGACGTCAGAGGATGATCGATTGCGATTCGAGGTACGCCGCGATGCCTTCCGGCCCGCCTTCGCGTCCGATACCGGACTTCTTGAAACCCCCGAAAGGGCTTCCGAAGTCAAGTGGTGCAGGCGAATTGATCGACACCGAACCGGTTTGCATACGTGTCGCGACGCGGGTGGCCCGCTCCGAATCGGCCGACCAGACCGCGCCCGCGAGTCCGTACTCGGAGTCGTTGGCCACGGCCACCGCATCATCGTCGTCGTCGTAGGCGATGACCACGGCCACCGGTCCGAACAACTCGTCGCGGGCGATCGCCATGTCGTTGTCGACATCCGCGAGCACAGTCGGGCTCACGTACGACCCGTCGTCGAAACCCTCGGGCCGGGCTCCGCCCGCGACCACGCGCGCGCCGGCATCGATGGCAGCGGCAACTGCCGCCTCGATCCGGTCACGTGATGCGACGTTGATGACCGGGCCGACTTCGGTGTCGCGCTCCGCCGGATCACCGATCCGCATCGCGGCGACGGCTGCGGCGAAAGGCTCCAGTATTTCGTCGTAGCGGCTGCGCGGCAGCAGAATACGGGTCTGCGCGGCGCAGATCTGACCGTTGTTCGCCATCACGCCGGTGACCAGACCCTTGATGAGTGTGGAGTCGACGACGACATCGTCGAGGACGACGGCGGCCGACTTGCCGCCGAGTTCAAGCGTGACGCGGCGGACGTCCTGGGCGCAGGCGGCACCGATTTGTTTTCCGGCACCGGTGGATCCGGTGAAGCTGATCTTGTCTACACCCGGGTGAGCGACAAGTGCCACGCCGGTCTCGACTCCACCGGAAACGATGTTGATCACGCCCGGCGGGATCCCGGCTTCTTCGATGCATTCACTGAGCATCGACAGACCGAGCGGCGCATCCGGTGACGGCTTGAGGACGATGGTGCACCCGGCGGCCAGCGCAGGAGCCATTTTCAACGCGGCGGTGAACAGCGGTGCGTTCCAGGGCACGATCGCGCCGACCACGCCGACCGGAAGTCGGCGAACCAGCACCTCGCCACCCATCACCGATGATCGTTTCGCCTCGAACTCGTAGTCCGGAACGATGGCGGCACAGGACCGGTAGACGCCCAGTGTGGTGGCCAGCTGACCGAACGTCGTCCACTTGCGCGGCGACCCGACCTCCGCGGAGACGACGTCGGCGAAGACCTTTGTTCGGGATTCGATCGCGTCGGCCAGCGCGGTGATCGCCGCGGCACGCTCCGCGGGCGTGCTACGACTCCAGGGACCGCGCTCGAGAGCCGCCCGAGCAGCCTCGACTGCGACATCGACATCGGCCGCAGTCGCCTCACTGACCTGGCCGAGCAGCTCGCCGTCCGCCGGCGACCGGACCTCGATCTCCGGCCCGGACGTCGGGCTCCATTTGCCCGACACGTACATGCCTTCGTATTCGTACACGTGCAACCTTTCATTCTTCTCCGCGAGCGTCGGAGCAAAATGCAGCGGTCGCCCATCGAATCGGATCAATTCTGGCAGTAATGTCACTCTAGAGCAAAGATCGCTCACCGCCCTTGTTTCAGCCGAACAGCGGCCCCAGTTGGTCGGGTGTACTGCCGTGCAGGACCAGTTCATCGGCGCCGGCATCGCGATATTTCTCGAAGGTGTCCCAGCACTCGCTCGCCGAACCCACCGCGGACGCCGACCGGATCCATTCTTCGGGCAATGACGACGCCACCTCGGTGAGCTGTTCGCGGGTCCTGACCGAATCTGCTGCTCCCCGAACACCGATCAGGTGCGGATGCGCGCGAAGCGCGTCGAGGTCGTCGACCGACCACCCGTTGACCTTCGCCAGCTGCTCACCGAAGTTGGGGATCTGGTAATACGTCACAGCGCGCCCGCCGACCACGGCCATCTCCT
This sequence comes from Williamsia muralis NBRC 105860, assembly GCF_001598915.1. Lineage (GTDB taxonomy): Bacteria > Actinomycetota > Actinomycetes > Mycobacteriales > Mycobacteriaceae > Williamsia > Williamsia muralis. The sequence goes on along the minus strand of NZ_BDAP01000001.1, from coordinate 286,623 downwards.
CGTCGGGGTCGAGTCCGGACGCGACCACCACGGTCGCGTAAACCCGAACGCTGCCAGCCGGCCGACCGGCTTGTGTCTCCGCGTCGCGGACCTGTTGCACCGACCGGGCAACTGCCTCCGGAGTGAGGAAAGGATGCAGAAGCACTCCGTCGAAATGCGCACCCGCGATTCCGAGACCCTTGGGGCCGATCGCAGCGAACACCAGCGGCGGTATCGGCTGGTCCGGGAGATCGGTGAGACGAAGAGACGGATATTTGCCTGCCGGTCCGTCGTACTTGACCTTCTCGCCTCCGCACAGTCGACGGAAGAGTTCGACCGAGTCGACAATCGAGGCGTTCGTGGACGGGTGCAGTCCGACCGCCTTCCACATGGCATCGACCGAACGCCCGATCCCGATGATGATTCGTCCGTTCGACATCGCCTGGGCGGTCATCGCCATCGAAGCGAGCATCGCCGGATGGCGCGACTGGAAGTGGGTGATCCCCGAGGCGATCTTGATCGTGTCCGTGACCTGGCCGATGGCCCCGGAGAGAACACCGAAGTCCTTCGTGCCCCAGCGCTCGCTGAGCCACAGCGTGCTCAATCCCAGCCGCTCGGCCTCGATCGCCTGACTGATCGCCGGCCGAGGATCTGGCACTCGCCCAGGGAGTGTGTAGGCGCCCAGCGCGAGGGACGTTCGATGCTCGGCATTCCGGGCCGGGTCCGGCACAATTTCGGCAATGTTGGATTTTCCGTCGGTCATAGCCCTATTCTGACAGTGTTGGTCACTTTAAGAAAGGGCGTTCGCTTCCGAGTTTATCGGCGGCTGTTCGGGCCCCGGAAAGGCAATCGCATGGTTTACACACCGACCCGAGGTGAACTCGGTGGCGGCGCTCGCGAAGTTCTGGACTCCTGGCTTCCCGCGCGCATCGCGTCCGACAGCACCGAGTTCGAGATCTCCGACTTCTCGGCGCCTGACGCGGGCTATTCGGGCAAGACGGTGTTCTTCACTGCGAGTTGGACAGACACCGCCGGAGCCCGGCAGCAGACGGACCTGGTGCTACGTATGCAGGCGTCGGACCATCAGCTGTTCACCACGCCCGATGCTCCTCGACAGGCCGAGATCATGCAGCGGCTCGGCCATACGGCAGGTATCGCGGTTCCCCAGATCGTGTGGATCGAACATGACGAGTCGGTACTCGGCGCCCCGTTCTACCTCATGCGTCGAGTCGCCGGCCGCACGCCATCGGACGTTCCCAGCTGGCACAAGCGCGGCTGGACTACAGAGCTCTCGAGGCAGCAACGAGAACTGCTCTACGACAACGCGATAAAGTCCTTGGTCGCGATTCACCGGGTTGACGATCCGGACGTGCTGGACTTCCTCCGCGGCGATCTGATGACCGGAGCCACCGGGCTGGCCCGCTACCTCGACAATCTCCGTAAGTGGTACGAGTGGGCCCGCTCCGACCTCGTGGTCGGGTCGGAGACCCTCGAGCGCGCGTTCGACGTCATCATGACCGGAGCGCCGGCCAACGACCGGGACGGCGTCGTGTGGGGTGATGCCCGGGTGGGGAACATGTCTTTCGCCGACGACATGTCGGTTGCCGCGCTGTTCGACTGGGAGACCGCCACCACCGGACCGCCGGAGATCGACCTGGGTTGGTGGTTGATGTTTGAGGAATTCCTATGTGAGGCAATGGGTTTCCGACGTCTTCCCGGTGTTCTCGACAGCGATGGGACCGTCCGTCGCTACGTCGAACTCGGTGGACGAGTCGACGGTGACATCACCTACTACAAGCTGGTGGCGGCATTTGTGTTGTCGCTCATCAATAATCGCCTCGCCGTTCACCTCGCCAGAGACGGTCTCGACGTCGAGGTGGCCCACAGCTACCCCACAACCGTTGTCGGACTCGTCGACCGATATCTCACCGAACTAAGCACCCGAGGAGCCAGATGACCAACAGCGCACCGCCGCAGCCATCACCGGTCGGCACCACCGGCCAGCCCTGGGAGATGGTGATCGAGCAAGGAAAGATCCGCGAGTTCTCCGCCGCGATGCAGTCGGACAACCCTGCCTATCAGGGTCCCGACGCGATCATCCCACCCACATTTCTCGTAAACGCCGCGCAATGGGCACCGGCCGGCGTTCGGATCAACGTCGGCTTCGAGCGCAAGCGTCTGCTGCACGGTGAGCAGGAGTACACGTTCACCGGCCCTCCTCCCAAGGTCGGTGACGTCCTGGTGGCGCAGGAGCGCATCGTCGACCGATACGAGAAGCCCGGCAAACGCGGTGGCCAGATGCGATTCGCCGTGGTGGTCACCGACTATCGGAACCGCGCCGGCGACCTCGTCGCGCAGGCCAAGGCAACCTTCATCGAACGCGCTGCTCGAGGAGCAACACAATGACCAGCACCCAAGCCGCTGTCGCCGTCGGAGACACCGCCGCCCCACGTGAATTCGGACCACTGACCCGTCAGATGTTTGTCCGATATTCCGGCGCCTCCGGTGACCTGAATCCGATGCATTACGACGACAACATGGCTCGCAGCGCGGGCAACCCCTCTGTGTTCTCCCAGGGAATGCATCAGTCAGCATTGCTCGCGACCTTCGCCACCGACTGGCTCGGCGCCGAAAACGTACGACGCTTCGGTGTCCGGTTCCGTGAACAGGTCTGGCCGGACGACGTCTTGACCTGTAACGGATCCGTCACCGCGATCACCGAGGGCGCCGGCGGCGAGGTCGTGGCCACGGTGGAGTTGGTCTGTACTCGACAGACAGGCGCCGTTGCGATCGCCGGGTCGGCCGATTTCGTCGTTCCCAAGGCGACAACGTGACGAAACCGACGGTCCCGATTCCGGACTGTCGGTCGTCAATCACGGCAATCAGCAGTTAGGCTGACCTCCAGTGTCAGATACAACGCCGATTACACGCCGAGCCAGCTACGGCCCGTCCAGCCCCGATGTGGGTAGCCGGGGCGCTAACACGCGCACCAAGATCGTTGACGTTTCCCTGGAATTGTTCGGTCGTGTGGGGTTCTTCAACACCTCGGTCGACGCGATCGCCAAGGAAGCCGACATCTCTAGAGCGACGCTGTATCAATACTTTCCCGGCAAGGACGAGATCTTTCTGGAACTGCTCGATGTCTGTGGACGGGCACTCTTCCGGGTGGCGCGGCGTATTGGCCCGCTGGGTCCCACCAAAGTCGGTTTCGACAACCTCAACTGGTGGCTCGGCGAGTGGAGCTGGGTCTTCGATCGCTACTCGACGATGTTCGTGCAGTGGACGAGCGTTGCCATGGCGGATACCTCCGTCCGACCGCAGATCGACACCTTCATGTCCGGATACACCCGAACTGTTACCGCGCGCCTCGAGCAGTCCGAACTGAAGGGACTCGAGCCGCGGATAGCAGCGATGGCGATGATCGCGATCGTGCACCGCATCAATCTGTTCCTCGCCACCGATCGAACCTACGGCCGAGACACACAGGCCGTGGTCGACTCATTGTCCGTCTATCTTCAATTGCTTTTGTTTCCCGAGACTCCGTCATCCGTTCTGAACAGCATTCCGTTGGAGACACCGCCAGAAGACCCGGTAATCAAAGTACCTGCGCTTCCGTCGACCGCCGGCCTGTCGACGGAGGACCGGACGGCGAATCTGAGCAAGCGCGCAATCAAAACCGTCCGCACGTTGGTTGACGCCGGCGCCAAGCAGTTCCGGCTCAAGGGCTACCACCGCACGAGCGTCGACGACATCGTAGAGGAGGCCGGCCTCGCCCGCGGCACCTTCTACAAGTACTTCAGCGAGAAGCAGGATCTCCTCGTCGCCATCAGCATCGAGGGCACCGGGCACGCAATCGAACACGCCGAACGCCTGAGCAAGATCGATCTCACTGACCCCGACACCACAGAACTCCGTGCGTGGATCAGCAGCTTCACCGCCTTCACGACGTACTACTCGGGATCCATCGGCGCTTGGACCGAAAAGACCACGGACAACGACATCGTCACCCAGCTGGGCATTTGCGGACAGGCGGCCATGGATTCAGCGATGGTCGCCGACCTCGTCACGAGGAAACGGGATTACCCGTTCGATCCGGTCGTCGCGGCCATCATCTTCCGCTCACTGGTGGCCAGGATTCCGCAAGCTGCACAAGAACTCTCACCGCCCTTGTCGGAAGACGCGACCGCCGATCTCTTGATCGCCTGCATCAGACGTGGCTTCTTCACCCACCTGACCTGAGTAATTTCCATCTGACGACCGGCGGTTGGCGCTCTGCTGCCATAGCCTGTGTCCTGCAGGATATTTGAGTATTGGCCAGTTCGGAACTTGATTGCTTCTGACAATTATGTCATCTTTGATGGAGTTCGGTTCTATAAGCCACGTCGGCGCTCGATCGAAGTGCCGAGGCAGGAGAGGAAACTCCAGATGGATATCAGTCGCGCATCCGCGCTCGTCACCGGTGGCGCCGGCGGTCTCGGTGAGGCCACGGTTCGCACCCTGGCCGCCGCTGGCACCTCCGTCGTCATCGCCGACCTCAACGACGAGAAAGGCAAGGCCCTCGAAGTCGAGCTCGGCGATCACGTACGGTACGTCAGCACCGACGTGCTCGACGAGGGCAGTGTCAACGCGGCGCTCGCGGTCGCCAATGAGCTTGCGCCTCTTCGTATCGTCGTCAATGCCCACGGCGGTTCGGCCGGCGCGTCACGCGTCGTCGGTCGCGACGGTGAGCCGGCCTCGTTCGAGCAGTTCCAGTGGTACATCAACCTCTTCCTAAACGGGACCTTCAACGTGCTGCGTCTCGGCGCTGCCGCGATGTCCAAGAACGAGCCCGACGAAGTCGGCAACCGTGGCGTCATCGTCAACACCGCAAGCATCGCCGCGTTCGAGGGACAGATCGGCCAGACGGCCTACTCGGCCGCCAAGGGTGGTGTCGTGGGACTGACACTGCCTGCCGCCCGCGACCTGACGAAGCAGGGCATCCGTGTGATGGCCATTGCTCCGGGTACCTTCTTCACCCCGGCGTTCCAGATGGAGCGCGAAGAGGCCGAAAAACACTGGGGATCAACGGTTCCCTACCCAAACCGGATGGGGAGCCCGTCGGAGTACGCGGCTCTGGTCGAGCACATCGCCAAGAACGACTATCTCAACGGTGAAGTCATCCGCATCGACGGCGCGTTGCGGTTCCAGCCGAAGTAGCCACTTCTGGCGAGGACCACAAAAGCACACCGTTCAGTCACAAGCACATGTTGCACAACATGTGTTCGTGGCTGGACGATGTGCACTTGTGGTCCGAAGGTCGATCTAGATGACCCTCTGTTCGCGCAACTCGGCAATGTCGGTATCGGACCTGCCCAGTTCTCTCAGAATCGCCGCGGTGTGTTCGCCCAGTGCCGGAACCGGATCCATCCGGGATTCGACCCCCCGCAGGGTGGCGGGCGGTAACAGCGCCCGGATGTGCCCGCCAGGCGTCTTTACGTCACGCCAGCGATCTCGTTCGGAGAGCACCGGGTGATCCCACAGTTGCGCCATGGTGTTCATCCTGGCGTTGGCAACCCCAGCGTTTTCGAGTTGTTCTTCGAGTTCGTCCGCGCTGAAGGGTTCGATGGCCGCGGTGATGATGGCCTCCAGCTCCTCGCGATGAAGAACGCGGGCAGGGTTTTTCGCAAATCTCGGGTCGTCTACCAGATCCGGAAGGTCCAAGACCTCCGTGCACAGGCGCTCCCATTCGGGCTGATTCTGAATGGCCAAAAGCACCGTGCCGCCGTCTCCCGCGGTGAACGGACCATAGGGGGCGATGGTCGCGTGCCTGGCGCCGGTGCGACGCGCGGGTGTGCCGCCGTATTGCGAGTAGTACATCGGCGAACCCATCCATTCAGCCAAAGCCTCGAACAGCGAGACCGTGACTGCCGGAGCCTCTCCCGTCATCGCGCGCGTATAGAGCGCGGCAAGGATCCCCGAGTACGCGAAGCTCCCGGCCGCGATGTCTGCGACCGAGATACCCGCCTTCGCCACATCATCCTCAGTACCGCTGACTGCAAGCAACCCGGCTTCGGCCTGCACCAGCAGGTCGTAGGCTTTGCGCGATTGCCACGGCCCTTCGCCATAACCGGTGATGTCGCATACGACCAGGCGTGGATGTAATTCCTTGAGGGCGTCTGCGCCAAGACCCATCCGGCTTGTCGCGCCGGGCCCCAGGTTCTGGAGGAATACGTCCGCGCCGGCGACCAGTTCCCGCAGTACCTTCTGCCCCGCAGCGCTCTTGAGGTCGAGGGTGAGAGATTCTTTCGACCGGTTCAGCCAGACGAAGTAGCTCGATTCGCCGTGCACCGTCTCGTCATAGCCCCGCGCGAAGTCACCGGCACCGGGGCGTTCGATCTTGATGACCCGCGCACCGAGATCAGCCAGTTGCCGGGTGGCATACGGGGCCGCTACCGCCTGCTCAAGACTGATCACGGTGATGCCGTTGAGCGGCAACGGGTGTGTGCTTGTCATCGCGCCAAGGGATCGCGAGGCAGCCCGAGAAGGCGTTCGGCGATGGTGTTGCGCATGATCTCCGATGTACCACCGGCGATGGTCAGACAACGTGCGAAGAGGTAAGCGTAGGTCAACTCTGGAGTATCGCCGGTGACCGCCGCGGTGCCGGCCAGATCGATACCGAGCTCGGTAATACGCTGCGAATGCTCCGCTTTGACCAACTTGGTGACGTTGGCCTCCGGCCCGGGACCCGCACCGATCACCGCGCGGGCAGCCTGCCGCAGATTCAGCAGCCGGAGTGCGTGGGCTTCGGCAATCATCTCGCCGACGCGGTGCTCGCCGTCAGTCGATCCGGTTTCGTCGAGTAACTTCACCAACTCTGCCGTACCGAATGCGATGGAACCGCTTCCGCCACCGATGGATACGCGTTCGTTGCCCAGGGTGGCGCGGGCGACCTTCCAGCCTTCGCCCACTCCCCCGACCACATCGGAGTCGGGCACGAAGACTTCGTCGAAGAACACCTCGTTGAACAGCGCGTCACCGGTGATCTCACGCAATGGGCGGATCTGGACGCCCTCGGACGAAAGGTCGATTGCCATCATCGATACTCCCGCATGCTTGGATGCATCAGGATCGGTGCGGACGGTCGCGAGGCCCCACTGGCATTCGAGAGCCACACTGGTCCAGACCTTTTGGCCGGTCACCCGCCAGCCACCGTCGACCTTCTTCCCGACGGTCCGGACGGCGGCGGCATCCGATCCGGCGCCGGGCTCGCTGAACAGCTGGCACCATTGGTCCCGCCCGCGGAGCACAGGCTCGATCCAGCGGTTGCGCTGGTCATCCGAACCCACCTGCGCGATGGTCAGATTGACCCAGCCTGTGATTCCCAGGTCGGGAAGGTCGATGCCCTCGAATTCCTCCTCGATGACCAACTGCTCGATTGCCCCGGCCTCACGTCCCCAGGGCTTACGCCAGTGCGGGACAAAGTATCCGCTGTCGACGAGGTGATCGCGACGCTGAGCCTCGGGCAGGGACCGAACAGCCTCTGCCTCGGTGCGCGCAGCAGCGCGGAACGATTCGGCTTCTTCGGGCAGCTCGAACGACGCACCCTGGGCCTGTCCGGCCCGGTAGGCGGCGACGATGTCGGACAACGGATCGGTTCCGTCGGACAGGATGGCGGCGACCGTGGTTGCCCGGCGCAGATACAGGTGCGCATCGTGCTCCCAGGTGAAGCCGATGCCACCGTGGAGTTGGATGTTCATCCGTGCGTTCTTGAGTTGTGTCGGACCCGCGTAGGAGGCAGCGACAGCCGCAGCGAACCAGGTCCCGTCGATGTCGTTCGCGCGGGCGGCATCCCACGTGCTCGCAATGGTCGCCTCGGTGGCGATGAGCATATTGGCACAGTGATGCTTGACCGCCTGGAAAGAGCCGATGGTTCGCCCGAACTGTTCACGGACTTTTGCGTAATCGGTCGCCATCTCCAGACAAGCCAACGCCCCGCCGATGGCCTCCGCCGACGCGAGAATGCGCAGGATGCTTCGTCCCGAACGTGTTGCGCCGCGGAAAATTCGATTGGCCGGGACCGTCACACCCGAGCACGAGACCGTACCGAGCCCGCGGGTGGTGTCGAGGGCCTTCGCAGCAGTGATGTCGACGCCGGGAGCAGTCTTGTCGAGCACCACGAGATCGTCGCCGAGCGCGAGGACGAGTAGGTCTGCCTCCGGAGCCGACAACACGGCGCGCACCTGGCCGCTGATCGAGCCGTCGGTGTCGAGAGACAATCCGGTCGCGAGGCCGACCCCACCAACCGTTGATCCGTCCGCCAGCCCGGGGAGGACTTCCGCCTTGAGGTCGGTGTCGCCGGCGTGCGCGATGACGGCCGACGCGATGACCGTCGGCAGGAACGGCCCGGGTGCCAGATCGTGCCCCATCGTCTCGAGTACAACGGTCAACTCCGCGATGCCGTAGCCCGAGCCACCATATTCTTCCGGAAGGTGCAGGCCGAGCCAGCCGAGGTCCGCAGTGCTGGACCAGAACTTCCCCAGATCAGCTTTTCCGTCAAGGGAGTCGCGCGCGGCCTGGCGAACACCATGGCGCGCGAGATGCCCTGCTGCGGCATCTGCCAGGTCAATGTGTTCGGAGGATATGGCAAGCGCCATCTCGGCCACCTTTCGATTTGCGAACTCGTTCGCCTTTCGGCATACGCAACTGACCCTAGATGTCAGATCACGGATATTCAAGGCTCGCTGTAGAACGAGGCTACAAACCGTCCAGGAGGCTGGCGCAGTCCAGATAGTTGGTTCTGAACTGCATAAATGGTCGTCAGCAGTCCCAAGGGGAACTGATTCGGCCAACGCGTAGACAATGTGTCAGATGATCTACTATGGTTTCACCTAGAAGTGACCCACGTCATTCTGCCGGAACATTCGACTACATCCGTCGTCGAGGCGGTCCTGAGGTCCTGTACGTGGAGTCCACGTCACACGAGAGATTTGGAAGTCTGTATGAGCATCTCGCTGATCTTGGACATGGCGATGTCGGGCAACCCCGACCAGACGGCGATCACGGTCGATGACACGTCGCTGACTTACGCCGAGTTCGGCGAACTGGTTGCCGGCGCGGCGACCGTCATCGCGGAGACCGGCGCCAAGAACGTCGTCTTCCTCGGGAACTCCGGGCTGGAACTTCCAGTACTGCTGTTCGCCACCGCCCATGCAGGTGTTCCGTTCGTGCCAGTGAACTACCGGTTGGCAACTGCCCAACTCGAGCAGTTGATCGCACGCACCGACTCACCTCTAGTCATCGCGGACCCCAGATACGTTTCCGAACTGTCCTCCGTTCTCGACGTGATGACCACCGATCAGTTCGCCGCGGTGTCGCGTGCCGCCGCAGCGGATCCTCTACCCGCCGCCACCGTCGACCCGGACGATCCGGCGATCGTCCTGTTCACCAGTGGAACGACATCTGCGCCCAAAGGTGTGATCCTCCGGCACAGTCACCTGCTCAGCTACGTCATGAGCACGGTGGAATACGGGTCGGCGGCCGAATCAGACGGTGCGGTGATCAGCGTCCCTCCGTACCACATCGCCGGCATGGGGACGATCCTGACCAACATTTACGCAGGTCGGCGCATGATCTATCTCCCGCAGTTCGATGCGCGCGCATGGGTGGAACTTGTGCGTCGTGAAGGTGCAACATCCGCAATGGTCGTGCCGACGATGTTGGACCGCATCGTCGATGTTCTGGCCGGCGAGCCCGCCGACGTCCCCACACTCAGATCGCTGTCCTACGGCGGAGCAAGGATGCCGCGTCCGACGCTCGAAGCTGCGCTGCGCGCATTCCCCGGAGCCGGTTTCGTCAACGCATACGGACTGACCGAGACGAGTTCGACCATCGCGCTTCTGGGACCCGAGGATCACCGCGCCGCGCTGGAAAGTGACGACCCTGCTGTGCAGGCGCGTCTGGGATCCATCGGACGGCCGGTACCGGGCATCGAGATCCAGCTGCGGAACGCCGATGGCGTCCCGGTGGTCGCAGGCGAGCAAGGCGAGCTGTGGGTTCGCGGACCGCAGGTCTCCGGCGAGTACATGGGGGCCGGGTCGGTCCTCGACGCCGAGGGATGGTTCCCCACCAAGGACCTCGCATACACCGACTCCGAGGGTTTCCTGTTCATCGTCGGCCGCAACGACGACACCATAATTCGCGGCGGCGAGAACATCGCGCCTGCCGAGATCGAAGACGTACTAGTACAACATCCTTCGGTACGTTCGGTGGTGGTCGTCGGTGTGCCCGACGATCACTGGGGTGAGGCAATCGTCGCTGCAGTGGTTGTCGAGCCGGAGGCCAACCCCGATGCCGAGGAGTTGCGGACTTACGTTCGGGAACGCCTCCGAGGCTCGCGCACGCCGGACCGGATTGTTTTTCTCGACGATCTCCCGACAACCGCAACGGGAAAGATATTGCGCAAGAAAGTCGTAGCGGACATCGTCGAACCGTCGGCGGCATCATCCGCGTAACCGGGGGTGACCCCGGGGCGTTGAATCAACAACTAGTACAAGGGAGACACCGTGTTGAAAACCGGAACTCGTCTGCAAAGCCAGGTTTGTGGCACGCAGGTCATCATCATCAAAGCGGCAAACGGTGATTCGGAACTCGATTGCGGCGGCCAGCCGATGATCGATGTGGCGCAGACGCCGACTCCAGGCCTCACGCCGGCCGCCGGACTCGACGGCGGCACTCAGATCGGCAAACGCTACGTCGATGCTGCCGACACCGTCGAAATCCTTGTCACCAAGCCCGGTGCCGGAAGCCTTTCTCTCGGCGGCACACCTTTGGACATCAAGAGCGCCAAGCCACTTCCCTCCAGTGACTGATCACCGCATTCCCGCCAGAGGTCCTCTCGCCGGAATCCGGGTGCTCGAACTCGCCGGCGTCGGCCCGGGTCCCCACGCCGCGATGGTGCTGGGAGATCTAGGTGCCGACGTGGTGCGCGTTCAGCGACGAGGTGGGCTCCCTGCGCCCGGACAACCATCAGGTGCCGGGCTTCGAGGCCGAACAATCGTCGAAGCCGACCTCAAGAACTCCGGCGACCTGCTCGAGGTGAAACGCCTTGTGCAACAGGCTGACATCTTGATCGAGGGATTTCGCCCGGGCGTGGCAGAACGCGTCGGCCTCGGCCCCGACGACGCCGCCGAACTCAATCCACGTCTCATCTACGGTCGCATGACCGGATGGGGACAAACCGGGCCTCGGGCGATGGAGGCCGGCCACGACCTGAACTACATCGCATTGACCGGGCTGCTGCACGCCGTAGGGCGACCGGGTGAACGTCCGGCCCCGCCCCTGAATCTCTTCGGCGACTTCGGTGGCGGATCGATGTTCCTGCTGATCGGCCTCATTTCCGCGCTCGTCGAACGGCAGACCTCCGGGCGCGGTCAGGTCGTGGACGCGGCGATCGTGAACGGCACGCCGGCACTCGGACACCTGCTGTGGGCCATGCGCGGATCCGGTCGTTGGTCGGATGACCGGGGCGAGAACGTTTTCGACGGCTCTGCTCCTTTCTATGACACCTACGAATGCTCCGACGGCAAGTACGTCGCGGTCGGGGCCCTGGAACCGCAATTCTTCTCGATGCTGTTGAAGACTCTCGATATCGATCCGGCCGAGGTCGGCGCCCAGCGCGATCGGAAGAACTACCCACGAATGCGCGAACTCTTCACCGAACGCTTTGCTTCGCGATCTCGTGACGAGTGGGCAACCACGTTCGCCGGCGTCGATGCCTGCGTCACCCCGGTCCTGACTTTTGCCGAAGCCGAGACCGATCCGCACATGGTGTCCCGCGGTGTGTTCACGACAATCGACGGGATCACCCAACCTGCACCTGCACCATCGTTCTCACGCACGTCGCCCGCAGTGCCTGCATCACCGCCCCGCCACGCTGTCGACGCCGTGGACGTCTGGGCTTGATCGTCATCCGTTGTTCGACAACTACTTTGGAGGAATCAACCATGACCGAGACACCTGAACCTCCCGCGCTGATCGAGCGCCGCGGGCACGTCATGCTCATCACCCTGAATCGTCCACAGGCGCGCAACGCCGTCAATGCCGAGATGTGCATTCTAGTGGGAGATGCCCTGGCTGAGGCAGACAAGGACCCGGAAGTTCGCGCGGTAGTGCTCACCGGTGCCGGCGACAAAGCGTTCTGTGCCGGCGCCGACCTCAAGGCCCTCATGCGCGGAGAACCCGTGATCCCGCCAGGACGCGAGCAGTGGGGTCTGGCGGGCTATGTCGGACAGGCGATCAGCAAACCCACCATCGCGGCCGTCAACGGACCCGCCCTCGGCGGTGGCACCGAACTGGTGCTTGCCAGCGATCTGGTCGTCGCGGCCGATACCGCGGTGTTCGGGCTGCCAGAAGTGACGCGGGGTCTGATCGCCGGAGCCGGCGGTGCGTTCCGCCTCGCTGCCAAACTGCCACCGGTCGTGGCGATGGAATTGCTGCTGACCGGCGAACCGATCACCGCTGCGCAGGCTCTCGAGCTGCATTTGGTCAATCGCGTGGTACCGGCGGCCGATGTCGTCGACACCGCACTGGCGCTCGCCGAGAAGATCGCGTCGAACGCGCCACTCGCCGTGGCCGCCACCAAGAGGATCGCACTGGCGCAGAGCGAGACTGGCGAACGGCCCGATGAAAGCGCCGGCTGGGAGATGACCAACGCCGCACTTCCGGCGATTGCGTACTCCGAAGACGCCAAGGAGGGACCGCGGGCTTTCGCCGAGAAGCGAGCCCCGGTCTGGCAGGGTCGCTGACCGGCTCGCACCAACTCAAACGGACTGCCCCGGAGCCATACTCCGGGGCAGTCCGTTTTGGCGTCACTCAGTGCGAACGAACGCCGAAATTGATCTCATCGATACTCGCGAACGGTGTGAATCCCTCACGATCGACCCACGATGGCCGCGCGATGTGTCCAGGCTCGGGCCGTGCCCAGTCCACCCAGGGCCCCCAATCCTTGCGGCTGAGCTTCTCGTCGAGTGTCTGCGGCCACTGCGCAGATGCCTCGGCATATTTCTTGGCAAAGGCCTTCATCTCACCCATCACCCACACGTCTTCTTCCGAACGCCACTTGCCGTCCCCGGCGTACTCGATGATCTGCAGCGACGGAAAGTCGATGGGCGGAGCGCCGGGCTGCGGATTGTCGGCACGATTGGCCAGCTTATAGACCACTCGATGTCCGTCGATCACGTACCAGATCAGGGGGTTGTAGACGTGCGGTGCGCCGCCCATGGTCCCTTCGATGAAGCGGACGATCTCGTCGGGTCCGGTGAAGGTGCCGTAGAAGTGGTCGGTGTAGGTCGCGTCACCGGTGAAGAGGTTCGCCCACGCTTCCCAGTCCTCGGCGACCTGACCAACCATGAAGTAGTGCCGGAACGCGGCTTCCACTTCTGCCTTTTCGAAATCCGCCATCAAAATCCCTTCCTTCTCTTGCGACCCGAGGTTGCTGTCCTAGTGCGGCTCACCGCGACACGGCGAGCCCCATCCCGGTGATCCATTCCTCTACCGGCTGGTAAACGATCGCGTCGAGCGGTTTGCCACCGCCCGCGGCTCCCGCGGCGAGCCAGGTTCGTACCTCGTTGGCACCGACACCGGCCTGGGCGCGCGCGTCGTCGGTGAGTGAGGCGAGTTCGGCACCATCCCACTCGGCCAGCGCGTTCAGGAACGCTTTGTCCCACTGCGGCTTTATCTTCTTGCGTGCAGCCGCGGCGCCCTCGGCGATCACGCGGCGACGCTCCTCGTCGCTGATGTCGTAGGCATCGAGTTCAAGGCTGGGTGGGGAGTGCGACAACCCTCCGGTTCCGATGACGAGCACGCGAGCATCGAGGGTGTCGAGAAATCGTCCGACAGCTTCTCCGAATGAAAGGACCCGCGCAGCCGACGGCAACGGCCCCGTCGCGCAGTTGATCGGCACCGGGATGACCGGGTACGCGTTCAGATCTCCGGTGAGGTCTCGCAGCGGTTGCGCGAAGGCGTGGTCGAGGCCCACATCCCGGCAGATCGAGATGTCGAACTCGGAGTCCAGCAGATGGGCCGCAAGGTCTTTGGCGACGTCGACCGGGATGTCAAGAGTTCCTTCGGCGTGGCCCCCTTCAGGGAGTATCGACGCCGTCATGGCAACAGCAAAGGTCGGGACGACGTGCCGGAAAGCGCGACGATGGTCGCCGCCGAACAAGATGACGAAGTCGGGGTCGAACTCGGTCACCAGGGCGCGCGCGTCCGCCAGACCGGCCCGGAACTCGGATCCGAAGACATGGTCGGTGTCGCGTTCCATGCCGGGGCTGTGACTTGCGCACACCACCAGCCGGTTCTGTTCGGTCATGACACTCCTTGTCATTACACGTTCGGCCGCCTGACTGTCGCGGCAAGTGAACCAATAGTGACACTGACGTTAGATCAGTTGCCCACACTAGTCGAGAGTCATGTCTTACACACTTGACAGATCGAGGTATCCACACTCAAAGTGTACGTAACTGTCAGATACTGGAGGGCGACACTCGTGGCTTTTGTGATCCTGCAAGCTTGTTGCAACGACGCCTCGTGCGTCGACGTATGCCCGGTTAACTGCATCCACCCGACACCCGATGAGCCGGACTTCATGCGCACCGAGATGCTGCACATCGATCCGCAGACGTGCATCGATTGCGGCGCGTGCGTGGAGGCCTGCCCCGTCGAGGCGATCAAGGCAGAGGACGAGTTGGACGACCCGGAGCTCCCGTTCATCGAGCTCAACGCCGACTACTTCGAACAGCACCCCCTGCAGACCGGACAGCTCGACGTCCCGAAGCCCCTGTGGCGGAAGGCGGATTTCTCGCAGATGCGCGTGGCCATCGTAGGCTCGGGGCCGGCCGCGTTCTACGCAGCGTCCGAACTGATCGCGCTCAAAGGTGTCCAGGTCGACATGTTCGAGCGCCTGCTCACCCCGTACGGACTGGTGCGGTCCGGGGTCGCTCCCGATCACCCGGGCACGAAGGCGGTCACCGACATCTTCCGAACCCTGGAGCGCCGCAAGAACTTCAGGCTGCATCTCGGAGTCCAGATCGGTGTCGACCTGACGCACGAAGAGTTACTCGCCCACAACCACGCAGTCATCTATGCAGTCGGCGCGTCATCCGATCGGCGCCTTGGCATCAGTGGAGAAGATCTGCCCGGCAGTCACACGGCCACCGAATTCGTCGGCTGGTACAACGGCCACCCCGACTTCGCGGACCGGACCTACGACCTGAGCGGAGAACGGGCCGTCATCGTGGGCAACGGCAACGTTGCACTCGACGTCGCCCGCATCCTGCTTACCGATCCGGATGACCTCGACCGCACCGATATCGCCGACCACGCACTGGAAGTGTTGCGCACCAGTAACATCCGCGAAGTGGTCGTACTCGGCCGTCGCGGTGTCGCGCAAGCCGGTTACACGAATCCCGAAATGATGGCATTGCGCCACCTGCCCGGAGTCGACCTCTTGATCGATCCGGACGAGACGCAGATCGACGAAGTGACGCGCGGCATCCTCGATTCACCCGACACCGAATCGTCGGTCAAGGCCAAGGTCTCCCTGGCCCGTAAGGTCGCCGAAGAGGGCGGTTCCGGTGCGGCGAAACGCCTCGTGTTGAGGTACCTGGCTTCCCCCACCGAGATCTCGGGCACCGACCGGGTCGAGTCCGTCCGCGTCACGCGCAACAAACTAGAACTAACCGACACGGGCACAGTCGTCGCCGTAGCGACAGAGACAGACGAGACGATCGACGCGACCCTGATCCTCCGGGCGGTCGGCTATCGAGGTGCCCCAGTCCCCGGAGTGCCCTTCGACGACGCTCGTGGTGTTATCTCGAACATCGAGGGCCGGGTTGTCGCGCTGGGCGGCGATCGGCCCATCCAAGGCGTCTATGCCACCGGGTGGGTCAAGCGGGGTCCGTCCGGTGTCATCGGAACCAACAAGAAATGCGCGGCCGATACCGTCGACCTCCTCCTTCAGGACTATGTCGCCGGCGCACTCGCAGATCCGCCGAAGGACACGGATTCTTTCGCAGACCTGGTGTCGCAACGGGCTCCTGAAGTCGTCGATTTTGCCGGGTGGACACTGATCGACAAGGCCGAAAAGGCCGCGGGCAAACCGCGGAAGCGGCCGCGGGTGAAGTTCGTCGACGTCGACTCGATGAGGGCTGTGGTTCGCGGGGACTGACTACCCACCAGTCGCGTTCGAATTGTCGCTATCTGACACTGACGGATATCTGTGGTCCCGCTCTAGACTTCCGCCGACGCAGCGTGAACGATCGGTGCGATACGCCTTCCGCCGTTGCCACATGCCCAAATCGCCGCCGCAGTCCAAATTCTGGCATTCCTTTAGATCACGGTTCGATAACATTGTCGTCAAACAGTAGGAGTGACGCCGGTCATAGTCCACGATTCAGGGGTCCGTATCTGACACTGCGTCTCCGAATAAGTCCGATTCGGGTGACTGCCCGCAGAATCCGATACGACGCTCACGCAACAACCAACGTGCGGGCGCAGTTTTCGTCCCGACCTCAGGAGCACAACATGCAGAAATCAAGGACAGGCCGGCGGTTGATCGCAACGACCCTGTTGTCGGCCGCCCTCGCCGCCGGAATGGTCGCCTGTAGCAGTTCGGATGATGGTGGCGACAAGGCCGCTGAGCCTTCCGCCAACGAATCCGTACTCGGCACGCCGAACAAGGCCACGGGGACTCCCGTCACCATCGGATTCGTGAGCGAGGGGCAATCTCAGTCCATCGACGTCACCGACGAGATCCGTGGTGCCGAAGCTGCCGCCAACTACGCCAACGAGTACCTCGGTGGCATCGGCGGCCACCCCATCGAGGTCAAGTCGTGCCAGGCACTGGCGCAGCCCGCCGTCGCGACCGACTGTGCCAATCAGATGGTCCAGGCCAAGGCCGCCGCCGTGGTCGGACCGACCCCCGGTGAACTCGACAACCTTGTCGACGTCCTGTCACCGGCCGGTATCCCACTGGTGATCCACAGTGGGACAACGCAAAAAGGTCTCAGCTCCCCCGGCGTCTTCTCGCTGACGAACGGTACCGCCTACTTCGGCATCTCCGCGACTGCGGCGAAGGACGAGGGACTCAAGAACACCGTCGGTGTCGCCATCGGCGTACCGGGCGCCGAGGGACCCACCCGTCAGCTCGGTAGTTTGATCTGGGGCAACGCAGGTCTCGACTTCAATGTCGTCGGCATCCCGCCCGGCACCGCGGACATGACCCCGCAGATCAGCGCCGCAGGGGCCGACGCCGACAACTTCTTCGTCATCGGCAACGACAGCTTCTGCACCAGTGCGTTCAAGGCGATCAAGACCACCAAGCCGACCGCACCGATCTTCGCGATCGACCGGTGCGTCACCATCGGTGGCGGTTCCTCGATCCCCAACGGCTATGAGGGCATCAATGTCGCCACGGCTCTGAATCTGAGCCCGGATGCTCCCGATTCACAGCTCTACTCGGCGGTTCTCGCGAAGTACGGCGACGGCGCCAAGTTCGGCCAGCTGTCCTCGGCCGGATACGCCCCGATGCTCGGCATGATCAAGGCACTCAACGCCGCCAAGGTCACCGACCCGACGCAGCAGACCGTCATGGAAGCCATGAAGACGGCTCCGCCCACCGAGTACCCGCTCACCAACGGAATCATGTTCCAGTGCAACGGTAAGCAGATCCCCATCTCGCCCAACATCTGCAGCGCCGACGGCATTCTCGCCAAGGCAACCAAGAACGGTGAACTCACCGACTTCCAACAGGTGACCATCGATCCGAAGCTGTACGCAACACCGAGCGCCTGATCGAATAGCTCGAACTCAACTGGCCGTCAACCCGAAAGGGTTGGCGGCCAGTTTCGTTGTCGCTTAATGTCCCACCCCGCCATCGACCGTGCCGATATCACCGCCGAGCGTGCCCTACCAACCATCGAGCGTGCCCTCGTTGCCGCCGAGCGTGCCCATCGCGCCGACGACACCCCGACTTTGCACACTCACCGACGAGTAGATCGCACCAGGAGAAGCCTCGGCGGCGACATCGGCACACTCGATGGTTGGTAGGGCACGATCGGCAGTACTTTCGGCACGGTCGACGGTTGGATTGGCACGGTCGGCGGAGGACGTGCGAGCACAACAAGGCCGGCCACCCTCCGCTGCGCGGAGGATGGCCGGCCTTCGTGTCGAAAGGTCAGACAGCCTCTCCGAGGTAGGCCTGCTCCAGGAGCTCGGGATTCTTTGCGAGATCGCTTGCGGAGCCGCTGAGCCGGACACCACCGTGGACGATGACCAACGCCTCATCGGCAACCTCGAGGGCCAACTGGACGTGCTGTTCCACCAGCACCACAACAGCATTGGTCTCATCGGCGATCCGGCGGACGATCGGCAGCAACTCCTCGACGATGACCGGTGCCAGCCCCATGCTCATCTCATCGATGAGGAGAACTCTGGGATTCTGGGTCAGGGCGCGAGCCACGGCCAGCATCTGTTGCTCGCCACCGGACAGCGACCCTGCATTGACCCTGATCCGCTTCGCCAAAGCCGGGAACATCTCCATCGCCGCATCAACGCTGAGACCACCGGATCGCTTCGCGATGGACAGGTTCTCGCGCACCGTCATCGACGTGAAGAGCGCGCGGTCATCCGGAACCAGCACCAGTCCGCGACGATTGGCCTCTCCGGGCCGGCCACTCCGCAATTCCTTGCCCTCGACGACTACGTCGCCGCCCTTTCGCGGCAGCAATCCCGCCAGAGTGTTCATCAGTGTCGACTTGCCGGCACCGTTCGGGCCGAGGATTGCGAGGACAGACCCGGCCTGCAGCGAGAAGCTGACATCGCGGACCACCTTGACCGAGCCGTAGCCGGCGGAAACGTTGCGGCATTCCAGGATCGGAACCGCAGTGGGCCCTGGGTCGTTCGGGTGGTTCGCTTTGTCAGCCAGTTTCAAGTCAGCCATGAACCTGAGCCTCTCTTCCTAGGTATGCGGTCGCGACGGTCCGGTTCGCCCGGATCTCCGCTGGGGTTCCGGAGGCGATGAGCTCACCGAAGTTGAGGACGTGGACCTCATCGCAGATGTTCAGAACCAGATCCATATCGTGATCGACCATGAGAATTGTGATCCCACTGTCGCAGATCCTTCTCAATCGTTCTCCCAGCCAACGGCTTTCGGTGCTGTCCAATCCACCGGCCGGCTCGTCGAGCAAAAGCAGGTTGGGTGAACCGGCCAGAGCGCGAGCGATCGATACCAGTTGGCGCTGCCCCTGAGACAATTCGCCGGCCGGACGCTCACTGATGTCGCCGATGCCCAGAAGTTCGAACACCTCGGTCAGATGGCCGATGTCGCTGTGTTCGGCCTTGACGTCCGGACGGTGCACCGCGGCGGTGCGGCCGACCTTGACGTTCTCGGTCACACTGAGGTCGTCGTAGAGTTCGATCGCCTGGAAGGTTCGACCGAGACCTGCCCTGATCCGATTGTGCGGTGCGAGCCCGCCCATCGAGGCACCGGCCAGGGTTACATCGCCGGTGTAGTCGGCAAATCCGGTGATCGCGTCCATCAGCGTCGTCTTGCCGGCGCCGTTCGGGCCGATGAGCCCCACCAGTGCACCCTTGGGGATCTGCAGCGACACGTCTGACAGTGCAACCGCACCACCGTATTTCACCGAGACATCAGTGAGGGAGAGCTCCGGCAGCGCTGTGCGGTCGAAGACCCGGGGCTCGGCCGACAGGTCCTTGGCGGGAACATCGGTGGCCGCGTCCGCAGCCGACACCGCTTTGGCCTTCGCTTTGAGTGACGCAGCGCGACGATTCGCCAGCAACGTATGGGCCGGTCCGACGATGCCCTCGGGGTTGATGATCACCGTGAAGATCAGCAGCACGCTGGAGATGACGACGTACCACCCACTCACCGACCACATCTCGTCGACGAAGATGAACAAGAGCCCGTTGGCTGCTGTGACGCCCGCCAGGATGCCGCCGGCCACGGACGTGATGCCCGCCAGATAGACGGTGGCGAAGAGAGCCACACCGCCCAACGCCGCATAGGAATCGAAGGTCACCGTCTGCTGTTGATAGGCGAGCAGGGAACCACCGATGCCGGCGATGAATGCACCGATCGCGAACGCCAGGATCTTCACCCGGACAACGCTGACACCGGCCGCGGCAGCAGATCTTTCGTTAGCTCGCACAGCAAGCATTTCCGTACCGAGGCGGCTACGCCGCAACAAGGCGACGAAGACGGCGACGGCGACGAAGACCAGGAGCACAAGCACCCCGAAGGTGACTCGCGGATAGTCCAGTCCTTGACCGATACCCAGATCCCAACCGAACAGGCTGGGCTTCGGTGCCTTGACACCCTCGGCGCCGACGATGTCGACGTTCCGGAACCAGATGGCCTCGACCGCGAATGCCATCGCGAGCGTCACCACCGCAACGGTGAGTCCTCGAATTCGCAAGGCGGGCAGCCCGATCAGGACACCGAGTGCGGCCGCACACAGCGCCGCCACGATCGGAGCAATCGGGAAGGGCAGATGGAATGTGTTGGCGATCGGACCGAGCAGGAAGCCCGCGACACCGGCGATGGTCAACTGGGCCAGGGAGACCTGTCCCGCGTAGCCGGTGACCACGACCGACGACAGCGCGACGATGGCCATGATGAAGCTGACGATCAGTCCGGTACGCATGCGGTCGTCGAGCAGCACCAGGGCCAGTACACCGACGATCGTCATCACAACGGCGGTAGGTGCCACATGATTCGGTCTCGGCGCACGTCCAAGGGTCTGCAAGATGATCGCACCGCGGGCCGGCAAGGGCTTGGCACGGATCAGCAGCACCAGCAGGATCAGGATCAGCGGAACCAGTTCGGGCAGTCCGGCGGCCGGCAACCAGTCGAACTTCGTTGCCAGATACTGCGCTTCGGACTGAAGCATTCCGACCGCCAGGCCGGCGAATACGGCTACCACCACAAGATCGAAGCGGGCCAGGATGGCTGCGGCCAAGGCCGGGACGATGAACAGGGTGTACGCAACCGGCACCAACGGGACGATGGGCGCGATGAGGATGCCCGCCAGGCCGGCAACAGCGGAACTGAGCATCCAGTTGTAGGCCGCGATCCGGTCGGGTGAGATACCGCTGACGTAGGCGCCGCGCTCGGTTTCTGCGGATGCACGTGTTGCGAGGCCGAACTTCGTGTAGCGGAAGACGAGTGCCAGCAGGATCGCCAGGACGACGATCGTGAGCGCGAAGTAGAAGCGGTCGGCCGACAACTGGAGGTCACCGGACTGCCAGATGTCGACTGGGAAGATCGGATCCACCGAGATCGGGTCAGTGCCGAGTTTTTGGGCAACCAATCCCGCAATCAGAAGCGAGATTCCCAGCGCCGCGACTGCCCGCGCCACGAGCGGCGAGGTGCGCAGCGGCCGGAAGACCAGTAAGTAGAGGATCAGGCCGAGAAGCGCGGCGATGACCAGTGAGATCGCCATCGCAGGCCACAGTCCCATCGGCCCGCCGAGATCTATCGAGTCCGGCAGACCCGGGATGAGGATGAGTAGCTCGCCCTCTCGTAGGTATGCGTACGTGTACGCGGTGTACAGCGCGATGGCTCCCGTCGCAAAGTTCACGACGCCAGAACTGCGATACGTCAGGACGACAGCCAGTGCCAAAGCGCCGAAAACCGCGCCGTTGCCTAGCCCGAGTAGCAAAAACACCAGATGCTGCATTGTGACGCCATTCCTCACCGGAGATCTTTCAAAGGTGACACTGATGTTAGATCATACTGCGACCTACGTCACCCCTTTGCCGCGGATTGATGTCAGTCACATCGATGGCGACTACTTCTGCGGGCGACTATGCGGTCAACGCCGTGAAACGCCAGTCGAGTACGGGCACGTTTTCTTTGTCACCGTGCACCACTTCGGCGATCGACCGCAGTCGCAGCGCCCTGGCTCCGTCGCGGAGTGATTCGGTCCCGTCGACATGTAGCCGGCTGGTGATGGTATCGCCTTCGCGGACGGGTCCCAAGTGGTCGCATGATTGCCAGCCAAGGACGGTGATCAGGTCGGGAAATGCCCGCGTCGCCTGGGCCAGCGCGATACCGATGGTGTGACCACCGTAGACCAGACGCTGTCCGCCATTGACGTGCGAATCATGATGCGTCGCCGCAATGTTCAATGTGAGACGCGCGAGTTCGGGAGCGCTGGAAACCACGTCGGCGCTGCTGATGAATGTTCTTCCCACCAAGTCGGCAGGATCGGATTTCGAAGGGAAAGCAGCGAGATCCCAGCCACTGGGGATGGCCCACGTCGGCTCGACTGTCGGGCCGATGGCAGTCAGGTCGTCGGTGGGTGCTGGGCTGCCGCTCTGGTCGGCGTCAGAGAACGGGATCATCGCGCAACGATAGAAGTCCAAGACCAGACGTCCGTTGTGATCGGTGGTCTCCATCCGCAACGCGGCGAGACCGGTGGGCCGCCGATCGGGCTTGACCGAATTGGCGCGCAGGCCAACGACTTCGGTGCGAGTGTGCAGCGTGTCGCCGATGTGGGGGAAACTATGGAACCGCAGGCCGCGGTAGAAGAGGTTCGCCTTCACATGATGGGTGGCCAGTGTCGACTGGCCGATGGCAACATCGCACACCAGTCCCGGATGGGCGAGCGCGGTGTCTCGCCCAGTGACTTTTGACGACAGATGGGCATCGAGGGGCAGCCGCAGACGATCGCCGAGGATGGCCTGATGCAACGCTGCTGCACCGCTGGTGAGGGTCATCGACGGCGCTGAGTCGAAGACTTGCCCAACTGTGAGTTCGTCAAAGTACGGTCCGCCGACCGTGGTTGCGTCGGCAGGCTCGGATCCGGCCATCATCGAAGCTCCTCGGCTTGTGCCAATACGCGACGCGCCGATGCGGCGATCGCTTCATCGAGCATCTGCCCGTCGAGAACCGCAGCGCCTGCGCCGCGAGCCTCCGCATCGGCCAGGGCGTCCAGTATCCGCTGGGCCTGCGTCACGGCGTCGATCGTCGGAGTGAACGCTCGCGTGACGAAGTCTATTTGAGAGGGGTGGATGACCCACTTGCCGTCGAAGCCCGATTCGCGGGTCCAGTTCGTCGCGGCACGGAAGTCGGCGTCGTCTGAGATTCCGAGGTGTGGTCCATCGATGACTGCTACCCCGGCTGCTCGTGCGGCAACCAGGACCCGATCCTGCAAGCTCGCCCACCGGTGCGCTGGGAGATCGCGCTGGCGGCCCAAGGTCGCGGCGAGGTCGGCGTAACCGATGATCACCGCATCCAACCGGTCAGAAGAGCGGCAGATGTCGTCGATGAACGTGAGTCCGGCGGGCGTCTCGATCAACGCCTGCACTGTGGCCTCGTGTCCGTCCAACCCTTCCACCACTGCTTCCAGGTCTTGTGGGCTCTCCGTTTTCGGGACGACCACACTCGACAAGTTCTCACTTGTCATTGCCAGGGCTGCCAGATCGTCACGCGCCCAGGGTGAATCGATACTGTTCATCCGAACCGCGATCTTGGGACCATTCGCATCGGCCCCGGCGAGAACCTCGACGACGAGTTCGCGGGCTAGATCCTTTTGCGGCGGCGCAACCGCATCCTCGAGGTCGATCACCACCTCGTCAGCTCCCAGACCGAGCGCCTTGTCGATTTTGCGGCGCTGCGACCCAGGCACGATCAGAACCGATCTACGGCGGTGCATCTTGCTCTCCAAGTCTGGTAGATATGTCCGGCCAAAGTGTGCAGAAAGACTGACGCTCCAGTTCGGCCAACGTATGGCGAAATTCTTTGTCCTCGGCAGATGCTGGTTCCTCCGAAGGCATATGTCAAGGACGGCTGGTTGACTTAGAAGGCAAAATAGCCAAATATGGCCGTACAAAGACGAACCGCCGGAGGGCAGATGAAACACGACCTGAACGACGAAGAGGCATTCCTGGTCAAGACGGTGCGCGACTTCATCGATCGCGAGGTCAAGCCGTCGGTGCGCGAGGTCGAGCATGCGAATGAGTATCCCGAGAAGTGGATCGAGCAGATGAAGCAGATCGGCATCTACGGGCTCGCTGTCGGCGAGGAGTACGGCGGTTCCCCGGTATCGATGCCGTGCTACGTACAGGTGACCGAGGAGCTCGCGCGCGGCTGGATGAGCTTGGCCGGCGCGATGGGAGGTCACACAGTGGTCGCCAAATTGCTGTCGCTGTTCGGTACCGAGGAGCAGAAGCGGCAGTACCTGCCGACCATGGCGACCGGTGAGCTGCGCGCGACGATGGCCCTCACCGAACCCAGTGGTGGCTCGGACCTGCAGGCGATGTCCACAGTAGCGAAGACCGATGGCAACGACATCGTCATCAACGGATCCAAGACGTGGATCAGCAACGCCCGCCGATCGGGTCTGATCGCGTTGCTGTGCAAGACCGACCCGACTGCGACTCCACGTCACAAGGGCATCTCGATAGTTCTTGTCGAACACGGTCCCGGCCTGAACATTTCACGGGACCTACCCAAACTCGGCTACAAGGGGGTGGAGACGTGCGAACTGTCCTTCGACAACTACCGAACCTCCACGTCAGCGATCCTCGGTGGCATCCCGGGCAAGGGGTTCGGGCAGATGATGAAGGGCCTGGAAACCGGCCGCATCCAAGTCGCCTCGCGAGCACTCGGTGTCGCGGCCGCAGCTCTGGAAGACGCGCTCGCGTACGCCCAGCAGCGGGAGAGTTTCGGTCAGCCGATATGGAAGCATCAGTCCATCGGCAACTATCTCGCCGATATGGCCACCAAACTCACCGCCGCCCGTCAGCTCACACGTTATGCCGCCGAGAAGTTCGATTCGGGAGAGCGCTGCGACATGGAGGCCGGCATGGCGAAGCTCTTCGCATCCGAAGCGGCCATGGAGATCGCCTTGAATGCTGTTCGCATCCATGGCGGATACGGCTACTCCACCGAATACGACGTGGAACGCTATCTGCGTGATGCGCCGCTGATGATCGTCGGTGAAGGCACCAACGAGATCCAACGCAACGTCATCGCGGCCCAGCTCGTGTCACGCGGAAAGCTCTGAGAGCACCCGCCGTACCATCGTGGACACCATGATCGTCAAGAAACGCGAGACTGAGCCCGCTTACCAGGTGCTCTCGAATCAACTGCGCCAAGACATAGTCGCCGGGCTCTACGACAACGGGGCCCGGCTGCCCACCGAATCAGAACTGTCCGACCGCTACGAGGTCAGCAGGCAGACCGTGCGGCGCGCGTTCGTCGATCTGGTGGCCGCGGGCATCGTCTACCGCGTACCCGGGCGGGGAACCTTCGTCAACGAATCCGGCGGTCGGTATCTGCGGCAGCAGGGTTCGATCCAGGACCTGATGAACCTGTCGACCGACACCACGATGGAAGTCGTCAGCGCGCTCCAACGTCGTGTCGACGTCGAAGCGGCCAGCCGGCTGCGACTCGACAGTGACGTCGTCTACACGGTGGTGTTCCGGCGGTTTCACGAGGGCGTGCCATTCGTACTGACAACCGTCCATCTACCCCAGGAGACCGCCAGGCTCATTCTCGAGGCACCAGAAATGACTACCGGTGCCGAAAGTACATGCACGGTTATCGGACTGCTCGAGCCACATCTGTCATCACCGATTTCCGAAGCGGCGCAATCGATCACAGTGGACATCGCCGACGCCGCCGATGCCGTCAATCTTTGCTGCGATCAGGGGCATCCGGTCTTGCGCATCGACCGCCTGTACAGCGACGAACGCGGTGTCGCGCGAGAACTGTCGGTCAGTCACTACCTGCCCGAGCACTACACCTACCGCGTCACATTGCAGCGGGCCTAGACGTCCGGCACGAACTTCAGAGTTAGGAAATCCTATGGCACACCTCTTCTCCCGATCGCAACCAGACAACACCGGTATCCAGTTGCTGCTCCGAGCAGCAATCGGCGGCACAATGATCGCTCATGGGCTCAAGCACGGCCGCAGCATCGACGGCACGGCCGGCTGGTTCGGATCGATCGGCTTTCGCCGACCCAAACTTCAGGCCCAGGCCAGCGCGGTCGTAGAAGTCGGTTCCGGCGCGGCGATAGTCGCCGGCGCCGCGACACCGCTGGCTGCCGCGGCGGTGGTCGGCACGATGGCCGTCGCGGCCCGATCGGTACACATGCCGAACGGTTTCTTCATCACCTCGGAAGGATGGGAGTACGTCGCCAACCTCGCCGTCGGCGCTGTCGCCCTCGCTGGCATCGGTCCCGGTCGTTGGAGTGTCGATCGGGCGCTCGGACTCGACACCAAGGTCAGTGGAAATCACGCTGCGGCATTGGCTGCCGGTCTCGGGCTGGTTGCCGCAGGTGCACAGCTGGCCACCTTCCACCGACCTGAGCCGCACTAGCGCCGACGCCGGACCTCAGCTTTCGACGAAGGGCGATCTACCCGTCGATGGCACCGACCGCGACTTCGCGCGCGCCACGTCATGCTCGTCCACCGGCGGTTCAGCGAATTTTTCAGCGCCTGGACGCATTCCGGCGATCACGACCGCCAGATGCCGGCGCCACGCGGTGTCACTGACACCGCGGGTGGTTTCGATGACACCTCGAATCGCCCAGAAGGTCAGATCGATGTCGGTGTGGGTGACGTCGCGGCGGATTCGTCCGGCGTCCTTGGCGAGGACGAGCAATTCGGCGATGATCCGGCGATACTCGTTTTTCATCGCCGTAGTCTGATCGTCATTCCAGAGCCGCGACAGACAGCCTCGGTGCGAGGCCTGGAGTACACCGGTTCCGTACAGGAGCTGCTCTAATCCTTCACCTTCGGGCACTTGCAGCGTGGCGGTGGCCATCTCGACGAGGTCGACGAACATCTCACGAACCAGCTCGCTGATCAGGGCTTCCTTGGTCGGAAATCGCCGATACAACGTTCCCATCCCGACACCGGCGACGCGCGCGACCTCTTCGACACCGACGTCGAGACCGCCCTCGCTGAACACCTGCTCGGCGGCAGCGAGTAGTCGCTTGCGGTTCTCCGCCGCGTCGCGGCGCAGCGCTCTACCTTCGACCACGGAATCCGAGCGAACAGCGGGTCTGATGCTCATTCCGACTTGTCGCCTACCACTGTGCCTGCGGCAACCAGCGCGAGTTCGGGGTGCGAGAGTTCCGCCTGCTTCTCGAGATGGCTCTTCTTGTCGCGGGTAATCGCCGGGATGAACAGCGCCGCAACGGCTGCGAGAGCGACTGCTGCTCCCAGCATGACGAAGCCGTTGGTGTAACCGGATTCCTTTGGAAGTCCAGATGACGACGCACCGGCTGTGACGACGCTGGCCATGAACGCCGCGCCGAGGGAGCCGCCGATGGTGCGGATGTTCGCGTTCATCCCACTCGCGACCCCGGTCTGTTCCGCCGGCACAGCGGCGACCACGACATTCGACATCGCCGAGAAAGCCAGTCCAAATCCGACTCCCACAATGGCCATAGCCAGGTAGATGTCGACTTTCGATTCATGCAGGAAAGCGACCATGAAGTACCCGATCGCACCGATCACAGAGCCCACCACCAAGATGTTCTTGGAACCGAAGCGTGCGGCGAGACGGCCGGATGCGAGGCTGAGGACAAACATGCCGATGCTCATGGGCAGCAACATCATTCCCGACTCGGTCACCGATACGCCAAATCCGTACCCGGAGTCCTTTGGTGTCTGCAGGAACTGCGGCAGGAACCCGAACGATGCATACATACCGACGCCCATGAGCAGGGCCACCAGGTTGGCCGCCCACACGGTGCGAACCCGCATCATCTTCATGTCGATCAACGGGTTGGACGAACGCGCCTCGGCGAACACCCAGGTCACCACGAGGAACACAGCGGCCACGAGCAGGCCGATGACCTTGGGCGAATCCCAACCCCACGTCGGCGCCTGGCTGACTCCCAACAGCAGAGCAACGAGCCACGCAGACAACAACACAGCGGTGATCCAGTTGATCTTTCCTGCGGTCCGAACTTTTGATTCAGGGACGAAGAAGAATGCAGCGACCCCAGCCAGGACGATCATCATCAGCGGAATCCAGAACAGCCAGTGGTAGCTCAGCGCCTCCACGATCGGGCCGGCGAGCACGATGCCCAGACCCGCGCCCACCGCGGTGAGTGCAGCGATGACGCCGACCGCGCCGGCAACCTTCTCCTTGGGGAACTCATCACGAATGATGCCGAACGCCAACGGCAGTACGCCACCACCCACACCTTGAATGACGCGAGCGACAATCATGACCGGGAGCGACGTGGCGAGTGCCGCCAACAGCGAACCGACTGCAAGCGCGAACATCGCGATCACAAAGATGCGCTTCTTCCCGGTCATGTCGCCGAGACGACCCATGATCGGCGTGAAGATCGACGCCGACAAAAGGTATGCCGTCAACACCCAGGTGACATTGGTCTGACTCGTGTGAAGCGCCGCCTCGATAGTCGGCAAGACCGGCGTAACCAGAGACTGCAAGAGAGCAAAAGCCCCAACTCCCACGGTCAGGACCGCGAATGTCACTTGATAGTGCGCACGGCGAGGTGTGGTTTCCATGGATTCCCCCAAAAGCTTCGAAAGCGGAGCGCTCGGCTCCGGATACGAAAAAACGTATCACCCGAAGCGGAGTGCACGCTCCGCTTGAGGTCTGAATCACACTTACGAGGCGTCCCAGAACGGGCAATTCAGACAAACCGGTCGCGAAATGTCCTCAGTGTCAACCGGTTACGCTGCCTTGGGCCGGGCTCATCGACGCTCACCGGGAGCTGGGTACCGGTCGTCGTCTAGGCGTCGGGCTTGCCTGGCCAGGGTGACCTGCGGATCGATCAAGCCGCCCAGTCGCGGCCTTCTTAGGTAGTTCTGTGCGCGCGCCGTCGGTACCTGACACATTTGATGTCATGGCGCGAGGAGACCGGTCGGGAGGCGACGTCCAGACGTTCGTGCGGCGATGGGCGCAGAGCGGCATGGCCTACCTGACCGGCGATCCCGAAACCCCCGACTACTCCCGAGCGCAGATCCTGGAGCGGGCCGATACCGTCGCCGCGACGTTCGGCGCGGATGCCGGCGAGCTCTTGACAGGCCGGGCGGCGCTCATGGGCACATCCCGCGCCGGCCAACAGGGTGCAGGAGGCGGCACGCGCCTGATCCGGTGCCGCGACACCTGGGTGGCTATCACGTTGTCGCGCGCGGGCGATATCGACTCACTCCCGGCGCTGCTCGAATCAGCGGATCCGATCGAGAACCCGTGGGATGTGCTGAACGAGCGGCTGCCCCACCTGTATGCCGATCAGATCGTTGATCGTGCCCAGATGCTCGAGATCCCGGCCGCCGTACTGGGGTCGGTGACCACCGACCCATTCGAGATCACCAGTGCGTGGCCGGCACATCCGGCCCCCGATTTCTCGGATCTGTTGGTGGTGGACCTGTCTGCCATGTGGGCCGGACCGTTGTGTGGCCATCTCCTGCAGAAGCTCGGCGCCACCGTGATCAAGGTGGAGAGCCCGCACCGGCCGGACGGGGCCAGAGCCGGCAACCGCGACTTCTTCGCGTGGATGAACGGCCACAAGCTCTTCTACACATCAGAACTGAGTCACCGCGCTGTCGGACTCACCGGCCTGCTCGACGTCGCGGACGTGGTCATCGAGGCATCCCGCCCTCGCGCGCTCGAACAGGCCGGTCTCGATGCGCCGACGAGATCGCCCCGGGACGGGCGTGTGTGGGTGCGGATCACCGGCTATGGCCGGGCTACCGGGATGACCAACCGCGTCGCCTTCGGCGATGACGCCGCCGTCGCCGGTGGTCTCGTCGGACGCGGTACACGCGGCCCGGTGTTCTGCGGCGACGCGATCGCCGACCCGCTCACCGGCCTGGAGGCTGCGGGGGCGGTACTTGCATCTCTCGCTCGCGGTGGCGGTGAGATCA
This sequence comes from Williamsia muralis NBRC 105860, assembly GCF_001598915.1. Classification (GTDB taxonomy): domain Bacteria; phylum Actinomycetota; class Actinomycetes; order Mycobacteriales; family Mycobacteriaceae; genus Williamsia; species Williamsia muralis. Next base: position 256,722 of record NZ_BDAP01000001.1, on the reverse strand, counting down.
TCGACGTGGCGATGGCCGGAGTGGCTGCCCAGTACGCCGCCCTCCCGACAATCGAGGGGACCAAGCCCACCGGTATCGACATCTCGCCGCCGGCTCTCCCACAGTTCTCCGATCCAATATTCGAAAGAATCGACGACACAACGGTTCTCGACATCGTCGCCGAGCGTCGGGGCCGGGCATGCTGATCACCGGCGCACGCCGGATCACCGGTGAGCCCATTGCGGTTCGTATCGCCGGCGACCGGTTGGCAGACGTGGCCTTCGAGTTGTCGGCGACCGGTGACGAACCGGTGCTCGATGCCCGAGGTGGCACGCTGCTGCCCGGACTACACGATCATCATGTGCACGCCAGGGCCGCGGTGGCTGCGATGCAGTCAGTGAAAGTCGGCCCGCCACATGTGACGACACCGCAGCAGCTGGCCGAGACACTCCACCGATGTGCACCTCGCACCGACGGCTGGATACGTGCGGTCGGATACCACGACAGCGTCGCCGGCGAGCTGGACCGCCACCGCCTCGACGAATTGTTCGACGGTGCACCGGTGAGAATCCAACACCGCAGCGGCGCACTGTGGATCGTGAACACACCTGGCCTGATCGCTCTTGGTCGGCCGGATCACCCCACCGGCCTGTTCTTTCGACAGGACGTCGAGTTCGCGGCGATCACAGCCGGCGAATCGATGGACTTTCGCCCACTCGGCTCAGCGCTGGCAGCGTTCGGCGTCACCGGGATCACGGAGGCCACACCGAATCTCGGTGCCGCTGATCTCGAGGCCCTCGACGCAGCCGTGCACACGGGACAACTCCCACAGCGGGTGATGGTGCTCTCGCGCCCTGAGGGACAGCGCTTTTCGCGGCTCGAGTTCGGGCCGACCAAACGGATCCTCGACGACAACTCACTCGACCTCGACGAACTGACGCTGTGGGTGGCCCGGCAACACTCGAGTGGTCACGCGGTGGCTCTGCACTGCGTGACGGTCGTTCAACTTGTCGTCGCACTCACCGCCCTACGAACTGCAGGTGTGCGTACGGGCGATCGGATCGAGCACGCGGCGATGGTGCCGGACGACATGCTCGACGATCTGGCCGGTCTCGGAATCACCGTGGTGACACAACCCAATTTCGTCGCCGAACGGGGCGAGGAGTACGTCGTCGACGTACCCGCCGCCGAGCAGCACGAGTTGTGGAGGGTCGCAAGCCTGTCTCGAGCGGGTGTGCCGATCGCGGGAAGTACCGATGCGCCATTCGGCGAGCTCGATCCGTGGGCGGCCATGCGCGCAGCCAGAGACCGGCTCACCACATCGGGAACCCTCCTCTCGCCAGACGAACGTGTTTCCGCGGCAACAGCATTGGCGATGTTCCTCGGCGATCCGCACACGCCGGCACGACCGCGCGACCTGGTGGCGGGAGAACGCGCCGATCTGTGCCTCATGTCCGCCGGGCCCGACGCCGTACTGGCCGAACTCTCCGCGGAACTGGTCGCGGCCACGGTCATCGGCGGACACATCCGTCACAGCGTCGGCCTATGACGGAGGTGCCGGCTCATTCACCTCATCGACCAAGCCCCATCGCAGCGCAGTGGCCGCGTCGATCCGGTGCCCGGTGAGGACCAGATATGCGGTACGCCAGCGCCCGATCCGCCGAGGAACGCTCACCGTGCCACCGGCACCCGGAACCAGCCCCAGGTCCAACTCCGGTAGGCCGAACACCGTATCCGGATGCGCGGCAACAACACCGCAGTAGGCTGCCATCTCCATTCCACTGCCGAGAACAGCGCCATGAACATCCGCCCGGCAACCCGCGCCCAATCGACGGGTCAGAGCATCGAGAAGCAATGCCGGGCTGTGCCGTGTACGAGCGAGGTGGGCGTCGGCGGGATCGGAGAACATTCCGAACTCCGAGAGGTCACCACCGCTGCAAAAGGAACGGCCCCGGCCGCTCAACCTCACCGACTCGACCGAAGGGTCCGCCAGTGCCACCGTCAAACCGTCGATCAACCCGGCGCGCAGGGCATTGCTGAAGGCGTTATGACGATCCGGGCGATTGAAGGTGATGTCCATCGCTAAACCATCGCGAGACAACAACACAGCATCATCCTGCTCGTGACGACGCCGCGGACCCTGGGCTGCGAGCCACCCACCGAACTCGGCCCCGGCCTGCAAGGTCGAGTAGGCCAGCGACTCGGTGATCAACCCACCGGCGGTGCTACCGGCGGCCGACCCGGCACGCAAGACGTCATCGCAGATGGCCGCCGCGACCGGCCGCGACGCGACCCTGTCGGACAACAACGCGATGGTCTCGTCAATGTCTGAGACCTGCACCACCCGTCGATCATCGGACGCAGTGTCGGTCACGGTGAAGGAGCTCAGATCGAGCCACCGGTCTGCACTGTCCGAGCGCGGGACGCCACCTCGGCACACCCCCACCATCACCCCGGGCAGCGACCACTCCCCCACCGTGGGGACAGCCGGATCGGCGAGATCAACAATCATCAAATCACCCGGCACATTGCCTCCTTCAACTGCCGGGGTCCGACTGATCCCAGACATTTTCCACGCTGTGCACCAGTGCCTCTACGTCCGATCGCAGAGTTCGTTGCCCCGGCCCGGTCCGTGCCCGCACGGGGATCAGTCCGCGGCTGTATTTGCGCTCCAGTAATCGCGATTCGTGGTAATTCTGCCGTCATGAGCAACAGTGCCCACGGATGATCCGCGCAGTCCGGCCGGTTGCATGATCCACTCGACTGCAAAATGTTCACCAGCAACCAGTTCGGTCACTACCTTGTACGTCGCGCCGGGTACCAGCTTGAGCGACTCCACCACCAATGTTCTGGCCTGCTCTTTACCTTTCGCTCCGTGTCCGGTTGGGATATCCTCCAGCACAACGTCTTCGGCAAAACATTCAACGATGGCCTCAACGTCCGCCGAATCCCAGGCCGCGAAGTACGCCGCTATCCAGTCGCTCTTGTCAATGCTCAATGTTGCTTCTCTCATTGTGTGTGACATGCTTGGCGCCTTCGAAGAGGTGGCGCAGTGCGGATTCCAGAGCTTCGATGCCGTCATTACCGGCCGCGGTGCCGACCGCGGCGAGGGCGGGGTGGATCGTACCGCTCTGCGCGCGTCCGCGAGTCGCCAGCCAGCCCACGAAGATCAGGTATGTCGCGGTGAAGATCTCCCGGGCATCCCGATCCGGGAACCCCGCGCCGCGCAGGATGTCGAGTGCGGTGGCGCTCAACCGCGCTGCAGCAGCGGATCTGCCTTCAGCCGTCAGTGCACGCAATCCCGTACCCGGATATCGCAGGAAGGCGCGGTCCATCGCCGCGACGAGGCAGATGTACTGATCGATCCAATGGTCGTCCGGCTCGATCGAGATCTCGATACCCGCCGCGACCGCCTCGACCACACGATCGGCGAGGTCGGCCTTGCCCCGCAGGTGATAGTGGACTGCAGGAGCAGTGACACCACACTCATCGGCGACTGCACGAACGGTCAGCTCGTGAAGAGACGATCGTTCCACCACCCGCAACGCCGCCTCGACTAGGTCGAACTCCGACATCGGCGACGGTTGGGTCCCACCCCGGTTCCGCACCACCGTTACCCCCCTTCTGGTCTCGTCGAGCCCATTATGCCATAGTAAATGACGGCCATTGACCGGTTGTTAATGGACCCTCGAGAGGATTTGGTTGAATGGACGCGGATGTTGTGGTCATGGGTGGAGGAATCGGTGGTTGCGCGCTGGCCACCCGACTGGCGACGGCGGGTGTTGCCGTCACCGTTCTGGAACGCGAAGCCACGTACCGGGACATGGTGCGCGGCGAGGCGATGGTTCCATGGGGGTTCACCGAAGCCCGAGAACTCGGTGTGGCCGACGCCGTGCTGCAGGCCGACGGGGTATCGGTCATCACTCGAATGGTTCCCTATGACGAGTCTTCGACGATCGACCAGGCACTCAGTCGATCCAGCGATTTGTCAGCAGTCGTTCCGGGTGCGCCAGGAGTGATCGGCGTGGGTCACCCCGAGCTCCGCGCGGCCTTGGCCAACGCCGCAGCCAAAGCCGGTGCGGCCGTTGTCCATGGCGTCCGTCGCGCAACCGTGGTTGCAGGAGACGATCCGCAGGTCACTTTCGGCCGCGACGGCGCGCAGCGCACAATCAGCTGCCGCGTCATCGTCGGGGCCGACTGTAAGTTCTCGGTGACGCGCGGGGCACTGGGCATTCCGATGTTCACCAGTGAGCCACGCGTCAGGCTTACCGGGATGCTCGTCGACGACGGAGGACTATGGGATCGTGACGTGACCACGATCGCTGTCGATGGTCGCAACCAGTTCATTGTTATTCCCCGCGCCGACAACAAGTTACGGCTGTACGTCGGCCGACGTGTCGACGATCCGGACCCGCTCAGAGGCCCGGCGACGCTCACCGAATTTCCTCGACTCGTACCGGACCCCGATATTTCCCGATCACGACCAGCTCGCCGAGTCGACACCGATCGGCCCCTGCGCCACATTCCCCATGAACGACGCGTGGACAGATACCCCAGTGGTACCCGGTGGTGCATTGATCGGCGACGCGGCTGGCTGGAGCAACCCGGTCACCGCCCAAGGTCTAAGCATCACCCTCCGTGATGCACGAATGTTGTCCGAAGCGTTGCTTGACAATGTTGCCTGGAATCCGGCGACGCTGTCCGAGTACACCGTCGAACGGAACGCGAGAATGGCGCGACTGCGTTTCGCCAGTGCACTCACCGAGCTCATAGCTGGATTCGGAATGACGGACCGCATGACGCGACGGCCACGCATCATTAGAATGCTCGGTCAACGACCCGAGCTCGGAGCAGCACTTGCAGCGGTGCACTCCGGACCGTGGAGCGTCGAGGCCGACTCCTACTCTCCCGAAATCCTCACCACGCTCGCGCTCGCATGAGCAGACTGAGCGGTGAACGTGCCGAAACGCCCGGCCGGCGACGACATCACTTCGCCGATAGGCGCATAGCGGTTCAACCCGGCCAGCATTTCAATCGGGGGCAGAACACGTAGCTGCTGTTGGCTTGAAAAGACCAAACGCTGTGCACCCGGTAAACAACGGCGCACAGGGTTCAGGCATCTGCGTCAGGCTGACTGCTAGCTGCCCGGTAGCTCATAGAGCGCGGGATCAGCCGGGATGCGCTGGAGTCCGAAGGGCTGCTTTTCTTGTCCGCGGTCGCCAGAATACCGTCGGCACTGCAGGTGTTTGGCGAGAACGCAATCTGTTTCCGTTGCGTTGGAACATGATTCCATCGGAGTTCAGCAATTCAGTCGGAGGCGCGGACTTGATCGCCGCCGGCGAGCACCCACAGTTGGACACCGATGAAACGTTCGTGCCGTCACCGTATTTGGCAAGCACAGCAGTGAACTACTTGACCGATTCGAGGTGTGGGTTGAAGTCGGCCGAACGCCGAGACCTTTACTGCGCCATAGCCTCCCGAAATGAGGATCACGTTCAACGTCTTTCTCAAGTACAGGCACGGCGAGTCCGGTTCTCGACTGAAATTCCCATTGTCGACCAGAATCGACCTAGATGAAGGACAACCCCCTACCGGCTCTTGTGGAGAGTAGAGGGTTGTCGTGCTCACCGCGTCATCGCGGCCGTGCGTCCGGGTACCGTGCAATCATGCAGTCACCGACTCACGCTCTTTGTCTGCCACCGGACCCTTCTGCGCGTAGTACTCGGCGACGATCTTCGACCGACGACGGTGGGCGAACACGAGACCCACGGTCGCGGCAGCGATCCAGATGATCATCGTGAGGATGATCGGTCCGATTCCGTTGGCGTCGAAGTAGACGATGCGCTTGAGTCCGTCGAGAGCAGCGGAACTCGGCAGCAACGGTTGCAGGAACTGATAAAACGACGACGCCATATCGATACCGATGGGCACCCCCGACGCCGGCACCCCGAGGAAGATGAACAGTCCTATCGATACCAGCAACTGGATGGGCCCCCACAAGACGAAACCGGCCAGATTGACGATGCCGCAGGTGAAGGCCAGCAGTGCCGCAAGGGCCGCGGCACCCCACATGTTCTCGTGCAGGGTTCCGGTGATCCCGTAGCTGATCAAGATCTGGACCGCCGCCGCAGCAATACTCATCACCCCGAGCACAATCACCTTGGTGCGGATCCGGATGCGCGGCGCGACAATCGAAGCGGTCGTGGTGGTCAGGAAGCCCGCGACGATCGCGCCGAGGCCGATGTACATGACCCCGGCTCCGACCACGTCACTCTGTGGCAGCCCCTGGAGGTTCTCGACGGTCACACTCTGATCGTTCGACGCCGCGATGGCGGTCGCGAACGCCTCGGCCGCACCGGTCGCCGTCGCGTTACCCGCGCTCGCCACGTACAGGGTGCCGGTCGCCGGGTCATAGGCGGCCCGGGAATCGAGATGCATAATTCGGTCCTTGGCCTCGTCCACCGAGTCGACCTGGTTGATGTCGAACTCACCATGTGGCGAACCATTTTCCGCGGTGGTGACGAACTCCTCCGCGGCACTGCTCGAGCCGACAACGCTGATCTCCATCCCGTTCGGGGTGGGTGAGTGCATCAGACCGACGTAGGCCAGGGGCAGGCCGATCAGGAAGAACAGCGGGAGCAGCATGCCACTTAGCAGGGTGCGTCGGCGCCGCAGCTGTCTGCCGGTCGGGTGGTCTTCGCCACCGAAGAACTTCAGCACGTCCCTGCGCAGGGCGGCGACGAAGCCGAGGTGCACGGTGGGTTCGGGGGCGGTCATCGCGGGTCTCCTTCGACAGCGCTAGTTGCGAGTTCATCACCGCTCGCGCGGCCAGGGGAATCGGACCCGCCGGAGTCCGGGTCGGCCGGGTCGGCGGGTTCAACCGATTCGGCCGGCGCCGACTCTTCTTCGACAGGATCGGGGATCGGGCCGAAGTTGGTGAGCAACGGCTCCTCCTCGGCGGGGTGCTTGAGCGCCGCGAGTACCAGCAGGAAGATCGCGATGACCGCCCACACGGCGAGCGTGGTGACCGTCGCACCGAGCGGTGCGTCCGGAAAGTACACGAGCCGCTTGAGTCCCTCGATGAGGGCCGGCGTCGGCAGCACCGAGTGCAGGTGGGTGAAGAAGCCGGGCACCATCTCCGGGGCAATGGCACCGCCCGATGCCGGGACCCCGAACAACAACATGATCAACAGCGTCGGCAACACCATCGCAGGCCCGATCAGTCTCATCCCGGCGAGATGGAAGCTGCCGATCACAAAAGCGAAGGCGGACAACAACAGTGCGACTCCGAGCACGTTTGCCGACAGTGCGCCGTACACCGAGTAGGCGACGAACGTCGGGATGATCCCCGAGATCGCCGACATCACCGCGAGGATGGCCAATTCTATGCGTAATCCCATGCCGGGCAGGAGCAATCGCATCATCGTCGCCGTGAGGAAGCCACCCATGATCGCAGCGATCGCGATGAACATCACGGTGTTGCCGAGGGCATCGCTCGCTGGGGCAGGCGCCAGATCGACCACGTTCGGGGTGGCACCGGCGACATTCTCACCGATGCTCTTCAACACCGCCGTCGCGGCCTGCTTGGCGGCGAGGTTGCCGACGCTGGCGACGTAGACGGTGTTGGTCGCGGGGTCGTAGGCGCCGCGGGTGTCGAGCTGCATGATGGCGGTCCTGGCCGATTCCGCATCGGGGATCACCCCGAAATCAAAGCTCGACCCGACCTGCGCCTGCATCCCTGCGGCCATCTGGCTCGTCTGTTCGGACGAGCCGATGATCGAGACCTCCATATGGCGAGGGCTCGGAGAGTGAAGGCCCCAGGTGTAGAGCAACGGCAGCAGGATCATCAGCAGCACCGGCATCGACAGCCCGGCGTACATCATCACCTTTTCCGGCGGCTTCTTGCGGAGCGGCTTGGGAACGAGGACCTTGTCGTGCTCGTGCGTCACGTTCGGCACAACGGCGCCGTCAGTGCCCGACTGGGTGCCGGTAGACGGGGAAGTTGAAAAAGAAGTCATGATCTCTCCGTCGATTGAACTTACCTTACAGATGTAAATTAGACTACTGACGTAAACTTTACTACATGTGTAATAAAAGTCGAGTTGCCAGTGGTGAGGGTCTCGCGTGACCACCCCGAGTGGCGCAGCCCGGTCGACCCGCGACTCCATTACCGCCGCAGGCTCCCCCAGGACCGATCCACGGACTCGCCGATCACGAGATGCCCTGATCGCGGCAGCAGGCGAGTTGCTTGCCGAGCTCGATCCCGACGACATCTCGATCACCGACATCGCGCAACGCGCCGGATTGAGTCGCCCCACCGTCTACCAACACTTCGCCGATAAGGAATCAGCACTTGCGGCGGTGATTCAGGTGCGGATCGACGACATCCTGCACGGCGAGCAGCAACTACCGCCCGGCCCACCGACCCAGGACGAGGCCATTGGGCGGATCAACGCGCTGGTCTCCGAGATCAGCAAGAATCACGATCTCTATCACCGGGTGATCAACTCCAATGTGGGCACGCGAGCCCGCACCGAGATCTCCGGGTACCTCTTCGGCCTGGTCATCGATTACATTCAGCGCGTGCACCCACGCGGGGGCGACCAGGAAGAGCTGGCCCACTTCGTCACCGGCGGAGCCATCGCACTCCTCGAGCATTGGGCCCGCGAAGCCGACATCGACTCCGAGAAGGAGCGTCGCCGAATCTCCGAACGGATCTGGATACTGATGCAGCACGCCGTTACCGCGCCGGCCTGCCCGGCCACCGGCAAATAACCCCCACACGCACGCATCAGCACTGTTGACCCACTCGCGAGGGCACTGATCGATCCGGCAACCGACCGACGGCCAAATCGGGCGTCGCACCACGAATTGACTGTCGGCATAGCCGTTTAGCGTGTCACGTGGCGGAGTCTGGCCAAGTCATCCAGCGCCTGTCCGGCAATGTCAGTCTTGCCGGGTTCGATTAGTTAGCAACACACAACTACCCTGAGATCGGGCCGCGATGGAGCAGCCCAGGGGCCGCCGCTGTTAGTGCGTCGACTCTCCCACCGTCTCAAAATCTCTCGGCACTCCAGGAGTAGATGTGATGACGCAACAAACATTGCACCGCAACAGGCTTCGCACCATCGACGAGCTCGGTCCGCACTACAAGTGGATTGCACTGTCGAACACCACACTGGGCATGCTAATCGCGACGATCAACTCCTCCATCGTCTTGATCGCATTGCCAGACATCTTCAAGGGCATTCACCTCAATCCGACCTTTCGATGGGCGAACGACACTCAGTCGACCCAGTTTCGTGGGAGACGCTGTGCGAGATGTGCGATGGCGTCCGCGGCGGCGTCGATCACCTTTCTGCGCACGTGACCGTGGACTCATCGGAGGACCCCCAGCCTGAACGCTGAGTGGTACCAAAGCGCCGGTATGCGGCACCGAGTATGTATGCCGGGGTGTATGCCGTGCGACATAGCAGGTGCAGGACGGTTTCTGCAGCTTGAACCTCGCGTATCCGCGCTAATTGGATTTAGCGCGGAGTCAGTCCGCCTCTGAGTTCTGTGCGCAGGCCGCGAGACGTCCACGAGGCGTTAGTGATCTGTCGACCGCGGGCACCCGTTGCCTACTCGGCGAAGGTGTAGTCGGCAAGGGAGAACCGCCGGCTCTGCCAGGCTGCTTCGAGTGTGGTCGATGCCCGGAAGGGCACATCACCGTTCTTGGTGAAGTAGTAGCTATTTGCGCTCGCGCAGGTCGGATTGGTGAACACCTGCAGCGGGCGGCGCGCCAGTATCGAGGTCATGTACTTTTCCTGCGCGGTCGCGGTCACTTCGGCCGACGTGGCTTGGCGGCGGCGGGCTTCGTCGAGTACCCGCACGATATGGGCCGCACTGTTCTCGACCAGCGTGAAGAAGGAGGCACCGTTGTAGCCGTATGGGCCAAAGACGGTGAAGAAGTTCGGGAAGCCCGCCGTCGTGACGCCCTGGTAGGAATGGAACCGCTCGGAATCCCAGTGCTCGGCCAAGTCGGTGCCGTCGTCCGAGGTGAGCTGATAGGTCGGTAGCGCATCCTTGTCGGTGAACTTGAAACCCGTTGCCAGGATGAGTACGTCGAGTTCGTGTTCGGCGCCGTCGGTTGTCCGGATCCCGTTCGGGGTGATCGCCTCGATTGACGTGGTTTCCAGGGCGACGTTGTCGCGGTTGAACGTTGACAGATACGAATTGTGGAAGCTCGGCCGTTTGCACCCGAGGGCGTAGGTCGGCGTGAGCTTGTTTCGTGTGGTCGGATCGTCGACCTGTATGGCGACATACTTGCGGGCGGCAACTTCGAGGGCGGCGGTGCCGGGAATCCATCGATGAAAGTGCGCCAATACCGGGAACGTCGCCTCGACGAACGCCTGGCTCGCCAGGCGGGCGCCCTGCCTGACTCCGGGGATTTTCTTCAAGCCTGCGCGTCCGACGCGGCCGAGGGGGAAGTCTGGTTTCAGTAGACACCAGATGGGCGTGCGTTGGAAGACCGTCAAATGCTCGACGTCGGGTGCGATCTCGGGGATCACCTGCACGGCCGTCGCTCCGGTGCCGATGATCCCGACCCGCTTACCCGCCACGGACACCTCGTGATCCCATCGGCTTGTGTGCATCGTCGCGCCCTCGAAGGTGTCGATGCCGTCGATCTCGGGCAGCTTGGGCTGGCTCAGCGGTCCACCGGCGTGAATCAGCCAGCGTGCGGTGACATCCCCCTCACTGGTCGAGATCAACCAGTTTGCGGACTGCGCGTCGAACGTCGCCTTGTGCACGCGGGTGGAGAACTGCAGGTGGGGTGTGAGGTTGTATTCGTCGACGATCTGCTCGGCGTACATGCGAAGCTCACGGCCAGGTGCGTAGCTACGTGACCAGGTCGATCGCTGAGCGAAGGAAAACTGGTAGCTGAACGACGGGATGTCGACCGCCACACCCGGGTAGGTGTTCCACTGCCAGGTGCCGCCAGGACCATCGGCGTCGTCGACGATGAGCAGGTCGTGGAAACCGGCATCCTTGAGTGCGATCGCGGTCCCCAAACCGGAAAAACCACCGCCGACAATGACGATCTCGTAGTGCGGACGCTGAGTGTCGGGCACGATTCAGGCCTCCCGTTTCAGATACGTGGTGCTTGGTCGGGGCACACTCGCCGCCCCACCATCAGCCGTTGACCAGCCACATTACTGCCATTGTCCAATGTTACGCTCGTGGATGTCACATCGATCGTGACCTCTGGAATCAGAGCAGAAGCGGCGGTGGTTGCCGAAGATGGCCGCTGGTGAGGTGGCCGCGCCATCGCCTCGGTCGCAGGCGCGGAATCTGCTGTTGCACATACCATTACTTGCACCAGGGACCGTCAGGCGTTCGGCCCACTCGGCAAAAAGAAACGGCCCACACCTCGCGAGTGCGATGGTGTGGGCCGCATCTGTAGTGCGCCCGAAGGGATTCGAACCCCTAACCTCTTGATCCGTAGTCAAGTGCTCTATCCGTTGAGCTACGGGCGCATGTTCGTGTTCAGTTGTACGTCAGTCTGGTTGCACTGGCGGAGGCGAGAGGATTTGAACCTCCGGTTCCGTTTTAGCGGAACAACTCATTAGCAGTGAGTCCCATTCGGCCGCTCTGGCACGCCTCCTGGTGGAGTCCTTTCGAACTGCCGAAGCAAAAGATTACACAGTCCGCGGCAGCCAGAGCAAACCGCCTCGTCGCGCCACCTCCGCAACGGCAAGAGGCCCTGGTGAGGGGAGTCGGCAGCCTCCCCTAGATTGGTTGGGGTGACCCCGCATATCCGCCCCGATCTCGCCGACGTCCCCGCCTACGTGCCCGGCAAGAACGTGCCCGGCGCTCTCAAACTCGCGAGTAACGAGACCACCGACGGACCCCTGCCGGGTGTCGCCGCCGCGATCGCCGAGGCCGCGGCCGGCGTCAACCGCTACCCCGACAACGGTGCGGTGGAGCTGACCAGCGAGCTGGCCAAGCATCTCGATGTGGCCCCGGAGAACATCCAGACCGGCTGCGGGTCGGTCACCCTTTGCCAGAACCTGATCACCATCGCCACGCGGCCTGGAGACGAGGTGCTCTTCGCGTGGCGGTCGTTCGAGACGTACCCGCTGGCCACCCGGGTTGCTGGTGCGACCCCGGTCCAGGTGCCGCTCACCGAGGGACGAGTGCACGATCTGCCGGCGATGGCCGACGCCATCACCGACCGCACCCGGTTGATCTTCATCTGCAACCCGAACAACCCGACAGGCACCGTCGTCGACTCAGCTGCCCTCCACGACTTCATGGCTCGGGTTCCGTCCAATGTGATCGTGGCGCTCGACGAGGCCTACTACGAGTACGTCAGGCCCACCGAGGCCCAACGCTACGACGCAGTCGAACTACATCGCCGCTACAAGAACCTCGTTGTGCTGCGCACGTTCTCGAAGGCCTACGGTCTGGCCGGGTTGCGGGTCGGTTATGCGATCGCCGACCCGGCAGTCACGAATGCACTGCTCAAGGTGCACGTGCCCTTCAGCGTGAACTCGCTGGCCCAGTCGGCTGCCATCGCGAGTCTGCATGCCAAAGACGAACTCCTGGCCCGGACCGACTCCGTGGTCGCCGAGCGCGAGCGGGTCACCAGCGAGCTTCGCAACGCCGGATACAACGTGCCGGCAAGTCAGGCGAACTTCGTGTGGATCGACCTCGCCGACGACACGACACGTTTCGCTCAGGAAGCGATGGACGCCGGTGTGATCATTCGCCCGTTCGCAGGCGAAGGTGTGCGGGTCACCGTGACGCATGCAGCGGAGAACGACCGGTTCGTGGCCTTCGCCCGCGACCGCGCGTCCCGCTAGATCACCGCGTTGGTCAGAGGCCGGGCGACAGGGCCGGCCAGAGCGTCTTGAGGTCCTCGGCCCAGTACGCCCAGGAATGGGTGCCGATCACCTGGAAGTTCTCGGTGGCGGGGATCCCAGCGGCCCGCATCCGTACGGCGAACTCGATCGAGCACCGGTAGGCGCCGATCTCCAGGTAGCCACCGACGGCAACTGCTTGGTCTTTGGTGAGGCCCGGGTCGGGCACAGTGCGCCGATCGAGGGGCCCGGGAACACCGGAGCCCGCCGAAATGTAGATCTGCTTGCCGCGCAACGCATCGAGGCGTCCGGACGGGTCATGTTCAGCCCAGCCGGGCGAACCCCACGGTCCCCACATGTTGGTGGCATCGCCACCGTCTTTGGCGACGGTCGCGCGGACGTAGCTTTCGTTGATCGGGCCGCTCACCGGCGGGCAGCCGCTCATCGAGCCGACGCCTGTGTACAGCGACGGATGCCGGGTGGCGAGCGCGAACGCCGATTGGCCGCCCATCGACAGCCCCGCGACTGCGTTGTTGCCGTTGCTGTTGTACGTCTCGTCGATCAGCGGGGGCAGTTCCTTGGTCAGGAACGTCTCCCACTTGGGTTTGCCCATCTCTGGATCGCGCTGCTGCCAGTCGGTGTAGAACGCGCCCCGCCCTGCCGGAAGGACGACGTTGACGTCTTTGTCGGCGAAGAACTTCTCGGCGCCGCCCTTGTCGATCCAGTCGCTGACCGTCGACGACTTGCTGCCCGCACCGTCGAGCAAGTACAGGCTGCCGCGCGAGGACGACCGGTCTTGGGGCAACAGCACGGTGAGGTGAACGTCCCCACCCATCGCCGGTGACGCGATTGTCAGATCTTCACGCTGCGAGCCGACTTTGACGACCTTCTCGATCGTCACTTCGCCGGCCGGGACGGCGGTGGCCACCGCTGCATTCGAGGCCATGATCACGCCGCATGCTGCCAACGCTCCCAGTAGACCGAGCTTTGGTGCGTTGCGCGCCACGTATGGCCTCCTCGTCGCCGTTTTCTGGACACCGAAGGGTACCGAGGTTCGCAAGCTAAGAAAAGTGAGGTTAACGAATCAGTAGCGAATCTTCATTGTGAACTTCGGCACCTGGACGCGCGACCACGACGTGCACCAACCGCTAGCCTCGACCGGGGTCCTGCCCACCCGACAGCGCACCACGATGGAGGACAGCTATGAACGGCGAGCCTGCCGGCGGATTCGCCTATGTTGCCGACGTGCCTGTGCGCTGGTCGGACATGGATGCGTTCGGACACATCAATCACGCCCGCATGATCACCCTGATGGAGGAGGCGCGCGTCGCCTGGCTGCTGAGCGTGGGTGAGCAATACGCGCCGCTGATCAAGAGTGCCATGATCGTCACCGTCGAGATCCGGTATCAGGCGCAATTGCGTCACGAGGACAGTCCACTCCGAATTGCGATGTGGATCAAGGGGTTCCGATCAGTCGACTTCACAATCGGTTATGAGGTGAGGTCGGCGGCGGCCGCCCCGGACTCCAAGCCCGCCTGCGTTGCGAGCACCCAGATGGCTGTGGTCGACATCGACAAGCAGCGACTACGACGGTTGACGGACACCGAGAAGTCCTACCTTCGAGAGTGGTCGCACAGTTGAGGAACCGAGAGCCTCAGCTGTCCGTTTCTTTTCGCAGGCGCGGGTTGGTGATCGCCCGGCTCGGCGCAGGCAGGACCGGCTCTTCGTAGGCCGACCCCAGAACGCCGGTCACGTTGCCCTGCAAGATGTTCCGGTAGTCCCGAAGGTGTGTGCGACCCATACCGAGTTGCTCGCTGAGACGACGAGTGTTCTCTGCCGACAGCTCTCGCTCGCCGGAGCGGCCTATCAGTTGGTCGATGCGATGGTCGATGGTGCCGGCGTAGTTGACCTGCTCGAGGATCCGCAGTTCGTGAGCCGCCGCGGCCACCGCGTCGGCGACATCGGCGAGGGCAGCCACCCGCGCGATCAACTGCGACCACACCGGACGCAACTCGGCCTCCCGTGAACGCAGCTGCTCACCGAGACGCTCATCGGATGCTGCCACCACACGAACCCGGTCCAACTCGATCCGGACGGTACGGAGGTTGATCACGTCGGCGGAGATCTCCGCCAGCTCGGCATGCAGATTGATCTGAGTCCGCTGCGCCGAGAAGTGGTCGCTGCGCCACACGGGCGACCGAACGATCCGGTCGTAGGCACTGCCGGCGACGTAGAGCAACGTCTCGTAGCCGTCGACGAACCCTGCCGACGACGAACTGTCGTCGTCGGGCCCCTCGATGATCGCGGCCTTTTCCGCCACCCACTGCCCCGCACGTGAACGCCCGTCGGTGAGCTGGCCGATCACACCCGCAGCGGTGTTCGCAGCCATCGCACCTGCGCGGCGCAGATAACCGGAGTCGAGGCTGTTGGGGGTCGGGGTGAAGAGCAGCGCGTTGAAGAGCCGTTCGCGGTCGGGAATGTCGAGGTAGAGACCGTCGCGACGCTCCCGGCGGATGCCGCGCACGGTGCCCGCGAACACCGGCTTGGAGGCGGTGACAAGATTTCGGGCGGTCTCTCGCCGACGGGTGAGGGTCATGATCCGCGATCGCAGCACCATCGCGCCGACCCGGGGCATTCGGGGATTACGCAGGTAGTCGTCGAGTTGGTCGAGCTCACGATGCAGTCGGCGGAGATCCCCGAAACCGCCGATCGCGGGAATCGGCATCCCGGCGGTTGCGCGACGCACCAGCACAGCCCGTGCCGAATCGGACAGGAAGCCGGATGCGATCAGGATCGAGGCTGCGTCCGACAGATCGGGGTGACGACCGGGGATCTTGGAGTGGTCACACCAACGGCGGATATCCGCGGCAGCACCACCGTCGGTGGCGAATGCAGAACTGTCGGTCATGTGACCTCCCGGTGAAGCGCTTTCAACCAGTATTACCGGACGCTCACGACCGCCGACTTCCGCTTATGCCACAAAGGGGCGGTGACCTGGTGCAACGCCCAGGCCACGGGGGTGGCCAGCACCACAGTGACGATGAACACCCCGACCACGGATCCGGAGAAGATCGGATAGCCGAGCATGTCCATCACCAGTTCGAGCACGATGAGATGGACGAGGAAGAACTCGTAGGAGATCTCGCCGAACCACACCACCGCCGGCCGCGACATCACCCGGCTCCACCAGTGGTCCCGTGAGCCGATTGCCAGCGGCGCAATCAGCCCGACCGCGATGACGAGGTACAGCACCGACTTCACGATGGTCGCCGAGAGGGAGTTCGGGGTGATGGTCGGCTCTCCCGCGATCGACGTGCACGCGAGCTGGAACGCGAGTACCGCCACCAGTACCGACAGCAGCGGATGCCAGCTGCGCATCAGTTGACCCAGGATTGCCAGCAGCATTCCGCCGGCAAACCAGATCAGGAACGCCGGCGCCCACAGCCGAGCCGTGACGTCGAGCCCGGTGATGTGATGAGTGGCCACCGCCCAGGCCGGCGACACCAGCATGAGCACGATCACCGCGGCGATCATCACGCCTGGACGCCACCGCCCGCCGCACAGCCGGGAGATCACCCACCCGAATACGGGCAGCAACAGATAGAAGACGACTTCGGTGGCCAGGCTCCACATGTGCGTGAGGCCGGAATGGAGGTAGCCGAAGCCGTAGGTCTGCGTCAGGGTCAGGTTGCGGACCAGGCCCTCGGCTCCGTGACCGAGGGTCGAGTTGTCCTCTTTCCAGACGAAGACGAGGTAGACGCCGAGCACGGTGAGCCAGTACGCCGGAAGGATGCGACGGGCCCGGTGCCAGAAATACCGGCCGACATCCGGAGCGGCCCCGGACTGTCGTAGCGCGGTGACCCACGGGGTGAAGAGCAGGTACCCCGACAGCACAAAGAAGATCGCGACACCCACCTCGAGGCGAGCGAAGAACCACCCCTCGACGTTGTCGGTGTACTTGCCCGTCCAGAACGCCGCGTGGGTGGCGCACACCAATAGTGCTGCTAGAGAACGGATCCCGGTGAGTGAGTCGACTCGACCGACGGGTGCGGGCCTTGCTGCCGGAGCGTCGGTCATGGTGGGTTCGGCTCGGTGGGAATCAGCCGGCGGTCAGAGCCGCGGCGACCCGTTCCAGTGCGGCCACGCGACTGCCTTTGACGAGCACCGCGTCGCCCGAGGCGAGATCGGACAGTGCTGCCGCAGCCTGTTCCACGGTCTGGACATGCTGGGCGTCCGGACCGTAATCGGGTGCATCGACGGCGATCACCTCCACGCCCAGTGCACGGGCGCGCTCGGTGATGGCCAGATGTTCTGCCGGCGCCGACTCACCGAGCTCGGCCATCACGCCGAGTACCGCGACGCGACGCGAGGCGGCCAGGGTCGCCAGGGAGTCCAGCGCTGCGGCCATCGACGTGGGGTTGGCGTTGTAGGCGTCGTTGAGGATGAGCACGCCGCCCTCGGTGCGCGTGAGTTCCATCCGCAGGCCGGAGATCGCGGCCTGTCCCAATCCTGCGGCGATCCTGTCCACCGGGACGCCGATGCCGCCGGCAGCGGCCACCGCCGCAAGCGCGTTGGAGATCTGATGTTCCCCGCGGGCACCGAGGGTCACGGCCGCACTTCCCCAGGGGCTGTGCAGGGTGAAACTGCCGCGCAGTTCGTCGTCCAGCGAGATGTTGTCGGCGTAGACGTCGGCGTCGGGGGTGAACCCGTAACGCAATACGGTGGCCGACGTGCGGTCGGACATGGCCACCACCAGCGGGTGGTCGTTGTTGAGTACGGCCAAACCGTCGTCGGGCAGCGCTTCGATCAATTCGCCCTTCGCCCGTGCCACCGACTCGATGTCGCCGAAGAGTTCGAGGTGCACACCTTCGACCCTGGTCACGATCCCGACCGTGGGCCGCGCGATGTCGCACAGCAGGGCGATGTGCCCGACGCCACGTGCACCCATCTCCACGACCACGGCCTCGGTGTCGTCGCGTGCACCCAGCAAGGTCAACGGCAAGCCGAGTTCATTGTTGAAAGAGCGCTCGTTGGCCGCGGTGACGTACGACGTGGCCAGCACCGACGCGAGCAGGTCTTTGGTGGACGTCTTGCCCACCGAGCCGGTGACTCCCACAACGGGGCCGGTCAACCGCCCGCGCGCGGCACGTCCGAGGTCAGCGAGGGCCAATGCGGTGTCGGGGACCACGATGGCTGTGCCGCTACCTTCGGCCTCCCGGCTGGTCAGATAGGTGGTGACCCCGGCCTCGCGCGCCTTGCCGATGAAGTCGTGGCCGTCGCGCTCGGCGACGATCGGCACAAAGAGCTGGTCGGGACGCACGCTGCGTGAATCGATGCTCGCACCGTCGATGGTTGTGTCGGGTCCGATCAGACGTCCACCGGTCGCCGCTGCCACATCACTCGCCTTGAATCGCACGCGTCGACGCTACCGGCATCGCAGCGCTTCCACACGACCCATCCCGCACCTGGGCGTCGTTTGCCACCTCCTTCGGCCCGTATTGTGTCTGCCATGTCTTCGCCCGTACTTTCCGATCGCCTGCGTCTGGTCGTGTTGTTCGGCGGTGTCTCCGCCGAGCACGACGTGTCCTGCGTGACAGCAGCGCACGTTCTCGCCGCGGCCGACCGGTCCAAGTACGACCTGGTGCCGGTCGGCATCACCAAAGACGGCACGTGGTTCCGCAACGACAAGGCCATCGCGGCCCTGTCCGACCCCGACGTCTCACTGCCCGACGCCCTCGAGCCCGCCGGTACCGAAGTCGATCCGCTGTCAGAGCTGCTCGCGTCACCGGACGGGCTACCCGTCGTCGTGTTGCCGTTGCTGCACGGCCCCCACGGCGAAGACGGCACCGTTCAGGGAATGCTGGAGCTGGCCGGGATCCCCTACGTAGGGGCAGGCGTTCTCGGGTCGGCTGTCTGCATGGACAAAGCGTTGGCGAAAATCGTTGCCGCGCAGGCCGGAATCCCTCAGTGCCGGTGGATCGAGTACCGGGTGGGCGCGTCGGACCACAGCACGCTGGTGGACCGCGCAGTCGCCGAACTCGGATTTCCGATGTTCGTCAAGCCCGCGAATCTGGGTTCCTCCGTGGGTATCTCGAAAGCCCATGACGAGGCCGAACTCATCGTGGCGGTGGAGCTGGCGCTGCGCTACGACGAAGTCGTGGTGATCGAAGAAGGTGTTGTCGGGCGCGAGATCGAAGTGGCCGTGCTGGGCAACAACGAGCCCGAAACGTCGGTGCCGGGCGAGGTGCGGCCGGGCGCCGAGTTTTACGACTACGAAGACAAGTACATCAACGGTGCCGCGGCATTGACGATTCCGGCCGAGCTGCCGGCGAACGAGGCCGAACGCGTTCGCGAGCTGGCTGTGCAGTCGTTCCGCGCGCTGCGATGCTCAGGGATGGCCCGGGTGGACTTCTTCTTCGAAGAGGACGGGCGCGGCTGGTTGCTGAACGAGGCCAACACGATCCCCGGCTTCACGCCCCACTCGATGTACCCCAAACTGTGGGAGGCCACCGGACTCGACTACAGCTCGTTGATCGACAGGCTGGTCGAGTTCGCTCGCGAAAGACACGCACTGCGAGCCGGATTCAGCACCGAACACTGACCAGCGACCGAACAAGGCGCGGAACACCCTCAGGTGTCCCGCGCCTTGTGCGATCGGGTGGTCGGTCAGCCGGTTCCCACCAGCTTCGCGAATGCGACAACATTGTCCTGGTAGCTGCTCGCGCTCTCGTCGAACGCGCCGCCACAGGTGATGAGCCGAAGACCCGCGTAGTCGAGCGTGCCGTAGACGAGGTCCGTCGGGAACTCGTCCTTGGGGAACGTCGTCACCTCGGTGACCTCGAACCGAGCGATGCTGCCATCTTCACGCGTCACCGCGATCTCGGCACCGGGCTCGAGGTTGGCGAGCTCGAAGAAGACGCCTGGAGCGCCTGCCCAATCCACGTGTCCAGCAATGACTGCCGGGCCAGTCTCCCCCGGTGTCGGCGCGCCGGTGTACCAGCCGGCCGGGAAGCCTTCTGCCGGAACCTGCATCGCCCCAGTTGCATCGAGCCCGAGTCCCATCAATGACGAGTCGACGCCGATCGAAGGAACCTCGATCCGGGTGGGAATCGACTTGGTCAGCCCGGCGGCGTTGACCGCAGGATTGACGACGGCATCCCTCGTCGGTACGTCGACGCTGCCAGGCGACGTCTGACCGGCACATCCCGTGGCCAGCACCGTGATCGCCAGCAACATAGCCGCGAGCACCGCCGACAGGCGAGCTGTTCTGCGTCTACCGCCGTTTCCGGTCGACGCGTTCGACGGAATCATCAGGGAACCTGGACACTGGAAGCTGTTGCGCGGCCGAATTGTTGGAGCCACTGAACACTCAGGGCGCTTGCGCTGCTTCCGTCGCCGGTGTTGACCGAACCACGCGGCACGTTGGGAACCTGACGACCCGGTGACGGTGCCCGGGGTGCGGTGTACCCCCCTGACTCCGGTGCCGGCTGGTTGTAGCCCGGCGCTCCTGGCTGTCCCGGTGTCCCTGGTCCACCCGGTGCTCCGGGCAGGCCCGGGATGTTCGGTAGACCCGGGACGTTGGGCAGAGCCGGCAGTCCGGGGATCGACGGCAACGTCAGCGTCGGCAATGTCGTTGTGGTCGAGGTGTTTTCGTTGGGCAGCAACGTTGTCGTAGATGTGGTGGTGTCTTCGGTGGTAGTCGTCTCTTCAGTTGTGGTGGTCGTCTCTTCAGTTGTGGTGGTCGTATCCGTTGTTGTGGTGGTGTCCTCGGTGGTGGTCGTGTCTTCAGTGGTGGTCGTGTCTTCAGTCGTGGTCGTGGTGTCGGGCGTCGTGGTCGTTGTGGTTGTCGTGGTGGTTTCCGTCGGCTCGTCCTCACACCCCGAATTGAAGATCGTGTTGTTGTCCAGCGTCACCGCCGCGTTCAGAGAGATGAGGCGACCGTCGATCGTGGCACCTTGAAGTGCAGTGATGGCCTCGGTGTTCGTGATGACCGTCCCGACGAAGTCGGTGTTGGTACCGATGGTTGCCGCCGTGGGAATCTGCCAAAAGACATTGCACGCTTGTGCGCCGTTGGTGAGCACTACGCTGCTCCCGGCTGCGGTGATGAGTGTAGAGGTGCTCTTGAAGATCCACACCCCATCGTTCCGCCCCTGCCCGTCGAGCGTGAGGGTTCCGGTGAGCCCCAGCACACCGCCAGTGTCGTACGTGTCGCTGAACAGTGTTCGCCCGCCCAGTTCGACACCCCCGAGGGTGGTCCCGCTCTGGCTGCCCATGTTGTTGTACGCGGTGTTTGCCGACCCACGCGCGAGCTCCGAATCCGGGACGCTGCGAACGGTCGGCGAAGGGATGATCTGATTTGCACCCGGACCGATACCGGTGATGGTCGACGTGGTGGTCCCGATATCGCCGGCTGTGATGGTGGTGGTGTTGGTGTTGGTGATGCCGGAGTAGGCCAGTACCGCGAACTCCTCAGCGGTGCCCAGCGGCGGAGCCACCGCGGCAGCTGTCGCTGTCGTGGCGGTGAAAGTGATTGCGGCAAGTGACATGGCGACAACGGAGGTCGCGGCCAGGAGCACCTTCTTCAGGGGAGCTTGGCGGACGATTGCCGGTCTGTATTGCGGGTTCATACGCATTTGGCTTCAGCCCAATCCTGGGTCTCAGAGGTCGATGACTGCCGAACTTCGGACAGGCACCACTCACGTCCACCTGGCGAACAGCGGACCCCGCGCCCCGATTTGCCTGGCCGTATCAAGTGGTCTCACTCTGGTGAAACTCTCGCGATACCGGCCGCTTGATTCGAGTGAACGCTCATTCAGACACGTTGTCAAACAAATGCTGAGATCAAGTACGGTCGGCTAATGATGGTTAATGGTAATTGGTTATCACTATGTATCACCATTCGTTGTTCCACCAATCTGACAACCCTCCGATGACGAACTACGTACAGATACGAGCACAATTCCAATTTCGACGAGGCCTCAACCAGCATATTTGTCTATCTCACAGGAGCTATCGGGACTGGGCCCATCCCAGACAAGAAGGCCGATGGCGGCTTCTCCGCGTCCTTTTAGTCCACACTCCAAGCCGAAGTCCAATCCTCTACCCGTCGAGTCGACATGATCGCCACAGCAATAGACAATAAGACCTTTTGGATATTTTGTTCGCAAAACTGTTTAATTAACTAGAATCAGACTGCAGTTGCTCTAGAGCTAAGCGGCACGACCGACGTGCGCGACTGGCACGATGGGCTCGTGACGGACAGGGTGAATGGCCGGGTATGGATACACGGCGAACCACAGCAGGACTTTGCGCTCGAGATGGTGTCCGATTGCCTCGGCGACGCCAGCAGATTGGTGTGGGTAGACCTCGTCGATCCCACCCATGAGGCGTTGAGCAAGCTGGCCGCCGAACTCGATCTCAACACCTGGGCGGTGGAGGACGCGTTGGCTGACGCCGAGAGGGTGAAGGCAACCGCATACCCCACCCATCGCTTTGTCACCGTGTATGCCGTTCACGTCGATGCCGATCCCACATCAGGAAAGGGCGCGGCTCTGCACAGCGACCGCATCTCGCTGTTCATCAAGGACAACGTCTTGATCACCGTGCGGCTGTCCGACCACTTCGACATGTCCGAGGTGACCACCCGGTGGGAGGAGATGGGAGGCCAGCAGTACGGCATCGGCGCGCTCATTCACGGCCTGCTCGATGTGGTGGTGGACGGGCACTTCGACGCGGTGCAACGACTCGACGACGGCATCGAGGACCTCGAGACGCTGCTCTTCGACGACAAGTACAACAGCCGGGTGCTTCAGCAGCGGACGTATCAACTCCGCAAAGACCTTGTCTCCCTGCGCCGAGTGGTGATGCCGATGCGCGAGGTGGTCGCGATGATCCAGCGAAGCCGGCTGGAGAACAACGCACCCAGCGAACTCGATCCAAACTTCTCGGATCTGTACGACCACGTCCTGCGCGTCACGGAGTGGACGGAATCGTTGCGGGACATGGTCACAACGCTTTTCGAGACCAACTTGTCGTTGCAGGACGCGCGCCTGAACACGGTGATGAAGAAACTCACCGGATGGGCCGCGATCATCGCGGTGCCCACCGCCGTCACCGGGTTCTACGGGCAGAACATCCCTTACCCCGGCTTCGACCACTACAGCGGCTTCATCTCCAGCACTGTGGTGATCGTCGTGGCCGTCCTGGCGTTGTACATCCTGTTCAAGAAGCGCGACTGGCTCTGACCCCCGTCCCGCCTCGTGCAGTGTTCGCGGATCAGCGGGCGCCTGCCGACCGCAGGCGGGCAGCTTCACGTCCGGCAGCAGCGTTGGCCACCCCGGCACGCGACCCCGCGAGTTTGCCCGCGATGTGATCGGCAACGGTCACCGGCGAGTACCGACTCCCGGCGCCCACACACGAGGGCAACGTGCTGATCGTGGCGTCGATGTTGCCGTCGTGGAAGTAGGCGGCCGAACGGCGCCGCTCGATCGTGCCGTCGACGATCGGCGGCTTGACCCGGTGCAGCGTCGACATCCAGCGCTCGTTGGTCCACCGGGCCATCAGATCGCCGAGGTTGACCAGCAACGCTCCATCCGCAGGCGACACGTCGTGCCACGTGCCGTCGTGCGCAAGCACCTGCAGCCCTTTGACCTGGTCCGCCCACAACACGGTCACGATGCCGTAGTCGGTGTGCTCCCCCATCCCGGTCAACTCGCCGTCCAGCTCCACTTCGCCGGGCGGCAGCGCATAGTTGTTCATACGCAACACATCCAGCGAATGGTCGGTGAACCGTTCGAAGAAATCGGGTTCGAGATCGAGTGCGTCGGCGAACACCCGTGTCAGCGTGCGGGCCACCCTGGCGGCCTCGGCGAAATAGGGTTCGACGCCCGCTTTGAACTCCGGGGCCTCAGATGGCCACAGGTTGTCGGCATAGTCGTCGGCCGGCAGATCGTGATCGGGGTACTGCGCTGCCGCGACGCCCACGTTGAACGCCTCGAAGAAATCGTTCATCCGGTTGGCCGCTTCGACCCCCAGACTCAATGACAACGATTCGGTCTTGGGCGGCGCATACCCACGATTGATGCGCGGCGGTGTGCGGTAGGCCTTCTTCGTGTCGAGTGGGAGCGCGAAGAACTGGTCCATGGCGGCGGTGAACGCGTCGGTGATCTCGGGTGGGATTCCGTGACCAAGGATTTGGATGAAGCCGACCTCTCGGCAGGCCTTGTCGATCTTCCGGGCGACCTCTGCGCGTTCCTCATCGGTTCCGCGCCGCACGTAGGGCGAGATATCCACAAGGGGGACAACAAAATCGGATTCTGACATGTCTATCTCCTCGCGGGACACGTGTCGACATCAAGTCAGTTGTGGACGTGAACCGCTGCAGCGGCAATGCTAGGTCACCCGGCCGCGAGCTGCACGCCGGGCGAGTGGTGTCAGGCTCCCAGCACCGTGTCCAGATGGTTTACGATCGCCTGCACCGCCTGCTCGGCGCCGGGGAGCACGTTGATCAGCTGAAAGAACCCGTGCATCTGTCCCTCGAAGATGGTCAACTGCACCGGTACTCCCCTATCGGCCATCGACGAGGCGTAGGCCTCGCCCTCGTCCCTGAGGACATCGTGCTCGGCCAGCAACACCAGTGCGGGCGGAGTGCCGGCCGGGTCACCCTCCAGCGGAGAAGCTTCCGGGCTGAGCCGGGTGGCCGGGTCTGGGGCGTAGTGGTCCCAGAACCAAATCATGGTGTCGCGACCCAGCAGCAACTGATTTGCGGGGTCGAGGTAACTCACGGTGTTCACATCGTGTCCGGTGACGGGGTAAACCAGGATCTGCAGGGCGAGTGGGGGACCCGATTCGGCCACCGCCCGCTGTGCGACCACTGCGGCCAGGTTTCCGCCGGCGCTGTCGCCGGCGACGATGAGCGGCTCGTCCGGCCAGCTTGCCGACGCCCACATCGTCGCGTCCCAGGCGTCGCGCACCGCGTACGGAAACCGGTGTTCAGGTGCAAGGCGGTAACCGGGCGCCACCACAACACAATTGGTGGCCTGAGCCAACCGGCGCGAGAGGGCGTCGTACTGGTCCACCGAACCGATCACCCAACCGCCACCATGAAAGAAGACGATGACGCCGCGAGTGCTGTCGGATGCGCTGTAGACACGCACGGGGATGTCGTAGCCGTCGTCGGCCGCAATCGTGTCGTCGCGCACCGCGTGTAGCTGTGGACCGGCTCCGCTGAGGTCTCCGAGCGCTGTGCTGACCGACCGCGCCTGGGCCGGACTCAGTTCGGCGATGGGCGGTCCGCCGGCCTTGGCCAACTCGGCGAGCAGGGCGGTGGTCGCATCATCGAGTGCCATGAAAACGAGCCTACCGAGCACACCACCGGTGCACGAGCCTCTTCGGCTCATGCACCGGTGGTGGGTAGTTCAGATCCGACGCTCAGTCGCGCGGCGGCGGCGACACCTGGACGCCGCCGGATTCGTGCTCCGGTCCGGCGTTGGGGTGTGAGGCCGGGACGCGACTACGGAAACGAGCCGCTTCGCTCGGCCGGGGGTCCTGTCCGGATCCGCTGTGCGGCGGCCGCTGGAACGGGCCCGGCTTGGGACGCGGCTTTCCGCCCGGCAGTGCGAGACGGAAGATCGTGCGGTGCACTTGGAACCACTGCTGACCGAACGGCCCTGTGTTGTAAGGCAATCCGTACCGTTCGCAGATGTCCTTGACCTTGGGTGCCACCTCTGAGTAACGAGTGCTCGGCATATCCGGGTAGAGGTGATGTTCCACCTGGTAGCCGAGGTTTCCACTGATCACGTGGAACAGTGGGCTGCCCTCGATGTTGGCCGCGCCGAGCAACTGCCGGACGTACCAACCACCACGGGTCTCGTTCTCGGTTTCCTTCTGACTGAACGTGTACGTCTGGTCCGGGAAGTGGCCGCAGAAGATGATGGCGTGGGCCCACACGTTGCGGATGATGTTCGCCGTGAAGTCCGCCGCGAACGTCGCGATGAAGGTCTGCTCGACGCCCGGGAGGGCCTTGTCCATCACGTTGGCAACGTTGCCCACCGCACCCTTGCCACCCCGGACGCGGCGCAGCCTGCGCGCGAGGCGGGACGTCTTCGGCTGCTCGATCCGCCCACCGGATGCGATCTGGGTGAGCGCAAATGCGCCGGCGCTGATGGCCGGCCAGCCGATGTAGTCCTTGATCACCTGGCGGCGCGCCTTCACACCGATGCCCTTGATGTCGTGCCACAGCTCCGACATCGACTTCTCGCGTTTGCGGATCGCCTCCAGGTCGAGGTCGTGCAGCGCCACACCCCACTCGAAGAATGCGGTCAACAACCCGTTATAGAAAGGCTGCGCAAGGTACACCGGGTTCCACGGCTGGTGCGGGTCGATCCGCATGATCTCGTAGCCGAGATCTTTGTCTTTGCCGCGGATGTTGGTGAACGTGTGGTGGATGTAGTTGTGCGAGTGACGCCAGGATTCGCCGGTGGATGCGGTATCCCAGTCCCACACCGACGAGTGGATGTCCGGATCGTTCATCCAGTCCCACTGGCCGTGCATCACGTTGTGGCCGATCTCCATGTTCTCGAGGATCTTGGCCATCCCGAGACACGCGGTGCCTGCCACCCAGGACACCTTCGACCGCGACCCGAGCAGCAGCACACGGCCGGCGACGGCCAGCTGACGCTGGGTGGCGATGACGTTCTTGATGTAGGCGCGGTCGCGATCACCGAGGTCGCCGTAGACCTCGTCATGGATCGCATCGAACTCTTTGCCCAGCTGTTCGATGGTCTCGTCACTCAGATGCGCCAGCGGGTTCTCTGGGTCCGGAGTGATCGGACGGATTCGTTCGGCGTTGATGGTCATGGTGACTCCTAAAAGTTCTACAGTTCGATTTCGACGTCGCCCTCGGCGGTGTTCACGCAGATACGCACCGACGAGTTGATCGGTTCGCTGACATCCCCGGTCCGCAGATCCCTGATCTGACCGGACCGCAGGGTGCCCGTACAGGTGTGACAGATTCCGATGCGGCATCCGAACTTCAGTTCCAGTCCGGCTTCTTCGCCTGCAGTCAAAATCGGTGTTCCCGGGGAACACTCGACTTCCTTCTTACTCTTGGTGAAGGTGACGTTGCCGCCTTCACCTTCGCCCGCTGCTCCACCGATGATCGGCTGGAAGCGCTCGAGATGGATCTTGTCGGACACATCGTGGCGGTCCCAGTGCTCGACCAGTGCATCCAGCAATTCGCCCGGCCCCGAACACAGCGTCTCCCGCTCACGCCAGTCCGGGACGAGATCATCCATGTCCTCCGGTTTGATCCGGCCTTCCTCCCCGGTTCGCCGGATGATCAGGCGCAGCCCCTCATGCCGCTCGTCCATGTCTTCAAGGTCTTTGAAGAACATGCACTGCTCTTCGGTGCGGGTGGAATGGAGCACCACCACGTCGCGCACCTCATCGCGGTGATCGAGGCTGCGCAGCATGCTCATGATCGGCGTGATGCCGCTGCCGGCACTGATGAACAGCATCTTGTCGGGCAACGGCTCGGGAAGGGTGAACACGCCCTCGATCTCACCCAACCGAACGATCTCGCCCGGCTTGATCTTCTGGACCAGGTACGGCGAGACGACGCCGTTCTCCACCAGCTTTGGTGTCACACCGATCAAACCGTCACGCGGCTCCGGGTCCGACGTCAAAGAGTAAGCGCGCCAATAGAACACGCCATCGATGACAAGCCCCAGCCGCACGTACTGTCCCGGCAGGTGACCCGGCCAGTCGTAACCCGGACGAATCCAGACGGTGGCGGCCTCAGCCCCTTCCGGACGCACCTCCTCCACGCGGCCACGGAGTTCTTTCGTGGTCCACAGCGGATTGATCATCTCGAGGTAGTCGTCGGGTTCCAACGGACTGAAGAGATGACTTATCGCGCGCAGGGCTCGCCTGCGCAGCGTGGGCACATTGGGTGTTGCACCGCGCTCAGCCATTACTGCCTCCGCACCGGTGCGGCAGTGTCGTCGGTGTGGGGTTACTTCGAACAGTTCTCGGCACTTTTCAGACCCCTCGGCCGGCCCGATCACGGGCCTCATAGGACACCCTCGCCGTGGGCTCGACGTCAGGTGTGGCTGCCACGTTGCCGTCCGCTTCCAGCGGACTATGGCGACCATACGTTCCGGCGAACGATGACACCACCGATTGGTCGATTACGCTGCGAAGTAGCGATTCTGGGTCGGTTCCGTCTCACTGATTGAGAGCACATTCCCTGGGTACTCACGGGTCGAACAATCCATGTCCGACCAGGAGCGACCATGACCAGATCCATTGCCGACCAGACCGAGTCCCAATTGGGCGGGTCCCGGAGTGTGCTGGTACGCCAGAAACGCGACCACATCGAACTCGACCGACTGCTGCACGCCATCGACAAGTCGGCCGGAGCGCAACGTCAGGACCTCATCAACAGCCTCTGCCAGTTGGTGTTCCCCCACGCCTTCGCGGAGGAATCGGTGCTGTGGCCCATCGTCCGCGCCGAACTGCCCGACGGGGAGGCGCTCACCCTCCAGATCGAACGTGAGCATCAGGAGATCAATGAGCTGTTCACCGAGTTGGAAAAGCTCGACCCCGACGCCCCTGAACACCGCGAACTGTTCGACCGCATCGCGGCAGTGCTCCGGGAGGATGTGCGCGACGAGGAAGACGTGTTGTTGCCGAAACTACAAGACAAGGTGTCACCGAAGCAGTTGCGGCAGATCGGCATCCAATGGGAGGTCGTCCGCCGAACCGCGCCCACCCGTCCCCACCCGGTGGTCGCCCGACGCCCGCCGGGCAACGTGCTCGCGGCCCTCCCCCTGACCATCCTCGACCGCGGTCGCGACCAACTCGACCGCGCATCTCTGCGAACCCACGGATCGACGTCGGCACGGCTGCGTACTGTGAGTGGAGCACTGGCCGGTGCTGCCGGCCGCATCGAACACCTACCACTCCTCACCAGGGGAGACCGGGCCGAGACACATCGCGAGTAGAGGCGTCATGAACACGAATCGCTGCGGCTGATGAGGGGCGTATACCTCGCTCAGCTGAGCGCGTTGCACGAGCTGCTCGGCCAGATGTGCGACTTGGCCGGTGAGGCCATGGAGAGATCGACGCATGCACTTTTGCGCGCCGATCTCGCCGTCGCCGAGGAGGTCATCACCGACCACGAGCAGATAGTCCGGATGTCTGCTGATGCCGAGGAGCGCGCGTTCGCGCTGCTCGCTCTACAGGCCCCGGTTGCCGGCGATCTGCGCGCAATCGTCTCTACGTTCCAGATCGTGGCCGACGTCGACCGGATGGGCGCCCTTGCGCTGCACGTCGCCAAAGTCGCCCGACGCCGCCACCCGGACAGGGCCGTGCCCGAAGACGTCCACGGCTACTTCGCCGAGATGGGTCGCCTGGCCGTCAACCTCGCCAACAACGCCAGTGAGGCGCTCAAGAGTCAGAACCCCGAAGACGCAATGCGGCTGCGTGAGGACGACGACGCCATGGACGCACTGCACGAGCATCTCTTCACCGTGCTGCTCGACCGCAACTGGCAACACGGCGTGCCTTGCGCAGTGGACGTGACCCTGCTAGGCCGCTACTACGAACGTTTCGCAGACCACGCCGTACTCATCGGGCAACGGGTGGTGTTCCAGGCGACGGGTAAGTCACCGGCACCGAACAGGAAGTCGTAGTTCGCAAACTCCGGTCAGGCGCTCGAGTCGCGGGCAGGATGATCCGTGTCGACCAACTGACGAGCGATGTCGGCGATCGGGGTGTTGGAATCCTGGCTCAGTTTTCGGAGCAACTCGAAGGCCTGGAGGCTGTCGATGTTGAACCGCTCCATGATCATGCCCTTGGCCTGACCGATCACGTCGCGGCTGGCCAATGCGCTGGTGAAGTGTTCCTTCTCTCTCGCTCGGTACAAAGCGAGGGCAGCGTGCGTGGCATAGACCAGGCCGGTTTCCTCCGCGGCGAGGGAGAATGCGTTGGTCTCGTCCGAGAACAGGTTGAGGGCACCCATCGAGGACTCGTTGCTGTACAGCTCGAACGACAGGCTGGACTTGACCGAAGTCTGCGCCAAAGCCTCGGCGATGAACTTGGGGAACCGTTTTTCGGTGGTGAAGTCATCGAGCCTGAAGGTGGTGTGCTCCCAGGCTGCCTCGAGACAGGGGCCTTCGCCGACATCCATCTGGATGGCATCGAGCTTCTCCACAACCGGATCGCTGGCCGCGACGGATTGCGTCTTCTTCTTCCGCTTTTCCACCAGCAGGATGCCCGCATACATGGTGCCGCCCACGTGCTCGACTGCTCCGGTGGTGATCGACTCCAGGACGGTGTCCACATCGCTTCCGGCCAGCGATGAGTTGTGCAGACCACGTGCGAGATTCGCGATAGCGATGTGGATTTCGTTGCCCTGATTGTCGACCACGCACGGCTCCATCTACTCGGTTCGCACGCGTTGAGCGTGCAGGCGCACCGCGCGCCCGAACTCGCTACGCCGAAGCGCGGCGAGTGGCCGGGGCCAACTCCTCGGTCAGCGCCTGCAGTGCGTCCTCAATGGTCGCATACAGACTGATGGTCTGGTCGAGTCCGACAAGCTTGATGGGACGAGCCGTGGACGAACCCTCGGCGACAACACCGAATCGTCCACCGGACGGAAGAACCGCGTCGTGTGCGTTGACCAGCGCGGCCATACCGACCGACGAAAGGAAATCTGTGTAGGTCAGATCGATGATCAGACCCTCAGGGCGTCCGGCGACTGCTTCATCGACCGCCTCGGTGAGCTGGGGAACCGTCAACAAATCGATGCTGCCCCACACGGTGAGGGCAACGATGCTTCCGTGCGACACAGTCGCGATGGTGAGTGTTCCGCCGGCGAGTTCAGCACTATCGGAAACGAAATCTGAATTAGAAATTTTGTGCGCCACGATCGACCCCTAAAAGTTGTCGGGCTAGAAGCGCTACGGCGAGCTTATTCACCGGTCCACGCAGGGCGGCTCCTCTTCAACCGACTTCTCCATAGTGTCACATCGGGCACCGATGGCAATAGCCCGCCAACCGCAGACAGCTTCCCGACGACCCTGATCAAGGGCGCCGGGAAGCCGAATGTGGTTGTCGGGCAGTATTTATGCGGTCGAGACTCTATCGTGACCGGGGTTCAAACTCCCGCGACCAAATCCCGTTGTTCACACACGAGACGTGTGCCGGTTGCGTCCGAGCAGAACGCCGAGGGCGACCATGCCGACACCGAGGGCGAAGTGCAGCCAGTCATCGGCGGAGTTCACCGGGACGAAGTTGGCGGCCGAGTCCTTGTCGATGACCAGGCCATACAACCAAAGGGCCAGGTAGATGACGCCGCCGACGATCAAGTACGACTTCGCGGTGGCTGCCGCCCTTGCGAGAACGATTCCTGCGACACCAAAGGCCACATGCACCAGGTTGTGCAGAATTGAAACGTTGAAGATCCCGAGCAACTTTGCTTCCGAATGGTGGCCGGCGAAGGACATGGTGTCGTAGTCGGTGGTGATGCCTGGGATGAAGCCCAGAATTCCGACAAGCAAGAACACCGCGCCGACCGCGAGTGCGGCCAGCTGGACCGGGGAACGCTTGGTGGTGCGCGGGGTGCGGGTACTCCGTGTACTCATTGTGCTAACCCTTCACATTGATGAAGATGTTTCTCTGGGCAAACGCCCGTCCGACCTCTGTCGGGTCCCGGCGCGGCCGATCCTCTTGCACCCGCATCCGTCCCGTGTCGGCCGAATACCCGCCCACCTGCTGGTTAAACGCCCGTAACCAGGTTGTATTCATAGTTAAGCCGAAGCTTTACGGCGGACTGCCCCAGCTGGTGCGATAGCCCGTTCCCCTTGTCACCTACTCGGGGCCCGCCTAGGCTTGACCCACGGTTCGTGGCCAGGGGTATTTGCCACTCCCACACCGTTCTGGCCCAAGAAGCGAGCTACCCTATCATTTGCCTGACAAAACGACAGGCCCCGGCGACGCCCACCCTGACCGGCCGGGGTGAATGCCTGATTCGACTGCGCTGCACGAGATCTCCTGCCAGGAATACAGTCCACCGAGTTGACACGGAAACTGTTGTGTCGGAACGTCATTCCTCCAAAGCAAGGCGGATGACCGTTTGCCGACGGCTCATACGGGGTAGACACACACCCAAATCGACGAGACGTGCGGAGGACAGCATGAAGGCAATGGTTTACCGCGGGCCCTACAAGGTGCGCGTGCAGGAGAAGGACATCCCTCCCATCGAGCACCCCAACGACGCCATCGTGCGGGTGACCCGTGCTGCGATCTGCGGGTCAGATCTGCACCTGTACCACGGCATGATGCCCGACACCCGCCCCGGAATGACGTTCGGACACGAGTTCATCGGGGTGGTGGAATCGGTGGGCTCGTCGGTCCAGAACCTGACGCCCGGCGACCGGGTGATGGTGCCGTTCAACATCTACTGCGGCTCCTGTTACTTCTGTGCGCGCGGACTGTATTCCAACTGCCACAACGTCAATCCGAACGCCACCGCGGTCGGGGGCATCTACGGCTACTCCCACACGTGCGGTGGATACGACGGAGGCCAGGCCGAGTTCGTGCGGGTCCCGTTCGCCGACGTCGGGCCCGCGATCATCCCCGACTGGATGGACGACGAAGACGCATTGTTGCTGACCGACGCTCTGGCCACCGGGTACTTCGGCGCACAGCTGGGCAGCATCCGTGAGGGCGACACGGTGGCCGTCTTCGGTGCGGGACCGGTGGGTCTCTACGCCGCCCTCTCGTCCTGGTTCATGGGAGCCGGCCGGGTGATGGTGATCGACCACCTCGAGTACCGACTCGAGAAGGCCCGCACCTTCGCGCACGCCGAAACCCTCAACTTCGCGGAGTACGACGACATCGTGGTCCAGATGAAGAAGTCCACGGACTATCTCGGCGCCGACGTGGCCATCGATGCGGTGGGCGCAGAAGCGGACGGGAACTTTCTGCAGCATGTCGCCGCGGCGAAGTTCAAGTTGCAGGGCGGCTCTCCCATTGCGCTGAACTGGGCCATCGATTCGGTCCGCAAAGGCGGAACCGTGTCGGTGATGGGTGCTTACGGACCGATGTTCAGCGCCGTCAAGTTCGGCGACGCGATGAACAAGGGACTGACCCTCCAGATGAACCAGTGTCCCGTCAAACGGCAATGGCCACGGCTGTTCGAGCACATCAGAAACGGTCACATCAAGCCGAACGACATTGTCACGCACCGTATCCCGCTCGAGCACATCGCCGAGGGCTACCACATCTTCTCGTCGAAGCTGGACGAGTGCATCAAACCGATCATCGTCACCGACGCGGCCTGAGGAGAGTCATGACATCACCAGCCCCGAAGAAACCGACCGACCAGGTGCCCACCTACACCTCGAAGAGGCCCGCGTCCCCGTCGAGCGAAGAGCTGCGGGCGAGGATTCCCGGGTGGGGCGTGGACCTCGACCCGAAAGACCGCCCGGCGGTCCCACAGCAACGGTTCGACCCCGAAGCGACCGGCGCACACTGGGACTTCCCCGAACGGCAGCCCGAGAAATGGCCGAGGGAGAGATCCATCGAACATCGGTTCCTCACGCCTGTCTTCGGTACGTCGACGCCTCCGTCCGGGTTGTCGGGCGTGATCCGCAAGGTCGCCTATCGGTACAGCGAAGGTCGCGCGGCGCATTGGCTGCTCCTACTCGGTGCCGACCGCGTGAACGCCGCAGAGGCCCATCTCGCGTCCTTCCTCACGATGCGGCCGGACAACCCGATCACCCAGACCGGAATCCGAAGCGAGTTCACCCACCACGGCCTCGCGTCGCGCACCGGAACCAAACGCGTGGACAAGAACCACGCATGGATCGATCCGATCCTTGTCGGCGGACCATGGATCGCCGCAGGTGCAGCCATCGGATACGCGGCTCGAGCAGCAGCGACGAGGAGGTGCTGAGGCGTTCCCTCAGGTCGGGTCAGCTCGGATCTGATCCGGCCTCCACGACCTGCCTGGCGATCTCGGCGACCTTGGTGTTCGACTCCTGGGACAGCCTTGCCAACAGCGCGAACGCCTCATCGGCGCCGATGCCGTAGCGCTCCATCACCATCCCCTTCGCCTGACCGATGAGGTCGCGGCTGGTGAGGGCGACAGACAGGTTCTCGCGCTCGCGGAGTACCGAGAACGCAACGGCGGTGTGCGCGGCGAACACCTCGCCGAGCGTCCGAGCGCGTTCATCGAACGCCTTCTTGGTCGAACTGTAGAGATTGAGGGTCCCCAGGTCGTCCTTGCCGGAGAACAGCCGGAAGCTCGCCATCGAGGCGATTCCCAACTCCTGGGCGCGCGCGGCAAACCGTGGCCATCGGTCCTCTGAGTCGAAATCGTCGATCCACACGGTGGAGCGATCGGTTTTGGGGCGCACGGCCGGGCCCTCCCGTAGCTCGTGCTGCAGCTGGTCCGCCTGGCTTGCCAGGCCGTTACCCGCCACCGGCTCGCCGTGCGGGCCCAGGCACGCGATGACACCTGCGCACTCGGTGCCAGGGATGCAGTCCACCGCCGTCTTGGTGACGGCCTGCGCAAGTGTGTCGACGCCGTTGCTGTTCGACCGCAGTGTGCCCGCCACGGCAACCATCCGGGCCGTCAGGTCGAGTTCGATGTGGGGGTCTTCCACGACGCTCCTCAAAATCCATGTGCTGTTCACTGGGTCTTGATGCAATTCGGTGCAGGACACGGGGGTGGATGGGCCTGACCCGCAATTCGGTGTGTTTCGCATGCCGACTCCGGCAGCGCCGATGTCGAGAACGCGAGATCAGAACCGTCTTCCGGTTGGGACTGACCTCGGGGAGCCGCCCCCCCGAACCAACAAGAAGGAGACCCACTGATGACCATCAAGCTGGAAAACGTCGGCATCGCCGTACGCGACATCGAAGCCACGATCCGTTTTTTCACCGATCTCGGCCTCACGCTCCTCGGCCGCGACACGGTCAGCGGTGAGTGGGCCGACACCGCTGTCGGCCTTGACGGAAACCACGCGAAGATCGCCGTTCTACAGACTCCGGACGGACACGGACAGATCGAACTGTTCGAGTACATCCACCCCGAGGCGATCGATACGCCGCCCACGCTGCCCAACGAGATCGGCATGCACCGCATCGCCTTCTCCGTCGACGACATCGACGACGCCCTCGCGATCGCAGCACGGCACGGCCACCACCCGCTCCGCGGCGTCGCCGATTATCAGGGGATCTACAAGCTCACCTACGTGCGCGGGCCGAGCGGGATTCTTGTCATGTTCGCCCAGGCGCTCACATCCGCGGGCTCCGACGAATAGCATCGCGGAATCGGACCCACGGCCGGGTTCAGGGTTCTCCCCGATGTGCTTCCCGCGCGATCGTCCTACCGTGTTCGTGACAGAGCGGGTATTCATCCGGGGGGTCTTACTTGAATGCAACAGCTGAATTGGCGGGATTCGCAGCACGTTTGGCGTCGGCGATCGGCACGTCCGGCATGCGCGCGTTGGCGCGGTTCAACAAGCACGTCACTAACCACGCTGTTCGACTTTGGGCCGGACGCGTGCCCCATATGGCCGTGATCGAACACATCGGCCGCCGGAGTGGCCGAACGTTCAAGACACCGGTGATGGTGTTCAGATCCGGCCAGTCCGTGTCGGTCGTGCTCAACTACGGGGTGCACTCGGACTGGGTACAAAACGTCCTCGAAGCCGGCCAGGCACGGGTCGAGCACCGCGGCCGGCACTATCGACTCCACAATCCAGAACTGGTCGCCGGAGACGATGACGAATCGCCGCTGCAGTCCGGAAGTCGTTCGGCAACAATTCTCAGAGCATCGATCGATACCGAAGAAGCTCCGATCTGACCGAGTGGAGTGCAGGACCTTCGGGTCTCTGTTGCCGACTAAGGTCCTGCTGATGAGTAAGTTCGTCGCTGCCGGACGGCGCCATTCGGTCGGTGTGATGGCCGATGGCTCGGTGGTTGCCGCCGGCGACCTGCTGGCTCCAGAAACCTGGGTGGGCGATTGGCGGGGCATAGCTGCGGTCGCGGCCGGGAATGTGCACACGGCGTCCAATACGGGTCGATCGCACACTGTCGGATTGCGCGCGGACGGTACCGTCGTCGCCACCGGGTGGAACGACGATGGGCAGTGCGAGGTCGCCGACTGGGTGAGCGTGGCGGACATTGCTGCTGGTTGGCGGCGTACGGTGGCTGTCTTCGCGGACGGATCAGCAAGCGCGCGAGGACGTCACCGCGAGGGT
Source organism: Williamsia muralis NBRC 105860 (assembly GCF_001598915.1). Taxonomy (GTDB): domain Bacteria; phylum Actinomycetota; class Actinomycetes; order Mycobacteriales; family Mycobacteriaceae; genus Williamsia; species Williamsia muralis. Next base: position 220,625 of record NZ_BDAP01000001.1, on the reverse strand, counting down.
GCCTGTGATGTCGACGAATGGAGCGAGATGGTCGCTGTGGCCGCCGGGGACTGGCACACGGTGGGGGTCCGGGCGGACGCCACCGTGGCTGCGGTGGGCAACAACCGTAGAGCTCAATGCGAGGTCACAGGATGGCGCCGGGTGAGGGCAGTCGCGGCGGGCTATTTGCACACCGTCGCGCTCGATGCCGATGGACGGGTGTTCGCCGTCGGTGACCGCGGTGCCGGGATCGCGGACGCGTGCAGATGGCGTGACGTCGTGGCGGTCTGCGCCGGCAGTCATCACACCGTCGGGATCGACGCAGGAGGTCGAGTCCGCGCCGCAGGCAACAACACCCGTGGACAATGCGACGTCGGATCGTGGCGGGATATCGTCGCCGTCGCGGCCGGCTCGACGCACACCCTCGGTTTACGAGCCGACGGTTCGGTCATGGCCACGGGGAACAACGACGACGGCCAGTGCGGTGTCGGGCGATGGCGCATCGACCCCGACGGTCGTTGCCGGCCCTAGTCGGCATTCGCAGGAGGGCCGAAGAAGGCCGGCAAGACGTCCTCGGGCTACGGGAGGCTCAGGCGTAGTCCCAGAACTGCAACCACCGCACCGAGGCGAACACGGTGAGCGTCAGCGCATAGAGCAGACACACGGCAACTGCACCGGCCACAGACACTCTCACCGTCGAGCCCCGGGCGGGGTCGAGCCAGAAGCCGAAAGCCCACGTGGCCAACGGCATCAGCGCATAAGTGAGCAGCGACACCGACAGGATCTGACTGAGCCACATCGACAGCCAGGGGTCGGCGCCCCATCCGTCGAGCACCGGTCCGACAAATCGGGACAGGGTCATCACGGTCGGATAGAGCACCAACAGCACCATCATCGCGACCTTCCATTCGGGCGTGACGGTGGGCTTTCCGTCGGTGACCCGCATGATGGATCCAAAGGTGTTGTGTTCGAACGACGCCGAGTACTCCTCAGAAAGATGCGACCGCAGCTGAGTCAAGGCATCGGCACGGTCGGGTGAGTCAACCCAGGCGGCGAGCGACTCGTCGTTGCGGAACTTGAGAACAGCGATCCATTCGTCGGTGCCGTCAGCCAGCTCCCTGGGGCCGAACAGCACCGCGAACTCATAGCCGGGTGCGGCGGCGTTCAGATCCATCAAGGTGCGCTGGGCGTCGATGAACCCGGCGACGTTTTCTTGATCGACCTTGTGACGGAACAACGCCACCCCGGTGGGAGGCACCTGGCCTTCGACGATCACGAGGTCGCTGAACTCCCGCCGGATACCGTTCTCGGCAGCCATCTTCAACGCGTCGGCCCACTCTGCCGAATCCAGCCAGCGGTGCAACGACTCCTCGGTGTCGAACGTCAGGGCCACAGCCCGTCGCGCGTGTTCCGCCGACAGGGTGTGCCGATGACCGGGCGCCGATTGGATACGGGCGGCGAGTTCCTCGAACCACGACTCGAACTGGGCATCCGGTACATCGTGGAACGGAACGAGTACCGTTGCCTCAGTCGATCTTTCGGTCACAACAGCGGAGTCAGACGTCGTCGATCTTGCGACCCTTGACGTAAACGGCGCTGATCGCCGGCTCTCGGAGCTGCATCAGCAATGCAAACAGCATCTGGTCACGTGCCATCTTCTCGTCATCGGCGCGGGCGCCGTTGTCGATGGCGTTGGCCAGCGACGGCCAACGCTCGGGATCGATCACCAGGAAATCAGCCTCTTTGCCGGTGTCGAAGTTGCCGAAGCGATTCTCCATGTCCAAGGCCCGGGCCCCGCCGAGGGTCGCGACGAACAACATCTCGGCCGGATGCATGGACACACCGGCATCGCCGGGCTCGGTGATGTGAACCTTGAAGGCGTCGTTGGCAACTCGCGAGATCAGCCATTCGTCGCCGCCACCGTGGTCGGTGCCGAGTGAGATGTTGACGCCTGATTCCACTGTCCGCAGCCACGGCATCGTGCCCGACCCCAGGAACAACTGGGACACCGGGCAATGGGAGATGGAGGTGCCGGTCTCGGCCATCCGGGCGAGCTCACCGTCTTGACAGTGCACCGAGTGGGCCATGATGGTCCGCGGTCCGAGCAGGGATTCGCCACCGACCTTCGAGCCGGGCAGGAACTTGCCGTCGTAGGTGTCGAGGTACGAGTTCACCTGGTAGTCGGCCTTGGTGGCGTCCACCTCACCGGTGCCGGGACGGTTGTTCTCGTTGAGGTGGGTGTGGACGTAGACACCCTTCGACCGCAGGTCGGTGTAGAGCTCACCCAGCGCTGCCATCGTCGTCGGGGTCACCGACAGCGAGAACCTCGGCACCAGTGCCACATGCAGCAGCGCGGTCGCGACGTCTCCGGTGTCGGCGGCGTGCCACTTGTCCACCTCTGCAGCGGTCAGTTCGATGGCCTTCTCCTCGCTGGTGATCAGCGGGCCGGCCGAGTCGGGTCCTCTTGTCTGGATGCCGCGACCACTCACGATTCGCAGTCCACGGCGCTGCGTCTCCTCGAACAGCGCATCCTGCGCGTCAGGGAATGCCGAGCCGAACACCATCGCCGCGGTGGTACCCGCCCGCACCCGCTGATTGGTGAACTCCACTGCCGCGGCCCGCCCGAAGTCGCGGTCACCGAACTTGGACTCGGAGGGGAAGATGCACCTCTCGAGCCACTCGAGAAGTTGTCCGCCGCCGTAGGAGTCACCGGCGTAGGTCTGCGGGAAGTGGATATGGGTGTCGACGAACCCCGGCAGGATGAAACCGGGCCGGTAGTCGACGATCGCGGCGTGCTCGTGCTCGGTGGGTAGGTCGGCGAATTCGCCGCACCACTCGATGCTGCCCTCGCTGTCCACCACCAATGCCCCGTCGGCGACGAAGACCAGTGCTTCTTCAGCCGTGGTGACCTTCGCCGAGCCGGCGACATGGAAGATTTGACCGCGATAGACATGTTTCACGCGTCAAGCAAAGCACTCAACGGACCGGTTCGTGTGACGAAAACCAAATCGTCCAACAGACACGATGCAACACCGCTTTCATCTTCGGCGACGGGGCCGGCGCCGTGGTCGTCGGACCGAGCGAGGACAACGGCATCTCCCCCACCGTGTGGGGCAGCGACGGTGAGAACAGCCATGCGATCTCCCCGAACTACGACATCCCCGAGTACATGGACCGCGCCGAGGAGTTCCAGTCGAAAGACCCGGAGACCGACCCGGTCGGGCGCATGGTCGTCGCCATGCAGGGCACCCGCGTGTTCCGTTGGGCCGCAATCACTCTGCCCAAGGCGCTGTCGAGTGTCATCGAACGGTCAGGTGTGGCCCTCGAGGACATCGAGGTCTTTGTGCCCCATCAGGCCAATGCCCGGATCAACACCGCGTTTATCGCCGCTTGCGTGAACGTGGCCGGTCGGCAGGAGGCATCGACTTTGGTGCGGCCGCTTCGGCGCGAACCTCGACCTGCGTGGCGCGCTCGGCTTCGAGCCAATCGGGCATCTCGGACAGGAGTTCGTTGATCTGCTCGGTGGTCAGCGCCTCGGTGATCTCGTGGCGCACCAGCGCGCCCTTCGAAACGCCGAGTTTCATCGCCACCAGGTTCTTCGGGTGGGGTCCCTTGATGCGCAGATCACGAAGCCAACTCGGCGGGTCCGCCTGCAGGGCTTCGAGTTCGGCACGGGTGATGGCGCTCTGTTGGAACTCGGCGGGCGTCGCCGGCAGGTACACGTCCAACTTCTTGGCGGCGGTGGCCGGCTTCATCGACTGCGAACTCATGAACCGAGACTATCGGCCGGTAGCCTGTGGGCGTGACCGCGCCAGGTAATGCCTTCTCATTTCAGCTGGCGTTTGTGCCCGGCGTGACGCCCGGCAAATGGGCACGGACCTGGAGTGAACGCCTACCGCAGGTGCGACTCGAACTCGTCCCGATCGACGTCGCCGCATGCGCCGATGCCATCCGCGACGGGCGGATACAGATGGCGATAACCCGGCTGCCTGATGCCCTGGATCACCACGACCCGGGGCCGCACCACACCATCGAGCTCTACCAGGAAACGACCGTCGTGGTCGTGCCGAAAGACCACGTCTTCACCGCAGTCGATGAGATCGGCATCGACGATCTGGCGGACGAACAACTCCTGTGGCCACTCGACGAACCGCTGGTGGTCGGGCAACGGCCGGGAACGGCAGTGGAACATCGACCGCAAACCACCAGCGACGCAATCGAACTCGTCGCGGCGGGCACCGGACTCTTGCTGGTCCCGCAGTCGCTGGCCCGGCTGCACCATCGCAAAGACCTTGCCTATCGCCCGGTGACCGACGCGCCAACCGGATCGGTGGGCCTACTGTGGCCGGCACCGACATCTGAGAACGCCGAGGAGTTCATCGGCATCGTGCGCGGACGTAAGGCGACGTCGTCGCGGAGTCAGTCCGAACCTGCCCCGAAACGGTCGGCCAAAGAGAAGGCCGCTGCCAAGCGCGCTTCCAGAGAAGCCGCCGGAAAGACCCCCGGGAAGGGCCCACGTAAACCGAGGCGGTGACGAGCCCGCCCTCCGGAAATGGGTCGTTTTGGCGAACGAAAGCCCAGGTGGGCTCCGCCAAAACGACCCATTTCCGGGGGTGCGATTACTTCAGTAAGGGTGTGGAGCGCGGTGATCCGGATAAAAGGAGGAACCTCGGTGTCAGAGGCGGTTTATTGAAACCGCCCCTGACGTGCAGCGGAAGCGGAGGGATTTGAACCCCCGGTGGTTTTACCCACGCTCGCTTTCAAGGCGAGTGCATTCGGCCGCTCTGCCACGCTTCCTTCGGTCAGTGAGCCTACTTGACGCGGAGTCGTTCGTTCTCACGGAGCCAGGTATCGACCTTTGCGAAGGTGGTGGCCATCGCGTCGCGCTCGTGGTCGTCGAGGTGGTCGAGCAGGTAGGTGCGCACCGCGAGCACATGACCCTTGGCCGCCTCGTGCAATTTCTCGCGACCCAGGTCGGTGATGCGGCATTCCCGGTTGCGCAGGTCCCGGTCTTGGTCTTTGGCCATCCGCTCGATGAATCCGGCCTCCACCAGCCTGTCCACTCGGCGGGAGATGGTGCTCTTGGTGGCAAGCGCGCCGTCTGCGAGGTCACTCATCCGCATGTGGTCGTGTTCGGACAGAAGGACCAGGATGCGGTAATCGGCAAAGGTGAGACCCGATGCGGTGACCAGGGCATCGTTGATGGCGTCGAACAGACGTTGGGTGCCGTCCATGAACGAACGCCACGCCATCTGTTCGGCCTCGTCAAGCCACGGCACATCGTCCTCTGTCATGGTCCATTCCCGGTCACCGATCAGCAATGTGAAGCACAGGTTACCCCGCACCAATACGGTGATCCGCCGAACGTTTTCGCTCGTCAAGACGCGGTCACCATAGAAGTGACGCACCAGCCGGCCTTCCGGTTCCGCACATCGACGGCAGGACTGGGGTATTGGTTGAGACATGAGCAACATGCGCGCAGTGACCGTCACCGAGTTCGGACCGCCGGAGAACCTGGTGATCAGCGACGTCGAACGACCGTCCCCCGCCGCAGGTGAGGTTCTGGTGAAAGTGGCCGCCGCCGGCGTGAACCGCGCCGACCTGCTGCAACGCCAAGGAAACTACCCGCCGCCACCGGGCGCGAGCGACATTATCGGGATGGAGGTCTCGGGCACCGTCGCCGAACTGGGCACCGAGGTCACGGGATGGGAAATCGGACAACAGGTGTGCGCGTTGATCGCCGGCGGCGGTTACGCCGAATACGTGACCGTGGCCGCCGAGCACTTGTTGCCCGTACCCGACTCGATTGACTTGATCGCGGCCGCCGCCCTTCCCGAGGTTGCCTGCACTGTGCTGTCCAACCTCAAACGAACCGCTCATCTGCAGCGAGGTGAACTGCTGCTGCTCCATGGTGGGGCAAGCGGCATCGGCACCCACGGCATCCAGTGGGCGAAGGCTCTCGGAGCCACGGTTGCCGTGACCGCCGGGTCAGCCGAAAAGCTGGAACTGTGCCGCGATCTCGGCGCCGACATCACCATCAACTACCACGACGACGACTTCGTCGAGGTGCTCAAGACCCACGGCGGCGCCGACGTCATCCTCGACATCATCGGGGCAAAGTACTTGAGCCGCAACGTATCTGCGTTGGCTGCGGACGGAAGGCTCGTGGTGATCGGCATGCAGGGCGGCGTCAAGGCCGAACTCAACCTGGGTGCCTTGCTGTCGAAACGCGGCACCATTCATGCGACCGCCTTGCGTGGTCGTGAGCAGTCGGACAAAGCGGCGATCGTTGCTGACACCATCGCGACCACCTGGCCGATGATCACCGACGGGCGCGTCAAACCTGTTGTCGGAGAAACATTTTCACTGGACAAGGCGGGTGAGGCACACGCCTTGCTCGAATCAGGGAAAGTCACCGGCAAGGTGTTGCTCACCGTCTGATCCCGGGTTCTCCACCAACATCGGCCCCCTGGGCGGGCACCGAGGGAATCATGCCCTCGGAGGCGCCTCAGCGGGACGATTGTGGTGGCGTCAGCCGAGTGAACCGAGAGTGCGAACGAGCTGGTCGACCTCATACGGCGTGGTGTACGGCCCGAGCCCGATGGTGACGGCACCGCCCACATCGTTGACACCGATCCCGGACAACACGCGACTGTTCACATCGGCCAGCGCGCTGATGCCGTTGTCGGCCAGCCGCCGGACCACCTTGTCCGCAGTGACCCCGGAGACAGTGAAGCTGACCGCAGGGATCTGTACCGGCGCATCGCCGATCACGTTCACGAAGTTCAGCTGCCGCAGCGAGTTGAGTAGGTAGCGCAGCAATCGTTGCGAGTACTCCGCCAGGCCCGTCATCGACTGGACCAACCGCTCGCGCCGGGTTCCGGTGGCCGATTCATCAAGAGCCGCAAGGTGTTCGATCGAGGCGACCAGGCCGGCGAGCAACGCGTGTTGATGTCCGTCGACCTCGAGCCGCTCCGGCCCCTGTGCATCCGGGTTCAGCGACATCGACCGCACGCGGGTGAGCATCTCCGGGTCACGGAACACCAGCGCTGCGGTGGACGGCCCGCCCCAGCGCTTCGCACTGACCACGAGTACGTCCGCGCCCAGCACCTCGATGTCCAGCGGCATGTACGGCGCTGCGCTGGTGGCGTCCACGACCAGCAGGCCGTCGATCGCGTGAACGGTGACCGCCGCGGCCGCCACGTCGACCACCGTGCCCAGCGTCGACGACGCCAGAGGCATCGCGACCACACTCGTGGATCGACTGACCAGACCTTCGTATTGCCAGACGGGCAGGTCGCCGTTCTCGATGTCCACCTCGGCCCAGCGAACCTTGGCGCCGAACCGATCGGCAGCGCGCACCCACGGCACCACATTGGCCTCGTCGTCGAGGCGGCTCACCACCACTTCCGAACCGAGCCACACCCGGGTGTTGAGGCATTCGGCCAGAACGCTGAGCAACTGCCCACGCGACGGACCGAGCACCACTCCCCGCGGATCACCGTTGACCAGATCCGCGACGGCCTGCCGTGCCGCGTCGATGACGCCGGCCGTCTTCTTCGCCGCGGGATAGATGCCGCCGGGTTCGGAGACCAGGCCACGGAACGCCTTGGACACCGTGGTCGCCACCGAGTCCGGGATCTGCATCCCGGCCTGGGGATCGAGATGGATCCATCCGTCTCCAAGCGACGGGAACAATCCCCGTACGCGTGCGACGTCATAAGCCATGGCAGTCACCATAGACCGTCCTTCCGACGCTGCCACCTGAGTTGTGGGCCTGCTGCGAACACGAGATCGGGACATCTGGACAATGGGGACATGGCCGAAGACATTTTCAACCAGGGACCCCCGTCCGACAGCGACGACGGCATCGTTGTGGTGCCGTCGGCGAACTCCGACCAGGGTAAAGGTGACGAACAGCAGGGTGTCGCCGACATGGTCGAGCAGCCGGCGAAGGTGATGCGGATCGGCACGATGATCAAGCAACTCCTCGAAGAAGTGCGGGCGGCACCTCTCGACGATGCCAGCCGGGTTCGGCTGCGCGAGATCCACCAGTCGTCGATTCGCGAACTGGAAGACGGTTTGGCCCCTGAGCTGCGCGAAGAGCTCGAACGACTGGCCCTGCCGTTCACCGACGACAACACGCCGTCCGACGCGGAATTGCGGATCGCCCAGGCGCAGCTGGTCGGCTGGCTCGAAGGACTGTTCCACGGCATCCAGACCGCGCTGTTCGCCCAGCAGATGGCCGCGCGGGCGCAGCTCGAGCAGATGCGTCAGGGGCAATTGCCGCCGTCGGGTCCGATGGGTGGCCCCGGCGGGCCGCCTCACGGGGTCGCGGGCACCGGTCAGTACCTCTGATCTGACGCCTGCCGCCGGCGAGCCTGCGACGCCCGGTTTGCCGAGATCGACAACTGCGGCGTCCGGGGCGGGCCGGCGTTGACGGTAGGCTCGTCTCTCGTGTCAACAGCAGTCGATCGCGAGCCGGTGCGCCCGCCCTCAGCGGAGTCCGATTCCCGGTCCTTCCGCCGGGCATTCGGCGACCTCGCAGCCGGCTTCCGCCAGTCGGAGCTGTGGTTGCTCCTCGGCTGGCAGGACATCAAGCAGAGATACCGCCGCTCCCTCCTCGGCCCCCTGTGGATCACCATCGCCACAGCGGTGACGGCGGTGGCCATGGGACTCCTCTACTCGCAGCTGTTCGGCAACGAGATCGACACCTTCCTGCCGTACGTCATGCTCGGGTTCATCTTCTGGGGTTTCATCTCCGGATCGATCCTCGAAGGTGCCGAGCTCTTCACCACCAACGAGGGGCTCATCAAACAGATCCCTGCCCCGCTGAGCGTGCACGTGTACCGCCTCACCTGGCGGCAGCTGATCATCTTCGCGCACAACATCCCGCTGTATGCGGTGTTGCTGATCATCTTCCCGCAGCCGGTGAACTGGACCGTGGTGTTTGTCATCCCCGGCATCGCACTGCTCGTACTCAACGCCGTGTGGGTGTCCATCGTGTTCGGCATTCTGTCCACCAGGTTCCGCGACATCGGCCAATTGCTGGCCACCGCAGTGCAACTGGTCTTCTTCATGACGCCGATCATCTGGAGTGCCACCGATCTCGAGAAGAATGTCGGGGCCGATTCCAGCCGCGTCAAGCTGGTCCAGATCAATCCGATGTACCACTACCTCGAGATCACCCGCGGTCCGCTGCTGGGCGAGTCGGTGGCGCTCTACCACTGGCTGATCGTCATCGCCTGCACGATCGGCGGCTGGGCTGTGGCGTTGATGGTGCTGCGTAATTACCGTGCTCGCGTTGCGTATTGGGTGTGAGGTCATGAGTTCAGTTCGAGTCGATACCTGGGACGCCTGCGTCGATTTCCCGATCTTCGACGCCAAGACCCGGTCCATCAAGAAGTCGGTGCTCGGCCGCGCCGGAGGCGTGATCGGCGCCAACGACTCCAACGTCGTCGTGGTCGAGGCACTCAAGCAGATCAATCTGCACCTCGAACACGGCGATCGCATCGGACTCGTCGGGCACAACGGTGCCGGCAAATCCACCCTGCTCCGCCTGCTGTCGGGGATCTACGAACCCACTCGCGGTGCATGCAGCATCAAGGGTCGGGTGGCGCCCGTGTTCGACCTCGGCGTCGGAATGGACCCCGAGATCTCCGGCTACGAGAACATCGTCATCCGGGGCATGTTCCTCGGCATGAGCCGCCGCGAGATGCTCCGGAAGATGGACGACATAGCCGAGTTCACCGAACTGGGTGACTACCTGTCGATGCCGCTGCGCACCTACTCCACCGGTATGCGCGTGCGCGTGGCGCTCGGGGTGGTCACCTCGATCGATCCCGAGATCCTCATCCTCGACGAAGGTATCGGTGCCGTCGACGCGGAATTCATGAAAAAGGCACGTATCCGCCTGCAGGAGCTGGTCGCACGGTCCGGCATCCTGGTGTTCGCGAGCCACTCCAACGAGTTCCTCGCGCAACTCTGCGACCGCGCACTCTGGATCGACCACGGCGCGATCCGGATGGACGGCGGGATCGAGGAAGTGGTGCACGCCTACGAAGGACCTGAGGCCGCGCGCCACGTGCGTGAAGTCCTGGCCGAGGTCGAAAAGGATGGCTGAGCCCGTCGCGGCCCCCTCGGGTGGCGCGCAGACCGCGGACCGCGTGATCGGCGTGGTGGTCACCCACCGTCGCCTCGAGCTGCTGCGGCAATCGCTTGAAGTGCTGACCAACCAGAGTCGGCCCGTCGACCACCTCATCGTCGTCGACAACGCTGACGAAGCGGCGGTCGCCGAATTGGTTGCCGCGCAGACCATTCCCACCACCTACATCGGGTCGAAGCACAACCTCGGCGGCGCCGGCGGGTTTGCTCTCGGCATGCTGCACGCGCTGTCACTGGGCGCCGACTGGGTGTGGTGCGCGGACGACGACGGCAGGCCCGAAGGCAGCGACGTTCTCGGCACGCTGCTCGAATGCGCTGTCACACATCAGCTTTCCGAGGTATCGCCGGTGGTGTGCAACATCAACGACCCAGACACGCTGGCCTTCCCGCTGCGGCGCGGACTGGTGTGGCGCCGCAAGCGATCCGAGCTGTTCGCCGGAGACGAGACCTCAGACCTTCTGCCCGGCATCGCCTCACTGATGAACGGCGCCCTGTTCTCCGCATCGGCCATCGAGGCCGTCGGTGTCCCCGACCTGCGCCTGTTCGTCCGCGGCGACGAGGTGGAGATGCACCGCCGACTGGTGCGGTCGGGTCTGGACTTCGGCACCTGCCTCACCACGGCATATCTCCACCCGGACGGCACGGACGAGTTCCGGCCGATCATGGGCGGGCGGATGCACACCCAGTACCCTGACAACGACACCAAGCGGTTCTTCACCTACCGCAATCGCGGCTATCTGATGAGCAGGCCCGGTATGCGCAAGCTGCTGGTGCAGGAATACGCCCGCTTCGGTTGGTATTTCCTTGTGCAGCAACGGGATCTGGCCGGCTTCCGGGAGTGGCTGCGTCTGCAGTCGCTGGGCCGTCGGGAACGGTTCTCGCGACCCTGATCCGGGCGGTGCCGATACGAACGGCCACCGACTGCTGCCGAATCGTTCCCAAGCCAAACTAGAACGTGTTCTACTGAATTGAGACGGGTCTGGCTCGACCAGACCCAGGGAACACATCTAGGAGGATCATGCGGTTCACATTCGCCGAGGCGATGACAGATCCGAGCTACTACCTGCCGCTGGCTCAAGCGGCCGAGGCTGCCGGGTACGAGGGGTTCACCATCCCCGACTCCATCGCCTACCCGGAGGAGTCGGACTCGACGTATCCGTACACCGAGGACGGCAGTCGGGAGTTCCTCGAGGGCAAGGCCTTCATCGAGACCTTCGTGATGGCGGCAGCCATGGGCGCGGTCACCGAGAAGATCCGATTCAACCCGTTTGTGCTGAAACTGCCGATCCGTCCCCCCGCGCTGGTCGCGAAGCAGGCAATGTCGGTGGCCGTACTCACGAACAACCGGTTCTCTCTGGGTGTCGGTACCAGCCCGTGGGCCGAGGACTACGACATCATGGGCGTGGACTACAAGCGTCGTGGCAAACGGATGAACGAGTGCATGGACATCATCCGCGGGCTCAGCACCGGCGAGTACTTCGAGTTCCACGGGGAGTTCTACGACATCCCCAAGATCAAGATGAACCCGGCGCCCACCAAACCGATCCCACTGCTCGTCGGCGGTCACGCAGATCTGGCACTCAAGCGCGCCGTGATCCGCGGCGACGGCTGGATGCACGGCGGCGGCCCGCCCGAGGAACTCGACGCCCTGCTCGACAAGATCCACGACATCCGCAAGGCCGAAGGAAAGCTGAACGACCCCTTCGAGATCCACGTCATCTCCTACGACGCCTACACACCGGACGGCTGTAAACGCCTCGAGGACAAAGGCATCACCGATGTCATCGTCGGCTTCCGGATTCCTTACATCACCGGCGACGACACCGAACCGCTCCAGAAGAAGATCGACAACCTCAACATGTTCGCCGACTCGGTGATCAGCAAGGTCAACGGCTGACCCAGCTTCCCGATCTTGGTGGGTTTGGGCGAGCATAAGCCCAGGTGGACCTCACCATTTCCCACCAAGATCGGGTCAGCGGATCTTGAAAATGACCGTTCGTTGCACAACGAAGTTGATGACGGTTGCGGTGCCCTGAGCGACCACGAAGGCAGCGAGGCTGTAGACAAAGGTCTCCTCCCACACCCTCGACAGCCCCGTGTAGATGCCGACCTGGACCACGAAGGTCACCAGATAGAGAACCGCGACGGCGACAAAGCGAAGCGCGCTGGGCTCGGCGGCGAAGGTCCACCGACGGTTGATCAGGTACGCCGTGGTGGTGCCGCAGATGAAGCCGACGGCTTTCGCGAACCACTCGGGCATGCCGAACCCGTATTGGAGCAACAGTGTGAGTCCGAAGTCGAGGACGCCTGAGCCGGCCCCGGTGATCACAAACCGGACCAATTGGGTCTTCAGGTCGACCCCGACGCGTGGTGCTAGCTCCTCAGACACCCCAACACACTAAACGGCAGCCGCCGACTTCCCCGATTCGGTCGGTCCCAGGATCAGGATCGTGCCGATCACCAGTTCGTCCCGGATCAATCCGGTGATGATCGCTTCCTGCTCCGATGCACTGTCCCAGCGACTGTCGTGGCGGTGGCGCTCGGCGACGAGGTCGTCGCATTCGGTGACCCGCTGCTGCCACCAGTCGGGGGCTGAAGCGAAGTCGGCCAGATCTGCGCGATCGACGATGCGCATCCCGGCGTCCTCCACGAGCCGGTCCAAACCAGCGCGCGTCGGAAAGTTGTTGCCCTCGGGCTGGTTCGGCAGGTCGTCGACCGTCTTGATGTAGACGAGCACACCGACTCTCCCATCGGCGTGGACGACACGTCGGAGTTCGCGCAGCATCTTGGGCTGATCGCTGCTCGTGCACAGGACTCCGAGCGACCACGCCTTGTCGAATGCCCCGGCCGGGAACGGGAGATTCTCGCCGGCGGCCGCGACGGTGGCCCGGCCGAACAACCGTTGCGCGGCCTGGCACGCGCCCATCATCGGCTCGACCAGCACCACTTCGGGTCCGAACTCCCGCGCGACGAACTCGGCTGCCCCACCCATGCCCGCCCCGACGTCGACGAGTCTGGTCTCAGTGTCGAGAGCGAGCTTGCCCGCCAGCCAGCGAAGTGCTTCGGGGCTGCCGCTGCCGCGACATGCGGCGGGTATGGCGTACTCGCGACCAAGCGTCTCGACGGCCCGGACGGTCCACGACGGAACCGTGTCGAACTCGTCCTTCATCGCCTCTGCATCGACTACCACTGTGCCGCCTTCACCGACTGTGCCCCATCGGCCAGGCGCTCACGTAGCCGCCGTCCGATCTCTGCCTTGACCTTCGCGGCCGGAACCTCACCGGCCGCCGACGCCAACCCCGAGAGGTTGACGCCCACCACACCCGGGATGTCGAGGAGCGCAACTGCTTCGTCTACCGCGGTCTCGATGCCCGCCTCGACCGAGTCGTCAGCGGCCAGCACCCTGGTGATCTGCGAGTGGTCGAGGTGGAGACCGGGAAAAGCCGCCAGCACTTGAGCGGACCGCTCGTCGGTGTACACGGCTACGCCCGCGATGACCGGCATCGTGACGCCCTGCTCCCGCGCTGCGGACATGAACGCCCTCAGCGATTCCGGTGTACTGACATGGTTCAGTACCGCCAACTGGGCGCCGGCCCTCTGCTTCTCGAGCAGACGCGCCGGGCGGATGCCGGTGGGCACGGCTTCGGGAGCCTCCGGCACACCCACGGCAAGGTCAGCCTGTGCCGCCAGCGCCGCGAGCCGGGTTCCGTCCAGATCGAAAACCTGTGTCACATCTTGTCGAACACCCTGTGCCCGGCCGTCACCGGTGACGCAGAAGACGCCGTCGGCCCCGGCCTGGCCCAGACCCATCAGTTCCTGCTCGAGTACCACCCGGTTGCGGTCGCGACAGGTCAGCGTCACCCACGGGCATCCACCCACACCGCGGATGATCTGCGCCATCACGGTCGGCGGGTAGTCGGGCCGGTTCTGGTGTTCTCCGACGAGGACGGCATCGCTGCTCTCACCCAGAATGGATGCCACCTGTTCGAGGACGCCCCGGTCGAAGGCCGGCACCGACAAGTCGGACAGCACCACCGGGCGGGTACGAGAGGCGTTGATCAACTCACTCGGCGACGCCGGACTGGTCAACGGCTGTGGCCACGGAATGGGTTCGGTGAGAACGGCAAACGGACAGATGTGGGCGTCCATCTCACACGTGCTGTCGTCGCGCACACCACCGCATGGTCCGAACACCATGCGCTTGGGGCATTCCCGCGACCGCGTTCCCCGATACTCGGTGAAGGCGTCGGGCCCATCGGTCGTGGTGTCCATGACGAACCGCTTACCCCGCTGACTAAAGCGGCAATCATCGTGAGGCGAACCTGCGAACGGTCCGCCAGACGATTATCGGGCTATGTCACAGAGTTTTTCGAGCTCCTCGAGTGCTGTGTCGAGATGGGTCAACAGTCGCTGCAGGCTCGGGATCGTCGCGCGTGCACCGGTCAGACCGAAATTGATGTTGTCGCCGTTGGACGCCACGGTGATGTTCAATGCCTGTCCATCCATGGCGATCGACGCCGGGTAGACCCCGTCGAGCCGCGCACCGTTCCAGTACAGATCCTGTTTCGGGCCCGGCACATTGGAGATGATGATGTTGAACGGTGGCGGGGTGTACCGCACGAACCCGGGCACCGTAGAAAAGGCCAACGGCGCCATCACCGCTGCTCCGTAGCCCAGCGCCATCAGCGGGCTGAGGTCGCGGATGACGTTCTTGCTCGACCGAGTCGACTCCACGAGGGTGGCCAGCCGGCGTTCCGGATCAGGTTGATCGGTGGCGAGATTCGCCAGGATGGCGGTCACCGCGTTGCCCTCGGAGGTGTCGCTGCCTGCGGCGTGCATCGACACCGGCATCATCGCGATCAGCGGCTGTTCGGGCAGCTCGTTCTGGTCGATCAGGTACGACCTGAGCGCTCCGGCGCACATCGCCATGACCACGTCGTTGATCGTGATGTCGAGGCCCGCCGCCACCTCGCGCAACCGGGTGGCCGACCATTGATCGGCCGCGAATCGCCGTGCGCCACCGATCGGCACGTTGAACATCGTGCGGGGCGCCTGCATCGGCAGGATCAGGTTGCGGTCACGAACCGCCCGAAGCCCCAGACGGGCACCGGCGGGAGCCAGCCCGGCGAGTTCACCGGCGATCTTGGCCCCGCCGCTGAGTACTTGCCCGACCACGTGCTGTGAACCCGAATCCTCCACCGGCTCCTTGGGTTTGCGCGCGAACAGTGCCGGGTCCCAGGGGGCGCGCCCGTTCCGTGCCTCGGGGTCCGTGTCGAGCGTCTTCTCAAGCAACTTGAGCGCGCTCACTCCGTCCACCAGCGAATGGTGGATCTTGGTGTACATCGCGACCCGGCCATCGGCCAGTCCCTCGATCAGGTGCACCTCCCACATCGGCCGGTAACGGTCGAGGAGCGCGCCGTGGTTCGCCGAGACGTACTTGAGGAGTTCGCGGATTCGGCCCGGCCGCGGCAAAACCGTTCGGCGAACGTGGTATTCGAGATCGATCTCTTTGTCGTACGTCCACCGGACCGTACCCATCAGCGCCACGGGTGATGCGGGCCGTTTCCGGAAGAGCCGGTAGACGTCGGTCTGCGCCTGCAGCGTCTCGAACATCTGCTCACCGAGTTCTTCGGCTGAACTGCCCTCGGCCGGCTCGAAGAGCTGAAGACCACCGACGTGCATCGGATGCTCGCGCGATTCGGCCAGCAGGAACATCGATTCGGTGATCGGCATGTACGGCATGTGTGCTCCTGGACTGTCGGTTCCGTGTGTGTTCGAGAGACTCGAAGTCCACCAATGTGAAACAGGTTACAAGCTCGCACGGTCGCGCACCCGCCGTACTCGGGGGTTTATCGCTCGACTCTGAGGGAACTCAAGCGTCATGCGCTTTGGATACACGTTGATGACCGAACAGAGTGGACCGAAGGACCTGGTGCGCTACGCCGTGTCAGCCGAGAACGCAGGCTTCGACTTCGAGGTCTCCAGCGATCACTACTCTCCCTGGCTCGTATCCCAGGGACATGCGCCTTATGCGTGGAGTGTGTTGGGCGCGGTCGCCCACGCCACCGAGCGGGTCGAACTGGCGACCTACGTCACGGCGCCGACCATGCGATACCACCCGGCCGTGGTGGCGCAAAAGGCCGCGACCATGCAGTTGCTGGCAGACGGGCGATTCATCCTCGGCCTCGGATCAGGCGAGAGCCTCAACGAGCACACGGTCGGTCAGGGTTGGCCCGGCGTCGAGCAGCGACAAGAGATGCTGGTCGAGGCCGTGAAGATCATCCGCGAACTCCACGCGGGCGAACTCGTCACCTACGACGGCAAGTACTTCCGCGTCGACTCCTCACGCATCTGGGACCTGCCCGACGGCGGTGTCCCGATCGGTCTCGCTGTCTCCGGCGACAGGTCGATCGAGCATCTCGCGCCGCTCGGTGACCACATGATCTCCACCGAGCCGTCCGGCGATCTGGTGAAGTCGTGGGATCAGCACCACCCCGAGCAGTCGCGGAAAATCGGGCAGATCCCGATCTGCTGGGATCCCGACAAAGACGCAGCTGTCGCCCGCGCGCACGACCAATTCCGCTGGTTCGCGGGCGGCTGGTCGGTGAATGCCGATTTGCCGACAACTGCCTCGTTCAGCGGCGCCACTCAATTCGTGAGGCCAGAGGATGTTGCGTCATCAATTGCCTGCGGTCCGGACCTGGATGAATTGGCCGAGAGTGTGAAACCGTTCATCGAGGCCGGTTATACAGACGTGGCACTTGTTCAAATAGGCGGCGACAGTCAAGACCAGTTCTTGGCGGAGGCGGCGGAGCCTTTGCTCACGAAGCTTCGCGCACTCTGACAGTCTGCGCAGTTCGCTCTTCCAACTCCTCGATCACCGCTTCGACAACTGCGACTGCGTCGTCGAGCATCACTGCACGCGTCCACAGACGTGTCCATTCGGTGTGCACAGACATGCACTGCTCGAGCGTTTCCACTGCCGCCGCAGCCAACTCGGCTGAGGGATGAAATTGGTTGTCGGTCACTGACTTCGGGCCGGTTTTCTCGGCGAGGAGCAGGCCGCCGGGCAATGCTGCCGCCACTGTGGTCGCTGCTCCCAGAGCTACCAACCACGCGCGCTGATCGTCGGCACGCACTGCGGTTGCCAGCGCCGACCGGACCAATGCAGGGCGTCCGACGGCCGCTGTACGGTCGAATTGATCAGCCCATTCGACCGCAGGCGCGTTGTCGAAAACACCGGTTCCCCAAATGTGCATCGTCGACACCTCTCCACCGCGACTCGGACGCTTGGTCTCAAGTATTTGTCGCATACGTGCTGCGAGTTGTTACCCCATTGTCCCCCGCGTGTTCGAGGTCTCGTCCTGAACAATACGTGAATTGACCGACTCAATTTTTCGCATCGGGTGTTTTGTTCAAATCAAAAAATCATCGGCGCCTAGACGATCGGCGACTCGTGTGAGAGACCGTCGTGGCTCGCGTGGCCGGCGATGCGGGCCGGGAGCATCATGACGGGCATGCAGATCTACGACGACATCGTCATCGGCGCCGGCCACAACGGCCTCACCGCGGCCGCCTACCTGGCCCGCGCGGGCCGCAAGGTGCTCGTGCTCGAACGCGCCCCGCACGTCGGCGGCGCAACCGTCTCCGCCCGGCCGTTCCCCGGCATAGATGCGCGATTGTCCCGCTACTCGTACCTGGTGTCGCTGCTGCCACGGCGGATCATCGCCGATCTCGGACTCGACATCACCCTCGTCCGGCGCAGGTATTCCTCGTACACACCGCTGCCCGCCGACCCGTCCAGGGGCATTCTCGTGGACACAGCCGATGAAGCAGCGACAGCGGCATCGTTCCGAGCCGTCACGGGATCTGACGCGGACTTTCGTGCGTGGAAACGGTTCTATGCCGCGATGTCGACGATCGCCGAGGGTGTTTTCCCGACCATGCTGCAACCGCTCGTCAGCGCCGATGAGATGGCGATGATCGCGGGGGGCGATCTCGCCGCCATGGACATGTGGGAACGCCTCACCACCGAACCGGCCGGCGCCATCATCACCGACACGTTCGGCGACGACCTGGTCCGGGGCATCGTCGCAACCGACGGGCTCATCGGCACGTTTGCCGATCTCGACGATCCCTCACTGGCCCAGAACATCTGCCTGCTCTACCACCTCATCGGCGGTGGCACCGGCGACTGGGACGTCCCGGTGGGTGGCATGGGCGCGGTCTCCGGCGCCCTCGCCACCGCAGCCGTCGATGCCGGCGCCGACATCCGCACCGGGGCCGAGGTGACCGCTGTCGACTCGGGCGACGGCACCGTGGAATGGGGCCAGGGCACGGCCAGGGCCGAGTTCATCCACGCCGCCTGCGCCCCTTTTGTTCTCGATCGACTTGTCGGGAATGATGGTGCGTTCCAACCGAAGCCACGTGGCGCCCAATTCAAGATCAACGTGCTGCTGCGGCGGCTGCCGAAGCTGCGGGATACCGATGTCCCGGTGGGCGCGGCGTTTTCGGGCACCTTCCACATCCACGAGGGCTTCGACGCGTTGGCGCGATCACATCGTGAGGTCGCGGCCGGCCGGATCCCGACGACTCCGCCGAGTGAGATCTACTGCCACACCCTGTCCGACCCGAGCATCCTCGGCCCCGATCTCACCGGTATGCACACGCTGACGCTGTTCGGACTGCACATGACGCCGGAGTTGTTCACCCGGCCAGGGGCGAAAGACGAAGCCGTGGCCGCCACCTTGGCCGCCCTGGACTCGGTGCTCGACGAACCCATCGCCGACGTCATCGCCACCGACAGCACCGGTGCGCCCTGCATCGAAGCAAAGACCCCGCCGGAACTCGAAGCGGCGGTAGGACTGCCCGGCGGCCACATCTTCCACCGGCCGCTGCAATGGCCTTGGGCGGAATCACCTACAGAAGTCGGCACATGGGGTGTGGAAACCGGCCATCGGCGGGTGCTGCTCGCCGGGGCCGGCGCTCGGCGCGGCGGCGGTGTCAGCGGCATCCCGGGCCACAACGCTGCGGCGCTTGTTCTGCGTTCCTGACACTTTTCGGCAGCGCCATCCGTTCGGTCAACGACCAGATGGAGCACCATGAACGGCTGAACAGTCACCCGGATGAGGAGATGATGTGACCCTGACACTGGCGGGTGTGGTGGCGGTGCTCGCCATCGTGGCGGTGTCGCTGTTCTCCGCCCGCCTCGGGGTGGCCGCACCGCTGTTGCTGGTGGCCGTCGGAACCGGCTTGAGCTTCATCCCGAGCTTTCCCCGGCTCGAGTTCGCCCCCGAGCTGATCCTCGCCGGAGTGCTTCCGCCCCTTCTGTATTCGGCCGCCGTGAACATGCCGGCGCAGGACTTCCGGCGAAACTTCAAACCGATCACCGCGCTGGCGGTCCTTCTCGTGGTGGTCACCACGGTGGGAACGGCATGGTTCTTCCATGCCCTGATCCCGGACCTCGGCTGGCCTGCGGCATTTGCCCTCGGCGCCGTCATCAGCCCCACTGACGCAGTTGCCGCGACATCGGTGGGCAAGAAACTGGGATTGCCCGGACGGGTGGTCGCAGTGCTCGAGGGTGAGGGTCTGGTCAACGACGCCTCGGCCCTGGTCCTCCTGCGGTCGGCGGTGGCGGCTCTCGCCGGAACCGTGTCGATCTGGGGCGTCCTCGGCGACTTCGCCTTCGCGGTTGCCGCTGCGGTGGTTGTCGGGTCGGTGGTCGGGTACGTCAACATCCGCATCCGTGGGTGGCTGAACGACCCCGTGCTGACCACGGCCATCTCCTTCGTGGTGCCGTTTGTCGCGTATCTCCCAGCCGAGGAGATCGGCGCCTCGGGAGTGCTCTCAGTGGTGGTCGCGGGCTTGATCACCGGGCATCAGGGATCGCGGTATCTGCGCGCCCAAGACCGGATCGCGGAGACGATCAACTGGCGGACCCTGGCCTTCCTGCTCGAGGGCGCGGTGTTCCTCTTCATGGGGATGAAACTCAAGAAGTCGATCGAGCAGGTGGAAGAGAGCCAGTTCAGCACCATCACCGCCATCGCGATCGGATTGGTGGCCTCAGCCATCGTGATCGTGTTGCGCATCGCGTTCGTGGGCCCCCTCGTGGCCTTGCTCCGCCGCGACACCCGGCGCGCCCACGAGGCGGTCTCGAAGATCGGCGAGATACAGGCGCAGTTGCACGCCCACCAAACCCAAGGGCACCTCACCGAGCGACGTCTCCAATTCGCGCAGACGCGGATCACCCGGGTGTCGGCGGACCTCGCCTTCCACCTCAACGAGACCCTCGGCTGGCGCGGTGGGGTGGTGCTCGGCTGGGCCGGGATGCGTGGAGCGATCACCGTGGCCGCAGCTCAGACCCTGCCGCAGACCACGCCGCATCGCCCGCAGCTCATCCTGATCGCGTTTGTGGTCGCGGCGACAACCCTGCTGCTCCAGGGACTCACCCTGCCTGCCGTCATCAGGACCGCCAAGGTGACGTCAGATGATCCCGACAGGCTCCGTGAGGAGTACGGGAAGCTCATCGAGGATCTGCAGCGAGCAGCGACCGCCACCCTCGCAGACCCCGCCGCGGCGGACGTACCCGACGACGAGGTGACCGCAGCCGTGGTCGAGATGGTGCGGTCCGACAGCATCATCGGGCGCGTGCAGTCCACCGGCGACCCGAACCAGAACCCGGAGGGACGCAGGCGCTACTTCCGGCTGCGGTTCGCCGTCCTCGCAGCCGAACGCCAGGCACTGCTGCACGCCAGGAAGCTGGGTCTCTACAGCTCACAATCACTGACCCATGCGCAGGAGCTGCTCGACCTCGAGGAAGCCCGCCTCGAACAGCTAAACGACGACAACAAATCGGAGTGAGCTGAGCCCGCTCAGGAGTGGGCGAGCTTCTTGTTCACCACCCGGGTCAGCCATGCCGGCGAGAAGCGCGCACCGAGCGACAGCGCCTTGGTCTGGAGCCCCACGGCGTAGTGCACCCGGTGGATGAGCTTGCTGGTCTTGGGTTCCTCGACGGCAGCGAGGATGGCATCGGCGACGTCCTGGGGTCCGAGGCGGATCCCCAGCGAGTCGGTGGTGCCCGTACGGACGCCCTTGGTCATCGCGGTCTGGACGTAGAGCGGCCACATGGCGATGGCGCGGATGCCGTGCTTGCCCCACTCGATGTCCAGCGCCTCGGTGAGACCGCGGACGTACATCTTGGTGGCGCTGTAGCTGGCCAGCTCGGCCTGGCCGTAAATCGCCGACGCCGACGCGATGTTGACCAGCACCGACCCCGGAGTGGCCTTCAGATGCCGGAACCCGGCATGGCTCCCGTTGGTCACGCCCTTGACGTTGATGTCGATCTGCTTGTGCTGGGTGGCGAGCGGGATCTCCTCGAACGGACCCGCCAGCAAGATTCCCGCGTTGTTGATCAGCACGTCGAGCCGACCACCGTTGCTCTCGGCGAACTCGTCGAGACGGGTGGCGAACTCATCGGCGTCGGTGACGTCGAGGTGGCCCGTGACCGCGCGACTTCCCGCGGCCTTCACCTCGTCGACCAGACTGGCCAATCCCGCCTCGTCGATGTCGTACGCACCGATGAGGTATCCCTTGCGTGCAAACGTGAGCGCAGTGTGACGTCCGATTCCGGCTGCAGCACCGGTGATGAAGACCGATCGTGTAGGCATACGGGATTCTTACACCGCGCATTGTCGAATGGCTAGTTCCGATGACACGCCCGGTAGGCTCTGCTCCGATGTCTACCGCTGAATTGCCCATTGAAACCCGCAAGCTCGTCGGCTGGAGCCGTACGACGCCGATCGAGGGTCACGTGCTGGCGACACCCGATGTCGAGGTGATCGCCAAGGCTGTCGCGCAGGTTGCCGATGCAAACGCCGACAAGCCGTCCTACCTGCGTCGCGGCGTGATCGCCCGCGGACTGGGACGTTCCTACAACGAATCCGCGCAGAACGTCGGTGGCCTGACCGTCGACATGACGCAGCTCAAGCGCGTCCACTCGATCGATGACTCCACCGGGATCGTCGACCTCGATGCCGGCGTCTCGCTCGACGAGCTGATGACCGTGGCCCTCCCGTTCGGTCTGTGGGTCCCGGTGTTGCCGGGCACCAGGCAGGTCACCATCGGTGGAGCCATCGCGCACGACATCCACGGCAAGAACCATCACAGCGCCGGAACCTTCGGCCAGCACGTTGTCGAGATCACGCTGCTGGTGGCCGATGGACGCATCCTCACCCTGACCCCCGCCGGCAGCCCCGACGACCCCCAGGGCGAGCTGTTCTGGGCGACGATCGCGGGAATCGGCCTGACCGGCATCATCCTGCGGGCCAAGGTCCAGCTCAAGCGGACCGAGAGTGCGTACTTCATCGCAGACACCGCCACCACCAGCAGTCTCGACGAGACCATCGCGCTCCATCTCGAAGACGGATTCGAAGACGGCTACGAGTACGCGTCGGGCTGGTTCGACTCGATCAGCAAGCCGCCGAAGCTCGGCCGCGGGTCATTCAGTCGCGGCAATCTCGCCAGACTCGACGAGCTGCCGCCCAAGTTGCAGAAGGATCCGCTGAAGTTCAACGGCAAACCGCTGGTGACCTTCCCCGACATCTTCCCGAATGGGCTGGCCAACAAGTTCGACTTCTCCATCGTCGGCGAGGCCTACTACCGGATGGGGTCGAACAAAAAAGGCCAGGTCAAGAATTTGGCGCAGTTCTACCACATCCTCGACATCTTCGGAGAGTGGAATCGGGCCTACGGACGTACCGGCGGATTCACCCAGTACCAGTTCATCGTGCCCACCGGCAACGAGGACGAGTTCAAGCGGATCATCGCCGACATCCAGTCCTCCGGACACGTGAGCTTCCTCAACGTGATCAAGCTCTTCGGCGACGGAAACCAAGCGCCCCTGAGCTTTCCGTTCCGTGGCTGGAACGTTTGCCTCGACTTCCCGATCAAACGAGGACTCGGCGAATACCTCAACGAACTCGATCGTCGCGTGATGGCCATGGGCGGACGCCTGTACACGGCCAAGGACTCGCGCACCTCCGCGCAGAATTTCCACGCCATGTACCCCGAGATCGACTCGTGGATCGCCACCCGCCGAAAGATCGACCCGACCGGGGTGTTCATGTCCGACATGGCCCGCCGCCTCGAACTCGCCTGAGCAACAACTCGTTCGAGCCTGCACTCCCCCGATCTGCCGACTAGACAGGAACATTCATGATCAACGCCGTAGGCGTCCCACAGTCCGTCCTGGTACTCGGTGGCAGCTCCGAGATCGGACTGGCCATCACCGCCGAATACCTCAAGAAGGGGCCGATGCGTGTGGTCCTGGCGACCATGCCCGGCGACCCAGCCGGTGAGGCCGCAGTCGAGAAGATGAAAGCCGCCGGCGCGTCGTCGGTGGAGCGCATCGACTTCGACGCCCTCACTCCCGACAGCCATCCCGCGGTGATCGACCAGGCGTTCGCCGGGGGCGACATCGACGTGGCCATCGTCGCGTTCGGTGTCCAGGGTGTGGACGAAGAGGTCTGGCAGGACCAGCGAAAAGCAGTCTTCACCGCCAACATCAACTACACCGCCGCGGTATCGGTGGGCGTTCTCCTCGGCGAGAAGATGCGCGCACAGGGCCACGGCCAGATCATCGCGATGAGCTCCGTCGCCGGAGAACGTGTGCGGCGCAGCAACTTCGTCTACGGATCCACCAAGGCCGGCCTCGACGGGTTCTACCTCGGTCTCGGTGAGGCGTTGCGCGAACACAACATCCGCGTACTCGTCATCCGCCCGGGCATGGTGCGTACCCGCTTGTCGGCGCACGTGAAGGAAGCACCGCTGACGGTCGAGAAGGAAGACGTCGCCAAGCTGGCGGTGTCGGCAGCGGACAAGGGCAAGGAACTCGTCTGGGCGCCCCCGCCATTCCGTTTCGTGATGATGGTGCTTCGCCACATCCCCCGTCCGATCTTCCGCAAACTTCCCATCTGATCCATGCGCCGACACCTGTGGTCGAGGGCCGACGATGGGCATCGCGTCGCGGACGGTGCAAGCGCGAGTAGACACCTGCTGTCGGTTGCAGACCTGATCGGCGCGGCCGTCGTCGCCCTTGTGGTGTCGAGCATTGCGCTGGCGGCGATCGGTCGCGTGGACTGGCCGGCGTTCAACTCGTCCAACGTCGAGACCGCCCTCACCACCACCGGTCAGGTCCTCGCGGTCGTCCTGCTGATCGTCGCCGTCATGCTGTCGCGGACCGGCAAGGCGACGTGGGCGATCAAACCCCTGTCGTGGCTGGGTATCTCGGCCCTGGCAGCGGTCACGCTGGCGATGCCACTGGGAGCCACCAAGCTCTATCTGTTCGGCATCTCGGTGGATCAGCAGTTCCGCACCGAGTACCTCACCAGGCTGACGAACAGCCCCGCCCTTGCTGACATGACCTACGCCGATCTGCCGCCGTACTACCCGGCCGGGTGGTTCTGGCTGGGCGGACGTTACGCCTCCCTCACCGGTCAGCCCGGCTGGGAAGCGTACAAACCGTGGGCGATCATCTCGATATCCATCGCTGCCGCGTTGGCGATGGCCTTGTGGCAGCGGATGATCCGCACCGATCTGGCGATCGCGGCAACACTGGCCTCCACCGTGCTCACCCTGATGTACGTGAGCCCCGAGCCCTACGCGGCGGTGCTGGTTCTCCTCGGCGCTCCGATGCTCGTGGCGATTCTGCACGGTTTGCGGTCGGGCAGCGTGCCCGCGATCGTGGCCGGCGGACTGTTCCTCGGTTTGAGCGCCACCTTCTACACGCTCTACACCGGACTGTTCGCCATGACGGCTGTGCTGATGGCCCTCTACCTCGCCGCAGTCGCGTGGTTTGGTTTGGACAACAAGGCGGTCAACAAGTCTCGAATCCGTACCGAGCGGGTACGCGCCGTGTTGCACCTGGCGTTGCGACTGTCCGGTATGGCCGCGGTGGCCATCCTCGTGGCGCTCATCGTCTGGGCGCCATACCTTTACGACAGGCTTCGCAACGAGCCCGCCTCGGGCGGTACGGCCGAGCACTACCTGCCGGGATCGGGCGCCGTGCTCCCGACACCGATGCTGCACTGGTCGTTGATCGGCGCGCTGACCATGGTCGGTCTGGTCTGGATCATCCTCCGGTTCCGCACCAGGACCGCAGCTTTGACCTTCGGCGTCACGGTCGTCTCGATCTATCTGTTCTGCCTGCTGTCGATGGCGGTCACGGCCACCGGGACCACCCTGCTCTCGTTCCGCATGGAGCCGTTGCTCATCGTGGTCCTCGGTGTTGCCGGCGTGTACGGCTTCGCGGAGTTGGCGTCGGTGGCGGTCCGCCGATTCGGTGACGTGCGCACCTTGGTGGCGGTACTCGCCACCGGTGCAGCCATCGCTGTGGCACAGAGCATCCCAGGTCACCTCGCCACCGAGATCACCGTCGCCTACACCGACACGGACGGCAACGGTGTGCGCGCAGATCAGCGGCCGCCGGGAGCGGGGGCCTACTTCCCCGAGATCGACGCGGCCATCACCACCCAGACGGGCCGGCCACGCGACGACACCGTGGTGCTCACCGCCGACTACGGATTCCTCTCGGTGTACCCGTACTACGGATTCCAGGGACTCACGTCGCACTACGCGAACCCGTTGGCGGAGTTCGACAAACGCGCCGCTGCCATCGAACAGTGGTCGACGGCCGAAACCGCGGACAGCCTCGTCGAGCAACTCGACGCCTCACCGTGGCGACCACCGACGGTGTTCCTGTTCCGTTACAGCGCAGAAGGTTACGATCTGCGCCTGGCCGAAGACGTCTACCCCAACGACCCCAACGTCCGTCGGTACACGGTCACCTTCAACCGGTCGGTGTTCGAAGATCCCCGATTCACGGTGACCAACATCGGACCCTTCGTCCTGGTGGTCCGCAACTAGCGCTCTACAGGTCAGGGCCCCTAGTTCTCTATCGGTCAGGGCCACAGTCGAGCGGCTGCGCGCCCACGACTCCCCGGACCGACAGCAGGCCCTCGAGGATGTACTGACCCGGAAGGGTGGCCTGCAAGGTGACCCAGCTGTCCGGCGTCTCGGTGATGCAGGCGTAGAGGTTCTCGTCCACACTGCTGCGCGCGACAAGATACTTGTTGTAGCGCACCTGAATTGCGTGCGCCTGCGTGTCGGGTACGTCCAGGACGAGCTTCGCCGGCGACGACTCGACAACTGCCAGCGGCGCCGGGACGATCGGGGCGGGGTCATCGACCTTGTAGAGGTCCCACTTGTCGTTGCCCCAGACCCGTTCGAGATAGGGCAGGCCCGACTGCACCAGTGCGGCTTCGTTTTTCATCTGACGCAGCGGATCGGCGGAGACCGCAACAAAAGCGACCGCGTTCTCCGACAGCCACTGCCTGTACGACTGCGGCGTTAGCGCATTCTCTTCGTAGAAGATCGGGTTGAACCGCGAGTCCGACTGGTTCTCCCAGCCGCGCGCCAGTTTGATGGTCATCCCGAGTTTGTGTGCGCCCGCATGGGTTTGGGCATCCACCAGCTCCACGCGGTGGTTGTTGATCTCCGGCCGGTCGACCAGCTGTGAGCGCAGGGGGATGTAGTCGCGGTTGCTGTCACCGGAGTCGGCTCCGACCACCTGGTCTGCGGTTGCCACGAACGTCGCGTAGATGAGGGCCGGGGCCAGCGCAATCGCCAGGAACTTGAGCGACCGCTTCGAGTAGAAGAGACACAGGCACGGCAGCACCAGACAGAAGAACCGGCTGAGGTTGGAGCCCACGCCCGTCGGCACGAGGAACATGACGATGGCCGCGGCGCTCGCCAGCGGCACGATCCACCGGGCCGGTGGGATGGTGAGCGCGGCGGCGCCGCCCGCGGCGATCAGTGCGACCCAGAACAGAGTGGTGGCGGGGAACCCCTGGGCGCCGGGGCTGCCGAACATCAAGAACGGGACGCCCACTCCGAGTGCGGACCCACCCAGCACCCACCAGGTGGTCCGGGCCTGCTCGTCACGACCGAACGCAAATGGCACCGCAGCCAGGCCGACAAACGCCGGGGCCAGCGGACTCGCTAGCCCGGCGACCAGCAGGCCGATGACCCCCAGCGCCAGATACCCGCGGCGCACGACGACGATGGCCCCGAGGGCGATGGCCGCTCCCACGGCGAACGCCACCCGGCCCGAGAGCATGTTCAGTACGGCGGCGATGGTGATGGCCCAGACCAGCACGGTCTGGTGCGTGGCACCTTTGGCCAGCGGGACGGCCAGCAGCGCGATGGCTGCGGTGGCAAGGCACAGCAGGAGCAGGGAACCGGTGAGTGTCGACAGGGCCGGGACGATCAGCGAGTAGCTGCCGGGCGAGACCCCGCCGTACCAGCCGAACCAGTAACCGAGGCCGACGCCGGATCGAGCAGCTTCCTCACGCGCGATGGCCGCTTGCAGATCCCCGACCGTCGGGTGCGCCACCCACAGGCCCACGATGGCGATCAGCGCCACCAGGAGTGGGAGGAGCGGCCGCCGGCCAAGTGCCGGCAAGGCCACCGGGAAGCTCATCCGATCGACACCCCTGCGCTCTCCGGCCTGCGGGCCGCTCGGTTGCGCCACCATCGGGTCAACGTCGGCGCGTAGATGATCAGCGCCGCCACCGCCAGGAGCCAAACGCCCGCGATGACATCAAGAATGTAGTGGTTTCCCGAACCCATGACCACAAAATATGTGGTGAACGGGTAGATGAGGCCGAGGATGCGCAGCCACTTCCACTTGGCCAGGAAGAACAGCGTCACACCGCACCAGGTGGCCCATGCGCAGTGCAGCGAAGGCATGGCGGCGAACTGGTTGGAGATGGCGTCGCTGCCGGGCGCACCCGACTCAGGCCACCAGCCCCATGAGGCGGTCTGCGCCATGACGTCGACAAATCCCTCGCCTTTGAGCAGGCGCGGCGGCGCGGTGGGCAGCCAGTAGAAACCGATCAGGGCCAAGCCTGTCGTCAGCACCAGCACGCCGCTGACCTGGCGGTAATACTGTTTGCGCCGGAACAGCAGCCAGATCAGCACCACGGGGGTGACGATGAAGTGCAGGGTGGCGTACTGGAGGGCAACCAGGTTGGCGAGCCATGTGGTGGTGTGCACCAGTTCGTTGAGTGGCCGCTCGAGGGCGAAGTTCCAGCTGTCTTCGATCCTCAGGATCTCGTCGGCGTTGCGGTAAGCCGCCGCGGCGACGTCGCCCACGCTGTTGCGGATGGCCGAGTAGATGGCGTACAGCGCCCCGAGCATGAGGATCTCGACCCACCATCGAGGGCGGGCGAGGTATCGATTGACCCGGGTGACGGCGGCACGGAAGCCGGTCTCCCGCAGTTCGGATTCGTAGGCATCGAACGCAGCCGAGTCGAGTTCCGGGGCGGTGGTCGATCGGGCATCACGGGTTGCCATAAATCAACTCCCGCATATAACCCTCCAACTACCTACTTCGAGCTCGTACCGCCTGACCCGAGTTTGCGGATCGAACGCGAAACTACCGCGTACAAGTCACAGGTCCGACACATCTCGTTACGATGGCTGACCGGAGAGGGCGCAATGGTTCTGCAGGATCATAACCGAGGAAGGGCTTCCAACCTTCCCACACGCGGCCCGTGAACGCTCTGAGCTGGCGAAAGTCAGTGTCATTTGCCCGTCGTTGGGCTTCTATTCAACAATTTACGGTGCTTCGAATGTGATGCTCGTCACAGCTCACATCCGATCGACACCGGTCGACGCCATCACCAGCTCGACGAGTCGGCGCACCGCGAACTCGTAACCGCGGATGCCGAACCCCGCTATGACACCTTCCGCGACGCCGGACACATAGGAACGGTGACGGAACTCTTCACGGGCGTGCACGTTGCTGACATGCACCTCGAAGATCGGCACCTCGGGGATGACCAGCGCGTCCCGCAGCGCCACCGAGGTATGCGTCCATCCGCCGGGATTGATGACGATTCCGCACGCATGACCACGTGCCCCGTGGATCCACTCGAGCATCTCGCCCTCGTGGTTGGTCTGGCGAGCTTGCACGGTGAAACCGGATTCCGCCGCGGCCGAGGTGGCAATCGCCACCGCGTCCTCGAGGGTGTCGGCGCCGTAGACATCAGGCTGCCGGGTGCCGAGCGCGTTCAGGTTGGGCCCGTTCAGCAAGAGGATGGGCGCACGGTCACCGGATTCGCGGCTGTCGATCATGGGGCAACTGTATGGCTCGGCGCGGCACCGCAAGAGAATCCGACACGCCCAGGCGGTTACCATCTGCGTTTGTGCCTGCTGACGCCCCGACCGTGAAACCGACCCACGACCGGGCGCGGATCGCCAAGCTCGCTGCGATCGTCACCGGTCTGCTCGGCGTCTTCCTTGCCCTGGCCACGCCGCTGCTGCCCGTCAATCAGACCACCGCCGAGGTGAACTGGCCGCAGCAGGACAAATTGCAGTCGGTGCTGGCACCACTCGTCTCCTATGTACCGATCGACCTCGACATCACGGTGCCGTGCAGCGCCGTCGACCAGCTCACCGGGCCCGGCCAGACCGTGCTCGTCTCGACCACCCCGAAACAAGCCGAAAAGGCAGTTGCCCGAGGTCTTTTCATTCGCAAGTCCGGCCAGGCGACGGACGCACTGGATCGGCAGTCCGTCGAGGTGGTGGTCCGCAACACCCCCGTGGCCTTCGCGACGCTCGCGGACATCCGGTCGCAGGGTTGCGAGAGCATCAAGGTGACCGCGACCGCTGAATCGGTGAAGGCCGAGTTCGTCGGGATGACCGACGCCGAAGGTGAACCCCTCGTCGGCGAGACGACCGACGGCGACCAGCGCCCCCAGATGACCGGCATCTACACAGACCTGACCGGCGCTGCGACGTCGCTGCCCGGCCTGACGGCGCACGCCACCATCGACGATCGGTACAGCACCGCCCCCACTGTCCTCAAGTGGCTCGCGATCGCGGTCGGGGTGCTCTGCACGTTGATCTCTCTCGGTGCGTTGGCCGTGCTCGACTCCACCGATGGCCGTAAGCACCGCCGGTTCCTGCCCGCGCGATGGTGGACGTTCAACGCCCGCGACGGCGTGGTGATCGGCGCGCTGGTCATCTGGCACATCGTCGGCGCGAACACATCGGACGACGGATACATCCTGACGATGTCGCGGGTTGCCGAGCACGCCGGCTACACCGCCAACTACTACCGCTGGTACGGCGCGCCGGAGGCCCCATTCGGCTGGTACTACCAGGTGTTCGGATGGCTGGCGCACGTCACCACCGCCAGCCCGTGGATGCGCCTGCCTGCGCTGGTCTGCGGAATCCTGGTGTGGCTGATCCTGTCCCACGAGGTGCTCCCTCGCCTCGGCCGCGCGGCGACCACCAACCGGATCGTGCCGTGGACCGCCGCCTTCGTGTTCCTCGCGTCGTGGTTCCCGTTCAACAACGGACTCCGACCCGAGCCGATCATCTGCCTGGGCGCGCTGCTCACGTGGTGCTCGGTGGAACGTGCGATCGCGACCGGCAGGATCCTTCCTGCGGCAGTGGCCTGCACGATCGGAGCATTCAGCCTCGCGGCCGGACCCACAGGTCTGATGGCGGTCGCGGCGTTGATCGCCGGTGCCCGTCCCATGGTGATGGCCCTGATCAAACGGGCCAAGGCCATCGGCGGAGACCTCAAGAGTTATCTGGCGATGGTGGCTCCGGTCGCCGCAGCCGGGGTGTTCGTGATGTTTGTCGTCTTCTCCGATCTGACCCTCGCCGCATTCACACAGTCGACGAGCATGAAGACAGCACTGGGCCCCTCACTGCACTGGTACAACGAGATCGACCGGTACTCGGCGTTGTTCGAGTTCTCGGCGAACGGCTCGGTGTCCCGGCGGTTCGCGGTGCTGGCGATGCTCGTCGGGCTGGTGGTCTCCGGCGCGATGCTCATCCGCAAGAGCCGCATACCCGGTACGGCGCTCGGCCCGTCCCGCCGCATCGTCGGGATCACCTTCGCCTCGCTCATCTTCCTGATGTTCACCCCGACAAAATGGACCCACCAATTCGGTGTGTTCGCCGGACTGGCGGCGGCACTGGCCGCCATCGCGGCCATCGCGGTGAGTGCCGAGGCGATGCATGCCCGGCGCAACCGGATGCTCTTCATCGCACTCGTGCTGTTCATCACCGGCCTGTCGTTCACCGCACCGAACGCCTTCTTCTATTACTCGAACTGGGGCATGCCGTGGGGCGCACTTCCCGTTCGTTTCGGGGTCGCTCTGGGCAGCGTGATGCTGTACCTCTGTGCAGCCGCCTTGCTCGTGGCGTTCTGGTTCCACTTCCGCGAACCGTTCGATCGGCGCAAGGACGCCGCCGCGGCCGGCTCACGGGTGTCGGGCACCCGTCCTCGCCGGTGGTACAGCACACTCGCCGCGGCACCCCTGGCCGTCGCGGGTGCGTTCCTCGTGGTCTTCCAGATCGGCACCGGTGTCGCCTCGGGCGTGAAGCAAAGTGGATCGTTCTCCATTCCGTCGTCGAACGTGGATGCCCTGCGTGGGGACATCTGCGCGATGGCCGAGAAGGTCCTGGTGGAACCCGATCCCTCAGGCGACCTCCTCGAGCCGGTGGACGGCAACGTCGCACTCGGCCTGAACGGCTCGTCCGAACCGGTCGAAGGGGCGCCTGCCAACGCGGGTTTCACCGCAAACGGTCTGCCGCTGACACTGGACTCGACCGCAAGCGCGGGCAGCCTCGGCGTACTCGGAGGCAACGTCGCCATCTCGCCAGATGTGCTCAATTCGAACGCGGGCGGGACCGGCGGCGGCGAGACCGATCAGGCAGGCGTCAACGGCAGTACGGCAAAGCTGCCGTTCGGGCTGGATCCGGCCGTCACACCCGTGCTCGGCAGCTATTCGCAGAACGACCAGTTCCCCTCGTACCTCACCTCGTCCTGGTATCGGCTTCCCGCACGGAACGCCGACACCCCGCTGATCACCATGGCGGTCGCCGGTCAGTTCGACATCGAGAACATCAAGATGGAGTACTCGACCGGGTCCGGCGACTCGAACCAGGACTTCCAGGTGGCGGGCGAGGTCGATCTGATCGACCCGGGTCCACGACCCTCCTGGCGGGACCTGCGCACCTATCGCAGTTCTTTCCCCAACGACACCACGGCGATCCGCATCGTCGCCAAGGACGAGAACCTCGCACAGGACAGCTTCATCGCCCTGACGCCTCCCCGATCACCGCGTCTGCAGACATTGCAGACGATGGTCGGCAGCACCGATCCTGTCCAGCTCGACTGGACCAGCGGACTCGCGTTCCCGTGCCAGCGCCCGTTCGACCATCGCGACGGGGTCGCCGAGATCCCGCAGTGGCGGATCGCGCCCGGTGCCGATCTGTCCGCCGCGGTCGGCGCCTGGCAGGACGCCTTCGGTGGTGGACCACTGGGCTGGATCGAGGTGGCCCTGGACAAGACCACGGTGCCCTCCTATCTCGAGGGCGACATCGGTCGCGACTGGGGTTCGCTGGTCCGCTACGAGCCCTACGGTGAGCCGGCGGATCTTGCCGAACTGAAGCTGGGCGAGACCACGCGGTCCGGACTGTGGAGTCCTGCGCCCATCCGGTACTGACTGTGCCGTAGGTCACCGCAGCGGGCACAGGACCGATCCCCCGCTCGGGGGAGGTTCGGGCTCTCAGGTCAGTGCAATACCATCGTTGCTCGTGCCTGTGTCCTCTCACATCCCCAGTGCGGGGACTGTCCGTTGGACCGCAATCGTGGCGGGACTGGTCGGGATCGTGCTGTGTGCGATCACCCCTCTGCTGCCGGTCAACAAATCCACCTCGAAGATCGATTGGCCCGCAGGTCAGCCGCTTTCCAGCGCGACCGCTTCGGTCACCGCACCGCTGATCGCGCAGACGCCACAGACCCTCGATGCGACCATTCCGTGCTCCCTGATCGACAGCCTCGGAACCGACGGGGGCCTGGTGCTGGCAACGATGCCGCCGAGCGCCCAGCAGTTCAATCAGAAGGCCCTGGTGGTCTCCGCCTCCGCGTCGTCGGTGTCGGTGGTGTTCCGTAACGAGCTGGCTGCCACGGCGCCCCGCGACGCCGTCGGATCGCCGCAGTGCCGCGATCTGCGGATCTGGTCGAACCCGGGAGGGGTGGGTGCACAGTTCGTCGGTCTCGGTCCGGTCGGCACCCTGGGCATCGACCAACGACCACAGTTCGACGGCGTCTTCACCGACATCCCCACCGACGACGTGAAAGCCGCCCAGGCGCAGGGGCTTTCGGTCACCACAGTGGTGGACACGCGCTTCTCCTCGACGCCGACCCTGATCAAGCAACTCGCGTTGATCGTCGGGATCATCGCGATCGCCGTCTCGTTGATCTGCCTCGGCAGGCTCGACTGGCTCGCCGGTTACCACCGGCGGATCGGCACCCCCGCATGGGGCAAGGTACTGCGACCGCGTCTCACCGACCTGGCCGTCACCACCGTGCTGCTCATCTGGCACTTCCTCGGCGCCGGCTCACCCGACGACGGCTACATCCTCAACATGGGCCGCGCGTCGGAGGGTGCCGGTTATCTCGCCAACTACTACCGCTTCTACGGCATCGCCGAGGCGCCGTTCGACTGGTACTACTCGTTCCTGGCCCTCTGGTCGGAGGTGTCGGCCTCGGGACTGTGGATGCGCATCCCTTCGCTGGCCGCAGGCCTCGGGTCGTGGTTCATCCTGTCCCGGGTGCTGCTGCCCCGGCTCGGTGCCGGAGTCCGCCGCAGCGCCTGGGCCATCTGGGCGGCTGCGGCCGTCTTCACCGCGTTCTGGCTGCCGTTCGCCAGCGGTCTGCGCAGCGAATCGATCATCATCCTGGGGTCCCTGCTGACCTGGTGGGCCGTCGAGCACGCCATCGCGACGCGCCGATTGCTACCGGCCGCCCTGGCTGCGATGTGCGCCGGGCTCACTCTCGCCCTGGCGCCGCAGGGTGTCATCGCGGTCGCCGTGCTGATCGTGGGCGCCCGGCCCATGCTGCGGGTGCTGCTCGAACGCGGCCGCGATCCCGAACGCGGAAACCGCGTGCGGGTGCTCAACCTCGCCGCTGTGATGGCACCGTCCATCGCGGCTGCCTCGCTGGTCGTGCTCGTGGTCTTCCGCGATCAGACCTTGGCATCGGTGTTCGATGCCGTGCGCACGCGCTACATCGTCGGACCGACCATCTCGTGGTGGCAGGAGTACCTGCGGTACTACTTCATCACCGTCACCACCCCCGACGGCGCCCTGACCCGTCGGGTGCCGCTCCTGCTGTTGCTGTCGTCGGTGTTCGCGACACTCGCGGTGATGTTGCGACGCAAGAAGATTCGTGCGGTCGATCCGGGGCCGGCCTGGCGACTGCTCGGCGCCACGCTGATCACGTTGCTGCTGATGATGTTCACACCCACCAAGTGGACCATCCACTACGGCGTGTTCGCCGGTTTCGCCGCTGCGCTGGCCGCCACGGCCACCATCGCTGTCGCCCAGTCGGCGGCGCGGTCGGTGCGCAACCTGTCGGTCTTCGTCGCGGGACTGCTCTTCGCCCTCGCCGCGGCGATGGCCGGCGAGAACGCCTGGCCCTTCGCCTACAACTTCGGCATCTCGTGGTTCGACAAGGCACCGGTACTCGCCGGTCGCGAAGTGTCCACCATCTTCCTTGTTCTCGCCGTGGTGGCAGGCGCCGTCGCGGTGTGGCAGCACCTGCGCCTCGACTACGTCGCCAACAAGGGGCTTGCCCACGGACCCGACGCGTCGGCCGCCGAGGCGCGGTCCGACCGCCGCCGCCTGTTCATCGCCTCCTCCCCCATCGCCCTGATCGCCGGTTTCATGGTGATCTGCATGCTGGCGGTCTTCGCCAAGGCCGCGTTGTCGCGGTATCCCGCCTACACGGTGCTCGGTGCGAACTTCGATGCTCTTCGCGGGAACAGCTGCGCGATGGCGGATGCGGTGCTGGTCGAGGAAGACCCGAACCGCGGCATGCTGACCCCTGCCGACGGTGCATCGGCGCCCGACGCCCTCGCCGGCGACGATGCGGTCGGTTTCACCCCGAACGGCGTTGCCGGCGACCTGACACCCGAGGCGGGCTCCGCCCGCCCCGGCCAGATGAACGTGTCGGCCAGCTTCAACAAACCCTTTGTGGTCTCGGGGGCCGGTGCCGGTATCACCGGCGGAACCGGGCCGGAAACGGTCAACGGTTCCACCGTGGCGCTGCCGTTCGGGCTCGACCCGGCCACCACGCCGGTGCTCGGCAGCTACGGGTACGACTCGGGAGAGGCGTCACTGACCACCGGCTGGTACAACCTCCCCGCCCGTGACGCGTCGCCGCTACTCGTGTTCAGCGCCGCCGGACCGGTGTTCACGTTCAACGAGGAGGGTGTGGCTACCTTCGGGCAGCAGCTGAAGGTGCAGTTCGGCGTCCCGAACCCCGATGGGTCGTTCACCGACCTCGGCCCGCAGATCGTGCCCATCGACCCCGGGCCCGACAAGCCGAACCGGCCGTGGCGCAACCTGCGCGTCCCGATGGCGCAGGTCCCCCGGGATGCCACCGCCATGCGGATCGTGGCCAAGGACAACAACGTCAACCCCAAGCAGTGGCTCGCGGTCACCCCACCCCGCGCACCGCAGCTCAAGACCCTGCAAGAGGTCGTCGGATCGGACTCCCCCACGCTGATCGACCTGAGCGCGGCGTCTCAGTTCCCTTGCCAGCAACCGTTTTCCATCACCGATGGAGTCGCCGACATCCCGCAGTGGCGCATCCTGCCGGACAGGGTGACCGCCGCCTCCCAATCCAAGACGTGGCAGGCCGCGGACGACGGCGGTGTGCTGGCCGTGCCCGAGGCGCTGGCGCGGGCGAACACCGTGGCGACCTACCTCGACGACGACTGGTATCGAGACTGGGGGTCGCTGGAGAAGTACACCCCCTTGGTGCCCGATGCTCCGGCAGCCGAGATCACCACGGGGACAGAGAAGAACTGGGGATGGTCACGCACCGGCTCACTGAGGGTGGTGCCGCAGGAAAATGAGTGAAAAGGCGAGCACCATCAACACAGAACCGCCCACGGGAAAGCGGAGCCTGAGCCGCTACGTCGGCCCTGGCTACCGCAACGTCAAGATCGTGGCGGTTGTCTCCGGCCTCATCGGGTTCCTGCTCGCCTGCCTGAGCCCGCTCATGCCGGTGAATCAGACCACGGCGCAACTCAACTGGCCACAGGACAACCAGGTGGTCAACGTGGCGGCGCCGCTGGTGTCGTTTGTCCCCACCGACATGCGGGTCTCCGTTCCCTGCTCCACCGCTGCCGACCTCCCCGCCGACGGTGGGGTTCTGCTCTCGACGATCCCCGCCGGCGGGCAGGAGGCCACGTCCAAGGGCCTGTTCATCCGGGCCACGTCCGACAGCATCACGGTGACCGGCCGCGACGTGGTGTTGCTGACCGCGGATCGGGCTGTCGCGCAGGCGGATCCGAACTGCCGCATCATCGTCGAGGCCGACGGTGAAGGTACGGCCGGGCGCATCGAGAACGGCGGCTCCGAAGGCCAGTTGTCCTTCGACGTCCGCGATCCCAATCTCCGACCACAGATCGTCGGCGTCTTCACCGAACTCCCCCAAGGCACCTCACCCGAGGGGTTGGAGTTCAGCGCGACAATCGACACCCGATTCGTCACCACCCCCACCAACCTGAAGTTCGCCGCCCTCGTCATCGGTGTGGCAATGACTGTGGTGTCGCTGATCGCGCTCGCGCTCCTCGACTCCCGCGACGGTCGCAGACATCGGCGCATCCTGCCCACCCACTGGTGGACCATCCGGTTCTCCGACGTCGTGGTGTTCGCGGTGCTCGGTTTCTGGTGGCTGATGGGGTCGAACACCTCCGACGACGGCTACAACTTCACCGTCGGGCGCATCGCCGGAGAAGCCGGGTACGTCGACAACTACTACCGCTACTACGGAGTGCCCCAGGATCCATTCGGCTGGCATTACCAGGTGATCTCGGCGATGACCGAGGTCAGCCTGTCGGCGCCGTGGATGCGTCTGCCAGCGTTCTTGCTGGGCCTTCTCGGATGGTGGCTGATCTCGCGTGAGGTGATCCCGCGCCTCGGCCGAACGGTCCGCCACTCCACCCCGGCTCTGTGGTCGGCAGCGTTTGTGTTCCTGGCCATCTGGATGCCGTTCAACAACGGCCTGCGCCCCGAACCCGCACTCGCCATCGGCGCACTGCTCACCTGGTGTTGCGTCGACCGCGCCATCGCCACCGGTCGGTTGCTGCCGCTGGCGATCGGTTCGGCTGTTGCCGCCTTTACCCTCGCGCTCGCACCAGGTGGCCTGATGGCCGTCGCGCTGCTGCTCGCCGGAATCCGCCCACTGCTGAGACGAGTGGTCGCACGCAGGCACCGCGACGGGCTGCTACCGCTGCTGATGCCCATCCTCGCCGCGGGAACATCGGTGCTGTACAACATCTTTGCCGATCAGACCCTCTCGACGATCCTGACGTCGTCGCAGGTCGCCTCCGAGGTGGGGCCGACGCTCGAATGGTGGCAGGAACCCGTTCGGTACTACTACCTGATGTTGCCCACAGCCGACGGCACGTTGTCGAGGCGATTCGGCATCCTGATGGCGT
This sequence comes from Williamsia muralis NBRC 105860, assembly GCF_001598915.1. Classification (GTDB taxonomy): domain Bacteria; phylum Actinomycetota; class Actinomycetes; order Mycobacteriales; family Mycobacteriaceae; genus Williamsia; species Williamsia muralis. Next base: position 182,886 of record NZ_BDAP01000001.1, on the reverse strand, counting down.
TCCTGTGCCTGATGGTGGTGCTGCTCATGTTGCTGCGCCGCCGCCAGCCGATGGGCATCGCGAAGGGGCCCACCTGGCGCCTGGTCGCCGGTGTCTTCGGCTTCATGTTCTTCTTGGCCTTCACCCCCACCAAGTGGACCCACCACCTCGGTGTCTACGCCGGTATCGGCGCGGCGCTGGCCGCCGCGGCGGGTGCGATGATGGCGCCTGCTCTGTTGCGACGCAGGCGTAATCGCACTTTCTTCGCCGCTGCGGTGCTGTACGTGGTCGCGTTGTCGTTCGCCGGCACCAACGGCTGGTGGTTCGTGGCGAGCTACGGCATCCCCTGGTGGGATCAGCCGCCTGCCATCGGCGGGATCCGGGTCACCTGGATCGTGCTGGTGATCGCTGTCGCCACCACGCTTGTCGGCCTCTACCAGCACTTCCGGGACGACTACGTGGACGCCGAACGGCGGGCGTCCGGGTCGAAAGCACTGCACAGACTGGCCTTTTCACCCATGCCGGTGTTGGCCGGCCTGGTGGTCCTGTTCATGCTGCTCTCGTTTGTCAAGGCTGCGTACGAGCAGCGGGACAGCTGGTCGTGGCTGAACTCCAACGTCGACGCACTGAAGGGCAACATCTGCGCCCTCGCCAATGACGTTCTGGTGGAACCGGATCCGAACCGCGGACTGCTGGCACCGGCAACGGTGGCCGGGCAGGCCGATCTGTCGCCCGGCGACGCGTTGGCCGGCACGGGCATGGCGGGATTCACCCCCAACGGTGTGCCGAACGATCTGTCGGTGGATGCCACCGAGACCAGCGACACCACCACGGCGCAGAACACCGCCCAGACCGGGGCCGGGTCGGGCGACACGACAGAGGCAGACGAGGCCGGTACCGGTGGCGGACAGGGCGCCCTCGGCGTCAACGGGTCCACCGTGCGGTTGCCGTTCGGACTCGACCCTGCCGAGACCCCCGTCCTGGGCAGCTACGGTTCGCAGAACGCATCGCTCACCTCGGCCTGGTACCAGATGCCGCAACGACAGGCCGATGCGCCGTTGCTGACCCTGTCGGCTGCCGGCCGTATCGCCGCGGTGGACGGCGAGGGCATCGCCCAGCCCGGACAGCAACTGGTGGTCGAGTTCGGCAGGCCCGGACCGGGGAACACGGTCATCCCGATGGGACAGATGAGCCCGATCGACATCGGCGATCCACCCATCTGGCGCAACCTCCGCTTCCCGCTCTCCGACGCCCCCACGGGTGCCTCGGTGGTCCGGGTGATGGCCAAGGACAACGCAGGCGCACCGGATCAGTGGCTTGCGGTGACGCCGCCGCGCATCACCACGATGCGCACGCTCAACGACCTGGTGGGCAAGGACGATCCGGTCTTGATCGACTGGCTGCCGGCGCTGGTGTTCCCGTGCCAGAAGCCGATGGCGGTGAAGTACGGCGTCGTCGAGGTTCCGCAGTGGCGCATCCTCCCCGACGCGCAGGCAACTCGCCAGAACAGCCAGACGTGGATGTCCGCCGATGCCGGTGGTCCGTTGGGAGTCACCCAATCGATGTTGCGCGCCACCATCATTCCGTCTTATCTGCGGAACGACTGGGGTCGCGATTGGGGTTCGCTGCAACAGTTCAGCGAGATCGCACCCGCGAAGCCCGCCGAACTGACGATCGGATCGAGCACGCACTCGGGTCTGTGGTCGCCTGCGCCGATGCGAGCGGCCCGGTACTGAGCCCTCGGTTCCGCCTGTTTCCTCCGACTTCAGTCACACCCTCCGACTGCAACCGGAGGAACAGGCACGAGTCGGAGGAACTGGCAAGCAGGCGTCCACCAAAGCCCCGTTCCCCGCCGATTCCCTCCGACTTCAGTCACACCCTCCGACTGCAACCGGAGGAACAGGCACGAGTCGGAGGAACTGGCGAGCCGGAGGAAGTGACTGCAGCGGGAGGATCTGCGGCGTCGCGGGGCGGCTGTGTGCAACGGTATGAGGATGGGAACGGTCCGGTCCACGCCAGCTGTACTACGCCTGTGGCGCACAACGTGGTTGCGTGCCGCCGTCATCGGTCTGGGCTTCGGGTTCGTCGCGGTCCTCGGCTGGTACTTCATCACTCCCGGGATCACGGAGTCGTCGACCAAGGTGCACGTGCCGTCCGGCCGCGACCTCGCCCTCCACGTGCCGGGCTGGGTCTGGCTGATCCCGGCCGCCTTCGCGATCTGCGCGGGTCTGCTCGGCTGGGCCACCGAGCGCTTCACCGCGCGGCTCGGTCCGAGCGCCCGAAGTGAGGTGCTCAGTCTGACGACGGTCGCGGGCTGCACGCTCGGTGGCGCAGCCATCCTGGCGACGATACGGCTGGTCCCCCACAAGGCCGTACTCGTCTCGGGTGACGGTCAGCTGCCCGACATCGGCTTCGGGTGGGCGTATGCGTTCCCCGTGGCCGGATTTGCCATCGGCGTGATGCTCGCGGGTGGCATCAGGCATCCCGACGACGACAGCTGAAACCCCCACACCCTCCGACTGCAGCCACATCCTCCGGTTGCAACCGGAGGATGTCACCACACGCGGAGGATCTAGATCGGCATCAGGAAGTGCTTACGCGGCGACCGCAGGATGTGCTTGTCCTTCAGCTGCGCCAACGCTTTTCGCAGCTGCAACCGAGTACTCGACGGATCGATCACGGCGTCGATGTAGCCCCGCTCGGCGGCGAGGTACGGAGTCGCCATCATGGTGTTGTAGAAGTCGACGAAGTCCTTGCGGATCTTCGAAGCCTCCTCCGGCGTCGCGTTCTCGGTCTGCCGCCGGGTCAGGATGGTGGCCGCGGACTCCGCACCCATCACCGCGATCTTGGCTGTGGGCCACGCGAAGTTGATGTCGGCGCCGAGCTGCTTGCAACCCATCACCGCGTAGGCGCCGCCATATGCCTTGCGCAGCACAACGGTGATTTTCGGGACGTCGGCCTCCACGTAGGCGAACAGGAACTTGCCCGAGCGCCGGATGGTGCCCTTCTTCTCCTCCTCGACGCCCGGGAGGATGCCCGGGGTGTCGACCAGGAAGATCAGGGGGATGTTGTACGCGTTGCAGATTCGGACGAAGCGAGTGGCCTTCTCCGACGAGTCGGTGTCGAGCACACCGGCCATCACGTTCGGCTGATTGGCCACCACACCCACCGAGATACCGTCCACCCGCGCGTAGCCGGTGATGATGTTGGGCGCGAACAACTCGGCGACCTCATGGAACGCACCATCGTCGAACACGCGCAGGATGATGTCGCGCATGTCGTAGCCGGTGTTGTCGTTGTTCGGCATGAAGGTGTCGAGTGAGAGGTCGCTCGGGGTGATCTCCGGTTCGAGCCCTGGATTGATCACCGGCGCCTTCTCGTGGCAAGAGGACGGCATGTACTCGAGATAGTCACGCACCCATTCGAATGCGCTCTTCTCGTCATCGGCCAGGTGGTGGATGTTGCCCCACTTGGACTGGTTGTACGAGCCACCGAGTTCCTCGGCCGAGACGTCTTCGCCGTTGACCTCACGGAGGATGTCCGGCCCGGTGACGAACATGTAGCTCTCGTCCTTGACGCCGACGAGGATGTCGGTGTTCGCGGGGGTGTACACCGCGCCCCCTGCACACTTGCCGAGGATGATCGAGACCTGCGGCGCCAGCCCCGACAACAAGTCGTTGCGACGGCCCATCTCCGCGTACCAGGCCAGCGATGTGACCGCGTCCTGGATACGGGCGCCGGCGGAGTCGTTGATGCCGACCATCGGGCAGCCGATCTTGCCTGCCCACTCCATGATGGCCGAGACCTTGCGGCCGAACATCTCACCGACCGTGCCGCCGAACACCGTCTGGTCGTGCGAGAACGCCGCGACCGGACGGCCGTTGACCAGGCCGTGCCCGGTCACCACACCATCGCCGTAGCCGCTGTCCGCGGCGCCGGGCATCTTGGCGAGTCGGCCGAACTCGACAAAGGTGCCGGGGTCGAACAACATGTCCAGTCGTTCGCGAGGCGAGGCGATGCCTTTGGCAGCCCTCTTCGCGACCGCCCGCTCGCCGCCGGGTTCTTTTGCCGCCTCGAGCTTCTCGCGAAGTTCCTTGAGCTTGCCGGCGGTGGTGTCAGTCAATCTGGGTCACTTTCTTGCGAGCTCTTCCAACCGTGCGGTCAGATCGGCACCGATTTTTCCGATGTAGGGTTCGTCGATGATCGCCAGGTGATCGCCTCCGACATGGATGATCTCGAGATCGTCGACCACCTCTCCCCATCTTCCGTCTTCATCGATCTTTGCCCACTGCGGTTCGAGTTCGATTGCGCCATCATGCATCTTGTCGGCCCGGTAGAGGACCACCTTGCCGTCGTAGCGCGAGGGCTCCACCGTCGACAGCGCGCGGTTGTCGAGGAAGCTGGTGCGCTGATGTTCGATGATGCCACCAGGGATCTTGGCGTCACTCATCGCCAGCATCTCCATGATGATCTTGAACTGGCCGTCGTCGTCGGCTTCCACCAGGCGGTCCATCGGGATCGGCACATCGTCGAGACCGTAGGTGCGCTTGGCGAAGTCGAGGTACCGCTCGAGGCGGGCCCGCTTGGTCTCCGGGGTGTCCTCGACCGGTTCGGCCGGGCGCACCACATCGATCAGGCCGACAAACGAGACCTCTTCGCCGGCTTCGACGAGTACCTGCGCGCATCCGTATGCCAGGGCGCCGCCGAGAGACCAGCCGACCAGCACGTACGGGCCGCTTGGTTGGATCTCGCGCAGCTTCGGGTAGTACTGGCGGACCCGTTCTTCGATGGTCCCCTCGACGCGGTCGAATCCGATGACCGGGACGTCCTCGGGCAGTCGCTTGAGCAGCGGCTCGTACGCGGCGGTGGAGCCACCGGCCGGGTGGAACACCAGCACCGGTGTGCGGTCTGAGTTCTCGGGGGTCCGGAGGTAGCGGACGAAGCCGTCCACCAACCCACCCTCGAGATGCTCACGCACGTAGTTCGACATAGTCTCGATGTTGTCGGCGTCGATGACGTCCTCGATGTCGAGTTCGCCGCCCGCACGTTCGGACAACCGCGCCGTCAACTTCTCCGCGGTCTCGTCGTCGAGCACCGGGAGGGGGTTGAAGATGCCGCCGGCAGACTTTCCGGTCACCACGGCCCACACGCCGAAGGTCAGACGCTCGGCGGCATCTCGCGGTGGGACGTCCGCACCGGCCGCAGCAGCGACCGCGGCCGCGTTCTGCAGGTTGGCCTTCGGCTTGTCGGCCTGGGCTTGTGCCGGTGCCGGCTGAGCCGGGGCAGGCGCCGAATGCGCTTCGGCGACAACCTCTTCGGGTGCGGATGTTTCGAGAGGCGCTTCGGCCTGGGGCTCGACGGGCTGGGACTCGTCGGTCTTGGTTCCTTCGGAGTTGATCAGTTCGGCCAAAGCGGCGGTGTCCAATTCACCCTTGCCCGCTGCATCGGCGGCCAGCGCCTCCACCTCGTCGCGGTGCTCCACGGCGTAGGTGACGAACTTGACCACGTCTTGGAGGTTGGCGTCGCGCATCGCCTGCAGCTGCAGCTGCGGGATGTCGAACTCCCACTCCGCACGGTTCTTGATGCGCATGGCCATCAACGAATCCAGACCCAGCTCGATCAGCGGGATCTCACGAGGGAGATCCTCGGCCTCGTAACCCATCGACTCTGCGACGATCTGTGCCAGCCGGTCGTCGACGGTCTCGCCGGAGGCCGGATCCCACCGGGCGCCGATCTCATCGCTGATCTCCGGTTCGGTCACCAGCGTGTTGTCGACGAACCCGGACTGCTCGGCCGTCACAGGCGCGGTGGCGGGGGCCGCCTGGACGGCGGCCGCAGCCGGTCCACCGGAGACCACCACGGCGTCAAGCAGCAACCGGAACGAGGTGCCCTCGGCAGCATGCACTTGCAGCGCGCCACCGCCCGGGTGAGGTGCCAAGGTGGTGGTCAGCGTCGAGGCGCCCACCGGCTCACCGTGCGGGAGCACCGCAGTCACCGCTACATCGGAAAGCACTTGCGACGCAGCAACTCTGACGAGTTCGGTGAGGTCGGATGCCGCCGATGCCGACACCTGCCAGACGTGGCGACCGTCGGGAAGGGCCACGTGCGATCCCGGGATCCGGGAATCGCCCGACCCGGCCGAGATGTTCGCGGTCAGCCAGTACGGCTTGCGTTCGAACCGGGTCCGCGGGATCTCGGCGAAATCGCCCTTACCGAACAATGATCCGACGTCGACGGCATGACCGTGGACGTAGAGCTTCATCAGCGCGTTGATCACGCCGTGACTCTCGTCTTCCTTGCGGCGCAACGTCTCGATCAGTTCGGCGTTGTGGATGCCGACCGAGAAGGTCACGGCGGCAACGGAAATCAACACCGCGGGGTTCGGCGACAGCTCGAGGAACGTGGTGTGCCCGTTCTCGACGGCCTTGGCGACGGCCTGCGAGAACCACACGCTGTGCCGCAGGCCCTTGGTCCAGTACTCCACGGCGTGCACCGGCTCGCTGCCCGGCCGGTAGAAGGTCTCGCGGTCGACCGAGCTGTAGAAGCCGATCTTGGGCGAACGCGGCTCGATGCCGGTGAGCTCGTAGGCGAGTTCACCGAGCAACGGGTCGGTCTGGGACGTGTGGCTGGCACCCTTCGTGGCGAGTTTTCGCCCGAGTTTGCCCTCGCTCTCAGCCCGCGCCACGATGGCGTCGACCTGCGGTTCAGGACCGCCGATGACGGTGTGGGTGGGTGCTGCGTACACGCAGATCTCGAGATCGGGATAGTCGGCGAGCACACCGGTGATGTCATCGGCGCTGTACTCCACCAGAGCCATCAGCCGGATGTCGTCGCCGGTCAGCTGCGCCTCGGCCTCGCCCATCAGCCGCGACCGCTGGCAGATGACCCGGACGGCGTCCTCGAGGGACAGACCACCGGTGATGTAGGCGCCTGCTGCCTCACCCATCGAATGTCCGACAACCACACCGGCATCCGCACCATGGTGGCGGAGCAACTCGGCCAGGCCGATCTGGATGGTGAAGATCCCGATCTGCGACGTCTCGATCTCGTAGGCCACCGAATCGTCGAGGAACTGCTCGACGATCGAGTAGCCGAGCTCATCGACGATCAGCTTGTCGACCTTGTCGACCGCTGCGGCGAACACCGGATTCTCGGTGTAGAGCTGCTTGCCCATCTTGCGGTGTTGCGAACCGAAGCCGGACAACAGCCACACGGGCGACGCCGAATCCGGTGAGTCACAAGTGAAGACGAGCGGGCTGTTCTTGTTGTCAGCGACCGCCCGCATGCCCTTGAGCGCGTCCTCGTGCGTGCGGGCCATCACCACCGATCGGGTACGTCCGTGGTTGCGGTGTGCCAGGGCCCGCCCGATGTCGACGAGCGGCGTGTTCTTCGCAGCGTCGGTCTCGAGCCAGTCGGCGAGGTCGGCGGCGGTCTTGCGGCGACGCGACGGAAGGAACCCCGAGACCACCAGCGGGACAACCGAACCCTCGGCCCGGCACGGCGCGAATCCTTCTGCCGGGTCCTCCTTGGCTTGCGGCTCTTCGGTTTTCGCCGGTGTGGCCGCGAGCTGGCCCAACGCGGCGCGTTCGGCGTCGGTGAGGAACTCGTCGAGGTCGTCGTCCTCATCGAGGAAGTCGGCGACCGTGGCCTGGGCGGCAACCGGCTCGTCGATGACCTCTGCGGCGGGTTCCCTCAGGTCTTCTGGCGTCACCTCTCGGACCACCACGTGTGCGTTGGTGCCGCCGAACCCGAATCCAGAGACACCCGCGATGGCGCGGCCGGAGTACCTGGGCCAATCAGCCGGCTCGGTGACAACACTGAGCCGCAGCGCGTCGAACTGGATGTACGGATTGGGGCCGGCGTAATGCAGCGACGGCGGGAGCTTGTCCTCTTGGAGGGCAAGGATCAGCTTGATCAGGCCTGCGGAACCTGCACCGGCTTCGAGATGGCCGAAGTTGGTCTTCGCCGAGCCGAGCAGCGTCGGCTTGGCCGCATCGCGCCCCTTGCCGAGCACACGACCGAGTGCGTCCGCCTCGATGGGGTCGCCGAGAATGGTTCCCGTGCCGTGCGCCTCGATGTAGTCGACGTCGCGCGGATTGATGGCAGCGTCGATGTAGGCGCTGCGCAGCACCTGAACCTGAGCTTCGGGATTGGGGGCGGGCAGTCCGTTGGAGCGCCCGTCGGAGTTGACGGCCGATCCCGCGACCACCGCGAGCACGTTGTCACCGTCGCGGCGGGCATCGGAAAGTCGTTTCAGCACGACGAGTCCGCCACCCTCGGCGCGGATCATGCCATCGGCGTCGGACGAGAACGCCTTGATGTAACCGTCTTTGGACTGCACACCCACCGAGTCGAACCCCAGCGTCGCGGCCGGGGTGATCAGCATGTTGACACCGCCGGCGAGAGCGACATCGGACTCGCCGCTGCGCAGGCTGCGCACTGCCTGGTGCACCGCGACCAGCGACGAGGAGCAAGCGGTGTCGAGTGCGATGGACGGCCCGCGGAAATCGAAGTAGTACGAAACCCGTCCCGCCACAATGGAAGTGGAGGTACCCGTCAGCGCATACGCGGCCGTTTCGCCGGCGCCTTCGGGATCGGAGACCGCCAGCATCTGGTAGTCGTTGGTGGAACTGCCGATGAACACACCGACCTGGCCGCCCTTGAGGTCGCTGGCCGGGATGTGCGCGTGTTCTAGTGCCTCCCAGGTCAATTCGAGTGCGAGGCGTTGCTGCGGGTCCACCATCTCGACCTCGCGCGGCGACATCTGGAAGAAGTCGGCGTCGAAGCCCTTGACGTCGTCGAGGTAGCCGCCCTTGAGGTTGGCCTCGTCGAGCACCTTGGCGATCCGCGGATCCGACTTGAACTCGGTCCAGCGGTCCTCGGGCAGGTCACTGATGCCGTCGCCGCCGTTGATCAGCAGATCCCAGGTGGATTCCGGGGTGTGGCCCGCCTTCGGGAAACGTGTTGCCACACCGACGATCGCGATGTCGTCGTTCGGGCCTCGCGTGCGGTTGTACAGATCGTCGTCGTCATCGTCCTCGCGGCCCGCATCCGGGTCGCCCTCGATGATGCGCTTGGCCAGCGACGCGATCGTCGGATGCTGGTACGCGACGGTGGCGGTGAGGATGATGCCGGTCTTGTCCTCGATGTCGCCCGACAACGCAACCGCGTCACGCGAGGACAAGCCGAACTCTTCCATCGGCCGATCGTCGGAGACCTGGTCGACCGGCAGTCCGGTCGTGTCGGAGACCCACTGCCGCAGCCACTCCCGAAGCTCCGAGACCGTCAGGTCACCGGCCTTCTCGTCGTTCTGCCGTTCTTCGCCTGAATCGGTCGACGCACCCACCGGCGACACATCCAACTCACCGTCGCCACTACTGTCACCCGGACCAAAACTCGACCCCGGCAGCTTGTCCTCGGAGTTCAGGGGCTCATTCGTCGAACTGTTCAGTTCAGGCATCGGGTAGTCCAGACTATTGATTCTCGTGTGGCGCATCGGGGAACGCCGTCTGCTGGTAACCACCGCGCAGAGTTCCGTCGATGTACGCCGCCTTACATGCCCGCCGGGCGATCTTGCCGCTGGAGGTACGTGGGATCGAGCCCGCCGGAACCATCAGCACGTCGCGTGCCATCACACCGTGTCGCTGGGCGATCGTGGCGCGCACGGTGTCGGCCACCTCTTGTGGGTCGACCTTCTTGCCCGGTCCGCGCTCCGCGACGATCACCAGCTGCTCGGATGCGTCGTCCGCGTCGAACTTGAGTCCGCTGGCGGAGTTCTGGAACACCACCTCGGGCAGTTCGTTGGCAGGCACGGCGAACGCGGCAACAAAGCCGGGACGCAGAGCCTGGCTGGCTTCCTGCGCCGAGAACTCCAGGTCCTGCGGGTAGTGATTGCGGCCGTCGACGATCACCAGGTCCTTGACGCGTCCGGTGATGTACAGCTCGTCCTCGAACCACACGCCGTAGTCGCCGGTCTTCATCCACTTGGCGCCCTGGGGAGAGCCGATGCTCCGGCTGCCCTCGGGCAGTGGGGCGGTGAGGGTGTTGTTGAACGTCTCCTCGGTCTCCTCCGGGCGACCCCAGTATCCGTGGCCGATGTTCATCCCGTGCAGCCAGATCTCACCCACGTGGCCGTCGGGACGCTCAGTACCGGTCTCGGAATCGACGATCACGGCCCACTGGCTCACCGAGACCTGTCCACACGACACCTGGGCCACCGCACCCGGCGCATCCTGGTCGACCAGCTTGAATTGTCCCGCGTTGAGGGCAGTGCGATCGACGTAGATGACCTTCGCCTCGTTCTCGCGCTTGGTCGACGACACGAACAGCGTGGCTTCTGCCATCCCGTACGAGGGCTTGATGGCGGTCTTCGGGAGTCCATACGGACCGAAGGCCTCGTTGAACTTCTTCATCGAGCTGACGGTGACCGGCTCGCTGCCGTTGATCAGGCCGATGACGTTGCTCAGGTCGAGCTTTTCGCCGGGCTTCGGGACGCCACGCACCGCGGCGTGCTCGAACGCGAAGTTGGGCGCGGCGGCGAACGTGTCGGCACCATCGGCGATGGCGGCCAGTTCCTTGATCCACCGGCCGGGCCGCCGCACGAACGCCTGCGGGCTCATGATGGTGATGTATTTGCCGCCCAGCGCGGGCAGGATGACCGTGAGCAGGCCCATGTCGTGGAACATCGGCAGCCACGTGACGCCGCGCGAGTTGTGGTCGAACTCGATCGCATCGATCATCTGCAGTGCATTGGCGGCAACCGACTCATAGGTGATGACCACGCCGGCGGGAACCCGGGTGGAACCCGAGGTGTACTGCAGATATGCCGCATCGTGCAGGGCCGGTTTCGGCTTGACCCACGTGTCGCCGACCGAATCGGGAACCGCATCGACGGCGATGACACGGGGGCGTTCCTTGGCGGGCAACGGCTTGAAGAAGTCACGGACGGCCTCGGCCGATTTGGTTGCCGTGAGGATCACACTCGGCTTGCAGTCGGCGAGCACAGCGGTGAGCCGGTCGGTGTGACCCGGCTCGTCCGGCGAGAACAGCGGAACCGCGATGTTGCCCGCGAACAGCGACCCGAAGAAGCCGATCACGTACTCCAGCGACTGCGGGGCCAGGATCGCCACCCGGTCGCCCGGCTGCGTGACCTGCTGCAGCCGCGCGGCGATGGCGCGAAGCCGTTTGCCGAACTCGGCCCAGGTCAGGTCGATCGGCTCGCCATCGCGTTCACGGCTGTAGTCCATGAAGCGGTACGCGAGTGTCTCGGCCTGCTCGATGACATTGCGTTCCACGTAGTCGACCAGCGTCACGTCGTCGTCGAAGAACAGATTTCCGTTCTCGTCCAAGAACTGGTCAAACTCGTTGTTCATTCGTACTCCTGATCGCGACCTCGACGCCCCTGACACAAATCTGGTCACCAGCCCTGCGTGACAGTGCGTCCGCGGGGTGATCCACCTTGTGTTCGGCTTGCGTCACCTGTGAACGGTCGAGCTCAGCGCGCGGCACCATGTGCTTCATCGATGCCACACGCCTCGTCTCCAACAGCGTTCCCTACTTTTCTTGTCAAGCCAAATAGGACTCGCGGTCGCCGCCGACCCGAGCCAAACCTTCCACATCTTACCGGCCAGTACCACTCGCCTTGGGTACGGGTCGTGAGACAACCTACGCTTCCGCGACCACGAATGTGGCTACTCGCCCTTGAGTATCGGAATGATCGGTGCGAAGGCATCCATCTGCGTCGGGAACACCCCGACATACGACATGGACGTTCGCCTGCGCACCTCGCGGATCTGGTCGGCGATCTGCTCGAACGACCCGAAAGCAAGGTACGGCGAGGCCAGGATGTCGTCGACCGACAACTTGACGTCCATGGCGATGTTCGGCGGATAGCCCTGGTCGAGTGCGGCCAGCGCCATCTCCGCGGTCGCCTCGCGATCGTCGGTGATCACGATCGTGGCGATTGTCCAGTTGAGTTCGATCTCGTCGAACCTGTCGCCGGCTGCCTGCCGGATGCGGTCCACACGCTCGATGGTCTTCTCCATCGTCATGTCGGACAGCCGCAGCCGGCCGTCGGGCGTGGTGCCCGTCGCGACCGAGATGATGTCGGCGTGCTTGGCGGCAAGCGCGAGCATCTTCGGCCCACCGCCGCCGACCGCGATCGGAGGCCGGGGACCCTGCCGCGGACGGGGACTGCCGACCAGACCCTTGATGTTGTAGAACTCGCCGGAGAAGTTGACCTCCTCGCCGCGCAGGAGTCCGTCGAGGATGGTCAGCGACTCATCGAGCCTGCGGATCCGGACGCCGGGCGACTCGAACTCGATGCCGGCCTTGTCGAACTCCTCTTTCATCCATCCCGCGCCGATCCCCAGCTCCAGGCGGCCCTTGGACAGCACGTCGATGGTGGTGGCCTCTTTGGCCAGCAGGGCCGGATGCCGGTAACCGTTGGCCAGCACCGACGTGGCAAGCCGGATCCGGTCGGTGGCCTGGCTGAGTGCACCGAGGGCCGCGAGCGGCCCCACCTGATTGCCCAGATGGTCGGGCACGGCGAACGTGTCGAACCCGTACTCCTCGGCGGTCTGCGCGAGTTTGACGAACTTACGCGCCCCACCCTCGTCACGGTTGCCCTCGCCACCCGCTCCGAACCGGAACTTACGGGGGCCCGGTGCGGCCTCGGCTGAAGTCATCGCAAGTCTCCTGGTTGTCGAACATGCCCGGTGGTCGTCGCCCATGCCTTACGGGCCCGGCTCGGCAGTAGACGATACTTCCGCACCTGATCAGCGCAAAATGCGCTCGATCCGGTCCGTCGGGCTCATTCGTGCTTGGGGAAAGGCGCCTTGTCGATCACGTCACGTGCCCAGCCCGTCATCCACTCCGTGGCCGGCTCACCGTCGTCGTTCCAGTACCGAGTGGTGTTGTACATCGCGTGTACCGGGTTGTTGACGGCACCCATCAACTTGCTGATGCCCTCGATCGGGTTGGCGATGGTGGGTGCATCACAGATCAGATCGCCTGGCGCACAGAGGGAGTACGTGCGGTCGGTGAGCTCGCCGAACCCGCCGGGGCGTGGCCCGGTCAGGTCGATCCCGGGAATCGGGAGGATGTCGAGAGCGATTTCCGCACCGACGCCGGCAGGGTTGGGACCCACCGTCTCCACCTGATTCGGCTGACGGCGACCGTCGGCGATCAGTCCGACGCCCACCACGAGATCGGCAGCAACCGGCCCCCGACCGTTACCGATCTCACCCGCGATGTCACCTGCGATGACCGCTCCCTGCGAGAAGCCCATCAGGACGAAGCTCGTGAGCGGACACTTCTGGTTGACCTCGGTGATCTTGGCGCGGGCCTTGCTGGTGCCCTCGGCCCGTGAAGTGTTGTAGTCGATCTGTCGGTCGGTCAGCACGGTCGGATTCCGGAACTGGGCCACATACGGCACCGTGTAGACGTCGGCCCGCGAGCTGTCGAACTCCTCTGCGAGCGGCCCGGACACCTTGAGCATCAACGAGTTCGGGTTCGCAGTCGGATTGTAGGGGTCGTCGTTCGATGCCGACTCCCACGTACCTGGCACCACGACCACCTGGACGTCCGGGCAATCGGCGGGCTGCGCGGTGGGTCGAGGCGCAGCCGACGACGGCGGCGACGATGAAGGTCCACCCGGTTGCCCCGGGTCGGGCTGAAGCAGGTTGATGATCAGGATGATCACCAGGATCACCGCGATGACGCTGAGGATCCCCAGGCCGAGGACCACGAACAGCAACGTGCGTCCGCGACTTCGCTTCTTACGTGTCATGTCGGCCGCTTTGTGGTTGTCATGTCGGCGACCGTCAGCAGTACTTGGCTTCGGCGGCCTTGATCACCTTGTCGGCGTTGGCCTGTGCCTTGGCCTCGTCGGTGGTGCCCGAGCCCACGAGAGGTACCACGATCACCTTGATGTCGGCCGGGCTGGCGCCCTGCTCCTTGCCCTGACAAACCGCCGAGGCAGCACTGAGTGCGATGGCGTTGTCGGGGTCGTTGGGGAACTCGACGCCCTGCTTCTTCAGTTCCGCGAGGTAGTCCTCGGTCTTGTCGTTCTCGTCGACGCCTTCGGGCACATTCGCCGAGGGCGGACCCGTCTCGGGAAGACCCTGGGTGTCGTCGGGCTGTCCGTCGCTGCTCGCCTCGGTCGACGTGGCCGTCGAGGCACCCGACGACGGCGCAGCGCTGCTGGTGGCGCTTGTCGTACTACTGGTGGTGCTCACCGAATCAGTCGGCGCCGACGCGGTCGAATCGTCGCCGCAACCGGTGGCGAGCGCTGCGGTGATGAGCAGCGCGGCACCCGCGGTCACAACCCGAATGATGTTGCCTGTCATGTCACTTCCTTGTGTCTTCTCGCCGGGCGGCACGGCGGGCTCCGGTGAGCCGGCGGACCGAAAACGCTCCGCCAGGCCGACCCGGACACCCCCGCGCTGCGCGCCGGGATTCGCGCTCTGCGCCCTGAATACCTCCGCAAGGCTACAGAAGGCACCTGAGGAATCACTTGGCGGTGACGACCCCGTTCACGACCTCGATGGCGCCGCGTTCGAAGTTCACCCGGTAACCGCCGGTGATGTTCATCTGATCGCTGACCGGATAGCCGAACTTGCCGTTCTCGAATCCGGCCTTGCCCCACGCGTCATAGATGGGTCCGAGAGGGATGGCGAAAGCACCCTTGGCCGGCGTCCAGTAGATGTTGCCGCCGTCGAACGCGTTGAACCGTCCGCCGTCGCGCAATCCGATCTCGTTGGTCTTCGGGAATCCGAGCCAGCCGCCCTCGAAGTCGAGCGTGGCGTACTTGTCCATGATCTTGCCCTGGACCGAGTGCGCACCGTTTGCCGGAGTCCAGTAGTAGCCGCCGATCTGGAACGCCTGCACCCGACCCTTCTTGTTGGGTGTGTCGATCTCGTCCCCGGTCGGGTACTTCAGCGGCCCACGTTCGTAACCGGCCTTGCCCCAGTCGGCCAGGATCGCGCCGCCGACGGCATGCGCGCCGGTCTTCGCGGTCCAGTAGATGTTGCCGTTCTGGAAGCGGTTGAAGCGCCCGATCCGGTCCGGTGTCGCGAGTTCATCGCTGGTCGGGAACCCGAGCCATCCGCCCGGGCCTCCGGCAGCCACGTACGCGCCGCCGATTCCGCCGCCGACGACCTTGGCACCGGTCTTCGCCGACCAGATGATCCGTCCGTTACGGAAGTCCTGCGCGCGTCCACCCGGCACGTCGTATTCGGGGGTCAGGCACTCCTCGAGTGCCTTCTTGTTGGCCTTGTAGACGGGCGCGATCGCGCCACCGGTCGAGCACGCCGGCCTGTCGACTCCGAGCCCGAGTGCACCTGCGGCCTGCGGCCACGCCTGCTGCATCTCGAACTGCCAGTACGGCCACGTGTGGGTTCCGGACGCGCGGTAGACCGCCTGGGCCGGGACGCCGAGCTGGTTGAGCTTGCTGGCGAACTGCTGCGATGTGACACGCGACAGCACCTCGAGGCCCACGCCCGCGTAGTTCGTCGCGAGGTAGGGGATGGTCGACGGGGTGTCGTACTGACCGACCATGCCGTTACCGGACGAGACGTACAGGCTCACGCCCTTGAGCTTGTCGGCCAGCAGGTACGGGTCGTGTTCCTTCCACGCCGGGTTGGTCGGCGGTCCGAACATCTTGCTCGAGTCGTATCCACCGGCGTCGTTCATCGCGAACTGCACCGCCTGCGGCATCCCGAAGGAGCTGAGCTGCAAGATGCCCGAGAACGATGCGGCGAACTTGAAGAAGCCCGGGTTACGGCTGGCGAGCATCATCGCGGCGCTGCCACCCATCGACAGCCCTTCGACCCCGCGCACGTCGGTGGAGCGCCACTGGTTCTCCAGCAACGGTGGGAGTTCCTTCGTCAAGAACGTCTCCCACTGGTAGTTCTTGCCGTTGTCCGGCTCGGCCCAGTCGGTGTAGAAGCTCGACTCGCCACCGACGGGCAGGACAACGTTGACGTTCTTGTCCTTGTAGAAGTCCTCGATGTTGGTGTTGATGACCCAGCCGTTCTGATCTTCCTGGGCCCGGAGTCCGTCGAGCATGTACATCTGCGGGAACTTGTTCGCCGGACGGTAGTTCCAGTCGCGGGCGAGCAGCAGCTGAACCTGGATGTTGGTGCCCATCGCGGGCGAGTACACCCACATCGCCACGCGGCGGTCGGAGTACCAGAAGGTGTTGGTGATCTTGACGCCTGGGACCGGTGCCGGCGCCTGGAGAGCGGGAGCCTGCACAACAGGCGTCACCGGACTCTGCGGTGCGGGGGCGGCGACCGCAACGGTCGAGGACATACCCAGCACTGTGCACACGGATACCGCGCCGGCCATCAGTCCCAGTGCGCCGCGCACAAATCTCTGCCGCATGTACCTCTACTCCTCAAGTCACCGTCACCACTGTGGTCTTGCTCTGCTGCCCTTTGTCACCGGACGAAGCCCGGATCAAGGCGGACCCGCAGACAAAAACAGAACGTCCTACGTGTTTCTTACACGTAGGACGTTCTGTTTTGAGGTTGCCACACCTGTGACAGGTGTGAATTTTGTGACTAGAGGGATGTCACCACGATTATCCGCGGAACCAGCCCTGCTGGAGTGCTCGCCACATCATGTCCTGCCAGTAGCCCCACTTGTGGGTGCCGGTGACCGGGTAGTCGGTGGTGAGGTTGACGCGGTTCACGAAGGCCTGGACCTCGAACGCGCGGGTCTGGGCGAGCGACAGCACCTCGAGCGGCACTCCCTGCACGATGCTGACCGCGTTCTCGTTCTGGTTGTAGCCGCCCGGGATACCGCTACCCGACGCGACGCGAACCTTCAGGTCGTGCATCTTGGTGATCTGCACAAACGGGTCGTTGTCGTACCAGCGGGTGCTCCACGGGGGGCCCCACATGCTGTCCGCGTTCCACGGTCCGCCGTTGGCATCGAGCAGCGCGACGCGGATGGCCGACTTCATGCCCGGTGCCGACAGGTTCAGGTAGCCCGACATCGAGAAGGCGTGCGAGTAGTTCTGCTTGTTGTTGGCGCCGATCACCAGGGCGGCGTTACCACCCATGGAGATGCCGGCGATGGCGTACTTGCCGCCGGGGCCGACGCGAAGACCGCGTGCGTCCATACCCTTGACCAGGGTGTTGGTGATGACGCAGTTCCACATGTACTTGTACGGCTGGCGGTTGAAGTTGCTCGGCGCGTTCCAGTCGCTGTAGAAGCTGGCGGGTCCGCCGACGGGCATGACCACGTTGACGCCGCTGTTGACCATGTTCTGGACATTGGTCTCGTGCTCCCAGCCGCTGACGTCGTACGTCGCGCGCAGGCCGTCGAGCAGCACAACCGTCTTGTAGTTGCCGGGCTTCGACCAGGACCGGACCTTCACGGACGGCATCCCACAGCCATCGACGTTCCATTGCTGGAATCCGTTACCGGTGCCCCAGGCATTGGCTGTGCCGGTGCCGGCAACAACCCCGACTCCGGCAATGGTCGCCAGTGCGGCGAAAGCAGCGATGAGGCGTCTGCCCATCCCCACTCGCCTCGACGGTGTGCTTACGCGCATCGAATACAACTCTCTCTCTGTCCAGCAGCGGGGCCTTGTCTGGTTCCATCTCGAACCACGGCCACGAGGGTCTTGAAATCGGCACCAAAATTTTCAGGTGCCACACAGCTTGGCGGTCATCTGGCGATGCCGTCCTGCAACCGAACGGAGCCTATTAGATGCATCCCCTGCTGACAAACCCTGTGACCGGATCCACTCCGACCTGGGTTGGCCACTTGACCAGGCCAAATCCGTGCTCTCCCTAACTATCGGACACGCGAAACGCCGCGTTACACATTCGAGACCTTGGCTTTTGCGGTTTTGCGGGCTCCCTGAGCTCCCGCGCCGATCGGCCTCGATTTCTCAGGGAAATCTCAGAATAATGTGGGCGATTGCACAGCATGTGGGATTTCTACCGGGGGTAGAGCGGCGGTGGAATGGGTAGTTTGCACCGCTGCAGTTCGTACTCGGGTATCCGATCGATCCGGTAAGAGGTGAATCCGGCCGCCTGACGCAGGTTGTGCTTGAAGCGTGCGAACGACCACGGCTGGGAGTACGAGGCGATGAGATCCTGGGTGGGCTTGCACGTCAGCGCCACCTTCGCCTGTTGCACGTCGTCGGCATCGAGATTCGCCGGCAACACCGGATATCTCGACCACGCGCCGGACTCGGCGATCACCCATTCGTCCTCGAGGTCTTTGTCGTGTCCGATCCGGCCGTCGGGAAGCCGGTCCGTGTGCGCCGCGATCGGGTACGACAGGCCCATCGGGTCGGTCACCCGCACATCGAGTGGCGCGTTCATGCTCGTCATACCGAGGTTCAGATAGAAGACCGTGAGCTGTTTGGGTACTCCGGGCGGTGGCGGGACGGGTAGCGGGTCGAAGTACCACTCGTCATAGTTCGGCGACGCCAGCAACACCCCGCCGGTGTCGCTGTGCTCGGCGATCTCCTCGACCATCGCTCGGATCCGCGGATAATTGAGGTAGTCGGCAGCCGTGACGGGGTGCTCCACCCCGATGTTCTGTATATAAAAGCGCCGTTCGTCGACGATGCCCTGCCTGCCGATCTCGGTGCCGTTCTTCATCCCGGCCACATGAGACGTGGAAGCCGCCCAGACCACCGTGGTGATCCACAGCCCGGCCATCACCACCGTGCCGACCCAACCGGCGAGGTGATCACGTCCGACGCCTGCGGGCAGCGCGATCGGGATCACCATCACCGGGAGCATCAGCAAGAAGAGCGGGACCAGCAGCACCCGGGCGTGCATGAAGTCGCCGCCCTGGCGTACCCAGTAGAAGCTCTCGAGCAATCCGGAGACGAGTATCAGTGCGACCACCGCGGTCGGGGTCTGCAACCGCCGACTCCAACTGGTGGCGCGCTCACGCCAACCCGACTCGGCCCGCCCCTTCACCAGATCGACTCGACCGGAACGAGATTCCGCAGGTTCCACCTGGACCCGATGGGCCTGCAGGTACCAGGCGAGACCGGCCGCGGCCACCGCGACCAACAGCGGGAGCAGCAATACATAAGGACTGAACATGTTGCCCAGGTACTTGAGGCCCTGTTCGTACTTCGAGCCGGAGGCGTCCTTGGCCACGGCAGTGTTGGGAACGAGAAGGCCGTAGTAACCCATCCGGAAGATCTGGTAACCGACCGGAACCACCGCCGCTGCGGCGGCAAATGCGAACCGCATCCGCCACGTCATCGGCGCGCACACCACGAGCAGTAACGCGAGACCGCCGACGAGCGCGAGTTCGGGACGGATCAGCGGGGCCAGGCCCGCGTTGAAACCGAGCAAGAGGGTGGTGACCACCTGTTTACGTCCCTGAAGGATGCCGCGATCTGGGGTGGGCCGTTGACTCCAGGCGACCAGCTGACACCACAGCACCGCGGCCCAGAAGATACAGAGGGGAACCTCGAGGCCGCTGGTGGCGAAGTCACGCGCAGGCGGAAGCGTGATGTACACCAGCGCTCCGAGAGGCAGCAGCAACATCCAGCCGGGATTGACCGGACCGGAACCCTTGCGGATGCGATAGAGCCGTGCGGTGCCGTACATGGCGATCGGGACGGCCGATATGGAGAGGACCAGGGCTATCCACAACACGACGTACTCGGTCTGGGCGTCGGTGATCCAGCTCCAGAACCAGATCAGGTACGTCCACACCGTCGACGTGTTGGCCTCGACACGCTCCCCCTCGTTGAAGACGGGTCCGTTGCCGGCCAACAGGTTCCGGACGGTGCGCAAGACGATGAGACCGTCGTCGGCGATCCACCGGCGCTGCCACGCGCCATAGCCGAAGATCGCACCCACCACGACAGCGCTGATCCACAGTGAAACGGTGGCCGGATTGACGCTGCGGCCGAGCACGCGTGGTTCAGCTACCGGCCGATTCTCAACTGCTGGCCGGTGTTCAGCTGATGGCATAGACCGCGACACCCACGCATACTATCCACGCGATTGCCAGCAGCTGGAGAACACGATCGCCGAGCGCAATTTCTTCGGGTTCGCCCGCTTGACCACCGTCGACGTCCACTGCGTATCGCAAGATGGCGATGGTGAAAGGCACCATGGACAGTGCGTACCAGACGTTGTCGTCGTGGCCGCCGTCCGTGTCGAAGGCCCACATGCCGTAGCAGAGCACCACCGCGGTTGCGGACAATGTCCAGACGAAGCGCAGGTAGGTGGTGGTGTAGTACTCGAGGCTCTTGCGGATCTTCGCGCCGGTCCGTTCGGCGAGCTGCAGTTCGGCGTACCGCTTACCGGCCGCCATGAACAGCGAACCGAAGGTCATCACCAGCAGGAACCACTTGGACAGACCGTTGGGAAGATCGGCGGCCACGCCGCCCGCGACCGCACGGAGCAAAAAGCCCGACGAGACGATGCAGATGTCGATGACGGGTTCGTGTTTGAGGCCGAAGCAGTAGGCGAGCTGAATGGCCATGTAGATGCCGATGACCACCGCGAGCTGCCAGTTGGCCAGGAACGAGATCCCGATCGACGCGACACCGAGCACGACGGCGAGCACAAACGCCAGCTTGACCGGGACCACCCCGGCCGCGATCGGACGGAAGCGCTTGGTGGGGTGATTGCGGTCGGCCTCGACGTCCAGGGCGTCGTTGACGAGGTAGATGCACGAGGCGACCAGGCAGAACGCGACGAATGCGATGGCCGTCCGGCCCAGGATGTCGGGTTCGTCGACTGCTCCGGCTGCCACCGGCGCAGCCAGGACCAGGACGTTCTTGACCCATTGCCGTGGGCGGACAGCCTTCACCAGACCGGTCGCCAGATTCTTCGGCGGGCCGCGCACCACGTCGTGCTCGATCGGCTCCTCGCTCACAACATTCCTCGGCTCTCTGTTCTCGTCAGTCTTTCACCGGCACCGACCGCGGCGGCGCAGGCGGCACCGATCAACGCGCCCCCGATGACGTCGGACGGGTAGTGCACGCCGAGCACCAACCGCGACAACAGCATGGGTGGAACCAGCGCAGCGGGTAGCGCGGCAGGAGGTAAACCGGCGGCGCGACCGATGAGGATGGCCGCGGCGGTGGTCGATGTGGCGTGGCTGGATGGGAAGCTCAACTTGCTGGGGGTCCCGACCCCGATCCTCACGTCGGCATGATCGGGGCGCTTGCGCCTGACGATGCGTTTGAGCACCACCGAGGCGGCATGGGCACCGAAGGCTCCGACACCCGCGGCCACCCACAGGTTCCGACCACGTTCGTCGCCGCGGATCTGCGCGATGGCAGCACCTGTGCCCGCGACCGCAAGCCAGCCCAGTGAGTGTTCACCGAAGTGCGACAGTGCTCGTGCCGAAGCCACGGCGCCCGGCTTGTCCACGAACACATTCTGTACGGCCACAAGGACTTTGGTTTCGCCACTCATCGGCGCGAACGCCGCGGGATACGTATCAGTCGATTCCGAAGACACGTTCCCAGCTCTCTTTGCTGACCAGGTCGGCCTGAGCGGATCGGTACGTCTCCCGCATCTCGGGGAACCGGGCCTTCAGCTCGCGAACCAGGGCAGCTGATTCCTTTGCCAGCGCAACCATCTTGTCGCGGTCACGCTGCCGGTAGACCACTCCCCGGCCGTCCGCGGTGGTGACCGTGACCCCGTCGACCCGGCCGAGGCTGAACCAACGGGCCTGCAGCGGCGGATAGTTGGCCTGCGGCACCTCGTGATGGCGAGGATCGGCCGGACGCAGATTGTTGACGATGCTCGCGCTCAGCGAACGGATCTTCGCCACCGGGTTGAGCGGGATGGTCATGCCGTACGCGGTGGCCTCACCGGTGGTCGGCGGCAGTTCGGTGGCCGAAGGCAGCACCACCGCATCGGGGTACTCCTTGCGCATCGCCGCGATCTTGGGCAGTGCCGTGGGCAACAGGTCCCGAACGTGTTCGGGACCTGCGAGGAAGTCGCGGATCGCCTCGTTCTGGATGGCGACCGTCGAATACTCCAGGCACAGCAGGTGTTTGGCGGTTGCCTTCGCCATCGACTTCAGGATCCCGGCGGTGGACCCGTCGTGGTGGATGGCCGCGACGACCAGGCGGTTACGCAGATGGAAGTACGCCTGCCAGTCGATGGCGTCGTCTTTGTCGCTCCAAGCCATGTGCCAGATCGCGATGCCGGGGATGGTGGCGGTGGGATATCCCGCCTTGCCGGCGCGGAGGGCGAACTCCCAGTCGTCCCACTTGATGAACAGCGGCATGGGCAGGCCGACCTTCTCGGCGGCCTCCCGCGGGATCATGCACATCCACCAGCCGTTGCCGTCGACATCGATGCGACGGTGCAGGTTCTTGGAATGCCTGCGGTCGCGCAGCGGGTATTGCGCGAAGTCGTGGTCGTACTCGACGTAGGGCGCGCTGGTCCACATGAAGGTGTCGTGGTTGATCACCTCACCCATGCAGTGCAGATGGCTGCGGTCCTGCAGATTGAGCATCTGCCCACCGACGAGCATGGGCGACTTGGCGAATCGGGACATCGCCAGCGCGCGCAGGATCGAGTCGGGCTCGATGCTGATGTCGTCGTCCATGTAGAGGATGTACGGACTGTCGGTCAGCTTGAGGGCCTCGTACATGATGCGCGAGTAGCCGCCCGAGCCTCCGAGATTTCCCTGCTTGAACATGTGGAGCCGGTCGCCCAATGCTGCTGCGGCCTCGGCGAATCCGGCCTCTTCGGTGACGAGTTTGGTCCCCTGGTCCGGCATCATCACCGCATCGATGACCTCGTCGACCAACGGGTCGGAGGTCAGGGCCCGCAGGGCATTGACCGCATCGGTGGGGCGGTTGAAGGTGGGGATACCGACCGTGACGCGCTTGGTGTCCGGACCGACGGGAGGATCGATCGGTGCGTACCAGCCGGCCGACGTCACCTCGACGTCGGTGTCCGTGGTGACGTCGAACCAGATCCATCCGCCATCCTCGAACGGCTCGAGTCCCACCTCGAACTCGATGGCGCCCTTGCCGTTCTCGTCGACGGGCACCAGGTTGCCGTCGACTGCGATACGCGAACCGTCGACCTTGGAGCGATAGACGTCCACTCGGCACTTGCCGACGAGCTCGATCCGCAGCACCACCGACTTCAGGACAGTCCACCGACGCCAGTACGAGGCGGCGAAGGCGTTGAAGTAGGTCTCGAAGCTCACCTCGGTCTCGGCCCCGAGCACCACCGAGGTGCGGGTGGGCGCGTGTGCCCGACGCGCATTACTCGTGGCTTCCACCAGGTACAGCGAACGCACATCGAGTGGCTCGCCCTGGCGCGGCAGGATGACGCGTTGCAGCAGGTTCTTGGCTGCGTCGTACGTCTGCGGATTCTGTGATTGCTCGGCTGCAGTGGTGACTGTCAAGAGTTACGCCTCTCCGATGGGGTCGAGCCGGCCTTGGTGGAGCCCGGCTCCGCCTCTGGCTGCGTCTCCGCCAGCGGCGCACCGGTTTCGAGATGCGGTGCCAACGTGTTCTCGTACATCGTCAGTGCGCTCGCGATGGCCATGTGCATGTCCAGGTACTGGTAGGTGCCGAGCCGGCCACCGAACAGCACCTTGTTCGACGCGGTCTCGCGTTTGGCCCGGGCCCGGTAGGCGTTCAGCTTCTCGCGGTCCTCGGGGGTGTTGATCGGATAGTAGGGCTCGTCGCCACTCTCGGCGAACCGGCTGAACTCCCGCATGATGACCGTCTTGTCGGCCGGGTACTCACGTTCGGGGTGGAAGTGACGGAACTCGTGGATCCGCGTGTACGGCACGTCGGCATCGTTGTAGTTCATCACCGGGGTGCCCTGGTAATCACCGGTCTCGAGGACCTCGGTCTCGAAGTCGAGTGTGCGCCAGCCCAGCTCGCCATCGACGAAGTCGAAGTAGCGGTCCAGCGGGCCGGTGTACACCACAGGGGCGTCAGGGCTCTGGGCCCGCAGCTCGTCGCGCACATCGAACCAGTCCGTGTTCAACCGGACCTCGATGTTGTCGTCGGCGGCCATGTTCTCGAGCCACGCGGTGTATCCGTCGACCGGAAGTCCCTCGTAGGCGTCGTTGAAGTAGCGGTTGTCGAACGTGTACCGCACCGGCAAGCGGGCGATGTTGGCCGCCGGCAGCTCGGTGGGATCGGTCTGCCACTGCTTTGCCGTGTAGTGCTTGACGAACGCTTCGTAGAGCGGGCGGCCGATGAGGCTGATGGCCTTCTCTTCGAGGTTCGCAGCCTTGTCGGTCTCGATCTCGCTCGACTGCTCGGCGATCAGGGCTCGCGCCTCGTCCGGCGTGAAGTACCGCCCGAAGAACTGCGACACCAGGCCGAGCCCCATCGGGAACTGGTAGGCCTGCCCCTGGTACATCGCGAAGACGCGGTGCTGGTACCCGGTGAAGTCGGTGAACTTGTTGACGTAGTCCCACACCTTCTTGTTCGAGGTGTGGAACAGGTGGGCACCGTATTTGTGGATTTCGATACCGGTGGTGGGCTCGGGCTCGGAGTACGCGTTGCCACCGATGTGCGAGCGGCGATCGAGAACCAGGACGCGTTTGCCCAGCTGGGTCGCGGCGCGCTCGGCGATGGTCAGTCCGTAGAAGCCCGATCCGACGATGATGAGGTCGTAGCCTGAGGTGGTATCGGAACTGGAGCTGTCGGGGGTCACGGGTGTTCAGCGTAACGGACCGGCCCCGCAGCTCCGACCCGCCACGGGCCACGCACGGACAACAAAGCGGGTGTTCTGGGGAACATTCCGGGGTCCACGGCACTCCTATCACCGACCAACATGCCGCGCGCCGCCCGCGCAGCGGCACCCACGACCGAGGAGAAGTACCGTGACCAGCCCAAACGACCCGCTCAGCGACATCTTTTCGCAGATCGCCGCCGACGACGCGGTTGACCCGGCGGTCTTCGACCAGAGTCTCGAAGCCGCCTTCGACCACGACGGTTCCGGTTTCGACGAACTGGTGCCCGACAACGACGACAGCTCCACCGAGGGCGATCTTGTTGCCGGTGTCGATGGCGGCGATGTCGACTCCCATGACGATGCCTTCGAGACCGATGACGCCGACATCGACGGCGATGCGACCGACTTCACCCTCGGCCCGGACCTCACCGACGACTACTCCACGGGCGACGACCTGACCCTGTGAACCCGATGTTGTGCCCTTCTGGCGACCAAAACCCCAGGTCGAGGCCGCCACAAGGGCACAACATCGGGGTGGGGCGGGCTAGCGCAGGTGGTCGATCAGGACGTCGGGGTTGCCCTGCGACCACACGGTGACGATGGTGAGGCGCTTGATCCGCCAGATGTCGCCGTCGCGGACGAGTTCGGCGTCGTATTTGTTGCCCATCATCACCTGGTCGGTGGTGTGCCGTGATGGCCCTTCACCCGGGCGGAAATGCTGGGCCATCGCGTAACAGTTCAGGACGGCACGGTCACCGTCTACGCGAACCCGGAAATTCGACAGTGCGTGCATGGTGTCGAGCGGTCCCATCGACATCAGCAACATCCCGACCACCGACTCGCGGCCCTCGATCGGGGGGAATCCACTGTCCTCGTCGCCGACCCGGCTGACGTCGAACAAGACGTCGTCGGTGAATGCCGACTCGAGCAGACCTCGATCGGCGGCGTCGAGACCGAACGCGAAGCGATTGAGGGCATCCTCGGGCTCGGCGGTGGCGGGAATGGTGTCGATCGTGGCGGGGATTGCCTCAGGCATCTTGCAGAATCTCCAGCAGTTTGGCGCGAGCCCGGTTGATCCGGCTCTTCACAGTCTGCACGCCCACCCCCTGCTGGTCGGCTATTTCCTGATATGAGAGATCGCCGAACTCGCGCAACACGATTGCCTCGCGGAACTCCAGCGGCAACGCGGCCAGCGCGGTGCGAACCCGGTCGACGTCGGTCACCTGGGCATCGATCCGGGGCGCAGCCGACTCGAACTCCGGTGGACCGTCTGCGGAGGTGTCGAGACGCTTGCGGATCACCGCGAGGGCGGCGTTCGCGGCGATCCGGTACATCCAGCTGGTGAACTTCGAGTCGCCACGGAACTTGCCGATGTTCTGCCAAGCAGCGATCAGCGCGTCCTGCAGGGCGTCCTCGGCGTCGTGTCGGTTGGCGGTGATCCGTAGGCAGACGGCCCAGATCTGGTCGCGGTTGCGGGTGACGAGTTCACCGAAAGCCGCCTGGTCGCCTTCTTGACTGCGTAGTACCAGGTCACGCTCGCTCATGTCGGTCACTTGATAAATGTCGCAGACACCCCGGGATACGGCAGAGTTATCGGCAGCGAAACCGATCCATCGACTGACCCTTTTACTCGATCGAATCTGGAGTGACCGTGAACGCAGGTGCCACCGCCCACGCGGCCGAAGCCCTGGCCACCGCGACCGAGACGCTGCGCAAGTACGGACAGACGAAGGCCGCCGAGTTGGCACAGGCCCGCTTCCACGCAGCCGACTCGGCAGCTGCGGTGGTCTTCGTCGGTGAGGTGAAGCGCGGCAAGAGCACCCTGGTGAACTCGCTCATCGGCCGGGCCGACCTCGCACCCGTCGGTGTCGACATCACCACCAGCGCGAGCGTGTGGTTCTCGCCACCCGACGACACGCTTGCGGCCGGCACCGCCCGCCTGGTCTTCGGCGATTCCGATCAGGTGATCCCGGTCGATCAGCTCCCGGAATGGGTGACGATGGGTGGCCGCCACGTGCTCGACCCCACGATCGAGGCGTTGCCCACCGAGGCTGTGGTTGCCGTCGACCCGTTGCACCTTCCCGGTCTCACCCTGGTGGACACACCGGGCGCCGGCGGCCTGGACCCACGGCACGCGCGCCTGGCACTGACCGCCGCGCGCCGCGCCGGGGCGATCGTGATGGTGTGTGACAGCGCCGCTCCCCTGACGGCACCGGAGATCGAGTTCCTCAGGACCGCTACCGAGACCTCCGGTTCCGTGGTGGTGGCGATGACCAAGATCGACAAGAACCGCCGCAACTGGCGAACCATCGCCGAGGAGAACAGGACGATAGTCCGCAGCCGACTCGGTCGCGATGTCCAGGTGATCGGGGTGTCCGGGGTGCGCGCGCTCGCTGCGTTGACCGAATCTGCGGGCACCCGCGAGGAGATCCTCACGGCCTCGGGCATACCGGGGCTGCGGGACGCCATCACCGGCTTGCTGGACAACGCCGAGATCGCGCCGCAACTCGACGGACTGCAGGTCTGCCTGAGCGGCATGCATCGGATGAAGACCCGCCTCGACACCGAGATCGCTGTGGTGCAGGGCAATTCGAGCGCACTCGACGACCTGAATGAGAAAAAGGCCCAGCTCAAGGCGCTTCGCGAGCACGGCACCGAGTGGGACCA
Organism: Williamsia muralis NBRC 105860; assembly: GCF_001598915.1. Classification (GTDB taxonomy): domain Bacteria; phylum Actinomycetota; class Actinomycetes; order Mycobacteriales; family Mycobacteriaceae; genus Williamsia; species Williamsia muralis. The sequence goes on along the minus strand of NZ_BDAP01000001.1, from coordinate 155,563 downwards.
GCACCTCTCCCGCGACATCACCCTCGCCCGGCAGCGGGCCGTGGCCGTACTCGACGCCGATTTCAACAAGATCAAGGAGGACTGGAGCGCACGGATCAACGGCGAGGGGTGGCGCATCCTGCGCAAGCAACCACAGGTGTTCACCGCCGCCATCATGTCCGACCTGCAAGCCGTGTCGGCGCGGGCATTCGACACCTTCGCGACCTCGCTACACGACATCGTCTCCCGGTTGTTCGGCAACGACGAGCACTGGGAAGACATCATGGACACCGTTGCGGGCGCGCTGGTCGCCGAGGACATCAATTCCCCAGAGGTGCAACGGAAGTGGAAAGACGTCGTCGATCCCAGCGCCATGATGATGGGCTTCATGGGGGCGAACCTGCTCACCGGCGGAATGGTCGGCGGCGCGGTCTTCGGCAGCCTCGCGATGGCGGCCGTGCTGCCGATCGGGCTCGTGGCCGGAGGTGTCTGGTTGTCGGTGAACCTGGGCTACCGAGCCATGCGCAACGGACGTCAGCACCTCATCACCTGGCTGCGCGAAACACTGTCGCTCGCCAACAAATCGACTCTGCGTGTGATCGACCGAACCGTCGCGACCGCGCGACCGGAAATCGTGGTGGCCTACCGCCGTCACCTGCGTGCCCAGACCGATGAGATCACCGAACAGATCAACGCCGGAGCCGAAGCGGCAAAGGAAGACAAGGCAACCCGCGACAAGCGGGTGCGCGGTCTGACCCGTCGTCTCACCGAGATCGTCTCTCTCATCGAACAATTGGACGCCGCCATCGCCGGGCTCAAAGCCGACGCCCGACGCAGCGATGTGGACCTCGGCGAGCATGTGGTTCTCGGGAAAGACCCGGTGCTCGGCACGGAGTCGGCCTCCATCGGTGACACCCCGTGAGCCGGCCCCACGAAGGGCGACGGACCCGGCCCCATGCTCTCCGTGATCAGCTCACCGCGGCACTGGCAGAGATCGCGCGTATCGACCGCCCCTTGGCTCGCAGCACCGCACAGATCCGCGACACCCTGTGGGCGCCGCCGCGTGTGGTGGTCGTCGGGCGGGTGAAGGCAGGCAAGTCCACACTCGTCAATGCCCTGATCGGCGACCTGGTCGCCGACACCGCGGCCACCGAGTGCACCAAGGTGGTTGCGGTGTACCAGGACGGTGCGCCGGCGCGCGCCGAGGCGGTGAAGATCGGCGGCGCCCGGCACACCGTCCGGCTGATCGACGGCAGACCCACCGAATTGGGTTGTCCAACAGACCAGGTCGCCTATCTCGACCGTTTCCTGCCGAGCCGACTGCTGCGCAACATGGTGCTGATCGACACCCCCGGACTGGCGACCATCACCACCGGAAACGAGCAGGCCACCCGCCGCGCACTGATCGACGGGTTCGGGCAGACCCGCGACGCGTCGGTGAACGCCGACGCGGCGATCTTCCTGTTCGACGCGACGCCGCGCGCCGACGAAGTGCAGTTCCTGCGCGAGCTGGGTTTCTCGGCGGTCAACACCATCGGAGCCCTGGCCAAGGCGGACACCCTGGGCGAGGGCGCATTCGGCGACGTCGATCCCATCGACGCGGCACGAGCACAGTCCGCCGTGATCGCCGAATCCATGTCGGCGAGCCTGCTGACGGTGCAGCCCGTCGCCGGACTGTTGGCGCAGACGGCGCAGACCGGCCAGTTCACCGAATCCGATGCCGACGCACTGGCGGCACTGGCCGGGCTCTCCGACACGGCGCTCGAGCTCTGGCTGGAAGCAGAGACCCCCTCCAGCGGTACCGAGGCCGAACGCGACCGACTGCTGGACCTGTTGGGCGAGTACGGTTTACGGCACGCCAGAAAGCTCGCCCCGCGCGGCGCCCACGCGGTCAACTCATGGCTGCAGCAGCGTTCGGGAGTCGATGAGCTCCGGGCGAACATCGAACTCGATCTCACCCGGTCGGTACTCATCACGCGAGCTGTGCGGGCGTGCACCGAGATCGAGCATCTGGCGTTGACGCATCCTGCAGGCGGACAGATCCGGTCGTACCTGCGTCAGGTTCGTCAGACCCCTCAGGCACACACCATGGCCGAGTTCAAGGCGATGCACGCCCTGACCCGATCGGACCCTGAGTCGCTTTGGGTCGGCGAGTTACGGCAGATCCTGATCGGCTCGGGTATCGCGGGACGGATCGGCCTGCCGCCCACCGCTGACCGCAATACCGTTGCGGCCGAGCTGGATCGACGCCTTCGACAGGTCCATGAGGCCGGCCTCATGGGCGGGTCCGCGGCCGAGGAGCAGGCGGTGGCCGTACTCTTGCGCACCTACTCGATGATGCGTCGCGCGATCTGACGGGAGACAGACGGGCTACTCGGCCCCACGCGACGACGGAGCCAGCCACATCCCCACGATGGCATCGAGCAGATCGGCGGAGAAGTCGTCCCAGCCCAGCGACTCGTCGTCGGGCGCATTCACGAGACGCCGTTCACGCTCGGCTGTCATGTGCACGGACAACTGCCGTGCCATGTCGGCACGGAACCATCGGACCTCGGCAGGCAGCTCGGGCAGTCGACTACCGATGCCGCGCAACGTCTCCTGGAGCGATGGCGAGGTGAGCGAATCGTTGTAGACGATCTCGCGCAAGGTGGGGTCGGTCAACACCTGCGCGCTGAACCTCGCGTACCAGGTGGGGCTTCCGAGGGAGGCGAGGTGGTCGATGGGCGGCTGGATCAGACAGGCGATCCAATCCCGGACATCGGGTGAGTCCCCCGCCTCGCTGAGTAACCGTGCGCGATGCTGTTCGATGCCGACCCCGTGTTTGTGCACGATGGCACGAACGAGGTCGGTCTTGGTGCCGAAGTGATACCCCACTGCAGCGTTGTTTCCTTGCCCGGCGGCTTCACTCACCTGCCGGTTCGAGACCGCGAACACCCCGTGCTCGGCGAAGAGCCGTTCCGCGGCGGAGAGGATCAGCTCGCGCGTCTCCGCTGCCCGGGCCGACTTGGTGCCGGTGTTGCCACTCGCCATTGGTTTCCTCGAGTCCTCGGGTGAAGGGCCGCCCGCGGTTCATCGATGACTGCATCGCGGCGTGTTCCACCATGTATGCAGCGACCGACTAAGTCAAGTGATTGAAAACTTCTGATTTCGTCGACGCCCGTCCCCGTCGGCGTCGGCGTCACACCGCCAGCGCGGCAAGCATCTCCCGGACCGCCCGCGGCCACCCGAAGTCTTCGGCACGCCGCCGGGCGGCCTCCCGGCGGGGGACCTCGGGCCGGGACAACACATCACCGATGCCATGGGCGAAACCCTCGGGCGAGTTCTCTGCCACGAACCCGCACTCTCGATCGAGGACCTCGGCGAGCGCCGACGTGGCGGAGACGACTGCCGGTGTCCCCGAGGCAAGGGATTCGAGCGCCGACAACCCGAAGGTCTCGTGCGGTCCCGGGGCCAGTGCCACATCCGCGGACGCCAGCAGCCGGGCGAGTGCCAGCTGGTCGGTGATGAACCCCGCGAATTCGACGGGCAGACCGGCGGCGCGGCGTTCGAGCCGACCTCGCATCGGCCCGTCGCCTGCGATCACCAACCGGGCGTCGACTCCGTTGTCGCGCAACACACCAAGCGCGTCGATGCTCCCGTCCACGTGCTTCTCGACCGACAATCGGCCGCAGTGGACCAAGAGCGGCTGATCCGTCCTTGCCCACCGAGCCCGAGTGCCTGCGTCGCGACGATCGGGATGAAAGGTCCGGAGGTCCACGCCCAGCGGGACCCGCCTGACATTGGTCGCGCCGATCCGGTCGAACTCTTCGCGGGCGAAGTCGGTGGTGCACACCACCGTGTCGTACGACTGCGCGGTGCGGCGGTTGGCCACGTCGGCCAGCCGTCGCGCGGCCTGCGCAGGCATCACCTGACCGAGCATGCGGTCGAGGCGTTCGTGGGAGATCATCGTGCTGGCGACATCTCGGCGCCGAGCCCATTGCCCGAGCCCACGCAGCGTCAACCGGTCGGACACCTCGATGGCGTCGGGTCGCATGGCGGCGGCGACATCGACCACGGGCCGCATCCGCGCCACCCGATATCCTCCGGTGAACGCAACCCTGGGAGCGGGGACGGTGATCCGCACGACTCCGGACGCCAACTTCTCCTCGGTGTGCAGAGGTCCCGGAACGATCAGCGTCACGTCGTGCCCTGCCGCGCAGTACCCGGCCCCGAGTTGATCGACCGCAGTCCGGAGGCCCCCGGACCGGGGGCCGTAGAAGTTCGCGACCTGCACCACTCGCATCCTCGGACTGTGTCGCGAGCAGAAGAGCTTGATGCATCCGCCGATCGAACGCGGACTCAACAAAACGTGAACTCTGATCACCTCGGTACAACCGGTGGGATAGAGGCCTTCGCCGGACCATGCGTTTTGTGGCCTCGCAGGCCGGGTAATCCGCCAGAACACCACATCGGCAGGAGATGCCCGAACCATGACCTCGGCCATCGAAAACAGCCAGCACGCAATCGATTTCCTTGTCGGGTGTTCGTTCGCCTCGATGCTCGACCGTGCGCAAGACGCCCTGAAGAACCACTTCTGATCGGAGTAGCACTGTGCTGAGCAAAGATGTCGCCCCGGGCATCCACATGTTGACCTACGCCTCCACGAATCTGTATCTCGTGGAGTACGACGATCGGGTGCTGATCGTGGATTCCGGACTACCCCGGGTGTGGCCGCACCTGATCTCAGCCCTCGACGAACTGGGTCGCAAGCCCGACTCGGTCGAAGGGATCGTGCTCACCCATGCGCACTTCGACCACGTGGGCACCGCACGTCGGGCGCAAAAGGAGTGGAACGTGCCGGTGTGGGTGCACACCGACGACGAACGGCTCGCCCGGCATCCCTACCGCTACCAGCACGAGAAGACGCGGCTGATCTATCCACTTCGGTATCCGGCATCCATCCCCGCACTCGGGCGGATGACCATGGCCGGGGCACTGATGGTCCGGGGAGTACTCGATCCGACTCCCATCACCACCGACCAGGCGCTACCCGGGGCGCCGGTGGTCATCCCGACGCCAGGCCACACCGTCGGTCACATCGCTCTGCACTTCCCCGACCGCGACGCCCTGATCGCCGGCGACGCACTGGTCACGCTCGATCCGTACACCGCCCAGACCGGACCACAGATCGTCGCCGGTGCCGCGACGGCAGACAGTGGTCGTGCCCTGGGTTCGGTCAAAAGACTCGCCGATACGCACGCATCGGTGGTGCTGCCAGGGCACGGCGAACCCTGGAACGACGGCATCGAGGCGGCCGCTGACTTCGCCCTTTCGCGCGGACCGCACTGAGTCATCCCGGCTCGATCCACCGGGCAGCAAAATCTTCCTGAGATTTTCTCCGATCAGCCGGAACATTCACGCCACCGGGTTTCTCCTATTCACAACACAGCAAAGCCACCACGGCCTGCGCCCGCCCCACACACAAGGAGAACCCGATGTCCGACAACAGCATCCCCGAAATCGCCGAAGACGCCACCGTCCTGGAGGTCTTCGACATCGACGGCGACGGAGTCGTCGAGTCCGCCCTGGTCGATGTAGACGCCGACGGTTCCGGCGACGCACTCATCCAGGATTACGACCAGAACGGCGAGCCGGAGACCATCGCCTTCGACACCGACGGCGACGAGCACCACGAGACGGCGGTCTCCGACACCGACGAGGACGGCGAGGTCGACACGGTCTTCGTCGACGAGGACGTCGACGGTGTCCACGACGTGGCCTTTGTCGACGAGAACCAGGACGGTGAGGTGGACGCCGTCTACACCCACGACATCACCACCGACGAGTGGACCGAGGTGGACCCCTCCACCGTCGAGACGCCCGACACCAGCGCTCTTTAGATCCACGAACGATCACAGGAGTTGTGAACCATGTCTGATTCGGTCCACCCCGAGCCGTCCCCGAAGGATCCGCCGGCCGAGCACAGCGGCCACTCCGACGTCGTCGAGCCGCCCTACGTTGACGAACCGCCTTATGTCGTCGAAACAGCCGACTTCGACGGAAACGGTTACTCCGAGTCCGCGCTGCTCGACACCGACGGCGACAACGTCGGCGACACGATCGTCCAGGACTTCACCGAAGACGGGGAAGCCGAGACCATCGCGTACGACACCGACGGTGACGGGTTCAGCGAGACGAGCCTGTCCGACCTCGACCAGGACGGGACGGCGGACACCGTCTTCGCCGACCTGGACCAAGACGGTGTGCACGACCTGTCGGTCACCGACTCCGATCAAAACGGCATCCCCGACGGGTTCACGGTGCTCTGACGAGCACCCAACGCCCCGTCTCAACCCGACCGCATTCGTCGGTCATTCGACAGCAGGACAATCGGCCGCCGTCAGCCCGGTGATCAACTAGGTTGACGGTGGCCGAGTCCGCTGTCCCAATCGTCATTCCCCACACTGAATCCTGAAACCGGAAGGACCCATCACCGATGTCGAACCAATGGTGGCTGGCAATCGACTTCGGCACGTCCAACACCGCGGCGGCCGCCTACGAACCCGGGCACGGCGCGCCGCAGGTGGTGCCGCTCTCGCACAACAGCGACATCATGTCGTCGTCGGTCTACGCAGACTCCTACCGCAACATCGTGGTCGGCGAGGCCGCGGTCAACCAGGCCGGCAACAACCCGGCCGCATTCATCACCCATCCCAAGCGGCACATCAACGCGGGAACCGTTCCGGTCGGCAATCTGGATCTGCCGTTGGAGAATCTCATTGCGGCCGTGCTCAATTCGGCTTTGACACGCGCGGCGGAGAGGCGCGGTGGCACCAGGCCGACCCGGTTGATCCTCACCCACCCCGTGGCGTGGTCGCCCGAAGAAGTCGACATCCTCACCCGCGCTGCCGAATTGATCGGCTTCGATCGATCCGCGGTCACACTGATCTCCGAGCCGCGCGCGGCCATCGCCCACTACACCAGCGCAATCGGCGATGCCGCCGACGCGGGCTCGACCACCGTTGTGGTCGTCGACTACGGCGGCGGAACATGCGATGTGGCGGTGGTGAAGCTCGGTGCGGGAGCCGCGGGCGGCGCCGGACCCATCGACCTCGTTGCCCACGACGGCAACAACGGTCTCGGTGGCAAGAACCTCGACGCGATGATCCGGCGTTGGGTGGACAAGCAACTCACCTCACGGAACCCCGAACTGCTGGAGTACCTGCGCACGGGCGCCAACCTGTCCACCAAGCGAGCGGTCGACGACAACATCCGGCGGGCCAAGGAATTGCTCTCGGAGTCACCTCGGGCCGTCATCAACATCAGCGCCGGTGGCCACGAGGCCACCCTCGAACTCACCAGGGGGGAGTTCGAACAGCTCATCTCACAGAACGTCGATGCCGTGGTGGAGTTGACCTCCCGCACACTGGCCCGTGCCGGAGCCGGCCGCGACGTCCGGATCTATCTCACCGGCGGATCATCCCGGGTGCCGCTGGTGCACCAACGACTCGGCGAACTCGGCACCGTCGCCACACTCGACAACCCGAAGACCGTCGTGGCCCTCGGTGCCCTCGAATCCGTTGTCGGGCAACAAGAGGGAGCGGCCGCAGCGTCGCCCGGCGCACCGATACCGCCCGTTGTCCCGGTCCCCTTGTCGAAGTCACCCGAGCCTCCCCGATCGGCCCCTGCAACCCCCTCGGCCCCGTCGACTCCGGAGTTCCCACCCACCCAACAGGCACCGATTCCTACGGGAATCGAACCGCCGCCGTCGTGGGGCGCCCCGGCTGCGCAATCCGGTGGTTACGCCCAGAACCCCTACGACGGTGCAGGAGCCGGCCCCTACGCGGCCGGGCAAGCCGGTACCTACGGCCAGGAAGCCCCCTACGGACAGGCCCCTTTCGGCCAGGGGTCGCCGTACGGTCCTGCCGGCCAGCAGAATTCGGGCCCGTTGTACGGATCCGGCGGCGGTCAGCCCACGTTCGGCGGGGCCACGCCGGCCACGCCGCCGAATCCCAACCGCAACCGGAACATCGCCATCGCCGCCATCGCAGCCGTGGTTGTTGTCTTGGTGGTGGTCATCCTCGGGGTGGCCCTGGCGAGTTCCGGAGGCGACGACGACCCGAAAGCACTACCGGGCCAGTCCTCGACAACGTCGACGACAACAACCACAACAACCACTCGGCGCACGCAGCCGACCACCGAGACCTCGACCGCATCAACATCGCTCGACGTCGACGATCAGGCGCTGGCCGATGCGAACACCGATCTCGTCGACATCACCACATGTGGCGAGAAGTCGCGACCGGACTACGCGTTGGCCGCGATCGTCTGCGAGCCGGCGCCCGCCGTCGTGGCCGACGGCACCGGAGCGGTGCGCGCCGAGAGCATCGTCATCATCGAGTCGTCGGACTCGAACATCAAGGCAATAGCCGACAAGGAGTACTCCGAAGGCAACTCGTCGGAGATGTTCTCCCGGCCGTTCGATGGCGGCACCACATATGCGTACTTCGCCGCGATGGACAACGGCGGCACCGGATACTTCGTGTACTCCGAGGCCAACTCGACGGTGACCTGGTGGGTGACCACCAGTCCTGATCAGGCGGCCTTCACCGCGTGGCTGCAGTCGGCCGGCATCTGTCTCTGCTGAGTCGGCGCGAGCCCGTTACCGAGTCCACCAAATAACAGTCCACCAAAACAGTCCGCCCGTCGGCATTGCCGGTGGGCGGACTGCTTGTTCGGGAAGAAGAACGGGGGGTTCAGTCCACTTCTTGGAACAGCGAATCGCCGTCGTCAGGGAATGCCTGACCCTGTCCCTGCACTCGCGACCCACCGTCGTGAACGATCAGACCGTCGTCGGTCTCCAGTTCCTGCACTCCGTCGGCGAGGACATTGTCGTCGGGTCCCTGATCATCGATCACCTCGTCGACCAGCTTCTCGGTCAGCTCGTCGTCGGGAGCGGCCGCGACAGGTACCTCCGGCTGTTCCTCGGGCTGTACGTCCGGGACCTCTTCGGCGATGCGCTCGTCAAGAGACTCGCCTTCGCGTTCCTCGCTGTGCGTGGTGCCGAACTTGTCCGCTTCCGCCCAGTGCTCTGGGGGATCGACGACATCGTCGTCACCATGATTCTTGAGGTCGTCGGAGTCGAGGCTCTCGCTTGGGCTCAGGGTGTCGCCAGGACCGTCTTCAATACTCATGGACACCGGATGCCCGTTTGCGCGGCTGCCGAAACGCAGCGCTGCGGGCGCGAACGCCTACTTGCGCGAGGCCTGGCCGGTGGCGGGATCGACTTCGAGGATGCCACCGGCGAACTTGCTCTGGAAAACCTGGGTGACCGGCCCGAGCAGGGTGCTCAACGAGTCCTCGAGCGGTAGCCCGAGCACGCTCTCGCCGCCCTGAAGTACAAAGTTCAGCAGGGCCAGGCCGCCGAGAGCATGCGCACCGGTGTCGGGACCGAAGAACACCGACCCGTTCTGGAACTGCTGAACCGCTCCGGTACCCGAGGTGGTCGGCAGAACCGGTCCCAGCGCTTCCCCGAGCACACCTGAGCTACCGCCCAGTTCGGTGAACTTGCCACCGATGGCTGCTTCGGCGAGAGCCAGCAGTTCGCTGATGAGATCTCCTGTCCCGGTACCCGGCGTTGCGGGCAGTTCGCCGGTGGGCAGCGGGGTGCCGCCCGGCGTCGGGATGGCCGGCACGCCACCTGTGGGCGTGGAACCGACTCCGGAGGGAGGAGCAACGATCGCGGGCGGAGTGGTCTGACCCTGGACCGAGAAGAACGAGGAACGTAGCTGGAGTTTGGTGCGCACCTCCTGCGCCGGGACGTCGACCGTGCCGCCGGTGCCGCTGATCCGAACCGTCGCCGCGCGGCCGTTCTCCGCGCCCATGCCGTAGGCCTCGATCACCTCGAAACCGGTGAGCGACCCGACGTTGAAGGTGGAGGCGATGCTGTCCGAGCTCACCGTGGCGGTCCAGTCGCGGTACGGGGAGATGGTGTCGCCTTCGTCGAGCACCGCCGGGAAGTCCCGGCCGTCGGTGGCGCCACCTGTTGAGGAGGAGAACTCGGTGAAGGCCGGCTTCCCGTCCTTCATGAGGACCACACCGGCGGTGGCGTCGACAGCGGCGTTCGTTCGTGGGTCTTCGGCACCGAAACCGCCGTAGACCTGTGAGTTCTGGGTGTCGTCGATGGGCTTGCTGATGTCCATCGACGCAAGAGCATAGGTACGGGCGGCCACCGCCTGGGCCTTGAGCGCCTCGGCGCCGCCCTCGTCCGCCCAGCTGACGATGATCTCTCTGGGGACGACACCCTTCACGTAGTCGTCCAGCGGCACGACGTTGATCACGCGGTCCCCGTCGAATCCGAGTGAGCCACGGAAGGTTTGGTTCGAACCACACATTTTCAGCAGTTCGGGCACCGGACGGCCTGGACCCGCGGTGATGGGCGACACCAGCGATCGAGGCAGCTCGACCGTCTGGACCACACCGCCACCGCATCCATCAGTGATGGTGGCGGTGGACCCGGACAAACTGACTGCTTGTCCGGGCGCCACCGCCACCTCACCGACCTTCAGGCCGGCATCCGCGAAGACATTGACCGACGACTCGCCTGTGAGAATTACCGAGACGTCGACGTTGTCCACCTTCCCCGCGGTGGTGCCGCCGTAGTAGTGACTCAGGATCTGAGTCGAGGACCAACCTTGTTTGGCGTAGCCGAACGCACCCCACTGACCCATTCCGCGTCCGTGGCCGTTGCCGTGTCCGATCAGCGTCACCTCGCCACCGACAGTGAGATCGACGTTCGATTTCACCGTCTGCGGCACTGCCCACATGGTCACGCCGGCGGCGAGCAACAGTGACACCCCGGCCGCAGCCGTCCGCCGCAGACCGGTGCCGAACACATCACGGCCCCCGATGGGGCGGGTTGTGTACAGCCCTGGAATGCGCGGCATAGATGTCCTCTCATCACTCGCCCACGGTCGCGGTCCAACGCACGCGGCAGCCGCGAGCATGTGACTAGTGGGACTGTTGTGACAGTAGTGAAGAAACAGCGGCCACAAAAGTCACATCGAGTAACAACAGCATCACGAGTTTCACGCCACGCCGAGAGCGGTCGTGGACTTCGGTGTCCGTAGAAGACACGATTTGGCCGTCTGGCAAGTCGATGGGGAAGTCGACGTCGCCCACGAGACGCCAGTTTGGCGTGCGTGGCGGCGCCGGTGAAAAGACTGTCGATCAGTTACGACAATCAAGGGAGAACCACGTGCGCTACCGCCGACCGAAGCCGTCGATCGTCCTGGGGACGGTGGCCGCCGTCGTTGTGGCCAGCCCGGTTGCAGTCCTGGTCGGGGGAAGCGCGCCGAACTTCGCCGTCGACCCGACCGAGCCGCCCGCCATCACCGCGACCACGATCAACCAGATCAACCTCAACGAGGTTCCGACGATCGTGCTGAACCTGGTCAAGTCCGGGCTCGCCGACGCCGGGGTGACCTTGCCCCCGATCGATGTCTCGGGCATCAAACTGCCCGACATCCCACTGCAGATCCCACCCGGCCTCCTGCCGACCGACCTGCTCCCCTCGACCACCGCACCGGGAACCATCACCACCTCCCCCTCGGTGCCGTCGTCGACAGAGGCGTCCAGCAGTGCTCCGGCCCCGGCGACCGGCGACGACGTCCCCGAGGGCGCGATCGTGAAGGAGGTGGGTCAAGAGGACCCGTTCTCCATGGTCGGCCTGACCTGGCAGGGCGTCGCCAACACCACCGCGTACGTGCGCGCCAAACAGATCGACGGCAGCTGGGGGCCCTGGGTCTCGGCCGATCGGGTCGACGGCGTGAGTGCAAAAGACCCGAACAAGCAAGGCACCGAACCGGTGTGGGTCGGCAAGACCAACCTGGTACAGATCGCGGTCACCAACGACGGCGTTGCCGCACCCGGTACCGGCACCGGGCCGACCGAGGGGTCGGCGACGAGTTCGCCGGGTGGATCAGCGCCTGCCACCACAACCGATCCCGCCGGTATCGCGCCGACCACAACATCCACGACCTCGACGACGTTCACAACTCCCCCGGTCCCCAAACGCACCGACACCTCGATTCCCACCTCGACGGCGATGCCGGGTGAGGTGGTGCCCCAGGCGTTCACGCCCAAGCAAGAACCGCTGCTCACCACGACCGGCGCACCCGGACAAAATGCCCTGCAGCAGGCGATCTCGACCATCAGTGCCGCACTGATCACACCCGGTACCGGTGCGGTCCTGGGATCGCAGCCCTTGGCGGCTGATCCCGCCGCACCCGCAGCGGCGCCCGCACCGCCCGCCGTGGCGGCACCGTCGGCAACCCCCCAGGTGATCACCCGGGCGCAATGGGGCGCCGACGAATCCATCCGATGCTCTGAGCCGACGTATGACGACACCCTCAAAGAGACTGTCGTGCACCACACTGCGGGAACGAACGATTACACCCGCGAGCAGTCCGCCGAGATCGTGCGCGGCATCTACGCGTACCACGCGCAGACCCTGGGCTGGTGCGACATCGGCTACAACGTGCTGGTCGACAAGTACGGTCAGATCTTCGAAGGCACCGCAGGCGGATTGGACAAGAACGTCCAGGGCACCCACACCGGCGGCTTCAACAAGGACACGATGGGCCTGTCGCTGATGGGCAATCTCAACGAGATGGCCCCCTCACCCGAAATGCTTGCTGCCGCAGGATCTTTCCTGGGCTGGCGTCTCCGGCTGGCGGGCCTGGATCCCCGCGGCACGGGCTCGGTGGTGTCGCAGGGCTTCGACGGGGCCTTGTTCGCGGCCGGCGAGACGGCGACACTGCCGGTCATCAGCGGGCACCGCGACTTCTACTCCACCGAATGCCCGGGCAACCTCGCCTACGAGGCGCTGCCACAGATCCGCGACATCGCCGCGTCGGGTGCTGCCATCGTGGCGCCTCCGGCCGCCCCCGCCCCGGTGGACACTGCGCCGGTGCAGAGTCCGGTGTCCGGTACCGAGAACCCACAGGTGCTGTCCACCACCGACACCGGTGCCATCGCCCAGCAGTGGATGGCGACCGGCGGTCCCACCGGTGATCTCGGCAACGCCGTGACCACCGAGCAGACCACCCCGGACGGCAACGCAAAGTTCGCGGACTTCGAGAACGGCAAGATCTACTGGTCCGAGTCCACCGGTGCGCAGATCATCAAGGGCGCCATCGCAAAAGCGTGGGCCACCATGGGCTTCGAGAACAGCCCGCTGGGTCTGCCCACCTCTTCGGAGACGACGGGACCCGACGGCGTCACGCAGAGTTTCCAGGGCGGGACGTTGGTGTGGAACCTGGTCACCGGCATCGTGCGGGTGCTGCGTACCTACATCGACACGTTCAACGACACCTACGACGCCCAGCGCGAGGCGGCCGCGGTACCGACCGCACCGCCGGCAGGCTGACCCCCGACGCACGGTTCCGGCTGTCGCGCAACGGTTCACACCGGTGCGCGACGCTCGGGGCCGCGCGCGGTCGGTGAGCCGCTAGAACCACCGGGCCAGCACCTGGCCCACCCCGCCGGAGTTGTTGTCGGGCGCGATCTCATCTGCCGCGGCGATGGCGGCAGGATGGCCACCGGCCATCGCAAAACCCCGGGTGACCCAACGCAACATCTCGACATCGTTGGGCATGTCTCCGAATGCGATCGACGCACCGGTCGGTAGGTCCTTCAGCTCGGCCAGCGTCCGCAACCCGCTGGCCTTGCTGACGCCGGGTGCCGAGAGTTCGATGAGCCCGTTGTCGGTGGAGAACGTGACGTCGGCCAGGTCGCCCACCACCGCCTCCAGACGCCGAGCCATCTCGTCGCTGCTGAGTTCGGGGCGCCGGACCAACATCTTCACCGCGTTCTCCGACAGGACGTCTGCTTCACTCATCTCGATGTGGTCCGGATTGAGCCACGCGTGCTGATAGCCCGCGGTCGCGACAAACGGGGGCGTCGCCGCATCGTGTGCACTCTTGCCCACCCGCTCCACCGCCAGACCGCATCCCGGGATCTGCTCGTAGGCAATTGCGGCCAGCTGCTCGAGCACTGAAGCTCCGAGCGTCGCCGAATGCAGCACCTGATCGGTGGCGACGTCATAGACGATCGCCCCGTTTGCGCACACGGCAAGTGGCTCGACCTCGAGTTGGTCGGTGATCTCGGCTATCCACCGCGGCGGACGGCCGGTCGCGATCACAAACGTCGCACCCGCCGCCGTCGCCTTGGTGATCATCGTTCGTACGAGCTCGGGAACGGTGTTCTGGTTGTCGATGAGGGTTCCATCAACGTCGCTGGCGATCAGCGTGGGAGGCCCGGCGAACTCTGACGGCGTTTCATCCAATTGGGGCATTTCATCCATTTTGCCGCTTGTCGCGCCGGGCGGCCGAATCGGCTGCGTCCAGTGCGTCCGCCTCGGCCATCGTGGGCGCGCCGCCTCCGAGCCGAGCCGGCACCCAATATGCACCCGCGGGGTGTTCGCCGTAGCGTTCCTGGACGTCCGCGAGCATGCTCTGCATCGTCGACCGCAGATGGTCGGCCAGTCGACGGGCCTCGATCGCATCCCCTCCACCCGGCGCGATCGGGTCACCGAACTGCACGATGACCGGCGTGCGGCTACGACCGAGATTCCTCGGTCCACCCTTGGTGGCAATCCGCTGAGCGCCCCAGACGATGACCGGCACGATCGGTACCTCGGCATCCATCGCCATGCGCGCGACGCCCGACTTGAAGGTCTTGATCTCGAAACTCCGACTTATTGTCGCCTCCGGATACACACCGACCACCTCACCATCACGCAAGGCCTGGACTGCGAGTTCATACGCCTGCGCCCCTGCGGACCGGTCCACCGGCACCGTCCTGGTGTGTTTGATGAGGAACCGCATGATCGCGATCTGCTGCATCTCCGACTTGATCATGAAACGCACGCGGCGACCCCGGCGATGGACGCCCAGTGCTGCGGGCAGGAAGTCCACGTAAGCGGTGTGGTTGATCGCGAGAACCACTCCGCCGGCGGCGGGCAACTTGTCGAGATCAAGAAACGTGAGCTTCAGTCCCTGCACCTTGACCAGGGTCTTGGCGGTGATCTCGAGCGCCCGGAATACCGGTTCCATGCGCTCAGGGTAACGGCCCCAAGGTGGCGCGAGCTCTGCACACGGGTGTGAGCGAGCTGCCGGGCGGGTATGCGGCCGGCACGGAGAGTGATTCACGCACCACAGGGAGAGCCATGTCAGCAACGGTCGGCGATGTCGTCCTGGAACGTCTACGGCAGTGGAACATCGGGCAGGTCTTCGGCTATCCGGGCGACGGCATCAACGGGTTGCTGGCCGCCTGGGGTCGCGCCGACAATTCTCCCCAGTTCGTCCAGTCCCGCCACGAGGAGATGTCGGCTTTTCAAGCGGTCGGTTATGCGAAGTTCTCCGGACAGATCGGAGTGTGCACGGCCACAAGTGGTCCCGGCGGTATCCACCTGCTCAATGGGCTCTATGACGCGAAGCTCGACCACGTGCCGGTACTGGCACTGGTCGGGCAGACCGAACGCAGCGCCATGGGCGGGTCGTACCAGCAGGAGATCGACATGCTCTCGCTGTTCAAAGACGTCTGCAGTGAGTACGTCCAGATGTGCACCGTGCCAGAGCAGATACCCAATCTCATCGACCGCGCGATCCGGATCGCCCTGTCCGAGCAGGCACCCACGGCCCTGATCTTCCCGTCGGATGTATTCGAACTCGAACACACGCCGCCACAGCACGAGTTCAAGCACGTGCCGTCGAGCCTGGGACTCTCACCGGGCGCGCCCACCGCGGATCCGGCCGCGGTGCAGCAGGCCGCGGACCTCCTCAACGCCGGCGAGCGTGTTGCCATCTTGATCGGTCAGGGCGCGCGCGACTGCGTCGGGGAACTCACCGAGGTGGCCGACCTCCTGGGCGCGGGATGCGCGAAGGCACTGCTCGGGAAAGATGTTCTGCCGGATGATCTTCCGTGGGTCACCGGATCGGTCGGACTGCTGGGCACCACGGCCAGCTACCAGATGATGAACGACTGCGACACGCTGCTGACGGTGGGGTCGAACTTTCCGTACAGTCAGTTCCTGCCCGAACTCGACCAGGCCAGGGCCGTTCAGATCGACCGATCCGGAAAGTGGATCGGCATGCGTTACCCCTACGAACTGAACATCGTCGGCGACGCGAAGACCACGCTGCGACAACTCATTCCGCTGCTGCATCGCAAAGAAGACCGCAGCTGGCGGGAAACCATCGAGTCGAATGTTGACCAGTGGTGGACGATGGCCGAGAGTCAGGCCACCACCGACGCCGAACCGACCAATCCGATCAGGATGTTCCACGAGCTGTCGGAGCGGATGCCGGACAACGCCATCATCACCGCCGACTCGGGAAGCGCCGCCAATTGGTATGCGCGCCATCTCAAGTTCCGCGGTTCGGTACGCGGCTCACTGTCGGGGACGCTGGCAACGATGGGCCCGGCCGTGCCATACGTCATCGGGGCGAAATGGGCCCACCCCGACCGGCCCGGAATCGCATTCGAAGGCGACGGCGCGATGCAGATGAACGGCCTCGCCGAGATGCTCACCATCGCCCGGTACTGGAAGCAGTGGGCCGACCCGCGGTTGATCGTGGTGGTGCTGCACAACAACGACCTCAACCAGGTCACATGGGAACAACGCGCGATGGAGGGAACCCCCAAGTTCGTCGAGTCGCAGTCGCTGCCCGACATGGACTATGCCGAGTTCGCCCGCGGCATCGGCCTTCTCGGCATCAATGTCGACACCACCGAGGAGATCGGGCCTGCCTGGGATGCCGCCCTCGCGGCCGACCGACCGGCACTGCTCGATGTCCGATGCGACCCGAACGTCCCGCCCATACCGCCACACGCAACGTTCGAGCAGGCGAAGTCCCTGGGCAGCGCGCTCATCAAAGGCGATCAGGACGCGTGGCAGGTGGTGAAGAACACCGCCAAACAGAAGCTGGCGCAGGTCAGGCCGTCCGACGACAGTTGATCGGCACCCGCCTTCGGTACGCCGCCCATCGGATCATGTTCGCACCCAACGATTGCGCTCGTCGTCGAACACGACCAGTCCGAGTTCGGCGAAGCCGTCCAGCCAACCATTCATCGGCCACCACCCCCAGCGGCGGTGGAAGATGTCGGCGTTGAGCAAGATGTCGTCGAGGTGTTCCACCGGCGGGTTCGAGACGGGGTGGAACTGGTGATAGGCATGGGCACCGCCCACCCAGGCGATCTCGAATCGCTGGGACGCCGCCATCTGGGCGAAGTCGGTGTCCTCCCCGCCGTAACCGGTGTACCCGTCATAGAAGCCGCCGATCCGGGTCCAGTCGGCTGCGGTGACAGCAAAAGACAACGACCAGAACAGATTCATGTCGGTGCCGAGCTCCACAGAACCGGCCGGCGGGTTCGGCCGCGCGCGGTGGGGCGCAGTCAGCGACGCGAGGTCTCCACCGCCACGTGCCACGTCGGAAGCCCGCTCGTCGAGATACGTGACCGGCCCACAGAACAGCAGGCGTTCTCCCGCCCGACGGTGCACGGCGGCCTTGTATCGGGACACGAGGTCGGGCGCGGGGATGCAATCGACATCGAGGAAGACCAGCAGGTCGGCGCCGCGGTCCAGGGCGATTGCCGCAGCTGTGTTGCGCGCGAGCGCGAGCGGCAGCCTGCCGTCCACGCGTGCGACATGCGCGACCACCGCCTCACCCAGGTCCACCCGCTCGGCGATGGCCGGATCGTCCATGGCGACCACTACGTGGAGGTCGGGTCGATCGGAAGTGGCAGCGAGAGCACGTAATTGGGCCCGCAGATGCCGGTGCCGGCCACTCACGATGGTGAGCACGGCGACGGTCATGTCCATCTCTGGGCGACGTCCTCGATCACATCCGCGGCGCGCTCAGCGGCCCCTTCTGTCTCCCACCGGGACCAGCGGTGCGAGGGTGTCCGCGCCGCCGCCGTGCACAACGCCGGCCATGCCGAGGTCTCCGGCCAGGCCGATGCCACCGTGGCCAACTGCAGCACCCGCTGCATTTCGGCGACGGCCCGCTGTTCTCCGAAGGGACGGTCTTCGGGGATGACGATGGCCGGCCTGGCAGCGACCGCCAGGTCGGCGACGGTGTTCTGGCCGGAGTTGCCCACGATCACCCCGGCGCTACACATGGCGGGCCAGGGATCCGGCAGCCAACTGCCGGGTCCGCCGGCGAAACGCCACGTCATGTCCGGGTACGCAGATCGGCAGGCCTCGACTGTTTGTTCCGTGATGCGGGTTCCGCCCGAACCCGTCATCACCAGGACATCGGAACGTTCGGCATCGTCGGAAGACCGGGCCCTGCCGGCGAATCTGCTGATCCCACCGGTGAAGGTGGTCTTGTGCAGGTGCGGTCGCAGCCAGTCCGGTGCATAAACAGCGTCCGGCCACGGCGCGATGATGGCATCGGCCAACCCGTAGGCCAGCTGATGTGGCGAATCGTCGCGGGTGCCGGGCATTGCCACCACGATCACCGGAACACCGAGCAGCCGGGCGAACACCGCGATCTCCACCGACACGTCCACGACAAGTGCGGCGGGATCCGTCTTCTCCACCCAAGCGGCCAGCTGAGCCATCCGACCGCGCATCCCCGGATCTCGGATCGGGGCCCAGTGGACCATTCCGGAGGCAGTCACATCTCGACGCTCCCCTAGGTCGTCGCGGTCCAACTCGACAACGCGCTGGAACACATCAGGTTCGATCGGAGCCGACGACAACGCGGTGACGGGCGTTCGCATCGCCCGGGCGATCGACGCTGCCCGATTTCGGTGGCCGTGGCCTTGGTGGTGGACGTAGTAGCCGATCATGCGGCCAGATGCGTGTGACCGGCCAGCCGTCGATAGAGCGACAAGTACTGATCCACCATGGCGCCTTCGGCACAGTGACTCTCGGCTCGGGCGCGCACGACGCCCCGGTCCAAAGTCATCGCCTGGCGTGCGGCAGCTGCCAGCGAGTCGACGTCGTAGGAGTCCGCCAGCACCCCGCCGTCATTCCCAACGATCTCCGGAATGCCCCCGCGCCGGAAACTCGCGACCGGGGTCCCGCACGCGAGCGACTCCGCCACCACCAGGCCGTAGGGCTCGTCCCACAGGGGTGTCACCAGGGTGGCGGCCGATGAGCCGACCACCGTCGCCAATGCGCTCTGGTCCAGGTGGCCGACGTACCGGATGCGATCGGTGAGCAACGGGCTGATCTCGCGGTCGAAGTACTCCCGGTCGCTGATGGGCCCGGCCAGCCGGAGTCCGAGACCGGCCCGGTCGGCGGCGAGTGCAGCGAGGTGGGCGCCCTTCTCCGGCACGAACCTCCCAAACCACACGAGGTCGTCGCCGCCGGTACCCGCAGGCCAGAGGCTCAGATCGACCCCGTTGCTGATCACCTCGATGTCCTGGGCAACGTGGCCCCACGACCGGGCGGTGTGCTCGCTGACCGCGGCGAACCGGGTGTTCTCGGTGTTCACCTCGATCGCGGATTCCAGCCACGGCGTCGGTGGTGTGTGCAGGGTCGTGAGGACCGGCGCGGTCGCGGTACGGGCCAACGCGATGGGCAGATAGTGAAGGCTGTGGTTGTGGATGACGTCGAACTCGGCATCGCGGCCCAGGCGCATCATCAGTTCCAGGTAGGCGTGATGTGCAGCCATGAAGCCTGGTTCCGGCATCGACGTGTCGCGTTGTGCCGCCGGGCTCGGGTCGAACTCGCTCACATCGAGCAGCGAGTGGTCGATGCCCAGGTCGGATCCCGCGGCCGCGAACAGCGCCACCCTGTGACCGCGACTCGACAGGGCCCTGGCCAGGTGCCACACGTGGGCTTCGAGCCCACCTGCAAACGGTTCCGCGATCGGGTAGCTGTGCGATGCGATGAGCGCGATGGACAGCGGTTCGTCGCTCACCGCCGGCGTCGTCTCGGTAGTGCAAGTTCTGAACACAGTTCGGACAGCGGTCATTGACGCTCCATGCTCCTGACTCTCGACGATGGCCCGCCGTGGGGCCTCGATCGCACCGCGCACTCTCGAGGTCTGATCGACCCGTCGCCGCACGGGCACACAACTTGATACCCCGACCAACGGGACACGAAACGCCGACGTCCTCCTCGGGTTGCGAACATGGGTTCGGTGAATGCGGCGACCAATTGGTTGCCGTGTGGTCAAGCTGTGCAAATATGGACTAGTCGGTTCAGCTAGAAGCCGGGGGTGCGTGCTGTCTGGACTTCCTGGATCGCGCGCACGGTAGAGACACCATTGAGCAAGGGGAATCGATGGAATCGATCGACGGGCAAGCGCAAGTCGCCCGCGAAGGTCATGAGTTGCCGGGCACCGGACTGACCATCGCCGCAGACCGAAAAGGTGGGCTGGTGGTGTTGACCGTGCGCGGAAGTATCGACATCCTCACCGTCCCGCAGCTGGCAGACGCCGTTCGCGAGGCGATCAGTGGCGTGCCGGCCGGACTCATCATCGACATCACCGAAGTCGATTTCCTGTCATCGGCGGGCATGGCCGCCCTGGTCACCGCCCACGAGAACATTGCGCCGACGGGCAAATTCGGCGTTGTCGCCGACGGCCCGGCCACCGAACGGCCCATGCGTCTCGTCGGTTTGGACGAGACGATTCTCATGTATGCGACCGTCGAGGCCGCGGCTGCGGACTTCGCCGAAGAGAGTAACGATCCTTATACCGCTTAAAAGCGGTGCTGCTTGGGTAACAGTGAGCTGTGGGTGCCGATCAAGTCATGACGAACTCGCCGACCGAGGGCGTACGGCTCATGTATACCGATGTGGCCGCCGAACCGGCGGCCGCGACCTCGCTACGCCAGTTGCTGGCTGAATGGCTTGCCGAGCATGTACCCGATGTCGGCGATCTCTCCGACTCGATCACGTTGGCGGTCTACGAGGCGCTTGCAAACGCTGTCGAGCACGCATACACCGGACGCGA
This sequence comes from Williamsia muralis NBRC 105860, assembly GCF_001598915.1. Taxonomy (GTDB): domain Bacteria; phylum Actinomycetota; class Actinomycetes; order Mycobacteriales; family Mycobacteriaceae; genus Williamsia; species Williamsia muralis. Next base: position 134,630 of record NZ_BDAP01000001.1, on the reverse strand, counting down.
GCCGGGCACGATGAGTCTGCGTGCCACCTACCATCCGCATGATCAGCAGTTGAATGTGACCGTTCAGGACCACGGGAACTGGCGAGAACCGGACCCGACAACTCACCGGCTGCGCGGTCGCGGCATTCCTCTGATGCAAGCGCTGGCCGACCATCCGCGCATCAACCCCAGTCCTCAGGGCACCACGGTGAACCTGGAATGGAATCTCGGCGCCGAGCGCGACAAGTAGGTCAGACGCCGCCGTCGCGTTTGGCCGCCCGGGCAGCCAGGTCCTCGGCATCCATCCGGTTGGCCTCTTCCAGCGTGGGCGCCGATCCCCCCAGTCGGGCGGGCACCCAGAACTCCCCTTGTGGATGGGGCCCGTAATTCTGCTGCAAGGTCAGCAGTTCCTCACTCATCGTCTTGTGCAGACGCTCGGTCAGCGAGGCCGGATCGCCATCCGGCGCGATCAGTTCTCCGACACCTATCGAGATGGGGATGTTCGTCCGGCCCAGCCGCTTGGGATGGCCCTTCGTCCAGACCCGCTGAGCGCCCCAGATGACGGTCGGCAGGATCGGGACACCCGCTTCGAGCGCCATCCGCGCAGCACCGGACTTGAAGTCCTTGATCTCGAAACTCCGGCTGATCGTCGCTTCTGGGTAGACACCGACGAGCTCTCCCCGCTGGAGGTATTCCACCGCGGCGCGGTAGCTGTCCGCGCCGGCCGAACGGTCCACCGGGATGTGTTTGAGGCTGCGCATGATCGGCCCACTGATGCGGTGGTCGAAGACCTCCTTTTTGGCCATGAACCGTACTTTGCGTTTACCCTGCAGAAACGCAGGCAAGCCGGCGTAGGTGAAGTCGAGGTAGCCGGTGTGGTTGATAGCAACCACGGCGCCGCCCGTCTTCGGTACGTTCTCGACCCCGGTCACGGTGAACTTCAGGCCCTCGGCGGCCCAGAGTGATCTGGCGATGGCGATGACTGTGTCGTAGACCGGTTCCATGCGGCGAGCATAGCGTTGGCCAAAGAGGGGCCACCCGGAACTGGTCGATACTCTGGTTCTCATTGCGACGAACCAGAAGTTGAAGCAATAACCACGATTTTGGAGGCAGCACGTGCAGGTCACGAGCATTGGGCACGCCGGATTCCACATCCAGACTGATGCCGGGTCGATCTTGTGCGACCCATGGGTGAACCCCGCGTACTTCGCCTCATGGGTGCCATTCCCCGACAACAGTGAGCTGGACTGGAAGGCGCTGGGCAACTGCGACTACCTGTACGTCAGCCACCTCCATCGGGACCACTTCGACGAGCAGAACCTGCGCGACAACGTCAGCAAGGACGCGACCGTACTGCTCCCTGACTACCCGGTGCCGGACCTGCGCCGCGAACTGGAGAAGCTCGGGTTCACGAAGTTCGTGGAGACCGAGGACTCGGTGAAGACCACCGTCACGAACGACAAGGGCAGTCTCGACGTGATGATCGTCGCATTGCGGGCGCCGGCTGACGGTCCCATCGGCGACAGCGGCCTCGTGGTCAGCGATGGTGAGACCACCGTCTTCAACATGAACGATGCGCGGCCTGTGGATCTCGATGTGATCGCTGAGCAGTTCGGTCACATCGACCTTCACCTGCTTCAGTACTCGGGCGCGATCTGGTACCCGATGGTGTACGACATCCCGAAACGCTCCAAGGCCAACTTCGCTGCCCAGAAGCGCCAGCGCGGTATGGACAGGGCGAGGTCGTACATCGAGCAGGTCGGTGCCACCTGGGTCGTCCCGTCTGCCGGGCCGCCCATGTTCCTCGACGAGGATCTGCGCTACCTCAACGACATCGAGAACGACCCCACGAGCATCTTCCCGGACCAGGAGACGTTCCTGGACCAGATGAAGGAGAAGGGCACCGACGACGGGGAGAAGCACCGTGGCCTGATGATGGTGTCGGGCTCCACCGTCGACATCACCGGCTCACAGCTCAACGAGTTGTCGCATCCGTATCCGCCGGAGCAGGTCTTCGGCCCCAACAAGGCCGCATACCTCGATCGGATGGCCGAGAAGTTCGCCCCGGTGATCGCAGCGCAGAAGGCGACGTGGGCCCCCGCCGTCGGTGACCCCTTGCTGCCCGCTCTCAAGGAGCTCTTCGAGCCGATCATGGCCCAGAGCGATCTGATCTGCGACGGCATCGGGTATCCGGTCGGATTGGTGATGGGCGAGGAGACCGTTGTCCTCGACTTCCCCAACCGCACAGTGCGAGAACCGAAAGAAAAAGAAGGCAAATACCGGTATGGATTCCGGATTGCGCCCGAGTTGGTCAGAACTGTCCTGCGTGACAACGAACCCGATTGGGTCAACACGATCTTTCTCTCGACGCGTTTCACCACCTGGCGCATCGGCGGATACAACGAATTCCTGTACACGTTTTTCAAGTGTCTGACCGATGAGCGAATTGCTTACGCCGACGGGTGGTTCGCCGAGGCACACGATGACTCGTCCTCCATCGAGAAGGACGGCTGGAAGTTGCAGCGCCGCTGCCCGCACCTCAAAGCCGATCTGACCAAATTCGGTGTCATCGAGGGCGACAAGCTGACCTGCAACCTCCACGGCTGGTCATGGGACCTGCCCAGCGGACGGTGCCTCACCAGCAAGGGGCATGAATTGCGCAGCGCTCGAATCGAGTCCTGACGCTGACCTTTTGAGACCGGTTGACCTCAAAGCCGTACGGGAGTTATATTTTCCCGGCGTTTGAGGTGACCATTCCCTTCGGCGTGGGAGACTCAAAAAGCGAGTCTCCCCTCAAACTTTCTTGATTTTCATCGCCGCTTTCCCGTTCCGCCGGTTCAATTGATGCCGGCGGAACGGTGTTTCGCGAGAGCAGTTTGAACCGCAGACACCGCGGGTATCAAAGCGCTGTGTCCTCACTGTGGATGAAGAGCGTCAAGGTCGATCCGCCTGTTCGAAGCATCACCGATTCACGCTTCGACTACGTCGTTGTCGGCGGAGGCATCACCGGCGTGACCACTGCGCTGCTCCTGGGTCGATCGGGTGCCGACGTCGCGTTGGTCGAAGCCCGACAACTCGGCGCCGTGGCCACGGGCAACACCACCGCGAAAGTCAGCGTGCTCCAAGGCACCCGACTGTCCTCCATCTCGAGCAAGCACTCGGCCGCAGCGTTGCGCGGGTATGTCGACGCCAACGTCGAAGCGCAACAATGGCTGCTGGCCTTCTGCGCGCAACACGACGTGCCGTTCCAAATCGAGACGGCGTACACATACGCGCAGTCGGACAAGGGCATCGACAGCATCCGCAAGGAATTCCAAGCCGGCCAGAAAGCAGGCCTCGACGTCCGCTGGGTCGATGATCCCGGGACACCGTTTCCATCGGTGGCGGCAGTGGCCCTCGACGACCAGGCCCAGTTCCACCCACTCGATGCCCTCGGAGCTCTCGTCGCCGAAGCCCAGCGGCATGGCGTGCAGGTTTACGAGAACACCAGGGTCGTGTCTGCGCACAGCAAAGACGGCGACCAGATACTTCGCACGGACCAGGTGGACCCCGTCACCGGAGACGACGTCACCGTTCGTGGCAGGAAGATCGTATTGGCCACCGGTACACCGATTCTCGACCGCGGCGGCTTTTTTGCCCGCGTCCATCCCGAGCGCTCGTACGCTGCCGCCTTTTCGGTCTCAGAGCCGATCATGGCGGGCATGTACCTTGCCGCCGACCAGCCGTCGAGGTCGGTCCGGTGGGTTCCGGGGCCCAACGGCGAGCCACTTCTCCTCACAGGCGGAAGCGGACATCCCGTGGGGCGGGCCAAATCGGAGCAGGAACACGTCGACGAGCTGATCGACTGGACCACAACGTATTTCCCGACCGCGGAGCTGACCCACCAGTGGTCGGCGCAGGACTACATCACGATCGATGAGCTGCCCTACGTGGGACCGATCCTTCCCGGGCACGACAGCATCTACGTGGCCACCGGATTTGCCAAGTGGGGCATGACAAACGGGGTGGCTGCTGCGTTGGCGCTTGCCGGCCGGCTCCTCGGCGGTGGTCCGGCGTGGGCGGAGTACCTGGACTCGTCCCGCCCCGCGCAGGTTGTGGGTGTCCCGTCTGCCGCGGTGATCAATGCCGAGGTCGGGCTGCACATGGCCAAGGGGTGGGCGGGCGCAGCGATCAAACCCGGCGCCTCGACTACCACCGACGAGACCGTTCCCGAGGGCGGCGGGGTGCTGCGTCGCGACGGTGCCCGGCCGACGGGCGTGTGCACCGTGGAAGGACAGACGCACAAGGTGTCGGCGGTGTGCCCTCACCTTGCGGGTGTACTCAACTGGAATGACGCCGAGAAGTCGTGGGACTGCCCACTCCATGGATCACGTTTCGCGGCCGACGGGGCGGTCCTCGAGGGGCCGGCCACCCGGCCGCTCACCAAGCTCGATTGAGCCCGCGCCGATGTGGTCGGCGCCGTCGGCTCGGACGGGATTTGGTTACTTCACCAGTTCGATGGCGACCAGACGGCCATCGTTTTCTGCCTCGCCCTCATGGACGGTCACCGACTCGGTCAGCGTTTGCAGCACGTGCCAACCAAACCCGGTCTGGGGCAAGGAGTTAGAGCTCGGGAGCCACGACTGGACCACGCCGTTGAAGTGGTGCTCGGCTGTGGTGAAAGCGACTGTCAGTTCGGCACCCGGTCCGGCATGTCCGATGATCGTCATCGCGGCCTCGTCGACGGCCAGTTTGATGTCGGCTACCTCATCCAGGGAAAAATCGGCCAGCACCGCCAAGGTCTCGGCGATGGCCCGGACCATCGCAACTTGCGACTTGTCGGCGGGCACCCGGATATTCACCGGAGCCACTGCCGTTTCGTCGATACGCATGACGTCACCCACTACCACTTCGATCCCCCTTTACCGGGCAGGTTACCCCGGCCAACGGTGTTGATCACGATCGACATTTGCACTACTCCTACTACGGTCTCACCCCGTATACCCCGACGATGGCTGCCCTAAGCACTCTCGCGAAACAAATAGTCAGGGTGCCTTCTGAGCCCCACGATTTCACAGTCCGATGTCCGGGCCCGCGCCGCATCACCCATCCGCGGTGAGCGTAAGTGAAGCCGTCTCGAGCGAGTTTCGGACCGGGTTACTACTGCGCAGGAGTGGCTTGGCGTGCCGATTCCAACGAGTCGAAACATTCGACCAGGTCCCCGAGAAGCTCCAGCGGTCGACTCACGGGTCGCCCGCAGGCGACCGCAAACCACCGATCCTCTGTGGCTGCTGTATCGGCGACATCGATGAGCAGTTCGAGGCATGACGACGGTGCGAAGTCGACGTCGGACAGGTCGACGATCAGTGCCTTGGTTCCGCTGAGCAGATGGTCGAGGTAGTCCTGGAGGAGCACTACGTTGTCGCGGTCCATCTCCCCATCGACCCGGACAACGACGGGATGCGCACGGGTGCAGGAGAACGTGATCTTTCTGGTGCACGTGTGCCCGAGCTCGGTCATGGAGCCGACGTCTCGTAGTTCAGGATAGAAATTGGTCTCCGATGGCGACATGAAAACCTCCGGCCGACTGGCGATGACTGCCCCTGGAGCTCGCCGCCCACCGAGCAGGCCACTCCAGAAAGCCCGGCTGCCTTCCCAACCTGATTAACAATCTACAATTCATTGTTCAATTCAGGAAGGAATTCGGGCCACCCAATGCCCCGTCTTCGTCAGAGCCGAGCTCGTCACGCAACTTGGCCAGGGTGCTGGAGAGGATGCGCGACACGTGCATCTGTGAGATCCCGAGTTGTTTCGCGATCTCGGTCTGGGTCTGAGATCCGAAGAATCGCAGCACCAGGATTCGTCGCTCGCGCTCGGAGAGCTTGGCGAGAGCCGGCCGGATCGCGACATAGCTTTCAACGTGCTCGTACTCGGGATCCTCGGAGCCCAGCGTTTCCAGCAATGGTGCGCCGAGCTCGTCATCGGCCGCACCGGAATCGGTGGACAGTGCCTGGTAAGCCCCACGCGCCAGGAGGCCTTCGGTCACCTCCGCGACGCTGAGGTCGAGCTCGGCGGCTATCTCGCTGGGCGATGGTGCCCGCCCGAGGCGCTGGGACAGGTTTTCCGAGGCGTCGCTGATCGACTTGTGCAACTCCTTCAGCCGACGTGGGACACGGGTGGCCCAGGCCGCATCCCGGAAATGCCTGCGCACTTCACCCATGATCGTGGGTACCGCGAAAGACACGAACTCCGAACCGTGCTGAGGGTCGAACCGATCCACCGCATTGACCAGGCCCAGGCGGGCAACCTGGACGAGGTCGTCGTGATTTTCGCCGCGACCACTGAAACGGCGGGCGATGTTCTCGGCGAGAGGGAGGCAGCGGGTGATGACCTGGTCGCGAAGACGGTCCGCAGCGGGCGTGCCCTTCTCTTTCTCCCGTAGACGCGCGATCAAGTCCACGACGTCGGCATAGTCGTCAGAGACCCGCGCCTTCGGTTGAGTTCGCTCCAACACGGTCCCATCTACGCTTGCTGATTCAACTCGTCTGGGTTACCCCGTCGAGTTCGTCTTCAATCACCCTGTCATGCGGCCCTGTTCTCGAGCAGCGCTTGGGTTCACCACGGCACTCCATGGGTATCCGACCCGCGTGCCCGAGGAACGAAACGGGCGGACCCAACCAGGAGGACTCATGAGAGCAGTGACGTGGCAGGGCAAACGGGACGTGCGTGTCGAAACGGTACCGGACCCCAAGATTCAGGAGCCGACCGATGCCATCATCGAGCTGACGACCACGAACATCTGCGGCTCGGACCTCCACCTCTACGAAGTGCTCGGCCCCTTCATGAGCCCCGGCGACATCCTCGGCCATGAGCCCATGGGACGTGTCGTCGAGGTGGGTGCCGAAGTGAAGAATCTGGCCGTGGGCGACCGGGTGGTGATCCCGTTCCAGATCTGTTGCGGCAGTTGTTTCATGTGCGACAACGGTCTACACAGCCAGTGCGAGACCAGCCAGGTCACCTCCGAGGGTCGCGGTGCAGCGCTGTTCGGCTACTCGCAGCTGTACGGCCAGGTACCGGGCGGCCAGGCCGAATACCTACGGGTTCCGCTCGCGGACGCCACCCATATCAAGGTGCCCGAGGGCCCGGCGGACTCTCGATTCGTGTACCTCTCAGACGTGCTTCCCACCGCATGGCAAGCGGTCGAGTACGCGAACGTGCCCGATGGTGGGACGGTCACCGTCCTGGGACTGGGACCGATCGGCGACATGTGTGCACGGATCGCGGCCCATCGTGGCTACGACGTGGTTGCGGTGGACCTCGTACCCGAACGCCTCGATCGGGCCAAGGCGCGGGGCATCGACACCATCGACATGAGGTTGGACAAGAACATCGGTGAGATCGTGCGTGACCGCACGTCGGGGCGCGGAACGGACGCGGTGATCGACGCGGTCGGCATGGAGGCGCACGGCGCACCCGGGGCCAAGCTCATCCAGACGGCGGCCGGCTTCCTGCCCGACGCCGTCGCCCAACCTGTGTTCAAGACGGCCGGCGTCGACCGGCTCGCGGCGGTGAACACGGCCATCGATGCGGTCAGGCGCGGCGGGACGGTGTCGCTGATCGGTGTCTACGGCGGCGAGATGGATCCGCTGCCGCTGGGCACCATGTTCGACAAGCAGATCAATCTGCGCATGGGACAGGCGAACGTGAAGCGCTGGGAGAAGGACCTCATGCCGCTGCTCACCGACGACGATCCGCTGGGCGTGGACACCTTCGCCACTCACGAGCTGAGCCTCGAAGAGGCACCCCACGCCTACGAGATCTTCCAGAAGAAGCAGGACGGCGCGGTCAAGATCCTGCTCCGTCCCTGAGGGCCGAAGGCCTCACGGCGAACCAGGAGAAGACTGCTCGAGAACCCTCACCGGTTCTTGGCAGTCTTCTTTCTGTTCGCCTTCTTGATGGCGGAGACCAGTTCCTTCTTCTTCATGGAAGAGCGGCCTTTGATGTCGAGGCGCTTCGCCACCTTGACCAGATGATCCTTGCTGGCGTTGGCGTCAACACCCTCGGCAGACTTACCTGAGGGATTGGGGCCACCACTCTTGGCCCGGCTGTCGGAGGGACCCTTCTTCTTCTTGGGTTCCCAACGGTCGCCCACCTTTTCGAAGCTGTGCTTGAGAGCGGAGAAGGCCGTGCGGTGCGCACGTTTCTCGTCGCCGTATTCGTCCATCGCCGAGTCGTAGGTCTTGGTGAATGTGCGTTGTGCCTTCTTGCCCGATTTGATCAACGTACTGGGCAGCTCACTCTTCTTCGGCGCACCCGATTTTGTCGTCTTCGGCATGTGCTTCCTCCTTCTCGAGAGTTCGATCGGTCCTGGAGGTTACCCGCCGGCAGGACCGTCAAACTCGAGGTTTCACCCGGTCAGCGCCGGGTAAGCAGCGGTGGAACAGAAAGGTGCAGACCATGAGCGAACATCCAGCCGAGAACATCGAGTACCCGGGGCGCACCGGGGACATGAGCGAGCAACCGCACGACGAAATGCGGTCGTACCAAGGCCGCGGACTCCTGCAGGGCAAGAAGGCCCTCATCACCGGCGGCGATTCCGGCATCGGACGGGCGGTCGCCGTGGCATACGCCAAAGAGGGTGCCGACGTCGCCATCGCGTACCTCGACGAGTCCGACGATGCCGCACACACCAAGGGGCTCGTCGAAGCCGAAGGACGCCGGTGCACCACGTACGCAGGGGATCTGGCCGATCCCACACACTGCCGCCAGATCGTCGGCCGAACGGTCGAGGACTTGGGCGGTCTCGACATCCTCGTGAACAACGTTGCCTATCAACACGTTGTCGAGGATTTCTCTGAGATCACCCCCGAGCAGTGGAAGCGAACGTTCGATGTGAACATCCACAGCTTCTACCACGTGACCCACGCTGCTCTCGAGCACCTCGGCGAGGGTTCGGCAATCATCAACACCGGCTCTATCAATGGGTTGCGCGGCAACAAGTCATTGATCGACTATTCGGCCACCAAGGGCGCTGTCATCGCGCTCACCTACTCGCTCGCGCAGAGTCTCGTCGACCGCGGAATTCGGGTGAACTGTGTTGCGCCGGGACCTGTCTGGACACCGTTGATCCCCGCGACGATGCCGGCCGACAAGGTCGCCGACTTCGGTAAGCAGGTTCCCATGGGTCGCGCCGCGCAGCCGGACGAGATCGCACCGTCCTACGTGTTCTTCGCGTCGCAGACCATGTCGTCGTACTACAGCGGTGAGGTGCTGGCTCCGATCGGCGGCGAAACGTTGCCCGGCTGAGGTCGGCGGGGCGACAACTCAGATGGCCGAAGGGATCTTGGGGTCGGGCAGGACAACCGTTTACGGGTTCTTTGCCGCGGTGATCGCCTCACGGATCGCCTCCGCGCATTCGGATCCCGCAGGTTCGGGGCCGAGCCCGATGTAGAAGGTACCGGCTTGTCCGTGCTCTCCAGGGAAGCCGCCCAGTGTGATCCCTGAATCCTCCACCGCCGCAAAGGTGTCTTCGAGCGCGCTGCCCACCCGGGCCGAGGCCTGCGACATCGGAACCGACAACACGGCGGTGCCCCGCTTCTCACCCGCTGTCACCACGATCAGGTGCGTGGAGTGGATGACCACGAGCACCTCGTGCGCCGCATCCGGATCGGTCCAGTTGGCCTTGCGGCGGAACACTTTTCCGAGAAGCGAGTTGGACGGCAGGTTCTGGCTGGAGGTGAGCCAGGCGGGCATGTCATCGCTGAGAACCAATTGGCGGCTTTGTGCATGTTCTGCCAGTGCTGCCGTCATCTCCATGGACAGTTCGTCGAAGCGGACCATTCGGGTGGACCGCTTGTACATCGTGGTGCTCATGCTGGTGCCTTCTCTGCTCCGGACTCGGCCTGTGCGCTGGCTTCGACCGCGCCCGACCACGCCACTGTGACCGCGCCGACGACCGCGAAGATGAAGCCGAGAACAGCCAACCATGTCCGGCCCGGGAGTGCGTTGTCGCCCAGCCAGACGATGCCGACCAGACCGGGCACCACCGTCTCGCCCACCACCAGCGCAGCCGTCGCGCCGTTGACCGAACCCAACTGCAGGGCGACGGTGTGCAGGTAGTAGCCACCTATTCCCGCGACAGCAAGCGCGTACGCGGCGGGATCGGTGAGGATGTCGACCACGTCGAAGTCAGAGATGCCGTGCAGGATGCGCACCGCGATGGCCACGGCACCGAACATCGCGCCCGCACACAGCCCGGCGGCAATCGCCGCCCGGGAGCCCAACCACCTGATCAAACCGATCGAACCGGCGAACAACACCAGGGTGACGGCAAGCAGGCCCCAGTGGAACCAGGCGGCGTCGTGCCCGTGACCTTCGGAGTCCGCCGAGATACCCAGCGCGAACAACGCCACGATGACAACGGCGATCGCCAGCCAGTCCCTCTTGTGGAGGTTGATGCCGAGCACGAAGATGCCGAGGATCGCCGTCACCACAAGGTTCGCACTGACGATCGTCTGTGACAGGAAGAGCGGGATGAGACGTGCCGACACCGCGCTGCCGCCGAACCCGACGACATCGAGAACGGTTCCGACGATGAACGCGGTCGTCAACACCGCGGCCATCGTCGACCGCATGGTCGGTGCGCCCTTGTCGGTCTCGAAACCGCTCTCGCCGCGCGCGGCCGCCGCCTGCTTCGCCGAGCGCGCGCCGTACGCCTGCATGACGGAGGACACCCCGTATGCAATGCACGCGAACAGCGCGGCGAGAATCCCGATGATCATGAGGGGATTATGTCGGGGCCCGACCACTTCCGCGCATGAACGCGCCCGGAGGGCGGAATAGTTCGGCACCACTGCCTGTTGTAGAAACCGACGGTGTTCGTATCACTGCCCCGGGTACCACCCCAAAGTTGCTGCGAGCAACCACTTGCCGAGAGGCGCACTGGCGAACATCGTCCCGTCTGACGCGAAGGCCGCGACACCCATCGGTGTCGCGGCCTTCGTGCGCAACCCTCTCCGTGCAGCCTCGTCGATGCGTAAACCCACGTCGCTGTCCTGGGCTCCAACCGAATCAGCACCTTGTGGCCTGAAATCTGGCGGAATCGGTTGCGTTGCATTGAAAGCGTCGTCACCGATGAGTAGACATGTAGCATGAATCACACGCGCGTAGCTCGCGCGTCATTCCAACTGTCTAAGAATGCGCAGTCACTTTCAGCGAGTGCATCACTCGCTCGGCGATCTCCACTCGGCCACTGGCTCCAGACAGAGAGACACTCTCATGCGCAGCACATTCCGCGACCAGTTACGCGACCTCAACACGACACTCAGCACGATGGCCACCTTCGCCGGCAATGCCGTCGAGCGAGCCAGTCACGCCGTTCTATGCGCAGACCTCGCAGCTGCAGAGGCGGTCGTCAGTTCACACGATGACCTACGGGCGCTGTCAGCGAGGGCCGAGTCTCAGGCTTTCCTGCTACTGGCCCGGCAGGCCCCGGTGGCCTGTGATCTACGGACGGTTGTCGCCGCGACGCACATCATCGCCGATATCGACCGCATGGGTGGACTCGCCGTCCACATCGCCGAAGCAGCGAGAAGGCGTCATCCCGCGAGCGTCGTCCCGGACGAGGTGGCCCCCTACTTCTCGGAGATGGCACAGGTCGCCGTGACGATGTCGCACACCGTCGGCGATGTGCTGCTCACTCATGACCCGGCCGATGCGCGCCGTCTCCACGACGATGACGACATCATGGATGATCTGCACCACCGACTGACGGCGACCCTCGACGACAGCTCGTGGCCGCACGGCGTCGCGGCCGCGATAGACGTAACTCTCCTCGGTCGTTTTTACGAACGATTCGCCGATCACGCAGTGCTGATCGGCCGTCGTATCGTCTTTCAGGTCACGGGCGAATTACCTCAACCGGCTTCCTGATCACCTTCGGATCGATTGCTGATGATCTGCCGGGCTATCTCGGCAACTCGTACATTCGATTCCTGCGACAACTTGGTCAGGAGTTTGAAGGCCTGAGTGGCGTCGATCGAGAATCTCTCCATGATCATCCCTTTGGCCTGACCGATGATGTCTCGCGATGCCAGGGCACTCTCGAACTGCTGCTGTCTCAATGCGGCGTCGAATATCAATGCTGCGTGTGCCGCCAGTGCATACCCTGCTTCGACCGCCTCATCGGTGATGGCATGCGCGCGGTCCGAATAAAGGTTGAGGGCGCCCATCCCTTCGGCGTGGGTGAACAATTCGTACGACACAGATGATCGGACCGGCGAGTGTTCGCGCGCCGCCTCGACCAATTTCGGCCAACGATTCTCTGACAGCAGATCATCCACCCTTACCGTGCGGTGTTTCCATGCGGCGTCGAGGCACGGGCCCTGGCCGGTTTCCTGCTGCAGCTGGTCGAATTGCTCGGCTACCTGATGGGTGGGAGCCATCGTGTCGAGGACGTTCTCACCCCTGGTCAAGGTGATGCCGGCGAAGGCGATGCCTTCGATCACGTCAACCGCGTTCGCGGTGATCTCGGTGAGAACTGCTTCAGGCCCATCGGGCGCTTTGGCATGTGCGGTGCGCGCGAGGTCGGCAAGCACGGTGTGCAATTGCATCGGGAAGTCGTGATCAGCGGGCAGGCGCGAGGATCTCCGAACCCACAAAAGGCACCAGCGCCTCCGGCACCCGCACGCTGCCGTCGGGCTGCTGGTGGTTCTCCAGGATCGCCACGATCCAGCGGGTGGTGGCCAGGGTGCCGTTGAGGGTCGCGGCCACCTGAGGCTTGCCGTTGTCCCCGCGGTAACGCACCTGGAGCCTTCTGGCCTGGTACGTCGTGCAGTTGGATGTCGAGGTGAGTTCGCGGTAGGTGTTCTGTGTCGGAACCCATGCCTCACAGTCGAACTTGCGGGCCGCCGATGATCCGAGGTCGCCGCCGGCAACATCGATGACGCGGTACGGCACATCGATCGCGGCGAGCATGTCCTTCTGCCAGCCGAGGAGCTTCTCGTGTTCGGTCTCGGCGTCTTCGGGCTTGCAGTAGATGAAGGCCTCGACCTTGTCGAACTGGTGCACCCGGATGATCCCGCGGGTGTCCTTGCCGTAGCTGCCTGCCTCACGACGGAAACAACTGGACCAACCCGCATACCGCTTGGGTCCGGCGGACAGGTCGAGAATCTCACCCATGTGGTAGCCGGCAAGTGGGACCTCGGAGGTACCGACGAGATACAGATCATCCTCGGCGAGGTGGTAGACCTCGGCCGAGTGGGCACCGAGGAATCCGGTGCCGTCCATCACCTCGGGTCGAACAAGCACCGGAGGGATCATCACGGTGAAACCGTTGGCTGTCGCCTTCTGCGCTGCGAGCTGCAACAGCCCCAGCTGCAGCATGGCTCCCGGCCCGGTCAGGAAATAGAAGCGTGAGCCCGAGACCTTCGCCCCGCGCTCCATGTCGAGCAAACCGAGGCTCTCGCCGAGTTCCAGGTGATCCTTGGGGTCCTCGATCGGGGTGGGCTCCCCCACGGTCTCCACGAGGACGAAGTCCTCTTCGCCACCGGCAGGTGCCTCCGGCGCAACGATGTTGTTGATGGCGCGGTGAGCGGCAGCCATTTTCTCGTCGGCCGCGGATTCACGGGCGTGAGCGGCTTTGACCTGGTCCGCGAGGTGCTTGCCCCGGGCGAGCAGTTCTTGCTTCTCCTCGGCGGGCGCCTTCCCGATGAGCTTGCCGAGGTCCTTCTGTTCCGAGCGCAGCTGATCGGCCTCGGCAATGGCGGCCCGACGCTCGGAGTCGGCGGCGAGCAGAACATCCACGAGGCCGGGATCCTCACCGCGGGTGCGTTGAGATGCCCGGACGAGGTCAGGGTTGTCGCGCAAAATCTTCAGGTCGATCACTCTGGAAACCCTACTGGTCGAGCAGCCCCAGGTAATCTTCGCGCCCGAACATGGAAGCGGCATCACGCGCGGTGGGGTGCCCCGTGTCCGGATCGGCCCCCGCGGCGATGAGCGCTCGCACCACGTCGTCATGCGATTTGAAGACAGCGCCGGCGAGCGGCGTCTGCCCCTTGTCGTTGACCCGATTGACGTCGGCGCCCGATTCGATCAGCCCGGACACCACGCCGTGGTGCCCGTGGTAGGCCGCCAGCATCAGCAGGGTGTCGCCCGCGCCGTTTGTCAGATTGACCGGCACACCGGCTTTCACATAGTCGAGCACGGCCGTGTCACCGGACCGTGCCATGTCGAACAGTCGTCCGGCCAGCTCGGCGACATCCTCGCTCGGCGTCACGGCGTCGGATTCATCGCCTCGCGCGTCTGATTCCATCCTCCGACGATAACGCGGGCCATGCGCACGAGGGTTTCGTCTCGCGGCCACAGACCTCAGTGCACAACGCGGGCCATGCGCACGAGGGTTTCGTCTCGCGGCCACAGCCCTCAGTGCATGATGGACACCGATGGTTGACAGAGACGGCCGACGGGATCGACTGGGTCACGTGCTTCGACACCCGGTCAGGGTGCTGCTTGCCGCCATCCTCGTGGGTGCGGTGATCTGCGCAGGCGTGGTGGCTGTGCTGGGTGGATTCGACGATGCCGGCAAGGTCGACGGAGAAGAGATCGGCGACGCAAAGACGTCGGCGCGGTCGAGCCCGTTCTCGGAGTCGGTTGCCGGCGACTGCCTGACCTGGCCGGTGGACCTACCGGCCAAACAGTCAAAGGTCGACTGCACCGCCGAGCACATGTTCGAGGTCGCCGGATCGGTGGACACCGCGGCTTACCCGGGTGTCCAGTTCGGTGAGGACGCGCCGTGGCCCACCGCAGAGCAGTTCACCGCAATCCGCGACGAACACTGCCCTGTGGTGGTGAACAACTACCTCGGCGGGCAGCTCGATCCGGCCGGGCGGTTCTCGGTCGGGCTGATGTATCCCTCCCAACAGCAGTGGGCAGACGGCGAGCGCAGTTTGCGTTGTGGGCTGCAATTGTCGGGCACCACCGGCACGTTGAAGCCGTTCGCCGGCCTGGTGCGCGACCAGGACCAGTCGCAGCAGTGGCCCGAGGGAACCTGCATCGGGATCGACCCGGCCACCCGCAAGCCCACCGACCCGGTGGATTGCGCTGAGCCCCACGCTTTTCAGGTCACGTCTGTGGTCGACCTCTCGGCGAGGTTCGACCCCACGGGGGCGGGTGCGCCGTATCCCCCTGTGGCCGAACAGGACAACTACCTCAAGACCACCTGCCCCGACGTCACCAGCCAGTTCCTCGGCGGACCCGACAAGCTGACACAGACCACCCTCAACCTGCAGTGGTCCACACTCGCCGAGCCGAGTTGGCTGGCTGGTAGCCGAAAAGTGGTGTGTTACATCGGCTTACCCGACCAAGGCGGATTCGCCACGCTGGTCGGCGACGCCGCGGCCGGGAACCTGCTCATCAACGGCAAGGTGCCGACCCCGCCGCCCGTCGAGCCTCCTGGACGCCTCATCCCATCACCTGTGCCACTGCCCCCCGGCATCGAACCCAATCCGATCGAGACCCCGGCGCCGGCCGGCGGCGGTGGTGGCTGACCGATGCCGGTTGTCATGTCGGACAAAGCGTTCGACGAATTGGTGTCCGATGCGCTCGACACCATCCCCGAAGAACTCGCCGCTGCGATGAACAACGTGGTGGTCCTGGTCGAGCCGCACCATCCCGAGGAACCCGACCTTCTCGGGCTGTACTACGGAATCGCACTGACCGAACGCGACAGCCACTACGGCGGCACCCTTCCGGACACCATCACCATCTATCGCGAGCCCATCCTCGACATGTGCGACAGCGAGGACGAGGTGATCTCAGAGGTCGCGATCACGGTGGTGCATGAGATCGCACATCACTTCGGGATCTCCGACGATTGGCTCCACGCCAACGGGTGGGGTTGAGACCGGAGCGACTAGCCCATTGGGTCGCGGGCGAGCTCAGGTTCGTCGTCACGCCGAAACGGGGGCAATTCGCTCCCCCACCGCAGGCATGTCCAACCGTCGGTGGTCCGGGTCAGTTCGATCGATCCCGTGTTCCCGAGGTGGTGGGCGAGCGCGAACTCGGTCGGCATGTTCACCAGGCGGGCTGCGACGAGCCGGATGGCTGCGCCGTGACTCACCAGATGCACGTCGGGACCGGAGTCGTCGGCCTGCAGGTACCGGTCGGCGATGTCCTCGATGACGGGCAGAAAACGTTCGTAGACGTCGTTCAGTGATTCACCACCGGGCAACCGGGCACCGAGGTCGCCGGCGAACCAGCTGCGGACCGTGGTGGAGAACACCTTGTGTGCGTCTTCGGACGTCTGGTCTTCGAGGTCGCCGACCTGCACCTCGTGCAAACCGTCGAGTACCTGGTTCTGCACTTCCCACACCGAACCGATCAGGTCGGCCGTCTGCCGAGCTCGTAGGGCCTGCGACGAGAACAGCACCGGGTCCGCGACGTCAGGTCGCTCGAGCGCGTACCTGGCGGCCTGGCGTGCGCCGAAGTCGGTGAGACCCGCGCCTGGCAATGCGGTGTCGAGTCGTTGCAGCACGTTCGAGGTGGTCTCGCCGTGCCGGACGAGATGCAATGAGCTCATCGGTCCAGACCCTGCCTGATCGATTCGAGCCACTGATCGCTCTGTTGATGGCTGGGCGGCGGGGTGCCGTTGGGCCGGGCCGACGGCCACGAGCCGAGAAAGTGCATCGCCGTGGCCCGTCGGTGGAGTGCACCGAGCGCTTCGGCGATGGGCGGATCGTCGAGATGGCCCACCACATCGAGATTGAAGAAGAAGCCGCCCGGCTCCCGCCTGGGTCGTGACTCGATACGCGTCAGGTCGATGCCGCGAGTCGCGAACTCGTACATGGCAGCCATCAGCGAACCCGGGACGTTGGGCAGGTCCAGGGTCACCGACGTGCGGTCGCGGCCGGTGCGATCGGGGACCGGACCGGGCCGGCCCACCAGCACGAAGCGGGTGTTGGCCTCGTCCGAATCGGCGACGCCCGTCGCCAACGCGTGCAGGCCGTAGAGCCGGACCGACAGCGGCGTGGTGATCGCGGCGTCCGCCCTGCCTTCCACCACGTCCTGCGCGGCCGCCGAATTGGACCCGCTGGTGACGAGCTGCGCCCCCGGGTAGTCGCGCTCGAGCGTCTCGCGAACCTGCGCCGAGGCCACCGGGTAGGCGGCGATCGTCGTGATGTCCGAGGAGGCCATCGGCCCACGGGTGGCCAAGGTGAAGGCGATGTCCAGAACGGTTTCGGCGAAGATCTGCACCCTGGAACCCTTGATCAGCGCGTCCAGGGTCGCCGGCACGGACCCTTCCACCGAGCTCTCGATCGGAACGCATCCGTAGGCGACCTCACCTTGACGGACGAGATCGATCACTCGGCCCGGGCTCGTGGCGCTGACGCGTTCGACATCACCGTCGTCCCCGAACGACGGATTCTCGGTGAGCAGTTGTTCCAGAGCCATCTCGGTGAACGTTCCGGAGGGTCCGAAGTAGGCGATCGCAGGCACGATTTGAAGATTACGGCAGTGAACGGGAGTCGCCGGAAAGCTTGCGGGACGAGACAACCCGTGATTAGGTTAGGGTTACCTACACCGAGCAGACAGGGTGACACCCTTCCGCCGACCATCGAGGACAGCAGATGTCGAAAATCGCCACCGCACGACCATCAGACGCCGAGCTGATCCGTACCGCCTGCATGCGCGTCACCGAGGCAATGCTCGCGATCGAGGGCAGCGAACCCTCGCCGGTGACGATGGTGCACCTGTACGACTCGCAGGCGTTTGTCCTCGTACCCTCCGACTCCGCCGCGTGCGCTCTGGCCTGGCAGGCCGGTTCCGCGGGACTGCCTGCGATGGTCGAGGTGACCGACCTCGCCCCCATCGAGCTACGGGAACAGGTCCGTTCCCTGATCTGGCTGAACGGGGCACTGCACTCGGTGCCCTCGGATCTCGAACGGGATCTGGCCTGTGAGATCGCCACCGACCACCCGTCGGCGGGCCTGCTCGACATCGGTCACGGCTACTCGCTGCTCCGCCTGAACCTGTCCTCTGCGGTTCTTGCCTATTCATCTGGAGCCGCCTCGGTGTCCACGCCAGAGCTGGCCGCAGCCGCGCCGGACCCTTTCTGGGAGCTGGAGGCCGATTGGGTCGCACACCTCGACGAGGATCACGCCGATCTGGTCGCCGCGCTGAGCGGCCGGCTGCCGGCAGAATTGCGCGAAGGCCAGGTGCGTCCGTTGGGCATCGACCGCTTCGGCGTCCGGCTCCGTATCGAGGGACCCGAGAGCGATTCCGATGTTCGACTGTCGTTCCCACGACCGGTTCACGACGTCTTCGAGTTGTCGCGTGCTCTGCGCGCCTTGGCCGGCTGCCCTTACATCAACAGCCTGCCCGGCCAGAGCTGACGCCGCTGCGCAGAAAGCGCCAGTAATCTCGACCGGGTGAACCTGCGCCCGTGGCTACAACCGACACGACCGGCGCAGCCGGAGGTGATCACCGATCCCCGTCAGCGACGCGCGATCGGTATCGAGATCACGATCGTTCTCGTCCTCACCTTCGGGTTGTCGGGAGCAAGATCTCTGGTCTCGATCATCGAGACCGCCATGTCCGAACGCGGGGTGGGCGGCAGCGCCGTCGCTCTGAACAACAGCGCATCCGATCTCGGTCTCATCGACTTCTTCTACCAACTGCTCGACGCCTGCAGACTGTTCGGTATCGCCGCACTGGCGGTGTACCTGATCTGGCGTGCCGGGGTTCCCTTGGCACGCATCGGTTTTCCGCGGATCAAGGCGCGGTTCGATCTTCCCCTGGGGATCGGGCTCGCCGCGCTGATCGGGATACCCGGCCTCGGCCTCTACGTTGTCGCAAGGGCTTTGGATCTCAACGTCCAGGTTCTCCCGTCGAATCTCGACGAGACATTCTGGAGATTGCCGATGTTGGTGTTCGCGGCAATCGGCAACGCGGCAGCCGAAGAGTTCCTCGTGGTGGCCTACATCATCACCCGGCTGCGACAACTCGGCTGGAGCGAGAACCGCAGCCTGCTGTTCTCTGCCGTGCTGCGCGGTAGCTATCACCTCTACCAAGGTGTCGGCGGTGGACTCGGCAACGTCGTCATGGGCCTCGTCTACGGCCGGGTTTTCCAGCGGACCAATCGAGTGTGGCCGCTGGTCATCGGGCATGCCCTCATCGATACCGTCGCCTTTGTCGGGTACGCGCTGCTGAAGGACCACCTCGGGTGGCTGGAAGCGAATTGAGTCGCGTTCTGCCCTGCGTTCTTCAGTAGAGTCTGTGCAATGACTGACCAGGACGAGCCGTTCATTCGCCGCCCAGGCGGCGCGGGACGTCCCCGTCAGGGACAACCGCCCCAGCCTGGCGGGCCGACTCGGCGGATGGTCCCAGGCCCCGGTGGTGGCCAACCCAACGGAAGGCCTGGACCGGTTCCCGGGCGCCCACCACAGCAGGACCCGTTCCGCGGACGTGTCCCCGGGCAGGGTCCGCCGCGTCAGGCGCCACCTCCCGCCGGGCCACCGCGGCCGCCTCAGGGTCCGCCACCCCCACGCCCGCAGGACAACTATCAACCCGCCCGCGCGTGGTCGGAGTCCGGCGCCCCCGAGACCCGAACGTCGCGACCTGCTCAGGGACCACCCCCGGTGGTCGCCTACAACCGGCCACGGCAACCTCCGCGCGATCCGGGGCATCGCCGTCCCGACCGTGCGGTCCCGCCACCACCGGCGCGCCGCCGCAGACGGCTGCCGATCGTACGCACCGTCCTGATCCTGCTGCTGGTGATGGTGCTGGGCACCGTCGGTCTGCTCGTCTACTTCGACACCAAACTCAATCGCGTCGACGCCCTGTCCAACTATGAGGGTCGGGTCGCGAGCAGCGCCGGCACAAACTGGCTGCTGGTCGGCTCTGATTCCCGCGCCGACCTCAGTGAGGCCGAGCGTCAGGCCCTCTCGACAGGTGACAGCGAGGGCTCCCGCACAGACACGATCATGCTCGTCCATTTCGGCTCCGGCGGTAAGCCGATGATCATCTCCATCCCGCGAGACCTCTACGTCGACATCCCCGGTCAGGGTTCACACAAGGTGAACGCTGCCTTCAACCTGGGCGGCCCGAAGTTGTTGGTACAGACCATCGAGACCAACACAGGTCTGCGGATCGACCACTATGCGGAGATCGGCTTCGGTGGGTTCGACAAGATGGTCGACGCAGTTGGCGGTATCGAGATGTGTCTCGACGCCCCGATCAACGACCCGCTCGCCGGTATCGATCTCAAGGCCGGTTGCCAGACACTCAACGGGCGCGAGGCCCTGGGGTTCGTCCGCACCCGCGCATTCGCGAACGCCGACCTCGAGCGTGTGGTGAACCAGCGCAAGTTCATGGCAGCGCTGATGAAGAAGGCAACCAGCGTCTCAACAATCCTGAACCCGTTCCGCTTCTGGCCCTTGGTGAACGGAACCGTGAGCTCCCTGACGGTCGACAACGGCGACCACATATGGCATCTCGCGCGCCTCGCCTGGGCGCTGCGCAGCGACCCGGTCACGGTGACCACTCCCAACGGTGGGTCGATCTTCACCGATGACGGTGACTCACTTGCCTGGGGCGACAACACCACGGCTTTCTTTGCGGCCATCGCAGACGGCAAAGAGGTTCCGCCCGAACTGATCCAGACAGGCTGATCCTCGACATGGATCAATCCGACCATCGAAAGGGCGTTTCTGCCATGACATCGACATCAGGTGGGTCCGCCGCCACGGGACGTCCGAGCCGTATGTCGCATGACCGGGTCAGGGAATTGATCGGTGAGCCCGCCGGCCTGGCGGTGACAAAAGTGCAGCGCACCATCGACCCCAACTTCCGCCGGTTCATCGCGCGTTCGCCGTTTCTGTGCATGGCCACCTCCAACAGCGATGGATCCGCCGACTGCTCTCCACGCGGCGACCAGCCAGGATTCGTGAAGGTTCTCGACGACGCCACCATCGCCATCCCCGACCGCATCGGCAACAAGCGGATCGATTCGTTCGAGAACATCTTGTCGCGCCCCGGCATCGGTCTCATCTTTCTTGTGCCCGGACATCGCGAGACCCTGCGTATCAACGGGAATGGCTACCTGACCGAGGATCCCGACCTCCTGCCCCAACTCGCGGCCAGAGACAAAACCCCCGAACTCGCTCTCATCGTCGAGGTCGATGAGGCATATCTGCACTGTGGCAGGGCCATTCTGCGATCCAAGTTGTGGGACCCCGCGAGTCTTGCGTCACCGGGAGAGGTGCCGACCACCGGCGAGATCATGGCCGCTCAGTTGCAGCGTGATGAGGCCACCGCGCACCGCATCGACGAGGACATCGAGGTCGCCTACCAGACCCTGTACTGACGTCTCGGGATTGTCGCCGATGAGTTCGGACGAGTTGGAGGGTCTACCCTTCGTCGGCCAGATCACTTCATCGGGAGTACACCATGGGCAAGATATACCTGGAATTGTTCGCAACCCTCGACCTCGTCGGACAGGCGCCCGGCGCACCCGACGAGGACCCGATCGGGTTCCCGTTCGGTGGCTGGCAGGCGCCACTGTTCGACGAGGTCGCAGGGGGACAGGTCGGCGCTGCTTACGAGGGCACCGACGCCCTTCTTCTCGGCCGACGGACCTACGACATCTTCGCTGCACATTGGCCTCATCAGGAGGAAGGCCCCGACAACGAGATCGCCACGTTGTTCAACCGCATCCCCAAGTACGTCGCCTCACGAGGCAAGCCGGACATGTCGTGGTCAGGCTCTTCTCAACTCGGACCGAATCTGTCCGATGCGGTGAACGAGATCCGTGAGCGGCACGAGAACATCAAGGTCGTCGGAAGTCTGAACCTCGTACAGACCCTGTTGCGCGACAAGCTCTTCGATCGGATCGATCTGTGGCTGCACCCCATCATGCTCGGAGTCGGGAAGAAGATTTTCGACGGCGGTGCCGTTCCCACCAATCTCACCCTCGTCGAACCACCGGCAGCCGGGCCTCGCGGCACCGTCTATCTGCGCTATGAACTCGCCGATGGAACTCCCGGAACCGGTGACATGGCCGCGGATCGCGGTGCCTGACAACGGGGTTGACACCAACCTGAGAGACATTTCGCTGCTGCAGTAATCAATCACCGGCGATCACCGAGTCGAGCACACTGAAGTTCCCCCGGATGACCCGCTCGGGATCACGCTGCGTCTTCAGTAGCCTGAGGCGCTCGATCGATGCGGCCGGAAGAGCGTCGGTCAGGTCTTCGGACGGGTTGAGAAACGTGACCGGTTTGCGTCCGCTGATGGGCAGCGAGTTCGCAACGGCCGCTTGCTTGTTCACTATGGATTCCGAGATCTCAGCGGTTGCGGGAACGCCGAACATGTAGACGGCGTACGGCTCCACCAGTGGCCCGTGCGGGCTGTCGCTCGGTTGCGACAACGCTCCCCCGAGATGCCGGACCTGCACGCTCATGAGTGGAGCAATCGGTTCAGCGAGCAGGGCATCGAGCGCGTTGTCGTCGAGCGCAGTGAGGAGTTCGGCACGCGACCGTCCGGGTCCCGGAGCGGTCGGTTCCGCCGTGATCGACCCCAGGTTCGCCGCGCTCATCACTGCGCGGGTGTCCGACAGCGGCGCCGGCAGATCGTCCGTCTCGCTCATCAGACTGCGCGCGGTGGCCTCGTCACCCAAGAAGGTGGAATCAATCGCGATCAACGGCTCGGCGCCGGGAAAGCTCAGCAACTCCAGCCACAGACTCAGCGCATCCGGCGCCTTCACTGTCATCGATCGATAGACCTCGGCGACCTGGCGCGCGTGGGTCGCCGGCCAGAGTTGACGTCCGCCGAATACCTTTGGTGCGGCACGCAGTTGCAGTTCCACGGCCGTGACGATCGCGAGATCGCCTCCACCTCCCCGCAGCGCCCAGAACAGATCAGGGTCTGCCGACGGCGTGACACGGTGCGCGTTTCCGTTGGCTTCCACCACGTCGAAGGCGCGCACGCTGTCAGCCATCCAGCCGAACGACCGGCCGAACCAGCTCAGTCCGCCTCCGAGCGCCGCGCCCGTCACGGTCACCACGGGTGAACTACCGGGCAAAGCGGTGAGGCCGTGCGCTGCGGCCGCTCGTTGCAGGTCGCCTGACCGAACACCGGCACCGATTCGGGCAATCATGGTGGTCGGGTCGATGTCGATCGAGTTCAGATGGCCGGTTCGGAGCAGGATCGACCCCGCTGTGCGCCCGGTCGCGCCATGCCCGCTCGGCTGGGTGGCGATCGACAAGTTCCTCGAACTAGCAAGCCGCACAAGGGCAACGACATCAGCGGCATCCGCCGCTTCCACAACGGCGGAGACGTCCTGGTCGACGGCCAGGTTCCATGGGCGTCGAATGTCATCGAAGCCGGAATCGGTGGGGACCCAGACACGCCCACGGATGTTCGATCGCAACTCTTCGGTGATCGGTGAGGGAAGTATGGTCACGGTGGCTCCTTCAGCGAGGTGATCTTGGCGGTACCGAGCAGGCATCAGCACCTGTCTCACCTCCCAGTCGAGCGAGCCGAACAAAACGTGACACGCAGCCGGCAAAGGAGCCCCGTGGTGCCTGATCAGTCTCAGCACACCCTCGATGCCGTGGCCGAACAGTTCGTCGTCCATCGGCCCAAGCTGTATGCCATCGCCTACCGGACACTGGGTTCGCCCTGGAGTGCCGACGACGCGGTGCAGGAGGCCTGGCTACGACTGCAGCGCAGCGACGTGAACGCCATCGACAATCTCGAGGCCTGGCTCACGACGGTCATCTCCCGGGTGTGCATCGACATGATCAGGCAGCGGGTGGCGTGGCGCGAAGACCTCGACAATGAACACGCCTGGGACAACGAGACCGCCGACCACGCCCCGGTCACCGGTGATCCGGCGGGCAGCGCAATGCGGTCCGAAGAGCTCGCGGTGGCCATGCAGGCGGTTCTCGACACACTCGGCCCACTCGAGCGGCTAGCACTGGTACTCCACGACGTCTTCGCGCTGACCTACGACGACATCGCGCCCATCGTCGAACGCACCCCCACCAATGCCCGCCAACTCGCGTCGCGCGCACGAGCCCGCCTCAGAGCGCTGGATCTCGACAGTCTGCGCGACCGGCAGGAAACAGCCATCGACGCGTTCCTCTCGGCCGCTCGCAGCGGAGAGTTCGGAGACCTCCTGCAACTGCTCGACCCGGACATCGAACTACGAAGCGACGATGCCGCCGTCGATCTCGCTGCCGCCGGCGCAGAGTTCGGTGCCCCGCTGCTCACCACGAGCGTTCGCGGTGGGGACGCCGTGGCTCGAGTGTTCGCCGGCCGTGCCGAACTGACCAGACTGGTTTACGTCGACGGCGTTCCGGCTGCGGCCTATGTCGCAGACGGCATCGTCCAGGCGGTGTACCTCATCACCTTCCACTCGGACCGCATCGCCCGACTGGACGTCCTCGCACATAGCGGTCGACTGGCCGACATGCAGGTCATTCTCTGACCCAGGCGATATCGCCTGTTTCGCAGTTGCCGGGCTGATTCCGCCGCTGCGGCCGACACGCGCACACCTATCGTCGGCGTATCGATTTCCTCATACACCCTGGCAACACCCGCCTGTCTTGACTGTGGGCATGCCCTACAGCACATCAGTACAACAGGCGGCCCACCGGCCGATGCCTGTCGGTTCGTCCGCAACGCCTGCATCTTTCGTGGGAATCACGGTGTACGGCTGCGAGCACGACGAAGCACGCCTCTTCGAAGAGATGGCGCCCGAGCTGAGCGTGGCGGTGACCGTCACGGCGGCAACGGTTTCCACCTCCAATGCAGCGCTGGCAGCGGGGAATCGCTGCATCAGCATCGGGCACAAAGCACCGGTGTCGAACCCCACCTTGGAAGCACTCAGCCGGGCCGGTGTGGAATACATCTCCACCAGGAGCATCGGTCGCAACCACCTGGACGTCGAATATGCTCGGCGGCTGGGCATCTCGGTCGGGAACGTCAGCTACTCCCCCGACAGCGTCGCGGACTACGCCGTGATGCTGATGTTGATGTCCGTGCGAGATGCGAAGTCGGTCATCAGACGCACAGACGTCAGCGACTACCGGTTGAGTGAGGTTCGCGGTCGAGAACTGCGCGATATGACCGTGGGAGTGATCGGCACCGGCCGAATCGGCACCGCCGTCATGAATCGACTGCGAGGCTTCGGTAGCCGCATCCTGGCCTACGACACCCGGCCCACGGTTGGCATCGATTACGTCGACCTCGACGAACTGGTGCAGCAGAGCGACCTCATCACCCTGCACACACCGCTCGACGCGGGAACACAACACCTCCTCGATCGAGAACGACTCAGCCGGATGAAGCGCGGCGCGTACATCGTGAACACCGGCCGGGGTTCGCTCATCGACACCGAGGCGCTCGTCTGTGCGCTGGAGAGGGGCAACCTCGGTGGCGCGGCCCTCGATGTGGTGGAGGGCGAGGAAGGGATCTTCTACGCGGACTGCAGGACTCGACCGCTCGGGCGCGCCCTCCTGTCGCGCTTGCAGAGGATGCCGAACGTGATCGTCAGTCCGCACACCGCCTACTACACCGATCACGCACTGCGCGACACGGTCGAGAACTCCATCGTCAACTGTTTGAGATTCGAGAGGGAACATCGTGGCTAGGTTGCGCATCGGAATCATCTTCGGCGGATGTTCCGAGGAACACCCCGTCTCCGTCAAGTCCGCGCAGGAGGTGGCCAAGCACATGGACCTGGCAAAGTACGAGCCCTTCTACATCGGAATCACCAGAAGTGGCGCCTGGCGACTGTGCGACAACCCTGAATACGGTTGGGAAACCGGAGATTCCCGACCGGCGCTGCTGTCTCCCGATCGAAGCGTCCACGGGTTGCTGGTCCTGGACGACGGACGCTACGAGGTCGAGCGTCTGGATCTGGTGCTTCCCGTTCTGCACGGCACCCTCGGTGAGGACGGGGCCATCCAGGGACTCCTGGAACTATCCGGCATTCCCTACCTTGGCTGCGACATCCAGGGCTCAGCCCTCTGTATGGACAAGTCACTCGCGTACACGGTCGCGAGAAGCGCGGGGATCGCCACGCCGAACTTCTGGGTTGTCGGTGCGCAGGGAGACGTCGACGCCGATCGACTCCCCTACCCGGTCTTCGTCAAACCGGCACGCTCCGGGTCCTCGTTCGGCGTCAGCAAGGTGCGGGTTCCGGGCGAGCTCGCCGATGCCATTGCCGATGCACGCCAGTATGATTCGAAGACTCTCATCGAGGAGGCCGTTCTCGGCAGCGAAGTCGGCTGCGCCATGCTGGGCACCGGCAGCGACGTGATCGTCGGTGAGGTCGACCAGATCATGTTGTCCGACGGCTTCTTTCGAATACACCAAGAGGAGAATCCAGAAAGCGGTTCGGAGAACTCGACGGTCGCCGTTCCCGCGAACATATCCGCCGAGTCGCGAGCACATGTGCAAGAGACAGCGAAGGCCATCTACCGCGCTCTGGGCTGCCGGGGGCTGTCCCGCGTCGACATGTTCCTCAACGAGGACGGGCAGGTGATCCTCAACGAGGTCAACACCCTGCCAGGACTGACCTCGTACAGCCGCTACCCGAGAATGATGGCCGCTGCGGGCATGTCGTTGTCCGACGTGATCGACCACATGGTCTCCATGACGATGGCCGGTGCGTCCTCATGAATGCCGATTTCGTCTACATCGATGAGTTCGTGTCCGGCATACGTTGGGACGCCAAATATGCAACGTGGGACAACTTCACCGGCAAACCCGTGGACGGGTACCTCGCCAATCGGATAGTCGGCACGCGAGCCCTGTGCTCAGCCCTCGAGCAGGTGAGGGACAAGGCCGCATCACTCGGGTTCGGCCTGCTGCTCTGGGACGGCTACCGCCCCCAGTGCGCCGTCGACTGCTTCGTCCGCTGGGCACAGCAGCCCGATGACCCGGAGACGAAGTCGCGGTACCACCCCAACATCAGCAGAACCGAGATGTTCGAAAAGGGCTATGTGGCCTACAAATCGGGCCACAGCCGCGGGAGCACCACCGACCTGACGCTGTACCACCTGGCCACCGGCGAACTAGCCCCGATGGGTGGCGGGCATGACCTGATGGATCCCATCTCGCATCATGGCGCGCCCGGGACCACAGCGGCCGCGGCCAGGAATCGCGAGTGTTTGCGCTCACTCATGGAGGCGTGCGACTTCGCCGCCTACGACAGTGAGTGGTGGCACTACACACTGAGGGACGAACCCCACCCCGACACCTACTTCGACTTTCCAATCACGTGATGATTGGCTCGGCACCAGTACCGCATGTTGTTGTGGCCGGCGGACATTCAGCCGGCCACATCGAGCCGATGTTGAACTTCGCCGACGCGCTCCGCCGCCTGGAATCCACTGCGGTTGTCACGTCGCTCGGTACCACTCGCGGACTCGACACCACCCTGATCCCGTCGCGCGGATACCCGCTTGAACTCATTCCGCCGGTTCCGCTACCCCGCCGAGTGAACCGTGCGCTGCTCAACCTGCCGACAAGGCTGCGCGCTTCGGTACGGTCTGCGGGGGCGGTCCTCGACAGGGTCCACGCGGAGGTTCTGGTGGGTTTCGGCGGATACGTCTCCGCGCCGGCGTATCTGGCCGCACGCATGCGCGGTCTCGCAATCGTTGTGCACGAGGCAAACGCCCAGCCCGGCATGGCCAACCGACTCGGCGCCCGACTCACGACACATGTGTTCACCGCTGCGCCCGGTGTTCGCCTGCCACACGCCAAGGTCATCGGAATACCCCTGCGACCGGCCATATCTCAGATCGATCGTCTCAGTCTGCGCGATACGGCTCGCCGCCGATTCGGCCTGCGAACCGACCTGCCGGTCCTGATGGTGACCGGCGGATCCCAAGGTGCCGACACCATCAACGCGGCGGTCTCCGGTGCGGCCCCGTCACTGCGGGCACACGGTGTACAGGTACTGCACATCACGGGACCTCAGCGTCGGGTCGATGTTCCCGGTGACGACTTCGAGGGTGCACCCTATGTTGTTGTCCCGTATGTCGATGACATGCAATATGCCTACGCTGCAGCTGATTTCGTGATCTGCCGTTCTGGCGCCATGACGTGCGCAGAATTGGGCGCCGTCGGCCTACCGGCAGCGTACGTACCGCTGCCGTTGCGCGGGGGCGAGCAGCGGTTGAACGCCGCGCCGGTTGTGGCGGCCGGCGGCGCGATAGAGGTCGACGACGCGCGCCTCGACGCGACCTGGATCGAGACCACGTTGATCCCGCTGCTCACGGATCATGCGCGGCTCGAGGCGATGTCGGCACGGGCGTCGGCATCCGGCGTACCGGATGCCGACGTGGTTCTCGCCCGTCATGTCCTGAATGTTGTCGCCGACCGACGCACATCAATGGCGTAAGGGCCGACTTCACCTGACGATGCGCTCACCTGCCGCTGGCAATCGGACGATGACGCGCAGGCCTCCGGCCGGCCGCGGCGTGAGGGTCAGCGTTCCGTCGTGTGCGTGGGCGATGCTCTTGACGATGGCCAGTCCGAGACCCACACCCGCGTGGCCGTCTCGAACACGGGCGGTACCCCGCTGAAATGGCTCGGTAATCGTGGAAACCGCTCGAGCGGTGAGCTTGTCGCCGGTGTTGTCCACCGTGAGAACAACCGCGTCGGGTCCGACACTCGTGCTGATCCACACCGTGCCCGATTCGGACAGGTTGTGAACGATCGCGTTGTGAACCAGGTTGGTCACCATTTGGAGCAGCAGTGCGTGTGAACCGGTGGTGGGAGCGATGTCGCCGACGGTCTCGATGGTCAGGCCACGGTCTTCTGCAAGGGGAAGAAGGGTTTCGACGGCTTCCTCGGCGATGAGGGACACGTCGACGTGGTCCCGGCTGAACACGCGCTGGTCGGCGCGGCTGAGCAGGAGGAGCGCTTCGGTGAGATCTATCGCCCTCGAGTTGACAAAATAGAGGCGGTCGATCAGTTCTCCGGTGTCGCGGTTCGGGTCGCTGCGTGCCACATCGAGAAGGGTCTGTGTGATGGCCAGTGGAGTGCGCAGCTCATGAGAAGCGTTGGCGGCGAACCGTTGTTGTTCCGCGACGTGCGCTTCGAGTCGGGCGAGCATTGCGTCGAAGCTGTCGGCGAGTTCGCGGAACTCGTCGTTGCGGCCCTCGAGTGCAACCCGGTGGGACAGTGACCCACCCGCGGCCAGCCGGGTGGCGGTGGTTATCCGCGTCAGCGGTGCCAACATGTGTCCGGCGAGGATCCAGCCTCCCACGAGGCCGAACACGAGCAGGAACGCCATCGCGGCGGCGGCCTTGGGTATGAAAGCGTCCTCCAGGTCGGAGCGATCGGGGCCGGACCCCGGCATCCTCGGCATGCCGCCCGAGTTCATCTCGGTCACCTCCGGTACGTAGCGCAGCAGGAACACCCGCACTGCACCGAGCAGCAGAACTCCCGCGAGCATGAGGAACCCGGCGTAGCTGAGAGTGAGTTTGAGTCGGACACTCAACCCGGGCTTCCTATCCACGTCCTTCTCCTACGTCGTCCGTGCCCGCCGCCGTGTCTATCCGATACCCGACTCCCGCCACGGTGGCGACCAGCCAGGGCTCACCAAGCCGCTTCCGTAATCCCGAGACCGTGATCCGCACCGCATTGGTGAAGGGGTCGGCATTCTCGTCCCATGCCCGCTCCAGGAGTTCTTCGGCGCTGACCACACCTCCTTCAGCGGTGACGAGGACTTCGAGCACAGCAAACTGCTTGCGGGTCAACGCCACATACCGGCCGTCCCGGTAGACCTCACGGCGGAATGCGTCCACGCGCAGCCCCGCGATCTCCCGTACGGGCGGCCTGTTGCGTGTCCTCCTGCGGTCGAGCGCGCGGAGCCGGAGCACGAGCTCTTTCAGTTCGAACGGCTTGGTGAGGTAGTCGTCGGCGCCCAGCTCGAACCCGGTTGTCTTGTCGTCGAGCCGGTCAGCCGCCGTCAGCATCAAGATCGGCATCCCGCTGCCGGAAGCGACGATGCTCTCGGCGATCTCATCGCCGGACGGCCCGGGGATGTCGCGGTCGAGCACAGCGATGTCATAGGAGTTGATGCTCAACAGCTCGAGAGCGGTGTCGCCATCACCGGCAGTATCGGCGGCAATCGCCTCAAGGCGCAGCCCATCCCGGATGGCCTCGGCCATCAACGGTTCGTCCTCGACCACCAAAACACGCATTCGTTGATGCTACGAGCCGCCGCATATCGTCGACATACCGAAAAGCACATACACGCTGGCAACACGGGAGTTCCTTCACTGGGAACATGACCCGCACCGCACCGGCACTTACCAGCGCGACGACCGGCCACCGCGTCCTGTCCGAGGATGACGGAGTCCTGCCCCCAGGCACCTCCGTGTTCGACGAGCACCTTCCGGGTGTGGCCAACGTCCACCGCGACCTCCTCCGTGCCGTTCGCAGAGCGGCCGTTGACGCGGCAGCCGAAGGCATCGACCTCCAGGTCAACAGCGGATGGCGTTCACCGGCCTATCAGGCGCAGCTCCTTCGGGACGCGGTCTTGAAGTTCGGCTCGCGCGCAGAGGCGGCACGGTGGGTCGCCACGCCGGAGAGATCGGCACATGTCTCCGGAGACGCCATCGACATCGGCCCCCCGCGGGCAGCGGCGTGGCTGTCCACACACGGTGCACGGTACGGGCTGTGCCGGATCTATCAGAACGAGCCGTGGCACTTCGAATTGCGCCTCGACGCAATTGAGAACGGCTCCCCCGCAATGTATCCGGACCCCACGTACGACCCGCGGTTGAACGCTTGACATCCCTAATACGGACACGTCGGTTTGATCTGAAATTACATGGGTACTAGACGACTGACCGGTTGCTCCGAATGCGGTGGGCGAATACAAAGACGCCGTTTCCGCCCGCTTTGAGTCGGTGAACAAATGCATTCAGTTTATGTTTTCCGGTCGTTTCACCGAAATAATCTTGAGGAGAAATCGTGTACTTGCACACACAGCAGTTGATCAATGAGATCGCCATCGACGAGCCCGATCCCGCAGCCGCGAACGCGCTGCAAGAGGGTCTGGGTGGTCAGTTCGGCGAGATGCGCACGATGATGCAGTACCTCTTCCAGTCGATGAACTTCCGCGGCGATGCGTCGTCCAAGGCATACAAAGACCTGCTCCAGGGCGTGGGGACCGAGGAGATCAGCCACGTCGAGCTGATCGGAACCACAATTTCCCGCCTTCTGGACGGGTCGCCTGAGTACAACGGCAAAAAGACCGATCCCGTCGACAAGCCGGGCGCCAAGGGCGCGACGCCGCTGAAGATCGCTCTCGACACCAGCAATATCCACCATTACCTGGTGGGCGCACAGGGTGCGCTGCCGGTGGACGCCGCCGGCAACCCGTGGTTGGGGTCGTATGTCTACAACAGCGGAAACCTGGTCCTCGACCTGCTATACAACCTGATGTTGGAGTCGACCGGTCGACTGCAGAAATGCCGGATCTACGAGATGACCGACAACAAAGCGGCGCGTTCGACGATTTCTTATCTGATCGTGCGCGATCAGGCCCACGAGAACGCTTTCGCCAAGGCGCTGGAAAGTCTCGGCGTGAACTGGGGCAAGGTGCTGCCGATCCCCAAGACGAACGCGGAGTCGTTCCCCGAGGTGAAAAAGCTCCTCGACAAGGGTTTGCAGAGCATCCAGTACACGTTCAGCGCCGACGACCAGAGTGAAGCTGCGAAGCTCTACCGCGGAGCGTCGCCGTCCAACGACGGAACCGAACTGTCGACCGCCGTGATGCCCGAAGGCTTCCCCATGACCATCGCGCCGGAACGCAAGGAAGAGTTCGCACCCGGCCTCGACAAGGAACTGCTGGCGCTGATCCAGGCCACAGCCGAAGTCGAGATCGCTGCAGCGGACGACCCGAAGACCAAGTAACCAGCACGACAAAGCAGGGGCGACGCGGTGTTCACCGCGTCGCCTTTTGTCGTTGAGTGGGGTGGGTGCTCGCGGTCCTGGTCGATGCTCGGTCTGCAGACAGCGCACAGGCGAGTTTCGTAACCGGGCCGCCGGGAGCGCTCACCCAGCCGGCACACGCTCGGACTACAGACGGCGCAACGCCCAGTTTCGCGAGCGGGCACCCGGGAGCGCTCAGCAAACCCGCCAACGCTCGGACTACAGACGGAGCGCACGCAAGTTTCGCGAGCGGCTTTGCCGGCCCCGCTTGGCCCGGTGTCTTGAGCATCTTTGAAGGCTCGCTCACGGTACTGACCCAGCCCTCCTCCGAACGAAACAGCTAAAAGTTGCCAAACCAGCAAAATTACTTGCCGAATCCCCAAACCCTGAGTCACCCTGAAACCGTGCCCATTGATAGGCGATGAGCACCTCAAGGAGGATTCATGAACACAACCGACAACTTCTACGACGTGGTCGTCATCGGCGGCGGGCCGGCTGGGCTGGGCGCAGCGACGACGCTGGCGCGGTCGCTCCGCACGGTTCTGGTCATCGACGGCGGCGAACCGCGCAACGCCAAGGCTGACGGCGCGCACAATCTGCTCGGCAACGAGGGCATCTCACCACTCGAGCTGCTGGCGAAGGGGCGACGCGAAGCAGAGCACTACGGCGCGCAGATCACGACCGGCAGCGTGGCGGCGGTCCGACGCGACACCGACGGTTTCGAGGTCGACTTCGCCGACGGCCACACCGTCAACTGCCGCCGGCTCCTGCTGGCGACGGGCCTCATCGACGAACTCCCCGACATTCCCGGCGTGGCCGAGCTGTGGGGATCGAGCGTGCTGCACTGCCCGTACTGCCACGGCTGGGAAGTGCGCGGACGCAAGCTCGGAGTGCTCGGCACCGGAGCCATGAGCGTGCACCAGACGCTGTTGTTCCGCCAGCTCAGCGACAATGTCACCTTGTTCCTGCACGAGATGCCCGAACCGAGCGAGAGCGAATGGTTGCAGCTCGCTGCCCTGAATGTGTCTGTAGTGCAAGGGAAAGTAACGCAGCTTGTCATCGAAGATGGCACGCTGCGCGGAGTGGAGGTGGCCGGCGGACGACGTTTTGATGTCGAGGCCGTCACGGTCATGCCGCGGATGGTCGCACGAGCCGACGTCTACGAGTTGCTCGGCGGCAAGCTGTCCGACCACATGTCCGGCGGCCTCTACGTGGCCACCGACGAGATGGGTCGCACCGACATCGAAGGTGTCTGGGCTGCAGGCAATGTCACCGACCTCTCGGCAACGGTCGGGTCGTCGGCCGCCGGTGGCATGAGGGCCGCAGCCGCCATCAACTTCGACCTCATCTCCAGCGATGCGCAGGCAGCGGTCAAAGCCAGGGCGGCGTCGTTCTCACGGGAGATCGAGGCAGCGGTGACCACCAGGATTCTCGGCGATCGGCGCCACGGTGTGCACTGAACCCCACGGTGGGAGTCGTGCATACTCGCGAGGTGGCAGGTATTGAGAAGAACACCAACTCCACACCGGTGAGCGAGATCGGCCCGCTGGCGGACCCAGTCGGTGAATCACTGCGGCATCGTCACGCTCATCTCGCGCGCAGATTCGGCCGGGCCAGCACATACCGTTCCGGCGTCGCCACTTTTGCGGCCGTGGACAGTGACCAGGATCCGCGCAGATGGGACGATCTCGCACAGTTGGTGGGCCCAGGTGAGCTCGCCGACATGCTCAGCTCCACCGCAGAGCCACCGACCGATTGGGAACCGGTGTTCCATCTCGACGGCTTTCAGATGATTTACGACGAGGACGAACCGAGGGGGCACACAAGCGTCGACGTGGTCGAGCTGGGTTCGAAAGACTTGCCCGCCATGCTCCACCTCGTCGCGTTGACCCGCCCCGGACCGTTCTTCCCGCAGACCCCAGAGATGGGCACCTACATCGGAATTCGTGAGAACGGTGCTCTGGTGGCGATGGCCGGCGAACGGCTGCGGCCACCGGGTTGGACTGAGATCAGTGCAGTCTGCACCGCCCCCGGGGCTCAAGGACGCGGCTACGCTTCTCAACTGGTGACCGCGCTTGTCGCCGGCATCATGGCTCGCGGTGATCGGCCGTTCCTGCATGTGATCAAGTCGAACACCGCTGCGGTCTCACTCTATGAACGACTCGGTTTCCGCGTACGCGAACAGGTCACATTCCGGGGCTTCCGGATACCGCCCGCACCGCACACTCAAGAGCAGTGACGCTCGGAAGTCCACTGCGAACCGAATCGTGACTTCGTCAGGCCGAGGCTCGCAGCTGAAAGTGCCCGATCACGGTCACCAGGACCGACAACCCCGCGGCGACGGCCAGCGCGACACCCACGGCGCTCACCGCCAGTAGCAGGGCACCGATCAAAGCTCCGACGAAAATCGTTGCGATGGCGCCGAATCGGCGGTTCCACAGAGCAGTTCGACCACCACGGGTCCATGTCTCGGCGGCCAGCGATGTCAAGGTGGAAGTCACCACCACCGTCGTCATGTCTGCGATGGCAACCTTGCGTGCCACGCACGCCTGGATGCCCATCGCGGCGGCCGTTGCCGCGGCAACGCAGATCTGAGCCGACACAGAGTGTTCGGTGTCGAAGAGGGCGGCAGCTGTCGCCGCGGCGGCGAGAATCACCGAACCTGCAGCAAGGCAACCTGTCACGGCCGTTGTCCAACCCTTCGGCCTGCGCCGCAACACCATTCCAGCGGCGAAAGCCCCGATCACGAAGGTGCCGAGCGCAATGGCGGGTCCGAGGACGGGGAGATCGTCGGCGCCCGCGACACCCATTCCGAGGATGACGATGTTTCCCGTCATGTTCCCCACAAAGACACGGTCCAGCCCCAGGTAGCCGACCGCATCGACCACCCCTGTGACAAACGTGAGTACCAACATCAGGACCAAGCCCCGCCTTTCGACGCGGTCGAGAAGTGCCGGTTCTTTCGGGGATGTCATCGGGTGCTCCAACTGGTAGGGGCGGGCTGAGTTCGGTAACGGGCGGTGTGGGCTCAGCCGGCAGCGAAACCCATTCGCTCGCTGTGGACGTCGAATGCCGGGTCGTACGACATCGTAGGGCGCCTGACAGCCGAGTCGGCGATGACACCTTGCCGTCGCCAATGCTCCTTGCGGATCGCAATGCTCGTGCCCGGTTGGGTCTCGTAGGAGATCAGCGAGGCCACAGAGTCGATCATTCGCTGTGCACCCGCGAGGTCGCCCGACTCGATGCGCCTGACTGCCTGCACCAGTACCTCGGGACGCGTGATCCCGGCAGCAGCCCACCGGGCTCCGGCCAGAAAGTCGTCGACCACGCCGATCCCGCCGTTGCCGGAAACGACCACGGTGCCGACGTCTTCCCGGAGTCTGCGGATTCTCGAAAATGACGGAGGTGCTTCGGCTTTGACCGCCATCAACGACGATTCCAGACCTGCCAGTGCACCGACCAGATCGTCGATGTCGATGCGGACACCGGTGGCCGACGGCAGATCCTGCACCATCACCGGCAGATTGCTGAGGCGGTGCGTATCAACAATTGAACGTCTGACGACATCGGCGTCGCTTGATCGAACAGGGATCATCACTCCTGCCAACGACGTCCCGAACCGTGTGCCGAGCGCTGTCGCCTCGTCCGCCGCGACCGCCGGGTCCAGTGACATGACCGTGGCGATGACGGGAGCGCCTTGCGATGCGCTGATCACGACATCGAGCACCGTCATCTTCTCGTCGAGCGAGAGCGAGGCCGGTTCGGCGATGACCCCGAGCGCGATCGATCCCGTACATCCTCGCCCGAGCATTTCGCGGGTCAGCGCCCGGAGGGACTGCTCGCAGATACGTTCGCCGCCTGGTGTGAAGGGCGTGGGTACCATTGCCCACACTGCACCGGCCGAGTCAGTAGCATTCATCTGGATCCAATCTTCGAGACGTCTGCGGAAGGAAATCGATGGCACAGAACGGCGGCGGTGAGCCCGCCGGAGCCACCTCGCCGCTGGTCCAGCAGCTCGTGGACACGATCGCGGAGCGAATCAGCCGCGGCGAGTACAACTTTGGGACCTGGATACGCCAGGAGTCGCTTGCCAGAGAACTCGGCGTGAGCCGGATGCCGATCCGTGAAGCGCTCGGCCAACTGCAGGCTCTGGGCGTCGTCGAGATCGTCCCCAACCGCGGAGCCCGGCCCCGTCAGCCGTCGTTGCGCGAGTTGACCGAGGTCTTCGAGGTCAGGGCGTTGCTCGAGGGGCACGCCGCCCACGAGGCAGCCCGGTTGATCACCCACTCTCAACTGCAGGTTCTCTACGCGGCCGTCGATGATTTCCGTGCCGTCGTGCAGGCTGCCCTCGACGGGGAGTCCACGCCTGCAGAGCTTCGCAAGCGCTGGGTCAAGGCCAACTCCACCTTTCACGACACGATCCTGGACGCGGGCGGGAACACTCAACTCACCGCGACGGTGTCGTCGCTGCATCACCGGATCCCCCGCAACCTCACATGGACGGCACTTGACGCCGACCCACGCTTGCTGGCCGAGAACGCCGACGCGCACGCACGCATCGTCGAGGCCATCGACCGTCGCGACGGCGACGCTGCCCGGGACCTGATGATCGAACACTCCCGCCGGGCACGCGAACTCATCACCAGCCGATCACAAGAGACCTTCACACCCTGACCGTCACAGATCCCACCGTCCGCGCCGATCATCGCCCGACTGCATAACCCTGTGCCCCACGAGGATTGGCAGCCGACCCGAGGACCCCGGAAGACGGGTCGCGGGTGACCACACTCAGTCGGCCCAGTGACCAATCACCGGCGCGGGTGATGTGGTGCCCACGAGCGACGAGTTCCCCGATCACCGCCTCCCCCAGCCGATCCTCGACCACTGCCCCTCCCGGTTCCCAGGTGCGTGGCCAGAACGAGCCCGGCATCGACGTGGTGTGCAGGGTCGGGGCATCGATCGCCTGCTGAGGTGTGTAGCCACCGATGAGCGTTCGCAGGAGGTAACTGAGTTGCCATTGGTCTTGCTGATCGCCACCGGGCGTGCCCAGCGCCGCAACCGCCCATCCATCGCGCATCACCATGGTGGGGGTCAGCGTGGTCCGCGGCCTCTTCCCGGGGCGAAGGGCAGACGGGCTGGCCGGGTCGAGCCACGTCATCTGAAGTCGTGTTCCCAGAGCAAAACCCAACGAGGGAATGGTCGGCGACGACTGCAGCCACCCGCCCGAGGGAGTCGCCGAGATCGCGTTGCCCCACCGGTCGATGACATCGATGTGGCAGGTGTCGCCGCGCGTCTCGCCGGTGACGGTGACGGTCGGTTCGCCGGTCGCGCCGCCCGACGCCTGGCCCGCGGCTTCCACCAGCGGGGGCACGTACGGATCGATGCCGCACACCCCGGGCCGGAACTCGGTGGACGCATGCCACGCAATCTCTTTGCGGCGAACGGCGGCGTACTCCCGTGACAGCAACACCTCGAGCTGCGACCGGTCGAGGCCGTCGCCGTAGTACGCCTCTCGATCGGCCATGGCCAGCTTGAGCGCCTCGAGGACATTGTGTGCGCCCACCGCGGTCGACGGATCGACATCCTCGTCGGGCAGTTCGTCGAGGATGGCCAGCGCCTGCAGCAACACCGGCCCCTGCCCCCAGGCATCGGACTTCAGGATGGTCGATCCACGGAAGCCGAAGGCCACCGGACGCTCCCAGCAGGCGCTGAACGCCGCCATGTCAGCGAGCGCCAGCACCCCTCGATGGTCCCGCCCGGATGAATGCCGATGCGGTTGTCGCACAAACGCATCGATCTCAGCCGCTATCGACCCCGAGCCCCACTCCGTACGCGCGGCTTCTATCCGCTCCGATCGCGAACGTCGGTCCCGGCCTGCGGCGATCAGCCGTCGAAGAGTCGCCGCGTACGCCGGATTCTTGAACAACTGGTCGGCGAGTGGCACGCGACCGTCGGGAATCCACAGCGCTGCCGATGTCGGCCAGTGTTCGAAGAAGAGATCGGCGACGGTGGCGATCACCGCGCACGCTCGTCCTGACAGGCAGTGGCCGTTGTCGGCGTAGCCGATCGCGTAATCGAGGATGTCGCTCAGCTCCCAGGTGCCGTGATCGCGCAGGAGCAGCAACCACGCATCCACCGCACCGGGCACCGCGGCGGCGAGTGCACCAGACGCCGGCACCATGTCCAGACCGAGTCGACGCATGTGAGCGATGGAGGCTGCGGCCGGCGCCGGGCCCTGGCCCATCAGCACCTGCGGCGGTCTGCCCACCGGGGAGACGATGCCGACCATGTCGCCACCCGGGCCGTTCAGATGCGGTTCGACAACGTGCAACACAAACGCGGCAGCCGTGGCTGCGTCGAAGGCGTTACCACCGCGTTCCAGCACCGACTGTGCCGCACCCGACGCCAGCCAATGCGTCGAAGCCGACATCCCGAAGGTTCCCTTGAGGTCTGGGCGGGTGAGGAACTCACTCGGGGGCGTGAAGGGCATCGTCAACCTCGCTGGCACTCGTTATTGGATCCTATTCACTCGAATAGTAGCCATACAGGACCGGAGATGCGCTCACTACGTGGGCAACTCGCGACGGTCATCCGACCACTGCATACCGCGAATCGGGCGGTGTAACGTCTTCGAAACATCGCCTACCTGCGTAGATAACCGGTCGTTCCTATTGACGAGCTGTTCGCGAAGTGGCAAGGTCGCCGTTGCATCCTGTTTCAATTTCTTGGATCCAACTACGAACTGCGTTCTGATCAGCAACACTGGATACAGCACTTCACCACCCGCTAGGAGCAACTCACATGGCCGACACCCCGACCCGTCCCGGCACCGCCATTCCCCCGACGCCCGGTGACACCCTCATCTTCGAAAACGATCGAGTGCGCGTGTGGTCGATGACGCTCGAACCCGGAGGGATGTTCGATTTTCATCAGCACCACCATGATCACGTCGTCATCTGGCCTGCAGCGGGCAACGCCCAGGGGCAGGAACTGGGTGACGACGAATGGGGCATCACGCAGCACGCGGAGCCCGGCTTTGTCCTCTACAAGACCGTGGGATCGGCGAAGCCGCTCAATCCTCACCGCATCCGCAACCTGGGTGACGAGACCGTCACCCACTACGTCGTAGAACTGCTCGAGACCTCGCCCAGCGAGGCTGAATTGCCTTGGCAGCACAACGATCGCGGGTCGTTCACCACACCCGCCGATCGCTGAGTCCTTGACCACCTGACCATCGGCGCCCCAGCGGCGCCACCGCAGACACCACCATGGGGCGGCGATGCCCGACTGCGATTCCGTGCGCCCTGATCCCCACAGACAGATACCCTCACCAGGAGAAGAAGACATGGCCGTCCCCAACGACGAGCTCACGAGCCCGGTAGAAACACATCAACTCAAGAAGAACACCATCGGCGTCGCCGGCATGGTGTTCATGGTCGTCGCCGCGACCGCTCCCCTGACCGCGATGGCGTCGAACCTCTCGATCGGCCTGGCCTTCGGAGTCGGTGAGGGACTTGTCGGACTGCTTGTCCTGGTCGGCATACTGCTCGCCATCTTCACGGCCGGCTACGTGGTGCTCAGTCGGCGGGTCATCAACGCCGGTGCCTACTACGCATTCATCGGCTACGGTCTCGGCAAGGCGTCCGGGGCCGGTTCGGCATTCGTGGCGACGGTCGCCTACAACCTTGCTGCCGCTGGAATGATCGCTGCCACGGGCTATTTCGCCGACATCGCAGTGGGCACGATGACCGACATCGACCTGCCGTGGTACGTCTACGGCGCAATAGCACTGGTGATCACCGCAGTCCTCGGACTGGTGGGTGTGGAGATCACGAAACAGGTGACCTCATTGGTCTCCATCGCCCAGTTCGGCATCATCATCTGGCTCGGGATTGCAATTCTCGTCCAGCGCCCGGAGGGTTTCTCCCTCAACGTGTTTGCCCCGGACCGGATGTTCGAAGGCAATCTCGCGCTGTCGCTGGTGTTCTGCGTGCTGTCATTCGCAGGCTTCGAGGCCACCGCGATCTACGGCGAGGAGGCTCGCGCACCGCGACGCAGCATCAAGGTTGCGACGTACTGCGCTCTGGCGCTTCTTGTTCTGGTCTTCATGGGTTCGACGTGGTCGATCGTGGCAGCCTTTCCTGACGTCCAGACCGTGGCCGCCGAGGATCCGGGAAGCCTGATCTTCGCCACCGCCAGCGAATACCTCGGTGGATGGTCCGACGAGATGCTCAGCCTGCTCGTCGCTTTCAGCTTCCTGGCCGCTGCGGTTGCCTTCCACAACATGGCCGCGCGCTACATGTTCGCGCTCGGCCGGTCGCGGCTGTTGCCGGAACGATGCGCTGACGTCCATCCCCGTTTCGGCACGCCACAGGTGTCGTGTGCCGTTCAGATCGCCATCTCCCTGATCGTTCTCGTACCGTTTGTCATCGCCAAGTCCGACCCCATCATCAATCTCTTTCCGGCGGTCTCCGGCATCACGTCACTGTCGATCATCGGCCTGATGATCGGTTGCTCCCTCAGTGTTGTCGTCGCCTCGATGCGTGGTCGGCTCGACGGAGAGACCGCATGGTCGTCGAAGATCGCACCGGCCATCTCCGGCCTGCTGCTCACCGCCATCGGGGTCATCGTCGTGATCAACTACCAGGACGTCACCGGCAGCGATTCCTGGATCGTCGCCGCCATGCCGGCGATCCCCGTCATCGGCGCGATCTACGGGGCCGTCGTCTACCGGCGCCGTGGCCATGGCCACGACCTGGAGGAGCACCTCACCGATTGAGATCGGCCACCGCAGAAGGGGGTGCCTCCGCTCGGAGGCACCCCCTTCGTGTGGCTCGACCAACCCGGATCACGGCTCGATCATCGGCCTTGGACCAAGGTCGCCACCCTCCCGGACAACTCGTCGCCGTACTCGAATGCGGTGGCGTGCCGCGCCTTCGGGATCTCCCAGAATACGGACCCCGGAATGTGACCGGCCAACTCCCGACCTGCGGCGATCGGGATCACCGGGTCGTCGGCGCCGTGCACGACAAGAGTGGGCACACCGATCCGGTGAAGCTGCTGCCTCGAGTCGTGTTGCTTCAGTGCGTTCATCCGCCGGGCGTGCTGCTCGGCTGTCCGGTCCACCAAGGCCGCCCGGATACGGTCCACAAGCGATGGATCGGCCGCTCGCGCGTCTGGGCTGACCGCGGCGTCGAGCATGGTCTGGGCCCTCGCGGCGGCCGACATCTTCTTCGACTTCTCCGCGAATCCGGCCAGCCATGAGTACGCACCGGTGGTCGACACCAACGACAGTGTTCTGACCCGCTCCGGATGCCGGATCGCCAGCAACTGGGCAACCACGCCACCGTACGAGGTTCCGAGGACGTGCACTTTCGACCATTGCAATGCCTCGATCACCTCGGCGGCGTCGTCTGCCATGGCGTCCATCGTGTAGTGCTCATCTGGGCTGACCTGGTCGCCGGTGTCGCGCTGATCGTAGGCGACTGCCTGCAGGCCGGATGGCAGCCGTGTCATCAGGTCGGCGAACTGCGTCCGATCACTCTCGGCCCCATGGATCAGCAACAGCGGTGCGCCAGAACCTTTTACGATGCATGGCACCGATCTGCCGTCTCCGAGCGTGACCACGATGTCTGACATGTCGATCTTCTTTCTCGATGGGAGGAAAACATCGTCGCAATCGAGTGCGCGAACACGCACACAATGCTAGATTGGATCCTATTGTAGCCGAATTGCATACGATCAAATGCGGGCTCAGATCTGAAGGAGGCCACCATGGCTGTATTGGTTTCGGGAGCGAGCGTCGCCGGTCTCTCGGTTGCATTCTGGCTCGAGAAGGCCGGTCACGAGGTCACAGTGGTGGAGCGCGCACCGGCACTGCGGGTTGCAGGGTCCCCGATCGACATCCGTGGCGACGCACTCGCGGTCGCTGACGCGATGGGAATCCTCGGCGACATCCGCGACAGCAGGGTGCCGACGTCCGGCCGTGAGGCCTTCACCACCTGGGTCGACGATCAGGGCCACCCGATTGCCGTGCTCCCCAACGAGTTCGCCACCGACTCGGCCGACGACGTCGAGATCGCCAGGGACAGCTTGATCGGAATCCTGCACGGCGCCATCGGCCCGAATGTCGAGTTCGTCTACGACGACTCGATCGTGGACGTGACCGACACCGGTGCAGCCGTCGATGTCGCGCTGGCGTCCGGCCGCACAGGCGCCTTCGACTTCGTCATCGGCGCCGACGGTATCCATTCGACGGTCCGAGAAGCCGTGTTCGGACCCGAGACCACCTTCCGCCGGCATCTCGACACCTATACCGCTTTTGTCGACCTTCCCCTGGGTTCGGGAACCCCGGGCGAGAGCGTCACCTACAACACCCCCGGCCGCATGTTCTGCATCACGGACTTCGGCTCGCGCACAATCGGATTCATGGCCGCTCGTACCCCCGAGGTCGACTACGACAACCGTGACCTCGTCGACCAGAAGCGGGTGCTGGTCGACCTGATGAAGGGCGAGCAGGGTTGGGAGTCCCCGTTTTTGCTGCAAGCTGTCGCCGATGCCGACAGGCTGTACTTCGATTCGGTCAGCCAGGTGCACATGCCCCGGTGGTCGAGCGGGCGGGTGGTCCTGATCGGCGATGCTGCACATGCCGCATCACTCTTTTCCGGACGAGGCACCTCACTGGCGATGATCGGTGCTCACACCCTGGTGTCGGAGATGACAAAAGCCGGCGCCGCCCACGACATCGCGTTCACCCGCTACGAGCAGTTGCTGCGCCCGCGGGTGGCCACCGCGCAAGAAGGCGTTCACGAAGCCCGCGACTTCATGGTTCCGGCCACCGAGTCCGAACTGCGGGCACGCAACCAGCGGTTCGCGATCAACGCCGCGCGCTGACCGGTTCCCGGCTGTCCCGCCGGCGGTTCTGCACACGGTCGCCGGTGGACGTGCTCTGCGTCGTGAACTGGCGGCGATAGCTGGTCGGGCTGGTCGCCAGGATGGCGACGAAGTTCTGCCGGAAAGTGACGGTGCTGCCGAACCCGCAGGCGTCGGCGATCTGATCCATCCCCCAGTCCGTGCTCTCGAGGAGTGCCCGCGCAGCGCCGATGCGTTGCCGCAGAACCCATCTGGCAGGACTCGATCCGGTCTCTTGTGTGAACTTCCGGATGAAGCTGCGCCGGCTCATCCGGGCGTGTGTCGCCAGGCGATCAACACCGAGCGGTTCATCGAGGTGCTCGAGTGCCCAGTGCTGGACCTCCGCGATGGCACCGTTGATCCGGGGAAGCGCCTCGGGCCGATCGATGTACTGGGCCTGCCCACCCTCCCGATGCGGAGCCACGACCAGACTTCGCGCCACGCGGGCGGCAACTGCCGCGCCGATGTGGTTGCGGATGAGGTGCAGGCACGCGTCTATTGCGGCTGCGGTGCCCGCAGAGGTCAGCACATCGCCGTGGTCCACATAGAGGACCGAATCGTCCAGCACGATGTCCGGATGCCGGAGCGAGAGTTGGGGCATCGCCTCCCAATGGGTCACGGCGCTGCGACCGTGCAGGATCCCGGTATCGGCAACGGCGAAAGCACCGAGACACAGCCCTACGATGATGGCGCCCGCATCGTGAGCACGAATCAGGCTCTGTCTCAGGGAATCACCGATTGCCGGCGCATCAACGGGCCAGGACGGCACAACGATGATGCCGGCCCCGTCAGCGAGTTCCGGTCCGCCGACCGAATCGACCGTGTATCCCTCGAGCGTTCTGATACTCCCCGGCGAATCGGACCACAGAAACGTCTCCCATGCAGCGTCGATGCCTAGCCGAGCCACTTCGCCGAACACCATCTGGGGAGTGGCCAGGTGAAACGACGTGATGCCGTCGAAAGCATAGATGCCGATCCGCATCAGATTGGCACGATCTCATCGAAAGAGTGCATATGGGCCACTGTCGCAGTGTACGTCCGATCCGAAGAATGGCGGGTACACCAGCACGCACCTGACCCAGAAGGAGCCATCCATGTCGTCCCCTCGGCGCGCACTCATCGTCATCGACGTCCAGCAGGAGTACTTCGACGGCCCTCTGGAGATCCAGTACCCACCTCGTGAGGACTCGCTGACCAACGTCGTACGGGCGATCGAAGTCGCCACAGCGCAGTCGATTCCCGTCGTGGTGGTTCAGCA
Organism: Williamsia muralis NBRC 105860; assembly: GCF_001598915.1. Classification (GTDB taxonomy): domain Bacteria; phylum Actinomycetota; class Actinomycetes; order Mycobacteriales; family Mycobacteriaceae; genus Williamsia; species Williamsia muralis. Next base: position 90,544 of record NZ_BDAP01000001.1, on the reverse strand, counting down.
TCTCCTCCCGGCAGGTGCACCCGTGTTCGCTTCCGGCTCGCCGGGCAGTGAACTGCACCCCGCGGTCGCCGAACTGGTCCAACCCGGATGGAAGCGCGTCGAGAAGGTGTACGGAAGCGTGTTCGCCGGCACCGATGCTGCAGAGTGGTTGCGAGACAACGGTATCGACACCATCTCCATCGTCGGTTTCATGACCAACAACTGCGACATCGCAACCGCCGCCCACGCCGAGTCGCTCGGGTTCACAACCGAGGTGCTCTCCGACGCCACCGGAGCCATAGCGTTGTCGAACGAGGCCGGGAGGGTATCTGCCCAGCAGCTACACGAGACGATCATGGTTCTGCTGAACTCCAACTTCGCGGCCGTGGCGACAACCGAGCAGTGGGCTGCGGCAGTCGACAAGGGCGAACCGCTTGCGGCGAGCAACCTGGCGGCCTCCGCACTCGACGGGAGAGGTGCCACCGTCTAGCGAAGATGGGCCGGGCTCAGCCGTGGCTGTGCAACGGCAGCCCCGCCAACGCCATGTGCGCCTCACCCAGCGCTTCGGACTGGGTCGGGTGCGCATGGACCAGCGCGGCGACGTCGTCGGGGTAGGCGCCCCACCCCACGGTCAGTTGTGCCTCGCCGATCAGTTCGCCGACGCGTTCACCCACCATGTGGATGCCGACCACCGGTCCCGAATCCTTCTGCGCACGCACCACTTTGATCCCACCACCGGTTCCGAGTATCTGACTCTTCCCGTTTCCGGCCAGATCGTAGACCACCGTTGACACCTCACCGTGCTTCTCACGCGCCTGCGCCTCGGTGAGCCCGACAGATGCGACTTCCGGATTGCAGTACGCGACTCGCGGAATGCAGGAGTCCTCGGCGAGAACCCGATCGCGTCCGGCGATCACCTCGGCCACGTGGATGCCATGCGCAAAACCGCGATGGGCGAGTTGTGGTCCCACGACGATGTCGCCCACCGCGTATACCCCGTCCTGAGATGTACGCAGCGCGCCGTCCACGCGCACGAATCCACGCTCGTCGAGCTCGATGCCGCCTTCTGCAAAGCCATTTCCAGACGTCCGCGGACCACGACCCACCGACACGAGCACAACGTCCGCCTCGAGAAGGTCTCCGCCTGCCAGTGCCACGGTCACCCCGTCGGCCTGTTGAGTGACAGCCTCGCACCGCGCATCCGTCCTGACGGTCACGCCGCGCTTCTTGAGAGCCCTGGTGAGTTGTTTGGACGACCACTCGTCCTCGGTGGCGATCAATCGTGGCAGCGCTTCGACGATGGTGACCTGGGCTCCCAAAGATGTCCAGACGCTTGCGAACTCGACGCCGATCACCCCGCCGCCGAGAACCACCACCCGCTCGGGAAGCGTGGGCAGTTCGAGGGCGTCATCACTCGTCAGGACTCGACCACCGCGGTCGACACCCGGCACCGTCCGGGCTGCCGAACCCGTCGCGAGCACCAGTGATCGTCCGGTGAACGTGGTCCCTCCGACTTCGACGCTGCGTCCCCCGACATAGCGGCCGGTGCCGTTCACGATGTCGACCCGGTGGGCTTTCACCAGTCCTTGCAGGCCTCGGTACAAGCGGTCGACCACCGAGTTCTTGTACGCGTGGATTCCCGCCACGTCGACCTTGGTGAGCTCTGCGCCGATCCCGACCTTGGATGCGTGGGCAACCGTGTCGGCCACCTCGGCTGCGTGGAGCAACGCCTTGGTCGGGATACAGCCGCGATGCAGACAGGTCCCTCCCACCTTGTCTTCTTCGATGAGGGTGACGGTCTTGCCGAGTTGGGCGGCGCGGAATGCCGCAGCGTACCCACCCGACCCGCCTCCCAGGATCAGGACGTCGGGGATGTCGGTCATGGCTTTTCCTCCGGGTGCGCTCAGCTCAGCGCGATCAGGGTGACGGGATCGGACAGGATGTCGGCAATGGTTGCGAGAAAACGAGATCCCTGCTCGCCGTCGACCAGCCGGTGGTCGAACGAGAGACTGAGCGTGGTCACCGACCGCAGGGCGATCTCACCCCGGTGCTCCCACGGCTGTCGGCGGATTGCGCCGAAGCACAGGATTGCCGCCTCGCCGGGGTTGAGGATCGGGGTACCCGAATCCACCCCGAACACACCGACATTGGTGATCGTGATGGTTCCCGCAGACAGGTCTTGTGGACCGGTGCGCCCTTCTTTCGCCGTTGTCGTCAACGTGGTGAGCGCCTCGGCGAGGTCACGCAGGCTCAACGTGTGGGCGTTCTTGATGTTGGGCACCATGAGGCCGCGCGGGGTCGCCGCTGCGATTCCCAAGTTGACGTAGCGCTTGGTGACGATCTCCTGATTCGCCTCGTCCCACGCAGAGTTGAGCGACGGATTGGACCGCAGTGCGACGAGCAGGGCCTTGGCCACCAACGCCAGCGGCGTGATGCGTACCGACCGGAAGTGCTTGGACTCCTTGAGTTGTGCGAGAAGGTCGACGGCCGGGGTGACGTCCACGGTGACGAACTCGGTGACATGCGGTGCGGTGAAGGCGCTGCGGACCATGGCGTCAGCGGTGTGTTTGCGGACCCCCTTGATCGGGGTGCGTTCTTCGTCCAGCACCGCCGCGCCAGGGCGGGCGGAATCGCCCGAAGCTGCCGCGGGTACGGGCTCGGGCACCGGGTCGGCAGCTGATCGGGCCAGGTACTGCTCGAGGTCGTCGCGGGTGACCTGCCCCCGACCGCCGGTGGCGGGCACCTCGGCCAGATCGACACCGTTCTGCTTGGCCGCGAACCGAACCGGCGGCGCGGCCAGCGGGCGCTCCTGCTCTGTGACAACCGCATCGACCATCGACACGGTGGAGTTCGTCCGCCGTCGACGCCGTCCCGTGCTCTCCTCGGCCACGCCGTACCCGACAAGCACCGGCGTGCGTTCCTTGCTCGCGGGACGTGAGTCCGACGGGGCAGGGCTTGATGAGACGGGGTTCTGCGGGGCAGTCGGCGTGTGGTCCCGAGTCGAGGCGCCCTCGACGGCGATGTCGATGAACGGCCTGCCCACCTCGATGGTGGCGCCCTCGTCTGCATACAGCGCCACAACAGTTCCCGCATAGGGAGAGGGCAGCTCGACCGAGGCCTTGGCCGTCTCGACCTCGGCGATGTTCTGATTGAGTTCGACGGTGTCGCCGACCGCCACGAGCCAGGTGAGCAGTTCGGCCTCGGTGAGTCCCTCGCCGAGATCGGGGAGCAAGAAGGTCTGCGTTGTCGACATGAGCTGGCTCCTACGATGCGAACGTGCGGTCGACGGCGTCGAGGATGCGGTCGACGTCGGGAAGGAAGTGTTCTTCGAGCTTGGCCGGCGGATACGGCAGGGTGAATCCGCCCACGCGGGCGATCGGAGCCTCGAGATGGAAGAAGCAGCGCTCACCGATGCGCGCCGCGAGTTCCGCGCCGATACCCAGGAACACCGGGGCCTCATGGGTGACCACCAGGCGCCCGGTGCGGCGAACCGAATCCGCAACGGTGTCGATATCAAGCGGGGAGATCGAGCGTAGGTCGATCACCTCTATCGAACGGCCCTCTCCCGCTGCGATCTTCGCCGCCTGCACCGCGGTGGTGACGAGGGGACCGTAGGCGACCAGGGTGACATCCGAGCCTGGCGTGACGACGCGGGCCTTGTGCAGCGGGTAGGCATCCCCGGCCTCGGCGAGCGGCCCCTTCTCCCAGTACCTGCGCTTGGGTTCGAAGAACAGCACCGGGTCGTCGGACTCGATTGCCTGCTGGATCATCTGGTGGGCGTCCGCGGAGGTACCGCAGGTGACCACACGCAGACCAGCGGTCGCGGCGAAGTAGCCCTCAGGCGACTCCGAGTGGTGCTCGATCGCGCCGATTCCGCCGCCGTAGGGAACCCGGATCGTGATGGGCATCTTCACGTTGCCGCCGGTGCGGTAGTGCAGCTTGGCGACCTGCGAGACGATCTGGTCGAACGCCGGATAGATGAATCCGTCGAACTGGATCTCACACACGGGCCGATAGCCGCGCATCGCCAGACCCACTGCTGTGCCGATGATCCCGGATTCGGCCAAGGGTGTGTCGATGACCCGCTGCGGTCCGAAGTCCTTCTGCAGACCGTCGGTCACCCGGAACACACCTCCGAGCTTGCCGATGTCCTCGCCGAGGAGCACCACCTTCGGATCCTTCTCCATCGCTTTGCGCAGGCCGGAGTTGATGGCCTTGCCGATCGGCATGACCGCGGGGGTGATGGCCGGGGCACTCATCGGGCGTCTCCTTCGAATCCTTCGAGGTACGAGGCGAACTCGCGTCGTTCCTCATCGATCAGGGGGTGTTGCTCGGCATAGACCTCGTCGAACATCGACAGCGGCGTCGGTTCCACGGTCTCGAGGCAGCCGCGTCGCAGTTCGGCTGCGGTTGTGTCCGATTGATTCCGAATCCGTTCGAGGACATCGTCGGTGAGGACGCCTGCCGCGTCGAGCAGCGCCCGCACCCGGTCGAGAGGGTCCTTGGCGCGCCATTCGTCGTCCAGCGCCGCGGGCCGATATCGCGTCGGATCGTCGGATGTGGTGTGCGGTCCCATCCGATAGGTCACCGCCTCGATCAAGGTCGGGCCACTGCCTTCTCGGGCCCGCGCCAACGCCGCGCGGGTGACCGCGATGACGGCAAGTACGTCGTTGCCGTCGACCCGCACACTCGGAACCCCGAAACCCCGCCCGCGTTCGGCGATGGTCACACGCGACTGCAACGAGACCGGCTCGGAGATCGCCCACTGGTTGTTCTGGCAGAAGAAGACAACGGGGGCATGGAAACTCGCGGCGAAACCGAAGGCTTCGGAGATGTCGCCCTGGCTGGTGGCCCCGTCACCGAAGTAGGTGATCGCGGCGCCGTCCACGCCGTCGAACTGCATACCGAGCGCGTATCCCGTGGCGTGCAACGCCTGCGCGCCCACGATGATCGCCGGTGTGGTCATCCGGTACTCATAGGGGTTCCAGCCCGAATGAGTGGACCCTCGCCAGAACCGGAGCATGTGGGCCGGGTCCACGTCACGGCAGTAGGCGACCGCGTGCTCGCGGTAACTGGCGAAGACGAAGTCCTGAGGATCGAGCGCCCGCGCCGAGCCGACCTGCGCGGCCTCCTGACCGAGCAGCGGCGCCCACAGGCCGAGCTCTCCCTGGCGCTGCAGAGCGGTTGCCTCGGCGTCGATGCGCCGCACCACCACCAGGTCCTCGTAGAGGCGCAGCAACGCGTCCACGTCGATGTCGGAGACGAGGTCGGAGTACTCGGGGTGCTCAAAACGCTCGCCCGTCGGGCTGATCAGTTGGACCAGATCGTCGTTGTCGATCACCGGGGCCTCCACTCGCCATCACTGACGTGGGCATTCGCCCACGGTTCATTCGGTGCACGTCAGGCAACCAGTGAGCGCCACACTGCACAAGAGCTGTGTGCGAACTTGCGCAATTTGACCAACTTCGTGGCGATGAGACGTGCGACACTGTGCGACATGACGAAGTTCGACCGCTCAGACGCCCGCCTTCTGCTCGCCCTCTGCGAGACCCCACGCGCCACCGGAGTGCAGTTGGCGGCCGCCCTCCAGATGGCCAGGAACACCGTTCAATCCCGGTTGGCCCGATGGGAGGAGCGACGTGTTCTGGCGCCGATGGACCGACTCATCTCCACCAGAGACCTCGGATACACGCTGCGCGCCTACATCAGCGCGGTCGTCGACCAGCACCGACTCGAACCGATCATCGCCCTCTTCGGCGACATCCCGGAGGTGATCGAGGTGATCGGGATCTCCGGGGACGCAGACCTTCTCATCGCGGTCGCTGCCCTCGACGCCGACGACCTCTACCGCGTGGCCGGGCTGGTCCTCGCCGTACCCGGCGTCGAGAGGACCACCATGTCGGTGGCCATGCGCGATGCGATCCCATATCGGACCCGCCCCCTGCTCGAGCGGCTCGCGCACGGTCGGTGAGGCCAGGCCGCGTGGTCACAGAGGCCGCATTCTGAGCAACGTGACGGCGGGCACACGCAGCAGAATGTGCACATTGCGCAAATATCTAGCTCGCTGTTGACCACTTCGCCGCTCCGGGACAACATTCGTGCAGCTGGATGCACACCCAACCCTCGACCACCTACCCGGAGGTTTCCATGTCCGTCACCGTCACCCCTCTGTCCGCAGAGTCGGCCACAAGCCACGTGTTCGGTCGATCAGACTTCCCCGTCGACGAGCCCGCGCACGAGCAGGTGGTGTTCTGCCAGGACAGCGCAAGCGGTCTGCAGGCCATCATCGCCTTGCACTCCACTTCGCTGGGACCCGCCCTCGGCGGCACCCGATTTCATTCCTACGTTGATGAAAGTGCCGCGCTCACAGATGTTTTGCGGCTGTCGCGCGGGATGACGTACAAGGCTGCGGCAGCCGGACTCGACCTCGGCGGAGGCAAGGCCGTCATCCTCGGTGATCCGCGGGCCATCAAGACGCCGGAACTGTTGTGCGCCTACGGCCGATTCGTGGAAAGACTCGACGGTCTGTATGTCACGGCCGGCGATGTGGGCACCAACAGCGACGACCTGGACATCATCGGCGAATCGACCGCACACGTCGTCGGCCGCAACACGGCTGCCGGCGGATCGGGAGACAGCGGGCCCAACACCGCCCTCGGGGTGTTCCAGGCCATGCGCGCAGCGGCAGTGCAGGTTTGGGGGGAGCGCGAACTCGCCGGACGCACGGTGGGTGTGGAGGGTGCGGGAAAGGTGGGCTTCGAGCTTGTGTCGCTCCTGACAGATGCCGGCGCCGAGGTGCTGGTCTCCGACGTCTATCAGCCCTCACTAGACCGCGTACTGCATGCTTTCCCCCGTACGAAGGTGTCGGCCGACGTCCGCGCCGAGCGCCTGGACGTCTATGCCCCGTGTGCGCTCGGTGGCACGTTGGACACAGCCACCAGTGAGACGCTGAACACATCCATCGTCTGCGGCGCCGCCAACAACCAGTTGCTCACTCCTGACGCCGAGAGGACACTCGTCAACCGCGGAATCGTGTGGGTACCGGATTATGTGGCCAACTCCGGTGGGCTCATCCAGGTCGAGGGCGAGCTCCGCGGGCGCACCCGCGAAGAGGTACGCAAGCGCGTCGAATCCGTCTTCGACACAATGACATTCATTCTCCAGACCGCGACCCGCGAGAGCATCGCAGCCGGTGTCGCCGCCGACCGGATCGCGCGTCGCCGGCTTGACGATGCAGCGTGAGGCACCGGCAGCGCGCACTGCGCCGATCGCACGCATAGAGCCCTGAAGTTGTTGTCAGCCAAGGTAAACCTTCCCTGAGACAGGTTCGGCAATGCCACCCTTAGTAAGGATGAGCTTGGATGACAACGGCTTTCACCTGGCCCTAACCTGGTCGTCATGAGCACAATTCGAACCCGCTTCCATGAGCTCCTGCACGACCAGATTCGTCAAGAATTCTCTGCGTCACAGCAGTACATCGCCATTGCGACCTACTACGACAACGAAGACCTGCCGCAGTTGGCCAAGCACTTCTACGCCCAGGCTGTCGAAGAGCGCAACCACGCGATGATGATCGTGCAGTACTTCCTCGACCGCGACATGGTGGTGCACACCCCGGGCATCGATCAGCCGGAGAACTCGTTCGCCGACTACCGCGCCCCGATCAAGGTGGCACTCTCGCAAGAGCAGCGTGTCACCGACCAGATCGTCGAACTGGCCAAGACGGCCCGCGACGAAGGTGACTACCTCGGCGAGCAGTTCATGCAGTGGTTCCTCAAGGAGCAGATCGAAGAGGTCGCGGTGATGCGCACCCTGCAGACCGTCGCCGATCGGTGCGAAGGCAATCTCTTCGACCTCGAGAACTTCGTCGCCCGAGAGGTCGGCACCGCGGCCAAGACGGACGCCACCGCACCCGGTGTCGCCGGCGGCAGCCTGTAGAAGCCCGCTCGACAGTACGTCAACACGCACAAAGGGCGCGGCCGGATCTTTCCGGCCGCGCCCTTTGTTGTCGTGTCTGTTCGGGCGTACTGCCCGCCACCTCAGCGCAGGGTGACCTGCCGGGCTCGGATGCCGTCGCGGGAGCGCCGCTCGTCGCTGGTGAGCTCGGCGTCCGAGGCCAGCGCCTCGTTGAGCCGGTTGTTGAACGTCTCGACGCCCGCAGTCCACTCGGTGGGGTGCAGTTCGCGGTCCAGGTCGAACACCGGAACCAGCAGCCCGTGCGTACGGAATGAGCCCGCGAAGCGTGATCCCTCGCCGAGTGTCAGGCCACCCGACGCATGCACGCGCGCCAGCGCCGCCATCACGTCGTCTTCGGGCTCGGGGCGTATCCACCGCAGATGTGCACGCTCACCGGCGTCGACCCACCAAGGCGCCCCGACGAAGTCCCCGGCCAACCGGGCCGTCGGCATGATGGCCGCGTTGGCCTGCTCGATCATCGAGGTGATCTGAGGGGCGGGGCTGTCCTGACCCTCGATCCACCAGTTGAAGTCGTTGTGGACGGTGATGTCGAGCGCAGCGGCGGGATCGAGCACATCCTCGAGTGCACCGGCCTCTGCGATGTCGACCTCTGAAAGTGTTTCTCCCGCAGCGCTTTCGGTTGCCCAACGAATCGCGGCAGCCAATGCGGCGCCGGGCTCTTCGTGCTCGGGCTGGGTCTGCAGCGCAACCAGACCCACAGCTGCGCCGGACTCCTCACGCACCAGTGCCGGTCCGGCACCGGGCAGAACCGTCACCAGTCGCACGGGGTTGGTGCCCGGTGTGGTCAGCGGCAACTCGGCGGTGGCCGAGGCGACGAAGGCCCTCAGGGCCACCAGGTCGCATTCGGCGGCGATCCCGGCGAACGGCCGGAACAGCGGCGCAGCTGCCTGAGCCTGCCGTTCCTTGCGTGCCGCCACCCGTTCGGCGCGATTGCTTCCGGGTCGGGGTCCGCTGCCACGTTTACTCTTCTTAGCCACGTGAGAAGAACTTACGCAGCGAGCCAGCCCCGCACCCGGTCGGGGTAGTTGGTGGCGATCCAGCCCACGCCGAGATCGGCACAGTATGTCGCGTCGCGCCGCTCGTCGACCGTCCAGCAGTACGTGGCCCGACCAGCGGCGGCAGCACGATCCACCGCATCGGGATGCTCCCGCAGACTGAAGATCGACGGTCCGATGGCCGTGGCCCCCACAGCGGTGGCGGCGCTTCCGCCGAGAAACCGGGCGGTGTCGCCGAGTAGCACGGTGGGCAGCATCGGCGCGTTGCGTCGGATGCGCCACACACCGGCGGTGGAGAACGAGATCACCACGGCGCGGCTGTGATCTGCCGATGCCGGCGTCGCGACACCGAACCGCTGCAGTTCGGCGAGGAGCAGCTGCTCCACCAGACCACCGAATCGAACGGGGTGCTTGGTCTCGATGAACAGGCGCACCGGGCGTTTCCAGTCCAGCGTCAGCTCCATCAGTTCGCGCAGTGTGAGGACCTTCGAGGTGAGACCGGACGTATGCCAACTCGCGAAGTCGAACTCCCGGAGCTGAGCGAGGGTGAGTTCACTGACCACACCGCTGCCGTCGGAGGTGCGGTCGATCGTGCGGTCGTGGACACACACCAGCTCGTGGTCCGCGGTGAGCCGGACGTCGCACTCGAGTCCGTCGGCGCCCTGCTCGAGGGCGAGCTCGTACGCCATCAGCGTGTGTTCGGGTTTGTGGCCCGACGCCCCCCGGTGAGCCACCACCGCAGGCGTCTCCGTGCGCAGCACCCGATGGGTGTCGGTCATACCGCGACCAGCCATCGGGTGGGGGCCGCCGTCTCGGCCTCCCGGTCGAGCAGTCGCGTGATCGTCCACCACACCGCAACCGCGAACCCGGCGCTGGCCAGGTCGGACACGATGACAAGGAGCACCGCATTCGACTGCCACAGTAGGGACTCGGCGAAGATCCGCAGCACGATGCACCCGACCACCAGCAGATTCACCAGTACCCAGCCGGCCCACAACCACCACAATCGCTTACGGATGTGGTCGCGCGGCAGGTCGTCGCGAAGTTCGAGTACCTCGCGCATGAAGGCCACCGGACGGAAGACGTTGATCACCGGGACCCAGCACCCGATGAAGATCTCCCGGCGGGTTCGCGGGTCGTATTGACCGTGCTCGCCGTATGACCTCCGCCGCTCCTCGATCAACCATCCGGCGGCGCCGGCCAGGCATGCGAGCATCATCGCCACCGACGCCAGGCCGGTGATCCACACCGCGGCCTCGGCAGCAACCTGCATACCGCGGCTGACCGGTTCTTCCAGGTTGACCACGAGCAATGCGTAGATCCACGCCTCGGCGGCGGCCGCCGCGACGAGTACGCCCGCTGCGATCAGCAACAGCTGCGGAAGCCGCGCTGTCGCCTGTTCGATCAGGTTCTGCTCACGCGTCTCGGGTTCGGTTGCCGGGCTGTCCTGCAGACCCCACTGCGGGACGCTTCGGTAGCTAGGCGTGGGTGTTTCGTGCCGCTCGACCCGGGCCCGCGGACGTGGCCGGGCCTCGGGCGGACGCAGCGCTACCCAGCGCACCATCCGCCGTGCTGTCGGCGACATCTGACGCGGCGCACCACCGGACACCGGTTGATGACGCTGGCTGCGCGGCGGGACGTACATGTTGTTCGGCCGCGGCTGCGGGCCAGGCGGAGGGGGTGCGGGAACGCCTCCCGCGGCAGGCACGGGACGTTGCTGCGGCGGTGGACGGAACACCACGGCACGGCCGTAGGCGTCGAGCGGGGTCAGCGGCCCCGAACATCGCGGGCAGCGTGGCCGACGGGGATCGTGCGGTCCAGCGATCCGGCAGTGCGGGCAGTAGTCCCGGACCGGGCCAGAAGGCGGAACTGTCACCGCCCGGTCTCCGAGGACGCCGCTCCCCCGGATCCACCTGCGCCTGTCTCCAGGGGCCTACCGGCCTGCGCCCACGCCAGGATTCCGCCCCCGACGTTCGCGCCTTCGTACCCGCGCTGCGAGAGGTACCCGAGCACGCGGGCCGAGCGGCCACCTGAATGACAGATGACAAACAGCTCGGCGTCGGGGTCGATCTCGTCGACCCGAGCGGGCACTTCGGCGAGAGGGATGTGGAGGGCTCCGGGAACGTGCCCGTTCGCCCACTCGTCGTCTTCTCGAACGTCCAGCAGGATCCTGTTCGTCTCTGCCGTGAAATCGACCGGTAGGTCGGTGACGGGCACCGACGGAACATCCGACATAGTCACCCGTCCATGGTGGCACGCTGCCTCGGCGTGCGCCGCCACCCCGCAGTTTTCAACAGGTTATCCACAGGGCCCCGCGTTCCACTCATCGTCGCCGAAATGTCGAGATAATTAACAATCCGAAAGATAATCCTTCCAGCAGCAACTTGTTTTGTGACGAGGTTCACTAACAATTCACTCAAACCGCCGAGTTCTCCACAGTTTCCACAGCCTCATCCACAGGTTGAGTGTTTGCTGGCAGGCTCTGAACCAGCGCGTTAGGCGACGCCTGTGGATAACTTCACGTCAACCGGAGACGACAACTCACAGGGTCCGATTTGCGGCAGACACCCCTTCGGTGCATCGCCGACACAGTCAGTACACCGACCACTCCGACTGCGAGTACTCGAGGATCCGCGGCTGCATCAGGGTGGACGAGGGCATCTCCAAGGGTGGGCGGTCGGGCGGGAACGTACGGGCGGCATCCAGCTCGTCCGCCGACAAGAAGCGACGGTCCACCGCAGGGTCCACCGTCACCGCCGGTGCGACGTCACCCACTGCCCCCAGAAAGAAACCCCAGTCACCGAACGACGGCACGTCGACGTGATAGGCCGCGGTTGTCACCCCTGCCTCGGCGATGCTCTGGCCGATACACCAGAACGAGCGGGGCGCGAAGTAGGGCGAGCCCGCCTGGACGACCATTCGGGCACCCGGCGCCAGGTGCCCGCGGATCAGCCCGTAGAACTCCACCGAGTACAGCTTGGCGGTTGCCGTCTCGTCCGGGTCCGGCATGTCGACGATGACGGCGTCGAACAGCCCTGAGTCCTCACGCAACCAGTTGAACGCGTCGGCTGTCACCACGGAGACCCGGTCGTCGGCGAAGGCGTTGCCGTTGAGTTCGGTGAGTCTCGGATCCGTGCGCGCCAAATCGATCATCCGGGGGTCGAGTTCGACGAGGTGCACCGACTGCACATCGCGGTACTTCAGCACCTCGCGTAGTGCCAGGCCGTCGCCACCGCCCAGGATCAGGACGTTCTCCCGCTTTTGCGCCAGCGCCGGGTGCACCAGCGACTCGTGGTATCGGTACTCGTCCACGCTGGAGAACTGCAGATCGCCGTTGAGGAAGAGTCGGGTGTCCTCGCCGTCGGGAAGGCCGCGATTGGTGATCACGATGTCCTGGATCGGGGTTCGGTCGGCCAGCACGATCGGGTCGCGATACAGCGCCTGCCGTGCGTTGACCTCGAAGGTGTCGGCATAGAACATCGCCGCCACCAGCACCGCGACCACACCGACCGACCCGGCGCCCAACGCCAGCATGCGGACACGGCCGAGGTCTCGGCGGAACACGATGAGTACAAGAGCGGCTCCGGCAACGGCGTTGATCATGCCGACCACGAGCGCGCCGCGGATCTGGCCGAGCAACGGCAGCAACAGGAACGGGAACGCCAGGCCACCGAGCAACGCGCCCACGTAGTCGGCAGCGAACAGATCGGCCACCGCAGACCCTGCCGACTGCTTCCTGATGTGTTGGAGCAACACCATCAGCAGCGGTATCTCGGCGCCGATCAGCATGCCGAGCACAAAGGCAACCACCACGAGCGACTGTGTGTAGAGCGACAGATAGGCGAACGCCCCGTACAGCGCCAGCACCGAGAGACCACCCAGCAGAGCCAGCACCAGCTCGATGACCGCGAAGCTGACGGCGGCCCGGTTCTGCAGAGGTTTTGCGGCCAGCGATCCGATGCCCATCGCAAACACCATCACCGACAACACGATTGCGGCCTGCGTGGCCGTGTTCCCGATCAGGTACGACCCCAGCGTGACGAGCGCGAGCTCGTAGACCAGTCCGCAAGCGGCGCAGATGAACACCACCGCCAGCAGCGCTGACCGTGCTGCCCGGCGTAGCGGCGGCGGCGCGGTGTCGGGTGGGGCGGTGGATGTGGCCAATGGAGCGGACTACAGCAGTGACGCGGCGATGATCAGTCCGGCACCCACGTGCACCGTTGCCGAGACCCACACAGCGGGGTGCGGTCGATCATCCAACAACACCTCGCCCAGGTCGCCGGGCGAAAGGGCGTCCACGAGGATGAAGGTCAACGCCATCACGAAGATCCCGATCACCGTGTAGATGAGGGTGTAGAGCAAACCCTCACCGAGGTTGCCTTCGCTGGCGGTGATCGCCGCGACGATGATGATCGCCACCGCCAGGGTGTTGCTCGCCACCAGGATGCACGCGTTCCGGTTGCGGTCCACCCAGACCTGTTGTCGCAGCTTGCCCGGCGTCACCAGGTCGACGGCGACGAACCCGAGGATCATCAGCAACACGCCTACGCAGCTGTACGCCGCAGCCGATACGACGTTGTCGCGCAAGATCTCCCACTCCACTTTGTCTCCCACCTGTTGTTTTCTGCGCTACTTGCCGGAACCGCCGCCGCCACCCCGATAGTCGGAGCCGCCACCGGAAAAATTGGGACGCGACACCCAGAACCCACCGATGAACCCGCCGTAATGGCGGTACCCGGATTCGTAGTCGTCGCTGAGCATCACGCGGGTGTTGTTGTTTTCATAGGGAAAGAGGCCCACGAGGTAGTCGGGATACTGCATGAACAACCCACTCGTCGGCACCCCGGCGACGGTCTGGGTCGCCTGACGTTGATCGGCCGGTCTCTGGGCACCGCGGATCTGGCCGGCGACTTGCTCGGGGGTGCCGTCGGCGATGTACGCATCCACCGATCCTTCGTCCAGGTTCGGCGCCCGGTCATAGTTCTGTTGGATGTAGCTGCGCGCGCTGGTAGATGCCACCCCGCCGGACACACATGAAAAGGCAAGCAGCGCAACAGCCACCAGGACGATGGCGGCGATGATGCCGTTACGGATGCGGTTGAGGGGCTTGCGGTTGTAGCCGCCCGCATCGTGGTCGTAGGTCATCAACGCACCTGCACGAGGCTCGAGGTGATCACCACGTCGCCCGTCTGGGGATAGGCGTGCCAGGTGTCCCAGCGGATCCGGTCGCCGAGGTCGGCGGCGATGATCGCGGTGAAGGCATCGGGACTGCCGGGGTAGTGCCCGATCAGCGCATGAGGTCCTGTCGCCCGATCCGAGATCTGGGCGCCGAGAAGAGAAAGGGACCGTGCGCTGTGGCGTTCGGTTCGCGCCCGGAACGAGACGGTGGGCGTCTGCAACGTCGACGGTAGTTCTCGGTGCTGTCCCGGGAGGCACGCCAGGGTTTCGACGGTCTCGCCGAGGGCGGTCACCGCGCTGACCTGGTGGCTTGCGCCCAACAACCGCAACGTGAGGTCTGCGTTGTCGAACTGGCAGCGAACGGTGGACAGAGCGGGCAGCAACGGCTCATCGAAGGACAGGGCCAGCTGGTCGGCGCTGGTGTCCGAGTACGGCACCGCGAGAATCGCCTGCATGCTCAGCTCGGACCGGTGTCTGCGGGAAAGATGCGGTACTCGGCGCGAGCCAGGACCTGTCCCCGCGCGCATTCCCATCCCGACCCGAAGTCCTCGAAGGACAACCGGGCGTCGCCGGCCGAATAGTCGTGATACGACATGTTTCCGGTGGCCAGGCCGGTGGTTCCGGCGCTGGTGAACCTCGCCGACCCGGTCTCGTCCGACGAGTATCGGCGGCCGTCGACCTCGACCGACTCGGGCCCTGGGGAAACGGCGACACCCTTGAGTTCCTCCCACAGCACCACCTCGAGGTCGGGGTCCTCCTCCACCGACACCCACGCCTTGCGGCCGGTTCCGGTGTCGAGGAAATTCTCGGTCCACGAGAAGCCGCTCTGCGAGAGGGTCAGGGTGCCTCGGACCGCGAACATCTCCCCGCGGATCTCCACCATGTCACCGGGCTTGAGCGCGCGCGGATCGCCACGGACGGCGTCGTCGTCGGCGCTCGAGAACGGATCCCGCGGAGCGTACGCGCGATCACGAACCGCCTTGGTCTCGGCTGCCTGGCGCTCGCGACGTTTCGCGATTGTATTGAACAGCATGATCACCGCGATGATGGCCAATATCGCGACGATGATGATCAGCAGCGACTCCATGCGATGAACCTATCCAATTCGGACAGGTCCCGTGCCGTCAGGACCACCCGATCGGCGTCTAGAGGCCGATTCGCATCCAGTGCGCTCGGCGCTCGGCAGCCGCCAGCACACCGGTGACCACGCCATCGAAGGTGTCAGCGGCCATGGCCGACATCCGACCTTCGCTGCGCGACACACCCCCGGTCAGCCGCGTCAGCAGCGGCTTCGGTGAGGCGATGATCTCGAGTTCGGCGTCAGGGAAGCGTTCTGCCAGTACCGACCGCAACACTCCGATTCCGTCGACGAGGCCCACGTCGGCAGCGGCGCGTCCCACCCAGACGTCGCCGCTGAACAGCTCGGCGTCGGACCCGACGAGTTTGGCGCCACGGCGCTGACGCACCCAGGTGATGAATGCCGCGTGCAGATCGTTCTGGAGACTGTGGAGCCAGGCGACGTCTTCGGGCTTCTCCGCCGAGAACGGATCAAGACGCGACTTGTTCTCGCCTGCGGTGTAGACCCGCCGTTCCACGCCCACTCTGCCCAGCAGCTCCGGAGCACCGAAACCCGACGACACCACACCGATCGAACCGACGATCGACGTGTGCGCGGCGTAGATCTCGTCGGCGGCACAAGCGATCCAGTAGCCGCCGGATGCTGCCGCGTCTTCGCAGAACGCGATGACCCGAATGCCCTTCTCCGAGGACAATTGGCGGATGCGTTCAGCGATGTACTCCGACTGGGCGGGCGAACCACCTGGGGAATTGATGACCAGAACGACTGCTTTGAGCCGTTCGGTCTCGAACGCACGCCTGAGTTTCGGTTCGAGGTTGTCGGCGGTCAAGCCGCCACGTGCCATCCCGACCGAGCCGATCGGACCCTCCAGGCGCACCACTGCAACCTTGTCGGCGTGTGCCTTGGCCATCTTCTTGGCGAGCTGCTTGATCGGACCCATCCCCCAACAATATGCGCGTGTACGCCGGTGGCAGCCGAACATCGACTCACCCGGAACGACAAAGGCGCGTGACCGGTGCCGGACTCACGGCGGTCGATGTCAGACTGTCGACATGGGACACCGCTTCGGAGTGAGTGATCGATGACGATCCGCTGGCTCAGCGCCTTTCTCGACTTTCCTGCCGACAGCTTCAGCAACGAGGTGACGTTCTGGCGAGCGATTGCCGGGAGTACGGTGTCGCCCGCCCGAGGACCGGACCGCCAGTTCGCATCTCTGGAGCCATTCAACGGCGACCCGCACCTGCGTGTTCAACGGGTCAAGGACGGACCCGGCGGCGTCCATCTCGATCTGCACGTCGACGACATCAAGCCGGCCACTGCGCACGCCAAATCGCTGGGCGCCCACATCGTCTCTGCAGCAAGCGACTTGGTGGTGTTGACCTCGCCCGCCGGATTCGGGTTTTGCCTGGTCCCGTGGAACGGCGAACACGAACGTTCCCGGCCCATCCGGTGGCCCGGTGACACCATCAGCATCATCGATCAGCTTTGCATCGACATACCGGCGAAACTGTATGACGCCGAATGCGACTTCTGGGCCACGCTCACCGGCTGGCCGTGGCGTCAGGGCGTGATGTCCGAATTCCGTAATCTGCGACGTCCGAAGGAGATGCCGCTACGGGTGCTGCTCCAACGGATCGGCTCATCCACGATCGGCGGTCATCTCGACCTCGCCAGCACCCACCCCGACGAGGAGGTCGCCCGACACGAGGGGTGGGGCGCCAAAGTGGAGCAGCACCACCGGTTCTGGACTGTGATGTCGGACCCGATCGGTCGCCGCTACTGCATCACCCATCGCAACCCGCGGTCAGGTGACCTGACACACTAGCCGCCGGCCGAGTCCGGACGACGACGAAGGAGATGCGCAGCGTGGAGCAACCGGGGTACGACGCAATGGCTGCCCTGTATGCCGCAACGTTTCCTCATCCGTTCCTGACTCCCCTCGAAGAACACGCCGTCGCGGCGTTCGCCGACACGGTCCGAGACCTTCGCGCCGATGGACCTGTTGTGGATGTCGGGTGCGGGCTGGGCCAGGTCACCGCATTTCTGGCCGAACGGGGGCTGGCGTCGATCGGCATCGACCCCAGCGAGCAGATGCTCGCACGGGCGTCGCACGAGTTCCCCCATCTCGATTTCGTCCGAGGTGATGCCACGCTCGCTCAGCTCGGTGGCGACCTGCCGATCGCTGCCATCCTGGCGCGTTTCAGCCTGATCCACATACCGCCCGAGAATGTCCCAGATGTGCTGCGCTGCTGGGCCTCCCGGACCTCGGCGGGCGCACCCGTCCTGGTGGCGTGTCAGATCAGTTCGCACACCGGAGAAGTCGAGCAGTTCGACCACAAAGTGGCGCCCGCCTGGCGATGGCACCCCGATCGATTGGCAGCGGCCCTGTCCGACGCCGGATTCGACGAGGTGTGGCGGGCGGTGAGCCAACCCGACGATCAGCACCGATTCGCCGACGTCCACATGCTTGCCACACGGCGATGAGACCGCGGCCGCAGCAGAAGTCATGGCAGATCTGACGCGGCGCGCGACGAACAGAATGAGGGCGTTGTCGAGCACCTCCCACACGTCGCACATGGCACGACGCGTACCGGGCGGTGGGGCGTTTTATTCTTGCCTGGTGGCCTTCGAATTGATCGGCGGAATCGAGAAGCGGGCGATAGTCCTGGTCCCGTACGACGATGCCTGGCCGCAGGCCTTCGAACGAGAGCGCCGCCGTATTGCGGCCGCGCTCGGTGAGATGGCCATTCGGATCGATCACATCGGGAGCGATTGGGAACGTCGGCACCTCCTGTTCCGAGATTGGTTGCGCCACGACACGCGCGACCGCGAAGCCTACGCCGAACTCAAACAGTCCCTGGCTCAGCGTGATTGGCAAGACATGAACGCCTACGCCTCGGCCAAGGGGCCCCTCATCGAGCAGATCACCGCGCGGGCCGAGAAGTGGGCCGCGCAGGGCGCATGGCGTGAGCTGGAGGAATCGTGACCTACGCCGACTACCGGGTCACTGACGCCGACCGTCGCCCGTTGCCGCAGGCGTATCGAACCGAGCCTCGCCACCTTGGCTACCGCGACGGCGATCTCGCGAAACCATTTGCGCACTACCTGGACTCGACGATGATGCCCCTTCCGCCGCACGTCGACAAAGCGCTGGGAACCGGCCCGGAACCCACGGCTGGAGGCTACGAGGTCGAAGACGTCGCTGAGCATCTGTCGACGCCGGGATACACACCGATGGAAACCGGATGGACCCGAACCTCTGCGGGAACACTTGTGGTGTCGTGCCTGACCGACATGCCCGATGTCACGGCAGGCATGTGGGACTGGTGGTTCGGATGGCATGGTTCCGACAGCGCACGTTACAAGTTGTGGCACCCACGCGCCCACGTCTTCGCGGCCTGGGGAGATGACCGCAGTTCCCAGCCGCACCTGACGGACACCGAGCGCTACATCGGGAACGTGTCATACGTCGACGAATACATCGGTTCCACCTTGTCGCACTTCGCAATCAGGTTCGTCGAACCGAGCACGCTGGGTTTTGCCCCCAGCGCAGATACCACCCACATCTGCGCCCGCATCGGTACAAGCGACTTCCCGGTGGTTGCTGGGTGGCTTGTTCACCAGATCCGCCCCACCGATCGCGGTAGTGAGATGAGATCCCGCTTCTTTCTGGGACGCGCCGAAATCCTGGATGTACCAGCGAATTCCACATCACGACCCATGAGCACCCGGTTGCTCGTAAATCCGGTGGGTCACCGAGCACTTGCTCCTGTGGTCGCCACGGTCGGGCGTAGACGCACCGGCGCACAGCTCGCTCGCGATCTTCTCCGCCACTGTGCCGAAGAGATGAACCACTTGGCTGCGTTCTTACCCAGACTGTTCACCGAGTTCCGCGATGTACCTTGATCATCGCGCAGGTCCACTAATTCGGCGTCTCGACGGTTCTTCTCTGGGCTGCTTTCAATCGGGCCTTCTTCTGCCGATTCCCACACGTGTTCATGTCACACCATCTGCGAGTTCGACTTTGACTGGTGTCGAAGAAGGCCGCCTGACAGGTTGGTGAGGCGCACAGGGCCAACCTGCCGTCGCGTTCGCCTGCGATGATGCTGATCGCGTCGGCGGCGATCACGCCCAGGGCATCTTCGACACGAGAGGTCGAACTGAGTCGCCAGAGGCGATTGCCGTCAGCCGTCAAAATCGCCGCGGCTCTGCCCTCGATGCTGCAGTCGTTGATGATCCGGACGGCGGATTTTGGAAGGTCACTTCCCACCGCGGCAGCCGTCGCTACGGCGTGAATGGCTTCGCGCAGTTCCCGAGCGCGCTCGAGCTGCGCTGCGGTACATGTCTCCACCTTCAGACCGTTGATCTGTAACCAGTCGACCAGCCGGTGAGGCGTCGGTATGCGTTCGACGGCTTCACCATGTCGCTCCGACAACGTCCCGGTGAAGCTGGTTGCCAGCACACTCCCGAGGCGGAAGTCGGGAAAACCAACGGACATGGAACCACCTTAGCTGGTTGCGGATGGCGGGGCCCGACTGTTAGAACTGTCTTAGGTGGTTCCAGAACCGTCTATGACGGTTCCTGACAAATGGAGAACTCATGCACATCGACGAGGTACACGACTTCCGTGCCCATGCACCTGACTCGGAGCTCGAGGATCTCCGTACCCGCATATCTGCCACTCGGCTCCCGGAGACCGAGACGGTTCATGCCCCCGCGCCGGATCCCCGCCGATGGGATCAGGGTGTGCCCCTCGCCGACCTCACCGATGTCCTGAATTACTGGCGCACCCAGTACAACTGGCGGTCATTCGAAACCCGGCTCAACGAGGTTGGCCAATTCCGCACGACCATTGACGGTCTGGGAATTCACTTTCTGCACCGCAGGTCCGCGCGCGCCGACGCCACTCCTCTCATCGTGACCCACGGTTGGCCGGGCAGCATTGCAGAGTTCATCGGCGTGGTGGACGAGCTTGCGGATCCGAAGGATGCAGACGCTCCGGCATTCCACGTCGTGGTGCCTTCGCTGCCGGGCTTCGGCTACAGCGACAGGCCCGCCACCACCGGATGGGGAACCGAAAAGATTGCGGCCGCTTGGGTGGAACTGATGGGTCGGCTCGGTTACGGCAAGTTCCTGGCGCACGGCGGCGACTGGGGAGGTGTGATCACGACCCTCCTCGGCGGTCGGTTCCCCGAGCAGGTTCTCGGCATCCACACGACGCTCGCGCAATCGCCGCCTGGACTGACAACCGACGGGCTGACGGCGGCCGAACGGTCATGGACCGAGGAGACTCTAAACTTCTGGGCCCACCGCACGGCGTACGCCAAACAGCAGGCCACCCGCCCACAGACCATCGGCTATTCGCTCGTCGACTCGCCGGCCGGTTTGCTTGCCTGGATTCTCGACAAGTTCGCCGAATGGACTGACACCGTGGACAGCCCGTTCGAAAGAGTGTCCATCGACAGCGTTCTCGACAACGTCACCCTCTACTGGCTGACTCGCACCGGCGCTTCCGCGGCCCGCATCTACTACGAAAGCCACAACTCTCTTGATCCCGAACTCCGAGTGGACGTTCCCGCAGCGATCACCACGTACCCGGGTGATATCGAAAAGTACCCCCGCGCTTGGGCTCAGGAGCGGTTCCGGCAGATCGTCCGATGGCGTACACCCGAAATCGGCGGTCACTTCCCATCGTTGGAGGTTCCTGACTACTACATCGAAGACCTACAGCAAGGGCTCGCAGCAGTGTTGGCCGCGACCAGGTGATTTATCCGCGGATTGTTCAGTGGGCCCAGCATGTGACGGCACAAGGCTGACCAGCGTCGCGGCCGAACATCAGGCTGGATCTTGACGTAGCAGTTGCATGCGACTGGCCAGTCGAAACGCATCGGGCCGTTGAGTGGCGCCTTTGAGGAAGGTCGCGAGTTCGTGGGTGGATACGAAGTGGACGCACACATCGGCATCGACAAGCACATCGACCAGATTGATAAAACGTTGCTGCGCCTCGAGATCGGCCTCTCGAAGCAAGGGGACGTCGGTAATCGTCCAGGTGGTGAATGCCCGCGTCCATTCCAGGTATTCGATTGTCGATGTCGGGGAATCGCAGATCTGGCTGAAAGAAACCCACAGGTGAGCGGGGCGTACCGCAAGGACCGGAAAGTGGCGGCCGCGAACTTTCGCCGTTGTGGCCTCGCTGCGTGGTGAAAGCGCCACTGGCGTTCGCGTAGTCCAGGTGCCGGCCGCGAAGCCGACTGCATGATCACCCCGGAGCGACCGGTAGTCGGTAGGGCCCTCTAGATGGAAGAGCTCCATATTCGTCTCGATCAGTTCGATTCCGGGCTCAAAAGTGTGATGCCACACAGGGTTCGGCAACAAGTCCTTTGGTGCATAGTTGGAGGTTGCGAGCACAGTGATTCCACGGCGGAACGCGTTCTCGAGCAACCGTGTGAGCAAACGTGCGTCGCCGGAATCATGGACGTGCAACTCGTCGAAGAACAGCAACCTGCCCGCGCCAGTCACTTCGTCGATTGCCCGGTCCACAGCCTCCCGTTCGGTGCGGTGATCGTGGATGTTGCGATGGAGTTCGTCGAAGAAGCGGTGGAAGTGAATACGGGTCTTCTGGGTTGTAGGCACTGCTGCATAGAGCGCGTCGGTCAGCCACGACTTACCCCTGCCGGCGTCGCCATAGATGTACAGGCCACGAGGCGTTGATTGGCGTCTCTGCTTCTTGTCGGCTGTTGCTGCAACACAAGCGAGTCGGTCAAGGAGTCGCCGCTGGGCGGCGTCCAGAGTGAACCCGGCCCGCGTCGCCGATGCATCGACCGCCGCAACGAGCTGCTGCTGTGAACGCACGTTGGAAGTGTCCCATGTCGACGCCGCATGCCACAGTGGTGGAGTGGACAAGAAGCTAGACCGCCGATGGAACCACAACATCCACTACTACGACATCGCTTTGGCGGCGGCGCCGATGGCCAGTACGGCTCTCGATGTCGGCACCGGCGACGGACTCCTCGCCGCCCGCCTCGCCGAGAACGTCGATGAGGTGACCGGTATCGATTCTGACAATGAGACGCTGACCAACACGCAGAAGAACACCTCCGCCGACGTCACGTGGATTGTTGGAGACGTACTGACGTATCCACTCCCCGAAGCGCACTACGACCTCGTCACCGCAGTAGCAACCGTCCATCACTTCCCCGACCTCGCGGCAGGACTCGGACGGCTCGCGCGCCTCACAGCTCCCGGCGGCACCCTGGTAGTCATCGGCTGCGCGCGCAGTTCGACCGCGCAGGACTACGCCTTGGAACTCGTGGGCGCAGTACAACACCAAGTGCTGTCTCGCAGGCGCGGCTACTGGCAACACAATGCTCCGGTGCAGATGGACTTCCCGCACACCTATACACAGGTCAAAGGCATTGCCACAGCCGTACTACCAGGCCTGAGCTGGCGCCGCCTACCCCTGTGGCGCTACGCGATCACTTGGCGAAGCCGACGTCGGACTTCTGAGCACTGCGCCGACAAACACTTGGACAACGACTTTCCCGTGCCGCACTGTCTCGATGCTCACCGGCGAGGCCGGACACGCACGGTCGGCAAGAGTATGCGCACTCTTGTGCGCGGCTGCTCTTAAAATGAGGTGTCCGAGGCTGCGACGTGCCTCACCGTCCGAGGAAGTGGCACATGAGCTTTGATCGCCTGGAAGAGATCGTCAATGAAGCCCGTGGTCACGGGTGGTTCGTCGAGGGATCCGCGAACGCCGAGCAACTTGCCTTCCTCAAGGCCCTCGCTGCCAGGCAAGAGATACGCCGAATCGGCGAGATCGGTTTCAACGTGGGGTTCTCGAGCTACGCCTTCCTCAGTGCCAACCCCCTCGTTCATGTCACGTCGTTCGATCTGGCCGAACACGAGTACGTGTCAATGGCCAAGGAACACATCGACGAGGAGTTCCCGGAGCGCCACACGCTGATCGCCGGCGATTCGCGCCAGACGATTCCGCTGTTCGCCTCGGAGACCAACGACACCTTCGATTTGATCTTCATCGACGGTGGGCACACGCACGAGGTTGCCTCCGCCGACATCTCCAACATGAAGCGCCTGGCCCACGAGGGCACCGTGCTCATCTTCGACGATCTGCTCCCGCACAAGCCGTGGGGCGAGGGGCCCATCCGTGCGTGGCGCGAGGCGATCGAAGCCGGAACCGTGCTGCAGATAGGCCTGTTCCAGGATGGTGTTGAGGTCGAGGCGATACGCCCTGACGCAGCTCGAGGCTGGGCAGTTGGGCGCTACGCCTGAAGGCCAGGCAGCGATATAGACCGATGACGACGAAGAGCCCGAGTCTGCGGGTAGCTGCGGCGCAACCCCTCACCAAGACCGGTGACCTCCGCGCGAACGCCCTAGCTCACGCCGACGTCGTCCGGCGCTGCCGTGCTCGACTTGTTGTGTTCCCGGAGATGTCTCTGACCGGGTACAGCTTGGAAGCGCAGGCCGTCGACGTCGATGACCCGGCGTTGGATCCACTGGTGGACGCATGCAAGGAGATGGGCTCGATCGCACTGGCGGGTGCGGCTGTTCCTCACTTGTCCGGACGGGCCATCGGAGTCTTGGCGGTGGCGGGAACCGGCGCCCAAGTCGTTTACCGCAAAGTGCACCTCGGAGGCCCCGAGGTCGGGGTGTACGTCCCGGGATCGGCGGTGGCTGTGGTGGAGGTTTCGGGGTGGCGTGTCGGCATCGGGATCTGCAAAGACACCCGCATCGACGATCACACCAGCGCCACCATCGCCTCGGCGATCGACTTGTACGCTGCCGGTCTCGTGCACAGACCACACGAAGTGGACCAGTTCGATGTCCGCGCGCGCCGTATCTGCGCTCTGGGCTCGGTTCCAGTGGTGTTCGCGGGTTTCGCCGGTCCGACTGACGGCGGATACACACAGACTTGTGGAGGGTCGGCCATCTGGGATGCCAACGGCCACTGCGTGATTCAAGCGGGTGGTCAACCCGGGGAACATGTGAGCGCCGAACTCACTGCGTAAATCGGGGTTGCACTCCGACATCGAGCTCACACTCGATCAGTCTGAGAGGCCCCCGCATCTCATCCACAAAATCATCACTATGTCGGACGCGGGGAAGGCTGGTCGCGGTCACACTATTGGCATGCTCACCAACAAGTTGACTATGAACCTCGTAGCCGATGCGGCACTCATGATCGTGGGACTTGTGCTTTTGCTCTTCTTTCGCGACAGCGAGTTCTGGTGGTTCCGTGGCCAGCCGCTGGGTATCGTCCTGCTGATCTTGGGCGTCATCGGCATCGCCACGGCCGTCTGGGAAGCAAAGAAACCTCAGCGTCGCTGACCTGCTGACTACGGCTTGAGTCTCCCACTGCGCGCCGCCTGGCTCGATCGTCCGTGCTGTCACTTCCCCTTTCATGGTAACGCGGAGACGGGGGCTTGCGGCAAGACCCCGTTTGTCGTGCACAATCGCCCGGCAACCGACACGCGGAGGGGTTCTCGATGGCAGATATGGCGGATACGCCGGAACGTTTTGTGGTGCACGAGTCCGGTGCCTACTTTCACGGCACCAAAGCCGACCTACGGGTTGGGGACTACCTCGTGCCCGGTCATCGCTCCAACTACCGCGACGACCACATCTCGAACTACGTCTACATGACGAAGGTGTTGGACGGCGCAGTGCTGGCAGCGGAAATGGCCGTGGGCGATGGGCCCTGCCGCGTCTACATCGTGGAGCCCGGCGACGACGTCGAGGACGACCCCAACGTCACCGATAAGAAGTTCCCCGGCAATCCAACTCACTCCTATCGCAGCGCCCAGCCGATAAAGGTAGTCGGCGAGATGACCGACTGGGTAGGACATTCTCCTGAGTACCTTGGACAATTTCGCGCCGGACTGGACGCGCTGCGACGCCGCGGAGATGCGGTCCTCTACGACTAGCGACCGCAACCTCCATTCAACCGGGGACGAGCACGTTCACAGTTCCTTGGAAGATCGCCATGAGTGTCAACGGCTTTCCCGTCCCGTACGTCGCGGCGAGCAGGTAGCCCATCGCACACTCCCCCGGTGATGGTTTCGAGTCGGAGCCGCTTCCCCAGAGCGCCGTTACTCGTGTTTGTTCTGCAACGAGTTTGCCGACCTCGGTGGATTCGGCACTCCGGTGCCCGCGTACCAGGCAATGACTCCTTCGGGTCGCCGGCGCAAATACCCAACGCCCAGGAGGGCCGGAGATCTCGATCCGATGCGCTCGACGCCAGGACCCCTTGAACACCAGCAGTTCATACCGAACCTCGTCAAGGGTCAGGTTGTTGCGGCTGGCGTCGTCGTCGACGGGCAGGTTGATCGACGCGGTGGGAATCGACTCGCCACTGACCACAACCCGGCCGTCGTCACCACGATCCAACAAGACCAGACCGTGGTGAGAGTCCACCAATTCCTGAGTAGGCATAGCCCATGCTATGCCGAATGATGTTGTTTCAGCGCGGCTTAACTCCACCGGTGCGGCCTCAGGAGTTCACTCGTTCGAACGACGCGAGAGTCATCCGGATCCAGTAAAGGCCCCAACGGGAGCGGCGTCGACAGTCCTCTCAATGACTGACTGTTGCCAAGCCGATGCCGCGATACTTTGATGCCCGGAGGAGGAGATACCGACATGGGGCTCATCAGGTCATACACCCGGTTCAGCGACGCTGAGCTCCACGAGATCTACCTTCAGGATTCGACCGAGGACGTCGTCGGGTTCGTCAACGATCTCCGCGATGCTGATCCGACCATCACGGTGAACATCGACAAGGCTTTCGAGGCCCTCGGTCTCATGTTCGACCGCTCCGGACTGCCGGTGAATCCTGTTATTGGTCAGGGTTCCATGCCCGGCGACATCAACTTCAGTGAGGGCATCCCCAACTACATGAGCCCCTCGTATGTAGCGGCTACGCGAGACATTCTCACTCACATGACATTCGACACCCTGCTCGAGTCCATGACGATCGCCGACCTCACCGATCAGCGCATACGTCCGTTCCTGAACTGGCGCGACGAGAACATCGACTATCTGCGATCCAAGTTCGCGGTCATGGCCGAATTCATCATCCGGGCGGCCGACCTCAACAACCACGTGGTCCTGGAACTCGGCTAGCCACCCACGGCAGACATCGCGGGCTGTGACGAGTGGGGGTTCTTTAACGGCTGGTCGCGTTCAGTGCCCGAGTGGTCCCCGGCACAGCCGCAGGCTGACGGAATCAGTTGCGCCGCGCCACAAACGAGTCCCACCTTCACCGCAACGGAGAGTGAAGAGCTGGTGAAGTCGACGTTGATGACTCCCGGGGCCAAGACGACGAACCTAGGGTCAGGTTCATGAAAAGAACCATGACAAAAGCGTCCTTGGCTGCTCTCACCGTAGCTGCGGCCGGTGTGCTCAGTGTGCTGGGAGCTCCTGCTGCGTCGGCCAATTCGTTCTCCACGAGCACACAAGGTGGAACCGCCAGTTACAACGACGGTGACGATCAGTTCTGCGCCTTCGCCTGGAATACCGAAGGGGTACGGACTGTACGGGTGACGCTGACCGCGATCAGCCGCTCGGGACCCGGACACGACTTCACCGAGCGAAACACCTACGCCGGCGGCGGCGCGGGCAACACCTGCCGCAGCCTGGCCACCGCATACGAGGACACCCAGTACAAGGCCGTGATCCGTGGTTACTGGGGCGAGAAGGGCACCACCGAGACCAAGACGGTCTACTTCTACAGCTGACGCCGGGCGTACGTCGACGCCACAATCTTGAAAATCCTTCGGAGCCGCCATTCGCACCACCGATGCGTTTGGCGGCTTCGTCGACCGGCCGCTCGCCATGCACAGGCCCTATAAGTCCTTGCCTGTCGGCTTTTGCCCGAACTACTGTGCTCAGTCATGCACAGGACGAGCCATGCCTGAACTGGTACTCCGGCGAGCCGAAGAGCGGGATACGGTCCGGCTGGTCGAGGTCTGGCGCGCCGCAGTAGAAGCTACCCACCACTTCCTCTCCCCCTCGGATGTCGACGGGTACTCAGAGCGTCTCGCAGCAGAGTTCTTTCCGATGGTTGAACTCGTGGTCGCCGAATTGGGCGGCCGCGTGGTCGGTTTCAGCGGCACCACCGACGGTCGGCTCGAGATGTTGTTCGTCGATCCCACAACACACGGCCGCGGAGTGGGTACAGCTCTGCTGGATCGAGCCCTTCAGGCGCAGGGCACCATCGATGTCGATGTGAACGAACAGAACCCGGACGCAGTCGCCTTTTACAAACGACGCGGATTCGAGCAGACCGGGCGCTCGCCGCTGGATTCGGACGGCCGCCCGTTCCCCCTTCTACACTTGCGTCGCACCAATGGTCCAGACACGAGATCAGACAGCGACGTACAGCAACCCTGACAAGGGAGAGGAGACCATGACCACGCCGTCCGCCAAAGGAACTCCCGGTATCGATCTGCCCGACCACCGGGGAAGAACGGGGCTCGACCAAGCAGGTCGAGACCTCACCGGCAACAAGCGCGTTGTGGTCCGCGACGTTGAGCTGTCTTCGCAGGGTTGGCATGTCCTGCGACGCACGACTTTTGACTACCAGCGCCACGACGGCGAGTGGGTCACCCAACAACGGGAAACCTACGACCGGGGCAACGGCGCAACCATCTTGCTCTACGACAACGCACGGGGTGTGGTGCTGTTGACGAGGCAGTTCAGATTTCCGGTGTATGTCAACGGCCACCCGGACGGCATGCTGATCGAGACGGCGGCCGGACTGCTGGACGACGACGACCCGGCCACCGCCATCCGACGCGAAGCCCACGAGGAGCTCGGGGTGAGGGTCGGCCCGCTGCACCACGTGTTCGATGTGTTCATGAGCCCAGGGTCGGTCACCGAGCGCATTCATTTCTACGCCGCGCCCTACACCACGTCCGACATGGACGGCCCCGGTGGAGGAGTCGCTGGGGAGGGCGAAGACATCGAACGGCTTGAGATCCCATTCGCCGATGCGCTCGCCATGATCGCCGACGGCCGCATCGCAGACGCCAAGACGATCATGTTGCTTCAGTGGGCAGCACTCAACGGCGTGATCACGTCCCACACAAACGATCAGTAGAGGTGTCCGACGGCTCGTTGCTTGAGAATGGGGCGCCGTCCTTGGGGCGGGGTCCGGCAGTCTCAACGTCCTCGTTTTGCGTCGTACAGCGCCGCGTCCGCCTGCTCGAGAAGGTCGGAAATGGTTGTGGCACGGGCATCTTTGGTGGCGATTCCGACACTTGCCTCGGGGACCGCGGATCGGAGCTGCTCGATCACCTCTGCTGCAGATGTCTGTCCGACACCAGCGATGAAGAGAGCAAACTCGTCGCCACCGAGGCGCGCGAGAACAGCGCCTTTCGGGATCACCGAGCTCCACTGCTGCGCATACTCGATGAGTCGCTGGTCGCCTACCTGGTGCCCAAGAGAGTCGTTCACATTCTTGAAGTCGTCGATGTCGAATACCGCGACCGTGATGGTCGCGTGGGTTGACCGTGCGCGCGCGAGTTGTTCGGTGGTCGCGATCTCCCACCCAGCCCTGTTGAGCACGCCTGTGAGTGGGTCGGTGCACGCGATGGTGACGAGCGACCGAGTCACCAATCCGAAAGATTCTGCCGCTCCGACGATCGCAACGGCGAAAATGACGTAGGTGATCCCTAGTTTCGCCGCTGGTCCTATTGCCAGTGCCGCCACGGTCGCGGTCGTGAGTAGTCCGACGAGCACCGCCGCGAGCTTGGGTGCATAAAAGGCCCGCAGGTACATGGCCAGGAACATCACGCCAATCAAGCAAGGGAAGTCTGCGACGATTGAAGTGTGATAAGCGATTACCATCGGCGTGCTGATCATGGCGGCGGCGATCGCCGGAGCCAGCCTCGCTCGGCTGACGGAGAGGTAGATCAGTGCGCCGGCACCGAGTACGACTGCGATGATGCCGCCGGTCGTGTCCGGAAGTTGTGACCGTCTCGGTGATATCAGCGTCAAGAACACCCCGACGAAGTACAGGAACGTCGTGGCGGCCAGGTAGATGCGGAGTACACGGACCTTCTGTTCGCGCAACATCTGGCCGGCTGATCCGGACACGAGAGCGAAACGGTTCACGATGACCCCCAGCCTGTTCGGTTCGTTCCCGCCAGGACGACGTTATCGCGGAAGCGAGTCCGGTGCCCGCGACACGGGCGGCCGCGAGTTCGCGACGGACAGGTGCAGACCCGGAATCCGCGACGACTCTGGGAGTGACCGAACAGCTCGACTCATACGGTGATCGTGTGATGCCGACCCAGCGGCAACATCAACGGCTTCCCTGATGTGGGATCGGTGATGACCTGACTCTCCAGACCGAACACCGCGCGAACGGTGTCCTCGGTGAGAACCTCTGCGGGTTTCCCAGCGGCATGAAGTGTTCCGTCGGCCAGCGCGATCAGGTGGTCGGAGTAACGGGCCGCCATGTTCAGGTCGTGCAAGACCATGACGATGGTGGTGCCGCGTTGCTGATTGAGGTCGGTCAGGAGATCGAGGACCTCGATCTGGTGACTGACATCGAGAAACGTCGTGGGTTCATCGAGCAGCAACAGATCGGTGTGCTGGGCCAGGGCCATTGCGATCCACACTCTTTGGCGTTGTCCGCCGGAGAGTTCGTCGACCGGCCGATCCGCGAGAGCGGCTGTCTCGGTGGCATCGAGAGCCTCTGCGACCGCCGTATCGTCCTCTTTGCTCCACCTCGCGAACATGCCCTGATGTGGGTGGCGACCACGTCCCACCAGGTCCGCCACCGTGATGCCTTCGGGCGCGATCGGCGATTGCGGCAACAGCCCGAGCGTGCGGGCCAACTGCTTGGCGGGAGTCCGATGTACCTCTTTGCCGTCGAGGACCACGCGGCCGGTGCGGGGCGCCAGCAACCGCGACATCGACCGCAGCAGGGTCGATTTGCCGCACGCATTCGCCCCGACGATCGCGGTGACCTGCCCCGGGGGGATGGTCAGGTCGAGCTTTTCGATGACGTTTCTGTTGCCGTACCCGAGTGTCAGATTCTCGATGGTCAGCGAGTGTGTGGTGGTCACAGTGAGCCGCCTCCGCGGTTGGTGCGGATGATGAGGTAGATGAGGTAGGGAGCGCCCATCACACCGGTGATGACGCCCACCGGGTATCGCGTGTCGAGCGCGAACTGACCGACAAAATCCGCCACCAGTACAAGCAAGGAGCCGACGAGCGCGGACGGGATGAGGAGCGAGCCGTTAGGTCCGACCAGCCTGGCCGCGATCGGACCGGAGAGGAAAGCGACAAATGCGATCGGGCCGGCGGCTGCCGTGGCGAACGCGATGAGCCCGACTGCGGAGACGATGACGATGAGTCGGGTGCGGTTGACCCGCACCCCGAGTGCTGACGCGGCGTCATCGCCGAGCTGGGTCATGGCGAGGTTACGAGTCTGGCTCAGCAGGATCGGGGTGAGCACCACCAGGGCGACGAGGACCGGGATCGTCTCGGTCCAGGACGTTCCGTTCAGACTCCCGGTCAGCCAACGCGTTGCCTCCTGCAGATCCCACTCGGCAGCCTGGTCCAGGAGGTAGTCGGTGATGCTGAGGAGCATTGCGGCAAAACCGATTCCGATGAGGATCAGCCGGGTGCCCACCACGCCGCTCTTGAACGACAGGACATAGATGAGCACCGCGACCGCGAGGCTGGAGACGATCGCAAAGATCGAGACCTGGGTGGCCCCGAGTGACAGGGTCACGATTGCAAAGGTGGCCGCGGCGCTCGCACCGGCGCTAATACCGATGATGTCCGGACTGGCCAGCGGGTTGCGCAACATGGTCTGAAAGGCGATGCCGGAGAAGCCGAAACACAGACCAGCGGCAACCGCGAGCACAGCGCGAGGCAGACGCAGTCGTCCGACAGTGAATGTCGCACCCTGCACCTGTTCGCCCAGAATGACTTTCAGGACGTCGCCGGGTGGGTAGTACGTGTGCCCCACCATCAGGCTGACCGCGAATCCGATTGCGATCAGCACGGCGAGCACAGCGATCACGGCTTGACGCCGACGTCCACGGCTCTGCCGGCTCTCGGCGATCGACTCTGCTGTCACGACAGGCACACTCACAACGTGCCCACCTTCTGGCGTCGCACGATGTAGATGAAGAACGGTGCACCGATCAGGGACGTCAGAATCGCCACGTCGATTTCGGCGGGACGGGCGATGATTCGGCCGAGCACATCGGCGCCGGTCAAGAGCGCGGCGCCGGTGATCGCCGAGAACGGCAGTAGCCAGCGGTGGTCGACACCGACGATCAGCCGGCACGCGTGGGGCACCAGCAGTCCGACGAACGCGATCGGACCGGTCACGGCAGTCGAAGCGCCACAAAGGATCACCGCACCCAGTGCCGCGCCGCCGCGGACCAGGGCAACACGCTCACCGAGTCCGGCGGCCAGATCGTCTCCCAACGCCAACGAGTTGAGACCACGCGCGGACAACAAGCAGATCAGGAAGCCGACGGCGAGGAACGGCAGCACACGTTCGATGCTGTCGAATGTACCGCCGCCGACACCGCCCACCCGCCACGATTGCACCACATCGGCAGTGTCGTTGCGGCCCAGCACAAGTGCGGTGACCAGGGAGAGCAGAGCCGCGGATGTCGCGGCCCCCGCCAACGCGAGCTTGAGCGGGGTGGTCCCGCCGCGCCCGAGTGATCCCACGGTGTAGACGAAGATCGCTGCGAGAGCAGCACCGACGATGGCCACCCAGATGAAGCTGGTCGATGACGTGAGCCCGAAGTAGGAAAGACCGATGACCACGGCGAGCGAAGCCCCCATGTTGACGCCCAGAATGCCCGGGTCTGCGATGGGGTTTCTGGTCACGCCCTGCATGACCGCGCCCGAGACGCCGAGGGCGCCACCGACGATCATCGCCAACAGCGTTCTCGGAATGCGCTTTTCGACAGCAGCCTGCTCGATGCTCCCGTCAGTGCCGTCGAGCGCGCCCATCACGTCAGCCCACCCGACAAACCTCGAACCGACCTTGACCGACAGGATGGCCAACACCACGAGCACTGCGACCGCGATCAGCAGCCACAGTGCTCGAACCCTTCTCGGGCGCCGCACTGCGGCGGCGCCCGAGAGGGCTGGAGAGGGTTCAGCCTTGCGGAGTCCGCTAGGTGTCGCCTGCTTGTCCGTCGTCACGACTTGTGAGTCACTGAACCTTGTCTGAAGCCTGCGCGAGCATCGACAGGTAGTCGTCGAGGACCCATGAGATCGACAGCGGTGTCGGGTTGGCGGCAGTGCCCAGAGGGTCGCTGCTCGGCAGGGTGACGATCGCGTCGGAGGCGACAGCCGGCATCTTCGACAGCAGCGGGTCGGCCTTGAGCGCGTTGACGAGGTCGGCGCCGCCGTAGGTGACGATGACGTCGACGTCGTTCAGCGCGTCCACCTGTTCGGCGCTCTGCGACAGCGAGAACTTCTCGGTGCCGGCCGACGCGGTCGCGATGCTCGGCGGAGTCGCCATTCCGAGGTCTTCGAAGAACGCGGCGCGGGTGTCATGCGTTGTGTAGAAGCTGACTTCGCTGAGGTCGGTTGTGTCGACGTGGGTGAGGAACATGACGTTCTTGCCCGCGATCTGCGGATGCTCGGCAGCTGCGTCGGCGATCTCCTTCTCGAGCTGGGAGACGAGTTCTTTGCCCTCGTTTTCCTTGCCGATCGCCTTGCTGTTCAGCTCGATGGTCTCGCGCCACGGTGTGCCCCAGGCGGTCACCGGGTAAGCGACCACGGGAGCGATCTCGCTGAGGGTGTTGTAGTCCTCCTGCGTCAGACCCGAGTAGCCGGCGAGGATGACGTCGGGCTGCGTGTTCGCAACAGCTTCGAAGTCGACGCCGTCGGTCTCGTCGAACAGCACCGGCGTAGGTGCCTTGAGTTCTTGGAGCTTCTCCTCCACCCATGGCAGCACGCCGTCACCATCGTCGTCACCGAAGTTCGCCGCCGCCATACCGACCGGCACCACTCCGAGGGCCAAAGGCACCTCGTGATTGGCCCAGTTCACCGTCGCGACGCGTTCGGGCTTCTCGTCGATCGTCGTGGTCCCGAGGGCGTGTTGGATGGTGATCGGCGTCCAGTCGCCGTCCCCCGACCCGTTGTCGTCGGACGACGACGAGCACGCTGCGAGCCCGGTGGCCAAAAGCGCGGCCGCAGTCAATGCGACCAATCGTGATGCGCGAGGCATGGTTCCCTTTCGATCGTGATACCCCATTCCACCGACCGCGGCGGCGCCGAGGATCGGTCACCGAACGTCCGCGCGTGTTCATCTGTGGACAGCAGCGGGACCCTGATCGGAGAACGGATTAGGTTTGCCTAAGTAACGTTAGGGTCAGCTGTGCAGGTTTGCAATCGAGCAAATGCGACACCGAATGTCGCGAAACGGACATGTGGGCTGCGTCGAGCGCGTTGATGGATCGGTACTGAGCGGCGCTGACGTGACACCCCTTGTTCGGCCAGTGCGACGGCGCGTGCGCAGAGCTACACGTTCGTCGGCCATTTCGAGCAGCTCGGCGAGCTTGCGTTCGAACCGGCCCTCGGTGGGGCGTGAAGACGTCTGACACTGTCCTGGTTCAACACACGTATCCGTCATCGCGCGAGTGCCCCACCGACACAGCGTCAAGTTTATATGACACAACATAGGATGTCTGCGTAACCTGGTGCACCGCAACATGTTTAGCCACCAGTTGCGAAACGTAGCCGGAGATTGTCTGCTGCAGGGTGTCGTGCAGTCGAGGCGGGGCGGGACTTCCCAAGGCCCAAAGCCGCACTTACCTGTGGGCCGTCGCAGTGGAGGTAGCTTCCGTCGCCGTCAGCGATGGCGGAAGTAGCCCGGCAAACAGCGGCCCGCCGGCTCGCCTTCTTCTGCTCACAAAGTGCGGTCGAGGCGTGAGATCTGTCGCCGTACCTAGATAATCGATTATAGGTGTACAGTCGATTATATGAGGCAGGCTGAGACGCCAGAAACACCTTCGTCGAAAACGTACGAGTGGTTGCGTGCGGCCGTTTTGCACGGCGATGTGCCCCCCGGCGGCGCACTGAAACCGCAGGAGCTCGCCGCAGCGAGGGGCGTGAGCCTGTCGGTGATCCGAGAATGCCTGTTGCGCCTGGTGGGAGAAGGCCTGGCGGAGCGACTGCCGAACCGCGGATTTGTAGTTCCCCAGGCAGGTGATGGCCGGTGGCAGGTTGTCGCGGAGGCGCGGTCGGTCGTTGAGCCGACCATGCTGCGAATGTCGATAGAGCGTGGTGATCTTGAATGGGAAGCACGGGTGAGCGCTGCACACCACCGCCTGGAAAACACACCCGGATACGAACATGAGGACGACGTCCACTACTCGGACGCATGGGCGAGTGCCCACTACCGCTTCCATCGGACGCTGCTCGATGCGTGCGGCAACGACGTCCTGCTGGACACTTTCGATCGGCTGTGGACTGCGAGTGAACTCTCTCGCCGCTGGTCAGCGTCCAGCCACCGTGATCGCGACGCGCTCACCGAACATCGACAGCTCAAAGAACTCGCTATGAACAAGGCTGGCGAAGCGGCCGCCGCTGCCCTAGCAGCCCACATCATCGGAACCACCAATGGCCTCGATAACCCAAGGAGCACAACATGATGCATGCCACCGAGACGTTTGAACCCACATCGCAGCTGGACCTCGGCGCTGTCCGCGATGCGGCTGCAGCTGTCACTGCGGCCCACCTGTTCGTATACCTCGCCCCCGAGTCCGCCGACGAGGCGGCCAAGCTGGGTGTGACCGAGAGAGGGCCCCGCTACTTCGCATTTCGATCTGCCGCTCTCGGCGCGGTTCCATGGCAGGTAACCGCGGCGACGTTCTATAACTTCAGTCCACGAGCGGTCCAGGCCATGACGGGTGTCTGGGACTACGCGTCGCCGCAGCAATGGCAGGCCGCCCGCTTTCGCGCGGTCGACCGAGCCATGCGGCGGGCCGGTGTGACCCTGTCTGCCCGCCACATCGCCGAGGCCCGATCCCTGCTGGACCTTGTCATCGAAGCCGCCGACTTCGCCGGCAAACCTCTGGCGGCCGCGAACGCGGCGGTTCCGTTGCCGTCCGATCCGCTGCTCGCGTTGTGGCAGCAGATCACCGTAGTCCGCGAATGGCGCGGGGATGCGCACCTCGTAGTGCTCGCCGATAACAACCTCGGACCCTGCGAATGCACCGTGATGCAGGGCGCGACCGGCCGCGTCCCAACCGCGCTCTTGCGAGCAACCCGACTGTGGAACGACCACGAATGGGCAGCCGCGGCAGCGTCTCTCACCGCAAAGGGGTGGCTCAACACCGACGGGACAGTCACCGAGACAGGCACCGCGGGCCGCGAACAAATCGAGATCGAAACCGACCAGCATTGCGCGGCCCTGTGGGCACCGATCGGAAGTACCGGTACCCGACGAATGGCCGAACTGATTACCCCGATAGGCAAAGCGTTCGCCGCTGACGCACCGTTCTGAGCATCCACCGGGCGGGTGGGCCACGTGCGCGACGTGATCCCCGCGACTGTGCGAGACGGGTTCAGCTACGTGGCGCGTGAAGACGCTTGGAAAGACCAATCGTCGGCGCGGCGGGTGGCCACACTGAACGCCGCTGAGCCGAGGACGGCGAAGGTGACCACGATTGCGAACGGGACGACAGTGAGGAAGAGCCCGAATCCTGGCATGCACAGCTCGGCGTCACACCGGAATTGGTCGCCGTACTCGCGGATCTGGGTTACGGAGAAGGCGAGCGTGATCGCCCAAATGATCGCGAAGGGGACGGTCGCAGCAACACTGCGGCCGGACAGGCGCAGCCCCGTCGTACTCAGCAGCAAGGCACTTGCCGCGATTGCCGCGATCATGTGGAAGTCCGCAACAAGGCGGGCTTCCTCCGTAATTGTCTGCGTGTGCGAACCAAAATAATAAGCAACCAGCACCCAGGGAATCATGATGGTCGCGATCACGTGGAGAACCTGCCACACGCGCCGGAGCGTCCCTGGGCGCTCGCGGTGATGGTGCTCCATACGCGCATCCTGTCACGAGGTTGCCCTCGTGATCGACCGAGCGTTCATGTCGTAGACCTAAGTACGACGGCCCCACCAGCACGTTGTCGAATTAACGTGACATACCGGTATCTCTTCGGCGTAACAGATTGTGACTCAATCTTTT
This sequence comes from Williamsia muralis NBRC 105860, assembly GCF_001598915.1. GTDB lineage: Bacteria > Actinomycetota > Actinomycetes > Mycobacteriales > Mycobacteriaceae > Williamsia > Williamsia muralis. Next base: position 54,129 of record NZ_BDAP01000001.1, on the reverse strand, counting down.
TTCGTCACCAGTGACGAAACACAACGCGAACGCGTGTGTACTCCAACCACTGATCAGCGCGTACAGCAGCCCCGCATCCACTACACGCGTGATGAGTAGGTTGGATGAGGTCGCACGTCCGGTGGACCTTGCCGTCAGACGTCGTGTGTGATTGTCACGCTGATCGCCATCGCAGTCGCGACGTCCTGGGCGCGGCCGGCTGATGACGCGTCTGGTCTGGGCCGTCAACGTGACAAACCGTGGGTCGATCTCCTGCTCGGACGTCCCGCTGTGTGCCAAAATGCCTTCGTGTTCAGCACATATCCGATGGATCGCGTGACCAGGCGTGTCATGACATGGGCAACTGTCGCGCTAATTGTTTGGATGCTCGGTTGTACTGGCTCGGCAACCGCGGGCCCGTACCCCGTGGTGTTGTCGACGACGCCTGCCAACGGCGCCACGATCGACGTCGCCCCTTCAGAGGTGGCAGTTACTTTTTCCAAGGACATTGGGCCAGATGTCTTCTTTCTGACTGTCGATGGGCCCGGCATCCTGCAGCACCCCAGTGGAGCGGTCACCCGATCCGGCCGGACAATGAGCCGCCCGTTCGTGACATCACCCGTGTCGTCACCGCAAGCACCGGCAGACCGCTACGAAGTGCGCTACGAAGCCGTTCTGACCGGTGGGGACCCCATTTCCGGCAGCTTCTCCTTTCTCTTACGACGGCCTGGGCCGGCGCCATGGGATCCATCAACGTCCGCTAGCCCAGGATTGACACTCTCGCAGGCGTCATCTGATGAGGCCGACACATCCTCAAAACGATTGCCGTGGGTAGCTGCGTCCGTGGCGACTTCGGTCCTCGCTGTTGCCGTTGCCGCATACCTACTTGTCGCCCGCCGTCGCAACCGTTGAGACCATGCGGGCTGGATTCGCGTGGGACGATCGCGAGTCCCGATGAGTTGATTCGGGATGCCGATTGCGTTCCGGGTGCACCCCATGGAACATGAAGTAGTGAGCGACTACGGGTTTGGTCTCATGGCCCGCCGGCAGATCCTGACAGCAACCGCAGTCGTCGTCGCACCCTTGCTGGCCGGTTGTGGACCTGACTACATAGAATCGCCCCCTGCCACACCAGTACAGCTAGAGGTTCCGGCCTGTGTAGGCAATTGGGCGCCGCCACCATCGCGGATACCCGATGGCTTCGTGCCCGTTGAGGCAATCGTGTGCGGTGAGAAGATTGTTGGCAGTCCGCGCGAGAAATCAGGCCGCCCATACCTGTACACCCGGTACCGCGGCGACTTCACAGCCGTGGTCGCCGACTTCGCTCGTAGAGACCGCGAACAGGACAACACGTGTGACGCGTCGACAATGCGTCTCCCAGAAGTTTGGTTGATCAACTCCGGCGGACTCGGCTTGATACCCCGGTTCCCGAAGGACGAGTGCGGCACCCACAACATCAAAGCCCTCAACACCCTGATCGAATTGCCAGTCGTTGAACAACGGCGAGTTGGCTGACCGCCTGGATGACAGCGGAGCTGAAAGACCGACCCACGTTGAACGAGCCGCAGCCAGCTAACCCTAGGCACTAGCACCTCGTCATGTTTACTTGACATAGTCTATCTTCCCGGTGAACCGGGGAGCACAAGCGATTCCGCCTTCGTTGCGATCCACGGATACGTCGCTTTCCGGATCTCGACATGCGCGTGCACCGTCGAACATAATGACCACATGGTCATCGACGATGTCATCATTCTCGAGCGACAGTTGTTGGAACCGGAGACGCGGTGCTCGGCACATCGGATCGACGAGCTGCTCGGATAGTGACTTCCAAGAAATTGGCGCCTCTGGCAGGCTATGGACGCGGGCCGAGATCATCTCGACACTCGTCGCCGAGCCCGACGGCCAGCACATTGAGTGCTTTGGTTTCGTCGGACGGGAAATCGAACCCGGCCTTGTCCACTTGACATACGAAACCGATCGAGCCGGGCGGCATGCAATGCGCAGCTCCCTCTGGCGTCAGTCAGATGGTGGCTGGAAGTTGTTGTTTCATCAGGGCACTCTCGTCTCGTCCACGGAAGCCCAAGTGCGTCACCACTGATCAATGGATCTCCCACACGTGACCCATTGTTCCTGCTGGCCCGACGCGCAAGAGGAAAGAAGGGCAGACGCGACGAACCCGCACGCCACGGTGATCGCAGAGCGGGTCAGCATGCAGGCAGTATTGCACTACGCCGGACGAGCAGCACGCGCCCCACCAGCAGGTGGTCAAGTTCACTTGACATCAATACGGATTCCATCGATGTAAGCAAGTGCAGTGCAATGCATTACGTCACCGCTGATATATCGCATCCTCGCCAACCTCCACATGTACCTGATGTTCTGGGGTCGCTCTGCGCTTCACTAGTGGTGTTCTGCATCTCGAGGGTTGAATAAGCCCGCAACAGATTGCAGCGCAGGGCGATCGGCGTGATCGGGCTAGCTTTGAGAGTTACCGGGGTCGCCTACCAGTTTCGGCGCGACGCATATCAGCAATAGCTGCTGCACCTACCACATGCTGATTGGGCAGGCCCCCAGAGGATTTCGAGCCAGTTGCTTGAGCCGATGCAGCCTCGACGTCAGGCTCGACGACGACGGGTGCCGATGCGCTTATGATTGCCATCTGCTTACAACTCGATGAACTGGAAAGCCAGCGTCGGGGTCGACGGCGACAATGTCTAAGTCCTGTTGTGCAAGTAATCGATTGATCGTATCGGCGCTTGCTCCGATGCCAGCCCAATGCTGATCGACGTCCGACGCAATGCACCAGGCGTGATCGGCCGGCCACACGAATGCTGCTGGGTTGTATCCGGTTTCGCGGACACCCCACTGCCCGAAGTCGGACAGAGGACCGTGGAGTAGGTAGTAGGTCCGGTTGGGAATGTGCATCCGCGCGCTCTGCCGCATGAGGTCGGAGGTATTTGGCCACCCGTCCCAGATCGCGAAGTAACAGTCATCTGGGGCGCTGGTCGCAGAATGCAAGAGTTTGCAGAGTCTTTCGACTTTGGCCTGGTCGTTTGAGGGCCCATCAGGTTGGTCGTCGGTGTCATCGTCGTCGCCGATCGGATCAGGCATAAAGCGCAAGCGAGCATACGCATCAAAACCTGCCGGCCCGAACACGGCGAGGTCGTACCACTCGAGGACGGAGTTGACGATCCAGGCGGCTGGGTCTGGGATCGCGCACGAGTTCAGCACCACAGATCCATGACACCACATTGGCTGGCCACCCACCCTCGCCAGCACGTTGTCGACTCCACCCGACATGATCCGAATTTCGTCGAGACCAATATTCCCACAGAATGTTTCGCAAGGCCTCCTAGTACGACTAGCTCGTTGTGTCGAGGTCGACTAGTAGTAGTTCTTGGCGCAATTCGCCGGGCTCGCGCTCGTGCGGTCGGTAGGTGTGTAGTTGGACTGGGGGCTGCGCGAGTTCGTAGAACCATTCGGTGCCCGCGATGGGCTCAAGATTCGTGTATTGCCGACTGGGGTCGGGGTTGTCGATGTTTATCGCGGGTCGGTGATCGAAGACTATTGAGGCCAGTTGCATTCGTGTCACGGTCGCTGCGGTCATCGAGCGAGGTGGCAGGCCTCGGCGGTCTGGGTCTTCGTGGCCGGCCCGGCCAGTGATGTGCACAGCACCAGACAGGGTGATGTTCTCGGGCACCGAACCATAGACGCGACAGTCGATCTGCACCTCACCAGCGGTTGCAATCGCCGGCAGTATCGGTTGCTTTTGGCCGGATATTGGGGTGGTTGTTTGGTCATGTCGAGCCTGCAACGCGGCGTCGAGGCGCCAGTCTGAGCGCAGACCGGCCCACAGGTCAGCAGAAGTTGAGTTCCAGGAGAGATGCCATTCATCGCGCTCGCCGAGCTGAGGCGGCGGCTGTTCACGCCTGTAGTTGAAGATCGCGGGAAGAATCATCAACCGCCAGTATGCGACATAGCGCAACGGCCCGGCCGGCCGGTTTCGACGTGACACCAGATACTTCCCGGCCCAGTGTCGGCCGAGCTTGCGCCATCGTTGCCTACGCGAAATAAGTTGTCTCGCAGCGAGACACGTATTGTGAGACATGCCCATCTTCGACACAAGAGGACAGCGATGACTACCGACGTACGTGACCGCGTCACCAAGGTTGTTCAACGACGCCTGGTGAACCCGCTGGCTACACGATTGCCGAGCCACACGCTCCTGGAGACGACCGGACGCAAGTCGGGTCAACCCCGCCACACACCCTTGGACGGCAGCCGCGTCGGCGACCAGTTCTGGTTCGTCTCCGAGTTCGGCGAAAACTCGCAGTACGTCAAGAACATCAAGGCGAACCCCGCCGTCAGGGTGCGACTCCGAGGTCGATGGCACAACGGCACAGCTCGCCTCATGCCCGACGACAATCCCCGCACCCGATTGCGCCAGCTGCCGCGAGCCAACAGCTTCGCGGTTCGGACGTTCGGGACCAGCCTGCTCACGATCTGCGTCGACCTGACCAATTGACGCAACCTGCCGTATGCCGCCTGCCGCGGACTATTCGCTACTCCCGCGCAGACTCCCGCGTCATGACGGCCGCTGGGGTTCGCCCTCCCTCCGGGATTCAGCCAAAACATAAGCGCTCCACCAACACAGCTCGGCGAGAGCGCGAGGTTGGAACCCTTGACGGCTCACTTGCATTTTGCAAGTATGGTTCTCATGAGCCTCTTCATCACCTGCCCCGTCGAGAACGTCGAACGCACGACCGCCTTCTACACGGCCCTCGGATGGACCCTGAACGCCGAAATGTCCGACCACAACGTGTCGTGCTTCGCGATTGCTCCCGAGCAGTACGTAATGCTCGGCAGCCGCGAGATGTACGCGAGCGTCGGCGGTGTCGAGGAGCTTGTCGGCGGACCCCAAACCCCCTCGAAGGTCACGGTTTCGTTCGACCTCGACAGCCGCCAGGCGGTCGATGACCTCGTCGAGCGCGCCGCCGCGGCCGGCGGGCGAATCGGTGACACCGACGACTATCCCTTCATGTACCAGCGCCAGTTCGACGATCTCGACGGCTACCACTACTCGCCGTTCTGGATGAAGCCGGACGCCGATCCGGCCACGTGAGCGACCTCGCCGCTGCCCTCGACATCATCGGAGCACGGTGGGCCCTGCTCATCGTGGAGCGGCTGCTTGACGGGCCACAGCGGTACGGCGATCTGCAGCGCGACCTCGGCGTCCCGACGAACATGCTCGCAACCCGCCTACGTGAGCTCGAAGCGGCCGGCGTACTGACCCGTCTTCCCCTCCGGCACAACACCCGGGCTTACGCGTTGACCGATCGCGGGCTGGCCTTGCGCGAAGCGATCGATGCGCTAGGACGCTGGGGCAAGAAGGACTCGTAAAGGGTGTCGCGGCAACGCGATTCACTCTGACAAGTCACCAGTCAAGTCGCGCCTGCCACAACGGATCCGGGCGTCACCGCATGGACTATCCCGACACGCCGCCATTCCCGAGTAGGCGACAAGCTCAGCCCGCGTTCAATCTCGCTACCGGCTTGCTGCGAAAGGATCTGCGGGCATAGCTACTGGGAGATTCGCCCGTGTACCTGCTGAATGCGGTGCTGAATGCGCTGGCTGAGCCGTAGCCGACCCGACGCCCCACCTCGTCTATTCCCAGGTCGTCATTGCGGAGGAGATCGCGTGCCACCGCCATCCGCCATGCCATCAGGTACTCCATGGGAGGCATCCCCACATGTCGAGTGAACCTGTCGAAGAACGCAGATCGCGACAAGGTCGCGACCTTGCTCAATTGAGCGACCGTCCAAGGCTTGTCGACATGCTCATGCATCTGATGGACGGCGGGGGCGAGTTTGCGGTCAGCCAGGCCGCGGAGCAGTCCAGGGGGCGTCTGTGAGGTGACCGTCGTCCGCAGTGCTTCGACGAGTAGTACCTCGACGAGCCGGGCCAGCACCAGCTCACGCCCCGGTCGCTCGTGCAGGGCTTCGTCGGCCACGAGCGAGACCAGCGGCTCAAACCGTTCGACTCCACGCACGTGCACGACCGCCGGGAGCAACGAACTCAAGAGCGTCGCGTCCGGCGAGTCGAACACGAAGCTGCCTCCCAGAATCCGTACCTCGGGTTCCTGCCCGTCTGAGTAGTCCACATCCAAGTCGTCGCCGGTCATCTCGCGCGGGTCCATCAGGACGGGCTCCACGTCGTGAAATCCCGTGAAGTCGAACGCTGGAGTGGTCGGCAGCAGAACAAAATCGCCTTGCTCCAGGACGATCTCGGGCTCGTTGGCCACCGCCAGTCGGCAGCTGCCCCCCAGCACAATGCAGAACCCGGGCTGACCGAATGCTGTGTAGCGGACGCCCCACGCGCCGGCCCCGGAGATGCGCTTGGAGAACACCCCCTGAGGCCGCAGCATCTGCACGACTTCGGATAGAGGATCGGTCATCGGGACTCCCATGGGGCTGCGGCATTCTCGCGAGAAACCGGACTATCAATAAACTACTTCGGGCCATAAACTATAGATGGTCCTGTTTAGCAGCACTAGTGTCGAAGACATGAAAACAATCCTGATCACCGGAGCCTCCTCCGGATACGGCCTCGAGACCGCCCGCTACTTCCACTCGCAAGGGTGGAACGTCATCGCCACGATGCGCACACCCCGCGAGGACATCCTTCCAGCATCCGACCGCATCAACATCCTGCCGCTCGACGTGACAGACGCCGACAGCATCGCCGCCGCGTTCGCCGAGGCGGGCCCCATCGACGTCCTGGTCAACAACGCCGGAATCGGATCTATCGGCGTGGTCGAGGCCACTCCGGTGGACAAAGCGCGCGAATTGTTCGAGACGAACACCTTCGCCGTCATGGCCACGACCAAAGCAGTCATCCCCCAGTTCCGCCAACGGCGCTCGGGCGTTGTGGTCAACGTGAGCTCCAGCGTCGTCCTGGGCGCGATGCCGCTCACAGCGATGTACAAGGCGAGCAAAATGGCCGTCGAAGGCTTCACGGCGTCGCTGGCACTCGAACTTGCCGCGTTCGACGTCCGAGCCAAACTCGTCCAGCCCGGCTACTGCCCTACAACCCAGTTCACAGCCAACGGCGGAGACATCAGCGGCTTCCTCCCCGACACGTACGCCGACTTCGCCGGCCCGATCTTGGAGGCCTTCAGCGTGCAGGGCAATGTCACCACGCCTCTCGACGTCGCCGAGACAGTCTGGCGCGCTGTCCACGACACCACAGGCACCCTGCGCTTCCCCGCCGGCCCCGACGCCGTTGCTCTGGCACAAGCACACTGACAGAACCGGAGTGGGCCCGGCCGAACGGGAACAACCTCTCGTTCGGCCTCCCACAGTCAGTTGACGCGTACCGCTGTCAGTGGGCCCGGAATCGCCCTGGGCTCATCCCGGTGACCCGCCGAAAGGCCGTGCCGAATGCGCTCGCCGACCGGTAGCCGACGCAATAGGCGACCTCGTCAATCGCCTCGCCCCGGGCCAGTAACTCGATGGCGTGCTGGGCTCGCGCCGTCGCGATCCATCGACTGAACCCGACACCGGTTTCGGCGTGGAAGACCCTGGTGATGGTGCGGGTGCTGACACCGAGTCGAACCGCCCACTGCGCCAACGTGGTCGAATCGCTGGGGTCGGCCCGAATCGCCGCGACGATCGGCGACAGCAGCGCCGCCGTCGGCACTCGCAGCGACACCTCGTGCCTCGCGGGGGCCAGCACGTCGAGCACCATCGCCTCTGTCGCCGTCCGCGAGGCGAGGTCCAGCCCGTCGACCGTCAGCCGATCGAGCAGCAACAACAGCAACGTGGACATCTCCACCGCCACCGGCTCGGCCGAGATCGACGGAGCCGCACGGAAACTGAACTGCGCGGCCCGCAAGGTGATGCCCTCCGGTGTCCATCCCGAATGTCGTACGCCCGCCGGCACCCACAGACCCACAGACGGCGTAATCGCCCAGATCCGTGATCCGATGGTGGCCGTCGACGCTCCCCGCTCCGTCCAGAGCAGCTCATGCGTGGGATGGGAGTGCTCCTCCCAGAAGGTGTTACGCGCCATCACCTCGTAGTTGCCGGCGATCACAAACGGGACGTCGATGGCACCAGCCTCGTAAACCGGGAGCATTCGTTTGTCGACCGCTTCCGCAACCGGGGCGTCGGGGCGCCGACGTGCCTTCGCCGTACCGGGCGGCAGATCCTGGATGGTCATGGCAGCCGGGCCAGGTGCAGATCTGAGCGAAGGTGACCGCAGGTGCGGCGTGAGGTGTTCATGAGTTGCAGAACTCGATCAGCTGATCGCGCTCGCGATCGACTGCGCGGCGATCCGCTGCGGACACCTTCAGCAGGTACTCGACCTCCACCGTGATTCGCTTGCCGTCATTGCGGGGATTCCAGATACCCGCCACCCGACCGTCGACGAGAACAAACCCGGGGGAACGGCCGTTGGGCGTAGCTGTCTTCTTGAACACCTCGTCGTCGATCACCCGTCGCCGATCGGCGCCCTGGGCCAGCACGATGTTGTCGAAGGGCGCAACCAGACGGGCGGGGGCATCGACCCCCTCGTCGGCCGGCGCCAGGCCTTCGATGTCGAAGAGTTCCTCGCCGTCGGGCCCCTGCAGCTTCGCGAGCTCCCAGTCCGCTTCCATCGCCTCGACGATCGGGCGCAGACCGGTTATCCCCGACCATGTCTGGATGCCGTTGATCGATGCCGGGCCGAACCCACGCAGGTAGAGCCGGACCAGATCGGCGATGGCCTCGTCCCCGGTCACGGCGGGTTCGCCTGCCCCGCACCAGTCGTCGAACAGTTGATAGGTCGTGGTCGCAGAACCTCGCCACGTGCCCCGGGGAGGCACTTGAACCAGCGACTCCAGGCAGCGCACCACCGTCACCAGGGACGACGCGTCTGCTGTCGGCCAGCGCTCCGACAACGCCGTTTTGAGGTCCTTGACGGTCATTTGATTGCCGCGCAACAATTCTCGTCCGTAGTCCACCACCTGAGCGGGATCGGCATCGCCGATCAGCTTGTAGTGGTTCGACCGCAACACCTTGTCCATCAGAGGCTGGGAGAGCGGCCGGATCCATCGCGCATCCTCACTGTCGATGAGGAACACGGTGCTGCGCAGCAGAGCAATTCGCACCACCTCGCGTTCAGCCATCAGCTGATCGAGATCAACGGGGTCGAAGTCGGCGATTCGTGACCAGAGGCCGTAGAACGCGCACCTCGGGTCCTGCGACTGCAGACCGACGCAACGGTCGAGCACCTCGAGAACGTCTTCGTCCACTCTTTCGAGTAGATGCTGGCGCTGCAGGAGCGTGCGGTTCCATTGCCGCATCGACAACGTCGTGCTCATGATTCGCGTCGGCCCGACGACGCCCGCGCCTTCGCCAACTCTCCGAACGTGGCCGCGCGTGCATCCGATCGGGCACCCGTGTCGCCGATCTGCTTGTCCACCAGGATGACCTGGCCGATGAACGGTTCCACGATGCCCACCATACGAATCGGAGCGGCGATGATCAGCTGGAACCCGAACTGTTCAAATGCGCGGAGTGACTGCGAACTGAAGGTCTCGTCGGACTTACTGAACGCCTCGTCGAGCATGAGTGGCGCAAAACCCGGACGATGGTCCTCGCCGTGGCTCAGCGAAAAGCTCAGGGCCGCAGCCAGACAGAACGCCACCAGCTTCTCCTGCTCGCCGCCGGAGTTGGATGCGGTGTTGCGGTAGGTGTGCACGGGCGGATCGTCCGGTGCGGCATCAAAACTCAGCTCTTTGCCGTAGAAGGTGTAGCTGTTGCGGACGTCGAGCACGTTGTCGCACCAGCGGCGGTTCTCCGCGTCGGTGCCGGTGAGCCGGGCCACGAGCCCACGGATGCGGTAGAACTGCCGCGCCAAGACCGCGCCGTCACCCGACTTGGCCGCAGGCGCGTCGCGGATCATCGCGTCGACGATCTTGCCGAACTCCCGCGACTCGTCAGTGGGATTGTGCAACTGCGCGATCTGCAGGTAGGTGCCCTCGTTGAAGTCGACCCTGCGCAGGCCGATGTTGACCTCGGCAATGCCCTGTGTGATGCGCTTGTTGGTGTCGCCGATCTCCTTGTACAAGTTGGAGACCGAGTGACTGATGTCGGTGGTGATGAGCTGCCGGAACCGTTGCTGTGTCGACGCCAGACCGTGCTCGACCAGGCTCTGATGAATCGAGACGAGATCGGACGCGTACTCCACCGTGGCACTCAAGTTCGATGCTGCCTCCGGCCATTCCCGCAGGAAGGCCTCGGCGGCGCGGACAATTCGGTTCTCGGCACCGTCACGTTCGGCATTCGCCTTGCCCACAACGGCTTCGAGCGAATTGCGCAGATCAGACCGCACCTCGCCGTAGTTGTCCAGGGTCAGCGTCTTGCCGCCGTCGGCGAGCGTCTCGGCGAGCACCTCGGCGAGGTACTCCCGGTCGGAATCGTCGAGTTTGGTGCCCTCGTTCTTGACCTGCTCGAACTCGGCGAACCATCGATCCCAGTCCGAGCCGATGTGTCCGAGTTGATCGCCCAGCGCACCCACCCGAGCGACGGCCTCTCGCCAGTCGGCCCGGGCAATCTCCACCTGCTCCTCGAGCTCGGCCAGATCCACCCGGTTTTCGCGAACGCGATCGATGCGGGCGTTGAGTTCGTCGGCGTCACGCCGCGACGACCACCAGTTCAACTCGGCCCACGACGCGTAGCCGGTCAGGGCGTCGGCGTTCTTCGCGCGTTCGCGGTTCTGCTCCAACAGGTCCCGCTTGTCCTGAGCCGCCTGCCGCGCCTGCTGATACCGGAGTTCGAGCTCAGCCTTGAGCTCTTCGAGAGCTGTGCGCTTGCCGTCGGTGTTGGAGCCGAGGATCCACTGTGTTCGGTCGGACACCGAACGCCGGTCGTCCTTGCGGAAACGGTCGCGGCCCGACTTCACCAGTCCCTGCGGGGTGACCGCGAGTGTGTGCTCGTCAAGCTGGGACGGCAGATCAACGCAGATGTGTTCAGCGCTGTGGGCGACAACTGTGGCCAGCCACGCTCCGGCGGGGTGTTTCCGGTCGACGATCAGTTTCTCGGCGAGCGAACCGCGAACCGGGTCGGCAGCAACCGCTGAGTCCTCCTGGTAGACGCGGTATTCGAGCACTCCGCCGATGTTGGTCCGGTTGACGAACTCGCCGATGGTGGTACGGTGCCGAGCCGGCACCAGCATGGTCATGCCCAGTCCGCGCAGCACTCTCTCGGCGGCCCCGGCCCAGCGATCCTTGGCGGCGGGGTCGACGTCGATGAGTTCGGCGGCGAACGGCAGTTCGGCGGGCGGGACCCCGGTGGCCTGCGCGATGCCGTCGCGTTGTGCCAGCACTTCGCGTGGCAGCAGCGACCGCCGAGTGTTCAGGCTCGCCAGCTCTTCCACAACCGCCTCGAACTCGCGCCTGGCATCGGTCTCGGCGGCGAAGAAGCTGTGTGCCGTGGTGGCCAACCTGTCGGCGGCTTCTCTTGCCGCCCTTGCGATCTCCGGGGCGCGCATCCGCAGGGCGGCGAACTCGTCCTGGGTTTCGGGGGTCTGCTCCCCCAGTCCGCCCACCAACGTCGCATACCGTTCGTAGGCGCGGTTACGGGCCGTCACCTGCGCCTCGAAGGATTTGAGCTCCGACTCCAGAGTGGTCAGTTCGCCCTTCTCGGCGGTCAATTGGTCGCGCAGCGAGCTGTGGCGCTCCTCGCGTTCGTCCGCGAGGTTCTCCCAGTTGGCCACCTCGTTGTCCAACCTCATCCGGTCGGCGTCGATCTGATCCAGACGCTGTTGCAGGAGCGTCAGCCGATGCTCACGCATGAAGGCCCTCATCGGCGGACCCAACAGCGTGCCCGCGCGTGTGGTGGATTCTTCAGCGCTGCAGTATGTTTCCCATGCCGCCGGGATCGGCCGGAGGACCTGCTCCTGCGCGTTGGCGCGGGCCGCGGCCTGATACGCCTCGTCGAGTTGGGTGAAGTTCTCCACCAGCCGTTCGGCTTTGGCGTAGGTGTCGGGCCGATCGAGCATGTACGTCCGGATGAACAGGTTGAGGTCACCGACGTTCTTCATGGCCTTCGCCTTGCCCATCAGGGACAGGGCTGCCGACGACTGGCCGATTCCCACACGTCGCCTCAGCGCCTCCTGGTAGGCGCTCTGCACATCGAAACACTCCACGGTCGGGTTGGCCGACCGGTACCGGCGGATGTCGAATCCGTTCTGCGCCCAAGTGTTCAGGCCGAGCAGGTCGAAATTCCCGTCATGCAGCTGGTACCACGACCGCAGTGAACTGCCGTCGGTGCCCGACCCCGGGAACCACTTGATCGCCACCGCGGTGGTGGCAGACCCTGCGCCGTTGTCGTAGGTCGCCGCGATCGCCGACCAGGTGGCACCATCGGCCCGCAGGTACTGCACCTGCGATTGGTTGTACCGGTCGTCGTTCTCCGCCCACGCGCCGCGCACGTAGTCGGCCATCGACCGAGCCGCCTTCTTCGCACCCTTCGCGGACAGATCGGCCGACGCGTTGAACACCTGATCGTAGGTGGGCAGCAGCACCACCGAATGGCCGTCCATCATCGATGACTTGCCCGACCCGGACGGCCCGGTGAGCATCACGCCCCGCTCGTCGATCGGGTAGTCCTTGTACCCGTCGAACGTCCCCCAGTTGACCAGTTGCAGTCTGGTCAAACGGAATTGACCGATATTGAGGGTGCGCTTGCCCGCGGGGGCGGCCAGTGGCGATGACGTATCGCGGTCAACCGGTCGAGATCCGCCGGCTGTGTCCACTTCCAGGATCTCGGTCATGACGTGCGCTCCTGGTCATCGAGTTCGGTGAGGTCGGTGCCCTCTTCGGTGTGCTCACCAGCAAGCCTGCGGTAGGCCTCTGTGTAGGCAGCCACCTGTTCGGGCCCGAGGAGCGAAGCGATCACCCCGTGCACCACAAACCGGTCCGTTCCCGGCAACGCTCGAATGATCTTTCGTGATTCGAGCTGATTGATGGCCGCATCGATCCGCTTGATGAAGCCCGCCTCGTCGGTGTCGGACACCGGCTTGTAGGTGAGCATGTGGTCGATGATCTCGCCCCGTTCGGTGACCACCGATTCATCGGCACTGGTCAAGTACTTCTGTCGCAGGAACAACGCGAGGACCGACGCTGCCAGGGTGAGTGTCTGCGCGCGCAAGATGTTCCGCTGCCGCGGGTCGTTCTCAGACACCTGGCGGGTGAACGCATACTTGTGCTCGCGGTTGATCTCAAGCTGGAGATTCAGCTCCGACAGGCGAGACCGAATGATCTCCTCGTGCACCTCGATGGTCTTCCAGTTGCGAGACCGCGCCGATACGTGTGCGGCGGCGACCAACTCCTGCAGCGCGTAACAGACCGGCGCAGGCAGAGCCGAAGTATCACCGTCGAAGCGGGCGTCGATCCGCGCCTCACTGATCGTTCCGACCGGCTCGGATCCGTCGAATGCGAAGTGTGACAGGTCGACCGATGGTTCACTGATCGCTTCGGGTGAGTCGACGAACAGATCGTCGCCTTCCTGGACCACCACATCATCTTCTGGCGTGCTCACCGGGTCGCACCTCGGACAGGCTCGGCTGGTTCATCGAGCAAATGCATCACCTCGTGTGGCTGAGCGGTTATCGGATCGGGCAGCAAATGTGTGAATTGGACTGCGGGCAAACGGATCTCGCGCATCCCGCGAGCGGTGTGAGCGAGCACGGTGACCTCGTCCCGCCCATGTTCTGCGGCGCCATGGCGCTGCGCCAGCGACCAGATCCCGATCACGTCACCGGTCCGGGCCGTGGGCAACAACGCCAGCACATCGTCGATCTCGGCGGGACCGTCGGCCACGGCCTCGTTCACCGCGTCGGTCAGTGCATGCCAATCGATCGATTCGGCACCCACCAGATCGGCAGGGTCGATGTTGATCTCACCCACGGTGTCGGCAACCGCCCCAGGCGAATCCACGATCCCGTCGTGAAAGATCAACGCGCCGACCGAATTGGACACAGCGGCGCTCATCGGTACCGCGATGCCCAGGTCTTTGCCCGGCCCCGCGTGCACAAACGCAGCGGCGGCGGCACGCTGCGCATCGGCGATCTGGCTGCGCAACGCGCGATAGTGCAGGAAGTCGCCGTCTTTCACGAAGGTGTTGATGCGCCGGTAGACCTGACCACGCACCTCGTCCACCGACTGCACCTCATCCCACATCCGGTCGATGAAACCCGTGAGTGTGTCGAGGATGTCGTGCGGCAGATTCGGGATGCCCTCGGCGATCTGCCGGATGCTCGACTCGAGGTCGTCGCGCAACCGGTGATCCGCGATCAGCGTGTAGAAGGTGTCAAAGGCCTTGCCCTCGTCGGAGTCCGCCAGCGCATCATGGCCGTCGAACATCCGGTTGAGCACGTCGGCGTGCGAGCCGTGCTCGGCATCGAGGCCACTGGTGAGCAGGGCGCGGGAGTTCTCACGCATCTTCTCGCCGTATCCGATGATGTCGGCGGGCATCCGTTCGGCCAGCGACGTGACCATCCGGATGTCGTCGAGCACCCGCCGCGAATCGACCGCCGGGATGGCGCCCGCTGCGAGTTCTTCCCGCCGTCTGGTGAGCTCGGCGATCTTCTGATCGATGTCGCGGATGTGCTCGCCGGGATCCGGGTTGATCGACACGGCGATGTTCGACAGCCGCGACATCACCAGCTCGAGCACGGTCTCGGTGGCCACCGTGCGGTTACGGCGCACGGCCTGAACCTGCGCGATGGCCTGCGTGGCACCGCGGGTGAGCTGGTACCGCTCTCGCTGGGAGTCGGCGTGCAGGGTTCGGGCGAGATACCCGGCCCGCACCCAGCGGTCCAGCAGGTCATCGGCCGTGGGCAGTTCCCACCCTCGCTCGGTCCAGTGCACGGCCAAGTCCGCCAAGTCTCGATCGATACCCGCCGCGAGGTGGTCGCCGTCCACCTGACCGTCGGCCAGACGCGCAGCCATGATCGCGAGATAGGGCACCGCGTTCCGGGACCTCAACAGTCGCAGGGTGACATCGCTGTCCGCGTTGTCCCCGTAGGCGGCGTAGAGCTGCGCCGCTGTCGGGCGTGCCATCGGACCACCTCACTTTTTCCTGCCATGGCGAGCTCACCCACCGACCTGCTGCCCGCAGCTCGGCGCTCATGACGGGCGGCAAGGCCCATCTGGTTGCCCGCAGCGATGATAGTTGGCCGACGCCGCACTGTCGGTCCGCGGTCGTGCCGACCCGGAGTCGATCAGCGGTAGATCTCGGCGTAGATGGCTTCGATCTCTCCCGCGTTCGGAACCCGCGGGTTGTTGGCGGGCGACCCCGACTCCAGTGCCTGCTCGGCCATCAGTGCGGACAGTCCGAACCAGCGGCCGCGGTCGATGCCACACTCGCTCGGCGTTGGGACGGCGAGGTCGCGGCACAGATCGACGATGGCATCGACCAGTCGTTCTGCGGCGTTCTCGTCCGAGGTGTCGGGATCTGCGCACCCGAACGCGCGGGCGCAGTCGGCGTATCGCGAGGTCGCTGCCGACAGGGAGAACCGGGTGACCGCGGGGAAGAGCATCGCATTCGACAGTCCGTGTGCGAGATGGAAGTGCGCCCCGATGGGCCGGCTCATCCCGTGGACGAGGGCCACACTTGAGTTCGAGAATGCGATCCCCGCCTGCGTGGAGGCCAGCATCATCGCTTCCCGGGCCTCGCGGTCGGAGCCGTCGGTGTAGGCCCTGCGCAGGTTCCGGCCGATGGTCGTGATCGCCGAAAGACTGAACCCGTCGGAAAACGGGTTGTTCTTCCGGCTGACGTAGGCCTCCACCGCGTGGGTCAGCGCATCGATACCCGTGTCGGCGGTGAGACGCGGTGGCATCGTCATGGTGAGCTCGAAGTCGACGATCGCGGCCACCGGCAGGAACGCCCGGCCGATGCACAACATCTTCTCGTCGCTGTCGCTGTCGGTGATGATCGTGAACTGGGTGGCCTCCGAACCACTGCCTGCCGTGGTCGGTACAGCGACCACCGGGAGGCCGGAGCTGTCGTTGCGTAGGGGCGCCTTGTAGTCACGCATCGTGCCGCCTTCGACGGCGAGCAGAGCGAGGGCTTTCGCGGTGTCCATCGGACTGCCCCCACCGAATCCGACGAGGAGGTCGGCACCGTGGTCGCGCACTGCGCGAAGCCCGGCGTCAAGCGAAGCCGTGGTGGGGTCGGGCACAGTTCCGTCGAAATACACCGCATCGAGGCCGGCCTCGATCAGTGCGCTGATCAGCTGATCAACCCGGCCGCCGCCTGCCAGGTAACCGTCCGTGATCACCATCGGCCGCCGCGATCCCAACCCGGTCACCACGTCGACCAGCTGATCGAGTGCGCCCGCCCCGATTCGCATCTCGCGCGGTAGACCGACTGTGCTGACCAATGGCTGATTCCTTTCGGCAAGGGGTGCTTCCGTCACCCACTGCGGAACGCGGACGTCGACGACCGCTCTCTTTACGACCACCCTATTGCGGCGACGTGGTTCCCGACCCGGAGATCGCCGACAGCGGCCCGTCGGACCTGGTCAAACGACCCACATCAGCCTGCAGCTGCCTTGTGGGCGTTCGATCGCGGTCCCCGATCCGCCGCAGCTTGAGTACTGCGCCCATACGTGTTTAGCTGTGCACCACCGGGGTATGTGATCGTTATCACTGACGACCCGCGGGACCACGAGTTGACGAGGGGAGATCGGGTGGCAGCCTCGACCGACAGCGGCAGCGGCGTACCGGTTTTCGACCGCCGGCCCCGTTCATGGCCAGGCGCCGAGCCCATCAACGTCGGAGCACGATGCATCACCACCGGCATCAGCGTGCTCGCCCTGTTCCTTCTTTTGCTCGCCCTGATTTTTGTCGCGTAACCGGCACTTGAGCCGACTGTGGTCGACCGCGAATGCGGCACCCCCGCACCTGTGAATCACCCCAGCACAACCCCCGCAAACCTCAACCGGGCTTGAGGCGCATTGCTCACGTCCTATTGCACAACCCAATCTCCTGAGCAAGGGTGGAAGTTGCACTCGAGGGATAGATCCCAGAGGACATCAATAAGGGGGCACGCGTGTCCCCACATAGTGAGAGGAACAATGTGTCTGAATACACCTTGCCGGATCTGGACTACGACTACGCAGCTCTCGAGCCGCATATCTCCGGCAGGATCATGGAGCTGCACCACAGCAAGCACCACGCCACCTATGTGAAGGGCGTGAACACCGCACTGGAGAAGTTGGCGGCTGCGCGCGAAGACGGCACCATCGCCGACAAGGTCTTCCAGCTGTCGGCCAACCTGGCCTTCCACCTCGGCGGCCACACGAACCACTCGATCTTCTGGAAGAACCTGTCGCCCAACGGTGGCGACAAGCCCGAAGGCGAACTGGCAGCGGCAATCGATGACCAGTTCGGCGGATTCGACAAGTTCCAGGCGCACTTCACCGCTGCGGCAACCACTTTGCAGGGCAGCGGCTGGGCGATCCTCGGATACGACACCATCGAGGGCAAGCTCGTCATCCAGCAGCTCACCGACCAACACGGCAACACCTCGGTGGGCCTGATCCCCGTGGTCATGCTCGACATGTGGGAGCACGCCTTCTACCTCGACTACCAGAACGTCAAGCCTGACTACGTCAAGGCATGGTGGAACGTCGTCAACTGGGCAGACGCCGCGGAGCGTTTTGCCAAGGCACAGGCACAGGGCTCCGGCCTGATCGTGCCCGCATAAGCACTTTCGTACAGCCCTTTTCGCAGGCGGCGGTCACCCCACTCGGGTGGCCGCCGTCGGCGTCTTCGCCCCCAGAGGGAAACTTCCTGTTAACCGCCGCGATTAGCACTCGAGTCGGGTTGTGTGCCAATCGTTTACCGGGCATGCTGCGAATAGAGTTCGACACTTGGTCAAAGGCGACCTGAGCAGAGGAACTTCCGGCAACAGGAGGTAACCATGAGCGAGGACGCCACCGGCCATGAAATGTCGCGGTCCGGGTCGATACCCATCGGACTGACCCCGTTCCACCGCCACGGCGAGCTACGCGGAATCCTGATCTCGGGCCGCTGGCCCGACACCACTCTGGAGTGGACCCAGACACTCGTCGCATCGGTCCGCATCGCCTGTCGGCCGGGATTTCTCCGCACCACCACCGTGTTCAGCGTCATCGAGGACAAACCAGAGGAGTGCGACCCCGACACCGTCGGGTTGATGCTCGCGGTCGGCAGCGTGATCGACAACAACTTCACCGAGGTCGGCCCGTTCCACACTCCGCCGCCCGCGTTGTTCATGCTCCATCCCCCGTCCGAGACGCGACCGTCCCTGCCCGAGTGTTCAGACGTTGCCTCGGGGTGCGTACTGCTGCCAGGACTTCCCGAACTCGGCCTCGAACACCGTGCGGGATGGGCCGAGGCCGAAGCCGACGGCACTGTGGTGACCCTGCGCAATCAGGTAGGTCTGGATCTGGGAACCGATCCCGATACCGCTGTCCTGGCGATGCTCCTCGCTGCTTGAGTAGGGGGTTGAGCGGTCGGGAAACCCGCCGATGCTCGGTCTACGGGGCGAGCAAACTCGAGTTGCGCGTGCGGTAGACCTGGCCCGCTCGGGAACCCGCCGACGCTCGGTCTGCGGAGCGCGCAAACCCCAGCCACACGAGCGGTAGGTCCAGCCCGCTCGGGAATTGGGCGACGCTCGGTCCGTAGACCGAGCAAACTCAAGTTCCGCGAGCGGTAGACCTGGCCCGCTCACAAACCGGCAGCCGCTCGGTCTGCGAAGCGCGCAAATCCCAGCCACCCGAGCCGCCAAACCAGCCTCCGACCATCCATGTCCGCACGTCACAGCCTCGCGGCAACCCTCCCGCGAATCACCGGGTAAGGGAACCCTAATGTTCGGGTACCCAAACTTATGAAAAGGGGCTCCCTACCTGCATAAATGCGGGCATTCGATCAGTTGCAAACAGTCGTGAGCGGCGCTTACGTTGGTCTGGTGATATCCGCACTCCTGGTCAGCTTCGGCGTGATCTTCGTGGCCGAACTCGGCGACAAGTCCCAGCTGATGGCAATGACGTACGCCATCCGCTACCGCTGGTGGGTTGTCCTGCTCGGCATCACGGTGGCCACCACCGCCGTGCATGCGGTCTCTGTTCTCTTCGGACACGTACTCGGTCTCTCGATCCCCACCGACCTGATGACAATCGTCGGTGGACTGGCAATGTTGCTGTTCGGCTTCTGGACCCTGCGCGGCGACAGCCTCGACACCGACGAATCCGACAAGGCCGATCGGGTGAAGAAATCGGTATTGTTCGCGGTCATCGGATCCTTCTTCCTCGCCGAACTCGGCGACAAGACCATGCTGGCCACCATCACCCTGGCCACCGACCACAACTGGGTCGGTGTCTGGATCGGATCGACCGTCGGCATGGTGGCCGCCGACGCCCTGGCCATCGCCGTCGGCGCAATCCTCGGCCGCAAGCTCCCCGAGAAGGCGATCGCCTACGGCGCGGCTGCACTCTTCTTCGTCTTCGCCGCGTGGCTCACCACCGACGGCCTGGTGACCGCCAACAACTTCATCGTCACGATGGCCACCATCACCGCCGTTGCCATGATCGTCAGCGCAGGCACCTGGTACGTCCACAGCCACCGCGAGCAGAACCGGGCCGCCGAACGCGAACGACTCCTCGCCGAGCCGGAACCGGAAGCCGGCCTGCCCGGTGAGCACCCCGCCGGCCTCGTAGCCGATCGACCTGTCGCCACAGCCACTGACTAGGGTGATCCCAGCGGGCTGAACAACCCCCGCGGACACTTTGTAGAAGGGACGGCATCAGTGGAGATCTCAGGATCAGCGGTATTGGTCACCGGCGGAGCATCGGGACTGGGCGCGGCAACAGCCAAGCGCTTCGCCGATGCCGGGGCGGTTGTGTTCGGGCTCGACCTGCAGCCTTCGATCGACAAGGCAACCGCGGTGGACGGCGTCACGCTCCTGGCAGCTGACGTGACCAGCGAAGCCGATGTCGAGGCAGCACTGGACACCATCGCCGAATCCGGCGCCCCGCTCCGCGTCGCAGTGAACTGCGCCGGTGTCGGCTGGGCCAGCCGCATCCTGACGAAGAAGGGGCCCCACGAGCTCGACCTGTTCAAGAAGATCATCGAGATCAACCTGGTCGGCACCTTCAACGTGATGCGTTTGGCCGCCAACCGGATGCAGAGCCAGGCAGCGGTGGACGAGAACGACCAGCGCGGCGTCATCATCAACACCGCGTCGGTCGCGGCATTCGAGGGCCAGATCGGTCAGATCGCCTACACCGCATCCAAGGGCGGCGTGCATGCCATGACCATCACCGCTGCCCGCGACCTCGCGCAGGTGGGCGTGCGGGTCAACACGATCGCCCCGGGCACCATCAACACCCCGATGCTCGACGGGATCACCCCGGAGTTCAAGAAGACGCTCGAAGCCGGCATCCCGTTCCCCAAGCGCCTTGGCGATCCGAGCGACTACGCCAAACTGGCCGCTTTCATCGTCGACCACGACTACCTCAACGGCGAGACGATCCGCATGGACGGCGCGCTGCGGATGGCTCCGCGCTGACCACTGACGTCACCAGCAACTGAACACTCGAACCGGACCGGCCTTCAGCCGGTCCGGTTCTGTTTTTGCCGCGACGTCACCGAGTCCGGCCGCGACGGACCGGAACTGCGCGCCAGTTCACGAGATATCCGCAGTAGCGGTGCGGCGTCGCTGTCGAGGTCATCGCCGGCCCCGGCGAGGACCTGCCGGACCGCCCCGGCTGATCCGCCGAGGTCGACGTAGGTATTCACCGCGTCGCGGAGCGCGGTGGCCTGGGCCGCCGATTCGAGTTCATCGAAGTCGTCGGGCAGATAAGGGCTCAGCTGCAGCAATGCGTCGCGGATCTCGACCACCCGCCGCTGGAAGAGCCAGATGATCGAACCGTCGAATGCACCCTGCGGCGGCGACGGCAACACCACCCCCGGCAGTGCCGACGTGGTCAAAGCCCACAAAGGCTCGAGTTCCCGGTACTGACTGCGGTGCCGGCGGTCGTGGAGGAACGACATCACTCGCGCTCGCACCAGCGGGTAGCAGATACCGGCGAGGAACAGGACCGCCCCCAGGACGGCCAAGACGGCCGCGACGTTGAGCAACACATTCAGGTGCGCCATGTGCAGTCCGGCGGTGACGACGTACAGCGTCTGTATCAGGGCCGCGACCCCCAGCAACCCCAACCCGGTCGACAGGATGATCAGGGAATGGCGAAGATATCCCTCGGCGTGACGTACGTATCGCCCGATCGACACCACGCAGGCCGCCATCCCATACGCCACGTAGCAATCGGCGATCACGAAAAACAGTGCGTATCCGACATGGTGCACGGTCCAGTCGGACATGTGCTCGGTACGGACCGGCACGGGCGTGGCCAGCATCGCCACGTTGAGGCCGATGAGGGTGACCACCAGCGGGATTGCTTCCACGCCTGCGCGCCGCTGCCGCTGCTCCTCGGTTGTCCCGTACAAAAACACGACCACCAGGGCGGCGACACCGATCGCGAGCAGGCAATAGATCGACAACCGGTCCGCGCCCGGGAAGAAGTCGTCGTTGAGCCACTGCCGTACGCGTGGGTTACTGACCACAAAGGCGAGAGTTGTCGCCGAGATGGCAACGGTCATTGCGACCGGCTGCAGACCGGCGGCTTCCCTGCGAAGGCGGTCGATACGCCAGCACAGAGCGAGGGCGAACAACGCCAACGCGATGGCGTTGACTACCCCTACAACCATCCGTTGTGCCCCCCGAGGATGCTTTGGATTCCCCGTAATCCATCATGGCCGGCCGTCTTTCCGACGCCCTGGGTGGCTTTTGCCGCCCATTCTCCTATCAGTGTTGCCAAAAACTCTGCTTCCCATTCACGTTCATCCGAATAGCACGTACGACTCAGTGCGTCGTCGGTGTTTTCGCCACCTGCCGGACTCCCGATGAGCCGGTTCTCGACCTGGTCGATCAACTGGTGACCTGCGATGAGGTGGCCGAACTCGTGGATGATGATCTGATCGCGATGGAGCTTGGTCGTGGCAGCCTGGCAGAAGAAATAGTCGGCGTCGGCCGCCACCAACCAGACACCGTTCGGCATACCGGCCGGCATCGGGTGCGCAACGATCTTGATCGGCCGACCACGCCGCTCGCCGTACAGATCGCAGAGTTGTTCAGCGTCGAGAGGCAGATCCAGGTCGAGACCGCCGAGTTCGCGGCGGCACAATGCCCGTAGTTCGCGCTCGGATCGCATGCTCCATCTTAAGACGGTGCCCCCGCGATCAGTCTGCGGCTTCGTGCCTTTCGACCACTCGAAGTCCCGAGTGACCATGCCCCAATTCGGGTTCGGCCGACTTGAGCAGGTCGGGCGGGTCGGCGGGCAGACCCTGTTGAACCCGGAGGACCTTGATGAGTTCGTTGACCACGGTGACCGAGTCACTCGACAGACCGGCCAGCCGGAACGCGGCGAGCTGGACATTGCTGTCGGCCTGTAGCCGCATCAGGTCGATCTGGTCGCGGGTGCGCTGGGCGGCCCGATCTTCCAGGAAGTAGTGGACGTCGACGCCGAATGCCGCTGAGATGCCTTCGACCGTGCGGAACGACGGCGACTTGGCCTTTCCCGACCGGAGCTGGCTCAAGTAGGACTCACCGAGACGAAAGCCCAGTTCAGTGGAGCGATTGGCGATGGCTTTGGCGCTGTAGGCACGACCGTTGGGGCCAGGGACCGTTCGGAACAGCTCTTCCAGACGTCGCGCGAACAGACCGGGATCAAATACGTTCTCGGTGTCTGCTTGGTCCATGTCGTCGGTCATGCCACGCTCCACGCGCATTCTCCGTGTGCCTCCCAGTGAGGGCCGATCACCGAACGGAGACCAGCCAGAAGTATGAAATTCACTACTCCGCACGCCGTGTTTGCCATATGGTAGCTTACAGCCCTGAGGCAGCCAAACAGCTTCACGCTGCGCGGAGTCGGTCTTCGGTACTTCACTTTCGGACTCGTTCAACGCTGATCGAGCCCACCTGAATAAACCGTGAAGATGCCGAAAATTCAATAGCCCGCCCCTGGTGATTTCCGGACTGGAGGACTCGATGCCGAAGCATCGCGTGATGCGCCCGACCACGGTGTGGTTCTCGGTGCTCGTCGCGTCGCTGGGGTTGGTGGTCGGCGGCATTCTCCTCGCCCTGACCTCGCCGTCCGCAGCTGCTGATCCCGAAGTCCCGCCCGAGGTCACCGTGACGTCCCGGCCCGGCTCCGACAACACTCCACCGACGAACTCCGGAAACGGCAACGCCGACCACACTCCGGGCGTGAAGAGCATCGAGACATCACGAGTACCGGCTCGATCGGTCACCGGCCCGACGCCGGACCTCGGTCAAGGTGACGGCAACAGCGGTAACGGCAACAACGGGAATGGGAGCGGCAACACCGGCATCCCCGGGAACAACGGCAATACCGGTAGCGACGACGACGGTCTCCCCACGGCCCCGACCGCCGAACTACCCGGAATCGAATTGCCGGCCATCACGATTCCGGGTCTTCCTATCCCGGGCCTGCCGATCCCCGGTATGCCGGCACCGGACGCATCGACTCCCTCGGCGCCGGGCTCCCCGACACCTGGCTCCCCGGCACCGAGTACCGGAACGCCCGAACTGACCCCAGGTGACTCCGAACCCGCTGTCCCACAGGGCGATCCGCTGTCCGACCCGAACACCCCGCCCGCTGCCACACCCACCGCGTCGTCCTGCCTGATGGGCGCCGGGACCGGTGGCGGCTGCGCGGGCGCCGAGGTGGCTCGCGATCTGTCGCCTGCCGGGCTACTCGTCTTGGGTTCGGTCGCCTTGTTCGGTAGCGGCGCATTCCTCGAGTCGCTGCGCAACGGCCGCGGCTGACTCTCACCTCTTCAGTGGGCGGCGGGATCAATCCGGGGCGTAGGCACCCCATCGTGCCCTGGCACGACAGCAGGCACGGGTAGATCCGAACCCAGCGGCACCTGTTGAGCTGCCGTGGTTGTCATCCATTCGCGCAACGCCTTCGTGGCGCGCACATCGTCCTCGTTGTATTCGAGCAACCTCACCCGCTGGGTCTGATCCACCTCTTCGCCGTCGCGGCCCACTGCCCGCCGATACCACTGCATCGACGCCTCGCCGCCGGCTTCGTCGTCGCGCCAGTGGAAGCCCGCGTGGGGCGCCACCTTCTTGAGGCCTTTGCCCTCGGGGCTGAGGAAGTTCACGCTGACGGCCTCATAGATGTCGACCCAGTGCGTTGAGTTGATGAACTCCTGCACGGTTTCACGGCTCGGCACACCGGGCGATCCCGCGAACCTGTCAGCCGACCCGAGGAGCCAACGATTCTCGGCTTGCTGCGAATAACAGTAGGCCGCAAAGGTTTTGCCCTCGCTCAGGGCCTTGTCGCGTTCGTCGATCAGCCACTGCCAGAACTCGGCGAACGAGCGGGCCTCGTCCTGGGTGGGCAGCGGTTGCCAGGTGACGAAAGGGCGGTATCTGACGTCTCGGGCGGGATCGGTGTTGTCGGTGAGCAACGTGCCCCAGAGGTAGGCGCCGTCGTCCTGGTAACTCTCCATGTCGACGTCGACCTCCACGTCGGCCCGCGCAACCTGCACCTCGGGCATTCGCCGGATCAGCGTCACCTGAGCCAGCCAGGCACGCGCCAACAGGATCGAGTCAGCGAGGCTGTTACCCGGCCAGCCGTCGGGCACGGGACCGTCGTAGGCGGCCAGTTCGTCCACCGTGCGAACGCCCACCGTCGCGAGCAGCTGTGTCAGATTGCCGTTGACCACCAAGCTCACGTCGCGCGCCTCGTGCAGTTCCGGACCGCACTTGGACCACCACGCGCAGTTGCGGCACTCCCCGATCCGTGACGGTGCCGTCGATATCCGGCCCGCGGCGATGCCGGCCCGGCGCTCCAGCAGCGCGTCGTATCGGACAAGCGTGTCGGTGAGGTCGAGGACCACCATGCAGTCGGTGTCGAGGCCGATCACCGCGCCGACCGGTTTGCCGGTTCCCGGGTCGACCCCTGCGAC
This sequence comes from Williamsia muralis NBRC 105860, assembly GCF_001598915.1. Lineage (GTDB taxonomy): Bacteria > Actinomycetota > Actinomycetes > Mycobacteriales > Mycobacteriaceae > Williamsia > Williamsia muralis. The sequence continues at coordinate 29,057 of NZ_BDAP01000001.1, read as the reverse complement.
GCCAAGCGCCTCGAGCATCCGGTACAGCTGCGCCAGCCGAACGGTGTCCCGCGAATTGCCGCGAACCTTCCGCGTCTCGTCGAGCATCGGCTGCCAACTCCACACCGGGCTGGTCACCGCGCCCGATCCGGGGTCGGAAGCCTTGTGATTGACCACAATGACCGGCACGTAACCCGACGTCCGTGGCGGATCGTCCATGCGGATCAGCAGCTCCGCCCACCCGCGGCGGCCACCGGCCTCGTCGTCGGGCAGGGACGCGCCCCAGATCCATCTGGCCCCGGAGGCGATGGCCGCCATGGTTCGCTCGGCCCTCTGCCGGCTGCCGCCGCCGCTGCCCACGTCGGCCCAACCGCTGAGTTCGATCGAATGGACCGCATGGAGCATGTCGCGCACACGCTCACGGTGCTCGGCCGCCGCTTCTTTGCGCAGCGTCACCGCGGGGTCTTCGGCGACCTTCTCTGAGCCGGGGAATCGGGAATCGAGGGCAAGCCGATGTTCGCAGCCGCTCAGATCCCTGGGACTGAGCAGCGGCGGTCTTGTCGGGCCGGATGGCACCGATGAACGAGTTGCCATCCACACCATCCTCTCCTCACCGATCTGGGGCACCTGCCGTACCCCCGCTATGTAATGCTTGTACCGCAACTGCAGGACAATTTCGTCAACCGCCGACGGCGATGCTCGACCAAGCTAACGAGAGGTCCCCAACGCATGGGTTTGTTCAGTTCCGGACGCAAGAGCCGGGCACAGCGCAAAGCTGAGGCCAAGGCCCTCAAGGCGAAGGCCAAGCTCGAAGCCCGCCTCGAAGACAAGTCCGGGCGCAAGTTCGCCAAGGAAGAGCTCAAGCAGCAGCGCAAGCTCGCCAAGAAGGCGCGCAAGGCGCAGGCCAAGTCGGACAAGAGTGCACTGAAGATCGCCGACAAGACGAACTCGGCGAGCGTCAAGATCGCGCAGGCCAACGCCAAGGCGGTCGCCGATGGCAAGGTGCTCTCGCCCGCTCGGGTCAAGCGCTATCTGCAGGTCGCCAAGGTGCTCTCGCCGATCCTGGTGCCGATCGCCTACCGCGCCAGCACTGCCGCCCGCGAGCAGATCAGCCGGATCCAGGCCGATCGCGCAGGTGTCCCCGTTGCCGAGCTGAACAAGTACAGCGGCCATGGCGCCGCTCTGTCGGCACGCATCGCCGGTGCGAACTCCTCGTTGCAGACCCTCACCGCCAAGCATCCGTCGGACGCCGAGACCAAGACCTTCGCGTCGACGATGAACCAGCGGCTGTCAGACCTGTCCACCGCTGTTGCGGCAGCCGAACACATGCCCGCCGCACGGCGCCGCAGTGCGCACGCCGCCATCAGTCGTGAGCTGGCCGCCATCGACGCCGATCTGCTCGCACGCCTCGGAGTGCGTCCCTGACCGCTCTGTCCATCCTCCTGACCGCCCCGGCGCTGGCAATTGCTGCCCACGGGGCGGCTTCAGGCGTTTTTCCTGACTCCGCGGGAATGCTGCTGCTCCTGCTGGTCGGAGTCGTCGCGGCCACCCTGTGTCGTCGGCTCAACTCCCCACTCGCCCTGCTCGCGGTGCTGACCGGCGCCCAGATCGCCGGGCACATGCTCCTCTCGGCCACCGCAGACCCGATGGCCCATGCACACGGGTCGCAGACGCTGATGTTGGTGACCCACCTGATCGCGATCCCGGTGTGCGCGCTGCTCATCGCCGGCGGTACCTCGCTGTACGGGGTGATCACGTCGGTCCTGGCCGTCGTGCGCCGCCTTCTCGGCGGCCCGGTTGCCGAACTCGCGAGTTCGAATCTTCCTCCCTCACCCCATCTACGACCTCTGGTCGGGGTGTTCGCTCCTGGCGGGACAGGGGTTCGGGGTCCACCGGCGAATTGATCTTCGCCCACACCCTTCATCCGCCCGAGCCCGTAGATCGACACGGTCACCCGGGTGGGTTTCACCCATCTCCGTTAGGAAACATCCATGTCTTTGTTCAAGCGACGCTTCCGTCTTCTCGGTGCGTCACTCGCCGCCGTCACGATGGTCGGTGGCCTGAGTTTGCTGGGCGCGGGTTCGGCCTCGGCACACGTCACCGCGGCAGGTGACGGTCTCACCCAGGGTGGCTACGGCGTCATCACGTTCCGGGTCCCCAACGAGTCGGACACCGCCAGCACGGTCGCACTGACCGTCGCCCTGCCCAACCTGACCTCCGCCCGTACCGAGCCGTTGCCCGGTTGGACCGCCGAGGTGAAGAAGGACCCGGCCACCGAAGCGGCCACGGAGGTGACCTGGAAGGTCGCCGACGGCAACCCCGGCATCCGGCCCGGCGAGTTCCTCCAGTTCCGGGTGTCCGGTGGGCCCCTGCCGGAGCAGGAGACGGTCACCATGGCCGCAACGCAGACGTACTCCGACGGTGAGGTGGTCCGCTGGGACCAGCCGACCGTCGAGGGTCAGCCCGAGCCCGACAAGCCCGCGCCCACGGTGACGCTCGGCGCACCGACCGCCGACGCCGATTCGGCGACTCACGAGGAAGACACCCAGACCGCCTCGGAGAACTCCGCGTCCTCAGACACCGACAGCACCGACGACACCGCCCGCTGGCTGGCCGGTGCCGGAATCTTGCTGGGCGCGTTGGGAATCGGCGTCGCGATCGGCGCCCTCGCGCGTAAACGCCAGTGAGGCGAGATTCGATGAGGCGTCTGACCTTCTCGATCGTCGCGCTGGTGATGACTGTTCTCGCGACGGTGGCCTGGGCACCGACCGCGGCGGCCCATTCGGCGCTGATCGGATCTGATCCGGCCGATGGCGCGCCGCTGGCGGCCGGTCCGGCAGCGGTCACACTCACCTTCAACGAGCCGGTGCAGAAGAACTACGCCGTGCTGAAGGTGGTCGGGCCGGACGAGCATTACTGGCAGGACGGTGAACCGACGGTCACCGGCCGTACGGTCACCGTCCCGGTGCGCGAGTTGGGGCCGACCGGCACGTACCTGATCAACTACCGGATCACGTCGGCCGACGGCCATCCGGTGGAAGGTCAGCTCGACTTCGAGCTCACCGTCGCGGGCTCGGGAACTCCGGGCCCTGCGGTGGACGCCGACGATTCCTCGTCATCAGGAATCCCGGTGTGGCCGTTCATCGTGGGCGGCGTGGTGGTGTTCGGTGCCGGGTTGGCGTTTGCACTGCGTCCCCAGCGGAAGAAGTAGCGGACAGTGACGACCGCGGGCGCGGCGCGGCGCGAGTGGTTGCTCGTCGCCGTGCCCGCGGTCTGGCTGGGCTTGTTGCTGGCCTGGGCGCTCGCCCGTCCCGCCGGCCCCGAAGCCGAATCGATCGCGGGGGCCGTCGCCCTGCTCGCCGGGATGACCGTGCTCGGTCTGTCCACCGTCAAACTCCTCGGCGGCGAAGAGCTCACCCCGCCGGTGCTGCGTCTGGCATCGGTGGTCGCTGCGGTGTGGGCTGTGTCGCTGCTGGTAGGTGCATGGCTGGGTGCCGCCGAACGAACGGGGCTCGCACCGCACGAGGTGGGCATCAACGACTTCTTCCGGGTCAACGGCACCACCGCGGGTCTCATCGCGGCGATGTGCGCGCTGGCGGTCACCTTGTTCTGCGCGGTCTGGATCCGGTATCCGAGTCTGATCGCGCCCGAAGCCGTCGGCGCCCTCGCCGCGCTGGGTCTGTTGATCGGACCCGTCACCGGGCATCTGGGACAGCTGACCGGCGGCGCATTGCTCATCGCCGTTCACGTACTCGCGGCGAGCTGGTGGTGCGGTTCTCTCGCGGCTCTCGCCCTCACCGTCCGCGGCCGAAAGGGCTGGGCAACCGTGCTGCCCGTGTTCTCGCGGTACGCGCAATGGCTGGTCCTGGCGTTGATCGTCAGCGGTGTGGTCGCTGCCCTGCTGGAGTTGGATTCGATCAGCGAGGTCTGGTCCACGGGTTACGGCCGGATCCTGCTGGCGAAGTCGGTGGGCATGATGGCGTTGCTTGCGGTGGCTGCCGATCAACGGCGGCGGTGGCTGCCTTCGGCCCACACCCATCGCATTTCCGAACAGGCATCGCTGCGACGCGCGATCGTCGAGGTGCTGTTGATGGCGGTTGTCATCGGACTGGCCGCCGGGCTCGGGACCACCGCACCCAGCTGAGCCGAACCAGCCGGAACCGGGCATGATTGACGACGGCGCAGCCACGTACACGTGACGTCGCCCCCCGTCTCAATGCAGGCCTGGATCAGTACCTCCGGGCCGAATCGAGACGCGGTGATCAGTCCGCCCGTCTTCGAAGGAGCTGAGCCGTATGGCCGACCCGGACTCCCAGCCCGACTCCGATCACTCGGGCGAGCGCCCCGCCCCGCCGGCCAAGAAGTCGGCTGCGAAAAAGGCTCCTGAGAAGAAGGCCCCGGCGAAGAAGACCGCCGCCAAGAAGGCGGCGAAAAAATCAGCCCCCAAGAAGGAGGTTGCGAAGAAGACCGCCGCCAAGAAGGCCCCGGCGAAAAAGGCTGGGCCCGGCCACACTCCACCCACAAAGGCGTCTGCGCAGAGTAGCCCTGACGCCGGCACACCCGATCACGCCAACGCTGAACACGTCGTATCGAAGAAGGCACCCGCCAAGAAGCCTCCGGTACGCAAGGGTCCTGGCAAGCCGGGCAACACGGCTCCACCCAAGTCGACCCCGGCACAGTCTTCGGCTCCCCCGTCTCCCAAGACCGCTCCCGCCCCGGCCGCGACACCGGAACCCACACACCCGAAACCCTCGGCGTCCACTCCGGACGAGGATCAGCAGGCCCGGTTCACTGCTCTCAAGCGCACGGAACCTCTGCCTCTGCCTGAGCCGTCGACAACAGGCCCGGTGGTCAAAATCGGCAGCGCCGTGGTTCTCTTGGCGCTCATCTTCCTGACCATCCGGCGGCTACGTCGATAGCCCGAGAGACGAAAGCTGTTGTGGTGATGCCGATTCGCGTTGCCCGACCACACTCGCCGCGATCTTGGCGCCGATGACCTCGGCCTGAGCGATCAGTTCACGCCGAACGGCCGGGTCGTCGGAATCTGCGTCGTAGAGGAATTCGAGCGACGACGCCTCGATGCGCGAGTAGTCCGCGATCCCATGGATCATCTGCAGCGTCATCGCCTCTTTGTATCCGTGGCGCTGATGGGTCCCTTCATCGATTCCGCCGATCGCCACCAGATGCAGGCCTTTGATGGCGCTCGGGGCGTCGGCGACTCGATCGTCATAGGCGAAGCCGCGTGTGAAGACGCGGTCGATCCAGCCCTTGGCGAGTGCCGGCAGCGACCACCAATAGACCGGGAAAACCAACACCACCGCTGCGGCAGATCGCAACATCTGCTGTTGCTCCGCGACGTCCACAGGGACCCCGGCGAGGCCTCGGAAATGTGCGAGATCGTCGCTGTTGAAGGCGGGGTCGAATCCCGACGCCGCCAGGTCATACGTTGTGGCAGTGAGCTTTTCGGCGGCGATGCTCTCTTTCATCGCTCGGGCCACATTCCAGGTGACCGATTCGGTGTCGGGGTGGACAACCACCAGGATGACATCGGACTGCTGATCTGCGTTGCTCATACCGGCGACGGTAAACTATGACATCAGTGTCAAGGTCAAGGTCCATCTCGAGAAGAGGCATCGATGTACATCAGCGACTTGAGTGACATCACCGGCGCCAGCTCCCGCATGCTCAGGCATTACGAAAAGGCCGGCTTGCTGACGCCGACGCGTGATCCGAACGGCTATCGGCGGTACCGGAAAGAAGACGTACAGACCGTCGAAGACATCCGATGCCTCTTGGCGTCAGGACTGTCGTTGTCGGAGTCCGCTTTCATCCTTCGCGTTGCGTGCGCCGACCCCGACGAGGCGACCGACGAGGAACGCCGTGAAGCCCTACGGCAACTCGACGAGCGCGAAAATCAGCTGGCCGACGCGATGCGTCGTCTTCGGGCACAGAGAGCCGGGATCTCCGAGCTACGAACGCATGTGCGCGACGCCATGAAAGCTTCGACGTCGCCGGATCAGCTCTCTGGATTGTCCAGCGCACGAAGATAGCGCTTCGTCACCAGGCGTTGACCCAGTCTCCCGAGCGGTCCGCCCGCCCGGGCGAGAACCGAGTGTGGGCGTGAGAAGGCTGCGACCACCAGCACCACACTGTCGTCGGCTCGGTGCTCGACGCAGAACAGCTCCTCACCTGCTTCTGGGTGGCCGGGCAAGGTGCCGTAGGCGAAACCACAGCGATCGGGCTCGTCGAGCACGTACACAACTCGCACCGGCGCCTTCAGCCGGGCCGCACCCACGCCGAGCCCGACCAGCCCGATACTTCCTTCGCTGACTCTCGCGTCGGGACTGGTCACCGTCAGGCCGGCGCCGAGCTGCACCTGCCATCTCAGAACAGCGTCGCCGAGTTCACGAAACACCGCAGCGCCCGATCCCACGACTCTTTCTCGTCGCAGGTGGTGGTAACCGGACGGCATACCGGTCGCGGTCGCACCGACCTCCGGATAGGTGAACTCCGCCGCCCGCAAACGACCCGCGGTGTCCGAATCCATAGGTCGGACAGATGGTTTGCTCATCTCTGGAGACTACCCACCCGGATTTGACCCCGGGCTGCTTCGCGCCCTCGTCGGCGCCATCCGCACCGCGAGACGCGAGCGTCACGCGGCACGTCGACGAACCCAGACCGCCGCGAAATGAAGTGCGATACCCACCGCAAGAAGGAGCCCGCCATACATCCAGACCTCACCGCTCTGCTGGGTCAACAGCAGCACGCACGACGCGACACCCAGGATCGGAATGACTGTCGGTACCCGAAAGTGCTTGTGGTCGACAGGATCCCGCCGCAGCACCAACACAGCGATATTCGTCGAGATGAAGACAAACAGGAGCAGCAGCACCACTGTCTCGGCCAATGTCGACAGGTCTCCGGTGAGTGTGAGCAGCATGGCCACCAACGTCGTCGCCACGATCGCCGCCCACGGGGTACGCCGCTTGGGCAGCACCTTCCCCAGTGCGCTCGGCAGAAGCCTGTGTTCGGCCATACCGAAGGTGAGGCGACTGGCCATGATCATCGTGAGCAGAGCGCCGTTGGCCACGGCCACCAGTGCGATCAGGCTGAAGACCCAGTCGGGGATGCCGACACCGGACTCCCCGACAACGGCCAGCAGTGGTCCCGACGACTCGGACAAGACGCTCGCGGGCAGGGCGATCGAGCTGGCGAGTCCCACCAGCACGTAGACGAGCCCGGCTGTTGCCAACGACCCGAAGAGGGCCAAGGGGTACACGCGACTGGGATTGCGGATCTCTTCGGCAACATTGGCCGAGGTCTCGAATCCGACAAACGAGTAGTACGCGATGATGGCACCGCTGAGGATGGCCATCGCGGGGGTTGAGCCGTCCGGGAACTCGGTCACCCGGGACACGTCACCTCTACCTTCGCCGAGCATCACCCCGACCACTGCGATGACGATGACCAGTCCACTGACCTCGATGATCGTCATGACCACGTTGCTCTTCACCGACTCACTGATGCCGCGTGCGTTCAAGCAGGCCACCAGTGCCAGGAACACCAGCGCGGCCGGGACGGTCGGCACATCGATGAAGGTCTTGAGGTATTCGCCGGAGAAGGCCAACGCCAGTCCGGCTGCGCTCGTGACGCCTGCGGCCAGCATGCAGAAACCTACGAGGAACGAGACGATCGGTTGTTTGAAGGCCCGCTCGGCGAAGATCGCTGCGCCGCCGGCCTGCGGATATTTGGTGACCAACTCGGCATAGGAGCCGGCGGTGAGCAGGGCCAGCAGGAGGGCGACGATCAGCGGGGCCCAGAGCGCGCCACCCACCTCTTCGGACAGCACTCCCATCAGGGCGTAGATACCGGCTCCGAGCACGTCACCCAAGATGAACAAGAACAGCAGCGGGCCGGTTATCTTCCGCTTCAGTTTGGATGCGGGCTCATCGCCTGTTGCCTGTGTTCCGGTTTCGGCATCAGCCGTCATTCGCATCTCCTGGTGCAACCGAGAATCAGCCGGCCGACGTCGCCCGGGGGCCAGCTGTTTCTACAACGTTTGTTCAGGTAGGCATAGCCTGCGAGCGACGATCGAAAACCTTCGGCGAACCACAGGGTTGCTGACGAGCGCTCCCGCCAGGATCGTCAGCGCTCGTGCACGGTCACGCCGAGCCGACGACGAAGTCGCGCAATGTCATCGGCGGCCGGCCCGTGATGGTCTCCACACTGTCGGTCACCGCTGCCAGTTCACCCGCAGCAATCGCGGTGTAGGTGGACACCCAGGCATCCAATTGCCAGTCCGGCGCCCCATACGATTTGCGTGACTCGTAGGCTTCGTCGATCGTCTCGTTGTGGAATGTGACTGTGCGACCGCTGGTTTCGGTGAGAATCCGCGCCACCTCGTCGAAGGTGATTGATTCGCGACCGGTGAGGTCGTACGTCTCACCCCGGTGTGATGCCGGATCGGAGAGAACCGCGGTCGCCACTCGCGCGACGTCGGCACGCGCCACCGCACCCACCGCGCCGTCGCCGGCCGGGCCACGGATCACGCCGTCGGTGCCGGCGAGGCTCGGCAGGAAATCGATGTAGAAGCTGTCGCGCAAGAACGTGAACTGCACACCCGACGCGCGGATGTGCTCCTCCGTTGCCCAATGATCGCGCGCGAGAGTGAAAGTCGCGTCGGGTGCCGCATTCAGGAATGACGTGTAGACGATGTGTTGCACACCGGCCCGGACAGCCGCATCGACGAAAGTGCGGTGTTGGTCCAGCCGGTCTGCGCTCTCCGAGGCCGACACCATGAACAAGGTGTCGACGTCCGCGAGCGCGGCGACCGCGGCGTCGTGGTCGCCGTAGCTCGTCTCCGCGACCGCTGCCCCGGGCAACACCGGCGCGCGCCCGCGCGAACGCACCACCAACCGGAGAGCTGTCCCGGCCTCCGACAGGGCACGCGCGACCGATCCCCCGACATTGCCGGTAGCCCCCGTGACCGCGATGGATGGATGTTGAGTCACCGGATTCTCCCGTCGTCGTGGACTCGCTGGTCGAGCACGTGCTGTTGCTGAGGCACCTTGTCCTCGATGATGGCACTGCGAACGACTCCGAACGATGGGACCCCCGCAGCATGACCACAGCACAAGCCATCGCAACAGCCTGCGTCTTCATCTGGCTGGGGATGGTACTGGCCATCTCCTTCCTGGAAGCTCCACTGAAGTTCCGCGCTCCCGGGGTGGATCTGAAAATGGGACTGGGCATCGGGCGGCTTGTGTTCCGGGCGCTGAACACAGTCGAGGCGATCCTTGCGGTTGTATTGACGATCGCGATGGTGGTCGGCGACGTCCCGTACCGGGTGCTGATCCCAAGCCTGTGTGCGATCGCGATCCTCGCGTTTCAGGTCATCGTGGTCAGACCACCGCTCACCCGTCGGTCGGATCGGGTGATCGCCGGCGAGCAAGCGCCGAGGTCGCACGCACATCACGTGTACATCGGCGCCGAAGTGCTCAAAGTGGCCGCGCTCGTCACTGCCGGGATCCTGCTGCTGTCCCAGAGTTGGTATGTGACGGGATAGTTTTGACACCGACCGCCGGAAGGGAGGAATCGTGGACGAGAACGTGATCGAATCGCTGATCCGGTGGACGGATTCAGGTGCGGTATGGCGCGTGACGTCCCGGACCGCCTCTGCCGTGACCATCTCGATGTGCACCTGCGACGGTGGCGAAGAAGTACAGCGCCTGCAATCGGCTGATCCTGCGGTCCTCGCCTGGCTGGGCGGCAGGACGGGCAACGAGGTGGACGATGCCTGAACGTCGCGACCGCGACCCCGACGGCCGCGCTCGGCAGGCCCGGCCGCGCGACGAGCTGGGCAGGCCGCTGCCGTACGGCGCCGAGGGTGTCGAACCGGTCTCCGAAGAACCGTTACCACCCGCCGAAACCATCGCGCTGGCACGTCAACTCATCGACGCCGGACGTCCGTTCGCAGCCCACGAGGTCTTCGAGGTCCGCTGGAAGACATGCCCGCCCGACGAACGGGAGCTGTGGCAGGGGCTGGCCCAGATCTGCGTCGGCCTGACGCATCATCTGCGCGGAAATCCCAGGGGCGCAGCGCGTCTCGTCGAGCGCGGGGCGGGTCGGCTCCTGCGTTACAGCCTGGTCGATGCGACGCCGTACGGACTCGATCTGGACGCCGTCATCGCGTGTGCGGAACAACAGGTCCAGGGCACGCCCTGAGTGATGCCGGCCGCGCGGAACACACGGCCGGCATCGTCGGTCACCGACCGGGCAGGAACTTCAGCGACTTCACGAACGCCGGAACGGTCCGCAGGAAGAGCCCCTGCGGCACGCCCTTGATGCCACCAAGACCGATCACCCGCTGCTCGGCAATCGTCTGGGGCTCGGTGTATTTGAGAAGCCCTTCGGCGCCGTGACGGCGGCCTACGCCCGACTTGCCCATACCGCCCATCGGAGCCGCAGTGGAACCCCATGCCGCCGCGTAGCCCTCGTTCAGGTTGACCGTGCCGGCGCGCAGTTCTGCGGCAATCTTGCGGCCTTCCTCCGATGACCCGGCGAAAACGCTTGCGTTGAGGCCGTATTCGGTGTTGTTGGCCTCTTTGATGGCCTCGTCCACGGAATCCACCGGATAGATGGCGACAACCGGTCCGAAGGTCTCGCCGGCAAACGATTCCATCCCGTCGGCAACCCCGGACAGAACGGTCGGCTCGAAGAAGAAAGGTCCGAGTTCGGGACGGCGGTTCCCGCCGGCGAGAACCACGGCGCCCTTGGACTTGGCGTCCTCGACGTGCCGTTCGGCGGTGTCGACCTGGTCCGCCGAGGCCAACGACCCCATCTCCGTGGAGAAGTCGTAGGACTTGCCCACCTTCATCGCCGACACCCGCTGCGCGAACTTCGCGGAGAATTCATCGGCGATCGGCTTCTCGACGTAGATGCGCTCGATCGAGATACAGAGCTGCCCCGAGTTCGAGAAGCAGGCGCGCACTGCACCTTCGACAGCGTTGTCGATGTCGGCGGACTTGGTGATGATCATCGGGTTCTTGCCACCGAGTTCGGCGGAGAACCCGATCAGGCGACGGCCGGCCTGCTCGGCGAGCTGCGCGCCGGTTTCCGAAGACCCAGTGAACATGAGGTAGTCGGCCTGAGCCAAGATCTCTTGTCCCACAACAGAGCCCGGCCCCGGAACCACGGCGAACAGATCCTTCGGCAGGCCGGCCTGGTAGAGCAGCTCGACCACGGCGAGGGCGCAGTACGGCGTCTGACTGTCGGGCTTGAGCACCACCGCATTACCGGCCATCAGGGCGGCGACCCCGTCCGAGGCAGCCAGGGTCATCGGGTAGTTCCACGGCGAGATCACGCCGACGACACCCTTGGGCTGATACCGAACGCGGGCGTCGGTGGCCAGGGGCAGCATTCCCTTGACCTTGCTCGCCGCCAGGAGCCGCGGGCCGGTCTTGGCGTAGTGCCGGGCAGTCATCGACACGTCCAGCACTTCCTCCTGGGCGTAGGCGCGCGCTTTGCCGGTCTCGGCCTGCGCCATGTCGGCCAGCGCATCCCTGTTCTTGAGCACCAGGGCCGCGAAGTCGATCAGGATCTTGGCACGGTCACGCGGCCAGAGTTTCGCCCACTCGACCTGTGCGGCGCGCGCCCGCTCGAATGCGGCCCGCACGTCGTCGGCGGTGCCGACCGGGATTGTGGTCATCTCCTCGCCCGTGAACGCCTCGAGAACCGAGCGCGTGGAGCGGGCGTCCGGATCGTCGATGGCGATGAGCGCCCGCAAACGGTCGAACGTGGCTTTATCTGGCTTGCCCATGATCAATGTCTCCTATTCGGCCGCGACGAGCACGATGCCGTCGTCGTCGCTGTATGCAAGGTCGCCGGGATTGAAGGTCAGACCGCCCAGTTCAACAGGGACGTCACGCTCTCCGGCTCCGGTCTTGGTGGACTTGCGCGGGTTGGTGCCGAGAGCCTTGATACCGATGTCGATGCCGGCGAGCAGCTTCGAGTCGCGGACCGCACCGTGCACGATGATCCCGCTCCATCCGTTGGACCGCCCGAGTTCGGCGATCACGTCGCCGACAAGGGCGGTGTGCACTGATCCGGCGCCGTCGACGACGAGGACCCCGCCGTTGCCGGGTTCGCCGAGCACCTGCTTGAGCAGGGCGTTGTCCTGGAGGCACCGAACCGTGGTGACCCGGCCGACGAACTCCCTGCGCTTTCCGAATTGCGTGAACTGGAGGTCGCAGCTGCGTACCTCCTCGCCGATCTCGTCCACGAGGTCGGCGGTGGCGACGAAGGTGATCTCACTCATGCACCTCAGCCTAACGACTCTTACTTACCGACCGGTAACCACTGCTGACCGGCCCGCATCCGAGTCAGCTGAACGCGGCCGTGGACATCAGTCCGGGAGCGCACCATCGTCTGGTCCGCCGACCACTGCCTCGGTGCCGCCGATCTCCACGACGTCGCCGGTGACCAGTTGTCGGCCGCGCCGCGTCTCGGTCTCACCGTTCACGCTGACCAATCCGTCCGCGATGACTTCTTTTGCCTCGGCCCCGGATTCGATGAGATTTGCCAGCTTCAGGAATTGGCCCAGTCGAATGGAATTGTCTCGGATCGGAACTGTTTCTCGGCTCACCGTTCAATCCTCCCATCTGAGAGATAACGTTACTGCGGACCAGCTGCGGAAAGGCAACACCTGTGAGCGTCGATTCACCCGAAACCACGGTCGACTCAATCGATGTGAGCAGCCAGGCAACTCCTGCGCCCCGTCGGCCGGCTCGCCTGGTCCCACCTGCGGGATGGTTCAAGAACGCGCCCCGGTACGTCAGTTGGGTTGCGGGCGTCCTCGCCGCCATCTCGCTGCTCAGCAGCATCTCCCTGCAGTTTCGGCGCCTCACCGAGGTGCCTCGCGACTACGTCGACAACTATCTGATCTCCGCACCCGACACCAGCTTCGCCTGGGCGTTCGTTCTGGCACTGCTCGCCTTTGCACTCGCATCCCGCAAGCGGATCGCGTGGTGGATCACGGTGGCGTACGTCGCCGTCTATGCCATCGGAAATGCGCTCTACCTATTCGAGCCGTTGTCGTCGGAAAACGGCGTGAACACCGTGGTGCGGATCAATATCTGCATCGGCGTCGTCCTGCACGTGTTTGCCCTGATGTATTTGATCGCGAGTTATCGGCAGTTCTATACCCGTGTGCGCCGTGGCGCTCTCTGGCGCGCTGCCGGCGTGCTGGTCGCCGGCCTGGTCATCGGTTCGCTGATCGGCTGGGCGCTCGTCGAGATCTTCCCCCACACCCTCACCGCCTCCCAGCGACTGCCCTACGCGATCAACCATGTGGTGACGTTCGGGTCCGTCGACCTCTCGACCGACTTCGACGAGCACCATTCCTATGCACCCGTCGAGACGTTCCTGGGTCTGCTCGGCGCTCTGGCGCTCATCGCCGCGGCGTTGATCCTGTTCCGTTCGCAGCGGTCGAACAACTCGATGACCGCGACCGACGAGAGGTTGCTGCGGCTGCTCATCGATGGCTTCAGCGGCGACGACTCATTGGCGTATTTCTCCACCCGCCACGACAAGGCGGTTGTCTTCGCTCCGAACGGCATGGCTGCGATCACCTATCGGGTGGAGGTAGGCACGGCGATGGCCGGCGGAGACCCCGTGGGCGACAAGCGCTACTGGCCCGACGCGATCGCGGAGTTCCTCAAGATCTGCGACCGGTACGGCTGGCATCCGGGCGCGATCGGTGTGAGTGCCACCGGCGCCGAGGCGTGGGACGCTGCCGGATTCACCACACTCAACATCGGCGACGAGGCGATCGTCCACACCCGCGGGTACAACCTCAACGGACCGGAGATGAAGGCCGTCCGTCAGTCGGTGGCCCGCACCAAGCGCGCCGGAATCACTGTGCGTATCGCCCGCCACGAGGATCTGTCCCCCGAACAGATGGCCGCGGTGATCGCGCGCGCCGACGAATGGCGCGACACCGACGAAGAACGTGGCTTCTCGATGGCGCTGGGGCGTCTGGGTGACCCTGCGGACGGCCGGTCCATCCTCGTGGAGGCAGTGCGCGACGCGGGCACCGCAAACGAGAAGGTCGTCGGCATGCTCTCGTTTGTCCCCTGGGGCCAGACCGGCGCATCGCTCGATGTGATGCGCCGCGACCGGGACTCGATCAACGGGCTGGTCGAGACGATGGTGACCGAGTTCGCCGAGAACGCCGAAGCGTTCGGCATCCTCGACATCTCGATGAACTTCGCAGCCTTCCGTGTGGTGTTCGAAGAAGGCGGCCAGATCGGCGCGGGCCCGATCATGCGGGCGATGTACGGCGCTCTCACCTTCGCGTCGAAGTTCGTGCAGATGGAATCTCTGTACAAGTCGAACGCCAAGTACCACCCCGAGTGGGTTCCCCGGTTCCTGTGTTTCGAGGACGGCCGCACGATCCCGCGAGTGGGCCTGGCCGCGGTGGTCAACGAAGGATTTGTGAAGCTGCCGAAGTTCGGGCAGGGCAACGACTTCACCGGCGATGCCTCTTCGGTGCCGCCCGGTGTCGACATCGACGCGATCGCCGCGGAGATCGCCAGCGAGGAGAAGGCCGAGCATCGCGGACCGCGGCGTCCCGAGCAGGTCCGCGTCCGTCTGGCCAAACTGGAACAGCTGACCGCGGCCGGCGTCGACCCCTATCCGCCCGCCTATCCGCCCACCCACACCATCGCGCAGGCCGTCAGCGCGCCCGAAGGGACCACCGCCCGGGTGGCAGGCCGCGTCATCCGCATGCGTGACTTCGGCAAGGTCGTGTTCTGCGATGTGCGCGACTGGAGCGGGGACGTGCAGGTACTCGTGGATGCGAGCGCACTGAAGCCGGAAACCCTCGACCTGGCAAGCACCGTCGACCTCGGCGACCTCATCGAGGTCAGCGGAGTGGTGGGGCGCAGCCGCAAGGGCGAATTGTCGCTGCTGGCCAAGGACTGGCGGATGCTCGGTAAGTGTCTGCATCCGTTGCCGGACAAGTGGAGTGGGCTCACCGACCCCGAGGCGCGAGTGCGTCAGCGGTACGTGGACCTGACCATCAATCCCCGAGCCCGCGAACTCATGAGAGTGCACAGCGCCATCGTGAAGTCGATGCGCGACTACCTCTCCGGCCGCGACTACCTCGAGGTGGAGACGCCGATCCTGCAGCAGATCCACGGCGGCGCGAACGCGGCGCCGTTCCGCACACACATCAATGCCTACGACCTCGATCTGTATCTGCGGATCGCTCCCGAGCTGTACCTCAAACGGCTGTGCGTCGGCGGCATGGAACGCGTGTTCGAGATGGGCCGCAACTTCCGCAACGAAGGTGTGGACTTCAAGCACAACCCGGAGTTCACCAGCCTGGAAGCGTATGAGGCGCACAGCGATTACGACCGCATGCTGCACCTCACCCGCGAGATGATCCAGAACGCCGCGGTCGCCGCGCACGGCGAGCAGGTGGTCTACATCGAGGGCAAGGACGGGGAGATCGAGAAGGTCGACATCTCCGGTGAGTGGCCGGTGAAGACACTGCACGGCGCGGTGTCGGAGGCGATCGGCGAAGAGGTCACCCCGTACTCGGAGGTGGAGTACCTCAAGGAACTGTGCGACAAGCACGAGATCCCCTACCGCAACGACTGGGATGCCGGTCAGGTCGCGTTGGAGATGTACGAGCACCTGGTGGAAGACCAGACCACGTTCCCGACGTTCTACAAGGACTTCCCGACGTCGGTGTCACCGCTGACGCGCCAGCACCGCACCATCCCCGGTGTCACCGAACGCTGGGACCTGGTTGCGTGGGGTGTCGAATTGGGTACGGCCTACACCGAATTGACCGACCCGGTGGAGCAGCGCCGGAGGCTCACCGAACAGTCGTTGCTCGCCGCGGGCGGCGACCCCGAGGCGATGGAACTCGACGAGGACTTCCTGCAGGCCCTCGAACACGGCATGTTCCCCACCGGCGGACTCGGCATCGGAGTGGACCGCATCGTCATGTTGCTCACCGGACAGTCGATCCGGGAGACGCTCGCGTTCCCACTCGCGAAGCCGAAGTGACCGCTCTGAAGGTTGACGCTTGAACTGGTACATGACCCACGTGGTCGAGACAGGCCGGTCTGCGGCCGTGTTCGCCCTGGTCGGTTTCATCGTGACCTACGGCATCACGCGTTGGATCACCCGATCCATCCGGGCTCGGAGTGAGAACACGCCGGACGATGCCGAGGCCTCGTCAGGCGGACCGGTGAACGACATCTACATCGGTGGAGTACACATCCACCACCAGGTGTGGGGCATCTTGCTGATCCTCACCGCCGGGCTGCTCGAGTTCCGGTTCCAGCCCGACCCGCCGTGGCGCGAGGTGCTGGCCGCCGCGTTCGGGATCGGCGCCGCCCTCGCGCTCGACGAGTTCGCGCTGTGGCTGCATCTGGAAGACGTGTACTGGTCCGAAGAGGGGCGCAAGTCGATCGACGCGGTGATGATCGCGACGGTGTTCGGTGTGGCGATGCTGGTCGGCACCACTCCCCTCGGCGGGATCGACGAGGGCAATCCGTCCAGCACCAGCGTGGCCATCACAGCGGCGATCGTGCTCGTGCACGTCGCCTACTCGGTGATCTGTCTGCTCAAGGGCAAGCTCGCGACAGGACTGATCGGGCTGCCGGTGCCACTACTCGGGTTGATCGGCGCGTTGCGGCTGGCTCATCCGACCTCGTACTGGGCGCGCAGGTTCTACTCTGAACGCAAGCTCGAGCGCGCCGAGCGCCGGTTCGAGTTGTACGTCGGTCGTCGTGACCGGATGCGTGATCTCGTCGGCGGTCGCGAACAGCGAACGCCCTGACCGCTGCACCCATCTCCTCCGGCGCTCAGAGAACGAGATGACCCATGTGTCGCTGGCTCGGCTACTACGGGAATCCGATCAATCCCAAAGAACTTCTCTACGACCCCGAGCACTCCCTGATCCAGCAGAGTCGCCTTGCTGCGCCCGATGTTCCCACCGCAAACGCCGACGGTCACGGACTGGGCTGGTACAGCGAGGCGGGCCGGCCCACGCTGTTCCGTAGCGCCGCCCCCGCCTGGGGTGACGAAAACCTTCGCGAGCTGTCGGCGACGGTGCGATCGTCGTTGTTCGTCGCACATGTGCGGGCGGCCACCGGTACCCCAGTGCAACAAACGAATTGCCACCCATTTCGGTATGGCCGGTGGATGTTCGTACACAACGGTTTCATCGCCGACTTCCAACGTCTCCGACGCGACCTCATCCTCGCCGTGCGACCGGACCTGTTCGAGAGCATCGGTGGATCAACGGATTCGGAGGTGATGTTCTACCTCGCGCTGACCTTCGGGCTGGAGGACGATCCACTCGGCGGTCTGGAGCGGATGGCCGGTCACATCGAAGCGCTGGCGGCATCGCAGGGCATATCCGAGCCTGTCCAGATGACGATCGGGCTCACCGACGGTGAGCGGCTCTACGCCGTGCGCTACGCGAGCGGCCCGGTGGTCAACACGTTGTATGTCAGCGGCGACGTCGAGTCGGTTCGCGAGCTGTATCCGGAGAACGAACGTCTTGCGCACTTCTCGGAGGAAGCCCGCGTGGTGGTGTCCGAACCGCTGGTCACGCTTCCCGGGCTGTGGCACGAGGTGCCGCCGTCCAGCGCTCTCATCGTGCAGAAGGGCCCGGACGAACAACGACCGTTTCGACCGCAACCACCCACCTGACCAGTTTCCGCCGGCCGTGCCGAGTGGTGAGCCCGGCATAGAATGGCTCGATGCAGCTGCAGCCGCCCGGTGCGTTCTTCACCATCTGCGGCCTACGCACCCATGTGGTCGTCGAGGGCCAGGGTCCACCACTGCTTCTCCTGGCCGCACTCGGCGGCAACTGGTTCGACTTCGATCACCTCGCCGAACTGCTCCGCGACCGGTGGACGGTGATCCGATACGATCGGCCCGGCTACGGCTTGTCCGATCCACTCCCTCCCGGCCAGATCCCGTCGATCGACGACGAGAACCGGCGGATCGACGAACTGCTGGACGCGGTCGGGGTCACCGAACCCGTTGTGGTCGCAGGGCATTCGCTGGCGTCGCTTTATGCGGAGGGATTCGCTCGCGGCCGGCCGGAGCGGGTGGCCGCAGTCGTCATGCTCGACGGGTCGTACGTGATGCTGCCCCTGCAGATGGTGCCGCCAGGCCTCAGCAACCGGTTGGCGCACCTCACCGCACACCTCATCAAGGCTCTGCGGCTTCCCCGGTCGGCCGGCATCCGCGGCCATGCGATCGCGACGTCGCCCGGGCCACCCGGTGGGTACACGGCAGAGCAGCGCCACTGGATCGGGGAGGTGCTGGGCGGAAGTCGTTATCCACGAGCACTTCTCGTCGAGCAGGTCGCGTTCGGGGTGCTCAACTCAGAACTGGTGGCCATGCGACGGACGATGCCTCTCACGGCGCCGACTCTGGTTGTCTCCGCGCTGCCCGGGCGGCGCACACCGGTCCGACTGTTCTGGAACTGGAAGCAGGCCCGGTACGCCCGATTCCTCGGCGCCGACTACGCGCCAGTGATTCCCGCGCGCCACTTCTTCATCGTCCAGCAGCCCGATGTCGCCGCCGGGCTGATCGAGGATTTTGCCGCCCGCGCGATCGCCGACAGGTAGTCCCCAGCCGGATCGATCAGAGGTTGAAGTTCCGCAGGTCGGCGACTGTCACCAGTCGCTCGCCCTCTTCGGGCAGCATTCGAGCGAGTCGTCGATGCGCGATCAGCCCATCCGAACCGAAAATGTGCGGGTGTCGTCCGAGTAGTGGGGTGCGGCGGCTGTTGTGCGACTTCGCCAGTTTCACGACTGATCACGTCCTGTTTAGTGCAGCGGATAACTTTCTGGGTACCGCGATCGTCCAGAGTCGAAACCCTTGAACATCCGTACCTTCGCGTTGTGTGTCGTGACGGCCCGCCGCGTCGTTACCTCTGCACAGGCCTCACCAGGGGTGTTGCTGCCACAATGTGGTGAACGTCACGCTACGCCCGGAGATGTCCGGATTCGGGTTGCCACGCGGGCGAGTCACATCTTCCCCAGGGGTAACACGGCGGGCGGGCAGGTGTCACCAGACCCTCCGACTCCAGTCAGACCCTCCGGTTGCAACCGGAGGAAGTGGTCGGAACCGGAGGAAACGCGGAACCCCCAGGCAAACGCCCCGGTTGCAACCGGAGGAAGTGGCCGAAACCGGAGGAAGTAGGTCGCCCCCACCAAACCCTCCGACTCCAGTCAAACCCTCCGACTGCAACCGGAGGAAGTAGTCGAAACCGGAGGAAGTACACCGCCCCCACCAAACCCTCCGACTCCAGTCAGACCCTCCGACTGCAACGGGAGGAAGTGGTCGGAACCGGAGGAAGTACACCACCCCCGCCAAACCCTCCGACTCCAGTCAGACCCTCCGGTTGCAACCGGAGGAAGTAGCCGAAACCGGAGGAAGTACACCACCCCCGCCCAAACCCGCCGACTCCAGTCAGACCCTCCGGTTGCAACCGGAGGAACTGGTCGGAACCGGAGGAAGTACGTCAGGCCAGACCGGCCAGGTAGTTCTGGGCCCACTGCAGTGCGGTGACGCCCGGCTGCACCTGGAAGTTGCCGTAGTTGGTGTGCGAGCCCGATTCGATGAAGCGGTTGAACGCCATGATCTGCGAGCGGGCCTTCTCGTTGCTGAGTTCGTTCAGTACGGCACCGGGTCCGCCGCGGGTCACCAGTTCACTGAAGATCGCAGCGGCCTCGGCCTGGTACTGGGCGAACATGTCGGGGTTCGGGTTACTGGTCTCGGCCAGATACCCGACCACGCGGGAGACGTAGTAGTCCCGGGGGATGTTGCAGTACTGGTCGCCCGGGTCGCAAATGGTGAAGGTGCGGTTCTTCACCCATCCGAACCCGCCCTGACGTGGCCCTCCGTTGCCCTCGCCCGACAGCGTCGGTCCGATGAGCGCATCCTGCTTCGAGCGCCGCGGATCGGAGATCAGCACTGCGCCGGCGAACTTGGCGGGCGCGATGGCTCCCCTGCCGGTCCCGATGTCGGCGGCGAGGTCGCCGGCTGCGTCAGCACCCTGGCTGTAGCCGATCAGGGCGACCTTCGTACCCGGGCACCGTTTGGTCATCGTGATGGCCAGGCCCTCGGCGTTGGCCACGGCCTGCGCCTTCGACTCGCCGTAGACGGCACCGCCGTTCTCCCAGGGGAAGGCGGTGGCGTTGTACCCGACCAGCTGGGTCTGGGTCTCGCCGCCGAGGCCTGTCGTGGGGTAGGCGAGCATTCCGCGGATCTGGGCGTCGGCCGACTTCTCCCAGGTTCCGGGAATGGCCAACACGTAGAGCTCTGGACAGCCCGCGGGATCAGCCGATGCGGTGGGTGCCGACACTGCACTCAATGCCCCGGCCGCCACCACAGCTGCTGCCAACACACTCGTCATCGCGCGTGTGCGGCGTCCACGCTGTCGCCGCCAACCAAGAACAGTGCCCACCCGCATGAACTTTTCCTCCCGAGCAAAACTGCTTATCACAGCTCGATACCAATCAGAACACAGGCGTGTTCCGATTCATCTTGACAGGTCGGGAGCGATCCCGCACCTTCAGCGCTGCGGTGCCAGGGTGGGAACGATGGGTGCGGGGAGCAGGGTGGCGCCGGTGAGGAACTTGTCCGCAGCGGCAGCCGCAGACCGTCCTTCGGCGATCGCCCACACGATCAACGACTGGCCACGACCGGCATCGCCGGCCACGAACACACCGGGGACCGTCGACTGAAAGTTGTCGTCGCGCTTGACGTTTCCGCGTTCGTTGTACTCCACGCCGAGCTTGTCGAGGAAGTCCTCGCGCTCGGGTCCGACGAAGCCCATGGCCAGCAGAACGAGGTCGGCCTCGAGCTCGAAGTCACTGCCTTCGACCTTCTCGAAACGGCCGGCGTTCATCACGACTTCGTGCGCACGCAAACCGGTGACCTTGCCGTCTTCACCGATGAACTGCTCAGTGTTCACCGAGAATACGCGTTCACCGCCCTCTTCATGGGCCGAGGACACCCGGTACATCAGGGGGTACGTGGGCCACGGAGTGGAGTCGGCGCGCTCGTCCGGCGGGCGCGGCATGATCTCGAACTGGTGGACGATCTCGGCGCCCTGACGCAGCGATGTACCGAGGCAGTCCGCGCCGGTGTCACCACCACCGATGATGATCACCTTCTTGCCCTTGGCGTTGATCGGCGGCATGCCGTCACCGTCGACGACGTCGTCGCCCTCTTGAACCCGGTTGGCCCACGGGAGGAACTCCATCGCCTGATGGATGCCATCGAGTTCACGGCCCGGGATCGGAAGGTCGCGACCCTTGGTGGAGCCGTTGCACAGCACCACCGCGTCGAAGTCGGCCTTGAGTTGTTCGACGGTCACGTCAACACCGACGTTGACACCCGCACGGAACTGGGTGCCCTCGGCGACCATCTGGTCCAGACGGCGGTCGATGTGGTGCTTCTCCATCTTGAACTCGGGGATGCCGTAGCGGAGCAGACCACCGATCCGATCGGCCCGCTCGAAGACGGTGACGTCGTGGCCGGCGCGCGTGAGCTGCTGCGCCGCAGCGAGACCCGCAGGGCCTGACCCGACGATCGCAACCGACTTGCCGGTCTTCTCGGTCGGCAGCACCGGCGTGACCCAGCCTTCATCGAAGGCGTTGTCGATGAGCTCGACCTCGACCTGCTTGATGGTGACGGCAGGCTGGTTGATGCCCAGCACGCACGACGCCTCACAGGGGGCCGGGCACAACCGACCGGTGAACTCCGGGAAGTTGTTGGTGGCGTGCAGACGGTCGATGCCGTCTGCCCAACGGTCCTTGTACACGAGGTCGTTCCACTCGGGAATCAGGTTTCCGAGAGGACAACCGTTGTGACAGAACGGGATCCCGCAGTCCATGCATCGGCTGGCCTGGACGCGAAGCTTGTCGCGATCGAAGTCCTCGTAGACCTCTTTCCAGTCCATGAGTCGCAGCGGGACCGGCCGCCGTTGCGGCAATTCACGTTCGGGGTGCTTGAGAAAGCCCTTCTGGTCAGCCACGTGCGGCCTCCATCACTGCTTCGTCCACGTTGCGCCCGTCCTTCTCGGCTGAGGCGATAGCGAGCAGGACTCGCTTGTAATCGCGCGGCATCACCTTCACGAATCGGCCGACGTTGCTCTCCCAGTCTTCGAGGATACGAGCGGCCACCGGCGAACCGGTTTCGTTGCGGTGCTTGTTCACGATGCCTTCCAGGAACTCGAGGTCTTCGTCCTCGAGCGGCTCCGGTTGCACCAGTTCGGTGTTGAGATTGCTCTCCAGTACGCCGTCGGGGTCGTAGACGTACGCGATGCCACCGGACATACCGGCGGCGAAGTTGCGGCCGGTCGGTCCGAGCACGATCACACGTCCGCCTGTCATGTACTCGCAGCCGTGGTCGCCCACGCCTTCGACGACAGCGGTGACGCCCGAGTTGCGGACGCAGAAACGCTCGCCGACCACACCCCGGAGCAGGATCTCACCGGAGGTGGCACCGAAACCGATGACGTTGCCGGCGATGATGTTCTCTTCGGCGACAAAGCCTTCCGGTGCGTTGTCCGCCGGAGCGATCACGATCCGGCCACCCGAGAGGCCCTTGCCCACGAAGTCGTTGGCGTCGCCCTTGAGTCGCAGCGTCACACCCTTGGGCACAAACGCACCGAAGCTGTTTCCGGCGGAGCCGTGGAAATCGATGATGACCGTGCCGTCGGGCAAGCCGTTGGCACCGTACGCCTTGGTGATCTCGTGCCCGAGCATGGTGCCCACGGTGCGGTTCACGTTGGCGATCTCCGAAGTGAACGACACGCGCTCACCCGAATCGATCGCCGCCCGAGCCTGCGTGATCAGCTGTTGATCGAGCGCCTTGTCCAGCGAATGGTCCTGGCTGCCAGAGCAATACAGGTCCTGATTCATGAACGGCGAATCGGTCTGGGTGAGGATCGCCGACAGGTCGAGCTTTCCTGCCTTGGCCGACTTCCAGTGCTGCAGCGCCTTCGTGGTGTCGAGCATCTGCACCTGGCCGACGGCTTCCTGCAGCGTGCGGAAGCCGAGGCGGGCCAGCAGTTCGCGCACTTCTTCGGCGATGTACATGAAGAAGTTCTCGACGAACTCGGGCTTGCCGGTGAAACGCTCACGCAGCACGGGGTTCTGGGTCGCGACGCCCACCGGACAGGTGTCGAGATGGCAGACGCGCATCATGATGCAACCCGAGACCACCAGCGGCGCAGTCGCGAATCCGAACTCCTCGCCACCGAGCAGCGCGGCCACGACCACATCGCGGCCGGTCTTGAGCTGGCCGTCGACCTGGACCACGATGCGGTCGCGAAGGCCGTTGAGCAGCAACGTCTGCTGGGTCTCGGCCAGGCCGAGTTCCCAGGGACCACCGGCGTGCTTGACCGAGGTGAGCGGTGTCGCGCCGGTGCCACCGTCGTGACCCGAGATCAGCACCACGTCTGCGTGCGCCTTCGAGACGCCCGCCGCGACGGTGCCGACACCCACTTCCGACACAAGTTTCACGTGAATCCTTGCCGACGGATTCGCGTTCTTCAGGTCGTGGATCAGCTGGGCGAGATCCTCGATCGAATAGATGTCGTGGTGGGGTGGCGGCGAGATGAGGCCGACGCCAGGTGTGGAGCCGCGCACCTCGGCGACCCACGGGTACACCTTGTGCGGCGGGAGCTGTCCACCTTCACCGGGCTTCGCGCCCTGCGCCATCTTGATCTGGATGTCGGTGCAGTTGGTGAGGTAGTGCGCGGTCACGCCGAAACGGCCCGAGGCCACCTGCTTGATGGCACTTCGACGCCAGTCGCCGTTCTCGTCGGGTTCGAAACGGCTCGGATTCTCGCCGCCCTCACCGGAGTTCGAGCGCCCACCCAGTCGGTTCATCGCGATCGCGAGGGTCTCGTGGGCCTCGGCCGAGATGGAGCCGAAGCTCATCGCGCCGGTCGAGAACCGCTTGACGATCTCGCTGGCAGGCTCGACCTTTTCGATGGGGATCGGGTCGCGGTCGTCGAAGTTGAACTCGAACAACCCGCGCAGCGACGCCATCTTCTTCGACTGGTCGTCGATCAGCTTGGTGTATTCCTTGAACACCGAGTACTGCCCGGTGCGGGTGGAATGCTGCAGCTTGAACACCGTGTCGGGGTTGAACAGGTGGTACTCGCCCTCGCGACGCCACTGGTATTCGCCACCGACCTCGAGCTCGCGGTGTGCGCGCTCCTCGGGCCGGTGATTGAACGCCAGTTGATGGCGTGCGGTGACGTCGGCAGCGATGTCGTCGAGGCCGATACCACCGAGGTGCGACCGCAACCCGGTGAAGTACTCGTCGACGGTGTCCTGATTGATGCCGATGACCTGGAAGAGCTGTGCACCGGTGTAGGACGCCAGAGTCGAGATGCCCATCTTCGACATCACCTTGAGAACACCCTTGCCGGCGGCCTTGATGTAGTTCTTGCGCGCGGTCTCGTAGTCGAGGTCGCCCAGGGCGCCACGCACCGACATGTCCTCGATGGTCTCGAAAGCCATGTAGGGGTTGATCGCCGCGGCACCGAAGCCCACGAGCGCGGCCATGTGGTGCACCTCTCGGGCGTCACCGGCCTCCACCAGCAGGCCGACCTGGGTGCGGGTCTTCTCCCGCACCAGGTGGTGGTGCACCGCGGAGACCAGCAGCAGCGACGGGATGGGTGCCAGGGTCTCGTCCGATTCGCGGTCGGACAGGACAACCAGTCGGACGCCGTCCGCGATTGCCTCGGACACCTGGGTACGGACGTTGTCGAGCGCCTTGCGCAGGCCGTCGCCGCCCTCGGCGACCGGGTAGAGACCGCGGATCTGCACACTGCGGTAGTCGGCGTACTGCTCGTTGTCACCGAGGTGCACGAGCTTGGCGAGGTCGTCGTTGTCCAGGATCGGCTGGGGCAGCACGATCTGGCGGCACGACTCGGGCCCGGGGTTCAGCAGGTCGGCCTCACGGCCGATGCTCACGCCGATGCTGGTGACCACCTCTTCACGGATGGCGTCCAGCGGCGGGTTGGTGACCTGCGCGAACATCTGCTGGAAGTAGTCGAACAGCATGCGCGGGCGCTGCGAGAGCACAGCGAGCGGGGTGTCGGTTCCCATCGAGCCGATGGGCTCGGCACCGGTGGTGGCCATCGGTGAGACGAGCAGATCCACTTCTTCGGTGGTGTACCCGAAAACCTGCTG
Source organism: Williamsia muralis NBRC 105860 (assembly GCF_001598915.1). GTDB lineage: Bacteria > Actinomycetota > Actinomycetes > Mycobacteriales > Mycobacteriaceae > Williamsia > Williamsia muralis. Next base: position 3,822 of record NZ_BDAP01000001.1, on the reverse strand, counting down.
GCGCAGCCGGACCCGGTCGTGTGGCATGTGGGTGTGCGGCCGTCCGGGCAGCTTGTCGAGGTGCAGCATGCCCTCGTCCAGCCACTGCTGGTACGGGTGTTCGGCGGCGAGCTCGTCCTTGATCTCCGCGTCGTCGACGATGCGGCCGGCTGCGGTGTCCACCAAGAACATCCGGCCCGGCTGCAGACGCAACTTCTGCACCACGTCGGAATGGTCGATGTCGAGAACGCCCACCTCCGACGCCATCACGACGAGTCCGTCCTTGGTGACCCAGATACGGCTGGGGCGCAGGCCGTTACGGTCGAGCACTGCGCCGATCACGGTGCCGTCGGTGAAGCACACCGACGCCGGTCCGTCCCAGGCCTCCATCAACGTGGAGTGGTACTCGTAGAACGCCCGGTGTTCGGGTTTCATCGACTCGTGGCGTTCCCACGCCTCGGGGATCATCATCAGGACCGCGTGCGGAAGGCTGCGGCCACCGAGGTGCAGGAGCTCGAGCACCTCGTCGAAACGCGCGGTGTCCGAGGCGCCTTGGGTGACAACCGGGAAGATCTTCTCCGCGGTGCCCTCGCCGAACACGCTGGTGTCGATGAGCGCCTCGCGCGCCCGCATCCAGTTCTCGTTGCCGGTGGCGGTGTTGATCTCGCCGTTGTGCGCGACGCGTCGGAACGGGTGGGCCAGCGGCCAACTCGGGAACGTGTTGGTGGAGAAGCGGGAGTGCACCAGTCCGAGCGCGCTCTCGACCCGGTCGTCCTGCAGGTCGACGTAGAAGCCGCGCAGCTGCGGGGTGGTGAGCATGCCCTTGTAGACGAAGGTGCGGCCGGAAAGGCTGGGGAAGTACACGGTTTCGCGTCCGGGACCATCCTGGCCCGCGCCCTTGTTGCCCAGCTCGGTCTCGACCCGTTTGCGCACCACGTAGGAACGCCGTTCGAGGTCCTCGCCGCTGCTGTCGCCGGCGATGAAGATCTGCCGGAACGTCGGCATCGCGTCACGGGCCAGCGCACCGAGCGAGCTCTCGTCGGTGGGCACGTCACGCCAGCCGAGAACCGTGAGACCTTCGGCCTCCACGATCTTCTCGACACCGTCGACAGCCGTTTTGGCGTCGCCGGAACCCTGCGGGAGAAACGCGATACCGGTGGCGTAGGAGCCTTCCGGTGGCAACTCGAAATCGACCACGGCACGGAAGAACTTGTCCGGTACCTGGATCATGATTCCGGCACCGTCACCGGTGTTCGGCTCGGCACCTGCTGCACCTCGGTGTTCGAGGTTCACCAGGGCCGCGATGGCCTTGTCGACGATGTCGCGACTGCGTCGTCCATGCATGTCGACAACAAAGGCAACGCCGCAGGAGTCGTGCTCGTTCTGCGGGTCATAGAGCCCTATCGGGCCGGGAGCGTGCTTCATACTTTTCGCCCTTAACATCGCGTTCGCCGTGCGAGCGCACCGTTTCAGCTGTAGGTTACGGCGCACGGGTTGTGGCAGCCCTTGTCAGGACCACCGCACCGCTCTCACCTGCGCATACAGCGCTGCTGAGCAGCATTTCCGTGCACCGAGGCCAGCGCCATTGCTGACCGCGGATCGTGTTTGCCCACCGCATGGAGGATCACTCCTGCTTCAGGCATCAGATCATTTTCTCACGCCACCCGCGCCGTATTGAAATCGCGAGTGTGCCACGACTTCGAGATGACCGTCAAACCCTCTCTGAACAGGCGTTACAACCATCCGTGTCGCTGGGCGATCTGAGCGGCTTCGGCCCGCGTACCCGCTCCTGTCTTGCCGATCGCACTCGACAGGTAGTTGCGGACCGTGCCCGGGGACAGATGTACCTGGGAGGCGATGACCGCGACCGTCGCCCCGCCCAGTGCACTGCGGAGTATGTCCTGCTCACGCTCGGTGAGCGGATTCTGTCCGGTGGTGAGGCTCTCGGTGGCCAGGGTGGGGTCGATCACGCGGAGGCCGGCGTGAACCCTCCGCACCGCATCGGCGAGTTCGGCCGCCGGGGTGTCCTTCACGACAAATCCCGACGCTCCCGCCTCGATCGCCCGGCGCAGATATCCGGGTCGGCCGAACGTGGTGACGATCAGACTGCGCACGTGCGGGAGTTCACGGTGCAGCGCTTCGGCCGCCTCGATGCCGTCGGCCCCGGGCATCTCGATGTCGAGCAGGCAGACATCGACCTCGGCGTCGCGTGCATGTTCCACGACCTCGTCACCACGCCCCACCTGAGCGACCACCCGCAGGTCGGATTCGAGGTCGAGCAGGGCCGCCAGGGCACCCCTCACGAGCGCCTGATCGTCCGCGAGCAGCAGCCGGATCTCGGTCATGGGACCAACACTCGCAGTTCGGTGCCGTGGTCGCCGCCGAGGGTGAGGGTGCCGCCCGCGGCCTGGACCCGTTCTCGAAGGCCGCGGAGCCCGTTGCCCGACACCGAGCCGTCGAGCCCGACACCGTCGTCGACGATGTCGATCGCGTTGGGCTGCAAGCGCACCCGGCAGGTCGTCGCTCCGGAATGACGTACGACGTTGGTGACCGCCTCACGCAGTACCCATGCGAACAACACCCGGTTCTGCGGTGCGGCGACAGTGGCGTCAGCAGGTAGATCGGCAGCGATCCGGGAGGCGGTGAGGGCCGTGTCGGCGGCCAGCAGTTCGGTCGCCAGATCCGGCGATCGCAAGCCCCCCACGGTGGTGCGGACCTCGGCGAGGGCTTCGCGCGAAATGCGGTGCAGGTCGGCGAGTTCGGCTCTCGCCGCCGTCGGATCGACGTCCATCAACCGGCCCGCGAGCTCGGACTTGACCGTCATGACCGTCAGCGAATGCCCGAGGATGTCGTGGACGTCTCGGGCGACGCGCTCTCGCTCGGCGACGATGGCCAATTGCTCGTCGAGGCTGCGTTTCGCCGCTTCGGACTCCTCACGCAGCTCTTTGCGGGCGCGCAAGATCCTCACCGCGAGCACGGTCGGACCGACGACCAACAGCATCACCACGACGCCCGTGTCGAGCTCCCAGCCGTCGACGATCTCCGGCATCACCACCGCCGAACCGGTGAGGAGCACGAAGATGGCCACCGACACCGGTAGTGCGAATGACAGTGCGGCGACGGCCATCAGATAAGGGGCCAGCGCGAACACCTCTTGGTCGAGCGTGACCGTTGTCGCCGCGGCCACCACGGCGAGCGCGACGAACGCCACCGGCGCTGCCCGTCGCCGGTCCGAATGCCGGGACGTCCCGAACAGCACGTAGACGCATGTGAGGAGATACCCGACTGCGAACCCGCCGAGCAGGACCAGGGTGTAGACCCGCTCCGCCGTGCTCATGGTGTCCGACTTGCTCACGGTCAGAACGGGATAGGCGAGGAAGAGCAACCACACAGCGGCGAAGGCCCAGCGAAGATCACGCCATGCGGTGAGCCGGCTGGAGATGGCGGACAACGCGCTCCCGTTCTACTCGATGTGTCTACTCACCGGGCTCGCGAGCCCACTTGGGGACGATGAACACCCCACGCGCCTCGGCGGTGACACCGTCCTGGTCGGACAGCGTGCCCACGACGTAGGTCTTGATTCCCTCGATCCGATCGATCCAGGCGTCGGCACGCACCGGACCCAGCGGGGTCGCCCGCAGGTACTTCACCTCGATGGTGCCCGTGAACTTCGTCCGCTTGCCGTGGCTCGAGGTCTCTCCCAGTATGTGGTCGAGAACCAAGGCGCACACGCCACCATGCACCATTCCCGGCGGACCCTCATATGCGGCGCCGAGGTGGAACTCAGACCAGGCCTCGCCCTCCCGGTCGTGGTGGATCTTCAGGGGCGGCGCCAGGGCATTT